>NZ_CADFEJ010000001.1 GCF_902833055.1 Burkholderia territorii
GGTTGCCTGTGAAGAATCTTGATGATCTTCCACCTTGGGCACTTTGATGCCGTCGGCCCGTGAGGGTCCACCTGCCTAGCTCCCACCACCATTCACGGGTGGGAGGCGTTCATATCATTTCTCCTTGCTGCCCGGCCGTGCGCGCGGCACCAGGCGATGCGTGTATTCGTCGATCACGCGCATGATCGCTTCCGGAGGCGGCAGTGCCGCGAACTGCATTTCGATGTCGATGTGCTCGGTGTCGCGCTGTCGTGCGTTGCCTTGCGCGTCCTTCTTCGCGGAGCGCGGCGCGAACGTCACGTAGAAGCGGCCACGCTGCTCGTCGTCGCTCGCGATGCCACCGGCCGGCAGTGCCTCGGTGAAGTCGCCGCGCACGGTCAGGTGCACGATCATCCGGTCGAGCGCAAGCCCGCGCGGCGTGGCGAGCGCGACGAGCGGCACCGGCATCGTGTGCTCCGCGTCGAGCGCGACCGTGACCTCGCGCGGTGCGAGCAGGCCGTCGTCGCGCAGATCGAAGAACTGGTCGAGCACGGCCGTGTACTGATGCGCGAGCAGCTGGTTCGCGGCGGCTGCCGCGTGCTGCATCCCGCGTGCGATCTCGTCGAGCGCGATGCCGCGCGGCGGCGGACGCTCGTCGTCGGCCGGCGCGCCGGGCGGCGCAGGCGGGGCAGGCGGGGCAGGCGGGGCAGGCGGCGCGGGCGGCACGCCGCCGGCGGACACACCGGGCGCAGTGCCCGGTGCGTCGTGCATGTCTGGAGCGGCCCCGGCCGGTGAGCCGGTTGTCTCGGGCGGCGCGTGGTGCACCGGATCGGCGGCGATCGCCGCCGGCGCGGCCGTGGCCGTCACCGTCCCGGTATTGCCGGCCGCTGCGCCGGCCGGCGGCGGGATCGTTGCGTCCGGTTCCTGCCCGGCCGCGCCGCTGCCGGCACGCGCATCGCCATCGCCGTGGCCGCCGCCACCCGCGCGGCGCGACCGTCTGAAGAGCCTGAACATGGCCGCTCCGCGCTTACGCGTGCGCCGGCTGCTGGGCGTCCGAACCGGCTCCGGCAGGCGCGGCGGTGCTACCGCCCGTTGCCGACGCATCGCCGACCAGCTTGCCGTCGGTCGGCGTCGCCGGCAGCGGCTTCACGGCCTTCGCGTTGCCTTCCGTGACGACCGGTTTGGTCGCGGCTTCGGTCAGGAAGTCGATCACGCGCATCAGCGCTTCGGGCGGCGACTGGCGCTTCACCTGCGTATGGATCGAGTATTTCGCGCGGGTGTCGGTGCTGCGCGTCTGCTCCGCCTTGTGCGACACGCGCCCGGACACGCTGACGCTGATCGGCCCCCAGCCGAACTTGGCCTGGAATTCACCGCCGGCCTCGGTCGACGACGACGACTTTTCCGATTGCGTGATCTCCATCTCGAAGTCGATCGTGCCTTCCTCGATCGCGATGATCGGGTGAACGATCGCCGCGAGCAGCGGGATGCGCATCGTCTTCTGCACGACGCCCTTCGACACGCCGCTTTCGTCCACCAGCGTCTCGTCGTAGTCGAACTGGACGGCCACGGCCTTGCCGCCCTGGATGCAGACCTGCATCAGGAAATCCGCGTAGCTCTTCGCGGCCTGCGTCTGCGCACTGATCATCGCCTTTAACGGGCCGGCGATCATTTGGTCCATGGGTAAAGCGTTAATCACTGAGCCGATGAAATTCGCGTCCATGAATAAACTCCTCTTCGTGTTGGAGACAACGGAAATTCGTTGTCTTTATTCACGTTAGGAAATTGAAGAGGTTTACCAAATATGACGTCCGTCACGTCCGGCGGCCCGGGCCGGCTTGCGGCGGGCATCGATATGCGCGGCGGGGCGCGGTGCGGACGAATTAGGCCATTCGTCACGGAGCGACGGGCCTAGTGCGCGGCGGCTGAAACAGCGGTAAAAAAAACGCCGGGTAGGGGAAACAAAAAATCTAAACCGAGCATCCCGATTTCGAGGAAACCGCGCAATGAACGTTCTGATGATCGATAGCCCGCCGTTATTCGTCGCGGGTGTGGCGGACGCGCTGTGTAAACGCGATGTCGGCTGGCATGTGTGGTCGGCCCGCCGTCCCGAGGACGTCTTGCGCTTGCGCGACGCGTTGCTGCCCGGAACGGTCGAGGCGATCACGATCGAATACGACGAGCACGCCGCGCGGCCGAGTTGGCCGAGCGTGCTGAGCGAGACGTTCGCCGGCGCGCCGTGGCTGTGCGTGGCGGCGGCCGTGTGCCGCCGCACCATCGCCGATGCGCTGCTGGCGGGGGCGGCCGGCATCATCGACCGGCACGCGAGCGCCGACGAGTTCGCGGATGCGCTCGGCCGGGTCGCGGCCGGCGCGATATACGTGCCGCCGAACGACGGCGGCGCGACGCAGGCGCGCCCGGGCGGCCTGCCGGCCGGCGACGATCGCGCGTTCGAGCGTCTCACGCCGCGCCAGCGCGACGTGCTGCGGCTGCTGGCCGAAGGCAAGTCGAACAAGCAGATCTGCCGCGTGCTCAACGTCGCGGAAGGCACGATCAAGAACCACCTGTACGCGCTGTTCCGTCAGATCGGCGTGAGCAACCGGACCGAGGCCGCATTGTGGCTCGCGCGCCACGTGCCGCCCGAGCCGGCGGCATTCGCGTTCGCGACGGCGTGCGGTTCGCCGGGTTGATCCATGCGACGGGCGCGCCAGCAGGACGGGCGCGCGGCCGGCGAGCGCTGGCTGCGCGCCGCATCGCGCTATTGCGTCGGGGCGTCGGGCGGAAGCGGATCGTCCGCGGCCGACTGCGCGGGGTGGGCCGCGAGCATCGCGCGCGTGAATTCGGCGAGGCGCGCGCGGACGACCTCGGCGGATGCTCCGCCGTCGAGCGATTGCTGGAGGTCGAGCAGATTGGCCGCCAGTTCGCCCTGCCAGTGCGCGCGCTCGCTTGCGGCGCGCGCGCGATTCGCGGCGAGCGCCGCGCCGACGTCGGTCGAGCGATCGCCTTGTACCAGCGTCTCGAGCGTTTCGACGAGTCGTTGCAGCACGCGATGCACGGCCGTCGCGGAGAAGCCGCCGAGCATCGCGAGCGCCGGCCGCCCGAAGTTGTGCATGCTGCCCTGTGCGAACAACTGGGCCGGCAGCATCTGGACGATGATCAGGCCGGCGATCACGCCGAGAATCAGCCGCGCGCCATACGATGCGTCGTATTTCGGATCGTAGGTCGACGCGGCGACGTAGTGATGTGCCTGGAACAGCGTTGCGAACGACGCGCCGAGCCCCGCGCAGCACAGCAGGAACGTCGTGTTCCACAGCAGTTGCATGCCGTTGGATTGCAGGAAGCCTCGCTCGATGTTCTCACCCGACACGTGCGGCGACAGGCTCGTCAGCACGACCGCGATCAGGAAGCCGAGTGCCGACCCGGTCAGCAGCCGGATCAGCGGCACCGGGCCGAGCCACGCAAGCGGGTGCGCCTGGCGCCGGTGCATGTCGAGCAGCGTCACGGCCTGCGGCGTGGCGGGCGCGACGAGCGTCGCGAGCTTGCGGTGGATTGCCGTGAGCGCATGCTGCTGCGCGGGCGTCAGCGGCGTGGCGGTCGACGCGCCGGCCGACGCGCTGCCCGAGCTGGCGGCCGCGATCAGCGCCGCGAGCCGCGCGACGAGTTCGGGCTCGATCGGCAACCCGTGATGGAGCGCGTAGCGCGCCATCGCCTCGCATTCGTCGCACAGCTGCGCGGCGAGATCGTCCGGTGCGCGTGGCGGTGCCGGCAGCGCCGGCCGCGCGCGCCAGCGCCCGAAGCGCGGGGCGCCCATGTCACGGTGCGCCGTCCGGGTCCGGCACGTCCACGTCGAACGCGTGGATCGCGACGCGTTCGCGTTGCGTGCTCGACAGGTGGCGCACGCACGGCGCTTCGGCGCCCAGCTGCACGCGCGCTGCATAAGCATCGAGTGCTTCGTCGGGCGCACGCAGCGGTTTGCAGTCGCATGAATAGCGCACGGAAACGATTCGCACTGGCTGTTTCATGATGGCTTCCGCTCCCTCGATGATGGCGGCGCGGCGCTTCGGACCGCGCCGCCGCGGCTTCAAACGGACGTGATGTCGGTGATCCAGAACCACGGGTTCGCGTACGGCGCGTCGATGACCTTGGCGACGGTTTGTCCGGGCCCCGGATCGAGCGTGCCGGGCACCCAGGCTTCGTAATGGATCGGCGAGAAGTACAGGCGGCCGAACACGTAGTCGAATGCGATGCGCGCGCGGTTGCCGCCGCGAAACATCGCATTCGTGCCGGCCGTGTATTCGACATAGCCCGTCGTTTGCGTGCCGCCGCCGCGCCCGTGCGAATTCGCCTTGAACGCGCGTGCATGGCGCTCGTACAGTTTCGCGCGCTCGGTGAGCCCGTGGAATGGGTCCGTCGGCGTGCCGTAGTTGAGAGTCGGCAGGTAGCGGGGCGCGTTCTGGTGGATCTGGCGCATCGCGCCGAGCACGTCGCCGCCGATATGGCGCCCGGGCGGGCCGCGATCGACGACGTGCGCGGACGTCGCAATTTCGGACATCAGCGCGCGCAACTCGGGCGGCGCGTCGAGCCGCGCGAACGGAATCACGTACATCGGCAGCGCGCAGCCGGTCTGCTGCCTGCCCGCGCGAGGCGTATCGCCGGCATTCGCGATCAGGCCCAGTACGAACGCTTCCCAGCGCAGCGACGTGTTGAAGTCGAGTCCGGACATGAGTGGCTCCTTCGTCGGCATCAAGCCGGCTCGCCGAGCGGGAAACCCTTCGCCGCCCAGTTGTTGAAGCAGGCCGTGCGATCGTCGTTCGGCGCGTAGGTCGCGAGCGTGCCGTCGAGCAGGCCGGCGATCGCATGCTCGGTGCGCGCGAAGCGCAGCGCCTCGGACAACGCGATCACGAGCCGCGTGAGATCGGGCTTGAACGGTGCGGGCTTCGATGCGTCTGCCGGCTTGAGCTTCGACAGTGTCCACACGGCCTGATGGAGGTTGCTCGGATTGATCGTCGGCAACGGGTCGGTCGCGTAGCCGAGCCAGCCGTACGAACCGTCGCCGCCGAGCGCTGTCGCGCCGGCCGGCGTGCCGCCCGGAAACGGCCGGATGTCGAACACGAAGGCGGTGCCGCCCTGGCTGATGAAGCCAAGCGTGTACAGCGACGCGTCGACGGCGGGCCCGTTCCTCGCGGCCTGCCACGCGAGGTTGAGCAACAGCGACATGCGCGGCGCGCCGGTGTCGCTGCCGATCACGACGTCGACGGCTTGCCGCGTCGCGCGTGTGCCGTTCCGGCGGATCGCGTCGCGAAGCGACGCGAGATCGTCCCGATAGTCACTGCCGTTGGTGAGTCGAAGTTGCACGATGTTCGCTCCTGTCGATAACCCGGCGTGGCTCGGCCGTCGAGACGGCGCGCGGGGCGAAGCGAATGCGCTGCCGTGCGGCTACTGTGCGTGGCGCGCGGCGGGCGAACAATGCGGCAGAAGTCACTGTCCGTGGCGTGACCGAACACCCGGGAAGCGGATGTCGGATTCGGTGAGCGCAGGTGGACCGGGCGAAGGGCGCGACGCGCGTGCGTGTGGAGGATCGGCAACATTGGCGGCGTGCTTCATGCGTTGCCGGGCGGCATGAGCGCCGCGCGCCGAAAAGCACAACGGCCAGATTTGCCGGTAGCGGCAAACCTGGCCGATCGCGTGACTGCCGTCGAGCGCGCGTTACGCGAACGTTTCGAGCGCAAGCAGTTCGTCGATCGTCTGCCGGCGGCGGATCAGCCGCGGCGTGCCGCGATCGACGAGCACTTCCGGCGCGAGCGGCCGGCTGTTGTAGTTCGAGGACATCGATGCGCCGTATGCGCCCGCATCGTGCAGGAACAGCAGATCGCCGATCTGCGGCTGCGGCAGCTTGCGGTGCGTGACCACGCCGCCCGCGTCCTGCGTGAACACGTCGCCGGACTCGCACAGCGGCCCCGCGATCGCGATGTCGACGAGCGGCCGGCCGGCGGGCAGCGCGCCGTCGTGCGCGTGCACGGACACCGCGTGGTAGCTGCCGTACATCGACGGACGCATCAGGTCGTTGAAGCCCGCATCGATCAGCACGAAGTCGTGCTTCGGCCGGCGGTTCACCGCCTGCACTTCGGTGACGAGCGTGCCGGCTTCCGCGACGAGGAAGCGGCCCGGTTCGATCTCGATGCGCACGGCATGGCCGAGATGCCGTTCGATCCGCTTGCGCGCGGCGTCCCACTGGCTGAAGTAATGACCGACGTCGACGCGCGGCTCGCCGTCGCGATACGGAATCGACAGCCCGCCGCCCGCGGAGATGGCTTCGATGTCGTGGCCGAGCGACGTGACGAGGTCGACCATCGCGTCGCACACCTGCGACAGGTGGCCGTAGTCGACGCCCGAGCCGATATGCATGTGGATGCCGACGAGCTTCAGCCCGTACTGGCGCACGATCTCGATCGCGCGCGGCACGTCGTCGATCCAGATCCCGTGCTTGCTCTGCGGGCCGCCGGTGTTGGTCTTGTTGCTGTGGCCGTGGCCGAAGCCCGGGTTCACGCGCAGCCATACGCGGTGGCCGGGCGCATGCTCGCCCACGCGCGCGAGCATGTCGAGCGAGCCGGCGTTGACGGTCACGCCGTGCTTCAGCACGGCCGCGAGCGTCGGGCGGTCGATCAGGTCGGCGGTGAACACGACGCCTTCCGGCTCGCCCGCAGGACTGAAGCCGGCGGCAAGGCTGCGCTCGATTTCGCCGAGCGACACGGCGTCGACGCACGCGCCTTCGTCGCGCATCAGTTTCAGGATATGCAGGTTCGAGTTTGCCTTCTGCGCGTAGCGGATCACGTCGAACTGGCGCAATTGAGCGATGCGATCGCGGATGACGTCGGCGTCGTACACCCACAGCGGGGTGCCGTATTGCTGCGCGAGCGCCGCGAGCTGGCGGGAATCGAGAGACATGGCGGAAGAACCGGATCGAATGAACGGACAGGAGAATGATGCGCCTGAATGTCTATACAGTAAAATGCCTGATTATCTCGATTCAATTCACTTCTGATATAGGGAACCATGCTCACACACCGGCACATCGAGGTCTTCCGCGCGCTGATGGTCACCGGCAGCACGACGCGTGCGGCCGAGATGCTCTATACGTCGCAGCCGACGATCAGCCGGGAGCTTGCGCGCATGGAGCAGGTGATCGGTTTCGCGCTGTTCGAGCGCTCGCACGGCCGGTTGCGGCCGACGATGGCCGCGCTCACGCTGTTCGACGACGTGCGGCTCGCGTATGTCGGGCTCGAGCGCGTCGCGGCGACGGCCGCGCGGCTGCGCGAGTTTCGCGACGGGCAGTTGTCGGTGATCGCGCTGCCGGCGTTTTCGCACGCGATCCTGCCCGGCGCCTGCCGGCGCTTTCACGACGCGCACGCGGGCGTCAGCGTGTCGGTGGCGACGCAGGAGTCGCCGGTGCTCGAGGAGTGGCTGACCGCGCAGCGCTACGATCTCGGGCTGACCGAGCACGACGTCGCGCCGGCCGGCACCGTCCTCACGCCGTTGCTCGAAGTCGACGAGGTCTGCGTGCTGCCCGACGGCCACCCGCTGCTCTCGCAACGCGCGATCGATCTCGCGGATCTCGCCGATCGCCCGTTCGTGAGCCTGTCGCTGAACGACCCGTACCGGATCCTGATCGACGAGGCGTTCGCGCAGCTCGGCGTCGCGCCGCGTTCGGTCGTCGAGACGCCGTCGGCCGTGTCGGTGTGCGCGTTCGTGCGGCAGGGGCTCGGCGCGGCGATCGTCAACCCGCTGACCGCGCTCGATTTCGTCGGGCGCGATCTGCACGTGCGGCCGCTCACGCGCTCGTTTCCGTATCGCGTCAGCGTGATCGTGCCCGAGCACCGGCCGAAAAGCCTGCTCGTCGACGCATTCGCCGATGCGTTGCGCGCCGAGGCGCACGCGATTCGCCAGCGGCTCGCCGCGCTGCCCGGCTGACGCCGGCCGTATGATGGGTGTTTCGCTGCACGCCGGGCCATCCTCCTCGTCCTCTTTATCTTCATGGAAACGGAACCTGTCATGACCGACGTTTCATCTTCCGCCGAACAACCGACGCTCGTCGGCGAGCGCATCATGCTGCGGCCGCTCGACGCATCCGACCGGCAGGCATTGCTCGACGCGGCGGCGGACGGCCGGTTGTGGAACCTGAAGGTCACGGTCGTGCCGGGCGAGGACACGGTCGACGCGTATATCGACGCGGCGCTGCAAGGCCGCGCGGCCGGCACCGTGATGCCGTTCGCGATCGTCGATCGGGCCTCGGGCCGCGTGATCGGCAGCACGCGTTTCTGGAAGATCGACCGCAACAATCGCAAGCTCGAGATCGGTCATACGTGGCTGAGCGAATCGGCGCAGCGCACGCACGCGAATACCGAGGCGAAATGGCTGCTGCTTTCGTATGCGTTCGACACGCTGCACTGCGTGCGCGTGCAGTTCACGACCGACGAACTGAACGAGAAGTCGCGCGCGGCGATTCTGCGGCTCGGCGCGAAGCAGGAAGGGATCGTGCGTCACGAGCGGATCATGCCCGACGGCCGCAAGCGCAATTCGGTGCGCTTCAGCATCATCGACGATGAATGGCCGGACGTGAGGGCGCGACTGAGGGCGAAGCTCGCGACGTAACGCGAACCGCGTATCGCGGGCGTCGCGCCGCCGGAGGGGGCGGCGACGCGAAGACGGGGAAGAAGGGCGCCGCGCGCGATGCGCGGCGACGCATCGCGTTACTGCGCCGATGCGAGGTGGTGACGCTGCGCGAGCTTCTGCGCGTCCGCGTAGTGCGCCTGCAGGATCGGCAGCGACTGGCGTGCGACTTCCTTCAGCTTCGTATCGCGGCCGGAAGCGATTTCAGCCTGGAATGCCGAGATCGTCTTTTGCTGGCCGGCGAGCGCGACCTGCTCGATGTATGCCTTGTCGAATTCCGCGCCGCGCAGGTTCTTGATGCTGTCGAGCACGGCCGTGTCCGGGTCGTTGGCCGGCACGTCGACGCCGCGCGGGCTGGCCGCGCGCATCGCCTGGATGATCTTCTCGTCGTCGGTGGATACGCGCTGCGCGAATGCCTTCACCTGGCTGTCCGACGTGCGCGAATTGGCGATGCGTGCCGCATCGTGCTGCGTCGACACGGTCTTCGTGCCGTCGGTAATGAAAGTCTGGTCGGCTTCATGGATGCGCGTTTGCGTGGCAGCGGCCGGCGCGGACGCCGACGGTTGCGCGGTTTGCGCGGTCGCCGTCACGGCGACGAGAAGCAGGCCAGCGGCAGACAATGCAAGGCGCGAGACTTGGGGGAAGCGGTTCATGGGACCTCCTTTCTATCGGGGCTCTGATTAACGGACGGATCGGCTGATCCGCAGCTGTGCGAGAGACCGGGCGCGCCCGGGCCGGACTCGATGGCCGCTCTGCCGCGGCGGCGTTCGAAGCGTTTCCCGGCCCGACTGATTCTAGGAGAGCGCTCAGGTAGCAGGTGCAACGGCGCTGTGGTTTGTGTAACGGTTCGTAAGACGAATCGATGTGCGCGCGAGCGGGCAGGTAGGGCGTACCTGTTGCATGCTTCGTGGCGGCAATTTTTGCGGGGCGCGGCGTGCGTGAAATGGCTGCGACGCGTGCGCGTGTCATCGGCGTTTCATCGGGTTGCGCATGGCGCGCGCCGGCTATTGCGCGACGCGCAGAATCGAATGCGCGATGCGCGCGACGTTCTCACACGCGATCGAGCAATGCATCGAGATGCGGGAGCAGCGGCGTCGCGCAGTGCGCCTGCAACGCAGCGGCGGCCGTGTAGCCCCACGCGACGCCCTGGAAGGCGATCCGCGCGCGGCGCGCCGCTTCGGCATCGCGGATTTCGTCGCCGACGTACAGCACGTCGTCGGGCTGCATGCCGGCTTCGCGCACGAGCGCGCGCAGCCGGCGTGCCTTGCCGAACAGCGGAATGCCGCACGCGAACGTATCGACGCATCGGCTCGCATGCGGGCCGAGCCGGTCGCGCACGATGTCCTCGCTGTTCGACGTTGCGATCGCGATGCGGATGCCGCGCGCGGCCAGCGCGTCGAAGGTCGCGTCGACGCCGGGGAACAGCTTTACTTGTGCGATGCGCGGGCGCATCAGCCGGCGCATGTCGAGCGTCACGCGCGGCACTTTCCACATCGGCACCTCGAGTGCGCGGATGATCTCGCGTGCCGACATGCCGCGCAGCGCAGGACGCAGTTCGGGCGTCGCGTCGCGAAAGCCGTGCATGCGTGACGCTTCCGTGAGTGCCGAGAGAAAGCAGTCGAGAGAATCGGCGAGCGTGCCGTCGAAGTCGAATGCGATGAGTCGATAGGGCATGAAGCGATGCCGGGAGTTCATTGAGGCGGTGACGATATCACCGAATCGGGCGGTGTGGTTCGCGTGATCGGTCGTGCGGGTGCCGAGATTGGCGCTACGCGTAGTGGTAGCGACAGGACACGATGCTGATCTGAAGATCGTCCGCTTCATAAACCAGACGGTTTGTATCGTCGATGCGGCGCGACCAGAACCCGGACAGATTGGCCTTCAGCGGTTCGGGCTTGCCGATGCCCTCGAACGGCGTGCGTTGGGCTTCGCGAATGAGCTGGTTGATGCGCTTGAGCGTCTTGCGGTCCTGCCCTTGCCAATAAACGCAGTCGTCCCACGCGTCGGAAGTAAAGAGCACGCGGCGTACGCTCATTCATCGTCCCCCGCCAGCTTGTGCTCTTTCGCCTTGCCCTTGCGCAGTTGCGCAATCGAGCGTTCGAGGTGGGCGACGTTGGCCGGCGAGCGAAGCAGATGAACCGTCTCCATCAGGCTGTCATAGTATTCCTGCGACATGATGACCGCGTTCGGCGCGTCACGACGCGTGATGAGCGTCACGTCCGCATCGTCGACGACCTGGTCGATGACCGTCTTCAGATTGCCGCGGGCATCCGAAAAATGAATCGTGCGCATGATTTGCCTCAACTTGTACCTTAAGCTGTACAAGTAAAGCACGGGTCACTTTCTGGTACGGAGTGTCGTACGGGTCGCTTCGGCGTCGCTTGTCGCCCGCCGCGCGTCGCGCTATCGTTGCTGCTCCCCAGCCCAGACCGGAGAGCCGACGTGCCAGCAGCCACACCCGCCACGCTGAGATTTTCCACCGACAAGCGCGAACTCGACATCGACGCGATCTTCGATTTCCTGCATCGCGATGCGTACTGGTCGCAGGGCATTCCGCGCGACGTCGTCGAGCGCGCGATCGAAGGCTCGCTGTGCTTCGGCGCATATATCGGCGATCGGCTCGTCGGATTCGCGCGGCTCGTGACCGACCACGCGACGTTCGCGTATCTGTGCGACGTCTTCGTGTTGCCGGCCGAGCGCGGCAACGGCTATGGCCGCGCGTTGATCGATCATGTATTCGCGCAGCCGATGGTGCAGAACCTGCGCCGCATCATGCTCGTGACGACTGATGCGCACGAACTTTACCGGCCGGTCGGCTTCGGGCCGCCCGCGAATCCCGAGCGGTTGATGGAGATTCGCCGGCCCGATATCTACACAAAACGCTGACGGGCGGCGAGCGCATACAATACGCGCTTTCGTTTTTGCCGAAGGGAAGCAGATCATGACCGAACAGGAAGCCGAACAGCTCGCCACGCATCGCCACTACAAGGGCGGCCTGTATCGCTACATCGGCGTCGCACGTCATTCCGAAACCGAGGAATCGGTGGTGGTGTACGAGCATCTGTGGCCGCATGCGCGCGGCCTGTGGGTGCGGCCGGAAGCGATGTTCAACGAGAACCTGCCGGATGGCACGCCGCGCTTTCGCAAGCTGCGCGACTGAGTCGTGCAGGCGGTGGCAGACGGCCGTGCCGCCGCGTAATCGCAGGCGGCACGCGCGTCGCCGTCACCCGTCGCGGCTGCGTCGGCCTTACGCGCTGGACAGTGCCTTCACCAGTTCGGCAGGCGCGTGCGCGACCGTCACCTCCGGCGTGCCATGCCATGCCGCCAGCCGCTTCACGGCTTTCGCGACGTCGGCCGCGAGCCCCGTGCCGAATCGCACGCCCGGCTCGACATGCACCGACTTCAATTCGAACGTGCCGAGCGCGCGATGCGCTTTCGCGTCGACGCGCCCGATCAGCCGGCCGCGATGCAGCACCGGCAGGCAGAAATAGCCATAGCGCCGCTTGTGCGCGGGCGTATAGCACTCGATCGTGTAGTCGAACCCGAATAGCGTCGACGCGCGCCGCCTGTCCCATACCACGGGATCGAACGGCGACAGCAGCGTCGTGACGGTCGAGCGCAGCGTATCGGCCGCGGCGGCCGGCAGCAGCGCGTCGAGCGAGCGATGCACGTAGGCCGGCTCCTTCCAGTCCGCGATCTTCACCGGAATCAGTTCGCCCGCGTCTGCGAGCTGCTCGAGCTCGGCGCGGTACGAACGGCGCGGCAGCCGATAGTAATCGGCCACCCAGTCCGCGCGCACGACGCCGAGCGCGCGGCACGTGTAGTCGAGCAACGCCGGCAGCACCGCGTCGCGCGGCGGCAGGTCGCGCGCATCGTCCCAGCCGGGCAGCACGCGCTCGCGCACGTCGTAGATCCGCTGGAAGTTGCGGCGTTCGGACACCATCAGTTCGCCGGTCGTAAAGAGCACCTCGAGGTGTTTTTTCTCCGGCTTGCGGTCCCACCAGCCGTTGCCCTTCGCACCGTCTTCGCGAATGAAGTCCGCGGACCGCACGGGGCCTTCGTCGCGAATCCGCGCGAGCAGCCGTTCGATTTCCGCGCGATTCCGCTCGTGCCAATCGGCCGCGTACTTCCAGCCCATTCCGGACGGATCGAGCATCTTGTAGCGCATCAGCCCGTATTGCTCGATCGGCAGGAAGCACGCCTCGTGCGACCAGTATTCGAACAGGCGCGCCTCGGCCAGATGTTCGTCGAGCCACTGCGGGGCGAAGTCGCCCAGGCGGCTGAACAGCACCAGATACGGGCTGCGCGCGACGACGTGAATGGTATCGATCTGCAACTGCGCCATCCGCCGGATCGTGTCGAGCACGTCGGCCTTGGTGGCCTTGCGGCGGGGCGGGGTCAGCAGGCCCTGTGCGGCGAGATGCAGCGCGCGGGCGGCGGCGGGCGAGAGCGTAAGCATCGGAGCGGCGGCTGATGATTGCGGTCGGGCACTACTTTAGCGCGAAAGCGGCGTACGTGCGCGACGCATGCACGCAACGCGTCTGACAATGGTTGACAGATGCGCGGCGCGACTTTCCCTATAGTGCAGTCATGGCGCGACGAAATGTGCGCGCAACGATTCCGCTTCCGACGCACATATGTCCATGGCACGCAGGAAGCAGATCCGGGATTCTCAACCCCCAACGAGAGACCCGGAGCCCTGAGCGGACATCCATGCGGCTGTGCACCGGCCCCGTGTGGATGTCCGCTGATTTTTTTTGTTTTCCGGTTTTTCCACTCCAGCCAGCACGTTCATTGCCGCTTGCCGCGCGCGACTTCGTCGCCGGCGCCGGGCGGCAACCGTCGCGTGATCGGAATCGACGCGAACGAACACAGCCCGACCACGACGAACGCGGGCCAGAAATCCGACCACACCATCGTCGTGTGCCCCTGCAGCCAGTGCGACACGTGCAGCACGAGGCCGGCGACGGTTACGCCGAGCCCGAGCGACATCTGCTGCACGACACTGCCGAGGCTCGTCGCGCGGCCTGCATCGGCCTGCGAAATATCCGCGTAGATCATCGAATTCAGGCTCGTGAACTGCAGAGCGGGGAAGATGCCGCCGACCAGCACGATCGTCCAGATCGCCCAGGTCGCCATGCCCGGATGGAACACGCCGTAGGCGGCGATCGCGAGCCCGGCGAACGCGGCGTTATAGATCAGCACCGTGCGAAAACCGAAGCGCCGCAGCGTATGAGTAGCCGTCGATCGGCTCACCGCGCCCCCGAGCGCGGACGCGCAGGTGATCAGCCCGGAATGGAACGCGCTCATCCCGAGGCCTTCCTGCAGCGCGAGCGGCAGCAGGAACGGCACCGCGCCAAGGCCGATACGGAACAGCGATCCGCCGACCACGCTCGCGTGGTAGGTCGGTATCCTCAGGAAACTGAGGTCGAGCACCGGACGCGTCTTGCGGCGCGCGTACGGCACGTAGAGCGCGAGCATCGCCGCGCCGGCCGCGCACATCAGCAGCGCGTTGCCGCGCGACGTGAGCGAACCGTCGATCAGCGTGAGGCCCATCAGCAGCAGCGCGGCGCCGCTCGCGGACAGCAGGAAGCCGAACCAGTCGAGCGGGCCGGGATCGGCCTCGTGCGTGTTCGCGATGTGCTTGCTCGCGAGGTAGATCCCGTAGATGCCGATCGGCACGTTGATGAAGAAGATCATCCGCCAGTGCAGGTAGGTCGTGATGAAGCCGCCGACGAGCGGCCCGACCGTCGGCCCGAACAGCGCGGGAATCGCGAGGTAGTTCATCGCGCGCACGAGATCGGAGCGCGGCACCGCGCGGAAGATGATGATCCGGCCCACCGGCACCATCATCGCGCCGCCGACGCCCTGCACGAAGCGCGCGAACGTCAGCAGGCCGAGCGAGTTGGAGGCGGCGCACATCAGCGAGCCGGCGACGAAGATGCCGATCGCGGTGCGGAAGACGGAGCGCGCGCTGAAGCGGTCGGCAAGCCATCCGCAGATCGGAATGAATACGCCGAGGCCGACCACGTAGGCCGTGATCGCAATGTTCAGTGTGACGGGATTGTGCCCGAAGTCCCTCGCCATCGCGGGCAGTGCGGTGACGATGATGTTCGCGTCGACGCTTTCCATGAACAACGCACAGGCAACGATGAGCGGTGCTAGAAAGACGGGCGACATGGGCAGGGCGCGCGGTAAAGACGCCATTATGCCCACAATGTGGTCGTTGCGTCACGCGGGACAACGGTCGTTCCGCATGTTGCAACAGTCGTTCCTGTTACCGCGCATGCGGGAAGAGACGACCGGGGTGGCGTGTGCGGTACATGACACGACATATGACGCGCGCCCGCGGCGGCGGCGGCGAAACTTGCGTGCGATGCGCGTTTCGTGCGACAGTCGGAACTCATCTGCGACACACAACGACGCGCATCGATCGACGGCCATCGAGACGAGCGCACGCGCGAACGAGACCCCTGCCGAACCATTCTTCATCGAAAGGAGGGGACACGTCATGACGTCACGCCGTGCCGCATCGATCGCATCGCATCCTGCCTCGCATCCGTCCATTCCCGCGCCGCGTCTGCGCTGGGCCGCCGTTCTCGCCGTCGCTTACCTCGCCGTCGCCGGTTGTGCGGCGCAGGCCGACAGCGCGAATCAACCCTCGATGCAGGCGGCCAGCCCGCCCGCCGCGGCGACGCTCGCGAGCCCGGCTTCCGGCACGCTGCTGCCGCCGCCGAGCCAGCTCTACGGCGACCTGTTCGTCGCGGTTCAGACGGCGCAAATCTATCCCGATCAGAAGACCTTCGTCGACGCGACGCCCAATACCGATCCGGCGACGATCGTACAGTTGTATCAGCAACAGAAGTCGCAGCCCGGCTTCTCGCTGAAGGCGTTCGTCGACCAGCACTTCACGCCGCCGCCGGAGGGCGGCGTCACGCCGCCCGCGAACCAGACGCTGCGCCAGCACATCGACTGGCTGTGGCCGCAGCTCACGCGCACCACCACGACGGTGCCGCCGTACAGCTCGCTGATCGCGATGCCGAAGCCGTACGTGGTGCCCGGCGGCCGCTTCCGCGAAGGCTACTACTGGGATACCTATTTCACGATGCTCGGGCTGCAGGTGTCGGGGCGCGAGGATCTCGTCGACGACATGCTCGACAACTTCGCGTATCTGATCGACACGGTCGGCCACATCCCGAACGGCAACCGCACGTACTACGCGAGCCGCTCGCAGCCGCCGTTCTTCGCATACATGGTCACGCTCGCCGCGCAGGTCGAAGGCGACAAGGTCTATCAGAAATACCTGCCGGCGCTGCGCAAGGAACATGCGTACTGGATGCAGGGCGAAACCACGACGCCGCGCGGGCAGGCCGCGCGCAACGTGGTCGCGATGCCGGACGGCGCGGTGCTGAACCGCTACTGGGACGCGAGCGACACGCCGCGCGACGAGTCGTATCTCGAGGACGTGACGACCGCGAAGTCCGTGCCGAATCGGCCGGCGAACGAGGTGTACCGCGACTTGCGCGCGGGCGCCGAAAGCGGCTGGGACTACAGCTCGCGCTGGTTCGGCGACGGCAAGACGCTCGGCACGATCCGCACGACGTCGATCGTGCCGGTCGACCTGAACAGCCTGATGTTCCATCTCGAGACGACGATCGTGAAGGGCTGCGCGGTCACGCGCGACATCGCGTGCGTGGCGGATTTCTCCGGGCGGGCGGCGCGGCGCGCGGCGGCGATCAATCACTATCTGTGGAATCGCCGCGGCTATTACGGCGACTACGACTGGCAGTTGCGCAAGCCGCGCGACGGGGTGACGGCGGCGGCGCTGTATCCGCTGTTCGCGGGCGTCGCCTGGCCCGAACGCGCGAAGGCGACCGCGCGCGAAGTGCGCAAGACGCTGCTGCAACCGGGCGGCCTCGCGACGACGACCGAGAACACCGGCCAGCAATGGGACGCGCCGAACGGCTGGGCGCCGCTGCAGTGGATCGCGATCGACGGGCTGCGCCGCTATGGCGAACCGGCGCTCGCGAAGGACATCGGCACGCGCTTCCTGGCCGACGTGAAGCATGTGTATGCGACCGAAGGCAAGCTCGTCGAGAAGTACGTGGTCGAGGGCGCCGGCGAGGGCGGCGGCGGTGGCGGCGAATATCCGCTGCAGGACGGCTTCGGCTGGACCAACGGCGTCACGCTGAAACTGCTCGGGCTGTATGGCGAGTGACAGGCCGCGTGCGTTGAACGCAGGCACGTAACCCGGCATGGCGGACACGGGCCGGACGGCCGCGCGCGCGGCGAGCCGGCCCGTGTCGTACGCACGGATGTCAGAACGTGATCGTCGTGCGCACGCCGACCACCGTTTCATCGCCGATGCGCGCGCCGGCCTCGTTCGGGTTCGGGATGCCGCCGCCCGGCCGGAAGAAGTGCTGCAGGTCGGCCTGCAACTGCCACCACGGCGCGACCTGGTACTGGTAGGTCGCCTCGATCACCGTTTCCGCGCGGCGCACCGGATAGCCGGGCGTCGCATACGTGCCGGTGTCGCCGTCGAGCGCACGCGCATGCGAACCGATCTTCGCGTAGCCGATCGCGATGCCGGCCGTATCGTCGTCGCGGCCCTTGAACGGCGCCTTGAGCGTTACGCCCGCATTCGCCGCGAAATCGACGACGTTGCGATCGCCCGGCGCGCCCATCACGCGCGCGAACACGCCGATTGAACGCGGGCTGTCCGCCGACGGCCGCCACACCATCTGATCCGCGACCGCATAGAAACCGTAGTTGCCGCGATGCGTGGCGGGGATTCCGTTGCTGGCCGGATTCGCGAGCGACAGCCCGTCGGTGCCGACGCGCGGATCGTTCGTGTGTTGCGACTGATACCAGAAGCCGAGCTTGTACGTCCCCGGCAGGCCGGCCGGTTGCGGCGCCTTCGGGTCGGCGGGCGGTGCGTTCAGCGCGTACTGGAGCTCGCCGATCACGAACGCGCCGCTGCGCAGGTTGAAGTTGGTGCCGTGCGCGTTCAGCACTTGCGCGTCGCCGTCGCTGCGGCCGGCCGGGTTGCCGTCGAACACGCCGACCATCGCGGTCCACGCGTCGGCCGGCTTCACCCGCAGCCGCACGCCGAGCGACGACAGCGGATACGCGGGGCCGCCGGACGGCAGGTCGGTGGCCGGCAGCACGGGCCAGCCGAACGTCGCGTTCATGAACGTCGCCGCGTACTGGCTCACCATGAATTCCTGGTCGACGCTTTGCTGGCCCACCCGCACGTCCGCCTTGCCGGCGAGGAACGCCTGCTGGTACCAGAGCTCCCACAGCCGCGTGGTCGAATTCGCCTCGACGCCGGTCGCGGTCTGCAGTGTCTGCAGATAGCGCTGCGTGAGGTTGGTGCCGTGAATCTGCAGCGCCGACACGTTGAAGGTGCCGCCCGGCAGCCCGATCGCCTTGTCCGTATCGACGTTGAAGCCGAATTGCGTGAGGCCCTGGTAGGCGCCGCCGCGCTGCGTGCCGCCTGCGGCGTTGTACAGGTATTCGCTGGTTTCCTGCAGGTTCAGCGTGACGCCGTGATCGCCGAGCACGTCGCGCAGGCCGCCCATGTTGCCGAACAGGTTCGAGCGCTCCCAGAAACCGGTGGGCGCGGGCGCGGCAGCATCGGCGGCCTGTGCGGGGGCGGCGTCGCTGACGCCGGACGCCGGTTCGGCCGCGGCGGCCGACGACGTCGATTGCGCGAATGCGGGCGCGGCGGCGAGCGACAGCAGCAGCGCGGCGAGCGCATCGAGGCGCGGTGTACGCGGTGCGGATTCGAAGCGATTCTTCATGCGGGCTCCGTTGTTTGATTGATTAGTGAGACTGAAGAAATGGGCACGTGAAGCGATGCAGCGGGCGCGGACAGCGGCGCGCACGGATGCGCGCGTTGCGCGCCGCCGGTCATGGCAGCCAGCCGCCGATGCGCCATACGTGCGCGAAGCCGAGGCGCGATGCGGCGACGCAGAGCAGCGCAACGAGCGCGACGGCGGTCGCCATCGCGCCGATCAGCACGCAGTCGAGCACGCGCAGTGCTGCCGGCAGGTGCGCGAGCGCGCTGCCGCGCCGGTGGCCGAACGCATTGGCGAGCGGCGCAAGGAGCGATGCCGGCGAGCGGCCGGACGCGACATGGACGAGTCGCTTGAGTCTGGCCGCGAACGATTGAAAGAACATGACGAACCTCCGTCCGGTCCGGCGCATGCCGGACGACGTGACCGAGCGCGGGGGCATGACGCGGCCCGCGATCGGCGGTTGGAACGTAACGGAGCGTGCGACGGACGAGCCGGACATGCCGGCACCGGGGGAAGCGCGCTAACCCGACGAATGCGAGCGAGCGGCGAATGACATGCGTCTTGCTGCTATCTCGCGATGGCTTGGCCGGCCTGGGCCGGCATCGAACTGCAACTGGAGCATGTGTCCACGAAGGGACTCCCTCGATGAATTGGGGCGGATTGTAGTCGCGAGTTTTGCTGCGGCGCAAGCAAAAAAAGCAGCGGCGTTGCGCCTGGTGGACCGGCTGCGCCAGCGCGTCGCGGGCCGGCCGTGGCCCGGCGCGACCGCGTGTCGGCGGCCCGTGGCGACTGTTGCTCGCGCGCATCGGCGGCGCGCGTCATGCGGCGCATTGAAAGGTTGCGGCGCGTCATTTCGGGCGCGAATCTTTCAGCGTGCAAGGCACGGAAAAAATATTCCACGGAGCGGGTGCCGGAGGGTTGACTTCCGTTTCGGCCGGTTCATAAAATCCGGCATCTTCACTCTTGGGGCCGCCGCCTTGGACGCCTGCAGTAGTCGATCTTCGAACGAAATTTCCGCCTGAGCGACCGACGTCCGCGCCTCAATCGAAGCCGCCGTTTGTCACCCAGGCAAACGGTGCGCGCAGCAGTATTCCGCAGCAACTCCCTACGTGCACCCTGATTCGCGCCGGTTAGCGTGATGCATTCGCGCATGCGCCATCCGGTTTCGCCGCCGCCCGGCGCGCGGCCGCGTTCGCGCATGCGTTTCGCATGCATCCGAACGGCGGCCCGCGCCGGACGGCGGTCAACCGTGTTCTCCGGAACACCGTACAGGAGCCGCCATGAACGACAGTGACAGTTGTCCCTTATGCCCGTTGCACCAACAGACCCTTTTGAACCCGGGTCGCAGGGACATGCCGGCCGACTAGCCTGACACGTCGTTCAGGCCCCGGACTGGCCCCGCGCCCACCACGCGGCCGGCACGCATGCCGGTGCCGCCAGGAGCCAGACCATGAACTTCGGCCTTCTGCTGTCGAACCTCCCGCACGTCGCGGAATCGCGTCCGCATTACGACGCGATGCTGACGCTCGATGCACGTCCGCGGGTGTTCTCCCGTTTGCTGAACCACCTTAAATCGTTGCTCCACTGAAGAAGCGCCGAGCGCGTCTCGGCATGCGCGCACGGCGTCGGTCCGCGCGCGCATTCCAAGGCCACACGCTTGCCGGATAAAAAAACCAGTCGTACGGAATTCATCATGTCCACGCCATCGAACGTCTCTCCACCGATCGCCGTCGAACGCAGCGCCGTGCTCGACGAAGCCCACCTGGGCGACATCCGCGGCGCGCTCGGCACCATCGCGCACCACGACACCGCCGCGCGCCGCACGTGGTGGGCGCGTCTGCGCACGCTGCTCGCGATCATCGGCCCCGGCCTGATCGTGATGGTCGGCGACAACGACGCCGGCGCATTCGGCACCTACACGCAGGCCGGCCAGAACTACGGCACGACGCTGCTGTGGACGCTGCTGCTGCTCGTGCCGGTGCTGTACGTGAACCAGGAAATGGTGCTGCGTCTCGGCGCGGTCACCGGCGTCGGCCATGCGCGCCTGATCTTCGAGCGCTTCGGCAAGTTCTGGGGCGCGTTCAGCGTGATCGACCTGTTCCTGCTCAACGCGCTGACGATCGTCACCGAGTTCATCGGCATCACGTTCGTGCTGGCTTTCTTCGGGCTCCCGAAGGTCGCGGGCGTGTGCGTGGCGGCAGCCTTGACGATGGCGGCGGTGAGTACCGGCGACTTCCGGCGTTTCGAGCGGTTCGCGATCGTGCTGTGCGTGATGAGCCTGCTGCTGGTGCCGGTGCTCGTGTCGATCCACCCGCCGGTGGCGCAGATGTCGCGCGACTTCTTCGTGCCGAACTGGCCCGCGCACGCGAAGCTGTCCGACGTGATGCTGCTCGTGATCGGCATCGTCGGCACCACGGTCGCGCCATGGCAGCTGTTCTTCCAGCAGAGCTACGTGATCGACAAGCGCATCACGCCGCGCTTCATGAAGTACGAGAAGGTCGATCTGTGGATCGGCATCGCATTCGTGCTGATCGGCGCGGTCGCGATGATCGGCTTCAGCGCCGCGCTGTTCGGCGGCCATCCGGAGGCGGGCGGTTTCACCGACGCGGGCGGCGTGATCGCGGGCCTCGAGAAGTACGCGGGCCACACGAGCGCGACGCTGTTCGCGGTAGCGCTGCTCGACGCGTGCATCATCGGCGCGGCGGCGGTGTCGCTGTCGACCGCGTACGCGATCGGCGACGTGTTCAAGATCCGCCATTCGCTGCATCGCGGCGTGTCCGATGCGAAGGGCTTCTATCTCGTCTACTTCGGCATCGTCGCGGCCGCTGCGGCGCTCGTGCTGATTCCGGGCAGCCCGCTCGGCCTGCTGACCGAAGCGGTGCAGACGCTCGCGGGCGTGCTGCTGCCGAGCGCGACCGTGTTCCTGCTCGTGCTGTGCAACGATCGCCAGGTGCTCGGCCCGTGGGTCAACTCGACGAAGCTCAACGTGTTCACGGGCGCGGTGATCTGGGTGCTCGTGCTGCTGTCGATCATCCTGACCGCATCGGTGATGTATCCGGACATCAGCGGCGAAGCGATCGTCGACGTGCTGGTCGGCGGCACCGTGCTGGCGATTGCCGGTTATCTCGCGACGGTGCTGATTCGCCGCAACAAGCGCGTCGTCGAACCGGGCATCGATCGCGCGCTGCGCGAAACCTGGCGCATGCCGCCGCTCGATTCTCTCGAGCCGCAGAACATGACGGTCGCGACACGCGTGTGGATGGCCGTGCTGCGCGGTTATCTGGTGATCGCCGTCGGTCTCGTGATCGTCAAGGTCGTGCAGATGACGCTGCTGAAGTAACGCCGCGCGGCGTCATCGCCAGATGTGAGCACATGCCGGCCCGTGAGGCCGGCATGTGCGTTTTCGCGGGCGCGTCGCGCGCGTGTCAGATCAACTCGAGCTTCGACGTCAGGTACGTGAGCTGGATCCGGTTCGCGACGCCGAAGCGCTTGCGCAGCTTGCGCAGGTGATAGTCGACGTTGTGCGCGCTGGTGTCGAGGCGCCGGCCGATCTCCTTGTCCGACGCGCCTTCCGCGATGCCCAGCAGCAGTTCCTGCTCGAACGGCGTGAGCCCGTTCACCGCGCGTTCGCGCGATGTCGCGATCAGTTGCGGCGACGCGAACTTGTGCACCGACAGCCCGATCGACAGCGCCTGCTCGATCGTCGAAGGCGTGATCCACTCGCGCGTGCGGCGCGGCGCGGTGAAGCTCATGAACGCGTGCAGCCGCGTGCCGGGCACCGCCATCGAATACATGATGCCGCTGCACATGCCGTCGTCCTGCATCGTCTGCAGGAAGCCGTCGAGCGCCGCCGGCGTCACGCACGGGCCGTCGTCGCGTTCGCGGTGTTCGCGCCGCAGCTGCTGGAGGTCCCACACGATCGGCATGTTGCATACGCGCGCGCCGAGCGTGCGCGGATCGATGTCGTGATGGTTGTGCCGCACGTAGTCGCCGCGATAGGTGGACGGCGTGAACGCCTCGTGCAGGTAGAGACTTTCGACGCGCTCGCGCGAGAATTCGAGCGCGAAGTACGCGAACGTCGAGAAGCCCGTCAGATGCAGCAGGCTCGTGACGATCCGGTTGCGTTCCGCGGTGCTCTGCGCGTGTGCGAGCGTATCGGCGACGCCGAGCTTCGGCGCGTGCGGCTGCTCGATGTCGCCGCGCTTGACGTCGTCGCACCAGACGACCTGCACCTGGCGTTCTCTCGACACGTCGGCGCAGGCGGGCGTCCGCCGCGACGCACGGGCCAGTGTTGGGGCGACCGCTTCTTCTTGCATTGCAATATCGGACATGAGCCATCCCTCGGAATCGACGCGCATCGCGTGGCGGCAGCCGTGTCGTGCACGGCGCTCGCGACGATGCGATCGAGCATCTTTATGATATGCGCCGATCATCATCCAGACGAAACGCGGGGGCATTGTACAAAAATGCCTGTGTACGCGTAATATGCCGTAATACTAATTCGGGCGAAAGGTTCATATTCGCACCGGTATAGAGATGACCAGAAAATCATAAAGAAAAGACCAGATCGTGACGGGGCAGGTTCACATATTGGGAAAGGGTGGGCTCCTCATGACATATGCTGACGACGCACCACGCGTCGAGTGGTTCTCGCAAGCCGATATCGCGGTCGCTGCCGCTTATTCGAAAGAAATTCATGCAATCGAACGCGACGTTTTTACCGGCATTCAATTCGTGCCCGGTAAATCCGACCTCGCCCCCGTCGATTTCGCCCAATGCCATGCCCGATTGCGGCAAATCGGTTTCAGCACGCTCGGTTACGGCGCGTATGAAATGATCGGGCGGCGCATCCTGTGCGCGCATCTGCTGCGCGACCTCGCGCCCGTGACGTTCATGCAGCCGTATATCGAAGGCATGCTCTACGAGAACGACCCGCGTTTCGCCCAGGTGCGGCAAAGCGGCTTTCCGGTCGCGTGGCGGCTCGACGAGATCGAGTCGGCCGCGCAGGGCAGCGGCGACCGCAAGGTGCTCGCGCTGGCGGGCCATCTGCGTGCGCATGCCATGAACAGCGGCGTGATCTTCAGCCTGTCGGCACCGCGGCTCGATCTGCGCGTCGCGGTGAACGTCACGTCGGAAGCGCACGGCACCGAATGGATCGACGATCGCGTGATCGGCGGCGCGCTGTCGGTGAGCCTCGCCGTGCATCGCGTCGCGCTGCCGTTCCTCGAGGCGCGCATCGCGCGCATGCGCGGCTTCGCGCTCGGCGACGAGCAGCAGCAGGTGCTCGAACGGCTCGTGCACGGGCTGTCCGACCAGGAGATCGCGAGCGCGCTGCGCACGTCGCTGCACAAGGTCGGGCACCATATTCGTTCGCTCGAAAAACTCTTCAACGTCCGGAATCGAGCACAGCTCGCGTATCTCGCCGCACGCCGTCTGGAGTCCTGACCCTGTCAACGCGCGCGGCGTCTGCCGCGCGATGGAAGCGGTTCCGGCGATGCGTGCGAGCGAGGGTCGCCGGGTTTCGTAGTCGGCTCGAATCGTCGCCGGAAAACCGCCGCGCCGCTACGAGGCGCATCCGTTTTCGCGCGGTTTCGCGTCGCTACACTCGTCCCATTCAACGGTCCGCGCGACACGGGGCATGACCGCCCGTGCCCGCCGGCGACAACGACAGGACGACGGCACGATGGCAGAACCGAAGGCGCTCCCTCGCGACTGGCAGCGGATCTTCTCCGCCGGCCGCAGCGTGTCCGGGCGACGTCTCGGGGCATCGCCGCGCGCCGACCTGTTTCTCGCCGGGTTCATCGTGTCGGTGGTCGCGCTGTTCATCCTGCCGCTGCCGCAAGCCGCGCTCGACGGGATGATCTCGCTGAACCTCGCCGCGAGCGTCGTGCTGCTCACGGTGTCGACCTACGTGCCGTCGGCGGTCAGCTTCTCGTCGTTTCCCGCGCTGCTGCTGTTCACGACACTGTTCCGGCTCGCGCTGAACATCGCGTCGTGCAAGCTGATCCTGCTGCATGCAAACGCTGGCCACGTGATCGACGCGTTCGGCCGGCTCGTGGTCGGCAACAACGTCGTGGTGGGCGGCGTGGTGTTCCTCGTGATCGCGGTCGTGCAGTTCATCGTGATCGCGAAGGGCTCCGAACGGGTCGCGGAAGTCGGCGCACGCTTCTCGCTCGACGCGATGCCGGGCAAGCAGATGAGCATCGACGCGGACCTGCGCGCGGGCATCATCAGCGCCGACGAAGCGCGCGAGCGCCGCGAGAAGCTCGAGCAGGAATCGCAGATGCACGGCGCGATGGACGGCGCGATGAAGTTCGTGAAGGGCGACGCGATCGCGGGCCTCGTGATCGCGTTCATCAACATCGTCGCGGGTATCGCGGTCGGCACGCTGATGCACGGGATGGACATCGGCGAAGCACTGCAACGTTACGCGATCCTGACCGTCGGCGACGGGATGGCGTCGCAGATCCCGTCGCTGCTGGTGTCGATCGCGGCGGGCATCGTGACGACGCGCGTCGCGACGCGCGACACGCGGCAGCGCCAGCTCGGCGAGCAACTCGGCGAGCAGCTCGGCGCGCATCCGCGCGCGCTGCTGATCGCGGCGCTGGTGCTGGCGGGCTTTCTCGTCGTGCCCGGTTTTCCGAAGTGGTCGTTCGCGCTGATCGCGATCGGCCTCGGCGCGTTCGCGTTCACGCAGTTGAAACGCAAAACGACCGCGCCGAGCTTCAACCTGATACATATCGCGGGCCGCATCGGCGCGACCGACGACGGCCAGCCCGCAAAGGTGTCGCACGCGGCGGGCGTCACGTCGCTGATCGCGGTGTCGTTGTCGGACGATCTGCGCACGACGCTGAACCTCGCGCAGTTGCAGGCGGCGCTGTCGAGCGCGAAGGCGCGCGTTGACGCGGACATCGGCACGGTGTTTCCGCGCATCACGCTGAACGACGACGAGGGTGCGCCGGCCGGCACGTACCGCATCTACCTGCAGGACGTGCTCGCCGCGCAGGGTGCGCTGAAGCCGGGCTGGCTGCTGTGGGACGGCGTCGCGCCGTTGCCGGAGCGCGCGGAGCGCCAGCCGGCCGAGGCATTCGGTCCGTTCGCGACCGCGCTGTGGATCAAGCCCGACGGCGCGGCGCCGGAAGGCAAGTGGCTCACGAGCGAAGGCGCGCTCGCCGCGCACGTCGAACAGATCGTGCGCCAGCATGCGGATGAACTCATCGGCATCCAGGAAACGCAGGCGCTCGTGCATCTGGTGCGCCGCGAGCATCCGGAACTCGTCGGCGAACTCACGCGGCTCGTGCCGCTGCAGCGCGTGACCGAGGTGCTGCGCCGGCTGCTTGCCGAGCAGGTGCCGATCCGCAATCTGCGCGTGATTTTCGAGAGCCTGATCACCTGGGCGCCGAATGAACCGGACGACGTGATCGCGCTGGTCGAGCTGGTGCGCGTCGACCTGCGCCGGATGATCACCGATCGTCATGCGGGCGCCGCAAGGCAACTGCGCGTCGTGCTGTTCGAGCAGAACCTGCAGGAGCGCATCGAGAACGCGGTGATGCGCACGAAACAGGGCAATTTCCTCGCGCTGTCGAGCGCGATCAAGCAGGACATCGGCGAGCAGGTGCGCGCGATCGTGCAGGCCGCGACGTCGGCGCAGGCGGCCGGCGCGGGCGGCCACGGCAACCCGCAAGGCGCGGCACGCCTTGCGGTGATGGTCGCGCTCGGCGCGCGCCGCTACGTGAAGACGATCCTGCAGCCGGTGCTGCCCGACCTCGCGGTGCTGTCGTATCAGGAAATCGAAGAGGACGTGCAGCTGCACACGGTCGGCTGGGTGAAGAACCCGCCCGACGACGGCACGCTCGGCGCGGGCGCCGGCGTGCGCACGCCGGGAGTCGCGCAATGACGAGCTCGACGATCCTCGACCTGACGCGGCAGGCGCTGATGCTGGTGCTGCTGCTGTCGCTGCCGATCGTGCTGATCGCCACCGTCACCGGCCTGGTCGTCGCGATCCTGCAGGCCGTCACGCAGGTGCAGGACGCCAACATCGGCATCGCGGTGCGGCTGATCGCCGTGATGGTCGCGCTCGTGCTGCTGTCGGGCTGGCTCGGCAGCGAGGTGCTGCGCTTCGCGCAGCAGGCGCTGGAACGCATGTTCGTTTCTTCCACAGGAGTGCTTTGATGCGTCGACGCGTCGCCCCGATCCGGTTTCAACCGCGCCGCCTGCAACGGGCCGCGCTCGCCATGTGCGCGACGGCGCTGCTCACGGCATCGCTGTGCATGACGGTCGCGCATCCGGCGCGCGCGGCCGACCTGCGCTGGCGCAACAAGCCGTTCACGATCGTCGCGAACGGCAAGAAGATCGGTGACTTCATTCGCGAACTCGCGTCGTCGCAGGGCGTGACGGCCGTGGTCGATCCGAAAGTCGACGGCGTGATCAGCGGCCGTTTCTCGGGCACGCCGCAGCAGACGCTCGACACGATCTGCTCGACCTACGGTCTCACGTGGTACTACGACGGCTCGTTCCTGTACGTCGACCCGGCCGACCAGTCGCAGACGCAGATGATCCCGATTCCGCCGAACTCGGCCGGCGAGATCGGCCGCGCGCTGCAGGCGATGCAGATTCCCGACAAGCGCTACACGCTCGTGATCAACGATCGCGCGAACAGCGTGTACGTGGCCGGCCCGCGCCGCTACGTGGAGCTCGTGCGGCAGGCGGTCGGCTCGGTCGGCGATCCGTCGGCGAACGGCGCGCATGCGGACATCCGCGCGTTCCGGCTCAAGTACGGCTGGGCGTCCGACTTCACGATCAACCGCTCGGGCAAGGAAGTGACGGTGCCGGGCGTCGCGACGATCCTGCGCCGGCTGTTCGGCAAGGGCGGCGGCACGAACGAACTGCCGTCGAGCACGCCGCTCGGGCAGGCGGCGCGCCAGGTGAAGCTCGGCTCGGGGCTGACCATCGCGGTGCCGCGGCTCGATTTCCCGGACATTTCCGGCGGCCCGCGGCAGGGCGGCTATGGTGGCGCGGACGGCAGCGCGGGCGGTTTTTCGCCGTTCTCGAATGGCGGCGGTGGCGACACGCTGCCTCAGATCGTCGCCGATCCCGCGATCAACGCGGTGATCGTGCGCGACCTGCCGGAAAACATGTACCGCTACCAGTCGCTGATCAATCAGCTCGACGAGCGGCCGCGCATCGTCGAGATCAACGTGACGATCATCGACATCAACGAGGATTCGCTCGACAGCCTCGGGATCGACTGGCGCCTGCACACGACGCACGGCGACGTGCAGATCGGCAACGGCCAGAACCCGCTGAACGGCAACACGCAGTACAACGGCGCGGGCAATCCGCCGCTGACGTTCGGCATCGGCACGTCGGAAACCGGGCAGACCGGCACCTTCATGCCGACCGGCATCGCGCTGACCGCGTCGATCGGCGGGTCGTTGCGCAACTACCTGCTCACGCGCGTGAACGCGCTCGCGCAGAAGGGGCAGGCGCAGCTGCGCTCGAAGCCGAAGGTGCTCGCGCTCGACAACACCGAGGCCATTCTCGAGAACCTCACGCAGTTCTACGTGCAGGTGCCGGGCTACCAGGATTCGTCGCTGTACAGCGTGACGACCGGCACCAGCATCAAGGTGACGCCGATGATCGTCGACGAGGCGATCCGCAACGCGGCCGCCGTGTCCGGCAATCCGCAGAGCGTGATGATGTCGATCGACATCCAGGACGGCAACATCGTGCCGGGGCAGGCCGTGTCGAACGTGCCGGTGATTCAGCAGCGCAACATCGTCACGAAGACGATGATCGACGAAGGCAAGAGCCTGCTGATCGCGGGTTTCAACGACGACGAGGTGCGGCTGAACAAGAGCGGCGTGCCGTGGCTGTCGGACATTCCGCTGATCGGCAACCTGTTCAAGTACACCGACAAGTCGGGCAACCACATGGAGCGGTTCTATCTGCTGACGCCGCGCGTGGTGACGACCGCGTCGATGTACGCGCCGGACGGCTCGCCGGTGAATCCGGGCGTGGACGGGCCAGCCGGTTCGGACGGCACGTCGATGTATCGCCCGCCGGACAACGACATCGCGGTGCCGCTCACGCCCGCGCCGCTGCCCGGCACGAAGTTCGGCCCGCCCGCGCTGCCGCCGCCGAAGGATTCGGCCGCGCAGCCCGTGGCGACGACCGCAGGAGCGTCCACTCATGTCGACGACCATCATTGATCCGCACGGCGACGGCGCTTTGCCCGGCGGCGCCGGCGCGGGGTCGGCCGCCCTCGCGTCGCCGTGGAACGTGTGCTTCCTCAGCGGACCGATGTACGGCCGCACGATGTCGCTCGCGCGCGGCGCGAACTGGGTCGGCACCGCGGCCGACTGCGAGGTGATCCTGCCCGATCGCGAGATCGGCGCGAAACAGGTGTGCCTGCAGGTCGGCGCGCTCGCGGTGACGGTGCAGAACCACGGTGGCGACGGCGGCGCGCCCGTGCTGTTCAACGACGAGCCGCTCGGCGCGGGCCGCCGCTCGATGACGCCGCAGGACGTCGTGACGGTCGGCTCGATCAAGCTCGGGATCGCGCGTCACGCGCAGGCGAGCGTCGCGGTGCCCGACGAGGCCGACGCGCCGGATGCCGCGCGCGAGGCCGCCTGGCTCGGCTGGCTCACCGGCGGGCTGCGGCGTCTGGGCAGCCGGCGGCTCGTGATCGCGGTCGTCGCGCTGTGGATCGGCGTGCTGCTCGGCGCGCTAGGTTACGGTTTCGTCGCGTGGTCGGGGCGCCTGCCTTGGCAACACGAATCGGTGCTCGCGCGCACGCACCGGCTGCAGCAACTGCTGCACGCGTATCCGGAGCTCGCCGTCGCGCCGCGCGACGACGGCGTGATCGTGTCGGGTTACGTGAGCGACCCGGTCGCGCGGGAACGCGTCGCGCAGATCGTCGCGGGCGTCGACAACGCGGCGCTCGGCAACATCTACGTGGTCAGCGATCTCGTCGCGACCGCGCAGACGTATTTCAGCGATACGGCACTGACGGTCACCTATCTGGGCCGCGGGCGGATCGAATTGACGGGCGCGGCCGAGCGCGCGCAGATCGAGCCGCGCATCCGCAACTACATGAAGGATGCGCGTCCGGCGCTGGAGGTGGTCGACCACGTGCGCGACGCCGATGCCGCCGCGCCGCGCACCGCGACGACGCTTGGCGGCGTCGCGGGAATTCCGGAGATCACGACGGTGTTCGCGGGCGACGGCGACCAGCGTTACATCGAGACGGCCGACGGCAGCCGCTATTTCGAAGGGGCGCGGCTGAAGGAAGGGCCGACCGTCGTGTCGATCGGACCGGACGAAGTCGTGTTCGAGCGCAACGGCCAGCGCATCACGATGCCGCTGGGCGGCCCGTCCGCGAGCGCGCCCGAGCGGGTGCCAGCACCGCCCGTGCCGCCGCTCGCGAGCGGCGCGGCGACCGGTGTCGCGCAGCCGGTGCCAGGGCCGACGCTGCTGCCAGATGTGGCGGCGCCGGCCGTCGGGGCGGCCGGCGCATCGAAGGAGGCGGCGCACTAGCGCCGCGACAGGATCTGCGCATCGCGCGTCGCGCGGTGCGCGCATTACGCGACACGCCGCGCGCATGCGGCGCGTCACGTCGCCGGTGGGGCATGGGGCCGCCGCCGGAATGTGGATGATGTCTTTACGCAAAGGAGCGAAATATGGGTGCCTCAGCAGCCGGTGGTCCGAACGACACGACCCAGGTCCAACAGCAGGCGGACGACCTGACCAAGACGCAACTCGAACTGACGAAGATCAACTTCCAGGTCCAGCAGTCGACCGCGACGTTCGAAACCAGTAACGCAGTGACCGCGCAGGAAGGGACGGCGAACGCCCAGGTTGCGCAACACCTGAGTTCCGCCGGCCGCGCATGACGCCGGTCGCCGGCCGTGCCGCGCGACGCCACATGCCGGGGCCGCCCGTGACGGGTGCCCGGCGGGGCGCACGCGTGTGCCGGCCGGCTCGTTTCCGGCTCTGCCGGTCAAGGAGGACACGATCATGTCGGTAACAGGCGTAGGCGCGGCGCCGCCGGGCGCAGCCGCGCTCGCGGGCGCCGTGCAGCAGGCGGGCGCGGCGTCCGATCCGGCGCAGGTGCGCCAGTTCGATGCGTTGATGCAGGCGGGCGCGTCGCCGGCCGCAACGTCGCCGTCGGCGTCCGGCGTCGCGATGTCGCGCGTGTCGGCCGATGCGGCGCCGGCGGTGCAGATGACGCCCGCGCAGGCCAACCAGTCGTCGCTCGTCGAGCGGTTGCGCACGTACGGCAACGATCTCGACACGCGGTACGCGAACATCGACAAGCATCGCACCGAGATGCTGACGTCGATGGCGGACAACCGCAGCGATCCGCTGATGACGATGGTGAAGGCGATGGATTTCCAGTGGACGGCGACCACGACGATTTCCGAATACCAGTTGAGCCTGTCGGTCGCGCAGGCGGCGAACGGCTTCACGCACACGGTGCTGAAGACGCAGGAGTGACGAAGGCCGGTGCGTGTGCCTGAAGCGGCCGCGCGCCCTGAAGCGGACAAACGATGACGACGATCGATTCGACGCCGCGCATGCATGCGTGGCGCAGCCGGGCAGCGCGCGCGCTGCTCGCGGGACTGCTCGCGCTGCTCGCCGGCTGCCAGAAGGAGCTGTACTCCGGCCTGTCGGAGCGCGATGCGAACCAGATGGTCGCCGTGCTCGGCGATGCGGGCATCAGCGCGTCGAAGGACAACGACGCGCGCGACACGTCGGATCGCAACGCATGGCAGGTGAGCGTCGCGGACGGCGACATGCAGTCGGCGCTCACCGTGCTGCAGGCGAACGGGCTGCCGAAGCCGAGCTATGCGAGCCTCGGCGAGCTGTTCCAGAAGCAGGGCCTCGTGTCGACGCCGGCCGAGGAGCGCGTGCGCTACCTGTACGGCGTGTCGCAGGACCTGTCGCGCACGCTGCAGGACATCGAGGGCGTGGTGGTCGCGCGCGTGCAGGTCGTGATTCCGGAGAACGATCCGCTCGCGGACAAGATCAAGCCGTCGTCGGCGGCCGTGTACATCCGCTATCGGCCCGGCGTGGATCTGCGCGCGATGGCGCCGATGGTCAAGGATCTCGTCGCGCACAGCATCGAGGGGCTGCAGTACGACAACGTGTCGCTGTTCCTGCAGCCGGCCGCCGCGCGCACCACGCGGGTGGACGGCATCGGCAGCGCCGTGTCGGACATCCTGCGGCTGCGCTCGCCGCTCGGCTGGCTGGTGTTCGCGCTGATCCTGCTGACCTGCGCGGTGATCGCGCTGTCGGCCGCACGGCGCGGGATGTTCGGCGCGCGGCTCGCCGCGCTGGTCGGCACGCCGCGCGGCGCGAACGCCACCGGCGGTGCATCCGCGTCGTCGGGCGGCGGCCTGCGCACGCCGGACGGCGCGCGCGACGGCGCATGAGCGACCCTGCCGCGCTGCCGCCGATCGACCGGCCCGATGCCGCGTCGCTGCCGTGGCTGCAACCGCTCGCGCCGCCGCCCGCCGCGCGGCGCGCGGCGTTTCACGCGCTCGTCTGCGAATTCAACCTGCGGCCCGACCGCTATCTGCATGTGACGCGCGTGCCGGCCGAGTGGCCCGCGCGCTATCGGTCGCCCGACGCGTTCGGGCCGGCCGGCCGCAAGCTGCTTGCGCGCCATCTGCTCGACGTGAACGGCGTGGCCGGGCAACACGACTTCGACGTCGCGAATCCATGCGCGCGGCTTGCGCTGCTGCCCGGCGCGGCGCTCGAGCAGCTCGCGTCGTATGCGGGGTTGCTGCTGCATCGCGGCTGGCTGCGCGACGCGCTGAGCGTGCGCCGCATTCGCGCGGAGGTCGCCGCGAAGCTCGGCGGCGACGCGCTGGAGCTTGCGCTCGAGCGTGCGCCGGAATTCGGTGCGCTCGCGGACACGCTCGAACCGTGGCGTGCCGATCCGGCCGCGCTGCCCGGGGTGATCCGTGCGCGCGGCGGGCGACTGCTCGCGGATTTCGTCGGCGTGGCCGGCGATGCGGTCGCGCGGCGCGCGCGCCTGAAATTCAACCGCGCGATCGACGACGAAGCGCCGTACTGGCTGAACCGCGCGCAGCGCGACCAGTTCGGCGAATTGCTGTTCCTGTTTCTGATTCCCGAGAGGCTTGCGTCATGGGACTGGCTTTTCTGATCACGAGCGACAACCTGCAGTTGCTGTCCGAGCGCAAGGTGCTCAAGGAGCGCGAATACGCGGCGCTGCTCGATGCCTCGGCGGTGATCGCGACCGCGCGCGACGAGGCCGCGCGCATCGTCGCCGATGCGCAGCGCGAATTCGACAAGCGCCAGGCGGCGGGCTACGACGAAGGCATGCGCCGCGCGCAGCGCGAGCATGCCGCGCAGACGTATACGCAGGCGCTGGCCGCCGCGCGCACGATGGAGTCGATGAAGGATTCGATGGCCGACATCGTCGTGAAGGCCGTGCGCGCGATCGTCGGCGAGATGAGCACGCAGAAGCTGTACGAGGCCGCGCTCGCGCGGATCGCGCCGCTGGTGCGCGACGAGGCGTTCCTGATCGTGCGGGTCGCGCCGGGCCGCGAGGACGAGATGCGCGACGCGCTCGATCGCGCGTTCGCCGGACAGTCGAACCGGCAACGGATCCGCATCGTCGAGGATGCGCAACTCGAACGTCACGCGTGCACGGTCGAGACACCGTCGGGGCGCATCGACGCGAGCCTCGACCTGCAGATCGACGCGCTGCGACAGGCGATCCGCCGCGACGCGCTGAAGGGCACGACGCGATGAACGCGCCGCTCGACGATCCGCAATCCGATGGCAGCGCGCTCGACGACGATGCCGCGCCGTTCGATCGCGGCCGCCTCGTCAGCGATCTCGATGCCGGGCTCGCGTTCTTTTCGCCGGTGTCGGTGCAGGGGCGCGTCAATCACGCGGTCGGCCAGATCCTCAACGCGACCGGCATCCGCGCACGGCTCGGCGAGATCTGCGAACTGCGCACGCCGAATCAGCCGACGCTGCTCGCCGAAGTGGTCGGCTTCTCGCGGCAGACCACGCTGCTCACGCCGCTCGGCGACGTGGCCGGGCTGTCGCCGGAGACGACCGTCGTGCCGTCCGGGCGCGAGCATGTGTTTCCGGTCGGCGAAGCGCTGTTCGGCCGAGTGCTCGACGGGCTTGGCCGGCCGCTCGACGATCGCGGCCCCGTGACGGGCGCCGCGTGGGTGTCGACGCAGCAGGACCCGCCGAACCCGCTCGCGCGCAAGATGATCGACACGCCGTTCCCGACCGGCGTGCGCGTGATCGACGGCCTGATGACGCTCGGCGTCGGCCAGCGCGTGGGCATCTTCGCACCGTCGGGCGTCGGCAAGAGCACGCTGCTCGGGATGATCGCGCGCGGTGCGCAGGCCGACGTGAACGTGATCGCGCTGGTCGGCGAGCGCGGCCGCGAAGTGCGCGAGTTCATCGAGCACAGCCTGTCGCCCGAGGTGCGCGCGCGGTCGATCGTCGTCGTGTCGACGTCCGATCGCCCCGCGATGGAGCGCGTGAAATCCGCGCTGGTCGCGACCGCGATCGCCGAGCATTTCCGCGATGCGGGCAAGCGCGTGCTGCTGCTGGTCGATTCGCTCACGCGTTTCGCACGCGCGCAGCGCGAGGTCGGCCTCGCGAGCGGCGAGCCGCCGACGCGCCGCAGCTTCCCGCCGTCGACGTTCGCCGTGCTGCCGCGCCTGCTCGAACGCGCGGGGCAGGGCGCGACCGGTTCGATCACCGCGCTGTACACGGTGCTCGTCGAAGGCGATGAGGAATCCGATCCGATCGCGGAGGAAGTGCGATCGATTCTCGACGGGCACATCGTGCTGTCGCGCAAGATCGCGCTCGCGAACCGCTATCCGGCGATCGACGTGCTCGCGAGCCTGTCGCGCGTGATGCCGCTCGTCGCGAGCCGCGCGCATCAGCAATCGGCCGCGCGCGTGCGCGAGCTGATCGCGAAGTACCAGGAGATCGAGCTGCTGGTGCAGATCGGCGAGTACCGCGAAGGCAGCGACCGGCTCGGCGATCTCGCGCTGCGGGCGCGCGATGCGATCGGCGCGTTCTGCGCGCAGGCGTCGCACGAGGACGTGCGTTTCGACGCGCTGCTCGCGAAACTGACGAAACTCGCGAACGATCATGTCTGAAGCCGACGACCGTCTCGTGCTCGCGACGCTCGCGCGCCTGAAGCGCGTGCGCGAGATGCGCAGCCAGATCGCGCGCGTGGCGGCCGCGCGCCAGCAGGGCATCGCCGCGCAGAGCCGGCGCGCGCTCGATGCGGCCCATGCGCAGCTCGCGCGGCAGGTTGCCGCGAAGGCCGCGATCCAGACGCGGCTCGCCGACGACGTGCGCGAGACGCGCGCGCTGCAGAACGCCGCGGCCGACACGCGCACGTTCGATCGCCACATCGGCGTCGCGAACGCGTCCGTCAGCGAAGCCACGCACGTGCATCGCGGTCACGAGGCGACGCTCGCGGACCTGCAGCGCGCCGCCCGCAAGGCCAAGGCCGCCGAGGACAAGCTCGACAAGGCGGGCGAGAAGGCATTGCAGGCGCGTGCCGCGCGGGTCGAGCGCGATGCCGACGAAGTCGCGGATGCGCATGCGGTGCGGCGTTTCGCGACCGCCGGCGTGTGGGCGGGCGACGCGCGGGAGCACGCGTCGGGGCAGCCCGGGATGGCCGCCGCATTCGATGCGGAGATGGTGCCGCGGCCGGCGGATGCCGACATGGCGGACGGGACCGGCGCGATCGACACGCGCGACTCGACCGTTTCCGCCGACGCCCCGGCACCGGCCGCCGCGGACCGCCGATGCTAGACCACGCCGCGAACTTCAACGACATCGCCGGCACGCTGCGGCCATTGCTTTACGTGATGCCGCGCCTGCTGCCGATCATGTTCGTCGTGCCGGTGTTCAACGAGCAGATCGTCACGGGCCTCGTGCGCAACGGCATCGCGGTGGTGATCGCCGCGTTCGTCGCGCCGGTGATCGACCCGGCGCAAGTCGCCGCGCTGCCGTTCCTGATGTGGTGCCTGCTCGTCGCGAAGGAGGCGGTGGTCGGCATGCTGCTCGCGGGCGCATTCAGTGCGGTGCTGTTCGCGATCCAGGGCGTCGGCTACGTGATCGATTTCCAGACCGGCAGCGGCAGCGCCGCGTTCTTCGATCCGATGGGCGGGCACGAGGGCGGCCCGACGTCAGGGTTCCTCAATTTCGTCGCGATCGCGCTGTTCGTCACGGCGGGCGGCCTGCAGGTGCTGGTGCAGCTGTTCGCGCAGTCGTATGCGTGGTGGCCGATCGGCTCGCTCGGCCCGGATTTTTCGTCGATGCTGGAGACCTTCGTCGTGCGGCAGACCGACACGATCTTCGAATGGATGGTGAAGCTCGTCGCGCCCGTCATTATCGTGCTGGTGCTCGTCGAGCTCGGCATCGGTCTGGTCGGGCGCGCGGTGCCGCAGCTGAACATCTTCGTGTTCGCGCAGCCGGTGAAGAGCGCGCTCGCGGTGCTGATGATGGTGCTGTTCCTGCCGGTGGTGTACGCATCGCTGCATGCGCTGCTGAGCCCCGACAGCGGGCTGATGGCGTTGTTGCGCGCGCTGTTCGCCGCGCACGGCGGCGCGTGACGGCGGGCCGGAACCGGAGCGCCCATGTCCGAGAAGAATCAGCAGCCGACCGCGAAGCGCCTGCGCGAGGCGCGCCGGAAAGGCGACGTGCCGAAGAGCGCGGAGACGATCTCGTCGGCGTTCTTCGTCGGCGTATGCGTCGCGCTCGCGGTCGGGATCGGCACGCTGTTCGCGCGGCTGCAGGCGCTGTTCCGGCTCGTGTTCGATGCGGCCGGCGCGGCCGATCCGGGCGCGCGGCTCGCGGCGCTGATCGACGGCGCCGCGCGCGACTGGGCGCTGCTGTCCGCGCGGATCGTCGCGGCCGGGCTGCTGGCCGGCCTGCTCGCGGGCTTCGTGCAGGTGGGCGGCGTGATGGCGTGGAGCCGGCTCGTGCCGCAGCTGTCGCGGCTCAATCCGGCCGAGGGGCTCAAGAACATGTGGTCGATGCGCAACCTCGTGAACCTCGCGAAGATGCTGCTGAAGACCGTGCTGCTGGTCGCGACGCTCGGCTGGCTGATCGTCGAGTCGCTCGACCCGGCGGTGCAGTCCGGCTTCACGCGGCCGATGTCGATTCTCGCGCTGATCGTGAAGCTGCTGATGCTGTTGTTCGGCTGGGCCGCGCTGATCTATATCGTGATGGCGCTGATTGACATCGTGCACCAGCGCCGCGAATTCAGCCAGAAGATGAAGATGTCGATCGAGGAGGTGCGGCGCGAATACAAGGAGGACGAAGGCGATCCGCACATCGAGGCGAAGCGCCGGCAGCTCGCGCGCGAAGCGCAGTTCTCGTCGCTGCCCGACCGGATCGGCTTCGCGTCGGTGGTCGTTTATTCGTCGAGCGTCGCGGTCGCGCTCTATTACGGCGGCGTCGGCACGCTGCCGTGGGTGCTCGCGCGCGGCGAGGGCGAGGCGGCCGAACGGATCGTGCGGCTCGCGCGCGACGCGTTGCGGCCGACGCTCGCGAACGCCGGCCTCGCGCAGGCGCTGTACGAGAGCACGCCCGAAAAGGGCACGATCCAGCAGCAGCATTTCCGCGAAGTCGCGCAACTGCTGAAGTGGGCGACGGGCGCGGCATGACGAGCACGCGCCCGGCGGGCCTCGCGCGCCGGCATGCTCGCGCTGCGCCGATGCGTCGTGATATGGACCCGTTTCCTGCTCGCCACGTCGGTCGCACTTTGGGCTTGACGCCGGTTTTTTTCCGGATTTGTCCGACGTTCACCCATGAATTATTGATGATTTATTTCTTCGTAATATGGCTCGACCGTCAGCCGGGCGGCGGGCTGCGAAGTGGCGCCGCCGCTGACGGAACAGGTCAACAGAGGCAGACAAATCAATGTGCGGAATCGACGGCTTTCTGAATAGCGTCGCCTTCGATGAGGAGACAGCGCGCGGCACCCTCGCGCGAATGACGGCGAGCCTCGCGCATCGCGGGCCCGACGGGCAGGGACTCTGGGTCGACCCGGAAGCCGGTATCGCGCTCGGTCACCGGCGGCTTGCGATCGTCGATCTGTCGGTCCACGGCCGGCAGCCGATGGTATCCGCGTGCGGCCGCTACGTCATGGTCTTCAACGGCGAAATCTACAACCATCGCGAGTTGCGCGCGGAGCTCGAGCGCGCGGGTCGCGCGCCCGTGTGGCGCGGCCACTCCGACAGCGAGGTGCTGGTCGCGGCCATCGCCGCGTGGGGCGTCGACGCGACACTGCGGCGCGCGACCGGCATGTTCGCGTTCGCGCTGTGGAATCGCGCGTCGCGGGTGCTGACGCTCGCGCGCGACCGGATCGGCGAGAAGCCGCTTTACTACGGCCGGATCGGCGATGCACTCGTGTTCGCGTCGGAGCTGAAGGCGTTGCGCGGCTATCCGGGCTTCGACGGCACGATCGATCGCGACGCGCTGTGCCTGTACCTGCGCCAGTCGAGCGTGCCCGCGCCGCATACGATCTATCGCGGCATCAGCAAGCTGCCGCCGGGCTCCTTCATCCAGTTCGAGCATGCGCGCGACACGCCGCGCGTGCGAGCGTACTGGACGCTCGAGCAGGCGATCGAAGCCGGCCGCGAGCGGCCGTTCGAGGGCAGCACCGACGACGCCGTCGGGCAGCTCGACGCCGTGCTGCGCCAGGCCGTCGCGCGGCAGATGGAGGCCGACGTGCCGCTCGGCGCGTTCCTGTCGGGCGGCATCGATTCGTCGGCGATCGTCGCGCTGATGCAGGCGCAATCGGCGAACCCGGTCGACACGTTCACGATCGGCTTTCACGAGGCCGGCTACGACGAGGCCGGCTATGCGAAGGCGGTCGCGCGGCATCTCGGTACGCGCCATACCGAGCTCTACGTGACGGCCGACCATGCGCTCGGCGTCGTGCCGAAGCTGCCGGCGATCTACGACGAGCCGTTCGCCGACGCCTCGCAGATTCCGACCTTCCTGGTGTCCGAACTGACGCGCCGGCATGTGAAGGTGAGCCTGTCCGGCGACGGCGGCGACGAACTGTTCGGCGGCTATACGCGCTACTTCCTGACACCGCGTCTGTGGCGCAAGCTGCATCGCGTGCCGGCGGCGGTGCGCGCGCGGATCGCCGCCGCGCTGCATGCGCTGCGCCCCGATCATGCGGACCAGCTCGCGGCGGTCGCGCAGGGCGCATGGAGCGGCGTGGAAGCGCGCGACTCGGCGACGCGCATCGGCGACCGGCTGCACAAGCTCGGCCACGTGATGACGGCCGAGAGCCGCATCGGGCTGTACCGGCTGCTGATGTCGTCGGTGCATCATCCCGAGCGCATCGCGCTCGCCGGACAGGAGCCGCCGACGCCGCTCGATACGGTGTCCGCATGGCCCGCGCACCTGAGCTTCGCCGAGCAGGCGATGGCGATCGACACGCTCACGTACCTGCCGACCGATATCCTCGCGAAGGTCGATCGCGCGGCCATGGCGGTGAGTCTCGAGACGCGCATGCCGTTCCTCGATCATCACGTCGTCGAATTCGCATGGCGGCTGCCCGCGTCGGTGCGCTTGCCGGAAGGGCAGTCGAAAGCGCTGCTGCGCCGGCTGCTGGACCGCTACGTGCCGTCGGCGCTGATCGATCGGCCGAAGCAGGGCTTTTGCGCGCCCGTCGATCACTGGCTGCGCGGCGCGCTGCGCGACTGGGCCGACGCGCTGCTGCAGCCGTCGCGGTTGCGCGACGAGGGCTTCTTCGATGCGCAGGCCGTCGAGCGCTTGTGGCGGCAGCACCTGACGGGCCGGATGAACTGGCAGCATCAGCTGTGGACGGTGCTGATGTTCCAGGCGTGGCTGGAGCATCAGCGCGCGACGTGACGCGGGATGGCCGGGCGAGCCGCGTCACGTCGTGCGCCGTGTTCGTCGCTCGCTTACTGATCGAGACACCGCACGCACAGCCGCTTCGCCTGGTTTGCCGACAATCCACGACACATCATCACGACCGGCCGTGCATGGCACGACGGCGCGTCGGCGGACGCCGCGGGCGACGCGAGCCTGCGCGCGCGTTCGGGCGGCGTGGTCGCGGCCGCGTCCATGCGCCGTTGTCGCGCGGGCGGCGGCACGTCGCGCACCACCGGGATCGGTTCGACGCCGCCTTCGCGCGCGTTGCGCTGCGCGCTCGCGACGACGCGGCTCACATAGCCGCTTGAGAATCCGGTCGTGAAGTTGCCGCTGTAGTAGCACGACAGCGCCGCGCGCAGCGCGGCCTGCGCGGGGCGCCCGGTGTTCGACGAGCGCGCGAAGCATTCGGTCAGGATCGCGCCGCCTGCCCGCAAGTTGCGGCATGGCTCGAACATCGTCGTATCGTCGAGGCCGTATTTCGCGAAGTTTCGTACGTTGACCTGAGCAAGACCGACGCTGTAGCTGAAGCCGCGCGCGGCCAGCTCGCCCACGGTCGCGCGCGCTTCGGCGAGCGACGCGGGCTGGCGTGTCAGATGGCCGCCGACCACGCCGATCGCATACGGATTGAAGCCGGATTCGGTGCGCACCAGCGCGGCCAGCGTGTCGGGATCGACGTTCGGTGCGCACGCGCGCGCAAGCTGCGCGAAGCCCGCGGCGCTGCCTGCCGCGTGCGCGCCGCGCGGCTGCATGCCCGCGCATGCGAGCGCCAGCGCGAGCAGCGCGCACAGGCTCGCGACGCCGCCGCGCGCGCTCATCCCGCCCCCGCCACGCGGTACGACAGCACGAGCCCGTGCACGAGCAGCGACCAGCCATCGAGCGCGACGAACAGCAGCAGCTTGAACGGCACCGAGATCGTCGTCGGCGAGATCATCTGCATCCCTAATGCAAGCAGGATGTTCGCGACCAGCAGGTCGACGACGATGAACACGATATAGATCACGAAGCCGATCTGGAACGCCTTGGTCAGCTCGGCGAGCGTGAAGCTCGGCACCAGCACGAGCAGGTCGTCGTCCTTGATGCCGTCGGCGCGGTTCTTCGGCCACACCGACGTGGCCGTGCGCACGAAGAATTCGCGGTCGCGCTGCCGCGTGTGCGACACCAGGAAATCCTTGACCGGCGGCAGCGCCGCATCGGCGAGCGCGCCAATGTCGGCCGTCGACAACTGCCCCGACGCGTCGAAGTGGCGCGCCTGCAGCGCGTCGCGGATCGACATTCCGACCGGCGCCATGATGAACAGCGACAGGATCAGCGCGATGCCGTTGAGCACGAGATTCGGCGGCACCTGCTGGATCCCGAGCGCGGAGCGCAGCAGGCCGAGCACGACCACGAGCTTCGTGTAGCTCGTCACCATCAGCGCCGCGAACGGTGCGATGCCGAGCGCGGCGATTACCGCGATCAGCGCGACCGGATTCGGCAGGCTGCCCATCGTTCAGCGCTCGCGCGGCGTGGGCTGCGTCAGCGTGGCGACGCGCACGCCGAGCTTCTGGCCGACCGCGATCAGATGGCCGGTGCCGATCAGCATCCCGTTCGCGACGAGATGGATCACGCTCTGGTTGATGCCTTGCTGCAGTTCGATCACCGCGCCCGGCTGCAACGCGCCGAGTTCGCCGAGCGGGATCGACGTGGGCGGCAATTCGAAACGCAGGTCGACCGCGAGGGCGTCGAGCGAGCGCGGCGCGTCGTCCGGCGACGCGTCCTGCGCGGTCGCGGGCGGGGTGTCGGTGCGGGTCGGTTCCAAAGGCATCTCCCTGATTCGTTCGACGGTCAGCCGGTTGCCCGACGGCCGTCCGGTGATCTCCCACGCCGGCGCGGCCGGCACCCGCGCGACGCACAGCAGGTTCTGCTCGTGCGCGCGCCAGCGCTCGATTGCGATGATGTCGCCGCCGACGACATCGGCCAGCTCGGCCATCGTCAGCTCGGTCCGGCCGATCTCGAATACCAGCGGCACCGGCAGGCTGGCATACGCGGCGCGCGTGTCGGGCCGCGCGGTCGCCGGCGTCGCGAAGAACACCGCGAGCGCGTCCGGCGCGTCGAACAGCAGCGCGCCGTGGCAGCGCCATGCGCCGTCGGCGCGACGCAGTTCGAAGCGCAGCGAGGCCGGCGACGTGCGCCACGCGGGCACGCTCGCCGGCGGCGGCAACAGTTCCACGCGTTGCCGTGTCGCCGCCTGCAGCACGGCCGACAACGGTGCGGCCAGGTCGGCGAGCAGCGCCGCGCGGATCACGGCCGGCACGGCGGGGTCCGCCGCGTCGCCCAGCCATGCGTCTTCCGCGACCGGGTCGATCCAGAGCGTGCCGGCGGCCGGGCCGATGACGAAGCGGTACGCGTGGGCATCGGCGGCCGGTTCGGCGTCGACGCGCCAGCGCACTTCGTACGCGTGTTCGCCGAGCGTGACCGGCACCGCGGCCGTCGCGCCGTATGCGTGCGACAACCCGCGCGCGGCAGCGGCGGACACGCGCGGCAGCCACGGCGACGCGTCGAGCGGGACCGCAGCCGAGGCCGGAGCGGGCGGGATGGCGGGCGCCGCGGCGGCCGGGGGGGCGGCGGCGGGCGAGGCCCGGTTCGCGGCGTCGCCGGCGTCGGCATTCGTCAGGGACAGCGCAGGCACGGCGGGATCGGGGCGGATTCGGCGTTGGTTCGACGGGTCGTTGTGGCCGACGGCGCAGCAAGCGCGCGGCTGCTGCGTCGATTGTAGGGACGGCGCCGGGCGTGTGCCGCGCCGGAATCCGTAGTCGTGTGCGCGCGGCGGCCGCGCGGGCGGCGGCGAGCTACGAAGCGTGCCGCGCAGCGGCGTGGCCGGATGCGACATGCCATGCGCACAAAGGCGACCGCCGCCCGGAGGCGGCGGTCGTGGCGCGGCGGGCACGCGTGCCGGGCCGCGAGGCGCCGCACGTCGGACGTGCGGCGCGGTGGGGAGCCTTGCCGGCGCGCCGCGCAGCGGCGGCGCGCGGATGCGCCGCTACGCGTTACGCGTAGTCGGCGGCCATCGCCGGCTGCGGCGCGGCGCGCAGGATCGGCGCGGCGTCGTGGCGCTCGACGTGCGTCATGGCCGCGCCGAACAGCACCAGCCGGTAGCCGACCGCATAGATCGGGATGATCCGCAGGTTCTTGTCGTGATCGAGCTGCAGCTTCGAACGGATGCGCGAGATGTGGGTATCGAGCGTGCGTGACGACACGCCGAGCTCGCGGCCCCAGACCGCTTCCTGGATCGCCTGCCGCGGCACGATCTTGTTCATGTTGTCGAGCAGGAATTCGACGACGTCGAATTCACGCGGCGTGACGTCGACGACTTTGTTGTCGATTTCGATCGTGCGGCGCACGAAGTTGATTTTTATGTTGTCGATGTACAGGTATTTGCAATCCATGTTGGCCCTCGCATGTCCGTAAAGGAGTGTTTGCGAGTCATGTACCGCAACTTCCGGGCCAGGGACGGCCTGTCAGGCATCGGCGGGCGGCGGGAGCGCGGCTGGCGCCGCGCCGGCCTTGAATCTAAAAGAATTTTTAACGCGGGACGCGCGACGGGCCGCGGAAGGGTCGGAGCAATATTGAAGGATTGTTACGTAGCATCCGGTGGGAACGTTACGGGCGTTACGGGCGGTGTTACGGGGAGCGGGCGATTTCCGCCGATCGTGCAGGGTTTCGGGTAGACGGCGAACCCGACATCGAACCCTCCCGAATAGGACGGATTGCGGAGTCAAATCAACAGGTTGGTGCGGTTTTTTGCCGACTTCGAACCCTACATTGGAACCTACCGCACGCTGGGGAAAAAACGGCCGCGCGGCACTTCTGCCGCGCGGCCGGCATTTCACCGCCCCGTCAAGCCTTAGCCGTGTCGCCCGAATCGAACGGCAGCACGTAATGCCGTTTGCCGGTTGCCGCGAAGATCGCGTTGGCCACCGCCGGTCCAACGGGCGCGACGCCCGGCTCGCCGACCCCGGTCGGTGCCTCGGCCGACGGCACGATATGCACCTCGACCTTCGGCATCTCCGCCATCCGCAGCACGTGATAGCCGTCGAAGTTGCGTTGCTCGACCTGGCCGTCCTTCAGCGTGATCGCGCTGTGCAGCGCCGCGCCGAGACCGAAGCCGATGCCGCCTTCCATCTGCGCGGCGACGATGTCGGGGTTGATCGCGATCCCGCAGTCGACGGCGCACACGACGCGTTCTACCTTCACCTTGCCGTCGGCGTCGACCGACACTTCCGCGACCTGCGCGACATAGCTCTTGAACGCCTCGGCCACCGCGATCCCGCGCCCGCGGCCCTTCGGCAGCGGCTTTGCCGGATCCCAGCCGGCCTTCTGCGCGGCCAGCTCGAGCACCGCGCGCATGCGTGGCTCCTTCGCGAGCAGGTCGCGGCGGAACAGGTACGGATCCTTGCCGGCCGCGTGCGCGGCTTCGTCGATGAACGCCTCGACCGCGTACGCGGTGTGCGAGCTGCCGACCACGCGCCACCACAGCACGGGCAGGCCGACCTTGGTGGTCGTGAGCTCGACCGACACGTTCGGTACCGCGTAGGGCAGGTTCGCCGCGCCCTCGACCGACGTCGCGTCGATCCCGTTCTTGACCATGAACGCCTCGAACGGCGTACCGGCAAGAATCGACTGGCCGACGATCCGATGGCGCCACCCGACCAGCTTGCCGTCGTCGGTCAACCCCGCATCGAGCTTGTGGAAGTACATCGGGCGATAGAAGCCGCCCTGGATGTCGTCCTCGCGCGTCCACTGCAGCTTGACCGGTTTGCCATCCGCGCCGAGCGCCTTCGCGATCGACACGGCCTCGACCACGTAGTCCGACCATGCGTTCGCGCGGCGGCCGAAGCTGCCGCCCGCATACAGCGTGTGGATCTGCACCTGCTCGGGCTTCAGGCCCGCAACCCGGGCGGCATTGCCCTGGTCGACCGTCTGGAACTGGTCGCCGGCCCAGATCTCGCAACTGTTCGCGGTCAGCTTGACGACCGCGTCGAGCGGCTCCATCGGCGCGTGCGCGAGATACGGGAATTCGTACGTCGCGCTGATCTTGCGCGCGGCGCCCGCGATCGCGGCGTCCGCATCGCCGTCCTTGCGCGCCGACGCGCCGGGCTTCGCTGCAAGCTGCCGGTATTCGCGCATGATTTCGTCCGAGCCGCGCTTTTCGGCGTTCGTTTCGTCCCAGTCGACCTTCAGCGCGTCGCGGCCCTGTTTCGCGGCCCAGAAGCCGGTCGCGACGACCGCGACGCCGCCCGGCACCTGCACGACCGACACGACACCCGGCACGGCCTTGGCGGCGGTCGCGTCGAACGACTTGACCGTCGCGCCGAAGCGCGGCGGCCGCTGCAGCAGCGCGACGCGCATGCCGGGGAACGTCGTGTCGAGCGTGAAATGCGCGGTGCCGTTCGACTTGGCGGACCCGTCGACGCGCGGAATGCGATGGCCGATCAGCTTGAAGTCGGCCGGCTGCTTCAGCGCGACCTTGTCGGGCACCGGCAGCTTCGCCGCATCGGCAACCAGCGTGCCGTACGCGGCCGTCCTGCCGCTCTTCGCGTGCGTGACGACGCCGTCGGCGGTGGTCAATTCGTCGGCCGGCACCTTCCAGCGTGCCGCCGCGGCCGATACGAGCATCGCGCGCGCCTTGCCGCCCGCTTCGCGCAGTTGCTGCCACGAGTTCGACATGGCCGAGCTGCCGCCCGTGCCCTGCATCGTGCCGAATGCGAGGTTCGCATAGCGTTTCGCATCGGCCGGCGCGCTTTCGACGCGCACGCTCGACCAGTCGGCATCGAGCTCCTCGGCGACGATCGTCGCAATGCCGGTGTACGCGCCCTGGCCCATTTCCACGTGCTTCGCGACGACGGTGACCGCACCATCGGGCGTGATGCGCAGGAATGCGTTCGGCGCGAAGTCGGTGGCGGATGCCGTCGCGGCGAGCGCGCGGCGGCCGAGGCCGGCCCAGTCGAAGCCGATCGTCAGGCTGACGGCGGCCGCGGCACCCGCGGCCTTCAGAAACGTGCGGCGCGACGGGCGCACCGAATCGCGATTGTCGAGTTCGATCGTCATGGTCAGGCTCCCAGCGTCGCGGCAGCGTCGTGGATCGCGGCCCGGATGCGGGCGTAGGTCGCGCAGCGGCAGATGTTGCCGTTCATCGCGGCGTCGATGTCCGCGTCGGTCGGCTTCGGGTTCTGTTCGAGCAACGCGGTGGCCGACATGATCTGGCCGGACTGGCAATAACCGCATTGCGGCACCTGCAGCTTCACCCACGCGGCCTGCACGGCCTGCGCGGGCTTGCTCTGCAGGCCTTCGATCGTGGTGACGTGCTTGCCCGCGATGCCGGCGAGCGGCAGCACGCACGAGCGCACGGCCTGGCCTTCGAGATGGACGGTGCACGCGCCGCACTGCGCCATGCCGCAGCCGAACTTCGTGCCGGTCAGCCCCGCATGCTCGCGGATCGCCCAGAGGACGGGCATCGACGGATCGGCATCGAGCGTAACGGTCTTGCCGTTGAGGACAAACGAGGTAGGCATTTTTGTATGTCTCCATGGGGAAAACCCGGCATGCGCCCGGTTAGCGGGCAGTGTGCGCGAGCGCGCGATTTTTGCGTCTACCCATTCCTGCAAATTTATTGAACAATCCTGCAAATCCCCGGCGCGGCCGCGAGCGATTCGCTATGCTTCCGCGATTCCGGGAAACGAAGCGAGGAACCCGTCATGGACATGACCGATATCGCGGCGTCGCGCGAATCCGGGCGGCGCGAACTGGCATCGCTGATCGCCCGCTTCGCGCCGACGGACGGCTCCCACTCGACGGCCGTGCCGGCGCTGATGCTGCATCGGCATGGGCATCCGGTCGATCTCGGCTGCGGCGTGTCGCGCGCCGCGCTCGTGATCGCCGCGCAGGGCGCCAAGCGCGTGATCGTGGCCGGCCAGGCCTACGAATACGACGCGCGCAATTGCCTGATTACGTCGATCGACTTGCCGATTCTCTCGCGCGTCACGCAGGCGTCGCCGGAGGCGCCTTACCTGTGCCTGTCGCTCACGCTCGATCCGCAGCGCATCGTCGAGCTCGCGGCCGAGATGCGGCTGCCCGAGCCCGACGCCGGCCCCGAAGGCGAGGGCATCGCGCTTGGCGAGCTGACGCCGCCGCTGCTCGATGCCGCGCTGCGACTGTTGCGGCTGCTCGAAACGCCAGCCGACATTCCGGTGATCGCGCCGCTGATCGAGAAGGAGCTGCTGTATCGGCTGATGACGAGCGGGCAGGGCACACGGCTGCGGCACATGGCCGTCGCCGGCAGCCAGACGCACCGGATCGCACGCGCGATCGAATGGATTCGCGATCACTACGCGGAACCGATGCGCGTCGACACGCTCGCGCAGGCGGTCAACATGAGCGTGTCGTCGCTCCATCATCACTTCAAGCACGTGACCACGCTGAGCCCGCTGCAGTATCAGAAGCAGTTGCGGCTGCACGAAGCGCGGCGGCTCTTGCTGCGGCAGGGCGGCGACGTCGGCTCCGTGGCCGCTGCCGTCGGCTATGAAAGCGCATCGCAGTTCAGCCGCGAATACAGCCGGCTGTTCGGTGCGCCGCCGATGCGCGACGTCGTGCATCTGCGCAAGAAGGAATTGCTCGGCACGTAACGGCAGCGCGGTTCATTTCGGTTGCATCGCGCGTCGCTTCGTCGCGCGGAGCGCTGCGCCGAACCGTGACGCCATACAATCCGCATGCCGGAGCCGTCGCACGCAGGCGAGCGAGCGCCGCTGACAGCGCTGTCGCGCCGCCCACGCACTTCTGTTTCATGCATGCATCCCTGGATTTCGCGAACCGGTGTGAGAACACCCGCGCAGCACACGAACCGACTGGTCGAAACGGGGGAAAAGTCGCGCCGTCACACATTTTCTGCATGGATCGTGCTTTACGCGAACACGTTTCAGCGATAAGAATTCTCGGTCGATATTTCATCGGAAATGTTTCTCGCGCGCATCGTGTGTCGTCATCAAGAGATTGGGGCGCGACGATTATTGACATCGAATGTCGTCAATTGAATGACGGCAGTAAAATCGGATCAAGGATATTGAAGGGTTCGTGCCGCACATGTTGTCACTTTCCCGACATGCAGGCGACGTGAAAGCCATGTCGGCCCGTCGCGCAATCGCCGTTTTCTCACCGCACTTCGCACTGTTGGTCGACGCGTGATCCCGTCGGTATTTTCACGGATGAATCAATTGCATTTCGCGGCGGCTGGGGACGCACGTCCGGAAGCTTGCCCGTATCCGCCGTGCACGCTCCGCTGCACCGGGTGCCACGCATTTCGATTCGTCGTTTTCCGGGCATGCGAATGCTGTCAAACGCGCCGCGGCACGCCGTTTCGCAGGGCCGATGGGCCGATCGGCCGCAATGTGCGACCACGCACTTCTCAAGTATGAAACGCCTGTTCGCCACCCCTTCGTGTGAGGCTCCGCAGGTCGCATTCGTACGTCTTTTCCGGGATTGCTTCGCCGTATTCAATGATCGGCACATATTGCCCACGGTTGTCGCGATACATTCCTGAAACAAAAAATGCGATTCCCGGCGATATCGGCGGGCGTCGCGGACGGCACACGTCATGTAACGACCGGTGGAATCACGCATGGCATGCCGCTTGCGACAACAGACGCACCGGCGAACGGTCGACCTGATGCGACAAAGATGGGGGGCTGCGCGTTCGTCAATAAGCAGTCGGGGACACAGCGATGAAGACCAGAAGTAGTCATTCGTTCCGCGCATTCCTTGCGCATCCGTGGGGTAGTCGGGCAGATCGGAATACGGCTCGCGATGCAGTGCCAGTGTCGCGGGCGCGTTGCCGGGTTCCATGCGTGCGCGCGTTGCACGTGCTGGAACGCCTGTCTTTCCGCATGACGACCGGCCGACAGCGGTGCTTTCCTTCCTTCGACGCGTCCGAGTGGGTCCGGCTGTTCATGCCGGACGGCGCGACCCCGATCCGACTTCGCCCGTGCAGTGCCGTATCGATTGGGCCGGGCAGATGCGGGCGCCGGCCGGACTAGCTCGAATACGCGATGGCCGGATCATCCGGAAGATCGTTGATCGGTAGCTCAGGGAGACGCGATGCCGACTCACCGTAATGCAGGCCCGTTATCGCCACGATGACGTGCATGTTTCCGATGGCGCTGCATTTTCGGTAGTTAATCATTTTCACGCATTTTCGATCGCCGAAGCGAATGCCAGGTGCCGGTATGTCGCGGGTGCGGATGTCGAAAACGACTGGTCTCGAATGGCGAGTGTCTGCATTCGGGTGCGTGAGGCAATTTGTTTTTCGATATCCGTGAATAGATATTGGATATCGAATATTTACATAAATAATCAGGAAAACAAGTCAACACGAGCTTGAACTTCGACTGGCCAAACGTTACGTGGTTTCGGATTCGAAATGAATCGGTTCTTTGTGATTGGATAGTGATCCTTAATTTCAGGGATTGCTTGAGGCAGGGAAGTTGAAGGCGTGCAGCTTTCCTCGCTTGTTCCGTCCACGCCGTTATGGAGTCGACCATGAAGAAGCTTCTGATTGCAGCAGCAGTTATGGCGGTCTCGGGTGCAGCGTTCGCAGCGAGCGGCACGGTATCGACCAGCAACTCGTCGAGCGGTGGCCAGACGATGGCCGGTGTCGTCGGGTTCGGTCACTTCACCGCGACCGATTCGGGCGCGGCGCTCGGCGCCGCCGGTGCAACGGCCGGTGGCGGCGCGAGCACCTCGATCTCGTACACGAACCACACCAATACGTCGACGGTGAGCGGCTTCGGCTTCGGCGGCGCACAAGCCGGCGGGTCCAGCGGCGCAAACGCCGGTTCGACCGGCTGGACGATGTATCACTACTAAGCCGCGGCGCATAGCGTTCGTCATGGACAGGTGGCACGGATGCCGGGTTTCGTCCCGCGGGGGCGGACCCGGCGCTCTGGCCACCGAACTTCCTCACAGCAAGGAACTGCTATGAAAGCCAACGTCATTTTAGCGACAGCGCTCACTGTCCTTTCGTCGGCCGTGCTGGCGTCCGGACCGTCCACATTCAACCAGACGCAGTCCGTCGCGGCAGGCGTGTCGGGTTCGGTGCTGGTCGGTACCGGCAGCTACACGAGCAATTCGACGTCGGTCGCGGGCGCGAACGCAGGAAGTACCGTGACACCCGCCGGATCCACCGGCACGGCATCCGCCTATCACGACTCGACTTCGACGGCCAGCGGCTGGGGCACGAACGGGGGCGCATTCGCGGCAGGCGGCGGTATCGGTGCCGCAGGCTCGTTCGGTGGAAACGGCAACACGAGCGAGAACGCCAATGCGCTGTCGGGAGGGGTGACCGCCACGATCGTACTCGGCGCGAACCACTACACGGCAACCGGCGCGAACGACAACGGCATTGCCAACGCGGGTGCCGCCGGCATGGCGGGTAGCGGGTGGTCGGGAACGGTCGCGGGCTCGAACCACATCAACTCGTCGACGGTATGGGGCACCGGTCCGGCCGGATCGCCGTTCGCCTCGGGCGGCAGCCAGGGCAGCTCCGGCGCGACTGCCGGCAGTCCCTGATTCGGGTGTCGGGGGGCCAGCTTCCCAACGACGCTGGTCTCTTTCGTCGCCTTGTTGTCACCGTAAGGAGTTGGCATGAAGCAGAAACTGATTGCCGCCGCTCTGATGCTCGCGTCTTTGACGGCGTATGGCGCTGACCGTGCTGCCGACGACGTGCAATCGAATGTGCAGACGTCAAACAACCCTGACCAGACAACCAAACCGTCACAACAACACGCGCTTTCGTCGGGCAGTGCCATCGGCGCATCGGCGGCCCCGCAATGGCCGGGCATGTCGGGCGGTTCATGGTCCCAGCTGGGCAGCGGCTGGAAGCAGTTCGGGGAAGCAGGCAAAGCTGAAGGAATTCAGGGGAATTAACACGGTTGCCTGGGTGGGAGGTCAAACCTCGTCCGGAGAGTGAAATGAACAGCAACAAGATCAGGGTGGCATGTGCGGCAATGTTCGCGATGGCCACGATCGGTGCCCAAGCGCAGACCGCCGACTCGACTTCAAGCGCGCAGTCCTCGACGTCGTCGACGGCGGTCAGCCTCGGCGGCGGCGCGAGCATGAACACGAACACGAACACCACGACCGGCGGCAATGCCACGAGCAGCAGCGGCATTCGCGGCAGCGGCAATTCGAGCGTGCAGGTGAACCTGAACCTGCCGTCTTCGACGAGCGGCGGCTCGAACGTGACGCCGCAGAGCACGAGCTCGCTCGCCGCCGGCGCGCCCGGCACCAGCCCGTACAACACCCAGACGTCGGAAAACGTCAATTACTCGGGCACCCAGACGATCAAGACGAACCCGGCGATCCAGGCGCCGGGGCTCACGACCACGCTGTCCGATACCTGCATGGGCTCGGTGAGCGTCGGCGTGTCGTTTCCGGGCTTCGGCGCGACGGGCGGCACGACCCTGGTCGACCAGGCATGCGTGCGTCGTCTCGACGCGCGTGAATTCCGGGCGATGGGGTTAACCGACGTTGCGCTCGCGCTGCTTTGCCAGAGCGATGCGAACCGGCGCGCGGTGGAAGCGACCGGCCACCTGTGCCCGGGCACGACCGCACCGCTCGCGCGCTCGAACGTGGCGCCCGCGGCCGAGGCGACCGTGGCCGACGACGTGAAGTATCGCGATCCGCTCGTGCGCAGCCGCATGGGCCTGCCGCCGCTCGACGCCGCCGCGCCCGTGCAAGCGCGCCCGGTGGCGACGACTGCGGTCCAGGCGGCGCCGATGCCGGTGTCTGCACCCGCGCCGTCGATCGCTGCACCGGCAGTCGCCACGGTGCCCGCTGCAGCACAAGCGACCGCCGTGAAGGCGACGCAAGCCGCTGCGCTCGTGCCCGCCGCCGTTGCCGCACCGATTGCCGCGGCAGCACCGTCGGCGAGTGCGGCGCCTGTCGTTGCACCGGCGGTGATGAGCGCTGCGCCTGTCGTTGCGCCGGCTGCGGTGAGCGCGGTGCCGGCTGCCGCGGTCGTTGCGGCGCCAGCGGTTGCCGACAAGGCCCCGGAACCGGCGCCCGCCGCAACCGAAGTCACCGCGCAAGCGACGGCCACGCCTGCGATCGATACGAAGGTGCAGGAACCCGTGCCGGCAGTCGCCGACAAGGCCCCGGAACCCTCACCGGCCGCAACCGACAGTGCCGCGCAAGCGTCGGCAGCGCCGGCCGCCGACACGCCGTCGCCGGACATCGCGCAAGCCGGCTCGGCCGCGAGCACCGCCGCACCGCAGACCGCGGATGCCGCAACGCCCGCGGTCGATGCGAAGCCTGCCGAACCGGCATCGCAGGCGGCAAGCGAAGCGCCCGCGCCGGAAGCCGCGCAGCCGGCCGCGGCAGCTACGGCTGCCGACACGCCGGCCGCCGATGCGAAGGCAACGGACGCGGCCGAATCCGCTGCCACGCCCGCACCGTCGGCCGACGCGCCGGCCGCGGCTGATCAGCAGGCCGCTCCGGCCGCGCCGGCGATGCCTGCGCCGGCCGTCATCTCGACGAGCACGTCGTCGTAAGCATGCGGTCGAGGCTTCCGTGCGATCGGCATCCCGGTCGCACGGAAGCCGGCGGGATTCACGGCGCGACGCGCGTCGCAAGTTTGACGGGTGTTGGTCCCATCCCCGAGGTCAACACCTCTTTTTGCCTGACCAGGGTGCAAGGAGGCCTCAATCATGAGGATCTTTTTGGCCGCGCTGCTGCTGTACGGCACACAAGCCGCCGCGCAGTCGGTTTTCCAGAATCCTGCGGTCTTCGTCATCCTGAGCGAGCAGACCCTCGCGAATGCCGCGAGCGTCCAGCAGGCGCTGACGACGCTCGGCCGCCCGGACAACACCGCATGCGTGCCGATGATGATGGTCGGCGATCCGCAGATGATCTACATGATGCCGGCGGAAGGACACGCACCGTCGTGGCAATCGCCGGTGTACGGCCGTGGCGCGCCGTTCGAAGCGCAGAACGGGCCGACGCCGACCGGCAAGACGGTCGGCGCGATGCAGCACGCGCAGGACATGCAGACCCAGCCATGGAGCGACAGCAGCGCGATCACGCAGAAGATCGCCGGCGAATCGAGCGTGTCCGCGTCGGCGCGCGTCAGCGACTGGCAGAGCAAAGGGCTGAACACGATCGAGACGGCGCCCGCGTCGGAAGTGACGGTGAACGGCAAGACCTACCGTACTTATCGCGAGGACCTCAACCAGGCCGCGCGGCCCGTTGTCGAGCCGCAGATCTACACGCAGCGTGTCGTGTTCTGCCGATGATGAAACTTTCCCGAGCGGACATGCCGGCGGCGTCGCGGGCAGGCAGGCCTGCCGCGCACCGTTTCGTGCCGCCCGTTTAGCCAGACAACCCAATGCGGCGAGGCCATCGTGAACCAATGCTGCCCGATCAGTCTGTCAGGCCCGCACGAGAGTGAACGGCCACCGTGCACGCCACCGTTCGTCGCGGTCCGGCGACACCTTGGCGTGTCGTCACGTCCGCTCGTGTATCTGTCCCAGCGTCCCGATACAGCACTCGTCGACTGCCTCGCGTCGCGCGGCTGGGACGTGTGGCGCGCCAAATCCGTTGCGGACGCACTCAATCTCGTGAAGGCGAACCGCCTGCACGGGGGCATCGTCGATTTCGACGACTTCGCATCGCCCGACGTCGCGTCGTTCGAGGCGCTGTTGCGCGATCCGCGCGTCGGCTGGGTCGCGCTCGCCGACGACGAACGGCTGCGCGACGCCGCCATCGCGCGCCTGATTCGCCAGTGCTGCTTCGGCTACGTGTGCGATGCGACGGCCCATACGACGATCGGCTATCTCGTCGGCCATGCGTACGGGATGCTGAAACTGGCGGAAGGCGATCCGGCGATCGAGGCCGTGCCGCCTGGCGGGTCGATGATCGGCGCATGCGACGCGATGCGCCGTCTGTTCGCGACCATCCGCAAGGTCGCGAACACCGAGGCTACCGTGTTCATCGCCGGCGAATCCGGCACCGGCAAGGAGTTGACCGCGTCGGCGATCCACCGGCATTCGTCGCGCGCCGACGCGCCGTTCGTCGCCGTGAATTGCGCGGCGATTCCGACGACGCTGCTGCAGGCCGAACTGTTCGGGCACGAGCGCGGCGCGTTCACCGGCGCGCACCAGCGCAAGATCGGCCGCATCGAGGCCGCGCACGGCGGCACGTTGTTTCTCGATGAAATCGGCGACATGCCGTTCGAGAGCCAGGCGAGCCTGCTGCGATTCCTGCAGGAGGGCAAGGTCGAGCGGCTCGGCGGGCACGCGTCGATTCCGGTGGATGTCCGCATCGTGTCCGCCACCCATGTCGATCTCGAGGCCGCGATGCGGGCGGGGCGGTTCCGCGCGGACCTGTATTACCGGCTCTGCGTGCTGCGGATCGACGAGCCGCCGCTGCGCGCGCGCGGCCGCGACATCATGCTGCTCGCCGAGCACATGTTGCAGCGCTATTGCGGCGACAGCGCGCACCGGATCCGCGGCTTCATGCCGTGCGCGATCGAGGCGATCCACAACTATGCATGGCCCGGCAACGTGCGCGAGCTGATCAACCGCATCCGCTTCGCGGTCGTGATGACGAATGGCCCGCTGATCTCGGCCGTCGATCTCGAACTGCATCAATATACGTCGCACCGGCCGCCGACGCTCTCGGAATCGCGCCGCCAGGCCGAGCGGCGCACGATCGAGGAAACGCTGTTGCGGCATCGGCGCCAGCATGCCGACGCCGCGGCGGAACTCGGCGTCTCGCGCGCGACGCTGTACCGCCTGATGACCGCGCACGGCCTGCACGGCTGATGCCGGTCGCGCTGGCGCGGCATGAGGCCCGGCGTCGCGCGGGCGCCGGCCCGCGCCGTCAGGCCGGCCGCTCGAAGCCCGATTCGACCCAGCGTGCGGCACTGGCCTTGTTGAGCTTGAACCCGGCGGAGACCTTCGCGTCGGCCAGCAGCTCGCCGTACGGGTCGAACGCCTTCAGTTGCGCATATGGCTCGAATTCGTCCGGCACGATGTCGAGCGTGACCGACACATCCTGCCCGTCGTCGTTCTGCACCGTCACTTCCTTGTGCAGCATCGCGCGGCGCTGCTGCTCGTGGCGCATGAGCACCTCGGTCGCGGTCTTCACCAGCGTGCGGAACGCGTTCGCGTCCATCGGCTTCGGATTCTTCTTGTCGCGACCCATCGTCCACGGGCCGACGAGCGCGGGCTCGGCCTCGCCGTCCTTGATCATCTCGACGGCCCAGCCGTCGTCGTCCTCGTTCTTGATGATGCGGGCCGTCCAGCCGTTGTCGCGCCAGAGGCCGTCTTCGTGGATGGTGGTGTCGTCGGATTGCAGATCGGATTCGGTCATGGGGAAAGCGGGAAGTACGGGCAGCCGGCATGCACCGGCGAACGCGCGGGCGCGCGGCCGGGAATGGCGCGCTGCCGCTGGCCGCTCGCCCGGCGTGGCATGCAAAGGGCGCAATTTTACCCCGCGTGCCGTCGGCGCGGCTGGCGCGACCGGCAACGTCGGCCGTTCGGCCGACCCTGGCTGCCGGCGAACGCCACGACGGGCGACGAGATCAAACTCGTATCACGGCTGCATCGTGCAATTCAGACACCGCCCCATATCCCGGCCGCGCGTTGCTGCCTAGAATGATGTGCGGGATAAAAATATCCCGAATATCGATTCAATGCCGATCCGGCCGCGCGCGCACTCCGCATCGTGCGGCCCGGCGAACCATCTGGGACTGCGCATGGGGAAATTCAGAATTCGCACTGTTTTCGCGTACGACTCGCCGCTGACGCTCGCGGGCATGGAGCACATCGCCTGCGACGCGTGCGCCATCGATCTCGTCGGCGTCTCCCGAACCTCGGCCGACCTGATCGAGGCGCTTGGCCGCGTCGAATGCGACATCGTGCTGGTCGACTATCCGATTCGCGGCGACGCGAAGATGGACGGCCTCGCACTGTTCGACTGGCTGCACGCCGCACACCCGAAGGTCGGGATCGTCGCGCTGGTCGGGAACGAGAGTCCGGTGCTTTTCCGCTCGATCCTGGCGAAGGGCAGCGCGAGCCTCGTCAGCAAATTCGACGAAGTCGGTCATATCGTCACCGCGATCCATTCGAGCTACAGCGGCGGGCGCTATCAGTCGCCGCTCGTCCGGCGTGCGCTCGACTCGGTCGCCGAGCCCGACCATCCGCCGGTGAAACTGTCGACGCGCGAGATCGAGGTCATACGCCTTTATCTGGCAGGCCTGCCGATCAAGACGATCGCGCTGCGGTTGAACAAGGGCAAGCAGACGGTCAGCGCGCAGAAGATCAGCGCGATGAAGAAGCTTGGCGTGACCAACGACATCGAGCTCGTGCAGCGGGCGGCCGGGATGGGATTCGGCGGTATCGACGCCGTGAGGCGGCTCGGCGGGGCGGGGTAAGCGCGGAAGAAGCCGGGAGAAGCGGGAAGAGGCGGGGAAGAAGCGAGGACGCGCCCCGAACCGCGCAGCGGCCGGCCGCGCATTGCCGGCCCGTCGCGCGAGCTCCGTCGGCATCGGGCGGATGCCGACGGACGAGGCGATGTCAGGCCGGCAACGCGAAACGCGTGACGGCGTCGCGCAGCGCTTCGGCCTGGTCGCGCAGCGAATGCGCGGCCGCCGCGGCTTGTTCGACGAGAGCCGCGTTCTGCTGCGTGACCTGGTCCATCTCGCCCACCGCGCGATTCACCTGCTCGATGCCCGCGCTCTGCTCGCGCGACGCATGGCTGATCTCGTCGAGGATCTCGCTCACGCGCCGCACCGACTGCACGATCTCGGCCATCGTCTCGCCCGCATGCGTGACGAGCGTCGCGCCGTGCTCGACGGTTTCGTTCGACGACACGATCAGCGACTTGATCTCCTTCGCGGCCGTGGCCGAGCGTTGCGCGAGCGAGCGCACCTCGGCGGCGACCACCGCGAAGCCGCGGCCCTGTTCGCCCGCGCGCGCCGCTTCGACGGCCGCGTTCAGCGCGAGGATGTTGGTCTGGAACGCAATCCCGTCGATCACGCCGATGATGTCGCCGATCTTGTGCGAGCGGCCGGTGATCTCGTTCATCGTGCGCACCACATCGTCGACCACCGCGCTGCCGCGCGTCGCGACCTGCGCGGCCTGGCCCGCGAGCGTCGCGGCCTGGGCGGCGCTGTCCGCGTTCTGCTTCACGTTCGCGGTCATCTGGTCCATGCTCGATGCGGTCTGCACGAGCGCGGCCGCCTGTTCCTCGGTGCGCTGCGACAGATCGGTGTTGCCCGATGCGATCTCGCTCGCGCCGACGTTGATGTTCTCCGTGCCCGTGCGCACGCGCGACACCATGTCGATCAGCCCGCTCTGCATCGTATGCAGTGCATGCAGCAGACTGCCGCGATCGTCGTGCTTCACGTCCACGCGCGCGGTCAGGTCGCCCTGCGCGATACGCCGCGCGGCATCGAGCGCCACTTCGAGCTCGCCGCCGAGGTTCGCGCGCACGCTCTTCAGCACGAGCACCATCACGACGGTCGAGATCGCGCCGAGCACGGCCGTTATCGCGAGCCAGCGGCCGACGCTCGCGAGCACGGCCGAACGCACGTCGTTCATGTACATGCCCGTCACGAGATACCAGTCCCACGGTGCGAAGCGCTGCACCGCGCTGGTCTTGTCCTGCGGCTTGTCGGCGCCAGGCTTCGGCCACAGATATTCGACGAAACCCTTGCCGCCATCCATGTTGCCGGCCTTTACGATTTCGACGAACAGGTGCTTGCCGTTCGGATCGGTGAAATTCGACACGTCCTTGCCGTTCAGCTCGGTCTTGATCGGATGCATCACGATCACCGGCTTCGAATCGTTGATCGAAATGTAGCCGTCGGCGCCGTAGCGCATCGCGGCGATCGCCTCGAGCGCCTTCTGCTTCGCGTCGGCTTCCGGCAGCACGTTCTGTTGCGACAGCTTGTAGTAATGGTCGGCGACGTTCGTCGCCTGCGCGACCAGCGACGCAAGCTGGTCGCGGCGGTCCGTGATCATCGACGCGCGCGTCTGCCACGCGCCCACGCCGGCGATCACGAGCAGGCCGAGCCACAGGATGACGATCATCGAGGCGAGTTTCTGGTTCAGGGAAAGGGTGCGCATGGGTAGTGAGGTCGGTCGGTCGAACAAGCGCGCCGGAACGGCGTGACGGGATAACTCTTTGACGGCGCGAAGCCGACGTTGGCGTAGACGGGTAATCCCTTAGAAAGGCGGCGACGCGATACCGGCGAGGGCGGTGCGGGTATCTATGCATATACATATGCGGCATCGCTATACTGTCGGGCGATGGCGATAGCACGTCGTGCCCCGACGGTCGGGCGAGCGGCGGCGGCATCGCACGAACCCGAAAGGAGGCAACGATGCGAATTCTGGTGGTGGGGGCCGGCGCGGTCGGCGGATACTTCGGCGGCCGGCTCGCGGCGGCGGGGCGCGATGTGACGTTCCTGGTACGCGAGGCCCGCGCGGCCGCGCTCGCGCGCGACGGGCTCCAGATCCGCAGCCCGCGCGGCGACCTGACGCTCGCGAACGTACGGACGCTGCGCGCGGGCGATGCGGCCGCGCCGTTCGACCTGGTGCTGCTGAGCTGCAAGGCTTACAGCCTCGACGAGGCGATTGCATCGTTCGCACCGTTCGTCGGGCCGTCGACGCTGATCCTGCCGATGCTCAACGGGATGCGTCATCTCGACGTGCTGCGCGACCGGTTCGGTGCCGGCCAGGTGCTGGGCGGCCTGTGCGTGATCGCGGCGACGCTCGATCGCGAGCAGCGGATCGTGCACCTGAACGACACGGCAGGGCTGTCGTTCGGCGAACTGGCCGGCGGCGAATCGGCGCGTGTGCGCGCGGTGGCCGACGTGTTCGACGGCGCGGGTTTCGACGCGACGCTCAGCGACGACATCGTCGCGCGGATGTGGGACAAGTGGGTGTTCCTCGCCACGCTCGCGGCGAGCACGTCGCTGTTTCGCGGTTCGGTCGGCGACATTCTCGCCGCGCCGGATGGCCGGCACCTGCTCGAGACGATGCTCGACGAAACCAGCGCGATCGCCGCGCACAACGGTTACCGGCCCGATCCGGCCGCCGTCGAACGGATGCGGCGGATGGTTCTGACACCGTCGCCGCTGACCGCGTCGATGCTGCGCGACGTGGAAAACCGCGCACGGGTCGAAGCCGATCACGTGATCGGCGACCTGCTGGCGCGCCGCGACCCGCAGGCGGCGGATGCACTGTCGTTGCTGCGAATCGCGTACAACCACCTGAAGGCGTACGAGGTGCGTGTCGCGCGGGAAAGCGCGGCGGCGTAGCCGCGGCAGCGGCCGTCGACGCCCGGCCGGCGGCCGTTCCGCAGTGCGCACCTGCCCGCCGTCGACGCCCGGCCGCTCGGGTGCCGCACTGCACAATTTTGCGTTTCGTGTCCCTTTTCACGCGTAACGCGCAAAAAAGTATCGAAAATCAGGCGTAAAGTTGGTGGAGCCGCGCACGCGATCGACCTACATTGCTTCCCATGCGACCGGTCGCGTTGCCGCACGACTCCCGCGGCGAACGAGGCGAACCGCCGAACGGCCCGGCCAGCGAGACATGGGAATGGAGACGCCAGCATGATGCATCCCGATCTGGAAGTGGTCGACGTGCGACGCGACGAGTCGTTCAAGGTCTGGTCGCACGGCTATCCGTACCGCACGATCCGCTGGCATTTCCATCCCGAATTCGAGCTGCACCTGATCGTCGCGACACGCGGCAAGTATTTCGTCGGCGACCACATCGGCTCGTTCGGCCCCGGCCATCTCGTGCTGCTTGGCCCGAACCTGCCGCACAACTGGGTCAGCGACATGGCCGAGGGCGAAACCGTCGAGCGCCGCAATCTGGTGATCCAGTTCGATCCGTCGTTCGTGCGCCGCTGCATGGACGCGTTTCCCGAATGCCGCGACGCGCAGGCGCTGCTCGACGACGCGCGGCGCGGCGTGGGCTTCGACGACGACACGAGCGCCGCGATCGCGCCGCTGTTCGACGAATTGCTGGGCGCGCGCGGGATGCGCCGCATCGCGCTGTTCATGACGATCCTCGAGCGGCTGTGCGGCGCGGCCGAACGCACGCTGCTCGCGAGCCCCGCGTACGACCAGGCGCACGTGACGCCGACGCGGCTCAGCCACGCGCTGTCGTACATCGGCAAGAACCTCGCGTCCGAGCTGCGCGAATCCGATCTCGCGCAGCTGACCGGGCAGAGCGTCAGCGCATTCTCGCGCGCGTTCCATCGTCATACCGGCTTGCCGTTCGTCCAGTACGTGAACCGGCTGCGAATCGAATCGGCCTGCCAGATGCTGCTCGCCGACGATGCGAACATCACCGACATCTGCTTCCAGGCCGGCTTCAACAACGTGTCCAACTTCAACCGCCAGTTCCGCGCGGTGAAGGGCATGGCACCGTCCGAGTTTCGCGCGCTGCAACGGTTGAATGCACGCAGCCGCGAGCTCGCGCTGCACGCGCCGCTCACCGGCAATCCGACGCCGCCGCGCGTGGTCACACCCGGACCGCACGGGCTCGTGCCGCAGCCCGGATGATCGCCGGGCGTTCGCCCGCCTGACTTTTCCTGCCGTTTCACCAGGCCGATCGCGCCGTTCGCGTCGCGAGGGGCCCGCTCACCCACGAAAAAACCGCACATAACCGGAGACACCGTCATGACGCACGCATCGCCCGCTTCATCCCGCCGCCGCGCCGCCCGCCTCGCGGCCGTCGCCGCGGCCGCCGTCGCAGCCTGGTTCCCGATAGTCACGCACGCGGCGCCGCTGCGGATCGGCATGACCTTCCAGGAGCTGAACAACCCGTATTTCGTGACGATGCAGAAGGCGTTGAACGACGCGGCCGCGTCGATCGGCGCGCAGGTCGTCGTGACGGACGCGCATCACGACGTCAGCAAGCAGGTGAGCGACGTCGAGGACATGCTGCAGAAGAAGATCGACATCCTGCTCGTGAATCCGACCGATTCGACCGGCATCCAGTCGGCGATCACGCAGGCGAAGAAGGCCGGCGCCGTGGTCGTGGCCGTCGACGCGAACGCGAACGGCCCGGTCGATTCGTTCGTCGGCTCGAAGAATTACGACGCGGGCGTGATGTCGTGCGAATACCTGGCGAAGGCGATCGGCGGCAGCGGCGAAGTGGCGATCCTCGACGGCATCCCGGTCGTGCCGATTCTCGAGCGCGTGCGTGGCTGCAAGGCCGGCCTCGCGAAATTCCCGAACGTGAAGCTGGTCGACACGCAGAACGGCAAGCAGGAACGCGCGACCGCGTTGTCGGTGACGGAGAACATGATCTCCGCGCATCCGAACCTGAAGGGCATCTTCAGCGTGAACGACGGCGGGTCGATGGGCGCGCTCGCGGCGATCGAGGGATCGGGCAAGGACATCAAGCTGACGAGCGTCGACGGCGCGCCCGAGGCGATCGCCGCGATCCAGAAACCGAACTCGAAGTTCATCGAGACGACCGCGCAGTTCCCCGCCGACCAGGTGCGCATCGCGCTCGGCATCGCGATCGCGCGCAAGTGGGGCGCGACGGTGCCGAAGGCGATTCCGGTCGACGTGAAGGTCGTCGATCGCGGCAACGCGAAGGGATTCAGCTGGTGAGCGATGCGAGGCGCGACGTGAAGAGCGGCGGCCCGGCCGACGTCCTTCGCACGGAGAAGCCGATGGATACGATACTGACGCTCAGTCACATCACGAAAAGCTTTCCGGGCGTGAAGGCGTTGTCGGACATTCACCTCGAGATCGCGCGCGGCGAGATTCATGCGCTGCTCGGCGAGAACGGAGCCGGCAAGTCGACGCTGATGAAGATCCTCTGCGGGATCCACCAGCCGGATACCGGCACGATCGAGATCGACGGCAGCGCGCGGCATTTCGCGAGTTATCACGACGCGGTCGCGGCCGGTATCGGCATCGTGTTTCAGGAATTCAGCCTGATTCCGCATCTCGATGCCGTCGACAACCTGTTCCTCGGCCGCGAGCTGCGCACCCGCTGGGGCGTGCGCGATCGCGCGCGGATGCGGCGCGTCGCGGCCGGCATCTTCGCGCGGCTCGGCGTGACGATCGATCTCGACGCGCCGCTGCGTACGCTGTCGGTCGCGCAACAGCAGTTCGTCGAGATCGGCAAGGCACTGTCGCTCGACGCGCGAATCCTGATCCTCGACGAGCCGACCGCCACCCTCACGCCGGCCGAGGCCGAGCACCTTTTCTCGATCATGCGCGAGCTGAAGCGGCAGGGTGTCGCGATGATCTTCATCTCGCATCACCTCGACGAGATCTTCGCGGTGTGCGATCGCATCACGGTGCTGCGCGACGGCCAGTATGTCGCGACCACCGACGTCGCGCGCACGGATGTCGAGCAACTGGTGCGAATGATGGTCGGCCGCCGGCTCGAAAGCAGTTTCCCGCCGAAGCCGCCGCGCGCCGCCGATGCGCCCGCCGTGCTCGAAGTCGACGCGCTGCAGATCGAGCGCGACGGCCCGGTCAACCGCTTCGCGCTGCATGCGGGCGAGATCCTGGGCTTCGCGGGGCTGGTCGGCTCGGGCCGCACGGAGACCGCGCTCGCGGTGATCGGCGCGACGCGCGCATACCGCAAGGAAGTGCGCGTGCGCGGCGCGGCGGCGAAGCTCGCCGATCCGGCCGACGCGCTGCGCGCGGGCATCGGCCTGCTGCCGGAGAGCCGCAAGACGGAAGGGCTCGTGACGTCGTTCTCGATTCGCGACAACATCTCGCTGAACAATCTCGGCAAGTACCGCTCGATGCGCTGGCTGATCGATCGTCGCGGCGAAGCGCGCACGACGCACGACGTGATGCGGCGCGTCGGCGTGAAGGCGCCGTCGATTCACACCGAGGTCGCGACGCTGTCGGGCGGCAACCAGCAGAAGGTCGTGATCGCGCGCTGGCTCAATCACCACGCGACGGTGCTGATCTTCGACGAGCCGACACGCGGCATCGACGTCGGTGCGAAAGCAGAAATCTACGGGCTGATGCGCGAACTCACCGCGCGCGGCTACGCCATCATCATGATCTCGTCCGAGCTGCCGGAGATCGTCGGCATGTGCGACCGCGTCGCCGTGTTCCGGCAGGGCCGCATCGAAGCGACGCTCGAAGGCGACGAGATCGATCCCGACACGGTCATGACCCATGCCACGGCCGGCACGCGAGGAGCGATCCATGAACCTGCCTGATTCTTCTTCCCCGTCTTCCCCGACACTCGCGGCCGCGGCCGGAAACGGCGATGCGCCGCCGCCGCGCGCGACGTGGACGCAATTGCGGCGTTCGACGCTGTTCTATCCGCTCGTCGGGCTGATCGTCGTGTGCATCGCGATGATGATCGCGAGCCCGAGCTTCCTGTCCGCCGCGAACCTGGAGAACGTGCTGCGCCAGGTGTCGATCAACGCGATCATCGCGGTCGGCATGACGTGCGTGATCCTGACCGGCGGGATCGACCTGTCGGTCGGCTCGGTCATGGCGCTGTCCGGCACGCTCGCGGCGGGTTTGATGGTCGCCGGCGTGAATGCGGTCGCAGCGCTCGCGATCGGCATCGCGGTGGGCTTCGGGTTCGGCTTCCTGAACGGCGTGTTCGTCGCGTTCGCGGGGATGCCGCCGATCATCGTCACGCTCGCGACGATGGGCATCGCGCGCGGCCTCGCGCTGATCTATACGGGCGGCTATCCGATCGACGGGCTGCCCGACTGGGTCGCGTTCTTCGGCAGCGGCAAGGTGCTCGGCATCCAGGCGCCGGTGCTGATCATGCTGGCCGTCTATGCGATCGCGTGGCTGCTGCTCGATCGCATGCCGTTCGGCCGCTACGTGTATGCGATCGGCGGCAACGAGCAGGCGACGCGGCTCACCGGCGTGCGCGTCGCACGCGTGAAGCTGATCGTCTACACGCTGGCCGGGCTCACGTCGGCGCTTGCCGCGATCGTGCTGACCGGGCGCCTGATGAGCGGGCAGCCGAATGCCGGGGTCGGCTTCGAGCTCGATGCGATTGCGGCCGTCGTGATGGGCGGCACGTCGATCTCTGGCGGGCGCGGCGCGATTCTCGGCACGCTGGTCGGTGCGCTGCTGCTCGGCGTGCTCAACAACGGTCTGAACATGATCGGCGTGAACCCGTATGTGCAGAACGTGATCAAAGGCGGAATCATCCTGCTCGCGATCTACATCAGCCGAGAACGGTCGCGGTAACGATTCATTCATCAGCCATCCGAATCATCAACGGAAGAGACAACTCATGACGACACCCGAAGCCCAGCCGCGCATGACCGCGGTGGTTTGCCACGGCCCCGAGGACTATCGCGTCGAGCAGGTCGCGAAGCCGCGCGCGGGCGCGAACGAGCTCGTGATCCGCATCGCCGCGTGCGGGATCTGCGCGAGCGATTGCAAGTGCTACACGGGCGCGAAGATGTTCTGGGGCGGCCCGAGCCCGTGGGTCAAGGCGCCGGTGATTCCCGGCCACGAATTCTTCGGCTACGTGGAGGCGCTCGGCGACGGCGCGGCCGAGCATTTCGGCGTCGCGCAGGGCGACCGCGTGATCGCCGAGCAGATCGTGCCGTGCGGGAAGTGCCGCTACTGCAAGTCGGGCCAATACTGGATGTGCGAGGTGCACAACATCTTCGGCTTCCAGCGCGAGGTCGCCGACGGCGGGATGGCCGAGTACATGCGCATTCCGCCGACCGCGATCGTGCACCGGATTCCGCTGGGCGTGTCGCTCGAGGATGCGGCGATCATCGAGCCGCTGTCGTGCGCGATCCATACCGTGAATCGCGGCGACATTCAGCTCGACGACGTCGTCGTGATCGCGGGCGCGGGCCCGCTCGGCCTGATGATGACGCAGGTCGCGCACCTGAAGACGCCGAAGAAGCTCGTCGTGATCGACCTGATCGACGAGCGGCTCGAACTTGCGCGTCAATACGGCGCGGACGTCACCATCAATCCGACGCGCGACGATGCGCGCGAGATCGTTCGCGCGCTGACCGACGGCTATGGATGCGACGTGTACATCGAGACGACCGGCGCGCCGGTCGGCGTGAACCAGGGGCTGGAGCTGATCCGCAAGCTCGGCCGTTTCGTCGAGTTCAGCGTGTTCGGCGAGGACACGACCGCAGACTGGTCGATCATCGGCGATCGCAAGGAGCTCGACGTGCGCGGCGCGCATCTGGGGCCGTATTGCTACCCGATCGCGATCGACCTGCTCGCGCGCGGGCTCGTCACGTCGAAAGGCATCGTCACGCACGGCTTCGCGCTGGAGGAATGGGACGATGCGATCCGCGTCGCGAAGTCGCCCGAATCGATCAAGGTGCTGCTGAAGCCGGCGCGTTGACCTGCGCTCGTGCGATCTCTCACCGGAGACATCATGGAATACGTGATAGGCGTCGACATCGGCACGCAGAGCACCAAGGCGCTGCTCGTCGATCGGCAGGGCGCGGTCGTCGCGCGGCGCTCGGCCGGCTACCAGCCCGACACGCCGCGCCCGCTGTGGGCCGAGCAGTGGCCGCAGGTGTGGTTCGATGCGGTGCTCGAGTGCATCGCGGGCTGCGTGAGCGATGCGCGCGCGCACGGCGTGCCGGCCGATGCGATCCGCGCCGTGTGCGTGAGCGGCCTGTACGGCGGCTCCGGCATTCCGGTCGACAGCGACATGCGGCCGTTGCACCCGTGCCTGATCTGGATGGACCGGCGCGCGACCGCGGCGGTCGACTGGGTGAACGAGAACGTGAACGTCGAGCGGCTGCGCGTGATCACGGGCAATGGCGTCGACAGCTACTACGGGTTCACGAAGATGCTGTGGCTGCGCGAGCAGCGCCCGGACGTATGGGCGAACGTGCGATATTTCCTGCCGCCGAACGCATACGTGATCTATCTGCTGACCGGCGAAGTCGCGGTCGACCACAGTTCGGCCGGCAACATCGGCGGCGTGTACGACGTCGCACGCCGCGAGTGGTCCGACGATGCCCTCGACATGCTCGGTATCCCGGCGACGATGATGCCCGAGCGGCTCGTCGAATCCACTGACGTCGTCGGCGGGCTGCTGTCGCAATGGACGGAACGGCTCGGCCTGCCGGGCGGCACGCCGATCGTCGCGGGCGGCGTGGATGCGGCCGTCGCGACCTTCGCGGCCGGCGCGACGCGCACCGGCCAGCATGTCGCGATGATCGGCACCAGCATGTGCTGGGGCTACGTAAACCAGCACGTCGATGCGCGGCACGGGCTCGTCAGCATGCCCCACGTGTTCAATGGTCAGCGCGACCTGTACGTGTTCGGCGGCGCGATCACCGCCGGTGCATCGGTCGCATGGTTCCGCGATCAGTTCTGTCACGCGGAGATCGATGCGGCGCGATTGCTGCCGCACGGCGATCCGCACGTGCTGCTCGAGGAAGCGGCCGAAGGCGTGCCGCCCGGCGCGGACGGCGTGCTGTTCCTGCCGTACCTGATGGGCGAACGCAGCCCGGTGTGGGACGCGAAGGCGAGCGGCGCATTCGTCGGGCTGAGCCTCGCGCACACGCGCGCGCATCTGTATCGCGCGGTGCTCGAAGGCGTCGCGTTCGCGCTGCGGCACAACATCGAGGCCGGCCGGCAGGGCGCGGTGGCACTGGACGACCGGTTGATCGTCGTCGGCGGTGCCGCGCATTCGGCGCTGTGGATGCAGATCATCGCGGACGTGACGGGTTTTCCGGTATGGACGATCGAGCAGGACGTCGAGGCGGCGATGGGCGCCGCGCTGCTCGCGGGCGTCGGCGCGGGGCTGGTGTCGCGCGGCGACGCGCAGGGCGGCTGGGTCACGCTCGTCGAACGCGCGCGGCCCGATGCCGCGCGCGCGAATGCGTATGCGGCGCGCTTTGCGCTCTATACGGCGTCGTATCCGGCGCTCAAGCCGATCATGCACGAACTGCGCACCTCATCATGAAGACACGATTCGATTTCAGCAGTGCGCGGGTGCTCGTCACCGGTGCGTCGAGCGGGATCGGGCGCGCGTGCGCGGTTGCGCTGGCTCATGCTGGCGCGCGGGTCGTCGCGGCCGGGCGCGATGCGGCCGCGCTCGAATCGCTGGCCGGCGAGATTGCATGCGAAACGTTGCGCATCGATATCGGCGGCGACGAACACGCGATCGATGCAGCGCTCGCCGCGCACGACGCGTTCGACGGGCTCGTCAACTGCGCGGGAGTCGCGTCGCTCGAACCGGCGCTCGAGGTCAGCGCGGCGCACTTCGATCGCGTGATGGCCGTCAATGCGCGCGGCGCGGCGCTGGTCGCACGGGCCGTCGCGCGGAAGATGATCGAACGCGCGGGGCGAGACGCGGCACGCGCGCGGGGCAGCATCGTCAACGTGTCGAGCCAGGCCGCGCTCGTCGGCCTGCCCGCGCATCTGAGCTATTGCGCGTCGAAGGCGGCGCTCGATGCGATGACGCGCGTGCTCTGCATCGAACTCGGCGCACACGGGATTCGCGTGAACAGCGTGAACCCGACCGTGACGCTCACGCCCATGGCGCAGTTCGCGTGGAGCGAGCCGGAGAAGCGTGCACCGATGCTCGCGGCGATTCCGCTCGGGCGTTTCGCGGAGCCGGACGAGGTGGTCGAGCCGATCCTGTTCCTGCTCAGCGATGCGGCGTCGATGATCAGCGGCATATCGCTGCCGATCGATGGCGGGTATACAGCGCGATAGCGGGTGCTCGCGGCGGGGCTCGCAGCGGCGCCGGCACCGGCGCCGGCACGGCACGCGGCTGTCGCTGCCGGGCCGAATGCGGAAGCAGGTCCGAGGGCGCGGGCGGTGGCCGGCTAGACCGGGTCCTTGCTCGGCGGTCCGTCGGGCTGCTGCGGGTTGTCGTGAGGATGCCCCGGCGGCGGTGGTGACAGTGGATCGTCTTCCGGATCGCGGTTCGGGTCGGCCGGGGGCTCGGGCATCGGGGTCGTGTGGTCCATGAGGAACTCGCGCAATGCGTGGTGGCGGTGGCGCGGCGGGTGCGCCTCGTCTCCGTTATAGGCAATCGGGCGCGTGTTTGCAGCGCGATTCTCGTGGCCGCATGCGGATTGCCGCCGACATGCGCGCCTTCGCAGGTATCGTGCCGGGCCGCGCGAAGCCGCGCATTCACGATGCGCGATGCGGCTTGCGCGTGTCGATGTCAGCGTAGATCCGCGGGCGTGTCGACGTCGCGCAGGATGCCGGGATCGTCGACGGCGAGCAGGTTGACCGGCGCGCTTGCGAACAACGCACGGGCACCCGTATCGCCGTCGAGCGCGGCCAGCGCGTCGTAATGGTGCGCGGCGAAGCCGACCGGATGACCGCGTACGCCGCGATGGACGGGGGCGACGATCGATGCGTCGTCGGCGTCGAGCGCGCGCGTGACGGCTTCGTACGTGGATGCCGCGATCCAGGGCATGTCGCCGAGCGCGACCAGCCAGCCGGTTGCTTCGGGCGTCGCGCGGACGCCGGCCGCAAGGCTCGCGCCCATCCCGCGCGTCGCATCGGGCGCATAGACGACCTGGCAACCGGCTTCGTTCAGCAGAATCGCGAGTTTTTCCGCGCCGGGACGCACGACGGCGATCACGTCGGCCGTGGCCGCGGCGAGGCGACGCGCGGCCGCGACCGCAACCGGCGTGCCGTCGGGAAGCAGCGCGAGCAGCTTGCTGTGCAGACCGCTTGGGTCGAAGCGTTGACCGAGACCGCCGGCGAGCAGGACGCCGGTGGCGAGTGACGCATAGGACATCGGCGCGGGGGGAGGGAGGCAGGTGGCCCGATTGTGCGGGAGCGAACGGGGATCGGCAAGTGCGGATGTTACCGATGCGGGGCGTCGTCGTCGGAAAGAATGTCGGCGGGGGCGTTCGTCGGCGAAGGTTTCCTCGACGGGGCGTCATGTCGCGGCGATTCAACCTGCGTCACGGCCCAATGGCGGTCGCCGGACGACCCATGCCAACCATTCCGACGGGTAATCGATGAAACCGGCACCGGTGCATGCGGTGCACGGCGCGTGGTCGGTCATCAGCGATTTCGTTAGACGAATGCCGGCACGCGGGGAGGGGGCGATGGCCCAAGCACATGCACATCGCGCGTGATCGCCGCGACTACGCATCCGCCCACTTCCGCAACAGGTTGTGATAAATCCCCGTCAGCGAAATGACCATCGGATCCTGCGCGCCTTTTTCCGCCGACAGCGCCTGAATCTGCGTATCGAGCTGAAACAGCAGCGTGCGGTCGCCATCGTCGCGCACCATGCTCTGAATCCAGAAGAACGACGCGACGCGTTCGCCACGCGTGACCGGCGTCACATGATGCAGGCTCGACGCCGGATACAGCACGAGATCGCCCGCCGGCAGCTTCGCGCGATGCACGCCGTAGGTGTCTTCCACGCAGAGCTCGCCGCCGTCGTACGCGTGCGGTTCCTCGAGAAACAACGTAGCCGACAGGTCGCTGCGCACGCGAAAATCCGTGCCGCGCAGCAGCCGGATCGCGTTGTCGACATGCGTGCCGAACGTCTCGCCGCCTCCGTAGCGGTTGAACAACGGCGGAAACACCTTCAGCGGCAGCGCCGCCGAGAAGAACAGCGGATGCCGCGCCAGCGCGTCCTGGATCGCATCGCCGACCGCGCGCGCGACCGGCGAGCCTTCCGGCAATTGCCGGTTGCGTTTCGCGAGTGCGGACTGCGCGCCGGACGTCGCGTTGCCGTCGATCCAGTCGGCGGCATCGAGCATCTCGCGGCATTGCGCGACCTGTGCGTGGGTCAGCACGCCCGGGATATGAATCATCATGATTCGGATTCCATACCGTGAGACGGCAACTGCATGGCCGCCGTGCGTAACGCATCGAGCGGCGACGATGCGAGATACGCGCGCATCTTCGCGACGAACGCGGGAGTGGCGGTGGCCGGCACGCGCGCGAGCCAGACGAGGGCTTCGTCGACGCGCCCGCGATCGGCGAGCAGCCGCGCGTAGTTGAACTGGCCGCGAAAATCGCCTGCCTCGGCGGCGCGACGATAGTGGTCGAATGCGGCATCGACATCGACGGCCACGACCCAGCCGTCCTCGTAGAAGCCGCCGATCAGGTTGATCGATTTCGCATGGCCGAGCGCGGCGGCGCGGCGAAACCAGTCGAGCGCGGCGGCGCGATCCTCGTCGACGCCGTTGCCGAGCGCGAGCGCCGTCGCATAGTTGTACATGCCCCAGTCGAGCCCGGCCTGCGCGGCGAGCCGGTACCAGTAGACCGCCACCGGCGCGCACGCGGCCGTGCCCCAGCCGAGTTCGTAGCACCGGCCCAGCATGTTCATCGCCATCGGGTGGCCGGCTCGCGCCGCATGCCGGAACCAGCCGAATGCGGCGGCCGGATCGCGCGCGACGCCGTGCCCGTCCAGCAGGTACTGGCCGTAGACGGCCTGCGCATCGACGATACCGTTGTCGGCGGCTGCCGCGACCCACGCGGCAGCGCGCTCGGGCGGCCCGGCGAGGATGTCGGCGAATGCGCGCGGCGACACCGACGCGAGCGCCTTCAGCGAGACGGTCTCCATCGATCAGTAGCGCGCGTTCAGCGTAACGAACGCCGAGCGGCCCGGCGCGATCGACGCGTAGTGCGCCGGGTACGCCTGATCGAAGTACGTGCGGTTGAACAGATTGTTCACGTTCAGCTGCAAGTCGAGCTTCTTGTTGATCCGGTATTGCGCCATCGCATCGAAGCGCCAGTACGACGGCACCGCGCGCAGGTTCGCGGGATCGCCGAACACTTCCGACATGTAGAACGCGCCGCCGCCGACGGTGAATTTCGGCGTCACGTCGTAGTTCGACCACATCGTCAGGCTGTGCTTCGGCGTATTGGGGAACCGGTGGCCGTTGTTCGCGGCATCCTTGCCGTTGTCGCGCAGTTCGCTCTTCATGTACGTATAGCCGCCGAATACCTGCCACTGCTTCGTGATCTGCCCGGCGACACCGAGCTCGAGACCCTGAACGCGCTTGTTGCCGACCATCGCGTACTGATTGTTCGGCAGCGTCACGCGCGCATTCGTCGTGTCGATCTGGAACAGCGCGGCGGTGAGCGACAGCTTGTCGTCGAGCACGTTCCACTTCGTGCCGACCTCGACGCTGCGGTTTTTCTCGGGCGACAGCTGATCGGCGTTCGAGCCGACGCCGCCGCGGCCCGGCGTGAGCGACTGCGTTTCGCTGCCTTCGCCGAGCAGCATGCCGGCCGGCGTCGACGACGTCGCATACGACGCGTAGATGCTGCCGTTTTGCGCGGGCTTGAACACGAGGCCGGCCTGCCAGTTCACGAGCGTGTCGTCGCGCGTGTAGGTCTTGCCGCCGTTCGCCCGGGTGTCGGTGAAGCGGGTCGAGTAGTCATCGACGCGCACGCCGGCATTCACTTGCCAGCGCGGCGTGAGCTCGATCGTGTCGAAACCGTAGATCGACTTGGTCGTGGTGCGCGCATGCGCATAGTCGTTGTTGCGCGTGATGGAGCCGGCCCACGGATCGTTCGGGTTCGGCGACCACAGGCTCGTGCAGTTGTAGCCGGACGGCGCGCCGATGCCTTGCTGGCAGATCGTGCCCTTGTCGGTCGCGACGGTGTACGAATCGCGCTTGCCCCATTCGCGCGACAGCTCGATGCCGGTCGTGAAGCTGTGCTTGAACGGGCCGGTGCGGAATTCGCCGAACAGTTCGGTCAGGTTCGCGAGGCTGTTGATCGAGCTGTTGCGGTTGTTGTTGCGACGCCAGACCTTGCCGTTGACCACGTTGCCCTGGCTGTCGTCGGGCTGCGTCCAGATGTAGTCCTGGGTCGATTCCGTGTAGCGCGTGGTGTTGCGCACCGTCAGGTTCGGCGTGATGTCGTGCTCGATCCTGATCGTGCTGATGTCGGATGTGGTCTTGCGGAAGTCGCGGTCGACCAGGCCGTAGAAGTTGTGGCGATCGACGGGTGCCGGATAGATCGTGTCGACGTTCGCGGGCTTGTTCGACGTCGTGTAGAAGTACGGAATGCCGCCATCGGGCATGTCGTCGGTGGACAAGTGGTAGTAGCTCGCGGTCACGCGCGTCGGCGTGCCGAGACCGAACGCGATCGACGGCGCGACGCCCCAGCGCTCGTTGTTGACGGCGTCGCGGCCGGCGACGTCGTTGTTGTGGCTCATCAGGTTCAGGCGGAATGCGGCGTGATCGGCGAACTGCCAGTTGCCGTCGGCGGTGAAGCGGCGATAGCGGTCCGTGCCGAGGCCGGCGCTCGCGGCGGCCGTCGTGCCGAGATGCGGCGTTTTCGTGATCAGGTTGATGCTGCCGCCCGCGCCGCCGCGGCCGCCATATGCGCCATCGGAGCCCTTGGTGATCTCGACGCGCTCGGTGTTGAAGATCTCGCGAGTAGTCGCGCCGGTGTCGCGCATTCCGTCGACGAACATGCTGCCTTGCGTGTCGTAGCCGCGGATGAACGGACGATCGCCGAGCGGGTTGCCGCCTTCGCCCGCACCGAACGTGATGCCGGGCACGGTGCGCAGCGCTTCGGTCAGCGTAGCCGCGCCGCTGTTCTGGATCAGCTCCTGCGGGATCACGGTCACGGACTTCGGCGTGTCGACGAGGGGCGCGGTGAATTTCGCGGATGCGGAAAAGTCGGCCTTGTAGCTGTGCTCGGCCTTGCCCTGAACTTCGATCGGCGCGAGATGGTCTTCGGTTCCGACTGGCGCGGCCGGCGGCGTGCCGTCGGCGAACGCAGGGCTCGCGGCGAGCACGCTGCAGAGGGTGGTGAATTTGCCGAGTTTCAGCTCTTCAGGACGGGACTTCATGGTGCGCTTCGACCTCGCGGTGTGGTCCCGGGAACGACGCGCTACGGAAATGTGCATGCCGCCGGGAATTATTACGATTTGTTTTCAGCCGGCATTCTATGTAATTTTTTGGTGAATGAGAAGCGTTCTTGTTCGCGTTTGTGATGGGAATGTTGACGAATGTTGCAGAGGGTTTGAGGGCTCGTGGGGCGGGGCGGGATGGCCGAATGGCCGAGTATGAAGGGCGTGGCGGGCCGATTACAGTGGCGGAATCTCATTCGTCGAAAGTGACAGCGGAGTGCTAAGATGACTGCATTGAAAGCAATCTCGGTGAGGCGCATCATGCCCGTGATCACAGTTCGAAATTTGTCCGACGAGGTGCATCGCGCGCTTCGAATCCGGGCGGCGCAACATGGCCGCAGCACCGAAGCCGAGGTGCGCGACATTCTGGAGCAGGCCGTCCGGCCAGACGGGCGGCCGAGGCTCGGAACGTTGTTGGCCGAGATCGGGCGGGAGGCCGGCGGTATCGATTTCGAGATTCAGCGCGACAGATCGCGCACCGATCCGATGAGCTTCGAATGATCCTGGTCGACACCAACGTCATTTCCGAGCCGTTGCGGCGCGAGCCGAGCGGGGCGGTGATCGAATGGCTCGACGCGCAGATCGTCGAGACGTTGTTTCTTTCCGCGATCAGTCTCGCGGAAATGCGATTCGGCGTGGCAGCGTTGCCGGAAGGGCGCAGGCGGGACTGGCTGGAGCAAAGCATCGAGCAGCGCGTCCTGCCGCTGTTTCGCGGCCGGATCCTGCCGTTCGACGATGCCGCCAGTAAGGCGTATGCGAGCCTTCGCGCGAAGGCTCGTGCGGCAGGCCACGCGCTGGCACCGGCCGATGGCTTTATCGCCGCGACGGCCGAGGCGAACGGCTTGATCGTCGCCACGCGCGACGTCGCGCCGTTCGAAGCGGCAGGCCTGCGCGTGATCGATCCGTGGGCCGGCTGACGCGGGCCGCCCGCTCCCGAATCATCCGCATCGACAATGAAAAACGCGCCGTGCAAGGCGGCGCGTTGCGCATGTCGCGTTTGAGTGCGACGCCGGATGCGCGTCAATCGATCCCGTGAAACACCGCGTCCTCCGGGCCGAGGTACGCCGGCGGGCGCCACGTCGCGTCGCGCATCGAATGCTGAACCAGGTTCTCGACGCCGAGCAACACCGCGAAGATTGCCATCCGCACCGGAATGCCGTTGTCGGTCTGCCGGAAGATCGCGAGCCGCGGATCGCGGTTCAGGTCGACCGACAGGTCGTTCGCGCCGGGCCGGCTGTCGCGCGGCAGCGGGTGCATGATCAGCGTGTCGGGCTTGCAGACGGAGTCGACGAGCGCCTGGTTGATCTGGAAATCCGGCGTGTAGCCTTCGAACGACTCGTCGGTGAAGCGCTCCTTCTGGATCCGCGTTGCATAGACGACGTCCGCGCCGCGCAGCCCGGCCGCGAGATCGTTCGTCTGCTCGATCACGTGGCCGTTCGTCGCGATCTGGTCGATGATGTACGCGGGCATTTCAAGCGTCGGCGGCGACACGAGCGTGAACTTCAGCCCGCGGTACAACGCGAGCAGCTTGGCGAGCGAGTGCACGGTGCGGCCGTATTTCAGGTCGCCGACGAGCGCGATATGCGCGCCGTCGACAATCTTGCCGAGCCGCGAGAACTCGCGCTGGATCGTATAGAGATCGAGGAGTGCCTGGCTCGGGTGCTCGCCCGGGCCGTCGCCGCCGTTGATCACCGGCAGGTTGGTCGCGCGCGCGAACTCGGCGACCGAGCCTTTCTCCGGGTGGCGGATCACGAGCGCGTCGACGTAGCCGGCCATCACGCGGCTCGTGTCGTAGATCGATTCGCCCTTGGCCATCGACGAGAACGTGAAGCCGGTGGTGTCGCATACCGAGCCGCCGAGCCGGCAGAAGGCCGCGCCGAACGACACGCGCGTGCGCGTGCTGGCCTCGAAGAACAGGTTGCCGAGCACGGCACCTTCAAGTACACGCGAGATCTTGTGGCGGCGCGCGATCGGCTGCATCACGTCGGCGACGCGGAACAGTGCCTCGACCGAATCCCGCGAGAACTGGTCCACGGAAATCAGTTGCGGCTTGCTTTCGAACAGGAATTGCTTCGCGAGCCCCTGCTTTTCTACGCTTTGCGTATAGTCCGTGCCTTCCGGTGCCGGGCGGTCGACGATTTCGGACACGAAGCGCTCGACGATCTCGGGCATGCCGCGCGATTCCTGCGAGTCGTCGGGCAACAGCCACGTATCCAGTGCACGTCGGCTTACGCCGATGCGGTTCGCGAACGCTTCGCGGGTCATGTTGAGGCGGCGCATCGCGTCGCGCAGGAAGGCTTGCTGGGGAACGGTCATCGGCGGCACCTGAGGGAAAATATACGCGATGCGTATATTAGTTCGCGCGTGGCCGAAGTCAAGGGAAATCTGCGCGACGGCGCCTGTGGCCGGCGCCAGGCGGGGCGGCCGATACTGGCGCGCGGCCGCTGTCTCCGTATAATCAGGTCAGGCCCCGTGTCCTGCACGCCGCAGGGCGCCACGCCGCATACGATTCGCCCGGTCGGGCATGTTGACTCGAAGGAGAATGAGAATGACGCGTACGATTGCTGCAGTGCTGCTGGTGGTGACCGCCGCGCTCGCCGGTTGCAATACCGTTGCAGGCATGGGGCAGGACATTTCGAAGGGTGGCCAGGCAATTAGTGATACGGCCGAGAAGGCCAAGTAAGCCACCGGGTTCCGGAATGCGGAAGGCGCCGGGCGTCCCACGATCGCGGGACGGCCCGGCGCCTTTTTTTCATGGTGCGCGATGCGGCGGCGTCAGGCGCTTTCCACGAACGCGTAACGGCCGTCGATCTTGCGCGGCGTGAACCAGCCGAAGTCCGGGAACAGCCGGTTGCGCACGAACCACACGTAACCGACCAGGATGATCGTGACCGCGAGGGTCGGCAGCGCGGCCGACGGATCGCGACCGAGATCGGCGATCGTCTTCGGCAGTTGCAGCAGCGACAGAACGATGAACGCGTGATACGCGCCCACGCGATGCGTCGCGAAGCCCCAGATGAACAGCAGCGACAACGGTACCGTCAGGCCGAGGAACAGCATCGCGGCGCCGGCGCCGAGTCCCTCGGCCCGGAGCAGATAGGCGAGCGCGAGGCTGATCAACAACTGCGCGATGCCAAGCGCGATCAGCACCCGCGTATGCACCTTGTTCTTCCTGCACAGTTCGGGGTCGGGGCGCGACGCGATCAGGCGCGCGAGCACGCGATCCTTGAGGCCCTGTCCGGCCAGCTCGGCCAGCACGTCGGCTTTCCTCGTGCCCGCGGACAGCAGCGCCGCGATTCTTGTTCTGGCTTCCTTCTTGTTCATGGCGATGCGAATTGTTGTTCGATGGTTGTCAAATGGCCCGGCCACGCGAATATTGCATCTTGCGCGACGGTACGCAACGATTTTGCCGCGTGCGGACACATTCCTACAGTCGTCGCCGATCGACGAACGGATTAGCCATCGAGACAACCGGCTGACGTGACACGTGCCGGCGGCTCGCGTCGTCGTGTCGCGCCTACCAGCATTCCCGCGACGACGAGTGCGATGCCGAGCAGTTGCGCGCCGCCGAGCGTTTCGCCGAACAGCGCGACCGCGAACAGCACGGCCGAGACCGGCGCGACCGCCGTGAACAGCGCGGCTTCGGTGCCGCTCGTGCGCGCCGAACCCGCGTACCAGCACAGATAGCCGAGCACGGTCGGCACCAGCGCGTAGTACGCGATCGCCGACACCGCGCCGATGTTCCAGCCGGTCGCCAGCGCATGCCATTCGAACGCGGCCGGCACCAGCGCGAGCACGAAGCCGAGGCCCGACATCGCCGTCGACAGCGCGAGCGGCGGCAACGGCGCCGACAGCCGCCGGTTGAGCAGGATGAACACGGCCTCGCAGGCGACGGCGGCCAGCACCAGCGTGTCGCCGGCGAGCGTCCGGAGCGACGGCATGGCCTGGTCCGGCGCGAACGTGACGAACAGCACGCCGGCGGTCGCCAGCGCGGCCGCGCACCAGTCGCGCGGCGTCTGCCGCTCGCGCAGCACGACCGCCGCGATCAGCGTCGACATCGCCGGCAGCGTGCCGAGCATCACGCCCGCATCGACGGGCGACGACAGCTTCGTGCCGCTGATCAGCAGCACCGTGTAGCCGACCCCGCCCGCCGCAGCCTGCACGACCAGCAGCACGGCGTCGCGAATGGAGACCCGCGGCCATCGCATTCGCTGCGCACGCATCAGCGCGAGCAGCAGCGGCGTTGCGATCAGGAAGCGCAGCGCGGTGGCCGCGAACGGCGGCAGGCCGCCGGCCGCGAGGCGGCTCGCGACGACGGTGCTGCCGACCCCTGCCATTGCAGCGGCGAGATAGAGATAGCCGATCAGTCGTGTCTTCATGTGCCGCATCGTCGCGTGCGGCGGCGCGGGCGTCTTGAACGAAATTGCAGCGGCGTCGGCGAGCAACACGCGTGAGCCGGAACGGCAATGTGCTGGAGGGCGCGGCCTGATCGTTCGCGCGCGTCATCGGAAGACGTCGCCGCCGAACGGTGACGATCGGACATCGTCGTGCCGCGGGTGCCACGCCGCGATGGTGGCGCTCGTCAGCCGGCCTGCGTGAATCGTCCGGGCGTGATCCCGAACTGGCGCGCGAAGGCGCGCGTCAGGTGGCTCTGGTCGGCAAAACCGGCTTCGGCCGCGGCATCCGCGATCGGCCGGCCATTCGCGAGCAGTGCGCGCGCGAGCCGCGTGCGCGACTGCATCAGGTACGCATGCGGTGTGATGCCGAGTTCGCGCGCGAATCCGCGCAATAACTGGAAGCGGCTCACGCCGCTCAGGCCGGCGAGTTCCGCCAGCGACACGGGTGCGGCCGGTGCGGCATCGAGCCGCTCACGCGCCACACGGATCGCCGGTGCGACGCCCGCGGGCGGCAACGCGCGATTCGAGTGCCGCGCAAGCAGCCCGGCGACCAGGGTCACGAGCGCTTCGTCGCGGGCGAGCGGCAGCGTGTCGCTAGCGACGATCCGTGCATGCAGCCGGCCGAACGCGGCCGCGAGCCGCGCGTCGCGCACGGCCGGATGCGCGAGCTCGACACCACCGAGGCCTTCTTCCGCCGCGACGCCCGCGACCAGTGCGGGCGCGAGGTACAGCATCCGCCAGCGCCGGCCCGCACCCGTTTCGATCGGCATGCCGTCGTGCATCTCGCCCGGATTGACCATGATCGCGTCGCCGGCCAGCGCGTCGACCTGCCCGCGCCCGCTCCAGGACCGGTGCGCGCCGCTGACGATCACGCCGATCCCGAATTCGTCGTGCGCGTGCCGCGGAAACACGCGGTCGGACTCGAGACTGATTGCCTCGATGCCTTCATCGGTGCGTCGGTAATGGGTGACACGGTGCATGGGCGCTCCTCGGGCCGGCAGCGGCGCGGATCACGTGCACTTTAGCGCGTTCCGGCGCCGCGCGCCCTTCATCCTTTTGGCCGATACCGCGCGGCGCGCGCAGCCCGCACCATGTGCACATGAGCAGCGTACATGGCCCGCCGGGCCTGAAGCTGCGCGGGAGACGGCAGGTGGAACGACAGGATCCGGTATTCATTCAGGTTGGCGCGCTCGCGGACGGCTTCGCGCCGGACGCGAACGTCCTCGCGCCCGTGGACGCGCTCGTCGGGCGCTCGCTGGCCCTCGACGACGCATCGGGCGCATGGCGCGTCTATACGTTCGAGGCCGGCGCGCTGCAATGGCGCGACGCTGCGACCGGCGAGGGCGGCCGTGCGCGTTGCCGTGTCACGCGGCTGCGCGACGATCTGTATTTCGTCGACTACATCGACCCGGCAGCACGCGCGACGTCGGTCAGTCTCGTGATCGACGTCGGGCAGGGCGTGTGGACCTCGGTGATCGGCACGCTGCCGACGGAAACCGAGACGCGCGTCGACGCGTTCACGCGCGTCGCACGCGGGCTGCCGCTGACGGGTGTCGATGCGACGTTCCGGCACGGCACCGTCGGCGGTCATGCACGGCCGGGCCCGCTGCACGGGCCCACGCGCGAACTGATCGGCAAGCGCACGATGTACCGCTACAGCCCGACCGAATGCTACGAGCACATCTACCTGAACGAGAACTTCTATGCATGGCAGTGTCTGCAGGGTGTCGAAGACGGGCTGGCCGACGTAGACCGCTGCCATTACTTCAAGCTCGCCGAGCAGTTGTACCTGTTCGTATGGCGCGAGAAGGTGGTGCCGACGCTCGGGGTCGTGCTGATCGACCTCGCGCAACGCAAGACGGACGGCAAGATCTTCGGATACCAGGGCGGCGATTTCGGCACGCTGTCGAACTTCCCGGTCGGCGCGCATGCGCAGGTGCTGAACGAAACCGTGCATCCGCTCGCCGGCGAGGCGCAGCGATGAACGCCGTGCCGGGCAGCGGCCGCCTGCGTGCGGATTTCAGCGGGCACGTCGTGCTCGTCACCGGTGCCGCGCAGGGAATCGGCGCGGCAATCGCGCGCCGTTTCGCGCAATCCGGTGCATGCGTCGCGCTCGCCGATCTCAACGTCGATGCCGCTGCCGCGCAGGCGGACGCGCTCGTCCGCGCGGGCGGCGATGCGCGCGCGTATCGCGTCGACGCCGCGAGCCGCGACGCGCTCGTCGCGCTCGTCGCGGCGGTCGAGCGCGACGGCGGCCGGCTCGACGTCGTCGTTCACAACGCCGCGTACTTCCCGCTGACTCCGTTCGAGCAGATCGATGCGCCGGTGCTCGAGCGCACGCTGTCGGTCAACCTGTCGGCGCTGTTCTGGCTCGCCCAGGCCGCGCTGCCGGCATTCGAGCGTGCAGGCGCCGGGCGGTTGCTCGTCACGTCGTCGGTGACCGGGCCGCGCGTCGTCTATCCGGGGCTCGCGCACTACGCGGCGTCGAAGGCAGGCGTGAACGGCTTCATTCGCGCAGCAGCGCTCGAGCTCGCGCGCCGCAACGTGACGGTCAACGGCGTCGAGCCGGGGATGATCCGCACGCCGGCCGCCGGCAATCTCGGCGATGCATCGGTCGCCGCGCAGATCGCGCGCGACATTCCGCTCGCGCGAATGGGCGAGCCGGAGGACATCGCCAGCGCGATGTTGTTTCTCGCATCGGCCGATGCGGCGTACATCACCGGGCAGACGATCGTCGTCGACGGCGGCGCGACGTTGCCGGAAAGCGGGGCCGTGCTGGGTGACGGGTAAGCGGGCGCGGGCGCGATCATGCGACCGGAGCGCCGAGCGTGTCGGCTGAACGGCAGCGCGACACGCGCGCGGTCGCGCCTACAGCCAGCCGTTATGAATGAACTCGACGATCGAATACCGGCGCGGTTCGAGTGCGTGCTGCCGGACGGCCTCGACGATCCGCGACACGCCGTCCGCGTAGGGCGACGCGCCATACACGCGGGATTCGAATTGCAGGCTGCATGCGCCGTCCTCGATGCGGATCCGGTGGAACGCATGGCGGCCGAGCTGATCGTCGGGAATCTGCAACGCGTCGCGTTGCTCGGCCGGGTCGCGTACGGAATGGATGTCGTGTGCCGGAACGCCGAGCGAGCGTCCGATACCGACCGCGGTGCCGGGCACGGATGTCTTGGTGGCCTGGTGCGATTCCGTCACGCTGATGTGGCAATCGCGAAACAGATGGCCGCTGGTTTCCAGCATGCTCATGAACTTGAGCATCAGGATGTTCGTGTTCGGACAGAGCACGACGGGGAAGTCGTGCGCGCCGGTTTCGAGGTCGGAGCCGGTGGACAGCTCGACGAGCGGCGAACCCGTTGCACGGCAGAATTCGATCGCGGCAGGCAGTTCGCGGCCCGATCCGGCGTGAACGACGATCGAACGTTCGTCGCCCCGTGCCGGGTCCGACCAGGCCATCACGCGACAGGTTGCCGGGTCGAGTCGGTGCGAGCCGAGCAGTTCGGTTGCCAGCTTGCCGGTGCCAACGACGAGTACTTGCATGGGGTAGAAGACGGGTTGAGGTTCGGGTTTCGATACGGAACGGTCGTGGGCCGTTCAAGCGCCCGGCGCGATCGCGGCGCACGGCGCGGCGCACCGTGATCGCGCATTATGCCCGGCCACGTCCGGTCATGCCTGGCGTGAAGCGCATGACCGGACGCGGCGGATCAACCGCGCAACTTCGTCGATGATCACGCATCCGTCGCAGCACACGGAGCAGCGCGAACGGCGCTACGCTGTCGAAACGCCGGCCGGGCACGTCCGTGTCGCGGCCGGCCGCGCACCGAACCGCGTATCATCCACCTCCCTTCGACCCAGGAGAGCACATCGATGGAACACGACCTGAAAGGCAAGGCAGTCGCGATCACCGGCGGATTCGGCCATCTCGGCGTCGCGACAGCCGCGTGGCTCGGCCAGCACGGCGCTCGCGTCGCGCTGATCGGCCGTGGCGCGGCGCCGGACGCGCAGGCGTTGCCCGGCGTACCGGCCGATGCGCTGCGCATCGGCGGCATCGATCTCGTCGATCCGCACGCAGCTGCGCGCGCGCTCGACAGCGTGAATCGCGAATTCGGCCGCGTCGACGCGCTGCTGAACATTGCAGGCGCGTTCGTGTGGCAGACGATTGCCGACGGCGACGCGGCCACGTGGGACCGCATGTACGACTTGAACGTGAAGACGGCGCTGAATGCGTCGAAGGCCGCGCTGCCGTACCTGGTGGCGAGCCCGGCGGGCCGCATCGTCAACATCGGCGCGGGCGCGGCGTTCAAGGCCGGCGCGGGAATGGGCGCGTATGCGGCCGCGAAGGCTGGCGTCGCCCGACTCACCGAGGCGCTGGCGGCGGAACTGCTCGATCGCGGCGTGACCGTGAACGCGCTGTTGCCGAGCATCATCGACACGCCGCCGAACCGCGCGGACATGCCTGATGCGGATTTCACGCGCTGGGTCCGGCCCGAACAGATCGCCGCGACGATCGGGTTCCTGCTGTCGGCTCACGCGCAGGCGATCACCGGCGCATCGATTCCCGTGAGCGGTCGCGTGGCATAGCGGATGGCGGGCGAGCGCCGTCGATTACGATGCGCGAGCATGCGGCATCTCGCACGCGGAATTGCCGCGATCGCCGCGGTTTCGATCAGCGCTGCGCACGGCCGTCTGCCTGCATGCGACAGCTCGTCACCGTATACTGAGCGTTCGCCATCATGTGACTGAAGCCGTGACCAAGCCTGCCTGCACGGATACGCTCGCCGACGATCCGCGTCCGACCCCGCCCGAACAACCCGAACTGGAAGACTGCTGCAACAGCGGCTGCTCGCCGTGCGTGTTCGACCTGTACGATGAAGCGCTGGCGCGCTATCGCGTCGAGCTGGCCGAATGGGAAGCGCGACACGCGCAACACAAGCATCACGAATGAGCCTGAGGCCCGCAAGCGGCCACCCGTGCCCTGATTGACCACCGGCGATGTTTTATCGGACTCGTGTGGTTATGCGCCGGCCCGCACCCGACGATGCAGCGGCCCCAGTGCGGCCGACAACGCGACGCACGCGAGCAGCACGGCCGTCAGCGCCCACATCGCCGTCCTGAACCCTTGCACGTAGTCGAGCGCCTGCGGTTGCGCGCCGAGCCGCGCGAAGAACAGCCCGCCGAGTGTCGCCGCCCCGCCGGCCGCGCCGATCTGCAACATCGTGCTGACCATGCCCGACGCGACCCCGGCGCGTGCCGCGTCGACTTCCGCGAGTACGATCCGCACGACCGACGGCAGCACGAGGCCTTGCCCGACGCCGATCGCCGCGATGCCCGCGTAAAAGCCCGGGCCGGGCGCGTGTTCGCCGGCCAGTGCGGCGGCGGTCGCGACGCCGGCCGCGAGCATCGCGAAGCCGAGCGTGAGCACGCGGTGACCGCCGAGCCGGCCGACGAGGCGCGGCATCAGCAGCGGGCTCGCGAGGAAGCCGATGCCGAGCGGCAGGATCGCCAGCCCCGACTCGAGCGGCGACCAGTTCAGGCAGCCCTGCAGATAGATCCCGTAGCTGAGGAAAAGCGCGCTCAGCATGTAGAACAGGAATGCGAGCGCGAGCCCGAGCGCGACGACCGGGTTGCGCAGCAGGCGCACGTCGAGCAGCGGGTCGAGGCCGCCGGCGAGCCGGCGCGCTTCGACCGCCAGCAGCGCGCCGAGCATCGGCAGCGCGCCGGCAGCGCACGCGACCATCCACAGCGGCCAGCCCGCCTCGCGTCCGTGCGTGAGCGGATAGACGAGCATCAGCAGGAACAGCGACAGCAGCACCGTGCCGGGCACGTCGATGCGCTGCCCGCGCGGCGTCCGGCTTTCCGGGATGAAGCGCCAGCTGCCGAGCAGCGCGAGGATGCCGATCGGCACGTTGACCAGGAAGATCGCGCGCCAGCCGAGCCCGAACGGATGCAGGCTGATCAATGCGCCGCCGCCCAGCTGGCCGATCACGGCCGCGAGGCCGAACACGAAACCGTAGAAACCCATCACGCGCACCTGCTCGTGCGGGCTGAACACGCTGCGGATCGTCGCGAGCACCTGCGGCGCGAGGATCGCGGCGAACAGGCCCTGCAGCACGCGGCCACCGACCAGCACCGCGCCGCTGCCGGCGAGCCCGCACAGCGCCGATGCGACCACGAAGCCGGCCATCCCGATCATGAACATCCGCTTGCGGCCGTACAGGTCGCCCAGACGCCCGCCGGTGATCTGAACGACCGCGTTCGCGCACGCATAGGCCGACACGACGAGCTGCAGCTCGGCCGGTCGTGCGCCGATGCCGTCGCGAATGGCCGGCAGCGCGAGATTCACGATGAAGTAGTCGAGCGGCGGCAGAATGGCGCCGACCAGCAGGACGACGAGCGCCCAGCCGTGATGGCTGCGCGGCGGTGCCGCGGCGGCCGAGCCGGCCGGCGCGCAATGGGCAAGGGTGTTGTCGGTCATGAACGAAAGTCCGGAAGAATGAGGGCCGTAACGCATGTCGGGACCCGTTGAACCCATATTCTGTGGATTGTCTATGGTTCGGAAAAGCGGGAATTGGTGGTAGCATCCATCGGGTTATTCGATGGATGGAGGCGCGATGCGCGGTTTCGATCTGGATCAGTTGCGCACATTCGCGGCGGTGGCGGATGCGGGCAGCCTTACGGCGGCCGCGCCATTGCTGCATCTGTCACAGTCGACGGTGAGCGAGCAGGTGCGCAAGCTCGAATCGCGCGCCGGGGTGCCGCTGTTCGTGCGCAGCAAGCGCGGCGTGGAGCCGACCCCGGCCGGCACACGCTTGCTGCAGCATGCGCGGCGCATCGTTGCATTGAACGAGGCCGCGTTCGACGAAGTTCGCGGTCAGGCGATCAAGGGCGAGTTGCGCGTCGCGATCACCGATTACTACCGGACGCATGAAGTCGCGGGCCTGCTCGCGCGGTTGCGGGAGTGCTACCCGCAACTGAGCCTGCACGTGAGCGCGATGAAGAGCGCGGAAATCGAAGCCGCGCACGCGCGCGGACAGATCGATCTGGGCGTCGTGATGAACCTGTCGAGCGGTCCGTTCCGGCCCGCATCGGCCGATACGCGCTGGGTGCTGCGGCGCGAGCCGCTGTCGTGGGTCGCGTCGCCGTTGCTCGCCGAGCAATTGCCCGAGCCGTTGCCGCTCGTGCTGTTGCCGGACGACTGCATGATGCATCAGATCGCCGTGCGCTCGCTCGACGAGCAGCATGTGCCGTACGTGCTCGTGCACAGCGCGTCGGGCGTCGCCGGGCTTCAGTCGATGCTGGCGGCGGGGCTTGGCGTCGGCTGTCTGTGCGCATCGGCGATCGGCGAGGGCCTCGTGCGGCTCGGCACGAAATACCGGCTGCCGGCGCTGCCGGACGCCGTGTTCTCGCTGACGCCGCCGATGCCGGGCGAACGCGAGACGGTCACGCAGGCGCGCGAGGTGCTGTCGCGGCAGTTGCTGATGTGAAGCAGGCATGCGCGTCGGCGCGCATGCACGTATTCGACGGGAGTCGGTACCGATGAAAATATCGAGAGATTTCGGAATCGTCGTTCGACGCGCGGCGCTGGCCGAGAAAGCGGTCGACCTGTCCGCGGTCATGCGCGAATTCAATTTCGCCGGCTGTTTCGACGAGTCGGACCGGCTGGTGTCGCTCGGCCCGTTTTTCGGCGGCGATGCTGCCGATGCGTGCATGAGGTCGCTCGAGCGGCTCGGGCTCGTCTACTTCGACGACTTCTTCATCGTCGAGCAAACGTATCCCGGCTGGTGCGAGGTGGAAGCGTTCTGAACGTTGCGTAGCGGGGGGCGATACGCATGAACGACGAACTGAAAGACGAGATGGCCGCGCGGCTGCAGCATGCGCTCGAGCGCGTGACCGACGAACGCACGCTGATTCATTTCCTGCGCGTGCTCGGCCATGACTGGCACAAGGAGCGCCAGCTCGACGCCGACGTGCCGCCGTCGCCGTTCGCGGCCGCCGCGCTCGGCTGGGAAAACCGCTCGATCGGCGAGTACCTGGAGGCAATGGTCGACTGGGCCGAGGCGTCCGAAGACGGGCTGCGCGGCTACGACCCGCCCAACAACCCGTGGCGACGCATGGCCGACATCCTCCTCGCGGGCAAGAACCACGAATAGCGCGCGTCGCGACGATGCGCGTGCGCGCGGTTGCGGACGGCCTAGTCGGCCGTCCCTTCGGCATACGCGCGCAGCCCGTTCGCCACCGCGTCGAACACGGCCCTGCATCGCGGGCTCGCCCGCAGATCCTCGTGCATGACCACCCAGGTTTCCAGTTTCATCGCCGGCCCGTCCGGCAGCACGCGCACGAGCCGCGCGTCGCGCTGCGCGAGCCGGTTCTGGCAGAAGCCGATCCCGTAGCCCGCGCGAATCATCGCGAGCTGCGCGAGATTGCTGTCGGTGCGCAACGCGAACGCATCGCGCTTCCACAGCGGCATCGCGCGCCCCGCCGAGCGGATGAACGGCGTCACCGTATCGAAGCCGATCAGCGCGTGATGCGCGAGTTCGTCCGTCGACGACGGCGTGCCGTTGCGTGCCAGGTAGTCGTCACGCGCATGCAGCGCGACGTCGATCTCGCCGATGCGCCGCGCGACGAGCGCTTCCTGCGCGGGCGGCGCCATTCGCACCGCGATGTCGGCCTCGCGATTCAGGATGTCCTGGATGCGGTCGGTCGGCACCAGTTCGATGACGAGCCCCGGATGGTCGCGCCGCAACTGCGCGAGCATCGACGGCAGCACCTCGACCGCGATCACGTCGCTGGCCGAGATCCGCACGGTGCCGCGCACGCCCGCGCCGTGGCTCGCGGCCGCGCGCTCGAACGCGGCCGCCGCGCTGCGCAGCGCCTCGGCGTGGCCGCGCAGCGCCAGCGCCGCCTCGGTCGGCAGCAGCCCCGACGGCGAGCGCGTGAACAGCGTCTGGCCGAACGCGGCCTCGAGCGCCGCGACGTGCCGGCCGGCCGTCGGCTGCGTGATGCCGAGCGCGCGCGCAGCGCCCGACAGCGAGCCTTCCGTGAGCACGGCGAGGAAGGTGCGATAGCGTTCCCAGTTCAGATCGGCGGTCATACATAAATGTATAGCCGATCGGTTGAGTTCGGCAATTCCTTATCAGGCCGCCGCGCGCCAGAATGCGTGCAGACAACGGTTCATTCACGGAGAACGGCCATGACGGTGAACGCAGGTGGAACGCAACGACAGGCGCTCGTGCTCGGCGCGAGCGGGGGCATCGGCGGCGAGGTCGCGCGTCAGTTGCGCGATGCCGGCTGGCAGGTGCGCGCGCTCAAGCGCGGGCTCGATGCCGGCACGGTGGAGCGCGACGGGATCGCGTGGCTGCGCGGCGACGCGCTCGACCGCGACGCGGTGGTCCGCGCGGCGCGCGGCTGCAGCGTGATCGTGCACGCGGTGAACCCGCCCGGCTATCGGAACTGGTCGACGCAGGTATTGCCGATGCTCGACAACACGATCGCGGCGGCGACGGCGGAGCAGGCGACCGTCGTGCTGCCGGGGACGATCTACAACTACGGCCCCGATGCGTTTCCCGTGTTGCGCGAAGAGGCGCCGCAGCGTCCGGTGACGCGCAAGGGCGCGATTCGCGTCGAGATGGAGCGGCGGTTGCAGGCGGCAACCGCGCACGGCGTCCGCACGATCATCGTGCGGGCCGGCGACTTCTTCGGAGCGCACGCGGGCAACAACTGGTTCGGGCAGGGGCTCGTCAAGGCCGGCCGGCCCGTGGCGGCCATCAACGTGCCGGGCCGGCCGGGCGTCGGCCATCAGTGGGCGTACCTGCCGGACGTCGCACGCACGATGGTCGAGCTGCTGGAGCGACGCGACACGCTGGAGCCGTTCGCGCGCTTCCATCTCGGCGGGCACTGGGACGCGGACGGCACGCAGATGGCGCAGGCCGTGCGGCGCGTCGCGCAGCGGCACGGGATGCAGCCGACGGTGCGGCGATTCCCGTGGTGGCTCGTGTGGGCCGCGGCACCGTTCGTCACGACGATGCGCGAGATGCGCGAAATGCGCTATCTGTGGCGTGAGCCGCTCCGGATGGACAACGCGCGGGTGACGGCGGTATTGGGCCACGAGCCGTTGACACCGCTCGATACGGCCGTGGAGGCGACGCTGGCCGGGCTGGGTTGTCTGCGATAACGTCGAGCGGCGCACGTGGAGGGCGGGCCTGCATGCGGTTCATGCCCTTGTCCGCCTGCGCCGCGCGCCAACATCCATCACGCAACGATCGGCAACACCTCGACCGCATATCGATGCCGAAGACTGCGCCCGAGCACCGGATCGTGCAGTTCCATCTCGAACGCGTCGCCGTCGCCCATCGCGGCGATTGCGCCGTGCACGGCGACCGTGCCGCCGAACATCGCGCAGCGCGCGGGCATCGTGCGTCGGTCGTCGAAGCGCTGCCACAGCGCATCGGGCGCAAGCAGCCCGCTGACGGCGCCGTGCTGATACGCGACGCGTTCGCCGCCGGGCTTGATCAGCCATGAGCGCATCTCGATCGCGTCCCAGTGATCGGCGACGTCCGCATGGCGCCATGCGTCGCGGCCGAGCGGTTTCGCGCATATCTGCTTCGACACCGCGACGCCGTAGGCTTCGACTTCCCGATCCGTATGATCTGAACCGACCGTCACCAGCGTACCGAGCGGGCTGTCGATCAGCACGCACTCGATCTCGCCGCCCGAGCGCGCGCCGAGCACGCCGATCGACGGCGCCTGCGTGAGCAGCGCGGACGACACGCGGTAGAAGCACGGCGTGGTCGACGGCGGCGCGACGCCGAGCGCCGCGAGCTCGTCGATGTGCGCGCGGATCGCGTCCGGGTCGCGGCCGGCCCAGCCGGCGATCACGACGCGTTCGATCTCGACGTCGACCCGGGCCGGCGCGCCGTGCGCGGGCATCACGTTGAACGACAGGGCTTGCATGCGGGTATCCGTTTGAAGTGCGAATGAACGGGACGATCGGCGGGGAGGCTCAATCCGCGAGTGGACGGTGCGCGGTCTCGCGCGCGGCGAGCAGTGCGATCGACGTGACGACGAGCGACGCGGTGACGTACAGCGACACGGCCGTCGTCGTTCCGGTCTGGCGGAACAGCGTCGCGATCACGAGCGGCGCGAAGCCGCCGCCGACGATGCCGGCGAGCGTGTAGGCCAGCGACGAGCCCGCATAACGCACGCGCGTCGGGAACTGCTCGGTGACGAACGCGCCTTGCGGGCCGTACATCACCGCATGGATCACGAGGCCGATCGCAACCGCCGCGACGATCGCGCCCGGCCGCGCGGAATCGAGCATCGTGAAGAACGCGAACGCCCACACGATCCCGGCCATCGCGCCGGCCAGATACACGGGGCGGCGTCCGAAGCGGTCCGACAGCGCGCCGAAGAACGGCACAGCGAGCGCATTGCAGGCCGTGCCGACCATCACGGCCGTCAGCGCGAGCGGACGCGACAGGTGCAGCACGGTCGTCACGTAGGTCAGCGTGAACACGACGATCAGCGCGTACAGCACGTCGGAGCCGATCCGCGAGCCGCCGGCGATCAGCAGGCGCCGCCAGTGGCACTTCAGCACTTCGGCGACGGGCACCTCGGCGGTCGCGTGCGATTGCGCGAGTTGCTCGAACTGCGGCGTTTCGTCGACGCCGCGCCGCAGCCAGAAACCGAACACGACGAGCAGCGCACTGGCCGCGAACGGCACGCGCCAGCCCCAGGCCAGGAAGTTTTCCGACGTGGTCGACAGCGTGACGAGCGCGATGCAGCCCGTGCCGAGCAGCGTGCCGAACGACGGGCCGATCTGTGTCCACGACGCGGACAGCCCGCGCCGTTTCTGGTCGCCGTGCTCGACCGACAGCAGCACCGCACCGGCCCATTCGCCGCCGAGCGCGACGCCCTGCACGAAGCGCAGCGCGACGAGCAGGATCGGGCTCAGGATGCCGGCCTGCGCATAGGTCGGCAGCGCGCCCATCAGCGCGGTCGTCACGCCCATCAGCACGAGCGTGAGCATCAGCACGGCGCGGCGGCCGATGCGGTCGCCGAGGTTGCCGAACACGAAGCCGCCGAGCGGACGCGACACGTAGCCGACCGCATACGTCGAGAACGCGAGGATCGTGCCGGCCAGCGGATCGACCGACGGAAAGAACAGATGGTTGAACACGAGCGCGGCGAGCGTGTTGTAGATCGTGAAGTCGTACCACTCGAGCGACGTGCCGATCATGCTCGCGGTCGCGAGTCGGCTGTTGCGGACGCGGCGGGGCGCGTGGGCGGCGGGCTGGGCGAGAGTGCTCATGGTGTCGGGCATGTCGTTAAGGATGACGGAATGACGCGCGTGCCGGTGACGGACGTCGCGGCTGAAGGCGAAGCCGGCGTTCAGGCGGACAGCGCGGTGGTTGCCGCGTTCGTTTCGGCATCGCGACCTGCGGGCGGCAGCGGCGCGGCGGCGCGCCACAGCAGGTCGAAGGTGCGTACGTCGTCGTGACCGGCGATGGCGGTGGCGACGCGGCGCGTGGCCGCCGCATCGCTGCCCTCGATCAGCACGAGCGCGTCGGCGGCCGCACGCGCGCCCGCATCGGCGCCGATCGGCGCGGACAGCTCGGACACGGTGCGGAACAGCCGTGCCGCATGAATGCCGGCTTCGCTCAGCACCGCGTCGAAGCGCTCGCGCAGGTGCGGCACGTCGATGCGTTCGGGCGGCAGCACGAACAGCGCGAGATGCGTGCCTTCGCCGTCGCCGGCCTCGATCGTCAGTTCGCCGACGCGCCGCTGCGTGCCCGTCATCCGTTCGAAATTCGCGAGCGACCACGCGGTCTGCTTCGTGAATGCGCGCCGATATGCGTCGCCGCGGAACACGTCGAGCGTGTCCGTCACGTACAGCGCGAGGTACTTGCGCGGGCCGCCGTCGGTCGCGCGAAACCGTCGCGCATGCGTGAAGCCGGGAATCGCGACACGCTCCTGCATGTGCTCGCGGTCGTACCACGCGTTGAAATCGGCTTCGTGCGCGGGGTCGATGTCCGTCCAGACGCAGAGCTGGCCGTGTGGAAGGGAAGTGCGGGTCATTGCGGGTTCCTCGTGACGGGTGTGTCTGGAACCGCAGTGTCCCGAAGACGGGCTGCGCCCGTCCAACAAGAAAACAAATTCGCGGTGAACAGGTTTTCTTATGAGCGGGGCGGACGGCGCTTCGCCGGGGTGGCCGGCGGTGCGGATTTCGGCATGCGTTTTGCGGCCGGGGGTCGATTCTTTTTCGCCGGGCGGGCGGGGGATTTGTCGACGATGTCGGCTTCGGCTTCGGCTTCGGCTTCGGCTTCGGTCCTGGCCGTTGCCGACGCGGCGGGCTTCGCATGACTGGAAACCGTCGGCATCGCGCGCGCCACTTCGCTCGCCAGTTCGGCGATGCGGGCGGCGACCGGCAGGCCCTGCGTGCGATACGACGCGACGAGCGGCAGCGCGGGGAAGTCGGGTTCGACGTCGAGCAGTTCGAGCGAGCCTTCCTGCAGTTCGCGCCCGATGATCGCGGGCGGCAGCGCGGCCACGCCGAAGCCGTCGGCGACGAGCCGGATCATCGCGGCGACCGACGTGATGCAGTTGATGCTGGCCGGCCGTTCGACGGCCGCGAACAGCCGCTCGATCGTGGCGTGAGGCCCCGAATGACGCGAGAAGCTGATGATCGGATACGCGGCAAGCCGCGCGACGTCGAGCCGTTCGCCGCCGAGGCCGAGACGCGGGCTCGCCGCCCAGCGCACCGGGAATTCGCACAGCGGCAGATTCGTGAAGTCGGGGCCCGGCACCGGGTCGGTCTGCAGGATCAGGTCGACGCCGTCGGTGCTCATCAGGCGGACCAGGTGCAGCGTCGTGTCGCTCGTGATTTCGACGTCGAGGCGCGGATAGCGCTCGCGCAATTGCGCCATCAGCGCCGGAAACCAGCTGTGCACGATCGACTCGATCACGCCGATCCGGATCAGGCCCGCGTCGCTCGCCGCGTCGATGTCGCGCCGCATCTCGCTGTCGAGCCGCACGATCCGCTCCGCGTACGCGAGCATGCGCCGGCCCGCGGGCGTGAGCGTGGCCGAGCGCGTGTTGCGGTCGAACAGACGCACGTCGAACGCCTCTTCCAGCGACGCGATGCGGCTCGACACGGCCGCCTGCGTCGTATGCAGTTTCTCGGCGGTGAGCCGGAAGTTCTCCAGCTTCGCGAGCCAGACGAAGGTTTCAAGAAACCGGATGTTCATCGCATTCCGAGCGGTGAGGCAGTGCCGCGCGGGGGCGGCGGGATCGGACGATGTTAGCGGATTTCCGGAGCGGCAGAAGTGGGCAGTGTCTGCCCGGGCGCCGGCCGCCGGCCGGCGGTACGCACGTGCTCGACGTTGCGCGGCCGTCTGCAATGCGACGTCACGCGGGCTTCGTGTGTCCGGGCATCACAAGCTCTCGAACGCGAGCGTCGGCACATCGACGACCGTCGCGCCGCCGTCGGCCACGAGTGTTGCGCCGGTCACGAACGATGCGTCGGGCGAGGCCAGGAACGCGCACACGGCCGCGATCTCGTCGGGATCGGCCGCGCGCCGCAACGGCACGTCGGCACTGACGCGCGCGTAGGCGCCGTCGAGCGTGTCGCCGTACGCGGACATCAGCGGTTCCATTTCCGCATCGGCCATCGGCGTGCGCACCCAGCCCGGGCACACCGCGTTCGCGCGCACGCCGTGCGGGCCGTAGTCGCGTGCGAGCGAACGCGCGAGCCCGAGCAGCGCATGCTTGCCGACCGTATAGCCACATACGCCGGGGCCGGCCGCCAGCGCGGCGATCGATGCGACGAGCACGATGCTGCCGCGCCGCGCGATCAGGTCGGGCAGGCACGCGCGCGCGCTGACGAACGCGGTGTCGAGGTTCGCATGCATCGCGTCGCGCCATTGCGCGTCGTCGGTTTCGTCCGCGCGGCCGAGACCGTGGCCGCCCGCGCATGCGACGAGCGCATCGACCGGGCCGAGCCGTGCGGCGATCTCGGGCACGAAACGGGTCCAGTCGTCCGTGCTCGCGGCGTCGCCGGCGAGCGCGAAGCCGCCCGTCTCGACGGCTAGCGCGTCGAGCGGCGCCCGACGCCGCCCGATCAGCACGACGCTGTCGCCGCGGGCGGCGAAGCGGCGCGCGCACGCGGCGCCGATGCCGGTGCCTGCGCCGGTGATTACGATCGTGCGGGGTTGCGGGGGTGCCATGTCGTTCTCCGGAAGAGCATCGTTTCCGGTCACTTTAGGGCGTGCCGACGCACTGCGGTATCCGCCGAAAGGATGAACGGGAACCGGCCGAACGGTCGAGGGCGGTATCCCGCACCGGGTCGCTCGGTAGGTCGCGATCATTTTGCAAAGGCTGACGATGTTCGGCGCCGAATCGCTCTATCCTCCGTATTTTTGCGATAAGTCGCAAAAGCCCGGCAAAATGGCGCGGGCGCGCCCGCGCATCGATGCGTGGCGCGGCGGCCGGCCGATTCCGTCGTGCAAGCGGAGCGGCAGGCGGCAGGATCGGCGTGCGAACGCGCCCGGTCCGGATGCATCGCGTCTGCCGATGGTGCAGTACGCGGTGGCGGATCGCCCGGTCGCGCGTCGCGCGGTCGGACCATCGACAAGAACAGGGAGGGGCCGGCAATGAGGCTGGACGACGAAAGAGAAAGCGTAAACGTCGAGGATCGACGCGGCGGCGGGTTTGGCGGCGGGCGCGCGACGATCGGCATCGGCACGATCGTGGTCGCGCTGGCCGCATCGTATTTCTTCGGGATCGACCCGCGCGTCGTGCTCGAGGGCGCGTCCGCGCTGCAGGGCCGGCAGCAGCAGGCGCAGCCCGCGCCCTCGCAGCACCAGGGCGCGCCGGCGAACGATCCGGGCGCCGTGTTCACGCGCAAGGTGCTCGGCAATATCGAGCGCACGTGGACGGACGTCTTCAATACCCAACTGCATGCGCAGTACCAGCCGCCGAAGCTCGTGATGTTCACGAACTCGACACCGACCGCATGCGGCACCGGTCAGACTGCGATGGGGCCGTTCTACTGTCCGGGTGACCGCAATGTGTACATCGATCTCGGCTTCTACGACGAACTGCGCAAGCGGTTCGGCGCGGGCGGCGATTTCGCGCAGGCGTACGTGATCGCGCACGAAGTCGGCCATCATGTGCAGAACCTGCTCGGCATTTCGGACAAGGTCGATGCCGCGCGCCGCCGTTCGAGCGAAGCGCGCTCGAACGCGCTGTCGGTGCGGATGGAGCTGCAGGCCGACTGCTTCGCCGGCGTGTGGGCGAACAACGCGCAGCGCGCGAACCAGCGGCTGATGGAGCCCGGCGATTTCGAACATGGGCTGAAGGCGGCCGCCGCGATCGGCGACGACCGGCTGCAGCAGCAAGGGCAGGGCTACGTCGTGCCGGAGAGTTTCACGCACGGCACCAGCGAACAGCGCGTGTATTGGCTGCGGCGCGGGATGGAATCGGGAGAAGTGAGCGCCTGCGATACGTTCGCCGCGAACGCGCACTGACGCGTACGGGGGCTTCGCCACGCTTGCGTCGCGAGGCTGCGCGTACAGGCACTTGCGCGCAATTCGCCGATCGTTCTGAATCGCGCGCGATTTGCGTGCGCGATCTGTCACACGGCACGATTGCTGTTGCTGTTGCTGTTGCTGTCGCCGTTGCAGACCGCCGACCCGTCGACCCGTCGCCCCGCCGAGCATGCGGCTGCCGGCGGGGCGATCGCCGATTCACGACGCCGTCGCGATACGGCGAGCGGGATCCTTCCGCCACGCGCGGACGAATTGCCGATTTGTGCTCACCGGCCCATTTCGGCGCCGGTACGCTGGCCCGAACTTCGACGCGTTCGGCCGCCGGCCGCTCTCATCATGCCGACCTCACCCGTTCCCGCCGATCACGAAGCCGCCGACTGGCAGCGCGCGCTGCGCGCGTGCGTCGAAGCGTTCGACGCGTTTGCGAGCCCGTCCGCGATCGTGTTCTACCGGCTCGACCTGAGCGGAGAGCCGGCCGATTTCGAGCTGTTCGGCATGCCCGAGTCGATGCATCGCACCTACATCGCGCGCTACCGGATGCTCGATCCGCTGCACCCGTCGCGCTGCGCGGCCGGCGCTCAGGCGGTCGTGACGCTCGCTTCCCAATTGCCTGACGAAAGACGCGATGCGTCCGCGTACTGGACCCGTTTCCTGCGGCGGCACGATGTCGCCGACGTCGTCGAAATCTGGCTGCGCGACGACGCGGGGCGGACGGTCGGTGCGTTTTCGCTGCTGCGCTTCGGCAAGAGCGACGCGGGCGGCGACTTGGGCAACGGCACGGCGGGCCGGTTCGCGCCGGGCGAGATCGACGCGCTGGCACGGCTGCAACCGGTCGCCGAGGCCGCGCTGGCCCCGTTGCTGCGCGCGCGGCGCGGGATACACCGGATCGGTTGCGACGAGCGGCTGACGTATCGCGAGGAGCAGATCGCCCGCCTCGTGCGCGACGGCCGCTCGAACAAGGAGATCGCGCGCGATCTCGCGCTCGGCCAGCCGACCATAAAGACGCATCTGATGCGCATGTACCGGAAGCTCGGCGTGTCGAACCGAACCGGGCTGGTCGGCGCGCTGTTCCTGTAGTTTTTTCCGCACCCGGACCCGGACCCGCACCCGCACCCGGACCCGGACCCGCACCCGGACCCGCACCCGCACCCGCACCCGCACCCGCACCCGCACCCGCACCCGTACCGCGTCCGCACCGCGTCCGAGCCCGAGCCCGAGCCCGAGCCCGAGCCCGAGCCCGCGCGATTCATCCGACGATAACGCAACCCTCGCACGCCGCCATTCCACATTCCGGAAGTCACCCGCGTTCCGGTCCCGCACGCGGTTGCCAATTTGCGCTCACCGGGCGCGATCCCTCGTCGATACAGTGGTTCGACACCCGCATGCCGGAGCGCACGCGGCCCAACCACGACAATCATCGAGACGCCCATGAGCACCACGAACTTCGTCGCCGTCAGCGACACCGTGCGCACCTTCGTCGCACGCGACTTCGGCCTCTTCATCGACGGTCAAATGCAGCCCGCGCACGCGGGCGCGCGCCTCGACGTGTACGACCCGGCGACGGGCGAGCGGCTCGCGACGGTCGCCGACGCCGACGCGCACGACGTCGAACGCGCGGTCGCCAGCGCAAAGCATGCATTCGACACGCGCGTGTGGAGCGGGCTGCGTCCCGCCGACCGCGAACGCATCCTGCTGAAGCTCGCGGAGCTGATCGAAGCCGACGCCGAAACGCTCGCGCAGCTCGAAACGCTGAACCAGGGCAAGTCGATCCACGTATCGCGCGCGATCGAGGTCGGTGCGAGCGTCGAATACGCGCGCTACATGGCAGGCTGGGCGACCAAGATCACCGGCCAGACGCTCGACGTGTCGATCCCGTTCCCGCCCGGCGCGCGCTATACAGCGTATACGCGCAAGGAGCCGGTCGGCGTGGTCGCGGCGATCGTGCCGTGGAATTTCCCGCTGATGATTGCGGTGTGGAAGCTGGTGCCGGCGCTCGCGGCCGGCTGCACGATTGTGCTGAAGCCGTCGCCGGAAACGCCGCTCACCGCGCTGCGCCTGGCCGAACTCGCCCGCGACGCCGGCGTGCCGCCAGGCGTGTTCAATGTCGTCACCGGCGGGCGCGCATGCGGCGCCGCGCTGTCGAGCCACCCGTCGATCGCGAAGATCTCGTTCACGGGTTCGACTGCGACCGGCAAGCTGGTCGGCGCGGCGGCGGTGCAGAACATGACGCGCTTCTCGCTCGAGCTCGGCGGCAAGAACCCGATCGTGATGCTCGACGACGTCGACGTCGCGCAGGCGCTCGACGGCGTCGCGGCCGGTGCGTTCTTCAACCAGGGGCAGGTGTGCGCGGCCGCGTCGCGCATCTACGTGCACCGCAGCAAGTTCGCGCAGCTCGCGGACGGCCTCGCGGGCGTCGCACAGTCGATGAAGCTCGGCGCGGGCCTCGACACCACCGCGCAGATCAACCCGCTCGTCTCCGCGCACCATCGCGACAAGGTCGTCCAGCACATCGAGGGCGCGCGCCGCGCGGGCCTCACCTTCCTCGCGGGCGGCACGCCGGCCGACGACCTGCCCGGCTACTACGTGAAGCCCGCCGTGATCGCCGATCCGCATCCCGACAGCGCGATCGTGCGCGACGAGGTGTTCGGCCCGGTGATCGTCGTCGTGCCGTTCGACGATGCGGCCGACGCCGTGCGACTCGCGAACGCGTCACCGTACGGCCTCGCCGCGAGCATCTGGAGCAACGACCTGAAACGCGTGATGAACCTCGTGCCGCAGATCGAGGCCGGCACCGTATGGGTGAACTGCCACATTCCGCTCGATCCGTCGATGCCGTTCGGCGGCTACAAGCAGTCGGGCATCGGCCGCGAGTTCGGCCAGTACGCGATCGAGGGCTTCACCGAAACCAAATCCGTGTGCATCGCGCACTGACGCGCGGCGCCCGTTCCGAACACGCGACAACCGCGAACGATCCGAAAGTGGAGAATGCAATGAGCTACAACGAAGCAAAATTCTGGCACCCGATGCTGCACCCGAACGAAATGAAACAGCGCAAGCCGATCCGCATCGTGCGCGGCGACGGCTGCTACGTGTTCGATGAAACCGGCAAGCAGCTGGTCGACGGCGTCGCGGGGCTATGGAACGTGAACGTCGGGCACAACCGCCAGGAAGTGAAGGATGCGATCGTGCGCCAGCTCGACGAGCTCGAATACTTCCAGCTGTTCGACGGCATCTCGCATCCGCGCGCGGAAGAGCTGTCGAAGAAGCTGATCGACATGCTGGAGCCGGAGGGGATGCGGCGCGTGCTGTACAGCTCGGGCGGCTCCGATTCGATCGAGACCGCGCTGAAGATCGCGCGCCAGTACTGGAAGGTGCGCGGTCAGGCCGACCGCACGAAGTTCATCTCGTTGAAGCAGGGCTATCACGGCACGCACTTCGGCGGCGCGTCGGTGAACGGCAATACCGTGTTCCGCCGCAATTACGAACCGAACCTGCCCGGCTGCTTCCACGTCGAGACGCCGTGGCTGTATCGCAATCCGTTCACGCAGGACCCGGAGGAGCTCGGCCGGATCTGCGCGGAAATGCTGGAGCGCGAGATCCAGTTCCAGAGCCCCGACACGGTCGCGGCGTTCATCGCCGAGCCGGTGCAGGGCGCGGGCGGCGTGATCGTGCCGCCGGCCAACTACTGGCCGCTCGTGCGCGAGGTCTGCGACCGCTACGGCGTGCTGCTGATCGCCGACGAAGTCGTGACGGGCTTCGGCCGCAGCGGCAGCCTGTTCGGCAGCCGCGGCTGGGGCGTGCGCCCGGACATCATGTGTCTCGCGAAAGGGATCTCGTCCGGCTACGTGCCGCTCGGCGCGACGGCCGTGAACGCGCGGATCGAGGACGCGTTCGCCGCGAATGCCGACTTCGGCGGCGCGATCATGCACGGTTACACGTATGCCGGGCACCCGGTCGCATGCGCGGCTGCGATCGCCAGCCTCGACATCGTCGTGAAGGAAGACCTGCCGGCGAACGCGGCGAAGCAGGGCGCGTATCTGCTCGAAGCGCTGCGGTCGTTCCCCGAACGCTTCGCGGCGGTCGGCGAGGTGCGCGGCAAGGGTTTGATGCTCGCGCTCGATCTCGTCGCGAACAAGCAGACCCGCGAGCCGATCGACCCGCTTTCCGGCTATGCGAACGCGGTTGCGGAAGTGGCGCGCGAGCACGGTGTGCTGGTGCGCCCGGTCGGCACGAAGATCATCCTGTCGCCGCCGCTCGTGATCCAGCGCGAGCAGCTCGACAGGATCGTCGGCGCGCTCGCGGCGGGCTTCGAGGCCGTGCCATTCGCGTGAGTCCGTGACGCGGGCATCGCACGACGCGGAACCGGCGGTGGAGGGCGGGATTACCCGCTCTTCACCGCCGGTTTGCCGATTTGCGCTATGAACGGATTATTTTGCCTGCGTATTTTTTCGACATCGGATCAGCGTTGGATCGACAGGGGCCGGGCGGCGCAGCGCTGAAGCGCCGCCCCGGCCGACCGCGAAGCACGGAACGGAGCGGGCGCCGCAGCGCCGGCGACGGCCTGAAACAGGGAAGGAGACGAAGATGTCGGGATGGTCTGGAGTGACCGGCGCCTCGGGCGATACGCCCGCCGGTGCGTCGGCTGAAGCAGGCGGCGGCACGGTGCTGAAGGCGGGCGCGGTCGGTTTTCCGACCGCGCTGGCGAGCGCCGTCGGCCTCATCATGGCGAGCCCGGTGATCCTCACCGCGACGTCCGGCTTCGGCATGGGCGGCTGGGCGTTCGCGGTCGCGATGATCATCGCGTTCGTGATGATGCAGGCGCAGGCGACGACCTTCTCCGAAGCCGCCGCGATGTTGCCGACCGCCGGCTCGGTTTACGATTACCTGTCGTGCGGGCTCGGCCGCTTCTGGGCGATCACCGGCACGATTTCCGCGTATTTCCTCGTGCACGTGTTCGCCGGCACGGCGGAGACGATTCTCAGCGGCATCATGGCGCTCGTGAATTTCGAGTCGCTGAACGCCGCGTTCGAGAAGCACAACAGTTCGTGGCTCGTCGGCGTCGGGCTCGTCGTCACGTTCGCGATCACCAACATCATCGGCATCAAGGTGTTCAGCAAGCTCGAGATCGTGCTGACGGCCGGCATGTGGCTGTCGCTGATGATCTTCGGCATCCTCGGGCTCGCCGCCGCGCCGGCCGTGCATCTCGACGGCTGGTTCGGCGGCTCGGAAGTCGGCACGTCGGTGCCGGCCGTGCTGTCGCTGGTCGGGATGGCGATGTTCATGTTCGTCGGCTGCGAATTCGTCACGCCGCTCGCGCCGGAAATGAAGGCGCCGGGCCGCACGATCCCGCGCGCGATGGCGCTCGGCCTCGTCGGCGTCGCGATCTGCATGTTCCTGTACGGCGCGGCGATCCGGCGCCAGGTCGCGAACGTGCCGGTGAGCGCCGACGGCCTCACGCATCTGCTCGACACGCCCGGCGCGATTCCCGCGTTCGCGCTGCAGGTGCTCGGGCCCTTTGGCCGCGTGTGGTTCGGCATCGCGTTCCTGTGCGCGGGCGCCGCGACGATCAACACGCTGATGGCCGGGCTGCCGCGCATCCTGTACGGGATGGCGATCGACGGTGCGCTGCCGCGCTGCTTCGCGTATCTGCATCCGCGCTTCAAGACGCCGGTGGTCGGCATCGTCGCGTCGGCGATCGTGCCGATCTTCCATGCGTGGCTGATCAACGGCAACCTCGACAGCATCCTGCACCTCGTGCTCGCCGCGACCTGCGCATGGGGCACCGCGTATCTGCTCGTCACCGCGTCGGTCGTGATGCTGCGCATCCGTCGCCCGGACCTGCCGCGCCCGTATCGCTCGCCGCTGTTTCCGCTGCCGCAGATCGTGTCGAGCGTCGGCATCGTGCTCGCGATCTGGTACATCACGCCGCCCGGCATGAACGCGCGCGACATCTACGTGCCGTTCGGCGCGATGCTCGGGCTCACCGCGCTGTACGCGCTGTTCTGGACGGTCGTCGTGCAGCGCCGGCACCCGTTCAAAGCGGTGCCGGTCGAGGAAGTGCTGCGCAACGAGCACGTCGCATCGTGAGGCTCGCCTTCGCCCGGTGGCGCACGGCGCCCGACGCACCGCCGCCCGGCCATCGGCCGGGCGCCGTCGCCGCGCGCGTGCTGGCGGACCTCGGCGCGGTACGCGATGCGAACGGCGGCGCTGCCGAGACCCGGGCCCGCCTGCCGAACGGCGCGCACGTGAGCATCGACGAACGCGTCGATCGCCAGTTCCTGATGCACACGGTCAACGTGCGGGTGTCGGTCGACACGGGCGGCCCGGCCGCGGAAGGTCATGCGCGCTTGCTGCAGACCGGCTGGCTGCGGCGCACCGGCATCGCGGCCGCGCCCGCGCCCGGCTGCGACCCCGCATTCGTGCGGGCGGTGGCCGCGCTCGTCGCCGATTCGGCCCTTGCCGGCGCGCTGCGCCCGCTGCATCTGACCGACTGCACGATCGCCGCCCGCGACGGGCGATGGACGCTCGCCGTCGTGCCGTTCGGCGGCAGCGAGATCGTGAACCGGATGCCGTCGTTTCGCCGTTATGTCCGCTTGACCGGCGAGCAGGCCAGCGCGCTGTCGGCGGCCTGCCTCGCGTTCGAAACTGCACTGCGCGGAATTTTGCGCGGGTAAGCTGTGCCGTTGCGCGCCGTTGCGCGCGCAATGTGGATTCAGGGTTTCACCGGAGATGCCGATGCTGTTCGAGTCACGCTCACACGAAGACGTGCACGACCACGGGCTCGCGATCGCGGGTTGGCATCAGGTCTACCGCCAGATGACGCCGGGCCGGTTCAGAGGCACCGTCACGCAGGTCCTGTACGACGACTTCCACTTCTTTCGCGAGACGACCAACCGGCGAGTCGCGCAAACCGGCGTCGCGCCGGCCGGGCGCACGTCGCTCGCGGTGCCGCTGTCGCTGCCGCTCGCCGGCACGTTCCAGGGCCAGCCGGTCGACGGCTATGCGCTGCTCGCGCTGCACGCCGGCGAGGATTTCGAATTCCATACGCCGGAAGGGATGGGTCTCGTCGGGATCAGCGCCGCGTCGGACATGATCGACGAGCTCTGCGAAGCGGAGTTCGGCGCGGCCGGCGTGCGCAAGCTGCGGCACGTCACGCGGCTGTCGGACGCCCAAGGCGTCGCGCTCGGCGCGCGGCTGTCGTCGCTGATCGACGATGCGCAGCGCAACCCCGGCTGCCTCGAATACGCAGCCACGCGCAAGATGTTCCGCGACGCGATGCTCGGCATGTTCCTCGATGCGCTCGACCAGGGCATCGGTGTCGAGCGCCGCGACATCACGCACGCGACCTACAGCGATATCGTCAGCCGTTGCGAGAAACACCTGCGCGAGCGGCCCGAGGAACCCGTCACCGTGCTCGAATTGTGCCGTGCGCTGCGCTGCAGCCGCCGCACGCTTCAGACGAGCTTCCAGCGTGTCGCCGACGTCACGCCCGTCGGCTATCTGCGCACGATCCGGCTGAACGCGGTGCGGCGCCTGCTGCGCACGACCTCGGCACAGCAGCTCGGCGTCGGCGAGGCCGCCGCAAGCTGGGGCTTCACCCATCTCGGTTATTTCGCACGCGAGTATCGCGACCTGTTCGGCGAGCTGCCGTCGCAAACGTTGCGTCCCGAATGACGTTCGCGCACCGCGCCGGTGCGACTGCCGACGCGAGCTGCCGCATGTCGTCCGCTCGCTGCACGGTTTGCTGATTTGGGATAGAGGTCCGGAATTTTCGCTGGATAGAGTCCTGTCACCCATATCGACAACACCATCGATCTGCACTGCGAATCGATGACATCAGAGGGGCGGGACATGAAGATCGGACGAAGACTGGCGGCGGCCGCGGCCACGCTGGGTTGCATGCACGCACATGCGCAAACCTCCGGCAGCGTGACGCTGTACGGCACCGTTGACACCGGCATCATCTATTCGACGAACCAGCAGTTCACGCGCGCCGACGGCAGCACGGGCAGCGGCCATGCGTGGCAGATGGGCGGCGGCAACCTCGTGCCGTCCCGCTTCGGATTCCAGGGCGCCGAGCCGCTCGGCGGCGGGCTCGACGCGGTGTTTTCACTCGAGCAGCAATTCCTGTCCGCGAACGGGCAGGCACTGCAGGGCGGCACCGCGTTCAGCCGGCAGGCGTGGGTCGGGCTGCGCCAGGATTCGATCGGCACGCTCGGCCTCGGCCGGCAATACGATTCGTACACCGACATGCTCGGCGCTTATGTATCGAGCAACAACTGGGCGACGCCGTACGGCTCGCATCTCGGCGACGTCGACAACCTCAATGCCGCGTTCAACTTCAACAACGCGGTGAAGTTCACCAGCGCGGACTTCAACGGCCTCACGTTCGGCGGCACGTTCAGCTTCGGCGGGCAGGCCGGCGACTTTTCCGCGAAGCGCGGCTATGCGGTCGCCGCGACCTACACGCGTGCGCCGGTCGCGTTCTCGGTCGGTTATCTCGACCTGCATCAACCGCTCGACGCGGCGCTCGGCGGCGCGAGCGGCTACATCGGCGACTTCGCGTGCAGCAATCCGGGCGCGATGTACTGCCTGCTCCAGGACGCAGGCTCGATGCGCGCGTTCGGCGCCGGCGGCTCGGTGACGCTCGGCGCGGCGACGGTCGCGCTGACCTACACGCACACGCGCCTCGGCGACAGCCGCTATTTCTCGACCGACGCGCAGCCACGCAAGCAGGCGTTCACGTTCGACATCGGCGAGCTGAACGTCACGTACATGTTCACACCCGCGCTGCAGGGCGGTGTCGCGTACATCTTCAATGCCGCGCACACGGACGGGCGCGGCACGACGCGCTTCCATCAGGTCAACGTCGGCACGAACTACAGCCTGTCGAAGCGCACGGCGCTGTACGCGGTCGCGATCGGCCAGATCGCGAGCGGCACGGGGCTCGGCAGCGATGCCAATGGAAATGCGGTGAACTACGCGCAGATTCCGGTGCTCGCCAACAGCAATTCCAGCCGGCAGCTCGCGGTGATGGCCGGGATTCGCGTGAATTTCTGACGGCGCGCATGTGGCGACGCGGTCGGAGCGGCCGGCTGCGATGGCCGGCCGGGTGCGCCGCGTGCCACAAATTCTTAACGATCGACGTGAACAATGGCGTTCGCTTCGGAGCGCCCGAAGCGACGCCCCGCGTTGCACACGTGTGCAACGCAAAGGCCGACCTGCCACCACGCCGATCGAGAGAGACCACATGACCCTGCTGAGCCGCCTGCGCGCGCTGTCTGCCGCCGTTGCGCTGTCCGTTGCCGCCTCGCACGCCTTCGCGGCGGATCTCGTCATCGCGGGCCGCGACGACATCTATGGCAAGGGGCTCGCCGACGCCGTCGCCGGCTTCATCAAGCTGCATCCGGGCACCGACATCGAGCTGCTCAAGCTGCCGAACGCGAACCTGTACCAGAAGCTGAAACTATCGATGCGCGAGGGCACCGGCACGTACGACCTCGTGATGATGGACGATACGTGGGCGCCCGAATTCATCGGCAACGGCTGGCTGAAGCCGCTGCCGGCCTCGCTCGCGGACGCCGATCTGGTGCCGTCGGCACTCGCGCTCGGCCGCAACGCGGCGGGCGCGTTGTACGCGCTGCCGATCGTCGGCAACGTCGAGATGTTCGCGTACCGGAAGGATCTGCTCGCCAAATACAAGCTGCAGCCGCCGCGCAACTGGGACGACGTGCTGAAGATTGCGCAGACCGTCGGCGGCGCGGACAAGAGCGTGTCGGGCGTCGTGTTCCGCGGCACCAAGGGCAACCCGGTCGTGACGGGCTTCCTGCCGATCCTGTGGGCGTATGGCGGCGACGTGTTCGACCGTGCCGGCAACGTGACGATCGATTCGCGCGAGTCGCAGGCCGCGCTGAAGACCTTTCTCGCGCTGAAGGCTGCCGCGCCGAAGGACGTCGACGTGTACGGCGCCGCCGAAGTGCGCGATGCGCTGCAGCGCGGCACGGCCGCGCAGTCGATCGAGGTGTGGCCGGCGTGGATTCCGGCGCTCGACGATCCGAAGCAGTCGCGCGTGGTCGGGCAGATCGCGCTGCAGCCGCCGCCGGAGCAGACGGCGGGCCCCGCGCCGATGCTCGGCATCTGGCAGATGGGCATTCCGAAGGATGCGCCGCACGCGAAGCTTGCGCAGGACTTCCTGGCCTACCTGAGTTCGCGCGACACGCAAACGCGTCTCGCCGGGATCGGCATTCCGCCGACGCGCCGCAGCGTGTTCGCCGATCCGGCCCTGGTGCGCCAGTACCGCTGGTATCCCGATCAGCTGAAGGCGCTCGAGGCCGGCCGTGCGCGTCCGCGCGTGAAGGACTGGCAGCAGGTCGAGAGCATTCTCGGCGACCAGCTGCAGCTCGCGCTGACCGGGCAGGCCGCGCCCGACGCCGCGCTGCGCCAGGCGCAGCAGAAGATCGCGCAGGCGATGGCCGCGGCCGGCAAGTGATGGCCTGCCGCCACATATCGTCCGGAATCCGCGCATGAAAGTCTTCGGCCGCAGCCTGCCGTTCGTCGCGCTGCTCGGGCCGGCGCTCCTGGTGCTGGCCGCGCTCGCGCTGTACCCCGTCGCGCAGGTGCTGATCGACTCGTTCTGCCGGGTCGACTACACGGCAGGCCGTCGCGCATTCGCGGGGCTCGCGAACTATCGCGCGGTGCTCGGCGACGACGCATTCGCGGCCGGCTTCGGCAACACGCTGCGCTTCACGATCGCGGCGTCGCTCGTCGAAGTCGCGCTCGGCTTCGGGCTCGCGCTGCTGTTCGTGCGCGCGTTTCCGGGGCGGCGCATCGCGTTGCCGCTCGCGATCCTGCCGATGATGCTGTCCACGCTCGTGTGCTCGGCGATCTGGCGCAACTGGCTGAATTTCGACGGCTTCCTCAACGCGCTGCTCGCCGCATTCGGCATCGAAGGCGTGCGCTGGCTGTCCGATCCGCATCTCGCGCTGTGGTCGCTCGCGCTCGTCGACGTGTGGCAATGGACGCCGATGGCGTTCCTGATCGTGCTGGCCGGGCTGCAATCCATTCCGCAGGAACTGTACGAAGCCGCGCGCACCGACGGCGCGAGCGAGTGGCAGTGCCTGCGCGACGTCACGCTGCCGCTCGCGGCGCCGCAGATCGGCCTCGCGCTGCTGCTGCGCTCGATCGATACGTTCAAGCTGTTCGACAAGGTCTATGCGCTGACGGGCGGCGGCCCCGGCAACGCGACGCAGACGCTGTCGACCTACATCTACGACACGGGCTTCCGCTTCTTCAACGTCGGGCCGGCGAGTGCCGCGTCGGTGCTGATGCTCGCGGCGTCCGCGCTGCTCGTTTCGGGGTACGTATGGCAGACGGTTCGCAAGCGGCGCGCATGACGGCGCGATCCACGGGCGTCGCGCACGCGCGGGCCGGCGCTGCATTCGGCCGCGCGGTGCCGTGGATTCTGCGCGTCGCCGCACTCGCGCTGTTGCTGCTGCCGTGCCTGTGGATGGCCGGCGCGGCGTTCATGCCGACGCTCGAACGCCTCGATCATCCATTGCGGATCGTGCCGGCCGCGCCGACGCTCGAGCATTTCGCGTCGGTGTGGTCGAACGGCATCGGCGCGCCGCTCGCCAATTCGCTCGTGGTCGGGTTCGGCACGACGCTGCTCGCGCTGACGCTCGCATTTCCAGCCGCGTACGCGCTCGTGCGGCTGCGGTTTCCGGCGCGGCTGGACGTGCTGTTCCTGATGCTCGTGCTCGCATTGAAGCTGATGCCGCCGATCACGATCGCGGTGCCGCTGTTCGCGCTCGCGAAGCGGCTGCATCTGCTCGATTCGACACTCGGGCTGATGCTCGCTTACCAGATCTACGCATTGCCGATGGCGATCTGGATGCTGCTCGCGTTCGTGCGCGACGTACCGCTCGAATACGAGGAGGCCGCATGCATCGACGGGGCGGGGCTCGCGCGTCGGCTCGTGCAGATCGTGCTGCCGCTGTGCGCGCCAGGGTTGATCGCGACCGCGATCTTCGTGTTTATCGCCGCGTGGAACGAGTTCCTGATCGCGCTGCTGTTCGTGTCGACGCCGAGCCGCTTCACGCTGCCGCTCGCGATTGCCGGCTACGTGACGGAGAACGGCATCGACTGGGGCGACCTGATGAGCGCGGGGTTGCTGGCGTCGTTGCCGACGCTTGCCGTGGCCGGCTACGTGCAGCGCTACCTGCTGCGCGGCTTCGCGGGCGGGCTCAAGTGACGCGGCGCGTTACGCGCAGCTGTGCCGGACCACGTGCGTAACCGGCACGACGCGCATGCGCGATGCGCCGTCGAACGTCTGGATCCGGTCGGCGAGCAGATCGACGGCCGCATGCGCGAGACCTTGCGTGTCCTGGCGCAGCGTCGTGAGCCGATAGGCGTCGTATTCGGCGGCGGGGATGTCGTCGAAGCCGATCACGCGCAGCTCGTCGGGTACGCGCAAGCCGAATGTGCCGCGGGCGGCGTCGATCACGCCGAGCGCGAGCAGGTCGGACGAGCAGAACACGCCGTCCGGGCGCTCGCCGGACGCGAACAATTGCCGTGCGGCGTCGATGCCGCACGCATGCGTGTCGGAGCGCGTATCGATCATGCGGGCGAGCGTCGCACCGAACGCGTCGCCGCGTTGCAGTGCCTGCTCGAACGCGTCCGACCGGGCGCGCGCGCTGTAGCTCGCGCTACGCGGCCCGACGAACGCGAGCCGGCGCGCGCCGGCGCGCACGAGTCGTTGCGCGGCATGGGCCGCGCCCGCCGCGTTGTCGCTGATGACGACATCCGCGCCCGGCAGGTTCGCTTCGCGATTGATCATCACGACCGGAATCCGATGATCGAGATACTGCCGCGCGACCGACAGCGGCGGCGACGCGGAGGTCATCACGAGGCCCGCGATCCGGTAGCTGAGCAGGCGTTCGAGCGATTGCCGGACCTGATGCGGATCGTCCGCATTGGTGACGAGCGGCGTGAACGCCCGTTGACCGAGCACCGCCATCAGGTCGGCCAGCAGCCGCGCGCGGAACGGATTCTCGAACCCGGCCGTCACGACACCGATCATGCTGCTGCGCTGCGTGATCATGTCGCGCGCGATCAGGTTGACCTGATAGCCCAGCGCACGCGCGGCCACCATCACGCGCTCGCGCGTTTCGGGTGCGATGCTCGCCGTCGGCGAGAACGCGCGCGACACCGCGGAGCGCGACACGCCGGCCCGCGCGGCGACATCCGATGCGGTCACCCACGTTTTTCTTTCCTTGTCAGTCATCGATTCATGATTCCTTCGCGACACGAAGCTTCCACGCCGCTGGCCGACTGGATGTCGGCGCTCGACGACGCGCGGCCGTTGCATACGCTGACCCTACCGGGCAGCCATGACACCTGTGCGTATACGGTCGACGATCCGCTCGTGCGCACGCAGCGCGCGCCGCTTGCCGAGCAGCTCGCGCACGGTGTGCGGCTGCTCGACATCCGCTGCCGGCACCGGTGCGATGCGTTCGACATCCATCACGGCGGGATCGCGCTCGGCATGTCGTTCGACGACGTGCTCGCGGACTGCACGCGTTTTCTCGATGCGCATCCGCGCGAGTGCATCGTGATGTCGGTGAAGGACGAATGGCCCGCGCACGCGTGCACGCGCAGCTTCGACGCGACGTTCGATGCGCATCGGACGCGGCACCCGCGGTTGCGCTGGCATGCGGGCGGCGCGCTGCCGGCGCTCGGCGACGTGCGCGGCGCGGTGGTGCTGTTGCGGCGATTCCGCAGCCGCCGGCCGCTGGGCATCGACCTGACCGCGTGGCCCGACAACGCGACGTTCACGATCGATCATCCGGATGCGGCGTTCGTGATCCAGGACGAATACCGCGTGCCCGTTGTCGGGTCGATCCACTACAAGTGGCGCGTGATAGATGCGCTGCTGACCGGCATGCCGTCACCGGACAGCGGCCGCTGGGCGATCAATTTCAGCAGCGGTACGGGAATGGGCGCGAATCCGTCGGTGGTCGCGCGCGGCGACGGCAGGGTGCAGGGCATTCACGCGCGGCTCGCGCAACGGTTGCGCGCGCAACGTGGCTCGTATGGCGCGATGCTGCTCGACTTCTGCGACGACGATGACTGGGCGCTGGTGCGCGCGCTGATCGAGTGCAACGATCACGTGCCCGAGGCGGGTAACGGGCGTCGGCTGGCCGGGTGCGGGTGAAGACGGGAAGGGCAGCCGCGTGGTGGAGCGTTGCGCGATCGGCATCCTGCGTGTTGATGTCGATGCGCGGCCAGCGGCGCGCGGCCTGCCTGCGTCAGCCTCTGCGCGGTGCGTGCCCTGATTCCCGCTTCCCGTGAAGATCGGCACGTTGCCGAATGTGTGACGAGCGGTCCATGTTGCGAATCGAGGCCGGTGGATAAGGTTGAGCCGTCCGTGGCAGGCGCGGTTCGATCGAGTCCGTCGCGGATGTCCGGACGTTTCCCGACTCGGCGGGAGGCGGCCGGCACCGTGTGCCCGGCATCGCGCCGGCCCATGAACGTCGTCGTGGAAAGCGGCACGGATTTGCCGCGAATGGTCCACGACGCAGGACTGCAAGGAGAGAGGTCATGGCAACGCTCGTCAACATCACGAAGGACACCCCGAACGCGGTGCAGATCTGGGGCTTTCACGGCCCGTGCAACGTCAGGGACGTCGCAGCGGCATTGAACACCATCGCGTCCGGATTGAGCGGTGACGGTCACACGATTCACATCATGTCGGGAACGCACGGCTATTGCGCGGGGCAGGTCGGTGCCGTCGCCACGCGCGAGCAGCGCTTCGCGGCGGAAGACCGCGCGCTGGCTTCGCCGAAGACGAAGGACAACAAGCCGGTCGCGCTCGCGGTACACGACTTCAATACCGCGAAGCTGCCCGCGCCGGATTACGTGACGGCGGCGATGGCGAAGCTGAACGGCGACATGCGCGCGATCGTGCAGGGCGACCCCGGCACCGCGACGTTCCTGCTCGCGTATTGCTGCAGCGCCGGGACACCGTAACGCGCCATGATGCGCCGACGGGCGGGCGTGGCGGTCCGCCCCGTTTCGCGATCCGCTTCGCGCGCCAACGTGAGAAACGCACGCCGAGCGTGTGTGCAAAGTTGTATTGCCAGAACGCCTGAATTCTCCTTCCGTCATACCTCTTGCAATAGTCCCAAAATGGGACTATGATTCATTGCATGCGAATCGTTGCCAAAAGAACCCTCGTAACCTTTATCGAGCGCCACGCGCAGTCCGAGCAGCAGTTGCTCGCGTGGTACGCGGAAGCCTCGAAGGCGAACTGGAAGACCCCGCAGGACATCAAGAACCAGTACGCGAACGCCAGCTTCGTCGGCCGGAATCGGGTGGTGTTCAACATCAAGGGCAACGACTTCCGGCTGATCGTCGCGGTCGCGTATCAGATCGGCGTCGTGTACGTGAAGTTTGTTGGAACGCATGCGGAATACGACAAGGCGGATGCAGCGACCGTGGAAATGGAGTAACGATATGGACATTCAACCGATTCGAACCGAGGCCGATTACGACGCCGCCCTGAAGGTGGTGTCCAAACTCGTCGACGCCGACCCGGCACCCGGCACGCCCGAAGGCGATCAACTGGAGATCCTCGCGATTCTCGTCGAGAAGTATGAAGCAGAGCATTTCCCGTTGCGCGCCCCGACGCCCGTCGAGGCGATCCGCTTTCGGATGCAGCAGGCCGGTCTGACAGTGGCCGACATGCGCCCGTACATCGGGAACAGCAACCGTGTGTACGAGGTGCTGAACGGGCGGCGAGAATTGAGTCTGGCCATGATTCGCAGGCTGCACGAGGGGCTGCACATTCCCGCCGACGTCCTGATTGGCACGTAAAGAAATGGCGCCAAGTGGCGCCATTGTCATGGGGGTCTTCTTGTCGTGGGATATCGTTTTGATCCCCGGTATCCCCTCGTCGGCGAGAAAGTCGCAGTACGCGTCGATGTCGACGGTCCAGGCGGCGCGCAGGAGCGCGCGCCGGGTCTAAATGGGCGCACGCACCGGTTTGCGGTTGCCGTGAGCTTCGCTTGCGACGTCGGCGCGTACACTGCAGCAGCACGACCGCGAAGCGCTTCAATGCTGGTGACTGGTTTTTTCTGCGTGGTGGATTACCGCGTGGCGATGACCACGGCGGCGCCCGCCATTGCGGCGGCGCTCGTGCGGTTTGCGATCTTGATCGCGCGCCGCGTGAGGATGAATTTACGTACGCGTGTTGCGACGAACGCCCACGCGCAATCGGCGGTGATCAGCACGGCCAGCATCGTACCGACGAGCTCGGCCCAGCCAATCACATTGACGTGCGTGAGGTCGATGATGGTGGGCAGCAGCGCAAGGTAGAAGAGAACGATCTTCGGATTCCCAAGGGTCACCAACGCGCCGGCCATGAACATGCGCCAACCGGAGCGGCCGCGCGGAATATCCTCTGTCGGCGAATCGGCCGGAGCGGCCCACATCCTCCATGCGAGGAACAACAGGTAGGCTGCACCGGCGAGCTTCAGGATGAAGAATCCGGCCGCGAACGTATGCGCGACGACGGCGAGGCCAGCAACCGCACACGTCAGCCACAGCGCCTCGCCGATCCACATCGCGGCGAGAAACGGCAGCACGTCGCGCACGCCGTTCGTCAGCACGCGCGCGACGAGCGCGGCGACGCTCGGGCCGGGCGTGCCGGCGGTGACGAGCAGGGCGAGGGCGAACACGGCGAGCGCGGACAGCGACATGGCGAACCTCGTGGGCAGGGCGTTCGAAACGTATGAAGTTTCGATTATAGTGACGGCCGTTCCTGCTTGTCTGCCTCGTCGTGATGACAGTATCGATCCGGATTCGTCCCGCCACGCGGGAAGACGCGGCCGCGATGGCCGCCGTGGAAGTGGCCGCCGCCCAGCGCTTTCGCGACATCGGCATGCCCGATATCGCCGACGGCGAGCCGACCGATGCGGCCGACGTGCGGATGCGCATCGACGACGGTCGCGCGTATGTCGCGACGGACGAAGCGGGGACGTGCGTGGGCTTTGCGTTCTACCGGCCGCTCGATGCGCGGCGGCTCTATCTGGAGGAGCTGGATGTCGCGCCGTCGCACGCCGGCCAGCGGATCGGCGCGCGCCTGATCGAACGGATCATGGCGCGCGCCGCGCAAGACGGCATCGCGGAGGTCGTGCTGTCGACGTTTCGCGATGCGCCGTGGAACGCGCCGTACTATGCGCGCCTCGGCTTCGACATCATCGACGACGCATCGCTCGACGACACGCTGCGCGCGATTCGCGCGCATCACGTTGCACGCGGTCTGGACGAGACGCAGCGCGTGTTCATGCGCGCGGACGTGCGCGCATGAGCGTGTGGCCGGCCGTCAGGCCGCGTCGCTGAGCGCCGGGTAGTCGGTGTAACCCGTTTCGCCCTTGGCGTAGAACGTTTCCGGCACCGGCTCGTTCAACGGCGCACCGAGCTCGAGGCGGCGCGGCAGGTCCGGGTTCGCGATGAACAGCTTGCCCCACGCGATCGCGTCGGCCTGGCCGCTCGCGAGCGTTTCCTGCGCCGATTCGAGCGTGAACTGCTCGTTCGCGATCAGCGGGCCGCCGAACGCTTCCTTCAGACGCGGGCTCAAATGGTCGCCCGAATACGATTCGCGCGTGAAGATGAACGCGATCTTGCGGCGGCCGAGTTCGCGCGCGACGTAACCGAACGTCGCGGCCGGATCGGAATCGCCCATCGTATGCGCGTCGCCGCGCGGCGCGAGATGCACGCCGACCCGGCCCGCGCCCCACACGTCGATCGCCGCGTCGACCACCTCGAGCAGCAGGCGCGCGCGGTTCTCGATCGGGCCGCCGTATGCGTCCGTGCGGTGGTTGGTGCTGTCCTGCAGGAACTGGTCGAGCAGGTAGCCGTTCGCGCCGTGGATCTCGACACCGTCGAACCCGGCCTTCTTCGCGTTCTCGGCACCGTTGCGGTACGCGGCGACGATGCCCGGAATTTCATCGAGTTCGAGCGCGCGCGGGGTCACGTACGGGCGCGGCGGGCGCACGAGACTCACGTGACCGCCCGCGGCGATTGCGCTCGGCGCGACCGGCAGGTCGCCGTTCAGGAACATCGGATCCGAAATCCGGCCGACGTGCCAGAGCTGCAGCACGATGCGGCCGCCGGCCGCGTGCACGGCCTGCGTCACGCGCTTCCAGCCTTCCACCTGCTCGTCGGACCAGATGCCCGGCGTGTCCGCGTAGCCGACGCCTTGGGGCGTGACCGAGGTCGCTTCGGTGATGATCAGACCGGCCGACGCGCGCTCGGCGTAATAGCGGGCCATCAGGTCGTTGGGCACGCGCGCGCTACCGGCGCGGGCACGGGTCAGCGGCGCCATCACGACGCGGTTCGGCAGGGTCAGGTCGCCGAGGGTAACGGGATCGAACAGGGTAGGCATGGCAGGTAAACCTCTTCAGAAAGGCGGGATGACCGCCGCGTCGTGCGCGGCGTGCGGCCCGCATGGCCTGGGTCAGAGTTCGCGGCGCAGGGCGTCGAGAAATGCGTCGATGACGGCCTCGTTGCGCCGGAAGAACGCCCACTGGCCGATCCGCGTCGACGTCACGAGGCCCGCGCGCTGCAACGTCGCCAAGTGCGCGGAGACGGTCGACTGCGACAGCCCGCAGCGCGCGTCGATCTGCCCGGCACAGACGCCGTGGTCATACGGCAGCGTCTGCTCCGGGAAATGCGCGCCCGGCGTTTTCAGCCAGACGAGGATTTCCCGGCGCACGGGGTTCGAAAGCGCTTTCAGGATCGCGTCGATGTCGAGTTCGGTCGGCATGGAAAGGTGTGGTGTTCGGGGCGTGCTGCTGGAAAACCGGTGCAAACGGGTATCGTCGATGGGCGAATCATATATCGTAAAAAGACGATATGTGTGAAGGCACTGACGCGAGTAGGGTTGTTGATGTGCTCTGGCACCGGCGCGTCACGCGCCCGCGTATTGGGCGAACAGCCAGCGGCGCATGGCCTCCAGCGCTTCCGAATGGGCGTTGGCTTGCGGAAAGACGACGTAAAACCCGAGCGACATCGGAAACGAAAAATCGAACACGCGGCGCAGCCGGCCTTCCGCGATATCGCGTTCGACGAGCGGCTCGCTGGTCAGCGCGATGCCTTGACCGGCGATGGCGGCGTCGATGGCGAGCAGCGACTGGCTGAACCGCGGCCCTTTCGTCGGATCGGTGCGCCCCGTTGCACCGAGCTTCCCGATGAATTCGGGCCACAGGTCGTGCGCGTCGTGCAACAGCGCATGCGTCGACAAGTCCGCCGGTGTGCGGATCGGCGGCGCGCCGTCGAGCAGTGCCGGGCTGGCGACCGCGAAGATGTCGAGCGGAAACAGCAACTGCGCGGACAGGCCGGCCGGGAACGGCGGCTTGCCGAGCCGGATCGCGATGTCGACGCCGTCGGCGCGGAACGACGCAAGACGTTCGTCGGCGATGACGCGAACCTCGATGTCGGGGTGCTGGCGGCCGAAGTCCGACAGGCGCGGGATCAGCCACTTCGACGCGAACGATGGCGTCGTGGTGACCGTCAGGACGCTGGGGCGCTGACCGAGGGCGTCCGTGGCATCGGCGATGATCTGCAGCGCGCGCTGGACCGACGAAAAATACTCGAGCCCTTCGCGCGTCAGCGCCAGGCCTCTGGGCATACGCCGGAACAGTTGAATTTCCACGACGTTCTCCAGATGCCTGACCTGCTGCGCCACCGCGCCCTGGGTCACGCCGAGTTCGTCGGCGGCCAGCCGGAAATTGAGGTGGCGCGCGGCGGCCTCGAACGCGCGAAGCGCATTGAGCGGCGGGAACCGGCGGGTACGCGACAGAGCCTTCATGCAGTAGAAAAACTACAGGGTATGTGGAGAAATCATCGTTCGACAACGCGATTATAGAGTCCTACAGTGGCGCTTCAGGACGAAGATCGCGGCGTTGAGCCGACCTATCCGGGAGAACAGCATGACTGTAGAGAAAGTGGCATTGGTGACGGCGGCCGGCAAGGGCATGGGCGCCGCGATCGCGCGGGATCTGGCGAGCAGCGGTTATCGCGTCGCGCTGATGTCGCCGTCCGGCAGCGCGACGGAGCTTGCCGGGGAACTCGGCGGCTTCGGCATGGCGGGCTCCGTCACCGAAGACGCCGACATCGAGCGCTTCGTGAGCGGCACGCTCGCGAAGTACGGCCGCATCGATGCGGTCGTCAACAACACCGGGCATCCGCCGAAGGGCGATCTGCTCGCGATCGAGGACGACAACTGGCACGCGGGGCTCGACCTGATCGTGCTCAACGTCGTTCGCGTGCTGCGCCGGGTGACGCCCGTCTTCCTGAAGCAGGGCGGCGGCGCGGTGGTCAACATCTCGAGCTTCGCTGCCGACGCACCCGAGCAGGCGATGCCGGTGTCGTCCGCGCTGCGCGCGGCGCTGAGTTCCGTTACGCGCCTGTACGCCGAGCGGTATGCGAAGGACAACATCCGCATCAACTCGGTGCTGCCCGGCTTCATCGACAGCTGGCCGGAGACGCCCGAGATCGTCGCGCGCATTCCGGTCGGCCGCTTCGGCAGGACGCAGGAGATCGCGCAGACGGTGACGTTCCTGCTGTCGGAAGGCGCCGGCTACATCACCGGGCAGAACATTCGGGTCGACGGCGGGATCGTGCGCGCACTGTAGGCGCAACGCGCGGCACGGCGGCCGCGGCGTCAGTTGTGCCGCTCGCCGATGCGGTTTTCTTCCGGACTCCAGACGCTGAGCCCTTCCGTCGGATCCATCGGCAGATCCCAGGGCCGCGCGGCGATCGCCTGCATCGTCGCGTCGAACCCGGCCTGCCGGCGGGCCGCGATACCGGCGGGTGTGAAATCGATGTCCTTCCACTGATCGTCGCCGTCGAGTCGCGGCGCCGCGAGCTTGATCACGTGCATCGTCGTCTGACAGCCCCACGCGGCGAGCGCTTTCACATCGGCCGTCGTGCGTTCCGCCTCCGGCAGCCGCATGACCAGTTCGCGGATCACGTGGCGCAGCCGGTGAATCTGCTGCTGCCGCGCGATGTTGCTGTCCGTGCGGCTCGCGTACTGAATGTCCTTCTGCCGCTCCGACACCTGCCAGATGCTTTGCGGCTCCGGCCCGACCGGGTTCCACATCTGCACCGAGAAGATGATCGAGCTGCGACGCGGTGCGTCGTCCAGCACGACCTCGACGGGCGTATTCGAATAGATGCCGCCGTCCCAGTAGGGCGTGCCGTCGACCCGCACGGCCGGGAACGCGGGCGGCAGCGCGCCGGAACTCATCACATGCTCGATGCCGAGCGGCCGGTCGCGCGAATCGAAATAGCGCATCGTGCCCGTGCACGCGTTGACCGCGCCGACGGTCAGCCGTGGCCGGCCGGCGTTCAGCAGGTCGAGGTCGACGAGCGACGCAAGCGTGTCGCGCAGCGGCTCGACCACGTAGTAAGACGCGCGCTCGACGCCGACTCGCGCAAGCGGCCCGAGCCACGCGGCGGGATTCGGCCGGAAGAATCCCGGCAGGCCCGCGCCGATGACGGCCAGTTCCGAGCCGATCTTGTCCCAGCTCGTCGGCAAGCCCGGCAGGTTCACGGCGGGCCGTTCGGTGACGTGGCGCCAGAATTCGCCCATCCGTTGCGCGCGATGGGCGGGCGCGTTGCCGGCGATCAGCGCCGCGTTGATCGCGCCGATCGACGTGCCGATGACCCAGTCGGGCTGGATGCCCGCCGCGTCCATCGCCTCGAATACGCCGAGCTGGTACGCGCCGAGTGCGCCGCCGCCCTGGAGCACGAGCACAACCTGGCCCGGCAGCGCCGGATGTGCGGGTTGACTTGCCGTCATCGCTTGCCTCGTGGTCGGTGACGGCCGGCGGGCGCCGGCCGGATGCAACCAGTGTAGGCGATGGTCGGGCGGCGGCCGCGCGGCTGGACGTTCGCGGGCCGTGCGGCGCGCTGCGTCATTCCACGGTGATGGTCTCCTTCATGTATGGATGAATCCCGCAGAACACCTTGTATACCCCGGGCTTGTCGAAACGGAACGAGTAGGTCTCGTCCTGGTCGAGCGCTTTCGAATGGAAGATGCCCGCGTCGTTGACGACGGTATGCGGTTCCGCGTCGAGGTTTTTCCACGTGACCGTCGTGCCGGCCTTGATCGTGGTCGACATCGGCGAAAACATGAAATTGCGGATCGTCACGAGCGGGCCGGCCGGGCTCTGCGCGAATGCGGCCGGCGGCGTGCCGGCAGCGGCCGCGCACAGGGTCAGCGCGGCCGCCAGCGTCGACGGTTTCAGGAAGGTCATGTCGGTCTCCTTGCGTATCAGTATCAGGCGAGCGTCGTGTCGTGCAGCGACGCGGCGACGGGATGGCCGGCGAAGTCGACGGTCGTCACGCCGAGCATCGCGGGCAGCCGGTCGTGCGGCACCGTGAGCGGCACCGGGCCCGGGCCGTTGCCGGCGGTCGGCTGCGGGAAGGCGGTAGAGCGCGCGGTGTGGAACGTCACGTTGCCCTCGACCTTCGACACGATCTGGTGGATGTGCCCGTTCAGCACGGTGACCGAGCCGAAGCGGCGCAGCAGCGCCATCGTCTGCGGTGCGTCGCCGGTGCCCCAGCCCCAGGGTTCGTAGATGGTCCACATCGGCATGTGCGAGAACACGACGATCGGCGTGCTCGACGATTGCCCCTTCAGGTCCTGCGCGAGCCACGCGAGTTGCTCGTCGCCGAAGCTGCCGAGCCCGTTGGGCTTGAAATGCATCACGTTGACGAGCGCGACGAAATGCACGCCCGCGTGATCGAAGCTGTAGTAGCCGCGGTTGTCGGACGCCTTGCCGAACCGGCTGAAATATTCGGCGCCGGAGCCGTCGGTCACGTCGTGCTCGCCGGGCACCGTATGCAGCTCGGGCACGCGCAACGCGGACAGCAGTTGCGACGCGTGGTCGAATTCCTCCGCCTTGGACAGATGCGTGATGTCGCCGGTGTGGATCGCAAGCGCGGGCGCGGCCGGCATTGCGTTGACCAGATCGATCGTTTGCCGAAGCGTGGCCGCGACATCGGGATTCGCGTCCTTGTTGAAGCCGATGTGCGTGTCGCTGACCTGCACGAACAGCGGCCGGCCCGCGTTCGCGGGGAGTGCGGCGCCGCTTTGCGCGAGCGCGAGATCGAACGGCGTGAGGATGCCGCCCGACAGCGTAAACAGCGTGCCGAGGCCGCCGAACGCCATGCATTGCAGGGCCTTGCGGCGCGACGGGCGGGTGGGAGTCGATGAAGACATGTGAGCCTCGCATTCGTATGACGGAACCGGACGGCCGGATCGTCCTGGAAGTAGCCGGCGCCTTCACGTGCCATACCGATGCGGCGACGGGTTTATTCCCGCTCTGGTGCGAGGCCGGACACGGCCGTTCGCGTCTTGCGCAGCGATGGCGGATCGCTTGCGGATGACCTGTCAATGTCCTGTAAGTGACACGTCACGTTTGCGTCATGTGCGCCCGATAGCCTGCGACACCGAATCACCTCTCCGGAGCCCCTCATGCCGAATCTCGCGGCAACGGAAATCAGTCGTGCGGGTCGTCGAAGCGCGCGTACCCTCAGCCTCGCGCTGTTCTTTCCGATCGTTGCCAGCGGCATCGTCCACGTCGGCGCCCAGCCGAGCGTGGATCACGGTCCGGTCCGGGCAAGCCTGATCCTGCCGTTCGTGCTGCTCGTCGTCGCTCCGTGGGCGGCACGGTACCGGGCGTTCCACAAGGTGTTCTGAGCCGCGCCGGCCGATGCCATACGCGGTCGCGCAGTGCGCGGCCGATCCCATCGATTTTCAATTCGACCAAGACGCTACCGATGGATATCAGTTTCTTCGATCCGAATCGCACCGCCAACGCGTCCGCGTGGCGCGTGCTGCCCAACCGCTGGGATGCGGTCGCGTTCCCGCTGATCATCGGCATACTCGCGATGGCGGTCGTCGGCTTCCACGAGACGATGGCGCCGATCGCCACGCTGCAGACGCAGAAGATCTCGCTCGATCCGTCGAACCTGCCCGAATACGCGTTGCGCACCACGTTGCGGATGCTCGCCGCGATGGTCGCGTCGCTCGCGTTCACGCTCGTCTACGGCACGCTTGCCGCGAAAAGCCGCCGCGCGGGCATGGTGCTGATCCCGATCCTCGACATCCTGCAGTCGGTGCCGGTGCTCGGCTACATCTCGTTTACGGTCACGTTCTTCCTCGCGCTGTTCCCGGGCCGCGTGCTCGGTGCCGAGCTTGCCGCGATCTTCGCGATCTTCACGAGCCAGGCGTGGAACATGACGTTCAGCTTCTACCAGTCGCTGCGCACGGTGCCGCGCGACCTGAGCGAGGTGTCGCGCGGCTTTCACCTGACGTCGTGGCAGCGCTTCTGGAAGCTCGAGGTGCCGTTCTCGATGCCGGGGCTGATCTGGAACATGATGATGTCGATGTCGGGCGGCTGGTTCTTCGTCGTTGCGTCGGAGGCCATTACCGTCGGCAACCAGACCATCACGCTGCCCGGGATCGGCGCGTATCTCGCGCAGGCGATTGCCGACAAGAACCTCGGCGCGGTGGGCTGGGTGATCGTCGCGATGTCGGTCGTGATTCTTGCGTACGATCAGTTCCTGTTCCGTCCGCTCGTCGCATGGGCCGACAAGTTCCGGATGGAGAACACCGCGTCGGGCGATGCGCCGCAATCCTGGCTGCTCGACATGCTGCGTCGCACGCACCTGATCCATCAGCTGCTCGTGCCGGCTGGCTGGCTGCTGTCGCAGGCCGCGCGGATTCCGCTGCGCGTGCCGTCGTTCGGCGGTGTCGGCGCCCGCGGCGCATCCGGCCGTGGCCCGTCGCGCGTCGGCGACATCGTCTGGGGCGCGTTCGTGATCCTGCTGACCGCATACGTCGCGTGGCGTGTCGTCAGCTTCGTGTCGACCGGCGTGACGATGAGCGAGGTCGGCCACGTGCTCACGCTCGGGCTGATCACGCTGCTGCGCGTGATCGTGCTGATCGCGATCGCATCGGTGGTCTGGGTGCCGCTCGGCGTGCTGATCGGGCTGCGCCCCGCGCTGGCCGAGAAGATCCAGCCGCTCGCGCAGTTCCTCGCCGCATTCCCGGCGAACCTGCTGTTCCCGGTGTTCGTGATCGCGATCGTTCACTTCCATCTGAATGCGGACATCTGGCTGTCGCCGCTGATCGTGCTCGGCACGCAGTGGTACATCCTGTTCAACGTGATCGCCGGCGCGATGTCCTACCCGAACGACTACAAGGAAGCGACGAAGAATTTTCGCATTCGCGGCTGGCAGTGGTGGCGGCAGGCGATGCTGCCGGGCATCTTCCCGTATTACGTGACCGGTGCGATCACCGCGTCGGGCGGCGCGTGGAACGCGAGCATCGTGTCCGAGTTCGTGCAGTGGGGCGACACGAAGGTCGTCGCGCACGGTCTGGGCTCGTATATCGCACAGATGACCGCCGCCGGCGACTTTCCGAAGATCATCCTGGGCATCGCCGTGATGTCCCTGTTCGTCACCTTGTTCAACCGTCTGCTGTGGCGTCCGATGTACGCCTATGCGGAATCCCGGCTCCGTCTCGATTGAGAGTAAGCGCGATGCAAAATTCGACCGTAATCAACGCCCCCGCCCAGACATCCCAGCCGCTTCAGCCACCGCGACTCGGCGAGGAAATCCTGCGCGTCGAACACGTGAACCGCGGCTTCAACAAGTCGCAGGGCGAACTGCTCGTGCTCGACGACGCAAACCTGTCGCTGCGCGAGGGCGAGATCGTCGGGCTGCTTGGCCGCTCGGGCTCGGGCAAGTCCACGCTGCTGCGAATCATTGCCGGGCTGATCGAGCCGACCGGCGGTGAAGTGACCTACCTCGGCAAGCCGCTGACCGGTCCGGCCGAAGGCGTCGCGATGGTGTTCCAGACCTTCGCGCTGTTCCCGTGGCTGACCGTGCTGCAGAACGTGGAAGCCGGTCTGGAAGCGCTCGGCGTCGGTGCGCGCGAGCGGCGCGAACGCGCGCTCGCCGCGATCGACCTGATCGGTCTGGACGGCTTCGAGAACGCGTATCCGCGCGAGCTGTCGGGCGGCATGCGCCAGCGCGTGGGCTTTGCGCGCGCGCTCGTGGTCGACCCGACGATCCTGCTGATGGACGAGCCGTTCTCCGCACTCGACGTGCTGACGGCTGAAACGCTGCGCACCGACCTGCTCGACCTGTGGACGCAAGGCCGCATGCCGATCAAGTCGGTGCTGATCGTCACGCACAACATCGAGGAAGCGGTGTTCATGTGCGACCGGATTCTGGTGCTCTCGTCGAACCCGGGCCGTGTGATCGCCGAGATCAAGGTGCCGTTCAAGCATCCGCGCAACCGGCTGGATCCGGATTTCCGCAAGCTCGTCGACGACATCTACGCGAAGATGACCGCGCGCCAGACCGGCGAGGCGACGAAGAAGGGGCTCGAGCTCGGCAGCTGGCTGCCGCAGGTGTCGACCAACCTGATGGCCGGCCTGATCGAGACGCTCGCGATGGCGCCGTATCACGGCCGCGCCGACATGCCGGAAATCGCGCGCACGCTGCATCTGGAGGTCGACGAACTATTCCCGATCGCGGAAGTGCTGCAGTATCTCGGCTTCGCAGACGTGCGCGAAGGCGACGTGTTCCTGACGCCGCCCGCGCGCGTGTTTGCCGAATTCGGCACGCAGGAGCGCAAGCTGATGTTCGCCGATCATCTGCTGAAGCATGTGCCGCTCGCCGCGCGAATCAGGAAGGTGTTGAACGAGCGGCCGGGCCATCGTGCGCCGCGCGTGCGCTTCGAGCAGGAGCTCGAGGATTTCCTGTCGGACGAGGCAGCCGAGGAAACACTCGACGCGGTGATCGATTGGGGCCGTTACGGCGAAGTCTTTTCGTACAACGACAAGACGGAAGTGTTCAGCCTCGAGGACGTGGAGAACTGATTCGGATGCAGACGACTGGGGTATGCGTTCGGCTCCGGCTCGAACGCGTGCCGCGGTTCGAAGCAGGAAGCCGGGGCATTTGCAGCGCGCCTGTCCCTGCTTTTTTCAGAAATCCATGGTTCTCGTGTCTCGGAATCGCAGCCTTGAGCCGATGCGCTGTTGCAAATTGGACACGTCATTTTTGAGATGGACGAGCGCTACGGTTGCGAGACAAATCGAGAATCGACGGTGACGCGAAATGTCAATTGGCGCTTCTGGAGGGTGCGAGACAGAGGCGACGAAAGAGACGGGAATATCGTTGCGGGGGCCACGATTATTCCTTTGAAGATGTATTCAAAGTGTCAACCGCTTCGGCTGTTTGAACGCGAGATATTGAGTGGCCTGTTTGATTTGCCGATTTCAGTTGAGTGATGGCCTGAAATCGTCGTGACAATAGTTAAGAAATTTTCCGTAATACTTCAGTTTCGGACACTGTGCGGGTAGGTGTTTCGATAAATTCCGGCGTGAAAGACCAACCATCACGCCGCTAACCAGTGAAGAATCGAGAAACCTCTGCAGCGTTGATTTCGGCGTTGGCGAGTGTTTCCGCGTGGGCGCAAGGCGTGCCGTCGCACGAGACCACGCCTGGCCCACAAATCCAGCGTCTGCAGCAACAGCAAGTCGAAGCCGCCAGGGCGTTGAATCCTCGTCCGAATGTACTGGCGCCGACGAGCGACAAGCCCTCGGCTGCCGGTATCACGAGCCTGCCGGTCGACACGCCGTGCTTTCCGATCAAGGAAATTGCACTGGAAGCCAATGCGTTCGGCTGGCTTGCCCGCATGCTGCAGCCGATCGTCGGACAGTGCGTCGGCAAAACGGCGCTCAAGCACATTCAGGACACGGCAAACAACGCATTGATCGAGCGCGGCTATGTGACGTCGCGCGTGCTTGTGCCGGCGCAATCGTTGCAATCGGGAACGTTGATGCTTCGCGTGGTTCCCGGGCGTATCAGCGACATCCGGACGGACACACCGACGATCGGCTGGATGCGCGCGGCGCTTCCGGTTTCGCGGGGCGCGTTGCTGAATCAGCGCGACATCGACCAGGGGCTCGAGAACCTGCGTCGTCTGCAATCGCAGTCCGACGCGACATTCGACATCGCTCCCGGCGCGCATCCGGGCGAGTCGGCGCTCGTGCTGCATCCGGGCACCGGCAAACGCTGGCATGCCGTCGTCGGCGCGGACAACGCCGGCATGGATTCCACGGGCAAGTACCAGCTGTCGGGCTCGTTCACGTTCGATTCGCCGCTGCACCTCTACGATCAATTGCAGATCGCCGGCACGACGAACGCGAATATCGGTACGTCCGACAAGGGCAGCCAGTCCGTATCGGCGAACTACAGCGTGCCGATCGGCCATGCGCTGTTGACGCTTGGTGCGAGCCGGTCGCGCTACAAGCAGACCGTCGCGGGATTCAGCGACCCGATCGAATACAGCGGTGTCCAGTCGCAACTTCAAGCGGGCCTGTCGGGCGTCATCTACCGTAACGCCCATGCACGTACCGAAATCCGCGGCAACCTGTTCCACAAGATCAGCCGCAACGCGATCGACGGCGTCGACGTCCCCGTGCAGCATCGCGACATCATCGGCTACGAGCTCGGTCTGTCGCATCGCCAGTACGTCGGAAGCGCGGTCATCGACGGTTCATTCGCGTGGCGCGCTTCGTTGCCGGGCCTGTCCGGCAACTCGGGCACGGTCGTCGGCGCGCCAGGTTTCGACGGCAAGACGGAAGTCGAACTGGCAAGCCTGAATGCGCAGATTCCTTTCACGATCGGCGATCGGACGTTCTCGTACCAGTTCGGCTGGAACATGCAGAACGCGCGTACGCCGCTGACGCCTTCCGACTATTTCACGATCGGCACGCGGTATGCCGTACGCGGCTTCGATCAACAACTGACGCTCGCCGCCGAAAGCGGCTGGATCGTTTCCAACGAAATCGGCTGGTACATGCCGACACAGATCGGCACACAAGCCGTTTATGGCGGCATCGATGCCGGGCGCGTGCGGGGGGCTGCCGCGCAGTATCTGCTTGGTGAAACGCTGGTGGGGGCCGTCGTCGGCGTACGCGGCAACCTCGCGCCGAAGAACGTGCTCGGCGCGGCACTGAACTACGACGTATCACTTGGCATGCCATTGTCGAAGCCTCATGGATTCCAGACGAGTTCGCCGACGTTTCTGTTCCAGGTCAGTACGTTGTTCTAATCAGTACGGTTGGGCCGGGCGTCCTGCAAGCAAGTCACGAGAGCCGGCCGCCTCCGAGATGCAGGCCGCAACCGGTCTGAAATGCAATCAATGACAAAACGATCATGAATTCCGGAATTTTTCGCTTGGTGTTCAGTGCCGTGCGCGGCATGTTGGTGGCAGTCGACGAAAACGCGTCGGCCAGTGCGGGCGGCCAGCGCTCGCGTATACGGCGTGCACGTCGCCCGGCAGCGGAGGATTCCGGGGTCTCGATCTGGTTTGCGGCGCGGGCAACGGCCTTTGCCGCGCTCTGTATGTTCGGCATGCAGCCGCTCGTGGTAAGCGCGCAGGCGACATTGCCGATCACGGCGGATCGTAGCGGCGGAGCGCATCCGGTCGTGGGCGTGTCGACGTCGGGGGTGCCGCTGGTCAACATCACGGCACCGAAGAACGGTGTTTCGTTGAACAGCTTCACGCAGTACAACGTGGGTTCGAAGGGCGTCGTGCTGGTCAACAGCGGGCAAAATTCACAGACCCGGCTTGCCGGTTGGGTGCAAGGCAACCCGTTCCTGGGTAACAACGCCGCTCGCGTGATCGTCAATCAGGTGACGTCGGGCAATCCGAGCCAGTTGCTCGGGCCGACGGAAATCGCCGGAAATCGCGCGAATCTCGTGGTCGCCAATCCCGCAGGGATCACCTGCGCGGGCTGCGGTTTCCTGAATGTTCCGCGCGTCACGCTGACGACCGGTGTGCCGACGTTCAATCCCGACGGCACGCTGGCGGGTTTCAATGTGACACAGGGGCAAATCGGCGTCGCTGGCACAGGGCTCGATGCCCACGGCAGCGCGATCGATCTGATCTCGCGTGCGATGACGATCAACGGTGAGGTCTGGGCGGATTCGATCAACGCCGTGGCCGGTGCGAACCATGTCGACTATGCGAGCGATGCCGTCCGGGCACAGGCGGGCACGGGCGCGACGCCGGGTGTGGCGATCGATGTACAGGCACTCGGAAGCATGTTTGCCAACAGCATCCGGATGATTGGCACGGAAGCCGGCGTCGGGGTTCGGGATGCAGGAGCGGTCACGTCGCTCACGGGCGACATACAGGTCTCGAGTAACGGCGACGTGACCATCGTTCCGAGCGCGCGTATCCAGTCCGCGGCCAATACGCGAATCGACGGCGCCGACGTGATTCAGCAGGGCACGATTGTCAGTACGCAGGGGACGGATCTGAACGCAGCCCGGGCGCTGTCCAATGCCGGAACGATTTCGTCCGGCGGCAATACGAAGCTCTCGGCGGCCACCTCGCTCGACAACAGCGGACACGTCTATGCGGGTGTGGATGCGGCGGGCGATCTGGTCGGCGGCGGCTCGATCTCGGCACGCGCCGCGAGCGTGACGAACCCTGGCACGCTGGCTGCTGGAGAAAACGTCGATCTGTTTGCGAGCGACGTGACGCTCGACCGCGGAATGGTCAGTGCAGGCAGCGCGATCAATGCGGCGGCTTCGGGCACGCTGTCGAACGTCGGCGGGACAATGAGCGGCCGGAATCTGACGCTGAATGCCGGGCAATTGGTCAACGACTCGGGCGCCATCGGTTCGCGGAATCTGGCGTCCGTGACGGCGCACGCGGTTTCGAACCGGGCAGGGACCTTGGCAGGCGATGTGCTGTCGTTGGATGCGTCCGGCGCGGTCGACAATACTCACGGGCAGATCGTGGCGCGCACGGTGAAGATTGCCGCAACGGACCTGACGAACATCGCCGGCGAGATCGGTACGTCGACGGGTGCGTTGTCGGTGACTGCAACCGGAAACGTGTCTAACGATAGCGGAAAGATCGCCGCAGGCGACGGCCTCACGCTCGCGGCAAATACGGTGTCGAATGCGCAAGGCCAGATCGGCACGCTGGCGGGCGACGCGTCGCTTGATATCGGGAAGTTGCTCGGGAACGCGAACGGAACGATTGCATCCGCACGCGACCTGTCCGTCCACGCGGCGCAACTCAACAACGCCGACGGAACGATCAGCGCACACGCTGCGCGGATACAGGCAACCGACATCGTCAATACCGACGGGCAGATCGGCACGACCGACGCGTTGACCGTGACGGCGGCCGGTGCGGTATTCAATCGATCCGGTGCCATCGTAGGCGGGAACGGATTTTCGTTGACCGCCGACAATGTCGAGAACGTGTCGGGCAAGCTCGGGTCAACGACCGGGGACACGGCGCTGCATGCAACACGCGCGGTGACGAATACTGGCGGCATCGTGAGTGCGGCAGGCGAATTGAACGTGCGCACCGACACGCTCTACAACGACAACGGTAGCGTCATCGCAAGGGCCAACGCGAAAATCCAGACGGGCGATCTGACCAACGCCGGCGGCGAGATCGGCTCGACGGCCGGCGACTTGTGGCTGACCGCGGCACGTGCCGTATCGAACGACAGCGGAAAACTTGTCGGCGCTTCCGGTGCAACGATAACGACGGGCATGCTGAGCAACCGCGCCGGGCAGATCGGTACGTCTTCGGGCGATACGACGTTGACTGTTTCGCAGGCGATCGACAATACCCACGGCAAGATTGCATCGGCTGGCGCATTGAACGCACAGGCGCACGCGTTCGACAATTCGCAGGGCACGATCTCAGCCGACACGTCGACATTCGATATTGCAGGTCGACTGACGAATGCCGGCGGCACGATTGGCACGACACATGATTTGACTATCGCCGCGCAATCGGTGGCGAACCAGGGCGGGACGATCGGCTCCGTGTCGGGCGGCTTGTCGATCCGGACCACGGGCACGACCGACAACACGGACGGGAAACTGCTGGCCTCGAGCGACATGATCCTGACGAATGCAGGGTTGCTGAACACCGGCGGCACAATCTCGGCAACGAACGTCGCACTGGAATCGGGACAGGGTGCGATCGTCAACGCGCTCGGAATGATGGCGGCCAGCCAGTCGCTGATCAGTCGATCGGCGGGTTTCGATAACCGGTCGGGTCTCGTACAGGCGACCGCGGCCATCGACATCGATACGCGGCGCGAGACGTTCGACAACGGCGTGCTCGCCGGTCAATCCGCAGGTGGTCAGGTGCTCGGTGGCGGCGTGGCGCTCACTGTCGGCACGCTGAGCAACGCAGGCGGCGCCGTTTCGTCGAGCGGTGCGGCGACCATCGACACGACCTCCGTGTTCAACGATGGCGGTGCGATGGTGGCGGACGGTGCACTGACTGTCCGGAGCGCGGGTGCCGTGTCGAACGTGGCGGGCCAGATCGGCGGCAACACCGACGTGCAAATCGCCGGCACGGTGGTCGACAATACGCACGGCGCGATGCATGCAAGCGGCACGCTGTCGGTGAATGCCGACACGATCCTCAATTCCCGGACGGTCGATTCGACGTTGCCGGAAACAGCTGGTGTACCGGGCATGGTCGCCGGCATGGAAGGCGCGAACGTGGCGCTGACTGCTACGCAGACGATCGACAATACTTCCGGCTCGATCCGCGCAGACAAGGATGCCAAGCTGGCCGCGCCGACGATCGACAATACATCGGGCAGCATCCAGTCGAAGGGCGAAGCAGCGTTGATTGCCTCGAACACGTTGATCAACAGCCAAGGCGACGTGAACGGTGGTCGGAAACTGACGGTCTCGACGGGCACGCTCGACAACGACGGCACGCTTCAATCGGCGGGCGACGTCAGCGTGACGACCCAGGGCGACCTGGCCAACAGTGGCCGGATCGTCGCAGGTCACGATCTGGAAACCGTTGTCGGCGGCGTACTTGAAAACAGCGGCACGCTATCGGCCGGCAACGTCGCCAACGTCACAGCCGGGTCCGTCCGGAACCGTGCGTCGGGCGAGATCATCGGTGGCAATGCGACGCATGTTCATGCGGACCGGTCGATAACGAACGAAGGTTTGATCGATGGCGGCGCAACAACAGTGAGTGCCGGTGACACCGTAACGAATGCGGGTGGCCGAATTTATGGCGATGCCGTTTCGGTGGCCGCCAATGCGGTGATCAACGACCGGAACGCTCTGGGCGTCGGCGGTGTGATCGCATCCCGTGGCGACCTCGACATCGGTGCACAGACATTCAGGAACCGGAACGATGCGCTCATCTATGCGAACAACGACATTCGCGTCGGCGGCGCGCTGGACGCGAATCATCGGGCAACCGGCAGCGCGCAGATCGCGACGAACGACGGCGCGCAGATCGACGCCGGCCGCGACATCACAATTGATGCAAACCGGTTTGAAAATCTGAATTCGAACTTCCAGGTTTCGACGGTCACGACCGACAGTGGCACACAGCTGTGGTATCAGGTGCCGGGCTCGACCGAGAAGATCGATCCGTCGACTGTGTATCTGTACCAGAAGAACAGCCACGAAATTCATCCGGGAACCGACTACCGATGGGCGCTGGACGACGACCAGAAGTTCATTCTTCTGCCGTCAACCAAATATCCGTTTGCCGAGTACGCGAAGTACACGATGAATGGTGTGGCCGGCAAGATCGACAATACGGCGTATGCAGCAAGCAATTTCGCCAGCGGGGACGTCGCGTCTCAGACCGGCGCGTACCGAACCGTGCCAGCTGACATCTGGGCGACGTTCGGTGTGACGCCGTCGCCGGATGCCAATTCGGCTTGGACGACGACCGGGCCGTTTTGGATGTCACCGGGCGTAGCACTGCTGACCGGTAGACGCAACGTCGGTAGTGACTGGTTTTCCATCAAGGCTCCCACGGAAGCTGATGTAACGGGTGCAAAACCGGATCCATTCGGTCCGCCGAGCCCGTCATGCGTGACGTCGACCAATGCCGCGTGTGCGCCTTTCCAGCAGTGGTACAAAGCGACCGTTGCCGCCTATCGGGATCTGAACCAGGCATTGGCCGGCTATAACGCGGACGTGTCGAGTCGGCTCGTGCAGACCTATACCGTCTACACGGTTGATGTGAAGTCGACCAAGGACGTGGTAACTGCTTCGCAACCCGGCACGATCACCGCTGGCCGGCACATTACGATCAACGCCATGTCCGGCGTCAACGACAAGAGCCAGATCGTAGCGGGGGACGGCAACAAATCGACGAACGTGCAGAACATCGGTGCGACCGGCACCGAAACGTTCATGGGATCGGGCCACGCCACCTATACCTGGGTCCAGTCGGGCGGCGCCTTCAGTGGTGACGAACGCGCGACCTCGACTACGAACTACTCGCCCGCTATTCCGCCCCAGACGATCGATCTTCCGGTAGTGCTGACCGATCCGAGCAAACCGTCCAATCCAGTCAAGAGCGTGGCGGCAGCGACGTCCGTTGCGCAGGGCGCAAGCGGCACGGGCGTGACGCCGGTGGCGGACAAGGATATCGGCGGCCAATGGTCGGTTGGCTCGGGCGTGTCCGGCGTCGACGAGGGGAAAGTATCGGCCGTGAAGGCGAATGTGGGCGATGTCGTCGTGCGCACGGTGACGCCGAACACGCGAGTGCCGAACAATGCGCTGTATCAGGTCACGCGCGACCCGGGCAGCCACTTCCTGATCGAGACGGACCCGCGCTTTACCGATTACCGGAACTGGCTGTCGAGCGACTCGATGCTCGATGCACTGAAGGTCGATCCGAGCACCGTCAGCAAGCGGATCGGCGATGGCTTCTACGAGCAGCAACTGATTCAGCAACAGATCATGCAGGCGACTGGCCAACGATTCGTCGGCGACTACACCGACAATCAGAGCCAATACAAAGCGCTGATCGCCAGCGGCGTGCAGGCCGGTCAGCAGTTCGGATTGAACGTCGGCACGGCGCTGACGGACGCGCAGATGGCCGCGCTCACGAGCGACATCGTATGGCTCGTCAGCCAGACGGTGACGTTGCCGGATGGCAGCGAACAGACGGTGCTCGTGCCGCAGGTCTATCTGCACGCGAACGCGGCGGATGTGACTGGCGAAGGCACGATCGTTTCCGGCAAGAACGTCACCATCGACTCGGATGGCGCGTACAAGAACGCCGGTACGATCGCGAGCCGCGATGTGACGATCATCCGCGCGGATTCGATCGAGAACCGCGGTACGGTCACGGGCGATACCGTGTCGGCCAGCGCGAAGAAGGATCTGCACAACCTCGGCGGATTGGTCCAGGGCAATGCGGTGGCATTGTCCGCGGGGCGCGATCTCGACCTGACGACCACTACGCGTTCGGCAACCACGAAGAGCGGGAGCGCGACCGGCATCGACCGGGTATCGACGATCAATGCCGGCACGCTGCAGGCAGTCGCGGGTCGCGATCTGAACGCCAATGCGGCCGCCATTGCGACGACCGGGGATGCGGGCCTCGCCGCAGGGAACGACGTGAACCTGAACGCAGTTCGTCAAAGCAGCGAGGACGCGGTCAAGTGGGACGATCGGAACCATGCCGAACATTCAGCATCCGCCGATACCGGAACCCGGATCGCGACGAGCGGCAACCTGTCGATCGTCGCCGGCCATGACGTCAATGCGACGGCAGCGTATGCGAACGCACAGGGCGCGATCGGCGTCAGTGCTGGGCACAACGTCAACCTGAATGCCGGCGAACAGAGCGCAAGTGCGAGCGACGAGCACTATCGCAAGGAAGGCGGTTTCCTTTCGTCGACGTCCACGCACACGATCGATTCGAGCAGCTACACCAAGGCGATCGGCACGACGCTGTCGGGCGACACGGTTGCGGTGCAGGCCGGCAACGATCTGACGGCGAACGCCGCAACGATCGCGGCAACCAACGACGTGAATCTTGCCGCTGGACGTGACCTGACGATCACGACGGCGGACACGGCATCGAGCGAATACCACTACAAGGACGTGAAGAAGTCCGGGCTCGGTAGCGCTGGCGCGGGGATCTCGTATGGCACGAATCAGACGATCGATACCAGCCGCGATACGGTGAAGGGTTCGCAGGGCAGCTTGATCGGCAGCACGGACGGCAGCGTTGCGTTGATGGCTGGCAACGCGCTCCACGTGACGGGTTCTGACATCGTCGCCGGCAAGGATGTGACAGGCATCGCGAAGGACGTGACGATCGACGCATCGCAGACGGATCGTCACCACGAAGAAACGCACGAGGTGAAGAGTTCGGGCTTCACGCTCGCGGTGAAGTCGCCGGTGATCGATGCGATCCAGAACGTGAATCAGCAGGTAAAGGGCGCCAGCGAAAGCCAGGACGGCCGCGCGGCAGCGCTGCATGCGATCGCGGCGGCCGGTGGCATGGCCGATCTGGTCGGCGCAACGGGTGCCATGACGAATGCGTTGAATGGTCCGACGGCCAAGCCCGAGGCGAAGGTCGAATTGAGTTTCGGTTCTTCGTACAGCAAGACGACGTTTACCGAGGACAGCACGCAGAACAACGGCAGCAGCGTGAAGGCGGGCGGCACGGCGGCGTTCGTCGCGACGGGCGACAAACACACCGGGCAAGGTAACGTGACAATCCAGGGATCGGACGTGACCGCGAACGATGTGCTGTTGCAGGCAGCGAACCGGGTCGATCTGATCAACAGCACGGACAATCACAGCACGCGCAGCACGAACGAGTCGAAGAGCGGGAGCGTGGGCGTGTCGTACGGCACGGGCGGGTTCGGCGTATCGGCAGCGATGGCACGCGCGCACGGCGATGCGAATTCGGACGCGGCGACGCAGAACAACACGCACATCAAGGCGGGCAACACGGCGACGATCGTCAGCGGCGGCGACACCCATATCGTCGGCGCGAACGTCGACGCGCACAAGGTGATCGCGAATGTCGGCGGCAATCTGAATATCGCATCGGTGCAGGATACGAGCCGCAGCGAAGCGCACCAGAGCAGCTCGGGTGGCGGGTTCAGTGTGAGCCAGGGCGGAGCCAGTGCAAGCGTGAGCATGCAGAGCGGGCATGCGAGCGGCAACTATGCGGGCGTGAACGAGCAGTCCGGTATCCAGGCCGGCGACGGCGGCTTCGATGTTACGGTCGCTGGCAATACGGACCTGAAGGGCGCTTATATCGGCAGCACGGCTACGCCTGACATTAACCAGCTGACGACCGGGACGCTGTCGTTCTCGGATATTCAGAACAGCTCCAGTTACGACGCGAGCAGTTTCGGGATCAGCGCGGGTGGCGGCGTCGGCAACGGCGGCAACAACTACGCGACGCACGGTCAGACGAGTGGAAAGAATACGGGCGGTGCGCTACCGCTGTACGTGAGCGAGAGCGACAGCAGCAACGCAACGACCAAGAGCGCGATCAGTGCGGGCAGTGTGACGATTACGGATACGGCAAACCAGAAGCAGGACGTGGCAACGCTGAATCGCGACACGTCGAACCTGAATGGGACGGTCAGCAAGACGCCGGATCTGCAGCAGGTGTTGAGCAACCAGTCGGATCTGATCAATGCGGCGCAGGCAGCGGCGGAGACGATTGCGAAGCAGATCGGCAGTTACGCGGACGGCAAGCGTGACGAGGCGCAGAGGAATGCCGACGGCACGACCGATCCTGTGCTCAAGGCGCAGTATCAACAGCAGGCGGACAGCTGGGCAGAGGGCGGCGGCAATCGTGTCGGACTGCATATCGCTGGCGGTGCGCTGACGGGCGGGCTGACCGGTGGTGGTTTGGGCGCGGTTGGCGGAGGTGCGGGTGCGGGCGTGTCGGCGCAACTGGCACCGCAGTTGAAGGAAATCGCGCAGTCGATCAAGGAGGCGGGGCCGACAGGTAACGAGAATGTTGACGAGTTGCTGGGTAACGTCGCCTCGAATCTGCTGGCTGGCGGAGCCGGTGCATTGGTTGGGGGCGGGACCGGTGCGTTGACGGGCGCTGCGGTGGATCGATTCAATCGGCAATTGCATCCAGAAGAGAAGACACTTGCAAGGCAACTGGCCGAAAAAAGCAACGGTAGATATACGCAAGTGCAGATCGAGGATCAGATGCGCATCATGGGTACGATGGCGAACGGCAAGTATGAATCCGGGGCGCCGTCGACATTGATTGGGGAAGTGCCTACGGACTCGGGAGCGAAGTGGATGTATGCGGGTTCGACGGAAGAGGGTAAGCCGATTTTGACGCAGATGACGGCGAAAGCCGACCCACAGATCCAGTCGTATATCTTGGCGAACTACAACGCTGCGTCGCCGGGGCAAGTACCCAGCTCATACCAATATGATCGGCCTGCGAACAATGGGGGGGCGTTGAGTGTAACAGGACCCTTTACGAGGCCGCCGAATCAGGCAGAGATCAACGATATACGAAATACGACGGCTGATGTGGCCGGTTTTGGTGCCACACAATTTGATCGACTATCGGCGTTGGCTACTGCCATATCCGTGATTGGATTGCCCGCCGGACAGATGGCGGTTGCGTCGGCGGCAGGCTCCTGGTTCTTGAATGGTGTTCAACAGGTAGCGCGGCCTAACTTTGGTGATTACGCTGTGTCCACTGCAATTGGTCAAGTAACAGGTGGGCTGGCAGGAAAGTATCCGTTGGTCGCTCCAATAATCAACGAATTTGGCAACGCAACTAGCAGTAGTTACCAGGCTCAGCAAGCAAAGGATTGGGTCAATCAGAATATGCAACACTTGATGAAAAAGATTAAATAAGATGAAGATACGATTTTTTGTTGACGGAAACATTGCCGGATGGGCGCAATTTGGCCTTATTTTGTTGGGAATTGCTATGGTTTACTGTGGTTTGGCTTTTAATTTTTTGCCAAATGCAATTGCAATTTTGCTAATCATTTTTGGGCTTCCAATTTCGGCTGTTGGAGGTTATGCATCACGCGCGAAGGCGCTTGGTCTTAAGCCGTTCGATAAAAGCTATAGGAAGGCACGCGACAGCTACAAGACGAAGGACGACGAAGAAAATCTGTCCAAGTAGAAACAATGACTAGGCCGCAGCGAGTTCGCTTCAATCGGCAATCGCATCAAGAAGAGAAGAAGTGGATCAGTGAAAAGGTAGCGGTATACGCGAAGAAATACGGTTTGACGGTGGAGCAGGCACATAACGAGTTGACGACACAGGCGAATTTGCAAGTACAGAATGGTTCGCCCGGTAGCTGGAACCAACGCGCGTATGACTTCTTGAAGCAGGCGCATGGGATGTTGCCTGCTGACGGCAACAGTGGACCGGGCTATATGTTCTACGCGACGCCGCAGCAGAAGGCGAATGTGGAGATATACGGGAAGTACTATCCGAATGGTGTAGGCATGAACGTACCGGACGGTCAGGCGATGGCTAACTCGGCAGGCCGGGACAAGGCATATCAGGACCTGTACGGAAAGCTCACGCTCGGCGCGGCAGCGGGTGCAGTGGGGATTGCGGTGGGTGGTCCGATAGCGGCGTTGCCGGGAGCGCCGATATTTAGTACGGGCGGGGTTTTGGGTTCTGGGGCGTTGGCGTCGCCGGTTGGGACGGGGACGATTAGTGCGGGGACCAATGCGGGAGCGCAGTACTACAAGGATGGGAAGGTCAACCCGGTTGATGTAGCCGGCGCGTTTGGGACGGGCGCGGCAGGTGCATACGGCGGGCTGCTGTGGAACGTCGGGGTGAACACGATTGGTGGTGCGACGACGACTGCGCTGAACAATATCTTGCAGGGCACGAACGACAGCATATCGTTTGGTAGTGCGGTTTCCGGTGTTGGCTCGGCATTCGGGTATGGCGCTGGTAAGGTCATGGGCGCCGGGATCAGTTCTTCCCTACGCCCAACGATCAATAGCTCGGGGTGGGCGGACGTTGGCACGTGGGCGGGAGCGTCTGGATGGAATCTTTTTAGACCCAATAATTTGCCAGTCATTGGTTCAGGTATTGCCGGAGGCTCCGGATCGGAGGCAGCGAATGCGGCAATGAACGGAATTAAGAGTCACGCGGAGCAGAAGAAATGATTCGCTTGGTGTACTTGTTGGTTTTGGCCTATACCCTATCGCTGCTATGTTTCGCTGCAGTAAAAGTCTCATCTGTCTTGATGGCGGAGGTTTTTTATGGTGGTAGCTATCGATGGGGGATTGATGACATACGATTTGTTCTGATTCGCGGTTCGCTAATGGCTTCGGTATTCGGCGTATTTGCCATAGCACAATACGTCAGGATAAGAATGCGATCTTAATTGAAGGATGAGCGTGGCGCGAGTCGGATTCACTGTTTATAGAGATCGCTTCAATCGGCAATTGCATCAAGACGCGCAATTCGACGAACGCGCGCTAGCAAAGAGACTTGCGGAAACGAGTAACGGCCGATACACGCAGGCGCAGATCCAAGATCAGATGCGAATCATGGGAGCCTCGATTGGATTGCATCACGAATCCGGTGCACCGGCGACTTTGGTTGGGCAAGTACCCACAGATAGCGGCGCGCAGTGGATCGGTGCGAAGCCGACGGCTAATGGAATAACGGTGTTGACACAAAAGACCGCGCAATCTGACCCACAGATCCAAGCCTGCATCCTTGACAATTACAACAAGGTGATGCCCGATGATGTGCCGAGTATGGTCACCTATGATGTACCGTCAAGCAATGTATGGGGATTTAACGTGAGCGGGCCCTTTACAAAGTTCGACCAGTCGGATCTGAACTATTTGAGAGACACGACGGCCGGTTTGGCGTCGATGGTTTCGACGAATGCGGGGCGGTTTAGCGCAGCAACTGGGGCTGCAGCTGAGATTCCATCCCCATATGCTCCAGGGTTTGCCAGCGCAACACTGGCTGGAACAGTCTTAGGGTTTGGTGCGAGCGTTGTCGAGCAGATTGTTAGGCCCAACCCCGTTGGGTTCAGCGTTGACAGTACAGTCGATCTTCTGTTGTATAGGGTTGCAGAAAAATTCCCGCTTTGGGGGCCTATGATCAATGAGATTGGGAATGGAATTAAAGATTCAAACTGGATCAATGAAATGAAGGATCAGGGTAAATCAAGAAAATGAAGAGAATTCGTATCATTTATGACGGAAATTTGAGTGGATGGTCGCGTACGGTGTTTTGTGTGGTGGGTGCTGGCATCGTTTATTGGAGCGTCCAGTATGCGAATTCAATCTTATTTATGTCGGTTGGATTGTTTCTTGTGGCAATCGGTGGCTATGCTAGTCGTGCTCGTATGTTAAAGATAAAGCCGTTCGATAGCAGTTACAAGAGAGCAAGAAAAGGCTACGAACCAAGAGGCGAGGGTGAAGAAAAAAACGATCGAAACAAAATTGAAAGGTGACGCCAGACATCGAGCACGTCATTGGCTATCAATGGAGGGTAATGTCAGGAAAAAGCGACAGCGTCTTAGGACCGGCAGTGAGTAGCGGAATCTTGTCGAGTTTGGGTTATGGCATTGGGAAGATCGGCGAATCTAGTCTCTATGGTGCGACAAGACCTACTTTAGCCAATGGTCAAAATTGGGCTGCGACTGGGGTATGGTCGAATAGCAGTTGGAATTTTCTCAATCAAAACAATCTTCCAGTTATATTTGGATCCGGTATCGGTGATCTTTGGTAGGGGTGTCAAATAAAGCATATGAGGCGACTAAGTCGAAGGGGTTGATTAATTAAATGAAGAGGCTTCCGGTATATTTTGTGCGTGGCTAATGGTTTGTTGGGCAATACTTGCTGTTGCATGGATCGTTGGTTTGTCAATTAACTGTATTTTTATTGGCGGGTGTTATGGTCGATTTGGCTTTTTTGATTTGGTGAGGTTGATCGACGTGAAAAGTGTCTTGGTTCGTGGAATTCTATGGTCGCTAGTATTTACGCTGTTTGCTTGGGCAAAGCTTCGTCGTGGCTAGTTGCGAAGGGGAATGGTAGTTTGCATTGTTAGCCGACGAAGGCAATTAATATGCTGGTGGGCCCGATTGCAAATGGTGGTGTGCAACTTGAGGGCAATCAGCTATTGACTGGACTAGCTTTGCGTTGGGAGGGCGACGGGGGCTGCGTCCAAGAGGATGATATGTGCTCCGGTGATTCCGACGGTGTGCGTTGACAGGCTCGGAGCTGCAAGGTCAAGACCTGAATGCGGCTGTCTTGCTGGTTTGGCTACGACATAAGGATTCGCACAGATTGAGCAGCCGGTTACCTATCCGAATCTAGATCCAAAGATTCCGGCTTTACTGCAAGGTGTGAGAAACCCTTGCCTGAAATTACTGGTGCTATCGCTGACTTCGTCGCTTAAGGTACGTCATATTTTGTGTCAAATAAGAGGAGATAAAGGTGCAAATTTTAAAATTAGAAAATTTTATCCGGGATGGTGGGTGGAGAGGGGCTTGCGCGCGCATGCTGGGAATTTTTATTGTATATCTCGGATTTATTTATATCCCGACTGCGGTTTATTTTTTGTCCGACAGTTTTGGTGTGCTCGGTATGTCTGGTGAGCAAATAAAAAAACACGAGGCGATTTTGTATGTTGTTAGAATTGGCGTTGTGTTAATAATTGTTGCGGAGATTTTGAGGATGCTAATTGTCACTATAAAAAATCGACGCTGATCACTTGCGTAATGTTGAATCGGTTCAATCGGCAGTTGCACGATAACGAGAAGAAGGCGATCGCGGAGAAGCGGTTGCCAGGCTCGGACCTATCCGTGATTTCGTGGGCGAGGCATAACGTGAGGCGTAAAAGTCTTGGATGCGCCAGTGAAGAGGAAAAGGCAAACTGTAGCGCTTCGGGCAGCGGCCCGCGGGCCGCTACCTGAACTGCCCAAGAAACTGCTGGTAACCGACGAAGGTGATTAATACAGTGATGAGCCTGATTGCAAGTAGAGGTGTGCGTCTCAAAGGCAATCGGCTATTGACTGGACTTGCTTTTTGTAGGGAGGCGCGAGCGGTGCTGCGTCCACCAGGATGATGTGTGCTCCGGTGTATGCTTTGCAATTCGCAAAATTCGAGGAAAAATCAGTGATTAAGCGATTGACCTTGCTAGCGATCCGTTTGTTTTTTATCTGGTTTTTCGCGTGTTCGGTTGCATGGATAGGTGGGGCATATATGTATGCATTTTTTAATTCGATAAGTTACTTTCCTGGGTGGTATGATGTGAAATCAATAATTAAAATTTCTTCTGTAATAAGTGCAGTATTTATAATTGTTGTCTGCGTCAGTGTACGTTGGTAGTCAAATATAAATTAGAATTTTCTGAGCTCGTCATTTTTTGCGAGCGTTGATGGCGTTGATGGCGTTGATGGCGTTGATGGCGTTGATGACGGCAGTAGGTGGCGTTTCGCTTCGCATTCGTCTACGCGCATCGGCAATCCCGCGCATGTCGGCGATCACGAACGCGACGATCAAGCTGCTGTGCTTCACGGCGAGCTATCTGTCACAAGAGGCAGGATGTGGCATCGCTGAATTGCGACACGTCGAACCTGAATGGCGCGATCATCAATGACGTGTGGCAGGCAGTGGTAGATAAAGGATGAACTGGCGCAGGTTGTATGCGAGTCTGCAAATCTGGATCAAGGTTGGCATGGTTTCGTTTGCTACTGCTGGCTGCAATACGACTACGCAAGGCCGGAATGCTGAGCGACGATCCTGAGAAATTCGGTCCATGGTTCAGTTCCGACCTGAAGCAGTGAATCTCCTCACTCCGGCAAATCCCACTGATTCCCATCCTGCTCGTTCCCACCCGTACTAAGCCGCTCGATCTTCTCCATCCGCTGCCGCGCCAGTTCCGGAAGCCGGTTCGTCACGCCGATCACCAGCGCCTCTGCGAGCGCGAGCGCCGGCACGTTGGTCTGCAGCATCGCGAACGGGCGTCCCTGGATCCGCAGCACGATTTCGGCGAATGCGCTGATCGGGGAGCGCCATTCGTCGGTGATCAGCAGCACCCGCACGCCGAGTTGATGCGCGGCCTGCGCGAACCGGACGCTGTCCTTCTGATAACGTCGGAAATCGAAAATGACGAGCACGTCGCCGGCGCCCATGTCAGTCAGCGAGACCGACGCGAGATGCACGTTCGGTTCGACGTATTGCACATGCGGGCGCGCATACGCGAGCGTGAAGGAAAACAGCGATGCGAGCGGCGCGGTATAACGCCCGCCGCCGCAGAACACGCGGATATCCGGATTGGCCAGCAGCGTCACCGCGTCGTCGAATGCCGCCGCATCGAGTCCTTCGATCGTGGTGGCGAGCGATTGCGAAAGGCGCTGGAAGATTGCCGCATGGCTGTCGCGCATGCCCGATTCCGAGTGAAACGCATCCATCCGCGCGAGCGGCGAATTCATCGCCGTGTCGATTTCGTCGTGCAGCGCCTGTTGAAACGACGAGTAGTTCGGAAAGCCGATCCGCACGACGAAGCGAAACACGGTCGGGTCGCTGACTTCGGCCTGCTTCGCGAAGCTCGCGATCGGCCCGAGCCCGAGGCTCGGATAACGCTCGAGCAGCGCGTGCGCGACCTTCTGTTCCGACGGCGTGAAGCTATCCATCTGGGATAGCAGCAACGCCCTGATGCTTGTCCCCATCGGGCACTCCGGCTTGCTCGTAGCTGAATGAATGATGACGAACGGCAGACGGGCGTCTGCCGGCGACTCCATGCATGTTAGCCGATCGACGGGCCGCAATTCGCATGAGATCAAAGATTAGAGGGACGTATCACTCGTGGCATCTGACAGCCAATTATGTAATGAAACTAACATTTCTCTCGGTTGCGCTGCCCGTAATGTCGCGCATGAACTGAGTGATAACCCTAGGTTTTGACGCAAAAATGCCGGTGCTATGATCCCGGCCTCATCGGAATGTATTGTTCATTACATTCTGATCCACGGCGTCGACCGGCCTTCCGGGCGGCTCACGCACCCCGGCAAGGCCCGGTCATTCGTCTGGAGGATTCCGTCATGAGGCGGCTCGTCGTACTCACCCTGTTGTCGGCCCTGAGCGCGGGCGCGCTCGCCGCTTCGGAACCTGCGGTGGAAGCGAAGAACGGCATGGTCGTGTCGTCGCAGCACTTCGCGTCGCAGATCGGCGTCGACATCCTGAAGGAGGGCGGCAACGCGGTGGACGCCGCCGTGGCGGTCGGCTACGCGCAAGCGGTGACCAATCCGTGCTGCGGCAACATCGGCGGCGGCGGGTTCATGACCCTGCATCTGGCGGACGGCCGTGACCGCTTCATCAACTTCCGGGAAACCGCGCCGGCCGCGGCGTCGGCGAACATGTATCTCGATGCGAACGGCAACGTCATTCCGGACGACAGCCTGTACGGCTATCGCGCGGTCGGTGTGCCGGGCACGGTAGCGGGTCTCGACCTCGCGCAGCGCAAGTACGGCAAGCTGACACGCCGTCAGGTGATGGAGCCTGCAATCCGGCTCGCGCGCGACGGCTTCGTGCTGACGCGCGGCGACACGGACATCCTCGACACGACGATCGACCGCTTCAAGAAGGATCCGGAAGCGGCGCGCATCTTCCTGCGCCCGGACGGCACGCCGCTGCAGCCGGGCGACCGCCTCGTGCAGAAGGATCTGGCGCGCACGCTCGAGCGCATCGCGGAGCATGGCCCCGACGCGTTCTATCACGGCGAGATTCCGAAGATCGTCGAAGCGGCCGCGAAGCGCGGCGGCGGGCTGATCACGGCGGCCGACTTCGCGTCGTATCGTGCGCAGGACATGGCGCCGCTGACCTGCACGTATCGCGGCTACGAGTTCGTGTCGGCGCCGCCGCCGAGCTCGGGCGGCGTGACGATGTGCGAGACGCTGAACGTGCTGGAAGGGTATGACCTGCGCAAGTTCGGCTACCAGTCGGCTTCGGTGGTCCACTACATGACCGAGGCGATGCGCCACGCGTACGAAGATCGCAACACGCTGCTGGGCGACCCGAACTTCATCGACAATCCGGTCGCGAAGCTGACGAGCAAGGCGTATGCGGCCGAGATCCGCAAGCAGATCAGCGGCGACACGGCGACGGCGTCGGTCGACGTGCAACCGGGTGTCGGCGTGCATGAAAAGCCGGAGACGACCCATTATTCGATCATCGACCGCGACGGCAACGCGGTGTCGACCACGTATACGGTCAACGGCCGCTTCGGCGCCGTGGTGATCGCGCCGGGCACGGGCTTTTTCCTGAACGACGAGATGGACGACTTCACCGTGAAGGTGGGCGCGCAGAACCTGTTCGGCCTCGTGCAGGGCACGCGCAACTCGATCGCGCCGGGCAAGCGCCCGCTGTCGTCGATGGCGCCGACGATCGTGAAGAAGGACGGCAAGGTGTTCATGGTGGTCGGCTCGCCGGGCGGCTCACGCATCATCACGATCACGCTGCAGACCGTGCTGAACGTGATCGACTACGGAATGACGCCGCAGGATGCGGTCGGGGCGCCGCGCATCCATCATCAATGGCTGCCCGACCAGGTGTATTACGAGACGCGCGGCCTGTCGCCCGACACGCTCGCGATCCTGCGCAACATGGGCTACAAGATGGTCGAGCAGACGCCGTGGGGCGCAGCCGAGCTGATCATGGTCGGCCTGCCCGGCACCGAGGCGGCGAGCCGTCAGAGTTCCGGCAACGACTCGTCGGTGTCCGGCAACGTACGCGTCGGCTACATCTACGGTGTCAACGATCCGCGCCGCCCGGCCGGTTCGGCCATCGGCTACTGACCTGGCCCGGCCCGACTCGCTCGCAACGCGCGCCGAGGCACGGCATCGGCGCGCGCATTTTCTTCTTTCAATCCTGCACCGTGCATAGAGTACCGTCATGAACAAGCGAATGTCTGCGGCAGTCTGGATCCTGCTCGCGATGGTGGCCGGCATCTTCATCGGCTACATGATCTACACGCAGTTTCCGGACAAGCAATCGGCGACCGAAATCGCCGGCTACATCTCCCTCGTGTCGGACGTGTTCCTGCGACTGATCAAGATGGTGATCGGCCCGCTGGTGTTCTCGACGCTGGTCGTCGGCATCGCGCACATGGGCGATGCATCGTCGGTGGGGCGCGTGTTCGTGAAGGCGTTCGGCTGGTTCGTCACCGCGTCGCTGATCTCGCTGCTGCTCGGGCTGCTGATGGCGAACCTGCTGCGTCCCGGCGAGAACCTCGGGCTGCCGCTGCCGGACATCGGCGCATCCGCGCATCTCGCGACGTCGAAATTCACGTTGAAGGATTTCGTCAGCCACATGGTGCCGAAGTCGATCGCCGAGGCGATGGCGAACAACGAGATCCTGCAGATCGTCGTGTTCTCGATGTTCTTCGGCGTTGCGCTGTCGGCGCTCGGCGAGCGCGGCAAGATCCTCGTCGCCGCGATCGATCAGCTGGCGCACGTGATGCTGAAGATCACCGGCTACGTGATGAAGCTCGCGCCGCTTGCGGTGCTGGCGGCGATGGCCGCGACCGTCGCGGTCAACGGGCTGTCGGTGCTGCTGAAGTTCGCGGTGTTCATGGGCGACTTCTACGTGAGCCTGTTCCTGTTGTGGAGCACGCTCGTGCTCGCCGGCCTGCTGTTCCTCGGCCGCCGCGTATTCAAGCTGCTGGTGCTGATCAAGGAAGCGTTCATGCTGTCGTTCGCGACGGCCAGCTCGGAAGCCGCATACCCGAAGATCCTCGACGCGCTCGACCGGTTCGGCGTGCGGCGCAAGATCTCGAGCTTCGTGATGCCGATGGGTTATTCGTTCAACCTCGACGGCTCGATGATGTACTGCACGTTCGCGTCGCTGTTCATCGCGCAGGCGTACAACATCCACCTGTCGCTCGGCACGCAAATCACGATGCTGCTGGTGCTGATGCTGACGTCGAAGGGGATGGCGGGCGTGCCGCGCGCATCGCTCGTCGTGATCGCGGCGACGCTGCACCAGTTCGATATCCCGGAAGCGGGGCTGTTGCTGATCCTCGGCGTCGACACGTTCCTCGACATGGGCCGCTCGGCCACCAATGCGGTGGGCAATTCGATCGCGAGTGCCGTGGTCGCGAAGTGGGAGGGCGAACTGATGTCGGAGTCCGAAGCGTTCGCGCATGCCGCGCATCTCGACGCGGAACTGGAGCGGCAGAACGGCGATCCGGCCTATGGCGCCGGTGGGGCGACGTCCGCTTAAGCGGCACACGCATCGTCGATGTACGTCGCCAGCACCATTGCGGCGGCGTTGCCCGGCGCCGAGCCGAGCAGTTGCGGCGCATAAACGCTGTCGCCGGGCGCGATCGGCTGCCCCGACAGCGCACAGACGCCGCGCTTGCGCGTCGTGAACAGCCGCCACTTCTGGTAACCGTAGTGGCCGGTGCACGCGTCGCGCCACGAAATCATCACAGTGTCGGCCGTGGGGCGCTCGAGCACGCTGATCGTCGGCTGGCTCGTCGCGTCCCACGACGGCAGGCGATCGCGTGTGATGGAGCGCCGCCGCGGTGCGGCCAATGAAACAGACGGCATGTCGAAGCTGCCGATCGCGGCGACCGTCTTGAGCCAGGCAATTGCACTGTTGCTCATCTTTATTTCCTTCGAAACGTTACGTGTTGACGCGACATGCGGCATCACGACAAGCGGATGCGCGGCTGCACGCAGCCGTTGATCCGTTCGGCGATCCACAGCAGCGTCGCCTTGGAAAATCCGTGCAGCGCCTGCTGGTGGCGCCGGTACAGCATCAGGTGGCTGAGTTGCGCGAAACGCCCCTGGATGAAGCCGCCGCGAAAGAAGCCGAATTGCCCGAGCGTGCCGAACGCGTCGTAATCGCTGATCGACACGAGCGCGCCGAAATCGTGGAACGCGAACGGCGGCAGCGGTTTGCCGTCGAGCCATGCCGGCAAGTGCTTCGCGAGATGCTCGGCCTGCTGGGCCGCGACCTGCGCGGTGGGCGGCAGCGGCCGCTCGTGGCCGTCGGGCTGCAGGCTCGCGCAATCGCCGATCGCGAACACGTGCTCGTCGGCCGTGGCCTGCAACGTGGGCCCGACCCGGATCTGGTTCGCGCGGTTCGTGTCGAGCCCGCCCAGCGCCTGCATGAAATCCGGCGCCTTCACGCCGGCCGCCCATACCATCAGATCTGCTTCCGCGAACGAGCTGTCGCCATAGTGAAACCCGTTCGCGTCGGCCGCCGTTACGCGCGTCGACGTCAGTACGCGAAAGCCGATCTGCTCGAGCCGCCGCTGCGCCGACGCGGAAATCCTCGGCGGAAACGCGGCGAGGATGCGCGGGCCGCTTTCGAGCAGCGTGAGCTGCAGCCGTTCACGCACCGTCTCGTCGCCGTACGCCTGCGCCACTTCCAGCAGTCGGCTCAATTCCGCTGCGAGCTCCACGCCCGTTGCGCCCGCACCGACGATCGCGACGCGTAACGACTCGTCGCGCGCGACGCTGCGAAACACGCGCATCCGCAATGCTTCGTTGAAGGTCTCGGCCTGTTGCTGGCTGTCGATGAAGTAGCAGTGCTCGCGCACGCCCGGCACGCCGAAATCGTTGGCCTGGCTGCCGAGCGCGAGGATCAGCACGTCGTATTCGAGTTCGCGCGCGTCGATCACCCGTTCGCCGCTCTGCGAGCGGATCTCGCCGAGTTGCACGCGGCGGCGCGCGCGATCGAGCCCCTTCAATTCGCCGGGCTGATACGTGTAGCCGTGATCGCGCGCATGGGCGAGAAAGATCACCTGCTGTTGCTGCACGTCGCGCGTGCCGGCGGCGATCGTGTGCAGCATCGGCTTCCAGACATGGGTCGGGCTGCGATCGACGACGGTGACCTGGGCACGCCCGGTGCGGCCGAGACGCTCGCCGAGGCGAGTCGCCAGCTGCAATCCGGCGATGCCGCCGCCGACGATCACGATGCGAGTACGGGTTGTCATGGATAAATCATCGAGTGATGAATAAGGTATGATCCTAGCGCTTCCCGGCTTCGCGTGTCAACGGAGCGGGGCAGGCAGCCCGGTTCGGCGATGCCGAGCCGGGGCCGGAACACCGGCATTCGATTCATTCAACGGGAGCAGGAAAACGTGGCTGAAGTTACTGAGCGCGCGCCGGCGAAGCGGCGTACGCGCGGGCGGCCGCTGGCGGAGGCGTCCGTCGGTCCGGACGTGATATTGCGTGCCGCGCGCCGCACGTTCGCGAAGCGCGGCTACGATGCGACGAGCGTGCGCGAGGTCGCGCGCGAACTGGGCATCGACGCGGCGCTGATCGCCCATCATTTCGGCACGAAGGAAACGTTGTGGCTGGCCGTCGTCGAGCAGATCGTCGATCTCGCGGAGCCGATGTTCGAAGCATTGCGCGCGCTGCGCACGTCATCATTGCCGCATCGCGAGCGCGTGCGGCGTGCGATCGAGCTGTGCGTCGATCACGAGTTCGACGAGCCCGACATGGGCATGTTCTTCTCGACCGCGGCGACCGAGCAGGGAGCGCGGCTCGACCGGCTGCAGGAGCGCCTCGTGCGGCCGTATTACGACGTGATGTTCCCGCTGCTGTCCGACGCCGTCGAGGCCGGTGCGATCCGCGCGGTCGATCCGAACGTGCTGTTCTTCATGATCGCAAGCGCGATCGGCATGACGGTGTCGTACAGTCACATGATGCTGGCATTCACGTCGCTGCCGACGCGGCGGGACGCGTTCCGGCAGTCCGTAATCGACGTCGCGTTCAATCTCGTCGGCGACTGAGTGCCGCGCGCGATGCGCGTGGTGGCGTGGCGGCAATCCGCTCCGGGTTGCTCACTGCGTGCCGCGCGTCATTCGACGCTCGTGGGCGGTTTATCACCGAGCCAGCGCCGCGCGCCGGGCCCGTTGCGGCCCGCGCGATCGTCGGGGTTGGCCAGCTTGCAGCGCTTCAACGACAGGCAGCCGCAACCGATGCACTCGTCGAGGTTGATGTAAAGCCGCTGCAGTTCCTCGATCCGGTTCGCGACGCGCTGCTTCCAGCCGCGCGACAGCCGCTGCCAGTCCTTGTTGGTCGGCGCGGTGTCTTCCGGCAGGCTCACGAGCTGTTCCGCGATCTCGTCGAGCGAATAGCCGATCTTCTGCGCGAACACGATGAACGCAATCAGCCGCAGCACCGCACGCGAATAGTGGCGATGGCTCGAGCCGTTGCGATGCGACCTGATGAGCCCGCGCTTCTCGTAGAAGCGCAACGTCGATGCCGGCACGCCGCTGCGCGCGGCCACTTCGCGAATCGACATCAGCGGCCATTGCGGCATTTCGTCGGTACTCATGACACCCTCCGGGAAAGCCAGCCTTGAAGTTGACTTCAACTTTCATGCTGCGCGGCAGTTTAACCCGTCGCGACGCGTCATGCTTTTCTCGTTCCTCCGCGCGACATCGTCTTCGCGCGCGGCCTGCGCATTGCCGGGCACCGAAACGAGGTCCGCTGGCGGCAGCGCCACGCCTCGCCTCGCCGTCGCACCTGCGTTGCATCGCACGCACCGCATGCGTGGCGCGGCAAGCGGCCGATTCCCCGCCGCGAAACATCGTTCCCCTTCGTCGTAAACGTCTCGAATGCGTAATATTTGCGCCGCCCGATCCGGTTTAGAGTGGCCGCAAATTGATGACGATGCGTCGTATGGCCGAAGTCGCAGGCCGTACCGATGCACCACAGGAGCTGGAGACAAATGGCTGAAGGCAGGATTACGCAAGTTGAATCGTTCGGTTTCGAGCGGATCCCCGACGCATCGCGCTATGCGCGTCCGATCGATCTGTTCCGGTTGCTGTTCGGCGGCTGTAATACGTTTTCCACGTCGGTGCTCGGCAGCTTCCCCGTGCTGGTCGGGCTGTCGTTCAAGGCGGGCGTGTGCGCGATCGTGCTCGGCGTGCTCGCCGGCACCTGTATCCTCGCGCCGATGAGCCTGTTCGGCCCGCGCAATGGGACGAGCGATCCCGTGTCGTCCGGCGCGCATTTCGGCATCCACGGCCGGATCGTCGGTTCGTTCCTTGCGCTGCTCACGTCGATCGCGTTCTTCTCGCTCGCGGTGTGGAGTTCCGGCGATGCGCTCGTGGGCGGCGCGCACAACTTGGTCGGCGTGCCGGTCAACGGCTTCACGCTTGGCGCTGCGTACATGGTGTTCGCGGTGCTCGTGCTGATCGTCTGCATCTACGGTTTTCGCTTCATGTTGTGGGTCAACAAGATCGCCGTGTGGGCAGCGAGCCTGTTGTTCGTCGCCGGCCTGTTCGCGTTTGCGGGGATGTTCGACATGAACTATGCCGGCACGCTGAGCCAGGGCAGTGCCGGTTTCTGGGCCGCGTTCGTCGGCGCGGTGCTGGTCGCGCTGAGCAACCCGGTGTCGTTCGCGTCGACGCTCGGCGACTGGGCACGCTACATCCCGCAACAGACGCCGAAGCGGCGCGTGATGGGCGTCGTGTTCGCCGCGCAGATCGCTACCTTCGTGCCGTTCTTCTTCGGCCTCGCGACCGCGACGATCATCGCGTCGAAGGCGCCCGCGTTCATCGCGTCGAACGACTACGTCGGCGGGCTGCTTGCCGTGTCGCCGCGCTGGTTCCTGCTGCCGATGTGCCTGATCGCGATCATTGGCGGGATGTCGACCGGCACGACCGCGCTGTACGGCACGGGCCTCGACGTATCGAGCATGTTCCCGCGCTTCCTGAACCGCGTGCGTGCGACGCTGCTGATCGGCACGATCGCGATCGCGTTCATCTTCGTCGGCCGCTTCTGGTTCAACCTCGTCGAAAGCGTCGCGACGTTCTCGACGCTGATCGACACGTTCAGCTGCCCGTGGATGGCGATCATGGTGATCGGTTACGTGACGCGCCGCGGCTTCTATCTCGCCGACGACCTGCAGGTGTTCAATCGCGGGCTGCGCGGCGGCCACTACTGGTTCACGCACGGCTGGAACCTCCGCGCGATGGGTGCGTGGCTGCCCGCGGCGTTCATCGGGCTGTCGTTCGTGAACCTGCCGGGGCAGTTCGTCGGGCCGCTCGGTAACCTCGCGGGCGGGCTGGATCTGAGCGTGCCCGTGTCGCTGCTGGTCGGTGGACTGCTTTATTTCGTGCTGCTGACGGTGCATCCGGAAGCGGAAGGCGTGTACGGTCCGAACGGGCGCTTCCTCGTGCGTGGCCCCAGGCAGGCGGCGGGCGGTGTCGGCGCGCCGGCGATTCAGCCGAAGGGCTCTTGAGCGCGGCACTGCGTGTCGTTTCGCTTCGGAATTCATCATGCCGCCACGCGGGAGAGCCGCCGGCGGCATGATTGTTTCCGCACGCGTGACGATCGGTGCGAATGACAGGCCGCCTGTACCCGGCTGCAAGCGGGAACGCGTGTCGGGCAGAGGCAGGCGCGTATCGCCTCCCGTACGGATCAGCGGAACGTGCTGGCCGCGAGCATCCCGCCGTCGACGATGAATTCCGAGCCCGTGCAATGCGCGGATTCGGCGGATACGAGAAACAGCACGTGGCTCGCCACTTCGCCCGGTTTGCCGATGCGCGCGATCGGCAGCCCGCTGTAGAGCGACGATGGATCGAAATCAGCGTATTCCGGCGGGCGCGCCGCCTCACGAAGAGCGTCGGCCGTGCACCGGCCCGGGCGATTCATCGCCAGGTACCGTCAACGTAGACCCACACCGGTCCCTGACGCCGCCAGTATCCGGGCACCCATCTGCGTCCGGGGCGGCGCGCGATCCAGCGTCCGGGCACCCATATATAGCGGCCGCGCTGCCAGCGCCAGTGGCCGTCGGTCCACACATAGCCGTGCGGCCGCGGTGGCGGTGGGCGGCGGTCATGCCGCAGTGCGGGAGGCGGAAAGCCCGGGCGGTCGGAATAAGAGGGCCTGCCCGGCCCGGGAGGCGGTCCTGGGGGCCGATATCCGGGCGGTGCGGATTGAGCCGAGGCGGTACGCAGCCAACCGCCGGTGACGGCGAGGGCGGCGGCCACTCCGATGGCGCGCAGTAGCGAGCGTCGATGCATGGCGGATCCTCTATCTAGTATGCGATCGGGCTGCCTTACATTAGCCCGCTGATCCCACTGCCGGGTTACGCGGGGCGTTAAGGCTGTTACGGCATGTCACGATGACCGCCGGGTAGCCGAGCGAACGCCATCGGTCCCGCGCCGCTGGCGCCGACTGCCCGATGGGGTCGCTACCACTGCACGGCCACGTGTTTACAGTTTGGTCGCAGCGGTTTAGGCCAACGGGGCCAATATTTGAGACTGATTCGGGTAAAAATTACCGATTTTGCGTGGCTCGATGGATTCCGCTTGTTGTTTCTATGCAACCGTCAAGACGATGACACGAAAGAATGGTGGGATGAAAGCCTCCAAAAAGCATCCGTCAATCGGTCAAAAAAATACGTTAAAACAAATACTTATAACGCGTACCCACTTTCATTATTTCTAGTTCTGGAAAAGCTTATTTCTTTATTTGCAGATCGCGCCCCTAGGGTACACCCCTAAACTCACGGTTCCCAAACGGGCAACTATCCGGGCGCGGCCAGAAGGACCGATGGCGTTCCCGGGCGGTTGCAGACCGTTTATGAACAAGGTCGCGAGACCTGCCTCTTTTTAGAAGGGAGCTCCACGAATGAACAAGACTCTGATCGTTGCAGCAGCTGCAGCATCGTTCGCTACCGTCGCTCACGCGCAAAGCAGCGTCACGCTGTACGGCGTGCTGGACGCAGGCATCACCTACACGAGCAACGTCCAGCCGGCACTCGGCCAAGCTGGCAAGTCGCGTTGGGCAATGGGTTCGGGCATCGACCAGAGCCGCTTCGGCCTGCGTGGTTCGGAAGACCTCGGTGGCGGCCTGAAGGCAATCTTCACGTTGGAAAGCGGCTTCAACATCGGTAACGGCAAGTTCGCGAACGGCAACGGCGGCATGTTCAACCGTCAAGCTTTCGTCGGCCTGTCGAGCCAGTACGGCACGGTCACGCTGGGTAAGCAATACGACGCAACGCAAGACTTCCTGGCGCCGCTGACGGCAACGGGCTCGTGGGGCGGCACGTACTTCGCGCACCCGCTGAACCTCGACCGCCTGAGCACGAACGGTGATGTCGCATCGAACAACACGATCAAGTTCACGAGCGCGAACTACGCTGGCCTGCAATTCGGTGGCACGTACTCGTTCTCGAACAACACGAACTTCGGCAACAACCGTGCGTACAGCGCAGGTGCTGCATACCAGTTCCAAGGCCTGAAGCTGGGTGCTGCATACTCGCAAGCTAACCTGGGTGACGGTACGAACGCAAACGGCGCAACGTCGTCGGCAATCGGCGGCATCGCTAGCCAAGGCCGCGTCCGCACGTACGGTGCTGCTGCTGCGTACGCATTCGGTCCGGCACAAGTCGGCGCTGCATGGACGCAAGCGCGTCTGGACAACAACGCAGTTGCTCTGGGCACGCTGCGTACCGACAACTACGAAGTCAACGCCAAGTACAACCTGACGCCGGCTCTCGGCCTGGGTGCTGCTTACACGTACACGAACGCGAAGATCAACAACGGCAGCACGCACTGGAACCAGTTCGGCCTGCAAGCTGACTACTCGCTGTCGAAGCGCACGGACGTCTACGCACAAGCTGTGTACCAGCGTGCAGCGAAGAACGGCATCGGCGCGTCGATCTACAACGGCGACAGCTTCGCGAACAACCTGCCGAGCTCGTCGATCAACCAAACCGCAGCAACGGTTGGTCTGCGTCACCGCTTCTAAGCGTGACGGCTGGGTAACCAGTCTCGCAGCATCGAAAAAGGCGCCTTCGGGCGCCTTTTTTTTCGACTGTGAAGTGCGTCGACGACAATCCGGATCGTGGAGGCGCAAAAAAAGCGAGGCACACCTCGCTTTTTCGCATTCGGGGCAGGTTGCGGTTTTCGATGGATCAGCGCGTATATTCGCCGTTGGCTTCCGGCTGGAACACGATCGCCGCGACCTTCATCAGTTTTTCGACGCCACTGGGTTGCAGCACCTTCACCAGCTGACCGCGTTGCGCGCCCAGCAGCGCCATGCCGACCGGCGAGAACACGTTCAGGCGTCCAAGTTCGAGATTGGCCGCATCCGGATAAACGATCGTCCAGGTGGTCTGTTCCTGGGACGCTTCGTCGAACAGCGTGATCTGCGAGTTCATCGTGACGACGTTTGCCTTGATGGCGTCGGGCTGCACGATGTCTGCGCGCTCGAGCAGCGTGTCGAGCATCGCCTGGAAGCGCGGGTTGTGCTCGGCGTGCTTCTCGAGACGAGCGACATCAAGTTCGGTCAACTGGTAAAGGCGTTGTTTCATGGCAGTTCTCCAAATGATCGGCATGGGGCAGGCGTGGCGTGCCTATGGGGATCGCCCGGAGCCTGTCTGACCTGGCTCCGGAAGGAGGCCGTGCCGTCAGATCAGGCGCCGGGCAGGGGCGAGCGGTGCCTGGGCCGTGCGTCGAAGGCAGAGGTGCGCCGGATGGCCGGCGTGCGCGCGCACGCCGGCGGGGCCGGACGGCGAAACCGAGGAAGGCGTGAGCGCGTGCATGGTGGATACGGTATCGACAGGCGAATAAAACCTTACGATTCTACAACACAACCTTCCGAATTGGTGATCGGGTTGTCGGCCTTTCGTCAGGCATTGTTGTGAAAATGATTTAAGTGATAGAGATCTTGCGTGACGAGAGCGGGCGATTTTTTCCGAAAATGCAACGCAGTATGTTCAAACCAAGGGTTTCCCCTTGGTATGGCGAGCACTACACTTGATCCATCGCTTCAGACAGTCTTGCCGGAAGCGACGCCAAAAGAGAACATATTTCGGAGGTCCATCATGAAGTCGATCATCTACGCAGCGATCGCTGCATCCGTCCTTGCCGCCCCGATCGCATCGTTCGCGCAGTCCGAGCAGGGCTTGACCCGCGACCAGGTGCGCGCCGAACTTGTGCAACTCGAACAGAACGGCTACAAGCCGCTCGCAAGCGATGCGCAATATCCGCAGAACATCCAGGCCGCGGAACAACGGATGCAACCGAACCAGCCGATGCTCGCCCAGGCCGACACGAGCGGCTACGGTGCGGTGGCGGCAGGCGCAGGCCAGTCGGGCCGCCGCATGACGCGTGAAGCGCCGAACCCCGTGAACTCCGTGTACTTCGGCAACTGAACATCCCCGGGTCTGCCCGAGCACAGCATGTGACCGACCGGACGCGCGCGACTCGCGCGCGTCTGCGTCAGCCGAGCAGAACCTCCGTCGCCGCATTCCGGCGGCTTTTCCGCCCAGACGCTCACGCGTTTGGGCCTTTTTTGCTGAGACGGGTCAGGCGGACGTGACCGTCGGCGTACCGTGGATATAGTGTTCGAGCTGGCTGATCGTGAACTGCTGGTCGGCAATCACGCTTTTCACGAGGTCGCCGATCGAGATCAGGCCGATGAGCTTGCCGTCCTGGAGGACGGGCAGGTGGCGCATCCGGTGTTCGGTCATCAGCGCCATGCACTCGTCGGTGGATTGCGACGGTTCGACGTAGCGCACCTTGGCCGTCATGATTTCCTCGACGCGGGTGGCTTTCGATGAACGGTCCTGCAGCACGACTTTGCGCGCGTAGTCGCGCTCGGTGACGATGCCCGCGATGTCGTCGCCGTCCATGACCAGCAACGCGCCGATTCCTTTTTCCGCCATCAGCTTGATGGCGTCGTAGACGAAATCGGCTTTCTTGACGGTGTAGATCGTGCGGCCGGAATCCGGCTTGGCTTTGAGAATTTGCGCGACGGTCGTGCTCATTTGCTTTCTCCGTGTGCGGGACGATGCAGGGAAGGCAGGGCGTGATGCGCGGCACCCGACGGGCCCAGTATAGCCGGGCCTGCTGCGGCAGTCGCGTGACGTTTCCAGATTAGCGGTAAACTCCGGTCACGCACTATCCACACAACTCCTACATTCCTGATCGTTTCGATTGAATTCATGATGTCTTCGCGTCCACAATCGCCCGCGCAGGGCAATGGCCAGGCCGACGAGTGCGTGACGCTCGTCGCCACCGCGTCGCTGCCCACGCGCTACGGTACGTTCACGTCATACGCGTTCCGCGTATCGGGCAGCGATGCCGAACATCTCGCGCTCGTGATGGGTGACGTCGCCGGCGATCAGTCCGTGTTGACGCGGCTTCATTCCGAATGCCTGACCGGCGACGTGTTCGGCTCCTACCGCTGCGATTGCGGCGAGCAACTCGATCTCGCGCTGCGTTACATCGCGGCGGAAGGTCGCGGCGTGCTGCTGTATCTGCGCGGTCACGAAGGGCGCGGCATCGGCCTGAGCAACAAGATCCGTGCGTATGCGTTGCAGGAGCAAGGGCGCGACACCGTCGAGGCGAATCTTGACCTCGGCTTGCCCGACGATGCCCGCGAATACGACTCGGCCGCAGCCATCCTGCGGATCCTCGGCGTGACGTCGGTGCGACTGATGAGCAACAATCCGAAGAAGTTCGACACGCTCGTGAAGCACGGCATTCCCGTCTGCGAACGTGTGGCGCTCGCGGTACCTGTACGCGAGGAAAACGAGCGTTACATCCGGACCAAGCAGGCGAAGTTCGGGCATTACTTCGAGGAAAACGAGTAGCGGAAACAAGGGGCTCCGCGGAGCCCCTTGATCCATCTGGTTTTCGCACGTCAGAGTAAAGGGTTTGAGCCGAAAGTTGCGTTTGTCAGATGCCTTGTCTGCATTTGACCAAATAGGCGAAAACTTGGCACTCTGGCGTAACATTTTTCTGCGCCAGACCGAAAAAGCTACGCTGCGGTCTCGGCCTACAACAAAAACCTACGCCGACCGCTGAAGAGATTCGACGCACGCACCTCGAGCAAGTTGCCTGCGGGCCAACACATGACCTTTGACGGATTCCCGGGCCTCCGCTTCCAGGCCAGCGAGAGCCGTCGTTCCTGGATCTACCGATACAAGTCCCCCCATCGAGAACGTTCCGGCCGCGTCGATAACCCGTGCTCAGGCGTTCGAATTCTTGGATTCTTATCGTGCCACGCCAGCGCTCGCTGCGCGCCTGCGCATGGGGCTGGGCGGAGCGTGGGACTATGCGATGGACGCTGGGAGGCTGCCTGATGGCACGCCGAACTGGTGGCGAATGATCCTGCGCGGCAAAGCGAGTGGTCTGTTGAAGGAGGTGCGCGCGGCCTAAAGTTTTTCTCAGTGCAATCTCCACGTGGTCAATGACCGTAGGTTCCGGATGTATCACCGTACCAAGACTCAATCAATTTTGTGATCGTGCCGCTGTGCCTTTTGTACAATTGCGGTTGAGGGTCGATTTGTCTTACCAATTCGAAAGACTGCGCAATAAAAAAGAAAGGTGTGCAGATGGACACGCATGACTTGGTTCGAGCAATACGAGGCGGTCTGATTCAGCAAGATCGCCTTCTTAAGCTCGACACGCCGTTAGGCAATGATGTGCTGCTTCCGCATCAGATGGTCGGTCAATCCCGTCTAGGGCGCCACTTCGAATTTGTTGTCGATGTTGTGTCGACTACATCGAGCGTTGAACTCAAGAAGCTCATAGCCCAGCCCGTGACGCTGTGGATTCAGCAGAGCGATGGGACATACGCGCCGCACAATGGCTATGTGCACACCGCGAGGCGCCTCGGTGCCGATGGGGGGTTAACGTTCCATCAGATCACGATGGCCTCGTGGATGCACTTCTTGCGATTTCGCCGCGATCAGAAAATATGGCAAGACAAGCCGGTTGACGCAATTATCACGGATGTTTTTAATGCACATCCCCAGGCACGCGGCTTCTACGAATTTCATCTTTCCCGGTCACTTCCTGCGCTGTCCTTCTGTCGTCAGGACGAGAGCGACTGGAATTTCGTTCACCGGCTTCTGGAATCGGAAGGACTATACGGCTACTGGAAGCACGACAGCGACGGCAAGGCCCATCGACTGATCATCACCGACCGCCTGACTGCGCTCGCTGAACCACGGCCGCTCACCTTCTCGCGTGCGGGAACCACCATTGCATCAGATGCGCTGACGCAATGGAGTGGCACACGTACACTGCAGAGCACCTCGCTGACGACACGCACGTTCGACTATAAGGACCCGTCGGGCGTCTTCAATGCAAAAGGTACGTCGTTGCCGACGATGCCGAATCAGGGTGAGTTGCCTGATCAGGCGGAGGTTTATCAGTACACCGGCGCCTATACGTTTCTGGCGCAGGAGAGAGGCGACACGCTTTCGAAGACACGCATCGAGGAGTGGGAATCGCGGTCGAAGCGCTTTCTTGGCATTGGCGGTTGGCGCGCCGCTGATGCGGGCAAACGTTTCACCTTGGACGCGCACCCCGATCACGATGGTGATCCGATCGAACAGCGCGAGTTTGCCGCAATTGCCGTGCGCTGGATCGTTCGAAACAACCTACCTATCACGCAAACTTCGGCGCGGATGCCCAATAGCCTCGACCTGGTAATCGCGGGATCCGGAATCGAGGATCTGAATGATGCTTCTCGTGTGTCGTCAGATATCGCCGGTTTCACGGGTGCCTATCAGGTCGAGATTGAAGCGCAAAGGACCACGGTACCGTTCCGGAGCCCGTTCGAACACGCCAAGCCGACGACGCACCTCGAAACAGCCATAGTTGTGGGACCGCAGAACGAAGAGGTCTATACGGACGAGTTGAACCGAATCAAGGTGCGCTTCATTTGGGATCGGATCAACGAGGGAAACGAGCGCGCATCGTGCTGGGTTCGGGTTGCGCAGTCGGATACCGGCAGCGGGTACGGTGCCGTTCATCCGCCGCGCGTCGGCGAAGAGGTGTTGATCGATTACGTCGGGGGGGACTGTGACCGCCCGATCGCGATCGCACGCGTCTACAATGGTGCGACGAAGCCGCAGTGGCACACGAATGGTTTGCTATCAGGCTATCGATCGAAGGAATTCGGCGGAGCCGGGTATAACCAGATGGTAATGGACGACTCGACTGGCCAAAACCGGGTGCAGCTTTTCAGTAGCCAAGCGAACTCTGCGCTTCATTTGGGTTATTTGATCCATCAAGCAGGCAATGCTCGTGGCGACTATCTGGGAAGTGGTTTCGATCTGCGGACGGACAATTACGGTGCCGTCCGCGCGAATCGTGGGCTCTACGTTACGACGTATCCGAAGACGATCGACAGTCAGCCGCTCGACGCCCGCGAAACACAACAGCAGTTGGTGCGGGCCGAGAGTTTGATCGAGTCACTGTCGGACGCGAGCACGGCCCATAATGCCGAGAATCTGCAGGCGGGGTATAACGCTCTCAAACAGCTGACCGACGCGACGCAGGAAGCTGCCACGGGTGCGGCGTCTGGCGGTCGCACCGCGGGCGGCGGTACAGGATCCGCGAATGTTTTCAAAGAGCCCGTTATGCTGTTCGGCAGCCCCTCAGGCATCGCGCTCTCGAGCAACGAATCGGCACACGTGTCCGCCGCCCAACACGTCAACATCGTAAGTGGTCAGAGTGCGCATCTCGCTGTCGGAAAATCGCTGGTCGCGAGTATCGCCGACAAGCTTAGCGTCTTCGTCCAGAGCGCGGGCATGAAGTTGTTTGCCGGCCGCGGCAAGATCGAGGTCCAGGCTCACTCGGACAACATCGAACTGACCGCGCAGAAGTCGGTGAAGGTGCAATCGACGACCGCGAAAGTTGAGGTTGCAGCAGACCAGGAGATCTTCCTTACTTCTGGCGGCGCTTACATCCGCATCGCAAATGGGGATATCCAGATCCACGCGCCAGGTAAGATCGATATCAAGGGTGCATCGCACAGTCTTGACGGGCCGACCGCACAAGGCTACGTGCTCCCTAGCCTACCCCATGCGGGCGATGCACCCCGATATCACGAGCAGTTCCACTTGGTCGATGACGACGGCGAGACCGTATTGCCACACACACGGTATGAAATTGAGAGCGAGTCGGGGAAGAAGTGGAGCGGCTACAGTGACGCAGATGGCTTTACACAGCACATCTACACTGAACAGCCGGAGTCTCTATCTCTGACGGTCTATATGGAGGTCGATGATGACGACGAAGAAGAAGCGTAAGACTGTGAAGCGCCATGTGAGGCACGCGTCGACGACCGATGCTGATCAGAAGTCGTTAACGAAAGCGGTCATTCAGAACGACGCTGGCGATTGGGTACGGCCGGCAACGGGCGACAAGTTTTACATCGACGAAACAGCGAAATTTCCTTCGATCACGTTCGAAATCAAGACCACCGAGCCGCCACCTTATCAGTGGAAGTGGACGATCCTCTGGGACGCCCAAGTTAGTCCGTTTCGCGCGTCGGGTAAGCGTGGCAAGAAGGTTAGATCATTCTCAGAGACCGGCTCATTCACGAGCAGTGATACGTCGTGGGAAGCGAAGCTCAATGACAAAATCCTTGGAGGGAAGCTGTCTGTCGAAGTCAAGGCGGGTAGCACCGACTTCCGGCGGACCGTGTTCGTCCTCGGTAAGAATCCGTCGAAGGATGACGTGCTTGCGTATCTGAAGCAGATTCCGAACACCATTGGTTTTGACTTGATCCTAGAGCAAGAGAGCCACTTCAAGAATTTTTGGGATACTGACAATGAGCCGGTGGTCGCGGGCGACAAAGGTTTCGGTATGACTCAGATGACCCATCCGTCGCCGACGTATGAGCAGGTGTGGAGCTGGAAAGAGAACATGAAAGCGGGAACGTCGCTGTTTCAGCAAAAGCAGAGGGATGCGATCTCCAGCTTCAAGGGGCATCCATACACTGAGGACCAGTTAAAACACGAGACCTTCACAAGATGGAACGGCGGCAGCTACTATCAGTGGAACGCGAAAACGCAGCAGCTCGAGCGTCAAGATATGCTATGTGACTCGCAAACTGGCAATATCGGCTGGAACCCTGCCGATCCCACAAACGCGGGCAAGACAGAAGCAGAGTTGCATGAGCGCGACAAGGACGAGTACAAAAAAATGAAGGCTGGTCAGAGCAAGGACCATCGATGGACCTATTCAGGTATTTGTTATGCCGATCACATTCTCGGAAACTAAGTGGTGGTTGTGTGCGGCGGCGCTTTCGATTGCCGCAAGCGCGTTCGCAGAGACCGCAGCACCCAACTCGATCCGGCTATCAAATGGCCGTGAGATGCAACAAGACGGTAAGCACTTGGTCGAGGTTGATGTTGGACACCACCGCTCAGCGACGGTGCAATTGCCGCCGGCACTTCGTCGGGCCGTAGCTTCCGCATCGAGTATTGGGTTCCCATCGGCGAGCTCGAAGGTCGTCGACGGGAAGGAATTCGTATTGGTTGTTGTGAATCAGTCGTCCAGCAACAATCCGATGGGCTTCTGCGGCTCGGGAGAGGAGGGTACTCTCTACGTTCTCCAAATGAAGGGAAATGTCGCCGCCTCAAAGTATGCGATGCCCGTGCAAAGCTGTTTGAATAGCGTGTCGCTCGACACTGACGTGAACAATCGCTCACCGTACCTTGCGATCGAATGGCTCGACGGCTCGCCCGGTTTCAAGGTTGCATGGACCAATATCGACGATGCTGGTCCCGCCACCCGAGAATATCGTTACAACGGCAGTACATTCGTCGAAAGCAAGAAGTAGTTTTTGCCGAGACCGGCTTGCAAAATTTCTATGACTTCGTCGGCACTGAGCGGGGTAGCATGGTCGGGTCGTCGAGCTCACTTGCAATCAGGCGTCGTACCTCTGAAAGTTGTGCGGTTGCTGCGAGATTGCGCGCACGGCCCGGCGCATCCCGAGCCTCTTCACATCCCGATCACGGTAGAACCCGCCATTGAAGATCGAAACCGAACGTTTGACGTTGCGCCGCTGGCGATCGGACGATGCCGGTGCGCTGGCTGCGATACATGCGGATCCCGACGTGACCGCGTGGCTCGCGCGCGGCCCGATGTCCGTCGATGAGGCGGAAGCCACCATCGCGCGCTTCGAAGCGCATTTCGATGCGAACGGTTTCGGTGTGTGGGCGATCGAGCGTCGTGCGGATGGCGCGCTGATCGGACTCTGCGGTCTGTCGCGCGAACTTCACGACGAGCATCCGATGGCACCGTGTGTCGAGATCGTATGGCGCCTGGCCCGCTCAACGTGGGGGCATGGTTACACGAGTGAAGCGGCCACCGCGGTATTGGCCGACGGATTCGGGCGGATCGGCCTCGGCGAAATCTTCGCATGGACGGCCGCCGCCAACCAGCGATCGCGACAGGTCGCACAGCGGCTCGGGATGGCGCGGCAGCCGACGCGCGATTTTGATCATCCTGCGCTCCCGGAGGGACACGCACTGCGGCAGCACGTGGTGTACGTCACGCACGCAACGATCGCTCATCTCGACGGTCGCGTCAGCACATGACGGTGTGGGCATGCCTGCCCGTGAACGTCACTCCGCGTTCTACAGCACGGCCGGCAGCACCTGCATCGTTGAATGTCCGTCCGGAGGCATCCCGTTGCGCATTGATCGACGTCACGCTCAATAAGCCCGTGCCGCGGCGCATGCGCATGCAGCTTCGAATGCCGGGCGATCATGCAGATGGCAGGCGCTCAACTCGTCGGCCGTCGGCGACTCACTGCACGCGACGGACAGCGCGTGAATTCGAAGCGATGGTCCAGCCCTTCGGAGCCGAACATTACGCCGGAAAAAGCGTTGTGATCGTCGAAGCCTGCGAGTGCCGATAGTTCGAACGCGTTGCGGGATATGCGTTCGGCCTTGGCGAGGATGGCGACGAGGCGGGCAATGACGACATCGGCTACGTACAAGCGCTTCGTTGATGAGAAACTACGCCGATGGCCACACGAGTGTACGCGTGCTGAATGTCAGGCCCTCTGATGCCGCCCTCATTAAATCGCGCAGGCAAGAAAAAGCCCGCTACTGGAGCGGGCTGAATCCATGTTTGGAGACATGGAGGAGACGGATGTAACTTTAAGGGAAAACCCGAGGGCTCGCAAGCCCTAGTTGTAATTGTGCAACGCAACGAAGCCGCCGCTTTCTCTCACAAACGAGCTTTCACATTCCGCCCGCTCGAGCATGTGCGGCAAGCGCACCGAACCGCTCCTGCGCAACCGGTACTGCATACTTGTCGCGCATTTCGGTCTCGATCCACGTGCATGCCTCGCGCGCGCAGTCGGTCAGCGCGTGCCGCGTCGCGTGTCCGTCGATCGCGTAGACGAAGCGCACGCCCACCTCGTCGTCGGCGACTTGCCGCTGCAGTTGCTTAAGCTGCAATTGCGGCCCGTGCCGTTGCGACAACGCGCACAGCTCGTCGAAGTGATATTCGAGCCAGTCGGCGAAGAACAACGCATCGCTGTGGCAGCGCAGACGGAACGCCGCACTCCGCGAAGGGCGCTGCGGGGTGCCGCCAACGGCCTGCGACTCGCCGGCGGGCGCCAGCGCCGCATCGACGGGCGCAAGCGGCTGCCCGATCTGCCGGTACGGTTCACGGTCGCGCAGCGCGTGCCACAGCAGCTCGTCGCCAGCGGCCCCGGACGGCTGCATCGTCAGGTCGTGCCGTCCGTCGCCGAGGGCGGCGACGTCGCGGATCACGAGACGCAGCGAGCAGAGCGGCTCGTCCGCTACCAGCAGCGTCGCCGCGCGCGGCAACCCGCACACGAGCGGGGCGGCGCCGGCCGCCCGGAACACGAGCCCGTGGCGATCGAGCCGCACGAGCGGCAGCGGCCGCGGAAACGACGGGTAGGCGACCGTGATGCGGGCGCCGCCGGCTCCCGTCAACCCGGGCATCATCGCGCGAAAGACCTGAGACTGGTCCAAGGTGGTTCTCCTTCGTTACGAAGCCGCCCGGCCGGACTACGCGCGTTCCGGCTCAGGCGGCGATGGCCTGCCGGGCGGCCCGTCCCGGCTCAATTCCAAGTGCGGCAAACGTTTGCGGATCGATGTCGATCCAGCACGCGACAACCAGACGGCCATCCACCTGCTTCGGGGGGCCTGCCCGGTGCGCGTGCACGCCGATCCGGCGGAACAACCTTTCCATGCTCGCGAACGTCACGCCGATCAGCTGCCGCGCGCCCAGCTGCGCCGCGCATTCGACGACCGCGGCGAGCATCGGACGCACGGCCCACTCGGCATTGCCCGCGCCGCCTTCGTCGCCGGTCGCCGCGAACCGCGACAGCTCCCAGACGGCCGCCGATTGGGGCAGCGCGACGTCGTCGGCGATCAGGTCGGCGAACAGCGACTTCAGCAAATACGGACGCGTGGTCGGCAACAGGCGCGCACATCCGCACACTTCGCCGCCGGCATTTCTCGCGAACACGTAGACGGTATCGTCGCGATCGAACTGGTCGCGCTCGAAACTTTCGTTCGCCGACGGGAGCGCCCAACCGAGCTGTTCGACGAACACGCGGCGCCGATAGCGCCCGAGATCCGCTGCAAGTTCGTGTGGCAACCGCCCTTCCTCGTGAACGAAGGTCCGCATGGTGTCCTCGGATCGGTACTTTGGTATGCACGCATTACATCGCGCGTCCCGATGCGGCGGTAACTAGTAACTCTTACAGGGTGGGGGCAGGCCGATACCATTCGACCGCTGGTATCGGTTTCTTGATCGACGGGATTGAAATACGGGCGGCTTTTGCTTATAAAGAGCGCCAGTCTTGCGGAAATGTCAGAGGAAAGCGCGGCCGGTTGTCACTGGAGCGTAGGACCGGCATGATAGGCGGCGTTGCGATCGAGCAACGACGCCGCGACCGCGGCCGGCCAGTCGACGTGCGCGAGCCGTGCGGCGAGCGCGGCGGCGGTGCGGAACATGCCGAGATCGGCGCCGGCGGCGTCGACGGCCATGATGTTGCTGCGAACGTCGCCGCCTGCAATCACGAACGTGCCCGTTGCGCGCTCGAGATACCAGTCCCAGCCGACCGTCAGGTATGCGACGCCGGCACTGGCCGGGCGATGCCATTCGGTGTAGCCGGCCAGGCGTGCGTCGATGGCGCTGTCGCGTAGTTCGGTGAGCAGCGATGCATCGAGGCCGCTCGCGACGTGGTCGAGGACGAGCGTGGCCAGCGCGCTTTCGGACAGGCGCACATAGCCGTCCGGAGACGGGCCGCGGACCGGATGCAACAAAGGTGAAGTCATGCGCGGAATGTATCAGCCCCGAACCGGTGCTGGCACCTGACAGGTATGACAGCGTAACGTTGTCGGAGAACGAATGGAACTGCGCTGGCAGGATGCCTACCAACAATTCAGCGCCGCGGAAGACGAGCAGCAGCTCTTCCAGCGGATCGCCGCCTATTCTAAACGCCTCGGCTTCGAATATTGCTGTTACGGCATTCGCGTGCCGCTGCCGGTGTCGAAGCCGGCCGTCGCGATCTTCAATACGTATCCGGATGGCTGGATGGCGCACTATCAGGCGCAGAACTACATCGAGATCGACTCGACGGTCCGCGACGGCGCGCTCAGCACCAACATGATCGTCTGGCCGGACGTCGACCGGATCGATCCATGCCCGTTGTGGCAGGACGCGCGCGACTACGGGCTGGCGGTGGGCGTTGCACAGTCGAGCTGGGCGGCGCGCGGCGCGTTCGGGCTGTTGAGCATCGCACGCCATGCGGACCGGCTCACGCCGGCCGAGATCAACATGCTCACGCTGCAGACCAACTGGCTCGCGAATCTTTCGCATTCGCTGATGAGCCGTTTCATGGTGCCGAAGCTGTCACCGGAGTCGAGCGTCACGCTGACCGCGCGCGAGCGGGAGGTGCTGTGCTGGACGGCCGAAGGCAAGACCGCATGCGAGATCGGCCAGATTCTCAGCATCTCGGAGCGCACGGTCAACTTCCACGTGAACAACATCCTCGAAAAGCTCGGCGCGACCAACAAGGTCCAGGCGGTCGTCAAGGCGATCGCGGCAGGACTCATCGATACGCCCTGACCGGGTGCCGGCCGCGCGGCGACCGTGCCGCGCCGGCCGCCGCCGCCGCTCATTCCATCATCGGCTCCGCTTCCTTCGCGGTCCAGCTCACGCTGGAAATGCTCTTCTCCATGCTCATCCGGCTCGCGATCTGCTCGAGCTTCTGCTGATCCTTCGGGTGCAGCTTCAGCGTCGCCGTCACTTTCAGCCGGTCTGGTTGCTCGGGCACGTCCTCGCTCGTCAGGCTCTGGAACGACAGCGGTTTCGCATACATCGAGTTCGACAGCAGCGTGCGGATGTGCACTTCGTCGGCGGCCAGGCAGATCACGGTGATCTGGTATTCGCGCACGAGATCGGCGTTCGACACGGGGGTCGCGTTGATCGCCTGGCTGACGCCGCGCAGCACCGTGTTGGTGAGCAGCACGACGCCCGTGCCGGCGAGCGCCGGCACGTAATGGCCGGACCCGGCCAGCACGCCGACGGCGGCCGAACACCACAGCGTCGCGGCCGTGTTGATGCCCTGGATCGAGCCCTTGTCGCGCATGATCACGCCGCCGCCGAGAAAGCCGACGCCCGACACGACGTAGGCGGCGATCTGCGTGACGCCGGCCACGCCGTTGCCGGTCAGCACGCCGAGCGTGACGAACAGGCAGGCGCCGCTCGCGACGAGCGTGATCGTGCGCAGGCCCGCCGTGCGTTGCCGCATCTGGCGTTCGAGGCCGATCGCGACGCCGCAGGCGAACGCAGTGAAAAGACGGAGTGCGAAATCGAGAGTCATGGTTGTCCTGCCGTGCCAAGTGCGCATGCCGGCCCGCGTCGCGGCGGCGCGAGGCCGAACGCGGCACGATGGCCGTCGTCGCGCGGTACTGTACCGCGCGAATGCGTCATTCAGTGTGAAACGGGGGGCGTGCGGGCTCGCGGAACGCGAGCCGCGGCAGGAGAACTGCGGCGGACAGGCGTTCAGGCGGCAAGCGGCGCACGCAACGAAGTGCTGCAACTGTCCACGATGGTTCCTGAAGGAAGAATGCGCGGCATTCTAGTAGGCCGCGCGCGCGGGCGTCAACCCGTCCGGTGCGCGGCCGCGAACGGCCGGCGCGGCACGGCGACGGTTACTGCGCCGTGCCGATCGTCCCCGTGGCGAGCGCGAGTGCGGCTGCGGCCGACAGCGCGCCCGCGTAGCTGTCGACTTCCGCGTTGCGGGCCGCGAGCAGCTGGCTTTGCGCGATCGTCGCATCGGTCACCGAGCCGACGCCGTTGCGATATGCGGTGAGCGCCGCGTCGTAGCTCGTCTGCGCGGCATCGACGAGCGCCTTCGCGGCGTCGTGCGACGCAAGGCTCGTCTGCACCGCGTTCTGCGCGGCGACGACCTGGCGCACCGCTTCCTCCTTGGTCCGCGTGAGGCGCTCGGACGCGCTTTGCGCATCGTTGCGCGCCTGCATCAGCACTGCCGAGCGCAGGCCGCCGTCGTACAACGGGATCGTCACGCCGACGAACACGCCGCCGCCATAGCGGCTGCCGTTCAGGTTGACGGTCGCCGCCTGGTCGCCGATCGCGGGCAGCGCGGTGATCGCCGTGCCGCCGCTTGCATAGGACGTCGACGCCGACAGGAAAATCTTCGGCATGAACGCGGCTTGCGCGGCCTTGATCTTCGCGCGGTTGGCTTGCTCGAGCGCATACGCGCCCTGCAGGTCGGGGCGGCGCGCGATCGCGTCCGACACGATCGCGTCCACCGACGAAGCGAGCGCGGGCGGCAGCGGGCGCTTGGGCAACTCGGCGATCGAAGGCTTCGACAGCGGCGAGATGCCGAGTGCGGAGACGAGCGCGAGGTAGCCGTCGCTTTCCGCGCCGTTCGCCTGCACGAGCGCGAGATTCGCCTGCGCGCGATTCTGCGTCGCCTGCGCGAGTTCGACGACGGTGCCGACGCCTTGCCTGAGCCGCGCGCGCGACGCCGCGAGGATCGCGTCGGCGTTCGCCAGGCCCTGCCGCGCGCTGGCCGCGCGCGAGCGGGCGGCTTCGTACCGGTAATACGCGACGGTCACGTCGTGAATCACCTGCTGGTGCACGGCCGTGAATGCGACATTCGACGCGATCGACGCCTGCTCGGCGGCCTCGACGCGCGCCGCGCGGCCACCGAAATCGAACAGCAGCCATTGCAGCGACAGCGCCGAGATCGTGCCGTGCACGGTCGTGTTGCTCGACGAGTCGCCGAGGATCGTCGACGTCGAGCCGTGCTTCGCCTGATATCCACCCATCGCGGTCGCGGACAGGTTCGGCAGATACGCGGTCTTCGCGATGCCGACCGCGAGCGCCGCGTTGCGCGCGTCGTTCCAGGCGATGCGGGTCAGCGGATTCGTCGATTCGGCGAGATCGATGAGCTCGGGCAGCGTATACGGATGCGTGGCATCGAGTGCGGCGGGCGGCGGAACCGACGCGAGCGCGGGGGAGGCCGGCAACGTGTAGTCGTGCGGCGCGCGCTGCGCGGACGCAAGCGGCGGGGCCGGCACGATGTCGCCGGCGGCCGACGTTTGCGGCTGCCACGGGCGGTCGGGCGCCTCTGGCGCGAGGTCGACCGAGGACGTGGCGCAACCGGTCAGCGCGATCGCGGTCGCAAGCGCGGCGGCGGCGATCGACGCGGCCGGCGGTTCAGGGACGCGCATGAGGGGCAGGCTCCTTCGGTGTGGCTTGACGCGCGGCGTCGGCAATATGCGCGAGCCGCGTGTCGATCAGGTTCAGCAGCGCGTCACGTGCGGGATCGGCGGAGGTGGCGGCCGGCACGGTCGCTGCGCGTGCCGTCGACGACGGTGGCGCCGAAGCGGCATCGCCAACCGGGGCGCCTTCGCGCGGTTCGACCACGCGCGCGAGCCGCGCATCGATCGCCGCATCGCCCGGCGCGCGTTCGGCGAGCAGGAACAGCGGGCCTTCGAGCGCGCCGAGTTCCGCAAGCGTGCGCCGCCGGGTCGCGAGCCACGTCGCGGCCGGGCGGACCCACGACGGTTCGTAGTGGATCAGCCCGAGTTCTTGCGCGATCGCGCCGTGACGCGCAAAGGCTTCTGCAGCGAGCGTGCGGCGTTCGGCGGGCTGCGCGACCTGCACGATACGGCGCCACTGGTCGCGCAGCGCGGCGAGTGCGACGTCGATCTGCTTGCCGATGCTGACGGGCCAGATGCGTGTGAACACGAGATATACGACGATGTTGCCGAGCAGGATGCCGATCGTGCGATCGCGCGCGAGCGTCAGGTCGAAGCCCGGGGCGGCGCCCTGGATCACGCACAGGAAGAATGCGAATGCGACCTGGAAGCCCGCATACGCGATGCGCGGCGAACCGAATGCGACCCACGCGGACAGCCAGGCGCCGGCGAATACGAGCGCCATCAGCTCGCCGATCGACGACAGTGCCGGCACGACGAACACGAGCGCCGCGGTGCCGATCAGCGCGCCGACAATGCAGCCGGCGATCCGCAGCGTGAGTTTCTCGACCGTCTCGGCCGTCGAGCCGAGCGACACCATGTAGCAGGTGATGAAGCACGTGTGGATGCCGGACCAGTCGAGCTGCGAATACAGCAGGTAGCAGAACATCGCCGCGACGGTCGTCTTCAGCGCGTAGCGGATGTGGTCGGGATTGGTGCGGGCGTCAGGCAGGAAGAAGCCGCCGCGCGGCGCGGGCGGTGCGGCGGGCGCCTTCGTCGGCGAAGCCGATGCATCGGTCGGGATTGCGGCCGGTGCATCCGGTGTCGCGGGCAGCGGCAGCGGCAGCGGGGGTGGCGGTTCGGCGAAATGCGTGATGGCCGCGTGCAGATCGGTCGCGACGACGCGCGCGAGCGGCGCCAGCGTATCGGCCGGCGGCAGTGCGAGCGTCACGTCGACCGGATAGCCGCCTTGCTCGAGGATGCCGGCCATCTCGTCGAGGATCGCAGCGGCCGGTTCCGCGAATGCGGCGGGCAGGCGAGCGTCCGGCTCGCGGTCGGCGAGCGCAACCGCCACGAGCAGCGCGGTGCTCGATGCGATGGCGTGTCGCAGCGCGGGCGCGTCGGTGGCCGGCGTCGATCCTTCGAGCGTCGACAGCTTCAGCCACGTGAGCATCTGCTTGTCGCCTTCGCGCAGGCTCGCTTCGAAGGCCGCGCGTGCGTCGTCGTCGTCGCGCAGCCGCCGCGCGGCGAGCCGCAGCCGTGTCGCGAGCTGCGCGAGCGCGAGCTTGCGCGGCGACGGCGCGATCAACAGGTTGACGACGATCGCGACGCCGACCGGAATCGCGACCATCAGCCACGCATAGAGCAGCGCGCGCGTCGCGGCTTCGCCGACCGGCGCGAGGCCGAGCTGGTCGAGCCCGAAGCCGACGATCATCGCGAGGATCGCGCCGATCGGGCGCAGCTTGCTGGCCGACGTCAGATACAGCAGCGCGACCGACAGCACGGCCATGCATGCGACGCGCAGCACCGAATAGTCGATGCTGAAGATCGCGACGCCGACCACGAGCGCGATCACGAGCGTGACGAGCAGCAGCATCGCGGCCGCGAGCACGACGCTCGTCACGCGATCGGCGCGATTCAGGAAGAACACGACGTAGGCGGAGATCGCGGCTTCCGGCGTGCCGTAGCCGCTCGTCACGAGCACGACGAGCGCGCAGATCAGCGCGACCCGCACGGCCATCGCGGCGCGGCCCGGAAACGGCGCGAGCAGTCGCAGGATTTCGCGCGGGCCGGGCGCGCGGACTTCAGCGGCAGGCTGAGCCATGCCGGACCTCGACGATCGCGCTCGCGCCGACTCGCACGAGCTTGCCGTCGGGTTCGTCGAGCTTCACGCGCACCGGGAAGCGCTGCGCGACGTGCACCCAGTTCACCGAGTTCTGCACGATCGGCAGCGCGCGCGGCAGGTTGATGCGGGCGCTGTCCGCGATGCCGGCGCCGATGCCGACGACCTTGCCCGTCAGCGGACGGCTGCGGTCGATCATCGAGTAGACCGTCGCGCAGTCGCCGACCGCGATGCGGTTCAACGACGTTTCGCGGAAGTTGCCGACGGCGAACCATTCGCTCGCATCGATCAGCGTGAAGATCGACTGGTTCGGCGTGAGCGTTTCGCCCGCGAGCACGGTCAGGCCCGTCACGAGCCCGTCGTGAGGCGCGCGCACGACCGTATCGTCGAGCGCGTGCTGCGCGCGGGCGAGTGCGGCTTCGCGTGCGTGGAGCGTGGCGATCGCGTCGGCTTCGTCGCCGATCGTCTGCGCGGACGCGCGCTGCTGTTCCTGGGCCTGCGCGAGCGACACGGCCGCGTCGCGCTGCCGGACCTTCGCCTGATCGAACTGCTGCGCGCTGACGTAGCCTTGCGCCGCCAGCGGCGCGAGCCGGTTCACGTCGCGCGTCGCGAGGTCGTAGTTTTGCGACGCACGTTTCACCTGCTCGGCGGCCACGGCCGCGTTCGAACGCTCGCCGATCAGCGACCGGCGGCGCGTGTCGAGCGACGCGCGTGCGAGCTCGAGATCGGCCTGCGCCTGCGCGACCGTCAGCCGGTACGGCACCGGATCGATTTCATACAGCACGTCGCCTTTCGCGACGCGCTGGTTTTCGTGGACCGCGAGCCGCACGATGCGTCCGCCGACGGGCGACGCGACGTGCACGACGTCGGCGTCGATCGACGCGTCGTCGGTGGACGGGTAGGCCGTCGTGCGGTGGTATGCGTACGCGAGCGCCGCGATGCCGAGCGCGACGATCGCCAGCGCGATCACGCGGCCTTTCGTGGAGGGGCGGGCGATGCCGGCGGCCTTCATGCGAACGGCCCCGTGCCGGCGAGCCACACGATCACGGCGACCACGAGGCCGATCGCGGTGCAGACGGCGAGCTGGTAGGGCACGGTGGCGGCCCAGCCGGTCGCGACGAACACGCGGTGCGCGACGATCGCGCCGATGATGCCGACGATCGCGCTGACGAGCCAGAGCGGGAAATACGCGCCGAACAGGACGTACGACGGTGCGCCGCGCGACGTGCAGCCTGCAAGCGGCAGGGCTGGCGCCAGTGTGGCGGCGGCACGCAGGGGCGCGCGCGACGTTGTTTTTCTCATGTGTGACGAGCTCGACGTTGGAGGTGAATGCCGGGCGCGGCGCAATGCGGTCCGTCGCCGCGACGACGATTCCGCGATACGGAGCCGATCATAAAACAGCGCGATGCGGACCGCCAGCGATGCCCCGCGTGCAGGCGGCTCGCAACGGGCGCGCGGCCGGCGCTTCGGGATGGTCGGTGACGATCGCGATTCTGCCAGCGACTGCGCTCGCAGGGTTGCCGACCCACTGCAAAAGATCGTCAGATGAAACCGGGCCGATACAGTTTGCATGCCGATGCAACGGGAATCGCCGATTCGAATGCCGGATTACAGCGCAAACGCGGATGAATCCGCATTCCGGCCGCGCCGTGCGTTTGCCGTGGCCGCGATCCGTCGTGCCGCCCGGTATCTGTGTACCATCGTGCGGATAGCGCGACGCGTGACGGAAACTGACGCCCGGTTTCGTCCGATGCGCGGCGCGGAAGCGGTAGCGGTACCGCAACGAGGATGAACGTTCCATGCGAAGTTTCTTTGTCCGGTTCATTGCGATCGGCGTGCTGTTCCACTTGTACGTCGGACTGCGGATCATTCCCGACGCCTTCGCGTCGCCGCTCGCGCGCACGCTCGCGGCGCTCGTGCTGGCGAGCTTCGTCGTGCTGATTCCGGTCGGCATGTTCTCGCGCCGCTTCGACGAAGGCTGGGCCGCGACGCTGGCCGGCTGGGCCGGCTCGCTCGCGATGGGTTTCTTTTCGTCGCTGCTGGTGCTGACGTTCCTGCGCGATCTGCTGCTGCTCGGCGTCGTTGCATGGCGGCATCTGGGGCATGACGGCGCCTGGAGCGGCGCGGCATCCGACACGGCGCTCGGCGTGCTGGCGGGCGCGGTGCTGGTCAGCGCGATCGGATTCGTCGGCGCACGCCGCACGGCGGCGGTCAAGCGCGTGTCGATTCCGGTCGACGGGCTGCCGGCCGCGCTCGACGGGCTGACGATCGTGCAACTGTCGGACATTCACGTCGGGCCGACGATCAAGCGGCCTTATATCGAGCGGATCGTGCGCACGGTCAATGGGCTCGACGCCGATCTCGTCGTCGTGACGGGCGACGTGGTCGACGGCCCGGTCAAGCGGCTGCGCGAGCACACGGCGCCGCTTGGCCGCATGCAGTCGCGGCACGGCAGCTTCCTCGTGACGGGCAACCACGAGTACTACGCCGGCGCGCATGCATGGATCGACGAGTTCCGGCGGATCGGGTTGAAGGTGCTGCTCAACGAGCATGTGCTGATCGAGCACGACGGCGCGCGCGCGGTGCTCGCGGGCGTCACCGACTTCACGGCGGGCGGGTTCGATCCCGCGCATCGCAGCGACCCCGGGCAGGCGCTGGCGGGCGCGCCGCACGACGTCGCCACGAAGATCCTGCTCGCGCACCAGCCGCGCAGCGCGGAAGCGGCGAGCCGCGCCGGTTTCACGGTCCAGCTGTCCGGCCATACGCACGGCGGCCAGTTTCTGCCGTGGCCGCCGTTCGTGCGCCTGCAACAGCCGGTGATCGGCGGGCTGAGCCGGTTCGGCGAAATGTGGCTCTACACCAGCCGCGGCACCGGCTACTGGGGGCCGCCGAACCGTTTCGGCGTGCCGTCCGAAATCACGCTGATCCGGCTGGCACGCGGCCGCTAGCGCGCGTCAGACGATGCGTGCGATATCGTCGAACTCGAAGCGCGGGCTGCGCGGGAACAGGCCGGCCGGATCGCCGTAGCCCAGATTCACGAGGAAGTTGGTACGGATCGCGGTGCCCGCGAAGAATTCGGCGTCGACCTTGGCGGCATCGAAGCCCGACATCGGGCCCGCGTCGAGGCCGAGCGCGCGGGCCGCGAGGATCAGGTACGCGCCCTGCAGCGACGAGTTGCGGAACGCCGTGGCTTCGATCAGCGCGTCGTTGCCGGCGAACCAGCTGCGCGCGTCGGCGTGCGGGAACAGGCGCGGCAGGTGCTCGTGGAACGCGAAGTCCATGCCGACGATCACGGTGACGGGCGCGGCCATCGTCTTCGCGAGATTGCCTTCGGACAGCGCCGGTTTCAGGCGCGCCTTCGCTTCCGGCGACTTGACGAACACGAAGCGCGCGGGGCTCGCGTTCGCCGACGTCGGGCCGAATTTCGTGAGGTCGATCAACCGGTGCAGCAGCGCGTCGTCGACGGGTTTGTCCTGCCATGCGTTGTGGGTGCGTGCGGTGAGGAACAGCTGATCGAGGGCGGAATCGGAGAGCGTCATGGTGGGTCCGTGAAGAAATCGGCCGGGTCGTGCCGGCCGGCATTGCGGAAGAACGCGGCGCCCCGGATAAGGGCGCGTTGCGATACGCCGCGATGATAGCGTGGCCCGCTGAAACGCACCGGCCTCGCGATCGGCGATTCGAAGCGCCCCAGCGCCCCAGCGCCCGGGCGTTCGGGCATGTGGCGCGACGGAATGACAGCGCATGGCGGCGCGCGTCGCCGTTGGCTACCATGCAGACATGCTTCGCCCGTCTCATTGACTCTTGCCCGATTCCGACATGTCGACGCCCGATCTTTTCGCCGATACGCCCGCGCCCGACGTGGACTGGTACCCGGGCTGGCTCGCGGCGGCCGACGCCGATCGTATGCTGGCCGCGCTGATCGACGAGGTTGCGTGGCGGCAGGACACGATCCGCACGCCGCGCGGGCGCATTCCGCTGCCGCGGCTCACCGCGTGGCAAGGCGAGCCGGACGCCGTCTACGTGTATTCGGGAATCCGCAACGTGCCCGCGCCGTGGACGCCGGCCGTGCTCGACCTGAAGCGCGCGGTCGAGGCGACCTGCGACGCGCGTTTCAACAGCGTGCTGCTCAATCGTTATCGCAACGGGCAGGACAGCCTCGGCTGGCATGCGGACAACGAGCCGGAGCTCGGCGACGCGCCGGTGATCGCGTCCGTCAGCCTCGGCGCGATGCGCGTGTTCGACTTGCGTCATCGCGCCACCGGCGTCGTGCATGCGTACCGGTTGACGCACGGCAGCCTGCTGGTGATGCGCGGCCGCACGCAGGCCGAATGGCAGCACCGCGTGCCCAAGGCGCCGGCGGTGCAGGGCGAGCGGATCAACCTGACTTTTCGGCGAGTAATGACGGGGGAGGCGGCACGCTAGCCGCGCCTGCCGGAGGGCTTGCATCGCCCAGGGTCGCGACCCGTTTTTCAACCGATCCACTGAAGCGCTCGTCCATGCGGCACGTTGACGCACAGGTGCTGCGCGCGCCGGGGGAATCGGCGGCGAGGCCCGCGCCACAAGGGTTTCAGTTGGATTTCATCGACCACCCGGTTCTGATAGGCAGGTGTAAGCCCTGATGGTGCGTCGCAACAATCATTGACTAAACTGTCGAATGGCTGAAACGCGCCGCGAACCGGCGCATCTTTTCGACATGCACGACGCGTTGCCGATGCGACGCGTAGCGCAGGAGCATAATTCTTGACCGTACTGGACTCATCCCTCGAACCCTCGCTGCACGTCTTCGAACAAGACGGCGCATGGCAATGGGCGCTGACGGTGAAGCGGGTGTCCGGCGTCGGTGTGAAAGTCGTCGCATTCAGCACGGACGGCTTCCCCGCCGAAGCCGACGCGCATGCCGCCGGCCAGCTTGCCCGTGCCGAGTATGACGACGCCGTGACGGCCTGACGTCGCGCCGCGCCGACCCGTGCGCGGATCGGCGTGATCGTCCGTTCCCGGCCGTTTTTCTTTTCCGTTCCGTTTTCCTCGCTTTCCCTCCGTTTTCCTCGCCTCGCCGTCGCGCATCGCGTGACGCACGGGCGTGGCCGCGCCATGCGTCGATCGCGACAAATGGTCCGTAGCTTTCGACACGCACCTGCCATACGCGCCACTTAACGTGCATGCGCGGCATCCGCCGTGCCGGCGATGCGCGACGCGTCGCACGGCCGGCGCGCGACGACTCATCGACAACAACGCAGGTCATGTGCGACGACAGAACCGACTTTCACCGCGCCGCACGGGCGCCGCTACGGGGATTCACGCTGATCGAGGTGCTGATCGCGCTGGCGATCGTCGCGGTGGCGCTCGGCGCCGTGATGCGCGCGATCGGCGCGCTCGCGTCGGACACCGATACGGCGCGCATGCGGTTGCTCGCGCTCTGGAGCGCCGACAACGCGCTCGGCGAGATCCGCATCGCGTCGAGCTGGCCGGACGCGGGCACGCAGACGTTCGCGTGCCCGCAGGGTCGTTACCGGTTCGTGTGCCGGCAGTCCGTGGCCGCGCTGCCGAGCCCGCTCGTGCGGCGCGTGACGGTCAGCGTCTATCCGTCCGCATCGAGCCGCAACGTGCTCGCCGAAGTCGTGACGGTGATCCAGAATGAAGCGCGGCGCTGACCGGCGCGCGCCGGCGCGCGCGCGGGGCTTCACGCTGATCGAGATGCTGGTCGCGATCGCGCTGCTGGCCGTGATCGCGCTGCTGTCGTGGCGCGGCCTCGATGCGACGATCCGCGGCCGCGACGATATCGCGTCGAATCTGGCGCAAACGCGTCTGCTCGGCCGCTATTTTTCCCAGCTGCAGTTCGACCTGATGAACCTGGTGACGGCCGACGAAGTGTTCGGGCCGCCGCTGCGGATCCGGCCGAACGATCTCGTGATGGTGCGGCATCTGGGCGTCGGCGCCGGCCCGGCGCACGTGCAGGTCGTGCGGTACCGGCTCAAGGGGCGCGAGCTCGAGCGCAGCGCGTCGCAGCCGCTCGCGTCGCTCGCCGAGGTCGAGGCGGCGCTGCAGCAGATGGACGCGTTTCCGCGCGTGGTCGTCAGCAACGATGCGCGCTCGATGCAGCTGGCCGTATGGATTGCGCCGGGCGGCTGGACGACCAGCCAGACGGCGATCGAGCAGGCCTATGCGCAGTTTCTCGCGCAGCACGGGATCAGCAATTCGACGTCGCTCGGGATGCCGCTGCCGCGCGGGGTGCGGTTCGCGGTGACGCTTGGCGCGCCGCCGGTCGAATACGTGCGGACGATCCCGATCGGCCAGTGACGGCGGCCGGGCGGGCATCGGGGCGCGAGGTCGGTCTCGCCGAGACAGGCGTTTCGCCGCCCGGCACAAAATGGTCCGTAACTTTCGTCATACGTCTGTTATTGGGCGTCCGTTAGTCTCGTGCCGAGCATGATTGCCGCGACGGGCCGCTCCGGCCCGTTCAGCGGCGCATCGGCAAACGGGAAGGGGGCGAACGTGACGGTCGAGCACCGGCATGATGCACACGCGGGCGCATCGGGGAACGGCGCGCCCGCGCAATGGCAATCGGCGGCGATCCTCGGCCGCGCGCAGCAATCGCACGGCGCCGGGCGCTTCGACGACGCGGCGCGCGACTATCTCGCCGTGCTCGCGAACGAGCCCGATCATCCGCAGGCGTTGCATCTGTACGGCGTGCTGCAGTTCCAGCGCGGCGCGGCCGGCGAGGCGGAGGCGCTGCTGCGCCGCTCGATCTCGATCGACGCGAGCGCGCGGGCATTGTCGGATCTCGGTGCGATCGTCGGCGAGAGCGGGCGTGTCGACGAGGCGCTGGACCATTTCGCGGCGGCGCTGCGTGCGGCGCCCGACGACGTGCAGACGCTCGTGCGTCGCGGTAACACGCTGATCGCGCTGCATCGCTACGACGACGCGCTCGCGGCGTTCGACCGCGCGCTCGCGGTGTCGCCGCTCGTGCTCGATGCGCTGTGCAATCGCGGCGCTGCGCTGCGGGCGCTCGGCCGCCTCGACGACGCGCTCGACACCTACGATCGCGCGCTGATGGTCGATCCGCGCTCGTGCGAGTCGTGGTTCAACCGCGGTCTCGTGCTGCGCGCGCTTCAGCGGCCGGCCGATGCGCTGCACTGCTTCGACCGCGCGAATGCCCTTCGGCCCGGCGTGGCCACGATCCAGGCCGAACGCGGCCGCGCGCTCGTCGATCTCGACCGCGTGAACGAAGCGCTCGCGGCCTTCAACGACGCGATCGCGGCCGATCCCGCACGGCTCGACGTGCTTCACGACAGCGCGGTCGCGCTCGAACGGCTCGGTCGCGCGGACGAAGCGCTGCTTCGCTGCGAGCGCGTGCTGGCGCTCGACGCGAACCACGTGCCCGCGCTGGCGAGCCGCGGCAACGCATTGCTGCAAATGCGCCGCTACGACGACGCGCTCGACAGCTATGCGCGTGCGCTCGCCATCGAGCCTCGGTCCGCCGATCTCCTGTGCAATCGCGGCACCGCGCTGCGCCACCTGAAGCGCTTCGACGAAGCGCTGTCCTGCTACGACGCGGCGCTCGCGATCGACCCGCATTTCGCCGAAGCGTGGACCAACCGCGCCAGCGTGCTGCAGGACCTGCACCGCCGCGACGAAGCGGCCGCCTCGCTCGATCGCGCGCTCGCGCTGCGTCCGGAGCATGCGACGAACTGGCTCAACCGCGGCAACCTGCATGCCGACCACGCGCAGGCGGACGACGCGCTTGCCGCTTACGAACGTGCGCTTGCGTTGCGTCCCGACTATGTCGACGCTCATGTCGCCCGCGCATCGCTGCATCTGATGGAGGGCGATTTCGAACGCGGTTGGCCAGCGTACGAATGGCGGCTGCGCGACGCGCAGCTCGCGCGGCAGGTGCGTCCGTTCACGCAGCCGGCCTGGCGCGGCGACGAACCGCTCGACGGCAGGACGATCCTGATTCACGCGGAGCAGGGCTACGGCGACACGCTGCAGTTCTGCCGCTACGTGCCGCTCGTCGCCGCGCGCGGCGCCCGCGTCGTGCTGGAGGTTCAGCCGCCGTTGCGCGCGTTGATGGCATCGCTCGACGGCACCGCCGCGGTGGTCTCGCGCGGCGAGCCGCTACCCGCGTTCGACTGCCACGTGCCGCTGCCGAGCCTGCCGTATGCGTTTCGCACCGACGTGCGGACGATTCCATCGGCTGCCGCCTATCTGCATGCGGCCCCGCACCGCGTGCGCGAATGGGAAGCGCTGCTCGGCGCACGACGCCGGCCGCGCATCGGGCTCGCGTGGGCCGGCAATCCGGAACACCGCAACGACCACCATCGGTCGATCGATCTGGCGCGGTTCGCGCCGCTGTTCGATCTCGACGTCGACTGGGTCAGCCTGCAGAAGCCGGTTCGTGAGCGCGACCTCGGCGAGCTTGCGGATTCGCCGCTGCGCCGCGTGGACGACGCGCTCGGCGATTTCGCGGATACGGCCGCGTTGATCGGCGCACTGGATGTCGTGATCGCGGTCGATTCCGCCGTTGCGCATCTGGCGGGCGCGCTCGGCCGCCCGGTGTGGATATTGCTGCCCGACCCGCCGGAATGGCGCTGGATGCGGGCACGCGGCGACAGCCCCTGGTATCCGTCCGCGCGGCTGTTTCGCCAGTCGTCGCCGGGACTCTGGCGCGCCGTGATCGACGCGGTACGCGATGCGATCGCGGCGATGACGCGTTAGACGCGACGAAACGAACCAGAACGATCAACCAGGGGCCACACGATGACATTGAACGGGGAAGGGACGACACTCGCGAGTGCGCCGGCCGCGTCACGATCGCCGGATCGCCATTCGCCCGATGCCGCGCAGCTCGAGCGGCTGCTCGCACGCGCGCGCATCGCGCACCGCGACGGCGCGCTGCAACAGGCGGAGCACGCGTACGCGGAATTGCTCGCACTCGATCCCGACCATCCGGAAGCGCTGCATCTGCTCGGCGCATTGCGATTCCAGCAGGGCCGTCTCGACGATGCCGAGCCGCTGATGCGGCGCTCGATCGAGCGCCAGCCGGTGCCGCTCGCGCTGGCGAACTACTCGGCGGTGCTCGCCGGACTCGGCCGCACGCACGACGCGCTCGCTCGCCTCGACGATGCGCTCGCGATCAATCCCGCGCATCAGCGCGCGCTGTTCCAGCGTGCCGGCCTGCTCGCGCAACTCGGGCGTCACGACGAAGCGTGCGCATCCTACGACCGGCTGCTCGAACTGACGCCCGGTTTCGCCGACGGCTACGTGAAGCGCAGCGACACGCAGCGCGCGCTCGGCCGCCACGACGCGGCACTTGCCGACTGCGACCGGGCGGTCGCGCTCGCGGGCCGCTCGTTCGATGCGATGCGCGCACGCGGTCTCGCGCTGCGTGAGCTCGGCCGCTTCCGCGATGCGGCGCTCAGCTACGACCATGCGCTCGCGCTCGCACCCGGCAGTGCCGAAGTGCTGTTCCTGCGCGGCGTCGCGTATCTGGATCTGCACGAGCCCGAGCGCGCGCTCGCGGATTTCAATGCGGCGATCGCCGCAAGCCCGACGTTCGTCGATGCGATCGTCAACAGTTCGATTGCGCTCGAGCAGCTCGGGCGGCACGAAGAAGCGCTGGTGCGCTGCGATCACGCGATCGCGCTCGATCCGCGTCATGCGCGCGCGCTCGCGAATCGCGGCAACGCGGCGAGCCACGTCGGGCGCTACGCGGAGGCGGTGGACAGCTATGCGCGCGCGCTCGACGTCGAGCCGGACAACACCGCCGTGCTGTGCAACTTCGCAAGCGCGCTGATGCACGTCGGTCGCCACGACGACGCGCACGCGATGTGCGACCGCGCGCTTGCGGTCGATGCGCACTGCACCGCGGCGTCGTTCACGCGCGCCGTTGTCAGGCTCGAAACGCATCGTTACGACGACGCGCTCGCCGATCTCGCGCGCGTGATCGACACAACGCCCCACGACAAGCTCGCGCACTTTCATCGGGGAAACGCGTTGCGTGCGCTGCGCCGCCACGACGACGCGCTGGATGCCTATGCACGCGTGCTCGACATCGATCCGGACGACGCGCCCGCGCACTGCATGCGCGCCTTCCTGTGCCTGTCGACCGGCGATTTCGAAGCCGGCTGGGCCGAGTACGAATGGCGCTGGCGCGACCGCCAGCTCGACGGCAGCCGGCGCGATTTCGCGCAGCCGCGCTGGACGCACGGCACGCCGCTCGACGGCCGCACGATCCTGCTGTACCCGGAACAGGGGCTTGGCGACACGCTGCAGTTCTGCCGCTATGTGCCGCTGGTCAAGGCGCTCGGCGCACGCGTCGTGCTGGAGGCGCCCGTCGAATTGAAGTCGCTGTTCGCGACGCTCGACGGCGTGGATGTGCTCGTCGCGCGCGGCGATCCTCTGCCGCCGTTCGATCTGCATTGCCCGCTGCTGAGCCTGCCGCTGGAGTTCCGCACGGACCTGTCGTCGATTCCGGCGGACACGCCGTACCTGCGTGCTGATCCCGAGCGGGTCGAACGCTGGCGCGCGCGTCTCGGCGCGACGGGCCGGCCGCGCATCGGCCTCGTCTGGACGGGCAATCCGCTGCACCTGAACGACCGCAACCGCTCGATGACGCTGACCGACCTGTTGCCGCTGCTCGACGATCGCTACGAGTGGATCAGCGTGCAGAAGGTGATCCGCGACGACGATCGTGCGGCGCTGCAGGCGAGCCCGATCCGCTTCGTCGGCGACGACCTGACCGATTTCGCGGAGACGGCCGCGTTGATCGGCGCACTGGACGCGGTGATCAGCGTCGATACGTCGGTCGCGCACCTGGCCGGTGCGCTCGGTTGTCCGCTCGCGGTGCTGCTGCCGCACACGCCGGATTTCCGCTGGTTGCTCGATCGCGACGACAGCCCGTGGTATCCGGGTGCGACGCTGTTCCGCCAGCCGCAGGGCGGCCAGTGGGCGCCGGTGGTCGAGCGCGTGCGCGGCGCGCTGCCGGCGCTCGTGGCGAGCGCGACGCGATGAGCACGGTGCATGCGCTGCCGCTGCGGGCGGCCGTCGACGATGCGCTGCGCCAGGCGCGCGCGAAGCTCGAGCAGCGCGATTTTGCCGGCGCGGCGCGGCTCTACGAAGGCGTGCTGGCGATGATGCCCGATCACGTCGAAGCACTGCACCTGCTCGGCGTCGTGCATCTGGCGCGCGGCGACGCGTCGCGCGCGGAGCCGCTGATCGCGCGCTCGATGCGGTTCGGACTCGACCAGCCGTGGAATTTCGCCAACCATGCGGCGGCGCTGACCGGCACGGGCCGCCATCGCGAGGCGCTCGACGCGGCGGCGCAGGCGCTCGCACGCGATTCCGGGCATGCGCCCGCGCATGCGGCACGCGGCGACGCGCTACGTGCGCTCGGCCGGCACGGCGAAGCGGTCGGCGCGTACGATCTCGCGCTCGCGCGCGAGCCCGGGCGCGCCGCGACTTGGGTGCGTCGCGGCGAGGCGCTGCGCGCGATGGGCCGGCCAGCCGACGCGTTGATCAGCATCGAGCGCGCGCTGCGGATCGATTCGAACGATGCGCTCGCGCTCGCGGAACGCGGCCATGCGCTGCGTGCGCTCGGGCGCGGCGACGAGGCCGTGCATTGTTTCCGGCTCGCGATGGTGGTGCGCGGCAAGACTCCCGAGCTCGTCTACGCGTGCGGCTATGCGTTGATCGAACTGGGCCGCCCGGCCGAAGCGCTCGCGTGCGTCGACGAAGCGCTGGCGCGCACGCCGGACGATGCGCAACTGTTGTTCGTCAGTTGCGTCGCGCTCGACCTGCTGCATCTGCGCGACGAATTGCTGAAGCGCGCCGACCGCCTGCTCGCGCTAGACCGCGACAACGTCGGCGCATGGATCGGTCGCGGCAACGCGCTGCTGGGACTGAGGCGTCACGAGGAAGCCGTGCGCGCCTACGGTGAAGCGCTCGCGCGCGCGCCTGCCGATTTCGATGCGCTGCGCAATCGCGCCGGAGCGTTGCGGGCGCTCGGCGCCTGCGACGACGCCGTTGCGGATTACGACCGGGCACTTGCCGCGCGCGGCCCGCATGCGGAAGTGCTGTGCAATCGCGCGATCGCGCAGCAACTGCTCGGCCGCTACGACGACGCGCTCGCGAGCTACGCGGCCGCCACCGCCGCGCCCTGCGGTACCGCGCAGGAGTTCTACGCGCGTGCGGTCGCGCGCCAGCAGGTCGGCGATTACGCGGGCGCGCTCGCCGATTTCGCGCTGGCCTGCCGGCACGATGCGAATCACGGCATCGCGCGCCGCTCCGAGGCGTTCTGCCGCCTGTTGACGGGCGACTTCGACACGGGCTGGCGGCAGCACGAAGCGCGCTGGGATGCCGCCGACGTGATGCTGCACCGCCGTCACGCGGACCGCCCGCAATGGACCGGCGACGAACCGCTGGTTGGACGCACGCTGCTGCTGCATGCGGAGCAGGGTTTCGGCGACACGCTGCAGTTCTGCCGCTACGCGAGCCTCGCGCACGATCGCGGCGCGATCGTGACGATCGATGCGCCTGCTGCGCTGGCCGACCTGCTCGGCACGTTGCGCGGTGTGAGCCGCGTCGTCGCCGACGGCCAGGCGTTGCCGGCGTTCGATCTGCATTGCCCGATGATGAGCCTGCCGTTCGCGTTTCGCACGACGCTCGATACGGTGCCGGCCGACGTGCCGTACCTGCATGCCGACCCGCGGCGACGCGCGGCATGGCTCGAGCGGCTCGATGCGGCTGCGCCGCCGGGGCGCCTGCGTGTGGGCGTCGTGTGGTCCGGCAACCCGCATCACGCCAACGACGAGAACCGGTCGATGACGTTTGCCGCGCTCGCGCCGCTCGTCGCGCTCGACGCGACGTTCGTCAGCCTGCAAGTCGGCGTGCGCGCGCGCGACGCCGACGCGTTCGCGGCCAGCGGCGTGCTGTCGTTCGAGGCGGCGTTGACGGATTTCGCGGAGACGGCCGCGCTCGTCGACACGCTGGATCTGGTGATCGCCGTCGATACGTCGGTCGTGCACCTGGCCGGCGCGCTCGGCCGGCCGGTGTGGGTGCTGCTGCCGCGCGTGCCGGACTGGCGCTGGCTGGTCGAGCGCGACGACAGCCCGTGGTATCCGACCGCGACGCTGTTCCGGCAAGGGCGGCCGGGCGACTGGCCGGCATTGGTCGAACGCGTCGCGCAGGCGCTCGCGGCTTGCATCCGCGCGCACCGCGAGACGGCGTGAGCCGCCGACTGTGACAAAAGCTACGGACCATTCGCGCGCGCCCGGAATGGTCCGTAACACCCGCCACGCGGCTGCCATCGGGCATTCGTATGTTCTCGAGATTCCGGTGGCCGGGTGTCGGCCCACGCGCAACGATCAGGCGCGGCAACGGATCGGCGTCGCTTGCGGCGCGGTCGTCGCCGAGCGCCATTTCATAGGATTCGGGGTGAAGAATGGCAGCACGCGCACGCATCGCACGACAACCTGACGCGACGGGGTCGCGCTCCGTCCTCAAATCGGAACTGCGGCCGCTGGTGCGTGCCGTCGCACTGATGTTGCTCGCGGCAGCGTCCGCTCATGCGCATGCGGCCGGCATCATGAACCTCGGCGCGGCCACCGCGCGCGCGTCCGGCGGTGGCGCGGGCGGTGCCGGTGTGCCGGGCATGCCGAATCTCGGCGTGTCGCCGCAGCAGGCGGCACAGGCGAGCCAGCCGTCGATTCGCAACCTCGGCTACGCCGCCCATGCGATTGCCGCGCAGATCGCCGCGCAGCAGAACGCGGCCGCGGCGGCGGCGAAGCTGCCTTCGACCGTGCCGAACGGGCTCGCGCCGGGCGGGCTGGAGGTGGCGCCGGGCATCACGTTCGCGAAGGACGGCAACGGTAATCTCGTCAGCCAGAATACCGACACGGGCAATCCGCTGCTGTGGGTCAACGCGAATGCGCCGCAGCAGACGGTCGACAACAGCGGCCGCGTGAACGTCGACGTCAAGCAGACCGGCCAGAACGCGGTGCTCACGTGGCAGACGATGAACGTCGGCCGGCAGACGACGCTGAACTTCGATCAGTCGGCCGGCACGCAGACGAACGGCGCGAACAACTGGGCCGTGCTGAACCGGATCAACGATCCGAGCGGGCGGCCGAGCCAGATACTCGGCAACGTCACCGCGCAGGGCGCGGTGTACGTGATCAACCGCAACGGCGTGCTGTTCGGCGCGGGGTCGCAGGTCAACGTGCATTCGCTGGTCGCGTCGTCGCTGAACCTGCTCGACATGAAGAACCAGCTCGTGCCGACGGCCGCGGGTATCGTCGCGAGCAACCAGCAGTTCCTGAGCCTGCCGGCGGGGACGACAGGCGGGCTGGCTTATCCGGAGTCGGGGAGTTCGGGCGGCGTGGCGGGCGCGGTCGGTCGCCCGAACGAGGTGCTCGGGCTAGGGAGCCCGGCGCTGCTGACCGGTTCGTACCAGGCGCCGGGCGACGTCACGATAGAGCAGGGTGCCTCGATCACGACGCACACGAACGGCACGGCGAGCGACGGCGGATTCGTGCTGGTCGCGGCGCCGAACGTGACGAACGCGGGCAGCATTTCGGCCACGGCGGGGCAGGTAGTGCTTGCGGCGGGCGTGGGCGTGAGCCTGCGACCCAACGGAAACGGGGCGACGGGCAATCCGCAGGTGCTGTTGCCCGAGTTGAGCGGGCAGATCGTGACCACGGATCTGCAGACCGGCAAAACGATCGACGTCACGCCGGCCGGCACCTTGACCAATACCGGCATCGTGCAGGCTGCGCGCGGCAACGTGAACCTGCTCGGCAGCCGCGTCGCGCAGAACGGCGTGGTGGGTGTCACGACGAGCGTGAACACGCCGGGCACGATCACGATTTCGACGGCCGACGAGTATGCGTCGAACAATCCGCTGGGCAATCCGTATACCGGCTCGACGCCGGTCACGGGCAACGGCGGCGGAGGCGACAACGTCAATCGTGCCGGCCTGCTGAGCTTCGGCCCGGGATCGGTCACGACGGTGCTGCCCGACAACAACGGCCAGACCGCGACGTCCACGCCCGGTACGACCTTCACGCCGGGCGGCATCACGATGACGGCCGGCTCCGTCTGGTTCCAGGGCGGCTCGCTGATCGAGGCGCCGGGCTCGAACGTGTCGGTGACGGCCTACGTGCCGTCGGTGGTGACGAACCAGGCAGCCGGCCAGACAGCGGTGCCGGGCCGGATCTACGTGGATGACGGCGCGACGATCGACGTGTCGGGGCTCGCGGATGTCCAGGCGCCGATCTCGCAGACGCTCGTGACGATCGACCGGATCGGCCAGAACGAACTGGCCGATTCGCCGCTGCTGCGCAACAGTTTCCTGTTCGGGCTGAAGGGCGTCGTCGTCGACAGCACGCTGACGGGCACGCGCAGCGACGGCGTGCAGTGGGTCGGCAGCCCGATCCTGAACCTGTCGGGCTACGTGAACCTGATCCCGCGCACCGTCGACCAGTTGCTGACCAACGGCGGCACGATCACGCTGTCGGGCAACGAGGTGATGACCGCGGCCGGTTCGTCGATGAACCTGAACGGCGGGTACGTGCATTACAACGGCGGGATGGTCAACACGACACGGCTCGTCGATGCCAACGGCGCGATCGTGCCGATCTGGCAGGCGAGCCCGTACGACAACTATGTCGGCATCGCCGGCCAGTTCGTCGAGAGCCATCCGCGCTGGAACGTGACGAAGTCCTGGTACAACCCGCTGCAAACGGGCGGCACCTACCAGTCCGATTACATCGTCGGCGGCAATGCGGGCACGCTCGACCTGTTCGCGTCGCAGGCGCTGGTGCTCGATGGCGATATCAGTGCGCAGGCGTTCGGCGGCGCGAAGCAGATGCAGGGCAACAGCCTGCCGTCGGGCGGCGCGTTCAACCTGGGCGCGGACCCGAAGCTGGCCGGCGGCACGCTGGCCGGGATGGCCTGGAATGCCGCCGCCAATCCGCTGCTTCCGATCAGCGCGATCTCGGGACTGACGATTCTGCAGGACGACGCACCGCAGCTAGGCGCGTTGATGCCGGGCTTCTCGATCGATACGCCGCTGGACAAGAACGCTGCGGCGACGCTTGCCGCCAACGATCCGAACAATCTGCCGACGACGCGGGTCGTGCCGGTCGCGACGCTGAACAACGGCGGATTCGCAAAGCTGAACGTGACCGAGGACAAGAACGCGGGCAAGGGCATCGTGGTCGCGCAGGGCACGCAGCTGAACCTTCAGCCGGGCGGTGCGATCTCGCTGAACAGCCCGGCCGTCGGCGCGGACGTGAATGTCGCGGGGCGGTTGTCCGCACCGTCGGGTTCGATTTCGATCACGAGCGGCGGCAATGTCGTCGTCGGGCCGCAGGGCGCGCTGAGCGCGGCCGGCCAGTGGGTGAACAACGACGTGCAGGCCGCGCCGGGCACGGCGCCCGGCAACAGCCAGTTCATCAACGGCGGCAGCATTTCGCTGTCGGCGACGCAGGGATCGACGTTCGTCGACGGCAACGCCGTGGACGCGACGGGTTCGATCCTGCTGCAACCGGGAAGCGTGCTCGATGTATCGAGCGGCGGCGAAATGCTCGCGAACGGCCAGTTGCTGATGCAGAACGGCGTGCCGGCAGGGCGCGGAGGCAACGTGGCGTTGCAGACCTATGCGGTACCTGCGGGCGGTGCGCAATTCGGTCATACGACCGACGGTGGTGCGAACCTGCCCGGCACTCAGCCGACCGCCGGCACGATTGCCATGGGCGGCACGATCCTGAGCGAAGGCTTCTCCGGCGGCGGCACGCTGACGCTGAATGCGCTCGGCTTCCGGATCGGCGGAGATCGCGCGGCGGCGGCACCGTGGGATGTGTATCTGCCTGAAAGCTTCTTCTCGCAGCAGGGCTTCGGCAAATACGTGTTGAACGCGTACTACGATTCGACCATTGCGCCGGGCGCAACGGTTGCGCTCACGCAGAAGAACCTGCTTCCCGATGTGCTGGCACTTCAGCGGACGAGCTCGGGTTCGAACCTGTCTGCCGGCGGTCTGACGACGGTTGGTCAGCTTGACGCATATCACCGGCAACCCGCAGGGCTTGAGCTGACCGGCGGTAACGCCGTATCGTGGCTGACGGCGGCGAGTAACGGCGTGATTCCGTCGTATCCGGGCGTGACCGGCGCGGTCACGCTTTCGGCCGGTGCGTCGATCGATGCGGACGCCGGTGCGAGTATCGTGCTCGCGTCGCCGAAACAGGTGACCGTGCTCGGCTCGGTGGTCGCGCCGGGCGGGTCGATCGTGCTGAGTGCGGATACCGGAGCCACGACCGCCCAGCCGGGGCAACTCAATGTGTTCACGCCGAGCAACAGCCGCTCGGTATGGCTCGGGGCCGACGCGACGCTCGACGTATCGGGCGTCGCGCTTGCCAACCCGCTTGCCGCACCGGTGAAGCTCGGCGCAACGACCGTGATGCCGAATACCGGCAAGGTGCTGCCGGGCGGTTCGGTGACGCTGTCGAGCGATACGGGCTACGTGGTCGCGCAAGCCGGCTCGAAGATCGCCGTATCGGGCGCATCGGCGAACTTCGATCAATTGCAGGCGAACGGCACGTATGCATCGCACCCGGTATGGAGCGACGCCGGTTCGATCACGCTGTCGGCCGCGTACGGGCTTTTCGCGGACGGGACGCTCAGCGGCCATGGCGGTGCATCGCAGGCGCGCGGCGGCACGCTGACGGTTCTGCCGCATCAGAACGGCAGTGCGTCCGGCGCGACCGCGCTCATCGTCCGGCAGAGCGGTCCGCTCGTGCCCGCCGGCCTTGCGCCGGGCGAGGATTTCCCGACGCCGGTGGATCCGGCCACCGGGTTGCCGAGCGGCCAGCCGACCGGCGTGATGCAGTTCTCCGCCGATCGCCTGAATGGTTCGGGGATCGCGAATCTCGTGCTCGGCGACAGCACGCCATCCCCGATTCCGGCGCCGGTACCGACGATCGCATTCGCCGGTAACGTGAACCTCGCGCTGCCCGAGTCGGTAACGCTGAATACCGGACGCATCGCCGCGATCGGCATGGACCAGTTGGCGACGCTCCTGTCGACCCCCGCCCAGCCGAGCGGCGGCCCTTCCGCGCTCGACATCCTTCTGTCGCAGCCGCCGGCCCATCCGCTCGGCACGAAGGTGACGATCAACGCACCGTATGTCGCGCTGGCGGGACCGGTGGCAACGTCGTCGACGCCCGCGTTCGCGCCGGTCGCGACGCGCTCCGATGCGACGCTGAACGTGAATGCGTCGTTCCTCGATCTGCGCAATCAGTTCCAGCTCAACAACTTCGGTCAGGCAAACCTGAGCAGCCGAGGCGATATCCGCCTGAGTTCGACGAGTGTGTCGCCGACGAGCAATGCGCTGCTGCCGGGCGTGCTGTACACGCCCGGCAACGTCACGTTCAACGCGGCCAGCTTGTACCCTGCCACCGGCAGCACGTTCATCATCGACGCGGTCGGCCCCGCCGATCCGGTGACGGGCACACTCGCTCCGACCACCGTCACGTTCGGTTCGACCGGATCGTCCGGCACGCCGCTGTCGGCCGGCGGCACGCTGCTCGTCGATGCGACGAACATCGTGCAGGGCGGCAACGTGCGTGCGCCGTCCGGCGCGCTCGTGTTCGGCGTCGGCGATCCGACGAACGGCACGACGCAGAAGCAGTTCGGCAACCTGCCGCTCGTCGCGACGGATTCGGTGACGTTCGCGAACGGCAGCGTGACGTCGGTTTCGAACGGCGGCTCGATCATTCCATACGGCACGACGGTCGACGGCGTCCAATGGCAGTTCAATCCGCTCGCGGGCGCGACGGCTTCCAACCTCAATGCGCCGCCGGCGAAATACATTGGCGTGAACGGCACGCGCGTCGCGCTGAACCCGGGCGCGACGATCGACCTGTCCGGCGGCGGCGACCTGCAGGCGGCCGAATGGGTGCCGGGCACGGGCGGCACGCGCGACGTGCTGTCGCAATACAACGTGAGCTACGCGAACGGCAAGGGTGCGACGGCGGTGCCGGTCAATGCGGGGGCCGGCAGCGTCTACGCGATCGTGCCGGGAAAGCAATCGCCGGTCGCCGCTTACGACCCGTCTTTCGCGCAGACGGTGCAGCCGGCCGTCGCGGGCAACGGCACGGCAACCACCACGACCGCGACGCTCGGCGTCGGCCAGGCCGGGATGAACGATGCGATCGGCAAGGCCGTGTACCTGTCCGGCGTGCCGGGTCTTGCGGCCGGCTACTACACGCTACTGCCGGGCAAATACGCGACGCTGCCGGGCGCGTATCGCGTGACGGTGTCGAGCACGGGCGGCAACGTCGTGCCGGGCGCATCGCAGGTGCTGCCGGACGGCACCGTGATGACGGCCGGCTACTTCGCCGATGCGGTGACGGGCGGCCGCAGCGCGACGCCGACGCTCTTCAACGTGCAGTCGGGCAAGGTGTGGCAGCAATACTCGCAATACACGCTGAAGGGCGCGAACGACTTCTTCACCGCGCAGGCCGCGAAGCAGGGCAATGTGACGCCGCCGCTGCCGGTGGACGGCGGTCAGCTCGTGCTGGCCGCGACGAGGGCGCTCACGCTGGGCGCGACGCTGAACGCGGCGGCGGGTGCGGGCGGCGCGCCGGCCGAAGTCGACGTCGCGTCGCAGGACATCCAGATCACCGGCAACGGCAGCGCGGCGCTGCCCGGCTATCTGCAGATCGGCGGCGATGCGCTCGATTCGCTGAACGCGGGCAGCCTGCTGATCGGCGGCACGCGCGCGGCGACGACGAAGGGCGTGACGATCACGCCGATCGCGAACAGCGTGGTGGTGTCGAACGACGCGAACACGTCGCTGAAGGGCCCCGAGATCCTGCTCGTGACGAAGACCGATGCAACGGGCACCGATCCGAACGCGGTGAACGGCCTGCGTGTGGACGCAGGCGCGTCGATCGCGGCGGCGGGCGATTATCCGGCGGCGAAAGATCAGCCGATCGCGATCGCCGGCGACGGTGCGCTGCTGCGCGTGTCGAACGGCACGATGGCGCCGCTCACGCGCACGGGCGGCACCGGTGCCGGGTTGCTGACGGTTGGTGCCGGAGCGACGCTCACGGGCGGGCAGGCGCTGATGCTCGATTCGTCCGGAGACCTGAAGGTCGACCCGAGCGCGGTGCTGTCCGCGAAGGCGATCACGGCCGACGGTTCGGCGATCACGTTCACCAATGCGAGCGGCGCCGCCGCGGCGAACCTGCCGGGCTTCGTGATCGATCCTGCCGGCCTCGCGCAGTTCGCGAATGCGGATCTCGTCACGCTGCGCAGCTACGGTGCGATCGGCTTCGTCGGCGACGTGACCGCGACGTTCGGCAAGCGCGTCGATCTGAGCGCGGGCACGTTCACGAGCGACGGCGGCCACGTGACGCTGAACGGTCAGCAGATCGCGTTCACGAACGAGACGGGCGCGCCCAGCGGCGCGTCCGCGTCGGGCAACGGCACGTTGACGGTCAACGCGAAAGAGATCGACCTCGGCACGGGCACGAAGGCGCTGAACGGCTTCTCGTCGGCGAACCTGACCGCGAGCGGCGGCATCGTCGGGCAGGGCACGGGGACATTCGATTTCGGCTCGCAGCCGGTGACGCTGAGTGCGCCCGTGTATCTCGCCGATACGAGTTCCGCATCGACCGTGAAGACGACCGGCGCGCTGACGCTGAACGGCGCGGCGGGCACCGCATTGACGAAAACGGCGGTCGGCGGCGCGTGGAAATTCGTCGGCGGCACGCTGGCCGACAACGGCGCGACGATCGCCGCACCGGCCGGCAACGTGAGCCTCGACGCGACGGCAGGCAACCTGACGATCGGCAGCGGCTCGACGGTCAGCTCGGCGGGCGTGTCGAAGCAGTTCTTCGATGTGACGCAGTACGCGCCGGCCGGCTCGATCACGCTGACCGCCGATGCGGGGACCGTCGATGTGCAAGCGGGCACGACGCTCGACTTCTCGGGCGCGAACGGTGGCGGCGCGGCAGGCAGCCTGACGCTGTCCGCGCCGAAGCAGGTCGTGAATCTGAACGGCACGATCAAGGGCGGTGCGGCGAACGGCTACGCGGGCGGTTCGCTGTCGCTCGACACGGCCGGCGCGGCCGATCTGGATTCGCTCGCGAAAACGCTCGCATCGAGCGGCGTCAACCAGTCGATTTCGGTGCATACGAAGTCGGGCAACCTGACGCTGTCGGCCGGCAATGCGCTGACTGCGCGCTCGGTATCGCTGACCGCCGACGGCGGCGCGGGCAATGCGCGGGATACGGCAAACGGCAACGTGAACGTGCTGGGGACGATCGATGCGTCGGGCAAGGCGGGCGGCGAGATCGACCTGTATGGCCGCAGCGGCGTCGACGTGGAGGGCACGCTGCTCGCGCGCGGCTCCGATCCGACGCAGCGCGGCGGCAAGGTCAACATCGGCACGAGCGCGGTGTTCGACCCGACCGTCGCGAATCCGTACAACGCGACCTACGGCTACGAGAACATCGATCCGTCGCGTTCGGGCGCGATCCGGGTCGGCGCGAATGCGCTGATCGACGTATCGGGCGGCACGGCAGGCGGATTGTCGGGCGGCACGGTGAATTTCCGCGCGCCGCTGCTCGCGGACGGCAGCGTCGACGTCCAGTTCCCGACTGCATTCAACAGCGGCAAGGGCATCGTCGGTTCGCGCGCGACGACGCTCGAAGCGTATGCGGTGTGGAGCACGACCGACGCGTCGCCGGGAGGGCAGCATTTCGACGGCATCGTCGATCCGGCGGGCTGGTACGACGGCAACGGGCATTTGCTGGCCGGCACGTTCACCGCGCAAGGCACCAATCCGCCGACCTTCACGTTCGCGCCGGATGCGAACGGCGACGGCGGCGGCACGCTGACGAACAACGCGACCGGCGCGCAGGTGACGCTGACCGGCAGTCAGAGCGATCTTGCTTCGTTGTACACGGGGATCTCGTCGATCGGCTTCCCGGGCATGGACAGCGCGTACTTCGTGCCGACCACGGCGAACGCCGATCACCAGACGTTCTACGGCGGCCAGATCGTAAAGGCGAGCGACGGCACGCTGTCGATGACGCCAGGCACGCTGATGGGATTCATCCAGAGCGGCCTCGGCGCAAACGGGCCGACGCTGCAGGGATCGACGGCAAACATCGCGAATTTCCGCGTCGCGCCCGGTGTCGAATTCGACAACCCGAGCACGGCGATCAACGGCGGCAATATCTCGATCCTGTCGAACTGGAATCTCGGCGCGGGGCTGCCGAACAACAGCGGGACGATCGTGCCTTCGTATCGGTACAACGGCACGGTCGCGCCGATGCTGACGTTCAGGGCGACGAACAATTTCGATGCGCAAGCGAGTATTACCGACGGATTTTTCCAGAATCAGGTCGCGACGATTCTGGGGGCGGCGGGGAGTGCGACGGCTACGGGGACGTATGAGGCGGCGATGACGTTGTATAGCAGCCTGATGTCGCTGGATGACCCGGCGTCGATTACCGTGCAATTGACCGATGGTTCGACGCACTCTTTGTCTTCATTTGGCAATGGCTCGGGAAATTCTCTATACGATCCGAATATCACGCTAAGTGCGCCGCTAATCAAGCAGGCTGCCGATTATTATTCTGATTATCTTGAATATGCGAATGCGTGGAGTGCGTACTATGGAACATGGGCTAACGGGACATTTCAGGGAAATTATTCGCTTCATGTGATGCCCCATGTTCCGCTCTTGACTTCTGCTCCGGATATCGGGAATTATTTGTCGTATCAGGATTATTCCGATGTTTATCGGAATTGGCTTAATGGCTACACCGTGGCCACCATTACTGGTCTTGTTAAAAACGGCGTGGTTTTGTTCAAGCAGTTTGGTACGCCTACCCCTCCGGCATTGCCATTGAAGTCGACGGATTATGATGCATATATTTCCTTGTACGATGTTTATTCTTCGAAAATTGTTGTAACCAAGTCAAACTCGAATCCTTTGTTGGTAAGCCCGAATAACGCGTACAGTTTTCTATATGCGCCGACTGCGCCTTTGTCTATCCCGGATACTGGAATTGTCAATATCGGAGATTTGCCGGGTAATTTGCCGGCAAATGTTGCGACCTCCAATAATCCGTTGCCTGTCAGCTTTGCTGCACTCCTCGGAGGACAAAGCTCGTCGTATCGTCTGGTCGGCGGAGCCGAGCTGACGAGCGCCAATCCGCTTGCCGTGCAGCCGGTCGCTGCATTCGCCGCCGGCAGTGCGCCGGCCGGCAACGTGACGTTGAACCAGCACACCGCTTACGTCGATTCGAACGGGTTGACGTTGTTGCAGCCGACAACGATTCGCACCGGTACCGGATCCATCGACATTGCGGCCGGCAATGATTTCACGCTGGCGGATACGACCGCACCGGGCGTCGTGTATACGGCGGGTGCGCCCACGCAGGGAAATCCGGTGTTGGGTCTTGCCTCGGCGGTCGCTCATGGCAGCCAGCCAGGTCTTCAAGACATACTGGTCACACCCACCGTGAATCCTGATTCGGCCGGCGACATTTCGCTCCACGTGCAGGGCGACATCAACGGTGTTCAGAGTGTGACCGACGCGACGGGCGTCGTGACGGGAGCGGCAGGCAACAGCATCAGCCAGTATTGGTGGCAGTGGATGCAGGTCACACCGGGAAAGACCATCGACGGCACTACCATCATTGCTCCGTTGACCCGGTCGTCGATTGATTTTGGCGCGTTTGACCAAGGCGTGATGAGCGTCGGCGGCAACGTGTCGATCAGTGCCGGCGGCAATATCTCGGATCTGGCCGTGTCGTTGCCGACCACGTGGTATCTGGATGGAAACAACAAACCCGTCACCGTCGGCGGCGGAAATCTGACGGTGCACGCCGCCGGCGATATTCTGAGCGGCGACTACTTCGTCGCGAAGGGAGCGGCAACGATATCGGCTTGCGGAAGCATCGGGTCGGATATTGCTGCGACGTCGTGGACGCCCGGGGGAGCACCGATCGCGGTGTCGACGGTACTCGCGACTCAGGACGGGATCTTCGACGTCGTCGCGCGCCAGGGGGTGGATATTGCTGCGGTACTGAACCCGTCGTATTCGAACAGCTATACGCAGAGCGCGGGGCTGCCGAATGGTGTCGTCAATCTTTCCAGTTACGGCCAGTATGCTGACAGCCAGGGTTACGGGCAGAGCTCCGCGGTCAACGTCTTGTCCACGACCGGCGATGTCCGACTCGGCACGCTCGGCGGCATGTTGACCGGCGCGAACGGCGTGCTTCCCGCCAGCATCAATTTGACCGCGTTCAACGGCGCCATTGATGTTCCATCGGGAGGCGTTCTCTATCCGTCGGCCGTCGGCCAGTTGAATCTGGTTGCGGATCAGTCGGTGTCCCTTTCCAATGTATCGTCCAACGCGACCGGTGTCGCATTGCCAAATACATTTGGCCTGTCCGACGCCGATCCGTCGCAGATGCCTTCGCCGACGAATCCGCAAGCCACGATTCCGGCATTGACGGATACGACGCTCGCTGCACATGCGCTGACTGCGCTCCATGATGGTGACTTGCAGCCCGCGCGCATCTACAGCCTGAACGGAAGCATCGTGAACGGCACCGTCGATACGTCCGATGATGGTGACGGCTTTTATCGGAACCTCGTCACGCTGTCGATCGACAAGCCGGCGTTCATGCAAGCCGGGCAGGATATCGTCAACCTGGCGTTCTGGGGGCAGAACCTGCGCAGCTCGGACACAACGCGTATCGTGGCGGGGCGAGACATTTACGACACGCCGATTCCCCACAACGGTGGTGGTGCAGTGCCGGTGTTGTCGGTCGGCGGCCCAGGCTGGTTCGACGTGCAGGCGGGACGCAACATCGGCCCGCTGACGAGCCAGGCCGAGTTGTACAACCAGCAAGCCAATACCGGCGGTATCGCACACGTTTTCACGGGCATCGACGCAGTCGGCAACGCAAACAATCCGAACCTGCCGCACGAGAGCGCGAACGTCAATGTGCTGTTCGGTGTCGGGCCGGGCGTCGATCTGCCGGGATTCATCGCGACTTATGTCGCGCCGGGCAGTGCGGTTGCCGGCGTGCCGAGCGCGACGCCTGCATTGATCGCGTTCATGGAGCAGTACGACGCGGGGCTTGGCGTCGATACTGGATTGCAAGTGGACAAGGACAACGCACTGGCGAAGGTCGGCTCGTTGACGGCCGATGAAGCATGGAAGCAATTCCAGGCGTTGCCGTCCTACGTCCAGCAAATCTTTGCGGAAAAGGTGCTGTTCGGCGTGCTGGCGCAAGTGGGCGCGGACTTCAACGATGCATCGAGCCCGTACCACGGCCAGTACGCAAGAGGCTATCAGGCAATCAATACGCTGTTCCCCGCGTCCTATGGCTATACCGCGAACAATCTCGGTGGCGGTTCAAACGGCGCGAACAAGTCGGTCAGCACGGGCGATCTCGACATCCGAAGCACGACGATTCAGACGCAGCAGGGCGGCGATGTCACGATCCTCGGGCCGGGCGGGCAGGCGCTCGTGGGCAGCACGACGGCGCCGCCGCAGATCGTGGACAGCAGCGGCAATGTTGTAGCAGGCCCGGGCACGATGGGGATTCTGACGCTCGAGAAAGGCAATGTCGACCTGTTCACGGATCAAAGCGTGCTGCTCGCGCAAAGCCGGATCTTTACCGAGCAGGGCGGCGACATGACGATCTGGAGTTCGAACGGCGACATCAACGCGGGTAAGGGCGCAAAGACGTCGGCGGATACGCCGGCGCCGCAGTATGTTTGCGATGCTAACCATTACTGTACGGTCGATTCGCGTGGTCAAGTGACGGGGGCGGGCATCGCGACGCTGCAGAGCATACCGGGCGCGCCGAAAGGCACGGTCAATTTGATCGCGCCGCGCGGGACCATCGATGCGGGCGACGCCGGCATTCGTGCCGGCAACCTCAACGTTGCCGCGTTGCGCGTGGTGAATGCGGACAACATCCAGGTGACGGGCAAGGCAACCGGCATTCCGCTTGTGCAGGCAGTGAACACCGGCGCGCTGACGGCCGCGAGCTCGGCGGCATCGGCGGCGAGCCAGGTCGCGCAGGATATCGCGAAGAACAACGCATCGGGTGTCGCGCCACGTCGCTGGACGATCAGCGTGCAGGTGGAGGGCTTCGGGGATAACGGCCCGGATGGCGGCGCGAAGCGGCACAAGTCCACACAGGTCGGCTACGATTCGTCGAATTCGGTGTCGCTGCTCGGGTTCGGTGCGGCCGGGCCGACCCAGCGGACGTTGCTCAGCAAGGAGGAACTGGCGAAGTTGAACCGGTTCTGAACGTGGTCGACGGATGCGGGGCGACCGGCGCAATGCCGGATTTCGGGCGTCAGGAACGAACGATTCCCCGCCTCGCATCTTCTAAGCGACGGTCTATTTGCCTGTTCGGCTCCACACGTTTGAGGATGCCCTTCGATGATGGATCGCGCTTACCGTATCGCTTGGCTCGCGAAAGGTCGGGTCGGCGCACTCTGAATGGTCTGATGAGGCGACTATCCGGAGGCTGGCACCCGGTAGATCGGCCAAGGTCATCCAAGCCGAACCGGAGACCGTTGCCACTTCGTGCGAATCCGGGTCCGTGGTCACAATCCATCGTGTGGCAGTGGTGCGAGTGCCCTCCTGGCATGCGTGTATGTCGGCGCGTCGCCCCTCATGTTCGTCGTCTCGTAGAGGCCGGCGACCGCCAGTTTCAGCGTGCCCGACGTTGTACGAAGTGACCTGCGCGGCCGTGAGCGCTGCATTGCTGTTCGCGAAGTGGGCCGCGCCCATTGGCGGCGCCGCCACCGAAGCACGACTTGATGCGATACGCACTGAATCCAGTGACGCATGGCTAATCGCGGGGTCTACATTGAAAAAAAACCGACCCCGATTGCTCGAGGTCGGTGCGCTGCATTGCCGTGTGTTGCGATATCTGCCGTCGATTACCGGCCGGTGACGAAAGCGCAGGCCGATGCGTCGCCGATGTCCAGGTTGTTCCCGCTCGTGTTGCTCAGGAAGTTCGCGGAGATGGCGGTCTTGAAGCTCGACGGCACAGTGTCGAAGCCGTTGCCGTGGACTACCGATGCGTAGCTGGCGTTCGTGTAGTGGTTGTTCAGGAAGCTCTGAACATTCGACGTCACAGCCGCGTTGGCGTAGCACTGGCTCAGGATGATCTGGCTCGTGCCCGAAACCGGATAACCGGCAGACGGATTGGCCAGAGCGGTATAGGCCGTACCCGAGACCGGCACCCACCGTGTCGGATCGCTGGCGGCGGCACCCGACGGCGCGGCAATCGTACCGAGTGCCGTCGTGGCGTTCGTGTACGTCGGCGCGTAGTACTTCTTGTCCGTCGTGTTGTACAGGCTGGCGAGCGGAAGCTGCAGCGCGCCCGACGACGTCACGACCGCGCTTTGCGATGCGATGTACGTGTTCGTGTAATCCGGGCTCAGGTACGCGACAGCGGCCGTGCCGGCCGACGACAGCGAAGCGAGCGAGCCGCGCACGCCGCCGCTACCCGACGCCGCGACGAAGTTCGCCGGCACACCCGACGGGAATGCGGTCGTGTTCGCGAACGTCAGCGAATCGACGAACGTCACGCCGGCCTTCGTGTTGGCCGTCGTGCAAACGGCATGCAGGTGGCGCGTCAGCAGTTCGGTCGTGCCGCTGCCATCCGCGCGGTAGACGACGGAGATCGCCTTGTTGAGCGGATAGACCGAGCCGGTTTCCGGGTTGGTGACCTGGTTCCAGTTCGTCAGCTTGCCCGAGAAGATGCCGCACAGATCGTCGTCGTTCAGCGCGATGCTGTGGGCCTGACCCGGCGTCGTTTGCGGCGTGGTCGTGCTCGTCACGGTCGGGCCGTTGACGACCGGCACCGTGATCGCGGTCACGATGTACGGGATCTGGATCAGCGGGCCGCTGTTCGAGCCGACCGTGCTTGCGTTATACGACGTGACTTGCGCGGTCGTGAGCGCGGCATCGCTGTTCGCGAAGTGGACCGTGCCCGTGACACCCGAGCCGAAGTACGTCGGCTGGTTGTTCAGGAACGCGTTCTGGCCGGCGCCCGAGCCGACCGAGTAGTACGTGAACGTGCCGTTCGCGGTGCCGTACAGGCCGATTTCGCCGGAAGCCGGCGACGCGGCGCCGATCGTCGGCGCGACGAGCGACGAACCGCCACCTTGAATCACCGGGCCTGCGGCCATCGCGAGCGATGCGCCCATGCCCGAAACGACGAGAGCCAGGACCTGACAGATCTTGCGCTTGCTGGATTTCATGAGAAATTTCCTTGGACGAAGATAAACGGGAACCCCTGCTACTGCGGTTGGAATACGTGTGGACCGCCGGGTAAATGTAGGTGGAATTCCGAATGACGCGTGTGAATTTTTCATAACGAATGGTGCGTAACATTTCGATCGAACGAGGCATTGCGTTATTGGAATTGGCAAATCCGATATTCGGAGGATATTCAATGCTCATCGGGCATCCCGGATATTGGGATGGTGCTTGAGTGCAGCGGGAGCCGTGGGCGGCGCCTGGAGAAGGGCGGCCGTACAAGTCGAATCGCCCTAGCCCAACTCCAAGTCAGTTTCGTGGCGGATGCTACGGAACATTTCGCACGTTATCCATTGGATGATGGTTTTGTCGCCTTGTTGAAATGGGTCGTGTATTCGTATCGGATAATCAAAGAAATGCTTATCGAACGGTTAATGTTTGAACGGATTTAAATGCCATAAACGATGAAATCGTTTCTGCGTCATGTGAGAAATATCCGTGAGTAATAAAGCCCGCTCGAAAAGGTAGCCCAACATCCGTCATAAATTTGCGCCGGTTCGATCCTTAGTCTTTCCCGGGCGACTCCCTCCGCCATGCCGCGCGCAGTCATCGAAGGACGCAGTCGCGCACGTGACAGGAGAGCTCCGGCATGTCGGCATTCCGCTACGAAGCGATCGATCCCACCGGCCGCACGCTGAAAGGCGTGCTCGAAGCCGACAGCGCGCGCTCAGGCCGCAGTCAGTTGCGTACGCAAGGACTCACGCCGCTCGTCGTCGAGCTGGCCGCGCAGCGGCTGCACGGCGAGCGCCATCAGCGCCTGTCGCTCGGCCGCAAGCTGTCGCAGCGCGAGCAGGCGATCATCACGCGCCAGCTCGCGAGCCTGCTCGTCGCGGGGCTGCCGCTCGACGAATCGCTGTCGGTATTGAGCGAACAGGCGGAACGCGAATACGTGCGCGAACTGATGGCGTCGATCCGTGCGGAAGTCGTCGGCGGCCATTCGTTCGCGAACGCGCTGACCCAGCATCCGCGCGATTTCCCCGACATCTATCGCGCGCTCGTCGCGGCCGGCGAGCACACGGGCAAGCTCGGCGTCGTGCTGTCGCGCCTCGCCGATTACATCGAGCAGAGCAACGCGCTGAAGCAGAAGATCCTGCTCGCGTTCACGTACCCCGGCATCGTCACGCTGATCGCATTCGGCATCGTCACGTTCCTGCTGAGCTACGTGGTGCCGCAGGTGGCAAACGTGTTCACCAGCACGAAGCAGCAGTTGCCGACGCTGACGGTCGTGATGATGGCGCTGTCGGATTTCGTGCGTCACTGGTGGTGGGCGTCGCTCGCGGCGACGATCGCGATCGGCTATGCGATCGGCAAGGTGCTGTCGCGCGACGGGCCGCGCATGCGCTTCGACCAATGGCTGCTGGGCGCGCCGCTCGCGGGCAAGCTGGTGCGCGGCTACAACACGGTGCGCTTCGCGAGCACGCTCGGCATTCTCACTGCCGCCGGCGTGCCGATCCTGCGCGCGTTGCAGGCGGCCGGCGAAACGCTGTCGAACCGCGCGATGCGCGCGAACGTCGACGACGCGATCGTGCGCGTGCGGGAAGGCTCCGCGCTGTCCCGCGCGCTGGCCCATACGAAGACGTTCCCGCCGGTGCTCGTGCACCTGATCCGCTCTGGCGAGGCGACCGGCGACGTGACGACGATGCTCGATCGTGCATCGGAAGGCGAGTCGCGCGAGCTGGAGCGGCGCACGATGTTTCTGACGAGCCTGCTCGAACCGCTGCTGATCCTCGCGATGGGCGGCGTGGTGCTCGTGATCGTGCTGGCCGTGATGATGCCGATCATCGAGCTGAACAACATGGTGCAGTGATGCGCGCGTCAGCGCACGAACGCGTTGGCCTTCTCGGTGGCGGGCAGCGCGACTTCGCGTTGCAGGCCGTTGCGGTCGACGACGATCGAGCGCGCGCGCACCTCGGCGAGCTTCGCGGCTTCGCCGATCGCGGCGCCGAGCGACACCACGCGCGACCCATCGCCGCCGACGCTGACGATCGCGGCCGCGCGACGCGCGTCGAACGCGAGCACGCCGAGCAGCTGGATCGCGTCGTGGCCGTTGTCGGGTTTCGCGCCGAAAAGTCGTGCGCCGGCGGTGACGTCGATCGGCACGGGCGGTGCGGGCGCCGCAACGGGCGTATCGGCCACGGTCAGCACGTGCACGGCCCACAGCGACACGGCAACGAGCGCGCCCGCGGCGGCGAGCGTCGCGGCAAGCGGCACGAGACCGGCGCGGGACGCCACGGTGCGGAGCTGGGCGAGCGGTTTCATGACGATCGATCGGTTCGGATGACGGAAGACGCTTTCCATTCTTCGACGCTAGGGTGAATGCATGATGACGGGGCACGACGAAACGCGAACATCGGATGCGGCACGCGTGCGGGAAAACGTGCATCGTCGCCCGCAACGCGGCTTCACGCTGCTCGAGATGCTGGTCGTGCTCGTGATCGTCGGGTTGCTGGTCGCGGTCGTCACGCTCGCGTCGTCGCGCAATCGCCGCACCGATCTCGCCGAGGAAGCGCAGCGTCTCGCGAACCTGCTCGAATCGGCCGGCGACGACGCGCAGGTGCGCTCGATACCGATCGCATGGCAGCCGGTCGGTGGCGGCTACCGGTTCGTGCAGCGCACCGCGAATGGCGCGTGGGCACCGATGACCGACGACCTGTATCGCGCGCGCCGCTGGGGCACCGAAGTGACGGCCGTGTCGGTGCGCTACACCGGCGGCGGCGACGCGCCGTCGCGCGTCGTGCTCGGCAATGAGAGCATCGACGTGCCGGTGACGATCACGCTATGGTCGGGCGACGTGCGGATGGCGGTCGTCGGCACGGGCATCGGCAACTTCGTCGTGCGCCGGCCGTGAGCGATGCGATGCCTCGGCCGTGCATCGATTCGATGCGTTGCATGCTTCACCTGACTGTCACAGTGCCCGCTCACAATCTGGCGTTCGCTTGCGACCGAACCGCTCACGGGGGTGCGCGTTCCGGCACGCAGCGTGCAACTCCACTTCCGATCAGGGATTCATGACTCGTTCACGGGCGCCGACCGGTGTCCTGGCGCTCGTCGCGTGGCTCGTATTCGTCGTGCTCTGCATGCGCGACGCATACGCGCAGGAGACCGGTTCCACCGGCCGCCCGCCGGGCAGCGTCGTGCATTTCGATCTGCCCGCGCAGCCGCTCTCGAAGGCCTTGCAGGACTTCGCGCGGCTCACCGAGCTGATCGTGCTGGCGCCGGCGCCGCTGCTCGACGCGCGCACGAGCGCGCCCGTGCAGGGCGACTACGTGCCGCGCGACGCGCTCGAGCGCATGCTGGCCGGAACGGGGTTGCGTGCGGAATTCTCGCGGCCGGACGAAGCGATCATCGTCGCGCAGCCGGCCGCCGACGCGGCACCCGCCACGGCCGACACGCCGGCGGACGCCGCGCTGCCGATCGACGGGATCGGCGATTCCGGCGAGCGGCGCACGTTCGCGGGCGTGCTGCAGGCGCATCTGATCGATGCGCTGTGCGCGCAGCCGGCGGCGGTGCCGGGCAGCTATCGACTCGTCGCGCAGGTGCGCATCGACAACAGGGGGGCGGTGGTGGCGGTCAACATGGTGGCATCGAGCGGTTCGGCCGCCCGCGACGCGGCGGTGATGCGCGCGCTGCGCGCGCTGAAGCTGGACGATGCGCCGCCGGCGGACCTGCCGCAGCCGGTCACGATCCTGTTGCGACCGGCCGGCAACGGCGTGCACTTCCGCTGTCCGCCGACGGCGTCGCGAGGCTAGCCCGCCATGTCCGACACCACCCGCACCGGGCTCAGGAAGCTGCTGGCGACGCGCTATGCGTATCTGGTCAGGCGTCTCGAACGCGTGACGGGGTCGAAGGACGGCGCGGCCGATGCGCTGCACGAGACGTGGCTGCGCCTCGAGAACGCGAACGTGTCCACGCAGGTGACGAACGCGGACGCCTATATACTCGGGATGGCGAACAATGTCGCGATCGACCAGCATCGCCGCGAGCGCCGTCATCTGCACGACGACGATGTCGAGACGCTGCTCGAGACGCCCGACGAACTGGCCGATCCCGAGCGGATCGTCGCGGCGCGCCGCAAGGTCGATACGCTGAAGGACGTGCTGCGCGGCCTGCCGCCGCGGCGCCGCGCGATCCTGCTGGCCGCGCGCGTGGACGGCCTGCTGAACCGCGAGATCGCCGAGCAGTTCGGCATTTCGCTGCGGCTCGTCGAAAGCGAGCTGAGCGCGGCGATGAAGTACTGTCTGCAGCGCATGCAGGAAGATGGCGACGCGTACACGGGCTCGCGAGGCGGGCCGCGTAAATTTTGAGTACCCGGACGATGACGAAAGCCCAGGCAGAACCCGCCCACGACGCACTCGACGAAGCGAGCGCGTGGCTGCTGCGTCTGCGCTCGGGCGAGGCAAGCCAGGCCGAGGCCGACGCATTCGCGCGCTGGTGCGCCGACCGTCCGCAGGCGGCCGCGCTGTTGCGCGACACCTGGGGCTCGCTGCGCACGGCGGCAACCGAACTCGCGCACGAAGAGCGCACGGCCGCTGCCTGGGCAGACGTGGCACGGCGCGAGCGCACGATGCGCACGGGCCGCCGCGCGTTCATCGGCTTCGCGGTGGCGGCCGGCGCGTCGTGGCTCGCGGTGCGTCCGCCGCTGCAGCTGTGGCCGTCGCTCGGCGATCTGGCCGCCGATTACCACACCGGCACCGGCGAGCAGCGCAGCGTCGCGTTGTCGTCGCGCGTGACGGTGGCGATGAACACGCAGACACGCGTCGACGTACTGCCCGCAAGCGATGCGGCGCACGGCATCGAAGTCGTCGCCGGCGAGGCGGAAATCGACGCGGCGACGCCGCCGGCCGGCCGCGCGACGCCGATCCAGCCCGTGACCGTGGTCGCAGGCAAGGGCCGCATGCAGGCGACGGTTGCGCGCTTCAACGTGCGGCGTACCGGCTCGCAGGTGTGCGTGACCTGTCTGTCCGGCACGGTCGCGCTCGCCCATCCGCGCGGCGCGCGCACGCTCAAGACGGACGATCAGGTCGTCTACGACGATCGCGGCGTGCAGCCGGTGACGCGAACCGATCCCGCCGCGATCAGCGCATGGCGGCGCGGGATGCTGGTATTCAACGGCGTGCCGCTGTCGGATGTCATCGACGAAATCAACCGCTATCGTCCGGGCCGGGTCGTGCTGCGGCGTGCCGCGCTCGGCGCGAACCGGATGCAGGCGCAGTTTCCGATCACGCGGCTCGACGACGTGATCGACATGGTCGGCCGCCTGTATGGCGCGCACATCACGCGGCTGCCAGGCAATATCGTGCTGCTGAGCTGACCGGCTTTTTCCTCTCTTTCACTTTCTCGTTCTCCCGTGTCCCGCCGGCGATCCGTTCGCCCGGCCGCGGGCTGCTCGCGTACTGCGGGTTACGGCCCTCCGATACGACCTGATCAATGAGGGCCGGCAAACGCCGGGCTGCCGCTCGCGGCGCCCGGTGGAGCGTCGTCGGATCCGAGGCGTGGGTGGCAAGCGCCCCGGCCGCGCAGCGGTGCGGGGGATGGGTGTCGAAGGAGCTTCGGGCGGTGGCGTGACATGAACGAATCGCAACGGGATGCGGATTCCGGCGACGCGAACACGCGCGCCGACGCGATCCGCGAAGGCGCGGTGCGCTGGTTGTTGTGGCTGCGCGCCGGCGATACGACGGAGCGCGAACTCGCCGCGTTCCGGCGCTGGTGCGCGCAGAGCGACGAGCATGCGCGCACCGTCCGCGAGCTGATGTGGATGTGGGCGGTGCTGGAGACGGTCGGGCGCCAGGAACCGGGCGGGCCGCCGCGCACGCACTGAGCGGCCGAACGACGCGGGCATCGCGGCGCACGGCGGAATCGTTTTCATCCGCGCGCATCCGGGTGTCGCAAGAAATTCTGCGGGTTACGCGCGCCCGCTTCGACCTTGTATACGAGAGAGCGAGGGGGCCGTGGAGCGGAACCGGGGGCCGAGGCCGGCCTCCGGATTGCCGCCGGCATGCGGCGACGGCCGGCGATCAGGATGCCGCGTCGCCGTCGCGGCCCGCACGGGCGCCGCGCCAGGCGGCGTCGAGCGGGTCGTCGGTGTCGCGCAGCGGTTCACGCAGAAACGGAAAGCGTTCGTAGAACGGTGCGGATTCTTGCAAGGCCACGATATGGTTGATCATCCATTGCAGCAACTCGCCGCCGTGCCGGACCTGTTCCGGGCGCCAGTCCGGCATCGTCGCGAAGAGGGCCGCGAAGCCGCTCCAGCGCGACGGACGATCGTTGTCGCCGGGCCGGAAATACGTGTTCATCGCGACGTCGTTCGCGTCCGTGAGCGTGCCGACGAACAGCCCGCGGGGTGTCGGTACGCCGATCTGCTGCCAGTGTTCGGCGATCGCGAGCGAGCGCATCACACGCGCCGTGACGAACGCGATGCGGGTTTCGTGCTCGATGTCCGCCAGCGTCATCACGCCGTTGCGCTGCATGCAGCGCGCGACCGCATGCGGCCGGATCGCGTTCGATGCGAAGCTGCGCAGCACGAGGTCGGGTACCGTCAGCTGCAACTGGAATTCGCGCAGCCCATGCGCGGCGCTCATCGTCGAGAAGTTGACGAACAGGCCTTCGGCACGGCCAAGCACGCCGACGAACGGATCGAGGCCGAGGCGCGCGAGCCTGGGCGCGATCTGGCGCGCAAGCAGCCGCATCAGGTTGCGGCGGTTGCGTACGCCGGTGAAATCGTCGAGGGCGCGCGTGACGAGGTCGCTGATTTCCCAGCGGCGTTCGTCGGCGAGCAGGCGCGGCGAGCGGCTCAGGTCGAACCGGGCACGGCCATGCGCCACGCGTGGATCTACGTACATGCCGGGGCCTCGTGCATCGATTGCGGACGGAGCGCCGCGACGGCATGCGGCCGTGCGTGCCCGGTTGCCCACGATGCTGCGGCGTCGACGGTGGCGCGTCAAGTGCGTTCGCGCGGTGACGGCCGGTTGCGGACCGGTCGTTGCAAACGACACGGGGTGTCCCGATGATGCGCGCGGTGGTGGAACGCTTCGTCGAGCAGAGTCCGATGGCGATCATGACGCGGCTCGTGCTGCAGTGCGCGCTGCACGACGACTGGCTCGACACGGGCGCCGGCACCGACGGCGAATCCGACGACGAACCGATCCGCGAGGCGCTGTTCGCGCTCGCGGTCGATGCGATCGCGGCGATCGCGGCACGCGCGCGCGCGCCGTCCGACACGGCGGGCTTCGCGCCGACGGGCGTCGGGGCCGCCGTCGCCGCGCTGCACGACGGGATGAGCCGGCTGCGCGCCGGCTGGGGGCGTGCGCTCGTGAAGGACAGTGCGGAGCTGCTGCTGCCGATCGCGACGGCGCGTGCCGACGACCGCGGGTTCGGCGGAATGCGGCTGCGCGTGCTCGATGGCGCGGGCGGCGCATGCACGCCAGGGCTGGCGGCTTGCGATTGCGGGCGGGCTTGCGACGATCCGGTGCGCGAAGGGGGCGTCGGTGCCGTCGGTGCGGGCACTCGCGTGTTGCCGGTCTTCGATCCCGATCTCGGCTTGATCGTCGACCTGTTGCCGGTCGAGCGCGGCCGGCAGCATGCGCGCGCACTCGTTGCGGCACTGCTTGAAACCGTGCGCCCCGGCGAGCTGTGGATCGTCGACGCGCGCTTCGATGCGGATACGATGCTGTCGAGCTGGCCGCGTCGCGGCGGTGCGTTGATCCTGCGCGAGTATGCTCGCGCGAGCGTGTGCCGCCCGCTCGGTGAATGGCATCGCGCAGGCATGTTCGACGACGGGATCGTGCACGAACAACCGGTTGGCATGACCGGCGACGCTGGAACGCACGATGTGTTGCGGCGAATCGAATGGCGCCGCACGGCAGCTGACGGCGAACCGGGCGACACGGTGACGCTGCTGACCGACTTGCCGCCCGAGCAGTTCGATGCGGTGCGGATCGTGCAGCTGTCGTGCCGCCGCTGGCGCGACGCATTGCCGTTGCCGCTCGAACCGGTGCTGGAAGGCGCGCCGTTCGGCGACGCGCCGGCGCGTGCGTCGCTGCTCGCATGCGGAATCGCCGCACTCGCGTATAACGCGTTCAGCGTGATGACGCAGCTGGTCGGCACGGTGCTCGATCTCGACGTGCGCGACGCCGAGCGTCTTCCTGCGCATATCGCCGATGGCGTCGCGTCGATCTACGCCGGGATGATGATCGCGCTGCCGCCCGATTGGTGGCGCCGCTACGACCGGTTGCCCGCAACCACCCTCGGGCAGATCGTGCGACTCCTGGCCGTGCATGTCGATCCGCGCAGCGAGCGGCGCAGGCGCCGCGACAACCGGCTGTCGGCGAAATCGCAGGCATTGTTGCGCGCGGCGACGCTCGAGCGGCTGCTGCACGACGACGGCGACGATGCCGCCGCGAACGTGTTCAGCCTGCGCACGATCGCGATGGCGACGCGCGACTTCAGCAGCAATCCGTCGAAGGCGCTCCGGCATGCGGCCGAGGCGCTGGTGATGGTCACGAAATACAACCGGCCGATCGCGCTGCTCGTGTCGATCGACGACTGGAACCGGCTGCTCGGCGAAGTGCGCGAGACGAGCCTCACGCGGCTGACGTTCGATTGCGCGGTGACGTCGCAGGGCACGCGCGCGGTCGGGTTGAGCGAGTCGTCGATGGCCTAGATCGTCCATCCGCGCTGCGCTGCATCGACGTGAACGCAGGCGACGCGCGTACCAGTCTTCAACTCGTCAGCCGCCGCACCCAGATTACCGACGTCCACGTGAAGTTGCCGCTGCCGTAGCGCGCGATGAGCGTGTCGACGCGCGCGTTGATCCGAGCCGAATGCACGCGGCAATGCACGATGAAATACCCGCTGCTGACGCCTACAGCCGAGCCGTCCGGCAGCGTCGGATTGCCGCCCTGCGCGGGCAGCAGGTACTCGGCGATGTCCCCCGTGCTGACGAAATACGCGCTGCCGCGCCGATCGACGAGCCGCTTGGCCTGGCTCTTCGACAGCGTCGGAATCGCGGCGACCAGCACGGGTTCGGCCGCCGTGTTCGCGTTCACCACCGTGAGGTCGGGCAGCACCGTCACGTATGGCGCGAGTGCGTCGATCGCGCGCGTGTCGTAGCCGGGAATGCGGGCGAGATCGTCGACGGTCACGAGCTGCAGCGGCCAGCCGTCGGGGCCGTTGGTCTCGCGTAGCGAGCGCAGCATGTAGTCGGCCGTCTGTTGGGCGAGCGCCGGGTCGAGCCCGAGCTCGCCGAGCAGGCGCCGGTAGGCGAGCACGCCTTCCGCGTTCGCCTGCCAGGGCTTGCCTGGCGCGATGCGCGACACGAGGTTCATCAGGTTGAAGCGCGCTTGCGCATCCTCGACGTTTCCGGAAATCGATGCGCGTGCAAGCTCCGCGTTGACCGCGACCGCATCCGGCGGCAGCAGGTCGGACAGCGGCACGTCGGCGAACGGCGCCGACCAGGGCTGGCCCTCGAACGTGACGTTCGACGTCGCATTCTGCGCGCGCAGCGTCGCCCGCGCCCATTCGACGGCGGCGCGCTCGACCCACATCGTCTGTGTCGCGAGCCGCTGGTTCTCGACGTCGCGCGTCGCGACCTGCTGGCGCCACAGCACGCTGGCCGCAAGCGTGGCCGCCAGCGCGACGACGAGCAACACCGTCACGATCGCGATGCCGCGTGCGCGCGCCGCGCCTGTCGCGCCGGACCTTCCGTATCGATGCATTCGCGTGCCCCCGTTATATGGGCGCGGCCGCATTTACGCCTCGAACGCCAGCCACGCATGCGCGATGCTCGCATGCGCGGATGACGTGACGCCGAACATCGCGGCAAGGCCCGCGACCCAGAATGCGAGCATCGCAGGGCGTGCGTCGTCGGCTTCGACCGCGAGCGGGCCGACCAGCGCGGCGATCGAATGCGAGCGCCACAGCAGCAGCACGAACAGCGTGCAGCCGATCGCCATTGCAACGAAGAACATGAACAGCGCGACCGTCGAGCGTCGCGTGAACGGCACGCGGTGATGACGCTGGTTCGTCGCAACGATCGCCAGGCCGTTCGCGACCGGCACGATCGCGATCGCGAGCGTCCAGAACAGCGGCTGATCGCTCGACGCATTGATCAGCAGCAGCGTGCCGATCGTCCAGGTCGGCGGCGCCAGCAGCGTGAGCACGCACCACGACAGCAGCTGCCACGCGAGCCACGGTGCGCGCCAGCGCAACGGCCGGCGCGGCATGGCGTGACCGGCGGCGGCGTGCAGCGGGTTCGGCGGCGCGGCGGTGCCGGACAGCCTTCCGGCGAGCCAGCGTACGAGCATCGTGGCAAATGACATGGATCGGACCTCGTCGTCGACGTGTTTTTCTCATTAGTTAGGACGGAACGGGCCGCGCGAAACCGCAGGTTTTCGTGATGTCCGTGCGCTTGCCGCACGGCGACAGCGCCGGTCGTCCCGCGTAAACGATATCGGGCCGGTGGTCGCACCCGGTTTCGTGAATAACTTCAGCGCAATGTCACAAAAACTTCCCGGTACAAACCCGACGATTGTCGGGCCGCCCGCAGGCGCATCTCGATTCGCGCGCTACGCGTCGGGCGGCCAACACGTTTGCCGGTGACGCACGCAAGTGCAACGCCGTAGAGCCGTTACGGCCGTGCAGGCGATACGCACACGAAACGGGGGCCACGCACATTCCTGTACGGCATCCCGCGCGAGCGCGCGCGGGTTTCCGCCGTGCGCGCATTGCAGGCCGCATGCCCTTGGCGTCGCGCGGGTGGTCCGCGCAAAAAAGTTTGCGGCAATGCGTGCTTCGTTCCGTCTAGGTAGGTGAGAGCGGCAAGCAGGTGTGCCGCGCGAGATCGCCGCGTGTTTGCGTCCGACGCAGCGGTGTCGGCGATTGCGGGTTTTCCGACGACGTTTCGTCCTTTCCGGTAGACACGGTCAAGCCTGTCCGAACAGCGCTCCCGTTATCGCGGCATGGCGGCGAACACGCGAACGGCGCATCGATCGTAGCGACGGATGCCGGTGATGCAAATCGAGGAAGCGCATCACGCGGATCATGATAAGGATGGCGAATAAATCGTCATCAAAGTGAAACAGGCATTTGATAGCGGGGCGGCCGCTCGTGCAGCGCGGCCGTCCGGCGATCCGGAACAACAAAGGGGAATGGCGCATGCCGCCGAGAGTAGACCGCAAGTCACGCGAACGATGGCGGCTGAAATGCCGATGTCTGGCCTGCGCCGTGCTGGCCGGAGGGCTGTGCGTCGCATCGGGCGTCCGCGCGCAGGAAGCCGCGGCGACGCCGGCCGCAAATGCCGCGGCGTCGGGATCGTCGGCGCCGCAGACGTTCGACGTGAACGCGTTCGTCGTGCGCGGCAACACGACGCTGCCGACGCTCGAGATCGAGAAGGCCGTCTATCCGTTCGAAGGGCCGGGCCGTACGCTCGCCGACGTGAATGCGGCGCGCGACGCGCTGCAGAAGGCCTATCAGGAGCGCGGCTACCAGTCGGTCGTCGTCGAGCTGCCGCAGCAACAGGTGAAGAACGGCGTGATCCTGCTGCAGGTGACCGAGGCGAAGGTGGGCAGGCTGCGCGTCGAGGGCGCGCAATACAACTCGCCGCAAAACATCCGCGACGCGGTGCCCGCACTCGCCGAAGGCAAGGTGCCCGACTTCAACGAGGCGCAGCAGCAGCTTACCGACCTGAACCGTTCGGCGGACCGCCAGGTGATTCCGGTGCTCAAGCCGGGCGCGATGCCGCAGACGGTCGACGTCGATCTCAAGGTCGACGATCACAGCCCGTTGCACGGCACGCTCGAGCTGAACAACGACAACAGCCCCGGCACGTCGACGCTGCGCACGAGCGCAAGCCTCAGCTATGCGAACCTCTGGCAGCTCGGTCACGTGATTTCCGGCACCTACGTGATCGCCCCGCAGCACCCGAACGATGCGCGCGTGTACGCGTTCTCGTATCTCGCGCCGATCAAGGACACGCGCTGGAGCTTCCTCGCCACCGTCGTGCACTCGGACAGCAACGTCGCATCGGTCGGCGGCACCAACGTGCTCGGCAAGGGCACGACCTACGGCTTCACCGCGATCTACGCGCTGCCCGCGTCGGACACTTACGCGCACTCGGTCAGCATCGAGATCGACCGCAAGCATTACGACGAGAACGTGAGCCTGGTGGGCCAGACGTCCACCGCGCCGCTGACCTACGTGCCGGTGACGTTCTCGTACAACGGCCAGCTGAGCCTGAAGAACTCGCAGACGTCGTTCTCCGCGTCGCTGACCACCAACATCCGCGGCCTCGGCAGCGACTGGGGCGCGTGGGACAACAAGCGCTACAACGCGACGCCGGATTTCGTGTACGGCAAGTTCGACGTCAACCATACGCAGCGTTTCGCGAACGACATGCAGGCCAACGCGCATGTGAGCGCTCAGATTTCGAACTCGCCGCTGGTCTCGAGCGAGCAGTTCGCGGCCGGCGGGATGAACAGCGTGCGCGGCTACATGCAGGCGGAAGACACGGCCGACAGCGGCGTGATCGCGTCGCTGGAGCTGCGCAGCCCGTCGCTGTCGAAGTGGCTCGGCGGCGCCGTCGGCAGCCGCGTGAACGAGTGGCGGTTCCACGCGTTCTTCGATGCCGCGCATCTGTGGCTGCTCAGCCCGCTGCCGGAGCAGACGTCGCGCTTCAACTTGATGAGCGTCGGCGTCGGCACGCGACTGCAGCTGATGAAGTACGCCAGCGCGGACTTCGAGGCCGGCTGGCCGTTGAAGGCGGGCGTCTATACGCGGCAGTACAGCCCGCGCTTCGATTTCTACGTACGGCTGGGGTTCTGACGAATTTTTTTTGATCGTGCCGGGGCGATGCGGCGAGCGCTGCGCCCGCACATTCGGGGAGTGGATCGTGAAGCGAGTCTTGTTTTTCCTGTTGGCGGTGATGCTCGGCGTGTTGCCCGGCATCGCGAACGCATGGTGGCAGAACGACTGGTCGTACCGAAAGGCGATCACGATCGACGCGAGCCCGAAAGGCGCGAACCTCGCGGATTCGGCGGGCCGCGTGCCGCTGCTGATCCGCCTGCATTCGGGCAACTTCCAGTTCGACGGGCTGGCCGACAACGGCGCCGATATCCGCTTCGTCGCGGCCGACGACAAGACGCCGCTGAATTACCACGTCGAACAGTACGACCCGGTGCTCGGCGTCGCGCTGATCTGGGTCGACGTGCCGAAGATGCCGGCAAGTGCCGCGGAATCAATCTGGATGTACTACGGCAACAAGAAGGCGCCGGACGGCGGCAAGCCGGCCGAGACGTTCGATCCCGACTACACGCTCGTCTACCACTTCAACGGCGCGTCGGGCACGCCGCCGAAGGACATGACCGCGTATGCGAACAACGCGCAGAACGCGACGTTCCGCACGGTCGAGGACGGCATCGTCGGCAAGGGCGCGCGCTTCGACGGCAATGCATCGTTGACGCTGCCCGCGAGCCCGTCGCTGAACCTGCCGGCAGGCGGCAGCTTCACGTTCAGCGCGTGGGTCAAGCCGGCCGCGCTCGCGACGAATGCGCTGCTCTACAGCCGCCGTGACGGCGCCAACGCGCTGCTGATCGGCCTCGACAACGGCGTACCGTTCGCGCAAGTCGACGGCGCGGCCGGCAGCGCGGCGCCGGTGCGCACGCCGGCCGCGTCGCCGGTCGCCGCGAACCAGTGGACGTACGTCGCGGTGACGGCCGACGGCAAGAACCTGACCGTCTACGTAAACGGCAAGCAGGCCGCGCAGGTCGCGGCAGCACTGCCCGCGCTGAACGGCGTGGCGACGGTCGGCGCCGATGCAGCGGGTGCACCGGCGGGCTTCGCCGCGTACACGGGCACGCTCGACGAACTGCGGCTGTCGAAGATCGCGCGTTCGCCCGCCGCGCTCGCGGTCGATGCACTGGCCCAGGGCTCGGAATCGAAGCTGGTCGCTTACGGCGCCGACGAAAAGCAATCGGGTTTCGGCTTCGGTTACTTCGGCGTGATCGTGCAGTCGGTGACCGTCGACGCGTGGGTCGTGATCACGATCCTGCTCGGCATGGCGCTCGTGTCGTGGATCGTGATGTGGACCAAGGCGCGCTACGTCGGCACGGTCGACAAGGCGAACCAGTATTTCGTGCAGCGCTTTCGCGAAGTGGCGGGGCGCCATCTGGTCGGTCTCGCGCATGTCGACGAGGCGAGCGCCGAAGGGCGCCGGCTGTATCAGTCGTCGCTGTACCGGCTCTACAAGGCCGGCGTGCACGAGATCCACAGCCGCGTGGACGGCAACGGCCGCACCGTGATCACGAGCGAGTCGATCGAGGCGATCCGCGCGTCGATGGACGCGACGCTCGTGCGCGAGAACCAGCAGCTGTCGAAATCGATGGTTCTGCTGACCATCGCGATCTCGGGCGGCCCGTTCCTCGGCCTGCTCGGCACCGTGGTCGGCGTGATGATCACGTTCGCGGCGATCGCGGCAGCCGGCGACGTGAACGTGAACGCGATCGCCCCGGGTATCGCGGCCGCGCTGCTCGCGACCGTCACCGGCCTGTTCGTCGCGATTCCCGCGCTGTTCGGCTACAACTACCTGCTGATCCGCAACAAGAACGTGACCGCGAACATGCAGGTGTTCGTCGACGAATTCGTCACGCGCCTCGCCGAAGCGCATCGCGCGCCGGATCACGCGGTGCTGGCCGACTGAACGCACGCAGGAGACCACCATGCAGGTTCAGGACGACGACAAGCCGTACGACGACATCAACATCACGCCGATGCTCGACCTCGCGTACGTGCTGCTGATCATCTTCATCATCATGACGACCGCGTCGGTGCAGGGCATCAAGGTCGATCTGCCGAAGGCGAGCTCGTCGGCGAGCCTCGCGAAGCCGAAGACGAAGGCGATCACCGTGGCCGATTCGGGCCAGGTATTCCTCGACGCGTACCCGGTGACGATGGACGAACTCGAGAGCCGGCTGCGCACCGAGAAGGCGAGCAATCCGGAATTCCCGATCGTGCTGAAGGGCGACGCGGCCGTGCAGTACCAGAAGGTCATGGACGTGCTCGACCTGCTGCGCCGCCTCGATCTGTCGCAGGTCGGCCTCGTGACCGGCAAGGCGAAGCAGGGCGGCTAGCGCGATGGAAATGACCTACAACGGCGGCCCGCCTGACAAGGGCCCCGGCCGCTACGTGAAGCCCGTCGCGATCGCGCTCGTGCTGGCGGCGCTCGCCGCGCTGATCTGGCATTTCGCGGGCGATACGGCGGGCGTGAAGCGCGCAAGCGCGCCGCAGGTGACGACGGTGATTCCGTTGCCGCCGCCGCCTCCGCCGCCACCGAAGAAGCCGCCGCCGGAGAAGGTGAAGGAAGAGGTCAAGACGCCGGTCGAGCGGCCGACGATCGCACCGAAGCCGTCCGAGGCGCCGAAGCCGTCGGACAACCAGCCGAAGCAGATGACGATGAACGCGCCGGCTCAGGCCGGCACCGACAGCTTCAACATCGGCGCGGGCGACGGCTCGGGGATGGTCGGCAGCGGCGGAGGCGGCAAGTTCGGCAATGCGAGCTACGCGCAGTACATGGTGTACGTGCTGCAGCGCGCGATCGAGCAGGACAAGGGCGTGCAGGAAGCCGGCGGTGCGCGTTTCGCGGGCAGCCTGAACCTGTGGATGGACGCGTCCGGACGCATCACGAAGGTGACGGTTGCGCAATCGACCGGCGACGCGAAGATCGATGCGGCGGTGGTCGCGGCGGTCGAGTCGCTCGGGCGGGTCGACGAGGCGCCGCCGCCCTCGACCGCGTATCCGGTGCTCGTCAGGCTGCAGGGGCGCAAGCCGGCATGACGTACCGCGCGCGAATGGCGAATGAATCCACGGGGCAGGTCCGTCGCACGGATGCTGCCGGAAAAGAAACGGAAATTGTTTGGAGTGCTTCGATGATTCACAAGATGAACGGACGGGGTGCGGTGCCCCGCAGCGGGGCGCTGCCCGTGCGCCTGTCGCGCGTCGGCGCGGCGGTGCTGACGCTCGGGTTCGCGTGCGCGTCCGCCGCGCACGGCCAGTCGCTCGACGCGCAGGCCGCGTCGGGCAAGGCCGCGCCGACGGAGAGCGTGGTGATCAACCTGATCAACCTGCTCGTCAAGCGCGGCGTGCTTACGCAGCAGAACGCGAACGAGCTGATCGCCGAGGCGCGTACCGAAGCCGTGCAGGCGCGCGCCGCGCGTGGCTCGGGCGCGGCGGTCGTGGCCGGCACGGGCGTGGTCAACCCGCCGACGCAGCCGGGCGACGTCGCGGTGCCGTACGTGCCGCAGCTCGTGCGCGACCAGATCCGCGACCAGGTGAAGCAGGAGGTGATCGCGCAGGCGAAGGCCGAGAACTGGGCGCAGCCGAACACGTTCCCCGACTGGGTGTCGCGCATCAAGCTCGACGGCGACATGCGCGTGCGCGACGAATATCACTTCTACGGCAGCCGCAATGCGAACAACGTGACGAACTTCGCGGCGATCAACCAGGGCGGCGGATTCGACATCAATCCGAACACCAACACGACGCAGCTGCCGACGCAGAACACCACGCAGAACCGCAACAACCTGCTGCGCTATCGCGCGCGGCTGGGCGTGACGGCGACGCTGTCGGACGACATGATCGCCGGTCTCCAGCTCGCGAGCGGCAACGACAACGGCCCGGTTTCGACCACGGGAACGGCCGGCGGCGGCTGGGGCAAGAAGAACATCTGGCTGAACAAGGCATTCTTCGCGTATCGGCCGACGCCGTGGCTGAACCTGACGGCCGGCCGCTTCGACAACCCGTTCTTCAAGTCGGACCTCGTGTTCTCCGACGACCTGATGATGGACGGCCTCGCCGCGAACCTGCGTCACGCGCTGCCGTGGAATCCGGACGTCACGCTGTTCGGCACGCTCGGCGTGTTTCCGATCCAGTACACGAGCGAGAACTTCCCGTCCAACAGCACCGACAAGGCCGGCAGCGACACGAAGTGGATGTTCGGCGCGCAGTTCGGCGCCGACTGGAAGATCGACGCGAAGAACCGGTTGCGCGGCGCGGTTGCGTATTACGACTTCCAGAACATGCGCGGCACGCTGTCGTCGCCGTGCGCGCTGTACCTCGGCGCGACCAGCTGCAGCACCGACAACGAGGCACCGGCGTTCATGCAGGGCGGCAACACGCTGATCGCGCTGCGCAACATCGTGCAGAACCCGAACCTCGCCCCGGGGATGACGCCGCAGCCGCAGCTGTTCGGGCTCGCATACAACTACCGGCTGCTCGACCTGAAGGCGCAGTGGGACACCGTCGTCGCCGATCGCATCAAGCTGCGTCTGGACGGCGAATACGTGCGCAACCTCGCGTACAACGACAACAAGGCGTTCGCGGCCGCGTCGCTGCCGGTCAACAACTACGAATCGACGTCGGTGAACGCGACGCGCGCCGATTACCGCAGCGGTCCGAACGGCTTCCTCGCGAAGGCGACGATCGGCGAGCCGGAGCCGCGCGAGAAGGGCCAGTGGAATTTCTCGATCGCCTACAAGTACCTGCAGCCGGACGCCGTGCTCGACGCGTTCAACGATCCGGACTTCCACCTCGGCGGCACCAACGCGCGCGGTTACGTGATCGGCGCCGCGTATGCGGTCGCGCGCGACACGTGGGTATCGGCCCGCTACCTGAGCTCGAAGGAAGTGTACGGGCCGCCGGTTTCGATCGACGTGCTGCAGCTCGAGCTCAACGCTCGCTTCTGACCGGAGCCGCGGATGAACACGACCTATCGCACGATGCTCGCGGCCGCGCTGCTGTTCGCGGGCGGCGGCGCGAACGCGCAGAGCATCGAGGACAAGTTGCGCAGCCAGTTGCGCTCGACCGTGCAGGAGCTGCGCCAACTGCAGGACAACCAGGCGCAATTGCAGGCCGACAAGGCTGCCGCGGAGAAGCAGCGCGACGATGCGCTTGCGCAGTTGAAGACCGCGCAGGCGCAGCTTGCGTCGGCGCGCGGCGATTCCGGCGCCGAAGCGGCCGCGAAACGCGCGCTCGCGGCGGAGCGGGCGGGGCGCGAGCAGGATGCGCGCGCGCTTGCGAAGTACAAGGCGTCGTACGAGGACTTGCTCGCCGTGTCGCGTGCGCGCGATGCGCAGCATGCACAGGCGCAGAAGGACATCGCCGCGCGTGACACGCAACTGAAAACCTGCCAGGCACACAATGCGGAGCTGTATCGCGTCGGCCACGAGATTCTCGACGCATACGAGCATGTCGGAATCGGCACGTTCTTCGCGTCGCGGCAGCCGTTCGCGCAATCGGCGCGCGTGAAGTACGACGAGATCGCGCAACGCTACGGCGATGCGCTGTATGCGGGCAAGTACGATCCGGCCGCACGCGTGCCGGCCGCGGCGCCCGCATCGGCAACCGCCGCATCGTCCGCATCCGTGAGTGCGCAGTGACCCGGCCGCAGCAAGGCCTTGAACCGATCGATCCGTTGAACACCGGGAAGACAGACATGCAACACACGCAATCGAATACCGCCGCCGACCGCGCCGCACATGACGCGCCGATCGAAGCGATCAGCGCGGAACACCTCGCCGATATCCTGCGCCGCGCGGGCTACCGCGTGACCATCGCCGAACAGAACGGCGCGATGCAATTGATGAGCGCGAGCCAGGGTGTCGGCTTCGCGGTGCGCTTCGGCAATCCGGCCGTCGCACTCGCACCGCAGGACGCCGATGCCGCGGCGCTCCCGTACATCGACTACACGCTGTCGTGCGTGCTGCAGGTGCAGGGCGACTTGCCGGCGGAACTCGTCGCGAACTGGAACCGCACCAAGCGCTTCGCGCGTCTCGCGAGCCACGGCGCGTTTCTCGCGCTGGAGATGGACGTGGTGGTCGCGGGCGGTGTATCGGAGCGCCACCTGCGCTCGACGGTCGAGCTGTGGGATCGGTTGATCCAGGAATTCCTGCTGCACCTGCGCAACCGTCCGGCGATGGCCGAGCAGGAAACGGCGGCCCGCATGGCGGCGGGCGGTGACGCGGCGGCATCGCCCGCCGTCGCGGCACCGGCCGAGGTCCCGGCGCAGTCATGATCGCTGCGAGCCGGCGCGCCGGCCACTGGATCGGCGCCGCGCTGCGCACGCTGCTGCGGGCTCGCGTGCAACTCGCGGCGCGCACGACGGCAGCGACCGACGCGCCCGCCGCATGGATCGCGTATGCGGACGGTGTCGCGCGGCGGTTGCAGACGGCGATCGACGGCGACGATGCGGCTGCATGCCGGCTGCGCGCGGACGTCGGCCGCTGGGCCGACCGGCTCGCGGATACCGGCGACGACCGGCTGATGCTGCCGGTGCGCGCGTGGCTCGACCGGCGCGGTCACGTGACCCGCGTGGACAGCGCGCCGGCCGGCGATCCGGCGGTCGATGCGGCGCTGCGCGACGCGCTCGTCGGCCGCGCGATCGGCACGGCGCCGCCGCACGGGATGACCCAGCCGATCGTGCTGCGCATGGCGCTGTCGCGCCTGCGCTAGCCGATGCGGCGACGAACGTAACGACGCGTACGCCGCGCGCGCTGCGGCGTGCGCGATACGACGGCAATCGAGAGGGCAGTCGAACCATGATGACGAAGATGAAGACGCTGGCGCTGATGGCCGGCGGCCTGCTGCTGGCCGCGCCGCTCGCCGCGCACGCGCAGGACGACGTGATCGCAAACGCCGCGCAGGCGTCGGTCACGCAGTCCGATATCGCGGGCCTGTTGAAGGCGGTGAGCCCCGAAGGGCGCGAGCGGCTCGCGGCCGATCCGGCGGCGCTGGACCAGATCGTGCGCTCGACGCTCGCGCAGAAGGCGGTGCTCGCCGAGGCGAAATCGAAGGGCTGGGAGAAAGACGCGCAGGTGCAGGCGGCGCTCGAGCAGGCGCGGCGCGACATCGTCGTGCGCAGCTATCTCGCGTCGGTGAGCGCGCCGCCGGCCGACTATCCGTCGGACGCCGAGATCCAGTCGGCTTACGAGCGCAATCGCGCGGCATTCACCGTGCCGCGCGCGCTGCACGTCGCGCAGATCTACATCGCCGTGCCGCCCGATGCCGATGCCGCGACGCTCGATGCCGCGCGCAAGCAGGCGGCCGATCTCGCGAACCGCGCGCGCACCGGCGATTTCGCGGCGATTGCAAAGGCGAATTCGCAGGACAGGGCGAGCGCGGCAAACGGCGGCGATCTCGGCTTCGTGCCGGATTCGGTGATGCTGCCGGCCGTGCGGCAGGCGGCCGACGGGCTGAAACCGGGCCAGGTTTCGGCGCCTGTCCGCACGCCGTCGGGGTTCCATGTCGTGAAGCTGCTCGAGGTACGCGCGGCCGCGCCGCGCCCGCTCGCCGACGTGAAGGAACAGGTGCGCACGATGCTGCGCGCGCAGCGCACGCAACAAAACGCGCAGGCGTATCTCGCGAAGCTGACGGCGAACGCACCGATCAACGAAGACGCGCTGAAGAAAGCGCTCGCGGCTGCCCGGTAGGCGCCCATGGCACCCGTCCGTTCGACGCCGCGCGCTCTGGCGCCCGATACGCGCACGCCGGGGCGGCGGCGCGCTGCCGCCGCACCCGATCGTCCGCGTCTGCCGAAGGCGAATCCGTGGCCGGGGCGGCCCGGCGAATGGCCGACACATTGCCCGCTTTGCTTCGGCGCGCTCGAGCCGCTGCCCGGCGCGGGCGGCCATGCGCGGCACCGCAGCGCGCGCTGTTCGGCGCAATGCGTGCTGACGACGCGGCAATACCAGCCTGACGAGCTCACGATTCGCGGCTCGCGCGACGCGCAGGTGGCGGCACGTCATCGCGCCGCGTTTGTCGTGCAATGGGCACGTCATTACGCGTTGATGCGACACGTGTGGCCGTCGCTGACGATCGAGCGTTTCATCGCGGTGATCGCGTGCATGGACGTCGCGGATCTCTGGTCGTACCGGATGCTGCGCGACGCCGATCTCGCGGCCGTGCTGCTCGTGCTGGCCGGCTTCCTGCGCGTGCCCGATGCGCTTGTCGGCGACGCGCCGGCCGCTGTTGCCCCCGGCGCCGCGGCGCTCGCGCCGACGGTGCGCTGGGTGCGGTTCTGGTTCGATGCGAGCGTGCGCGACGTCGGCGACCTGTGGACGGTGAGCAGCAATGCGCCGCGACTCTTTCGCGTCGATTATCGGGAACCCGTCGTCACGCCGTATCCCACGGGCGCGCAGGTGCTGGCCTGGCAGCCGATCGACGGGATGCGCGACGCATGGGCGCGCAGCGCCGACGCGCTCGCGCCTGCGGTGGACGCGACCGGGCGCGCCGCGTTCGAGCGCTTTCTCGCCCGGCCGAGGACGCGCGGCGCGCTTGCATGAACGGACGAGTGCACGGACATCGGCGGGCCATGATCGAGGGGAAGCGCGGATGAAGATGCGACTGGAGGTTCTGGTGACGATCGCCTGCATGCTGCCGGTTGCCGGCGCGCTTGCACAGGGCGGTCACGCGGCGGCGGACGAGCCCGGTTCGGCTACGAAGCCCGTGTGCGTCGACGCGGAAGTGGACGGCAAGCGTGCGCTGTCGTACGACTGCCTGAGCCGGCAACTGAAACCGACGGCCGATGCGCAACCGGGCGGTGCGTCGCAGACGGATTCGGAGCGGTTGTCGAAGCAGCCGTCGAATCGACTCGGCACGTTCAACCTGTCGACCGAACGGAATCGCTTCGGCTCGAACTGGGGCCGCTCGGTGACGCCGCAACGGCCCGACGCACCGGTCGCGGTGCCGCCGAAGCCATGATGGCGCCCAGCATCGGGAGCCGACGAGGAGCCGCGACGTGAACACGTGCATGAACATCGGGCGCGCAGTAGCGACGCGAACGACGATGAGCGCGTTGGCCATCGCATGCGCATGCATCGCGACGACGGCCGCGACGGCCGCGACATCGGCGGCCGAGCGGCCCGCATCGGCGGCGGATCGTCCCGTAGCCTCGAGCGTCGCGCTGCCCAACTTCGCGGCGCTCGTGCGACGCGTGGGCCCGGCCGTCGTCAACATCAGCGTCACGCGCGAGGTCACGCAGATGGGTATCCAGCTGCCGCCCGGCATCGCGCCCGATCATCCGCTCGCGCCGTTTCTCGCGCGGCGCGTCATCGGCAACCGCGAGGAGGTGAGCCTCGGCTCCGGCTTCATCGTGAGCGAGGACGGCGTGATCCTGACGAACCGGAACGTGGTCGGCGATGCGGCCACCGTCGACGTGAAGCTGACCGACAAGCGGCAATTCACGGGTCGCGTGATCGGCAGCGATCCGGTGTCCGACGTCGCGGTGATCCGCATCGACGCGCGCAGCCTGCCGGTCGTCGCGACCGGCGACCCCGCGCGCACCGAGGTCGGCGACTGGGTGATGGCGATCGGTTCTCCTTACGGGTTCGCGAACACGGTCACGCAAGGCATCGTCAGCGCGAAGTCGCGTTCGTTGCCCGGCGAACGTGCGATTCCGTTCATCCAGACCGACGTGCCGATCAATCCCGGCAACTCGGGCGGGCCGCTGTTCGATCTCGACGGTCGCGTGATCGCGATCAACTCGATGATTTTCTCGAAGACGGGCGGTTATCAGGGGCTCGCGTTCGCGATTCCGATCGACATTGCGCTCGACGTGAAGGACCAGCTGCTGCGCACCGGCAAGGTCACGCGCGGCCGGCTCGGCGTCGCCGTGCAGGAAGTGAGCCAGGCGCTCGCGCGTTCGTTCGGTCTGCCGAACTCCGACGGTGCCCTGATCACGACGGTCGAACCCGACGGCCCGGCCGCGCATGCGGGGTTGCGGGCAGGCGACGTCGTGCTCGCGGTCGACGGCAAACCCGTCGCCGAATCGGCGGACCTGCTCGGCGCGATCGCGGGCATGCGCGGCGGGCGGCAGGCCGACCTGCTCGTGTGGCGCGCCGGACGGGCAATGCACGTCAACGCGACGGTCGGCGCGTTCGACAGCGGGGCGGCGCCGGCCGGCGGCGCGCAAGGGCCGGCGCGATTCGGGCTTGCTCTGCGCGCCGCGACCGAGCAGGAAAGGCAGCGGCTCGGCATGAGCCAGGCGCTCGTCGTCGAACAGGCGAGCGGCCAGGCGGCGCGCGCGGGCCTTCAGCCCGGCGACATCGTGCTGTCGGTCAACGGCACGCCGGTCGCGAACATCGGTGCGCTGATGGCCGAGATCGACGCCGCGCGCGGCAACGTCGCATTGCTCGTGCAACGCGGCGGCTCGCGGTTGTATGTACCGATCGAAATCGGATGAGCGGCGGGGCGAGCGGGTACGTTGCGCGACGGTGCGGCGCACATGGTTTGATCCGGCACGCGGGAACACACGGGAAACGGGAGGTGCGATGGGGCGATGGCGGGAAGGGGCGGTATCCGGGTGGCTGCGCACATGCGTTTGCGCATGCGTGCTCGCCGTGTGCGTGCCGGTTGCCGCACAGACCGCCGACGTGCCGCAGCCGTGGATCAACTATGCGCAGCTCGTCGGGCGGCAGTTCCAGGCATGGCTCGAAGCGGACGGCGACGCGGCCGACCGGCTGCATCGGTATCTGGAGGAGCGCGTGTTGAACGCGCGTGCCGATGCGCCGCCGCCGGCGATTGTCGTGCGCGCGTGGATCGGGGCGAACGGTGCGGTGACACGTGTCGAATTCGCGTCGCTCGGCTCGGCCGATGCGGATGCGACGCTGCGTCAGTTGCTGACCGCGAGTCCGCTCGCCGAGGCACCGCCGCCGGACATGCTGCAGCCGTTGCGGGTGCGGTTGAGGTTGATGCCGAATCCGGGCGCGGCGGCCAACGCGCCCTGACGGCACGAATCGTCCGGCTCCCGTGACGGGCGCAGATGCCGCGCACTACGTGATCGCGGTGCCGGTCGATGTCGTCACGTCCGTCCTGCGTGTCAACGGCATTCCGTATGAAGAAACGGATGCGCGGCAGCTCGAACCGCTGCAGCCGCATGCGGCGCGCGCGGCGACATTGCAGGTCGGTATCCTGTGCGGGCGGTGACGGGCGTCTTTCCGTCACACAGGCCGCCGCGCCGCTCAACCCCGTGTGTCCCACCCCACGACGTTCCGGTGGGCAGTCCTGTCTATCGCTGCTATCCTTTCGATCGCATCAAGCTATATCAACGCCGGGCGGGCCGGTCGAGCGCACCGGGCCGTCGGCCGCCCGAGCCGGATCGTGTTGATCCGGTCCGGTCGAAAATCCATAATCGAGCATTGCGGGTCTTTTGTGAACGCTTCCATTCCGTCCATGTGCAGAGGGTCAATCCAACGATGAGCGGCGCATCGAAACCACCGGCGAAGCCGGCAAGCGCGCCGCGCGCGACAGCGGACGACGCCGACCACGACGCGCCGAAGCACGGCGCGGCCGACGACGAATCGTCCGCCGGCGGGTCGTCGTATCTGGTTCCGGGCCTCGAACGCGGGCTGCGGATCCTCGCCGAATTCTCCGCGCGCGAGCCGGTGCTCGGCGCACCCGAGCTGTCGAAGCGCATCGGCATCCCGCGCACGACCACCTTCCGCCTGCTGCAGACGCTCGAGGCGCTCGGCTTTCTCGAGCGCGTGAACGGCGACCGCTATTTCCGGCTCGGCGTCGGCGTGCTGCGGCTCGGCTTCGAATACCTGAATTCGCTCGAACTGACCGATCTCGGTACGCCCGTGCTCGAACGGCTGCGCGACGCGACGGGCCTGTCGACGCACCTGCTGATCCGCGACCAGCGTGACGTCGTGTTCGTCGCGAAGGCGCAGAGCAACACGTCGATGTTCGGTTCGGTGAAGGTGCACGTCGGCACGCGGCTGCCCGCGCACGCGACCGTGCACGGGCACGTGCTGATGGGCGACCTCACGCGCGACGCGTTGCGTCAGCTCTATCCGGAAAAACGGCTCGAACAGTTCACCGAACGCACGCCGGGCACCGTCGACGAACTGTACGAGCGCGTGCGTCACTACGCGCGGCTCGGCTACGCGGTCAGCGAGGCCGCGTTCGAGAGCGGCATCTCGGCCGTGACCGCGCCCGTGCGCGATCATTCCGGCGCGATCGTCGCGGCGGTCACCGCGACGGTGCCGCGTTCCGAGATCGGCGAGGCCGGAGAGAAGGAGCGGCTCGTCGAAGCAGTGTGCGGTGCGGCGGTCGATCTGTCGCAGCGCCTGAACTACCGGCCGCTCGAAAGCGATCCGACGTTCGCGCACGCGCGTCATCGGGTCGCGATGTTCTGATCCGTCGCGCAAGCCGCATCGTGCGGCTTCATTCATTCATCCATCGCCAATGAAAAAGAGCAGCCCGCAGGCTGCTCTTGTCGTTTCGGGCCCCGAGCGGGCGCGCCCGTCGCCGCTCAGAACGAATGGTGGATGCCGGCCAGCACGACCACCTGGTTCGCGGTGCTCGACACACCGGCCGTGAAGAACGCGGCCTTCGCGCCGCCCGAACCATGCTCGTACAGCACGTTCGCGTACAGCTGCGTGCGCTTGGACAGCGCATAGATGTCGCCGAGCTCGACCTGCGTCCAGCGGCGGCCGGCCAGGGTCGTGGTCGCCGCGCCGCCCGCGATCGTGTTGAACGCGCTGCTGCGGTAGTTCACACCCGCGTCGTAGCTCTGGAACGTGTCGGAAAACCCGTTCGACTGCATCTTCACGCGCGTATAGAGGCCGTGCACGAGGAAGTCGCCGAACTGGTAGGACGCGCCCGCGCCGATGTTCTCGACCTTGTTCGCGAGGTAGCCGTTCGCGGTGTTCTGCCCCTGGAACGACGTGATGCCCGTCTGGCCGATCAGGATCGCGCGATCGTGCTCGTTCGAGTACACGGCCGACGCCTTGAACGGCCCGTTCGCATAGTTCAGCGCGACACCGACGGACTTGCCGGTCGAGAAGTTCGTCGTGTTGCCGAGCGCCATCGTGGCCGCGGCCGAGAAGCCGGCGAAGCTCGGCGAACGGTACTTGACCGCGTTGTTGTACGGCACGTTGCCGGTCGCGGCGAGCCCGTCGATGTTGCCCGGATGGAACGCATACCAGCTCATCGCGAGATACGCGGTGCTGAGCGGATCGAGATAGTCGAACGTCAGCGGCGTCTGCCGGCCGAGCGTCAGCGTGCCGTAGCGCTCGGAGCTGAGGCCGACGAACGCCGCGCGGTTCCAGATCGTGTTCGCGGTCGCGAACTGCCCGTTGTTCGTATAGAAGCCGTTTTCGAGCTGGAAGATCGCCGACAGGCCGCCGCCGAGGTCCTCCTTGCCTTTGAGGCCCCAACGGTCGGGCTGCGTGTTGCCCTGGATCATCGCCCATTTCGCGTGACCGCCGACGTTGTTCACATACGCGACGCCGGCATCCATGCTGCCGTACAGCGTCACGCTGCTCTGCGCCCAGGCGCCCGACATCGCGCCCATTCCGATGATTGCTGCTGCTACCGCGTGCTTGACCATTTGATCTCCTGACTCTCCAAACCTGATGAAAAACGTGCCGTGGCGGCGGGCACGAGGACGGCCGGCCGTCGCGCGCTTCTTCACCACCGGGCGGGGCATCTTTTATGTTCCATATAAGGAACAACGTGCCTCTGATGGAATGGAGTATAGAGGTGTCGCGGGAAGTATCAAAAATAAATTTATCGGGCCGGATGCGCTTGCAGACGATCCGCAACAGCGGGCCGGCAATCCTGAAAAGTGGACTTAAATCCCCGCCATAAAACGAGAAATCATGTTGGACGCGGATGACGGTGCCGGCCGTCGACCGGGCGGTCGGTGTTTTCCCTAGGACATGCAGCTTTTTGTTTTACTCGTGGAAAGTCGCTTCTATAATCACCATCCATAAACTGCTGTTCCGGATATGGAACAAATCCGGAGCGAACCGAGAGTCGATCAGAAGGAAGGGTGTGAGATGTCTGAACAATGGGTTTGCGCCGGGCACGCCGGCGCGCTGTCGGAAGACACGCCGATCGAGTTCAAGCGGACCGACGGCGTCGAAATCGGGATCTACCGCGTCGGCGACGAGGTGTATGCGCTCGAGAACGTGTGTCCGCATGCATACGCGCTGCTGACGCAAGGGTTCGTCGACGAGGGCACCGTCGAATGCCCGCTGCACGAGGCCGTGTTCGACATCAAGACGGGCGAATGCCTGAAGGGCCCGGGCGGGCGCGCGCTGAAGCAGTACGCGGTGCGGCTGGCCGGCGAGGAAATCCAGATCAAGGTGGAATGACATGAAAGAAGCGACCGTCAACTTCAATCCCTTCCTGAAGCCGTGGGTGGCGCCGCAGCCGAACAACGTCGCCGGCAAGGGGCAGATCGAGATCCCGGGCCAGGTCGAGAACCAGATCTGGCAGAACCGCAAGGCCGAGCCGACCCAATATGAAAACGACCTCGGCGATGCGCTCGAACGCGTGTTCGAGAGCGGCGCGACCGAGCTGGACGATGTCGTCGCGGGCCTGAACCGCATCGGCTTTCGCGCGCCGGACGGCACCGCGTGGACGGCCGAGCGCTTTCGCGCCGAAATGGCCTCGCTGGCGGAATGAACGCGCGCGCCGCGTGACCGCCGACCCGACGACAACCGCATCCGGAGCACACTGATGACGTCCCCCGCACAACACGAAGCCCAACACGACCCGGTCCGCGAGTACCTCGACCGCGGCATCAAGAACTACTGGTATCCCGTTGCCCCGAGCTGGCAGGTGTCCAACGCGCCGGTCGGCCTCACGCGCCTGTCCGAGCAGATCGTGCTGTGGCGCGATCACGAGGGCAAGGTCCACGCGCTGGAGGATCGCTGCCCGCACCGCGGCGCGCGCCTGTCGCTCGGCTGGAACCTCGGCGGCAACATCGCCTGCTGGTATCACGGCATCGAGGTCGACGGTGGCGGCACGGTTGCGCGCGTGCCGGCCGTCTCGAACTGTCCGCTCGAAGGCATGAAGTGCGTGAAGTCGTATCCGGTCGAAGAGAAGGCCGGCGCGATCTTCCTGTGGTTCGGCGATGAAGCGCATGGCGAACCGGCGCCGCTGAACCTGCCGGAAGAACTGGTCGCCGACGAATACGCCCACTTCCTGTGCGTATCGAACTGGAAGTGCAATTACCAGTACGCGATCGACAACGTGATGGACCCGATGCACGGCGCGTACCTGCACGCGACGTCGCACTCGATGGCCGAAGGCGACAAGCAGGCCGAGATGCGCGTGCGCAAGACGGAAACGGGCCTGATGTTCGAGAAGATCGGCCAGCGCGACGTGAACTTCGACTGGGTCGAGCTCGGCGAAACGGGCTGCCTGTGGATGCGTCTCGCGATTCCGTACAAGCAGAAGTTCGGCCCGGGCGGCAACTTCGGGATCATCGGCTTCGCGACGCCGGTCGACGGCGACAACTGCCAGGTCTACTTCTGGCGCACCCGCAAGGTCAGCGGCTGGCAGCGCGACGTATGGCGCTTCATGTACCGCAACCGCCTCGAAGGCCTGCACTGGGACGTGCTCGAGCAGGACCGCTACGTCCTCGAAAGCCTCGCGCCGCACGCGCGCGATCACGAATACCTGTACCAGCACGACGTCGGCATCACGCGCGTGCGCCGGATGCTGCGCCAGCGCGCGCAGGAACATCTGTCCGCGCTCGACGCGCACCGTGCGGCGCAAGCCGCGGCGGAGCCGGCGAATGGCTGAGTTCGCGCCGGTCGTTTCGCTGCCGGGGCGCCGTGTGCTCGTCACGGGCGGCGCGCGCGGTCTCGGCGCGGCGTTCGTAAAAGCGCTGGTCGCCGCGGGCGCGCAGGTCGCGTTCGGCGACGTGCTCGTCGACGAGGGCCGTGCGCTGGCCGCACAGCTCGTGCAAGCCGGCCACAGCGCGCACTTCTTCGCGCTCGACCTCGCCGATCCGGCGAGCATCGACGCATTCGTCGCGCAGGGCTCGGCGGCGCTCGGCGGCATCGATGCGCTGATCAACAACGCGGCGATCACGAACTCGGGCGGCAAGTTGTCGACGGAACTCGACGTGCCGACCTGGGATGCCGTGATGAACGTAAACGTGCGCGGCGTGTGGCTCGTCAGCAACGCGGCGCTGCCGCATCTCGCGCAATCGGGCCGCGGCGCGATCGTGAACCTCGCATCGGACACCGCGCTCTGGGGCGCGCCGAAGCTGCTCGCGTACGTCGCCAGCAAGGGCGCCGTGATCGCGATGACGCATGCGCAGGCGCGCGAGTTCGGCGCGCACGGCGTGACGGTCAACGCGATCGCGCCGGGGCTCACCGAAGTCGAGGCGACGGCCTATGTGCCGGCCGAGCGGCACGCGTTCTACATGCAGGGCCGCGCACTCACGCGCGCGCAGGTGCCCGACGACGTGACGGGCCCCGTGCTGTTCCTGCTGTCGGACGGCGCGCGCTTCGTGACGGGTCAACTGCTGCCGGTGAACGGCGGCTTCGTAATGAATTGAATCGAAGTTTTCACTCTGAATGAAGGAGAGGACGATGGCGGACGCAGATCTCGAACGCAAGTCGTGGGACCAGCCGGAAGGCGCAAGCTTCGGCGACTGGATGGAAGGGCGTGTCGCGCGCTACGCGACGCGGCGCTACGACTGGGACGCACTGAAGTTCCAGGCCGACTACGACCCGAAGTATCGCCGTGCGCAGATGCGCTACGTCGGCACGGGCGGCACGGGCGTCGCGAAGGACGTCAACACTGTGCCGGCCGGCAACTTCACGTTTTCGACGATGGTCATCCCGGCCGGCAACATCGGCCCGAGCCACATCCACATCGACGTCGAGGAAATCTTCTTCGTGTTGCGCGGCAAGATGAAGGTGATCTGCGAGCGCGACGGCGAGACCTGGGAAGCGATTCTCGGCGAGCGCGACCTGATCTCGGTGCCGCCGGGCGTGTACCGCACGGAAATCAACATCGGCGAGGAAGACGCGCTGATGTGCGTGATGCTCGGTTCGCCGAAGCCCATCACGCCGACGTATCCGCCGGATTCGCCGCTCGCGAAGATCAAGCGCTGAGACGGGGCGGAGCAAGCAATGAGTGTCATCGACAAACGTGAACGCGACCGCACCGCGGCGTTCGCCGCGCTGCTCGGGCAGTTTCCCGAACAGCGCTGCGCGGCCGGCGCGGCGGGCACGATCGGCTATCGCGAGGCCGGCGCGCAGCATGCGGGCCGCGCGTTGCCCGTCGTGCTGCTGCACGGGATCGGCTCGGGCGCCGCATCGTGGGTGCGCCAGCTCGACACGCTCGGTGCGTCGCGACGCGTGCTGGCGTGGGACGCGCCCGGCTACGGTGTGTCGACCCCCGTGCACGGCGCGTCGCCGACGGCCGCCGATTACGCGGCGTCGCTGAACGCGTGGCTCGAGGCACTCGGCATCGAATGCTGCGTGTTGGTCGGGCATTCGCTCGGTGCGATCGTCGCGGGCGGGTTGGCCCGCGCGATGCCCGCGCGGATCGCCGGCCTGCTGCTGATCTCGCCCGCGGGCGGTTACGGCAGCGCGCCCGCCGAAACGCGCGACGCGCGCCGCGATGCGCGCCTCGCGATGCTCGAGGAACTCGGCCCGGCCGGGCTCGCCGAGCAGCGCAGCGCCAACATGCTGTCCGGTTTCGCGAGCGAGGATGCGCGTGCGTGGGTGCGCTGGAACATGGCGCGCATCGTGCCGGCCGGCTATGCGCAGGCCACGCATCTGCTCGCGAATGCCGATCTCGCGTCCGATCTCGCCGGCTTCCGCGGCCGCACCGCGGTGGCGGTCGGCGCGAACGACGCGATCACGCCGCCTGCGGCGTGCGAGCGGATCGCCGCGGCCGCGCACGTCGGGCTGCAAGTGATTCCGCAGGCCGGTCACGCGGGTTACGTGGAAGCACCGGCGGTTTATTCGTCGCTGATCGACACGTTCTGCCGTCAATGCGATCGTCAACGGGGGCTGGAATGAGCGAACCGCTGCAACAGCGGCAGGACGCGGAAGCCGCGAAGCCCGACGCGAACTACGTGGTGCCGGGCCTCGAACGCGGCTTGCGCATCCTCGCGGAATTCTCGCCGCGCGAGCCGGTACTGGGCGCGCCGGAGTTGTCCAAGCGGCTCGGCATTCCGCGCACGACGGTGTTCCGTCTGCTGCAGACGCTCGAATCGCTGGGCTTTCTCGAGCGTGCGGACAAGGATCGCAACTACAAGCTCGGCATCGCCGTGCTGCGGCTCGGCTTCGAATACCTGAGCTCGCTCGAGCTGACCGATCTCGGCCTGCCGGTGATCGAAAGCCTGCGCGACGCGACCGGCTTCACGACGCACATCGTGATCCGCGACGGCCGCGACGTGGTGTTCGTCGCGAAGGCGCAGAGCCAGTCGCCGGTGTTCAGCTCGATTCGCGTGAACGTCGGCACGCGGCTGCCCGCGCATGCGACGACGCACGGCCACGTGCTGATGGGCGACCTGTCGCTGAAGGAATTGCGCGATCTGTATCCGGAAAGCACGCTGAACCGGATGACGAGCGCGACGCCGGAGACAGTCGATGCGTTGTACGAAGTAATCCGCGAGGACGCATTGCGCGGCTACGGCGTCAGCAATTCGTCGTTCGAACGCGGCATTTCGGTGGTCACGGCGCCGGTGCGCAACGACACGCAGAAGATCGTCGCGTGCATCACGGTGACGGTGCCTCGGCCGGAGATCGACGCGGCGCTGGTCGCCGACGGCCTGATCGACAAGGTGCAGCGCGCGGCGGCGGAACTGTCGCGGCGGCTCAATTACCGCTCGGACGACGAGCACACGTTTATGAAGGCTTTGGGATTGAAATGAGATCCGCACGCATGCTTCGCACGCTGCCCCACAACGGGGCGGTCAATCCTCCCGGGGCGGCCCGGCAAGGGGCGACGACATGATCAACATCGATCTGACCGGGCAGGTGGCGGTGGTGACGGGCGGTTCGTCCGGCATCGGCCTCGCGACTGCCGAAAAATTTCTGCAGGCCGGCGCGTCGGTCGCGATTTGCGGACGCGACGGTGAGCGCCTCGCACGCGCGCAAGCGTTGCTCGGCGAGCAATACCCGGGTGCGCAACTGCTCGCCGTGCGCTGCAACGTGCTCGACGAAGCCGATGTGGCCGCGTTCGCGCAGGCCGTGTCCGACCGCTTCGGCCGCGCCGACATGCTGGTCAACAACGCGGGCCAGGGCCGCGTGTCGACCTTCGCCGACACGACCGACGACGCATGGCGCGAAGAGCTCGAACTGAAGTATTTCAGCATCATCCGCCCGACGCGCGCGTTCCTGCCGCTGCTGCGCGACGCGCACGCGCCGACGATCACCTGCGTGAACTCGCTGCTCGCGCTGCAGCCGGAGCCGCACATGGTCGCGACGTCGTCGGCGCGCGCGGGCGTGCTGAGCCTCGTGAAGTCGCTCGCGACCGAACTCGCGCCGCAGCGCATCCGCGTGAACTCGATCCTGATCGGCATCGTCGAGTCGGGTCAGTGGCGCCGCCGCTACGAAGCACAGGCGCAGGCCGGCGAAAGCTGGGAAGACTGGACGGGCGCGCTCGCCCGCAAGAAGAACATTCCGCTGAACCGCTTCGGCAAGCCTGACGAGGCAGCCTGGGCACTCTTTTATCTCGCAACGCATCTGTCGTCCTACACGACGGGCAGCCATATCGACGTTTCTGGAGGCTTTGCACGCCATGTCTAAAAAAACCACGGTTGGCGAGCTGATTGCCGCCTTTCTCGAGCAGTGCGACGTCAAGACCGCATTCGGTGTCATCTCGATCCACAACATGCCGATCCTCGACGCGATCAACTCGCGCGGCAACATCCGGTATGTCGGCGCGCGCGGCGAAGCAGGCGCGGTCAACATGGCCGACGGCCTCGCCCGCGTATCGGGCGGCCTCGGTGTCGCGTTCACGAGCACGGGCACGGCGGCGGGCAACGCGGCGGGCGCGATGGTCGAGGCGCTGACGGCCGGCACGGCGCTGCTGCACATCACGGGGCAGATCGAGACGCCGTATCTCGATCAGGATCTGGCCTACATCCACGAAGCGCCCGACCAGCTCACGATGCTCGACGCGATCTCGAAGGCCGCGTTCCGCGTGCGCACGGTCGAGACGGTGCTGCCGACGATCCGCGAAGCGGTGCGCGTCGCGCGGACGGCCCCGACCGGCCCCGTGTCGGTCGAGATTCCGATCGACATTCAGGCCGCCGAAATCGAATGGCCGGAAGATCTCGCGCCGGCGCACGTCGCGGTGCGCGAGCACGACGAAGCGCGCGTCGCGAAGCTCGCCGAAGCGCTGGCGGCCAAGCGCCGTCCGCTGTTGTGGATCGGCGGCGGTGCGCGCCACGCGCGCGCGGAAGTCGAACGCCTGGTGAAGCTCGGCTTCGGCGTCGTGACGAGCGTGCAGGGCCGCGGCGTGCTGCCGGAAGATCATCCGGCGACGCTCGGCGCGTTCAACGTGCATGCCTGCGTCGAAGCGTTCTACAAGACTTGCGACGCGCTCGTCGTGGTCGGCTCGCGCCTGCGCGGCAACGAAACGCTGAAGTACAAGCTCGCGCTGCCGCAGCCGCTGTTCCGCATCGATGCCGATGCGCTCGCCGACAACCGCGGTTATCGCAACGCGCTGTTCGTGCACGGCGATTCGAAGCGCGTGCTCGCCGAGCTGGCCGATCGCCTCGAAGGCCGCCTGTCTGTCGATCCGCAGTTCGCGGCCGACCTCGCGGCGGCGCGCGAGCAGGCCGTCGCCAGCGTGGCCGAAGGGCTCGGGCCTTACAAGAAGCTGGTCGACACGCTGCAGGGCGCGGTGGGCCGCGACTACAACTGGGTGCGCGACGTGACGATCTCGAACAGCACGTGGGGCAACCGGCTGCTGAAGATCTTCGAGCCGCGCGCGGGCGTGCATGCGCTCGGCGGCGGCATCGGCCAGGGCATCCAGATGGGCATCGGCGCGGCGCTGGCCGGCACCGCGGCGAAGACGGTCTGCCTGGTCGGCGACGGCGGCCTGATGGTCAACGTCGGCGAGCTCGTGACGGCCGTGCAGGAAAACGCGAACGTGATGATCGTGCTGATGAACGACCAGTGCTACGGCGTGATCCGCAACATCCAGGACGCGCACTACGGCGGCCGCCGCTGCTTCGTGCAGCTGCACCAGCCGGATTTCGCGCAGTTCTGCGCGAGTTTCGGCCTTACGCACTACCGGATCTCGTCGCTCGACCAGGCCGAGGCGATCGTGCGCGAAGGGATGGCGAAGGAAGGGCCGGTGATGGTCGAGGTCGACATGCTGTCGGTCGGCTCGTTCGCATCGGCATTCGCGGGCCCGCCGGTGAAGAAGGAAGAAACGCCGTCGGAGCGGCAGTATGCGTAACGGCCACGCTCACGGGCATGCGCCCGTCGACATCGCTATGATCGGCTTCGGCGCGATCGGCGCGGCCGTGTATCGCGCGGTCGAGCACGATGCATCGTTGCGCGTCGCGCACGTGATCGTGCCCGAGCATCAGCGAGACGCGGTGCAGCGCGAGCTCGGCGGCGCGGTGGAGGTCGTGTCGTCGGTCGACGCGCTGGCCCGCCGCCCCGAGTTCGCGCTCGAATGCGCGGGTCACAGCGCGCTCGTCGATCATGTCGTGCCGCTGTTGAAGGCCGGCACCGATTGCGCGGTCGCATCGATCGGCGCGCTGTCCGACCTCGCGCTGCTCGAGACGCTGTCGCAGGCGGCCGACGAAGGCGATGCGACGCTGACGCTGCTGTCCGGCGCGATCGGCGGCATCGACGCGCTGGCATCGGCGAAGCAGGGCGGCCTCGACGAGGTGCTGTACGTCGGCCGCAAGCCGCCGCTCGGCTGGCTCGGTACGCCCGCCGAGGAACTGTGCGACCTGCGTTCGATGACGGAAGAGAAGGTGATCTTCGAGGGCACCGCGCGCGACGCCGCACGGTTGTATCCGAAGAACGCGAACGTCGCGGCGACGGTCGCGCTCGCGGGCCTCGGCCTCGACGCGACGCGCGTGCGGCTGATCGCCGATCCGGCCGTCGCGCGCAACGTGCATCGCATCACCGCGCGCGGCGCCTTCGGCGAGATGTCGCTCGAAATGAGCGGCAAGCCGTTGCCCGACAACCCGAAGACCTCCGCGTTGACCGCATACAGCGCGATCCGCGCGCTGCGCAACCGCGCGGCGCGCTGCGTGATCTGAGCGGGCGACGCGGCCATTCGGGCCATTGAACGGCCGCCGGCGCCACGGCGCGGGCGGCTGCGCAGAGACAGATTAGTGGGACTTGTGACATGACTCCATTCGATACGAGCCTCGTACCCAACGGCGACATCCTGATCGGCGGCGAGTGGCGGCGCGGCCGTGGCGCGCCGTACGCGAGCATCTATCCGGCCGACCAGTCGCTGAACATGGAAGTATCGACGGCGAACGCCGAAGACGCCGTGGAAGCCGTCGTGGCCGCCGACGCCGCATGGCGCCGCGCCGACTGGGCCGGCCTGAAGCCGCACCAGCGTGCGCTCGTGCTGTACCGGATCGCCGACCTGATCATGCAGCGTCACGAAGCGCTCGCAAACCTGCAGCGCCGCGACAACGGCAAGCCGATCGGCGAGACGCGCGTGCTGGTGGCGAGCGCCGCCAACACGTTCCGCTATTTCGCGGCGTGCCTGGAAACGCTCGACGAAGAACTGACGCCTTCGCGCGGCGACTACCTGACGATGAGCGTGCACGAGCCGATCGGCGTGATCGCGGCGATCACGCCGTGGAATTCGCCGATCGCCTCCGATGCGCAGAAGCTCGCGCCGGCGCTCGCCGGCGGCAACGCGGTCGTGCTCAAACCGGCCGAAGTCACGCCGCTCGTGTCGCTCGCGCTCGCGCGCATCTGCGAGGAGGCCGGCGTGCCGAAGGGCGTGCTGAGCGTGTTGCCGGGCAAGGGCTCGGTGATCGGCGACGTGCTCGTGCGCCATCCGCTCGTGAAGAAGGTGTCGTTTACCGGCGGCACGGAAGTGGGCCGCGGCATCGCCCGCATCGCGGCGGAAAAGCTGATGCCCGTGTCGCTGGAGCTCGGCGGCAAGTCGCCGACGATCGTGTTCGACGACGCCGATCTCGACCATGCGGTCAACGGCGTGCTGTACGGCATCTTCAGTTCGTCGGGTGAGGCGTGCATCGCGGGTTCGCGCCTGTTCGTGCAGCGCTCGGTGTACGACGAATTCATGCAGCGTCTGGTGGCCGGCGCGCGCAAGCTGCGCGTGGGCGATCCGACGCGGCCCGACACGCAGATGGGTCCGCTGATCACCGCGAAGCATCGCGAGTCGGTGGAACGCTACGTCGCGCTCGGGCTGGAGGAAGGCGGCCGCCTGCTGTGCGGCGGCGAGCGGCCGTCGGGCGACGGCCGCGACGACGGCTTCTTCTATCAGCCGACGATTCTCGAAGGCTTGCCGAACAGCGCGCGCATTTGCCAGGAAGAGATCTTCGGGCCGGTGCTCGTCGCGATGCCGTTCGACGACGAAGCAGCGCTGATCGCGCAGGCGAACGACAGCGTGTTCGGCCTTGCCGCCGGCATCTGGACGCGCGACTACAAACGCGCATGGCGCATCGCGCGCGCGCTCGAGACGGGCACCGTCTGGATCAACACGTACAAGCTGTTTTCGATCTCCACGCCGTTCTCGGGCTGGAAGGAAAGCGGGATGGGCCGCGAGAAGGGGCGTCTCGGCATCCGCGAATACATGCAGCAGAAGAGCCTCTACTGGGGCTTGAACGACGCGCCGCTGCCGTGGGCGAACTGAGCGAAGGGGAATGACGCAATGAGCATCTTGGGTATCGAGCAGATCACGTACGGTGTCGACGACCTCGCGACGTGCCGGCGCTTTTTCGCCGACTGGGGGCTGAAGGAAGTCGCGCACGACGACACGCGCGCTCGCTTCGAAACGCTGAACGGCTGCACCGTGCTGGTCGTCAAGGCCGACGATCCGTCGTTGCCGCCCGCGTTCGAGGCGGGTCCGACGCTGCGCGAAGTCACGTGGGGCGTCGCGACGCAGCAGGAAGTCGATGCGCTGCGCACGAAACTGGCCGGCCAGCCCGGCTATTACGCGCAGGACGATGCGGTCGGCTGCATCGACCCGAACGGGATGGCGATCCGCATCGAGGTGACGCGCAAGCGTGCGCTGGACATCACCGGCTCGCCGTCGAACGTGTGGGGGCACACGGCGCGCGTCGACCAACCGAGCCCGATCTATGCGCGCGCCGAGCCGGTCGAGGTGGGCCACGTGGTGTTCTTCACGAACTGCCTCGACGCGCAGGAAGCGTTCTATCACGAGCTGCTTGGCTTCGAGACGTCCGATCGCTATCCGGGGCGCGGCGCGTTCATGCGCTGCGCGCCGCACGGCGGCCATCACGACCTGTTCCTGCTCGCATTGCCGAACGGCAAGCGCGGCCTGAACCACGTCGCGTTCACCGTGCGCGACATCCATGAAGTGTTCGGCGGCGGCATGCACATCGACCGCTGCGGCTGGGAAACGCAACTCGGCCCGGGGCGTCATCCGGTGTCGTCCGCGTACTTCTGGTACTTCCAGAATCCGGCCGGTGCATTGATCGAGTACTACGCGGACGAGGACGTGCTGACGCCCGAATGGCAGCCGCGCGAATTCGAACCGGGCCCGACCGTGTTCGCCGAATGGGCCGTCGACGGCGGCCTCGACGGCAACACGCGCCGGCAGAAGAACGCGAAGGCGCCGGAAGGCAAGTTCATGACGGAGCGCAAATCATGACCGAAGGGAATACGCAGGCGCCGGCGGCGCCGGGCACCGTCGTCGTGATCGGCGGCGGGCAGGCCGCCGGCTGGGTGCTGAAGACGCTGCGCGCGGAAGGGTTCGCGGGCCGCCTCGTGATGATTGCCGACGAGCCGCACCTGCCGTACGAGCGTCCGCCGCTGTCGAAAGCCGTGCTGGCCGGCGACGCCGACATCGAAACGGTGCGCGTCGTGCGTCCCGACGAATTCGACGCGCTGAACGTCGAGGCATGGCAACCGGAGCGCGCGTCGTCGATCGACCGCGCGCGCCGCGTGGTGAAGACCGAAAGCGGCCGCGAGATCGAATACGACCGCCTCGTGATCGCAACCGGCGGCACCTCGCGCCGCTTGCCTGACTCAATCGTCAGGACCCCGAATCTGCATTACCTGCGCACGCTCGACGAAGCGGCCGCGCTCGGCGAGAAGCTGCGTGCGAGCCGGCGCGTGCTGGTGATCGGCGGCGGCTGGATCGGCCTCGAGGTCGCCGCGACCGCACGCAAGCTCGGCGTCGACGCGGTCGTCGTCGAAGGCGCGCCGCGTCTGTGCGGGCGCTCGGTGCCTCAGATCGTGTCGGACTTCCTGCTCGAGCTGCATCGCGCGAACGGGGTCGACGTGCGCGTCGGCGCGGCGCTCGCGTCGCTCGACGCACAGCCCGACGATGCGTCGAAGGTGCGCGCGACGCTCGCCGACGGTACGACGATCGACGCGGATTTCGCGGTGGCCGGCATCGGCCTCGCGCTGAATGCGACGCTGGCGAGCGACGCGGGCCTGGCGATCGACGACGGCATCGTGGTCGACGAGTTCGGCGCGACCAGCGATCCGGCGATCTTCGCGTGCGGCGACGTCGCGAACCATCACAACGGCTGGCTGAAGCGGCGCGTGCGGCTCGAATCGTGGGCGAACGCGCAGAACCAGGCGATCGCGGCCGCGAAAGCCGTGCTCGGCGTGCGCGCGCCGTACGCGGAGATTCCGTGGTTCTGGTCCGATCAGTACGACGTGAACCTGCAGATCCTCGGCGATCTGCCGGCCGATGCGCAGCTCGTCGTGCGCGGCGATCTCGCCGCGCGCCGCGCGACGCTGTTTTTCGTAGGCGATGGACATGTGAGAGGTGTCGTCGCCATCAACAACGCACGCGAGCTCAAGCTCGCGCGCAAGTGGATGAACCAGGGCCGGGCAGTGGATACGGAAGCCCTGGCGGACACGACCAAAGCGCTTGCCTGACCGGCGAACGATCCAGGAGACACCCCGCATGAGCACTTTCGACAACGTCGTGGCCGGCAGGGCCGCGACGGAAGCTGCCGCCTCCACGCCCGGCGCGATCATCGCGCGGCTCGAGCGGCTTCCGGCCAACGCGATGCAGATCCGCGCGCGCGTGCTGATCGGCACGGCCACGTTCTTCGACGGCTTCGACGTGATCACGATCGCGGCGACGCTGCCGTTGCTGATTCACAAGTGGGGGCTGTCGCCGACGCAGATCGGCATGCTGATCGCGTCCGGCGCGATCGGCCAGCTGATCGGTGCGTTCCTGTTTCCCGCGCTCGCGGAGAAGCATGGCCGTGTGAAGGCGATCGCGTGGAGTTCCGCCGTGATCGGCATCACGAGCATCGCGTGCGGCTTCGCGCCGACGTTCGAGGTGTTCGTGCTGCTGCGGATCCTGCAGGGGCTCGGTCTCGGCGGCGAACTGCCGGTCGCGGCCACGTACATCAACGAAATCACGCGGGCGCACGGCCGCGGCCGCTTCGTGCTGTTGTATGAAATCGTGTTCCCGATCGGCTTGCTGGTGTCGATGGCGCTCGGCGCATGGCTCGTGCCGCGGTTCGGCTGGGAGATCATGTACTTCGTCGGCGGGCTGCCGTTGATTCTTGCGCTGGTGCTCACGCATCTGGTGCCGGAATCGCCGCGCTGGCTCGCATCGCGCGGGCACCTCGCGGAAGCCGGGCGCGCGGTCGGCGTGTTCGAATCGTCGGTGCGCGGCGAGCTGCCGCCGGTCACGCAGGTGGCCGCGTACGACGAGATGGTCCGTCAGCACCCGAAGCGCCGGATGAGCGACCTGTTCAGCGCAGCGTATCGCAAGCGCACGCTCGCGGTGGCGACGCTTTGGGCGACCTGCGGGTTCATCCAGTACGGGCTGTCGACGTGGTTGCCGACGATCTACAAGAACTTCTATCACGCGCCGCTGCAGCTCGCGCTGAATCTCGCGGTGATCGGCTCGGTGATGGGCGTGCTTGGTTCGCTCGCGTCCGCGCTGCTGGTCGACAAGCTCGGCCGCAAGCCGGTGATCGTGTGGTCGTTCGTGCTGTGTGCGCTGTCGCTGGCGTTCGCGGGCTTCTATCACGCGGCATCGGTGTATGTCGTGGCGACCTTCTGCTCGCTGTCGCTGGGGCTGATGGCGTCGGGCTTCATCACCGCGTACGTGTATACGCCGGAGCAGTATCCGACGAGCATCCGTGCGTCGGGCTGCGGGCTCGGCAGCGCGTGGCTGAAGATCGCGTCGTTCGCGGCGCCGATGATCGTGCCGCACGCGATCATCGGCGGCAACCTCGCGCCGGCGTTCTACCTGATCGGCATCGTGCCGCTGATCGCCGCCGTGACGGTTCATCTGGTCGGGATCGAGACGAAGGGGAAAGTGCTGGAAGCGCTGGAGGCGTGAGCGCGGCTGGCCGTCATCGCTGACGTGGATAAGCCCGGACACTGTCCGGGCTTATTCGTTTTACGGCGATCGCGTTCGCCGCTCGCGAGCGAGCGGTTCACCGTGTGACGCCCGGGGCTGCGCGCGGCGTTTCGTCCCGCAGGCGGCTTGCCCGATGGCCCGATCGAACGTACTCTCTGTCGATACTCCGGCCCACCAGCAGGTTATCGACCATGCAAGCCCATCCTTTGCGTCTTTCCCCCGGCGACGATCTGCGTGGATCGATCGAACAGGCATTGCGCCGGCTCGGCGCGGACGCGGCATTCGTGATCCAGGGAATCGGCAGCCTGAGCGTCGCGCAGCTGCGCTTTGCCGGTGTCGATGCGCCGACCGAACTGCGCGGCGACCTCGAGATCCTGACGCTCGCCGGTTCCGTCTCGCCGGACGGCGCGCATCTGCACATGTCGGTATCCGATGCGCACGGGCGCGTGTCGGGCGGACACGTCGCGAGCGGCTGCGTGGTGCGCACGACCGCCGAGATCCTGCTCGCGCTGTTGCCCGCACATCGTTTCTCCCGTGAACCCGATGCGGACACCGGATTCAACGAGCTGGTGATCCGCCCCGCGCAACGCTGATCGCGAGCGGCGCTCGGTGCGCGGCCGGTCGGCCCGTCGAGACGGCCGCGCACGGAGGGAGTGCTCAACGGGCCGTCCCGGCGAGCACATGGCGGCGGCAATGTTCGAGATACGCCTGTTCATGCACGGCCATCAGTTCGATGATGCTGCGCCACAGCCATGAAGGTGCGTCGACGGTTTTCGGGCGTTGACGATGCAGTTCGGTGCGCCATGCACGTTGTGTCGCGTCGTCCATCTGCGCGGCATGCGCGCGGCCGATCACGCGGGCAAGATACCGCGCGACCTCGATCGCATCGGCTTCCGACAGCCGTTCAGCTTCCAGTTTCAGATCCTGCGGCATCAATTCGCGCATGACGACGGAGCGCCCGTCGAGACGGCCGCGCACATCCGGCTCCCCAGCATCGGCGACACGTGACGGGCGCCTTCGAGCACGCGTTGCGCCGGATCGCGCGGCATGCGCACGCCGGGATGTCTGGGCGCCTTGGCGGTCGTGGCTTCCTTGATGTCGATCAGATACGGCGGATGTCCGTCGGCGCACGCGTCGTCGATGTCCAGCATGACCGCGAAGCGGCGCCGCCCGAGCGAGCTGCAGCCCTTTACCCAGTAGGCTGCATCGAGCACCTTCATGCTGGCGTCGCTGTCAGTCTTGCGGCTGAGCGCCGCGCTGACCGGGGAAAGCGGCGCGGATTCGAACAGCGCGTGGATGGCGTTTCGCTCCTGTTCCGAGAGCGGCCAGAAACGCTTTCCGAGCGGAATGTGCGGCGTGATGTTACGGATCGTCTGCCGCTCGAGTTTGCGCCACGATCGATGCAGTGCCGCGTTCATCGCGATTTGCACGGCGGTCGGGCGCTGCATGCGTTCGGTCGTGTCGCGGCGCCGGCCGTCGAACGCGCATTCGTAGCCGTCGATCAGTGCCTCGATCATCCGCCACGTGACGACACCGGGCAGATCCGAGCTGCGAGCCGCGGTCGCGAGCGAGAAGCCGAGCCGCAGCACGTCGTGAACGGGATTGCCGATCACGCTCTGGTCGAGGTCGCGAATCTGCACGGCGACTTCGCCCGTCTTCGCCGCGACCGGCCCCAGATTGCCGAGATGGCAGTCGCCGCCGATCCATACTGCGGGCCCGTCGGGCAACGTTCCGCGGCGATGGTCCGCCAGCCACGCGTAGAAGCGGTCCGCGCTGCCACGCGTATAGGTGTGTATCGAGCGCCATCTTGCGGCTGCGCAGGCGCGCGAGGATTTGCGCACGTTGGTCGCTGGAAGGCAGCCGCGAGGATTTCGATACCTTTTTTGCCATGATTCGTTCTCCTTCCGACCTGTGTGACACGCACTTGGTGCGTACGCCGGCCGCGCGGCGACGCAGCGCCGGCGCGGCTCGCCTGGCACACGCACCTTAGCCCGGCACGAACACGCCCATGGCCGCGATTGCCATCGCGCACGTCGCGAGCCATCCGCCCCATGCCAGCGTGCCGGTGATCGCGAACTTGCCCATGATGCGCCGGCTGCCGGCCATCAGCATCATCACGACCATGATCGGCACGGCGGTCACGCCGTTGATGACCGCGCTCCAGTACAGCGCGCGGATCGGGTCGAAATGCAGGAACGTGACCACGACGCCGCCGATGATCGCCAGCGCGATGACCGCATAGAATTCCGGCGCGACGCCGAGCTTCAGCGCGAGACTGTTGCGCCAGCGGAAGGTGCCCGCGGCCGCATAGGCGGCCGATCCCGCGAGCACCGGCAGCGCCAGCAGGCCGGTGCCGATGATCCCGAGCGCGAACAGCACGTACGCGAAGTGCCCGCCAATCGGCTCCAGCGCCCGCGCGGCATCCGCCGACGTCTTCACGTCGATGTGGTGCAGATGGAGCGTGGCCGCCGCGGTCAGCGTGATGAAGAACCCGATGACATTCGATACGCCCATCCCGACCCAGGTATCGAAGTTGATCCGGCGCAGCTGCGCGGGTGCCTGGTGCGGCGCACGCCGCAACGAGCGCTGGCTCGGCACCGCACGCAGTTCCTCGACTTCCTGCGACGCCTGCCAGAAGAACAGATAAGGGCTGATCGTGGTGCCGAGCACGGCGATGACCGTGGTCAGGTATGCGGCGGACCACTGGAAGTGCGGCCGCACGATCGCACGGCCGACCTCCCGCCACGGGACGGGCACGATGAGCGCCACCGCGACATACGCGAGCAGGATCAGCGCGGTCCATTTGAGCAGGCGCGCATAGCGATCGTACGGCACGAAGATCTGCAGCACGGCGGACACGGCGCCCAGGCATACGACATAGAGTTCTTGCGGGCCGTGCAGCAGCAGGTTGAGCGCCGCACCCATCGCCGACAGGTCGGCCGCGATGTTGATCACGTTCGCGACGATCAGCAGCACGACCGTGGCGTAGAGCAGCCAGCACGGATAGTGCGTGCGCATGTTCGACGCGAGGCCCTTGCCCGTCACGCGGCCGATGCGCGCGCTGACGAGCTGGATGGCGGTCATCAGCGGATAGGTCAGCAGCAGCGCCCACAGCAGCTCGAAGCCGAATTGCGCGCCCGCCTGCGAGTACGTGCCGATGCCGGACGGATCGTCGTCGGCGGCGCCGGTGACGAGGCCGGGCCCGAGACGGCGGAGCCAGTTTGCGGCACGCGGACGGTGCTGCGCCGAATCGGGGGACTCGTTGTCGTTCATGATCGCGACCCGTGGGGGAGGGGACGATCGATCCGCAAGTAGCGTGCCCGGCCGGCGCGGTCGGCGGGGCCGGGCTTTGACGCGTGTCGAGCGCCCGCCGGGCGCGACACGGAACAACGGAAAGCCGGCGTGGCCTAGGCGCGGGAAGAAAGGGCTGGGAAGCGGCGCGTGGCCGGATCCGGCCGCGGAATACGACGGGCGTGCCCCTCGATTCGCGCCAGCGCCTTTCGCCGCGGCAGGTGCGACGGGGAACCGCTACCGCTCATCGGCGGCGCGTGTCCGGCATCAACGTGCTGCGGTCGCCACGTCCTGATTGCCGCGCCCGCTCACGAGGCATGCCGACATGAAGGCTTCGCTCTGGCTGTCGGCGGCCGCGCTGCCGAAGCCCTTGCCGAGCGCGTCATATTTCACTTGCTGGGCGCCCTGCGAGCAGGCTGCCGGGCTCGCATCGCGGCCTTGCGCATGCAGCAACGCGCGGTCGCCGATCAGATAGGCCAGCAGCGCAAAAAAAGCGATGTGTACGACTCGTCTCATGGATCGTCTCCTCGTCGCTCGAGCGTAACGCGGACCGGCTGCGCGAGGCACTTGGGGCTTCCCCCGGTAAACGTCTGCGGAAATGACGACGAGCAGGTGATCGCTTCCCTTTTTTACAGCGCGCACGCGCAAAAGCGGCATTGGGCGGCCCGCTGCCGGCGCATGCGATCGACGCGAGTTTGACGAATATCAGGTTACGCGCGGGGCGAGACGGTCGGCCCCGCAGTCAAGGCGATAGCATGAATGCATGTTTCAACGGAACGCAATGCGCGGCGAGCGATGGGCGCAATGGTTTCGAACGCAACAGTTAAATGCCGGGCATCGCTGTCGAATTAGTGAGGAATCCAAATGCTGAACGTATCTTCGGTCCTGATCAGCCTGGCGCCGATGTGGGCCATTTTGCTGGTTGCGTCGTCCGCCGCGGCCTATCTCGTGTTCTGGCGCAAGGTCATCAAGTAAGCGTGACGCGCTGAACGATCTATCTGACTGCCGTTACCGGCACATTCGAGATTCGCACGAGCCGGCCCATCACGCTGTCGCGGAAAATCGACAGCAACTGATGAAACACGTCGTGCCGCGGCGCGACGACGACGATTTCGTCGCAACCCGTTTCGGCCGCAACGGCCGCGATCGTGTCGGCAACCGGGCCGACCTTCTTCACGATGCTGTACTGGACACCGGCTTCCCGCAGCACTCGCTCGGCCGCCGCCAGATCGGCGCATGCGAACTTGTCCTCGATCGAGCGCAGTCGCGACAGCGGGTGAAACGCCTCGAGCCGCGTTGCTTCGAGCGGCGGCTGGACGTTGATCAGCACGATTTCCGACGCGCAGTGCTCGCGATAAAGGAAGGTAGCGTGGCGGACCGCCTGCAGGGAGCGAGGCGAATGACCGACCGGAACCAGCAGCTTGAGCATGGAAAATGCTCCGTAGTCGAGATGTTCCCAGCGTAGTGCGCCGCCGGCTCGCGTGCCCTAAAGATATCGGGCGGCTGCGTAAAAATCTCGTCAACGTCCGTCGCCGCGTGTTGCGCCTATTAGAAATATAAGAAATTTAAGTTTATGCGCATAAACGTTTACACCGATCGGCCGGGGGCGGCAGCCCGACGTCGGCTGCCGTGCGGCGTACCGCGCGGATTTAGTCGAATCCTCGATGAATCGCGGCGGAAAATATCGGAGGTCGGCCATCCGGGCTCGCGTAGAGTAGAGCATCGACCGCGGCGCGGCCGTTCCCCGGCGCCTTCCTGGCCATTCGGGATGGACCGCCGCCACCACGCGGCCCGCCATTCCATTCCGATTCCAGGAGACTTCGCATGCCGCACGGCGCCCCGCAGCTTCTCGCCCCCGCATCCATCACCGTCGATCCGATCGTGGCCCTGTCGGCCGGCGAACTCGCGTCGGCGATCCGCGGCAAGGAGGTTTCCTGCGTCGAGACGATGCGCGCATATCTCGATCACATCGAGCGCGTGAACGGCGCCGTGAACGCGCTGGTGTCGCTGCGCGATCGCGCGACGCTGCTCGCCGAGGCAGCGGAAAAGGATGCCGCGCTTGCGCGCGGCGAATATCACGGCTGGCTGCACGGGATGCCGCAGGCGCCGAAGGACCTCGCGATGACCAAAGGGCTGCGCACGACCTACGGCTCGCCGATCTTCCGCGATAACGTGCCGCAGGCCGATTCGGTCGGTGTCGGCCGAATGCGGGCGGCGGGCGCGATCTTCATCGGCAAGACCAACACGCCGGAGTTCGGACTCGGTTCGCATACGTTCAACGAAGTTCACGGCGCGACGCGCAATCCGTACGATCTGACGAAAAGTGCGGGCGGCAGCAGCGGCGGCACGGCCGCCGCGCTCGCGTCGCGCATGCTGCCCGTCGCGGACGGCAGCGATTTCGGCGGCTCGCTGCGCAATCCGGCCGCGTTCTGCAACATCTACGGGTTCCGTCCGTCGCAGGGCCGCGTGCCGCGCTGGCCGGGCGTCGACGTGTTCATGCAGCAGCTCGGCATCGAAGGGCCGATGGGGCGCACCGTCGGCGACGTCGCGCGCTTGCTCGCGATCCAGGCCGGCTACGACCCGAACGATCCGCTGTCGCTCGCGGAGGATCCTGCCGTCTTCGCGGGGCCGCTCGACAAGGACCTGCGCGGCGAGCGCATCGCGTGGGTCGGCGACTGGAACGGCTACCTCGCGACCGAGCCCGGTGTGCTCGCGCAGTGCGAAAAGGGCCTCGCGACGCTGCGCGAGATCGGCTGCGACGTCGATGCGGCGCTGCCGGCGTTCGCGCCCGAGCGGATCTGGCGCCTGTGGCTCGCGCATCGGCATCTGCTGTCGGGCGGCGGGTTGCTCGCGCACTATCGCGACCCCGCGCGGCGCGCGCTGCTCAAGCCCGAGGCGATCTACGAGGTCGAAGGGCTGCTCGCGATGCAGGGCGCCGCCGTGTTCGACGCGAGCATCGAGCGCACCGCGTGGCACCAGGCCGTGCTGAGCTTCTTCGACCGTTACGACTTCATCGCGGCGCCGACCGCGCAGGTGTTCCCGTTCGACGTCGACCAGCGCTGGCCGAAGGAAATCGCGGGCCGCGCGATGGATACCTACCACCGCTGGATGGAGACGGTCGTGCCGTGGACGCTGGCCGGCTGCCCTGTGATCAGCGTACCGGTCGGCTTCAACGATGCCGGATTGCCGATGGGCATGCAACTGATCGGCCGGCCGCGCGCGGATCTCGCGGTGCTGCAGCTCGCGCGCGGCTACGAGCAGGCCGCCGACTGGGTCGGGCAGCGTCGGCCGGCGTGGATGGCTGCGTGATGCGTGATCCGGCGTCGACCGCGGACGCGCGGGACAAGCGATATTGATGCGCAACACGAACGAATCCGCGCGCATGCCCGACATCGCGCGAAAAACGCGGACGAATGCGCACGCCGAGCCGGCACGGCGGCGGAAATGCAAGCCGCCGCGGCGCCCGATTTCGTTTCGATGTGTTTCAGTCGTTGCGGCGGCGCGCGGCGCGCTTCGACAATATCGGCCTCAACCATTCGGGCACGAGGCAAACAAATGAAGCAGATTCGCGCGACGGGCAAGCACCTGGCATCGGCAGGCATCGCATTCGGCATCCTGCTGGGGGCGAACGGCGCCGCGCATGCGCAGCTCGACCTGCAGTCGATCGGCTCGGCGCTGCTCGGCGGCGGGCAACAACAGGCCGCACCCACGCAGGGCGGTGTCGCGCAGCTGATGCAGGCGTATGTCGGCGCGAACCAGCAGGTGCTGGCCGGCCAGTCGTCGCTCGCGTCGGCGATGGGCCTTACCGGCGCGGCCGGGCAGGCGCAGCAGGCCGCCAGCCTGCTCGGCGGCGGCAACGCGTTGACGCCGGCCGCGCTGTCGCAGATGGGCGGCGCGCAGCAGTCGGTGTCGCAGGCGCTCGGCCAGGCGTTCGCAAGCGGTGGCGCGACGCACGGCCCGATCGACAAGCAGGCGTTCAGCAACGGCCTCGCGTCGCTCGGCCAAGGCCTCACGCAGTATTCGCAGCTGCAGTCGGGGCTCGGCAATCTCGGTTCGACCAGCGCCGCGTCGCTGCTGCAGTCGGGCCTGAATCCGCAGAACATGCAGGCGGCGTCGTATATCGCGCAGAGCGCGCCGGGCCAGTTGCAGTCGCTCGCGTCCACGCTCAGCCAGGCCGTGCAGTTCGCGACGAGCCAGGGCATTTCGGTACCGTCGGTCGCGTCGTCCGCGCTGAAGCTGCTGCCGTAACGCTGTCGCACGCCACGCCACGCCACGCCACGCCACGCGCCGCGGTGCCGGCGGCGCGCGGCGATCCGGGATGGCCCCGCGCACCATGGGGATTTCGCTCGATGTTATCGTTGCACGTCCCTCCGTTTCCGGTGCCGGTTCATGACTGACTCGTTCGACCTCCCGCGCTACTTCGCCCGCATTGGCTACGACGGCCCGGCCGAGCCGACGCTCGACGTGCTGCGCCGGCTGCATTTGCTGCACCCGCAGGCGATTCCGTTCGAAAACCTCAATCCGCTGACCGGCGCGCGCGTCGCGCTCGATCTGCCCGCGATCGTCGACAAGGTGATCGGGCATCGTCGCGGCGGCTACTGCTTCGAACTCAACAAGCTCTTCTACACGGCGCTCACGACGATCGGTTTTCGCGTGACGCCGCTGATCGCGCGCGTGCGCTGGATGCGGCCGCCCGAGATCGTCACCGCGCAGACGCACATGCTGCTGTGCATCGATCTCGACGGCGCGGCGTGGCTCGCGGACATCGGCTTCGGCAGCGCGACGCTGACCGCGCCGCTGCGGTTCGTGCCGGGCGAGCGGCAACTGACACCGCACGGCGCGTTTCGCGTCGTCGGTGCGCCGGTCGACGGCGAGTTCGACATGCAGTTCGAGATCCCCGACGGCTGGCAGACGACCTACCGCTTCTCGCTGAAGCCCGCCGAGTGGATCGATTACGAAGCCGCGAACTGGTTCACGTCGACGTATCCCGAATCGATCTTCGTGAACGACCTGATCGCCTGCCGCGTGCTGCCGGAGGGCCGCGCGGCGCTGTTCAACACCGTGCTGACGCTGCGCGACGCGGCGGGCGCAGGGCGCACCGTCACCTTCGACGATGCGGCCTCGTGGGGCGCGTGCCTGCGCGACACGATCGGCATCGACATGGCCGGCTTCGATGTCGACGCGCTGTTCGCGAGAGTGGCAGCGCGGGTGAATCCGGCATAGGCCCGTATCGAGCGGGGGGCGGCAGCGCGGCCGGGTGACGACATCCGCCGCGCCGCCGGTTCCGGTGTGCCGATTGACATTTGCCAGCGTGAGGACGCGATCATGACCGATCTCCAGCAGGACGCCCCCGACAGCACCGCCGCGCGCGTCGCGCTGTGGCGCGCGCTGCACGTCGAACTCGATGCGCCGCCGCACGTGCTCGCCGACGAAGTCGGCCTGCGCCTGCTCGAGCCGGCGCCCGGCTGGCAGCAGCGCGGCGACATGGATCCGCACTTCACGCGGCCGTTTCGCGCATCGATCGTCGCGCGGGCGCGCTTCATCGAGGATCTCGTCGTCGAGCAGGCCGCGCGCGGCGTGAGCCAGTATGTGATCCTCGGCGCGGGCCTCGACAGTTTCGTGCAGCGCCGGCCCGAGATGGCGTCGCGTCTGACGGTCTTCGAGGTGGATCCGCCCGGGCCGCAGGCGTGGAAGCGCCGCCGGCTGACCGAGCTCGGCTTTGGCGTGCCGGACTGGCTGCGGTTCGTACCGGTCGATTTCGAGGCGAAGCAGTCTTGGCGCGACGCGCTCGTGCGCGCGGGCTTTGATCGGGCCAAGCCGGCGGTCGTCGTGTCCACCGGCGTCAGCATGTACCTGACGCACGATGCGAACGTGGCGGCATTGCGCGAAGTCGCGTCGCTCGCGCCGGGTTCGACGTTCGCGATGACGTTCCTGCTGCCGCTCGAGCTCGCGGATCCGGACGTGCGTCCAGGGCTGGAAATGGCCGCGAAAGGCGCGCGAGCGAGCGGCACGCCGTTCATCAGCTTCTTCACGCCGGCGGAGATCCGCGCGCTCGCGACGCAGGCAGGCTTCGCGCGGGCCGAGCACGTGTCGGCCGAGGAGCTTGCACGGCGCTACTTCGCCGATCGTACGGACGGCCTGCGCCCGCCGGGCAACGCGGAGGAGTTGCTGGTCGCGACGGTGTGATCCCGGCGCGACCCGCGGCGACCGTCACGCGCGTTCGAGCACGGCCATCTCGCGCACGACCACGAGCAGCACCGCGAGGCTTGCGCCGCCCGACGCGCGCAGGTCGGCGAGCAGATGCTCGTAGCGCTGCAGCGCCGCTTCGCGCCGTTCGCGCCACGCATGGACGATCGTCTCGGGCGCCGTCGAATCGGCCGATTCCGCGAGCGCGCTGGTGGCGAGCGTGCGCTTGAGGCGCGCGACTTCCGCGAGCGCGGCCGCGCGCGCCAGCATGTCCCAGTGCGTCGGCGTCGGCAGCGTGGCCGCGCGTTCGCCGATCCAACCGTAGTTCAGCAGCGTGCCGAGCGAGAAGTAGACGCCCGCGACCAGTTCGAGGCTGCGCTCGCAGGTCGCGGCCACTTCCGCGATGTCGAGCAGCGCGGCGGAAATCTCGCCGCTCGCGACGCGCACCGCGAGCGCGCTGTCGACGCCGGCCTCGACCAGCACGCGCTGTCGCTCGGACAGCGCCGCCAGATCGTCGGCCGGCAGCAGCGACGGCAGCTGCGGCGCAATGCGCTGCACCGCGTCGCGGCAGCGCGCGATCAAGCCGGCGACGCCGTCGGCTGCCGTGCCCGACTGCAACTGCCGCAAGAACCATAGCGCCGCACGCTCCAAGAGCCGCGCGACGTCGACGAACATGCGCGCCTGCACGTCGTCGGCGACGCGGTTGTCGAGCGCGTCGATGTCGCGCCATACCGCATCGAGATCGAACACGTCGCGCGCCATGATGCAGGCGCGCACGATGTCGCCCGGCTTCGCGTCGGTTTCCTCCATCAGCCGGTGCACGAACGCGCAGCCGACCCGGTTGACGAGCGCGTTGGTCAGGTGCGTCGCAAGGATCTCGCGGCGCAGCGGGTGACGATGCATCGGTTCGCTGAAGCGCTGTTGCAGCGGCTTCGGGAAATAGTCGACGAGCATCGCGGCGACGAGCGGATCCTCGGGCACGTCGGACTCGAGCAGCGCGTCGTACAGCCACATCTTGCTGTACGCGAGCAGCACCGCGCGCTCCGGCGACGTGAGGCCCTGTTTCGCGGCCTGCCGCTCGGCGATTTCGTCGTCGGTGGGCAGGAACTCGATCACGCGGTTCAAGCGGCCCGCGCGTTCGAGCCAGCGCATCAGGCGCGCTTCGGCGTCGAGCAGCTCGACGCCGTAGCGGCCGGCGATCGACAGCGCCTGCGTCTGGTAGTAGTTGTCGCGCAGCACGAGCAGCCCGACTTCATCGGTCATTTCCGCGAGCAGCGCGTTGCGCTGCTTCTCGGTCATCTCGCCGTCGCCGACGACGAGCCCGAGCAGGATCTTGATGTTGACTTCGTGGTCCGAACAATCGACGCCCGCCGAGTTGTCGATCGCATCGGTGTTGATGCGCCCGCCGCGTTGTGCGAACTCGATGCGGCCGAACTGCGTGAAGCCGAGGTTGCCGCCTTCGCCGACCACCTTGCAGCGCAGGTCCGCGCCGTTCACGCGTACCGCGTCGTTCGCGCGATCGCCGACCTGCTGGTGCGTTTCGTGCGTCGCCTTCACGTAGGTGCCGATGCCGCCGTTGTACAGCAGATCGACCGGCGCCTGCAGGATCGCGCGGATCAGCTCGGTCGGCGGCAGTGCGTGTGCGTCGATGCCGAGCGCGGCCTGCACGGCCGGCGACAGCGGGATCGTCTTCGCGGTGCGCGGGTAGACGCCGCCGCCCGCCGAAATCACGGATGTGTCGTAGTCGGCCCAGCTCGAGCGTTCGAGCGCGAACATCCGCTGGCGCTCCGCGAAACTCTTCGCCGCATCGGGGTTCGGGTCGAGGAACACGTGCCGGTGATCGAACGCCGCGACGAGGCGGATATGCGGCGACAGCAGCATTCCGTTGCCGAACACGTCGCCCGACATGTCGCCGACACCGACCACCGTGAAGTCGGTCGTCTGCGTGTCGATGCCCATCTCGCGGAAGTGCCGCTTCACCGACTCCCAGGCGCCGCGCGCGGTGATCGCCATCTTCTTGTGGTCGTAGCCGACCGAGCCGCCGGATGCGAACGCGTCGTCGAGCCAGAAGCCATATTCGTGCGAGATCGCGTTCGCGTAATCGGAGAAGGTGGCCGTGCCCTTGTCGGCCGCGACGACGAGATACGGATCGTCCGGGTCGTGCCGCACCACGTCGGGCGGCGGCACGATCGCGTTGCCGGCGAGATTGTCGGTCAGGTCGAGCAGGCCGCGCAGGAATGTCTGGTAGCACGCGACCCCCTCGCGCAGCCACGCTTCGCGATCGCTCGGCGGCGGCGGGTTCTTCACGACGAAGCCGCCTTTCGAGCCGACCGGCACGATCACGACGTTCTTCACCATCTGCGCCTTCATCAGCCCGAGTACCTCGGTGCGGAAATCCTCGCGACGGTCCGACCAGCGCAGCCCGCCGCGCGCGACGCGCCCGCCGCGCAGGTGCACGCCCTCGACGCGCGGCGAATACACCCAGATCTCGAACATCGGCTTCGGTTCGGGCAGGCCCGGTACTTTCGCCGGATTGAACTTGAACGACAGATACGGCTTCGATTCGCCGTTCGCGTCGTGCAGGAAATAGTTGGTGCGCACGGTCGCGTTGATCACGCCGAGGAACTGGCGCAGGATCCGGTCCTCGTCGAGGTTCGGCACCTGGTCGAGCGCCGTCTCGATCGCCTTCAGCAGGTGTTCGACCCGCACGTCGCGCGTGCCGCCGGTGGCCGGGTCGAAGCGCAGCAGGAACAGTTCGACGAGCTGCCGTGCGATCGCCGGGTTGCCCGTCAGCGCGCGCTCGATGTATGCGTCGCTGAACGTCGAGCCGACCTGCCGCAGGTATTTCGCATACGCGCGCAGGATCGTGACCTCGCGCGCGCTCAGATGCGCGCGCAACACGAGGCGGTTGAAGTCGTCGTTCTCGATCCGGCCGCTCCAGATCCGGTCGAACGCGTCCTCGAACAGGCCCTTCACGCGCTCGATGTCGAATTCGGTATCGTCCGCGAGTTCGAGGCCGAAGTCGTGCACCCACGCATGCGCGCCGTCCTGCGTCTGGATCCGGTAAGGCCGCTCCTCGTCGACGCGCACGCCGAGATGCTCGAGCATCGGCAGGCTGCGCGACAGCGCGATCGGGTCGCCCGCGCGGTACACCTTGAAGCGGAATGCGCGCGCGTCGGCCTCGATCGGGCGGTACAGGTTCATCGCGAGCTGGCCCGATTCCTTCACGCGCTCGATCAACTCGATGTCGCGCACGGCCGTGCGCGCCGGGTAGTCGTCGCGATAGCCGGCGGGGAACGAGTCCGCATAGCGCTGCAGCAGGCGGTTGCCCTGTTCTTCTCCGAAGGCGTCGAGCAGCGCGTCCGCGAGATCGTCCTGCCAGCGGCGCGCGACCTGCACGAGCCGCGTTTCGAGCTCGCGCGTGTCGACGTCGGGCATCGTGCCCGGTTCGGCATGGACGACGAAATGAATCCGCGCGATCGCCGATTCCGACAGCAGCGGCGTGAACTCGACGTTTACGCCGTTGTACGCGTCGACGAGCAGCTTCGCGATGCGTCGCCGCAGGTCGGTGTTGTACTTGTCGCGCGGCACGAACGCGAGGCACGACACGAAGCGGTCGAAGCGGTCGCGCCGCACGAACAGGCGCGTGCGCTGGTGTTCCTGCAGGCGCAGGATGCCGAGCGCGATGTCGTAGAGCTGGTCTTCGTCGGCCTGGAACAGTTCGTCGCGCGGATAGGTTTCGAGCACCGTCACCAGCGACTTGCCGAGATGCCCCTTCGGCAGGAAGCCCGCACGCTTCACGATGTTCGCGCATTTTCGGCGCACGATCGGAATATCGTTGTACGAACCGAAATAAGCCGTCGACGTGTACAGCCCGATGAAGCGGCGTTCGCCGGTCACCTTGCCGTCGGCGCCGACGAGCTTGACGCCGACGTAGTCGAGATAGCCGGGACGGTGCACGGTCGCGCGCGAGTTCGCCTTGGTCAGGAAGATCGGCCAGGGGCCGGTGATGATCTCGGCGGCGGCCGGCGGCAGCGGTGTCACGTCGGGCGCGCCAGGCGCGCGCAGCGATTCGCGCAGCAGGCCGCAGCCGGAGCCTTCGACGCCTCGCAGGCCGAAGCCCGTGCCGTCCGACACGAGCGCGTAGTCGCGCTGGCCGAGGAACGTGAAGTGATCGGCGACCATCCACTCGAGGAACGCGCGCGCCTCGATGTCTTCCGCGGTGGATTCGCGGGCCTTCATGTCCTTGATCGTCGCGCGCGCGATGTCGACGATCTTCGGCCAGTCCTCGACCGATGCGCGGACGTCGCCGAGCACGCGTGCGATGTCGTCGCGCAGTGTGTCGAGCAGCGCGGCGTCGCCGCAGCGATCGACTTCGAAATGAATGAACGACGCGAGCTGCGACTGGCCGTCGCCGGGCGTCGCGCCACCGGCATCGACGCGTTCGATTCCGCCGTTGCCGCCGCGCCAGATGCGGAACACCGGGTGCAGCGCGGAGTGCAGCGCGAGTCCGAGGCGATTGACGGCCATTGTGACCGAGTCGACCAGGAACGGCATGTCGTCGTTGACGATCTCGATCACCGTGTGATCCGAGTGCCAGCCGTGCTGTTCGAGAATCGGGTTGTAGACGCGCAGCCGTTCGCTGCCGGGCACGAATTTCTGGGCGGTCTGCCAGTGCGCCATCGCGGCGCCGTAGAGGTCGGCGATGCTGCGATTCTGCAGATCGTCGGCGTCGACGAAATCGTAATAATGACGCAGGAACGGTTCGACGATCCGGAACGTGGCTTCGGGCAGGCGTCCGCGCGCGAATTCGACGACATCGGAGAGCAGGTGTGCGACGACTTCCTCGTTCTTCGCTTCCATGGCGGTCTCCTCGTCGGGTGGCCATCGGCTGCTGCGTCTGTGCCGCATTATATGCGCCGATTGCGTGACAACGCGATGTGCGAGCGCACAACGCGTAGCGAGGAAGGGAAGCCGCGTGCAACGCCGGCGCTGGGCGTTGCACGGGGGCGTCAGGCCAGGTCCGGCGGTTTCAGCTCGGGGTGTCGCGCGTAGAGCGGATTCATGAAGTCGATCAGCATCGTGGTCAGCAGTTGCGATACGAATTCGCGATAGGCGACGAATTCCGACTCCGGACACGATGCCTTGACTTCCAGCAGGGAGCGATCCAGGTCGGCTCCCATTTGCAAGATCATGTCGTTGAGAACACTTGCGATTTGCTTGTCTGAGATCACTTGTTCGCCCTTTTAGCATCCCGCCAACGCATTGCAGCTGTTGACGCAGTTCCAGAACTTGAATCCGAAGTTGCCGGTGGGCAAAGTCATTGCCGAGCATTTTGCTCTGCACATTGCTCGCCATTGCGCACAGGCCGACGTGTGTCGGGGTTCCGGTGTCGTGTCGAGTGCGCGCGCACTGGCCACGGGACCGAGGAAAATGAAGTTCGCTGACTCTCGTTTCGTCGTATAGACGACAGCCAGGTCGTCCGAAAATACTAACTCGGCGTCAATTGCTTGCTGACCTGTCATCTGACAAGTCGTCGTTGCCGGTCATGTCGTCACGCGATAGACATGCTCCCGACTGGAAGATTTCATCTTTCCGGTCAGCCGGCATTTGCCGATATTGATGGAAACGTCCACGAGGTTTGGGGCGATCTGCAGTTGCATCGCGGTACCCGAAACCACCGTGGACCACTTTCCCGGACGGATCTCTTCTTGAACCTTGTGGCGAGACCGGTAGGGCTTTGCGACAAAGCTCGTGGTGTCGCCGTCGATGCTCAGCATCACACCGATCGATTGACTGCTCGTCTCCTGAATTCCGATCGTGATGTCGGACGAAATCGACGTCCCCGGAATATACTCGGTGCCGGTTGGACCGTTTCGTTGATCGTAGACGATGTACCCTGAAATATTGTTCTTGTTTCCGTAGACGATTAGAAAACGTTCTTGGGATACCTTGACGATTTTGTAGTCTGTACCGTTTTCGACCGCTTCCCATATCCGCACGGCAAGCGAAGGAGTTGGTCTGACGGATTCAATTGCCAACGAGCTTCCGAAGCCGGTGCTCGAGAAGGAAATCAAAGAAAACAGCAGCGCAGCAAAATAGCCTTTGAGTGTCGTGATTTTCATGGCGTTGGCCTGCAATGATGGGTTGAAGATCGGCTCGGTCTTGATTGCCGGATTTCATTGCTGGCGCCGCCGCTGGGGCGATTGGCTGGCTGGAGTGTTTCGGATGCTGATTTATTGAATTTGATTGGTTATGCAGATTGATATACGGAAAATCGGAAGATGCCTGTGCCAACGAAAGCTAATTGCCGCGAGACTGATTGTCAACGCCAATATATCGAGATAGCGGCGGAATTCGACATGTGCGAATTGCAGGCCTCCTTTTTCGACGTGAAAAAGGAGGCATTCGAGTAGCGGGAGTTCAAGCGCAACACACCCGCAGATCGAGCGGCACTATTCAGCGCTCGTCGCTCCACAGCTTGCCCGCCGTCGCCCAGTTTTCCTTCTTCACGTCGGCGAGAATGATGTCGACCGAGCCCGGGTCGCACCCGAGCGTCTCGCACGTGACGCGCGTGATCGCCTCGACGAACGCACGCTTCTGCTCGACCGTGCGGCCTTCGAACAACTGGATATTGAATGTCGGCATGACTGGATACTCCGATGGTGGGTTGAACGATTCGTCGGGAGAGTGTCGAGGGCGGGCGTTCAGTCGCGATACGACGGGTCGATCCGGTCGAGGCGGCGCAGCAGCGCCGGCCATTCCAGTTCGCCCTCGATCGCGCCGCCGTCGCGCAACTGCGCCGCGGTGCGCGTGGCGACGGCCGGTTCCGGCAACACGAGCGGCCCGCCGCCTGCCTGCGCGCGGATCTGGATGTCGCAGGCCTTGATCAGCGTATCCATCAAGACATACGCCTCGGCGACGGTCCGGCCGACCGTCAGCGTGCCGTGATTGCGCAACAGCATCGCGGATTTCGCGCCGAGGCTGGCGGTCAGCCGCGCGCCTTCGGCCGGCGAGAACGCGAGCGCCTCGTAGTCGTGATACGCGAGATCGCCGTGAAACCGCAGCGCGTGCTGCGACGCGGGCAGCAGCCCGTCGCGCTGGATCGACACGGCGATGCCGGCCGTATTGTGCAGATGCATCACGCAGACGGCGTCCGGCCGTGCCGCATGCACGGCCGCGTGGAGCGCGAAGCCGGTCACGTTGACTGCGTGCTCGCCGTCGCCGATCCGGTTGCCGGCCAGGTCGATCTTCACGAGATTCGATGCGCGTACCTCGTCGAACGCAAGGCCGAACGGGTTGATCAGGAAATGCCCGGGTTCGCCCGGCACCGTCGCGGACAGATGGGTGTAGATCAGGTCGTCCCAGCCGTTCAGCGCGACGAGGCGATAGGCGGCGGCGAGATCGACACGCACCCGGCGCTCGGCGTCCGAGATCGGCCCGCCGGGCTTCACGGTGTCAGGACGGTGTGCGAATGACGACATCGGGTTCTCCGAGGGTGAAGCGGCGCGCGACGATCACCGTGATCCACGACGCGACAGCGAACGGGGCCGTGAACGCAGGCAGGTCCGCGCGCGTCGCGAGCCACTGGATCAGCGCGGCGAGTGCGGCGGCGGCGAACGCCGCGCGCGGCCCGCGCGGCATCAGCGCGAGCGCGGCAAGCGCGCCGTTGATGCCGAGCAGGCCATCCGCGAACGACGTGCCGTTCGCGCCGGACGCGACGAGCAGCACGGTCGACACGATCGCGCCGCCGAGCGCGAATGCGGCCGCGCGGCGCGACGCGACGGCGAGGCCGGCGACGATCAGCATGCCAGCCCACGGGCCTTGCGCAAAGGTGGTCTGTGCGAGGCCCGACAACAGCGCATCGGCGACGGCAGGCAGCGTAAGCGGCGCAGTCGTCGCCGCATCGCTCGGATGCTGCGAAGCAACAAACGGCAGCCACAGCGCGGTGACGACGAGGCACGGGCTCGAATACGGGCACTGGCGCCAGCGGGCGAGCGGCACACGCATCGCGCGCTGCACGAGCGCCGCGCCGATCGAGACCACCGGCACGAGCGCGATGGCGGCGAGCGACGAAGGCGCGAACAGCACGGCGATCAGCGCGGCGAGCGCGCCGTTGAAGCCGTGCAGCCCTTGTTCGATGTCGCGGGGCTCGCTGCCCGTGAGCACGGCGACCATGCTGGCGGCGGCCGAGCCGACCAGCGCCGCGGATGCGAGCCGCAGGTCGGTCAGCGCCAGCGCGGCGAGCAACAGCGCGCCGGTGACTGCATTCGCCTGCAGCACCATTTGCCCGACGCCGCGCAGCAGGGTGCGCAGGTCGATCGACGGCGAGGCAGGGCGGGCGACAGGCATGGCGGCGGTGGGACAGGAGGAGCCGCGAGCATAGGACACAATGCCGTGCACCGGAATAGGGAATTCTGGATAGTCAGGATTTGTGGTGGATGCCCCGAATTGGGGAATGGCGATGCCGGGGGCTGCATTGGCGGTGTCGCGACACATTGCCGGTGTCGGTGGGCGGGTTCGTGGCACTGGCCGGTTCTCGCGGCCGTTTGCGTCGCCGAGCGGAATTCGTGCGACGATGACCGACATCGAATCGATCGGGAGGCGAAAGCATGCGCGAGGTGCGTTGGGCGTCGCTGGAGGGCGACGGCGTCGAACATCTGACATTCGACCGGAGCGCCGGCGGCATCGTCGTCGAAAGCGCGGTGGTCGGCCAGCGCTACGGCCGCGCCTACGGGCTCGCGTATCGCGTCGAATGCGATTCCCGCTGGCGCGTGACGTACGCGGTGCTCAAGGTGATGGGCGGCGGCACGCTGGCGTTGCAGGGCGACGGCGCCGGGCATTGGCGCGACGGTTCGGGCCGCGCGCTGCCGGAACTGGACGGTTGTGTCGACATCGACATCGCGGCGACGCCGTTCACGAATTCGCTGCCGATCGGCCGCCTCGGTCTCGCACGCGGCGAGCGGCGGCCGATCGACGTCGCATACGTTTCGACGCCCGACCTGAAGGTGACGCCGGTCAAGCAGGCGTATACGTGCATCGAGCCGGGCCGGCGCTACCGCTACGAAGGCATTTTCCGAAACTTCACGGCGGAAATGGACATCGACGCCGACGGGCTCGTGATCGACTACGAGACGCTGTTCAGGCGCCTGCCGGCATTGCGCTGAACCGTCGCCGCTTGCGTCGCTGCCGCCGGTGCTGCCGCGACCGCCGGCCTTTCATGCGCGGCCGCGAACCGGTCGATTCGGGCCGCGATCAGCTCCGGATTGCGCATCACGATCCAGTGCGCGCCGTCGATTTCCTCGCGCACGTGCTCGCCGAGCCAGCGATCGAGGTCGACCGACATCTCGGGCGTGACGTAGCGGTCGCGCACCGGCACGAGGATCTGCACCGGCGCCTGCGCATATCGCTCGCGCGGCTTTCTCGCCCGCGCGAGGAAGTTCGCGCGGTAAAGCTGCAACCCGTTCAGCGCGTTCTTCAACTGCGCGGGATCGCGCTCCGGCCGCACGCGCTCGGTCAGTTGCAGCCAGCGCGGCCACAGCGCGGCGCCGCCGAGGCGCCAGACCAGCGACGGCACGACTGGCAGGTGGAAGAACGCGATGTACCACGACTTCAGGCTTTGCTTGAGCCGCATCTTCGCGCGGAACACGTGGTCGAGGCACGGGCCCGAGATCGACGTGAACGACGCGATCCGGCCGCGAAACGCGGGATCGGTCACGGCCTCCCAGCACTGGATCGATCCCCAGTCGTGACCGACCAGATGGAACGGCCGGCCGCCGCACGTCGCGTCGGCCACCGCCTTCAGGTCCTCCGCGAGCCGCGCGAGCGCGTAGTCCGCGCGGCGGCGCGGCGCATCGGATGCGCCTGCGCCCCGCACGTCGTACGCGATCACGCGATAGCGCTTCGCGAGCCGAGCACGGACCGGCGCCCACACGGCCGCCGAATCGGGATAACCGTGCACGAGGATCAGCGGCGGCGCGCGCCGCGGTCCGCTGACGTAGACGGCGAGCTTCACGTCGCCGGAGCGGACGGTCAGCATCTCGTGTGTGCGCGCCATGACGTCATGCCTGCGCAACCGGATGCAGCGGCACGCGGCGCGGGGCGGCCTGCGCGGCATGGCGCGCGTTGGTCGCGTCGATGTTCGCGAGCAGCGTGTCGAGCCCCTGCAGGTACTGATGGTTGTCGTGGTCCCACGGATGGAAGCCGGGGCGGAAGTAGTCGAGCCATTCGCGCGCGATGCTCGGGAATACGCCGTGCTTCGGGCTGTACAGGTACTTGACGAGGCGCCACATGCCGCCGAACCTGCCGTGCTCGCGACGGTGCGCGAGCATCAGGCGAACGTGGAAGTCGAACACGATCGCCCAGAACAACACCGTCGTCGTCAGCATCGTGCCCGTGCGCAGCAGGTAGCTGCCGAGGCCCGGCTTCATCACGGCGTTCCATACGTCGTACGACACGGCCTTGTGCTCGGTTTCCTCCATCGCGTGCCACATCCACATCTGCTGATAGCCTTCGACCGATCCGTCGATCCGGTGTTCGTGGCCCGACAGCAGCTGGTTCGCGAGGATCGCCGTGTAGTGTTCGAGCGCGATCGTGATCGCGAGCTGCATCGAATGCGGCAGCACCTTCTTGAAGAAGCCGAGGATCGCCCACAGCCGCTTGTCGAGCTTGTGCGCGGGCAGGCCGGACGACTGCAGCAGGTCGTTGTACTCGATGTGCTCGCGCGTGTGCATCGCTTCCTGGCCGATGAAGCCGAGCACCTGCTTCTTCAGTTCGGGATCCTCGATGCGGTCGCGGTAGTTGCGCACCGAATCCATGAAGAAGCGCTCGCCGGCCGGGAACAGCAGCGACAGCGCGTTCATGAAGTGCGTGACGGGCACGCCCTGGACGTGCCAGTCCTTCGCGCGTTCGGGCGGCAGCGCGAAACGGATGTCGCGCCGTACCGGCATCATGTGCGGGGTCGTCATGATTGTTCTCCTCCCTGATTGCCTGCGTTGTTGTAGGTGGCGTGAAGCGGCGCGGCCGCCGGCGCGCCGTAGCGCGACGCCGCGCGGCGGGCCTTCGCGGCCTCGCGGCGCGTCGCGAGCACGACGAGCGCCTGGTATGCGGCCGGCAGCGTACGCGCCATCCAGTCCGCCGCTTTCGCGTCGCGGCCGATCAGCACGCGGCGCTTGTTCTTGCGCACGCCGGCGAGGATCGTGCGCGCGGCGTCGTCGGCGGTCGTGATGAAGAACTTCTCGAAGCTGTCCTTGCCTTGCTGCTCGCTCTCGACGATGAAGCCGACCATGTTCTTCGCGACGCGGCTCGATTGCGCGATGTTGGTGCGGATGCCGCCCGGATGCACGCAGGTGGCGGACACGCCGCACTTCATCATGTCGAGTTCCTGCCGCAGCGATTCGGTGAAGCCGCGCACCGCGAACTTGGTCGCGTTGTAGCCGCTCATCCCCGGCTGCGAGAAGATCCCGAAGATGCTCGACGTGTTGATCACGTGACCGTCGCCCGATGCCTTCAGGTGCGGCAGGAACGCCTTCGTGCCATGCACGACGCCCCAGAAGTTGATGTTCACGATCCACTCGAGATCGCTGTACTCCATGCCTTCGATCGTGCTCGACAGCGCGACGCCCGCGTTGTTGAAGATCAGGTTGACCTTGCCGTGTTCCTTCGCGGTGTCGTCGGCCCACGCGAACATCGCGTCGCGGTCGCCGACGTCGAGCACGCGCGTCGACACGCGCACGTTCGGCGCGATGGCCCGCACGATCCGCTCGGTTTCGGCGAGGCCGACGCCGTTCTTGTCCGCGAGCGACACGTGGCAGCCCGCCTGCGCGAGCTGAACGGCGAGCGAGCGGCCCATGCCCGAGCCCGCGCCCGTGATCGCGGCAACCTTGTTGGAGAAATCTCTCATGTCGGTGGCTCCTTGTCTGACTCAGGCCGCTTCGGCGGAAGTGGAAGCGGAAGCGGCGGGCGCGGCGACGGGCCGCGCGGTCGTGTCGTGGCTCGGCGCGCGATACGCGTGGTAATCGGCGATCGAGAAGTGCGCGGTCGCCTGGCGGAAGCGCCACGTGAAGCCGGGCCACAGGGTCGTGTTTTTGCCGGTGCGCGGATCGAGGTACCAGCTCTTGCAGCCTCCCGTCGACCAGATCGCCTTCTTCAGCTTGCCCTGCAGGTCGCTGTTGTACTGCGCCTCGACGAGCGGGCGCACCTCGATCGCATCGGCGCGTTCGCGGCGCATCGCGTTCAGCGCGCCGAGGATGTATTCGATCTGCGACTCGATCATGAACACCATCGAGTTGTGACCGAGGCCGGTGTTCGGGCCGACGATCATGAAGAAGTTCGGGTAGCCCGGCAGCGTCGTGCCGAGATACGCGTGCGCGCCGTCGCGCCAGGCATCGACGATGTCGAGGCCGCCGCGGCCGATGATCGCGCCGCGCGGATACGGATCGGCGACCTGGAAGCCCGTGCCGTAGATCAGGCAGTCGACCTCATGACGCTTGCCGTCGGTCGTCACGACCGCGTCGGCTTCGATATGGTCGATGCCGGTCGTGATCACGTCGACGTTCTTGCGCGACAGCGCCGGGTAGTAGTCGTTCGAGATCAGCACGCGCTTGCAGCCGAGCGTGTAGTTCGGCGTGACGGCCTTGCGCAGTTCCGGATCGGGAATCTGCTTGCGGATATGGCGCAGCGCGAGCTTCTGCACGTTCTTCATCAGCGACGGATGGATCGCGAAGCCGAGCACGCGCGATTCGAGCATCCAGTAGATGCCGCTGCGCACGATTTTCTGCGTGAACGGCAGCGTGCGGAACAGCCATTTCTCGAGGCCGGTCAGGTTGCGATCGGGCTTCGGCATGATCCACGGCGGCGTGCGCTGGAACAGCGCGAGTTCCTTCACGCGCGGGGCAATCTGCGGCACGAACTGGATCGCGCTCGCGCCGGTGCCGATCACCGCGACGCGCTTGCCTTCGAGCGCGTAGTCGTGATCCCACTGCTGCGAATGGAACGCGTGGCCCTTGAAGTCCTCCACACCGGGAATCGCCGGCAGCGCGGCGCGCGACAGCCCGCCCATCCCCGACACCAGCACGCGCGCCGACAGCCGTTTGCCGTTCGCGAACGTGAGGCGCCAGCGTTGCGCGGCTTCGTCGTATTCCGCGCGCTGCAATTCGTGGTTCAGGCGCAGGTGCGGGCCGACGCCGAAGCGCTGCACGCAATCTTCCAGATACGCGCGGATCTCCGGCTGCGGCGCGAACATGCGCGTCCAGCGCGGGTTCGGCGCGAACGAGAACGAATAGACGTGCGATTGCACGTCGCACGCACACCCGGGGTAATGGTTGTCGCGCCACGTGCCGCCGACCGACGCGGCCTTCTCGAGAACGACGAAGTCGGTCACGCCGGTCTGCCGCAGGCGAATGGCCATCCCGAGACCGGCGAAGCCGGTGCCGATGATAGCGATGTCGATGGTTTCGTCCGGGCCGTCATGGCCGGGCGGGCCGAAAGGCAACGTGCGAGCATTCATCCGGGTGTCTCCGATCTGGCTCATTTTTGAATGTTACATTGTGTGATGTAACGATAGTGGGTGAACCCGGAAACCGCAAGAGGCTAGAAGCGGCGCTCTAAGGGCCGGAAGCCGCGCGGGGAAAGGCTGAGCGAGGTTTGGAACGGGTCGGTTTCCGCATTGCGGAATGCGCGGAAACGGCCGCCGGCAGGGCGGGAGCGGCGGCGGAGGAGGCCACCGGCGCGCGGCGGCCTGTTTGAAACACTATCGGGGCCGGATCGTCCGGGCAGCCGTCTCATGGAAAACCCCGGCGACGATCGTGACCTGCGCGAGCGCGTAGAGGCCCCAGATCAGATAGTCGATGCCGGGAAAGCCGCCGAGGAACCGCCCGACGCCGATCAGCGTGTCGGAGCCGACGAAGATCAGGCTGCCGATGGCGACCAGCGGGCCGCGCGTGCGTGCGGCGAGCGCGAAGCTTGCCATCGCGCACAGCACGAGCATGTAGATGGCGACCGGCGCGAGCAGCTCGCCGAGGTGCGGGAGGAATGCGGCGTAGAACGCCGGCGCGGCGATCCACAGGCCGATCAGCGCGAGGATGCGCCAGCCGTGCGGCCGCGCGCGCCAGCGCACGAAGATCGCGCTGTAGCACAGGTGTGTCAGCAGGAACGCGCCGAGCCCGAGGACGAACGACAGCGGCCAGTCCGGCAGCGCGAGCAGCACGTCGCCGAGCACGGCCGTGGCGAGCGCCGCGCATAGCCATGCCCGTTCGCGCGGTGCCGCGCAGGTGCCGCCGGCCGCGAGCAGCAGGATGCCCATCGCGGCTTTCGCGACGGCCTGGCCGGGATAGGGCGCGGCCGCGAGCGACAGCCCGTACAGCAGCGCGGCGGCGACCGCGAGCGGCCAGAGCCGGCGATAGGTGGCTGGGAGGGTAGCGATCAAGGCGGGTGTCTCCGGATTGTTGTCGTCTGCGATGGACGGCGCGCTGTCGTGAGCGCGGCTGCAGGCCATTATCCGGAAGAACGGGTGGGGGAAAACCGGGGAATCCTTCTAGCGCATGGTTCCGGCCGCACATCCCGCGTGCGGGTCGACGTGTTCGCGGCGCTAGAGGGATGCGGCGATGCACGTAGCCGGCGTGCGCATACGGCGGCGGTGGAACGAGAAAAGCGGACGGGGAGGGTACCCCGGCCGCCTTGCTCGAACGAGCGCCCGCCGCGCGTTACTTGGCCGCGAGCGCGCTCGCGACGCGCTTGTCGCTCCACGCGTTGTCCGCGACGCTCAGCTTTTGCGGAATCAGCTTCGCCGCATAAAAGGCATCGGCCACGCCTTGCTGAACCGCGACGATCTTCTCGTCGACCGGCACCGCGCCGAACGGCACGCGCTTGAGCCACGTTTCGACGAGCGGCAGCGGCAGGCCGACCTTCGGCGCGATCAGCGCGGCCGTCTCGGCCGGATGCCCATTGACCCACAGGCCCGTTTCGCGCAATTGCTTCAGGATCGTGCCGACCACGTCGGGATGCTGCTCCGCGAAGTCGCGCGTTGCCTCGTAGAAGTTGTTCGCGGGCGTGAGGCCCGTGTAGTCGGACAGCGTGCGGATCTTCAGCGAATTCTGGGCGGCCGCGTAGTACGGATCCCAGACGGCCCACGCGTCGACGTTGCCGCTCTCGAACGCGGCGCGCGCGTCGGCGGGCGGCAGGTACACGGGGCGGATCTCGTCGTAGCCCACGCCGGCCTTTTTCAGCGCCTCGAGCAGCAGGTAGTTCGCGCTCGAGCCTTTCTGCAGCGCGACCTTCTTGCCGCGCAGGTCGGCGAGCGAGCGGACCGGCGAATCGGCTTTCACGAACACGGCTTCATTGTGCGGCGACGGCGGTTCCGCGCCGACGTACACGAAGCGCACGCCGGCCGCCTGCGCGAACACCGGCGGCGGCGCGCCCGTGTAGCCGAAGTCGATGCTGTTCGCATTCAGCGCTTCGAGCAATTGCGGGCCGGCCGGGAATTCGAACCACCGGACGTCGTAGCCGAGCGGCTTGAGCCGCGCCTCGAGCGAGCCCTGCGTCTTGACGACGGACAGCAGGCCGGCCTTCTGGAAGCCGATGCGCACAACCTTGTCGGTGCTGCCCTGCGCGAGCGCGGCGGTGGCGGTGAGCGCGACGAGCGTCGTCGCGGCGGCGCGGGTGATCCAGCGGGTGAAACGAATCATCGAACGGACTCCATGCGAAACGTCTTCGGGGAGCGGCGCGTGCCGCTCGGGTGGAAGAATCGTCGCACGGGCGATCGGGCCCGCAAACGAAGCATTGCCGATATGAATATGACGCCGGCGCGCCTATGCTTTGTCGCCGTCGGCTTGCGGATCGGCCGTGCCGGCCTGCCGTGCCGCTTCGTCGCTCAGCTTCTTGTCGAGGATCGTCGCGACGCGGCCGCCGAGATAGGCGCTTGCCGCCGCCTCGAGCGCGCGGTTCGTCTCGCCTTCGACGAACACGGCCGCGAGCGGGCGCAGCCGCCAGATCGCGTCGACGAGCGCGGGCACGTCGTTGACCGGCGGCAGCGTGCCCGCGTCGTAACGGTCGAGCCGCTTCACGACGAGATCGACGAGCAGCCGCGCGATCGCGTCGAAGTGCGGCCGCGCGAGGCTGATCACGTCGAGCAGCTCGCGCGGCGGGATGCCTTCCTTCGTCATCGCGGCCGCTGCCTCGAGCAGCGCGGGGCTTTTCGCGACGAACGACAGGCCGCGCCGTTCGAGCAGGCCGAGTTCGGTCACGCGCGACAGTTGCGATGCCGTCTGCGGGCCGAACATCTGCGCGAGCGCGGCGAGCGAATAGGTTTTCGGCAGTTCGTGCGACCAGCGGCCGCCGATCGCGTTTTCCAGGCCGAGGATCGAGCGCAGGTCGTGGCCTTCGTCGATCGCCTTGATCAGGTCCTGGATGTTCGACAGCGTATAGCCGCGCGCGAGCAGGTGGTTGATCAGCTTCAGGCGCGCGACGTGCGTGTCGTCGTAGATGCCGACGCGCCCGCGCTTCTCGGGCGGCGCGAGCAGGCCGCGATCCTGGTATGCGCGGACGTTGCGCACGGTCGTGTCGGACACGCGTGCGAGTTCGTCGACCGTGTACTCGTTGCGGGAATCCGCCGCGGCCTCGTCTGGCATGGTTGGAGTCTGTTTTGGCATGCGGCCATTCTAGCGCGACGCGACAGGCTCGGGCGAGGCGGGCAGCGTGCGTGCGCCGTCGCCGAGCGCGCGCTGCATCAGCGCGGTATCGATCCAGCGGCCGTGCTTGAAACCGACCGCCTTGAGCACGCCCGCCGGCTCGAAACCGAATGCGCTGTGCAGCGAAGTCGAGCCGCCGGTGCCGCCGTCGGCGATCACCGCGATCATCTGCCGCCACGGGCCGGCCTCGCAACGCGCGATCAGCGCCGCGAGGAGCGCGCGGCCGATGCCGCGGCCGCGCTGCGCGTCGTCGATGTAGATCGAATCCTCGATCGTGTGACGGTACGCCGTGCGTGTGCGATACGGCGTCGCGTACGCGTAGCCGGCGATGCGGCCGTCGCATTCGGCGACGAGATAAGGCAGCCCGTGGCGCAGCACCGCGTCGCGGCGGGCCCGCAGTTCGTCGACGTCGGGCGGCGTCTCTTCGAACGACGCGACGCTGTGGCGCACGTGGTGCGCGTAGATCGCGTGAATGGCGGCGAGATCGGCATCGGTCGCGTCGCGGACGACGACGCAGGCGGGGGCGGCGGACATGGTGGCGGAGCGATCGGACGAAACCGCTACTATGCCCGCCGCGACGCGGCGCCGTAAAGGCATGGATCGCGTCGCGCGCTCGGCAGGAGCCGGGGCCTACAAATGCCCGTCCGCTTCGCGAACCGCGTCGGCGATTGCGTCCGCGACGCGCTGCACGCGCGGCGAGCGCCGCACGTCCGGGTGGACGACGAGCCAGATCTCGCGCTCGACATCGCAACGAGGCACGGACGTCAACTCGACGAGCGCGGCGGCGCGCGGCAGCGACGGGTCGCTGGGAAGCGGCGGCGTGCCCGCGCCCGCGTCGGCATCCGTCGCCGACGTGTCGACGAGAAAGCGCGGCAGCAACGCGACGCCCGCGCCGGCCACGCACGCACGATGCAGCGCGGCCAGGTCGTTGGCGATGAACGCGAAGCGGCGCCCGGCCGCGAAGCGTTCGAGCCATTGCTGCTGCGGCATTTGCGCGAGCGCGTCGTCGTAGCCGAGAAATGCCCAGGTGTCGGGCGGCGCGGCGGCCCAGTCGGGGGACGCGCACAGCGCGAAGCGCATCGTGCCGAGCCGGCGCGCGGCCAGCCCCGGTTCGGTCGGTCGCGACAGGCGCACCGCGAGGTCCGCTTCGCGCGCGTACAGGTTGGCCGCCTGCATCTCGCCCATCAGGTCGATCCGCAGCGCGGGCCACGCACGCAGCGCGCGGGCGAGCCGCGGCGCGAGGAAGTGGCTCGCGAATACCGGCGACGCCGACACGCGCACGACGCCATCGAGCGCCGCCGCTCCCTGCGCGGCGCGCGCGAATGCATGCACGTCGGCTTCGACGCGGGCGGCATGCTCGGCGAGATGCAGGCCTTCGTCGGTCGGCGGCCAGCCGCGCGGCAGCCGGTCGAACAGCCGGATGCCGATTGCGGACTCCAGCGCATCGATGCGCCGGGCGACCGTCGAATGCTGGACCTGTAGCGCTCGCGCGGCGGCCGACAGGCTGCCGCCGCGCATCACTGCCAGGAAATAGGGCAGGTCGTCCCAATTCATCGGCGGCGCGGATGCTGGCAGCGGATCGGTCGAATTTTGCACAGTAATTGGGCGGAAAACGGGAATTCCGATCGATTATGCACGATGGGATGATCGTGTCACACCATTCGATTGCGAGGAACGTCATGACCCAAACTGCCACCGCCACCCGAATCGGCATCGACCGCTACGGCGACGCCGGCGTGCTGCGCCGCGTCGATGCGCCCGTCGCACCGCCCGGCGCCGGCGAGGTGCGGATTCGCCAGACCGCCGTCGGCGTGAACTTCGTCGACATCTATTTCAGGACCGGCGCGCATCCGTTGCCGGCACTGCCGGACGCGCTCGGTGTCGAGGCGGCCGGCGTGATCGATGCGGTCGGGGCCGGCGTGACGGGGCTGGTCCCGGGGCAGCGTGTCGCCTATGCGGGGCTGCCGACCGGCAGCTACGCGAGCGTGCGCACGCTGCCTGCCGAGCGCGTGGTGCCCGTGCCCGACGGCGTGAGCGACGACGCAGTCGCGGGCGGGCTACTGAAAGGCATTACCGTCTACATGCTGCTGCACCGCGTGCGTCAGGTGCATGCGGGCGACACCGTGCTCGTGCACGCGGCGGCGGGCGGTGTCGGATTGCTCGCGACGCAATGGGCGCGCGCGCTCGGCGCGCGGGTGATCGGCACGGTCGGTTCGGCCGCGAAGGCCGCCCTGGTGCGCGCGCGAGGCGCGGAGGCGGTGATCGACTATCGCGAGGCGGATTTCGTCGCGGCGGCCCGCGCATTCGGCGGCGGCGCGGGTGTCGACTATGCGATCGACGGAATCGGCGGCGACGTGCTCACGCGTACGCTCGGCGCGGTCCGGCCGTTCGGGATGGTCGCGAGCATCGGCCAGGTTGCCGCGATCGGCGCCCGGCAGACGTTCGACCTCGACGAACTGGGCCCGGCCCGCTCGATTGCGCTGGCGCGGCCGAGCGTGCTGGGCTTCATCGCGCGGGACGTGGCGGGGTACCGGGAGGCGGCGCGCGCGACGCTCGAACGGCTCGTGGGCGGGATGCACGTCGAAATCGGCGCGCGCGTGCCGCTCGAGCAGGCGGCCGACGCGCATCGTCTGCTGGAATCGCGACAGACGACGGGCGCGGTGGTGCTGGTGCCGTGACGGCGGACCGTGCATCGGGAGCGGCCGTTGCGCGGCGCCTGGCGGCGGGCAGGCGCCGCGATCACGGTGCCGCCGCCCGCTCGCCGATCAGTGATGCTTGCGCAGCGGCGTGCTCTCGACGAACCACGCAAGCACGAACGCGATCGCGATCACGCCGGCGGCCGCGAGATACACGACGTGCAGCGACCCGGCGAACGCATGCAGATACGCGTCGCGCACCGCATCGGGCAATTGGTGGACGGCCGCCGGGCCGAGCGCCGGGGGCAGCTCCGTGCCGGCCGGCAGCGCTTGCGTGAGCCGCGCCTGCAGCCCGTGCGAGAACAGCGCGCCGAACGCCGCGACGCCGAGCGAGCCGCCGATCGAGCGAAACAACGTCACGCCCGACGTCGCGACGCCCATGTGGCGGAATTCGACCGTGTTCTGCACGGCGAGCGTGAGCACCGGCATCACCATGCCGAGCCCGATCCCGAGCAGCGCCATGTACGCGTACATCGTCCGCAGCGGCGTGTCGAGCGACAGCGTCGACAGCAGTGCCATCGCGATGCCGCCGATCAGCGTCCCCGCGATCGGAAACGGCCGATACGTGCCGAACCGCGAGATCAGCCGCCCGCTCGCGACCGACATCGCCAGCATCCCGCCCATCATCGGCAGCAGCTGCATGCCGGCCTGCGACGGCGTCGAGCCCTTCACGACCTGCAGATAGAGCGGAATGAAGGTGACCGAACCGAACAGCGCGATGCCGACGACGAAGCCGATCAGGCTCATCAGCACGAAGGTGCGCTGGCGGAACAGGTCGAGCGGCATGATCGGCTCGGCCGCGAGCCGTTCCTCGTAGATGAAGCCGCCGACCGCGACCACGCCGAGCACCAGCGTCATCCACAGCTGCGGCGACGACCACGGCAGCAGCGAACCGCCTTCGCTCGTGAACAGGATCACGCACGTGAGGGCCGTCGCGAGGAACGCGGCGCCCATGTAGTCGATCCGGTGCTTCACGTGCGCCGTGTGCGGCCGGAACGCGATGCCGATCACCGCGAGCGCGACGAAACCGAGCGGCAGGTTGATCGTGAAGATCCAGCGCCACGACAGGTGTTCGACCAGGAAGCCGCCGAGCAGCGGCCCGATGATCGTCGCGAGGCCGTATACGCCGCCGAACATGCCCTGATAACGCGCGCGGCGGTCGGGCGGCACGAGGTCGCCGATCGCGGCCATCGTGACGACCATCAGCCCGCCGCCGCCGAGGCCTTGCAGCGCGCGCAGCACGATCAGTTGCGTCATGTCCTGCGCGACGCCGCACAGCGCGGAGCCCGCGAGAAACAGCACGATCGCGGCCTGCAGCACGATCTTGCGGCCGTACAGGTCGCCGAGCTTGCCGTACAGCGGCAGCACGACCGTCGACGACAGCAGGTACGCGGTGACGACCCACGACAGCTGGTCGAGGCCGCCGAGCTCGCCGACGATGGTCGGCAGCGCGGTCGACACGATCGTCTGGTCGAGCGCGGACAACAGCATGACCAGCAGCAGTGCGGCGACGATCAGCCCGGTCGGCGCGTCGCGGCGGGCCGCGTCGGCGGCCGGCGGGGTAACGAGGGTATCGGTTCTCATCGACATATCTGCCATGGCAGGAAACTGACCGAAATATAGAATCGATTGATTGCCTGGTCAATTTCTGCCGCATCTGGAATTGTTGCAGCCGTAACAGAAGATTGCGGGCGGGAAAATTGATCGCGATCAGCCCGGCAAAGGGCAGGGCTCAAGTTTTTTGCAGGCAAACCGTAATCCAGAGTGCCGCGGACCGATTGCCGCGGCACTTTTTTCCGCTCACGTCCCGTCATGAACCTGAACGCCCTGTTTTCCCGCTTCTCGATCCGCACGCGGATTTTTTCCACGCTCGGCCTCGTCGCCGCGCTGCTCGTCGTCTCGGGCCTGATCGGCCTGACCGGCATGCAGAGCTCGAACCGTGCGCTCGACGAGGCCTATACGCGCCAGCTGGCCGCGAAGACCGCGCTGTCGGCCGCGAGCCTGAACCTGACGATCGTGCGCACCACACTCGATCGCGCGCTGCTGCATCCCGAGGCGCCGGAAGTGCCCGATCTCGTCACCAAGGCCGAAAACTATCTGGCGAAGGCCGACGCCGCGTGGCGCACCTACGCGGCGATGCCGCACGACGGCGACGAAGGCCCGCTCGCGACGCGGCTCGACGCCGCGCGCCAGGCGCTGATCGGACAGGCGTTGAAGCCGTTGATCGACGCGATCCGTGCCGGACATCGCGACGATGCCGACCGGCTGCTGATGACGGTCGCGCCGCCGCTGTCGGTCGCGCTCACGCAGGCGACCGATGCACTCGACGCGTACCAGGCCGCGCGCGGCAAGGAGGTCTACGACACCGCGCAGACGTATTACGGCTGGATGCGCGCGGGCGCGATCGCCGGCATTGCGTTCGGTCTCGCCGCGTGCCTCGGCTGCGCGATCGGCCTGCATTTCGCGATCACGCAGCCGGTGAACCGTCTGCTGTCGCATTTCCGCCGCCTGTCGGACGGCGACCTGACGTCGGAAGTGCGCTGGTCGTCGCGCGACGAGATGGCCGAGCTGGTCAAGGGCGTGACGGGCATGCAGCGCAGCCTCGCCGATACGGTGCGCCAGGTCACGCAGGGCTCCGAAGCGATCTCGACGGCCACGCACCAGATCGCGGCCGGCAACACCGACCTGTCGCAGCGCACCGAGGAGCAGGCGTCGGCATTGCAGCAGACGGCCGCGAGCATGGAACAGCTGACGGCGACCGTGAAGCAGAACGCCGATCACGCGGTGGAGGCGCAGGCGTGCGCGGACGACGCGAGCCAGATCGCGACGCGCGGCGCGGCGGTCGTCGGCGAAGTGATCGGCACGATGAACGAGATCGACCAGAGCTCGCAGAAGGTGGCCGACATCATCGGCACGATCGAGGGCATCGCGTTCCAGACGAACATCCTGGCGCTGAATGCGGCGGTCGAAGCCGCGCGCGCGGGCGAGCAGGGTCGCGGCTTCGCCGTGGTCGCGGGTGAAGTGCGCACGCTCGCGCAGCGCTCGGCGTCGGCCGCGAAGGAGATCCGCACGCTGATCGGCGAATCGGTCGAGCGCGTCGCGACGGGTTCGCGGCTGGTCGGCGTGGCCGGCGCGACGATGCAGGACATCCAGCAGGCGATCGGCCGCGTGACGGGCATCATGACCGAGATCGCGGCCGCGTCGAACGAGCAGCGCGACGGGATCGAGCAGGTGAACCGCGCGGTGTCGCAGATGGACCAGGTGTCGCAGCAGAACGCGGCGCTGGTCGAGCAGGCGGCGGCCGCCGCCGCGTCGCTCGAGGAGCAGGCCGACGGGCTGCGCCGGGCGGTGGGCGCGTTTCGCGTCGCGTGACGTGCGGCGCGGGCGGGGCGCTGGGTTGCGCGCGCCCGCCGGCCGAGCGTCGCGTCAGCCGTTCGTGAGCTGCGCGGCCGAGCGCGCCGACGCGACGAGCAGCAGCTTCATCGTCGCGCGCGTCGCGCCGACGAACAGCTTGCGGGCCGCGCGCGCATCGAGCGTGTCGAAATCGATCTCGGTGAGGATCACGCACGGTGCGGACTGCCCCTTGAAGCGATAGATCGAATCGAGCAGCACCTCGCCTTCGCGATATTCAGGGTTGCCGAACAGATCGTATTTGCCCGTGAAGCGCTTGACCCGATGCGGGCCGAGCTGGTCGAGCCGCGCGAGCGCCGAGCTTTCGCGTCCGCGATACGACAGCACCGCGATGTCCTGCTTGCGGAAGCCGAGCGACAGCGCGTGCGTGATCGCGCGCTTGGTCGCATCGATGCACGCGTCGGCGAGCGCGTCGCCCGATGCGCCGTCTTCCCCGTATGACGACACCGACGGATCCGAGCCATCGAACGGGCTGCCGGAACACAGCTCGGCCGCGAGCGGCTCGACGCGGCCGACGACGTCGCGCACGAAATCGAGCAGGTCGCGCGGGCTGCGGTAATTCGTCAGCGCCTTCAGCGTGACCCAGCCGGGCAGCGCGACGGGCTCGCGCAGATAAAGGTTCTGCAGCGGATCTTCCAGCCACCACCATGCACCGTCCGGCGCCAGCAGGCGCTCCAGCGCGGCCGCCCATGGCGCGTGGAAATCCTGTCCTTCGTCGACGATCAGCACATCGAAGCGCCAGCGTTCCGGAACCGGCGTTTCCGCGAAACGCGCCTCGAGCCGCTCGAACGCGCCGGGCACGTCGAAGTCGGGCGTATAGCCGCCGTCGCGGGCCACCCAGTCGCACAGCTGATGGTAGTTCGCGATCTTCGCGCCGGGCGGCGCGATGCGCGCGATGTAGTCGGCGAGCGGCCGGTTGAAGCACACGTAAAGCACGCGCTTGCCGGCCGCGACCGCGTCGCGCATCGCCTGCACGGCAAGCTGGGTCTTGCCCGAACCCGCGGTGCCCGTCACGCGCAAGCGGAACGGCGTGAACTCGAGCTGGCGCGCCCACGCGGCGAGCCCGCCCGACAGCCGCGTGACGAGCGTGCCGGCCTGCCCGACGAGCGCGCTCGTGTCGGGCGTGAGCGCGAGTTCGTCCGCGAGGAAATGATGCAGCTTCGCTGCGTTCGGCAACGGCTCGTCATGCTCGGGCAGGATCTGCAGGATCACCTGCGCGAGCTGCGCCTTGCGCGATGCGTCGACGATGCGGTCGGCCGCGACGCCGGCGATCGCCGTCTCGCGGATCGAGTAGTCGGGGCAGTACAGCAGCGCCTCGACGCCGTAGACGCCCGCGCCGAGCGCGGCGGTCAGGCGCCGGTGCAGCGTCTCCTGCGTGCGCGCGAGCTGGATCGGGACGTTGCGCTCCTTCTGCAGGTACACCTTCACGAGCCCCTTCGGCGTTTCGCGCAGGAAGCCGGCCTTCTGCTCGATCAGCAGCACGCGGCCGGCCGGGCTCACGACGACGAATGCCGCTTCGCCGAACACCGAGAAGCCCTGGTCGGCACGCGTCCAGTGCACGCCGTGATAGACGGTGTAGCCGTCCGGCAACGCGTGTTCGAGGGCCGCGAGCGTCTCGCGCTCGCGTTCGGCCGCACCGGTGGCGGCGAGGCTTTTCCAGTCGTCGGGAATGAGGCGGGCCATGAAGTCGGGCGGCGCAGGCCGTCGTGAACGAGGTTCGGCCATTGTACCGAGGAACCTGTTCACGGCCGCCGTGCGGCCGGCGCGCCGGCCATGCGAAGGCGCGGCGCGTGCGTGCGGAAATTACCCGCGTGCGAGCCGCTTCGCGAGATCGGCGCTGAGGATCGCCATGCGTGCGGGTTTTTCGTAGCAGACGACGTCGAACGCGCGGATCACTTCGCTGATGTCCGCTTCGCTCGCGCGGCCCGTGAGCAGGTCGCCCGTCAGCACGAAGATCGGCGCGCCCGGATTGTCGGACGTGCGCACCGCCTTGATCGCGGTGGCGGCCGTGCTGTCGTCGAACAGCCATTCGGTGACCACCGCGTCGAACGCCTGGCCCTGCAGCGCGTCGACGAACGGCGTGAGGCCGTCGAATGCGGCCGTCGCGAAACCCTGTCGCTCGAGATAGCGGCACAGCTCGGTCGCGCTGACGCGATCCGGATCGATTACCGCGACGACGAGCTTGTCGCTTTCCGCGCGGCGCGGATAGATCTCGATCTTGTGCACGTCGTACGCGTTCTGGTACAGCACGCCCGTATGGCGCAGCACGCGCCAGCGGCCGTTCTGCTCGTACGCGACGAATTCGGGGCGCGCACCGGCTTCGAGCGGAGCGCCGATCCAGGCGGTGCATGGAATCTCGGCGACACCGGCGTACAGGACGGCCTCCTGCGAATAGGCGCCGACCATGCCGGGGTCGAGCGTCTGCGCGCCGAACAATTGAGCGGCGGGCTCGCCGTACGCTTCGGCGACCTTCTTGATTTGCGCGAGCGTCCAGGGGCTGCTGCCGCGCAGTTTGCGGTGACCCTGCGAAAAGCTCAGGTCGAGGATGCGGCACAGCTCGGTGGTTTGCTGGCGCTTGCCGATGCCGTTGCGAGTCATCAACTCGCGCACGCGCTCGGCAACCGCGAGGGAATCCGTGGTGATTGCTTCAGTGGTCATGCTACGGGAACGGATCGTGACGTTCAGAACGACGCCTTGCGGCAGTCTCGGCGGACAGTCTCGACGACGTCCAGGGGGCGAGCCGACCGGCCACGCGCGGAAAAGATAACTTTACCGCAAAACGACGGCCATTCCATGTCGCGAAAGGTGCGTTTCTGTGAAAGGTGTGTCACGACGTTACGCCTGCTGCGGCGGCGTGTGCGGCGCGCCGCCGGCCCGTTCGCAACCTTCAGGCGCGGATCGTGCCGGGCGGGTGCGCGATTGCTCGTCGGGCGGCACGTAATTGCGCCGCGATGCCGACGAAATGCACCACGGCAGGGCGCATTCGGCGTTGGGGGCGCGGCATCGTGTCGCCGTGGCGGCGACAAATTTTTACAGGACGTCGTGCGTCGGGCCCGCAAAGCCGCATCCTGTAGTGGATCGTCTGGACGGTTTACTCTAATAAAACCGATGCTGCCCCGTTTCGGCAGCGGGTGTGAATGCGCCGGACGCCCATGCTACGATTTCCCCCGTCTCAAAATAGTGTTGAAGCAATGCAGAAGAAATTTGTGATGCGCGGGTACGAGATGAACTGCGAGCCGCGCGTGACGGAAGACGGCAAATATGCCGCGCAGGTCGAGGTCACGAAGCTGGGTTTCAGCCGCGAGGCGGCATTCCGCAAGCTGGGCGAATTCGATACCGAAGCCGAAGCCGTCGCCTATGCGAAAAAATTCTCCGAGGAGTGGCTGAGCCGCTACGCATAGCGCGTAGTCTGCCCGTGCAATGCGGGCAGCGGCCGGCACGTGCACGCACGCCGACGCGTGCCGGGACGCCGCGCCGACGGCGTCGTTCCGGTCCGCAACGTTTTCCTCGATACGTGCCGCATGCGGGCTCACCGCACGCGGCACGCGATGTCGTTTGAATTGCCGCGGCGTCAGGTTTGCGGCTGCGCGCCCTGCATCGCGTCCGCCGCCGCTGCCACCAACGACGGTGGCGCGGCCTGCGCTTCGTCGGAGTCACGGCTGCGCCGGCGCGGATCCGCGCGCGTGCGCCCGCGGCTGCCTGAACCGAACGCATCGAGCAGCGTGCGCCCTCGCGGCGTCAGATGCACGCGGCGATGTCCGTCCGCGCGATGTTCCAGCATGATCAATTGCCGCTCGAGCAGCGCGTCGATTTCGGCACGGGTCGTGTCCAGCTGATCCGGCGCATGACGGATCAGCATCAAGGTCGCGAATTCGTGTGGACTCAGCATGGTCGTCTCTCATGGTCAATGCATCGGGCACACGGCAACACCACGCGCGACGAACCGGTGCGCGATCGTGCCGCGGCCGGCGTGGGCGATAACGCATCGAAACACGCAGCGCGCGAATCGCGGCTGCGTTGAGCGACACCTAAAATAGGTCAGGCGATGCAAATTTCAAGGGGCCATTCGACACGCGACGAATGGAGGTTTCATGGATCTCTTCGACTTCGTGAACGAGCAGATGGAAGCCGTCCGGCTGCCGCTCTATGCGGTGACGGTGACGGCCGCCGCACGCGCCAATACGCCGTTGATCGCGATCCTGCACTGGCACGGCTTTCTGCGTGAAACACCGCTGGCGCTGCCCGGCGTCGCGTTGCCGCGGCGGCCGGTTCCCGGCAGCGCAATCCAGTTCGCGCTGCCGTGGCATGCGCTCGAGTCCATCGACGAAACGCTGCTGGATGCCGCATGGCGGCTCGGCGCGTGGGAGCTGGAGCGCGTCGAGCGGCGCGGCTGCAACACGATCGGCGCGTCGGCCGGCGAAGCGCTTGCGTGCCGCCAGGCATTCGGCGATTACGACGGCGGCCCGTCTGCAGGCTGTCATCTCGTCGACGGCGCACCGGATCGTGATGAGCTGATGCGCTTGGCCGCCCGCAACGGGTACGCAAGATGGCTGTTTCGCCCGGTCAAGGGCGGGCTCTTGCGCATGCTGGACGAGCGCGACGACACGCTCGACGCCGATGGCGGCCGGCAGCCGCCGTGTCCCGTTTTGCCGCGGCCGGCCGGACACCGTTCGGCGCGCACGCTTTACCGTCTGGGCGCCATTCGCGGCATCCTGATGCGTTGAAACATTTTGTTACAAACGCGTTTTCTTCTGCCCCTTGAAGCGCGCATCGGCGCCACTATTTCGCTTTTCGCCAAACGATGGCACGGCCGCGCAGCTGCCTCGCAAGTGCCTGCGCCGCCGGATTCCCTTATTCAGGTGATCTTATCGCTCAGGAGATGAAAATGCAGATTCGTCCCCTCTACGACCGGGTTATCGTCAAGCGAATCGAACAGCAGCGGACGACAGCCTCCGGCATCGTGATCCCGGACTCCGCCGCGGAAAAGCCCGAACAGGGCGAAGTCATCGCGGTCGGCAGCGGCCGGCTGCTCCAGGACGGCTCGCAGCGCCCGCTGCAGCTCAAGGTCGGCGACCAGGTTCTCTTCGGCAAGTATGCAGGCCAGACCGTCAAGGTGGACGGCGAGGAACTGCTCGTGATGCGCGAAGAGGACGTCATGGGCGTACTCGAACCCGAATCGCAGCCCGCCAGGAAGGCGGCCTGACATCCGATTCGACCGCGCGGCACCGGCGTGGGCCGGTGGGCGCGGAATTCCGTTCAACGACTTCATCCGGAGCAATCGAAATGGCTGCAAAAGACGTGAAATTCAGCGACGGCGCGCGTAGCCGGATCGTCAAGGGCGTGAACGTCCTGGCCGATGCCGTGAAGGTGACGCTCGGGCCGAAGGGCCGCAACGTGGTGATCGAGCGCAGCTTCGGCGCACCCGTCATCACCAAGGACGGCGTATCCGTCGCGAAGGAAATCGAGCTGAAGGAGCGCTTCGAGAACATGGGCGCGCAGATCGTCAAGCAGGTCGCGTCGAAAACCGCCGACGTGGCCGGCGACGGTACGACGACGGCCACCGTGCTCGCGCAGGCGATCGTGCAGGAAGGCATGAAGCATGTCGCGGCCGGCATGAATCCGATGGACCTGAAGCGCGGCATCGACAAGGCCGTCGGCGCGGTGCTCGACGAACTGCGCAAGCTGTCGCGACCGATCTCGACCCACAAGGAAATCGCGCAGGTCGGCGCCATTTCCGCGAACTCGGACGACGCGATCGGCAAGATCATCGCCGACGCGATGGAGAAGGTCGGCAAGGAAGGCGTGATCACGGTCGAGGACGGCAAGTCGCTCGACAACGAACTCGACGTGGTCGAAGGCATGCAGTTCGATCGCGGCTACGTGAGCCCGTACTTCATCAACGATCCTGACAAGCAGGCCGCGTATCTCGACGACGCGCTGATCCTGCTGCACGACAAGAAGATCTCGAGCATTCGCGACCTGCTGCCGATTCTCGAGGCTGCGTCGAAGGCCGGCAAGCCGCTCCTGATCATCGCGGAAGATGTGGAGGGCGAAGCGCTCGCGACGCTCGTCGTGAACGCGATGCGCGGGATCCTGAAGGTCGCAGCCGTCAAGGCTCCGGGCTTCGGCGACCGGCGCAAGGCGATGCTCGAGGACATCGCGATCCTGACCGGCGCGACGGTCATTTCCGAAGAAACCGGCAAGCAGCTCGACAAGGCCACGCTCGACGATCTCGGCCGCGCGAAACGCGTCGAGGTTCGCAAGGACGACACGATCATCATCGACGGCGCGGGCGACGCGGCACGCATCGACGCACGCGTGAAGTCGATTCGCGTGCAGATCGACGAAGCGACGAGCGACTACGATCGCGAGAAGCTGCAGGAACGCGTCGCGAAACTCGCGGGCGGTGTCGCGGTGATCAAGGTCGGCGCGGTTACCGAAGTCGAAATGAAGGAAAAGAAAGACCGTGTCGACGATGCGCTGCATGCGACGCGCGCGGCGGTCGAGGAAGGGATCGTGCCCGGCGGCGGGGTCGCGTTGCTGCGCGCACGCGCGGCGTTGTCGGGCCTCAAGGGGGCGAACGCCGACCAGGACGCCGGCATCCGGATCGTGCTGCGCGCGCTCGAGGCGCCGCTGCGCGTGATCGTGTCGAACGCCGGGGAAGAGCCGTCGGTCGTGATCGCGAAGGTGCTCGAAGGCAAAGGCAACTTCGGCTACAACGCGGCGACCGGCGAGTACGGCGATCTCGTCGAGGCCGGCGTGGTCGACCCGACCAAGGTCACGCGTACCGCGCTGCAGAACGCCGCATCGATCGCGGGCCTCGTGCTGACGACGGATGCGACCATCGCCGAAGCGCCGAAGGAAGAAAGCGCCGCGCCGGCCGCGTCGCCGGAACTCGGCTACTGATCCGCACCGCAGGCGACGCCTGCGACGATCGATCCGCCGCTGGCCGGAGCGGCACTGTGCGGCGCGCGCGACAGTGGGGACGCGCGCGCCGTTTTTCTCGTGGTTGGCGATAGATCATGAAACTCGAACTGCTGATCGATTCCAGGCGACTGGAGATCGAGATCGACGACGTGGTGGCCGGGCTGCTCGCGGCGCGGCTCGGGCTCGCGCCGGACGGCGACCATCGCGATGCGATCGCCCGTTACCTCGGCGAGGCAGCGGCGCCGTGGACGCTCGACGACGACCATATGCGCAAGCGCGTGATGCGCCGGCTGATTCTCGATGTCGCCGATCCGGCGCTCGTGATCCAGTATCTGATGGACGATCAACCCGATGCCTGCGATGCAGGCGCGTGACGCGCGCCCGCGTCGCAGGAGGCGCGGCTATCGCTTCGCCGGCGCGTCGGCCTGGTCGCGCGCGAGATAGGTGCGCACCACGCCCGCCATGTTGTGCTCCAGCCATGCGGCCATCGCCTGTTCCTCGGGCAGGATCCGCTCGCAGATTTCCATCGTCTCGCGGTCGCCGACGAATCGCGCGGCCTCGATCAGGTTGCGATACGCGGCGATCTCGAAGTGCTCGAACGTGTAGCCGGCCATCGCGCCCTTGACGATCTCGTCGGTCGCGAACGCGCCGGCCAGACCCTGCACCCATGCCATCGTCTTCGCGCCGACGTCCTTCATCGTCGACACCGAGCCGCCGCGCCGCTCGATGCACGTGCGCAGCAATCGGGCCTGTTCGCGCGTTTCCTCGATGTGTTGCTCGATGCGCCGCTTCAGATCCGGGTAGTGATCGATCCGGCCGGCCATTGACGTGAGCATCGTCTCGGCCTGTTCCTCCATCGCGTGCGCGTCGCGCAGCCAGTCCATCAGGTGTTCATCGCCTGCAGTCGTATCAACGGTCATTGCGTTCTCCATTCGGGGGCGAAAAGGCGCCGGGCGCCGCGAACGGGCACCCCGCGGTAACGTTCATGCGCGATCCGGCTTGCCGGCGGCGCCGTCCTGCGGGACCGGCGAGCCGCTGCCGAGCTCGGCGCCGGTCACCGGATCGCTGTCCGGATCCGACGCGAGCCGCTGCGCCATCGCGTCGATCGCATCCGCCTGGCGTTGCTCCAGCATGCCTTCCGGAATGCCCGTGCCGCCGTCGACGGCCGGCTCGGCCGGACGGATCTCGAGGTCGCCGCCGTGGTTCCACGGGCCGACCAGCGGTTGCGCGTCCGGCTGCATCCGGAAATACACGCGGTCATAAGGCTCGACCGGCGCAAGCTTGCCCGGCGGGAAGTTGTCGGTGATCGCGTACAGCGCCTTCTCGAACGACTTCTGGTGCGAGACCTCGCGCGTCATCAGGAAGCCGAGCGCGTCGCGGATGCCCGGATCGTCGGTCACGTTGATCAGCCGCTCGTAGATGATCTTCGCGCGCGCTTCGGCCGCGATGTTCGAGCGCAGGTCGGCCGTCGGTTCGCCGATCGTATCGATGTACGCGGCCGACCACGGCACGCCGCCCGAATTCATGAGCGGCGAACCGGCGCCGTACAGCAGCTGCGTCACGTGGCTGTCGTTGCCCGCGCCGTGCAGCTTGCGATAGAGCTCGGCCTGTTCGTCGACCGCTTCGGCGAGTTCGCCCTTCGCGCCGCGGTTCAGCATGGCGACCAGCGAGCCGATCACTTCCAGGTGGCTCAGCTCCTCGGTCGCGATGTCGAACAGCATGTCCTTGCGGCCCGGATCTTCCTCGGTAATCGCCTGCGTGAAGTAGCGCATCGCGGCGGCGAGTTCGCCCTGCGGTCCGCCGAACTGTTCGAGCAGCAGGTTGGCGAGCCCGGGGTTCGGTGCGTCGACCCGCACCGTGTATTGAAGCCTCGTGTTGTGAATGAACATGGAATCTCCATAGAAGTGGTCGCGCGACGTTCGCGCTGTCGAACCAGCACGAAGCGATCCCGCGCGCCGCGGCCGGCGTCGCGCGCGCTTCGATTGCCCGGGCACGCGCGATGCTCGGCGCTCCGGGCGGCACGTTCGGGGGTTGCGCCGTCCGGCGACGCAAGCCGCGTGCGTCGGGCAGCCAGGGGCGCCGCGACGACTTTCGACTTCGGAGACGACATGCAGATGGACAATGATTCACGTGGCGGGGAGCCGGGGCGGCAAGGTGCCGGTTCGGCCGAAGCGAACCCGGACGGGCATCCGGTGACGCGGGCATTCGAACGGTTCGCGTCGGGCGTGACCGCATGGGCCGGCTCGCCCGTCGCGTTCGGCTCGGCGGTGGCGATCACGGTCTTGTGGCTCGCGTGCGGGCCGATCTTTCACTACTCGGATGCGTGGCAGCTCGTGATCAATACCGGCACGACGATCGTCACCTTCCTGATGGTGTTCCTGCTGCAGCGTAATCAGAACCGCGACAGCGTCGCGCTGCATCTGAAACTCGACGAACTCGTCGCGGCGACGCGCTCCGCGAGCGATCAGCTGATCGGCATCGAGGATGCGTCGGAGGAAGAGCTGCGCCGTCTTGCGAAGGCGTATCTCGAACTCGCGAAGCGCGCGGCCATCGACGGCCGCGCGGCGGCATGCGACGAACCCGACGCGGCGGACGAGCCGAGCGGCGTCTCGTGACCGGCGGCACACGCTGCCGGCCTTACAAACGGTTGTCATTTGGATTGCATCGGCCGTGCCGCGCGCGACGCCGATCTTTCGACGGAGGGCGGATGGCGACGCTCGACAGGAACGCGCTGACGGAGCGCACCGCGACCGGCATGCGCGACGTGTTCGCCGGTAGAAGACGCGCGCCGCGCGCGGCGCTGCTGTTCGCGGGACCGGCGATCGTCGCGTCGGTCGCGTACATGGATCCCGGCAATTTCGCGACCAACATCCGCGCCGGCGCGCAGTTCGGTTACACGCTGCTGTGGGTCGTGTTGCTGGCGAACGTCATCGCGATGCTGTTCCAGGCGCTGTCGGCGAAACTCGGCATCGCGACCGGCCGCAACCTCGCGGAACTCTGCCGCATGCATTTTCCGCCGCCGGTGGTCGTCGGCATGTGGGCCGCGAGCGAGCTGGCCGCGATGGCGACCGAACTCGCGGAATTTCTCGGCGGCGCGATTGCGCTCGCGCTGCTGTTCAAGCTGCCGACGCTCGCCGGGATGGGCGTGATGGCCGTCGTGACGTACGGCATTCTGCTGGCCGACCGCAACGGCTTCCGGCCGATGGAGATCGCGATCGGCGTGCTCGTCGGTGTGATCGGCCTTTGCTATCTCGCAGAGATGTTCATCGCGCCCGTCGCGTGGGCCGAGGTCGGGCTGCACGCGGTCGTGCCAGGGTGGCCGCGCGGCGAGGCGCTGACGATCTCCGTCGGCATCGTCGGCGCGACGATCATGCCGCACGCGCTGTATCTGCATTCCGGGCTCACGCAGCGACGCGTGGCGGGGCTCGATACGGAGCAGCGCCGGATGATGGTGCGTTTTTCCAATTGGGAAGTCGTTGTTGCATTGTCCGTTGCCGGCGCCGTCAACATGGCGATGGTCGTGATGGCGAGCGCGGCGTTTCACGCCGGCTATCGCGACGTCGCCGAAATCGCCACTGCGTACCGGACGCTGACGCCGTTGCTCGGCGCGGCCGCAGCCACCTGCTTCCTCGTGTCGTTGATGAGCGCCGGCATATCGAGCTCCGTCGTCGGCACGATGGCCGGGCAGATGATCATGGAGGGATTCGTCGGCTTCCGGATTCCGGTGTGGCTGCGCCGGCTCGTTACGATGGTGCCGGCATTCTTCGTCATCGGACTCGGCGTCGATTCCACGCAGGCGCTCGTGATCAGCCAGGTCGTCTTGTCGTTCGTGTTACCGGTGCCGATGCTCGCGCTGGTTTACTTCACCGGCCGCCGGGACATCATGGGCACGTTCGCGAACGGACGCGCGACGCGCTGGGCCGCCATCGGCTCGATGGCCGTCGTTTGTATGCTGAATGTCATCTTGCTCGCGCGGCAATTGCCGCAGTGATGGCGTAATTTCGCGCTAACCGAATAATGGTTTGGGAAATTCGAATAACCGGGTGGAAAATATTGCGTATCGAAAATCGGGGGATAAGTCCTTTTTACCGCGGTATGTGAAAAACAATGAAGCAGGCCCGCATTGGTCGGCGGGCCCGTTCATTCACCGCGCTTTCAGCATTTCATCGGCGAGGCGATACGCGCCGAGCGCGCGTTTGGATTCGTAGTCGGCGATCGCCGATACGTTACGGCCGGCGTCTCGCGACAGCAGCCCCTGCAGCGCCGCCGCAGCGAAGAAATCGCGCAGCGCGGGCATCGGCTGCTCCGATTCCGGCGGGGCCGCGACCACGGGGTCCGGCTTCCAGAAGACCGGCGATGGCGGGGCGGCCTTGTGTACCGAGGCGGTTTTTTTGGCGCTCACATCCTGGGACAACGACATCATTTCTTCCCCTTCGATCAGGTGTCAGTTGGCTAAGCTGGATAGGTCCTCGTATACACGGCGAGCAGCTTGGTTTTTTATGTCTTGAGAAGTACTAACGACAGATCGACGCGAATATTCTCCGGTAATGCTCAATCCGTCAAAAGAAAAAAATTAATTCCGGCATTTCTGGGGGGGAGCATGATTTGTTCCCGGGCAGGATGAGAGCGCGGTGCTCACGTATAAATCGATATCGATGATATGTCGGTGCGCGTGACGTTGCAGTGACGCGCGCAAATGTGCGATGGCGCACTGAACGCAGGCTGGTTTTCGATGTGGGTAAGCATCGGCGATTGAATGGCGCGCCGGCGTATTACGTCCGCATTACCGCGACCATTCATTCATCGCCGCGCATTCGCTCGCGTTATGCCGGCATGTACGTGAACGGTTCGCCGTCCTCGCGCTCGACGGACAGCAGCCGCTTCAATTGATCGAGCGCGAACAACTGCTTGCCGTCCGCCGCCGCTTCGTCGATCGCGGCATCCACGAGTTTTCTCGCTCGCGCGAGAATCACCGAGCGCTGACGCGCGATCTCGAGCACCATGCGCTGCTCGATGTTCTGGCGGGTCGATTGCCTGTCGCTGAGATGACGCCAGCGGTCGCGAAGCTCCGCCCACGTAACGCGCTGAAATTCCGGAATCGCGCGCGGGAGCGTGCCGGCTTCTGCGGGCGCCGGCTGCGCACGCAATGCACAGCGCAGTGCTGCGCGGGCGCGCCATTCGTCGGAAAACGGCGCATACACGTCGCGCGTGCGGCCGATCGGATTCGCGCGTTCGACCTCCTTGTCCAGCAGATAGCCGAGCCGCCGCAGCGCGGAGCCATGCGCGAGCATGTCAGGATCGAGCACGCGGATCCGGCGCGACGCATCCGCGACGTGCGCCTTCAGCTCCCAGAGCGTCAGGCGAAGATGCTGGACTTCCAGTATCAGGCGCTGGACGTCCGCGTAAGTGCACTTCGTCCACCATTCGGTGAGGTCGTTCAGCTTCGGGGGATCGAATGGGGGGAGGATCATTTTGACTGCGGAGACACTGTATGGATATACAGTTTAGCGCGCGGTAACATAGCGCCGTCAAGGCGAAAAAATGGGGACGGCCGATCGGCAAAAACGACCGGCGGCGCGGCCGCGGCCGGGCCGTTCGTCGATTGTCCGTACGTTCGCGCGCCCCGCAGCCCGACCGCATGATCCCGCGCATGCCATCGCGAACGCCGATGGCGGCGCCCGACGTATCGACGCCAACAGAGAACAATGACGACGACCTATCCGCTGCATGACGCATTGACGCACGCCAACACGGCGTTCCCGGCTGAAGCCGACATCGTGATCGCCGGCGCCGGCATCATGGGTTGTGCGGCCGCCTATTACCTTGGCTTGCGCGGCCTGAAGGCGGTCGTGCTCGACAAGTCGCGCATCGCCGGCCAGCAATCGACGCGCGCGTGGGGTTTCGTGCGGCAGCAGGGCCGCGAGTCCGCCGAAGTGCCGCTGATGATGGCCGGCATGCGAATCTGGGAAGGGCTGGAGCAGGCGCTCGGCTTCGATCTCGAATGGCGGCAGGGCGGTTGCCTGTATATGGCGGACAACGAAGAAGACTGGGCGTCGTTCCAGGCATGGCTCGCCGTTGCACGCGAACACGGGCTCGACACGCGCACGCTGACCCGTGCGGAAATCGACGCGCGCGTGACGGGCCTGTCGGCGCAGGCGCGCACGCTCGGCGGGCTGTATACGGCGACCGACGGGCAGGCCGAGCCGCGCCGCGTGGCCGCCGCGTTCGCGGCACGCGCGGCCGAAGCCGGCGCGCGTTTCTTCGAAGGCTGCGGCGTGACGGCGATCGAGACGGCCGGCGGCGCGGTCGTCGGCGTCGTGACCGAGCGCGGCACGATCCGCACGCGGCGCGTGATATGCGCGGCCGGCGCGACCAGCTTCCGGCTGCTTGACGGCATCGGCATCCGGCTGCCGCAGCAGGCCGTGCGCGGCACCTGCATGCGCACCAACGTGCTGCCCGACGTGTCCGCGTCGACGATCTGGGGCCACGGCCTCGGCATTCGGCAACGCAGGAACGGCGCGATCAATCTCGCCGACGACATGCAGGTCGACGTCGACCTGACGCTCGGCCACCTGCGCGGCTTGAGCCTGTTCTGGCCGGAGTTCTGGTCGCAGCGCGAGAAGTTCCGGCTGCATCTGAATGCGGCGGCGTGGCGCGATGTCTGCGCGCGCATCGCCGGTGGAGGCGGCGCGATCGAGCCGCGCGATCCGCAGCCGCAGCCGAATCGCGCGCATGCGCCGCGCGCGCTCGCGAAGCTGAAGGCGATCTTCCCCGCGCTGAAGGACGCGCAGATCGTCGAAGCCTGGGCCGGCCTGATCGACGTGCTGCCCGACGGGATTCCGGTGATCGACGCGCCCGGAACGCCGTCCGGGCTCGCGATCGCGACGGGCTTTTGCGGGCACGGCTTCGCGATGGGTCCGATCGTCGGGCGGTTGCTGTCCGAGTGGGTCGATACGGGCGAGCCGTCGCTCGACCTGTCGGCGTTTCGTGCACGGCGTTTCGTCGACGGGACGATGGTGCGGCCGCGCAGCATGCTGTAGCGGCGTACCCGCGTGTTCCCGTCGTAGAATCGAGCCCGCAATCTTCAGGAGATTCCCCGTTGGCAACGCCCTCCGACAAGCGCCGCTCGTTGCGCTCACGCCTGCGTCGCGCCCGCGATCCGTGGCGGGCGCCGCGTGCGCGCACGCTGTTCACGCGTCCGGCCACGTCGCCGCGTCGCACGTTGCTGTTCCGTCTCGGCGCGGTCGTGGTGCTGTGCATGCTCGCGTTCCTCGTGCTGTATCTCGATCGCGACGGACTGCGCGATTCGACCAAGAGCACGCCGATGAACGTCGCCGACCTCGTGTACTTCACGATGGTCACCGTCGCGACGGTCGGGTACGGCGACATCGTGCCGGTCACCGCGCGTGCGCGTCTGATCGACGCGTTCTTCATCGTGCCGATCCGCATCGGCATCTGGTTCATCTTCCTGGGCACGGCATATCAGTTCGTGATCCAGCGCGTCATCGAGGAATTCCGCATGAAACGCCTGCAGAAGCAACTGTCCGATCACATCGTCGTATGCGGCTACGGCCTGTCGGGGTCGATCGCCGTGCGCGAGCTGCTCGAAAGCGGCGTCGATCCGGCGACGATCATCGTGATCGATGCGCAGCAGCAGGCGCTCGAGGCCGCGACGTCGCTCGGCGTGACCGGGCTGCTCGGCGATCCCGCGCACGAGGATCTGCTGCAACAGGCGCAGGTGCGCGCGGCGAAGGCCGTGATCATCTCGGTGACCGACGACCCGACCGCGATCCTGCTGACGCTGTCGGTGCGCAGCATCGCGCCGGAAACGAAGATCGTCGTGCGGATCCAGGAGAACCTGTATCAGCGGCAATTGCGGCAGGCCGGTGCGGACGTGATCGTGTCGTCGACGAAGATCGGCGCGCTGCTGCTCGCGGACGCGGTGCATAGCCGCTACATCGTGCCGTTCGTGAACGACATGCTGTCGACGCGCGGGCGCGCGACGCTGCTGGAGCGCGAGGCGTTGCCGCACGAGATCGGCTGCATGACGAACGTCGTGCCGGGCGCGATCGTCGTCGGCCTTGATCGCTGCGGGAAGATTCATTCGTTCTACGAGGATCCGCCGTGCCGGATCGAGGCGGGCGACACGCTGGTCGTGATCCAGTCGGCGAGGATTCCGGATCCGGATGCGTGACAGGCGGCCGGCGACGACCGGGGCATCCCGGCTTGATATGCCAATGCGCGTTATTTAGTATGAAGTAATCGCGTCGTGCGCCGCGCACGAGCGTGATCATCGAGGAGACACATGCGATTCAGGCCGGCGGCTCCCCATACCATCGTCGCGATCGGTATCGTGATTGCTTGCGCGCTCATGGGTCTGTGCGTGCTGCAGCTGTTCCAGAGCCGCAACGACGCGCTCGAGCGGGCGAGCGAAACATCCCGCAATCTGGGACTGATCGCCGAGCGCGACATCGAACGCAATTTCGAACTCTACGACCTGTCGCTGCAGGCGGTCATCGATGGCCTGCGGCGTCACGACATGATGACCGCGCCGGCAAGCTTGCGGCGCGCCGTGCTGTTCGACAATGCGATGACGGCGCAATTTCTCGGCTCGGTGCTGGTACTCGATGCCGACGGCAACATCATTCTCGATTCGGCCAACGACGTGCCACGCCGCGGCAATTTCGCCGATCGCAAGTACTTCTCCGTGCACCGCGACAATCCGAATGTCGGCCTTTATGTCAGCGACCCGTTCTCGTCGCGCTTGCGTGCAGGCTCCCCGAGCATCGGGCTCTCACGGCGGATCTCGAATCCGGACGGTTCGTTTGCCGGCGTCGTGCTCATCGCGGTCAACCTCGAGTATTTTCACCAGTTGTTCGCCGGCCTGTCGCTCGGGCAGCACGGTTCGATCTCGCTGATCGGCACCGACGGCGTGATGGTGATGCGTCATCCGTACGACGTCCGCACCATCGGTCGGGACATCAGCCACGCCGCGACGTTCAAGCGGTTCCAGGCCGCGCGCGAGGGCGTGTTCTCCGAAACCGCGTCGCTCGACGGCGTGCGCCGCCTGTATTACTTCAGGCATCTGCCGAAGCTGCCGCTGATCATCATGGTCGCGGAAGCGGAGCAGGACATCTATGCGGCATGGCGGCACCGGGCCGTGACGATCGGCGCGCTGGTGGTGACGTTCGGCGCCGCGTTCATCGCGGTGTCGTTCATGCTCGGCACGCAGCTGCGGCACCGGATGCGCGCCGAGTCGGAGCTCGTGCTGCTTGCCCGCACCGACGGTCTCACCGGCCTGAACAATCGCCGCAGCTTCGCGGAAGTGCTGGATCGCGAATGGCGTCGCGCGCGGCGCTCACGTTCGGTTTTCTCGTTGCTGTTCGTCGATGTCGACCGCTTCAAGGCCTATAACGACACCTACGGCCATCAGGCGGGCGACGATGCGCTGGCTGCGGTTGCGCGCTGCATCGGCGAAAACATCCGCCGGCCGGCCGATACCGCGGCCCGCTACGGCGGCGAGGAATTCGTCGTGTTGCTTCCGGATACATCCGAGACGGGCGCCGCGCAGATTGCCGAGCGGATTCGCGCGGCGATCGACGAGCTGCCGCTCGAGCACGCGGGCAGCGAATACGGGCACGTGACGGCCAGCATCGGCCTCGCGAGCTGGACGCCCGAGCACGATGCCGAGGCCGACGCCGTGATCAAGGCAGCCGACGAGGCGTTGTATTACGCGAAGGCGACCGGGCGAAACAAGGTTGCCGCCTTTCGGCAGCCGGCATGACGCGGCTCGCGCGATGCGGCCGCAACCGTTCGTGACGGACACCGAATAGTTCGCCGCGCGGCCGGCCTTCGCGCTACAGTGGGCGTCATCCGTCTTGCGCCGAAGGCCGATCCGAGGTCGAACCATGCAACTTCAAACCGGCAACCTGTTCAATGTCGAACGAACGCGCGGCGACGACGAGCGGGTCGATGTGCTCGTCGCCGGCGCGCGCCTGAACGTCGAGCGGATCGTGTCGATGGGGCATACGAGCCCCGACGGGTTCTGGTATGACGATTCGCGCGCCGAATGGGTCGTGCTGCTGTCGGGCGCCGCGGTGCTCGAGTTCGAAGCGGACGCGACGCTGCACGACATGCGCGCCGGCGACTACGTGCTGATCGAACCGCATTGCCGGCATCGCGTCGCGTGGACGCATCCCGACGAGCCGAGCGTCTGGCTCGCGATCTATCACGAACGCTGAATCGCGCGGCGCGCCGCGCCTTTATCCGCGCCCCACGAACGGCATCGTGGTCGCCATGATGGTCATGTTCAGGATGTTCGTATCCAGCGGAAGGTTCGCCATCTGAACGACCGCATTCGCGACATGCGCGACATCCATCCGCGCCTCGGGCGCCATGCGTCCGTCGGCCTGCGGCACGCCTTCCGACATGCGCTCCGTCAACGACGTCGCCGCATTGCCGATGTCGATCTGGCCGCACGCGATGTTGTACGCGCGGCCGTCGAGCGCGAGCGACTTGGTGATGCCGGCCACCGCGTGCTTGGTGGCCGTGTACGCGATCGTGTTCGGGCGCGGCGTGTAGGCGGAGATCGAGCCGTTGTTGATGATCCGGCCGCCCTGCGGCGTTTGCGCCTTCATCATGCGCCACGCGGCGCGCGCGCACAGAAAGACGCCCGTCAGGTTCGTCGCGACGACGTCGTTCCATACGTCGATCTCGTATTCGTCGAGCGGAACGGCCGGTGCATTGCGGCCGGCATTGTTGAAGAGGACGTCGAGCCGCCCGAACGCCCGCGCGATCCGCGCGAATGCGTGTTCGACCGATGCTTCGTCGGTGACGTCGGCCGGGAACACGTGCGCGTCGCCGCGGGCGGCGACGATCGCCGCCTTCGTGTCACCCAGCGATGCTGCGTTGCGTCCGATCAGCGCGACGGTATATCCGGCGTGCGCGAGTGCGATGGCCGCGGCACGGCCGATGCCGGATCCGGCGCCCGTGACGGCCGCGAACTTCTTCGAGACGGACATGGCTTGATCCCCTGCGGGTTGGATGAGGAAAGCGGCGGCGGCGCGCGATGCATTCGCCGTGTACAGGTCGACGCGTCGTCCGGCCTCGTTACTTCACGCACTCCAGCGCGTACTTCAGCCCTTGTCCGAGCAGCCCGCGCCACACGTCCCACGTGTGTCCGCCGTCGACGATGCGCAATTCCGCCGGATTCTGCGCGCGACGCAGCTGCGTGTACAGCACGCTCGATTCGGCCTGGATCGTCAGGTCGTCGTCGCCCGCCGCGATGAACATCGGCACGCGCCAGTTGCGCGCGAAATAGCCGCGCATCAGCGCCGGGTAGTTCAGCTCGTGCCACACGCGCGGATCGAACTGCCGCTCGCCGAACACGCCGACATAACGCGCGGCGGAATTGAGCGGCGGCTCGTTCGCGTAGATCGCGGGGCTCAGCAGCATCGCGCCGCAGAACAGGCCCGGCTCGAGCAGCGAGAAGCGCAGCGCGCCGAAGCCGCCCATCGACACGCCGCCGATCGCGCGGCCCGCGCGCTGGTTCGACACCGCGAAGTGCGCTTCGACCTCGGGCAGCAGATCGTTGAGGAACGCGCTCTGCATCTTCTCCTTGCGATCGACGTACCAGTCGGTGCCGCCTTGCGGCATCACGATCACGACGGGCGGGATCTCGCGGCGCTCGATCAGCGTGTCGGCGGTGGCCTGCAGCCGGCCCTGGGTGATCCAGTCGTTCGCATTGCCGGCGTTGCCGTGCAGCAGATACAGCACCGGATAGCGCGCGCCTTCCGCGTTGTAGCCGGGCGGCAGGTAGACCGTGTAAGACCAGTCGCGCTTCAGCGACGCCGAACGGAACGCGCGCAGCACGATGCTGCTGCCCGGATTGACGGCGGGCTCCTGGGCGGCCGGCGCGATCGTTGCGGGCGGGACGGTCGCGGCCGCGGGCGCGGACGACGCCGGCGAAACCGCCGGCCCGCCCGGCGTGGCGTGGGCGGTGGCGATGGCGCCGGCAATCAGCGCGGCGGCGAACGGAAGGGCGAGTCGGCGCATGGCGAATCGTTTCAGGAGAGGCGCCCGCTATCGTAGCAGCGGCGCGTGACGGCGCGGCGCATCATCGCCGCGAACGGAACGGGAACGGCAGCCGCGACACCAGCGGCGCATAGAGCTTCGCGACGAGATACAGCAGGCCAATCGCGACGACGTCGGCGGTCAGGCCGAGCGGCACGTCCAGATAGCCTTCGGTCGCCTGGTAAAGCAGCGAGTCGACCGCGAGCGAGATGCCGGTGCCGGCGACGAAACACAGCAGCCCCTGGCGCCCGATCGTGCCGATCCACGGCATCGCGTGCGCGACCTTCTTCATCCATCCGAGGTGCACGAGCTTGGCCGCGAGCCACGCGATCGCGAGGAAGTTCGCGAGCCGCAGCGCGCCGAGATTCTGCTTGATCGACGGATCGGTCGGGAACGGCTCGATGCGAAGGCGGTAGTACGCGCCGGCCGCGACGATCGCGAGCGACACGGCCGTCAGCAGCCAGCCCTGCGGTTTCGGCGCGAGCGTCTGGTAGACGGGCTGGCAGCGCGCGATCACGCCGAGCACGAACAGAAACTGCCACGCGAACGGATTGAAGTCCCACGGTGCGCCTTCGACGGTCGGCAGGAAGCGCGCGATGTGCGGCGCCGCGTACCAGAGCGAGCCGCTGAACGCGAGCATCAGCCACGGCTGCGTGCGCGCGAGCGGCAGCGCGAGCGGCACGAGCAGCGCGAAGAACGCATACATCGGCAGCACCGACGCGAGGTACGGCTGGCGCCGGAACAGCAGGATGTCGCGCAGCGCGGCGAGCGGCTTGTGGAGCAGGCCGTCGAGATCGTTGGTCGGCATGTTGGGGCCGTCGATCGAGAATGCGTTCAGCACGGCGGTGATGAGTAGCATCAGTCCGGCCGTCACGAGGAACGCACGGTAGATCTCGAAGGCGCGGCGGATGAAACGCTGGCGCGCGGCGGCCTCGTCGTGGCGCTCGGCGAGCGAGTTGTACGCGATGGCGGTCGCGAAACCGCCGAGGAACACGAACACCTCGGCCGCATCGCACAGCGCGTACGCATGCAGCGTCACGCGCGACAGGATGCTGCCGCCGATATGGTCGACGACGATCACCAGCAGCACGAGACCGCGGAAGAAATCGAGCTCGGCGTAGCGGCCGGCCCGGGCGGGGGCGGTCATCGGGCCGCCTCCCGGCGCGCGCCGCGTGCGCGGCCGGCACCCGCCGCGCATGAATCGGGGTGAAGCATGACTTCGTGAAGAAATGACGAACGGATGCGCATTGTGCCACCGATGTGACGACGTCCGGGTTTACGCGGATGGAACGCCGGCCAGCCGCTGCCGACAAGCCTGATCGGGACGTGGTGAGAACCGGCAAGTTGGACGAGCGCAACGCTTTGCGTGCCGGGCCCACGCCCCGATGGACGGGCGGTTTCCGACGTGACACCATTTTGTCCTCGCGGCCGCACACCGCGAAGTCCGCCCTGCGGGCCACCTTTATAAAACAGACCAACAATCGCCGGGCGCATGGCCTGCCCGGCACCCCGGCTCCGGAGATTCGTCATGAAGAAGCACGTCATTTTTGCCGCCGCGCTGGCCGCTTTGGCCGCGCCGGCCTTCGCGCAGGACAGCGTGACGCTGTACGGCCTGATCGACGAGGGCTTCAACTACACGAACAACGTCAACGTAAACGGGGTCGGAAAAACGAATTACCAGCTCGCGAGCGGCTATGCGCAAGGCAGCCGCTGGGGCCTGAAGGGTAGCGAGGACCTGGGCGGCGGGCTGAAGGCGATCTTCACGCTGGAAAACGGCTTCGACGTGAACAACGGCCGGTTCAACCAGGGCGGCCGGATGTTCGGTCGCCAGGCGTTCGTCGGGCTGAGCGCGTCGCGCTTCGGCACGCTGACTTTCGGCCGCCAGTACGATTCCGTCGTCGACTATCTCGCGCCGCTGACCGCGAACGGCAACTGGGGCGGCACGCTGTTCTCGCACCCGTTCGACAACGACAACACGGACAACTCGTTCCGCGTGAACAACACGGTCAAGTACGCGAGCCCGGACTGGAACGGGCTGTCGGTCGGCGGCACCTACAGCTTCAGCAACAGCACGGGCTTCTCGACCAATCGCCAGTACAGCATCGGTGCGCAGTATTCGCTGGCCGGGCTGCAGGTCGCGGCCGCTTATCTGCAGGCGAACAGCCCGGGTGTCGGCAGCGCGGGCGCGATCGCGGCCGACGATGCGAATTTCGTCGCCGATCGCCTGCGCATCTTCGGCGGCGGCATCAACTATTCGTTCGGCCCGGCGACGGTCGGCTTCGTCTATACGAAGACCGACGTGAAGAATCCGGTGTCGACCGTCTACCTGCCGGCGTCGACGTTCTCCGGCCTCGGGCTGACCGCGACCAAGTTCCAGAACTTCGAGATCAACGGCAAGTACCAGCTCACGTCCGACTTCTATCTCGGCGCGCAGTACGTGTACACGGACGGCAAGTTCGACGCGGCGGCCGGTTCGTTCAAGCCGAAATACCACACCGTCGGGCTGATGGCCGACTACAGCCTGTCCAAGCGGACCGACGTCTACCTGCAGGGCGCATGGCAGAAAGTCGCCGGCGACAAGACCGGCACCGCGGCCGATGGCGGCTACGTGGTCGGGACCGATGGCCCGTCGTCGTCGGCGAACCAGTTCGCGGTGCGCGCCGCGATTCGCCACAAGTTCTGAGGTCGACCTGCCGGCGCGCGGGGCGGGTTGCCCCGGCGCCGGCTTTCGTCATGCTGCGCGATGCGCGTCGTCGAGCGTTTGCGCGAGCCAGTCGACGAAGATCCGCACGCGCGGCGCCAGATGCCGGCCACTCGGAAACACGACCGACACCGGCAGCGGCGCCGCATGCCACTCCGGCAGCACCTCGACGAGCGAGCCGTCCTCGAGCAGCGGCGCGAGTCCGTCGCGCGGCGCCTGGATCAGCCCGAGGCCCGCGATGCAGCACGCGAGATACGCCTGCGAGCTGTTTACCGCGACCACGCTGCGCATCTTCACGGTCTGCAGCGCGCCCGAATCCATGTCCGCATATTCCCAGTCCAGCTCGCGCCCCGTGCGGCTCGAGAAATAGCCGACCGCGACGTGGTCGGGCAGATCGTCCGGCGAGCGCGGCATGCCGTATCGCGCGAGATACGCGGGCGACGCGCAGTTGATCTGCGCCAGCTCGCCGACGCGGCGCGCGACCAGCGACGTGTCGGACAGCGCGCCGACCCGCACCGCGCAGTCGATGCCGTCGGCGACGAGGTCGACGAAGCGGTCCGTCGTGCTGAGTACGACGCGCAGGTCGGGATAGCGCGCGTGGAAATCCGGCAGCGCCGGAATCACCCTGTTCAACGCGAAGCGCTCGGGCAGGTCGACGCGGATCACGCCGCGCGGCGCGGCGCCGGCGTCGTCGAACAGTGTCTCGGCGTCGTCCAGGTCGGCCAGCAGCCGCGTGCAGCGCTCGTAGTAGGTGGCGCCCTCGGCGGTGAGCGCGACACGCCGGGTGGTTCGCTGCAACAGGCGCACCCTCAGGTGTTTTTCCAGATACTGGACGGCGTTGCTGACCGTCGGGCGCGGCAATTGCAACTGCTCGGCCGCTTTCGTGAAGCTGCCGAGGTGAGCGACGCGCACAAAGATGCGCATTGCATGCAGATGGTCCATGCGGAGCGAAAGCGTGGCGGGTTGGGACAGGCTCCATTGTTAATCAGCGTCGAATGATTTGGTTGGGCGTTTCGCGTTTATCGCGCGCCGCAATGCGTCCAGAATCCGTTGCATTCACTCACCAACCGCGAGGAAACGGACATGGACAAGCGTCAACTGGGCCGCACGGGCCCGCAGGTATCGGCGATCGGGCTCGGCTGCATGGGGATGTCGGATCTCTACGGGCCCGCCGATCGCGACGAAAGCATCGCCACGCTGCACGCGGCGCTCGACAGCGGGATCACGCTGCTCGACACGGGCGACTTCTACGGGATGGGCGACAACGAGATGCTGATCCGCGACGCACTTCGCGGCCGCACGCGCGACCAGGTGCTGATCAGCGTGAAATTCGGCGCGCTGCGCGATCCGGCCGGCGCATTCGTCGGCTACGACGCGCGGCCGCAGGCGATCCGCAATTTCGTCGCGTATTCGCTGAAGCGGCTCGGCACCGACCACATCGACATCTACCGGCCGGCGCGCGTCGATCCGGCGGTGCCGATCGAGGAGACGGTCGGCGCGATCGCCGATCTCGTGAAGGCCGGCCATGTGCGCCATATCGGCCTGTCGGAGGTGGGTGCCGACACGATCCGCCGCGCGGCGGCAGTTGCGCCGATCGCCGACCTGCAGATCGAATACTCGCTGCTGTCGCGCGGGATCGAGGCCGACATCCTGCCCGCGTGCCGCGAACTCGGGATCGGCGTGACGGCCTACGGCGTGCTGTCGCGCGGGCTTCTCAGCGGCGGCTGGAGCGCGGCGCGGCAGGGCGAACGCGACTTCCGGGCGGCCAGCCCGCGCTTCCAGGGCGAGAACCTCGCGCACAATCTCGCGCTCGTCGACGCGCTGCGCGCGATTGCCGACGAGAAGGGCAGCAACCCGGCGCAGATCGCGATCGCGTGGGCGCTGTCGCGCGGCGCCGACATCGTGCCGCTGATCGGCGCGCGCAAGCGCACGCAACTCCAGGACGCGTTGCAGGCGGTCAAGTTGCAACTAACGGTCGATGATCTCGCTCGCATCGAAGCGGCGATTCCCGCCGGGGCGGCTGCCGGCGAGCGTTATCCGGCGTCCCAGATGGCGCACCTCGACAGCGAGCAGGGCCGGGGGGCGGCGCACGAAGCCTGAACGGCGGGCATCGCGGATTGACGAGGCGACGAGGCCCGCCGGGCGGGCCCGAGCCAGCGTCAGGCAAAGCCAGATGGCCGGCGGTGTGACGGTGGTTCATCATCGGCGCCGTGTTCGACCGGACGGAATGCCTTCATGCAAATCCATACGCTGACGATCGTCGTGCTGGTCTTTCTGCTGGCCGGCGCGGTCAAGGGCATGATCGGCCTCGGGCTGCCGACGATCGCGATGGGCCTGTTGACGCTCGCGATGCCGCCGTCAGCCGCCGCGAGCCTGCTGCTCGTGCCGTCGTTCATCACCAATGTGTGGCAGCTGTGGCTCGGCCCGTCGTTCGGCCCGTTGCTGCGGCGGCTGTGGCCGCTGCTCGCCGGGCTGACGATCGGCACGTTGACGGGCACGCTGACGGGCGGGCTGCCCGCGCTCGCGGCCGGCAGCGCGTGGACCCACGCGGCACTCGGCGTCGTGCTGGTCGCATATGGGTGCTGGGGGCTCGCCGCCGCGCGACTGCCCGCGCCGGGCCGACACGAAAAGTGGCTGTCGGCCGTGGCCGGCTATCTGACGGGCGTCGTGACGGCGGCGACCGGCGTGTTCGTCGTGCCCGCGGTGCCGTACCTGCAAGCGTTGCGTCTGCCGAAGGACGACCTGATCCAGGCGCTCGGGTTGTCGTTTACCGCGTCGACGGTCGCGCTTGCGCTGCAGCTGCGCGTGACGGGTGCGCTGCAGACGGTCGATCTCGGCGTATCGGTGCTGGCGCTCGTGCCGGCAATCGCGGGGATGATGGGCGGGCAATATGCACGACGCGTGATGAGCGAGAACGCGTTCAAGCGCTGCTTCTTCGTCGGGATGATCGCGCTGGGCGCCTACATGGCGGCATCGGCGCGGCTGTGAGCGCGCGTCGCCGACACGCGCGCCGCGCGCCCGGCGTGCATGCGCCGAAGCCGGCTTCGACGGCCGGCTTCGGGTACGCTCACGGAGCGGCGGTCACGCCGCTCAGGCCGGATCGGCGTACTTCAACGTCCATCCGAACGTGCGGGTCGCGCCCGCACCGAGTGCGAACGGACCGGTCTTGCACACGAAGTTCGAATGCAACTGGCCGATCGGCGTCGTCGACAACGGGTTCGTCGCGCCGCTGACCGTGTCGAAGGCGGACAGCGCGCAGGTGTCGAACCCGGTCGTCGCATAGCCGGTCGCGGTGCTGTTCGCGTAGATCACCGACGTGCCGTCGCCGTTTGCCTGCGTGGATGCGAGGTCCGCGAACGACGCGAAGTCGGTCTCGACCGCCAGGTTGCCGGCGAGCGTACCCGAGGCAATCGTGTCGCTGCGCGAGATCGTGCCGTGCGCGAACGTCAGCACGGTATGCACCTGCAGGTCGAGATCCGTCGTGTACGCCGCGTTCTTCGACGCGAGACGGAACTTCGTCGTGTCGAACGACACGACCACCTGCCCGTTGGCCTGCTGCACGTCGAGGTTCTTATAGTACGTGACCGGGACGTAGGTTTTCCCGTTGTACGACACCTGCGGCACCAGCAGTGCATAGCCCAGATCGGTCGTGCCGTAGATCAGCTTGTCGGAGAACGGCACCGGGTAGTACGGCGTGAACGAGTTGTAGTCGGGCGCCTGGCTGAGATTCAGGTTGATCACGCGGCGGCCGTCGCGCACGGTGAGCAGCGCCGCGTTGTACGGATGCGCGGTATCGCCGGGCTGGTTGTACCAGGTGAGCGTGTAGCGCGGCAACGCGTCGAGCCACTGGTTGTAGCTCGCGTCGTCCATCGGCGCCTTGCCGCCGAAGCCGAGCTTGTTCCACCACGCGTTCACGTACAGATACTGATGCAGCAGGCTGAAGTTCTCGCCCATCACGCGCGGCTTGCCGCGATACGCATCCGTGCCGCGACCCTTGACCCACATGTTCACCGACGGCGTCGGCAGCGACGGATCGTACCAGTACGTGTCGAAGCGACGCGCGGCCCGGTAGATGAACGCGTACGCGACCTGCTTTTCCTGATCGGTCAGCACGCCCGCATTGGCCGCCGCCGTCAGGATTTCCATGAACGCGGAATCGCCGTACGGGCCGATCGAGCGGCCGTAGTTGAAGCCTTGGCCGTCGGCGTTCAGCTGCGGCAGAATCAGATCGACCGACTTGCGCAGATAACCCTTCAGTTCCGGCGTGAGGTTGGCCTCGTTGCCCATCTCGAACGTACGCTCGATCACTTCGCCGATCAGCAGCGTGCTGTAGCGGTCGTAGCGCGCCTGGTCGTAATAGGTCGTGTGCGTGTTCGACGCTTCGTCGGAGAACCCGCCCGACGAATCCTTGCGGATGTGGTTCGTCAACGTATAGAGCAGCGCATCGCGCGCGCCCATCGTCGCGACGGCCGGATCGGTCGCCGACGAGAACGACGGATTGCTCCAGCCGAGTTTCTGCCGCAGGCCGGCGATTCCATAGGACACCGCATAATAATTCTGAGCGGTGTTGAGCGACGCAATGTCGATCGGCGTGCCGGCGGCCGGGCAGGTGCTGGTCTTGCCGCTTGCATCGGGGCCGAACATGTCGCAGAAGGTGAGCCGTTGCTGCAGCGTCGCGAGCATCGCGTCGCTGAAGACCTCGTTGAGCATGCCGTGCGCCTTCAGGTTGTTCAGCGCGACGAGATAGTAGTACTCGCCCCAGGACGTGTTTGCATACGCATAGTTGCTGCCCGACTGCGCCATCATCGCGGTCGTGATCGTCTGATACGTCGCGAGGTAGCTCGCGTATTGCGGGTCGCCCTTCGACTTCATGTCGATCAGGATGTACGACAGGCCGAGCGCGAGCTTGCCGGGCAGGAATTTGTCGCCGGTGTTCGTATCGAGCACGTGAACCGGCGAACCGTCGCCGAGATCCATGACGACCTGCGTGAAGTCGGGCGACTTCCGGATCAGGTCGAACAATGCACGCATCTGGCCCATCATCGTGACCGGAATGTTCGCGCCCGCCGGCACGCTGGTGTCCGGTGCGCCGTAGACGAGTGCCTGCAGCGAATTCGGGGCGAGCGCCGGAGTCGACGGCGGCGGCGACGAGGGCGGCTGGGCGGTCACGTCGTTGCCGCCGCATGCGCTGACGAACAGCACGGAAAGGGCGCTGAACGCGGCGCCGAGCGCGAATCTGCTGCGCGTATGCATTGTGTCTCCAGTTTCGAATAGTGATGAAGGACGGGCGGGTGCAACCGTCGGTGCGCTCGACTCGGGCCTCCGCGTCGAACCCTGATCCCTGTGGGCGGACGGCTTGAGTCACATCTCGAGCAGGCACGCGTTCTCCTTGGCGCAGCCGATGGTGGTCGTTGCGTCGATGTGAAGGAAAACGTTTTCCAAATTTAAGCATCGATTGCTTCGGTGTCAATGTGCTTTCACGCCGGATGGGCCGGTGAAAACCCGGATGTTCGAAGCGAGGGAGGAGAGGGAGATAGAACGATGACGCGGAAATTTCCGGAATTTATTGCTGTTTTCGCTGCGATGCAGCGATGCCGTGTCGGCGACGGCTACGCCAGGTGAAAGGTGATCATGCCGCGCCTGACCGGTGGATTCAGCGAGAAAACGTTACCCTTAAGAAGCGAATTCACGCGCGGCGCATATCGGCTCTTGATTCCGTCTGCCGCCGTCCGCCGCGATGCTAAAGCTGCGCTTCGATCGCGGCCTTGTCGATCACCGACCAGACCTGCCGGATCTTGCCGTCGTGAAATTCGTAGAACACGTTTTCGGCGAACGTGATGCGCTTGCCGTCGACGGCGAGCCCCAAGAATCTTCCGCGCGGCGCACACGCGAAGCGAAGCCGGCACGCAATGCGCGGCGGTTCGCACACCAGCAGCCGGATCTCGAAATGGAGATCCGGAATGTCGCGGAAATCCTGCTCCAGCATCGCGCGGTAGCCGGCCAGGCCGAGCGGCCGGTCGTTGTGAATCACGTTGTCCGCGACGTATTGGCCGAGTGCCGGCCAGTCCTGGCGGTTCAGGCAGTCGATGTAGGCGCGGTAGTGCATGGCGAGATCGGGTTTCGTCATGGCGGCGGTACCTCCTCGTATGTCGCCGGCTGGGGCGGATGACGCGCGGCGTTCAGCGCGCTGGCGTGTCGCCCGACAGATACGACACGAACGCCTGCGTATATTTGGGCAGCGCATCGAACGATCGCGCGCAGAGCGTCAGCTTGCGGTGGCTCCATGCGTCGGACAGCTCGACGAGCCGCACGTCCATCGTCTGCATCGCGCGCTCGGCTGCATGGCGTGACACGATGCCGATCCCCACGCCGCTTTCGATCACGCGGCAGATCGCATCGAAACTCTTCAGCTGCACACGGTAGCGGATCCGCTTGCCGAGCGCACGCGCCTGGTCGCCGAGATGGACCTGGAGTGCGCTGCCGTCGGTCAGCCCGATGAAGTCGGCGTCGGCGATCTCGTCGAACGCGACCTTGCCGCGCGCGGCGAGCGGATGCCCGGCCGGCACGACCGCGATCAGCCAGTCCTCGCGGAACGGCTTCTGTTCGAGCCCGGCGAGCCCGACCGAATCGGCGACGATGCCGACCTCGGCGGTCTTGTTGCGGATCGCGTGCACGATTTCCTGGCTCGAGCGCTCCTCGACGCTGATCGACAGTTTCGGATGATGCGGCAAATACGCGGCCAGTGCGTCGGGCAGGTATTCGCTCAGCGACGCCGTATTGCACAGCAGCCGGATATGCCCGCGCAATCCCTGGCCGTATTGCTGCAGCTCTCCGCGCATCTGGTCGATCTGCTGCAGCACCGTGCGCGCGTGGTGTTCGAGCGCGCGGCCGGCGTCGGTCACCTGCGCGCCCGACTTGGTCCGGTGCAGCAGCGGCACGCCGAGCTCGTCCTCCATCCCGCGAATGCGCTCGCTTGCGGCCTGCAGCGTGATGTGCGTGCGTTCGGCGCCGCCCGTGATCGTGCCGGCCTCGCAGATGTTCAGGAAGAGCCGCAGGTCGGTCAGGTCGAAGCGCATGGCGGGGTGGACGCGTGAGGATTGGGATGGCCGTTAAGTTAGCAGGAACCGCCGCGTCGGTCTCAGGCTGCGCCTGAGACGCCGTTCGCCGGTTCCGCATTTTCGGGGGCGGGATCGATGCCGGATCATGGCCGCATATCAACCGGGGGAGACTGTCATGCGGATCGATTCGTCGTGGGGCGTGTCGTTCAAGATTGCATTGCACGTGCTGTTCCTGTGCATCGGCATCGCGTGGGCCTGCGCGGAGCTGGTCGACTGGCTGCGTTGAGCGGGCGGCCGTCGCCGGCCGGATCGACGATCCGACGCGGCCATGTGCCATTGAAAGCCATTCGAAATATCGGTGTATTGCGAAATTTCTTCCGCATCGCACGCCGAAAACCATCAAGTTTTTCCGAAATCGACCGTACTACCGGTAACGCATGTCCGCCGGTGGACGGCTCGTGATCGTTTGTCATCATTGTTTGCATCCGGTTACACGTCGGCCGTTCCGTTTTTGAGATGCTTGAAAGATTGTCAAACCGGAGTCGATCGTCCATGAAACAGCGCGAGATTTGCCGCAACTCGGCGTGGTTGTCCAGCCTGGCCGCGGTGCTCGTCATGGCCGGTTGTGCCAGCACGCAGTCAGTCCCGCCGAGCGACACGCTCGCGGGTTCGCCGTCGGGCCAGCCCGCCGCCGCCCAGCCGGCCACGCCGGCGCCGCCGCCCGCGCCCATTCTCGTCGCGCAGAAGTACGTGGTGAAGCGCGGCGACACGTTGTCGGGCATTGCGTCCGCGAACGACTGCAGCGTCGCCGACCTGCGCACCTGGAACAAACTCGACGGACGCGGCAGGCTGCGCATGGGGCAGGTGCTGCGCATCGTCCGCCCGCAGCCGTTGCAGGCATCCGGCGCGAACGGCGGCGCACCGGCCGCGACGCCGGCCGCCGCGAGCAATGCGGCGGACGCCGCGCAGGCGAGCGTGTCGACGGCGAGCGACCGGCAGGTCGTGAAGGAAATCAGGCGGCATGCGGGCGCGGTGGCGCTCATGTGGCCGGCGCGCGGCAAGATCGTCGACACGTTCCGGCCCGGGCAGAACCGCGGCATCCAGATCGCCGGCCGGCCTGGCGACCCGGTGCGGGCGGCGGCCGACGGCCGTGTGATGTACGCGGGTAGCGGCCTGAACGATTACGGCACGCTGATCATCGTCCAGCACAACGCGGATTTCCTCACGGCCTATGCGCACAATCGCAAGGTGCTCGTGAAGACCGGCGACATCGTGCGCCGCGGCGACGAGATCGCCGAGATGGGCGACCTCGACAACTCGCGCGTCGCGCTGCTGTTCGAAGTGCGGCGCGACGGCAAGCCCGTCAATCCGATGCCCTATCTGCCTTCGTCGCAAGGCTGACGCCGGCCGCGCTCGCTGCTACGCTAGGTCACTGCGTCCCGCCGCATGCGGGGCCGACGGACGTCTTCGGGGATGCGCGGCGCAAGCCGTCGCGAGCCGGCCGTCGGCATGAGTGCGCGTGCATCGCCGATGCGCACGCGCGTTGCTCCGTGCCACCGTTTCCGATCGAATAACCTTCATCCATGGAACACTCTCCCGCCCGTCGCTCGCTGTTGCTCGCCGCCGTCGCCGCGCCGTTCGTCGCCGCGTGCTCGTCGGCACCCGTCGCCGACCAGGGGCGCGCCCATGCCGCCCAGGCCGAACTCGCCGCGCTCGAAAAAGCGTCGAACGGCCGGCTCGGTGTCGCCGCACTCGATACGTCGAACGGCACGCGCGTCGCGCATCACGCGCGCGAGCGCTTCCCGCTGTGCGGCACCTATGCGGTCGTCGCCGCCGCCGCGATACTCGCGCGCGGCTCGCTCGACGCGTCGCTGCTGCCGCGTCGCATCCTGTATCGACGCTATGAGGTCGTGGCCGGCTCGCCGGTGACGGAAAGCCACGTCGACACGGGGATGACGATCGCACAGCTCTGCACGGCGATGCTGCAGTCGGGCGACAAGGGCGCCGGTAACCTGCTGATGGGCGTTCTCGGCGGCCCGCAGGCCGTCACGGCGTTCGCGCACGAAAGCGGCGACACCGTGTTCCGGCTCGACCGCTGGGAACCCGAGCTGAACGAGGCAGCGCCCCGCGACGAGCGCGATACGTCCACGCCGGTCGCGATGGTCGACATGCTGCAGCGATTGCTGCTCGGCGATACGCTGCGCGAGCCGCAGCGTGCGCAGCTCACGGAATGGATGACCGGCGGCGCGCGGAATGCGAGCGGGATCGCGGCCGGCGTGCCGCCCGGCTGGCGCATCGCCGACAAGACCGGCACCGGCGGTTACGGCACGACGACCGACGTCGCGGTGCTGTGGCCGCCGTCGCGCGCGCCGATCGTGCTGGCCGTGTCGTTCACGCAGCCGCGTGCCGACGCGGCGGCACGCGCGGACGTCGTCGCATCGGCGGCGCGCATCGCGACGGGCGCGTTCGCCGCCACGGCCTGATTGCTCGACGCACCTCGCGTAAAGCCGGCGTTTGGCTTATCGTGTCGATCAGCGCGCGCCGGTGTCGGTGCGCGGCCTTGCCGCGCCGGCGACCGGCGCGGTCGATCCGTCTACCCGTTCGTCATGCGCCGACTTCCGCCCCTGCACGCGCTGCAGATCTTCTCGACGGTGGCCCGCCACCGCAGCTTCACGCGCGCGGCCGAGCAGCTGTGCCTCACGCAGGGCGCGGTCAGCCGGCAGATCCAGACGCTCGAGGCGCATTACGGTTTTCCATTGTTCAAGCGGCACGCGAAGGGCCTCACGCTGACGGCGGAGGGCGAGCAATTGCTGCCGGTGGTCAACGAGAGCTTCGCACGGATCGAGGACATCTCGATGAAGCTCACGCGGCAGCGCACCGATCTCGCGCTGAAGGTGCCGACTTGCGTGATGCGCTGGATGCTGCCGCGCATCATGCGCTTCCAGGGCGAGCATCCCGATCTCCACGTGCAGATCACGACGGCGTGGCAGCACGTCGTCGATTTCTCGACCGAGCCGTTCGACGCGGCGATCGTCTACGGGACGTCGCCCGGCGCCGGCGTGTTCGCGCTGCCGCTGTTCGACGAGCGGTTGACGCCCGTGTGCGCGCCCGAGCTGCGGCAGGCCGCGCCGCTCGATGCGGTCGGCGATCTCGCGCGCCACACGCTGCTGCATCCGACGCGCGACCATCGCGACTGGCGCGCGTGGCTCGATCACGCGGGCGAGCGCGCCGTCGACGCGGAGCGCGGGCCGACCTTCGACACGCTCGATCTCGCGACGAACGCGGCGATGCAGGGCTTCGGCGTCGCGATCGGCGACGTGACGCTCGTCGACGACGACGTCAGCGCGCGCCGGCTCGAACGGCCGTTCGACATCGTGCTGGAGACCGGCGCTCGCTACTTCTTCGTCTATCCGGAAAGCATCGGCAGCCAGCAGAAGATCCGCGCGTTCAGCGACTGGATCGCCGCCCATCGCGACTGACGCGCGACGTCTGCTGCAGCGGGCGCTACTGATACGTGACGATGGCGATCATCGGCGCGTGCGCGTTGCCCGCACGGTCAGGTAAAACGATTGCGCGCGAGGCTTGCGTAAAGGTCGTGGTCTTGATCGTGCGCAGGCTGGCCGCATCGACGAACGCGACTTGCCCGTTCGCCGGGCGCGGACAGTCGGGACGCACGCGCGCGTGCGCGGCGTCGGTCGTGTCGAGCGCGAACGAGCAAGGCGGCTCGACGATCATGCCGGTGAAGTGGATGACGCCGGACACGCCGGCGGCAAAAGACGAGGACGAGGCCAGAAGCGAGGCAGCCAGGGCGAACGAGGCGGCAAACAGGCGATGCTTCATGACAGGCTCCAGAGAGGAAGCGCGTCGCAGCGCGGCCGCTCGAATGGCAGTCCGTCAACGCTGCGATGCTGTATGCGTAAACGGCAATTCCATCGGACCTCTTGAATGAAAAACGAGAAATAACGGCAATAAGCAAATGACGCCGTATTCCTCCAATCAATCTATCTCAAATTTGTGCGCCCGCAAGTCAGGGTATTGCCGATGGCGTAGGCTCGCGGCTATCCCGCCAATGCACGCGGGCTTTGCAGGTGAATCGTTGAGGACTCAACGATTCGACGGGCGTGCGCATGGCGGCGCGCAGAAAGAAAAACGGCCGCTCGTGTGACGAGCGGCCATTCCGTATCGACGCGCAGATGCGGCGGTCAGCTCGCGCGCTTGCGTACCGCGCCGACGATCACGAGCAGCACGATCGCACCGATGATCGACGCGATCCAGCCGGCGCCCTGGCCCGGCGCATACCAGCCGGCAGCACGGCCGACGTAGCCGGCGATGAGCGAGCCGACGACGCCGAGCACGACGGTCATCAGGATGCCCATCTTGTCGTCGCCGGGCTTGAGCGCGCGGGCGAGGAGGCCGACGATGAGCCCGACCACCAGGGTTTCGATGAATTGCAGCATGAACGCCTCCCTATAGCTGTTGGCTGTTGACGAAAGGAAATGGACCCGCGCGGCGCGCGAGGGTTCCGTTCGACCGCGCGCCGGTGCTCTGGCATACCGACGCACGGGGTGCCGAGTATCGCACGCCCGCGCGTCGCACACATGTCAGGCGACCGGATCGAGGCGGCGGTAACCTTCGGTCGCGCGCAGCAGCGTGCGCGTGTAGTCGCGTGCGACCTGCCCGGCACGCACGTCCTCGATCCGCAGCTGTTCGACGATCTCGCCATGCTGCATCACCGCGACGCGCTGGCACAGGAAGCCGATCACCGCGAGGTTGTGGCTCACGAGGATCATCGTCAGGTTGCGTTCGCGATGCAGGCGACGCAGCAGGTTCAGGATCTCGGCCTGCACCGACACGTCGAGCGCGGAGGTCGGCTCGTCGAGCAGCAGCACGCGCGGCTCGACGATCAGCGCGCGCGCGATCGCGACACGCTGACGCTGGCCGCCCGACAACTGGTGCGGATAGCGGAAGCGGAACGCCGGGCCGAGCCCGACTTCGGACAGCGCACGGGCGATGCGCGCGTCGGCGTCGTCGATCCGATGGATCGACAGCGGCTCGCGCAGTGTCTGGTCGACCGTGAAGCGCGGATGCAGCGACGCGTACGGATCCTGGAACACCATCTGCACGTGGCGCCGGAATGCGCGGTCGTGCGTGTCGCCCACGGGCCGGCCATCGATCGACAGGGTGCCGCCGGCGAGCGGCACGAGGCCGGTCAGCGCACGCAGCAGCGTCGACTTGCCGGAGCCCGATTCGCCGACGAGCCCGAAGATTTCACCGTCGCGCACCGCGAAGCTCGCGTCGCGCACGGCGTCGACATGACCCGTTCGGGTCGGAAAACGGATCGAGACGTGATCGATGTCGATCATCGTGCGGTCTCCTGAGGTGCGATCGACGACGGCGCGGGCGACGCGGCGTCGAGCCACGCCGGATCGCGCCGCAGCACGGGAAGTTCGTCGGGCGGGTTCGCGAGCGGCGGATTCGCCGCGAGCAGCCCGCGCGTGTACGGATGCGTCGCGTTGCGCAGGTCGCGCGCGGCGCAGGTTTCGACCACGCGCCCCGCATACATCACCGCGACGCGATCGCAGAACGACATCACGAGCGGCAGGTCGTGGCTGATGAACATCAGGCCCGTGTCGTGCTTCGCGATCATCGTGTCGAGCACGGCGAGCACCTGCATCGATACCGCGACGTCGAGCGCGGACGTCGGTTCATCCGCGATCAGCAGGCGCGGGCCGGTCGACACCATCATCGCGATCATCACGCGCTGACCCATGCCGCCCGACAGCTCGTGCGGATACGCATCGGCGACGCGCGCCGGGTCGCGGATCTGCACGGCCGCGAGGGCATCGACGATCCGCTCGCGCAACGCACGGCCGCGCAAGCCCGGCTCGTGCCGCCGGAATGCCTCGCCCATCTGCTTCGCGACGGTCATCACCGGGTTCAGCGAATATTTCGGATCCTGAAGGATCATGCCCATCTGGCTGCCGCACAGCCGGCGGCGCTCGCTTGCGGACATCGCGAGCAGGTCGCGGCCTGCGAAGCGCATCGTGCGGGCCGAGCAGCGTGCCGCTTCGGGCAGCAGGCCGAGCAGCGCGCGGCCCGTCAGCGATTTGCCGGAACCGGATTCGCCGACGATGCCGAGCCGTTCGCCGGGCGCGAGTGTCAACGACAGGTCGCGCACGGCGTCGGACACGACGCCGTCGTGCCCGCGAAACCCGATCTTCAGGCCGTCGATTTCGCAGAGCGGCGCGGGCGTATTGACGGAATTCAAAGGCATGTCACGCTCCATGACGCGGATCGAAGACGTCTCGCAGCCCGTCGCCGAGCAGGTTGAACGCGAGGCTGACGAGCAGGATCGCCGCACCGGGCAGCGTCGCGACCCACCACGCGTCGAGCAGCACGTTGCGGCCGGACGCGACCATGAAGCCCCATTCCGGGCTCGGCGGCTGCGCGCCGAGGCCGAGGAAGCCGAGGCCGGCGACGGTCAGGATGATGCCGGCCATGTCGAGCGTCGCGCGCACGATCACCGACGACATGCACAGCGGCACAATGTAGCGCAGCAGGATCCGCGGGCCCGATGCGCCTTGCAGGCGCGCCGCGTGGATGTAATCGGCCTGCGCGATGCGGATCGTCTCCGCGCGTGCGAGCCGCGCGTACGCGGGCCACGCTGTGATCGAGATCGCGACGACCGCGTTGATCACGCCCGGCCCGAGCGCGGCCGCGAATGCGAGCGCGAGCACGATCTTCGGGAACGCGAGCGCGATGTCGGTGATGCGCATCAGCACGCTGTCGACGAAGCCGCCGCAATAGCCGGCCGTCGTGCCGATCAGCAGCCCGATCGGCACGACGATCACGACGACGAGCAGCGCGATGCCGAGCGTGAGGCGCGAGCCTTCGATCAGCCGCGAGAGGATGTCGCGGCCGAGCTGGTCGGTGCCGAGCCAGTGCGACGGCGAGCCGGGCGGCAGCAGTCGGTCGGACAGCACCTGGCGCAGCGGATCGTGCGGCATGATCAGCGGGCCGACGATGGCGACGACGATCAGCGCGACCAGGATCGCGAGCCCGAACAGGTTGAGCGGATTGGCGGCGAAGCGGCGCCACCGGCGATATGCGAGGCCGAACGCGGCCTGCGAGCGCGACGCGGGTGCATCGGAAAGCAGCCACGCGCGCAGCGTTAGACGCTCGGCATTCATGATCGGATGACCTTCGGCATGGACGGAGAAAGAAGCAGGGTGGAGGCGGTCATGTCGGAGCGGCCCTCAGCGCGCACGCGGATCGAACACGCGGTACAGCGCATCGGTCAGCAGGTTGACGGTGATGAACATCACGCCGATCACGAGCGTCGCGCCGAGCACCGCGTTCATGTCGGCGTTCAGCAGTGCGCCCGTCAGGTAAGAGCCGAGCCCCGGCCACGCGAACACGATCTCGGTCAGCACCGAGCCCTCGAGCAGGTTGCTGTACGTGAGCGCGATCACGGTCAAGAGCGGCACCGCGATGTTGCCGAACGCATGCCGCCAGATGACGCGCCGCTCGGACAATCCCTTCGCGCGCGCGGTGACGATGTATTCCTGGCTCAGCTGGTCGAGCATGAACGAGCGCGTCATCCGGCTCAGGTACGCGACCGAGTAGTAGCCGAGGATCGCAGCCGGCAGCGCGATGTGCGACACCGCGTTGCGGAACACGTCCCACTCGCCCGCGAGCGCCGAGTCGATCAGCAGGCTGCCCGTGCGCGGGTCGACCATGCCGTCGTACACCGGATCGAGCCGGCCGGGGCCGGCGACCCAGTGCAGCCGCGCGTAGAACAGCAGCAGGCCCATCAGCCCGAGCCAGAACACCGGCACCGAATTGCCGACCAGGCCGACGAAGCGCGCGATGTGGTCGATCGGCCGGTTGTGCTTCACCGCGGCCGCGACACCGAGCGGCACGCCGATCGCGATGCCGATCAGCGTCGCGATCGTCGCGAGTTCGAGCGTCGCGGGGAACACGCGCCTGATGTCGTCGAGCACCGGGTTCGACGTCAGCAGCGACATGCCGAGATTGCCGTGCAGCACGTCGCGCGCGTAGATCATGAATTGCGTGACCAGCGGCTTGTCGAGACCGAGTGCGATGCGTTCGGCCGCGTACGCCTCGGCTGACGCGCGATCGCCGAGGATCGCCAGCACGGGATCGATCGGCACCTTGCGGCCGATCACGAACGTCAGCGCGAGTAGCCCGGCGAACGTGACGGCGAGCGTGAGCGCCCAGCGCAGCACGCGAAGCGCCCAGCGTATGGCCGGGCGCCGCGCGGGCAGCGTGCGCAGCGCTTCGAGGGAGGAGGCGGAAGTCGACATGCGGCGGATCTTATTGCTTCTTCAGGTTACGGTACGACACGAGATCGTTGATCGGCCCGACTTCGAGCCCGCTCACGCCGGGACGCGTCGCGACCTGCGCCACTTTCTCGAACATGATGACGAACGGCGAACGGGCGAGCATGTCCTTCTGCATCGCCTGATACCGTTTCGCGCGTTGCGCGGCGGTCGGCTCGGCGAGCGCGGCGTCGGTCTCCTTCGTCAGTTGCGGAATGTCCCAGCTGTTGCGCCAGGCCAGCATTTTATAGCTCGACTTGTCGGAGTTGTCCGGGTTCCATGCAAAGCCCTGCGCGTTGCTGTGCGGGTCGATGTAGTCGGCCGACCATTCGCCGATGTAGATGTCGTGCTGGCGTGCGCGGTATTTCGCGAGCGTTTGCTTGTTGTCGCCGGGGATCAACTGCACCTTGACGCCGGCTTGCGCGAAGTTCGCCTGCACGGCCTGCGCGATTTCCGTGTACGGATAGTCGTTGCGCACGTCCATCGTCACCGTGAAGCCGTTCGGCACGCCGGCTTTCGCGAGCAGCGCCTTCGCCTTCGCGACGTCGAGCTTGTACGGATTCGAATTCAGCGTGCCGAGGAAGCCTTCGGGCAGGAAGGTCTGGTGCACCTTGTAGGTCGTTTTCACGACATTGGTCTGGATTCCGGAATAGTCGACCAGCCACTTCAGCGCTTCCTGCACGTCGGGTTTCGCGAGCGTCGGGTTCTTCGTGTTCAGGCCGAGATACAGCAGCGTCGCCTGCGGCGATGCGGCGACCTTCGCCTTGCCCGATTTCACGACCGACGCGAGATCGTCGGGGCTCAGGTCGCGCGCCGCGTCGACGTCGCCGTTTTCCAGCAGCAGGCGCTGGCTCGCCGCTTCGGGCACGTGGCGCAGCACGATGCGCTTCATCGCGAGCGGCAGCCGGTAGCCGTCGAAGCGCTGCAGCACGATGCTGTCGCTGGGCGACCACTTGACGAGCTTGTACGCGCCGGAGCCGGCTTCGTTGGTCTTCAGCCATGCGTTGCCGAAGTCGTTGCCCTGCTGATGCGACAGCAGCAATTTCTTGTCGACCACCGACGCGGGCCACGAGCCGAGCACGTTCAGCACGAAGGTCGGTGCGTATTTGTGGTCGGTCGTGATCGACACAGTCTGGTCGTCGAGCTTCTTCACGTTCGCGACGACGTTCGCCTTCGTGAGGCCGATGCCGGTCAGCACGGCGGCCGGGCCCTTGTCGAGCAGCACCGCGCGCTGGATCGACCACGCGACGTCGTCGGCCGTCAGCGGGTTGCCCGAGTGGAACTTGAGGCCCGGGCGCAGTTTGAACGTATAGGTCAGCCCGTCGGCGCTCACCGTCCACGACTGCGCAACGTCGCCGTTGAATTTCGACGGATCGCGCAGGTCGACGCGCACGAGGCGGTCGTACGTGTTCGCGACGTATTCTTCCGGCACCAGCTCATAGATCTCGCCCGGGTCGAGCGTCGTGAATTCGTCGAGCAGCGTGGCCATCACGAACATGTCCTTCGGCGTTTCCGCGCGGGCGGCGGAAAGCGGAACGGCGGTGAGCACGGATGCGGCGGCCAGCGCCGCGATGAGCCGGGAGGTCGGGAATTTCATGGGCGCTTCTCCATCTGTCGTTTGAGTCGTTGAACGTGAACGTGCATGAAAAAGGTTGGGCGACGTCGTTACATGAGGCGCCACGGGCCGCTCGCCGCATTGTCGATCGGCGGCAGCGCGCGCGAACCGGGAAGTTCGTAGTGCCACCACTCGCTGTCGATATGCGCGAAGCCGGCCGCATGCATCACGCCGAGCAGCAGCAGCCGGTTGCGTTGCACCTGCTCGGGCAAGCCCGCGTGAAAGTGGCCCGACGCCGCGATCATCTCGTCGAAGCCGGTGCCCATGTCGAGCGGCTCGCCGTTCGCGCCGACGAGCGTCAGGTCGAGCGCGGTGCCGCGGCTGTGGTTCGAGCCGCGGCCGAGATCGGCGACGAAGTTCGGATCGGGCAGGAAATCCCACAGCACCTGCTGCGCCTGCGGCGGCCGGTACGCGTCGTAGATGCGCAGCGTGAAGCCGGCCTGCGCGGCGACGTCGACCGCGCGGCGCAACGCGGCTTCGGCCGGCTCCAGCAGCAGACAGTGCGCGTTGCGGTAGATCGGCTTGCCGGTCAGGTTGCGCTCGGTCGCGTAGACGAGATCGATCTCGACGCGATGCGTGGCGGGCGTGATTTCGACGAGGCGGTGATGGGTCATCGGCGGTCCGGTTTGCTCAGGATTCGAATTGGTCGAACGTGCGTTGCAGTTCGCGGTTGCGTGCGACGCGCCGGTCGATCGCGGGACCGAGGCGGTCGACCACGGCGGTGATCAGCAGGTTGAACAGGCAGGTGAGCGGCGCGAGCGAATCCCAGAACTGGCCGACGTCGGTCTTCACCTGCAGCAGGTCGGCCGGCCATTCGCGCGCCCACGGGCAATACAGATCGGTGACGAGCGCGAACGGCTGGCCGCGTTCGGCAGCGGCCTGGCAATAGCGGCGTGCGCTGCGCGAGTAGGCGCGCGTGTCGGTGACGATGCAGTACGGTCGCTCGAACTCGGAATTCAGCGAATCGACGTACGAGCCCGACTGGCCGTCGGAATAGAACACGCGCGGGCGCAGGTATTCGAGATAGCTGCTGAATGCATTGCTGATGCCGCGGGTCGACTGGATGCCGAGGATGAAGACGGCGTCGGCATGCGCGATCCGGTCCGCGACTTGCGCGAACACGGGTTCTTCGGCGAGCCGGTACACGTGGCGGATCGCGTCGAGCTCGCGGTCGAGCGACGATGCGAGCGCGCTGTTGCCGCGATCGCTGTCGCGCTCGCCGGCGGTCGTTTGCGTGGCGGCGCGGCGGTATTCGTCGAGGCGGTCGGTGATCATCCACGGGCGATCGCTGCCGCCGCGCAACTCGCGTTTCAGGTCGTCGAGATTGCGGTAACCGACGCTTCGCAGAAATCGTCCGACCGAAATGCCGCTGGTGCCGGTCTGCTGCGCGATCTGGTCGGCGGTTTCGAGGCCGAGCCGATCGAGGTTCGCGAGCATGTAGCTTGCGATGCGCTTCGCGGTCGGCGTCAACTCGGCAAAGCGGGATTCGACGGTGTGGGCGAATGCGCAGGTCATTGCGGTGTTAGATCGTTGTCATTCGGTGGTTCATTGTCATCCATCTAACAAAGCCAAAATCTTGGGCGCCAGCGAATAAAAACTATTGCGTATCGAAGGGTGATAGATGTGGGGGGCGTTTCGACGACAGTCCGGGCGAACAGCGCGGGAATGTATTTCTGTCAGAGATATTCTGCATTTATGCCTGTCAGGGATAATTTGCGTTTATGCCTGACAGAAATAGGCTGCGCTCATTGCCCCACTGGATTCCCCGCCGCGAACTTCATTGTCAATACCCCTGCGTAACTCGGTCAGATCCTGCCGTCCGCCTGACGCCGGGCGCGCAAGCGTTCGACGCGCTGCCCACCGACTACTGCTGCATGTCCGACGTCTCGCGCAGCCGCCAGATCGCATTGCACTGCTGGCCGCCGAGGCTCGTCGAGCGCAGCGTGACGACGGTGCCGGCCGCGATCCGATACCAGAAGTGCGCCATCAGTTCGGTGCCCTTGCGCTGCGCCTGTCCGTCGATCATCACCTCGCATCGCAGCGGCGACGGCGAGCCGGACGGATGCGTGATGTACACGTTCAGTCGCGCGATGTCGCGGGTCGCGGTCAACACGATCTCGTGGTTGCCGCTGCCGACGACCATCGTGCCGCCCGGTTCGTCGATCGCCTGCAGATACGCGCCCGCGCTGCGCTCGACCGCGGCGGAAGTCACGGTCAGCCCGGATGAACGCATGAACGCGGTCGCGGCGATGCGCGCGGCGGCCGTGTCGCACGGCGACGGCGTGCCGTCCGACAGCGCGAACGGCACGCCGTCGCGCAACGCGGCGTCGACGTGGTTCGCGTAGTAGCGCCAGCGGTCGAGGAAGCGGATGTCACCGGTCATGTGCAGCGCGCGGATCGGTTCACCCTGGTAACGCAGTGTCGTGGTGCCGTTGCCCGAGTCGAACGATTCGTGAATGCCGTACTTGCTGACGAAGTTCTGAACCGGGTCGAGCAATGCGGTTTCGCCGCGTGCGCTCCACAGATGCAGGAACGTCGTGTCGATGCCGAAGCATTCCTGGAAGTCGGTGCCGATGCGGGCGACGCAGTCGCGCAGATGCGTCGCGAAGCGCGCCCATGCGCTGGCCGTGCCGGCGACGAGGCCCGCCTGCAGCGCACCGCCGTGACGTGCCTGCACCTCGTCGACGACGAGGCGCCAATGCTCGTCGCGCCGCTCGCCGATCAGCGGCGTGACCACGAACGTGCAGAACAGCGGGTCGGGGCAGGCATACAGGCGATCGTCGGCGATCCGGGAGAACAGGTCGAACGACGGCGCGCAGAACCAGATGTCCGCGTCGTACAGCGCGAGTTTCGTGATGTGCGGATTGCGCGCGCAATAGTCGGCGGCCTCGATGAAGCGGCCGACCGGCAGCGCATGCGCGCTCGATGCTTCGATGACCTCGACCGACTGGCTTTCCAGGATGCGCCGCTTGTGCCCGGACAGCCCGTAACCGATGACGGCCACCTGCCCGTCGTAACCCGTGTGCCGCAGCGACAGCAGGAACGGCACGAGCATCTCGTACCACGCGCGATTGTTGTCGTTGATCGCCACGCAGACCGCGTGCCCGTTCGAATGCATGGTGCCTCCCGTAGCGCGTGCGCGGCTCAATAACCGACGTGACGCTCGCAGACGACCGCGCCGCAGCCGCGACTGTCGTGATACGTGATGTGAAACTGCTTGTTGTCCCACAGCCATTGGAATACGGCCTGGTAGACGCCCGACGTGTTCATGTCGTGCAGCACGATCTTCTTGCGCGCGAGCGGGCCGAACCGGTTCAGTTCGGCGAGCGTTTGCTCGTACGTGTGCGTGGTGTCGATGAACAGCAGGTCGGACGCAAGCGGCTCCATCGCGAGATCGTCGGCGATCCTGAATTCGAAGTCGACCGCCAGTGCCTTCGCCGCGTGCTTCAGCTCGTCCTGGATGTGGAAATACTGATCGGTGATGTCGACCGATACGAGCCGTTTCGGCTGCGCGAGCATGAAGGCCGTGGTAGTCAGGCCGGTGAATACGCCCAGCTCGACGATGCTGTCGCAACCTTGCGCGGTGCGGGTGTAGAAGTCGAAGCGCGACGGGCTGTCGCCGAGCCAGCCGATCGGTTCGATCTTGTACTGGAGAAATTCCAGGCGCAGTTCCTGTAATGAGCGCATTGCGTAGTCCCCGAGCGAAGCGTGTTGGATGATGACCGCGCCCGCGCGCCGGCATCGCCGGCCGCGCGGGCAGCGTCGCGACTTACTTTTTCAGCGTACGGTACGACACGAGATCGTTGATCGGCCCGATTTCCGGCCCGGTCGTGCCGGGGCGCGTCGCGACCTGCACGACCTTCTCGAACATGATGACGAACGGCGAGTTCGCGAGCACGGCCTTCTGCAGTGCCTCGTAACGCTGCGCGCGCTTCGCGGGCGACGGCTCGACGAGCGCGGCCTCGGTGTCCTTCGTCAGTTGCGGGATGTCCCAGCTGTTGCGCCACGCGAGCATCTTCGTCTTCGACTGGTCGGAATTGTCGGGATTCCACGCGAAGCCGCGCGCGTTGCTGTTCGGGTCCATGTAGTCGGGCGACCATTCGCCGATGAAGATGTCGTGCTGGCGCGCGCGGTATTTGCCGATCGCCTGCTTCGCATCGCCGGGAATCAGCTTCACGCGAATGCCGCCCTGCGCGAAGTTCGCCTGCAGTGCCTGCGCGATCTCGAGGTACGGGTAATCGTTCGGCATGTCCATCGTCACGTCGAAGCCGTTCGGCAAGCCGGCCTTCGCGAGCAGCGCCTTCGCCTTCGCGACGTCGAGCTTGTACGGGTTCGCGTTCAGCGTGCCGAGGAAGCCTTCGGGCAGGAAGGTCTCGTGCACTTTGTACGTCGTGCTGACGATGTTGCGCTGGATGCCGTCGTAGTCGACCAGCCACTTCATCGCCTGTTGTACCTCGGGCTTCGCGAGATTCGGATTCTTCGTGTTCAGGCTCAGGTACAGCAGCGCGGACACCGGCCACGACGCGACCTTGATCTTGCCCGCCTTGGTCAGCGCGGCCAGGCTGTCGGGGCTCAGGTTGCGCGCCGCGTCGACGTCGCCGTTCTCGAGCAGCAGCCGCTGCGCGGAGGCCTCGGGCACGTGGCGCAGCACGACGCGCTTCATCGGGTACGGCGCGCGGTACTGGTCGAAACGCTGCAGCACGATGCTTTCGTTCGGCGTCCACTTGACGAGCTGGTACGGGCCCGAGCCCGCATCGTTGGTCCTCAGCCACGCGCTGCCGAAATCGTTGCCTTGCTGGTGCGACATCAGCAGCTTCTTGTCGAGCACCGACGCCGGACACGCGCTCAGCACGTTGAGCACGAAGCTCGGCGCGTACTTGCGGTCGGTTTCGAGCACGAAGGTTTGCGCGTCGATCGCACGCACCTTCTGCATCACGTTCGCCTTCGTGAGGCCGAGATCGGCGAGCACGCCGGCCGGGCCCTTGTCGAGCAGGATGGTGCGCTGCAGCGACCACGCGACGTCGTCGGCGGTGACCGGGTTGCCCGAGTGGAACGTGACGCCGGGGCGCAGCTTGAACGTGTAGGTGACGCCGTCGGCGCCGACCGACCATGATTGTGCGATCTGCCCGTCGAAGCGCGTCGGATCCTTCAGGTCGACCCGCACGAGCCGTTCGTAGGTGTTCGCGACGTACTCGGACGGCACGAGCTCGTAGATTTCACTCGGATCGAGGGTCGTGAATTCGCCGAGCTGGGTGGCGACGACGAAGATGCCGGGCGGCGTCGCGGCCTGCGCCGGCAGCGCCGGAACGAGTGCGACGAGCGCGGCGCTGACGAACAGCCGGGACAGCAGATGCTTCATGCGGGCTCCGTTGAAAGGGAATCGTGGTGCGATTCTCTCATCGACGGCAGCCCGGATGAAAAAATTCGACGAGCGCGCAGGTCGGCGCCCGGATGATGCGGGGTGCGGGCCGGGCGGGGCGCCCGGCACCGGCGGCGGTCAGATCACGCAGCGCGCGATCGCGAAGCGCATCGCTTCCTCGGCCGGCTCGTTGCCCGAGCCGCGCACGACCTTGACGACCGAACCGTTGCCCGACGGCGTGAGCGTGACGAAATACGAGCGCGACCCGACGGTGATGTCGGTCACGCCGTTGTGCTGCGACTGCTCGGTGCCGGACAGGCGGCTGTAGAGGCAGTTTGCGATCGCGTAGGCCGGGCGCGCGGACGACACGTAGATCATCGGTGCCGAACCGGACGCGGCCGAATCGGACGAGGGCGCCGAGCCGCAGGCGGCGAGCAGGGCGGCGGGAAGGAGCAGCAGGAATCGTTTCATCATCGGGATCGTCGTGTGTCTCGTGTCGAGGCTGGGGCGCGGGGTACGCGAAACGCGGAGCTTCGCGACGAAACCGCCGGAATCGTGCCGTTCCTGACGGTCGATTCGGGTGGCGGCTGACGTCGGAGTATACCCGCGGCATTCCACGCGATCTGCCTGCTGAAACGATTCGATACAACAAGCACCCGCTGCCGCATGGCGGCAGCGGGCGTTTCAAGCGATGGCGAATCGACGCTTGCCGGCGTTACTGGCCGATCTTGTGGCTGACCGCATTTTCCTGCTGGTTCAGCACGTGCTTTTCGCTCTGCGTAATGTGGCCGTGATCCTGCGCGGCCATGTCCCGCTCTTCCTGGCGGATCCTGCGGTCGTCACGATGCAGGCGCGCGGCCCGGGCGTGCGACATCTCGCCTTCCTTCACTTCGTGACGGATCCGGCGATTCTGGTTGGCGAGGCGCTGGTTGACCTCTTCGCGGCGCGGATGCGCTTGCTGCCACGGCGTTTCGGCGAACGCGGTGCCGGTCAGTACCGACATCAGGGTGGCGGCGATCGCGAGATGGCGGGTAAGGGCTCGCATGACGTTTTCTCCTGTCGTTGCGCGTCACGAAACGTGCGCGCTTGTCGAAAAAACGCTGCGAGGGCCGCGACTGTTGACGTTTCCGGCTGTATCGATTGCAAGTCTTCATTACAGCGGCCTGGCGGGCGGAGCGTGGGTGGCGCGTCGGCCGTCGAGCCCGTCAGGTGAGCCGATACGCGGGGCCCGGTGTCAGTTCCGCCGGCAACGGTTCGCGGTTCAGTTCGAGCAGCGTGCGCTCGATCGTCCGCGTCATCGCGTCGAGGGCGAGGTGGTTGGGTCCGTCCCCGAACGGCTCGGCGATCGCATGCGCGATCGCATCGAGCGCGATCAGCGTATAGGCCACGAACACGGTCACGAACGGCGTCGCGGCGCCGATCGAGTCGACGAGGCCGAACGGCAGCAGCACGCAGTACGCGTAGATGGTCCGGTGCAGCAGCACGTCGTACGAGAACGGGATCGGCGTCGACGCGATGCGCTCGCAGCCGCTCACCATCGACACGAGATCGTCGAGGCGCGCGTCGAGCATCCACAGCCGGGTATCGGCGAGATGGCCGGCGTCGGCGCGCGCGGCGAACGCTTCGCGCAGCTCATGGACGATCGTGACCGGTGCGAACCGGGCGGCCGCGATGCGTGCACAGGTCGCGTCGTCGAGCAGCGTGCGCAGGTCCGCCGCGGGATCGGTGCCGCGCAGCTGATGCTTCAACGCATGCACGAACGCGACGACCTTGCGGACGAACGCCTGACGTGCGTGGGCGTCGCCGTCGATCGCGCCGTAGCAGAGCGCCTGCGACACCAGCGTGCGCGTGGCGGTTAGCACGCCGCCCCACAGCTGCCGTCCTTCGCGATAGCGTTCGTAGCTCGCGTTGTTGCGAAACCCCGCGAAGATCGCGAGCGTGAGGCCGATCAGCGTGAACGGCGTCGGGTTCAACGGCACCTTCTCGCCGAGCACGCGGCCGCCGCCCCAAACCGCGACCAGGCTGATCGCGAGCGTCAGCACGAGTTGCGGCAGGATGGTCGGCAGCACCGATCCGTTCCAGACAAGCAGCATGCGAAGCCAGTGCTCGCGCGGCCGAACGATCATCGCGGCGCTCCGTCAGGCGGCGGCCGATGCCGGCGCGGCCGCGCGATGCAGCAGCACGGGCACCGATTTCGACGTCGGCGTGTTGCATACGTCGCCGACGCTGTCGAGCGGAACCAGCGGGTTCGTTTCCGGGTAGTACGCGCCGATGCAGCCGCGCGGAATGTCGTATTCGACGAGCAGGAAACCGTCCGCGCGCCGCTCGATGCCGTCGTGCCACACCGTTTCCATGTCCACCCATTCGCCGGCCTTCAGGCCGAGCATCGCGAGATCGTCGCGATTGATGAAGACCACGCGGCGTTGGCCGTACACGCCGCGATAGCGATCGTCGAGCCCGTAGACGGTCGTGTTGTACTGGTCGTGCGAGCGCGTCGTCATCAGCGTCATCAGGCGCTCGCCGTGCAGCGCGCGGGCGCGCTGGATCGGCGTGTCGGTCGGCAGCGCATGCGCGATGAAGTTCGCCTTGCCCGTCGGCGTCAGCCATTCGCGCTCGCGCGACGCGACGCGCAGGTGGAAGCCGCCCGGCCGCGCAATACGCGTGTTGTAGTCGTGGAAGCCGTCGACGGTCGCCTCGATCGCGTCGCGGATTTTCGCGTAGTCGTCCTTGTATGCGAGCCAGTCGATCTTGCCGCTGCCGAACAGCGCGTGGCCGATGTGCGCGACGATCGCGGGCTCCGACATCAGGTTCGGCGACGCCGGCTTGTTCATCCCGTACGACACGTGGACCATGCTCATCGAATCCTCGACCGTCACGCCCTGCGCGACGTTGTCCTGCAGGTCGATCTCGGTGCGGCCGAGCGTCGGCAGGATCAGCGCATCGCGGCCGTGGATCAGGTGACTGCGGTTCAGCTTCGTCGTGATGTGCACGGACAGATCGCAGCGGCGCATGCCTTCCCATGTGCGCGGCGTGTCGGGCGTCGCCATCGCGAAGTTGCCGCCGAGACCGATCAGCACCTTCACGCGGCCTTCGAGCATGCCTTCGATGGTTTCGACGACGTCGTAGCCGTGGTGGCGCGGCGGCGTGAAGTCGAACACGTTGCCGAGCCGGTCGAGGAACGCCTGCGACGGCTTTTCCTCGATGCCGACCGTGCGGTTGCCCTGCACGTTCGAGTGGCCGCGCACCGGGCACAGGCCCGCGCCGGGGCGGCCGATGTTGCCGCGCATCAGCATCAGGTTCGTCAGCATCTGCACGGTTGCGACCGAATGCTTGTGCTGCGTGATGCCCATCCCCCAGGTCGCGATCACGCGCTGGCTGCGCGCATAGAGCTGCGCGAGGCCGTCGATCTGCTCGTACGGCACGCCGCTTTCGGCCGTCAGCGCGGACCAGCTTTCGTTGCGCAGATCGTCGGCGAACGCATCGAAGCCGGCCGTGTGCGCGTCGATGAACGCGGTGTCGACGACACGCGGCGCACTGGCGGCGCGCGCGGCATCGTCGAGTTCGAGCACGCGCTTCGCCATGCCCTTGATCAGCGCGAAATCGCCGCCGATCGTCGGCTGGATGAAGGTCGACGCGATGTTGGTACCCGACATCGTCAGCATCTCGAGCGGGCTTTGCGGATCGGCGAAGCGCTCGAGTCCGCGTTCCTTCAACGGATTGATCGACACGATCGTCGCGCCGCGCTTCGCGCATTCGCGCAGCTCGCCCATCATCCGCGGATGGTTGGTTGCCGGGTTCTGGCCGAAGATCAGCAGCGTGTCCGCGTGCTCGAAATCGTCGAGCGTGACGGTGCCCTTGCCGACGCCGACCGACGCCGGCAGCCCGCGGCTCGTCGCCTCGTGGCACATGTTCGAGCAGTCGGGGAAGTTGTTCGTGCCGTACATCCGCACGAGCAGCTGGTACAGGAACGCCGCCTCGTTGCTCGCGCGGCCGGACGTGTAGAACGCCGCCTGGTTCGGGTCGGGCAGCGCGCGCAGGTGGCGCGCGATCAGCTTGAATGCGTCGTCCCACGCGATCGGCACGTAGCGGTCGGTCCGCGCGTCGTACACCATCGGGTCGGTCAGGCGGCCGTGCTGTTCGAGTTCGAAATCCGTCTGTTCGAGCAGCTCGGTGACGGTGTGCGCGGCGAAGAATTCAGGCGTCACGCGCTTGCTCGTCGCCTCGGCGGCCACGGCCTTCACGCCGTTTTCGCAGAATTCGAACGTCGATGCATGCTGGCGGTCGGGCCACGCGCAGCCCGGGCAGTCGAAGCCGTCCGGCTGGTTCTGGCGCAGCAGCGTGCGGTAGTTGCCGCCCGCGACCTTTTCCTTGATCAGGTTGATCGTGACGGCTTTCAGCGCGCCCCAGCCGGCGGCCGGGTGGGTGTAGGGTTCGATGCGCGCGGCGGCGGATTTCTTTTTCATGATGCGTGTGTCGGGATCGATGCACGGAGCGTACGCGCGGTGCGCGCGCCGCTGTGTGTACACCTTTCATCTTCAAAAAAGAGTACAGTTGCGGCCAGTCAGGCAATGCGGGCCGCAACTGTGTTGTTGAAGGGAAGTTGAAAGGGAGGCGCGTGAAGCGTTACGAACAACTGGCCGACGATCTGCAGGCGCAGATCGAGCGCGGCGTGTACCGGCCCGGCGAGCGGATTCCGTCGGTGCGTCAGGCGAGCCGGCAGCAGCAGCTCAGCGTGACGACCGTGCTGCGCGCGTATCTCGTGCTCGAGAGCCGCGGACTGATCGAGAGCCGGCCGCAGTCGGGTTACTTCGTGCGGGCGCGGGCCGCGGTGCCCGCGGCGGCCGAGCTGCACGTGTCGGCACCGGCCGCCGAGCCGTCGGCGGTGGACGTGAGCCGGCTCGTGCTGTCGACGCTGCGCTCGATCGCGCGCGACGACGCGGTGCCGCTCGGTTCGCCGTATCCCGATGCGTCGCAGTTCCCGGTGCAGCGCCTTGCGCGCTACGCGCAGGCAATCGGCCGGCGCCGCACGCGCTGGGGCGTGATCGACGATCTGCCGCCCGGCAACCAGGAACTGATCCGCCAGATCGCGCGGCGCTACGCGGAGCGAGGCATCCAGGTCGAACCGGGCGAGATCGTGATGACGATCGGCGCGACGGAAGCGATCAACCTGTGCCTGCAGGCCGTCGCCAAGCCCGGCGACACGATCGCGGTGGAGTCGCCGACGTTCTACGCGATGCTGCACGCGATCGAGCGGATGGGCATGCGTGCGCTCGAAGTGGCGACGCATCCGGGCGACGGCATCGATCTCGACGCGCTCGAACGGATCCTCGCGCGTGAGCGCATCGCCGCCTGCATGGTGATGCCGAACTTCCACAACCCGCTCGGCTTCCAGATGCCCGATGCGCGCAAGCGTGCGCTCGTGGAGCTGCTCGCGAAGCACGACGTACCGGCGATCGAGAGCGACGTCTATCACGAGCTGCATTACGGCGACACGACGCCGAGTGCGCTGAAGTCGTACGACCGCCACGGCCTCGTGCTGCACTGCGCGTCGTTCACGAAGAGCCTGTCGCCGCGCTACCGGATCGGCTGGGCGATGCCCGGCCGCTACCGCGACCAGGTCGAGAAGCTGAAATTCCTGAACACGCTCGCGACGCCCGCGATCGAGCAGCTCGCGATCGCCGAATACCTGAAGTACGACGGCTACGATTTCCACCTGCGGCGCATGCGCAAGCAGTATGCGCAGCAGGCGAGCCTGATGAGCGCGCTGGTGCGGCGCTTCTTCCCGGAAGGCACGCGATTGTCGCAGCCGCAAGGCGGGTATGTGCTGTGGGTCGAGTTGCCGCCGCCGGTCGATGCGATGAAGCTGTATGCGCTCGCGCTCGCACAGGGCATCACGATCGGGCCTGGCCACATGTTCTCGGCGAGCGCCGATTACCGGCACTTCATCCGTCTCAACTACAGTTATCCGTGGTCGCGGCAGATCGAGGATGCGCTGAAGGTGGTGGGACGGCTCGCGTCCGAATGCGCCGCGCGGTGAGCGGCGCCATGCGCGCCGCGATGCCGCGCTGCCGGCGGCGACCCGTTGCGGGCCGCCGCAGCGAGCATTACAGTGCGTGCGGCGCGGGCTGGTCGGCTTGCACCGCGCCGGCCATCCGGCGCATGTCGAAGCCGGATGGATGCTGGTACACGCGCAGCCCGAACTCCGGCAGCACCGCGATCAGATGATCGAACAGGTCGGACTGGATCGCCTCGTAGTCGACCCAGGTCGTCGTGTCGGTGAAGCAGTACAGTTCGAGCGGAATGCCCTCGGCCGTCAGCGGCAACTGGCGTGCCATGCATGTCATGTCGCGGCGGATTCGCGGATGGCCCTTCAGGTAGTTCGCGACGTACGCGCGGAACGTGCCGAGGTTCGTCAGCTGACGGCGGTTCGCCGGGCATTCGCCGGCCGCGCCGAGCGTGCCGTTCCATTGCGAGATCGCATCGATCTTGTCTTCGAGGTAGTCCTTCAGAAGCGTCAGGCGTTCGAGCCGTTCGATCTCGTCGTTGCCGAGAAAGCGCACGCTGGTCGCGTCGATGAACAGCGCGCGCTTGATGCGGCGTCCGCCGGCCTCCGTCATCCCGCGCCAGTTCTGGTAGCTCTCGGTGATCAGCTTCCATGTAGGCACCGTGATGATCGTGTGATCGAAGTTCGCGACCTTGACCGTGTTCAGCGTGATGTCGATCACCGTGCCGTCCGCGCCGGCCGACGGCATCGTGATCCAGTCGCCGATCCGCAGCATGTCGTTCGACGACAGCTGCACGCCGGCAACGAGACCAAGCAGCGTGTCCTTGAAGATCAGCATCAGCACCGCCGACATCGCGCCGATGCCCGACAGCAGCAGGCCGATCTGCTTGCCGGTCGCGTCGCCGATCACGACGAGCGCGGCCGTGATGAACATCACGAGCTTGACGAGCTGCATCGCGCCTTTCAGCGACAGGCGCGGCTGGTCGCGCCGGCTCGTGCGATGCGTGTGCTCGAGCGCGGACAGCGTCGTGCTGATCGTCATCGACACCAGGAACACGATCAGCGCGAACAGCACCTTGTCGGCGGCCTGCGCGGCCACGGCAGGGATGCCGGGCACCGCGCCGAGCCCGAGCTTGATCACGACGAACGGCACGATGCGGTTCAGCCATTTGAACGCGCCGAACTCGAACAGCGCGTCGTCGATGCGGGTGGCCGACAGCCGCGCAAGACGCGCGACGACGCGGAACAGCAGGAAATGGACGGCGGCCGCGATCGCGCCGGCGGCCGCGAGCAGGATGAGGACGCCGACGAGCGGCGCAAACCAGGATTCGTTCAGGGTCATGGGGGCAGGAAGGGTATTGCTCGTGGGTTGAATCTGCGCCGCGATGCGGCGCGCACCCGGTGAAGGGTGTATGAAAGGGACCGTGATTGTGCCATCGGGTTCCGGCCGCATGTCGCGAATGCATGACGCAGGGCGCCGGAACAATGCCGAGGTTGCGTGGCACCGCCCGATTTTCATGCTTCGCAACACACTGCGCGCGTTGCGGCAATGCCCGCTCGGAGCCCGTGTCGCATAGCGGCAAGCGGGGAAGAAGGTGCCCGGCTCGCTGCATCTGTCGTGGCTCTCCACGCGCATTGCGCGCGGCGGCAAGCGCGGCATCGACAAGGCCTGGCATTGGCCGCAAGGGTTCGTCAGCAGTGTCTGGCTGCTGCGGCACAACCCGAACGGTTTGGCGATGACGTTCGACGCGGCGCCGGCATTCAGCGCGAACCGGAACGCGCGTCCGTCGCTGGCCTCCCGCCCGCGCCGCTCGACCATCGCGGCAGCCGCAGCGTCGTCGCGAAACTCGCCGCATGCAGTGCGCAAAGCAGCCCGAACGCCCACGCATACGCGGCCCCGTGCGTGCCGCCCGTCGCCGATTCGGCTTCGGCATGCAGCCGCCATGCGAGAAACAGCGTGCACATCGTCGTGAACGTCGGGCCGCCGAGGCGCTGGACGATATTGAGCGACGTCGTCGCCATCGGCAGGTTGCGCCGTTCGACCGACGCATACGCGGCGGAAATCGACGGTGCGCCGATCGCGCTCTGGCCCATGCCGCGCAAAAACAGCGCAGGCACCAGCACGTATGGATCGTAGCCGGCGAGCGCGAGATACACGAACGGCAGCGTCGCGGCCAGCGCGAGCAGCGCACCGGCGGCGGCGAGCCGGCGCACGCCGAAGCGGCCGGTCAACGCGCCCATCGACGGATAGGTGACGAGCATGCCGAGCCCGAGCGGCGCCAGCAGCCAGCCCATCTCGCCGGGCGAGCGGCCGCACGCCTGGATCAGGAATACCGGAATCAGCATCTGGCCCGCGTAGATCGCGCCGTTCGACAGGAATTGCGTGGCAGCGGCCGCGCCGAACACGCGCGAGCGAAACAGCGCGAGGTCGATCAGCGCATGCGCGCCCTTGCGCCGCTCGATGCGCAGGAACGCGGCGAGCAGCAGCACCGACGCCGTGACCGCGGTGAGACCGGACACCGCGCCGATGCGCTCGGCGCCATACAGGAACAGCACGAGCGCCGGCGACAGCAGCGCGAGGCCGATCCAGTCGAGCTCGCGCCGCTGCGCTTCCACGCGGTCGCCCGGCAGGAACCATACGGCCAGCGCAAGTGCCAGTGCACCGACCGGCAGATTCACGAGAAACAGCCAGCGCCACGATGCGTGCTGCAGGATCGCGCCGGCAACGACCGGCCCGAGGATCGGCGCGATCAGCACGGGCACCGCGGCATAACCGATCACGCGCGCCATCTGCTGGCCGGCCACGCGCGCGATCATCATCTGCGCCATCGGCGCGAGCAGCCCGCCGCTCACGCCCTGCAACACGCGGAATGCGATCAGCGACGGCGCGGACCACGCGAGCCCGCACAGCGCCGACGTCAGCGTGAACGCGGAGAAACACCACAGGTAGAGCGCCTTCGCGCCGATGCGGTCGACCAGCCAGCCGTTCAGCGGCAACACCAGCGTGAGCGCGAGCAGGTAGCCGCTCGTCACCCACTGGATCGTCGACAGGCTCGCGTGCAGGTCGGTCGCGAGGCTCGCCAGCGAGACGTTGACGATCGTCGCGTCGAGTTGCGACAGCAGCGAGCCGAGCGTCGCCACCGCGCTGACTTTCCAGATCGACGGATCGAGCCGGCCGGCCGCATGGTCCGGCGCCGGCCGGGCGCGTTGGTCGTTCACGCGCCGCGCCGGTCGAGCAGCGCGATGATTTCCTGCGTCGAACCCGTCTCGCCCAGGCGCGGAAACAGCCGCTCGACGCTGTTCGCATGCGCGTCGGCGTTGAGGTCGGTCATTGCGTCGATCGCGAGCGTCACGTTGTAGCCGAGCTCGTGCGCCTGCCGGGCCGTCGATTCGACGCCGATGCTCGTCGCGATGCCGGCCAGCACGATCTGCGTGACGCCGGCCGCTTTCAGGTGCGCGTCGAGACCGGTGCCGGTAAATGCGCCCCAGGTCTTCTTCGTCACGACATGGTCGCTTGGCTGGCGGTTCAGTTCGGGCAGGAGATCCGTCCAGTCGGCGGGAAGGGCATCCAGACGCACCTGCTGCTGCGTGCGGCCCGGCGCACCGCCGGCGACGTTCACGAGCACGACCGGCAGGCCGCGGCTACGGAAGGCGTCAAGCAGCTCGCGCGTATGCTCGATCACCGGTGCGACCGGATGGGCGGCGGGCAGCGCGACGATGCCCTTCTGCAGGTCGATGACGACGAGTGCCGTTTGCGTGTCGAGACGGGTTGTGCTCATGGCGTGAAGGCTCCGTGAATGGGCGAGGGAAAGCGCGCGCGCGATGCCGCGCGGCGCGCATGCGGGGTCATTGCTCGCCGATGCGCCGGATCAGCGGAATAGCGGCGGCGAGCGCGCGGATGTCCTCGGGGCCGAGCTTGTCGATCGCGGCGCCGAGCCACTTGTGCTTCGCGGTATCGCGCTTGCGTCGTGCCGCGAGGCCGGCCTCGGTCAGCAGGAACAGGATCTGGCGGCCGTCGGTCGGATGAGGCTCGCGTTCGACGAGCCCGTCTTCCTCGAGGCTCGCGAGAATGGCCTTCATCGACTGCGGCTTCATCGCCTCGGCGCGGGCGAGCTCGGCGGTCGTCATCGGGCCCTGTCGTTCGAGCCGCGCGAGTGCGCTCGTCTGCGACATGCCGAGCCCTTCGGACTCGATCTCGGAGCGCAGCCGGCGGATCAACTGGCCGACCGCGAGGATCAGTTCGGCGGCGACGGTATCGGCGGAAACGCCGGGTGTACGTGGCGGTGTCATGCGACGGATCATAGAACACGACAGTTTGACTTGCAAGTTTAACTGTCGAATTTGGGGCGTTCGAGATGCGCGGTGCGGTCGGAGTGGAGGGAGTGGCCGAAGTGGACGGAGTGGACGGAGCGGTGGAAGTGGTCGAAGTGGTTGAAGTGGCGAGAGCGCCGAGAGCGCCGAGTGGCGGCGCGGCAACCGCCGATGGGCGGAATGCCGGCGACGCGCGGCGGCGCTTTATGTTTGGCGCGACGACGGAACCGGCACGACGTCGTTGTACTTCGGCGACGCATGCTCGTGCAGCAGGTCGCCGAGATATTGCGCGAGTTCGTCAGCGGCGAGTGCGGACGGAATCTGCAGGTTGGCCGGCCGTCGCTTGCCTTCGGCGCCGAGATCGAACACGTGCCAGCGGCCGTTCGAACGCACGACGGCGAGCAGGCGGCCAAACGCGTTGAAACGGTATTCGTCCTGCATCGCATCGCTCCTTCGTGGGCGAACTTGCCGGCCGCGCGCGTCTTGCTTACTGGATCGAGCAGGCCAGCCAGCGATGGATCTTCATCGCATCGCTCGACACGCCCGCGCGCGTCGGCGCGCCCAGCAGCACGACCGTTTCGCGGCGACCCTTCACGTGCATGCGCATCACGACACCATGCCCCGATTCGTTGATGAAGCCGGTCTTCTGCAGCCGGATCGGCAGGCGGCCGTACCGGACGAGCGGATCGGAGTTCACGTACAGCAGCTCGCCGTCGCCAGCCTGCACGGTGGCCGACGTGTCCGTCGAGAAATAGCGGATCAGCGGATCCTGCGCGGCCGCGCCGACGAGCCGCGCGAGATCCTCGGCGGTCGACACGTTGTGCGGCGACAGGCCGGTCGGTTCGCGGAAATGCGTATGGCGCATCCCGAGCCGGCGCGCCTTGCGGTTCATCGCCTTCACGAACGCGGCGCGGCCGCCCGGATAGTCGCGGCTCAGCGCGGCGGCCGCGCGGTTTTCCGACGACATCAGCGCGATATGGAACATCTGGCGGCGTGACAGTTCGGTGCCGATCGGCAGCCGCGAACCGGTGAACTTGATCGTGTCGCGATCGCGCGCGGTGACGCGCAGCACGCCGTTCAGCGGCCGGTCCGCGTCGCGTGCGACGACGGCAGTCATCAGCTTCGAGATCGACGCGATCGGTCGCACCGTACGTGCGTTGCGGGCCAGCAGCGGCGTGCCGGAGTCGACGTCGAGCACATAGGCCGCGCGCGAATGCAGCGAGCGAACCGCGCGCGGGCTGTAGCCGCAGCTTGCGAGCAGGCGCGGTTTCGCGGCGGGGCTTGAGCGGGCCGCATTCGTGCGTTTCGCGCGCCGTTGCGGCGCGGGCGCCGCGTGACGCTTGACCGCATGATGCTTCACGCGCGGGCGGCGGTGCTTGACGGCCTTGTGTTTGCGGGACGCGGGCTTCTTCTTGACGACTTTCGCATGCACATGCGGCGCCGCGGTGCGATGCGGCTGCGCGGACGCGTTCGTCGCGAACGCGAGTGTCAGGAACGACAGGGCGATGATCAGGGTGGTCCGGGCGCGAGGCAGGCGCGCGATGAGGCCGGTCAAGCGAAAGTCTCCTTTTCACGCGCGTTGCGGCGGCGCGAAATGCGTGGGCGGTCAGCGGGTGCGGGAAATTATAAGGTCGATTGCGTCACGATGACGATGGATGCGTGCAAATTGATGCGTGATGCGCGCGAATTCCTGCCGTTTTTTGCGGAAGATCGAACGCGTGCGTTCATTGGCGGGGGGCAGGCGTGCCGATTCAACGCGGCCAGTTCCGCCGCGACACGACCGCGAAGCTGATCGCGATCGAACCGGTGCCGCCCCGCGACGGCACGTCGTCCAGCGCATCGCCGAAGCGGAAGCGGCGGCTGCGGCTGTCGGCGCGTGCGGCGCGACGCCCGGGCGCCGGCGCGTCGTGCGCGACATCGCCTGTGTCGGCGACGACCGTGTCGCACGATACGTCGGTCGGGCACTCGGCCGCATGATCGAAAGGCATGATGGTCAATTCCAGGAAGGGTGCGTGCCCATATTGAACGCCACGACGATCGATCAGTAAAATGAATGTTTCAATCGATACGATTCCTTTCAAGAATGGAATTGAAACTGCTGCGCACTTTCCTGACGGTCACCGAGCTCAGCCATTTCAGCCGCGCGGCCGACACGCTGCACATGAGCCAGCCGGCGCTGAGCAAGCAGATCGGCGCACTCGAGGCGAGCCTTGGCGGCAAGCTGTTCGAGCGCGGGCGGCACGGCGCGGAACTGACGCCGTTCGGTGAACGCTTCCTGCCCGACGCGCAGGCGCTTGTGCGCGATGCCGACGAGGTTCTCGCGCGTGCGCGGGAGGCGACCAGCGGGCAACGCGGGCATTTGCGGCTCGGCATCTGCCTGTCCGTGCTGACGCTCGTCCCGAAACTCGTCGCGGAATTCCGGCGCCGCAATCCGGGCATCGCGGTCACGCTGAGCGACCTGTCGTCGTCCGAGCAAACGCGGCGGCTGCGCGCGGGCAAACTCGACGCGGGGTTCCTGCGATTGCCGTCGGACGAAGGCTTGTCGTCGTTCAAGGTGATCGACGAGGGGCTCGCGCTCGCGGTGCCGCCGCACCTCGGCTTCAAGCGCGTACCGGCGGATCTCGACGTGCTCAACGAGATCGGCTTCATCGCGCTGCAGCGCGCACGCGGCCCCGGGCTCGCCGCGCAGATCGACCGGTGGTGCGTCGAGCGGCGCTTCGTGCCGCAGGTGATGCAACAGGCGGAGGACGTGCAATCGGTGCTCACGTCGGTCGCGGCCGGCGTCGGCGTCGCGTTCATTCCGTCGCGGGCGCAGTACCTGCTGCGCGATGCGACGGTATTGCCGCTCGCCGGCAGGGACGCGAAATGGCGCGTCGGGCTGGCGTGGCTGTCCGGCCACGACGATCCCGTGACCACGCGTTTCGTGTCGTTCATGCGCGCGGCGATCAAGGGTGCGTGACCGGGCGTATAGTGTCCGCGATTGCCGCTTTCCTGAATGCCGGCCCCGTGCCGGCGCATGAACCCGAACCGATGACTTCCGAATCCGACGCCGCCCCGCTCGATCCCGCACTCGTTGCGACGCTCGCGACGCTGCACGAAGCTGCAAGCGATCCGTCCGGCAAGACGTGGTCGCTGCCGAAGATCGCGAAGCGCGCGCAATTGCCGATGAGCACGCTGCGCCGTGCGTTGACGCAGCTCGACGCGGCCGGCCTGAGCGCGACGACGTCGAACGACGATGGCACCGGCAGCGCCGCCTTGACCGATGAGGGACGCACCGTGTGCGCGCAACTGTTCGGCGCGAACGACGGCAACTGACGAAACGGGCCGCCCGAGGGCGGCCCGTCGTCGTGCGGTTGAATATGCGGCATCGGCCGCATCACCACGGCATCACCACCGCACCGTTACCCCGCCCATGACGGAATGTCGGTAGGTCTGGTCGTTCAGCCCGTGCCGGTAGCCGATGTCGAGGTCGAGCCAGCGCTTCGGCGAGTAGATCGCGCCCGCGATCACGAAGGCCGGATTCGCGCCGGCCGTGCTTTCGGTGTTGCGCGACAGGCCGATGTCCGCGACGAACTGCAGCGCGTCGGTCGCCTTGTAGAGCGCCGCGGCGGACACGGCCCAGACCGAGCGCAGATCGCCGTGGCGATTCGGCTGGTACGCGAGGCCCGCATTCGCGAGCAACGAGAAGCGCGCGATGTCGGCTTGCGCGAGCAGCGTCGCGCCGGTGCCGACGCGGCCTGTGCCGAGCCCGCGAGCGTCGTTGCCGGTTGGCATCGTCACCTTCGGTTTCAGCGCAAGCGACAGCGGCCCGTGTTCGACGAAGCGCCATTTCATGCCGATCTCGAGATCGCCGATGCCCGCGCCGTTGTCGTCGGTCCGCGTTTGCAGATGCGTGTAAGGCGCGTTCACGTAGAAATCGACGTGCTCGCCGAACCCGCGCGTGAGCGTCGCGTTCCACAACTGATGACGGCCGTTCTCGTCCTGTTTCGAGGTTTCCTCGCCGTTGAACTCGAACTGCCAGTTCGCATTGCCCTGCGTGCCCGTGTCGTCGCTGACGAGCGGATGTGCCGCGTAGACGTCCAGCGGGGCGAGCAGGGCGCTCGCGGCCGCGAGCGGAAGCATTTTTCTTTTCATCACGTCACCTGTCGTGCGTCGTAAGCGGCCGACCCATGCGGGCCGGCACGCCATCATTCGGAGGAGAAAATCAGAACCACTGCTTGTAGCGACGCACATAGATCGTCTTGACGATCTGCGCGAGCAGGATGTAGCCGGCCATCGTTGCGGCGAGCCACAGCCAGTAAGTGCCGGGCAGGTGCGTGAAGCCGAGCGAATCGGCGAACGGCGAGAACGGCAGCCAGCAGCCGATCGCGATCGCGATGAAGGTCGACAGCAGCACCGGCAGCGCGGCCGTGCTCTGCAGGAACGGAATCTTCTGCGTGCGCAGCAGGTGCACGACGAGCGTCTGCGACACGAGGCTCTCGATGAACCAGCCCGAGTTCATCACGATCTGGCCGCCCGAGCCGCCGTGCAGGTGATACATCGCACCCGCGCCGAACACGGTCCACATCAGCACGTAGGTCGTGATGTCGAACACCGACGACGTCGGCCCGACCCACAGCATGAAGCGGCCGATGTTGCCGGCTTCCCACTTGCGCGGCTTCTTCAGGAACTCCGGATCCATCTTGTCCCACGGCAGCAGCATCTGCGACGTGTCGTAGATCAGGTTCAGCACGAGCAGCTGGGTCGCGAGCATCGGCTCCCACGGCAGGAACGCGCTGGCGACGAGCACCGAGAACACGTTGCCGAAGTTCGAGCTGGCCGTCATGTTCAGGTACTTGAGGATGTTGCCGAACGTCTCGCGGCCCTTGATCACGCCTTCCTCGAGCACCATCAGGCTCTTTTCGAGCAGGATGATGTCGGCGGTTTCCTTCGCGATGTCGGCGCCGCTGTCGACCGAGATGCCGACGTCGGCGTCGCGCAGCGCGGGTGCGTCGTTGATGCCGTCGCCGAGGAAGCCGACCGTGTGCCCGTTCGCCTGCAGCGCCTTCACGATGCGCGCCTTCTGGAGCGGCGTGAGTTTCGCGAACACCGTCGTGCGTTCGACGACCTTCGCGAGTGTCGCGTCGTCGAGCGTTTCGATTTCGGCGCCGAGCATCGGCCGGCCCGGTTCGAGGCCGACCTGGCGGCACACCTTCATCGTGACGGTCGGATTGTCGCCCGTCAGCACCTTCACCGATACGCCGTTCTCGCGCAGCGCCGCGAGTGCCGGCGCGGCCGATTCCTTCGGCGGATCGAGGAAGGTCAGGAAGCCGCGCACGACGAGGTCGCGCTCGTCGGCGGTGCGGTATTGCTCGCGTTCGTCGCCGCGCGGGATCGCGCGCGTGGCGAGCACCAGCACGCGGAAGCCGTCCTCGTTGTAAGCGTTCGCCTGTTCGAGCAGCCGCTTGCGCGCGACGAAGTCGAGCGCATGCACGCCGTGTTCGTCCTGCACGTGAGTCGATACCGCCAGCATTTCCTCGACCGCGCCCTTGCAGATCAGCAAATGCGCGCCGTGCTTGTCCTCGACGACCACCGACAGGCGGCGGCGCACGAAGTCGAACGGCAGCTCGTCGATCTTCCTGTAGCCCTGCGGTTTCGCGCGCTCGCCGATCTCGTCGGCGCGCGCGACCACCGCGATATCGATCAGGTTCTTCTGGCCGCTCTGGTGGAAGCTGTTCAGCCAGCCGAGCCGCAGGATGTCCTCGTTTTTGTGGCCGGACAAGTCGAGATGATGTTCGAGGATGATCTTGTCCTGCGTGAGCGTGCCGGTCTTGTCGGTGCACAGCACGTCCATCGCGCCGAAGTTCTGCACGGAATTCAGCCGCTTCACGACGACCTTGCGGCGTGCCATCGCGATCGCGCCGCGAGCGAGGTTCGCACTGACGATCATCGGCAGCATCTCGGGCGTGAGACCGACGGCGACCGCGAGCGCGAACGTAAGGGCGCTCAGCCAGTCGCCCTTGGTCAGGCCGTTGATCATGAACACGATCGGCACCATCACGAACATGAACCGGATCAGCAGCCAGCTCACGCTCGCGACGCCGCGGTCGAAGCTCGTCTCGATGCGCTTGTGGCTCACCACGTTACGCGCGAGCGATCCGAAATAGGTGTCCTCGCCGGTCGCGACGACCACCGCCGTCGCGGTGCCGCTGACCACGTTGGTGCCCATGAAGCACACGTTCTCGAGATCGAGCAGCGACGTCGACGCGTCGTTCGCCGCGCCGGGCGTGCCCGCGACGCCCGCGTGCGCCGACTTGCCGGCGACCGCGCCGAGCGTGTCGTACTTCTCGACCGGCAGCGCTTCGCCGGTCAGCACGGCCTGGCTGATGAACAGGTCGCGCGATGCGAGCAGACGCACGTCGGCGGGAATCATGTCACCGGCGGACAGGTGAACGATGTCGCCGACGACCACTTCGCGCATCGGCACCTCGCGCCGCGCAGGCTCCGACGTGTCGGTCACCGCGCGCTGCACGGTCGCCGTCGTGCGAACCATCGCCTTGAGCTTTTCGGCCGCGCGTAGCGACCGGAATTCCTGCACGAAGCGCAGCAGCGCGCTGATCGTGACCATCGCCAGCAGGATCGTCATGCCGACGTAGTCGCGATCGTCGGGGGCCGCGAAATAGACGTCGGTGAAGAAGCTGATCGCGGCCAGCACCAGCAATACGTAGACGAACGGATTGTGGAATGCATGCAGCAGCTGGCGCATCCAGTGCGGCGGCTTGTCGTGCGCGATTTCGTTCGGGCCGTGGTGCTGCAGGCGGTCGGCGGCCTGCGCGTAGGTGAGGCCGCGCATGCTGGTGTGCAGCGACTTGAAGGTTTCTTCGAGCGGGCGGGCCGCTTCCTGTGCGGCGCGCATGATGCGCGGTTTGTTCTGCTGACCGGGGCCGGCGTTGACGAAGCCGCGCTGTTTCTTTTGCGGGTTGTTTCGTTGAGTCATGAATCGCTCCTTGCGCACGAGGCGGCGGGCGGGGAGCGAGCGTGACGTTATCGATGCACGAACGCGCCCCGCCGCGTCGCGTCAGGCGCGATCGGCTGTGGATCGGTGAAGGGAGGAACGCTCGCCGGCGCGCGGAGCGCGGCCGGATGGACGATGCGCAGCGTCGCACCGGCGAGCGGTAATCGACTACTGTCGTCTGAGTTCATCTGCACTCCTGTCGGTTGCGGGTAGATGGCGCGAGCGATCGACAGCCGCGCACGCACATGGGCGCGCGGCCGGACGGCACGCGAACGGAACACGCACGCAGCGTGTGCTGCGCGCGGCGCGAACGTATGCGCGCGGCAACGCACGGTTGCGCAGCGCGGACATTCGGCGATATCGAAAAAATCGGCGGGGGATTCCGGCCGGTCAGGCCGGAAGGGCGCCGCATCCTGCTTCCCGGGATGCGGCAGAAGACGAGGCTCTGCGCGGTTTCCTCAGGCAGCAGTCAAGTTGGTCGACGACCAACTACAACTCGCATCGGTGTTCACAGAACACTCCATGTAATCAGACGGGGGCGATGGTAATGGGTCGTCGTGCGAAGCGTCAACCCTTTTACGGCCTTTTTTCAGGCAGTTCAGTGCAATATGTCATCGCGACGACGCCGGCTCGCAGATAAAAAAACGCGCGCACGCCAGGCAGGCGTGCGCGCGGTTGCGTCGAGGCGACGTGCCGGTTACTGCGTGGCGGCCGTGACGGCGGCACCTGCGTCGGCGATACCGGAACCTGCCGGCATCGCGGTGCACGACGTGCTGGCCGGCAGCATCGCCGCACGCGCGCCGCCTTGCAGCTTCTGCTGGATCTGCGCCGGCGTGAGGTTGCCGTTCACCGACAGCATCAATCCGACGATACCCGTCACCTGCGGTGTCGCGAGGCTCGTGCCGCTTGCGGTGCCGTAGGTGTCCGTGCCCGGCGTCGTCGCGCCGCTGTTGGCCGTCGACAGGATGTTGACGCCCGGAGCGCTCAGCGCGACGTCGGAGCCGAAGTTGCTGAACGATGCGCGGCGCCCGGTCGCATCCGTCGCGCCGACGCTGATCACGCCGCGGCAGTTCGCCGGCTGGTCGAGGCCGGTCGACAGGCCGTCGTTGCCCGCGGCGACGACGACCGTCACGCCTTTCGCGTTCACGTCGTCGATCGCCTGCTGGAACGTCGCGCTGCATGCGCCCACGCCGCCCAGGCTCAGGTTGATGACCTTCGCGGGATTCGGGTTCGTCGGCACGCCGGCGACCGGAATGCCGGCTGCCCAGCGCATCGCGTCGGCGATGTCGCTCGTCGTGCCGCCGCACTTGCCGAGCACGCGCACCGGCAGGATGCGGCCGAGCCACGACACGCCGGCGACGCCGATGCCGTTGTTGGCCGCAGCGCCGATCACGCCCATCACGCGCGTGCCGTGCCAGCTGCTGCTGCCCGGTTCGCTCGCGCAGTGATAGTACGGGCCGCTGGCGTCGTCCAGTTCCTGCTGCGTGACCCAGTCGCCCGGATCCGTCGCATCGGTGCCGCGCGTCTGGCCGTTGTTGCTGGTGTGGGCGTTCGAGATGAAGTTGTAGCCGGGCAGCAGGTTGCCGACGAGGTCGGGATGCGGCCGGTAGCCCGTATCGAGCACCGCGGTGACGACGGTCGGCGAACCTTTGGTCCGCGTCCATGCGGGCGGCGCATTGATGCCGACGCTCGCGTCGGACAGATACCACTGCTGGCTGTATGCGGGATCGCTCGGCGTGTCGCGGATCTGCATCGGGTGATCCGGTTCCGCGTAGTCGACGTCGCCGTCGGCTGCGAATGCCTGCGCGAGTGCCGCCGCGTCGCCGGACGCGATGCGCTGGCCGATCGACAGCACGGCCGCACCGTCCGACAGGGTTCGCTCGACCTGCACGTTCAGCGGTGCCTGCGACGTCGTCGCGGCTGCATACGTGCGTGCGGCGCCGGTCGCGGTCGGCGCCGTCCAGCGCGTCATCGAGCGCTGGATCACCGCGTCGAGCCGCGTGCCGGTGTCGAGGGCCGCCATCGCGCGCGTGGCCGTCAATGTCTTGAGCTTGACGATCAGGTGATCGACCGGCGGCTCGGCCGGCGCGGTCGTCTGGGCGGCCATCTGCACGGCGGCCTGCTGCGTCGCGCATGCATTGCTGCCGCTGGTGGTGGGCGGAGTCGTCGGGGCAGGGGCCGGCGCCGGGGCGGGCGAAGGCGAAGGGGCCGGCGCGGCATTGGAAGACGACGGATTGCTGCCGTCGCCGCCACCGCCACCGCAGCCTGCAAGCGGAAGCAGGGCGGCGGCAGACAGCATGCCGGCAAGCATGCGCGCATGAGCGGAGCGGGCCAGCGCGAAATTGAAACGTTTGGCTCTCATGGTGAGACTCGATCCTCGTAGATAACCGTCGTGCTGGCGGTCGTGCCTGGCCGGAGGAACACCGGCCCTTGTCGTTTTTTGTCTGACGAGCGCGGCAGGGTTGCTGCGACGCGTCATGCACTGGGTAACGGCTGTTGCGGACGCTTCTTGAGCGTGTTTAGCGAGAAAAAATCGGGGAGCCGCAAACGATTACGTTGTTGCAATGCGGCGCGATGGCGGGTGTGGAGCGAGCGATATCGCGTGCGGGACGCGTCGGAGCGCGCCCGGCCGGGCGCGACGCGTGTCGCACGCATGTTTGCGCGCCACGGAAAACGGCTGTGCCCGCCCGGCCGAGATCGACGGTGGCTTGCGCTTTCCCTGATGCGACGCGAATTTTGTCGGGCGTACGATCGCGATTCGATCAACGATTCATCAGGAGAAAAGCATGGATCGCCGCTTCCGTTGGCTGGCCGTCGCGCTGACCTGCGCGCTGGCGGGCACCGCGCACGCGCAGGCGCTCACCGGCACGCTGAAGAAGATCAAGGACACGGGCATCGTGTCGCTGGGTATCCGCGAATCGTCGGTGCCGTTCTCCTATTCGGACAACCAGCAGAAGAACATCGGTTATTCGCGCGACATCGCGGCGCGCATCATCGACGCGCTCAAGGTCGAGCTGAAGGCGCCGAACCTGACGGTGAAGGAAATTCCAATCACGTCGCAGAACCGGATTCCGCTGCTGCAGAACGGCACCATCGACTTCGAGTGCGGATCGACGACCAACACGCTGGAGCGGCAGAAGCAGGCCGCGTTCTCGAACAGCATCTTTCTCTATGGAATTCGCTTCAGCACGCGCAAGGATTCGGGCGTGAAGGACTTTGCGGATCTCGCCGGCAAGACGGTGGCGACGACGGCCGGCACGTCGGACGAGCGCCTGCTGCGCAAGATGAACGAGGAGAAGGGGATGAACATGACGATCATCAGCGCGAAGGACCACGCGGAAGCGTTCATGAACGTCACGACGGGGCGCGCTGTGGCATTCGTGATGGACGAGCCGCTGCTGTACGGCGAGATCGCGAAGGACCGCAATCCGGCTGCGTATACGGTGACGGGCACGCCGCTCGTCCACGAGAACTACGCATGCATGATGCGCAAGGACGATCCGGCGTTCAAGCACGTGGTCGACGGCGTGATCGCGAAGATGCAGACGTCGGGCGCTGCCGAGAAGCTCTACGACCAGTGGTTCATGCAGCCGATTCCGCCGAAGGGCGTGAGCCTCAACTATCCGCTGTCGCCGGAAATGAAGCAGCTGTTCAGGAATCCGACGGATCAGGCGCAGTACTGATCACGGCACCGTGGTCGTATCGCGTCGACAATGAAAAACCGCCGGCACATGCCGGCGGTTTTGCTTTGCGGCCCGGTCGCTCGCGCGCCGGAATCGCGTGTCAGGCCTTGATTTCTGGGCCGCGCGCGGCCGGCCGGGCCGGCACCGACGGTGCCGGCGCCACCGCCCGCGTCGACGGCTGGGCCGGCACGAGCACGACGACCGGTTCGGGCATCGCCCACAGCGGCATCGTGAATGCGACCGGCTGCGGCATCGGCATCGCGAACGCGTTGGCGAGCGCGACGTGCTGCAGCGCCATCATCTGCTGCTGCAGCGCGACCATCTGCGCCTGGGCGGCCTGCATCCGGTACTGCGCGGCCTGCAGCTGCCGCAGCGCGGCTGCGGGCGGGGTGCCGTCCGACGACGACGTCTGCATCTCGAAGCTCGCACCGCCTTGCGGGCTGTGCCAGCTCCACGTGCTGACCTTCATCGGGCCGAGGGCCGTCTGGACGACACGCGTTTCGGCTTTGACGGGCACGGCGTGACCGTTGACGTTGACGAACATCGGTTGTGCGGCCGGGGCCGCGTCGGCCTGCCCGGCCATCGCGAGCACGGGCATCAACGCCAGCGCGCCCGCCGCCATGGATGAACGGAATCGCATATTCGTATCTCCAACAAACGAAGACTGATCGAATCGACAATGGATGAAGCATGTGGCTCACGGATGGAGCCACACGCGACTATGCGGGCGCTGGCTTAAAGCAGGATTAAAACGGCGACGGGCGCTGCGGCAGCGCGACTGCGGCGGGATGTCGAAACCGGCCGGCGGGCGGCGGCGCTTGTCTCGGCGCGTTTCGGAAGGCCAGGCGACAGCCATTCAACCTCGTCCGCGCCAGGGAATTCCTGTGAGAGGGCGCAACAAGAGGCACAATACGGCTTCGCTGCGCACCGCTGTTCGTCATTCGAACACGCTGGCGCGTGCTGCCGCCGTCCGAATCCTTCCCGGTTGTCATGAACGCCTCGCTCACACCCGCGCGCGAATCGAACTCGCCGCGCTTCCTGTTGTTCCTGATCTGCCTGTTCGCGTCCGCCGGCCAACTCGCGATCGACATCTACGTGCCCGCGCTGCCCGACATGGCGCGCTCGTTCGCCACCACGCCGCAGGCGATCCAGTCGAGCGTGTCCGGCTACATGGCCGCCTATGCGCTCGGCCAGCTGATCTTCGGTCCGGTCGCCGATGCGTACGGGCGCAAGCGCGTGCTCGCGTTCGGGCTCGTCATCTATACGATCGGCTGCCTGCTGTCGCTCGGCGCGCCGAACCTGGAGACGTTCGTGCTCGCGCGCTGCCTGCAGGGCTTCGGGATCGCGACCACGAACCTGCTTGCGAAGGCGATCATCACCGACTCGTTCTCGGGCCAGGCGCTGATGCATGCGTTCACGTACATGTCGATCGCGTGGGGGCTCGCACCGATCATCGCGCCGGTGATCGGCGCGCACCTGCAGGAATGGTTCGGCTGGCGCGCGTGCCTCGTGTTCCTGCTGGTGTATTCGCTGGTGATGTGGGCGCTGCTGTGGCGTTATCGCGAGACCTTGCCGAAGCCGGTCCACCTCGAGCCGCGCACGCTGATGGCAAATGCGGGCAAGGTGCTCGCGAGCCCGGTGTTCCAGAGCTGCTTCCTCGCGCAGGGGCTTTGCTACAGCATCCTGCTGGTGTTCAACATCGTCGGGCCGTTCATGGTGCAGACCACGCTGCACAAGCCGCCGACCTACTTCGGCTATCTCGCGCTCGGGATCGGACTGATGTATTTCCTGGGCGGGCTGTCGAACCGGATCCACGGGCGCGGGCTGCCGAGTGCCGAGCAGCGGCTGCGCATCGGCGCGCGCGTGATGGCGGGCGCGGCGATTGCAATGCTGGTGCTGGCGCTGACCGTCGGCCTGCGCGTGTGGACGCTCGCGACGCCGGTGCTCGTGATGGGCTTTTGCGCGGGCGCGATGTATCCGACGCTGATGGCCAAGGGCAATTCGCTGTTTCCGCATATCGCGGGGCTGACGAGCGCGATCCTCGGGTGCGCGCTGCTGCTGGTTTCGTCAGCGATGATGGGCCTCGCCGGCTTCGTGTCGGTGCAGGTGCTGACGCCGCTCGCGGTGTTCTTCGTCGCGCTGTCGTTCATCGTCGTGTGGATGGTGACCAAGCTGCTGCGCTACCTGACGCAGCAGCAGGCCGCGCGCGTTGCTTGCGGGAGCGGGGAGGCCGCGTAAGCGTGTCGGCCGCGTGAGTGCCCGCCGCAACGGCACGCCGGCCAATTTACAGCGGGTGTCCCGCGCCCGCCTGTGCCAGCAGCGAAATCGCGGCCGGATCCGGCATGCCATTCGAATCGATCGCGCCGGCCTTGGCCAGCGCATCGAGATCGCCGTCGATGCCCGGTTGGCCGACCACGAACGGCGTCGTCAGGAAAGCCGGTGTCGACAGCGTGACCGAATAGCGCTGCTGCAGATTCGTCACGACCGCCGATTGCGCGGCCTGCACCGCGTTCGGGCTGCCCATCGCCTGCTGGAAGCGCGCATTCCCCTGAAAATTGCCGATCAGCCCGGCCGTGTTCGTGCCGAGTTGCGCGGCGAGATAGACGAGCATCAGCTCGGTCTCGGGTGTCGTGTTGAAGGTACCGCCCGCGTACGCGAGCGAATGCAGGCTCGTGCCGCCCGATGCAACGGTGATCGCGCATGGCAGCACGGCGTTGACCGTCACGCGGTAGTTGCCGCCGCCGTCGGTCAGCGTCGTCGCCGAGCCTTGCGCGCAACTCACCGTCACCGACGCGCTCGCGAGCGCGGCGCCGGTGGCGGCCGTGCCGGATAGCGCGACGGTCTGCGTGTTGTTGCTGTTGAAGCAGACATCGACGCCGAAGCAGGCGTCGCCGTTGCAGCCTGCCAGCGCCGCGACGGCGGCGACGCAGGCGGTGCCCAGCGCGGGGCGGAGAAAGCGCGGATGGCAAATGTTCATGGTCGCGGGCGATCGGGAGAGGGGGCAACCGTTGTACGGCGCGGGCGCCGGGACGCTCATATTCTAGGTCTCGAATCCGGGCAGTGCTTGCCCGTTTTCCTGATCGAATGCGCGGTGCGTGCCGGCCGACGCGCTTTGTCACATCCGTCTGCAAACGCGGCGCATTTCCCGGACGCAATCGGCAACCACGGCGGGCCGGAACCTTTCGATTCCCTTCGCAATTGGTTATGCTTCGAGTCGATTAAAAAAACGACGAGAGAACGCGCCGTTCCCGACGGAGCCGGCGCGCCGTTTCCGACATGAACCTGAAACGACTGACGGGGCGTTCACGCCTCCCGGATTGCGAGGGCGATCCGGTATCGACGGGAGGCACGACCCGCCTCGCAGGGGCAGCCGCGCTGCTGGCCGGCGCGATGTTTCTTTGCGGCCCGGCGTTCGCCGTGCCGGCCGCTGGCGATGGCGCGATTCCGCTGGCGGCCGGTGCGCCGTCGACCTGCACGAACGTGGCTGCCGCAGCCGCTTATCCCGTCGCCGACGACCCCGAAGCCCCTCCGCCGCTGAAAGGCCGCGTGACCGACATGACGGGCGTGCTGAGTGCCGCATGTGCGTCCGAGCTGACCGACCGCCTCGCCGATCTCGAGCGCCGGCTCGGCGTGCAGATGGCGATCCTGCTGGTCGGGTCGACCGGTCACGCGACCATCGAGCAGTTCGCGACCGCGGTGTTCGAGAAATGGCGTCTCGGCCAGAGCAAGATCGACAACGGTCTGCTGCTGGTCGCCGCACTGAACGATCGCACGGTGCGGATCGAGGTCGGATACGGCCTCGAAGGTGCGATTCCGGACGTCGTCGCGGGGCGAATCATCCGCGAGCGCATCGTGCCGGCGTTTCGCGAGAAGCGTATCGAAGCCGGCGTGAGTGACGCGGTCGATGCGCTGGTGCGCGAGATGACGCCGCCGCAAATGGCGGAGTCGGAGAGCGCACTGCCCGACGAGGACGCGCAGCGCGCGACGTCCCACGATGTGAAGAGGCTATCCAACGGCTTGCGGGAGAAAACTCCGGTCGACCTCGGAAGCTTCTCGTTCTGGTTGCTGCTCGGGCTGACCGGTGTCGCGCTGGGTGTCGTCACCGAATGGCGCAAGCTGCGCTGGCGGGTGATGCTGCCGGCCAGCTTTCTCGTCGCGACGATCGTGCCGGTTGCGATGTTGCCGGTCGGCGCGATTTTCGACGGCGATCTGGTCGCGATGCTGGGTGGGCTGGGAATCGCGACGAGCATGGGTTTCTGTGCGTGGCTCCTCGGCATCGGTCTCGTTCGCTCCGCACGCGTGCGCAAGAATACGGCGATCATCGGCGTGACATTGCTGGCGCTGATCTGGATCGGGCATCGGATGGGATATGCGCCCGGTCAGGTTCTGCTGACGGTCTTCTGCGTGGTGATGGGGATCCTGGTGATCGTCGAAAAACTGACGGGCAGCGACTGGTCGTCATCCAGCTCCACGTCCTCGTCTTCGTCCTTCAAGTGGCCATCGTCCGGCTCGGACTCGTCCAGCTCCAGCTCGTCCGACTCGTTCACCGGCGGTGGCGGCTCGAGCGGCGGCGGCGGGGCATCGGGCCGCTGGTAGCCGCTGATGGCCGCCGTGCGCGGCGCATGCGCGAACGCTTCTTTTCAACTTACCGCTCCAGCCGGAGCGTTCAACGGGAAGTCACACACAATGAAATGGTTTCGAATCCTGCTCGTATGCTGCGTGCTCGCGCCGCTCGCCGGTTGCGGCTACAACGCGATCCAGTCGTCGGATGAAGACGTCAACGCAGCGTGGTCGGAGGTGCTGAACCAGTATCAGCGTCGTGCCGACCTCGTGCCGAACCTTGCCGCATCGGTGAAGGGCTACGCGGCGCACGAGGAGCGCGTGCTGACCGAGGTTGCGACGGCCCGCGCGCGCGTGGGCAGCGTGCATATGACGCCGGAGATGGCAAAGGATCCGGCCGCGCTGGCGGCGTTCGATCAGCGACAGGGCGAACTGGCCGGCGCGCTGAGCCGGCTGATGGTGGTGTCCGAGCGTTATCCGGAACTGAAGGCGAACGTGGCGTTTCGCGATCTGCAGACGCAGCTCGAAGGCACCGAAAACCGCATCGCGGTCGCACGCGGCCGATACATCAAGACGGTGCAGCAGTACAACGTGCAGATCCGCCAGTTTCCGGGCGTCGTGATCGCGCGGATCTTCGGTTACCAGCCGCGCCCGAACTTCAGCGTCGCGAACGAATCCGCGATTTCGACCGCACCCGTCATCGACTTTTCCAACCAGCCGCCGAAGGCGAACGCGGCCGGCCAGTAAGCAGCCGGCCCGGGCACTCAGGGCTTGCGCGCAGCCGGCTTCGCGAACGCGCCGCGCACTTCGAAGCCGATCGCATCGGCGACGTTGCCGCGCGCGTCGACGAGTTCCAGCCGGTGCCTGCCCGGCCACGGCATCCACGCGATGCGGTCGGCGTGGCCGATCACCTTGTCGTCGAGCCGCCACGCGAAGCGCGCGGCATGCCCGGACGAGCGCTCGAACCAGATCCGCTGGTTCATCGGCGGAATGTCCGGATCGATCGCGAAGATCGTGCCGTCGGTCGGCGCGCCGATCGTCAGCGGCGCGCGCGCGCCGTCCTTGCCCGGCGTGACGGGCGCCGCGAGCCGGATCGTATCGAGCGCGGTGCCCGCGACGAACCACTCGTCGCGCGACGGCTCGACGTTGCGCTCGAACGTGATGCGGCGCGTTTCGACACCGGCCGGCGGACGCGGCGCGCGGCTCGGCAGGTCGCGGTGCAGGTAGCCGACGACGGCCGACCACACCGGCGACGCGCCCGTCACCCCCGACACGTCCCACATCGGCGAGCCGTCCGCATTGCCGACCCACACGCCCACCGTGTAGCGCGACGTGAAGCCGACCGTCCAGTTGTCGCGCATGTCCTTGCTCGTCCCCGTCTTGACCGCCGAGAAAAACCGCGTGGCGAGCGGATTGTCGAAGCCGAACGTGCGCACGCGCGCGTTGTTGTCCGAGAGGATGTCGGTGACGACGAAGCTGGCCGCTTCGCTGAACACGCGCGTGCCGCTGTCCGCGCGGCCCGATGCCGATACGCCGGAAGCGGGCGACGGCGCGGGCAGGTCGACGACCTTGCGCGCGACACCGCCGTTCGCGAGCGCGCGATACGCATTGGTCAGCGACAGCAGCGTGACGTCGGCGCTGCCGAGTGCCAGGCTGAAGCCGTAGTAATCGCCTTCCTGCGCGAGCGGCAGGCCGAGCGCGCTCAGCGTGCGCGCGAAGCGGTGCGGCGTGACGAGCACGAGCGTGCGCACGGCGGGCACGTTCAGCGAGCCGCCGAGCGCGCTTCGCACGCTCACCCAGCCCTTGAAGTCCTTGTCGTAGTTCTGCGGAATGTAGAGTCCGCCACCGGCGGCGAGGTTGATCGGCGCGTCGTCGAGCAGCGACGCGGCGGTGAGCCGCTTCTCGTCGATCGCCTGCGCATAGAGGAACGGCTTGAGCGTCGAGCCGGCCTGGCGCGGCGCGAGCACGGCGTCCACGTCGCGCGCGCTCGACAACGCCCCCGACGAACCGACCCACGCGCGAATCTCGCCGGTCGCGTTGTCGATCACGACGACCGCGCCGTCCTGCACGTTGCGCCGGTGCGCGGGCGCGTTGAGCTCGGTCAGCGCGCGCGTGAGCGCGTCGCGCGCGAAGCGCTGCAGCGGCGCATCGAGTGTCGTGCGCACCTGCGCGCCGGCCGTCGGTCTGACCTCCGCCGCGATGCGGCGCGCGAAGTGCGGGGCGAGGGCGGCGCCGTCGTCGCGCACGGCGCTGGCCGGGCGGGCGATCACGAGCTGCACGTAGCCATCCAGCGACGCGCAGCCCTGTTCCGCCCGCATGTCGCGCAGGATCCGGCAAGCACGCTCGGCGATCTTTGCAGGGGCCGCGTTCGGTGCGCGCACCAGTGCCGCCGCGATTGCGGCCTCGCGTGCATCGAGGCCGGACGGCGCCTTGCCGAACAGCACCTGCGACAGCGCGGCGAGGCCGACCGTCTCGCCGCGCAACGGCACGAGATTCAGGTAGGCCTCGAGGATCTGGTCCTTGCGCCAGCCGCGCTCGAGCAGCAGCGCGTTCATCGCCTGCGTGGCCTTCTGCGGCAGCGAGCGTTGGCCGGAGCGGCGCGGCGAATCGCTGAGCAGCCCGGCGAGCTGCATCGTCACCGTCGACGCGCCACGCGTGCGCTCGTTCCACAGATTGCCCCACGCCGCACCGGCGATCCCGCGCCAGTCGACGCCGCTGTGTTCATAGAAACGCTTGTCCTCGGACAGGACGATCGCCTCGCGGAACGCGGGCGACACGTCGGCGAGCGATACCCAGTCGCCGCGCCGTTCGGTGAGGTCGACACGCGTGCGCTGCAGCGGCGTGCCGTCGCGCGCGAGCAGCACCCAGTCGGAGCTGCGCCAGTTGCGGCGCACGTCGTCGTAGCCGGGCAGCGCGTGCGCGACCAGCGGCGCGGCAAGCACGACGGCGACGAATACGCGGCCGGCGAAACGCACCGGCCGCGGCAATACACGATCGATCATCACGTACTCGTTACTTGCCGGCGTCGGCCGGCTTCACGGTCATCGGCGGATTCGGCCACAGGCCGTACACGGACGGCGCGTACAGTGCCTCGACGCGCGTCGGCGGCAGCCCGAAGGTGCCGACGTTGTTCAGCCGCACCGTGTATTCGACCGAGAGTTTGCCCTTCGGCAGATAGTCGTAATACGCGCGGTAGCCGTCGAAGTCGCGTTCGATGAACGCCGGCCATGCGCCGTCCGGCGATTTCTCGCCTTGCGTCGCGGCTTCGGAATCGCGGCCGAGGCCGGAGCCGAGGATCGTCGCGCCGGACGGGATCGGATCGTTGACGACGACCCACGTCATGTCGCTCTGCGCATCGATGTCGAGATGCACGCGCACGACGTCGCCGCGCGTCAGCACGCCCTTGACCGCGGGCGACACGGGCGTGACGGTCTTCGTGATCCGGTAGCCGGCCGCGAACGGCGCACGCAGCGGCACGGCCGCGAGGCTTTCGACGGTTGCCCACGGGCGGCCCGTGCCGTCCTGCGTGACGGACAACGTGGCCGGCGCCTGCGCCGCACGCGGCCACGGCATCAGCACGCTGCGCGCGGCTGCCGCACGCGTCGCGGCGGTGGCCGACGCAGGGGCGTCTGACGGCACCGGCGCCTGCGACCACGAGATCGCGCGCTCGTTGCCGCCGAGCGCGACCTTCGTCGTGCCTGCCACGGGCGTGCTCTCGTAGGTGCGCGAGAAGCGTTCGATCGCGAGCTGACCGAGCGCGTTCGACGTCGTCGTCTGCCATGCGCCCTGGCGTTGCAGAGCGAGCAGGCCGGTCGCGACGCGCGGCATCTCGTCCTTCCACGCGGGGTCGCCCGCGAATTCCAGCGCGAGACGCGCGGCGTTGGTTTCGTTGCTCGTCATCAGCCACCACAGATCGTCGTCGCGCGCGGTCGAGAACACGAGCTGCGTGCCCTGGTACGTGAGGCGCGCACGCAGGATCTGCTCGACCTGCGCACGTTTCTCGTCGCGCTGCGGGATGTCCTTCACGCGCGTGAGGATCGCGTGATAGTCGATCACCGCCGATGTCGGCCACTGGTTCGGCGCGATCTCGATCGAGCCGAGCATCCGGCCTTGCGCGGCGCCGTAACGCGACAATGCCTCGATCGCGGCGAGCTTGCGCAGGTCGCGATCCTGGCGGGGCGCCCACGCGTTGCGCTCGATGCGGCCGTCGACGAAGCGTGCGAGCCCGGCCTCGAGCTGCGTGCGCACGTCCTCCGGCAGCGCGAAGCGCGGGTCGAGGCGGCTGGCCTCGTCGGCGACCACGAGCAGGTACGACGACAGCGTCGGGCTCCCGTAGTGCGCATCGTCGGACGACGGCGGGAAGTAGTTCGCGAGGCCGTCGCTGTCGAGGTAGACCGGCATGCGCGCGACCAGCGCCTGCCATTGTGCGGCGTCGTGCAGGCCGATCGCGCGCGACGTCTGCTGCTCGAGGCAGCGATACGGATAGCGCTCGAACCAGCGCCGCACGCCGGGCAGGCCGTCGGCGAGCTTCGACTGCAGCGACACGGCAATGCCGCCGCGCGGCGCGCCCTGTGCGTTGTTGACGGCGCCGGCCGGCGCCGACACGGGCACCGTCAGCGTGCCGTCGACCTGCGCGAGCGTGGCCTGCTGCACGGTCACCGGCAGCGCGGGCACGACCTTCTGCGCGACGGCCAGCGCGTCGGACGCGCGCTTGCCGCCTTGCTCGGCCGCCTCGATGCGCCAGTTCAGCGCGCCGGCCGCGTCGAGCGCCTGCTCGGGCACGGTGATCGTCCATGCGACCTCCGTCGCCGCATTGGCGGCGAGCGACACGGTTTGCGGCGCGACGTCGAGGCCGGTCACGCGCGGCGTCACGACGACCTGCATCGCGCGGTCGGTCGTGTTGCGCAGCGTGACCTGCGCGCGGAACGCGTCGCCTTCGCGCACGAGCGGCGGCAGCCCGGAGATCAGCTGCAGATCCTGCGTGCTGCGAATCGACGTGCTGCCCGTGCCGAAGCGATCGGCGCCGACCGCCGCGACCGCGACGATCCGGAAGCGCGTCAGCGCGTCGTTCAGCGGCACCTCGACGGTTGCGCTGCCGTTCGCGTCGAGCGTCACGCGCGGATTCCACAGCAGCAGCGTGTCGAACAGCTCGCGCGTCGGCGCGCTGCCGCCGCCGCCGCCGGCCGGCACGGCCTTGCGGCCGAAGTGGCGGCGGCCGACGATTTCCATCTGCGCGGTGGCCGTCTCGACGCCGTACGCGCGTCGCTGCAGCATCGCGTCGAGCAGGTCCCAGCTGTTGTTCGGCATCAATTCGAGCAGCGCCTCGTCGACGGCCGCGACCGCGATCTGCGTGCCGGCCGGTGCCGGCTGCCCGTTCGGCAGCGTGACCTTCACGTGCGCTTGCGCCTTGCTGCGCACCGTGTAGCGCGTTGCGTCGGTCGTCACGCTCACGCCGAGGCGATGCGCGCCCGTGCCGACCTTGATCTCGCCGAGCCCGTAGCGGAACGCGGGCTTCGACAGGTCGACGAATGCGGTCGGCGCCTCATAGTGACGACCCTCGCGCCAGAATGCGCGCGCCCATTCGACCGGTGCCTTCCAGCCCCAGGTGAAGAACGAGTACCACGGCACTTCGCGAATCCGGCCGCGCAGCGCGAGCACCGACACATAGACGTTCGGCCCCCACGATTCGCCGACCTTCAGGTCGACGGTCGGATTCTTGCCGTTCAGTTCGACGATGTGCGTTTCCATCACGCCGCCGCGCTCGACCGCGACGAGGGCCGTTGCGTAGCGGAACGGCATGCGAACCTGGAAGCGGGCCGTTTCGCCCGGCTCGTAGGACGTTTTCTCCGGGATCACGTCGATCCGGTCGGTGTTGTCGCCGCCGAACCAGAGTTCGTCCTCGCGCGTGACCCACACGGACGTCGACGCATTCGACGTGCGCCCGTCGCCGTCCTTCGCGACCGCGATCAACTGGATGTTGCCGGCCTGTTCGAGCGTCGCGTCGCAGGCCATGCGGCCCTTGTCGTCGGTCTTGCCCGAGCACAGCACGCCGAGCTCGCGCGTGTCGCTCTTGTTGTCGTATGCATAGAAGCCGCCGACCATTCGCTTGCGCGACGACGTCGTGATGTGCGCGATGCCCTTGATCTCGATCGGCACCGATGCGCGCGGCTTGCCCTGCAGGTCGACCGCGAGCGCCTGCACCGGCACGCGCTGGCCGACCGACACCCAGCGTCCGGCCTTGATGCCGGCCACGACCGCGGCCGGCCACAGGATCGTGTCGCCGCGGATCGTCTGCACTTCGCCGTTCGGGTCCGCGAACGTCGCCTCGAGCGCGATGCGCTTCGGCGCGTCGACGTCGGGCAAGCCCTTGAGCGTGACGGAGCCCGCGCCGTTGCGGTCGAGCGTGACCGGCAGCTTGTCCGCGATCAGCCGGGTCGCGTCGGGATCGTTGTTCGCGGCCGATGCGCTGTCGCCGTCCTGCGCATCGTCGTCCGCATTGCCGTCGCTGCGTTCCGCGCGGTACGGCGCGAAGCTGAAGTCCTCGAAACGATCCGCGAACGGCGGCGACGCCCATTTCATCAGCGCCGACACCTGCACGGGCAGGTTCGATGCGCCGCCGCCCGATACGTAGTCGATCTGCACCGCGAGCGGCGCTTCCTTGACCGCGACGAGCGGGCTCTTCTGCGCGTCGCGCGCGCCGATCGTCCCCTTGAGCACCGGCAGGCGGAATGCTTCGACACGGAAGCTGCCGCTGTAGTAGCTGGCGGTCGGCGCGTCGTCGGGGCCGCCTTCGAGCGTCACGCTGTACTCGCCGAGCTTTGCCGCGGGCGGCAACGTGAACTGCGTGTCGGCGCTGTGGTCGGCCGACCACGTCAGCGGCAGCTTGTAGGTCTGGTCGGAGCCGAGATGGCGGATCGTCACGCGCGACGGGTATTGCGCCGGGAACGCGAGGCTCTGCAGCGTCTCGGTGCGCAGGAAGTGCTTCATCGATACGGTTTCGCCGGCCCGCAACAGCGTGCGGTCGAACACGGTATGCGCGCGCACGGTCGGTGCGCTGTCGGTGTCGGTCGGCACGTTGAAGCGCCACGATTCGATCCCGCGGTTCCAGTTCGAGCTGACGAACGCCATGTCGGGGCCCGTCTTCGGATCGTCGACGCGCGCCGACACGAAATAGTCGTCGAAGCGTTCCGACTGGTTGCATTCGTGCTTCGGCTCGAATGCGCCGTCGATCTTCAGCAGGCCTTGCGCGTCGGTCTTGCCGGACGCGATTTCGTCACCGTTGCAATCCGACACGCGGATTCGCGCGTTCGGCACGGGCTTGCCCTTGTCGAGCGTCGTGACCCAGACGAGGTTGTTCTCGCGGCCCTGTTTCAGATGCACGCCGAGGTTCGTGACGAGCACGGTGGTGCGCACGTACATGCTCGACGGCTTCGCGAGCAGCGAGCGGCCGAGTGCGGGCGACGCGAGTTCGAGCACGTAGAAGCCGGGTTTTTCGATCGGCACGCCGACGACCTCGAACGGGCGCAGCGCCTTCGGATCGGCCTTCGGCAGCGTCAGCGCCTGCGCGCCCGGTTCGCCGGTGAGCAGCGACAGCGAGCGCACGTCGATGCGGCGGTTCTGCGGCGCGGGCATCTTCTCGCCGGCCGCGAGCGGCACGTAGACGGGGTGCTGGCCCTTGCGCCGGAGCAGGCCCGGGATGCGCTCGTCGATCGTGTCGGCCGTCATCGACCAGTTGTCGAACCGGTCGACGGTGCGCATCCATTGGCGAATCGCGGTGTCGTCGTCGACCTTCAGGTTCGAGAATTGCGCACCGCTCGTGTTGAGGCCGGCGATATGCAGATCGGCCTCGACGTTGCGCAGCGTGACGGGCACGAGCGCGGGCGTACCGGGTTCGGCGAAACGCTCGACGATCCCGAAGGTGCCCGACGAGAACTTCGCGAGCGGCGGCATCGGCGCGGTGCGCGTCGCGAGCGGGAACAGATCGGCGTTCGCGAGCGAGCGGTCCGTCACGTCGCGCAGGCCCGACGGCAGCTCGACGGTCAGGTTCGCCTGCGCGGGCAGCGGCGGATTGAACGTGACGGTCGTCACTTCGTCGCTGTGATCGTCGGCCGCGAAGGTCGGTGAAAGCGAACCGTCAGGGCCGCGCAGCCTGATCGCCTCGGCGTTCTTGCGCGAAATCGGCGCATTGAACGACAGCGTGAGCGGACGCAGCGGCGTGCAGGGCGCCTTCGCGTTCTCGCGCTCGCACGAGAAGCTCGCGGCGAACGGCGCGCGCACCGTGAAGTCGAAACGGCGCTCGGTATCGTTCGCGATGCCGCTCGGGCTCGCGACGCCCTTGCCGTAGACGAGCTGCATCTTCGCGCTCGCGGGCAGCGCCTGCGCGCACGACAGCGTCAGCACGCGCGCGGCGTCCTTCTTCAGCCCGAAGTGATCGAGCAGCGCGTTGCGGGTATCGTCGTCGGCGGCCGTGACGGGGATGCGGTTGCCGATGCCGACCGCTTCGCACCAGATGTTCGCGAGCGCGGAGCGCGGTTCGGCCGGGCCGTTCAGCTTCAGCACGAACACCTGGCGTTCCTCGATCTCGCGCGAGCCCGGGCGCACCGTCACGGGAAACGGGCCGCCGGTTTGAAACGTGAAGCGGCGCGGGCCGCTGACCGCATTGCCGGCGACCGAGCGCAGCGAGTCGTTGAGCGCGACGGAGCATCGCACGCCGGGCGGCAGGTCGTTCTCGAAATCGTAGACCCACGTCTTGTCGTCGAGCCAGTGCCCCTGGCCGCGTGCGGCGGTGGAATCGTTGCAGGTCATGCGTGCGGGATTCGGCGCGGATGCCGAACCGAACGCGACCATCGCTTCGTCGAACTTGACGACGCTCTGCCGGACTTCGGTGACCGTGCCTTGCGGCGACACGCTCACCGTGCGGGCGGCGCCCGCATGCAGCGACAGTGCAGCGGCGGCGGCGAGCACCGCGACCGCGCCGATGCGCCAGGGTAGCCGTGTGGTGTGACGGGTTGAATTCGTGTTGTTGTGCTTGTCGTGCTGCTTCATCGCTCGATGCCCTCGGAGGGAAGCTTTCTGTTTGATTGCACGCGATTCTAACCGACGCGCATATGAGCGGATGACGGGAGGCGGCGTGTCGTCGGCTTGCGACACCTTGGCGTCTCGAAGCAGAATTGTCGCGTCGACGACACAAAAATGCAGCGAAATGTCGATTGTCTCGGATTGCGGAACATTTAATGGACTATAAAAGCATTGTCCGATCCGAATTGTGCGCGTACATTTCAGGGCCGCGCGAAAGTTTGAGAAATATCAAGCGTGGTTTTCCCGAATCCGGTGTTCGAGAGAAGGAAACATGCACAACGACAACACTCCCCACTCGCGTCGCGATAACGACGCAGCCGCATCCGGCATCACGCGGCGTCAATGGCTGCAGGGCGCACTGGCGCTGACGGCGGCGAGCCTCACGGGCTCGCTGGCGTTGCGGGCCCTGGCCGACAACCCCGGCGCCGCGCCGCTCGATACGTTCATGACGCTCTCCGAAGCACTGACAGGCAAGAAAGGGCTGAGCCGCGTGCTCGGCGAACGCTACCTGCAGGCGTTGCAGAAGGGCTCGTTCAAGACGGCCGACGGTCTGTCGCAACTTGCCGGCGCGCTCGCCTCCGGTTCGTTGAGCCCCGATCAGGAAGCCTCCGCGCTGTCGATTCTCGGCGCGTGGTATCTCGGCATCGTCGACAACGTCGTGATTGCATACGAAGAAGCATTAATGTTCAGCGTCGTGTCCGATACGCTCGTGATTCCTTCGTACTGCCCCAACAAACCCGGCTTCTGGGCCGAAAAACCGATCGAGAGGCAAGCCTGATGGCCGATACCGATACGCAAAAAGCCGACGTCGTCGTCGTCGGGTCCGGTGTCGCAGGCGCGATCGTCGCGCACCAGCTCGCGATGGCCGGCAAGTCGGTGATCCTGCTCGAGGCAGGCCCGCGCATGCCGCGCTGGGAAATCGTCGAACGCTTTCGCAACCAGCCCGACAAGACGGACTTCATGGCACCGTACCCGTCGAGCCCGTGGGCGCCGCACCCGGAATACGGCCCGCCGAACGACTACCTGATCCTGAAGGGCGAGCACAAGTTCAACTCGCAGTACATCCGCGCGGTGGGCGGCACGACGTGGCACTGGGCTGCCTCTGCGTGGCGCTTCATCCCGAACGACTTCAAGATGAAGACCGTGTACGGCGTCGGCCGCGACTGGCCGATCCAGTACGACGATCTCGAACATTACTACCAGCGCGCGGAGGAAGAGCTCGGCGTGTGGGGCCCCGGCCCCGAGGAAGATTTGTACTCGCCGCGCAAGCAGGCCTATCCGATGCCGCCGCTGCCGCTGTCGTTCAACGAGCAGACGATCAAGAACGCGCTCAACGGCCACGACCCGAAGTTCCATGTGGTGACCGAGCCGGTCGCGCGCAACAGCCGTCCGTACGACGGCCGGCCAACCTGTTGCGGGAACAACAATTGCATGCCGATCTGCCCGATCGGCGCAATGTACAACGGCATCGTGCACGTCGAGAAGGCGGAGCAGGCCGGCGCGAAGCTGATCGACAGCGCGGTCGTCTACAAGCTCGAGACGGGCCCGGACAAGCGCATCGTCGCGGCGATCTACAAGGACAAGACGGGCGCCGACCATCGCGTCGAAGGCAAGTACTTCGTGCTGGCCGCGAACGGCATCGAGACGCCGAAGATCCTGCTGATGTCGGCGAACCGCGATTTCCCGAACGGCGTCGCGAACAGCTCCGACATGGTCGGGCGCAACCTGATGGACCATCCGGGCACGGGCGTGTCGTTCTACGCGAGCGAGAAGCTGTGGCCGGGCCGCGGGCCGCAGGAAATGACGTCGCTGATCGGATTCCGCGACGGTCCGTTTCGCGCGACCGAAGCCGCGAAGAAGATCCACCTGTCGAACATGTCGCGCATCAACCAGGAGACGCAGAAGATCTTCAAGGCCGGCAAGCTGATGAAGCCGGAGGAGCTCGATGCGCAGATCCGCGATCGCTCCGCGCGCTACGTGCAGTTCGACTGCTTCCACGAAATCCTGCCGCAGCCCGAGAACCGCATCGTGCCGAGCAAGACGGCCACCGACGCGATCGGCATTCCGCGCCCGGAGATCACGTACGCGATCGACGACTACGTGAAGCGCGGTGCCGTGCATACGCGCGAGGTCTATGCGACCGCCGCGCAGGTGCTGGGCGGCACGGACGTCGTGTTCAACGACGAGTTCGCGCCGAACAACCACATCACGGGCTCGACGATCATGGGCGCCGATGCGCGCGACTCGGTCGTCGACAAGGACTGCCGCACGTTCGACCATCCGAACCTGTTCATCTCGAGCAGCTCGACGATGCCGACCGTCGGTACGGTGAACGTGACGCTGACGATCGCGGCGCTGGCGCTGCGGATGTCGGACACGCTGAAGAAGGAAGTCTGACCGTGCGGAAATCTACTCTCACCTTCCTCCTGGCCGGCTGCCTCGCGCTGCCGGGCCTCGTGCGCGCGGCCGACTCGGCCGATCCCGCGCAGATCAAGCGCGGCGAATATCTCGCGGTCGCGGGCGACTGCATGGCATGCCACACCGTCAAGGGCGGCAAGCCGTTCGCGGGCGGCCTCGCGATGCCGGTGCCGAAACTCGGCAAGATCTACACGAGCAACATCACGCCGGACCCGGACACCGGCATCGGCAAGTGGACGTTCGAGGACTTCGAGCGTGCCGTGCGCCACGGCGTGTCGAAGAACGGCGACAACCTGTATCCGGCCATGCCGTACGTGTCGTACGCGAAGATCAACGACGACGACGTGCAGGCGTTGTACGCGTACTTCATGCACGGTGTCGAACCGGTCAGGCAGACGCCGCCGAAGAACGAGATTCCCGCGCTGCTGAGCATGCGCTGGCCGCTGAAGATCTGGAACTGGCTGTTCCTGAAGGACGGCGCGTACCAGCCGAAGCCGGCGCAGAGCGCCGAGTGGAACCGCGGTGCGTACCTGGTGCAGGGCCTCGCGCACTGCAGCACGTGCCACACGCCGCGCGGCATCGCCATGCAGGAGAAGTCGCTCGACGAGACGGGCGGCAGCTTCCTGTCGGGTTCGGTCCTCGCAGGCTGGGACGGCTACAACATCACGTCCGACCCGAACGCCGGTATCGGCGGCTGGACGCAGCAGCAACTCGTCCAGTACCTGCGCACCGGCAGCGTGCCGGGTGTCGCGCAAGCGGCCGGCCCGATGGCCGAGGCGGTCGAGCACAGCTTCTCGAAGATGACCGACGCCGACATCGGCGCGATCGCGACGTATATCCGCACTGTGCCGGCCGTCGCCAGCGGCGACGCGAAGCAGTCGCGCTCGTCGTGGGGCAAGCCGGCGGAAGACGGCCTGAAGCTGCGCGGCACGGCGCTCGCATCGTCGGGCAACGATCCGGCGCGGCTGTATCTCGGCAACTGCGCGACGTGTCACCAGATGCAGGGCAAGGGCACGCCGGACGGCTATTACCCGTCGCTGTTCCACAACTCGACGGTCGGCGCGTCGAATCCGGCGAACCTGGTGCAGGTGATCCTGAACGGCGTGCAGCGCAAGGCCGGCAGCGAGGACGTCGGCATGCCCGCGTTCCGCAATGAGCTGTCCGATGCGCAGATCGCCGCGCTGGCGAACTACGTGACCGGCCAGTTCGGCAACCCGGCCGCGAAGGTGACCGAGCAGGACGTCGCGAAGGCGCGTTGATGGCGCGCGCGACGCGGCACGAAGCAGGGCAACACTGACAAGAGGAGGAGCACAGCACATCGGGCGGGCCCCGATGCCGGTTGTTGCAGAGCGGGGCGGGCGGCCGGCAGCCGTCCGCCCTGGTTCACAGGCAATCCGGTGCGCAAGGTTCGCGTACCGCTTTCGTTGATCACACCATGACACCGAATCAACCGTTTCTCGCGTCCCAGCGCGATGTGCTGCTGCTGCTGTCCCGAATCCTGCTCGTGATCCTGTTCGTGATGTTCGGCTGGAAGAAGATCGTCGACTTCTCCGGTACGATCGCGTTCATGGGAAGCGAGGGCGCGCCCGCGCCGATCGTTTCGGCGGCGATCTCCGTCGTGATGGAGCTGTTCGCCGGCATCGCGATCCTCGTCGGTTTCCAGACGCGGCCGCTCGCGCTGCTGCTTGCGCTGTATACGATCGGTACCGCCTTGATCGGCCATCACTACTGGACGATGTCGGGCGGCGAGCAGATCAACAACATGATTCATTTCTACAAGAACATCGCGATCTCGGGCGGTCTGCTCGCGCTTTGCGCGGCGGGCCCAGGGCGTTTTTCGATCGATCGCGGGTGAACCGGGCCGCCGGCTCGCGCATGGGGCGCGTGTCGGACGGTCGAGACTCCGAGGGGGCATCATTTTGCGACTCAAACATTTCGCATGGCTGATCGCGGCCGCCGCGCCGGCGGCCGCGTTTGCACAGACGAGCGTGACGCTGTATGGCCGGATCGACGGCGGCGTCGAATACCTGAACCACATCGCGACGCCCAACGGCAGCTCGACGCGCTGGAGCGCGGAGGGCGGCGACTGGGGCACCAGCATGTTCGGCCTGAAGGGCGTCGAGGATCTCGGCGGCGGGATGTCGACGGTCTTCAACCTCGAAACCGCGTTCCAGGTGATGAACGGCACGACGGGCGGCGGACGCATGTGGTCGCGCCGCGCGTACGTCGGGCTGAAGAGCGATACGTGGGGCCAGCTGCAGGCCGGCCGCAACCTGTTCATCGACAGCGACGGCGTGTGGGAATTCGATCCGTTCGTGCAACAGGCGTTTTCGTCCGCATCGCTCGTGCGCGGCCGCAACTGGCAGCAAAGCAGCAACAACATCGAATATCACAGCCCGGTGATCGGCGGCTTCGACGTGCAGGCGCAATATGCGTTCGGCAACCAGTCGCGCGGCTTCAATTACGGCGCGGCCGACGACTTCGGCCGCTCGGACGGGATCATGATCTCGTACCACTCGCCGGTGCTCGACGTGCGCGGCATCTACGACGAGCTGCGTGACAACAACGGCAAGTTCAGCAACATCTTTACCGCGTCGCGCGAGTATTTCGTCGGCGCGAACGTGAAGGTGTCGAAGTTCAAGATCCAGGGCGCCTATACGCACTACCAGGCGCCGGACAGCCCGGCCGGCGTCGCCGATCGTGCCGATCACTACTGGCTTGGCGCGACCTACACGGCCACGCCGCAGTGGGCCGTGACGGGCGGCGGCTACTACGTGAAGGTCGGCGACGGCGGTGGCGATGCGTCGCACGATCCGTCGGGGCACGCGATCATGTACGTGCTCGGAACCACGTACAACCTGTCGAAGCGCACGTTCCTGTACGGGACGGTCGCGTATGTGCGCAACGGCGGCAACTCGAACTTCTCGCTGCTCGCGTCGCCCCGCGACGCGACGTCGGGCACGAGCCCGATGACGGGCGAGTCGCAGACGGGCGCGTATGTGGGCATGATGCATACGTTCTGAGCGCCGCGTCGCGCGCGCAAGGCACGGGTGAGGGTGGCCCGTGCGTTGTTGCGTTTACGGCGACGAATGGTAGCGCTCGCGCTGCCGTTTCATGTGCGCGTTATCGATCGCGCAAAAGGAAAAACCCCGCCGAAACCGGCGGGGTCAGTCGGGCGATGACGTTGCGGCCGCGCGCGTGCCGCGCATCACGCGTCAGTCAATCGAGCGCCTTCCCGGCCTTCTCGTCCATGCAGCGAATGGCAAGTAGCGTCAACACGCCACAGCCGATCGCATACCACGCGGGCGCATTCGGATTGCCGGTCGCCGCGATCAGCCAGGTCACGAAGAATTGCGCGAAGCCGCCGAAGATCGCGACGCCGACGCTGTAGACGAGCGCGCCGCCGGTTGCTCGCACCGCACGCGGGAACAGCTCGCCGAGCATCGCACCGGTCGCGCCGATGTTGATCGCGTGCACGACCGACAGCACGGCGATGATCGACAGCAGCGACGCGGCGCCCGGCCATCGGTTCAGCACGATGAACGCGGGATAGATCGCGGCCATCAGCACGATGCGCGTCCACCAGACGATCCGGTTGCGCCCGTAGATGTCGGACAGGTGGCCGCCGATCGGCGTCACGAGCATCAGGATCGCGCCGGCGACGCAGCCGGCCGACATCGACAGCCAGGTTGGCAAGTGCAGCACCTGCACGCCGTAGATCGCCATGTAGAACACGATGATGTAATGGATCGACGTGCCGCCGATCGTGACGCCAAGGCCCGCGAACACGGCCTTGCCGTGGTGGCGCAGCACGTCGGCGAGCGGCAGCGACGCGACCGGCTCGGCGTGCTCGGCGGCGGGCGTGGCGGCCGGCACTTCCTCGACGGTGCGGCGCAGCCAGTAACCGAGCGGCACGAACAGCGTGCCGATGATGAACGGCACGCGCCAACCCCAGCTTTCGAGCTGCGCGGCATTGAGCGTCGACGTCAGCGCGACGCCGGTGAGCGCCCCGGCGAGCGCGGCGAGCCCCTGGCTCGAGAACTGGAACGATGCGTAGAAGCCGCGACGGTGCTGCGGCGCCTGTTCGAGCAGCAGCGTCGTCGACGCGCCGACTTCGCCACCCGATGCGAAGCCCTGCAGCAGGCGCGCGAGCACGAGCAGCAGCGGCGCGGCGATGCCGATCTGCGCGAAGGTCGGCGCGACCGCGATCATCGCGGTGCCGAGCGCCATCAGCAAGAGCGTCAGGATCATCGCTTTCTTGCGGCCGGCGCGGTCGGCATACATGCCGATCACGAGGCCGCCGAGCGGACGCGTGACGAAGCCGACGCCGAAGCTCGCGACCGCGAGCATCAGTTGTCCGAACGACGAGTGCACCGGGAAGAACAGCTTGCCGATCAGGATCGCGAAGAAGCTGTAGACCGTGAAGTCGTAGAACTCGAGCGCGTTGCCGACCGCGGCGGCCGCGATCAGGCGGCGTTTTTTCGCGGCGGCGCGCGCATCGGCCGGCGAGCCGGCGAACGGAAGAGCGGACGTTTCCATGAGGTTCCCCTGCTTGAGCGCGGAACTGCGTGATGAAGGGCCGTCAGGCCGCGAGCCAGCCTTCGGCGACGCGAACCCAGTAGCTCGCGCCGATCGCGAGGATGTCGTCGTTGAAGTCGTAGCCGGGGTTGTGCACCATGCAGCCGCCCTTGCTGCCGATCCCGTTGCCGATGAACGCATAGCAGCCGGGACGCGCTTCGAGCATGAACGCGAAGTCCTCGCTGCCCATCAGCGGCGCGGACTCGGTTTCGACACGATCGGCGCCGAGCATCTGGCGTGCGATATCGGCCGCGAACGCGGTCGGTTCGGGATGGTTGACGAGCACCGGATAACCGTACGCGTAATCCACTTCCGCGGTGACGCCGAAGCTTTCCGCCTGACCCTTCGCGAGCGCTTCGATGCGGCGGGCGAGCAACGCGCGCACGTCGGCGTTCAGCGCGCGCACCGACAGCTTCATCACGACGGTTTCCGGGATGATGTTGAAGGTTTCGCCGGCCTGCACGCTGCCGACCGTGATCACGGCCGCATGCTGCGCGTCGACCTCGCGCGCGACGATCGTCTGCAGTGCGACCACGATGCTGCCCGCGGCCGACATCGGATCGCGCGCGAAGTGCGGCAGCGCGCCGTGGCCGCCGACGCCGCGCAGCGTGATCGTCACGCGGTCGGCCGACGCCATCGCGGCGCCCGTGCGGAACGCCATGTCGCCGGCGGCGCGGCCCGGCATGTTGTGGATCGCGAAGATGGCGTCGCACGGGAAGCGGTCGAACAGGCCGTCGTCCATCATCGCCTTCGCACCGCCGAAATTCTCCTCGGCGGGCTGGAAGATCAGGTTCAGCGTGCCGGAGAACCGGCGCGTCGCGGCGAGATGCCGCGCCGCGCACAGCAGCATCGCGGTGTGGCCGTCGTGGCCGCACGCATGCATCTTGTTGGCATGGCGGCTCGCATACGGCAAGCCCGTCTCTTCCGCGAGCGGCAGTGCGTCCATGTCGGCACGCAGCCCGATCGTTCGCGTGCCTTGCCCTTCGCGCATCACGCCGACGAGGCCCGTCTTGCCGATCCCGCGATGGACCTCGTAGCCCCAGCCGGTCAGCAGTTCCGCGACGAGGTCGCTCGTCAGCGTTTCCTCGAATGCGAGTTCCGGATGCGCATGAATGCGGCGGCGCACCTCGATCAGGTCGGGAGCGATCTCGGCGATGCCGGGGATGACGGGGTTCACGGCTTGCAGCATGGTGTCTCCTGTGGGGCGGTGAGGCGTTTGACGCGCATATGACGAGCAAGCATATAAATTTCTTTTGCGTACCAGAAGCTGCTAAATTGCTTTGGTGCACACCGCTGGTTGCCGCTCGGGAATACCCTGAGCCGGCGCGCGTGGCGGGGCACGGGTTTTCCACGAATCACGCATGCCGCCATGAAATACCATCAGCTGAAAGCGTTCGTCACCGTCGCGGACGAAGGGAGCATCCGCGCGGCCGCACGGCGCCTGAACGTGTCGCCGGCGGCGTTGACGAAGGCGGTCAAGGAACTGGAGATCGCGCTCGGCGTGTCACTCGTCGTGCGCACCGCGCGTGGCGTGCAGCTCACCGCGTTCGGCCAGCAGCTGCAGGTGCGCGCGCGGCTGATCGTCGCCGAGATGCAGCGCGCGCGCGACGATATCGAGCAGGCGCAGGGCGCGATGACGGGCTCGGTTGCGGCGGCGATCACGCCGGCCGCCGCGGTGACGATCCTGCCCGATGCGTTTCGCGCGTTCCGGCGGCGCTTTCCGGTCGCGCGCGTCAGTCTGATCGAAGGGTTTCCGGGCGTCGCGCTGCCGCGGCTGCACGACGGCTCGCTCGATTTCGCGGTGGCTGTCGTCGTGCCCGAACTGCTGGCGGCCGAGTTCGATCACGCGGAACTTTATGCGAGCCGATCGTTGATCGTCGCACGCAAGGAGCATCCGCTCGCGTCGGCCACGTCGCTCGCCGATCTCGTCGATGCCGACTGGCTGATGAATCCGTCGCCGGAAAGCTCGACCCAGGTGCTGTTCAACTCGTTCATCGCATACGGGCTGCCGGTGCCGCAGCGGGTCGTCGAATGCCCGAGCTTCGGCCTCGCGCACAGCCTGATGACGAGCTGCGACCTGATCGCATCGATGCCCGAACAGCTGCTGCAGGGGGAGTGGGCGCGCGACCGGCTCGCGGTGCTGCCGATCCGCGAGCGGCTGCCCGGCGTGTCCGTGCAGGTCGTCACGCGCCGCGACAGCCCGCTCACGCCGGCCGCGGCCATGCTGCTCGACTGCCTGCGCGATTCCGCGCGACGCAAAGGGCTCAGATGAGCTGCTCCATGAGCGCCACGCAGCACATCAGGTAGTGATCCTGATTATCTGGCGCGCGCCTGCGATTCGTCACGATCGACGCACGCCTGCCGCGAGCCGGTATCATAGCGGCCGGCCTGCCGCCCCGGCCGGCTTCCGACAACACGCCATCCGGCATCCAGCAATCAGAGGCATCACATGACCAGTGCAACCCAATTCGACAACGTGTCGGTCGTCAAGCGCGCGAACGTCTATTTCGACGGCAAGTGCGTGTCGCATACCGTGCTCTTCCCGGACGGCACGCGCAAGACGCTCGGCGTGATCCTGCCGTGCGCGCTCAACTTCGGCACGGACGCGCCCGAATTGATGGAAGTGCAGGCCGGCAAGTGCCGCGTGAAGCTCGACGGCAGCAGCGAATGGCAAACCTACGGCGCGGGTGAATCGTTCTCGGTGCCGGGCAACAGCCGCTTCGACATCGAAGTGCTCGAGACGCTCGACTACGTCTGCAGCTACCTGTAAGCGCGCAAGCACCGGCCGCGGCGCATGCGCGCGGCGGTGCGCCCAAACGACAAGCCCCGCCGAAGCGGGGCTTGTCGCATGCGGGGACGGCGCAAGGCCGTCAAGCGAGGCGCTTACAGGCAGGCGCTGATGTCGCCGGCCGCGGCCGCGTCGCCGCGCACGCCGACCCACGTCTTCGCGCCCGGCTTCCACGACGGACGAACCATCGCGGCCGCACCGTTCGGCGGTTGCTGGCCCGGCGCGTACACGTCGGTCGCAAGCCCGTTGGCGAGCACGTTCTGCGAGATCACCTGTTGCTGCGACTTGTCGGCCCAGGTCTTGGCGATGCACGCCGAGACGTCCGCGGCCTCCTTCTGGCTTTGTCCCACATTCTGCACGGCCGGATCGGCCGCGTGAGCAGAAATTGCCACGGTCAATGCGATGAGCGGTAAGTATTTCACGTTCACGTTTTATCTCCCTCGAGTCGTGATTGATTGAGTGGGATGCGCAGCAGAACTGCGTGCATGTGAGATTGCATCGGACAAATGCGGTTCCGGCGATTCCGAAACAAGTTGTTAACGCGCTTGCCAAACGGCAATCCGGATGCTGTGCGTTCTGTTGCGCGGCGGCATGCGTCGCGCGGTCCGTATGGAGACGCGGCGGCGACGTCATGCGTCGTGAGGTCGGCTCGCTGCCCCGAGGTGTGGCGGATTGACGGTCGCGGCGGGCTGCATGTGTCTGCATGTCGCGCCGCGACGTTTCTTTATTGAATGACGATGTGGAATGGCTGAAAGTTGGCCCCGTCGCATGAGCATCATGATGACAAACTTTCGTCCGATCAATTGTCAACGAAGTTTAAACGCGCGGGCTCGCTGCGGCACGCATGGGCGTGCCGTTTCGCGAGATCGAGCGATGACGGGAGAAGCTGGCGAGCGGCTCGTACGCCACGCACGCGATACGTGTCAGCGTGTCAGCCGGCCTTGCGTGCGCCTGCGTCGCGCAGGTTGACGGGTACGACCGGACGGAAGCGTTCGCGCTTCTGTTCGTCGTCGAAGTGCTGAAGGGCCGGCTTGATCAAGTCGCTGCGCGACACGATGCCGACGATGCGCAGCGATTGCGGATCGTCGACGACGGGCAGGCGCTCGAGGCCGAGCATCGCGAGTCGCGATGCGACCACGCGGCACGTTTCGTGTGCCTGTGCGATTGCCGGCACATGCTCGGCGAATACGCTCGCGAGCACGGCGCCCGGGCCGGCGTGCGCGCGCTGCGCGTCGAGCGTCGCGCGATCGATGACGCCGAGCAGGCGACCGTTCTGCACGACGGGGTATGCACGGTGCGTCTGCTTCACGCCGAAGTATTGCGACTCGACGACGTCGAGCGGCGTGGCGCCATCGATCGCGACGAGCGCGTCCGCCGAAGTCATCACTTCGGCGACGTCATGGCGTTCGAGCGGATCGACGCCGTATTCGCGATAGATGTGATACCCGCGGCGTGCGATCTTTTCTGTCATGATCGAACGCTTCATCACGACGGTCGCGAAACCGTGCGCGACGAGCGTCGCGGCGAGCAACGGCAGCAGCGCGTTCGCGTCGTGCGTGAGGCCGAACGCGAAGACGATCGCGGTCAGCGGTGCGCCGAGCGTCGCGCCGAGCGTCGCGGCCATGCACACGAGCGGCCACAGCGTCGGATCGCCGCCGGGCAGCACCGGCGACAGCACGGTGCCGAGGCCGGCGCCGAGCATCAGCAGCGGGGCCAGCACACCGCCCGACGTGCCCGAGCCGAGCGCGATCACCCACATCACGGCCTTCACGATCAACAGCGCGAGCGCGACCTTCAGCGCGATGTGCTGGTGCAGCAGGTCGCCGATCACGTCGTAGCCGACGCCGAGCGCGCGCGGCTCGAGCCAGCCGCCGATGCCGATCACGATCGCGCCGAGCGCCGGCCACCACATCCAGTGCACGGGCAGCTTTGCGAAGGTGTCCTCGACGCGATAGAGCGCAGCCGACAGGCCGCACGCGAGCACGCCCGACAGCAGGCCCGCGACGATGCAGGACAGCAGCGCGACGGGCGTCGGCGATGCGGTGGTCAGCGGAAACAGCGGGCCGACACCGAAGAACACGGCGCGGGCGAAACCGGCCACCGCGCATGCGAGCGCAACGGGCAGGAAACTGCGCGGACGCCATTCGAACAGCAGCAATTCGACGGCGAGCAGCACGGCGGCGACCGGCGTGCCGAACACGGCCGTCATGCCGGCGGCCGCACCCGCGACCAGCAGCGTCTTGCGCTCGGCCGCGCTCACGTGCACGCATTGCGCGATCAGCGAGCCCAGTGCGCCGCCCGTCATGATGATCGGGCCTTCGGCGCCGAACGGGCCGCCGCTGCCGATCACGACGCCGGACGACAGCGGCTTGAGAATCGCAACCTTCGGCGACATGCGGCTCTTGCCGAACAGGATCGCCTCGATCGCTTCCGGAATGCCGTGGCCGCGGATCTTTTCCGAACCGAAGCGCGCCATCAACCCGACGATCAGGCCGCCGATCACCGGCACGACGATCACCCACGCACCGAGCGTGTTGAGTGCGGGCGAGCGGTCGGCGAACGAGATCTGCTGGAAGAAGAACAGATTCGTGAACAGGCGGATCAGGCTCAGCAGCACGAACGCCGCAAGTGTGCTGAGCACACCGATTCCGGCCGCCAGCAACGCGATCCTGGGCAGGCGTTCGTTGGTCGAGAAATCGCGTTTGTGCGGTGCGTTCATCGGCGTAGGGAAAGGTCGGTAAAGCGTGGGTCAGTAATCGATCTGCGGAACCTGGAACGTGCCCTTGAGCGATTTCAGTTCCGTGCGGTGCATGGCCGCGAGGCGGGCGAGCAGCGTCTCGCCGGCTTCCTCGAGATGGACCTCGACCTGCCGGCGGTCCGCCTCGCTCGTCTTGCGCTTCACGAGCCCGAGCGCCTCGCAGCGCGTCACCAGCGCGACGACGCCGTGATGCTGCGCCTGCAGGCGTTCGGCAAGCTCGCCGATCGTGGCCCATTCGCGATGCGGGTAGCCCTTGATGTGCAGCAGCAGCAAATATTGCAGCGGCGTCACGCCTTCGCTTTGCGCGGCGCGCTCGGAGAAGCGCTCGAAGCGGCGCATCTGGTAGCGGAACTCGGACAGTTGCTGGAAATCGCTTTTGGTCAGCGCGCGTCGGGTATCGGTCATTGCGGTCGGTCTGGCAGCAGTTTCGGTAGCGTCAAATATATCATAACGTGATATATTTGACCGATTTTCTGCGGAAATCGCGGATTTTTTGCTCGTCTGCGTCAGGCCGCCTCGAGCATTTGCGTCTGCTGGTACAGGCCCGTGACGAGATCCGTCTGCGTAATGATGCCGACAAGCCGGTGCGATGCGTCGACGACCGGGATGTGATGGTGGCCCGAATGCGTAAACAGCGGCACCAGCGCGGTGATCGGCATGGTCTGCGGTACGGACGCGACGTCGCGCGTCATGACGGTGGCGACGCTGGGCGGCTGGCCGCCGAGCGACTGTGGCAGCCGCGCGGCGAGCCGCTGCCATAGCGGGGCCGGGCGGTGCGGCTGGCGCGTGAGGTCGGCGCGCGTGACGATGCCGATCAGCCGATCCTCGCCGTCCACGACGGGCAGCGCCTTCACGCGATGGCGGTCGAGCAGCGTCAGCGCGGCCGTCACAGATGTCGACGGCGCGACTTCGATCGCGTTCTTCGTCATCAGGTCGGCGCACGTGAGCTGGCCGAACGTGCGCGCATACGCCTGCATTTCCGTTTCGCGCAACAGCATTTCGAGGTCGTCCGGGTCGACGTCGAGCCATTCGCCGCGGCGCTTCAACACGGCGTCGAGATCGGCGCGCGTGAAGCCGCCGCGTGCCGGCGCGGTGCTGCCGGCTTGCGGTTTCGCATCGGGACGCACGCCGCCGTGCGGATAGCGGTGACCCGTCAACGCGTGGTACACGAGCGCGGCCGACAGCAGGATCCCCGATTGCAGCGCGATCGGCTCGACGACGAAGCCGAAGCCGAGCGAGTGGATCGCGGGGCCGCCGAGCACGGCCGTCAGCGCGACCGCGCCCGACGGCGGGTGCACGCAGCGCAGTACGAACATGCCGCCGATCGCCAGCGCGACCGCCACCGCGGCGGCCGTGATCGGATCGGCGATCGACTGCGCGCATGCGACGCCGACGGTCGCCGCCACCAGGTTGCCGCCGATGATCGACCACGGTTGCGCGAGCGGGCTCGCAGGCACCGCGAACAGCAGCACCGCCGATGCGCCCATCGGCGCGACGAGCAGCGGCACGAGGCCCGGCACGCCGGGCAGCAGCCGCATCGTGACGCCGACCGTCGCGATGCCGACGAGCGCGCCCATGCACGAGCGCATGCGCTCGCGCCAGCCGAGCGTCATCGGATGGGGGATGAAGCTGTGCAGCCATTGGAGGAAGGTGCGACGCGACGAGGAAGAGCCTGACGACATGGACGATAAGCGGCAAAAATGACGGCGAGGATGACGTAGCGCAAGGAAGGCGCAGATTATATCGCGTTGTGATACAAATTGTCGCGCTGCATCAATGCGTTGCACGTGCGCGACGCGTTCGTCGTGCGGGAACCTTTCATCCGATGAAAGGTTGGCGGCGTCGCGATCGCGCAAATTTGTCCGCGGCGGCGTACAATTCGGGCCACTCGATCCCCCGATATGCCACAACCACGCACGCGATGCCCGCTCTCACGCCCGTTCCCCGGCATGGCGATCGCTCGCGCGTGGTCCGCGCGCACGCGCCGACTTTCGTCTGACGCGGGCGCCGCGGACGTTTCCCCACCGACACTCCCCAAGCCAATTCAATGGACATGCTCGAAAACATGCGCCTGTTCGTGCGCGTTGTCGAAGCCGGCAGTTTCACCGCGGTCGCCAAAGAAATCGACGCGACCACCGCGCAGGTGTCGCGCGCGGTGTCGAATCTCGAAGCTCACGTACAGACGCGGCTGCTGCATCGCACGACGCGTCATCTCGGCCTCACCGAAAGCGGCGAGCGCTACTTCGAGCGTGCGAAATCGATCCTCGCGGAATTCGACTATGCGAACGCCGAAGCGCGCAACGCGCTGCTGCGGCCGAGCGGCAAGATGCGTATCCATGCGATGACGGGGCTCGGGCAGAGTCATGTCGTATCGTCGATCGTGCGTTACCAGGAAGACAACCCGGACGTGTCGGTCGAGCTGACACTCGCGCAGCGGATGCCGAACCTCGTCGAGGAAGGCTACGACGTGTCGATCGTGACCGCGTCGCAGCTGCCCGATTCCGGCTACGTCGCGCAGACCTGCGGAACCAGTTGCAGCGTGCTGGTCGCGTCGCGTGAGTACCTGGCGCGGCACGGCACGCCGACGACGCCCGACGACCTGCCGAACCACGTGTGCCTGCGCCTCGACACGCCTGCATCGCCGGCCAGCGAGTGGCGGCTCGAGCGAGGCGACGGCGAGGAGACGGTGTACGAGCTGCAGCCGGCGCCGTTCCAGGTCAACGTGCCGGATGCACTGTGCGTCGCGGTGCGGGCAGGGCGCGGCATCGCGTGCGTCGCGCTGTACACCGTGCTCGACGACCTCCGCGCAGGGCGCCTGATTCGCGTGCTGCCCGAGTACCGGCTGCAGACCGTCAGCGTGTATGCCGTCTATGCGACGCGCCGCTATCTCGACGCGAAGATCCGCACCTTCCTCGACCATCTGCGCACGACGCTCACGCCCGCGCTTGAGAACGACCTGCGCGAACTCGACCGGTTGGCGGTCGAACCGATGCCGGGCAGCCGCCAGCACGCGTGACGCCGCCGGCGGGCGTCATGCGCGCCGTGTGATTCGAATCCGTTCGAAGCGGCCTGCGAGCACGAGCCAGGGCGCGGCTTTGTCAACGAGCTTCGCTTGCGCACTATCGATCAGGAATCCTGGATGAAAGCGCGCGGCAAGCACGTTGGCCGTCACGCGCACGTTGCCGTGATCGGCCGATGCCGCGAGCACGAGCAAGTCTGGCTCGTAGCGATCGCCGCTGTCGCGATGTTTGCGCAGGCAGAAGTAGCTGAGTCGGCATCCGGAACGTCTACACACGCTGCGCGGTCGCGCCTCCGGCCCGGCTGATTGATTTCAAGCGCGCTCGGCCGACGCATGATGCAACCGGGTATGGGAATCGCAGCGATATCGGTCTAACATCAAGCGGCGATCGATTGATTCAAGACTTGAATGATTGAACTGAACCAGCTTCGCTGCTTCGTCGCCGTGGCCGAGGAACTGCATTTCGGCCGTGCGGCCAAGCGGCTCTTCATGACTCAGCCGCCGCTCAGCCGCCAAATTCAGTTGCTCGAACATGCGCTCGGCATCGCGCTGCTGGAACGCAGCAGCCGGCAGGTCAGGCTGACCGCGGCCGGCGAGCGCTTCTTGCGCGATGCGCGGCACATCCTCGAGTTTTCCGCGCGCGCCGAGCAGGCCGCGCAGCGCGTCGCGCACGGCAGGGCCGGCCGCATCACGCTCGGCTTCACGGCCGTCAGCGCGTACCGGATGATTCCGGAACTGCTCGCACATGCGGCACACGCGCTGCCGGACGTCGACGTCGAACTGCGCGAAATGGTGTCGACCGTGCAGATCGACGCGCTGGCGTCGCGCATGCTCGATGCGGGCTTCGTGCGCCAGCGCGCGGCGCGCCATCCGCTCGAATACCGGCTCGTGCAGCGCGAGCCGATGCTCGTCGCGGTCGCGCAGGGCACGCCGCTGGCCGCGTACGAGCGGATCGGCCCGGACGAGCTCGACCGGCAGCCGTTCATCGCGTATTCGCCGAACGAGGGCAAGTACTTCCACGACATGATCTCGGGGATGTTCGCCAGCGCGGGCCGCTTGCCGAACTACCTGCATTACGTCGGGCAGACGCACACGATCCTCGGCCTGGTGCGCGCCGGGCTCGGTGCCGCGCTGGTGCCGGCTTCGGCGCGCGAGCTGCATGTCGACGGCGTTGAGTTCCGGCCGCTCGCGGGCGTGGACATCGCGGCGGAGCTGTATCTCGCGTGGCGCGCGGACAACGACAATCCGGCGCTGCCGGTATTCAACGCGATGGTCGGGCAGTTTCTGACGGAAGGGACGGACAGCGATGTCGTTTAGGCGAGGAGGTCGGTGCGTCATCGGTCCGGATTCGCCGTGAAAGTACGGAACGGCGGCTCGATGCATCGTGCGCTCGGCCGCCCGCATACCGGGTTTCGACGACAGGCAATCCTGACCGGGCACGACGAAGCGCGGCGTCGGCAACATCCTTACTGTTCGGAAAGCTGACACACCGCGTACGCTTTCGATCGCGAAAGGGCAACGCATCGCGCCGGCCGCTTGACGCTGCATGCCGGTCGGCGCACGATACGTGCGTGCATTTGGAGCGGGGTGCGCTGGCCGCGCGTTCCCGCATCGGCGACGCACAGAAGAACAACGATGAGCCTTCACGCACTCGTACCGGAATCCCGGCGCCGCAGCCACCGGCCCGCCGGAATCGCGATCTTCCCGACGCCCGTCGCGTCACGTATCCGTCATCCCGTTTCGTACCGTGCATCGGTACACTTTCCCGTTCACGCGCCAGCCGCGAAGATGAGTGCCGATCGGCGCCGCCGCGTCGCGCGCCAGCCTGCCGCACCCGAATACCGCATCGCGCACGACGCTTACACCGGCGTCTCGTGACGCCGCCGCCACGCGATCGCACATCGCACCGTCGACCGCCCGCGCGCGGCGGCACCGGAGTCCGAAGCATTTCGATTGAGCATGACGCAGCTTACGCACGCAGTTCAGTTCGAGGTTCAAGGAGAAAAACTCATGTCGCAGCTTTCGAATGAAGCAAACGGCAGTTCGGGGAATGGCAAGACAAAACTGATCAAATGGGCGATCATCATCGCCGGTGTGGCGATCGCGGCACCGGCCGCGCTGTTCATCCTGAAGGGGATGATCGCGCTGATCACGGCGGCCGTGATCGGCCTCGGGGCGATCTATTTCGCGCCGGTCGTCGCGATGAAGTTCGCGAACCAGAAGGTGAAGATGATCGTCGAGGAAGCGCAGGCGAATCCGGTCGAGACGCTCGTCAACCAGCTCGCGGAAAAGCGTCAGGCCGCGCAGAAATTCGCGGACAGCATCACCGCGTTTCGCACCGAAGTGAAGAACTTCGGCGACAAGACCGAACTGTTCGAGAAGCAGTATCCGGATGACGCGCCACGCTTTCGCGCGCAGCTCGACACGATGAAGCAGCTGCTCGCGTTTCGCGAAAGCCGCTACAAGCAGGTGCAGGCGGAACTGAAGAATTTCGCGGCCGCGATCGATCGCGCGAAGGCGATGTGGGACATGTCGCAGGCGGCGCAGCACATGAACAAGCTCGCTGGCCGGCAGACCGCCGATACGTTCGAGCAGATCAAGACCGACGTGGCCGTCGATTCGGTGATGCGCTCGGTGAACAAGGCATTCTCCGAAATGGAGACGTCGCTGCTGGACAATCCCGAGGTCAAGCAGGCGCAGCAGCAGGCGGTGATCAACGGCACGCCCGTGCCCGGCCCCGATGCGGCGCAGGCCGCTGCATTGCCGTCGAAACAACAATAACTTCCCGCAGGCACGCAACCATGAAAAAACTTCTCGGTGCAGTCGTGTTTCTGGTGGTACTCGTCGGCGTATGGATCGTCCACCAGGGCGGCCTGTCGACATTGATTCCAGCGCACGATGCGGCGCCCGGCGCGACGTCCGCGCAGGCAGGCGACACGGGCCAGCCCCCGCAGCCGACGACGTCCGGCAACGTGCTGCCGGCCGGCTTCACGCCGCAAGCGAGCACGCTGAAGTCGATCGCCGAAAACGGCGTCGTGCGCATCTCGGTGCAGAACCCGAGCGAACCGTTCTTCGGCGAGGACAAGGGCGCGCCGCACGGCTTCAACGTCGAATTCGCGCGGCTGCTGTTCTCGGATCCGTCGTTCTCGCACGGCGGCAAGCCGGTCGTCGTCGATACGCGCCACGAAGTCGATACGTATCCGGGCGTGCCGAAGCAACTCCTCGATACCGATGCGAAGGGCAACCATGTGGTCGACGTCGCGATGGACGGGCTGACGTTCCCGGACAACACGCCGGCAGGCGTCGTCTACTCGGTGCCTTACGTCGACGATTTCGGCTATTCGCTGATCGTGCGGCAAGGCTCCGCGATCCGCTCGGCCGACGATCTGGCCGGCAAGACGATCGGCATCCTGAAAGGCGACCCGGACGTGCGCGCGTTCGTCACGCGCCAGTATCCGAACGTGCGGTTCGTCGAGATCGACGATTCCGACCCGGCGTTCATCGCGAAGAGCCTCGACGGCCATGTGGTCGACGCGTTCGTCTACGACTACCCGTTCGCGGTCAGCTCGATCAAGGGCACCGACCTGAAGTTTGCGGTAACCAAGCTCGACGGCTCGAACATCGCATACAAGATCGGCGTGCGTGCCGACGACCAGGACCTGCTGATCTACCTGAACGCCGCGATCGCGAAGCTCAAGCAGTCGCCGCAGTATCTGGACCTGCTGCGCAAATATTTCGTCAGCGACCAGACGATGACGACCGCGGCCGCGTCGGGCGAGAAGACGTACGTGGTGAAGGCGGGCGACACGCTGAACATGATCGCGGCGAGCAAGCTCGGCAGCGGCCAGCGCTATCGCGAGATCCAGCGCCGCAACAACCTCGCGAATCCGAACCTGATCCTGGCTGGCCAGCATCTCGTGATTCCGGTGCGGTAGGCGCGTCGTGAAGGGAAGCAGGTGAAGCGAAGAGGGTGAAGCGGGGAAGGTGAAGCACGGCGCGCGGCACGGCGGATCGTTTTCGCCGTGCCGCGCGCCGTTTTACATCAGTGGGTGATCGACAGGAACAGGTAGGCCGCGAACAGCGACAGATGCACGACACCGTGCAGCACCGTCGTGCGTCCCTGGCTGAGCGTCAGCGTGCTGACCAGCAGCGTCAGCGACATCAGCACGGTTTCCATCGCGCCGATGCCGAGCGTGAGCGGCTGGCCGACCCAGATGAACACGGCCGCGACGGTCGGGATCGTGAGCCCGATGCTCGCGAGCGCCGAACCGAGCGCGAGGTTCATGCTGGTCTGCAGCCGATTCGCGCGCGCCGCGGTGACGGCCGCGAGCCCTTCGGGCAGCAGCACGAGCGCGGCGATCACGATGCCGACCGCGGCTTCGGGCGCGCCGAGCTGCATCACCGCATGCTCGACGGCCGGCGACAGCAGTTTCGCGAGCAGCACGACCGCGACGAGGCTCGCGAACAGCAGCACGAGGCTGATCAGCGCGGTGCGGCCGCTCGGCGGCGCCGCGTGCACCGACTCGTTCGCGCTGTCGTGCTCGGTGAGGAAGTAGTCGCGATGGCGCACGGTCTGCACGAATACGAATGCGCCGTACAGCACGAGCGACGATACGCCGGCGAACGCAAGCTGCGATTTCGAAAAGAACGGGCCGGGCGCCGCGTTCAGGTAGTTCGGCATCACGAGCGACAGCACCGACAGCGACGCGAGCACCGCGAGCGCCTTGCTCGCGCCGCGCCCCTGGAAATCCTGCTCGCCGTGCTTCCACGCGCCCACCAGCAGGCAGAGGCCAACGATGCCGTTGCAGATGATCATCACGGCGGCGAACACGGTGTCGCGCGCGAGGCCGGATTTCTCCGGGCCTGCGCCGAGCATCACCGATACGATCAGCGCGACCTCGATGACGGTTACGGCCACCGCGAGCACGAGCGTGCCGAACGGCTCGCCGACGCGGTGCGCGACGACTTCGGCATGGTGGACGGCGGCGAACACGGCGCCGGCGAGCGCGGCGGCGAACACGGCGATGACGAGGCCTTCGGCCGGCACGACGCGCGACAGCGCGAGTACCAGCCATGCGGCAAGCGGGGCCCAGAGGGTCCAGCGCGGGAGCTGGTTGGACGAGAGCGGCATGGACGGTTTCCTATGCGAGTGGCGGCGCGCGACGCGCCGTCACGGGTTGACGAAGCCCGGCCGGATGATCCGCCGAACGAGGACGATGAAGCTGATGCACGGCAGCACGGAACCGTGCTGCCCGGGGTTCGCCGCCGTGAGGCGGCGAGGAGCGCGGGCGGGGCCCGTCGCTGGATGAAACGGTTCGATGTGACCGAATGCCCAAGGCGGGGCGACGGCAAGTGACCTCAGGCGCGCCGGCAGGGATGAACCGACCCCGAAAGGCCAAGGACGGCGGACGGCAACGGCGTGACACGCGCTTTCCCCTCGAAATCCGGCGAATTGTCGAATTTTATCAGGCGTTCGGGGGGCACTATCTCATATTCGAACGCTTTCATTGACCTTTCGGTTTACAAAAAGTGCCCCAAACCCTGAATTTTTTGTTTTTACGGTTTTCGTAACAGTCTCTTGCACGACAAATTCGGGCTCGCCCTGACATAAATCTACCGACCGGTCGGTTTATAATCGCTCGCACTTCCATTTCATGACGGATCGCAAGCGATGGCTGTTTCTTCTGCACACTCGGTGAATTCGGGCGCACTGGCGCCGTCGGCGGTCGTCGGCGTGATCGGCGCCGGCGCGATGGGCGCCGGTATCGCGCAGGTCGCAGCGGCGGCCGGCCATGCGGTGCTGCTGTACGACCTGAACGAAGCCGCGTGCGACAAGGCGCTTGCCGGCATCCGCGCGCAGTTCGCGCGGCTCGCGGAGAAGGGCCGTCTCGAGCCGGCGCAGGCTGACGCAGCCGGCAGCCGCATTCGCGCGGTGCGCGAGCTGGCCGAGTTCGCCGGCGCGGCGTTGATCGTCGAGGCGGCGGCCGAGCGGCTCGACGTAAAGCGCGAGATTTTCGCGACGCTCGAGCGCCATGTCGACGATCGCTGCATGCTGGCGACCAACACGTCGTCGATCTCGATCACGTCCATCGCGGCCGGGCTGCGCGCGCCGCAGCGCGTGGCCGGCCTGCACTTCTTCAACCCGGCGCCGCTGATGGCGCTCGTCGAGGTGGTCAGCGGGCTCGCGACCGCGCCGGAAGTCGCGCAGGCGCTGTATGACACGGCCGTCGCGTGGGGCAAGCGGCCGGTGATGGCGAAATCGACGCCGGGGTTCATCGTGAATCGCGTCGCGCGGCCGTATTACGCGGAGGCGCTGCGCGTGCTCAACGAGCAGGGCGGCACGCCGGCCTCGATCGATGCGGTGATGCGCGAAGCTGGCGGCTTCCGGATGGGGCCGTTCGAGCTGATGGACCTGATCGGCCACGACGTGAACTTCGCGGTGACCGAGTCGGTGTTTCGCGCGTACTTCAACGACCCGCGCTACACGCCGTCGCTGATCCAGCAGGAGCTCGTGAACGCAGGCTTCCTCGGACGCAAGTCGGGGCGCGGTTTCTATTCCTATGCCGACGGCGCGGCGCCGCCCGTGCCCGAGCTGGAAGCGCCGCGCGACGCGCCGGCCGACGTCACGCTGTTCGCGCAGGACGGCCCGGCCGCCGCGCTGCATGCACGTGTCGCCGAACGCGTCGCGGGCGCGCGGCAGAACGGCGCGCATGCCGACGAACTGCTGGCCGTGGCCGGGCGCGCGTCGATCGCGCTGACCGACGGCCGCACCGCGACCGCGCGCGCGGCGCAAACGGGCGTGGCCGAGCTCGTGCTCGTCGACCTCGCGCGCGATTACGCGCAAGCGGGGCTCGTCGCGCTGACGCGCGCGCTTCAGTGCAGCGATGCCGCCTATGCGGACGCGGTCGGGCTGTTCCAGCAGGCGGGTTTCCGCGTCGTCGGCCTTGCCGACGTGCCGGGCATGATCGCGATGCGCACCGTCGCGATGCTCGCGAACGAGGCGGCCGACACGGTGAACCAGGGCGTGTGCTCGCCCGCCGATCTCGATCTCGCGATGGAGAAGGGCGTGAACTACCCGTGCGGCCCGCTCGCATGGGCCGATGCAATCGGCATCGGCCGCGTGCATCGCGTGCTGTCGAATCTCGCGGCCAGCTACGGCGAGGACCGCTATCGCGTGTCGCCGCGCATCGCCGCGCTGCACGAGGCCGGCCGCACGTTCCGTTAGCCGCCGGCACGCTAACACTGATCACGATAACGACATCACTCCATTGGAGGAGCACCCCGATGACTCACCCGACGCATCCCGCCGCCGCCCTCGAGCCGATCGAGACCGCCAGCCGCGACGAACTTCAGGCGCTGCAGCTCGAGCGCCTGAAGTGGTCGCTGCGCCACGCGTACGACAACGTTGCGCACTATCGCCGCACGTTCGACGCGGCGGGCGTGCATCCCGACGACCTGAAGACGCTCGCCGATCTCGCGAAATTCCCGTTCTCGACCAAGAACGACCTGCGCGACAACTACCCGTTCGGCCTGTTCGCGGTGCCGCGCGAGCAGGTCGTGCGCGTGCACGCGTCGAGCGGCACGACGGGCAAGCCGACCGTGGTCGGCTACACCGCGCGCGACATCGACACGTGGGCGAACGTGACCGCGCGCTCGATCCGCGCGGCCGGCGGCCGCCCGGGCGACACGCTGCACAACGCGTTCGGCTACGGGCTCTTCACGGGCGGCCTCGGGATCCACTACGGCGCGGAGCGGCTCGGCTGCATGGTCGTGCCGATGTCGGGCGGGCAGACCGAGAAGCAGGTGCAACTGATTCGCGATTTCGAGCCGAAGATCATCCTCGTCACGCCGTCGTACATGCTGAACCTGATCGACGAGATGGTGCGGCAGGGCATGGACCCGGCCGAGTCGTCGCTGAAGATCGGCATCTTCGGCGCGGAGCCTTGGACGCAGGCGTTGCGCGAGGAAGTGGAAACGCGCGCGGGCATCGACGCGCTCGACATCTACGGGCTGTCGGAAGTGATGGGCCCGGGCGTCGCATGCGAATGCGTGGAGACGAAGGACGGCCCGGTGATCTGGGAAGACCATTTCTATCCGGAGATCATCGATCCCGTGACCGGCGAAGTGCTGCCGGACGGCAGCGAGGGCGAGCTCGTGTTCACGTCGCTGACGAAGGAAGCGATGCCGGTGATCCGCTATCGCACGCGCGACCTCACCGCGCTGCTGCCGCCGACCGCACGCGCGATGCGGCGCCTGGCGAAGATCACGGGCCGCTCGGACGACATGCTGATCGTGCGCGGCGTGAACGTGTTCCCGAGCCAGATCGAGGAAATCGTCGTCGCGCAGTCGAAGCTGTCGGGGCAGTTCCAGATCACGCTTTCGCGCGACGGCCACATGGACCGGCTCGACCTCGCGGTCGAGTTGCGCTCCGAAGCCGCCGCGAGTGTTGCCGACGACGATCGCACGGCGATCGCGCGCGAGCTGCAACACCGGATCAAGACGATGATCGGCGTGTCGGCGGGCGTGACGGTGCTCGCCGCGGGCGGCATTCCCGCAAGCGCGACCGGCAAGGCCCGGCGCGTGATCGACCGCCGGCAGGCCGCCTGAGTTTGACCGTTCCCCGTTCTGCCCCGAGCTACCCCGAGGAAACCTGTTCGATGGATGGATTGAAGACCCTGGCCGTCGCCGTCGATGCGCGCGGCATCGCGACCGTCGCGCTGCAGCGCGGCGACGTGCTCAACGCGTTCGACGAGACGATGATCGCCGAGCTGACCGACGCATTCACGACGCTTGGCGGCCGCGACGACGTGCGCGTGATCGTGCTGCGCTCGGACGGCCGCGCGTTCTGCGCGGGCGCCGACCTGCAGTGGATGCAGCGCGCGAGCGCGAACGACGCGGCCGCGAACCTGCGCGACGCCGAGCGGTTCGCCGCGATGATGCGCGCGATCCGGCAATGCCCGAAGCCGACGGTCGCGCGCGTGCAGGGCCACGCGTTCGGCGGCGGCGTCGGCCTGTGCGCGGCCTGCGACATCGTGATCGCCAGCGATCACGCGCGCTTCTCGGTCAGCGAGGCCCGTTTCGGGATTCTGCCGGCGGTGATCGGTCCGTATCTGGTCGAGGCGGTCGGCCAGCGCCAGGCGCGCCGGCTCGCGCTGACCGCGACGCAGATCGCGGCCGGCGAAGCCGTCGCGATCGGGCTGATCCATCAGGCCGTGCCGGCCGACGCACTCGATGCCGCGCTCGACAAGACGCTCGCCGAGCTGAGCCGCAATGGCCCGAACGCGCTGATGGAGATCAAGCGCTTTTTCGACGCGATCGGCGAATATCCGCCGTCGGACGAACGCGCGGCGTTCACCGCGCAGACGATTTCCCGCGTGCGGGCGACGCCGGAAGCGAAGGAGGGCTTCGCCGCGTTCTTCGCGAAGCGGCCGCCGGCGTGGGAACCGGCCGCCGAATAAGCGTGTCGCGCGGCTCGCCGGGCCCGGGGCGCGATTTGCGTCGCGGGCGCGCACGCTTGCTCTACAATGCGTGACCCCCGGCGCGCCGCCGGCCGAGCCCTGACCGCTTCTTCGCTTCCGATGATCGTCAACCGCCTTATCTCCGAGATCCTGTTCGGCTTCACAGGCCTGATCGGCATCATCAACCCGATCGGCATCGCGTTCCTGTTTCTCGAGCGTACCGAAGCGCTGACCGAACACGAGCGGAACCTGCTCGCGAAGAAGGTGGCGTTCAACGCGTTCGTCGTGTTGCTGGTCGCGTTCTTCGCCGGCACGCCGGTGCTGCATTTCTTCGGGATTTCGATGGAAGCGCTGCGGATCGGCGGCGGCTTCGCGGTCGCCGTCGCGGGCTGGCAGATGCTGAACGAGCCCGACGGGCCGGCGGGCGGCGGCGATACGCCGATCCAGCCGATCAATGCGAACGCGATCATGACGCGCGCGTTCTTTCCGCTGACCGTGCCGCTGACGGTCGGCCCCGGCTCGATCGCCACCGCGATCGCGCTGAACGCGAACCGCACGCACAAGCTGTCGGAGTTCATGCTGTCGAGCATCGTGTCGATTGCCGTTTCCGCGCTCGTCGCGGTCGTGATCTGGCTGACCTACAGCCGCGCCGCGCTGCTTTCCCGCTATCTCGGCACCGAAGGCACCAAGGTCGCGAAGCGCGTGTCGGCGTTCCTGCTGCTGTGCATCGGCGTGCAGATCATGCTGACCGGCTTCTCCGAATTCCTGCAACCGCTCGCCGACCAGATCAAATAAGCGGCTCCCGCGCCGCATGCGCTGACGGGCATCGACCGCGTTCGGGCAAGCGAGGCCGGCCCGATGCCGGCGCCGTGAGCGACGATCAGCGCGCCACTGCGAGCATCGGGTACGTGAACAGCCCGAAGTGGATCGCGTTCAACCCCGCATGCGCGAGCGCGGACGCGAGCAACCCGCCGCGCCGCCATGCGAGGCCATAGCCGATGCCGGCCACCGTGCCGAGCACGATCCAGGGCCAGCCGGCGGCCGCGTGCGCGGCGCCGAACAGCACCGCGCCGATTGCAAGCGCGGCCCATGGCCCCCAGCCGAAGCGGCCGAGCACGCGCGTGAGCCCGCCCTGCACGTAACCGCGGAACAGCGCTTCCTCGGCGAGCGTGACGAGCAGCACGTTGTTGACGAGCCACATCCAGCCCGATGCCGGCCATTTCGGCGCCCAGCCGACCATCCCGAACGCGAGCGCGCCGGCCAGGCAGGCCGCCGCCGTCGCGACGGCCGCCACCGCGCCGGTGCGCAGCGCGCGCATCGGCGGGACGTCCGGCGCGACCCACGGCAGCACCCACAGCAGCCACAGGCCGACGAGCGGCTTGTCGAAATTCAGGTACATCGTGAACGGCACGGCATCGGGCGTGAAACGCGTCGGCTCGATCACACGCGGATTGTGGAAGCCGGGGATCAGGTGCAGGCTCAGCGCGATCGCGAGCGCGGCGAACACGGTGTGCGCGGCGATCCGCACCGCGAACGGACGGCCCGGCGCGACGCCCCAGGCAGCGGCCACGAGCAGCGCGAGCGGCGCGAGCACGATCGGCTCGAGCTTGCCGAACGCCAGCGCAGCGGCGTAGCCGAGCGCGGCAACGGCGATGCTCAGGCCATGCAGCGGGCGCTGCCACGCGAATGCGGCGCCGGCGAACAGCGCGAGCCAGATCGTGGCACAGGGAAGAAGCGAGAGAGACATGGGGCGATGCAGGGGCGGACGAAACGCCGCGCATCATACCCCAGCGGCCGTGACATGCCGCGGCGCGGGCGGTCAGCGGCCGGCGATCTCGGTGACGCCGTCGCGGGTCGGAATGTCGACGCTGTTGCGCTCGCGCATGCGCCGCCGGTACCAGAAGGTCCACAGCAGCAACGTGCCGAACACCGTGTAGCCCATGATCGGCGACACGACCAGCACGCGCTCGACGGGCCACGTGACGACCATCCACAGGCGCAGCAGCATCTCGAGCGTCATGCTCGCACCCCAGACGAAAGTCATCAGCCGCAGCATCTGGCGCAGCCCCGGCTGCTCGGCCCAGACCGTCTCGAAACGCGCGGCGCCGCCGGCCATCTCGCGGGCCACCGTCGCGCGCGCGAGATAGTAGATCAGCGGACGGTCGCGGAACAACGACAGCAGGAACACGACGCCGATCGTGCCGGACGCGAGCGATTCGCGCATCAGCAGCGTGCGCGCGCTGCCGCCGAGCGCCATGCCGGCGATCGACAGCGCGATGCCGAGCAGCACGATGGCGGCCACCGCATCGATGCGGCGGGAGCGGATGAATTCGACGATGGACCAGACGATCGGCGGAATCGCCGACGCATACAGCGCGCCGGTTTCGCCGAAATATGGATGCGCGACCCGGTATGCGACCCAGGGCAGCAGCAGGTTGACGACGAGTTCGAGGATCAGGCCGGCTCGTGGTTTCACGGAAGCGGGCGCGCGGGCGGCGCGCGGGGCGGTGATGTCGCTTCGAGTATATCGAAGTCCGACCCCGCGCGCCGCACCCGGTGCCGTTGTGCGCGCACCGAAAACGGGCGGGAACACGTAGCGGCCGCGACCGGGCTACCCCCCAGGGTGGCGGCGCCGCGCCGTCCGGCACGCGGCGGGCATCGGCCGGTCGTTGGTCCGTCAGGCGGTCGCCGGCTGGACGATGATCTTCACGTTGCGGTCCTTGTGGTTGACCAGTTCCTCGAAGCCGTGCGTGACGATGTCGCCGAGGCTGATGCGCCCGGTGATCAGCGGACGCACGTCGATGCGGCCGTCCGCGATGAAGCGGATCACGTCCGCGAATTCGCCGTTGTACGCGAGCGAGCCGATCACTTCCTTCTCGGTCGACACGATGTCGAAGAAGTTGAACGACGTCGGCTCCTCGAAGATGCCGACCATCACCGACTTGCCGGCCTTGCGGATCACGTCGATCGCAAGCTGCGCGGTGGCCGTGTGCCCGATGCACTCGAACGACACGTCCGCGCCGTAGCCGCCCGTCAGCGCCCTGACTTCCGCGATCGCGTCGGACGCCTTCGGATCGATCACGACCGTCGCGCCCACTTCCAGCGCCTTCTGCTTGCGCGCGGCCGACATTTCCAGCGCGATCACGCGTCCGGCGCCCGCGGCCTTCGCGCACATGATCGTGCACAGGCCGATCGTGCCCGCGCCGACCACGACGACCGTCTGCCCGACGATGTTGCCGGCCTTCTTCACCGCGTGCAGCCCGACCGCGAGCGGCTCGATCAACGCGCCGGCCTCGGTCGGGAAGTCGTCGGGCAGCTTGTACAGCAGCTCGGCCGGCACGTTGACGAATTCGGCGAACGCGCCGTTGTTCATCAGCCCGGTAAACGCGAGGTTCTCGCAGATGTTGTACAGCCGTGCCGGCAATACCAGCAGGTGCCGCAATGCTGGCACGCGTCGGCCGTCACGCGCTCGCCAAGCGCGAAGCCCGTCACACCGGCGCCGAGCGCCGCGATTTCGCCGCTGAACTCATGGCCGAGGATGCACTGGCCCTTCAGGCCCGTCAGCGGATGCGGCGCGTCGACCGGGATGAACACGGGGCCGGCGACGTACTCGTGCAGGTCGGAGCCGCAGATGCCGCACCAGTGCACGCGGATCTGGACCCACCCGGCCGGCGGGTGTGCCGGAACGGGTACTTCCTCGACGCGGATGTCGTTGCGGCCATGCCAGACGGCGGCCTTCATGCTGGGGGCGGTGTTCGGTGCCGGTGTAGTCACGTTGCTGTCTCCGTCAGGTTGTCGTCGGACGCGGCGGGGGCCGAGGCGTCCGTCGCGCGATTGCGCGAGCGACCGATATGCAGGAACGGGGCCAGCCGGAACGAGCGGCCGCAGGGCGACGGAGCCGGCGCGGCGGTGTGCGGTGCGGCACGGCGGATTGCGCCCGCATCAGGGCATGCCGAGCGAATCGCGCAGGAAATTTGCTGCGCTTGCGACGGGCCGGGCGGGTGAGACGCCGCGACATTCGTCTCAGCCGTTTGAGACGAAACGCGAGACGCGTGGCGGGGCAGGCGTCGCGGCCACGACGGTCTTCCCGGCTCATTGTGCCGACGAGCGAAACGCATTGTTGCGCGCGCTGCCCCTTTACTTGAAGTTAACTTCAGTTTGTATCATCTGCCGCATTGTCCGATCGCCTGTATGCGTGACGGCGAGACCGGCGTCGCATGAGCGAATCGAACGGCGTTGCTGCACGAACGACCGAGCGCGGCGTGGCCCGTTTCAATCTTCATGGAATATCGTCAAGCATGCCGAACTTCATCGAAAGCCTGATATGCGAGTACGTGCAGTACCACATGCTGGTCGCCGACGAGCAGGAAGCGAAGCCGCTGCCGGCAGACGTCGGCATGGCGCGGCCGTCGAAACGCGCTGATCGCGCGCCGGCTGCGGAGCCTGTCGTACAGGGCGTTTCACCGTTGCGGCCGCAACTGTTCGTTTCGGTTCTGGAAGCGGGCGACGACGGCTTGCTGGTGCGCTGGAGCGAAAGCGGGCGCTGCCATTACGGCGAGCAACGCTGGCGCTTGCGTGTCGCGTCGCAGGCGGGCCGCTGCGCGATCTCGGGGCAGGCGATCGAGCCGGGCGAATCGGTGTACCGGCCGGTGCGGCGGCCGGTGCCCGTCAACGGCGACGAGATGATTCACCCCGCGTCGGTGCGACCCGCGGCCGGCGCCGCGCGTCACGTTGCACCATCCTTCGGCGAGGCGGCGGAGCCGGTCGACGCGCTGGGCTGAGCGCGACCGGTCGTCCGCGGGTTACTTGAGATCTTTCCGGTACTGAATGAATCCGGCATTGGTCGCGAGCTTGTCGTACAGCGCGCGAGCGGTCGTATTCGTTTCGTGCGTGAGCCAGTACACGCGGCTCGCGCCGGCTTCGCGGGCGCGCTCGTACACGGCTTCGATCAGCGCGCCGCCCGCGCCTTGTCCGCGTGCGCCGGCCGCCGTGAACAGGTCCTGCAGATAGCAGTACGGCCCTTCTGTCCAGCATGAGCGGTGATAGATCGCGTGCACGATGCCGACCAGCGTGCCCGACTTGTCGAACGCGCCGAGCGCGAACATCGGTTCGGCGGGATCCATCAGGCGCGCCCACGTCGTCGCGAACACGGCGTCGCTCAATGCGGTTTCGTAGAATCGCTGATAACCCTGCCAAAGCGGGCGCCATGCGGCTTCATCGGCCGCGACGAGCGGTCGGACCGTGACGCGCGTCGCATCGTTCGCACGCCCGGCTGCATTGCGCGCCCGCGCCTGCGCGTGGCGGATCGCGACGAGCGTCTCGCGCTGCATGCCGCCGGCGTCGAAGTTCTCCGGCGCGAGCCACGCTTCGAACGCGGCGCGCACGTCCGGCCACTCGCCGTCGACGATCGAGAACCACGCCGTGTCACGACTGCGGCCCTTGTAGACGATCGCCTGCCGGAACGTGCCCTCGTAACGGAAGCCGAGCCGCGCGGCGGCCTTGCGCGACGGCTCGTTGAGATCGTCGCACTTCCATTCGTAGCGCCGGTAGCCGAGCGTGTCGAACGCGTATTTCATCAGCAGGTACTGCGCTTCCGTCGAAATCGGCGTGCGCTTGAGCAGCGGCGAGAACGTGACGGAGCCGACCTCGATCACGCCGTTGGCCGGGTCGATGCGCATCAGCGCGAGCGTGCCGACCGCGCGGTTCGTCGCGCGATCGATCACCGTGTAGTGCAGCGGATCGGCACTCGCCGCCGCGCCGCGCGCGTAGTCGCGGTAGCTCGACTCGTCGGCGTACGGACCGTGCGCGAGATAGGTCCAGTCGCTGCCGTCGGGCGCCTGCGCATAGGCGGCGTACAGGTCGCCGGCATGGCGGTCGGCGTCGAGCGGCTCGAGACGGCAGTAGCGGCCTTCGAGCACGATGCGCTCGGGGCGCGGGCGTGCGGACCAGTCTGGAACGGGGCGGCCGATGGGCTGCCGGAATTCGTTGGTGAGCGTGGACAAGGGCGATCTCGCTTCGGTTGGCGGCCGGCGACATGCCGGCATGCAGACGATCGTAGTCCCGGCGAGGTACCATGAGAAGCGCCAGACGGTCGCAAATTTATGGTGCCACGAACGCATGACGATGGCGCCATGCACCGAGACTTCCACGCCGCGATATCCCGATGACGACTGCCATTCCTTCCGGCGCCGCGCCGCTGCTGCCGCTCGACGCGCCGCTTGTCCGCACGGCCGGCGCGCCTTCCTTGCAGCGGCAGTTGCTGCGGCGCGTGCGCGATGCGATTCTCGGCGGCGCGATGCCGGCCGGTACGCGGCTGCCCGGCACGCGCGCGCTGGCCGAGACGCTCGGCGTGTCGCGCAACACGACGGCGGCCGTCTACGAGCAGCTCGTCGCCGAAGGTTTCCTGCAATCCGATCGTCGCGGCACGCGCGTGGTCGGCCTGTCGCGGCCGGCCGCGCCGCGCCGGCGGGCCGCCCCGCCGGCCGTCGCGCAACGGCTCGGCCGGATACGTCCAAGCCTGATCGGCACCGGCGAGTCGGAAGGCTTCCGGCCGGGCGTGCCCGCGCTGTCGCATTTTCCGGTCGATGCATGGCGGCACGCGATCGATCGTGCGCTGCGCCGCGACGGCCGCGAGCTGCTCGCTTACGGCGACCCGCTCGGCGAGCGCGCGCTACGCGAATCGATCGCGCGCCATCTGGCCGTGACGCGCGGCGTGCGCTGCGAGCCCGAGCAAATCGTGATCACCGAGGGCGCACAGGGCGCCATCGCGTTGTGCGCGCAACTGCTGACGAATCCGGGCGACACGGTGTGGGTCGAGGAGCCCGGCTATCGCGGCGCGCGCACCGCGATGCAGGCGGCCGATCTCGACGTCGTGCCGATGCCGGTGGACGCGGAGGGACTGCGCGCGGACGACGCGAGCTGGCGCGAGCGGACCCCCCGGCTCGTCTACACCACGCCGTCGAACCAGTTTCCGACCGGCGCGGTGCTGTCGATCTCGCGCCGGCTCGCGCTGCTCGATGCCGCGCGCCGGCATCGCGCGTGGATCATCGAGGACGACTACGACAGCGAGTTCCGTCACACCGGCGAGCCGATCGGCGCGTTGCACGGGCTCGCGGCCGATTCGCCGGTCGTCTATCTCGGCTCGTTCAGCAAGACGATGTTCCCGGCGTTGCGGATCGGCTTTCTCGTGCTGCCGGACGCGCTGCTGGCCGCGGTGCGACCCGCGCTGCCGGAGATGCTGCGCGGCGGGACGCGCCACGTGCAGCTCGCGCTTGCCGATTTCATCGAGTCAGGGGAATACGGGCGGCATCTCGGGCGGATGCGCCGGCTGTATCGCGACCGGCGACGCTTGCTGCTCGCCGCGCTGGACGATGCGTTCACCGTGCCGCATCAGGTGGAGGGCGGGCCGTGCGGGCTGCATCTGGCGCTGCGGCTGCCGGCCCGTTACCGCGACCGCGCGATCGTCGACGCGGCGCGTGCGCACGGGATCGGGCCGTTCCCGCTTTCGGGGTTCTCGATTCACGCGACGTCGGCGGCCAACGGGCTCGTGCTCGGCTTCGGCAATACGTCGGCCGATGCGTTCGCGCCGATGCTGCGGACGTTGTCGACGATCGCGCATCGCGTCGCGGGCGAGTGAATCGCAGTTGCGCGGCGCGGCGGGCATCGCCGTGACGCGACGCGCGCGAGCCGCTGCTTACCGCGCGGGCTCCGCTCGCATGATCTGGCGCGCAGCCACCAGGCCGAGCACGAGCAGCACAGCGACGTACGCGGCAACGGCATTCCACGCGCCGTGCTGCCAGAACGTGCCGCCGACCGAGCCCAGCACGCTCGATCCGACGTAATAGGCCAGCAGGTAGAGCGACGCGGCGTGCCCCTTTGCGGAACCGGCGAGATGCCCGACCCAGCCGCTCGCGACCGCATGCGCGACGAAGAAGCCGATCGTGATCAGCACGATCCCGACGATGATCGCGACGAGCGAGTGCGACAGCGTGAGCGCCAGACCGGCCGCGAACACGACAATGCCGCTGACGAGCACGGGCGCGCGCCCGAGACGATCGGCGAGTGCACCGGCGCTCGACGAAGACACCATCCCGAACAGATAGGCGCCGAAGATCAGCCCGCATGCCGTCGTGCTCAGGTTGAACGGCGCGGCCGTCAGCCGGAATCCGGCGTAGTTGTACACGGTCACGAACGCGCCCATCACGAGGAAGCCGATCGCGAAGACGAACCGCAGGCGCGCATGATGCAGCTGCGCGCTCCACAGCCGGAGGTGGTGACGCAGCGTCAGGTCGGTTCGCTTCACGAAGCGCCGCGACTGCGGCAGCAGCATCACGAACGCGATCGCCGCGACCAGGTCGACGACGCCGATCGTCAACATCGCGGTCCGCCACGAGAAATACTCTTCCAGCGCGCTCATCCCGATCCGCCCGACCATGCCGCCGAACGCGGTGCCGCCGACATAGAGGCCCATCGACAGGCCCAGCCCGTCGGCGGCGATTTCCTCGGCGAGATAGGCCATCGCGACTGCCGGGACGCCGCCTAGCGCGAAACCTTCGAGCGCGCGCCAGATCAGCAGCAGGTTCCAGTTCGGTGCGATCGCGGCGAGCACGTTGAACAGCGCCGCAAGCGTCATCGACGCGAACATCAGCCCGCGTCGGCCGAAGCGTTCGGACAGCGCGCCGGCGCACAGGATGGAGAAAGCCAGCATCCCCGTCGACAGCGACAGGGACAGCGAGCTCGACGCCGCGCCCAGGTTGAACTCGCGCGCGAACGCGGGCAGCAACGGCTGCACGCAGTACAACAGCGAGAACGTGGAGAAGCCGGCCAGAAAGAGTGCCAGTGCGATGCGCTTGTAGGCCGCCGAGCGCGGCGACACGCCCGGGGGCAGCGTATCCGGCGCCGTGCTCGAGGTGCGGGGTGCGGCGCGCGAGATCGCGGAATTCGACATGGTATGTACCCGATGGGCTGGGGGATACCGGAATTCTTGCGCACGATCACATATATGTCCAATATATGAAAAGAACCGTAGCGATATCTTTTTCATCTGGCTGGAAAGCCGGTTCCGTCTACCCGAGATCACATGGAACTTCGACATCTCCGATACTTCCTGGCCGTGGCGGTCACGTCGAACTTCACGAAGGCTGCGGAAGCGCTCGGCATGGGGCAGCCGCCGCTGAGCCAGCAGATCAAGGCGCTCGAGCACGAGCTCGGCGTGGAGCTGTTCAAGCGGACCGCACGCGGCGCCGAGCTGACCGTGGCGGGAGAAGTGTTCGCGGAAGAGGCGCGACGTGTGCTCGACGACGCCGAGCGCGCGGCGCGGGCGGCAAAGCGGGCCGCACGCGGGGAAATCGGGCAACTGCGGGTCGGTTTCACCGGGACGGCGGCCTTCAATTCGAAAGTGGCCGACCTGATTCGCCGCTTTCGCGAAGCGTTTCCGGATACGGACCTGACGTTGCAGGAGGCGACCTCCGGCGTGCTGCTCGAGGCGCTCGAAGCCGGGCGGCTCGATGTCGCGATCGTGCGTCCGGAGCGTCGCATCGCGGACACGCTGCAGGTATCGAATTGGGACGAGGAGCCGATGTTCGTCGCGATGCCCGTTGCGCATCGGCTTGCGCAGCGTCGTCGGATCGATCTGGCGGAGCTGGCCGACGAGGCATTCGTACAGGTGCCGCGCGAAGCGGGCAGTGCGCTGTTCGACGACATCGTCGCGGCATGCAATGCAGCCGGCTTCCAGCCGCGCATGGCGCAGCCCGCGCCGCAAATCGCGTCGGCGGTGACGCTCGTCGCGGCCGGGCTCGGCGTGTCGATCGTGCCGAAGGCAATCACGCAGGTGCAGGTCGCAGGCGTCGTCTATCGGCACGTGGCGGGCAACGGGCTGCGCGCGAGGCTCGCGATTGCGTCGCGACGCGACGATCCGTCGGCGGTCGTGCGCAATTTTCTGCTGCTTGCCTGATGGCGCGGCCCGCACGTCGACGCGCGCAGCGTTGCCGTGTCGGGTGAATGTTCCGATTGACGAACCGCGAACTTTGTACGGAACGAACGCTGTCGCGGCTTCGACGCCACACGACGGCCCGGGATGCGGGTTTCGATTCGTATGTCGCGGATGCCGCGTGGACTATAAATGGAGGGGTGTACCGGTGCTTGTCGGGCGCCTGCGCGTCGCGCGCAGGGCGGAGCCGCGACCGCCGGGGGAGGTGCACCGTGCTTTGCCAGACGCTTGCTCGCGCCGTGCTTCGCACTGCGTTGATCGGGGGCCTATTCGCCTCGTTGCTGTCGCCGCCGCCAGTCGGTGCCGGAACCGTCGCACCGGCCGCCACGCCACCGGTCATGAAGAGCCGGCTCGCCGCATCGCCTCGCTCGATGCCGGTCGATTTCCCGACGATCGTCGACCGTTACGGCCCGGCGGTCGTGACCATCATGACCGCCGCGCCCGACCAGCAGGCCGGTGGCCCGTCCTTCGCGTATCTCGATCCGGACGATCCGTTGTCCGCGTTCTTCCGCCGGGGCGCGCCGCTGCCGCCCGCGCAGGGCGCCCAGGCGCCTGCGCCCGAGATGTCGCCGCGCGCGATCGCGGGCGGCGGCTCGGGCTTCATCGTCAGTGCCGACGGGGGGATCCTGACTTCCGCGCATATCGTTGGCGATGCGACCGATGTGACGGTGCGACTGGCCGATCGTCGCGAGTTGAAGGCGACGGTGCTGGCCGTCGATCCGCAGAGCGACGTCGCCGTGCTGCACGTCGACGCGACGAAGCTGCCGGTCGTGCGCATCGGCGATTCGTCGCGGGTGCGCGCGGGCGAACCGGTGATGACGATGGGCGCACCGGAAGGATCGGGCAACACGGTCACGGCCGGCATCGTCAGCGCGACCGCGCACGCGTTGCCGGACGGCAGCGCGTTTCCGTTCTTCCAGACCGACATCGCGGTGAATCCCGACAACTCGGGCGGCCCCGTGTTCAATCGCGCGGGCGACGTGATCGGCATCGCGGTGCAGGTCTATACGGACGCCGACCGCTATGCGAGCACCACGTTCGCGATCCCGATCGCGCTCGCCCTGAAGGTGCGTGCGCAGGTGCAGGCGCAGATGCGGGCCGGCGCGCAGGCTCAGCGCGCTTCGTCCGGCAATGCATTGGGCGTCGACGTGCAGGACGTCGGTGTCGGGCTGGCTGCCGCGTTCGGCCTGCCGCGTCCGGCGGGCGCGCTCGTCAACGGCGTCGATCCAGGCTCGCCGGCTGCGGCGGCCGGTGTGCGGCCCGGCGACGTGATCGTGAAGTTCGGCGACAAGCCGATTGGCCGGTCGGCCGAACTGAACGACCTCGCCGCCGCGTTGCCGGCGGGTGCAAGGGCGCCGCTGCGGGTGATCCGCAATCGCACGCCGATGATGCTGACTGTCACCGGAGCAGGGACCGGCGACGCGATCGACAGCGCGGCAGCGACGGGCAGCGCTGGCGCGCTTGGCGCGGGCGGTGCCGCCGGCGTGGCGATGGCGGCCGCAAGACCGGCTGACGGCGGCGATCGGCTCGGGCTGACGATGCATCCGCTGAGCGACGCCGAGCGGCGTTCGACCGGGCTCGCGGTCGGGATGATGGTCGATGCGGTGCACGGACCGGCTGCGAATGCGGGCATTCGGCCTGGAGATGTCGTGCTCGAACTCAACGATACGCTGCTCGAAACGCCGGACGACGTGCAGTCGCTCGAGGCGAAAGGCGGGGTGATCGCGGTGTTGATTCAGCGCGAGAATGCGCGGAGGTTTGTGTCGGTGCGGGCGCGGTAGGGCGTTAATGGGCGTTCGTGGACAAGCCGTTGTTCCATGCATGCTGAGGGAGTTCTTGTTACACGCATTTGGGGAACGAGACTATCCGCTCCGACCGTTCGCGAACTTCTCCAAATGGCGTTTGGCTCGGGCAAGATCGTGAGCCTTGCGGCATCATGCTCGCTTAACGATAGACCTCAACTTGAGACGGGGCAAGGGCGCGCTTTCGCTTGGTCGCAAAGATTCGCGGGCGTGCGCATTTTTAAAATCCGTCTCGAAAACTTTCGTGAGCCCGTTCCGCATGGACCTGACTAGAACAATCGTTATCGGAAACTCGGGTTCGGGGAAAAGCTGGCTGGCAGAACGCGTCGCCGATCGTTCGGGTGCCGCTTATGTCGATCTCGATCTGATTCATTGGCTTCCTGGTGGATACGGCGTAGCTCGGGAGCGCGCCGATGCGATTCGACTCGTTCAACGTGCCGCGCAGGCCGATCGCTGGGTCATCGAAGGGATCTACGGGTGGCTCGTTAGCGAAGTTCTTGCAAACGCTAGCGCACTGGTCTGGTTGTGCATCGACGAAGCCGAATGTGTGGCGAACATTCGTCGGCGAGGCATTCGTCGCGATGGGTCTCCAGAAGCCTTCGATGCGCTGCTGGAATGGGCCGCGACTTATCGATCCCGGACTGGATCAAGCTCGTATGGTGCTCACCGGACTATTTTCGAGCAGTTCCGTGGAGACAAGGAAACGCTCGGGTCGCGTGATGCAGTAGCGGAGTTTGTGAGTGGGTTGTCGCCCTTATGAAAGTCGAGTCTGTGACGTTGTTGCGGCCTGTTTCAGCGTGGACAACTCCATCTCTCACGGAGTGGCCGTTCAGGGCCATCTGCCCACGCCAGTTGACTGAGATCCGCTACCGGCCATAAGCGGACGTTGGAGGCTGGATTAGCGACAATCACGCAATTCACGCGAAACCGGGACGGAAATCGGGCTAGCCTCAAAGGTAAGAGTTCGTCACGTCGTGGCGACGCGTGACGCGACGAACAAAGCGCAATCGAAGCTCTGCGTGACACTCAGTAACTCAGATAGACCGAACGCAGCGCATCGACCATCGGCTTGCGCGGCGAACGTGTGTCTGGCACGTTGGGGCCCTTGTTGTAGCCGTCGTCTCGCCACACCGGCGCATTGTTCGGAAGGCCGCCGCCTCGCCCGATCGCGAACAAGCCAAAACCGTCCTCGTCCCAGAACTTGTTTGGAAAGGCATCCGCAGCAGGGCCGCCGAAAGGCCGGTATGGAAAGTCCGGAAAGTCCGGAAAGCCAGGAAAGCCCTTTTCGACCTTCTGCTTCCACCATTCGTCGCAGAACTCGAAGTAGTACAGGCCGAGACTGAGCGGGTAGCGGCCGTTTAGCGCTTGCGCCGCCACGCCAGTGATCAGGTTGGCGGTGAGCTGTGCCGTGCCGTTGTCGGAATAGATCGTCGTGCGATCCGCGGGATTGCGGTGTCCCGTTCCCGGCATGCCCCATTCCGTCAGGATGACTGGCTTCAGCGCGCTGCCCGTCAGGCCCTCGTAGCCGGGAAAATTTTCCGCTGCGACGGCCTTGAAGACCGTATCGAAGTTCTGCGTCTGGTACGTGTTGACGCCCCAGAAGTCGACCGACGGCACGCGGGCCATATGCGACGCCGACATCGAAAGCAGCTTGAGGTCGTCATGGTTCGCCATGCCAACGAGTTTCTTATTCGCCCCCATCGCAACCTTCGTCAAGTGCGCGAATTTTTCGATCTGCGACCACCAGAACGATACCGGCGCGGCATCGCCCCATGACGCGCCGGGGCCGTCCTGCTCGTTCTGGATCGTGAAGCCGAGGACGGCGGGATGCCCGGACACCTGCGCGACCGTCTCCTTGATCAGCGCGGTATAGAACGCGTCTTCGGCCTTGTTGTAGATGCCTTGCTTCAGGGCCGGCGCGGAAACGGGAATGCCGACCAATACGTACAGCGGCTTGACGCCGCCGTTCCAGCACGCGTCGAGGAATTCGCGATGCATGAACTGATGCGAGCTTTTGTCGAACGGCACCTTGGGCAAACCGCCCGTCTTGTAGTCGAGCTGCCGCGAAATCATGCTGTAGAGCCGAATCGTGTTCGCACCCGTCTCGCGAATTAGCTTCAAGTCGCGCTGCCACGTGTCGCGCCAGTTGCGGATGTGGTAGCCAGGCCCGGAGTACTCGTCCCAGAAGAAATCGCCGAGCGAAGGCGTCGTTTCGACGTTCTCGTTGATTGGGCATGGCGAATAGCAGATGCCGCGCAGCTTGAACGACGCGCGTGCGCTGCCGTTGATCGAGACGCTCAAGTGTGCCGAAGATCGACCGGACGAATCGCGCGACACGCGACATTCCCAGTCCGTCCTGACCGCGTGCGGCGTCTTCGCAGACAAGTTCGACACCATTGCCAACATCGGCAGCGCTGCTCCAGCGCCCAGCAAATCCCTGCGTCTCATGTCATTCTCCTTGGTTCACTGCGTTTTGAGGTTCATTGGAAGACGTTCGAGCTAAGCGCGCGTCGACACCGTCAGAACCGCCGATAAACCACACCGAGGATCTGCGCTTCGTCTTCGAACACGCCAAGCGCATCCGACAACGACGACAGCGGACCGGCGTTGTTCACGAACACCGCGAATGCGAGGATCCGGCCGCTCTTCGCGCGCATGTAGCCGGCATTCGTCAGCGCCACCATCTTCCCGTTCGACAGCGTCGCGCCGCTCTTCACGTAGATGTGTTCCTTGCCCTCGACGTCCTTGCCGACATCGGCCAGCGAGCCGTCGGTGCCGAGGATCGGCATCGCATCCCGGTAGGACGGATAGACCACCTTGCGGCTCATGGTCTGCAGCAGTCGCGCCGTCGTCCGCGCGGTGGCCCGGCTGTCCGGCGATCCGCTGCCGTTGGTCGGAAAGTCGAATCCGCCCGGATCGAGTCCGTACTCGGCCGTCAGGACACCGCGCTCGACCGACAGCGCGTCGGCGACCGTCCGCGCGCCGCGCGTCAGGCCGAGATGCATCAGGCTCAGGTTCGCGCCGGTATTCAGGCTGACCTTGAGAATCAGCTTCGCGATTTCCGCATACGGCGGCGACGCGAACGACGCCACTTGCGGCAGCGACGCGTATTGCGCCGGCGACGGAAGCAGGCCCGCGGGATTGGACGCGACTGCGGGCGTGCCAACCGACACGCCGTTTCTGGCCAGCGCGTCGACGAGCGCGGTGCGCGCGAACGAAGCCGGATCGTCGATGTGCACGATACTGACAAACTGCGCGTTGCCGATCAGGGGCGCGTGATAGCCGGCCGGCAGCGTGGCGGCTGCCTGGCGGTCCTGCGTGCCGGACACCGTCGCGGCGCAGCCGATGCGGGACAAACACCCCAACGCGCCGGCGTTCGGCGCATCGCCGGAGAACGCGATGTCCGGTGCGGTGTCCGCCCGGCTCGTGAGCGCCGAACCCGCGACCGTGTAGGCACGCGTCTTCGGCCGCCAGTCGATTTGCGCGGGCTGTCCGGCCGCGATCGCGGGCGTCACCGTCAGGTCGATCACGTTCTCGTTGATCAGGATCGGCGAGATCAGCACATTGCCGTTCGGCACGCGGAAGGGCTCGAACAGGCGATCGTCGACGACGACGTCGCCGCCGACGCTGCGGATGCCCGACGCGCGGATCTGCCGCGCGAGATCGTCGACGGCGGCCAGCGGATCCTCCGGCGTCAATGCTGCGCCCCCGAAGCCGCGCGCTTCGTTGTGATCGTATGGCGTGAAGTCCAGCGACCCGTCGCCTTTCATCCGGCCACCGAACGTCAGGTCGCCGGCCGCCCGGAGAATCAGGTTGCCGGCGAGCGCCCCGCTCGCGGAGATCGCGCCGTCGCGATAAACCGCGGTCGTGAAACGATGGTCCGCACCGAGCTTGTCGAGCGCTGCGCCGACGGAAAAGAGCTTGCGGACGGACCCGGTGTACGAAAGCGCATCGGGGTTGAGCGAATAAACCGTCGCGCCACTGTCGACGTCGACGATGGCCATCGACCACGCGGCGCCCGACGACACGTATCGGGGCTTGTTCATGATGGCCGGGATCTCCGGAATCCCGCTGGATTCTCCGCCGCACGATGCCAGCAGCGGCGCCGCGGCAAGCAGCGCGAGCCATCTCGCCGTCCGGCGCACGCGCGACGCGCGAGCGCGAAGGGACGAGACGCTGTGTTGGACCGATTTCGCCTGCATAGCCGCTCCCCGATGAATTCGACCGTCGCCGTGCGGGCCTTCGCGACGCGCGCTCGTTGCCGCCGGCAGCGAACGATCCGCGTTTGCCCGCCTGCGCTGCGACACCCTGCGTCAGAGATACTTCCAGAGAATCGCCGCGATCCGCCCTTGATCCTGGAACACCGGCAGGACGTCGTCGATGGAACCGAACGGCACGTTGTTCACCGACAGCATGAACACATAGCGACGCCCGCTCTTCGCGTCGACGTAACCGGCCAGCGCCTGCCCTTTCAACGCAACCGGCTTGCCGCCCACGTAGGTGCCCGTCTTCGCACGGACGTGCCCTTTCGCACCGGCCAGCGACGCATCCTGCATGAATTCGGTCACGAAGCCGAGCGAGCCGTCGACGCCGAGAACCGGCAGAGCGTCGAGATACGCGTCGAAGTAAGCGGTCTTCTGCATGCCGGCCAGGAGCGTCGTCAGCGCGGTACCGGTCGCTTTCGTTTCGAGGCCGCCGCTGCCGTCGACGAATGCGAAGCTGTCCGGGGCGAGATGGAATTGCGACTCGAGCGCCGCGCGTTCGGTGGCGAGCGCGTCATGCATCGTCGTCGCGCCGGACGACGCCAGTCCGTACAGGACCAGGCTGACGTCGGCGCCGATGTTGTAGCTCACCTTCAGGATGAACTTCGCGTATTCGCGATACGGCGGCGACACGAGGCGCGCAACGGGTGACGCCGACGCGTACGCGCCTTGCGGCGGCAGCGACTGGCGCGGATTGACTTCGACCGCGGGCGCACCGACCGCGACACCGTGACGCGCGAGCGCCTCGACCAGCACGGTGCGGGCATAGCTGGCCGGATCGGTGATGCGAAACGTCTTGACGAGCGGATACGCGCCGGTCAGCGGCGGCACGTATTGTGCCGCGAGCGTGCCCGACACGTTTCCGAAGCATCGGGGCGTGCCGAAGCACGTGGGATCCCGCGGCGCAAACTCGATGTCCGTGTCCGCGTTTGCGCCGACCATCGACACCGACGACGTGACGCCGAAAGCCGCGGATTTCGGGCGCCAGTCCACGTTCGCGGTCGCGCCGGCCGCGCCCGGGTTCACGAGGACGTCGACTACGTCGTCGTTCACGAAGATCGGCGATACGTTGAATTCCTCGCGGAAATCGAACGGGACGAACAGTCGATCGTCGATGACGACGTCGCCGCCGATCCGCTTGATGCCCGCTGCCGCGATCTGCGATGCGAGCTTGTCGTATCCCGCCAGCGGATCGGCCTGGACGATCCCGGCATTGCCGAGCGAATTGGCTTCGTTGTGGTCGAAGCCGCTGAACGCGATTGTGCCGTCCGGATTCGCGCGTCCGCCCATCGTCAGATCGCCGCTCGCGACGAGGATCAGGTTGCCGTCGAGCGTGCCGGACGCTTCGACGCTGCCCAGTGCGTAGACCGGCGTGACGAATTGATGGTCGGCCCCGAGCTGGTTCAGCGCCATGCCGACCGAGAACAGCTTCCGGGTCGAGCCAACATAGGTGAGCGCATCGGGCTGGATCGCGTAGACGGTTGCGCCGGTCGCGGGATCGATGACGTTGATTGACCAGGTCGACTGGCGATAGCGCGATGCGCCGATGACCTGCTCGATCTCCCCCTGCATCGAACGCGTCGTGTTGCCGCCGCATCCTGCGATCAGCGCGGCGGCGGCCGTCGAGATCAACGCGACGGCCGCAAGCACTCTTCTTCCGGAAATCATGTGCGCCCCCGAGAGTACGGCTTTGTACCCGACTACGACGTTGTTGTGCTTCGAATCATGCTCGAGTCAAGCGCGGGTCTGGTCTGGCGCCCGCTAAGGCCGTGCATCGGCCGTGTTTCCGTGAATGCGTGTTCCGACGGCGCAGGGCGACCATCGGGCGAGATGCGCGTGCAGCGATGCGGATTCGGAGTGGCGAGCCAGGTACTGGCAGGCCCCCGATTCGCTGCGGACATGGCGCGTGACGCCCTGCGATCAGGGCTCCGCCTGCAACTGCGCCGACCACTATATCGGGATCGCCCGCGAAGCTCAATGATGCGGCGCCCGCCATTTTTGCGGTCGGAGGGTCGGGGCTTCATTTCCGATTTTCATCGGACGAATATAGTAAGCACCTCGCGTCGGGCTACCCGATCGAGGTGGACATCAGCCGCTACGCGGTTTTCTCGGCCGGGAAGGTCCGATGGGTCTGTCTGATGGAAACTTATCGCGCAGCAACTGGCGTCCCGCAAAGGCATGTAGCATGCTGAACGGCCGCTTTCGAGAAATGCGTCTGACCGCTTAGGGTCGACAAGCGACACCCACGAAAATCCACGGAAAACGCTCATCTTCCATAGCGCACAGCCACGCGACGGCGTGTGCGGAGGGCATCTGCTTGCAACCAAACCTGCCGATAGCTTCCAAACGCACCCCACCACGACACGCGACGCTAATCCTGCTATGCGCGTTCTCCGTGCTGCCGTTGAGCCTGTTCCTGCCATCCCTACCCGCGATCGCGCGCGACCTGCGCGCCGACTACGCGCTAGTCGCACTGTCACTAGGCGGCTACGCAGCAGTCGCCGCCTCGCTCGAATTCGTAATGGGACCGCTATCCGACCGCTTCGGGCGGCGACCGATCATGCTGACGAGCCTCGGCGTCTTCACGCTCGGATCGCTGGGCTGCGCGATGGCGACCGATATCCACGTGTTTCTCGCGTGCCGGCTAATGCAAGCGATGATCACGTCGGTCTACCCGGTGTCCATGGCGACGTTGCGCGACACAGCCAGCGGTTCACGCGCGGCGAGCCGGATCGGCTATGCGGCGATGGCGGCCGCGTTCGCGCCGATGATTGGGCCGACGCTCGGCGGCGTGCTCGATCAGACGCTCGGGTGGCGCGCGAGCTTCTGGTTGCTTGGTGCGACAGGCATCGCGCTGCTCGGCTGGTGCATGTTCGATCTATCGGAAACCCATGCGACCCGCGCCACGACGCTCGCCCAGCAGCTTCGCGCGTATCCCGCGCTGCTCCGCGCGCGCCGCTTCTGGGCCTATGCGCTTTGCATGGCGTTTTCGACCGGTGCCTTCTACGCGTTCCTGGCCGGCGCGCCGCTCGCCGCGCAATCGGTGTTTCGCATTCCGCCCACGGAAATCGGCTTCTACATGGGAACGATCACGGCCGGCTTCGTTTGCGGGAGTTTTCTGGCTGCGCGTTACGCGCATCGCTATCCGCTGGCCACGACGATTCTGTGCGGCCGCGTGGTCGCATGCGCGGGGCCTGCGATCGGTCTCGTGCTGTTTCTCGGAGGGGCGACGCACGCAATCGCGTGGTTCGGGCCGTGCGTGCTGATCGGCATCGGCAACGGGCTGTCGAATCCGGGTGCGCATGCAGGCGCGATGTCGGTGCGACCGGAACTCGCCGGCAGCGCATCCGGGCTGGCCGGGGCGATGACGATCGCGGGCGGGGCCGCGCTGTCGTCGCTGACGGGGCTGGTGCTGACCGTCGCTAACGCCGGCCGTGCGCCGCTGGCCATGATGCTGCTGTCCACGGCGCTCGCGCTGGCGGCCGCCGTGTGCATACGAAGCTTCGACGCACACGAACGGAATGTGCAGTCGCCGTGAAAGAACCGGCATGCCGATCCGCCGCGATGTGATCGCTGCCCGAACCGGCAACGAACGGCACGATGCGACGCCACGGCCGTCGAACGGCCGCCACGTCGCATACGCCCACACGATCCCTTACGGCTTCGCCCCCATCACGAACTCGAACGTCGCGACGCCGTCGACGCCGCCCGTCACGCGGTCGCCCGGCTGCAGCGCGCCGACGCCGGCCGGCGTGCCGGTGAAGATCAGGTCGCCGGCCTTGAGCTCGACCGAGCGCGACACATACGCGATCACGTCCGGCACGGCCCAGATCATGTCGGCGAGATCGCCTTGCTGGCGCGTTTCGCCGTTGACCGCGAGCCAGATCCGGCCGCTTGCCGGATGGCCGGTCGCGGTCGCCGCGCGCAGCGCGGTCACGGGGCCGGACGCGTCGAAGCCCTTCGCCCAGTCCCACGGCCGGCTGAGCTTCTTCGCTTCGGCCTGCAGGTCGCGGCGTGTCAGGTCGACGCCGACGCCGTAGCCCCACACGTGCGACAGCGCGTCGGCCGGGTCGATCGACCGGCCGTCCTTGCCGATCGCGACGACCAGCTCGATTTCGTGATGGAGGTCGCTCGTCAGCGGCGGATACGGGACGGTGCCGCTGGCCGGGACGATCGCATCGGCCGGCTTCGTGAAGAAGAACGGCGGTTCGCGGTCGGGATCGGCACCCATTTCGCGCGCGTGGTCGGCGTAGTTGCGGCCGACGCAGAACACACGGCGCACCGGAAAGCGCGCGGCTGATTGTTCGACTTCGACGGAAGGACGCTCGGAAGCGTCGATGACGTATTCGGACATCGGATGGCCTCGTTCGATGAAAAGACGCATGCCGTCGCCCGGGCAACGCGGCACGGGCCGGCATGCATGGAACGATACCCGACGCATCCGCGCGCGGATGCGACGAAACTGCGCTTTAACCGGACAAAACTACGCGTCGCCGCCTGGCGCCGCTTCATCGCCGTCCGGCAGCGCGGCATTCGCGTCGCGATACGCCTTCGGCGACACGCCGACCCGCGCGCGAAAGCGCCGCGCGAAATAGCCTTCATCGCGGAAGCCGACGGAGCGCGCGATATCGGCGATGCGCCGGCTCGTATGCGCGAGCAGCGATTGCGCGAGCGCGATCCGGCGCTCGGTCACGAGATCGGTGAAGGTGCTGCCGGTTTCCTTGCGTACGAGATGCGCGAGGTAGTTCGGCGACAGGAACGCGGCCTCGGCGGTGGCCGCGAGCGTCAGGTCCTCGCGGGTCAGGTTCGCGCGCACGTGACGCAGCACGCGCGCGAGCGCGTCGCGCCGGCCCGCGCGCTGGGCGCCGCGCTGCGCGAGCTTGTCGAGTGCACCCGCGTACTGCGTGCAGACGAGCCCGATCAGTTGCAGCAGGTAGCCGCGCAGCAACGTGGTCGAACCGAAGCTGCGCACGCGGTCGGCATCGAGCATGCACAGCGCGAGGCGGCGCGCCTCGTCGAACGTGTCGCCGGTCAGGATGAAGTCGAGGTGCTCCTGGAAGCGGAACGGCGTCAGCTCGGGAAAGCGGTGTGCGGGGACATCCTCGAGATCGAGCGGATCGACGTCGAGATCGGCGCGCAGGAACGCCTGGCTGAAGTTGATCACGATGAAGTGCGCGCCTTCCGGATGCGGAATCAGGTGCTCGCGGTGCGGCAGCACGAACGCGAGCGCGCCGCGCGGAAACGGCCGTGTGACGCCGCCGATCCGCTGCTCGGTGTCGCCGCCCAGGTTGAACTGGATCTGGAAATACGCGTGCCGGTGCGGCTCGGTGATCGCCTGGCGCGACGTCTGGTCGCGGATGTAGAAATCGAGCCGGTCGCTGCGTTCGGGCATCCCGTACAGGCGCGGCGGAGCGGTGGAGGGCATGAAGGATTCTGCTGTTCGTGACGCGGTTGAGCCGCGATGGTACAGCGAACCGCGCGCGGCCGGAATCCGCGGGCGCGATCCGGCAGGGCGGCCGGGCGGCGCGCATCCGCCCGGCGGCAAGGCAATCAGCCGGCCGGATGAAAGCCCAGGTAGCGGTAGCGCGTGCCGGCTTCGTCGGTTGCCGCAAGCTGGCTGGAGGCGCCGACCGAACTGAGCGTGTCGGCGGTCGCGGTGCGATTCGTGACCAGCGTCCATGTGCTCGGTGCGGGCAGGGCGGCCGCTGTCGCGTGTGCATCGGCGAGCGTGCCGAGCGCGGCCAGCAGCATGTCGGCGGGCGGCGCGTGAATCGCGAAGCCTTCGTTCGCGACGGCCGCCGTATCGATGCCGAGTGCCGCGCACAGCCGCGCGCGCAGCGGCGCCTCGGCCGCGCTGGCTTCCCGTGCGCGCACGATGTTCTCGCGCGTAAGCGCATCGACGATCGTGCCGCCGCGGGTGAGCGGCGCGTGTTGCCATGCGTCGGGCGGGCACTGCTTGCCGTCCGGCGTCAGCGGCACGAACGGATTGACCTCGGCCGGGTAGATCCGGCATACGAGCGGCCGTTCGTCGTAGATGCCGCAGCGCAGATCGTCGAGCAGGTTCGGGCACGGGCCGGCATGGGACGCGGTGAGCAGGGTGGTGACGCGTACCGGCAGCGTGCCGCTGAGCGCGGGCGACGAACGGGCGCGCTTGTATGCGGCGAACGCGTCGTCGGGCGCCGGTTCGACGGGCCATGGCATGGCGTCGCACAACAGCTCCACGTGGCCGCCGCGCCGCAGCCAGGCAGCGGCCTCGGCGACGGTCAGCGGAATGCGCAGGTCATGGCAGCAACGGCCGCAGCCGGTGCATGAAAAGTCGATGTCGTTCTGATTCATTTCGATAGAAAGCGGGGCACGGTGCAGCTCGCGTCAGCCGGCGATCAGCGGCGCGACGCGGCGGCGCAGTTCGGGCACGATCTCGGCGTCGAACCACGGATGATGCTTGAACCACGCCTGGTTGCGCGGCGACGGATGCGGCAATGGCAGCACGCCGGTGCCGTAATCGCGCCACGCGTGCACGGTGTCGGTCAGCGTCGCCTTGCGTGTGTCGCGCAAGAAATGTCGCTGCGCGTATTGGCCGATCAGCAGCGTCAGCCGGATCGACGGCAATCCGGCGAGCAGCCGGTCGAGCCACAGTTGCGCGCATTCGGAGCGCGGCGGGTTGTCGCCGCTTGCACCTCGGCCCGGGTAGCAGAAGCCCATCGGCACGATCGCGAAGCGGGTCTCGTCGTAGAAGGTGTCGGCGTCGACGTCGAGCCAGTCGCGCAGCCGCTTGCCGCTCGCATCGTCCCACGGGATGCCGCTCGCGTGGACGCGAGCGCCGGGCGCCTGCCCGACGATCAGGATGCGGGCGTCGCGATGGGCGCGTACGACAGGGCGCGGGCCGAGCGGCAGCTCGGCTTCGCAGGCGCGGCACGCGCGGATTTCGGTGAGCAGCACGTCGAGCGGCGTGCGCGTTCGTTTCGACATCGATTCTGAACGGGGACGGAGTGGCGGCACGCAGGCCAACGCGTCCGTGCGGCGCGGTGGTCCGGCACGGACCGGCGCGGAAACCGGCGCATCGCGTCAGGGGTTCCGCCGGTTGTCGCACAGCGCCGCGCGGCGGCCACGGCATCCAGGGGCGGGATCACTGGCCTGCCGCACCACCTTCGGCGACGGCAGCATCATACAACGCCGTCTGCGCGATCGCCGCGGCGATGGCCGCGTCGTCGTGCGTGCCGTCGAGCATGCCCCAGCGCCGGTATTGCAGCAGGAACCACCGGCCTTCCTGCGGATCCGGGCGGTTCACGGCACCGCCGTCGTGGAAGCGGATCGGCAGCGGCGGCTGCGCGAACGGCCCCGCGCCGTAGTCGCCGAGCAGGCGCGGCGCGATGAGCCGGGCCGGCACGCCGAGCGCGTCGGGCGACGCGAGCCAGTCGGCCGCCTCGCGACGATTCGCGGCGCTGTCGAGCCACGCGCATGCATCGACGAGCGTGCGGATCAGCGCGCGCGCGGTGGCCGGATACAGCGCGACGAAATCGCGACGGGCCGCGACCACTTTCTCCGGATGATCGGGCCAGATTTCGCTGGTGACGGCGACGGTCCGGCCCGCGCCGCAAGCTTCGGCTACCGCGTGCCATGGCTCGCCCGCGCAGAACCCGTCGAGCTCGCCGCTCGCGAGCGCGGCGACCATCTCGGGCGGCGGAATCACGACGCTGCGCACGTCGCGCAACGGATCGACGCCGTGCGACGCGAGCCAGTGGTTCAGCCACATCGCATGCGTGCCGGTCGGGAAAGTCTGTGCGAGCAGCGGCTTGCGGCCGAGCGTGGCGAGTGCCGCGCGGACGTCGCCGCTTGCGCGGTACGCGTCGGCGAGGACACGGGCGAACGTGATCGCCTGGCCGTTGCGGTTGAGGACCATCAGCGCGGCCATGTCGGCCTGCGGGCCGCCGATGCCGACCTGCAGCCCGCACACGAGCCCGTACAGCGCGTGTGCGGCGTCGAGTTCGCCGCTCAGCAGCTTGTCGCGCACGGCGGCCCACGATGGCTGGCGGCACAGCTCGAGCGTCAGGCCATGGCGCGCGCCGAGATTCAGGTGTTGCGCGACGATCAGCGGGGCCGCGTCGCTCAGCGCGACGAACCCGAGGCGAAGATGCGCGCGTTCCGGCGCGGCGGGAGGCGAAGGTTTCATGGCATTCATGACGGGTGGGTCGCATCGAGCAATTGCCGCGCGATGTCGACGATGCGCTGGCCTTGATCCATCGCGCGCTTGCGCAGCAACGCATATGCGTCGTGCTCGGACAGCCTGCGCTGATCCATCAGCAGGCGCTTCGCGCGGTCGATCAGCTTGCGCTCGGCGAGCTCGCGCTCGACGTCGGCGAGCCGGCGCCGCAATGCATCGTCGTGCGAGAAGCGCGCAAGCGCGACTTCGAGGATCGGCGCGAGACGCTCGGCCGACAGGCCCTCGACGAGATACGCGCTGACGCCCGCGCCGACCGCCGCGTGAATCAGCTCCTGGTCGGCATCGTGGCTGAACATCAGCACGGGACGCGGCGCGGTCGCGTGCATCACGGCCAGTTGCTCGAGCGTGTCGCGCGACGGCGAATCGGTATCGATGATCACGACGTCGGGGCGCTGCTCCTCGACGGCGGCGGGCAGGCGCGCGGGCGTCGCGACGTCGTTGAGCATCTCGTAGCCGAGGCGCGCGAGCGCGTCGCCGAGTTCGCCGATGGGTTTGTCGGTGTCGGTGACGAGCAGCACGCGCAGGCGTGCGGGCGGGACGGACGAACTCATGACGCGAGCGGGGACGGACGAACTTCGGTGCAAGGGTTGAAGGGCGGATGCGGGGGGCGGGCGCGCGTCGACGGATTCCGCGCGTCGCGGCCGCATCGCGGACAGCCGGCGCGAACGCCGCTGCGGTGACCGGAGATGTGATGCGGACCGCGCATGCTATGCCGCCCGGAACCGCATCGCATCGCCGGCGGCATCGGTGCATTGCACGTCGGCTTCGCCGATCGCCTCGCCGACGAGCATCACGGCCGGGCTGCCGAGCCCGGCTGCCGCCACGCCGCGCGCGAGGCCGCCGAGCGTGCCGGTCCAGCGGCGCTCGTGGGGCGTGCCGGCCCACTGCACGGCGGCGGCCGGCGTCGACGCCGGCAATGCGGCGAGCAGGCCCGCCGCGATGCTGTCCACGCGACTCATGCCCATGTAGATCGCGAGCGTGGTGCCGCTCGCCGCGAGCGTCGCCCAATCGGGTTCGCCGTGGTCCTGGCGGTGCGCGGTGACAAACGTCACGCCGTGGCAGTGCTCGCGGTGCGTCAGCGAGATGCCCAGGCTCGCGGCGGCCGCGAAGCCCGACGAGATGCCGTTGACGATGTCGACCGGAATGCGTGCGGCGCGCAGCGTCGCGAGTTCTTCGCCGGCGCGGCCGAACAGCAGCGCGTCGCCGCCCTTCACGCGCACGACGTGCGCGCCGCGCAGCGCGTAGCGGCGCATGAGTTTCTCGATGAATGCCTGCGGCGTGGAGCGGCAGCCGCCACGCTTGCCGACGCGGATCACGCGCGCGTGCGGCGCGAGTTCGTCGATGCCGGGTGCGACGAGATCGTCGAGCAGCAGCACGTCGGCGGCCGCCAGCGCCTTGACGGCCTTCAGCGTAAGGAGATCGGGATCGCCGGGGCCGGCGCCCAGCAGCGTGACTTTTCCAGTCGTCATGTCGTATTCCATTGCCGCGCGCGTGCGCGTGCGGCGATCGATATTGCGTTGTTGCTCGCGGCGGCGGCGGGCGGTCGAAGCGACCACGGCATCCGGCCGTGCCGCGCACGGGGGGACGTCGTTGTCCTGGTCTGCTGCGCCCGCCTGCGACGGCGGGCCCGACTTGCGGAGACTGCCCACCGGCGCCGTTGCCGGTGTGGTCCGGATTCAGCAATATCCGGACCAACCGGCGCGATCGCGGCGGCAAGCGTAGCGACGTGCGCGACGCCGCGCGCGCGACGAAGGCCGGCACGCGGGCGGCCGGGCGGCGGCGCGGCGCACGCGATGCTGCATCGGCGTGCATCGCGCCCCGTCATCGCGCACCGCGATGTCGCACGCTGACAGTGCTGCAGCGCACCACATCTGTGCCACTCTGCATCCTGACGTATCGCGCGCGGCGCACACGGGCAATGCGCGCAGTGGCCGGCGAGCCTTGCGTGGCGCGGCTGCACGCGCGATTCGGGCCGACATGGCATGGCGTTTGCGTAATCTCGTTCGGGCGGATCAATGGCGATTCGTCCGCAGTACCGATTACCGACGCGCCCGGAAACGGGCTTCATGGGCAACGGCGTCCTACGCATCGGGTCTCGACGAGACCGGGTGCGCAGGACGCCGTTTTTCGTTTGGCGGATGACATGACCGACAAAGCTACCCGTATCGATCTCTTCAGCTTCCGCACCGCGCCGATGCGCGCGTTCCACATGACGTGGATGGCGTTCTTCGTCTGCTTCTTCGCGTGGTTCGCGTGCGCGCCGCTGATGCCGCTGATTGCGCGCGAATTCCACCTCACCGCGGCACAGGTCGCGAACATCAACATCGCCGCGGTAGCCGCGACGATCGCCGTGCGGCTGCTGGTCGGCCCGCTGTGCGACCGCTTCGGCCCGCGTCGCGTCTATGTCGGGCTACTCGTGCTCGGCGCGATTCCGGTGTTCGCGGTGTCGTTCTCGCACGACTATCTGACGTTCCTGATCTGCCGCCTCGGCATCGGCGCGATCGGCGCGGGCTTCGTGATCACGCAGTACCACACGTCGGTGATGTTCGCGCCGAACGTGGTCGGCACGGCCAACGCGACGACGGCCGGCTGGGGCAACGCGGGCGCGGGCGCGACGCAGGCGATGATGCCGCTGCTCGTCGCCGCCGGCCTGATGCTCGGCTTCGGCGACGACGCATCGTGGCGCATCGCGCTCGTCGTGCCGGGCATCGCGATGCTCGCGATGGCCTGGGCGTACTGGCGCTTCACGCAGGACTGCCCGCAAGGCGACTTCGCCGCGCTGCGCAAGCAGGGCGTGACGGTCGACAGCGGCAAGAAGGGCGGCTGGGCGAGCTTCTTCACCGCATGCGGCAACTATCGCGTGTGGATGCTGTTCGTCACGTACGGCGCCTGTTTCGGCGTCGAGGTGTTCATCCACAACATCGCCGCGCTGTATTACGTCGATCACTTCAAGCTGTCGCTGAAGGATGCCGGCTTCGCGGTCGGCATGTTCGGGCTGCTCGCGCTGTTCGCCCGCGCGCTCGGCGGCTGGCTGTCGGACAAGATTGCCGCGCGCCGCAGCCTCGACGTGCGCGCGACGCTGCTGTGCGCGCTGATCGTCGGCGAAGGGCTCGGGCTGATCTGGTTCTCGCATGCGCAAGGCGTCGGCATGGCGCTCGTCGCGATGCTGACCTTCGGCCTCTTCACGCACATGGCCTGCGGCGCGACCTATGCGCTCGTGCCGTTCATCGACCGCAAGGCGCTCGGCGGCGTCGCGGGGATCGTCGGCGCGGGCGGCAACGTCGGCGCGGTGGCCGCGGCGTTCCTGCTGAAGGGCGTCGGCGACGTGCAGCACGCGCTGAGCCTCCTCGGGCTTGCCGTCACCGCGACCGCACTGTGCGCGATGGCCGTGCGCTTCAGCGAAGAACACAAGGCACGCGAGGCCGAGCTGCGCGATCGCGCGCTGGCCGCTGCCAGCGCCGCGAACTGATCGACCGAAGGAAACGTCATCATGAAACTCATCGTCATCGGCCACGGGATGGTCGGCCACAAGCTGCTCGAATGCGTCGCCGCGCAGGCCGGCGCGGCGGACACGCTGCAGGTCACGGTGCTCGGCGAGGAACCGCGCCCGGCGTACGACCGCGTGCACCTGTCGGAATTCTTCGCGGGCAAGTCGGCGGACGATCTGTCGCTCGTCGAGCCGGGCTTCTTCGAGCGTCATCCGCAGTTCGACCTGCGTCTGAATGCGCAGGTCGCGTCGATCGACCGCGTCGCGCACACGGTCACGCTCGCGTCCGGCGAAACGCTCGCGTACGACAAGCTGGTGCTCGCGACGGGCTCGCGCCCGTTCGTGCCGCCGGTGCCGGGCCGCGATCGCGCGGGCTGCTTCGTGTACCGGACGATCGAGGATCTCGAGGCGATGCAGGCATGCGGCACGCACGCGAAGCGCGGCGTGGTGGTCGGCGGCGGGCTGCTCGGCCTCGAATGCGCGAAGGCGTTGCGCGACATGGGCCTCGACACGCACGTCGTCGAATTCGCGCCGCGGCTGATGGCCGTGCAGGTCGACGACGGCGGCGGCCGGATGCTGCGCGCGAAGATCGAGGCGCTCGGCGTGACCGTGCATACGGGCAAGAACACGCTCGAGATCGTCGACGGCGAACAAGGCACGCACCGGATGGCGTTCGCCGACGGCTCGCATCTCGACACCGACATGATCGTGTTCTCGGCCGGCATCCGCGCGCGCGATGAACTGGCACGTGCGTGCGGCCTGGAAATCGGCCCGCGCGGCGGCGTCGCGATCGACGACGCGTGCCGCACGAGCGACGCCGACATCTACGCGATCGGCGAATGCGCGGCTTGGAACGGCACGGTGTACGGGCTCGTCGCACCGGGCTACGACATGGCGCGCGTGGTCGCGAAGCAGCTTGGCGGCGACGTGAAGGAAGCCGCCGACGCCGCGTTCGCCGGTGCCGACATGAGCACCAAGCTGAAGCTGATGGGCGTCGACGTCGCGAGCATCGGCGACGCGCACGGCGCGACGGCCGGCTGCCGCACCTACCAGTACGCGGACGAGCGCCGCCAGGTCTACAAGAAGCTGGTGGTGTCGGACTGCGGCAAGTTCCTGCACGGCGCGGTGATGGTCGGCGACGCGGCCGAATACGGCACGCTGCTGCAGATGATGCTGAACCGCATCGAGTTGCCGGAGTCGCCGGAATTCCTGATCCTGCCGTCGTCGGACGGCGCGGCGAAGCCGGCGATCGGCGTCGACGCGCTGCCCGAGGGTGCGCAGATCTGCTCGTGCAACAACGTGTCGAAGTCGCAGATCTGCGCGGCGGTGGCGGACGGTGCGACGAGCCTCGGCGCACTGAAGTCGTGCACGGGCGCGGGCACGTCGTGCGGCGGCTGCGTGCCGCTCGTCACGCAGATCATGAAGGCCGAGATGAAGAAGCAGGGCCTCGCGGTCAACAACCATCTGTGCGAGCACTTCCCGTATTCGCGCCAGGAACTGTTCCATCTGATTCGCGTCGAGCGCATCACGACGTTCGACGAACTGCTCGCGAAGCACGGCCACGGGCTGGGCTGCGACGTGTGCAAACCGGCGGTGGCGGGCATCCTCGCATCGTGCTTCAACGAGTTCGTGCTGAAGAAGGAACATGCGGGGCTGCAGGATTCGAACGACTACTACCTCGCGAACATCCAGCGCGACGGCACGTACTCGGTCGTGCCGCGCATGCCGGGCGGCGAAGTGACGCCGGAAGGGCTGATCGCGGTCGGCCAGGTCGCGAAGAAGTACGGGCTCTACACGAAGATCACGGGTGGCCAGCGCGTCGACCTGTTCGGCGCGCGCGTCGAGCAGCTGCCGTCGATCTGGGAGGAGCTGATCGCGGCCGGCTTCGAATCGGGCCACGCGTACGGCAAGGCGGTGCGCACGGTGAAGTCGTGCGTCGGTTCGACGTGGTGCCGCTACGGCGTCGACGATTCAGTCGGCCTCGCGATCGACATCGAGAACCGCTACAAGGGCTTGCGCGCGCCGCACAAGATCAAGTTCGGCGTGTCCGGCTGCACGCGCGAGTGCGCGGAAGCGCAGGGCAAGGACATCGGGATCATCGCGACCGAGAAGGGCTGGAACCTGTACGTGTGCGGCAACGGCGGGATGAAACCGCGCCATGCGGAGCTGCTCGCGTCCGATCTCGACCGCGACACGCTGATCCGCTACATCGACCGCTTCCTGATGTTCTACGTGCGCACGGCCGACCGGCTGCAGCGCACGAGCGTCTGGCGCGACAACCTCGAAGGCGGGCTCGACTACCTGATCGACGTCGTCGTGCACGACAAGCTCGGGATCGCGGCCGAACTCGAGGCCGACATGCAGCACGTGGTCGACACCTACGAATGCGAGTGGAAGAAGGCCGTCACCGATCCGGACACGCGCAAGCGCTTCCGCCACTTCGTGAACAGCGACGCGCCGGACACGACCATCGCGTTCGTCGAGACGCGCGGGCAGATCCGGCCCGCCACGCCCGCCGAGCGCGCGGGCGGCAAGCCCGTTTCGATTCCGGTCGTCGTCGAACCGGCAATCGAACCCGCAACCGTTTGATCCCGACCGACACCAGCGTCTTTTCCAAGGAGCCCATCATGAACGATCGTCTTCCGCTGTCCTGGACCCGTGTGTGCCCGCTCGACGACATCGTGCCGAATACCGGCGTTTGCGCGCTCGTCAACGGCGAGCAGGTGGCGGTGTTCCATGTCGCGCATCCCGAAGAAGGCGGCGTGTTCGCGATCGGCAACGTCGATCCGGTGTCGCAGGCGGCCGTGATGTCGCGCGGGTTGATCGGCAGCCTCGGCGAGCGCGTGGTCGTCGCGTCGCCGCTGTACAAGCAGCATTTCGATTTGCGCACCGGCGAATGCCTCGAATCGCCCGAGAAATCGGTGAGCGCGTATCCGTCGCGGGTCGAGGACGGTTACGTGTGGATCGCCGCCTGAGCGCCCGGGAGCACGCATGAGCGCCACCGCCGTCAGGAGCGTATGCCCGTACTGCGGCGTGGGCTGTGGGATGGTGCTGCACGTCGAGGATGACGAAGTCGTCAAGGTGTCAGGCGACGTCGATCATCCGACCAACTTCGGACGGCTGTGCACGAAAGGCTCGTCGGCGCACGTCGCGTTGCGCCGTTCCGGGCGTCTCGATCGCGCGTTCGTGCGGCGCGCGCGCGAGGACGACCTCGTGCCGCTGCCGGCCCGCGACGCGATCGCCGAGACCGCGCGGCGCCTGTGCGCGGTGCTCGACGCGCACGGGCCCGATGCGTTGTCGTTCTACGTGTCGGGGCAGATGTCGATCGAGGCGCAATACCTCGTGAACAAGCTCGCGAAGGGCTTCGTCGGCACCAACAACATCGAGTCGAACTCGCGCCTGTGCATGGCGAGCGCGAGCACCGGCTACAAGCAGTCGCTCGGCGCGGACGGCCCGCCCGGGTCGTACCAGGACTTCGATCGCGCGAACCTGTTCTTCGTGATCGGCGCGAACATGGCCGACTGCCACCCGATCCTGTTCCTGCGCATGATGGATCGCGTGAAGGCCGGCGCCAAGCTGATCGTCGTCGATCCGCGCCGCACCGGCACCGCCGACAAGGCCGACCTGTTCCTCCAGATCCGGCCGGGCACCGATCTCGCGCTGACCAACGGCTTGCTGCATCTGCTGCACGCGAACGGCCGCACCGATGCCGCGTTCATCAATGCGTATACCGAAGGATGGGACGAGATGCCCGCGTTCCTCGCGGACTACACGCCCGAGCGCGTCGCGGCGATCACCGGCCTCGCGGAAGCCGACATCCGCACGGCCGCGCAATGGATCGGCGACGCGCAGGAATGGATGAGCTGCTGGACCATGGGCCTCAACCAGAGCACGCACGGCGTGTGGAACACCAACGCGATCTGCAACCTGCATCTGGCGACGGGCGCGATCTGCCGCCCGGGCAGCGGGCCGTTTTCGCTGACCGGCCAGCCGAACGCGATGGGCGGACGCGAGATGGGCTACATGGGCCCCGGCCTGCCGGGCCAGCGCTCGGTGCTGTCCGACGACGACCGGCGCTTCGTCGAGAACCTGTGGCGCGTGCCGGCCGGCACGCTGCGCAAGGACACAGGCGGCGGCACGGTCGATCTGTTCGAACGGATGGCGGCCGGCGACATCAAGGCGTGCTGGATCGTCTGCACGAATCCGGTCGCGACCGTGCCGAACCGGCAGAAGGTGATCGCGGGGCTGCAGGCCGCGGAGCTCGTGATCGCGCAGGACGCGTTCCTCGACACCGAGACCAACCGCTACGCCGACATCCTGTTGCCCGGCGCGCTGTGGGCCGAGGGCGACGGCGTGATGGTCAACTCCGAGCGCAACATGACGCTGATGCGCGCGGCGATCGCGCCGCCCGGCGACGCGCTGCCGGACTGGCGCATCGTCGCGGAAGTCGCGCGCGCGATGGGCTTCGGCGATGCGTTCGACTACGCGTCGGCGGCCGACGTGTTCGACGAGATCGTGCGCTTTTCGAATCCGGCGACCGGCTACGACCTGCGCGGCGCGAGCCATGCCGCGCTGCGCGACGGCCCCGTGCAATGGCCGGTCGCACCGGGCACCGCGCGCGAGCGGCACCCGATCCGCTACCTGAACGACGGCGTGAGCCAGACGCCGCGCGCGGCCGCCGACGGCCGCGACGCACCGCGCATCGCGTTTCCGACGGCGTCGGGCAAGGCGCGCTTCCTCGCGCGCGCGCACGTCGCGCCGGCCGAGCTGCCCGACGACACGTTCCCGATCGTGTTGAACACCGGCCGGCTGCAGCATCAATGGCACACGATGACGAAGACGGGCAAGGTCGCGATGCTCAACAAGCTCAATCCGCGCCCGTTCGTCGAACTGCATCCGGACGATGCGAGCGCACTCGGCATCGCGACGAAGGACAGTGTCGAGATTCGCTCGGCGCGCGGTCGAGCGGTGCTGCCGGCCGTCGTCACCGAGCGCGTGCGGCGCGGCAACTGCTTCGCGCCGATGCACTGGAACGACGTGTACGGCGACGATCTGTGCATCAACGCGGTGACGAACGACGCGATCGATCCCGAATCGCAGCAACCCGAACTGAAGTATTGCGCGGTCGCACTGACGCGCGTCGACACGGGCGCGTTCGCGTCCGCCGATGACGACACGGCGCGGACCGACGCCAGCGCCGCCGACGCGCGGCCCGAGCCCGCGCCGGCGCAGATCGCGGCTTCACAGGAATTCGACATGGCAGACCTCGACACTTTCGCGGCCGCGCTCGGCGTGGCCGACCTCGCGCCGCCGCCGCTCTCCGAGGCCGAGCGCCTGTACGTGGCCGGGCTTGTCAGCGGGCTGAAGGCGAGCGCCGGCCGGCGCGAAGGCGGCGTGCCGGTGCTGCCGGCCGGTGCGCCGCTCGCGCAGCCGGTGCGGCTCTGGCTCGACGGGATGCTCGCGGGCCTGTTCAGCCGCTCGGCGCCCGTTCATGCATCGGAAGGCGCCGTGCCCGCGCTGCCGGCCGAAGCCGCCGCACCCGGCGGCGTGCGGATCGTGCGAACGCGCCCGAAGGTCGTGCTGCTGTGGGCGTCGCAGACGGGCAACATCGAATCGCTGACCGAGGACTACGCGACGCAGCTGATGAACGCCGGCTTCGAGATCCGCACCGCGTGCATGTCCGACTATCCGGTCGCGTCGCTGGCCGGCGCGCAATACGTGCTGCTGATGACGAGCACGTTCGGCGACGGTGACGCGCCCGACAACGGCAGCGAGTTCTGGGAAGCGCTGCAGGCCGGCAGTGCCGCGCGCCTCGACGGCGTGCACTTCGCGGTGCTCGCGTTCGGCGATCGCAACTACGATCAGTTCTGCGGACACGGCCGCCGGCTCGACGCCCGGCTCGCGGAGCTCGGCGCGGTGCGGCTGTGCGCGCGAGTCGACTGCGACGTCGAATTCCAGCGCGATGCGGACCAGTGGCTCGAACGCGTGGTCGCCCGGATCAAGGAAGCGGATGCCGCGCTGCACGCGGTGCCTGCCACCGGAATGAGCGGGTCGGGATTGCTGCCGACCAAGGCGCACCCGGCACCGTCGAAGCTCGTCGCGAACCTGCGGCTCAACCGGCCCGGTGCCGCGAAGGACACGCGCTACGTGTCGCTGTCGACCGAAGGCGCGAACCTCGAATACGAAACCGGCGACGCACTCGGCGTGTGGCCGACCAACTGCCCGGAGCTGGTCGACGAGCTGCTGTCGGTCACCGCATTGAAGGCCGATGCGCCCGTGTCCGTCGCAGGCGTCGGCGACATGCGTCTCGGCGATGCGCTCGCGCGCCACTTCGACATCACGCGCCCGCATCCCGACACGCTGTCATTCATCGCGTCGCGCAGCGCGAACGGCGCGCTCAAGGCGCTGCTCGGCGACGATCGCAAGGCCGACCTGAAACAATGGTTGTGGGGGCAACAACTTGCGGACGTGCTGCACGAGTTTCCGGTCGAGCTGTCGGGCATGGAGCTGGTCGGGATGCTGAAGCGGCTGCAGCCGCGCCTGTATTCGATCGCATCTAGCCCGAGCGCGCACCCGGGCGAGATTCACCTGACCGTGTCGGCCGTGCGTTATCACAACGGCCGGCGCGCGCGCAAAGGCGTTGCGTCGACGTTCCTCGCGGACCGCGCCGACGACGGCCGCGTGCCGGTGTTCGTGCAGAAGTCCGCGCATTTCCGGCCGCCGGTGAACGGCGACGTGCCGGTCGTGATGGTCGGGCCCGGCACCGGCGTCGCGCCGTTCCGCGGTTTCCTGCACGAGCGGCAGGCGCGCGGTGCGCGGGGACGCAACTGGCTGTTCTTCGGCGAGCAGCATGCACGGACCGACTTCTACTACGGCGACGAACTGAGCGCGATGCGCGACAGCGGCTTCCTGACGCGGCTCGATCTCGCGTTTTCGCGCGACCAGGCCGACAAGATCTACGTGCAGGACCGGATGCGCGAACAGGGCGCCGAGCTGTACAAGTGGCTCGAGGAGGGCGCGCACTTCTACGTGTGCGGCGACGCGTCGCGGATGGCCAAGGACGTCGATACCGCGCTCAAGGCGATCGTCGCGGAGCATGGCGGGATGTCGGAGGAGGCCGCGACCGACTACGTCGCGCGGCTCGCGAAGGCGCGGCGCTACATGCGGGACGTGTACTGAGCGCGGGTGGCGCGAGTCGGCGCGGCGACCGGCGAGCCGCAACCGTCGGCGGACCTGGGCTTCTGTCGGCATGACCGGCGATGGCGGATGGCGCGCAACCCGCCTGTCGCGCCGGCCCGCATTACTGCTGCCGCTCCCATGCGCGCGCCTGCTCGGCGCGCACGAGCGCTTCCGACGACTGCGGCAGCAGGTTGCGGAACGCGCCGCCGTCGCGCTCGATCACGTCGACCATCTTCGCGATCATTTCCTCCGGATCGTGCTGCTCGAGCGGGAAGGTCAGCCGCTCCGGCGTCACGGTGTGGACGGCCGGATCGCGCCAGCGTCGCGGCGTTTCCATCATCCGGTCGTTGAAGCCGGTGCTGTACGGCCCCGGATTCACGACCGCGACGCGGATGCCGTGCGGCGCCAGTTCCGCGTGCATTGCCTCGGCGACCGATTCGACCGCATGCTTCGACGCGCAGTAGGCGCCCGTGAACGGCCCCGTGATCAGCCCCGCGATCGAGGACACGAACACGATCTTGCCGTGCCCGCGCGCGAGCATGCCGCGCGCAATTTGCTGCGTGAGTTCGAGCGGCCCGAACACGTTGACGTCGAAGAGCTCGCGCACGATCTCGACCGGCAGGTCGACCAGCGCGCCGGCTTCGCCGACGCCCGCGTTGTTCACGAGCACGTCGACGTCGAATTCGGCCGCACGGGCGCGATCGTAGGCCGACGTGACGTCGAGCTTCACCGCGCGCAACGACGCGCCGCGCTGCGCGGCGGCGTCCGTGAGCGCGTCGATCTCGGCGGTCGTGCGGACACCGGCCGTGACCGCGTGACCGTGTTGCGCGAGCCGCAGCGCGACTTCGCGGCCGAAGCCGGTGCCCGCGCCGGTGATGAGAATGCGTTTCTGTGCCATGTGCTTACCTCGAGGTGGGAAAGGTTGCGTGAAAGCGATCGCGGCAATGCCGGGCGATCGCGTCGTCCTGCTCGACGCTGCCGCCCGATACGCCGATCGCGCCGACGCAGCGACCGCTGGCGTCGACCAGCGGCTCGCCGCCGCCGAACGTGACGAGCCCGCCGTGGCTGTGCTCGATCCCGCGCAGCGGACCGGCGCCGGACATCGCGCCGAGCGCGGCGGTCGATGCGCGGAAGCGGATCGCCGTCAGCGCCTTGCGCTGCGCGAGGTCGATCGCGCCGAGAAAGCAGTCGTCGGTGCGGACGAACGCAAGCAGGTTCGCGCCGGCGTCGACGATCGCGATCGATACGCCGGCGACCTGCAGTGACGCGGCCTGCGCGAGCGCGGTTTCGATCGTCAGGCGGGCGGCCGCGAGCGGCAGGGCGGGGCAGTGCGGATCCATTCGATGCTCCAGTGAGGGACGGCCGGGCCAGTGTAGGCGGTTCGGGTATATGGGAGAATCCGTATTCCGCTCGAAGGAGTTTCAAGTTTTTTTAATGATGAGCAGACGCGATCCGATGGCCGGGCTGCACGTGTTCATGACCGTCGCGACGGCCGGCAACTTCACGCGCGCGGCCGCCGCGCTCGGCCTGACACCCGCCGCCGTCAGTCTCGCGATCGGGCAGCTCGAGGGCGAGCTGAACGTGAAACTGTTCAATCGCAGCACGCGCGGCGTGAGCCTGACGGAAGCCGGCCGGCATTACCTGCAGCAGACGGAGCCCGCGTACCGGCAGGTCATGCACGCGCGCGACGCGCTGAAGGAGGTGCGCAGCGAGCCGGGTGGGCTGTTGCGCATCACCGCGCTGCCGCTGGCACGCACCCTCGTGATTGCACCGGTGCTTGCCGCGTTCCGGGCGCGCTATCCGAAGGTGCGGCTCGAGATTCGCTACGAGAACGAGCTGATCGATATCGCGAAGGACGGCTTCGACGCGGGGATTCGTCTCGCCGACCGGCTGCAGCCGGGCATGATCGGCGTGCGCATCGCGCCCGCGCTCACCTGCGCGCTGGTTGCATCGCCCGGTTACCTCGCGCGGCACGGCACGCCCGCGTCGATCGCCGAGCTGGAGCGGCACGCGTGCATCCGTTTCCGGTTTTCGGAGAGCGGGCGCCTGCACAAGTGGCTGCTGCACGACGGGCGCCGCGACGTCGATCTCGATCCGGAAGGCGTGCTCGTCACGAACGATGCGGATGCGGTGATCGATGCCGCGCGCGAGGGCGTCGGCATCGCGTTCGCGTTCATGCGCGAGCGCATCGACGCGGACTTGCGCGACGGCTCGCTCGTCGAGGTGTTGCCCGGTGCGTGCCGGACGCTGCCGCCGATGTGGCTCTATTACGTGAATCGCAAGCACGTGCCGGCGAAGTTGCGGGCGTTCATCGACGTGCTGCGCGAGCGGGCCGGCATCCACTAGCGGGGCTCGCTGCAGCGATGCGCGGGACGGCGCATGATGGCGGCTTCATCCACGCAGCCACGGAGTCGCGTCATGACGGCACACCGGAATTACCCGCTTCGAACCCTTGCGATCGTCGCATCGCTGGCCGCTACCGCATTCTTCGGCGCGCCGGCCGTCGCGCAGACGTCGACGGTGCCGGCCGGCACGGCCGCCGCGACGCCCGACAACGCGGTGCTGCTGACCGTCTTCCTGAAGCACGACCAGTCGCGCCCGCTCGCCGAACTGAACGCGCAGCTCGAGAGACAGGGGTTCTACAAGGCGTTTCCGCCGCCGGGCGTTGAAGTGGTGAGCTGGACGGTGGCAATGGGAATCGGCCAGATCGTCGTGCTGCGCTTGCCGGCGTCGCGGGTGCGGGAGGTCAATCGCGTGCTGGAGGACACCGCGTGGGGCGCGTACCGGACCGAGTTCTATCCGACTTACGACTACAAGGCGATCGGGCTCGCGTCGCACGAGCGCGCGAAGTGACGAACGGGCGGCGCGACCGTCCACCCGCGTTCCCTGAAACCCGCGCACGGTCGCGGTTTTGCCCTCGCTCGTCCAGCCGGGCCGGAGAATTTCTCCCAAATGCATCACAAGTCATTCATCCGATGAAAAATCGCGGCCGGTTCCCGGTATGATGCGCACCTTGCGTTCGCCGGACGCACGATCCTGATGCGACGTAGGCGCGTGCCGCGCGCCACAAAACCGCACAATCCGAAGTTGAAAGATTCTGTAATATAAATTCCGTATACTCGTAAGTTCTGATCCAGGCGCCGCCTGCGTCCATCTCCGGCGGACCGCCCACGCAGAACAACCCGATATGTCGCCGCCGGGCCAACCCGCGCCGTGACTCGCTATGCACCACCACTGAACAACCTATGTCTTCCCGCAACTCTGGTTCGCCCGGCCGCGCCGCGGCGGTGATCGCCCGTGTCCGGGCGCTGATCCGCAACGAGCGCGTGCTGTCGCCGCTGCTTGCGCTCGGCATCGGCCTGCTGCTGATCGTGGTTTTCCAGCACCTGTCGGAATCCGTCGACTACCGGTCGGTGATCCGCCAGTTGCGTCACATGTCCGTCAAGGAATGGGGCGCGTCGCTGGCCGCCACCGCCCTGAGCTATCTCGCGCTCGTCGCGCGCGACGCGGTCGGCCTGCGCTATGTCGCCGCGAAGGTGCCGCGCGTCGCGTTGTGGATCGGCGCGATCGCCGGCTCCGCGCTCGGCAACGCGACCGGCTTCGGCGCGCTGACGGGCGGCGCCGTGCGCGCGCGCGTGTACGGCGCATCGGGCGTCACGCCCGCGCAGATCGGCCGCATGACGGTATTCACGAGCGGCACGCTCGCGCTCGCGCTGGTGTTGATGACGGCGGTCGGCATGGTCTGCGTGCCGCAGACGCTCGCCGCGATGCTGCATGTCGCGCCGGGCGTGCTCACGTGGAGCGGCGCCGCGCTGCTCGTCGTGCTGGCCGCGATGACGATGATGTGCGGCAACGCCGCGCGCCCGGTCGTCACACGCTTCAAATGGCTCGCGTTCGACGTGCCGGCGCGCCGCGACCTGGTCGCGCAGGTCGTCTACGCGGTGCTCGACGTCGTGGCCGCCGGCCTGACGCTGTGGGTACTGCTGCCGGCCGCGCCGGTCGGTTTCCCGACCTTCATCACCGTGTATGCGGCCGCGCTGCTGCTCGGGATGATCGGCCATACGCCGGGCGGGATCGGCGTGTTCGAGGCGGCGATGGTCTTCACGCTGGGCCGCGAAGTGCCCGCGCACGCGATGGTCGCCGCGCTGATCGCGTATCGCGCGATCTACTTCGGCGTGCCGCTCGTGCTGTCGGCCGGCCTGCTGGCCGGGTTCGAAGGCCGCGCGCTGCGCCGCCGGCTCGTGTCGCGGCAGGCCGCGCGGGTGTCGCACCTGGCGCCGCTGTTCCTGAGCCTCGTGACGTTCGCGGTCGGCGGGATGCTGGTGATCTCGAGCGCGACGCCCGCGTTCTGGCACCGGATCGCGATCCTGCGCAACATCGTGCCGCTGTGGGTGCTCGAAGGCTCGCAGGTGATCTGCAGCGTGCTGGGCGTCGCGTTGCTGTTCGTCGCGCGCGGCCTGCTGCGCCGGCTCGACGGCGCATGGTGGATGACCTTCGCGCTGACGCTCGCGAGCCTTGCGCTGTCGCTGGCGAAGGGGCTCGCGTTCGTCGAGGCCGGCGTGCTCGGCACGCTGCTGGTGCTGCTGCTCGTCAGCCGCCGCCGCTTCAACCGGCATTCGTCGCTGCTCGCCGAGCGCTTCACGGTGAGCTGGTTCGTGTCGGTGACGATGGTGCTGATCCTCGCCGTGTGGGTGCTGTGTTTCGCGTTCCGCGACGTGCCTTATACGCGCGATCTGTGGTCGCATTTCTCGTTCGACGCACGCGCGCCGCGCGCGCTGCGCGCGACGCTCGCGGCCGGCGTGTTCGTCGCGATGTTCGCGCTCTGGCAGCTGCTGCGGCCGGCGCCCGGGCGTTTCGTGAAGCCCGCCGAGCAGGACCTGCTCGACGCGGAGCAGATCATTCGCGCGCAGGAATGCAGCGATGCGGGCCTCGCGTTGATGGGCGACAAGTCGTTCCTGTTTTCCGAATCGCGCCGCGCGTTCCTGATGTACGCGAAGAACGGCCGCACGTGGGCCGCGCTGCACGACCCCGTCGGGCCGCGCGAGGAATGGCCGGCGCTGATCAGCAAGTTCATCGCGCTCGCGCACGCGCACAGCGGGCGCGCGGCGTTCTACCAGGTGCGCGCGAACGCGCTGCCGTTGTATCTCGACGCGGGGCTCACGCTGATGAAGCTCGGCGAGGAAGCGCACATCGCGCTCGACCGGTTCGACCTGAAGGGTTCGAACCGGTCGCACCTGCGCTATGCGCTGCGCCGCGGCGACAAGGATGCGCTGTCGGTCGAGGTGATCGCGCCGTGCGACGTGCCGGCCGCGCTGCCGGCGCTGCGCGACATCTCCGACGGCTGGCTCGACAGCCGCGACGCGCGCGAGAAGAGCTTCTCGGTGGCCGCGTTCCACGAAGGTTATCTCGCGACGCAGTCGGTGATGCTCGTGCGCCAGGCCGACAAGCCGATCGCGTTCGTCACGTTCATGACGACCGACCTCAACACCGAGGCGACGGTCGGCGTGATGCGCCATCTGCCGGACGCGTCGCCGTATGCGATGGAGTATCTGTTTACGCAGCTCGCGCTGCATCTGAAGGAAGCGGGGTTCCGCAAGCTGAGCCTGGGTATCGCGCCGTTCTCGGGGATGGGGGCGGCGAAGATGCCGTCGCCGTGGCACCGGTTCGGGCTGATGGTCTGGCGCTTCGGCGGCCGCTTCTACAACTTCCGCGGCTTGCGTGCATTCAAGAGCAAGTTCGAGCCACACTGGGAGCCGCGTTATCTCGCGGCCTCGGGCTCGGTCGGCGTGTTCGTCACGCTCGCGGATCTGTCCCTGCTGGCTGGAGGTCGGCGTTCATGATGTTGAGAAAGGGTATCGCGCAGGCGGCAATCGCCTGGGCGGGAATGATGCTGGCCGGCGCCGCGTTTGCCGCGCAGCCGGCAGCGCAAACGGAAACCGTGTCGGGCGGCCGCTACGGCCCCGTGACCGTGACGAAGCCGAGCGGCCCGCTGCGCGGTTTCGTCGTGCTGTTCTCGCGCGAGCGAGGCTGGGGCGCCGCCGACCAGCAGGCGGCGGACGCACTCGCGAAAGCGGGCGCGATGACGGTCGGCGTGGATTCGGAACGCTACGCGGCGAACCTCGCCGCGAAGCAGGAAACCTGTCACCACCTCGACGGCGACGCCGAGGCGGTGAGCCACCAGCTCGAACGCCTCGCGCAATCGGCGCGCTATTACACGCCGATCGTCGCGGGCGTGGGCCAGGGCGGCGCGATCGCGAAGCAGATCCTGTCGATGGCGCCGGAGAACACGATTGCCGGCGTCGTGTCGGTCGCGCCGGCGGCGAAGCTCGATGCGCGCTTCAAGCCGTGCCCGCCCGATCCGACGATCGTGCGCCGCGCGATGCCGGGCTTCGTCGAAACGGCCGCGGCCGGCGATACCGCGAAGCTCGTGTCGCTCGTCACGTCGCACCTGCACGACACCAGCAGCAGCGACGAGCTCGACGTGTCGGACCTGCCGCTCGTCGAATTGCCGGCCAAGGGCGGCAGCGACCGCCTCGCGATCGTGATCTCCGGCGACGGCGGCTGGCGCGATCTCGACAAGACGATTGCCGAGGCGCTGCAGCGCGACGGCGTGTCCGTGGTCGGCATCGACAGCCTGCGCTACTTCTGGAGCGAGAAGCCGCCCGCACAGGTGAGCCGCGATCTGGCGCGCGTGATGCGCACGTACATGGCGCGCTGGCATGCGAGCCGCGTGGCACTGGTCGGCTACTCGTTCGGCGCGGACGTGATGCCGTTCGCGTACAACCGGCTGCCGGCCGACCTGCGCGACAAGGTCGCGGTGATGTCGCTGCTCGGCTTCGCGCCGGCGGCGGACTTCCAGATCCGCGTGACGGGCTGGCTCGGCATGCCGGCGAGCGACAAGGCGATGAAGGTCGCGCCGGAAATCGCGAAGGTGCCGCCGCGGCTCGTGCAGTGCTTCTACGGCGCCGAAGAGAAGGACACGATGTGTCCGGCACTCGCGAACACCGGGGCCGACGTGATCAAGACGGGCGGCGACCACCACTTCGGCCACGACTACATCGCGCTCGAGAAGAAGATCCTCGGCGCGTTCGGCAAGCCGGTGGCGGCGCGCTGAACGCCGGCGCCCGCTTCGCGGCGGGCGCGGCTTCGTGGTTCATCGGACGGGCGGCCTGTTGGCCGCCCGTTTTTCATTGTTCCGTCGGCAGCGCCGCGTCCTGTCGCCGCGACGGCGTGCTCGCGTCGCGCTGGTAGAAGCCGGGGAAGCGGTCAAGCTGACGGTGCGCGGCCGCGAGATCGGCATCGGCGGCGAGCACCGCGCTCGAAAACCCGGTGCGCGCCATCAGCAGCAGCTGGTCGATCAGCACGTCGCCCGTCGCGCGCAGGTCGCCGGTGAAGCCGAAGCGCCTGCGCAGCAGATACGCCTGGCTGTACGCGCGGCCGTCGGTGAAGGACGGGAAGTGCAGGTCGATGCGCGCGGCCTGCGCGATCCGGACGGCGAGCGGCGCCAGTTCCTCGTCGTTGCCGATCGCCAGCGTCGCGAGCGTCGCCGGGTCCTGCGAGTTGGCGTCGTCGGCGTGTTCGGCCGGTGTCAGCAACCGGATGCGTGCGTTCGCGCCGTTGTTCGCTTTTTCGTCGGTCGGGTTCATGCATGCTCCGCGTGGTGACGTGCGTCGTTCGCCGCAGCCTTGAACGGCTCGGCGCCGATGCGGCGCACCGTGTCGATGAATCGTTCGGCGCGGCCGTCGGCGTCGAGCCGTGCGTCGAGATAGACGTTGACGAGCGCGTCGACGACATCGACGATCTCGTCCGCGGAGAACGACGGGCCGATCACCTTGCCCGGCCGGGCGGGGCCGCTCGCGGTGGAGCCGTCCGAGCCGCCGAGCGTCACCTGGTACCACTCGGCGCCGTCCTTGTCGACGCCGAGGATGCCGATGTGCCCACTGTGATGGTGGCCGCACGAGTTGATGCAGCCGCTGATATGCAGGTCGATGTCGCCGATATCGTGCAGCATGTCGAGATCCTGGAATCGTTCGGCGATCGCATCGGCGATCGGGATCGAGCGCGCGTTCGCGAGCGCGCAGAAATCGCCGCCGGGGCACGCGATCATGTCGGTCAGGAGTCCGACGTTCGCGCTGGCGAGACCGGTCGCGCGCGCGTGTTCCCACAGCAGGAAGAGGTCGTCGACGTGCACCCACGGCAGTACCACGTTCTGCGCATGCGTGACGCGCGCCTCGCCGCACGAGAAGCGGTCCGCGAGTGCGGCGAGCGCATCGAGCTGTTCTGGCGATGCGTCGCCGGGCGCCTGCAGGCGACGCTTGAACGACAGCGTGACGATCCTCAGTGCCGGGTCGCGGTGCAACGCGACATTGCGCGCGAGCCAGCGCGCGAAGGCCGGATGACGAGTGGCGTGCGCGGCCGTGCGCGTTTCGACATCCTTCAGGTCGAGCGCGCGCGGCGCGACGCGCGGCGGCACGAAGGATGCCGAGATGCGGTCGAATTCGGCCTGCGGAATCGTATGCGGGCCGCCGTCATGCTCGACGATCTGGCGAAACTCTTCCTCGACGTCGTCGACATAGCGCTGGCCCTCGCTTTTCACGAGAATCTTGATGCGCGCCTTGTACTTGTTGTCGCGCCGGCCGTAGCGATTGTAGACGCGCACGATCGCCTCGATGTAGTTCATCACGTGTTGCCACGGGAGAAACGCGCGCAGCACCGTCGCGATCGTCGGCGTGCGGCCCATGCCGCCGCCGACGCTTACGCGAAAGCCGAGTTCGCCCGCGTCGCTGCGCACGAGCTTCAGCCCGACGTCGTGCCAGTCGGTCGCCGCGCGGTCCTCGGCCGCGCCGGTGATCGCGATCTTGAACTTGCGCGGCAAGAACGCGAATTCCGGATGCAGTGTCGTCCACTGGCGCATCACCTCGGCGAACGGACGCGGATCCGCAATTTCGTCCGGTGCGACGCCCGCGCGCTCGTCGCATGAAATGTTGCGGATGCAATTACCGCTCGTCTGGATCCCGTGCATGTCGACGGTCGCGAGCAGGTCCATCACGTCGGCCGCCTTCGCGAGCGGAATCCAGTTGAACTGCACGTTGGTGCGGGTCGTGAAGTGCGCGTTGCGCGTCGGCAGGCGCAGCGTGCCGAGCAGCGCCTGCGCGTCGCAGGCGGCGCGATAGGTGACGTCGTCCGGCACGTCGTAATCGCGCGCGATCCGGGCAAGCACGCGAAGCTGCGCGCTCGACAGTTCGCCGTACGGCACGGCCACGCGCAGCATCGGCGCATGGCGTTGAACGTACCAGCCGTTCTGCAGGCGCAACGGCCGGAACGCATCCTCGCTCAGCGTGCCGTGCTGCCAGCGTTCGAGCTGGTCGCGGAACTGGGCGGCGCGGCTGCGCACGAGCGCCCGGTCGAAATCGGTATATCGGTACATGACGTGATACGCGAGAGGAGCGGCGGCGCAGGGGCGCGCCGCTCGGGAGGGGACGTTGCGACGGGTGTCGGGCAACCGGAGACAGCGTAGGGAACGCGCGGCGGCGGGACAAGCAGCAGTTCGGCACGAAAAGGGCGCAGCAGATCGGCGATGCGCCGGCGGCGCTCGGGCATGCGTTGCGCATGCCCGCGTCGGGTTCAGGCTTGCGCGTCGACGATCAACGCCGGATCGAGCGTGCGGATGCGCTGGTCGATGAAGTAGCCGCCGCCTTCCTGGTAGCGCAGGAACAGCCGGCCGCACGACACGCAGCGGCTGACGTTGCAGCGGTTGTACGGAAAGTGGCGCGGTGCGATCGGTGCGTCGTCCGACCCGTAGCGCGTGCCGGCCGGGTGGAATTCGTCGTAGCGCGGTTCGGGGTCGTCGGGCGGCGCGAGCGTCGCCACTTCGACGAGCTGCGTATCTTGCAGCGACAGCGGCAGGCTCGTCCAGCCGGCAAGCGATGTCTTCGTGCAGATGCACGGTTGCGTGACGCCGTCGGCTTCGGCGGCGAGCGTCAGCAGTGCGGCGTGATCGAGGTAGGGCAATGCGCTCATGGGATGGCGAGACGGGGCGAAGGGACGTGCAATGTAACCCGTATGTGCATCGGCTGCACTGCAGCAGCGTGTTTGCGTGCGGTTCACCCGGCCTTGCGCACCGCCGGTTCGGCGACGAGTTCACCGAGCACGCGGATCGCGCGTTCGATGTCGCGGTTCCACGGATGGCCGAAGTTCACGCGCACGCAGCGCTCGAAGCCGTGCGCGGCCGAGAACAGCGGCCCCGGCGCGAAGCTGATGCCGCGCGCGATCGCCTGGCGGTGCAGTTCCATCGCATCGATCGCATCGGGAAACGACAGCCACAGAAAATACCCGCCGTCCGGCCGCACCCACTCGACGCCGTCCGGCAACCAGCGCCGCAACGCGTCGTCCATGCGGGCGAGCTGCGTCTGCAATGCGCCGCGCAGCTTGCGCAGATGGCGATCGTAGCCGCCGTGCTCCAGATAGTTCGCGATGCCGGCTTGCGCGGGAATGCTGGCCGACAGCGTGGTCATCAGCTTGAGCCGCTGCACCTTCTCCGCGAACCGGCCGGCGGCGGCCCAGCCGATCCGGTAGCCGGGCGCGAGGGTCTTCGAGAACGAGCTGCAGTGCATCACGAGGCCATTGCGGTCGAAGGCGCGCGCGGGCAGCGGGTAGTCAGGGCCGAAATGCAGCTCGCCATACACGTCGTCCTCGATCAGCGGCACCTCGCGCGCGGCCAGCATTTCCACGAGCGCGCGCTTCTTGTCGAGCGACAGCGTGACACCGGTCGGATTCTGGAAATTGGTCATGAACCAGCACGCGCGGATGTCGTGCCGGTCTAGCGCGTTCGCGAGCGCATCGAGATCGAGGCCCGTGCGCGGATCGACCGGAATCTCGACCGCACGCAGGTCGAGCCGCTCGATCGCCTGCAGCGCCGCATAGAAGCCGGGCGACTCGACCGCGACGACGTCGCCGGGCCGCGTGACCGCCATCAGGCACAGGTTCAGCGCTTCCAGCGCGCCGTTCGTGACGACGATCTCGTCGACGGGTTGCGCGACGCCGGTTGCCAGATAGCGCCGCGCGATCTGCTGGCGCAGCGCCTCGTTGCCGGGCGGCAGATCGACGACCGTGCTCCACGGGCTGACGACGCGCGTCGCCTGCGCGAGCGATTTCGCGAGGCGCGGCAGTGGAAACAGTTGCGGCGCGGGAAACGCGGAGCCGAGCGGCACGATGCCGGGTTGCGTCGCGGCGTCGAGCACCGAGAACACGAGATCGCTGATGTCGACCTTGCGCGTGGCGCCGGTGCGGCGCGCGCGGCGTTGCGCAGGCGGGTTCGCCGCCGCGCCCGCACCCGGCGCGACGTAATAGCCGGAGCGTTCGCGCGCGCGGATCAGCCCCCACTGTTCGAGCAGGTAGTACGCGCGAAACACCGTCGACTGGCTCACGCCATGCTGCGCGATGATCTGGCGCAGCGACGGCAGGCGCGTGCCGGCCGCGAGGTTGCCGTTGCGGATTTCGTCGGCGATCGTATGGGCGAGGGCTTCGTAGCGTTTCATCGGCGCGGATGGAGCAGGCGTGCGCCGCGCGCGGGCCGGTGCGGCGCCGTGCCGGCGGGGCCGGCCATTGTCCGACGGGCGGCCCGAAAAGAAAAGAGTGAGGGCCTAGGCTGTTCGCGCGTTCGTGGCGATGGTCGCGCGTGATCGCGGTGCTCAAGGCGTTCACGCGGCGTGGTGCCGATGCGCATGCGACGGTGCGACGCACGTGCGTGCGGATGATGGCGACATCATGCAACGTGCGACCTGCGTCGCGCGATCGTGCTGAACGAGTCGAAGGCGTGCGCAGTGCATGCAGCGTGTTGACGTGTTGACGTAGCTGCGACCGCAACCCGCACACGCCGAGTCATGTCTTTCCCCAGACGATTCTTCGTACGCGCGCATGCTGACATGCGGTCGAACGCGGACACGCATCACGCGTTTCGAATGAAGCCGCACGCGGCGTGCGTGCGGCATCTTCCAATTGCGCGGCGATATTTTTTGTGGTCTTGTTTCAAGCTCACGCATCGACTCGACAAAGGACAGTCGAATGCATACGGGGAACTCGGGCGAGGACCGATTGATCAGGGGAATCGGCATGCGCCGGCATGCGCGCCGGGCCGTGTGCCGGTCGCTTGTCATCCTGACGCTCGGCTTGCAATGCCTGCCGGCATGTGCCGCTCCTCCCGAGGCCGTCAACGACAGCGTACTGCGTATCCTCGCTTGGCCCGGCTATGCGGACAACGATGTCGTCAATGCATTTGAGACGCAATTCCACGTACGCGTCGAAGTGACGTTCGTCGATTCCGACGAAGCATTGTGGACGCGCATGCACAGTGCGTCGCCGCCACCGTACGACGTACTCGCGGCCAACACGGCGGAGATCCAGCGCTATGCGCGCGACGGCCTGCTCAGTCCGATCGACCTGTCCCAGGTTCCCAACCGTCGGCGGCAACTGCCGAATTTCCAGCAGCTCGCAACGATCGGTGGACTCCTGCACAACGGCTCGACCTACGCGATTCCGTTCACGTATTCGTCGATGGGATTGATCTACGATCGCAAGCAGGTGCCGGCCGCGCCGCGCTCGATGCTGGAATTGTGGAATCCGCGTTATCGCGGGAAGGTGCTCGACTTCAACAGCGCGCAGCATAATTTTTCGTTCACCGCACTCGCGCTCGGCTATCGCGATCCCTTCCATCTGTCGCCCGCGCAAACGCTTGCCGTCGCGCACAAGCTGGTCGATCTGCGACGCAACCTGCTCACGTATTACACGCTTCCTGAAGAGGCGACCGCGCTGTTCGTCCAGCATCGCGCGGCGCTGATGTTCGGCAACTACGGCACGCAGCAGGTCGAACAACTGCGTCGCGCCGGTGCGGACGTCGGCTACGTGATTCCGGACGAGGGCGCACTCGCGTGGCTCGACTGCTGGGGCGTCACGCGCGGTGCGGAGCGGCCCGAGCTCGCGTTCGCCTGGATCAACTACATGCTCGAACCGGCGATCGGCGCGCTGCTGACCAAACGCCAGGGGCTCGCGAATACACTCGAGCCGCCGCCCGGTCTCGAGTCCGGCCACCAGCATCTGGTGTGGATCCAGCCGGTCGAGGACATCACGCGGCGCGAGTCGCTGTGGAGCCGCATCGTATCGGGTGATCGGCCGGAGCGGTTCGACAAATGATCAGGCTCGGGATCACGTCGAAGCTGTCGGTGCTGTTCGCATGCATCGGCGTGATCGCATCCGGCTCGACCGGCTACTACACCTACCGCGCGAACCGGACGATGCTCGTGCAGGAAGCCCAGCACAGCCTGCTGATGTCGACGCAATTGCTCGCGCAGCGCTTCACGACCGCGTTGGCCGACGTGGCCGACGATGCACTCGTGCTCGCGCAATTGCCGTCGGCCGCGCTCGTCGCGAGCGGTGGCGGCACCGATCGCGCGCCGCGCTCGCGGCTCGAGCGCGTCTATTACAGCTTCATGAAGAACCACCCCGAGTACCTGCAGATCCGGCTGATCGCGCGCGGCGATTTCGGGCTCGAGCGGATTCGCGTCGATCGCGACGCGCGTGGCATCGTCGTGCTGCCGGAGCGTGCGTTCCAGGAAAAAGGACAGTTTTCCTACGTATTCGGTACGCTCGCGACGGCACCCGGTCATATCTACCTGTCGCCGATCGTGGTCAATCACGAGACCGGCGCGCATGCGGCCGAAGGGCTGCCGATCCTGCGCGTGGGCACGCCGGTCGTCGACCCGGCCGGTGCGGTGGTCGGCGCGCTGGTCGTCGACGTCGATCTGTCGCGCATGTTCGATCGGCTCGAGCGCGACCTGCCGCAGGACTACGCGGTGTTTCTCGCGAACGAGTGGGGCGACTTCCTCGTGCATCCGGACCCGTCGCAGGCGTTCGGCTTCGACCGCGGCCGGCGCGTGCTGATGCAGGATCGTTTTCCCGGCACGCGTCTGCTGTTCGTCGGCGCGCGCACGAATGTGACGCTCAACGGTCTCGCGCAGCCCGACGACGTGCCGGGCCAGATGTTCGCGTTCGTGCGCACGCCGTTCGGCAACAACGAGGGCAACCGCTTCGTCGTGCTCGGCATGGCGCGTCCGCTCACGGACGTGCTGGCGCCCGCGGGGATTCTCGGCGGACGGATCATCCGGATGGTGTTCCTGATGAGCCTGGCGGCGGTGATTCTCGCGATCCTGTTCGCGCGTGCGATCACGAGCCCGTTGCAGACGCTCGCGCGCGCGGCGACCCACGTGTTCGACGATCCGGCCGCCGAACGACTGCCCATTGCGCGGGCCGACGAGATCGGCGTGCTGGCGCGCTGTTTCGACAGCATGCGCGTGGAAATCCGCACGCAGGTCGCGATGCTGCGCGCGAAACAACTGGAGCTCACGCACCTCGCCGGTCACGATCCATTGACCGGGCTGCCGAACCGCCTGTTGTTCATGGAGCGCCTCGAGGCCGCGATCCGGCATGCGGCCGCGGTGCGCGAGGGGCTGGCGGTGATGTTCGTCGATCTCGACCGCTTCAAGCAGATCAACGACCAGCACGGACACGCGGCAGGTGATCGCACGCTCGTCGCCGTCGCGAAACGGCTGAACCTCGTGCTGCGCAGCGGCGACATGGCCGCGCGGCTCGGCGGTGACGAATTCATCGTGCTGATTTCGGACGTGCGGTCGCCCGACGTGATCGGCGATATCGCATCGCGTATCCAGATCGTGATGGCCGAGCAACTGGAGTTCGGCGAACGTCATCTGGCCGTGGGCGCGAGCATCGGCGTCAGCGAGTATCCGGCCGATGGCGCGTCGGCCGAGGAGCTGCTGGTGAAGGCCGACGCGGCGATGTATGCGGCGAAGGCGTCCGCGCAGTGCGCGTGCGTGCGCTACCAGGAGTTGTTGCGCGGGGGCATCGCAGCGGATGCGGGCGCCGGCATGGCGGCGGAGGGCGGCCGTTGACGGCGGGCAGGCCGTGCGTGCGGCGTAAACGCGACGAGCCCGTCACGGGACGGGCTCGCCGGATCTTGGCGGACTGCGCGCGACGCGCGCAGCGGCGGACTCAATGGCCGAAGTAGACCGAGTCGCGCGCGTTCTGCACCTTGGCTGCCGGTGCGCCGCCCTGGACGACCGGGGCCGGTTGCGCGCCGTAGCCGCTGGCATCTGCGCCGTGGACGCGCGCTTGAGCGGCCTGGATGTCGGCCGGGTAATACGGGCTCGACTGGCTCGGCTTGTAGCCGGCGTTTTCGAGCTGGACGAGTTCGTTGCGCACTTGTGCGCGGGTCACGGTGCTTTGGGCGAATGCGCCGAACGAAGCGGACAGGGCGACGGCTGCAACGACTGCGGAAACGAGCGATTTCATGATGACCTCCGATGTTCTATTGGGTTCGCCGGCGACACCATGTCGTAAGCGATTGATTACATCGTAGGCGTCGGGTGCTTAAGGGTAAACGTGGATTCCGACGAAAGATCGTTGCGGCCGAGGTAATAATCCGGACGGAAAAGTCGATCCGGCCCTGTCTTGTGTTGCGGGAATGACAGATCGATATCGGAGGGTGCCGGCAAGGCGCCGCGCACGGGCAGGCGCCCGACGGCGAGCGCCGGCAGGCGGGCATGGCGGGGGGCGTTGCCGGATCAGACGCCGTCGGCGTCGTCGATTTCCTTGCGCTCGCGGCGTTCCTCGTTGCCGCGGCGGGCGCGGAGCCGCTGCCGCGACAGGACGGCGATCACCTGCTGGGTCGGCGCGCCGGACGGCAGCTCGTTGCGGATGCGATCTGGCACCATCGGCAGGCCCGCGCGCTGCCGGCGCAGTGCCTTCGCGATTGCCCGGCGGCATTCGTCCCCGTGGCAATCCCATTCATCGCGGATTCTCTGGCAATAACGGCATTGTTCCATGCGAACAGTCTAACGCGTCTTGCGAATTCGGACCGAAGGGGGAACGGACCGTGCCCGGCCGGCGGGCGGCCGACGTCATTTCGCGTTGGCGTGCGGGCCGCCGATCTGCCCGGCGGGCGCTGCCGCGTGCCGGAAGACGCCCGACTTCCAGATCATCTGCGATGCGGCCACGAGCACGAACAGCAGGACGACGGTCCGGAACACGCGCGGCGACATCCTGTCCCGCAGCGGGCGAACGAGCCACATGCCGGCGATGGCGGGCACGCTGGCAGCCGCCGAAATCGCGAGGTCGGCGGCGCTCGCGTGCGCGGCGCCGCTGAACGTCGTGATCAGCGTGACGATCGATACCACGAGGATGATCGCGATCTGCTTCGTAAACGCGCGGCCGGTCGCCCCGGATGAAATCAGATAGGTGGCCAGCAATGGCCCCGGCACCGACGCAATGCTCTCCATCAATGCGGCGCCGAATCCGAGCACGAACCCGACCGGCTTTTGCCATGCCGCCGGCAGGTTCAGCTTCGGCGCGCTCAACATCAGTGCCGCGGCGACGATCAGCAGCGCGCCCGACGCGGCCTGTGCGTGGCCCGCGTTCAGAGACAGGAGGATCGCGACGCCGGCGACGTTGCCGAGGACCGTGCCTGCGATCGGTGCGGCGATCTTGCGCGCGGTTGCGAGTACCTCGCCGCCTTCGAGCGCCTGCGGGATGTTGCCGAGGATGATCGGCATCGACAGCAGCAGCACTGCATGCCGGATCGGCAGGAACTGGCTCAGGATCGGCATCGCGACCAGCGGAACGCCGATGCCCGTGATTCCCTTGACCATCCCGCCGAGCAACAGCGCGACCGCGATGCCGATCAGATCGAGCAGCGCAAGCCCGTGCAGGCTGGAAACCAACACACCATCAGTCAGATCGAGATGAGTCATTGGAAACAGGTCGAGACATGGGCGGCGAGCCGATCGACGGCTTCCGGTACCGGTGCACGCGACCGCGCACGCCGTTGTGGGTTTTTGGGGCGAACCGGCCGATGGTTGCGTCGTCCGCCATCGGGATTCGACAGGCAGGTTTCGACGCGCCCGCGCAAGCCTGCGCGCGCCAGGGCGACTCGTTCGACACCGTTCGAGCCTGCATCTTACCCGAGCCCGGTGTGGGGCACCGGGCGCGTGACCGTGCCCGTCGAATATCGTTGGCGTGCTTGAACGCTTTTCATGACGCATCGCTCTATCATGTGAAAAATACATGGACCGAAACAAGGAGGCGAGATGACGCTTGCACAGTTGCAGGCCTTGGCGGCCGTGGTCGAACTCGGGTCGCTGACGGCCGCGGCCGAGCGGTTGAGCCGCAGTCAATCCGCGATCAGTCACGCGTTGACCGAACTGGAGGACATCACCGAGGTCAAGCTGCTGTTGCGCGACCGCCAGCCGGTCGTCCTGACCGCTGCGGGCGAACGCCTGTGGCCATACGTGCAGAACGTGGTTCGCGAAGCGCAGACACTGCGCCAGCAGTTCAGCCTGTCGCGCGGCAAGCTCGAGGGGCGGCTGGTGGTCGCGTCGCTGCCGAGCGTGTCGCTCGCATTCGTCGTACCCGCGCTCGAGGCGTTGAAGGCGGCGCATGAGGGCGTGACGGCGGTACTGCTCGAAGGCACGGACGCGGAGGTCGAAGGATGGCTCGACGACGGCACCGCCGACGTCGGCGTGGTCGCCGGAACGAAAACCTTCGCGAACAATCTGCCGCTGCTCGACGAGGATTTCGTCGCCGTGGCGGCGGACGGCGCGTTCGACGGCCGCAAGAGCGTGTCCGCGAAACGGTTGTCCACGATGCCGTTCATTTTCTCGAAGGCGGGTTGCGGGCCCGTCATCGAGGATTACTTCGCGCGCAACGGTGCATCGCTTCGCGCCGCGTTCAATGTGGTCGAGATGCGGACCATCCTGTCGATGGCGGAGGCGGGAATGGGCGTGTCGATCGTCCCGCGCATCACGCTCACCTACACCCGGTTCGGCGGCCGGGTGCTGGAGCTGTCGCCCGGATTGCAACGGTCCGTGCGGCTGTCGTGGAACACGTCCGGCAATGCGGTCGCAGATGCGTTCGTGAAGCTGGTCGACGCGCAGCGCGCGAAGGCGGGCAAGGCCATTCAGGCGCGCACGAAAAAAGCGAGGTAGCGCATCGGCAGCGCGATGCGGCGATGAAGCGCGTTCATGGGGCACTTGCAGTTTATTCATGCCGACCGTGGTCGACATGCAATACATTGTGGTTCCTCGCCCTGATTTCACTGCGTCGAAGGAGACCGCCGTGCCGGCCATGCCCACCCTGATTGCCTTCGGACTCGTGTCGCTCGGGATGGTCCTGACGCCCGGCCCGAACATGATCTACCTGATTTCGCGCTCGATCTGCCAGGGTCGCCGCGCGGGGTTGGTGTCGCTCGGTGGCGTCGCGCTGGGGTTCGTGTTCTACATGTTCAGCGCGGCGTTCGGCATCACCGCGCTGGTGCTGACCGTGCCGTACGCGTATGACGCACTGCGTTTCGCCGGGGCGCTGTACCTGGCGTATCTCGCGTGGCAGGCGCTCAGGCCGGGCGGGCGCTCGGCGTTTCAGGTCCGGGAGTTGCCGCACGACAGCGGCGCGCGGCTCTTCACGATGGGCTTCGTCACCAATCTCGCGAACCCGAAGATTGCGGTGATGTATCTGTCGCTGCTGCCGCAGTTCATTTCGCCGGGGCACGGCAGCGTGCTCGCGCAATCGCTGGCACTCGGCTGCGTGCAGATCGCGGTGAGCGTCAGCGTCAACGCGCTGATCGCGAGCATGGCCGGCTCGATCGCGGCGTTTCTCGCGGGCCGGCCCGTCTGGGCGCGCGTGCAGCGGTGGTTGATGGGCACCGTGCTGGCCGCACTGGCCGTGCGTATCGCGTTCGAATCGCGCGGGTAGCCGGACGCTATCGCTTGCGGGCGGGAGCGACGTATCGATGCGCATGCAACGTTTGGCGGATGAGCCGGCTCCGCGCGATCCGCGTCAGTCGCTTCGTCGTACCGGAAACCGGGTGGCGTGCGTCACGCGAGATGTCGCGCGCGCGCCGACCTCAGCCGCCCGCCGCGCGATCGCGCGCCGCGGGCGGCCGTCGCATCAGCGCTTGCCGCGCTTCTTGCTCAGCTCGATCGTCTCGAACAGCTCGTACTGCGCGGTCGGTTGCTGATCCGCACCCGGCGCGTGGTAGTAGCGCATCGTGATCGTCGTGTGGCCGCCCGGCTCGCCCGGATCGTGGTCGAACACGGCAATCCCGTAACCCGTGCCCGTATCGCGGCGTGCGGACCAGATCGCATCCTCGAGCGCGTCGGCCGGCTTGCGCACGAACGTGTTCGGCGCGGTGCCCGGCACCGGCCGGTTCGGTTTCGTGAAGACCTTGGCCTGCGCAAAGCCCGTCGCCGGATTCTCGCCGTACACGTCGAGCGGCGCACTGGTGCCGCCGCCGCCGAGAATCAGGTGGATCGTGCCGTGGCTCGTGTCGAACGTCGTGCTGTTCGGATCGGTCGCCCCGACCGGACGCGGCTGCAGTGTCTCGACGACTTCGCCGGTCGACGCATCGACGCCCGCTCGGTGATTGCAACCGCGCACCGGGTAGCTGCGCTCGTAGTCGTGATCGTGGCCGCACAGCACGAGGTCGACGCCGTAGCGGTCGAACAGCGGCAGCCATGCCTCGCGGATGCCCTTGTCCGAACCGTTGCCCGTCTTCGACGAACTTAGCGCGTCCTGGTGCATCTGCACGACGATCCAGTCGATGTCGTCATCGTGCGATGCGTGGCGCAGCGTGTGCTCGAGCCAGCGCGTCTGCTCGCCGTTGCTGTAGCCGCGTACGTAGAACGACGTGCCCGGTTCGATCGGCGCACGGCCGGTGCTCGCGGCCGGCACGAGCGGGTTCGGGCCGCCGACGAATGCGGCCGCATCCTGGTACACGACGTCGTCGGCGTCGAGCGAGATGAACAGCACCGAGCTCACGCGGAAGCTGTACCAGCGGCCCGGAAAGCGCGTGCCGTTCTCCGGGAGCGTGTAGCGCGCGAGATACGAGTCGAGCCCCTGCGGGCCGTTGTTGAATTCGATCTCGTGATTGCCGGGGCATGGCATCCACGGGCGGTTCGCGGCCGACGTCTGGTTGTTGTTGCCGAAGTCGCGCCACACCTCCGGTTGATGGGCCGGATTCAGGTTCGCGTAGCAGAGGTCGCCGTTCAGCAGGTGGAACAGCGGCTGGAACTGCTCGACGGCCTGCACCGCGAAGCGGCTTTGCGGCGACGACAGCACCCACGCGCCATTCGGCGTCGCGAGGTCGCCGTAGCTCGTGAAGCGGAACGGCGCGCGCCCGCGCGGCGCGGTCGTGAAGGTCGCGGCAAACGGCTGCGCGGCGTTGCTGTCGTTGTCGGCCGTGAGTTCGTAGCGGTAGCGCGTGTTCGGCTTCAGGCCATGTACGCGTGCGTGGTACGTGAACACGGTTTCGCCGTTCAGGCCGTCGGTGTAAAGGCGCTGCACGCCATGCACCGTGCGTGCCGGCTCGCCGTCCGCGACGATCCGCGCGCGCGGATTGACGGCCGGCGCGAGCGCCGCCCACGAGATCACGACTTCCGACGCCGGGTCGCTGCCCCACGTCAGATGCACCTGTTCGGGCGTGCCGTCCGGATTCGACGCCGCGGCGCGTGCGGCCGCGAGCCCGCCGGCGGCGGTGGCCAGGCCGGAGACGCCGGCCAGTTTCAGGAAGCCGCGACGCGATACGGAAGCGGCCGGCTCGTTCGATTCGGCGGGGAAGTTTTCCTGGTTCGACATGATCGTATTTTCGTTGAATGACACGAGGGATGCGGAACCGCCCGGCCGCGCGCGAGCGCGTGCGGGGCGTAGGCCGGAAACGAGCGGGATCCCGGTGACGGCATTGTCGAAGTGCAGTTTTGCCGGGTTGTGACAGACGGTAATCAACGGACGGCCCGGACGCGTCGATGAATGTGCGCGTCGTTGCCGGCGCGGCGCAAATTTATTTGCATGTGTCGCGACGGATTTTCCCGCATGCGTCGTTTAACGGATGAACGGCCACTTCCGGCCGGGAAACGATGCTCCGGAGTCTTGCATGAAACTTTCCATTTCATTACGGTTTGCCGCGGGTTGCGTGGCTGCGCTGGCGACATCCGCCGCATTCGCGCAGGCCGTCATCGTCGCACCGGTCGCACCACCGCCGCCGCGCGTCGAAGTGATGCCGGCGCCGCGCGCGGGCTACGTGTGGGATCAGGGTCACTGGCACTGGCGGCAGGGCCGCTACGTGTGGATTCCGGGCCATTGGCAGGTGGTGCGTGCCGGCTATCACTGGGTACCCGGACACTGGGTCGCGCGCGGCCCGAACTGGCGCTGGGTGCCGGGCCACTGGGCGTGACGCGCAACGTGTCGCGCGGCCCTCGTTGGCCGCGCGGCAGGGCTTTCACACAACTTCATCGATCGAGCCATGCCTTTTCGAACCATCGTGATCCTGACGATCTCGGCCGTCGTGCTGGCCGGCTGCGTCGTGGTGCCGGCGCGCCCGGTGTATTACCGGCCCGCGCCGGTCGTCGTATATTGATTGCGCCGGCAGGTGCGCGATCGACAGGATCGATATGCCGGATGAACCGGATTTCGACGAAATCGACCGGGCCGATTCCTGGTGCGGCGCAGCGTGCGTCGCCGATGCGGTGGCCCGATGCATGCAAGGGGAGCACGACGATGAGCTTCAGCCGGACAACGGGCGCTGTCGCCGGCAGCATGCGGCGTTCGCACCGCGCATCGCGGAGCGGCCCGCATTGAGCGGCGCCGATCCGGACGCGGAACTCGTCGCGCGGGTCGGCGCGCGCGACGCATCGGCCGTGCGTGTGCTCGTCGCACGCAAGCTGCCGCGCTTGCTCGCGCTCGCGACGCGCATGCTCGGCGACCGAAGCGAAGCCGAGGACGTCGCGCAGGAAACCTTCGTGCGGATCTGGAATCACGCGCCGCGCTGGCGGGATGGCGAGGCGCGCTTCGATACGTGGCTGCATCGCGTCGTGCTGAACCTGTGCTACGACCGCTTGCGCGGGCGGCGCGAGGAGCCGGTCGATACGTTGCCCGACGTGCCGGACCCCCAACCCGAGCCCGCCGCGCACGCGGAGTTGCGCTCGCGCGACGCGCGCGTGCGAGAGGCGCTCGCCGCGCTGCCGCCGAGGCAGCGGGAAGCGCTCGTGCTCCAGTACTATCAGGACATGTCGAACATTGAAGCGGCCAACCTGATGGGCATCACCGTCGATGCGCTGGAAAGCCTGCTCGCGCGCGCACGGCGCAACCTGCGCGCGCAACTGGCCGGCGACCCACCTAGCGAGGACAAGCGATGACACCCGAACGATTCCGTACCATCGTCGCCGCGTACGGCTCGGATGCGCGGCGCTGGCCGCAAGACGAACGCGCGGCGGCCGAAGCGTGGGCGCAAGCGCATCCGCGCGACGCGCTGGAGGCGCTCGACGATGCCGCCGAGCTCGATGCATGGCTCATGCAGGACATGGTCGCGCCGCCGGCGCCGGCGCTCGTCGAACGTATCGTCGCGTCGGCGCCGGCGCGGCAACGTGAACGGCGCCGGGGCAAGGTGTGGTGGTCGGGCGCGGCGTTCGCGGGTGTCGGGCTGGCCGGTGCGCTGGCGGGCGCGGTGGCGGTGTCGATGCTGATGCTCGGCGGCGCGCCGGTCGCGCAACACGAACCGGGCTATCTGACGACGACGTTTGGCGGCCCGAGCATCGACGGAGGCGACGAATGACCGAACGTGGCTGGAAAATCGTGCTCGTCGGCTCGATCGTGCTGAACGTGTTCATGCTCGGCGCGATCGGCGGCGGCGCGTATCAGTGGCTCGCGACGCATCGTGACCTGCACGGGGCATGGCTGCCCGGACAGCGCACGGCACTGCGGTTCGCGGCGGACGGATTGTCCGATGAGCGTCAGCGGGAGTTTGCGGCGGCGCTGAAGGCGGCACGCAAGGACGGTCGCGATTTCGCGCGCGAAGGGCGTGACGGGCGGATCACGGTGCTCGATCTGCTGGCCGCGCCGCAGCTCGATCGCGCGGCGATCGATGCGGCGCTCGACCGGACGCGCGCGGCCGACAGTGCGTTGCGCGCGCAAGTCGAGCGCAGTGTCGTCGATTTCGCGGCGACGCTGACGCCGGACGAGCGCGCGAAGTTCGTCGACGGTTTGCGGCGCAGCGGGAACTGGCGATTGCCGGCGAGATTGCAGAAGCAGCAGGGGCACGGGACGGACCGCTGACCCGTTCGTCGCGCGGTGACGGCGCGCAAGCGCCGTTCACGCCGGCCCGATCGGCAGCACATCGTCGATGAATTCAGCGTCACGCAAGGCGGCAATCCCGCAAGCCGCGGCAAGGACGAACCATGGATCGAAGCGAAGACTTTGTCGTGCGCACCATGTCGGCCAGCGACGTGGCCATCTCGGTCGAATGGGCCGCGGCGGAAGGCTGGAACCCCGGGCTGCACGACGCGCAATGTTTCAGGCAAGCGGATCCGGCCGGCTTTTTCGTCGGCCTCTGGCGCGGCGAGCCGGTTGCTTGTCTCGCGGCAGTCGCTTATGACGAACATTTCGGCTTCATCGGCCTGTACATCGTGAAACCGGAATTTCGCGGCAAGGGCCTCGGCATGCGCATCTGGCAGCATGGCATGCATTACCTTGGAGAACGAAACATCGGCCTGGACGGTGTCGTTGCCCAGCAGGCGAATTACGGGAAGTCGGGATTCCGGCTCGCGTATCGCAACATCCGCTATCAGGGGCACGTGAGCGGCATCGGCTGCGCGCACGTGGCGGAAGCGGCACATGTTCCGTTCGAGCAATTGCTTGCCTACGATCGCCAGTGCTTCCCGGTGGCGCGCGAGCGTTTCGTCTCGGTCTGGATCGCGCAGCCGGACGCCGTTGCGCTCGCGACGATCGACGCGGGCCGCGTGGCCGGATACGGTGTCGTGCGCCGTTGCCATGCGGGCTGCAAGATCGGCCCGCTCTTTGCCGACGACGCCGACGTCGCCACGGGGCTGTTTCGCGCGCTGGCGTCGCGCATGCCCGGCGAGATGATCGTCCTCGACGTGCCGGAAACGAACCGGGCGGCCGTCGCGCTGGCGGAGGGGCACGGGATGTCGAGCGTGTTCGAGACCGCGCGGATGTATACGAAGGAAGCGCCCGCGATTGCGATCGACCGCGTGTTCGGCGTGACGTCGTTCGAACTGGGGTAATCGTCGCGAGCATGGCCGACGATCGGGCGCCGCACGCAAGCGCTCGATGCCCGCTGAAAGCTGCGTGCAAGCAGCGGCCGATTCGACGCCTGCGGGCCGACCTCGAAATACTTTGCGATTCCGCGACGGATTTCTTGCCGGCCCCCGTTAAACACGGGTACGCACCGCGAGAGCCCCGTCATGGACCATCCGAACGACATCACACCGGCCGCCATCGCGCTGAACCGTTTCGGTCTCGGCGCGCGGGCCGACGAAGCACCGCCTGGCGATCCGAAAGCCGCGCTCGTCGCGCAGTTCGACCGTTACGACCCACGGCCCGCCGCATGGGCCGGCGAACCCGACGCCGTCACGCTCGCCACGCGTTTCGCGACGGCCCGCAACGCGATGACGAGCGACGACGCGCAGGCCCGGCGCGCGACCGCGCAGTCGATCCGCCGCGACGGCTACGACGCATATCGCAGCGCGGTCGCCGCACGTCTGAACAGCGCGCTGACCACACCCGCGCCGTTCGTCGAGCGTCTCGTGCATTTCTGGGCAAACCATTTCGCGGTGTCGGTCGACAAGGGGCAGGTCGCCGCGTATGCGGGCGCATTCGAGCGCGATGCGATCCGCCCGCACGTGCTCGGCCGTTTCGAGGACATGCTCGTTGCCGTCGAACAGCATCCCGCGATGCAGCTGTTCCTCGACCAGGCGCGCTCGGTCGGCCCCGACAGCCCGGCCGCGCTGCGCGCCGACGCCCGCAATCCGGCGGCGCGACGCGGCCTCAACGAAAACCTCGCGCGCGAAATCATGGAGCTGCACACGCTCGGTGTGCGGACCGGCTATACGCAGGCCGACGTGACGGAATTCGCGCGCGCGCTGACCGGGTGGAGCATCGCCGGCGGACGCGGGCCGCAGCCCGGCGACGCGGCGCCGGGCGCGTTCGTGTTCCGCCCGAATCTGCATGAGCCGGGCGCGCGCACGGTGATGGGCCGCACATATGACCAGCCGGGCGAAGCGCAGGCCCGCGCGATCCTGCATGACCTGGCGCGTTCGCCGGCGACGGGCCGGCATATCGCGTTCCAGCTTGCGCGCCATTTCGTCGCGGACAATCCGCCGCCCGCGCTCACCGATCGGCTCGCCCGCGCCTTCGAGACGAGCGGCGGCGATCTGCCGACCGTCTATCGCGCGCTGGTCGACGCGCCCGACGCATGGTCGCCCGTCAATCGCAAGTTCAAGACGCCGTGGGAGTGGGCCGTGTCGTCGATGCGCGGGCTCGGTTGGCGCGACGTGGGCGACCTGAAGGCCGCGCCGCTGCTCGCGCAGCTCGGCCAGCCGGTATGGCGGCCCGGGTCGCCGGCCGGTTACGACGATGTCGCCGCCAGCTGGGCCGCGCCCGACGCGCTGGTGCGCCGCGTCGAGATCGCGCAGCGGCTGGCCGCGCGCACGGGCGATCGGCTCGACCCGCGCACGCTCGGCAATACGCTGCTGGCCGGCTCGCTGAGCGCACCGACGGCGACGGCGCTGTCGCGCGCCGAGAGTGCGACCACGTCGCTTGCGCTGTTGCTGGTATCGCCCGATTTCCAACGGAGATGAACATGGCCCGATCCTTCACCCGCCGACAGTTCCTGAGCGTCGCCGCCGCCGGCGCGGGCGCGATGCTCGTCGCGCCGCGCATCGTGTTCGCGAACGTCGAAACCGACCGGCGCTTCGTGTTCGTGATCCAGCGCGGCGCGGCCGACGGGCTGAACATCGTCGTCCCGTATGCGGAACCGGCGTATGCGTCGCTGCGCGGCCCGTTGGCGATCGACACCGCGGCGGCGACGCGCGTCGACGGCACGTTCGCGCTGCATCCGTCGCTCGTGCAGACCGCGCGGATGTTTCGGGACAAGCAGGCGCTGTTCGTCCATGCGATCGCGTCGCCGTATCGCGACCGTTCGCATTTCGACGGCCAGAACGTGCTGGAGACGGGCGGGCGCGCGCCGTACCAGGTAAAGGATGGCTGGCTGAACCGGCTCGCCGTGATGTTGCCGGCGACGCGCGAGCGCGCGATCGCGTTCGCGCCGACGGTGCCGCTCGCGTTGCGCGGCAGCGTGCAGGCGGCGTCGTATGCGGCGTCGGGTCTGCCGGCCGCGCCGGACGACCTGCTCGCGCGCGTATCGGCGCTTTACGAGGCCGACGCGCAGCTCGGGCCGCTGTGGCAGTCGGCGATGGCCGCGCGCGGCCTCGCCGGTGACGCGCATGCGCGCCAGGATCCGGCCGGCGTCGGCAAGCTCGCGGCGACGTTTCTCGCGCGCGACGACGGCCCTCGGATCGCGATGATCGAGACGGGCGGCTGGGACACGCACAGCGCGCAGAACGCGCGGCTCGCGAATCAGTTGAAGGCACTGGACACGATGCTCGCCGCATTGCGCGACGGACTCGGGCCCGTATGGCAGCAGACCACGGTGCTCGTCGCGACCGAGTTCGGCCGCACCGCCGCCGCGAACGGCACGGGCGGCACCGATCACGGGCAGGCGTCGGTCGCGATGCTGGCGGGCGGGGCGGTCGCCGGCGGGCGCGTGATTGCGGACTGGCCGGGGTTGCGGCCGGGCGACCTGTACGAAGGGCGCGACCTGAAGCCGACCGCGTCGCTCGATGCGCTGATCGCGGGCGCGGCCGCCGAAAGCCTGCGGCTCGATCCCGGCCATACCGCGGCCACGCTGTTCGCGGACAGCGGCCCGACGCGCCCGATGACGGGGCTCGTTCGCGGAATCGCGTGACGCGTGACGCGCGGCGGGCGCGCGCTCGCATCCGCCAGCCGATTGCACATGACACGACAGGGAGAATCGATGATGAAAGTCCGATCCGTATCGCTTGCCGTATTGGCGACGATGAGTGCCGCGCTGATGTCCGCATGCGTGGTGGAACCGGCGCGGCCGCCGCAGCCCGCGCCGGTCGTCGAGGTGATGCCGCCGGCGCCCGCGCCGGGCTATCGCTGGGCGAAAGGTTACTACCGCTGGGCCGGCAATCACTGGGCGTGGGTGCCCGGGCATTGGGTGGCCGTGTATTGAAGTCGAAGCGTGCGAACGGCGCGCCGCTCACCAGCCGATCCGATGCTTCTCCTCGGTTTCGCTGTGCCGCCAGTCGTCGTCCGCATGCAGATACTGGCTCGTCGTCGTCAGCGACACGTGCCCGAGGTTGTCGCGCACGAGCCGCAGGTCGACGCGGCCGTCGGCCATGTGCGAGCCGGCGCTGTGGCGCAGCCAGTGCGCGGATGCCTGTTCGAGCACGCGCGCCTGTTCTTCGCCCGCATGTCCTTGCGTGCGCAACCGGTCGGCCGCGACGCGGAATACCTGCTTCACGATCCGGTGCAACGCCGCGCGCGTGAGCGGCTTGCGCGTGCGACCGACCGGCAGCACGAGCGGCGTCGTCTCGCCGTCGGCCGGCAGCGCGGGCAGGCCGTGCGCGCGCCGGTAGCGCGCCAGCTCGGCCATCATCTCGGCGGTGGCCGGCACGAGCCGCTGCCGGCCGCCTTTGCCGGTCACGTCCAGCCACCAGCGATCGCGCCCGTTCGCATCGCGCCGTGAAAAGAACTGCCCCATCGTGGTCTCGGCGGCTTCGGTGATGCGCAGCCCGCCCAGATACAGCAGCGTGAACACCCAGCGCGCGCGATCCGCATGGAACGCGGCGCGCGCGTCGTCGCGCGGCATCGCCGCGATCGCATCCTTGACCGCCTGCCACAGCGGCGGCGCGAGGTGGCGCGTGACGCGCGGCGCGGGCCGTCGTTGCCGCTGCCGCGACAGCGCGAGCGGATTGCCGGCCAGATAGCCGGCCTCTACGAGCCACGAGAACATCACGTTGAGGATCACCATCGCCTGCCGCTGGCTGGCCGCCGACAGCGGCCCGTAGAACGGCCGCCAGCGCGGGTCGCCGCGCGGATGCTTGCGGCCCCCGTTCGCGCACCACAGGTCGGCCGGCGCGGGCGCGAGCAGGAATTGGCGGTAGACGACGAGATCCTCGTGCGTGAGCGACGACAGCGGCTTGCCGCACGCGATCACGGCCCACAGCAACAGCCGTTCGGCTTCCTTGCGATAGTTCTGGAACGTCGTGGGCGTATCGACGAAGCGCGCGAGCCACGCGCGCACGGCGTCGAGGTCATGCGTCGCGGCGATCTGCGGATGCGCGCTGGTCGAGCGGTTGGTGCCCGCGCGTCCGTCGAGTGCGGCCGGCACGGTCAGCGTGTCGATCGGCTGCGGCCGCAGCGCGGCGCCGGGCGGAACGGGTGAGGTCATGCGAAGAGAGCGCGCGCGAAGCGTACGAGGAAGCGCCGATGGTAATACACGATCGCCACGCGGTGAAGCCGCCATCGATCGCGATCGTCCGGCCGGTGACGAAGCGCGACGCGGACGAGCGCGGCCGCATTACCCCAGCGACAACACGCTGTTCAGCAACGTCCGAACGAGCGTCGCCTGCCGCGTGACGCCCGTCTTCGAAAAGATCGCGCGCAGATGCGAGCGCGCGGTGTTCTTGCTGATGTCGAGTTCGTCGGCGGCTTCCTCGAGCGTCGCCCCGTTGACGAGCGCGAGCGCCAGCTCGGTCTCGGCCGGCGTGAGGTCGAACAGCTTGCGCACGATGTCGTGCGACGCCTGCGACTTGCGTTCGCTATCGCGGATGAAGATCGCGCACGCGGGCCGGCGCGGATTGTCCTCCGACCATTCGCTGAGCGGGACCGAGCGGATCAGCACGCCGAGCGGCGGCTTGCCGGACGGGCGCGGCACGGCGAGCGCCTGCGCGACCGTCGGCGCGCCGCCCGCGCGTTCCGCGAGCACCTGCCGGATCAGCTTCTGGAGCTTGCGGTCTTCCAGCGGATACGACGCCTCGAGCGCGCCGCCACGCACGCGCAGGCCGTCGCATTCGGCGAAGATTTCGTCCGCGACGGAGTTGGTCTTCATGATCGTGCCGCGCTCGTCGAGAATCGCGGTGGCGACCAGCATGCGGTCGATCGTGCTCGCGTACAGCATGCGCTCGGATTCGACCATCCCGAACTTCGCATGCAGGCGCACCGCGCGCTTCAGGTGCGGCAGCAACGCGTTGCAGGCGGCCTTGTCGGTCATGGAGAACGCACGCCCATGATGCGGGCGGCACACGCGGAACCGGCATTCGGTCCCGTCGGGCGTGCGCAGGTCGGCGCCCATCAGGTGGCCGACGTCGAACGGCTCGAGAAACTCGCGATACATCGCGCTGTCGCGCCACACGCCGACGCCGAGCAGCTCGTCGACGGTGACGACGCGATCGCTCGGCAGGTTCACGAACGGGTCGAGCGCGTAATAGTAATTGTTGTACGACGCGACGCCCGGCAGCGGCGCGCCGTGCCCGGACGCATTGATCATCAGGCCCGCGTGACCGCTGGCCGGCCAGCGCAGGATCATCGTCACGTAGTTCGCGTCCAGGTGCACGCGGATCCGTTCGAGCGCGCTGCCCCATGGCACGTCTTCCAGCGGGCCTTCGTAGATGGCCGCGACGAGCGCATCGAACTGCTCGAGCGACACGCTCGATCGGGCAAGGCTCGGGGAATGGGCCGGGGGCGCCGTGGTCATCGGGGTTGTCTCCTGTTGCAGCCGCCGGGTCGCGGTGCGCCGGGCATGCTGGTGCGTGCATGCGCACGCGCTCCGGGCGGCGGTGCGCAGCGGCCTGCACCGGAATACGGTAGCGTGGCGACGCATGCGCGACATACCACGAATGAGGGTGGCGGCACGCCCGATGCAAGCAATTTGTGAACTTCCGCGAAACGCCGTTCGTCTAAACGGCCCACCAATGCTTCTCGAGGAACACCAGATGATTCGCAACGCCCGAATGTTGCTCGGCACGGCCGTGATCGCCGGCAGCACGCTGCTCGCCGGATGCCAGACCGACGCGGCCGTGACGAACGACGCAAGCGCCGCGAACGCCACGAACGCCACGAACGCCACGAACGCGCGCGCCGATCGCCCGGCCGACGGCCGGCCCGTGACCAGGACCGTTTATGTTGCACCGCAGACGGCACGCTGCACGGGCGTCGCGCCAATGGACTGCCTGCAGGTGCGCGGCAGCCCGGCCGAACCGTGGAGCCTGTGGTACGCGGGCATCGAGGGCTTTGCGTACCAGCCCGGCTATCAATACGTGCTGGAAGTCGACGAATACCGCGTCGCGCAGCCGCCGGCCGACGGGTCGTCGATCCGCTGGGTGCTCAAGCGTGTCGTCGAGCGCCGTCAGGTGAACTGACAGCGCGCGCGCTTGCGGCGCCGCTTACGCGGACGGCCGCGGCGCGACCGGCTTCGGCGGGGCGGCGGTGTCGATCCGCCGGAACACGACGGACGACAGCAGCGTGACCGCGCCCATGCAGACGAACGACAGCACGAAGCCCTTCGCCATCGAGCCCCAATACGCGGCGAACAGGTTCACGAGCCCGCCGCCGATCGACACGCCGAGGCCCATCGCCAGCATCTGCATCATCGTAAACAGGCTGTTGCCGCTGCCGGCGTCGGCGTGCGACAGCCCCTTGAGCGTCACGGCGTTCATCGCGGCGAACTGCATCGAGTTCGCGGCGCCGAACACGATCAGCAATGCAATCTCCAGCACCGGCGCGGGCCGTGCCGAAACCAGCGCGAACCCCGCGATCGCGCAGCCGACGATGCCCGTGTTCACGACCAGGAAGGTCGCATAGCCGAAACGTTTCGCGAGCGGCGCGATCCAGCGCTTCGCGATCACGCCGGCGATCGCGGCCGGCAGCATCATCATCCCCGACTGCAGCGGCGTATAACCGAGCTGCACCTGCATCAGCAACGGCAGCATGAACGGCACCGCGCTCGTGCCGATGCGGCACAGCAGGTTGCCGAGCAGCCCCGAACCGAAGTTCGGCTCGCGGAACAACCCGAGCCGGAACAGCGGCTGCGCGCGGCGCCGCGCATGCGGCAGGTACGCGAGCGCACTCGCCACGCCCAGCACGGCGAGCCCGGCCGCCCAGCCGGTGCGGTGCGCGGGCATCGGCGGATCGATCGCCAGCGACAGCGCGATCATCGCCGCCGACAGCAGCGCGCAGCCGACGAAGTCGAACGGCGGCGGCTGCGTCGCCTGATCGTGCGGCAGGAAGCGCTGTACCGCGATGAAGCCCGCGACGCCGACCGGCACATTCACGATGAACACCCAGTGCCAGGAAATCGCCTGCGTGAGCCAGCCGCCTAGCGTCGGCCCGACGATCGGGCCGAGCTGCCCGGCGATCGACACGAAAGCGATCGCCGCGACGTACCGTTCGCCCGGCACGCGGCGCAACACCGCGAGGCGCCCGATCGGCAGCAGCATCGAGCCGCCGATGCCCTGCACGGCGCGCGCGACGACGAGCTGGCCGAGCGTGTGCGACGCCGCGCAGCCGATCGACGCGAGCGAGAACACCAGGATCGCGAGCGAGAACACGCGGCGCGTGCCGAACCGGTCGGCGAGCCAGCCGGACGCCGGCGTGAGCATCGCCATCGTCAGCGTGTAGACGACCACGACCGGCTGCATCGCGAGCGGCGACGCATGCAGGCTTTGCGCGATCGACGGCAGCGCGGTATTGACGATCGTCGTGTCGAGCGACTGCATGAAGAACGCGGCGGCGACGATCCACAGCAGCGCGGAGTGTGAGGGTTCGCGGGACATGACGAAACGGGAAGTGCGGCGACCGGCGCGGCGGCGACGTGACGGGCGACGCGGCCCGGCAGGCTCGCGCCGGCGCAGGGCCGGTCTACAAGCGCTCGATGGTACCGGTTCCTGCGGCCGTCGGGAAGTTGCCCGTGGGCATTCGTCGTCATCGGAATGGGCGATGGCGCGGCGCGGGATGTCCGGTCCCGTACGGCTCAGTGCCGAGCCCGCCCGTACCGGTCGCATCCGGCCCGGTTCCCGCTCGCCGGATCGCGCGGCATGCGCGCCGCGCGTGGCCGCATCACGCCGCGCGTTTCTGCGAAATCACCAGCAGCGCGCCGTTCCTGTCCTCCAGCACCGCGCGGTATTCGTGCGGCCCGGCCTGCACCGGCACGCGCACCGACGCGCCTGCCTTCACGACCCGCGCCATCGCCGCGTAAAGGTCGTCGTCCTCGTCCACGCGCAGTGTGAGGGCCGCGCGTTCGACGATCTGCTCGTCGCCGGCCACCAGCGCGATCGTCAGCGGGCCGCCGTCGAGCGCGCAATAGCGATCGCCGTCGCGGAACTTCACGTTCAGGCCCAGCCCGTCGACGAACAGCGGCAAGGCCGTGTCGATGTCGTCGACCGGGTACAGCAGCATCGATACCTTCATTCGCTCTCTCCCTTGTCGTGATGTGTACGGCACGCATCGCGCCGTCGTCCGATGCTAGCGCGCGGTGCCGGCCGCCACGCAGTCTGTTCGGATGACGGTGAAACCCCTCTGTCCCCGCGCGCACGCCGTTACTCCAAACAGACGATGCCCGGGCACGCCCGCGCGCCGACACTCCCATCCGTGGACCGTCGCTATTCGTCCGTATCGTGCGGGCGGCTGCACGACCCCGACTCGTCCAACACACATGGAGACGCACGCAATGAAGTTTTCCCTCATCTACGAAGCCCAGACCACCGACGCATCGCGCGAGGGCGACCACCGGGTGTTCAAGGAGACGGTCGAGCAGGCGCTGCTGGCCGAGCAGGTCGGCTTCGACACGATCTGGTGCGTGGAGCACACGTCGCTGACCAACTATGCGCACATGAGCGCGCCGGAAACCTTCCTTGCGTACCTGGCCGGCCGCACGACGCGCATCGGCCTCGGTCACGGCGTCGTGTGCCTGCCGCCGGCGATGAACCATCCGATCAAGGTCGCCGAGCGCGTCGCGCTGCTCGACATCCTGTCGGGCGGCCGCGTGCATTTCGGCGTCGGCAAGGGCGGCAGCCAGCAGGAAGCGGGCGCGTTCGGCTACGACCTCAACGAACTGCAGCCGATGATCGACGAGTCGATGTACCTGGTGCCGAAGATGTTCGTGCAGGACGAGATCGAGCACGACGGCAAGTACATCAAGATCCCGAAGCGTCCGATCCACCCGAAGCCGTTCCAGGATCCGCATCCGCCGATGTACCTCGCCTGCACGAACACCGATGCGCTGCTGCGTGCCGGCCAGCGCGGGATGGGCGCGCTGGTGCTCGGCTTCGGCGGCCCGGACGAAGTCGCGAAGAAGAACGCGATCTACCGCGACGCATGGGCGAGCCGCAAGCCGGAAGACCAGGTGGGCTTCCGCCCGACCCAGCACCTCGCGGCGCTGTGCCCGACGGTCGTGATGGCCGACGGCCAGAAGGCCCGCAAGATCGGCATCCGCGGCCAGCGCTACTTCATGGAATCGCTCGCGTACTGGTACACGGGCGGCGAGCGTCCGGACCCGGCGAAGTGGGGCGACGACCTCGTGCAGGCCGACACCGGCGAAATGGTGATCCGTTCGCGCTTCGCGTCGGAGGAAGTCGTCGTGAACTTCGCCGATCCGGCGCTCGCGATGATGAACCCGAACCATGCGTACGGCACGGTGGACGACTGCATCGGCTACGTGGGCCGGCTGCAGGAAGCGGGCGTCGACGAAGTGCTGTTCCTCTGCCAGATGGGCACGGTGCCGCACGACGCGCAGATGGAAACGATCCGCAACATCGGCGAGCACGTGATCCCGTTCTTCAACAAGGAGAAGGCGCGCGCCTGCGCATAAGGCCGGGCGAGCCGCGCCGCGCCGCGCCCGTCGTCCCTTCGGACGATGCGCCGCGCCCGCGCGAGCCCGACCATCGCCGGCAGGAGCCCTCGCTCGCGGCGCCGGCCGCGACGAACCACTTGGAGAGAGACCGGGGTGAGCGCCGCCGCGCGCGCCCCGCATCACAGGAGACATTCGTGCACCGCGACAACGATTCGAACGCACTGGCCGCCACCCTGATCGCCCGGGCCGAGGCGCTGGCGCCGACCCTTGCCGGCCGCGCCGCGCAGGCGGACGCGCAGGGCCGCATCCCGGCCGAGACGGTCGCCGACATGCAGGCCGCCGGCTTCTTCAAGGTGCTGCAGCCGAAGCGCTACGGCGGCTACGAGCTCGATCCGCAGACCTTCTTCGACATCCAGATGGCGCTCGCGCGCGGCTGCATGTCGACGGCATGGGTGTACGGCGTGGTCGGCGTGCACAACTGGCAGCTCGCGCTGTTCGACGAACGCGCGCAGCAGGACGTATGGGGCAAGGACCCCGCGACGCTGATCGCGTCGACCTACATGCCGGTCGGCCGCGTGACGCCGGTCGAAGGCGGCTTCCGGCTGTCCGGCCACTGGAAGTTCTCGAGCGGCAGCGAATTGTGCGACTGGGTGTTCCTCGGCGCGCTGGTGCCGCCGGCCGAGGCCGGCCAGCCGCCGGAATACCGAACCTTCCTGCTGCCGAAATCCGACTACCGGATCCAGCAGGACTGGGACGTGCTCGGCCTGCGCGCGACCGGCAGCCACGACATCGTCGTCGACGACGCGTTCGTGCCCGCGTACCGCACGCACAAGGCGCTCGACGGGATGATGGGCACGAGCCCCGGCCTGGCCGTCAACGACGCGCCGCTGTTCAAGCTGCCGTTCGCGCAGATCTTCGTGCGTGCGGTCTGCACGTCGTGCATCGGCGCGTTGCAGGGCGCGCTCGACGATTTCACCGGCTATGCGGCCACGCGCGTGTCGGCCAACAGCGGTGCGAAGACGACCGACGATCCGGGCGCGCAGAGCGCGTGTGCGAACGCGGCCGTCGCGATCGACGAGATGAAGGTGCTGCTCAAGCGCAATTTCGCGGAGCTGATGGCGTCGGTGACGGGCGGGCCGGCCGTGTCGATCGAGCGCCGCGTGCATTTCCGCTACCAGTCCGCGCAGGTCGCCGAGCGCTGTGCGCAGGCCGCGAACGCGCTGCTGCGCTATGCGGGCGGCAACGGCATCTATCACCGCAATCCGCTGGTGCGCCGCTTTCTCGACCTGCATGCGGCCCGCGCGCACTACGCGAACAACGTGGATCGCTTCGGCCAGAACCTCGGCGCCGTGATGCTCGGCCGCGAGAACACCGACTACTTCATCTGACGAGGCCGCGATGAACGACACGCAAGCGCAGCAATACGTGTTCGACGTCGTGGTCGTCGGCTCGGGCGCGGGCGCGCTGCTCGCGGCATGCCGCGCGGCCGACCGCGGACTGTCCGTCGTCGTGATCGAGAAGACGGCGCTGTACGGCGGCACGTCGGCGGTCTCGGGCGGCGGCATCTGGATACCGTGCAATCACCATATCGCGGAGCTCGGCGCGACCGATACGCGCGAGGCCGCGCGCCGCTATCTCGACGCGTGCACGGCCGGCGCATCGTCGCGCGAGCGGCTCGACGCGTATCTCGACCAGGCGCCCGAGATGTTGCGTTACCTCGAAACGAAGACGCCGGTGCGCTACCAGGCGCTGCCGAAGTACGCGGACTATTTCCAGAAGCTGCCGGGCGCGATGCCGGGCTATCGGGCGCTCGATCCGCTGCCGTTCGACGGTGCGCTGCTCGGCGACGAGCTCGACCGGCTGCGTCCGCCGTCGCCCGGCACGTTGATCGGCGGCCGCGTGGCCGTGACGTCGAAGGAGGCGCATACGCTGTTTTCGCGCGGGCCGGGCTTCATGAAGCTCGCGATCGCGCAGTTCGGCCGCTACTGGCTCGATGTCGACGTGCGCCGCCGCACGCGGCGCGACCGGCGCCTGACGCTCGGCAATGCGTTGATCGGCGGGCTGCGCCGTGCGCTGCTCGAGCGCAACGTGCCCGTCTGGCTCGACACGCCGATGCGCGATCTGCTCGACGTGGACGGCCGCGTGACGGGCGTGCGCGCGCAGCGCTTCGGGCAGCCGGTGACGATTGTCGCGCGGCGCGGCGTGATCCTCGGCGCGGGCGGTTTCGAGCGCAACCAGCCGATGCGCGAACGCTACCTGCCGCACCCGACGCAGATGCAATGGAGCGCGACGCCGCCGGCCAACACCGGCGACGCGATCGCCGAAGGTCATCGGCTCGGTGGCGCGCTCGCGTTGATGGAACACGTCTGGGGCGCGCCGACGGTCGGCGTCGCGGGCGAGGAGAAGCAGCGCGCGCTGTTCGTCGAGCGCAACCTGCCGGGCTGCGTGATCGTCAACGGTCTCGGCCGGCGTTTCGTCAACGAAGCCGCGCCGTATTCGGAATTCGTGCCGGCGATGTACCGCGACCATGCGCGCACCGGCGCGTGCGTGCCGGCGTGGATGGTGTTCGACGCGCGCTTTCGCCGCAAGTATCCGTGCGGACCGATCATGCCGGCGTCGATGATGCCCGACTCGCGCATTCCCGATGCATTCCGCGACGTGCTCGTGAAGGCCGACACGATCGATGCGCTCGCCGCGCGGATCGGCGTCGATGCGGCCGGGCTGCACGACACGCTGCGCGACATCGCGCGCTATGCGGCAACCGGGATCGACGAAGCGTTCGGCAAGGGCGACAACCTGTTCGACACGTACTACGGCGACCCGACGAGCCAGCCGAATCCGTGCCTCGGGCCGGTCGACGAGGCACCGTTCTATGCAGTGCGAATCGATGCGGGCGACATCGGCACGAAGGGCGGGCTCGTTACCGACGCGCACGCGCGCGTGCTGCGCGCCGACGGCGCGCCGATCGCTGGCCTGTATGCGATCGGCAACACCAGTGCATCGGTGATGGGCACGAGCTATCCCGGCGCGGGCTCGACGCTCGGTCCGGCGATGACCTTCGGGTTCATCGCGGCCGATCACCTGGCCGCGCAGGCGGCCGACGCCGGAGGCCGGTCCAACCAGCCCTCCACGACCCAACTTGACGGAGTCCAATCATGAGCGATCTCACTACCCATCCGCTGCGCACCGACATGCTGCTCGCGATGCGCCGTCTCGCGCGCTCCGTCACGGTCATCAGCAGCGTGCACGACGGCCGGCGCTACTCGATGTCCGCGACGGCGGTCGATTCGCTGTCGACCGATCCGCCGTCGCTGCTGATCTGCATCAACCGCAATGCGTCGCTGTATCCGCCGCTCGATGCGGGCGCGCCGTTCTGCGTGAATGTGCTGTCCGCACGCCACGAGGGCATCGCGATCGACTGCAGCGGCCGCCTGAAGGGCGAGGCGCGCTTCACGACCGGCGAGTGGCGCGCGTCGCCACTCGGCGTCCCGTATCTGCACGATTCGCAGGCGAGCCTCGTGTGCGAGCAGGACGGCCGTTTCGAATACGGCACGCATACGGTGTTCATCGGGCGAATCCGCGAAGTGCTGATGAGCGGCGACGTCGATCCGCTCGTTTATCTCGACGGTGCGTACACGACGCCCGGCGCGCCCGCGAACCGTGCGGCCGCGTGACGGCGGCGCGCGTTTCATCGCATCGGAAAGGGACGACTCATGACACGCAGACTGAACCGCCATATCTGGAACGGTGCGGACACAACTATTTTTCAAGAGCTCGTGCAGTTGATCGGTGCTGCTGCAACGCAGGTGCTGAACGCGTTCGCATGCATCGCGCCGGCGCTCGCGTCGAACCTGGCGCGGAGCCGTGCGCCCGGTACGCCATGAGGAGCCGGCGATGAGCGATTCCCGTTTTTACCGGCTGACCGTCGCCGACGTCATCGCCGAAAGCGACGATGCATGCTCGTTCGTGTTCGACGTGCCCACGGCATTGCGCGATGCGTTCGCGTATCGGCCGGGCCAGTTCCTGACGCTGAATGTGCCGTGCGCCGGCGCGAGCGTCGCGCGCTGTTACTCGCTGTCGAGCGCGCCGGGTATCGACGCGGCACCGAAGATCACCGTCAAGCGCGTGCGCGACGGTCGCGCGTCGAACTGGCTGTGCGACCGCATCCGCGCGGGCGATGCGCTCGACGTGCTGCCGCCGGCCGGTGTCTTCACGCCGCGCACGCTCGACTGCGACCTGCTGCTGTTCGCGGGTGGCAGCGGCATCACGCCGGTGCTGTCGATCCTGAAGTCGGCGCTCGTGCACGGCCGCGGGATGCTGACGCTGATCTATGCGAACCGCGACGAGCGCTCGGTGATCTTCCGCGACGAACTGCGGCAGCTCGCGCAGCGCCATCCGGGCCGGCTGCGCGTGATCCATTGGCTCGACAGCGTGCAGGGCGTGCCGCACCAGCGGCATCTCGAGGAACTCGCGCGGCCGTTCAGCCAGCAGGAAACGTTCATTTGCGGGCCGGCGATGTTCATGGAGAACGCGCTCGCCGCGATGCTCGGCCTCGGGCTGCCGCGTGCGCGCGTACACGTCGAGCGTTTTGCGTCGCTGCCCGATGCGCCGGTGCGGGCCGATCCGGCTGCATCGTCCGCGACGGCGCCCGCCACGGCCGCCGGCGATGGCGCGGCGATCGAGACGGTGCTCGACGGCGAGACCTTCGCATTTGCCGGCGCGCCCGGCGAAACGCTGCTCGATGCGATGCTGCGCGCGGGCCTGCCGGCACCGAATTCCTGCCGGATGGGGCAGTGCGGCGCGTGCATGTGCCGTATCGAACGCGGGCAGGTGGCGCTCGACGGCAACCACGTGCTCGACGACGACGAGATCGCGTCCGGCTGGACGCTCGCCTGCTGCGCGCGGCCCGCGAGCGACGCGCTGCGCGTGGTGTTTCCCGATTGAGCCGCGACGCGCGTGCGGCGCGCGCGGCAACCCTGTTGCGATGCCTATGACGATGGACAACGAAATCCTCACCACGCCCGCGCTGATCGCGCGGGCTGCCGCGCGCCACGGCGCGCATCCGGCGATCGAGTCGGAGCACGGCCGGCTGACCTATGCGGAACTCGACGCGGCGCGTCTCGAGGCGGCGCGCGCGCTGCTCGCGAGCGGCATCGATGCCTGCGACCGGATCGCCGTATGGGCGCCGAACCTGCCGCAATGGATCGTCGCAGCGCTGGCGATCCACACCGTCGGCGCGATCCTCGTACCGGTCAACACGCGGATGAAGGGCATGGAAGTGGGCGGCATCCTGCACGACAGCGGGGCACGGCTGCTGTTCTGCTGCGGCACCTTCCTCGGCGAATCCTATCCGGCGATGCTCGCGCCGCACCGGCCCGCGACGCTCGAACGCGTCGTCGTGTTCGACGGCGAACCGCCGTCCGGTGCATGCGACGAAACGTGGAACGCGTTCCTCGCGCGCGGTGCGGCGGTGCCGCTCGCCGCCGTGCGCGAGCGTGAGGCGCAGGTGACACCGGATACCGTGATGGACCTGATGTTCACGTCCGGCACGACCGGCCGCCCGAAGGGCGTGATGACCGCTCACGGACAGAACCTGAAGGCCGCACAGGCGTGGGCCGCGATCGCCGGCGTGCGCCGGGACGACCGCTATCTGATCGTCAATCCGTTTTTCCATACGTTCGGTTACAAGGCGGGGTGGCTCGCCGCATTGTCGAGCGGCGCGACCGTGCTGCCGCATCTCGTGTTCCAGCCCGCCGACGTCCTGCGGCGCATCGCCGCCGAACGCGTGTCGGTGCTGCCCGGGCCGCCGACGCTGTACTACGCGCTGCTCGATGCGCCCGAACGCGCGACGCACGACCTGTCTTCGCTGCGAATCGCGGTGACGGGCGCGGCCGCGATCGCGCCGAGCCTGATCGAGCGGATGCGCGCGGAGCTCGGCTTCGAGACCGTGCTGACCGGCTACGGGCTGACCGAATCGTGCGGGTTCGCGACGCTGTGCCGTCATGGCGACGACGCGCAGACGGTCGCGTGCACGTCGGGCCGGCCGATGCCGGGCGTCGAGCTGCGCATCGCGGGTCGGGACGGTGCCGCGCTCGGGCCGGAGGAAACCGGCGAGATCTGGGTGCGCGGCTACAACGTGATGCGCGGCTACTTCAACCAGCCGGAAGCGACGCGCGAGGCCGTCGACGCCGACGGGTGGCTGCATACCGGCGACCTTGGCTGCGTCGACGCGAACGGCAACCTGAAGATCACCGACCGGATCAAGGACATGTTCATCGTCGGCGGCTTCAACTGCTATCCGGCCGAGATCGAGAGGCTGCTGGCCGCGCACCCGGCGATCGCACAGGTCGCGCTGGTCGGCGTGCCGGACAAGCGGCTCGGCGAAGTCGGGCATGCGTACGTCGTGCTGCGTCCCGGCGCGCACACCGACGCCGACGCGCTGAACGACTGGGCACGCGGCAACATGGCGAACTACAAGGTGCCGCGGCATTTCACGTTCGTCGACCAACTGCCGACGAGCGCGGCCGGCAAGGTGCTGAAGTACCGGCTGCGCGCGGGCGCCGAAGCGGCGGCCTGAGCGCCGGCGCGCGATCCGTGACCAACGGGATGAACGCATGAACGACAACGGATTTCCACCGGGGGCGGTGCTCGTGTTCGGCGGCAGCGGCGGGATCGGGCAGGGCGTTGCGCTCGAATTCGCACGCGCCGGCGTGACGGTCGCGCTCGGTTATCGCAGCAAGGCCGACGTCGCCGAGCGTGTCGCGCGCGACCTGCGCGACACAGGCGTCGCCGCCACCGCGCATCGCGCGGACGTGACCGATCCCGCGCAGATCGACGCGCACAGCCGCGTGCACACGAACACGTCAGTTGCTCTTGGCGCCCGATTCGTCGAATCTGGCACACCGCCGGCGAACGGGATCGTCGGCCCACATTCCATGCATCGACGCGCGTGAGCGCCCATCTCGCCGCCCACTCGTTGCGCACACATCGTCCTCGGTAATCACCCTGACCCGCATCGCGGGATGACGTCTCTCTGGCCACGCATGGCCCGGGCGGGGTCACGTCGATGAAACATTTTTCCCGGGCGTGTGGTGCCACACGCGCTTGCCGGCCGTTGCGGCTTCGTGGATGCCGATGGCCGCGCACGCTTGGCCGGCGCGCGTCGCAACGCCCGATGCGTAGCTTCCCTGCATCGGCCACGGCGCTCCCGCGCCGAAAACAGATGCGTTCCTGAAACATTTCCGTCGATTCCCTCCCGCATAACCCCGGGCGTCCGGCCGAGACGCTTGCCCGGCACCGGTCCGCGCCGCATGGCACATGCCTTGCGGTTAGGCCGGTGCCGCTCGACACAACCGCGATCGATATCAACGACGAATCGCGAGAGCGGCATGCAACGACATCGAAATATCGGGGATCGGATCGAGCCGCGCAATGGCGGCCGGTCGTGTCGGACGCGCAATGCGTCGTTTCGAAGACACGAACGGACACCGCACGCGTGCGATCCGTCAAACAGCAAGCTTGCTTGCGAGATGTCGTGTCGGGGGCCCGCTGCGCGTGGCGGCATGCGCTGCACGCGGCGGGTCGGCGCGCCCGGCACATGTCGGGGGAGACGCCCGTGAAAACGACTGTGAACCAATGGGCAGCGCTGGCGATCGTGTTCGCGGCTGGCGCGCACGCGCAGGAAATCTACCTGCAGGGCGGCACGCAAGGCGTCGGCATCGGCGCGGCCGTGAGCTTCAACGCCGTGCTGGGCGCACACGCGGATTTCAATGCGATCAATCTGACGCATGACTTCACCGTGGCCGGCAATCGCTATCAGGACGACATCAAGCTGCGCCAGGGCGGCCTGTATGCCGATATCTTTCCGTGGCGCGGCAGCGGCTTTCGTGCAACGATCGGGTTGCGCTTCAACGACGACGAAATCCGCGGCGTGTCGGTGCCCACCAACGGCACCTACGTGTTCGGCGGCAAGCGATATCCGGCGCTGCCCGGGATGTACGCGGTCGCGGAGGCGCGCTATCCGGCCGTGATGCCGTATGCCGGGATCGGCTACGGGCACCGGCCGGCATCGAAAGGACTCGGCTTCGTCGCCGATCTGGGCGTCGCATACGGGATTCCGCGCTGCTCGTACACGCTGTCGCCGGCGCTCGCTGCCGCAGCCGGACCGCAGAAGAGCCAGGTTCTGGCCTCCAGCGGCCTCGACGAACTGAACCGGGTAATGTCGCGGTATCGGTGGTATCCGGTCCTGCAGATCGGGATCTCGTACCGGTTCTGAGCGGCACGCGCATCACGGCACGGCCATGCGAAGCATGCGCAGTGTCGGCCGCAGCGCGGCCGGGCGTCATCCATGCTTCACCGGAACACATAGCGCGGGGTGGTCGATGGAGCGGGTACGTGCAGCGGACGATCGTGCAGCCGATGGACGGCGCGTCGGCACGTATGCCGTCGCGGCGCTCGCGCTGCAGGTTCTCTTCCTCGGCGTCTGGGTGATCCGCTATTACCTGTGGCACGACCGGTCCGCGCCGATGGTCGGGTCGGACTTCGCGATATTCTGGGCAACGGCGCGGGTCGCGCTCGAGCACGGCCCGACCGCGATCTTCTCGCCGCAATGGATTCAGCCGATCGAGGCCGCGCTGCGGCCTTTCGACGATTTCGCGCCGTGGCCGTATCCGCCGACCTTTCTGCTCGTCGTCGTCCCGTTCGGCTTGATGCCGTTCGCGAATGCCGTCGTTTTGTTCGGTTTGCTGACCATCGCCTGCTATGTGGCAGTCGTCGCGCGACTGACGCGTTCGCTCGACGGACAGTGGCGGCTCGCGATCGCCGCGTTTCCGGGGCTGATCGGTGCCGCGCTGACGATGCAGAACGCGTTTCTGACCGTCGCGGCGGCCGGCGCGGCGCTGTTGATGCTCAGGTCGCGCCCGATCGTTGCGGGCGCCTGCATCGCGCTCCTGATGGTGAAGCCGCAATACGGCGTGCTGTTCCCGTTGGCCCTGATCTGCGGACGGCACTGGACGGCGCTGGCCTCGGCGGGCATGTTCAGTGCCGGACTCGTCGCGGTCTCGGCGATCATATTCGGGTGGCAGGCGTGGATCGCGTTTTTCGCGTTCCTGCCGTCCTTCGATCGCGGCGTGATGGCGTACGGCGAGACGCTCTGGCGCGGCATGCCATCGATGTTCGGGTTCGCGCGCGCCGCGGGCCTGTCGATTCAGGTCGCATACGGCTTGCAAACGTGCGTCGCGGTGGGCGCCGTCGTGGCCGTCGCTTATGTATGGATTCGCGCGACGCGCTTCGAATTGCGTGCGGCCGCACTGGCTGCCGCGACGCTGCTCGTTCAGCCGTACTTCATGTATTACGACTTGTTGTGGCTGGTGCTGCCGGTCATCTTCCTGCTGCTCGACTGGCACAACGTTCGGCCGGACCGGCTCGAGACGGCCGTCCTGACGCTCGCATGGCTCGCGCCGGCGCAGGCGTTCGTCGCGGTCATTACGGGCACGATGTGGCCGGTCGCGTCGGCGATCCTGGTCGCGGTGCTGGCGGTGGTCGTGCGGCGAAGCATGCTGTCGGCCGCGGCATCGTGACGGATCATCGTGTGCACGGCGGCCGGGGCGGGCGAATCTGCGGAATCGCGACGGGAGACGTCGCGCGACGTTCGCGTCGTTGGCGTCGTGGGTTGACGACGTTAGCTAATGCGAATCAGTGCGGCACTGACGGGGGCCACCGTCACGGCGACCTGGCGGTTCGCCACTGCAAGCGTCTGCTGCGGCGACCCGTTCCATGCGCCATTCAGCGCGACCGCCAGTCCGCCGAACGTGATCGGTGTGCCGCCGTTATAGATGCCCGGATTGGCCAGTTGGGCATTCGTCGCGTTGCCTGACGAAGCAAGCGTCATCACTGTCGCGCGCGACGCCGGCGCATCGAGCGTGACGGTAACGTTTGCGGCGCTGGCCGTATCCTTGTTGTTGATGATCACGTAGGTCGCGCCCTGGCTGGTCGCGACCGCGAATGCGCTCACGGCCGCCGTGCTCGTGCTCAGCGTCGTATTCAGGAGTTGACCGGCGCCGCCGCCCGAGAAGATTTGCGAAAAGAAAAGCAGTGCGTAATAGAGCGGCTGCACGGCCGTGACTTCGCCTTGCGAATCGGCGATCGCGGTATAGCTCGTCATCGATCCGTTGTTGTGGAAATTCAGGCCGCTCGCGCCGTACTGCGCATGCGTGAAGATGAAGTCGATCGCCCACAGCGCACTCGCGAACACGTTGCTGACACCGGCCGGCTTCGTGCTGTTGAAATACGAATTCGTCTCGTTCATCCGGAACGGCACGCCGGCCTGCCGCGCGGCGGACTGCATGTTCTGGAGCGCCGTCACGAGATTCGTATCGGGGTAGGCGAGCATCCCGGCGATCGACGGCGCGCTGTCGTTGTAATTGCTGATGTAGTAGTGCTCGGTCAGCAGTGCGATGTTCCTGCCCTGGCTCACCGCGAACTGCTCCGCCCAGCCCGGCGTGTCGCTGGCGGCGGACGGCCCGCTGAACACGGCGCCGCTGACCGCACCCGCGATCGCCCGTGCGAACTGGTTCCATCCAGCGATCGCCCCTTGGGCGACCGTGCCGCCGTTCAGGAAGATGTCGTAGGTGATGCCGGCCAGGTTCGGCGTCCTGCTGCCGCCGTATTGATCGGGTTCGTTGCCGATCTCGAACGCGAGCAACTGGCCGCCGAGTTGCTGTGCCACATACAGCGCTTCGTCGGCCGCTTGCGATGGCGACGTCACCGAGCCATGCGCACCGGCAAAATTGATCCCGTAAATCACCTTCCATGCGGGACATTGCTTGAGACACGCGACGAATCGCGCCACGTCGATACGCGAAACCTGCCCCCGGATTTTCCCCGGCCCGTCAGGTGCCCACGTCATGCGGTCAACGCTGTTCCCGCCGATGCGCAGCACGCCGCCGCCGAGCCTGTTGAGCAGGCCGATCAGGTTCGTGTTGTCGGCGCGGAAGCAGTTGTTGTTGATGTGGGCTTTCTCGAAGCTGAGGCTCGCGAAGTGGGCATCGAGCGCGGCAGTGCCGGACGCGGGCTGCTGGACGGCGAGCGTGAGCGAGACGCCGTCCGGGCGCGGATCCGGCGGCGGTGCGTCGGATCCGCCGCCGCCGCAGGCGGCCAGCATCGATACGGCTGCATACGTGCCGAGACGAATGAAGTCGCGCCGGTTCATCGCCGCCGACGCCTCGTACACGTCGGACAGCGAAAGCGGGTTTTTTGTGGTTTTCAATGGGTGATCCTTGTAGGCCGTTATTGATATTTTTGAAAGACATTAAACGCCGCTTTCGTAACATACCCGTTACAAGGGTCGAAGTCCATGACGCGTGTGTCGACGTTTGTCGACGCGCTTCGCAGTCCGTTTCCGGAAAACCGGCTGACGGCTGCGGCGCTCACCGAGGGGGCGGATGCCGTCGCGCCGGTCGGCTGAAGGCGACGCGCGTTGCGCGTGCCGACGCTCGATTTCCACGCAGAAGAAGCAGCCGCCCCGGCCGATTTTTCGCGAATTCCTGACGTTCAGGCCGTAAGAAAGATAATCCACCGGGCGGGCTATTCCTCGGATCCGCACGCGCCCCGCCAGCGTTGTCGCAGGTGTCCAGGCATCGCTTCGGCCTCCCTCTCCCGACCTCCGTTGCCGCGCCGCACCAAGACAACGCCGTTTCCCCCAACGCACTGGCCGCGCCACGCTCCCGCCTCCCACCGGCTCTCGTCCCAACAGACGATGTGACGCCATCCCCGACCGTCCAGAATCCTTTCACGAACAACGGAATCTGAACCTGGAGGAGGCCGACATGATCGATGTCCGTGCGCTCGGCTACGTCGTCGTCGAAGCGACCCGCGTCGATGCGTGGCGCCGCTACGCGGAAGACGTGCTGGGCATGCAGGCGCTCGACGCACCCGACGGCGCGCTGTACCTGAAGATGGACGAGCGCGATTTCCGCTACGTGATCGTCCCCGGCACGGCCGATCGCTATTTGGCGTCGGGCTGGGAGCTGCCCGACGCCGCCGCCTTCGACGCCGCGCTCGCGGCGTTGCAACATGCGGACGTCGAGGCCGTGCGCGCGACGCGCGACGAAGCCGCACTGCGCCGCGTGCAGGCGATGGCGTGGTGCACCGATCCTTCAGGCAACCGCCACGAGCTGTACTGGGGCGCGCGCTGCGACTTCCGCCGCTTCGTGTCGCCGCTCGGCGTCGCGCGCTTCGTCACCGGCGACATGGGTCTGGGCCACGCGGTGCTGCCCGCGCCGCAGTTCGACGCGACCGACGCATTCGTGCGCGGCGTGCTCGGCTTCGAGCTGTCCGACATCTACCGCGTGAAGTTCACGCCGGACCCCGTCGAACCCGAGAAACGCATCCATTTCATGCACTGCCGCAACGCGCGCCATCACAGCCTCGCGCTGTTCGAGATGGCCGTGCCGTCGGGCTGCGTGCATGTAATGGCCGAAGTCGACTCGATGGACGAAGTCGGCCGCGCGCTCGATCGAGTTGCCGCGCACGACGTGAAGATGTCGGCGACGCTCGGCCGGCACTGCAACGACCAGATGATCTCGTTCTACATGAAGACCCCCGGCGGCTTCGATCTCGAATACGGCTTCGGCGGCCTCACGGTCGACTGGTCGAAGCACGCGGTGTTCGAGGCCACCAAGGTGAGCCAGTGGGGCCACGATTTCAGCATCGGATACCGGTAAGCCAGCACGATGACGATGAAACTTCTCGACAAGACGATGTCCGCGCGCGACGTGGTCGCGCAACTCGCCGACGGCATGACGATCGGCATCGGCGGATGGGGGCCGCGGCGCAAGCCGATGGCGCTGGTGCGCGAGATCGCGCGCTCGAACCTGAAGGACCTGACGGTCGTCGCCTACGGCGGCGCCGACGTCGGCCTGCTGTGCGCGGCGGGCAAGGTGCGCAAGGTGGTGTTCGGCTTCGTGTCGCTGGACGTGATCCCGCTCGAACCGCATTTCCGGCGCGCCCGCGAGCAGGGCCGCATCGACGTGCTGGAACTCGACGAAGGCATGTTGCAGCTCGGCCTGCGCGCGGCCGCCGCGCGCCTGCCGTTCCTGCCGACACGCGCCGGGCTCGGCACCGCGCTGCTCGATCACGCGCCGCAATTGCGTACGGTCAGGTCTCCGTACGACGACGGCGAGACGCTGCTCGCGATGCCGGCGCTCGAACTCGACGTCGCGCTGCTGCACGTGAACGCGGCCGACCGGATGGGCAACACGCGCATCGACGGCCCCGATCCATTCTTCGACGCGTGGATGGCGCGCGCCGCGCAGCGCTGCTACGTGTCGGCGGAATCGGTCGATGCGTCGCTCGCGACCGAAGACCTCGATGCCGCGAAACGCAATCCGTTCGAGCGCTCGCTCGTCACCGGCGTCGTGCATGCGCCGGGCGGCGCGCACCCGACGTCGTGCGGGCCCGCTTACGGCTGGGACTTGCCGCACCTGCGCGCGTACTGCGCGAGCGCGGAAGACGATGCGAAGACGGCGGCGTACCTGCGCGACGTGGTCGGCCGGGACGAACGCCAGTATCTCGAAGGCGTCGGCGGCCTGTCGCACGTGACGACGCTGCCGTTGCCGATTCTGTAAAGGAGCGCCTGTGAGCGAATCTCTCGACCATTCCCTCGCGGAACTGATGATCGTCGCGTCCGCGCGACTCTGGCGCGACGACGGCGAAGTGCTGGCGACCGGTATCGGCACGGGCCCGCGGCTCGCGGCCGGTCTTGCGCGGCTCGCGTACAACAACGGCCTGATGCTGACCGACGGCGAGGCGTATCTCGTCGAGGAGCCGGTCCCGCTCGGGCCGCGCCCCGACGGCTATCGCGTGAAGGCGAGCGGCTGGATGACCTACGAGCGCGTGTTCGACTGCCTGTGGCACGGCCGCCGCCACGCGCTGGTGATGCCGACGCAGATCGACCGCTTCGGCCAGGCGAACATCTCGTGGCTCGGCGACGACTATGCGCGGCCCAAGACGCAACTGCTCGGCGCACGCGGCTTCCCCGGCAACTCGACGAACCATGCGAATTCGTTCTTCATCAGCGGCCACGGCAAGCGCACGTTCGTCGAAGGCGAAGTCGACATGGTCTGCACGGTCGGCTACAACCCGGCGCGCCGGCTGCCCGGCATGAAGACCTTCGTCGATCTGCGCAGCATCGTCACCGATCTCTGCGTGATGGATTTCGGCGGCCCCGACCATGCGATCCGCGTGCGCTCGCTGCATCCGGGCGTGAGCTTCGACGAGGTGCAGGACGCGACCGGATTCCCGCTGGTTGCCGCGCCGGAGCTCGGCACGACGGCTCCGCCGAGCGCGGAAGACCTGCGCATCGTGCGTGCGCTCGACCCTCACAACCTGCGCGCGACGATCGTGCGCAACAATCCGGCGCCGCGCCGCGGATGAGGTCCGACATGGAAGCGACCCAGATGGCGTTCGGCGACGGTGTCGTCGACTATGTGGTCGAGGACGGCATCGCGACGATCACGATGAACCGTCCCGAGTATCACAACGCGCAGAACTCGAAGATGACGTATGCGCTCGACGCGGCGTTCCGGCGCGCGTCGCATGACGACGCAGTGAAGGCGATCGTGCTCGCGGGCAACGGCAAGCATTTCTCGGCGGGCCACGACATCGGCACGCCCGGCCGCGACATTCACGAGTCGTTCGAGCGCGCGTCGATGTGGTACGACCACGTCGACAAGGAGGGCGGCGAATTCCTCTATGCGCGCGAACAGGAGGTGTATCTCGGGATGTGCCGGCGCTGGCGCGACCTGCCGAAGCCGACCATCGCGATGGTGCACGGGGCATGCATCGCGGGCGGGCTGATGCTCGCGTGGGTATGCGACCTGATCGTCGCGTCGGAAGACGCGTTCTTCGCGGATCCGGTCGTGCGGATGGGGATTCCGGGCGTCGAGTATTTTGCGCATGCATACGAGCTGAACCCGCGCATCGCGAAGGAATTCCTGTTCCTCGGCGAGCGGATGCCGGCCGAGCGCGCGTACCAGATGGGCATGGTCAACCGCGTGGTGCCGCGCGAGCGGCTGCGCGACGCGACTTACGCGATCGCCGCGAAGATCGCGACGATGCCGCGGCTCGGCCTCGCGCTGACCAAGCAGGCGCTGAACCACGTCGAGGAACTGCAGGGCAAGCGCGCGGCGATGGACGCGGCATTCGCATGGCATCACTTCGCGCACGCGCACAACGAGCTCGTCAGCGGCGACCGCCTCGGCGGCTACGACGCGCGCAAGATGGCCAGCTCGCAGCGCCGCCCGGAGCAGACGGACGACGAAGGGCGCGCCGCTGCGGCAGCGGCGGCCGTCAACGGAGCGGCCGCATGAGCACGACGCTGCATACGCCGTTGTGCGACCTGCTCGGCTGCCGCTACCCGATCGTGCAGACCGCGATGGGCTGGGTGGCCGACGCGCGCCTCGTCGCGGCGACCGCCAACGCCGGCGGCTTCGGCTTCCTGGCCGGCGCGACGCTCGAACCGGAGCAGCTCGAGGCCGAGATCCTGAAGGTGAAGTCGCTGACCGACAAGCCATTCGGCATCAACTTCCACATGTTCCAGAAGAACGCCGCGCAGGTGGTCGATCTCGCGATCGCGCACCGGCTGCGCGCGGTGAGCTACGGCCGCGGGCCGGACGCGAAGACGATCCGCCGCTTCAAGGACGCCGGCATCGTCTGCATGCCGACCGTCGGCGCGCCGAAGCACGCGGCGAAGGCGGTCGAGCTCGGCGCGGACATCGTGACCGTGCAGGGCGCGGAAGGCGGCGGCCACACCGGCTCGGTCCCGACCACGCTGCTGTTGCCGCAGGTGCTCGACGCGGTGCGCGTGCCGGTCGTCGCGGCCGGCGGCTTCTTCGACGGGCGCGGGCTGGCCGCCGCGCTCGCGTACGGCGCCGCCGGCATCGCGATGGGCACGCGCTTCCTGATGAGCGCCGAATCGCCGGTGCCGCGCGCGACGCTCGACCGGTACGTCGCGGTCGGCGACCCGGCGCGGATCCGTGTGTCGGATGCGCTCGACGGGCTGCCGCAACGGATGATCGACAACCCGTATCTGCTGAAGCTCGAGCGCTTCGGCCCGCTGCGCCGCACGCTGTTCGCGCTGAAGACGGCAGAAGCGTGGCGCCGTCGGAGCGGGCTGCGTACGACCGACATGCTGCGCCTCGCGATCAAGGCGCTGCGCTCGCACGACTACACGGCGAGCCAGACGCTGATGGCCGCGAACGCGCCGTTCCTGATCCAGCGCGCGATCGTCGAAGGGCGGCCGGACGACGGCGTGCTGCCGAGCGGTCAGGCGGCCGCGATGATCGGCGCGATCGAATCGTGCGACGCGCTGATCGCGCGGATCGTCGCGCAAGCGAGCGAGCGGCTCGACGCGCTGGCCGCGTTGCGCGGCGTGGCGGCGACCGACGCGGCCTGAAGGACATCACAGGGAGGCAGGAGATGACTACATCCAAACAACCGGGCGGCGCGATGCCGTTCCGGATCGAGCGCGCCGACGGCATCGCCGAACTGGTGATCGACCATCCGCCCGTAAACGCGCTCGACGCGCACGGCTGGCACGCGCTCGCACGCGCGCTCGATGCGCTCGGCGAGGACGACGACGTGCGCGTGATCGTCGTGCGCGGCGAAGGCCGCGGCTTCTGCGCGGGCGTCGACATCAAGGAGCTGGCCGCGCATCCGGAGCGGATCGTGTCGGTCAACGCGGGCAACTACGAGACCTTTCGCGCGGTGCACCGTAATCCGAAGCCGGTGATCGCGGCCGTGCACGGCTTCGTGCTCGGCGGCGGAATCGGCATCTGCGGCGCGGCGGATATCGTCGTCGCGGCCGACTGCGCACGCTTCGGCGTGCCGGAGATCGATCGCGGCGCGATGGGGGGCGGCGCGCATCTGCAACGACTGTTCGGGGTGCAGAAGGTCCGCGCGATGTACTTCACCGGCGAGATGATCGACGCGGCCGAAGCATATCGGCTCGGGGCGCTCGAGCAGGTCGTCGCGCGCGACGCGCTGCGCGACGCGGCGCTCGCGATCGCCCGCAGGATCGCGGAAAAGAGTCCCGCGATGGTGCGGCTCGCGAAGGAGGCGCTGAACGGCGTCGAGGACGGAGATCTGGAGGACAAGTACCGCTGGGAGCAGGGCTTCACGCTGCAGGCGTACATGACTAACGATTCGACGGAGGCGCGCGCCGCATTCGTCGAGAAGCGCGACGCGCGGTTCGACGCGCAAGCCGAGGAGGCACGCGCATGAACCTGACCTATACGCCGCAACAGCAGGCGTTCCGCGCGGAAATCCGCGAATGGCTCGCCGCGCACGTGCCGCGCGAGCGGCTGCCGAGCTTCGACACCGAGGAAGGCTTCGCCGCGCACCGCGAATGGGAGCGCACGCTGCATTCGGGCCGCTGGAGCATGGTCACGTGGCCGCGCGAGCTGGGCGGGCGCGGTTGCGACCTGATCGAGTGGCTGATCTTCGAGGAGGAGTATTGGCGCGCCGACGCACCGATGCGCGTGAACCAGAACGGCATCTTCCTGCTCGGTCCGACGTTGATGGATTTCGGTACTCCTCAGCAGAAGGCGCGCTTCCTGCCGGCGATGGCGGCGGGCGAGCATGTGTGGGCGCAGGGCTGGTCGGAGCCGAACGCGGGCTCGGACATGGCCGCGATCCGCACGAGCGCGATCCGCATCGGCGACGAATACGTGCTCAACGGCCAGAAGATCTGGTCGACGCGCGCGGTGTGGGCCGACTGGCTGTTCGGGCTGTTCCGCAGCGATCCCGAATCGTCGCGTCACCACGGGCTCACGTTCCTGATGGTGCCGCTGTCCGCGCCGGGCATCACCGTGCGGCCGATCCGCCAGTTGAACGGACAGACGGGCTTCGCGGAAATCTTCTTCGACGACGTGCGCGTGCCGGTCGAAAACCGCCTGGCCGCCGAAGGCGCGGGCTGGCAGGTCGCGATGGCCACGGCCGGCTTCGAGCGCGGGTTGATGCTGCGTTCGCCCGCGCGCTTCCAGCGCACCGCGCAGGCGCTGCGCGACCTGTATCTCGCGCACCGCGACAGCGCGGATCGCGACCCGACGCTGCGAGAACGCGTGGTGTCGGCATGGATGGACGCTCAGGCATACGCGCTGTCGACCTACGCGACCGCGAGCCGGCTGCTCAAGGGCGGCCATATCGGCGCGGAGTCGAGCACCAACAAGGTGTTCTGGTCGGAGCTCGACCTGCGCATGCACCAGACCGCGCTCGACATTCTCGGCGCGCACGGCGAGGTCGTCCCGCAGACGGCCGCGCAGCATGCGACGCTCGGTCATTGGCTCGACGGCTTCCTGTTCGCGCAGGCCGGCCCGATCTACGCGGGCACCAACGAGATCCAGCGCAACATCGTCGCCGAACGGATGCTCGGCATGCCGCGCGCGTGAGCGTGCCGACGCCCCCCTCACTGAACGGACATCGTATGGATTTCGTATTCGATGAAGACCAGGAAGCGCTCGCGGACAGCGTGAAGCGCCTGCTGATGACCGAGATGACCCCGGAGCTGATCCGCGAGCTGTGGGCCACGCCGACGGGCCGCTCCGACGCGTTGTGGTCGCTGTTCGCGTCGCAGGGGCTGACCGCCGTGTCGGTGCCCGATGCGCACGGCGGCCTCGGCCTGACCGAAGTGGAATGGGCGCTGCTCGCGCAGACCTACGGCTACTTCGGCAGCCCCGAGCCGTTGCTCGACACGGCGCTCGTGTCGGCCGGCGTGCTCGCGCGGCTGCCGGCCAGCGACTGGCGCGACGCGCTGCTGCGCGACATCGCCGAAGGGCGCGCGCGTGTCGCGCTCGTCCATCCGGTCAACCCGTATGCGGCCGACGTGCACGTCGCGCGGACGCTGCTGTGCGCGCACCGCGGCGAGCTGCACCGGGTCGACCCCGCGCAGTGCGCATGGCGCGCGGTCGACAGCGTCGATCCATCGCGGCGCCTGTTCACGCTCGACTGGGAGCCGTCGGCGGCCACGCGCATCGCGAGCGCCGACGACGCCGCGCCGCTGCTCGATCGCGCGCTCGACCACGGTGCGTTCGCGGTCGCGGCGCAACTGCTCGGTCTCACGCAGCGCGTGCTCGACGTCGCGATCGACTACAGCGCGCAACGCAAGCAGTTCGGCAAGGCGATCGGCTCGTACCAGGCGCTCAAGCACCTGCTCGCCGACGTCGCGATCCGCTACGAGTTCGCGCGGCCGGTGGTCGCGCGCGCCGCGCAGGCGATCGCCGACGATCACCCGCGGCGCGCGGTGCTGGTGTCGCACGCGAAGCTCGCGGCGACCGCCGCCGCGCAACTGGCCGCGCGTCACGCGATGCAGGTGCACGGCGCGATCGGCTACACGTGGGAGCTCGACCTGCAGATCTTCATGAAGCGGATCTGGGCGCTCTCCGGCAGCTGGGGCGACAACGCATTCCACAAGGCCCGCGTGGCCGACGCGATCCTCGGCGATGCATTGCCGATCGGTCCCGCGCAGACCTTCGACTTCGAGGAAACACATTGATGAAACAAGCCTATATCGTCGACGCGCTGCGCACGCCGACCGGCCGCCGCAAGGGCGGGCTCGCCCACGTGCATGCGGCGGACCTCGGCGGCTTCGTGCTGAAGACGCTCGTCGAACGCAATGCGATTCCGGCCGACGAATACGACGACGTCGTGTTCGGCTGCGTCGACACGATCGGCCCGCTCGCCGGCAACATCGCGCGCACGTGCTGGCTCGCGGCCGGGCTGCCGCTGCAGGTGCCGGGCGTGACGGTCGACCGGCAGTGCGGCTCGTCGCAGCAGGCCGTGCATTTTGCCGCGCAGGCCGTGATGAGCGGCGTGCAGGACGTCGTGGTCGCGGGCGGCGTGCAGACGATGACGCAGATCCCGATCTCGTCCGCGATGACGAGCGCGGCGCCGCTCGGCTTCGACGACCCGTTCTCGGGCAGCGCCGGCTGGCGCGCGCGCTTCGGCGACGCGCCGGTGTCGCAGTTCGTCGCGGCACAGCGGATCGCCGATCACTGGAACCTGTCGCGCGATGCGATGGAGCGCTACGCGCTGGAAAGCCACCGGCGCGCGGTGGCGGCGATCGAGGCCGGCCATTTCAAGCGGGAAATCGTGCCGTTCGAAGGCGTGCTGCACGACGAGACGCCGCGCCCCGACACGTCGCTGGAAAAGATGGCGACGCTCGAGCCGCTGATGCCCGGCGGCTCGCTGACGGCCGCCGTCGCGAGCCAGACCTGCGATGCGGCCGCCGCGTTGCTGATCGTGTCGGAGGATGCGCTCAAGCGCTACGGGCTCACGCCGCGCGCGCGCATTCACCACCTGAGCGTGCTCGGCGACGATCCGCTGTGGATGCTCACCGCACCGATCCCGGCAACCCAGGCCGCATTGAAGAAGAGCGGGCTCGACTGGTCGCGGATCGACGTCGTCGAGATGAACGAGGCATTCGCGTCGGTCGCGCAGGCGTGGCTCGCGGACACGCGCTTCCCGCACGAAAGGACCAACCCGAACGGCGGCGGCATCGCGCTCGGCCATCCGCTTGGCGCGACGGGCGCACGGTTGATGACGACGCTGCTGCACGAGCTCGAACGCACCGGCGGTCGTTACGGATTGCAGACGATGTGCGAAGGCGGCGGCCTCGCGAACGTCACGATCATCGAGCGCCTGTGAGCGCGGCACTTTCACGATTCGTCGATCGAGGAGACACAAGCATGGGAATCTGTCACGGACGCACCGTGATCATCACCGGCGCGGGCGGCGGGCTCGGCCGCGAATACGCGCTCGCGTTCGCGGATGAAGGCGCGGCGGTCGTCGTCAACGACATCCGTCACGAGGCCGCACAGGCCGTGTGCGACGAGATCGCCCGACGCGGCGGGCGCGCGCTCGCGAATGCCGACGACATCACCCGGATCGACACCGCGCAGCGGATCGTCGATGCCGCGCGCGACGCGTTCGGCGACGTGCACGTGCTGGTCAACAACGCGGGCATCTGCCGCGACAAGATGTTCGCGCGCATGACCGAAACCGACTGGGACGACGTGATGCGCGTGCACCTGCGCGGTCATTTCTGCCTGTCGAACGTGCTGGCGCGAGCGTGGCGCGACGCCGCGAAGGCCGGCGCGCCGATCGACGCGCGCATCGTCAATACGAGCTCGGGCGCCGGGCTGCAAGGGTCGATCGGTCAGTCGAACTACGGCGCGGCGAAGGCCGGCATCGCGGCGCTCACGCTGATGCAGGCGGTCGAGCTGCAGCGTTACGGCGTGCGGGTGAACGCGCTCGCGCCGGCCGCGCGCACGTCGATGACCGAGAGCGTGTTCGCCGACATGATGAAGAAGCCCGAGGACGGCGGCTTCGACTATTTCGATCCGGCCAACGTCGCGCCGCTCGTCGTGTGGCTCGGCAGCGCGCTGTCGGCCGACGTGACGGGCCAGGTGTTCGAGGTCGCGGGCGGGATGATCGCGATTGCCGAAGGCTGGCGCACCGGCCCGAGCGTCGATCGCGGCGCGCGCTGGGAGCCGGCCGAGGTCGGCCCGGCGATTGCGCGGCTGCTCGCGGATGCGCGTCCCGCGCAGCGCGTGTACGGGAGCTGAAGCATGGATCTCGCGCTCACCGATGAACAGGCGATGATCCGCGACGCGGCTGCCGACGTGCTCGCCGAACGCAGCGCATCCGCCGACGTGCGCCGCGCGCTCGAGCAATCTGCCGGCCGCGATGACGCCTTGTGGGCCGCGCTCGCGGGCGAGCTCGGCTGGAACGCGCTCGCGCTGCCGGAAGCGGCGGGCGGCCTCGGGCTCGGCGCGGTCGAACAGACGCTGTTGATGGAGCAACTCGGCCGGCGCATCGCGTGCGTGCCGTATTTCCCGACCGCGTGCCTGGCCGCGACCGCGCTGGCGAGCTGCTCCGACGCGCCGCTCGCGGCCGGCTGGCTCGCGAAGATCGCCGAAGGTGCATGCAGCGCGACGCTGGCATTGCCGTTCGAGTTGCCGGCCGGCGCGGGGCGGCTGCCCGTCGCCGCCGAAGAAGCGGCGGGCGGCTACGCGCTGTCCGGCACGATCGAACAGGCGATCGACGGCGCGCGCGCCGACCTGCTGCTGATTCCCGCCCGGATCGCGAACGAAGGGCGGTCGATCGGCCTGTTCGCGATCGACGTTGCGACGGCGCCCGGCCTGCGCATCACGCCGCTCGACACGCTTGACGCGACGCGGCCGATCGCGCGCATCGTCCTCGACGAAATCCGCGTGAACCGCGAGGCACTGTTCGCCTGCGGCACCGTCGCCGCACAGGTGCTGGAGCGCGCCGCATGGTTCGCGGCGCTCGCGCTGGCCGCCGAACAGCTCGGCGGCGCGCAGCAATGTCTCGATCTGACGCTCGACTACACGGGCCAGCGCGTGCAGTTCGGCCGCGCGATCGCGTCGTTCCAGGCCGTCAAGCATCGCTGCGCGCAGATGATGGTGCTGATCGAATCCGCGCGCTCGGCGGTGCTCGGCGCCGCGCACGCATGGGATGCGCAAGCGGGCGGCGTGGCGCCGGGCGCTGCGCTGCGCGGCGACATCGCGGCCGCGAAGGCCGCCGCGAACGACGCATACGCGTTCTGCGCGCAGGAAGCGATTCAGTTGCACGGCGGTGTCGGCTTTACGTGGGAATACGACCCGCATCTCTATTTCAAGCGCGCGCAGGCGTCGCTCGCGCAGTTCGGCAGCACGCCGCAACTGCTCGAATGGATCGCACGCCATGCGATCGACAACGGCACGTCGCGGCACGACGCGGTACCGGCATCGCTGCATGCATCGATGGCCACGCGTCCATCCGCCGCGCGTACGGGAGCGCTCCAATGAACAGCGAAACACGCGAACAGCAATTGCGGCACGAAGTCGGCGACTGGGTGCGCTTGCACCTGACCGGCGACTTCGCGTGCCTGAAATACCGCGGCGGCCCCGGCGACGAGGAGGCGTTTCCGGAACTGCGCAAGGCGTGGGAACGGGAATTGGCGCAGGGCGGCTGGACCGGCCTCGGCTGGCCGACCGACGCAGGCGGCCGCGGCTTCACGGTCGCCGAGCAGGTGATCTTCCACGAGGAATACGCGCGCGCCGGCGGCCCGGGCCGGATGGGCCATATCGGCGAAGGGCTGCTCGGGCCGACGCTCGTCGCGTGCGGCACCGACGACCAGCGCGCGCGCTTCCTGCCCGGGATTCTCGCCGGCACGCAGTTCTGGTGCCAGGGCTACTCGGAGCCGGGTGCGGGCTCCGATCTCGCGAACGTGCGCACGCGTGCGGAGCGGGATGCCGACGGCGCCTGGCGCGTGCATGGCCAGAAGGTGTGGACGTCGCTCGCGCACGATTCCGACTGGATCTTCGTGCTCGCGCGTACCGATCCGGCGTCGACGGGCAACAAGGGGCTGTCGTTCCTGCTGATGCCGCTTGACCAGCCGGGTATCGAGATCCGCCCGATCCGGCAGCTCAACGGCGGCGCCGAATTCAACGAAGTGTTCTTCGACGGCGCGCGCGCGCAGGCACGCGACCTGGTCGGCGCGCCCGGCGACGGCTGGCGGATCGCGATGACGCTGCTCGGCTTCGAGCGCGGGATGTCGACGCTCGGCCAGCAGATGCAGTTCGTGCGTGAACTCGAATGGGTGATCGAGGCCGCGCGTGAATCGGGCGCCGATCGCGACCCGGTGCTGCGCCAGCGCATCGGCCGCGCGTGGGCCGGGCTGCGCGTGATGCGCTACAACGCGCTGCGGATGCTGTCCGGCGCGGACTACGCGAACGGCGGCGCCACCGCGCCGCTGCGACGCGAGGCGCTGATCTACAAGTATTTCTGGTCGAACTGGCACCGCGACCTCGGCCAGCTCGCGATGGATGCGCTCGGGCCGCGTGCGAACGTGATCGATCCGGGCGACGAAAAGCTCACCCATCTGCAGCGCGTGTTCCTGTTCTCCCGTGCGGACACGATCTACGCCGGCACCAACGAAATCCAGCTCAACATCATGGCCGAGCGCGGGCTCGGCATGCCCAGGGAACCACGAGGCACCGCATGACCGAACCCCAGATCCAGAAAGCGCCCGCGTACGTGCCGGGCCACCAGCTGCTCGCCGGCAAATCGGTGCTGATCACGGCCGCCGCGGGCGCCGGCATCGGCTTCGCGGCCGCGCGCCGCTGCGCGGAGGAAGGCTGCCGCGCGCTGTTCATCTCCGACATCCACGAGAAACGCCTCGAACAGGCAGTCCAGACGCTGCGCGCCGAAACGGGCCTGCAGCAGGTCTTCGGCCGCCTGTGCAACGTCGCGGCCGAGGACGACGTGCAGGCGCTCGTGGCCGACGCCCAGGACCGGCTCGACGGCGTCGACGTACTGATCAACAACGCCGGGCTCGGCGGCGCGCGACGCATCGTCGAAATGGACGATGCCGAATGGTCGCGGGTGATCGACATTAGCCTGACCGGGACGTTCCGGATGACGCGCGCGATGCTGCCGCACATGCAGGCCCGCGGCCGCGGCGCGATCGTCAACAACGCATCGGTGCTCGGCTGGCGTGCGCAGGCGGAACAGGCGCACTACGCGGCGGCGAAGGCGGGCGTGATGGCGCTCACGCGCTGCGCGGCGCTCGAGGCGTCGCCTTACGGCGTGCGCATCAACGCGGTCGCGCCGAGCATCGCGATGCACGATTTTCTGAAGAAGTCGGCCCCGGCCGACCTGTTGAATCAACTGGCGTCGCGCGAAGCCTTCGGGCGCGCCGCCGAAGTCTGGGAGGTCGCGAACGTGATGGTGTTCCTTGCAAGCGATTACGCGTCGTACATGACGGGCGAAGTGCTGTCGGTCAGCAGCCAGCACGCATGATGGAGACGACTCTCGACCCCGTGCGCGCGACGCCTCGCGTGTTCGCGCATCCCGGCGAACTCGCGGCGGCCGTCGGCGAAACGCTCGGCGCGAGCGCGTGGCTCACGATCGACCAGATCCGCATCGACGGTTTCGCCGACGCGACGGGCGATCACCAGTGGGTGCACGTCGATCCGATCCGCGCGAAGGACGGCCCGTTCGGCGCGTGCATCGCGCACGGCTACCTGACGCTGTCGCTCGTCAATCATTTCCTGCCACAGATCGTACGCATCGACGGCGCGCGGCTCGGCGTCAACTATGGCTGCGACAGGATCCGCTTCCCGGCCCCGGTGAAGGTCGGTGCACGCGTGCGCGGCGTCGGCGAGCTGCTCCGTGTCGAGCCGCTCGACGGCGGCGTGCAGGCGTGGATCCGCGTGACCGTCGAGATCGAAGGCGAAGGCAAGCCCGGCTGCGTTGCCGACACCATCAGCCGTTACACCTTCTAGATTCGGATTCGGAGAGCCACCTCATGGAAGACGCAGTCATCGTTTCCGTCGCCCGCACGCCGATCGGCAAGGCGTTTCGCGGCATGTTCAACGACACCGAGGCACCCGCGCTGGGCGGCCACGTCGTGCGCGCCGCGCTCGAACGCGCGGGCGTCGCGCCGGCCGACGTCGACGACGTGCTGATCGGCTGCGCCGCGCAGCAGGGCACGCAGGGCTACAACATCGGCCGCCTGTCGGCCGCGGCGGCCGGGCTGCCGGCATCGGTGCCCGGCATGTCGATCGACCGCATGTGTTCGTCGGGCCTGATGTCGATCGCGAGCGCGGCGCGCAGCATCGGCGCGGGCGATGCGCGGATCGTCGTCGCGGGCGGCGTCGAATCGATCTCGCTCACGCAGAACAAGCACAAGAACGGCTATCGCGCGCGTTCGCAGGCCGTGCTCGATCACCAGCCGGCCGCGTACATGGCGATGATGGAAACCGCCGAGATCGTGTCGCGCCGCTACGGGATCTCGCGCGCCGCGCAGGACGAATTCGCGCTGCAGAGCCACCAGCGCACGGCCGATGCGCAGGCGGCCGGCCGCTTCGACGCGGAAATCGCGCCGCTCGACGTGACGCGCGCGCTGTTCGACAAGGAAGGCAACCCGAGCGGCCACGAGGCCGTGCGCGCGGCGCGCGACGAAGGCGTGCGCGCCGATACGACGGCCGAGCGGCTCGCGGGTCTCAAGCCGTCGTGGAGCGGCGGCAAGGTCGTCGAGCAGGGCGAGTTCGTGACGGCCGGCAATGCGTCGCAGCTGTCGGACGGCGCGGCGGCGGTCGTCGTGATGTCGCGCGCCGAGGCCGCGCGTCGCGGGCTCGCGCCGCTCGGCACGTTCCGCGGGCTGGCCGTGGCCGGCTGCGAGCCCGACGAAATGGGCATCGGCCCGGTGTTCGCGATTCCGAAGCTGCTGGCGCGCTTCGGGATGACCGTGCGCGACGTCGGGCTGTGGGAGCTGAACGAGGCGTTCGCGTGCCAGGCGCTGTATTGCCGGGACACGCTTGGCATTCCAAATGAACGGCTGAACGTCGACGGCGGCGCGATCGCGCTCGGCCACCCGTTCGGGATGTCGGGCACGCGGATGACGATGCACGCGCTGCTCGAAGGCGCGCGCCGCGGCGTGCGGCATGCGGTCGTGACGATGTGCATCGGCGGCGGGATGGGTGCCGCCGCGTTGTTCGAGGTCGGCGCGTAACGGCATTCGACGCAGCCGCACCGGCAGCCGCACCGACAGCCCGGTTCGGCCGCCATCCATTCGGAACCATGCGAGGCCGCGGCAACGACCGGCGGCCCGGAGACTTGCAGCGGCAGGGCGCGCGCGTCGGCGCGGGCCCCGGCCGATTGCCAGGACAGGAGACAACCGATGAAACGTACCTTGCCAGGACTCGCGATGTCGGCGCTCGTGCTCGGCGCCGCGCTGTTCGCGTTTTCGCCGCGCCCGCTGCCGGCGTTCCCGGTCACCGCGATCCACGCGGACCGCCTGCAGATCAACGGGCTCGCCCGCGCCGGCGCGCGCGTCGTCGCGGTGGGCGAGCGCGGCGTGATCCTGCTGAGCGACGATGCGGGCCGCCGCTGGCGCCCGGCGTCGGTCACGCCCGATCAGGGCTCGACGCTCACGCAGGTGAGCTTCGTCACGCCGACGCTCGGCATCGCGGTCGGCCACGACGGCCGGATCGTGCGCAGCGACGATGCGGGCGTGCACTGGCGCGAGGTCCACGTCGACCACGCGCATTCCGATCCGCTGCTGTCCGTGTGGGGCAGCGCGAACGGCCCGCTGTTCGCGGCCGGCAGTTTCGGCCAGCTGCTGCGCTCGGACGATGCCGGGCTCACGTGGCAGCCGTTGAAGACCCAGGCCGGCGACCGCCACCTGAACGCGATCGTCGGCGACGGCCACGGCAACCTGCTGATCGCGGGCGAGAGCGGCACGCTGCTGCGCTCGACCGACGGCGGCGCCACCTGGGACAAGCTGCCGTCGCCGTATGCAGGCTCGCTGTTCGGCGCGCTGATGCTCGCCAACGGCGACTGGGTCGCGTACGGCATGCGCGGCAACGTGCTGCGCAGCACCGATCGCGGCGCGACCTGGACGCACGTCGACAGCCACGTGCCGGTGTCGTACTTCGGCGCGACGCAGCTCGCCGACGGCGAACTCGTGCTGGTCGGGCAGGGCGGCGCGATCGTCGCGTCGCGCGACGGCGACGTGACCTTCGACGTGCGCAAGCTCGGCGGCGTGCAGAGTCTCGCGGCCGTGCTCGACATGGGCCGCGGCGCGCTGCTGCTCGGCGGCGAGGCCGGCGTCGCGCCGCTCGCCGCGTCGCCGTCCTGATGCGCGGCGGCTGCGATTGCCGCCGCCCGTATCCGTTCGCCGCGCTGCGCCGATCCGCATCGTCCGTCCCGTCCGTCCCGACCCGAGAAATCCATGAACGACCTGTCACGCTCCACCGAAGCCGTTCCCGCGTCGCGCCTCGCCGCGTTCGTCGAGCGCTGCGCCGACACGATCATCCGGCAGCGCCGCCTGCTGATGCTGCTGTGCGTCGCGGTGACGCTCGCGCTCGGCCTGTCCGCGACGCGCCTGAAGCTCGATCCGGGCTTCAACAAGATGATTCCGATGCAGCATCCGTACATGCAGGTGTTCGAGCGCTACGCGGGCGCGTTCCCGGGCGCGAACACGATCCTCGTCAGCCTGCGCTGGAAGGGCGACGGCGACATCTACAACCAGGTCTTCATGGACGCACTGCGCCACGCGACCGACGACGTGTTCTTCATCCCCGGCGTCAACCGCTCGCGCGTGTTCTCGCTGTTCACGCCGAACGTCCATTACACGGAAGTGACCGAAGCCGGCTTTCGCGGCGACGTGGTCGTGCCCGGTCAGTTCTCGAGCGCGAACCCGGGCGATCTCGCGAAGGTGCGCGGCAACGTCGCGCGCTCGGGGCAGATCGGCCGGCTGGTCGGCAACGACCTGAAGTCGGCGCTGATCCGCGCGGAACTGCGCGAGACCGATCCGGCCACCGGCAAGCGGCTCGACTACAGCGCGGTCGCGCGCCAGCTCGAGGACATCCGCACGCGCTACGCGAAGCAGGGCATCGACGTGAACATCATCGGCTTCGCGAAGCTGGTGGGCGACGTCGAGGCCGGTATCGCCGGCGTGATGGCGTTCTTCGCGCTGGCGTTCCTGGTGACGGCCGCGCTGCTGTTCGCCTATACGCGCTCGCTGAAGACCACCGTGCTGGCACTCGTCGTCGCGCTGCTGCCGGTCGTGTGGCTGCTCGGCGCGCTGCCGCTGCTCGGGCTCGGCATCGATCCGATGTCGATCCTCGTGCCGTTCCTGATCTTCTCGATCGGCGTGTCGCACGCGGTGCAGATGACCAACGCGTGGAAGCAGGCGCTGGTGCGCGGCGCGTCGTCGGTCGACGCCGCGCGCGACGCGTTCCGCAAGCTGTTCGTGCCGGGCACGGTCGCGCTGCTGACCAACGCGCTCGGCTTCATGGTGATCATGCGGATCCGGATCGACATCGTGCGCGAGCTCGGCATTACCGCGTGCCTGGGCGTGCTGCTGATGATCGTCACCAACAAGGTGTTCCTGCCGATCCTGCTGTCGTACACGCGCCTCGAGCGCGGCACGCTGGCGCGCGCACAGCGCACGGCCGCCGCGGGCGGCAGCGGGAAGTGGTCGCGCTTCGCGGTGTTCGCGCGGCCCGCGCCGGCGCTCGGCGTGTTCGCCGTGGCGCTCGCGCTGCTCGCATACGGCACGCTCGAGTCGCGCAGGCTGGAGATCGGCGACATCGGCACCGGCGCGCCGGAGCTGCGCGCGAACTCGCGCTACAACATCGACAACGCGGCGATCACGCATCAGTACAACATCGGCGTCGACGTGCTGTCGGTGATCGTCGAGACGACCGGCTTCGACGACGCGTGCCTGCATTACCCGGTGATGAGCGCGATCGAGAAGTTCGAGATGAACATGCGCGGCGTGGCCGGCGTGCAGTCGGTGACGAGCGTCGCGTCGCAGGGCAAGGTGTTCATCGCCGCGTTCAACGAAGGCAACCCGCGCTGGGCCGCGCTGCCGCGCTCGAGCGAAGGGCTCACGCAGGGCTCCAACGCGTTCGACCCCGACAACGGGATGAACACCGCGAACTGCAAGGCGATCCAGGTGTTGATCTACACGCAGAACCACGAAGGCACGACCATCGCGCACATCGTCGACGAGATCAAGCGCTTCGCGGCCGAGAACCCGACGCCGAACGTCGCGTTCCGGCTCGCGGGCGGCAACGTCGGCGTGATGGCCGCGACCAACGAGGCGGTCGGCGACGCGGAGGTCGCGATGCTGCTGTCGATCTTCGGCGCGATCGCGCTGCTCTGCGCGGTCACGTTCCGCTCGTGGCGCGCGGTGCTGTGCATCATCGTGCCGCTCACGCTGGTGTCGATCCTGTGCAACGCGGTGATGGCGCGGCTCGGCATCGGACTGAAGGTCGCGACGCTGCCGGTGATCACGCTCGGCGTGGGCGTCGGTGTCGACTACGGGATCTACCTGTACGAACGCCTGCAGCACGACATCCGCCACGGCGCGACGCTGCCGGACGCATTCGCCGATGCGATGCGCCAGCGCGGCACCGCGGCGCTGTTTACCGCCGTCACGATGTTCATCGGCGTCGGCACGTGGGCATTCTCCGCGCTGAAGTTCCAGGTCGACATGGGCGTGCTGCTCGCATTCATGTTCCTCGTGAACCTGTTCGGCGCGGTGTTCCTGCTGCCCGCGCTGGCCGCATGGCTCGGCGTCGAGCGCGCCGAGCGCCGCGTGTCGCGCGCGCCGCAGCCGGCATCGCCGCAGGCCGCGCCCGCATCCGCACCCGCGCTCAAGCCGGCGCGCACGCTCGAACCCGGCAATCCGGTGCGCTGAGCGACACATCCCCCTTTTTTCCCGGTGCGCGGCGGGCCGCCGCGCGTTCCCCCAAGAGGAGTCAACCCGCATGTCCGCACGCCCATACAAGATCGAAGCCCAGCCGCTCGCGCAGCGCTATGCGCGCGGCTGGCACTGCCTCGGGCTCGCCCGCGACTACAAGGACGGCAAGCCGCATACGCTGAACATCTTCGGCCGCAAGCTCGCCGCGTTCGCCGATTCGACCGGCAGGATCAACGTCGTCGATGCGTATTGCCCGCACATGGGCGCCGACCTCAGCCTCGGCACGGTCGACGGCGACCATCTCGTCTGCCCGTTCCATGGCTGGGCCTGGAACGGCGAGGGGCAGTGCGCGTCCATCCCGTACTGCAAGCGGATTCCGCCGAAGGCGCGCATCGGCGCGTGGCCGACTTGCGAGGAAAACAACCTGCTGTTCGTGTGGAACGACCCGGAAGGCAATGCGCCGCCGCCGGAAGTCGCGATTCCGCGCCTCGACGTGTGCTTCTCCGACGAATGGTCGGACTGGGTGGTCGACAAGATGGTGATCCACGCGAATTGCCGCGAGCTGGTCGACAACATCTCGGACGTCGCGCACTTCGCGACCGTCCACCGCGCGCCGGTCGACTATTTCGCGAACCTGTTCGAAGGTCACAAGGCGACGCAGCTGATGGTCGGCCGCAGCGAGAAGCTGGGCGGCGACAGCCTGACCGCGCTGTCGACGTATTTCGGGCCGGCCGTGCACATCACGCAGATGACGGGGCAGAGCGGCGGCCAGCCGATCCATTCGGTGCTGCTGAACTGCCACGTGCCGATCGACATGAACAGCTTCGAGCTGCGCTACGGCGTGATCGTGAAGAAGGTGGCCGGCCTGACCGACGAACAGAACATGGAGATCGCGAATGCGTACGTGAAGGAAGCGCAACGCGCGTTCTACGAGGACGTCGACATCTGGCACAGCAAGACGCGGATCGACAACCCGCTGCTGTGCGAAGGCGACGGGCCGCTGTACCAGATGCGCGACTGGTATTCGCAGTTCTACCTGGACGCGGCCGACGTGCGGCCGTCGAGCGTCGCGCGCAAGACGTTCGAGATGAAGATCCGCGACGGCGAGTCGCCGCCGGCGCTGCATCACGTATTCGAACCGCGGTAACGGCTCGCTATTGGCGGCGAAGCGCGGTAAAAAGGGGGCGTACCGTTTCTCGCCCCGATTGCCGCGCACGCCCGCCACGCAAGGCGCACGCGCTGCCGTGCGCCTGCGTCGCACCGAAAGAGCTTGACGGATCGGCCTGCACCGCGTAGTGTCCGAGACCGAAGTCTTCAAGAAGTTCGATTGCTCATCATTGGCCGCACGCCGTGCGGCAGTCGTTGGTCTCTCCCTCTTTTGATTCTTTCTGTGCCCGACACGGGCGCATGTTCAATCATTCGTTTCAATCGTATTAAGGAAGTATTTGTGGATACCGGTACCGTCAAGTGGTTCAACGAAACCAAGGGCTTTGGTTTCATCTCCCCGGACAACGGCGGCGACGATCTGTTCGCCCATTTCTCGGAAATTCGCGGCACGGGCTTCAAGACCCTCGCCGAAGGCCAGAAGGTCAGCTACGAAGTGAAGCGTGGCCCGAAGGGTCTGCAAGCGTCGAACATCACGCCGCAGTAAGCCGTACCGGCACCGGCCGTCGCATGGCGGCCGCTGCCCGACGGATTTCGCGCGAATGCCGGCCCGAGCCGGCGTCCCGCGCGTTTCGACGCACACGACCGATGCATCGCGGCATTCACGATGCATCGGTCGTGTGCTTCCTTCATCCATCGCAGGTCCGTACGACGTGCGATCCAACGCCCTCGCGAAGCGCTTGCCGCGTCGCCAGCGGCTCATGCTGCAACCCGAGTAGACCGTCGCCACGCCGCACGCGGCGCGGTCCCGACTTTGCGCGGTGCCGATCGCACCGCCGCCACCGACCGCCCGACCGCCGCATTGCGCCGGGCTCCGATCAAGACGGGCACGTTGCCCGTCTGAACGAATTGATCCCCGGCATCGCGCCGGCCGCCGTCCCGTTGCGGGGCACGGCGCCGGTGAGTTCGCCGCGGCCGCGGTCATTACCTTGTCTGGAGGAATTGGTTTGGCAAAAGAAGAACTGCTGGAACTGGACGGAATCGTCGACGAAGTGCTGCCGGACAGCAAATACCGTGTCACGCTGGAAAACGGCGTCGTGGTGGGCGCGTATGCGTCGGGCCGCATGCGCAAGAACCACATCCGCATTCTCGCGGGTGATCGCGTGACGCTGGAATTGTCCGTGTACGACCTGACGAAGGGACGCATCAACTTCCGTCACAAGGACGCGAATTCGCCGCGTCCGCCGCGCGCCGGGCAACCGCGTCGCTGAAGCATCGGCGATCGGGCGGCACAACGCCGCACCGATCGCAACCCGGCCGGCCGTTGATGCGGCCGGGCACCCCGGATGGACGGCGCGGTACGCGCCGTTCGCCGGTCGCCCGCGGCGGGGCAGTGCCGCTGCGGCCGGCCCGCATTCCTTCCCGTCGAATCGTCCGATTCGGCCTGTTTTCCCCCCGCTCATCGATTCGCCGCGTATCGCTTTCGCGTTCCATGCCGGTTTTCGGCTGAATCCGCACGTCTTGTCGCGCCCTTAGCCGGCTTTACGCGCTGGCCGGCGTAGCCGTACACTCGTCGGCAATTCGCGGCCCGCGCACGCTGCAGCGCCTTTGCTTTCAGTTTCTTTCCGTGCCGCCGCGATCGTGCCAGCCGGAATTTCGTCGCGCGACGCCAGGAGGCGCCATGAGTGCAGACGCAACCCCCGCAGCTCCCGCCGTTCCCGCCGTTGCGTCGGTTCAGGACCGCATCCGGCACGTGTTCGTGCTGATGCTCGAGAACCGCTCGTTCGATCATCTGTTCGCGCTCTCGGGCATCGCCGGCATCACGGCCGCGTCGTCGGGCGACGGCAACGCCTACGACGGCACTGTCCATCCGTTCGGCGGCGGCGCGCCCGACCGGATGCCGACCGATCCGTGCCACGAATTCACCGACGTGCTCGAACAGTTGTGCGGCGCCGGCGTACCGTTCGTCAAAGGACGGCCTTATCCCGGCATCGACAATTCGGGATTCGTGTCGAACTACGCGACGTCGCATTCCGAGGGCACGCCGCCGCCAGCGGGCAGCGTTGGCGCGGTCATGCAGGGGGCGGATGTGCGCACGCAGGCGCCGTCGCTGTACGCGCTCGCGAACGCATTCGTGCTGTGCGACCGCTGGCACGCGTCGATGCCCGGGCCGACCTGGCCGAACCGCTTTTTCCTGCACGGCGCATCGTCGGCCGGCCTCGACCATTCGCCCACCCGGGAAGAAATGGCGGGATGGGACACGCTCGACGGCTTCCATTATCCGAACGGCTCGATCTTCGCCGCGCTCGGCGACGACAACTGGCGCATCTATCAGGACCAGTCGGGCGATCCGCTCGGCCACGTGCCGCAGGTGGCATCGCTGAAGGGCGTGAGCTTCTTCGACGTCGACGATCTGTCGCACTTCGAAGCCGATCTCGCGGCCGGCTATACCGCGCGCTACACGTTCATCGAGCCCGGTTACGGCGACATCGTGCACGGCACCTACCGGAACGGCAGTTCGCAGCATCCGATGGACGGCCTGGCCGGCGGCGACCAGCTCGTCGCGCGCGTGTACGACGCGATCCGCAATTCGCCGGTGTGGGCGAGCAGCCTGCTCGTGATCGTCTACGACGAGCACGGCGGCTTCTACGACTCGGTCAGGCCGGGTGCGGCGCCGCCGCCGAACGACGGCGCGGCCGCGACGCTGAATGCGAGCGGCTTCGGGTTCGACGTGTATGGCGTGCGCGTGCCAGCAATCGTCGTGTCGCCGTGGGTTGCGGCAGGTCATGTCGATCACACGCCGTACGATCACAGCTCGGTGGTCGCGACGCTCGGGCGCCTGTTCGGTCTCGCGCCGCTGACGGATCGCGATCGCGCAGCCAACGACCTGCTGTCGCTCGTGACCACGACCTGCCGCACCGACTGCCCGACGAGGATCGGCTCATGAACACGACTCCGGCAACCGACCCGCGCGATGCGCTGCCCGTGCGCGACGGCACCAGCCTGATCGCGTATCTGCACATCCTGAAAAAGGCGCATGCGGCGCTGGTCGGGCACGACCAGGCGCATCGCCGGTTCAGCCAGATCGTCACGCGCGGACAGGCGCGGCAGTACATCGAGGAGCTGATGCCGACGCTGCTGCAGGCGCGCGCCGCGCATCGGCGGCGCAGGCATGGCGGAAAGCACCGCTGACGCGGTGCGCGGTTGACACTTGTCGGCTCGTGAAGCCAGGCTGCTGGCGAAGGGCGAAGGGCGAAGGGCGAAGGGCGAAGGGCGAAGGGCGAAGGGCGAAGGGCGAAGGGCGAAGGGCGAAGGGCGAAGGGCGAAGGGCGAAGGGAGGACGCGCTATGCGCGATGCATGGGAGCCGAGCGACGCTGCATCACGCCGACTGCCGCGCGCCCCGCACGCCGACCGCCGCTCCCGCAGCTCCCGCCAGTTGCACCGCCGCGCCGGCGAACATCGCCGTGCGCAAGCCCGCCGTGCCGCCATGCGCGGCCGCGAACAACGTGCCGAGCACCGCGATTCCGAGCGTCGCGCCCGCCATCCGCGCGACGTTGACGAGCGCGCTCGCGGTGCCCGAGCGTGCGGCCTCGACCGCGCCGACGGCGACGGTCATCAGCGGGCCCGTCGCGATTCCCATCCCGAGCCCCGTCAACGCGAGCCCGATCTCGGCGCCGAGCAGGCCCGGCGATGCGGCAAACGCGCCGATCGCCGCGAGCCCGCTCGCGATCACGGCGACGCCGCCCGCCGTCGTCGCGCGCGTGCCGACGCGCTCGGACAACGGCCCCGAGCACGGCGACACGACGACGAACACGAGTGCCATCGGCAACAACGCGAGCCCCGCGCCGGTCGAATCGAGTCGGCCGATGCTTTGCCACGTGAGCGGCAGCAGGAACAGGACGCCGTACATCCCGAACGTCATGCCGGTGGTTGCCGCGATCGCGCCGCGAAACGCGCTGATCCGGAAGATGTCGAGCGGCACCAGCGCCGCTTCGCCATGGCGCCGCTCGATCGCGACGAACGCGATGAACGACGCCATGGCGATACCGCTCGCGACCGCACTGGCGACGGGCGCCTCGCGGAACACGATCGCCGCATACGCGAGCGTGCCGAGGGCCAGCGCGCCGGCAACCTGCGCGCCCGCGTCGAAATGCCGGCCGCGCGGATCGGACGATTCAGGCACGGCCGGTATCGCGAGCAGCATCGCCGCGACGCTCAGCGGCACGACCACGAAGAAAATGCTGCGCCAGCCGAAGTGGCGGATCAGCACGCCGCCGACGGTCGGGCCGATCGCCATCGCGACGCCGTTGCATCCGGCCCAGATGCCCAGCGCGCGGCCGCGCTCGACCGGGTCGCGCCACACGACGCGCACGATCGCGAGCGACGCGGGCAGCAGCAGCGCCGCGCCGACACCGGCCAGCGCGCGTGCGCCGATCAGCACCGACACCGACGGCGCGAGCGCGCATATCAACGACGCGACGGTAAACACGGCCGTGCCGGCCATGAAGATACGGCGCCGGCCGTGCAGGTCGGCGAGCAGCCCGCCGGTGAGCAGCAGCACCGCGTACGTGAGGTTGTAGCTGTCGACGACCCATTGCAGCGCGCCCACTCCCGCATGGAAATACGCGCCGATCGCGCGTGTCGCGAGATTGACGACGGCCGTGTCGACTTGCGCGACGAGCACCGCGAGACACAGTGTCAGCAGGGTCACGCTGCGCTGCCGGGCGATACGTACGGCGCGTGCGGCGAGTTCTCCGGTGTGGGCCATGGGCGGGTTCCTCGACGGGGCGATCATGCGAGCTTAGGCGTCGCCTGCTGCCAGCGTGGTGTCAGCACGCGACCCGGCCATGTGCGCGCAAGCGGCGTGCCCGCGCGCGTCGATTCGACTCGCGACGACGCGCGAACGCCGGGCCGTGGTCCGTTTCCCGTGACCCCGGCCACGGCCACGGCCGCACTGCCTGCGCTAGGCCGCCACCGCCCGAGCCCGCGCCATCGTCAACGCCGCATCCTCGATCATGTCCTCCTGCCCGCCGACGAGCCGCTGGCGGCCGAGCTCGACGAGAATGTCGCGCGCCGGAATTCCGTATTTCGCTTCCGCACGCTTCGCGAACAGCAGGAACGACGAGTAGACGCCCGCATAGCCGAGCGTCAGCGCATCGCGGTCGAGGCGGATCGGCGCGTCCATGATCGGCACGACGAGATCCTCGGCCACGTCGGAAATCGCGAACACGTCGACACCGGTCTCGATCCCCATCCGGTCGCACACGGCGACGAACACTTCCATCGGCGTATTGCCCGCGCCCGCGCCGAGGCCGGCCGCGGCCGCGTCGATCCGGTTCGCGCCGGCGGCGACCGCCGCGACCGAGTTCGCGACGCCCATCGCGAGGTTGTGATGGCCGTGGAAGCCGAGCTCCGTCTCCGGCTTCAGCGCGGCGCGCACCTGGCCGATCCGCGCGGTCACGTCGTCGGGCAGCATGTGGCCGGCCGAATCGGTGATGTAGATGCAGTTCGCGCCGTACGACTCCATCAGCTTCGCCTGCACGACGAGCTGCTCGGGCGACGACATGTGCGCCATCATCAGGAATCCGACCGTATCGAGCCCGAGCGTGCGCGCAAGGCCGATGTGCTGTTCCGACACGTCCGCTTCCGTGCAGTGGGTGGCCACGCGGATCGTGCCGACGCCGAGCTCGTGCGCCATGCGCAAGTGCTCGACCGTGCCGATGCCGGGCAGCAGCAGCGCCGACACCTTCGCGTGCTTCAGTTCGGGGATCACGGCGCTCAGGTATGCCTCGTCGGTGTGCGCGGGAAAGCCGTAGTTGACCGACGCGCCGCCGAGCCCGTCGCCGTGCGTGACCTCGATCAGCGGCACGCCGGCCGCATCGAGCCCGCGCGCGATGTCGCGCATCTGGTCGAGCGTGATCTGGTGACGTTTCGGATGCATTCCGTCGCGCAGCGACATGTCGTGGACGGTGATCTTCTTGCCTGCAAGTGACATCGTGTGACTCCTCGACTCAAGCGGTGGCGGCCGTCGCGGCCAGCATCTGTTCGGCGAAACGCTCGGCCGTGGCGGCCGCGGCGGCGGTCATGATGTCGAGGTTGCCCGCGTATTTCGGCAGGTAGTCGCCGAGCCCCTCGACTTCCATGAAGACCGACACGCGGTTGCCGTCGAACACCGGGCCGTTCTTCAGCGTATAGCCGGGCACGTAGCGCTGCACTTCCTTGACCATCGCATGCACCGACGCCGTGATCGCGTCGACGTCGGGCGGGCCGTCGGTCAGGCAGTGGATCGTGTCGCGCATGATCAGCGGCGGTTCGGCCGGATTGATCACGATGATCGCCTTGCCCTTGCGCGCGCCGCCGACCTGTTCGATCGCGCCGGACGTCGTGCGCGTGAATTCGTCGATGTTCTTGCGCGTGCCGGGGCCGACCGAGCGCGACGACACCGTCGCGACGATCTCGCCGTACGCGACCGGCTGCACGCGCGACACCGCGTACACCATCGGGATCGTCGCCTGCCCGCCGCAGGTCACCATGTTCACGTTCATCTGCGCGCTGTCGACGTGCGCGTCGAGGTTCACCGGCGGCACGCAATACGGGCCGATCGCGGCGGGCGTCAGGTCGATCATCTTCACGCCGAGCGCGGTCAGCTTGTCGGCGTTGTCGCGGTGCACGTAGGCCGAGGTCGCGTCGAACGCGATGCGGATGTCGTCCGCAGCGACGTGCGGCAACAGCCCGTCGACGCCCTGGTCGGTCGTCTTCAGCCCGAATTCGCGGGCGCGCGCGAGGCCGTCGGATGCCGGGTCGATGCCGATCATCCACACGGGTTCGAGCAACGTCGAGCGGCGCAGCTTGACGAGCAGGTCGGTGCCGATGTTGCCGGGCCCGATCAGTGCGCATTTGATTTTCTTCATCAGGTTCGTTCCTTTAGATAAAGCGGACGTCGCAACCGCCGATGCCGGAGATGTGCATCGACAGCGCGTCGCCGGCCGTGACCGGAATCAGTTTGGCGAGCGAGCCGGACAGCACGATCTCGCCGGCAAGCAGCGGCACGTCGTATTCGGCGAGGGTGTTCGCGAGCCATGCGACCGCGTCGGCGGGATGGCCGAGCGCCGCATCGCCGCGGCCTTGCGCGACGCGCTCGCCGTTCATCTCGATGGTCATCTCGCATGCGGCGAGGTCGAGCGTGCGCGGGTCGACGCGCGCATCGCCGAGCACGTACACGCCGCACGATGCGTTGTCGGCGACGGTGTCCTCGATGCGGATCGCCCAGTCGCGGATGCGCGAATCGACGATCTCGAAGCAGGGCGCGACGGCGGCCGTCGCGGCGATCACGTCGGTGCGATCGATGCCGGGGCCGCGCAGGTCGCGCGCCAGGATGAACGCGATCTCGCCTTCGGCGCGCGGCGCGATCAGCGACTCGATGGCGATCGAGTCGCCCGCCGCGTAGTGCATGCCGGACAGCAGGATGCCGAAATCGGGCTGGCGCACGTTCAGCATGTCCTGCACGGCCTGGCTCGTCACGCCGATCTTCTTGCCGACCACCGATTCGCCGCGCTCGGTGCGGCGTTCGATGAAGCGTTGCTGGATGCGGTACGCATCGTCGACGGACAGCCGGCGCGCGCGGCTCGACAGCGGTGCGACCGGTGCGCGTGCGTGCCACGCGGCGTACAGCTCGTCGCCGAGCGTCGTATGCAAGCGGGAAGACATGAAAGGGCCCTCGAATGGAAAAGGCCGCCGTCCCCGGGCGGCGTCAGGCGCCGGAGCCTCGCTCCGGCGCGTGGGACGCGGGCATCCCGCGCCGGATCCTTAGTTTCCCGAACTGCGGATCGCGTCCGGCGAGAAGTACGCCTCGCTGAACTGCGGGCTGCTGTCGAGTTTCGGCATCGGGCCTTCGTTGGTCAGGCGGTCGGCCATGTACGCGCCGGAGATCAGGTCGTGGAAGAACACGACACCCGGGTAGAACGTCTTCGCGTCGTACGCGTACAGCGTCGTCGCGACGTTGGTGCGCCACAGCTGGCCGCGCGCGTCGTAGTTGTCGGCGAGCAGGGTCATCCAGGTATCCTCATCGATGTACAGCACGCGCTTCGCGTACTGATGGCGGTAGCCGCTTTTCAGCGTTGCCTGCAGCACCCATACGCGATGCAGCTCGTAGCGGATGTACGACGGGTTCTCGTGGCCCTTGGTCAGCAGGTCCGCATACTTGACCGAGCTGTCCATCGCCTTGTAGTTGTGGTACGGCACGTACACTTCGCGCTTGCCGACGATCTTCCAGTCGTAGCGGTCGCCGGGGCCGTTGTACAGGCGGTCGTCGTCGACGGTGCGGAAGCCGCCCGGGCCCTGCGGCTGGTCATAGCCGTATTCCGGCGCCTGGCGCACGCGCCGCGTGCCGGGGTTGTACATCCACGTGCGCGACGAATTGTCCGCGCCGGCCTTGTCCCAGTTCGTGAAGCCGACGATCAGCGAGCCGCGGTCCGACAACGGCAGCTCCGTCGCGTTGCGGTAGAACGTGCGGTTGTTCAGGTCGCTCTTCACGTCGTACTTGCCGACGTTGCGCGGCGAGTAGATGTCGTAGCGCACCTTGCCCCACGCGATGTTGCCGTCGGAGTACACGACGGCCTGGTCGTAGGTCGCCTGCTCCGTGCCGATCGCCGACGAGAAACGCTGGTTCCACAGCAGCTCGGCAGCCGTCTTTGGAATCGGGTAGGGCACCTGCGGCGGCGCGTTGGTCACCCCGTTCGCGTCGGACGTCATCGTCGAGTCGGGCGCGTACGTGCGGATGTCCTTGTAGACGGAATCCGCATAGCGGAAATCGCGATGGCTCGGATAGACGTTGATCTTGAACGTCGCCGGGTAACGCTTGAACATTGCCTTCTGGCCGTCGGTCAGGTGCTCCGCGTACTGGGCCATGTTCTCGGCGGTGATCGTCGCGACCGGCTTTTCGTTCGCGTACGGATCGGGATAGCGCCCGCCGCGCTTGTACTGCACGTCGGGCGGTGTGCCGAGCCACTTGCCCGACCACTCCGGCACGCCGTTGTCCTTGCTCGCGGCACGCACCGCGCCCATCGGCGTGAGCGGGCCATCGAGCGCCTTCAGGTCGTCCGGCGTGACCTTCGCGAACGATGCCGTCGCGACCAGCGCACAAGCGGCCATCACCGACGCGCGCGGGAGAGGGAGACGAGTTCGTTTCATGACAAATCCTCTTCTTGCTGAGTGACGAGCGGGCGGGCCGCTCAGAAGTGGTAGGTCGCCGTGGCGAGCACGTAGTCGCGATCGGCGAGCGGACGCGTGACGGGGTTCGGCGAACCGAGGAATTTCGCGTAGACGAGCGACAGCGACAGGTTGCTCAGGCGCGTGAACGTGACGCCGGCCGTCACGCGGTGATCGCCCTGGCCCGTCAGCGAGCCGAGCGCGCCGGCCAGCGGCGACGTGCCGGCCAGGTCGTGCGTGTACGTGAGCGGCACGTCGAGATCCCAGCCGTTGAACACGTTCTTGTAGCTGAGCGTCCAGGCCAGCTCGAGCGCGAGCGCGTTGCGCGAGTTCGCGAGGGTGGTCGAGCCGTCCACGGCCGAGATGCCGCCCGCGTGCACGTACGTGATTTCACCGACCAGCGATTGAGAATTCGCGAGGAAGCTCGGCCCGATCGAGTAGATGCCGGACAGGTTGAGCTGCGTGACGTTCGCGCGCGTTGCCTGCGCGCCGGTCGTCGTGTTGACGAGCACGGCCGCGCCCTGGCGGTATGACGCTTCGCCCGCGACGTTGACCGGACCGACCTGCGTCGAGAAGCTCGCGCCCGTCAGCTTGATGTTGTTGAAATAGGTCTGCCGGTACTGCAGCACCGGATAGAACGACGTGACGACGCTCGGGTTCATGTCGTTGTAATGCAGGTGATACACGCCGAGCTCGGTATCGCCGAACACGCGCACGCGTGCACCGATACCCCACTGGTTGCGGGCGCTCGGCTTGTCGTCGGCCCCGCGCGGAATGATCATCCCGCCCGGGCCGATGATGAACTGCGCGCCCGGGCCGACCACGTCCGAATAGCTCCAGTACGTGCCGGGCGCGGTCAGGCGGTTCTGCTGGAACGAGAACTGGTAGTAGCCGAGCAGGCTGAAGTTCGGCGTGATCTGCCACTGCGTCGAGATCTGCGGCACGGGCAGCAGGATGTCCTTCACCTGAGCGCCCGCGACGTAGGACTTGGTCGCATCGGCCGGCCCTTGCGCGCCCGCGATGTTCGGGAAGAACAGGCTTTCGCCCCACGCGACCACCTGGTCGCCGACCTTGACGTTCAGGCTCGTCGCGCCGATCTTGAAGGTGTTGTACGCGTAGGCGGCGAGCAGCGTCGTGTGGCCGCCCGACCAGTAGCGCGCATCGCTCGTGAAGTTGTTGTACTGGCCGGACTGGTTCACGGTGCCCGGCGCGTCGTTGTAGTTCGGGCGGTGATACGCCTGGTCGTAGAACGTGCTCGCGCGGACGAACACGCCCCAGTCGTCGTGCTTCAGGTTCACTTCGCCGAGCAGGCTGACCTGGTTTTCGATCAGCTTGTTCTTCGCGAAGTTTCGGTCGCCGTCGTCGCCATTGATGTTCGCGGGCGTCAGCAGATTGCCGCTCGGCGCGCGCGTGCGCATGCCGAGGCCGTAACTCAGCGTGAACGTGTAGTCCAGCGTCGTGTCGGCGCCCAGCTCGATCGTGCTGCCTGCGTGCGCGTCGGGAACGGCGCACGTCAGCAGCGCGGCGGCCAGCGTCGACAGCGTGGCGGTGGCCTGCTTGCCGGTACGGCGCGAAATCCGTTGATGCATGGTGTCTCCTCTGGGGTATCGACGACGGTCGACTGTGGTTGTCGTGAGAGGCAGAGTAGGGAGATCGCGGTAGCAGGGAATCGTCAAAATGAACTAGATGACTTCCCTAGGACTGGAAACGATCGGCGTGCGTCGGCGTGCCATCGAGCGTCGCCGGTCGCGCGCGTCAGTGTGGCTCCGTTCGCGCTGCCGCGAGGAACGCCGGCCGTTCGCCGCCGCCGTCGAGCCGCAGGTTCGCGCCGGACGTGTACGACGCGTCGGGCGACGCGAGGAACAGGCACGCCGACGCGACGTCGTCGGGTGTCGCGAGCCGTCCGGCGGGAATCGTCGCGCGGATCGCGTCGAGCGCGGCATCGTCGCCGTAATGACCTTCGGTCGCGGATTCCGTCTGCACGAGGCTCGGGCTGATCGCGCATACGCGCACGCGCGGCGCCCATTCGACCGCGAGTGACGTGACGGCATTGACGAGGCCCGCCTTCGCGGCGCCGTAGGCGGCGGTGCCCGGCGAGGGCCGCGACGCGCTGACACTCGCGATGAACAGCATCACGCCGCCGTGCGGCTGCGGCTGCATGATCGCGTTCACGCGCTGCGCGAGCTGCAGCGGCGCGATCAGGTTGAGTCGCACGATCGATTCGGTGAAGCGCGGCGACGCGTCGGCCGCGAGCACGAACGGCGAGCCGCCCGCGTTGTTGACCAACACGTCGAGGCAGCCGGTGGCATCGCGGATCGTCGCGAGCATCGCGTCGACCTGCTCGATGTCGCGCAGGTCGGCCGCGACGAAAGTGGCCGTGCGCCCGCCGCCCGAAGGCGGCGTGTCGGGTGCGCTGCGCCCGCACACGAACACGCGCGCACCCGCCGCGAGAAACCGCTCGGCGATGCGCCGCCCGATGCCCTTGGTGCCGCCCGTCACGAGCACCGTCCTGCCGCTGTAGTCGAATCCGTTCATCGTCTGCCTCCGTTTCGGTGGCCCGATGATAGGAACAAGCGCGCGCAGCTTCGTAGTCTGAAAGGATGATGCCGGCCGGCGCCCGCGGCGCAATCATCGTGGCAGGCATCCATCGACCGACGAAGGAGACAACCCGCGATGACGACCCTCACGACGCCGCCGGCCGGCATCTTCACCGACGTACCGGGCGGCTTGCGCCTGCATCATTTCGAGGCGGGCGAAGGCCGCCCGGTCGTGTTCATCCACGGCAGCGGCCCGGGCGCAAGCGGCTTTAGCAACTTCAAGCACAACTACCCGGCATTCGCGGCCGCCGGCCATCGCGCGATCGTCGTCGACCTTCCCGGCTACGGGCAGTCGTCGAAGCCGTCCGACGTCGCTTACACGCTCGACTTCTTCGTCGGCGCGCTGCATGCGCAGCTGTCCGCGCTCGGCATCGGGCCGGCCGTGCTGCTCGGCAACTCGCTCGGCGGCGCGATCGCGCTGAAATACGCGCTCGATTACCCGGATGAAGTCGACGCGCTGATCATGATGGCCCCGGGCGGCGTCGAGGATCGCGACACCTATTTCCGGATGGAAGGGATCCAGCGGATGGTGCAGCTGTTCACCAATCGCCAGATGAATGACGACACCATGCGCGAGCTGCTGACGCTGCTGGTTCACGACCCGGCGATCGTCACCGACGCGCTCGTCGCCGAGCGGATGAAGGTCTGCGTCGAGCAGCCGACCGAAGTGCTGTCGACGATGAGCGTGCCGAACCTGACGGGCGCGCTCGGCGACCTGCGCTGCCCGGTGCTCGGTTTCTGGGGCACCGACGATCGCTTCAATCCGGTCGGCGGCGCGCTGACGTTCCTCGAACGCTGTCGCGACGCGCGCTTCGTGCTGCTGAACCGCTGCGGCCACTGGGTCATGGTCGAGCACGCCGCATATTTCAATCGCGAATGCGTCGACTTCCTCGCGGCACCTGCCGCCCCCGCCACGCGATAATTCCCGATGCCCTTCACGTCCGGCCCGTTCGAGGCCGGTTCGCCTGATTACACGGAGACACAATGAAACTGATCGAAGAGCTGTTCGACCTGCGCGGCAAGGTGGCCGCAATCACCGGCGGCGCGCGCGGCATCGGCGCGGAAACGGCACGCACGCTGGCGGCGGCCGGCGCGAGCGTCGCGATCCTCGACGTGCTGTCGCAACCGGCGCAAGTGCTCGTCGAGGAGATCCGCGCGCAGGGCGGGCAGGCCGCGTTCTGGTCGCTCGACGTGACGCACGAGGCCGATGTGGCACGCGTGTTCGGCGAGATCGTCGCGCGCTTCGGGCGCCTCGACGTGCTCGTGAACAACGCGGGCATCGAAGGGCACAACGTGCCGACGCACGAACTCACGCTCGCGCAATGGCAGCGCGTGCAGGACGTGAACGTCAACGGCGTGTTCCTGTGCACGCGCGCCGCGATTCCGCACATCGAGGCGGCCGGCGGCGGCTCGATCGTGAACCTGTCGTCGATGTACGGGATCGTCGGCGGCCCCGACGTCCCCGCGTATCACGCATCGAAGGCGGCGGTGCGGATGATGGCGAAGGTCGATGCGATGCTGTATGCGGCGAAGAACATCCGCGCGAATTCGGTGCATCCGGGCTACATCCGCACGCCGATGCTCGAGGATGCATTCCGGCAGATGGGCCAGGATCCGGATCGTGCGTTCGAGTACATGCAGACGCACGTGCCGATGGCGAAGATCGGCAGCCCGCGCGACATCGCGGCGGGCATCCTGTATCTCGTGTCGCCGGCGGGACGCTACGTGACGGGGGCGGAGCTTGTGATCGACGGCGGATACACCGCGCGCTGATTGGCCGCGGCCGTAAAAAAAGCGAAACAGGAGACAGGCAGTTGAAAGCGCTCGTGGCAGTGAAGCGCGTGGTCGACGCGAACGTGAAGGTCGGCGTGAAGTCCGATCAATCCGGCGTCGACATCGCGAACGTGAAGATGTCGATGAACCCGTTCGACGAAATCGCGGTGGAAGAGGCCGTGCGATTGAAGGAGGCCGGCGTCGTGACGGAGGTGGTGGCCGTGTCGGTCGGTGTCGCGCAAGCGCAGGAAACGCTGCGCACGGCGCTGGCGATCGGCGCGGATCGCGCGATCCTGGTCGAGTCGAACGACGGCGTCGAGCCGCTGGCCGTCGCGAAGATCCTCAAGGCGCTGGTCGACAAGGAGCAGCCGCAACTCGTGATCCTCGGCAAGCAGGCGATCGACGACGATTCGAACCAGACGGGCCAGATGCTGGCTGCGCTGGCTGGCCTGCCGCAAGCGACGTTCGCGTCGAAGGTGACGATCGCTGATGGTCGTGCCACCGTTGCACGTGAAGTCGATGGAGGCGCGGAAACGCTGTCGCTTCAACTGCCCGCGGTTGTCACGACGGATCTGCGCCTGAACGAGCCGCGCTACGTGACGCTGCCGAACATCATGAAGGCGAAGAAGATGCCGCTGGAAATGGTGAAACCCGAAGACCTGGGCGTGGACGTTACGCCGCGTCTGAAGACGCTGAAGGTGGCCGAGCCGCCGAAGCGCGCGGCCGGCGTGAAGGTGCCGGACGTGAAGACGCTGGTCGAGAAGCTGAAGACCGAAGCCAAGGTGCTGTAAAGGGAGCGGAAAGAAATGACGATTCTGGTGATTGCCGAGCACGATGCGGCATCGGCGGGCGGGGCGTCGCCGATCAAGGCGGCGACGTTGAATGCGGTGGCGGCTGCGCAGGCCATCGGCGGTGACATTCACGTGCTGGTCGCGGGGCACAACGCGCAGGGCGCGGCCGATGCGGCAGCAAAGATCGCGGGTGTGTCGAAGGTGCTGCTGGCCGACGCGCCGCAGCTGGCCGAAGGCTTGGCGGAGAACATCGAAGCAACGGTGCTGACCATCGCCGAGAACTACTCACACATCCTCGCCCCGGCAACGGCCTACGGCAAGAACGTCGCGCCGCGCATCGCCGCGAAGCTCGACGTCGCGCAGATTTCGGACATCACGGCGGTCGTATCGGCCGACACGTTCGAGCGCCCGATCTACGCGGGCAACGCGATCGCGACGGTGCAGTCGAGCGACCCGATCAAGGTCATCACGGTGCGCGCGACCGGTTTCGATCCGGTTGCGGCTGAAGGCGGCAGCGCATCGATCGAGAAGATCGAAGCAGCGGCCGATGCGGGGCTGTCGCAGTTCGTCAGCCGTGAAGTGACGAAGCTGGACCGTCCGGAGCTGACCAGCGCGAGCATCATCGTGTCGGGCGGCCGCGGTCTGGGTAGCGGCGAAAACTACACGAAGGTGCTGGAGCCGCTGGCGGACAAGCTGTCGGCAGCGCTCGGCGCATCGCGCGCGGCCGTCGACGCAGGCTACGTGCCGAACGACTACCAGGTCGGCCAGACCGGCAAGATCGTTGCACCGCAGTTGTACATCGCGGTCGGCATCTCGGGCGCGATCCAGCATCTGGCCGGCATGAAGGATTCGCAGGTGATCGTCGCGATCAACAAGGATCCGGAAGCGCCGATCTTCAGCGTGGCCGACTACGGCGTGGTCGGCGATCTGTTCGCACTCGTCCCCGAAGCGGTCGCGGCGCTCTGAGCGATGGCGCTGTTCGAATTCAACGGCACGCGCCCGCGCATCGATCCGTCCGCGTACGTTCATCCGAGCGCGGTCGTGATCGGCGACGTGACGATCGGCGCGGGTTGCTACATCGGCCCGCATGCGAGCCTGCGCGGCGACTTCGGTGCAATCGTCGTCGAGGAGGGCAGCAACGTGCAGGACGGCTGCGTGCTGCACGTCGGCATCGGCGAGACATGCCGGCTCGGCGTGAACAGCCACGTCGGCCATGGCGCGATCGTGCACGGCGCGACGCTCGAACCGGACACGATGATCGGGATGAACGCGGTCGTGATGGATGGCGCGACGATCGGCGCGACGACGATCGTCGCGGCCTGCGCGTTCGTGAAGGCCGGCTACGACGTGCCGCGCGGCGTGCTGCTCGCGGGCGTGCCGGGGCGCGTGGTGCGGCGGTTGAGCGACGCGGAGATCGACGCGAAGGCGAACGGCACGCGGGTCTATCAGCAACTCGCGGCGGACTGCCTGCGGACGATGATGCAGATCGGCGACGCGTAAGCGATACGCGTCATCGCTCCGGCGGCGGATGCCTGGCGGTGGGAATCCGTCGTCGATTGCTCGAATGCCGCCGTGTGGCGAGCACCCAACGAAGCCGTGCCGTCAGCGCGGCGCCAGCGGTTTTCTCCGGGTTTGTGCGGATGGCGATTCGCGTGCGTGCGTGCCGATCGTGACATTCACGCGGGATCGATTGCCTGATGCGGCGCCGTTGTCTTAAGATCGGCGTCAGACTATCCCTCCGCCTCCGGCGCCGAATGAAAACGACCATACGCCTGCGCGTCGCCATCATCGCTTCGGCTTTTGCCGTCTATCACGTATTCATGCACATCCAGTGGGTCGCGAGCGGTTGCATCGAATTCCTCGGCAGCCGGCATTGCAGTTTCGAGAACACTGCGAATTTCGAGGGCATGATGGACTTCGACCTGCTCGTGACCTGCGCGTGGGTCGCGGGCGCGGTGATGGCGTGGCTCGCCGTCGCACGCGCGCCGAAGAAGTCCGGCTGAGCGGCAGCCGGCGCGCACTCCGCACGGGCATCGTATAAAGGCTGAAGAATGTAGCGGCATGCACCGCACGGCCGCGCCGAATTCGTCGGATCCGCGTCGTTGCACGCCGCCACTGGCGGCGTTTTCTTCGCGCGTTCGCACGCGTCGCGCGGCCTTTGCTTTCCCCTGTGCGCTGCACTAGATTCCAAGCATTACGTGCCAGCGACCGCGCGAGGTGAAGCCATGACGCCGTGGGAAATTCAGGGAACCGAACTGATGAACTGCAATTGCTCATACGGTTGCCCCTGCCAGTTCAATTCGTTGCCGACGCACGGCAACTGCGAAGCGATGGGTGCGATTTCGATCGACAGCGGCCACTATGGCGACGTCATGCTCGATGGCGTGCGGATCGCGGTCGTGTTCCAGTGGCCGGGGCCGATCCACGAAGGCCACGGACGCTGCCAGCCGATCGTCGACGAGCGCGCGAGCCCGGCACAGTGCGACGCCGTGCTGAAGATCATGACCGGCCAGGACACGGATCCGTTCGCGACGATGTTCTCCGTGTTCGCGTCGACGCTCGAGCACGCATACGATCCGATCTTCGCGAAGATCGATTTCGACGTCGATGTCGATGCGCGGCGGGGCCGGATCAGCGTCGAAGGCGTGTTCGACGTCGTCGGCGAGCCGATCCGCAATCCGGTGACGGGCGCCGAGCATCGCGTGCGGATCGACCTGCCGCATGGCTTCGAATACGAGCTTGCCGAGATCGGCTCCGGCACCGGCCGGTCGCGTGGCCACATCGAGCTGGATCTCGAGCGGAGCTACGCGCAGTTCGCGCGGCTGCACCTGAACAATCACGGGCTGATCCGGCATCGCGTCGCGGCATGACTCCGGTCGGCGATTTTCTCGGGCGCGAGCGCGTCGTCACGCTGCTCGGCATGACCGCGCTCGTCGGCGCATGCTGGGTCTACCTGTGGACGGGCGCGGGCACCGGCATGTCCGCGCTGGACATGACGGCGCTCGCGCTGTTCCCGCATCGGCTCGCCGACGACATGGGCGCGATGGATCCATCGCTCGCGACCGTGATCCTGATGTGGTGGGTGATGATGATCGCGATGATGACGCCCGGCGCGGCGCCGCTCGTGCTGCTGTATCGGCGCGTGCTGCGGCATCGCGGTGCGCAGGCAGCCGGGGCTGCGTTCACGTCGACGTTTTTGCTGGCCGGCTATCTGGCCGCGTGGCTGGGGTTCTCGATCGCGGCGGCGGTGCTCCAGACGCTGCTGCAGCCTGCCGGGCTGATCTCCGGAATGATGCTGTGGTCGAAGAGCGCCGTGCTGTCCGCAATCGTCCTCGCACTGGCCGGCGCCTACCAGTTCTCGCCGTTCAAGCAGGCGTGCCTGCGGCAGTGCCGGTCGCCGGTCGGGTTTCTCACGACGTACTGGCGCCCGGGCGTCACGGGCAGCTTCCTGCTGGGCGTGCGGCACGGCGCGTATTGTGTGGGCTGCTGCTGGCTGCTGATGGCGCTGCTGTTCGTGGGCGGCGTGATGAACGTCGTGTGGATCGTCGCATTGTCGCTGTTCGTGCTCGTCGAAAAAGTGCTGCCGGGCGGCGAGCGCATCGGCCGCGCGCTGGGCGTCGTGCTGATCGCGTGGGCGGTCGCGACGTTGCTGGTGTAGCCGGCGCGCTCGTTACTGGCTGAACGGGGAGTCGCTCGATGGAGACCAGATGCCTCGCCATCGCCGTACTCGGCGCGATGGCTGTCGTTGCGATGCCGGTGCGCGCGGGCGAGAGCATGCCCGACATGAGCATGGGCGACATGAAGATGTCGGCGCAGGATTCGGAGCTGACCGATGCCGAAGTGAAACGGATCGATGCCGCGCACGGCATGGTGACGCTGAAGCACGGCGCGCTCGAGAACGTCGGGATGGCGCCGATGACGATGGCGTTCAAGGCCCGTGACCGGGCGATGATCGAGTCGCTGCATGTGGGCGACAGGGTCAAGGTCCGGGTCGAGCGCGTGGCCGGCACGCTGACGATCGTGAAGCTCGTGCAACGACAGTAACGGCGGCGCAAGCGAGCGCTTTCCGCGCGACTGTCACGGGCAGGCAGCGCTAACGCCCGTCTTTACCTGGAGCACCGTCGGCTTCAGCGAAATTCAGTTCGACGCCATTGCCGGCCGGGTCGGTGAAAAAGAGCTGGAGTTGACGTGTGAGCGGCACGTACGCGCGCGAGTACCGGACGTGCGCGTCGGCCAGGCGCCGCTCCATGTCGGCCGCGTTTTCGCAAGAAAACGCCATGTGGTCGAACGTATTGACGACATGCGCCGGCCGGACCTCGCCTGGCCGTGCTTCCGACAGATGGAGGATCGCCTGCGCCCCCGCGTAGAGCCAGTAGCCGTTGCTCTGGAACGGCGGTCGATAGCCCGGCTCGAGGCCCACGACGTTCACGTAGAAATCGCGCAGCGCATCGAGCGTGGCTCGATCCGCGCGCAGGTTGTAATGATTGAGTCCGATCACTGGCATGGCGGGTTGTCCGGTTCGCGCAAGGTGCACACCGCACAGCATCGCGCAACGCGGGCGGTCCTGTCACCTCCGTGCGCCCTTGACGGCCGCTGCCGGCCGTGCGACGCCGCGCGCCGGCAGCGGCGTCGACATCACGATCGACGTGCGTGTTTCGCCGTACAGGTTGATGCGCTCGATCAGTTGCTCGAGGTGCGCCATGCTGACCGCGACGAACCGCATCACGTAGGAGTCGGCGCCGGTCACGTGATGGCACTCGACCACTTCGGGAATCGTTTCCAGCAGCTTCAGGAATTTCGCCTTCGCCGGTTGCGGCACCGTGATGCCGATCAGCGCGCTCACCGGGTAGCCGGCGGCGGCCGGATTGACGCGCGCCGTGTAGCCGTCGATCACGCCCGCCGATTCGAGGCGCTTCACGCGTTCGGTCACCGCCGGTACCGACAAGTGGACCTGGCGCGCCAGCTCCGTGTAGCTGATGCGGCCGTTGGCCTGCAGCAGCGCGAGTATCTTCCAGTCGAGTTCGTCCATCGCGGCGGAGTTTTTAAGGTGAAGGGCCTATTTTTCCTTAAAAACCGTCTTCAGCGGCGACCGGACTTTCCCTACGATGCGGTTCATGTCATTGCATGTCGCGAGGAGCCGGCCATGCTGTTCATCAAGTCCGTCGTGATGGGATTGTCGATCGCGGTGCCGGTCGGCCCGATCGGCATGCTCTGCATCCAGCGCAGCCTGAGCCGCGGCTTTCGCGCAGGATTCGCGACGGGCATCGGCGCCGCGTGCGCCGATGCGATCTACGGGCTGCTCGGCGCGCTGGGCGTCGCCGGCATCGTCACCGCATTTCCGATGCTGACCGTCGCACTGAAAATCGTCGGCGGCGCATTCCTCGTGTGGCTGGCCTGGTCCATCGCGCGGCAGGCACCGGCCGCGCCGGCCGCAGTGCGCGACGCGCCGCGCGCGAGCGTGCTGCGCGATTTCCTGACGACCTTCGGCCTCACGCTGTCGAACCCGATGACGATCCTGTCGTTCGTCGGGATCTTCGCGGCGCTCGGCCCGCTGTCGGGCACGCACGAAGGCACGGCGGGGCCAACCGTGGCGTCGATGGTGGCGGGCGTGTTCGCCGGATCCGCGACGTGGTGGCTGTGCCTGAGCAGCGCGACCGCCGCATTGCGCACAAAGATGCCTCTACCTCTAATGCACGGCCTGTCGCGCGGATCGGCGGTCGTGATCGCGGCGTTCGGCGCGATCCAGCTGATCGCGGGCATGCGCGGCGTCGCCGGGGCGTGACGCAAACCACGCCGTCGTCGCACCGCGCGCCCCGCTCAGAACGTATAGCTGACCTTGCCGAACGCGGTGCGGCCGAGCGTGTTGTAGCCGTACGCCGTCATGTACTGACGGTCGAACAGGTTCGACAGCGTCGCCGACACCGTCAGGTGCGAATTGATCCTGTACGACGCGCGCAGGTTCACGGTCAGGTACGACGGCAGATACGTCGTGTTGGCCGGGTCGTCGAACGTCGTGCCGCCGTAGTTCAGCGACGCGCCCGTGCTCAGCGCATGCAGGTTGAACTCGTCCCACGTGTGGTCGACGTTGACGCTGACCGTCTGGCGAGGCCGGCGGTTGAGCCAGCTGTCGTTGGTTTCGTCCTGCGGATTCAGGAAACCGACCGCGATGCTCACCGGTGTATACCGGCCGATCGTGCCCTTGTACGACAGGTCGATGCCGCGGATATGCGAGCGGCCGATGTTCATCGGCGAGCGCGTCGCGGGGTTGTACGCGATCAGGTTGCTGATGCGCGTGTCGTAGATCGCGGCGCTGAACGTGCCGTACGCCGTGTTCGCGTCGAGCGCGGCTTCGACCGAATCGCTGCGTTCCGGGTTCAGGTCCGGATTGCCGTAGCCCGGGTAGTACAGGTCGTTGAACGACGGCAGGCGGAACGCGTTGCCGTACGACACGCGCGCCGTATAGACGGGCGTGATGGCCCATGACAGCGCGGCATTGCCGGTGTTCACGGCTTTTCCGGCGATGATCTCGTGCCGCCCGGCGACGAACAGCGTCACGCTACCGAGTGTCGCCGACTGGTGCAGCGAGAACGCGGAGTCGTTGCGCGTGGGCACGCCGTCGGGCACGTCGACCGGCAGAAATGCCTGTTCGCGCGTGAAGTCGTACGCGAGCTTCGTCTCGCCCGACAGCGGCAGGCCGAACAACCGGAAGCCATGCTCCTGATGGGTCAGCGACGTCGACGCGCTGATGCGCTGCGAGTTGATCTGGTCGGTCGGGATGGTCGGATCGCTGGCATACAGGAACTGGCGATCGTTCGCATAACCGAACGACTGGTCGAATTGCGTGTCGGGCGTGATGTCGAGATGGAACGCGATGCCGGTCGTCAGCTGATGATCGAGCTCGCGATTCGCAAAGCCTGCGTTGTCGAAGGAAAGATCGGAACGGTGATACAGCGCGAACGTCGAGATCGACCAGTTGTCGCGCGCGTAGCCGAGCCGCGCATCGAGGTCCTGTGCGTGATACGGATTGCGTCCGGCCTCGTGCCCGTACGCGAACGGCCGCGTCGCATCGATGCCGGCCGTGTTGTAGTCGTGCAGGCCGAGCGTGTAGGTGAGGCCGCCGAGCGCGGCGAGCGGCCCGGTCGACGGCACGGTGCCCGACGTGCGCACCTGCGTGTCGAAGGTCTTGTTCGTGCCGCCGCCGAACGACGCGGTGGTCTGGTTCGGCTGGCCCGCGGCGCGGCGCGTGAACAGCTGCACGACGCCGCCCATCGCGTTCGCGCCGAACGATGCGGCGGCCGGCCCCGAGATCACTTCGACGCGTTCGAACGCGTCGGTCGGCAGGTCGGCCCACGGCGCGATGCCGGTCGTCGGCGAGCCGATCCGGATGCCGTCGATGAACACCGCGACCTGGTTGGCGGACGAACCGCGGATGCTGACCGACGCGGACGAGCCGGGGCCGCCGTTCTGCGAGACGGTCACGCCCGGCAGCGTCGCGAGCGCCTGCGTGATGCTCGGGTCGCTCGGCGACAGCCGGTCGAGATCGGCGCGCGTGAGCACCTGCGTGGTCGCATAACGCTGGTCGAACGATTCGGGCAGGTGCCGCGTGTCGGTCACGCTGATCGTCGGCAGGTCGGCGGCTTCGGCGGGCCGGGGCGATTGCGCGGGCGCCGTGTCGCCGGCGGCATGGGCGAGCGGGGCGAACAGCGCCGTGGCGGCGGACGTGGCGAGAAGGTGGCGAAGATTCATGAGGCAATGAGCGTGATCGTGTTGCAGGGACGGCGAGCGTAAGCGTGTGGCGGTGCGTACCGCCGCGGTTCGTGTCGGTCTATCGCGAGGCGAGACGGCGTGGGCGGTCGTCGGGCGGGCCGGAGCACACGGCAACGCACGCGCGTGCAGGCACGCCGCGCCGATGGCCGGCGCGACGGCACGACGCTTCCGGTAAGGAAGCGCAGATGAAAAGTCTGGACATCTGAAGGGTCCTGAGGTCGGGCCGTCCGTGCAACGGGGCGACCGCGAAAGGCGGCGCCTGGCGCTCCGGGACACCCCGCCCGGCGCGGCTGCTTGGACCTCGGGTCGATGGCAGGTCTCCTGGCTCGCGGGTCGCTATTCGCACCGGCCTTCCCGGTTTCCCAGTGGCGTGGGGGAGTGCGAATTCGCCGCTCACAGTTGCGGGGGCAGCCGCAGATTCGAGGCGCTGCCTCTCCTGCGTTCCCTTTTGATCCCGTGTCCGGGAACCATCAGCGCGCAAGCGTAATGGCGAGCACTCCGCTGCGTCAATTGGCGAAGCACGCAGGGATGCGAAAAAACGTCAGTGCGCGGCGGATTCGTCCCGAATTCCGTCTCGGGAGACCTCGGCATCGCGTTACATCAGACGAAACGGAAAGACGAGGAAGGCGGCCACGTTGGCGTGACCGCCGAACGCTTCGTCCGGGGGCGTGCTGCGCGAGCTCCACTCGAACGTGCGGCGCGCGTGCTCGATCTCGTTCAAATGGGCGACGCGAAAGCCCGGCTCGTGCTGCATGTTGCGGATATCGCGGGCTGACGCGAAGCGGCCCGCGCACGACATTCTGTCGGCGCTCGCGGTGCGGCCGCCCCGGCGGCCGGCACCCTTGAATCCCGCATTCGCGCATTCGCGCATTCGCGCATCGACCACACAGGACACTGACATGACGACCCAGATTCGCTTCGACGGCGGTACCGCCGTGATTACCGGCGCGGCCAGCGGCATCGGCAGCGGGCTTGCGCGCCACGCGGCCGCGCTCGGCATGCGCGTGGTGCTGGCCGATCTCGATCCGGCGAAGCTCGACGCGTTCGCCGCGACGCTCGACACCGACGTGCTGTGCGTGCCGACCGACGTCAGCCGCCCCGAGGCCGTCGACGCACTGGCCGACGCCGCGTGGCAACGCTTCGGCGGCGTCGACCTGCTGTTCAACAACGCGGGCGTGATGACCACCGGCTTCAGCTGGGAAATCACGCCGGAGCGGTTCGAGCGCAGTTTCGCGATCAACGTGCACGGCGTGATGAACGGGCTCCGCAGCTTCGTGCCGCGCATGCTCGAGCGCAACGTGCCGGCGCGCATCGTCAATACCGCGTCGGTCGGCGGATTCCTGCCGAGCCCGCTGATGTCGCCTTACTCGGCGACGAAATTCGCGGTGGTCGCGCTGACCGAATCGCTTTACGGCGAACTGAAGATGCTCGGCGCGCCGGTCGGCGTGTCGCTGCTCGCGCCGGGCCCGGTGCAGACGGGCATTTTCAACGACCCGTTCGGCGCCGCGCACGAGCGGCCGGAGGTGCGGGGCTTCGTCGAGACGATGCGCGCGATGTTGAACGCGCACGGCCTCACGCCCGACGCATTTGCAGCGCGGGCGTTCGACGGCATTCGCGACGGGCGTTACTGGCTGATTCCGCAGCCGCAGGCGATCGACGGCGCGCTGCAGCGGCGCACCGCAGACATCCTCGCCGCGCGCGACCCGTCGCTGCCGTCGTTGTAATGAGATGACGCGGGCCGGCCGACCGACGCGGCCGGCTCACGTGCCGGGTTACATATGCATGCCGGCGTGCGTGCGGCCGTTCGGGTCGCCGCCGCGATCGGGCGGCGTATTGTTCTGATCGATCTTCGCGAGCACGAAGCCCGCATGCGGCAGGGCGGGCGAACGGGGGACGGCCTGCGCGACCGGATCGCGCGGCGAAATGGTGGAAAAACCGGATGACGTCGCGCCCGGTTGCGCGAACGCCGTGACGGATGCGGCCGCGACGGCGGCGGCGACGATCGCGTGCGTGTTCATGGCGACTCCTTCTTCACGACAGACTGCGAAATCACGCATTCAGTCTAGGGCGCGAAACTTAACGCGACGTGAAGGAGCGGCGGCGCGCGGATGACAGGATGTTCATACGGCCATCCGCGCGCCGCAACGCATCACGCGGAGGCGGCGATCAGCGCGCAGAAGTTCTCGAGATCGACGTTGCCGCCGCTGATCACGATGCCGACACGCTTGCCTTTCAGTTCGTCCTTCATCCGGCGCGCGGCCGCGAGCGACAGGCAACCGGTCGGTTCGACGACAATCTTCATACGCGTCGCGAAAAAGCGCATGCAGTCGACGAGTTCCGCATCGGTCGCGGTCAGGATGTCGTCGACGTCGCGGCGCAGGATCGGGAACGTCAGGTTGCCGAGATGCTGCGTCTGCGCGCCGTCGGCGATCGTGCGCGGCGTGTCGATATGGACGATCGAACCGGACCGGAACGATTGCTGCCCGTCGTTGCCGGCTTCCGGTTCGACGCCGTACAGCTTCGCGTGCGGCGACAGCGCGCGCGTCGCGAGTGCCGTGCCCGACAGCAGGCCGCCGCCGCCGAGCGGCGTGAACACGGCGTCCAGCGGCCCGACTTCGTCGAACAGTTCCTTCGCCGCCGTGCCCTGGCCCGCGATCACGTCCGCGTGGTCGTACGGCGGCACCAGCGTGAGCCCGTGCTTCTCGGCGAGCGCGCGGCCGATCTGCTCGCGGTCCTCGGTATAGCGATCGTAGGTCACGACGTTGCCGCCGTAGCCGCGCGTCGCGGCCATCTTCGCGGCCGGCGCGTCCTGCGGCATCACGATCGTCGCCGGGATGCCGAGGATGCGCGCCGACAGCGCGATCGCCTGCGCGTGGTTGCCCGACGAGAACGCGACGACACCGTGACGGCGTTGCGTCGCGTCGAAGCGCGACAGCGCGTTGAACGCGCCGCGGAACTTGAACGCGCCCATGCGCTGCAGGTTCTCGCACTTGAAGAACACCTGCGCGCCGAGCGCTTCGTCGATCGTTCGCGACGTCATCACGGGCGTGCGGTGCGCGTGGCCGTCGAGTCGTGCCGCGGCGGCCGCGACGTCGTCATAGGTGGGGAGGGTCGGTGTGTTCATGAGTCGCTCGTCGGAAGAGTCGGTCAAAAGGTTGGCGGGGCGCGCGACGGGCACGTCGGCCTCACGCATCATTTCGCATCGTTGTATACAGTGGCGCGCGACACGCCGAGGTGCTGCGACACGATTTCCATCGCGCGGCGCACCTCGAGAAAGCCGTCGGCCTTCAGCATCTGCATCAGCTCGCGGCGCTGTTCGGTCTTCAGTTCGCGCGGCGTGGTCGCAAGGCGCGTCGCGAACGCGTCGATGCGCTGCCGGATCGCATCCGCGCCGGCCGGGTCGAGCGTTTCGGCCACGGGCGCACCTTCGGTGCTGCAGAACTGGTTCAGCATGCCCTGGAAACCGCGAAACAGCGTGACGTCGGCGTTCAGGCACAGCGCGGCCACGTAGCGGCCGCTCGAATCCTTGATGCCGATCGACGTGCTTTTCGCGGTGCGGCCGTCGGCGAAGCGGTTCGCGTAGTTCGCGAGCACCTGCGGGAAGTCGTCGTCCTCGATGCGGGCGAGCCCGAGTTCGGTCGCCGGATCGCCGATCGCGCGGCCCGACAGGTTGTTGTGGATCGCGAGGATCGCGTGCTCCGGCGTGCGCAGGTCGTGCACGACGACTTCGGTGAACGGCCCGAACATCGCGCCGAGCCCTTCGGCGATGCGCAGCACCTGCTCGATCAGCGATGCCTGCTCCGACAGTGGCCTGGCGTGGGGCGTGGTCATGTGCTGGCCTCGGGCGCGGGTGCGTCGGCCGTCTGCGGTCGCGTGATGTCGGCCAGCAGCGGGCGGGCGATTCGCACGTAGTCGGATGCGTCGAGCACGACCGAGCGATCGAGGCGACCCGCGTTGAACGCGATTTCATCGTTGAGTTCGATCAGCGCGGGGTCGACGACGAGCGTCACGTTCGAGTCGAACACGAACGGCGGCACGGCGCCCATCACGCAGCGCGTGACGGTGGCCGCAAGTTCGGGCGGCGCGAGCGTTGCCTTGCGGCGGCCGACCGCGTCGGCGACCTTGCGGAAATCGATCTTCAGATGACCGGGGATGACCGCAAGGGCGGTGGCGTCGCCGCCGTCCTTGAACGTGCAGAGCATTGCCTTCGCGCCCTGCTCGGGACGCGTGCCGCGAATCGCGGCGATTACGTCGGATTTGCCTTCGGCCGGGTGGTCCAGCACGCGGAACCGCGCGCCGGCGGTGGTCAGCAGCTCGCACAGCGCGTCGAAAACGGGATAGTCGCTCATGTCGATCCGGGCAGAGGAGGGCGCGCATCGCGGTGCGCGGGGACGGCGCGCTTGCGCATCGCTATCGATGAATTGTCCAAGTATAGACGTTTTGTCATTCGCGTGGCGCAGGTTCGGCGCATGCACCGCCCAATCGGGATTCCCACCAACTGCCGAAAGACCATTTCATATTGCGGCATGCGCGCGAAATTCCCGTCACGCGCCCGTCCCGCCGCTTGAAAACCTGTTTTGCATCGCAAAACGCACCGCTTATCTCATTGAAAAGCAAGCGAAATTTATATCTTATGTCTTATATAAGACTTCGTCGAAAACGGATCGGGCGGCGTTACCATTGAGTCCATGCAGTTCGCTTCGTCACACGAAGCGGGCACGCTGAACCCTTTACTCAAATGCGCTTCGTTCCCAGGAGATTGACATGTCCCAATATCAAGACGACATCAAGGCAGTGGCTGGCTTGAAGGAAAACCACGGCAGCGCGTGGAATGCCATCAATCCCGAGTATGCCGCCCGCATGCGTGCCCAGAACAAGTTCAAGACGGGCCTCGACATCGCGAAGTACACCGCGAAGATCATGCGCGCCGACATGGCCGCGTACGATGCCGATCCGTCCAAGTACACGCAGTCGCTGGGCTGCTGGCACGGTTTCATCGGCCAGCAGAAGATGATCTCCATCAAGAAGCACTTCAACAGCACCGAACGCCGTTACCTGTACCTGTCGGGGTGGATGGTTGCCGCGCTGCGCTCGGAGTTCGGCCCGCTGCCGGACCAGTCGATGCACGAAAAGACGTCGGTCAGCGCGCTGATCCGCGAGCTGTACACGTTCCTGCGCCAGGCCGACGCGCGCGAGCTGGGCGGCCTGTTCCGCGAACTGGATGCCGCGAAGGACCCGGCTGCCAAGGCCGCGATCCAGGAAAAGATCGACAACCACGTGACGCACGTCGTGCCGATCATCGCCGACATCGACGCCGGCTTCGGCAACGCGGAAGCAACGTACCTGCTGGCCAAGCAATTCATCGAAGCGGGCGCGTGCTGTATCCAGATCGAGAACCAGGTGTCCGACGAGAAGCAGTGCGGCCACCAGGACGGCAAGGTCACCGTGCCGCACGAGGACTTCCTCGCGAAAATCCGCGCGATCCGCTATGCATTCCTCGAACTGGGCGTGGACGACGGCATCATCGTCGCGCGTACCGATTCGCTGGGCGCCGGCCTCACCAAGCAGATCGCCGTCACCAACCAGCCGGGCGACCTGGGCGACCAGTACAACTCGTTCCTCGATTGCGAAGAACTGTCGGCCGACCAGCTGGGCAACGGTGACGTCGTCATCAAGCGCGACGGCAAGCTGCTGCGTCCGAAGCGCCTGCCGAGCAACCTGTTCCAGTTCCGCGCCGGCACGGGCGAAGCGCGTTGCGTGCTCGACTGCATCACGTCGCTGCAGAACGGCGCCGACCTGCTGTGGATCGAAACCGAAAAGCCGCACATCGCGCAGATCGGCGGCATGGTCAAGGAAATCCGCAAGGTGATCCCGAACGCGAAGCTGGTGTACAACAACAGCCCGTCGTTCAACTGGACGCTCAACTTCCGTCAACAGGCGTACGACGCGATGAAGGAAGCGGGCAAGGACGTGTCGGCGTACGACCGTGCACAGCTGATGAGCGTCGAGTACGACGAGACCGAACTGGCCAAGCTCGCCGACGAGAAGATCCGCACGTTCCAGGCCGATGCGTCGCGTGAAGCAGGCATCTTCCACCACCTGATCACGCTGCCGACGTACCACACGGCCGCACTGTCGACCGACAACCTCGCGAAGGAATACTTCGGCGAACAGGGCATGCTCGGCTACGTGGCCGGCGTGCAGCGCAAGGAAATCCGTCAGGGCATCGCGTGCGTCAAGCACCAGAACATGTCCGGCTCGGATATCGGCGACGACCACAAGGAATACTTCAGCGGCGAAGCCGCGCTGAAGGCGGCGGGCAAGGACAACACGATGAACCAGTTCTCGTAATCGTCACACCCGCGGCACGACGCCAACCCGTTCATTGCGGGTTGGCGTTTTTTTTTATCCGCGCACGGCCTTCACGATGTACTGGCTCGTCGGCACCACGTCGATCTTGTCGAAATCGATGAAGCGTGCGCAGCTGTCCATCATCTCCGCGACGTTGCGCTGGAATTTCCCGTCGTCGCCGACCGCATCGAAGAACGCATGCGGATCGGTCATCGCGGCCGCCGGGAAGCATTCCTCGACGATCGCGTCGTAGCCGGGCGCCGCATGCGTGAGCGCGCGCACGACCACGTTCTGCACGTACAGGAAGTTGTCCTGCGTATCGATCGCGACGCGCGTGTGGTGGCCGTGCCATACGTCGAGCCACGCTTCGTGCGTGAGACGCGGCGGCCGCTTCAGGAACGCGAGCTGAGAGAAGCCGGTCGTGCGCTCGCCGGGCCGCGCCGGAAAGCGCGTGTTCGGAATCGGCTGCGACTCGGTGACGAGGTACGCGGCCATATGCGGGACGATCGAACGCACCGCGTCGTCGAACGGCTGGCGGAACATCGGGTTCGCGCTGTCGAGCCACACCGCGACGATCCCGTCGATGCCCGGGTGCGTGTTGGTCTGCTTCAGGCCGGCGGCCGGCGCGACGTCGGCGTCGGCGACGTTGACCTGCACGCCGTGCGCGCCCAGCGACAACAGCTTGTCGGCGAGCTGCGCGCGCACGCTGCGGCTCCATTGCTCGGGCGCGGCCTGCGCGTCGCGCCACAACACGTAAATGACTTTCTCCATTGCTCCGGCTCCAAAGGGAATGACGAGGTCGGCGGCGCTGCCGCCGGGTTTCAGGAAGCGTTGACGGCCGAGTCGTTCGCACCCGGTGCGTCGGATGCGCCGGGTGCGAAGCGGTTGGCGGTCAGCGTGCACGACGGCGGAATCGGCGACGTGACGGTTTCGAACAGGCGCTCGTGACGCGTCGCGTGAATGCGCCACACGCCGTCGTGCTTCACGTACTGGTCGTCGTAGAACGCGGTGCCGTGCAGCAGGTAGTTGTCCTCCAGATTGATCGCGTGATCCTCGAGAAACCACACGCCGCACGCATGATCGGCGGATACCAGCGTGAGCTCGGGGTGGTGGCCGTGATGCATCGTCAGGAAGATCGGCTTGCCGATCAGTTCGCGCAGGCTCGACACGAACGCGTCGCGCCCGTCGTACGCATAGCGGCCGCCGTACAGGCGCGCCTCGCAATCCTCGGTCAGGCACTGCGCGAGCAGCGACCAGTCGTGCGTGTCGATCGCGCGGAAATACCGGTACTTCAGTTGGCGGATCTGCTCGTACTCGTGGAGCGTGCGGGTCGTCTCGTCCATCGCCGTGTCTCGTGGTGGTGTCGTCGGATGGTAGGAACGAAGCTGCCCGTGTCACATCGTCTGATCGGATGAACGCCGCGGACTGCACTCGATTCCGTGCGATATGCGGCATCGAGGTTCATCCAAACAGGTGATGGCCGGCTTCCCGTGCGCCTGTAACGTGGCGTCGACGCGGTTTCGATCCGCGCACACGACACCAAGGAGGCGGCATGACCCCGATCGAACGAATGGAAGCGCGCGTGCGCAGGCTAGAGGACGCCGACGCGATCCGCCGCCTGAAGGCGCGCTACTTCACGTGCTGCGACCGGAAGGATCCCGAAGGGATGCGCGAGTGCTTCACGCCCGGCGCCGTGCATATCGACTATGGACGCATCGGCACGTTCGACCACCGCGACGCGCTCGTCGACGTGTTCGAGCGGCTCGGCTGCCACCCGCACATCGTCGAGATGCACCACGGCGTGAATCCCGATATCACCGTGCTCGACGACACGCATGCGCGCGGCACGTGGGGCCTGCATTACCAGATGCTCGATACCAATGCACGCACGCTCACGCAGCTCGGCGCGACCTACGACGACGAATACCGGAAGGTCGACGGCGAATGGAAGATTGCGGCCACGCGCTGCGTCGTCACGTCGACGTTGTCGGCCCGCTACGACGGCGACGCGCCGGGCGTGCTGTTCGCCGGCACGCAGCCGCCGGTCGCGTGACGACGCGCGCGATCCACGCAGGTTGAAGACATTCCCCGGGAGACATCGAACATGGCACAGAACCACGAGGCCCCCGTCGCCGTCGTGACGGGCGCGTCGCGCGGCGCGGGCAAGGGCATCGCGCGCGCGCTCGGCGCGGCCGGCATGACCGTCTACGTGACGGGCCGCTCGCAGCACGAAGGCGACGCGCCGTTGCCCGGCACGATCCACGAAACCGCGCGCGAGATCGATTCGCTGGGCGGACGCGGGATCGCCGTCGCATGCGACCACGCGGACGACGCACAGGTGAAGGCGCTGTTCGAGCGCGTCGAACGCGACAGCGGGCGCCTCGACATCCTCGTCAACAACGCGACGTATCTGCACGACCAGCTGATCCTGCCGGGCCCGTTCTGGGAGAAGTCGCTCGATCTCGTGAACATCCTTGACGTCGGGCTGCGCTCCGCGTACGTCGCGAGCTGGCACGCCGCGCCGCTGATGACGAGGCGCCGCAGCGGGCTGATCGCGTTCACGTCGTCGTTCGGCGCGAGCTGCTACATGCACGGCGCCGCGTACGGCGCGCAGAAATCGGGCGTCGACAAGTTCGCGAAGGACATGGCCGTCGACCTGAAGCCGTTCGACGTCGCCGCCGTGTCGATCTGGATGGGTCCGCTGCGCACCGAACGCACGACGCGCGTGTGGGACGAGCATCCGGATCTCTACAAGGAGTTCTCGCTCGTCGCCGAAAGCCCGGAATTCACCGGCCGCGTGATTCAGGCGATCCATGCCGATCCGCAGCGCATGGCGTTGTCGGGGCAGGTGCTGGTCGGTGCGGAAGCCGCGCTGCGGTACGGCATCGCGGATCTCGACGGCAAGCAGCCGCCGTCGTATCGCGAGCTGCTCGGCGGGCCCGTGCAGGCACATCCGGCAATCGTCGCGTAAGGAGCGCAGATGGGCATTCTCGAAGGCAAGGTCGCGCTCGTCACGGGTGCGGGGCAGGGTGTCGGGCAAGGCGTTGCGCACGCGCTCGCGGCGGAAGGCGCGCAAGTGGCCGTGGTCGGCCGCACGCGCGACAAGCTGATCGCGACCTGCGATGCGATTCGCGCACGCGGCGGCGTCGCGGAACCGTTCGTATGCGACGTGATGGATGCCGCGCAGATCGCGCGGTGCGTCGATGCGGTCGTCGAGCGGTTTCGCGGCGTGCAGATCCTGATCAACAACGCGCAGGTCGTGCCGCTCGGCCGCCTGCTCGACGTGACCGACGCGGATTTTCTCGCGGGCCTCGAGTCGGGGCCGATCGCGACGCTGCGCATGATGCGCGCGTGTCATCCGCATCTGAAGGGCGATGGCGTGATCGTCAATTTCGCGTCGTCGGCCGCGGTGCGCTGGGACACGTCGGGCTACGGCGCGTACGCGGCGACCAAGGAAGCGATTCGCGCGCTCACGCGCGCGGCGGCATGCGAATGGGGGGCCGACGGCATTCGCGTGAACGCGGTCGCACCGCATGCGCTGTCGCCGGGGCTGAAGGGATGGGTCGACGCTAACCCGGACGAAGCAGCCGCGTTCTTCCGCACGATCCCGCTCGGCCGCGTCGGCGACTGCGAGCGCGACATCGGGCGCGCGATCGTGTTCCTCGCGAGCCGCGACGCCGGATACCTGACGGGGGCGACGCTGCCGCTCGATGGCGGGCAGGCGTACTGGGGCTGACGGCGAACGCGCCGCACATCAACGGCCGGCCGCTCGCGCGTGGCAACGCGCCGAGGCCGGCAAACCGGAATCGGAAAGCATCGAGGAGAAAACGACATGGGTCGACTGGAAGGAAAGGTGGCGATCGTCACGGGCGGCGCGCGCGGGATGGGCGCCGCAACGTGCAGGCTGTTCGTCGAGGAAGGCGCGCGCGTCGTGATCGGCGACGTGCTCGACGCGGAGGGCGAGGCGCTTGCGCGTGAGCTCGGCGACGCGGCACGCTTCATGCGGCTGGACGTGAGCGACGAAGCGAACTGGGCGCGCGTTGCCGATGCGACCGTCGAGCAGTTCGGCCGCATCGACGTGCTCGTGAACAACGCGGCCGTGCTGACGTTCGGCGCGATCACCGAATTGTCGAAACGCGATTTCGAGCGTGCGGTATCGATCAATTTGGTCGGCACGTTCGTCGGCATCCGCACGATCGCACCGCGCATGATCGCGCAGAAGCGCGGGTCGATCGTCAATATCTCGTCGGTGGACGGGCTGCGCGGTGTGAACGCGCTGGCCGCCTACGTATCGAGCAAATGGGGCGTGCGCGGGTTGACGAAGGTGGCGGCGCTCGAACTCGGCCACCAGGGCGTGCGCGTGAATTCGATCCATCCCGGCGGCGTCAATACTGCGATGTCGAATCCGACCGGCGCGCCGCTCGACGAGGTCAACAAGCACTACACGCACGTGCCGCTGCAGCGCGTCGGCTTGCCTGACGAAATCGCGCGGGCGACGCTGTTTCTCGCGAGCGACGAAGCGTCGTACTGCAACGGCGCCGAACTGTCCGTCGACGGCGGGATGGCCGCGGGCGCGTATTACCCCGGATTGCCGGGCGCGCCGTTTTGAGGGGTACCGCACACAACGCATCCGTGACGGATGTTTGTGTGCGCAACCTAATTCAGGGTTTGCCTGAGTAGCGCAAAAACGAATTCGCGCCGCGACCATTCGCGTGCATCGCAGGCGAACGGTCGCGCGGTTTTTTCCGTTTTCGCGAGACCCTTGCAGGGCGGACGTTCCAGCCGTTTCGTCCCCAAAGCGCACGCGCCGACGCAGTAAAAAAGACCTGCAGGCAAGCAGCATGCCGGCGCGTCGTGACAATTGTTTCTTGTTGCAACGCAACGCCCGCCCAATAACGGCGATGGTATGCTGGCCGGCATGGAGTTGTACGGCAGGTTGCTTGCATGGCGAAACTCGCGTTCGCACACTCATACGAGACATCACATTCTCTCGCCCGCATCGCGGCATCGATACGCGCTCCGCTCGCGTGTCCCGCCTTGCGCGTCGCTGCATCCTGCGCTCCGACCGCATTCCCCATCTCGCGGGTTCGTCCCGCATCCGCCATCCCCGCCCAATAGTCTGGAGACATTCTCATGTCGCAACCCAATCTGGCCGAAGCGACGCACGGCCCGCTGATCGCTCCCCCGGCATTCGTCAAGCATCGCAAACTGATCGACTGGGTGTCGCAAATCGCGGCGCTCACCGAGCCCGAGCGCGTCGTCTGGTGCGACGGCTCGCAGCAAGAAAACGACGCGCTGTGCCAGGCGATGGTCGACCAGGGCACGCTCAAGCGCCTGAACCCCGCGAAGCGCCCGAACTCGTATCTCGCGCAGTCCGATCCGTCGGACGTCGCGCGCGTCGAGGATCGCACCTTCATCTGTACCGAATCGCCCGACGACGTCGGCCCGACCAACAACTGGATCGCGCCGGAAGAAATGCGCGAGACGCTCAACGGCCTGTTTCGCGGTTCGATGCGCGGCCGCACGCTGTACGTCGTGCCGTTCTCGATGGGCCCGCTCGGCTCGCCGATTGCGCACGTCGGCGTCGAGCTGTCCGACAGCCCGTACGTGGCCGTGAACATGCGGATCATGACGCGCATGGGTCGCGAGGTCTACGACGTGCTCGGCGAGGACGGCGAATTCGTGCCGTGCGTGCACAGCGTCGGCCATCCGCTCGAAGCAGGGCAACAGGACGTGCCGTGGCCGTGCAACCCGGTCAAGTACATCGTGCACTTCCCCGAGACGCACGAGATCTGGAGCTTCGGCTCGGGCTACGGCGGCAACGCGCTGCTCGGCAAGAAATGCTTTGCGCTGCGCATCGCGTCGACGATGGGCCGCGATCAGGGCTGGCTCGCCGAACACATGCTGATCCTCGGTGTGACGTCGCCGGCCGGCAAGAAGTATCACGTCGCGGCGGCGTTCCCGTCCGCGTGCGGCAAGACCAACTTCGCGATGCTGATCCCGCCGCAGGGTTTCGACGGCTGGAAGGTCACGACGATCGGTGACGACATCGCATGGCTGAAGCCCGGCCGCGACGGGCGCCTGTATGCGATCAACCCGGAGGCCGGCTTCTTCGGCGTCGCGCCGGGCACGGGCGTGAAGACCAACCCGAACGCGATCGCGACGCTGAAGGAAAACGTGATCTTCACGAATGTCGCGCTGACGGAGGACGGCGACGTGTGGTGGGAAGGCCTGACCGACACACCGCCCGCGAAGCTGACCGACTGGCAGGGCAACCCGTGGACGCCGGAGATCGGCAAGGAAACCGGTCGCAAGGCCGCGCATCCGAATTCGCGCTTCACGGCACCGGCATCGCAATGCCCGTCGATCGACGCGGACTGGGAGAACCCGGCCGGCGTACCGATCGACGCGTTCATCTTCGGCGGCCGCCGCTCGACGACCGTGCCGCTCGTGACCGAGGCACGCGACTGGATCGAGGGCGTGTACATGGCCGCGACGATGGGCTCTGAGACGACCGCCGCCGCAGCCGGCCAGCAGGGCGTCGTGCGCCGCGACCCGTTCGCGATGCTGCCGTTCTGCGGCTACAACATGAGCGATTATTTCGCGCACTGGCTGAAGCTCGGCAAGCAGCTCGAACGCACGGGCGCGACGCTGCCGAAGATCTACTGCGTGAACTGGTTCCGCAAGGACGCGAACGGCAAGTTCGTGTGGCCGGGCTTCGGCGAGAACATGCGCGTGCTGAAGTGGATGCTCGACCGCCTCGAGGGTCAGGGCGGTGGCGGCGAACATGCGTTCGGCGTGTCGCCGGCCTACGAAGACCTGCACTGGGACGGGCTCGACTTCACGCGCGAGCAGTTCGATGCGGTGACGTCGATGAACGCCGACGAATGGCGTGACGAACTGAAGCTGCATGCGGCGCTGTTCGACACGCTGAAGCTGCGTCTGCCGCCCGAGCTGACCGACACGATGAAGAAGATCGAACAGCGCATCGGCGGCTGACGATTCGAGTCAAAGTCACCTGGTAACGACGTGGTGGCAAGAACGTCCCGCCGCCGGCAAGCATCGCCGGCGGCGGGACGTTTTTGTTTCTGCTTCGTTTCAGCGTTGTGCGTGCCGCGCCGGCCGTGCGCTTACGCGCCGCACTGCGCGACCACCTCGTTCACCGCGCGCTGCACGTCGCCGCGCCGGTAGCGCAGCAGCGCGATATCGGCCGGATCGGGTTCGTACGACACGACGTTGCCGCGCCCCGTATAGATCGCGATATCCGGCAGCAGCGGATGCTCCTGATCGAGCGACGGCACCGGCTGCGGATTGCCGGCCGCGCGGAAGAAGGCCGCGAAATAGTCGGCGAAGCTCAGGTTCTCGTCGCCGACGAGATATGCCTTGCCCGATTCGCCGCGTTGCAGCGCGCCCCAGATCGCTTCAGACAGCGATTGCGTCGAGATGAAGTTGCTGCCGCCGGCCGGCCCGTACACCGGCAGGCCGGCGAGCTTGCCCTGCGCATAGCCCGTGTACGCGGCGAACATCTCGTTGTGCAACCCCGGCACCGACCCGACGACGAACGGCGCATTGACGCTGCACACCGCGAACGACGGCGACGCGAGCGCGCGCACGCGTTCGTCGGCGAGATGGCGCGAGCGCACGTACGGCACCGTGTCGACGAGCGCCGGCGCGACCTGCGGATAGAAGCTGCCGACCAGCACCGCGCGCTTCACGCCCGCGTCGCGCGCGAGCGCGAAGAAGCGCGGCACCGCGTCGACGTTCGCGCGTTCCCAGTGCGCGGCTTCGTCGGTGCCCGGCGGCAGGTGACGGATGTCGTTGCCCGCCGCGAACACGATCGCGTCGAACGGTGCGAGCTCGTCACGCGTGAAGTTGCCGGCCACGTAATCGCGCAGCAGCACGTCGAACTGCGCGAGCGCGCTGCCCGGCGCGGGCGGCTTGCGCGCGGCGAGCGTCACGTCGTTGCCTTGCGCGTGCAGATGCAGCGCCGCGTGGCCGCCGATGAGGCCGGTGCCGCCGATGATCAGGATCTTCATGATGTCTCCGAGGGCGGCGCGGGCGCGCCGCATGAATTGAACCGACGATTGAACGGATGAAGCCGCGCGCGGCGTCGTTCAGAAGTTGAAGCCGTTACCCGTGACGACCGGCATGTTGGTCCAGAAGCCGTTCGGGTCCCGATACCAGCCGGCCGCCGCGAGCGCGCCGCCGTCCACGTGCAGCGTCGTGCCGGTGATCCACGCGGCAAGCGGGCTCGCGAGGAACAGCGCGGCACCCGCGATGTCGCCGGCCGCTCCGAAGCGCCCGAGCGGAATCCAGCGCGGGATGTGTGCGCGATGCTCAGCCGCGACCATCGCGCTCACGGGCACCTGCGGCGTCTCAGTGGTCTCCGGCGCGATCTGGTTTACGCGGATGCCGGCCGGCCCGAGTTCGAGCGCGAGGCTTTTCGTGAAACCGGTCAGCGCGGCCTTGAATGACGCATAGACGGTGCAGTTCGGAATCGCGCGAAAGCCCTCGATCGACGACACGCCGACGATGCTGCCGCCCGCGCCGCGCTTGCGCAGCAACGGCAGCATCGCGCGCGTGACGACGAACACCTGGCGCAGGTTCACGTCGAACAGGCGCGCGATGTCGTCGTCGGTATGGTCGTCGAACGGCTTCGCGATCTGCAGGAAATCGCCGACGTTGTTGACGAGCACGTCGAGGCCGTCGAAGCGTGCGTCGATCGTCCGCGCAAATGCATCGACCTCGTCGCGGCGCGTGACGTCGACGGTACCGACGAGCGCGTCGACACCCGCTGCTTCGAGCGCCTGACGGACGTCCTGCGCGCGGGCGGGATCGCGCTCGGCCACCGCGACGCGCGCGCCCGCCGCACCGAATGCTTCCGCGCACGCGCGGCCGATGCCCGCGCCGCCGCCGGTGACCAGCACCGTCTTGCCGGCAAATGAAATCATCACGACACTCCTTCGAACGGGAAAGCGGTGCGCCGCGTCACAGCGACGAAACGAGTTGCGCGTTGTCGATCCGCAGCTCCGCGCCGTTCACGAAGCGCGACTCGTCGGATGCGAGGAACAGCACGAGATTCGCGACGTCCCGCGGGTCGCACATGCGTGCCATCGGATCGTTGCCGATGCCGAGTTCGGCCGGGTCGAGATCGGGCATCAGCGCCCGGGTCATCGGCGTCCAGATTCCGTCCGGGTGGATCGAGTTGCAACGGATCCGGTAGCCGCTGCGCTTGCAGTGCACGGCGACGCTGCGCGCGAGCGCCGTCACAGCGCCTTTCGAGCCGGTGTACGCGCACATCATCGGCAGGCCGCCGAGCGCGGCGACCGACGACATCATCACGATCGATCCGGGCGTGTCGTTGTCCTTCATCGCGCCGATCGCGTACTTGCAGCCGAGGAAATAACCGTCCGCATTGACGCGCAGCACGCGCCGCCAGGTATCGAGGCTCGTGTCCTCGATCGAGCCGACCGGGCAGATCGCCGCGTTGTTGACGAGTACGTCAAGGCGTCCGAAACGATCGAGCGTCGACGCGATCGCGTGCCGCCAGCCGTCCTCGTCCGCGATGTCCTGGCGCACGAACAGCGCCGTATCGCCGATTTCACGCGCGAGCGCGCGTCCGGCATCCTCGTCGATGTCGGTGAGCACGACACGCGCGCCCTCGGCGGCCAGCAGCAGCGCATCCTCGCGGCCGACGCCGCTCGCCGCGCCGGTGACCAGCGCGACCTTGTTTGCGACTCGATTCATCTTTGGGTCGATTTCCTGTGATGTGTTGAAGGAACGCGGCCGCTCAAGCGGTGCCCGGCGCACGGCCGGCCCTCACTGCATCGAGCGCGGCCGCGCCGTAGATCTGCGCGATCGTGGCGTCGACGCGCGGATTGGCGCGCAGCTCGTGGCCGCCGTCGACCGCGAAGCTCTGGCCCGTGACCCAGCCCGACTCGGGGCCCGCCAGATAGCGCACCGCGCGGGCGATCGCTTCCGGTTCGCCGAGCGTGCCGAGCGGAATCTGTTCGAGGAAGCTGTCGACCAGCGCACGGTCGTCGAACATCGGCGCGGTGGCTTCGGAGCGCGTGAGGCCGGGCCGCACCGCATTGACGCGGATCCTCGCGCCGGCCAGCTCCTCGGCCGCGCCGCGCACCAGCGCTTCGAGCGCGGCCTTGCCGGTGCAGTACGCAGTCAGCCAGCGGAAATTGATGCGCGCGGCCGTCGACGAGATGCAGACGATAGAGCCGCCGCCGCTGTCGGCGAGCCGCGGCGCGGCGTGACGAATCGCGGCGAACGCGCTGTGCAGGTTCAGGTCGATTTCCGCGCGGAAGCTGTCGGCGTCGTGCATCAGCAGCGGGCGAAACCCGGCGCTGCCGACGGTCGGCACGACGATGTCGAGACGGCCGTCGAGTGCCCATGCGGTATCGAGCGCGGCCTGCAGGTCGGCGTCGTCGCAGGCGTCGCCGGCGTGGATCTCGACGCGGCTGCCGGGCACGGCGTCGACCAGGTGCCGCCGTGCGCGTTCGAGCGCGTCGCGGCGACGGCCCATCAGCACGACGGCCGCGCCATCGGCGACGAGCGCGTGCGCGCAGGCCGCGCCGATGCCGCCGGCGCCGCCCGTGACGAGCGCGGTGCGGCCGGCGAGAGGCAGGGGCGAGCGCATCGTTCAGCCCTCCAGCGGCAGGTCTTGCGACCAGTCGACGTGCAGCGTGCGCGTGGCGAAGCGCCACGTGCCGCCGTCGAGCACGCAGCGGTCGCGATAGCGCAGCCCCCAGTCGAGCTTGCGCTTCACGCCGTCGCGCACATAGACGTGGCACGCGACGCCGTAAGTCTCGACATCGGCTTCGCCGCCCTCGAGCGTGACGAGCTGGTTGTGCACGTGATGCTGGGTCGTCTCGTAGCGTTCGATCACGCTCATTCCGGCGACGATCGCGTCGCGGTCGTCGAAGCGAAAACCGGGGCCGTCGAGCTGCGCGTCGACGGTGAAGAGCGTGGCGAGGCGCGGCCAGTCGCGCCGGTCGACGGCTTGCGCATAACGGCACGCAAGTTCGTACAGCGCGTGGCAGGCATTCGGATCGGTCATGCGGTACTCCCGTGAGTGAACGGAAAGCGTCTGCCGCGCCGCCCGCGCGGCCGCGGCGGCATTGCGGCGTCGATGCGCAGGTTCGCACCGGACCGGTCGATCCTCATCATCCATACGGAGCAGGGCAAGGATCGGGGAAAACACCGGGAGCGACGACGGCGCAGCGCCGGATGCTGCGATGCGGCGATGGATGCGCGGCATGGGTCGAACGGCGAGGCGACCCATCGCGACGGTCCAGGGAAGGCACCTCGCCGGTCATTCAAGCGAGCCGATCGCACGGTAATGCTGCGATGCGGCACGCCGCATCGAACCAGCTTCGCGTTTGCCCCTAGTCGGAATGGACGATGGCCGGCGGGCCGGCGCTGGCTACCGTGCAGTCATCCGGCGGCGCTGCACGTGGCCAGTCGCCGGGCACGAACCGCGACGACGGCCAACCGGAGGGGACGACGATCATGAGACTTTCGACTCGCAAGCTGTGCGTATTGGCGATCGGCACGCTCGCGGCCATGGCAATGGCGCGATACGGCGCCGAGCAGGTCCCGTCGCCGCCGTACGCGGCCGGCATCCTGCAATGCCGCTCGGTCGACTCGAACGGCCTGCCGACCGGTTGCGTCCCGATCGATCCGTCGCACTTCGGCTTCGCCGCGTTGCGCGGCATGTGACGCGGGCGCGGCCGTGCCGACGCGATGGCGCCAGGGCACCACGGCGACACCGCGATGCGGCGGCCTCCTGACGGACCGGCCGGACGGCGCACCGCGATACCTGCGCCGCGCACCGCGCGGCAGGTGCGGCCCGTCCGGCTTTCGGATGCCGTCAGACTTCTCGGCCTACGACGCGACGCAAGGCGCCAGCCGTCGAGCGCGTTCACCGACAACGCGTCGACGTCCGTAGCGAGTCGGCTATACCGGCGACGCCTGCCATGCCGACCGCTTTTCACCGATTCCCTTCACGCAGACCCATGGCTCCCATGTCATCCGACTATTCCCTGACCCGCCCCTTGAACATCCGCGACGTGCCTCGCTGGGGTGCCGAACACGACGTCGTGATCGTCGGCTTCGGCGCGGCCGGCGCGTGCGCGGCGATCGAAGCCGCGAGCGCCGGCGCCGACACGCTGATCGTCGAGCGCGCATCGAGCTACGGCGGCACGAGCGCGCTGTCCGGCGGCGAGATTTACCTCGGCGGCAGCGGCGGCACGCCTGCGCAGCGGCAGGCCGGCTTCAGCGACGATACCGAGGACCTGTACCGCTACCTGATGCTCGCGGGCGGCCGCGACGCGGACGACGCGAAGGTGCGTCTCTACGCGAACGAGAGCCTCGCGCATCACGACTGGCTCGTCGCGCAGGGCCTCACGTACAAGAACACGTTCATCGCCGAGCGGATCGTCGAACCGGAAACCGACGACTGCCTGATCTGGTCGGGCAGCGAGGAGGCCTGGCCGTTCAGCGAGGCCGCGAAGCCGTGCCCGCGCGGCCACACGCCGCAATGGCCGGGCTGGGGCGGCGGCCAGATGCTGATGCGCGTGCTGGCCGAGCGCGTGCAGGCGCTCGGTGTGTCGACCCGCTACGACACGCGCGCGCTGGCGCTGATCGTCGACGATGCGCGCGCGGTGCGCGGCGTCGTGCTGCGCGCGTACGGCGAGACGGCATGCGTGCGCGCCCGCCGCGCGGTGATCCTGTGCGCGGGCGGCTTCGCGATGAACCGCGACATGGTGCGCCGGCACGCGCCGCAATTGCTGCGCTCGGACGAACCGATCGGCAGCCCCGGCGACGACGGCTCGGGCATCCTGCTTGGCCAGAGCGCGGGCGGAGCCGCGATCCACATGGACCAGGGCTTCGTCAGCCTGCCGTTCTACGCGCCCGAATCGCTGATCCGCGGCATCTTCGTGAACGCGCGCGGCCAGCGCTTCATCAACGAGGACGGCTATCACGGCCGCACCGGCCATCACGCGTTCCATCAGGCCGACGACCGGATCTACCTGCTGGTCGACCAGGCGACCTACCGGGAGCCGCCCGCGATCGCGCGGATCGGCATTGCGGCGGCCGGCGAGACATGGGAGGAAGTCGAACGCGACCTGCAGATGCCCGCCGGCACGCTGACGGCGACCGTCGACGTCTACAACCGCCATGCGGCAGAAGGCGTCGATCCGCTGTTCCACAAGGCGAAGAAGTGGCTGAGGCCGCTGATCGAGCCGCCGTTCGTCGCGCTCGATTGCCGGATCGACTACGCGTTCTATCCGCATTTCACGCTGGGCGGGCTCGATACGCTGCCCACCGGGCAGGTGCTCGACGCGGCGCGCGTGCCGGTGGCCGGCCTCTATGCGGCCGGCCGCACGAGCTGCGGGCTGCCGCGCTGGGGCGCCGGGTACAGCTCGGGACTGTCGCTGGCCGACGCGACGTTCTTCGGCCGGCAGGCCGGCCGTCACGCCGCGCATGCGGCGAGCGACGCGCTGCGCAGCGCCGCGTAGCGTCGCCCGAACCGGAAAGAACGACGCCCCGGGCAACCGTGTTGCACCGGGGCGTCGTCGTGTTCGGGCGGACGTCGGTCGAACGTCGAACGACCGTCAGCCGAAATCGAGCGCGTTGGTCAGGTCGCCGGGCGGCGTCTCGCCGCGCGACGCGAACGCCTTGTCGCGCGCGGCGACGCCGTCGAGCGGCGCGAGCCCGTGCACGCGGCTGATGAAGCGCAGGATCGAGTTCGTGTCGTACATCGTGTGGTCGACATGACCCTTCTTCGCGAACGGCGAGATCACGAGCGCGGGAATCCGCGAACCCGGGCCCCAGCGATCGCCGACCGGCGGCGCGACGTGATCCCACCAGCCGCCGTTCTCGTCGTGCGTCATCACTATCACGGTGTTCGCCCACTGCGGGCCGCGCCGGATGCGCTCGATCACGTTCGCGATGTGGCGATCGCCCGATTCGACGTCCGCATAGCCTGCATGCATGTTCAGGTTGCCCTGCGGCTTGTAGAACGCGACGGCCGGCAGGCGGCCCGCATCGATGTCGGCGATGAAGTGATTGGTCGACGGCTCGTCGCCGAGGCCCGCATCGCGCAGATGCTTGCGGCGCGCGTCGGTGCCGGGCGCATAGTTCGCGAAGTAGTTGAACGGCTGGTGGTGGTACTGGAAGTCCGGCACCGTGCCGGTGTCGCGGTGCTCGAGCGCGTATTGCCATGCACCGCTGTACCACGCCCAGTCGATATTCTTTTCCGACAGGCGGTCGCCGATCGTCGCATGGACTTGCGGCGGAATCACGCGATGGTCGGCCGGATCCGCGTATGCGGCGTTGCCGGGATCGGCCGGCGGCACGTAGCTCGGCTGGTAAGGCGGCGCCATCGTGTTGACGCCGTAGCCGTCGGGTGTCAGCGGGCCGTCGACCGCGAACTTCGGCGGGCCGTCGAGCGCCGAGGCCGGCGAATCGGCGGCGAGCGTCAGCCGCGTGCCGGCCGGATCGTCGCCGTCGACCTTCGACAGCAGCTTCGCCGCATGCGGATGCTTGTGCGCGTCCGGATAGATCGGCGGCTGCGCGGAAATCAGGAACATGTGGTTCAGCCACGAACCGCCGAAGGCGGCCATGAAGAAGTTGTCGCACAGCGTGTATTGCCGCGCGAGATTCCACAGCCGCAGCGTGTCGGCGGAATTGCGGTAATGGCCCATCACGAGGCCGCCCGAATCGGCCCATGCGGCGAATTGGTTGTTGCGGCCGCCGGCGATCTGCATCTGGTTCTGATAGAAGCGATGCCACAGGTCGCGCGTGATCACGCCGTTCGGCAGCGGCTTGCCTTGCGCGTCGGCGATCCGGAACGGCGCGTTGGGCAGCTTGTCGATGTCGCGCTCGGCGATCGCGTAGCGCTTGCCGTCCACTTCCTGCGCCTGCGGCACGAGCCCGCCCCAGATCTTCGGCAGCACGGGCAACGGCGTCTTGCCGTCGCGATCGAGCTGCTGCGCCTGCTCGGGCCGCACTTCGCTCAGTGGATAGCGCACGCCCGGAAAATCGCCGTACAGGTTCGCGAAGCTGCGGTTCTCCGCATAGATCACGACGATGTGGCGCACCTGCCGACGCAGCGCTTCGTCGAGCCGCAGATCGGCGGCGGAGCGCGGCGCGCCACCCGGTGCGGTCTCGCAGCCGCCGAGCGCGACGCCGGCGCCGAGTGCGGCGAGGCCGCCGAGCATGCGGCGGCGGTCGGGATCGACGGGAAGGTCGTCGGGGCGATCGGGTGTGTCGTTCACGTCGTGAGCTCCTCGGATGGATGATTGTCGTTCGATGCGCGGCAGCGTCGCGCGGCCTGCCGCGACGCGGCACGCAATGCGACGGCCGGCGTCGTGCCCGCGCAGGGCGGTGTCGGCTGTCACGAAAATGTCATGAACGCGACTATAACGCGCGGGGCCGCGTCGATGAAAGCTGTTTGTCGGACGCTGCGCGACGCGTGCGCGCGAACTAGACTTGAATCATGGGTGGCGTGCTGCCGTGCGTCGCCCGCGCGAACGGCGCATCGCGCGCGTTCGCGGTGTCATTCATGCGACGAAACGAGGCGACGAAGACGCGGACGCATCCCGTATGCGCGCGGCTGCCGATACCGCGCGCCGGCCCGGCGCGCGGGTCGGCATGAGCGCGCAGCGGTGCGACCGGCCGGCCCGATGCCATGGACAGGAAATTCGACTACGCAGGATTGCTGATCGCGGCGGGCTTCTTCGTGCTGTTCGCCGCGCAACTGGTGATGCTGCGTCCGGCGTCGACGCTGATCGCGTACAGCGATTTCCATCGTCTCGTCGCCGCGCGGCTCGTCGACGATCTCGAGATCGGATCGACGACGATCACCGGCACGCTGACGATGCCGCAAGCCGGCGCGATGCTGCCGGCGTCCGAAGTCGCGGCCGTGAAGTCGGAGGGTACGCCGCCGCACTTCGCCACCAATCGCGTGACGGACCCGCAGCTGATCGACACGTTGACCGCGGCCGGCATCCGTTTCCACGGCACGTCCGACACCGGGTGGATCACGTCGCTCGCGTCGTGGCTGGTGCCGCTCGTCGCGTTCGTGTTCATCTGGAACCTGATGCTGCGCAAGCGCGGCGGGCTGCAGGACTTCACCGGCATGGGCAAGAGCCGCGCACGCGTCTACGTGCAGCAGGAAACCGGCATCACGTTCGACGACATCGCCGGTATCGACGAAGCGAAGGCCGAGCTGCAGCAGCTCGTCGCATTCCTGCGCGATCCCGATCGCTACCAGCGGCTCGGCGGCAAGATTCCGAAGGGCGTGCTGGTCGTCGGCGCGCCCGGCACGGGCAAGACGCTGCTCGCGCGCGCGGTGGCCGGCGAGGCGGCCGTGCCGTTTTTCTCGATCAGCGGCTCGGCGTTCGTCGAGATGTTCGTCGGCGTCGGCGCCGCGCGTGTGCGCGACCTGTTCGAGCAGGCGCAGCAGAAGGCGCCGTGCATCGTGTTCGTCGACGAGCTCGACGCGCTCGGCAAGGTGCGCGGCGTCGGCCCGATGTCGGGCAATGACGAGCGCGAGCAGACGCTCAACCAGCTGCTCGTCGAGATGGACGGTTTCCAGGCCGGCTCGGGCGTGATCATCATGGCCGCGACCAACCGGCCGGAAATTCTCGATCCCGCGCTGCTGCGCCCGGGCCGCTTCGACCGTCACATCGCGATCGACCGGCCCGACGTGAACGGCCGCCGCCAGATCCTCGGCGTGCACGTGAAGCGCGTGAAGCTCGCGGCCGACGTCGATCTCGGCGAACTGGCGGCGCGCACGCCGGGCTTCGTCGGCGCCGATCTCGCGAACGTCGTCAACGAGGCGGCGCTGCATGCGGCGGAACGCGGCAAGCCCGCGATCGGGATGGACGACTTCGACGAGGCGATCGATCGCGCGCTGACCGGCCTCGAGCGCAAGAGCCGCGTAATGAACGCGCAGGAGAAGCTGACGATCGCCTATCACGAGGCCGGCCATGCGCTCGTCGCGGAAAGCCGCGCGCATTGCGATCCGGTGAAGAAAGTGTCGATCATTCCGCGCGGCGTGGCCGCGCTCGGCTACACGCAGCAGGTGCCGACCGAGGATCGCTACGTGCTGCGCCGCAGCGAGCTGCTCGACCGGATCGATGCGCTGCTCGGCGGCCGTGTCGCGGAAGAGCTCGTGTTCGGCGACGTGTCGACGGGCGCGCAGAACGATCTCGAGCGCGCGAGCGCGATGGCGCGCCATATGGTCATGCAGTACGGGATGAGCGAGCGGATCGGGCTGGTGAGCTTCGACGACGGCGAAGCGCGCACCAGCATGCCGGGCGCATGGCATGCGGGCGACGGGCGCTGCAGCGAGCACACCGCGCGGATGATCGACGACGAGGTGCATGCGCTGCTGACCGATGCGCATGCGCGCGTCGCGTCGACGCTCGGGGCACGGCGCGACGCGCTCGAGCGGATTGCCCGACGGCTGCTCGCGTGCGAGGTGCTCGAACGCGATGCGTTGCAGGCGCTCATCGACGGGCGCGAGCCGCCTGGCGCCGCGCCATCGGCGCCATCCGCGACCGATCGAGGGCCTGGCGCGAGCGCGAATGCGCCGGAGCAGGCGTCGGCGATCGAGCGGGATTTCGTCGCATACGGGCCGCCGCGCAAACCCGAACGCTGAAGCGCGAGCGTGTCGCGCAGCAGGCGGGCGGCCACGATCGCGCCGCACCGTCGCTGCGGTCCAACCTTGCCGGCGCGGCATTGCGCCGGCGTTTCGCTTCCTCTTTTTCAGTCACGGAGTCGCCATGAGCGAGGCGCACGTATCGGTCGATGTCGCGCAGCATGCGCGTTTCAGTTTCGAAGTCACGTTTGCCGGCACCGGGCTTTCGCCGGTGCTCACCGACGAGCCGCCGCCGCTCGGCGCCGGCCGCGGCCCGAATCCCGTCCGGCTGCTGGCCGCGGCCGTCGCGAGCTGCCTCGCGGCAAGCCTGTTGTTCGCGCTCGAGAAACAGCGCGTCGATCCGCAACCGGTCGCCGCGCACATCGACGTCGACATGGTGCAGAACGAGGCGGGCAGGGTGCGCGTGGGCGCGATGGCCGTGACGCTGTCGGTCGGCAAGGCGTGGGCCGATCTCGCGGCGGCGACGCGCATGCTCGACCGGTTCGATGCGTATTGCGTGGTGACCGAGAGCATGCGCGCAGGCATTCCGATCTCGGTGGCGGTGCGGGACGTGAACGGTGCGGTGCTCGACCGCGAGACGACCGGCGTATGAGCGTGCGGCAGTGCGCGTGCGTCAGGACTCCGTCGCGGCGGCCACTTCCGCCGCTTCGGCGAGCGCGTCGAGAAAGCGCGTACGCCACCAGTGCACGTCGGTTTTCCGCACGATCGCCATCAGCGCGTCGTGACGCTGGCGACGTTCGTCGAGCGGCATCGTGAGCGCGCGCTGGATCGCCTGCGCGGTGCCTTGCGTGTCGTACGGATTTACGAGCAGCGCGGGTTTCAGTTGCTCGGCGGCGCCCGCGAATCGCGACAGCACGAGCACGCCCGGATCGGCTTCGTCCTGCGCGGCGAGAAACTCCTTCGCGACGAGGTTCATCCCGTCGCGCAGCGGCGTGACGAGTGCGACGCGGCTCGCGCGGTAGAGGCCCGGCAAGCGCTTGCGGGCGACCGTGCGGTGGATGTAGCGCATCGGCATCCATTCGAGTTCGCCGTAATCGCCGTTGATCGCGCCGCACAGGCTGTCCATCTCGCGGCGCAGGTCGTCGTATGCGCCGAGATCCTCGCGGCTCGGCGCGGCGATCTGTATCAGTGTCGCGCGGTCGCGGTTCTCCGGATATTGTTCGAGCAACTGACGGAATGCGTGCACGCGCTGCGGCAGCCCCTTCGTGTAGTCGAGCCGGTCGACGCCGACGAGCAGCTGGCGGCGCGAATACTCGTCGCGCATCCGTTCGAACATGTCGATGCCGTCGCGGTTTTCCGCGAGCGCCGCGAATTCGTCGACGTTGATTCCGATCGGGAACGCGCCGGCCGACAGCGTGCGACCGAACGCACGCAGGCGGCCGTCCGGCAGACGCGCGGCACCGGCCTCCGCCTCGACGTAATGCTCGAAGTGAAGCAGATCCGATTCGGTCTGGAAGCCGACGAGATCGTAGGCGAACAGCGAGCGCATCAGCCATTCGTGCTCCGGAATCGCGGCCATGATCGGCGGCGGCGGCATCGGAATGTGCAGGAAGAAGCCAATCGGATTCGTGCAGCCCATCGCACGCAGTTCGGCGGCAAGCGGAATCAGCTGGTAGTCGTGAACCCAGACGACGTCGTCGGGGCGCAGCAGTGTGCTCAGCTTGCGCGCGAACAGCTGGTTCACGCGGCGGTAGCCGTCCGCGAAGCGGCGGTCGAACTGCGCGAGATCGAGGCGGTAGTGGAATACCGGCCACAGCACGTTGTTCGAGTAGCCGAGGTAATACGCGTCGTAATCCTGCGGATCGAGATCGATCGTCGCGAGCTGGATGCCGCCGACGTTCTGGATCTGCACGTCGTCGCCGTGCGGGGGGCGCTCGCCGTCGCTGCGCAGCCTGCCGCTCCAGCCGAACCAGACGCCGCCCGATTCCTGCAGGCTGTCTTTGACGGCCACGGCAAGCCCGCCTGCCGCGGCTTTACGGGGATCTGCAATGCGATTGGATACGACGACGAGTCGGCTCACCAGCTCTCCTGCGAATGGTTGGGAAGGTTCGTGCGGCCAGGGCGCGATGCGGACGCCGCCAGCGGCGCATGGCGCGATGGGGCCGCAATACGTGCGGACGGGAATCAGGGCGCGCGATTCGCCGTCCGAACGTGGAGTGCTTTTTTAGGATACTCGTCATTCGAATGATTTAAAAGTGCATGACCGACATCGGCGAATTCGCGCGCCGGTTCAATGCGTGGCATTTCGCGCGCGGGGGCGGGCGGGACCGAAAATTGCGCAGCACCATGTGCAACATGGCGGCGGGGATTCCAGAGAAGGGGGAGCGAAGACCGCGAAATTGGGCGGCGTGTGCAACGCGAGGCGGAAATCGCGGAGAAGGGCGATCGCGGACCTACGCGCGCGATCGTGCTCCGTTGCGTTGCGCGTGCTCGATACGTGAGAGGACGCGTGCCGCGAATGCACGGCGTGTGTGTTGCGCGGTGCGTGGCGCTTCAGGCTCGCATGAATGCAACGGCCGTCGAACGCCGGCAGTGACGATGCGCGGCCGGCCGCGTAGCCGCGCATCGTATCCGTGCGACGCGTGATACCTGATGCATCCTGCGTTACGCGACAGCAGCCTGCCAATGCGGCGCATTGTCGGCCGCATGCTTGCGCGCGTGCGCCGACATCGCCTGTTGGCCGGCCGGCATCCGGAACGCGGATACCGTCTCCGACAGATCGCGGCCCTGCGCCTCGAGCGATTTCGACGCGGCCGCGGCCTGTTCGACGAGTGCCGCGTTCTGTTGCGTCGTCTGGTCCATCTGCGTGATCGTGAGGTTCACCTGATCGATGCCGCGACTCTGTTCGGCCGACGCGGCCGCGATTTCGCCCATGATGTCGGTGACGCGCGCGACGGCCCGCGTCACGTCCGACATCGTCTCGCCGGCTTCGCCGGCGAGCGCCGACCCGGCCTGGATCGTCTGCACCGATGCCGAGATCAGCTCCTTGATTTCCTTCGCGGCAGTGGACGAACGTTGCGCGAGGCTGCGCACCTCGCTCGCGACGACCGCGAAGCCGCGGCCTTGTTCGCCCGCGCGTGCCGCCTCGACGGCCGCGTTCAGCGCGAGTATGTTCGTCTGGAATGCGATGCCTTCGATGATCCCGGTGATGTCCGCGATTTTCGACGAGCTGTTGCCGATCTCCGTCATCGTCTCGACCACGCGGCCGACCACCGAACTGCCGCGCAGCGCGACGTCGGACGCATTCGCCGCGAGCGTGCTCGCCTGCTGCGCGTTTTCGGCGTTCAGTCGCACCGTCGACGTGAATTCCTCCATCGTCGCCGCGGTTTCCTGCAGCGACGCGGCCTGTTCCTCGGTGCGCTGGCTCAGGTCGAGGTTACCCGATGCGATCTCGCCCACCGCGTGCGCGATGCTGTTCGACGAATCGCGCACGCGGCCGACGATGTCGATCAGCCGTGCGTTCATCGTATGCAGCGCGTCGAGCAGATCGCGCGTCTCGTCGTTGCCGCTCACGCTGATGCGGCTGCCGAGATCGCCGTTGGCCACCGTGCGCGCGACCTCCACCGCCGCGACGATCGGTGCGGTGATCTTGCGCGTGAGCCACAGGCCGCCGCCCACCGCGATCACGATCGCGACCGCGCAGATGGCCAGCAGCACGTTGCGCTCGACCGCGTAGCGATCGGCGAATGCCTGCGCAATCTGGGCTTCGCGCTCGCGCGTGTAGGTTGCGTACGCATCGGTCGCGCGAACAAGTTGCGCGAGCAACGGACGGCAGCGATTGTCGATGTCGGCGGTCGCCTCGTCCTTCTTGCCGGCCTGCGCGAGTCCGACGATATTCAGTGCGACGGGTCCGTAGCTCGATTCGACGCGCACGATCTCGGCGACCAGTTCGCGTGCGCGATCGGTCGTGTCGGTCGCATTCGCCATCATGTCCTTCAGTTTCGCGAGACGGTCCTGCACATCCTTGTGCGCTTGCTGCACGTCGGCCAGTTCGAGCTGGATGTCGGACGGCGTGGTCACGAGCACGAGGTTGCGCGCGGCGATCGCGCGCCGGTCGACCGCGGTCCGGATTTGCGCGGAAAGGTTCGCGCGCGCGTTGACGCCGTTCATGTACCGGGAAAACTCGTCGTTCGTATCGGACAGCGCCTTCAGCGCCATGCCCGACACGACCACGACGACCGCGGCGAGCAAACCGAAGCCGCCAAGCAGTTTAGCCTTGATGGTTATTCTGGCGATTTTCACGATGTGCCCCTGTGCGAGTGGTTGGCGATGGAATTTATTGTGCGTCCGCGTGCAGGCCCGTGCCGTGATTAACGGGAGTGTCGGACAGTTCTTTACCCATCGAAAACCCTGATATTCGTTCTTTCTCGCCGGAAACCCGCGCCAGTCGGGCATTTCAGGCCTGCAGGAAGTTTCGTGAATCACCGATAATCGCCGCGTTCATACGCGGATGTGAAAATCGATCCTTTACCAGACTTAATGTATTCCGATCCGTCGCTTAAATCGTCGAATTGGCATGTTCGGTGATTTATTGGCGAATCGCATATTTACGTTCGAACGATCGGGAATGTGCGATTCGGCCCAAAAAACGGGCGCGAACGAATACGCGCCCGTATGACGCGCCCCGCGACACGCGTCGCGGGGCGTGGGTCGATCAGAACGTCGTACGCAGGCCGGCCATCACGCTGCGGCCGCCTTCGGGCGCGAAACCGCGCACGACCGAGGTCGCGTAGCGGATCTCCTGGTTCGTCAGGTTGTCGCCGCGCAGGTAGGCGAGCCAGTGCGTCGCGCCGACCCGGAACTTGTACGTGAGCATCACGCCGAGCGACGTGTAGCCGTCGGTCGAAAAGTCGTTGTCGGGCACGCGGTGCTGCGACCACGCATGCGTGAGCTGCGCGCGCGCACCGAACGGGCCGTAGCCGTAGTCGGCCGCGAGCGTCGCGCGCAGCGGCGCGATGCGCGGCAGCGGCTGGCCGGTATCGACGTTGCGCGCATGCGTGTAGTCGGCGGTCAGTTCCAGGTCGACCGTGTGACCGCGCTGCGCGAACGCCCGCCACTTGCCGTCGAGTTCGACGCCGTAGAACTCGGCGCGCACGCCGCGATAGATCGCTTCGTTGAGCGTATCGCCGGTGCCGGGCGCGACCGGTTCGCCGTCTGCATTCACGATGCGGCCGGTGTTGTACTCGGTCAGGTAGTTCGAGAAGCGGTTGTAGAACACGCCGACGCTGCCGCGGTTCGGGCCGCTCGCATAGCGTAGCGACAGGTCGGTCGACACGGCCTTTTCCTTCGACGCGTTCGGGTTGCCGATCAGGAACTGGCCGGTGGCGTCGTGCGGGCCGTTCGAATACAGCTCGTAGAAGGTCGGCGCACGTTCCGTGTACGCAACGTTCGCCGCGACCGACCACACCGGCGTCAGCGTGAACAGCGCGCCGGCCGATACGCTGCCGGCATTGAAGTCGCGCGGCTGTGCGAGCGCGAATTTCTCGACGCCGGCCGGATCGGGATCGACCTTCACGTGCTCGATGCGCCCGCCGAGGCTCAGCTTCAGCGCAGGGACGACCTGCCATTCCTCCAAACCGAACAGCGCGACGCTATTCGTGCGCGTGGACGGCACGAGCAATTCGTCGCCGAGCGCGGAGAACGTGTTCTGGCCGAACTGCACGCCGATCGCGCCTTCGAACGGGCCGATCTTGCGATGCCGCGCCTCGATGCGCGCCTCGTAGCCGCGGTTGCGGAAGGTGGTGGCCGTCTCGCCGTTGTTGACTTCCTTGTGACGGTAGTCGGTGTACGCGAAATCGAACTTCAGCTTTGTGAACGGGCCGCTCAGGTTGCGCACCTCCGACGCGAACGCGAGGCGTTCCTGACGCATCCGCAGGCGCACGTCGTCCTCGGCGACGGAGCCGTAGTTGGACTCGTAGCCGCTGTACGACAGGCCCGCGAAACCGTCGGCCCACGTGTACGACGCGCCGAGCGCGCCGCCATGCACTCGGCCGTCGCTGTTCGGCACGTTGCCGACCGGTTGCGGCGTGTCGGGATCGTCGATCGCGCGTTGCTGGCTGCTGCGCGCGTAGCCGGGAATCCGCAGCTTGCTCGTTTCACGGTCGAACGCGTCGACATGAAACGCGAAGCGGCCGTTGCCGCCTTCGACCTGCGCGGCGCCCGCGCGCACCGAATTCGCGCCGCCGTAGCGCGCGTCGAGCGCACCCGTCACGCCTTCGATCGCTTCACGCGGAATCCGGTTGTCGATCGTGTTGACGACGCCGCCGACCGCATTGCCGCCGTACAGCAGCGCGGCCGGCCCGCGCACGATCTCGATGCGCTCGATCGACAGCGGATCCTGCGGCACCGCGTGGTCGAACGACAGCGACGACGCATCGTAGGCGGCAACGCCGTTCTGCAGCAGCCGGATCCGGTCGCCATCCATCCCGCGGATGATCGGGCGGCCGACCATCGGCCCGTAGGTGGTGGTCGACACGCCGGGCAGGCCGTTGAGCGTCTCGCCGAGCGAATCGGCCTGGCGGCGCGTCAGCGCGTCGCCGGACAGCTGCGCGGTCGGTGAGCTCAATTCGGTGTCGCCGAGCGGATTCGCGGTCACGAAGATCGGCGCGAGCGGCGTGGATTGCATCGGCGTCGACGAGGCTGGCGTATCTGCCTGCGCGTGTGCAACGGCGGCGAACAGCATCAGGGAAACGGGCGAGAGCGGGCGAAGCGGTAGACGAGGGAGGTCGCGCATGGTCGGTGAATCGGTTGGAATCGGATCGGAAAGCGAGTCATGCGGGGCACGGCAAGATACGATATATTGTTGCGTCGCTGGCGCGCAGTGACCCGTCTGGATATGACTCGGCGAAACCCGTCCTCCCGATCGAACCACCTCGGACGGACGAGTTCGCGAAATGATATGTTATATCATTTCAAATTCCAAGCGAAACGGCGGCGTGTCCCAAGGTGCCCGACACACGGCTGAAATGGCCGTGAAAGCAGCGACGGCCGCCGATCGGACGCTACCGGCATGCGCGGCACGCGTCGCGACGAAGCCGCGTGCGTCGCACACGTTTGCCGCCCCGTTGATGCGTATCAATGCGTTCCGATGTCGACTCCGGATACTGGCCCGGTCATCGACCAGACAGGAGCGACGCATGACACAAACCATGAAAGCGGCCGTGGTGCACGCATTCGGCGAACCGTTGCGCATCGAGGAAGTGCCGGTCCCGACGCCGGGCCCCGGCCAGATTCTCGTCAACATCAAGGCGTCGGGCGTCTGCCACACCGACCTGCATGCAGCCGACGGCGACTGGCCCGTGAAGCCGACGCTGCCGTTCATTCCCGGACACGAAGGCGTGGGCGTCGTCGCGGCGGTCGGCGCGGGCGTCACGCACGTGCGCGAGGGCGACCGCGTCGGCGTGCCGTGGCTCTACACGGCATGCGGTCACTGCGAGTACTGTCACACCGGCTGGGAAACGCTTTGCCACGGGCAGCAGAACACCGGCTATTCGGTCAACGGCAGCTATGCGGAATATGTGCTGGCCGATCCCGACTACGTCGGCCACCTGCCGGCGCAAGTTGCGTTCGACGAGATCGCGCCGATCCTGTGCGCGGGCGTGACCGTCTACAAGGGCATCCGCGTCACCGACACGCGTCCGGGCCAGTGGATCGCGATTTCGGGCATCGGCGGGCTCGGGCACGTGGCCGTGCAATACGCGCGCGCGATGGGCCTGCACGTCGCGGCGATCGACGTATCCGCGCCCAAGCTCGAACTCGCCCGCCAGCTTGGCGCACAACTGACGATCGATGCATCGGCCGACGATCCGGCGAAGGTCATCCAGAAGGAGATCGGCGGTGCGCACGGCGTGCTGGTCACGGCCGTGTCGCGCAGCGCGTTCGCGCAGGCGTTGGGGATCGTGCGGCGTGGCGGCACGGTGGCACTCAACGGCTTGCCGCCCGGCGATTTCCCGTTGCCGATCTTCTCGACCGTGCTGAACGGCATCACGGTGCGCGGCTCGATCGTCGGCACGCGTCGCGACCTGCAGGAATCGCTCGATTTCGCGGCGGACGGGCTGGTGCGCGCGCACATCCATCGCGACCGGCTCGGCAACATCAACGACATCTTCGCGCGGCTGCGCGAAGGGAAGGTCGACGGCCGCATCGTGCTGACCGACATGCATTGACGCGCATTCGGGCACGCTGCCGCGACGCGCGGGGCGTCGCGGCAGCGCATGCGCTCATGCGTGCATCACGGCGCGAAGAACACGTCGGTGCGGTTCGTCAGGTTGCCCGCGTTGGTCTGCACGAAGAACGGATGGAACGACGACGACGGCAGCACGTCGAGCCCCTGGTAATCGCCGATGAAGAAACCTTCCGCGTTCGGCGCGAGCTTCATGTCGAACGGGCCGCCGACGCGGCGTTCGTCCGCGAACGTGGCGCCGCCGTCATGCGACACCTTGCGCCAGAACCCGGTCGGCAGCGTCGTCGTGTTGCCGGCCTGCAGGTCGCGGAAGTCATACCAGGTGACCATCACCGAGCCGGCATTGTCGACGCGCACCGACGGATTGAACGCGGCACGCCCGGTCGGCGTGTTCACCTGCAGCGGCGCGCTCCAGCTCGCGCCGCCGTCCTTCGACGTCGACAGCGCGATCTCGTCGTAGTTGCCGCCGTTGAAGCGGCTGTCCTGCCAGACGACGTACAGTTGCCCCGACACCGGATCGATCGCGGGTTCCGGAATGATGTCGCCGGTGCGGACCGGTTCGCCGGTGTTCGGATCGGTCACGCCGACCGTCTGCAGCCCGGCGATCACCTGCGGCGGCGTCCAGGTCGCGCCGTCGTCGGTCGACTTGATGAACGCGACCTTGCCGGCCGCCTTGCTGAACGGCGGCTGGATCAGGTCGAAGAAGTCGTAGAGCGTGCCCGTCTTCGGGTCGACGACGATCTGGTTGCCGATCGTCTGCTGACGCGACGGCACGTTGACGATCACCTTCGGCGCGCTCCACGTCTTGCCGCCGTCGACCGTCTTCGAGAAGAATGTCGGCCCGCGGTATGCCTTCGTGTGCAGGTTCGCGTACGGGTTGCCGTTCGGCAGTTCGAGGCGATCCCACACCGCGTAGGCCGTGCCGGCCTTCACCGGATTCGCCGTTACGGATTCCTTGTCGTTGAAGAACTGCGTCGTCGGTTCGTCGTTCGCGATCAGCACGGCGGGGCTGCTCCACGTCTGTCCGCCATCGGTCGACACCGACGCCGCGACCGCGTTGCTGTTGTTCGACTGGTTGAACGAGATCGATACCGAATACGCGGTGCCGTCGGGGCCGAACGACACCCACGGATCGGACGCGCGCTCGTACTTGAGCCCGCCCGGCGCGCATGCGCTGAACGGTTGCGGCGTGCGCGCCCAGGTCGCGCCGCCGTCGAACGTGTAGCCGGCGACGAGCCCGTGGGCGCCGCCGTTCGACCAGCGATCCTGCTGCCACACGCCGATCATGTTGGTCGGGTTCGCCGGATTGACCGCCAGCCATGGTTCGACCTCGGCGTTCACGTAGTTCGTGCCGGGGCCGCCGATGGTACAGGCGGCAAACGGGCTCGGGCCGGACACGACCACGGGTTCGGCGTGCGCGGCCGCGACGGCGGCCATCGACACGGCCATCGCGGCGGACAGGCGGGTGAGGCGGGTGACAAGAGAGTGGGACACCATCGTGCGTCGCATGACTGCTCCTCGTTCACGGGCGGCGGCGAGGGCGCGGCAGCGGCACGTCGCGCACCGGCACGCGCGGCAACGGGTGCCGTGTCGCGCGTCGGGTCGTGTCGTTCAGGAGGCCGCTTCGGTCATCGCCATCCGCGTGTGCTGGATGCCGCCAGCACGTCGGTCAAGACACCTTTTCGATTTCAATGCTTGTCGGGTGCTTCCCGGGATGCGGACGCAACGGGAAGGCCAGGTCCGTGCATACGACGAATGCGTCGAAGTGGATTGCAATGTAGGCGATCCGCATGACGCGCGGGAGGCAATTTTTTGTAACAGGACGTAGCCGGAAAGCGTTGCCGAAGCAGTGACGCGACAGCGAAAAATTTTCCGCCAGAAAACTTCGGAAACCGAATCGAAAGCGCGAATCGGAATCGCTTGCGATTACGCGCGGATTGCGCCGCATCGCACCGATGCAGCGCGCCGTGCGCGTCGTTCAGCGTTCGCCCGGAAAGCGCTCCTGCAACGCGTGCAGCCAGCGTGCGACGACGTCGAGTTCGTCGTCGGAAAATCCGTCGCACAGCTTGCCGTTCAGTTCGCGCAGCAGCACGCGCGCACGCTTGAGCGCCGCGCGACCTTCGTCGGTCAGGAACAGGCGCGTTGCGCGCCCGTCGTCCGAATCGGCGTGCCGCGCGAGCAGGCCGGCCTTTGCCATCCGGTCGGCGAGCCCCGACATCGCGGACGGCGCCAACTGCAGCGCGGCACCGACTTCGCCGATCAGCGCGCCGTCCTGCCTCGCCAGGCAGAACAGCACGCCGGCCTGCGCGGCGCTGGCGCGCGCATCGGTCTCGGCCTTGCGGTCGACCCAGCGCTGCACGCGCCGCTGGCCGATGTTCAACAGGAAAAACAGTCGTCGGTCTTCGCTCAAGCTCGGTTCCCGGCTGCAATGGAAAGTGGCGGGCGACCCGCGGCACGCGGCGCGTCGAGCGCATGCGCGAGCCAGTCGGCGACCGCGGGCCACAGCACGGCGCCCGGCCGGCTGCGGAAAAAGCCCATGTGTCCGACCGGCCCGCTGCCCGCTGCGTTCGGATCGATCTGGCGGCGTTCGACGGCCGCCCGGGTCAGGTAGCTTACCAGCAGGTCGATCGCGCGCGGGTTCGCCCACGGATCGTCGTCGAAGCCGAGCGCGAGAATCGGCAACTGCTGCTTCGAAAAGCGCTCGGCTGCCCCGAGCGTCGGATCGTCGAAGAAGTAGCGCGGCAGCGTGGTCCAGTGACTCCACTCGCGGAACACGCCTGCGGGGAGATCCTCGCCGAGCCCGAGCCGCTTGCCCGGCACGTAGCCGAGCAGCGTCGATGCGAGCGGGCCGAGCACGCGCAGGATCAGGCGCACCTTCAGCCGCTCGCCCGCGCGCGAAATCAGCCGCGTGCTGCCCGCGTGCGCGGCGACCATCACGGCCGCGCGCAGATGAGCGGTGCCGGCGGACAGCCCGATCGCGTGGCCGCCGACGCTGTGCCCGACCGCCAGCAGCGGCAGCGACGCGTATGCATTGCGCGCCCACGCGATCGCGGCGCCGACGTCGAGTTCGACCCAGTCGCGCATGCGTGCGTGCAGCGCGCTCAGCTGCGCGGGCCGCGACGCGCCGATACCGCGATAGTTGTACGTCAGCGCCGCGAAGCCGCGTTCGGTTAGAAAGCGTGCGAAGCCGGCGTACAACCGCTCCGGCACGGCAGTGGCCGGATGGATCAACACCAGCGCGCGCGGCGGCGCGTCCGGCGACCACAGCGTGCCGCGCAGCGTGTAGCCGTCGGCGGCGGAGAATTCGACGGGTTCCGATGTCATCGCGATCCTCGTTCGGGAAGTTATTTCGTATGCGAAATATAGTCCGGGATTTATTTCGCGCACGAAATATCTATCGAGGAATCATTCGAACGGCTGCTGTCGCAGCGCGGCGGGCCGCGTCGCGCTGCGGCGGGCCTTCCATCCAACATTTGCATCTTTGCATAGCGGAATATTGCGTTTGTCTCGCGAAGCGGATCGCCGTATCTTCATCGGTTCCATCCGTGCGCCGGCCATCGCGGCGGCGGATCCACGGGCGACGCCGTCGCGCGCGCGCCCGCCAACTTCCGGGGAGATCACGTTGTCGAGTCGAATCGTCACCGCGTTGCTGCTCGCGCTCGCCGCGCAGCCAGGCATCGCGAAAGACACCGTCACGCTGCGCGTCGGTGAACAGAACTACTTCAACATCCAGGCGTCGATGGAGGCATCCGGCGTATTGAAGGACCTGCCTTACACGATCGAGTGGAAGCACTTCCAGGCCGCCGCGCCCGTCGCCGAAAGCCTGAACGGCAATGCGATCGACGTCGGCTTCCTCGGCGATTCCGCGCTGTTGACGCTAGCCGCGCGCGGCGCGCCGGTGAAGGTGGTCGCGGTGTCGCGGCAGAGCCTCGACGGCGTCGCGATCCTCGTGCCGAAGAACTCGCCGGTGCGCACCGTCGCCGACCTGAAGGGCAAGACTGTCGCTGTGTGGCGCGGCGCCTGGAGTCAGCAGCTCGTGCTGCGCGCGCTCGAACACGCGGGCCTGCGCGCGGATTCCGTGAAGTATGCGTACCTGATGCCGATCGATGCCACCAACGCGCTCGCGAACGGCTCGGTCGACGCCGTGTCGCTGTGGGAGCCGTTCGTCAGCACGCTCGCGCTGCGCCAGGGCGCGCGGCCGGTGACGACCGCGCAGGGGCTGATGCCCGCGTTGAGCTTCGTCGCGGCGAACGAGCAGGCGGCGACGGCAAGACGCGCGGAGATCACCGATTTCCTGAAGCGCGTGGTGGCCGCACGGCAGTGGGTCGATGCTCATCCGCGCGAGTATGCCGACCTGTGGGCGAAGCGCGCGAAGCTCGAACCGGACGTTGCCTACCGCTGGCTCGACAACGCGCACCAGCGCGTAGGTCCGGTCGACGACGCGGCCGCGAAGGATGCGCAGAACACCGCCGACTTCCTGCACAAGGCCGGCGTGATTCCGGCCGCATACGACACGGCGAAGCTGCTCGACCGCTCGTATGCGGACGCGTTTTCGGCGCCCGCGCCAAAGACGGTCGCGGCGCAGTGACTTGATGTGCCGAAACGCATTCGGCTTGTCGACGCGCCGGTCGGTCACAAAGGGGGCGTATTGCCGCCGCGGCGTGTCGACGTTCCCGATTCGCGGCTTCGATCGCGTGACGATGAGCCGGCCTGAGCGCGTGACCGGATTCCGGCGAATCGCGCGCATGTTGCGGAACTCGACCGGTTTCACGCGGCGGTGCAGGCGCAGGCCGCGACGATCGATTTTCCGTTTCACCCCGACATCCCAACCACGGAATGCCGGGGCGACTTCACTTCATCGGCCAGCGCATCGAATCAAAACGACGGCAACCCCGGCGGATTCGTCTCCGCGCGCGCGATTGCCTCGCTCTGCAATCCCCAGCGCGCGAGTGCCTGCCCGTAGCGGCCGCTGACGATGAGCGCGTTCGTCGCGAGCGTCAGCGCCGGTGCGAGCCCGCTGCCGCGACGCGTCGCGATCGCGACATCCGCATTCGCCGGCCAGCCCGCGTTGACGACGCCGACCCGGCGAATCCTGCCGTCGCGCGCGGCCTCGTAAGCCAGCGACGCATTCGGGTTCAGCTCGGCATCGGCGCGGCCTGACAGTAGCGCAACGCGGGCCGCCGCATCGTCGTCGAAATAGAGCAGCTCGGTGGCCTTCAGCCCTTGCGCGACATTGCGCCGGCTCCATTCGAGCAGGATGCGCTCCTGGCTCGTGCCGGCACCCGTGATGATGCGCAGGCCCGCGACATCCTTCGGCCCGTCGATCTTCGCGATCGGGCTCGCGGTGCGCACGTAGAAACCGTGCAGCCCGAGCCGGTAGGTCGTGAAATCGTATTTCTCCTTGCGCTTCTCGGTCACGCCGACATTCGAGATCACGGCATCGTACTTGCCCGACGTGAGCCCGAGGGGCCAGTCCGCCCACGCGATCGGCACGAGCACCAGCGTGCGGCCGAGCGCGTCGGCGACGAGCTGTGCGTAGTCCGGATCGGCTCCGACGACGGTGCGCGCGTCGGTCGCATAGGTCGACACCGGCGGCGCGTGCGGCGAAATCGCGACGGTGAAGGCCCCGTCGCGTACCCAGCGATAGCGGCTCGCCGCGCGAATCGCCGCATCGTCGCGCGGCGCGCGGATCCGGCCGGCCTGGCGAGGATCGAGATCGGCCGTCGCGGCGGCGGCCCCCGCTGCGTGCCACCGCAGGCCAGTGGCAACTGCCAGCGCGGCGGTCATGAACTGGCGTCGGTCGATCATCGTCGAGTGCCTCGCGAGTCGTGGGCGGCGTGCATCAAAGCACCCGCGACAGGAACGCGCGCGTGCGCGGATGCGCCGGTGCGTCGAGCACGACGGCGGGCGGGCCCGACTCGACGATGCGGCCACGCTCCATGAACAACACGTTGTCCGCGACTTCGCGCGCGAAGCCGATTTCGTGCGTGACGATCACGAGCGTGGTACCCGAGCGCGCGAGCTCCTTGATCACGTCGAGCACTTCGTTGACCAGTTCGGGATCGAGCGCCGACGTCGGCTCGTCGAACAGCAGCACCTTCGGGCGCAATGCGAGCGCCCGCGCGATCGCGACGCGCTGCTGCTGGCCGCCGGACAACTGGCACGGGTATGCATCGGCCTTGTCCGCGAGGCCGACGCGCGCGAGCAGCGTGCGCGCGGTGCGCTCGGCCGCCTCGCGCGTGACGCCGCCGACGGAGACCGGCGCCTCGACCAGGTTCTCGAGCACCGTCAGATGCGCAAACAGGTTGAAGTTCTGGAACACCATCCCGACTGCCGTGCGCCGTTTCAGCACGTCGCGCTCCTTCAGCTCGTGCAGCACGTCGCCGTCGCGCCGATAGCCGATCAGCTCGCCGTCGATGTCGATGAAGCCGTCGTCGACGCGCTCGAGATGGTTGATCGTGCGCAGCAACGTCGACTTGCCCGAGCCGGACGGCCCGACGATCACCGTCACGCTGCCGCGCGGCGCGACGAACGACACGTTGTCGAGCACGCGCTGCATGCCGAACTGTTTCGACACGTTGCGCACGGCGACTTCGCCGCCGGTGCGCGGCACGGGTGCGTCGGCGGTGCCGCCCTGAACCGCTGCATCGGCCGTCGCGTCGCGTGTCGCCGCCCGCCGCCGCAGCGCACCGATGCGCGCCAGCACGAACGTCAGCGCCGACCGCGGCGGATTACGCAACGCGCCGCGCGCGTAGTGGCGTTCGACCTGCACCTGGATCGCCGACAGCACGGTCAGGATGATCAGGTACCACACGGTCGCGACCATCAGCAGCGGAATCACCTCGAGATTGCGGCGATAGATCACCTGCACCGTGTAGAACAGTTCGGGCATCGCAAGCACGTAGACCATCGACGTGCCTTTCGCGAGCGTGATCAGATCGTTGAACGCGGTCGGCAGGATCGCGCGCATCGCCTGCGGCAGCACGATCCGCGTAGTCTGGCGGCCGCGCGGCAGGCCGAGGGCGGCGGCCGCTTCGAGCTGCCCCTGGTCGACCGCGAGAATGCCGCCACGAATCACTTCCGCGGAAAACGCCGCATGGTTCAGCGTGAGGCCGAGCACGGCCGCGAGGAACGGGCTGATCAGGTCGGTGGTCGGCGTGTCGAACCATACGATGTCGGTGAACGGCACGCCGAGCCGCACGTGCTCGTACAGGTAGCCGAGGTTGTTGAGGATCAGCAGCAGCACGATCAGCGGAATCGACCGGAACAGCCACACGAACGTCCATGCGCTCGCGGCTAGCAGTCGCGAGCGCGACAGCCGGGCGAGCGCGACGAACGCACCGAGCACGAAGCCGAACACGGCGCCGAGCAGCGTCAGCACCAGCGTGCGCGCGAGCCCCGACAGCACCGGCGGCGACAGGAACCATTCGGCGAACACCGGCCATCCCCATTGCGGGTTGCCGAGAATCGAATGCAGCGCGAGCGCGATCAGCACGAGCGCGAGCACGGTGCCGACTGTGCGCGACCGGTGCCGGGCCGGCACGATCCGCAGGCGCGTGCCGGCGTCGCGGGCGTGGGACGAAGAGAGCGGCGGCAGTGCGCCGCCGAGATGGGTCGTGTCGCTCATGTCGGTGAGGATCCTCGATCGGGTCGTTGGGCGCGCCGCGTACCGGCGGCGCGTCGGCGTCAAACGTGCGCTTCGGCCGCCTCGCCGTGTTTGCTCGCCGGGCCGGGCGTTGCGTGGCGGCTCGCCTTGCGAGGCAGGCCGAGGTGGTCGCGCAGCGTGTCGCCCGGCAGGTCGCGGCTATAGCGGCCGCGCGCCTCGAGCACCGGAATGACCAGTTCGACGAAGTCGTCGACGCCCTGGGCCTGCACCGGGAAACCGAGGATGAAGCCGTCGCCCGCTCCGGCGTCGTGCCAGCGGATCAACTCGTCGGCCACGTGCTCGGCGGTGCCGATGAAGTTCGGGCGCGGCGTCGCGACGGCGAGTGCCGTCTCGCGCAGCGTGAGCTGCTTGCGCTTCGCGTCGGCCTTGATCCGGTCGGTGGTCGAGCGGAAGCTGTTGCGGCCGATGTCGCCGAGCTCGGGAAACGGCGCGTCGAGCGCGTACTGCGTGAAGTCGTGATGATCGAAATAGCGGCCGAGATAGGCGAGCGCCTCGTCGATGGTCAGCAGGTCGCGGATCGCCTGGTATTTGTCTTCCGCCTCCGCGGCCGTACGGCCGACGATCGGTCCGACGCCCGGGAAGATCTTCACGTCGCCGGGCTGGCGGCCGTGCTCGACGGCGCTTTGCTTCACGCGCCGCGTGAACGCGGCCGTTTCGTCGAGCGACGGCGAATGCGTGAACACGGCGTCCGCGTATTTGCCCGCGAGCCCGATGCCGCTGTCGGACGAGCCGGCCTGGAAAATCACCGGCTGCCCCTGCGGCGAGCGCTGGATGTTCAGCGGGCCGGCCACCTGGAAGAAGCGGCCGCGATGGTCGAGCGTATGCAGCTTGTCGCGATCGAAGAAGCGCCCGGTCGCGCGATCGCGCACGAATGCGTCGTCGTCCCAGCTGTCCCACAGCCCCTGCACGACGTCGAGGTATTCGTCCGCGATTTCGTAGCGCAGTTCGTGATCGGGATGTGCCTTGCCGAAATTCTTCGCGGTGCCTTCGAGCGGCGTCGTCACGACGTTCCAGCCCGCGCGCCCGCCGCTGATCACGTCGAGCGATGCGAGCTGGCGCGCGACCGTGAACGGCTCGCTGTACGACGTCGAGATCGTGCCCGCGAGGCCGATCTTCTTCGTCGCGACCGCGAGCGCCGACAGCACGGTGAGCGGCTCGAAGCGGTTCAGGAAGTGCGGGATCGACTTCTCGTTGATGTAGAGGCCATCCGCGACGAACGCGAACGCGATGCCGGCGGCCTCCGCCTTGCGGGCGATGCCGATCGCGAAGTCGAGGTTGATGCTCGCGTCCGGCGGGTTGCTCGGATGCCGCCACGCATTCATGTGGCTGCCTGCGCCTTGCAGCATCAGGCCGAAGGGAATCGATCGTCGGGTCGTCATGGGCGCGTCACGCGTTCTGGTCGAGGGAAGGGAATCGTTCGGCGGCGAGCGCCGCCTGCACGGGCGTAATCGACTGCGCACCGCCGAGCCATTCGGCCGACGCGAGCCGGGCCGCGTAATCGGTCACCGGCGAGTCGACCACGAATGCATCGACGTCGAGCCGCCGGCTCAGCGCGTCGAGCGCGCGGTGCACGCGCTCGGGCGTATCGGCCAGCACGGTCGGGCGCAACTCGTCGATCCGGTAGTCGGACGCGCCGCTTTGCCGCGCGAATTCGGCGGCGGCCTGCGCGCTCGCGAGGTTGAAGCTCTGGCCGCCGGCGAATTGCAGCCTGAAGATCTTCAGCGGCCCGATCAGTTGCTCGGCCGCGTCGCGGGTCGGCGCCGCGACCGCGTACAGTGCGACGAGCGGGCGCGTGCCGCCCGCGTCGCGGTACGCGGCCAGCGAGCGTTCGAGGTTCGCGTCGTCGCCGTTGAAGTGCCCCGCGTAGCAGAAGCGCCAGCCGTGGCGGGCGGCGAGCGCGCCGCTGGCGGGCGAGCCGCCGAGCAGGATGCGCTCGGGCGCGTGCGGCGGCACCGGCATCGCGACCGCGCCGGCAAGCGGATGATCCTCGGCGACGCCCCAGCCGAGGAACGCGTCGAGCTCCGCGAGCTGGCCCGCGAAGTCGGGCTTCCTCGCCTTGTCGTGAAACCACTGCAGCGCGCGCGTGGTCAGCGGCAAGCCGCCCGGCGCCTTGCCGATGCCGAGATCGACGCGACCGGGAGCGAGCGCGGCGAGCAGCTTGAACGTCTCGGCGACCTTGAACGGGCTGTAGTGCTGCAGCATCACGCCGCCCGACCCGACGCGAATGCGCGACGTGTGCGCGAGCAGGTGCGCGACGACGATCTCGGGCGCGGAGCTCGCGAAGCCCGGCGTGCCATGATGCTCGGCAACCCAGAAGCGCTCGTAGCCGAGCTGTTCTGCGCGCCGTGCGAGGGCCGTGGTGAAGCGCAACGCATCGGCGGCGCTCGCGCCGTCGGCGATCGGGCTTTTGTCCAGCAATGAAAGCGAATAAGACATGTCGGCGTTCCTGCGAGGGCGTGGACGGGCGGCGCTCAGATCTTCGGCAAGCCCGGCGGATTCGTGCGCGACTGGTCGATCGCTTCGGACGCGAGGTTCCAGCGGTCGAGGATCTGTTGATAGCGGCCGTTCTTGATCAATCCGTTCAGCGCGATCGTCAGCGGCTCGGCGAGCCCGCTGCCGCGACGCGTCGCGATCGCGATGTCGGCGGTGCGCGGCCAGCCGCCGCTGATCGCGCCGACGAGGCGCGTCTTGCCCTGCTGCGCGCTCTGGTAGGCGAGCACCGAATTCACGCTGAACACGGCATCGGCGCGGCCCGACTGCACGGCGACGATCCGCATCGCCTGATCGTCGTAGTACTGGACCTGCACGGGCTTCAGGCCGTGCGCGACGTTCTCGCGGTCCCACGCGAGCAGGATCTTTTCCTGGTTGGTGCCCGCATCGGTGACGATGCGCAGCCCCGCGACGTCCTTCGGCTCGCGGATCGACTGGATCTTGCTGTCGTTGCGCACGTAGAAGCCGACCTGGTCCTTGCGGTAGGTCGAGAAATCGAACTTCTGCTTGCGCTCCTCGGTGACGGTGACGTTCGAGATCACCGCGTCGACTTTCCCCGATTCGAGTGCGAGCGGCCAGTCGGCCCATGCGAGCGGGACGATCTTCAGCTTGCGGCCGAGGCTGTCGGACACGAGCTGGCCGACGTCCGCGTCGAAGCCGATCACCGTGCGCGCGTCGGTCGCATACGAGCTGATCGGCGGCAGGCTCGGCGCGACGCCGATCGTCAGCGTGCCCGGTTCGGCGAACCTGAACGACGCGGGCACCGCGCGCTCGACGGCCGCATCGGCCGTACCGCGCGGCCGGCCGCGCTGCTCGGGGCTGAGATCGAAGGTCGCGGCGGCCGCGGCGATCGCGGTCATGGCGATCAGTGCGGCGGCTAGTGCGGCGGCCAGCGTGCGGATTGCGCGCGGTGTGAAAGGTGCGGATCGTTGCATCGATGTGTCCTGTTGTTGTCGTGTGTCGGGGATTGGGGAAGCGGGATCGGACGGCGCGGGGCGGTCAGCGCGGCAACACCGCTTCGGGCAGCGGCGCCCACAGGTCGGCGAGCGTCGACGTGCGCGACGGATCGGCGAGATCCTTGCCGAAGCGCAGGTGGAAATACGCTTCCGGGTCGATCGACGAATCGAACAGCCGCGTATAGCCGGTGCGGTCGTACAGCGCCCACGCCTCGGGCTGGCGAAAGCCGGTGGTCAGGTACACGCGTCGGTAGCCCTGCTGCGCGGCGCGCAGTTCGAGTGCGTCGACGATCTGGCGCGCGAGCCCCTGGCGGCGCAGGTCCGCGCGGGTCCAGATGCGTTTGAGTTCGGCGGTCTGCGCGTCGTAGCGCTTGAACGCACCGCCGCCGATCGTTTCGCCGTCGCGCAGCAACAGCACGAACGCGCCGTCGGGCGGCGCGAACAGCTCGGCCGGGTAGCGTGCGAGTTCATCGCGTGCGGATGCGCGGCTGTCGGGGCGATACGCGTCGTAGCGCGTCGCATATTCGTCGATGAGCGCGTCGATCAGCGGCTGGGCGCGGACGTCGAGCGGCGTCGTGTCGATGAGGCGGTCGGTCGTGGCCATGGGCATCGCGAAGGGCGCGCGATGCGGACGTTCCTGGCGGGGGCGGGGCACACGGCCCGTCCGGTCTGTTCCGTTATCGCGACGCGGTTGTCGTGATGACGGCGGCCGCGGTGCTTGCAGTGCTGCATCCGGCGTGCCGCCGCCGTTTCGAACACGTTAGCGGCGCGGCCGGCAAAGACGAACGAAGCAATTTCGATAAGGATTTCGCGGCGAGCGTCAGAAGGCTTGCAGGGAGAGCGAGGTGAGGACGGGGAGCGCATGCGTCGAATGTTCCACGCACGCGCAATGCCGGAGGGAATACGTCTACGCTGCGCGCACTTCGGCGAGCAGATCCGGATGACGATCCAGAATCTTGAGGAGCTTCACGAGGGCAAGCGGCGGATTCGTCTTGCCGGTTTCGTAGCGCGAGAAGGCATTGACGCCGCCACCGAAGAGCTCCGCCGCCTCGCGTTGATCCAGCATCAGCTTCTTGCGTACCTTCGCGATGAACTTCGGGTCGAAAATGGTCGAATTCACTTGCTTGTTGAACGCGCCGATCGCGTCACCCAGCCGGGTTGCCTCTTCCATGTCCAGCACCGACTCGCCGCAGGCCGGACAGAAGTCGCCGGTTACATCGCGAACGACGGTCGAGCGACCCTTGTATGTGTAGGGGATGTCTCGTGTATCGCGGACGAGTTTCGCGCCACCGCACGCAGGACACTTCATGTTCAACGCTCCTTCTTTTCGTCGGCGATCGTAACCAAAAGAGTTAATTTGTCAAGTTGGTTAATGGCGCGCGCATGCAGTCCGCCATCCTCGGCAGGCTGCACGGAAAAGATACGGGGAGTCACTCGGCCTATCGGCGAACGCGCGGCGGCGTCGACGCCTCCGCCAGCTGAAACAGGCAATCGCCGCGCCGCACCTGTGCGGGCACGCGCTTGCACACCACTTCGCCGTCGCCGTTGAAGCGGTGCAGCACGGGCTCGCGCAGCGGCGTATCGGGGAAGTGCACCCACGCGGCCGGCTGGCCCGCTTTCACCTGGTCGCCGAGTTCGACGAGCGGCTCGTAGAGCCCGCGGTCGTACGCGTAGACGAAGTGACGATCGCCGTCGACGCGCAGGAAGCGCGTGACGGTCGGCGGTGCGTCGGGCACGAGCGCGCCGCGCAGCAGGCCGATGTAGCCGAGGTAGTGCAGCAGCCCGTGGCGGCCGAGCCGGATCAGCGCCGGATCGGCCATGCCCGCACCGCCGAGCTCGGTCACGATCGAGATCGCCCCCTGCCGGCGCGCGGCCGATGCCGAGTGCACGGGGTTCGGCGCGTGCAGCAGCGCGTTCGGCAGCCCGAACGCGACCAGCAGCCCGTGGAGCTTCGTGGCCTCGTCGTCGTCGAGCGGGTCGATCGCGAGCATGTTGCCGCCCTGGTACAGCAACGAGCTGCCGCCCGAATGCAGGTCGACCAGATACTGCGCGCGCGACAGCAGAACATGCTCGATGTAATGCGCGATCATCTGCGTCGGCGTGCCGGCCGGGTCGCCGGGGAAGCTGCGGTTCAGGTTGCCCTCATCGAGCGGCGACACACGCAAGCCCGCATCGGCCGCGGGGAAATTCGCCATCGGCAGCAGGATCAGCTGCCCGCTGACCATCTCCGGATCGATCTCGCGCATCAGTTGCGACACGATGATCTGGCCTTCGTATTCGTCGCCGTGGTTGCCGGCCATCACGAGCGCGACCGGCCCGTCGCCGTTGCGGATCGATGCGATCGGGATCGGCAGCCAGCCGTAGGCGGAGCGATGTACGGAATGCGGCAAGCGCAGGTAGCCCGCATGCTTGCCTTGCGCATCGAGATCGATTTCGCAGTGGATGGGATTTCGGTGGGACGAGGAGGCGGTCATGGCGGCATCGTTCAATGAACGGAATCCGCCATCTTATCGGGAAACGACGGCCGCGCGGCGCGGGCCACGCAACGCGCCGTCGATCGGCCCGTGCGCGATCCGGCGACATGTCGCGACCCGGGCGGCCTCGCGCGATGTTTCAACGCTGAAACGCATGCCGTCGCGCGAGCGAGTGCGCATGCGGCATTGCGCGGCGGCCCCTTGTCGCCACGGGGCCGGCGCGGACGATGGCTTCAGCGACCGGCGGTTTCAGCTTCGATACGGCCTTCTTCCCACAGCGCCCAGAAACGGCTGCCGGCGCGATACGGATTCGCACGTCGCGCCGCATGGTCGGCGACGCCCTGGCGATACGCGCCGTACAGCGTCAGCGGCGGATTGTCGACGCACGCGGCTTCACGCGCGGCGGGCACGCGGCGCTCGGAAACGAGCCGCCGGATCAGCGACGCGCCGTCGATCACATCCAGTTGATCGCTCGCTTGCGCACGGCTGAGGACTTCGACGGTATTCATGTGTGGGCTCCCTGACATCCTGTTTTCCAGTCAAGGAGCAATAAGGGTGCCAGCCTCGAAATTCCCCGCGCCGCACCGATCGTGCGGGCTTCTGCGGCGAACGTGACGCGCGGCGCGGGTCGATGTTACGGAACACGTCACGTGACACGCGCGAGCGCGGCGGAACACGCGCGCGCATGCATGCAGCGAAGCGACGCAAAGCGTTGCGGGAATGAATCGAGGGCAGCGAACGGATACGCGTGCAAGCGCGAAGCCCGCCGACGTCGACGAACGCGCGCGCTCAGTTCGTCGTCGCGGGTGCGACGCGGCTGCTTCCGGCCGAATAGAAGCGGTAGATCCCCTTGCCGGCCGACTTCGCGTCGTACAGCGCGCTGTCGGCCTGGCGGATCAGTTCGTCGGGGGAGCCGTGCCCGTCGTCGAGCGCGATGCCGATGCTGATCCCGAAGCTGACGGTCTGGCCGATCGACAGCGTGTACGGCGCCGAGATCTGCCGGATGATCCGCGCGGCAAGCAGCGAGCAGGCGTGCATCGTGGTCGCGTCGAGCGCGACGACGAATTCGTCGCCGCCGATCCGGGCCACCAGTTCGCCGGCCGGCAGCGTCTTGCCGAGCCGCTCGGCGACCTGCGTGAGCACTTCATCGCCGGCCTGGTGGCCGAACCGGTCGTTGATCGCCTTGAAGCCGTCGAGATCGAGATACATGACGGCGAGCGTGGCGCCCGGCAGGCGCGGCCGGTGCGCGAGCATCCGCTTGAGTTGCGCATGCAGCTCGTGGCGGTTCGGCAATCCGGTGAGCGCATCGTGTCGCGCGAGGTGCCGGATATGCTGCTCGGCGCGGCGGCGCGTGGTGACGTCCTCGACGATGACGACCGCGTTGCCGTCCGGCACGCGATGGCGCGTCAGTTCCAGCTGCCGGCCGTCGGCCAGCGTGATGTCGAGCGGCACCGGTTCGTCATGGTTCAGCCAGACGTCGCATTGCGCGGCGAGACCCGCGCCGTCGCCATCGGCCACCGCGTTTGCGCCGAGCGCCGCGACGACGTCGGGTAGCGGCGTGTCGAGCATGATCTCGCGCGGCGAGCCGAACAACTGCGCGGTGCGGCGGTTCGCGACAATCACGCGGCTCTCGCCGTCGATCATGCACAGACCGTGTGGCATGTAGGTGAGGGCGGCGTCGAAGCGCGCGACGAGCTCGGCGTTGCGCTGACGCGCGGCGATCAGCGCGACCAGCACGCGGTAATGACGCTGCACGACCGTGCGCATGGCCGCGAGATAGATCGCGAGCGGCGGCAGCAGCAGCCATGCGCCGGGCCGCTCGACCAGCATCGCGCCGAGGCCGATCGGCAGGACACCGAGCGTGACCTGCGTCATCGCGAGCCGCGGCAGCGCCGAATTGCGCGACGCGATCCCGCCGAATACGCCGCCCGCGACCATCACCGACAGCGTGCCGAGTTCGGCGTCGGGCGCCTCGACGCAGCCCATCACGCCGAGGCCGAGCACGAAGCACGCGGCGAGCGACACGGGCGCATAGCGCAGCGCCCAGTATTCGGCGCGATCGTCGCCGGCGGCACGATGTACTGCATACGCACGTGCGATCGCGAGTCGCGCGACGAGCAGGCCGACGTCGACGACGAGCCACACGAAACACCAGAGTTGATGCAGCCGGATCAGCGCGATTGCCGCGACGAATGCGCTGGCGAGGCCGGACAGCGCCATCGGGCGCACGTCCTCGAACAGCGTGACGAGCATCGAAGGACGCAGCGCGGCCGTCACATGGTGATTGCCGGAAGGGGGAGTGGCGAGAACGGCGTTCAGGAGGCTTGCCTTGACTGCCATGGCTATTTTGACCTCGACACGATGCGACGCATTGCCGACCGCTTCCGCACGGCACGTGGCGGGAGAACGGCGAGCCGGATGCGCACGACATTACCATGAAACGCCGGCCGCGCGTGCCGTGCGGGGCGTCGACGAGTCGTCGCAAGTCATGCCGGCGTGCGCGTTGCGCATTCGCCGACGCCGGTGCGGAAATCGTTGCTGACGGAGCGATGTCGGGCAGTTGCTCGCGCGTCGTTTTTGGCGCGCGTCATGCATGCGTCGCGCATCGCGCGTGAACGGCCCGAGGCGATCGATTCACCCGACGCGACACCGGCGGGAGCGCGCACATGCGGTCACCCGCAACCGGGCGCCTCGGCCCGTCTGAATCCCGTTATAAGAAATTCAATAAGTATTTCATGCGAGAAATACTATAGGCGATATATCCAAAACAATGCCAGAATGCGCGCCGCTCCGAACGCCGCGACACCCGATCGCCGTCCGAGCCGCATCAGGAGGTTCTCCCACATGAAAAACCACGGCCTGTCACGGCGGGGTTTTCTGAAAGCCAGCGTGCTGGCGGGTGTCGCGGTGTATGTCGCGCCCATCGGCAGTCGCGCGTTCGCGGCGCTCTTCGAAGAAAAACTCCTTACCCCCGTCAAATGGGATAGCGTCACCGGCATCCCCCAATTCCGCATCGACGGCATCGCGAAGGTCACGGGCTCGAAAGTGTTCGCCCGCGACGTGCGCGCAGCCGACATGCCGCACTGGCCGCAGCAGCAATCGCACGCGCTGATCCTGCGCGTCACGCAGGCCGATCGTGTCTACGAAGGTTTCGACCTGTCGCTGCTCGGCGACGAACTGAAGCCGGACCGCGTGGTCACGGCCGACGATCTCGCACGCGACGGCGTCGCGTTCCCGGCGTTCTACGGCGACGACATGCTGTTGCCCGCCGGCAAGACGCCCGCGTATCTCGGCCATGCGGTCGCGATTCTCATCTATCACGACTTCGCGCGCTTTCGCTTCGCGAAGAACGCACTCAAGTTCCGCGACGACGTGATCCGCTACGGCGCAATCACGGGCCCGCTCGAGCGCGATCCGTGGGGCACGTTCCGCTACGTGCGGGTGGGCGGCAAGACGGCGTACGACGACGATGTCTATTCGAGCCTGAAGGATGCGCCGATCTTCCCGAGCATGATGCGCAAGCACCTGCCGGTCTGGCCTGACGGCAAGGAACACGGCAAGCTCGACGAACAGGGGATGTTCCTGGCCGGCCAGATCGCCGCCGAGCTCGATCGTCCGTCGGCCGACTGGCTCGTGTTCGACCGCGAGTACAGCACGCAGTCGGTCGATACGGCCGCGCTCGAACCCGACAACGCGAACTGCTGGTACGACACCGCGACGCAGTCGATGCACCTCGTCGTGCCGACCCAGTCTCCGCTCGAGGTGGCGGAGAATGCGGCCGCGATGGTCGCGAAATGCCGCTTCCCGGTGAAGAAACTGTTCGTGCATCCGTGCTATACGGTGGGCTACGGTTCGAAGGATCACTGCAACGTGCCGTTCTACGGCCTCGTGTGTGCGCTGTACGCGGACGGCCGTCCGGTGCGGTTCGCGAACGACCGCTACGAGCAGTTCCAGACGTCGCTGAAGCGTCACGCGTTCAAGATGCATTACCGGATCGCGGTCGATCGCAACACGGGCCTACTGCAGTCGTTCAAGGGCGACTTCGAGGCGAATGGCGGCGGGCGCTCGAACTTTTCGCCGTCGGTGGCGATGGTCGGCGCGACGGCCGCGCAATCGATCTACTACTTTCCGAAAAGCGACCTCGCGGCGGTCGCGATCGCATCGCGCGCGATCGACGCCGGTTCCGCGCGCGGCTACGGCACGCTGCAGAGCATGGCCGCGACCGAGATGGCGGTCGACGAGATCGCCGCGCAACTGAACCTCGATCCGATCGAGTTCCGCCTGCGCAACGCGCTGCGTTCGGGGATGAAGAACACGCAGGGCGCGATTCCCGCCGGCGCGCTGCGCGTCGACGAAGTGCTGGAGCGCGCGAGGCAGCATCCGCTGTGGACGCGCCGTGCGGCGCGCAAGGCCGAATTCGAGGCGGCGAACCCCGGCAAGCGCTATGGCGTCGGTTTCGCGTGCGTGCAGAAGGATTTCGGCACGGGTGCCGAGGCATCGTTCGCGAAGGTCGAATTCGACGAGAACGGCAAGGTGTCGCTGCATCACACGGCTGCCGAGATCGGCACCGGGATGTCGACGTCGCAGGCCGTCGCGGTCGCGAAATGGCTCGGCCGCCCGGCGACCGACGTGCGCGTCGCCGTGACCGAATGGCCCGACCTGCCGGTCGAGACGAGCGGCGATCCCTATCTGATGTCGCAAGCGGAGCAAGACCGGCTGAGCGCGAATCCGCGCTGGTCGCCGGGCTATGCGTCGCCGTCGAGCGCGACGAATTCCGCGTATTACTTCACGCACAGCACGCGCGAAGCCGCGCGCGCCGTGTTCCGCTACGGACTGTGGCCGGCCGCGATGTCGATCTGGACGCGCGGCCTCGGCGGCGGCCAGGCCGCGCCGTACACGATCCGCATCGAGGACGCGCGCTGGGTCGACGGCAAGCTGACCGCCGACGGCCTCGAACCGCTGACGTTCGAGCAGCTCGCGAAGCAGGCGCATGCGCTCGGCCTGCCGACCGGCGCCGTCGTGCACGTGTTCAATCGCTGGCAATGGACCGACGCCGAGTTCGAGGTGGGCGGCGTGGTCGATCGTCTGCCGATCGACGGGCTGTCGCTGCGGGTCGGCACGCCGAAGACGGGCGAAGCCGGTCCGATGGCGGGCACGGCCGCACCGGCCGGCGCGACCTCGATGCACGGCACGCTTGCGCCGACCGCGAACGGCTATCGCGTGCTGGACCGCAAGCGCGTGTTCATCCCGCCGACGAGCCGCAACAACGCGGCCGTCACGTACTACACGGCGGTCGGCACGCTCGTCGAGCTGGCCGTGCATGAAGCGACCGGCAAGGTCGAGCTGCTCACGCATCACTCGATCATGGAGTGCGGCAACCAGATCTCGCCGCAGCTCGTGTCGGGCCAGTTGCAGGGCGGCCTCGCGATGGGCATCGGCCATGCGCTGCACGAGTATCTGCCGCTTTACGAAGACGGGCCGGGCAACGGCACGTGGAACTTCAACCGCTACCAGCTGCCGCGCGCGACCGACGTCGCCGTGTGGTCGCAGACGGGCGACATCCTGCCGCCGCTGTCCGAGACCGATCCGCCGAAGGGCGTCGCCGAGGTGGTGATGATCCCCGTCGTCGGCGCGATTGTGAACGGCATCGCGCACGCGATCGGCCATCGTTTCACCGACTTGCCGGTGACCCCGCAAAAGATCCAGGAGGTGCTCGCATGACGACCGCCCAAACCGCCGCGTCGGCCGCAAGCGCTGCCGCGACCGGCGCATCCGCACCGAACGCGGCGTCGGCCGCACCGGCATCAGCATCCGCGGCGCCCGCTGCCGCGCCGGCGGCCGTCGAGCGTCCGCTCGTCCGCTTCCAGCAGAAGCCGCTGTCGGTGAACATCAACGGCAAGTCCGTCGGCCCGATGCAGGTGCCCGAAGGGCTGATGATGATCGAGTTCCTGCACGAATACGCGGGCCTCACCGGTTCGCGCCTCGGCTGCGGGCAGGGCATCTGTCACGCGTGCGTCGTGATCGTCGACAAGCCGGACGGCACGAGCGAGGAAATGCGCACCTGCATCACCGGCGCGCACTTCTTCCACGGCCGTTCGATCCGCACGATCGAAGGCCATGCGAAGCGCAACGAAGCCGGCGAAGTGGTCGAGCTGTCGCCGATCCAGCAGAAGTTTCTCGAGCACTTCAGCTTCCAGTGCGGCTACTGCACGCCGGGCTTCGTCAATGCGGCGACGGTGCTGATCGAGCGCCTGAAGCGCGAGCCGGTCGCGAAGGCCGACGTCGAACGCACGATTACCGACGCGCTGAACGCGCACATCTGCCGCTGCACCGGTTACGTCCGCTACTACCAGGCCGTGAAGGACGTGATCCTCACGACGCCTGGACTCGTGAAGGACGCCGCATGACACGCACATTCGCCCATCGTGCCGCCCGCGCCGTGCGCGCGCCCGCGCTCGCGGCTGCCTGCGCGCTGCTGCTCGCCGCCTGCGGCGGCCATGACGCGCCGGTAGCGAGCGCGGCATCCGGCGCACCCGGCGCCGACCAGGTCGCGCGCGGCCGCTATCTCGTGAAGGCCGCCGACTGCGCGGCATGCCACACCGCGAAGGACGGTGCGCCGTTCGCAGGCGGCGCGCCGCTCGAATCGCCGTTCGGCACGTTCTACGGCTCCAACATCACGCCCGACAAGGCGCACGGGATCGGCAACTGGAGCGCGGACGACTTCTACGCCGCGCTGCACGACGGCAAGGCGCCGGGCAAGCGGCTGTACCCGTCGATGCCGTACACGTCGTACCGGCAGCTCACGCGCGCCGATACCGACGCGATGTACGCGTACCTGAAGACGGTGAAGCCGGTCGCGCAGGAAAACCGCGCGCACGAACTCAAGTTCCCGTACAACCTGCGCTTCGGCATGGTGTTCTGGGACATGGCGTTCCTGAAGGACAGCCTGCCCGATGCATCGACCGGCCAGTCCGCCGACTGGCAGCGCGGCCGCTATCTGGCGGGCGCGCTCGGCCACTGCGCGGAATGCCACACGCCGCGTGCGTTCACGGGGCAGCTCGACGGCGCGAAGCCGTTCGCGGGCGCCGCGCTCGGCCGCGTGGCCGCGCCGGACATCACGCCCGCAGGCCTCGCCGCGCGCGGCTGGACCGGAACCGACCTGCAGACGTTCTTCGGCGTCGGCATCGCGCCGCAAGGCTCGGCGTTCGGCGAAATGTATCCGGTCGTGCACCTGAGCACGCAATACATGACGAAGGACGATCTGCGCGCGCTGTCCGTCTATTTGCTCGGCGATACGCCGCCGGCTCCGCAGCCGGTCAAGCCGGTATCGGCCGATGCCGCGCAACTCGCGGCCGGCCGCTCGGTGTATCTCGCGGTGTGTGCGGGCTGTCACGGTTTCAACGGCGAAGGCAAGCCGCACGTGGCGGTGCCGATGAACGGCAATTCGACGCTGCGTCAGGGCGATGCGCGCAACCTGCTGGTCGCGATGCTCGACGGCATCGACGAGCAGAAGTTTGCCGGCTTCGAGAACCTCCAGCCGATGCCGGGTTTCGCGCACACGCTGAGCGACGACGAACTCGCCCAGCTCGCGAACTACCTGCGCGCGACGTGGGGCGGCCAGCCGGCGAGCGTCACGCCGGCCGACGTGAAGGCGATGCGTCGGTAAGCCGCGCGACGAAGCGGGACGTCACGCACGAGGCCGCCGGTTTCCGGCTGCGCTCGCGCGCGGCGCCCCGTTCGAACTTTCCGGCGGTGCTTCAGTAGCCGCTCCCTCCGCCACCTCCGCTTCCGCTGCCGCCCGCGCCGCCATAACGGCTCATGCCGGAGCCTTGCGATACGCCGCCACCCGACGACGTGCATCCGCCCGACAGCACGAGCATCAGCGCCGCGAGCAGCATCGCGGCCAGTCTTGCCGAATTCATTTCATTCTCCTTGCGCCGAGAAGGCCGCGCGCCACGGCGGTTCGCGAGAACCATCGGACGCGCGATGACGAAACGTTTCCGGCGGGCGGTTTATTCCATGCTTTTTGCGTATCGGCACATGGCGACACGGAGCGCGATACGCGCGCATGCTGCCGGTGGCGCCGCGCGCCCCGCAGATTCGCGGCATCGTGGACGACCCATGACGCGCAGCCGGAATGCATCCGGTCAACGATAGACGAGATCGGCGCGGCGGTTCTGCGCCCACGAATCCTCGTCGTGGCCGAGCGCGACCGGCTTTTCCTTGCCGAGGCTGACCGCTTCGAGTTGCGACGCCTGCACGCCCAGCGTCTCCAGCGCGCTCATCACGGCTTGCGACCGGCGCTGGCCGAGCGCGAGGTTGTATTCGGACGTCCCGCGTTCGTCGGTGTTGCCCTGGATCAGCACGCGGCGCGACGGGTGGCTGCGCAGGTAGTCGGCGTGCGCCTGCAGCAGCGTCTGGTATTCCGGCTTCACGGAGTACTGGTCGAAATCGAAGTAGACGCTGCGCTTCGCAAGCGGGCTGTTCGGATTGTTCAGATCGTCGGCCGCCACCGTGGCGACCGCTTCGCTCGATGGCGCGGGCGCCATCTCGGCATTCTCGGGCGTTTTCGCCGCGTGGTGACAACCGGCCAGCAGCGCAACGGCTGCCATGATCGCAAATCGGTTCGTTTTGCTCATCGTGCGTCTCCTGCGGTTGACTGCGAGGAAAGCGTGGTGCGCACGAACTGCCGCGTCACACATCCGGAGAGACGGCACGAAAGTGCCGGCTTGCGTGCGCGATGCGCTTTCGTAAGCCGGCGATGCGCCATATGAAAGATTGTCTCGGCCGGAACGCCGAAGCACGGCGCCGCTGCAACCAGATTAGGAAAAATGTCACGGCGTGACCAGTTTCTCCGCATTTTTCGCGCGGAAACGACGCGGGACGCATTCTTGCTTGCGCTGCAACCCGGCATGCGCGGCGATACGTGATGCGCGATGCCGGTGCGCGCGTGTCACGCATCGCGGGGGCGTCAGAACTTGTGCCGCAACCCGAGCGCGACCACCAGCTGGTTGCTGTTGGCTGACGGCGTCATCGTCCAGACGGTCGCGTTGAACGCGGGATTGCCGTTGCCGCCGCTCACGCTTTGATAGACGGCTTCGAGATACGCGTCCGTGCGTTTCGAGAACGCGTAGTCGGCCTGCGTGACCACGTGGTTCCATTTCGGGCGCGTCTGGCCGGTGTGCGAGTCGAAACGGCCCATCGTGTACGTGTACGCGGCGCCCACGCTGAACGCCGGCGTGACGAAGTAGCGACCATCGACCGTGAAGTTGTCGAAGACGAGCGATTCGCCCTTCAGCGGCGTGATGCCGCTGCCCTGGAGCACGCCGCTCACGCCGTCGGTGGCCGAGTGCGACCACGCGACGCCGACCGAATGCGGGCCGAACGCATAGCGGCCGGCCACGGCCCAGATCTGCTGGTTGCCGCCCGTGATCGTCGCCGAGCCGTCGACCGTGCTCAGCGCGCCGTCCGGATTCGGCGCATTGCGGTCGCGGCTGATCTTCAGGTAACCGGCGCCAAGCTTCAGCGGTCCGTTCGCATAGCCGAGCCCCGCACTCCACACGGCGTTGTTCGAGAACGCGCCGGCCGTGTTCGAGAATCCGTACATCGCGCCGAACGTGAGCCCGCGATACGTCGGGCTCGTGTACTTCACCGCGTGATTGATGCGCAGGTTGCGGTTCGAGTCGTCGTTGTCGTACGGATGCACCGCGAGGTTGCCGCCCCAGCCGGGGCCCGACGCGCCGAGCGGGGTCACGAAATCGAGGATCAGGTCGTACTGGCGGCCGAACGTGAGCGTGCCGGCCGTACGCGAGCTCACGCCGAGCCACGCCTGACGGCCGAACATGTCGACGCCTTTCTGCGACAGCTTGCCGTTCGTGCCCGAGAAGCCATTCTCGAGCGTGAAGACCGCCGCCATCCCGCCGCCGAGATCCTCGCGGCCGCGCAGCCCCCAGCGCGATGCGTTCAACGCGCCGCTCGTCAGCGCGACGCTGCCGCTGCCCGGCGAGCCGGCGCCATGTGTTCGCTGGTTGGTCGCGTAGGTGATCGACGTGTCGATCAGGCCGTACAGCACCACGTTGCTCTGCGCGTGCGCGACGTACGGAACCAGGCCGGCCGCGCTTGCCGCGATCACGGTCGCGGCACGCGCGCCGGTACGACGGCGTCGAACGGCATGCGGCGCGGCAACGCGCGCGCGGGCGGGCTGGATGGTTTTATAGGAATGCATAGGATTTTTTATCGTTGGTCTCCGGCCCGATCGCCGGTGGGTCGCGTCGGCGCGCGGGCCGACGGATCGAGCGGCAATTATTGGAGATCGCGCGACCGTCGATTAAGGCGCTGCACAGGAAAGGTCCTCTGCAAAATCGCGTGGAATCGCGGCGCTCGGATGCAGGGTGCTTCGATCGAATCGGCGCGAAATGAAACCATCGCGTGTGACGAACGATTCGACATTCGGCAAGACCGGGGCGATTCGGCGTGCATGTCGTGGATTCGGGCGCTGGCGCCGGATTTCGCCCCGGAGATGATGCATCGCACGACGCCGTATGTTGCCGGTCGATGCCGGCATGTATTGCCGATCTCGCGCGCGACATCCGGCAAGATTTTCCGCTCGCGGCTACCACGGCCTCATTGCCGCGTCGCGTTCATTGCGTTCGTAGCAGGCGTCGTCCCGGGCCGTCGCGCGCCGGCCCGCGACTACGTAATGCACGACTTTTTCACGCGCGCGCGTTCGGCACAATGGACCATTGCGCGTGGCCTGCCTGCCGCTGTGCCGGCTCGTCGCGCATGCCGCGGGAGAACGGACATGGTGTTGATGGCTGTGGGCGGGGACGGCCCGGTGAACGTGCCGCAGCCGCAGAACGACGACGATCCGGCACCGAAGAACGGCGCCGGCAGCAACCCGCCGGCGCAGACGCCGGAACAGCAGGCCCTCGCGGCCGCGCAAGCCGAGACGCAGCGCCTGCTGCAGCTCGCGCAGGCCGAAATGGCGACGCTCAAGCGGCTGCACGACCAGGGCGCGTCGCAGGCCGACCTCGACAACCAGGTGAAGAAGGCCGAAGCCGCGTGGGGCGCGGTGCAGGCGGCCGTCGAAAACCAGATGCGCGTTGCCGCGGAGGGCGGCGGCGACACGAACAAGGCGATCGCGGGTGTGGCATCGGATCTGCGCAATGCGTCGCCGAACGATCCGGTGCTCGGCTCGGTGCTCGACGATGCGCAAAAGGCGGTGTCGGCCGAGTCCGTGCCCGAGCGGACGACCAACGTGAAGGCGTTCCAGTACGCGATGGCGATGCAGAAGGACCAGGCCGCGAACGCCGACCTGCAGCAGTACAACGCGTTGCCTGGCGGCATCCGGCGCGCCGATCCCGACACCGGTGCGCAACTGCGCCAGGCGGCCACGACCGCTGACACGAACGCCAACGACGCATACGCGGCGCTCACCAGCGCGCTGCGCCACGAATACAGCACGTCGGCCGCGACGCTGCGCCTGAACGACGCGAAGGCCGACTACGCGGCATGGCAGAAGGAGCCGGGCGGATTGCGCCGCGCCGACGAGGCCGACATCACCCAGGAGTTGTCGCAGGCCCAGAGCCAGTACGACAAGGTCGTGACGGACGGCGACGACACCGCGCTGACCTACGTGACGGCCGACGAGCAGAAGCAGGTCGTCGCGTCGATGAAGCAGAATCACGACGGCATGTGGTACACCGGCCTCGTCGACGCGCTGGGCGAGGAAAGCCAGCTCAAGCGCACGATCGCGACCATCAATCCCGACGATCCGTCGCTGTCGCCGCAGATGAAACAGCTCGCGCAGTCCGACCCGGTCACGTTCGCGCTGATGCAGGACACCGGCGTGAGCGTCGATCCGAGCGACCCGAAGCTGTCGACGCAGGAGAAGCTGCTTGCCCAGCAGAACCCGCTCGCCGAGGCGTTCGTCAAGATGACGGGCATTCCGGTCAGTACGGACGGGATGAGCGATGCGGCCGCGAACGCCCTGAACGCACAGATCGACCAGGCAGGCGGCGTGTTCGCGTACGTCATGGCGCAGGCGCAGGCGCAGATCAAGGCGGGCAAGGACAATCCCGGCTATCAGAAGATCCAGATGCTGCTTGCGGCCGCGCCCGAAGTGCGGCTGCAGTACACGAAGCAGCAGGTCGCGCAACTGATGGCGAATCCGGGCAGCAATCCGGGCGCGGCGCTTCAGGTGCTGAAGACCAACATGAACGCGTCGTTCTCGCTGGACGAACGCCAGACGCTGTGGACGCAGGCCGGTCAACCGCATTTCAACGCGAGCTTCATCCATTCGCAGATCGATCCGCTGATGCAGAAGCCCGATCCGAAAGCGACGGACCAGGCCAGCATGCAGGCGCGTTACGACGGCCGGATGAATGCCGACAAGGCCGGCAAATGGATGCAGGACATCCTCGCCAATGCGCCGCCCGAATTCGCGGGCGTCGTGCTCGACACCGTCGAGAAGGATTTCGGCAACAAGTGGACGCAGTCGAACACCGGCACGCCGCAGCCCTACGGCGACGGCATCGAGTTCTACAAAGGGCTCAGCACGGCCGTCGGGCTCGCCGACCAGCAGCCGACCGCGAGCGGCGAGCCCGTGCATCGCGAGGACGATGTCGCGAGCTGGCTGCTCGACGCCAACGGCAGCGCGAAGACGATGATCTACACGCTGCGCGGCAGCGACACCGGCTACGGGTTCGACAGCGTGCGGCAGGCGCTGTCGTCGGGTGTCGATCCGGCATTGTCGAAGGCGCTGCTGTCGAGGATGCAGAACGACGACCGGTTCCGCGCGGGATTCGCGAACGACTTCCAGCTGCGTTACGACCAGGGCACCCAGCATGCGCAGGACAAGCAGAACAAGGATGCCGCCAACGCCAGCTACAAGCTGTTCCAGACCGATCCGGACAAGCAGCTCAGCGCGTATTTCGGCGACTTCCAGAAGCACTTCGACGACAAGGCCTATACGTTCACCACCGGCTCCGACCAGATGACGAACTTCGTCGGCGCGGGCCTCGGGATCCAGCCTGACGATCCGGGCGCGACGCCGACCGACCGGAACGACGTGCCGTCGATGGCGCTGCTCGAACAGTTGATCGTCAGCAACGGGCAATTGTCGAACGGAACGAACGTCAACAGCCAGTCGCTTTACGCGAAGAATTCGGCCGCGACGCAGATGATCCAGAACGTCGTCGACCAGATCCGCAAGGTCGGCGGCGACCACGCGGTCGTGTCGCTGGTGCCGATCTACTACGTGTCGAAGGGGACCGGTACCGCGCCGAGCGCGCTCTTCAAGGTGCAGGTGGCGGGGCATCCGGACCAGTACAAGCTGATCGACGACCGCGGCTGGAAGTACGACACGGTCGACGACTACCAGCACAACAATGCGCTGTCCGACGACGGCAAACTGTACGTGCCGAAAAGCCTGACGAACGGTTCGGCGTCGGGCGGGTTCTCGCAATACGAACCGATCGACGCGCACAAGACGGAGTGGTACCAGCACGCCGAACACATCCTCGAAATGGGCGCCGGCATTCTTGCCGCGGCCGGGGGCGTCGTGCTGGTCGCGAGCGGCATCGGGGCGCCGGTCGGCGGCCTGATGCTCGGCGCCGCGTGGACTGCCGTCGGCGCGGGCATGGCCGTCGGCGTGCCTGCCGCGATCGGCGACCTGAAGAACCTGAGCGATCACGGCCAGTCGATCGGCTTCGGCAACGCACAGGCGCGCGGCGACTGGATCAGCCTGATCGGCAGCGGCGCGGGCATCGCGGGCGGCGGGCTCGGCGTGGCAGCGAAGTCGCTCGCCGAGGCATCGTCGCTGCTGCGCACGACGGGGCAGGTCTCCGACCTGCTGACCGTCGCATCGCGCGGCGACGGCGTCGCGGCCGACGTGGCCGGCCTCGGCCGCTTCACGCAGGAAGCCGACGCGTTCCAGTCGCTCGCGCAGACGACGGGGCGCACGGCCGGCGTATTCAATACCACGGGCGGCTTGATCGGCGGCTACCAGATGGCGGACCAGGGCGTGTCGCTGGTCAAGAACTGGGACGCGATGTCCGATTCCGATCGCGCGCAGCAACTGCTGAACCTCGGCATTGGCGTCGCGCAGATGGGACTCGGCTCGCACACGCTGATGGAGCGGCCGATTCGAGCGATCACGAAGACGCCCGCACCGTCGACGATGCCGCGGCCGGTCGCGGTCAACGTCGTCGAGTCGTTGTATGGCAACGGGCTGGCGAACCAGCGTCTCGCCGTCGGCGAGATCGGCAATCCCTGGCAGCACGCGGAGGAACAGGCGGCCAGTTTCGGCGAACCGGCCGACGACGGTGAGCCGGTGCCGCCCGCCGACGCAGGGCTGCGGTCGCGATTCGCCGCGTGGCTGCGTGCGCGCCGCGCGCAGGGCACGCCGGACGAAGGCGACGCGATCGTGCTGCGGCTCGCGCCCGATGCCGAAGGGATTGACGGCGACGCGACCCCGGCCGTGGCGGACGCGTCGGCCGGCGATGGCGCGACGCCGGCAGCGGCGTCCGCTGCGGCGGCGGGGCACCCGGCGTCGTGGGACATTCCCGCGCAGGTGGCAGCCGATCGCGAGATCCTGAGCAGCGTGGTCGGGTCGATCCTCGAGAGCGGCAACCGTCTCGAAGACGTCGAATACTACGTGTACGCGCTGGAAGACGGCGAAGGCAACGTGCGCAATCCTCGCGACGACGGCCTGCCCGCGACCGAAAGGGGCAACCTGTCGGACGACATCCGCGCGGCCAATGCCGACGAGCGGCGCGCGGCGGCGGGTAAAGATCCGGCGAAACTCGCCGCAGCGGCATCCGCCGAAGACGGTACGATCGGCGTCACGCGCTACGCGTCTTACCACGATGCGATGATGGTCGCCCGCAGCGGCGTGGCGGCCGGCCGCTATCAGGTCGCGCTGGTCGATCAAACGGCGCTTGCCGCCGACGGCAAGGTGCTGCCCGGAGCGGTGGTGGGACACGTCGGGCTCGACGACACCGGCAAGCGGCTGTCGCTGTCGATGAACCCGATGTACGATCGCACGCTGCGCGTGATGTACCCGCGCGGGTTCGATCCGGCGAAGCCGCTGATCCGCAGCGAGGACGGGCGGCGCGTCGACGTGATCAACGCGCTGCCGGGCATGCACGAGACGCAATGGGGCGCCTATCCGCGCCGCGAGGCCGATCTCGCGATCTATTCGAACCATCCCGCGCAGCCCGAGAACCAGTTGCCGCCGGGTGAGCGGCCGTTGATGCCGGTGCCGCCCGGCTACTTCGCCGTGTACGCGCATGCGTGGACCGATGCGTTCGCGAGCGCGACCGGCAAGCCGATGAGCGCGGAAGATCTGGCAGAGATGGTGCGCCAGAGCGGCTGGGACGGCAAATCGCCGGTGATTCTCTATGCATGCGGCGCGGGCACGCGGGTGAGCCCGCTCGCGCAACTGCTCGCCAACGTGCTGGGCGTGGACGTCTACGGCGCGAGCGGCTTCGTCGCATGGCGCTCGCCGCGCAGCCGCGTCGACGGCAGCCCCGACTCGGGTTACGCGGCCGGCATCGTGATCGAGCCCGATGCGCCGAGTTTCGCGGGCAAGCCCGACCGTTCGGTGCAGTATGGGCCGCGCACCTACCGTTTCTCGCCGGCGCTGGCGGTCATCGACCAGGGCGCGCATGCGGTCGACTGGAGCACGGTGGCACCGCGTCCGGTGTCGAATCGCTGGGGCGGCGGCGCTGCGTCGGGCGACGCGCGCGTGCCGCTCGGCGTCTACGTGTGGCGCGTGCTGACGAACCGCGGGTCGATCATCAATCCGCGCAGCGGCCGCTCGGCGAGCGCGCTCGAAATGACCTACGCGCTGGAGGAACTGGCGTGGAAAGGTTATACGCCGGGCACGCCGATCGCGCTGGAGGGGCCGCACAGCGGCGCCGATCCCGAGCTGCTGCAGGAATTCGCGGACCTGATCCAGGCGCCGGTATTCGGGCGGCTGGGCGACTCCGATGCGGCCGGATGGCAGCGCGCGATCCCCAACCCGAACCGTCGGCTCGCGCGCTTCCAGATCGAACCGGACGTGAACGGCAAGTTCTCGCCCGGGCGCGCGCAGCCGGTCCGCGTCAATCCGCTGGAACTGCGGCCGGTGCCGGGATCGAACGTCGTGAACCTGCTCGGCCATGCAACCGCGCGGCAGTTCCTCAAGGTGTCGGGCTTCGACATCGTCGAATCGCACGGCACGAAGCCGAACAACGTGAGGTGGGACAGCTCGATCGCGGTCACGCAGGACGGCACCACGATTTCACCGCGCGAATTCGCGCGCAGGATGCTCGAGGACCCCGCCTATACGGAAGGCAACGGCGTGCTGCTGACGGGCTGCTATCTCGGCTCCGGCGACTATCCGTTCGCGCAGGAGCTCGCATACGAGCTGCAGGTGCCGGTGATCGCGTCGATCGCATCCAACTCGGTGCGCGGCACCGGTGCGCTTGAACTGCACCCGAACAGCGACGACATCGTCGTGCCGGCAAACGATCCCGACGTGTCGACGCGGCTCTACCTGCATATCCCCGAGACGCCCGACGCGAGCCAGCCGCCGCTGGTGTTCGCGCGGCGCGGCGAGCCGGTGCCGGGCGCGACGGCGCGCAACGATGCGCCGGTCGAACCGGTGCGTCCCGTCGACGCGCGAATCGATCCGGATGCGGACAGCGGACGGCGCGGCAACGCGGGCGAGACCGGCGACGCCGCGCGCCCCGGCGCGACGCCAGGCGGGCCGACGCATCCGCATCCTCGTCTCTCGGCCGAACCGGACGCGAACGAGCCGCCGGTCTACGTGCCGGTTCCGCTCGTCGAGGTCGGGCCGGGGCAGATCTTCACGGCCGACGAATGGGCGGCCCGCGCGGAGCAGGCCGCCGAGTCGGAGGCCGACGACGGCCTGTCGGGGAAGACGCAGAAAATCTATCCGAAGACCAGCCGCGTCTATACGGACCGCACGATCGCCAACGGCGGCGTGCTCACCACGACGATCCACGGCCATTCGGTGATGCAGCCGGGATTCGACGACGTGACCGGCATCGACGCGACGCAGCATCCGGAGTTCCTGCGTCCGGCCGACACGCTGCTGATGCCGGCCGACGACCCGCTCCATTCGATCGGCGCGCGCGGGCTGATGTCGCCGCCGGGCCATCACGTGGTGTTCGGTCACGGAATCTCGGCCGATGCGATGCTCGGCCCGGACGGACGGCCGTTGACACCGGACGAGGTCGCCGGGCGCGTCGCGCCGGTACTCGAACCGGGGCAGGACGTGACGCTGTATTCCTGCTTCGGTGGATCCAGCAAGCACGATCCATTGCGGGTCGCGCCGGGTCAGGTGCGGGCCGCGAGCACCACCTTCGCGGCAGCGCTTGCGCAGCGCTTGTCGGAACTCACCGGGCGGCCGACGTCGGTCTGGGCGCCGCCGGACATCCTGCTCGTCGAACGCGACGGCTCGACCACCGTGCACGGCACGCGCCTGACCGGGCAGGTCGACAAGGATCGGCTGCCGATGCAGCGCTTCGTCGGCGATCCCGCGCGCGCAGGCCGCCCGGCATTGCCCGCGGCAGCCGGCGCGGAACCTTCGCCCACGGCTGCCCGAACGGCGGCGCAGCCGCTCGGCGATCGGCCCGCACGCCCGACCGTGCCACGCGTGTCCGATCCGACATTCGCCGATCCCGACTACGATTTCAGCGCAATTCCGGACGATACGTTCGAATCGGTCACGCTCGATCATGCGTTCCGCGGTGCGCTCGCCGAGCGGCCGGGCGTGATCGGTGACGCCGCGCGCGTGACGCAACCCGGCGGCACCGTGTCGCAGCACTGGCCGAGCGGCTTTCTCGACGATGCCGAACCGACCCGCGTGATCGACGATGTGATGCAGGCGTTCGACGCGGCCGGCCTGACGAACCTGCGCGTCGAGTTCGTGACGCGCGACGGCAGCACCGTGCTCGGCAGCGGCACGGATTTTGCCGCGCTCGACCCGGAGGAAGGCTGGTTCCGGTTCAGCGGCACGGTGCCCGACGCGCCGGCAGCGGCAGCGCACGCGCCCGGCCAAGCCGTGACCGATGCACCGCGCGCGTTGCCGGAGGGCGTGCGGACGATCGCGCACGATGCGCTGGGGCAGGCGCTGGATGCGGCCAATACCGGGCCGAGCAATCACGCATACGTGCCGGCCGAGGCGTTGCCGGACGACACCGCATTCGCGCACGGCGACTTGACGGCGGCGGAACGCGTCGCGGCCAGCGCCGCCGCGAACCTGGCTGCGGTCGAGGCCGCCGCACCGACCGACGTTGTGCTGCTGTCCGCGCTCGGCCACGACCCGGCGAGCGCGCTGCGCATCGTCACGCCCGACGGCGGCACGTTGTTCAAGCCGGCAGGCGTCGACATGTACGTCGTGCGAACCCGCGACGCGACGACCGGCGACGCGTCGTACCGGCTTGCCGCCGTCGATCATTCGGGCCTGCCCGAGGGTTATGCGGCGGTGCATGCCGGCGGCACGCGCGCGGCCGGCGCGGTCGACGGCACCCCGATCTGGCCGATGATCGGCCCGGCAGGGCCGACGGGCCGCCTCGCGAGCGCGTCCGGCGATCCGTCCGGTGCGACGACGCCGGCCACCGTTTCGAGTCATCCGGGCGCGCCCGCCGCACCATCGCATGCCACCACGGTCGAGACCGAACAGCAGACGCGCGCCGCCGCCTGGCTCGACACCCTCGGCCGCCGCACGCTTACGCGAGTCGATGGCCGGCATGCGGCGACGCTCGACGGTCTGGCGCGCCAGATCGGCCCAAATGCACATGTGCTGATCGCCGCGCATGCGACGCCGCCGGCGGGCGCCGGCCCGCACGGGGCACCGACGTTCGTCGCGGTGCTCGAGACGGACGCCAACGGCGCGCTCGGCCCGGTGCGGATGCTGAACGGCAAGCGCGTGCCGCACACGCTGAACAAGGCGCTGGAGCGAAGCGACAACAGCGGCCGACGCGCGCGTGGCAAGCTCGACTTCTACGTGTCGCCCGTCTCGCACGACGAGCTGGTGCACTTCGGCGGCCCGTCGAAGATCGAGACGCCGGACGGCAAGACGTCGTGGTCGGTCACGACGTCGGGCCAGGCCATCGACAAGACGCTCGCGGCGGACGTGTCGAAGCTGCAGGACGCGCCGGTCTTCAAGCGGCCGCGCCAGGCCGTGCGCGCGGTTTCCGGCGAGCACCGCTGGATTCATGTGGTCGACGACGAGACCGGCAAGGTGCTCGGCCACGCGGAGCGCGACACGAACCACGTGTGGAAGTACTTCGAGAAGGCGCCGCTCGGCGATACCGAGATTCCCGAGCAGGCGCTGCGCACGGTATTCCGGCGTCGCCGCCGCGGCGGCATTCCGGTCGGCCGGTCGCCGCGCCGCGGGATCCGCTTCGTCGTGAGCGACGTGACGCCCGCGACCGTCGAGCGCATCGGCGGGTTCCGGCCGGCGAAGGAAGCGCCGGCCGTCGAGAAGAAGCCGATCCGTTCGGCCGGCGACCTGTTCCAGTCGATCGTGCCCGTGCGCCGGCCGCTGGCGCGCGCGGAGCAGGGCGACGACGCGAACGCCGCGCAGTTGCCGCCGGTCGACCCGCATCTGTTGCCGTCCGACAAGTCCGCGCTCAACGCGGTCGACTTCAGCGGCAACAGCGTGCCGCATCTGTTGACCGCGATTCGCAACGGCGCGCTGGACGGCGGCCGTCACGTGATCTACGTGTTCCGGACCGACGGGGCGGTGGCCGAAGCGCTCGGCAACCCGCTCGGCGTGATTGCGGAGCGCAACGGCAAGATGCGGTGGTTCGACAAGCTCCCGCAGGTCGGCAACCAGAATCATGCCGGCCTGCCGCTCGACGAAATGCCGATCGGCAGCGATCGCTTCGGCGCGGATGTGCATTTCCTGCTCACGCAACTGTCGCCGCACGATTTCCTGAACAGCGCGCGGCCGACGCGCGTCGCCGCGCTCGAGGCGCGTGCGAAGGCGCTGCGCGATCAATGGAAGGATGCGGAGGCGCGCGGCCGGCATTCGGCGCCATTCCGCGCACTCGCGGCGCGCACGCAGCACGCGTACAACGAGGTGCTCGGCGACTTGCGGCGCCTGCGCAGCAATGGCGCGGCGCCCGCGCCGTTGTCGATCGAGCCATATCAGCCGGGCCTGTCGTCAGCCACCGTCGTCGAGTTCAGTTTGCGCAACGGCGCGGCGAAGCCCGAGCAGTATTTCGCGACGCACGAGCAGATCGACGCATACAACAAGCAGGCGCAGCGCCCCGGCGGCGTGAACCTGGTGTTGAAGGGCGAGCCGGATGCCGTGATGGTCGACGTGGGCATGTGGCGCACGCTGGGCAACAAGCTGTACGTCGCGCGCGACGTGTCGACGTCGGCGTCGCGCTTCCTGCCGGTGCCGGGCAAACTGCGCGCGCGCACGCGCAATCTCGGCGCGGCAACCGTCGCCGACAAGCGGATCCGGCAGATCTTCACGCGCTCGAGCGATGCGTTGCAGGATCGCATGGTGCCGATGGCGCGTTCGTTCTCGCTGCGCGACGATCCCGCGTTGATGGGCGCGCTCGTCGAGCGCTACGGCGGCGTGATGCCCGTCGTCACGCTCGTGATCGATCCGCATTCGCTCGCGGCGGCTCTCGGCAAGGCGCACGATCCGGACTTCCTGCGCGCGGTGGATGCGCTCGGCGACCAGAAGCGCGCCGTGTTCGACGGCGAGAACGGGATGATCCATCCGGCACCGGGCTCGGACGGGACCGCACTCGCGCTCGACGATCTCGCACATCTGCATCGCTGGCTCGACGAGGCCGCGCGCACCGGCTTCGCGATCCGGCTCGAGACCGCGCCGTCGCGCGCGCTCGTGTCCGGCAACGACTACCGGTTCCAGTCCGGCACCAACGACACGTATCACGACTACGTGCGCGTGATGACCGCGCTCGAACGCTGGTCGAACGCGCATCCCGGCACGGTCGCGCCGAACGTGATGATCACGTTCCACGGCTGGGATGCGGTGCCGGAATCGGTGCCGGGCGGCGGCCACGCGAAGCTGTTGCGCGCGGTGCTCGAGCGCAAGGGGCTCGAATGGGTCCACATGGGGCTGTCGTACGGCACGCACGGCAACGACTTCATCGGCAACCAGGATCTGACCGGCGCACTCGCGAAGCTGATCGTCGAGAACCGTAACCGGCCGGAGATCATCGATCGTCTGCACGGTGCCGATGCGCTGACGCGCGTGTTCGAGCGCGTCGACCGGCAGACGCTCGCGAACCAGCATCAGCTGCTGTTCGCGGAGGTCGAGCGCATCGGCGCGGCGGATGGAATGACGCCGGCCGAACTGGCGGCGTTGCGCCAGAAGATCTACGAAGGCAACACGACCGTCTGGCTGAACCAGGCGCGCAAGGCGACGATCGAGCATGCGACGACACTGTGGGAAGCCGACGGGAACAAGCCGCGCACCAAGACCGACAAGGGCGCCCGCACGTTCGGCGGACGCTGGCTGACCGACCACGGCGCCAGCGTGCCGGCGCGCGTGACCACCGGCAACCGGCCGTCCGCCGCCGATCCGCTCGACTACTGGCGTGCGGTCGTGCGCGACCCGGCGCTGCTCAACGACGGCACCAAGCCGATCGGCGCGAGCCGCCGCGAGGCCGCGCAACTCGCCCAGGTCGACATTCCCGCCGGGAAGCGCGCGCAGGCGGAACTGCATGCGCTGCGCGTGCACGACGAACCGATCGGCGACAACGCGCCGCCTCCGTCACGCAAGCGGGTCGCCGGCGACATCGCGGCGGCCACCATGACCGGCGGTGCAGGTGCGGGCGTGCTCGTCGCGGTCGGCCGGGAGTCGGTGCGCACCGCGACGAACTCGCTGTATGCGGGGCTGCGGGTCGGGCGCGTGTTCCAGGCGCTGCATCACGGCGCGGTCGCGAGCCTGAAGAACGGCGATCCGCGCGTGTTCGACCGCGTCGTCGACCGGCTCGTGCGCGGGCTGCAGGCGCAACTGAAGGCGAACGGTTTCGACGTGACCGCACGCGGCACGCAGCTCGAGCAGATCGCGCACGAAGGCAAGGCGATGGCCGCACAGCTTCGCGCGCTGAACGACGACGGGATGCTGTCGTTCGACGATACCGTCGCGCATACGAAGGCCGTCGCCGCCGACATGCTCGCGCAGATGCAGGGCGTGGTCGGCGGAACCTCGCTGAAGCTGCTGCACCACGGCAGCCCGCGCCATTCGATCGGCCGCGTCGGCCGCGTGCTGGCACTGGGCGGTTACGGCGGTTCGATCACGATGAATGCGTCCAGGGCGGTCATGCACGGCGATTGGCTGGCCGGTGGACAGGCGATCGGCGGCGCGCTCAGCGCCGTCTACACGGGCATCGTCTACAAGGGTAGCCTGCGCGGGGTGAACGCCGAGAATCGCAGTCAACTGGCACGCATCGCGAGCGCGACCGGCGATTACCTCACATCGGCGGTCGGCATCATCACCGGCATCCATACCGCGCTGACGGTGGATCCGATGACCGGCACGCTGACCGCGATGTCCGGCGCGCTGCTCGGCGCCGGGCGGCTGCATTCGCATTTCCCGAATGCGACGCCGTGGATGGAGCGCTTGCCGACCGGCGTCGCGCTGGCACCGGTGGCGATCTTCGGGATCATGCAGGGGATCAGCCTGTACACGTCGGCGACCGCGGACGACAAGCACAAGCCGCCGGGTTCGTCGCCGAAACCGCCGGGTTCGAACGCCGGCACGCCGGCGCCGGGCGCATCGTTCGCGCCGTCGCCGGGCACGACGCCGGCGCCGGTCCAGACGAGTGCGTCCGCGACCCCGTCGGCATCGGCGTCGCAGCCGTCGACCACGCCATCGCAACCGGCTCCTCCGTCGAGTTCACCAAGCCAGGCACCGCTGACGGTGAACGTGGCGCCCGGCGATTCATTGTGGACGATCGCGGAGCGTCACGAAGGAACGTTGCTTGCCGCGGCACACGTGCCGGCCGACGAACAGCAGCGGATGTCGGACGGTCAGCGGATCAATGTCGCGCTCAACGAGATCCTGCAACTCAACCGGAATCTCGCGAGCCATCCGGGCGAGATCGATCCGGGGCAGCAGGTCATCGTCGGGTAACGGGTGCGGCGTGTGAGCCGCCCCGGTATGCAGCGCTGGCATCGCGGCGGCGGCATGCCGCGGCACGATCAGGCCTTGCGTGCGACGACGTGCGCCGGCGAAACCGGCGCGCGTTTCGGCGCGGTCTTGTCGTGCGTGCGGAACAGCGCCGCGCCGACGAACGGCAAGCCGCCGGCCAGGTTGCCGGCTACCGTGGGAATCGCATTCCACGACAGGTAGTCCACGATCGTGAAGTGGGCCAAACACCGGCCTACCGGCGGCAACCATGCCACTACGCATTGTCGTCCGAAGCGAGCTGCTGGAAGGCATCCAGGGCCCGCGCACGCGCAAGTTGGTGCTCCACGATCGGAAACGGATAGCTCCTGCCGAGACTCACGGCCGCGTCGTGCAGTTGTTCCGGCGACGCCGTCCAAGGCGCATGGATTTTTTCCGCGGACATCTTCGACAGCTCGGGCACCCAGTGTCGTGTGTATTCGCCTTGCGGATCGAATTTCTGTCCCTGCAGCACCGGGTTGAAGATGCGGAAATACGGCGCTGCGTCGGCGCCACTACCCGAGACCCACTGCCAGCTTGCGGGGTTACTGGCTTCATCCGCGTCGACCAGCGTATCCCAGAACCAGGTTTCGCCCGCGCGCCAGTCGATCAACAGATGCTTCGACAGGAACGATGCGACGACCATGCGCACGCGGTTGTGCATCCAGCCGGTATGCCAAAGCTCGCGCATGCCGGCATCGACGAGCGGGTAGCCAGTGTTCCCGGTCTGCCATTTGCGGAGCGCCTCCGCGTCGTCGCGCCACGGCATCGAATCGAACTGACGCCGGAAATTGACCTGATGCAGCGGCGGAAAGTGATAGAGCAGGTGATACGAGAATTCTCTCCATCCGATTTCGCTGAGGAATTTGTCCAACGCTGCGCCTTTCGAAGCGTCGCTGCGCGCCGCGCGCGTGCTGCGCATCGCGTTTGCTGCCGACAACGCCGCATACCACACCTGCCGAACCGATATGTTGCCGAAGCGCAGATAGGGCGAGAGCCGGCTCGTCGCGTGAGCGGCCGGGAAATCGCGCATGCCGGCATAGTCGCGAAGCGACTCGTCCAGGAACGCGTCGAGGCGTTGCCGGGCGGCTTCCTCGCCGCAGCGCCACGTCAATCGCAGGCCGCCCGCCCAGTCGGGTGCCGCCGGCTGGAGTGCGAGCGCCCGCAGTGAGCTGACATGTGGCGTGACGCGTTCGGGAACCGGGAAAAACCGAATGCTCGACGGTGCCGCCAGTGGAGGCGACGGACAAAAATCGTCGCGACACGCGGCTCGCCAGTACGCACCGAAGACCTGGAACGGCAAGCCTTCGCGAGTCGTGACCGTCCAGGGTTCGCGCAACAGATGGCCGTTGAATGTCGACACGTCGATTCCGCGTCCGTTCAAGTCCTTCTTGATCGACGCGTCGATTTCCGTATGCGCTTTCGCGTAACGACGATTCCAGACCACCATCGCGGCCTGGATCGCGATGGCGAAGTTCGTGATGGCCTCCTGCGGGTCGCCGCGCAGCACGACCAGCGAGCCGCCGAGCGCGGAAAGTGCGTCGTCGAGCTTCGCGAGGGATTCGTGCAGCCACCATCGTTGCGCGCCGCCCATCGGGCGCCCGGACTTCGGGGCAGGGTCGTGCAGGTAAACGCAGACGACGGGGTGGCCGCTCTCGACTGCATGAGTCAAGGCGGGATTGTCGCCGAGCCGTTGGTCGTCGCGAAACCATACGACGACGGGGCGGCGCTGATACGGCAATTCGGTGGATGTCATGTGCTATGCGTGAGAAGTTGCATGGGTGATGGAAGCGGGTTCGGAGACGAAGCGGACGTGTCGCGCGTTCGGTTCGAACGTTCTCCGTCTTCAGCCGGAGCGGATGTCGTACATGCGGTCCCGGCTGCTCGCCGGCGCAGCGTCCCGGGTCATTCCGTCCCAACGCGTTGCCAGCGCGAGCGAGGCCGGCAAGATGAACGCCCAACCGGTTGCGATGACAACGAGCGCTGCAGCCGGCTCGTTGAAATGAACGGCGCCCAGCGCCGCACCCGCGCGAAACGACGCCGGGCCGGCGAGTGCGCCGACGAGAACCGACACGAGCGGGCGGCGCCTGAGCCAGCACAGCAGCGTGTTGAGCTGGATCGCGAACAGCGCCCACAGCCCGGCGAACCAGTACGGAGCCGTACCGGGGAGCAGCACGCCGTTCGGGTATTCGACCAGGCGCGAATGGGCCACGGCGCTGTCCCATAACCATCCGCACACCACGATCGCGATCACGAGTCGCGCCTCGCATGACGGTCGATCCGCGTACAGCAGATGGCCGGCCGTCGCGATCACCGCATAGGCGACGCCCCACGCGGCGCGGTGCGATGCGGCCGTCATCACGCAAACCAGCCATCCGATCTGTGTCGTGGCGAGATACGCGCACATGCGTGCTGCCTCCGGGCCGGGCACGTTCGACGGTCGTCGATTCGGCACGCGGGTCATGATGGTTCGTCCGACACCGGTATCGGCATGCTCGCCATGCATGCGTGTGTCGGCGGCACTCGAGCCTGCAAAAGCGAAACGCTGCGGCCGGCGCGACGGCGCGCGAAGCCGGTCCTGCCGAGTGGCCCGCGTCGCGGCACGGGAAAATCGGCATGCGATACAACCGTCGCAGACGGCTCTGTATCGTCGAAGGTGTGCGTCCATTCGCGGACGATGACTTTGCGATGCGTGATGGTCGGCATTCAGGTTCGTCCTTGTATCCCTTTCCTTATACGGCGCTGCGTTGTGGGCGGATGCAGCTCGCAACGGAACAATCCGGACGGGAGCGACGGGCCGAGAGCCGGCCCCTGGCCGGCCGTTCAGCGTTGCGCAGCGCGTTCGAACGCGGCTATGCCGTTGCCGATCGCCTCGGCAACCTGCCCGACGAACATCGGATCGTGGCCCCAGAGCGGGCAGCGGGGCGCTGCCGTGCGACGCATGCATCCGCTTTCGTTCACGTTTCGTAGAGCCTCGTATCAGGTGCCGCATTTGCCTGGAATCGTCGGATACGGAGATCTGGATGAACATCAAGGTGGGACTGGCCGTGCTGACGATGCTGCTCGCGGTCGGCCTGCTCGCCGCGTGCAATCCGGTGCGGCTCCTGAACGCGCTGACGCCGCGATATACGTTTAGCCTGTTTGCGGATATTCCGTACGGCCCTGGGGAGCGTCATGTGCTCGACGTGTACGTGCCCGCCCGCGTCGTGGACGACTGGCCGGCCGATGCGGCAGCCGGCGTCCCTGTCGTCGTGTTCTTCTACGGCGGAAGCTGGCAGTCCGGCGAGCGCAAGGATTACCTGTTCGTGGGCGAGGCATTGGCGTCGAGGGGCTTCGTTGCCGTGTTGCCCGACTACAGGACATATCCGGCGACCACCTTTCCCGGCTTCGTGGACGATGCCGCGCAGGCGGTGGCGTGGGCGCGCGAGCACGCGGCTGCGTTCGGCGGCGACCCCCGTCGCCTGTTTCTGATGGGGCACTCCGCAGGCGCTCAGATTGCCGCATTGCTCGCGACCGACGGCCGCTATCTGGCGGCGCGGCAGATGCACAAAAGCGACATTGCCGGCGTGATCGGGCTGGCCGGCGCTTATGACTTCCTGCCGCTGCGTGACGCAACACTCGAGCGGATATTTCCGCAGGACGCGCGCGCCGCGAGCCAGCCGATTCGATTCATCCAGGGCACCGAGCCGCCGATGTGGCTGGCCATTGCGGAAAACGACACGGTAGTCGAGCCCGGCAACACATGGCGTTTCGCACGGGCGTTGCAGAATGCGGGCGACAGGGTCGCGGTCGTGCGTTACGACAAGGTCAGCCACGCGACGATCGTCGGTGTGCTGGGCGCGCCGCTGAGGGGAAGGGCGTCGGTGCTCGACGATCTCTCGGCGTTCGTCACGCGCACCGCGCACGCGGCGCCCGCCGGGCCGACCAGCGGAAAGGCGGCGGCATCAGGCACGGCGGCGCACTCGGCCGTTTCCGCGCGGTGATCGAGGAAAACGCTGCGTTGCGCGCGCACGCGCATACATGTGCGCCGGAAATCGGCGTGTCGGCGCACCGACCTGCCAGGCAAGCAAGCGTCGGCAAACGAATCGCGACAGCGCGACGCGCGCCGCCCGCCTGCCGCGCGCGACGAAATGCCCGGCACGCCCGGCGCGCAGTCACGCCGGCTTTCGCCGCGAACCGATCGGCACGGTCGGCGGCACGTGCGGCGCTACAGCGCCTTCAGATCCGGCGTCGTTCCGCCCAGGCCCTCTTCGCGAAGGATGACGGCGAGCGCCGTCTCGAGCAATTCGGCCGCCCGGTTCGCTGCGTCTCCAAGATGGCGGTGCAGCAGTGCGTCGGCCGGCGAGCGCGACACGCATTCGTCACTGTATCGCTCGAATGCACTGAGCTGCATGATCAATTCGGAAAGGTGGCGCGGGCACTCGCACTTGACGGTGGTGGACAGCCCGGTGAGCGACGCGAGCGTCGCTTCGTCGAAGCGTCGCCGCGTGCGCAGCCAGAGCCCGCGCTCGGTCTCGTCCGACTGGCGAGCCTTGACGACCGCATGCGCCAGTTTCGAAATGATGGATGCGGGGTTCGTCTGGCCTTCCGTCGACCGGAACAGATCGAACCCGGACAGCCGCGCCAGTTCGGTTGCCTCCGCGGTGCCGAACGCGTACACGACGGCCACCGCCTGCGCCTTGAGCTTTTGCGCGACGGCAGCGAGCTGCGAAACGACATCCTCGTGGAGCGACGTGGTCGTCGCGATGAGTGCATCCGCCGATGTATCCGCATGTTCGGCCGCGTCGTCGACCGAGTCGATATGCGCGGCGATCCGGATTCCCATGCGCTCCAGCGCAGATTCAGAAATCGGAAGCGCACCGACGACCGCGAGGCTCACCGCCGTGTCGGACAATGCCGGGCCACGCGTATCCGTCAGCGACAACGCTTCGAGTTCCTCGCGGCTCAGGCTGGCGATCGTGCCGATCGCGTGTCCTTGATTGACGAGTGCCTTCAGCAAGCGGATGCGCTGGACGTCGTCGTCCGAATACATCCGTTGTCCGGACGGTGTCTTCGGCGGAGCAACCACGCCATAACGTCTCTCCCAGATCCTCAGCGTTGCTGCCGGCATGCGCGCCAGGCGCGCGGCCTCGCCGCTGCGATAGCGGTGAGGTGTGTCGCGATCCTTGCGAGGGGGCATCGTGGCTCTCCTAAAGTTGACGAGGGTTTGTCTCGGAATTGTACGCAGTTTGCATGAAATATGAAGCGGGAAAGTGATTCAATTTGCGGAATTTCGTCCGGAAATATGGTTCGCGAAGCGGGGTGCGGCTAGAATGTTTCGAACGCGGCCGCGCCGGTGCCGTAACGCACTTGATGCCCTGCGCCTCTCCCGGTAACGATCATCCATGACGCAGCGTCCCATGAAGACTTTAAGGCTCGTGCTCGGTGACCAGCTGGACCCGGGGCATCACTGGTTTTCCGATGTCCGGGGAGAAATGATCTACGTGCTGATGGAAGTCCGGCAGGAGACCGACTACACGCTCCATCACGCTCAGAAGCTGATTGCCATCTTTGCGGCGATGCGTCGCTTCGCGAGGCTGTTGCGCGCTGCGGGCCATCGCGTGCACTACATCGAGATCGACGACCCGCTCAATCGCCACGCCATTCCGGCCAACCTCGACAGCGTCGCCGAACTGCACGGCGCAACGTGCATCGAGTATCTGCTGCCCGACGAATGGCGACTCGACCAGCAACTGAGCGCGTATGCGGCAGCGGCGAGCATGCCGGTTCGCGCCGTCGATACCGGCCATTTCTACACGACGCGCGACGAGGTGTGGCGTGTGCTGGGAACGAGCCGATCGTGGGTCATGGACCGCTTCTACCGAAGCATGCGCGTGCGGCATCGCGTATTGGTCGACGCGCAAGGGCGGCCGGCAGGCGGGCAGTGGAATTACGATGCCGAAAACCGCAAGGCGTGGTCGGGCGCGCCCGCCGAACCGGCCGACTGGCGTCCACATCACGATCATCGCGCACTGTGGCAACAGATCGTTGCGGCGGGCGTGCGCAGCTTCGGCGAGCCGTCGGCCGGCGATTTCCGCTGGCCCGTCGATCGCGCCGAGGCGCTCGCGTGCCTCGAATCCTTCGTCGAGCACGCACTGCCGTTTTTCGGCCAGTTCCAGGACGCGATGCACGGGAGTGCGCGGCGCCTGTTTCACTCGATGTTGTCGTTCGCGCTCAATGTGAAGATGTTGAATCCGCGCGAAGTCGTCGCGCGGGCCGAGCGTGCGTATCGCACCGGCGCTGCACCGCTTGCGGCGGTCGAAGGATTCATCCGGCAGATACTGGGCTGGCGCGAGTTCGTACGAGGTGTCTACTGGACCAGAATGCCGGGCTACGAACGGAGCAATGCATTCGGTCATCAACGCGCGCTGCCGCACTGGTTCTGGGACGGCAGCACGCGGATGGCCTGCATGTCGCACGCGCTGCAGCAGTCGCTCGAACACGCGCATGCGCACCATATCCAGCGGTTGATGGTGATCGGCAACTTCGCGTTGCTGGCCGGGCTGGATCCGCACGCAGTGCATGAGTGGTACCTCGGTGTCTACATCGACGCGTTCGAATGGGTCGAGATGCCGAACACGCTGGGCATGAGCCAATACGCGGACGGCGGCGCAATGGCCACCAAGCCGTACGTTTCCAGCGCCGCGTACATCAATCGCATGAGCAACTACTGCAAGGGATGCGTGTATGACCACGGCAGTCGCACCGGCGAGCACGCGTGCCCGTTCAACGTCCTCTACTGGAATTTCTTCGACCGGCATCGTGATGCTCTGCAACACAACCATCGACTTGCGATGGTCTATCGGCAACTCGACCGGTTCGACGGTGAAATGGTCCGCGAGATACGCAAGCAGGCGGAAATCGTGATCGACAAGATCGAATCGCTTTGAATCGCCACGTCGGTTTTTTGCTCACCGTCACCGCAGCGAACGAAGTCGAGCCGACGGCACCATGAAGCCGCCGGCTCGCGTGCGCATGCTACGGGGCGTTGGCCACCATCAATTGTTCTCGTGCGGCGCACGATGCGCGGAAAGTGCCCCGCAGCGCGCGCTCATTGCTCGAGATAGATCTTGAGTCGCATCAGGCTGCGACGAATCCAGCTCTTCATCGTGCCGAGCGGCACCTGCATGCGTTCGGCCAGCTCCGCATACGAAGCACCGCCGTGAAATGCTTCTCGCAGCACATACGCCTGGCGCTCGCCGAGATGCGCGAGCCCGCGCTCCAGACGAAGGCGCTCCTCGCTCGCCTGCGCGCCGAGATCGGGCGTCGGGCTCTCGTCCGGGATCGACAGCGCCAGCTCGTCGTCGAGCGGGATCTCGCGATGCTGCCTGATCCGGTCGATGGTTCGATTGCGTGCGAGCGTCATCAGCCACGTCGTCGCCGTGCCGCGTCTTGCGTCGAATGAATCGGCGCGGCGCCACGCAGTCGTGAAGACGTCCTGAAGCAGATCCTCCGCTTCGTGGCGATCGCGAATCATCCGGAGGATCGCACCGTACAGTCGCGATGCCGTCAACTGATACAGCCGGGCAAACGCATGCTCGTCCCCCGTGGCGACGCGCGACAGCAATTGGTCGATTTCTGCATGCGACTCGACTACCGCGTCGGGCTGAATGACCGCGTCGGCGGTGGATTCGGTTCGGCCGCCCTGGCGTGACCTGCCACGGGACGCGCCCCGGCGTTGCTGCCTGCCCGAATACAGCATCGTCGATCGCCCTTCGTCCGAGGGCTCGCGGAGTGAATCGTGCGAACAGTTCATCGAGAACTCCGCATGGCTTTGAGCTTCCTGCTGTTGCGCGCCGCAGTGACGAGCGGACGCGGATCGTGACCGCGCATTGCGCCGGCGCATTCGTCGCGAATGCCCGCCGCGCGCCCTACGAATTCTTTCCCGACAGCAAAGCGAGAAACTCTCGGCGCAGCGACGCGTCCTCGAGAAATTTTCCGCGCATCACGCTGTTGGTCATTTTTGCCTGGTCGTCCTTGGTGCCGCGCCAATGCATGCAGAAGTGTTCGGCCTCGAGTACGACGGCAAGCCCGTCGGGCGAGATGCGCGATTCGAGGAGGTCGGCAATCTGCTTGACCGCTTCCTCCTGGATTTGCGGGCGCGTCATGACCCAGTTCACGAGCCGTCCATACTTCGACAGGCCGATCAGATTCGACGTCGCGCTGGGCAGTACCCCGATCCAGATGCGGCCCATGATCGGACAAAGATGGTGCGAGCAGGCGCTGCGCACGCGCAGCGGCCCGACGATCAGCAACTCGTCGAGCCGCTCGACGTTCGGGAACTCGGTGACGGACGGCGCTGCGTCGTAGCGGCCGGCGAACACTTCGCGGATGAACATCTTCGCGACGCGACGCGCGGTTTCGCGCGTGTTGTGGTCATTGTCGACGTCGATCACGAGCGAGCGCAGCACGGCTTCCATTCCCTGCGCGACCTCGTTTTGCAACGCATCCAGCTCGCCGTCGCGCAGGTGCGCGGCGATGTTGTCGTTTGCGTGGAAGCGCGCGCCCGCGTTCTCGAGTCGACGACGAATGATGTGCGACAGAGGCATGCCCTCGTCGATCGCGGTCAAGGTGTGCTCGGGAGCGTCGATCAGATTTCCCATTTCGGTTCGCTTCTGGAGGTTAGGTGGCGATGCAATGGATCACGACCGAGGCGATGCGCGATCGGGTCGCATTCCATGGGTAAAAGCCGGGCGAACGGCGCCGCCGCCATTTCGGCGATGCGTCCATCAGGTGACGTTCACGCGCGCGCGGGCATGCATGGCGCCGCGCCAGCGTTACCGGAGATCCGGCGGCGAATGCGCACGACGGGTCGTTCGGCGATGCCGGGATCCAGCCGTCGACCTGCCGGTGCAACCGCAGTACCGGGCCGGTTGCCGTCGGCTTCTCCGCGCGCGTGACGGCGACGGACTCTTGCAACTTCGCCAGAACGAATGCCAGGTCGATCTGGCCGCCGACCGAGCGAAACGCGTGGAAGCCTGCAAGTCGGATCAGCGCGAGGGCTTGCACGCTGCCGTACTCATAGACGATCGCGGCCGCGCGCGCGCGGCGCGCCCATGCCAGCGACACGAACCGGGTCGCCAGATCCATGTGCAACGACGTGACCTCGGCGATCAGCGCGTCGACGGCAAGGCCCGGCTGCCGCAGTGCCCGCGACACGGATTCGACGCGCTGACTGACCTGCAGGCCGGCTCGCTCGAAGGTTTCGTCTGACACCGTCAGGCCGCCCATGACGAGCAGCGCGGGGCACGTGCGAGCCGCTGCGTTCGATCCCGGTTCGCCCGGCGCGACGTTCACCGCAGCGCTTGCACACCGCCCGATCACCTGCGTCGAGCGCCACTCTCCGCGTTGGTCGCGCTGCCGCGCGGCGACGCGCAAGCGCGACGCAATCCGCCGGCCGTGCACCGCCCCGGCACGGTGCGGCGGGCTGTGTACCGTGACGACGACGGTCGCGCGCGCCATCGACGAAGCGCGACAGGCCGGGAACCGGCGCGGCTTGATGTCGTGGTTGCGTGTTGGCACGGGCGTCTCTCCGTCGATTCGTTCGTCACAGGGGGGATTGTATGCAAATTTTCGGGAAAGTGAAGCGGAAAGATGATTCATCATGATTATTGCATCGGGAAAATTTGCGTCAAATATCGTGCGAGCGATGAGGAACGGCGGGAAAAGCGTGTAAATGTCCGGTATTTGGACGAGATCGTGTGCAGATTGTGCGTGTGAAACGGTTTACGACGTCAACGAATGTGGAATGGAGGATGGAATCAACACACCATGAAATGCGCCGGCGAGCAGGCCTATCCGATGCATGAGTCAAGATTGTCCCGGTTTTGCGTGTCACCGCGGCGAGACTCGATACACCGCGGTCCGCGCAAGCGGACATCACCTCGGTTTCACGACGCGCAATGCGAGCTGATGCGGGGGAGATCGAATCGCCTGGAAGCGATCGCATGCGTGAATCCGGGCTGCTGTGGGGAAGGGGAGTGGCCGCGCTGGCGAGCCCGCCTGCGCGATCCAGTCGTCAACGCGAATTCAGCGACGTGAAGCGTTCGTCTTCATATTCGACGGCGACCGTCGATTTCGGCGGCAACGTTCCGAGCAATACCGGACTTCCTCCCAAACCGCCTTCCATTTCTTTCTCCAGCTGAAAGGCAAGCCGCAGGTCTCGCATATCCTTTCAGGCAAGTGCGTGTTGTTGACCATCGCAAGTCTCGCGTCGAGAAGGCGCCGTGACGAACCCGCCGATCGACGCTACCCGCATCGATACGACGAGCCACTCGCCATCGCTCACCGTCCAGTCAGCGTCCATCGTCGCCCAGCAACTGACGGCGCAACGATTTTGCGCGCGTGCGCGGGTCGAGCCAGATCGCGAAGAACGCGCGCGCGAATGCCGTGTCGGTCACGTCGGCCGTGACGCGGCCGTTGGTGTAGAAGCGTGCGCCGCGCTCGGGAAAATACACGCCGCAAAGCACGTCGCCACGCGATACGTCGGTGAACGCACGTTCGAGGTCATGGCGCCATGCGTCGAGCGTCGCAGCCGGCAGCGGCACGGGTGCGAGGCGCTCGATCTCGTCCATGCCGGTCGACACGAGCCGCTCGCCTTTCACGTCGTGGCGGTAGGCCAGCGACAACGCAAACGGCGTGTCGAACCCGCCGGGAGGGCGGGGCGCCCAAAGCTGGGCGTCGTACAGACAGATGCCCAGCAAGCAGAACCGGCCCGATCCGATCAGGCGCGCCGAGGCGATATCGTCGACGCAGTTCGCGCCGGCGTACCGCGGTGCAGCCAGCGCCACGACCGTGGCGAGCATCGCGAGCCGGCGCCACATGTCAGCTGGCCGACGACACGATGAAATGCATCACATCGGTTCGTCGCTCGGCGAAACCCGCTTCGCAATAGGCGAGATACAGGCGCCAGGTGCGAATGAACGTCTCGTCGAACCGTTGCGCGCGCACCGAATCGACGCGAGCCTCGAACGTCGCCCGCCAGGTGCGCAGCGTGCGCGCGTAGTCGTCGCCGAATGCGAGCACCGGCTCGGCGGCGAGGCCGGCCCGCCGCGCCGCGGCGACGAAGCGTTCCGGGCTCGGCAGCATTCCGCCGGGAAAGATGAACTCGCGAATGAAGTCGCTCGACGCGCGGTACGCGTCGAACTGCGGCTCGGCGATCGTGATCGATTGGATCAGTGCGCGAGCACCGGGCTTCAGGCGCTGCATGAGCGTGTCGAAGTACGCCGGCCAGAACGTTTCGCCCACGGCCTCGAACATTTCGATCGACACGATCGCGTCGTATCGGCCGTCGAGGTCGCGATAGTCGCGCAATTCGAGTGTCACCCGATCGGACAGCCCGTCGCGCGCTATGCGCTCGCGGGCCAGCGCGTACTGCGCCTGCGAGATGGTGACGCCATGCACGCGGATGCCCTGCCGTGCGGCGTGCACGGCGAACCCGCCCCAGCCGCAGCCAATCTCGAGCACGCGCATGCCGGCGCGCAGGCCGAGCGAATCGACGATGCGCTGATACTTCGCCGTTTGCGCGTCGGCCAGCGACCGCTGCGCATCGCCGTCGAAGCAGGCGCTCGAATACGTCCAGGTGTCGTCGAGCCACAACCCGTAAAATTCGTTGCCGAGGTCGTAGTGCGCGTGGATGTTGCGGCGGCTGCCGGCCCGCGTATTCATCCTCAGCCGGTGGCGCAGCGCGTACCAGACGCGCGCCAGGCGGCCGCCGGTCACCGTCTTCGCGATCACCGGCTGGTTGCGGATCGCCGCGCGCAACAGCGCGACGAGGTCGGGCGTGTCGATCCAGCCGGCGCGAAAGGCTTCCGCGAAGCCGATGTCGCCCGCGCGCAGGATCGCACGGCACGCCCGCCAGTCGCGGATCTGCAGCGTCGCGGCCGGCTGGCAGTGCGGATCGCCGAACACATGCTGCGCGCCTTCAGGCGTCACGAGCGTCAGGTGACCGTCATGGATCCGCCGTAGCAGGGCAATGAACAAACGGGCCGAGAGCGGCATCGCCGGTTGCGATGCGAAAGACAGCAGGCGCAGCAAGGTCATGGACGAGCCTCGTGATCGGACATCGCCGAGCGGCCGCGAGACGGCGGGGCCGGCGAACGGGACAAGAACGAATCGGCAGCGGCGGAACGGCCGGGCGGCGTCTTGCCGTAAAACGGCACGCGCGCAAGCCACAACCGCAGCGCCTGCCAGTGGATGCGGACGATCACGTTGATCGCGTTCAGCGGCTGCCGGGCCAACGCACGCCATGCGCGTGCCGCGGTGAGCGGTGCGGACCGCATGCCGATCGCCGTGCGCAGCAGCGGGCCTTCGTCGTCGCAATAGTCGATCGCCACGCCCAGATGATCGCCGCGCTGACGCACGCGAAACGCGTAATCCCCGACGACGTCGCAAAACGGCGAGACATGAAACGTCTTGCGGCACACGAGCACGGTGTCTGCTTCGATCGGCGCGTGGCGCATCGCACTCAGCAGGTAGCCGTGGTGCGCGCCGAACGTGTTGCGTACGTCGGCGTACAGCGCGCGCAGCCGGCCCGCGCGGTCGTAGCAATACCAGAAGCTCACCGGATTGAATGCGTAACCGAAGATGCGCGGGATCGTCTGCAGCCAGATCGGGCCGTCGGCCGGAATGCCGGCCTGCGCGAGGACATCGCGCATCCACGGGCCCAGCGCCCGGCCGTCGCGCGGGCCGTAGTCGCGCGAAGCGAGCGCGAGCGGCGCCCAGCGATCGATGCCGAACCAGCTCGCATCGATCTCCCCCAACCGTTCGATGTCGCAGCAGACCTGGAAGATCGGATACGTGAACGCATGGCGCACCGGCCGCAGCCGTTCATGCATCACGGTGCCGACGAGCAGCAGGGCGGCCACGCCGTCGCGGACGAAGGGCGCGTTCATGGGCGAGCCCAGGCCGGCGCGATGCCGAAATCGTAGGCGACGCGCAACGCCGACTTCAGACCATCCTCGTGGAACCCGTAACCCGTCCATGCGCCCGCGAACCACGTATTGCGCCGCCCTTGCAGCATCGGCAGACGATGCTGCGCATCCACGGCCGCGAGGTCGAGCAGCGGGTGCTCGTAATCGTAGCGGCCGAGCTGCGTGCCGGGCGCGGGCTCGTCGACCGGATTCAACGTGACGACGACCGGCGAGCCGAAGGGCAGCGGCTGCAACTGGTTGAGCAGGTAGCTGACGCAGACCGGCGATTCGCCGCCGCCGTGCGCCGTCCGCCCGCTCAGATAGTTCCATGCCGACCATACGCGTCGCCGACGCGGCAGCAACGCCGTATCGGTATGAAGCACGGCGACGTTGCGCTGGTAGCGCACGGCGCCGAGTACGTCGCGCTCGGCGTTGCTGGCATCCGCGAGCAGCCGGAGGCTCGTCGGCGCATGGCAGGCGAGCACGACTGCGTCGAAACGCTCGTGACCGGACGTGTCGGTGGCCACCGTCACGCCCCCGTCGTCACGCCGTATCGTGCGGACCGGCGTATTCACGCGCACGTCGTCGAGCGTCGCGGCGATGCGCTCGACGTACTGCCGCGCGCCGCCCAGGACCGTTCGCCACGGCGGCCGGTTGTTGACCTGCAACAGCGCATGGTTCAGGCAGAAGCGCAGGAACGTCGCCGCCGGAAACCGCAGGATGTCGTTGGCCGCGCTCGACCAGATCGCCGCCGCCATCGGCAACAGGTAGTGATGCTGAAACGGTGCGCCGTAGCCGCCCGCGGCCAGCAGATCGCCGACCGAAAGACGATCGCGGCTCGCCGATTCGAGGTGATCGTGTGCGCGAGCATTGAAGCGCAGGATGTCGCGCAACATCCCGAGAAAGGTCGGCGAGAAAAGGTTGCGGCGTTGCGCGAACACCGTGTTCAGATTGCTGCCGGCCCATTCGAGCCGGCCGCCGTCGACCGAAACCGAAAACGACATGTCGGTCGAATGGGTGGCCACGCCCAGTTCGTCGAACAGTGCGATCAGGTTCGGATAGGTTCGTTCGTTGAACACGAGAAATCCCGTGTCGACGGGATGGCGTGCGCCGTCGAGCTCGACGTCGACCGTGTGCGTGTGACCGCCGAGATAGTCGGCGGCCTCGAACAGCGTCACGCGGTGACGGCGGGCCAGCAGATACGCGCTGGCCAAGCCGGCGATGCCGGCGCCGACGACGGCGATCCGCCGGCCGGGCGGCGACACTGAAAGATCCGGGTACATCGCGAATGGTCTCCGTCAATCACGAGAGCAGGTTGGGAACGACATGTGCGGATATACGGGGCGGGGCACGCAGCGGATGCACGTGCTGCCGATCATTCGCGATCGCCGGGCGACGCGAAGCCCGGCTTGCCGATCTGATCCGGCGTTTGCGGCACCCGCCTGAAGCGCGACGTGTCGTAGCCCATCGCATCGAGCCGCGCGAGCAGCGCGCGATAGGTGGCGTCGTCCATTGCCGGCTCGCGCGAGAAGATCCAGCCGAGCGTTTTGCCCGGGTAGCCGAGGATCGTGTACCGGTAGTCGGGATCGACGTACAGCGTCAGTTGCGTGACATATATCGGCCAGAACAGCCGCACGCGCCATTCGCCGCCGCCGCTGCCGGGCTTGACGGCGTCGACGAACCGATAGCGCTTCTCGGGCTGCGCAAAGCCGCCCTTGCGGCCGACGAATGCGTCGTCGATCCTGCCGTCGTCGCGCAGGCTCCATTCGGCCCGGCTGCCGACGAAATCGCGCTCGGCGAAGTACGGGATATTCGCGATCACGTACCAGCGACCCATGTAGCGCGGCAAATCGACGGGCACGGTCGACAGCGGAATGCCGGCGCGCGGATTCGGGTTCGGCGGGCTTTCCGAGCAGCCCGCAGCGCCGAGCGCGAGCGCCGTCGCGACCGTGATGGCGACGCGGCGGAACATCCGGCACGACACGGCGGGGCTCACGCGTGGCCCCGGCGCTTGTCGAACAGGTAGTGAGCGACGCCCCATTCCTGCCCGCCGGCATAGCCGAACAGCTCGGCGACAGCCATGTAGAACATCCGCCAGCGCTGGAACCAGATGCGGGCGTCGGCGCCGTACACCGTTTCGAGAATCGGCATGATCCGCTGGCGCGCCGCGTCGAGCGACTCGAGCCAATGATTGGCCGTGCGGGCGTAGTGCGTGCCGTCGAGCCACCATTGGCGAGCGATGCGCACGTCGTCCTGGAACCGCAGCAGCAGATCGGCGGACGGCATCGTCCCGCCCGTGAAGAAATGGCGCGACATCCAGTCGGTGTCGTCGCGCACCGCGAAGTGATAGGCGAGCAGCTTGTGCGCGAAGATGTGCACGAACAGCTTGCCGTCGTCGCGCATCCAGCGCGAGATCTTCGCGAGCAGTTGCCCGTAGTTCTTCATATGCTCGAACATCTCGATCGACAGCACGCGGTCGAACCCGGCCTCCGCGGGATCGAAGTCGAACTCCGCCACGTTGCCGGTCACGATCCGCAAATTCGTCAGCCTTTTCAGCGCCGCGCATCGTTCGATGAAGTGACGCTGACCGTACGAATTCGACAGCCCGACGATCTGCGCCGCCGGGTACCGCTCGGCGAGCCACAGCGACAACGAACCCCAGCCGCAGCCGAGGTCGAGAATGCGCTGGCCGTCCGCGAGCTCGGCGCGCTGCGCATACAACGTGAGCATTGCCTCCTCGGCCTGCGACAGCGTTTCGTTGCCGCGCGGGTAATAGCCGCACGAATATTTGAGCCTCGGGCCGAGATGCACCTCGAAGAAGCTGCCTGGCACCTCGTAATGCTGCGTATTGGCCGCATGCGTCTCGATTGCGATCGGGCTTGCTTGCAGCTCGTGCACCAGCGCGTCGAGCGCCGCGCTGCGCAGTTCTGCATCGTATGCGTGCTCGGCGCGCAGACGTTGCCGCATCAGTGCACGCATGCCGGCCCGAATCAGCGTATCGGGCAGCCAGCCGCGCTCGCAGCAGCGAATCAGCCAGGCGTCGTTGGGGGCGGACGTCGAGGCCGCGGAGGGTTGCGAGGTGGTGGCGGTCATGAGCGCGTACTCCGGTCTTGAGGGTGATCGGGGCGAGTGGGGGAAGTGTTGTCCGCCGGCCTCGGCGGCCACGGAACGAGGGCGCTGGTCGTGCGCATGTATTCGCGGTAGCCCGGACGCGTCTGCACCAGACGCGCTTCGAGCAACGGCAGGCCGGATACCTTGATCAGCAGCCATGCCATCAGGAAGGGCGGCATCAGCGTCAGCCATCCCCACGGCATTCCGATTCCCAGCGCCGCGTACGCGAGCCAGTGCACGCACTCGAAGAAATAGTTGGGGTGCCGCGAATAGCGCCACCAGCCGGCGCGGCAGACCTGGCCGCGATGCGCGGGATCCGCGAGAAATCGCTTGAGCTGGCGGTCGGCGGCAGCCTCTCCCGCGACGGCGACGATCCAGATCGCGATCGCCGCTGCAATCGCGAACCGGGACGGCGTTTGCGCGCTATATGCCGGGACGAAGAACGCGACCGACAGGAACATCGAGATCAGCGCTTGCAACTGGAACAGCCAGAACATGTTGCGCGACGCGGCGTCGCCCCACTGCAGACGGAATTGCCGATAGCGCGGATCCTCCGGCTGGCCGCGATTGCGCCGCCACAGGTGCCACGCGAGTCGCAGCCCCCAGATGCCGCCGCCCGCGGCCACCAGCGCACGGTTCAGTTCCGCGCCGGTAGCCAGCACCGCGACGAACATGGCGACGCCACCGAGCGTCGCGGCCCAGACCGGATCGATCATCCCGGCGTTCCGGGAATGCAATTGGGTGATCCACACCGCCGTGAACGACACGATCAGTCCGACCAGGGCGAGGAGGGCGACGGCGACGGCGGGCATACGGGCTCCGGGAACGCGATATTCCCTTATACGGAGCCGGGGACCGAACGGATGCAACCGGATGCGACGAGATCGCTGCGCACCCCGTCGACCGACAACGCAACGAACGCGCGCCGCCACGCTTGCCGTGTGGCGCGCGCGTCGCAGGCATCAAGTCAAGTGATGTGCATCGCGCCGGTGGCGAGCACCGGGCCGGTGGGTTGGCCGCTCGGGGAGCCGCCGTGAGGCTCGAGCGACACGGCGAGCACCGCGCGTGCGCCGAGTTGCGAGACGATCGCTGGCGGCAGCGTCATCGACGCGGGCGCATTGGACGCGAATACCCCGAGCGAGATCGGCTTCGCATTCGGCGGAATCAGCCACAGCTCCGTCGAGCGATCCGCGGCGATCGGCGGCGTGTTAGCCGGCACGACGACCATTCGGGCACGCTTCAGGTCGACCGTGGCGGTCCACTGTGCAGTGCCATCCGATCGTGCCAGCGTCGCCGCCATGTAGTGGCCGCCGTCGGCGGCCGGGCGCGGCGGCGCTTCGTCCATCCGGATCACGTTGACCGCGAGCAGCGCGAGCGCAGCCGCGCTCGCGCCGATGCCGACCCAGCACCACAGTCGAAGGCTGTTCCACCATCCGCCGGGCGGCGCGGCGTCGCGAGCGCGCGGCGGCGTGACGAAGCCAAGGTCGTGCTGGATCCGCGTCCAGATGCGCGCGGGCGGGTCGACGGGCGTGATGTCGTCCGCGAGCGGGGCGAAGCGGCGTTGCCAGCGCTCGAGCGTGGCTTGCAACGCCGGATCGCGCGCGGCGGACTGCTCCAGCTCGCGGCGTGCGTCTGCGTCGAGCACGCCGAGCGCGTATTCTGCGCAGCGCAATTCGGGATCGTGATCGGCCGGCGTATTCATTGCTCCAGGCATACCTTCAGCTGCATCAGGCTGCGCCGGATCCAGCTCTTCATGGTTCCGAGCGGCACGCGCAGCCGCGCTGCCAGCTCACTGTAGGTCGCACCGCTGAAAAAAGCCTCGCGCACCGCGCGACCCTGCTGCGGATCGAGCTGCGACAGGCAGCGCTCGAGGCGCTGACGTTCCTGTGTTGCCTCCGCCAGCGCGGCGGGCGTCGGATCCTCGTCGGGAAGCTCCAGCACCTGTTCGTCGTCGAGCTGCGCGTCGCGATGCTGCCGCAGACGGTCGATCGTCCTGTTGCGCGCCAGCGTGATCAGCCATGTCATCGCGCCACCGCGCGCCGGATCGAATGTCTCGATGCGTCGCCACGCCGTCGTGTAGACCTCCTGGAGGAGATCCTCGGCGTGGAGCATGCGCACGATCGTCCCGAACACGCGCGATGCGCTCAGCCGGTATAACTCCGCGAAGGCCGCCTGATCGCCGCCGGCTGCCCGAGCCATCAGCCGATTCAGATGTTCGCGGCGCGCGACATCCGCATCGGCATCGCGCGAAGGGGCTGACTGATCGAAGCCGCTGGCACCGCTCGGCGTGTCGCTCATGCGAAATGGATGGCGCGGATAGCCATGGTGTGAGTGTCGAGCGAAATATAGCACTGTCGGATGCATCCGATTGAACGATCGATGATGCGCGCCGCACGACGTGCAGGGCGACGCTCGTTGCAAGATCCTCAGTCAGATACGAGCGATGCGTCCGCGGGGATGCAGGCGCGCGTAACGCGGGGCGGATGCTGCGGACCATCGGTCGTTGAGTGCACAATGATCCGGTTTCGTGTCTGGAGAGATATTCAATGAAGCGAAGTATCGCTGGCCAACCGCGGAGGGCGGCGAGGGCGATCGTCGCGGGCGCCGCACTGGTGCTTGCGGGATGCGCAGGTGTCGCCGGCGGCCCAAGCGGCAATACGCACGTTCCGCAACCCGCGAAAGCCGTCGATCTCGATCGGTACGTCGGCAGATGGTACGAGTTCGCGCGCTATGAAAACCGCTTCGAGCGCGGATGCGACGGCGTCACGGCCGAGTATGCAAAGCGGGAAGACGGTCTCCTCGGCGTGCGCAATACCTGTCGCGAAGATAGCCCGGACGGCCGCGCGCGAACCTCGGACGGGCGCGCAAGGATCGTGGCCGACAGCGGCAACGCGAAGCTGAAGGTGTCGTTCTTCGGGCCGTTCTTCTTCGGCGATTACTGGGTGCTGGATCATGCCGACGACTACTCGTGGTCGATTGTCGGTGAACCGTCGGGTCGGTTCCTGTGGATTTTGACGCGCGACGCGAAGCCCTCAGCGGAACAGGCCATGGCGCTTGTCGAGCGCGTCCGGGCGCTTGGTTACGACACGACGATGTTGCGGCGTACTGCGCATTAGGATGACAGCACTGCGATCCGAGCGCGTGGCGTTAGCGAGCCTGGAATGACGCCGGGCCCGTACGCGACGAGGAGTTGTTCGCCACGTTCTGAAGAAGCCTCCGGCGCCGGGAAACCGGCGGCTGGACAGGCTTACGCGGTCCGAAAGCGGACATTTCTATGTAGCCAAAAGCGGACATTTCAATCTAGCCACTACAATCAATGTCATACCCGGATTCAGATGTCGTAGCGCCAGCTAAATACAGATGTCGCATGTTTCATCGACTTTCTCGTCATTCAGCGTTGAAGCGCCGAGCTTGAAGCAGCAGGGCGCTTACGTTCACCCGCGGGCCTTGGCAGACCGCCGCTCAGTTGCTGCTTTTGACGCAACTTCCAGAATCGCCGTTTCCATGTCAGCCACCGTGAACCGGCGGGGTTTCTTCGTGCCGGGTTGCGCTTCATTTGCCCGCACCGGCAGCCCGCGATGCGTTCGCGACGGCGCGGTGCCGATCCGCCGGCTGTCGCGCTGCGCCTGAAACGCTTGCGCCACCTGCAACGCGTGACTCAGCCGCTTGTGGTCCACGATTGCGCCTTGGTCGACCTCAGCCAGCCGGTCATAGGACTGAGCTGCCAGTATCTGACCGGCTGCTCGGATTTCAATCCGACCATCCGGGTACTCCCACACCTCGACGTCGCGATGTATCCACGCTCGATTCCCCGGCGTATCGTCCAGCAGGTACAGCACCCGGTCGTACTGCACCGTCAACGCCTTCGTCACCCGGCGTGTCTCACGCCAGGTCAGCAGCAGATCCAGATCCTCGTCGGATCGCAGCGGCCGATGCGCATCAAAGCCGCTGCGCGGCGGCTTCGCGAAGCGCGCGTTATACATGGCGATGAAGGAGGGCGCATACGCGTTGGCGTCAGCTACCGTGTTGATGCCGCGCAGTCGCATCTCCTTGACCAGCCGATCCTGCAGCGTCAGGTGGGCCCGCTCGACGCGCCCCTTGGCCGAGCTGCTGTTCGCGCAGAACGTGTCGATGTTCAGTTCGTACATCGCTCGGCCGAAGTGCGTCACGCTCTGGCCGGTCTTGCTGGCGCTCGTATTGCGGAACACGCTGTACTTGTCGCTGTAGAACGCCACCGGCTTGCCATGGCGCTCCAGGTACGTTCGCGTGGCCTCGAAGTAGCTGAAGGTCGATTCGGTCGCCGTAAAGTGCAGATGCATCAGCCGGCTCGTCGCATCGTCGACGTACACCAGCAGCGTGCAGGACGGCGCCCGTTCCTCGAACCACCGATGATCGCTGCCGTCGATCTGGATCAGTTCACCCAGGCAAGCCCGGCGCGCTCGCGGTTGATAGACCTTGGGCGGTCGTTGCCGACGCGGAATCCACAGCCCAGCGTCCGTCATCAGCTTCCTGACCGTTTCCTTCGACAACTGCAGCCCGTGGCATTCCCACAGCTTCTCGCAAGCCAGCGTCGGCCCGAAATCGGCGTAGCGCTCACGAATCAGGCTCAAGGCACGGTGCGCCAGATCCTCGGGCAATTGATGGTTGCTGGCGTGGCCACGGCGCTGCGAAATCAGTCCAGCCGGCCCCGCAGCACGATATCGGGTGACCAGCCGTTCAATCTGCCGTCGACTGATCCCGAGCCGCTCCGCGGCTCGCCAAGGCATCAGACGCTGCTCGATCACGGCTTCCACGACCTTCAGACGATCCAGTTCCCGCATGCTCATGGTGATCAGTCCAGGTTGGCCCACGATGCGCTCCAGCAGTTCAAACCGCCGCCAGCATGCGCCGAAACCCTCGAACCACGACATTTCAACTTTGCCCAGATGCGACATTACAACTTTGCTCCCACAATCAAAATCTGCGCTAATTCATGTTATGTAAAATCATGTCGGTATGCACCAAACGCTTCGCCAGCTTCCACTCGTCCACATGATCGCCCAACACGTCGATGCGACTTCCAGGCGACCGCACCTGAAAACTCTGCAAACACTCAACCTCTCGCGATCGGCGGTAGCCTCCGGCGAATCGAACCGGTTATGCAGCCTGCTGCGGAATCGTATCGCCGCCGAGGCAACCCACAAACAACAAAGCCGAGCAAAACGCCCGGCCCTCGTCAACGCTGCGCCGCGTGCGTACCGCGCAAGCCGCGGCACGCACGTGGTCAAACGCGAACGATCGTCAGACCGCCATCACCGTCACCGACTTCGTGACGAGGTACGGTTCCAGCGCTTCCGGCCCGCCTTCCGAGCCGTAGCCCGAATCCTTCACGCCGCCGAACGGCATTTCCGGCCACGGCGTCGCGGGCTGGTTGATCCACAGCATCCCGACTTCGAGGCGCTGCGTCAGCAGGTGCACGTTCGCGAACGAACGCGTGAACGCGTAGCCGGCCAGCCCGAACGGCAGACGGTTCGCCTCGGCGATCGCGTCCTCGAGCTTGTCGAAGCCGCGAATCGCCGCGACCGGGCCGAACGGCTCGTTGTTGAACACGTCGGCCTCGAGCGGCACGTTCGCGATCACCGTCGGCGCGAAGAAGTTGCCTTCCGAGCCGATGCGCTCGCCGCCGGTCTCGATGCTCGCGCCGACCTTGCGCGCGTTCTCGACGACGGACGCCATCGCGGTCAGCCGGCGCGGGTTCGCCAGTGCGCCGAGCGTGGTGCCTTCCTCGAGGCCGTTGCCGACCTTTAGCCCCTGCGCATGCTGGACCAGCGCGCGCGTGAATTCGTCGCGAATGCTGTTGTGCACGAGGAAACGCGTCGGCGAAATGCATACCTGGCCGGCGTTGCGGAACTTCGCGCCACCGGCGGCCTTCACCGCCAGCGCGACATCCGCGTCCTCGGCGACGATCACCGGCGCGTGGCCGCCCAGCTCCATCGTCGCGCGCTTCATGTGCTGGCCCGCGAGTGCCGCGAGTTGCTTGCCGACCGGCGTCGAGCCCGTGAACGTCACCTTGCGGATCACCGGGTGCGGAATCAGGTACGACGAGATTTCTGCCGGATCGCCGTACACCAGACCGATCACACCGGCCGGCACGCCCGCGTCGACGAACGCGCGCAGCAGCGCGGCCGGCGACGCCGGAGTTTCTTCCGGCGCCTTCACGAGGAACGAGCAGCCGGTCGTGAGCGCGGCGCTGAGCTTGCGCACGACCTGGTTGACCGGGAAATTCCACGGCGTGAACGCCGCGACCGGACCGACCGGCTCCTTCACGACGGTCTGCTGCGCGCCGAGATTGCGCGGCGGGACGATCCGGCCATATACGCGGCGGCCTTCGTCCGCGAACCATTCGATGATGTCGGCTGCCGACAGCACTTCGACACGCGCTTCCGTCAGCGGCTTGCCCTGCTCCTGCGTCATCAGCTGCGCGATCGTGTCGGCGCGCTCGCGCACCAGCGCGGCCGCCTTGCGCATCGTCGCCGCGCGCTCGTGCGCGGGCACCTTGCGCCATGCTTCGAAACCGCGCTGCGCTGCGGCCAGCGCGCGGTCGAGATCGGCGATGCCCGCGTGGGCCACCTTGCCGATCGTCTTGCCCGTCGCCGGGTTCACGACTTCGATCGTCTTGCCGCTCGCGGCGTCGACCCACTCGCCGTCGATCAGCAGTTGTGTATCCGTATAAGTCACGTTAGCCATCCAGACACCCCAGTTTTGCGTCGATAAATCGCGCGCTGCCGCGAACGGTCGCGCGCCGGTTGACAGAAAGCACTGCGTCGCCGGGGCGCCCTGCACCCGGCGACGTTCGGCGACGCGCACGCGGCACGCATGCACGTCGTCATCCGCCACGTACGGCCGCGCTCAGCGCGCAGCCGCCGTCGCCTTGCGGAGTTTCGCGACGTCCGCCGCCTGCACGGCCGGCGCGCCGTTGTTCCAGCCGGCGCGCATGAACGTCAGCACGTCGGCGATCTGCTGGTCGTTCAGCTGGTTCGCGAACGCCGGCATCGGATACGCGGACGGCACGCCGCCGATCACGAGAGACTCGCTGCCGTTCAACGTCACGTTGATCAGCGACGATGCATCGGCCTCGAGCACGTTCGGATTGCCCGCCAACGGCGCGAGCAGCGGCGCGTAGCCTCGACCGTCCGCGCCATGGCAATTCAGGCAGTAAGCGTTATACACCTTTGTGCCCGGATCGTTCGCCGGCCGGCCCAGCGCGACCTGGGTCGGCTTCGGATCATAACGGTAAGGCGGCGCGCCCGTGCCGCCCGCCGCCGGCAGCGATTTCAAATAGCGGGACATCGCCGCGAGATCGTCGTCGGTCAGTTCCTGCGTGCTGTGATTGATCACGCTGACCATCGAGCCGAACGCGGTCGCATGCCGGTTCGCGCCGGTCTTCAGGAATTGCGCGACATCGGCATCGCTCCAGCGGCCGAGCCCGGTATTGTGCTCGCCGGTCAGGTTCGACGCGAACCAGTTGTCGATCGACGCGCCCGACAGGAACGCCGACCCGCTTTCGTCCAGCGCCTTTTCCTGAAAGCCGACGCCGCGCGGCGTATGGCACGACCCGCAGTGCCCGAGCCCCTGCACGAGGTATGCACCGCGGTTCCACGCCGCATCCTTCGCTGGCTTGTCGGTGTACGGCGTCGTGTCCAGGAACACCGCGTTCCACAGCGCCAGCGGCCAGCGCATGTTCAGCGGCCACGGAATGTCGGACGCCCGGTTCGCCTGCTTCACCGGTTCGACGCCGTGCATGAAGTACGCGTAAAGCGCCTTCACGTCGTCGTCGCGCAGCTTCGCGTACGACGGATACGGCATCGCCGGATACAGGTGATGGCCGTCCTTCGCGACGCCCGAGCGCAGCGCACTCGCGAACTCGGCCTCCGTATAGCCGCCGATGCCCGTGTCCGGATCGGGCGTGATGTTGGTCGTGTAGATCGCGCCCATCGGCGTGACCATTTTCAGGCCACCGGCGAACGGCGCGCCGCGCGGCGCGGTGTGGCACGCCACGCAGTCGCCCGCTTTCGCGAGATAGGCGCCGCGTGCGACAAGTGCGCTTTCGGCCGGTGCGGTTTGCGCGGCATGCGCGGACGTGCCGGCCACCAGCGCGGCCAGCGCGAGCAACGAAGTGCCGAGCGTGCGAACGGCGCGATTCAGACTGTTCGGGGTAAGGTTTCGCATCGTGTGCCGCTCCCGTCAGGCCGTCTTCAGTTGATTGCCGACCGGGAGCTTGCGCAGCCGCGTGCCGGTCGCCGCGAAGATCGCGTTCGACAGTGCCGCCGCGGTCGCGGCGGTCCCCGGTTCGCCGATTCCGCCGGGCGCCTCGGCGCTCTTCACGAGATGCACGTCGATCGGCGGCGTCTCGTTGATGCGCATCATCCGGTAGTCGGTGAAGTTGCTCTGCACGACGCGGCCGTCCTCGATCGTGATCTCGCCATACAGCGCGCCCGTGATCCCGAAGATGATGCCGCCCTGCACCTGCGCCTCGATCGTGCCGGGATTCACGGCCATTCCGCAGTCGACCGCGCACACGGCACGCTTGACCTGCACTTCGCCGCCCTCCACCGCGACGTCGATGACGATCGAGAAAAAGCTGCCGAACGCATGCATCACCGATACGCCGCGCCCTTGCCCCTTCGGCAGCGGCGTGCCCCAGCCGGCCGCCTTCGTCGCGACGTCGAGCACGTTCAGCGCGCGCGGCGTCTTGCCGAGCAGCGCGCGGCGATACTGCACCGGATCGGTCTTGGTCTGCGCGGCCAGCTCGTCGATGAAGCTCTCGACGACGAAGGTGCTGCGCGTCGGGCCGACGCCGCGCCAGAATGCGGTCGGCACGTGACGCGGCTCCTTCCGCACGTAATCGATCAACTGGTTCGGCAGGTCGTACGGCAGGTCGGTCGCGACTTCGACTGCGTCGGGATCGACACCGTCCTTGAATGCGGGCGGTGCGAAGCGCGCGAGGATCGACGAACCGACGATCCGGTGCTGCCACGCGATCGGCTTGCCGTTCGCATCCAGGCCGGCGGAAATCCGGTCGTAGTAGTAAGGCCGATACATGTCGTGCTGGATGTCTTCCTCGCGCGTCCAGACCACCTTGACCGGCCCGTTGACCTGCTTGGCGATCTTCACCGCCTGGCCGATCATGTCCGTTTCGAGCCGCCGGCCGAAGCCGCCGCCGAGCAGGTGGTTGTGCACGACGATCTTGTCGGGCGCGAGGCCCGTGAGTTGCTGCACCGTGTCGCGCGCCCGCGTCGGCACCTGCGTGCCGACCCAGATCTCGCAGCCGTCGCCGCGCACGTGCACCGTGCAGTTCACCGGCTCCATCGTTGCGTGTGCAAGGAGCGGCTGTTCGTAGACTGCGTCGATGCGCGTCTTCGCATTCGCGAACGCGCGGCCGACGTCGCCGTCCTTGCGCGCGACGGCGCCCTTTCCGTTCGCGGCAGCCTGCGCGAGATCGGCGACGATGTCCTTGGTCGATACCTTCGCGCCCGCGCCCTCGTTCCACTTCACGACGAGCGCCGACGCGCCGCGCTTCGCGGCCCACGTGTGATCGCCGACCACCGCGACCGCGTTGTCCGCGCGCACGACCTGGCGCACACCGGGAATCTTCCGCGCGGCCGTATCGTCGACGCTCGCGACCGTGCCGCCGAACACCGGGCTGTTCACGATCACCGCGTACAGCATGCCGGGCAGACGCACGTCGAGCCCGAACTGCGCGGTGCCGTCGACCTTCTCCGGCGAATCGAGCCGCTTCACCGGCTTGCCGATCAACTTGAAGTCGGCCGGCTGCTTCAGTGCGACGTCCTTCGGCACCGGCAGCTTCGACGCGGCGTCCGCAAGCTGGCCGTACGATGCGCGCCGGCCGCTCGCGGGATGCCGCACTTCGCCGTTTTCCGCGACACAGGTGGCCGGATCGACGCTCCATTGCTTGGCCGCCGCGGAAACCAACAGCGTGCGCGCGGTCGCACCCGCGCGGCGCAGCGGTTCCCACGCGTAGCGCACCGACGTCGAGCCGCCGGTCAACTGGCCGCCGAGCAGCGGATCGAGGAACAGCTTCTCGTTCGGCGGCGCATGGTCGAGCGTGACGTTCGACAGCGGCACTTCGAGTTCCTCGGCGATCAGCATCGGCAGCGCCGTGTAGACGCCCTGCCCCATCTCGACCTTCGGCATCACCAGCGTGACCTTGCCGCTGCGGTCGATCTGCACGAACGCATTCGGCGCGAAGACGCCGGCGCGCGCATTCTCGTCCGCATCGCCGCCGATCACCGAGCGCCGTGCATCATCGCCCGCTGCCGGCATGCTGAAACCGAGCAGCAAGCCGCCGCCCGCCGCCGCGCCGAGCGACATGCCCGCCTTCAGGAACGAACGGCGCGACACGCCCGCGCCAGCCGCTTTCCCGGCGGCCTTCCCTGCTTCGATGAGTCCTCGCGACATGTCACGCCCCCTTCGCGGCTTGCTTGACCGCCGCGCGAATCCGGTTGTACGTGCCGCAGCGGCAGATGTTGCCGGCCATTGCCGCGTCGATGTCCGCGTCGCTCGGGTTCGGGTTCGACGCGATCAGCGCCGTGGCCGCCATCACCTGCCCGGACTGGCAGTAGCCGCACTGGACGACGTCGATCTCGCGCCACGCTTGCTGAACCTTCTGGCCGGCCGGCGTCGCACCGACGGCTTCGATCGTCGTGATCCTGCGGCCCGCGACGGCCGCGACCGGCAGCACGCACGAGCGCGCGGCGACGCCGTCGAGATGCACGGTGCAAGCGCCGCATTGCGCGATCCCGCAGCCGAATTTCGTGCCGGTCAGGCCGACGACGTCGCGCAGGACCCACAGCAGGGGCATGTCGTCGGGCGCATCGACCGTGCGGTTCTCGCCATTGATATTGAGGGTGACCATTCAGACTCCGGAGCCTGTGTATTGGGGGAACGGCGCGATCGATACGCTGCGCCGCGTTGTCGTTGTCATTGCCGTCGCGTCATGCGTGACGGCGGTCGCGCGGCGCGGGCGGGAACGCGCCGCGACAGCGGTGCTGCATCGTCACTCGGCCACGTCGATGCCCGACAGCACCTTGATGACGGGCGGTGCCGAGAACCAGTCGGCCGACTTCACGCGGAATGCCGTGAAATGCGGGCTGGCGAGATGCGCGTCGAACGCGGCCTGGTCGTCGTAGATCTCGTACAGATGCAGGTTCGGCGAACCGTCCTGCTCGCGGAACAGGTCGTAGCGCCGGTTGCCCGGTTCGACGCGCGTCTTGGCGACCATGCCGCGCAATTCGGCCTCGGCGGCCTGCGCGTGTTCGGGTTTCAGGAACAGGGAAGCAATCACGTGAAGCGCCATCTTGTCACTCCTTTCGAAACGGAATCGAGCATGCCACAAGCCGGCGTCTCGCGACGCCAGCATGCAATCGTCGTGTGTCGTGTTGCGCCAGTGTCAGGCCAGCTCGTCCGGGCCGACGCGCACGACGACCTTGCCGAAGTTCTTGCCGGCGAGCAAGCCGATCAGTGCCTGCGGTGCATCGGCCAGGTCGGGGACCACGTCTTCGAGCGTCTTCACCTTGCCCTGCGCGACCCACTCGCTCATCTCCTTCAGGAAAGATGCATAGCCGGTCGCATAGTGATCCAGAATGATGAAGCCCTGCATCCGGATGCGCTTGCGCAGGATCGTGCCCATCAGCGCCGGCACGCGGTCGCGGCCGCCCGATACCGCGGTGTCGTCGTACGCCGCGTCGTTGTAATGCGCGATGATGCCGCACACCGGCACGCGCGCATGATCGTTGAGCAGCGGCCACACCGCATCGAATACGGCACCGCCGACGTTCTCGAAATAGACGTCGATGCCGTTCGGGCAGGCCTCTTTCAACCTGGCGGCAAACTGCGGATCGCGGTGATCGACACACTCGTCGAAGCCGAGCGTGCCCTTCACGTACGCAACCTTCTCGGCGCCGCCCGCGACGCCGACCACGCGGCAGCCCTTCAGCTTCGCGATCTGGCCGACCACCGCGCCGACGGCTCCACTCGCGGCGGCCACGACGACGGTTTCGCCGGCCTTCGGCTCGCCGATCTTCAGCAGCCCGGTGTAAGCGGTGAACCCCGGCATGCCGAGCACGCCGAGCGCGTGCGACGGATGCGGGAAGTCGCGGCCGAGCGCGATGAGATCGCTGCCGTCGGACAGCGAATAGTCCTGCCAGCCGCCGCCCGCGACGACCAGGTCGCCTTCGCGATACGCGGGCAGGTTCGACGCCACGACGCGGCTGACCGTGCCGCCGACCATCACGTCGCCGAGCGCGACCGGCGGCGCATACGACGGCGCGTCGCTCATCCGGCCGCGCATGTACGGGTCGAGCGACAGCCAGACCGTGCGCAACAGCACCTGGCCGGGACCGGGCACCGGCACGTCGCCGGTTTCGGTACGGAAGTCGTTCGGGGTAGGCGCGCCGACCGGGCGCGCGTTCAGGATGATTCTGCGGTTTGCTGCCTTGCTTTGCGGCATGGGACCTCCGTCAACGGGAAGGGACGTGCACGGGGCACGAACGGATCAACCTGGACAACCGTGATGCGCGAGGCTGCGTGTCGTGCCGGAAATTCGGCCGACGGAGCCGCGCCCTCGCTATTCAAACAACGGGATTTCAGCGTAAGTAGACCAGTCGTCTAGCATTCATTCAAAAAACAAGGCGCGCCTGCGCGCGCCCACGTTACGACTGCGCTCCGTCTGGCTCGATGGACGGCAGATTCAGCATCCGCCGGGTCTCCAGCATCGCGCGTTCGAGCGGTTTGCGGTTCCGGTGGATCTTCTCCAGCAGCGTGGCACCCAGCCACAACTCATAGAGAATCGCCGCCGTATGCGCCGGATCGTCGACGCCGCTCAGCGAACCGTCGGCCAGCCCGGCCTCGATCCCGCCCGCGAGCCGCTCGATGATCTGGCCGGTGCCGCGCCGCAAGACCGCGCGCATCGACTCCGACAGATCGGACACTTCCGCGCCGAGCTTCACCGCGAGGCACTTGCCTTCCGGATCGTCCGCGCACTGCGTGTGCAGCCAGTTGCCCCAGTACGTCATCAGGCGCTGCGCGCCCGTGCCGGCCTGATGGCCCAGCAGGTTGTCGAGATGCGCGAGATAGCCTTCGAAATACGATTCGAGCAGCGCCTCGCCGAACGCCTCTTTCGAGCCGAAATAATGGTAGAACGAGCCCTTCGGGATGCCCGCCGCGGCGAGTATCTCGTTCAGACCGACCGCCGAGAACCCCTTGTGGAGCATGATCGGCTTCGCGATATTCAGGATGTGCTGGCGGACTTCCGCGCCTGAAGATGCATTCATGATGGCGTATCTTAGCAACGATTAGACCGGTCGTCTAGCAACGTCGAGCCGGCAAGTTGAGCCGCACTTTACCCGAATCGCGCCATGCCGCGGATGCGTTGTGGCCGCACCGTGGCGCCCATGTCACGCGGGTTTGGGAACGCGCTTCCTGGCGACCGGTTTCGCGACGCGCAGGCCGCCGCCCGCCGAGCGACCAGGCGCCCTGCGCACGACGGTCCGCGATGCACGCTCGGCCCGCAATGCATCGAGCTCGCCGACATACGCGACGTTGGCCGCGCGCATGCCGTCGAGCTGGCCTTCGAGCACCGCGCAGCGGCGTTGCGCATCGGCCAATTGCCCTTGCAGCGCCGCGAGATCCGTGCGGTGCTGCGTCTCGCGCTGTTCAGCGCGCATCGCGGCCGCGTCGAGTTCCTTTTGAACGCGTGCAGCCGCGAGCCGTTCGCGGTCGATTTCCTGAAGCGCCCGTTTCTCCGATGCGCGCAGGCGTTCCTCGGCGCGGCCGGCGTCGTCGCGCAACCGGTCGAGCTGCGACGTGAAATCGGCGCGCGCTTGCGCCAGCGCGCGATCGGCGTCCGCATTGTCGGACTTCAGCCGTTCGACCTCCGCCTGCAACGCGCGGCGCGATGCGTCGTCGGCCGCCCTCGCCTGCTCGAGTTCCTGGATGCGCACCTGGGCCGCCAGCAACGCGCTCGTGCGGTGCTCGAGCGCGGTTTCGGTGCGGGACAGGTCGGCCTGCGATGCGGCGACTTCCGCTTTCGCCGCCGCCCGCTCGGCTTCGACTTCGGCGCGTAGCGCATCGAGCGCTGCGGCGGCATCGGCAGTCGAGCGGCTCCACAACGCGGCGACGAGATCACCGGCCGCCGCCTGCAGGTCGGCCGGCAAGTCGGGATGCTCGATGCGTACGCGGCTCTTTTCCCGCAACTCGGCCCAGAACTCTGCGAGGACGGCCGTCGGCGTGCTCATGCTGCCCTTGCGCACGAGCTGGTAAAGGCGGTTCGCGGTGGGCGTGATGCCGAAGCGGAAGAACATCAACGCGCAGACCTCGCGATACAGCTCGCGGGTTTTCGGGAAATCGGCCTTCAGGCGGTCGATTTCGGCGGTCAAGCGGGATTCGTCGGCGGCGAGGTCGGACATGGCGGGTCACGTTGAGAATTTTGTGAATAATATAACGTAAACCGTTAGATATCCAATTATCCTCGGCATATAGTTTGACATTATTTCTATAATGTTGAGATTTATCGGTTGCGCTTCGTGATTTGCGAACGACGCGCGGGCACGCCGACCTCTTCTGGATCATCAAGCGGCTCCGAGAGTCGTCACGACGCGCGCGGCATCGTGATGCGCAATGACTGAAACGTTCGACGCCCGCCCAGTGAGAGCGCATGAAACGAAAGAGGCTCGCACCGCGCGAGCCTCTTCTTCATGATGCAGCGATCGCCGCAGCGCAACGCATCACATCGCACCGCCAACCGCAGTCGATGGATCAGCGAACAAATCCACACGCGATCGACGTACCGCCCCGTTCAACCGAGCGGCACGACGCTCCCCAGCAGGATCCGCACGAGCGTCGCCTGGCGCGTCACGCCCGTCTTCGAAAAGATCGCGCGCAGGTGCGTGCGCGCCGTGTTCTTGCTGATCCCCGACTCCTCCGCCGCCTCTTCGAGCGTCAGCCCGTTCGTCAGCAGCAGCGCGAGCGACGTCTCGGCCGGCGTCAGGTCGAACAGCTTGCGGATGATTTCCTGCGCGCCCTGCGGCTTGCGGTCCGGGTCGCGCAGGAACAGCGTGACGGCCGGCCGGCGCTTGTTGTCCTCCGACCAGTCCGACAGCAGCACGGTGCGCACCAGCAACCCGAGACGCGGCTTGTCGAAACTGCGCGTGATCGGCATCGCCTCGACGGTCGCCGCCGCCGTGCCGTGATGACCCATCACCGCATGGCGGATCAGCCGCTTGAGCGTGCGGTTCTCCTGCGCATCGGTCGCCTCGATCGTGCCGCGCGCAATCGTCAGACCGTTGTTCTGCTTGAGGATCTCGTCGGCGACGCTGTTCATGTCGATGATCGTGCCGTTCTCGTCGAGCGTGATCGTGCCGATCTGCATCCGGTTGATCGCGTTCGCGTAGATCGACCGTTCGACCTCGGCCGTGTCGAGCCGCGAATGCAGCTCGACCGCCCGCTTCAGATGCGGCAGCAGCAGCGCGCAGATCGCCTTGTCGCGCGCGGAGAACTGCTTGGACGCATGGTTGCGGCACACACGAAAGCGGCATTCGACGCCCGACGGCGTGCGCAGATCGGCGCCGAGGATATAGCGCACGTCCTGCGGCTTCAGGAACTGCTTGTACAGCTCGCTCGACAGCCAGCCCGTATCGCCGAACACGTCATCCACCGTGACCACGCGATCGGCCGGCAGGCCGACGAACGGGTCGAGCGAATAGTAGTAATTGTTGTACGACGCCTCGCCGTCACCCGGCACGACCGGGCCGAATTCCGACGCATGCACGGACAGCGGCGCGCGGCGATCGCTCGCGGCGGCGCGCAGGATCAGTGTCACGTAGTTGGCCTGCAGCAACCGGCGAACCAGCTCGAGCGCCCCCGCCCACGGCGGCGTTTCCAACGGTCCCTGGTAGATGCGCGCCATCAGTTCGCTGAAATCCGCGACGCCGATGCCGGCCTCCTCACTTGTTGACTGGCTCTCTTGCGTAGCCCATCTCGTCTCCATCAGCACGCTCCATCCTCCATGCAACTTGTGTCCGGTGCGATTCATCCGCGCCGCCATGATTAAGACGCGTCTTAATTCGGACGTCATCGGGACATTCACTGAATGGTGAGCTTTGGCCAATCGGACGCGCGATCCATCGTCCGATCGGATGATGTGGCGCCCTGCCCGCTGCGCTGGAATGCCCGTCAGGCCGTTCCGGCAAGCGTCCGGCGCGGCCTCAGGGAAAACCGCGACGCGGGTTTACCTGATTCAGACCGCATCCGATTCAGACAGGAGTTCCAATGCCGCTCGACCCTCAGGCGCAAGCGCTGCTCGCCGCGCTCGCCCAAGCGCCCGCGATCGATTTCGATCAACTGACCGTGCCTGCGTACCGCGCGAGCCTCGCCGCAGGCAGCGCGTTCGCGCCCGGCGACGCGGTCGCCGCCGAAGAGGACTGGCGGATCCCGGCACCGGGCCGTCAGTTGTCCGCACGACTGTATCGACCCGATGCCGGCGGGCCGTTGCCGCTGACCGTGTTTTTCCACGGCGGCGGCTTCGTCGCATGCGGTATCGATTCCCACGCGAACGTGTGCCGCAGCCTTGCCGCGCGGGCACGTACGCTCGTGCTGTCGGTCGACTACCGGCTCGCGCCGGAAGCGCGCTTCCCGGCGGCTGCTCAGGACGCATGCGATGCCGTGCGCTGGGCCGCCGCCAGTGCGCGCGATCTCGGCGCACGGGCCGGCGCGCTCGCCGTGGCCGGCGACAGCGCGGGCGGCAATCTGGCTGCGGTCGCCGCATTGCAGTTACGCGGGTCGGGCATCGCGATCGCGCACCAGTTGCTGCTGTATCCGGTCGTCGATTGCGCGACCGAGCATCCGTCGTACGAATCGCTCGGCGACGGCTATTTCCTGACGGCCGACGCGATGCGCTGGTTCAAGCGCCAGTATTTCGACGACGGCGCCGAGCGCGCATCGCCGCTCGCGAGCCCGCTCGCGGTGGCGGACTTGTCGGGCGCGGCGCCGGCCACGATCGTGAGCGCGGAGTTCGATCCGTTGCGCGATGAAGCCGAAGCGTATGCACTGCGGCTCGCGCAGGCCGGCACGCCGGTCTCGCTCGTGCGCTGGCCGGGGCAACTGCACGGCTTCGCGAGCATGCTCGGCGCGGTCGATGCGGCCGATCGCGTGCTGAGCTTCGGCGCCGACGCGCTGCGTCGCGCATTCGATGCGACGGAGGCGCAATGACGCTCGCCACGACGCTCGAAATCGTCGACGAGTTGCGCGCGGGACGAATGATCCTGCTCGTCGACGAAGAGGATCGCGAGAACGAAGGCGACCTCGTGATCGCCGCCGATCACGTGACGCCCGACGCGATCAACTTCATGGCGCGTTTCGGGCGCGGGCTGATCTGCCTGACGCTGACCGCCGAGCGCTGCGAGCAGCTGCGTCTGCCGCCGATGGCCGATCGCAACGGCACGCCGTTCGGCACCGCGTTCACCGTCAGCATCGAGGCTGCCGAAGGCGTGACGACCGGCATTTCCGCAGCCGATCGGGCGCGGACGATCCGCGCGGCGGTCCGTGCGGGCGCGCGCCCCGACGATCTCGTGCAGCCGGGCCACGTGTTTCCGATCGCGGCACGCCCGGGCGGTGTGCTGGTGCGCGCGGGGCACACCGAGGCCGGCTGCGATCTCGCGGCGCTTGCCGGGCTCACGCCCGCGTCCGTGATCTGCGAGGTGATGAACGACGACGGCACGATGGCGCGGCTGCCCGAGTTGAAGGCGTTCGCCGCGCATCATGGGTTGAAGATCGGCACGATCGCCGATCTGATCCATTACCGCCGCGAACACGAATCGCTCGTCGAACGCGTTGGCGAGCGGCCGCTGCATACGCCGTGGGGCAGGTTCCGCGCGATCGAGTATCGCGACACCGTGCAGGGCGCGCCGCATCTGGCGCTCGTGCGCGGCGAGCCCGATCCGTCAACGCCCGTGCTGACGCGCGTGCATGAATGCCATTCGCTGCTCGACCTGCTCGACGCGGAACCCTCCGCGCATTCGTGGCCGCTGCACGCGGCGCTGCAGCGGATCGATGCGGCCGGCTGCGGCGTCGCGGTGCTGCTCGACTGCGACATGCGCGGCGACGCGATGCGAACGCCCGCCGGCCACGCACGCCGCGACGGCCGTGTGACGGGGATCGGATCGCAGATCCTGCGGGACCTCGGCGTGCGGCGGCTGAACGTGCTGTCGAGCCCGTTCCGGCTGCCGGCGTTGTCGGGGCACGATCTGGAAATCATGGCGTTCATCCCGCTCGGCGACGACGATCCGGAAAGCGCGCGCGCCGCCGACGCGAGCGAGCTGCGGGCGGCGTGAAGCCGGGCTGGCGAGCACGGGCCGCCCGTCCGTTCGCCGATCCACGGGCTTTCGCTCGACAGGTTATCGCTTGTTTTTTGTAATTACAGTCTAGCGTTTGTATTTTGACGATACATACCATAGACTGTATTTTTCGATTACAAGCGATCGCCTGTCGTTTCGCGGAGAGCCCATGGCATTCCCTGTCCAGACCCTGAGCCAGTTGCGCCCAATCCTCGTCGGCTTCCGGAAGTCGGCGGGGCTCACGCAGGCGCAACTCGCCGCCCGCCTCGGCGTGACGCAACAGTCGTACGCGCAGCTCGAAGCCAATCCGTCCGCGGTCAGCATCGAACGGCTTTTCAAGGTGCTGAACGTGCTCGGCGTTCGCCTGACGCTCGTGCCTGGCACCGCGGACGACACAGCGGTGCCCGGCGCCACCGCGCCAGCGCGCAGCAGCACATCGGCCGCGCGTGGTCGGTCCTCAGCTACTTCCGGTTCGCCGGACGTGCCGGCCCGCCCGCCGGCCGCCGCGAAGGCGCCATCCGCCGCCGCGCGGAAACGGCGTGCTGCTGCGGCGCCGGCCAAGTCCCGAAACCGCACGCGGGAGGACTGGTGACGATGGGCCGCCGTCCCCGCCACGACCGCCTCGACCTGTGGATGAACGGCATCCCGGTCGGATACTGGGAAGCCCGGCGCGGCGTCGAGCGCCTCGTCTATCTGCCGGCGTGGGTCGACGATCCGCAAGGGCGTCCGCTGTCGCTGTCGTTGCCGTTCACGCCGGGCAACCAGCCGCACCAGGGCGCGATCGTCGCGGATTACTTCGACAACCTGCTGCCGGATAGCCAGCCGATCCGCCGCCGCATCGCGCAGCGCTACCGGCTCGGGTCGACGGCGCCGTTCGAACTGCTCGCGTCGATCGGCCGCGATTGCGTCGGCGCGCTGCAGCTGTTGCCGCCGGACGAAACCCCGGTCGACCTCGAATCGATCGACGGCACCGCGCTGGACGAAGCGGCCGTGGCCGACGTGCTGCGCCACGCGACCGCCGCGCCGCTGCCCGGCCACGCGGAGCCGGACGGCGAGCTGCGCCTGTCGATCGCCGGCGCGCAGGAAAAGACCGCGCTGTTACGCAACGGCAAGCGCTGGCTGCTGCCGGCTGGCAGCACGCCGACCACGCACATCTTCAAGCTGCCGCTGGGACGTGTCGGAAACATGCAGGCCGACATGCGCACGTCGGTCGAGAATGAATGGCTGTGCTCGAAGATCGTCGCCGCGTACGGGCTGCCCGTTGCCGCGTGCGACATCGGACGGTTCGACGACCAGAAGGCGCTGATCGTCGAGCGCTTCGACCGCCGCCCGTCCCGCGACGGCACGTGGATCCTGCGGCTGCCGCAGGAGGACATGTGCCAGGCGACCGGCACCCCGGCGGGCGCCAAATACGAATCCGACGGCGGCCCGGGGATCGCGACGATCATGGGCATCCTCGCGAATTCCGCCGATGCCGCACTGGATCGGCGGAATTTCTTCGTCACGCAACTCGTGTTCTGGGTACTCGCGGCCATCGACGGCCACGCGAAGAATTTCAGCATCGCGCACCTGCCGGGCAACACGTATCGCAGCACGCCGTTGTACGACGTGCTGTCCGCGCATCCGATCATCGGCACGCGGCGCAACCAGCTGTCGCCGCGACGCGCACGGCTCGCGATGGCCGTGTGCGGCAAGAATCGCCATTACGTGATCGGCGACATCCAGCCGCGTCACTGGATCGCGCAAGGCACGCGCGTCGGTCTGACCGAACACGACGTGCGCGCGGCCATGGCCGATGTGGCCGCCCGCACGGAACCGGTGATCGCCGCCGTCGCGTCGCTGATTCCGGCGGATTTCCCGGCGGACGTGGCCGATGCGATCTTCGACGGCATGCGTCGGCAGGCGCGCAAGCTGGCTGCCGCCGAGTAGGCGGTGCGGCCGCGGCGCCGGCGGCAAGTCGTCCATGTGGACGATGCGGCCCCGCACCGGCTCAGCACAATGGTCGGCGTGCCCATTCCGACGCCCGCCCGACATGGAACCCGCCACGTTCGAAACCGCATTCAGCCCGCTGCAGATCGGTCCGCTGACGCTGCGCAATCGCCTGATCAAATCCGCGACCAACGAAGGGATGACGCCGAACGGCGTGCCGTCGCGCGCGCTCGTCGGGTTTCATGAGCGCATCGCCGCAGGCGGCGCCGCGCTGACCACCGTCGCGTACTGCGCGGTCAGCGATGACGGCCGCACGTTCGTCGACCAGGCGCGCCTCGATGCGCCGACGGTCCGGCAATTCCGCGCGCTGACCGACGCGGTCCATCGTCACGGCGCGGCGGCGTCAGCGCAGATCACGCATGGCGGCTGCTTCACGTTCCTGCCGTCGCTGTCGACGAAACGGCCGTTGAGCGCGTCGGGCGGCTTCAACAAGGTCGGCGTGATGAGCGGCCGCTTCCTGAAGCAGGCGATGACGCGCGACGAGATGACCGCGATCGCCGACGAATTCGCACGGGCGGCGCGACATGCGCGCGACGCGGGCTTCGACGCGGTCGAGATCCACATGGGGCACGGTTATTTGCTGAGCCAGTTCCTGTCGCCGCTGTACAACCGTCGTCGCGACGCGTACGGCGGCGACGCGGCGCGCCGCGCGGCATTTCCCGCCGAGGTGCTGGGGCGCGTGCTCGACGCGGTCGGCCGCGATCTCGCCGTGGTCTGCAAGATCGGCGTGACCGAAGGCGTGCGCGGCGGCGGAACCTCCGACGATGCATGCGAGATCGCGCGGCGGCTCGAGGCCGAGGGTGCGCACCTGCTGGTGCTGAGCGGCGGGATGAACGTCGAGTCGGTGTGGCAGCTGTTTGGCAGCCCGCTGCCCGGCGATGCGCGCGCGAACGCCGACAACGCAATCGTGCGCGTCGCGATGGCGCTGCAAAAGCTCGCCGAGCCGAAGATGGGCGCGTTTCGGGAAATGTATTTCCTCGAGCATTCGAAGCAGGTGCGCGCGGCCGTCCGGATGCCGCTCGCGTACCTCGGCGGCGTGCGCTCCCGCGAAAACGTCGCGCAGGCGTTGCGCGAAGGATTCGACGCGGTGGCACTCGCCCGCGCGCTCGTGTTCGAGCCGGACTTCGTCAACGGGCTGCGCGACGGCCGGCTTGCGCAGTCGGGCTGCACGTCATGCAATCGCTGCGTCGTGTCGATGTACACGCCAGGCGGCACCGCATGCGCGCTCAAGACGCCGAACGACCCCGCGCCGAACCGCGTGCCCGCCGTGGGCGCGTGAGGTTACGCACAGGCTGACCCCGCTGTCGCGCTCGTGCGCGTGCCGCTCAACCGGCGTCGCGCGCGCGGGCCAGCGCCGCGAGGTTCCCTTCCCCGAATCCGTGGTGCCCCTGCCGCTGCACGATCTCGAAGAAGATCTCGCCGGGCCGGCGCTTGACGAAGGTCTGGAAGAACAGGCGCGGCACGCCGCCGCTGTCGATTTCGCCGTCGACCAGCACCGCGCGGCGGCGCAGCGCATCGAGATCGACGCCGTGCCCCGGCAGCCGCGCATCGACTTCGTCGTAATAGCGCGCTGGCGGCTCGATGAATTCGACGCCGTTCGCGCGCAGCGCATCGACGCTCGCCAGGATGTCGTCGGTCGCCAGCGCAACGTGCTGGACGCCCTCTCCCGGGTGATCGGGCAGATACGCGTGCATCAGCTCGGTGCGCCGCGTGCCTTCCTCGTAGACCGGAATCCGCACCGCGCCGCACGGCGACACCATCACGCGAGATTCTTCCGATACATGCCAGTGCGCGTCGATTTCGTGGATTTCGCGGAAGTGCAGCAGGTCGTGGTAGAAGTCGAGCCATTCGCGCATGCGCCCCGCGCCGACCGTCTGCGTGAAGTGGTCGACCTGCTGCAGGCCCGTGCCGACGCACTCGACATCCGTATGCGCGGTCGCGATGTCGATCGGCCGGAAGTCGATGTCGAAAATCGAGATGTCGCCGACGCCGCCGCGCTGGCCGTCCCGCCCGCGCCAGCGGTCGACGAAATAGAGGTGCGAATCGCCGATGCCCTGAATCGCCGGAATCTTCAGCTCGCCGACCCCGACCCGCTCGCCTTCGAATGCCCACGCGCCGAGCTCGATCGCGCGCTCGAACGCGCGGCGCGCACTGGCCACGCGCAGCCCGATCGCGCAGACGCCCATTCCGTATTCCTCCGCATAACGCGCGGCGAACGAATCGGGCTCGGCATTGATCAGGAACTGCATGCGTCCTTGCCGGTACAGCGTGACGTTCTTGCTCACATGGCGCGCGATCGCCTTGAACCCGAGTTGCTCGAAACGTTGCGCGAGCGCGTCCGGCACCGGTGCCGCGAACTCGACGAATTCGAGTCCGGCCATCCCGAGCGGATTGGCGGCCGGGTCGGCAACAGGCGGCGTATCGCTGGACAACGGGTGGGAATTGCCGGGCATTCCAGTCTCCGGGGGCATGCGTCGATGAGGATGACACCCGGCGCGTGCGGCACGCCCGGCCTGCGTCGGCCGGACGTCCGCCCGATTCGGGCGAGGTTTCGATGGTCCCGATTTTAACCAGATCGTTCACGGCGGCACACCCCGGCCGAACGGGATATGGGTGTCGCGCCTAGTGCAAACCCGGAAAGCGTTCGATAATCGCACATAACTGAACGATAATCGCGCACTTTGACCGATCGGCCAATTGCCGCCGTGCGCCGAGCGCCCTATTCTCCGTTCACCTCATCGATTTGAATGCAGCATCGGACGCGGCGCCGCCACGATTCCACGATGCGCCGAGCCAGGAGACATCGCCATGACCCCCACCTTCGACACCCTCGACGCCGCCGCCGGCGCCCGCGCGCGCAGCCAGGCCCGCAAGGCCGCGATCGGCAGCTTCGTCGGCGCCGTCGTCGACTGGTACGACTTCCTGTTGTACGGAATCGTCGCCGCACTCGTCTTCAATTCCGAATTCTTCCCGAAGATCAGCCCGACGATGGGCACCCTCGCGGCGTTCGCGACCTTCGGCGTCGGCTTCCTGTTCCGTCCGCTCGGCGGCGTCGTGTTCGGCCATTACGGCGACCGGCTCGGCCGCAAGCGGATGCTCGTGCTGACCGTCATGCTGATGGGGCTGTCGACGGTCGCGATCGGCCTGCTGCCGAGCTTTGCGACGATCGGCTGGTGGGCGCCCGTGCTGCTGGTGCTGATGCGTGCGATCCAGGGCTTCGCGGTCGGCGGCGAATGGGGCGGCGCGGCGTTGATGGCCGTCGAAAGCGCGCCCAAGCAGAAGAAGGCGTTCTACAGCAGCGGCGTGCAGGTCGGCTACGGCGTCGGCCTCGTGCTGGCGACGGGCATCGTGTCGATCCTGAGCCATACGCTCGGCGAGGCCGCGTTCAAAGCCTGGGGCTGGCGCCTGCCGTTCGTGTTCAGCATCGTGCTGGTGCTGATCGGGCTGTGGGTGCGCAAGAGCATGGACGAGTCGCGGGAGTTCGTCGAGAAGGTCGAGCACGGCAACCGCAAGCTGCGACTGCCGGTGCTGGAAGCGCTGACGCGCCATCCGAAGGCGTTCCTGCTGATCGTCGCGCTGCGGCTCGCCGAACTGTTCACGATGTATATCGTCACCGCGTTCGCGCTCAGCTATTCGACGTCGAACCTCGGCATGTCGCGCGACCTGTTCCTGAACATCGGCCTGCTCGTCGGCGCGGTCAGCTGCGTGACGATTCCCTGCTTCGCGTGGCTCGCCGACCGCTTCGGCCTGCGCCGCATCTACCTGATCGGCGCGCTGATCGGTCTCGCGTCGGCGGTGCCGTTCTTCGTCGCGCTCGAGTCGCGCTCGATCGCATGGATCGTGATCTTCTCGCTGCTGCTGGCGAATGCGGCGCACGACATGGTCGTGAGCGTCCAGCAGCCGCTGTTCACCGAGCTGTTCGGCGCCGAATACCGCTACAGCGGTGCGGGCGTCGGCTATCAGTTCGCGAGCGTGGTCGGCGGCGGGTTCACGCCGTTCATCGCGGTGGCGCTGGTCAGCATGGCCGGCGGCTCGTGGCACCTCGTCGCCGGCTATCTCGCGGTGGGCTGCCTGATCTCGCTGGTGGTCGCCGCGCGGATGCGCGCCGCGCAGTGAGGTCTTGACCGGATGGCCGGCCCGACATGCGCCGGCCATTTCCGCACCGGCGGCCATCCGCGGCCGTGCAGGCGCACATCGCCCCGCCCAACGTCAAACACGGTCAATCCCGCGGGCAGAAGCCCTTTTTCCCTTCTGAACATTCCACGCCGCGCGCCGACCAATGGCATCATATGGGCCTACGTCAGTCACCGATACGCCCCCATATCATGTCGAATCTCATCGTCCACGGCGGCACTCCGCTGCGCGGGGACATCAAGCCGTCCGCGAACAAGAACGCCGTCCTGCCGATCCTGTGCGCCACCCTGTTGACCGATCAGCCGCTGCGCCTCGTCGGCGTGCCCGACATCACCGACGTGCGCAAGATCCTCGACATCTTCCGCACGCTCGGCAGCGACGTGTCGGTCGACTTCACGACCGGCATTCTCGAGCTCCACCATCGCAACACGACGTTCGATCCGGCCGTTCACCGCCTGCCCGAGGCGATGCGCTCGTCGATCATGCTGATCCCGCCGCTGCTCGCGCGCTTCGGCGTCGCGCGCCTCGAGAACGACGTGAAGGGCTGCACGCTCGGCGTGCGCGAGATCGATCCGCACGTCGAAGTGTTCGAGCGCTTCGGCGCGCACATCCAGCGCACGCCCGATTCGCTGATCGTCCGTGCCGACGGCCCGCTGACGGCCAACGATCACTGGCTCGACTATGCATCGGTGACGACCACCGAAAACTTCGCGCTGTGCGCGACGGCGGCGAGCGGCACATCGACGCTGATGAACGCGGCGTCCGAGCCGCACGTGCAGGAGTTCTGCCAGTTCCTCGCGATGATCGGCGTCGCGATCGAAGGCATCGGCACGTCGCGCCTGTGCGTGACGGGCGGCGGCAAGCTCGGCGGCGGCGAATTCCGCTTCGCCGAGGATTTCCACGAAATCGCGACGTTCCTCGCGCTCGGCGCGATCACGGGCGGCGACATCACGGTGCGCAACTCGTCGCCGGAGCATTTCCCGCTGATCGACCGCACGTTCGCGAAGTTCGGCGTGAACGTCACGCACCGCGATGGCTGGTCGCGCGCGGAACGCGACGGCCCGCTGCGCGTGCGGCGGCCGTTCACGCAGAACATCCTGACCAAGGTCGAAGCCGCGCCCTGGCCGTACCTGCCGGTCGACCTGTTGCCGATCTTCATCGCGCTCGGCGTGCGCGCGGAAGGCAGCGCGATGTTCTGGAACAAGGTCTACGACGGCGCGCTCGGCTGGTCGGGCGAGCTGTCGAAGTTCGGCGCGCACGTGCTGCTGTCCGACCCGCACCGGCTGATCACGTTCGGCGGGCTGCAATTGAGCCCGGCGCGCGTCGAGAGCCCGTACATCATCCGTGTCGCGATCGCGCTGCTGATGGTGGCCGCGAGCATCGAAGGACGCTCCGAAATCATGAACGCGCTGCCGATCCGCCGCGCGCACCCGCATTTCGTCGAAAACCTGCGTTCGGTCGGTGCGAACGTCGAGTGGACGAGCAGCGAGTAACGTCGATCCGGATGCGGCGTGGACGATGTCCGCGCCGCGCCTCCTTTCACCGCGCATCACCGCGCGCGCCCGAACGAACAACGGCAGCGGCCACCCGTTCGAACCGGCCGTGCCGGCGCCACCCCGCGCCTTCGGCTCTCCTCGTCGCCCATCGCACGTCCACCCATCGCTTTCGCGCAATTCCGGATCTGCGCGATAATCGCCCATTCCTGCGCGAACACCGCACGCCGCCCTGCGTGCACCGACAATGAAAAAGCCCGACCTCGACCGACGCGACTGGATTGCCGGCCTCGAAAAAGGCCTGATGATCCTCGAAGCGTTCGACAGCCAGCACGCGCGCATGACGCCTACCCAGGCAGCCGCCCGCACCGGCCTCACGCGCACGGCCGCACGACGCTACCTGCTGACGCTCGAATCGCTCGGCTACGTGTACACCGACGGCAAGCTGTACGGCCTCACGCCGCGCGTGCTGCGGGTCGGCTGGTCGTACTTCGATTCCGCGCGCCTGCCGCGCACGGTACAGCCCTATCTGCAGCAACTGAGCGCATCGCTGAATGAATCGGCATACGTGAGCGTGCTCGACGGCTGGGAGCTCGTGTTCATCGCCCGCAACGGCGTGTCGCGCGTGATGACGACCGGCTTCGTGCTCGGCGCACGCGTGCCGGCCCCGCTGACGTCGCCCGGCGTCGTGCTGCTCGCGCATCATCCGGATCGCGAAGCCGTCCGCGCGTGGCTCGACGACACCGAACTCGCGCCGTTCACGCCGCACACGATCACCAACAAGGCGCGCCTGCTCGAACAGGTCGACCACGCGCGCGACGCGGGCTTCGCGGTGATCGAACAGCAGTTGCAGGTCGGCGTGCGCGGCATCGCGGTGCCGCTGAAGAACCGTCACGGCGAAGTCGTCGCCGCGCTGAGCACCAACATGCCGATCGGGGCCGAGACGACCGACGCGGCCGTGCGGCGCGTGCTGCCGCATCTGCAGGAAGCCGCGCTCGCGATGCTGAACGTGCTTTGAGAATTCACGCGGGCGCGTGCACGGCACGTGCGGCAGGTCAGCCGATCCGCCACCAGCGCGGCAGCAGATCGCGCACCTCGCGCCGCCGGTAACGATCGTCGATCAGATGCACGACGCCCTGGTCGTGTTCGGTACGGATCACGCGCCCGGCCGCCTGCACGACCTTCTGCAAGCCCGGGTACAGGTACATGTAGTCGTATCCGTTGCCGAAACGCGCATCCATCGCGCGCCGCATCTGTTCGTTGACGTCGTTGACCTGGGGCAGCCCGAGCGTCGCGATGAATGCGCCGATCAGCCGCTCGCCGACCAGATCCACGCCCTCCGAAAACGCTCCGCCCAGCACCGCGAAGCCAACCCCGCGCCCGCTCGCATCGAAGCGCGCGAGAAACGCGTCGCGCTCGCTTTCGGCCATGCCGGGCGCCTGCGCCCACACGGGCACGTCCGGGTGGCGCGCCTGCATCAGCGCGACGACGCGCCCGAGATAGTCGAAGCTGCTGAGAAAACCGAGATAGTTGCCGGGCCGCGTCGCATATTGCGCGGCGATCAGGTCGACGATCGGTTCGAGCGAACGGTCGCGGTCGCGCCAGCGCGTCGACACGTGGCTCGCGACGCGCACGGTCAGTTGCTCGGCGCGGAACGGCCCGTCGACGTCGAGCCAGCCCGTGTCGGCCGGCAGCCCGAGCGTGTCGCGATAGAAATGAAACGGGCTCAGCGTGCCGGAAAACAGCACGGTCGCGCGCGCGGCTTCGTAACGCGACGCGAGAAAGCCGGCCGGAATCACGTTGCGCACGCACAGCGTCGACTGGATGCGGCGCCGGCGCGCGGCCGGCGCGACGCCGTCGAGCCCGGACTGGCGCGGCAGCGGCTCGCCGTGCAGCGTCGCGTCGAAGATCGATGCATCGTCGAACGCGTCGGCGAGCACGCCGAACTGGATCGCCTCGAAATGAAAGCGCAGCAGCGCGTCGCCATTCGCACGCGGCGCGTCGGTCAGGTATTCGCCGGTCGCCGCGACGAGATTCTGCACGGCCGTCACGATCGGGCCGGGAATCTCCGGGTACGCCGCATAGCGCTCGGCCTGTGCGCGATTGAGTGTGCCCCACGCGCGCGCGAGCCGGTCGAACGCCTTGCGCAGTGCGTTGGGCGCCGCCTCCCGCGCGGCCGCGAACGCGAACGGATCGAGCGATGCGCTGTACATCTTGCGGGCGCGATCGAGCAGGTTGTGCGCCTCGTCGACGAGCACGCCGACGCGCCACTGGTTCTGCTGCGCGAGCGTATGCAGCATCGCGCTGCCGTCGTAGTAATAGTTGTAGTCGCCGATCACCATGTCCGACCAGCGCGCAAGCTCCTGCGCGAGATAGTACGGACAGACGCCGTGCGCGAGCGCGGCCTCGCGCACGGTGTCGCGATCGAGCAGCCCGGCGCCGATCGCCGCGTCGCGCGCCGCCGGCAGCCGGTCGTAGAAGCCTTGCGCGAGCGGGCACGATTCGCCGTGGCACGCGCGGTCAGGATGCTCGCAGGCCTTGTCGCGCGCGACGAGTTCCAGCACGCGCAGCGGCAGCGCCGGCGTGCCGGCGCCGAGCGTGGCCGCCGCTTCGAGCGCGAGCGCGCGGCCGGGCGTCTTCGCGGTCAGGAAGAATACGTGATCGATCACGCCCTCGCCGCATGCCTTCAGCAGCGGAAACACGGTGCCGAGCGTCTTGCCGATGCCGGTCGGCGCCTGCGCCATCAGGCACCGTTCGTCGCGCGCCGCCCGATAGACCGATACGGCCAGCTCGCGCTGACCGCTGCGGAATTGCCCGTGCGGAAACGTCAGCGCCCGCAGCGCCGCATCGCGGGCCGCGCGATGCGCGGTCTCGCGTTCGGCCCAGCCGACGAAGCACGCGCACTGCTCGGCGAAGAACGCGGCAAGCGCGCTTGCGCCGAGCGTCTCCGTCAGCACGGTCTCGCGCTCCGACACGATGTCGAAATACACGAGCGCGACGTCGATTTCCGCGAGACCGCGCGCGTCGCACATCAGGTGCGCATAGACTTTCGCCTGTGCCCAGTGCAGCGCGCGATGGTTGGCCGGCATCGCGTCGAGGCTGCCGCGATAGGTCTTGATCTCCTCGAGCCGGTTCGCGACGGGATCGTAGCCGTCCGCGCGCCCGCGCACGGTGAGCGTGCCCCACGTGCCGGTCAGCGCGATCTCGGTCTCGTAGCGCGCGCCCCGCTTCGACGTGACCGCGCCGTGGCCCGCGATGCCCTCGAGCGCGGTCGGCGCCGGCGTGAAGCGCAAGTCGAGATCGCCGCGCCGCGCGGTGAACTCGCACATCGCCCGCACCGCGACGACATAGCTCATGCGGACAACCCCGCCGTTTCGTCCTGCGACACGCCCGCGCCCGCCCACTCGACATCGACGACGCGCACCGGCATGCCGTGCGCGATGCAGTACGCGAGCCAGCGCGTCTGGTTGTCCTGCAGCCGGTCGCCGGGGCCCTTCACCTCGATCAGTTCATAGCGCCGCTCGCCGGGCCAGAAGCGGACGAGATCGGGCAGCCCGGAGCGGTTGCCGCGGATATCGGCGAGCAGGCGCGTGAACCAGAGCCGCAGATGCTCGGGCGGCAGGCAAGCCAGCGCCTCGTCGAGCAGTGCGTCGCTCAGCACGCCCCAGAACACGAACGGCGATTGCAGTCCCATCTTGGCCACGTAGTGCCGGCGGATCGTGTCGCGGTACACGCCCGAGTCGAGCTGCGCGAAACAGGCGGCGAACGCGTCGGTGCGGCGCAGCGCGAAATCGGGGGCGTGCAAGTCGGCCGGGCCGCGCTGGAACGGGTGAAAGAACGCGCCCGGCACGGCCGCGAACACGGCCTCCCAGCACAGCAACCCGAACAGCGAATTGATCAGCGTGTTCTCGACGTAGTGAACCGGCGCGTCGGGTCGCGCGAGATGGTCGCGCACCGCGTATTCGACGCTGACGAACGCGTCTGGACGCGCGAGCACGAGCGTCTCGCGCGGCACGTCGGCCGCGCGGCCCGCGCGTTCGACCCGCTGCCCGAGGCGGCGCTGCAGGCGCGGCAGCATCCGCTCGACGCGCTGGCGCTCCTCGTCGCTTTCGAAGCTGTCGCGTGCTTCGAGCGCCAGCGCGAGCGCATCGTCGTCGCGACCGCAGCGTTCGAGCACGCGAATGCGCCGGTGCCGGCTGCCCGGCCACGCGCTGCGCGCATACGCGTCGAGCGCGCCGGCCCAGTCGGCGCGCCGCTCGCAGGTCTGCCCGAGCGTAAACAGCAGCTTCGCACGGCGCGTCGCGAGCCACGGCTGCGCGCAGCCGATCGCGTCGATCGCGTGCAGCAGATCGTCGAACGGCAGGTCGTCGGGCCACGCATCGAGGGCTTCGCGGCACGTGTGCAGCGCGAGATACGCGTCGACGTCGTCGCGCTGCTGGAACGCACGCGACGACGGCGCGAACGGCACGCTTTCGTACTGGAACACGCCGAGATCGGCGAGCACGAATTCGCTCCAGTCCTGATGAAGATTGCCGAAGAACATCAACCGCAGCCGGTCGCACAGCGCGCCGACCGTCACGCGCAACACGCGATCGCCGGCCTGCGCGCACCATGCATCGAGCGGCTGCGCGACGTCGTGCACCGGCCGCAGGCGTTCGAGCCAGTCGGATTTGCGCTCGCCCGCGTGCGCGGCGAGCGACGGGAACACCTTCAGGAGATCGGCCTTGGTCGATAGCGCGAACAGCTCGTCGAGCGTGAGCGCGGGCGCCGGGTCGACCCAGCCGAGTTCGACGAGCGGCGCGGCCGCGTCGAGCGTGCTGCCGATCTCGTCGTACACGAGCTTGCTCGCGCGAAAGTCGGCGCCGCTGCGCATCAGCATCCGCACGAGCAACGCGCGCGACACTTTCGGCAGCCGCGCGAAATCCCGCAGGAACGCGTGTTCGCGCGTGTCGAGCAGGTCGTCGTAACGCTCGCCGAGCCAGGCCAGCGCGCGTTCGAAATTGGTCAGGTAGTAAAACGCCGGGGGCGTCGGCGATGCAGGCGTCACGGGGATCGATCACTGTACGTTTGTACAGGTCGGAATCATATCAAATGTGACGAAAAATACTGCACGCCGCGCACCGCGCGACTGCCCCGCCGGCCCCGATCAGAACTGGTAATTCACCGACATGTCGAACACGCCGTTCGTCGACTGCTGCGTGATCGGGCTGCGCCGTGCGCGGCCGACGAGCTGTTCGATCGCGCCGTCCATCGTCACGAACCAGTTCTTGTTGATGAACCAGACCATCGTCACGCCGGCGCCGAAGGACTTCATGCCCGCGCCCGGCGAGTAGCTCGGCAGCCCCGAGCGCGCGGACGCACCCTGGTTCACGCCGAACCAGCTGTTCATGTAGCGCGAATCGGCGAACGACACGGTCGGCCCCGCGAACCAGAAGAAATGCTCGTTGCTGCCCGGCATCGGCATGTACGCGGAGAAATCGCCGACCCAGCCGTTCGACCCGCCGATGCTGCGCCGAACATCCGCGCGCAGCACGAGCGGAAAGTCCTTCGAGATCACGTAATCGGCCGCGAGCTTCATCACCGGCGCCGCGTTGATGTTGTCGAGCCCGTTCAGATGGTCGAGATCGTCGGCCGACCGGCGCCCGAGGTCGTAGCCTACGGACAGGCTCGCGCGCCAGTTGGGGCCGCGCAGCACGTTCGCGCCGAGCCCCTCGCCCGTCGACAGGAAGAACAGGTCGCGATAGCGCACGTCGAGGTTCGGCCCGCCCATCAGGCGGTAGCGATCGGAACCCGCGTAGCGCGGCTGGAGCGTCATCGCCGCGCCGACGCTGACCTGCCACGTCGGCACCGTCGGACTGAAGAGTTTCTGCAGCGGGACACCCGCCGAGTATTGCCATTCGCCGAGCGGCGACGGCGTCTGCGCCGACGCGTCGCGGGCGCCGGCGGCTGCCAGCGCGGCGAAGGCCGACAGGCCGGACACGAGCCGGCGAATGCCGGGTGACAACAACGGGCGGGCAACGGTCATCAAGGTGGTCTCCGTCGGCTGCATGAAACGAACCTGAGGGAAAGCGCATCGCGGCCCGAACGGCTGCAACCGCGGGCAGCCGATGGCGCGAACGTAGCGTGCGCTGAATTGTGAACATCCTACGCGACGCGCGCGAAGCCGCAAAGCGCCCGTCGAGCACGGGCACTTTGCCGATTTCCGGTACGAACCGGCGCGGGATTGCGGAATCAGAAACGCTCGACGTGATAGTCGCCGGCGAGCGCGGCCGGACTGCGCTTGGCCATCATGCGCGAGAAGCCGTCGGCGAGACGCCCGAGCGCGAGCTGCTTCTGGCTCGCGTCCCAGTGCGTGTAGGTGTCGTAGGCGGTGTCGTCGAACGACACGGTGACGGCAACCGGGCGCCCGCTCGCGCGAAAGCCGATATGCAGCACGCCGCCCGGCAATTCCTCGATGTGATAGCGCAACGAACGCGACTCGAAATAGCGGCCCAGCACCTGGGCGATCGCGCGCTTGTCGGGCGATTGCACGTGAATGTCCATGATGGTCCTCCTTTCAGTGATCGCGCGGCCGGCCGTGGCTGGCTGCATCCGCCCGGCATTCGCATCGGCGGCGGCTGCGACGGCGGATCGCCTTGCGGCAGCCCCGGCGGCACGGGCGGATCGAACGGATCGTCGTGCTCGGGCAGCGCCGGGTCGGGATCGACGTCGGGCGTCGGCTCGGGACGGTGCAGCATGGATCGTGTGCTCATGTCACTCCTGCGCGGCGGCTCGCGCGTGTCGATAGGCGCGGCGAGCGTGTGCAAGCAGCGTGCCTGCCCGGTGCGAGGCCCGCACGGAGACTCACGCGTCGTATGCCGCCATGACCAGCCACAGCGTGCGCCCGTCGGCCGCGAGCCGCACCGCGAGCGCGAACGGATCGGACGGCGCGCATCGCGCGACGAGCGCCCGCTGCGCGCTTTCCGGCCCGGCATAGACGGTATGGTTCAGCTCGCGGGCTTCGTCCTTGCCGTCGAACACGCGCCGCTCGGGCCGATGGACCCGCGCTTCGCGCTTCCATCTGTCGAACCGTTCGCGCACGTCGCGGAAATCGCCGCCGCACACGTTCGCGTCGTAACGTATGCTCTTCCTGGATTCACCGGGTTCAATCATCACGATGTCCTCTCGTCCATACCGGCAGCAGGCGGCCCGTATGTCCGCCCGCCCGGCCGCCTCGACATCTGCAAGCGTCATGCCGCACACGCCGCGCGGGCATGGCGCTTGCGCCCCTCGTACGCGTAAGGAGGTTCGATCATGACCGCATCCGCCCCCGGCAGCCGCAACGCCGTGCCTCCGGCTGCCGGCCAACTCCCTCTGGCCATGTCGCGCAAGCCGTCCGAAGACAAGACGGAGAAACGCATCGACGAAGGGCTCGAGGAGACGTTCCCGGCCAGCGATCCGCCCGCCGTCGGCGGCGCGACTCGCATCGACCCCGCCAAGCCGTCCGGCGAACGCGACCGTCACGCGCCCGACACCCCACCACCGCCCCGCGATCACGGCTGACGGCGGCACCCCGGCCCGCGATGCGCGGCAGCGCGGCAACGGGCCGGCACAACCGGAGCGATCTGATGAAACGCATCGAACGTGCATGGCACGAAGTCAGCGGCGCCGCGGGCGTCGCGGCGCTCGCCGCGATCGAGAGCGCGGTCGTACTCGCCATCGTCGTGATGACGGGCGTCGGTCACTGAGCGTCGCTCACGCCCCTGCCACGGCTGCCGTCGTGGAAGATGTACAAGCCGGCTGGCAAATTTCTCCGTGGCGCGGCCGCGCAGGCCCGGCGCGTGCCGATCGGACGCGGCACGCGTTCTGCTCCCGCATCGTCTCGCTCACGAAGGAGGCGTTCATGTATCGCGTCAACGAAATCATGTCGCGCGACGTGGTGTGCGTCGCGCCCACCGACACGATTCGCCATGCGGCCGAATTGATGCAGCGCTTCGACATCGGCGTGCTGCCGGTGTGCGACGCCACCGGGCTCGTCGCGATCGTGACGGACCGCGACCTCGCGGTACGCGCGCTGGCGCACGGGCATCCGCCCGAGACCCCGGTGAAGGCGGTCGCATCGGCGCCGGTGCAGTGGTGCATCGAGGACGACGGCGTCGGCGACGTGCAGCAGCGGATGGCCGACATACAGCTGCACCGGATGCCGGTGCTCGACGCGAACCACAAGATCGTCGGCATGGTGTCGCTCGGCGACATCGCGACGCGCGCGGGCGGCCCGGCACGCGACGAGCTCGCGAATACGCTCGAGGACGTGTCCCTGCCGCGCCGCCGCTGAGCGGCCGCCCAACCCCGGGCTGCGCGCGCCGCAAGCGCCGCGCCGCTTCGACCAGGAGAATAGCGATGACAACGGACAGACCGTCGCGCACGCAGGCGCGCATCGTCGGCAAGCGCGGCCGTTCGGCCGGCGGGCCGGGGCCCGACGTGATGGCCGCCGGCACGTTGGAAAACGATCGTGTGCTGACGATGGACGGCGACGACATCGGCAAGGTCACGAACATCATGCTCGATGTCCGCTCCGGCCGGATCGCGTACGCGGTCGTGTCGTCGGGCGGATTTGCGGGGATCGGCGACAAGCTGCTCGCGGTGCCGTGGAACGTGCTGACGCTCGACGTCGAGCGCCGCTGTTTCGTGCTGCCCGTTCCGACCGACCAGGTGCGCAACGCGCCCGGCTTCGAGAAGGACCGCTGGCCGACGATGGCCGATCCCGCATGGGCCGAGGCACTGCACGCGCACTATGGCGCGTCGCCGTACTGGCTGGTCGAGGAAGGCGAGACGGCGCTCGACTCGCCGCCGTACGAGGCGTCGCCGGGCGGCCCGGACAGCGACACGCGACGCCACTGAACGACGCGACCGACGCGACGGACACGCGCGGTCGCCGCGCAGCGGATCAATGCGCGGCCGCGATCGAACGCTCCAGTGCGCGCGCCGCGCTCAGGTGCGCCTTCAGCGTCGGCAGCGTATCGGCCGCGAACGCGCGAAGCTGCGGGTCGCCGCCGTTGCGCGCTTCCGCTTCGTAGAGCCTGAGCGCCGCCTCCTGCGCATTCGATCCCGCCAGCGCGACGTAACCCTTGTCGAACGCTTCGCCGCTCATGGTCCGCAACGCCGTCAACGCCGGATCGACCTGCATGCGCGTCTGCACGGGCAGGCCCTTTTGCGCGCCGAGCCGGCGCAATTCCGCGGCCATGCGGGCCTGATCGTCGACCATCCGTCGCGCGTAGGCCTTCACCTCCGGATTCGACGATCGATCGAGCGCGAGCTGGCTCGCCTGCAGCTCCGTCTTGCCGATGATGCCCGCCTTGTCGACGAATTCCGCGTCGGTGCCTTGCGGCCGGCGCGTGATGCCCGCCTCGTCCGCCGTCTCGCCGGGACGGACGACGCCGGGTGCGACACGCACGGACGATGCAGGCGGCGCCTGCGCATGCGCCGCCATGAATGCCGACGCGCAGAATGCCACAAGCACGCCAGACACCAGCGAGCCCGCAGTGCCGGCAAACGAGATCCGTACGATCGGCGGCATGCGTCCGGCGCGCATCGGCTTGCCGCCGATGGCGTCGCATTGCGTATCGTTCGATCGCTTCATCGCGCCTCCTGGTTGCTTGGCGCAGGCCGCCGCGCGTCAGCGCTGCCGTCCTCCGCCCGCCACGTCGACGATCACGCTGGCCAGCGTCGGCATGTCGACCGGCTTGCACAGATACGCATCGAAACCGGCCGCCATCACGCGGTTGCGGTCCGCCGTGCCCGCGTGTGCGGTCACCGCGACGACGGGCAGGCGCCCGCCGCCGTCGGGCAAATGGCGGATATGGTCGAGCAGCCAGTAGCCGTCGCCGTCCGGCATCGCGAGATCGGACAGCACGACGCTCGGCGGCTGCTGCGCGACCACGTCGAGTGCGTCGCGCCCCGATCGAGCCGTCGACACCTGTGCGCCCAGCGTTTCGAGCGCCGCCGCGAGGCTGGCGCGCGACGTCGCATCGTCGTCGACCACCAGCACGCGCTGGCCGTCGAGCGCCACCGCCGTCGACGCGCCGCTCGGCCGTAACGGCTGGCCGGTCACATCGTCGGCGCTCCAGTCCACCGGCAGCATGACGGTCACGGTCGTGCCGCGCCCGGCACCGTCGCTCGCGGCCGCCACCTCGCCGCCGTGCAGCCGCACGATGTTGCGCACGATAGACAAACCGAGGCCGAGGCCGCGTTTCGGCGATGCGGATGCGCCCTCCGACCGGTTGAACGTGTCGAACAGATGCGGCAGGCGATCCGCGGAAATGCCCTGCCCCGTGTCGGCGACGGACAGCCGCACGCGCGCGCCGGCCCGCGTCAGCGATACCTTGATGTGGCCGCCCGCCGGTGTGAACTTGATTGCGTTCGACAGCAGGTTCGACAGCACCTGGCGAATGCGCTCGCCATCCGCGTTGATCACGCAGCTGGACATCGCGCACGCGGTGGACAGTTCGAGCCCGTTCGCCTCGGCGGTTGCGGCGAGCGCGCGCACGGCCTCGTGCACGATGCGCACGAGATCGACGGGTGTACGTTCGAGCCGCATCCGGCCCGTCGCGAGCGACGACGCGTCGAGCAGGTCGCCGACCATGCGCGACAGCGACCGCGCGCTGCGATCGATCGCGTCGATCGCCTGATGCGCGAAACCCTGGCCGTCGACGCTGCGCAGCACCTCGACCCAGCCGTAGATCACGTTCAGCGGCGTGCGCAATTCATGCGACACGGTCGCGAGCAGTTCGTCCTTCAACCGGTTCGATTCGTCGGCCTGCACGCGTGCGTCGCGCGCGCCGCGCAGCGAGCGCAGGTCGCGCCGCTCGTCGCGACGGCGGTCCTGCGCCTCGCGCAGCGTCATCGACAGGCCGGTGCAGTTGCCTTGCGCGTCGATGATCGGCGCTGCCTCGACGGTCGCGCGAAACCGCGCCCCGTCGCCGCGCACGCACAGAACGTCGAGCGGGCCGGTCGGCGCACGCGCGTTGGCGAACGATGCGGGAACCGGATGCAGCCGCAGCCAGCGAGGCGCGATCAGCGTCGTGACGTCGCGCCCGACCGCCGCCGCGACGTCGATGCCGAAGAGGCGCCGCGCCGCCGGGTTCCAGCTCGTGATCCGCCGCACGGCATCGACACCGACGATCGCGTCCGGCGATGCATCGACCACGCGGCGCAGCAGGACGTCGTCGAGTGCGCGCGGCGCGGGCGCCGGTTCGCGGCCCGGCATGCGCGCGTCGTCTGCTTCGGCATTGTCTGCTTCGGCCTCGTCGGCTCCGCGCAGCCGGTCGTTCGCAATCAGCGGCTTGACGGCCAGCACGAGCATGCATTCGACGAAGCCGATCGCGACGAAGACGCCGGCACGCATGAGCAGCACGGGCAGCGGCACATCGCGCCACCACCACGCGCCGATCACGGCCACACTCGCGGCGGTCGCGGCCAGACCGCCGCCGAACGAAGTCAGCCAAGCCGCAGCCGCGACACCGGCGTACAAAGGCAGCGGTGCAAACGGTTCACGCATGCCGACGACGTGAATCGCCCACACCTGTAGCGCGGACGCCAGCCCGACGGCCAGCACGACCCATGCGCCCTGCCGAAACAGCTCACGGGTAAAGGTTCTCATCGTGTTCCTGCATCGCCCTGCGACCGTCGCTCGACGGCATGCGGTCGAGCGGACGGGGCGAGCCTACGCGCTCAGCAACGCGCGTGCCCGCGACTGTGCGCCCGGTGCGTGCGCAGCCCGGACTGCGTCACCGGTGCCGCCGTGCGCTGCCGCGTCGCCCGACCGTTCGCAGCGCTTGCTGCGAATCGATGACACGTACCTTTCGATTTTTCAATCATCGGCTGTAAAAATGCACCGGCCGGCATGTCGGCTGCCGTCCGTCGGCGGATGTGCCGCGCCGATCGCCAATTTCTTCGGACATTGCCGCGGGCATTGGTAATTTCTAAATCGCGGCACCTTCCGTGCGCTTTCGCTGTCGATGATAGATATTGCAAAGAAGGGAATGCGCGGTGCCGATTTTCAAAACGGCCCGCCGACGCCTATGGCCGAATCCGCAAACCGTCCGAAGCAACGCGCCGACGCGCGCCGGCTTTCCGGCCGCTCCGCGGCGATGCGCACGTTGCTCTGCCGTATCGAGAAAATCGCTCCGACCCGCGCGAGCGTGATGATTGCCGGCGAAAGCGGGGTCGGCAAGGATATCGTCGCGCGCCGGCTTCACGACCTGAGCGCGCGACGCGACGGGCCGTTCGTGCCGGTCAACTGCGGCGCGATTCCGGCGGACATCGCCGAAGCGCAATTGTTCGGTCACGAGAAAGGCAGCTTCACCGGCGCAATCGCGCAACGCGAAGGATTCTTCGAAGCCGCGTGCGGCGGCACGCTGCTGTTCGACGAGATCGCGGAAATGCCCGCGCCGCTGCAGGTGAAGCTGCTGCGCGCGCTCGAATCGAACACGATCGTGCGCGTCGGCGGCACCGAGTCGATTCCGCTCGACGTGCGCATCGTGTCGGCGACCCGCCACAACCCCGCCGAAGCCGTGCGCGACGGCCGGCTGCGCGAGGATCTGTTCTACCGCCTTGCCGCGTTCGCGCTGTACGTGCCGCCGCTGCGCCAGCGCAGCGGCGACGTCGAGGCGATCGCGCACGAGTTCGTCGATGCGCTCAACGCGCGGCACCGCTCGCACAAGCGGCTGACCGATGCGGCGATCGCCGCGCTGCGCGCATATTCGTGGCCCGGCAACGTCCGCGAGCTGCGCAACACGATCGAGCGCGCGTACATCCTCGCGGACGACGGCATCGACATCGCACTGCCGAAGCCGACGATGCTGCCCGACCACACGTCGGACGACGCGATGGCGCTGCCGCTCGGCGCAACGCTGCACCACGCGCAGCAGCGCTTCATCGCGGCGACGCTGCAGCACTTCGACGGCAACAAGCCGCAAGCGGCGAAAGCGCTCGGCATCAGCCTGAAAACGCTCTACAACCGGCTGGCGCTGATGCGCGACGACGCGCGCGACTGAGCGGCGCCGCGCGCGCGGCGTGCGGCGCGTGCCGATCAGGCTCGCGTCACCCGATGCCGGTCACGCGACCTTGAACTGCCCGACCGTCGCCGCAAGCGCGTTCGCCTGGGTCTGCAGCGCGGTGGCGGCCGCGGTCGACTGTTCGACGAGCGCCGCGTTCTGCTGGACCATCTCGTCGAGCTGCGTGACCGCGCGGTTCACTTCCTGGATGCCGCGCGTCTGCTCGTTCGCCGCGTGCGTGATCTCGGAGATGATCGTCGTCACGTTCGCGACGTTCGACACGATTTCGCGCATCGTGTCGCCGGCCTGGCGCACCTGCCCCGACCCGGCCGACACGCTCGCCACCGTCGACTCGACCAGCACCTTCACCTCGCGCGCGGCCTGCGCGCTGCGTTGCGCGAGACTGCGCACTTCCTGCGCGACGACCGCGAAACCGCGCCCTTGCTCGCCGGCACGCGCGGCTTCCACGGCCGCATTCAGCGCAAGGATGTTGGTCTGGAACGCGATCCCGTCGATCACGCCGATGATGTCGCCGATCCGGCCCGACGCTTCCTCGATCTTCCCCATCGTGGACACGACGTCCGAGACGACCACGCCGCCGTGCGACGCGATCCGCGATGCCGCGGCCGCGCGTTCGTCGGCCTGGCTCGCCGCGGCGGCCGACTGACCGACCGTCGCGGTGATCTCTTCCATCGATGCGGCCGTTTCCTCGAGGCTCGCGGCCGCCGATTCGGTGCGCGACGAAAGATCCTGGTTGCCCGCGGCGATCTCGTTCGCGGCCGTGCGCACCGATTCGCTCGCGTCGCGGATCTGCCGCATCACGTCGTTCAGCTTGTCGACGAAGCTGTTGAACGAGCGCGCGATGTCGGCCACCTCGTCGCTGCCTTCGGCCGGCAGGCGCTGCGTCAGGTCGCCGGTGCCCGAGCCGATCGACGCCATCGCCTGGCGCACCTGCGACAGACGGCGGAACGCGGTTGCGGTGATCGCGCCGACGATCAGCGACGCGACGCCCACGATCACCACGAGCGTGATGAGCGACGCGGTCAGCAGCGAGCGCATCCCGGCCGTCGCTTCCGACTTGTCGAGCAGGACCAGCGCGTACCAGTCGGTGCCCGGCACGGCCTGCGCGCGCACCAGCTTCGCGTCGCCGCCCACGTGCACCTCGACCGGCGCGCTGGCCGCGGCCAGCGACGCGGCGCTCATGCCGCCGAGGTCGGGCGACACGTCGGCGACCGGCTTCAGCGTGAGCTTCGCGTCCGGATGCGCGACGACGTGGCCATTGCTGTCGATCAACATCCCGAAGCTCGCGGGCGTCGGATGAATCGACTTCACGTTCGCGATCACGCTGTCCATCGCGACGTCGGCCGCGACGACGCCCTTCAGTGCGCCGTCGCGCAGGATCGGCACCGCGAACGTGACGACCAGGTTGCCGGTGCCGGCATCGACGTACGGCGGCGTGACGACCGGCTTGCCGGCCTGCGCGGCCTGCTTGTACCACGGGCGGCCGGTCGGGTCGTAATCGGGCGGAATGCCGGTCGGGTCGGAGAAGCGGAACGCCTTGTCCGCGTAGCCCGCGTAGACGTTCGTGAAACCACCGGCCGCGGCCATCTGCTTGAACACCGGCAGCGGATCCGGCGACAGCGCGGCATCCTGCAGCGACGCGATCATCCGGCTGCGGGTCGCGACCCAGTCGCCGATGCCGACCACATGGCCGCTGGCGACGGATTTCAGGTTGCGGTCGATCGCATCGTCGTTGTACGAGCGCGCGATGAAGTAGTTGATCAGCGTGGTGGCGACGAGCGCGAATACGACGATGGCGACGCACGCGGCAAGGATGCGGGTGCGAATGGACGAGAACATGGCAACGACTCGGTAAGGGAGCGCGAACGCCCGGTGGACGAATTCACCGGGTAAACGGCATTCGCGCTACTTACTTGAGGCCGTTGTGTCGATTCGATGAAACGTATGACGAAAGTTGCCGTCGGCATGAAGGTGCGTGACGGCATGCTTGCGCGCAGCGATTGCCGACGGGGCATGCACGCGCGTCGGCATCGGGCTGCAATCGGCCGCGGTCAGCGCGTCGGTGGCGCTTGCCGCAGCGGGCCGCCTTCACAGACGGCGGCTGGTACCCGTGTCCGGCTCGCGGCGCGGCGTGCTGGCGTGCGTGTCGCGCTCGAGTTCGTCCTGTCGGCGCATCCGTTCGCGCAGATGGCGGATCGCGAACACATGGATGTAATCGTGCACGCGGGCATCGGACGACAACGCACGCATTTCGTCGTCGAGCATCGCGCGCAACTGGTCGTCGCCGATCGAGCGCTGTTCGGCGACGGCCTTCAAGGCCTCAAGCATATTGTCCTGTGACATCGACGGGCTCCTGGCGGTCGAGGAACGAAAGGAAATGATGACGCTACCGGAAGATTAGAGACTGGACAGCCGCCCGGCGTACGATGCGCCGAAGCGTGTTTGCGCGCGCTCAACAGCACGTTGCGTACCGCCGCACCGATCCGTCGCCGGATCGGCTCGCGCACAGGATCCGCGGTGCGCATGGCCCGCGGACGACTGGAAGATTACTCGCGCCACCCCGAGGCGCGGCACCGTCGATCGCGCGGACGATAAACCCTCGCACGATGCCGATGCAGTGAGGAAACTTAGACCGGCCGAAATTGTGCGTCAAGCGATGCGCGCCGCACGCGATTCGTCTGTTCGAATGCACCGGATCGGGGCGCCGCGCGTCGCGCGCCGCTGCAACCTGTCGTCGAACCTGCGTGTCAGCGGATTCCGATACGTCGCCCGCGATGTCTGACAGCGAGTTCAGCACGCGCCGATTGGCAGCGCGGGCTGCGCGGCGGATACTGACGTCATGAACGATGCGTTCATACCCGGTCATCGCTCAGCCGGCCGTCGAGCCGGCACGCGGGGTCGGGCGCAGGAGACCATCATGGCCCATCGCAACTTCCCGGCGCGGGACGGACAGCAGCGCACGCGCATGCTGTCCGCGCCTGCCGCGCCGGTCGCATTCAGCCCGCCCGACGACGATCTCGACGCGCTGCTCACGCTCGCGCGCGAATCCGGCTTGCTCATCACGCTCGATGGGCAGATCGGCCGCGAAAAATACCAGAGCGTCGCGGGGTCCGTGCTCGCGCTGCAGCGCTTCGCCGCCGCGCTGCGCGCGCGGGCCGGTGCCGGCGCACCCGTCGCAGTGAGGCCGCGCCGCAAGACGCGCCCCGGCTGGCCGCGGCTGCGCAATCGCATGCCGGGCGGACGAGGACGGCCGCATGGCGTGCGTCGGCGCGCACGCGTGTGCCACGCCGGCCGCCGACGGCACGATCTGCGAGTGCCGCGCGCGGCATAGGCGCGTGCACGCCGCCGACGCGGCACGGGCCAGCGCGACGTTTGCGAAAGCTGCCACGCCAATCGGCCGCGACCGCAGCGCGCCTGCACGTCGCATGCCGCCGCACGCCGTTGCGCACGGCCACTTCGCCCAGAACAACACCTGCGAGGAAAGTAGTCTGCACGGGGCCAGGAAGCGGACGGGGTGAAGTCACCCCGTCCGTCATTCCAAGGCAGCCGCAGGCTGCCTACCCTCGCGCCAGAGAGTTCGTGATGGGCCAATGCGCCACGCATCGCGTGGGACGGCTCCGGAATTCTGTTGAAGCGCGAGCGGCGTCGGGTATGCGCCCGTTCGCGCGGTGCCGGCCTGACGTGTCGAATCGCCGTGTCGCGCACGGACGATGGACAACCCGCCACGACGGACGTTCTGTCACTATCTCATGCAAGGCGCACGGCGTTTCTGACGCAAATCAACGAAAGTTCGATTCGCCACCATCGCGTCGAGAGACTTTCACTCCGCGCCGCGCACGAGCAGCACCGGCACCTGCGCCAAATGCGCGACCCGGCGCGCGACGCTGCCGATCAGCCAGGCGGCGATGCCACGCCGGCCATGCGTGCCGACCACCAGCAACTCCGCGTGCCAGTGCACCGCGTCGCGCATCAACGCATGGGCGACGTCGTCGCTGGTCGGCCGCGTTTCGATGATGCCGCGCTTGGTCGGGTTTCCCGTCGCATGGAACAGCGGGCCGATCCGCGCCAGCGCATCCTCGCCTTCCGCGCGATACGCGTCCTCGAGCGCGCGCACCGGCACGATATCCGTCAGACGAACCGCGCGATCGACGACATACGCCGCGTAGAGCAGCGTCGTCGGCGCCGCGAAGCCGAGCCCGACGCGCACCGCATGCAGCGACGGCTCGCTGCCGTCCACGGCAAACATCAGGCGCTGCAGCGGCCCGTCCGACGGCCGCGCATAATCGGCGGGCACGATCAGCAGCGCACAGCGTGCGCGGGCGGCGAGCGTGTCGGACACCGCACCCTCGACGAGCCGCAGCAGTCCATGGTGCGGATTGGCGCCGACCACGAGCACGTCGGCGCGCGATGCCGACGTGTCGTTCGCGAGTGCATCGGCCACCGTGCCGCCGGTAACCGACGTATCGATGATCACCTGCTCGATCTCCGCGCCGCTGCCGGCGAACAGTGCCGCGATGCGCTCGAGCGTCGCCTGCGCTTCGCGAGTCATCTCGTCGCGCGCCGAGCTCAGCAGTGCATCGACGCGCGGAATGTCGGGCAGCACGAGGCGCGGATTGTCGATTGCGCAGACGATACGCACATGGATGCCGGGACGCAGCAGCATGCGCGTGTAGCGCGCGGCGGCCAGCGACTCCGGCGTCAGGTCGACGGCCAGCGAAATACGGGCAAGCGGCGGGATGGTCGGGCTGGATGGCATGGCGAAGGTCTCCTGGCGGACGCGTCGTCGCGGACGACGACCGGAGCTTCGCGCGGACAGCGGCACGCGCCGGATGGAGGGCCGGCGCGGTCGCGGGGATCGGCGATCGGCGAACGGCCACGCGAAGCGCGGACAAGCGATTCAGACAGCATATGTCGCCCGCGCCGCACGTGCATGATCGCGATCAATGCACGTGCGGTTCGCAGCGCGCCGCGCGCACACGTGCGACGCGCGGCAGGCCGAGCGTCGCCCGGCTGGCTTACGACTTCGTCGATGCGGGCGCACCCGCGCGATTCGCATGGAACACCGCGTATGCGATACCGAGCAGCACGATCCACGCCGGGCCGATCACGAGCGCGACGCGCGTGTCCGGCGTGAACGCCATCAGCACGACGACCAGCGCGAGAAACCCGAGCGCGACGAAGGAGCCGAGCGGATAGAACGGCACGCGGATCGGCAGGCGCGCGATCCTGTCGGCCGACAGCGTGCGGCGAAAGCGCATCTGCGCGATCAGGATCACGCACCACGTCCAGATCGCGCCGAACGTCGACACCGACGTCAGCCACGTGAACACCTGCTGCGGCGCCAGGTAGTTGAGCAACACGCCGATCAACAGCAGCGCGACCGACACGGCGACGCCGTACACCGGCACGCCGTTGCGGTTCACGCGACCGAGGCGCGCCGGCGCCTGGCCCTGCTGCGCGAGGTTGTAGAGCATCCGCGCGGTGCTGAACAGCCCGCTGTTGCACGACGACAGCGCCGCGGTCAGCACGACGAAGTTGATGATGCCGGCGGCGGCCGGGATCCCGAGCCGCGAGAAGGTCATCACGAATGGGCTGCCCTGCGTGCCGATCTGGTCCCACGGATAGAGCGACATGATCACGAACAGCGCACCGATGTAGAAGATCAGCACGCGCCAGAATACCGAGTTCACCGCCTTCGTCAGCGACTTCTCCGGATTGCGCGCCTCGCCGGCCGTGAGGCCGAGCATTTCGACGCCGAGATACGCGAACATCACGATCGGCAGCGCGCCGATGACGCCGTCGATGCCGTTCGGCATGAAACCGCCATGCGCCCACAGGTTCGAGATGCCCGTCGCGATGCCGCCGTTACCGATGCCGAACGCGATCATGAGGCCGCCGCCCACGATCATCAGCACGATCGTGACGATCTTGATCAGCGCGAACCAGAACTCGAACTCGCCGTACAGCTTGACGGCGATGAAGTTCACCGCGCCCATCGCCGTGAGCGCCGCGAGCGCCCAGATCCAGTTCGGCACGCCCGGGAACCACATGTGCATGTAGACGCCGACCGCCGTGATCTCCGCCATGCAGGTGACGATCCACACGAACCAGTAGGTCCAGCCGGTCAGGTAGCCCGCGAGCGGGCCGAGATAGTCGCGCGCATAGCGGCTGAACGCGCCGGCGACCGGATTGGTGATCGCCATTTCGCCGAGCGCGCGCATGATCAGGAAAATCGCGATGCCGCCCAGCAGGTACGTCAGCAGGATGGCCGGGCCGGCCGTGCGGATCGCGGTGGCCGAGCCGAGGAACAGGCCGACGCCGATCGTCGCGCCGAGCGCCATCAGGTTGATGTGCCGCTCTTCCAGCCCGCGGTGCAGTTGGTCTTCCGGTTGTGTCAAGTCCGTCTCCTGGCAGCCGCGAACGGGCCGCCGTCATTGTCGATGTCAATGCGCGGCCGTTCATGCCGATACTGGCAAACCGAAAACGAAAAATCCCCGCCGCCGTTTCTGGATTAAAAACGTTGCGGATACTGCGTCACTCCGATTGGAATCGCCGTTGATTATCGGCATTTTCCGGAACAATCCGGAAAACGGATCGGTCTTTCACGGAATACGCCCGTGCGGCCCGTGCGACACGGCTGTGCGCGTGGCGGGCAGCAACGGGATCAATCGCCTTCGGCGCGAACGAGCGCGCGTCGAATGTGCGCAATCACGCGCACGCAATATGCAGGCGAGATTATAGGAATAATCAGACGATTCGTGTCAGCCGATTTTCTCGGCGGCGGGAAGCGTGAAATCGGACGTGAAATGCGGACGTGCGCGGAATCCCGCGCCCGATTTATTTCGACAACGTCGCGCGCACCGTATATTCACCGGCGAGCGCCGCATGTTCGGGCCGCACGAAATACCGCGATGAATCGAGATCGGCCGGCAGCGGCTCGACCGGATAGCCGTGCTTCTCCCACGCGTCGAGGCCGCCCTTCAGCGCCTTGATGTTGTGGAGCATCTTCTTGCGCTGCATCTTCGCGATCAGGCGCTTCGCGGTTGCCTCGTTCGGGCATACGCAATACACGACGATCGGCCGCTTCAGCAGCTCCGGATCGAGCAGATCCGGCGAATCGAGATCGACCGGCACCGCGCCGGCGATCCGGTACGGCTCGCGTTCGCGAATCGCGCGCGGCCGCGCGTCGAAGATCAGCGGCGGCTCGTTGGACGTCATCATCTCGACGAGTTGCGGCGGCGAGATGCGCACCTGCGCGAGGTAGCGGCGGAACTGCACGCGGCGCACCCAGCGATAAAGCAGGAACGTGATGAAGATCGCGAGGAACGCATCGAGGATCGTGCCGCCGCTCGCGCGCACCCACAGCACGAACTGGACGATCTGGTCATGCACGGCCGCGCCGCCGACGAGCCAGAACGCCGCCCACAGCGACGCGCCGGCCAGATCCCAGAACAGGAACACGCCGATGCCGATCGCCGTCGTGCCGAGCAGCGGCGCCGACACGAGGCCGAGGCCCGGCAGGAATTTGGAGAGGACGAGCAGCGGCGCGCCGTATCTTTCGAATACATTGCGCGCGAAGCGCAGCGTCGTGTCGAGCGACAGCGAGAATCGCACGAGGCCGTTCAGCAAGCGCCGGCCGCGCGTGCGGCCCATGAAGAACCACAGCGAATCGGCAAGCATCGTCGCACCGATCGCCGCCGCGAACATGCTCGCCCAGGACGCCTGCCCCATCGCCGCCATCGTGCCGCCGAGAATCAGCATCGGCACGGCCGGCACCGGCACGCCGAGCTGCGTGATCAGTACGCTCGCGAACACGGCCCAAGGACCGAGCGACGAGGGAATCGCGATGGGAAAGTGCCACACGGCGGCGCTCCTGGAAGACAGGCTGACCGTGCGACGGGGGCGGCCGTCGATACGGCTGGCAGCGATCGCCGCGGTACGTCCGCGACCAATCCTGCACCACCGTGCATTCTAAACGGGTTTGGCCGGGATCGCGCGGAAGGGCTGCCGTTGACGGCGGCCGCCATGCTCACGCATCGGCGCGCTGCGCGAGCCGCGCGACGTGCTCCGCGTACTCGGGAAACGCGGCGGCCAGTGCCGTCGCGTCCGCGAGTTCGAATTCCGCGAACTCGAACCCCGGCGCGACCGTGCAGCCGACCAGCGCGACATGCTCCGGCGACGCGCAGCGCGCGCCGAACCAGCGCCCTGCCGGCACGACCGCCTGGAATACGGTGCCGGGATGCGTGAGCGGGTTGCCGAGCCGATGGATCGTCAGGCCGTCGTGTTCGTCGAGGACCCACACTTCGAGCGGATCGCCCGCGTAGAAATGCCAGACTTCATCGGAACGGATCCGGTGCCACGACGAATACGCGCCATCGCACAGCAGGTAGTAGATCGCGGTCGACGCCGCGCGCGGCGCGCCGTCGGCCGGGCGCACGACCGTATCGGCCGCGCGGTAGGTTTCCCGGAAATAACCGCCCTCGGGGTGCGGTTGCAGATCGAACTGGCGAATCAGGTCGGCGGCGGAGATGGGCATGGCGAATGACGTCGGTGAAGGAGTGGACCGGGCACGCGCTACACGGGGGCCGCCCGGAAATCCCGTCGGCCGGGCTCGCGTGCCGCTGCGTCGATCGCCGCGGCCATGCACGCGGCGACGGGATCGCGCGCGCCACGCGGCGCGCGGCGATCAAGCGAACACCGGCCGATGCTGCCAGAAGTGCGGGCCGCGATGCAACCGGCGCCGCGCAATCATGTCGTCGGGACACGGCGGCGCAACGCATCGCCGCGTCGCGCGATGCGCCGCACCCGCCATCACACCGACATCCGCACCGCAGCCGCCTGCCCGCCGCTCATGGCTCGGCGCCGCACCGCCCCTTCACGCGGTTGCAGCCGCAGTCGGCTCGTCGTGGCGCACCAGCAGCACGGGCCGGTCGGCCGCGCGCAGCAGCGATTCCGCGACGCTGCCCAGCAACAGCCGGCGCAGGCCATGCCGCCCGCTCGTGCCCATCACGATCAGGTCGGCGCCGGCCTCGGCCGCCGTGCGCATCAGCACCGCGGCGATGTCCTCGCCGTACGCGTCGAGCGCGCGCACGGTGCCCGGCACGTGCCGCTGCGCGAGCGCCGCCTTCGCGTAGTCGAGCACGGGTGTCGCCGCATCGGCTGCCGCCGCGTCGCCGTCGTGTTCGGCCGCGAAGCCCGCATCGACGTCGACGAGCTGCGGCCGGTGCTCGACGACATACGCGCACGTGATCTCGCCGCCGGATGCCTGCGCGATCCGGATCGCCTCGTTCAACGCGAGACGCGCACTCGGGCTGCCATCGAGCCCGACGAAAATCCGCTTGTACATGGTCCGCCCTCCGACCGGGCGCTCGCCGCGCATCGCGCGAACGACGCCCTCGTCACCGCAAGCCGGCCCGATGCCGGCTCGCCTGCCGAACAGTCTGCCCCCACGTGACGACACGCCGGTTGACGCGTGTCAATCGCGGCCGGGACGCCAGTTGCACCGCCCGGCATCTCATTTTTAGCTGACCCTATTACAAAAAACGTGCAAAACGCGCACAATTTAATCTTGAAAATAGACGCCGCACGCGGCCGGTGCGATTTTTCCCCGGTTATGCCGCGCCGCCCGAGTGCCACGGGCGGCCCCGACACCAGAATGGCCATCGAATGACCGCCAGTGGAACCCCGCCGCGTGACGCCCGAGGGCCCACGCGTTTCCAGACCATGTTACGCCAGCCGCTCGCGGCTGGCGTCGTTACGCTGTTCGCCGGCGCCGTGCTGTCGCTCGGCGTCGCGCTGCTCGTTCGCGAGCAGTGGCAAGGCGCCGTCCATACGCGCTTCGAGCGGCGCACGACGCACGTGACGGCGATGCTGCGCCATGAGCTGCAAGCCGGCGTCGCCGTGCTCGAAAGCACGCGCGGCGCGTTCGCGCTCGCGCCGCAGATGACGCCCGAGCAATGGCGCCGATATGCCGACACGCTCGAGCTCGACAACGGGCGTTCGCCGATCCGGCAAGTCGGCTATGCGCCGCTGTCGCCCGCGGCGCGCAGCGCCCTCGCCGGCCACGCGCCGATGCCGGCCGGCCCGCTCGCGGTGGCGACGCTCGGCGCGCCCGCGTCGAGCTCGGCCGGCGTGCGCTTCGGCGCGACGGACCAGGCGCCCATGGCGCACGCGCTGCGCACGGGCGATGTCGCCCTCGGTGTCCATTCGGCCGACGACGATACGTCCCGAGATGCGCGTACCCTCACGCTGTTCCTGCCCGCGACGGCTTCACCGCGCACCACCGCCGCGCCGGCCGGCGCCCGCGAGACGGGCGCCGACGGCGTGCTGTTCGCGCAGGTGAGCCCGAATCGCTTGATCGAGCGCGCACTCGATGCGGAACGCGGGCTCGACCTGCGGATGAGCGCCGGCGACGATCCCCGGCCGATCGCGAGTGCCGAGACGACGACCGACGAAGCCTCCGCGTCGCCTGACCTGATGCGGCGCACCGACCAGCTGAATTTCGGCGGGACCGTGCTGACGCTCGCCTATTCCGCGGACGGCCGCCCGAGCGCGACGGGCGCGCAGCGCGCGGCGGGCACGGTGCTCGCCGCGGGCCTGATCGCGTCGTTCGCATTCGCGGCGCTCGTCCATGCGTTGCTGCGCGGCCGCGCCGGCGCCGCCGATACGGGCGCCAGCAGCCGCGGCATCCTGAACGAGGCGCGGATGATGGGCATCATCCGCTCGTCGATGGAAGCGATCATCACGATCGACGAGAAGCAGACGGTCGTGATCTTCAACCCGATGGCCGAACAGGTATTCGGCGTGTCGGCGATGGAGGCGATCGGCGCGCCGCTGTCGCGCTTCATCCCCGAACGGTTTCGTGCCGCGCACGCGAAGCACGTCGACCAGTTCGGCGTGACGGGCGTGTCGGAGCGGCAGATGGGCCGCCAGCGCGTGCTGTTCGGGCTGCGCGGCAACGGCGAGGAATTCCCGATCGAAGCGTCGATCTCGCAGATCCGCGACGCGTCGGGCAAGCTCTATACGGTCATGCTGCGCGACATCACCGAGCGGCAGCGCGCAGAGAATGCACTGAAGCAGTCGCGCGAGGAGCTGCGCGAACTGTCGGCGAACCTGCAGAACGTGCGCGAAGAGGAAAAGACCCGCATCGCGCGCGAACTGCACGACGACCTCGGCCAGCAACTCACCGCGCTGAAGATGGACCTGTCCGTCATCGAGCAGCAACTGCGTGCGCCGAACCGCGCGCAACCCGACGACGACGTGCTGTCGCAACTGCAGGGCATGCGCCGGCTGATCGACGCGACCGTCGCGTCGGTGCGGCGCATCGCAGCCGACCTGCGCCCCGTGATGCTCGACGATCTCGGCCTCGTGCCCGCGATCGAATGGCTGGCGAACGATTTCACGAACCGCTACGGCATCGACGTCGAACGCCAGATCGAAACCGGCGGCCTCACGTTCACCAGTACCGGGGCGACCACGCTGTTCCGGATCGTCCAGGAAGCGCTGACGAACGTCGCGCGCCATGCGGATGCGACGCGCGTCGCATTGCGGCTCGACATCGAGGAAGGCTTCTGCGTGCTGCGCGTCGCGGACAACGGCCGCGGCGCGGCACCGGGCGGCACCGCCCACGAGGACAAGTCGTTCGGACTGATCGGCATTCGCGAACGCGCACACATGCTGGGCGGGAGCGTGACGATCGATACCGCGCTCGCGCGCGGCTTCTCGATCACCGTCGCGTTCCCGCTCGGCACCGTTCAACAGGAAACCACCCTCACATGATCAAGGTGCTCATCGCCGACGACCATACGCTCGTGCGCGACGGTCTGCGGCACATTCTCCAGAACACCACCGCATTCGAAGTGGCCGGCGAAGCGTGCGACGGGCCGTCGACGATCGCGCTGATTCGCTCGACGCCAGCCCAGGTGCTGGTGCTCGACCTGTCGATGCCGGGCCGCAACGGCGTCGAGCTGATCAAGCAGATCAAGGACGAGAAGCCCGCGCTACGCGTACTCGTGCTGACCATGCATGCGGAACAGCAGTACGCGGTGCGCGCGTTCCGCGCCGGCGCGTCGGGCTACCTGACCAAGGAAAGCGCGAGCGCCGAACTGGTCGGCGCGGTGACCAAGGTTGCATCGGGCGGCGTCTACGTGAGCCTCGCGATGGCCGAGCAATTCGCGCAAAGCCTGAACGAACCGGCCGAGACGCTGCCGCACCAGCGGCTGTCCGATCGCGAGTTCGACGTGTTCCGCCGGATCGCCGCCGGACAGACGCTGACCGAGATCGCGCAGGCGCTGTGCGTGAGCGCGAAGACGGTCAGCACCTACAAGACCCGGATCCTGGAAAAGATGCAGATGCCGCACGAAGCGGCGCTGGTCCGCTACGCGATGCGGCACAAGCTGCTCGACGAGACGGACGACGTCTAGGCGCACCGTGCCGGCCGCGCGACGCGCGGGCCGGCTGAAGGTCGCGCAGCCTACTTGCCCGGCACCGGGCAGGCCAGGTCGCCTTCCTCGCACGACAGATAACCCTTCAGCGTCTCGTTGCGCGTCTTGGTCAGATCGTCGAGGCAGGTCGATACGACCATCGGATACACGCTGCCGCCTTCGGCGTTCGCGCTGGAGAAGTTGCATTCGGCATCGCGGTACGCGATCCACGCGCGTTGCGCGTTCACGAGTTTTTCCGCGAGCGGCTTCGCGTCGCGCAGCCGTGCGGTGACGGCCTGGTAAGTGCGGTTCAGGTCCGCGTCGGATTTCTTGTACGCGCGATCGGCGCACGCCGTCATCGCTGCCTGATCCGTCGCGTCCGCACAATTCGCCTGTGCATGGGCAACGTTCGCCGCCAGCGCGAGCGCGCACAGCAGACCGGTCGAGACACGCATGGATGCTCCTGTTTGTTTTCGTTGAAGTCGTGGAACGTGATGCCGGGCTTGCCGCCGCGCCTCGGCGCGCGACCTCGCCGGCCGACGGTCGCGACCTCGGTCGCGGCCGCCGCAGCGTGGCAATGCCGACCGCGATGCTAGCGCACGCGCGATCGATTGTCAGCCCGCGCCCGCGTGCCGCGCACGCAAAAAAGCCCGCACTCGAGTGCGGGCCTTTCGGTACGGCATTGCGGGCGGCCTGGCGGCCGCGCGGCGAATGGCTTGCTTAGTGGCCGAAGTACACCGACGAACGATCGGCTGCGGCCGGCACGGCCACACGCTGGCCCGACTGCGACGTCGCGACCGGGTTCGAGCCATAGCCCGTTACGTCGGCCTGCGCACCGGTGTTCTGTGCGGCGGCGATCTTTGCCTGTGCGGCCTGGATGTTTTCCGGATAGTTCATCCAGTCGTTCGGGTTGTAGCCGGCCTTTTCGAGCTGAACCAGCTCGGCTCGCACTTGCGCGCGCGTCAGCGGCTGCTGGTTCGATTGGGCGAACGACACGACCGGGGCGGCCACCAGAGCGGCCAGTGCAACTGCCTTGATCAGCGATTTCATGATGCGTTACCTCCAGATTGTTTTGTCAGGCGCTTCCGACTCGGTAGTCGTTGCGCATGAGTGAAAGTCTAGGAGGCCACGCTATCAGGGTAAATACTTAAATCGCAAATTCACTGTTGACGGAATCCGTACAATCGCGATGCATGCGGCCGAATCATCGGAGGATTATGGCCACGCCTGAAACCAATGGGCGGCAGCATGCTTCGTCCGGCGTGGATTGGCCGAGCCGGAGGCCGCTGCGCCGCGGCTGCCACGTGTGCCCGGTTCACCGCATCAGCGGACCAGGTCCGTCTCGGCGGCGCCGACCGACAGGTCGAACAACAACGCCTTGAGGCGGGTCCGGTCGTCGGCGGCAGTCTCGTCGAACGCCGCATGGTGCAGCACCCAGCCCGGGAGCGCCGGATCGGCATGCACCGCGCGCACCGTGCCGTCGAGCGTGAGCAACCCGACACGATCGTCATCCATGTACGGCAACTGCACGCGCAACGGCTCGCCGGCCGCCGCGAGCGCCCGGTCGACCGCGATCGACAGTCCGTTCAGGCTGAGATCGCGCACGATCCCGATACCGTCCGCCTGCACTGTCCCGCCCGTGCAGCGGGCCGCGATCCGCACCTGGACGCGCGGCTCCGCGCGCGTGCGCAGCCGGTCGACGAAGCCCGGCGGCGACAGCACCAGGAACGGCGCCGCACCGGCCGCGTGCACGGCGTCGACCGTCGCACCGAAACGCGACACCGCCGACCGGCCGATCGCGACCGCCTCGACGTCGTCGCCACGGGCAAAATCGAGCACGACCGCCGGCTGCGGTTCGACGAACAGCGCCCCCGATGCGCCGATCCCGATCAACCGGCAGCGCTGCAGCACGCGGGTCGCGCCGACCCGCCGCCGGATGCCGATCGCCGCGCCGGCCGACAGCCCCATGCGCGCGGCCGCCGGCACGGTGTGGGGCGCAGGCGCGGCGGGCTCGGCGTCATCGCGCCGGCGAACCGGCCGGAAGTGATCGAACAGGAAAGCATGCTGCGCGGGATCGTGCAGCGTCGTGCCGGCGGGCAGCAGCGCGGCGCCGCCCGCGTCGAAGAGATCGAAGCCGAGCGGAGTGCCGGTTGAGAGGTCGTCGCGCGCGAGCGCGACGTGATCGGTGATGAGCCGCATCGGAAAGGCGCGGAGCAACCGCGCGTGCTGTCGTGACAACGTTATTACGGCAGCATCGCGCGAAATCTGAACGTCTCGTTACTCCGAACCGCTGGTCGCGCCGGGTGAAACCGGAGCCGGAGCCGGAGCCGGAGCCGCCGGCGGTGCCGGTACGGACGAAGGCACGGCCGGCGCGGAGGCGAGGCCCGGGCCGGAGGCGTTGCCCGCGTTGCCGCCCGCCGCCGGCGGCTGCGCGGCCTGCGATTGCGACGCGCCCGCCGACAGCGCGGCGGCCGATGCCGCCACCTCCGACGCCGGAATCCACTCCTCGACGATCCCGCCGGATGCCGCGTCGGGCGCCGACGCAGCCGATGCACCCGATGCCGCAGCGGCGTCCGCCTCCGGCTGCCGCTCGATACGCTGCGTCCTGACGGGCGCCGGCGCCTGCTTCGGCTCGGGCCCGAACCATCCGTCGAACAAGTCCGTCACGCGTTCGCGCACCGACGCGAACCAGCCGGGCGACGGTTCGGTATCGAATTTCAGCTTCGTGTCGACGATTCGGGCGCGTTGCGCGCGCTGGAAGAAGTCGCCGACGATCGGCAGCGCGCTGTGCGCGCCTTGCCCCCAATAGTCGCTGCGCAGCGTCACGCGGCCGTCGTCGAAACCGACCCATGCGCCGGCCACCAGCCCGGGCTGCATCAGGATGAACCAGCCGTCCGCGTTGTCCTGCGTGGTCCCGGTCTTGCCGGCCACGTCGCCGCGAATGCCGAAGCGCGCGCGGATGCTGCTGCCGGTGCCGCGTGTCACCACGTCGCGCATCACGCCGAGCAGCGTCTTGTCCGTCTCGGCATCGAGCGCGCGCTCGGGCGGCGCCGGCGCGTACTCGGCGAGCACGTCGCCCTGGCGGTTCTCGATGCGCGTCACCATCTGCGGCTCGACGTACAGCCCGCCGTTCGCGATCGTCGCGTACGACGCAACCATCTCCTTCAGCGTCACCGGGCTCGTGCCGAGCGCGAGCGACGGCACGCGCTCGAGCGGGCTTTCGCGCACGCCCATGTCGCGCGCGAGCCGCGCCACCGCCGCCGGCCCGACCTTCTCCATCACCTGCGCGGTGATCCGGTTGCGCGACAGCGCGACCGCGTCGCGCAGCGTCATCGGCTTGCCCGACGGCGGCACGTCGTCGTTCGGCCGCCAGATCTCCCCGCCCTTCAGCGGAATCTCGACCGCCTGGTCGATGAAGGTATCGTCCGGCTTCATCCCGTTTGCGAACGCGACGCCGTAGACGAACGGCTTGAAGGTCGAACCCGGCTGACGCCGCGCCTGCGCGACGTGATCGAACGGCTCGCTCGTGAAGTCGCGGCTGCCGACCCACGCGCGGATCTGCCCGTCGCGCGGGTCGATCGCGACGAAGCCGGCCTGCACGTCGGTCTTCGCCTTGCACAGCGCGCGCATGAAGCCGCGGTCGGCGGCGAGCTGCTTCATCGCGGCGGCATCGTTTTTGCCGGCATCCTGCGCGGCCTTGTACTCGGGCGACTCGCGCATGAACGTGCGGAACACCTCGTTGTCGGTGCCGCAGCCGTCGCGGCCGCTCCATGCGTTGTTCGCGATGCCCTGCAGCTGGTTCGCCTGCAGCGTCAATGCCGCCGTCGCCATCTGCTGCAGCCGCGAATCGATCGTGGTGCGCACGATCAGCCCGTCCGAATAGATGTTGTAGTCGTTGCGGTCGGCCCAGCCGATCAGCCATTTGCGCAGTTGCTGCGCGAAGTGCGGCGCGGGTCCCGGCGGCTCCTTCTGGCGCTCGAAATCGATGCGCAGCGGCCGGCGCTGCAACTGCGCGAACTGCGCCGGCGACAGCTTGCCGTACTTCACCATCTGGCCGAGGACGGTATTGCGCCGCTGCAGCGCGCGCTCGGGGTTCAGCACCGGGTTGTAGTAGCTGTTGCCCTTCAGCATCCCGACGAGCGTCGCGCTGTCCAGCACGTCGAGCTCGTCGGCGGACTTGTCGAAATAGGTGCGCGCGGCCATCTCGACGCCGTACGCGTTGTACAGGAACGGCACCGTGTTCAGGTAGGTCTCGAGGATCTGGTCCTTGCTGTAGACGGCCTCGATCTTCAGCGCGGTGATCGCCTCCTTCACCTTGCGCGTGAGCGTCGGCGCGCGGCCGATCTCGTCCGGATACAGGTTGCGCGCGAGCTGCTGCGTGATCGTCGAGCCGCCCTGGCGGCTGCCCGAGAACGTATGGAGCGCGGCCGACGCCGTGCGCTTCCAGTCGAGGCCGTGATGCTCGTAGAAGCGATGGTCTTCGGTCGCGATCAGCGCGTCGACCATGTGCGGCGAGATCTGCTTGAGCGACACCCATTCGCGGTTCGACGGCTTGAATTCGGCGAGCAGCTTGCCGTCGGCCGACAGCACTTGCGCGGGCTGGTCGACGCGCGCCTTGCGGATGTCGCCGATGCCCGGCGTGAACGGGATCAGCACCAGCACGTACAGCACGAACAGCGCCGGCACGGCGGCGGCCGCGCGCAGCACGCCGCGGCGTGTCGGATGACGGAGGTGGTGCCAGGCGCTGGCCCGGACACGCTTGACGAACACGGCGGCAGCGGCCGCGACGGGTTGGGCACGCGCGACCCATTTGGCACAGAGGTCACGCACTGACGACACGTTTCGGCGATTCACGCGGGTGGGGGATCTGCTGGAAAGGCTGCATCGTACCAAAACTCGCGCGGCCCGCCGGCCGGCGGCCGTCCGGCGCCCGCGCGAATGGCGCCGGTTCGCACATTTTTACAACAAAAAGGCGCGCGCCCCGCAGCGGGAACGCGCGCCCGACCGAGGGCGGTACGCCGACGCTCAGCGGACGAGAAAACCGTAGGTAAGCGGATCGCGCTCGTCGACGATCCAGTTCGCGAACCCGCAGATGTGCGCGCTGCCCTCCACTTCCGGAATCACGGCCGGGATATCGCCGACCGTCGTCTCGCGCAGCACGCGGCCCTTGAACACCGTGCCGACGATCGACTCGTTGACCAGCGTGTCGCCCGCCGCGAGCAGCCCGCGCTGGTACAGTTGCGCGACACGGCCGCCCGTGCCCGAGCCGGTCGGCGAGCGGTCGACCTCGCGATCCGCGAACACGCAACAGTTCGCCTGCGTCGAGCCCGGATGGCGCGGCGCGTTCGCGATGATCGTGCCGTAGATATGGTTGATTTCGGGGATCTCCGGATGCACGACCGGATATTTCGCGTTCGCGGCGGCCTTCACTTCGGCGCCGAAGCGAATCAGCTTTTCCACCGCCGCTTCGCGCACCGGCAGGTCGAACGGCGCGCCGTCCACGTAGAAATAGAACGCGCCGCCGTATGCGATGTCGCCGGTCACGGTGCCGAACGACGGCGTGTCGACCGACACGTCGCGCTGCCAGATGAACGACGGCACGTTGACGAAGCGCACCGGCCCGGCATGTTCGCCGTCCCATTTCACGAACGCCTCGATGAAGCCGCACGGCGCATCGATGCCCACGCGCGTCTCCGGCACCGTGCGCTGCACCCAGCCGAGCTCGACCGCGGCGGTCGACAGCGCGATGACGCCGTGCCCGCAATGGTCGCTGTAGCCTTCGTTGTGCACGAATATCACGCCGAAATCCGCGTTCGCCGACACCGGCTCGGTCAGGTAGCCGCCGTACATGTCGGCGTGGCCGCGCGGTTCGAACATCAGCGCGCGGCGAATTTCGTCGGCGTTCTCCTTGAGCCACGCGCGGCGCTGGACGATCGTGTCGCCGGGCAGGCGCGGCAGGCCGCTCGTGACGATGCGGAACGCTTCGCCGCCGGTATGGACTTCGACGGTGGAAAGGGATCGGGAAATTTTCATGGAGGATCGAAGGCGTGAAGACGAAGGACGGCGCCGCGGCGCCGTCCGGTCCGGGTTACTTGGCGTAAGGCTCGGGCAGCCCGTTGCGGATGACGTAGACGGTGGTCGGCGCGCCCTTCAGGTCGCCGCGCTCGTCAAACGAATAGGTGCCCGCGACGCCCGCATAGTTCGACTTCGCCAGCTGCGCGATCAGCTTCGCCTTGTCCGTGGTCGTGCCGGCCTTGACCATCGCGTCGGCCAACAGCTTCATGCCGTCGTAGTAATTGACGCCGTAAACCTGTGTGTCCGTGTGATAGGTATCGTGATACTTCTTCAGGAATTCGCGGCCGGCCGGCGTCTTCTCGAGCGCGACGCCGCCCTGCGCGCAGTAGACGATCGACGCGGCCTCGCCGGCGACCTTGCCCATGTCGGCCGAGCAGATGCCGTCGCCGCCGAGCAGCTTCGCGCGCAACCCGCGCTGCTTCATCTGCTTCGCCATCGGCGCGCCTTGCGCCGCATAGCCGCCGAGGAAGATCACGTCGGGATTGCTGGCCTTGATCTTGGTGAGAATGCCGAGGAAATCGGTCGCCGACGAATTCGTGTACTCCTGGTCGACGATCTTGATTCCGTTCGCTTTCGCGACGTTCATGAACTGCTCCGCGACGCCCTGCCCGTACGCGGTGCGATCGTCGATGACCGCGGCGGTTTTCGCGTTCAGCGTCTTCGCGGCGAAGGTCGCCATCGTGCCGCCGAGCTGTTCGTCGCTCGCGCCGATCCGGAAGATGTTCTTGAAGCCCTGCCGCGTGAGCGCCGGGTTCGACGCGACCGGCAGGATCGGCACGCCCGCGTTGCTGTACACGCGCGACGCCGGAATCGCGACACCCGAGTTGTACGGCCCGAGCACCGCGACGACGCCCTTGTCGACCAGGTTCTGCGCGACCTGCACGCCCGCCTTCGGGTCGGCCTGGTCGTCCTCGGACACCAGCTTGAACGTGACCGTCTTGCCCGCCACCTTCACGCCGGCCTTGTTGAGCTCTTCGACGGCGAGGCGCGCGCCGTTTTCATTGTCCTTGCCGTTCGCGGCCTGCGGGCCGGTCAGCGGTGCCGAATGGCCGATCATCACGACTTCCTGCGCGTGCGCGGAAGTCAGCGCGCCGGCGGCAACGGCCACCGAGAGCGCGATAACGAAGTGTCGCATGGTGTCTCCTGATTGGTTTTGTGTGAAACCAATGTAGGACACACGTGGTCACGACGCAAGCAATTTCAAAATGAATTTCGCGCTTCTGGTCGATTTTCAGACCAGAATGGCGTGGCGCATTTCATTTCGGCGCGATGTCCCGCCGCACGCGAAGGATGTGCTGTTCGACGTAGAAGGCGGCCGCATCGGCGTCGCCCGACACGATCGCCTCGTAGATCAGCCGGTGCTCGGACACGTAAAGGCGGATGCGGCCCGCATCGTAGATGCCGTCGTCCTTCAGCCGTTTCCACAGCGGCTGATCCATCGTCTTCGCGACTTCGTCCGCGATCTTCACGATCAGCGCGTCGCCGGTCATCAATGCAAGCTGCCGGTGGAACAGCCGGTCGCTCTCGTTCCACAACGCCCGCTGCTGCGGATCGTCGATGTCGGCGATGGTTTCCATCTGCGCAAGATAGCCCTCGGCGACGGGATCGGCGCGCCCGTGCGCGGCGGCGAGGCGCGCGATCGCCGGCTCGAGGATGAGTCGCACGCCCAGCGTCGACGTCGGACTGAAGTCGGCGTCGGGCACGCCGCGCGTGTCGCCGCGCTGCGCGAGCACGTCGAGCGGCGCCGCCACGACGTAGGTGCCCGAATTGCGCTTCGTGAACACCAGCCCCTCGTTCTGCAACGCGCCGAGCGCCTCGCGCACGGCCGGCCGGCCGACCTGGAACAGCGCCGCGAGTTCGCGCTCCGACGGCAACCGCGAATCGGCCGCATAGCGCCCCGCGCGGATCTCGTCGCGGATCTTCTCGGCGACCTGTTCGTAGATCTGCAGCGGCCGGAAACCGGCTTCGAGCGATTCAGGACGTGCGGACATCATCAGGGGCTCCTGCCCGGTCGGGTGGTGAATGGGGAAACAAGCGGGTTCGCACCATACCGGAGCGACGCCCATCTGGACGGATATTAGAACCAAAATCGGCAGCCTGCTGGCTTTTCCGGCTTGCCTGCCGCCAAGTGACTGGTATAGATTTGATCCAGAACGGCTGCCGTGTCGATCATCGACAGCCGCCATGGCGAGCGCGTGCTGCGCGGTCGTCCACGCCCACCGATGCAAAACCGACCGATACGATGACCGCTCTCTCCCGGATCCCCGCTTTCGATGCCGCCGAAACGGCAGCGCTGCTCGACTATCCCGCACTGCTCGCCACGCTCGCCCGCACCGTCGCCGAATACGCGGCAGGCGAGATCGTCAGCCCCGAACGGCTGGTCGTGCCGCTGCAGGCGGGCGGCGTGATGCTGTCGATGCCGTCGAGCGCACGCGACCTCGCGAGCCACAAGCTCGTGAACGTGTGCCCCGGCAACGGCGCGCGCGGACTGCCGACGATCCTCGGCCAGGTGAGCGCGTACGACGCGACGACGGGCGCGCTGCGCTTCGTGCTCGACGGCCCGACGGTCACCGGGCGCCGCACGGCGGCCGTTACCGCGCTCGGCATCCAGGCGCTGCACGGCGCCGCGCCGCGCGACATCCTGCTGATCGGCACCGGCAAGCAGGCGGCCAATCACGCGGAGGCGCTCGCGGCGATCTTTCCGGATGCACGGCTGCACGTGCGCGGCTCGCGCGCAGACAGCGCGGCCGCGTTCTGTGCCGCGCACCGCGCACAGGCGCCGCGGCTCGTGCCGCTCGACGGCGACGCGATTCCCGATGCGATCGACGTCGTCGTCACGCTGACGACGAGCCGCACGCCCGTCTATCGCGAAGCCGCGCGCGAAGGCCGCCTCGTGGTCGGCGTCGGCGCGTTCACCGCGGATGCCGCCGAAATCGACGCCGACACCGTGCGGCACAGCCGGCTCGTCGTCGACGATCCGGCCGGTGCGCGCCATGAGGCCGGCGACCTGATCGTCGCGCAGGTCGACTGGCAGCGGGTCGCGTCGCTCGCCGACGTGCTGCGCGGCACGTTCGAGCGCAGCGGGCCGCTGCTGTTCAAGACGGTCGGTTGCGCGGCCTGGGATCTGGCCGCATGCCGCACGGCCCGCGACGCGCTGGACGCGCGCGCGGCCGGCTGATTGCGCGGCGGCAACGGTCCGCCGCCATCTGAGCGGGGCTGCCCGGTATCGTCGGGCGCGCCACCTCGCCTCTTTCCCGTACGCGTTGTAGGAAACGCCCTACAACGCGTCGCCACGGCCTACACAAACTTCCAGTTCGGCCGATTTCATTTTCGGCGGCGCAACACGATACTGCCGGCATGAATGCCAGCCTGTCGCCCGCCGTCGCACTTCGGGTTTTTCTCGTCGATCACGCCATTGCCGTCCGGCAACGGATCGCGCTGCTCGTCGGCGCGATTCGCGGCGTCGTGGTCGTCGGCGAAGCGGAAGACGGCGAGGACGCATTGACGCATATCCGCGGCAGCCACGCGGACGTCGTGATCGTCGACCTGCGGCTCGCCGACGGCAGCGGCCTCGACCTGATCGGGATGCTGTCGAAGGCCGTGCCGCGGATCGTCACGATCGTGCTGACCAACCATTCGGCGCCGGCATTCAGGGAGGCATGCGCGACGGCAGGAGCGGACTACTTCTTCGACAAGACCGCCGAATTCGACGCCGCATGCCACGTCATCGAATCCCTGGTGCGCGCTCATGCGCATCACCCCTGACCGAGACGGAGTGACTCATGTCCACAGCCACCGCCTGCGCCGCCGCCCCATCCGTCGCGCCTCGGCCATCGATTCCGCTTCATTCGATCGCGCGTAACGACGGCGCGAAGCATCCCGCCGCGCGCTGCTCGGCTTGCCTGATGCGCTCGCTGTGCCTGCCGCCGGACCTGACCGCCGCCGAATACGGCCGACTCGACGCGATCATCTGTTCGACGCGCCAGGTTCGCCAGGGCGATGCGCTGTTCCGCAACGACGATCCGTTTCACAGCATCTACGCCGTGCGCGCCGGCTCGTTCAAGACGGTCATGATGCATCGCGACGGCCGCGAGCACGTGACCGGCTTCCAGATCGCCGGCGAAACGCTCGGCATGGACGGCATCGGCGGCGGCCAGCACTGCTGCGACGCGATCGCGCTCGAGGACAGCGTCGTATGCGTGATCCCGTTCGGCGCACTGGAGGCCGCGTGCCGCGAAATGAAGCCGATGCAGCATTTCATCTACCAGATGCTGAGCAGCGAGATCGTCCGCGAGTCGAGCCAGATGCTGCTGCTCGGCACGATGTCGGCCGAGCAGCGCGTCGCGCATTTCCTGCTGAACCTGTCGTCGCGCTTCGAGGCGCGCGGCTATTCGCCGTCGGAATTCAACCTGCGGATGACGCGTGAGGAAATCGGCTGCTATCTCGGCATGAAGCTCGAGACCGTCAGCCGGATGTTCTCGCGGTTCCATCGGGATGCGCTCGTCGAAACGCGCGGCAAGCGCGTGCGGATCATCGATGCCGAGGCGCTCGCGCAGGTGTGACGCACGGCGCGTCGCGCGTCATTGCAAGGTGGCGCCCGGCGGGACCGCATGCAGCGCGATCGCTTCGGATTCGCCGGCCTGCCCGGCGGACAATGCCTGCTCGGCCTGCGCGAACACGCGGCCGAGCACCTCGATCACGTCGTCGCCGGTGCCGCGCGGCGGCGCTATCGGCGAGCGGCCGCGCACGGCCAGCTCGAGCCGCACGTCGTAGATCGGGCGGCCATCCGCGCGCGGGCGCGATTCGATCACCAGGCGGCAATCTTCCAGCCGTGCGCGGAACCGTTCCAGCCGCACCAGCTGCACCGCCGCTTCCGCTTCCAGCGCGGCGGAACCCGCGAATCCGACGCAGACGATCTGCATGCCCACGCCCATGGCGCTCCTCCCGTCGGCGTCGCCGTTCGCCGACGGCGTTGCCTGTTCCTGTGTCGTCGTGCCACGGTGTCCCGCGCGCGGCACGATCCCGCGTCATGCAGCGCGATGACGGCCGCGGCGATTACTGCCCTGGCAGCCTTGCATCCACGCTTCGATCGGCACGATGCGGTTCATACGCTGAATGTCTGCGACGCCTTCATTTCGATCCACGTCATGCCGGCCCGCAACCCTTCGATCGCAGCCTCGTGCTCGGTCGGGTATGCATGGCTGTGCTCGAACGTGTGGTGAAAGCGCGCTGCGCCCGTGCCGTGCTCGACGGTCACGCGGCAGCGAAACTCGCCGGATTCGCACGGCCGCGTCTCGATCTCGACCGACCAGTCGCGCTCATGAATCGTGCCTTGCAGTGTCATGCGTCCTCCTGCGGTATCAGTCATCCATCCTGAAGTGACCGCTGTGCAGCAACACCGGCCGGCCGCCGATTTCGTCGAGCATCCGTCGCGCCATCGCCTCGATCGCCGGCCGGTGTGCGTCGAACGCATCCAGCAAATCCCGTTCGAGCAACGACGGCGCGCCGAAATGGTCTTCCAGCGCTTCGGCCGTAATCGCGCACTGCACGCAGCGTCCGTCGACCAGCGCCGAAAACGCGACGACCAGATCGCGTGCGCAATATTCGGGCGGTTCCGGTGGAAAGGCTATCTGCATCTATCCGCCTGTCATCGTCGGGACGATTCATGACGTGAGCATAACGGGCCGTGCCGCCGCACGCTTGACCCACGTCAACCGGTTCGCTGCACCGCGCGACGCGTGCACCGTCGTGCCGCCCGGCAGGCGTTCAGCGCGCGTCGGCGTCGAGCGCCGCACCGCGCTCGGCGAGCAGTTCGCGCAGCACGCTGCGATGGCAGCGGCGTTCGTCCTCGCAATAGCAGCCGATCGAAAACGCGCTCGTGGCCGACAGCGCGGCGAGCAGGTCCAGCACCTTCGGTGCGTCGCCATGCGCCATCTCGGCACGGAAGTGGCGCGTGAACGCGCGCCATTCGGCGTCGGTTTCGGCGGCCTGCGCCTGCGCGACCAGTTCGGGGCTCGGCGACAGCGTCGGCAGCCATACATCATAGTAGTCGCGCGATGCGAATTCCGCCTTGGGTACGCCGCGCGGCGGCCGCCGCACCGTGCCGATCCTCACGCCCTCGCCGGCCGCGCGCGGCGAGCCGAGCCGTACGATCCGAATAGCCATGCCGCTCCTTCATCATGCGTTCGATCCGACATCGTACCGCCGCGCCGCCGCCGCGCAACAAAAAACCGGCTGCCTCCGCGAAGGAGACAGCCGGTTTCGGCGATGCGCTCGTGCGCCCGAGGGCGCGCCGTCAGACGCCGCTCTTCAGCACCTTGCCGATCGCATCCGCGACGATGCCGACGTTCGAATCGTTCAGCCCCGCGACGCACATGCGCCCCGAACGCAGGATGTACACGCCGTGCACTTCGCGCAGCGCCTCGACCTGCGATTCGGTCAGGCCCGTGTACGTGAACATCCCGCGCTGCTTCACGTAGCGCGTCAGCGCTTCACCGCTGACGTGGTCGCGCAGGCCGTCGTGGATCGACTGGCGCATCCGCGCGATGCGGCGGCACATCGCGGCCAGCTCTTCCTCCCACTGCTTGCGCAGCGCGGGCGTGTTCAGCACGGTCGCCACGACCTTCGCGCCGTAGGTCTGCGGGTTGCTGTAGTTCGAGCGCACCGCGCCGGCCAACTGGCCCAGCACGCGCTCGGCCGCGGCCGCATCCTCGCAGACGACGCTCAGGCCGCCGACACGCTCGCCGTACAGCGAGAAATTCTTCGAGAACGAGTTCGCGACGAGCGCCGGCACGCCGCGGCGGGCCAGTTCGCGCACCGCGAACGCGTCCGCGTCGAGGCCCGCGCCGAAGCCCTGGTACGCCATGTCGACGAACGGCAGCAGCCCGCGCGCCTCGATCACGTCGATCAGCTTCTCCCACTGGCCTTCGTCGAGATCGACACCGGTCGGGTTATGGCAGCACGCGTGCAGCAGCACGACGCTGCGCGCCGGCAGCGCGTCGATCGCCGCGAGCATCGCGTCGAACTTCAAGCCGCCGGTCGCTTCGTCGTAGTACGGGTACGTGTTCACCGTGAAGCCCGCGCGCTCGAAGATGAAGCGGTGGTTTTCCCAGCTCGGGTCGCTCAGCCACACCTGCGCATCGGGGAAGTAGCGCTTCAGGAAATCGGCGCCCACCTTCAGCGCGCCCGAGCCGCCGAGCGTCTGCACGGTCGCGATGCGGCCGGCCGCGCGCGCCGGATGATCGGCGCCGAACACGAGCGCCTGCACGGCATCGCGATACGCGGCGAGGCCGACCATCGGCAGGTAGGGTTTCGGCCCGTGGTCGCGCTGCAGCGCGGTTTCGGCTTCGCGCACGGCACCCATCACGGGAATCCGGCCTTCGGCATCGAAATAGATGCCGATGCTCAGGTTGACCTTCTGCTCGCGCGGATCTTTCTGGAAGTTCTCGTTGAGCGTCAGGATCGGATCGCCCGGGTACGCGTCGATGTGTTCGAACATGGCTATGTCGGTCTCGTTTGGAAGAAGGGTCGTGTTGTCCGTGTCAGCCGGCGGACGCGCCGTCGCGGATCGCGTAGCCCGCATTCTTCTGACGGAAGCGATACCCGACCGCGAGCACCGCGAGCCATACGGGAATCAGGTACACCGACAGGCGGAGATCCGGCGTCAGGTACATCACGACGAGAATGCCGGCCATGAACGCCAGGCACAGGTAATTCGTGAAAGGATAGCCCAGACTGCGGAAGAAAGTCTGCTCTCCGGCGATGCGCTTGGCCTGGCGGAACTTCAGGTGGATCAGCGTGATCATCGCCCAGTTGATGATCAGCGCCGACACGACGAGGCCCATCAGCACCTCGAACGCCTTGCCCGGCATGAAGTAGTTGACCAGCACGCACACGCCGGTCGCGAGCGCCGACGCGCCGAGCGCGGCAAGCGGAATGCCGCGCTTGTTCACCGAGCACAGCACCCTCGGCGCATTGCCCTGCTTCGCGAGGCCGAACAGCATCCGGCTGTTGCTGTACACGCCGCTGTTGTAGACCGACAGCGCGGCCGTCAGCACGACGACGTTCAGCACGTTGGCGACCACGTTGCTGCTCAGCGCGTGAAAGATCAGCACGAACGGGCTGCCGCCGGTGACGACCTTCTCCCACGGATACAGCGACAGCAGCACGGCGAGCGCGCCGATGTAGAAAATCAGGATCCGGTAAATGACCTGGTTGGTCGCGCGCGGAATGCTGTGCTTCGGATCGTCGGCCTCGGCCGCGGTGATGCCGATCAGCTCCAGCCCGCCGAACGAGAACATGATCGCCGCCATCGACATCACGAGGCCCGACACGCCGTTCGGGAAGAAACCGCCGTGCTGCCACAGGTTCGCGATGCTCGCTTCCGGCCCTGCATGACCGCTCGCGAGCAGCCAGCCGCCGAAGCCGATCATCCCGATGATCGCGGCGACCTTGATGATCGAGAACCAGAATTCCGTTTCGCCGTACGATTTCACGCTCGCCAGGTTCAGCAGGTTGATCGCGACGAAGAACACGAGCGCCGACACCCAGGTCGGCACGCCGGGCCACCAGTACTGCACGTAGATCCCGACGGCCGACAGCTCGGCCATGCTGACGAGGATGTACAGCACCCAGTAGTTCCAGCCGGACAGGAAACCGGTGAAGTGGCCGACGTACTTGTCGGCGAAGTAGCTGAACGAGCCGGCGACGGGCTCGTCGACGACCATCTCGCCGAGCTGGCGCATGATGAAGAACGCGACGATGCCGGCCACCGCGTAGCCGAGCAGCACGGACGGGCCGGCCATCTTGATCGTCTGCGCGATGCCGAGGAACAGCCCCGTGCCGAGCGCGCCGCCGAGCGCGATCAGCTGGATGTGCCGGTTCTTCAGCCCCCGCTTGAGGCCGTCCTTCTCGTTTCCAGAAACCATGTCTTCTCCATTCTGCCCGCCTCCGCCGGAAGCGGTGCGGCGCGCCTCGGTGTGCCGGGCGCTGTTTTGCTGTGCCGGCGGCCGTTCGTGGAGCCGCCGGGTTGGGGACTGCAATCTTCGTGCGGCAACACCCGATTCCTGTCGGCAGGCCCGCCAGACCGGCCGCCGACCGTCGCCCTCGCCCGCATTGCTGCGGACGCACACGAAAATCCGGCGTCAGTTTAGCGTCGCGACAGCGAAATCGGGTTGCGTAACCCGCTCATGCAAACCCTACATTATGAGATAAGATTGCATCCGGGAGACAGATGAGGAAACAAAAATGCCTGAACCGGTTCTCGATCGCATCGATCGCCACTTGTTGTCGGTGCTGCAGGAGAACGGCCGCGCGTCGAACCTCGACTTGGCGAAGGCCGTCGGCCTGTCGCCCGCGCAGACGCTGCGGCGCCATCGGCGCCTGGAGGAAATCGGCGCGATCCGCCGTTACGAAACCCGTCTGTGTCCCGACACGCTCGGGTTCGGCGTCACCGCGTTCGTGCACGTGACGATGGAGCGCGGGCACATCCGAGACCTGTCGAAGTTCCAGAAACTCGTGTCGGATCTCGCGCAGATCCAGGAATGTTTCTCGGTGACGGGCGATATCGACTATGTGCTGAAGGTGGTCGCGCACGACCTGAAGGGGCTGTCCACGTTCCTGCTCGAAACGCTGATGCGGATTCCGGGCGTGAGCGGCGTGCATTCCAGCGTGTGCCTCGACGAAATCAAGTGCACAAGCGCGATGCCGGTGGAAAGCTGACGCCGCGCCGTGCGCGCGCCCGCGCGGCGCGCTACGTGCGTGCCGCCGCGCTCAGCGCACCGCCTCGAATGCGCTGATGAGCAGCGCGCCCCCGGCGATCACCGCGCATCCCGCCGCGCGGCGCGGCGTCAGCCGCTCGCCGAGATACACGCGGGCGATCAACGCCGCGAATACCACGCTCGTTTCGCGCAGCGCCGACACCGGGCCCATCGGCGCGCGATCCATCGCCCAGATCACGATCGCATACGCAAGCGCCGCGAACACGCCGCCGCATGCGGCCTTCGCCGTTTCGCCGACATCCTGCGCAAGCCGCAACCGCCCCGCGCGCAGCCGGTAGTACGCGGCCATCAGCAAGCCTGTCAGCACGAACATCCACGCCGTATAACCGACCGTGCTGCCGCTCTCCCGCACGCCGATTCCGTCGACCACGCTGTACGCGGCGATCGATACGCCGGTGGCGAACGCGGTGGGCAACACCTGCGTCATCCGGTGCCGTGCGCCACCGCCACGCTCCAGGCCGATCGCCATGATCCCCGCGCAGATCAGCACGAGCCCGCATTGGGCGCCCGCGTTCAGGCGCTCGCCCGCGAACGCCGCCGCGCCCAGCGTGACGAGCAGCGGCGCGGTACCGCGCGCGACCGGATATGCGACGCTCAGGTCGCCGTGCTCGTAAGCGCGCACCAGCAGCAGCGTATAGACGACGTGGAGCACCGCCGACGCGACGACGCAGGCCCAGCTCGCGGGCGTGATCGGCGCGGCAGCCGGCAGGAACAGCAGCGCGAACAGCCCGATCGCGATCTGCAGCACCGTGGCCGAGCGCAGGCGGTCGCCGCTGCTGCGCACGAGCGCATTCCACGACGCATGCAGGAAGGCTGCGCACAGCACGGCGAACAGAACGGGAATCGGCACGTTGAACACTCGCTGACGGCCGGCAACGCGAAATCGTCGCCGCAAGCCAACCATCGTATGAATGCGTCATCCGGTTGTCAAAAAAGCGTGCGGCCCGGCGTCCCGGACGAACGGGCCCGACGCGCGCGATCGCCCGTCCGGCGTGGCATTCGCGGCCGCGACCGCGCCGATCGCCGGATGTGTCGCGTGCATGGCATCCGCTCCGTCCCTTTCCGCCTTCTTTCGTGCGGCTTCGCGCCGTAATGAAATCGATACCGACGCGCAACCGCCGCGAAACCGCTCCGCCCCCATATCTTCATACCGAACTGTTTCAATGCCGGTGCCTATCGTGAGCGCCGCGCCGAACCGACACGGCAGCGGAGCCGCCGTCCACCATCGAAAACCTACCTGGAGCTTCCCGATGTTCCGTCAAGCCTTGCTCGTCACCGCGTGCGCCGGCGCGGCGCTTGCGCTGTTCGCCTGCGGCGGCAGCGACGACCCCACGTCGACGCCCGCCGTGTCGTCGCAGGATGCGCTGCAGACCGCCACGCCGATCAAGCACGTCGTCGTGATCTACGGCGAGAACGTGTCGTTCGACCACTACTTCGGCACCTACCCGAACGCGTCGAACCCGGCCGGCGAACCGGCGTTCACCGCGAAGCCCGGCACGCCGACGGTCAACGGGCTGACGGGCACGCTGCTCACCGCGAACCCGAACTTCACGAACACGGCCAACGGCACCGATGCCGCGAACCCGTTCCGCCTCGACCGCACGCAAGCCGCGACCGCCGACCAGAACCACGCGTACACGGCCGAGCAGCAGGCCGAGGACAACGGCCTCGCCGACCTGTTCCCGAAGTACACGGGCAAGGGCTCGTCCGGCGGCGCCGGCGCGTTCGGCACCAAGGGCCAGGTGATGGGCTACTTCGACGGCAATACCGTGACCGCGCTGTGGAACTACGCACAGCGCTTCGCGATGAGCGACAACGCGTACACGACGGTCTATGGCCCGTCGACGCCGGGCGCGCTGAACGTCGTGTCGGGCCAGACCAACGGCATGCAGATCGTCAAGACGTCGAAACAGCCGTCGACGCTCGCCGCCACGTCGTACTACATCAACGACGGCCAGGGCGGCTTCACGATGATCAACGACGTCGACCCGGGCTACGACGTGTGCTCGAGCACGACCGACCAGGCGATGATGGCCGGCAAGAACATCGGCGACCTGCTGAACGCCGCGAAGATCACGTGGGGCGGCTTCATGGGCGGCTTCAACCTGTCGACGACCAACAGCAACGGCACGACGGGTTGTGCGCGCAGCACGGTCGCCACCGCCGTGAACGCCGCGACGGCCGACTACATCCCGCACCACAACTGGTTCCAGTACTACGCGTCGACCGCGAACCCGCAGCACACGCGCCCGAGCTCGGTCGCGGCGATCGGCTCGAGCTTCGAAGCCGACGGCAAGACGGCTGAGCCGGCGAACCATCAGTACGACACCGACGACTTCTTCGCGGCCGTGAAGGCCGGCAACTTCCCGTCGGTCAGCTTCCTGAAGGCACCGGCCGCGCAGGACGCGCACGCTGGCTATTCGGATCCGCTCGACGAGCAGGCGTTCGTCACGAAGGTGGTCAACTTCCTGCAACAGCAGCCCGACTGGCAGAACACAGCCGTGATCGTCACCTATGACGACTCGGACGGCTGGTACGACCACGCGTACACGGCGCCGACCCGTGCATCGTCCGACGCGGTCGACCAGGTGAACGGCAACGGCCAGTGCGGCTCGGGCGGCACCACCGGCGTGAACGGCGGCACCGTGAACGGCCGCTGCGGCCCCGGTGTGCGCATTCCGCTGGTCGTGATCTCGCCGTATGCGAAGCAGAACTACGTCGACCACACGCTGATCGACCAGGCGTCCGTCGTGCGCTTCATCGAGGACAACTGGCTCGGCGGCCAGCGTATCGGCGGCGGTTCGTTCGATGCGACGGCAGGCGACCTGCGCGGGCTGTTCGATTTCGCGTCGAAGCCGAATACGGCGCCGCTGTATCTCGATCCGACGCAGGGCACCGTGCTGAGCGCGGCGCCGTCGATCTGACGGCAGCGCGTCACCGGCAGCAGCAGGCCGGCGCATCGTGCGCCGGCCGTTTCCATTCGATGCGCCGCCTTCACACGGCGACCGACTTTTCACCGACAGCATGACCGCTCGTCCCGCATTCCCGTCTCCCGACGCATCCGGCGCCGCCGCGCCGCGTTCTCCTGCCCGCGTGGTGCGCCGCGCGGCGTTCGTGCTCGGCGCGGCCGTGCTCGGCTATGGCGCGTTCGCCATCGCGTTTCCGGCCCGCACGCCGGCGGCGATCGCCGACGTCGTCTCCGACTGGACGGGCGCGAATCCGCATCCGGTCGTGCTGCAGCGCCCGGCCGTGCAGCCGCTGTCGGCGGTCGCGCAGCTCGGGCGCGCACTGTTCGCCGATCCGTCGCTGTCGGCATCCGGCAAGCAGTCGTGCGCGTCGTGCCACAGCCCCGATCATGCGTACGGGCCGCCGAACGGGCTCGACGTGCAGCCGGGCGGCCTGGCGATGACGCAGCAGGGCTACCGCCCGCCGCCGTCGCTGATGTACCTGTATCGTCAGCCCGCCTTCAGCATCGGCCCCGATGCCGGCGAGAACGACGCCGCGCCGAGCGTCGCGCAGCAGGCTGCTTCGGCGGCCGGCGTCGTCAAGGCGCAGAAGGTGGCCGGCACGTCGGCCGCGCCGCAGCTCGTGCCGCAGGGCGGGATGTTCTGGGACGGCCGCGCCGATACGCTGCAGCAGCAGGCGTTCGGGCCGCTGCTGAATCCGGTCGAGATGGCGAATGCGAGCATCGACGACGTCGCGCGCAAGCTCGCAGGCTCGCCGCATCGCGCGCAGTTCGAGCAGCTGTTCGGCGCGCGTGTGTTTTCCAGCCCGCAGTTGCTCGTGTCGGAGGCGATGTTCGCGATCGCGCGCTATCAGGTCGAGGATCCGTCGTTCCATCCGTACAACAGCAAGTACGACCGCTGGCTCGAAGGCCGTGCGCGCCTCACGCAGGCCGAATTGCGCGGGCTGCGGCTCTTCAACGATCCGGCCAGGGCCAATTGCGCGGGCTGCCACTTGTCGAAGCCCGGCAAGGACGGCTTGCCGCCGATGTTTACCGACTACCAGTACGAGGCGCTCGGCGCACCGCGCAACATGGCGCTCGCGCAGAACCGCAACCCGGCGTTTCACGATCTCGGCGTGTGCGGGCCGTTCCGCGAGGATCTGAAGGACCAGACGCAGTACTGCGCGATGTTCCTCACGCCGACGCTGCGCAACGCGGCCACGCGCCACGTGTTCTTTCACAACGGCGTGTTCCACACGCTCGACCAGGTGATGGCGTTCTACAACGAGCGCAGCATCTCGCCCGGGAAGTTCTATCCGCGCGGCGCGGACGGCAGGGTCGACGAATATGACGACATTCCGCCGAAGTACCGTGCAAACGTCGACGTGACCGATGCGCCGTTCGATCGCAAACCGGGCGACAAGCCCGCGATGACCGCGCAGGACATCAAGGATATTGAAGCGTTTCTCGGCACGCTGACCGACGAGCCGGCACGCTGAGCATCGGCGATCCGACGCGCTTCGTCAGTGTCGCGCGCGGACGCGGCGGCTCGCGGTGACAGGCTCGCTACCGCGCCGCCGTTGCCGGCGTGTCGACGGTTGCGGCTGCATCGATCCGCCGCGCCGCCAGTTGCTGCGCGAACCGGTACGCCACCAGCGAGCCGGCCACGGCCAGCAGCATCGGCACCAGGCTGTCGTGATCCACACGCGTGAACTCGAGCAGCAGCACGACGGCCGTGATCGGCATCTGCATCGACGCGGCAAGGAACGCGGTCGCGCCGATCAGCGCGCATCCGCCGATCGACGTGCCCGGCCACACGAGGTGCCACAGCCCGCCGAGCACGACGCCCAGCAACGCGCCGTTCGCGAGACCCGGCGTCAGGAGCCCGCCCTCCGCGCCCGCGCGCAGGCTTCCCGCCTCGATCAGCACCTTCAGCACGAGCAGCGTCGCCGCGAGACCGATCGTCAGCGTGCCGTCGAAACCCAATGCAGCCGGCCCCTTGCCGTTGCCGAGCAGTTGCGGAAACCACATCGCGAGCACGCCGATCACCGCGAAGTTGACCAGCGCGAGCACCGGGAGCAGGCGGCCCTTCGGCGCCTGCTCCCGCGCGCGCGTCGTGAGCCGCACGAACGCGTAGGCGGCAAAACCGAACAGCGGCCCGCAGACGGTCGACCACGCCACCAACGGCGCACTCAGCGCGAACGAAGGCACCGCGTACTGATGTTCGTTGCCGAGCCCGGTCCACGCGACGGCCGCCGCGATCGCCGACGTGACGACGGCCACCACCAGCGCGCGCAGTTCGAACGTGCCGAGCAGCACTTCGAGCACGAACACGGCGCCGCCGAGCGGCACGTTGTAGACCGCCGCGAGGCCGGCGCCCGCGCCGCACGCGACCATCAACCTGCAATCGGCGGGCGTGAGCCCCGCGCGATGCGCGAGCCGGCCGGCCAGCAGCGCGCCGATCTCGCGCGGCGCGACTTCGCGGCCGAGCGGCGAACCGAGCGCGACGGTGACGATCTGGAGCAACGCGTGCACCGTCGTGCTGACGACCGGCATTCGCGGATCGGCTGCGCGAACGGCCCGGCGGATGCTGACGAGCGGTCGGCCGAACCGGTAAAGCGCCCACCAGCCGCCGCCCGCGACCAGCCCGCAGACGACCAGCACGACGACCCGGCGCAGCGGCTCGGCGCCGGTCACGCCCGCGAGAAAGCTCTCGCTCCCGACCACGTGCGCGAGGCTGTAACCGTAGGCCACATGCTGAACCGCGTGAAGCAGCAGCGCGAGCAACATCCCGCCGACGCCCGCGCCGACGCCAGTCAGGACCGTGACGGCCGCCATCCGCGCGAACGGGCTGGCCAATGGCGAAGAAGAAGCGGGAGCGGACGGGAGATCGGGGCGCATGAGGTCGGCGAACGTGGATCGATACGACGGCGCGCACCATGCACGCCGCCGTCAGGACCGCATCGTAGGCTTCAGCCTTCCATGAGACAAACGTATTTTTCTGATCAACTCATGCATTTTGTGACTACATGCGTCGCGGCAGCCCATGGCGATGTGCGCCGCCGCCCCGCACGATCGCACTACGCCGGATACGTGACGCGCTCCGGCTCCCGCCGCATGATGACCTTCCCGTGCCGCACCGACAGCGTGGCTTTCGCCTGCCGGCGCACGGCTTCGTAGTCGCTGTCCGCGTCGAGCACGACCAGGTTCGCCGGCCGTCCGACCACGATCCCGTAGCGGTCGCCGAGGTGCATCGTCGTCGCCGCGTGGTCGGTCACGAAGTCGAGGCAGCGCTGCAGGTCCTGGTAGCCCATCATGTGGCAGATGTGCAGGCCGGCATCGAGCACGCGCAGGATGTTGCCGTTGCCGAGCGGATACCACGGATCCTTGATCGAATCCTGGCCGAAACACACGTTCAGCCCCGCGCGATCGAGTTCCGCGACGCGCGTGACGCCGCGCCGCTTCGGAAACGTATCGAAGCGCCCCTGCAAATGGATGCTCTCGGTCGGGCACGAGACGAAGTTCAGGCCCGCGCGCTTGAGCAGCCGAAACAGCTTCGAGCAGTACGCGTTGTCGTACGAACCCATCGCGGTCGTATGGCTCGCCGTCACGCGCGCGCCCATGCCGCGCACGCGCGCTTCTTCCGCGAGCACTTCCAGGAAACGCGAATGCGGATCGTCGGTCTCGTCGCAGTGCACATCGACGAGACAGCCGGTGCGCTCGGCCAGCTCCATCAGGAAGCGGATCGAGCTGACGCCCTGCTCGCGCGTGTTCTCGAAGTGCGGAATTCCGCCGACGACGTCCGCGCCGAGTTCGATCGCCTGCTCCATCAGCGCGCGGCCGCCGTCGAACGACTCGATGCCTTCCTGCGGAAACGCGACGATCTGCAGGTCGATCAGCCCGCGTGCTTCGTCCTTGACTTCGAGCATCGCCTTCAGCGCGGCCAGCGTCGGATCGGTGACGTCGACATGGGTGCGCACGTGCTGGATGCCGTGATCGCGCAGCATGCCGATTGCCGCATGCGCGCGCGTCTTGGTATCGGCATGCGTGATCGTCGCCTTGCGCTCGGACCAGCGTTCGATTCCCTCGAACAGCGTGCCGCTCATGTTCCAGGACGGCTCGCCGGCCGTGAGCACCGCATCGAGATGGATGTGCGGTTCCACCAGCGGCGCAATCGCGAGACGCCCGCCGGCATCGATATCGCTGCCGCCGACCGAGGCGACGGGCGCGGCTTGCGCGTCGATCCGCGCGATCGTGCCGCCGTCGATGCCGATCGTAAACAGCCCGTCGCGACCGCGCAGGCGTGCATTGAAAAGGTTCATGTGGATTCGGGCGTCATGCGGCGCCAGCGCGCCGCGTGGTGGGGAAAACCGGCTCCGGCGATGCGTGCCACGCTTAGTTGAAATCCTCGATCGTCAGGCCGGTGGCCGCGCTCATCTCGTCGTTCGTCACGTCGCGCACGTGCTTGCTGAAGGTCCACACGTGCCGGCCGGGATCGCGCGCGCGATACACGCGATCGCCGTAGAACTGGTCGGCCGGCGCCTGCAGGATCTCCGCGCCGGCCGCACGCGCGCGCTCGCAGTGCGCGTCGATGTCCGCATCGTCGGGAAGGTGCACGTGGACGTGCTGCGTGTTGCGATCGCCGGTGTCTTCCGGCGACGCGATGAACTCGGCCCACCCGCTGCCGATCATCACGAGGCCGTCGCCGAATTTCATTTCGGCATGCGCGATGTCGCCTTCCGGCGTGGTGACGACGATCGCGCGCTTGAAGCCGAATGCGCGCTCGAGCCATTCCAGCGCGGCTTTCGGGTTGCGGTAGCACAGCGCGGCACTGAACGACGGACGGCGACGCGTGGTCATCGGAGGTCTCCCGATCTCGGCATGGGTCTGCTCATTCTCCACGCGCGCGGCGCGGCAATCAACTCCCGCGCCGTCGGCACGCGTGTTGTCAATACGCGACACGATGTGCGCGGCCAGCCGGCATCTCGCGTCGCGCCGTCCGCGAAAACGCACGCCATCCGGGCTGCGCATCGCTTTGTGAAAACGATGTGACGCACTCTTGCGCAACTTGCAACGGTGCGCTCGCTCGCCCGCAGCCGGGATCGCGCGACCCTGCCCCTACACTTGCGCCGAACTTCAGTCATTCGTCCCACACGCAGGAGCAGTTACATGAACAAAACCCTGATTGCCGCCGCCACCGCCACCGCACTGTTCGCCCCGCTCGCGCAAGCGCAGAGCTCGGTGACGCTGTATGGCCTGATCGACGCCGGCATCGCGTACACCAACAACGCGGGCGGCGCATCGCTGTGGCGCATGACGAGCGGCACCGTCAACGGCAGCCGCTTCGGCCTGCGCGGCACGGAAGATCTCGGCGGCGGCGTGAAGGCGCTGTTCGTCCTCGAGAACGGCTTCAACGTGAACAACGGCGCGCTCGGCCAGGACGGCAAGCTGTTCGGCCGCCACGCATACGTCGGCCTGACCAGCAGCGGCTACGGCACGCTGACGCTCGGCCGCCAGTACGACACGATGGTCGACTTCGTCGCGCCGCTGTCCGCGACCGCCGGCGATTTCGGCGATGCGGGCTTCGCTCACCCGTTCGACAACGACAACCTGAACCACTCGGTGCGCATCAACAACGCGGTGAAGTACACGAGCGACACGATCGCCGGTTTCAAGGTCGGTGCGTTGTACGGCTTCTCGAACTCGACGAACTTCGCCGGCAACCGCGCGTACAGCGTCGCGGCGAGCTACTCGAACGGCCCGCTGAAGCTGGCCGGTGCTTACCTGCAGATGAACGGCACGAAGGGCTCGACGAGCGCGAGTCCCGGTGCGACCGACGTGGCCGAAGCGAAGAGCGTGAGCCAGGGCGGCTGGTCGGTGGGCGCGGACCGCATGCGCAGCTACGGCGGCGGCGTCAGCTACGTGTTCGGCCCGGCGACCGTCGGCTTCGTGTACACGCGTTCGCAATACGACAACACGGGCTCGTTCGGCTCGACCGGCCAGGTCGCGTTCAACAACTACGACGTGAACGTGCGCTATGCGGTGACGCCGGCCGTCAGCCTCGGCGCGGCTTATGTCTACACCGACGCCAGCGTGTCGAACCCGGACAGCAAGCACGGCACCGATCCGAAGTGGCACCAGGTCGACCTGCAGGCGGTGTACAAGCTGTCGCGCCGCACCGACCTGTACGCGGAAGCGATGTATCAGCACGCGTCGGGCCGCGGCTACCAGGCGTTCATCAACACGTCGGGCGGTGCATCGAGCACCGCGAACCAGATCGTCGGCACGATCGGCATGCGCACGCGCTTCTGAGTTCGGCGTCGCAGGACCGCACGTCGCCCGCGAACCGTGAACCTGCCCCGACGGACGGGTTCACGCAACGCGGGCGACGTGCGTCAGTGTTGTTCCATCTGGAAAGCTGCCTGCCTGGAATCGGGGTTTTTGTGCCCGCGTGCACTGCATAGACTGGCATCGATGGTTCGGATCGCATATCGATCGCCGAACCGGCCTCACACCCCGCCTACAGGAGAACATCGTGAAATCGCTCGTCGTTACCGCCACCGCTGCCGTCCTGCTTGCCGCACCGGCCCTGTCGTTCGCTCAGTCCGCCAAGTCGCCCGTCACGCGCGCGCAGGTGCTGCAGGAGCTCTACGATCTGGAATCGGTCGGCTACAACCCGTCGCTCGGCGATGCCGGCAACTATCCGGACGACATCATGGCCGCGCAGGAGCGCCTCGCGGCAAAACGGCTCGCCGAACACAAGGCCGCGCATGCCGCCTATGGCCCGACCGGTGCGGGCGCAACCGAATCGGGCGTGGCCGTCAAGCCCGCGCTGTGAATGCGGGGCGCCATGCCGCGCCCGCACGGCACGTTCGGTGCGGGCGCGGCGAACCTCGCGCGCATCGGTCCGTGACGATCGATGCGGCCGGGCCGCGTGCCATCCGGCACGCGGCCATCCTTTTCGCTGTTTGCGGTATTTGCGGTATTCGACGTATTCGCCGTCAGGCGGCCTGCGGTTCCCGCTCGATCGCGTTCAGCATCTCGACGTCGTGCGCGATCATTCCCGGCACCTGCGCACGCAGCATCTCGACCCAGGTACGCACCTTCGCATCGACGTAGCGGCGCGACGGATACAGCGCATACACGTTCATCTTCTGCAGGATGTGATCGGGCAGCACACGCACGAGCGTGCCGTCCTGAAGCGCATCGATCGCCGCGTACAGCGGCAGCATGCCGATCCCGATGCCGTCGCGAATCGCGAGCGCGAGCGACTCGGCCGTGTTGGTCTGCACGGGCCCCGCGACATGGATCTGCTCGACGCCGTCGGCGCCTTCGAGCACCCATTCGTGCGTGGGAAATGCCGGCGTGCAAAGCGTCAGGCACGCATGCGCGCCGAGATCCTGCGGGCGCGCCGGCGCGCCGTGACGCTTCACATACCCGGGCGACGCACAAAGAATGCTGAACGTCGAGCCGAGCAGATGCGACACGAGTTCCGAATCGGGCAGCGACGACGCGGTCACGACCGCCATGTCGCTCGTGCCGTCGAACAGGTCGGGCATGCGCTGCGACAGCGACAGTTCGATCGATACGTCCGGATATTGCGTGTGGTAGCGCGTAAGCGCGGGCATCACGTAGTGATGGCCGACGCTCGCGAAGCTGTGCATGCGCAGGACGCCGGCAGGCCGCTCGTGCGCGCAGCTCGCCTCTTCCTCGGCGCGATCGACGTCGGCGAGGATCTGGCGACAGCGCCGCAGATAATTTTCACCGGCCGACGTCAGCGCGAGGCGGCGCGTCGAGCGATTCATCAGACGGGTGCGCAGGCGCGCCTCGAGTTCCGACACCGCGCGCGACATCGCGCCCGTCGTCGAGTTCAGCGATTGCGCGGCGGCGGTGAAACTGCCCGTCTCGACGACGCGCGTAAACACCCGCATGTTTTGTAGGGTATCCATTCCTGTGAGCCACCTGTAGCGGAGCCGCTATTTTCCTCCAGCGCATGCGACAAATTGTTACGCGCGCTGCAACTATCGTTTCCCCGCAGCTGCGTTAATGCTGGCGCGCCGCGCTCCTACAATCGGCGCCTCATCAGTCGAACGGACGCGCCGCGTCACCGCGCGCCCCCTCTTTCTTCATGAAGCCACAACCCGCGATCGAGCAACCGTCCATCGAACCGGCACGGTGGAGAAGCTGGCTCGATCCGCTCGGCGGCGCCGCGCGCGACTGGGCCGCGAGCGACGGGCTGATCTGGCTCCATCTCGCCAAGACCGTGCTCGCCGCGCTGCTCGCGATGGGCATCGCGATGCGGCTGGAGATGTCGCAGCCGCGCACGGCGATGACGACCGTGTTCGTGCTGATGCAGCCGCTGTCGGGGATGGTGTTCGCGAAGAGCTTCTACCGGGTGCTCGGCACCGCGGCCGGCCTCGTCGCCGCGCTCGCGCTCGGCGGGCTGTTCGCGCAGCAGCCGGAGCTGTACATGGCCGGCATGACGCTGTGGGTCGGCGGCTGCATCGCGCTTGCGGTCCGCAACCGCCATTTCCGCTGGTACGGGTTCGTGCTCGCCGGCTACACGGCCGCGCTGATCGGCCTGCCCGCGGTGATGACGCCGCAGACGCTGTTCCAGTCCGCACTCACGCGCGCCGCGGAAGTCGCGCTCGGTATCGCATGCTCCGGCGCGGTCAGCGCGCTGATTCTTCCGCTCAGTTCCGCGAAGGCGCTGATGCGCTCGCTGGCCGCCCGTCACGTGAAGTTCGCGGCATTCGCGGCCGGCGCGCTGTCGGGCGAGCTCGCACGCGGCGATTTCGAGCGGCGCTTCGCCGATTTCGTCGACGAGATCGTCGGCTTCGAGGCCAACCGTGCGTTCGCGTCGTTCGAGGATCCGCACATTCGCGCGCGCAGCCGCCGGCTCGCGCGCCTGAACAGCGAATTCATGAACGCATGCACGCGCCTGCATGCGCTGCACCAGCTCGTCAAGCGTCTGCGCGCGAACCGGTCCGACGCGGTGCTCGCCGCGCTCGCGCCGCACATCGACGCGCTCGCGCAGCGGGTGAGCGCGTTGCGCGACGAGCGCCAGCGCGGGATCACGTCGACCACCGGCGCGCTGCTCGAACTGCGCCGCTTTCACGGCACGCTGCCGAAGGCCGCGCGCGCATCGCGTCGCGAGATCGAGGATCACGCAGCCGGCGGCCTGCTCGACTTCGATACCGCGATCGAGCTGATGTATCGCTTCATCGGCGAGTATCTCGGCTATGCCGACACCAACGCGTCGCTCGACCGCGACGATCACGCGTTCGAACGCTCGGTCACGCACTATGCGGTGAAGACCAATGCATTCTTCGTCGGATTCACGTTCCTGCGCACGCTCGTCGCCGTCGGCGCGATGAGCGCGTTCTGGATCGCATCCGAATGGCCGAGCGGCTCGCTCGCCGTCATCGCGACCGCGATCGCGTGCGCGCTGAGCTCGACGTCGCCTCGCGCACCGAAGTTCGTCGCGCAGATGGGCGTCGGCGCGGCGTTTGCAACGGCCGTCGGGTACGTGTTCCTGTGCTACGTCTATCCGAACATCGACGGTTTTCCGCTGCTGTGCGCGGCACTCGCGCCGGTGCTCGGCCTCGGCGCCTTTCTCGCAATGCGTCCGGGCCTGTCGGGCTACGGGATCGGCTTCGCGGTGTTCTTCTGCCTGCTCGCGGGCCCCGACAACGCGATCGCGTATACGCCCGAGGTGCTGATCAACAACGGCTTCGCCATCGTCGTCGCGATGCTTGCCTGCTCGATCGTGTTCGCCGTGGTGTTTCCGACCCACATGCCGTGGCTCACGTCGCGCATCGCGCACGACCTGCGCCGCCAGGTCACGCTCGCGTGCGAGGGCACGCGCGACGGGCTCGCCGCACGCTTCCAGTCGAGCACGCACGACCTGATGGCGCAGTTGCGCACGCTGCTCGTCAAGCGCACGCGGCAGCATCGCGACGCGCTGCGCTGGATGCTGTCGACGCTCGAAGTCGGCCATGCGGTGATCGACCTGCGCGACGAGCTGCACGGGTTCTGCGAATCGAAACCGCCGCAGACGCAGCGCTGGACCGCATCGATCGACGCGGTGCTGCACGCGCTGCCGCGCTTCTTCGACGATCCGACGCCGGCCCACCATGCGCGCACGCTGAAATCGGTGAATCTGGCGATCCGCGCCGCCCAGCACACGCTGCACGCGTGGTACGCGGTGCCGGACGAACGCCGCCGCATGCAGCGCATCGTCGGCTGCCTGCACTTCATCCGCAGCGCGCTGCTGGACAAGGATGCACCGTTCAATCGCCATCGTCATTGACCGTCGATGGCGGTCGGCGGCGATCGATGCGCGCGCAACGTCATCCTTGTTCCGTTTGGAAATAAGCTCTGCACCCGCGGTGATTAATTTATAAGCAGTGCGAGCCTATAGTTTCCTCACTGCCAGCGAGACTGGCACTGACCCAGGAGAAACTCAAATGAAGCCGCTGCACCTCGCCCTCGTTGCCCTGTCGTTCACCGCCGCTGTCGCGCATGCCCAGACCGCGCCGGCCGACGTCGCGCAGCAACCGGCGAACCGCGCCGAAGCCGTCCAGGCCGCCGGCCGCGTCGATCGTGCGCAATCGAAGCAGGAAGACCCGAACGCATGCGTCGGCCCGGTCAGCTTCTGCAACGTCTACTTCGGCAGCTGAGCATGACGCCGCGTCGCAACGGCCACGCGCGTCGCGCACGCATCGCTCGCATCACGTGCGTGCGCGCACGACGCGCCGGCCGATCGCCGCACCGGCACTGTCCGCCACGCCGCGTCGATTGAAGCGGCGCATGCGGTGTCAGGCGCCGCGCCCCGGCCGCCAGCCCACTTCGCGCAACGCATCCAGCAAACGCGCGTGCCCCAGCCCTTCGACCCGCGCGCCGCGCGATTCGACGTCGGTCCCCGCGACCAGCGCATTCACGATCGCCTCCTCCACCGCCTCCGCCGCCGCGACGAACAGCGCGGAGATGTGGTCGTTGTTCACCATCTTCACGGCCGTCGTCGGCGCGCCCTTGCTGCCGTAGTTCGCGGCCGGCAGCCCGTCGTTGCCCGTCGCGAACGCGAGGAAGATGTCGCCGCTCGAATCCTCGGTCCCGCCGCCGACGCGAGCCAGCCCGACGCTCGCCCGCTGCGCCAGGCGCGTGCACTGATGCGGCAGCAGCGGCGCGTCGGTCGCGATCGTGACGACGATCGAACCCATCCCGGCCTCGCCCTGTGCGTCGGGTGCGCGAAACGGCGAATGCACGTGCCGCAGCACCTCGCCGACCGGATAGCCGGCCACGCGCAGCATCTCGCGCACGCCGTAGTTCGCCTGCACGAGCGCGCCGACGGTCCAGCCGCCCGCGTCGGCCGCGACCACGCGCGACGCGGTGCCGATGCCGCCCTTGAACTCGTGGCAGATCATCCCGGTGCCGCCGCCCACGCCGCCCTCGGCGACGGGCCCCGACTGCGCGGCGGCCAGCGCGCGCAGCACGTGCGCGGCGCTCACGTGCTGCCCCCAGATGTCGTTTAGCAGGCCGTCGTAGGTTTCCATCACGACCGGCATGCACCAGTACACGCGGCCGGCCGCCGCTTCGCGTTCGTTCGCGACCAGCGCGTCGCGCACCGCGCCGACACTGTGCGTGTTCGTGTAGGCGACGGGCGTCGTCAACAGGCCGGCTTCGCGGATCCATTCGAGCCCGGTCGCGTCGCCGTTGCCGTTCAGCACGTGAACGCCCGCGAAGCACGGCGAATCGTGCGCGGCGCCCGCGCGCGGCTCGATGACGGTGACGCCGGTGCGGATCGACGCGTCGCCGTTCTCCACGTTCAGCGTGCAATGTCCGACCCGCACGCCCGGCACGTCCGTGATCGCGTTGAAGCGGCCCGGCGTGCCGAGTCCGATGCGGATGCCGAGATCCCTCGTGCGCATGATGCAATTCCTCCCGTCTTTCAGTGGTTCGGTGTGTCGATGGATCAAAGCGAGCGGAACGCCTCGCTGTGGCGCGCCCAGACCGCATACATCGCGAGCGCGGCCACCAGCAGCCCGCCGATGATGATCAGGTCGGTCGGCTTGGTCGCGGTCGCCAGTGTCGTGTAAAGCGTGTAAGTGGCGCCCGCGACCGCGACGAGCGGCGTCACGGGCCACAGGGGCATCCGGTAATGATGCTCGACGTCGCGACGCACGAGGCGGCTCGCCAGCGCGGCCAGCCCGACGACGAGGTAGATCAGCAGCAGCAGGTCGACCGTGAACGCGGTCAGCTCGTCGAGGCTCGACACGAACACGAGCCCCGACGACGGCACCGCGAGCGCGAGCGTCGCGAGCCACGGCGACTGGAAGCGCGGATGGATCGTGGAGAACGCGCGGTTGCAGCCGCGCGACCACAGCGCATGCCGGCCGCTGCTGTACAGCAGGCGTCCCATCGTGATCACGATCGCGATGATCGCGTTGAACACCGACAGGAAGATCCCGCCGCTGACCACGCGCGACACCGTCGGGCTGCTCAGCGAACGCACGACATAGCCGATCGGGTCCGCGCTCTTCGTCAGCTCCGTCAGCGACGGCGCACCGAGCACGATCGCGGTGAGCGGAATCAGTTCGACGACGAGAATCACCAGCAGCGAACAGATCACCGCCTTCGCGACGTTGCGGTTGCCGCCGCGCAGGTCTTCCGCGAGATAGGCGGCGGAGCCGAAGCCGTTGTAGCAGAAGATCGCCGTGCCGATCGCGGGCACGATCGCCGCGAGCGTGGCCGGCACCAGCGCATTGCCGCTCGCGACGACCGGTGCGATCAGCGCATCGGCGCCGCGATGCGGCGAGCCGAAGCCGAGCCCCGCGATCAGCATCAGCACGCCGATCTCGACGACGAGAAACGCGCCCGTGATCCACGCGTTGGTCTTGATGTTCAGCATCCCGAGCAGATAGCTGAGCAGCACGATCGTGAGCGCGACCGACTGGTTGCCGAAGTGCGTGCCGAGCGCGTTGTTCAGATACGGCGCGGCGCCGCTCGCGAGCACGGCCGGGATGAATACGCTGACGGACAGCACCGTGATGAACGTCAGGTAGCCGGGCAGCGTGCCGAACACGCGCTTGGCCATCACGTATTCGCCGCCCGCGCTGCGATGCGCGGCACTGAGCTCCGCGTAGCAAAGCGCGAACGCGAGTGCGAGCACGCCGCCGAGCACGAACGACAGCACCGCGCCGCTGCCTGCCTGCTGGATCGCGAAGGGCGCGATCACGAAGATCGAGCTTGCGGGCGTCACGCCCGACACGGTGATCATCACCGCGTCGCGCACGCTGAGCGTCTGCGACAGCGCGCGCGGCGCGTCTTCCGTGGCGGGCGTCGCTTGCAGCGTGCCCGTCGATTCCGACATCATCGCCATTTCGTTCTCCTGTTGCTCCTACCCTGCTCTTTTTTGAACACCCATACTCGGGCCCGATTGATTGCGTGGCAGTCTAGGAAGCCAAATTCAGGACCGCTATTCCCCCTTCGTGTTACACCCTTCGGTGGTGGTATGGATCGACTCTTCTCCGAAATCGCGATGCACCAGGCGCTCGGCCGCGCGATCGATCATCTGGGCCAGCCGCGCTTCTGGCGCTTCCTGGTGCTGCTGCTCAACGAAATGGTGCCGTTCGACAACGCGCTCGCGACCGCGATCGGCTCCGACGGCGTGCCGCTCGTGCTCGACGAATACGACACGGGCGGCTCCGACAGCGCGTCGCCGGTGCCGCTTTACCTCAATGGGTTATATCTGCTCGACCCGTTCCTGCAGGCCGCGCACGACGGGCTCGCCGACGGCTGCTATCGGCTCGAGGAAGTCGCGCCCGACCTGTTCCGGCAGAGCGAGTATTTTCTGAGCTACTTCCGGGACGCGGTCGGCGACGATGAAATCCAGATCCTGCTGCGCCCGAACCCCGACCTGCTGCTGTCGTTGTCGCTCGGCGCGTCCGCGCGCTTCGAGGTCGAACCGCTCGGCAAGCTGACGGCCGCGATGCCGTGGGTGCTCGCGACGATCCGGCAGCACTGGCGGCTGGTGGGCGATGCCGCGCGCGCAACGCCGGACGACGATCTCGGCGCGCGCGTCGAGCAGGCGCTCGCGCGCTTCGGCGCGGGCGTGCTGACCGATCGCGAGATGTCGATCGCAAGAATGGTGCTGCGCGGCAATTCGTCGAAGGCGATCGCGGAACGGCTGGCGATTTCACCGGAGACGGTGAAGGTGCATCGGCGGCATCTTTACGCGAAGCTCGGGATCTCGTCGCAGCCGGAGCTGTTCTCGCGGTTCATTCAGGCGTTGGGGGAGGATGCGGCAGGCTGAGCGCGGCTTCGCCGCGTCATGACGCTGCGGCGTTCGCCGCCGGCGACGTCGGCGCGATCGCCAGGTGCAGCGCACGCTCGGGCCGCAGCGTCACGTTCAGCGACGCGCGCGGCGGCGCCATGCCGGGCGGCACCGACAATGCATGGCGCTGCAGGATCATTGCCGCCGCCACCGTCATCTCCGTCATCGCCAGATGCTGGCCGAGGCACACGCGCGGCCCCGTGCCGAACGGCAGGTAAGCGCCGCGCGGAATCGCCGGCGCATCGTCGCCGAAGCGCTCGGGCCGGAAGGTCGCCGGCTCCGGAAACCAGCGCGCGTCGTGATGCATCAGCTGAATCGGCAGCATGAACAACGTTCGCGCCGGAAATTGCCATGCGCCCAGCGCGACCGGCCGCGATGCGCGACGGCTGATCAGGATCGGCGCGGCCGGATACATGCGCATCGTTTCCTCGAGCGTCTGCGTCAGATAGCGCAAAGCGGCGCGCGTGTCGGCAGTCGGCGCACGGCCGCCCAGCACGCGCACGACTTCGTCGCGCGCGGCGGCCTGCGCGGCCGGGTGCGCGGCCATGTTCCACGCCCACCAGGTCAGCGTGGCCGCGACCGTCTCGTGACCGGCCAGGAATGCCGTCATGCACTCGTCGTGCACGGCCTGCAGCGGCCATGTGCGCGGGTCGGCGCGGTGCAGCCGCAACAGGCGCGACAGCAGGTCGTCCGGCCAGCCGTGCTCCGGCACATCCAGACGCGCATGCAGTTGCCGGTCGATCAATCCGTTCAGCACCGCCAGTGCCCTCGCCTTGCCGCGCTTCCACGGCATCCAGTCCGGCGCGTTCGCGGGCTGGTAGAACTCGGCGTTCGCCGCCGCGCTGATCGTGCGCACGGCCGCCTCGGCCACGCGCGCATTCGCGCCGATCGCGTCCGAGAACATCGTTCGCATGATCACGTCCATCGCGAGCGACGTCAGCGCGCTTTCGATCGGCCAGTGCGCGTCGTGCGCGGGCCACTGCGCGAGCGCGTGGCCGGCCGTCGCGGCGATCGACGGCACGAATGCCTGCACCGGTTTCGGCATGAAATTCGGCTGCATCGCATGGCGCTTGTCGCGCCATGCGTGACCTTCGGCAATCAGCACGCTATGCCCGTGAACCTGCGAAAACACGCGGATGCCGCGCTCCCAGCGCACCAGCGCATCGTGCTGCGCGACCAGCAGCTCGCGCACGAGCGCCGGGTCGGTCACGACCACCGCGTGTTCGGGCCACATGCGCAGGTGCACGACGTCGCCATGCGCGCGCTGCCAGCCCGCGAGCGTGCCGAGCAGGTCGCGCGACATCGCGCGCAGCAGCGGCCACCCCGTCAGGCCGGCGCGCGGCCCCGGCGGCCATGCGCCGGGCGGGTGAAGCGCGGGCGCCGCACCGGCGGCGTCCGCATGGAACGGGCATCGGGAAGAGGATCGTGTGTTCATGCGCCGGATTGTCCGGATCGACACGCGGCCGGTCTTGAACGCAAACGACATCGACACGCGTGGCGCCGGTCCCTATACTCCGGCGTCATGCCCTTCGGTCCGTCTCCCGCTTTGCCGCCGTGTCCCGATCCGCTCGCGCGTGCGCCGCGCGTGCAGTGCGACGGCCGCTCGCCGCCCACCCGGCTGTATCCGTCGCCAGCCGCGCTGCAAGGCGCGGTCGTCGCGATCGTCACCCGCGACACGCGCGGCTTCGCGTTGAGCGACGCGCAGCGGCTCACGCATTTCCCGGCGTCGCCGATCGTCTGCCTGTCGTGGTATCGCGGCCTCGACGTCGGGCTCGTGCAACGCACCGGCGACGGGCCCGCATGGCGGCCGTTCGGCGCATCCGCGACGCTGTCGGGCAGCCAGTCGATGCCGGTCGCGAGCTGGGCGCCAACGACCGGGCAAGGCGGCATCGTCTGCCTGCATGCCGACGCCGCACGCGCGCTGTTCGGCGTCGCGCTGCCGGCGATCCACGACACCTTCGTCGACGCGCATGCATGCCTCGACGACAGCTGGCAGCCGCTGCTCGATGCGCTCGTTAATGCCGAACACGACGACGATGCACTGGCCGCGCTCGACCGTTACGTCGCGCCGCGCTGGCACGCGCTGCGCGGCAACGTGTCGCCGCTGACGTCACTGCGCGATGCCGGACGCGGCTGGGTCGGGCGTCTCGCGTCGAAAGCGCGCGAATGGCGGTACACCCACAGCCCGCGCCAGGTCGAACGGCGCATCAAGTCGTACAGCGGCCGCTCGTTGCGCGACTGGCAAACGCTGGTGCGCACCGAAGGCGTGTTCTTCGCCGCGCGCGACCGGCAGGAGGCCGGGCAGCCGGTCGACTGGGCCGCGCTCGCGCTGGACGAGGGATTCGCCGACCAGGCACACCTGAGCCGCGCGACGCGGCGCATCACCGGCTTCTCGCCGACCGAGTTCGTACGGCGCTTCGCCGAGGACGAATCGTTCTGGATGTACCGACTCTGGGTGTGACAAGCCGCTGGCCGTCGCGCATCAACCGGCCGATTCGATGAACCCGCCCTCGGGCGCCTGATGCGGCACATACCAGCCGAAATACACTTCGGCCTCGACGATCCGGCCATCGCGCACGCGCAACCGCTCTGCATTGCGAAACCGCCTGCCGGCGCTCGTGTCGGCTTCGTACACGACGAACACGTATTCGCCGTGCACGGCGACGTCGACGAACGCGAAACGGGCGAGCAACGCACTGTTCGGCCAGCAGCGCGCCAGATAGGCGTCGCGGTCGAGCCGGTTGTCGAGCGGGCTCGTGAAATGAAAGTCCGGCGCGATCAGTGCTTCGATCGCGTCGCGGTCCTTGTCGACGTACGCGCGATAGCTGGCGCGCGCAACGTCGCCGGGGTCGTCTGTCATCGTTGTTTCCTCCACGAAGGGCGGGGCCGGCGCGACAGCGCGCGCCGCCCTGACGCATCGATCGAATGCATGCGGGCAGCCCGACCGGCGACGACCGCCCACCGCGGGCAGCGATGCGTGCATGCGCGCCTCGATGCCATTCACGAAAACCCGCACCTGGCGATCGCTGCGACCATCTGCACACGGCGCGCCGCGTTTTCCGCCACGCGCGCCGATGGCGCGGTTGCCCGTTTTCGCACGCGCGGGCATGATGTCCGCCAGCGTGCCGGCCGAGCAGCCGGCTTGGGCGAGCATCGGCGCCGCGATCGACATGCCGTCGATGCGCCGTCTCCGGCATCATCGAGCAATCCGCGTGCCGGCACCGGCCGCCCACCTCACCGACTCCATGTCACTACGCGCATTCAGAACGCTGGTCGCGATCGCCCGATACCGGACCTTCGCACGCGCCGGCGAAGCGATCGGGCTCACGCAATCGGCCGTGAGCCTGCAGATCAAGACGCTCGAAAGCGAATACAACGTGCAGCTGTTCGACCGTTCGCGCCGCCATCCGGTACTGACCGAAGCCGGCAACATCCTCGTCGCGCAAGCCGAGCAGGTGCTGGCGATGGTCGACCGGATTCCCGATGCGCTCAGCGACGAGAAGAAGCTGGTCGGCCGCCTGCGAATCGGCGCGATCCAGACCGCGCTGTCCGGACCGCTGCCCGATGCGCTGCTCGCGCTGCGTGCCGCGCATCCGTCGTTGCGCGTGCACGTATCGGCCGGCATGTCGGCCGAACTGGCGAACCGCGTCGCGGCCGGCGAGCTCGATGCCGCGATCACGACGCGCCCGGTGCGCCCGCACCCGGCGCAACTGACGTGGACCACGCTGTACGAAGACCGCTTCTGGCTGCTCGCGCCACCGCAGTATGCGGAGCGCGACGCGCGCACGCTGCTCGAGGCGTTGCCGTTCATCCGCTTCGACGCGCAGGCATGGGCCGGCCGGATGATCGCCGCCGAGTTGCGCCGCATCGGCGTGCGCGTACGCGAGGAGATGGTGCTCGACAGCGCGGAGACGATCGCGCGGATGGTCGCGCGCGGGCTCGGCGCGGCGATCGTCGCACTCCCCGACTCGACGCTCGCGCGGCTGCCGCCCGTCACGCGCTTGCCGTTCGGCGAGCCGCAGATGGGCCGTGCGGTCGTGCTGCTCGAACACCAGTCGCGGCCGGCGGAACGTTTCGCGCGTGCGCTGGCCGCCGAAGTCACCGCATCATCGATGAGAATTTCTCATTGAATACCCGATAATTAACCATTATTCCTGCTGCATCCGCGTGTTAACTTGGCGGCATCGTCACTCTTTCGATTGCGTGCCGCCATGTTGCCCGCCGGATGGATTCCCGCTTCGTTCCGCTGCCGCGCCTGCCTGCCGTCTCGCCCGAAGGCGCGTCGATGATCGGCCCGATCCTGCTCGCGCTCGCGCCGGTCGCGCTGTTGGTGGCGCTCGGCCACGGCCTGCGCCGCACGGGCTTCATCGCCGATGCGTTCTGGCCGCATGCCGAGCGGCTCTGCTATTACGTGCTGCTGCCCGCGCTGTTCGCGAACGGCCTCGCGAACGCGCGGCTGCAGGCGTTGCCCGTCGTGCCGCTGGCGGCGGCGCTGGTCGGTTCGACCGTGCTCGTCGCGGCGCTTCTGCTGCTGGTCCGCCGTTTCGTTTCGGTCGACGGCGCCGGATTCACGTCGGTATTCCAGGGCGCGGTGCGCTTCAACAACTATGTCGGCACCGCGCTCGCCGCCGGACTCTTCGGCGCGCACGGAATCGCGCTCGCGGCAGTGTGCGTTGCGGTGATCGTGCCGACGGTGAACCTGATGTGCGTGCTGGTGTTCGCGCGCTACGGCATCACGCGGTTCGGCGCGTGGGCGCTCGTGCGCCAGATCCTGTCGAATCCGCTCGTCGTCGGCTGCGCGCTGGGGATCGCGATGCAGGCCGCGGGCGTCGCGTTTCCGGCTGCCGTCGAGCCGGCCGTCCGTGCGCTCGGCGCCGCGTCGATGCCGCTCGGCCTGCTGTGCGTGGGCGCGGCGCTGAAGTTCGACACGGCGCGCCAATGGCTGCAGCCGATGTGCATCGCGTCGGCGTTCAAGTTCATGGCGATGCCGCTCGCCACGCTCGCGGCAGGCCGCCTGTTCGGGCTCGGCGATGCCGCGCTGACCATCGCGCTGCTGTTCCAGGCGCTGCCGACCTCGTCCTCGTCGTACATCATGGCGCGCCAGCTCGGCGGCGATGCACCGCTGATGGCCGGCATCACCGCGTTCCAGACAGTCGCCGCCGCACTCGCGATGCCGGCCGTGCTGACTGCGCTCGCATCGGCGCCGGTATTTCGCTGACGGCCCGGCACCGCGCCGTGCCCGCGTCCGTCGCGCAAGCACAACCGCACGAGCCAGCCTGACTCGCGACGCTTCGGGGACGGATACCGAATCCCGCTGCACGCGCGCAACCGCCCCGCCCGTTGCGCGGCACGCACGCATCGCCGATATGCCCCCGGTTGTTCTCGCAGCCCCGCCAAAAAGCGCCTATGGTGAATGAAGCGGGTCCGTTGCCTCCGCCATTCGACTACACGTCGCTCGCACCGGCGGCCACGGCGCCGCGTTCCGGCACCATTCCCCGCAGCCGCGCGCATGCCCGGCCATGCGCGCGGCTGCGCCGCCCACCGGACTACCAGGAGGTAATCATGAAAGCCGCGCTGCTCGTCAGCTCCGCCGTGCTCGCCATGGCGTCCGTCTCGGCCTCGGCTCAAGGCTCGATCACCAAGGTCGAAAACGGCGCGCTCGTCGCTGCGAACGGCATGACCGTCTACGCATTCGACAAGGACAAGCCCAACGCAGGCACCAGCGCATGCACGGGCCAATGCGAAGCGATCTGGCCGCCGTACAAGGCCAGCGCGACCGATGTCCCGGTCGGCCCCTACACGATCGTCAAGCGCGACGACGGCAGCCCGCAATGGGCCTACAAGGGCAAGCCACTGTACTTCTTCGCGAAGGACATGAAACAGGGCGACCGAAACGGCGACAACTTCAAGAACATGTGGCACGTGGTCGCGCCGTAAGCGTGCCGTCCCGGTCTTCCGTGCCGGCACGGCCGCCGCGCAGATGAAAAGACTCGCCCCGGTCGGCGACCGGGGCGGGTCCTTGCGTCCTTCCTTCGCGCGCCGCCTCGCGTCACGCCACCGACGGGCGCGCGTCGCGTGACGGCCGGATCGCGCGTCAGCGGTTCGACGGGAAGCTGAACACCGTGCCTTCGCGCACGCCGGCCGACGGCCAGCGCTGCGTGATCGTCTTGCGCTTCGTGTAGAAGCGCACCGCATCCGGACCGTACGCGTGCAGGTCGCCGAACAGCGAGCGCTTCCAGCCGCCGAACGAGTGATAGGCGACGGGCACCGGCAGCGGCACGTTGATGCCGACCATGCCGATCTGGATGTTGTCGCTGAAATAGCGCGCCGCTTCGCCATCGCGCGTGAACAGGCACGTGCCGTTGCCGTATTCGTGCGCGTCGATCAGCGCCATCGCCTCGTCGAGCGACTTCAGGCGAATCACGCCGAGCACCGGCCCGAAGATCTCGTGCTGATAGATCGGCATGCCGGGCTTCACGTTGTCGAACAGGCACGGGCCGAGGTAGTAGCCGCCATCGTGGCCGTCGACCTTCACGCCGCGCCCGTCGACGACGAGCGTCGCGCCCGCTTCCACGCCCGCGTCGACGAAGCCCGTCACCTTCTCGAAATGCTGCTTCGTGACGAGCGGGCCCATGTCGACGCCGGCGCCGTTGCCCGGGCCGACCTTCATCTTCGCGATCTCGGCCTTCAGGCCCTCGACCACCTTGTCGCCCGTTTCATCGCCGATCGCGACAACCAGCGGAATCGCCATGCAGCGCTCGCCGCACGAGCCGTACGCGGCGCCCATCAGCGCGTTCACCGCGTTGCCGATGTCGGCGTCGGGCATCACGACCGCGAAGTTCTTCGCGCCGCCAAGCGCCTGCACGCGCTTGCCGTGCGCGCAGCCGGTCGAATAGATGTATTCGGCGATCGGTGTCGAGCCGACGAAGCTCACCGCCTTCACGCGCGGGTCGGTCAACAGCGTGTCGACTGCTTCCTTGTCGCCGTTCACGACGTTCAGCACGCCCGGAGGCAGGCCGGCCTCGAGCGCCAGTTCCGCCATGCGCAGCGTCGACGACGGCGTGCGCTCGGACGGCTTCAGCACGAACGTGTTGCCGCATGCGACGGCCATCGGCCACATCCACAGCGGCACCATCACCGGGAAGTTGAACGGCGTGATGCCGGCCGCGACGCCGAGCGCCTGGAATTCGCTCCACGAGTCGATCGCGGGGCCGACGTTCTTGGTGTGCTCGCCCTTCAGCAACTCGGGCACGTAGGTCGCGTATTCGACGTTCTCGATTCCGCGCTGCAGCTCGCCCATCGCGTCGGCGAGCACCTTGCCGTGTTCGGCGGTGATCAGCGCGCACAGCTCGTCCGCGTGCTCCTCGAGCAGCGTCTTGAAGCGGCTCATCACGCGCGCGCGCTTCAGCGGCGGCGTATTGCGCCACGCGGGGAACGCGGCCTGCGCGGACGCGATCGCGGCTTCGACGGTCAGCTTGTCGGCAAGCGCGACGCTCTTGCGCGATTCGCCGGTGGCCGGGTCGAACACCGGCTGCACGCGGCTGCCGCCGTCGACGCACTTGCCGTCGATCAGGTGGCCGACGGTGGAGGTCACATTGCTGTCGTGTTTCATGATTCTGGCTCGGTCGTGAATTCGGTTGTCGCAGGGAACGGATTGCGGATCAATCCACTTCGTTCAGCGCGTCGGACAGCGCGTTCACGAGGTTGTCGATCTCGCGCTTTTCCGAAATGAACGGCGGCGCGAGCTGGATCGTGTCGCCGCCGTAGCGCACGTAGAAGCCCTTCGCCCAGCAGCGCATCGCGATCTCGTACGGCCGCCGTGCCGGCTCGCCCGGCAGCGCCGCGATCGTCAGGCCGGCCGCCAGCCCGTAGTTACGGATGTCGGTGATATGGCGCTGCCCCTTCAGCCCGTGCACGGCCGCCTCGAAATGCGGCGCGAGATCGCGCACACGCGCCACCGCGTCTTCCTTCACCAGCAGGTCGAGCGCCGCGACGCCGGCCGCGCACGCGACCGGGTGCGCCGAGTACGTGTAGCCGTGCGGAAACTCGAGCATGTACTCGGGGCCGCCCGCGGCCATGAACGTGTCGTAGATTTCCTTCGTCGCGATCACGCCGCCGAGCGGCTGCACGCCGTTCGTCACCTGTTTCGCGAAGTTCATGATGTCCGGCACCACGCCGAACGCGTCGGCGCCCGTCATCGCGCCGGCACGGCCGAAGCCCGTGATGACTTCGTCGAAGATCAGCAGGATGTCGTGCGCGGTACAGATGTCGCGCAGGCGCTTCAGATAGCCCTTCGGCGGCACGACCACGCCCGCCGAACCCGAGAACGGCTCGACGATCACGGCCGCGATGTTCGATGCATCGTGCAGCGCGATCAGGTCGAGCAGACGGTCGGCCAGATCGGCGCCGTGCTCCGGCATTCCGCGCGAGAAGCGGTTTTCGGCGAGTTGCGTGTGCGGCAGGAAGTCGGCGTCGATCCCCTGGCCGAACAGCTTGCGGTTCGGCCCGATCCCGCCGACCGAGATGCCGCCGAAGTTCACGCCGTGATAACCCTTCTCGCGGCCGATCAGGCGCGTCTTCGTGCCCTTGCCCTTGGCGCGCCAGTAAGCACGGGCCATCTTCAGCGACGTGTCGGCCGCTTCCGAACCCGAGCCCGTGAAGAATACGTAGTCGAGGCCGGCCGGCGTCAGCTCCTTGATCTTGTTCGCCAGCTCGAACGACCTCGGATGGCCGAACTGGAACGCCGGCGCGTAGTCGAGCTGCGCGACCTGGCGGCTCACGGCTTCCGTGATTTCCGCGCGGCCGTGACCGAGGCCCGTGCACCACAGGCCCGACAGGCCGTCGAAGATCTTGCGGCCTTCCGCATCGGTGAAATACGCGTCCTTGGCCGACACGATCATGCGCGGATCGGACTTGAACTGACGGTTCGCCGTAAACGGCATCCAGTGGGCGTCGAGCCACGCGGCGTCGGTGCGGGTGCCGGTTTCGTCGTGCTGGCTGGCGGTGATCGTGTCGGTCATGTCGGTCGGCGCGGCGCGCCCCTCCTTCTTGTGATGATGTTGCGCATTGTCGGGAGGCCAATTAGTCTCTTCAATATCGCAATATCAATGTTCACTTGCGCAACTATGCAAGCAAAGAAACCGAAGAGCCGCGCGCTGCTCGGGCAGCTCAGCGACATGGATCTGCGGCTGCTGCGGGTCTTCAAGGGCGTCGTGCAGTGCGGCGGGATGGCGGCGGCCGAACTCGAGCTGAACATCGGCATCTCGACGATCAGCCGGCACGTGAAGGACCTGGAAACGCGCCTGGGCCTCGTGCTGTGCCGGCGCGGCCGCGCGGGCTTCACGCTGACCGCCGAGGGGCAGACGGTGTACGAGGAGACGCTGCGACTGCTTGCATCGATGGAAGCGTTTCGCAGCAGAATCGACGGCATTCACGACAAGATGGGCGGAGAACTGCATGTCGCCGTATTCGACAAGACGGCGACCAATCCGAACGCGCGGCTCGGCGACGCGATCCGCCAGTTCGCCGACGAAGCGCCCGACGTCGCACTGAACCTGCATGTCGCGTCGATCAACGAGGTCGAGCGCGGGATCATCGACGGCAGCTATCAGGTCGGGATCATCCCGGCGCACCGCAGCTCGGGCAGCCTCGTGTATTCGGAACTGTTCGACGAGCGGATGCTGCTGTACTGCGGCCGCCAGCACCCGCTGTTCGATGCGCCGCACGGCAAGCTCACATGGACGACGATTCGCGACCACGCGTTCGCCGGGCTCGGCTTCCACTCGCCGAACATGGAATTGAGCCATCGCGCGAAGCTCACGCGCAGCGCGACGGCATCGGACCAGGAATCGATCGCGACGCTGATCCTGTCGGGCCGCTACCTCGGGTTTCTGCCCGATCATTACGCGGAAAGCTTCGAAAACAAGGCGCTGATGCAGCCGATCGCGCCGCATCGCTTCAACTATCGGTGCCGGTTCGTGAGCCTGCTGCGGCGCTCGCCGCGGCCGACGCGCGCGGCGCTGCTGTTCCAGTCGTGCCTCGAGGCAGCGCATGCGGTGGCGCGGGAAGGCGAAGATGAGGCAGATGGCGGCGACGCCTAGCCGGGCCAGAGCTTCGCTCGCGCCGCCGTCCGACGCGGCGCTGCGGCGCTGCGGCGCTGCGGCGCGAGCGCGCTCTGCGATAATGCGCACTTCCCGTTTTCCGCTCCCCGCCCGCCATGACGCAGCCGTCCGCTCCGCTCCCCACCGACCTGCCGCCGATCTCGTGCCTGCCCGGCGATGCGCTGCCGTGGCTGCCGATGAGCGCGGACCTGCCGGGGCTCGCGATCAAGTATCTGCACATCAACGCGGCCGAGGACACACTCACCGCGCTGCTGAAGATGCCGGCCGGCGGCACGCTGCCGCGCCATCGCCACGACGGCGAGGTGTTCGTGCATACGCTGCAGGGCGCGTGGCGCTACCGCGAGTACGAGTGGATCGCGCAGGCCGGCTCGACGGTGCTCGAACCGGCCGGGTCGGTGCATACGCCGGAAACGCTCGGCGCGCCCGGCGACGACGTGATCACCCTCAACGTGATGCGCGGCGATCTGGTGCTGCTCGACGACGATGGCCGCGAAACCGCGCGCGAGAATTGCCGCGTCGCGCTGCTGCGCCAGCGCAAGCACGCGCGCACCGCGCCGCACGATGCGGCGCCGTTCGTCACCCGATGATCACCCGGTAATCGCGCGGCAAGACAGACGCGCTCGTCGTGTCGCGATCCGTGCGGCGCCGGCGCTCGCCAACACGCGCATGTCGGCCCGCCCACGTCGCCCGCCACGCCGCCCAAAGTGCATCACCGGAAACGCCGGAAAAACCGGCGAATATCGTCGGCCAGCAGGTCCGGTTCTTCCATCGCGGCAAAATGGCCGCCGCTCGGCATGTCGGTCCACTGCGCGACGTCGAACACCCGTTCGAGCCAGCTGCGCGGCGGGCGGCTGATTTCCTTCGGAAAGCGCGCGAACGCAAGCGGCACCGCCACGCGTTGCCCGGCCGCGAAGCGCATCGGCTGCAGCCGGTTTTCCCAATACATCTGCATTGAAGAACCGATGCAGCCGGTAAACCAGTAGAGCGAGATGCCCGTCAGCAGCGTGTCGTGCGAAAACCGCCGTGCGACGTCGCCATCGCAATCGCTCCACGCGCGAAACTTCTCGGCGATCCACGCGGCCAGCCCGGCCGGCGAATCGTTGAGCGCGACGGCCAGCGTCTGCGGCTTCGTCATGTGCACATGCGCGTATCCACCCTCCAGCGCAACCCACTCCGCGCGCTGCGTCGCGAAGGCCCGTTCGTTGTCGGTCAGCGGCGAAGCCGTGTCGGTCGGCGGCTCGTAGTTGCCCGGCAGGTAGTTCAGATGGATGCCGTCCACCACGTCGGCGTGCCGCGCGCCGAGCGCAATCGACACGCCTGCGCCCAGATCGCCACCTTGCGCGCCGAAGCGGCGATATCCGAGGCCGGACATCAACGCCGCCCAGCAGTCGGCGACCTGGAATGCCGACATGCCGGCTGCCGCGGGCGCGGGCGAGAACGCGAAGCCGGGCAGCGACGGCGCGACGACGTCGAACGCGTCACGCGGATCGCCGCCGAACGCCGCCGGATCGCACAGGCGATCGATCAACGCATCGAATTCGAATACGGACCCCGGCCAGCCGTGCGTGATGACCAGCGGATACGGCGTCGGCCCCGCCCCACGACGATGGATGAAATGCACGCGTTGCCCGCCCGCGTCCGCGACGAACTGCGGCTGCCGGTTCAGCGCACGCTCCGCCGCCCGCCAGTCGTAGCGCCCGGCCCAGTAGGCAACGAGTTCGCGCAGCCACGCGCCATCCACGCCCTGCTGCCACGGCGCGGCAGGCGTCAGCGCCGGCTCGCGCGTGTCGCGCAGGCGTCGCTGCAGGTCGTCCAGCGCATGATCGGGAATCGCAATGTTGAACGGGGCGGCGTGCATGGTGTCTCCTCGCGACGAATGCCGGAGATTCTGCGCGATTTTTCACGCCCGTGCTGGCGGCGCGCGGCCGCGAGCGTCAGCCCGTTTTGCGCTCGTCCGCGCGCTCGTCCGCCCGCGCGTCGCGCCGCACGGCCTGCGGCGGCACGCCGAAGCCGCGCACGAACGCGTCGCGCAGATGCCGCCGGTCGCGAAAGCCGTTCTCTCTCGCGATCACGTCGAGCGAATGCCGGCTCTGCTCGATCATCAGCCGCGCGGCCTCGAGCCGCAGCCGCTCGATCGCCTTCGCCGGCGACTGCCCGGTTTCGAGCGTGAACACCCGGCTGAACTGGCGCGGACTCAGGTGGACGGCCTCGGCCAGCGCCTCGACGGTCAGCGCGCGGGAGAGATTTTGCCGCGCATAGTTCAGCGCGTTCTGAATCCGGTCCGATTTCGGCGCGAGGTCCAGCATTTCCGAATGCTGCGACTGCCCGCCCGAGCGGCGCTGGTGCATCACGAGCTTGTGCGCGACCGAACGTGCGATGTCCGCGCCGAGATCCTTCTCCACCATCGCGAGGGCGAGATCGAGGCCGGCCGTCATCCCGGCGGACGTCCAGATCGGACCATCGACGATGTAGATCCGGTCGTCCTCGACACGAATGTCGGGAAAGTGCTTCTGCATGTCGCGGCCGTACGCCCAGTGCGTCGTCGCGCGGCGCTGCGCGAGCAGGCCGGCCTCGGCGAGCACGAACGCGCCGGTGCAGATGCCGGCGATCCGCCGCGCGCGCGCATTGACGCGCCTGAGGAACGCGACGACGCCGGCCGGCGCCGGCGACGCGAGCGGATCGTTGACACCCGCGACGATCCACGTATCGACGTCGATCCGCCCACGCAGCGCGCGCGTCGCGACCGGCAACCCGAGCGACGAGCGCACGTCGCCGCCGTCGACGGAGTAGTTGTCCATCGCGTAGAACGGCTCGCCCGCCGCCATGTTCGCGTACTCGAACACCGATTGCGCGGCCAGCGCCATGATCTGGAAGCCGTCGCTGATCAGAAAGCCGATTCGGTGCATGCGCATCTCCCGTCACGGGGCATGATCGTCGCGACCCGCCCGATGTCCGAAATCATACCCATCTACGTCATTTGTGTCGCGGCGATTCGCGGCCAGAATGGCTTCACGCACTCACCTTTTCCTCGAACTGGAGCGACATCATGACTGAAGCACATCGCGGTACCGCCGTCATCACCGGCGCATCGTCCGGCATCGGCGCGATCTATGCGGACCGGCTCGCGCGCCGCGGCTACGACCTGATCCTCGTCGCACGCAACCGCGACCGGCTGGCCACGCTCGCCGAACGCATCACCAACGACACGCAGCGCAGCGTCGAGATCCTCGGCGCGGACCTCAACGACCGCGCGGCGCTCGCCGCCGTCGAGGCGAAGCTGAAGCAGGACGCCAGCATCACGCTGCTCGTCAACAACGCGGGCATCGGCACGCACGCGCCGCTGCTCGACAGCGACGTCGACGCGATGACGCGGATGATCGAGCTGAACGTGACCGCGCTCACGCGCCTGACCTATGCGGCCGTGCCCGGCTTCGTCGCGCGCGGGCGCGGCGCCGTGATCAACATTTCGTCGATCGTGGCGCTGTCGCCGGAAACGCTCAATGGTGTATATGGCGGCAGCAAGGCGTTCGTGCTCGCGTTCAGCCAGTCGCTGCACCACGAACTCGCGGAGCACGGCGTGCAGGTGCAGGCCGTGCTGCCCGGCGCGACGGCCACCGACTTCTGGCAGACCGGCGGCCTGCCGCTCGAGCACCTGCCGAAGGAGATCGTGATGTCGGCCACCGACCTGGTCGACGCGGCGCTGGTCGGCTTCGATCGCGGCGAACTCGTGACGATTCCGTCGCTGCATGCGGCCGAAGAATGGGAAGCGTACGACACCGCGCGCCGCACGATGGCGCCGCACCTGTCGACGGATTCGCCCGCGCCGCGCTACGCGGCTGCCCGCTGACCGGCGTCGACCGGCGGCACATCCGGGATCGGCCGCGCGCTGGCGGATCGCACTGGACGCGCCGGATCGCCGGCTGATCAGCGCGACGCACACGCGCCCGGCCGCGCGGCGTCAGAATGAAGACGGGCTGACATCGATCGTCTCCTCGATGGAGGCGAATACGGGCCGACAGGACACGCAACGCCGATCGCCGCCGCCCGCGCGCGGCGACCGGCCGGGGCTCAGGCCCGCCGAGCGGGCTCGTCCTTCACGCCGAGCATCAGCGCGGCGCCGCTCAACGCCAGCAGCGCGGCCAGCAGGTAGACGGCAAGATCCATGCTGCCGGTGCGCGTGCGGATCAGCCCGATCACCCACGGGCTGACGATGCCGCTCGTGATCCCGATGCTGCTGATCAGCGCGATACCGGCCGCGGCCGCGTTGCCCGACAGATAGCGGGTCGGCACGGCCCAGAAGATCGGCAGCGCGGCGAAGATCAGCGTCGCCGCGATCGACAGGCACGCGAGCATCGCCGCGAAGCTGTGCAGGTGCAGCGTCAGCGCCGCAAGCGCGAGGCCGCCGCCGATCGTGCAGCACGCGAAGTGCCTGCGGCGCTCGCCGGTGCGGTCCGAGCGGCGCGCGATGAGGATCAGCCCGAGCGCGCCCACCGCGTTCGGCACCACCGTGTAGAGGCTCACGGCCACGACGTCGGTCACGCCGAAATCGCGGATCATCAGCGGCATCCAGAAATTGAGCGTCAGCGACGCGCAGGTCAGCGAGAAGTAGATGAACGCGAACAGGTAGACGCGCGGATTGGCGAGCGCGGCCGCGAGGCTGCGGGTATCGTGCGCGCCATGCGCGGCGCCGTGCGCACGGCCGTCGCCGCACAGCGCGGCCACGCGCGCCTTTTCGTCGGACGTGAGCCACGCGGCGTCGTGCGGCCGGTCGACCAGATACGTGAACGCGAAGCACGCGAGCACGATCGCCGGCGCGCCTTCGATCGCGAACATCCATTGCCAGCCGTGCAGCCCGAGCACGCCGCTCATGTCGCGCATGATCCAGCCCGACATCAGCCCGCCGAGCACGCCGGCCACCGCGACGCCCGCGAAGAACACCGAAATCGCCGCCGCGCGGCGGTTCGCGGGGAACCAGTAGGTCAGGTACAGCACGATGCCGGGAAAGAAGCCGGCCTCGAACACGCCGAGCAGAAAGCGCAGCACGTAGAAATGCGACGGCTGCGACACGAACATCATCGCGGTCGACGCGACGCCCCACAGCAGCATGATCCGCGTGAACGTGCGGCGCGCGCCGAAGCGCGCGAGCAGCATGTTGCTCGGCACCTCGCAGAATACGTAGCCCACGTAGAACACCGCGGCGCCGAGGCCGTACATCGCATCGCTGAAACCGAGGTCGTGCTTCATCTGCAACTGCGCGAAGCCGATGTTGATGCGATCGAGGAACGACACGACGTAGCAGAGGAACAGAAACGGCACGATCCGCCAGGCAATCTTGCGGAACAGCACGGCGTCGCCGGCGTCGGACGCCGGCGTGGATGCATGGGCGGAAGCAGACGCCGCGACACTCGCGTGCGCGATCGTCGCTTCGGCGGGAAGCGATTGGGGCATGTCTCTCTCCAAACGGGCCGCGCGATTCGAGCGCGCAGCAGTCTCCGAGGGCGTACGTGCGCCCTGCTTTCTTGCAAGACCGGAAGGCGGCGTCCCGAACCGCGGCTCGATGCCGCCGTCGTTCAGGCGCCGTCAGGAAAGCGGCGGAACGCGCGCGGGGACGCCGCGCCGCCGCGGGCCGTTCAATCCTGCAGCGCGGCCCACATTTCCTTGTCGCGCTGCGCGGTCCAGATGCGCGGATGCGTGATGCCGCTCGCTTCGTCGAACGCGCGCGACACGTCGAACGGCAGACAGTGCTCGTAGATGAACACGTGGCCGAACTTCGGATCCATCGCTTCGCGCGTGAGCGCCATCGCCGCCTTCAGGTCGAGCTTGCGCTCGACGGCCTTGCGGCCCTGCGCGAGCAGCGTCGTCACGAAATCCTTCGTGTAGTCGAGGCCCTTGTCGACTTCGGCCGGATTCAGCAGCGCGGGGCCGCGGCCGGGCACGAGCTTCTCCGCACCGAGCGCGCGCAGCGCCTCGAGCGTGGCCGGCCATTGTTCGAGCTGCGCGTCGCCGCAATAGCAGGCCGCGTCGTATTCCACCAGGTCGCCGGAGAACAGCACCTTCTGCGACGGCAGCCAGACGATCGTGTCGCCCTTCGTGTGGCCCGAGCCGACGTGCATGATCTTCACTTCGAGCTTGCCGAGGAACAGCGTGATCTCGCGCTCGAACACGAGCGTCGGCCAGGTCAGGCCCGGCACCGTCTCGACGCCCGCGAACAGGCGCGGAAAGCGCTCGATCTCCGACTTCATGTCGGCCTCGCCGCGCTCGACGATCATCTCGTACGTGCCGCGGCTCGCGATCACGTGCTGCGCGCCTTCGTCGAAATACGCGGATGCGCCGAGCACGCGCACCGCGTGGTAATGCGACAGCACGACGTGCTTGATCGGCTTGTCGGTCACGCTGCGGATCTTCGCGATCAGGTCCTGCGCCATCGCGGGCGTCGCGGTCGTGTCGACGATCAGCACGCTGTCGTCGCCGATGATCACGCCCGAGTTCGGGTCGCCTTCGGCGGTGTACGCGTACGCGTTCTCGGACAGCTGCGTCCAGGTGACTTTCTTTTCTTCCAGGTCGGCTTGGGAGGCGAATGCTTTGGCCATGTTGCGTTCCGTGGCTGCGAGCCATGTGTTGAGGGGAGTGAGCGGATCATCTGCCCGCGACGAATATTTGTCAATGACAAATCGACTTGCTATTGTCTAATACGGGTAAACCTGCGGGCTGGCGCGTCAAATGGCGTCGGATACCATGCGGGGTTTCGTCAACGGAAGAATCATCGCGTGCAGAACCACGAAGTCAGCGCGGACGACGTACCGCCCAAGGCGCAGCGCGGGATCCAGAGCGTCGAGGTCGGCGGCCGGCTGCTCGACGCGCTCGCGCGCCGGCGCAAGCCGCTCGGGCTGTCCGAGCTGGCGGCCGCGGCCGATCTGTCGACCGCGCAGGCACACACCTATCTCGTCAGCCTGACGCGGCTCGCGCTCGTGAAGCGCGATGCGCTCACCGGCAACTACGAGCCGGGGCCGCTGTCGCTGCGGCTCGGGTTGATGTCGATCGAACGCCAGCCCGCCTATCGCGCGGCGCTGCCGCACGCGGCGCGGCTCGCGGAAGCCGTCGGCCTGAGCGTCGCGCTGTCGGTGCCGGGCGTGCTCGGACCCACGATCGTGCGCATCGAGCACGGCGGCTATCCGCTGCACGTGAACCTGCACGTCGGATCGGTAATGTCGCTCGACACGACGGCGACCGGCCGCGTGTTCCGCGCGTTCGGCGACCCCGCGCAACTCGACGCGATGGCGGCCAGTCAGGCCGGCGCCGGCAGCACGCTCGCCGGCGCGGAAGGCGACCAGCCCACGTCCGACGCCGGCGCGTGGCAGGCCGAACTCGACGCGATCCGCGCACGCGGGATCGAGCGCGGCGTGGATCGGCCGAGCCCCGGCGTCAGCGCGATGTGCGTGCCGGTGCTCGACGCCGACGGATGCCTGCAACTGGCGTTGACGGTGATCGGTTCGAGCGGATCGATCGATGTCGGCTGGGACGGCCCGATCGCGACGGCGCTGCGCGATGCGGCACGGCAAGCGACCGCATCGCTCGGCGCGGGACGCGATGCGCCGCCGGTCGCAGCTGGCACGCAACCGGCCACGCAGCGCATGCCGCCCGCGCTCGCCGACGATACGAAAGCGCAACGCGGCATCAACGCGCTCGACAGCACGGGCGAGCTGCTGCTGGCACTCGTGTCGGCGGGCCGCGCGCTGCCGCTGCGCGACCTTGCGGCGGCGGCCGGCATGCCGCCCGCGAAGGCATTTCCGCATCTGGTGAGCCTGCAGAAGATCGGCCTGCTGAGCCGCGACGACGCCGGCTGCTTCGGCGGCGGGCCGCTCGCCCAGGCGCTCGGGCTGATCGCGATGCAGCGCGTGTCGCCGACGCGCGATGCCGAAGCCGAGATCGTCGCGCTGGCGGGCGCGACCGACATGAGCGTGGCTGCCGCGACGCTCGGTCCGCTCGGGCCGACGGTGATCCGCCTGGAGGAATCCGCGCGGCCGCAGCACGTGAGCCTGCAGGTCGGCACGGTGATGTCGCTCGTGAATACCGCGATCGGGCGGATCTTCGCGGCCGGCATGTCCGACGACGTGCTGGCCGGCCTGCTCGCCGATGAGCCGGTGCGCCTCGCCGGCCGCGCGACCCAGGTCGACGACGCATTCCGCGCGCGGCTCGCGACGATCCGTGCGGACGGGCTCGATTTCGCGTTCGATGCGCCGGTGCCTGGCATCGGGACGATCGCCGCGCCGGTGTTCGATCACACCGGCAGCATCCGGCTCGTGATCGCGATCATCGGTTCGTCGCGCGGCTTCCCGCGCGGGCCGGACAGCGCGCTCGCGCATGCGCTGCGCGCCGCGACGCGCCGCCTGTCGTGGCGCTTCGGATGGATCGACGGGTAATACCGCGCCGCGCTGCCGCGCCTGCTCTGCGCGTCCAACTTCTGCCTTCTGCCGTCAATGCGAGGCCGTGCTCGCCACGGCCTCGTCGCGCCTGTTCGGCGCACGCACGGCGTCCCCGTTCATGTTGCGTAGCAGCAACAGAAATTGTCAGCAATTCTCATATAACGAAATCGCATTTCACAAGACGGTGACGTTCCTCTATGATTAGGGTTATCCCTAACTCGCCACCTCCATGGGGCTTCGTCATGCAAACGTCTAATGTCTCCGATCGTTCCGCCCAATCCACCGGCTGGCTCGCACGTGTTGGCGAGCTGCTTGCGGAAGCATGGGCACTGCACCTCGAGAACTGCGAAATCATCGCTGAAGCGCACGCACGTCTGCCGCGCTGAGCGCCGCGTGAAGCCGCCGGCTGGCGGCACGCCCTTCATCCGCCCCTGCCGGGACGCGCGCCGCAAGGCCGCAGCGCCCGGCATCGGCGTGGCGGATGAACGTCGCCACAGGCGACGGAAGATTCATCCGTTTTCCTGCGCCGCAGGCACTGCATGCCTGTCTCCCGCTCCGGGCCGCGCCCACTGGCCGCGACAGCCTGATAACCGCTTTTGCGCGGTGCGACCGCGAATCTCGTCGTCACGACGATCCGCGGCACGTCTCTCCCTTCTTCACACCTGAATCGACGGCACGTCTTTCATGCACCGCAGCGCGAACATCGAGCGGCTGTGGCGGATGCTCGAAATCCTGTACAGCTTCTCGCGCAGGAAGCGCTCGTAGCCGGCCGTGCCGTCCACCGCGACCTTGATCCAATAGTCGTATTCGCCCGACACGAGGTAGGCCTCGAGCACTTCGGGCAGCGCCGCGAGCTCGGCGCCGAAACGCGCGAGCGCGTCGTCCTCGTGGCGATCGAGCGTGACTTCGAGGATCACGATGTCCGCGTAGCCGAGCATGCGCTGGTTGACCAGCGCAACGTAGCCGTCGATGTAGCCGTCGAGCTCGAGCTGTCGCGTGCGGTTCCAGCACGCAGTGGTCGACATGCCGATCTGTTCGGCGAGTTCGGCGTTCGACAGACGCGCATTTTTTTGCAGTGCACCGAGGATCTTGCGGTCCTGGTTGTCGAGGGTTTTCGGTGTGCGTTCGCGGGTGGCCATGGAGGAAGGAATCTTCTACTGAAAATCGGCATTCTATCTGAACGACATTCCGGTTTCGGGCGCGTTTTGCTGGAAAACAGGAAGCCTTTTAACCGGCGCGCTTGATACATTTTCTCCATGCCTGTCGTCCGGCACGCTCCCCGCGACAACCCTCTCGCAGCGGGACGCCCGGCCGCAATCACGAGTTGCGGCGCCGGACACGCAGGCATGCAATGTCCCGCCTCCCGCGCGCCTACCCGGCTGCACGGGCCGGCGCCTGTTCTCCGTTTCCGTACCTCCCGTCATGTCGTTCAGGCTTTATCTGTCGTTCCTCGCTGCGTCCGCCGTCCTCATCTACGCCCCCGGCCCCGTCAACCTCCTCACGATGAATCAGGCATTGCGCACCGGCTGGCGCCGCGCGCTGCCGTGCGTATGGGGCGGCACGCTCGCCGTGCTGCTGCAACTCGCGCTCACCGCGCTGTGCCTGAATTCGCTGGTCCATCTCGACGAGCATGCGCTGACCGTGCTGCGCTGGGCCGGCGCCGCCTATCTCGTGTGGCTCGGGTGCAAGCAATGGCTCGGCCGCGCGCCCGTCGCCGCGCCCGCCGCTTCTGCTCTACCCGGCAGCGCCGCACCCGACGACAGCGACAGCGGACGCGCGCTGTTCTGGCGCGGCGTCGCCACCTCCGGCCTGAATCCGAAGACGCTGCTGTTCTTTCCGTCGTTCTTTCCGCAGTTCATCGTTCCGAGCGCCGACTGGAGCCTGAACGCGCAATTCCTGCTGCTCGCGACGTCCTTCGCGCTGCTGTTCGCGGGCGGCGTCGCGTCGATGGCGCTCTTCTCGCACCGGCTGAGCCGTGCACTGCAACGTCCGGCGCGAATGCGCGCGATGAACCGCGTCACGGGCGGCCTGCTGGTCGGGATGGGCGCGATCATGGTCGGCTGGAACTGAGCGCGAGCAGTCGCGCGCACGGGTTTGCGGGCCGCCCGCGCCCCCTCGAAAAAGCAGCCGATCGCCGAATGCTTTAGGGTAGCGGCGGGTTCGTCGGACATGCCCGGCTCACCGGGCAATTGCATGAAGCACGTCACTACCCGCCTGCGGCGCCTGTTCGCGCCGATCGGCCTGCACTGGTATCTCGCTCTCCTCCTCGCACTCGATGCATTGATGGTGCTGCGTCCCGTCGTCGCGCACGCGAAGCTCGGCATGCATCACGCGTGGCTCACCGATGCGCTGAACCTCGTCGATAACGCCGGCCTCGTCGTGCTGCCGCAGGTGGTCGTCGCGACCGGCCTCGCGACGATGGCCATCGGCATCGTGCTGCGTGCCCGCGTCGCGTGGGTGCTGTCGATCCTGCTGCTGGTCGCCGCCGCCGCGATCAGCATCCTGGGCGGCTACCGCAGCAACGCCGTGTTCGTGTACACGGCCGTCCTCGCCGTCACGCTGATCTACTACTGGCGCCATTTCGACCGCGCGAGCGTTGCCGCGAGCAGCCTGTTCGCGCTGCTCAGCATCGTGTCGCTGCTGATCTACGCGACCTTCGGCGTGCTGTATCTCGGCGACGAATTCACGCCGCCGGTCCACGACCTCGCCACGGCCGTCTACTTCTCGATCGTGTCGATGTCGACGGTCGGCTACGGCGACATCGTTCCGCACGCGCCCACCGCGCGCCTGTTCACCGCGTCGGTGATCGTGCTCGGCATCACGGTGTTCGCGACGTCGATCAGCGCGGTCGTCGGGCCCGTGATCGGCGGCAACCTGAAACGGATCGTCAAGGGAGGCATTTCGAACGTGATCCGCAAGCATCATTTCCTGATCGTCGGCGCGACGCCGGTCGCGCATGCCGTGCACGACGGGCTGCGCAAGCGCGGCTACGCCGTGACCGTGATCGTACCGGCCGGCGTCGAGCACAACTATCCGGGCGCGACCGACCTGATCGTCGGCGACGCCACCGACCACGCGGTGCTGGAAAGCGCCGGCGCGGCCACGGCCCGCGCGGTGCTCGCGCTGCGCTCCGACGATGCCGAGAATGCGTTCATCATCCTCGCGATCCGCGAGATCGCGTCAACGGTGCGAACCGTCGCGCTCGTGAATCAGCAACGCAACCTCGAGCGGCTGCGGCTGCTGAAGCCGGACATGGTGTTCTCGCCGCAGCAGCTCGCGGGCGAACTGCTCGCCAGCACGCTCAACGACGAGCCCGTCGACAAGTCGGTGATCTCGCATCTGCTGTTCGGCACCGACGCCCCCGCGTGACCCGTGCCGGCCGGCGTGCGGCCGGTACAATCGCGCGATGTCCGAATTGCTTGCTTACGGCGGCCTGTTCGCCGTGTCGATGGTCGCCGCGACGCTGCTGCCGCTCCAGTCCGAAGCCGTGCTCGCCGGCCTGCTGCTCGCGGGACGCGAGCCCGTGTGGGTGCTGGTGCTGGTCGCGAGCGTCGGCAACGTGGCGGGCTCGATAATCAACTGGGCGCTCGGCCGCGGCATCGAGCACTTCCGCGAGCGCCGCTGGTTCCCCGTCAAGCCGGCCGCGCTCGCGCGCGCCGAACGCTGGTATGCACGCTACGGCCGCTGGTCGCTGCTGTTGAGCTGGGCACCGGTGATCGGCGATCCGCTGACGATGATCGCCGGCGTGCTGCGCGAGCCGCTGCCGACCTTCGTCGCGATCGTGACGATCGCGAAGGTCGGGCGGTATCTGGCCGTCGCGTGGCTCGTGTTGCACTGACACTGCCCCTGCGCGGGCAAATTTGCGCGCCGGGGCTTTTCCCCTAAAGAATTCGCCGAAGCTGCCGTATTCCTTACAGTATGCGGTGGCGCGTGCGTTCCGCCTCTCTCCCTCCCCACTCAGGATTGCCATGAGATTGACCCAATTGGGCCGGGCGAGCGTCGGCGCGCGCCTGGCCGCGCTGGCGTGTGTGCTGGTCGCGCTGCTGTTTACCGTCTTCGCGTGGGCGCTTGCCCATTTCGCCGGCCGGCAACTCGCCGACGAAGCGCATGCGCGCATCGCCGACAAGGAACAGTCGATCCGCGCGATGGTCGAGATGTTCGACAAGGCGCTGTCCGCCGAAGCCACCCGCTCGATGGCGCTGTTCGCGAGTTTCCTGCCCGCCGATTTCGCGCTCGATCCTGCCCGCACCGTCGACATCGGCGGTGTCGCCGCGCCGACACTGTCGGCGGGCGGCCAGGCGCTCGACCTCGATTACGCGATTCCCGACCAGTTCCTGAAGAAAAGCGGCGCAATCGCGACGATCTTCGCGCGCGACGGCGACGATTTCGTGCGCATCACCACGTCGCTGAAGAAGCAGGACGGCACGCGCGCGGTCGGCACGCGCCTCGATCGTGCGGGGCCCGCCTATGCGCCGCTCGTGGCCGGACGCAGCTATACGGGCCTCGCGAAACTGTTCGGCCGGCCGTACATCACGCAGTACAAGCCGGTCACCGACGCGACGGGCCGCGTGATCGGCGCGCTGTTCGTCGGCCTGGACGTCGGAGCCGAGCTGCAAGTCGTGCAGGACGGCATCCGCGCGCTGAAGATCGGCGAAAACGGCTATTACTTCGTGCTCGATGCGTCGTCGGGCACATCGCGCGGCACCTTCGTCGTCCATCCCGACGCGTCGGGCCAGCGCGCGGACGACGCGCGCGCGCCGTACACGCAGATGCTCGCCGCCGGCGAGGGCAGGCTCGCGTACACGTCGGCCGATCCGGCCGCACACGACACCGGGCCGACCGCGAAGTTCGTATCGTTCACGACGATTCCGCAATGGCAGTGGCTGGTCGGCGGCATCGCGCTCGACGACGAACTGCTCGCGGGCATGCGTACCGTCCGCAACCGTTTCCTGATGATCGCGGCCGCGCTCGTCGCGGCGTTCGCGGCGTTGTTCATCGTCGTCGTGCGACGCGTGGTGAGCCGGCCGCTCGATGCGGCGGCGCGTGCATCGGAACGCTTCGCGGCCGGCGATCTCAGCGTGCGCATCCGCGACGGCGCCGCCGCGCGCGATGCGACGGGCAACGATGAAATCGGCCGGCTCGTGCAGGCGGTCGACGGAATCGGCGACGGCCTCGCGCGGATCGTCGCGCAGGTGCGCAGCAGCGCGTCCGACATCGCGCGCGGCACGGTCGGCATCGCGGCCGGCAGCGGCGACATCGCCGCGCGGATCGCGACGCAGGCGAGCAGCGTCGAACAGACGGCAGCGAGCATGGAGCAGATCACGGCCGCCGTGCAGCAGAACGCCGAACACGCGGCGCAGGCCAACGCGCTGGTCGCCGACGCGTCGGCCGCCGCGACCGACGGCGACACGGCCGTGCAACGCGTGGTCGCGACGATGGACGACATCGGCCGCGCGACGCGCCGGATCGCCGAAATCACCGGCACGATCGAAGGCATCGCGTTCCAGACCAATATCCTGGCGCTGAACGCAGCCGTCGAGGCCGCGCGCGCGGGCGAGCACGGCAAGGGCTTCGCGGTGGTCGCGGCCGAAGTGCGCGCGCTCGCGCAACGCAGCGCGGCGGCGGTCAAGGAAATCGACGCACTGAGCGCCGAATCGTCGACGACCGTCGAACAGGGCTACCGGATCGCGGATGCCGCGCGCGGCACGATGCGCGACATCGTCCAGCGCGTCGACCAGGTCAGCACGCTGATCGGCGAGATCAGCGCCGCGTCGCGCGAGCAGTCGACCGGCATCGAACAGGTGAACCAGGCCATCACGCAGATCGGCGAGGCGACGCAGCAGAACGCGACGCTGATCTCGGATGCCGAACGCGCGGCCGTCGCGTTGCGCGATCAGGCCGCGCAATTGTCGGAAGCGGTCAGCGTGTTCCGGCTGGCCCGCGACGCGTGACGCATGACGCCTGACGAACGACCGGGCAACCGCCCGGTCGCGTCGCTTACTTCTTGTCTCCCGCCAGGTCGATCGCCTTGTCCGAGCCGACCGCATTGCGCAACTGGAATTTCTGGATCTTGCCGGTCGACGTCTTCGGCAGCTCGCCGAAGCGCACGACCTTCGGCACCTTGAAACCCGCGAGCAACTGCCGGCAGTGCGCGACGATCTCCTCCTCGGTCGCGCTCATTCCGTTGCGCAACTCGACGAACGCACACGGCACCTCGCCCCATTTCGGGTCGGGCATCGCGACCACCGCGGCAACCTCGACGGCCGGATGCCGGTACAGCGCATCCTCGACCTCGATGCTCGAGATGTTCTCGCCGCCGGAAATGATGATGTCCTTGCGTCGATCCTTGATGCGGATATAGCCGTCCGGCGTCAGCACGCCGAGATCGCCCGTGTGGAACCAGCCGCCGTGGAATGCCTCGTCCGTCGCGTGCGGGTTCTTCAGGTAGCCCTTCATGCAGATGTTGCCGCGGAACATGATCTCGCCGAGCGTCTCGCCGTCGGCCGGCACCGGTGCCATCGTGTCCGGGTCGAGCACCGTCGCGCCCGCTTCGAGGTGATAGCGCACGCCCTGGCGCGCATTGAGCCGCGCGCGCTCGTCGTCGGGCAGCGCGTCCCAGTGCGCCTGCTTCGCGCAGACGGTCGCCGGGCCGTAGACCTCGGTCAATCCGTACACGTGCAGCAGGTCGAAGCCGATCTCCTTCATCTTCGCGATCACGGCCGGCGCGGGCGCGGCACCGGCAACCATCGCGTGCACCGTGTGATCGATGCCCGCGCGGAGCTCGGCCGGCGCATTCGCGATCGCGCTCTGCACGATCGGCGCGCCGCAGTAATGGGTGACGCGTTCGCGGCGGATCAGGTCGAACACCGTCTTCGCGTCGAACTTGCGCAGGCACACGTTCACGCCCGCGCGCGCCGCGACGGCCCACGGGAAGCACCAGCCGTTGCAGTGGAACATCGGCAGCGTCCACAGATACACCGCATGCTTCGGCATGTCCCATTCGAGGATGTTGCTGATCGCCGCGAGATACGCGCCGCGATGGTGATAGACGACGCCCTTCGGGTCGCCGGTCGTGCCGGACGTGTAGTTCAGCGCGATCGCCTCCCACTCGTCGGCGGGCAGCGTCCATGCGTAGTCCGGGTCGCCGCCCGCGACGAACGCCTCGTAGTCGATCGCGCCGGCAAAGCGCGCGGGGTCGGCCGGCATCGCGTCGGCGACGCTGACGATCTTCAGGCCCGGCACTTCGAGCGCCGCGCGATGCGCGAGCTCCGCATATTCGGTATCGACGATCAGCACCTTCGCTTCGCCGTGACGCAGCATGAACAGCACCGACGCAATGTCGAGCCGCGTGTTGATCGTGTTGAGCACGGCGCCGGCCATCGGCACGCCGAAGTGCGCCTCGACCATCGCCGGGATGTTCGGCAGCAGCGCCGCGACCGTCTCGCCGCGGCCGACGCCGGCTCGCGCGAGCGCGCTGGCGAGCTGCTTCGCGCGCGTGTAGGTCTCACCCCACGTGCGCCGCACGTCGCCGTGCACGATCGCGAGACGCGCGCCGTAGACTTCGGCCGCGCGGACCAGAAAGTCGATCGGCGTGAGCGGCACGTAGTTGGCGTCGCGGCGGCCGAGTCCGGCCTCGAACATCTGCGTCATGATCCTGTCTCCCGTTTTCTGTCGACCGGCGCGCGCGTCGGTCTCGTATCCGGCCGGCGTGCATGCACCTCGACCGGTTTTGATGTGGTTCAATTGCCGATAGCCTAACGGGCGCTATTGTGAGCCGTCTGTCATCGAAACGACAGAGTGCCCGATGAACGCTGCGCGTTATCCCTATCCTCGCAAACCCGCATCCATGCACGACCACTCCGTTGCGCCGCCCGACGCGGCCGCCATGCCGGACCACACGCCGCCCGCCCCGCCGCTCGAGCCGGGCCCGTTGCCCGCGCTGTCCGTGCTGTTCGGCCAGTGCGCGTGGTTCCGCGCGCTGGCGCCGGAACACCAGGCGCTCGTGCTCGCGCAGTCCCGCGCCGAAACGCACGAAGCCGGCGACGTGATCGCGCGGCGGCTCGCGCCGTCCGAATACTGGATCGGCGTGCATCGCGGCTTGCTGAAGCTGGCGATCTTCAACGCGTCGGGGCGCGGCTGCACGTTTTCCGGCGTGCCGTCGGGCGGCTGGTTCGGCGAAGGCAGCGTGATCAAGCGCGAGTTGCGCAAGTACGAGGTCGTCGCCGTCCAGCGCTCGATCGTGCTGTTCGTCCCGGTCGACACGTTCCATGCGCTGCTCGACACGAGCCTGCCGTTCACGCGCTTCGTGATCCATCAATTGAACAACCGGATGGGCGAGTTCATCGCGTCGATCCAGAACAGCCGGCTGCTGGATGTCGACGCGCGCGTCGCGCAGGCGCTCGCGCAGTTGTTCAACCCCGCGCTGTACCCGGACACCTGCCCGTCGCTCGCGATTTCGCAGGAGGAACTGGGGATGCTCGTCGGCGTGTCGCGGCAGCGGATCAACCAGGCGTTGCAGCAGCTCGAGAAGCTCGGCGTGCTGCGGCTCGCGTACAACCAGATCGAGGTCGTCGATCTCGCGGCGCTCGCGCGGGTCGGGATCGAGCAGATCTGAACGGCGTACGATGAGCGGAACCCGTCGCCGATACGGCATGCGCCGCGCGGTGCTTCAACGGTTTCCGGGTGCCGGCGCCCGCGCCTTTCATCCGACGAAACGCCCTTTCGCTGCCGCACCCCAAACTGACAATTCCGCCAGTTTCGCGTCAGTGACCCGTTCCGCCGCGACGCCTATCATTCGGGTTCCCTTTACCGCCGCCTGAGCACCGCCCGTCCCGCTGCCTCCATGTGGATCGTCAATCTCGCGCTCAGGCGCCCCTACACGTTCATCGTGATGGCCATCATGATCGTGCTGGCCACCCCGCTTGCGCTGATGCGCACGCCAGTCGACGTCCTGCCGGCGGTCAACATTCCCGTCATCAGCGTGATCTGGAATTACACCGGCTTCTCCGCGAAGGAGATGACCAACCGGATCACGGCCGTCCATGAGCGGATCCTGACGACGACCGTCAACAACATCCAGCACATCGAGTCGACGTCGCTGCCCGGCATCGCGGTCGTGAAGGTGTTCCTGCAGCCCGGCGCGAACGTGCAGACCGCGATCGCGCAGACGGTTTCGTCCGCGCAGGCGATCGTGCGGCAGATGCCGCAGGGCGCGACGCCGCCGCTCGTGATCACCTATTCCGCGTCGAGCATCCCGGTGATCCAGCTCGGACTGTCCAGCAAGACGCTCAGCGAACAGTCGCTCGCCGACATCGCGCTGAACTTCCTGCGCCCGCAACTGATCACGATCCCGGGCGCGCAGATCCCGTTCCCGTATGGCGGCCGCACGCGCGTGGTCGCGATCGACCTCGATCCGCAGGCGCTGCTCGCGAAAGGCCTCACGCCCGCCGACATCGTGAACGCGGTCAACGCGCAGAATCTCGTGCTGCCGACCGGCACCGCGAAGATGGGCCAGACCGAATACCGGATCGACACGAACGCGTCGGCCGACACGGTCGCCGACATCAGCGGGCTGCCGGTCCAGACGGTCAATGGCGCGACGACCTACCTGCGCGAAGTCGCGTCGGTGCGCGACGGCTTCGCGCCGCAGACCAACGTGGTGCGCCAGAACGGCCAACGCGGCGTGCTGATGTCGATCCTGAAGACCGGCGACGCGTCGACGCTGAAGGTCGTGTCGGACCTGAAAGCGCTGCTGCCGAAGGTGATCCCGACGCTGCCCGAAGGCCTCACGATCACGCCGCTGTTCGACCAGTCGGTGTTCGTCAACGCCGCCGTGCAGGGTGTGATCCACGAGGCGCTGATCGCGGCCGTGCTGACGGCGATGATGATCCTGCTGTTCCTCGGCAACTGGCGCAGCACGCTGATCATCGCGATCTCGATTCCGTTGTCGATCTTCACGTCGCTGATCGCGCTCGCCGCGCTCGGCGAGACCATCAACATCATGACGCTCGGCGGCCTCGCGCTCGCGGTGGGGATCCTGGTCGACGACGCGACCGTCACGATCGAGAACATCGAGCGGCACCTGCATCTCGGTACCAATCTGCACGATGCGATTCTCGAAGGCGCGGGCGAGATCGCGGTGCCCGCGTTCGTGTCGACGCTGTGCATCTGCATCGTGTTCGTGCCGATGTTCTTCCTGACGGGCGTCGCGCGGTTCCTGTTCGTGCCGCTCGCCGAAGCCGTCGTGTTCGCGATGCTCGCGTCCTACGTGCTGTCGCGCACGCTCGTGCCGACGCTCGCGATGCTGCTGTTCCGCCCGCAGCAAGCGAGCACCGGCCCCGACCCGTCGACGTCGCGTTTCGCGCGCCTGCATCACGCGTTCAACGCCGCATTCGAGCGGCTGCGCGCGTGGTACATCGTGCTGCTCAGCATCCTGCTGGTGCGCCGCCGCTTCTACGCGACGTGCTTCCTCGGCTTCTGCGTGCTGTCGACCGGGCTCGTGTTCGTGCTCGGCCGCGACTTCTTCCCGAATGCCGACTCCGGCAACATCCGGCTGCACATGCGCGCGCCGACCGGCTACCGGATCGAGGAGACCGCCCGCCTCGCCGACCAGGTCGAGCGCGTGATCCGCGAAGCCGTTCCGCCCGACGAGCTCGGCGCGATCGTCGACAACCTCGGGCTGCCGGTGAGCGGCATCAACCTGTCGTACAGCAACAGCGGCACGATCGGCACGCTCGACGGCGAACTGATGATCGCGCTGAAGCCGGGCCACCGCTCGACCCAGCACTACGTGCAGACGCTGCGCACGCTGCTGCCGCAGCGCTTCCCCGGCGTCGAGTTCTTCTTCCAGCCGTCGGACATCATCACGCAGATCCTCAACTTCGGCCAGCCCGCCGCGATCGACGTGCAGGTGCTCGGCAACGATCTCGCGAGTAACATGGCTATCGCGAGCAGCCTGATGAAGAAGATCAGGCAAATCCCCGGCACCGTCGACGTGCACGTACTGCAGCGCAACGACGAACCGACCCTGGTGGCCGACATGGACCGTACGCGCATGCAGCAGCTCAGCCTTTCCGCGCAGAACGTCGCGCAGAACATGCTGATCTCGCTGTCCGGCAGTTCCCAGACGACCCCGTCGTTCTGGATCAATCCGCGCACCGGTGTCCAGTACCCGCTGCAGATCCAGACCCCGCAATACAACATCGCGTCGATCGACGACCTGCTCGGCACGCCGATTTCCGCGAGCGGGCGCACGGGCATGCCGCTGCAGCTGCTCGGCAACCTCGTGCGGATCCGTCCGGTCTCGAACCCGGCCGTGATCACGCATTACAACATCCGCCCGGCGATCGACCTGTACGTGAGCGTCGAGGGCCGCGACCTCGGCTCGGTCGCGGGCGCGATCGACCGGGTCGTGTCCGACGCGCGCGCGACGCTGCCGCGCGGCACCGACCTCACGGTGCGCGGCCAGGTCGAGACGATGCGCACGTCGTACATCGGTCTCGGCGCGGGCGTCGCGATGGCGATCGTGCTCGTCTACCTGCTGATCGTCGTGAACTTCCAGTCGTGGCTCGATCCGCTGATCATCATCAGCGCGATGCCGGCCGCGCTCGCCGGCATCGCGTGGATGCTGTTCATCACCGGCACGCACCTGAGCGTGCCCGCGCTGACGGGCGCGATCATGACGGTCGGCGTCGCGACCGCGAACAGCATCCTGGTCGTCTCGTTCGCGCGCCAACGCCTCGCCGCGGGTGCGCCGCCGCTCACCGCCGCGCTGGAGGCCGGCGCGACGCGCATCCGCCCGGTGCTGATGACGGCGCTCGCGATGATCATCGGGATGGTGCCGATGGCGCTCGGTCTCGGCGAAGGCGCCGAGCAGAACGCGCCGCTCGGCCGCGCGGTGATCGGCGGCCTGCTGTTCGCCACCGTTTCGACACTGCTGTTCGTGCCGCTGGTATTCGGCGGCGTGCATTCGCGGCTGGCCCGCCGGCGCGCGCGCCAGGCCGGACACTGACTTTCGCCCCCCAGGTCAATTCATGGAAGAGAAACATCACAGCGCCGTCGGCATCCAGGTGGACGAACACGGCATGCACCTGCCGACGCGCACGTCGGTGTCGCGGCGCGGGCGGCTCGTGCTGATCGTGATCGGCGTGCTGCTGGCCGCGGGCGCCGCGCGCACGATCGTCGTCGACGTGCTGAACCACCAGCGCCTCGATGCGGTCGCCGAACAGAACACGCGCCAGTACGTGAATGTCGTGCATCCGGTCGATGCGGAAACCGGCGGCAAGCTGACGCTGCCCGGCACGCTGCGCGGCTTCGTCGAGGCGCCGATCTATGCGCGCGCAAGCGGCTACGTGCTGCGCTGGCAGGCCGACATCGGCGCGCGCGTGAAGCAGGGGCAACTGCTCGCCGAGCTCGACACGCCCGAGCTGAACCAGGAGCTCGCGCAGGCCACCGCGCAGCGCCAGCAGGCGCAGGCGGCGCTCGCGCTCGCGAAGACGTCGTTCGACCGCGCGCAGCAACTGCGCCAGCGCGATGCGGTATCGCAGCAGGAACTCGACGACCGGCAAGGTGCGTTCAACCAGGGCAGCGCGAATCTCGCGGCGGCCGATGCGAACATGCGCCGGCTTACCGAACTGAAGGGCTTCCAGCGGATCGTCGCGCCGATCGACGGGATCGTCACGCAGCGCAACGTCGACGTCGGCGACCTCGTCAGTTCCGGCAACGGGGGCCGCGCGCTGTTCACGGTCGTGCAGGCCGACCGGCTGCGGCTATACGTGCAGGTGCCGCAAGCGTACGCGCAGCAGGTGAAAGTCGGCCAGCACGTGAGCGTCGCACAGGCCGAACTGCCCGGCCAGACCTTCGACGGCACGATCACGCGCACGTCGCAGGCGATCGACGTCGCGACGCGCTCGCTGCAGATCGAGATCACGCTGCCGAACCCGGACGGACGACTGCTGCCCGGCGCGTACGTGCAGGCGACGCTGCCGATGACGCCGGTCGGGCGCTTGCAGATTCCGGCCAATACGCTGTTGTTCCGCGCCGAAGGGCCGACCGTCGCGGCGGTCGATGCGAACGGCCACGTGCATCTGAAGGCCGTGACGATCGCGCGCACGATCGGACAAACGCTCGAGGTCGACGGCCCGCTCACGCCGAACGACCGCCTCGTCGCGAACCCGAGCGACGCGCTCGCGAACGGCGACACGGTCATCGTGCAGGCGCCGCCCGTCGCGAAGCCCGCGCCCTCCGCCAACGGAGCGAAGTCGTGAGCGCGCTGCGCGCCCGCCTGCGCCCTTCCGCAGTCCCGGCGGTGCTGGCCATCGTCGCGGTCGCGGCCCTTGCCGGCTGCACGGTCGGCCCCGACTACCGGCGCCCCGCCGTCGACACGCCGGCCGCGTGGCGGCTCGACCCGGCCGACGCATACTGGCACCCGGCCGCGCCCGCCCGCGCGCCGCTCGATCCGGCCTGGTGGACTGCCTTCGGCGACGCGCAGCTCGACGCGCTCGAAGCCGACGCCTTGCGCAACAACCAGAACCTGAAGGCCGTCGCCGCGCGCTACGACCAGGCAAAGGCGACGCTCGCATCGGTCTCGTCCGCGCAGTATCCGGCCGTCGGCCTGAACGTGAGCGGCCAGCGCTTCAAGATCTCCGGAGAGCGGCCGCAGACCAACTATGCGACGCGAAGCATGTCGACCGTGCAGAACGAAATACAGGTCGGCGCAAGCGTGAGCTACGAGCTCGACCTGTTCGGCCGCGTGCGGCGCAACGTCGAATCCGCGCAGGCGAGCTCCGAACAGGCGCGCGACGATTTCGCGAACGCGCGCCTCGTGCTGAGCGCCGATCTCGCGTCGAGCTACTTCGCGCTGCGCGAGCTCGACAGCGAGATCGACGTCGTCAAGCGTTCGATCGATCTGCAGCAGAAAGCGCTCGATTACGTGAGCGCGCGCCATGATCTCGGCGCGGTGTCCGGCCTCGACCTGCTGCAGCAACGCGCGCAGCTCGACGCGACGCGCACGCAGTCACAATTGCTGATCCAGCAGCGCGCGCAAGTCGAAACCGCGATCGCGACGCTGGTCGGCACGCCGGCTCCCGAATTCACGCTGCCGCCGCGCGTGGTGCCGATCACCGCGCCCGCGTTGCCGACCGGCATGCCGAGCGACCTGCTGCAGCGCCGGCCCGACGTCGCGTCGGCCGAGCGCGCGATGGCCGCCGCGAATGCGCAGATCGGCGTCGCGCGTGCCGCGTACTTCCCGCGCATCGCGCTGTCGCCCGACATCGGCTGGGACGCGACGCGCTTCTCCGGGCTCTTTACCGTGCCGGCGCTGCTGTGGTCGGTCGGCGCGTCCGTCAGCCAGCCGCTGTTCGAAGGTGGCAAGCTGAAGGCCGGCGTCGATTTCGCGCAGGCCGGCTACGTCGCCGCGCAGGCCAGTTACCGGCAGACCGTGCTCACCGCGTTCCAGGAGGTGCAGAATGCGGTGACGGGCCTGGCGGTGCTGGCCGAAGCCGCGCAGCAGGCAGCGGCGGCCGTCGACGACGCGCGCAAGCTCGTGTCGCTCGCGCAGGACCGCTACGCGGGCGGCCTCACGCCGTTCATCGACGTGCTCACCGCGCAGCAGCAGTTGCTGACGAGCGAACGCCAGGCCGTGCAGATCCAGGGCCAGCGCGCGGCGCTCGTCGTGTATCTCGCGAAGGCGCTCGGCGGCGGCTGGGACGGCGGTGCGACGAGCGGCGCCGCGCCAACCGGCGTCGCCACGGCAAACCTCGGGCCCGCCGCGAGCGTCGGCCCCTAACCGGTTACAAGGACACACCCATGAAAGTCCTGATCGTCGAAGACGAACCGAAAGTCGTCGAATACCTGAAGAGCGGCCTGACCGAGGAAGGCTGGGTCGTCGATACCGCGCTGGACGGCGAGGACGGCGCGTGGAAGGCCGTCGAATTCGAATACGACGTGGTCGTGCTCGACGTGATGCTGCCGAAACTCGACGGCTTCGGCGTGCTGCGCGCATTGCGCGCGCAGAAGCAGACGCCCGTGATCATGCTGACCGCGCGCGATCGCGTCGACGATCGCGTGCGCGGGCTGCGCGGCGGCGCCGACGATTACCTGACCAAGCCGTTCTCGTTCCTCGAATTGATCGAGCGGCTGCGCGCGCTCACGCGCCGTGCGCGCGTGCAGGAATCGACGCTGATTTCGATCGGCGACCTGCGCGTCGACCTGATCGGCCGGCGCGCGTCCCGCGACGGCACGCGGCTCGACCTGACCGCGCAGGAATTCCAGCTGCTCGGCGTGCTCGCGCGACGCAGCGGCGAGGTGCTGTCGAAAACGACGATCGCCGAACTCGTATGGGACGTGAACTTCGACAGCAACGCGAACGTCGTCGAGACGGCGATCAAGCGCCTGCGCGCGAAGCTCGACGGTCCGTTCGCGGAGAAGCTGCTGCACACGATCCGCGGCATGGGCTACGTACTCGAGGCGCGCGAGGACGCCGACAGCGAGAGGCACGCATGAAACGCTCGATCACCCTGCGTCTGTCGGCGATGTTCGGCATCGTGTCGCTGCTCGTGTTCACGCTGGTCGGCTGCGGGCTGTTCGTGATGATGGAGCGCCAGCTGTTCGCCGAGCTGCGCGCGACCATCGACACGCGCGCGAAGGTCGCGCAGATGATCGTGTCGCACGCGACCACGGCCGCGCGCGGCCGCGTGATGCAGGAAAAGCTCGCCGACCTCGAACCGCCCGACGGGTCGACGCGTTACCAGGTCGACAGCCCCGACGCCGACTTCCGCTTCGGCCATCCCGTCGACGGCGTGCCCGTCGGCAAACCGTTCGGTGCATTCCAGCAATACGCGCTCAATCACAGCAGCTACGACGTGATGACCAAGACCGTCCCGATCGCCGGCAGCGGCGAGCGCCCCGACGTGAAGCTGATCGTCGCGTCGTCGTGCGAGCGCACGCAGCGGATGTTGCGGCGGTTCGTGTGGACGCTCGCCGCGCTGATCGCGATCGCCACCGTCGTCACGCTGCTGCTGAGCCGTGCGGTCGCGCGCTTCGGGCTCGCGCCGCTCGAACGGTTGTCGCAGGACGCGGCGGCGATCAACGCCACCAACCGCCGCCAGCGGCTGCACACCGACGCGCTGCCGACCGAGCTGCGCGATCTGGCCGCGTCGTTCAACGGCGCGCTCGAACGCATCCAGCAGACCTACGCGCGGCTCGAGGCGTTCAACGCGGACGTCGCGCACGAGTTGCGCACGCCGATCAGCATCCTGATCGGCCAGACCCAGGTCGCGCTGACGAGCCGCGATCGTTCGGTCGACCGGATGCGCCAGACCTTGCAGTCGAACCTCGAGGAATTCGAGCGGCTGCGCGTGATCATCAACGACATGTTGTTCCTGTCGCGCAGCGATCGCGGCGAGCGCGCGACCGACCTGAAACACGTGTCGCTCGCGGACGAGGTGCGGCGCATGCTCGACTTCCTCGAGATTCCGCTCGACGAAGCGCAGTTGCGCGCCGAATTGCACGGCGATGCGCGCGCGGCCGTCGATCCTTCCCTGTTCCGCCGCGCGATGACCAACCTGCTGATCAACGCGATCCAGCATTCGGCGCCGGGCGCGACGCTGAACGTGACGATCACGCCGCGCGACACGCTCGTCGACGTGTCGGTCGCCAATCCCGGCGAGCCGATCGACCCCGTGCAGCGCTCGCACGTGTTCGAGCGCTTCTACCGGCTCGAGGAAGCGCGCGCGAACAGCAAGGAGAACCACGGGCTCGGGCTGTCGATCGTCAAGGCTGTCGCGGAGATGCACGGCGGCAGCGTGTTCGTCGCTTGCTCGGGCGGTGTCAATACGTTCGGCTTCTCAGTGTCGACGCAGCCGTGCAGCAGCGTCGGCCCGCTGCGCCCGACCGAGGCGGGCGGCCCGCACGCGCTGCGCACGACGCATGCGTCGCGCGCGATGCACTGACGACATCGCGCCGCCGAGGGCAGTTTTCTTCAATACGGACACGCGCGGCTTCCTTAGTCTCGATGCGACTTTCACCTTCGCATGGAGACACATGATGAGCATGCTGGTTTCGATGGCCGCGTTCGCGCTGGCGTCGTCGATCACGCCCGGTCCCGTCAACATCGTCGCGCTCGGCGCGGGCGCGCGCCACGGCCTCGGCGCGAGCCTGCGCTATGCGGCCGGCGCGACGCTCGGCTTCGTCGCGCTGTTCCTGCTGATCGGCCTCGGGCTGCACGCGGCGCTCGCGCGCTGGCCGATGCTGACCACGGCCACTCGATGGTCCGGGATCGCGTTCCTGCTTTACCTCGCGCTGCGGCTGGCGCTCGATGACGGGCGGCTGTCGGACGATCCGGACGCGTCGAACCTCGCAGGCCCGTCGGCGGCTGCGGGCGCGGCGATGCAATGGCTGAATCCGAAGGCATGGCTCGCATGCGTGGCCGCGATGGGTGCGTTTGCGGCCGATGGCGGCCGCGCGCAGGTGTGGCAATTCGCGGCGCTGTATCTGGTGATCTGCTTCGCGTCGATCTCGTGCTGGGGGTATGCGGGTGCGTCGCTGCGGCACTGGCTCGCGAATGCGCGGCGGATGCGGCTGTTCAACCGCGCGATGGCGGTGTTGCTCGCGGGCAGCGCGCTTTATCTGCTCGATGTCTAGCGGTGTCGCTTCGAACGGTGTTTTTGCGGTGGGTGGCGGGTAGCGGCAGCGCCGGCAGTCGTGGGCAGTCGTCGGCCGCTGCGGCACCGCCCCGGCGCCGGCCGGTCCCCCGCTCAGTTCGCGGCGCTTCGATATTGGCCCGGCGTGGCGGCCGCGATGCGCCGGAACGCGCGCTGGAAATGCGCCTGGTCCGCAAAACCCGCGTCGAGCGCGACCTCGGCAATCGGCCGGCCGCGGCGCAATTCCGCGCGGCCGTACTGCACGCGACGGTCGATCAGGAACGCATGCGGTGTCATCCCGTAGCGGGCGTTGAACGCGCGGATCAGGTACGACGGCGACAGGTCGGCGGCCGCGCAGATCGCATCGAGCGTGACGGCCTGACGGCAATGCGCGGCGATGTAGTCTGCCGCGCGCGCGAGCTTCGTGTTGTCGGCCCCGCGCCGCGGGTCGTCGGGCGACACGCGATCGAGCGCGCCGTGCAGCCGCGTGAAGAATTCGACCGCCGCGCTTTCCTTGCCGAGCGGATCGACGCCGGGTGCCACGAGCGTGCGGTAAAAGCCGCCGAATTGCGCGAACAGGTCACGCCGATCCGTCAACTTCTGCGAAAAGCCGCGAAAATCGCTGTTCGGATCGCGCCCGAGCGCATGCTGCAACCGTGCGAGCCACGGCACGTCGACATAGACCATCCGGTACGCCCACGCGGCGGGGCCATACGGATTGCATGCATGCACCTGCTCCGGATCGATGATCACGAGCACGCCGCGCCCGACGTGCTCCTTCGTCGCGCCGTTCAGGTACGTGCTCTTGCCGCCGACGATCGCGCCGACCGAAAACGTGTCGTGCGTGTGCTTCGCGTAACAGATCGTCCGACCGTCGTCGACGGTGCGCGCCTCGATGAACGGCAGCGCGGTATCGCGCCAGAACGGCGACGGCACGGCGAGGGAATTGGCGGAACGGCTCACGCGGCAGGCTCCCGGAACGGATGGCGAACGCACACCGTACAAGACTGCGCGGCGCGATGCAACCGCGACCCGACGCTTCGCGGCCGGATCGCCTAAGCTTTTAGTTCGGCCGCCGCGGTAGACGCGGCGGGTTCCGTTCCCTCTTTCAACCGGTACATTCATGCACATCGATCTGACAGGCAAGACCGCGGTCGTGACCGCTTCCACCGCCGGCATCGGGCTGGCGATTGCCGAAGGGCTCGCGCAGGCCGGCGCACGCGTCGTCGTCAACGGCCGCAGCGACAAGTCGGTTGATGCCGCGCTCGCGCTGCTGCGCAGCGCGGTGCCCGGCGCGGACATTGACGGCATCGCCGCCGACCTCTCCGACGCCGCGGGCGCCGCGCGCATCACGCAGCACACGCCGGACGCCGACATCCTCGTGAACAACGCGGGCATCTACGGGCTGAAGGCGTTCTTCGACATCGACGACGACGAATGGGCGCATTACTTCCAGATGAACGTGATGTCCGGCGTGCGTCTCGCGCGGCACTACCTGAAGGGAATGCTCGCGCGCAACACGGGCCGCATCGTGTTCATTTCGTCGGAATCGGGCTTGAACATCCCGGTCGACATGATTCACTACGGGTTCACGAAGACCGCACAGCTCGCGATCGCGCGCGGCCTGGCGAAACTCGCGGCCGGCACCAACGTGACCGTCAATTCCGTGCTGCCGGGGCCGACGATGTCGGAAGGCGTGCGCGCGCTGCTGAAGGAGACGGCCGACGCCACGGGCCGCAGCATCGACGACGTCGCGGTGGACTTCGTGCGCAGCCAGCGCGCGAGCTCGATCATCCAGCGGCCGGCAACGACGGAGGAAGTCGCGAATCTGGTGGTGTATGTGTGTTCGCCGCAGGCCTCGGCGACGACGGGTGCGGCGTTGCGCGTCGACGGCGGTGTGGTCGACACGATCGCGTGACGACTGCGTGACACGCTCGCGCGGCGCGTGGCGGCGGCGCTATCGCGAAGCCGCCTTGTCCGCCTGCAGCGCACCCTTGCGATCCGCATCCATGCAGGTATCGAAGCCATGTTGCGTGACAACACCTGCCTTGTCGAACACGACGAAGTACGCCCGGTGATCGTTGCCGTGCTCGATGAAGTAGTTGTAGCAGACGCCGCTGCCGTTACGGACCATCCACACGCTGCGCGGGTTGCCGGCCGCACGAACGACATCGGCGCGCGTCGCGCCATGCCGCGACGCTGCCCGCGCCAGCGGGGTGCGCGAATACGAGAACGGCAACCACGAGTCGAACCACGCGCAGCCGTGCAGCATCAGGCACGTGGCGGCTACGGAAAGCGTCTTTGCCGGACGGGACATCGGAATCAATCGCATGCTTGGGGAAAATCTGCTGCGCCATGCCGGCGTGATCGAAAGCCCCATGCTACTAGACCTTTGGGTCCGGATCGAAAAGAAATGTAGAGACTTGTGTCCGAAGCTGCATTCGACGCGCCCCGGCACACGCCCGATCGGCGCGAACCATGAACGCCTCGCGCGGGCGCGCACGCGCGTCCGTACCGTCGCGCCGATGGCCCGGATCGGCGCAACGAACCTCGTCTTCAAGCGACCCATTCGGCCCACAGCATCGTCAGCACCGTCATCAGCGCCGGGCCGACGAACAGCCCGATCAGCCCGAACGTCTCGGCACCGCCGAGGATACCGAACAGCACGAGCAGGAACGGCAGGCGGGTCGAGTTGCCGATCAGCACCGGCCGCACGAAATGCTCGGCGACGAACACGACCACGAAGCCGAGCACCAGCACCACGACGGCCCACACGGTCGCACCCTGCACGAACAGCCAGAGCGCCGCGCCGCAGAACACGATCGGCGCGCAGAACGGCAACATCGCCGCGACGGCCGTGACGAGGCCGAGCAGCGCCGCATGCGGAACACCCGCGAGTGCATACGCGACGCCGAGTATGGCACCCTCGCCCAGCCCGACGACGACCAGCCCCGTCACCGTGCCGTACACGGCCGCCACCATCCGTTCGATCAGGGCCGCGCCGCCGCGCCCGAACGCACGCTCCGCGCCCTGCAGCAACGCGCCCGACAACTTGTGGCCGGCCCTCATGATCACGAACAGCGTGACGAGCATGAAGCCGAACTCGAACAGCGCATGCACGAGCTTCGTGCCGAACTGCCGCCCGAACGCGATGAATTTCTCGCCGCTCGCGCCATGCATCGCGGTGGCCGCGTGCAGCGGATGGCCGAGATTGGCCTGCCACCACTCGGTGATCTGGGCGGCGCCGTACGGCAGCCGGCCGACGACGTCCGGCAGCGGAATGCCGTTGTCCTGGATCGAGTGCAGCCAGACGCGCAGGTCATGCGCCTGCGAGATCGCCTGGCCCAGTGCGATGACGACCGGCAGCACGACCAGCAGCGATACGCCCGCGGTGATCGCGGTCGCGATCAGCGTCGGCCGATCGCGAAACCAGCGGTCCGATTCGAAGCGTTTCAGCAACGGCCACAACGCGATCGCGATCACGCAGGCCCACGCGATGGCGGGAAGGAAATCGCGGATCACCCACAGCGCAAGCGCGAGCAGCGCCGCATACAGCACGGCGCGGGCGACCTGCTGCGCACGCGGCCGCGCGGCGGAATCCTGGGAAGGCGAGACATGTGCGCGCATGGCACCTCTGTCGAAATGAAAAATGGCGGTTCGTGCCGGCCGAGGGCCGGTGCGAACCGCCATTCTATCCATCGATACAGCTGCGGCATGCGTACGCGATGCCAAGCATTGTCAAATGCGCGCCGCACGTCGCGCGCGCGGCACGGTGCGTCGTGCGCTCAGGCCACCTTGTCGGCGACGCGATAGCGTTCGAGCCAGTGTGCGTACGGCGCAGGCAGTGTCCACGACGGACGCTCGACGCCGAGCTGCCTGGCTGCGTAGTACGGCCAGTGCGGATCGGCCAGATGCGCGCGGCCGACCATCACGAGGTCGAGCTGCCGTTCGGCGACGACACGCTCGGCCAGTTGCGGCGTGTCGATCCCCCACGCGGACGACACCGGCAGGCCGGCCTCGCGGCGCACGCGCTCCGCGATCGGCGCGAGGAATGCAGGCCCCCACGGAATGCGCGCGTCGGGCGTCGAGAAGCCGACCGACACGCTCAGCATGTCGAGGCCTTCCTGCTTCATCCGCTGCGTGAGCGCGATCGATTCGGCGAGCGTCTCTTCGTCGCGGCCGTCGTATTCGATCACGCCGAGACGCGCGGTCAGCGGCAGGTGCTCCGGCCAGACCTGGCGGACGGCCTTCAGCGTGTCGACGAGGAAACGGCCGCGGTTTTCGGCCGAGCCGCCGTACTCGTCGTCGCGCCGGTTCGAATGCACGGAGAAGAAGCTCTGGCCGAGATAGCCGTGCGCGAAGTGCAGCTCGAGCCATTCGAAGCCGAGGTCGCGGGCGCGCTTCGCGGATGCGACGAAGTCGGCCTGCACGCGTGCGATGTCGTCGTGCGTCATCGCGCGCGGCGTCTTCGGCAAATGCGCGCCGAACGGCACGGCCGACGGTGCGATGGTCTGCCAGCCACGCGGATCGCCGTCGGCGATGTGGTCGTCGCCTTCCCACGGACGGTTCGCGCTCGCCTTGCGGCCCGCATGCGCGATCTGGATGCCCGGCACCGCGCCGGCCGCCTTGATCGCCGCGACCGACGGCGCGAACGCCTCGGCCTGCGCATCGGTCCACAACCCGGCGCAGCCCGGCGTGATGCGGCCTTCCGGCGACACGGCGGTCGCCTCCGCGATCACGAGGCCCGCGCCGCCGCGCGCGATGCCGGCCAGATGCACGTGATGCCAGTCGTTGACGACGCCGTCTTCGGCGACGTACTGGCACATCGGCGGCACCGCGATACGGTTGCGCAGCGTGACATCCTTGAGTTTGAACGGTTCGAACAGGGCAGACATCCACCACTCCTTTGCTTGGTTCTACGAAACGACTGGATGAGCCGTCGTGCGGTGCGCACGGCGGAACGAGTCAGGCCGCCGCCGGGCCGGTCGCGCCCGACGACGGAAACGGCGCGGTGCCGGTCACGCCGGCAGCGCGCCGGCTTACTGGCGGCCGAGCTTCGCGAGCAGCGCCTCGGCAGCGGGCGCCGACGACGCGGGGTTCTGCCCGGTGATCAGCAGCCCGTCGGTGACGACATGCGGCGCCCAGTCGGCGCTGCGCTCGAACTGCGCACCGTTGGTCTTCAGCATGTCCTCGACGAGGAACGGCACCACTTCCGTCAGCTCGACGGCCGCTTCCTCGCTGTTGGTGAAGCCCGTCGCACGTTTGCCGCGCACGACCGATTCGCCGGTCTTCGGATCCTTCACGTGGCGCAGCACGCCCGGCGCGTGGCACACGGCGGCAACCGGCTTGCCCGCCGCCAGCGCGCGCTCGATGAGGCCGATCGAGTGCAGGTCTTCGGCAAGGTCCCACAACGGGCCGTGCCCGCCCGGATAGAACAGTGCGTCGTAATCGTCGGCGGACACGTCGGCCAGCTTGTGCGTGGCCGCGAGCACGGCCTTGGCGGCCGGATCAGCGTCGAAGCGGCGCGTCGCGTCGGTCTGCGCCGACGGATCGCTGCTCTTCGGGTCGAGCGGCGGCTGGCCGCCCTTCGGCGACGCGAGCGTCAGCTCGACGCCCGCATCCTTGAACGCGTAGTACGGCGCGGCCAGTTCCTCGAGCCAGAAGCCGGTCTTCTTGCCGGTGTCGCCGAGCGTATCGTGCGAGGTCAGGACAACCAGAATCTTCATGATCGGACACTCCTTCGAAATGGGGGAACGGGGCCGCGTCGCGACGGCAGCCAACGCGACGCACGCCGCGTGCCGGGCGCCGACGGCGCGCCTGCCGGTTAGGCCGCTAGCGCGCGTCAACGTGCCGGCTCCGTACCGAAAAAATCTTGCGCGAGCCTATTAGACCAGTCGTCTAGAGCAAGCGCGAAAAAAACGACGGCATCTCCTGCACCAGCATCGCAGCGCGATATGGCATTTTCGCGTCCGCTGGCAGGAGCGACGTCGCATTCATGAGGCCGGATGATAGCGCCGGATTAGACCGGTCGTCTAGAACACATGCATTCAGCCCTGTCACCGTCATGGCTTTTGCGCTGGAGCGCGTCCCGCGACGCTCATCGCCGATCGCGCTACAGTGCGTGCGGCCGCAGCGGTTAGCCGTTCAACGGCCCGTCGGTGTCGCCTGCGTCGATCGTCGGCATCTCGAGCCGATGCCCGCGAACGCCGTCGGCAAGCAGGCCCAGCATCAGGTCCGCCAGCGCACGCCCGGTCGCATGTCCGGTCGGCTGCACCACCGCCGTGACCCGATGCGGATGCGCGATATCCGGCGGCACGCCGTCATAGACGATCAGCGACATGTCGCGGCCCAGCCGCAAGCCGCTGTCGGCCAGCGCGCGGAACGCCCCGCCACCCGCGATATTGTTGTCCACGAGCAGCGCCGTCGGCCGTTCGGCCAGCGCAAGCAGGGTCTGCGCGGCCTCGTGCCCGCCGTCTCGCGTAAAAGCACACTCGACGAGCAATGCCGGATCGGCGTCGATGCCGGCCTCGCGCAGCGCCGCGAGATAGCCGGCGCGACGCTGCATCGCGAAATTCAGCGACAGCGGTGCACTGATCATCGCGATCCGTCGATGACCGAAGCCGATCAGGCGGCGCACCGCATCGCGCGCGCCCGCTTCGTTGTCGAAATCGAACCATGCGTAAGGGTCGGCAGCTTGCGTCCGACCGTACGCGACGTACGGAAACGCATTCGAGCGCAGGTACGCGATGCGCGGATCGTCGACCAGCGTGCGCGCGACGATCAGCCCGTCGACGAGCCTGCCGTCGACCAGCCGGCGATACGTGTCGAACTCCGCATTCGGGCGCGCGGCCGCGATGATGAAGTCGAGGTTGCGCTCGCCGAGCCGCTCGGTAATGCCCGCAACGACTTCGCCGAAGCGCGGATCGCCAAGATCGCCGGCGCCGAACGGATACACGATGCCGATCGCATCGGCGCGCCCCGTCGCCAGCCGCCGCGCGGTCGGATCCGCGACATAGCCGAGTTCGCGCGCCGCCTTCATCACGCGCTCGCGGGTCGCCTCGCTCACGTCGTCGTAGCCGTTCAGCGCCCGACTGACCGTCGTGCGCGACAGCCCGAGCGCATCCGACAGCGCCTTCAGATTCACCTTCACGTCGCTCCTCGCGTTGTGCATGCCATTCATCTATCCCGTCTCGGCCGGCAATTATTTCCGAATGGCAGTTATTACCGTCAAATATTTATCTTTTGACGTCCAAACCGGTTTGAAATAGCATCCAAACCGGTTTGGATTCGAATGCCATCTCAACAGTTCCCTTTCACCGTCAACGGAAACAACGCCGACATGACTTACTTTCCTTTTTGCCGCGCGACCGCAGCCAAACGTTTGCTCTTCGCTGGCGCGGCACTGGCCGCCTTCGCGTCCGCGTCATCCGTCGCGCATGCGCAAAGCACCGGCGCGCCCGCGCCCACGCCGCATACGCAGCAGGCCTACGATCCCGAAGGCACTTTCACGATGCGCTGGACCCGCGCGGACATCCGCCAGATCGTCGCGCAGTCGCACACGGCCGGCGCCGACAGGAACTCGCTGCCGCAGTCGCTGACGATGCCGGACATCCCGCAGGATTTCCCGCTGATCAACTCGAACGTATGGGTCTGGGATACCTGGCCGCTGGCCGACCTGCGCGCGAACCAGCTCAGCTACAAGGGCTGGGAAGTGATCTTCTCGCTCACGGCCGATCCGCACGCCGGCTACACGTTCGACGATCGTCACGTCCATGCGCGCATCGGCTTCTTCTATCGCCGTGCCGGCATCCCCGCGTCGCAGCGTCCCGCGAACGGCGGCTGGACCTGGGGCGGCCACCTGTTCCCGGACGGCGCGAGCGTCAAGGTGTTCGGCACGTCGCCGATGACCAATAACGCCGAATGGTCGGGCTCGGCGCGGCTCACGCACGGCGACAACGTCAGCCTCTACTACACCGCGACCTCGTTCAACCGCTCGGCGCCCGGCGGCGCCGACATCACGCCGCCGCAGGCGATCATCACGCGCGCCGACGGCCACATCCATGCCGACGACAAGCACGTGTGGTTCAGCGGCTTCGACGATCACAAGGCGCTGCTGCAACCGGACGGCAACTACTACCAGACCGGCCAGCAAAACACCTACTTCTCGTTCCGCGATCCGTTCGTGTTCACCGACCCCGCGCATCCGGGCAAGACCTACATGGTGTTCGAAGGCAACACCGGCGGCCCGCGCGGCGCCCGCACCTGCACCGAGGCCGACCTCGGCTACGCGCCGAACGATCCGCACCGGGAAGACCTCAACGCCGTGATGAACTCGGGCGCAGTGTATCAAAAGGCCAACGTCGGCCTCGCTGTCGCGACGAACCCGCAACTGACCGAATGGAAGTTCCTGCCGCCGATCCTGTCGGCGAACTGCGTCGACGACCAGACCGAGCGCCCGCAGATCTATCTAAAGGACGGCAAGTACTACCTGTTCACGATCAGCCACCGCACGACGATGGCCGCGGGCGTCGACGGGCCGGATGGTGTCTACGGCTTCGTCGGCAACGGCATCCGGAGCGACTTCCTGCCGCTGAACGGCGGCAGCGGCCTCGTGCTCGGCAACCCGACCGACTTCTCCGCGCCGGCCGGCGCGCCGTATTCGCAGGACCCGAACCAGAACCCGCGCGAGTTCCAGTCGTATTCGCACTACGTGATGCCGGGCGGTCTCGTCGAGTCGTTCATCGATGCGATCGGCCCGCGTCGCGGCGGCACCCTTGCGCCGACCGTGAAGGTCAACATCAGCGGCACGTCGACGGCGGTCGACCGTGCATACGGACGCGGCGGCCTCGGCGGTTACGGCGACATCCCGGCGAATCTGCCGGCGACCGGCGCCGACCACAACGGCGGCCCCGGCACCCGTCCGTAACGGGCGCGCACGAACGCTGCGGGCACCGCCCGCCAGCGTCGAGGCGGCGCATGTCGCGCGTGTCGCGTGTGCACCGCCTCCCTCCTTCGCAGAATCGCGCATGCCGCCGCTGCAAGCGGCATGCGCGCTCCTTCCCCGCTTCGCGCGCCGAAGCACGGAACCCCGCATGAGATCGACGTTTTTTCGCTTTTACTTCCGGATGACCGGGCTGCTGCTCGCGTGTGCGGCAAGCGCGACCTGCTCGCACGCCGCAGCCGCGCGCTGCGGCACACCGCCCGCCGACGGCACGCCGCAATGGCGACCGGCCGTGCATTACACGCCGCAACGCAACTGGATGAACGATCCGAACGGCCTCGTCTACGAGAACGGCCGCTATCACCTGTTCTACCAGTACAACCCGCTCGGCCATGACTGGGGCAACATGTCGTGGGGCCATGCGACCAGCACCGACCTCGTCCACTGGCGCGAGCAGCCGGTCGCGATGCGCGCGAACGCGACGGAGGAAATCTTCTCCGGCTCGATCGTCGCCGACACGCGCAACACTTCCGGCCTCGGCGCGCCGGGCGAGACGCCGCTGGTCGCGCTTTACACGAGCGTCTACAAGGACGGCTCGGGTCACGCGCCCGGCACGCAGGCGCAGTCGCTCGCTTACAGCGTCGACCACGGCGCGACGTGGCGGCCCTACGCGCACAACCCCGTGCTCACGCTCGATCCCGAGGCGAAGCAGTTCCGCGATCCGAAGGTGTCGTGGTATGCGCCGGGACGCTACTGGCTGATGACGACCGTGGTCGCGGACGCGCAGGTCGTGAAGCTCTATCGATCCGACGACCTGATTCACTGGTCGTTCCTGAGCGACTTCACGCTGCCGGACGTGCCGCATGCGGGCGCGCTGTGGGAAATGCCCGACCTGGTGCCGCTGCCCGTCGACGACGATCCGCGGCACATCAAGTGGGTGATGATCGTCAACGTCAACCCGTGGTCGATCGCCGGCGGCTCGGGCGCGATGTATTTCGTCGGCGACTTCGACGGTCGCACGTTTACGCCTGACCGCGTCGCGCCGGCCGGTTCCGATCCCGCGCGATTCCGCTGGGTCGATCACGGCGCCGATTTCTACGCCGCCGGCACGTTCTCCGGCGCGCCGGGCACACGGCCCGTCGCGATCGCGTGGATGAGCAACTGGGATTACGCGGCCAAAGTGCCGACGGCGCCGTGGCGCGGCGCGGCGACGTTGCCGCGCGAATTCGCGCTGAAGACGATCGGCGGCGAACCGACGCTCGTCGTGACGCCGGCCGCCGCGTTCGATGCGTGGGCCGACGGGCGGCCCGCCGTGCATGAAGGCGACCTGAACGTCGAGTCCGCGACGCGCGCGCTGTCGGACGCCACGCGCGGCGTCGCCCAGCGCATCACTGTGACGATCGCGCCGCGGCACGCGGCCCGCGCGGGCCTGATCGTTCGACGATCGGCGGATGGGTCGATCGGCACCCGGATCGTGTACGACACGGCGAAGCGCACGCTGACGCTCGACCGCTCGCGCGCCGGCGCAACGGCTTTCGCCGGCACGTTCAGCCGCGAGCACATCGTCGATCTGCCACTCGAGCATGGGCAGCTGCGGCTCGAAATCGTCGTCGATCGCGGATCGGTCGAGGTGTTCGCGAACGGCGGCCGCGTCGCGCTGACGGACCTGATCTTTCCGCCGCTCGATGCGGACCGCGTCGCCGTGTTCGCCGAACACGGCAGCGCGACGTTCTCGGGGCTGACGGTGACGCAGCTTCACGGCCCCGATCGCGCCGACGAGGTTCATGACGTCTGTGCATCGCGCTAGCGATGCGATCGCACGGCAAGGCTCGGCGGCCCGACATCGCGTCGGGCCGTGGCCGTGCAGCCCCGCCGGTCATGCGCTCAGAGCAGACCCATCCCGCCCGACGCGATGATTTCCGCGCCGACGATGAACGCGGACTCCGGCGCGCTCAGGTGCAGCACGGTCGACGCGATTTCGTCCGGCGTGCCGAACCGGCCGATCGGGACGAGGCCCTTGATCTTGTCCGCCGTCTCGTCGAGCGTCGCCGCGTCGAGCCCGAGCTTGCCGTACAGCGGCGTCTGGACCGGGCCGGGGCTGACCACGTTCACCCGCACGCCGTGCGGCAGCAGCTCCGTCGACAACGTCTTTGCGAACGAATTCACCGCCGCCTTGCTCGCCGCATACACCGACGAACCCGGCATCCCGATATGCGCGTTGATCGAGCCATTGATCACGATCGACGCACCGCGGTTCAGCAGCGGCACGAGCGCCTGGATCTGGAAATAGGCGCCCTTCACGTTCGTGTCGAATACGAGGTCCCACAACGCCTCGTCGATATCCGCGAACGGCGCGAGCTTCGCGACGCCCGCGTTGATGAACACGGCGTCGAGCCGCGCGCCGGAGGCCGCGATCGCGTCGGCCAGCGCCCGCGCCGACGCGACGCTGCCGGCCTCGTTGCGGATCGCGAGCGCACCGTCGCCGAGCGACTCGCGTGCGGCGGCGAGCGTCTGCTCGTCGCGACCGGTGATGATGACCCGCGCGCCTTCGGCCGCGAATGCGCGTGCGGCCGCCAGGCCGATGCCGCTGTTGCCGCCCGTGACGAGGACCGTTTTTCCTTCGAAGCGTTGCATGATGTTCTCCTGTGAACCGGTGAGTTGACCGTGAACACAGGATGCGCGCGGCGCGCGGCCTTGCCGTACGACCGCCGCGGCGGACATGTTCGAAATCTTCGAACGTGTTTGCGGCGCCGGTCCGTCGGCTGCGCGGCCGACGCACTCAGCCCGACACGTCGATCCCGTCGAGCAGGCGCTGCGCGAGCCGAGGTTCGCGCAGTTGCTCCAGCCACCATTGCAGCGCGCGACCGTCGCGCTCGCCGCGCCACGCGACGTACAGCACGTTCGGCTCGCGCGGATCGGCGGTTTCCTTCTCGACGAGCTCGCCGCGCGCAAGCAGCGACGCCACGCGCCGGCGCGGCACCCAGCCGACGCCCAGCCCGTCGCGCTGCGCAAGGATCTTCGCGCGCATCGACGGCACCGCGAGCACCGCCTGCCCGCCGAGCAGCCCGTATGCGCGGCCGACGGCCCGCCGCGACGAATCGGCGACGACGACCGCGCGATGCGCGCAAATGGCGTCGCGGGTCAACCGCTCGCTCGACGACGCCAATGGATGGCGCGGCGATACGGCGAACACCCATTCCATCGCGCCGAGCTCGAACCATTTGAAACCGGGAATCGCCGGCGGCTCGTTCGTCGCGCCGACGACCAGATCCGCGCGGCCGTCGCGCAGCGCTTCCCAGGTGCCGCCGAGCACTTCGTGCGTGAAGCGCAGCGACACGCCCGAATCGAGCGCATTGAACGCGCGCACGACCGGCAGCAGCGTGTCGAACTCCAGCACCTCGTCGCTGACGATCCACAGCCGGTCCTCCCAGCCGCTCGCCACCTGCCGCACGCGCTGCGTGAGCCGCGCGACGTCCAGCGCGAGGCGCGACGCCTCGTCGGTCAGCAACTGGCCGGCCGGCGTGAGCTGCAGCCGGTAGCCGCGCCGGTCGAACAGCAGCGCGTCGAAACGCGTTTCGAGCTGCCGTGCGGCGTGCGATACGGTCGACGGCGCCTTGCCGAGCCGCGCGGCCGCCCGCGACAGGCTGCCGGTGGCGCGGATCGCATCGAGCAGCGCGAGTTCGTCTTCGGACAGCATGGGTCACTCCGGTCGGGGGTTGGGATGGATCGTAAGGCACCGGCGGGCGGCGGTCCAATCGAATGGCATCGTGCCGCGTGCTCGGCGGATGCCGCGCCGGCCACGCACTTCCGGTATGCTCATCGGCATCAATTGGCCATATTCGAGGTAACCACTGCGATGGACATCGCGATCCGCATCGAAGGCCGCCACGACCTGACCGGGCAAATCTTCCGGCAGCTGCGCACCGCGATCGTCGACGGGCGGCTCGAAGGCGGCGCCCGGCTGCCGTCGACACGCGATCTCGCGAAGCAGCTCGGCGTGTCGCGCAAGACGACGCTCGACGCGTTCGAGCGTCTCGTCGCCGAGGGCTTCCTGAACACGCGCGCGGGCGACGGCACGTTCGTCGCCGACGGTCTCGCGCGGGTTCCGCATGCGGCGGCATCGGCGCCGTCGCTCGTCGAGGACACGCCGCCCGTCCATGCCGTCGACGTGCGCGCACCGTGGGACGACGTGCCCGACACCGTTGCGATGCCCGCGCCGCAGCGCACGCCCGCGTTCGACTTCCGCGGCGGCGTGACCGACAAGACGCTGTTCCCGTTCGACGCGTGGCGCCGCTGCCTGCATCACGCGCTGCGCCAGCAGGCGCGCGGGCCCGGCCAGTACCACGATCCGGCCGGCGATCCGCAGTTGCGCGGCGCGATCGCGCGCTACGTCGCGTTCAGCCGCGCGGTCGCGTGCGGCTGGGACGACGTGCTCGTCACGCAAGGCGCGCAACAGGCGCTCGATCTGATCGCGCGCGTGGTCGTGCGGCCGGGCGACGTCGTCGCGGTCGAGAATCCCGGCTATCCGCCCGCGCGCGCGGCCTTCGCGTCGCTCGGCGCGACGGTGATCGGCGTGCCGGTCGACGCGCACGGCCTCGTCGTCGAGCGGCTGCCCGACGACGCACGCCTCGTCTACGTGACACCGTCGCATCAGTTCCCGCTCGGGATGCCGATGACGCTGGACCGGCGCGTCGCGCTGCTCGAATGGGCGCAGCGTCGCCGCGCGGTGATCATCGAGGACGACTACGACGGCGAATTCCGCTTCGAGGGCCGGCCGGTGGAATCGCTGAAGAGCCTTGATCGAACGGGCCTCGTCGCGTACGTCGGCACGTTCTCGAAGACGATCTTTCCCGAACTGCGGATCGGCTACGCGATTCCGCCGCGCGCGCTGCGCGGCGCGCTCGCCAGGGCGAAGCAGATCGTCGACTGGCATACCTGCACGCTCACGCAGGCGGCGCTCGCGCGCTTCATGCACGAAGGCGACTTCGCGCGGCACCTGCGGCGCGTGCAGAAGCACTACGACGCGCGCCGCAAGATGCTGCTCGCGCACTTGCGCGGCAGCCTCGCGCGCTGGTTCGACCCGATCGTGCCGACCGCCGGCATCCATCTCGCCGCGCATCTGAAACCCGGGCTCGATGAAGCGGCGCTGATCCGTGCCGCCCGCAAGCACGACATCGGCCTGTACGGAATCTCCGCGTTCCACGTCGGCTCGGCGGCGCGCGCGGGGCTGCTGTTCGGCTATGGCGGAATCGACGCACTGCGCATCGACGCCGCGCTCGCGAAACTGGCCGCGCTGCTCGATTCGGCAAGTGCGGACGGTGCGGCACTGGTCACCTGATTTTTCCTGAAATTGGCCATTCAAGCAGGCCAGTCCCGCGCTTAAAGTGGGTCCTGTCGCGCCACCGTGCGCATTCAACCGAAGAGGGATCCGCCATGCAACCGCGCCTGAACTTCTATGCCGCCAGCCCGAACGCCATCAAGGTGATGCGCAATGCCGAGGAATTCATCGCGAAAAGCTCGATCGAGAAGCCGCTCGCCGAACTCGTCCGATTGCGCGCATCGCAGATCAACGGCTGTGCGTTCTGCGTCGACATGCACACCACCGATGCGCGCAAAGGCGGCGAGACCGACCGCCGCCTGGCCACGGTCGTCGCCTGGCGCGAAACGCCGTTCTTCACCGAGCGCGAACGCGCGGCGCTGGAGTGGACGGAAGCACTGACGCTGATCGCCGACAACCACGTGCCGGATGCCGTGTGGGAAGCCGTGAAGCCGCATTTCAGCGATACGGAGCTGTTCGAGCTGTCGATCCTGATCGGGACGATCAACACGTGGAACCGCCTCGCAATCGCGTTCCGCAAGATGCCCGAGTAAGGAGGCGACGATCATGCGCTCCCGCCTCATGCTCCGCCGCGCGATGCGCTCCATGTCGCTCGCGCTCGTCGTCGCGCTGCCGGCCGCGGCCGGCGCGCACGATGCCGGCGACAACGTGCACGCGATCATGCGACAGCCTGTGCCCGAAGCGCCCGGCAAGCTCGCCGTCGTCGCGACCGTCGACTACGCGCCGGGTCAGGCATCCGAAGCACACCGGCACCTCGGCTCGGTGTTCGCCGTCGTAGCGAAGGGCGAGGTGCTGTCGCAGGTAAACGACGGCCCGGTGCGCCGCTATCGCGCCGGCGAAGGCTGGTACGAGCCGCCCGGTTCGCGCCACCAGCTGTCGCGCAACGCGAGCGCGACCGAGCCCGCGCAACTCGTCGTTTTCGGCTTGACGGGCGAGGGCCAGCCGTTGAAGTCGCCGATCGATCAGTAACGACGTTTCCGGCGAGCGTGCCGTACCGGCACGCTCGCGTGTCGCGCGCGCCAGCCTGTGACGCACGGCTTCCTCGCCACCCTCGCGCGCCGCCGCTCCACCGTACGTGCGCCGTTCCACGTCGTTTCCCCATTAACTGCTTCCTACACTCCAACGCCGGCACACGCACCTTGCGCCGCGCCGCCGCCCCGCTCGCCCGCACCGCCGTTCGACACACGGCTGATCCCGATCAACGCGGGCGAAAACACTTTCTTGAAATTAACTAACGCGTCAATTAACGTCGTCTGCATGAACGCGAAATCCACCGTCGCCAAACCGCGCGGGCGCCGCCCGTCGGTGGACGACTTCGACTTGCGCGACCACATGCTCGATGTCGCGATGCAGCTGTTCGCCGAGCGCGGCATCGCGGCGACGACCGTCGCGCAGATCGCCGAGGCCGCCGGCGTCACGTCGGCGATGGTGCATTACTACTTCACGAATCGCGAGCAGTTGCTCGATGCGATCGTCGAGGAGCGGCTCGCGCAGGTCATCGCGTTCGTGTGGCGGCCGACTGCCCCGCAGATCGAAAACGATCCGTTCGCGCTCGTCACCGAACTCGTCGACCGCTTCTTCGACGTCACGCATCGCATGCCCTGGCTGCCGTCGATCTGGCTGCGCGAGATCATCCATGAAGGCGGCCTGCTGCGCGAGCGGATGATTCGCCGCATTCCGCTCGAGCATGTCGGGCGCTTTGCCGAGCGCATCCGCGCCGCGCAGCAGGCCGGCACGCTGAACCCCGCGCTCGAGCCCGCATTCCTGTTCCATTCGATCATCGCGCTCGTGATGCTGCCGCTCGCCACCGCGAAGCTGTGGCAGAGCGCGCGCGGCCTGCCGCCGATCGATCGCGACGTGCTGCATCGCCACGTGCGTGCGCTGCTCGGCTCCGGCTTGCAGCCGCCCGCCGCCACGCTCGATGGCGATGCACATTCGCGCCGGAGGCCGTCGTGAACGTGTGCCGCGCGCTGCCGTTCGCCCTCGCCGCCGCCGTCGCGCTGCTCGCCGGTTGCGGAAAGCCGGCGAACGACGTCGAAACCTACCAGGGCTATGTCGAAGGCGAATTCGTGTACCTGTCGTCGTCGCAAGCGGGCACGCTGACGCAGTTGTCGGTCGAACGCGGCCAGACCGTCGCGGCCGGCATGCCGGTGTTCTCGCTCGAAGCCGTCAACGAAACCGCTGCATTGCGGCAGGCCGAGCATCAGCTCGCGGCCGCACGCGCACAACTTGCCGACCTGCAGACCGGCAAGCGTCCGCCGGAAGTCGCGGTCACGCGCGCCCAGCTCGCGCAGGCCACCGCCCAGGCCGCACGGGCCGCCGCGCAACGCGCGCGCGACGAACGCCAGTACGCGGCAGGCGGGCTGTCGAAGCAGCAGCTCGACGATTCGCGCACGGCCGCGCAGACCACCGCCGCGCAGGTGCGCGAGTTGCAGAACCAGGTCGACGTCGCGCGCCTGCCCGGACGCACGCAGCAGGTGGCCGCGCAGGCCGCGCAAGTCGATGCCGCGCAGGCGGCGGTCGCCGAAGCGCAATGGAAGCTCGACCAGAAGCGCGTTGCCGCACCCGCCGCCGGGCGCGTGTACGACACGCTGTACCGCGTCGGCGAATGGGTGCAGGCCGGCAATCCGGTCGTGCAGATGCTGCCGCCGCAGAACCTGAAGGTGCGGTTCTTCGTGCCGGAGTCCGACGTTGCCTCGATCGCCACGGGGCGCACCGTCGCGATCCGCTGCGACGGCTGCCCGGCCGACGTGCCCGCGCGCGTCACCTACGTGTCGCGCGAGGCCGAATATACGCCGCCCGTGATCTACAGCAACGAGAGCCGCACCAAGCTCGTGTTCATGGTCGAAGCGCGCCCCGCCGTCGCCGACGCGCCGAAGCTGCACCCGGGCCAGCCGGTCGCCGTGAGGATGCGATGAACGCGCCACCCGCTCCTTATGCGATCGACGTCGACCGCCTGAACAAGCGCTTCGGCGACAAGCACGTCGTGAAGGACGTATCGCTGCGCGTCGCGCGCGGCGAGATCTTCGGTTTCCTCGGGCCGAACGGCAGCGGCAAGACGACATCGATCCGCATGATGTGCGGGCTGCTCACGCCCGATTCGGGCAGCGGCACCTGCCTCGGCTACGACATCGTGCGCGACAGCGCGCAGATCAAGCGGCGGGTCGGCTACATGACGCAGCGTTTCTCGTACTGGGAAGACCTGTCGATCCGCGAGAACCTCGATTTCGTCGCGCGCGTGTACGGGATGCCCGACCGCCGCGCGGCCGTGTCGCGCGCGCTCGACGGGCTCGGCCTCGCGAGCCGCGCGGACCAGCTCACGGGCGCGCTGTCCGGCGGCTGGAAGCAGCGTCTCGCACTCGCCGCGTGCATGCTGCACGAGCCGGACCTGCTGCTGCTCGACGAACCGACCGCCGGCGTCGATCCGGCCGCGCGCCGCGATTTCTGGGAAGAGCTGCACCGGCTGGCCGCGCAGGGCATCTCGGTACTCGTCAGCACGCACTACATGGACGAAGCCGAACGCTGCCACAAGCTCGCGTACATCGCGTCCGGCGAGTTGCTCGCGCAGGGCACGTCCGGCGAAATCGTCGCGTCGCAGCAGTTGTCGACGCGCTCGGTCACCGGCGGGCACCTGGCCGAATTGTCCGCGCGGCTGCGCACGATGCCGGGCGTCGACCAGACGGTCGTGTTCGGTTCGACGCTGCACGTGAGCGGCCGCGATCGCGCGCTGCTCGATGCGACGCTCGCGCAGGTCGCGTCGGAGGCGAACGCGCAGGCAAACGGCCACGCCCCGCTGCAGGTCGCGCCGATCGACACCGGGCTCGAGGACGTGTTCATCTACATGATGGGCCGCGCGTCCGCGCCGCCCGGCGGAGCGGCGACATGAACGCGTGGGCGCGCCTGCGCGAATCGTTCTCGGTCGCGCGCTGGTGGAGCATCGTGCTGAAGGAGTTCCTGCAACTGCGCCGCGACCGCGTGACGTTCGCGATGATCGTCGGCGTGCCGATCATCCAGCTCGCGCTGTTCGGCTTCGCGATCAACACCGACCCGAAGCATCTGCCGACCGCCGTGATCGTCGCCGACTCGAGCCCGTTCGCGCGCAGCTTCGTCGCCGCGATGCGCAATTCCGCGTACTTCGACATCGTCGCGACGCTGCCCGACGAAACGGCCGGACGGCACGCGCTCGCGCGGGGCGACGTGCAGTTCGTGCTGAGCGTGCCGGCCGATTTCTCGAAGCGGCTGCTGCGCGGCGAGCGCCCGTCGCTGCTGGTCGAGGCGGATGCGACCGATCCGGTCGCGACCGCGTCGGCAATCGGCGCGCTGCCCGGCCTCGTGCAACCCGTCGCCGACAAGGACCTGACCGGACCGCTCGCGCACCTGAACGGCCGCCCGGCCGCGTTCGACGTCGTGCTGCACCGCCTGTACAACCCCGAAGGCATCACGCAGTACAACGTCGTGCCGGGCCTGATGGGCGTGATCCTGACGATGACGATGGTGATGATGACGGGCCTCGCGATCACGCGCGAACGCGAGCGCGGCACGATGGAGAACCTGCTGGCGACGCCCGTGCGGCCGCTGGAGGTGATGACCGGCAAGATCGTCCCGTACGTGTTCATCGGGCTGATCCAGGTGTCGATCATCCTCGCCGCCGCGCGTTACGTGTTCGACGTGCCGTTCGTCGGCGGCGTGTTCGCGATCTATCTGTCGGCGCTGTTGTTCATCGCCGCGAACCTCACGGTCGGCATCACGCTGTCGTCGCTCGCGCAGAACCAGTTGCAGGCGATGCAGCTCGCGGTGTTCTACTTCCTGCCGAACATCCTGCTGTCGGGCTTCATGTTCCCGTTCGCCGGGATGCCGAAGTGGGCGCAGTTCGTCGGCAACCTGCTGCCGCTCACCTACTTCAACCGACTCGTGCGCGGCGTCCTGCTCAAAGGCAACGGCTGGGCCGACCTGTGGCCGTCCGTGTGGCCGGTCGCGGTCTTCACGCTCGTCGTGATGGGCATCGCACTGCGCTTCTACCGGCGCACGCTGGATTAGGGGCCGCGCGATGAAACCGGCTTCGCGTCGAGTCTTCCGCACCGTGCGCCGCAGCGCATTGGCAGTCGTTGCGCTGCTCGTCGCCGGATGCGCGGCCGGGCCGGATTTTCGCACGCCCGACGCGCCGTCGACGCAGCGTTACACCCGCGACGAAGCGCCATTGGCGACGGCCGCGGCCGACGGCCCGGCCCGCAACGCGCAGACGTTTACCCCGGCCGCGCACACGCTGCAACGCTGGTGGACCCGCTTCGATTCGGCGCCGCTGAACCGGCTCGTCGATACCGCGTGGCAAAACAGCCCGACGCTCGCCGAGGCCCGTGCACGGCTCGACGAAGCGCGGCAGAACCATGCGGCGCAAGCCGGTGCGACGATGCTGCCGCGTGTCGACGCGAACCTGTCCGCCACGCGCGAGAAAGTCGACATCGCCGCGTTCGGGCTGCCCGCCAACGTGCCGAATCCGGGGCCGTTCACGCTGTACGACGCGTCGGTGAGCGTGTCGTACGTGCTCGACGTGTTCGGCGGCAACCGGCGCGCGCTGGAAGCGCTGCGCGCCCAGGTCGACTATCAAGCGTACACGCTCGACGCCGCCCGCCTGACGCTTGCGGGCAACGTCGTCGCGACCGCGATCCTGCGCGCGTCGCTCGCGCAGCAGATTGCGCTCACGCGCCAGCTCGTCGACGCGCAGGCGCAGCAGTTGCGCATCGTCGAAGCGCGTTTCGCGGCGGGCGGCGTATCGCAGGCCGACGTGCATGCGCAGCGCACGCTGCTCGCGCAGACGCAGGCGTCGCTGCCGCCGCTTGCCACTCGCCATGCGCAGGCCGGCCACCAGCTCGCGATCCTGCTGGGCGCGCCGCCTTCCGACGCCGCGCTGCCCGATCTCGCGCTCGATTCTCTCGCGCTGCCGCACACGCTGCCGGTCGCGCTGCCGTCCACGCTCGCGCGCGAACGGCCCGACATCCGCGCGGCGGAGGCCGTGCTGCACCAGGCGAGCGCGAACGTCGGCGTGGCGAGCGCGAACCTGTATCCGCGTTTTTCGATTTCAGCGGGGATCGGTTCGGAACGCACGCGCATCGCGGATATCGTGAGCGGCCTCAATGTCTGGAATATCGGTCTCGGCCTGACGCAGCCGATCTTTCACGGCGGCGAACTGCGCGCGAATAAGCGCGCGGCCGAAGCCGCATACGACGCAGCGTTCGCAAGTTATCGGGAAACCGTGCTGCTGGCGCTCCAGCAGGTCGCCGATGCGATGCGCGCGGTCGAACACGACGCGGCGGAACTGGACGCACGAGACACGGCCGCGCGGGAAGCCACGGCAGAAAACGCGATTGCCGGCGAGCGTTACGCGGCAGGCGGGATCAGCACGTTCGCGCTGCTCGACGCGCAACGGCAGGCACTGCAGGCCGCGCTCGATCGCACGCGCGCGCAGGCCGACCGGCTTGCCGATACGGCGGCGCTATTTCAGTCGCTGGCGGGGAACTGGTCGGATGATTCGGCCCGGTGACGGCCGGGGCTGCCGGCGCTGCCGGCGCTGCCGGGGCATACATCGTCGGACGCTGCTCGGCCGACGACGGCGCCCGTGCCATGTGCGCGGCGCGCATCCACAAAAAAACCGGCCCGAAGGCCGGTTTTTTCATACCGCATGCCGTGAGCGGCGCTCGCGCGCCGCGCGACATCAGAAGCGGTGGATCAGGCCGACGCCTGCGGCGATCTGGTTCTGCTTCGAACCTGCGCCCACGCCGTCGCCGATCGACGTCGTTGCATTCACGATGCCGCCGGTCAGGCCGCTGATCGTGTTGCCGGTGGCGTGCTGGTACGCTTCAACCGCGTACAGGCCCGTGCGCTTCGACAGGCTGTAGTACTGCGACAGCGTGACCTGATGGTACTTGGCCGAGCTCGAGATGCCGTTCGATTCGGTCGCACGCGTGTACGAGTAGCCTGCGGCGAAGTCCCACTGCGGCGCTGCCTTCCAGTGCAGCACGGCGCCCGCCGTGTTGAAGATTGCCGTATTGTGGAATGCCGACAGCGTGCCCGGGATGTACTGGACATTCGAGTACGACACCGAGATGTCCCACGCCGGCGTGAACTGGTAACCGGCCGTCACGGCGACGCGTTGCTGCGACTGTGCCGTCTTGTAGCCGCCGTTGATCGACGACACGGCCTGCTCCGCACCGTTGCCGTTCGAATCCAGACCGTTTTGCGCGGTCGAGTTCGCGCCCCACACGCCGCCGCCAAGCGTCGCGTTGTTGATGCGCTGATAGCCGACCGCGATGCCTGCCGGGCCGTTCAGGTACTGGATCGCCGCGCTCCACGTCGAGCCGCGGTTGAAGCTGCCTGCGACGCCGCCGAGCGAGTACGAACCGCCGACCGTGAAGCCGTAGAACTTCGGCGACATGTAGACGAGCGAATTGTTCGCGCGGTAGCTGGTGTCGAGCGAATCGATATCACCCGGGTGCGCGCCGTAGTAACCGGTCAGCCAGGTCGTCGGGCTGTACGGCGACAGCAGCGTGTAGTACGCGGTGTACTGGCGGCCTGCCGTCAGCGTACCGTACGTCGGGTTGGTCAGACCGACCCACGCCTGACGCGTGAAGATGCCGTTCGTCCATTGCGACGAGCCGTTGTTCGCATTGAAGCCGGCTTCCAACTGGAAAATCGCCTTCGTGCCGCCGCCGAGATCTTCGCTGCCCTTCAGGCCGAAGCGGCTGCCTGCCCAGATACCGGTGGCCATCTGCACCTTCGAGTGACCGCCCGAAACCGCGCTGGTTGCCGACGAGTTGTTCTGCCAGGCGATAGCGTTATCGACGATACCGTACAGGGTCACGCTGCTCTGGGCGTGGGCGGCGGTAGCGGCTGCGAGACCCGCTGCCGTCATGGCGAAAGCGACGCGCTTTTTCATTGATTCTCCGTCCTCAAAGAATGATTTCTTTTCTGGTGTGGTTTTATGACTGACACATGTGCGAGTACATGCCGGAGCGATTCTGACGGATTACCAATCGTTTCCCAACATGTGCAGTCGGTCATCGTATGATCGACGCAACGCGGGGGTTCACCAAACGGTTACATAACACCTGAAAACGCTTGCACGGCGGGCCTCTCCGGCATTTCCCGGTGAAAACCCTAGCTTTACATTTTTACTGGTGCATCGCGACCGTTCAATGTCGTCAGACGCCTTCGGCGACAACCTTCTTACAAATACGCGAGCGCGGAACGTACCGCGCTTCACGTCGCCGCGCAGGATCGCTGACGTTCATGACACCCACGTTTCGGGAAACGAAATCATGAAAACGTTTCAGTGCGTGTGGCGAGAATCAGACGGGAAGACGGGAGCGGCCCGGCGAACGCGGGCCGAGGAGCGATGCCCGCGCATGGCGCGCCGGCATCGTTCAGCGCGATTCAGCGCGCGGACGGCTGCGGCTCGATCCGCGCGTTCACCGCGTCGACGAGCGCGTTCATGCGCGCACGGATCGCCGCGTTCGAGCCGACGAGCGCGAGCGACGACGCCATGATCCGATAGATCCGCTTGCGCGGCACCTTCGCCGGCCTCGCCGGATCGAGCCACGCATCATGGCCGGCCAGCAGTTCGAGCGTTTCGAGGCCGATCATGATCGGCCACAGGCACGCCAGCCGCAGGCGCACGAAGCGGCGCGGAATCGCCAGCGTGTACCGGCATGCGTCGCGATACTGATCGAGCGTCACGCGCAGCAGGTCGACCAGCACGCCGCGCGCACGCATCGATGCGTCGGGCGACATCAGATCGGCAACGCCCACGCCGTGTGCGGCCAGCACGTCGTCGGGCAGGTAGCAGCGGCCGATCCGCAAGTCCTTCGCGCAGTCGCGCAGGATGTTGGTCATCTGCAGCGCCTTGCCGAAACGAATGCCCTTCTCGCGCATGTCGGCCAGGTCCCAGCCGCGCGCGGCGCGCGTGTGCGCGCCGGTCATGTCGGTCCAGAATTCGCCGACGCAGCCGGCGACCAGATACGTGTAGCGATCGAGCACGTCGCGGGCCGGCAGCGATGCGACCTCGCCCGACTGCTCGTCGGGGAACGTGCGCAGATCGAATTCCATTCCCGACGTCAGCGTCGCGACGACCTTGCGGATCGACGCGCGATCGGCCTCCGGCTGCGCGCGCAGCAGCGCGAGCATCGGCCGCATCGAGCCGAGCAGCACGTGCTCGTGCGAATCCGTCTGCATCCGCGTCACATCCTCCAGCGCACGCGACAGGGCCGCGCCGTCGCCGAGCCGCTCGACGTCGTTGCGCAGGTCGGTCAGCAGCGCCGCGCGGCGATCGGGCGCGACGAGCGCCGTATCGGCGATCGTGTCGGCCGCGCGCGCGAGCAGATAGGCCAGGCCGACCGGCGCGCGCATGCCGTCGGGCAGCACGCGCAACGTCAGGTAGAAGGAGCGGGAAACGTTCTTCAGCAGGTCGCCGAGCAGGTAGGCGGGATCGGTATGAGTCGTCATGGGTCGGTAAAAATCGGCCGGCGCGGGGCCGGACGCACACGGGCGCCGGGCGCCCGCGCCGGCCCGCGAGTCGCCGCATCGGCGCGCGCGGACGGGCGGCGGCCCGACGCGGCGATGCAAAAGTCCCGCAAGTTTAGTGCATCCGGCGCGCCGGCTCCCGGCGACGGCCGGATCGCGCCCCGCACGCGATCGCACCTTCGGGCCGTCCCGTGCGCCTTGCGCGGCAACAAAAAAGAAAGGCGCGAGTAATACATATGTAATTATCCGATGCGACGATCGCGTCCCGTTCGACTCCGCGCGGCTCGCCGACGCAGGCCGCATCGCCGGAACGACCGCCCTTTCACCGACTTCCGTTTCGAAGGTTTCCGACATGCTCTTCACGCGCCCGACCGCCCTGCGCTGCATCCCGTTCGCCTGTGCCGCCGCCCTCCTGCTCGCCGCCTGTGGCGGCGACGACGTGTCGGCATCCGATCCGACGCAGCCGATTTCCGCGAAGGTCCAGGTGGTCGGCCATCGCGGCGCGAGCGCGCTGCGCCCCGAGCACACGCTCGCGTCGTACCGCAAGGCGATCGAGGACGGCGCGGACGTGATCGAGCCCGACCTCGTCTCGACCCGCGACGGCGTGCTCGTCGCGCGCCACGAGAATGAAATCTCCGGCACGACGAACGTGTCGACGCTGCCGCAATTCGCGAGCCGCAAGGCGACCAAGACGATCGACGGCGCGCAGCTGACCGGCTGGTTCGCCGAGGACTTCACGCTCGCCGAGTTGAAAACGCTGCGTGCGCGCGAGCGCATTCCGCAAGTGCGCCCGGCGAACACCGCATACGACGATCAGTTCGAGATCCCGACCTTCGACGAGATCGTCGCGCTCGCGAAACAGATGTCCGCGCAGACCGGCCGCACGATCCACCTGTATCCGGAAACGAAGCACCCGACCTACTTCCAGTCGATCGGCCTGCCGCTCGAGGACCGGCTCGTCGATGCACTGCTGAAGGATCCGTACACGGCGCGCACGGCGACCGTCTACATCCAGTCGTTCGAGGTCGCGAACCTGAAGGCGATCCGCAACCGGATCAAGTCGAGCCAGCCGAACTGGAAGCTCGTGCAGTTGATGGACGAAGCCGGCCAGCGCCCGTACGACTTCGTGAAGGCGAACGACAAGCGCACCTACGGCGACCTGTCGACGCGCGACGGAATGCGCGAGATCGCGACCTATGCGAACGGTGTCGGCCCGTACAAGACGTCGATCATCGCCGTGGCGGCGGACGGCACGCTGCAGCAGCCGACGCCGTACGTGCGCTACGCGCACGAGGCCGGCCTCGTCGTGCATCCGTACACGTTCCGCCCGGAGAACAACTTCCTGCCCGCGTCGCTGAAGGACGGCGGCACGCCGGCCACGCGCAACACCGCGGGCTCGGTGCGCGAGATCCACGCATACCTGCGCGCGGGCATCGACGGCTTCTTCACCGACGATCCGGCCGTCGGCCGCGCAGCCGTCGATACGTTCAAGCGCTGAGCGTGCCGGGCGCGATGCATGCGATGCGCCGCTGAACGTGCGGCAACCGGGCGCGATGCATGTCGTGCCGCACACCGGTTGCCGCGTCGCGGTCAGATCACGCGGAAGTGGTGCGTGCCGTCGCGCTTCAACTGGTCGACCAATCCGTATTCCCAGTCGAGATACGCCTGCATCGCAGCGGCGGCGTTGTCGGTGCCTTCATACGGGCGCCGGTAGCGGTCGATGCGCGGCGACGCCAGATGCGTGTCGCCGTGCTCGAGCGGCAGCCCCGCGTCGATCCACGCGGCCGTGCCGCCGGTCAGCACCGAGATCGCCGCGCCGGCCGGCAGCAGCGCGCGCGCGTCATCCGCCGCGAAGCGCGCGAGCAGGCTCGATCCACACGTGAACACATAGCGCGTCGCGGGCGGAATCGCGGCGAGCGCGTCGCGCAACTGCGCGCGCACGACGAACCACGCGCCGGGAATATGCCGCTTCACGTAGTTCGCGCTGGTCGTCACGTCGACGATCGCGACCTCGCCCTCGGCCGCCTCCTTCAGCCAGCCCGCGAGCGTCGCGGGCGACACCTCGTCCACCTGCGGCGGCGCCGGCACGTCGCGGGGCGGTTGACCGCGCTCGGTGAAGGCCGCCGTGCCGGCCGGCTCGATCACACGCACGTCCCAGCCCATCTGCGCGAGCCACGACGCGGTCATGTCCGCGCGCACGCCGTCGTCGTCGGCGAGCACGATGCGCGCGCCGCGCACGGGCGCGTGATGGTCGGTCTCCTGCACGAGCTGGCCACCGGGCGTGCCCAGGAAACCCGGCAGATGGCCGGCCCCGTATTCCTCCGGCGTGCGCACGTCGAAGCGGTACAGCGTGCGGCCCGGCTCGTCGAGCGCCGCGACGTCCGCGAGCGCGATGCGCGGCACGCCGGCGCGCTCGGCCACCGCGCGCGCGGCGCGGCGGGCTTCCTCGCGCTGCGCGGGTTCGATGTCGTCCGGGAAGCGTCGCGCGGCGCCGTGTTCGAGCGCCTGGCCGGCGAGCGTCCAGCCGATCGTGCCGTTGCGCAGGGCCGCGACCGGGTTCGGCAGCCCCGCATTCACGAGCGACTGCGTGCCGATGATGCTGCGCGTGCGGCCCGCGCAGTTCACGACGACCCGGGTTGCCGGGTTCGGTGCGAGCGCGCGCACGCGCAGCACGAGTTCCGCGCCCGGCACGCTGGTCGACGTCGGGATGTTCATCGTCTGGTACTCGTCGAAGCGGCGCGCGTCGACGATCACGACGTCGGCCTTCTCGTCGATCAGCGCCTGCACTTCCTGCGCGGACAGCGACGGCGTATGACGCTCGGCCTCGACCCATTCGCCGAACGACTTGCTCGGCACGTTCACGTCGATGAACAGCTCGCCGCCCGCGGCGAGCCAGCCCGCGAGACCGCCGTCGAGCAGCCGCACGTCGGTGTAGCCGAGCTGCGCGAGTTTCGCGGCCGCGCGCGGCGCGAGATCCTCGCCGCCCGCTTCGCCGTACACGACGATCGGCGTGTCGCGGCGCGGAATGCGCGTCCACGCGTCGAGTTCGAGCTTCGACAACGGGAAATTGGCGGCCCACAGCGGATGGCCCTGCGCGTAGGGATCTTCCTCGCGCACGTCGATCAGCGCGAGCTCGTCGCGGGCCAGCAGGCGTGCGCGTACGTCCTGATACGACGCGACGGGGAAACGGGAAGTGGAATCGACGGATTGCGTCACGATGTCGGTAGTGGATTCTGTTGCAGTCGGTGAAGAAAACGAACGAAAAACGGATGAATCTCGCGCCTGCGGGCGCACGCCCGAAACGGGCCGCCCGCGACTTGCAGCGTCACGCGTTCGAATAGCCGGACACGAACGGCTTCACAGTGCCGTCGTCGAGGAACACCGCTCGCTCGACCTTGCCGATGTCCGCGCCGTACACATGGATGCTGATCGATACCCGATCGGCGAACGCGTTGGTCACGCGATGGACGTCCCCGATGCGCGGCGACACGGCCTCGACGTCTCCCGGCTGAAGCCCCACCGCATCGCCCGACGGCACCGGCCGGCCCGCCGCGTCGAACCGGTACGGCTGCGAGAACTCGCCGCCGCGCAGCATCCCGATCAGCCCCCACACCGTGTGGTTATGGATCGGCGTCGTCTGGCCGGGCCCCCACACGAAGCTGACGACGGAGAACCGCTCGTCGGGATCGAGATACAGCAGGTACTGGCGGTAGCGCGCCGGATCGGGCTGCGCGAACGCGTCGGGCAGCCAGTCGTCGTGCGCGACCAGCTCGGCCAGCAGCGCGCCGCCCTCGTCCAGGATGCGCGCCTCGTCCGCGCCGGATGCGAGCAGCGCGCCCAGCCTGTCGACGAACGGACGCAGCGGTGTCTGATGCAACGAAAGCGTACTCACCGGCTGTCTCCTCGAATATGATGCCGAATATGATGAATCGTCATGATGCACCCGAAATACCATGCAGAACAAACATGAAAATTAGCGATATCGACGCTTTTGCGGCGGTCGTCCGCTGCCAGACGCTGAGCCAGGCCGCGGCCGAGCTCGGGATGACGCAGCCGGCGATCACGCGGCGCGTGCAGAATCTCGAGGAAGCGCTCGGCGTGACGCTGCTCGACCGCAACACGAAGCCGCCGCGGCCGACCGACATCGGCCTGCGGGTGTTCGAGCAATGCCGCGCAATCCTGCGCGAGGTCGATGTGCTGCGCGAACTCACGGCCGGCCAGCGGCCGCCCGCGGGCGAATTCCGCATCGGCCTCACGCAAGGGCTCGGCGAACTGATGCTTCCCGGGCTGATCGCGCGGATCGGCGCGCAATGGCCGGCGCTCGCCACGCAGGTCACGACGGCCTGGGGCGGCATGCTCGTCGAGCGCATCGCGCGCCGCGAACTCGACGCGGCGCTGGTGTTTCTGGCCCGCGAGATGCGCTTGCCGCCGCAGGTCGACGGCGAGCGGCTGCTGGCCACGCGGCTCGTCGCGGTCGGCCGCAAGGGCGACTGGCCGCGCCGCAGCTACCGGCTCGCCGACTGTCACGCGCGCGGCTGGGTGCTCAATCCCGACGGCTGCGGCTTTCGCGCGGGCCTGCGCCGCGCGCTCGACGCGCAACGGCTGCCGATGCCGGTCGCGCTCGATACCTATGGCCGCGACCTGCAATTGCAGAGCGTCGCGAACGGGTTCGGCATCGGGCTGATGCCGCTGCCGCTCGTCGAAGGCAGCCCGCTGCGCGACGCGGTGGACATCGTGCCGCTCGCCGATTTCAAGCCTCGGATCGATCTGTGGCTGCTGCGCCGGCAGGACGCCGCGCGCTTCGCGGCGCCGCTCGCCGCCGTGGCCGCGCATGCGCGCGCGGCGTTCTCGCTGCCCGACGACGCGACGGAACACGACGAAGCCGCTTGACCGCGCGCGGCGACGACGCCCGCACGGCGTCGTCCCGCTTGCATCGACTGCCACACGGCCGCGCTCACGCATCGTCTTCGTTTCGGCCGGATGCCGGTGAGTTGCGGTAGGTTCCACCGGCCTGCGCATTGGTCGTCGCGCTGCGTGCCGCCGCGTCGAGCGCCGCGCGCCCGGCGGCAACCGCGATCGCGTCGTCCTGCGGCGTATGCACGCGACTGCACAGCACGTCGCGATAGTAACGTTCGAGCGGGTTGTGGCGGCTCAGCCCGTGATTGCCCGACAGCTTCAATGCGTGTTCGACCGTGCGGATCGCCTGTTCCGTCACGGTCCGCTTGACGAGGCCGCTCGTCGTCACCGTCGGCGCGTCGCCCGCATCGGTGCGCGCGATGTGCTCGTCGAGCAGCACGCGATTCGTATGCAACCACCCTTCGATCTCGCCGACGGCCTCCTGGATGCGCGGCAGCGTCGCGAGCGATGCACCGAGCCCGCTCGGCACGCGCGTCGTCGCGAACTCGAGCAGCCAGTCGCGCGACGCGCGCGCCACCGCATCGTAGAGACTGCCGAGCAACGCGACCATCCACGCCTGCTTGTCGGCTTGCGCGTCGACATCCGCATGGCTCGCGGCCGATACGGCCCACGCATCCGGGGCGCGCACGTCCACCGCATGATCGGCGGGCAGCCGCACGTCGTCGAACACGACCTCGTGGCTGCCCGATGCACGCAGGCCCAGGTGATTCCAGCTTTCGATCACGCGGATGCCCGCGTCGTCATCCGCATCGCGCTCGCGCGGCACGAGGAATACACCGACACGCGGTTCGGGTTCGTCGGTGCGCGCCCACACGGCGAGCCAGCGCAGCGCCGGAATGCCGGTGCTGTACAGCTTGTGGCCGGACAGTCGCCAGCCGTCGCCGTCGCGACGCGCGATCGTTTCGGGCAGACCGCCGCGCGACGGCGAGCCGAGTGCCGGTTCGACGCGCAACGCATTGATCAGCGCGCCCTCGGCGACCGCACTGTCGAACACCGCACGCCGCACGCGCGCGGGCCAGCGGTTGTCCGGGCGGCCGAGCGCGCGATGCTGCAGATACGTCATCGTCAGCACCAGCGCGGTCGCGGGATCGGCGCGCGCAACGGCGGCGACGATCCGGCTCGCCTGGGCGAGCGTCGCGCCCGCGCCGCCATGCTCGCGCGGCACGACCTGCGCGATCAGCCCGGCGCGATGCAGCCGCGCGAAGTTCTCGTGCGGAAAGCGGCCGTCGACATCGTTGCGGGCGGCGTCGGCCGCGAGTTCGGGCGCGAGACGCTCGAGCAGCGCGGCGACGCGCGCATCGTCGGCAGGCAGGTGGCGCAGCGACTGCGGCGGTCGCGGCGAGGAAGCGGCAAGGCTGGCGGACATCGGTACGGGTTCCCTCGGTGACTGGGTAGCTGGGTAACGTAACCGCGGTAATAGCGGAGATCGATTGGCGAATGGCGCGGCAGCGCATGAAGCCGACGGCGATCGGTTGCGCGCTCGCGTGCGAGTGCGCGGCCGTTTGCACGCGACTCCGTGCGCCTCCATCGGCGTTCGACGCAAGCCGATCCGGCACGTGCCGCGCGCGCAAGCGCCGCCCGGCACCTGTCCGGCGCCCCTTCCATTCCATCGCGAGCCCATAGCGTATGCGCAACGCCCGCGCGCCCAAACCATGCAAATCTGATATTCAATTCGGGATTGATTATTTCCATTCCGCATGATCCTGGCGGTAATCTGCGCTCCATTCCTGCCCCTGGCCGTTGCCGGCCGTGCGGGGCCGTCCTTGCATCGGAGACCCAGATGAGCGTCGAATTCATCGGCATGATCCAGAGCCAGAAGCAGTCGGAAATCCATCCGCCCACCGGCCCCGTCGTCGATCCCGACTACGTGCGCGACTTTGCCCGCGCACATGAAACGGCCGGCTTCGACCGGATCCTCGTGCCGCACCATTCGACCGGCCCGTCCGCGACGCTGACGATCGCGTTCGCCGCCGCCGCGACCGAGCGCATCCACTTCATGCTCGCGCATCGGCCGGGCTTCACCGCGCCGACGCTCGCCGCACGGCAGATCGCGACGCTCGATCAGTTCAGCCGCGGCCGGCTCGCCGTGCACTTCATCTCGGGCGGCTCGGACAGCGAGCAGCAGCGCGACGGCGACTTCCTCGACCACGATGCACGCTACGCGCGCACCGACGAATATCTCGGCATCCTGCGCCGCATCTGGACCGAAACGCAGCCGTTCGATCACGACGGCGCGCACTACCGCTTCACGCAGGGCTTTTCCGAAGTGAAGCCGCTCCAGCAGCCGCACGTGCCGATCTACTTCGGCGGCGCGTCGGAAGCGGCGCTGCAAGTCGCCGGCAAGCACGCGGACGTCTACGCGCTGTGGGGCGAATCGCTCGACCAGGTGCGCGACCTGACGACCCGCGTGCGCGCCGAAGCCGCGAAGCACGGCCGGCAGGTGCGCTTCTCCGTGTCGTTCCGGCCGATCCTCGCGGCGACCGAGGACGAAGCATGGGCGCGCGCGCACCGCATCCTCGACGAAACGCGCCGGCTGCGCGAAGCGGCCGGCCTCGGCACTGGCGGCCCGCAGCAGAGCGAAGGCGCGCGGCGCCTGCTCGCCGCGGCCGAACGCGGCTCGCGCGTCGACAAGCGGCTGTGGACCGAGATCGCGAAGCTCACCGGCGCGCGCTCGAATTCGACCGCGCTGGTCGGCACGCCCGAACAGGTCGCCGACGCGCTGCTCGATTACTACGACCTCGGCGTGACGACCTTCCTGATTCGCGGCTTCGATCCGCTCGAAGACGCGATCGACTACGGACGCGAACTGATCCCGCGCGTGCGCAGCGCCGTCGCGGCACGCGACGCCGCGCGCCGCGCGGCCTGACGCAAAGGGAGACGCCGACCATGTCCGCTGTCCTGTCTTCGTCGTCGCCCGCGCGTACCGCGTCGGGCCTCGTGCTCGCCGACACGCCGCGCCAGCACTTCTGGTTCGATCCGCCCGCGCCGCGCGTCGACGTCGCCGCCGAGCGTCGCCACCGGCAGGAGCGGCTCGCGGCCGCGTTCCGCCTGTTCGCCCGCTTCGGCTTCGCGTCGGGTCTGGCCGGCCACATCACCGCGCGCGACCCGGAACTGCCGGACCACTTCTGGGTGAATCCGCTCGGCGTGCATTTCTCGCGGATCAGGGTGTCCGACCTGCTGCTCGTCAACGCGCGCGGCGAAACCGCGATCGGCAACCGGCCGCTGAACAAGGCCGCGTTCGCGATCCACGCGGCGATTCACGACGCGCATCCGCACATCGTCGCGGCCGCGCATACGCATTCGACCTACGGCAAGGCGTGGTCGACGCTCGGCCGCCCGCTCGACCCGCTGACGCAGGACGCGTGCGTGTTCTACGAGGATCACGCGCTGTTCGACGACTTCACCGGCATGGTCGTCGACACGAGCGAAGGCGCGCGGATCGCGGGCGCGCTCGCGAAACCCGACGGCACCACGCACAAGGGCGTGATCCTGAAGAACCACGGCATCCTGACGGCCGGCCCGACGGTCGAAGCCGCCGCGTGGTGGTACATCGCGCTCGACAACGCCGCGCACACGCAGTTGCTGGCCGAAGCGGCCGGCACGCCGCAACCGATCGATCACGCGACCGCCCGACACACGCACGGCCAGATCGGCGGCCCGGACGGTGCATTGCACGCGTTCGACAGCCTGTTCGCAAGCGTCGTCGCCGACGAGCCCGACCTGCTCGACTGAGCGCCCGCCACACGACCGGAACCGGAGACCACACGATGACCGACACCACCGCATCCGCGCCGACCGGCGCCCCTGACGACAAGCGCCGCCGGCTGCTGCGCGCGGCCGGCGCCGCCGCGCTGACCGCGCCGGCGATCACGCTCGGCCGCAAAGCGTGGTCCGCGCCGCCGCTGAAGAAGCTCACGTTCGCGTGGAACCAGAATGCGTTCTGCCTGACGCCGATCGTCGTCGCGCAGGAGAACGGCTTCTTCGAGAAGAACGGGCTGAAGGTCGAGCTGATCAACTACAGCGGCTCGACCGACCAGTTGCTCGAATCGATCGCGACCGGCAAGGCCGATGCGGCGGTCGGGATGATCCACCGCTGGCTGAAGCCGCTCGAGGCCGGCTTCGACGTGAAGATCATCGGCAGCTCGCATGGCGGCTGCGTGCGGCTGCTCGGCGCGAAGTCCGCCGGCGTGACGACGTTGCAGGCGCTCAAGGGCAAGACGGTCGGCGTCAGCGATCTCGCGGCACCGGGCAAGCACTTCTTCTCGATCCTGCTCGCGAAGAACGGCATCGATCCCGAGCGCGACATCACCTGGCGGCAGTATCCGGCCGACCTGCTCGGCGTCGCGGTCGACAAGGGCGAGATCCAGGCGATCGCCGACGGCGACCCGAACCTCTATCTGCTCGAGAAGCGCAGCAACGGCGCGTATACGGAACTCGCGACGAACCTGTCCGGCGAATACGCGCGCAAGGTGTGCTGCGTGATCGGTGCGCGCGGCGACCTCGTGCGCAACGACCGGCCGGCGGCAGCCGCACTCGCGCGCTCGATCGTGCAGGCCACCGAGTTCACGCACGACAATCCGAACGAAGCCGCGAAGGCGTTCGCGAAGTATTCGCCGAAGATCAATCCTGACGACCTGCGCAAGCTCTACGCGACGCTGACCTATACGCACCACCCGACCAACGTCGACCTGCAGCAGGAAATCGCGTTCTACGCGGACGATTTCCGCCGGATCAGCGTGCTGAAGAAGAGCACCGACCCGCAGCGCTTCGCGCAGCAGGTCTATGCGAACGTGCTGGGGTGACGCGATGTCGACGATCGAGCACGCACGCGCTTCGCACCCCGCACCGGCACGGACCGAATCCGCCGCCGCGACTTCCGCCGTCGCCGCCCCTCCCCGTCCCGCATGCGCGGGGTGCGACGCAACCGCAGCAGCCGAAGCACGCCGCGCCCGTACCTGGCCGACCGGCATCGTCGCGGCGCTCGCGTGGGCCGCGCTCGGCGCGGTGACTCGCGTGTGGCCGAACCGCGTCGTCGGTTTCACCGACTGGGCGTACACCGACACGTTCGGCATCGCCGCGTGGGCGATCGCCGTGCTGCTGCTGGCCGCCGCGACGCTCGGCCACCGCGTGCCGGCCTCGCGCGCGCGGCTGGCCCGCGTGCGCCCGGCCGGCCCGTGGCTCGTCGCACTGCCGCTCGTGCTTGCCGCATGGGAAATCGTCACGGCGAAAACCGGCTGGCTGCCGACGCCGTTCTTCGCGCCGCCGCAGGCATTGATCGAGGTGTACGTCGACGACTGGCCGCGCCTCGCCGGCAGCGCCGGCAATACGCTGAAGCTGCTTTCGCTCGGGTTCGCGTGCGGCGTCGCGGCCGGGTTCGCGGTGGGCGTATCGATCGGCTGGTCGCGCCGCATCGGCTACTGGGTGCATCCGGTGCTGCGCGTGCTCGGCCCGGTGCCGGCCACCGCGCTGCTGCCGCTCACGTTCTACTTCTTCCCGACGAGCTATTCGGCCGCCGCGTTCCTGATCGCGCTGTCGACCGGCTTCCCGGTCGCGGTGCTGACGTGGTCGGGCGTCGCGAGCGTGAACCGGCAGTACTACGACGTCGCGCGCACGCTCGGCGCGAACGCGCGCTTCCTGGTGTTGCGCGTCGCGATTCCGGCCGCGCTGCCGCACGTGTTCGTCGGCATCTTCATGGGATTGAGCGCGTCGTTCACGGTGCTGGTCGTCGCCGAGATGATGGGCGTCAAGTCGGGCCTCGGCTGGTACCTGAGCTGGGCGCAGGGGTGGGCATCGTACGTGAACATGTATGCGGCGCTGATCGTGATGGCGCTGCTGTTTTCCGGGCTGATCGCGCTGCTGTTCGCGGTGCGCGACCGTGCGCTCGCGTGGCAGAAAGGAACCGTCAAATGGTAAGCGCCGCCGTTCTCGAATCGCCCGTCTCCGCGGCACCCGCCATACCCGATCTCGCGAAGGCGCGCGGCGCGCGCATCGACATTCGTCGCGTGAGCCATGCGTTCGACGGCCCCGGCGGCCCGCTGCCGGTGCTCGACGACGTCACGCTGTCGGTCGCGGCCGGCGAATTCGTCGCGCTGCTCGGCCCGAGCGGCTGCGGGAAATCGACACTGCTGCGGCTCGTCGCGGGCCTCGACGCCGCGCGACAAGGCGCGATCGCGCAGGATGGCGTGCCGATCGAACGGCCCGACCCGTCGCGCATCGTCGTGTTCCAGGATCCGACGCTCTACCCGTGGCGCCGCGTGCGCGCGAACGTCGCGCTCGGTCTCGAGGCGCGCGGCGTGGCGCGCACCGCGCAGCATCGCGTCGACGATGCGCTCGCGCGCGTCGGCTTGCAGGAATTCGCGAACGTGTTTCCGCATCAGCTGTCTGGCGGGATGGCGCAGCGCGTCGCGCTCGCCCGCGCGCTCGTCAACGATCCGCGCCTGCTGATTCTCGACGAGCCGCTCGGCAAGCTCGATTCGCTCACGCGCTTGACGATGCAGGCCGAGTTGACCGCGCTGTGGCAACGCGACGGATTCTCCGCGCTGCTCGTCACGCACGACGTCGAGGAAGCGCTGTTTCTCGCGCAGCGCGTGATCGTGTTCGGGCCGCGGCCCGCACGGATCGTCGCGGAACTGCATGTCGACCTGCCGTATCCGCGCCATCGCGGCGATCCGCGTCTCGCCGAGCTGCGTCACGAAGCGCTGCGGCATCTTGGACTCGACGCGAGCTGGTAAATGCCGAGTGCTGCCCGCACCACGGCCCGCGCACGGCGAAGGCCGCGCAGATGAACGCACCGCCGTTCGCCGACTGGGCACTCCTGTTCCTGCAACTGCTGTATCGCGCGCAGATCGCGCTCGCCCGGGCGCTGCATGCGGTCGGGCTGACCGGCGATGCCGACGGACAACCCGCGTGGCCCTGGCCGCACCGGATCGCGCTCGAAACGCTGCGCATCGATGCGGCGCTCACGCGACAGCTTGCGTTCGCGTGCGCGGCGAGCGCGCTGGCCGTGGCGCTCGGCTCCGTCGCGCTCGTGTCGCGCAGGTGGCGGGCGGCATCGGCGATCGCCGCGCTGGCCGTCGCGTGGTTCGCACCGTGGCCACCGGCGTCGTTGTGGCTCGCACGGGCTGTGCCCACCAGCTTCCAGCGCGATCCCGCGCCGCTTTCCGTCGCGAACGTCATGCACGGCGCGCACCTGTATGCGCGGCATTGTGCGGCATGTCACGGCGCGGACGGGCGTGGCGAAGGGCCGCTCGCCGCGACCATCGCGCATTGGCCGCCGACCTTCGCGGGCACGCTGCTCGCCCGCCGGCTCGACGGCGAACTGTACTGGCGTGTGCGTCACGGCACCCGCGACGCGCGCGGCGCATCGTCGATGCCGGGCTTCGGCGCGACGCTCGGCCCCGCCGACACGTGGGCGGTGCTCGCTTACCTGAAGGCGCTGTCGGCCGGCAGCGGTGCGCAAGCGCAAGGTGCGTGGCCCGTGCCCGTTCCGCTGCCAGTGCTCGACGTGCGTTGCGGCAGCGCCGCGCCGCAGCCGCTCGAGCGCTGGCGCGAAGGCCAGCGCGTGCGCATCGTCGCGCTCGCACCGGGCAGCGCGCCGCCGATCGAGGATCCGCGCTGGCAGACGCTGCTGGTCACCGCCGACGATACGCACGCGCCCCTGGCATCCGGCGCGCGCGCGAATTGCATCGCGTCGACGCCCGGTGCATGGCACGCGTTCGCGACCATCGCCGGCGTGCCGCCCGAGACGTTCGGCGGCACGCAGCTGCTTGCCGACCGGCGCGGCTGGCTGCGGGCGCGCGCATTGCCGGGCAGCGCGGGCTGGTCGGCCGACGATCTGTTGTGCCGCTCGGATGCGACCACGCCGCGATCCGCCACGCCCGCGAGCGTCGATCCGCTGACCGCGCTGCTGCTGCGCGTGGACGCCGAACCCGTGCGCGACGTACAGGCCGGCCTCCCGCATTGAATCCCTGAACCGCTTTCCCCGATCGACCGAACTTCACGATGAATCCGACCCGACGCCACTTCCTCGCGCAAGCGAGCGCCCTCGCCGCCACCACCCTCGCCGTCGCGCCGATCGCCTTGCACGTGCAATCGGCTGCGCGCCCGCTGCTGCGTGCCGGCGACCAGAAAGGCGGGCTGCGCGCGCTGCTCGAAGCGGCCGGCGAACTGAACGGTCTCACGTACGACATCACGTGGACCGAATTCCCGGCCGCCGCGCCGCTGGCCGAAGCACTGAACGCGGCGGCCGTCGACTGCGGCCCGATCGGCGACGCGCCGGTGATCTTCGCGCTCGCATCGGGCGCGCGCATCAAGGTGATCGGCGCGAACCGGTCCGACCCGTACGGCACCGCCGTGCTCGTGCGGCCCGACGCGACGCTGAAGGATGCGGCCGACCTGAAAGGCAAGCGCATCGGCACCACGCGCGGCTCGATCGGTCATTTCGTCACGCTGAAGGCGCTCGACGCCGCGGGCCTGCCGCCCGACGCCGTATCGTTCCGCTTCCTGCCGCCGGCCGACACGATGCTTGCGCTCGCAACCGGTTCGATCGATGCATGGGCGACCTGGGAACCCTATACCGCGCTCGCCGAAACGAGCGGCCGCGCACGCGTGCTCGTCAACGGCCGCGGCCTGTGGTCGGGCCTCAGCTACGTCGCGGCAACCGACGCGGCGATCGCATCGAAGCGGGACGTGCTGCGCGACTTCCTGCAACGCGTCGTGCGCGCGCAGGCCTGGTCGTACCGCCACGTCGACGCATATTCCGCGGCGCTCGCGCGCATCATCGGCATCCCGCCGGCGGCCGCCAGGCTGCAATTCGAGCGCCGCAACACGCGCTGGCAGCCGATCGACGCGACGGTGATCGCCGCGCAACAACGCACGGCCGACTTCTACCTGAAGGCCGGGTTGCTGCGCCAGCCGCTCGACGTGCGCACGACCTTCGACTTCGGCTTCCCGCTGGCGTGACCGGCCGCACGGCGCGGTGCGGCGCGATGGCTTGCAACCGCCCAAACGGCTGGCGCACGATCTGGCACAATCGCGGTTCGACCATCCCGCCTGTCAGCCAGCGTCATGCCAGCCATCTCCGAACTCTTCGTCTATCCGATCAAATCCTGCGCCGGCATCGCGCTGTCGCGCGCGCAACTGCTCGAAACGGGCCTCGCATACGACCGCCACTGGCTGATCACCACCCCGGACGGGATGATGATCACGCAGCGCACGCACCCGCGCCTCGCGCTGATCCGCACGGCGCTCGAGCACGATGCGCTCGTGCTGAACGCGCCGGGCATGCGCGAGACCCGCACGCCGCTCGACGGCGATGCGACACCGGCCACGCCGAAGATGGCCGCCACCGTCTGGCGCGACACCGTCGACGCGATCGACACGGGCGCCGAGACGGCCGCATGGCTGACCGAGTTCCTCGGCACGCCGTTGAAGCTCGCGCGCTTCGGCGCCGAGTCGCGTCGCGGCTGCAACCGCAAATGGACCGGCGACATCGACACGCACACGCAGTTCGCGGACGGCTATCCGCTGCTCGTGATCGGCCAGTCGTCGCTCGACGACCTGAATGCGAAGCTCGTTGCGAAAGGCGCGCCGGCGATTTCGATGAACCGCTTCCGCCCGAACATCGTCGTGTCGGATCTCGGTGCATACGAAGAGGATTTCGTCGAGCATCTCGACGTTGAAGGCGATACGCCCGTGCGGTTGCGCCTCGTGAAGCTGTGCACGCGCTGCCCGATGCCGACCATCGACCAGGTCACCGGCGCGCCGAACCCCGAATGGCCGCACGAGCCGACCGACACGATGCAGACCTATCGCGCACATCCGAACTACGACGGCGCGCTGACGTTCGGCATCAACGCGATCGTCGTCGAAGGCGCGGGCGCGTGGCTCGAGGTCGGGCAAGCGCTCGAAGCGGAGATCGGCTTCGGCGACTGAGCGGATGGGCGGGCGCGACGCAACGCGTATCGTTTCCGTCGCCGCCCTCCGCCGCCGTTCACTTCAATCGCATCGATCGCCGCGCCGCTGCTATCGGGCCGACCGAACCGCCGGCAGCATGACCGTCACGACCAGCCCGCCGCCCGCCGCATCGGCCAGCGTCACGCTGCCGTGGTGCACGCGCGCGATCTCCCGCACGATCGACAGCCCGAGCCCCGTGCCTTCGACCGTCTGCGTCTTGCTGCCGCGATGGAAGCGCTCGAACACCGCATCGCGCTCGGCTTCCGGGATGCCGGGGCCGTTGTCGATCACGTCGAGCCGCGCATGCTCGCCGTCGCGCGACACGCGCACCGTGATCACCGCACGGTCGCCCGAATAACGGATCGCGTTGTCGATCAGGTTGCCGATCATCTCGCCGAGCAGGTCCGGCTGACCGAGTACGTCGACGTCGGCCTCGTGCTCGAAGCCGAGATCGATGTCGCGCGCCCGCGCCACCGGCGACCAGTCGAGCGTCACGCTGCGCGCCAACCGATGCAACGCGACAGTCTGGTGCGCGACCGCATGGCCGCTGTCCGAATCGAGCCGCGACAGCGACAACAGCTGCTGGACGATCTTCGCGGCCTGCCGCACCGCGCCGTTCACGCGCCGCAGATGCACGTTCACGCGCGGCTGCTCGTCCGGCCGCAACGCCAGTTCGACGCCGGCCTGCACGGCCGCGAGCGGTGTCTTCAACTGATGGGCCGCGTCCGCGAAGAAGCGCCGGCGCGCGAGCTGCATCTGCTGCGTGCGGCCGATGTACTGGTTGATCGACTCGACGAGCGGCGCAAGCTCGCTCGGCATGCCGCCGGTGTCGAGCGGCGTCGGATCGGCTTCGGTGCGCGCGGCGACCTTCGCGGACAGCCGGTTCAACGGCCGCAGCCCGCGCCCGACGCCGAGCCACACGATCCCGAGCGCGAGCACGACGAGCAGGCCTTCCTGCAACAGCGAGCCCACCAGGATTTCGCGCGCGAGCGCCTGGCGCCCCTCGATCGTCTCGCCGACCATCACCCATACGATGCGCGTCTGCGCGGACGGCACGTCGTGCACCGGCACGCGTAACGCGGCCATGCGCAACTGCTCGCCGCGATAGACGACGTTGTAGTAGCGCGTGACGAACAGCGCGCCGTCGCCCGGCGGCAGCGGCAGGTCCGGATAGCCGGTGATCGTGCGGCCGTTGTCCTCGCGGATCAGGTAGTAGATCTTGCCGCCGTCGCCCGATTCGAACATCTCGAGCGCGAGATACGGCAGGTCGACCTCGATTTCACCGTCGTTGAGCCGCACGCCTTCGCGGATCGACTTCAGCGACGACGAAAGCGTGCGGTCGAACGCGACGTGCGCGGCGCTCATCGCGCGCTGGTACGTGAGCCACGAGTCGAGCGCGAGCAGGCCGAGCAGCGGCAGCAACAGCCACAATGCAACTTGCGTGCGCAGGTTCGGACGGCGAATCATCGCGTGCCCCGCCGCGTCGCCGCACGCGCGGCACGCGCGCCCTCGGCGGGCACCGGGCATGCCGGCCCGGGATGGCGCTTTGGCGAATGCTCCGGCCTCGTGCGGGGACAGTGAGCGCGAGGCCGGTTCATCCGGCCGCCTTCGCTTCGAGCAGATAGCCGAGCCCGCGCAGCGTGACGATCGCGACGCCGGTGTTCTCCAGTTTCTTGCGCAGCCGATACACGTAGATCTCGATCGCGTCCGCGTTGACCGACTCGTCGAGCCCGAAGATCTTCTCCGACAGCGTCTCCTTGTTGATCGCGCGGCCGTTGCGCAGGATCAGCACCTCCAGAACCGAGCGCTCGCGCGGCGTGAGCGGCAGCGCTTCGCCGGCGAGGTGGAAGCTGCGGTCGATACTGTCATACGAAAGCGGCCCGCATTCGACCCGCGAATGCTCGTGGCCGAGGCTGCGCCGGATCAGCGCGCGGGCGCGCGCCTCCAGCTCGGTCAGCTCGAACGGCTTCGCGAGATAGTCGTCGGCGCCGAGATCGAGGCCTTTCACGCGGTCCTCGACCGACCCGTGCGCGGTGAGGATCAGCACCGGCACCGGATTGCGGCGCGCGCGCAACCGGCGCAGCACCTCGAGCCCGTCGAGCTTCGGCAGCCCGAGATCGAGGATCACCAGCGCGTAGTCCTGCGTGCGCAGCACGTGATCCGCCGCCTCCCCGTCCACCATGTGATCGACCGCGAAACGCGCGGCGCTCAGCGCGTCGTTCAGCGACTGCGCCAGGTTCGGGTTGTCTTCGACGAGCAGCACACGCATGGGGACCTCGGGAAATCCATGACACAAAGGACGCTATTGTGAACCGAAATGAAAGCAGGCTGAAAGTGCCCCGCAATTAACATCCGCGTCACTCGAACAACACACACGCATCACTGGAGGAAGACATGCCGTTTGCACCGAAGCAGCTCGCCGCCGCGCTGGCGATCGTCCTGGGCACCGCCGCCGGCGGCGCCGTCGCGCAGGTTCCGGCCGGATATCCGGGTAACTACCAAGGTGTCGTCGACGCCGCGAAGAAGGAAGGCAAGCTGATCGTCTACTCGACGACCGACACGGGCCTCGTGCGCCCGCTGATCAAGGACTTCGAAAGCCTGTACGGCGTGAAGGTCGAGTACAACGACATGAACAGCACCGAGCTGTACAACCGCTACATCAGCGAGAACGCGGCGAGCAGCACGAGTGCCGACGTGCTGTGGAGCTCGGCGATGGACCTGCAGGTCAAGCTCGTCAACGACGGCCTGATGGCATCGTACGATTCGCCCGAAAGCGCGCACGTGCCGCAGTGGGCGCAATACCAGAAGCAGGCATACGGCACGACGTTCGAGCCGCTCGCGATCGTCTACAACAAGCGCCTGATTCCCGAGAACGAGGTGCCGAAGACGCGCGCCGACCTGATCAAGCTGCTCACCACGCAAGCCGACAAGTTCAAGGGCAAGGTCACGACCTACGACATCGAGAAGTCGGGCGTCGGCTTCAACTACCTGACGCAGGACGCGCACGTGAACGAGAAGGTCACGTGGGAGCTGGTGAAAGCGATCGGCGCGACCGGTCCGAAGCTGCAGTCGAGCACCGGCGCGATGATGGAGCGCATTTCGTCCGGCGAGAACCTGATCGGCTACAACATCATCGGCTCGTATGCGTACGCGAAGGCGAAGAAGGACAAGTCGATCGGCTACGTGTTTCCGAAGGACTACACACAAGTCGTGAGCCGCCTGGCCACGATCTCGAAGAAGGCGAAGAATCCGAACGCCGCGAAGCTTTGGGTCGACTACCTGCTGTCGCAGCGCGGCCAGACGCTGATCGCGAACCAGGCGAACCTGTACGCAATTCGCGCGGACGTGACCGGCGAAACGTCGGCCGCGAGCCTCTCGAAGGAGCTCGGCGATTCGCTGAAGCCGATCCAGATCGGCACCGGGCTGCTCGTCTACCTCGACCAGTCGAAGCGGCTTGCGTTCCTGAAGCAGTGGCAGCAGGCAATCAAGCGCTGAGCCGCTGAGCCGCTGACCACGGGCCGCCCGCCGCGCATCGCGCGGGCGGCCCTTCCCCTTACCGACTTCCTAGAGGCGGCCATCCGGATGGCCGCAGGGGTGAACTCATGCTTTCAACCAGCACACGCGGAACGGCGCCGGCCGTTCCGCCCACCACCGGCCCGGGTGGCGCGATTCCCGCGCTGCCGGCCAACGGCCTGCAGCCGCTCGCCGGCATGCTGCGCTGGATCGTCGTCGCGGTGCTCACCGTCGCGGTCGCGCTGCCGCTCGGCTTCATCCTGTTCCAGAGCCTGCTGTCCGCGCCGTTCTTCGACGCGAACAAGACGCTCGGCATCGAAGGCTTCCGCTTCATCTTCACCGACCCGGACTTCTGGTCGGCCGTGAAGAACTCGTTCATCATCGCCGGCGGGATGCTGTTCATCTCGATCCCGCTCGGCGGCATTCTCGCGTTCCTGATGGTCCGCACCGACCTGCCCGGCCGCCGCTGGCTCGAACCGTTGCTGCTCACGCCCGTGTTCGTGTCGCCGATGGTGCTTGCATTCGGCTACGTGGTCGCGGCCGGCCCGGTCGGCTTCTACTCGGTGTGGTTCAAGGAACTGTTCGGGGTGCAGAACGTGCCCTGGAACGTGTATTCGATCTTCGCGATCACGGTGATCGTCGGCCTCACGCACGTGCCGCACGTGTACCTGTACTCGTCGGCCGCGCTGCGCAACCTCGGCTCGGACGTCGAGGAAGCCGCGCGCGTGACCGGTGCCCGCCCGTTCCGCGTCGCGCTCGACGTGAGCCTGCCGATGACCATGCCCGCGCTGCTGTTCGCCGGCGTGCTCGTGTTCTTCCTCGGGTTCGAGGTGTTCGGGCTGCCGCTCGTGCTCGGCGATCCGGAAGGCCATCTCGTGCTCGCGACCTACCTGTACAAGCTGACCAACAAGCTCGGCGTGCCGTCGTATCACCTGATGGCCGCGGTTGCGGTGTGCATCGTCGCGATCACCTTCCCGCTCGTGCTGCTGCAGCGCCGCCTGCTGAAGACCGCGAACCGTTTCGTCACGGTGAAGGGCAAGGCCGGCCGCGCGACGGTGCTGCCGCTCGGCGCCTGGCGCTGGGTCGCGCTCGCGATCGTCGCGCTGTGGCTGACGCTGACGGTGATCGTGCCGATTTCCGGCATCGTGCTGCGCGCATTCGTGACGAACTGGGGCGAAGGCGTCGCGCTCGCCGAAGTGCTGACGCTGTCGAACTTCATCGAGCTGTTCGAGCAGGACAACCTCGTGCGCGCGATCGTCAACACGCTCGGCATCGGCGTGATCGGCGGCGCGCTCGCGATCGGCTTCTACTCGCTCGTCGCATTCGCCGGCCACCGCCGCCACGACTGGGCGACGAAACTGCTCGACTACCTCGTGCTGCTGCCGCGCGCGGTGCCCGGCCTGCTCGCCGGTCTCGCCTTCCTGTGGATCTTCCTGTTCGTCCCCGGCCTGCGCGAGCTGAAGAACTCGATGTGGAGCATCTGGATCGCGTACACGGTCGTGTGGCTCGCATACGGGATGCGGCTCATTCAGAGCGCACTGCTGCAGGTCGGCCCCGAACTCGAGGAAGCCGGCCGCAGCGTCGGCGCGACGCGCAGCCGCGTGTCGCTCGACGTGACGCTGCCGCTCGTGCGCTTCGGCCTGCTTGCCGCGTGGCTGCTGATCTTCATGATCTTCGAGCGCGAATACTCGACCGCCGTCTACCTGCTGTCGCCCGGCACCGAAGTGATCGGCGCGCTGCTCGTGTCGCTGTGGGCGACCGGCGCCGTCGACCAGGTGGCCGCGCTCTCTGTCATCAACATCGCGATGGTCGGCGCCGGTCTCGGCGTGGCCCTGCGCTTCGGAGTGAAACTTCATGGATAAGCTCATCGTCGACGACCTGCATCTCAGCTACGGCGCGAACCCGATCCTCAAGGGCGTGTCGTTCGAACTGAAGGCCGGCGAAGTCGTGTGCCTGCTCGGCGCATCGGGCAGCGGCAAGACCACGCTGCTGCGCGCGGTGGCCGGCCTCGAACAGCCGTCCGACGGGCGCATCCAGCTCGACGACCGCGTGTTCTTCGACGGCGCCCGGCACGTCGACCTGCCGGTCGAACAGCGTTCGCTCGGCCTCGTGTTCCAGTCTTACGCGCTGTGGCCGCACCGCACCGTCGCGGACAACGTCGGCTACGGCCTGAAGCTGCGCCGCGTCGCGCCTGCCGAGCAGAAACGCCGCGTGCAGACCGCGCTCGACCAGCTCGGCCTCGGCCATCTCGCCGAACGCTTTCCGCATCAGTTGTCGGGTGGCCAGCAGCAGCGCGTCGCGATCGCGCGCGCGCTCGTCTACAACCCGCCGGTGATCCTGCTCGACGAGCCGCTGTCGAACCTCGACGCGAAGCTGCGCGAGGAAGCGCGTGCGTGGCTGCGCGAGCTGATCGTGTCGCTCGGGCTGTCGGCGCTGTGCGTGACGCACGACCAGACCGAAGCGATGGCGATGTCCGACCGCATCCTGCTGCTGCGCAACGGCCGCATCGAGCAGGAAGGCACGCCCGCCGAGCTGTATGGCGCGCCGCGCTCGCTGTACACGGCCGAATTCATGGGCAGCAACAACCGGATCGATGCGCGTGTCGCGGCCGTCGACGGCGAACGCGTGACGCTCGCCGGCGACGGCTGGGAGCTGCAGGCGCTGGCGCGCGACACGTTCGCGCCGGGCCAGGATGCGCAGGCCGTGATCCGCCTGGAACGCGTGCAGGTCGCCGACGGCCCGGGCGCGAACCGGCTGCAGGCCGATCTCGTCACGTCGATGTATCTCGGCGATCGCTGGGAATACCTGTTCCATTGCGGCGAGATGCGCCTGCGCGCGTTCGGCCACGTGCCGCGCGCGGCCGGCAAGCACTGGATCGAATTCCCGACCAACGACTGCTGGGCGTTCGCGAAGGCGGGCTGACCCCGGCGCGGCGTGCTCCGCGCGCCGCGCCCGGCTGGCAACGCAATGACACGCGGGTCCAGCGCACGCATTCCGGCGCTGCCTGCAATCACATCAAAACCGTTTCACCCAACCCACAACAAATCAGGAGACACCGTCAATGAAATTTCGCGCAGCAGTCCTCACCAGCTCGACCGCCGCGGCCTGCATCGCGGCCCCTGCCGTGCACGCGCAGTCGTCGGTCACGATGTACGGGATCATGGATGCCGGCATCGAATACACGAACCATGCGGCACCGGAGGGCGGCAGCTCCGTCAAGCTGAAGTCGGGCAACAAGAACACGTCGCGCTGGGGCCTGCGTGGCGTCGAGGATCTCGGCGGCGGGCTGAAGGCCGTGTTCCGCCTCGAAAGCGGCATCGATCTCGCGAACGGTGCGTTCGACGACGGCCCCGACTCGATCTTCGCGCGCCGCGCGACGGTCGGCCTGAAGGGCAAATGGGGCGAGCTGACGCTCGGCCGCAACTACACCGTCACGTACGACTACATGCTGCCGTTCGATCCGATGGGCTATGCGCAGAACTACTCGTGGGCGACGTCGTCGATGGCGACGGGTGGACGCAAGGACGGCATGTTTACGCGCTCGTCGAACGCGGTGCGCTACGACGGGGAATTCAGCGGCGTGAAGTTCGGTGCGATGTACGGCTTCGGCAACGTGCCGGGCAGCGTGAAGACCAGCTCGAAATACGACTTCGCGCTCGGTTACGAGACCGGGCCGTTCGCGGCGGTGCTCACGTTCGACCGGCAGAACGGCGCGGCCGACAGCGTCACGCCGGCCGATACCGTCAACTACATCCAGGGCGTCCACGCGGGCTTGAGCTACGACTTCGGCAACCTGAAGACGATGGCCGGCTATCGCAACTACAAGCGCACGTTTCGCACCACGGCGGCGAACCAGTTGAGCGACACGTACTGGGTCGGCGGATCGTACCAGTTCACGCCGGCGTTCTCGCTGATCGCCGCTGTCTATCACCAGAACGTCAAGGGCGGCAGCGATGCGGATCCGACGCTGGTGTCGATGCGCGCGAACTACGCGCTGTCGAAGCGCACGGTGCTGTACGCGGCCGGCGCGTTCGCGATCGCGAAGCATGACCAGAAGGTCGGCGTGTCGCGGGATTTCGCCGGGTACGGCACCACGCAGGTCGGCGTGACGGCGGGGATTCAGCAGCGGTTCTGATCCGGTGCCCGGGCAGGCGGGCGGCGGTCGGCCGCCCACCTGCCGCGCAATGCCATGAGCAACGATCACGGGCAGCCGGCCGTTGCCGCGGGTGGCCCCGCGCCGTTCCAGGCATCAAGCCGATCGCCGCTCAGTCGCTGCGCATCGTGAACACCGGCCGCACCGAGCTGTCCGCATCGCCCCAGTGTTCGGCGACCGCTGAAAGCGGCACGATACGCGTCTCGATCGCGAGACCCGCCGCTCGCGTCGCGCCGAACACGCCGCGCACCGACGCCAGCAAACGCGGCAGCGACACGCTGCCGAGCCCGCTACCCATCAGTTCGATCGCGGTGGCGCGCAGTACGGCACCGGGCAACGCCACGTTCGCGCCGCCGATCGAGCCGATCTGCACGAAGCGCAGCCGGCGGCCGTCGGGTGTCGCCTTCGCGGCGGCAATCAGCAGCGCCTGCGCACTGGCGCCCCACACATAATCGAGGACGACGTCCACGCGCGCGCGGAAATGCGGTTCGAGCGTCCGCGCCAGATGCGCATCGTCCTGCTGCAGCGACACGACGGCGTCCGCGCCGGCATTCAGCAACGCGTCCAGCGCGACCGCGTTGCGGCCCGTCGCGATAACCTTCGCCGCACCGAGATGCTTCGCAATCCGTACGGCCAGCCGCCCGGACGTGCCCGTCGCGCCGTTGACGAGCACCGTCTCGCCCGCCACGAGCCGCGCACGTTCGGTCAGCGCCGCCCACGAGGACATGCCCGGAATCGCGATCGCCGCGGCCGTGACGTCGTCGAGGTCGTCCGGCAGTGGCACGCACAACGCGTCGGGCACGATCGTGCACTCCGCCATTGCGCCGAACGGCGCCGGCGCGCCGAAGAAGTACACACGCTGACCGTCATGGCCATACCCGACACCATCCACGCCGGCGACGAACGGATAGCCCGTGCCGGCCGAATAATGCGTGCCCGCCGCGCGTCCCTGAGCGAGTCGGCTCAGCGCGGATGCGCTCACCCGGATCAGCCGATGGCCGGCCATTGCTCGCGGCGCGTCGAACGTCATGTAAGCGGGACGCTCGCCGACGCCCGTCACGACTGCGGCCTTCATGTCGATTTCCTCGCATGGGCGGCTGCCGCCGCAGGCCGTGCGTCGATCCATGCGCGCAGCGCCGGGTCGCGCACCTCGAGCAGTTCGAACAAACCGATCGCGCGTAACGCAGGCAACGCGTCGACGAGATCGGCTTCGGCCGTTGCGCGCTCGGCGGGCGATGCGCCCGGGTCGGTCAGCACGCGCGCATTGACGAGGAACGCGCCCACGGTGCCCTTGCGGATCGTCGTTGCGCCGGCCTCGATCCGGTCGGCATGGTCGGGAAGAATCTGTTCGGCTCGCATGGCCTGTCACTCCGGTTGACGTCGATGCACGCAGTGTAGGCGTGCGATTTCGGCCAATCTCCGGTATAACGGCCAATCGATACCGATATCCGGCCATGTCCGATCCGCTCCTGCCCGCCCGATTCGTCACGTCCGACGACGGCCCGTTCCTCGTCGCCGCCGTCCTGTCCCAACGCGATCCGCGCGTGACGCCATCGCACGCGCATGCGCGCGGCCAGCTCGTGGGCGCGTCGAGCGGCTTGGTGACGATCGGCCTCGACGACCAGGACTGGGTCGTGCCGGCGATCCATGCGATCTGGATTCCGCCGCATTACCGGCATTCGCTGCGCTCGTTCGGGCCGATTTCCGGCTGGTCGGCGTTCGTCGCCGAAGCGCGCTGCGCGGCGCTGCCGCCGACGCCCCGCGCGATTCGCGCATCGCCGCTGCTGCGCGAAGCCGTGCTACGCGCGGCAAGCTGGGGCGATACCGCGTTGACGGCCGCGCAAACGCGAATTGCCGACGTGATTCTCGATGAAATCGCGGCATCGGAAGCCGAAGCGCTAGGGCTGGTGCGGCCGCGGGATCCGCGGCTCGTGAAGATCACGGATGCGCTCGCCGCGGATCTGGCGGACAACCGGCGGCTGGAGGAATGGGCGGAATGGGCCGGTATCGGCGCACGAACGATGAGCCGCCGCTTCGTTGCGGAAACCGGGCTGACGTTCGCGCAGTGGCGTCAGCAGGCCCGGCTGCTGCGGGCGCTCGAGAAAATCGCCGACGGCGTGCCGGTGACGACGATCGCGCTCGATCTCGGATACGACAACGTCAGCGCGTTCATCGACATGTTCCGGCGTGCGCTGGGGACGACGCCGGGAAGATACATGCAGGCGGGACCACATACGGCGGAATAGACGCGGCCATCCTCGCGCACGGCCGCGCACGACGGCAAGCGAGCGCTCGCCGGGCCGACGTCCGCTGCGCGCCGCCGCCTGGCTCAATACGTCCCTCCGCCCTCCTTCCCCGCGTCGTTCTTCCCGTTGAACCGCGCCGCCAGCCACTCCGCACTTCTCGCCAGCAGCGTCGTATCGACGCCCACCGCGACAAACAGCGCACCGGCTTCGAGATACCGCCGCGCCGCGGCCTCGTCCGCGCTGAGAATGCCCGGTGCCTTCCCGGCCGCCTTGATCGCCCGGATCGCGCCGTCGATCGCCGCCTGCACGTCCGGATGCGCGGGATTGCCGAGATGTCCGAGGTCGGCCGCGAGATCGGCCGGCCCGATGAATACGCCGTCGACGCCGTCGATTCGCGCAATCGCGTCGATCGCATCGAGCCCGGCGCGCGTCTCGACCTGCACGAGCACCGCCATCTCGTCGTTCGCGCGATGCAGGTAGTCGCCAACCCGATTCCACCGCGACGCACGCGCCAACGCACTGCCGACCCCGCGAATGCCGTGCGGCGGATAACGCGTCGCGGCCACCGCCGCGCGCGCCTCGTCGGCGCTCTGCACCATCGGCACGAGCAGTGTCTGCGCGCCGAGATCGAGCACCTGCTTGATGATCACGGGATCGTTCCACGGCACGCGCACGACCGGATGCGACGGATACGGCGCGATCGCCTGCAACTGCGCGAGTATGGTCGGCACCGTGTTCGGCGCATGTTCGCCGTCGATCAGCAGCCAGTCGAAACCGGCGCCCGCGACCACTTCGGCGCTGTACGGACTCGCCAGGCCGAGCCACAGCCCGACCTGCGCGTCGCCGCGCGCGAGCGCGGCCTTGAAGACATTCGACGGAATCCGCATCGTTCGCTCACCTCATTCGAAATGACACTGGATCGTGCCGAGCGGGCCGTAGTCGACGCTGAACGTGTCGCCCGGACGCGCCGCGCACGGCCGCGTAAACGATCCGCCGAGCACGATCTGCCCCGGTTCCAGCGCGACGTCGAAGCGCGACAGCCGATTGGCGAGCCATGCGACGCCATTGGCCGGATGGTTCAGCACACCCGCCGCGACGCCCGTTTCCTCGACCACGCCGTTGCGCGACATGATCGCCGCGACCCAGCGCAGGTCGACGTCCCGCGGCCGCACCGGCCGGCCGCCAATCACGACGCCGGCGTTCGCCGCGTTGTCGGCGATCGTGTCGAACACCTTGCGCGGCCGCTTCGTATCGGGATCGATCGACTGGCTGCGCGCGTCGATGATCTCGAGCGCGGGCACAACGTAATCCACGGCGTCGTACACGTCGAAGATCGTGCAATCCGGGCCCGTGAGCCGCTTGCCGAGCACGAACGCGAGTTCGACTTCCACGCGCGGCACGATGAAGCGCGCGGTCGGAATCGTGCCGCCGTCGTCGAAGAACATGTCGTCGAGCAGCGCGCCGTAATCGGGCTCGTCGATCTGCGACGTGTTCTGCATCGCCTTCGACGTGAGGCCGATCTTGTGCCCCTTGAGCGTGCGGCCTTCCGCGAGCTTGAGGGTCACCCACGCGCGCTGGATGGCGTACGCGTCGTCGATCGTGATGTCGGGATGGTCGAGCGAGATCTGGCGGATCTGCTTGCGTTCGCGCTCCGCGTCGTGCAGACGCCGCGCGAGCTGGTCGATGATGGCAGGTTCGAGCATGATCGGGGGGGGAATGAGGTTCAGCCGGCCCGCTTGTAGCGGGCGTGAATGTTGTTGTGCTTGTACGAGCCGCTTTCACTGAACTCGGTCAGCTCCATCGACAACGCGAGGTAACGCTTCGCATACAGCTCCGCGAAATGCGTCTTGATCGCGTCGAACAGCGCGTCGCACGCGGCCTTCTTCGTCTCGTCGCTGCGGCCCGCGCCGATCTTCAGCGTCACGTGGACGAACGCGTCGTCTTCGCTGCCGTCGGCGACGCAGTAATCCTGCAGCTCGATCGCGCGCGAGCGGATGCCGCCCGTCGGAAACACGCCGCCCTGCGCGATGAGCGTCGCGTTGATCGTGTGCAGCAGCGCGGGGATGCGCGCGTCGTCGCGGATATTCGCGGTGTACTCGACGACGATGTGTGGCATGGCAATACTCCGGACAGGTGATGCGGCGCTCAGGCGAGCGGGAAGATCGCGTTGATCTGCCCGGTGCCCGAGCTCGCGAAATAGTCGGTGACGATCTCGACGGGCTTGTCGTATCGATCCCAGCCGAGCAGGCCGAGCAGCATCGCGGTGTCGTGCATGCCGCCTTCGCCGTGGCAATGCGTGTTGTACTCGGGCAGCATCGCGCAGAAGGTCCTGAAATCGCCTTGCTTCCACAGCTCGACTACACGCAGGTCGACCTGGCGAAAGAATTCGCGGCTGATCTCGTGGATCGACTCCTCGGGGCTGCCGTTGTCGTTGAAGCGGTGCGACAGCGAACCGCTCGCGAGGAACGCGACGTTCGAATCGCTCTTGCCGATGGCCTCGAGCAGCGCCTCGCCGAAGCGCCTGCTTTCGTCGAGCGTGTGCCACATGCACCAGCCCGCGATCGACACGACCTTGAAGTGCTGGTCGCCGTTCATGTAGCGCATCGGCACGAGCGTGCCGTATTCGAGTTCGAGGCTGTCGATTTCGTGCGCGCGCGTCGCGATGCCGCGCGCGCTGGCCGTCTCGGCAATCAGGCGCCCGAGCACCGGGTTGCCCGGATACGCGTACTGCATGTCGCGGATGAAATGCGGCAGCTCGTTGCTGGTGTACGTGCCCGCGAACCGCGCGTTGCAGTTCACGTGATAGCCGGCGTTCACGAGCCAGTGCACGTCCGACACGACGATCGTGTCGACGCCGAGCGCGCGGCAGCGTTCGCCGATCAATCGATGGCCGCGGATCGCCGCTTCGCGGCAGCCATGATGCCGGCCGGGCAACTCCGACAGGTACATCGACGGCACGTGCGTGATCTTCGCGGCGAGGGACAGTTTGCCCATCGTTAAGTCTCCGTATCGTTCTGGCGTTCCGGCCGCGTTCCCGCGCCGCAACGACCCGCGCCCATTACACGCCCCAGCGGGGAATATGATGCGAACCCATCGAGATGCACACGTTCTTGATTTCCGCGAACACCTCGAAGCTGTACTCGCCGCCCTCGCGCCCGGTGCCCGATTCCTTCACACCGCCGAACGGCTGGCGCAGGTCGCGCACGTTCTGGCTGTTGACGAACACCATCCCGGCCTCGATGCCGCGCGCGAGGCGATGCACCTTGCCGACGTCCTGCGTCCAGATGTACGACGCGAGCCCGTACGACGTGTCGTTCGCAAGCCGCAGCCCTTCTTCCTCGTTCTCGAACGGAATCAGGCACGCGACCGGCCCGAAGATTTCCTCTTGCGCGATGCGCATCCGGTTGTCGACGTCCGCGAACACGGTCGGGCGCACGAAGTTGCCGTTGCGCAGATGATCGGCGAGACCGGCCGGCTTGTCCGCGCCGCCTGCCACCACATGCGCGCCTTCCTGCTCGCCGATCCGGATATAGCCGGTCACTTTCTCCCAGTGCTGGCGCGTGATCATCGCGCCGAGCTGCGTCGCCGGATCGGACGGGTCGCCGACCACCAGGTTGTTCGCGCGACGCGCGAATTCCTGCACGAAGCGATCGTAGATCGTGCGCTGCACGAAGATTCGCGAGCCCGCCGTGCACCGCTCGCCGTTGATCGAGAAGATCGTGAACAGCGATGCGTCGAGCGCGCGGTCGAAATCCGCATCGTCGAAAACCAGCACCGGCGACTTGCCGCCAAGCTCCATCGAATACTTCTTCAGGCCGGCGCGCTCCATGATGCGCTTGCCCGTGACCGTGCCGCCCGTAAACGACACCGCGCGCACGTCCGGATGGCGCACCAGCGCGTCGCCGGCGGTCGCACCGTAGCCTTGCACGACGTTCAGCACGCCCGGCGGAATGCCGGCCTCGAGCGCGAGCCGGCCGAGCTGGTCGGCCGTCAGCGGCGACAGCTCCGACATCTTCAGCACGGCCGTGTTGCCGAGCGCGAGGCACGGTGCCGTCTTCCACGTCGCGGTCATGAACGGCACGTTCCACGGCGACACCAGCGCGCACACGCCCACCGGCTGGTACAGCGTGTAGTTCAGCATCTGGTCGTCGACCGGATACGTGCGCCCGTTCATCTGCACGCACACTTCCGCGAAGAAGTTGAAGTTCTCGGACGCGCGCGGAATCAGCTGCTTGCTCGTCTGCGCGATCGGCAGGCCTGTGTCCTGCGTTTCGAGCGCGGCGAGCATCGGCACGTTCTTCTCGATCAGCTCGCCGAGCTTGCGCATGAGCTTCGCGCGCTCCCTGGCGGGCGTGTTCGCCCATTTCGGGAACGCTTCCTTCGCCGCTCGCACGGCCGCGTCGACCTCGGCCTCGCCGCCCGACGCGACGTCGGTGATCACGTCGCCCGTCGCGGGATTCAGTGTCGTGAAGGTCTCGCGGCTTGCCACTTCGCGGCCGTCGATCCAGTGCTTGATGGTCATCTGCTCTCCTTGGGCGACGGGCTCAGCCGGCGCGATAGTAGTCTGCTTCGCCGACGATGGTGTTCACGAGCCGGCCGATCCCTTCGATCTCGGTCACGACCTCGTCGCCCGGCTTCGTGTCGGCCAGCCCTTCCGGCGTGCCGGTCAGGATCACGTCGCCGGGCGAGAGGGTCATGAAACCGCTGATGTGCTCGATCAGCGCGGGGACGTCGAAGATCATGTCGCGCGTGCTGCCGCGCTGCGTCTCGCGGCCGTTCACCGTCGTGCGCAGCGTGAGGTCGCCGGCATCGTCGACCTCGTCCCGGCTGACGAACCACGGGCCGAGCGGCGTGCAGGTGTCGCGGTTCTTCACGCGCAGGTTCGGCCGGTAGTAGTTTTCGAGGTAATCGCGGATCGCGTAGTCGTTCGCGACCGTGTAGCCGGCGACGTAGTCGATTGCCTGCGCGCGGCTCACGTTGCGCGCCGGGCGGCCGATCACGACGGCCAGCTCGCACTCGTAATGCATGTGTGTCGCGTCCGCCGGGCGCACGGTGTGCGACCGATGGCCGATGAACGTATTCGGTCCCTTCAGGAAGATCAGCGGCTCACTCGGTGCGTTGAACGCGAGTTCCTTCGCGTGGTCCGCGTAATTGAGGCCGAGCGCGAACGTGGTGCGCGGCGCGACGGGCGGCAGCCACGTCACAGCCTCCTCGGCAAGCATGCGCCCCGTGTCGAGGCGGATCGCACCGTTGCCGGCCGGTTCGGCCGCATGCAGTGCGCCGTTGTAGATCACGCGCGCCGTCTTCATCGTGCGTCCTCCGCGATCAGCGTATGCCGCAACGTGCCGATGCCGGCAGCGGCAATCTCGACCCTGCTTCCCGCGCGGGCGCGCGGGGCGCCACCGGCGACGCCGAGCAGCAGCACGTCGCCCGCGTCGAACGACATGAACGCCGTCACGTCGGCGATCAACTCGCGCACCGGGCGGATCAGCGTGGCTGTCGATGCGGACACCGCGGTGCTGCCGTCGATCCGCACCGTCAGGGCGATCGCGTCGATGTCGCCGAGCGCGGCGGCCGGCACGATTGCCGGGCCCAGCGGGCAGAAACCGTCGCGACATTTGAAGCGCACGGCCGGACGGTAGTAATCGGGATGCGGGACCGACACGTCGCTTGCGAGCGTGAAGCCGTGCACGTAGTCGAGCGCATGCGCGGCCGGCACGCGCGTCGCGCGCCGCGAGAACACGACGGCCACCGATGCGCCGATCTCCAGCGCGTCGATGCCCGCCGGCACCACGACGGCCGCGCCGTCGGCCGCATGCGTGTTGGCCGGTTTGATGTAAAGGACCGGGGCCTGCGGCGGGCGGCCGTAAGGCGGCGCGTGCACGGCGTCGCCGAGCGCGGCAAGTGCAGCGCGCTCGTTGAGCAGCGCACCGTAGACGGTACCGATCGCGACCGGCAGCGGCGGCGCCGCGGCGGTCCTGCAAGACAGCTCCATGCGTCATTCCCCTGCCGCGCGTCGCGGCGCATCACTGATACTTAATATCTTAAGTAAACAATCGACTGCCCGCAACCTCGATTACCCTGATACGCGAAATTCATCACCGTCGGCTGTTAAGATTGATGCGTCCCCGTCCTTTGCACCGCTACCCAACCCGATGAACCGTACGCTCGACCATCGCAACCTGGCCATGCTGCTGCTCGAGGCCCGCGAAACGCTGATGGGCCTGTTCCGCCCCATTCTCAAGGAATTCGCGCTGACCGAACAGCAATGGCGGATCATCCGCGTGCTCGACGGCGAGCCGACGTATGCGCTCGAGGCGGGACAGATCGCACGCCGCTGCTGCATCCTGAGTCCGAGCCTCACGGGCGTGCTGGAGCGGATGGAACGCGACGGGCTGATCACGCGCACGCGCGCGCAGGAAGATCAGCGCCGGCTGCTGGTAAGCCTGACGCCGCAAAGCAGGAAGCTGGTGACCGAAATCGGCCCGCGTATCGACGAGCAGTATCGTCAGCTCGAAGCACGTTTCGGCCCGGACGGCCTGGACGACATCTACCGGGCGCTCGACCGGCTGATCGAACTCGGCAGCACATCGTAGGGTGTGCCGTCCCCGAACCGCCGCGCGCAGCGGCGAACCGCGCGCCGGGCGCCGGCAGGCCCCGAATCGCGCGGGCCGTCAGTGCAGCGCGCCACGCATCAGTTCCGTCACCGCGACACCGCGCGACGTGCGCATGCATTCCTCGACGTAATCGATGAACGGCAGCGGCTCGAAATCGATTTCGTCGCGCACGCGGCGATTGTCGAACACGCGATCGACCATCGCGAACTCCGCGCAACGCTGCAACGCCCGGCCGATCACGCGTTCGAGCGCCGGATCCGAGCGCCCGAGCACGTCGCGCACCACGAGCGGCAGATCGGCCGGCGCGCAGGCCGCGTAGCGCGGCGCACCCGTCATGCCGGCCGCCTCGTCCATCGCGCGCACGATCTGCGCGACCTGCGGCGCGTCCTCGCCGGCCGACACGTGATACACGTCGTGCATCAGCGTCGGCTTCACGGCGAGCAGCATCGTCGCGCGCGCGACGTCGTCGACCGACACGATGTCGATGCGCGTCATCGGCCGCGCGGTGAAGCGCCGCGCGGCATGGGCGACGCGGAACGTCCAGAACGAATTCGGTGCGGGCCGCGTGCCGAGCACCGTGTGACCGACGACATGCGACGGACGCACGACCACGAGCGGCAGCCCGAGCGCGCGCAGACGCTGCTCCGTTTCCGCCTTCGCTTGCAGGTAGCCCGCCGCGAGCACCGCGCCGTGCAACCCGCCGTCGCCCTGCGCCGCATCGCTCCCCGACGCGCCCGCCGTCTCCTCGTACACGACCCCGCCGCGCCCCGCGTGCGCGTAGGCGGTGCCGACGTACACGAAACGCTGCAGCTGCGGCGCGTGCGCGAACCGCTCGGCAAAGCGCAGCGAATCGGCGATGTCCGCCTGCAGGTGCGCGCCGTCGGCCGGCGACGCATGACCCGCGCAATGGATCACGTGCGTCGCGCCGGCGAGACGCGACGCGTCGGTGCGTTGCCACACGTCGCCGAGCGCGCCGACGGCGACGTTCGCGTCGCCGAGACGCGATGCCCAATACGGCGTGAGCCCGGCCCGTAGTGCCGCTTCACGCAATCGCGCGACCGCGTGGCCGCGATTCTCCGCACGCACGACGCACACGATGCGCTCGAGCAGCCCTGCGTTGACGAGCGCCGTCAGTACGGTGCTGCCGATGAAGCCGGTGGCGCCGGTGAGTACCAGCCGTCCGACGTTGGCCGCCGCGACCGGTGCGCTGGCGGGCGACACGAGGCTCGTGCGCCAGTTGAGCGACAACGCGGTTTTCCAGATCAGCACGATAGTCTCCTTCGAAGAATCGGCCGGACGGCGCGGCCGCCCCGGATCGCGGGGCGGCGCGCGGCTGTCGGCCGAACCGGGGCCGACGCGCGCCCCGGCAATCCCGATCGGGCCGCGGCCCGCGATCGCGTCGATCGCATCTCTGGCACGAGAGGGCGGCGGCCTGCCACGGACGGGCGTCCACGGCGCAGGATCGGGAAAATCCAAGTGTGGGGCCCGATCGCGCACAAGTCTGTCCTGAAAGTTTCGTGAAAGTGTGACGATTTGTACGCGAATGTCGGAGTGTGTCGCGGCGACCAGGCGGCCAGATCGTTGAAACGGCGGATCCGCAGCAGCGGGGGCTTCCATTGCAGGACTGCCTGTGCGCGCCGAGCCTTCGCTTCGGCGCGACACTTCGCCGCGGGCCTCTCGGGGTCATCTCATGTCCGGGACACGCCGGAGTCTCGTCGCGGCGCGCGGCTCATGCTGCGCGGGGGCTTGCGCGGTACGTCACGATCGCGGCGGATCGTCAGACGTCGTTTCATCGGGAAACGCCTATAGGCGCAATTCAGATTTATTGCGGATTATCACTTGCGTTTCACCGCAGTCTATCTAGACTGGTCAAACCAAAACGGTCGAACGTGTGATTTTCTTCAGGAGACGATCCAATGCGCCTCACTATTCGGATTAATGGCAGCGAGTCCACAACCCGTCACTCCTTCGCGGTGCTATGGGTCGATACCGACGAGGGGCTGTGGTCACGCGAGGCACACCAGGGGATCGATCTTCCGAGCTGGGGCAAGGTGCGCGACGTGGAAGGCGCGATGGCCCTCTGCGCGGCCGACAGCGGGAATGCCGTGTGCCAGTTGAAGGGCCTGTCGTTCAGTGCGACGCAGCGCGAACAGGGCCCGGCGGTGCTGGCCGGCGAGCACCCGGACGGCGCGTGGCGCCTGCAGGCAATCGATCGCTCCACCGTCGAACCGGAATATCATGAATTTATTTCCGTCGCACGATAACGGCAGGTATTTTTGACGGGCAATCATCTGCAGTTTCCGGATTAATTCCTGTTTCCGCGATATTCATTTCGATATTCATCAATAAGGGCGCCTCTCGTCGAGGCGCTTTTTATTTTCCTGTCGCGGAATTAATCGGGGACGGGTTAATCGACGCGCGGCAGCAGGTAACGGCGCGCTTACTCCTCTCGCCCCGGTCCTCGGCAGCACCGAAGGACCCACCGTCATTTCGCCGCGCCCTCGCCTTTACCCCTGCGGAATACGAAACTTTTACGGGGCCGAAACACACTTTCCCCACATGATGTTTACTCATTTATTACAATCGCATTATTCAGACTGACTCGCCGCCGCCCGGCGGCCCGACCCGGCCCTTGCATGAGCGTGAAAAAGAAGACCCACCCCGCCGATCCGTACGCCGCCGCGACCAAGCATCCGATGCTCGCGTCGCGCCTGCCGATGTGGCGTTCGAAGCTGGTCGTGATCATGGTGTCCCTCGGATTCGCCGCGCTGATCGGACGCGCGTTCTGGGTGCAGGTCGCGAACCAGGATTTCTATGTCGGGCAAGGCCAGAAGCGCTATCAGCGCACGATCGAGCTCGACGCGATGCGTGGGCGCATCGTCGACCGCAATGGCGCGATCCTCGCGGTCAGCCTGTCGACCTATGAAATCTGGGCGAACCCGAAACAGGTCGCCGAAGTCGACTATCCGCAGATCGCGAAGCTGCTCGACATGCCGCTCGCGGAAGTGAAGCGCCGCCTGCGCAACGACCGGACGTTCGTGCTGCTCAAGCGCCAGATCGACGCCGACACCGCGAGCCGGCTCGACAAGCTCGATATCGACGGCATCACGCAGATCGCCGACTCGAAACGCTTCTATCCGGAGGGCGAATCGGCCGCGCACGTGGTCGGCTTCACCAACGTCGAGGACAAGGGCCAGGAAGGCGTCGAGCTCGCGGCGAACGGGCGGCTCTCGGGCACCTCCGGGCAGCGCGAGGTGATCCGCGACCGACTGGGCCGCATCGTGTCCGACACGCGTCCGCTCGTGCCCGCGCAGCACGGCGCGACGATCGAACTGACGATCGACCGGCGGATCCAGCAACTCGCATTCAGCCAGCTCAAGGCCGCGGTGCTCGAGAACAACGCGGTGGCCGGCAGCGTGGTCGTACTCGACGCGCAAAACGGCGAAATCCTCGCGCTCGCGAACTACCCGACCTTCGATCCGAACGATCGCGCGCGGCTGACGGGCCAGCAGTTGCGCAACCGCGCGGTGGTCGACACGTTCGAACCGGGTTCGACCATCAAGCCGCTCGTGGTCGCGCTGTCGATCGACGAACGCAAGGTCACGCCGAACACGATCATCAACACGTCTCCCGGCACCTACAAGATCGGCCCGGCCGTGATCCACGACACATCGAACCACGGATCGCTGACCGTCTCCCAGGCGCTGCAGAAGTCGAGCAACGTCGCGCTCGCGAAACTCGCGCTGAACCTGCCCGCCGAAACGATCTGGAACAAGTACCAGGAATACGGGATCGGCCGCGCGCCGGAGCTGACGTTCCCGGGCGTCGCGTCCGGCCGCCTGCGCGGCTACAAGCGCTGGCGGCCGATCGAGCAGGCGACGATGGCGTACGGCTACGGGCTGTCGATGTCGCTGCTGCAGATCGCGCAGACCTACACCGCGTATGCCGGCGACGGCACGCTGCACCCGGTGTCGCTGCTGAAAAATGGCTCCGATCCGCAAACGGTCGACGCCCATCGCGGCCATCGCGTGACCTCGCCGCAAACGGCCGCCGCGATCCGCGCGATGCTCGAGTCGGCCGTGGGCGAAGGCGGCACGGGGCGCCGCGCGCGCGTCGACGGTTACCGGATCGGCGGCAAGACGGGCACGGCGCGCAAGCAGGTCGGCGCGACCTATGCGAAGGGCAAGTACCGCGCGCTGTTCGCGGGGATGGCGCCGATGAGCAACCCGCGCCTGATCGTCGCGGTGATGATCGACGAGCCGCGCGGCAAGGGATATTACGGCGGCACGGTGGCCGGCCCGGTATTCTCGTCGGTCACGAGCGGCTCGCTGCAGTTGCTCGGCGTGCCGCCCGACGCACCGGTCGAGGCGACGCCGAATGCGCCGGTGAAAGCGGCGCCGCAGAAGACGGTGGCGACGCCGCCAGCCGCGGCGCAACCGAAGACGGCGGCCGCGCAAAAGACATCGCCCCCCGTAAAAACGGCCGCGCAACCCGGCGCGGCCGTACCGGCGAAGGCGGCGGCAGGCTGAAGCCTGCCCGCGTGCACTCGACGCCTCGCGCGGCGAACGAGTCGCTCGTTCGCCGCATCGAATTCCCCCAGGCCCGTTTCCCGCCGCCGTCGCAATCCCGGTTGTCCGCGCGAACGCGGCCGCGCGACCGTGTCAGTGCGCGTGCGCGGCCGCGACCGGCTTCACCATCCTGCCGAGCACGTGCTCGGTCATCCCGCGCGCCAGTTCGCTCTCGCCCATGAACACGGTGCCGACGCCCTCGCTCGACAGCAATGCGGCCTCGTCGCTGCTGTTCGTGCACAGCACGACCTCGAGCATCGGGTTCAGCGTGCGCGAGATCTCGACGATCTGCCGCACATCGAATACGTCCGGCAGCGTGACGACCAGCATGCCGGCGCGCGCGATATGCGCCTGCACGAGCACGATCGGCTCGATCGCGTCGCCCGACACGGCGGCGATGCCGTCCGCGCGCAGCTTCTCGACGAGTTCGCGGTTCTGTTCGACGACGACATACGCGATCCCGCGCTCGTCCAGCGCATGCGCGATCCGCGTGCCGACCTTGCCGTAGCCGACGATCACGACCTGCCCGGTCAGGTGCGTCTGCGGCGTCGACATCGGCAGCGCGGCGAGCGGATCGTCGCGTGCCTCGAGCTTGCGCGCGAACGCCGAATGCTTGCGGATCCATGCGAGCGCCGGATCGATCATCGCGAACAGCAGCGTGTTCATCGCGATCGAGATCAGCGCGACCGCGAGAATCAGGCTCTGCCCTTCGGCCGACAGCAACCCGAGCGCACGGCCGAGCCCCGCGAGAATGAACGAGAACTCGCCGATCTGCGCGAGGCCCGCGCCGACCGTCAGCGCGGTGTTCAGCGGATAACGGAACGCGATCACGAGCGCGACCGCCGCGAGTGTCTTGCCGATCAGCACGATCGCCGCGACTTCGATCACGTGCAGCGGCTCGGCGAGCAGCACTTTCGGGTCGAACAGCATCCCGACCGAAATGAAGAAGAGCACCGAGAACGCGTCGCGCAGCGGCAGCGTCTCGTCGGCCGCGCGCCGGCTGAACTCCGACTCGCGCATCATCATCCCGGCGAAGAACGCGCCGAGCGCGAACGACACGTCGAACAGCTTCGCCGCGCCGAACGCGATGCCGACCGCCGCGGCGATCATGCACAACGTGAACAGCTCGCGCGAGCCGGTGCGCGCGACGAGCCACAGGATGCGCGGGAACACGCGCTTGCCGACCACGAGCATCAGCGCGATGAACGCGGCGACCTTCAGCATCGTGACGCCGAGCGTGCCCCACACGCTGCCGCCTGCCGCATGCGCATCGCCGGGCGGCGTGCCGCCGAGCAGCCCCGCGACGGGCGGCAGCAGCACGAGCACGAGCACCATCACGAGATCCTCGACGACGAGCCAGCCGACCGCGATGCGCCCGTTCACCGTCTCGACGAGACCGCGCCCCTCGAGCGCCCGCAACAGCACGACCGTGCTCGCGACCGACAGCGCGAGGCCGAACACGAGCGCCGCACCGAGGCTCCAGCCCCAGGTGAGCGCAAGCCCGCCGCCGAGCAGCGTCGCGACGGTAATCTGGACGATGGCGCCCGGCAGCGCGATCTTGCGCACCGCGAGCAGATCGCCGAGCGAGAAATGCAGGCCGACGCCGAACATCAGCAGCATCACGCCGACTTCGGCGAGCTGCTGCGCGAGCGACAGGTCGCCGACGAAACCGGGCGTACCAGGGCCGATCACGATCCCGGCGAGCAGATAGCCGACCAGCGGCGGCATTTTCAGCAGCGACGCGAGGTAACCGAAAATCATCGCGAGACCGAAACCGGCCGCGAGCAACGCAATCAGGCTGACGTCATGAGGCATCCTCCCTCCCGAGTTCTTGTAACTATTTAGTAAGGTTCAAGAATGAAAGGATAAGGGATGAGATGGAAAAATGGCGGGCCAGCGCGAAAAATTCACGCGATGCCCGCCATCGCGGGGTAGCACCCCGGCGCAGCGGGAACGCGCCCCGGAAGCCGGGCGACGGCGCGACGCAGGCCGATCGAACGGCCCCGCGCTGCGTCGCGGGTGGCGTGCGTCAGCGCGATGCCTGCGGGAACCGCGCGCCGGGCGGCGGTTCCGGCCGCGTCGACGGCGTGCTCTTGCGCACCTTCGCGACCTGCGCGGCCGTGATCGCCGCGCCCGTATTGCCCCAGCTCGTGCGCACGAAATTCGACACGTCCGCGACTTCCTGGTCCGACAGGCGCCAGCCGAACGGCGGCATCGTGAAGGTCGACGGCGCGGTGTGCGTGCCCTGCAGTGCGCTGCCTTCCAGCACGACGTGGATCAGCGACGTCGGATCCTCTCCCTGCACGACCGGGTTGCCGGCGAGCGCCGGGAACACGCGCGTGTAACCGTGGCCGTCGCTGCGATGGCACGCCATGCAGTTGTCACGATAGACGGCGGCGCCCGGCTTGCTCGCATCGCCCGCCTGCAGCGCCTTCGCCGCGGCCGCATCGTACACGTGCGGCTGCTCGCCCTGCACGCGCGGCGGCAGCGTCTTCAGGTAGCGTGCGATCGCGCTCAGGTCGTCGTCGGTCATGTGCTGCATGCTGTGGCCGACCACGTCCGTCATCCCGCCGAACGCGGCCGTGCGCAGCGTGCGGCCGGTCTTCAGGAACTGCACGATCTCGGATTCGCTCCACGTGCCGAGCCCGGTGCGCGGCTCGCCGCGCAGGCTCGTCGGCACCCAGCCGTCGATCGCCGCGCCGCCGGCCAGGAAATCGAGCCCGCCCGCATCGGTCAGCGCACGCTCCTGCATCGTCGCCGCGCGCGGCGTGTGGCACGCGCCGCAATGGCCGAGACCCTGTACGAGATACGCGCCGCGTGCGACCACCGGATCGGTGTACGACGCCCCGTCGAACGGCTTCGGCGCCGGCGCGAACATCTTGCGCCAGAACGTCAGCGGCCAGCGCATCGACAGCGGCCACACGATGTCGACGTTGCGGTTCTCGCGTTCGACCGGCGCGACACCGTGCATGAAGTACGCGTACAGCGCCTTCACGTCGTCGTCGCTCAGGCGCGCGTACGACGGGTACGGCATTGCCGGATACATCGTGTCGCCGTTCTTGCGGACACCCTCGCGCACCGCGCGGGTGAAGTCGTCGAGCGTCCAGCCGCCGAGGCCCGTCTTCGCGTCCGGCGTGATGTTGGTCGAATAGATCGCGCCGATCGGCGTGTCGAACTTCAGCCCGCCCGCGAACGGCTTGCCGCCGCTCGCGGTGTGGCACGCGATGCAGTCGCCTGCGCGGGCAAGATATTCGCCGCGCTTCACGAGATTGGCGTCGGCCGACTGTGCGGCCGGTGCCGCCGTCGCGCCCGAAGCCGCCGCCGGCTGCGCGAAGGCCGCGCCGCCCGCGAGACCGAACGCCGCCCATGCCGCGCCGGTCGCCAGTGCGCGCCGCAGCGGGGAAATTCGGCGCGCGGCGTGGTGGTGGTTCACTGTCCTCATCATGCGGTCACCAGCGGAGCGGGGTTTTTCAGGTATTGCTCGCGGATCGCACGCGCGGACCAGTAGGCCAGCGCCGCGACGATCCCGGTCGGGTTGTAGCCGATGCCCTGCGGCAGCGCCGACGCGCCCATCACGAACACGTTGTGCACGTCCCAGCATTGCAGGTAGCGATTGAGCACGCTCGTCTTCGGATCGGTGCCCATGATCGCGCCGCCGACCAGGTGCGTCGTCTGGTACGCGCGCGAATCGAAGTGCTTGCCGAACTCGCGCGTCGACACGCCGATCGCCTTCGGGCCCATCGCCTCCGCGATCTTCTTCATCTGGCCGGTCACGTACTGCGCCATCCTGATGTCGTTGTCCTTCCAGTCGAAGGTCATCCGCAACAGCGGCTGGCCGTACGAATCGCGATAGGTCGGATCGAGATCGAGATAGACATCGCGGTACGACATGTTCGTGCCGTGCGCGTCCATCGAGATCGTATGCGCGTAGTTGTCCTTCACGGCCTTCTTCCACGCCGATCCCCACTGCGGCGTGCCCGGCGGCGTCGCGATGCCGCTGATCGGCTTCACGCCGGCCTGGTTCACCCACAGCGGCGAACCGCCGACGAAGCCGAGCGGGCCATGGTCGAAGTTGTCCGCGTTGAAGTCGTCCACCGCGACGCCGTTGCCGCCCGCGCCGATGAACGGGTTCGTGAAGGTGTCCTTGTCGAAGAACGCCTTGATCGTCGACAGGTTCTGGTACGCGAAATTGCGGCCCACGACACCTTCGCCCGAGATCGGGTCGTACGGCTTGCCGATGCCCGAGAGCAGCAGCAGGTGCACGTTGTGATACTGGAACGCCGCGACGATCACGAGATCGGCCGGCTGATGCACTTCGCGGCCGGCCGGGTCGACGTAGGTGACGCCCGTCGCGCGCTTCTTCGTGTCGTCGAGGTCCACGCGCAGCACGTGGCACTTCGAGCGCAACTCGAAGTTCGGCACCTGCTTGAGCGCGGGCAGGATGTTCAGGTTCGGCGACGCCTTCGAGTACATGTAGCACGCGTAGCCGCTGCAGTAGCCGCAGAAGTTGCACGGCCCCATCTGCACGCCGTACGGGTTGGTGTAAGGCCCCGACGTGTTCGCCGACGGCAGCCGGTACGGATGCAGCCCGAGCGACTTTGCCGCATCGAAGAAGCGTTGCGCCGAATACGTGTTGAGCTGCGCGGGCAACGGGAAGTTGTCGCTGCGATTCGCCTCGAACACGTTGCCGTCGCCGACCACCTTGCCGCCGACCTTGTATGCCTGCCCCGACGTGCCGAACACTTTCTCGGCGAAGTCGAAATACGGCTCGAGCTCGTCGTACGTGACGCCCGTATCCTGGATCGTCATCCCTTCGGGGATGAACTTCTTGCCGTAGCGCTCTTCATAGTGGCTGCGCAGGCGCAACTCTTCCGGTGTGATCCGGAAATGCACGCCCGACCAGTGCAGCCCCGCGCCGCCGACGCCCTCGCCCGGCAGGAACGCCGCGAGCTGCCGGTACGGCAGCGCGGTGTCCTGCACGCCGTGACGGATCGACACGGTCGTCTTCGACAGGTCGAGGAACAGCTTCTTGCGCACGTTGTAGGTCAGCTCGTCGATCGTGTTCGGATACGCGCCGTCCGGGTACGTGTCGCGATACTCGCCGCGCTCAAGCGCGACGACGTTCAGGCCCGCTTCGGTGAGTTCCTTCGCGAGAATCGCGCCGGTCCAGCCGAAACCGACGATCACCGCATCGACGTGCGGCTTCTTTTCCGCTGCCATCAGCTGCGCTCCCCGTTGATCGAGACCGGGCCGTACGGATACGGCTTGCCGTTCTGGTTCACGAAATCCATGAAGTCCGCGCGCGCGCCCGGAAAGCCGATCATCTTCCACGCGGCCATGTCGCGATTGCCGCCATGCACTGGATCGCAGAAGTAGCCTTCGCGCGTGTTCTGCAGCAACTGCCCGAAGAACACGGCGGACGGCACGTCGTCGATCTGCGCACCGCCTTTTTCCAGCGCGCCGAGCACGGTGTCGCGAGTGGGCGCGTCGAGATCGGCGAACGCCTTGCCGTGCGCCTTTTCGCAATAGCGGTTGACCGCCGCGATGCCGAGCCGGTAGATGTCGCGCGGCACGAGCTTGAGCTGGTAGCCGAGCTCGGGCACGCCCTGCTGGAACGGGCCCTGCATGTACCACGTCGCGCCGTGTGCGTATGGCGTTTCCATCTGGCGGTCGATGAATTCGGGCACGCCGGATTCGAGCGCGCCCGGGCCTTCGGCGTCGGCCGGGATCAGCCGGTCGACGGCGGCCTGGACGAACGCCCACTCCTTCGCGTCGAAGAAGGTCGGCTTGTACGGCGCGCGTTCGGCGCCGGTCGACGCGGGGGAAGCATTGCCGGCCGTGGTCGAGGACGACGACGAGCGCAGGTCGCAACCGGCGACCGACGCGATCGGCACGAGCGCGACCGACGTGCGCAGGAAGCGGCGACGCGAATTGGGTTTGTCGGGTGGCGTGGACATGGTCGGATGGTGATCGTTGGGGAGCGTGGTCCGGGGACGCGCATGCCGCATGCGACATGCCCGGCCCGGCAGCCATGCCGCGCGCGGCTGGCCGTCCTGTTCTTGCGGTGTTGCGCACAACTCGATGCGGGCGCGCGCCGCGCATTGCGCGGCGGCACCGTCATGCAGCCGCGCGGCGCGCCCGTTCCGGCGCACCGCGGGTCGACCTCTTCACGGGTCTGTCATCGGACAAATACCGGCTTGTCGCCCGCATGTGTCCCTGTCGCCATGGCCCTATTCAACTTAGACGCCGCGCTGGCCAACGGCAAGCGCATCGTGCACGACCCTCATTCCGGCCTTGGCGACAAACGCCGCGAATTATAAATGGAACCGGTTCCATTTCCAAAGGCTTCAATGCAATTCATTACATCGAAAATCGCAATAATGGGGAAACCGTTTTCCGGAATACGCAAGAGCCGGGGTGCGGCCTTCACCGCTCGCCATGGTGGCGGGACATGGATACGGGCGTTGCCCGGTCCGCGCCGGTCGGCGTATTCCATCGCGACACCGCGATGTATGTCAGCGCCGCGCTCGCCGCACACTCGCCGCGGCGCCAGACGCGACGCTCACCGCGACCACAGCATCGACGCGATCGACAGCGAGAGCGCCACGCACAGCGGCGAGTAACACAGGCTGTCCATCCGCGCGAAACGCGACCCGCGAACGCGCTTGAAGAAGCCGACGTAGCGAAAATCGCCCACTGCCCGCACGGCGAAGATCAATGCGAACGCAACGATCGCGAACGCGATCGCGCCGGGATACAGGTTCGGCCACAGCCAACCGGCGCGCGACGCCACCACGCATGCGCCGGCCAGCAACGCCATCGCGACGGCGAGCGTACCCGGCATGGTCGGCTTCAGCAGCGGCACCCCGTCGTGTTCCGGAATGGCCGCGCGCTTGCCGAGGCGCCCACCGAACGCCCAGTACACGTGAACGATTGCGATCGCACAAAGCGTCGGTACGCTGAAATACGCGCCGGTCATCTCGGTAAGGTTCCTTGTCTCATCGTGTCGGCGTATCGTGATCCAGCCGGAAGCGTTCCGGCACGCGGTGCCGTTGCGCGCAACACGAGACGATACCCAAACCGCGTGCCGCATGCAGTGCGACGTCCGGTCGCAATACGCCATGCGCCGTGTTGCGGCGCAGTGCGCGCGGCCGCCCTCGACGGCCGCCGCTTGACTTCCCTCCGGGCACCACTACCCTTTTATTCCAATACGGCGCGCATTGCGCGGCGGTCGCGATGCGCGCGGGCACGACGACAATGACGAATACACATGGAGGCGACTCATGCTGATCGGTGTGCCGAAGGAGATCAAGAACCACGAATACCGCGTCGGCCTCACGCCAGCCGGCGCACGCGAACTCACGCGACATGGCCACGGCGTGCTCGTGCAGCGCGGCGCGGGCACCGCGATCGGCCTGCTCGACGACGACTACACGGCCGCCGGCGCGGCGCTGTGCGATGACGCGCGCGACATCTTCGCGCGCGCCGACATGATCATCAAGGTCAAGGAGCCGCAGCCGGCAGAGTGCGCGATGCTGCGGCGCGGGCAGATTCTTTATACGTATCTGCATCTCGCGCCCGATCCCGAGCAGGCGGCCGCGCTCGTGAAGTCCGGCGCGGTCTGCATCGCATACGAGACCGTGACGGGCCCAGGCGGAGGGCTGCCGCTGCTCGCGCCGATGAGCGAGGTCGCGGGACGCATGTCGATCCAGGTCGCGGCGACACACCTCGAAAGCCCGCGCGGCGGCCGCGGCGTGCTGATGGCAGGCGTGCCCGGCGTGCCGGCCGCGCACGTCGTCGTGCTCGGCGCGGGCGTGGTGGGCACTGGTGCGCTGCAAATGGCCGTCGGCCTCGGCGCACGCGTCACCGTGCTCGACACGAACGTCAGCCGGCTGCGCCAGCTCGACCTGATCTTCGCGAACCGGATCGCGACCGTCTGCTCGAACGCGCACACGATCGATGAAGCCGTGCGCGACGCCGATGTCGTGATCGGTGCGGTGCTCGTGCCGGGCGCGTCCGCGCCGCGCCTCGTCACGCGCGGCATGATCGCGACGATGCGCAAGGGTGCCGTCGTCGTCGACGTCGCGATCGATCAGGGCGGCTGCTTCGAGACGTCGCATGCAACGACGCATGCGCAGCCGACCTTCGTCGTCGACGGCGTCGTGCACTACTGCGTCGCGAACATGCCGGGCGCGGTTGCGCGCACGTCGACGTTCGCGTTGAACAACGCGACGCTTGGGCATGCGCTCGCGCTCGCCGACAAGGGCTGGAAACGCGCGATGACAGATGACCCGCATCTGCGCGCGGGCCTCAACGTGTGCGACGGCCGCATCACGTACGAGGCCGTCGCGCAGTCGCTCGGCCTGCCGTACGTCCCGGCGGAAGACGTGCTGGCCTGATGTCGGCGTGCGCCGTCACGCGCCCTTCGGGCGGGCGCGCGTCGACGCGCGGCGCACGCTCGTCGTCGGAATGTCGCGTCCGTGTTCGGCAATCGTGCGCGCCGCGCTGCGAGAGGCGCGCACCCTGAACGGGTGGCGTGCCGGACCTCCGGCACGTCGGCAATGTCGGCGAAGACGGCCGCACACTCGGCATTGTGGATCGCCATGGCCGGCGTGGCACCCTTCCACGTGGATGGTGCCGTGCGCTGACGCGACGGCGTCAGCTCGTCCGGCGGCGCATATCGACGACGGCGGGCGCCCGTTGGTCATCGTGCGCCAGTTGCCCGTGTCATGCCGCGCAGGGCGCCCAGCCTGCGCGATTCCTGCACCGGTACGTCAGAGAGATGCGCGCGGTGTCGTCGCGTAGCGACGCTCGTACACCGACTGGCAATGCGTGCAACGCTCGGCCGTCGGGCGCGCGAGCAGACGCTGGTAGCCGACCGGCGCATCGCAATCGATGCATTCGCCGTAGCTGCCGTCGCGCATGCGCTGCTGCGCGCGCGCGACAGCACGCAACTCGGCCAGCTTCATGCCGATCAGCGCGTGATCCATGTCGACGAACAGATCGGCGTTCGCCTCGTCGCCCTCGTCCGGCGCCGCGCCGGCGAGCTCTGCATAGGACTCCGATGCGCGCTGGTCCTCGCTCGTCCGGATATCCGCGCGCAACGCCTGCTCGCTCTCGGTCAGCCGCCGCTGCAGCGTCCGCCGTTGTTCTTGATCGAGCGCCATTGCCGTCTCTCCTTTTCGGGGTTCCGCGCGAACAGCATGCGGCGCGCGGTTGTCGCGCCGGTGCGCGCCACGCCGGAAAACCCGGCCTGCCGTGCCCGGATACGCGCCCGGCCGCACGAAGCGCAGGACGCATTCGACGCAGCATAAACCCAATGCTCACGCATGTGTTGATCGGGGTCAGCACCGCACCGCACGCGAAAAGCGGGGACGGACGCGATAACCCCGCCCGCCCGTTTCGTCTGACGCAGGTGCCGTTGAGGTCGATCAATCCCCTGAAAAAAGTTGCGACGTAGATTGAAAGCATGCGCGGCGAATCCGCTGCTTTCACGGAGAAGGTCATGTTGTTCGGCGTCGTCATCTGGGTGGCCCTTGCGGCCCTGTTCCCGACAATGGTCGTGCCGACGATCCAGCACGCCATTCAGCCGTCGAGCACGCAAGCCGCGCCCGACGCCAGCCCCGCCGCCACGCCCGCTGCGCTGCCGGCGGCCGCTCAGCCGCCGACGGACAGTTGACGCGAGTTTCTCACGTGCGTCATTGCGGGGCGCATCGCACCAATGACGACGACGCCACGACGACACTTCGCAATCCTCTCCATCAGAACGCGTTTCGCCCGACGAAGCCCCGCACGATCGTCATCAGGATGATCTTCATGTCGAACCAGAAACTCCAGTTCTGCATGTAGAACAGATCGAACTTCACACGCGCGGCCATCGCCTCGACCTTGCGGGTCTCGCCGCGATAGCCGTTCACTTGCGCCCATCCCGTGATCCCCGGCCGTACGCGATAGCGATACATGTAGCAGTCGACCAGTTGCCGATAGAAGTCGTCGTGCTCGATTGCATGCGGACGCGGGCCGACCACCGACATCTGGCCGAACAACACGTTGAAGAACTGCGGCAGCTCGTCGAGCGACGTGCGCCGCAGGAACGCGCCGACCGGCGTGACGCGGGCATCGTTGCGCGACGCCTGCCGCACGACACCGGGCTGTGCGCGATGCACGCGCATCGTCCTGAACTTCAGGATATGAAACTCGCGGCCGTCGACACCCTTGCGGCGCTGCCTGAACAAGACGGGCCCCGGCGACGACAGCTTCACCGCGATCGCCAGCACCGCAAGCAGCGGCAGCAGCGGGATCAGCACGGCGACCGCGAACAGCCGGTCGAACGCAAACTTCGCCCATAGCTCCGGTGCGGAACGCGGCGTGGTCGCCAGGTTGATCGCCGGCATGCCGAGCACGTCGGTCGCGGACCGCTCGACGACCGCCATCTGCCGCACGTCCGGCAACAGCCGCAATTCAACGAACTCGTCGCGCAATTCGCGCACGATGCGCTGAATGCGCGACTCGTGCGACATCGGCAACGTGAGCCACACTTCGTCGATCTCGCCGCCGCGGATCATGCGCCGCAGCGCGACCCAGTCGTCGATCACCGGCACGCCGCCGATCGCGTCGGCGGCTGCCGCGGCCGACGCGTCGTCGTCGAACACACAGGCCGCCGCGAACGGGCCGGCCGGCTCGAGCTGCATGCGCTGGATCGCCACCCGTCCGTAAGCGGTCGCACCGACGATCGCGACTCGCCGCTGCCGCGCGCGCGCGTCGCCGCGCTTCATCGCGAGCACGCACAGTGCCAGCCTGCCGAGCAGCAGTGCCGCGTCTCCGGACAGCACCGTCCGCGCGATCCAGCGCGTCGTGACGGTGCCGCCGCGATTCATGATCCACATCGTGCCGCCCACCGTCAGCGTGGCCGCGCACACGACGGCGACCACCGTGCGCGTCAACACGGTTCCGCTGTCATGCGACGACAACGCACCGCGCGACGCGCGCATGCCGTGCGGCAAGAGCGCGACCGTCAGTGCGCACAGCAATGCGATCGCGCCGCGCTGCGCGTCGGACAGATCGCGCCATGCGAGCCCCATCGCAGCCTGCGCGGCGAGCGCGCCCGCCAGCACGAGCGCGGCATCGGCCGCGGCGATCGCGACGCGCCACGCCGTATTCGTTCCACCCGCCATCGGATGCATCGTCACGCACCGTGTGCGGGGAATCCACCGTGCACGTCGTGCATGCGCGGTCGCACCGGCATCGATCGCGTGCCTGCGCGCGTACCGAGCAGCCGGCGATAGTCCGCACGAATCAACTCGTAGCACTCGCACGCCTGGTGCTCGAGGCCGTCGCGATCGAGCACGATGATGCGGCCGCGACGCTGGCGGATCAGCCCGGCTGCCTGCAGGTTGCCGGCGGCTTCCGTCACGCCTTCGCGACGCACGCCGAGCATGTTCGCGATCGTCTGCTGCGTGACGGCCAGCTCGTCGCCGTCGATCCGGTCATGCGCGAGCAACAGCCAGCGGCTCAACTGCTCACTGACCGAGTGATGCCGGTTGCACAACGCGCTGCGCGAGATCTGCGCCATCGTCGCCTGGCAGTAGTTCAGCAGCAGCCGATACGTCGCCGGCGAACGTTCGAATTCCGAGCGCATCACGCAGGTCGGCACGCGGTACGCCATCCCGCCGATACGGACTTCGACGCGGCTCGATACCGCGGTGCCGCCGACGAGCGTCGCCAGGCCCACCACACCTTCGCGGCCGACCACGGCCACCTCGACCATCGCGCCGTCCTCCATCAGGTGCTGCACCGACATCATGGCGGTCGTCGGGAAATGCAGGTGGCGCATCGGTTCCCCGACACGGTCCAGCATGCCGGCCTTGACCCTGACCAGTTCGAGGTGTGGTGCGATGGCACGGATGCTGTCCTCCGGCAGGGCGTCGAGGATGGCGTTCGCCGAGTAGCTCGAGTGAAGATGAAGCATGTCTGTATCCCATTTTGTCGTCCGCGCCGCATGCTGCCGCGTGAGCGGAACTCGTTATCGCGAGGCGCGTGCTGACGGCGACGCGGGTTGCGGCCCACAACCCTCCACCCAATCGACCTTCGGCTGCTCGCCGCCGGATCGAATCGGCAGTCCCGTTCAGATGCGCCTCTCGCAATAAGCGATTTACGTGCCAATCCCCGCTACATCCTTAATATATAAATGACTCGCGATTTAGAACCGCCGAATAGCCCGCCGAAAACCGCAAAAAGCGTCTCATTTTCGGACACCCTGCGGTGCACTGGACACAGCCGTCGATTCGACTGATCAATGAGCTGGACGCGCGTGACGGCGCCAGCAGCGGCGCCCGGACCTTACCGTTCAACTACTTACGACCTGTTTTCAATTGTTTCCGTGATGTCTCGCGCGACACCGGGGCGGCACACGGCACCTCGAATGACCGTTTGAAACTGTCTCAAATATGAATCGGCGCATTAATTCGAGCCTCTGTAATCGAACGCACACAACGCAATCAAGCACTTGATTTTATTGATCAATTCGTAACGCCTATCTCGATTGTCAAATAATGTTCAATGCATTCTTAATGCTTTACCTGTACGATACAAATCGCTTTCCGATTGATTCCGAATCGACACCGAATTCCCGACTTCACCCCTCGATACATATCAGCGCAATTAACCCATGAAGACACGATGTTTAAATGCGCATGACGTTTTCATTTACCCGAAATCGTCAAACTTTGTGAAATGACGTAATGCGAAATTTATCGAATTCAATTGCGTGCTAGCCTTTTTCAGTCCACCGGCATTCGAATTTCGACCTTCTCAAATCCGCACGCGCGTGCTAAATCCGCTGGATGACGCCCCGCGACGTGCGATCGCCCCTAACGAGGATGCGCCGTGCCCCATCAGGCCAATGACACCGTCGCCCATGCGAGCGGCATGATCGAGCTCTCCCACAGCTTCGACGCCAACCGGTTCCTCGCGGCCCTCGACCGTGATGAACGCGCCACGCTGATTGCCAACCTTCAGCTCGTTCACCTGAAATCGGGTCAGGTGCTGTGCGAACCCGGCGAAATGCTCACTGCCGTCTACCTGCCCGTGACGACGGCGATTTCTCTGCAATACGTCTCGTCCGGCGGCATGACGCTGGAAGTCGCAGAGATCGGCAGCGAGAGCGTGGTGTGCGACGACGTGATCGGCGGCAGCGGCCGGATGCCGTGCCGCGCCGTCGCGTGTCGCGACGGCTTCGTCTACCGGCTGGACCGGCGTGTCTTCGCGGCCGCGTTCGATGCATCGCCGGTGATTCGCCATCTGGTGTTCGTCTGCGTGCGTCTTTTGATGGCGCAGGTATCGCAGATCACGTTTTGCAGCCGCCACCACGTCCTCAAACATCAGTTATGCAGATGGTTCCTGCTCGCGTATGACCGGTCGCGCAGCATCGAGATCCAGGTCACCCACAGCATGCTCGCGCAGATGCTCGGCGTACGGCGCGAGACGGTCACGGACGCAGCCGGCGAGATTCAGAAACTGGGCCTGATCCGCCAGTACCGGAGCTCCATCGAGCTTGCCGACCTCGCGGGCCTCGAGAAAATGTCGTGTAGCTGCCGCGCGATCGTGCGCGACGAGATGAAGCGCATCCTGTCTGCCGATTCCAGCGTGAGCACCGCGGCGCGCGCGTGATGCACGCGGCGTTTCGGCGCACGCGCACGATTCGAGTCAGTCGATTGTAGGGTGGCGAACAGAACGCCGTGCTTGCGAATGGTCTACTGATGCCGGACTGCCGGGGGGATGTCAGCGCGCTGCGCGCGTCCGCCCATGCGGACGACACCACACACGCCGGAGCAGCACGTGAAAAACGAAATCAGAACCATCCTCAAGCACGTCGCCCATCTCGAAGCCGCGATCGATTCGATCGGTGACGGGGACGACCTCTACGAAGCGGGCCTCTCCTCGCTCGACACGATCCAGCTGATGCTCGCGATCGAGAAGCAGTTCAACATCGAAATTCCCGACGAGATGCTGAACCGCAATCTGTTCCGCAGCATCGACGCACTGGCGGACACGATCGCGACCCTGCAACGCTCCGAGCATTCCGCATGAGCGCGCTGCTTCCCGAACTCGCGGCCGACGCCGAAGTACGTCGGCTCGACGAGGCCGCGCACGCCGTCGCGCAAATCGCTGCCCAGCATGCGGATGCAGTCGATCGCGACTCGCGCTGCCCTGTCGAAGCGATCGAGGCGATGCGCGCGCGCCGCCTGCTGAGCGCAATGGTTCCGGCCCAGCTCGGCGGTCTCGGCGCGTCGCTGGCCGACATCGCATCGGCATGCTCGATCCTCGGCCAGGCCTGCGCATCGTCGGCGATGGTGTTCGCGATGCACCAAATCCAGGTCGCCTGCATCGTCAATCACGCGGCCGACCAGGGCTGGCACAAGCTGTTCCTGCAGCAGCTCGTGCGCCACCAGTGGCTGCTCGCGTCGGCGACGTCGGAAGACGGCGTCGGCGGCAACCTGCGCGCGAGCCAGTGCGCGCTCGAGACCAACGGCGGCGGCGAATTTCGGTTGAACAAATCCGCGCCGACGATCTCGTACGGCGACTATGCGGACGGCATCCTCGCGACCGCGCGGCGCGACGCCGACGCGCCGGCATCCGAGCAGGTGCTCGTCACGCTGCTGCGCGACGGCTATACGCTCACGCGCCGCGGCGAATGGGACACCCTCGGCATGCGCGGGACGTGCAGCAACGGCTTCGTGCTCGACGCACAAGGGACGACCGAGCAATGCCTGCCCGTGCCGTTCGCGCAGATCGCCGAACAGACGATGGTGCCGGTGTCGCACATCCTGTGGGCGGCGGTGTGGATCGGCGTGGCCGGCGATGCGTTCCATCGCGCACATCAGTTCTTTCGTGCGCAGGCACGGCAGACCGACGGCGCGCCGTCGCCCGCGTCGCGGCGCATCGCCGAATCGCTTGCGCTGATGCAGGCGATGCAGGCCCGTGTCGACAACGTGCTGCGCCTGTATGCCGGCGCGTCGCCGCGCTCCTGGTCGGCCGGCATGGCGTGGGCCGCCGAGATCAACACGCTGAAGACCTATGTGTCGTCCACCGCGCTCGAAGTCGCACAGCAGGCGATGATGATCTGCGGGATGGCCGGCTACAAGCACGGCACACCGTTCAGCATCGGCCGCCACCTGCGCGACCTGCACGCGGCGCCGCTGATGATCAGCAACGACCGCATTGCCGCCAATACCTCGAGCCTGCTGCTCGCATTGCGTCCCGCGACGCTGGAGAAACATCCGTGAACGACCGCCTGTCCGTGCCTTCCTCCGCCACCGCCGCCCCGTCCGACGCGCCGCTCGACCGCGCGGGCGTCAATCCGCTGCGCGACGAGCTGATCGATGCTGGACTGCTCGTGTCGACCGGCATCCAGGGCCTGTTCGGCCGCAGCGAGCCGTTCGAGCGCGTCGTCGAAGCGCTCGACGCGTTCGTCACGCGCCTCGGCGCCGATCAGCATGCCGAAGTGTTGCGCTTCCCGCCGGCGATGAGCCGCACCGAGTTCGAGCGCAGCGAATACATGAAGAGCTTCCCGCAACTCGCGGGCAGCGTGCACGCGTTCTGCGGCGACGAACAGCGTCACCAGCGCGTGCTGCAGTGCCTCGACCGCGGCGAGGACTGGACCGAAAGCCAGAAGCCGACTTACGTCGTGATGACGCCGGCCGCCTGCTACCCGGTCTATCCGGTCGTCGCACGCGCGGGGGCGCTGCCCGAAGACGGCCGCATCGTCGACGTGTTCTCGTATTGCTTCCGCCACGAGCCGTCGCTCGATCCGACCCGCATGCAGCTGTTCCGGATGCGCGAATACGTGCGGATCGGCACGCCCGAGCAGATCGTTGCGTTCCGCGCGACGTGGATGGAGCGCGGCACGCGGATGATCGAGGCGCTGCGCCTGCCGAACGCGATCGATCTCGCGAACGACCCCTTCTTCGGCCGCGGCGGCAAGATCGTCGCGAACAGCCAGCGCGAGCAGAACCTGAAGTTCGAGCTGCTGATCCCGATCGAGCACGACGGCCGCCAGACCGCGTGCCTGAGCTTCAACTACCACATGGATCACTTCGGGTTGCTGTGGGACATTCGCACCGCGACGGGCGACGTCGCGCACACGGGATGCGTCGGCTTCGGTCTCGAGCGGCTGACGCTCGCGATGTTCCGTCATCACGGTTTCGACATCGACGCATGGCCGGCCGACGTTCGCGACGTGCTGTGGGGCACGCGATGAAATTCGTGTCCCGCGACGGCGAGGATGCGTCGTTCGAGGACGTGCGCCACCGCGCGCGCCACTACCGGCCGCACCCGCTGCATAGTCAGGAGATGGTCTGGAAGCAGACCAACTGCTACGTCGACATGTGGCTCGAGGTGCTCCGGTGGTGGGGCCTCAATCCGTACGCGGCGCTGCCGTTTACGATCGCGCTCGATTTCGAAGGCGACCAGTTCACGTTCTTCAAGTTTCCGCACGACGAACTGGAGCGGCTCTATGGAATCGTCGTGCAGGAACACTCGATCTACGAACCGCTCGATCAACACATCGAGACGCAGGTCGCGCGCGGTCACCTGATGATCGTCGAGGTCGACGCGTGGTTCCTGCCCGACACACGCGGCAGCAGCTACCGCACGCAGCACACGAAGACGACGATCGGCATCGACTCGATCGATCGCGCGCACCGCCAGATCGGCTACTTCCACAACAGCGGCTATTACGTGGCCGAGGATTTCGACTACAACGGCCTCGTTGGCGGCTGCTCGCCGATGCCGCTGCCGCCGTACGTCGAGTGCGCGAAGCGGCGCTTCGCGCCGCTCGACGAGCGCGCACTGTGCGAAACGTCGCTCGCGTTGCTGCAGCGCCATCTGCGCCGCCTGCCGGTCGTCAATCCGGTCGCCGCGTTCCGGCGCCAGTTGCAGATCGATGCGAGATCGCTCGCCGACTCGCCGCTCGAACGCTTTCATGCGTACTCGTTCAATTCGGTGCGGCAACTCGGCGCGAACTTCGAACTGTTCGGCCACTACGCGCGCTGGCTGCAGGCGAGCGGCTGCGTCGGACCGTTCGTCGAGATTCGGGCCGCCTGCGACCGCATCGCGTCCGAGGCGATGGTGCTCGAATTCCGGCTGGCGCGGGCCTGTGCGCGCGGCAAGGAAGAGCGCGGCGACGCGACGCTCGAAGCGATCGAAGCGGCTTACGCCGACCTGATCGAGTGCGCGCGTCAGATCACCGCGCCGCTTCAGCACGCGGTGCCCGTCCGCATCGACGCGGCCCCCGTGCCGTCGATGCGGTGAGACGGGCGCCCGCCGCGCTCGCGTGGTCGATGCTCGCGACGGCCGCGGGCGCCGCGCGCGAGCCGCTCGATCTTCCCGCCGACGGCTGGATCGCCGCCCCCGTGCCCGGCACGGTCGCGCAAGCGCTCGCGCTGGCCGGGCGGCCCGACGATACGGCGTCGCTCGACGAGCGTGACCACTGGTATCGCGTCGAACTGCGTGGGCACGGGCCACGCGTCCTGCGCTTTCACGGCCTCGCGACACTCGCCGAGGCATGGCTCGACGAGACGCCGATCCTGCGCTCCGGCAGCATGTTCGTCGCGCACGACGTGCCCGTGTCGCTCGACGGCACGCACCGGCTGACGGTCTGCTTCCGCGCCCTCGCGCCGCACCTGCGCGATGTGCGCGCACCGCGCCGCGCACGCTGGCGCACGCGACTGGCCGAACCGGCAACGCTGCGCACCGTTCGCACGTCGCTGCTCGGGCATATGCCCGGCTGGTTTCCGCGCTGCGTGCCGACCGGACCGTGGCGGCCCGTCGACGTGCTCGATCCGGCCAACGGTCCCGTTCTCGTTCATTGCGACCTGCATGCGCGTATCGACGGCGACACCGGCTGGCTCGACGCGGAACTCGCATTCGCCGGCGCGCTGCCCGATGCGTTCGCGGCCCGGCTGTCGTGCGGCGAGCACCACGCGACGCTCGAGCGCAGCGGCGCCGACCGGCTGCATGCGACGGTCGCGGTACCGAACGTGCGCCGCTGGTGGCCGCACACGCACGGCGAACCGGTGCTGTATGACGTCGCACTGCACATCGGCGCCGAGCGCCGGCCGCTCGCCGCAACGGGCTTTCGCACGATCGAGCTGGACGCGGGCGACGACGGAAATGGCTTCGGGATACGCGTGAACGGCGTGCGCGTATTCGCGCGCGGCGCTTGCTGGAGCAGCGCCGCACCGCTCGCGCTGCACGCGGACGACGCAACCTATGGCCGGCTGCTCGGACTCGCGCGCGACGCCGGGTTCAACATGATTCGCGTCGGCGGCACGATGGCGTACGAGGCCGACGCATTCCACGCATGGTGCGACCGGCTCGGACTGCTGGTCTGGCAGGACTTCATGTTCGCGAACTTCGACTACGCGCTAGACGACCACGCGTTCGCGGACGCCGTCGATCTCGAAGTCGAACAATTCCTCACGCGCCACCGCGCATCGCCATCGCTCGCGGTGCTGTGCGGCGGCAGCGAGATCGCGCAGCAGGCCGCGATGTCGGGGCTCGGGCCGAAACAGCGTTTTCTCGAACTGACCGCCGAACGCCTCGCCGGCCATGCAGCGGCGCGACGGCCCGACACGCTTTACGTCCCCGACTCGCCCGATGGCGGCGTGCTGCCGTTCACGCCGCGCGAACGCGTGTCGCACTACTACGGCGTCGGCGCATACCTTCGCCCGCTCGACGACGCGCGACGCGCCGACGTGCGCTTCGCGAGCGAATGCCTCGCGTTCGCGAACGTGCCGTGCGATGCGATGCTCGCGAGCCTCGGCTGGCCGGGCGTTCACGAGCCGCGCTGGAAAGCGGCCGTGCCGCGCGATCCCGGCACGTCGTGGGATTTCGACGATATTCGCGATCACTATCTACAGACGTTGTACGACGTGGCACCCGATCGCCTGCGGCGCGAGGATCCGTCGCGTTACTTCGAGCTGTCGCGTGCGGTGATCGCCGACCTGATGCGCGACACGTTCTCCGAATGGCGCCGTACCGGCTCGCGCTGCGCGGGCGCACTCGTCTGGCAGTTCCAGGACGTGATGGCGGGCGCCGGATGGGGCGTGCTCGATGCGACGCATCGGCCCAAATCGGCGTGGTATGCGCTGCGCCAGGTACTTCAACCGGTGCAGATTCTGCTCGTCGACGAAGGGTTGAACGGGCTCGACGTGCACGTGATCAACGAGCGACCGGCGCCGCTGTCGGCAACCGTCGACCTGGTCGCACTGCGCGACGGCCGCACGCCGGTCGCGCGGGCCGGCGGGCCGGTCCGGATCGCCGCGTACGACGCGGTGCGGCTCGACTCGGCCGAGTTGCTCGGCCGCTTCTTCGACTGGACCTACGCGTACCGTTTCGGCCCGTGCGAGCACGATACGGTCGTGGCGACGCTGCGCGCCGACGACGGTACGCTGTTGTCGCAGGCGTTCTACTTCCCGTCCCGCACGCACCCGGCCGTGTTCGCTCGCCGGGAACCCGGCATCGAGGCATGCGTGTCGCGCACCGGCGACACGTGGCATGTCGACATCGATACGCGCCACGTCGCACGTCACGTGCAGATCGACGCACCGGGCTTCATGCCACGCGACGAATGGTTCGATCTCGCGCCCGGCACGCCCGCGCGCGTCGCGCTCGTGCCGCTGGATAACGCCGGCGATCGTCCGGCCGCCGGCACGCCGCCGACCGTCGAGATCCGCGCGGTCAACGCGGCACGAACCGTGCGCGCCGCGCTGGCCGGCTGACGCGGCCGGGACCGCGCACATGGTCGCACGGCCGCGCCGCACACGCCGTCAGTCCGACGATCCCGTGCCGCGCGGCCGCTCGATTCCGTATGCTTCCATCCAGCGATAAAGCGTTGCGCGCGACACCCCAAGCTCGCGCGCGGAAGCGGCGACACGTCCGCGCGTGCGCAGCAGCGCGGTTTCGATCGCTTCACGTTCGATCGACTTGCGGATATCGGCAACCGACGGCGACGCAGCGTCGAGGCAATATTCGAGCTCGAGATCCTGCGCGGTGATCAGGCGCCCCTCCGTCATCACGACCGCGCGGCGCACGCGGTTGATCAGTTCACGGACATTGCCCGGCCAGTCATGCTTGTAGAGCGCCGTGATCGCATCCGTCGAGAAGCCGCGCACGCGATGACGCGCGTCGCCGCGAAAACGTTCCAGCATGTGATGGGCGAGCAGCTCGATGTCCTTGCCGCGCGCGCGCAGCGGCGGCTGATCGATACGCATCACGCAAAGACGGTGAAACAGGTCCGCGCGGAAGCGCCCTTCTTCCATCGCTTCGCGCAGGTCGACGTGCGTCGCCGAGACGATCCGCACGTCGACCGGCACCGGATCGCTGCCGCCGAGGCGATGGATCGCGCGCTCCTGCAGGAAGCGCAGCAGGCTCGCCTGGCTCTCGTGCGGCAGGTCGCCGATTTCGTCGAGCAGCAGCGTGCCGCCGTTCGCGGCCTCGACATAGCCGATCTTGCGTGCGTTCGCGCCGGTAAACGCGCCGCGCTCGTAGCCGAACAGTTCCGATTGAAGCAGGTGGGGCGGGATCGCACCGCAGTTGACCGCGACGAACGGGCCGTTGCGCCGTTCCGAGTGACGATGGATCGCGACGGCCGTCAGCTCCTTGCCCGTTCCCGTTTCGCCGAACACGAACACGGGCGCATCGGTGCGCGCGAAGCGCCGCACCGTATCGAACAGCCTCAGCATCGCGCTGCAGGTGCCGACGATGCCGTGCTCCCGCGATTCGAGGGCTTCGCGATCGCGCGCGAACAGGCATTCCATTCCGTACGCGTGGCCGACCGTATCGGCAATTCGCTGGTGCGACGCGGGCAACGTGATGTAGTCGAAGCAATAGTCGCGCAACAGCGCGCGCACGTTCGGCGACGCCGTCTGACCGCTTTCGACGAGCGCGACCCATACGACATCGCGCATCGACGCGCAGGTCGACGCGATGCTGCCGATCGCGTCGGCGTGGCCGCCGCTCAGGTCGAGAATGCCGCAGGTTATTTCACCGGAGGTGTCGCGCAATTCGCTTGCATGCGCCACGACCGTCACTTTCCAGTCGCGCCGTGCAAGCTCCTTGCGCAGCATGACGGACGGTGACTGGGTCCAGTAAATCAGTGGACGCTGCCCGGTAGTCCTTCCCCCGCCGGCGCTCTTATCGCGCGTTATTGGCATATTCATAACGAACCGTCACTTTCTCCACTCCGCGAACCGTTCGCGTGCGCTGCGGGCGGCGGCGCATGGCCGCCTGTCCGCGCTGCGTTTCCGCAGCTTTGGCGAAGATCGAAACTGCACACGGCGAGAGCCCCCGGAGGTCGAGCCGGATGTCATCCGGCCTCGTTGTCATCGAACTCGAAGGGAACGCGCGGCCGCGGGAGCCACGGCGTTCCGGCTTTCATGCGACGCGCCGTCAGGCGAAGCACGTCGGCAAACGGGAATTCCGTCCGCATTTGCGTCGCGTCGTACACGACAGTCGCGCCCGATGCTGAACCGGATGGCCGCCAACCCGCTTTCGGAATGGTGACCTCATTTCATCCGCTCCTGAATGTACACCCCGTATCGAGATGGCCTTGTTACCAAACGATAAACATCGATTCAGTCGATTACGCTGCCGCTCCGCCTGCGCGGCGCGCGTTTAGCGAATCGGATTTGATTATCTACGACCATTCGCTTCTATCAGTGGCAAATCCCACTTTTCTGCAAGATCGGCGCCTCCCATTGCCCGCAATTCTCGTCGGAATCGCACAAAAAGTCCGGATAACATGTTTTCCACGTCTGTAATCGCGCGTGTCGAGCGCCATCGGCATCGCACATGCACGCGGGTAAAACCGGCGCGTTCGTTACAACATCGTTACGAAGCAGCCAGCCGGATCGGCCATCCGATGCCGCGATGCAACATGCCGCCCATGTCCGCTGCGTCGCTCCCGGCGTGCCGGCGCCGCCGGCACCGTGCTGGTGCAGGCTCGCATGCAGCTCGAAAAAGCCCGGGCAGCACGTAATGGCAAGTATGCGCGTGTTGGCCGGCGCGGCGAAGGGATGATCTCGGCTGGCGGAAGGAGGCACACGCCGCGCCGCAATCGGCGATGCGGTGCGATGGCGTGCAAGCGACCATCGATCGCGATGCGCGACGTGCCCTTCGTAACCGTTCGGAATCTTCAAGCTCGGCTCCGGTACTTCAATCGCGTTCAATGCCGAATACCTCGCTGCACGTTTCGCCTCGGGCCGTCGTGATGGATCCACCGTCGAGACGAATCCATTATGGAAAGGCCGCCATACGGCCACAGTGTGCTACCGCACATTGCCCCGTTCGCCGGCACGCGGCCCGTTTCGTGCAGCCGGCATCGGTCGCGAGAAACGGCCGAAACGGGCGTAACGAGAGCGTGAGTATGCTTTCGAACAGACCGCCGCGCGCCGCATCCGCATCATGGGCATCGTCGGGCTACATGGCACGAACGCGTTCGTGAGACCCGGCGTGCTGAAGGCTTCACTCGAGGACCGCATCATGGAATGGCATTGTTGTGAATTCGAACATCTGAGCGCGATCGATCTCTATGCAATCCTGCGCGCACGAAACGCGGTGCTGGTGGTCGAGGACGCGCACACGCATCTCGACATCGACGGCAAGGATGCGCACGCATTGCACGTGTACGCATGCATGCACCGGGGCGACACGTCGGAAGTCGTCGCCTACGCGCGCGTGCTCCCCGGCGACGACGCCGATCCGGACGTCGTGATCGACAAGGTACTGACGAGCGAGGCGTGTCGCGACGACCGCACCCTCGAGCAACTGATGCAGCGTGCGCTCACGGCCGCGCAGGCTGCATGGCCTGACGTGGCGGTACGCACGCACGTGCCCGCCCCGCGCCAGGACTTCTACAAGCGTTTCGGATTCCGCAAGGCTTATGGCCCGTATCTCGAACAGGGCGCGCCGTTCGTGGGTCTCGTCCGGCCGGCGGACCGCGCGGCCGGTGCGCTGCGTCAGCTCCTGTCCCGGACCATTTCCGCGCCGCGATCGAGAAACGAGGACGCGCGCGTCGACGGCCGCGCACGCAACCTGCTGTCCGCCGATACCGGAGTCAATCGATGAGCGCCACCCTTCGCCCGGTTCCCGAACCGGAGTTGCCGTGCATCCTGCCCGTGATTCTCGCCGGCGGTTCGGGCACGCGCCTCTGGCCATTGTCGCGAGAGCAGTATCCGAAGCAGCTGATCGAGCTGACCTCGAACGAATCACCGCTGTCGTCGACCGCGCGCCGCCTGAACGGCATCGCGAACGCGGTACTGGGCGACACCCTGCTGCTGGTATGCGGTGAACAGCATCGCATCATGAGCGCCGCGCAGGTGCTCGGGCGCGCGGCGCCGCCCCGCATCCTGCTCGAACCGTCCGCGCGCAACACGGCACCTGCGCTGACGCTCGCGGCGCTCGACGCCAGTGCGCTCGCGGACGATCCCATCCTCGTGGTCATGCCGGCCGACCACGTGATCGGCGACGTTGCCGCATTCCAGGAAGCGATCGGGCGCGCGGCGCGCTACGCGCAGGAAGGCGCGATCGTCACGCTGGGCGTGCTGCCGCGCCGCGCGGAAACCGGCTACGGGTACATCCAGGTCGGCGAACCGCGTGCCGGTCGCCTCGGCGGACAGGGCGGCTATGCAATCGGGCGGTTCGTCGAGAAACCGAACGCTGCGCTCGCGGAACGCTACCTGCATTCGGGCGACTATTGGTGGAACAGCGGGATTTTCATCACGCGCGCATCGATCTGGCTGAAGGCGATCGGCGCACTCGCGCCCGAGATCCATGCAGCCTGCGACGCGGCATGGCGCGCTGGAACCGCCGAGCATCCGTTCTTCCGCGTCGACGCGGCGGCCTTCGACACCTGTCCGTCCGACTCGATCGACTACGCGGTCATGGAGCGCCTCGCCGATAGCCCCGAGCTCGGCATCGAAGGTATCGTGGTGCCGCTTTCTGCGGGCTGGTCGGACGTCGGCACCTGGGACGCGATTTGGGAAATCATGCCGAAGGACGATCAGGGCAACGTTGCGCGCGGCCCGATCGTGTTCGAGGATACCCAGGATAGTCTCGTACGCTCGGAAGGCCGGCTGATCGCGTGCGTCGGGATGAAGGACGTGGTCGTGATCGAGACGCCCGATGCGGTGCTGGTCGCGAACAAGCACGACGTGCAGCGCGTGAAGGACATCGTCGCGCGCCTGAAGACCGAGCGGCGCCCGCAGGCAAGCGAACACCGCAAGGTGCAGCGGCCGTGGGGACACTACGATTCGATCGATCTCGGCGAGCGGTTCCAGGTGAAGCGGATCGTCGTCGAACCCGGCAAGCGGCTGTCGTTGCAGATGCACTATCACCGTGCCGAGCACTGGATCGTCGTGCGCGGCACCGCGAAGGTCACGCGCGGCGACGAAACCTTTCTGCTCAGCGAGAACGAATCGACCTACATCGCCGTCGGCGAGGTTCATCGTCTCGAGAATCCCGGCCGGATTCCGCTCGAGATCATCGAGGTGCAGTCGGGCGATTATCTTGGCGAAGACGATATCGTGCGGTTCGATGATCAGTATGGAAGGCCGGTCGTCGAGACCGCGCTCCGGCGACCGCCGCTCGCTTCGCGCGAACCGGCCGAGGAAGCCGCGGAACGCGACGCCATCCGATAGGCGCGCGCGTCAATGGCAGGCGCCGCCGCGCGAACACGGGGCGGCGATCCGTTCACCTTAGCCGCATGTCGCCGCGAACCGTCGGCGCACGCGACGCACGATCAGTCGATCCCGCCTTGCGACCACCGCGCGCGTCTCACGGACTCGCGCACGCGCGGCAATAGCAACGGATCCGCGCCCACCGCATCACTCGCCGCGGACAACGACTGACGCGCGGCCGCACACGGCGCGGCCTTCACCCGCGTGCTCGATGCCGTCGCCGGACGGCCGGTCGCGCAATCGTGCGCAACGTCGGTCCGCACCGGCATTCCGCCGATCTCCGATAGTTGGTTGTCCGCAAGATGCACGCCCGACACGTTTCCTGCCAGACGAATCCCGTCGAATCGCGCGTGCGATACGCGGTTGCCGATCACGCTCACGCGCGACACGGAACCCGACCATGTGCTGATCTCGATTGCGGCCTGCCGGGTGATCGGACGAAGATCGGACCGTGCGGTCGCGGTCTGAATGTCGGCGATCGAGTTGCCCTCGATGCGGATGTCGGACGAACCGGCGGTGCGGTTGCTGTCTTCCTGCGCGACGAGAATGCCCGAGCTCACCTGTACATTGCGCACGATGTTGTTCGAGATCGTCACGTTCGCACCGCCGACCACCGTGATGCCCCTGCCCCACGGATTGCCCTCCAGCGAATTGCCGGTAACCAGCACGTTGCGCGTCAGCACGCCTTCTGCCTGATAACTCACCACGGCGATCATGTCGTCGCCGGTGCCGCGCACGACGTTGCCCTGTACGAGCACGTTGTGCGAGCCGTGCGTCATGTGAATGCCGTCCGCCAGCGTCGACAGCACCTCGTTTCCCACGATCGCGACGTCCGCGCCGCCGAACACGAAGATGCCGGCGCCGGCGCCGCCGTCGATCACGTTGTCGAGCACTTGCACGCCGCGCCCCGTTACCTCCACCTTGGTCGACTCGGGCGTCGTGAGCCGCGTGGTGCCGGTTCCCGCGAGCCGGAAGCCGACCAACGTCGTATCGTCGCCGCGCAGCTCGATCGTCTGATCATCGGGGGTCGTTGCGATCAGCGTCGCGCCGTAGCCGGACAGCACCACATTCGGCTTGCGCACGACCAGCGAACGGCTGACCACATACCGCCCCGGCGCGAACATCAATCGCTGACCCGGCTGCAACGCATCCAGCGCACGTTGCAGCGTGTCGGCCTGATCCGCCGCGTCAGCGGCCGGACGAACGTACGCATCCGGTACGTTCGCGTGAAGCGCACCAGGTGCGGGCGTATCGGATGCCGCCACGGCATTGCCCGGCCACGCCAGCCCGCCTGCCATGCACACGCCGGCAATTGCCGCGCATGCAAGGAACGGGCCCTGTGATTTGCGCATATCGAATCGACTCCCTCGAATGATTTCATGCGCGCCGCCTGCCTGGCGCACCGAAACACGGCATGCCGGCCGGGCTGCCCGCCCGTAATGCCAGCGAAGCGCGCGACGCGATACGTTCGATTAGATCATTCGAACCAGCCGGCTTTCGGTGCGTCAACAGACCAACGCATCCAGCCTGCGCGGCGCAATTTCACTTGCCGTCGATCGTTCATTGCGCTCTGCACGATGCAAATCGTCGAACGGTAGGCTCGCGAACCGAGTACCGACGGGCGACGCGTATCATGGCCATCATGCGATTCGACCGTGCTCGGGCATCGCCCAAAGGCATCGGCGCGCCGGAGCCGGCATCGTGGTCCCGACCTGCAGTGCGCCGGACCGGGCGCCACGCGTGCGCACCCGGATCGTCCGCTCTTCGCTCGTCCAGAATCCGTTCATGACCGACCTGACCATCGCAATCTGCAACTACAACCACGGCGCGTACCTGCGCGGCGCGATCGATTCGGCGCTCGCACAAACCGGGGACCGCGTGCGCGTGCTGGTCGTAGACGACGGTTCCACCGACGATTCACGCGACATCATTCGCTCGTACGGCGAGCGCGTGACGGCGGTGTTTCAGGAAAATCGCGGTCAGGTCGCGGCATACAACCGCGCGCTCGAACACGTCACGACGCGCTACGTCATCCTGCTCGACGCGGACGACCTGCTCTATCCAGACGCCGCGACCCGCGTACTGGCCGCGTTCGCGTCCGGCGATTTCGTGAAGGTGCATTTCCGGCTCGACGTGATCGCGCGGGACGGCGCGAGGACCGGGGCAAGCGTGCCGCAATCGGCCGTCGACACCGATTGCGGCCGCCTGCTGCGCGCCGGTTGGCTATACCCGTCGCCGCCGGCATCGGGCAACGCGTATCGCGTCGATGCGCTCAAACGCATCTTTCCGGTACCCGTCACCCCGGACAACCTGCATGGCGCCGATTTCTATGCGATCTACGGAATCGCGTTGCTCGGCGCCGTGCACATGATCGACGCCGCGCTTGGCGGCTATCGCGTCCACCAGCAGTCGGATGCGCGCGCCGCCGACGACACGCCGGCCCTCGCCCTCACCAATTCGGAAGACGCCGCAACGGGCGCGCTGAAGGCCGAACGCCGGTGGTCGACCCTGCGCATGATCGCAGGCACGCGGCTGCACGAAGCATTGCCGATCGCGCCGCTCGACTTCGCGATCGAAAAGGCCCGCTTCGCAAGCACGCTGTATCACGCGCCGCTCATGCGGCGCTGGCGCTGGTTCGTGTGCGAATCCGGGCGCTACTGGCACACCGTGCTGCGCAACCCGTTCTGGGGGCCGGCCAAGAAGATGGCCGTCGCCGGGCTGTCACTCGCATGCCTGCTGCCGTCAGCAACGCTCAGCAACCGCGCGATTCGCTACATCTCCAATCCTCTCGCACGCGTGCGCAAACCGTCCGGTCATCGCGCCGACGCCCGATAGCGGCATCGGCGCCGCGCTTGCAGCGCCGAATCGCTCCTTCGGTAAGCCATCGCACCCAGCGCGCCGCGCATGCGCTGCACAATGATCCGGACCAGTGGATTCACGCGCACTGACCGGATTTCGCCGCGCTTTCGCCTCCGGTTTTCGTAGTCGAAGCCGGCATCCGATGTTCTGACGAAACGTGCCGACACGCGAAGCGGCATGAATTCTTCATGTTGCATCGTGTGCGGCGCGCTCCGGAAACGCCTGCCCGATATCGCATCGGCTCAAGTTATCCGGCCGCCTCGCAAGCATCACACGTGCGACCACAACCGCAGGATCCAATGGCCGAGACCGACCTGCATTCATCAATCAGGAATGCATAGTTTAACGAACCCGACACCGAGATCGCACGATTTTCAGGGTGCTCATCGTCACGATGAGCGATGAATGTGCGATCGGATCGCTCGACCCAAGATGACCAAAGAAAAGATCGTTCATATTGCCGAGGCATTTGGCGGCGGCGTGCTTTCGATGCTGACCCATCTCGCGAACCATGCCGCGGCAAACGGTGTCGACGTGACGGTGCTGCATTCGATCCGAGCGGAAACCCCGACCGATTATTCAACGCTGTTCCTGCCCGACGTGAAGCTTGCATACGTCGACATGGCACGCGAGGTGAGCGTCAAACAGGATCTGCGGAGCTTGCGTGCGCTGGTCCGGCACCTGCGCGAATGCAAGCCCACCGTGATTCATCTGCACTCGTCGAAGGCCGGCGTGCTGGGGCGAATCGCCGCGCGAATCGCCGCTCCGGATGCGAGGGTCCTCTACTCGCCGCACGGACTCTCGTTCCTGCGCCGCGACGTATCGCGCATGAAGCAGTACACCTACCTGAGCTTCGAACGCATCGCGGCGCATATCGGCGGCACCATCGTCGCGTGCTCCGGCAGCGAACTCGCCGAAATCAAGGGAAGGGTCCGGGCGAAGTCGGCGGTGCTGGTGGAAAACGGCGTGAATGCGGCGGAGATTCCGCCGCGTCGACCGCGCGACGATCGCAAGGTCGTCATCGGGATGAGCGGCCGTGCGTCGTTCCAGAAGAATCACGAAGCATTCGTGCACCTCGCCGACGCGCTGCGCGGCGCTGACGTCGAATTTCTCTGGATCGGCGGCGACGCCGCCGAGATTCCGGACCCCGGCCAGCGCCGCGCCGTCGTCTGCAGCGGCTGGGTCACACGCGCTCGCGCGCTCGCGCTGACGTCGGAGCTGGACATCTACGTTCAGACTTCCCGCTGGGAAGGCATGCCGGTCGCGTTGATCGAAGCGCAGGTCGCCGGCATACCGGCCGTGGTGACAGACGTCGTGGGCAATCGCGACGTGGTGATCCACGGGGTGACCGGCTACGTCGCGTCGAACGCCGACGAGATGGCCGCCTATCTGAGACTGCTCCGCGACGATCGGCAGCTTCGCGAGGAAATGGGTGCGGCGGCCCGACAACGGGCGATTCAGCGATTCTCGATGAACGCGATCTTTCGTCAGTGGCACGCCCTTTACGGGCTCGACACCGACGCGCCGCGAACCGACGCGCGCGACTTCAAGCCAGTGGTTCCGGATCACGTCAAGGCCTGATTCCGATTTCGACCTCCCCTTATCGACATGATCGCTTTCAACAAATCGAAGCAACTCGTATACAACGGCCGGTTCACCACGCAGAAGACAACCGGCGTGCAACGCGTCGCGCGCGAACTGATCGCCGCGCTGATCAAGTTCCAGCCGCATGATCCGGTGACCGTGCTGGTGCCGCCCCAGCCCGGCGTCGAGGTAAGCGGCGCGAAGACAGTCAAGGTGGGCTTTTACAAAGGCGTGATCTGGGAACAGCTGATTCTCCCGCTATTCGCGCGCGGTGGCCGCATCGTCAATCTCAGCAACTCGGCATCCATTTTCGTCGGCAACCAGATCATCTACATGCACGACGCGGCTGTGTTCGACACGCCCGCGCATTTCTCCCGGGCGTTTCGCGTGTGGTACCGGGTCATGTTCTGGATCCTCGCGCGAACCTCCGTTTGCGTGCTGACCAACTCCCGTTTCTCGCGGGATCGCCTCGCGCATCACTGCGGCGTCTCCGCGGAAAAGATCAGCGTCGTGCCGCTCGGTGCGGATCATCTCGATGCGCTGGAGCCCGACACGAGCGTGCTCGACAAGCATGCGCTGACACCGGAGCGGTTCGTGCTCGCGGTCAGCAGCATGAATCCCACCAAGAACTTCGGCCGGCTGATCGCGGCGTTCCGGCAGATCAACGATCCGTCGGTCGATCTCGTCATCGTCGGCATGCGCAATGCCACCGTGTTCGGCAAGCAGGATGATCTCTCCGCAGCCGAACCGAACATCAAGTACGTGGGCTACATCAGCGACGAGCAACTGAAGGCGCTGTACCAGAACGCGGCGTGCTTCCTCTACCCGTCGATCTACGAAGGCTTCGGCATACCGCCGCTGGAGGCAATGCGCTACGGCTGCCCGGCGGTTGTCGGCAGATCGGCTGCGCTGCCGGAAGTCTGCGCCGATGCGGCGCTGTACTGCGATCCGTATTCGCAGGACGACATCGCGGAGAAGTTGCGCAGCCTGCTCGATTCTGCCGAGCTCAGGGCCGAGCTCAAGCGCAAGGGAAGCCTGCATGCGGAGAAATATCGGTGGAGCCGAAGCGCCGAGATGATGAAGGAGATCTTCGAGTCGCTGTAGGTCGACCGGCGCGTAACGTCATCGGGGAACGAGCGGAGCGACACGCCCTGCCGCCTCATGCGCTGCCGGACGTCGCAGTCGTGCCAGCGGCGGTCGCCATGCTCGGCAACTCGGCGCGGTTACGCGACGTTGACCGTGCTGCCGGCCGCGGCCCGTCGATTGCCGAACAGGCGCTTGCCGAGATACGACCTGACCGGCTCCTCGACGAACTTCGCGAGAGCGGCAGCGGAGACGATCGAAATACACGCAGCCAGCATCGCCGTTCTGACGACGTGGGTGTCGCCATGCGGCGCATAAGCGAACACCAGCCTTCCGATCGGGTAATGCACGCAATAGAGCGGATAAGAGATCCAGCCGAGGAATGTACTGATTCGTGCGATGACCTTGCCGCTCGGCGCCAGCATGGCGCCCCGGCAAACGAGCGCGGGCGCGACGAGCAACAGCACGGCAAGTGCGTACATTCCCTTGATCGACGTTGGGAAAACGACGACCAGCAGGAACGCGACGAATAGCAAGTAGTCTTTCTTGATGAACTCCGCGACAAACCAGCGCGGCCTGGCCGTGAAACCGGCGTCGTGCATCTTTCCGATCGCAACTCCGAGCAGGAAACCGTAGCCGACCCTGAAGAATCCGCCGATGAAGTTGTCGGCCGACCAACCCTGATTCAGGATCACGGTCAGCTTGTCGTTGTCGAGACCCACGAGCCATCCATACACGACGAAAGCCCCGAGGCACGCATACGCCAGTCGCAGCAGATTCTGCGCACTCATCCTGATTGCCGCGATCAGCACGACACTCGCGAACAGCTCGAAGAACAGCGACCATGCGGGCGGATTCAACGGAAACACCCCTGGGTCATCCACCGCCGGCAAGCCGTGACTCGCCGCGCCGACGAATCCCGACACCGAGAAACGGCCGAGATACGGAACGAGAAAATAGTTCTGGCCGGTGGCTGCCGCCAGCTTGCCCAGCGAAAATGCGGCCGACGAGTGGATACGCATGACGACGAGGCTCACGAAACCGATTGTGAGCCCGATGCATATCATCGGGTACAGACGTATCACGCGTCGCTTCAAATACTCGCCCCACCACGACTCCTGACGCAATCTTTCCCCGTAAGATTGCGTGAGGATGAACCCGCTCAGCATGAAAAAGACGTCCACCGAAAGATACGCGCTCTGCAGTATCGGAATCGGCAGATCCTGCAGGAAGTGCATCAACATCACGCTGATTGCCGCAATGCCGCGCAATCCGTCCAGAATCTCAAACTTCTGCTTGTGAATAGCCATGAAAAGTAGTGGCTCCGGGAAATATTGGTTTTGGGACCCGGCAATCTACAAAGTGGTCGAATGCCCCGTACCGCTCGACCTTTGCTGTTATCGCGAGAGCACTGAATCGACGTCCGCGGTGCGATTCCCGTGCACCGTTGCGCGCTGTCTTGCATTCCCGTCCGATCGAGATCCGTGAGCCTCCGGCGCAGCGCGCGCCGGCACCTTGGCGAACCAGTGGAATACGGCGATCAGCAGTACGACCGGCACGAAATTCCGTCCGCTGAACAGGTTCGGGGTCCGCATGATTTCCATGACCGACACGAACAGCACCGCGTGTACGCAGCACCAGAACCCGTTCCCGCTCCGCCAGCCCGCGTAACTGCGACCGACGGCCCAACCGAGCACGAGTGCGTCGAACAAGCCAAACCAGCCCCACTCGTAGAAGTGGACGAAGATCCCGGACGGATTATTGAATTCCGGATCGGCGTAGCCGTTCAGGAACAGGTTGATGCTGTCTCCCGAGTCGAGCCACGGTTGCAACGTCGCGCCGATGATCGGAAAGCGCAGCAGCCAGTCGAACGTAAACATCGGGTGGCCCTGGTCCCAGCCCAGCACGCTCAATATTCCCGCGCCGTTGTTCAACGACGTCGAGTAGTACAGGCCGAGGCGTTCGAGCGCGAAATCGAACAGGTTGTCGTAGATGTTGACGTAATAGGCTTCCCACGACCGGTTGTATTCGTTCGCGATGAACAGCCCGAACAGCAGCGGGATCGCCGCATACGGGCCGAACGTCAATAATCGCGAATACCTGCCGCCAAGCCGGAATCGCACGACCATGAGCGCTAGCGGCATCACCATTTCGATCAGCGCGAGCCGCTCGGCGAAGATGAAGCTGCGCACCAGTGTCAGCACCGCGAGCACGGCAAGGTAGACCTTGTAGCGATTCAGTCCCTTGACCGGGGTTCTGAACACATAGAAATACAGTACGACGTACGGTGCGGTCGCCTGCGTGAAGGTGCTCAGGCCCGTGATGCGCCCTTTCAGATCGAGCATGTCGTATGCGTTCGCCTCGCCTCGGACGAACGCGACCAGCAGTGCAGGATGCGTGGCGATGCCGCTCAGCAGCAATGCGTAGCCGAACAGCGCAAGCGCGAACACGAAATCGAGCACGCGAGGCGACAGTTCGATCGCGGCCGGCGGCGGACCTCTTCGCGTCCTCACTTCGGTCGTCGCGAGCCATGACGCGGCCATCACCACCATCAGGAACAGTGCACCGACGAACGCGTAGTAGCCGTCGAAGTAGATCCGCGCGATCGACTTCTGGTCGCCCAGCAGGCTGAGCGACAGCAATCCGTACAACGGGAGGATGAACATCAGCACGAGGCGCGCCGGATCTTCCCACCAATAGCCGGTATAACCGCCCGCGGCATCGCGCAGCCGCGCCATCCGGCGCATCGTCGCGGGGCGCTGTCGCGGCCCGCCTCCCATGCCGCCCGCTCGCCGGTTCATGACGCCCGTTCCACCCGTTGCCGCGGCGCGATCACCCCGGCATATCCGGACGCAGCCTGATGGGTGTTGGTATCCGTATAACCGTAGTCGTACCGTCCCGGCGCACCCTTGTAATCGTTCAGGACCACACCGCGCACATCGATATGCGCGTGCTCGAGTCGTCGCGCGCTTTCTTCGAGTTCGGCGAGCGTCGTCACTCCGCTGCGCGCAACGAGGAACACGGTTCCGGCGAGGCGTCCAAGCACCAGCGCATCGGCCACCGGCAGCAACGGCGGGCCGTCGATCACGACCATGTCGTAGCGCGAGGCGACCTGCCCGATCAGGTCGACGAGCGCGGGTTGCAGCAGCAGTTCGCCCGGATCGGGTACGACGCTGCCCATCGCGATGAAATCGAGACCCGGCACGACGCCACGCTTGATCGCCTCGTCGAGCTTATGGGTGCCTGCCACCACGTCGGACAGGCCCGGTGCACGGCTGTAGCGGAACCGCTCGTGCAGCGAGCCCTTGCGCAGGTCGGCATCGATCAGCAGCACGCGTCGCTTCGCCGCGCCGACGAGCGACGCGATATTCGCGGCGACGAACGACTTGCCGACACCCGTGGTGGGCCCGGAAATCAGGACTACGGGATTCGATGCGTCCGGCATCGACAGCTGCAGCGCCGCGCGAAAATTGCGCAGGCTCTCGAGCGCCGCGTCCTGGACGGCGACCGGCGAAACCGGTGCGCGCACGTCGCGCCGTCCGCCCTTCGGGCGCAACTCCGCTTGCGCCGCGACCGGGCTGTGCGGCACGGTTGCGAACACGGGCAGCCCCGTCGTCCATTCGATTTCCTCGGCATCGCCGATCGTGCCGACGACGCGCTGCCGCACGATCACGATCGCCGCACCGGCCAGCAGGCCCAACATCAGCATCGCGATGACGGCGACGCCGCGATGCGGGCCGATCGGCTGCTCCGCCACCTTCGCCGTATCGACGATCCGCACGGTGCCCGTCTTGCTGGCCCGCGCGAGGATCATCTGCTGGCGCGTATTGAGCAGGTTCGTGTACAGCGCGGTATCGACTGCCACATCGCGCTGCAGTTGCAGCACGCCCTGTTCGACGGCAGGCAGTTGCTGGATCTGCTTGCGGGTCGTGTCGAGCGAACGCTGCGCGTCGGAGAGCTGGGCATCGACGGCCACTACGGCCGGATGCTTCGGCATGAAGCGCGTGAGCAATTCCTCGCGCCGCTGCTGCAACGTCTGCACGCGCGTCTCGATGTCGACCGACTGCTGGCGCAATGCCAGCGCCTCGTCGCTCGTGTTGACCGTACCGTGCGAGGCCCGGAACGCGTTGAACCGGCCCTCGGCTTTTTCCAGCTGCGCCTTGAGCTGCGGAAGCTGCGCATCCATGAAGCGGATCAGCTTGTCGGCCGCCTCGGACTTGCGCTGCGTATTCTGCGCGAGGTACGCGTCGCCGATCGCATTCAGCACACGGCTGTCGTGCACGGGATCGGTGCCGTCGAGCGTCACGCCGATCATGTTCGACTGCTTGCCGCGCTCCGAGATCAGCGCGTTCTTCTGCAGCCAGGCCGTCGCCTCCTCGTCGCTGTAGCGTGTCAGGTCGAAGCGTGCGCCGGGCTTGCCGGCCACGCCGCGCACGAAGATGTCGAGCGGCCCCTGCGGTGTCTCGACATGCAGCGGCTGGCCGATGCGCCCCTGCCATGCCGGGCCGGTTCGGCCGAACCAGCCGATACGTTGCAGCGTGTACGCGCCGTCGTCGCCGATGGTCAGCGCGAAGCGCTTGCCGAGCAGGCGCTTGGGCACGTCGAAGGTCGGCACGTCGATACGCTCGGTGCCGTATACGTAGCCGCCCGGCAACGGCGACGACACCCCGTCGGCTGCATTGACGAGCCGCCAGCCGATCAGCGGCAGGTAGTGCGGCCGCGCGTCGACGGCCAGATTGATGCTGTCGATCGCGCGATCGAGCACCGCACGGGATTTCAGCACTTCGATCTCGGTCGATGCGTCCGTCTTCAGGTCGAACACCGACGACGGATCGCCCGTGGGCGACGTCGATTTCGAGTCGGTCGGGCTTTGCTCGACCTGGAACAGGATGTCGGTCCGGTAGACGGGCGCCGCACACAGCGCATACACCGCGCCGATGAGCGCGCCCGCGAGCGCCGTGCAAAGGATCAGGCGCCGGCCGCCGTACAGCATGCCCCAGTAGCGGCGCACCGGATAGGACGAACGAAGTGCGGGCCCGCCGTGCGGGTCGTGCATGGTCGAAGAAGTCATACGGCATCAGTCCCGTAGGCGCGACGCGCGGTCGCGATGACGAAATGGGTCACGAAGGTCACGGCGAAATCGCCTTGGCCGTCAGCGCTCCCTGCGCGGACGACGGAATCAGCAGGTTGACGACGCGGCTCCAGCGCACCAGCGACGACGCATCGACGAACACGACGTCGCGACGCTCGAGCGGAAACTGGTCGGCCAGCGCGAACGACGCGGGCGAACTGCCGTCGAGGTGGTACACCCGCGGGCGGTTGTCCGCGCCGCGACGCACGACGAACACCTGGCGTGCATCCGACGTGTACTGGCTCGCGCCTCCCGTGTCGCCGAGCGCTTCGCCGAGGCTCATCCGGCCGTCGGTCAGCGTCAGCGTCGCGGGGCGCGACACCTCGCCGAGCACGAACACCTTCGCGTCGCTCGCCGCGCGCACGCGCACCAGGTCGCCGTCGCGCAGCAGGATGTTCGACGGATTGACGCCCGCGGCGATCAATGCGGGCAGGCTCACGTTCACCGTCTTGTCGCCGCGCGTGACCGACACCTGCGAACGATCGGCCGTCGCGGTAAAGCCGCCCGCCCGGTCGATCGCCTCGGGCAGCGTCATCGGCATGTCGTTGACGATCTGCAGACCGGGCGTGCGCACTTCGCCATCGAGATAGACACGCTTGCTGCGATAGGTCTGCACGCGCAGTGCGATCTGCGGCTTGCGCACGTATTCGCCGAGCCGCTTGGTGAGCAGCGCGCGCGCCTGCGCCTCGGTCAACCCCGCCACGTGCACGAGGCCCGCGTACGCGAACTGCACGTTGCCGTTGGCGTCGACCGTGTAGCCGGTCGAAACCGAACTGGCGCCGACGCCGTCGCCGCTGCCCATCGTCTGCGTGGTCGGCAGGTTCAACTCGGGGTGGTCCCACACGACGATGCCGAGCACGTCGCCAGGCCCGATCGTGTATGGCTTCGGCTTGCCGAACAGCTGACGGATTTCCGCATCGACATTGGCGGGCTGCCCCGCACGCTGCTGCGCGACGAACGCCGGCGTGATTTCGATCAGTTCCTCGCGCGACACGTTCTGCACGCCGTCGAGGCCACCCGCACCCGATGCATCGGCACTCACGCGCGCATTCGCGTCACGGTCGGCAGGTGCCCGGTACGTCATGCCGGGCGACAGCGCACATGCACTCAGCGCACACGCGGCCGCCACGATCGCCATGCGCGACAGCCACGGTGCGCGACGGATGCCGGCCATGCGTGGCCGCGGCGATCCGAGCGTCGATTCTGGTTGCGTGGTCATTGACATCGTGCCCTTCCAAAACTGTGTGGTAACCCGCCGAACGCGGCGAATTCCGGCATTACGCTTGCCGGCGCGGCTCGCATCGCGCTGCCGCGCCTCCCTCTACACCGCACGTCATTCCGTACGATTCGTCATGAACTGCTCTTCGTCGCGTTCGTCATTCGTCTGCATCGTCCTGGCCGGCATTGCCTGCGCGGTCAATGCGCAGACGTCACCCGCCGTCCCGGCCGACGCGCCGGCGTTTGCATCGTCGGCGGCGCTTCCGCCGGCACCGCTGCAACGTTCCGCGCAAGCCGCGCCGGCGGTCGACGCTGCCGATCCCGCTGCAGCCGCGTCCGCGGTCGCGATGCCCGCTCTCGCGCATCCGGCTGCCGGCACCGCCGGCGAACCCGACACGCGCGCCCGTCGCACGCTGCGCCGGCCGCTCGTACCGGGGCGGCCGCATCGCCCGCAACCGGCCAGTGCGCCCGCCGACGACACATGGCGCAGCGACACGTTGTACGCGTCGCCCTACGCGAAGTCGCCGTACGAGCACCCGGGAGATCCGGACTGACGCGTGCCGTCCGGCCATGCGGGAACGTGACCGGCGATGCGTCGATACGGGATTGGACACCACGGCGAACGGTGCGTCTGTGAGCGACCCCACCCAACGCCGATCTTCATATGTAACGGGGATCGCACCCCGAAGTGCCAAGGCCGTGCGACGCACCGCGCATCACGGCCGACCGACCGACACGCTCGCGTACGATCCGGCCGCCGCTTCGGGTGCGGCCGGATCGGCGACGCGCGCGACCGGCCGGGTCGAGTCGCGGCCCAGCGCCTGCATGCACCGGTCGATCACGATGTCGGTGCCCACCGCGCCGTACACCGCGTGGTCGACCTCCGGCTCGAGGTGCAGACGCACATGACGCGAGCGCCGGAACGCGCGCTCGACTGCGCCGAAGTGACGCCGGACATCGTCGATACCCGGATCGAGCGCGCCGTACACCAGCGTCGTCCATACGTCGCGCTGCGCGAGCGCGTGCATCACGCCGCGTGGCGTGCCGAGGCCCGGCTTCCAGCCGACGCGCGCCGCGAGTGCCTTCGCCGGCACGCTGACCCGCGCGATCGCATTCGCGGCCACTGCGCGCACGATCGGCCGCAGATCGCGCCGTTCCCGCACGAGACGCTTCCACTTCTGCCAGTCGCGCACCGACAGCCAGTAGCCGCGCACCGAGTTGTTCCGCTGCTTCTGCACCGCCTCGAGCGAGAGCCCGGCCGGCCACACGAAGCGGGCCAGGTTGATCGCGATCACGCCGCCGAGCGACGGGGTCTTCACTGCCGCGTGCAACGCCGCATACGCGCCGGAACAAATGCCGGCAGCGGCGACCTCGGGGTGCCCGAGCGCGCGCAGCCAGTCGGCAGCAGCAGCCACGTCGTCGCTCGACTGCGCCGAATACACGACGCCCGACTGATCGTCCAGCGCAGCGGGCCCGCTATCGCCGACGCCATGCACGTCGATTCGCAGCGTCGTCACGCCGGCGCGTGCCAGCGTGCGCGCGAGGCGCACGCTGAAGCGTCCTTCGCCGCTGCGCGGATTGGTCGACGTGTTCGCGATCACGACCGCCGGTCCTGCCGGATTCGCCGGCCGCGTGTCGGCGGGACGGCACAGCACGCCGACCAGTCGGTGCGGACCGACCGCGACGACCTGCTCGGTCATGTCGTGCAAGTCGAGCGCGACAGCCGACTCGCCATTCCACGTCGGATCTGCTCGCGACGACGTCTCGACGCTCTTCGGCATACCCGGCGCGCGTTCGACGATCCAGTCCGAGAGCGTGTCGATTGCCGCGAGCGGCAAGCGCGAGCGCGTACCGTCCAGCATCGTCGTCGGCCATTCGCGAAACGGATCGCTCGCCACGTCGACGCCGCGCTCGAGCAGCGCCTCGCGCAATGCCGGCCCGTCGCCCTGATCGGGCTGGATCAGCAGCATCGCGCCGGGCAACGTCGGCGCATCGCGCACGACGTCGCACAGATCGACCGCCTTCAGCGCTTCGACGAAATCGGCGGGGAACCGGTGGCCGAGCACGTTCATGCACGGTTCGTCGCGATGCGCGGCGCGGATTGCGGGCGACGTGGTATCGAGCCACTGGCGATGCACGAACGACAGCTCACGCAGGTAGGCGCGGCCGCGCACGACCGGTGCCAGCCCCACCAGTGCGTCCACGCGCGGCGCCGGATGCGGGCCGATGCCCGCCGCGGCCAGCATCGCGAACATCGCGCCCGCGCGGATCCCGACGAGCGTCACCGCGGTCACGCCAACCTGATCGCGCAACAGGTCGATCGCATCGTGAATGCTGGCGATGCTCGCGGCATGCCGACCGGCGTCGCGATCGTCGCCCGCCGAGTCGCCGGTGCACGGATAGCTGAATCGCAATACCGTGACACCCTCGCGGGCCAGCCGCTCCGCGATCGCCCGCATGAGCTTGTACGTCCACGAAGCCTCGTGACCCAGCGATTCGCACAGGATCACGCCTTGTGTCGTCTGTCCTTCGTGCAGCCACCCCACGCAGCTGCCGAACGTTATCGGCTTCAATCGGTACTCCTCGGATTGGTATTTGTTATCGGATGCGGACATGCGCTCCGGCGGCTCCACCGGAATCGGCCATTCCACGATCATGTGACTGCGCTACGGCGCACGACCCTCGGACAACGGACATCCGCCGCGCCCCTGCGCGACGCGTCCGGCCTGCGACGTGCGTCGTCCTGGCCCGCTGCCGAGAACGGCCCGTTCGCGGTCCGAGTCGTCATCAGGCCGTTTCGCCGCGAACCAAAACAGTCGTTCGATTAAAGCACTCGGTCCGAGCGTTCTTCGGTGCGCCAGCTTACAAATGCATTCATCACTACCGCGATACAACGAGGCACCTGCTGTCCCGATTCGAGCCGCGGCTGTGTACCGAATCCGCGAAAGGTAGGCTCGCGAACACTGTCCCCCTGCCCGGCCCGTATCATGACCGCCATACGATGTGGCCGTGTCCGGCTCCGCCGGGCGAGACCGGTGCCTGCCGGAACGGGCCGCGAAGCCATGCAGCCGGGTCAGCGCCGACCGGCTGCGCAAGCGCACCGCGGCCCGCACGCCGCCCAGCGACACCCACGGCGCCGACCAAGCGAATGTCAAACCTCAAGAAGAATTTCCTGCTGCTGCTGACGCTGCAGATTTCGATGTATGCGGTACCGCTGCTGATCGCACCGCTGCTCACGCACGCGCTGGGCCCGGAGGGCTACGGGCAGCTCGCGTTCTCGCTTGCGGTCATCGCGTACCTCACCAACTGCACGAGCTACAGCTTCGACCTGACCGCCACGCCACGCATCGCGCTCGCCCGCGACGATCGCGCCGAACGCTCCCGCATCTTCTGGGCGACGCTGTATGCGCAGATCGGCATCGCGGTGATCTGCTTCATCGTGCTGGTCGGACTGATCATGCTGGTCGGCCGCTTCGGCGAGGACCGCGACCTGCTGCTGATCGGCTTCGGGATGGTGGCCGGCGTGGCTTTCACGCCGGGCTGGTATTTCCAGGGCATGGAGAAGCTGCGCGCGCTGAGCGTGATCCTGTTCGTCGGTCGCATCCTGAGCCTGCCGGCGATGTTCGCGCTCGTGCACAGTCCGGCCGATATCGACCGTGCGATGATCGTCAACGCCGCCGTCCCGACGCTGTCCGCACTCGTGCTCGGCGTCTATCTGTATGCGCAGCGCGAAATCGACTTCGTTCGCGTCGGTTTCGCCGACATCGCCGAATCGCTGAAAGGCGGCTGGCAGGTGTTCCTCGCGTCGACGTCGATTGCGTTCTATGCGTCGACCAACACCGTGCTGCTCGGCTTCGTGTCGGGCAACGTCGCGGCCGGCTATTTCGCCGCCGGCGACAAGCTGATCCGCGCGGCACTCAGCATGCTCCAGCCGCTGAAGGCCGCCACCTATCCACGCATCAGCTACCTGATGCGGCATGCGCGAAACGACGCATTCTCGTTCCTGCGCAAGCTGTTCGTCGTGCAGGTCGCGATGGTGCTCGGCATCTCGCTCGCGATCTTCTTCGGCGCGCCGCTCGCCGTGCGCATCCTGTACGGCCCTTCATACGAACCGACGGTCCAGGTGTTGCGCTGGATGGCGTTCATTCCATTCATGGCCGGGATGACCGATCTATTCGGTGTGCAGACGATGCTTCCGCTCGGGATGAAATCGGAATTCACGCGGGTGCTCATGTCATCGGGCATTCTGAACATCGTGCTCGTGCCCGTGCTCGCGAAGTACTTCGCCGAACTGGGTGCCGCAGCCGCCGTGCTCACGGCCGAGGCTGCGGTCGCAGCGGCGCTCGCGACCGTCGTCTATCGCGCCGGGATTCCGCTTCCCGGCAGTCCCGTCGCTCGGCGCGGCTAGGCCCGTTCACGCCCCTCCGGTTTCCCCGGAGGCAGCCGGAATCCGACGGCATCGCGTTCGATGCGCGCGCAACGAGCCGCCTCGCGCAAGCACGCACGTCTGCGCCTCCCTCCCGTCCGAGCGCTCGCGCGCAGGTACTTCTTACCCTGCTGCACACGCACAATCAGAACCGCTTACCGTCTTTTTCCCGCGCGACGCAATCGCATCGAAAAAAGATCGTATGTATCGGTAGAAACACCGATGCTGTAGTCAAACTACATTCGTACGATTGGCCACTGCAGAGAATCGCTACATCCGATTCGGCAGTGTCGGGCGGTCCGCGTCGCCGTCCGCGTTGTTCGATCGGGCCCAACCGGCCGTAACGATTCCCCGCCTGGTCTGGCATGCCGACGCGCAATCACCCTGCATCGCCAGCCGAATGCGTCCGGTGCGAATCCACCGGCCGCGCGCAGCTCCAGACATCATCCGAACAACCGGCAATACGATCATGGAGAGCAACATGCGGGACACACTCTGGCCGGCCGCCGTGCTGGCAGCGGCCCTCTGCACCACCGCCTATGCAGGCAACGCCGACTTCAATTCGCAGGGCGACGCCACCGACACGTTCGCATCGTCGGCCGCGCAACGGCGCGCCGATCTCCTCGTGCGCAAGATGACGCTCGACGAGAAATTGCAGTTCATTCATTCGCAATACGAAATGTCAAAAGTGCCGGGCGGCGGTGCCGGCTACATCCAGGGCGTGCCGCGGCTCGGCATTCCCGATCTCAACATGGTCGACTCCGCGACCGGCTCCGGCAGCACGTCGCAGGCGAGCACGACCTTCCCCGCGACGATTGCCGTTGCCGCGAGCTGGGATCGCCGCCTGTCGTACGACTATGGCAAGCAGGTCGCGATCCAGTTGCGCGCACAAGGATTCGGCATGGGTCTCGGCGGCGGGACCAACCTCGCGCGCGAGCCGCGCGGCGGCCGGCTGTTCGAGTATCTCGGCGAGGACCCGCTGCTGGCCGGCGACCTGCTCGCGGAGCGCACGCTCGCCACGCAGCGGCAGAAGGTCATCGCGACCATCAAGCACTATGCCGGCAACGAGCAGGAACATGGCCGGATGGGCGGCAACACGCAGATCGACGAGCGCACGTTGCGCGAACTCTACCTGCTGCCGTTCGAGATCGCCGCGAAACGCGGGCAGCCCGGCAGCGTGATGTGCAGCTACAACCGGCTGAACGGCACGTATGCATGCGAGAACAATCATCTGCTGAACGACGTGCTGAAGAATGAATGGGGCTTCCAGGGCCAGGTGCAATCCGACTGGGGCGCGGCGCACAGCACCGCTGCAGCGATCAATGCCGGGCTCGACGAGGAAGAGGACGTCGGGCCGACCGTGTATCTGACGCCAGCCGCCGTCAAGCAGGCAATCGCGAACGGCTCGGTGTCGACCGCGCGCCTCGACGGCATGGTGCGCCGCAAGCTGGCCGTGATGATTCGCGTCGGCGTGATGGACGATCCGGCCAAGGGTGGCGGCTCGATCGATTTCGCGGCGGCGAACCGGTTCGCACAGGGCGTCGCGGAGCAGTCGATCGTTCTGCTGAAGAACGACGGCAACCAGTTGCCGCTGGCGGCAGCGGCGTTGTCGCGCATCGCCGTGATCGGCGGCCACGCCGATGCGGCCGTGCTGTCCGGCGGCGGCTCGGGCAATACGCGCGATCCCGTCACCGGTTCGTTCGCAGGCTGCGGCGGGCTGACCTTCGGGTCGTCGACGGGTTGCAGCTGGTGGCGCAATCCGTGGCTCAAGGTCGACGTGCCGATCGTCGCGGCGATCCGCGCGCTCGCGCCGGCAGCGCAGGTGACGTTCGCCGGCAACAGCGACCAGCAGTCGCCGTTCCGCGCGTACACGCAGCAGGAAATCGATCAGGCCGCCGCGCTCGCGGGCCGCTCGGACGTCGCGATCGTCGTGGTCGCGCAGCCGGCCGGCGAGGATTTCGGTGATCTGCAAAGCCTGAGCCTCGCGAATCCGTCGAATCAGGACGCGCTCGTCGAAGCGGTCGCGCGTGCGAATCCGCACACGATCGTCGTCGTGCAGAGCGGCAATCCGGTGCTGATGCCGTGGAAGGACAACGTGTCGGCGATCGTCGAGGCTTGGTATCCGGGCGAGGCCGGCGGCAAGGCCATCGCGAACGTGCTGTTCGGCGCGGTCAATCCGTCCGGCAAACTGCCCGTCACGTTCCCGGCGCGCGACCAGGATTCACCGGCATGGGGGCAGAACGGTACGTTCGAGAACGATCCGGTCTACGCGGAGAAGCTGAACATGGGCTATCGCTGGTACGACGCGCGCAACATCAAGCCGATGTTCGAATTCGGCTACGGGCTGTCGTACACGCACTTCGCGTATTCGGGCCTGTCGGTGTCGCGGCAACGGGACGGCTCGCTGAGCGTCGCATTTACCGTGCGCAATGATGGGCGCGTCGCCGGCGCGGAAACGCCGCAGGTTTATCTCGGCGTGCCGTACAAGGACGAACCGCCGAAGCGGTTGGTCGGCTGGGAAAAAATCCGGCTGAATCCGGGCGAGGCCCGGCACGTGCGCGTGACCGTGTCGCCGCGGATGCAGAGCGTGTGGGACACCTCGCGCAATGGCTGGAAGTTCGTGCCGGGCGGGACGGTGTATGTGGGTGCATCGTCGCGCGATATCCGGCTGCAAGGCAGTTGAGCGGACAGCCCGGCGAAGCCGGGCGTCGGACGGCGCATTCCTCGGCACTTGGCTCGCGCGGCTACGGTTGCCGCGACGAACGATGCAGCGGGTGGTCGGCCGTGGCCGCATGGTCCCGTGACGGATGAAACGGGAACCCGGACGTCTCACGACGTCCGGGCCGGCCGGCACCGCCCCTGCGGCTGACGCGAATCAACCGAGGCCGCCGGAACGGCAGAACTCGGCGAGCACGTCGAGGCCGCGCGCCGGTTCCCGCACGAACGGATTCGACTCGTCCCACGCGTAGCCGGCGAGGATCGAGCACACCATCCGCTTCACGTCGGATGCCTTGTCTTCATGAAACACGATGTCCTGCAGCGACCCTGAATACCAGCGCTCGACGAAAGCGCGGAACGTGTCGATGCCCTTGCGCAACGCGACGTCGTAATCGGTCGCCCAATCGACGGCCTCGCCGCGCAACTGCCGTTCGAGCACGGCAACCGCCAGATGGGCCGACCGCAGCGCGATCGTCACGCCCGACGAGAAGATCGGATCGAGGAATTCGCCCGCGTTACCAAGCAGCGCATAGCCGCGGCCGTGCAGGGACGCGACATTCGACGCATAGCCCGAGATGCGACGCACCGGCATCACGAACGGCTTGCTGCCGACAAGCCGCGACAGTGTCGGCTCACTCTGCAGCAATTCGCGCAACCGCGATTCCTGCTGCGCTTCCGGCACGTCCAGGAATGCGGCATCGGCCACGCATCCGACCGACGAACGCCCGTTCGTCAGCGGGATCATCCAGAACCACACATCGCGTCGCTCCGGATGAACGGCGATGCAGATCTTGTCGCGATCGGTCGAGCCGGCCGGCAGGTTATCTTCGACGTGCGAAAAGATCGCCGCGCGCGTCGGCAGGCCGGTCGGCGCCTCGAGTCCCAGCAGGCGCGGCAACACGCGGCCGAACCCGCTCGCATCGAGTACGAACGACGCTTGAACGGAATATTCGTGACCGGCTTCGTCGACGACATCGAGCCGCGGCGTATCGCCAGGCTCGAAAGCACGCACGGTATGACCGAATCGAACGTCCGCGCCCTGCTCGGCTGCGCAGCGGATCAGCAGATCGTCGAACGCAGCGCGTTCGACCTGGTAGGCCGTTCCCCAGCCCTCGGAAAATTTTTCGCGGAAATCGAACGACGACATCCTGTCGCGATAGACGAAATACGCGCCGTTCTTGAACTGGAAGCCGGCCTCGACGACAGCCCGCAGCATGCCCGCTTCTTCGAGATACCGCATGCTCTGGGGCAACAGGCTTTCTCCGATCGAGAAGCGCGGAAAATGCTGGCGTTCGAGCACCAGCACCGAGCGCCCGGCCTTGCGCAGCAGCGCGGCCGCGACGGCACCGGACGGCCCTGCGCCGATGATCGCGACGTCGATCGAATTCGATTTCATTTCACTCATGCTTGCCAATTCACTTCGATTGATTGGATATCTTACGTTTCTCACACCACGATTTGACGTTGCAAACTACAATAGGCGCTCAACAAATCCAAGATTCCGCCGAGAGACCCATGACGTCCTACCGCACGCGCGCTCCCGCTTATGTTCCCGAAACCCGATTCGGCATCTGGTTTCTTCGCACGCATACCTGGGAACATCACGTGCTCAGGGTGGCCATCGACGATCTGAAGCGGCTTGTCGCGGCGCCGCTGCCGACGGCGCCCGTCATCCTCGATGCAGGCTGCGGACAGGGCAAGTCGTTCCGCCTGCTGAGCGAAGCGTTCTCGCCCGGCAAGATCATCGGTATCGATTGCCACGACGACTCGCTCGAGCATGCGTCGGAAGAGGCGCATCGCTGCGCAACGCCCGTCGAACTCCATCACGCCGACTGCACGCAGATTCCGCTCCCCGATTCGAGCGTCGACATCGTGTTCTGCCATCAGACCTTCCACCACCTCGTCGACCAGGAGCATGCGCTGGCCGATTTTCGCCGCGTGCTGAAACCCGGCGGGTTGCTGCTGTTCGCCGAATCGACCGATGCCTACATCAAGTCCTGGGTGATCCGGCTGCTGTTCCGTCACCCGATGGAAGTTCAGAAAAGCGCAGACGGCTACCTTGCGATGCTCCGCCACGCCGGATTTGCATTCGAAGCCCGCAACGTGTCGTTTCCCTACCTGTGGTGGAGCCGTGCGAAAGACTTCGGCCTGCTCGAGCGCATCGGCCTGTATGCGCCGAAGCCCGGCCGCCGCCGCGAGACGCTCGTCAACGTCGCCGCACGCAAACCTGCGTGAGCGAACAAGGCCGCCGTCCGGCGGCCTCTTCCAGCCCGGTTACTGCTTCAACGTCACCACTTCGCCAGTCAGTGCTGCCCCTGCCATGACCGCCCCGGCACCGCACGTGAACTCGGTCGCGCTGGATCGCAACACGTTGCGGTAATTGCTCTTGATGCCGATGACGGCATTGCCGCCCTCCTTGCGCGCGCGTGCCTGAAGCTCGATCACGGCCGACAGGAATACGTGCTGGCACGCTGCCTCGTCGCTCTTGCCGAACGAATTGGTCTTCTTGTTGGTTGCGAACGAGCCGTACGACTTGATGACGCGCGGATGCGCCTGATCGCCGAAATAGAGCGCGACGCCGTCATCGAGCTTGCCCGGCTCACTCTTCAATGCGCTCTCGATCGGATAATCGTTGATCGTGTCCCGTGCGTGTGCAGCCGAAGCCGCGAACATCACGCCAAACAGCGCAACTGCAATGCGATATTTCACGTGGACTCCCGTTATTGCGCGTTCAGCTGCACGACGTCACCCGAGACGGCGATCGCACCGGCACTGCCGCTCACGCCGCACGTATATTCGCTCGTCGAATTCGAGCGCTTCTCGTGAAAACGCGTCGTCACGTTGATGACCGCATTCCCGCCATGATTCTTCGCGTAGACGCGAAGACGGTTCAGCGCTTCTGCCAACGCCTGATCGCACGTTTGCTGCTCGGGTTGAGTCCCGCGCTGGACACGCACCGATTCCGAACGCGGACCAATGGTGGTCTTGATATCCGGATGCGGCTGCGCACCGAAATAGACCGCGACGCCGCTCGTATCCGATGCCGTTGCCGCTGCGGGCAGAGGCAGCGAACGGACCACGGTGCCGCACCCCGTCAGCAATGACGCCGCGACCAACATGCCGGCCAGATGTCCTTTGTGCTTCATTGTTATCGTCCTCTCAGCTCAGTAGGTTCACATCAATCGCCCTTCCAGGCGTCCAACAACAGACTTGCACAGCTGCCGCCGAATCCGAACGAAATCGACAGCGCGCGCTCGATTGCCCCTTCACGCGCGTCGCGCACGAGCGGCATGCCGTCGATTGCGGGATCAGCCTCGTTGCCGACTGCCGTGCCCGCAACGAACCCGTCGCGCATCATCAGGATCGTATAAATCGCTTCGTGCGCCCCGCTTGCGCCGAGCGGATGCCCCGTCATGCCTTTCGTCGACGAAAACGCCGGCACATCGCCACGGAATACGTCGACGAGCGCCTTCAGCTCCTCGATGTCGCCAAGCGGTGTCGACGGCGCGTGCGTATTGACGTAGTCCGGGTGTCGTCCGCCGCCGTCCAGCGCGCCACGCATTGCCCGCGCGATCCCGTGCGCGTGAGGCGTCGCCATGCCGGCGCTGTCCGTGCATTGACCGAACCCGGCGACTTCCGCGTAAACGCGCGCGCCACGCGCACGCGCGTGCTCGAGCGATTCGAGCACGAGAATGCCTGCGCCGGATGCGATCACGAAGCCGTCGCGGCCAAGCGCATACGGGCGCGACGCGCTGTCCGGCGTATCGTTGAAACTGCTGGACAACGCGCCCATCGCGTCGAACATCAACGTCATGTTGTCGTGCAGTGCCTCGCTTCCGCCCGCCAGCACGATGTCCTGGCAGCCGGACCGGATCAATTGCGTCGCCTGGCCTATCGCGAGCGCCGAGCTCGTGCATGCGGACGATGGCGAGTACGACACGCCCTCGATGCCGAACAACTGCGCAACGCACGCCGACGCCGTGCTGCTCATCGCCTTCGGGACGACATAGGGTGGTGTCTTGTCGATGCCGCGATGTTGCGCAATCGCCATCGCATCGTCGTAATCGGCCATCGAACCGATTCCCGACCCGACGATCGCGCCCGCGCGCGGCGAACGAAGTACCGCGGCATCGAGGCCCGCGTCGTCGAGCGCCGAGGCGGCGGCATGCGCGGCAAAGCGCGCCGTGTCGCCCATGAATCGTTCGTGCTTGCGCGAGAACCGCGCAGCCGAGGCGACCGATGCCACCCCTGCGACCTGGCTGCGAAAACCGCGCTCGCGCCAAGCGTTCACGCGGCTCACACCCGAGCGACCGGCGCGCAGCGCCGCCGATACTTCGTCTAGCGAATTACCGAGACACGACACGATACCGAGTCCCGTGACGACGACGCGCGCCGTCACGGGGCAGCTCGCCGGAAGATCAACGACGTGTTGATCCCGCCGAATGCGAAGTTGTTGCTCATCACGAACTCCGCATCGATCCGGCGCGCGTCGCCGATGATGTAGTCGAGCGATGCGCAAGCCGGATCGACCGTGTCGAGATTGAGCGTCGGCGCATACCAGTTGCGTTTCATCATCTCGATCGTCCACCACGCCTCGAGCGCGCCGCATGCGCCGAGCGTGTGGCCCACATAGCTCTTCAGCGAACTGATCGGCATACGCTCGCCGAACACGGACGCCGTCGCATGACTTTCCGCCACATCGCCTCGATCGGTCGAAGTGCCGTGCGCGTTGACGTAGCCGATTGCACCGGCATCGAGCCCCGCATCGTCCAGCGACAGACGCATGGCGACCGCCATCGTCTCGGCCGTCGGTTGCGTGATGTGCGCGCCGTCGGAATTGCTGCCGAAACCGACGATCTCCGCGTGGATCGTCGCGCCGCGTGCGATCGCGTGCTCGTATTCCTCGAGCACGAGCGTCGCCGCGCCTTCGCCGACCACCAGGCCGTCACGATCGACATCGAACGGGCGCGGCGTGAGGTTCGCGTCGTCGTTGCGCGTGCTGGTCGCGTACAACGTATCGAACACCGCCACCGCCGGACCCGACAATTCTTCCGCACCGCCGGCCAGCATCAGCGTCTGCTTGCCCGTCGCGATCGCCTCGTACGCATAGCCGATCGCCTGGCTGCCGGACGCGCAGGCGGACGACGTCGGCACGATCCGGCCTTTCAGATCCCAGAACAGGCTGACGTTGACCGCCGTCGTGTGCGGCATCATCTGCACGTAACTGTTCGATGTGACGTCCCGCATCGAGCCCGTCTCGATCATCGTGCCGAATGCGCGGATCGGGTCGACCGATCCCGACGACGATCCGTACGCAACGCCCATCCGGCCGTCCCGGATCGACGGATCGTCGGTCAGCCGCGCATCCGCGAGCGCGAGCTCGCTCGCGCGCACCGCGTACATCGAAACCGGCCCCATCGAGCGCGTCTTCTTGCGCGGATACGTGCCCGGCACCTCGAAGCCCGGCAACGGGCACGCAAGCCGCGTATGCAGCGCTTCGTAGCAGTCCCATTCCGGCATGCGCCGGACCGCATTGCGCCCGTCGCGCAAGCGCGCCTCGATTTCCGGCCAGCTTTGACCGAAGGCGGTCACCCCGCCCATCCCCGTCACGACCACTCGCTTCATCACACCATCCCGCCATTGACGCCGATGACTTGCCGGGTGACGTAGGTCGCCGCATCCGACATCAGGAAGCCGACGACCGCCGCGACTTCGTCGGGTTGGCCAACGCGGCCCATCGGCACCGCTTTCAACGCGTGCTCCAGCGGCACGTCGTCGAGCATGCCGGTGTCGACCAGCCCGGGAGCAACGCAATTGACCGTGATCTTTCGCGATGCCAGCTCGACCGCCAGCGCCTTGGTCGCGCCGATCAGACCGGCCTTCGCGGCGCTGTAGTTGACCTGACCGCGATTGCCCGTCACGCCCGACACGGACGCGATCGTCACGATGCGGCCGCCACTGCGCAGCCGCACCATCGGCATCGTCAGCGGATGAACGATGTTGTAGAACCCGTCCAGCCCGGTTTCGATCACGACGTCCCAGTCCTCTTCCGACAACGCCGGAAATGCACCATCCCGCGTCACGCCTGCATTGCAGACGATCCCGTAGTACGCGCCGTTCGCCTCGACGTCGGCCTCCAGCTCGCGCCGGCACGCGGCGCGGTCGCGCACGTCGAACTGCAGCACGCTGGCCGTGCCGCCCTGCGCGCGAATCGTCGCGGCGACCGCCTCCGCAGCCTCGCGTCCGGTGCGGCAATGAACCGTTACGGCGAAGCCGTCCGACGCCACGCGCAGTGCCACGGCGCGGCCGATGCCGCGGCTCGCTCCTGTCACGAGAACTCGCCGAGTCATGAATTGAAGCTCCCTTCGATAAAAGATTGGAAATCGTTCGGTTGGTACACCTTGACGACGGCTTCCGCGCAACAATGGCCTTCGGCATGAATCGCGCATTCGTATGCGCCGTGCCCTTCGTCGCCACGCAACAGTTCCCGCGCGACGATGCGCAGAACCGTGTCGGCGCCGAACGTCGCGCGATGCGCGACATAACGGTTGGCGCCGAGCAGCACGCCCGGCTTCGCGCGGCCGCCCGCATGCGCGGCAAGCAGGCCGACGTGCGCGGCGATCGCCTGCGCCATCAGCTCGATGCCGATCCACGCCGGCATCGCCCCGCTGCCGTCGGCATACCACGCATCGGGGCGCACGGTCGCACGCACCTCGATGCCGGTTTCCGAGCAGCGCTCGATCGCATCGAGCAGCAGCATCGTGCCGCGATGCGGCAATACGTCCGGCACATTTCCGACCGGAATGTCCGCGCCGCCGTGCAGCGCGTCGATCAATGGTCCGGCATGCATGTCAGGCTCCCAGAATCAGGCTGGCATTGCTGCCGCCGAAGGCGAACGAATTGCTCATTACATAGCGTCCTGACGCACCGCCCGCGAGGCGGCGTTCGCCGTGGACGAGATCGAGCCGCGGCAACGCCGGATCGTGTTCGCCGTCCCACACGTGTGTCGGCAGCGGGATCCCGCGGGCCAGCGTCAGCCAGCCGAATCCGAGCTCGGTCGCGCCAGCCGCGCCAAGCATGTGCCCCGTCAGCGGCTTGGTCCCGCTCGCCGGAACCCCGTGCGGAAACACCCTCGCCGTCACCTTCGCTTCCATTTCGTCGTTCAGGCGGGTCGCCGTCGCGTGCAGGTTCACATAGCCGATCGCGGACGAATCCACACCGGCGTCCGCGAGCGCGCCGCGCAGCGCGTCCTCCGCGCCGTATCCCGCCGGGTCCGGTGCCGAGATGTGATGCGCGTCGCTCGACTCGCCGACGCCGGCCAGCCTGACCGCGGCTTCATCGCGGCACATCACGAACAGCGCCGCGCCTTCGCCGATATTGATGCCGCTCCGGTTCCGGCTCATCGGATTGGTCCGCGCCGGGCTGACCGATTCGAGCGACGCGAAGCCTTGCAAGGTGAGCTCGCACAGCGAATCCGCTCCGCCGACAACGACTGCGTCGCACAGCCTCAACTGCAACAGACGACGCGCGGCTGCAAATGCCTTCGCGCTCGACGTGCATGCCGTCGACAACGTGTACGCCGGCCCGCCCACACCCAGCACCGCGCGCACGAACGGCGCCGCCGTGCCGATTTCCATCTGCCTGTAGTCGAAGGCGGCGGGCATCGCACCCGTTGCGGCACGCTGTGCGAACGCCTGCTCTGCCGCCTGGATTCCTGACGTACTCGTGCCGATCACCACGCCGACCCGGCGCGGGCCGTAACGCGCGATCGCCGCGTCGACGAACGATCCAATCTGCGCCAGCGCCGCAAGCAGCAGGCGATTGTTCCTGCAATCGAAATGCGCAAGGGATTCGGGCGGCGCAACGTCGAGTGTCGATCGCACGCGCCCGACCCAGCCGCCGGCCGGAACATCGGTGCGCGGCTGCATGCCAGGCGAGATGCCGGCGCGCAATGCGTCGACGATCTCGTCGGTGGTCGCGCCAAGCGCGTTGATCATTCCCGGTGCCGACAGATAAACCGGCGCCAATTGCGAATTCATGCGCGACACTCCTTCGTGGACGGCGTCGCAAGCGGCGCGAACAGCACGGAAAACACGATGCCCATCGCGAGCGTCGTACCGAAGCTGCGCAGCGCGGGCATCGCGCTCGCGCCGAGCATCCCGAACGACAGCAACGTCGTGGCCGCCGACAGCAGCACGCCGGTCCACACGGCGCCGAGGCCGGATCTGTCCCGGATGCAGCCCTCGCGGAGGAACACCGCATAATTGGCACCCACGCCGAGTACCAGCATCAGCGCGAGCCAGTTGAACAGCGTAAGCGGCACCCGTGCGTAGCCGAACGCCGCAAGCGTCAACGCGATGGCGAACACGACGGGCAACGTCGTCGCGATGCCGCCGCGCACACCGTAGCGCCACATCAGCAGTGCGGCGACCACGACGAGTGCGCCAGCCAGCCACAGGCCGCTGTCGATCCGATAGGCGCCGAACAGGCGCGACACACTCGATGCCTTGTCGACCCACGATACGCCCGGCAGCGTGCGCGCGAGGGCCGCGAAAGTCTCGGCGTTCGTCGCGTCGACCCGCTCGGGAATCGCGAGCGCCACATCGACGGGACCGGCGCCGCCCTCGATTCGCCCGAGCCACAGATGCCGGAACGGCGCCGACCAGTGTGCGGCCAGCCACGTGTCGACGGACAACGTCGCCGAGGCGTTGCGGGAATACGCGTCGATCCACGCGTCGACAACCTCGTCGCGGAAGCCCGCGCGCGTCAGCGTGCCGCGCAGTGCGGCGGCGTCGCCAAACACGTGCGCGCCGAGCACGGCACGGTTGTGCGCCTGCTGCTTCGCCGAAGGCACGAACGTCGTGATCGACTGAACACGACCGACCCGCTGCTGATCGAGCGCCCCGATCAGCGCCTCCGAACGCTCGAGCACCTCTTCAGGCGTCGTGCCCTGAACGACGAAGAACTGTGCCGTGTTCGCCAGCCCGACCGCCGCGCGGATATTGCTTTCCTGTCGCGCGAGGTCCGCATCGCGCTGGATCAGCAGATGAATGTCGTCGTCGCTCTTCAACACAGCCCACCCCGGGATCGCGACCAGCGCAACCAGCATGGCAGCGATCAGCCCGCGCCGGCCGGCCAGCAGCGATTGCCATCCGCTCAGCAAGCGGGCAGCACACGAGAAAACGCCGGACGGCACGCGCCGTGGCGCCTGCGTCAGCATGAGCGGCAAAAAGCCGGTGACGGCCGCGAATGCACTGAGGATCCCGACGATCGCAAAGCACGCGATCTGCTTGAGCGCGGGGAACGGCACCCACATCAGGATCGCGTAGCCGAGCAGACTGGTCGCCAGTGCCACCACGAGTGCGGGCCTGACCGCCGCCGCACCGCGACGCGCGTCCCATTGCCGCCCCGCGGACAGGTACACGACGAAATACTGGATCGAATAATCGACGGCTTCGCCGATCAGGCTCACACCGAACACCAGCGTCAGCAGGTGCAGCTTGCCGAATACGAGCAACGTTGCCGCCAGCGCGCATACGATGCCGAATGCAGTCGACGCAAACGCGAGCACGAGCAGGCGCGGCGAGCGAAATACGCTCATGAGCAGTAGCGCGATGCCGGCCAGCGATACCGCGCCGATCACGTGTACGTCCCGCTCGGCGCTGGCACGCGCGGCTTCCGCATGAAATACCGCGCCAGCGCGGTCGACGCGAACGCCGCGGAAGTCGGTCGCGAGCGCATGTTCCGCATCGGCCGTCGCGACACGCACGGCGTGCTGGATCTTCGACTCGTAGGCCGAGCCCGGCAACGACGTCATCACGAGCACGCCTGTTGCACCATCGCGATGCGACACCAGCATGCCGTCCTCGAGTGACAGACCGGACGCCGCGAGCGGCAGCTCGCCGAGCCAGTGCTGCAACCAGCCGAACGGGTCGTCGGCCAAGGCGGTCTGCAAGCCGTCGACGGGCGGCGCATAGAGACGCCGGATCAATCGTTCGTCGAGTGTGGCACCGCCTTGCTCGAGCGACCTGCGATCCGCGTCGGTCAGCAGACCGAAGCGGGCCGGCATGTACGTGGCCGAGATATCCGAGAGATCGAATGGCGGTACCTCGACGGTCACCGAACGAAATGCGCCGCTGGCGTCGAGCCGCGCGGCAAACGCTTTCGCGGCGGCCTTGGCACGGGCGGCGTCCGGATCGGTCACCAGGTAGACGGTGCGGTTGCCGAGTGCATCACCGAGCATGTCGACCGCTCGCTCGGCAACCGGGTTTGCCTCGGTAGCCGGCAGCAACGCGAGCAGGTTCGTCTGCAACGGCGCGGCTCCGCTCGAGAAGCGCCACACGATGTATGCGGCCGCCGCGAGCGCAACGAGCAACCATGCACCACACAGCACGCGCCGCCGCGCGCGCACGCCCGATGTGTCGACGACATCACGCGCCGCATCCATCACCGCGCCTCCAGCCACGCGCGCTCGACCGGCGCAGGCCCCTCGACCGGCGTCGGTCGGGCAAACTCCAGCGCGGTCACATTGCCGTTGGCGAAAGTCAACTCGAGCCGGCCGAGATAGGTGCCGCCGCTCATTTCGAGCACGCGGACCGCCTGGGCGAGCTGCGGCTGATTCGGCCGCAACACCATCCTCCACCGTTCCGGCGTTCCGCTCGCATCGACGTCGAATTGCGCGTACAGCGCCGACAGGTCGCCCCCGAGCATGTCGCGCATCATGCGCGACACTTGCGCGACCCCGCGACCGCCACCGCCGGGCGCAACGAGGTGCACGTCCGCGCCGACCTCGCGCACGCCGTTATCGGTGATCACGTAGGCGGCCTTGTAAGGCGTCTCGACTCGCCAGACGACGCCCGACCTGCGATCGAACAACATCGATCCAGTGCTGACAAGCGGCTGCTTCATCGCCGCCAGCGTCTGAGTCTGCCGAAAGTCCGCGCGAATCGCGCCGACCCGCGCGAGCCGCGCCGCAACCTCGGAAACGAGCGCGGCATTCGCCGGCCGAGACGCCGCAACCGGCGCCGGGGCGGCCAATGCCGCGCAGCCGGAGAGCGCGATGCCTGCGGCCAGCGTCACCGCCGCAAACCGTCGGTAGTGCGAATTCAGACCCATCGTGCGTGCACCTTTTCGATCAGGGCCGGCGGCGACACGAACTGCAGTTCGCGCGTCGTCGCATCGACCGCCAGTTGCACCGTATATCCCTTCGTCAAGCGCTCGCCGGACACCGCGTCGACGATTTCGTATCCGATCTTCAGCCGGTTCTCGAATTCGAGCAGCGTCGCGCGTACGTCGAGCTGCTGACTGTAATGGGCCGGGCGAACGTACTTCAGATGCGCCTCCACCACCGGCCACATGTAGCCCGACGCCAGCATCGCCGGATAGTCGTAGTCGATCATGCGCAGCAACGCGGCGCGACTACTTTCGAAGTACTTCAAGTAATGGCCGTGCCAGCAGACGTTCATGGCATCGACATCGTGAAACAGGACCTCGACACGGGCTGTCGCGGTCAGCGGTGAACGAGATGCGCTCATGCCACCTCCCCGTGCCCGATTCCGCCGTACGAGCCGCCGATCGGCTCGCATGCGGCCAGGCGCGCGGTCAACGCGCGCAACTCCGCTTCGAGCGGCCGGTCCTCGACCACCAGCGGCGATTGACGATCCACCTCATCGACAAACGCACGAAGCGCGGGCGAAAGCTGCGTGCGCGGATCATCGCGAAGTCGCAGCCGGGTAGCCTGCACGGTCGCGAGCACATGCGCCGCGGCGACCTGTTCGGTCAAGGTCAGAACACGCAGGCAATCGCGCGCGGCAATCGTTCCCATGCTGACCTTGTCCTGATTGTGCGACTCCGTCGAGCGGGAGAACACGCTCGCCGGCATCGTCAGCTTCAGCGCCTCCGCCGTCCACGCGGAAGACGAGATCTGCACGGCCTTGAACCCGTGGTTGATCGCGGCGCGCTCCGGGCCGGCGCCCGTCAGATTGCGCGGCAGTCCGTTGCTGAACTTGTCGTCGACCAGCAGCGCGAGCTGGCGATCCATCAGGTCCGCGAGGTTGGCTACCGCCGTCTTGAGCGCATCCATCGCGAACGCGATATGACCGCCGTAGAAATTGCCGCCGTGCAGTACGCACCCTTCGTCCGGGTCGATCAGCGGGTTGTCGTTCGCACTATTCAGCTCGTTCTCGATATCGCGGCGCATCCACGACAACGCGTCGCGCGCCACGCCGATCACGTGCGGTGCGCAGCGCACCGAATAGCGGTCCTGCAGCCGGCGTCCGGGCAATTCGTCGCGCCCGGCCAGGTCGGCGCGTATCCACGCCGCCGCCTCTGCTTGTCCCGCGTGCGGTTTCGCGTCGAACAGCCGCGCATCGAAGTGCCCGGCCCGGCCGTCGAGCGCAACGGTGGTCAATGCGGTCAGGCGGGCCGCCACCCGAGTCAGGTGGTCGGCGCGCGCAAACGCGAGACAGGCCAGCCCCGTCATGACCGCCGTGCCGTTCATCAACGCGAGCCCTTCCTTCGGCGCGAGCGTCAGCGGCGTGCGGTCGATTGCATGCCATGCCTCGCGCGCGTCCCGCTCGCTGCCGTCGAACAAGACGGTGCGCTCGCCGACCAGCGCAGCGGCGACGTAGGACAGTGGTGTCAGGTCGCCGCTCGCGCCGACCGAGCCTTCCGACGGAATGCGAGGCAGGATGCGGTGATTCATCATGTCGGCCAGCCGTTCCAGCAGCGTGAACCGCACGCCCGAGTAGCCGAAGGCGAGCGAGTTGAGCCGTGCCACGATGATGGACAACGTTTGCGTCGCATCGAACCAGTCACCCATGCCGCACCCGTGATAGCGGGTCAGCTGCAGCGGCAGCGCTTCGACGAGCGACGGCGGCACCTCCACCACGCAGGCGTCGCCATATCCGGTGGTGACGCCATACAGCGTGCCGCCATTCGCGAGATAGTCGCGCAGCCAGGTTGCGCCGCGCTCGATCCGCGCGCGCCATTCGGGCCCCGCGTTCAGTGCGACGGGCGCACCGTCGCGAGCGATCGCCACGACGTCCTCGATCGTCAGATGCCGGCCCCCGACCACGACGGCCGGCCGGTTCGGATTCGCGGCGATGCATGCCGCGACGTCGTTCATGTCATGCTCGGCCACGCGGACCTCCACCGGGCCGCGCCCAGAAATCGAAGAAGTTGAACCATTGGTAGGGAGCCTTGCGGCAATAGTGTTCGAGCCGCGCGGCATAGCGCTGCGCCCACGTCGCGACGTGTTCGGCGCGCTCGCGACGCGGCAGCTCGATCCGGTCGGCGAACGGCTCGAAATAGAGGCGGTAGCCGCGCGCCTCCTTCAGGCAGAAGAACAGGTAGACCGGGCACCCGAGCGCGTGGGCAAGGATATACGGGCCCTGCGCGAACGGCGCTGTTGCATCGAGAAAGCGGGCGTCGACCGTTTTACCGGCATCATGCGGCGGCACGCGGTCGCCGACGATCACGAGCAACTCTCCCGCGTCGATGCGCGACTGCATCATCATCGCCGTATCCGGTCCGAAGTCCGACACCTCGACGAGCTGCTTGCCGAATTCCGGATTCGCAGCGGCGAGCACGCCGGTAAAGCGCTTCGCATGCTCGGTGTACACGATCGCCGTCACCTTCGTGTGTGCATCGCGCAGCGCCAGTGCCCGTGTCATCTCCAGATTGCCCAGATGCGCGCCGATCACGAGCGCGCCGCGCCCGCTCGCCGCGAGCGCATCGAACGCGGACGAATCGTCGAAACGCACGTCGAGCTCGTCGAGACGGCCGGACCACGCGACGAACTTGTCGAATCCTGCCTGCGCAAAGGCAAGCATGTGCCGGTAAGCACTGCGCCATCCCGGCTTCGGCACGGCCGCCGCTCGCGCATCGCGCAGGCGCGCGATATACGCATGCGACGCGGTGCGCGCCGTGCGATTCGTCAGCACGAAATATCCGACGACGGGATGCAGCCAGAACGACGTGAAGCCCTTGCCGAACAAACGGCAGCTGAGCGCGAGCAATGCCATGCCGATCCGGCTGCCGCGCTCCGGCACGCGCCACCACGCGCGCGTGCGGCCGGCGGGCGACACGCCGCGCCGCCCGACCAGACGGCGTGCGAGCAGCATCGGCGCGCGCACGAGCATCCCGGCGACGAGCCGCGTGTGGCTCAGGCTGATGCGCGCGTTGTCGCGCCAGACATCGAAATGGGACACGCCGTCGGCGGGGTAGATCACACGCGTCGGAATCGTCCTGAACGCCAGGCCGCGCCAGTGAAGACGGACCAGGATTTCGCTGTCGAACGCCATCCGCGTCGGCATCGATACCGCGTCGATCAGCTCGCAGACGACGTCGACCGGATAAAGACGAAACCCGCACATCGCATCGGGAATGTCCAGCGACAGCGTTTCGATCCATACCCATGCATGCGTAAGGTAACGGCCGTACAGGCGCGCCTTCGGCACGCTATCGTCGAAACGCGGCCGGCCGAGGATCACGGCGTCCGGCTCGGCCTGCGCGGCGGCCACGAACTTCGGCACATCGGCCGCGTCGTGCTGACCATCGGCATCGATCTGGATCGCGTGCCGATAGCCCCGCGCACGCGCGGCGCGCAAACCTTCCATGACCGCCGCGCCCTTTCCGCCGTTGACGGGCAATCGCAGCAGCGTCACGACGCCCGCGTAGCGCGCCGCCAGCGTGGCCAGCACATGTTGCGTCGGCTCGTCGCTGCCGTCGTCGATCACCAGGATCGGCAGGCCGTGCACGGCAAGGCGTGCCAGCGTGCCGCCGATTGCGTCGCGATGGTTGTAGATCGGAATGACGATGCAGGTATCGCTCATCTGGCCGCCATGCCATGGACCAGAACACCCGACGTGCATTCCCGCTCGCCGCGGCGGAACGCGAAGCGCGTGCGTCCGCGTACGGGGTCATGCGCGATACGCAGCGAGAGCACCGCGCCCGGCGGCACCGGTGCCTTGAACTTCAGGTGTTCGACGCAACGGATGTCGCGCACGGTCGGCAGCTCGCGGCCGGCCAGGCGCGCGGCCCAGTCGATTTGCACGACGCCGGGCAGGATCGGCAGCCCCGGAAAATGTCCGTCGAAATGCGCAAGCGTGGGCGGCACGCGCAATTCGTAATGCAACGCTTCGTCGCTACGCCACGAAGCGAGCAGTTCGAAGCCCTCCGGCGTGGCGGTGAAGGCGGCCGCCAGCGCGGCGGCGGGCAACTTGCCGCGCGCATCGAACGGCATCGCATGCAGGAACCGCCAGTAGCGCGGCAATGCGGCCGCGTCGAAGTATTCACCGAGCGCGTGCCGCAACGTCGTGGCAACCGCAACCCGGCCATCCGCCGCCAGCGCATCACGTCCCGCCGCGCTCAATACCGCCACGACGCCGACGTGCGCACGCGTCGTGCCGTCGACCACCACGGCCGCCGCCTGCTCGACGTATGCGTGCGCGAGTATCCGCGCCTCGAGTTCCGGCAGCGACACGCGCTTGCCGTCCAGCTTGACGACGCGATCGCGTCGGCCGGCGAGTGCGAAGCGACCGTGTGCGTCGAATCGTGCGGTGTCGTCGGTGCGGTGCCATCGATCATGGCCGAGATGGGCCGAGCGAACGCACAGCACGCCATCGTCGTCGCAGCGCACGTCGACGCCGGTCAGCGGCTGCCACGCGTGCGCGATGTCCTGGCGGCGCCACGCGATGCCGCCCGTCTCCGTACTGCCGAATATCTCGATTGGCGCGGCACCGAACGCGTCCGAATAGGCCATGGCCGCATCGGCCGGCAACGGGCCGCCCGACGAGAAGAACGCGCATGGCATGGGCGCCCGCATGGGAAAACCTGGCAACGCCGGCCAGCGCATCAGTTGCGACGGCGTGGAGACCACGACACCGCCACCGTATTCGGCCAGACGCTGCTGCAGCTGCAGCGGTTCAAGCACCGGTGACCGGTCGAACGCACGGCCCGCCGCCAGCGGCCAAAGGATTCTGAAAAGGAGTCCGTAGATGTGATGGTGCGGTACGCTCGACAGCGTCACTGCCGCGCCGGTGCGGTCGCCCCATTCGCGCTGCAACGTGCCCACTTCGGCATCGAGCTGCGCAAGCGACTTTCGCACCGGCTTCGCGGCGCCGCTGCTGCCCGACGTGTAGAGCGTCACCGCTGCGGCAGCGTCGATCGGGCAGTTGGAGATTGCAGTTCCGACGTCGGAGTCGTGCCCGCACGCGGCCAATGCCGGCGCATCCAGCACAAGGTCGTATGCATGCGCCAGCTCAGCGAGATAGCCGGGCGCGCTGCTGGCGGGAATCACGACTTCGCCGTGCGCCGCCGCGACCGCGAACAATGCACACGCGAATTCATACGGATCGTCCGTGCAAATCGCGACCCGTCGCGCGCCGCTCGCCTTCACCACGCGCGCAATCGCGCCGGCACGCGCGCGCAGATCGCCCAGCGTCAGCACCTCGGCGCCATCGCGACAGACCGCCGCGCCACTATCCGCTTCGGCACACAGCATCTCGTGCAGCGCGATCATGCGACACCCGTCCGTTCATGCGCGGCCGCAATGAAGAACCGGCGCCACAGCCACTCGCCTGCAACCAACGCGCCGATCAGCACATACGCGATCAACCCGTTGTAAAGCGCCCATCCCGCAGGGCTCCAGTACAGCGCCGTATAGACCGAGAAGCCGCCGTTTGCAATGAAGAATGCGCACCACACCTGTGTGACGCGCCGCGTGTACCGGATGATTTCCGGACTCGGTTCGGGATAGGTCAGTCGTGCGAATTTTTCGATCATGGTCGGACCGTGCCGCAGCGTCGCGCCGAACGCGACCAACAAGCCGACACTCACGCATGCCGGGTAGAGGTGAAGAAGGCGTTCGCTATTGGTCACGGCAATCGCGGCCGACAACACCGTCAATGCGCCCGCCACGCCCCAGTCGAGCGTCGTGAGGCGTTTAAGCGCCTTCGCCAGCGTACCCTTGCCGACCGTGCGCTTCAGCCAGAGCAACGCAACCAGCAGGCAGCCGACGTAACGCGGCGACATGCTCTGCCACGCGAACAGGATGACGAGCGGATAGGCCAGGGTCAGCGTCGCTCTCGCCGCGACGCTTGCCCAGCGCGGCAGGACCGTGCCGGTAGTAGCCCGCATGCCCGTCAACGCCATCGTCAAGCGCGCGCGAGCAACACGTGAACGGCGGCGATAACGTCACCGACGGTCCGCACGGACTTGAACTCTTCGGGCTTGATGCGCTTGCCTGTCATTTCCTGAAGCTTGATGGCCAGGTCGACTGCGTCGATGCTGTCCAGATCGAGCTCTTCGAACAGGTGCGTATCGGGCGTCACCCGCTCCGGCTCGATCGCGAAATTCTCATGAAAAATGGCGCGGATGTGCTCCAGGATTTCTGCGTCGGTCACGAGTAGCTCCCTTTTTCCAGCACGGCTTCTTGTGGTGCCTGATGAGACTGCTGGTCGGCAATGAATGCCGCCAGCGTGTTGATCGAACGGAAATGCGCTTTCGTGCGTTCGTCGTTCGCGGCGATCGTCAGTTGAAACTTCTTGCGCAGCATGATGCCGACTTCGAGCGCATCGACTGAATCGAGTCCGATTCCGTCCGTCGAGAACAGTGGCGCATCGTCATCGATATCGTCGACCGTCATGTCGCTGAGGTCTAGCATCTCGATCAGAAGCTGCTTAATTTGCAGTTTTAAAGTATCCATGCTGAAACAGGCTTTGAGTAATGTGCACTTCCACTTCGCGGGCGATGCTGCGAGCGGCAATCGACGGAGACGCCACGTTCGACGCCAGCCGGTTCAGGTCCATCGGCTCCAGGACGTCGATGCGCATGCGAAATGCTCGAGCCGGCACGTGATACCAGCGCAGCGTCTTGGTAAATACCGGCGGGTCGCAATCGATCAGCACCGGCTGGATCCGGCTGCCGGAGTGCAGCGCCATGTGCGCGAAGCCGCGCGAGAACGCGTGCAGGCGATTGCGGCCCGGGCTGCGCGTGCCCTCCGGAAAGATGATCATCGTGTAACCCGCCGCCAGTTGCCGCGCGCCGGCCTCGACGAGATCGACCGCATCGGCATTGCTGACGTACTCGGCGGCCCGGACGATACCCCAGAAACACGGGTTGCCCCAATGGCCGCGCTTGACGACGCAGCATGCTTTCGGTGTCAGCGACAGCAGCACCATGACGTCGAGCCAGGTCGGGTGGTTCGCGACGACGATGGCGGGGTCGCCCTTGGCAAGGCGCTCCGTGCCGCTCAGCTCGAGCTTCATCACGCCGACGTGCTGCAGCATCGCGACCAGCGCGCGGAAGAAGTAATGGATGACAAGCGTTACGCCACGCTGGCGCGAGCGCCGATGCGGCCATAATCCGCCGATGACGATCGCCAACAACGAGAACGCCGATCCGCACAGCGCGAAAAAGGCGAGGCTCGCGCCGGTCGCGAATAGACGCCAGCCGTAGTCAAGCCGCGCGATCATGCCAGCTCCATCGCCACGATGCGTGTTGACAGCGCCACGACGCCGTGGTGCGTGCGGACAGGCAACGCAGCACGGCTTCGCTTTGCGTACCGGCTGCATCGCCGGCATCGCACGCGCCGTCCGCTGTCATCTCACAGGTCAGGTAGTCGGCCGATTCATCGGCGCCGATCAGAATGGCCAGCCCGACACTCTCGGGATCGTCATCGACGTCGCCATAGACGGGATCGGCTGGCTCGTGCGCATAGACGAGCAACACCGGCGAGCTCGGCGAGCTCGCGTATTGGGAAAAGGCTTCGAGTAGCGCGTAGCCCAGCGTTTCATGCCCGGCCGAGATCGCCGTGGCGGCAGTTCGGTCGCGACGGGCGATTCCGAAAACGCCCGTAACGGCATTGAGAACGGAGAGACTGAAGGCCGTCGGCGAGACGGGTTCCGACGCGCCGATGTCGGCAAGAATGCCGGTGGTACGCACCAGTTCGCCGTGACGCGATGCGAACACCATGCGCAACGGATGTTCCGCTCCGGCACAATCGTAGGCCGCCTGAAGCGCGAGACGCGACAGCCGGCTCAAGCGGCGTCGCACCATCGGATCGAGGGCTTCGACGCCCGGTACCCCCGCGGTCGAAATCGACGTCCATCTGGCGATTGGCATGGTCCAATGCAAATCGGCCATTGTTGTTCTCGTTGGGATTGCTTCTCGTGGGGTGTTCTTATAATCGCGCCACCCGCGTCGGGCGGCTGCGCTCCGCTTTCCATGAGATGCGCCCATCGCGCGCATTGACCACCGGACTCGCGCCGCCGATTCTCCCCTTCCGGCATTACCTGGAAAGTATCGAAAATCGTCATGTCCGCAAGGCCGGCACCCGGATTATCAATCGCTGCGATTGAGTAGGCGGCATCTCGATGCGGCGGAACTGTAACAGGGCTGTTACAAAAGATCAACGCTACTGCGCGGGCGTCTTCCAGATTTAACCATTTATCAACTTCCCCAAAAATTCATGCATCGTCGGTTATCAAGACGCCCCGTGCTCCGCGCCGCTTGCGTCGATCCGGCAGCGGGATGGCTCATAATGCGCTCGATGCCGCCCCCACACGACCTGTTTTCCGTTCAATGAGTTATTCACTCGCTACTGCTTACACCCGCGAACTCGAAATCCGCAAAAGCCGCTTCATCGCGTTCGCGATCCCCGTCGAGGACCGCGACGCCGCAATGCAGGCGTTGCAGCGCCTGCGTGACGAGCATCCTGCGGCCACCCACGTGTGCTGGGCGCTGCTTGCCGGCGGCCAGTCCGGGATGTCCGACGACGGCGAGCCGTCGGGCACCGCCGGCCGGCCGATCCTCGAAGTGCTGCGTCATCACGATCTCGACGGCGTGCTCGGTGCGGTGGTCCGCTACTACGGCGGCGTGAAGCTCGGCGCGGGCGGCCTGGTGCGCGCGTATACGGATGCGATCGCGTCGGCGCTGCTCGATGCCGAGCGCGTCGAACGCATTCGTCACACGCGGTTCGCGATCGAAATCGGCTACCCGGACGAGGCACGCGTGCGCCGATGGATCGAGCAGGCGGGTTACGAGCTGGTGGACAGTGCGTACGGAATGACCGTGAGGCTCGTGATCAAGCTGCCGGAAATGGCCGAGGCGGCGGCGAAATCCGAACTGTTCGACCTGACGCAGGGCCGCTCGGGCTTCCCTGACCTGTGAAGCGGCCAGCCGGCCCGGCCTTGCAGCGCGGTTTCATACACTTCCCCGCGAAAATTCAGATGCGTCCGATGGAAAACCTGCGCGCCTGAACTTAATCTCCCCTGTGTTCCTCGCGACGCGTTCTGCATACGTCTGGCCGGGCGTGCAGACACACGGCACATCGCGCGTCGCCCACAATCAAAATTCAGCTACGGGGATATCGGACGCATGCAACTGCAGAAACTGCAAGCCCAGCTCGCGCAACTCGATCGACGCATCCAGGCGGCGCGCCGCAACGAACGTCAGGCGGCACTGGTGCAGGTACGCCAGCTCGTGACGAGCTATGCGCTGACAGCGCGGGAAGTCTTCGGCCAGGGTTACAGCGATCGCGCGAAGCTGTTCACCGTCGGCGCGAAATATCGCGACCCGGCAACGGGCGCCACCTGGAGCGGGCGCGGGCGTGAGCCGGTCTGGATCGCCGGACGCGACCGCGCGGCGTTCCTGATCCGGGAATGACGCGCGCCGCGTTGCACGGCGCGCCTGCGTCATCCGTCGAGCCGCGCCGAACCGCTCAATAGATTTCAGGAACGATCATGCTGTCCGGCGTCGGGCGGCGAATGTAGTCTTCGTGATGCTCGCGCTGCGGCAGGTCGACCGTCGGCCGCGGCACCTCGTGATACGGCACCTGGGTCAGCAGGTGATGGATGCAGTTCAGGCGCGCGCGCTTCTTGTCGACCGCCTGCACGACCCACCACGGCGCCTCGGGAATATGCGTGCGCTGCATCATTTCCTCCTTCGCGACCGTATACGCTTCCCAGCGGCGGCGGCTCTCGAGGTCCATCGGGCTCAGCTTCCACTGCTTCAGGGGATCCTCGATCCGGCTCTGGAAGCGCAGCTCCTGCTCGTGGTCGGTGATCGAGAACCAGTACTTGACGATCTGGATCCCGCTTCGCACGAGCATTTTCTCGAACTCGGGCACCGAACGGAAAAATTCCTCGTATTCGTCGTCGGTGCAGAAGTTCATCACGCGCTCGACACCCGCGCGGTTGTACCAGCTGCGATCGAACAGCACGATTTCGCCGCCGGCCGGCAGATGCGCGACATAGCGCTGGAAATACCATTGCGTGCGTTCACGGTTGCTCGGTGCCGGCAGCGCGGCCACGCGGCACACGCGCGGGTTCAGCCGCTGCGTGATGCGCTTGATCGCGCCGCCCTTGCCTGCCGCGTCGCGCCCCTCGAAGATCACGACCAGCCGGTGCCCCGTGCTCACGACCCAGTCCTGCAGCTTCACGAGCTCGCCCTGCAACCTGAACAGCTCGCGGAAATACTGCTTGCGCGCTTCGCGGCGCTCCGGCGAGAACAGCAGATCGTCGGCGTTGTCGAAGCGGCGGTCGTCGAGCTCCATTTCGAGCTCTTCGTCGTACGCGTCGACGAGGTCTTCCTCGAAACGGCGCTGGCGCGACTCGAGCGATGCCGTATCGGTGACGTTGCCGGTCTCGGTGCGGGAATCGTTATCGCCCATGGGGGCCTCCTTCCTTCAATTGACGCAACCAAACTCCGCCATTATCCCAGCGTCTCGCGTCAAATTGATGAAAAAGGGGCCGATCCGCGCGTCGGAAGCGGGAATCCTGGCACGGCGAACCGTCGTCGACCGTCTGGCCCCGCTCGGAAGCAATCCGGCGAACGACCGGAGCCTGGCGTCAGGCGGCACGCAGCGGCGCGACCGCCTCCCCGGTCGCGCATCCGGCCCTCCCCGTCACGGAATGATCCGCGTGACGCCGCGTCCGCGCGGATCGGCCACCGCCTCCGGCGTCGTGCCGTCGATCTTGATCACCTGGATGTCGCCGCTGAAGTCCTGCCCCTTCAGCGTATAGCCGCGCGCCTCGATCTGCTTCGCGAGCTCGCCTTCGATCGGGTGGTAAGGCTCCCAGAAGATCGTGTTCGGCGGCAGCAGCTGATGGTGAAAGCGCATCGCACCGACGGCCTCCTTCAGCGGCATCCCGAAGTCGTAGATGTTGTTGATCACCTGGAAGATCGACGTGAAGATCCGCGAGCCGCCCGGCGTGCCGATCACGAGCGACACCTTGCCGTCCTTCGTCATGATCGTGGGCGACATCGACGACAGCGGACGCTTCTTCGGCTCGATTGCATTCGCATCGCTGCCGACCACGCCGAACATGTTCGCGACGCCCGGCTTCGCGGAGAAGTCGTCCATCTCGTCGTTCAGCACGATGCCGGTGCCGTCGGCGATCACGCCGGAACCGAAATAGCCGTTGATCGTGTAAGTGTTCGACACCGCGTTGCCCCACTTGTCGACGACCGAGAAGTGGGTCGTCTCCGCCTTCTCCGGCATCGACGTGCCGAGGCCCGGCTGCACGCTCTTCGTATCCGAAGGCTCCTTCGCGTTGACCTCGGCCGCGCGCCGCGCAATGTACGCATCGTCGGTCAGCTGCGCGACCGGCACCTTGTAGAAGTCCGGGTCGCCGAGATACTGCGCGCGATCGGCGAACACGCGCTTCTCGATCTCCGCGACCAGGTGGATGTACTGCGGCGAGTTGAGCTTCACGCCGTCGAAGTCCTGCTTGCGGTCCGCCTTCATCTTCAGCAACTGCACGAGGCCGATGCCGCCGGAGCTCGGCGGCGGCGCGGTGATCACGTCATAGCCGTTCCACTTCGCCTGCACCGGCTGGCGCCACACCGCACGGTATTGCGCGAGATCCTCGGTCGTGATCAGCCCGTTGCCGTCGCCGGTCTTCATCGATGCGGCGATCAACCGGGCCGTCCTGCCCTTGTAGAAACCGTTCGCGCCTTCGTTCGCGATCCGCGCGAGCACGTCGGCGAGATCGGGCTGCTTGAAGTTCGTGCCGGCCTTCATCGTGGAAAAGTACTTGTCGAAGTTGGTCTTGCCGCCGAACTCCTTCGACGCGTCGACGCCGCGCTGCGCGAGCTGTTCGTCGACGACGAAACCGTCGCGCGCATAGTGGATCGCCGGCGCGAGCACCTGCTTCCACTTCAGCTTGCCGAAGCGCCTCTGCGCTTCCCACATGCCCGACACCGTGCCCGGCACGCCGGCCGCGCGCGGCCCGTACAGGCTCATGTCCTTGACGACGTTGCCGTCCTTGTCGAGATACATGTCCTTCGTCGCGGCAAGCGGCGCGCGCTCGCGGTAGTCGAGGAAGTACGGCTTGCCGTCCTTGTAGATCGTCATGAAGCCGCCGCCGCCGATGTTGCCGGCCTCCGGATACGTGACGGCGAGCGTGAACGCGATCGCGACGGCCGCGTCGATCGCATTGCCGCCTTCCTTGAAAATCCGTTCCGCGGCATCCGCGCTGTACTTGTCGGCCACGGCGACCGCCGCACTCGTCAGGACTGCCGGCTGCGGCCCCTTCGCATGGGCCGGCGCACTCGGCAGGAAGCCGATGCCGGCCAGCGTCGCGAGCACGGCAGCGGATGATTTGAAACGATTCAGCACAGTCATTGCATGTCTCCCCATTGATTTCCCGCGGGCCGGAATGAGGCCCTGATCCGCTTATAGCTGCTGCGGGGCGGGCGGCCATATGTCGCTTTCGTAGTGAGCAACGACGCGTGGGCAAAAAACCGGCGGGGCGCTACGACCCACTGCGAATCGTGTGCGGTCGGTCACACGGCGGAGCAAAAAGCGAGCCGAGGAATCGGTCGAAATTGCGCGCGACGGACTCGGCATGCATCGAGCAATCGGAAAATCACGACACGCGCCGGCACGCCGCTCCCGCACATGCAAAAAATCCGCGATCGAACCGCCCGCTGCGCGGCCCGATCTGAGAAGATAGCGCCCCGCTTGCGCGCGCGATCGTTCGCGCTCGTCCGCGGCCGCTTCACGCTTTTTGTTCTCGTTTCCTATGGCATCACACAATGCGCATCATGCGTCCGGCTTCGCGGCCGGCGTCGCCGCCGCCGTCCTCGTCGCGCAAACCGGCGCAACCGGCCCCTGGCACGCGGGCCTGCTCGCCGCGTTCGCGGCCGGCGTCGCGGGCGGCACCGCGCCCGACTGGCTCGAAGTCGCGTGGTGGACCCGCAAGCGACGCTTGTGGATCACGCACCGCACCGTCACGCACTGGGGCATCGGCTGGATCGCGCTGCTCGCGCTCGGATGGCACGGGCTCACGCATCATCCGCATCCGCTGTGGGCCGCCCCGCTGTTCGGCTTCGCATGCGGCGGCGTCATGCACTTGCTCGCCGACTGGCCGAATCCGCTCGGCGTGCCGTGGATCTGGCGGCGCCATTCACTGAACCTGTGGAACAGCGGACATTGCGACCTGATCATCGTGGCCGCTGCATGGGGCGGCACGCTGTGGCTCGCGCAGTCGCTGTGGGCCCGCGCCCCGTTCATCGAACACTGGCTCGGCTGGCTCCATCGCGTGTAGTTGCATGCAGTTGCGTCGGCGGAATCGAACCGTGCGGCCACACGGCCTGCTTCGAACGCGACGTCCTCCTCTCGCCGATCCGGCGCTCGCGACCGAACAGGTGCCGTTGCGCGCACCTGCCCGTTGAAATGCCGGCAGCGCGCCTCATCTGAATCCAGGACCCGCACGCTGCGCGCGCGGTGTCCGGCACGCACACGCGACGTCTGGCACACTGACGATTCGCGCACGCCGCCCTCGCGCTCGCGCCCCAATTCAACGCTCCGATGGACGTCACAGCCACCCGCCCCGCCAACGCGCTCGACGTGTTCCACCCGGCCGTCGCCGCGTGGTTCCGCCGCTCGTTCGCCGCGCCGACCGGCGCGCAGGCGCTCGCATGGCCGCACATCAAGGCCGGGCGGTCGACGCTCGTCGCCGCGCCGACCGGCTCGGGCAAGACGCTCACCGGGTTTCTGTGCGCGCTCGACGATCTCGTGCGCGATGCGCTCGCGCACGGCGGCGCGCTGCCCGACGCGACGCTCGTCGTCTATGTGTCGCCGCTGAAGGCGCTGTCGAACGACATCCATGTGAACCTCGACGCGCCGCTTGCCGGCATCGCCGAGTCGCTCGCGCAGCTCGGCCTGCCGGTGCCGGCGATCCGCACCGCCGTGCGCACCGGCGACACGACGCAGGCCGAGCGCGCGGCGCTGCGCAAGCGCGCGCCGCACATCCTCGTGACGACGCCCGAGTCGCTGTACGTGCTGCTGTCTTCCATGTCGGGGCGGCAGATGCTGTCGAACGTGCGCTCGGTGATCGTCGACGAGATTCACGCGCTTGCATCGTCCAAGCGCGGCAGCCATCTCGCGCTGTCGCTGGAACGCCTCGACGCGTTGACGGGTCGTGCGCTGCCGCGCATCGGGTTGTCGGCCACGCAGAAACCGATCGACGCGGTCGCGCGCTTCCTGGTCGGCGGGCCGGCCGATGCGCCGCGCGACTGCACGATCGTCGATACCGGCCACACGCGCGAACGCGACCTCGCGCTCGAACTGCCGAACGTGCCGCTCGAGCCTGTGATGGCGACCGACGTATGGGAACAGGTGTACGACCGGATCGCCGCGCTCGCCGCCGCGCATCGCACGACGCTGGTGTTCGTGAACACGCGACGCACCGCCGAACGCATGGCGCGCCATCTCGCCGACCGTCTCGGCAAGGACGCGATCGCCGCGCACCACGGCAGTCTCGCGAAGGAGCATCGCTTCGAGGCCGAACAGCGGCTCAAGCGCGGCGATCTGAAGTTGCTGGTCGCGACCGCGTCGCTCGAACTCGGCATCGACATCGGCGACGTCGATCTCGTATGCCAGGTCGGCTCGCCGCGCGGCATCGCGCCGTTCCTGCAGCGCGTCGGCCGCTCGGGGCACCATGTGGGCGGCGTGCCGAAGGGCCGCCTGTTCCCGCTGTCGCGCGACGAGCTGGTCGAATGCGCCGCGCTGCTCGATTGCGTGCAACGCGGCGAACTCGACGCATTGCGGATTCCCGAAGCGCCGCTCGACGTGCTCGCGCAGCAGATCGTCGCCGAAGTCGCGTGCGCGCAATGGCACGAGGATGCGCTGTACGCGAGCTTCACGCGCGCGGCGCCGTACGCGAGGCTGTCGCGCGAACGCTTCGACGACGTGATGAAAATGCTCGCCGAAGGCTTCACGAGCCGTCGCGGCGTGCGTGGCGCGTATCTGCATCGCGACGTGGTCGGCGGCATGGTGCGCGGGCGCCGCAATGCGATGATGACCGCGACGACGTCCGGCGGCACGATTCCCGACATGGCCGACTACGCAGTGCTGCTCGAACCGCAGGGCATCCAGGTCGGCACCGTCAACGAGGATTTCGCGATCGAGAGCCTCGCGGGCGACGTGTTCCAACTCGGCAACCAGTCGTACCGGATCATTCGCGTGGAAACGGGCCGCGTGCGTGTCGAGGACGCGCAAGGCCAGTCGCCGAGCATTCCGTTCTGGCTCGGCGAGGCGCCCGGGCGCAGCGACGAATTGTCGGCGGCGGTCGGCCGGCTGCGCGCGCGGCTCGACGCGCTGCTCGCCGAAGGCGATCGGCACGCGCAAGCCGCTGGACGCGAGCACGCGAGCGGCGACGCGGCCGGCAACACGGGCACGCGCGGCAACGCCAGGCAAACGGCGCAAGCCCGCGCCGCCACCGATTCGCGCAACGATGCCGTCGGCACCGCGCTCGGCCCGGCGGAAAGCCGCCTCGCGCCGGCGCTGCGCTGGCTCGTCGACGATCTCCATCTGTCGCCCGATGCGGCCCGCCAGATCGCCGAATACCTCGCGCGCACGCGCGCGGCGCTCGGCGCGCTGCCGACGCAGGACACGCTCGTGATGGAGCGCTTCTTCGACGAATCGGGCGGCACGCAGCTGGTGATCCATTCGCCGTTCGGCAGCCGCATCAACCGCGCGTGGGGGCTCGCGTTGCGCAAGCGCTTCTGCCGCAGTTTCAACTTCGAGCTGCAGGCCGCGGCGACCGACGACGCGATCGTTCTGTCGCTGTCGCTCGCGCACAGCTTCGCACTCGACGAAGTGTGGCGCTACCTGCGCTCGGCCAGCGCCGAGCATGTGCTGATCCAGGCACTGCTCGACGCGCCGATGTTCGGCGTGCGCTGGCGCTGGAACGCGACGACCGCGCTCGCGCTGCCGCGCTTCACCGGCGGCCGGCGCACCGCGCCGCAACTGCAGCGGATGAAGAGCGAGGATCTGCTCGCGACCGTGTTCCCCGATCAGGTCGCGTGCCTCGAGAACGTCGTCGGCGAACGCGAGATCCCGCATCATCCGCTCGTCGACCAGACGCTCGACGATTGCCTGCACGATGCGATGGATACCGAAGGCTGGCTTGCGCTGCTGCGCCGGATCGAAAGCGGCGCGATCGAGCTGATCGCGCGCGACCTGCCCGCGCCGTCGCCGCTTGCGGCCGAGATCCTGAACGCGAAACCTTATGCATTCCTCGACGATGCGCCGCTCGAGGAGCGCCGCACGCAGGCCGTGCAGTCGCGCCGCTGGAGCGATCCCGAATCGGCCGACGATCTCGGTGCACTCGACGCCGACGCGATCGACGCGGTGCGCGACGAAGCGTGGCCGCTCGTGCGCGATGCCGACGAAATGCACGATGCACTGCTCACGCTCGCCTGCGTCGCCGACAGCGAAGCACGTGCACTCGAAGGCTGGCCCGAGCGGCTCACGGAACTGGCCGAACGCCGCCGCGCGACGAAACTCGTCACGCCGGGCGGCGCCGCGCTGTGGGTGCCGGTCGAACGGCTGGTGTGCATCCGGGCACTGCACCCCGATGCACGGGTCGCACCCGCGCTGAAGGTGCCCGCCGCCTGCGCGCAACCATGGGAAGCGGACGCCGCGCTCGTCGACGTGATCCGCGCGCGGCTTACCGGCTTCGGTCCGTTGACGCTCGGCGCGATCGCGCAGCCGCTCGGCCTGCCGGCCGCGACGATCGCGACGGCGCTCGCGGCACTGGAACGCGAGGGCTATGTGATGCGCGGCCGCTTCACACCGGGCGCGACGGCGGACGAATGGTGCGAACGCCATCTGCTCGCGCGCATTCATCGCTACACGGTCAAGCGGCTGCGGCGCGAGATCGAACCGGTCGAGCGCGCCGATTTCATGCGCTTCCTGTTCCACTGGCAGCACATGACACCCGACACGCGCGGCACGGGCCGCGACGCGCTTGCCGCCGTCGTCGAGCAGCTCGAAGGCTACGAAGCCGCGGCGAGCGCATGGGAGGACGCGCTGCTGCCCGCGCGCCTGACCGACTACACGGCGGGCGGCCTCGACGAGCTGTGCCGCTCGGGCAAGCTCGTTTGGACCCGCATCGGCGCCCCGGCCCGCGCGGCCGGCACGCCGGTGAAAACGACGCCGGTCGTGCTGCTGCCGCGCCGCCACCTCGGTGCATGGCAGGCGCTGCGCGACCCGGACGCGCAACCGGCGCTGTCCGCGCGCGCAACGCAGGTGCGTGACGCGCTCGCCGCGCACGGTGCGATGTTCTTCGACGCACTGCTCGACGAGTTGCACATGTTGCCCGTCGAGCTCGAACAGGCGCTCGGTGAACTCGTGTCGGCCGGCCTCGTGAACGCGGACAGCTTCGCCGGGCTGCGCGCACTGTTGAAGCCCGCGGTCAAGCGCAGCGCGACGTATGCGCCGCGCACGCGGCGCGGCGGCGCGCTGATCGGCGGGATGGACGACGCCGGCCGTTGGGCGCTCGTGCAACGTGCTTCGGCGACGGACGCGGCATCCGTGCCGAAGCGCGGCTTCGCCGCGACCGATCCCGACGCACTCGAACATATCGCCTGGACGCTGCTGCGCCGCTATGGCGTGGTGTTCTGGCGGCTGCTCGAACGCGAGGCCGACTGGCTGCCCAGCTGGCGCGAACTCGTGCGCGTGCTGCAACGTCTCGAAGCGCGCGGCGAGATCCGCGGTGGGCGCTTCGTCGCGGGGCTCGCGGGCGAGCAATTCGCGCTGCCGGAAGCGATCCCGATCCTGCGCGAACTGCGTCGCCAACCTGGCGACGGCCAGTACGTGTGCGTGACGGGCGCCGATCCGCTGAACCTCGCCGGCACGTTGTTGCCCGGCGACAAGGTGCCCGCGCTGGCCGGCAATCGCGTGCTGTTCCGCGACGGCGTGCCGGTCGCGTCGCTCGTATCGGGCACGTTCCACTACGTGCCCGACCTGTCGCCCGCCGCACGCGAAGACGCGCGGCTGCGCCTCGCACGCCGCTACTGACATCGGCTGACACACGGCGCGGCGCGGACTACTGAACGCCGCGTCGCATTGCCCCGCCCGTTCGGGTAGCATCGAGCGATTTACCGCTCGGCCCGGCGCGGCCGAGCGCGCCCAGAACAAGCCTTCCGGAGACTGCCCTTCATGTCCTCGCATGCCGATTCGCCCGCCGCTCATCACGGCGGCTCGCTGACGATTTTCCAGGGTGCCGCGTTGTATATCGGCGCGGTGCTCGGCACCGGCGTCATTGCGTTGCCGGCGCTCGCCGCAGAGGTCGCCGGGCCTGCGTCGCTGCTTGCGTGGGCCGCGCTCGTCGTGCTGTCGGGGCCGCTCGCGGCCACCTTCGCCGCGCTCGGCGCGCGCTATCCCGATGCGGGTGGCGTATCGACCTATGCGCGACGCGCATTCGGACCGAAGGCCGCGGCGATCGTCGGCTGGTGTTTCTATTTCGCCGTGCCGGCCGGCGCGCCGGCCGCCGCGATGTTCGGCGGCGCGTACGTGGCGGCCGTCACGGGCGGCGGGCACACGACGGTCATCGTCACGGCTGCCGCGCTGATCGCGACTGTATCGGCCGCGAATGCGTTCGGCGTCACGGTGTCGGGCCGCATGCAGCTCGTGCTGTCGGCGTTGCTCGTCGCGCTGTTGCTGGCCGCCGTGCTCGCATCCGCGCCACATGCGCGCACGACGAACCTGCATCCGTTCGCGCCACACGGGTGGCTCGCGGTCGGCCAGGCTGCCGCACTGCTCGTGTGGAGCTTCGCAGGCTGGGAAGCGATCACGCACCTCGCGGCGGAATTCCGCCGGCCCGCGCACGACATGCCGCGCTCGGCCGGCATCGCCGTCGTGGTCGTCGGCTTCCTGTATCTGTCGGTCGCGGCCGCGAGCGTGATGGTGCTCGGGCCATCGGCCGGCGCGTCCGGCGCGCCGCTGGCGGAACTGATCGCAGGCGGCATCGGCGGTCATGCGCAGGTCCTGGCGGCCGCAGCGGCATTGCTGCTCACGCTCGGCACGATGAATGCGTATTTCGCGGGCGCGGCCAAGCTCGGCGCGGCGCTCGGCCGCGACGGCGCACTGCCGGCATGGCTCGCGCAAGGTAGTCAGGTAGGCGGGGTGCCCCGCCGCAGTCTCGGCGTGATCGCGATGCTGGCGGCCGTCGCGCTGGCCGCGACGACGCTCTCGGACGTCGGGCCGAAGCCGCTCGTGCTCGTCACGTCCGGATGCTTCGTGATGGTGTACGGGCTCGGCGCGGCGGCCGCGCTGAAACTGCTGCCGCGTGGCGGCATCGCGTATCGCTGCGCGTGGATTTCGCTGGTCGCCGTCGCCGGCCTGTTCCTGACGACCGGATGGTATTTCCTGTGCCCGCTGCTGCTCGCGGGCGGCGCACTGCTGTATTTGCGGATGACCGGGCAGCGTACATGATCGCGCGCCGGCACCCGTGTGCGGACGCGCGTGCGCCGTTCGCCGCGATGCGCGGGCCCGCCGCGCACCGTTTCGCCGCGCGCGTCAGGCCGGCACGAGCTCGAAGCTGAGCCGCTTGCCGAGCGCGGTGGCGGCGCTCGCGAGCGTCGCGAGCGTGAGGCTCGTATCGGTTTCGTCGAGCAGCCGGTTGAGCGCGGCGCGGCTCGTCTTCATCCGCGCGGCCATCGCGGTTTTCGTGATGTGCTGCGCCTTCATTTCCTGCCCGATCTGCCACGCGATCACGCGCTTGATCGCGGTGGCGGTGGCCGCTTCGAGGTGCCCTTCCTCGTCGAGGAAAGTGTCGAAGTCGCTGCCGATATGCGGGTTGTTCGTGGTCGTCATGGGTACTCCAGTGCATCGCGTTGCCGGCCGGCACCTCGCCGATCGCATGTCACGGCGCAGCCGGGGGAATTCAGATGGCGCGCGTCAGCGCTTTCAACCGCGCGACGCTCACGTCGAGATCGTCGGACGGCGTGGCCTGCGACTGCTTGAAGAACGCATGCAGCAGCACCATCGTGTCGCCGACGATCGTGAACAGCACGCGCGCGCTCCGCCGCGGCATCATCACGCGGATTTCCCAAAGATCCGCCGACATCTTCCGGACCAGCGGCATGCCGAGCGGCCAGCCGAGTTGAACGGTCTTGATCTCCTCGCCGATCACCCTGCGCTCGATCTGCCCGAGCGCGTTGAGCCATTCGCGCACCGGCTCGTTACCACGCGCGGTGCGGAAAAACCGTACACCGAGCGTGATCTGAATCTGCTGTCTCGCCATCGTCGTGTCATCGAGCGTACCAAAAACGATACGATATGCCAAGCATGACGAGACCCGCTACTGACCGAACGGCCAACGAATGGCGGTGAAGGAACGGCGGGCCGGGCGCCTCCCGCCCACGTTCTGTGCGACGTGTCAGCGCGCGCGGCCCGGCGGCTTGCGCGCACCGCGCGGCGCGCGACGGTCGTGCGCATCGCCGAACCGCGCCTGCGCGATGTCGCGCACGGCGTCGATCAGCGTCCGCGCGACCGGTGACGGTTGCGCATCGGTGCGCAGCACGAGGCCGACCGGCTCGTCGGTGCCCGCGGACGGCAGCGGCAGCCGCGCGAGCGCGCCGGCCGACAGGTCGTATTCGGCCGCATAGAGCGGCACGAACCATACGGCGTCGTTCTCGAGCGCAAGCGCGCGCGCGACCGACACCGACAGCACCTCGATGAACGAATCCAGCGGCGGCGCGCCGCACGCGCCAAGCAGTTGCTCGGCCGACTGGCGGATCAGCGTGCCGAACGGCGGCAGCACGACCGGGTAGCGCGCGAGTTCGGCAGCGGGCGCGGCGCTCGTCAGCAGCGGATGGCCGGCCCGCACGACCGCGACGAGCGGTTCGTTGTACAACTGCTCGAACGCGAGCCCGATCATCCGCTCCGGCTCCGACAGGCGACCGATCGCGCATTCGATCGCTCCGGCCTTCAGGCGCTCCAGCAGCTCGGCATTCGCGGCCGTCGCGATCCGCACGACGATGCGCGGCCAGCGCGCGGTCAGCGCCTTCATCAACGCGGGCGCGAGCGATGCCGCAACGGTCGGCAGCATGCCGATTTCGAGCGTCGCCGCGGCCGCGCCGCCCTCGCGCGCAAGCAGGCCGACGCCCTGCCGCAATGCCAGCACGCACGCGTTCGCATGCGGGATGAACAGTTGCGCTTCGCGGGTTGGCAGCGCGCCGTGCCGTCCCCGCTCGAACAACTTCACGCCGAGGATCGACTCCAGTTCGGCGATCGTCTTCGACACGGCCGGCTGCGTGATCGACAGGCTTTCGGCCGCCTTCTGCACACCGCCCAGTTGCGCGACCGCGAGAAAACACTGGAGGTGCCGGAATTTGACGCGGCCGTCGGCGATACGGTTATTCATGACGAGCGGTTATGCGAGAGGCAATGAAATGCCATTTTGCATAACTTTTCGGAAAGTCCCAAGCGTCGCTGCGGGCTTACGCACGACGTCGCAGCGCGCCGAAGTCAGTCGGCTGCCGGATTCGTTTCGCGACCGGCAAAGCCGTGGACGAAGCCGCCAGCGACGACGCAAAGCCCGATCGCTTCTCCGCCGGACGGGCGCACCGGTCCGGTAGCTGTTCATCGGCACCTCAACATAACGAACAGTTATGCAATTCGCGAAAAAAGGTCATTTTTCATAACTTTCCGGCTTGGTTAAAGTCTCGTCATCCACTTCGCGAAATACCTATCAGGAGACGCCCGATGGATTCCCCCACGATCCTCACGCCGCGCGACTGGCCGTCGCATCCCGCGTATGTCCACCCCGAGTACCGTTCGTCGGTGAAGCGCGGCCCGACGCGCCCGATGATCCCGTTGAAGGAAAAGCTGCGCGACCAGTTCGCACCCGTCTACGGCACCGAGGATCTCGGCGCGCTCGACCACGACCTGACGAAGAACGCCGTGAAGAACGGCGAGCCGCTCGGCGAGCGCATCGTCGTCACCGGCCGCGTGCTCGACGAAGGCGGCAAGCCCGTGCGCAACACGCTCGTCGAGGTTTGGCAGGCGAATGCGGCCGGCCGCTACGTGCACAAGGTCGACCAGCACGACGCGCCGCTCGATCCGAACTTCCTCGGCGCGGGCCGCTGCCTGACCGACGCCGAAGGCCGCTACCGCTTCCTGACGATCAAGCCCGGCGCCTATCCGTGGGGCAACCATCCGAACGCGTGGCGCCCGAACCATATCCACTTCTCGCTGTTCGGCGACTACTTCGGCTCGCGCCTCGTCACGCAGATGTACTTCCCCGGCGACCCGCTGCTCGCGTACGACCCGATCTTCCAGGGCACGCCGGAAGCGGCGCGCGATCGCCTGATCTCGCGCTTCTCGATGGATATCACCGAAGAAGGCTATGCGCTCGGCTACGAATTCGACATCGTGCTGCGCGGCCGCGACGCTACCCCGATGGAGCGCTGAACCATGACGACGCTGAAGCAAACCCCTTCGCAAACGGTCGGCCCGTACTTCGCTTACGGCCTGTGCCCGCAGCAATACGACTACGATCTGAAGAGCCTGTTCACGCCGACGATCGCCACGCCGGAGGCCGAAGGCGAGCACGTGCTGCTGGTCGGGCAGGTGTTCGACGGCGATGGCAACGTCGTCAGCGACGCGGTGCTCGAATTCACGCAGGTGGACGCGGCGGGCCGCTTTCCCGCCTCGCGTGACGACATCGCGAAGTCCGGCTTCACGGGCTTTGCGCGCGTCGGCACGGGCACCGATGCACAGCACCGCTTCGTCGTACCGACGGTGAAGCCGGGCCGCATCGCCACCGACGAGGCACCGCACATCAACGTGACCGTGATGATGCGCGGGATCCTGACCCACGCGTTCACGCGCGTGTATTTCGACGACGAAGCGGCCGCGAATGCAGCCGATCCGGTGCTGAACCTGGTGCCGGCCGAACGCCGCGCGACGCTCGTCGCGAAACGCGACGCCCAACCGGGCCGGCCCGTCGTGTACCGCTTCGACATCCGCATGCAGGGGCCGGACGAGACCGTGTTCTTCGACGTGTGACGCGCGGGCCGGCGCCGGCCGGCTGCTCGCACCGAACCGCCGCGTGGCGCGATACCGACAGGCATCGCGTCGCGCGGCGGTTTTCGTTTTCGCGCGCCAACATTCGATGCCGTACCGCAACACGTCCGTTCCGAATCGCGGACGCCCGTCGCTGGCTGCTTCGGACCCCGAAATCGAACGTGCGATTGAAACGCATGCTGCGCGTGCACATGAATGGTCGGGGCGGCGTGATATCGTTCGCGCGTTATGCGGCGTATGCTTTGCTATCCTCACCCAACCGACGATATTGAATCGGAACAAGCAACAATTCCACGACTCGATGCGCAGACACTGCCCCGCTGGCTGTCGCGCATTTTTTCTGACCGAGTGCCTTTAAGCGCGTCTGACCGAAATCTGGCAGGCGCGTTTTTTTCGTCCGCGATCGGCACATCGCACCGCGTCCGCCGCCATGTCGGTTCCGACTAGCGGCGCGCTTCCAGGTACCGGCTCGGCGTTTCCCCGAGAATGCGGCGAAACGCCGACGTGAATGCGCTCGCGCTCGCATATCCGAGATCGAGCGCGACACGCGTCACCGGCTGACCGTCGCTCAGCCGTGTAATCGCCGCCAGCATGCAGACCTGCTGACGCCACGCGGCGAAACTCACGCCGGTCTGCGCACGGAACAGCCGCGTAAACGTGCGGCGGCTCACGCCCGCATCGGTCGCCACCCGGTCGAGATCGGCCGCGATCGACGGCGACGCGAACAGATGCCGGCAGATCTTCGCGAGGCGCGCATCGGTGGGCAGCGGCGCGTGCAGCGACAGCCGCGGCATCGTCGCGATTTCCGCGATCAGCAGCGCCATCAGCTTGCCTGCCCGGCCGTCGACGTCGTACATCGCCGGCAGGTCGATCGCCTCGTCGATCAGTTGTCGCAAAAGCGGCGATACGCCGTATACGCCGCACTGGTCCGGCAGTCCGGCGGCCCGCGCCGTGTCTTCGGACACGAATGCGTTGAGCATCGTGACCGGCCCGGTCGTCGTCATTTCGTGCAGCACGCCGGCCGGCACCCAGCACGCGCGCTGCGGCGGCACCAGCCAGCGGCCGTGCGGCGTCGACACGCTGATCGTGCCGCGCGACGCGATCGCGAACTGCCCGCGCCCGTGCGCATGCGCGGGAACCGTCGTGCCCGCCGCATAGTCGGTGGCCGTCGCCACGACGCTCCGCGGAATATGTTCGTAGGGATCCAGCAGCGTATTTCTCAAGGCCCGAATTCCATCATGAATGCACGATATCGAAGGCGGGTCATCTTCGATCGCTCTACGACCCGCTCCATGCTGCGCGACCGGACGGCCGCACGACCCGACGGCCGAATCTGCCGAATCGGCCGGATAGCGACTTCATCGAAGCGGAAATCTCCAATACGTTTCATCTCGCGAAGCGCATATCGACACGGATTTCAACGGCGATATCGCGGGCCGCGATCCGGGTCGGCACGCGTCACCGCAGCATGAACGACATGGCCGACAGGCTGTTCAGCGTGCGCACCACATACTCCACCGACGGTCCGTCGAAGCGCAGCGTCACCGCATCGACCCGCTCCAGCGACGGCAGCACGCAGAACAGATCGGCGAGCGCGGACGTCTGCACGCGCAGCGTGCAAGCGGCCGGCGCGGGCCGATGCGCACCGGCGCGCCAGCCGGCCGACAGCGCGTGCGCGACCGTTTCGCGTGCGGCGGTCGCGATGCGCGCGCAGGAGGCTGCCGGCGTGAGCGTGTCGCCGCTCGATGCGCCGCCGGCCGTCTTGACCGTCTCGAAACGCGCGTCCGGAAACAGCGGCCGGGTTTCCTCGGCGAACACGTCGTCGCCCGACGCCAGCGCGACGTGCGCGCCGTATTCGCGCGCCAGCGCGCCGTACAGCCCGGCTTCGCCGAGCTCGACGCCGTTCAGCCACACCTGCGTGAACGCGAAGTTGTTGATGGTGTGCGCAAGCACGCCGCGGGTCTGCGATTTCGCGTGAAAGCCGATCATGAACACGAGGTCGGGCTGCTGTTCGAGGCCCGCCATCATCCCCAGCGCGCGCGGCTTGCCGAGCACGACGCGCGCACGCGCATCGAGCCCGTCGGGCAGCAGATTGCGGAAGCCGCCATGTGAATCGTTGACCCAGACGGCCTGCGCGCCGCCGGCGAATGCGCCTTCGATCGCCGCGTTCGCCTCGGCGGTCATCCAGCGGCGCGCGCGTTCGTATTCCGGGTTACCGGCACGCGTCTGCTCGATGGCAAACACGCCGGCGACACCCTCGATATCGGTGGAAATCAGGATCTTCATGAATGGATCGGATGTCCTGCGTTGTCTTCGTTGAATAACCGATCGAGATCGGGCACCGCGTCGCGCAGCGATTGCCGTACGTGGCCGTCGCGCCCGGTCACGGTCACGGCCTGCAGTAGCGCGTCGGCGATCGCGTGCTCGACGCTTTCGGCCGCGGCCATGAACAACGGATCGAGCGCCGCATCGGCCACGAGCGCCGGCAGCGCGACGGTCGATGCGTCGTGCGCGATCGTGTACGCGGTGGAAAACGCGAGTGCGATGTCGCCGCTGCCGTGCCCGTAGACCGAACCGGTGCGGGCGAGCCCCGCGCCCGCGCGGCGCGCGAGCCGCGACAATTGCCGCGCGTCGAGCGGCGCATCGGTCGCCAGCAGCAGGATGATCGAGCCCTGCTCGGGCATCGCCTGCGCGTGCGCGTCGGCACGCCGCTGCGTGACGATGCGCCCGAGCGGCACGCCGCCGAGCGTCAGCATCGGCAGTCGGCCGAAGTTCGCGAGCACCAGCGCGCCGACCGTGTACGGCCTGCCGGCCGCGACAGCCACGCGCGAGGCCGAGCCGATCCCGCCTTTCAGGTCGAAACACGACATCCCGCGCCCGGCACCCACCGCGCCGCGTGCGAAGTCTCGCGCCGCGGTATTGCAGGCTTCGTCGTAATGCGCTGCCGTCACCGCGAACGCCTGGATATCGTTCAGATAGCCGTCGTTGCATTCGAACACGAGCGGGTTGACGGTCGGCCAGTCGCGGCCCACCTGCGGATTGGTCGCGATCGCCGCGCGGATCTGCGCGTGCGCGACCGCGCCGACGCCGAACGTGTTGGTCAGCGCGATCGGCGTGTCGAGCATGCCGAGCTCATCGACCTGCACGAGTCCGACGCTCTTGCCGAAGCCGTTGATGACGGCCGCGCCGGCCGGCACCTTGCTGCGGTAAAGGTCGCCCGGATGCGGCTTGACGACGGTGACGCCCGTCTGCACGTCGCCGGCATCGAGCGTCGCATGGCCGACGCTCACGCCCGGCACATCGGCGATCGTGCCGCGCGGGCCGGCCGGCAGCGTCGTGCCCCACATCGGAACCGCGCGCATCAGCGCCGCTCCAGCTTCGGGTCGAGCGCGTCGCGCAGCCCGTCGCCGAGCAGGTTGAACGCGAGCACCGTCAGGAAGATCGCGAGGCTCGGGAAGATCGCGACGTGCGGCGCGGTCACCATGTCCGCGCGCGCCTCGTTGAGCATCGCGCCCCACTCCGGGGTCGGCGGCTGCGCGCCGAGCCCGAGGAACGACAGGCTCGCGGCCGTGATGATCGACGTGCCGATCCGCATCGTGAAGTAGACGACGACCGACGACACGGTGCCGGGCAGGATGTGCCGCATGATGATCGTCCAGTCCGACGCGCCGATGCTGCGCGCGGCTTCCACGTAGGTCATGTGCTTGAGCATCAGCGTGTTGCCGCGCACGAGCCGCGCGAACGCCGGAATGCTGAAGATCGCGACCGCGCAGATCACGTTGACCATCCCGTTGCCGAGGATCGCGACCACGCCGATCGCGAGCAGGATCCCCGGGAATGCGAACAGCACGTCGGCCACGCGCATCGTGATGCGGTCCCACCAGCCCTCGTAGTAGCCGGCAAGCAGTCCGAAGAATGTGCCGACGAGCGCGCCGAGCGCGACGGAGAAGAAACCGGCGGCGAGCGAGATGCGCGTGCCGGTGACGATCCGGCTGAAGATGTCGCGGCCGAGCGAGTCGACGCCGAACCAGTGCACGGCCGACGGCCCTGCGTTCAGCGCGTCGTAGTCGAAATAGTTCTCCGGATCGAACGGCACGATGTGCGGGCCGACGAATGCGAGCACGACGAGTGCCAGCACGAAACCGCCCGCGACCAGCGCGACGGTTTGCTTGCGGAACTTGCGCCAGAATTCGCGCCACGGCGTGCGGATCGCGCTCGATGCGGCCGACGCCGCGGGCTGGACAGTCGCGTTCATGCTCGCCTCACTCTCACTTGAACCGGATGGTCGGGTTGATGACCGCGTACAGCACGTCGACGGTCAGGTTGATCAGGATGAACTCGAGCGAGAACAGCAGCACGATCGCCTGGATCACCGGGTAGTCGCGCATCGTCACCGCGTCGACCAGCAAGCGCCCGAGCCCCGGCCAGTTGAACACGGCCTCGACGACGATCGAGCCGCCGAGCAGGAATCCGAACTGCAGGCCCATCATCGTGACGACCGGGATCATCGCGTTGCGCAGGCAATGCTTGAGCACGACCATCGGCTCGTGCACGCCCTTCGCGCGCGCGGTGCGCACGTAGTCCTCGTTGAGCACCTCGACGAACGACGCGCGCGTGAAGCGCGCCATCACGGCCGCGACCGCCGCACCGAGCGTCAGCGACGGCAGCACGTAGCTCTTCCACGTGCCGTCGGGCACGACGGGCAGCCAGCCGAGCTTCACCGAGAAGATCTCCATCAGCAGCATGCCGAGCGCGAACGCGGGAAACGAAATGCCCGACACCGCGATCGTCATCCCGACGCGATCGGGCCAGCGGTTGCGCCATACGGCCGACGCGATGCCGATCGCCATCCCGAACAGCGTTGCCCAGACCATGCTGACGAGCGTCAGCAGCAGCGTCGGCATGAAGCGCTCGCCGATCTCGGTCGACACCGGCCGCTTGCTGCGCGTCGACGTGCCGAAATCGCCGTGCGCGATCTTCACGAAGAAGTTCGCGAACTGCGCCGGCAGCGGCTGGTCGAGGCCAAGATCGGCGCGCACGAGCGCGACCGTCGCGTCGTCGGCTTCGGGCCCGGCCGCGAGCCGCGCGGGGTCTCCCGGCAGCAGGTGCACGAACAGGAACACCAGCACCGCGACGATCGCGAGCGTGGGCAGCAGCCCGAACAGGCGTTTGACGAGAAAATTCAGCATGGGGCACCGATCGAATCAGCGCGCCGGCAGCTTGCGCCGCCGGCGCCGCACAGCGGGCGAATCGCCGTCATTTCACCGAGATTTCGTCGAAGTTGAACGAACCGTCCGGCATCACGTACATGCCGTGCAGGCGCTTGCTGCGCGCATAGACGATCTTCTCCTGCACCAGGAAGATCCACGGCGCGTCGGCCCATACCTGCTTCTGCGCATCGGCATACAAGGCGGCCTTCTTCGCCTGGTCGGTCGTCTCGAGCGCCTTCGCGAGATCGTCGTCGACGGCGCCGTTCTTGTAGTACGCGGTGTTGTAGAGCTTCGGCGGCGCCGACGTCGACGCGAGCAGCGGCGACAGCGCCCAGTTCGCCTCGCCCGTCGAGGCCGACCAGCCGCTGTAGTACATCCGCACCGGTGCCGTCGCCGGATCCTGCGCGCTCTCGACCTTCGCGACCCGCTCGCCGGCCTCGAGTGCCTGCACCTGCACCTTCACGCCGACCTGCGCGAGCTGCTGCTGGACGAACTGGATCAGCTTCTGCGCCGTCGAATGGTTGTACGCGGACCAGAGCGTCGACTCGAACCCGTTCGGATAACCGGCCTCCTTCAGCAGCGCGCGCGCCTTCGCCGGATCGTACGGCCAGGGCCCGAGCTTGGTCGCGTATTCGACGCCCACCGGCGCGACACCGGTTTGCGGCGTTGCGTAGCCGGCGAACACGACCTTCGCGAGCGCTTCCTTGTTGACCGCGTAATTCAGCGCTTCACGCACCTTCGGGTTGTCGAACGGCTTCTTCTGCGTGTTCAGCGAGATGTAGCGCTGGATGATCGACGGCCGCTCGATCAGCTCGACCTTCGGGTTGCTCTTCAGGTCGGCTGCCTGCTCGAACGGGATCGTGAACGCGAAATCGGCCTCGCCCGTCTTGAGCAGCGCGGCGCGCGTGTTGTTGTCGACCACCGGCTTCCAGTCGATCGAATCGACCTTCGGGTAGCCCTTCTTCCAGTAGCCGGCGAACTTCTTCACCTTCATGTCGTCGGTCTGCTTCCATTCGACGAACTCGAACGGGCCCGTGCCGACCGGATGCAGCGACACGTCGCGCCCCCACTTCTTCAGCGCGGCCGGCGAAATCATCACCGCCGACGGGTGCGCAAGCGTGTTGATGAACGCGGAGAACGGCTCGCGCAACGTGAAGCGCACCGTCATCGGATCGACCACCTCGGTCTTCTCGATCACGCGGAACAGCCCGTAACGCTTCAGCTTGTTCGCCGGATCGGTCACGCGGTCGAAGTTCGCCTTCACCGCGTCGGCGTTGAAGTCGGTGCCGTCGTGGAACTTCACGCCCGGGCGCAGCTTGACCGTGTAGACCTTCGCATCGGGCGACGCCTGGTAGCTCGTCGCGAGCACGTTGACGAGCTTCATGTCCTTGTCGAAACCGAACAGCCCTTCGTAGAACGACTTGACGACGGCTTGCGACACCGTGTCGTTCGCGTCGTACGGGTCCATCGTCGTGAACGTCGAGTACACGGCGACCACGACGTTCTGTTGCGCGAACGCGGGCACGGCGACCGTCAGCGCGAGCGCGCCTGCCCCCGCGGCGAACAACGCGCGCGGACGGAACATCGGGAACGAATGCGGCTTGTTCATGTTGTCTGGCTCCTGTGGATGATTCGGTAACGCGTGGTGGAAATCGCGGCGTGACTGCATCCGCTCGGGAAAATGACGCCGTTGCCTGGCACGTGCGCAGCTTCGGTCCATGTGCGCCTCGCCGTGCATCAATACGCGCCGCCGACGCGATGCGTCGCGACGTAATGATCGGGGCCGACCGCGACGAGCGGCGCGACGAGCGGCTCGTCGCCGACCGCGCGTATCGGGCTCGGAATCTCGTCCGCCGCGAGCTGGCGCGGCGCATGCCGGCGCGCGGGGTCGGCCACCGGCACCGCGCTCATCAGCTTCTTCGTGTACGGATGCCGCGGTGCCTCGAACACCGCGCGGCGCGGACCGATCTCGACGATCTGCCCCAGATACATCACCGCGACCCGATGGCTGATGCGCTCGACGACGGCCATGTCGTGCGAGATGAACAGATACGCGACGCCCAGCTCGCGCTGCAGGTCGAGCATCAGGTTCACGATCTGCGCCTGCACGGATACGTCGAGCGCGGACACCGACTCGTCGGCGATCACGACCTTCGGATTCAGCGCGAGCGCGCGTGCGATGGCGATGCGCTGACGCTGGCCGCCCGAGAATTCGTGCGGGTAGCGGCGCGCGGCCTCCGGCGGCAGGCCGACCTTGTCGAGCAGCCAGTCGACGCGCGCCTGGGCTTCGCGGCCGCTCGCGACGCCATGCACGAGCAACGGCTCCATGATCGAGAAACCGACCGTGAGGCGCGGGTTCAGCGACGCGAACGGATCCTGGAAGATGAACTGGATGTTGCGGCGCAGTGCCTGCAGGTCATGGCCCTTCATCGCGCTGATGTCGCAGCCGTCGAATTCGATCGAACCGCTCTGCGATTCGACGAGGCGCAGCAGCGAGCGGCCGGTGGTCGACTTGCCGCAGCCGGATTCGCCGACGAGCGCGAGCGTCTCGCCCGCGCGCAGCTCGAAGCTCACGCGCTCGACCGCGTGCACGTATTGCGACACGCGGCCGAACACGCCGCTCTTCACCGGAAACCGCGTGACGAGATCGCGCACGCGCAGGATCGGCGGCGCGGCCGGATCGACGTGCGGCTGCGCGGCGGCGGGCCCCGCGGCCGCGTTGCCCGCATCGCTCGCCGCGGGCGCCGGTGCGGCCGCGCTTGCGCCGTCCACCTTCAGCAGCGGAAATTTTTCGGGATGGTCGGTGCCCTGCATCGAGCCGAGGCGCGGCACGGCCGCGAGCAGCGCACGCGTGTAGCGGTGCGCGGGCGTCGCGAAAATGCGCTCGGATTCGCCCTCCTCGACCTTCTCGCCGCGATACATTACGAGCACGCGATCGGCCACTTCGGCGACCACGCCCATGTCGTGCGTGATGAAGATCACGCCCATGTTCATTTCGTCCTGCAGCCCGCGGATCAGTTGCAGGATCTGCGCCTGGATCGTCACGTCGAGCGCGGTCGTCGGCTCGTCGGCGATCAGGAGCGCGGGCCGGCACGACAGCGCCATCGCGATCATCACGCGCTGCCGCATCCCGCCGGACAACTGGTGCGGATACCGCGCGAACACGCGGCGCGCCTCGGGAATGCGAACGAGATCGAGCAGCCGCAACGCTTCCGCGCGCGCGTCGGCCGTGCTTTTCGACTGGTGCAGCGCGATCGCCTCGCTGATCTGGTCGCCGACCGTAAACACCGGGTTCAGCGACGTCATCGGCTCCTGGAAGATCATCGCGATGTCCGCGCCGCGGATCCCGCGCATCGTCGCCGCGCTCGCCTGCGCGAGATCGACGAGCGCGCCGCCGCGACGCCGCAACGCGATCCGGCCGCTCGTGATCTCGCCGCCGCCATGCTCGACGAGCCGCATCAGCGCGAGCGACGTGACCGACTTGCCGGACCCCGACTCGCCGACAATCGCGAGCGTCTCGCCGCGATCGACGTGAAACGACACGTTGCGCACCGCCTCGAACGTCGCGTTTTCGCGGCGAAACATGACCGACAGGTCGTCGACGGCGACGACGCGCTGTTCCGGCAGCACCAGCGCGGACGGGGTTCGGCTCGAAGTCATGCGAAGGTCTCCTCGTACGATCCGGAATCAGGCGGCATCGTCGCGATAGATGCCGACCACGGGCGTCTCGCCCACGCGTGCGTAACCGCGATACATCCCTTCCGTGTTGAACGGCATCGCGACGTTGCCGTGCGCGTCGACCGCGACGATCCCGCCGCGCCCGGCCAGGCGCGACAGCTTGTTCATCACCGCGTCGTGCGCGGCATCGGCAAGCGACGCGCCGCGGTAGGCCATCTGCGCGGCCACGTCATGCGCGGTCGCGAGCCGGATGAACATCTCGCCGGTGCCCGTCGCCGATACCGCGCAGGTCGCGTCGTCCGCGTAGCAGCCGGCACCGATGATCGGCGAATCGCCGACGCGGCCGGGCTGCTTGTTCGTGATGCCGCCGGTCGAGGTCGCCGCCGCGATATGGCCGTGCACGTCGCACGCGACCGCGCCGACCGTGCCGTGCTTGCGGTCGGGATCGAGCGGCTCGGCCGGCTGCCCGGCGCCGAACGCGAAGCTCGCGGCATCGTGATCGAGCATCGTCCCGGCCGCCGCGCGCGCCTTCACCCACTGCGCATGACGCGCTTCGGTGTCGAAGTAGCCGGGCTCGGCGAGTTCGAGGCCCTGGGCGGCCGCGAACGCGTCGGCACCCGCGCCCGCCAGCAGCACGTGCTCGCTCGCCTCCATCACGCGCCGCGCGGCGAGCACCGGATTGCGCACGCGGGTCGCGCAGCAGATCGCGCCGGCCGCGAGCGTCGTGCCGTCCATCACCGCCGCGTCGAGTTCGTGCCTGCCTTCGGCCGTGTAGACGGCGCCGCGCCCGGCGTTGAACAGCGGACAGTCCTCGAGCAGCCGCACCGCGACGGTAACGGCGTCGAGTGCGCTGCCGCCATCGGCGAGCACCTGTTGCGCGGCCTGCAGGATCGCGGTGAGTTCGGCGCGGTACTGGCGTTCGGTGTCGGTGTCCATCGCATCGCGCAGGATCGTGCCTGCACCGCCATGAATCGCGACGATCGCGGTTGAGGTCATGATTTTTTCGAACCGGTGGGAGAAGGGTTGGCGGCGGGCACCGCCGCTTGCGGGTGGACCAGCCACGGCAACAGGAATTCGGTCATTTCGGCGGCGGACTTCGCGGAGCGATGCGTGCGCAGCGCGACCGCGTCGATCAGCGCCTCGATCATCGTCAGCACGGCCGCCTCCGACGTGGCCGCGAAACGCCGTTCCGCCTTGACGTACAGATTCAGCGACGCGATCGGTGCAAGCGGCGAACCGGGCCCGTCGGAGATGCCGAGCACACGCGCGCCGCGCGCGGCCGCGCGGCGGGCCAGTTCGATCGTGTCCTTGACGTAGCGCGGAAACGCGAGCGCGATCACGAGATCGCGCGAGTCGGCCGTGTACAGGCGCCGCGCCGCATGCGACGGGCCGCCGAGCAGCGCGAGCGACTGTACGTTGTCGTGACACACCGACAGTCCGTGTTCCATCAGCCCGGTCAGAAACGCGCTCGAACCGGCGCCGAGGATCAGCACGCGCCGCGCGCCGACGATCGCCTCGACGGCCGCCTCGACATCGGCCGCATCCAGCTGTGCACGCGTGTTCTCGATGTTCGCGACGGCCTGGTCGAACACGGCGTCGATCCATGCGGCGCCGCGCACGCCCTGCTCGTGCTCCTGTTCCTGCTCCTGCGCGGAACGCAGCCGCTCGACCGGCCCGAGCGTCGCCTCGAAGCCGCGCACGAGCGCCGCGCGCATCGCCGGATAGCCGTCGAAGCCGAGCGCCTTCGCGAAGCGGTTCGCGGTCGCGATCGACGCATTCACGGCCTGCGCGAGCTCGTCGATCCGCATCGTCGCCGCGCGGAACGGATTCGCGAGCACGAATTCGCCCATCCGGCGATGGATCGGCGTCATCCGCGGCATCGCCGCGGCGATGCGCTCCGCAATCGCGGATTCGTCGTGACTGGCTTCGTGCGGCAGGAGAGGCGTCATGCGAAAGGTTTTGCAAGGTGGATGAAAATCAATTTACACAATCTGCCGGAAGGAAAAAAATAAATTTTCATCAGGGTTGTCACGCCCTCCACCGGCCCGCCTGATGCAGTCGATCGCGTCGGGGACCCAATCCACAGACTTATCGGGAATACCCCAAGGATGTTCATTCGAATGCAAATTGGCGTTGACCGGATTCGAATTCGAACATACGATGCTCGAAAATGATCAGTCGTCAGATAACATTGAGTTTCAATGGCAGCTGAATGTTCGACCGAAAGCCGTCATTCCGGTAAGAATCACGCGAATCGACCGTCCTTCAAGATCGGACATCGTACAAACGTGACCGCATAAGCCGACCCAACCGGGCGGCTTGCATGGCTCAGGAGACAGCAGTGAAAACAGTCAAGGCTTTGCGCTGGTGGATCATCGTGCTGGTTTGTCTCGGCACGATCCTCAACTACCTCGCGCGAAATTCCCTCGCGGTGCTCGCACCGGAACTGAAGCACGTGTTCACGATCTCGACGCAGCAGTACTCGTATATCGTCGGGGCGTTCCAGATCGGCTATACGATCATGCAGCCGGTCTGCGGGTTCATCGTCGACCTGATCGGCCTGCGGCTCGGGTTCGCGCTGTTCGCGATGCTGTGGTCGGTGGTCGGCGTCGCGCACGGCTTCGCGTCGGGCTGGCTGTCGCTCGGCATCCTGCGCGGCCTGCTCGGCCTGTTCGAGGCCGCCGCGATTCCGTCGGGGATGAAGGCCGTCGCCGAATGGTTTCCCGATCGGGAGAAATCCGTCGCGGTCGGCTACTTCAACGCGGGCACGTCGCTCGGCGCCGCGATCGCGCCGCCGCTCGTCGTGTTCCTGTCGATGCGGTTCGGCTGGCAATCCGCATTCATGGTCACGGGCGCGCTCGGCTTCGCGTGGGCCGCGCTGTGGTACACGCTGTACCGGTCGCCGGCCGATCATCCGCGCATCACGTCGCGGGAGCGCACGCTGATCCGCGACGGCCAGGCCACGATGCCGGCCGTGTCGAAGCGCCGGATTCGCGACGTCATCACCGCGCGCCGCTTCTGGGCGATCGCGCTGCCGCGCTTCTTCGCGGAACCCGCGTGGCAGACCTTCAGTTTCTGGATCCCGCTGTACCTCGCGACCGAACGCCACATGCCGCTCACGCAGATCGCGATCTTCGCGTGGATGCCGTTTCTCGCGGCCGACGCCGGCGGCATCGCGGGAGGCTACCTGTCGCCGTATCTCGCCAACCGGTTCAAACTGCCGCTCGTGTGGTCGCGTGTCGCCGGCGTCGCGCTCGGCGCGGTGCTGATGCTGGGGCCGGCGATGATCGGGCTCGTGTCGTCGCCTTACACGGCCATCGGCCTGTTCTGCGTCGGCGGCTTCGCGCACCAGATGATCTCCGCGCTCGTCAACACGCTGTCGGCCGATGTGTTCGATCCCGAGGAAGTCGGCACCGCCAGCGGCTTCGCCGGCATGGCCGCGTGGATCGGCGGGCTCGGCTTCTCGCTGCTGGTCGGCGCGCTCGCCGACAAGATCGGCTACGCACCGCTGTTCGCGTGCCTCGGCCTGTTCGACATCATCGGCGTCACGCTGCTCGCGGTGCTGATCCGCGGGCAGTCGAAGCAGGAACGCCTGCTCGCGCAGCACGCCTGACCTCCGTCTTCACCAGGGAATCGCCTTCATGACCTCGCTTCTTCATCCGCCCGTGTTCCGCGTCGCCGACCGGCGGGCGAACCGTGTGCTGCTCGCATCCGACGCGGGCGCGACCCTCGAGATCTTCGTGCTCGAGGACGACATCGTGCGCGTGCGCGTGCTCCCGGACGCGACGCCGCGCACCCCGCGCACGTGGACGATCGCACCGGGCCTCGACGACGTACCGCTCGAAGGACGCGACCGCCTCGACCTGAGCGGCTTCACGCTGCCGGCCTACGACTTCGTCGAAGACGACGGCGGCGTGCGCGTCGAAACCGCGCAGGTTCGCCTCGCGGTAAGCCGGCAAGGCGGCCATTGCACGTGGTCGATGCGCGGTGCCGACGACACATGGCGCGTCGTGCTCGCCGACCGCGCGACGCAGGCGTACAACTTCGGCTGGTGGGACGATCGCGCGTATCACTATGTCGCGCGCGAGCGCGGCGACAAGGTGTTCGGGCTCGGCGAACGCGCGGGCGAGCTCGACCGCACCGGCGCGCGCTTCGAGATGCGCAACATCGACGCGATGGGGTACAGCGCGAAGCACACGGACCCGCTCTACAAGCACATTCCGTTCTACGTCACGTGGTCGCCGGACACATGCCGGGGCTTCGGGCTGTTCTATGACACGCTGTCGGATTGCGCGTTCGACATGGGCCGCGAACTCGACAACTACCACGGGCTGTACCGCTACTTCGTCGCCGAGCACGGCGATCTCGACTACTACTTCATCGCGTCGCCCGACACGCCGCTCGCGGCCGCGCGGCGCTTCACGTGGCTCACCGGGCGCCCGGCGCGCACGCCGAAATGGGGGCTCGGCTATTCGGGCTCGACGATGAGCTACACCGACGCGCCGGACGCGCAGCGGCAGATGAACCAGTTCGTCGAGCAGTGCGACGCGCACGACATCCTGTGCGATTCGTTCCACCTGTCGTCGGGCTATACGTCGATCGGCGCGAAGCGCTACGTGTTCAACTGGAACCGCGACAAGTTTCCCGACGCGAAAGGATTCGTGAAGCACTACCGCGACCACGGTATCCGCCTCTGCGCGAACATCAAGCCGTGCCTGCTGCGCGACCACCCGGCGTTCGACGACGCGGCGCGGCGCGGGCTGCTGATCCGCTCGGCATCGGGCGAGCCGGCCTGGGTGCAGTTCTGGGACGAGGTCGGCGCGTATCTCGACTTCACGCAACCGGATGCGTATCGCTGGTGGCAAGAGCAGGTCACCTCGGCGCTGCTCGATTATGGAATCGAGTCGACGTGGAACGACAACAACGAATACGAGATCTGGTCGCCCGATGCGATCGCGCACGGCTTCGGCCAGCCGTTTCCCGCACGCGAGGCGAAGGTGCTGCAGACGATGCTGATGATGCGCGCGTCGCGCGACGCACAGCGCGCGCATGCACCTGCGCAGCGGCCGTTCCTCGTGTCGCGCTCGGGCGGCGCCGGCATGCAGCGTTACGTGCAGACCTGGTCCGGCGACAACTACACGTCGTGGGAAACGCTGCGCTACAACCTCAGGATGGGCCTGGGGCTCGCGTTGTCGGGCGTGTCGAACATCGGTCACGACATCGGCGGCTTCTCCGGCCCCGCACCGTCACCCGAGCTGCTGCTGCGCTGGGTGCAGTTCGGCATCTTCATGCCGCGCTTCAGCATTCATTCGTGGAATGACGACGGCACCGTCAACGAGCCGTGGATGTATCCGGAGATCACCGCGCAAATTGCGTCGCTGATCAAGCAGCGCTACCGGCTGCTGCCTTACCTCTATCACCTGCTGTGGCTGTCGACCACGCGCTACGAGCCCGTGCTGCGGCCGACCTTCGGCGACTTCCCCGGCGACCCGCGCTGCTACGACGAATGCGACGACATGATGCTCGGCGACGCGCTGCTGGTCGCGCCGGTCGTCGAGGCGGGCCGCACGGAGCGCACGGTGTATCTGCCGCGCGGTGCACGCTGGATGTGCTGCACGAGCGCGCAGTCGTTCGACGGCGGCGCCAGCGTAACGCTGCCCGCGCCGCTCGACACGCCGGTGATGCTGTTGCGCGAAGGCCGCGTGCTGCCGCTTAACGTCGCCGAGCAACGGTTCGGCGCACGCGCGGACACGCGCGGCTTCCTCGTCGCGCCGCGTATCGAGGACGGCGTGGCGTACGGCGAGTGCGTCGAGGACGACGGCGAAACGGAAGCGTGGCGCGACGGCGAATACGGACTGTGGCGCATCGAGACCGGGCGCGCGGCGTCGGGCGAACTCGGTGTATCGGTCCGCTGGGACGGCCGCATGAACCGCCCTGCCGAACGGATCGAGATCCTGCTGCCGGCGTCGCTGCAAGGCACCGTTGCCGTGCGCGGTGCGCGCGTCGAACACGATGTGCGCGACGGTGCGTGGCGCCGCATCGTCGTGGCACTCGACGACTGATCGCGCAAGCGCGCGAAAACGCCGAACCGTCGGATCGGGCGGGCCGCGCACACGGCCCGCCCTGCCCCAAAGAGGAGGCCGATCAGCCTCCCGCCCCTTGAAGAGACCTGGAGATCGTCAATGAAGGCATCGCATCACTACTCTGCAATCCTGATTTTATCGGCCGCGTCGTTCGGCGCTTCCACCGCCCATGCGCAAAGCAGCGTGACGCTGTACGGCGTGGTCGACGATTCGATCGCGTACGTCAACAACCAGCAAGGTCACTCGAACGTGTACATGCGCGACGGCAACCTGTATGCGTCGAAGTTCGGGCTGCGCGGCGACGAGGATCTCGGCAGCGGCACGCACGCGATCTTCGACCTGCAATCCGGCTTCAACCTGAACACCGGCGCGCAAGCCGCCGCCGGCACGATCTTCAACCGCCAGGCGTTCGTCGGGCTGCGCAACGATCATTACGGCACGGTGACGGCCGGCCGCCAGTACACGCCGTATTTCCTGCTGGTCGGCCCATACGCATCGAGCAGCTGGCTGACCGGCGCGACAGGCGCGCATCCGGGCGACATCGACGGGCTCGACACGACGATCCGCGTCAACAATTCGGTTACCTATACGTCGCCGACGTTCTCCGGGCTGACCGCCAGTGCGATGTACGCATTCGGCGGCATCGCGGGCGCGACCGGCAAGGGCAACACGTTCAGCGCCGCACTGCGCTATGCGAACGGGCCGGTCGGCATCGCGGCCGGCTACCTGCGCATCAACAGCTCGGGCTCGTCGGCGGGCTTCCTGAATCCGGCGACCGCGGCGTCGGGCAGCTTCGCGGTGTCCGTGCTGAACCAGGGATACCTGACCGCAAAGGCCGTCGAGCAGGTCGCGGCCGCCGGCAACTACACGCTCGGCAACCTGACGATGGGTCTGAACTACTCGAACGTGAAGTATCTGCCCGGCAACGGCTCCGCGTTCACGGACACGGCCGTGTTCAACACCTACGGCGCGCTCGCCGCGTACCGCTTCACGCCGACCTTCTCGGTGGCCGGCGCGTTCGCATACACGCTCGCGTCGAAGGCAAACGGCGTATCGGACGCAGCCCGCTATCAGCAGTATTCGCTGAAGGAGTCGTACAGCCTGTCGAAGCGCACGACGCTCTATGCATTGCAGGCGTACACGCATTCGAGTGGACGGACGCTCGGCGCGCTGGGTGCCGGCCATATCGTCGACGCGGCGCCGATCGTCGGCGATTCGCAACAGCTCACGCCGTCGACGACGCACGGCCAGTTCGTCGGCATGGCCGGCATCGCCGTGACGTTCTGAACCCGCACGGCGGCGCATCGCCCGCCTGAGCCCCGGACGATCGGGCATCGTCCGGGGCCGGTTTGCGTTCGACGTGCCCCTCCTCTCGCATGCCGCACGCAGCGTGCGGGTTTTCGCGATCGTCGCAATACCTTACAATTCGTCAGGTTTATCCCTGCTGCATATCCCTTCTTGCAGTCCTGACACCGCGGTACACTCGACGCACGCCGTATCAGGGTCCGACGCGCGACACGCGCGCCGGGCGGCGTCGCGCCTCGTTGCGCCCACAACTGGATGCCAGCCATGCCAGATTCCCGTTCCTCGCCTCGCACGACATTCAAGCCGCAAGTCGTGTTGCCCGCGCTTGCGGTCATCGGTGCACTGCTCGTCGTGTGCGCACTGCACCCGAACGAAGCCGGCGCGCTCTTCTCCTCCGGCCAGCAATGGGTCGTCGCGCGCTTCGACTGGTTCTACGTGCTCGCCGTCACCACGTTCCTCGTGTTTCTCGTGCTGATCGCCGCGAGCGACTTCGGCAACATCCGGCTCGGCCCCGACGACGCCGAGCCCGAGTTCAGCTTCCTGTCGTGGACGGCCATGCTGTTCGCGGCAGGCATGGGCATCGGTCTCATGTACTTCGGCGTCGGCGAACCGATGCAGCACTTCCTGAAGCCGCCGACCGTCGACCCCGGCACGCCTGCCGCCGCACGCGAGGCGATGCTGATGACCTTCTTCCACTGGGGCTTTCATGCGTGGGCGATCTACGGGCTGATGGGTCTCGTGCTCGCATACTTCGGATTCCGCTACAACCTGCCGCTGACGCTGCGCTCCGGCCTGTATCCGGTGCTGCGCGAGCGCGTGAACGGCTGGATCGGCCACGCGGTGGACGCGTTCGCGCTGGTCGGCACGGTCGCGGGCATCGCGACGACGCTCGGCTACGGCGTGATGCAGTTGAGCGCCGGCCTGCATACGGTCGCCGGCTGGGATACGAGCGGCAACGCGTTCCGCATCGGGCTCGTCGTGATCGTCGTGATCCTGGCCGGCGCATCGGCCGCGAGCGGTCTCGACAAGGGCGTGCGGCGGCTGTCCGAACTGAACCTGCTGCTGGCGTTCCTGTTGCTCGCGTTCGTGGTCGTCGCGGGCCCGACGTCGTTCCTGCTGCGCGCGCTCGGCGACAACATCGGCCAGTACCTGTCGAATCTCGTCGATCTGTCGTTCCGCACTTACGCATATGCGCCGCCGCGCGAGGAAGGCTGGTTCGGCGGGTGGACGATCCTCTACTGGGCATGGTGGGTATCGTGGTCGCCGTTCGTCGGCATGTTCATCGCGCGCATCTCGCGCGGCCGCACGATCCGCCAGTTCGTGATCGGCGTGTTGCTCGTGCCGACCGCATTCAATCTCGTGTGGATGACCGTGTTCGGCAACAGCGCGATCTGGCTCGACACCCACGGCGCGGCCGGCGCGCTCGCGCAAACGGCCGGCAGTGTCGATGCGTTGCTGTTCCGTTTCTTCGATTTCCTGCCGCTGTCCCAGTTGCTGTCGATCGTCGCGATCGTGCTGATCGCGGTGTTCTTCGTCACGTCCGCCGATTCCGGCGCCTTCGTGATCGATCAGATCGCGACGCGCGGCAGCGCGCATTCGCCTGTCTGGCAGCGGCTGTTCTGGGCCGCGCTGCTGGGCGTGACGGCGGCCGTGCTGCTGGTCGCGGGCGGGCTCGGCGCGCTGCAGGCGATGACGTTGATTGCAGCATTGCCGGTCGCGTTGATCATGCTCGCGCTCTGCTACGGACTGTGGCGCGGGCTCGCGGCCGATCGCGCGCACTATTCGCAGGACGTCGCGCCCGCGACGAGCTTCTGGACCGGTCAGCACTGGCGCCATCGCCTGACCCACATCCTGCGGCAGACGACCGAGGCCGACGCTCGCCAGTTCGTCGCGGAAACCGTCGAGCCGGCACTGCGCAAAGTCGCCGACGAGCTGCGCGCGGGCGGTGTCGACGCACACGTGCAACGCGACAGCGACGATGCGGTACGCCTGACCGTGCCGACCGCGGAACACCGCGATTTCGTCTACGGCGCGCGCGTGACGGCGAAATCCGCGGCTGCGTTCCTGGTGCGCGAAGCGGCCGAGCCGGAGTCCGGGCGGCCGCACGTGTACGGCATCGTCACGTTCTTCGAGGACGGCCGGCTCGGCTACGACATCGAATACCTGCGCGGCGACGAACTGATCGCCGATGTATTGCGTCAATACGAACGCTACGTGTCGCTCGCGGCCGACCAGCGTACGCACCTGCTGAGCCGAGCGCCCGGGCACGCCACGGAGGCCGAATGAGCCGGACTGCGGCGTTCGTCGTGTCGGGGCGGCGCATGGCACCCGACGGAGCCGTGCGATGAGCGGCCTCCTGAGTGATCGCACCGGCGACTTCATCGCGCTCGCAACGCTCGCGATGCTTTATCTCGGCGGCGTCGGCCTCGCGCTGTGGCGGATCCGCACCGCCGCTCCGCGCGGCAAGCTCTACTGGATCGTATGCATCGCGCTGCTGGCCGGCGGCGCGATCGCGATCGCCGCCAACCTGTCGCCGATGCCGAATAGCGGCGAGATGCCGCCCGGTTTCGCCCTCGGCGTCGAGGCGGTGCTGCTCGGGCTCGCGCTCGTGGCGGCCGGCTGTGCGTGGCTGATGTTGCGAGCGAGGCGCGACTGACACGCTGCCCTTTTGCATGGCATCGCAGCCTTGTCATGCATGAACGGCAACGCCCATGCGCGACGACGCGCTGCGGCCATTTTCCCAATGGATCATGCAGACGGCGCCCGCGCGGTGACGAGCCAGCACGCCGCATCGAAGCGCACGTTCGCGCCTTGCACGTAGCGCTCGAACGCAGCGCGAGCCGTTTCGATCACCCGCCGGCGCGTCGCGTCGTCCACTTGACGAAGCGCGAGCCCGACCGGGCCCAGTCGCGCGATGTAGTCGTCCAGTGCGGGCACCGGCAATGCGCATGCGACATCGATCGGCTCGATCGCGATATCGGCCCAGCCGCTGTCCGACAACACCAACGCGATCCGTTGCCGGTCGCCGAACGCGAATTGTCCGGGCGCGCCCGGTTGCCGCGCCGGCATCGCCGGCAGCAACGGCGCCGCGGCACGCTCGGCAGTCGTCATGAACGGATTGTCGGCGGCGCCGCGCCATGCGACGAATCGCAGTTGCGCGTTCCGGCGCGCCGCGTGCCGCAGGTTCGCGAAGGCCTGCACCGGATCGTCGAAGAACATCACGCCGAAGCGCGACACGATCAGGTCGAACCGGTCCGGCGCGAACGCATGCGTCTGCGCATCGGCATGCACGAAGTCGGCATCGACGCCCTCGCGTTCCGCGCGCGCCCGTGCCGCTGCAACCATCTGCGCCGAAATATCCAGGCCCGTACAGCGGGCATGCGCGCCGAGCCGCCGCGCAATCGCGAGCGTCACCGCGCCGGTGCCGCAGCCGACATCGAGCACACTGCTCGCGGATGCCGCCACCGCCGCATCCGCGAGCAATGCCTCGAACGGCTCGAACATCCGGTCGAGCACGCGCTGCGTGTCGACCCATGCCTGCCCCGACGGGCCGTTCCATAGCGCAGACTGCGCTTCGTTTGTCCGGCTTCCTTCCATCGTCGCCCTCCTTTCGTCCGTGTCGTTGACCGTGATCCGGACTATGCTGCTTCAAGCCGGCTTGAGGTCAAGGCCGCGAATGCGGCACGACCCGCGCGTCGTGTCGGCCGTCGCCGCACTGCCCTTCACATTTCTTACATTCACGTTCCGTATCGTTGACGGCTTTCCTACGGTGCCTCCCATGCGACGACTCCTCTCCCGCGCGCTGTTCGTGCGCTGCGCTGCGCTTGTTGCTCTCGCGGCGTTGTCCGCGTGTTCGAATCACATCGATACGCCCGCCGATCCGGCCAGCGCCGCGATCAACGTACAGGCCGCATGGGTCGAGATCGGCGATGCGAATCAGGCGATCGCGCGCGTGGTCACCAACTACAGTGCTGCGTCCGCGAGCGATCCGCTGTGTCCGCTACTGTCCGTCGACGGCAAGCAGTCGCGCATGACGCTGCGCGCCGGCGCCGCGACCGTCGCGCAACGGCCGACGGCGAGCGCCCCGGCCGACTCGAAACCGTCGAGCTTCCCGGTGTCGGTCTGCGAAGCGACGCTGCCGGGCGATGCCCGGACGGCGAGCGTCGCGGGCCGCGTGCTGCCGCTGCCGAAAGCGCAGCCGCAGCGCATCGCGATCATCGCCGACACCGGTTGCCGGATGAAGAAGGCCGACAACGCATGGCAGGCATGCAACGACGCGACGGTCTGGCCGTTCGACACGATCGCGGCGAGCGTCGCGAAGCTGTCGCCGGACCTCGTGCTGCACGTCGGCGACTATCACTACCGCGAAAACGCGTGCCCGCCGGACATCGCCGGCTGCAAGGACAGCCCGTGGGGCTACGGCTGGGATACGTGGCAGGCCGACCTGTTCCGGCCGGCCGCGCCGCTGTTCGCGAAGGCGCCGTGGGTCGTCGTGCGCGGCAACCACGAGGAATGCGCGCGGGCCGGCCAGGGCTGGTACCGCTTCCTCGATCCGCGCCCGTATTCGGCGGCTCGATCGTGCGACGATCCGGCCAACGACGACGACGCGAACTATTCGGAACCCTATGCGGTGTCGCTCGGCGGCGGCACGCAGGTGATCGTGTTCGACACCGCGAAGGTCGGACGCAATCCGCTGAAGACGACCGACGCGCAGTTCCGTATCTATCAGAAGCAGTTCCAGACGGTCGCGGTGCTTGCGTCGAAGGCCGGCATCTCGACGACGATCTTCACGAACCATCACCCGATTCTCGCGTTCGCGCCGATTGCCGGCAGCACGCCGGCGCCGGGCAACCTGGCGCTGCAGTCGGTGATGGCGAGCCTGAACGCGCAGGCGTACTACCCGCCCGGCGTCAACGTCGCGCTGCACGGGCACGTGCACGACTTCCAGGCGATCAACTTCTCGTCCGGCCATCCGGCGACGATCGTGTCCGGCAACGGCGGCGACAACCTCGACGTCGCACTGCCCGATCCGTTTCCCGCCGGCCTGACACCTGCGCCGGGGGCCGTGATCGAACGGCTGTCGCACAACAACAGCTTCGGTTTCCTGATCATGGAACGACGCGCGGCGCCCGCGACGGGCTGGGTATTCCATGCGTATTCGGCGGCCGGCAAGCTGCTCGCGTCGTGCGACCAGTCGGGCAACACGCTCGCATGCGACAAGACGGGGTTCATCGCGCCGTGACCGACGAAGTTCGATTGCAGGAAGATATGGCGGATTCGATCAGACGCCGGCGACGGACGGCCGGATCGCGGAGGCGGACGGTTTCGTCGGCGACCGCCGCCGGGCCGCTGACTTCCCCTTCGGTTGTGGTCGGTGTCGTTGGCGGCGTCGTTGGCGTTGGCGTTGGCGTTGGCGTTGGCGTTGGCGTTGGCGTTGGCGTTGGCGTTGGCGTTGGCGTTGGCGTTGGCGTTGGCGTTGGCGTTGGCGTTGGCGGTGGCGTTGGCGGTGGCGGTGGCGGCGGCGGTGGCGGCATCGGCGGCCGGGCGGTACGCGTACTTGCCGCCGCCCTGCTCGGCGGCGCGGCGCTCGCGGGCCATGCCGCGCCGTCGGAGACGATCCTGCTTCCCGGTGCGCCGCCGTCGCGCGTCGTCGGCACGATCGGCAACGGGACGCCGCAGGTGACCGGCAAGGTCGACGCGGCGGCCTCCCGTTTCGCGCCCGACCCGACACTCGTCGCGCTGGGCCGCCGGATCTTCTTCGATCCGCGGCTGTCCGAGCCGCGCGGCATGTCGTGCGCGGGCTGCCACGATCCGGGGCGCGCGTTCGCGCCGACATTGTCGGCCGCTTCGCTCACAGGGCCGGGCGTGCCGGAAGGCAGCCGCCATGGACGCTTCAGCCAGCGCAACGCGCCGTCGCTGCTGTACGTGCGCTACGTGCCGCGCCGCCACTTCTACCAGGACGACGACGCTCCCGCGCCGTCGCCGTTCGGCGGCCTCTTCAGCGACGGCCGCGCGGACACGCTCGCCGAACAAATCCGCGGGCCGTTGTTCGATCCGAACGAGATGAATAACCGCACGCCGGCTGCGTTGCTGCGCAAGGTCAACGGCACCGAACTGTCGGACACCCTCGCCGCGCGCTTCGGCGCATCGGTGCGGCGCGACCCCGAGCAGCTCGTGCGCGCGCTGGGCTCGGCCGTCGAGGCCTATCTGCAGAGCGACGACATGGCGCCGTTCACGTCGCGCTTCGACGCGTACCTGCGCACGCGCAAGCCGCTCGCGCCGGCCGAGATGCGCGGCCTGGCGCTGTTCCGCAATCCCGACAAGGGCAACTGCATGAGTTGCCATACGCTGTCGGAGACGTCGAGCCGGCCGGAGCGCTCGCTCTTCACCGATTTCGGCTACGACGCGATCGGCGTGCCGCGCAACCGCGCACTGCCCGCGAACCGCGATCCGCGCCATTTCGACAACGGTCTGTGCGAGACGGCCGCGCGGCTGCGATGGCCCGAGCCGACGCAATGGTGCGGCTACCTGCGCACGCCGGGGCTGCGCAACGTCGCGGTCAAGCAGACGTTCATGCACAACGGCGTGTTCACGACGCTGCGCGACGCGGTCGCGTTCTACAACACACGCTCGACCGACCCGGGTTTTTGGTATCACGGCGCCGGGACGTTCGACGACGTGCCGGCCGCGTATCGCGGCAACATCAACGTCAATTCGACGCCGATGAACCGCCGGCCGGGCACGCCGCCCGCGCTGACCGACGCGGAAATCGACGACATCGTCGCGTTCCTCGGCACGCTGACCGACGCGCGCTACGCGAATCTGGTCCCGCCTGCCCCGCCTGCCGCCCGGGTTGCCGGGGCGCCGGCTGCCCGCACACCTGCGCCGGTGCGCTGAACCCTGGCCGAATGGCCAGGCGCATGCGCGCCCGCTTGCGGTCGCCTCATATACTGGTTATATTTACAGTACTGTATTTATGAACAGTGAGGTGCGCGATGGAACATCTGGTCCGTATCGTCAACGACACCGATCGCCAAGTGCTGGCATGGCTGCGCGCGCAGGTCGGCGACGCCCGCGTCGAGCGCGCGGCGCGCCAGCTCGGGCATACGCGCAAGCCCTTCCCGTCGGCGGTATGCCGATACCTCGGCATGAGCGCGCCGGCCACGCTGCGTCAGGCAGAGCGGCCGCGCGCGGCGCGCGACTTCTCGGTCGGTGATCGCTACCTGTCGCTGATCCGTCAGCACCTCGCCGCGCATGCGGTCAGCCGATGAAATCGCCGAAATCGTATCGTCGGCGCGTCGCTGCGCGGCGGCCGTCGGCGGTGAACACGGCGTGCCGGGTCGGCAGGCCCGTGCCCCCGTCACGGCCGCCGAGCCCGGTAGCCAACGTGCGTGCACGGTTCACACCTGCGCAGCGGCCGCCGCGTCGCGTATCAATTGCCCGAGCATTTCGATCGCTGCTTCATGTGCCGAGTCGAACACCCGCGTGCAGGCAAGCCGGATATACGCGTCAAAGCGGTCGGAGTTCGAAAAGATCGCGCCTGGCGCAATCCTTACCCCGCGAGCCAGCGCGGCATCGAACAATGCTTCGGAACGCACGCCGTCCGGCAACGCGATCCAAAGCAGCATGCCGCCGGGCGGCCGGTTCATCCGCGTGCCGGCCGGAAAATGGCGCGCGATCGCATCGATCGTCACATCGCGCTGCACGCGCAACTGCTCGCGAAACCGGTGCAGGTGGCGATCGAACGCTCCCGAGCCGACGAATTCGGCCGCGACGGCCTGGAGCAACGCGGCGTTGTGCCGGCTGTGCGCGAACTTGAGCATCTTCACGCGCGCGTGCCAGCGGCCCGCGCTCATCCAGCCGAGCCGCATCCCGGGTGCCAGCACCTTGTTGAACGACGGGCAATAAATCACCGTGCCGTCACGATCCCATGCCTTTACGGGCTTCACCACGTGTGGCGCTTCCACGAGCTCGCGATACGGTTCGTCCTCGATCACGGCCACGCCGTGGCGCGAGCAAAGCGCGACCAGCGCGGCCTTGCGCTCGTCGGGCATCACGCTGCCGAGCGGGTTCTGCAGATTCGGCACGACGACCACGGCCCGAATCTCCGGGTACGCGGTCAGCGCGACTTCGAGCGCTTCGATCGACAGCCCGGTCGTCGGGCTGGCCGGAATCTCGAGCGCACGCAGGCCGAGGCTTTCGAGCAGCTGGATCAAGCCGAAAAAGGCCGGCGATTCGATCGCGACCGTGTCGCCCGGGCGTGCCACGGCGCGAAGCGCGAGATTCACGGCATCGACGCCGCCGCTCGTCGACATCACGTCGTCCGGCGATACGGTCACGCCGTACGACAGCGCGCGCTTTGCCATCGTCTGCCGGAATTCGGGCGACCCGCCAACGGGCCCCGCGTCGGTCAGCAGCGTCGGCTTGCGCCGCAGCAACCGGATCGCCAGCGTCTGCAGGCGCTCGGACGGATACAGCGTCGCGAGCGCGGATGCGCCGCCGAGATTCAGCGCATCGGGCTTCGCGTTCGCGCGATCGATCACGCGCGATACGCGCTCATGCAGTCCCGCGAACGGCGGCTCGACGCTCAGCGGCGGCCCATCGCTTTCGGGCAGCGTATCGAGCGCGGCGGCCGCGCGCCGCCTGACGAAATAGCCGGAACGTGGCCTGGCTTCGCACCAGCCCGTATCCTCGAGCCGCCGAAATGCCTGGATCGCGGTCGACAAGCTCACGCCGTGTTGCGCCATGAAGGCACGTACGGACGGCATCCGGTCGCCGGGCGACAGCGTACCCGCCGCGATGATGCGGCGATAGTGCTCGGCGAGTCGTTCGTACAGCGGCTCGCCGGCCATCGGCAAAGGTGTTCGGAACGAGTCCGTGATGAGCGTCATGCGGGTCATCGTGCCCGCGCGCGCCGGCACACGCCAGATACAGATTCTCGGGAAACCCACCGATACAGACGATCAAAATCGTCGGCTGCACCGTAACAGATTCCCGTCCCCTGAATCTGTCCTGCCCGCGCGCATTTCCCTAACCTGATTGCACGCTGTTGCCCGGCCATCGCCGGGCCGCGCAACCGGAAAAAGGACTCGCCATGCGGACGCAAGACATCCGGCTCGATGCCGGGCAAAGCCACTTTGCGTGGTTCGACAAGGGCAGCCAGGTCGTCGTGCTCGACGGCGCGCTGGCGGTCACGTTGCGTCATGGCGGGATAGACTGGCTGCCCGATACGCCGCATTACGTTCGCCGCGTGCTCGACGAAGGCGAGTGCCTGACGATCGAGACGGCCGGTCACATGACATTGTCCGCGGGCGGTGCCGGGCCGGTCGCCGCGCTCATCGCGGCGCCCGGAGCCCGGTCCGGCGTGTTCGCGATGTGGCGCACATGGCTGCACCGGGTAATCACGCCGCTACTCGGCGAGCGCCAGGTCCGCGAGCAGCCCTGACACGGCAGCCCGCGCCGTCGCCGCTGTCGTCACGTAATCGGCGTGTAATCACGCAGGCAACGAGCACGGTTTTGTCTCGGCGCGGGGGCGCGCCGACAATTTCAGCCGCAAGAACCACACGCAGCTACCGCCCCTGCCGCGCGCGCTCGATCCACTCGAACAACGCCATCCCGATCAGCATCGCTGCGACGAAAGCGATGCCCTTGATCGACCCGAACCCGATCGACACGATCGCCGGCCCCGGGCAAAACCCGGCAAGCCCCCATCCGATGCCGAACACGGCGCTGCCGGCGACGAGGCGCACGGTAATCGTCCGCGCGGCCGGCCACTGGATCGGCAAGCCGAGCAACGACCGCGTCCGACGCTTCGCCCACGCAAACGCGAACACGGCAACGCCGATCGCGCCGGCCATCACGAACGCGAGCGACGGATCCCAGCGGCCTGCCAGATCGAGAAAGCCAATCACCTTCTGCGGATTGGCCATCCCCGACACGATGAGGCCGGCGCCGAACAGCAGCCCCGCCAGAAACGCGAATCCTGCCTGCATGTCAGCCTCCGATCATGTGCCGTCGCACGAATACGGTCGCAAATCCCGCGACCATGAATACCGACGTCGCGACGATCGATCTCGCCGCACCGCGCGACAGCCCGCAGACGCCGTGACCGCTCGTGCATCCGCCCGCATAGCGCGTGCCGATCCCGACCAGCAGGCCGGCCGCCAGCAGCTCGCCCCAGCCCGCATCGACCTGCGGCGTCATGACGGCGCCGACGATACGCATCATCAGCGGCGCGGCAATCATCCCGCCGACGAATGCGGCACGCCAGCCGCGCTCGGCTGCGCCGGCCGTGAACAAGCCGCCGACGATGCCGCTGATCCCGGCGATCCGTCCGTTGAACGCCACGAGCCACGCGGCAGCGAGCCCGATCAGCACACCGCCTGCAAGCGACAGCCACGGTGTGAAATGAAGCACATCAACGTGCATGGCGGGCCTCCTTCGCCGGCGCGCCGCAGAACTGTTCGTACAGCACGCCCATCACCGCGATCACGGCCGGGCTGTCGAGCGAATAGTGGATGTTCTTGCCTTCACGGCGCGTGCGGACCAATGCGTTGTCCCGCAACACGCCGAGCTGCTGCGACAGCGTCGGCTGGCGGATATCCAGCCGCGTCTCCAGGTCGCTTACGCAGCGTTCGCCCTGCGACAGCTCGCACAGCAGCAGCAACCGGTCAGGATTGGACAGCACCTTGAGCAGCGCGCATGCCGATTCGGCGGCAGCGCGCATCTGGTCGGGCTCGGGCAGCCTGGTAGAGGGGGCAGTGTTCATGAGGGTGACGGCAAACAATTAACGAAACGATATTATATATATCTATATAACGTAGAGTCGTACTTTCGTTCGATGCCGTCAGATGATGGCGCCATCGACAATGGCCGCACCCTGCCCCTTGCTCACTACGCCTGCTCGCCGGCAATTGTCTCGGCTGCCGCCGTGCGCTTCGCACCCGCCCGCACCGCGCCGAGCACGAGGACCGCGATGCCGGCGATCACGCACGGCACCGCGACGAACGCGAACGCGGTCGACAACGGCAGCCCCGTCGCAAGCATCGCACCGCCCGCCATCGAGCCGACGACGGACCCGCCGCGGCCGATCCCGTTCGCCCAGCTCACGCCCGTGGTCCGGCATTCGGTCGGATAGAACGCCGCCGACAGCGCATTCACGCCGACCTGCGAACCCGATACGCAGAAGCCGGCCGCGAACACGGCCATTGCCGCGCCCACCGGCGATGCGGCCAGCACCCCGATGGCCGCGACGAACACACCCGCCGCCGCATAGCTGCATGCAAGTACGCGCTGCGGATCGAAGCGGTCCATCAGCCAGCCGAGCACGATCGCGCCGAGCGTGCCGCCGACCTGGAACATCGCGGTCACGCGCGCGGCCGTCTGCAGCGTCGCGCCGGTCGTGCGCAACAACGTCGGCAGCCAGCTCGACAGCAGGTAGATGACGAGCAGGCTCATGAAGAAGGTCAGCCACAGCAACAGCGTGCCGCGCAGCAGGTCGGCAGCGAACAGCCGCCCGAGCGGCGACCCGGCCGGCTTGCCGCGCGGCGCGACGAACGACGCGTGCGCAAGATGCGGATCCGGTGCGATGCGCGCGAGCATCGCCGCGATCCGCTCGCGCGGCGCGCCGGTATTGACGAGGTAGCGCACCGACTCAGGCAGCCGCCACGCGAGCATCGGCAGGAGCAGCAGCGGCGCGGCACCGCCGACGACGAGCACCGCGCGCCAGCCGTCGCGTTCGATCAGCGACGCGGCCGCGAGCCCGCCGAGGGCCGAGCCGATCGTGAAGCCGCAGAACATCGTCGTCACGAGCAACGAGCGCCGCCGCGCGGGGCAATACTCGGACGTCAGCGTGATCGCGTTCGGCATCGCGCCGCCGAGCCCGAGGCCCGTCACGAAGCGCCATGCGATCAGTTCGGTCAAGCCGCCCGCACTCGCCGACGCCGCACTCGCGATACCGAAGCACGCGACACAGGCGAGCAGCAGGCGCTTGCGGCCGAACCGGTCGCCGAACGGCCCGAACGCGAGCGCGCCGGCCATCAGCCCGGCGAGTCCGGCGCCGAATACCGGCGCGAGTTGCGCGGGCGACAGTCCCCATTCCGCGCGAATGACGGGGGCGATGAAGCCGATCGATGCCGTGTCGAAACCGTCGATCGCGACGATCAGGAAGCACAGCACGACGATCGCGACCTGAAACGGCGCGACGCGATGCCGGTCGATCCATTCGCTGACGTCGATGGACAGCGTATTGGCCATGATGATGTCTCCTCCATGAAGGCGGTCGCGCGCGATGTCATTGGAATGCGCGCCGCCGGATTCGGGCTGAAGCGCGTCAGGCGACGGTCTTCAGGCAATCCTCCGCGCGCCAGCCGTGCAGCCAGTCCAGCGCGTCGTAGAACTGCGCCTGCGTGCGACCGATCCACAGCCCATTGCGCACCTGCCGCTCGACGCCCTTCGCGTGATAGATCCGTCCCATCTCGCGCGCCGAATACAGCACGCGTGCGGTGCGCGGAATCCGCGCGCGTTCGTACAGCGCAAACGCGGCCTCGAAGTCGCCGTCGCGCTGCGCGACGGCCGCGCCGAGCGTCACCGCATCCTCGAGCGCCTGGCACGCGCCCTGCGCGATGTATTGCGTCATCGGATGCGCGGCGTCGCCGAGCACCGTCGCGCGGCCCGCGCTCCAGCGCTCGACCGGGTCGCGATCGGCGGTCGCCCAGCGCTTCCACGATGTCGGCCGATCGAGCATCTGCTTCGGCAGCGGGTGGATGCCGTCGAAGTACGACAGCACTTCCTCCTTGCTGCCGTCGCGCACGCCCCAGGTTTCCTGCTCGCGGCTGTGGAAGGTGACGACCAGGTTGTATTGCCGTCCGCCGCGCAGCGGGTAGTGAACGAGATGGCAATGCGGGCCGGCCCACACGACCGGCGCATTGATCTGCAGATCCTTCGGCATGTTGTCGACGTCGACGACCGCGCGGTACACGACGTGCCCCGTCACGCGATGCGCATCGCCGATCAGCGCCTGCCGGATCGCGGACTTCACGCCGTCGCAGCCGATCACCGCGTCGGCACGATAACGCTCGCCGTGCTGATCGATCACGGTCACGCCGTTGCCGTCCTGCTCGAACCCGCACACCTGCGTGCTGGTCCGGAATTCGATCAGCGGATGATCCTTCACGGCCTCGTAGATCGACAGGTGGATGTCCGCGCGATGGATCACCGCATACGGGTTGCCGAAGCGTTCGCGATACGCGGCGCCCGTATCGATGCACGCGACTTCCCGCGCATCGAGCGCATCCATCAGTTGCAGCCGGTCGGTGAACACCGCGCGAGCACGTGCCGCCTCCCCGACGCCCAGCGCGTCGAGCGCATTGAACGCATTCGCGGCGAGCTGGATGCCCGCGCCGATCTCGCCGATTTGCGCGGCTTGTTCGAGCAGCTTCACGCGAATGCCCTGGCGCGCGAGCGCCAGCGCCGTCGCGAGCCCGCCGATGCCGCCGCCGATCACGAGTACGCGTCGGCCCGCATTGTTTGTCTCGCCCATGTCTGTCTCCTGCTTCGTGTTACGCGACGTAGTCGGGTTGCCGCATCGGCTGCGCCGCGTCGAACGCCGGCTCGCGCCGCGCGTGTTCATGAACCGCGAGGCTGCGCGGATAGGCGCTCAGGTCGCAATCCATCCGCAGCGCGTTCGCGACCTGCGGCACGAGGCAGACGTCCGCGAGCGTCGGCGCATCGCCGAAACACCACGGGCCCGTGTCCGCGCGCGCGAGCAGGCGTTCGACGCCGGCCATGCCTTCCGCGATCCAGTGCCGGTACCAGGCCGTCTTCTGCTGCGGTGTGACCTGCAGTTCGCTGTCGAGATAGCGCAGCACGCGCAAGTTGTTGACCGGATGGATGTCGCACGCGATCAGCGTCGCGAGTTCCAGCACGCGTGCGCGCTGCCGCGGCTCCAGCGGAATCAGCCGCGGTGCCGGATGAATCTGGTCGAGGTAGTCGATGATCGCCAGCGACTGCCCGAGACGGAAATCGCTGTCGACCAGCGCCGGCACCGACGCCGACGGGTTCACCCGCGCGACGTAGTCGGCCTCGCGGTGCTCGCCCGTGCGAATGTTTACGGGCAGCGTGTCGTACGACAGTCCTTTCAGCGCGAGCGCGATGCGCACCCGATAGGAGGTCGAACTGTTGAAGAAGCTATGCAGTTGCACGATGTGGCCTTTCGATGAAATCGGGGAACGTGCGTCAGACCACGCGCACGGTGAGTTCGCCGAGACGCTCGACGCCGACCTTCATCACGTCGCCCTTGACCACCGCGCCGACGCCTTCCGGCGTGCCGGTAAAGATCACGTCGCCCGGTTCCAGGCGGAAGAACTTCGACAGGTCGGCCACGGTTTCGGCGACCGACCAGATCAGGTGCGACACGTCGCTCTTCTGCTTCGTCGTGCCGTTGACCGTCAGCCACAGGCCGGCGTGCTCGAAGTGACCGACTTCGCTCGCGGGATGCACGGGGCCAATCGGCGCGGAACGATCGAACGCCTTGCCGATTTCCCACGGCCGGCCCATCTCGCGCATCTTCATCTGCAGGTCGCGGCGCGTCATGTCGAGTCCGACCGCGTACCCCCACACGTGCTCGAGCGCGCTTTCGAGCGGAATGTCCGAACCGCCCTTGCCGATCACCGCGACCAGTTCGGCTTCGTAGTGGTAGTTCTGCGTCTGCGACGGATACGCGAGATCGAGCGTTTCGCCGTAGGCGACCGGCACGATCGAGTCGGCGGGCTTGCAGAAGAAGAACGGCGGTTCGCGATCGGGATCGAAGCCCATTTCGCGCGCATGGGCCGCGTAGTTGCGGCCGACGCAGTACACGCGGCGGACCGCGAAACGGGCGTCGCTGCCGGCGACGGGAAGCGCCACCGGCGCTTCGGGCGGGAAAACGTAAGTCATGAACGGCTCCAGCGTAGACATGAAGGAAGGAACGCGCGCCGCGTCGGCGGCGCATCGGACGAATCCGGGATATCGAAAAATCGCGCCGACCGGCGGCGTCACTCGCGCGCTTCGCGCAACAGGTTCAGCGCGGACAACACAGGCCGGTCGGAATAGCTGAACAACACGGAGTCGGACGAGGCCGCCAGCCGCACCGGCGCCCACGACGGCGCTACGAAGATGTCGTGCGGCTCGAATGCGAACGCATCGCCGCCGATGCGCGCGGTGCCGCTGCCTTCGACGACGCAGTAGATCGTCGCGTCGGTGCTGCGATACGTGCGGCCGTCGAAGCCGGCCGGCAGGAACTGCATGAAGGTCGCGATCGTCGGCATCGGCCAGCCGCCCGTCGCGGGATTCACGTAGCGCAGTTTCACGCCGTCCCACGCGTCGAGCTCGCCGTTGCGGTACAGCGCGTCGAGAGCCTCGCGGGTGCGCGCGTACGGATAGCTGAACACCGGCGACGTCGGGTCGCTCGCGCGATGGCGCACCGGCACCATGTTGTGGCCGAAGCGCGCGAAGCTGTCGCCTTCCGCGCGGCTGACGGGCTGCTCGGCCTCCGGGTAATTCTCCGCGAAGCCCGCATCGAGGCTCCCGACGAGCGGAATGTCGAGCCCGTCGAGCCACACGACAGGCTCGCCGCCATCTTCCACCGACGGGTTGCCGTGGTCGTGCCACGCCCACGACGGCGTGATGATGAAGTCGCCCGGATGCATCGTCGTGCGCTCGCCGTTCACCGCGGTCCAAGCACCCTTGCCCTCGACGATGAAGCGCAACGCCGACTGCGTATGCCGGTGGCTCGGCGCGATCTCGCCCGGCAGGATCAATTGCAAGCCGGCATACAGGCTCGGTGTCATGCTCGACTTGCCGGGCAGCCCCGGGTTCTCCAGCACCAGCACGCGGCGCACGGCCTCCTCCGCGCTGATCACGCCGCCGGCCTGCATCACGAGGTCGCGCACCTGCGCGTACTTCCAGATCGCGGCTTGCGCGGCCGGCTGCGGCGTCTTCGGCACGAGGTTGTGCAGCGACTCCCACAATGGCGCGAGGCGCTGTTCGGCGATCCGTGCGTAATAGTCGGCGCGGGACGTATCCGGGTGTCGGCTGGTCATGATGTCTCCTTGGGGCGGCCGATCGCGTTCGGCGCTGTGTCGGGTCGGGGACCGCGTGCTTCAGTCCGTTGGCCCATTTATATTCGACGCAGACATACCCGGTAAAATGGCGAAATCATCTAATCCAGATTATTTTGGATATATCTCCCGACACGGAGCACACGATGGACTGGACCTACCGGCTGCGATTACGGCACCTCCAGGTGCTGCTGAGCCTCGCCAGCACCGGCAACCTGAGCCAGTCGGCGGCAGCGCTCGCGACGACCCAGCCCGCGCTGTCGAAATGGCTGAAGGAGCTGGAAGAGGATGTCGGGCTGCCGTTGTTCGAGCGGCACGCGCGCGGCCTGCGGCCGACGGCCTATGGCGATGCGCTGATCGAGCACGCGCGCCGCGTGGAGGCGCAGCTCGACGTCGCGCGCGACGACATGGCGGCGCTACGCGAAGGCGGCAGCGGCCTCGTCACGATCGGCACGTCGGGCGTCGCGGCCGCCGATACGGTGCCGCTCGCGGTGTCGCAGTTGCTCAAGCGGATGCCGCGCGCGCAAGTGCGTCTCGCCGAAAGCACGATGAACCAGCTGATGCCGCAGCTTGCGCGCGGCGAACTGGACATCGTCGTCGGCCGCTCGGGCTCGGCGTCCGTCGATCCGCACCTGCACGCCGAAGCGCTGTACGTCGATCCGGTGGTGTTCGTCGCGCGGCCGGATCATTCGCTCGTCGGCGCGGCCTGTGTCGGCTGGGACGAGGTGCTGGCCTACTCATGGATCGTCTGGCCGTCGGGCACGCCGGTGCACAACGCGCTGCAAGTCGCGCTGACGGCCGCGGGCCGCGTGCAGCCTCCGCACTGTGTCGAATCGAATTCGTCGATCCTGAACCTCACGTTGCTGAACAACACCGACCTGCTGGGCGTCGCGTCGCATCGCGCCGCGCGGCGCTTCGAGCAGTTGAACGCGATCCGCATCCTGCCGATGCGGCTCGAGGGCCAGGGCGCGGTGTCGATGTACTGGCATCCCGACAGCGCGAATCGCGCGGCCGTCGCTGCCGCGATCGAGTGCCTGCGTGCCTGTGCGGCACCGCAGGTCGGCGGATGGGAGAAAGTGAAGGAGGAGTGAATGGCGAGGCGGCCGGAACCGGACCGCCTCGCGCTGGCGCGTCAGGCGCCGTCGCAGGACGCCGTGTCGTCCAGCATCAGCGTGCCGACGCGCGCGGGCACGAGCGGCGTGCGCGGCACCGGCGGCGTCCAGCCGAACAATGCCTGCGCGGCTGCGCCGCATACACGGCCCTGGCATGCGCCCATTCCGCAGCGCGTCAGCAGCTTCGCAGCCGTCCAGCCCGACGCCGGCGCGACCGCGTCGAAGCGCACGTCCTCGCAACGGCACAGTAGCGTATCGGGCCGCGCGAGCCGGCGAATCGGCTCGCGGATCGCGAAGCGTTCGCGCACCGAATCCGCGAACGCATGCCAGCGCGCGCGCTGGGCAATCAGCCCGTCCAGCGGCGCCGTCTGCCCGGTGGCCGCACAACCTGCAATCTCGCCTTCGACCATCGCCAGTTCGCTGCCGCCGACACCCGTGCACTCGCCCGCCGCGAAACAGCCTTCGCGGCTCGTGCGCTGGTACGCGTCGACCGCGACCGCGCCGTTCTCGATCCGGCAGCCGAGATGGCTCGGCAGCACGGTGTTCGGCACGAGGCCGAAGCCGCATGCGAGCCGGTCGCAATCGACCTCGAACTCGCGCTCGCCCTGCCGGATCCGCACGCGTTCGAGCCGCTGGTCGCCGAACGCCTCGACGACGTGTGCGCCGGGCCGGTAGGCGGCCGTGACGAGCTTCGCGGCCTGCGCCAGTTTCGACGGCCAGCGCCACAACCCCGCGCCGAAGCCGGCAACATCGCTCCACGCGGCCTGTTCGAGCACGTGCGACACCTGCGCGGCGGCCTGACGTGCGGTCGCCGCGCTCGCGAGCAGCAGCGGGCCGCTGCCGGCGATGACGATGCGCTGCCCGCGCACGTCGAGGCCGTACTTGATCAGCGCCTGCAGGCCACCCGCGCCGGTGACGCCCGGCAGCGTCCAGCCGGGAAACGGCAGCAACAGCTCGCGCGCGCCGCAGCACACGATCAGCGTGCGGAATTCGAGGAGAAACCCGCGTTCGTCGTCCTCCAGCAGCAGCGTGCCCGGCTGCGTCTCCGCGACGATACGCGTGGCCGCCAGGTGCGTGACATTCGGCTGACGCAGCACGGCAAGGCGTTCCGCCGCGACCGGCAACGGTGTCGCTGCCGCCGCCTGACGCCAGATCTGGCCGCCCGCGCGCGGGTTGTCGTCGACGATCGCGATCGTCGCGCCGCTTCGTGCGGCGGCCCGCGCGGCCGACAATCCGGCCGGCCCCGCGCCGACGATGGCGACGTCGACGCTCAGTCGTTCCTGTTTCATCGCGTGCGCTCCACCCGCATCCCGTCGCGGCACAGCGTCTGGCAAGCCAGGCGGCGACGGCCGTCGATCGTCATCCTGCACTCCTGGCAGATGCCCATACCGCAAAACGGCGCGCGCGCCGCACCCGTGCACGACACGCGCGTCGTGTCGTCGCCGCTCGCCGCGACGGCGGCCGCGACGGTCACGCCGTCGGCCACCGTCAGCGCACGGCCGTCCAGATGAATGATCATGAAGAAAGCGCTCCGGCTACGTGGGACGCCGTCAGGAAACGTCCCGGCAAATACGGTTCGATGTCGATGGGCGGGCGTTCTCCCGTCATCAGCGCGGCAACGAGCCGCGCGCTGCCCGGCGCGGTCGTCACGCCGAGCCCTTCGTGCCCGACCGCAAGCCACACGCCCGGCCGCGCCGGATGCTCGCCGAGCAGCGGCAGGCCGTCGGGGCTCGCGGAGCGAAAGCCCGTCCATGCGCGAATGCCGTTCAGATCGGCCAGATCCGGCAGGTAGCCGGCCGCACGGCGCAGCATGCGCGCGAGGACCGGCGGCTCGACGCGTGCGTCTTCGGTGTCGAACTGGCGCGAAGAGCCGATCAGGAGCTGGCCGGTGGGCCGCGGCTGCACGTTGAACGCGACCGACGTGCCATCGCTCGCATGCGCGCTCGCCGCATAGCCGAGCTCGACGAGCTGGTGCGACACCTGGCCCGGGTAGCGATCGGTGATCAGCAAATGCCCCTTCTTCGGGCGCAGCGGCAATTCGGGCAACAGCGTGCGCGCGGCGACGCCGTTCGCGACGACGACACGTTCCGCACGCAGCGTGTCGCCGCTCGCGAGCGTCACGCTCGGGCCGTCGACCGCGACCGCGCGATCGCGCCGCGACGTGATGCCCGGCGCGCGTTGCAACAGCCAGCTCGCGGCGACGGGCGCATAGAGAATCGCGTCACCGGGAATTTTCAGCGCGCCGCCGAGGCCCGCACGCAGCATCGGCTCCAGCCGCGCGAGCGTCGCCGCGTCGATCAGCTCGCCCGCCACGCCGTGCGCGGCGAGCGTCGCCTGCTTGGCGCGCGCGAGGTCCATTTCATGCGCATCGGCAGCGAGCCACAGCGTGCCGCAGTTGCGGTACGCGCAGCCTTCCGGCATCTCGCCGGCGAGCGCGCCCCACAATTCGATCGAGTAATGGCTCAGCGCGAGCTCCGCCGCGTTGTCGTCCATCGCGACGAGGTGGCCCATGCCGGCGCCGGTCGCGCCGCCGCTCGCGTCGTCGACGACGAGCACGCGCAGCCCGCGCTGCGCGAGTTCATGCGCACACGCCGCGCCGACGATGCCGGCGCCGATCACGACGACGTCGGTCCGGGTCTCGCTCACGACACGATGCCCCAGCCGAACGGATCGTCTTCCTCGATCAGCAGCGTCGCTTCCGCGCTCAGGTGCGCGCTGCCGCGAATCGTCGGCACGATGCCGCCGTCGGCCTGCGCATAGCTCGCATGGAACACGCTGCCGATCACGCTCGCCTGCCGCCACACGACGCCCGGTTCGAGCTTGCCGTCGGCCGCGAGGCAAGCAAGCTTCGCGCTCGTGCCGGTGCCGCACGGGGAACGGTCGTACGCATGGCCCGGGCACAGCACGAAGCTGCGGCTGTCGTGCTCGGGATCGTCCGCGAACAGTTCGATATGGTCGATTTCGCCGCCGTTCGCGCCGGTGATGCCCGCGCGCTCGAGCCCCGCGCGCACCGCGGACGCATACGCGGTCAGCGCCGCCACGTTGTCGCCGGCCACACGCTGGCCGTGATCGCTGATCAGGAAGAACCAGTTGCCGCCCCACGCGATGTCGCCCTTCACGGGACCGTAACCCGGCACGTCGACATCGACGGCCTTCGCGTGGCGGTACGCGAGCACGTTGCGCACGCTGACCGACAGGTCATCGTGCAGCGTGGCCTCGACGGTGCCGACCGGCGTTTCGATCCGGTGCACGCCCGGCTCGATGCGGCCCATGTGATGCAGCGTGCGCACGACACCGATCGTGCCGTGCCCGCACATCCCGAGATAACCGCTGTTGTTGAAGAAGATCACGCCGGCCGCCGCCTCCGGCGACACGGGTTCGCACAGCAGCGCGCCGACCAGCACATCGCTGCCGCGCGGCTCGAGAATGCACGCGGTGCGATAGCGATCGTGCTCGCGCGCGAGCACGTCGCGGCGCTCGGCCATCGTGCCGTTGCCGAGCGAGGGAAAACCGGACACGACGAGCCGCGTGGGTTCGCCGCCCGTGTGCGAATCGATGATCTGGATGCGCTTCATCATGAGCCGTCCGAAGTGGGGAAAGGAGCATAGCTTCCTCCGTCGCGCGTCCGTCCGCTTGTGGCTTTTCGATGAGGACGACGACGAAATCGGCACAGTGAGGAACGCGTTTCGCTGCCCTTCCGGCCACTGTGCCGATTTCGTCATTTTGCTCCGCGATACGGCTCAAGCGTGATGGGCGTTTGCACGGCGATACTGGTTGCACGTCGACGCGCCCGTCGTCGACCGATACGAAGCAGGAGATTGCAGTGAGCCGAAACGCCATCCAGCGGGCCGACGTTGTGCCAGCACTCAGCAACCGGTTCGTACCGGGCGCTTCCATCGCGTTCGACGCCGCGCATCGCGCCGAGCGCAGCCGCGCGAACCGCTGACCGATTTCCCCCCGGCGGTGCAACGGCCTCCCCCCGTTGCATCGCCACTTCCGTGTCCGGCATGCCCGGCACGGGCCCGTTCGCCGTGGCGCCTGCCCGCGCCGCGCCTGAACGGGCCCCGGCCCGCCCCGGTCGTTCGAACCGGTCGCACGCCGGCCGGCAGGTGTTGCGCCGCTGCTCCGTCGGAGCGCGGCGCAAGCCGCACCTGCCCCGATATTTCCCAGGAGACAAACCCATGCCAGGTCAAGGCAACACCCACCCGTCCGTCCCGCTTTCCCGTTCCGTGCCCGCCGACGGTGGGCACGGCAAGTTCAAGAAGCAGCTGTCGCTGACCGACCTCACGTTCATCGGCCTCGGTGCGATCTTCGGTTCGGGCTGGCTGTTCGCCGCGAGTCACGTGTCGACGATCGCCGGCCCGGCCGGCATCTTCTCGTGGCTGCTCGGCGGCTTCGCGGTGCTGCTGCTCGGCATCGTCTACTGCGAGCTCGGCGCCGCACTGCCGCGCGCGGGCGGCGTGGTCCGCTACCCGGTGTTCTCGCACGGCCCGCTGCTCGGCTACCTGATGGGCTTCATCACGCTGATCGCATTCTCGAGCCTGATCGCGATCGAAGTGGTCGCGGCGCGCCAGTATGCGGCCGCGTGGTTCCCCGGCCTCACGAAGGCCGGGTCGAGCGACCCGACGACGATCGGCTGGCTCGTGCAGGCCGCGCTGCTCTGCTTCTTCTTTTACCTGAACTATTCGAGCGTGAAGACGTTCGCGAAGGCGAACAACATCATCAGCATCTTCAAGTTCATCGTGCCGCTGTCGGTGATCGCGGTGCTCTTCACGTTCTTCAAGCCCGCCAACCTGACCGTGCATGGTTTCGCGCCGTTCGGCATGCCGGGCATCGAGATGGCCGTGTCGGCCGGCGGCATCATCTTCGCGTATCTCGGCCTCACGCCGATCGTGTCGGTCGCAAGCGAAGTACGCAACCCGCAGCGCACGATCCCGATCGCGCTGATCCTGTCGATCCTGCTGTCCACGCTGATCTACGTGCTGCTGCAGCTCGCGTTCATCGGCAGCATCCCGACCGACATGCTGGCCGCCGGCTGGCACGACGTGAGCAAGGCCTTCTCGCTGCCGTACCGCGACATCGCGCTGGCGCTCGGCGTGGGCTGGCTCGCGGTGATGGTGGTCGCCGACGCGATGATCTCGCCGAGCGGCTGCGGCAACATCTACATGAACGCGACGCCGCGCGTCGTCTACGGCTGGGCGAAGACGGGCACGTTCTTCAAGGTGTTCACGCGTGTCGACGAGGCATCGGGCATCCCGCGCGCGGGCCTGTGGCTCACGTTCGGCCTCGCGGTCTTCTGGACCATGCCGTTCCCGTCGTGGGAAGCGCTGATCAACATCGTGTCGGCCGCGCTCGTGCTGAGCTATGCGGTCGCGCCCGTGTCGGTCGCCGCGCTGCGCCGCACCGCGCCCGGCCTGCCGCGGCCGTTCCGCGCGGTAGCGTTCGGCATCACCGGTCCCGCGTCGTTCGTGATCGCCGCGCTGATCGTCTACTGGTCGGGCTGGGGCACGGTGTCCTGGCTGCTCGGCCTGCAGATCGTGATGTTCGTCATCTACCTCGCATGCCGCCGCTGGGTGCCGACCGCGCACCTGAGCCTCGCCGAGCAGGTGCGTTCGTCGGCATGGCTGATCGCGTTCTATGCGGCCATGATCGTGCTGTCGTACTTCGGCGGCTTCGGCGGCACCGGCCAGCTCGCCCATCCGTACGACACGGTCGTCGTCGCGGCCGTCGCGCTCGTCATCTACTACTGGGGCGCCCACACCGGCATCCGCTCCGACAAGCTGCAGCTCGAGGACGACGAAGGCTGACGCGCCCGCTTTCCCCTTTCCACCCCGGCCGGGCACACCACGCCCGGCCCCGCATTTTCCGAGGAAGAAACATGCAACTCACAGGTCAGCTCCTGATCGGCCAGTCGGCCGTCGCCGGACAGAACGGCACCCTTCACGCGATCGCCGCCGAGACCGGCGAACCGCTCGAGCCCGCGTTCGGCGGCGCGAGCCTGCACGACCTGGAGACGGCCTGCGCGCTCGCCGACGAAGCCTTCGACACATATCGCGAAACGCGCCCCGAGCAACGCGCCGCGTTTCTCGACGCGATCGGCCGCAACATCATGGCGCTGGGCGACGAGCTGATCGAGCGCTGCGTCATCGAAACGGGCCTGCCGCGCGCGCGCATCGAAGGCGAACGCGGCCGCACGGTCGGCCAGCTCGCGCTGTTCGCGTCGCTCGTGCGCGACGGCGCTTACGTCGATGCGCGCATCGATCCGGCCCGCCCGGACCGCAAGCCGCTGCCGCGCGTCGATCTGCGCCTGCGCAACGTCGCGATCGGGCCGGTCGCCGTGTTCGGCGCGTCGAACTTCCCGCTCGCGTTCTCGGTCGCGGGCGGCGATACGGCGTCGGCCCTCGCCGCCGGCTGCCCGGTGATCGTCAAGGCGCACTCCGCGCATCCGGGCACGTCCGAGCTCGTCGGCCGCGCGATCCAGCAGGCCGTGCGCGAATGCGGGCTGCCGGCCGGCGTGTTCTCGCTGCTGTTCGACGCGTCGCGCGAAATCGGCCAGGCGCTGGTCGCCGATCCGCGCATCAAGGCCGTCGGCTTCACCGGCTCGCGTAGCGGCGGTGTCGCGCTGATGAACATCGCGGCCGCGCGCCACGAGCCGATTCCCGTCTATGCGGAAATGAGCTCGATCAACCCGGTGCTGCTGTTCCCGGCCGCGCTCGACGCGCGCCACGACGCGATCGCGCCGCAGTTCGTCGCATCGCTCGCGTTGGGCGCCGGCCAGTTCTGCACCAACCCGGGCCTCGTGCTCGCCGTCGACGGCCCCGCGCTGCGCGCGTTCGAAGCCGCGGCGGCCACCGCCGTGCAGGCGGTCTCCGCGCAGACGATGCTGACGCCGCACATCCACGCGAGCTACGCACAAGGCGTGGCCACCCTGCGCGCGCACGGCGCCGTCGAGCTGCTGGCGCAAGGCGTGGAAGGCGGCCGCTACCAGGCGCGCGCTGCGCTGTTCGCGACGTCGGCGGACGCGTTCATCGCCCACCCGGAACTGCGTGACGAAGTGTTCGGCCCCGCGTCGCTCATCGTGCGTTGCCCGGATGCCGATACGCTGCACCGCGTGCTGAAGTCGCTCGAAGGCCAGTTGACGATCGCCGCGCACCTCGCCGCCGACGATGCCGCGCTGTTCGCCGCGCTGCGCCCGACGCTGGAGCGCAAGGCCGGCCGCATTCTCGTCAACGGCTTCGGCACGGGCGTCGAGGTCGGTCATGCGATGGTGCACGGCGGCCCGTTCCCGGCCACGTCCGACACGCGCACGACGTCGGTCGGCGCACGCGCGATCGAGCGTTTCCTGCGCCCCGTGTCGTATCAGGACGTGCCGGACGCGCTGCTGCCCGACGCGATCCGCAACGGCAATCCGCTGAACGTGCCGCAGCGCATCGACGGCGTGCTGGCGCCGCGGGAGGCACACGATGTCTGAGCCGCTTGCCGAAGTCGTCCTGTCGCTCGATGACGTGCACGCACTCGCGTTGCGGGTGCTGACGCACCACGGGATGTCCGATGCGCACGCGCAGGCGATCGCCCGCGTGATCACGCAGGGCCAGCGCGACGAGTGCCACTCGCACGGCGTGTACCGGCTGCTCGTGTGCGTGCGCTCGCTGAAGAAGGGCAAGGTCGACCCGCAGGCCGTGCCGACGCTGCGCCGGTTGTCGTCGTCGATCGTCGCGGTCGATGCTCATCGCGGCTTCTCGCTGCTGAGCTTCGAAACCGGCCTGCCGGTGCTCGTCGAGATGGCGAAGCAGCACGGGATCGCCGCAATGGCGATCAACCATTGCTACCACTTCTCGGCGCTGTGGCCGGAGGTCGAGGCGATCGCCGCAGAAGGGCTGGTCGGCATCGCGATGAACCCGAGCCATAGCTGGGTCGCGCCGGAAGGCGGCCGCGAGCCGGTGTTCGGCACGAATCCGATCGCGTTCGCGTGGCCGCGCCCGGACGGCGTGCCCTTCGTATTCGATTTCGCGACGAGTGCGATCGCACGCGGCGACATCGAGCTGCACGCGAAACAGGGCAAGGCGATCCCGCCGCACTGGGCCATCGACGCCGACGGGCAGCCGACCACCGATCCGAAGGCCGCGCTGCAAGGTGCAATGCGCACGTTCGGCGGCCACAAGGGCTCGGCGCTCGCCGCGATGGTCGAGCTGCTCGGCGGCGCGCTGATCGGCGACATGACGAGCCAGGAGTCGATGGACTTCGACGAAGGCGTCGGCGCGACGCCGTGCCATGGCGAACTCGTGATCGCGTTCGACCCGAAGGTGTTTCTCGGCGACGATCTCGACGCGGGCCTCGCGCGCGGCGAGCGGATGTTCGCGTCGATCACCGGGCAAGGCGCGCGGCTGCCGTCGCAGCGGCGCTTCGACGCCCGAGCGCGCAGCATCGCGCACGGCGTGCGGATTCCGAAGGCACTGTACGACGAAATCCTGACGCTGCTCGACTGACGCGCGATCGCGGCGCGCGGCTTCATCGCCGGCAGGACGGGCGAAGAAGCCGCCGCCCGGTTCGACCGGCGTGTCCCGCGCCCGCGTCCACGCGCACCACCGGCACCGCCCGCTCCCGCGGCGGCCGCATGCCCGGCGGCTGTGGGATAATCGACGAGTTTGCCCAGGGCGCAGCTCAAGAGGTTGTTCGCACGGGCGCGCGAGAGGCCTCCATTCCCGTGCCTCCACCCATTTCCGCGATATTTCTTCAGCCATCACCATGCCCACATACCGTTCCAAAACTTCCACCGCCGGTCGCAACATGGCAGGTGCGCGCTCGCTGTGGCGCGCCACCGGCATGAAAGACGACGATTTCTCGAAACCGATCATCGCGGTCGTCAACTCGTTCACGCAGTTCGTGCCCGGGCACGTGCACCTGAAGGATCTCGGCCAGCTCGTCGCGCGCGAGATCGAAGCCGCCGGCGGCGTCGCGAAGGAATTCAACACGATCGCCGTCGACGACGGCATCGCGATGGGTCATGACGGCATGCTCTATTCGCTGCCGAGCCGCGACATCATCGCCGACTCGGTCGAGTACATGGTGAACGCGCACTGCGCGGACGCGATGGTGTGCATCTCGAACTGCGACAAGATCACGCCGGGGATGCTGATGGCCGCGATGCGCCTCAACATTCCGGTGATCTTCGTGTCGGGCGGCCCGATGGAAGCCGGCAAGACGCGCCTCGCGAACCCGGTCACCAAGGCCATCGAGCTGAAGAAGCTCGACCTCGTCGACGCGATGGTGATCGCGGCCGACCAGTCGTATTCGGATGCCGACGTCGCCGAGGTCGAACGCTCGGCCTGCCCGACCTGCGGTTCGTGCTCGGGCATGTTCACCGCGAACTCGATGAACTGCCTGACCGAGGCGCTCGGCCTGTCGCTGCCGGGCAACGGCACGGTCGTCGCGACGCACGCCGATCGCGAGCAGTTGTTCAAGCGCGCCGGCCGCCGCATCGTCGAGCTGACCCGCCAGCACTACGAGCAGGACGACATGCGCGTGCTGCCGCGCTCGGTCGGCTTCAAGGCGTTCGAGAACGCGATGACGCTCGACATCGCGATGGGCGGTTCGACCAACACGATCCTGCACCTGCTCGCGATCGCGCAGGAAGCCGGCATCGACTTCACGATGAAGGACATCGATCGCCTGTCGCGCGTCGTGCCGCAGCTGTGCAAGGTCGCGCCCAACACGAACAAGTATCACATCGAGGACGTGCACCGCGCGGGCGGCATCATGGCGATCCTCGGCGAGCTGGACCGCGCCGGCAAGCTGCACACCGACGTGCCGACCGTGCACGCGCCGACGCTGAAGGATGCGCTCGACCAGTGGGACATCGTTCGTACGGAAGACGAAGCGGTCCGCACGTTCTATCTGGCCGGCCCGGCCGGGATCCCGACGCAGGTCGCGTTCAGCCAGGACACGCGCTGGCCGAGCCTCGACCTCGACCGTGCCGAAGGCTGCATCCGCTCGTACGAGCATGCGTTCTCGAAGGAAGGCGGCCTCGCCGTGCTGACCGGCAACATCGCGCTCGACGGCTGCGTGGTGAAGACGGCCGGTGTCGACGAAAGCATTCTCGTGTTCGAGGGCTCCGCCCACGTGACGGAGTCGCAGGACGAAGCGGTCGAGAACATCCTGAACGACAAGGTCAAGGCCGGCGACGTGGTGATCGTGCGCTACGAAGGCCCGAAGGGCGGCCCCGGCATGCAGGAAATGCTGTACCCGACCAGCTACATCAAGTCGAAGGGCCTCGGCAAGGCATGCGCGCTGCTGACGGACGGCCGCTTCTCGGGCGGCACGTCGGGCCTGTCGATCGGTCACTGCTCGCCGGAAGCCGCTGCGGGCGGTGCGATCGGCCTCGTGCGCGACGGCGACCGGATCCGCATCGACATCCCGAACCGCACGATCAACGTGCTCGTGTCGGACGAGGAACTCGCACGTCGCCGCGAAGAGCAGAACGCGAAGGGCTGGAAGCCGGCGCAACCGCGCCCGCGCAAGGTGTCCGCTGCGCTGAAGGCCTATGCGAAGCTGGTGATGTCGGCCGACAAGGGCGCCGTGCGCGACCTGTCGCTGCTCGACGACTGATGCGGTGCGGCGGGCCGCGCTAACGGCCCGCCCGCATGATACGGAAGCCGCTCTTCGGAGCGGTTTTTTTCGTCCGGCGCCAGCCGGAAGCCCCGACACCGGGGGCCGTCAATCGATCAATGACGGAACTCGTCGGTGCCGCCCCATCCGCCTCCACCACCGCCGCCGCCGTGGTTTCCGCCGCCTTGCGCCCGCGCGCCGCCGCCGCCCTGATACGTCGGCGGCGCCATCATGCGCGCCGCGCCACCGCTGGGTGCCGGCGCCTGCGGCGGTGCCGGCTGATGCACGGCGCCACCGCCGGGCCTCGGCGCGGGCGCAGGCGCAGGCGCGGGCGCTGCCTGTGGCGCCGGCGCACGGTTCGGGCCGCTCCAGCCACCGCGCGTGGCGGATGGCCGTGCATCGTGCCGCTCCGCTGGCTCACCGCCCGGCGCGCGCTGAATCGGCCCGCCCGGCTGCAGATGCCCGTAGCCGGGCTGCGTCCCGCCGGGGCCGATGCGCGGCTCGGCGCGATGCTCCCAGCGGTCGCGATCGTGAAACCACGGCCGATGGCGGTAATAGCGGTCCCAGTACGCGCCAATCGCGAAGCCGGTCACCGGCACACCGATGATCGCGCCGTACTCGAGCAACGGCACGTAATTGCCCTGGTACGGATAATCGAGCTGCTCCGCGTCGATCCAGCCGCGCACACCCGGCAGCGCGACGTCGCACCACGAGTAGTCGCTCAGGCAGCCGAACACGTCCAGCGCGGTGCCCGGTGGAATCTGCGCAACGACCGGATAATCGGGTGCCGGCCCCGCAAAGATCTCGGCCGCCGAGTTCGTGTAGGCGCTGCTTTGCGCGTCGGCGATGCCCGGCGCGGCCACGATGCCGAACAGGACGGCGCACAAACTTCGGATGATCGTGTTGCTCATGGTGCTCTCCCGCGCGGGGTCGCCGCGCGTCGGTCAGTGTCGGTGGCCCCCGCCCCAATGCCCGCCTCCCCAGTGGCCGCCGCCCCACGGACGGTGCCAGTAGCCGCCGCCCCAATGCCCCCAGAAACCGAGGCCGATCGCGACGGGCGGCCCGTACCAGCCCGGGTAGTACGCGGGATAGTAGGCCGGGTAAGGCACGTAGGCCGGCGCGACATATACCGGAGCCGGTACGTAAGCGTAATCGTCTGCCGGTGGCGGCACCGTGGGCGTCGACGGCGCGCTCGATCCGGCGGATGCCGGCGCGACCGGAAACTCGCGCTGCGACACCGTCGCGGGCACGGGTGCGTAATACGGCGCATAGCCGTACGGGCCGATGTAATAACAGCCGCTCAGCATGAGCATGGTCAGCGCCATGACGACGGGCCGCGCGGCGGGAATCGGGTTCATTCGGGGCTCCGCGGTAAATCGGCGCGTCGCCGCGTGGCGCGCGCCTGACTCTAGCTTACGTCCGCCGCATATTTCTGCGGGTTTGATCGGTTACTTTTTGTTTCGCCACACCAAAAGCGGGGCGCGATCATACGGGCATGCCGCGTGCTCGCGCGTCAGCCGCGCCGACGTTGAAGTTGGCGCAAATGCCCTCAAGTTGACTATCGAGTCAGGCTGGCCGGCGCGGACGGGTGTTCGCGGCCCCCGGCGGCCTGCAATCCGCGGACTTCGGCCCGCACAGACAGGAACGCGGCTCGCGCCGCCATCGACATGACTACGCCACGCCCCACGCTTCGGGCGGACACGCCCCTCGATCCGATCATCCAGCTGCTGGCGCTTGCCGGCGAACAGGGTTATCTGACGCACGCCGACCTCGTCGACGCGCTGCCGCCGGAAAGCGACAGCCCCGACGCGCTGGACGTCGTGCGCGCAGCGCTCGCGGACATCGGCATCGCCGTGCTCGACGAGCCCGCCGCGCCGGCGCCGTTCGCGGGCACCGCACCGGTCGACGTCGATCGCGACGCGCTCGACGAAGGCCGCGCGCTGCTCGGCGATCTTGCCCGTGGCGCCAGTGCATCGACCGATCCGCTCGCGCTGTACATGCGGCGCATCCACGCGGTGCCGCTGCTCAAGCGCGAAGACGAAATCGTCCTTGCACGCGAGATCGAAACGGGCCGCCATCAGGTCCTTCACGCGCTCGCCGGCTGTCCGTCAGCGGTCGAGACGCTGCTCTCGCACCATGCCGCAACGCGCGCAAGCGGTGCGACCGCCAACGAAGGCGACGACGTCGACGATGGCGGAGCCGATGCGCCCGCACCTGCGCGCTACGACGCGCTGCAGGACGCGGTGGCGGCGGTGCGCGACGCATTGCACATGCAAGGTTGCCGCTCGGCCGAGTACCGCGATGCGCGTAATCGTCTGACCGCGCTGCTCGGCACGCTCGCGTGGGTAGCGCCGGCCGTCGACGAAGCGAGCCGCGTCCTGCGCGCGCTCGCCGCCGCTCCGGCGGAAGGCGGGACGACCGCCGCCGCCGGCACCGACGCCGCGTGCTTCGACGCCGTCGCGCGGCGCGCGCTCGGCGCCGCGCTGAGCGACGGCCAGCAAAAGGTGCGCGACGGCACGCGGGCGATGCTCGAGGCAAACCTGCGCCTCGTGCTGTCGATCGCGCGCAAGTACATGAACCGCGGCGTCGACCTGCCCGATCTGGTGCAGGACGGCTGCCTCGGGCTGATGCGTGCGATCGAGAAGTTCGAATACCGGCGCGGTTTCAAGTTCTCGACCTACGCGACCTGGTGGATCCGGCAGGCGGTCGCGCGCGCGGTGGCCGACCGCTCGCGCACGATCCGCGTGCCCGTGCACGTCGGCGACCAGTACCAGCGCGTGCAGCGCCATGCGCTGCGCTTTCGCCAGCGCACGGGCCGCCGTGCGACGCCGGCCGAACTCGCGGCCGAGACCGGGCTCGCCGAGGACAAGCTGCGCGCGGTGCTCGCGCTGCCTGCCGAGCCGCTGTCGCTCGACACGCCGCTGCCCGACGCGGATACCGGTCTCGTCGACCTGCTCGAGGACCAGGCTTCGGCAAGCCCGTTCGAGCGGCTGGCGGACACGCGCATGCGCGAATGCGTGACGTCGCTGTTGCGCTCGGTCACGCCGACCGAGGCCGACGTGCTGCGCCGGCGGTTCGGTCTTGGCGGCGCCGAGCCCGACACCTACGACGCGATCGCGCAGGACGCGGGGATGTCGCGCGAACGCGTGCGGCAGATCGAGAAGCGCGCGCTCGCCACGCTGCGCATGGCCGCGGAGGCCGAGGGCGCACACTCGTTCCTCGACGCGTAACGCGTCACATCGCGCGCGCGTGCGTGCGTGCGTGCCGCAGCAGAGGCACGCACGCGCGGCCCCGGTGCGGCACGTGCAACGTTTGCCATTGACGCACATCAAGTTTTCCTCGTCGCTCGTCATGACAATGTGCTGAAATAACAAGTGGACCGGCGCGCTGCGCGCGGTGTCCATCCGTTTGCACATCACCGGGCGCCCCACATGCAAACGACCATCAGCCAAACACACGAGGAAAACCGGCAGATCGCGGCCTGCCTGCGCGAGGCCGCGCAGTTGCTTGCCGATCAGGGCGCGAATCCTTATCGGGTTGCCGCCTACCGCGCATCGGCCGATACGATCGAATCACTCGCGGACGGTATTCGCATGCGGTTCGATGCGGGCGGTGTCGATGCGCTCGGCGCACTGCCGGAGGTCGGCACGGGCGTCGCGCAGGCGATCGCCGAACTGCTGGTGACCGGACGCTGGCGCCTGCTCGACCGGCTGCGCGGCGACGCGGAGCGCGTGTCGGCATTCGAAGCCGTGCCGGGCATCGGCCACGCGCTTGCCCTGCGAATTCACGACCAGTTGCACATCGATACGCTCGAGGATCTCGAACGCGCGGCCCGCAGCGGCCAGCTCGAAGCGATCCCCGGCGTCGGCCCGCGGCGCGCGGCCGGCATCCGCGCGGCGCTCGACGACGTGCTGAGCCGGCGCCGGCGCTGGCAAGGCCACGCGCGCGACGCCGGCCTCGGCACCGAGCCGCCGGTCGAACTGCTGCTCTACATCGATCGCCTGTACCGCAACAAGGCCGCCGCCGGGATCCTGCCCACGCTCGTGCCACGTCGGCTGAACGCGGACGTGAGCATTCAGCCGCCGGTGATGCACATGACGAAAGGCGGCTGGCATTTCACCGCGCTATGCCCGTATCCGGCACGCCCGCAGGAGTCCGGTCGCACCGCGGACTGGGTCGCGCTCTACTTCTACGATGCGTTGCAATGCGAGTATCAGCGGACCGTCGTCACCGAAACGCTCGGCGCGCTCGTCGGCAAGCGCATCGTGCGGGGACGCGAGATGGAATGCCGCGTGTATTACGCGGGATGACACGTGCGGACGCCGCGGCCATTGCACGGCCGCCGCGCGGCGCGCCCAAGCGGCCGTGCTTCGACAAACCGCGCGACCTGACCCTTTACGCGCCTTCCGTCTTCATGCGACGCGCCGGATGGCGATGCGCCGCGATGCGCAGCAGCTTGCGGAACGACGGACACTCGAGATGGTTCGGCGCCGGGCAAACGGCCGTGTGCCGCAACGCGTCGCGCACCGCGCCGAGACGGCGGATCGTTCGGTCGAGCTCGTCGGCCTTGTCGTCCAGCTTCGCGCGATCGATCGCGGGCCGGCCGTCCGCGTCGAACATCGCGAGGATGTCGTCCAGCGAAAAACCGGCCTCGCGGCCGAGCGCGATCAGCGCAAGGCGCTCCAGCACCGACTCGTCGTACTGGCGCCGCAGCCCGTGACGGCCGTTCGGCACGATCAATCCCTTTTCCTCGTAATAGCGCAGCGTCGACGCGGGCAATCCCGAGCGGCGCGCGACTTCGGCGATATCCAGACGGCTCATGCTCGATCTCAAGTGAACTTGAAGTTGCAAGATAGTCGCTCGACTCCTTCGACACAAGCCTGGGCCGCCATGAACGACCGAAGGCGATTCGCGGCCCGGCAGGCCGTGTCGCCGCGACCGCGCCGAGCTCATCCGATTTCGCGCCGCGCATTATGCTGACCACGGCGGGAACGACACGGCACGGCAACGTCAGGCATCGGGTATTCGGAGCGAGACTTCATCCGGCGGCGTTCCGGCTTGCCGGGCCGCATCGTCGATGCATCGCCCGCCGCGTTCATTCGCCGCCGCTGTCGATCAGGTTGCGGCGCACGCGGCCGAGCAGGCGTACGAGCGTGTCGCGCTCGTCGCGCGTGAAGCCGCGCAACCCGTCGTCGGTGACGGTGTCGCCCACCTCCAGCATCTGCGGAAAGATGTCGCGCGACTTGTCGGTCAGCCGGATCACGAACGCACGGCGGTCGTCGTCGTTCGCGCTGCGTTCGATCCACCCGCAGGCTTCCATCCGGTCGAGCAGCCGCGTCAGCGAGATCGGCGTGATCTCGAGCCATTCCGCGAGCCGCGCCTGGTTCATCTCGCCCTTCCATGTCAGGTACGCGAGCACGCGGCTTTGCGCGCGCGTCAATCCGATGCGCTTCGCGCGCCGGTCGAACAGGCGTCCTTGCAGGCGGGCCACGTCGGAAATCAGGTAGCCGATCCGGTTCTCGTAAGTCTCGTCCATGCGGCGATTATAGGGGCAGGCCGCGAATCGCCCTCGCCATCCGCCAGGCGATGAGCACGAATATAATAAGCGTGCTTATAATTCGAGCCATACCGGATCGCCGTCCACGGCGACCGCCCCACGGAGACACGCTTGAACCCCGCCGCCGACGCCCCCGCCACGCCGCCCGCCCTCAACCGGCCGATGCTGACCTTGTCGATCATGCTCGCGACGCTGATCCAGACCCTCGACAGCACGATCGCGAACGTCGCGCTGCCGCACATGCAGGGCACGCTGTCCGCGTCGCAGGACGAAATTACCTGGGTGCTCACCTCCTACATCGTCGCCGCCGCAATCGCGACGCCGCTGACCGGCTGGCTCTCCGACCGCCTCAGCATGAAGCGGCTGCTGACCCTCTCGATCGCGGGCTTCACGATCGCGTCCGCGCTGTGCGGGCTGTCCGAGTCGCTCGTGCAGATCGTCGGCGCGCGCTTGCTGCAAGGCGTGTTCGGCGCCGCGCTGGTGCCGCTGTCGCAGTCGATCCTGCTCGACATCAATCCGCGCGAGAAACAGGGCCAGGCGATGGCGATCTGGGGAATGGGCGTGATGGTCGGGCCGATCCTCGGCCCGACGCTCGGCGGCTGGCTGACCGACAGCTACAACTGGCGCTGGGTGTTCTTCATCAACGTGCCGATCGGCGCGTTCGCGCTGGCCGGCGTGCTGACCTTCCTGCCCGCCCGCGCGCCACGCCCGCACGTGAAATTCGACGCGTTCGGCTTCGCGACGCTCGCGCTCGCGATCGGCGCATTCCAGGCGATGCTCGATCGCGGCGAACAGCTCGACTGGTTCGGCTCGTACGAAATCCGCATCGAGGCGCTCGTCGCCGCACTGAGCTTCGCATTCTTCCTCGTGCATACCGCGACCGTCGGCAAGGCGTCGTTCTTCAAGTCGGAACTGCTGCGCGACCCGAACTTCGCGACCGGCACGCTGTTCATCTTCGTCGTCGGCGCGGTGCTGTACGCGACGCGCGCGCTGTTGCCGCCGATGTTGCAGAACCTGATGGGCTATCCGGTCGCGACGACGGGCCTCGTCACGGCGCCAAGTGGCGCCGGGACCATGATCGCGATGCTGTTCGTCGGGCGCTTGTTGAAATACGTGGATGCGCGGGCTTTGCTGTTCGCCGGACTGACGATTTCCGCGCTCGCGCTGTGGCAGATGATGCAGTACACGATCGTGCTGTCCGAGGCGGACATCGTGTGGCCCGGCGTGATCCAGGGCTTCGGGCTGGGGCTCGTGTTCGTGCCGCTGAGCGCGCTGTCGTTCTCGACGCTGCAGCCCGAGCTGCGCGCGGACGGCACGGCCACCTACAGCCTGATGCGCAACATCGGCAGCAGTATCGGCATCTCGATCGTGCAGACGCTGATGACGCGCAACACGCAAGTCGCGCATGCCGACCTCGCGACCCACATCACGCCGTTCAACCCGGCCGTGCAGGCGATGGCCGGCAGTCACGCCGACATCGCGCTGCTCGATCGCACGATCAACCAGCAGGCCGCGATGATCGCCTACCTGAACGACTTCAAGCTGATGTTCGTCGCGACGCTGCTGATGATCCCGCTGTTGCTGCTGATCCGCCCGCCGCAGAAAACGGCGAGCGTGAACGTCGCGCATGCGGCGATGGATTGACGATGCGACGCGCACGGGCCCGCCGCGGGCCGCAACGTCAGGCCTTCATCGTCCCGGTGCGCACGTAGCGTTCGTGCCACGACAGCGCTTCGGCGAGCAGGTGCGGCGTGTGCTTGCCGAAGCTCTCGCGCGACGCGCGCTCGAAGTAGTCCTCGAGCATCGGCCGGTAGTCGGGATGCGCGCAGGTCGCGATGATCTTGCGCGCACGCTGCTTCGGCGACAGGCCGCGCAGGTCGGCGAGCCCCTGCTCGGTGACGACCACCGCGACGTCGTGCTCGGTATGGTCGACGTGGCTCGCCATCGGCACGATCCGCGAGATCGCCCCGCCCTTCGCGGTGCTGGCCGACATGAAGCACGACAGGTAGCCGTTGCGCGCGAAGTCGCCCGAGCCGCCGATCCCGTTCTGGATCTTCGTGCCCATCACGTGCGTCGAATTCACGTTGCCGTAGATGTCGGCTTCGATCATCCCGTTCATCGCAATGCAGCCGAGGCGGCGCACGAGTTCCGGATGGTTGCTGATCTCCTGCGGACGCAGCAGGATCTTTTCGCGGAACGTCGCGATCTCGTCGGCGAAGCGCTGCACGGCGGCCGGGCTCAGCGACAGCGCGGTGGCCGACGCGAAGCTCAACGTGCCGTCGTCGAGCAGGTCGAGCATGCCGTCCTGGATCACTTCGGTGTACGCGGTCAGGTTCGAGAAGCCGGCCGAGCTCAGCTCCGCGAGTACCGCGTTCGTTATGTTGCCGACGCCCGATTGCAGCGGCAGCAGGTTCTCCGGCAGGCGGCCGCGCTTCACTTCGTGGCGCAGGAAGTCGATCAGTTGCAGCGCGATCTGCTTCGACGTCGCGTCCGGCGCGGAGAACGCGTTGCTGCGGTCCGGCGCGTCGGTTTCGACGATCGCGACGATCTTCTCCGCCGGGCAGCGCAGGTACGGTTCGCCGATGCGGTCGTCGCTTTTCGTCAGCGGAATCGGCTTGCGGTGCGGCGGCAGCGCGGTGCCGTAATAGACGTCGTGCATCCCGTCGAGACCGAGCGGCTGGCGCGCATTGACTTCGAGGATCACGTGCTTCGCCTGCTCGAGCCACGTCTTGTTGTTGCCGATCGACGCGGACGGAATCAGCCGCCCGTCCTCGCGGATGCCCGCGACTTCGACGATCGCGACGTCCAGGTCGCCGTACAGCCCGAACCATGCGTATTGCGCGACGTGGCTCAGGTGGACGTCCTGGTAGTCGACTTCGCCGGCGTTGATCTTGTCGCGCAGCGTCGGGTCGGACTGGTACGGCAGGCGCATCGAGATGCCGTCGGTGCGGGCGAGCGCGCCGTCGAGTTCCGGCGCCGTCGATGCGCCCGTCAGCACGTTGATCCGGAAGTCCTCGCCGCGCGCGTGGGCCGCCTCGATATGGGCGGCGAGCGCGGCGGGCACGGCCTTCGGGTAGCCCGAGCCGGTGAAGCCGCTCATGGCGACGGTCATGCCGGGACGAATCAGCGCGGCGGCTTCGTCGGCGGTGCGGACGAGCGAACGCAGGGCGGGAGCGAGGATGCGTGAAGAAGACATGGCTGTATATCTGACGCTTGTGGTCTGTCGTTGACGTCGCGGGGGGTGTCTCCTGAGCGACGCGAAGCCCTTGGGGCCGCGAGGGGCGGCCCGGCACCACGGGCACGGTCGGAGTATCGCAGAGGCCATCGCCGCGAAATGTCCGCTGGATGCAAAAGATACTTGCTGAATGCGTCGGGTATCGAACGACCGTTCTGTGACAGCCGTGGCAGCTGCACGTGCATGCATCCGAAAGGTACGGGAAAGCCGGCTGCCGGTTTTCCGCGCGAAAATTACAAACGACGGAACGTGAATCGGCCGACACCGCCCCGGATTCACCGCATGAACGCGAAGAATCCGCATTCGATGGCCGCTCGGCGATCAGCGCGGCCGATTGTCGCCCGACGCGGCATTTGCGAGCCTGATACACGTCAACGCATCGACACGCGCGAATCGCCGCAAGGCCCGTGTACAGGGCCCGTCCACCCTTGACAGCCGCGCGATGCGAACCACACTGGAACAGGTAAGGCCTGCCTGCGCGAACGCCGTTTCGTGCCCCCGGTTCGCAACGGGCCGATGCCCGGAATGCGCGGTAACACTCCCGCATGTCAGGACATTGGTCGAAGAAAAAGCAACAAATTACAATTCCGTATATATTTCGCCGATGGACCAAAGAAAAACCGCCACACATTCCGAACCTCCGCTGCCACGCACCTGGGATGCGCGGCTCGCGCGCTCGCTCGTCCGGCCGCTGATCGACACGCCGGTCACCCCGAATCACCTCACCACCCTTCGTCTGCTGATCGGCGTTGCCGGCGCCTGGTGCCTTGCGCAAGGCGGCTTCGGCTGGAGCAACGCGGGCGCGTTCCTGATCGTGCTGTCGAACTTCGTCGACCACACCGACGGCGAGCTCGCGCGCATCAGCGGCAAATCCAGCAAGATCGGTCACTTTTACGACCTCGCGGCCGATGCGCTCGTCACGGTCGCGCTGTTCGTCAGCATGGGCGTCGGCATCGTGGCCCAAGGCGGCCAGATGGCCGCGTCGCCGGTGCTGCTCGGCGCGGTGGCCGGCGCGGCCGTCGCGTTGATCTTCTTCCTGCGCATGCGGATCGAATCGATCGCCGGCAAGGCCGGCACCAAACAGGCGTTCGCAGGCGGCTTCGAGACGGAAGACGTCCTCTACCTGCTGCCGATCGTCACGCTCGTCGACGGCGTCCAGCCGTTCCTGCTCGCGGCATCGATCGGCGCCCCGCTGTTCGCCGCGTGGGTCGTGATCGACTGGTGGCGTATCGTGCGCCGCAGCGGCGTTCCGCACGAAAATGCCGCGCCGCCCCAGGTTTTCGCGTCCTCCTCGGGCGGCCTGGCGCGCAGCGACAGGTCCGGCGGCGCTCAAAGTTCAACCGAAATCCAGGCTTCCAAATGACTCCTAGCACGCGCGACGACTCCGTGCTGAGCCCGGCACGACCCGCGCCTGCGCGCGCGGCAGCGGCCGATCCCGATCGCACCGTGGCCGACTGCGTCGGCCGTCTCGACCTCGACCGCCTGCGCGGCGACTACACGCGCCAGGGGTCGTTCCTGTACCTCGACACCTTCCTGCCGGCCGACGCGCACGCGAAGCTCGCGGCCGCCGCCCGCGCGATGCAGGCCGGCCTGAACCGCAATTACCTGCCCGGCCACAAGCAGGGCGGCAGCGTGAGCCGGCACACGATCGACGAACAGGCGCCGTACATCGCCGAGCTGTACCGGTCGAAGGCGCTGATCGGTTTCCTCGAGAAGATCACCGGCGACAAGCTGATGCTGTCGCCGGACGACGATCCGCATGCGTACGCGCTGTACTACTACACGAAGCCGGGCGACCACATCGGCTGGCACTACGACACGTCGTACTACGACGGCCGCCGCTACACGCTGCTGATCGGCGTGATCGACGAGTCGTCGTGCCGGCTCGACTACGAGCTGCACACGCGCAATCCGGACGTGCCCGACGAACCGGGCTCCGTGCAGATCGCCGACGGCGGCATCGTGCTGTTCGACGGCGACAAGCTGCGCCATCGCGTCACGCCGCTCGGCCAGAACGAAACACGCGTATCGCTCACCTTCGAATACGTGACCAACCCCGGCATGCGGCCGTGGAAGCGCTTCATCTCGAACATGAAGGACGCGATCGCGTATTTCGGTTTCCGCCAGGTGTTCAAGCAGCTGGCCGCGCGACGGTCGACCGGGTCATGACACGCGCCGGCCTGATCCTGCTGTCCCTCGGAACGGCACTGTTCGTCGCCCTGCTCGCATGGCAGGGCGTCGGCGCGGTCGCGTCGACGTTTCTCGCGGCCGGCTGGGGCCTCGCGCTGGTCGCGGCCTTCCACGTCGTACCGCTCGTGATCGACGCGCTCGCGATCTCGGTGATGTTCCGCCGCGGCCAGGCGGGCGCGGAGCTCGGCGACGCGCTGCGCGCGCGCTGGGTCGGCGAATCGGTGAACAGCCTGCTGCCCGCCGGCCAGATCGGCGGCCCGGTGCTGATGGTGCGCCACCTCGCGCAGCGCGGCACGCGGATGGCCGATGCGGCCGCCGCGGTCACCGTCAGCACGACGATGCAGGCGCTCGCCCAGATGGCCTTCGCGCTGATCGGCATCGCCACGTTCAGCCTGTATGCGACGCACGAATCGGTCGCTCACCTGCGCACGCCGGCGCTGATCGCCACCGGCGTGCTCGGCGCGCTCGCCGTCGCGTTCTACGCGGCGCAGCGGCGCGGGCTGTTCGGCCGCGGGCTGCGTCTCGCGTCGAAGTTGCTCGGCCCGCGCGACTGGTCGTCGCTCGCGACGCGCGCGGACGCGATCGACGACGCCGTCGGCGCGCTGTACCGCGATCGCGCGAAGGTCGCGAAGACCTTCGCGTTGAGCCTCGTCGGCTGGATCGTCGGCACCGCCGAAGTGTGGCTCGCGCTGCACTTCCTCGGGCACCCGGTCAGCTGGCTCGACGCGCTGCTGCTCGAAAGCGTCGGCCAGGCGATTCGCGGTGCGGCATTCGCGATTCCCGGCTCGCTCGGCGCACAGGAAGGCGGCTACCTGCTGCTCGCCCCGCTGGTCGGCCTGCCGCCCGAGGCGGCGCTCGCGCTGTCGCTCGCGAAGCGCGCGCGCGAACTCGCGCTCGGCCTGCCCGGCCTGCTCTATCTGCATTTCAGTGAAAGAAACTGGCAGCGGCGCCGCGCGCCGCAGCCCATCGCCGACTGATCGTTCAGATCCGCCGGCTTTTTGGTTGGAGAACCCATGCGAGCCATCATTCTTGCGGCGGGCCTCGGCTTGCGCCTGCAACAACCGCCCGAGGCGCAATTCCCGAAGTGCCTGCTGCGCTTCGACGACGTGTCGCTGCTCGAGCGCCATCTGCGCGTGCTCGACGCCGCGGGCGTCGATGAAATCGTGCTCGGGCTCGGCTTCCAGCACGAGAAGGTCGAGCAGGAGCTCAAGCGCCTCGGCCGCAGCGCCGAGATCGTGATCAACGAGCGCTACGACCTTGGCAGCGTACTGACCGTGCACACCGTCGCCGATGCGATGACGCGCGGCGGCGACGTGCTGCTGATGGACGCGGACGTGCTGTACGACGAGAACATCCTGCACGCGCTGGTGGCCGATTCCGACAAGGCGGTCGACCGCCTGCTGATCGATCGCGACTTCGAGGCCGGCGACGAGCCCGTCAAGCTGTGCCTGAAGAACGGCGTGCCGGTCGAGCTGCGCAAGCAGCTCGCGGTCGACCTCGAGTACGACACGATCGGCGAGTCGGTCGGCTTCTTCCGCTTCACCGAAGGTACCGCGCGCCGCCTCGCGACGATCGTCGCGGGCTACGTCGACAGCGGCCGCGCGAACATGCCGCACGAGGAAGCCGTGCGCGACCTGCTGCTCGAAGGCGGCCATTCGTTCGACGTGGCCGACGTCACGGGCTCGCCGTGGATCGAAATCGACTTCCCGAACGACGTCGCACGCGCCACGCAAGACATTCTCCCCCTGATTCAACGCACGACCGCAGGAGCCGCACGATGAACGCACGCGAACCCAACTTCTCCGAATCGCGCAGCGCACGCCTGCGCCGCATGCTCGTCAGCAGCGACCTCGAATTCCTGATGGAAGCGCACAACGGCCTGTCGGCACGGATCGTCCGCGAAGCGGGCTTCAAGGGGATCTGGGCATCGGGCCTCGCGATCTCCGCGCAGTTCGGCGTGCGCGACAACAACGAAGCGAGCTGGACGCAGGTCGTCGACGTGCTCGAGTTCATGGCCGACGCGAGCGACCTGCCGATCCTGCTCGACGGCGACACCGGCTACGGCAACTTCAACAACGTGCGCCGCCTCGTGAAGAAGCTCGAGCAGCGCGGCATCGCCGGCGTGTGCATCGAGGACAAGCAGTTCCCGAAGACGAACAGCTTCATCGACGGCGAGCGCCAGCCGCTCGCCGAGATCGACGAGTTCTGCGGCAAGATCAAGGCCGGCAAGGATTCGCAGAGCGATCCCGACTTCTCGATCGTCGCGCGCGTCGAGGCGCTGATCGCCGGTTGGGGAATGGACGAGGCGCTGCGCCGCGCGAACGCATACGCGGAAGCAGGCGCGGACGCGATCCTGATCCACAGCAAGCTGTCGCGCCCGGACGAGATCCTGCAGTTCGCACGCGAATGGAGCGGCCGCGCGCCGCTCGTGATCGTGCCGACCAAGTACTACAGCACGCCGACCGACGTGTTCCGCCAGGCCGGCATCAGCACCGTGATCTGGGCGAACCACCTGATCCGCGCGTCGGCATCGGCGATGCAGTCCGTCGCGCGCGAGATCCACGAAAACGAGACGCTGATCAACGTCGAGGACCGCGTCGCGTCGGTCAACGAGATCTTCCGCCTGCAGGACGCCGACGAATACTCGGCCGCCGAGCGCATCTACCTGTCGTCGTCTTCGCGCGCGTCGAACGCCGCGATCGTGCTCGCCGCGAGCCGCGGCAAGGGCCTGGAAGCCGTCACCGAGGACAAGCCCAAGGTCATGCTGCCGGTCGCCGGCAAGCCGCTCCTGCGCTGGCTTGTCGACGGCTTCAAGAAGCATGGCGTGAACGACATCACCGTGGTCGGCGGCTATCGCGCCGATGCGATCGACACGTCGGGCATCAAGCTCGTCGTCAACGAGCGCCATGCGCAAACGGGCGAACTCGCGTCGCTCGCATGCGCGGCCGAACGCCTGACCGGCGACACCGTGATCTCGTACGGCGACCTGCTGTTCCGCAGCTACATCCTGCGCGACCTCGCGGAGAGCGAGGCCGAGTTCAGCGTCGTCGTCGATTCGTCGCTCACCGAGACCAACCAGAGCGTGCGCGACTTCGCGCTGTGCTCGGCCGCCGACGACCGCGGCCTGTTCGGTCAGAAGACGTATCTGCAACGTGTATCGAGCGACGTCGCCGCCGGCACGCCGCACGGCCGCTGGATCGGCCTGCTGAACGTACGCGGCGCGGGCGTCGAGCGCCTGAAGGCAATGCTCGCGACGCTGCAGGCGCGACCCGATTTCGACACGCTCGACATCCCGTCGCTGCTCAACGAACTGATCGCCGCCGGCGAGAAGATCGAGGTGCAGTACGTGCACGGCCACTGGCGCGGCGTCAACGATCTGGAAGACTTCCGCCGGGCGGGCGACTTCGCGCACGGCCAGACGCCGCTGTCCGAGCCGGGCGCCGGCAACGGGGGCGCGCAATGATCGAAGCGGCCCAGTTCGTCGAGGCCGCGCGCGAACGCGGCTTCGACTGGTACGCGGGCGTACCGTGTTCGTACCTCACGCCGTTCATCAACTACGTGCTGCAGGATCCGACGCTGCATTACCTGTCGGCCGCGAACGAAGGCGACGCGGTCGCGCTGATCGCCGGCGCCACGCTCGGCGGCAAGCGCGGGATCGCGATGATGCAGAACTCGGGGCTCGGCAACGCCGTGAGCCCGCTCACGTCACTCACGTGGACGTTCCGGCTGCCGCAGCTGCTGATCGTCACGTGGCGCGGGCAGCCGGGCGTGGCCGACGAGCCGCAGCACGCGCTGATGGGTCCGATCACGCCGGCGATGCTCGACACGATGGAGATTCCGTGGGAGACGTTCCCGACCGACCCCGAACAGGTCGGCCCGGCACTCGACCGCGCGATCGCGCACATGGACGCGACGGGCCGCCCGTACGCGCTCGTGATGCAGAAAGGCAGCGTCGCGCCGTATGAGCTGAAGGCGAACCCGGCGGCCGCGCCGCGCGCGCATGTCGCCGCGCAATCGGCGGCACGCGCCGATGCGCCCGCCGCGTGGCCGACCCGCCACGACGCACTGCAGCGCGTGATCGCGCACACGCCGGTCGATTCGACCGTCGTGCTCGCGTCGACCGGCTTCTGCGGCCGCGAGCTCTATGCGATCGACGACCGCCCGAACCAGCTGTACATGGTCGGCTCGATGGGCTGCGTGACGCCGCTCGCGCTCGGTCTCGCACTCGCGCGCCCCGACCTGCGCGTGGTGGCGGTCGACGGCGACGGCGCCGCGCTGATGCGCATGGGCGTGTTCGCGACGCTCGGCACCTACGGTCCGTCCAACCTCGTGCACGTGCTGCTCGACAACGGCGCACACGAATCGACCGGCGGTCAGGCAACCGTGTCGCGGCATGTGTCGTTCGCGGGCGTCGCGGCCGCGTGCGGGTATGCGTCGGCGGTCGAAGGCGACACGCTCGACGTGCTCGATGCGGCACTCGACGCGGCGCACCCGGCGGACGGCACGCGCTTCGTGCGGCTCGCGATCCGCACGGGCGTGCCCGACGGCCTGCCCCGCCCGACCGTCACGCCGGTCGACGTGAAGACCCGCCTGATGCGGCATATCGGCGCCGCACGGGTCGAAGCCCATGCTAAAGGAGCCCATTGATGCTGCTGCTGAATCCCGGCCCGGTCACGCTCACCGAACGCGTGCGCCGCAGCCTGCTGCAACCCGACCTGTGCCATCGCGAAAGCGAATTCTTCGATCTGCAGGATGAAGCGCGTGCGCGCCTCGTTGCCGCCTACGCGCTCGATCCGGCCGAATGGGCCGCCGTGCTGATGACGGGCTCGGGCACCGCCGCCGTCGAAAGCATGATCGCGGCGCTCGTGCCGCAGGACGGCAAGCTGCTCGTGATCGAGAACGGCGTGTACGGCGAGCGCATCACGCAGATCGCGACGCAATACGGAATCGCGCACGACGTGCTGAAGCACGAATGGATGCAGGCGCCCGATCTCGCGCAGATCGCCGCGCGTCTCGACGCGGGCGGTTATTCGCACGTCGCGGTGATTCATCACGAAACGACGACCGGCCGGCTGAACGACCTCGGCGCGATCGCGGACGTATGCCGCGCGCGCGGCGTCAAAATGCTCGTCGACGGCGTCAGCAGCTTCGGCGCCGAAGCGATCGACTTCGCCGGCGGCGTGATCGATGCGGTTGCCGCGACCGCGAACAAGTGCCTGCACGGCGTGCCCGGCGCCGCGTTCGTGATCGTGCGCCGCGCCGCGCTCGCGAAGGCCGCGAGCCGCACCTACTACCTCGACCTCGGGCGTCTCGCAAAGCTGCAGGATCAGCGCAATACGCCGTTCACGCCGTCCGTGCATGCGTATTACGCGCTCGTCGAAGCACTGCGCGAGTTCGACGAAGCCGGTGGCTGGCGCGCGCGCCATGCGCATTACAAGGCACTCGCCGATCAGGCACAAGCCGGACTCGCGGCGCGCGGGATGCCGCTCGTGCTGCCCGAAGGCGCATCGTCGGTCGTGCTGCGCGCGTACCGGCTGCCGCAGGGCGTCACGTACGAGACGCTGCACGACGGCCTGAAGGCGCGCGGCTTCGTGATCTACGCGGGGCAAGGCGGGTTGTCGAAGGAACTGTTCCGCATTTCGACGATGGGCGCGATTGGTGCGGCCGACGTCGATCGACTGCTCGACGGTTTTACGGCACTGACGCGGTAAATAGCCGCTTCCGGTCGACGAAAGGCCCGCAAGGGCCTTTTTCGTTTGCGCCGATTTTTCGGCGAGTCGGCACGCAAACCGCACTCGCCTACTTCACCACCTTCGGCCCGATCGCATCCGTCTGCACCGCACCGAGCAGGGCATCATCCCGCGCACGTCGCGCCTCGCGTGCCGTAAAACGATCCTTCAACCGCAGGAACGGTTTCTCGACGAGGAAGTAACTGGCCGTCGCGGCCAGCAGCGCCCACACGATACCGAGCGGGAACGCATGCGGAACCGCGAGTTCAGGATTCGCGAACGGCTGCTGCCACAGATACAGGCTGAACGAGATCGTGCCGACGAACACGACCGGCGCAGCCCGCAGCCATCGCGCGCACCAGAAGTCGCTGCGAAAATTCAGCGCGACGATCACGATCGCGATCAGCGCGGCCTCGAGCGTCACACCGTACGTTGCATTCCAGAATCCGCCGAGCCGATGTTCGGCAACGGGCATCGCGAACAGCACGATCAAGACGAGTGCCGTCACGATGCGCGACTCGCCGCGCCATGAGCGAATCCATGCTTCGAGCCGTTCGCGGTTGAGCGCCGCGTAGCAGCCGATCAGGATCGGATCGACGCCCGTATGCAGCATCATCCCGAGCTGGCCGCGCAGCGCCGGCGCAATGCAGTAGGTAAGCGCGCGCACCAGCGGCACGACCAGGATCAGCGCGGCCAGCCAGCGCGTGCCGCGACGGCGGGCGCCATATACGAACAGCAGCGGCCAGAACCAGTAAAACTGCTCCTCGAGCGCGAGCGACCAGAAATGCCCGAGATACCACGCGCCGGCCGGATGCAGCGTGTTGTCGCCGGTCAGCCCGAACCACGCCGAGTAGTTCCACAAATGCAGCGCCGCATACAGCCACTGGCGGCGATCGACGTCGAGCCAGCCGGCAAAGGCAAGCACGCCGACGGTCGCGAGATACACGTAGCAGGCCGGCCAGATTCGCAGCGCACGGCGCACATAGAACGACGTCAGTGCAATCCCGCCGGTGCGCGCGAACTCCGCACGCAACACGTTGGTGATCAGGAAACCGCTGAGCACGAAGAAGATCAGCACGCCGAGCCGGCCGTCGGCGATCAGCCGCAACGGCGCGAACCAGCCGGTGTAGCCGCCCGGCAGCACGTGCTCCGCATGGCCGACGACGACCATCGTGACCGCGACGGCGCGCAACCCGGTCAGCTGCTTGACGCGATGGTTCATCGGCTCGTTTCCCGTTGGCACGGTGGAGGAACGGAATGAAGGCCGGCGCCCGCAACCGGCTCGCCGCTGTGTCGCCGGGATTTTGTCTGAAAAATATCGGAACGAAATTGCTTCAAAAATTTCGGTGCGCATGGCGGCCCGCATGCCGCATCGCATGCGCGGTGCCGCCCGGCACACGGCGGCCGAAATGAATGGGCATAATGACAAGCCTTGTCCGGCGATGGCCGGTCCGATGCCGACACAACGAATTTTGCGGCGCCGCAATATCCGCGATACCGGCGCTGCGGTATTCCGGTCGCACACGGCCCGTGCCTCGTCCGTTCTCCTGCCGACCCTCACCCGGAGCCTGCCTGTGTATCCACCGATCGAACCTTACGCCCACGGCCACCTCGACACCGGCGACGGCCACCGGATCTACTGGGAACGCTGCGGCAACCCGTCCGGCAAGCCCGCGGTGTTCCTGCACGGCGGCCCGGGCGCAGGCTGCAGCCCCGACCATCGCCGCCTGTTCGATCCCGAGCGCTACGACGTGCTGCTGTTCGACCAGCGCGGCTGCGGGCGTTCGACGCCGCACGCGAGCCTCGACAACAACACGACCTGGGACCTCGTGGCCGACATCGAGCGGCTGCGCGAGATGGTGGGCGCGCAACAGTGGCTCGTGTTCGGCGGCTCGTGGGGCAGCGCGCTCGCCCTCGCCTATGCGCAGACGCATCCGCAGCGCGTGAGCGCGCTCGTCGTGCGCGGCATCTTCACGATGCGCCGCGCGGAATTGCTGTGGTACTACCAGGAAGGCGCGTCGTGGTTGTTCCCGGACCTGTGGGAGGAATTCCTCGCGCCGATCCCGGAAGCCGAGCGCGGCGACCTGATGGCCGCCTATCATCGCCGGCTCACGGGCGACGACGAAGCCGCGAAGCTCGAAGCCGCGCGCGCATGGAGCATCTGGGAAGGCCGCACCATCACGCTGCTGCCCGACCCCGCACTGGCCGCGCACTTCGCGGACGGCCACTACGCGCTCGCGTTCGCGCGAATCGAGAACCACTACTTCGTGAATCGCGGTTTCGTCGACGAAGGCCAGTTGCTGCGCGACGCGCATCGCCTCGCCGGCATTCCGGGCGTGATCGTGCAGGGCCGCTACGACATCGCGACACCCGCGCGCACCGCGTGGGAACTCGCGAAGGCATGGCCAGACGCGTCGTTCGAGATCGTGCCGGATGCCGGGCATGCGTACAACGAGCCGGGCATCCTGAAGGCGCTGCTCGCCGCGACCGACCGGTTCGCCGCGTAAGCTGCAACGCCTGGCGGCGCGTTGCGGCCGGCTATGCGGGCCTGCGCGCGCCGCCCGCTCAAAGCGCGGCTTCGACGATCGTCCGGCCGCTGATCGCCCGCTCGACGAGCTGTTCGTCGCCAACCTTGCGGATCGCATCGTCGAGCAAGCCTTCCGGCTCTTCGGTTGCTACCTTCAGCAGGCCCGACAGCCCGCGCGCGTCGAGCACCACGAGCGTCTCCATCGAATCCGCGCGGCTCACGAGCACGCGGCGGAAAGCGGGACCCGCGCCGAAGCTGGCGCACAGCGCGATCGTCTCGTTGCCGAGCGTGTAGTCGAAGTTCTTGATCATGTCTGCCGCCGTTGCAAGGAAATGGCCACGCGCGACGGCGCGGCGCCGTGACGTCGACGCACCCGTGCGTGCCGCCGGCGTCGAACCAGGGGCTGGTGCGCTCGCCGGCATCACCATGCTAGGCGGGCAGTATTAACGAAGACTTAAACGTCCGGAGGGCGCGGCACGGCGCCGCGCCGCGCCGCGCCGCGCCGATCATGCCGCATGGCCTATGGCGTATCGAGCGGCTCGACCGTCACGCCGACCTTCAGCTCCTGGTCCGCGCCGCCGCCGCGGATCACGCCGCGCAGCGGTGTCACGTCCGCGTAGTCGCGGCCGATCGAGAGCATCACGTAATCGTCGCCGGGTGCGCGGTCGTTGGTCGGATCGAGCTGCAGCCAGCCGCCGTCTTCAGGCCACGCCGGATCGTAGACGTCGACCCATGCATGCGATGCATCCGCGCCGATCAGCCGCGGCTGTCCGGGCGGCGGCTGTGTGAGCAGATAACCGCTCACGTAGCGCGCGGCGAGCCCGAGCGAGCGCAGCGCGCCGATCATCACATGCGCGAAATCCTGACAGACGCCCTTGCGCAACCGCAACGCATCGAGCGCCGTCGTCGTGATGTCGGTGCTGTTCGGCGTATACGCGAAGTCGGCGTGAATCCGCCGCATCAGATCCCACGCGGCCTGCACGAGCGGCCGCCCCGGCGTGAAGCTGGCGGCCGCATACGCGGCCAGCTCGGGATCGCATGCGACGTGCGGCGACGCGAACACGAACTCGCTCGCCGCGTCGTACGGCTGTCCGGCACGAAACCGCAAGCGGTCGCGCACGGCTTCCCATGCCGTTGCATGTTCGGCGTCGGGATGCGCGATCGCGGGCGGCGGCGCACCGCGTGCGCCCTGCGACCATACGGGCGCGCGCACGCGCACCGTGCTGCGGCTGCGCACGAGCAGCGCATCGTGAGGCTGGTTCAGCGCGAACGACGCGCGCGCGTTGCCGAACGCGTCGATCTCGGTGCCGAGCGCTTCCGGCGCGGGCTCGATGTCGAGCGCGAACGACAGCACCTGCTGGCGCGGCGTCGCGAGCGGCTGGAGCCGCGCCTGGTGCTGGGCGGATTCGACGCGGGCGGCGTAGCGGTATTCGGTGTCGTGCGTGACGCGCAGCACGCGGCCGGCCGCGACGGCAGCCGGCGTTGCGGATGTGGCTTGCGCTGCCGCCTGTTTCGCACGGCCGGCGTCGGCCGCGGGCGGCGTCTTCGCTGCGTGTTTCGGCGTCACCATAGCGTCCTGCCCGCCTCGCGCACGTGGCTGAAATAGCGCTCGCCGATCCGGTTCGACAGCTCCCACACGGCCTTCGCGGTCGTGTCGAGCGCGTCGAGCAGCTTGTCGTGCCGGCCGTCGTCGCCGGTTTCGCACAGTTCGTGCAGCGACCAGGCGGGCACGTCCGGAATCGTCTCGGCCAGTTCGGACAGCGCATAGCCCTCGCTGCGCTCGACTTTCGTCAGCCGGCCGCGCAGCGCCTGCACGACCCAGCCGAGCGAGCGCGGGTTGTCGGTGTCGAGCACCACGAGCGACAACAGCGGCGCGACGTCGAAACCGCGCTGGAAGCGCGAGCGGAACGTGATCGTGCTGTCGAACAGCTCCAGCACGAGCTCGAAACCGTCCTGCCGATGCACGGCGCCCTCGTCGAACGCGAACTTCAGCACGCTGCACAGGAAATCCAGCCGGTCGATCTGCCGGCCGATCGACAGCAGCCGCCAGCCGTCGTCGCGCGTCATGTTGTCGGTCTGCGCGCCGGTGATCGCGCCGAGCAGCAGCCCCAGCCGCTCCAGCAGCTGCAGCGCCTCGTTGCCGATTTGCTCCTCGGCTTCCGGATGATCGGCGCTGTCGGCGAACAGTTGCGTCGCGTCGTCGATCAGCCGCCATTGATCGCTCGACAGCCGCTCGCGGATCGCGGCGGCGGCGGCACGCATCCCGAACAGGCACGATGCGATGCCCGACGTGCGGTCCGCGCCGCGCGTCAACGAGGTTGCCAGCGCATGCTGGAACGCGCGCGGCGCATCGACGGCGTTCGGGGCGTCGGCGGCGATCAGCCCCGCGTCGCGACACAGCGTGTCGAGCAACTCGAGATGCGCGGGACTGTCGACGTCGTCCTCGCCGCGCAGCCGTTCGAGCGCGGCGCGCGCCAGACGCATCAGGTTGGTCGCACGCTCCGTGTAGCGGCCCAGCCAGAACAGGTTCTCGGCCGCGCGGCTTGCGATCGCGCGCGGGCGCTCGACGAGGTCGTCGGGGCCGAGGCGGGTTTGCAGCAGCGTCGTCGAATCGACGATGCCTTCGGTCATCACCCATGTATCGACGGTGCTGCCGCCGCGCGGCATCGGCGCGTTGAACAGCGTATCGCGCGTGCCGACCCGCGACAGCCCGCCCGGCAGGAGTCGCCAGCGTTGCGCGCCATCGGCGAGCGCGAACACGCGCAGCAGCAGCGGCTTCGGCACGATGCGCGCGCCGCCGGCGCCGTCGGACGCGCCCGGGCCCGGCCAGGTGGGCGCCTGCGACAGCGGCAGGTCGGCCTGCACCGTGTAATGCTCGGGCCGTGCCAGGATTCGCGCCCGCCATTCGGCCAGTTGCGCCGCCGTGAGCCGCGCGCCGATCACCGGATCGAACGCGCCGCCGGCCTGCACGTCGGCCGGATACGACGGCTTCACGATGCAGCGCGCAAGCTGCGGCAGCGCGTCGTCGCATGCGGCCGCCTCGCCGCACCACCACGAATGCACGGCGGGCAGCGTCAGCGTTTCGCCCAGCAGCGCTTCCGCGAGGCGAGGCATGAAGCCGAGCACGCCCGGCGATTCGAGGAAGCCAGAGCCCGGCGCATTCGCGAGCAGCACGTTGCCCGCGCGCACGGCCTGCAGCAGCCCCGGCACGCCGAGCAGCGAATCGGGCCGCAGTTCGAGCGGATCGAGCCATGCATCGTCGACGCGCCGCAGGATGCCGTGCACGGGTTCGAGCCCGCGCAGCGTCTTCAGGAATACACGGTTGTCGCGGGCGGTCAGGTCGCCGCCCTCGACGAGCGTGAGGCCGAGGTAGCGCGCGAGATACGCATGTTCGAAGTAGGTCGCGCTGTGCGGCCCCGGCGTCAGCAACACGATCCGCGAATTCCTGGCCGCGGGGCTGAGCGCCTGCATGCTCTGCAACAGCGACCGGTATGCGGACGCGAGCCGCTGCACGCGCAGCCCGCGGAAGCCGCGCGGAAACAGCCGCGACACGATCAGCCGGTTCTCGAGCAGATAGCCGAGGCCGGCGGCGCCCTGCGTGTGCTGCGCGACCATCCGCCATTGCCCGTCGGGGCCGCGCGCGAGGTCGAACGCGACGACGTGCAGCCACGTGTCGCCCGGCACGCGTGCGCCGCGCATCGCGCGCAGGTAGCCCGGATGCCCGGTCACGAGCGCGGGCGGCAGCAGGCCGCGCTGCAGGATCGTCTGCGGCCCGTACAGGTCGGTCATCGTCGCGTTCAGCAGCCGCACGCGCTGCAGCACGCCGCGCTCGATCGCCACCCAGTCCTCGGGCGTGACGATCAGCGGCAGCAGGTCGAGCGACCACGGGCCGGCCGCGCCGTCGCCCGCGCGTTGTTCGTGGAGCTGGTAGAACAGGCCGTTCTCGCGCATTCGGCGCTGCAGCGCGTCGGCGCGGCGGTCGAGGTCGGCCACGCCGTCGCTGCCGATCGACGTGAAGAAGCTGCGCCATGCGGGTGCGAGCAGCGGCGCGGCGAGGCCGGCGGCGCTGCCGCGCAGTTCGTCGTAGCGGCCGGCCGCGGCCGGCGCCGCGAGCGCGGCGGCCAGTTCCGCGGCATCCGGCTGCGCGCCGGTATCGAAAAGCGTGGGCATCGCGTCGGCGTCGGCGAGATCGTCGGGGTGAATGGGCGGCACGGTCGGTATCGTTCCGTCGTCAGGAAGCGGACGCGACCGCGCGCCGCCGCACCGGCGGCCCGGCACGGCGGACGCGACGGGCGGCCGCGTTCTGCCCGCATCCTAGCACTGCGGCGTCGCCGCCATCGGCCGGCGGGCCGGGAGGTCGCGAACCGCGCATCGTCGTCCGTCCTTTCATCGGGGAATCACGGCCGTCGCAGGTCGAGCGTGAACGGGAATTCGCGGCTCGGCGCGGCGGCCGCGACGTCCATCCGACCCGGCGTGTGCCCCATCGCGACGAAGCGCGCGAGCCGGCGGCTCTCGGCCTCGTATGCGTTGATCGGGAACGTCGCGTAGTTGCGCCCGCCCGGATGCGCGACGTGATACCGACAGCCGCCGAGCGAGCGTTGCAGCCACGTATCGACGATGTCGAACGTGAGCGGCGCATGCACGCCGATGGTCGGGTGCAGCGCCGACGGCGGCGCCCATGCCTTGTAGCGCACGCCCGCGACGTATTCGCCAACGGTGCCGGTCGGCTGCAGCGGCAGCGCGCGGCCGTTGACGGTCACCACGTGCCGGTTGTCGTTCAGGCCGGTCACGCGCACTTCGAGCCGCTCGACCGACGAATCGACGTAGCGCACCGTGCCGCCGATCGCGCCCTCCTCGCCCATCACGTGCCACGGCTCCAGCGCGCCGCGCAGCGACAGCTGCATCCCGTTCACCGCGATCTGGCCGAACAGCGGGAAGCGGAATTCGAAATGCGGCGCGAACCAGGCCGCATCGAACGCGAACCCGGCGTCGCGCAGCTCGGCCAGCACGTCGTCGAAATCCATCTTCAGGAACGCGGGCAGCATGAATCGATCGTGCAGCGCGGTGCCCCAGCGCGTGAGCGGGGTCGTGTACGGTGCGGCCCAGAAGCGCGCGACCAGCGCGCGCAGCAACAGTTGCTGCACGATGCTCATCCGGGCATGCGGCGGCATCTCGAACGCGCGCAGTTCGAGCAGGCCGAGCCTTCCGGTCGGGGAATCGGGCGAGTACAGCTTGTCGATGCAGAACTCGCTGCGGTGCGTGTTGCCGGTCACGTCGATCAGCAGGTTGCGCAGCACGCGGTCGACGAGCCACGGCGGCATGTCCTGCCCGTACAGCAGCTTGTTGCGCTGGATTTCCGCGAATGCGATGTCGAGCTCGTAGACCTGGTCGTTGCGGGCCTCGTCGACGCGCGGCGCCTGGCTCGTCGGACCGATGAACAATCCCGAGAACAGGTAGGACAGCGACGGATGGTTGTGCCAGTACGCGATCAGGCTCGCGAGCAGGTCCGGTCGACGCAGGAACGGGCTGTCGGCCGGCGTCGCGCCGCCGAGCACGAAGTGGTTGCCGCCGCCCGTGCCGACGTGCCGGCCGTCGACCATGAACTTCTCGCTGGACAGGCGCGTCTGCCACGCGGCGTCGTACAGGAATTCGGTCTGGCCGACGAGTTCGTCGAAGCTGCGCGCCGGATGGATGTTGACCTCGATCACGCCGGGATCGGGCGTGACCTGCAACACCTTGAGCCGCGCATCGCGCGGCGGCGGATAGCCTTCGAGCACGAGTTTCACGCCGAGCGCGTGCGCGGTCAGCTCGATCGCGGCGAGCAGGTCGAGATAGTCCTCGAGCGCGGCCAGCGGCGGCATGAACAGGTACAGGATGCCGTTGCGCACTTCGGCGCACAGCGCCGTACGCGTGATCCATGCGGCCGATTCGAAGCGCTCGGGGCGGCGCTGTGCATCCGGCGTGCCATGCGCGTGCCGTCCGCCGGCGGCCGTGCCGTCGCTGCGCCACTGCATGACCGTTTGCACGGGGGCTTCGCGATGCGCGCCGGCCAGGTAGCGCGGCGCGTCGGCGGTGCCCGCATGGCGCGCGCGGAACGCCGCCGCGTCCGGCAGCGCGTCGCGCGGCGCGAACGGGTCGCGTTCGATCAGGTACGGATAGTCGGCACCGGCGACCCACGGCAGCGAATCGAGCGGCAGCCGATAGCCCATCGGCGAATCGCCGGGCACGAGGTACATCCGCTCGTCGCGGAAGAACCACGGGCCCGTCTGCCAGCGCGGGCCGTCGAGGCCCGACCGATCGCGGCCCGACCGATCGCGGCCCGACACGTCGTCCGCGCGCTTGATCGGCAGCACGTAGCCGACCACGCTGTCGAGCTGCTGGTCGAACACCTTGCGCAGCCGCGCGCGTTCGAGTTCGTCGTCGAGCCGCGAATCGAACGGATCGACGTTGACCGGCAGCCGGCGCTCGCGCCACAGGTAGTACCAGACATCCTCGTAGCCGGGCCGCACGAATTCGTCGGTCAGCCCGAGGCGCGCGGCCAGCGCGTCGATGAAGCGCTTCGCGTCGTCGGTCGTGTATGCGGACGGCTCGCGCTCGTCGGCGAACAGCGACGGATCGTGCCACACGGGCTGGCCGTCGGCGCGCCAGAAGATCGACAGCGCCCAGCGCGGCAACTGCTCGCCGGGGTACCACTTGCCCTGCCCGAAATGCAGGAAGCCGCCTTCGCCGTATTCAGCGCGCAGCCGCTGCACGAGCTCGGTCGCGTAACCGCGCTTGGTCGGGCCGAGCGCATCCGTGTTCCATTCGGCGCCGTCGCGATCGTCGATCGACACGAAGGTCGGCTCGCCGCCTTGCGTCAGCCGCACGTCGCCGGCATTCAGCGCGCCGTCGACGCGTGCGCCGAGCGCCAGCACGCCCTCCCATTGCTGTTCCGTATAAGGCTTCGTCACGCGCGGCGATTCGTACACGCGCGTCACCGTCATCTCGTGCTCGAACGCGACTTCGCATTCGTCGATCAGCCCTTCGACCGGCGCCGCGCTCGTCGGCTGCGGCGTGCACGCGAGCGGGATGTGCCCTTCGCCGGCGAGCAGGCCCGAGGTCGGATCGAAGCCGATCCAGCCGGCGCCCGGCAGATAGACTTCGCACCATGCATGCAGGTCGGTGAAGTCGACGGACGTGCCGCTCGGGCCGTCGAGCGCCTTCACGTCGGGCGTGAGCTGGATCAGGTAGCCGGACACGAAACGCGCTGCGATGCCGAGATGCCGGCACAGCTGCACGAGCAGCCATGCGCTGTCGCGGCACGATCCGGACGCGAGCTCGAGCGTCTGCTCGGGCGTCTGCACGCCCGGCTCCATCCGCACCAGATAGCCGATGTCGTGCTGCAACTGCTGGTTCAGCGCGACGAGGAAGTTCACGGTGCCGGCCGGCGTGCGGTCGACGCCGTCGAGGTACGCGCGGAACAGCGGCGCGGCGCTCGTCTGCGGATCGCATGCGAGATACGGCGCGAGTTCGGTCTTCAGCGCATCGTCATAGTCGAACGGATATTGCTCGGCGCTCGCTTCCAGAAAGAAGTCGAACGGGTTGTACACCGACATCTCGGCAACGAGGTCGATCGTGATCTCGAAGTGTTCGGTGCGTTCCGGAAACACGAGCCGCGCGAGATAGTTCGAGAACGGATCCTGCTGCCAGTTGATGAAGTGCTGCGCGGGCTCGACCGTCATCGAATACGCGACGATCGGCGTCCGGCAGTGCGGCGCGGGCCGCAGCCGCACGATCTGCGGACCGAGGTTGACAGGCCGGTCGTAGCGGTAGCGGGTGGTGTGATGCAGCGCGACGTGGATGGGCATGGGAGAGCCGCTCGGTTCGGGTTGGGCCGGCCGCGCGCGCCGCGTCGCCGTCGCTGCGGCGGCACGGCACGGCGGATTCGGCGAAGGAGTGCGTCAGACGAGTTCCGGCGACTGCACGACACTGATCTCGACGCCGACGGTGCTCGCGCCGAGTCCCGTCACCGGTTGCGCGTCGCGAGCGTCGAGGCCGACCGCGATACGCACGTAGCGCTCGTCCGGGCAGCGGTTCATGAACGGATCGAAGCCGACCCAGCCGAGCCCTTCGACGTAGGCCTCCGCCCACGCATGACCGGCAGGCTGCTGCATCAGCGCGGCTGCCTGCGGTTGCCCGCCGAGCGCCGCCTGCGGCAATCCCTGCGACTGCGCGGCGTGCGATGCGCCCAGCATCTGCTGCATGCCGTCGCCGGTCTGCAGCGCGAGCGCCTCCTCTTCCTCGTCGCCGGCGGCGCTCTGTTTCGCGTCGGCGATCCGTTGCATCGCGCTGTCGGCAAGAACGTAGCCGGAGATGTAGCGCGCGGGCACCTTCAGCGCGCGCGCGGCCGCGATGAACGCATGCGCGTGATCGCGGCTGGTGCCCTCGCCGCTTTGCAGCGCGGTTTCGGCATCGACCGGCGCATCGGCCAGGTTCGGCGCGTATGCGATGCGGCCATGCACTTCCGTCATCAGCCAGTGCAGCGCGTCGAGGCTGCGCGGCTCGATCGGCAGCGCCTGCGTGAGCGCGCGCACGGTGTCGCCGGCCTTCGTGAATGCGGTCTCGCGCTCGAAGATCCACGGCGGCGCATAACCCTCGGGATTGCCGAGAATGCCGGCGCGGTCCTGCGTCTCGACGACGCCGGCCGCGATCACGACGATCTCGTTCTTCGCGCCGCGGTCGTGACGCACGAGGTCGATGCGATTGCCGAGCCCGTCCGTGTAGGACAGCGCCGGCTCGACGCCGTCGATCGTGACCTGCCACGCGCGCACCGTCTGCCCCGGCCCCGATTGCGGGCGCAGCCGCAGCCGTTGCAGCGCATGGGTCGCTTGATCGTCGAACTGATAACGCGAGATGTGTCGGATGGCGAGTCGCATGGCAAGCCTCAATCGAAGTTGTACGCCTGGGCGATGTCGATCCCGAGGCTGTTGTTGCGGCCGATGAAGTCGGTCAGGAACTCGTGCAGGCCGCTCTTGAAGATCCGCTCGACCGACGTGTCGGACAACATCTGCAGAATCTTCGTTGCCGTGTCGTGACACGGGTGTGTCACGCCGTAATCCTTCGCGAGCAGGTTCAGGCTCGACACGACGCGCCCGTAGCAATAGCGCAGCGAACGCGGCATGCGGCCGTTCAGGATCAGGTAGTCGGCGATGTTCATCGGCTTGTACTGCACGTCGTACACCCAGCGATACGAACGGTGCGCGGCCACGCAGCGCAGGATCGTCTCCCACTGGTAGTTGTCGAGGATCGTGCCGACGTGCGACACCGACGGCAGCAGCAGGTGGTATTTCACATCGAGGATCCGCGCGGTGTTGTCGGCCCGCTCGACGAACGCGCCGATCTGTGCGAAATCGAAGATCTCGTTGCGCAGCATCGTGCTGTAGAAGCTGCCGAGAATGAGCGCGGTTTCGCGCTTCACGCCGTCGAGCACCGCCGGCAGCCCGCTCTCCGGCACCGGCTGCGCGAGCGCCTGGCGCAGCGCGAGCCACGCGCCGTTCACGCTCTCCCACGCCTCGCGGGTGAGCGCCGTGCGCACCATCCGCGCGTTCGAGCGCGCGGCCTCGATGCACGACAGCACGCTCGACGGGTTGTCGCGATCGCGCAGCAGGTAATCGGTCACGGTATCGGCGGCATATGCATCGTATTTCTGACGATAGCCGTCGTCCGCGCCCGAGCTGACCAGCACCGACGACCATTCGGCCGGCGCGTCGGACGTGCGCGTGAGCGCCATCCGCAGCCCGGCATCGACGATGCGCGCGATGTTCTCCGCGCGCTCGATATAGCGGTACATCCAGTAGAGACCGCTCGCAGTTCGTCCCAGAAGCATCTCGTGTCCACTCCGTCTTCATTCGGTTCGCGCGCCGGCTGCGGCGCGCGCGGTCGTGCCCGGCTCAGTCGGCCAGCACCCAGGTGTCCTTGGTGCCGCCGCCCTGGCTCGAGTTGACGACGAGCGATCCCTCCTGCAGCGCGACACGCGTGAGCCCGCCCGGCGTGATGCGGATCCGGTCCGACACGAGCACGAACGGCCGCAGGTCGACGTGGCGCGGCGCGAGGCCGGCTTCGGTCAGGATCGGCGTCGTGGACAACGCCAGCGTGGGTTGCGCGATGTAGTTGGCAGGCCGCGCGCGCAGCTTCGCGGCGAACGCCTCGAGTTCGGCCTTCGATGCGCACGGGCCGACCAGCATCCCGTAGCCGCCCGAGCCGTGCACTTCCTTCACGACCAGTTCGTCGAGATGGTCGAGCACGTACTTCAGGCTGTCGGCCTCGCCGCAACGCCAGGTCGGCACGTTCTCCAGCAGCGCCTTGCGGCCCGTGTAGAACTCGACGATCTCCGGCATGTACGAGTAGATCGCCTTGTCGTCGGCGATGCCGGTGCCGGGCGCGTTCGCGATCGTGATGTTGCCGGCGCGGTAGACGTCCATGATCCCGGCGACGCCGAGCACCGAATCGGGGCGGAACGTGAGCGGATCGAGGAACGCGTCGTCGACGCGGCGGTACAGCACGTCGATCGGCCGGAAGCCTTCGGTGGTGCGCATCGCGACGCGGCCGTCGACCACCTGCAGGTCGCTGCCCTCCACGAGATGCACGCCCATCTGGTCGGCGAGGAACGAATGTTCGTAGTACGCCGAATTGTGGATGCCGGGCGTGAGCACGGCGATGGTCGGGTTGTCGGCGTTGCCGCCGGGCGGGCACACGGCCGCGAGCGACTGCCGCAGCATCTGCGGATAGGTCTCGACCGGGCGCACCTTGACCTGCTGGAACAGCTCGGGAAAGAGCTGCATCATCGTCTCGCGGTTTTCCAGCATGTACGACACGCCCGACGGCGTGCGCGCGTTGTCCTCCAGCACGTAGAACTCGTTCTCGCCGGTGCGCACGATGTCGACGCCGATGATGTGCGTGTAAACGTTCCCGGGCGGGCGGAAATCGATCATCTCCGGGATGAACGCCTCGTTGTGCGCGATCAGGTGCTTCGGCACGATGCCGGCCCGCACGATCTCCTGGCGGTGATAGATGTCGTCGAGGAACGCGTTGAGCGCCATCACGCGCTGCTCGATGCCGAGCGACAGCCGGCTCCATTCCGCACCCGAGATGATCCTCGGCACGATGTCGAACGGAATCAGCCGCTCGGCGGCCTGCGCGTCGCCGTACACGGCGAACGTGATGCCCGTCCTGCGGAACACGCCTTCCGCATCGTGGGCCTTCTGGGCGAGGCTCGCAGGATTCTGCGTGTCGAGCCATTGCTTGAGGCGCGCGTAAGGCGCCCTCACCATGTCGCCGGATTGCAGCATTTCATCGAATGGCTTCATCGATCTCTTCTCCGTCGATCGTTTTCCCCGGCATTGCGCATGCCGGACCGGCGTATTCGCTATCTTGCAAGGAACGTGCCTTGCGATATCCCCTCAGGTCCTCCCTTGTGTCGCGCGCGCCCCGCACACCGCTGCGGCACGCCGCACCACCATGGTGCAGCGCGTGACGCAACACGCGCCAGACGCGTGCGATGACGCTCCCGCCGCTCCTGCGGCACCGTGCCTGCCAGCATGGTTCCCCTGCGTGTCACGATTGTGCAATCTGCACTGCACCAATCCTTTCCCTGGCAGCGCGCTTGCCCATGCTCGCGTTGCCGCAGCGCAGCGAACCGCGACACGGCATCGGCGACCCGTCGCGACAGCCCCGCCTGCACCGCGGCGGGGAGTGCGCCACATCCTTCGGTTGCCCGGGCGGAACAGCGGAAAGGCGGGCCGGCGCACGCGGTGCGCGGCCGGCCCTGGGGGAAGTACCGTCTGCGGCAGGTCGGGCAATTCGACGCGGTGAACCAACCGGTTAGCCGGGTCCGGCACCTCAAACGTATGCAGCCGTAATGTCGCCGACAACGCCCATGCATATTTCGACTGACACCGATCGAAAAAAAACATCGGCCCGCATGCGCAAGGCGCGGTACGCTACAAAACCGGTTCAGTGAAACGGCGCCGCCCTTCCGGCGCCGACTATAAAAAGCGAAGATCGAAATGGAAGCAAAGTGGCTGGAAGATTTCCTGAGCCTTGCGGATACCAAGAGCTTTTCCCGCGCCGCACGTCATCGGCACCTCACGCAGTCGGCATTCAGCAGACGAATCGCCTCACTCGAAACATGGATGGACGCGAAGCTGGTCGATCGCAGCATCAACCCGATCGCGCTGACGCCGGCCGGCCAGATGTTCCGCGGGCTGGCCGCCGACATCCTGCGAAGCATGTATGCGGCACGCAACCTCGTGAACGGCTACGACCAGTTCGCGGCAAGCGACCAGGTCGTGCGCTTCGCCGTCGCGCATACGCTCGTGTTCACGCTGTTTCCCGAATGGCTGAAGCAGTTGAACGGCGAGGTCGGCCACGTGACCGCGCGCGTCAACGCGGTGAACGTGCCCGAAGGCGTGCAGCAGCTCGTCGAAGGTGAATGCGACCTGTTGCTCGGCTATCACCATCCGCAACTGCCGATCGTGCTGGATCCGAACCATTTCCCGTTCATCACGCTCGGCGTCGAGCGGATCCTGCCGGTGTCGACGCCGGATGCGCGCGGCAAGCCGGTGTTCGAACTGCCCGGCACACCGGACGCACCGCTGCCGCTCCTCGCGTATTCGTCGGGCGCGTTCCTCGGGAACGTCGTCGAGATGCTGCTGCTCAACGCGTCCGAATCGTATGCGCTGCACCGCTGCTTCGAGACGCACATGTCCGAGGCATTGAAGGGAATGGTCGTGGCCGGGCACGGGATCGGCTGGCTGCCCGAAAGCTGCGTGGCGAAGGAACTCGCGGACGGTTCGCTCGTTCGCGCGGGCTCGGCGGACTGGATCACCGAGCTCGAGATTCGCCTGTACCGGTCCGCGCGCAAACGCGGGCTGGCAGCCGAACAGTTGTGGACCTACATCATGAATCGGCCGCGCGTCGCGGCCGACGCCGCCCGCGCGACCGGGCAGTCGACCGAGCCTGTCGTGCGCGTCGCGCGCCGCAGCGTCGGCGGCAGCCGGTAACGCTTCTCACCGTCCGTCATCGCCCGACTCGACTGAACGCCGCGCGGATTGCATTCCGCGCGGCGTTCGGTTATTACGCCCGCCGGCGCGAAGCATTTTCCGATCCTGCTTCCACTTCAATATACGTTCCGCACGCCCGATCAATTCCATAAATCGCCAAACGTTTGCGAATCCGGGCAAATCGCCGATTCAGATGACGGAAATAACCTGTTACACAACACATCAAAAGTTTCGATTTTCATGTAACGACATTCTCGCCGAAAAAGGTCATGTCGGCGTCATGGACTTATCTCATCTGTACTTCAGGATTCATCGAGACGTCTCGATGACAGAGGCAACTCTTCCTTTTATCAGTCGTTATTTTTCGGCACAAACTTCGGTACCACTTACGTCCGAAATTTGCGAACTGGTCATCGCTACCGGTGAGCAAATTTCATGTTCGGCAATATCGACTTTGTTCAGTGTTGAACCATTTCGTCGAATTAGTCCCAATCCTATTTAAATAAGACATTTAAAACGTGTTCCGTTCGGGCCACACGCGATTGTTTGTTCAAAACCCATCGTGTATCAATAGCATGTCTTGAAAAGAACGCCGTAATTTCAGATCGGAATAAATGTGCTGCCAGCGATTTCGGATGGAGGTTGGAATGTCTTCGTCGTTCGAACAGCATGCTCGCCCGCTCCTCGGCATCGCCGTATCCATGCTCTGCATCCATGCCGTGGCCCAGACCCAGGTCCCGACACCGCCGTCGTCCGACGCCGATGCCGGCCGATACGTGATTTCGTATATCTGCGGCGACGCGCGAATCGACGGCACGGCACCGCTTCCGCCGGATGGCCGTCCGTACAACCTCGGCGTGTCGTTCGTATCGGGCCCGAACGGGCAGCCGCTGTCGAACGTGCAGGTCCGGCTGCGGCGGCACGGCCGCGTGCTCGTCGAATTCAAGGCGACGGGGTCACGCTGTCTGTTCAGCGTGCCCGATGCAAGTTACCGGGTCGAGGGAACCTATCAGGGATCCACCCAGTTCGCGGTCGTCGAAACAGGTGCGCTCACCACGCAGTTGCGCTGGTGAACGCGGCCCGATCCGCGTGGCGATGGCACGCACTCGCGTCGTGCACACGCAACCCATCGATCGAGGAGGATTGAATGACTCGTGCAGAACGACCGGACGGCTCGCCCGTCCGTCAGCCGAAGCCCGCGTGGGGCCCCGGAAAGAATGCGGCACTCAGCATCATTGCGTTTGCCGCGATCTTCGGCGGCTTCGCCTACGTCGAGCGGGACGCGAGAGTCGGTCATGCAACCGTGACGCACGATATCGCCGACATGATCGGCACCGCCGTCGGCAAGTATCGCAACGCCATCACGGCCGCGACGCTCGACACCGCCGGCGCGGCGTCGAGCGTCGCCCCGGCCGAACCGGTGACGCCTTCCGTGGCGGGCACTCCGCCTGCGTCGGCAACGCCTGCGATGTCGGCCGCGGCAGAACCGAACGCGCCGCCCCGGACGACCGCCCGCCCCGCCACGCAACATCCGCGCCGTGCGCATGCGCCGTCCACGGCGCTCGCGGCCAATGCGCAGGCCGCATCGGCGAGCAGCCGCGCCGCGCGCCCAGGCGACACGCACCGGACGTCACGTTCGCAGACGCTGGCCCGCATGAAAAAACACACCGACCCCGCGCCGCGACGAGAGCCGCAATCGTATATCGCCGACTCGGCGCACATGGAGGCCACCAGCGTCACGCGCGACGAACTGGAGGGCGCGCGCGCACTGGCGAAGGCGCGCTGGTGCGCACGGATCGACGAATGGAATTGCGTGGAGCAGAACGCGAGCCGCGCGCTCGCCATCGACCCGACGAACAGCGAATCGCGCGCGCTGCTTGGACAAGCGATCCGTAACCGCCTGTGAACCGGCCGGATGCCGTCGGGCCTCGCTGCCCGGCAGCCCGACGACCGGCGACACGCATCGTCGGGCGTGCAACCGATGTGACCGTTTCAGAGTGAGGAGACATCGTGGCTAACAATCGTAGACAACAATGCACCACCGCCGCTCCGTCCAACCGACGGATCCTCCTGCATGCGCCATTGCTGTTGCTGCTCGTCGCGTCCGGCTCCTGTCTTGCCGCCGAAGGCGACGCGGACCCGCGCGGCGCAAGCGAAATCGCCGGGACGCGCGGCGCAAGCGAAATCGCCGGGACGCGCGGCGCGTCGGACGCGCCGCCGCCCGACATGCAACCGACGGCGGCGTCACTGGATATTGCGCAGGGTCGCAACGCGCTGCCCCCGCAAGCGCCGACGCCGATCGCGCAGGCGTCGGATGCGTCGATGCAGCTCGCGCAGGTGTCCGACCCGCAACCGCAGACGATGCCGACCACGGTCGTGGTGGATCCAAACGCCGCGCAACCGGGCGAACCGGCGCCGGACGCACAGGCGTCGAGCGCACCGATCCGGCTCGCCCAGGCGACCGATACCGCGCCGACGCCGAATGCCCCGGTGCAGCTTGCCCAGCCGCCCGACTCTGCGCCGTCGAACACGCCGGCCCCGAGCGCGCAGCCGTCGGACGTGCCGATCGGTATCGCGCAGGCCGCGAATCCGCAGCCACCCGACACACCGGCGCAAGCCGCCGCGGCAACGTCCGGCACACCGGCGACCGCGTCCGCAGCCGGCCCCGCGCATGCATCGGAGCCGCAGCGGCAACCAGCGCAACTCGCACAGGCCGCGCCCACCGCACCGCCGAACGCGCCGACGCAAACCGCGCAGGCATCCGGCACGCCGATGCCGGGCTCGCCCGCGCCCGTCACCCCGACCCAGAGCTCGCCACCCGCGCCGTCCGCGACGCCGAATTCGCAGACGCCCGGCGCGCAGCTACCGGGCGAGCCGACGCAACGATCGCAAGGCCCCGACGTCGAAGCGCCGAATGCCCAGGCGCCGAATCTGCGTACCGCCGACGTGCCGACCGTTCGCAACGACGTGTTCGGCCTCGCGGCGAGCGGCGGCGCGATCAAGGCGCTCGAAGAAGCGAAGGCACGGCCCGATGCGTTCTCCGCCGTCGACGTCGCGCAGCTGGAGGAACTGTCGATCCGCCAGCAGGTGCGCGGCGGACGCGACAAGTCCCGCTCGATGACGAGTGCCGATCGCTTCGACGGCATCGACAGCGCACTGCGCGCGGCGGACGACCTCGACAAGCGGATGCCCGCGACGCCGGAATATTCGCCGGTCAGGACGGCGCTCGCGGGCGATCGCACGGTCGCGTATGCGGCGCGCGGCGACATGACGAAGGCCGTCACCACGTTCGAGACGATTCCGCCCGACGCGGAAATCTCGATCGACGCGCTGGCCGCCGTCGGGGACGCCTATCTGTACCTGAGCGAACCGGCGAAGGCGAACGTCGTATACCAGCGCGCGCTGAAGCAGGCGACCGCGGCGCCGACCGACCGCGCGACCCGCGGCTTCCAGTACGGCGCGCGCACGCGTGCGATCGAGCTGCGCGAAGGGCTGTTCTGGTCATACGTCGACCAGGGGCGCGCGGCGGAGGCGAAACAGGTGCTCGACGACATCGGCAAGTCGCTGCCGCCGGCCAAGGAGGTGCGCAACTACGGTCCGGAAGAAAGCGACTTTCTGCGCTACTACCGGCTGCGCGCGCAGTACCTGATCTACACGGGCCACGTCGACGAAGGGATCGCCGCGCTCGAGCAGCTCGAGCAACAGGTACCGTTCAACGCGGAGGTCCGTGCCGCGCACGCGGACGCGGTGTCGGGTCAGTCGCATCCGCGCCAGGCGATCGCGATGTATCGCGCGTCGCTGACCGATCACCCGGACAGCGTCGAAATGCTCGCCGGCCTCGGCCGGGCGGCGCTCGTGGCGGACGACTACGCGACCGCGAAGTACGTCGACCAGACCGTCGACAACGTATTCCCCGACAGCGGTGCCGTGCGCGGTTTCAAGCGCGACTACAAGGCATACCGCAGCCCGGTGTTCACGACCGACCTGAGTTACGAGCACGGCAACAGCGCGCTGGCCGACAACAGCTTCACGTCCGACAGCTATGTGTACTCGCAACCGTTCGGCGACAACTGGCGCGTCTTCTCGCACACGTTCTTCGGCTATGCGCAGACCGACTCCGGCAACATCAAGCGCACGCGCACGGGCGTCGGCGGCGACTACCGGCACGGGCCGCTCACCGTGCAGGGCGAGGTCACGCGCTCGTTCGGCTCGGACGGCCGCACCGGCGGCCGCGGGTCGATCGCATATGCGCTGAACGACTACTGGACGGTCAGCGCCGGGCTCGACACCAACGACAACTCGCTGCCGTGGAAGGCCTATGCCGCGCACATCTGGGGCCGCTCGGCGAACGTCTCGGTCGTGTATCGCCAGAACGACCGTCGCGAGGTCAAGCTGAGCTACGGCGTGAGCCGGTACAGCGACTCGAACCTGCATCAGGAAATCACGGCAACCGCCACGCAGCGCGTGTACACGTCCGCCAACCAGCTCGTCAACGTATCGCTGGATCTCGGCACCGACAGCAACACGCGTAACGACGCGCCCTACTTCAGCCCCGGCCGCGACTACGCGGCCGCGTCGACCGTCATGCACCAGCTGACGCTGTGGAAGAAGGGTGACATGTCGCTCCAGCAGCGCCTGTCGGCGTCGGGCGGCGTGTACAACGAGCGCGGCTTCGGCAGCAGCCCGCTGTGGAGCGCGCGTCTCGAGCACGCATGGACGTTCAAGCACGACATCACGCTGAGCTATGGCATCGAAGTCAGCAGCCACGCGTATGACGGCCAGCGCGAGCGCTCGGAAACCGGCTTCCTGTCAGTCAATCTGCCGTTCTAGCAAGGAGTTCGCGTAATGCAATCCAGACGGACCTTCATGTGCGGATGTCTCGGCACGTTCGCCGCCTGTTCGCTGTTCCCGGGCGTGTCGAACGCCCGGATGATCGACCTGCTGCCGCCGTCCGATCCGGCCGACGGCAAGACGTTCCGCGTGATCTGCATGCACGACGTGCGCGACAACCTGATGGCGTCGTTTTCGTCGCCGACAGCGCTGGTCGATCCGTTCGCGGTCGATACCGGCACGCTGACCGCGATCTTCTCGTGGCTGCAGACCAACAACTACCACACCATCACGGTCAAGCAGATCGAGGAATCGCGGCACGGCGGCAGGCCATTGCCGCCGCGCGCGGTGCTGCTCACGTTCGACGACGGCTTTCGCAGCCACTACACGAAGGTGCTGCCGCTGCTCGAACGCTTCAAGTATCCGGCGGTCATGGGCATCGTCACCGCGTGGATCGACACACCTGCGGATACGCCGATCCGCATCAGCGACAAGGTCCAGGTGCCGCGCGACTACTTCCTGTCGTGGGACGAAGTGAAGAAACTCGGCCAGTCGGAATTCGTCGAGCTCGGCTGCCACACTCACAACCTCCATCATGGCGCGATCGCGAATCCGCAAGGCAACGAGTTGCCGGCGACGACGTCGCATCTGTACCTGCAAGATCAGAAACGCTATGAAACGGACGCGGAATTCCACGCCCGCGTGCATGACGACCTGCAGACCTGCGTGCGTCAGATTCGCGAACACACCGGCCTCGTCGCACGCTCGATGGTGTGGCCGTACGGCGCGGAAAACCAGCCCGTGCGCCAGATTTCGACGTCGCTCGGCATGGATATCCAGTTCAGTCTCGATGCCGGCCCGAATACGCCTGACGTGCCGCTGGACCGGCTCAGGCGCATCCTGATGATGTACGACGTCGACATCGGCGGGTTCGAGCGCTCGATGCGCGAGCCGGCGTCCAACCGCGGCGACGTCGACGTGCCAGAGCGCATCGTGCAGGTCGATCTCGACCAGGTCTACGACCCGGATCCCGCGCGGCAGGAGGCGAATCTCGGCAAGCTGATCGAGCGCATCTACCGGATGCAGCCGAAATCGGTGTACCTGCAGGCGTATGCGGATCCGAAGGGCACGGGCGTGGCCGAGGCGGTGTATTTCCCGAACCGGCACCTGCCGATGCGCTCGGACCTGTTCTCGCGTGCCGCGTGGCAACTCAACACGCGCTCCAACGTGCAGGTGTACGCATGGATGCCGGTGCTCGCGTTCCGGCCGCCGGCCGACAAGCAGCGCGGGCTCGAAGCCGTCAGCGCATACGGCGGCGCGCCGCCCCGCGAGAACGGCTCGCGCGTGTTCCGGCTGAGCCCGTTCGATCCGGAAGCGCGGCTGATGATCCAGCAGATCTACGAGGATCTCAGCAAGCACGCGTCGTTCAGCGGCATCCTCTTCAGCGACGACGCCGTGCTCGACGACTACGAGGATGCGGGCCGGCATGCGCTGCGAACCTATTCGCAGTGGGGGCTGCCGGCCGACGTCGGCAAGATCCGCGAGAACCCCGACCTGATGAAGCGCTGGACGCGCCAGAAGTCGCGCTACCTGATCGACATGACGCGGCAGCTCGCGCAGATCGTGCTGGCCCACCAGAACATCGGCGACGTGCTGACCGCGCGCAACATCTTCGCGATGCCGGTGCTCAAGCCCGAGTCGGAAGCATGGTACGCGCAGAACTACGACGATTTCCTTGCCGCCTACGACTACGTCGCGCTGATGGCGATGCCGTACATGGAGCAGGCGAAGGACCCCGAAGGCTGGCTGGACCAGCTCGTGAAGGCGGTGCGCGCGAAACAGCGCGGGCTGCAGCGCACCGTGTTCGAACTGCAATCGTACGACTGGCACGCGCACAAGGACGTGCCGGCCCGCACCCTGCTCGCGCAGATGCGGCGGTTGCGCAGCGAGGGCGCGGTAAATTTCGGCTACTACCCGGACAACTTCCTGAACGGCCAGCCGGAGCTCGACGCGATGCGCGACGTGATGTCGCTGAAGTCGCGCCTCGATCCGACTTCGATCAACGCGCTGATGCAGATGCAGCATGCGCAGGGGACCAAGACGCCATGACCAGCCACAGCATCATCCAGCGCCTGCAGGATTTCGTCTTCTACTATCCGTTCTTCATGTCGTATCTGTGGATGATCGGCGGCGTCGTTCATTACTTCCTGCTGGAGGAAGGCCGCCGGCTGTCGACGCGCACGATCGCGGCGAGCGGAATCCCGAAGATCTCGATCGTCGTGCCGTGCTTCAACGAGGCGGCGAACGCGCGCAGCGTGATCCGCCACCTGGACGCGATGGACTACCCGAATTACGACATCATCGCGGTCAACGACGGCAGCAAGGACAACACCGGCGACATCCTCAACGAGCTGGCCGTCGAGATCCCGCGGCTGCTGGTGATCCATCACGCGCGCAACGAAGGCAAGGCGGTCGGGCTCACCACCGCGGCGGCCGTGTCGAACGCCGAATACCTGCTCTGCATCGACGGCGACGCGCTGCTCGCGCACGACGCGATCGGCTGGATGCTCGAGCACTTCCTGACCGATCCGGGCGTCGGCGCGGTCACCGGCAACCCGCGCATCCGCACGCGCACGTCGTTGCTCGGGCGCATGCAGGTCGGCGAATTCTCGTCGATCGTCGGGCTCATCAAGCGCACGCAGCAGGTGTACGGCCGCATCTTCACGGTGTCGGGCGTGATCACGATGTTCCGCAAGACCGCGCTCGCCGATGTCGGCTACTGGAGCTCGGACATGCTGACCGAGGACATCGACATCAGCTGGAAGCTGCAGTGCCGCGACTGGCGCGTCGTGTACGAGCCGCACGCGCTCAGCTGGATCCTGATGCCCGAGACGCTGAAAGGGCTCTACCGGCAGCGGCTGCGTTGGGCGAAGGGCGGCATCCAGGTGCTGCTCAAGTACGCGGGCACGCTCGCGCGGCCGACGCAGATGATGATGTGGCCGCTGTTCGTCGAGTACCTGATCGGCATCGCATGGGCCTATTCGATGTCGTTCATTCTGCTGCTCGCGGTAATCGACGTCGTCTACCCGCTTCCGCCGAACTGGCATGTGTCCGTGGTGCCGCACTGGCACGGGATGCTGCTGGTCGCGACCTGCATCCTGCAGCTGATCATCGGCAGCATGATCGATCGTCGTTACGACGAAAAACTCCTGATGTACTTCCTTGACACCGTCTGGTACCCCGTCGCGTTCTGGTTGATCAGCATGATCACCACCGTCGTCGCCCTGCCCGCCGTCGTATTGCGGGGCCGCGGCAAGCGCGCCGTTTGGGTCAGCCCCGACCGAGGCATTCAACATGAAGAACGCGCCGATTATTGACCTCTCCCTGCGCGCTCCGCGCGAAATGATCGCGGAACGCGGCGGCATCGTCGGCCCCGTGCTGGTCGCGTGGTTCCGCCTCGTGCGGCCCGCGCTGGTCGGGGGCGTGTGGGCATCGATCTGCATCTACACGTACCGCTACCTGCTGCCATTCAACGAGGCCGAAATGCCGATCGAGCAGATCGTGTTCTACGTGACGAGCATCGCGCTGATCGCCGGCACGATCGTCACGTGGCTGATCGCGGGACGTGTCGTGCATCCGCTCGCGTACCGGTTGCGCGTGTCCAAGATACTGCGGCGCTCGGCCAGCGTGAAGATGCGCTCGGTGCCGCCGAGCGCGCTCGCGGGCGCTCGCCGGCGCGGCGCGCGGCGCACGTCGCGCATTCTCGTCGCGTCGCACGACGCGAACGGCTCGATCTCGGGCATCGAGTGGATCGCGCATGCGGGACCGCAACCCCGCGAATAAGACTCCGGAGACGTGCCGCGCCGGGCGCGATGCATGCCGCGCGGCGCGACACCGCTCTCGAATTCGCGCCGCCGCGCGTCGTGCGCCGGCCGGCAATTTCCTGTAGACGAGGTGAAATCATGTGCGGAATCGTCGGAGCAAGCGGCCTGAGGAATCAGGTGCCACAACTGGTCAATGCACTGAGCCGGCTCGAGTATCGCGGCTACGACTCGTGCGGCATCGCCGTGCTGCGTGACGGCCACCTGCGCAGCGAACGCACGCTGCGGCGCGTGGCGGACCTGCAGGACCGCGTGCTGACACTCGGCCTCGAAGGGCAGACATGCATCGCGCACACGCGCTGGGCCACGCACGGCGCGCCGTCGGAAATGAACGCGCACCCGATCGTGTCGGGCGACACGATCGCGGTCGTGCACAACGGGATCATCGAAAACCACGATACGTTGCGTGCCGAGTTGCGCGAGCGCGGCTACACGTTTCGCGGCGAGACCGACACCGAGGTGATCGCGCACCTGATCCACAGCATGTATCGCGACGACCTGTTCGATGCCGTCACCCGCGCGGTCAAACGGCTGCACGGCGCCTACGCGATCGCCGTGCTGAGCGCACGCGAACCGCAGCGGCTCGTCGCCGCGCGCGCGGGCTCGCCGCTCGTGATCGGCATCGGCGCGGACCAGAACTACCTCGCGTCCGACTGCGCCGCGCTCGGCGACCTGACCGACCGCTTCGTCTATCTGGAAGACGGCGACGTCGCGCTGATCACGCCGGAACGGATCGACGTGGTCGACGCGATCGGCAGCGACGCGCAGCGTCCACTGTGCCTGGTCAAGGCGCGCGACGACGACGCCGCGCTCGGCCCGTATCAGCATTTCATGCAGAAGGAAATCTTCGAACAGCCGAAGGCGATCGCCGCCACGATCGACGGCATCGATGCGATCTCGCCCGCGCTGTTCGGCGGCACCGACACCGCGCGCGCGCTGCTGTCGAAGACCCGGAGCGTGCTGCTGCTGGGCTGCGGCACCAGCTACTACGCGGGCCTGACGGCGAAGTACTGGCTCGAGGGCATCGCGGGCATTCCGGCGCAAGTCGAGATCGCGAGCGAATACCGCTACCGCGACACCGTGCCCGATCCGCGCACGCTGGTGGTCGGTATTTCGCAGTCCGGCGAAACCGCCGACACGATCGGCGCGATCGAGCGCGCGCGCGCGATGGGTCAGGACATGTCGATGGCGATCTGCAACGTGGCGACCAGCTCGATCGCGCGCAACGCGCCGCTCAGCTTCCTGACACGTGCCGGCATCGAGCTCGGCGTCGCGTCGACCAAGGCGTTCACGACGCAGCTCGTCGCGCTGTTCGTGCTGACGTTGACGCTCGCGCAGCAACGCGGCCGGCTCGATGCGGCGCATGTCGCGATGCACCTGAAGAAATTGCACGAACTGCCGGAGCGCATCGGTCACGCACTTGCGCTCGAAACGCAGATCATGGGCTGGGCCGCGAAGTTCGCGCGCACCGAGAACGCGCTGTTCCTCGGCCGCGGCATTCATTACCCGATCGCGCTGGAAGGCGCGCTGAAGCTCAAGGAGGTCTCGTACATCCATGCGGAAGGCTATCCGGCCGGCGAACTGAAGCATGGCCCGCTCGCCCTCGTCACGAGCGCGATGCCTGTCGTCACGATCGCGCCGGACGATCGCCTGTTCCAGAAGCTGAAGTCCAACATGGCCGAGGTGCGCGCACGCGGCGGACGGCTGTACGTGCTCGCGGGCCATCATCTCGAGATCGACGCCGACCGCGACACGCACCTGATCCGCGTGCGCGAATCGGGGGACGCGCTGTCGCCGATCGTCAACGTGATTCCGTTGCAGCTGCTCGCGTATCACGTCGGCTGCGCGCGCGGCGCCGACGTCGACAAGCCGCGCAACCTCGCGAAATCGGTCACCGTCGAATGATGCATCGGCCGGTCGCGACGCGGACCGCCACGGTGCGCCCGCATGCGGGCGCACGCGCCGCCGCGTGGCGTGTCGCGGCGGTGCTCTGCGGCGCGTGTTGCACGCTCGCCGCACCGCCGCGCGCGCGCGCCGCCACGCCGGTCGTGCACACCGTCACGGTGCAGGCGCCCGCCTCGCCGCAGGACAGCGGCGACCCGCGGCGCTTCATGCACGGAATCGGCGTGGCCGACGCCGGCGACGGCCGGCGCTGGGTGTTCTTCAGCAGTTCCGGCATCGTGCCGCGCGGCGCGCTGCGCAACGGCAACTGGCCGCACGACGTGTACGTCGGCGAATGGCAGCCGGGCAAGCCGCGCCTGCAGCACGTCCGGATGTTCATCGGCCGCCCGGAAGCGCAGGAGCCCGTATCGATCGCACAGAACCCGCACGGCGACATCTTCGTCACGTTCGAGGACGGCTGGGACACGCCGAACGTCGTCAGCCAGCGATACGGCCTCTATCGGCGCGATCTGAAACCGATCAAACCCTACCCCAACGACGTGGAATCCGGCGGCCATTCCGGGCACGTCGCCGCAGTGGGCGAACGCTTCGTCGTGTTCTATTCCACCGACTGGATCGACGGCGGCGGCGTCGACAACCTCGGCACCGGCAACGGCGTCTACGTGAAGACGTACGACGCCGAAGGACACGTGCTCAATCACGTGCCGGTCGCGCCGCACCGCCGCGAATGGTGGCCCATGGTCGCCGGCTCGCCGCACCGCGCGCTGTTGGTCTGGCAGAAATACATCGAACACAGCACCGACGCGACGCTCGAATACGCGATGTTCGATCCGGTCACGGCGAAGCTCGACAAGCTCGGGCCGCTGAGCGACGCAATCCAGTACTACGTGTATTCGACCGTCTATGTACCGGCGGTCGACCGCTTCGTCGTCGTCACGACGACGTCGGACAATCGCGGCGTCGCGATGCTGATCGACCCCGACGGCCGCCGTCTCGCGACGCTCGATTGCCTGCCGGCGTCGGTGCGGGAGTCCGGGATCGGGGTCGACGGCGCGCATGCGTACGTGCCGACGCGCGACGGGCGGCTTCTCACCTTGGCGCTGACGCCGACCGGCATGTCCGTGAGCGGCGTGCAGCGCTCGCCGATTCCGTGGGGATCGACCGGCATCGCCGCGTTCGCGGCACACGCCGGGACGATGCATTTCGTGTCGCTGACGCCGTCAGGCACGCGCGAAGCCGATTTCGACACGGCACGGGAATCGCCGTTGCCGAAGGCGGACGCGCAGTGTTCCGGGCATTGACGGCACGGTGCGTGACGTAACGCAATGCGTGGCGGGCGAGCGCACTCAGCCCGCCGCCCCGCTCGTCTGCCCGAACCGCGCCACGCAATGCCACACCCATTTGGCCGTCTGATAGTCGAGCAGGCCGTCACGCGCATGGCCGATCACGGCCGGCGTCACGATGCCGTCGACGGCGATGCGCGCGATCGCGTCGGCCGCCGGCGGCCCACGAAATCGCTCGCACTCGGCCAGCCGATCCAGCGACAACCTGAACCCGCCATGCCACTCGACCCGGCAACCCGAGCGCACGGCAGCGGTCTCGACGGGCGTATGGCGATAGCTGGGATCGAGTACGATCGCGTCGACATCGTGATCGATGCTCACCACGCCGTGAACGTGCGCCTCGATGTAGTTGTCGAGCAGCGGATCGAGGCCGTCGCGGTTTTCGGTCGCGAGCGCGATCAGCGCCGCACAGTCGCCGATCGCGAAATCCGAAGGCCGGTAATGACTGTCCGGATAGCAGAAGGTCGTTCGCCGATGCACATCGCTTCGAAGCCGCAAATGACATGATCCGAAGCGGCACGACCCGCCGACGGGGTCGAGGCGATGGTTCAGCGCGCCGTACTTCGGCCGCAACGCGGGATCGGCGTCATCGTATGCGCCGCCGAACATCCGGCTTTCCCAATGCCAGCGATCGCCGCCGGGATACGCGGTCAGGCCGCCGTTGCTCGTCGCCGTCTCGAACTGCGATCGATAGACACCGTCGCGGACGATCCGTTCGAGCGTGCCGACGCCGTCGACCAGCGTGTCGGGATGGAAATTGAGCGTGACGGGAAACGCGGGGCCTTGCTGCCCCGACGGCCAGGATCGTCGGATATGGGCAAGCGCCCGCTCTGCGGAGGAGTCCATGCGTATCGTCCGGTCGCGTCGAGCGTCGTCGACGGCATCGTGGTGTTCGCGGTGCGGCATCGAATGCCGGGGCCACACCGGGCATGTGTCTGAGGTCGATACTATAGCGCGCGTGCGTGCGGCGCTTCTGCCGCGCCGAAGTCGTCAGCGACGCCCGTAGCGGCTAGACTGTCGCCCGATTGCATCCATCGGCCGCGCGCTCGCCTCCCTGCCGCCGCCGAAACGCCCCACGGAGAACGTATGCTGAAGCGCAGGTGGTTTTCGTTGTTGCTGGTGACGCTGTGTCTGATCGCGACGCACGCGTATGCGCAGGGCTCGCTCGAACTCGATACCGACGGCACGCCTCGCGTGCTGACGCGCCAGGCGCTGCTCGCGCGCGCCGACGCGACCGACATCCACGTGCCGCACGACATCGCGTACGGCCGGCCGATGACGTTCCGCGCGGTGCCGTTCGCCGCCCTGCTCGGCGATACGCCGCTGCCGGCGGACGGCGTGCTCGAAACGCGCGCGGCCGACGGCTTTGCCGCGCAACTGCCGCTGGATCTCGCGCTGCGCCGTGCGCCGGCCGGCGCCGTCGCGTGGCTCGCGATCGAGGATCCCGCGCACCCTTGGCCGAAGCTGCCGGGCAAGCAGGTCGGCGCCGGGCCGTTCTATCTCGTGTGGCTAGGGCCCGACGCATCGTCGGTGCGTGGCGAGCAGTGGCCGTATCAGATCGTCCGCGTCGCGATCGAATCGTCGCCGCTCGCGCGCTGGCCGTCGCTCGCCGTCGATCGGGCGCTGCCGGCGAACGATCCGGCCCGCGCGGGCCAGCGCCTGTTCGTCACGCAATGCCTCGCGTGCCATCGCCTCGACGGTGCGGGCAGCAGCCATGCGGGCCCCGACCTGAATGCGCCGATGAACCCGGTCGACTACTTCCAGCCCGCCGCGCTGCGCCGCTATATCCGCAACCCGGCATCGGTGCGCGACTGGCCGGGCCGCGTGATGCCGGCGTTCCCGCCCGATCAGCTGAGCGACCGGGAACTCGACCAGATCGTCGCGTACCTCGCGTTCATGGCGCGGCGCAAGGCGGGCAAATAAGCCGGGCGCGTCGCATGCTTGTCACGCGTCCGGCTCCTGCGCGCTTTGCAGCACCGCGCGCAGCAGCACGTCGGCGCCCGCCGTCGACCATTCCTGCGTGATCGCCTCGGCCTCGTTGTGGCTCAGGCCGTCGACGCACGGCACGAAGATCATGCCGGTCGGCGCGACGCGCGCGATGTAGCACGCGTCGTGACCCGCGCCGGACACGATGTCCATGTGCGACAGCCCGAGCGCCTGCGCCGCATCGCGCACCGCGTCGATGCAGCGCGGCGCGAACGGCACCGGCGGATACGTGAAGATCTGCTCGATCCGTGCGCCGAGGCCGGCCTCGGCCGCGACGCGCGCCAGTTCCTCACGCAGCGCCGCATCGAGCTCGTCGAGCACCGCATCGTCAGGATGACGAAACTCGACCGTGAAGAAGCAGCTACCCGGCACCGTGTTGCGCGAATTCGGCCGCGCCTCGATCATCCCGACGGTCGCGCGCGCGTGCGGCGCATGGCGACGGCCCAGCGCATCGACGAATCCGATCATCCGCGCGGCGCCCACCAGCGTGTCGCGCCGGAACGCCATCGGCGTCGTGCCGGCGTGCGCATCGACGCCCGTGAGCGTCACCTCGTACCAGCGCTGCCCCTGGCCCGCCGTCACGACGCCGATCGTCCTGCCCGCGCGTTCGAGAATCGCGCCTTGTTCGATATGCAGCTCGTAGGCCGCATGCACCGGATATCCGCCGACGGGCTCGGTGCCCGCGTAGCCGATCCGCGCGAGTTCCTCGCCGATCGTCCTGCCCGCGCCATCCGTTCGCGACAGCCCGAATTCGAGCGAATAGACGCCTGCGAACACGCCCGCGGAAATCATCGCCGGCGCAAAGCGCGACCCCTCCTCGTTGGTCCAGATCACGACGTCGATCGGGCGCTCGGTCTCGATGCCCGCATCGTTCAGCGCGCGCACGACCTCGAGGCCGCCGAGCACGCCGTAGATGCCGTCGTAGCGGCCGCCCGTCGGCTGCGAATCGGCGTGCGAGCCCGTCATCACCGGCGCGGCATCGGGATTGCGGCCCGCGCGGCGCGCGAACACGTTGCCCATGCGGTCCACCCGCACCGTGCAGCCGGCATCGCGCGCCCATTGCACGAACAGGTCGCGCGACTCGCGGTCGAGGTCGGTCAGCGCGAGACGGCAGACGCCGCCTTTCGGCGTCGCGCCGATCTGCGCCATCCGTTCGAGCGACGCCCACAGCCGCGCGCCGTCGACGCGCGGCGCGCCCGCGAGATCGTCACGCATTGCCGGCCTCCGCGGCGCCATCGCGCGGCGCCGTGCGCAGCGCATAGCGGAAATCGCAGCGCTTGCCGCCCTGCATGATCGTGCTGGTGCGCGTGAGCGCGATGCGCGGGTCGTAACCGTCGATGAAGTAGCTGTCGCGTGCGCAGCTCAACAGATGGCCGATCTCGCCGAGGCCCATCGCGTGATACATCTCCGCATAGCTGCAGCGATGCACGTCGTAGTCGTAGTGCGCGTCGTCCGCGCGATGCACCTCGACGTCGAGCGCATCGTCCTTCTCCCACAGCACCTGCAGCGCGATGAACGACTGCACGCTCGTGCCGTCGGGCTCTTGCGCGGCGAACGCGCGGCCCGCGTCGACGGCCGCGCCGCGCACGGCTTCCGCGATCACCGCCTGCGCGCGCTCGGTGCCGAATTCGCGCTTCATGATCTCGTAGATCGGCTTGATGATCTCCGCTTCGATGCGGCGCCGCGCGAGGATGCCGAGGCGCGTGTCCTCGGGTGCCGCCGTGGATGCATGGGTCGTGTCGGTCATGGGTTTCGTCTCCGTCGTCATTTCGTTGCGGGTTTCGCGCCGCCGAGCACGTCGACGACGGTCCACTTGCCGCCGCGTACCTGGTAGATCGTGAATGCCGGGTCCTTCAGGTTGCCTTCGGCATCGAACGCGATGCGCCCCGTCACGCCGGGCCGGTCGATCGCGTGCACGGCCGCGACCAGCTTCGCCGGCTGCGTCGTGCCGGCCTTCTGCGCGGCCGCGATCAGCGTGGCGGCCGCATCGTATGCGAACGGTGCGTGCAGCTCGATCGGTGCGTGATAGCGTGCGCGGTACTGCGCGTCGAACGCCTTGCCGCCCGGCATCCGGTCGAGCGGCAGGCCCGGTTCGAGCGCCGTCACGCCGTCGCCGTCCTTGCCCGCGAGCGACAGGAAGGTCTGGCTCACGAAGCCGCCGGCGCCGAGCAGCGGCGCGTTCACGCCGAGCTGACGCATCCGGCGCGCGATCGGCGCGGCCTGCGCGTCGAGCCCGCCGAAGAACACGAGATCCGCGCGCTTGCCCTTGATCGCGGTCAGCACGCCGCTGAAGTCGGTCGTCTTGTCGTTCACGTACTGGCGATCGACGATCGTGCCGCCGTTCGCCTGCACGCCCTTGATGAACTGGTCGGCAAGCCCCGCGCCGAACGACGTGCGATCGTCGATCACCGCGATGCGCTTGGCCTTCAGGGTCTTCACCGCATAGGCGCCGGTGAAGCTGCCGCCCGCGTCGTCGTGACCCATGATGCGCAACGCCGTCGCATAGCCTTGCTGCGTGTACGCGTGGCCGGTGGACGCCGGCGCGATCTGCGGAATGCCCGCATCGCGATAGATGCGCGACGCCGGCACGCTGCAGCCCGTGTTCCAGTGACCGACGACGCCGATCACATGCTGATCGACGAGTTGCTGCGCGACCGCGACGGCCGTGCGCGGGTCGGATTGATCGTCGGCCGCGACGAGCTTGTAGACGACCGGCTTGCCGCCGATGCTCGGATGCTTCGCGTTCGCGTCGTCGATCGCGAGCTGCGCGCCGTTCTGCAAGTCCTTGCCGATTCGGGCGGACGGGCCGGTGAGCGGCGCGGCGAGACCGATCAGGATCGTCTGCGGCGCGGACTGCGCGAAGGCGGGAACGGCAGCAATCAGCATGGCTGCGGAGAACGCGACGCTGGCGGGAAGAAATGCGATTTTCATGTGTGGGGCGATGGCTCGAATCAAAACATGAAAAATATTAAATATTCAGCACGAGCGCCCCAAATACTCAATTGTTGGATGCTTATGCCATTCCCTGCACAATAGCGCAATTCGCTGTAATCAAAGGATATTTTTACGCTGTCGCTTACCCTGATTTTTCGATAAAATTCGATACATGAAAAATATCGAACAATTGCCGCATGATCCGCCGCTGCGCGCCGTCCGCGCGTTCGAGGCATTCGCGCGTCTCGGCTCGGTCACCGCGGCCGCGCACGAGCTCGACATCACGCCGTCCGCGGTCAGCCACCAGCTGCAGCTGCTCGAGGCATTCATCCAGACGCCGCTGACCGTGCGCGAGGGCCGACTGCTCGCGCTCACCGACGAAGGGCGCGACTACTACCGCTCGATCAGCGCCGCATTCTCGGTGCTGCGCAGCGCGACACGCTTCGTGCGTGACCGGTCGTCGCTGCGGCAGATCACGATCAGCCTGATTCCGCTGCTGGGCATCGGCTGGTTCATCCCGCGGCTGCATGCGTTCCTCGCGGAGAACACCGATGTCGACGTGACGGTGCTGTATGCCCATCACCGCAACTATCGAAGCGACGCGTCCGACCTGTCGATCCGCTTCGGCACCGGCGACTGGCCCGGCTACCGCTGCGAGCGGCTGCTGCCGGGCGCGATGGTGCCGATGTGCAGCCCGTCGTTCCTGAAGCGCCATGGGCCATTCCGCACGCCGGCCGATCTCGCGCGGGCGCCGCTCGTGCACGACGAGGATCGCAGCACCTGGGTCAACTGGCTGCAGGGCGCCGGCGTGCGGCACGTGTCGCATGCGGTAGGGCCGATGTTCGAGGACGGGCAACTGACGTTGAGCGCGGCCCGCGCAGATCTCGGCGCGGCGCTGCTGCGTGCGCCGCTCGTCGAGCGCGAACTGGCGAGCGGCGAACTCGTGAAGCTGTTCGACCACGAACTCGACGACGGGCGCGACTACTACCTGTGCACACGCGAGGATGCCGACATGCCGGACGGCGCGAGACGCCTCGCGCAATGGCTGAGGAAAATCGCCGCGTGAGCGCGCGGTTCGCCACCTGCCGGTGACTTGCGGACGATCATACGCGTATATATGATATGCATATCATATATCGGAGGTTGCAATGAGCCGTATCCTGATCGATCTGTCGAATGGCCAGCTCGACGAACTGGCCGCCATCGTCGAGACTGAGCAACGCCCTCGCGCCGCGATCATTCGCGATGCGATCGACGCGTATATCGCGCAACACAAACGCGCGCATGCCGATCACGTATTCGGCCTGTGGAAGGATCGCGCGGTCGAGGGGCTCACTTATCAGGAGGCACTGCGCTCAGAATGGTAAACACTCGCATCGACACTCGAAGCGCGGCCGGGTATTCGGGCCGCGCGCTTCCGGCCGGCACGTGCTTCGCGCCGCAACGGGCACCTCATCCCGACACCGTGTTCGGTCTCTGGAAAGCGCGTGCGCTCGACGGGCTCGCCTGGCAGGAGGCACTGCGCGCGCAATGGTAAAGGCACTCTTCGACACCAACATCCTGATCGACTATCTCGGCGGCCTGGAGCCGGCGCGCGCGGAACTGGCCCGCTACGACTACCGTGCGATCAGCATCGTGACCTGGATGGAAGTCATGGTCGGCGCGACGGCCGGCGACGATGCGGCGATCCGCGCATGGCTTTCGTCATTCGACATCATCCCGCTCGACAGCACGGTGGCGAACCGCGCCGTAACGATTCGCAAGGAACGTCGCATTCGTCTGCCCGATGCGATCGTCTGGGCATCGGCACAAGTGAACGGCCTGCTGCTCGTATCGCGCAACACGAAGGATTTTCCCGCTACCGAACCCGGCGTCCGGGCGCCTTATCAGGCCTAGCGCGTCCGTCATGCGTGACGGCATCCGCGCAGCCCGCCGTCGTCACGCGTCACACCGCCCGCGCCCACCCGCGCTCGACCGCATGGGCGAGCGTCGCGCGCGCCAACTCCTGCGTGCTGTCGACCAACGCGAACGGTGCATCGCGCAACGCGCGCGCCGCGATCGGAATTTCCGTGCAGCCCATCACCGCCACGCCCACGTCCCGCCGCGCCAGTGTCGCGAGCGCGCGCGTCAGGCAGCGCGCCGAGACATCGATCTTCCCCGCCTTCACCGCCGCGATGCACGCGGCGATTTCGCGCTGCGCGGCCACGCCGGGTATCACCGGCTCGAAGCCGCGTGCACGCAGCGCCGTCTGGTAGAAGCCCGATACCAGCGTGCCGCCCGTGGCGAGCACCGCGACGCGCCGCACACCAGCCGGCAACGCGGCCACCGATGCATCGGCGATATGCAGGATCGGCGCCGCGCTGCCTTCGCTCAGCCGCGCATACCAGTGATGCGCCGAATTGCACGGCATCGCGATCACATCCGCGCCGCAGCGGTTGAGCAGCGCGATGCCGTCGAGCAGCGCCGGTAGCGGATCGGCCCCGCCGTCAATGATCGCGCGCGAGCGATCGGGCGTTCGCGTGAGGTTCGCGACGATCATCGGCAGGTGCTCCTGGTCGCAGCGCGCGCGTGTCAGGCGAATCACGCGATGCATGAAGTCGACCGTGGCCAACGGCCCCATTCCGCCAAGTACGCCGACGAGTGCCATGACACCTCCTTCACGTACGCGGCGGCCGCGCGCAGATCGCCGATACGACGGCCGAGTTGCCGATCACCAGCAACAGCGTCCGCAATATTTCGCAAAACGGATCGATCGCCGCGAACAGCACGAACGCGGCCTCGAACGGCAGGTGCAGCGCCGCGCACACCATGCCGGCGAGCGACACCGTCACGACGCCCGAGGTCCCCGTCGACGCGAAACCGGCGAGTACCGACGCGACCAGCACGACGCAAAGCTCGCCGGGGCCGAGCGACCGCTCGTAGAGTTGCGCGACGAACAGCGTCGCGCTTGCGTAGTACACCATCGGCCCGACGCGCAGCAGCGACACGGCAAGCGGAACGACCAGCTCGACGCGTGCGCGCGCGAAGCCGAAGCCGTCCGCCAGGCACTCGATCATGCTCGGCATGCACGCCACGCTGCTGCGCGTGGCGAGCGCCATCGCGAACGGCGTGCGCAACCCGGCGAGCGTCCCGGCCAGCGTCGCGCCCGAGCGCTTCCAGATCACGACGATCGCGGCCGCGAGCAGCACCAGCGCGACGACGGCGAACGCGGCGACGAAGCGGACCATCGCCTCGAGCGGCCCGAACCCCGACGTGCCGATCTGCGCGGCGCCGCCGCAGAACAGCACGATCGGCGTCGGATACGCGAGCCAGTGCATGATCCGCTGGCAGGTGAAATAGACCGTCTCCAGCGTCTGGCTCAGCGCCGCCGAGATGCTGGCCGGCACGCGTCCCGACGCGAAGCCGAAGAACAACGAGAACACCAGCGCCTTCAGCGTGTCGCCGCTCGCGAGCGCCGCGAAGAAGTTGCCCGGCACCAGCGCGATGAGCATGTCGGCGAGGCCGGACGACTTCTCCGCGGGATCGGTGCCGTACAGCGTCATCACGGTATCGCTTGCCGCGCCGTCGGTGCCGACCAGCGCGCCGAACGCCTTCAGCGTCGCGGTCGACAGATGCTCGCCCGGTCGCATCGCGACCAGCACGACCGCGCCGACCACCACGACGAACACCGACGCGCAGCCGAAGATCGCAATCACGCGCATCACGAGATCCGATGCGCTGCCGTCGCGCAACAGCCGCTGCAGGCTGAAGATCACGGCGGCCGTCATGAACGGCAGCGCCGTCATCTTCAACAGGCCGACGTACACCTCGCCCACGTAGTCGAATTTCGGCGCGGCGTCCGGCCACAGCACGCCCGCCACGATCCCGAGCGCGAGGCTGCCGAACACCGTCAACGGGTGGATCGCGAGCGCATGCAGCCGCTCGATGCGGGGCATGATCCTGCCGTTCTCGTTCATGTGCATGTTCATGTCAGCGACCCATCGCATCGAGCAGGGATTTCACGTCGAGCCGCTTGTTGCGCTCGGCCAGGAACTGGTTGACGAACGCGAGCAGCGTCGGCATCGACACCGGCACGCCGACGGCCAGCGCGTCGGTGAGATCGTCGAAGGTCGCGACGCGCAAGCGGATCGGCGCGGTCGGGTCGTCCTGCATCACGACCTTGACCGCAAGCTCGTCGCGATACACCGCGGTGACCGCCCCCGCGTTGAGCGCGTCGAGCGTCGCCGGCCAGCTCGGGTAGAAATGCACCCGCGCGGCGGGAAAGTCGTTGCGTACGTATTCCGCATAGGCCGACCCCGCGACGACGCCGATCGTGCCGCGGTAATCGCGCACGACTTCGGGCAGCGGGCGCCCTTTCGCAAGCTCCGCGAAGCTGACGCGGTTGATCAGCAGCGCACGCCTCAGGCTGATGTACGGTGTGCTGAAGCGGACCACCTGTGCACGCGGCAACGTGCGCGACAGCTTGCTGATCGCGACGTCGGCCCGCCCGGTCGCGAGCAGATGAACGACCTCGTCGAAAGTGCGTGCATCGCGGTCGAACTGCACGGACACGCCGAGCTTTTTCGCGAGTTCGTCCGCGAGATCGATGTCGACGCCCGCCAGTGCGCCGTTGCGCGACATGAAGAACGGCGGCTGATCGACGCCGAGCACCGCGACGACGAGCGTGCCGCGCGAGACGATGCGGGCGAACTCGGGCGCGAGCAGCCGGCCATCGGGCATCTGCACGAGCCCGGTCGATGTGGTGGCGGGCACGGCCGGCGCGCAGTCATCGACGGCGAGCGCCGGCGCGGCACAGGAAACGGTCACGACAACGCAGGCCGCAGCGCGCGACAGCCCATGCAGGCATCGCCGCTTGCGGTCGATCTCGCGAAACCACGCAAGCTGCGCGCGGATCGCGCGTCCGGAAAAGAGGTTCATGGCGGCAATGGAACGGAGAGTGTCCGACGACCGCGCAGCCGTTCGTGCCTGAACGGTTGCCGGGCCCTTGCGCGGAGCACGTCGCCGCGTCCATCCGCACGCTCAATGTGTCAGAAGCGTCTTCCGGCCGGAATCCGCCGAAAGGCCCGGCCCGGATGGCACGGGTCGGCCGTACGCCCCGCCGCGACGGGGGCCGCAAGCAGATAGGAATTCCCGATGCCGCGGATTGAAACAAGCAATTTCACAAGCCGAGGGTGAACCCGGATACTGGCAACACTTCATCAACACCCAAGCAAAGGAACTCGCAAGATGCCGATCATCAACACCCAAATCAAACCGTTCAAGGCAACCGCATACCACAACGGCGATTTCGTGCCCGTGACCGAAGAGAACTTCAAGGGCAAGTGGTCCGTCGTCGTGTTCTACCCGGCCGACTTCACGTTCGTCTGCCCGACCGAGTTGGGCGACCTCGCCGATCGCTATGCGGAATTCCAGAAGCTGGGTGTCGAAATCTACGGCGTGTCGACCGACACGCACTTCACGCACAAGGCATGGCACGACACGTCGGACACGATCGGCAAGATCAAGTACCCGATGATCGGCGACCCGACGCTCACGCTGTCGCGCAACTTCGACGTGCTGATCGAGGAAGAAGGGATGGCACTGCGCGGCACGTTCGTGATCAACCCGGAAGGCGAGATCAAGCTGTGCGAAATCCACGACAACGGCATCGGCCGCGACGCAGGCGAACTGCTGCGCAAGGTGCAGGCTGCGCAATACATCGCGGCGCACCCGGGTGAAGTGTGCCCGGCCAAGTGGACGCCGGGTGCGGAAACGCTGACCCCGTCGCTCGACCTGATCGGCAAGATCTGACCATCGCGCCGCGCGCTTCGCACGAGGCGCGCGCGTCACGCGAATGCGGGCCGCCTCGTGCGGCCCGCGCCCTTCTCCGGCACGACGTGCCCGACCAGCATCATCAATACGGAATCCGAAACGCCATGCTCGACGCCAATCTCAAGAACCAACTGAAAGCGTACCTCGAAAAGATCACGCGCCCGGTCGAACTCGTCGCGTCGCTCGACGACAGCGCGAAATCGCAGGAACTGCTTGCGCTGCTCAACGAGATTGCGTCGCTGACGTCGCACGTGACCGTGATCGAACGCCGCGACGACGCCGAGCGCAAGCCGTCGTTCTCGATCGGCGAACCCGGCAAGCCGGCCGGCATCCGCTTCGCCGGCATTCCGATGGGCCATGAATTCACGTCGCTCGTGCTCGCGCTGTTGCAGACCGGCGGCCACCCGCTCAAGCTCGACGACGACGTGATCGAACAGATTCGCGCGCTCGACGGCGACTACGCATTCGAGACGTACTTCTCGCTGTCGTGCCAGAACTGCCCGGAAGTCGTGCAGGCGCTGAACGTGATGTCGCTGATCAACCCGCGCATCCGCCACGTCGCGATCGACGGCGCATTGTTTCAGAACGAGGTCGACGCACGCCAGATCATGGCCGTTCCGACGATGTTCCTCAACGGCGAATCGTTCGGCCAGGGCCGCAGCAGCGTGAAGGAAATCCTCGCGAAGCTCGACACGGGTGCCAGCGCCCGTGCCGCGAAGTCGCTCGAGAACAAGCCGGTATTCGACACGCTGATCGTCGGCGGCGGCCCGGCCGGTGCGGCCGCCGCGATCTATTCGGCGCGCAAGGGCATCGCGACGGGCATCGTCGCCGAGCGTTTCGGCGGCCAGGTGCTCGACACGATGGCGATCGAGAACTTCGTGTCGGTGCAGGAAACCGAGGGGCCGAAGTTCGCCACCGCGCTTGAACAGCACGTGAAGCGGTACGACGTCGACATCATGGACGTGCAGCGGGCCGACGCGCTGATTCCCGGCGACGTGCACCAGATCCGCCTCGCGAACGGCGCGGTGCTGAAGGCGAAGACGATCATTCTCGCGACCGGCGCGCGCTGGCGCGAAATCAACGTGCCGGGCGAGCGCGAATACCGCAACCGCGGTGTCGCATACTGCCCGCACTGCGACGGTCCGCTGTTCAAGGGCAAGCGCGTCGCGGTGGTCGGCGGCGGCAACTCGGGCGTCGAGGCCGCGATCGACCTGGCCGGCATCGTAAAGGAAGTCACGCTGCTCGAATACGGTGCGCAACTGCGCGCGGACGAAGTGCTGCAGCGCAAGCTGCGCAGCCTGCCGAACGTGACGATCGTCACGCAAGCGCAGACGACCGAGCTGACCGGCGACGGCAGCAAGCTGGACGGGCTCGTCTACAAGGATCTGCGCTCGGGTGAAACGAAGCGCGTCGATCTCGAAGGCGTGTTCGTGCAGATCGGCCTCGTGCCGAACACCGAATGGCTGAAGGGCACGATCGAACTGTCGAAGCACGGCGAGATCGTCGTCGATGCGCGCGGTGCGACATCGGTGCCGGGCGTGTTCGCGGCCGGCGACGTGACGACGGTGCCGTTCAAGCAGATCGTGATCGCGGTGGGCGAAGGTGCGAAGGCGTCGCTCGGCGCATTCGATCACCTGATCCGGCAAGACGCAACGCCGGCTACCGCCGACGCGCCGCAGGCCGAAGAAGCGATCGCCGCGTAACGCGCGACGCACCGCACCGGTTCGTCTCTCTTGGCCCTGCATGCCCTGGTCGGCGTGCGGGGCCCTTTTTCATCCAGCGTCGCGCGGCGCAGCGTGCGGCCGGCCGCGCCGTCCTCACTGCGCCGCGCCGGGCTCGGCGTTCGCCGGTGTGGCTGCCTTGAAACTGCTCGACTGCCTGACCAGCTGATCGGTCATCGCTGCGGCGACCGGATCCGCGCCCGTCGACGTGTGCTGCCGATCGGCGCCCGGCGTCGCCATCTGCGTGGGCACGTAGCGAGGCGGCGGCAATGACGGGTCGAGCTTTGCCGATTCGCGCACGAGCGCCGCGGTTTCCGGTGTTTCGGCTTTCATCGCGGGTGCCGCGGCTGCATGCCGCTCGAGGCCGTCCCGCTTGCGCGCCGCGCGCCTCGTCGGCTGCTCCGCGAGCGGACTCGGCCCGGTTGCCTGCGCCGCCTGGACCGGCGGTGCCGTCTGCACGGATTGCGCCGCTTGTGCTGGTGCCTTTACCGGCCGGGCGGGCCGGGCCTGCTTCGGGGTCGCATCCTCCGGCTCCACCGTGACGACATGCACGGTCGGCGGCGGCGCACTCGGCTTCGCCGGCGGCGCCTGCGCGGCGATCACCGGCGCGACAGCGGCGGAGGCCGGCGCCCCGCTCGTGCGTGCCGGAGCCGCTTGTTGCGGCACGGCTCTGTCAACATGCGTGGACGGCACGGCGACCGCCGCAGGCGGCGCGATCGTGCCTTGCGCGATGTGGCCGTCGTTCGCCGCCGTCACGGCGGCGGCAGGTGCCGCAGCGTCGCCGATGCCGGCCTCCGCGATCGCGCGGTGGTCCGCACGCAGGAGCATCACGTAGCCGGTGCCAGCCGCGGCAACCAGCAGGCCGCCTGCGATCATCAATGTTTTACGGGTACTCGTCATGCTTGCTCACCGATCTTATCGACGTGAACAAGCCATCATACGCGCGCGATCGCGGCTGATCCCGCACGAATACAATTCGTTTCATTGACGTCGACCCCGAGCGCGGAGCGCTTCCGACACCGCGCCGCCGTATCGTCAGACTATTTGGCGCCGCCTGACGCCGATCCCGTCAGATACAGAAGATCGCCACCGCGATTGCACCGAACAGCGCCCACTTGACGACGTAATACACCGTGCGGTTCCACGCCTTCAGCCGCTTGCCGGCGCGGCGAATCGCATACAGGTACTTGAACGCGCGATTGAGCCCGCCCGTGCGGTCGCCCGTCTCGTTCGGCGACGCGGCCGCGCGCATCAACAGGTGCCCGAACGCGTCGTTGATGCATTGCGCCCACCGATATTTCATCGGCCGGTCGATGTCGCAGAACAGGATCACGCGATCGTGCTCCGTACGATTCTCCGCCCAGTGCAGGTAGGTCTCGTCGAACATCACGGCCTCGCCGTCGCGCCATGCATACGACTCGCCGTCGACGACGATCCGGCACGCATCGTCGTTCGGCGTATCGAGCCCCAGGTGATAGCGCAACGAGCCCGCATACGGATCGCGATGCAGCCCGAGCTTGCCGCCCGGCGGCAGCTGCGCGAACATCGCGGCCTTGATCGACGGAATCCGCGACAGGATCTCGACCGTGCGCGGACACAACGCCTTTGCCGACGGATGCGGCGCGTCGTACCACTTCAGATAGAAGCGCTTCCAGCCGTTGCGAAAGAACGAATTGAAGCCGATGTCGTTGTATTCGCCGGACGCCTTGATGCGGCTCGCATCGCGCAACGCGAGCGCTTCCTCGCGAAAGGTTCGCCATTCGCGCTGCAGCACCGCAAGCTCGGGAAAGTGCCGCGTGTCGAGAAACGGCGTGGTCGGCACCGCCGAGAACGCGTAGGAAAAGCAGTTCAGCGGCGCGGTGAAGGTCGAGTGGTCCGATAGTTGCCTGAACAACCTGTGCCGAATCTTGCCGCGCCGGTGCGTATGAACGACACACGCAATGAACACGAACAACAGGACCCAGCGCATCGATATTTCCCCCGTAAGTTGTTTTACGGAATTCTAGGTACGGGGAAAAATTCTTGCGCTGAAGGGCAAGCGGCGCGATGCGCGTGCGCAAGACGGCGCACGGATGGCGCGCAACCGGCTCCGAAACGCCGAAAAGCCCTTGCACACGGGCTTTTCAGCGCAATCGGGCCGCACGCGCGGCAAGCGTTCGACGCACGCGCGAGCGGCGATTATTCCGGAAACGGCAAATCAGTTTGTCCGTCCGCGCGCATACCGAACGTGTTGAGCGTCATCGCCACGAGCGCGTAGTAGCCGAGCAGCGCGACGAGGTTCACGACGGTTTCGTGGCCGAAACGCGCCCGCGCACGCGCGAACGTCGCATCGCTCACGCGCCGCGTGTCGTACAGCTCGGTCGCGAACGCATGGATCAGCGCATCGTCGTCCGATTCGAACGCCGGCACGACGCCACGGCGGATTGCGTCGGCCGTCGCGGCCGGCACACCGGCATCGAGCGCGATCGGATGATGGATGTGCCACTCGGCCTGCGAGCGCCAGCGCGCGGCCGTCACGAGAATCGCGAGCTCCGACAGGCGCAGCGGCAGACCCGTGCGGTAGCGGCAGAACGCGCCGAGCCGCTGTGCGTGCTGCGCGAGCTCGGGGCTCGCGATCCAGCCGAGGAACGGCCCGTTCAGGTTGCCGCGCGGGCCGCTGAGAATGTCGGCGAGCACGGCCTTCTGCTCGTCGGTGGCCGATGCGGGATCGAAGGGAGGCAGTCTGTCGGTCATGGTCAGGATCCGATGAGGTTGCGGGCTGCGGTCATGCGCCGGCCGATGCCAGCGCCGCATCGATCGCACCGGACAGCCGTTCGACGATCGTGTCGATCTGCTGCGCGGTGCAGACGAACGGCGGTGCGACCAGGATGTGATCGCCATGCACGCCGTCGATCGTGCCGCCCATCGGATAAACCATCAGGCCGCGCTGCACCGCTTCGCGCTTGACCGCCGCATGCAGCTTCAGCGCGGGGTCGAACGTCGCCTTGCTGTCGCGATCGCGCACGAGTTCGACGCCGACGAACAACCCGCGGCCGCGAACGTCGCCGACATGCGGGTGCGCGCCGTAACGATCGCGCAGCGTCGCACGCAGTTGCTCGCCGCGCGCCTTCACGTTGTCGAGCAGCTTCTCTTCGGCGATCACGCGTTGCACTTCGAGCGCGGCCGCGCAGGCCGTCGCATGACCGAGATACGTGTGGCCGTGCTGGAAGAAGCCCGAGCCGTCGACGATCGTCCGGTAGATCCGGTCGCTCACCAGCGTCGCGCCGATCGGCTGGTACCCGGCGCCGAGCCCTTTCGCGATCGTCAGCAAATCGGGCGCGACGCCGTCTTCGTCGCACGCGAACAGATAACCGGTGCGGCCCATCCCCGACATGATTTCGTCGAGGATCAGCAGCACGCCGTACTTGTCGCACACCGCGCGAATCTTCTTCAGGTAGGTGCGCACCGGCGGCACCGCGCCGGCCGTCGCGCCGACCACCGTTTCCGCGACGAATGCCGCGACGTTCTCCGCGCCGAGTTCGACGATCTTGCGTTCCAGCTCGTCGGCGAGGCGCTGCGCATAGGCTTCGTCGGTCTCGCCCGCCTGCTGGTCGCGATACGCATAGCACGGGCTCACATGGTGCGCTTCGATCAGCAGCGGCAGGAACGGCTCGCGCCGCCATGCGTTGCCGCCGATCGCGAGCGCGCCGAGCGTGTTGCCGTGATAGCTCTGGCGACGGGCGATGAAATGGCGGCGCTGCGGCTCGCCCTTCTCGACGAAATACTGGCGCGCGAGCTTCAACGCGGCTTCGATCGCCTCGGATCCGCCCGATACGAAATACACGTGTTCGAGACCGGCCGGCGCGGCCTCCACGAGCCGGTCGGCCAGTTCCTCGGCCACGTCCGTCGTGAAGAACGACGTATGCGCGTACGGCAGTTGCTGTGCCTGTCGCTTGATCGCATCGATCACGCGCTGGTTGCTGTGGCCGAGGCACGACACGGCCGCGCCGCCGCACGCGTCGATATAGCGTTTGCCTGTCGAATCGATGATCTCGATGCCGTCGCCAGCGACGGCGACGGGCAAGGTGACGCGCGGAGCGCGATGAAAAACGGTCGTCATGCGTTGCCTCATGAATCAGAACGCGCCGGGCGCGGACGGCACGACGCGCGTCGCGAAGCACTGCGTGCCGTGCTGGTGAATGGTGAAGTCGATCGCGGTGTCGCGAATCGCGAATACGGCGGTCGCCAGCGTGTTTTCGTCGTCGGGGTCGGCCGGATCGTCGCGATGGATCGGCAGCCCTTCGGGTGCGCGGTCGCCGAGCACGCGCAGCAGCGCGGCCTCGTCGATCGCATCGATGCCCGGCGTCAGCGCATCGACGCGCCGCTGGCGGTCGGCGGACGATTGCGTGACGATCTGCGCTTCCGGCTCGCACCCCGGATGCACGAGATGATTCGCATGACCGGCAAGACGCGCAACGTCGACGATCGAGCAGCGCGCGACGCTCGCCTCGATGCTCAGGAGCCGCGTATCGCCGGTCGCGCCGAGTGTGTGGTGGAAGCCGCTCGCGCGTGCATGCGTGCGCAGCACATGGGCGGCCGCATCGAGCGACGTCGCGTCGAGCACGGCGCGCGCGAGGATCATCCGCGGCACACCGGCCGCCGGCGTGCGGATGCGCAGGTTGTTGATCGCCTGCGCGATGCCCGCGCGGTTCGCGGCGAACGTATGCCCGGGCAGCGAGCCCGGGTAATAGAAGCTGATGAAGCCCGGCTTGCCGTGCGGCTGCACGTCGACCAGCAGGCAGCGCTCGCGCAGGTACGGATCGCCGTCCTCGTTGTGCGCGATCCAGCGCGTGCCGTGCGCGTCGCGCCCGGCGAGCGTCGTGCAGCCGTCCGGCGCGTGATGAATCAGTTCGCCACGGCAGTTCCACAGGAAGATGTCGTCGGCCGGCCAGCCGATGCCCGCCGCGATCCCGTCGAGTTCCGCGACGAGCTCGGGATACGCAGCCAGCGCGGCCTGCCGCAGCGCGGCGACGAACGGATGGCCGCGCCAGCGGCGCACGGCGTGCCATGCGCGGCTCTGCTGCATGTATGCGTCGAACACGGGGCGGGCAAGCTCGCCGAGGCGCACGCCGATGTCGAACGGCGTGCCGGCGATGACGGGAGAAAGGGAAAGCGGCATGTCGGATGATTCGGTTTCGTTCAGGACACGTGTTTCAGGAATTCCTTCAGGCGCGGTGTCGGCGGCCGGTCGATCAGGTCGACCGGATGGCCGTCCTCGGCGATGCCGCCCTGATCCATGAACAGCAATCGGGTGCCGACCCGCTTCGCGAAGCCGATCTCGTGCGTGACGACGATCATCGTCATCCCTTCGGTCGCGAGATCCTGCATCACTTTCAGCACTTCGTGGCGCAATTCCGGATCGAGCGCCGACGTCGGTTCGTCGAACAGCATCAGCCGCGGCCGGATCGCGAGCGCGCGCGCGATCGCGACGCGCTGCTGCTGGTCGCCCGACAGTTCCGACGGGTAATGATTCGCGCGCGATTCGAGGCCGACCTTGTCGAGCAGTGCCATCGCCTGGTCGCGCGCGTCGGCACGCGATGCGCCGCGTACCTGGATCGGCCCGAACATCACGTTCTCGAGCGCGGTCATTTGCGGAAACAGGTTGAACTGCTGGAACACCATGCCGGCTTCGAGCCGGATGTTGCGGATCGTCGATGCGTTGCCGCGCACGCTCTGGCCGTCGACCAGCAACTCGCCGCTCGTGATTTTCTCCAGTGCGTTGATACAGCGCAACATCGTCGACTTGCCCGAGCCCGACGGACCGATCACGACGACCACTTCGCCCGCATCGATCTTCAGGTCGATATGCTTCAGCACCGGCACATGGCCGAAGCTCTTCGACACGTTCTGGAATTCGATCATGCTCATAAGATCCGCATCCTCTTTTCGACGAGCCGAAGCGTCAGCGTCATCGCGCCGGTCAGCATCAGGTAAATGACCGCCACCGCGGTCCATATTTCCACCGCCTGGAAATTGCCGGCAATGATTTCCTGCCCCTTGCGCGTCAGTTCGCCGACACCGATCACGATGAACAGCGACGTGTCCTTGAGGCTCACGATGCACTGGTTGCCGAGCGGCGGAATCAGGCGCCGGAACGCGAGCGGCCCGACCACCTTCAGCAGCACGCGCGGCATCGACAGGCCCATCGCGAGCCCCGCTTCCGTCAGTCCCTTAGGAATCGACAACAACGCGCCGCGCACCACTTCCGCGAGATACGCGCCCGAATTCACCGTGATCGCGATGATCGCGGCCGTCAGGCCGTCGATCCGGATATGCGCGAGCAGCGGCAACGCGAAGTACAGGAACATCACCTGCACGACGATCGGCGTGCCGCGAATCAATTCAATATAAACCTGTGCGAGCACATTCATTGCCTTCGGTCCGTATGCGCGGAACATGCCCGCGATCATCCCGACGACGAATCCGCCCGCCAGCCCGAAAAATGCGATGAACACCGTCAACCGGACCCCGTCCATCAGGTCCGGCAGCGCCGCCCAGATCGCCGACCAATCGAAATTCACGTATCGCTCCCCGTCCGATTCAAGACCGGCGCGGCCGCGCGGCCGCGCCATGTTGCGCCGTCACGCTCACATCTTCGGCGGCTCGGCGCCGAACCACTTCTTGTAGATCTGCGCGTAGCGGCCGTCGGCCCGGATCTTCACGAGCGACGCGTTGACCTTCGGCACGAGCGCGCTGCCCTTCGGAAAGCCGATCCCGTACTTGTCGCCGCTGACCGGCTGGCCCGCGACCTTCACCTTGCCCTTGCCCTCGTTGTTCACGAAGAACAGCACGTTCGGCGTGTCGTGCATCGCCGCGTCGACGCGGCCGGCCTCGAGCGCGAGATAGGCCTGGTCGATGTTCGGGAACTGGCGGATTTCCTTGGGCTTCAGGTGCGCCTTGATCCAGTCGATCGTCGCGGTGCCCGTCTTCGCGGCGATGACCTTGCCGTTCAGGTCGTCGATCGATTTGATCGTCGTGTTGTCCGTCTGCACCATCGCCGCGAGGCCGCTGTCGTAGTACGGCGCGGAGAAGTCGATCGCCTTCTTCCGCTCCTCCTTGATGGTCATCCCCGACAGCGCGACGTCGATGTTCTGCGTCTGCAGCGCCGGGATCAGGCCCGCGAAGTCCATCGGCTGAATCGTGTACTTCCAGCCCTGGTCCTTTGCGATCTCCGCCCACAGATCGAGATCGAAGCCGACGTACTTGTCGCCCTGCTTGAACTCGAACGGCATGAACGAGGTATCGGTGCCGACGACGAGCGTCTTGGTATCCGCGTGCGCGATGCCGGCGCCGAGCGCGGCGACCACCGCGACGGCTTTCAGGAAGGAACGGCGACTCATGACTTTTCTCCGCATGGTTGAGCGATGTAACCGGCCGGCTGGCCGGGGAACGACGACATCAAGCCGCACCGCAACATGCGATGTTGAATTAAACCGTAGTGCAACAAGTGTTGTCAACACGGATACTACGACAACAAAAAAATGCTCAACAGGAAAATGCATCGAGACAAACCCGGGCCGCACGGGCGGGATTGATCGGAGGAAAGTCGTGCGCGAACACAAGACCTCATGCGCGCCGACGCTGCGACGATCGTGATGCCGGCCGTCGCCGGCGCGGCTCAATGAACGGCGTGTACGGCGCGCGACACCGCCGCTGGGCACGGCGTCGAAGCAGCGTCGCTCACGCAGCCACCCCGCTCGCCTGATGCGAGACCAGCCGCGCGTATGCACCCTGCCGCGCGATCAGCGCCGCATGCGTGCCCGCCTCGATGATCCTGCCGTGCTCGATCACGAGGATCGTGTCGGCGTTGCGGATGGTCGACAGCCGGTGCGCGATGATGATCGACGTGCGCTGCGCCATCAGGTCGTCCAGCGCCGCGCGGATCTGCTGCTCGCTGATCGTGTCGAGATGAGACGTCGCTTCGTCCAGGATCAGCACCGGCGCATCCTTCAGGAATGCGCGCGCGATCGCGACGCGCTGGCGCTGCCCGCCGGACAGCTGCACGCCACGCTCGCCGACGCGCGTCGCGAGCCCGTCCGGCAGACGCGCGACGAATTCGCCGAGCGCCGCCTGGTCGATCGCGCGTTGCACGTCCTCGTCCGACGCATCGCTCGCGGCAAGCCGGATGTTCGCTTCGAGCGTGTCGTTGAACAGGTAGGTGTCCTGCGCGACGAGCGCGATGTGCGTGCGCAGCGCGTCGAGCCGCAGGTCGCGCAGGTCGGTGCCGCCGAACGTCACGCGCCCGTGCTGCGGATCCCAGAAGCGCAGCAGCAGGCTCGCGACGGTCGACTTGCCGGCGCCCGATGGCCCCACCAGCGCGACCGTGCTGCCGGGCGGCACCTCGAAACTCACGCCGTCGAGCGCCGGCACGCTGCGCCCCGGGTACGTGAAACCCGCTTCCTCGAACCGCACGGTCGCATCGCCGGACAGCGCGCGCGTGCCGTCGACGACCGTCACCGGCTCCTTCTCGAGCACGCGCAGGCGCCGCGTCGACGCAATCGTGTCGGCCAACTGCCGGGCGACCTGGCCGATCTCGGCCACCGGCATGAACGCGGCCACCGCGACCAGCACCAGCAGCGGCAACGATTCGTGCGCGAACCAGCCGCGCGCGCACAGCAGCGCGCCGAGCGCCGCGACGGCCAGCCCGCCGAGCCCGCTCGCGACTTCGAGCGCGGCGCTCTGCGACGACAGGTCGTCGAGCAGCTTCGCGCGCTGCTGCCGGTATGCGTCGGCTTCGGCGACGAATGCGGCACGCCGCCGCGCGAGCGCCTGGAACGCGGTCAGTTCCGCGAGCCCCTGGATCGTTTCGGTCAGGTGCGCGCCGAGCTGGCCGAGCGCCTCGCGCGCGCCGGTGCCGAGCCGGTCGACGTCGCGCCGCGCCAGCACGGGCGCGAGCCCGGCCCACAGCAGGAACGGCAGCAGCACCAGCGCGAGCGGCCACGCGACCGACGCGAGCAGCACCAGCACGCCGGCCGGCACCAGCACCGCGACGAACGCCGGCGCGACCGTATGTGCGTAGAAGTACTCGACGGTCTCGACGTCCTGCGTCGCGAGCGCGACCAGATCGCCCGAACGGCGACGCAGCAGCCCGGCCGGCGCGAGCCGTTCGAGCGTCGCGAACAGCGCAATGCGCATTTCGGCGAGCAGCCTGTAGGCCATGTCGTGCGCAAGCCACGATTCGAGCCAGTGCAGCACGGCCGCGACCGGCGCGACGACGAGCAGCGCCGCGATGAGCGTGCCGCTCGCGTGTCCGGCCGACACGCCGCCGACCACCAGCGCGCCGATCACGCCGACGCCGATGAACGCGAGCACGCGGCCGATGCCGAACAGCACCGTCAGCACGACCTTGCCCTTCCACGGACTGACGAAGCGCAGCAGCGTTCGCAACGTTTCGGGCCAGCCGATCGTCGCCGCGTCGTCGTTCAGCGGCCTGACCTGCGGGCCCGACGCGGCACGTGCGCCCGCGCCGCCGGCGGTCGCTGTCATGCCGACGGCTTCGGCGGCAGCCTCCAGCTGCGGTCCCATCAGGTCCCGATACGGACCGTCGCTCGCGATCAGTTCGGCATGCGTGCCCTCGTCGACCACCCGCCCGTGGTCGAGCACCAGGATGCGGTCGGCGCCGATCACGCTGGATAGACGGTGCGCGAGCACGAGCGTCGTACGCCCGCGCGTGAGCCGGTCGAGCGCCTGCTGGAACAGCGCCTCGTTCTCCGCATCCACGGACGACAGCGCCTCGTCGAGCACCAGGATCGGCGCGTCGCGCAGCAGCGCACGCGCGATCGCGATCCGCTGGCGCTGACCGCCCGACAGCATCAGACCGCGTTCGCCGATGCGCGTCGCATAGCCGTCGGGCAACGCCGAGATGAAATCGTGCGCATTGGCGGCACGCGCGGCCGCGATCATGTCGGCGTCGCTCGCATCGGGACGGCCGAGGCGCAAGTTGTCGGCGACGCTGCCGTCGAACAGCGTCGCGTCCTGCGCGACCACCGCGATCATCTCGCGCACCTGGCCGGCATCGAGCGTGCGCACGTCGTGGCCGCCGATGCGAATCGCACCGCCCTGCGCATCGTGCTGGCGCAGCAGCAGGCGCACGATGGTCGACTTGCCCGCGCCGCTCGGGCCGACGATCGCGACCGTCTCGCCTTCGCGCACCGCGAAGTGCAGCGCCGCATGCGCGTGCGTGCGACGCCCCGGATAGGCGAAGCTCACGCCGTCGAACACGATCTCCGGCCGCACGTCCGGCACACGCGGCGCGGCTGCGGCCGGCGCGTCGTCGCCCGCGTCGAGCAGCGCATGAATCGCGTGCGCCGCCGACTGGCCGGTCATCCCCTGGTGCAGCACGCCGCGCAGGTCGCGCAACGGCCGGAAGATTTCGCTGCCGGCCATCAGCACGATCAGCAGCGCCTCGAGACTCATGTCGCCGTGGCGCACGCGCCATGCGCCGACCGCGATCGCCGCCGCCGCGCCGAGGCCGGTGCCGAGATCGGTGAAGAGCCGCGTCAGCAGCCCGAGCGCGAGCACCCAGAACGTGCTGTCCGACAGCGCGCGCGCCTTTGCTGCCAGCTTCGCGCCGAACGCACCGCTCTGCCCGAATGCCTTCAGCGTCGGCAGGCCCTGCACCGCGTCGAGAAACTCCTCGCCGAATGCCTTGAACGCGGCCGAGCGTGCCAGTGCCGCGCGCCGGTCGGCGCGATGCACGAGTTGCGGCAGCGCGAGCGTGACGAGCGCCGCGACCAGCAGGATCGCCGCCGTCGGCACGTCCCACCATGCGAGTACCGCGAAGATCATGACCGGCGCGCACGCGGCGATCACGAGCTGCGGCAGATAGACGCCGAAGAAGGTCTGCAGCTGCTCGACGCCGTCGACGACGGCCAGCATCACGCCGCCCGTGCGCTCGCCGCTGAACCATGCGGGACCGAGCGCGGCGATCCGGTCGAACAGCCGCGCGCGCAGCTCGGCCTGCATGCGCCCGGCCGTGTGTTGCGCAAGCACCGTGCGGCGATGGTCGAGCCATGCGCGCAGCAGCACGCAGGCCGCCGTTGCAGCGACCGCACCGGCAATATCGCGCGCCGGCGCACCGGCAAAGACGAGCGCCAGCACGCGGCCGAGAAACACGAAACGCAGGATGCCGACACTCATCGCGAGCAGCCCGAGCGCGACCGCGACGGCAACCCGCCAGCGCAGTCCGGCCATCATCGCCCATAGTCGTCGGTCGAAATACATGAAGCCCTCCGGTCGGTTTTTTCGTGACGGTTCGATTGACCGGACCAAGGCTACCCGCGCCCCCGGCGCGCGGCAAAAGATGATTTTTCAACGGGTGTTGAGTCAACTACAATACCCCGCATGTCGCACCTTCCTCCCCTCAGCGCGCTGCGTGCTTTCGAGGCGGCCGTCCGCCTCGGCGGGTTCGCGCGCGCGGCGTCCGAGCTGAACGTGTCGACGAGCGCCATCAGTCACCAGATCCGCGCGCTCGAGGAATCGCTGGGTGCCCGCCTGCTCGAACGCAGCACCGGCCTCGGCGGCATCGGCCTCACGCAAGCCGGCGCCCGCCTGCTGCCCGCCGTCAGCGATGCGCTGTCGAAGCTGACCGACGCGTGCGACGAGATTCGCGGCGCCACCGCGCAACGGCTGACGGTGTCCGCGAACGCGCCGTTTTCGTCGATGTGGCTCGCGCGCCGCCTCGCGGAATTTTCGTCGCTGCATCCCGAAACGCCGCTGCATGCCGTCGTGGTCGACGACGAACCGGATTTCGCGCGCAGCGGCGTCGATCTCGCGATCGTGCACGTACCCGCGCACCGGCTGCGCGACGACGACGACGTGTTGATGCGCGAAACCGTCTTTCCCGTCTGCAGTCCCGAACTGTATCCGCATGCATCGGGGTACGTATGCCGCTCGCGGCTGCTGCAGGAGATGCACGACGACTGCCCCGAAATCGACTGGCGCAACTGGGCCGTGCACTTCGGGCTGCCGGACGACTTCGAAACGAAGATCGTCCGCTACAGCAGTTTCAGTCAAGTGATCGGCGCGGCGGTGGGCGGCGCGGGCATCGCGCTCGGGCGCGTGCCGCTGATCGAGCCCGAACTGCGCAGCGGCCGCCTCGTGCCGCTGGTGCCGGGCCTCATGCGCGAGGCGTCCTGGCGGCTGGTGCTGCGCCGCAATCCGTCGGCGCGCCACCGGCTGCTCGATCCATTGATCGCGTTCCTGCGCCGCGAGGCCGATGCACCGCCGCTCCAGCTCGCGAAGATCGTTGCGCCCGCATCCAACGACAGCCACGCGCGCGGCGCGGGCGGTGCGTAGCGAAGCCGCGCCCGAAGGCCGCGCGGGCGCTCTCCGTTCATCCTCCCGTCACGGCGCGGCGAAGAACAACGCGACGACGCAGGCCATCCCCGCGAACCACACGAGCGAGCGCAGCGCCGCCCAGTTCAGCACGTACATCAGCGCATAGACGACGCGAATCGCGACGAAAGCCATCGCAAGCTGATCGACGTGGTGTGCATTCGCGCCGTTGTGCCATGCGACGATCAACGCGGCCGTAAACAGCGCCAGCGCTTCCCATGCATTCTGGTGCACGGCCTGCGCCCGCGCGCGCCAGCCTTCGAGCCGCGCCAGGTACTCGCGCGGCGCGTGGTTGTCGTAGCCCTTGCGGGCCTTGGCCAGGAACGTCATCGGGAACGGCAACAGCGCCACGATGAACAGGCACATCTGGGACGTCGTCATCAAAGTCTCCTCCTTTATGATTACATCGAACAATGACACGGTCGCGCAGAGCTTAGCATCGCGCCGTGCTGATCGCGTACCGGTTTTCTAGACGGGGGACTCGGCCGGACACCCTGCCGGACGCCGTGACGGCATGCCGTCGGCACAAAAATTTCCACCAAATCGCCGACAAATACGTTAATTAAAACTGGTCGAACACCAATAAGATAGCGCTCAACACTGGCTCGGCGCGTTGCCGCGCCAGCCTGCTTATCCGCGCCGCGCCTCTGCGCGCACCGAACGACTTTCGACACGAGCCCGCTCATGCCCCGTCCCATCGTCGCCCATATCCGTCCCGACGCCGTCCGCCACAACCTCGATTTCATCCGCCGCACTGCCGCACGCTCGCGCGTGTGGGCCGTGGTCAAGGCCGACGCGTACGGTCACGGGATCGAGCGGATCTATCCGGGCCTCGCAGCCGCCGACGGCATCGCGCTGCTCGATCTCGACGAAGCCGTGCGCGTGCGCGAGCTCGGCTGGGACAAGCCGGTGCTGCTGCTCGAAGGGATCTTCGAGCCGGCCGACGTCGAACTGGCCGATCGCCATCGGCTGACGGTCGCCGTGCATTGCGACGAGCAACTCGACCTGCTGATCGCCGCGAAGCCGCGCCAGCCGATCGACATCCAGCTGAAGATGAACTCCGGGATGAACCGGCTCGGCTACCGGCCCGACGCATTCCGCGCCGCGTGGGAGCGCGCGGCGGCCGCGCCGTCGATCGGCAAGATCACGCTGATGATGCATTTCGCGAATGCCGACGAAGGCGAAGCCGACTGGCAGCTCGAGCAGTTCGACGCGGCCACGGCCGGGATTCCGGGCGAACGTTCGGTATCGAATTCCGCGGCCGTGCTGTGGCATCCGCACGCGCATCGCGACTGGGTGCGGCCCGGCACGATCCTGTATGGCGCGTCGCCGACCGGCGCGTCGCGGCACATCGCCGACACGCCGCTGGTCGCCGCGATGACGCTGACGAGCAAGATCATCGGCGTGCAGACGCTCGCGCCGGGGGAAACGGTCGGTTACGGCCGCCGCTTCACCGCCGACCAGCCGATGCGCATCGGCGTCGTCGCGTGCGGCTACGCGGACGGTTATCCGCGCCACGCGCCGACCGGCACGCCGATCGCGGTGGACGGCGTGATGACGCGCGTCGTCGGCCGCGTGTCGATGGACATGCTGACCGTCGATCTCACGCCGTGCCCGAACGCGGGCATCGGCGCGAGCGTCGAGCTGTGGGGCGATCAGGTGAAGGTCGACGACGTCGCGCAAGCCAGCGGCACGATCGGCTACGAGCTGATGTGCGCGCTCGCGCGCCGCGTGCCGGTCGTGATCGCGCCGCTCGGCGCGTCGACGGTGCAGCAGGCGTCGCGCACGGGCAGCTACGGGCGTTGATGCGCGGCGCGGGCGCGGCGACGCGCTCGCGGGCGCCGCGCGTCCCCTGCATTCGCCATTCGGATTCAGCTTGCGAACTGCTTCACAGGCAGAGCGCCCGCCTCGGCAACGTGCGAAGGACGCTCGCGCGGGCAATGCGCACGGGCGGTCACCCCACCCGCCGCCGTGCTACGAGCGCCACACCGGCGCGCGCTTTTCCAGGAACGCGTCGATTCCCTCGCCGGCATCCTCTTCCATCATGTTGCGCGCCATCACGTCGCCCGCGAACGCGTACGCGTCGTCGAGCGGCAGTTCGCGCTGCCGATAGAACATCTGCTTGCCGTAGCGCACGGCTGCCGGGCTTTTCGCGGCGATCTCCGCGACCTTGCGCGCGACGGCCGCGTCGAGCGCATCCTCGGGCACGGCCTCGTTGACGAGCCCCCAGGCGGCAGCCGTCGCCGCATCGACGAAGCGCCCGGTGACGAGCATGTCGAACGCGCGCTTCGCCGACACGTTGCGGCTCAATGCGACGGCAGGCGTCGAACAAAACAGCCCGACGTTGATTCCGGATACCGCGAAGCGCGCGGTATCGGCTGCGACCGCGAGATCGCACGCGGCGACGAGCTGGCAGCCGGCCGCCGTCGCGATGCCGTGCACGCGTGCGATCACCGGCACCGGCAATGCGCGCATCGCGAGCATCACGCGGCTGCATTGCGCGAACAGCGCGCGGTAGTAATCGAGTTCGGGCCTGGCGCGCATCTGGCGCAGGTCGTGACCCGCGCAGAACGCCTTGCCCTCGGCCGCCAGCACGACGCAGCGCACGTGCGGATCGGCGGCGAGTGAATCGAATGCGTCCTGCAGGCTCGACAGCATCGCCTCCGACAACGCGTTGAACTGTTGCGGCCGGTTCAGCCGCAGCGTGACGACGCCGTCGCGCACGTCGCGCAACAGGATCGGCTCGGGTGTCTCGTGACGGGATTCCATGATGCTCCGCTCGACGGGGTTCGATCGGTCGCGAACCGGCAGTCCGGGCGGCACGCACCCGCGTTCGCGATCGACATGATCACGAATCGTCCTCCACATTGCGCGTGGCGTCCAGCATGGCCGGCTGCGCCGGCCCGCACGCCGCCACGCCGCGAGCCGAAGGCCACACCGACTGCCCGTCGATCGCCGCCCGACGGCGACGCATCGTCCGCGTGCCCGGTCAGCCCGCCAGCTTCTTCAGCGCGTCGAGCACCGCGTCGCCCTTGAACGGTTTCACGATCCAGCCCTTCACGCCGGCGGCCTTGCCGCGCTCCTTCATCGCCGGGCTGCTTTCGGTCGTCAGCATCACGACGTTGACCGACGTATTCGCCAGCTCGCCGCGAATCTTCTCGACCATCGTCAGGCCGTCCATGTTCGGCATGTTCACGTCGCTGATCACGAGCCGCACGCCGGGCGTCGCCTTGAGCTTCGCGAGCCCGTCCTTGCCGTCCACCGCCGTCGCGACGTCGAGCCCGTGATTGCGCAGGAAACCCGCGACTTCGTCGCGCACCGTGCCCGAATCGTCGACCACCAGAATCTTTGCCATGCCGTCTTCCCCTTTCCTTGTTGCTCACTTCAACATTCAAAACAGTTCCAGCTCGCCCGACTCGACCATCGGCCCGACGTCCTGCACGGATTCGCGGAAATCCTCCGGCGACCAGCTCAGGCTGAACACGAAACGCTGGTCGAGCCGCACCGAGCGCCCCGACACGGGGTCGGTCATCCGGTACTTGAAACACAGCTGCGGACAGTCGCCGCCGAACGAGATGAACTTCTGCTTGTGATTGACGACGAGCGGCACCTGTACCGGATGGCGCGCGAGTGCCTCGGCGTCGCCGAGATAACGGTTCTTGAACGCGCCCCACACGAGGTTGGTCAGCTCGCCGAGTACGCTGTTCACGTCGCGGAAATCGGGTGCGCGGCCTTCGCCGCGCGTGCCGCCGATCATGTCGAGCAGCGGTTGCTCGCTCGTTTGCAGCAGCATGTAGCCGCGGCACCATGCGCTTTCCAGCGCGATCAGGCTGAACACCTCGCCGAAGATGATCTGGTCGCGCACGATGCACGGCGTGTCGCGCTCGATCGCAAGGCCCGGAAACAGGCTGTCGAGCCGCGCCTCGGTGATCTCCGCGATGCCGCGCACGAGCGCATTCGGGTAATCGCGGCCGAACAGGTATTCGTCGATCGCACGCTTGAGCGGCGCCAGGTCGTCGGCGGTGTAGGCCGCGCACGCGACGCGCGCGAGCGCATCGGGCAGCCCGTCGCGCGATGCGCCGCCGGCATTCGACACGCGCCGCAGGATGATCGGCAACTCGGGCCGCAGCGCATCGATCTGCGTCGCGATGATCGCGCTTTCCTCCGGCGAGCCGCCGTAGTCCTCGGCGAGCAGGATGGCGCCAAGATCGATGTTCGAGCGCAGCACCTTCAGCAGCCGGTTGCGCCGCACGGTCAGGCCGACCAGGTTGTGCTCGTCGCAGAAGCGCTTGATCGTCGCCGCGTGCGCGCGGCTGTCGTCGAGCACGAGCACCTTGCTGACGGGTTGGTCTACGGTCATCTCGCTGAGTCCTCGCAATCGGTCAAAACAGTTCGAGCTCGCCGCCCGTGTCCACGCTCGCCGCTTCCGGCACGTGGAAATCGACCGGCGCGTTCGCGCACACGCACAGCGTCGCGCCGATCCGCACGTCGCCGTCGAGCGTCACGTCGTAGGCGGCCACGTGATCGGGGTTCAACGCATGCAGGTAGTCGACGCTCGCGCCGCTCAACAGGTAAGGCGTCGACATCCCCAGATCGGGGAACGGCGCGGTCAGCGCCTGGTTGATCGCGCCGCAGCACAGGTTCGCGACTTCCATGAACGCCTCGGGCAGCGGCCGCTGCGCGCTCGCGCCGGACGCTGCCGCTGCAAAATGACGGCGCGTCGGTTCGTCGTCGCGAAAGCGCAGCGCGAGCAGCAACCGGAAATGCAGCGCCGAAATCGTCAGCACTGCGACGTGTTCGGGCACCTTCGGTGTCGCGCGCGGCTTCGTGCGTGACGGATCGTGCGACGCGTCGTGCGCGTCGACGGCGGCCGGCCGGATTTCGCACGCGCCACCGGACGCGAGCCGCGTGCGCGCTGCATCGAAGAAGATTCGCTCGAAACCGGCCCGGGCCTGCGCACTGATCACGCCGCCGCTCCCTCGAGTCGCGCATGCAGCTGCCCGGCAAGCGTCTCGACCGTCGCGAGCGCCGCGGTGATCATCTTGCCGCCCGCCTGGATGTCCTGGAACGTCGCGGCCGTCACGAGGTCGTTGCGATTCAGGCTGTCCCGATAGCTGTTCGACAGTTGCTGCGAGCGCGCGGCAAGCCCGCGCACCTCGCTCGCGACGATCGAGAAGCCGCGACCGGCCGTGCCCGCGCGCGCGGCCTCGATCGACGCGTTCAGCGACACGATCGACACGTGCGCGACGATCGCCGACAACTCCTGGTTCTTCGTGCGCATGTCCTGGTTCTGCGTGGTCAGCGAGATCATCTGCTCGTGCCAGCGCTCGAACGTGCCGGCCAGCCCGCGCAGCCGCGCGGCTTCGCCGGCGAGCTTCGTCGCATGCTGAGACAGTGCGGCGCGCTCGGCCGCGAGTGCCTGCAGCGCGTCGCGCTGCTCGCCGGTGCCGGCCGCCTCGCGCGCCAGCGCGTCCTCGAGTTCCGCTTCGCGACGTGCCCACGCCTGCGCCGCGTCGGCGTGGGCGGCAACGGCCTCATCGGCCCGCGCATCGGCCGCGCCGAGCGCGGCGCGCAACGCGTCGGCTTCGCGCGTCAGCGCGGTAACCAGCCGTGCCCGCGCGATGCGATACACGATCGCGGCAACCGCCGCAGCCACCACGCCGCCCGCCAGCGCGGCGCCCACCGGGATCATCCATGCGTGCACGATCATTGCGCCACGTCGACGTTCGCGACGCCCGCGCCTGCCGGCTGGCCGGCGTCGCGGGCGGCACCGTCCGCCGCGAATCGCGCCGGCAGCGACACGATCGTCTCGAACGTGCGATACGACGCGCCGACGCGATCGTCGGTGAAGCGCAGCGCGATGTCGCCGCCGTCGCGCTTCAGGAAGTTGCGCACCGCGTCCATCCCGACACCGCGCCCGGACACTTCGGTCACCGCGCGCGCGGTCGAGAAGCCCGGGCGAAAGATCAGTTCGGCCACCGCTTCGTCGGTCAGCGCGGCTTCGTTGCCGGCATCGATCCAGCCGCGCTCGCGCGCGACGCCGCGAATCCGGTCGAGCGCGAGGCCGCGGCCGTCGTCGCCGAGCACGAAGCGCAGCGCATCGTCCTCGACGTCGACCGCGATGTCGATCTTGCCCGCCGGCGCCTTGCCCGCCGCGCGACGCTCTTCCGACGTTTCGATCCCGTGGTCGATCGCGTTGCGCAGCAGGTGCATGAACACGTTCTTCAGCGTCGCGCCGATTTCGCTGCGCACGCGATGGCCGTTGCTGTCGATATGCACGACGGGCGCCGGCTTGCCGAGTTCGGCCGCGAGCGACGGCAGCGATTCGATCACGCCGCCCAACGCCTCGCCGATGCTTTGCGTGCCGAACTGGCTCAGCAGTCGACGCACGGAATCGCGCGCCGCGTGCCAGTCGCTCGCGTTCGCCGGATCGGCGCCGTCCAGCATGCGCAGGCTCTCGCTGATATGCGCGCGCTCGACCATCAGGTAGTCGGTGCCGCCGTGCGGCGCCGCCTGGCCATGTCGGCCGAGCGTGACCGCGTTGATCGTCGCGTAGTGGTCGACCGCCTCGCGCACGCGGGCCAGGTCGTCCATCAGCGCGTCACGGTTCCACTCGGGGCCGCTGTCCGCGCGCCGCAGCGATTCGTACGCCTGCTCCGCCTCGTGCACGATGTTGGTCAGGTGCTGCAGGCTGTACGTGCGCGCGTTGCCCTTGATCGTGTGCATGTTGCGGAACAGCGCCGCGACGATCGAATGATCGGCGCGTTCGTGCTGGCGGATCATCCGCTCGTTCTCGCTGAGGAAGCCCTTCGCGCTGTGCACGAAGTCGTGGAACTTGTCCTGGCTGATCGACAGGATTTCGCCGATCATCTCGAGGCGGCGTTGCTGCTCGCCGGCCTGCGCGGTCAGCTCGCGAATCTCGGTCACGTCGCGCACGCACAGCATCAGCCGCACGACCGTGTCGGTCTCGTCGGTGATCGCCGACCAGCTCAGGTCGAGCCATTTCTCGCGGCCGTCCGGCATCCGCTTCGCGACTTCGTTGACGAGCAGATGCTCGTTGAACGCGAAGTTCATGCTGTCCTCGCCGAGGCACGCATGCACCGCCGCTTCGACCTGCGAGCGCGCGTCGGAGCCGATGCTCGAATCGTCGAACACGAGCGCCATCAGGTCGCGCCCGGCGATGTCGCCGGTCTCGAAGATGGTCTCGAGGTAAGCCGAGTACTCCGCATGCACGACGCCGCCTTCGACGACCGTCAGGATCCCTTGCTGCATGTTCTGCAGCATCGCCTGGATGTCGGCGGTCTTCTGCTTCAGTTGCGCGGCATTCTCCTGGATCTTCTCGATCATCCCGTTGAACGCGACGATCGAGTGACCGATCTCGTCCATGCGGCCCACCGGCACGCGGCGCGTGAAATCCTGGCTCGTCGCGATCTCGCTCATCGCCGTCTGCATCCCGATCAGCGGACGCGTGATCTGGCGATACAGCACGAAGCCGAGCGCGGTCAGCAGCACGACGACCGTGCCCGCCACGCCCGCGATCGCGGTGGCCGTCGTCGCGAGCATGCCGTTCAGCGCGCGGATCGCGTCGTCCTTCTGACGGTTCTTCTCGATGCGCAGCGTGTCGACGATGCCCTCGAGTTCGTCGCGATACTGCGCGACGTTCGCGAACAGGAACGCCTGCGCCATCTCGGGCTTGCCGTCGATCTTCATCTTCACGGTGTCGTCGATCGCCGCGAAGTAGTTGGCGGCACTGTCCTTCGCCTGCGCGACGAGGCCTTCCTGCGCGCGGCCGACCGCCGATTTCGCCTGGGCGTCGAGCGCCGCGCGCAGCGCACCCTGCTTCGCCTTCAGCTCGTCGCGCGCCTGTGCGGCGGTGTTCGCGTCGGGCGCGTACACCAGCGTCATGGTCGCGATCTGGATGTTCTTCACGTCGGCGACGAGATCGGCGGACGCGAGCGCGCTCGGCACGATTCCCTGAGTCACCTGACGCACCTCGGACGCGCTCTTGCGCGTCTGGTACACGGCGTATGCACCGATCGCGGAAAGCGCGAAAAACGTCAGGACGACTAGCAGCGTAATGCGATGACGGATGGTCATGAGTACAGCTCCCCGCAGCGATCCGGCTTCGATCGCCCTTTTGTCTATTGAAAGAATGTGAGCGCCGAATTATCGGGGATGGTGTATGACCGTCCGATGACTGAAAATCAATCGATCGTTGAGAAAATCGCAATGGTCAATTGCGGCGAGAAAATACTAAAGTTTTTCTCGAATCGGCCGTTAACCCTTGGCCTCAAAGGCTCGACGGGCTAGCTGTCGGCCTCGACAAATCCAGCCCGGATATTCATTTTTTTATTTGCTATCCGGTAATTCAATTTGGTCGAATGCCGGTAAAACGTTTGCGCATTATCTGCGAATCGAATCGGTCATGCACCTTGTGCCGAACGGCCGGATTCGCCGCGTGGGCCGATATGGGTGACTGACCGTCGAGTCATTCCTGCGGAGAAACAATCAATCGCCGTCCGGCGATTCACGTTCCGCGCCGCGCGTTCTAGACTGTCGGATCACTTCCCCACCGGACCCTTGCAATGACCGACGTGCTGCCGCTGACCACCGACTCCGAATCCGGTCTTCACTACCGGCTGCGCCCCGCCGCCGGCCTGCCCGCGGGCCGCGTGTTGCTGCTGCACGGCGTCGGCGGCAACGAAACCAATCTGCTGAATCTGGCCGGCACGATCGACCCGCGCATCGAAATCGTGTTCGTGCGCGGCCCGCTGACGTTCGGCCCCGGCCAGCACGCGTGGTTTCCGGTGCGCTTCGGCGCGAACGGCCCGGAGATCGACGCGGCCCGCGCCGATGCGAGCCGCGTGCAGCTGATCGCGCTGCTGCGCGCGTTGCGCGCCCGGCCGGCCGACCACGAACACGCCGCACTGCCCACCGTGATCGCCGGTTTCAGCCAGGGCGGCATCATGAGCGCGAGCGTCGCGCTCACGTCGCCGGCCGATGTCACCGCGTTCGCGGTGCTGTGCGGGCGCATCCTGCCCGAGATCGATCCGCTGATCGCGCCGCGCGACGCATTGACCGCACTGCATGCGCTGGTGATCCATGGCCGCTTCGACGACAAGCTGCCGGTGGCCTGGGCCGAAACCGCCGACGCGAAGCTGACGGCGCTCGGTGTCGCGCACGACACGCGGCTGTACGATGCCGGTCACGAGCTGACCGCGGAAATGGCCGGCGACTTCACCCGCTGGGTCGGTGCGCGCACCGGATTGAACTGAGCGCACGGGCGGTCTCCCCGCCCGTGCGTATCGTCAGACGTTGCTCGCCGGATCGGCGCCGATCGGCGCGGCGGCTGCAGCAGCTTCCCGCGCGGCACCGCGCTTCGCGAGCTTCCAGCCGACCACGAGCGCGAGCACGACGACCGGGATCATCGCGACGGTCCACGTGCCGCCCGGATAATCGAACGCCATCATCACCAGCACGCTGACGAGAAACGCGAGCGTCAGCCACGACGTGAACGGCGCACCAGGCATCCGGAACGACACCGGGCTCAGCTCGCCGCGATTGACCGCGCGGCGGAACAGGATCTGGCACATCACGATGAAGCCCCAGGTCGTGATGATCCCGAGCGACGCCATGTTCAGCACGATCTCGAACGCCTGCGCCGGAACGATGTAGTTCAGCGGCACGCCGATCGCATTGACCGCAACCGTGACGAGAATCCCGCCGTACGGCACGCCGCGCGCGTTCATCCGCGACACGAAGCGCGGCGCCGAGCCGCCCATCGCCAGCGAACGCAGCACGCGCCCGGTCGAATAGAGGCCGGAGTTCAGGCTCGACAGCGCGGCGGTCAGCACCACGACGTTCATCACCGTGCCGACGTACGGCACGCCGAGCTTGCCGAAGAACGTGACGAACGGGCTTTCGTGCGCGCTGTACGCGGTCCACGGCAGCAGCATCGTCAACAGCACGACCGAGCCGACGTAGAACAGTGCGATGCGCCACATCACGCTGTTGATCGCCTTCGGCAGCACCTTGCGCGCATCGGCTGTCTCGCCCGCCGCGACGCCGACGAGCTCGATGCTCGCATACGCGAACACGACGCCCTGCACGATCAGCACGGCCGGCAGGATTCCGTGCGGAAAGATCCCGCCGTGATCCGCGATCAGGTGCAGCCCCGGCATCTGCCCGGCGACCGGATGGCCGCTCGCGAGAAACACGGCGCCGACCGCGAGGAACAACGCGAGCGTGCCCACCTTGACGATCGAGAACCAGAACTCCATCTCGCCGAACACCTTGACGCCGATCATGTTCATCACCGACACGATCCCCAGCGCGCCGAGCGCGAACACCCACTGCGGCACGTCCGTGAACACGGCCCAGTACTTCATGTAGATCGCCACCGCGGTGATGTCGACGATACCGGTGGTGGCCCAGTTCAGGTAGTACATCCAGCCGGCGACGAACGACGCGCGCTCGCCCATGAACTCGCGTGCATACGACACGAACGAGCCGCTGGTCGGCCGATGCATCACGAGCTCGCCGAGCGCGCGCATGATCAGGAATGCGAATGCGCCGCACACGAGATACACGACCGCGAGCGCCGGCCCCGCGCTCTGCAGGCGGCCGCCCGCGCCGAGAAAGAGGCCGGTGCCGATCGCCCCGCCCATCGCGATCATCTGCACGTGTCGCGGCTTCAACTGTTTCTCGTAGCCGGTTTCGTGCGACGCGAACATCGCGTCCCGGTCGGCGTGACGGGGGTCCGCGCCGCCGGCCGTGTCGGCCGCGCGCTCGCTGGCGTGCTTCATGGTGTGTCTCCGTTTCTTGATGTGTGGCGCCCGTCGAAGGGGCGCTGCGGGAACGGCCGCGCACGGGCCGCCGGCGGCATGCGCCGGCGTCGCGCGGCAGGAATCAGTACGCGCGCGGGCGGATCAGCGCTTCGGGCTGCAGCGCTTCGTCCAGTTGTGCGGCGGTCATCAGCTGGCGGTCGAGCACGATTTCGCGGATCGACTTGCCGCTCGCATGCGCCTCGGCGGCCACGGCGGTCGCGCGCTTGTAGCCGATGTACGGGTTCAGCGCGGTCGCGAGCGCGACCGAGCGCTCCATCGTTTCGCGCAACCGCTCGGGGTTCGCGGTGATGCCGCTCACGCAGCGGTCCGCGAGCGTCGTGCAGGCGGCGGTCAGATGGCCGAAGCTGCGGAACAGCGCGCTCGCGATCACCGGCTCGAACGCGTTGAGCTGAAGCTGGCCGGCCTCGGCGGCGAACGTCACCGTGAGGTCGTTGCCGAATACTTCGAAGGCGACCTGGTTCACGACTTCCGGGATCACCGGGTTGACCTTGCCCGGCATGATCGACGAGCCGGCCTGCACGGGCGGCAGGTTGATCTCGCCGAAGCCGGCGCGCGGGCCGCTCGACAGCAGCCGCAGGTCGTTGCAGATCTTCGACAGCTTGACCGCGATCCGCTTCAGCACGCCGGACACCTGCACGAACGCGCCGCAGTCCTGCGTCGCCTCGATCAGGTTCGGCGCGGTGCTCAGGTCCAGGCCGGTGATGCGGCGCAGCGCGGCCAGCGCCTTCTGCGCGTATTGCGGATGCGCGGTGATGCCGGTGCCGATCGCGGTCGCCCCGAGGTTGATCTCGCGCATCAGCAAGCCCGCTTCCTGCAGGCGCGCGATGTCTTCCGTCACCATCACCGCGTAGGTCGAGAATTCCTGGCCGAGCGTCATCGGCACCGCGTCCTGCAACTGCGTGCGGCCGAGCTTCAGCAGATCGGCGAACGCGTCGGCCCGCTCCGCGAATGCATCGCGCAGGCGCGCCATCGCGTCGAGCAGATGCTCGACGGCGAAGCAGGTCGCGATCCGGATCGCGGTCGGATAGACGTCGTTCGTGCTCTGCGCGAGATTGACGTGCTCGTTCGGATGCAGGTATTCGTACTGCCCGCGGGCGTGCCCGAGGATTTCGAGCGCGCGATTGCAGATCACCTCGTTGGCGTTCATGTTGGTCGACGTGCCGGCTCCGCCCTGGATGATGTCGACGACGAACTGGTCGTGCAGCCGGCCTTCGCGGATCTCGACGCAGGCGGCGGCGATCGCGTCGCGATACGCGCGCGGCAACAGCCCGAGCTCGCAGTTCGCGTCAGCCGCGGCTTCCTTCACCGCCGCGAGCGCCATGACGAGGTACGGCAGCGACGCGATCGTGCGCCCCGAAATGTCGAAGTTCTCCTTCGCGCGCAGCGTATGGACGCCGTAGTACGCGGAAGCCGGAATGCTTCGTTTCCCTAAAAGATCCGCCTCGACGCGGAAGCCGTTCTCGGTCATGGTGCCCCTCCTGGATTGTCTCTGCCGGCGCGGGGAACCGGCTGCGTTCACCGCTTCCCCGTACGACGGGATCGCATTCTATGCCTTTGCATAAAGAAGCTCGCTTCTGTATTATCGAAAGCGGTTTTGCGTGTGACGCAACAGCGAGAGACGAATGAAAACAACGGCGAGAGACACCGGCATCGATCACCTCGGCGCGATGCGCGCGTTCGTGCGGGTCGTCGAAATGGGGAGCTTTTCCGCGGTCGCGAAGGAGATGCACGTGTCGACGTCGACCGTCGCGCGCAAGATCACGGCCATCGAGGACGCCCTCGGCGTCGCGCTGTTGCATCGCTCGACGCACAGCGTGACGCTGACCGAAGCCGGCCATATCTACCTGGAGCGCGCGGTCACGTTGATCGCCGATCTCGACGACACGCTGCGCGTCGTCGCCGAGCTCAACTCGCAGCCGAGCGGCCCGCTGAAGCTCACGGCGCCGGTCGCGTTCGGCCGCCGTCACCTCGCGCCGCTGATCGCGCCGTTTCTCGCGCGCTACCCGGAGATCCAGCTCGACGTGCGGCTCACCGACAATCACAACGATCTCGTCGCCGGCGGCTTCGACCTCGACATTCACGAAGGCGAGAACTACCTGGACAACCTCGTCGTGCACCGGCTGTCGCGCAACGACAGCATCCTGTGCGCGACGCCCGGCTATCTGGACCGCTGCGGGCGCCCCGCGACGCCCGACGACCTGCGGCATCACAACTGCCTGCGCTACGTGCACCCAGAGGGCGATCCGCGCTGGGAACTCGTGCGCGGCGATGCGCGGCACAGCGTGCTGCCGGCCGGCAACCTCGTCACCGATCATTCGGAACTGCTGCTGGACGCGACCTGCGCGGGGCTCGGCATCGCCGAATTCGAGATCTGGCTGGTGCGCGACCTGCTCGCGAGCGGCCGGCTCGAAGCCGTGCTGCCGCGCTACCGGCTGCAGAACAAGCTCACCGGCGACTACATCTACATCGCGTATCTGGCGAACCGGCGCAGCTCGGCGAAGCTGCGCGTGCTGAAGGACTTTCTCGCGGAGCATCTCGCTCACATCGGCGAGCTGTCGGCAGTCGAGCTGGCGAAGATTCGCGACGCAACCGCGTAGCGGCTGCCGTCGCGCGGGCCGGCAAGCCGGCGCCGATGCCGATGCCGCGCGCACCTTCGGCACGCGACACCGGCACGACGGCCCCGGTCAGGCCGGCTGCAATTCGAACGGAAAGGTCGCGTGCCCGACCTCGACGCCCTGCGTGTTCAGCATCCGCGGCCGGTGGAACGCGGCGAGCCGCGCACGCTGCGCGTCGGTGCCGATCCGCAGCCGCTCGAGCAGTTCGCTGACCATCATGTACAGCACGTCGATGTTGCCATCCTCGATCTTCACCGAGATGCCGAGCGCGCCGTCGGCGCCGAGTTCCCGCGTGCGCGCCGATGCGCGTACGCCGATCCCGTAGCACGCATCCGCGCCGAGCTTGCCGACGACCTGCCCCTCGAACGCGTCCATCAGCACCGTGCAGTAGCGCCCTTCCCCGGCGACCAGCTCCGGATGGCCCGTCATCGCATGATGGATGCGCGCCAGCGCGCGCACGCGATCGGTCGTCGCGGTGCCGCCGGCTTCCACGCGATCCGCGCCGTCGGCGAGCGATGCATAAAGACGCGCGAGGCGGTCGAGCGGGAATGCCGGCGTCGGCAGATTGCAGCCGTCGATCGCCCAGTCGAGTTCGTCGCCGGGCAGGCCGCACGCATCGGCGACCACCTGCTTCACTCGCACCTGCATCGGATGCGTCGGCAGATGGTAGTCGGCGATCGCCGCGCCGATCGCCCGCGCGCCGGCGAGCATCCCGACGTGCTTGCCCGAGCAGTTGCTGCACACGCCGGTCGGCGTGTAGTCGCGCTTGATCCACGACCGGTACACCGCGTCCGACAACGGCGCATGGCCGCCGCAGCGCAAATCCGACTCCTGTGCGTCGACCTTCGCCAGCATCGCCCGCGTGCGTGCGATATGCCGCTCCTCGCTGCTGTGCGACGCGCACATCAGCGCGATGTCCGCATCGTCGAAGCCGAAACGCTCGGGCGCACCCGTCTCGATCACGGACAGCGCCTGGGCCGGCTTCGCCGCCGAGCGCGCGAGCGTCATCCGGAACGGATCGCCGAGCCGGAACAGCAGCCTGCCGCCGGCATCCACCACCGCCACATCGGCGACGTGCGTGTTCTCGATCGCATTGCCGCGGTACGTCACGACCGCTGCGCGTTGGGTGTCCATCTGTGCTGTCTCCTTCTTCGGGCCGGATTGCCGGGGCCCGTGCTACCGGTACGGCAGTGTATCGGCTCTGCCGCCGGGTCGAGCCGCCCGGTCCGTGGAAAGCGGTATTGCGCCCGATGCAAAGCCGCTCGGGGCACCTCGCGCGCGGCACGTCGCGCGACGCGCGCCCGGCCGTCTCGCCCGCCAAATGCCGATGTTCAGCAGGTGCGACTACGCGTCCAGCGCCAGCAGCGCGAACGTCGCGAGCCAGTGCTCGCCCATGTAATCGCCGGCCACGTGCGCGAGCGCGCTCGCGAGATGCCGGTCGGCCGCCTCGAGCAGCTTCGCGCGCCGCGCATCGCCTTCCGGCAGCGCGCCGGCGAGCGAGCGCTGGCACCATGCGCGGCTCAGATTCAACCCGTCGAGATGCGCGATCTTGCCGTCGCTGCGGTCGCTGACGGTCGCCGGCTCGAACAGCGTCGCCGGCTCGCCGCGCGCGAGATCGGGCAGGAAACGCGCGAACCACCCGTCGAATTCGGCGGCTGGCAGCACACGCCGCATCAGCTCCGCTTCCATCAGCGCGGGCGACAGGAATTCGTCGCCCGACGGCTCCCACGCCTGGCACCCGGCATCGTTCAGATGCCAGCGTTTCGCCGTTTCGACGATCAGCGCCGCGAGCCCGTCGCGCTGCGTCGCGCGCGCGAAGTCGAGCGCGAGCGCGAGGGCGAACGCGGTGTTGAAGTGCGTGCCGACCCGCAGCGGGTAGGTGGCCTTCGGCAGGAAGGTCTCGAAGCGCGCGACGAACAGTTCGGCGAGCGGCGCGATCGTCTTCGCCCAGCGGGCGGCCTGCGGCACCACGCCCTTCAGCGCGAGCCGCTCCAGTTGCGCGGACAGCGCGAGCAGCCACGCCCAGCCGTATGGCCGCTCGAAACCGGCGTTGTGCGGCAGCGCGAGATAGGCGCGTTCGCCGGCGACGTTCGCGTCGGTGAAATGCGCGTCGACGACGGCGATGATCCGCTCGGCCTCCGGCAGCGCCGGATAGCGTTCGAGCACGCTCAGCACGAGCCAGTAGCCGTGCACGCACGAATGCCAGTCGTAGCTGCCGTAGAAGATCGGGTGCAGTGCGCGTGGCCCTTGTACGTCGTGCGGGCCTTCGAGCGAGTGCGTGAGCTTGTTCGGATATTCGCGGGTCAGGTGCGCGAGCGCGAGCGACGCGAATTTCGATGCGAGTTCGGGAGTCAGTCGGTCGGTCATGGGCGTCTCGTCAGAAGCGGAATACGAATGCGTACATCAGCAGCGTGTTCACGGCCAGCAGCAGCACGGCGGTCGGCCACTGCGCCTTGATCACGCCGTTCTTGTCCTTCAGTTCGAGCAACGCGGCCGGCACGATGTTGAAGTTCGCGGCCATCGGCGTCATCAGCGTACCGCAGAAGCCGCTCAACATCCCGATCGCGCCCATGATCGCCGGGTTGCCGTGAAACTGGTGGACGATCAGCGGCAGGCCGATGCCGGCCGTCATCACCGGGAACGCGGCGAACCCGTTGCCCATGATCATCGTGAACAGCGCCATGCCGACCGTGTAGGCGGCGACGACCGCGAACGGCGAATCGATCGGCACCCATTCCCTCACGAGCCCCGAGACCACGCCGCCGACGCCCGCGACCGCGAACAGCGCGCCGAGCGCCGCGAGCATCTGCGGCAGGATCGCGGCCCAGCCGACCGCGTCCATCGTGTGACGCGCTTCCTTCAGCGCATGCACCGGCGAATCGCGCAGCATCGCGAGCGCGACGGCGAACGCGACGAGCGTGCCGAGCACGAGCGAGATCAGCGTCACGCTCTTCGGATCGACGAACGGCACCAGCTTCAGCGCGAACGTGCCGATCAGCGTGACGAGCGGAATCAGCAGCGCCGGAAGGAACAGCCGGTTGCCGAAGCGCAGCGCTTTCGCGTCGCGTCGCGCGGCCGCCGCATCGCCGGCTTCGTCCGACTTGCCGCGCCCGAGCTTGCCGGAGCCCGCGATCAATGCGAGTGCGATCGCGAGACAGCCCGTCACGAAGTGCGGCAGCAGCGCGCCGAACAGGAACGTGAGCGCGTAGATCGCCCAGAACGCGAAAGTGACGACACGGCGCGGGTTCGTGCGGTCCGTCAGGTTGAAGCACGCGAACGCGGCGAACATCAGGCCGGCGAGCGTGTACAGCGGTTCGAGGCCGATCATCGCGCGCCCTCCCGCCCGAATGCGCCGAAGCCGCGCGAGAGCCGGTGATCGAGCAGTGCGAGCCGCGTGCAGTGGATCAGCAACGCCGCGATCGCCGTCGGAATCGCCCAGACCGACAGGTGCAGCGGCTCGATCGCGATTCCGTTCTGTTCGAGAAAGCCCTTGATCAGCAGGATCGACTGGATCGCGATGAAGATGTCCTCGCCGAAGAACACGGCGACGTTGTCGGCGGCCGATGCGTGCGCGCGGATCTGCTGGCGCACGGATTCAGGCAGGTCGCCGAGCCGGCTGACGGCCGCGGCTTCCGCCATCGGCGCGATCAGCGGACGCACCATCTGCGCGTGGCCGCCGAGCGACGTGAGGCCGAGCGCGGCCGTCACCTGACGCAGCACGAAGTACAGCATCAGCACGCGCCCGGTGGTCGCCGCGTGCACGCGCGAGATCATCCGCTTCGCCTGCTCCTTGAGCCCGTTGCGCTCGAGCAACGCGATCACCGGCAGCGTCAGCCAGATCAGACCCATGTAGCGGTTGTCGGTAAACGCCTTGCCGAACGCGCTGACGATATCGACGACATTCATGCCGCCCGCCAGCCCCGTCGCGAGGCCCGCGATCGTCACCACCAGCAGCGCGTTGAAGCGCAGCGCGAAGCCGATCACGACGATCGGCACCCCAATCAGCACCAGCATTGCCCCTCCTTGTGATGGATGCGCGGTGCCGTGAAGGCCCGCCGCCCTGCCCGGTTTCGACCGGTTCAGGCGGCAAAATCTAACACGAGACTTTATCGATAAAAAGTCGACAATTTGAAGTTTCGGGTAAACGTTGAAATCGCCGCGACGTTGCGTCGGCCAAGTGTTCGCGCCCTTTCGGCCGAACGATTCGCGACGGGCGGCCACGACGCCCCGGCTCGCACGTCGCGGCCGGCGTGCCGGCGGCGGGCCGCGCCCGGCGCGTCCGCCGCGCATGGCGGAGCGCCGGTGCGCCGACTACACTGGAAGGCATCCGCAACGTTCGGGAGAGCCGCCATGATTGACGTATTCCAGACCATCGGCAGCCGCGCGTTCTCCGCTCATCTGGCGAAGGACGGGATGGTGACGCTGATGGAGCAACGCCACGAGGTCGATCGCGTGACGCTCGCAACCGCCTATGCCGCGCTCGTCGAGGAAGCGGAGGAGGAAGCCGACCTGCTCGACGCAACGGTCGAAGGAATGATGCGCGCGCTGATCCAGGGATACGCGCGCAGCCATTGAACGGCTGAACGCGCACCGGGCGCGGTATGCCGGCCCGCGCGGCCGGCTTGCCGGCGCCGGTGCCAGCGCGTGCGCCCGTGCCGCGCGCGCCTCCTTCCCGGCGAAAACGACCGCGCGGCGGCGGATCGCCGCGCCGCCACATCCTCCTGCACACGGCTGTCCGGCCGCCCGCGGGCGGCAAAATCCCGCCCGACCATAGAAGAAAGGGTCGGAAACGATGCAATGCGCAATTTTTTCGATTGCCGCCGCTCGCGCCGCATGACAGCATTCGGGCGTCGCCAATCGAAAAGAATTCCGTGCCGCCCGCTCGTCGATGCCGTTCCGCGGCGCCGAGGCACCGCCTTTCATGAACCCGGCCCATTTCCAACACTACGAACCGACCGGAGTATCCCGCTTGTGAACATCGGCATCGTCAACGACCTCCCGCTTGCCGTCGAGGCGATGCGCCGTGCGCTCGCGCACCGGCCCGAGCATCGCGTGCTGTGGGTCGCGACCGACGGCGCGCAGGCCGTCGAACTGTGCGCCGCGCAACCGCCCGACGTCGTGTTGATGGACTTGATCATGCCGAAGTTCGACGGCATCGAGGCGACGCGGCGGATCATGCGTTCCGGCCGCCCGTGCGCGATCCTGATCGTGACGAGTTGCATCGGCGCGAACGCGTGGCGCGTGTTCGAGGCGATGGGCGCCGGCGCGCTCGACGCGGTCGACACGCCGCGCCTCGGCGAAGGCGCGGGCGGCGACACCGCGCGGTTGCTGCTCGCGAAGATCGACCAGATCGGCCGCCTGCTCGATGCACCCGGCTCAGTCCATGCGGCCGGCCCGGCCTCGCGCATGCGCGGCGGCCCGCTGATCGCGATCGGCGCATCCGCCGGCGGACCCGGCGCGCTCGCCTCGATCCTCGGCAGCCTGCCGGCCGATTTCAACGCGCCGATCGTGATCGTCCAGCACGTCGATCGCGCGTTCGCCGAAGGGATGGCGCAATGGCTCGACGGCCAGACGCCGCTGGCGGTGCGCGTCGCGCACGAAGGCGACCGCCCTCAGCCGGGCGTCGCGCTGCTCGCGGCAACCGACGATCATCTGCGCATCACGCGCACCGGCACGCTCCAATACACGCGCGAACCGGCCGCCACACCGTACCGGCCGTCGGTCGACGTGTTCTTCAACAGCGTGACCGAACACTGGCCGGGCCGCGCGATCGGCGTGCTGCTGACCGGCATGGGACGCGACGGCGCGATCGGCCTGAAGGCACTGCGGATGAAGGGCTGTCACACGATCGCGCAGGACGAGGCGACGAGCGCCGTCTACGGCATGCCGAAGGCGGCGGCGACGCTCGGTGCCGCGCGCGCGATCCTGCCGCTCGAGCGCATCGCGGGCGAACTGATCGCACTCGCACGGATCTGAGCCCGATGAAACCCTGTCACACCCGTCGCTGCCATGGCGCGACCCGGCATCAATCATGACTAGCGACTTCACCCGCCCGCCCGGCGGCCTGCATGCGGCGTTCGACGCCGCGCACACAGCGCCCGCGCCACACGCCGACGCCCCCGCGATGGTCCTGCTGGTCGACGACCAGACGATCGTCGCGGAAGCCATCCGGCGCGCGCTCATCGACGAAGACGGCATCGACTTCCACTACTGCCCGCGCTCGGACGACGCACTGGCGAGCGCGATCGAGACGCGGCCGACCGTGATCCTGCAGGATCTCGTGATGCCCGGCACCGACGGGCTGAGCCTCGTGAAGGCGTACCGCGCGAATCCGGCGACGCGCGACGTGCCGATCATCGTGCTGTCGACGCAGGAAGAGCCGGTGATCAAGAGCGCCGCGTTCGCGGCCGGCGCGAACGACTACCTCGTGAAACTGCCCGATCGCATCGAGCTGATCGCGCGAATCCGCTATCACTCGCGCTCGTACATGAACCTGCTGCAGCGCGACGAGGCCTATCGCGCGTTGCGGCAATCGCAGCAGCAACTGCTCGAGGCCAATCTCGAACTGCGGCGCCTCACGCATTCGGATGGGTTGACCGGGCTGTCGAACCGCCGCTATCTCGACGAATACCTGGCCGCCGAGTGGCGGCGCGGCACGCGCGAGCGCAGCGAGCTGTCGCTGCTGATGATCGACGTCGACAACTTCAAGCTGTACAACGACACGTACGGCCACGTGTCGGGCGACAGCGTGCTCAAGCAGGTCGCGGCCACCATCGAACGCTGTCTCGGGCAGGCCGGCGATCTCGCCGCGCGTTTCGGCGGCGAGGAGTTTGCGGTCGTGATGCCGGCCACGTCGCCGGGCGCCGCGCGGCTGCTCGGCGAGAAGATCCGCCTCGCGGTCGAGTCGCTGCGGCTCGAGCACGCGCACTCGTCGACGGGCCGCTATGTGACGATCAGCATCGGCGGCGCGAGCATCGTGCCGGCCGCGGGCCTGCCGACGACGTCGCTGATCGAGGCGGCCGACCGCGCGCTCTACCGCGCGAAGCACGACGGCAAGAATCGCGTGGAGATCGATGCGCCGCCCGCAGCGCCGGCGCCCACTTCCCCGCCGGCAGGCGGCGGTTTCGCGTGACCTAGACGGCGACGAGCCGGCGCGCGTAGTCGACGGGATCGAGCGGCCGGCCGAACAGGTAGCCCTGTTGCATGTCGCAGCCGATCTGCTGCAGAAACCACGATTGCGCCTGGGTTTCGACGCCTTCCGCGGTGACTTTCATCCCGAGCGAATGCGCCATCGCGACGACGGCCTGCGTGATCGCGACCGAGTCGCGATGATCGGGCACGCCCGACACGAACGAACGGTCCACCTTCAGGTTGTGCAGCGGAAAACGCTTCAGGTATGCGAGCGACGAATAACCGGTGCCGAAGTCGTCGACCGAGATCCGCACGTTCATGTCCGTGAGCGCCTCGAGCATCGGCAGCACGGTGTCCGTATCGTTCATCAGCAGTCCTTCGGTAATCTCCAGCTCGAGTGCTCCGGGATCGAGCCGCGTCTGCTCGAGGCAGCGATCGACCGACTCGACGAGCCCCTCGTGGAACTGCCGGGGCGACAGGTTGACCGCCACCATCAGGTCGGGGGCGATCGTGCGGCGCCATTCGGCGGCCTGCCGGCAGGCCGTCTCGAGCACCCACTGGCCGATCGCGACGATGAGCCCGGTGTCTTCGGCGACCGGGATGAATTCCGCCGGCGACATCGGCCCGAGCTCGGGGCTCGTCCAGCGCAGCAGCGCTTCCGCGCCGACCGTGCGGCCGCTGCGCGCGTCGACCACCGGCTGGTAGGCGAGCCGCAGCGCATCCGACGCGATCGCGCGCCGCAGCGACTGCTCGATCGCGAAGCGGCGCTGCAGGCGCAGGTTCAACTGCGCGGTGAAGAACGTGAAGTGGTTGCGGCCGCGCTGCTTCGCGTCGTACATCGCGGAATCGGCGTTGCGCATCAGCGTGGTCGCATCGTCGCCGTCGCGCGGTGCGACGCTGATCCCGATCGACACGCCGAGCCAGTACTCGTTGTTCGCGATCGCGAACGGCTTCGCGATCGTATCGATCACCTCGCGTGCGAGCACGGCGAGTTCGTCGGGGTCGTCGCAGTCGTCGACGAGGATCACGAACTCGTCGCCGCCGACACGCGTGAGCGCGTGGCGCCCACCCGCGCACGCCGCGAGGCGCGCCGCGACGCTGCGCAGCAGCGCGTCGCCGGCGTCATGGCCGGCCGTGTCGTTGACCTTCTTGAAGCCGACGAGATCGATGAACAGGATCGCGACACGCGCAGGCCCCGCCGCCGCATCGCGCGCGCCGAACAGCTCGCGCATCCGGTCGGCGAGCCAGCGCCGGTTGTACAGGCCCGTGAGCGCGTCGCGTGTCGCCAGATAGCGCAGCTGTTGCTGCGCTTCGCGCACGGGGCCGATGTCGTGAAACGACATGAGTACCGATTCAGGCCGCGTTTCGCCCGGCTTCACGATCGGCACCGCGTTGCCGCGAACCCAGATGACGTCACCGTCGGCGAGCCCGAAGCCGACCGAGTAGTCAAGCTGCGGCATCGCCATCGTGAGCGCACGCCGGCTCGGCCATTCGTCGGGCGCGATCGGCGTGCCGTCCTCGTACAGCTTGTACAGGATCACGGTCGACAGCCGGCGGCCGACGAGGTCGCCCTTCACGCGCATCATCCGGTTCGCGCTCGGATTGCTCGCGACCACCACGCCATCGGGCGACACGACGACAATCCCTTCGTTGAGGCTGTTGACGACCAGGCGGTGATGTTCCTCGCTGCGCGCGAGCTGCCGCGCGATCGAGTCCTGATGCACCGCGAGGCCGACGCTGTTGCCGATATCGCGCAGCAGGTCTGTTTCCGCGTCCGTGGGGCGCCGCGGCGCGCGATGATAGACGGCGAACGCGCCGAGCACGGTGCCCGCGTCGTCCACGAACGGCACCGACCAGCACGCGCGCAGGCCGAACGGCAACGCGAACGATCGGAAGTCGGCCCACAGCGGATCGGTTTCGATGTCCTCGACGGCGATCATCCGCCGCTCGTACATCGCCGTGCCGCACGAGCCCGCGGCAGGCCCGATCGATGCGCCGTCGATCACCGCGCTGTACTGCGCGGGAAGCGACGGCGCGGCGCCGACGTGTACGTGCACGCCATCCGCATCGAGGAGCAGGATCGTGCACGACGCGCCGTCGCCGAGCAGCGCCTCGGCGCGCCGGCATACCTCGACGAGCAGTTCCGGCAAAGGTGTGTTGCGCGTGATCAGCCTCAGCACACTCTGCTCGGACGCGAGCACTTCCGCCGCGAGGCCGAGGCTGTAGCGAGAACTTTGCGGTTCAGTATTCAAGACGAATCCTGCCGTCAGTTCGACCGGGTCTGATGCGCCCGATTCGTTGGTGATGCTTCGTGCCGTTTCCGCAGCCGGTCGGCGTGCGCCGGTGCGTCCCCATTCGGGCGCGCCCCTGACGCGCACCACAATACATTTAATACCAATCCGTGCCGGGCTGCGCGTCCGCGCGCATCAGGGCTTACGCGCGGTCGCGGCGGCCCGCCGCCGTGACCGATTCATCCGATGATTGCGGCGCACGGCCGCGCGTCCTCCTCTGACGGCTCGCCCGCGACGCCCCGCCGCGCTCACTCCCCGACGAATCGCAATTGCTCCGACTCCCCCATCAGCAATGCACGATTCGCGTCCGCCGCCGCGCGCAGGTAATCCCACAGCGCCGTCACGCGGCGCAGTTTGCGCAGGTCCTCGCGACAGGTCAGCCAGAAGCAGCGCGTGACCACCACGTCGTCCGCCAGCACCGGCACCAGCGCCGGCTGCGTGGCGGCCATGAAGCACGGCAGGATCGCGAGCGCGCCGCCCTGCAGCGCGGCGAACACCTGCGCGATCACGCTCGTCGTGCGCAAGCCGGCGGCCGCGCCCGGCACCGCGCGCTCGAGGTACAGCAGCTCGCTGCTGAACGCGAGATCGTCGACGTAGCTGATGAACGCATGCTGCGCGAGATCGTCCGTGCAGGTGATCGGCGCGTGGTTCGCCAGATAGTCGCGCGTCGCATAGAGCCGCAACTGGTAGTCGCACAGCTTCGTGGCCACGTAAGGCCCGCGTTCGGGCCGCTCGAGCGTGATCGCCAGATCGGCCTCGCGCTTCGGCAGGTTGACGAAATGCGGGACCGGCAGCAGATCGACCGTCACGTGCGGATGCGCGACGCGAAACCGCGCCAGCTGCGGCGCAAGGAAAAAGCAGCCGAACCCTTCGGTCGACCCGATCCGCACGTGGCCCGACAGCGCCTCGCCGGTATTCGCGACCTGGTCGCACGCGGACTGCACGGTCGTCTCCATCGCGTCCGCATACGCGACGAGCCGCTGCCCCTCGGCCGTCAGCGTGAAACCGCCGGAGCGCGACTTGTCGAACAGCAGCGTGCCCATCGCGGTCTCCAGCGCGCGAATGCGCCGTGCGACGGTCGTGTAGTCGACCCCCAGGCGCTTCGCCGCCCCGCTCGCGCGCTGCGTGCGGGCGACTTCGAGAAAGAAGCGCAGGTCGTCCCAGTTCAGGTTGCCGGAAACCGGCTCGGTGGCGTGTCGCATCGGCGGGAAAAAGGGGCAGGAGTCTCCGGGCCGGCCGTCGATATGCAGAAATGCACATCCAACCGGTTTTCTTGTCGGTACATCGTGGATCTGCGCATAACTATACTCGACCGTGACCTGCGGACCATGAGCCGCGGGCAACAAATACGGAGACACCATGCAGACGCGATCCACCCTCGATGAGCATGCAGCCATCGCGACGCCGGCGCCCGCCCGCACCGCGAGGCACTACCTGCTGGCCGGCTGGGCCAGCATGGCCGGCACCACGATCGAGTGGTACGACTTCTTCCTCTACGGCACCGCAGCCGCGCTCGTGTTCAACCGCATCTTCTTTCCGTCGCTCGACCCCGTCGTCGGCACGCTCGCCGCGTTCGGCACGTTCGCGGTCGGCTTCATCGGGCGGCCGATGGGCGGCATCGTGTTCGGCCATTTCGGCGACCGCATCGGCCGCAAGTCGATGCTGATGATCACGCTGCTGCTGATGGGCGTGCCGAGCATGATCATCGGGCTGATCCCGTCGTACGAGCGCATCGGCTACTGGGCCGCCGCGCTGTTGATCGCGATGCGCTTCCTGCAGGGGATGGCGGTCGGCGGCGAATGGGGCGGCGCGGTGCTGATGGCGGTCGAACACGCGCCCAAGGGCCGCAAGGGGCTGTTCGGCAGCCTGCCGCAGACGGGTGTCGGGCTCGGGCTGATCCTGTCGTCGGCCGCGATGGCCGCGGTGGCCGCACTGCCGGAAGCCGACATGCTGTCCTGGGGCTGGCGCGTGCCGTTCCTCGCGAGCATCGCGCTCGTCGGCCTCGGCTGGTTCATTCGCGCGAAGGTGCCGGAATCGCCGGACTTCGAGAAGGTGCAGCGCCAGGGCAAGGCCGAGAAGTCGCCGGTGACGGCCGCGCTGCGCCGCCATCCGCGCGAGGTGCTGACGATCGTCGGCGCGCGCGCCGCCGAGAACACGTGGTTCTACATGGTCGTCACGTTCGCGCTTGCGTATGCGACGCAGCAGCTGCACTTGCCGAAGGCCGAGATGCTGCACGCGATCACGGCCGGCGCGGCGCTGTCGCTGGTCACGATGCCGCTGTGCGGGCATCTCAGCGACCGCATCGGCCAGCGCCGGATGTTCGCGATCGGCCTCGTGCTGATGTGCGCGTTCGCGGCGCCGTTCTTCATGATGCTCGGCACGCAGCAGACGTCTTACGCATGGTGGGCGATCGTGCTCGGCCTCGGCGTCGTGTTCCCGATTCTCTATGCGCCGGAGTCGCTGCTGTTCGCGCAGCAGTTCCCGGCGGAAATCCGGTACAGCGGCATCTCGCTGTCGGTGCAGCTGGCCGGCGTGATCGGCGGCGGCTTCGCGCCGATGATCGCGACGTCGCTGCTCAAGGCCGGCGGCGGCCAGCCGCACTACGTGATCGCGTACCTCGTCGGCTTCGGCGTGTTCGCGCTCGTGTGCACCGCGCTGATGCGTCCGGCACGGACCTGAGCGCATCGGCCGCACGCCGGCCCGCCTTTACCCGTTTTCCATTCGACCTGCCGTCCGCCGTCGCCCGACGCGCGACGGACGCAGGCCACCCTTTTTCCTCGCATCACCGTTTCCCGGAGATTTCCATGAACGCCGCAGTTCCCCAGACCACCCTCGCCCTGCCCACCGCCAAGCTGCTGATCGACGGCGCGTTCGTCGAGTCGCAAAGCACCGAATGGGGCGACATCGTCAACCCCGCGACGCAGGAAGTGATCGGCCGCGTGCCGTACGCGACGCTCGACGAGGTCGATGCCGCGATCGCGTCCGCGCAGCGCGCGTTCCAGACCTGGAAGACGACGCCGATCGGCGCGCGGCTGCGCATCATGCTGAAGTTCCAGGATCTGGTGCGCCGCAATCTCGAACGGATCGCACACACGCTGACTGCCGAGCAGGGCAAGACGCTGCCCGATGCGCAAGGCGACATCTTCCGCGGGCTGGAAGTGGTCGAGCACGCGTGCTCGATCGGCACGCTGCAGCAAGGCGAGTTCGCGGAGAACGTCGCGGGCGGCGTCGACACCTACACGCTGCGCCAGCCGATCGGTGTGTGCGCGGGCATCACGCCGTTCAACTTCCCCGGCATGATCCCGCTGTGGATGTTCCCGATGGCGATCGTGTGCGGCAACACGTTCGTGCTGAAGCCGTCCGAACAGGATCCGCTGTCGACGATGCAGCTCGTCGAGCTCGCGATCGAAGCCGGCGTGCCGCAAGGCGTGCTGAACGTCGTGCACGGCGGCAAGACCGTGGTCGACCGCCTCTGCACGCATCCGGACATCAAGGCGATCTCGTTCGTCGGCTCGACGCGCGTCGGCACGCACGTGTACAACCTCGGCAGCCAGCACGGCAAGCGCGTGCAGTCGATGATGGGCGCGAAGAACCACGCGGTCGTGCTGCCCGATGCGCATCGCGAGCAGTCGATCAACGCGCTGGTCGGCGCGGGCTTCGGCGCGGCCGGCCAGCGCTGCATGGCGACGTCGGTCGTCGTGCTGGTCGGCAACGCGCGCGACTGGCTGCCCGATCTGGTCGAGAAGGCGAAGGCGCTGAAGGTCAACGCCGGCGCCGAAGCCGGCACGGACGTCGGCCCGGTCGTGTCGAAGGCGGCGAAGGCGCGCATCCTGTCGCTGATCGACGCGGGCGTGAAGGAAGGCGCGACGCTGCTGCTCGATGGCCGCGACGTGAAGGTGCCCGGCTACGAGCACGGCAACTTCGTCGGCCCGACGATCTTCTCCGGGGTGACGACGGACATGTCGATCTACACGGAAGAAATCTTCGGACCGGTGGTGGTCGTGATGGAAGTCGATACGCTCGACGAAGCAATCGCACTCGTGAATCGCAACCCGATGGGCAATGGCGTGGGCCTCTTCACGCAGAGCGGCGCGGCCGCGCGCAAGTTCCAGAGCGAGATCGACGTCGGCCAGGTCGGCATCAACATCCCGATTCCGGTGCCGGTGCCCTACTTCAGCTTCACCGGCTCGCGCGGCTCGAAGCTCGGCGATCTCGGCCCGTACGGCAAGCAGGTCGTGCAGTTCTACACGCAGACGAAGACGGTCACCGCGCGCTGGTTCGACGACGACGCGACGGCTGGGGGCGTGAATACGACGATCGCGCTGCGCTGAGTGCGACGGATGGCGCCGGGTCGAGTGTTGGAGCGCTGGGGCCGGTCGACCGCGAAGCATGGGACCGGACTAAGCGCTAAAGCGCCAAGTCCGGTCGACACAGGAACCTGTACATGGAAATTGCATTCATCGGACTCGGCAACATGGGCGGCCCCATGGCCGCCAACCTGCTCAAGGCCGGCCACGCATTGACGGTGTTCGACCTCGACAAGAACGCAGTCGACACCGCCGTACACGCCGGCGCGACGGCCGCTGCATCGCAGCGCGACGCGGCCGCTCGCGCATCGCTGGTGATCACGATGCTGCCGGCCGCGCAGCACGTGCGCGAGGTTTATCTCGGCGACGACGGCGTACTGGCCGGCGCGCGCGCCGGCGCGACGTTCGTCGACTGCAGCACGATCGATCCGGGCACCGCCTGCGCGGTCGCCGACGCCGCCGCGCAGCGCGACTTCCCGCTCGCCGATGCGCCGGTGTCCGGCGGCACCGGCGGCGCGCAGGCCGGCACGCTGACCTTCATGGTCGGCGCGGAACGCGCGCTGTTCGAGCGCATCCGCCCGGTATTGCTCGACATGGGCAAGAACGTCGTGCACTGCGGCGGCACGGGCACCGGGCAAATCGCGAAGATCTGCAACAACCTGCTGCTCGGGATCTCGATGATGGGCGTATCCGAAGCAATGGCGCTCGGCGCCGCGCTCGGTATCGAGCCGGCCGTGCTGGCCGGCATCATCAACACGTCGACCGGCCGCTGCTGGAGCTCGGACACGTATAACCCGTACCCGGGCGTGAATGACGCGGCGCCCGCCGCGCGCGGCTATTCGGGCGGCTTCGCGGCGAACCTGATGCTGAAGGATCTCGGGCTCGCGACCGAAGCCGCGCGTGGCGCACGGCAGCCGGTGTGGATGGGCGCGCTCGCGCAGCAGCTTTATCAGTCGATGAGCCAGCAGGGGCTCGGCACGCTCGACTTCTCCGCGTGCGTGAAGCTGTACGAAGCGCAGCCCGCGTGACGCGGCCCACGGACGTGCGCCGACCCGCGATGCCCGTCAACGGCATCGCGGGTCGATTCACTTCCGTAACAGCGCGGGGAGCTGGCGGCGCGGCGGTTATCCGCGCGGGTTCGACGCCGTCTCGAAGGTCGGATGGCACTCGAACGCGAGTTCCGAGCGCGCGTCGACGCGGCTGCCGCCGGTCACCGACTCCTGCTTCAGGCTCGCGCGCATGCCGCGCTGCGTGCAGTAGTTGGTCGCTTCGTTGACCGCTTTTTCATGGGCGTCGGCCCATGTCGTCGACACGCCGAGCGTGCGGGTCGTCACGGTGAAGACGTTCGGGTTCGACGTCGCGGTCACGTCGGAAGCGGTCGAACACGCGGCGAGCAAGCATGCAGCGGCCGCGATGGTCAACCCTCGCAGGGATCGAAAAGGTACAGGGATGGACATGGGGGCAAGCGCGCGTCGATTCGACGGCATTGAGCAACATAGGCGACAGTATGCCTGCTGAATCGCCGGAGATCATGCCCTTTTCGGTGAACACATTGTTTCGAATGGTTAAACGATCGCTGCATCGGGGCAAAATGTGCGGCCCGAAAACGCGACCATGCGCCCGTTCTCATCGGCCAATACGGGCGCGCGGCCGCAGCGATGCCAGTCGCCTCGCGGATTGGCGCCGACGTTCCCGACGGGCTCGACCGCAGCCGGCGGAATCGCGTTCGCATGCGCAATCGCTGACGTCGGCGGCTTCGCCTTCGCTTGCTTCATCGGCTGGCTGCGCGACACGCTCGATGCGATAAGCGCGGGCCCGCATGGCTTCGTCGCGTGCATGCCGATCCCTCGTGCGCTCGCGTATCCGGCGAAACTGCTGAACCGCTGATTCACACCACGCACCGCGCGTTGTACTGCGATGCACGCCGCGCGCGATTGAACGGCCACCTTCATATCGATGCGCACGCAACGATATGCGCGCAGAACGTCTGCCCCATCCTCGCGAATCGCGAGCAACGCACAACGGACCGCGTTTGAAACGGTTTGCTGCGCGTGTCGCTCTCTTCATCGCTGCGCCGCCTTTTTTACAAGCGCGCCGTCTCGACTCACACGATCGGACGCCGCACGCAACTGCGGCTCCTGTTCACACCTCGGCCATACGGACGCCTGCGCCGAATTCGCCATGCGGGCACGTCGCTTGCGTCATCCATGCGCCCGCCGCCCCGGCGGACGGCAATTTCTTCCTTCAATCCGGCGCTGCGTACCGCGCGATCCGTCGCGCGGCGACACCGCATCGCAATCAGGTTCCCTGAACGAGAGGACGACAATGAAATCCATTCGAACGATAGCGGCCCTGTGCTCGGTCATTTCCGTGCTCGCGGCCTGCGGCGGAGACGGCAACGACGTCGGCACCGAACTCGGCATCTCGAAACCGCAGGCGCGCTTCATCAACGCGGTGCCGGCCGGCCCGAATCTCGACTACTACCTGAATGCGAAGGTCGATGCGTCGGGTGTCGCGTACAAGGGCGTGACCCGCTATCACGACATCGACTCCGGCACGCAGACGGCGAGCTACGACGTCTCCGGCACGACCGCGACGGTCGCGTCGCAATCCTTCGGCGCGGCGAACGGCCATCACTACACCACGATCGCGTTGCCGAGCACGTCGTCGGCGATCTCGGTGATCGACGATCCGTTCGACAAGAAACTGCTGTCCGACAAGGCGCGCGTGCGCAGCTTCAACGCATCGCCGAATGCACAGAACCTCGACGTGTACGTCGTGCCTCCCGGCACCGACATCAACTCGCAAAGCCCGACGCTGGCGGGCGCCGCGTACCAGAACGCCGTGCCCGCATCCGGACAGGACTCGGTCTACCTGAACGGCGGCAATTACCAGGTGATCGTCACGACCGCCGGCAGCAAGACGCCGATCCTGACGACGGCGCCGGTCAACATCGGCAACAATGCCGACTGGCTGCTGGTGACGATCCCGTCGGGCGGTATCGGTGACGTGACGCCGAACGACGTGCACGTACTCGTCGCGCAAGGCAACGATGCGGACACCTCCGCGCAGGAACTCGGCCCGCAATAACCGCCAGCCGCGGGCCGCCGCCCGGCGGTCCGCGCGGCGGCCCTTGGTATGTCAGTCGATCCGCTCCAAGCGGATCACGTGCTCGGCACGCGTGCCGTCGCCGTGCTCGACATCGACGTCGCCCACATGCCGGACGCGCCAGCCCGGCCGCGTCGCGATCTGCGGCATGTTGCCGCCCGGCCGGCTTTCGATGCCACCGAGGCCTTCGTCCGGCGTGTCGACAGCGTCGTCGAGCGATGCGTTCGAATAGATCACGTTGTCGTGCCACTCGGTCGCGCCGGTGCGCGCCTCCATGCCCTTGCCGTCGACGTCGACCGTGTTGTCCGTCATCGCCATGTTGGCGTTGTCCAGCGTGACGATCCGGCCGGCCGCACGACGCACCGGGTCGCCGCTGTCGACCGCATGCGCGTCGACGTCGATCGGCGGCAGGCCGGTCGGCGTTTTCCCAGCAACCGCCTCCGGCGTCAGCGGCCGCTTCGCGGCCTCTGCGGTCTCTGCGGCCTGGGTCGCCGCGTCCGGCATGTCGCCGGCCGCCGGCGTCTTGACTGGGCTCTTCTCGATCTGTTTGCGCTGCTGTTCCGGGATTGGATTCGATTCCGCGTTCTGCATCGCACCTCCTGTTCCCCACCGCGTGCGCCGGCATGATGCGGCCGGCGCCGCTCCGGGAATCGCTACAAACGTCCTTGCAAATCTTTCACGCGCAGCGCACCGGCCCGCGCGTCCGCGGACGCACCTACCGGAACGCCGTCACGGCGGCATGCGGGCGAACTGCCGCGCACGCCGCCCGCCGTGGTCAATCAGCCGCCGCTTGCGCCGGCCGGCCCGGATGCCGCGCCCGGCATGCTCGCCGCACTGCCGGCCGCGCCGCTGCCCGGCATGCCCGATGGCGCAGTCGACGGCGCCGGCGCCATGCCGCCGGTGGCGCTCGTGTCCGAGCTCGCGCCGGTGCCGGTGTCGCTCTTTTTCTGACAACCCGCCCCGGCCGCCAGACCGGCGATCAGGATGCCGGCGAAGACGGCCCGCGATACGTGACGAATGGAATATCGCTGCATGACACCTCCGCTGATGTCGATGTGGATGGAGCCCTTCAGTACGCAATTCGCATGCCGCGCGGTCAATCCTTCCCCATTCATTTTTCAAATGACATTCAGCCGAATATTTAATTTCCCATCGCCGCGACGGCCGCCCATACTCGCGAACATATCCGCGACATAACGCCTGCGGCCGCGCCGCCGGTTCGCGCCGCGTAAATGGAAGGAGACGACGCGTGCCGCCATTCAGCGCGAGGACGCCGTTCCGCCGGCTGCTCGACGCGGCCAGCACGGGCAACGTGTACCGGCTGACTGCCGATCGCAAACGGCAATACGACGCGTGCCGGGACGATCACATCGGCGTCGCCTGCGCTCGACACTGAACGCCGCATTTGGAGTGCGCTCGATGAGAATCCTTGCAGTCAACGCCAACACGACCGGGTCGATCGCCGACGCGATCACCGCGCGGGCGCGCGCCGCGTCCGAAGCGGATCGTCAGCCGGCCGGTCGCCTTCGCCGAATGACGGCCCGCGCAAACGCGTAGCGACATGCGGGACGCTCCGGGGCCGAACGGCCCTCCGCTCGACGCGTGCGACGCCACAGGCGCGCTCGACGTGCTGGACGCGCGGCTGATGCGCATCCTGCTCGTGCTGCTCACCGAGCGCACCGTATCGCGCGCGGCCGTGCGTCTGAACATGTCTCAGCCGGCGACGAGTGCCGCGCTCAAGCGCCTGCGCACGCTGCTCGGCGATCCGCTGCTGGTGCGCAGCCGCTACGGGATGGTCCCGACCGAGTTCGGCGCGCGGCTGATCGAGCCGCTGCGCAACGCGCTGCGTGTGATCGACTTCATCCGCAACCAGCAGCCGACCTTCGATGCGCGCACGTCGGTGCGCACCTACCGGATCGGCTGCCCCGACTACCTGAACGTGCTGTTCGTGCCGAAGCTCGTCGCGCTGTTCCGCGAGCGCGCATCGAACGCGCAGCTCGTGTTCCATCCGCTCGGCGACGGTTTCGACGACGAGCGGGCGCTCGCCGACGGCGAACTCGACGTCGTGATCGACAACCGCCCGGCCCGCTCGTCGCGGTTCCGGCAGGACGACCTGTTCGACGATCGCGTCGTATGCCTGATGCGCGCGACCCATCCACTCGCACGACGCGGCGCGATGACGCCCGCCGAATTCGCGCAGGCGCCGCAGCTGTGCCCGACACCGTCGTGGCTCGAAGCATCCGGCGCGATCGACCGGCAGCTCGAACGCGTCGGACTGCAACGGCGGATCGTCGTCACGCTGCCGCACTTCGAACTCGCCGCGCATGCGCTGGTGCGCTCCGATCTGATCCTCACCACCACGTACCGGCTCGCGCGGCACTACGCGAAGCTGCTGCCGCTCGGCGCGGTTGCGCTGCCGATAGAGCCACCCGACATCGTGTACCGGATGACGTGGAACGAAGCGGGAACTTGCGTGGAGGGCGTGCGCTGGTTGCGCGCGCTGATCGTCGAAGCGACGCGCGGCTGGCTCGATGCGGAAGCCGCACGACCGGCCGTCGCGGCGGTCGCCGCGAACGCGGATGCGCTCGCGCGAACGAATGCGCCGCTCGCCGATGCCCCGGCCGAACCGACGCGGCGCGCACGCCGCCGGCAAGTGACGCATTGCGGCGCATCGCGGCGACCGCACGTCGCGCGTGCGGCACGCATCCATCGCGTCGCAACGAAGTCGCGCTGAAATCGCGGCTTGCGTCACGCATCGCGCATCGGTTGCGCAAGCAACGTGTATGCAACGACGGCGGCAGCGTGCGCGAGCACGCCGCTCATCGTCAGCGCGGCGGCGAATCTTGTCGCGAAAGCCGCGGGCGCCGCACTGGCGCGAACGAGCGAATAAGCATTTCGCGATTCGATGTTTGCCGGCGCGAAACCGATTCCGTAATCTGCCGGCAACCGCGCGGCCTGCGCGCGGCTCACCGAGGACCGCCGCCGATGACTTCTCCCGCCGCCCCGGCTCGCCGCCGCGCCCTGCTTCGCGTGGCCGCGCTGGCCGCCGCACCGCTGGCCGGCACCGCCGCACTGCCCGTGCGCGCGGCCGGCCCCGACCTGTCGAACGTCACGCTGGTGCTCGGCGACCAGGCCGGCGGCCTGCGCGCGCTGGCCGAAGCCGCGCGCGTGCTCGACGGCGTACCGTACCGGTTTCGCTGGGCGAATTTCCAGGGCGCGGCGCCGCTGTTCGAAGCGCAGCGCGCAGGCGCGATCGATCTCGCGCCGGCCGGCGACCTGCCCGTGTTGACGGCCGCGCTCGGCGATCCGGCGCTGCGGATCGTCGCGACGCGTGTCGGCTCGCCGACGTCCCTCGGCATCGTCGTGCAGCCCGATTCGCCGGTGCGTACCGTCGCCGATCTGAAGGGGCGCACCGTCGTCGTGTCGTCGGCGCGCGGCAGCATCTCCCAATACCAGCTGTACGGCGCACTGCGCGAACACGGTCTCGCACCGGGCGACGTCGACGTGCGCTTCGTGTTGCCGGTCGATGCGTTCGCCGCGTTCGAGGCCCGGCAGATCGGCATCTGGGCGACCTTCGATCCGTACTACGGGCATGTGGTGCGACGCGGTGCGCGCGTGGTGCGCGACGGCAGCGGCATCAACTCGGGACTCGCGTTTCTCACGTCGCCGGTCGATACGCTGAATGAACGCGCGAAACGCGCTGCGCTCGCCGACGTGCTCGCGCGGCTCACGCGCGCCGGCCAGTGGGCACTGGCGCACCCCGTCGATTACGCGGCCGTCTATGCGTCGCTCACGCGCCTGCCGCGCGATGCGGCCGCCGACATCGTCCGCCGCGCGCCGCTCGCGCAGCGCGGCGTCACCGGCGCGGACATCGACGTGCTGCAGCGCGTCGCCGACCGCGCGGCGGCGGATGCGATCCTGCCTAAACGGGTCGACGTCGCATCGATCGCGATCCGGAATCTGGCTGCGCCTGAGGCGGGCTAGGACGGCAAGCGGACGCTTCGGGTTCGCGCGATTGCCACCATGGCGTCAATGACGGATGTCATGTCGAGTTCGTCATGCCGGAGGCGCCGCGCCGCGCGGCCGCGTCATGTCCAGATCCGGCACGTCGTCGCCGAACGTCGAGGCGACCAGCGTGCGCATCGCGGCGATCAGCAGCGTCGGCCCCGACTGGTTGAACGTGCAGCGCTCGCCCGCGGCCGGCACCGCGCGATGCAGCACGGCGCGCCACGGACCGTGCGCACCGTCGCGCTCGAACGCGGCGAACGGCAGCCGCTCGACGATCGGGCCGCCGTCGACCCACGACAACGACGGCGCAAACGGCACCGGCGCGCCGCCCGGCTCGCGAACCACCGTGCAACCCGACGCGTCGACGCGCGGCCCATCGTAATCCTCGGCCATCGCCACCCAGTAATCCAGCGCCGCGCCTGTCAGGTCTTCGACTTGCATGACCGCCTCCGCTTCATATTGGGCCGCGACATCGCAACCGCCGCGCGCGTCGCGTTTCCTCGCCGCCGTCTTTGATCCGCCGCGTCAACGCGATAAGCATAGTTCAAATCGTTGCTTGTCCGCGCCGGGAGCGTCCTCGAGAATGACTGAACGGGCTCGCGCCCGGTTTCGTTTTCCTAACGTTTCCACTCCGATCGATCCATGCTTCCACTGCGTCTGCTGCGATCGCTGCTGATCGCCTCCGTCTTCACGCTGCCGGCCGCCGCCGCGCACGCGGACAAACCCGCTCTCATCCGCATCGGCGTCGCTCAGCAAGGTGCCGGCGATCCGCCGACCTTCGGCGGCTCGTCCGCCGCGACCGTGCAATTGCAGCAACTCGTCGAAAAGGAATTCGCGGCCGACGGCATCAAGGTGCAGTGGCTGTTCTTCAAGGGCGCCGGCCCGGCCGTCAACGAAGCGATCGCCAACAAGGCACTCGACTTCGCGTACCAGGGCGACCTGCCCGCCGTGCTCGCGCGCGCCAACGGGCTCAAGACGCATCTGCTGCTCGCCACGAGCGTCCGCTCGGGCGTCAAGATCGCGGTGCCGCCCGATTCCGACATCAAGTCGATCAAGGACCTGAAGGGCCGTCGCGTATCGATCTTCCGGGGTACGAACCTGCAGCTCGTCGCCGACAACGCGCTCGCGAAGAACGGGCTCGACGAACGCGACCTGCGCGTGACCAACCTCGACACCGCGAGTGCGCTGGCCGCCCTGGCGTCGAAGGGCATCGACGCGTCGGTGAACGACTATCAGCTGTACAAGCTGCGCGACGCGGGCCTCGCGAAAATCATCTACGAATCGCAGAACGACGGCCCGCAGTTCACGCGCCAGACACACCTGCTGGTGCTCGACGACTTCGAGCGCGCGCATCCGGACATCGTGCAGCGCGTGGTCGACGCGGTCGTGAAAGGCGCGCACTGGTCGTCCGACGAAGCCAACCGCGATGCGCTGTTCAGGCTGTGGGCGAAGAGCGGCGTGCCGGTGTCGTCGTGGCAGGCCGACTATGCGAACCAGCGCCTGAAGGATCGCCTGTCGCCGCTGATCGACCCGTTCCTGGTCGCGCGCTACAAGGCTGTCGCACAGGATGCGTTGCGACTGAAGCTGATCCGCCAGCCCGTCGACGTCGACGGCTGGTTCGAGCCGAAGTATCTCGACAACGCGCTGCGTGCGCAGAAGCTCGAACAGTACTGGCCGCGCTACGACGCGTCCGGCAAGCCGCTGTCCTGAACCGGAATCAGCCGATGAGCGACACCGCGATCCCGATCCCGTCGTCCGACCCGCATGCGCTCGGCGCGTCGTCGCGCCGTCGCGCGGCCGTGAAGCGGCTGGCGTGGCTGCTCGCGCCGTGGGCGCTGCCGGCGCTGCTGTTCACGCTATGGAGCGTCGGCAGCGCGCGCGGCTGGATCGCGCCGCAGATCCTGCCGCCGCCCGATCAGGTCTTTCAGGCACTCGCCGAACTCGCGGCGAGCGGTGATCTCCTGCGCCATACGCTGATCAGCCTGCAGCGTGTGCTGGTCGGTTTCGCGGCCGGCACGCTGCTCGGTTTCGCGATCGGCGCGGCGCTCGGCCTGTCGCGCACGTTCGAAGCATACGTACTGCCGAGCTTCAATGCGCTGGTGCAGATTCCGGTGCTCGGCTGGCTGCCGTTCCTGCTGCTGCTCGTCGGCGTCGGCGAGCCGCTCAAGTACCTGCTGATCGCGCATGCGGCACTGGTGCCGGTCACGCTGAGCACGTTGCAAGGTTTTCGTCAGGCGCCCGCCGCGCTCGACGAGGTCGCGCGCGGATTCGGCTACACGCGCCGCCAGCGCATCGCCCACGTCGTGCTGCCGGCCGCCGTGCCGACGCTCGCGACCGGCGTGCGGCTCGCGTTCACGAAATCGTGGCTCGCGCTCGTCGTCGTCGAGCTCGTCGCGTCGTCGGAAGGACTCGGCTACCTGATCGTGTACGGCAGGCAACTGTTCCAACTCGATCTCGTGATGGCCGCCGTCGTCGTGGTCGGCGCGGTCGGCCTGCTGATCAACCGGCTGCTCGACGCGCTCGAAGCACGCCTGCGTCGCGGCGTGCCGTCCGCGTTTCGCGGCTGACGCTGCACGTCCCGCTTCCCGAGGAGTCCTGTCATGCCGCATTCTGCGACGCCGATACCGCACGAAGCGCAGCGCGCCAACGTCGAGACACGACGCCGCCACGCGCCTGACTGGCGCGGCCTCGTGCTGCCGCTGGCCGCCGTCGCGATCTGGTGGGCGATCGCGTCCGCGCATCTCATCAACAGCGGACTGCTGGTCAGCCCCGCCGACGTGCTGCGCACCGCATGGACGCAGGTCGCGAGCGGCGCGCTGGTCCGCGCATTGTCGGCGTCGCTTGCGCGCGAAGCATGCGGTTTCGCGATCGGCGCGACGGGCGGGCTGCTGCTCGGTGCCGCGCTGGGGCTGTCGCGTATCGCGACGCGCATCGTCGGCCCGAGCTTCGACACCTTCAAGCAGATCTCGCTGTTCGCGTGGATCCCGCTGATTTCCGTCTGGTTCGGCCTCGGCGACATCGCGAAGGTCGTGTTCCTGTCGCTCGCGGCGCTGCTGCCGGTCGCCGCGCATACCTGCGACGGCATTCACGCGATGCCGCGCGCGTATGTCGACGTCGCCCGCGCGCTGCGCTATTCGCGGCTTCAGCTCGTGCGCCACGTGATCCTGCCCGCCGCGCTGCCGTCGATCTTCACCGGGCTCTACCTCGGCCTGATCTATTCGTGGCTCGCGACGCTCGGCGCCGAATACCTGCTCGTTGCGGGCAGCGGTATCGGCAACACGCTGATCGACGGCAGCGAGCAATTCCGCATGGATCTCGTGCTGTTCGGGATCGTCGTCGTCGGCGCGACCGGGTGGGCGCTGAACGCGCTCGCCCGCGCGATCGAGCGCAAGGTGCTCGCGCAGCGCGGCGACCTGAGCGCCTGATCGTCCTTTTTTCCCGTGACTTCCTACGCCTGCTCCGCCATGACGACCCTTGCCTCCGATTCGCTCGACATCCTTCACGTGAGCAAACGCTATGCGCAGCGCGGCGCGACGCTCGCCGTGCTCGACGACGTCTCGCTGCACGTGCGCGCCGGCGAGTTCGTCACGATCGTCGGCGCGAGCGGTTGCGGCAAGTCGACGCTGCTGCGGCTGATCGCTGGTCTCGACACCGACTACGCGGGCGAGATCCGCGCGGGCGACGAGGTCGTGCGCGACACGTCGCTGCAGCGCGGCATCGTGTTCCAGGACCATCGGCTGTTCCCATGGCTTACCGTCGCGCAGAACATCGAGGCCGCGTTGCGCAACGCACCGCTGGATGCGCGGCAGAAACGCCGCGCGGTTGCCGATCACATCGCGCTGGTCGGGCTGGATGGCTTCGAGCACGCGTATCCGAACCAGTTGTCCGGCGGCATGGCGCAACGTGTCGCGATTGCGCGCGGCCTCGTGAACCGTCCCCGCGTGCTGCTGCTCGACGAACCGTTCGGCGCGCTCGACGCGCAGACGCGCGCTCGCATGCAGAACGAACTGCTGCGCATCTGGGAACAGGAGCGCATCACGATGATCCTCGTCACGCATGATGTCGACGAGGCCGTCTATCTCGGCGATCGCGTTGTCACGATGGCGCCGCGCCCCGGCCGCATCGAGCGCATCGTCGAGGTCGCGCTGCCGCGCCCTCGCCGCCGCGATTCGCCGGAATTCGCGCGGCTGCGCGCCACGGTGCTCGCCGATTTCGACGACGGCGACGACGATCGGCCGGGCGGCACGCCCGCGTGGGCCGATACGCCGCATGCGCACCGGATCGGCGCATGGCGGCTCGCATGGTAGGCGCACGCGCACGCGTCGTTGCATCGCACTTCCGCGCATATCGATCGGTCACGCACGCTAAGGTTGTGACGATTGATCGGTTCCGGTTCCGCGCGGTCCCTGCTTGAATGGAAGCCCGAACGCCCTCACCTCAGGAGACCCCCGATGTCCGAAGTCCAGCACGCCGCTCACCCGTCATCGCACGCCGCGCCGCGCACGGCCGTCGCCCCGCTTCAGCTTCGCCAGGTCGCCGGCCGGATCGGCGCCGAAATTTCCGGCGTGCGGCTGTCGGCCACGCTCGACGATGCAACGTTCGACGCGATCCACGCCGCGCTGCTGCGCCACAAGGTGCTGTTCTTCCGCGGCCAGCGCCATCTCGACGACGCCGCGCAGGAAGCGTTCGCGCGCCGTTTCGGCGACACGGTCGCGCATCCAACCGTGCCGTCCGTCGACGGCAGCGCGCATCTGCTCGAACTCGATTCCGCGCACGGCGCGCGCGCCAACTCGTGGCACACCGACGTGACCTTCGTCGACGCTTATCCGAAGATCTCGATCCTGCGCGGCGTCGTGATTCCGCCGGTCGGTGGCGACACGGTGTGGGCCAACACGGCCGCCGCGTATGCGCATCTGCCCGACACGCTGCGTACGCTCGCCGATACGCTGTGGGCCGTCCATACCAACGCGTACGACTACGCGTCGACGCACGTGCATGCCGATGAAACGCAACTGAAGCGCTACCGCGAAGTCTTTACGTCGACCGTCTACGAGACCGAGCACCCGGTCGTGCGCGTGCATCCTGAAACGGGTGAACGCACGCTCGTGCTCGGCCACTTCGTGCAGCGGATCAAGGGCCTGTCGACGCAGGATTCCGCACATCTGCTGCAGGTCTTCCACGAGCACGTGACGCGCCTCGAGAACACCGTGCGCTGGAGCTGGCAGGAGGGCGACGTCGCGATCTGGGACAACCGCGCGACGCAGCATTACGCGATCAACGACTACGGCGATGCGCGCCGCGTCGTGCGCCGCGCGACCGTTCATGGCGACGTGCCGGTCGGCATCGACGGCCGGCAAAGCGTCGTGCTGAAAGGGCCCGGTGCCACGCTGCAGTAATGCATGTCGGGCACGAACGGCAACGCGTCGCCGTACGTGCCCGAGCGGCGGCCCACGCCACGTTACCGGAAACCAGACCATGCATCCTCGCCCGCCGAACCGGCTCGCCAGCCTGTCGCGATGTCGGCCGTTCGTTCCGTCCACTTCCGCCAGGAGCGTCGCATGAGCGCCCTACTCGAACCCGCCGGCCAGCCGGTCGACGTGATTCCGCTGTCCGCCCACATCGGCGCGGAGATTCGCGGCGTCGACCTGACCCAGCCGCTGACCACCCCGCAGATCGCCGCGATCCGCCACGCACTGCTGAAATGGCGCGTGGTTTTCTTCCGCGAACAATTCCTCACGCACGAGCAGCACGTCGCGTTTTCCGCGCAGTTCGGAGAGCCGACCGTCGGCCACCCGGTGTTCGGGCATGTCGAGGGATACCCCGCCGTCTATTCGATCGGGAAGCACCGCAAGGCGACGCGCTTCGAAGGCGAGCCGGTGCGGCGGCCGTGGACCGGCTGGCATACCGACGTCACCGCGGCCGTGAATCCGCCGTGGGCGTCGATCCTGCGCGGCGTGACGATCCCGCCGTACGGCGGTGACACGCAGTGGACCAATCTCGTGCGCGCGTACGAGACGCTGTCCGCGCCGCTGCGAGGCTTCGTCGACGGGCTGCGCGGCATTCACCGCTTCACGCCGCCGGCCGGCGCACGCGCGACGGGCGCCTTCGACGAAGCCATTGAGCGCCGCCCGCTCGTGACCGAGCACCCGCTCGTGCGCGTCCATCCGGAGACCGGCGAGCGTGCGCTGTACGTGAGCCCGAGTTTCCTGAAATCGATCGTCGGGCTGACGCCGCGCGAAAGCCAGGCGCTCCTCGAACTGCTGTGGGAACACGTGACGCGGCCCGAATTCACGATCCGCTTCAAGTGGGAAGCGCGCAGCATCGCGTTCTGGGACAACCGCGCAACCGCGCATCTCGCGCCCGTCGACATCTTCGATCTCGACTTCGATCGCCAGCTTTACCGCACCACACTGATCGGCGACGTGCCGGTCGGCCCGGACGGACGGCCATCGGTCGCGCTCGAAGGCTCGCCGGTGGAAACGGCGGCGGCGGTCGCGCTCAACTGACGCGCGACGCACACACGGACCGGCACGCCGGTCCGTTATCGCGAGCACATCGATACATCGACCCGCCGCGCCTCACTCCAGCCACACACCATCGAACCGATGCCCGCCGAGCGGCGAGAACGTCACGCCGTGCACGCGTTTCGAGATCGGCAGCGATACGATCGACGTCGCGATCGGCGTGAACGGCACCTGATCCTTGAACACGACCTGAGCCTGTTCGTAAAGCGCCGTGCGTTTCGCGACGTCCGCGTTCGAGCGCGCCGCGTCGACCAGCCGCTCGAAATCCGCGTTGCACCACTTCGCGAGGTTACTGCCGTGCACCGCATCGCAGCCGAGCAACGTGCCGAGCCAGTTGTCCGGGTCGCCGTTGTCGCCCGACCAGCCGTACAGGATCGCATCGTGCTGCCCGTCGTGTTTCGCGCGGCGGTTGTACTCGCCCCATTCGTAGCTGACGATCTTCGCGCGCACGCCGATCCTCGCCCAGTCCTGCTGGATCAGTTGCGCCATCAGCTGCGCGTTCGGGTTGTACGGGCGCTGCACCGGCATCGCCCACAATGTCAGGTCGAAACCGTTCGGGAATCCTGCATGCGCGAGCAGCGCCTTCGCGGCGGCGAGGTCGCGCGGCGCGTCCTTCAGACGCGGGTTGTACGACCATTGCGCCGGTGGCATCGGGTTCGTCGCGATCGTCGCGTCGCCGTTGAACACGGTCTTGATGATGGCCGCCTTGTCGATCGCGATGTCGAGTGCGCGCCGCACGTCGACGCGATCGAGCGGCGGATGCTGCGTGTTGTACGCAACGAAGCCGACGTTGAAGCCCGTCCCCGAAAACAACGTGAGCGCCGGGTCGCGCCGCACCGTCTCGAGATCGGCTGGCCGCGGGAACACCGACACCTGACACTCGCCGGCCGTGAGCTTCTGCAGGCGCACGGCGGGATCGGGAGTGATCGCGAACACGAGATGCGCGAGCTTCACGTCGTCCGGCTTCCAGTAGTCGGGGTTCGCGTCGTAACGGATCGTCGCGTCCTTCTGGTACGCGCGCAACTGGAACGGCCCGGTGCCGACCGGAAACTGGTTGATGTCGGCTTCGCGATGGCGCGCCGCCAACCGGGACGCATATTCGGCCGACAGGATCGACGCGAATGACATCGCCAGATTGCGCACGAACACGACGTCCGGCGACTTCAGCACGAAGCGCACCGTATCGTCGTCGATTTTCTCGATGCGCTCGATGTTGCGGTCGAATCCGAGATCGCTGAAGTACGGGAAACTGACCGGATAAGCCTTGCGGAACGGGTCGTCGGGGTCGAGCATCCGGCGAAACGTGAACACGACGTCGTCCGCCTGGAACGGCCGCGTCGGCTTGAACCATGCGGTCGTCTGGAACTTCACGCCGCGGCGCAGGTGGAACGTGTAGACGCGCTGGTCGGGCGACGCGTCCCAGCTCGTCGCGAGCGACGGTTCCAGATCGAGCGTGCCGCGCTTGAACTGCACGAGCCCGTTGTAGATCGTGTACGTGCTCGCGTCGAAATCGGTGCTGGTCGTGTGCTGGCCGGGATCGAATCCGGCCGGGCTGCCTTCGCTGCAATACACGAGCGTCTTGCCGGCCGGCGCCGCGAAAGCGTGCGTGTGCGCGCCGGCGAGCAGCAGCAACGCGGCCATGCCGCGCAGCGCTGCAATGGCAACGGATGCGCGCCGCGCACGATGCGCGGCGAACGGGATAAATGGACTGTTCATGATGGCGGTCGAGAAAGACTGTCATGCGAATGACGACCGCCGATCTTCGCGCGCCATCCGCCAATCGCTTACCAATTAATTGCGCGTTGCTTATCGCGGTGGATGCATCCCGCTGCCGCTGCATGGAAATATCCACGCGAGCGCCGGGGACATGCGGGCGACGCCGGCTGCCGCGCGCCGCTGCGGGCCGCGCGGCGACGCCACTCGCGGCACCGCCTTCCGGCCCTCTGCAGGTTCTCCGGAATTGGCGCATCGTATCGGCTTGGTCAACGCCGCAATGCGCGCGAGCAACCCGCGCGCACGTTGCGACGCGGCGTGCTTGTCGGCGCGCTGCACCTTCCTGGAGGATCCACGATGTCGATCAACCCCGATACGCCCTCTCGTCCCGTGAAGTCGCCGGGCCCCGATCATCCGATCACGATCGAGCCGCACCCGTTGCGCGTCGTGGTCAAGGTGGCCGGCAAGGTCGTCGCCGATACGCGCCGTGCGCTGGCGCTGCGCGAGGCCACCTATCCCGCCGTGCTGTACGTTCCGCGCGAGGACGCCGACATGGCGCTGCTGCAACGCACCGACCATGCGACGTACTGCCCGTACAAGGGCGATTGCGCGTATTACTCGATTCCCGCCGGCGGCGAACGCGCGACCAACGCAGTGTGGACGTACGAGCATCCGAACCCGGCCGTCGAACCGATTCGCGCGCATCTCGCGTTTTACCCGGATCGCGTCGACTCGATCGAGGAAAGCCCGCTCGGCGCCGATTGAGCGCGGCGGCGCGCTCGCGGCCCGTCGTTCACGTATCGTCCCGCCGCTGATTTGCATATGCGGATTCGTTGGTTGGCCGCCGATTCGCGCGGCCTTATCGTCGTGCATCCGGCGCGGGCCGGCCGGATGCGTGCATGCCTGCATCCAGCCTCGCCCGTGCCAAGCGCGCCGCAAGCGCAGCCCCGTGAACCCGCCAGCAGGACGCCTCGATGAACGACACACAGCACGCAGATCTTGAAACGCCCCCGGCAAATCCGCGCCGCCGCCAGTGGCTGCACGGCGCGGCCGCCGGACTGGCCGGGCTCGCGCTCGGCCCGCTCGCGGGCATGCCCGCACTGGCCCAGGGCAACGACAAGCGGCTGCGCATCGGTTTCCAGAAATACGGCAACTTCGTGGTCCTCAAGGCACGCGGCACGCTCGAGAAGCGGCTCGCGAGCCAGGGCGTGACCGTCCAGTGGCTCGAGTTCCCGGCCGGGCCGCAGTTGCTCGAAGGGCTGAACGCGGGCGCGATCGACGTCGGCACGGTCGGCGAGACGCCGCCGATCTTCGCGCAGGCCGCGGGCGTCGATTTCGTCTATCTCGGCAACGAGCCGCCGGCGCCTCACGGCGAGGCGATCGTCGTGCTGCCCGATTCACCGATCCGCACCGTCGCGCAGTTGCGCGGCAAGAAGGTCGCGTTCAACAAGGGTTCGAACGTCCACTATCTGCTCGTGAAGGCGCTCGAGCATGCCGGCCTCGCGTATGCCGACATCCAGCCGATCTATCTGACGCCCGCCGACGCGCGCGCCGCGTTCGTGCAGCGCAGCGTCGACGCGTGGGTGATCTGGGATCCGTATCTGGCGGCCGCCGAACGGCAGCTCGGCGCACGCGTGATCGCGAACGGCGACGGCCTCGTGCGCAACACGCAGTACTACCTCGCCGCGCGCAAGTATGCCGCCGCGCAGCCGCAGGTGCTGCGCACGCTGCTCGACGAAGTCGACGCGCTGGATCGGTGGGCACGCGACCATGTTCCGGAAGTCGCCGCGCAACTGTCGCCGCTCGTCGGCCTCGACGCGCCGACGCTCGAAGTCGCGCTCAAGCGCACCGGCTACGGCGTGCAGCCCGTCACCGATGCGACGCTCGCGTATCAGCAGAACATCGCCGACGCGTTCAGCGCATTGAAGCTGATTCCGGGCAAGGTGACGGTCGCCAACGCACGCTGACGCGCCGCCGCGTTACGGTGCATGCGCCGCGCCGATGCGCCGCCACTCGTCGTAATCGGTGACGAGGCCCGCGTCGTCCACCGCGATATCGGCCGCGTACGCGCCGCTCTCGTAGCGGTAAACACGCTCCGCCGTGCGCGCATAGCGTTGCTCGCCGCGCACGATCTCGAACGCCGGAAATCGCAGCCAGGCCGTGTGGATGACGGCCGACGCACCGACCGCCAACCGGAGACGCCGGATCGGCAGCGTATTGGTCGACGGACTGAAGCCGAGATCGATGTCGGTCGCGCCCGCGAGGGCCGGCGCGTCGACGCCGTCGATCGTCCAGCGGCCTGCGTTGCATTCGATCGAGAGTCGCCGGGGCGCCGCCGCGCCGAGCCAGTACGCGACGTGCACCGATCGCGTCAGCCAATCGGCGCCGCATGCGATCGCATAGTCGACGCGAAACGGCGTGCCGTCGATCGCGCCGGCGACCGCGCCCGACAGGTCGATGCCCGTGCGCGTCTCGACGAGCCGGCACCATTCGGCCGCGTGCCAGGCCTGCGTGATCTGCCATGCGACGCATCGCGTGCGCGCTGCTTCTTCCCATTGCGTCATGTCGTCTCTCGTCGGTTTCATCGGTCGTTGGTGCGCGCTTCCGGATCGATGCGCACCTTCGGTATCGCTGCCGCCGCCTCGGCTCCCGCCAACGATCGGCATCACGGGCGAGATTTCAACGAGCACCCGGCGCGCAGTCGCGCGCGGCGCGTCACCACGCCTGCCGATAGATCGCCAGCGCGTCGGCTTCCGTGACTTCGCGCGGATTGTTCACGAGCAGGCGCGTCTGCAGCATCGCGTCCGACGCCATCCTCGGCAAATCGCCCTCGCCGATGCCGACTTCGCGCAGCGTGCGCGGAATGCCCGTCGCGACGATCAGTCGGTCGATCTCACCGATCAGCGCCTGCGTCCTCGCTTCGTCGCTGCCCGTCGCGGACGGCGCGACGATGGCCGCGAGCTCGGCATACAGCGGCGCGGCAGCCGGCGCGTTGAAGCGCAGCACGTGCGGCAGCACGAGCGCATTCGACAGCCCGTGCGGCACATGGAAAATACCGCCGACCGGGTACGCCAGCGCATGCACGGCCGCGACCGGCGCGTTCGCGAATGCCTGGCCGGCGAACATCGCGCCGACCAGCATCGCCTCGCGTGCGTGGCGATCGCCACCGTAGTCGCAGGCCTTCAGCAGATTGCGCGACAGCAGCGTCAATGCCTGCACGGCCAGCATGTCGGATACCGGATTCTTGAGCCGCGACGACGTATAGGCTTCGATCGCATGCACCATCGCGTCGATGCCGGTCGCGGCCGTTGCCGCGCGCGGCAGTCCGAGCGTGAGCGCGGCGTCGAGGATCGCGACGTCCGCGAACAAATGCGGCGACACGACGCCCATCTTGCGCGCCTCGCCGACCGTGACGATCGACACGGCCGTCACTTCGGAGCCGGTGCCGGCCGTCGTCGGCATCTGCACGAGCGGCAGCCGCGACGTTGCAACCTTGTCGACGCCGTACATGTCGGCCAGTGCCTGCCCGCCCGGCGCGAGCACCGCGATCAGCTTCGCGACGTCCATCGACGAACCGCCGCCGAGTCCGAGCACGATTTCCGCATCGGCCGCCACGGCGCGCGCGGTCGCCTCGAGCACAACGTGCTCGGGCGGATCGGCGATCACGTCGTCGATCACGGTCACCTGCCAGCCGTGCGCGGCGAGGCTCTCCAGCGCGGGAGCGAGCACGCCGCTGCGATGCAGGAACGCGTCGGTGACGACGCACAGCCGCACGAGCGCCGGAAAGCGTTCGCGCAACAGCGCGCCGAGCCGGCTCGCGGCGCCGAATTCGACGATCTGCGTCGGAACGGTGCGGAATTGAAACGGGTTCATCGGGCGTCTCCGGGTGGTGTCGCCGTGCCGGTGTCCGGTTGCACCATGTAGGACGTCACGTCGCGACGATCGAGCAACGGAATGATCGCGCCGACGCCGATGCGCTGGAAATGCGGCGTTTCCCGATGCACGTCGAGGCCGTCGGCATCGCGGTAGCGCTCGAGGATCACGATATGGTCGGGATCGACCGGCGACCGGAAGTACGCGTAGTCGATGTTCTTCGGCTCGGTACGCGTGGCTGGCGCGAGTTCGGCCAGCAGTTCGATCACGCGATCGCCGTTGCCGGGTTTCGCGAAGAAATGCGCGATGACCTGCAGGTAAGGTTCGTTCATGCTGCGCTCCGTATTCGCCAGCGGCCCGTCATGACGGGCCGTCAATCACAATGCACGGGTTGCTCGTCGAAGATCGCGGTCGGTCGCCCGACACGGTAGCGATACCCCGACGTCGCATTGTATTGATTCGGCGCCGCGCGCGCAGCGCGTCGTCACGCACGCGGCGGCAACGCTCCGCGAACGGCACGCGCCAGCCCCGCCGAATGCCGGCGCGGCGCCCTGACCGGCCGGCTTTCCTCACGTCGCGGGCCCCGCTGCGCAGGCCGCTACCACGGCACGGTGCGCCCCAGGTAATCGAGGTATTCGAGCCCCGGGCGCCGTTGCTTGCCGATCAACACGTTCACGAGGCTCGGCACGCTTTCGTCGATCGTCAGCCTCGCATCCGGGCCGCCGAGTTCCGTGCGCACCCAGCCCGGCGCCATCAGGACCATCGCGCGCGGCGTGCCGGCCTGGCGCGCCGCGAAACTGCGCATGAACTGATTCAACGCGGCCTTGCTGCCGCGGTAGACCTCGCGCATTCCGGTCACGTTGTTCGCGACGCTCCCTTGCCCCGACGACATCGCGCCGATAAGGCCGTCCGCGACCACGAGATCCTGCAGCACCTCGATCACGCGCATCGGCGCCAGCGCATTCGTGATCATCACGCGCACGAATTCGTCGACCGCGACTTCGCCGATCGTTTCGTTCGGATCGTTCGTCGTGCCGGCGTTCACGAACAGCATGTCGAAGCGCCTGCCCGACAGGCGCGCGCGCAGCGCGGCCAGTTGTTCCGGCTCGCAGATGTCGAGCGTCTCGATCTCGAGCCGTCCGTCGAAGCGTTCGGCGAGCGCGTGCAATTGCGTGCGCCCCGATGCCGCGCGCACGGTGCCGGTCACGTGCCAGCCCTTGTTCAGGAATTGCTCCGCCATCGCGAGCCCGAGGCCGCGCGAGGCGGCAACGAGCAGGATCGATGGTGTATTCGGATTCGATATGGTCGCTTGCATTGGACTTCACCTTTGCCGGAGTTCGTCATCCGGCGACTATAGGCGCGCATCGTCACATGCACCAGACGCATCGAATGCAATCGATAGTTGCACCAAACGCGCTGTCATGTCGCGCGATGTCGTATGCTGTCCGGATGGAAGACATCGACCTGAACCTCGTCACCGCACTCGACGTGCTGCTGACCGAAGGGAGCGTGACCGGCGCCGCGCGCAGGCTCGGGCTGAGCACCTCCGCGATGAGCCGCACGCTCACGCGACTGCGTGCCGCAACGGGCGATCCGCTGCTCGTGCGCGCCGGACGCCGGCTCGTGCCGACACCGCACGCATCGGCGTTGCGCGATCGCGTGCATGCGATCGCGAGCGATGCGCGTGCCGTGCTTCGTCCGGCCGCGGCCGACATCGACATGGCCACGCTGTCGTCCACCTTCACCATCCGTGCGGCCGCGTCGTTCATGGACATGCTCGCCGGCCCGGTGGTCGCCGCGATCGGCGAAATCGCACCCGGCGTGCGCGTGCGTTTCGTCGCGAGGCTCGACCGCGATCCGGGGCCGCTGCGCGACGGCACGGTCGATCTGGAAATCGGCAAGCGCGGCGACGACGCGCCCGAGCTGCATACGCGCGAGCTCTTTCACGACGAACACGTCGCGGTGGCGCGCGCCGAGCATCCGCTGTTCGCGGCGGCCAGGATCACGCCCGCCCGCTACGCGGCCTGCCGTCACGTCATTGCATCGCAGCTCGGCGATTTCAGCGGGCCGGCGAACGATCCGGCACACACGCCTACGGCCGCCCATAACGTGCAGGTCGTGGTGCCCGGCTATCCCGATGCGATGCGCGTCGCGGCCGGCACCGACCTGATTGCGCTCGTCCCGCGCTCGAGCCTCGGCAACGCATTCACGCCGGGGCTCGCGGACGCGCTGGGGCTGCGCAGCTTCGCGATACCGGTCCGCATGCCCGAGATCCTGATCTCCGCGCTCTGGCATCCGCGGATGCAGCACGACCCCGCGCATCGCCGTCTGCGCGACGTCGTCATCGACGTGTGCAAGCGCGCGTATCCAGCGACCCGCGCACCGCGCGCACCGGCCGGCGGCACCAAAACGCACGCCGCAGGCAACACCCGGGGCGCCCATCAGCCGGCCCGGCGTTCATGATGGAGCGGATTCCCGCACCGCCCGGCCCGCGGACGGCCTGGCACGCGCCACGCCGCACGCGCTGACGAACCGGGCGCCGCCGCGTATTCGACGACACGGCTTCCGCACGGCGTTCCCCAATCCGGCCATTGCGTCGCGCCGGGGGGCGTCGGCGAGCCCTTCGGCTAAAATGCCGCACTTTCCATCCTGTCCGGCCCGCTCGCCATGCAACCCGCCTCCTCCGCCCGATCCGCCTCCCACGGCGCCGACGACGCAGAGTCGTCGCGCGACCTCGTCTATGGCCCCAATGACCGGCCTGCGCCGATGGTCGCCTTCGTCGCCGCGCTCCAGCACCTGTTGGCGATCATCGTGCCGATCGTCACGCCCGGCCTGCTGATCTGCCAAGCGCTCGGCGTATCGAGCCGCGATACGACCCTTATCGTGTCGATGTCGCTGGTGATTTCCGGTATCGCGACCTTCGTGCAGTGCAAGCGCTTCGGCCCGCTCGGCGCCGGCCTGCTGATCGTGCAGGGCACCAGTTTCAACTTCGTCGGCCCGCTGATCGCCGGCGGCAGCGTGATGGTCAAGCAGGGCACGCCGGTCGAGACCGTGATGGCCGCGATCTTCGGCGTCGTGATCGCCGGTTCGTTCGTCGAGATGGGCGTGTCGCGCATCCTGCCGTTCGTGAAGCGACTGATCACGCCGCTCGTCACCGGCATCGTCGTGTTGCTGATCGGCCTTACGCTGATCAAGGTCGGGCTCATCAGCATGGGCGGCGGCTACGGCGCGATGGCCAACGGCACGTTCGCGAGCGCCCAGAACCTGACGCTGTCGTGCCTCGTGCTCGGCACGATCATCCTGCTGAACCGCGTGCCCATCGTGTGGGTGCGCAGCACCGCGCTCGTGATCGCGCTCGTGATCGGCTATGCCGCGGCCGCCCTGCTCGGCCGCCTCGACTTCACGGGCGTACGTCAAGCCGCGCTGTTCCAGGTCCCGACGCCGCTGCACTTCGGCATCGGTTTCTCGTGGTCGCTGTTCGTACCGATGCTGATCATCTACCTCGTCACGTCGCTCGAGGCGATCGGCGACGTCACGGCCACCAGCAAGATCTCGAAGGAGCCGGTCGAGGGGCCGGTGTGGATGCGGCGGATCAAGGGCGGTGTGCTCGTCAACGGCGCGAACTCGCTGCTGGCCGGCGTGTTCAACACGTTCCCGAGCTCGGTGTTCGCGCAGAACAACGGCGTGATCCAGATCACCGGCGTCGCGAGCCGCCACGTCGGCATCTGGATCGCGGGCATGCTCGTGGTGCTCGGGCTGTTCCCGGTCGTCGCGGGCGCGCTGCAGGCCGTGCCGGAGCCCGTGCTCGGCGGTGCGGCGATGGTGATGTTCGGCGCGGTGGCCGCATCCGGCATCAACATCCTGTCGGGCATCCACCTCGATCGCCGGGCGCTGCTGATCATCGCGGTGTCGCTCGCGCTCGGCCTCGGCGTGTCGCAAGTGCCGGACATCCTGAACAGCCTGCCGCATGCGCTGAAGAACGTGCTGGAATCGGGCGTCGCGACGGGCGGCATCTGTGCGCTCGTGATGAACTGGTTCCTGCCGGAACGGAAGTAACGCTTCGGTCTCCATGACGACGCGGCCCGACGGCGGGCCGCGTCGCACTCCACGGCCGCTGGTTGGCCGGGCGCCCGACTGTCGCTAGAATCGGGTCATGCCTCAAGCCCCCGTCTCCACGAATACGCCGGAAGCCAGCGCGGTCCCCTTCAAGGAACGCGCGACCATCGTCTGCTACCGCGAAGAACAGGTCTTGCTCGTTGCGCGCGTATCGTCGCGCTGGGCGTTGCCCGGCGGCACGATCAAGCGCAGCGAAACGCCGCTCGAGGCTGCCCATCGGGAATTGCTGGAGGAAACCGGCATTGTCGGCCAGAACCTCGTCTATTCGATGCAGTTCACCGGGCTCGCGAAGGTGCACCACGTGTTCTTCGCAGAAGTCGGCGCGGAGCAGACGCCCCAAGCGAGCAACGAGATTGAAAGGTGCAAGTGGTTTCGGATCGACAACGTCGATGCGCTGCGGGCGAGCATCCCGACGAAGCGCATCGTCGAACTCGTCTATCGGCACGAAATCCTCAAATAGGTAGACACCCCACCCCCAACCGCTCGCGCGAGCCGATATGATGCGCGCACGGTCCGTCGTCGCGTTCCCTTTCGAGCGAGCTGCAGATGAACAGTGCGTACACCTACCGCGGATACACGATCGATGTCCGCTGTGAATTCCGGCTGGACCCGCCGCGCGAGCACGCGCCGCCGCCCGGCGCGCTGCGGTTCGGGTTCGTCGCGATCGTGCAGGTTCGCGCGGCCGGCGTCGCGCCGCGCCTGCTGGCGCCAGTACGGCTGGGCGACGAGGGCGGCCGCCTGTTCGACGACACACGCGAGGCGTTGCGCGCGGGTCGCGCGGCCGGCGAAATCATCGTCGACGACCTGTTGGTCGATTCCGGCTCGGTCGACGGGCGGGCGCACTCCTGAACCGGCGTATGGTCTGGGACGTTCTGCGCGGATCGACGGTGCGACGATGCTCAGTTCGGGCGCTTTCGGCGTAGTTCGTGCGTGGAATAGACGACGAGGAAGATCCCCAGCATCGCGACGCCGGATGCGAGAAAGTCGTTTGCGGTTCCCGCGCTGTTCAGCGATTTCGGGAAAATACCGAGACTCAGTCCCGCGGCAGCCAGGAGCACGCCCGCCGCCACACCCCATACCGGTCCGGTGGTCTTTTCGATTGTGTTTTTCATACAGCATCCGTCTACAGTCGTTGCCTGAACGGCGGCGGCGCATCGCGCACGCGGCTATCGCTCTTGCTTCGACTATAGCCGCGAAATAATCGGGGCGGATTCAGTGCTTTCACCGATCAAGTTTTCGCCGATTGCGAAATGGACCCTGGACCAGCGACTGGCCACGTGCTTCGCAGATCCGGAAACCGACTCGTTCTCCGTGTTCCGGAATGCGCGCCATTGGGTCGCGAATAGCGAGCGGTCGAGAAGCCTGGCGCCTTACGGTCGGGCGCGGAGAGGCAAAGAAAAGTAATTGTGACGGTACGAGGCCTGCGTATGCGGGCTTTGTCACAATCTCTGCACGACGGGCCTGGCGCTGGAGAAGGCCGCCAGCTCCCCCAAACATCGCTCACGTAGCCCAGGTCACTCGCCGTCGATCAAAGATGGCTCCTGACAGACGGCCACCCATATCGGGCCCGCTGCAAGCAGACCCGCACCGTTCGCGCGATGCGGGTCTCCATGCACACTTAGAAATCGTGGCGCAACCCGATACGTGCCGCAGTTTGCGTACGACCTGACGACGGCGTGAAACTGTAGCCGATCACCGCATCGACACCCTCGGACGCGCGAACCCAATCCACACCGGCGTAAATATCCGTTGCCTTCGAAAGCAGGTAGTGTGCCCCAGTGGCTACCTGATGCCAGTGATGGCCTTCGAATGTCGTGTACTGGTAACCTGCGATGAGAGAAAGCGGCGCACTGACCTGATAAATACCGCCGCCTTCATAGACCAGCATCGAAGACGAGTTGCCGTAGCCTTTAAAGACGGTGTCACTGAAGTCGCCCTTGACCGTGAGACTACCGAACGCATATTGAGCGCCAATCCCGAAACTTGACTGTGAGTCGACCTTGAACGGCGTGCTCGAGTACTGGCTCTTTACCGCACCGGTCGCCGGATCGACCGTCGCGACCGGCTGCCCGAGCATTGTCTTGACGCCGATTTGTGCGTAAGGATCAAGGCCGGCAAGACCTCGCGGCGAGTTCAGGCGCGTGTAGTTGCCTCCTGCCGAAAAATCGCCGGCCGTATACGTCGCGCCCACGCTCCATGCACTGCCGTCACGGAAGTTGCCCGCCGTGTTGCTGAAGGAATACATCCCTCCGACAACGAATCCGTGAAAGTCGTTGCTCACGAATTTGACTGCGTTGTTCATATTGTCGCCACCCTGGCGATCGAAGTCGCCCTGATGCACGCCATAACCATTGGCAAACGCGCTGACGTTGTAATTCGACGTGAAGTCAAATGCGAAATCCCGTTGGTTTCCGAGCGTCAACGTACCAATGTCATTGGCCAGCCCGACATATGCAGCGCGCCCGAACAGCGCACCGCCCTGGCGAAGCTTGCCCGAGCCAAGCCCGAAACCGTTTTCGAGCCTGAACACGGCCTTGTTGCCTCCTCCGAGGTCCTCAGTGCCCTTGAACCCCAGACGATTGGCGTACGACACGCCATCGTCGAACAAATACGCATGTGCGCCCCCGGTGTTACTGACGTACGTCAGCCCGGCATCCAGGATGCCGTAGATCGTTACCGAACTTTGCGCGAACACGGGCACACTTGCCAGCGCGCACATGGCGCCGGCGATTGCATTCCTCTTCATCGTCATCCTCACCTTTTCGATCATCTGCTCAGGAGCAGCTTCTCCAAACCCGTTACAGTCGTTTGAAACTCGTATATTGATAAGTAGTATTGATTGATACACACGAATCTACATTAGTCTCCCCCACTTCCGAAGCGGATGCTCACGTCGTCATGTTCAGAGCAGCGCTCCGCCTGCCGCCAATATCCGGCACGCTATGCGTCGTTCGAAATTTTCAGATGCGCGAGGGATCCATATAGTTCGACAAGCCGGGAATACTCCGCGGCATCGTAGAAATTGCATTTTCCGCGGCCAAACTCCTTGGCCACTTCGACGATGAACTTGACGGTCAGAGCGATGTCGGTTTCGTGACTCGCCCCTGTCCCGCATCCCGGGACCATACTTTCCGTCGTGATCGCGACGCCGACGACCGGCGCACTCGTGGCGACCGAGGGCTGCAGAATGCTGTTGAGGTGATATACCCCATTGCCATACGGCGTGATGTCCTGCGTCGTGACTGGAAACGTCACGGCCGGTCTCCCGCTCGTGATTTCCATAATCCGGAGCAAGTCTTCCGATACGCGCAGGATGTATCCGTCCTTCACCGTGGGCGAAATCGCGTAGCCTTTGTGATTGATGATGCGATTTCCCTTCGTCGTGTCGACCGACAGCACTGCGTCCATCTCCGACCACACCTCATGGGCATTGAACACTTCCGGAGGAACCGGCGAATCCATGAAATCCACAGGTTCGCGAGGCAGCGTCGGCGCATTCGGGCAAATGTGCGTGGTAACGAACACGTCGCCATCGAGCTCGTCTTCATGCCCGCGCATCTTGGCGAGCTTGAGTGCCGATGCAACCGCGGCGATCGCCCCGTCGGCGTCGGAGACCAGCCCGATGCGCGACGGCCGCGCACCAATGCCGCCCAATCTCCCGACGATGCCCAGACTTGGCGCAGTTCCGCCTTTACGTTTTCCGCGTTTTCCCGGGATGGTGATCTTGACGAAGTCCGTTGATCCTTTGTCGCCAGTGAATTTCGAGGCCTCCACGACGACGCCATGACGGCAATACTGCGCGAACAGATCGGTAACCGTTTGGCCCGACGCGTGACCGCTGTCCAATGCTTCAAAGACTTCCAGGGTTTGGGTGAGACTCATCGAACTTCTTCCATTCAGGTTTCTTTCAAGGATTTTTCTTCAAAGGCTCAGCCTGCACGGCTCGCGATCAGCGATTCGCCAAAGCTGTAGAGCGCGTCGCCCGCGATCATTCCCGCCGCGAAGACTTCCATCCGTTTCTGCGTCTCCACGCTGGCTTTCCGCTCGATGACGATTCGTACCGCAAGGCCGACCAGTACGGCCCAGCCGGCCGCCGGGTAGGCGATCAGCAAGCCTGTCGCAAACAGCACACCCAACTGCCGTTTCGGGCCGCCCAACAGTTGAAGGGCTGCGCCAGAGAGCGACCACAGAATCAGCGCGTGCATGACCGTGGGTGCAATTCCCGCCTTGATCGTGGCGACATAGACCTTCGCAACGGGCGGCACCTGACCATGCGCAAAGAAAATGAAATGGGCGACGTAGGCCACAGGAATTGCAATCACGAACGCGATCATGGCGGCCAGCAGCTGCTGACGCCGCCCTGCAAGTTCGAAAGCGGGGTCTTTTCCTTCACCACGCAGCACGAATCCGGCTTTCAGGTCGAAGCCCATATCTGCGAATGCGGGACCCGTCGCCGCCGAAAAGCCGCAGAGCACGACGAGCGCGACAGGAGGAAATCCGATCAGCATGCCCACGAGCAGCGTAATCAGTGCGACGGCAAAGGCCGGAAACCAGCCCGAGTGCATCGCCGCGATACCCACGATCAACTCGTGTACGAAGGCTGCAAAAGCAGCATAGGCGATGAATGCAACCAGCATTCCGGGCGACATGCCTGCATAGAGGCCACTTCCCAACGAGATGAGCGCGGCGAGACCAACGTAAGCGATTCCCCCGAATTCAATGGCGCTGCGAAAGCTTGGGACGGAAACAGCGGAAACGCGACCACCGGCTTCGCGCGTGGACGACTGCGGCTTCTTGTCTCGGATCACCAGCCAGAACACCTGAAGCAAGGCGACGAGACCCGCTCCGATCATGATGCCGTGCGGGATGTATGCCTTGCCGATCTCCAGTCCAAAGAGTGTCTGCGAGTATCCACCGACCAGAAAGCCGACTCCCAGCATGGCGAGCGCCCAGATGTTTCCGATGAATGCCGTGCCGAAAACCGACATAGGAATTCCCAGCCACGAGCCGAGCAGCCCGACTCCCAGCCCGGCACCCAACCAGCGCGCCTGCTTGCTGTCCGGATCGCCAGCCTTGATCGCCTCGGCCGCTGCGACGCCAAGAGGCCATGCACCGGCCTCCGGGAAGATCTTGGTGCCGAACATTCGGTAAAGCATGTATCCGTCCAGCAGCATGGCGAGTGCGACACCAAAGAACATCGGGACGATGAGATCAGTCCTTCCCATTACGAACGGAATGGCAATCGGCAGCAACAGGCTGTTTGCAGCACCAAAGGTGGCCGAGGAAATGGCGCTCTGCGCCAGGTTCTGGACGTGCAGCGACTTGTAACTCGAGAACATCTGCAACGGGATGCGAGCGCAAATCATCGCGACAAGCGCGCCGATGATCGACGTGACCGGCGTGACACCCACCTTCACCAGCAACTCCATGCCGATCACGGCACCAAATACACTTAAAACTACAATCAGGACGAGCGTTGCAGGCGACAACGCCGATGGATGCCGCATCTGATTTTCACCGTCATCCGGTGCGGTATCGATTGTGGTTGTTTCCATGATGACTTTCCAAAGTTGAAGGACAAATTCGACAGGAACACCGTCTTGCGTGGAGACGGCATCCAGAATGTATTTGGTCGACGTACTATATGGACTGCAAAGTAATATGCATACGATTTCGAAACTGCCGGGACCGCTCACCTGAAATGGAAAAACCGCTTCTCGTTCCCGTCAATGGAAGACACGCCCATCACCTCTGCGAGATCGACCAGCTTCCGTCGATCACCGGCCCCTTGATGTAATTGAGATTAAATATCTCCTGCGCCGGCAGCACGGCGACTCTCCGTTGATCGAGGAAATGCTGAGCGCCTTGATCACCGATCACCATACCCGCGGCACCATCGACGAGCAGTGCAGTGCCCTCCGGCAGTGCAACGACATGCTCGTTCGGATTGATCGCAAGAAACTCGGCGATTCGCTCCTCCCGGCTTTCGCCGTTGTGCCCCGCGATCTTTCCGCTGATGAAATGCGGATTGACCTGAAAATGAACCAATCCAAGTGCACGCAACGTCGGCGGCTGGACAATCGGCATGTCGTTTGTCGTGCGGATCGTCGGGCAAGCAACATTGCAGCCGGCACTCCAGCCGACGTACGGCATGCCGTTGGATACACGCTCCCGAATGACGTCAACGATGCGTTCGTCATACAGTCGCTTGAGCAGCGCGAACGTATTGCCGCCACCGATCACGATCGCCTCAGCCTCGGAAATCGCCTGGAGAGGTTGCCTTCGATGAATCGATTCGAGTTCGAAGCCCCATTGTTCGAAAACGGGCCGGACCATTTGTTCGTATTCGTCGTAGGTCGACGTAATGCCACCGGCATAGGGCACAAACAGGACGCGCTTCGCACGTCCGTTCAACAGCAAGCCGATCTGCTCACGCGCATGCTCGAGATACCCGAGTCCACCCTTACGCGAACTGCTCATCAACAGAAGATGTTTCAATTTCGTTTTCCTAAATTAGTACGTCGCCCCATGAGATGCATGGACAGCATCCATACTCACAACATTTCGGCGATGCATTTTGCCACCAGCGTATTCGATAAAATCACCGGGCACCCCGCCTCTCGCGCCGCATGCGTACGATGACGCTGTTCGTATCCCATGCAGTCGAGCACGAGAATCCGGGCGCCGCGTCCACGCAACGTACGTGCAGCGATGGACAATTCCCGGAAGTCGTCGGTATAGGGAGACGCTGCCGCGTATTCGGCTGGCGTCGACAAAATTCGCCACTTCGACCCTTCCGTTTCGATCTGCTCGGGAAGCGGCACGACGACCCCGACCTTTTCGGATCGTGCGAGCGCGCCGACGATCGGCGGAATCATCTTGTCCGGCTCGAACAAACGCGCCCGCTTGCACGAAAGCCCATCGAACTCACCCGTGCAAAGCAACAGGATTGCGTCGCATCCCTGCTCTTCAAGCCGCATGATCTTTTCCTGCAGTGCGTTGCCGACGGCCTCCTTGTCAAGGACCACGGCCGTACCGTCGGCAATGCGCGTCACCAGTTTCCGCCCGCTCCCGCACGGTGCGAAGCGCGCATCTATTTCATCTTTCGTCAGTCCATCCAGGGCCCCGGCATGGACGCACTTCACGCCGCGCGGCATTGCCGCCTCAACGATTGACGCGATATTTGTCCGCGGCGCCTGGCCGATCGTCACCGTAGCAAGCATCCAGTTACCCAATCGTTCATCAACCAAAGGAGCATCGTTTCCGGATTAGTTCGACCCCCGAAATGCGCAGAGCGCTTACAGGGAGGAGCCTCCCGCCGCTAAGCGGCCGATACCGATCGTGTCGACCAGAACGGGTCTCCCACGGTGCGGCCAAGCTGGGATGCCTGCTCCCGCGCCATCGCAGCCAGGCGGTCAACCTCGGTCGGCGAACTCATCGTGAGCGGAAACGCGAGACTGAACGCCAACGACTCGCCACTGGACGGATCGCCGACTGCGCATCCGACAGCCCCGATCCCGGGTAACGATTCGTCCAGCGCGACCGAAAAACCGGTGCGCCGCGTTTCCGCGACCCGCCGCATGAGTTCGTCGATGGAGTTCGGGGCGGCAGACGAAGCGGGGGGCAACCCATCGGGGAACAAGCGCACGATGGATTGGTCGGTCTCGCGCGCCAGGAGTGCCCGGCCCGTCGAACCGGCCCAAGCGGGACCGCGTTGCCCCGGAAATGTGACCATGCGCAGCGGATGAATACCCGGATGGACACGCAGCACGACGACTTCCTGCTTGTCGAGCACCGAGATGTAGCCCGTGTGCCCCGTCTGCTCGCACAATCCGCTCAGCGCCTTGTCCATCATGCTGAGTAATGGCGTCGACGCCCGGACCATATGCGCGAGCTCGAGCAACATCAAGGCGGGACCGTAGGCAAGCGTTCCCGGGTCGCGCTCGAGGAGCATCTGCTCGCCCATTTGCTTCAACAAGCGCGATGCCGAACTCTTCGGCATACCGAGGTGCTGAACAACATCGCTGACCGTGACGGCCCGGCGCAGCCGAGTCAGTAGCTGCAGGATCGCGCTGGCGTTTTCGAGAGAGCTCATCTTTGGTTCCGTATTTTGGAACTACGTTCCACAATAAGAAACATAATGGCGAGAACCTCCCTAGACAACCAGTAGTAGTTTCCCGAACGGCCGGCACACGGTCCGACCTTGCTTCGATCCCGCGTCTGAATGGAGCCTCGGCGGACCCATCGACACATGAATGCGTCTACCCTTTCATCGCGCAAATCGACCCTGCTTGCGCTTGATGCCACTCGCCGTCAACACGATCAGCGATACGACAACGATCATCACGGTAGCCAACGCGTTCATCTCCGGATTCATGCCGAGACGTACGCGCGAGAACACCACCAGCGGCAGCGTGGTCGCACCCGGCCCGGAGAGAAACGCCGACAGAATGAGGTCGTCGAGCGAAATCGTGAACGACAGCAGCCATCCGGATACGACCGCCTGAACTATCGCCGGCAGCGTCACATGGAAAAAAGCGGCGACCGGCCCTGCCCCCAGATCCAGCGCGGCCTCCTCGATCGCGATATTCAGCTCCTTCACGCGCGACTGAACGATGACCGCGACGTATGAAACGCACAGCACCGTATGCCCGATCGCCATCGTCACCCAGCCTCGTCCGGGCGGCCAGCCGAAACACTGCTCGAGCGTGACGAACAACAGCAGCAATGCGATGCCGAGTACTACTTCAGGGATGACGAGCGGTGCATTGATCAGCAGCGAGAACGCGGGCCGCCCGCGAAAGCGGCTGAATCGCGCGAGAGCGAAGCCCGCCCATGTACCGATCAGGATCGACAGGCATGCAGTGGTCAGTGCGATCTTCAGCGAAAGACCGGCCGCATGCAGCAGTTCATCGTCGTGCATCAGCGCGGCATACCATCTCAACGATGCGTGGGACCATACGCTTGCCAGCTTCGAATCGTTGAACGAGTAAACGATCACGCTCGCGATCGGAGCGTACAGGAATGCAAATCCGAGAACGAGCACGAGCACGCTCGCCTTTCCAGTCAAGTTCTTCACGCCGTACCTCCACGCTCGCGGCTCTGATAATGCTGAAATGCGGCGATCGGCACGAGCAGCAACACCATCATCGCAACGGTAATGGCTGCCGCCGCCGGCCAGTCCATATTGTTGAAGAACTCGTCCCACATCAACCGCCCGATCATCAACGTGCCCGATCCACCGAGCAGCTCCGGAATCACGTATTCGCCGACCGATGGAATGAACACCAGCAGGCTGCCGGCAACAATGCCGTTTCGAGCAAGCGGGATAGTGACGCGAAAGAACGCCTCCACCGGCCCGGCGCCGAGATCGTAGGCCGCCTCGAGCAGGCGCATGTCCATCTTCATCAGGTGCGCGCACAACGGCATGATCATGAACGGGAGGTACGAGTACACCATTCCGATATAGACGCCGATATCGGTGTGATAGAGCCGTAGCGGCGACACGATCAGCCCGATTGCCATCAGGGTTCGGTTCAGTATGCCGTCGTCCTTGAGAAGGCCGCTCCATGCATAGACCCGCAGCAGGAACGACGTCCAGAATGGCAACATCACACCAAGCAGCAGGACGTTCCTGCGCGCCGGCGACGCTCGCGAAATGCAATACGCGAACGGAAAACCGAGCACGAGGCAAAGCGCGGTTGAGATCGCCGCGATTTTCAGCGAACTGAAGTAAGTCGAAACATAGAGACTGTCCGCCAGCACGTCGGCGTAATGCCGCAGGCTCAATACGATCCGAACCAACGAATCCGACACGACGAACGTGTCCGTATAGGGCGGGCTTCGAAGCGCGACGTCCGAAAAGCTGATCTTGATGACCAGCAGAAACGGAATGGCGAGCGCCGCAGTGAGCCAGGCCGACGGCACGGCGATCGCGATGCTGCGCCGACTCGGCACAATCGATCCAAGCCACGCCGGTACGCGTTGCAGTGCGCCCGGCAGCCGGCGGTGCCACGTCAATTGAATGCGGGAAGTATTCATGCCGTCAGCACCATTACATCGTCGGCGTCCCAGCATATGGAGACCTCTTGCCCCACGACGGGCAGGGGTTCTCCCGTCACGCCCGCGACTGGCACATGCGACACCACGGTCTTGCCGCCTGGCAGCGCGACATGGAAGCTCGAATAGTCGCCCATGTAAACCGCATCGACGATCGTACCGTCAGCACAGTTTCGTTGACCGGCGATCCGACGACGCGAGATTCTGACTCGGGGCGGCCGTATCGAAACGGCGACCGCCATGCCACGCGTTCCCGCGATGCCGTGGTCGACGTAGATTTCCGACTCGACTTGCTCGCAGCGGATCACCGCATGATCCGGGCCGAGCTCGCGCACGGTCCCTTCGAGAATGTTGGTCGTGCCGATGAAAGTCGCCGTGAACCTGCAGTTCGGATACTCGTAGACGTCGCGAGGCGTTCCTGTCTGCACGATGTTTCCGGTGCTCATGATCGCGAGGCGGTCAGCCATCGCCATGGCCTCCTCCTGGTCGTGCGTCACCATGATGCAAGTCACGCCGACCTTCTCGATGATCTTCACGAGTTCCAGTTGCGTCTGCTGGCGAGTCTGCCGATCCAGTGCCGACATCGGTTCGTCGAGAAGCAGAAGCTTCGGCTGTTTTGCCAGCGATCGCGCAAGCGCGACACGCTGCTGCTGCCCGCCGGACAGCTGGTCGGGCCACCGGCTCGCGAACGAAGTCATCTGCACCAGCTCAAGCATCTGCATGACGCGCTCCCTGCGGGCAAGCCGGGTCATCTTTTCCCATTTCAGACCGAATGCGACGTTCTGCGCGACGCTCAGATGCGGAAACAGCGCATATGACTGAAACATCATGTTGACTGGCCGCCGATATGGCGGACATTCCGTAATGTCCGTTCCATCGACGAGAATACGGCCCGAAGTCGGTGTCTCGAAGCCGGCCAGCATGCGCAACAACGTCGACTTTCCGCATCCGGAACTGCCCAGCAATGCGAACAGTTCGCCCTTGCCAACGCAGAGATCGACTTCGTGCACGGCAACCGCATCGCCGAACTTCTTGACCAGTTTCTCGATGCGGACGAAACCCGCGTCGCTGCGCGGCGGCTCGCTTATGGTGGTCGGCCGCTGAAACAGCGGTGCGGCATCGGTGAGATTCATGGAGTACCCGTTTAACTGAAAATGAAATCGGATTGGGTCGGTACGCGTGTCATGCGCGATGTCAGAACGTATAGACCAGCGTCGTGCCGATCACGTCATTGCTCTTTCGCCAAGAGCCGTCCGCGCGCTGGAACACGCTCTTGTTTGCCCAGTCATGGCGGTATTCGACCTTGATCGTGTAGTTCACGGCCGGGTAGAACATCAGGTCGAATGCGACGTCCTGCCGATTCGCCCCGCGACATTCGAGTCCGTTGTCGCTCGACGCGGCCAGACAGGACGGGTCGATCCCAAAGCCGTTCAGCCCGTCGGTTCCGGGCGAAGCGACGCCTGCCAGCGCGCTGCCGCCAACATAGGTGTTCCCGCCGCCGCCACCGTTGCGACTGTCGTTCAGATAATCCCAGCGCAATGCGACGCCCATCAACCCGATCGTCGGTAGGTGCCACTTACGCGTGTACAGCATGGAAAGCCCCCACCACGTCGCGTCCCGTCCGTTCCATGCGGCATGCTTCTGCTTGCCGACGTCGATTTCCGCGTTGAACGTGGTGTCCGCGACCGCATAGGTCGCATCGATGTCCATGAACATGTACGTCGAAAACGGCGACGCAGTCGTACAGTTGTAGCCGAAGCCCCCGGACGCGCAATCCCCGCCGGCATTGCCCGAATAGATCGCCTGCCGACCGATCGCGCCTGCCCAGCCAACGTCCCAGGCCCCCTTGCTGCGATCGATCCGCCAATTGATCATCGGCGTGAGACTCGTATGCAGGCGTCCGCTCGAATCGGAGGCGGTGGCCGCGTGCGTCAGGTTCTGTGCATTGCCGATGATCACCTTCCAGCTGTAGTCGCCCTTGGACCCGTTATATCCGGCGCCGACGAAATAACCCGGGATGCTGAAGTCGTACAGGAGGTTGTGCGTCAGCGTGGGCAACAGGTTGGATTGCTGCGATTCATAGCCTGCGACGCTCGGCATGAGGCCGAACAGGAACTGATTGGTGTCATCGTGCGGGATCGTTACAAACGCCGTATTGAAAATGTTGTTTCCCTTGGCGCCGTCGAGCGTCGTATTGCCGGCGCCGCGATTGGGCTGAATCTGGATTTCGGCTGAAGGTGCGGTAGGCCCGACCCCGAACGTCTTCTTGATGTCGAGGTACACATCGCCCATGTTGCCGCCATAGTACGTATACCCGCCGTTGTGATCGAGAAACGAGACACCGCCGCTGCGCGCATTCCGGTTGTACAGATACATCGGATCCAGATAGCCGGTGATCGACAGGCCTGCGATCGGCCCCTCGCTCGCCGCCGTACTCAGCGTCTCGACCTGCAGGTTCTGTCTGGCCACTTGCTGCTTGAGGTCGGAGAATTCTTCCTCGGAAACACCACGGTTCGCGTCGCCTGGCTTCACAGGGGCATCCTTCGCGGCACGCTCCAGACTCTCGACCTTTCTTTGCAATACCTGCAACTGCGCCTTCAACTCGTCGACGACCGTGTCCGCGTGGGAAACGGCCGGCATGCAGGCCATCAGCAGCGCTCCAATCCGCTTCTGCATCTCGTGCCTCCTCACCCTTAAATTATTTCGTTATGCGTATTAACAAGCATGGCATTCATTCCGTGAGACGCCGTCATGCGGCGTCGCGTCTGCCTATCGCCCGGCCTTCAGTTCGAGGTAGTCCCGATTGATCTGACGCATCAGCGAAATCGGCAGCGGCTTCTCGAGCGTCACCCGCTTCATGTCCTCGGGTGGTGGAAAGATGGCCGGATCATTCATGATCTTCGGATCTATCAGCGGACGCGCGGCGCTGACCGAGGTCGGATACTTGATCTCGTTGGTTTGCGCCGCCGATACATCCGCACGCAACATGAAATCGATGAACTTCATCGCGTTGTCCTTGTGCGGCGAACCCACGGGAATGGCGAACATGTCGACCCACAGCGGCGCGCCCTCCTTCGGAATGACGAAGGTCAGATCGAATTTCCGCCCCGCGGCCTTCGCCTGGAGCTTCGCCGTTTGCGCGTCGCCGGAATACGCCACGGCAGCGCACACGTCTCCGCCTGCGAGATCCGCGATATAGCTGGACGAACTGAACTGCGTAACGTACGGGCGAATCGCCTTGAGTTTGTCCAGCGCGGTCTTGAAATCCTTCGGATCCTGCGTACCGGGATCGAGTTTCGCGCCGAACAACGCGTCCTGGAAGGTCTCGCCACCGTTGTCCTGCAGCGAGACTCCGCACGACTTCAGCTTGGTGGCCCACTTCGGGTCAAAGATCATGTCCCAACTGTTCAGTGGAGCGTCCGTACCCGCGCGCTTCCTGACCTCGGTCAAGTTGTAGGCGAGCCCCGTGATCCCCCACACGTACGGCACGCCATATTCGCCCTTGGGGTCGTTGACCTTGATCAGATTGACGATCTGCGGATCGAGATTCTTCAGGTTCGGCAGCTTCGCCGGATCGAGCCGAGCAAACAGGCCGGCGTCCTTTTCCTTCGCGAAGTAGTTGTTGCTCGGCACGACGATGTCGTAGTCCGACCGCCCGGCAAGCAGCTTGGTCATCAGCGTATCGTCGGTGTCGTAGACGTCGTACGTCACCTTGATGCCCGTCTCCTTCTCGAACTTCTCGACGGTGCCCGGCGCGATGTTTTCCGAGAAGTTGTAGACATGAAGCACCTTGGCCTCGTCGGCGTGCGCCGTCGTGCAGCAGATCGCCGCCGTGATCGCGCATGAAACTGCCGCAAGGTTCGCCTTCAGACTGAATCGAGTATGCATGGCTGTCTGGACCTATTGACGATGTGAAGGGTTCGCCGACGACACAAGGCGGCCGGCCACCTTGAACCGGATTCGCGTTGCATTGCCCGGGAGATAGGAAAGCGGCACATCCTCCTGCTCGAGGATCTCCACCGTGGCCGGATCGGCACCCGCATGAACGGCGGCCCGAATCGCTTCGTCGCGCAAGGACGCCAGCGTCTCGTCGCGGCTGTCGTCGCGCATCGTCACGATGCGATCGACCTCGCCGCTGACATCGCCGATCGCGACGCCGATTGCGTTGGCCGCACCGAAGTTGGCCGGGCGGATAACTTCGTCGGCACCGTCGATGCGGTCGGGAAACAGCGCGCTTCCGCCGCCGACCAGAATGACCGGCAGCGGCGCACCGCTGGTCCTGATCCGGTCAACACCGCTCGCCAGTTGCCACAGCACCGTGTTGAAGGCAGTGCGGCAGAAGCCGACTGACACGTCGGGCACTCGGTCGCCGATGCAAAGTCCGGTGCCGAGAACCGACGCGACATCGGTCAACGTCAGCGTCGATCCGCCGAACACCATCGCTTCGCTGGTCAGGCGATAGCCGACACTTTGCGGGCCGATCACCGGTACACCGTCCGGGCCGCGCCCGATTACCGTGCCGCCGCCGATGCCCAGCGAAATGATGTCAGGCATCCTGAAGTTGGTCCGCACGCCGCCGATGTCGACAGCGAGCGCGGACTGTCGCGGGAATCCCTTCGTCAACATCCCGATGTCCGCCGTGGTGCCGCCGACATCGATGACGATTGCATCCTTGCGCCCCGACAGAAACGCCGCGCCCTTCAGCGAATTGGTCGGCCCGCATCCGATCGTGAGCACCGGAAACGCACGGGCGACATCGGCCGACATCAGCGTGCCGTCATTCTGTCCGATCATCGCGCGCGCATGGTCGAGTCGCGTCGCCTTGAGCGCGTTGCCGAACCCGGCGATGACGTCCTCGATCACGTCGCCCAGCGCCGCATTCAGGATCGACGCGTTCTCGCGAGGCAGGAAACCGACCGATCCGGTCCGGTGCGAAAGCGTCACCGGGATCGCGCCGAGTTCATCCGCTACCCACTGCTCGACCAGGCGCTCCTGTTCGGGATTGATGTTGGAAAATACGCCGCAGACGGCAATCGCATCGACGCAGCCGCGCCATTGGCGAACGGTGCTCCGAATCTCGCTCTCGACGAGCCTGCTGAGGAGACGGCCGTCGTATTCGTAACCTCCGCCCACGATGCGCCATTGCAAACCGACGGCCGCCGCGAGATCGCGCGGCCAGTTGGCCAGCGGCGGCACGGACGCGGACGATGGGCCGGCCAGCCGAAGCAACCCGACCCGCCGCAACCGCTTGCGCTCGACGATCGCATTGGTGCAATGCGTGGTGCCCAGCATCGCCAGCCCAATCTCGCCGCTCGCAATGCCGGTCTCCGACAGCAACTGCTCGATGGCGGCGCGCACGCCGCCGAACACGTCGACGGTCGTCGGCACCTTCGCCGTCGCGATGCAGGTCAGGTTTTCATTCAGGATGGCGGCGTCCGTATTCGTGCCGCCGACGTCGATTCCAATTCGATAGGCGGTCATGCGCGCCTCCTTGCGATCGATTCGACCGGCTCGTAATCCACTTCGTAGCCGAAGTACCGGGGGCCGGTCGTCCGGACGCCCTCCTCGGTGCGCCATTGGTCGTGACACGGGCAGGCAAGCAACGCGACACGCATACCGTACGTCAGCGTTTCAGTGGGAATGGCATGTCCGGTTTCATGATCGACGAGCGTGATCAGGTCGGGCGTGGTCGCCAGCACACCTCGCGCATCCCGCGCGACCAGAAACTCGTTCTGGAAATTCACGGTCACGCTGCGCCCGGTGTCCTGCTCGATGCCCGCGATCTCCATCGAGCCGCGCGTAAATCCGCCCGTCGTGCGACGCTTCAGGTCGACGATCTTCCCTTCGATCAGCAGGTAGCCATTCAGCGCGTCGGCCAGACCGGTCGCGACGTTGCCACCCTGACGGTCTCCTGCCCGCGAAATCAGCCGACCGATCTCCTCGGCCAGCGTGATCGTGCCCGGTATCGCGCACCGGCGCACTTCCTCCCCGGTCAGGGGAAAATCGCACGCGGTTGCGTTCGCACCCATTGCGTCCACCAGCGGACGGCACAGACGCTCCCCCCATTCGCCGTCGCTCGGATACACGGTCACGCGATTGCCACGTTCGTCGGCGAACGTGGCGATGCGTGCAGCGAGACCATGCAGATGAAATGACACCATCTGATATTCCGGAAAGGCGCGCCCCATTGCATCCGCATCGATGACTGGCAGCCGGCGTCGCGCCGCCAGGATAAGCGGCACCAGCGAATTGCCGCCGCCGATCTCGACGGGCATCGTCGCGAACGCCCGTTTGCCGAGCGCGGCCTGCATATCGTCGAACACGATGTCCAGCTCGCGCCCGGACGGGAGTTTTTCGATCGAGACCGAGGGGGCGCCCATCATCGATGTCGGCAGAATCAGCGCGCCGGCTGGTACCTCGTTCACGTCCAGCAGTTCGATCGGGCCGCTGCGGCGAATTTCGTCGAGCGCGATGTAAAGCCCGATCGCCGTATCGCCACCGCCGCCGGTACCCAGGACTGCTGCCCCCAGCGCGATGTTTCTGACCGCGTCTTCATCAAGCTGCCGCATGCATGCCCCCTGCCGCAGCGCCCCGTCGACTGCTCGGCTCGCCTGTTTGTCGTTCCATTTCTTGAGTGCCCCTCTGGTTCTCGGTTGAATCGCCACGCTGGATGCAAAGTGCATCCGACAGCGTGGAACCGAGAATCGGGCGCCAAATTACGACGGTCACTAGACAAGATGTGCAGCGGGATGCCGATCGTTTATCCCTCGGGGATAACGGTCAAACTTGCGGGGCGCAGCCGAGTCAGCCGGCGTTGCGAGACAGCTTCAGCGCGAAGTGCAGCGCGAATTGCGCACCGTCCCGGATGGGCACGGAACCGAGGATCTGCTCGATCTTGTCCAGTCGATATTTGAGCGTCTTCGGGTGAATACCGAGACGATGGGCCGCCAGTTTATGCGACTGCCCCGCATCGAAGAATGTTTCCAGCGTGCGCACGAGTTCGCTTTCCTGCGCCCGGTCGTGACTTGCGAGCGCGCCGACCATGCTGTCGACCCAGCGTCGCGCGGCCGGCTGCGCTGCGACCTGGCGGAACAACACGTCGAGCGCAACATCGTCGTACGCGACCGGGCCGTCGGCCAACGCGGCGGCATCGAGCGTCAATACCGACTGCGCATCGAGCACGCTTCGATACAGATCCTGCGCAGAGTCGACTGGTGCGCCGCACGCGATCCGCCAGTTGTCGCGGCCGGTATCCGCGAGGCCCGCCCATATCCGGCGAAGCAGCAGATCGATCGCCTGCCGCGCACCGCCGAACGATGAACCGCTCGGAATCGATGGTAGCCAGAGCAAGCGTCCGTCCCACTCGAACACGAGCGGCTTCGATTCGATTGCATAGATCGCCCGCCAGATCGCCCGGCCTCTTGCGTCGAGCGGTGTCGACGTATCGATCGATGGCAGCGCCGGTTCGAACAGAACCGCAACGCTCAGCGACGACAGATCGAGAGACTTCGCCAACGCCAGCGCGTTCGCCCGCTCAACATCGCCCGCGGCAAGCTGCACGAGCCACTCCCTGAACGGTTCGGCGTAGGCTTCGTCAGCCACACGCTGTTTCGTCAGTTCCATCGTCAGAAGTGCCGCCGCCTGTTCCATCGTTGCAACTTCCAGCGGGCTGGGCTCCAGGCCGTCCGGCACATTCACGATCAGGTAGCCGTCAACCGGCGCATCGGGCCTGCGGCCAAGGGCGACCATCCACGCGGCGCTCCGGACGACCGGCCTCGTCGGGACGATGGATGCCGGCAGATTGGCGGCGATGTCGGCGGCATTCCATTGGTCAGACGATGCATAAAGCACGCCACGATCATCCAGCACGGCGACCGAGCGTCGCAGAACACGCGCGAGCAACGACACGAGTGTATTCAAACCGCCGCCATTCAACATCTCCTTCAACAGTTGCTGCTGAATCGCACCGGCTTCGCGCGCGACGTAACCGTCCTCGCGTTGAACGGCGCAGACGAGCGGGGTCAGGATTTCCGCGTAATCCACGCTGAGCGGGAGCTCAAACAGCGGCATCGAGAGTTCGTCCGCCATCCGCAGCACAGCCGGTTGCAACGGATCGATCAAGCCGACCTGAACCACGAGTGCCGCACAACCGCCGCGGCTCAATTGCCTGATCAGCGCAACCTGCCGATTCGTATCGCCGTCCGTAAAACTCAATGTCGTCAGAAACAGATGCCGGCGAATATCCCAGTCCTCTTCATGCTCGGTGACCGTCTCGAGTACATTCACATGATTCACCACATTCGCCAGGCCGCGCTGTCCGGCGATCAGGCGCGCCTCCTTCATCCCGCCGATGCGAGACGCCTCGTCGACTGTCATTCCCATATCGTTCCCCCATCTGTTCCGGTTCGGATTGCTGCGGCTTCTGGAGAACCGGTGCTCCGCCGCGAAGTGCCGGCATGATACCGAGCCAATAGGCGTTTGAGGACTCTCCGGGCGTTGGGTACCGGAATCTGGAACCAGAGTGGCTCAGGGCAGGCGGGCGCAAGCGAGCTTGATGCCCGAGGCCACCGACATGCGGATGGTCGATTGCGCGGACGAGTGACTGTGCAACAAGACGACTGGGGGATGCGCCGGCGGGGGCATTTCCGGGACCCGGTTCCGAATTCGCGGATTGCAGTCAAATGAACAGCAGGCCGTTACATGCAATTCCGAGCGATACGCCCTGAATCCGCGATGTCCCGAAGATGCAACTGCGCGGGCCTCACAGGAGACCGGCCTTTCTCGCAGCAGCCGCTGCCTGCGTGCGGTTAAGCACGTTCAGTGCCCTGAATATGGCCGTAACGTGAGCCTTGACGGTCTTCTCGGATAGATCCAGCTTGTCCGCGATGACCTTGTTGGGGACGCCATCGGCGAGATACCGGAGTACTTCTATCTGTCGCTGTGTGAGCAGGCCACTGGCGGGGGACGGCGCCAAATTCCGCGAGTCGTCGGCACTCGGCGAAAGCAGTTCATCGAGCACGAGCGGCGGCACGTAGCGCTCGCCATTCAACACCATCTTGATCGCAGACAGCACCGTATGCGGGCCGGCCGATTTCGGAACATAGCCAAGTGCCCCGCGCGCGAAAGCGGCGCGCACATCGCCCGGGTCTTCAGACGTCGACAGAACAATAATCTGCACTTCCGGACGAATACCTGCAATCGTAGAGATCGCTTCCAGGCCATTCATCCCGGGCATCCTCAGGTCAAGCACGACAGCGTCTACCTCGCTATCCTGACCGAGAATTTGCATGGCTTCGTCCGCATTGCCGACCTGAGCGACAGTCAGGTCTTCATCGTTCTGGCACAGCAGGGCCGCTACACCGTCCCTGAGGACAGGATGATCGTCGACGATGAGTATCTTCATTGCAATCGATCAGACGAATAACCGATAGAAGGAAAGGTCTTAAGACCTTCGCCCCATTCAGACCTTCACTATTAATCTTAGAGGCTAAAGTCGTAATGCCTCAGTCTTATTTCAACTTCTTTCTTCGTTAGCCCAACGTCGCGTTTACATTTTCATGGAAATTGACAAAACTGAATCTCGTCAGTGCCTAATGCGAGTCGACTTGTGCCCAAACCGGGGAATATCGATAGCCCATGCCATTTCGCAAATGCAACATCAGGCGCCGAACATGCCGCGCGGTGCGGAAACCGATCCGGCTACTTGTCACCTATGGACTCCACGACGACGGCCTCAGGTTTACCGGCCGAACGCCATTGCCTCGATATTCAATTCAATAGGAGCGAATCGTGACCATTATCGACGCCGGCGACGCAGTATGCGAATTGAATATGTCGTATCTGTGGCTTGCGCAGCGCCTGCTGCAGGAAGATCGTGCGACAGGCATGTTTCGCCTCGGTGTGACGGCTGATATGGCCGCCGCGCTGGGCTCGCTATCAATGAAGCATATGATCGACCTTGCGTCGTCAGGACAGTTGGTTTGTGTGCCGCGCCCGGAGACGCACGATGTGGTGCGGGCACTGACGCGGCCCGCTCCTCCCGTCGACATCGGGCGCCTGCATGTCGCCATGACGCTGGCAAGCAGTTGGCCGGACGCCGAGGACGCTGCATGAGTCGCAAGGTCGAGCTGCCGAAATTGGCCGATGACGCGAAGTTGGTGATGGACGCGGTCGTACTGATCCGGCTGGGCGCGCGCCTCCCGATGCTTCAGACGGAGATTGCGCTTACGCATAATCGGCTTGCTCGCCTGTATCGTGAAGTAACGGGTAACTTCGCGACGAAGGGAATGCTGCCGTTTTCCACCGACTGGTACATGACCTGGATGGCGAATCTCCACTCGTCTCTCTTCTTCGGGATTTACCGGTTTCTCCTGAAGGAAGCGGGTTGCCGCCGACTCGATGCACTCGTCAAGGCGTACCGCGAGTACACGACTTGCTGCGAGATGATCCGATCCGGGCCAGTGCTTTCAGTGACGCGTGCATGGATGCTGGTGCGCTTTGTCGACGGCGGCGTATTGGATACCGTTCGGCGTGTCGAATGCGGCGCCCGATTCATCGCGTATTGCCACGGCGTTCGCCATCGTCCGCGCTGTATTGGATGCCATCTGCCGGCGCGTGCGGGCAAACGCGCTGGTGACGTGTGCCGGCGAACTGATGGAGACGGGCAAGATCGGTCAACCCGGCCTGCACGCGAACGCGGGCGTCGCTCAGCGAGCGATTAAGGTGTGTTTCGCTAGCATTCGTCGCTCCCGGGCTCCGCGCGCACGCCGGCCGCGATGAGATTGCCGATCGCGGCACGCAACTTGCCGTTCGGGATCGGTTTGTGCAATAGCAGGCAACCACTGGCATGCGCCTCGGCAAGCCGCTCGGCCCCCGTGTCACCACTGATCAGCATTGCGGGAATTTCCGCGTTGTATTCGGTGCGCAGTCTTTCGATGACTTTCAGGCCGTTGGTGCCACGGAGGCGGAAGTCGCAAACGATCAGGTCCGGGCGCTTGGAACAGGCAGATAGTTGCTCGACTGCGTCTTCATCGGATTCCGCGGCAATCGTCTCGTAACCCCACATGCCGAGCAGTCTTGACATCCCCTCGCGAATCGCGGGCTCGTCATCCACGATAACGACGAAGCCGTCAGCCTGAGTGAAATCGCGGGAAATTGCGGGGGACGTACTCGGTTGCCGGGGTGTCTCGTTCGAGCGATCCAGCCACAATTCGAAGCAGGACCCTCGACCGGGCTCCGAGCGGACGGCAAGACCACACTCCATCAGATCGACCATGCGACGAACTATTGCCAGACCCAATCCGAGGCCTTTACCGCGATCACGCTCGGGATTGTCGATCTGGTAATACTCCTGAAATATCAGGTCAAGCTGATCGTGTGGAATACCCCGACCGGTGTCCCATACTTGTATCGCGATGCGTGCTCCTCGACGGCGACAGCCAACGACTACCCTGCCCGAATCCGTGTAGCGTATTGCGTTCGACACGAGATTGCGCACGACACGTTCGAGTAGCACCGGGTCGGTATCGACGATCGCTCGGCATGGCACGCGCGATAGCCGGAGATTTTTTTCCGATGCGTCCAGTGCATGGTCGTTGCATACGTGCGCAAGCAACGGATCGAGCCGGAACGGCCGCCTGTGCACCTCGATTACTCCAGCATCGAGTCGTGAGACATCGAGCAGAGCACCGAAAAGCATGTTCAGTGTATCTGTCGACTGCTCGATCCGAAGGAGAATTCGCTCCTTTTCGGACGCGGTCGTCGCACCGCGCAGCGCGCCGACCAGCAGACTCAGCGCGTGGGACGGTTGACGCAGATCGTGACTCGCCGCTGCAAGAAAGCGCGATTTGGCCAGATTCGCTTCTTCAGCGATGTGCTTCTGGCGCAGCAAATCGTTCGCAAGCTGCTTCGCGGTTTCGTTGCGCGCACGCAAATCGGTCGCAAGCTGCTCGGCCTGGAAGCGCAAGCGGATGTTTTGGGTCGCACTTCGGTTGGCAAGCAATCCGAGGTAGGCGATGACACAGATGAACAGGAACATCATCGGAGTGGTCGCCTGCTGGACCTGATTGACCGAAAACGCAGCGACAAGGACATACGGAACGGTGGCCGGCAACAGGAATGCAAGAAACGCGGGAAAATAGGTGCCAAAGACCGGCACCGCGCCAGCGACGACGCCGAGTGTGGCGGTCACGGCAAGACTCTCGACCTCGAAACCGCCTCCGCTCGCGAGCTTGATCGACGACCAGCCCCAGCCAATGCCAGCCGCGGCACTACATGCAGTGAAGGCCATCGCCCATCGTGATCGAAGACGTGCCTTCATCGTCGAGCGGAAATAACGCCAGGCCAAAATCGCATGGACGACGGAACAGCCAACGATGTACGCAACCCACGCGGGGCCGGCAAACGGGTCGAGGTGTCCCAGTCGACTCAGCGAAATCGCGAGCGTGGCGGCAAGGAGCGTTCCGCCGGACACACTCAACGTCACAGTGCTATAGACGATCCTCACTTGCTCCGCAGCGATCTGATTCTGTGGATGCGTCTCCATTTGATGCGCTCCGTTCCCTTCATGCCGGATTCCATGCATCGCTTCCACGAACAGCGTCGATCAACACGCCTTGCCCGACGGCTCGCGCCAGTTCAGCCCTGCGATCAGTATGGTTCGCGCAACCCGACTGATCCCCGGCGCTGCGTTCCAGTACACTAAATCACATCGGCGTACAAGAAAAACGCAACGACGATAGCCAGTACTGCGATCCAAGTTATATTGACAACGATCAGGATATTGCGTCGCCGCCACGCCACATTCCCGATCGGATCAACACGGCGACATCTGGGACACGGTTCCATCGTTCTCGGGTCCAGCAAGTGGTGACATGCCGGGTTCGGACAGTACCTTGCATCGCTTCGTCTATTGCTCATACTTATACTTCCAACTCGGATCCGATTCGCAACCGTATCTTATTCACCTCACATTCTTTCTATTGCTCGAGAACACACTGTCGAGCACGACATTTCATGCGATCCGAAATTTGTCTGGATATTCGAACGTTCGTATGGACAACGAATGTGAGAGAAGACTCAGTGAACCGGCCTAACATCAGTGTGCATCGAAAAACATGAATATCCAAAAGCTCCTGCGGTTCGCGGACGACAAGGGCGGGACACTCTCGGTTTCCAGACAGCCTTCAAGGCCGTCGGACACGTCGATGGATAATGAAAGCCGAACGTGACAATTCATGACAGTCGGCCTGCGATCCGAGAGGTATGCTTGTCCTTGCAATGATCCCCCATCGTTGCATGTCCATGTGGTGTGTGTCCGTGAACCACCGAACCTTCCCCCGGGTTCGGTGGTTCTTTTTTTGCCGCGTCGACTATCCGCGGCCGGGCAAGCGGTCGCTCGGGTTCACTATGGCCTTGCACGCACGAGGGCCGGACCGTTGACTCGTGCAATGGAAAGACTGCGCGCTGGAAATCGATGGACCATATTTCAATAGCCAACTTGAATGGCACGTTTGCATTTTTCCGAAGTCAACATCACGTGGCAGTCACCATCCAGTTCTACCGGCTCAGCGGCCTCTTGCGCCGCCAAGTCGAGACCTTCAGGAGGGATAGGACAGTGCGGAAAGAACTTCGGAGTCCATGGCAGAAGCGAATCGGAACGGCTCTGGCAGCCATGCTCGCCGTCTGTGTCGCACCTTGCGCTTCGGCGGCCATCGATCGGCAGGACGTTCGGCCAACAGCCACCGACAGTACAATTACCGCCGGTATCCAGCCGCATATCGTCTATTCGCAGCGTGGAAACGCACCGGGGCCGCTTCTGGTCTTTATTCCCGGAACCGGCGGGAAGACGCCTAAAACGGCGGAGACCGAACAGGCATTCATCGGGGCAGCGCTCGCCCACGGCTATCGGGTGATCATTCTGTCGTACATCGATACACCAGCGATCGCGCAGGTCTGCACCAAGCGCGTTCTGGCAGATGACCCGTCCTGCGCGGAGCACGTACGCCAGAAGCGCGCATTCGGTGACGACACGACGTCGCGAATCGACGATGCGCCGCAAGATGCCATCGTTCATCGCTTGACTGCCCTGATTCGATATCTTGCCGCGCGCAATGCTGGCGAACACTGGGAGCAGTATCTCGCGGGCGAACGGTTGAACTGGCGCGCGATCGTGCTGTCCGGGCAATCGCAAGGCGGGGGAATGGCGGCCTACATCGCGAAACGTATCCCGATCCGCGGGGTGATCGATTTCTCGGGCGGTTGGGACATGCGCTCCGACAACGATATTGCGTCGTGGTATTCCGCGCCGAGTGCAACGCCGCCGGACCGCTGGTACGGAACCTACCATGCTGACGAAAGGTTCGCGTCGGCGATTGCGGCGTCATATCGAGCGATGGGTATACCGGTATCGCATCAATTCTCGCTGAGCGAACCCGTTCGTCGTCCTGATGGAAAAAACCCGGGGCACGGCGAGGGAGCAAGCAATCCGGTATACCTCGGGATCTGGGAAACGATGCTGACCGGGCTCGAGTGACGCTAGCGACGCGGGCGACATCGCAGCATCCGCGCTCGGGCTTCCAAAGCTTACCGGCCATCGTGTCCGGCGAATAGAGTGGGCGCCAGTCACTTATCGCAGCCAGCCACCGGCACCGGTCGATCGTGTCCGATTCGCATGCAACGGATGCCGTGTGATTCGATATGTTGCTCGATCCACCAGCCAGGAAACAACGCTCCCGCCAGCGAATGCGGCATCACGAATCGAACCGTCCGATCCGCCGCCGACATCGAATCGCGCGCTTGCGGGCGGCTGCCGTACAACTCGTCGATGACGCGCTCCGCCACATCCGGTAACTGCTCACCGGTCTCGCGCCCGGACTGAAACGTCAAGGCCGGCAACGGACGCGGCTATCGCACCGGGATAAACGATTCACGTTCCGTTATCCATCTCGTCTAGTGACTCTCCAAGTCGAATGATCGATTCTCGCTGCTGGGCGCCACATGCGATGCAGGCCGGCGCAATGACACCCATCACGAAACAGAGAGACGCTCGAACAATGGAACAACCGAAGAACGGACCGGGAAATCGACCTCAGACCACGCCCCCGCGATCCCGATCGGACAATTGCCGGCGCGGCGTCCATAACATCGGCAGACCAGTCAATCGGGGTCGCGCAACCGGTCGTCAATGAATGGGCGAATGATCTTGGACGCCATGGGCAATGTGCGCCCCTTCAGCGAGACCCACGAAAAATGCGCGTCGATATTCAACGCCGGCTGAGTGGGAATTTCCGCCAGCCCCGGTGCCGCATGACGCACGCCAATGACGATGGTATCGCTCAAACGCGCCAATTCGAGCAGATTGCCCAGCTCCCCGCATTGCAGATTGAACAACCGGTCCGGGTGGCCATCCGGACCGAATCGTTCCATCAACGCACGCCGCGTCGCTTCGGGCACGATCGTGCTGGCGATCTGGTAGCGCTTGAGGTCGGTCAAGGTCGCGGGCAGATTGCCTTTCAGGATCGGATGCCCCGGACGACACATGATCGCCCCTCTCATGATGCCGATGGGCTCGACGGTGAGATCGTGATCCGCGGGAATCGCTCGCGAATCCGCGATCAGAATGTCGAGCGAACGTTCGCGCAAAGCCTTCAGCAGTTGCTCCGGTTCCGTTCGCATGATCTGCAGCTTCAAATTCGGCTGATGTTTCGCAACGTATAGCAGCAGTGGCGTCATGAGGATAGCGCCCGGCCCGGGCCCCATGCCGATCGACAGACGCCCCAGCGACCCCTCGATCATCTGGGCCGCGGAGTCGGTCAACGCATCCGCATTGGCGCAAATCACGCGCGCCTGCTCGAGGACGAGTTGCCCGAGCGGCGTCACCTCGACCCGATGACCGATGCGATCGAACAACGCACCGCCCAGCTCCTCTTCGAGTGCGCGAATGCTGCGGCTCAGCGCGGGCTGGGTCAAAAAAGCGGCATCGGCGGCACGGCTGAACGAACTCAGTTCAGCGAGCAGGATCACGTGCCTCAATTGGGTGAGCGTCATGACGGTCCACCATAACTCAAACTCATCATATTTCGCAAAACAATGCATTGGACGTCAATTTTGCCTCACCGTAAGCTTGCCCTGCCCTCGGGAAATACACGGAGACCACGACGCATCATCCTTGGGGACAGAGCTCGAGTACGCCGTGGATCTTGCGATGACGGTTGACGCTCATTGCCGAAACAGGTCCTGTCCGTTTCATGATGTTCGTGAAACGGCCATTCGCGATCGATACCGGATTCTCCGGCGACGACGTCAAGCGAGAAGCGGAATCCGAACTAGCGGGGTACTCGGTCGTGAACTCTGCTCGGTATCGAACGGACAATATTCAGGATATCGAAATGAAAGTAGGTTACGCCCGGGTATCGACGGACGAACAACATCTCGACCTGCAGTTGAACGCGCTTCAGCAGTCTGGTTGCGACCAGATTTTCTCTGACCGCGGCATTTCCGGCGCCCGAACCGACCGCCCGGGGCTGCAACATGCATTGGCGGCGCTGCGCCCCGGCGATACGCTCACCGTCTGGAAGCTCGATCGTCTCGGGCGCTCGCTCAGCCACCTCGTTTCAGTCATCGGTGAATTGAACCTGGCCGGTGTGCGTGTCGTCTCGCTGACCGAAGCAATCGATACGCAATCGTCGGCAGGCCGATTCACGTTTCACCTGATCGCCGCCCTCGCCGAGTTCGAGCGATCATTGATCAGTGAACGAACCCGGGCAGGTCTCGCCGCGGCACGCATGCGCGGCAAACGGCCGGGGCGACGAGCAATACTTGACGCAGAAAAACTCGAGCAGGCACGGGCGATGTTGACGCATCAGTCGGAAGCCGCCGTCGCACGGCGATTCAAGATTCATCAGCGAACGCTGCAGCGCATGCTTAAAGCCACGCGCGACATACGCGGTGCAACGGCGCTGCCGGGCAATGCGAATCGTGCAGACTGTGGCGCACCCTTTTACGAGTGCCCAATCTGCAAGCAAGCGATCATGAAAGCGGAAAACATTGAGTCATCTGGGTACACACGGGCAAAAGGCCTGCGACGCAAGACAGAATTGCCGTTGTCCGGCATATCGGTCGCGGGCGTCGCCGTTCGGACACGCCTTGAATGCGGAGCCGCGTCAATATGCGGCTCCCCGTCGTGTGTCGCTGCGATCACGTGACCCGACAGGGCCTACACCAATACGATGGCGAGCAAGCGCAAAGGCAGCCGACCGCCGCTCCTCTTCACGACGTCCATTTAGCCGGTTACGCGCCGTACACCTGCGTTCGCGGCATACCACGCCGACCTGATCCGATTCAAGACAGTCACCATGGCCCATTCCGTATCGTCCCCGCAGTTCGCACGTCGAGTCAGCAAGAAACTCGTCGTGGCCACGGTCGCCGGCAACGCGATGGAGTTCTACGACTTCGTCACCTACGCGTTCTTCGCGATTTATATCGGCAAGACCTTTTTCCCGGCGTCGACGCCGTCGGCAAGCCTGTTGTTGTCCGTCGCGGTATTCGGCGTCGGCTTTCTTGCCCGCCCGTTGGGCGGTGTTCTCATCGGCGCGTTCGCCGACCGTGCGGGACGCAAGCCGGCGATGCTACTGACGATCGGACTGATATCCATCGGCACGCTGGGTCTTGCACTCACGCCGGCCTACTCGTCCATCGGCATGGCCGCTCCGGTCATCGTGGTTGCGTGCCGACTCGTGCAGGGCCTCGCCCTTGGCGGCGAGGTCGGTCCATCCACGGCCTATCTGATCGAGATCTCCCCGCCGACGCACCGGGGACTCTACACCAGTTGGCAACTCGCGAGCCAGGGCATGGCAGTACTCATTGCCGGAGTCATCGGGTTGGCGGTGATCCTGTGCCTGACGCCGGAACAAACCCAGGCATGGGGATGGCGATTGCCGTTCGCCGCAGGTTTGCTGCTCTTGCCGATCGGGCTGTTTCTGCGCCGGTATCTTCCGGAATCGCTGCCGCGTGACGCGCACGTTGCAAACGAAGCCGGACTCGCAGCGCTCAAGCAGCACCGCAACATCATCGTGCTCAGCATGTTGGCCATCCTCGGCGGCACGATCGCGACCTACGTGATCAATTTCATGACCACATTCGCAATTTCCTCGTTGAAGCTGTCTCCCGCTGTCGCGATGAGCGCAACGATCGTCAACGGTCTTTTCACGCTGGTATTCAGCGTGCTGGGCGGATGGATGACGGACCGATGGGGACGCAAACCCGTCATGCTTTGGCCGCGCCTGATCGCTTCGTTGCTCGCCGTACCGACGTTTCTATGGATGACCGAAGCGCCATCGCTCGGATCTCTGCTCGCTTCGACGGGTTTGCTGACGATGCTTTCCTCGATGAGCGGATCCGCAGTCATTATCGGCATACCCGAAATGCTGCCGCAGCGCATACGCGCAACAGGATTGTCGGTCGCCTACGCGCTCAGCGTCTCGGTATTCGGCGGATCCGCTCAATTCGTGGTCACCTGGCTGATCAATATCACCGGAAACGCGATGATGCCTGCATGGTACATGTTCGCCTCGGGCCTCATCGCCGTCGCCGGCACGATCGCGCTGCCTGAATCACGGGGTCGTTCGCTTTGACCTCGCGAGCGTCTTCCACGCGCCGGCCGCGTTGCCTTCGTTTCATCTGGCGATCGGAATTGGTTCGCGCAACAAAAAACCCTGATGCACAAGATGCGCATCAGGGTCACGCATGACACGACGCGATCAACGCGTCGCATCGCCATCACATCAGAATTTGTGTCGGATACCGACACGTGCCACGACCTGCGAAGTTCCCGTGGAATACCCGCCGGCGCCCGAGACACCAACAAGGCCGTCCGTCCCGCTTGAACCTTTCTGATAAACCGCCTGCGCATACAGATCGGTGCGCTTGGACAGGAAGTAGTCGGTCATCAGGCCGACCGTATGAAAATTCCCGCCGGCCCGATCGCCGTTCGCACTAAGCGTCAAGCGCGTGTAATCGTACATTGCCCCAAGCGCCAACGTAGGCATCACGAAATACTGCACATTTCCTTCCACGTTCAGGAATCGAGCATACGCCGTCGGCGTCTGCATCAACGACTCGCTCGCCATCACGCCTAGGGTCGCCGGACCCACTGCATAGCTTGCGCCGATTCCGCCTGTACGCTGATTCGCGAACGCGACAGTCACGGCTTTCCCGGCCGCGGCGCTGGCGAGGCCACTCAACAAGCCCGCGAACGGAATACCGTCGGTCTGCGCGCCCGCCGAATTGATTGTGGCCCCGTTCTTCAGATCGAGATAGGCGGCAGCAACCGTGAACGGGCCGTTCGAATAGCGTGCACCGACGCTCCATGCACGATTGTTCGAGAACTGCGTCGAATTGCTGAAGCCATACAAGCCGCCGAACTGGAAACCGCCGTAATTCGCACTCGTGTACTTGACCGAGTTGTTGATGCGGAACGAGTTGTCCGTATTGTCGTTGTCGAACGGATGCGAGAAGAACGCGCCGCCCCAATTTCCGTTGGCGGTCATTGGTCCGAGGTAATCGACGACCGAATCGTACTGGCGACCCAATGTGACCGTGCCGGCGTTCGCCGACGAGAGGCCGACATACGCCTGTCGGCCGAACATGCGACCGCCTTGACCCAGTGCACCGTTGCTGGCATTGAACCCGTTCTCCAGCTGGAAAATAGCCTTCATGCCGCCCCCGAGATCCTCGGTACCCTTGAGTCCCCAGCGGCTGCCTTGCAACACACCGCTCTGCAGCGCAAACACGTTGCCGCGAGTCACGTCGCCATTCGCGCCAGCCACCGCGACGTTGTTCGTATAGCTCAACCCCTCGTCAATGATGCCGTACAGGGTGACGGAGCTTTGGGCGTGCGCGAGACTGGAAAATGCCCCAACGGCCGCCAGCGCGATAATAGACTTATTCATGATGATACGGTCTCCGAATTAAGTATCCGACTCGATGCAACAGAAATGAACCTGACTAGGCGGAACCGATGTTAGCAAAGACAATTCCGCTTCCAAACCGGCCCGTTGCACGCGAGCATCGGACTGTCAAACATTGTCACGCTCGCCTTCTGATCTGGAGATCAAGATCGCGCTGCCGGATAATCAACCCACCGAAGTCACGCGCTTTGGTGCGCGACGCTCAAGTGCGAGCGGCGTCGCGTGCGTTATCTCCAAGTTGAATCCGCGGCAACTCATGTTGCTGCGGCTTTTTCTTCGCGCGTGAGATTCGAATAACCGCGCGCGGCTCGGCCTGATGCACGCCCCCCTCGTCGTGTCCCGGGACGCCGTTCAATCCGGTTTAACTTTAATCGCCCGCTCCAGCCGATATCCGTATCCATAAAGCGATATAAGCCGATAGCCGCATTCCGGCCGCAGGCCGAGTTTCGTTCGCAATGAAGACATGTGTGTGTCGATTGTCCTCGACGATACGTCGGTGACTTGTTTCCAGACGATGTCGATTATGTGTGCGCGCGACAGGGGCCGATCGAAAAACTGGAACAACAGCAATGCGAGATCGAACTCCTTCTGCGTGAGGGCCACGGCGGTGTCACCGACATACGCCTGCTGCTGGTTCATGTCGAAACGAAACTGATCGAATTCGCGCGTCGCATTGTCAGTGTCGACCGAATATGTTCTGCGCAATAGCGAGGCAATTCGTGCGCGCAGAATCGTACCAGACACCGGTTTGACGACGTAATCGTCGGCACCGGCATTGAGGATATGTGCAATGCCGTCTTCCTCGCTCCGACAGGTCATGAAGATGATCGGCAGCCTTGCTCCGAACGGTTTCGTGCGCACCCATCTCAACACGTCCTCTCCGGACACGTCCGGAACGTTCCAGTCGAGCACCAACAGGTCAAACGTCTCGCGCTGAAGACGCCGCATCAGCGCCTTGCTCCTGGAGAATTCGTAGCAGGTATGTCCTTCGTCCGACAGGGTGCGATTGACGAACTCCGTTTGCATCGGATCGTCATCGAGGATGGCAATTCTCATGGCGATTTGTAAAAGCACACGATCTCTTTCTGCATGATCCGTCAGGTTTCCGGATCATGCGCATTTGGTTCAAGAAAACAAATGACGTACGCCATACAACAACCATCTCGCCGCACTCGTTTTCGGCTCCATCGTCGATTCGTCAGCCGATGATCGCGCATCGCGCAACCGTGATTCGCCTCGTCTAAATTCGGAGAGATGCCGAAGGTCGTTCGCCACCCGTTCGATGACGGGTGCCCACTTCCGGTACTCGGTCTGCCGATATAACGTCAGGCTCGGATACCACGGGCTGTCCGCACGCTCCGTCATCCATACCCAGTGCGGATTGACGTCGAGCAATAGCCAGGTCTGCACGCCTAGCGCCCCGGCCAGGTGAGCCACCGACGTGCACACCGTAATCACGAGATCCAGCGTCGACAGCAACGCAGCCGTATCGTCATATGAATGCAGCTCGACGGTCGGATCGGTGATGGCCATCCCCGCTTCACGCATCGCGCGGAGCTCATCGGATGCATCCAGTTGCAAATTGACGAATTCGATTTCGTCGATGTCCTTGAATGCGTTCGCGTAAGCGAGCGGCTCGATCGAACGCAGCGGATTGCGTCGGTGAATCCGATTTCCGCTCCATACCAGCCCGACACGCAACCGGCCATCGTTCGCCCCACGGCATCGCCCGCGCTCGAGCGCGCCGGGATCCGGCTTCAGGTAATGCGTTGCACCGGGCAATCGGTCCATCGTGACACCGAGTGCCCGAGGCAGACTGGCAAGCGGCAATTCGAAGTCGAATACGGGTAGTACAGACACATCGTGCGGAACGATCGCATCGACGATGCCCTCGAGGGTACGACTGAACAGCGACAGGAATTGCGCGAAACAGCAGTACACGAGCTTGCCGCCTTCTGCATGAACACGTTCCGCGAGTTGCGGCACGAAGCGCATGAACTGAATCGCGTCGCCGTTTCCCTGCTCTCCCCAGACAAACAACGTCTTGCCGTTCAGCGATTCACCGGTCCACCGCGGCACCGGCAGGTCCGGCGACACGTCGCGCAGCTCCGGCGAGCCAAGCCAGCGCGCTTCGTGGTTCGCCCATCCCTGCACGTAATCACCTTGCAGCAATTGCAACATCGCCATTGCCCAGATGATCGACGGATTATTCGGATCGAATTGATGGGCACGGTGAATCGCATCCAGCGCCGCGCTCCACTGCTGCCTCTCTTTAAGTACCTGAACGTGGGTAAGCAGCGCGACCGGATAGTCGGGCGCCAATGCACAGGCTCGCTCCGACGCCACTTCGCTGCCGGCCAGATCATGCTGCTCGAGCAGGGCGAGCGACAGGTTGTTCCATGCCAGCGCATTCGACGGTTCACGCGCGACCAGTGCCTCGAGCAAGGGCTGCGCATGCAAAAAGTCGCCGAGTTCGATATGCGCGGCCGCAATGTTGTTTTGCAGCATCGGCATCGCCGGGTCGAGTTGCTCGGCGCGCGCGTACGCTGCCAACGCTTCACGGTGCCGTCTTGCACGCTGATGCAGCAATCCGAGATGGAACCATCCCGACGCGCTATGCGGCGCCGCCTCGCAGAATCGCTCGGCCAGGTCGACCGCGTTCGTTTGGTCCAGATGCCGAGCCAACAATTCGATCCACTCGAGAATCCACGGCTCGCCCTCTACCCCGCTCTGATAAGCCCGTGCATACCACCTGCTTGCCTGAGCCCAATCCTCCGACGCAGCGGCCTGTCTCGCACGTTCCACCCACGCCGGTGCATAGTCGGGGTCCAGCACCAACGCGCGTTCAATGAGTGCATCGGCGTCGGCCTCGCGTCCGCGCATGCGCATGACCCGGCTCCCGGCGATCAAAAGCGGCGGATCAGACACGTTTGTCGCGGCGACCTCATTGAAGAGACGCGATGCACCGATCAGGTCGCCCTGATCGAGCAGTCGGTCGATCAGCGCTGAAAGCGGTTCATGTGTCGTCATTGTTCCTCCCTGTTGTGTGCACGTCGCAGAGCGTCGGGGTCATCGTCAATCAGACTCGCATTCGGCGTCGCCCCCTGCTCGTCGCCGGTACCGGGAATCCGGTATCGTTCGCGATCCTCGCCGACCATCCAGGCCGGCGGCCGCCCTCGTCCGCTCCATGTTTGTCCCGTCGCCGGATTCCAGTATTTCGGTGCCGGTCTTCGGCTTCTATCGAGCGTGCGTGCATTGCGTGGTATCACTTCGAAGTCGAAGCCGAACTCCTGGAGCACCGCACGCACGCGCGCGGCCACGAGATTCTCCAGACGGTCCTTTTCCATCGCACGCTCGCGCTCGATTTCGCTCTTCAGCTTTTCGTATCGTTCGAGCAAAGTCCGATAGCGACTCATGATGTCCCCTTCATCAAGCATTCGGTTCCGGCAACTTGCAGCAACAGTTCGTCGTAGCGCGCCACCACCTGGACATCGGTCGACAAAAAGCGCCCGATACATCGTCTTTGGCGAGCCCGGTATTCCTCCCACTCCCGGTCGTGATGTCGAATCGCCCGTACGAGTTGACGCGCGCCTTCGTCGACATCCTGACCGGCGTAGTAATAGCCCAGGTCCCGGCACAAATGCGCGTTGTGCACGAACGGATAGCCTTTCCAGCACACGTCGAAATAGAAATAGTTCAGCGCGAGCCCCCACTGATGGGACACGACGATGTCGGTATGCTCGGCAAGAAATCGTGGCGTTTCGAACAGGCCGACGAAGCTGGCCTTGCGATCGCGCACGATATCCAGGTAATTCGCGACGCCGATGAATTCGGGACGATGCAGCGCCAGATGCTGCGCGTTCGTCACGTGAAGGTGGCCAATCTCCTGCCCCACGGCACGATAGGCGTTTTCGACGATCAGTATCGGATACAGGCAGAACTTGAGTACATCGATGTTCGCCTCCATCACGGACAGCCGTCGCGGTCCGCTGGCCGGCCGGTATTCGCCATCGTTCGGCAGATCGCGCGTACGGGCATCGATACACATCGGGTCCCAAACGAACGGCACTTCCCGGATCGGACATCGACGCAACGTCTTGAAGAAATGCAGGCTCGTCTCGACCACCTGCGGGATCACCCACACCTCGTCATAGCGCTGGTTGATAAAGACGGAATCGCACATCCGGCGATCGAAGATCATCGCCTCCATCATCTGCACGTACTCCGGGCCGCAACAATAACTGACGAGCCTGGTCCCGCGCGCCTTCAGATAGTCGGTCTGGTCGGCATTGATCTGGCCACCCAACTCGATCAGAACGTCGAGATCATCCTTGACGTCCTCGAAGTGCCTTACCGGGTAGCGTTCGAGGTCCCATGGCAGTTTCGACGTGATCGCGACGGACGTCGTGTTGACCAGCATCACACGATGACGCAGCGGCGAGTGCTGGAATACGCGCATCAGATACAGTGCGTTCTGCTTGATGCCATTGACCCAGAGGCTTTCCGCCTCATCCTGCAGGCCGATCGTGACGCCGATGCGAAGCGATCCCCGCATACTCCCGCGATGCGGCGACGTTGTCGTGTTCATTGCGCGGCCCCCCACTGGAATTGCACCTGACGGCGCAAGATGAGGCAGGAAGGCGGAGCATCGACAAGAACGACCGTTTCTTGCGGATGCGACGAATCGGTATAGACCGTGACGGATTTGACGAGAGGAGTGGCCCGATAACCGGCCAGCTCGGCGCGTGCGACCTGCGCACAGGACAGCGGTGCACTGGAAATCCGCTCGGCCAGCACCGAACAGCCTCCCGTCACACCCGGAACCGTGACAAGCGACAACAGCGCCGAGGATGTCGGAAATTCGATGCCCGACAGCGAAAAGAACGGCCCGATGTCGGGATTCGTGCGCTGCCAGTCGAGCAGCACATCGGCCCGGTGCGCGTGATCGAACACCCGCGCCGACACCTGAGCGACAGCGTCGTAGCAGCGACGAACGCCGATTTCCTGCGCGGCATGTGCAAGGACCGTGACCGGCGCAGCGGGCGGCGGCACGGCAGGCGCCGGCTGCGCGAGTACTGCAACCGCACCCCCCGACACAGCGAGCGCAACGACGACCAGAGTAAATAAAGTGCGGGTGGCCATGTGTATTACCCTCCGCTGAAGACCGACTCGATCGCCGCTGTGTATTGCTCGACGTTCGCGGGCAGTTCCGGGTCCAGCGATGCCAGAAACGCTCGTGCGGTGCGCCGATAGTCCTCGAGCCGCAAATCGTGCTCCGCGAACGCGCGACGCAACGCGAGCGCGCCCTGTCGACAATCGAAGCCGTCATAGCGGTACCCGCAATGGCCGAGCAGCGTCGAGTTGTGAATCAGCGGGAAACCACCGTGCAGTGCCTCGTAGTACAGATAGTTCTGCGCGTTCTCCCACTGATGCGAAACGATCGCGTCGGCCTGGGCGGGCAAGATGTCATACACCGGCAACCTCGGTTCGAAACTGGCGCGCCCCTGCCGGGTCAAGTCGAGACCGAGGGCAAAGCCGACAAACGCCGGATCCTCCTTCAGCGTCATTGCATTGAAGACGCGCAAGTAATCAATGAATTCAGGATCCTGTCGATGTGCGACATCGGCGATCAGCATCGCGAGATGCGCGGTCTTGACCATGCAGATGTTCGGTTCGAGCACGGCAATGCGCCAGCGAGCACGCCCGGGCACGTAGTCCAGCGTTCTGTCGACGTCCACGCCCTTCATCGATTGCTCCAGCAGCACCGGGCTCCACAAGTGTTGCATCGCTTGTACGCGTGCCCGCGAGCCGGCCTCGTAGTAGCCGGTGCAGGTCTTCTCGAAAGCCGGCAGCGTCCAGACCGCGCTGTACGGCGTGCCCGACAGCGACAGCCCATGTGGCTTGCCGAACATCATCCGTTCGATGTCGATGACGTAATCGTTTGCGACACGCATGCCGATCACGCGACCACCTCGATCACGAAATGACCGCGCCCAGTCGGGATTCAGCTGCGCGCTCAATTCGATCACCACGTCGAGCTTCTCTCTCGCGGTATCGAGGTCGATCACCGGTGCGGGCGAAAGCGCGAGGAACGAGGCCGCTTCCGCCGGGCTTCCATCGCCGCCGTTGACCAGATATACCTCGTCGACCAACGGCGAGCGCCTGAGCAGCATCGCGAGGAAATAGACATTCTGGAAGATGCCGTTCTCCCAGATCGATTGCTGGCCGGTCCGCAGAAAAATCGTGACGCCGACCTTCACCCGCATGGGATGGGACATCACGCCTCCCTGCCGCGACCACTCGCGGTCACGTTCAGCAACTGCTGGAAGTAGCGCGCGCCGTTTTCTGGCGAGTGCGGATGGAGTCGCGCCAGGAATGCGCGCGCGCCACGCACGTAGTCGGCATGATTCGCGTCATGCTGTAACGCCGCGCGGACAAGCGCGTGGGCCCCGGCCGACACGTCGAATTCCGGGTAGTAGTAGCCGAGCGCGCGCAGCCACGTCGAGTTGTGAATCAACGGATATCCACCATACAGCGCATCCAGATACAGGATGCTCTGATCGTTCTGCCACTGGTGCGCGACAACCGTGTCGGACAACCGACTCATGTAGCCCGCGAAATCCTGCCGATGATCGACGTAGACGCGCTCCTCGCGGTGGAGATCCAGCGCGTTGCGCATGAACGAGAAGGTCGGATGCTGTTCGAGATGAGCGGCATTAAGGACCCTCATCTCGGCGATCGCGCCAGGCTCGGCTCGAAACGCCGCGTCGCAAATCAGCATTGGCACCATGCAGCACTTCATGACGGAAACATTGGGCTCGAAGATCGCCACACGCAGCGCCCGCGGCGCGGCATGTTGAGTCTCGACCGGCACGTATCCGAATTGCTGCCCCACCGCATTCAATGCGTTCGCGCGATGATCGACGAACATCGGATCCCACAGGAACGGCACTTCATGGACCGGACACCGATGCACGGCTTCCAGCATCGGTCCGAAAATGCGGTCTTTCGGGAATATCCAGATCTCGTCACATCGATCGGCGCGCGCGACATATCCGCCGCGCTGAAAGATGCTCGGCTCGATCAACCCGACATACGGTTGCCTGCAACACAGATGGACGACCTTCTTGCCGCGCGCGCGCAGATGGTCGAGCCATGCGATGTCGAGGCCGGCGCTCATTTCGATGACGACGTCGACGAGCTCCGTTGCTTCGTCTGGACGCACCATCGTCAGGTCCGGCATCAGTGCCTCGCCGTCCGCCGGCATGCACGGCTCGAAGCCACAATTGAGCAGGATCACATCCCGAACTGCCGGCAGCCCACGCAACAGCTTGGCCAGGAAGAATACGTGCTGCGCCAGTCCGTTGGCACAAATGGTGTCGCCGGGCCGGGGGGCCCATGAAATTCCAATTCGCATCGTGTTTCGTCTCGCCCTCGTGGGGCGTCCTCGTGTTTTTCTCGAAACAATTTCTACAGCGATACCGCTACTTCAACTTCCGACTGAATCGCGCGTCACCATTGCGGCGACCGGCAACGCCCGAGCACCGACGCCCTCGTCTCGTCGGCATCGAATAAAAAGGAGGATCGGATCGGGGAAATCCGATCCTCAAGCCCCAAACATTCTCCGGAACGCACGAGGATTCGTCCGGAAACAATCCAGCCCGGGGCAGCACATCAGTTTTGTTGCAATACGATCTCGACACGACGGTTCCGCGCGCGACCGCTGGCCATGCTGTTCGTTGCGACGGGATTCGCCTTGCCATATCCGTGAACCTCGAATTGCTTCGCGTTCAACCCGTGCGCCTGCAGATAGCGCGCGACCGTCTTCGCACGCTGCTCGGACAGCCGGACGTTGTATTCACTCGAGCCGACGCCGTCGGTATAGCCATTGACGGTGACCGTGCCGAAGACAATGCCCTTCGCCTCCGAGGCCAGTTTGTCGAGTTGCGCGGTCGCGACCGGTGTAAGCGACGCGTTGCCGGTTTCGAAGTTCGCATCGCCCGACAACGTCATCTGCCGCGGTGGCGTTTGGTCGACAGGCGCGGATACCGGTGCCGGTGTCGAGGCGCTCGCACCGCACTGGAACGTCAGCAGACGGGTGTTCGGCTTGCCGTCCGACGTCGTGGATGCGAGCGGCGCATCATCCTGGACCGGCCGCATCGGCTGATCGCGACAGATCTCACGCGCCTTGCTGTAGCACGTTCCTGCTCCTTCAAGCAGTCCGTAGCAACTTACCCGGTAGGTCTTCTGCCCGTCCTGCCGATCCACCGACCACGCGCTGAAGGTCGGGCCGGACGATGACGAGCATCCCGCCAGGGTAGCCAGCGCCGCAATGCAGAACATTGCCTTATACATGTCGTACCTCATGTTTCATGTCTTGTTTCGGCGATTCCCGATCGCTCGCATGCGCGACGGGACCCGAGCAATGCTCGGCCCCCGCCGATCGCATCACCACTGATAGCCCAGTCCAACGCCGTAGGTGCGACCCGCGCTACTGGCCCCGACCCCGCCCTTGAGTTTCAGGTTCTCGGTAATCCGTGCCGTGAATCCGAGAGCAACGGCACCGTAGCCTTGATACGTCGCAGCACCGATGCCGACAGAGATCGTCTTGCCCAAGTCGACGTCCGGAATCATCGTCAGCGCGGTTGCGCCGGCGACGCCCGCGTAGGCCGTCCGCGCCACCGTGTTGATCGATCCCTGCACCGCATTGAGCTGCGACACGTTCACCGCGTCGGTCGGATTGACACCCGGCCCGACATTGGTGATGCGGCGCTCGCTCCCCGACGCACCGACCGATACCGTGTTGGCCTCGCCTGCGATCGAGCCTGCGCCCAGAGCGACCGAATTCGGTGCGGTGGCGTTCGCGCCGGAGCCGAGTGCGACGCTGTTCTTGCCGCTGCCCAACGCATTCGCACCGATCACCGTCGCACCGTCTCCGGAAGCGTTCGCACTGGCGCCGACTGCCGTCGCATTCGCGCCCGATGCCGTCGCGTTGACCCCGGCCGCCATCGCATTGATACCGGTCGCGCCATCGTTGGCGTAGTTGCCCTGCTGCGTCCCGTTGTCGTTCACGCTGTAGTAGTGCGCCCGCGTCGACGTAACCAACGTCGACAGCGAAGTCGCTACACCCACGGCCGAGCTGACGCTCGTCGACAGTGATGAAAGGTTGCTGTCGGTCGTGGAAAGTCCCGTCGACAGCGAACTGACCGCGCTGTTCGTCGTGCTTAACCCTGTCGACAGCGAGCCAACCGAGCTCGACATCGACGTCGACAGCGATGTCACGCTGCTGTTGGTCGTACTCAACCCCGTCGACAGCGAACTGACCGCGCTCGACGTCGACGTGGACAACGACGCGACGTTGCTGTTCGTCGTCGACAACCCTGTCGACAAGCTGCCGACCGCGAGATTGGTCGCGTTCAATTGCGAGCCGTTGACCGCGTCCGTGCTCGTCGCACTCACCCGACCGGCAGCGACGTTGGTGATCTGGCGTTCCGCGCCCGGCGCACCGACGCTGACTACACTGGTCGGGGTGGCGCCGGCGTAGGAATACACATTTCCGGCCACGATGCCGCTGGCAATCGGGTTCGGTGCCGAGGTAATCGACCCGGAACCCAGCGCAACGTCACCCGGATTCGCAGTGGCGGTCGCGCCGTTGCCGATCGCCACGCTTCCGGTCGTCGCTCCCGCCGTGCCCGCCACCGCATTCTGGCCGAGCGCAACCGAACCCGTGCCTTGTGCCGTGTTCGAATTGCCGATCGCCAGCGCACCGTTGCCGCTCGACGTATTGTTCGCGCCAACCGCCACCGCACCGGTTCCGGTGGCCGTGTTCGGATCGCCAAGAGCAACCGCTCCGCTACCGTTGGCCGTCTGACCTTCACCCAATGCGATCGCACCGGTCCCCGAAACGACCGTCGAGTTGTGACCGCCGACGATCGAGCCCGGGCCCGCCGCAGCCGACACGGTGTTGCCGTCGCCGATCGCCACGGTCGACGCCGCGGACGCCGTCGAACCATTGCCCACCGCCACGCTCTGCGTACCCGCCGCATTGGCTGCGTTGCCGATGGCGGTCGCGGCTCCGCCGCTTGCCGTCGCGCTCGTGCCGGCTGCCATCGCGTTGATGCCGGTCGCGCCATCATTCGCATAGTTGGCCTGCTGAACGCCGTTGTCGTTCACGCTGTAGTAGTGCGTGCGTGTCGTCGAGACCACCGTCGACAGGGAGGCCACGCTGCTATTCGTCGTGGACAGGCCCGTCGACAGCGAGCTGACACCGGTGGACAGCGAGCTTCCGATCGTCGAGGTCGAGGTCGACAGCGACGCGATATTGCTGTTCGTGGTGCTCAGGCCCGTGGACAGCGAGCTTGCCACCGTCGACGTCGAGGTCGACAGCGACGCCACACTGCTGTTCGTCGTGGACAGACCCGTCGACAACGAGGCGACGTTGCTGTTGGTCGTGCTCAGGCCGGTAGACAGTGAACTCACTGATGTCGAAGTCGACGTGGACAGCGAGCTGATCGAGCTCGTTGCCGAGGACAAACCAGTCGACGTCGAAGTCGACAGCGAAGCCACGGTGCTATCGGTTGAGCTCAGACCCGTCGACAGCGAGCTGATGCCGGTCGAAGTCGATGTGGACAGCGAACTGATCGAGCTCGTTGCCGAGGACAGGCCGGTCGACGTCGAAGTCGACAGCGAAGCCACCGAGCTATCGGTCGAGCTGAGGCCCGTGGACAGCGAGTTGATACCCGTCGAGGTCGACGTGGACAGCGAGCCAATCGAGCTGGTAGCCGACGACAGGCCGGTCGACGTCGAAGTCGACAGCGATGCCACCGAGCTATCGGTCGAGCTGAGGCCCGTCGACAACGAGTTGATACCCGTCGAGGTCGACGTAGACAGTGAGCTGATCGAGCTGGTAGCGGACGAGAGGCCCGTCGACGTGGAAGTCGACAGCGAAGCCACCGTGCTGTCGGTCGAGCTGAGGCCCGTCGACAACGAGTTGATGCCGGTCGAAGTCGAGGTAGACAGTGAGCTGATCGAGCTGGTAGCCGAGGACAGGCCCGTCGACGTGGAAGTCGACAGCGAAGCCACCGAGCTATCGGTCGAGCTCAGACCGGTCGACAACGAGTTGATACCCGTCGAGGTCGACGTAGACAGCGAGCTGATCGAGCTCGTTGCCGACGACAAACCAGTCGACGTCGAAGTCGACAGCGAAGCCACTGAGCTATCGGTCGAGCTGAGGCCCGTCGACAGCGAGTTGATGCCAGTCGAGATCGACGTAGACAGTGAGCTGATCGAGCTGGTTGCCGAGGACAGACCGGTCGACGTCGAAGTCGACAGCGATGCCACCGTGCTATCGGTCGAGCTGAGGCCCGTCGACAGCGAGTTGATGCCGGTCGAGGTCGAGGTGGACAGCGAGCTGATCGAGCTGGTAGCCGACGACAGGCCCGTCGACGTGGAGGTCGACAGCGAAGCCACCGTGCTATCGGTCGAGCTCAGACCCGTCGACAGCGAGTTGATACCCGTCGAGGTCGACGTCGAGAGCGACGAAATCGAGCTGGTGGCCGACGACAGGCCGGTCGACGTGGAGGTCGACAGTGAAGCGACGGTGCTATCGGTCGAGCTGATGCCCGTGGACAGCGAGTTGATGCCAGTCGAGGTCGACGTGGACAGCGAGCTGATCGAGCTGGTTGCCGACGAGAGGCCGGTCGACGTCGAAGTCGACAACGACGTCACCGAGCTATCGGTCGAACTAAGTCCCGTTGACAGCGAGGCAATGCTGCTCGTCGTACCCGATACCGTCGTAGACAGGCTATCGACAGCAAGATTGGTCGCGAACAACTGAGACCCGTTGATCGCATCAGTGCTCGTTGCGCTCACCTGGCCCGCGGCGACGTTCGTGATTTGACGCTCCGCGCCCACCGCACCGACACTCACCACGCTGGTCGGATTGGTGCCAGCATAGCTGTATGTCACGCCGCCCACAGTGCCGGTCGCGGTCGGATTCGGTGCCGCCGTCACCGAACCGCTGCCCAGTGCCACATCACCCGGGCTGGCCGTCGCGATCGCGCCATTACCAATTGCCACGCTTCCGGTCGTCGCCCCGGCCGTACCAGCCACCGAGTTCTGACCCAGCGCGACCGACCCGGGACCTTGCGCGGCGTTCGTACTGCCGATCGCCAAAGCGCCATTACCTGCTGCCGTGTTATTCGCGCCCAGCGCAATCGCGCCTGCCCCGGTCGCCGTGTTCGGATCACCGATCGCTACAGCACCGTTACCATTGGCCGTTTGACTCTCGCCCAACGCAATCGCGCCCGTGCCGGACACGACGGACGAATTGTGGCCGCCGGCAATCGAGCCGGCACCGGCCGCTGCCGATACCGTGTTGCTGTCGCCAATTGCCACTGTCGAGGCCGCGGCCGCGGTCGAGCTATTGCCGATTGCAACACTCTGAATCCCCGCTGCGTTCGCGGCATTACCAACCGCGGTGGCCGCGTTGCCACTTGCCGTTGCATTGATTCCGGACGCGAGAGCGTTGACCCCCGTCGCGCCATCATTGTTGTAGTTGCCCTGCTGGACACCGTTGTCGTTGACGCTGTAGTAATGAGTGCGCGTCGCCGAGACGACCGTCGACAGCGAAGCCACCGAGCTATCGGTCGAACTCAGACCGGTCGACAACGAGTTGATACCCGTCGAGGTCGACGTGGACAGCGAGCTGATCGAGCTGGTAGCCGAGGACAGGCCCGTCGACGTGGAAGTCGACAGCGAAGCCACCGAGCTATCGGTCGAGCTCAGACCGGTCGACAACGAGTTGATACCCGTCGAGGTCGACGTAGACAGCGAGCTGATCGAGCTCGTTGCCGACGACAAACCAGTCGACGTCGAAGTCGACAGCGAAGCCACCGAGCTATCGGTCGAGCTGAGGCCCGTCGACAGCGAGTTGATGCCCGTCGAGATCGACGTAGACAGTGAGCTGATCGAGCTGGTTGCCGAGGACAGACCGGTCGACGTCGAAGTCGACAGCGATGCCACCGTGCTATCGGTCGAGCTGAGGCCCGTCGACAGCGAGTTGATGCCGGTCGAGGTCGACGTGGACAGCGAGCTGATCGAGCTGGTAGCCGACGACAGACCGGTCGACGTCGAAGTCGACAGCGATGTCACCGAGCTATCGGTCGAGCTGAGGCCCGTGGACAGCGAGTTGATACCCGTCGAGGTCGACGTGGACAGCGAGCTGATCGAGCTGGTAGCCGACGACAGGCCGGTCGACGTGGAGGTCGACAGCGAAGCCACGTTGCTGTTCGTCGTGCTCAACCCAGTGGAAAGCGAACTAATACTGCTCGTCGTACCTGAGACTGTCGTCGAAAGGCTATCGACGGCAAGATTGGTCGCAAACAACTGAGACCCGTTGATCGCATCAGTGCTCGTTGTGCTCACCTGGCCTGCCGCGACATTCGAGATCTGACGCTCTGCACCAGGCGCACCCACGCTTACAACGCTCGTGGGTGTCGTGCCGGCCACCGAATAGGTTGTTCCGGCAACGGTCTCCGAGGAGGTCGGATGCGGCGCGGCTGTCACTGAACCCGCCCCCAGGGCAACATCCCCCATGCTGGCGCCTGCTGTAGCAAACCTGCCAATGGCGATCGACCAGTCTTGCGCGGCCGTCGATGCGGCACCGAGCGCCACGGAAGCAGCGCCAAGCGCACTGTTTGACGAGCCAATCGCGATTGCATTGTTGGCAGCAGCGTTGTTGTATGCACCGATCGCCACCGCATCCGTAATAGAAGCGGAATTACCCAGGCCCATAGCCACCGCGCCATTGCCGCTCGCCGCCGATATTTGACCGATTGCTATGGCGCCAACTCCGTTCGCGTTGGCACGTTCGCCAACCGCGATACTTCCAGTTCCAGCCGTAGTTGCCGAATCTCCGACCGCCACACTTTGATCACCGCCTGCATTCGTGGCATTACCAACCGCCGTCGCGGCCATGCCTCCGGCCAACGCGTTGGTTCCCGCAGCAAGTGCCTGAGCACCGGTCGCTCCGTCGTTGTTGTAGTTGCCTGTATGGACACCGCCGTCGTTGATGCTGTAGTAGTGAGTGCGTGTCGCTGAAACCACCGTCGACAACGACGTCACGTTGCTGTTCGTCGTGCTCAAGCCTGTCGACAACGAGCTGGCCGTCGTCGACGTCGAGGTCGACAGCGAGGCGATCGAACTGGTCGCCGACGACAGACCGCTCGACGTGGACGTCGACAACGACGTCACGTTGCTGTTCGTCGTGCTCAAGCCCGTCGACAACGAGCTAGCCGTCGTCGATGTCGAAGTCGACAGCGACGTGATCGAACTGGTTGCGGACGACAGACCACTCGATGTAGACGTCGACAACGACGTCACGTTGCTGTTCGTCGTGCTCAAGCCCGTCGACAACGAGCTGGCCGTCGTCGATGTCGAAGTCGACAGCGAGGCGATCGAACTGGTCGCCGACGACAGACCACTCGATGTAGACGTCGACAACGACGTCACGTTGCTGTTCGTCGTGCTCAAACCTGTCGAAAACGAGCTTGCCGTCGTCGACGTCGAAGTCGACAAGCTGGCAATGCTCGACGTCGTAGTGCTGGCAACTGCATAGAGCTGACTACCATTGATCGCGTCCGTGCTGCTCGCGCTGACGAGGCCCGCTGCGACGTTCTGAATTCGGCGCTCCGTTCCAGGCGCGCCAACACTCACCACACCTGCGGCGGAACTGGCACCAGCATACGAACCGAATGTTTGACTTCCGATCGTCGTGCTGCTGACTGTACCGGTGCCACCTGTTGCAGCGGTCGCAGTACCGGCAGTGACCGCATTTTGACCGAGCGCGACGGAACCCGCCACGTTGGCCGTAGCGGCATTCCCCAACGCAACGGTGCCTACCGTCGAGGCCGTACTGGAATCACCTATCGCGATCGACGCTTGACCCGTAGCCGTATTGGCATTGCCGATCGCGACCGCGCCTTGTCCGTTCGACGAATCATTTGCACCAAGTGCAACCGCGCCCGTACCGATCGCCGAGTTCGGATCACCGATCGCGACGGCACCATTACCCGTCGCCGTTTGACCACGGCCAATCGCGACAGCACCGCCGGTCGTCGTCGAGCTATTGGCCGTCGTTCCGCTGGAGCCGATAGCGACGTTCTGCCCCGTCGCACCGGAGATAACACCGTCACCTTGCGCAATCCCGAACGCGCCGCTCGTCGTCGCACCGCGTCCGATTGCGATACCCGATGTCGCGGTCGACGCAACATTCGATTGACCGCCAATGGCAATGGAATCCGACGCAGCCGCCTGCGCGCCCGAAGTGGCATTGCCGCCGAGCGCGACTGCCCCGGCTCCGCTCGCGGTCGTTGCTGGACCAATCGCTGTCGCATTGGTCGCGTTGGCAAGCGAAGATGAACCGATCGACGTCGCGCTATTGGCAACAGCCTTCGACTGGTAGCCGACCGCTGTCGCACTCTGGGCCGATGCGGTGTTGAAATTGCCAATCGCCGTAGCGTTGGATGCGCCCGCTGTATCTACAAGCCCGACAGCGAGCGCGCCCAATGCCGTTGCGGTCGAATTTTGGCCCAGTGCATTCGCCCCTTCGGCCGATGCATTCGACAGAAACCCCAACGCCATGCTGTTGGCTGTCGTCGCCGTAGCGGCCTGCCCAATCGCGATACCGCCTCCCTTCGCTGACACATCGCTTGCGGCTGAAGCATACGCAGCGGTGCCAATCGCAATGCTGCCGTCCTGAACCGTTGCACGTGCGCCGTCACCCATGGCGATACTCGACGTGGATGTCGCGGTGGCTAGCGCGCCAACCGCCACTGACTTTACGCCAGATGCAGTCGCCGCTTCGCCCAGTGCACTGGCCGACGTACCAGACGCCAGCGCTCCTTGGCCGAAGGCACTTGAAAATCCAGCCGACGCCGTGCTGAAATCACCAACTGCAACTGAATCGCCTCCGGTCGCAGCTGCATGGCTGCCGACCGCGGTGTCGCGAGTGATCGATGAACCCGAAACGCCGGCGATTGAAGCCGTGCCGATGGCAGTATCCTCGGTGTTGTACGATACCGCTGCGCCGACGCCCCCGTTCTGATTGACGCCACCAATTGCAATGGAAGCATTTCCGGCAGCACTTGCTCCGTAGCCCAATGCGCTGGCTCCCAAGCCGCTAGCCGTCGCGTCCAGGCCGACTGCTGTGCCCCATTTGGTGGAATACGCGCTCATACCCAATGCAACCGCACCGTTACCAACGGCGGTCGTAAACGAGCCAAAGAGGGTCACGCCTAAATAGGAGGCCCCTCCACCGTTCGCATTACATCCAGCCACGGTCGAATACGTGCCGTTTCCGTCGATCGCGCCTGTATTGGTTGGCAACGAGCGCGAACCATCCGGACTCGTCCCGGTACCACTACTGCAGACCCCACTCGTGAAACCCGCGATCACGACGGCGTAGCTCCCTTGCCCCGCAGCAAGAAGCAATGCGGCAATCATCAATTTGGCAACAGACGACCGTTTGCTTTTGCCGCGCGCGGTGTCCAGTTCAGATGCTGCGACCCACGTTCCCAGGGCCTCGTTCCAGACGGTGCGATATGTATGATTCATGGTATGTCGATGCTTGGTAGACTCGAACAAGAAGGCTTGCCGGTCTGTATGCCGTCATGTCTTCAAAATTATTCAAAGCAGTACGAACTATTTGTTTCCGTTCGATCTTATTTTTGACGACTGTTAATCGAACCTCTCGCCAGCGGACTTAACTATTCACGCCCAACGAGCTCGCAGTTTCGCCAGAGCGCCACGTATCGACGGAACGACATTTCATTCCAGCGTCACGGCCGATACCGATCATTTCCTGAAGCAGAACCTCATCTTCCCTGCATCGCATACCTCGCACGCACTGGAGCTTTCGCGTCAGACCTTGCGCGATGGCCGATCCCGATCCGTAGAAGCCGGCCGCCATTCCCGCGTCGCAAGCTGCCTTCACGATCTCCGTATCCCCATCGGGCATACAGCATTCAGCAATCGCATGCAGACACGATCGAATGTTCATCATCAAGCGTTCACGCCGTACTTCGTAGCAACGTGATTCCAGACAGTCGCATTCAGTGCCATCGGACTCCGGATCTCCCGAAAATCCGAGCCTGGCTTCAATATCAGGATCCACTCCACTGCCCTCATCACCGTTACGCGAATTTCCCGCTCATGTCGGTCGACCACCGAATGGGCAAGCGGCTTATTCGGCAACCTTCACCGATTCAATCACCTTGCATCCATTTCGCCCCGACGTCGCAAACCAGCGCCTTGTCGACCGCGTCTCGCACACCGAGCACCACGACGTCATGCGCCATGCTTGCGCCGAGTTGCACGAGATGCCGAAGGCGGTCGCGTGCCGACTGACTCCATCGGGCCGACGCGATGAACGCCGGCGCGATCTTCACGATGTCCGGCTCGGGAATGACCATTCCCACATCGACGCCGTAAGCCACCCCGTAGTCGTCGATTGCGATACGGCAGCCAAGCACCCTGAGCCGATCTAGAAAGGTACGCGCGCTTCTGCCGGCCACTCGCGCCCCCTCGCTCACCTCCACAACCAGGCGCTCGGCAAGTTCCGGCGAGCGAGTGAGCCGCTCGAGCAAGCTCTCCCACAGCAATCCCGATACGAGGCTCTGCTCCGACAGATTCACGCCGATGCTCAATTGCGGCGAGCTCGCGAGCAAGTCCAGTGCGCGCGCTACCACATAGCGATCGAAGCAACCCATCCGTCCCGCGCGCGCCATGCTCGGCAGATACACTTTCGGTGACGACTTTCCTTCGCTGAATGCACGGCACCAAGGCACGCACTTGAAATAAAGCACCTTGCGACTGTCGTTGGGCGCGTGCACCGCCGACATCACCAGTGAAATCGCATCGCTCTTCATCGCACGCAACACGGTGTCCACCGTCGCCAAATCGGCTCGCGTCGGCACCCCCATACTGGGTTTGACGCTCCGTGCCTCGGCCATTCGCGCGACATCGTCATCGACCCACGTCGCGCGCAAGTTGGCGAGCCATGCTGCTTGCGAGTGCGGCGTCGTTCGCCCGCTCAATCGAAGCAGCCAGCTTTCCGTTGGAGCCTCCGCCGTCAAACGATCGGCATCGGGGTCGTGCAACACAATCTCGGATATCAACAGATGTCCATCATCTGTCTTGCGCACCCGTGCAACGTCGCCAAACAGTTTCCGCGCCCGCTCACCGAGTTCCAGATCGATGGCCTCGACAAACGAACGCCCGAAACGGCTGACCAACATAGGTCGATTGACGACCCTTATGAACAATGCGCAACCCATCTCCCTACCTCCCCGACGATGCCGAGCCTCTCATAGACCCTCATTTGTTATCCGATGCATGCGTTGCCTCGCCGCATCCGCGCTTAACTGAAAGCAATGAAAGACACAAACGGACGTTTGCATCAGAGTTACAAAAAAAAATACCGATCTGCGCAAACGCCCGTGGTTGCAGGGTCGAACTTCTGTAAGCCTTGTCGGACAAAAACGTCCCTTTCCGTCCAGTAATATTTGCCCGAAGACGCCGGAATTCACCATTCTTTGCAATCTATGGCCAGTGACGGCGCGCCGGCGGCCACAATCGCCGCCTTTCATGAAATCAACTTCCGCCGACGCACAAAGGAATACGGGCTGTGAAGAAGCATGTTTGTTGTGTTTTCCCGACCCAGCGGGAATCTGGGTATGTTCGTCGGATGATATTGACCGCGTGTCTCGTCTCCGCCATGCCTGCTTGGCTGTCATCGTCGGACGCAACGTCATGATGGGCAGAGCACATGTAAGTGAATGCACGGACACACAGACGGCGAATGAAGCATGCGGAGCCCGGTCATGAATATCGGGTATGCCCGTGTGTCAACGGACGAACAGAGTCTCGGACTTCAGATCGATGCGCTCACGCGCGCGGGGTGCGATGTCGTTTTTTCCGACCAAGGTATTTCGGGTGCCGACTTTCAACGCCCCGGCCTTGACGCGGCTCTGGCAAAAGTCATGAAAGGCGACACGCTCGTCGTGTGGCGCCTCGACCGGCTAGGCCGCTCATTGAGCAAGCTCATTGATCTGATCAACTTCCTGGCCCGTCGTGGGGTGGACTTCAATTCGTTAACCGAATCAATTAATACGGCGTCGCCCGGCGGGCGATTGGTCTTCCACATGATGGGCGCTCTTGCGGAATTTGAGCGCAGTCTCATCAGCGAGCGTACACGTGCCGGATTAGCTGCCGCGCGCGCGCGAGGCAAGCAACTCGGACGTAGGAGGCATATGACGCCTGATCAATGTGCTCACGCAAGCGTACTCCTCGAGACACAAACGATCATGGAGGTCGCGGCGCACTTCAACGTTCATCCTCGGACGCTCAAACGCGCGCTCAACGCAAATGTCGACAGCTGAAGATTTCGCGCACACACTCGAGACGTCGATCGCGCTCGGTCCTGGCGACAGGCACGCATTTTCGTCGACCGAAATCGACGATTTCGTTTGCTGGCGAGCGGGTGCTCGCAGTAGCGTATTGACTGAAGCTGCCCCGTGATGAAGACGGTCGATGAGCGGCGTGTCCCATGACGTACGCACCGGCCAGGGCTGCCGGATTCGTTAAAGGGAGAAATATGAGAATCGCGTTACTGGACGACGATCCAAATGAGATTGACTTCGTCAATCGAATGCCGGTCGCAGATGTCGAATGCAACAAGGCAATTGATTGCTATCGGGCGAGTGCGTTGCCCCGGCCCGCCGTGTTTCGTCCGCTAGATGCGTTCATACCAGGGAAAGATCTGCGCGCCTGCCGCTAAGGACTCGCCACGCTGTTCCGCGTTCCGCATAAGGATCGTGAGTTCACGCAGCCTCTCGGAGGAAACTCTGCCCTCTTCCGAATGCTCACTGCAATCGCCTCGGGCCTCGCCCCAAAACTTCGTGCGGCGGGGTCCATCGATGGAAATGTCAGATGCAATCCCGCACACTACCGACTTCAGATTTGACGTAGACGGTAGCGCGTTGTCTGTCCCTTTCGTCTGCATACGTGAGAGCCAGCGAATGGCTGTCGCGTCACTGTCGCTTCGATTCACCACACTAAAAATGTAATGCGAATCGTCCGACTCGCCTGTCCGGAGCAGCACGGTGCTCAGAAACCCTTTCGCAAAGCCAATGGTCGTGAACTGCCAATCGGCATCGTGATCAACGAGATCATCCGTGACGGTTTGCAGCATCGAGTTGCGATCCGTATATCCCGCATAGCCCTTCGGCGCGCCGGGGTAGTAGTGAAAACTCAGGGTTGGCGCCTTCACCGGCCTCGATTTGAGCGCTGTTGCTCGCCTTTGCTGGATGTATCCGCTGATTCTCAAGGCACCGACAAACGCAATAAGTCCCGCGCTTGCCCCGACCAGGATGACGACAATCGTCTGCTTCATGGTTGCGTCCCGGATGTCGAGTTCGTCGGTTTCGCCGCACGATCTCCGGACAAGCTCATTTCTGACTCGCCGCGCGTTGCTCGTTCGGGGCGCTTCGATTGTTCAATGAGCGCGCGTACGTATCGTCTGCCCCAAGATTCAGGGCAATGGCTGCGTCAAAGAGTGACGAGAGGGCTGCTTGATCGTCGCCCGCCGCGCAGGTTTTTTCGATTTCGCCGATGCGCCGTTGCTGATCGTCATAGACCCGTTGGTCAATGGTCTTGTCACCAAGCGCTTGGTCCACCTGGATTTTGTACGTCGCCAGGCTCGCCGTACATTTGGGTTTCGCGCACGCAAAATTGAGCAGGCACAGTAAAAAAATCCAGTAAGGTTTCATCGACCGACAACCTCCGACATCCGGAAATAATTTTCACCGCCTCGCGAATGGCTACAAGGACTGGTCATCGATAGCCACCAGTTGCCAGCATGATTCCGATCGCTGGAAGAGATAGCGGACCTTTTTGTCGGAATCCGATCCAGAATAATCGACATGACCGGTTGTTTTGCTATCCTGGGCAATACGAACCAATTTCCCTTCCCGCCTGGCACGTTCCATGTCCATCATCAGCGGAAAGGGCATCTTGTTCTCGGTGACTTGCTTCGTCACAGGTTTTGGCTCCGGCTGAGCGGCGGCATCGATGCTGGTGACCGCAACAGGCCAGCGCGTAAAGTGAGACTGGATGGATATTCTGCTCGCGAATTTCCTGGCGAAGGTTTCGAATTCGCCGGAGGGGCACGTTCCCGGGTCAAGCAGGGGCGGTGTTTGATTGACGTGTCGAGTCGAGCGTCCATCCTTCGAACCGGCAACCCGCCTGACCGACAACACCTTTTCGACGATGCGGCTATCGCCTTCCATTCTCGTTATTGCCGTGGCGTCACACTCCGAGTTCTGACCGCATTCGCGTTGCATTTTGGCTTCCGCGTCGGTATCCGCCTCGAAGAAGCAGGTCGGCTTTCCGTCCTTTTCCAGCGAGGAGCCAGCCATACCAGAGCCGGAACTGAAGACGCCGCTGCAAGTGAAGCGCGTCGATTGAGGCGCAGCCACCGCTGCCCCGATCAGTCGAGGGCCGACCGCGGCTGCTCCGACAACGAACGAGAACGTGAAGGCGGCGCCGACCAGAAAGCGAGTACGTTGCATTACATTGACCCTCTCTATTGTTTTTTTTACTCTCACCGAAAACCAGAGATGCTCTTGCAGAAGATAGGCAAGACATAAGGTGTTCCAACAATGCCGGGCATGTTTTCCACCTTGTACCCTTCAGTCGCTCTACTTCTCGAAAGAATCGAGTGTCGACCCGGATCACCCTATTTCGCTTCCAAAAAATTCTCGTTCGGGATGCAGCAGGAATAATTTTTCCTGTCAATAAGACGGCAGACTACAAGAGGTGTTTCTGACCGAGCAGTCCACATCTCCTGCACTTTTACACAAATTCATCGCCCCTCTTTCGACCGTCTGCAATCCCAGCTTCTTCGGGTCGTGCGCGTTCATGTCTGCGATCGTTCGATAATAGTATGTACTCCTTTTTCCATATGCCACCCCCCAACAGCCATTGCGCACTTCGATTTTGATTTTGCAGTCTTCATGTCCGCAATCGCGCAACGCTTCATTTCTTGCAGCCATTGCACTACTGCTGTCCTCGGATCGGCCGCCATTTCCTTTTAGTCCTTTGCCGTCGTCAGCAAAGGCTCCGAAGCTCTCTTCCCAGACGCCCGTCTCATAGCGAAGCGCACCGCTTCCGCTCTCGGGTACTTGACGTGCAGCCGAAGGAGACCTTTGCCTCATTGATGAGGAAAACTCATCATCGTCCGGGACTCCACCACATCCAGGCTGTCCCGGCACCGACCCCGCGGCACAACCCGGAAATTGCAGCACGCCACCCTGCGACGTAGGTTGTGCAAAAGTAATGGAAGGAAGCACCGAAAGCAGCACGATAAACAGAAAATTCTTCATGTCGAATCGTCTCCACCTGTATTTGAAAGGCAAGCCGTATCATATTTTGTGTCGGCCCTGTGCCAAAGGATTCACAATACGGCAAGTGATAGCCCCGGCTCCATCGATGCTTACAAACAGTAGCATCGGCTCGGGCCCCTTGAAAGCAGTCTGACAATATTTGACTGTCAAAATCGATGGCCGGATTTTTAGCCATGCCGTCCGGGCAAACGGTCGCCGTTCGTCGTCGAATGACACGTTACGTACGCACCCGTCGTGGCAACAAGGTGAAGCCGATCAAATGCCGCACTTTCCATCCTGTCCGGCCCGCTCGCCATGAAACCCGCCTCCCCCGCCCGATCCGCCTTCCGCGGCGCCGACGACGCAGAGTCGTCGCGCGACCTCGTCTATGGCCCCAATGACCGGCCTGCGCCGATGGTCGCCTTCGTCGCCGCGCTCCAGCACCTGTTGGCGATCATCGTGCCGATCGTCACGCCCGGCCTGCTGATCTGCCAGGCGCTCGGCATATCGAGCCGCGATACGACCCTTATCGTGTCGATGTTGCCTTTCCTCAATAAACGGGAGAACGAAGTGAAGAAAGGGGTTATCGCATTGCTCGCAGCAGCGAGCGTGGTCGGCGCGCTCAGCGGATGCGTCGCATACGTTCCGGGCCCACCGGTCGTCGTCGCGCCGCAAGGCGGGCCGGGGAACGGGTTCTGCCCGCCCGGACAGGCAAAGAAAGGCAATTGCTGATTGCATGAGGCCCGCGTAAGCGGGCCTTCCATTTTCAACGGCTCGGCAACGGGTACGAGGCGAGTCCGATCAACGCCGCGCCAGCCACGATCGCCGGTTGGGACAAAGGATATGCGGTCTCGGAGCACGTCCGGTTCGGTTCATCGCGCGCTACCCTTTGCGTCAGACCTCAACGGCGAACGGAACGTGCTCGAAATACTCCATGCAATGTTGCTGCCTACGAAGCGTAGCGCCCGTAATCGAGACTGCAACGATGACTTGTTCCGCAGGCGCTGATTGCCATCGCGCACGCGGTGGCCAAATCGCCGAAAACCCATGTGGCGGAAGGCAGCAGACCGCAACCATCGCTCGCGGAGACCGCCAAGTGAGACTCCCGCAGTTGCAGGTAGCCTCCTACCCACAATCCTGCCCAAGTTTGGCTCCCCGGCATTCCGATATGAGCGGGAACGCGTAACCGCAAAAGGATGCGAGCGGTTTCCACCAAAATGTCGCCTAACAGTGCCCTTCCGGGACCCGGCTGCATTCGGGACGCTCGCGACGAGCCACCACGATGCCGGTATGTGTCCCCGCTAAGTTCAATTGTCGGGTTTCCCCTGGAATGCGTGTGGTGTTGCCTGGGTACTGAATGCCTCGGCATCCGCCACGGTATTTTTTGGACAGCCGATTCAGCACCCTTATGAAACGTTCCCTAATGGTCCGCTTCCAGCTTTCACAAACGAAAATTTGTCGAACTGAACGGGATAGTAGCTCGACAGCACGCCGACGCGTGACTCAGGCAAGCTACAGTTGATACAGCAAATGGACATCTTCGCCTTCCTTATACGACCACCGGTGAGTGCAGATCCGTTCAAATCGATGAAACCCGCAGGCCGTCCGTGCAAGCGGACGCTTCAACAACAAGAGCCTCGACGCCTTGACCTGCATCCAAAGAACGTTCGTCACGCACACCATTTGCGGATGAGTCGAATCCATCACCATGCGGACGGAAGTTATCCTGCCCTAGGTCGCTATTTTTAAATATATTAAATCTGATTTCATTTTTCCCATCATCTCCCGTTACAGCATCAATTAGATCTTTCCAAACGCATAGTCATGCTAAGCTCTATCGCGTCTCGTGATTAGCTCGATACTCTCCTTTTGTTTTGATAACGCAAGGCAAGGCAACATCCAATGACAACCAAACGTCGCCCTTTGCGCCGTATCGCAAGGATACTTTCGTCTGTTTATGTAATCGCGATATCTCTTAACCCGCTCCCAAGTAATGCCCAGGTCACGCTCAATTTCGTGAATGCGGATATCGGTCAAGTCGCGAAGGCGATCGGCGCGACGACCGGCAAGACCATCATCGTCGCCCCCCGCGTGAAGGGGCAGCTCAATCTCGTGGCAGAACGGCCGGTGCCGGAAGACCAGGCGCTGAAGACGCTGCAGTCGGCGCTGCGCATGCAGGGCTTCGCGCTCGTGCAGGATCACGGCGTGC
>NZ_CADFEJ010000002.1 GCF_902833055.1 Burkholderia territorii
TTCCGATGTATTACTCACCCGTTCGCCACTCGCCACCAGGTGCAAGCACCCGTGCTGCCGTTCGACTTGCATGTGTAAGGCATGCCGCCAGCGTTCAATCTGAGCCAGGATCAAACTCTTCAGTTTAAACCTGTTACTGTTTTCGGTTCTTTCGAACCGGTCGCTCACTCAAAGCTGACAGGAATATGAATCACTTCATAAACCTGACTTACTTTAGTGTGAGACTCTTGATACTTTTGCTATCTGATCCGAAGATCAGCTCGCTGCCATCAAGCGCCCACACTTATCGGCTGTTAATTTTTAAAGAGCATTTCTGCGAGCAACCTGAAGTTTCTCAGCAGCGCTGCGTTTTCAGCAGCAGAGAAGCGAGATTATGAACCGCGTTTCTCGGTTCGTCAACAACTTTTTGAACTGCTTCGTTGCGACGACCGGGGTTCAACTTCGTGTGCGCCGGCGGCTCTACAGCCAGCCCAACCGCACCGCTTCCCTTCTTTCCTCCGCGCCGCGTTGCCGTTAGCGCGAAAGAGGCGTGATTCTATGCACCTCACGGCAATCGCGCAAGGGGTTTCGTAAAAAATATAAGGCCTCGCATGCTGCCCGCATGCGAGGCCTTATATAGAGATAGAGGCAGCCCAGCCGTCAGGCCATACGCGCCTGACGCGCCACGATCTCCATATAGTGATCGAGACCAGGCGTCACCTTGCCCTCTTCCTTCGCGGTATCGTCCCAGCGGCGCAGGCGGAGCGCATCTTCCGCGAACGGGCGCTGCAGGAACGCGGCCGTTTCCGCTTCACTGAAGATGCCGCCCTGCAGCGCGAGGCTGCGCACCGAATCCGGCGACAGGCTCTCGAAGTAGCCGGCGTCCGTGCGGCACAGGCAACGCTTGGCGTCGACGTGCAGCCGGATCGGCTCCAGCACTGCGTCCGAAAACAGCGGCCGCAGAAACGGCAGCACGTAATACTGATGCAGGTCGTCGATGCCCCGCGCGCTCGGCGTCTCGCCCTGCCGATTCAGCAGATGGCCAAGATCGTGCAGGAACGCGGCCGCAACCAATGCTTCGTCGGCGCCCGCCTCCTCCGCCAGCAACCCGCTCTGCAACGCATGCTCCAGTTGCGTAACCGGTTCGCCGCTATACGCGACGTGGCCGTGTTCGCGATACAGCCCGTGAATCTCTTCCACCGTCAATGCCATCCGCTCACTCCCAAGGCAGCGAAAACGTCTTCACGTTCGTGAAGCTCTTCATCGCTTCCTGAACACCTTCCTTATAGCCAAGCCCCGAATCCTTGATTCCGCCGAACGGCGACAGTTCGATCCTATATCCGGGCACTTCCCAGACGTTCACCGTCCCGACGTTCAGTTCGTTCACGAACCGCACGACCGCCGCCGTACTGTCCGTACAGATACCCGACGACAGTCCGAATGCCGTGCCGTTGCTGATCCGGATCGCGTCGTCGATCGTGTCGAACGCGATGACGGGCGAAACGGGGCCGAACGTCTCCTCGCGCACGATCGTCATCGACGGATCGACGTTGTCGAGCACGGTCGGCGAATAGAGCGCACCGCGACGCACGTTGCCGGTCAGCAGGCGCGCGCCCTGCGAGACCGCCTCGCCGACCCGCGCCTCGAACAGTCGCGCCGCCGCGTCGTCGATCACCGTGCCCATTTCATTCGCGGGATCGAACGGATCGCCATATTTCCATGCGCGCGTCTTCTCGACGAGCAACTCGGTGAACGCCGGCGCGATCGTGCGCTGTACCAGGATCCGCTTGACGGCCGTGCAACGCTGCCCCGAATTCCGGTACGAGCCGAGCACGGCCAGCGTGGCCGCACGTTCCAGATCGGCGTCGTCGAGCACGATCAGCGGATCGTTGCCGCCCAGCTCCAGCACGATGCGCCGGTAGCCGGCCCGCGCGGCGATCGCCTTGCCGATCGACACGCCGCCCGTAAAAGTGATCAGCGATGCGTGCGGGTGCGTGACGAATTCGTCCGCGATTTCGCGCGGGTCGCCGGTCAGCACCTGCAGCATCGGCTCGGGCAGGCCGGCCTCGTAGAGCAGGTCAGCCAGATAGAACGCCGACAACGGCACCTTCTCCGACGGCTTCACGATCACGCGGTTGTTGGTCGCAATCGCCGGCGCGATCTTGTGCGCGACCTGGTTCATCGGATGGTTGAACGGCGTGATCGCGACGATCACCCCGTCGAGCGGCTGGCGCTGCGAAAACACGCGGCGCGCCTTGCCATGGGGCGTCAGGTCGCACGAGAAGCTCTGCGCGTCGTCGCGCAGCGCTTCGACCGACGCGAACTTCAGCACGTCGGCGACGCGGCCGATCTCGTAGCGCGAATCCCGCTTCGACAATCCCGATTCGAGTGTGATCAGGTCGGAGGCTTCCTCGGTACGCTCGCGCAGCAGCGCCGCCGCACGCTCGAGGATCTGCGAACGCTCGTAACGCGTGAGCGCGGGCCGGTACGCCATCGCGTAGTCGAACGCGGCGCGCACGTCGTCGACGCTCGCCAGCGGCGCCGTGCCGACACGCGTGCCGGTGTATGGATCGGTGACGTCGAGAACGCGGTCGCGCGTCGCACGCGTGCCGCGCCAGCGCAGTGCCTCTGCGCGAAACGCCGGGTGATCCTGTCGGGGATGAGCCATCATGACGCGATCCGGTTCAGCACGAAATCGAAAACGTCGAAGTTGCGCGGACGACGTGCAGGATCGTCCCGCTCGATCCGACGGTTGAACAACAACGGCACCTCCTGCTCGGACACGCCGCCGTGCGACCGCAGCGGCACGGTCAGGCCCGACAGGTCGTGTTCGCGCTCTCGCGTGCCGAGCGTCATGTCGCGCCGCGCGATCACGACAAGGTCGCCGATCCGGTCGGCCGGCAGCTCGAAGCGCGCGGCGGCTTCCGCGTTGTCGAGGACGAGCTCGACGCCGTCGATCGCGCCTACGCGCCACATCGCGTCGGTCCGGTCGACGCCGGGTGCCAGGTAGACGGTCGCGAACGAGCCAAGCGCGCCGTGGTGCACGACATACGGATCGGTGATCGGCAGGATCACGCGCGCAGCCCGTGCACCGAACCACTCGTCGAACGCGTCCTGCAGATAGATCACGTTGGGGCGGCCCGTAACCGGATCGTGCTTCGCGTTCATCCCGTGATCGGCCGTGAGCCCGATTGCCCAGCCGAGGGCGTCGAGCTGGGCGAGATAGCCGTCCATCATCGCGTAGAACGCGTTCGCGCCGGCACTGCCTGGCTCGCACTTGTGCTGCACGTAGTCGGTGGTCGACAAGTACATGAGATCGACCTGGCGCGTCTGCGCGAGCCGCACGCCGGCCGCGAACACGAACTCGGAAAGCGCCGCGCTGTACACGTCGGGCGACGGCAGGCCGACCCAGTCGAGCACGTCGACGATCCCGTTTTCCGCGAGATTCGCCTGCGCGGCCTTCTCGGCGGAGAAGCAGATGCCGTTCATCCGCCAGCCGAGCAGCCGGCGCAGCTTGTCCTTCGCCGTGACGACGGCCACCCGCGCGCCGGCGTCGGACGCCGCTGCAAGCAGCGTGCCGGCACGCAGGTACGCCGGGTCGTTCATCATCACTTCGGCACCGCGACCGCCGTCGGCAGCCGGATCCCAGAAGTAGTTGCCGCAAATCCCGTGGACCGCCGGCGGCACGCCGCAGACGATCGACAGGTTGTTCGGGTTGGTGAAGGTCGGCACGACACAGTCGGCACGCCAGGCCGTGCCTTCCGCGATCATCCGGGCGATGAACGGCGCGACGCCCGCCTCCACCGCGCGTTCGAGATAGTCGTACTCGCAGCCGTCGACGCAGATAACGACGGTCGGTTCGACCGGCAGCCGGTAGCGTCGGCCGTTGACGTCGATCGATCGTCCCGCGAGATTCGTCGACACGTTGCCGGCGGCCGGTTGCTCGCCGAACTGCCGCAGTGCGAACGCGGCGTTCACGATGCCGCCCGCTTGCCGCGCGGCACCCGCGCGGCGATCAGCAGCAGCGCCGCGAGCGACGCGCCGAGCATCAACAACGACAGCGCGGATGCCGGAAGGTAGTAGCCGCGCTCGACCTGACCGATCACGACGATCGGCACGGTCGCGAAACCCGGCGGGTAGACGGTCAGCGTCGCGCCGAGTTCGCCGAGCGACAGCGCGAAGCCGAGCGCGAGGCTCGCGCGCAGCGCCGGCACGAGTTGCGGGAGCAGCACGCGGCGCAGCACCATCGCGGGCGGCGCCCCGAGGCTCGCCGCGGCTTCGCGCAGCACGGTGAGCTCCGGGCGCAGCGCGGCAGCCGCGCAGCGATAGCAGAACGGCAGAATCAGCGCGAGTTGCACGAGCACGACGATCGCGGCGGAACTCGACAGGTCGAGCGGCTTCTGGTGATACGCGATCAGCACCGCGAGCCCGAGCACGACACTCGGCACGCCGTTCGGCACCATCACGAGCGCATCGACCACCGCGCCGAGGCCGCGGCGGTCGCGCCCTTCGAGTGCGAGCGCGAGCCACAGCCCGAGGATCGTGCCGATTGCCGACACGCCGAAGCCGATCTCGAGGCTCGTCAGCAGCGCGTCGTATTCCGGCGAACCGAGCCGCTCGAACCAGCGCAGGCTGTAGCCGGCCGGCAGGATCGTGCCCGACCACTGCGTCGACACGCTCGACAGCGCGACGACGATGACCGGCAGCACGAACAGCCAGAAGCACGCGAACGCGGCCAGCGCGAGCGCCGCGCGCGACGCATGCTTGAGGACCGTGTCGCCCCAGCCGACCTGGTGGCGCGGCACGGCTTGCCCGATACGGAATTCAGCGGACATCGTTCCCTCCCGTCGCACGCCGGTTCACCCGGCGATAAACCGCATAGAGCGCCAGCGACAGCGCGAGCATCACGACCGCGCCGGCCGACGCGGTCGGCAGGTCGAGGTCGACGGTCGCGCTGCTGTAGATCGCGACCGGCAGCGTCACGAGCCGCGCGCTGCCGAGCACGAGCAGGATGCCGAACTCGTTTAGCGTCAGCAGGAAGCACAGCACGGTGCCGGCAGCGATGCCCGGCCACGCGATCGGCAGCACGACGCGACGCGCGAGCATCCATCCGGACGCGCCGAGGCTGCGCGCCGCCTCGATCAGGCGCAGGTCGAGCGTCGCGAACGACGCGAGCGTCGGCCGCACGACGAACGGCGTATAGAACACGGTTTGAGCGAGGATCACGCCGCCGATGCCGAACAGGAAATCGAGCGGCGGAGCCTCGAGATGGAACAGCTGCTGCAGCGCGATACTGATCGAGCCTTGCGAGCCGTACAGGAAGATCAGCGTGAACGCGACGAGGAACGACGGGAACGCGACGTACAGTTCCAGGAAGCGCGTGACGAGCGACGCGCCCGGAAACGGCTTGAAGAACAGCAGCGCGGCCAGCAGCACGCCGAGCACCGACGCCGTGCCGGCGCTCGCGAACAGCACGCCGACGGTCGTCAGCAGCACGTTGCGCGTCTCGGGGTTGCCGAAGAACGTCCGGTACGCGGCAAAGCTCAGCCCGTGATCGCCGGACACGCTCAGCAGCACGAGCCGCACCAGCGGATAGACGACGAGCGGGCCGAGCACGACGATCGCGAGCGCGGCGAGATGCAGGTCGCCCATGCGCTTGCGGCGCCGCGCGGCGGCGGCATGCGCGGCGGCCGACGCCAGCACGTGCGGCGGCAGGCCGGCTTCAGGGCTCGATAAGGACGACATCGTCTGCCTCGCAATGCAGGGAAACGCGCGCGCCGCGCTCGGGAGCCGCGCCGCGGCCGCGTTGCATCGTGACGCGCACGGGTTCGTCGGGCGCCGCGTCGATCACCACCGCGATCGACAGATCGGCGCCCTGCCATTCGACCGACGACACCGTGCCGTGCAGGCCGCCCGCCGCGAGCGGCATCACGGTCAGGCGCTCGGGGCGCACGCACGCGACCTTGCCGCGCATGCCGTGACGCGGGTCGCCGAGCGGGAAAATCACGTGCGGCGGCAGCAGGTTGGCCGGGCCGAGGTAGCGCGCGACGTAGCCGTCCCGCGGCGCATCGTACAGTTGCTGCGGCGTGCCGAGCTGCGCGATGCGGCCGTCGCGCATCAGCAGCGCGCGGTCGGACAGCACGAGCGCGTCGTCGCGGTCGTGCGTCACGCAGACGACGGTCAGGTTCGGCAGGCGCTCGTGCAGCGCCTTCAGCTCGCTGCGCACCGACGCGCGCAGGTTCGCGTCGAGCGCCGACAACGGCTCGTCGAGCAACAGCACGTCGGGCTCGATCACGAGCGCGCGGGCCAGCGCAACGCGCTGCTGCATCCCGCCCGACAGCTGCGCCGGCAGGTGGTGGCCGGCTTCGCCGAGCTGCACGAGCTTCAGCGCATCGGCAACGCGACGCGTCACCTCCGACGTGGCCATCCCGCGGGCACGCAGCCCGAATGCGACGTTCTCGAACACCGACAGGTGCGGGAACAGCGCGTAATTCTGGAACAACAGACCGAGATTGCGCTTGTGCGGCGGCGCATGGGTCAGGTCGCGTCCGGCCACGGTCAGCGTGCCGGTCAGGCCGTCGGCCTTCACGAACCCGGCGATGAAGCGCAGCAGCGTGGTCTTGCCGCAGCCGCTCTTGCCGAGCACGGTCAGAAATTCACCGGCGCCAATCGACAGCGACAGATCTTCCAGCACAGTGCGTGCGCCGTAGCGCACGCTCAGGTGTTCGATCTGCACGCCGCCTGGCGCGCCGGACCGCAGCGTGGCGCGCGGTTCGGCGGCGCCGAATGCGCCGGGATGGGTCAGGGTGGTGTCCACCGGGTTCATCCTCTTGCTCACTGATACAGGCGACGTGTCGCGATCACTTCGGCTTGACGACGTCGAGCTGCTTGCCCGAGCTGCCGATCACGTCCTTTTTCCAGCGCTCGATCCACACCGGTTTCTTCGCCATCACCTGCGTCCAGTCGACCGGGATCAGTTTCACGCCCGCGATCGCCTTCTTGACCGCTTCGCCGTTCTTGCCGGCCAGCGGCACGTCCGTGCGGCCCGGGATGCCATACATGTCCGGCACCTTCGACTGCACTTCCGTCGACATCAGGTAGTCGATCAGCTTCTTGCCGGCGTCCTGGTTCGGGCCGCTCTTGATCAGGCCGATGCCGTACGGCAGCTGGAACGTGGTCGGCTGGTCGCCGTCCTTCGCGGCCAGGAAGATCGGCTTGACGGCCAGCGCGCCGTGCTCGGCGTCGTCGAGATCCATCTGCAGGTCGCCGTTCGCGACGCTGATCTCGTTACGCGACAGCAGCACGTTCAGATAGCCCGTGCCCTTCGTGTGGAACTTCACGCTCTGCGACAGCTTCGCGAGGTAGTCGAACGCCTTGTCCTCGCCCATCAGCGACGTCGTCAGGATCAGCACGGCCATCCCGTCGCCGGCCGTGGCCGGGTTCGAGTAGGCAACCTTGCCCGCGTAGGCCGGCGACAGCAGGTCGGCGAACGTCTTCGGCTGGTTCTTCACGACATCCGGGTTGATCGCGAACGAGAAGTAGTTGTTCACGAACGTCGCCCACGTGCCGTCTTCTGCCTTCGCGATCGCCGGCACGTTCTTGTAGTTGACGCTCTGGTACGGCTGCAGCAGGCCCATCTGGCCAGCTTGCTGGATGAACGGCGGCAGCGTGACGATCACGTCCGCCTTCGGCGAGTTCTTTTCGATGTTCGCGCGGTTGACGACCTCGCCGCTGCCCGCCGTCACGATGTTGACCTTGACGCCTTCCTTCTTCTCGAACGCGGGCAGCACGTCGCGATAGAGATTCTCGAGACCGTCCGCCGTGTACAGCACGACCGCGTTCGCCGCATGCGCGGGCATCGCCGCGCCTTGCAGCAGACCGGCGGCGCAGGCGGCCAGCGCGAGCTTGCGGAACGCGCCGGCAGCGGCGCGCGAGGAATTCTGCAGTGTCATCTCACTTCTCCGTAGGCGGAACACCAAACGGCCGGGGCACGATCCGGCTCCTTTCAGTCGGACAGACCGACGACCGGCCTGTCTCGCTGCCGCGCTGCAGGTGGTCTCGCGCGGCAACCGAAGGATCACAGCGTTCGATGACAACGCCGTGACGAGTGCCACAATTTCCAAAAAATGACACATTTTGCCAATATCATGCAAGTCGTTCAGAAATGCCGCCCGGCGTTTCGTCCGATCTTTGCAGGAGAAAAACCATGCCCGACCCGATTCTGCTCACGCCCGGCCCGCTCACCACGTCCGCCACAACACGCCACGCGATGCAACACGACTGGGGCTCGTGGGACGCCGCCTTCAATCAATTGACTGCGAGCGTCTGCGCGGATCTCGTCGCAATCGCGCGCGGCGGCGACGAATACGTGTGCGTGCCGATGCAAGGCAGCGGCACGTTCTCGGTCGAGGCTGCTCTCGGTACGCTGGTGCCGCGCGACGGCGTCGTGCTGGTGCCGGACAACGGCGCGTATTGCGCGCGCATCCTGAAGATCCTCGGCCGGCTCGGCATCGACGCGATCGCGCTGCCGTTCGGCGAGGACGCCGCGGTCGACCCGGCGGCGATCGAAGCCGCGTTCGCGTGCGAGCCGCGCATCACGCACGTCGCGCTGGTGCACCTGGAAACGAGCGCAGGCATCCTCAATCCGCTCGACGCGATCGCGGCCGTGTGCCGGCGGCACGGCAAGCGGCTGATCGTGGACGCGATGAGTTCGTTCGGCGCGTTGCCGATCGCGCTGGCGGACAGCGGGATCGACGCGCTGGTCTCGGCGAGCGGCAAATGCCTGGAAGGCGTGCCGGGGATGGGATTCGCGATCGTGCGGCGCGACGCACTCGACGCGTGCGAAAGCAACTCGCCGTCGCTCGCACTCGACCTTCACGATCAGTACGCGTACCTGCGCAAGACGGGCCAGTGGCGCTTCACGCCGCCGACCCACGTGATCGCCGCGCTGCGCGCCGCGCTCGACCAGTACCTGGCCGAAGGCGGCCAGCCCGCCCGCGGCGCGCGCTATGCGGAGAATTGTCGGACCTTGATCGAATCGATGCGCGCGCTCGGCTTCACGCCGTTCCTCGATGCGAGCGTGCAGGCACCGGTGATCGTCACGTTCCACGCGCCCGACCACCCGGCGTACGATTTCCGCCGCTTCTACGATGCGGTGCGCGACGCGGGCTTCATCCTGTATCCGGGCAAGCTGACGCAACGCGAGACGTTCCGCGTCGGCTGCATCGGCGCGATCGATGCCGGCGATATCCGGCGCGCGGTCGCGGCGATCGCGCAGGCGGTCGACTCGCTCGGAATCGTCGTGCAGCACGCGTGAGCGCCGCGTCAGCAACGCCCGGCAAGCGTGGAACGCAGACACAAAAAAGCCCGGCGACCCGCAGGTCGCCGGGCGAACGCACCGAGGGTGCGTGGAGCCGGTACTTAAAGTTCGATCCGCTTGATGTCGCCGACGACGAAGATGTACGACAGCGCACCGATCAGCGCGATCACGCCGATGAACACGAGCGCGCCGACGAACGATCCGGTCGATGCGACGATGAAGCCGACGACGAGCGGCGTGACGATGCCCGCGAGGTTCGCCGCGAAGTTGAAGATGCCGCCCGTCACGCCGAGCAGGCCGTCCGGCGCGATGTCGGACACGAGCGTCCAGCCGAGCGCGGCCATGCCTTGCGCGAAGAATGCGACCGACATGATCGCGATCACGGCTTCGTTGCTCTTCACGTAGTTCGCGAGAATGATCGTCGATGCAAGCAGCAGGCCCGCGATGATCGGCAGCTTGCGCGCGAGGTTCGCGGACTTGCCGCGGCGCAGCAGCCAGTCGGAGAAGATCCCGCCGAACATCACGCCCACCGATGCGGCGATGAACGGCATCACCGCGAAGAAGCCGATCTTCAGCCAGCCCATATGGCGTTCCGTCGCGAGATAGGTCGGGAACCAGGTGAGGAAGAACACGAGCGTCGAGTTGCCGGCGAACTGGCCGAGGCAGATACCCGCGAGCTGACGCTTCTTCACCAGCCGGCCGGCCATCGCCCAGCTGAACTTGGCCTGCGCGGACTTGCCGCTCGTGTCGCCGTCCTTGCGCGCGCGGTGCACGAGGCCGCCGCCCGCTTCGATGTATGCAAGCTCTTCCGAGTTCGCGCCCGGATGGTTGCGCGGCTCGTGATAGAACTTCCACCAGACGAGACCGAACACGATGCCAACCGCGCCGACGACCCAGAACAGCGAGCGCCAGCCGAACGCACCCATCAGCGCGAACAGCACCGGGCTGAAGAACGCGAGACCGATGTACTCGCCGACGGTGTACGTGCCGGTCGCCATCGCGCGCTCGTTTTGCGGGAACCACGTCGCGACGACGCGGCTGTTGGTCGGGAAACACGGCGCTTCGGTCACGCCGAGGCCGAGCCGGCATGCGAGCAGCGTCCCGACGCCGGGCACGAAGCCCTGCAGGAGCGTGCACAGCGACCACAGCGTCATGGACCAGTAATAGGTGATCTTGCTGCCGAAACGGTCGAGGAACAAGCCGCCGGGCACCTGCATCGCGACGTACGTCCAGGAGAACGCGGAGAACATGATGCCCATCACCGCCGCGTTGATGCCGAGCTCCTTGGTGAGCTGCGGCGCAGCCACCCCCAGCACGGTACGGTCAAGATAGTTGATCATCGTGCCGATCGCGAGCAGCGCGAGGATCTTGTAGCGCGCAGAGGTCCGCCGGACCGTGGCGGCCGCCGCGGGCGCGGCGTTCGTGTGGGTGGTGTGCTGCATGGTCGTCTCCTGGTCTCTTTTTCAGCTAGTCTGTAGAAAGGTCAGCGCGCGACGAGCGACTGAAAATGCTCGAACATCCGCTCGTCGTCCGGCGTGCGTCCGGTGAAGATCTCGAACGCATCGACCGCCTGGTACACGGCCATCCCGCCGCCCGGCAGCGTCGCGCAGCCGGCTGCGCGCGCGGCGCGGATCAGTTCGGTTTCGAGCGGGAAATACACGATGTCGGCGACCCACATTCCCGCGTGGAGCAGCTCCGCCGGCAGCGGCAGGCCCGGATGCTTGACCATGCCGGTCGGCGTCGCATGGATCAGGCCGGTCGCCGCCCGCATCGCGGCCGCGAGATCGTTGCCCGATGCGACCCGGGCGGCCGGGAAGCGCTGCTGCAGTTCGCCCGCGAGCGCGGCGGCACGCGTGCCGTCGACGTCGAAGATCGTCAGTTCGGCGGCACCCATCTGCAGCGCCGCATGCGCGACGGCCGCACCCGCGCCGCCCGCGCCCAGCTGCACGACACGCTCGAGCGACGCGCCGGGCAACCCGCGACGGAACGACTTCGCGAAACCCGACCAGTCGGTGTTGTGGCCGATCCGCTTGCCGTCCTTGAACAGCACGGTGTTCACCGCGCCGAGCGCGCGCGCATCGTCCGACAGTGCGTCGAGGTGCTCGATCACGCGCTGCTTGCACGGATGCGTGATGTTGAGCCCGTTGTAGCCCATCCGCTGCGCGGCATCGAGCAGTTCCGGCAGCGCGTCGACGGTCACGCCGAGCACGTCGAGATCGATGCGCCGGTACACGTAGCCGAATCCCTGGCGGAAACCTTCTTCCTCGTGCATCGCGGGCGACAGCGAACCGCCGATACCCTGGCCGATCAGGCCGATCAGAAACGACGGGCGGCTCATCGTGCGGCTCCTTGCGCGAAAAGGGTCGACAGGCGCTGCAGCGCAAATACGTAACCTTCGGTGCCGCAGCCGCAGATCACGGCTTCGGCCACCGCCGACACATACGAGTGATGACGGAATGCCTCGCGGCGATGCACGTTCGAGATATGCACCTCGATCACGGGCTTCGCGATCGCGGACAGCGCGTCGGCCAGCGCGACCGACGTGTGCGTATAGCCGGCCGGGTTGATCACGATGCCGTGCGTATCGTGGCGCGCGGCATGCAGCCAGTCGATCAGCTGGTGCTCGGCGTTCGACTGGCGAAAATCGATCTCCAGCCCGAGCGCCTCGGCTGCCGTGCGGCAACGCTGCTCGACGTCGGCAAGGGTTTCCGCGCCGTAGATGTGAGGCTGGCGGGTGCCCAGCAGATTCAGGTTCGGGCCGTTCAGCACCAGCACCTTGTGCTTGCTCATGGTGTTTCTGCTCCAAAAACGGGGGCGAATCGCTAGTCGACTTCGCCCCTTGACGTCAAGATTCGGCGCTAGTGTGCGCTTGCGCAAGCGCAATGTCTTTTCGGGTTTTCGCTTATTTGTACCATCTAGTTAGTTTGTATAATTCGCCATACTCCCCTAGTAAATTCGGGATGTGGCGCCCGCAAACAATTCAATGACTGGTTCATTCCGGCCCGATCCAGCCGACGCCATGCCCCGCTCACCGCAGGATTCGCCCATGCAGCGCTCGATCGCCACCGTGTCACTGTCCGGCACGCTCGCCGAGAAGCTCGCCGCCATCCAGGCCGCCGGCTTCGACGGTGTCGAAATCTTCGAGAACGACCTCGTCTACTTCGACGGATCGCCCGCCGACGTGCGCCGCATGGCTGCCGATCTCGGCCTCGACATCGTGTTGTTCCAGCCGTTTCGCGACTTCGAGGGCGTGAGCCCGGCCCAGCTTGCGCGCAATCTCGACCGCATCCGCCGCAAGTTCGACGTGATGCATGCGCTCGGCACCGACCGCATCCTGGTATGCAGCAACGTGTCGCCCGACACGATCGCGGACGACGCGCTGCTGATCGACCAGCTCGGCGCGCTTGCCGAAGCCGCGCGGCAGGCCGGCGTGGTGGCCGCGTACGAGGCGCTCGCGTGGGGCAGCGTCGTAAAGCGGTACGGGCACGCGTGGCAGCTCGTGAACGCGGTGAACAGCCCGCATCTCGGCCTCGCGCTCGACAGTTTCCATACGCTGTCGCTCGACGATTCGCCGGACGCGATCGCCGATATCCCGGGCGACCGGATCGCGTTCGTGCAGATCGCCGATGCGCCGAAACTCGCGATGGACGTGCTCGAATGGAGCCGCCACTACCGCTCGTTCCCCGGCCAGGGCGATTTCGATCTCGCGCGCTTCACTGCCCGCGTGATCGAGTCCGGTTATACGGGGCCGCTGTCGCTCGAGATCTTCAACGACGGCTTCCGCGCCGCGCCGACCGCGATCACGGCCGCCGACGGCCACCGGTCGCTGCTTTATCTGGAAGAACTGTCGCGCGCGCGACTCGCGCAGGACGGCCGCGCGCCGGCCGCCGGCCAGCCGCTATTCGCGCCGCCTGCGCCGCCCGCGCACGTCGGGTTCCAGTTCATTGAATTCGCGGTCGACGCGCAGGCGGCAGCCACCGTCGGCGAATGGCTCGGCCGGATGCGCTTCCGGCTCGCGGGCCGCCATCGATCGAAGGACGTGACGCTGTTCCAGCACGGCGCCGCGTCGATCGTGCTGAACGCCGAGCGCGACTCGTTCGCCGACGCGTTCTTCCAGCAGCACGGGTTGTCGCTGTGCGCGTCGGCGTTCCGCGTCGACGATGCGAAAGTGGCATTCGAACGCGCGGCCGGCTTCGGCTACACGCCGTTTTCCGGGCGCGTCGGCCCGAACGAGCGCGTGCTGCCGAGCGTGCAGGCGCCGGACGGCAGCCTCGAATACTTCGTCGACGAGACGCCGAACGCTCCAACGCTGTACGAATCGGATTTCGTGCTGACCGACATCGACGGCCCGACCGAGGTCGGCCCGCTGACCGGCATCGATCACGTGTGCCTCGCGCTGCCGGCAGACGCGCTCGACACGTGGATCCTGTTCTTCAAGACCGCCTTCGGCTTCGAGGCAGAGCGCAGCTGGCTCGTACCCGATCCGTACGGCCTGATGCGCAGCCGCGCGGTGCGCAGCGCCGACGGCTCGGTGCGGATCGCGCTGAATGCGTCGGTCGATCGCCATACGGCCGTCGCCGAATCGCTCGACCGTTATCACGGCACCGGGCTGAACCACGTCGCGTTCCGGACCGACGACATCGTGAAGACGGTCGCCGCGTTCGCCGCCGACGGCGTGCCGTTCCTGCGCATTCCGCCGAATTATTACGACGATCTCGCCGCACGCTACGCGCTGTCGGACGAGTTGATCGACACGCTGAGCGCCCATCATCTGCTGTACGACCGCGACGAAAACGGCGGCGAATTCCTGCATGCGTATACGGAACTGGTCGACAACCGCTTCTCGCTCGAAATCGTCGAGCGGCGCGGCGGCTACGACGGCTACGGCGCCGCCAACGCGGCCGTGCGGCTCGCCGCGCAGGCCCAGCGAAGAAAATAAGGGCGCAAGCGAATTCCGCGCTGGGAGCGATTCGAACGGGAAAATCACGCCGCCGCAGGGACGCGCGCCACGCGGAAGCGCCATCGTGGTGAGCGCTGCGGCAGCGCCTTGCCGGGCAAGGCCGACCACCGCGAGCGGGACATGGCCAACCTGCCGGGGTTACATCCGGTAACGCGCACCACGCTCCAACATGCGCGCGGCCACCGCGCTTTTAAGAATCGCTTAAGTCTTCGACGGCACCATCCGCTTCCAGTACCCGATAGATATCTCGAAAAGGAGGACAGCGATGAGCGCCGTAGAAGCACCCGCGGGCCGCCCGGCCGCCCCCCCTGTAAAAAAGACGATGCTGCGCCGATTGCTCAGCCATCATGAAATCGCAACGCTGCTCGTGCTGCTGCACGCACCGATCGGCGCGAATGCCAAAGCCGAATTGCCCGCGCTGCAGGAAGCCGGCCTCGTCGAGATGGTCAAGCTCGACGCCGACACGGCACCGAGCTTCCGGCTGACCGAAGACGGCACGGCCGTCCTGAAAGGCCTCGGCTACCGCTGAGCGCCGCCGAGTCGCCGCCAAGTCGCCGCTTTCCCGCTTCAATCCTTCGTACCGCCCCGATCCTTCCGACGCGCCGCCCCTTCCGGCGCGTCACTTCACCCTGCCCTGTCCTGCAGCATCAGCCGGTATTCCGTCGGCGTCATGCCGACCGTTGCCTTGAACTGGCGCGTGAACGCGCTGTGATCCGTATAACCGCATAGCGCCGCGACGTCGGTCACCTTGTCGTGCGTGACGAGCAGCGCCGTGGCCGCGTCGAGCCGCGTTTTCAGCAGCACCTGGCGCGGCGTCAGGTGAAACACCTTGTGGAAGTAGCGTTCGAGCTGCGCGACCGACATCCCGGCCATCTGCGCAAGCTGCTTCAGGTTCAGCGGCTGCACGTAGTGATCCTGGATGTGCTGCACCACGTCTGCGAGCTTGCTGTAGGCCGGGTGCGAACCTTCGTGCGCCTTCAGGTCGCGCGAGATGCCCGCAAGACCGACCACCTTGCCCGCCGCGTCGCGCAGCGGCTCCTTGCAGGTCAGGCACCAGCCCGGCTGGCGGCCCGGATACAGATGCAGCTCGAGCTGGTCCATCAGCTGTTGGCCCGCTGTGATCGTTGCCATGTCCTGCTCGAAATACGTTCGGCCGAAGCGGCGCGGAAACACTTCGTCGGTCGTCTTGCCGAGCAGGTCGCGCTTGTCCTTGTAGCCGCAACGCAGCGCGAGCGTGCGGTTGACGAGCGCGTAGCGGCCGTTCGCGTCCTTCACGAAGAATGCGACGTCGGGCAGCGCGTCGAACACCGGCTCGAGCAGGCGGAAGTGCGCGAGCATCGCGCCGAGATCGGCATTGTCGGGCTGGTAGCGCAATGTGTCGGCGAGGCTCATGGGCGGTGCGGCAAGGAAGGTCGTCATCCCGGCATCTGCGAAGGGAGTGGCTGATGGCGTCGATTATAGAAGCGCGGTCGAGAACACGTCGCGACGAGCTCGTACAAGCGCGATAGAGCGACTCGGCGAACGGCGGCCGCGCAACGCGACGCCGGTCGGCAACGATCGGGCAGCAGCATGGCTCCGCGCGCAACGCGCCGTGCCGTTGTGCGCGCAACCACCGCGCCGCGCTTGCCGGACGCCGAGGATTGCGCATCGATCCGCTGCGGGGTGCCCGGCATCGATCGGCAACTTCGGTGATATCGACCTGCCGCACGCGGTATCGCAACAACGCTCGCGAAGCTGCCATCCTGGAGATGCCGGCGTGCCGCGTCTTGGCCCGATTGCGCATTTCACATGACGATTTCAGCACATATCAGGGTTATCTACGATATGCCGAAATCGTCGCCGGTCACGCATCGAACGCGCAAGACGCGCGCATTTTCGCTACCTAGACTTCGATCAACGGTTACGAGACGACATCCCGCCGCCGCCGCGCACGCCGATTCCGGCACAATCCGCGCGGCCGTCGCGAAGGCCTGCCGATCGATACGTCTCGCCCGGTTTACCGCACCGGCCCGTCGGCCGGCGTCGGCCCAACCACGCCATCAAGGGGAAGTGAAAGTGAAGCTGAAGGTATCGCACGTCGCGCTGGCCGCTGCCTGCGCACTGTCGGGCGCACACGCCATCGCCGCCGACGTCGTCAAGATCGGTTTCGCCGCGCCGCTGACGGGGCCGCAATCGAACTACGGCACGGACATGCAGAAGGGCGTGCAGCTCGCGATCGCCGATTTCAACGCGACGCATCCGACGATCGGCGGCAAGCCGGTCACGTTCCAGCTCGACTCGCAGGACGACCAGGCCGACCCGCGCACCGGCACGACGGTCGCACAGCGGCTGATCGACGACAACGTGCGCGGCATCATCGGTCACTTCAACTCGGGCACGAGCATTCCGGCGTCCGACCTGTACGATCGCGCCGGGCTGCCGCAGATCTCGATGGCGACGTCGCCGCAATACACGGCGCGCGGCTACAAGACGACGTACCGGCTGCTGACGAGCGATGCGCAAGCAGGCCGCATCGTCGGCACGTACGCGGTGAAGACGCTGCGCTTCAAGCGCATCGCGATCATCGACGACCGCACGGCCTACGGCCAGGGCATCGCCGACGAATTCGCGAAGGCCGTGCAAGCCGCGGGCGGCACGATCGTCAAGCGCGATTTCACGAACGACAAGGCGCTCGACTTCTCCGCGATCCTGACCAACCTGAAGGGCATCAACCCGGATGCGATCTTCTACGGCGGCGGCGACGCGCAGTCTTCGCCGATGATCCGCAAGATGCGCCAGCTCGGGATGAAGTCGGCATTCGTGACCGGCGAAATGTCGCGTTCGCCGACGTTCCTGAAGGTCGGCGGCGACGCGGCCGAAGGCGCGATCGTCTACATGGGCGGGCTGCCGAAGGAAAAGATGCCGGGCTTCGCCGGCTATGCATCGCGCTACAAGGCACGCTTCAATGAAGACGTGATCACCTATTCGCCGTACTCGTACGACGGCACGATCGCGCTGCTCACCGCGATGAAGGAAGCGAACTCGACCGACCCGAAGGTCTATACGCCGTATCTCGGCAAGGTATCGATCAAGGGCGTGTCGGCGCCGAGCATCGCATACGACGCGAAGGGCGACCTGAAGGATGCGCCGGTGACGATCTACAAGGTCGAGCGCGGCGCGTTCAAGCCGGTCGACACGATCGCCGGCAACTGATCGCACGCTCGTTGCATTGCGCGGCGCGGCACGCGGATCGACCGCTTGCCGCGCCGCGCGCGTTTCTTCCGCGTGAAGTCCGAAGCGCTCCTCGGCGCGGCCCGCGCGCGCGCATTTCGCGCTCCTGTAGAATCCCCCCACCCGCTTTGACGCTTCGTCTGCGTCGTGCCCCATCCCGGTGCGACGGTGCGTGTCGCGTGCCCTATCCGGCGCTCGGCGCACGCTCGACGATGCAGGCCGCGCCTTGCCAGTCCATGCCGATAGCGGGTTCTGGAGACGCAGCACCGACAACAACATTCAAAACCGATCGTCCTGACCATGCAAGCTTCCGAATTGAGCGGCGTGCCCCGTGCCGCCGAACGCGCGCTCACGCGCAGCGACTACAAGACCCTTGGCCTTGCCGCACTCGGCGGCGCCCTCGAGTTCTACGACTTCATCATCTTCGTGTTCTTCGCACCCGCGATCGGACAGCTGTTCTTCCCGCACGACATTCCCGACTGGCTGCGCCAGTTGCAGACGTTCGGCATCTTCGCGGCCGGCTATCTCGCGCGCCCGCTCGGCGGCGTGATCATGGCGCACTTCGGCGACCTGTTCGGCCGCAAGCGGATGTTCACGCTGAGCGTGCTGATGATGTCGGTGCCGACGCTGCTGATGGGCCTGCTGCCGACCTACGACTCGATCGGCATCCTCGCGCCGGTGTTGCTGCTGCTGTTCCGCGTGTTGCAGGGCGCGGCGGTCGGCGGCGAAGTGCCGGGCGCATGGGTGTTCGTGTCGGAGCACGTGCCGTCGCGCCACATCGGCTATGCATGCGGGACGCTGACCGCGGGCCTCACGGCCGGCATCCTGCTCGGCTCGCTCGTCGCTGCCGGTATCAACAGCCGCTACTCGGGCGCCGAAGTCACCGCATTCGCGTGGCGCATCCCGTTCCTGCTCGGCGGCGTGTTCGGCCTGTTCTCGGTGTACCTGCGCCGCTGGCTGCACGAGACGCCGGTGTTCGCCGAAATGAAGGCGAAGAAGGCGCTCGCGGCCGAGATTCCGCTGAAGGCCGTGCTGCGCGATCACGGCCGTGCGGTGATCGTGTCGATGCTGCTCACGTGGATGCTGTCGGCGGCGATCGTCGTCGTGATCCTGATGACGCCCGCGCTGCTGCAGAAGCAATATCACCTGACGCCCGCCACCACGCTGTTCGCGAACAGCATCGCGACGCTGTGCCTGACGGCCGGCTGCATCACCGCCGGCTCGCTCGCGGGCTGGATCGGCGCGAAGCGCGTGCTCGGCATCGGCGGCCTCGTGCTGGCCGTGTGCTACTACCTGCTGTTCGCGCAGGTCGCCGCCGACGCGTCGACGTTGCCGCTGTACTACGGGATCGCCGGCTTCATGGTCGGCACGATCGGCGCGGTGCCGTTCGTGATGGTCAAGAGCTTCCCGGCCGTCGTGCGCTTCTCGGGCATCTCGTTCTCGTACAACGTCGCGTATGCGATCTTCGGCGGCCTCACGCCGGTGATCGTGTCGCTGATGATGAAGTCGAACCCGCTCGCGCCGGTCGTGTACGTCGCGGCGATCTGCGTACTCGGCGCGATCGCCGTGCAGTTCGCGAAGGATGCGAAGGAGCTGAAGGACGCACGCTGAACGCCGGCGCGCATCCGCGCGCAGGATGAACAAAGGGCCGAATCCCGCGGCGTGCGGGATTCGGCCCTTTCGTTTTGGTTCCGCGCGGCGCGCGACGTCCGTACGTCGCGCCGTTCAGCGCGACTCGACTCAACTCCGGCTCAGCGCAGCGCGCCGTACGACGAACTTGGCCGGCGCAGCGCGTCGATGCTCGCGCCGCCCGCACCGGTCACGAACAGCAGCAGGAAACCGCCGGCGATCGCGACGTTCTTCCAGAAGTGGATGACCATGTCGTGCTGGACGGCGGCGTCCGTCGCGTCCCAGAAATTGTGGCCGACCATCGCGGTCGCGATCGTGTAGAACGCCATCAGCAACGCGAGCGGCTTGACCTTGTAGCCGACGATCAGCAGCAGGCCGCCGAATGCTTCGATTGCAACGACGAGCGGGCCCGTCACCTGCGGATACGGGACGTTCATCCGATGCAGATAGCCGATGAAATCGCCGTAGCCGAGCAGCTTCATCACGCCGCCCCACAAGAACAACGCCGCCAGCGCCAGGCGCGCGAAAAAAATGACGCCGGAATCGACGGAACGCGTCATGCCTCTCTCCTCGTATGCAATTCGGCCGTCCGCTCGAGGCGTGCCCGGGCGGTTCGCAGCCGCGCGGCCCGGCCGGGCCCGCGGCAAATGGGCCAGCATAGAGGGTCTTTTCGCGGTGTCCAAGAAAAAGGTTGTAGCAAATCTTTACACTGCGGCGGCCGGCACCGACGCGGCGCCACCACGATGAACGACGCCGCAGCCCGCCGCCGCGAATAAAAGGAACAGGCCCTAACCGGCGTCGCTCAACAGCACGCCTTTCTTGAACACGAAGCAGCCGTAGCCGCGCTGCTCGCCGGTGACGATCACCGCATACGCCTGCTGCGCGCGCTCGTAGAACGCGAATCGCTCGATGCCCGCGAGCGGCACGGCGCGCCCTTCCGCGCGATCGATTTCAGCCTGCACTTCGCGCTGCACGGGCGGCACCGCGGCCGGGTCGCCGACCACCTCCATCCGCCACGCGGGCGTGTCGACGAACGTGTCGAGCGGCAGCACCGACAGCACCGCGCGCGCGACGCGCGCCGAATCCGCGCCATCGATGCGCAGCGCGCGGCCGACCACCGTATGCTCGGCGACGGATTCCGCCGGAAAATTCGCATCGCAAATCACCACTTCATCGCCGTGGCCCATCGCGCGCAGCGTGTGCAGGACGTCGGCGTGCAGCAGGGGATCGATATTCTTCAGCATGTGGGCAAACCTCCGGGACGGGGAACGAACTGCATACGTTACCCGATCCCGGCGGCCGCCGGGCATGCGTCGCTCACGTCACGACGTCGCGGCCGGCATTTCGTCGATGAAACCCGTCACCGACTTCAGGCGGCCCGACGCATCGACGGTGCCGAAATCTGAACCCTTCACGATCGCCGCGCCCTCCGGCGACACGAGCGCCCACGAGAAGCGCAGGTGCTGGCCGAAGCCGTCGACGTCGGTCGTGCGGCGAAAGCGATACGCGGGGAAGCGCGCCTGCACCGCGGCGATCATCGTGTCGATGCCCGCGTGGCCGTCGCCGGCCATCAGCGGATCGCGATAGGCCGCGTCGCTCGCGTAGGTCGCATCGATCAGCGCGCGCCGGCGTGCGGCGTCGGACTCGTTCCAGGCGTCGAAATAACGGTCGATCAGGTCGGCGTGAGCGGACTGGACGGTTTCGTTCGTGTTCATGCGAGGCTCCTGGTCTGGATGAGGGGAGGACAGCACCGCGGACGTTTCGTGTTCGCGTGTCGCCATCGTCGCCGGCCTCGCGCGGGCGGTCGATTACGTTCGAGGTAAGGAAACCGCGCCGCCGCTATTGAAAACGGGCGCCCGAAGGCGCCCGCATCGTCCGCCGTCGCAACCGCACGCGTCAGGTCACCGGCGCCGGATTGAACAGCGTCAGCGCATTCGCGAGCTTCCATTGCTCGGCCCACGTGCGGCGCTTGCCGCTCGCGACGTCGAGCATCAGCCGGAACAGCTCCCAGCCGACCTCTTCGATCGACGCCGCGCCCGTCGCGATCTGCCCGGCATCGAGATCCATCAGATCGTGCCAGCGGCGCGCGAGATCGCTGCGCGTGGCGACCTTGATCACCGGCACCTGCGCGAGGCCGTACGGCGTGCCGCGGCCGGTCGTGAAAACGTGCAGGTTCATCCCCGCCGCGAGTTGCAACGTGCCGCAGATGAAGTCGCTCGCGGGCGTCGCCGCGTACAGCAGCCCCTTCTGCCGCGCCCGATCGCCGGGGCGCACGACGCCGGCGATCGGCGCGCTGCCCGACTTCACGATCGAACCCATCGCCTTCTCGACGATGTTCGACAGGCCGCCCTTCTTGTTGCCGGGTGTCGTGTTCGCGCTGCGGTCGACGCGACCGCGCTGCAGGTAGCGGTCGTACCAGTCCATCTCGCGGATGATCTCGCGCGCGACATCCTCGTTCGCCGCGCGTGACGTGAGCTGCGCGACACCGTCGCGCACCTCGGTCACTTCCGAGAACATGATCGTCGCGCCCGCGCGCACGAGCAGATCGGCCGCGAAGCCGACCGCCGGGTTCGCGGTCAGCCCCGAGAACGCGTCGCTGCCGCCGCACTGCACGCCGACGACGAGATCCGACGCCGGGCAGGTTTCGCGACGACGGCGGTTCAGACGCTCGAGATGTGATTCGGCCATCTTCATGATCGAATCGATCATCGAATTGAAGCCGACGTGCGCGGCGTCCTGCAGGCACACGACGCCGCCGTTGTCCGTCGCGCCGTCGGCCGCCAGCGGAATCGCGCCGGGCGGCAGCAGGCGCTCGGGCTGCAGCTTCTCGCAGCCGAGGCTCACGGTCATCACTTCGCCGCCGAAGTTCGGGTTCAGGCTGATGTTGCGCAGCGTGCGAATCGGGATGTCGGCATCGGGCGCATCGATCGCGACGCCGCAGCCATATGTGTGCTCGAGCCCGACCACGTCGTCGACATTCGGGTAGCGCGGCAGCAGTTCGTCCTTGATCCGCTTCACCGCATGCTCGACGACGCCCGACACGCACTGCACCGTCGTCGTGATCGCGAGGATGTTGCGCGTGCCGACCGAACCGTCGGGATTGCGAAAACCCTCGAACGTATAGCCTTCGAGCGGCGCCAGCGGCGGCGCGGTACGCGTGGCGAGCGGCAGGTCGTCGAGCCCCGGCGGCTCGGGCATGCGCATCGTGCGCTCGTTGACCCAGCTGCCGCGACGCAGCTCGGTGAGCGCGTAGCCGATCACGACGTTGTAGCGGACGATCGGGTCGCCGGCGGCGAGGTCGACCAGCGCGACCTTGTGCCCCTGCGGCACACCTTCGCGCAGCGTCAGGCCGTCGGCAAAAGTCGCGCCCTCGGGCAGGCCGCCGTCGTTCACGACGATCGCGACGTTGTCGTCCGGATGGACGCGGATATAAAGCGGGGAAGCAGTCATCGGAATTCCTGGAAGGCTACCAGCCAGATCGTTAGTCATCATACGACATTCAACACCCATCGGTGATATTACGTAAACCCTTATCCGGAAAGACCCTACCCTTTATCTGTCGGGACGCTGCTTGCATTGCTCGTTCCTGCGTTGTACGATGACATACAACGACATCGCCAATATGGCCCGGATGCCGTACCCGACGAACCCAGCACTCGCGCTAGACGGACGACCCAACCATGACCTCACCGCAAGAACTCAAACAGATCATCTCCCACGGCCTGCTGTCGTTTCCGCTGACGGACTTCGACGCGGACGGCAGCTTCCGTCCGAGCACCTATGCCGAGCGTCTGGAATGGCTGGCGCCGTATGGCGCGACCGCGCTGTTCGCGGCCGGCGGCACCGGTGAATTCTTCTCGCTCACGCAGCGCGAGTATTCCGATGTGATCCGTGTCGCGACGGAAACCTGCAAGGGCAAGGTGCCGATCCTGGCCGGCGCCGGCGGCGCGACGCGCGTCGCGATCGAATATGCGCAGGAAGCCGAGCGCCTCGGCGCGAGCGGCGTGCTGCTGATGCCGCACTACCTGACCGAAGCGAGCCAGGAAGGCATCGCCGAGCACGTCGAGCAGGTGTGCCGCGCGCTGAAGATCGGCGTCGTGGTGTACAACCGCGCGAATTCGAAACTGAACGCCGACATGCTCGAGCGCCTCGCCGATCGCTGCCCGAACCTGATCGGCTTCAAGGACGGCGTCGGCGAAATCGAGAGCATGGTCACGATCCGCCGCCGCCTCGGCGACCGCTTCGCGTATCTCGGCGGCCTGCCGACGGCCGAAGTCTACGCAGCCGCGTACAAGGCGCTCGGCGTGCCGGTGTACTCGTCGGCCGTGTTCAACTTCATCCCGAAGACGGCGATGGCGTTCTACGAGGCGATCGCGAAGGACGACCACGCAACGGTGGGCCGCCTGATCGACGAATTCTTCCTGCCGTACCTGAAGATCCGCAACCGTCGCGCGGGCTACGCGGTCAGCATCGTGAAGGCGGGCGCGAAGCTCGTCGGCCACGACGCGGGCCCGGTGCGCGCGCCGCTCGTCGACCTCACCGACGACGAAATGGCCGAACTGGACGTGCTGATCAAGAAGATGGGCCCGCAGTAAGCAGGGCCGGCCGGCGCAGCGCCTTCAACCGCACCGCGGCCGGCTTGTTGCATCGCCCGTGTTGGATCGCGGCCGGCACCTGCCGGCCGCCGTCGTTTGCAGCGGCGGCCATGCCACGGATCCCGCCGCGCCGCGCGCGGTCACATCTGCGCGATGACGCCGATGATCCGGTGACGCACGTTGGCGAGCTTGATCCGCGTCGCCTCGATCTGCTGTTGCGCGCCCGCTCGCACGCGCGCGTTCGACTCGCCGCCGAGAATCTGGCCGAGCACGTCGCGATCGACGACGGCATCGAAGAACCGGCCGACCGTGATCGTGGCCGACTGCTTCGCGATGGACAGCGCGCTGTTGGCCTGCATCAGCGCGTCGGTGCGCAGGCTCGGGTCGTGCTCGTCGATGTTGCGGCGATACTCGAGTGCGAACACCAGCGCTTCCATGTCCTGCCGGAATTGGCGCACGGCGAGGCCGAACATGAGCGAATGCGCGTCGGAGCCCGTGACGGACCGCCCCTGGTTGATGGTCACGTCGAATTCGCTGCCGCCCAGGTCGCGCTGGAATTCCAGCAGCGCATTCGCGAGCACGCGCCCTTCGCTGTACTGGCCGATCCGGCTGCGCACGGCATGCGCGACGCCGCCGATCACCTTCCATAATCCGGCGGCGAACAGGTGGTCGCCGCGCTTGCTGATGTTCATCGGATGACTCCCTCTTGGAATTTTGTGGTCTCTCAGGCCCGCCTGCGGACCGGGCGGCCCGAGGCCCCGCTACTGTAGGAGAAATTCCGGCGACGCGAAAGCCATCATGAAAAAAGCGGGAGCCGCCAACAGGCGGCCCCCGCTCTCACTGCTTCGGCAAGCGGCGCGGCTGCGCGCCGTGCCGCCGCACCATCACTCCGCCCGGCCGTCGCGCAGCCGCGGAATACCGAGCGGATTGCTTTCCTGCAGCCCTTCGGGCAGCAGGTCGTCCGGGAAGTCCTGATAGCATACGGGCCGCAGGAAACGGTCGATCGCGGTCGCGCCAACCGACGTGACGGCCGGGTTCGACGTCGCCGGGAACGGCCCGCCGTGCACCATCGCGTCGCACACTTCGACGCCGGTCGGGTAGCCGTTGACGAGCAGGCGCCCGGCCTTGCGTTCGAGGATCGGCAGCAGGCGGCGCGCGAGCGGCTTGTCGTCGGCGTCGATCTGCAGCGTGGCCGTCAGTTGGCCCTCGAGTGCGTCGAGCACGCGTGCGACTTCGTCGAAGTCACGGCAGCGCACGATCAGCGATGCGGGCCCGAACACTTCGTGGCCGAACGCCGGCTCGGCGAGGAACGCCTGCGCAGCAACTTCATACAATGCGCCGCCCCCCTGGCATTCGGTCTGCGCCGCCTCGCCCGCGCCGATTTCGCGCACGCCCGGCAGTTCGGCCAGCTTGCCGCGGCCGCTGCGATACGCGTCGGCGATGCCGCGCGTCAGCATCACGCCGGCCGGCTTCTTCGCGAGCGCCTGCGCCGCGACGGACTCGAAGCGGTCGAGATCGGGGCCGTCAACCGCGAGCACGAGGCCCGGGTTCGTGCAGAACTGGCCGGTGCCGAGCGTCAGCGACTCGACGAAGCCGGTCGCGATCGCGTCGCCGCGCGCGGCGAGCGCGGCGGGAAACAGCACGACCGGGTTGATGCTGCTCATTTCCGCATAGACCGGAATCGGCTGCGGGCGCGCGTTTGCGAGCTGCACGAGCGCCATGCCGCCCTGGCGCGAGCCGGTGAAGCCGACGGCCTGCACCGCCGGATGGCTGACGAGCGCCGCGCCGGTCACGCGGCCCGGGCCGATCAGCAACGAGAACACGCCGTCCGGCATCCGGCATTTCACCACCGCCGCGCGGATCGCGCGGCCGACCAGCTCGGACGTGCCGAGGTGAGCCTCGTGCGCCTTCACGATCACCGGGCAGCCGGCCGCGAGTGCCGACGCGGTGTCGCCGCCGGCCACCGAGAATGCGAGCGGGAAGTTGCTCGCGCCGAACACCGCGACCGGCCCAAGCCCGACCTTCTGCAGCCGCAGGTCCGAGCGCGGCAGCGGCGTGCGCGCGGGCTGCGCGGGATCGATCGACGCGGCGAGGAAGCGACCGTCGCGCACGACGCGCGCGAACAGCCGGAGCTGGCCGACGGTGCGGCCGCGCTCGCCCTGCAGCCGCGCGACGGGCAGGCCCGTTTCGGCGTGCGCGCGCTCGATCAGCGCGTCGCCGAGCGCGACGATTTCATCGGCGATCGCTTCGAGAAACGCCGCGCGAGCCGCGAGCGGCTGCGCGCGGTACGCGTCGAAGGCATCGCGCGCGAGCTCGCACGCGCGCTCGACGTCGGCCTGCGTCGCGACGCCGAAGGCCGGCGCATCGATCGTCGCACCCTTCGTCGGGTCGAACGCGTGCAAGGTGCCCGCCGAGCCGGCCACCGCTTCGGGGCCGATCAGCATCTCTCCAGTCAGTTGCATGGGATGTGCTCCGTGGTTCGGGAATGATTCGGTCATTGTAGCCCAACAGATATGATGTCTGCCGACATCGTTTCGTCATTCACGCATCGCGTGCGCAGCGTTGCCGCTTGGCGTCGCGCCTTATCCGTCGAGCATAAGCCGTCATTCTTACCCTTTTTCGTCAACTTACAAAGGGAAAACCCGAGGTTTCCACATTCTGAGCGGACACATAAACTTTCATTCATGTCATACGACGACGTACTACTTTAACGTGCCCAATCAGACTCCCTCCCGCGATCTTCCGATCGACCTCGCCGGCACCGCGCGCCGCACCGCCGTGCGCTACTGGATCCTGGCGATGCTGTTCGTCGTCACGACGCTCAACTACGCGGACCGCGCGACGCTGTCGATCACCGGCACGCCGATCCGCAAGGCCTTCGGCATTGATCCGGTGACGATGGGCTATATCTTCTCCGCGTTCAGCTGGGCGTACGTGCTCGCGCAATTGCCGAGCGGCTGGCTGCTCGACCGCTTCGGCGCGCGCCGCGTGTATGCGACCAGCATCTTCCTGTGGTCGGCGTTCACGCTGCTGCAAAGCACGATTGGCCTTGGCGGCAGCGCCGCGTTCGCCGTGACCGCGCTGTTCGTGATGCGTTTTGCGGTCGGCATCGCCGAAGCGCCCGCGTTTCCGGCGAACGCGAAGGTCGTCGCAAGCTGGTTTCCGACCGCCGAGCGCGGCACGGCGTCGGCGATCTTCAATGCCGCGCAGTATTTCGCGGCGGTGGTGTTCTCGCCGCTGATGGCGTGGCTCACGCATGCGTATGGCTGGCATCACGTGTATCTGTGGCTCGGCCTCGCCGGCATCGCGCTTGCATTCCTGTGGTTGCGCGTGATGAAGGATCCGGCCGACCATCCGGCGGTGAACCGCGCGGAACTCGAGCACATCGAGCAAGGCGGCGGCCTCGTGCGCACCACGGGCCGGCCGACCCGCGCGCGCGGCGCCGGCGCGGCGTCGGCGTCCGAAGGCAGCCGCGTCGCGGGCTGGTATTACGTGCGCCAGCTGCTGTCGAACCGGATGCTGCTCGGCGTCTACCTCGGCCAATACTGCGTGAACGTGCTCACGTACTTCTTCCTCACGTGGTTCCCGATCTATCTGGTACAGGCGCGCGGGATGTCGCTGCTGAAGGCGGGCTTCATGACGTCGCTGCCGGCGATCTGCGGGTTCCTCGGCGGCGTGCTCGGCGGGATGCTGTCGGACATGCTGATTCGCCGCGGCGTGTCGCTGACGCTCGCGCGCAAGATCCCGATCGTCGGCGGCATGCTGCTGTCGATGGTCATCATCGGCTGCAATTACGTCGACAGCGAAGCGCTCGTGATCGTGCTGATGGCCGTGTCGTTCTTCGGCAAGGGAATCGGTTCGCTCGGCTGGGCCGTCGTCGCGGACACGGCGCCGAAGGAAGCGATCGGCCTGTCGGGCAGCCTGTTCAACATGTTCGGCAACACGGCCGGCATCGTCGCGCCGATCGCGATCGGCTATCTGGTCGGCGCGAGCGGTTCGTTCAACGGCGCGCTCGTGTTCGTCGGGCTGAACGCGCTCGTCACGGTGCTCAGCTATCTGGTGATCGTGAAGGACATCAAGCGCGTCGAGCTGCGCCATCGCGACGCGTGACCTTGGGGAGGCACCGGGAAGCGACGGCGGCCGCCGTTTTCACGTCGCTCGGGCCGCCGAATGCGCGACGCGCAGCATGTCGTGCACGCCGGACGTCATCAGCGCGAGAAACGCGAGCAGGCCGACGTAGAACAGCGCGTAGGTCGTTTTCGTCTCGACCGACGTCGTGTAGTACGCACGGTTCTCCGGCGCGTCGGGATCGTAGCGCCACGCGCGCTTCAACTGCGGCAGCGCGAGGATCGCCATCACGATCAGCAGCGGGCTCGGCCGGTACACGAACAGCGCGATCAGAACGGGCACGCCCGCGAACCAGATGCGCGGCGACAGCACCGCCGTGATGCGCCCGCCATCGAACGGCGACAGCGGAATCATGTTGAACAGGTTCAGGAAGAAGCCCGTGTAGGCGAGCGCGAGCAGCAGGTTGCTGTCGTAATGCCGTGCGGCCGCGTAGCAGGCCAGCGCGCCGAGCGTGCCGACGAACGGCCCGGCCAGCCCGACGTACGCTTCGGTTTCGGCGTCGTGCGGCATCTCCTTCAGCTGGATCCATGCGCCGACGAACGGAATGAACGTCGGCAGCCCGACGTCGAGCCCGCGCCGCTGCGCGGCCACGTAGTGGCCGGCTTCGTGAACCAGCAGCAGCGCGACGAAGCCGACCGCGAAGCGCCATCCGTAGAACAGCGCGTACACCGCGATCGACGCCAGCATGGTGCCCGCCGACATGAGCACCTTGCCGAACTTCAGGCCGCCGAAAATCAGCAACAGCAGCTTCGTCATTCCTTGCGCTCCGTGCCGGACACGGCGGCAGCGTCGGTTGCATCGGTTGCATCGGCAACGACCGGCACGGCCGCCGGCTTCGGCTTGCGCCCGAAGAAGCGCTTCAGCGCCGCGCCGCCCGCCAGCAACGCGACCGCGCCGATCTTGAAGAACTTCACGGCGAACGCGCCGATCGGCGCGAGCAGCCCGAGCTTCTTCGCGCCGACGCCGACGATCAGCGCCGCGAGCCCGTACTCCGCGACGTGGTCGGTCGACTTGTTGAAATCGGCATAGCGCTTGCCGTCGTTGAAGCGGATGTTCGCGAGCAGGCCGTCGGCCGAAGGCTTGTATTTCGGCAGATCGGCGAGCGTCGACGCCATCGTCAGCGACAGGTAGCCGTCGCGGCCGAGCACGAGCGTCCGATAGTTCACGCCGTCGCTTTGCGCGTTCGCCGCCGCGCCCTTGTCGCGGATGATCGCGGACCACACGAGCCGGTGCGTGGCGGCGTCGTACGCGGGCGCCTGCGCCCAGCCGACCACCTCGGTCTCCGGCAGCCCGCGTTCCTTGCGCGCCGGGTTGTTTGCCTCGGTGCCGGCCTGTAGGCTCTTCAGCAATTCGTCCGGTTTCCAGTCCTTCGCGTCGTCGTCGCGAATGTAGCCGCTCGGCTCGAACGACACGACCGAGATCCAGTCGGCGTCCGGGTCCGTGGGCAGCACGAGGCCGACCAGCTTCGATTCGTCGATCGAGTTGCCCATCGAGCGCAGGTAGCGGCCGGCTTCGGCGGCCGGCACGAACGACTCGCCTTCCTTCAGCTTCAGCACGGCTTCGTGCTTGACGTCGATATCGGCCGGCCCGTTCACGACGACCTTGTTGGCGGCCGCGGCGGCGGCCCTCATTTCGACCTGCGCGGCTTCGGTCTGCGCATGGCTGCTGGTTGCGGCGAGCGCGAGCATCGCCATGAAGGCGACGCGGACGGCGAATTTTTTCATTGTTGGATTCCCCTGGAATGCCTTGTTGTAAATGTGCGCGGCATCCGGCCGGGCGTCGTGGTCGCGGGCCGATGTCGCCTCTCAGGTGGCACGGGAGCTATGGTAACGCAGCGTCAGCGCACATCCGGGAACGGAATGCGGGGGCGCAACGGGGCCTCGGGCGGCGGCAGGTGGCGGCGCGAATGCGCGCCGATCCGGAATGCTTACCTCGCAGGTAATGCCCGATGCGCGCGGGATTGCCTATCATCTTCGTCATGAACTCGACCGCCACCCTTCAATCGCTCCCTCCGTCCGCCGGCCGCGTGTCCGGCATCGGCTCGCTGCTGCGCACCTGGCGTCAACGCCGGCGGCTGAGCCAGATGGCCCTCGCGCTGGAGGCGGAGGTGTCCGCGCGACACCTGAGCTTCGTCGAATCCGGGCGCGCGCAGCCGAGCCGGGAGATGGTGCTGCATCTCGCCGAGCGCCTCGACGTGCCGCTGCGCGAGCGCAATGCGCTGCTCGTCGCGGCCGGCTATGCGCCGCTGTTTCGCGAGCGTCCCTTCTCCGATCCGCAGCTCGATGCGGCACGGCACGCGGTCGAAGCCGTGCTGCGCGGCCACGAACCGTACCCGGCACTCGCGGTGGATCGTCACTGGACGTTGCTCGCGGCGAACCGGATGCTCGGCGCGCTCGTCAAGCAGGCCGATCCGGCGCTCTTGCAGCCGCCCGTCAACGTGCTGCGTCTGAGCCTGCATCCTGACGGCCTCGCGCCGCAGATCGTCAACTGGCACGAATGGCGCGCGCATATCCTGCATCGGCTGCAACGGCAGATCGACGCGAGCGGCGACCGCACGCTGCATGCGCTGCGCGACGAGCTCGCCGCCTATCTGGCACCTGCCGGCCAGCCCGACGACACGCACGCACGCGCCGACTACGCGGACATCGCGGTGCCGCTGCGGCTGCGCACGTCCGCCGGCGAACTGACGTTCTTCAGCACGACGACCGTGTTCGGTACGCCGGTGGACGTCACGCTGTCGGAACTCGCGATCGAGGCGTTTTTCCCGGCGAACCCGGAAACGGTGGACGCGATGCGCACGCTGGCGGAGACGATGCCGGCTCAGTGAGCATCGTCAACGCCGCTCGAACGCCAGCTTCACGCCCAGCCCGAGAAGCACCGCGCCGCTCACCCGGTGCATGCGGGTCAGGATGCGCGGATTGCGCCGGATTGACGTCGACAGCAGGCCGGCGAACAACGCGACCGGCCCCTTGACGAGAAACGTCAGGCCGGCAAACGTCGTGCCGAGCACGAACAACGACAGCATCGGATGCGCGGCGCCGGCCGGCACGAACTGCGGCAGAAACGCGAGATAGAACAGCGCGACCTTCGGATTCGACACGTTGGACAGCGCGCCTTGCGCGAACGTGCGCAAGCCGGACGCCGGCGCGTCGCGACCGCTCGCGAGCGTCAGCTCGCCGGACGAACGCAGCAACGTGATGCCAAGGTACAGCAGGTACAGCGCGCCGATCATCTTCAATGCAGTGAACAGCCATTCGGATGCCTGAAGAAGTGCGCCGAGGCCGAGCGTCGCGAGCATCGTATGCACGAGCAAGCCGACGCTGACACCCGCCGCGGTTACGAGGCCCGCCCGCGTGCCGCCGGACAGCGTGCGCGACATCACGAGCACCATGTCCTGGCCCGGCGTCAGAATGATCAGAAGGGAGGTGGCCATGAACGGCAACCAGGCTACGTGCGGCATCGGGATTCTCCTGAAAGCGGCACCGGGGCGGACGGGCGGGAATCGCGCGCCTGCGACGCCGGGCAGTCGTCCGATTATCGGCAACCGGCAGTGGAGAATGGCTGCGAAGTCGGCTATTTTCGATGTCGGGTTTGGAGTTATTCTCCAATCTTCATCACGTTGGTAGTCAAAAATGCCAATCAAGCTGGATGCCATCGATCGGCGCATCTTGCGTGCGCTGCAACGAAACTCGAATCAGACGAATGCCCAACTCGCCGAAGAGGTGGGCCTCTCGCCCACGCCTTGCCTGCGCCGCGTTCACCTGCTCGAGGAACAGGGCGTCATCGACGCGTACGTCGCGCTGCTGAACCCGGCGGCCGTCGAGCTGCGATTCACGGCATTCGTGCGCGTCACGCTGGAGCGTCAGGACAAGACGACCGTCGAACGCTTCGCGCGCGAGATGGAGCAAGCGCCCGAGGTGCTCGAATGCCATCTGATGGCCGGCAGCTACGACTATCTGCTGCGCGTCATCGCGAAGGATCTGGACGACTACCAGCGCTTTCAGATGGAAACGCTCACGCAGATCGAAGGCGTACGCAACGTCGAAACCGAGATTCCGCTGAAACGCATCAAGCAGACGGTGCGGCTGCCAATCTAGGTGCCGAGAAACGTCGCGGCTTCCCCGGGCCGGCCGCCCGTTCAACTAGCCGTCGCGCACGACGACCTGCCCGCGCGCGACAGGCTGCACGGGCCAGCCCGTGATCGCGCGTCCGTCGTCCGGCGTCCAGCCGCTCACGCTCGCCCATGAATCAGAACTCGTTCTGGATGTGCTTGTAACCGCGCACCAGCGCGTTGTTCGTCCGCGCGACGTCCTCGGAGAAATCGCTCGCGTCGGGCGTCACCTGAGGCCGTGCGGCGAGGTCGGTTTCCGGCCCGATGCGTTCGGTCGACCGCACGTAGAAGCCGGACGGCAAACGGCAGCCGTCGACGACCGCGTTGTAGCGCACCACGCAGCCGTCATCGATCGTGCAATTGAACAGCACGCTGTTGAATCCGACGAACACGCCATCGCCGACCGTGCACGGCCCGTGGACGATCGCGCGATGCGCGATCGACGTGTGCCGGCCGATCGTCACGCTCGCGCCCGATTTCGAATGGATCACAACGCCGTCCTGGATGTTCGAATGCGCACCGATCACGATCGGCGCGATCTGGCCGTCCGCATCCGTTTCGTCGGCGCGGATCACCGCGTACGGGCCGATGAACACGTTCTCCTCGACGATCACGCGCCCGCACAGGATGGCGGTGGGGTCCACGAACGCGTTCGGATGAATCTGCGGCAGGTCGCCGCGCGGATTTTTTCGGATCATGACGATTCCTGCCGGGAAAGGACCTGGCCGCGCTTGAGCCGCTCGAACAGGCCCGGATCGCGCCACTGCGCGACGATCGCGGGCGCGAACACGATCGCGTCGAGGTCGATGCAGCCCATGCGCGAGTTGAATGCATCGTCGCGGAAGCATTGTGCGTAGCCGGTCTCGGTTTCGTGAACGATCACCGAATACAGTCGCACGCCGGCTTCGCCGTTCGACATCGGCGTGCCCGACAACGCGGCATCGACGAGCCGGAACAGCACGCGCGAGAACTGCTCGGCGCTCGGCGACACCGGCAGCCGCACCCAGCGCTCCGAATGCCGGCGCATGCTTTCGACGTAGCGCGGATCGTCGTCCGACCACAGCGTCACCGCATGGTCGAACGCGTCGATCAGGTCGCGCACGTCGCCCTTGAGCAGCCCGAAGTCGTAGATCATCTGCCCGTGATCCAGTGCATGCGCTTCGAGCAGCAACTCGACACGGTACGAGTGGCCATGGATCGAATGCGAGCAGCGCCGCGTGCTGCAACCACGTACGACGTGTGCGTTCTCGAACCGGAACAGCTTGCGGATCAGCATGCGTCGCCCCCTTCGCGTACCGGTGCGGCCCACGCCACTGCATCGTGCGGATGCAGGCTCTCGAGATGGCGCACGCGCACGCGCGGGCTCGCATGGCGATCCTCCAGCGCGGCCTGCACGCGGCGCGCGGCATCCTCGACGAACATCAGGTTCTCGCCGTTCAGTACCGCGAACGCCTGCTCGTCCGCACGCTTGACGGCCGTCTGCACCGGCGTGCCCAGCGCACGCTCGACGCGATCGACAAGGTCGATCAGCCCCAGTGTCGCGCCATCGGCCGGCAGTGCCACGTCGACGACGGCTTCGCTGCGCTGGCTGTGCGGCGTGGCGGCCGTCGCATGCCGTTTCAGCCATGCGGCGACCGCCGCCGGTTCCACGCGGTCCTCGCGGCCGAACGCCGTCAGAAACGCCTGTTCGACCCAGTGCCGCGACAGCGCGGCCGAGCACGGGCACGTCGACGAATAGACAATCGTCGTCTGCGCACGCAGCGCGAACGCATCCCCGGCCAGCGTCGCGTCGATCTGCACCGGATAAGCCTTCCAGCCGGCCAGCCCCTCGGTCACGAGCGCGGCGCGACGGGCCAGCAGGTCGAAGCGCAGCCGCACGCGCGCGCTGCGCGTGGCGCAGTCGTGGTGGCTGTCGATCATCGCGCGCAACATGCGCTGCAAGCCCGCCCGCGACAGCGCTTCGCCATCGGCAAGCCGGTCGAGCAGCCCGTACAGCCGCGACATGTGGATGCCTTTCACCCGCGGCGCAGGCAGATCGACCTGGACGTCGGCACGTGCATGCACGTCGCGCCGGCAACCGGGCTCCGCCACGACGACAGGCAGATCGACGTTCTGCATGCCGACCCATTCGAGCGGGCGATGGCCCGGCGCGGCATCGGTCAGGGAAATATCGGGAAGCGCTGCATTCATGTCTGGAATCCGGTGGAGCGCCGTCTCCATCCGGATCGATGCAGGCAGCGCGCGTTCAGGTCAGGGCCAGTCGCGAAACGGGTTGTCCCACGTGGTCCAGTGTTCGGGGCCGATCGCCATCTCGGCGTCAGTCAGCAGACACGCGTCGAAGCGGGCGCGCAACGCCGGCTCGTCCATGTCCATGCCGATCAGCACGAGTTCCTGCCGCGCGTCGCCGACGTGCTCGTCCCAGCGCGCGCGGATCTGCGCGACGGCTTCCGGATCCTGCGGCCAGCGCTCGGGCGGCACGGCCGCCCACCAGTGGCCGGCCGGCCCGTGCCGCGCAACCGCGCCCGCCTGCGACCACGAACCGGCGACCGTCGGATGCGTGGCCAGCCAGAAGAAGCCCTTCGAGCGGACGACGCCCGGCCATTCGCTTTCGACGAGATCGAGGAAGCGCTGCGGATGGAACGGCCGCCGCGCACGATAGACGAAGCTGCGAATCCCGTATTCGTCGGTCTCCGGCGTGTGCGTGCCGCGCAGCTCCCGCAGCCAGCCCGGCGCGCGCGACGCCGCGTCGAAGTCGAACAGGCCCGTGTCGAGCACACGCTCGAGCGGCACCTTGCCGAATTCGGCGATCTCGATCCGCGCACGCGGGTTCAGCCCGCGCAGCAGTGCGACCAGCCGCTCACGCGAGCGGCCGTCGATCAGGTCGATCTTGTTGATCACGAGCACGTCGCAGAACTCGATCTGCTCGATCAACAGATCGACGACCGTGCGTGCGTCCTCGTCGCCCATCGATTCGCCGCGCGATTGCAGGCTGTCGCGCGATGCGTAGTCGCGCAGGAAATTGAACGCGTCGACCACCGTCACCATCGTGTCGAGCCGCGCGACTTCGCCGAGACTGCGGCCGTCCTCACCCTCGAACGTGAACGTCTCGGCCACCGGCAGCGGCTCCGAGATGCCGGTCGATTCGATCACGAGCTGATCGAAGCGCCCTTCGCGCGCGAGCCGGTCGACCTCGATCAGCAGATCCTCGCGCAGCGTGCAGCAGATGCAGCCGTTGCTCATCTCGACCAGCTTCTCGTCGGTGCGCGACAGCCCGGCGCCGCCGTCGCGCACGAGCGCCGCATCGATGTTGACCTCCGACATGTCGTTGACGATGACCGCGACGCGCCGGCCCTCGCGATTGTTGAGGATGTGGTTGAGCAGCGTCGTCTTGCCGGCGCCGAGAAAGCCGGACAGGACGGTCACGGGAAGCCGCGGGGACGGGTGAAGGGCGGGACTCATCGGTGATTCCGGTACAGGACGTTGAAGATGAAATGATATATTGTATCGCTACGATATAACATATCATTCCGGACGTCCAGCAGCCCGACTCGTCGATGTGGCAACAGCGAAGGCAGCAGCACGCGGCGCCATGCCCGTGCCCCCGCTGCGTATTACGTATACAGCGACGCCGGCGGCAATTCCGCGGTGAGCGCGAACCGGCCCACGTCGCGCAGCCGGTAGTCGAGCGGATCGTGCAGCGTATGCGTGCGCGCGTTGCGCCAGAAGCGGTCGAGGCCGAGCGATGCGGCCGTCGCGCGCGCGCCGCACGCGTCGAACAGCGCCTCGCCGTTGTCGAGCGCCGCGCGCTGCGCGACGATCTTCGCCTCCGACACCGCGAGCGCCGCTTCGGCGCGTTCGTCGGCGGTCAGCGCGTCGCGACGCGCCCATGCGCGCTGCAACGCGGCTGCCGCGCGATCGGCGAGCGACGCCGCCGCCACCGCCTGCACACGCATGTCGCCGAAGCGCTGCAGCGTATAAGGATCGTCGCTCGCTTGCGCAACGCCCGAGTTGATCCACGGCCGGCCGTGCGCCAGCACGTAGTCGCGCGCCTCGGCCAGCGCGCCTTCCGCGAGCCCGACGAACAGGTTCGTCAGCACGAGTTGCGAGACCAGCGTGCGCAGCGTCGCGCGCGGCGTCGGCGGCGTTTCGGAACGGTGCAGCACTTCATCGGGCGCGAGCACGACGCCGTCGAAGCGCACGCTGCCGCTGTCGGTCTGCCGCTGGCCGATCGGGTCCCAGTCCGTGTCGACCGCGATCCCGTCGCGATCGGTCGGCACGACGCCGAACACGGCACGACCGGTTTCCGGATCGTGCGCGGACACGGTCATCCGCTGCGAGCCGCGCGTGCCCGAGCAGAAGCCCTTCACGCCGTCGAGCCGATAGCCGCCGTCCGCCGTTGCGGTTGCCACGAGCCGCGTGTCGAGCGGGTTGACCGCATTGCCCCACCACCAGCGATGCTCGACCGTGCCGCGCAGATAGCGTTCGCGTTGCGCCGCGCTGCCCCATACATCGACGCTCACCACCTGCAGCGCCTGGAACCCGACCAGATGCGCAAGCGCGCTGTCGACACGCGCGATGCGCCGGATCGTGTCGTAGATCGTCGGCCACGCGGCTTCCTGTCCACCGAACTCGCGTGGCACCGCGAGCGTCAGCAGTCCCGCATCGGCGAGCCACCGCTTTTCGTCCGCCGCGTGGCCGCCCGCGCGGTCGCGCTCGGCGGCCGTCGCCCGCAGTGCGTCGATCGCGCGCGCCAGCGCGTCGGTGTCGATCGCGCCGGCGCCGGGATCCGGCGCAAGCGTCGCCGGCCTGCGCGGGTCGTTCATGCGACGGCGCCCTCCGAAACGGTTTCGCGCGCAACGACTTCGTGCGACAGCGGCACCAGCGCATCGAGTCGCCGACCGGTCAGCCGCGACAGGATCTCGCGCCGCCAGTCGTCGTAGATCGCGCGGTATTCGGCGATATCCGCGTCGAACACGTGCGCGGTATGCGCGTACTCGTCGTGCAGATAGCCGTCGAGCCGCGCCTGCGTTTCCTCGTCGGCCGCGATCACGCGGTCGATCAGTGCGTCGCGCTCGGCGGCCGGCAGCGCATTCAACGTGTCGAACCACCACTGGACGATCTGCACGCGATGCCATTCCTCGTCCGGGCGAATCCGGTTCTCGCCATGCTCGCGCATCGCGCCGTCGGCGATGCGGCCGGTCTTGCGCTGGATCCACAGCTTCGCGAGGATGTGCAGCTCGTAATGCCATTCGAATGCGAGAAAGCCCGCGACGTCGCGCACCGCGATATCGCCGATGCGTTCCCAGTGCGCGGCAACGAGCCGCTCGACTTCGGGCAGCGGATCGCGGCCCGTCAGTTCGGTCACGCGCTCGCGACCGATCACGGCGTGCGCGCCGTCGTCGCCGAGCTGGCGCGACAGGATCAGCTGGAAATGCGGATCGTCGCGGAACAACGTATCGATCGCCTTCGCGACGACCTGCACGATGAACAGGTCGTGCGACGCCATCTTCGTGTAGTAGTCGGCGACCGCGCCCAGTTCGTGTTCACCGCGCGGCTCGCGCGGCGGTGTCGCCAGCTTGTCCGGGAAGCCTGGACGATGGCGTCGCGCGACGTCCAGAAACAGCGCTTCCTCGAATTGTCCGTTCCATTCGCGCGGGGCGCCGGTAGGTAGGGTCATGGGTATCGTTCTCTCAGGGTCTTCAATGAAAGGAGCCGGCGCTCGTGGCGCCGCTCAGGTACGCCGGGTCACGCGTCGGACCAGGCGGTCGCCCGTGATTTGCACGGCCGAAACAAGTGCGATCAGGATCACGATCACGGTCGCCATGACCGTGGTGTCGAAGCGCTGGTAGCCGTAGCGGATCGCGAGATCGCCGAGCCCGCCCGCGCCGACGGCACCCGCCATCGCGGTCGAGCCAATCAGTGCGACGACGGTGATCGTGAAGCCGCCGAGCATGCCCGGCAGCGCCTCGGGCAGCAGCACGTGCCATACGATGTGACGGCGTTTCGCGCCCATCGCGAGCGTGGCCTCGATCAACCCGCGATCGACTTCGCGCAAGCTCACCTCCGCAATGCGCGCGAAGAACGGAATCGCGGCGATCGACAGCGGCACGACGGCCGCCCACACGCCGATGGTCGTGCCGATCAACACACGCGTGAACGGCAGCAGCGCGACGAGCAGGATGATGAATGGCGTCGAGCGAAACACGTTGACGAGCGCGCCGAGCACCGCGTTCACGCCGCGCCGCGCGTAGATGCCGCCGGGCGCGGTCGTCACGAGGATCACCGCGAGCGGGATGCCGATCAGCGCGGCGATCGCGGCCGACGCGGCGACCATCGACAGCGTGTCGCGGATCGCGTCGAGCAATTCGGGCCACCAGAGTTCAAACATAGCCGAGCACCTCCGCGTGGTTCGCGTGGCGGCGTGCGCGTTCGAGCAGTGCCGCGACCGCGCCGCCGCGTGTCGGCGATTGGCCGGCGTCATCCGCGCGCGGCGCTGCCGCGATCACGAGACGCCCCTGCGCATGCCCCTGGATCCGCTCGATTCCGCCGTGCAGGAAGCGCACCGAACCGCCGAGCGCCGCCGTGAGCGCGCCGACATCGGGCTCGCCGCCGCTCTCGCCCGTATAACGGACGTCGAGCACGACGTGCGCGCCGGCCGGCAGCGCGGCCAGCTCGGGCAACGGGTGCACGCGCGCGGCCAGTTCGGCCGGCAAGTCGTGCACGAGCGTACTGAGCAGTGCGCGCGTCGCGCCGTGACGCGGATCGCCGAACACGCGCCACACCGGGCCCGTTTCGACGACCTCGCCCTGCTCGATCACCGCAACCGTGTCGCACACCGCGCGGATCACTTCCATCTCGTGCGTGATCAGCACGATGGTGAGCCCGAGGCGGCGATTGATGTCGGCGAGCAGCGCGAGGATCGATTGCGTCGTCTCGGGATCGAGCGCCGATGTCGCCTCGTCGCACAACAACACCTCCGGATCGTGCACCAGCGCCCGCGCGATGCCCACGCGCTGTTTCTGGCCGCCCGACAGGCTCGCCGGATACGCGTCGCGCTTCGCCGCGAGCCCGACGAGTTCGAGCAACGCATCGACCTTGCGCGCGCGCTCGGCTTTCGGCACGCCCGCGATCTTCAGCGGCAGCGCGACGTTCTCGAACACCGTCTTCGCCGACAGCAGGTTGAAATGCTGGAACACCATCCCGGTACGGCGGCGCAATGCGACGAGCCCGTCCTCGTCGAGTGCGCCGACGTCGATGTCGTGCACGCGCACGCTGCCCGAGCTCGGCCGCTCGAGCCCGTTGACGAGCCGCAGCAGCGTCGACTTGCCTGCACCGCTGCGGCCGATGATGCCGAATACCTCGCCGCGCCGGACCTCGAGCGTCACGTCGCGCAGCGCGACGGCCTGGCCGCGCGGCGTCGGGAAAACCTTGCCGACGTGCGCGAACGACACGGCGGCGCCGTCGGTGCGTGCACGCGCTTCATCATGCGCCGCATGTGCGTGCGCGCCTGCGCCGGCCCGCACGGCCGAGGGCTCGATGAATCCCAGCGTATCGAACAATTGCGTCATCGTTTCGCTCCGTCACGTTCATGCATGCGCGGGATGCGCGGGCTCCGTCACCGGCACGGCGGCCGGCCGATGCTGCGCGCCCGTGTGCCAGGCCGGCAGCCGCGCGCCCGCGCCGAACAGTTTCTCCCGCAGCGTCGGCGCCGGATCGTAGTCTTCCTTGTAGATGCCGCGGTTCTGCAGTTCCGGCACGACCCAGTCGACGAAATCCTCGAACGACTCGGGCATCACGGTGCGCGTGAGGTTGAAGCCGTCGATGCCCGTCTCGTCGATCCACGACTGCAGTTCGTCCGCGACCTGCGACGGCGAGCCGACGATCGGCGCATAGCGCCCACCGAGCGACATCTGTTCGAGCATCCGGCGCACGGTCCAGGTGCCGCTCGTGCTCTTTTTCGAAATCGCGTCGACGGCCGACTGGATCGAATCGGTCTTCACGTATGAAATCGGTTCGTCGAGGCCGTACTTCGCGAAGTCGATGCCGGTCGAGCTCGCGAAATGCGCGAGGCCGGCTTCCGGGCTCGCGTAGCGCCGGTATTCGTCGAATTTTTCGCGCGCGAGAAGTTCGGTCTCGGCGGTCACGACGCTCACGCCCGCAAAAATCCTGATCGATGCGGGATCGCGCCCCTGCCGTGCAGCAGCCGCGCGAATATCGAGCGCGGCCGCGCGCGCGGCGGCCTTGCTCTGCCCGTTCACGAACACGCACTCCGCATGCCGCCCCGCGAACTCGACGCCACGCGCGGACGAACCGGCCTGGTACAGCACCGGCGTGCGCTGCGGCGACGGCTCGCTCAGATGGATCGCGTCCACCGAGTAGAACGGCCCGTCGTGCTTCACGCGGCGCACCTTGCCCGGTTGCGTGAACACGCGGGCCTGCGCGTCGCGGATCACCGCGTCGTCGTCCCAGCTCTGTTCCCACAGCTTGTAGACGACGTCCATGTAATCGTCCGCGCGTTCGTAGCGGTCGTCGTGGCCGATCTGTTTCGCAAGGCCCATCCCGCGCGCGGCGCTGTCCAGATAGCCGGTCACGATGTTCCAGCCGATGCGCCCCTTCGTCAGGTGGTCGAGCGTCGACATGCGGCGCGCGAACAGGTAAGGCGGCTCGTACGTCAGGTTCGCGGTCACGCCGAAGCCGAGATGTTGCGTGACCTGCGCCATCGCGGGCACGAGCAGCAGCGGATCGTTGACGGGCACCTGCACCGATTCGCGCAGCGCGGCATCCGGGCCGCCGCCGAACACGTCGTATACGCCGACGATGTCCGCGAGAAAGATTCCGTCGAACTTGCCGCGTTCGAGCGTCCTCGCGAGATCGGCCCAGTAGTCGAGATCGGTGTAGTGCGCGGAGCGGTCGCGCGGATGCGTCCACAGCCCGTGGTTGATGTGCCCGACACAGTTCATGTTGAACGCGTTGAGCAGGATCTTCTTGCGGTTCGTCGTCATGTCGCCTCCGTCACCACGCGATCGCGTACAGCGAGCCGAACGCGTTGTCGAGCGCCCGGCGCACCGCCGGCGAGTGCTGGTAGATCGCGATGAACTTGCGGATGCGCGCGTCGTTCACGCTCTCCGGCCGCACGACCCACTGGATCGCGAAGTTCTTGTTCTCGGTGCCGTCGAACAGCAGTGCGCTGTTCGGGTCCGTCGTGCCGGCGAGCTTGATGAAGCTCGGGTAGCCCTGCGCGAGATCGACGTCGTCGAGCGAGCGGGCGAGCTGCGATGCCTCGAGCGGGATGATCTTCAGGTGCTTCGGATTGGACACGATGTCGTGCGTCGTCGCACGATAGTCGGCGCCCGGCTTCAGCGTGATGAGTCCTGCGCGCTGCAGCAGCAACAGCCCGCGCCCGCCGTTCACGGGATCGTTCGCGATCGCGACGCGCGCGCCGTCTTTCAACTCGTCGAAGCGCTTCACCTTTTTCGAATAGAGGCCGATCTTCATGATCGTGCCGGGCGCGATCGATACGAAGTCGTAGCCTCCCTGCTTCTTCGCGTTCTCGAGAAACGGAATGTGCTGGAAGTAGTTGACGTCGATATCCTTGTTCGCCAGCGCCGCGTTCGGCGTATTCCAGTCGGTGAACTCGACGATCCGCACGTCGAGGCCCTGCGCCTTCGCCTCCTTCGCGGCGATCTTCAGCGCATCGATCTGCGGGCTCGTCGAAATGCCGACCTTCAGCGGCGCGGTGTCGGCGCGTGCGCCGTTCAGCATCACGACGCCGAGCAACGCGGCAGCGAGCAGGCGGGCCACGCGGCCGGAGGAAAAGCGGGCGGAAAAAACGGCATGCAGCATGGGAACCACTCTCCTGTCCAAAGACGGTATCGACGGATGAGCGACGCCGCGGCGAACGCGCGGGCGTTCTCCGGACGGTCGTCGTCGCATCGGAAAAGGATCAGCCGATGATAGAGAGCGGCAGGAAGGCGGTCTACGAAGCGATTGTGCGAAGAAAATCGCGCGCAGCGATATGGCGCGCGATCCGCCGGGGCGGCGGCCCGGCCGGCCAGTTGGCCGAAATCTCGGCCTGGCGGGCCGGCGAATTCCGAAATCTCGGCCAACCGGTGGCGGCCGGCCTTTCCGCAGACGAAACAAATCCCTTATGAATCAATGCTTTGAAAATATTCCGGCAGGCCGAAATTCTGGCACAGGGGTTGCATAACAGACGGCACACGATGCCGCGAAGCCATGCAGGCATTCCAACATCCGGAGACACGTCTTGCAGACCTCAATTCCTACCCAAACCCGTCCCGAGCCGATTGCCGAAGCCGGTCCCGCCACGCGCGAGCGCTTCTGGCCCGAAGGCTGGTGGAAGCTGATGGAAATCCGCATCGGCATCATCCCGCTGCCGGTCTACGTGATCCTGTTCGCGCTGATCGTCGGCTTCGCGGTGACGGGCAAGGTGCCCGGCGAAATCTCGATGGCGATCGCCGTGCTCGCGTTCTTCGGCTTCACCTGCGCCGAGCTCGGCAAGCGCCTGCCGCTGTTGCGCAACATCGGCGCGGCCGCGATCTTCGCGACCTTCGTGCCGTCGGCGCTCACCTACTATCACGTGCTGCCGAAGCCGGTGCTGAACCTCACCGTCGAGTTCACGAAGTCGACGAACTTCCTGTACCTGTTCATCGCGTCGATCATCGTCGGCAGCATCCTGAGCATGGACCGGCGCGTGCTGATCCAGGGCTTCGTGAAGATCTTCATTCCGCTCGCCGCCGGTTCGGTCGCCGCCGCGATCGTCGGCACGGCGGTCGGCACCGCGCTCGGCCTCGGCGCGCGCCACACGCTCCTTTACATCGTCGTGCCGATCATGGCGGGCGGCGTCGGTGAAGGTGCGATTCCGCTGTCGATCGGCTATTCGGAACTGATGCATCTGCCGCAAGGCGAGATGTTCGCGATGGTCCTGCCGCCGGTGATGCTCGGCAGCCTGACCGCGATCATCCTGTCGGGCGCGCTCGACATGCTCGGCAAGCGCCTGCCGCACCTGACCGGCAACGGCCGCCTGCAGGTCGGCGAAAGCGGCGACATGACGCCGGAAAGCGAGGAAATCCGCGGCCACGTCGACGTCACGCACATCGCGGGCGCCGGCATCACGGCGATCACGCTGTATCTCGTCGGCCTGATGGCGCACAAGCTGTTCGGCCTGCCCGCGCCGGTCGCGATGCTGTTCCTCGCGGTGCTGGTGAAACTCGCGCGCGCGGTGTCGCCGCCGCTGCAGGAAGGCGCGTTCGTCGTCTACAAGTTCTTCTCGACCGCCGTCACGTATCCGCTGCTGTTCGCGATCGGCGTCGCGATGACGCCGTGGGACAAGCTGACTGCCGCCTTCACGATCGTCAACGTCGTCACGATCGTGTCGACCGTCGCGACGCTGATGGGCACGGGTTTCGTGGTCGGCCGCCTGCTGAAGATGTACCCTATCGACACCGCAATCGTGAACGCCTGCCACAGCGGGCAAGGCGGCACCGGCGACGTCGCGATCCTGACCGCCGCGAACCGGATGCAGCTGATGCCGTTCGCGCAGATCGCGACGCGCATCGGCGGCGCGATCGTCGTCACGGTGACGCTGATCCTCGTCGCGCACTTCGGTTGACACGCCGCTGCGCGCACCGTCGCGCAGGCTGCTTCGCACGCGCCGCCGCCGGCCTTGCCGGCGCGCGGCGCGTGTCGTTGCGGAGGGCCGGTTGCGGAGGGCCGGTTGCGGACGGCCGGTTGCGGACGGCCGGTTGCGGACGGCCGGTTGCGGACGACCGGTAGCGGGCTTCGATGAGGGCGAACGTGCAGAAAAGCTTCAAGGGAATCCCGTGGTGGGGATGGGCGTCGGCCGCCGTGCTGTACGTCGGCGTGGCGGGCGCGGCCGTCGATTTCGCGTGGGAGCGTGCGATCGATGCGCTCGAGGAAACCGGCGCGCATCGGCTCGACCTGTACGCGTCGAGCCTGAAGAGCGAACTCGGCCGCTTCGAGATCCTGCCCGGACTCGTCGCCCGCCAGGACGGCGTGCGCGCGCTGCTGCGGGCCGCGCCGCAAGACCGGCCCGCGCTCGCGCATTCCGTCAACACGTATCTCGAAGCCGTGAACCGCGATGCGGGCAGCGGCGCCGTCGACGTCATCGATCTGCACGGCGAAGTGATTGCCGCCAGCAACTGGAACGAGACGATCAGCTTCGTCGGCACCAACGTGTCGTACCGCCCTTACTTCAAGGACGCTTTGGCACACGGCAGCGGCCGCTTCTTCGGCATCGGCACGAACACCGGCGTGCCGGGCGTCTACTTCGCGAGCGCGGTGCGCGACGACGGCGTGCCGATCGGCGCGGCCGCCGTGAAGATCAGCGTCGATTCGCTGGAGTCCGCGTGGCGCGCGCCGGGTGTCGCCGCGATGGTGGTCGACGGCAACGGCGTGGTCGTGATCTCGACCGAGCCCGCGTGGAAGTTCACCGCGCTGCGCCCGATCACCGCACAGCAGCAGCGCGACATTCAGGCATCGCGACAATACGCGGGGCGCACGGTGGACGTGCTGCCGTACCGCCATATCGGCGACCGCAGCGCCGCCGCGTGGTTCGGCACGTTTCCGGATCCGCGTCACGCCGGCCGCAACACGCGCTACCTGGTGATGTCGCGCCCCGCGCCGCAGGCCGGCGATTCGTTGATGGTGCTGCTCGACATCGCCGGCGCGCGGCGTCAGCAGCAGACGGCATTCGCGTTCGTCACCGGCGCATTCCTGATCGTCGCGCTGCTGGTCGGCTATGCGATCCAGCGCCGTCGGGCAATCCTTGCGCGGCTGAACGCGCAGGACGCGCTGCGCCGCGCGAACGACCGGCTCGAGCTGACCGTCGCGCAGCGCACGGCCGCGCTGACGGCCGCGAACGAGCGGATGCAGCGTGAGATCGTCGAGCGCGAGCGCACCGAGCAGCGGCTGCGCGATTCGCAGCAGGAAGTCGTGCACGCGGGCAAGCTCGCGGTGCTCGGGCAGATGGCGGCCGGTCTCACGCACGAGCTGAACCAGCCGCTCGTCGCGATCCGCACGCTGTGCGACAACGCGCGTACGTTCTTCGAGCGCGGGCAGCCGGCGCCGGCGTATGCGAACCTCGAACGGATCGGCAAGCTCGTGGACAGCATGGCCGTGCTCACCGGCGAATTGAAGACGTTCGCGCGCAAGCCCGACGTCGAGCGCGTCGCCGTATCGCTGAACGAAGCCGTCGCGCATGCGCGGCTCATCTACGATGCGCGGATCCGCGACGAAGGCGTGCAGCTCGACGTGAACATCGCGCCGGGCACGACGGTATCCGCCGAATCGAGCCAGTTGCAGCAGGTGATCGTGAACCTGCTCGGCAACGCGCTCGACGCGGTGCACGACGCGCCCGTGCGGCGCATCGTCATCGAGGCCGTCGAAGTCGTGGAAATGAAGGATGCGAAAAATGCGGACGATGCACACACTGCCGGCCGCGTGCGTTTCACCGTCGCCGACAGCGGCGCCGGCATCGCGCCCGACGTGCTGCCGCATCTGTTCGAGCCGTTCGTCACGACCAAGCCGCGCGGCCAGGGGCTCGGGCTCGGCCTCGCGATCACGTCGCGCATCGTCGAAGCCTTCGGCGCGAAGATTACCGCGACGAACCGCGACACGGGCGGCGCGCAGTTCACCATCGAATTCGCGGCGGCGACGCCGCAACAAAGGACAGAGCATGGAAGATGAAATTCGCGTGCTGGTCGTCGAGGACGATGAAAACGTCCGCATCGGCGTCGAGCAGGCCGTCGCGCTCGCCGGGTTCCCGGTCGACGCGTTCGCGTCGGCGGCGGACGCGCTCGCGCACGTCGCGCCCGGCGCACCCGTCGTGATCGTGTCGGACGTACGGATGCCGGGCATCGACGGGCTGCAGCTGCTCGAACGCGTGATGGCCGTCGACGCGCAGATTCCCGTCGTGCTGATCAGCGGTCACGCCGACATTTCGACGGCTGTCGGCGCGATGCACGACGGTGCGTACGACTTCATCGAGAAGCCGTTTTCGTCGGACGTAATCGCGGGGCGCGTCGCGCGCGCGGTCGAGAAGCGCCGGCTGACGCTCGAGGTGCAGGGGCTGCGTGCCGCACTCGACAACTGGCAGGGCATCGAGGCGCTGGTGCTCGGCAAGTCGCCGGCGATGGCCGATGTGCGCAAGAAGATCCTGCGCCTCGCCGATACGTCGGTGTCGGTGCTGATCACCGGCGAGACGGGCACCGGCAAGGAGTTGATCGCGCGCAGCCTGCACGACTTCGGCGGCCGGCGCGATGCGCATTTCGTCGCGCTGAATTGCGGCGGCCTGCCCGAGCAGGTATTCGAGAGCGAGTTGTTCGGTCACGAGGCCGGCGCGTTCACGGGTGCGATCAAGAAGCGCATCGGCAAGATCGAATGGGCACATGGCGGCACGCTGTTTCTCGACGAAATCGAAACGATGCCGATTCCGCTGCAGGTGAAGATGCTGCGCGTGCTGCAGGAACGCGTGGTCGAACGGCTCGGCGCGAACGAGTTGATTCCGGTCGATTGCCGCGTCGTTGCCGCGTCGAAGGCCGATCTCGCGGAACTGGCCGCCGATGGGCGTTTTCGCGCGGACTTGCTGTATCGACTCAACGTCGCGCAGATCGAGTTGCCGCCGCTGCGCGAGCGGCGCGAGGACGTGCCGCTGCTGTTCGAGCACTTCGTGCTCGCGGCCGCGCGGCGCTTCGGGCAGCCGGCGCCGGTCGTCACCGCTGCACAGGTGTCCGAACTGATGACGCACGCATGGCCCGGCAACGTGCGTGAACTGCAGAACGTGGCCGATCGCTTCGTGCTCGGCCTGACCGGCGACAGCCTGCTGTCGTCGGGCGGCGAACCGGCGGCGGGCGGCACGCTTGCCGAGCAGATGGCGTATTTCGAGCGGATGCTGATCGAGGACATGCTGCGGCGTCACAACGGTAACGTTGCGGACGCAAGCGTCGCGCTCGGCATGCCGAAGAAGACGCTTTATCACAAGCTGCGCAATCTGCGGATTCCCGCGCGCGGCGATGCGGGGGCTGACGGAAGCGAGACATGACGCGTGCGGCATCGGCGTCATGCGCGTGCCGGCCGTGCGGCAGAGTCGTCATCGCTGCCGCACGCGGATCGAGATCAAACGCAGCGTGAAACCGCGGCTGATACGCGAACGAGGATAGTACAGGGATGGATCGCATCAACATAACCGAAGGATGCCGGATCGACGGCTTCCTCATCAGGGGAATCACGCACGCGCACAAGACGTTCAGGCCAAGCGACTGGCCCGAACGGCTCGCGGGTGTCATCACGCTGTTCGTCGGCGAGAAGCGACCAAGCTGCCGGAGCGCGCTGACGCGGCTCGCAACGCCGGTCGTCGTCGACGGCGCCAAGTGCCTGGTCGTGTCGTGCGAGTTGTAGGACGTATGCCCCGACGCATTCGAATTCGCAATGCAGTTCGCGCGCGACAACGACCTGCCGGTCGATGCGTATCGTTACTGAAATGTGACGCTGAAATTCGCATCGGCCGCTACCGTGCCGGCGCGCAATGCCCCGCCGGTCCGCACGTAATACGCCTGCAACGGCAGGACCACGGTGCCGCCCACCGGCGTTCCCATCGAGAACGTGTTGTTCCTGCCAAAGGTTACATCCGTATTGGTCGTCGTGTTTCGGATCCGGAGCGCGAGACCGTTCGCCGTGCTGGTGCTTTTCAATGCCAGATTCGGCATCACCGGTGGCCGAACTGATCTCGCAGCTATCGCTCACAACCGAGCCAGTGAAATTGATCGTGCCATCCAGCGTGTCAGCGGCCATGGCTGCTGACGCGAACGCCGACATGACCCACCGTGCCAAAAATAGCTTTCCCGGGTTCAGCAGTGACATGCCTGCCATGCATGCGAAGCATGCTGTTCGCGTGGAACGATGAAATCGTCTGCGCTTTCCGGTCGCCAGCAACGCGAACTTCAGGGCTGCGGACGATCAGAGGCGAATCACGCCACTGACCCACGTCATCGCCTTCGCCGGGTTGCCCGGGCCTCCCGTCGTCCGCATCGCGTAAGAGAGGCTGACGGTTGCGCGCTTGCCGATCGCGTATTCGATTCCGGCTCCGGCGCCGGCCAGCGTCAATGAGAGCTTGCGCCTCGAGAACTTTTGGACGGTAGCGTGCGCATGATCGTAGAAGACGCTGATGCCGAGGCCCGGAACCGCTGGCACGCCCGCATGCACCGTGGCCGACGCGATGTAGCCCGAATCGGCGCTGAACATGTCGTTGTCGTAGGCACGCACCGCATACGGGCCGCCGAGCGACATTTTTTCCGAGCCGTCGAGATTGCGGGTCGTCTGTTGCGCATTGAGCGAGAGATGGACGCGCGTGCGTGCGGACAGTCGCTGATGAAAGTCGAATTGCTGGGTCGTCTTGGCGTAGCGGCCACGCGTGCCAGCGCCATTCCAGTCATCTTCGTTCGCCAGGCTGCCACCGGTGACGCCCACGCGATAAGAGACGATGTTCTGGTTTCCTGACCATGCGCCGTATCGCGAACCAGACAGTTGAACGGTCATCGCACGTGCGCTGCGCGGATTTTCGACGTCGAGCGTCCGGTCGGACAGCCGCTTGAATTCGGCTGTGGTTTCGACATCAAGCGTATGGCGCAGCGTTCGCAACAGCGGGAATGTGCCGTACACGCTGAACAGCGTTGCATGACCGCCGGTGCCGCTGTCGCGATACTGTTCGCCGCCAACGGTATAGTCGACGCGCGTGAGCGCCGCTCCCAGCCGCATGCCGCGCGAACCGACAGGAGCGTCGTAGGAGAGGCGTCCGACTATCGTGTTGCCGCCGTCGCTGTCGTGACCGCGCTGCAGGAAGTCGGGCGAGAAAAACGCGATGCCTTGAAGACGATCGCCCAACCCCAACGGACCGTTGATGCCGAGCTGGACGCCGATCCGGTTGCGGCCGGTGGTACGCTGACCGGAATTGTCTGCGACAAAGGCACCAGTCAGCCGCTCGCCGGCGTCGACGTCGATCGACATGGCCGTGCCGCCCGGCATTCGGCCGGGCGACAGCTCCGGCGTAATCGTCCCGACGCCCGGCAAGTCGCCGAGGCGGCCGAACTGGTCTTGCATCCGTCGCACGTCACCGTCGCGATCGAGGCCCGCGCCGAGATAGCGTTCGATGACCGAATCGCGCACCAGCGAGCGGTTCCGCCTCAGTGTTGCTGATTCGAGCTTGCCTTGCATCACGGCGAGATGCACGACGTCATCGACGATATCCTGCTCGGGCAAGTAAGCATACGAAATCGATTCGCCGTGATCGAGCAACACGCGCGTGACCTCGATCGCGACGTCGCGCAGTTGCGCGAACGTCATCGCGCGCTCGCGGTAGGGCGCAACCACGGCGTCCACCGCCTCCCGCACGCGTTCCGGGGCGTGGTCCACGACGATGCGGGCGACGTGCAGCCGAATCGCGTCGTTCGCGTCCGACGTGTGCTCGGAAGGCCGGCGTTCGATCAACGGCACGTCGGCGCGATGCGGATCGTCCTGCAGTGAGGGAAGTGGATGGTTGCGCAGGATCGAGCCGGTGGAGGGCAACGGGCCGTGCACGTCGCCCGCCTGCGCCGGCAACGGACCGGCGTGGGCGACGAATGGCTGGAGGGCGGCGCACGACAACGCGCCGAGCGTGACTGCGCGAAAGCTTGGGACAAACATGAGGAGCAGGGAGAGCCGCGGCGCGTCGAGGTCGATCGTAATCGACGCGCCACGGCATGCAGTGTTGGAACAAGAGAAACGCCCGGCCGGAGCCGGGCGCTCGAACGGAACGGATTGCGCCAGCGCGGTGCCGCGTCTGAAGCTGCAAACGTCAAGCGCGCCCCGTCACGCGGGCATCGCGGTGATGCTTACGCCTCTTCCGCCGGGCGGATCTGCGCGGACTGCGCCGGATACGTGACCCGGACCGCGCCGTCACGGCTGTAGACCGCGCCGAGGGTCGGTGCGGTGTCCGCCGAGACCGAGACGTCGCGCGTAGCGTAAATGCTCAGACGATTCGAGCCGTTCCCGCTGCCGACGGCCGTGACGCTCTTGCCGTGGAGGGTGCTCGAACCGCCTTGCGCCCACAGGCCTCCCGTGAAGCGAATGTCGCCGTCGCTCGTGACACGAAGGTCGCCGCCGGAATGCGCGGCAACGAGGTCGACACTGTGCACGCCATGGACCGAAATGCCGCCCCAGCCGATGATCACCGGAGCGGGTAGTCCGGAATCGCGAGCCGCCACGACTTCACCGCCTCGCACACTCACCGCACCGTTCGCCACGAGCGGGCCCGAATAGCGGACGCGTCCGTCGCTGTTGAGCGTCAGTGCGCCTCGAGTCGCCTCCGCGCGGCGAACGCTCAAGCCGCTCTTGCCATCCAGCGTCGCGTCGCGTTGCGCGACGACCGATGCGACATCGAGTTGCTCGTCTGCGGCGAGCGCGACCGACTGGCCGCTGACGTTGCCGAGCGTAGCGTTGCCCTTCGCGGCGACACGCACGTCATTGGAGCTGGAAATACGCGCGCGTGCCGGCAGGCCCTGTGTGTCACCGTCGCGAACGACCGCAGCCGTGACGTTACTTCCGCTGATGTCCACCGGACCACGGATGGACAGGTCGCTGCCGATATGCACATCGCCGTCGCTCGCGAGCGTCAGGGACGATGCATTCGTCTGCCCGGCGTCGACGCCGCGCGCTCCGTCGATCGACGCACCTGATTTCGCGTCGAGACGCGCGTAGGCGGCCTTGCCATCCGTCGACCGCAACGCAACGCTATTCCCCGACACATTGCCGAGGGATGCATCGCCCCGTGCCACCACATCGACGTTGCCGCTGGCGTCGAGTGTATCCGCGACGAGCGTCCCCGCGCTGCGCAGGGTCAGGTCGCTGCGCGATTTCGCGCGTCCGATCGTCGTGTCGCCAGCCAGCGACAGATGTGCGCCATTCGCATCGATGTCGACGTGTTTCAGCGTGTGAGAGCCGCGAGAGAAGTCGATCTGGCCACCGGACAAGCTTGCCGTGCCGGCGCTCAACGCCGCGCGATCGGTGGTTTGCGCGCGGGCATACCCGTCGACGTCGAGCCGCGACGCGCCGACGACGCCGTCCAGCGTGATGTCATTGGCGGCGAGCGCCACGCTATCCGCTTGCGTGGTGTCGCCCAGCTTGATCGAATTGCCCCACACGGTGAGCTGCTTGCCGTTGAAGCCGCTGCTCAGGTCGACATCCGCGGTGCCCGCCAACGACAAGGCGGACGCATTGACGGCGCCGAGCGCGGACACCGTGCCTTGCGCCAGGATCCACAGATTCTGCTCGCCTGCCGCCTTGAGGAAGCCGCTGCTGACGGACCCCTTGCCGCCGGCCAGCGTCGACATGGCCTCGGCGTCGGGCGCGCGGTTCAGCACATACCCGGCTTGGGCATTTTGAGCGCTCAGCATGATCGCGTCGGCCGCGAAGGTCGGCAGCCCCGCGTTTGCCGCGGCCGTCAGCACGTTGTCGGCGACGATATCGACGAAACCTGCCTTGAGGGTCGCGTCGCCGAACGTCACGTGTCCGGCCGCCCCCGCTTGCGGGCGCGTCTGCAGCTTGATCGAATCCTGTCCGCCTGCCGTGTCGAAGCGCGCGCCATCCGCGATCCGGATGCCTTGCGCCGAAACCTCGATCGAACGCTCCGGGCCGTTCGCGTTCGAGCCGGTCAGGCGCATATCTCCGCCCGCCGTCACCGTGCCGCTGCCCTCGCTCGCAATGCGGATCCCGCGCAGTTGCCCCATGCCACCGGCCTCGATCTTGCCGGTCTGATTCACGACGGCACGCGTGAGAGCGTCGCGCGCCCACGCGCTGAGCATCACGTCGCCATTGTCACTGATGATCATCCCGCCGTTTTCGACCAGCGCCTGCAGGCTTCCGCGCGTGAGCTTCACCTGCAGCCCGTTGCCGGCGAACGAGAGCGACACGCCGTCGGCCGCCGCGAGCGCGACGCTGCCGCGCTGGCTGTGAATCGTGCCGCGGTTCTCGACGCGCGGGCCGAGCAGCGCGACGGATTCGCTGGCGTCGATGCGCCCTTCATTGACGACCTTGGCCTGCGTGTTACCCGAGAAGTTGAGGCGGCCGGCGAGAAAGTCGTCGTTCGACACATTCAGTGACGAAGCGACCAGGCTGCCGACGTTGATCTTCGCCTGGTTGCCGATCAGGATGCCGTTAGGGTTCACGACGAACACGCGGCCTGATGCGTTCAGCGCGCCGAGAATCTGCGTCGGGTCGGCTCCGACGACCCGGTTCAGCATGGCGGCGGTTTTGCTCGGTTGTGCGATGTTCAGCGTCTCGTGTGCCGCGACGTTCATGTCGCTCCAAAGGACCACCATCTTGTCGGTCTTCTGATTGACGGTAGTGACGGCGCCGTCTCTGACGATCGAACCGCTGCCGTGCTGGATGGCACCGGCGCCGACTGCAAGGGCCTGTTGGGCGGCCAGCAGCGACGTTGCGAGCACGATGGGACGCAGGAAAAATCCTGGCATCGCAGGTTGCTTATTCAAGTTTGATCTCCTCACGATGAGAAATGCTGCCTTGCTTTCGGAAGTGACGAAGGCGTTTGCATTATCCTGAGGACACCGATTTTTACTATCAGACTGATACTAAAAGCGTTGTGGACCGGGTGATAAATCTGCCGCCGGCGATTTTCCTGACATCGGCTCCGCCGCGAACATGCCACGACTCAGATCGATCACGAAGGCGGAAGTCACATGTCTCGTTGAGACGATGTCGGGGCACATTCTGCGAATGTGGGAATCCATCCGGGCGTCGCCGCGATGGTGGTCAACCGCAAAGGCGTGATCGCGATCTTGACCGAGCCGCTCGGCCGGGGGCTCAGGCTCGGCCTTGCGATCCCATCGCGCATCGTCAAGCGTTGCGCGATCGTGGTATCGGGCCAGTGATCGCCGAGCGCCGTACCGAACATGGCACTGGCCTTGGCAAATATCGCTGGTCGTCGAACGCGCGCATGCCCGGCTGAATCACTTCCGTCGCCTCCGTATGCATTTCGAGCGCCGCGCCGATATTCACGACTCGTTCCTCAAACTCAGCTGCTGCTTGATCTGCTGGAATACCTCGCAGCGCACTCAGCAGTCTTTTTGAGACCGTCTCCAAGCCATTTGCACCACAGCCACACGGCTTACCGGTACTCGAGTGTCACCGCCATTGCCGCATTTACCGTACCCGTCGTCACCGCAGCATCGGTCTGGATGTACGACACCTCCGTCGGAATCGCATATGAGCCGCCGGTCGTTTTGTCGTACGCATCGATCTTGATTGATTGGCCGAAGTTGACCGGCGCCCCGTTGTCGTCCGCAACGAAAATCTTCACACCGCTCGCAGTCGAGTCTGCGCTGAGCGGCAATACTCCAGGAGCGCCGGCAACGGCACCGCCCACGGGCCGCAATGAATAACCCACTTGGTTGTAGCCCTTAGGGCAGCTATTGACGCGAAGCTGGAAGCGCTGCGTGCCGTGCATCGAGCCAACGGTGTCGAACTTTCTGGCCGTGACGGACGGTAGCGTCACATTCTGACTCGGCACAGAGCATGTGCCTGGCACCGAGGTAATCTTTCCTGCCAATTCCAATTTCCGTACAGTGTTGAACTCCTTAAAGGAAGGCATATAAATGTAGCCGACTGGATTATTGCTATTAAGGCTGCCACCAGTAATCGTGCGACCGTCTGCAACAAGCTGTATTTCAATGAGGTCCTTGAAAAGGATATTGATCGAACTGCGCGCCAATGGCACCCCGTTGACCAGCATCTGCACGCTGATGCCCGTGACGGCCGTGGGGATGAGCGGGCCTGGCAGTGAGGCCCCCCCCCCCAACGGAACGAAGCTCGCCCCCGGTTCAATGAGCGTGCACGTTGGTCTGTTTTTTTCACCGCAAATTGTCGCGGACGAAACAAACTCTCGCAACAATACGGTACCGGCCACTGGCGAGGCCGGCACAGAGTAGCTGCCCGCAAATGCATCGTACGCGTGAGCGACAGAAGGTATCCACGAGCAAAGCACGGCACCCAAGAGGACAGCGCATTTCCGCCAATACACATACATCGTGTTCGCCTCGCGGGCAACCACGTTCGAGAAGGCGCTAATGGCCAGTCGCTTTATCAAGCGTATGGGTCTCAAAGTTTTCCTCATATTCGATTTCCACTACACCACCAAGTAATTAGTGACAGCCACACATTTCCGAACCGGCGCATCGCACGCACATCGTCATATAAGACAACGTTACCGACACCGAACGCTCAGACGCACGTAATACCGCCCGGCTTCCGCCTTCGGTAGTGCATACGGCGCCCGGCACTGCCCATCCTTCCACTTGACTGCCAGCGTTCCCTGCTCTCGATCGAGCAGCACGAGCGCATTGCCGCCCGGATCGACGATGCCCATCTGCTTGCCGGTTTCCTCGTCTTCCAGGCTGGCACCGAACGGCACCGGCTGACCATCCGCCTGTGCCACGTTGAACTGCACGCGCCGTCCGCCGTTCGCCTGGAACACCGCTTCGACCACCGCGCCACGGCGCGGCACCACCTGTTTCGCCGTGTCGATCAATTCCACGTCCGCTCCGACGTTCCGCGTGTCCGGCCTCAGCGTATTGACGCGATAGGGCTGCACGTAGGGCACCACCATGTAACCGTTGCGGCCGATGCTCACGCCGTCGTCGGTTCGCACGTCCACGCCCTTCACACCTTCGACATTCATCAGCGCAAACGTATCGCCTAGCGTCTGGCTCAAATTGACGCCGCCGCGGTGTACGACCAACGCGCCCGTCGCGCCGACGCTGGCCGACTGATAGTTGGGTGCGTAGTTGTAGCTACCCGACAACTGCCCGATGTCTGCGTTGTGCGTCACGCTCGCGCCGGCCGTCGCACCTTGCCCCTGATTCGCATAGCCGGCTTGCGCCGCGTAGGATGTCCGCTCGTTGAAGCTGCCGCTCACGCCCGCCCGCATGTTGGCAGCGCCGGAGCTATCGCGGCTGATGTTCGTATAGACACGCGGTGACCGAACCTGCTTGCCGAGCGGAATCGACAGCGATGCCATGACCTGCGTGTTCGCGCCCGAGTTGCCGTATCGGGTATCGCGCGACTGCGTGAAGCTCAGGTTGTAGCCCAGTTGCTTCCAGTTGTTCCCGTAGCCCATGCTTACACTGCGGCTCGACCCGGACTGGTTCCAGTATGTCTGCTGGCTGACGTTCAGATACACGCTGCCATATTTCCGCTCCGGGCCAAGATCCTGGCTCGTAGTCAGATCGATCCTCGAACGACCGCGCGCTGCCCGAATGCCGCTTGCTCCGTTGACTTCACTGACGTGGTCGCTGAACGTGCGGTAACCCTCGGTCGAATATCGATACGCGGCCAGCGTGAAGTTGGTGTTGGTGCTCGTGAAAGTCTTCGCGTACAAGATGCGCACACTCTGGCCAGTGTTGCGGGCTCCCTGTGCGCGGCTGATGGACTGCGTGACGTCGAGCGAAAGTGCGCCGATCGGCGTATTGGTGCCGACGCCCACGTTGAACGCCTGAAAATCCTTCGCGACCTGAAAGCCGCCCGCGACCGTGCTGTTGTCGGTCAGTCCGTAGACCACCGAACCCGTCGCCAGCATGGGCGACGTTTCCTGGTTGCCTTGATATTGGCCCGCCGAAAAGTTGTATTTCATCCGGCCTTTGCGCAGCATCAGCGGCAGGCTCGAGAAGGCCTGGCGCGTCACGTGCTTGCTGCCATCGGCCTCGGTCACCGTAATCTCCAGGTCGCCGTTGGACCCCGACGGGAAGATGTCGGTCAGTTCAAACGGACCAGGCGGCACGTTCGCGCGGTACAGCACGTAGCCGCTCTGGCGTACCTCCACCATCGCGTTGCTGAATGCCTGCCCGCGAATCACCGGCGCATAGCCGCGCTCACTGTCCGGCAGCATTGCGTCGTCCGAACCGACCTGCACGCCGCGAAAGCGGACGCTGTCGAACAACGTGGAATCGGAATACTGCTCGCCGATAGCAAGCTGGGATTTGAGCGACGTGATATCGCGCTCGACGAGCGTACGGTTGCTTTTGAATTGTGGCTTGCCGCCCATGCCACCGCTGAACGTAGACTCGTTGCGCAAACGCCATGGGCCGATATTGATGCCGTTTTGCAAACCGAGGAAATACGCGTGACTGCCGCCCACGTAGGCGCTGCGGTTGTAGTTCCCGTTGAACTGGTAGTTCACGTAACCAGCCGCCACGCCGGCATCCCACAGCGCGGGATCGACGTAACCACGCGCGGTGCGCGACAGGAATGCCTGCGGGATGCTGAGATCGAGCCGCAAGCGACCAGCGTCGAAATCCACGGCGGCCTGTTCCATCGCATTCGGCACGTTGATACATGCCGAGTCGTTCATGTCAGGCACCGACGCCAACGCGTGCAAGTTGACGCCGAATTCCTGAAGCATTTGTGCAGTCAAGCAAGGCTCGACTCGCCCCTTGTTCTCATCGAGGCGGAAGCTGATATCTCGGCGCGTAACGAGATCGCCGTTGACCTGTACTTCGACGCGATAAGTGCCCGGAGGCACGCTGTTGTCAGCAGCCAGCACCGACGAAAGATCGGTCGGACGGCCTCGATCGTGCAGGAAGTTCGTATTGAACGCCAGGGTCATCGGCGCGGCGTGAGCGACAACCGTATCCGCCGTTTCCGCATGCGCCTTGTTGACGACAGCCAGACATGCCGCGAGATACAGCGGCGTCGCGCGCGGAAAAACGGTGGATGGAATCGGTCCAGCCACGCTGCGCGTCGATGTTTTAAACGGTCGGTCTGGCATCGAGATTAAACTCCGGCGGCGGTTGAGTCAGGCAAAATTTGCCAGAACAAATAGGAATACGAAATATTGTTTGGCGAACAAAAAATGAAATCGGCCGGCGTCAACCGCGTGGCCGCGCTCAGTGCTTGACGGAAGCCGGTGCGGCGTACTGACCGGCAGGCAACGTAACCCGATACGGTTCCCGTCCGCCGAAATCGTTGACGATCTCGTAACGAAGTTCAGGTGCGGCTCCGCTTGCCGGCAATTTGACCGGCATGCTCGTCGACGCACCGGGCGCGACCATCTTGGCGTCGATAACGGGTGCATCCGCGCTTCCCGTGTGCCACTTTGCATCAACGACCGTGACGTGATACTGACCTGAATTCTTCACATGGAGAACTGCCTTGCCCGATTCGCGATCGAGGCGCCACTGGAGATTCCCCGGTGCCTGTTGCGGGTCGCCCTTCAGCTCCGTCGGCCGAAAAAAGACCTTGATCCGCTGACGAACCGCCAGTTGAAGAACGTTGTCACCGGCGGCCGCCTGCGGGATTTCCTGCACATTCAGCCAGAATGCGGATTCCCGATCTGCGGGCAGGCCGACACCCTCGTACAACACGCGAAGCAGTTGCTGCCGATTCGCGGGCACCTTGACAAGCGGCGGCGTTACCGCGAACGGCAACGTCTGGCTGCTGGCGTCGTCGAGCGGGTCGAGCCAGGACTGGATCAAGGCGTCCGCGCCGTCATTGTTGACGACGACGGACGCTTCCTTGTTCTTGCCGTCGAAGATGAGGCGCGTAGCACTCAATGAGATCGCAGCATGTGTCGCGGGCGTAATCAACGCGCACACGAGCGCCACTCCGGCGGCGAGGTATCGTGTTTTCATAGGTAGGAAACCTGCAGAAGTGCAGCGGGGAAGAGCGCCCTGCTGCACGTTGAAGGCGACTCAGAGCCGCCTGAAGGAAACTTACTGGTAGCTCAGCGTGAACGGCAGGCTCGCGTTCGCGATACCGGCCGTGACCTTCGACGGATCCGGTGCCACATAAGCGGCGGCAAAACGCACGTTGATTGCACCGGCTGTCGCCAGTTCGGTCTGCGCCAGCAGATCGCCATTGCTCAGGTCGAATGCATTTGCGCCCGCACCGGTGCCTTCATATACGGCGATGCCGACGTTCTGCGCGTACCCCGGGGCGGTCGTGCCGCTGTTCACGCGAATCGACTTTTTGTCTGCGCTCAATTCCGAAGGCTGGCCCGCAAACTTCATGCTGACCTTCTGGCCGGTCTTACAGGCGATGTTGAAGTTGGCCGTACCCGCCCCGCTCGCCATGAATTTCGGCGCAGCCACAGTACCGACGTCATCGGTCGCGATCGTGCCCATGTTCACGTTGATCGTGCCGGCGTCGCCCGTGATCGAGCTCACCTTGCAAGTATCGTTCACGATCGATCCCTGAAAGTTGATCACGCCGCCGACGGTATCCGCCATCGCGACGGAAGAGAATGCAGCCATCGCAGCGCCAGCGAGAATCATTTTTGCTTTCATCATATTTTCCATATTAATCAGGACACCGAATATGTATGCGCCCATGCTTTAAATGAAAAGGCATCGCACTCCACGCGAAACCTTTGCCTACCCTTCAACGAAAAGGTCTGGTTATTATCTTCATCCGAGGCTCCCAACACCATCAGATTTGTACGAAAAGTCGTTATCCTATGTATTCCCGTTAAACCTCCATCCGGAATAGTATGATCCGGCACCCGCCGAAAGCCGCCCACATTCACACATTGAACGATATGACATCGAACAACGCGTGCTTGGATACGAGCGGGCCTCAATAGGCTACCCTCGGTCCACGCCAGGTACTGCGTCGGGTGCCGTTGGGTAAATCAGCTTGTCGCCACTTTTGAGCGCCCTGCATCGAACCGCTTGAAATATGAAACTCGGGCTGCAACGCACGAGAACGTGCGCCCATGGCACCCATCTGATCATCGATGCGACCCAATGACACGTGCGGGTCTCGGCGAGCTGTGCATAACCTGACGACGTCAGATTTACATCTCTAGATCAGCTCTGACACCAACCGATGGGGCATTGAATTTCCGCATCGGGAATGGCTGATGGAATTGTCGCTATGCAAGCAAATTGAAACAATCGTACTCGGGGCGAATTCCCGGCCTTGGCAGCTCGTACTCGTACGAAAATAGAACGTGTTCCGCAGATCGTTGGAGATCCAAAGTCGATATCACATCTCATGGAAGGTCATGCGGGCGTTCTGAAACATACGAATCAGTGGCCTGAAATGCGACGATGGATCATCGGTGCCGCATGGCTCGAAATGCAGAAGCGGTTCGATCTCGGTCGCACGCCCGCTCGACAACACGACCGTGCCAGTGACGGCTCAATCGTTCGCCCCGGCGTGACGCGATTCGAGATCCGTCGCGATCCGCTGGAGCGCCAACGCCACACTGGTGCGCACCTCGGCGAGCGCTTCTGACGTCCGTCCGCCGTCGACGTCCGGCGCGTGGAGGATCACGTCCTCCAGCCGCACACAGGCATCGACCACCGCCTGCTCGTGAATCATCGCAAATGCACCCTTGATCGAGTGAACGCGCGAGCCCACGGTCTCCCAGTCGCCACGGGCCATGGCATCGTCGATAGCCGACAGCGACTCGCCCGTGCGCTGATCGAGCGCGGCCACGAGCGCCGGCGACAGCACAATCGACCGTTCGGCCGCTGCGACGATCGCCGCGGCGGCATGCGGATCCGTGGCGAGCTTCAGGTGCTTGCGCGCGACCGCATCGATCGACGCAAGCGACATCGGCTTGAGCAGCACGCCCGAAATCCCCGCTTCCTGCGCGCGCCGCGTATTGGCCGCCGTGACGTCAGCGGTAATCGCGATGATCGGCGTGCGTGCGCCCTGGTTGCGCAGGCATGTCGCGAGCGTGTAGCCGTCCATCACTGGCATCGCCAGATCTGTCAGCACCAGGTCGTAATGCCGCTCATTGAAATAGCGCAGCGCGACGAGCCCGTTCTCGACGATGTCGCACGTGTAGCCGAGCGCGTCGAGCTGGTCGCGGATGAGTTCGCGATTGACCTCGTGGTCCTCGGCCACGAGCACGTGGATGCCGCGCATGTCGGCGTCCGCATCCGGGGTGCCGCCTTCCGTTTCCACGTCGACTGCCATATGGTCGTCGGGTGATATCGGCAGCGTCACGGTGAAGGTGCTGCCCCATCCGACCTCGCTATCCACCGCGATCGCGCCGCCCATCGATTCGGCGATGCGCTTGCACAGCGCAAGGCCCAGCCCGGTGCCGCCGAAGCGTCGCGTAATCGACACGTCTGCCTGATCGAACGCGTCGAAGATATGTACCTGACGATCGGCGGCAATGCCGATTCCCGTGTCGGTCACAGCGATGACGACCGGCGACGCAGGAAGGCCGCCTCCGTCGGCCCGCACGTCGATCGACACATGGCCGTCATCGGTGAACTTGATCGCATTTCCCACCAGGTTGACGACGATCTGCCGGATGCGCCCCGGGTCGCCAACATAGTGTCTCGGCAGCGCGGGATCGATCGACCAGTTGAGCGCGATCCCTTTGCGTTGCGCGAGCGGCATGAGCATCGCGACAGCCTCCGAGATCAGGCGTGCCAGGTCGAACCTGATCGATTCGAAGCTCATCTCGCCCGCCTCGACCTTCGAGAAATCGAGGATGTCGTTGAGAACGTCCAGCAACGCACGCGACGACGACGCGACCGTGCGCACGCGCCCCGCGACGGGCGCAGCTTGCGGCAGCCGCTCCAGCAATTCGAGGTGACCGAGAATTGCATTGAGCGGCGTGCGGATTTCGTGGCTCATCGCGGCGAGAAAGGCCGTCTTCGCCGCGTTCGCGCTATCGGCCGCCTGCTTGGCCGCGGTCAACTGGCGAGCCAGCCGACGCTCGGCCGTTACGTCGGAAAATGCCGCGACCACCACTGGCCGCCCCTGATAGTGCGCCGGCGTCAGCTTGGCCGCGAGATCGATCATCCCGCCGTCGTCGCCGGGCAGGCTCAGCTGGAGGTCGGCCGTCGTCGCGCGGCTGCCGCGCTGCTCGAGGAATGCCGCCGGCGCATGGCGCTTCAGCACGTCGCCGATGAGCGTGCCGTCGCGCGCGCCGACACGGGCCTCCAGCGCCAGCATATGCGCGCTTTCGAGCAGCACGGTGTTGTCGCTCACGTTGACGAGGGCGAGCCCGACCGGCGCGGTCTCGATCAGCGTGCGGCTCAGATGTTCGCTGTCGAACACGCGCTCCGACCGTTCGAACAGCGGTGCGACGACCTTGCGATTGAAAAGGATGACGAACGTCCATAACAGCACGAGCGCGAGCGCGGTGGCACTCGCGGTGCCGGCGATGCGCCGCGCCACGGTCTTCATGATGACGTTCCGGGGCAATACGTAGACGAGCGACCATCCCGATCGGGCGAGCGGCATGGAAATCGTCATCGCGCCATCCGCGTAGCGCTCGGTCAACTCCGACGACGACGCGTTCGCCTTCTGCTCCGCAAGCACCTGCCGGATTGCCGCGTTGTCAAGTGGCGGCGCAGACGTGCTCACCACGGGCACGCCGCGCGCATCGACGATCATATAGGTACCTGCAAACGACCCCGGAACGATCGACTCGATCAGCCGTTCCGGCATGTACTGCCCGACGACTACGCCAAAGGGCCGGCTCCCGTCGAACATCACGGCGGCGACGCGGTAGTACATCTGCCCAGTCACCGGATCCGGCTCCGGCGGCAACCAACGGAGTTCGCGCGCCCCTTCCCGCGGGACGGCCCACTGGTCGAAATTGTCGAGACCGGCCAGGTAATAGCGAGCAAGGCGCTGCCGATCGGCAATGGCGCCTGCCACGCGAGGGTCGGACAAATCCGGCGGCGGGGCGATACCGACTATCGACATCGAAGGGAAGACCACGTACCCCTTCACCTGCCATGTCATATATAGCGCTTCGCTTTGCGATTTCATCTGACGCCGAGAAAAGCCGGCAGGGCCTTTCGCGTACATCAGAATGCGACGCACCTCGTCGTCCGGGGTCCGCGAAGCGCCCGGCAGACGGAGCAACAACGGCAGGTTCACATCCGAGGGGGACGGAAAGACCAGTTGACCGCCCTGCGCGTCGAACCGCCGCCGCACCTCGGAATCGGCGAGGCCGGAAGCTTCCCAGACGGTCTCGCCCTGCACGGCCGCGAGCCGCACGCGGATCGCGCTGACGTAGGCCCTGTCGAGCACCAGCGCCCGGTCGCGACTGAACGTCTGCCGCTCGTCACCGAGGTAGCTACGCAAGGCCCCCGTCAGGCTCAGCGCGAACGTGAGCAGGATGAAGCACGTCAATACCCCGGCACCCGAGAACAGCAGGATTTGTTGATGGGTGCGGAAGCGGCTGAGCAGGTTGAGCGACGGGGTCACACGCATGGTGAGCCTGGAAGTAAGCGGGTTCCGGAACGGTTATCGAACTTCAGTATCGCGACCGCGACGCACGCCGGGCTCCGGCACGCAAGCGACAACGCGCGTTCACCGGGGCGCGGCCCACTGCCGGCGAAATAAGACGAGTATGATTCATACTTCGCTCCCTTCGGGGTGCCGGCATCGCGACCGCCGCATCGTCGAATGGCGAGCGACCACACTATCCGGGGCGGCAATCGCGAACAACATGAACCAGTTTTCGATACGAGTGATTATCGCGGACGATCATCCGACGGTGCTGGGTGGGCTCGTCCACACACTGGAACCGATTGGCACCGTCAAGGTCGTCGCGACATGCGGAAATGCGACCGAACTCATCAAGACACTCGAGCGACAGCCCTGCGACATCATCGTCTCCGACTATGCGATGCCGGGCGGCGAATACGCCGACGGCCTCGCACTCTTCGAGTACCTGCAGCGGCATTACCCGAATATTGGCCTGATTGCATTGACGGCAATGGGCAGCCCCGCCGTGATCCGCTCGCTGATGTCGATCGGCATTTCGTCGATTCTGAGCAAATCCGACGCGACCGGCCATATCGTCACGGCGATTCACGCGCGTTACGCCGGCGGTGCGTATTTATCGCCGATCATTGAAGCGATCGTCAAGCACGCGGAGATCGATTCGTCTGGCGCCGGACAACCGCTCTCGCCACGGGAACACGAAGTGGTCCGGCTGTTCGCATCCGGCCTGTCGACGACCGAGATCAGTAAGCGTCTGAACCGCAGCAAGCAAACGGTGAGCACGCAGAAGGCGGCGGCGATGCGCAAGCTCGGCGTCGCGAACGACGTGGAATTGATCCGCTACGCCATCGACGCGAAACTGACTACCGCCTCCCCCGGCAACACGGAATGAATCCGGTCGCGTAGCGGCGTGACGATTCCCGCCCGTGGGGCCGCATGCCGCGCCTGCCCCGCGCCTTGCTAGTCGGTCGGGAATTCAGAGCGCATATTGTCTCTGTTCGACCAAACGCTCAGCGACCGCATCCCCTCAAGCATCTGCACATCCCGATCGCACGCCTCGCGGCCATACGCGAGGCCCTCGCGAAAATCGGCGCTTGCATCGCCATGGGCGGCGCCTTGAAAACGCGTTCCGCCACGACATCCTGAGCAGCCGGGCCATCGTTCGATCGATATTTCGTACGTGTACGACGTCATCTTCCCCCAAGTCGATCGCGCATACGATACCGGCCCCTCCGCGATCTCACTAGACTTTTCAGTGCCCTTCCCGAGGTGCTCCTTCATCGGATGGCGAGCGAGTTCGCAACGAGCGATCGCGTTCGTCACCCCGGATCGGTGACGAACGGGCGCCGGCCGACAAGGTCCCGCGTCGCCGTTTGATACGGGACGAACCGGCCGCACGCGAAGCGACTTCTTCGCCGTTCGATCGCCATGGTTCGAGGAGTGCCCTTTGCCCAGTTGCCAACCGGATAACCATCGCATGAAGAAATTCGCCATACGCGTCGTGATTGCCGACGATCATCCCGCCGTGCTGTTCGGTTTGCAGCAGATCCTCGAAACCGTCGACACGTTTCGGCTCGTCGGCGTGTGCCAAAACTCGACGGAACTGATCGCGACGCTGAGACGCACGCCGTGCGACGTCGTGCTGTCTGACTATACGATGCCGCCGGGTGAATACGGCGACGGGCTGGCCCTGTTCGGCTACCTGCAGCGGCATTTCCCCGACGTCGGGCTGGTCGTGTTCACGATGATGTCCAATCCCGTGGTGATCCGATCGCTGATTGCGCAAGGCGTGTCGTCGGTACTGAGCAAGGCCGATCCGATCGGGCACATCATCACGGCGATTCACGCGAGCTACGCAAGCGGCAAGTACACGTCGCCGAGCATCAGCGCCCTCCTCGCCAACGCGCAACTTGCCGCGCCGGGCCCGATGCACGATCTTTCGCCGCGCGAGGCGGAGGTGCTGCGGCTGCTCGTCTCCGGACAGTCCGTCGCCAACATCGCGCGGCACTTGAGGCGCAGCAAGCAAACGGTCAGCACGCAAAAACGCAGCGTGATGCGCAAGTTCGGCGCGGCGACCGACATGGAACTGATCAAGTTCGCATTGGAAGCCACCGATCAGCGCAAGTGACACGCTGCAAAAAGGTGGATCACATGCGTCGCCGGCGAGCCCCGGCGCTTGAAGTCGGCGGGCGCTCCAGTGCGCATCCGCGCATATCTCGATGACCACCACGTTACTCGGAAAATTGCCCGTCAGCGTGAACATCTGGCTGTGCGTGAGCCTCTTGCGGAACGCCATCCTGCCTGATCCTGCCCATGCACGTTGAAGCAGTGCTTGCCCGGATCGATGCCGATCAATGAATCCGTACTCGTGATGGTCGAACAATCCCCAGGCAGCGTAGTCCGCCGAGAGGGGATCGGGCTCACTATCTTATTAACGCCGCTCGCGTTATCTGCAAAAATCCCCAAGAGTCGGATCATATTTCGACTTTCCGGATAATTTTAGATCCAGTGCCCGATCGGGATAAATATCTCAATAAATTCCCGACAGCTCTGACAGGCTATCAAACATCAAAATCAATAAGCACTGACATCAGTCTTTCAATAAAATAAACAATCCATACTTCAATCAACAGAAACCATACCCTCCCAAACGAATCTCTCCGGCAAATTCCTCGCGAGGCATGCCTTCCTATTTTATGTTCTTACAAATGCTTGACATTCGCATTTCATTTGATGCACTCTCACGTGGCGGGCAACCTCTCAATGAAAAACGAGGATGTGCGCAACAGCGTTGTTGTCGCCAAAATTTGTGAATGAATTATGGGGAAAGCAAGCGGCGGAGCTCACCATCTCGCAGATCCCATTCAGCGATAAAGACGTGCTGGATGCACTCAAGCAATATTCCACCAGCACAAACGACATTCGTTCTCGCAACGCTCATTCTGAAGCGATAACGGCTTTCAATGGAAAACGCACTCCAGAACCGCGCCCTGACTTTCTCGTGCTTCCGACCGACACTACGTTCGACGGTTATGTATCGAGAATCGCGCGTCTTGCCGGCGATGACGAATGGACGGTAATGTACTATGGACTTCACGCGGCAAGCCCCGTCATTTGGGACGTCGCAAAGTCCTTTTCAGACCAGCTTGCGTCATCGATAGGATATCGCCCAGGCGGCCGCGTCGATATTGATTGCTTTATTGGACGATACTCATCCACTTATATCGGGATTCACGCCGATCACGCGCATAATTTCGGATTCACCCTGCGCGACGGGAAAACGATGTTCACCTGGCCCGGAAGCAGGTCGGACCTCGATGGAATACGATTTCCCGATTACGAGCCATTCAAGCCCGAGAGCACTCCGCTCGAGAACAAAACGAATCGCGTCACCTATTTCCCCGAAAACTGGTTGCACGTTGCCGAAACGCGATCCGACGTATCGGCAAACGTGAATATCGCTTTTTGGGAAACCGGCAACGATACGCAGCAAAACGCAAACTACGTGAAGGGACTGCTTCCGGTGTCCACTCGTACACGCCATGACGTGCGCTCCTCCGGCATCGTAAGCCTCAATCCCGATGACGAGCTGCTGCTTTCGTCCTTGCAGGCCTTGCTGGACGGCGCCTCTCTGAAAAGACGAATGATGATTTCCCAACTCGTCTCGGACACCAGTAGCCGCTTGAATGTCGGTCGTCCGATCGTCGAAGTCGATGAGCTGGACGACGTCATCTCCCTCAACGCCATCAGCACGCTGCAGTGGATGCCGGTATTGCAGGATGGCGAGATCCTGGTCGCGGCCAATGGCCATTGCAGCAGCTTCCGATACAGTCGCGTACTGCACGACTTTCTGAATCGCTTGGCCAACGGTCAACACGTGAACATTGCGGATATGTCACGCGAGCAAGACCCAACGCTCAATGATGCGCTCCTGAGCGTCACCGCTTCGCTGGCGCAATGGGGTGCGCTTTGATGGGCGTCAGAGCTCGATGGGCGCTCGTTTTTATCTGTATCTGCCTGTCGTTTGGCAGCTTCGCTGATGAAGCGGCTCAAGTGACCTTTGCCCTGAGACTGGCCGACCGCACTTCATCTGTATCGATGTTGCTCGCCGCCGGTCTCATCGGAGGCATTCTTTCCGGTCCGATCGCTCCAGTGATCCTCGAGCGAAGCGGGCCTCGCCAAACGATTCCTGCGATATTCGTCCTTCAGTCCGTTCTGATCGCGATCGCGTCCCTGGCCAATCAGTTCTGGGGCTACGTCGCCGTGTCGATGGCGCTCGGATCCACCGGGTCCCTGCTATGGGCCTCAATCATGGTCGCCATTCCGACCTACGCAAGGGACGAACGATACCTCGATCGCATCAACCGGATTACGCAATCGATGCGAAACATGGGTTACGTCGGTGGCCCGGCTCTCGGCGGATTGCTTTACGGCATGGCCGAGCGTTCGCGGGGCTTGTTGCTGCTGGCGTTGCTGGTATTGGTCGCTGCGCCCGTCACCGCGCTCTGTTTCAATGCGCTGGATTCCTTCGCTCAAAAATCCGGCCAGATACGCACGCAAGACAAGCAAAAGGGCCGGCTGGACCTGCCGGGCCTCTTTCGCACCACCGGCGTGATCCGCGCGGTCGCCCCATTGTGGGTCACTGTCGTGCTGACCTCCACGCTCAATGTTCTGTTGATATTTCGCATCCGGAACGATCTGCAGTTGAGTGCCGAAATCTACGGATTTGTTGTCAGCGCGTTGAGTGTCGGGCTCATCGTCGGTCCGGTTGCTTGTTCCGGAATGTTGGCAAGGTTCGGCGATGCAGCCGGTGCGTCCATTGCCGCCAGCGTCATCGGCTTCGGCATCTTGTGGCTCGCCTTGAGCGACACCGCGTGGATCATCATGTGCGCGACATTTGTGATCGGCGTGGCCAACGGCATCCAGAACGCGCTCACGTCGAGTTTCATGATGAAGGCGATCGCTCCAAATCAGCGGGTCAACCTGATGCCCGCTTATATCTTTTGCATCCAGACTTCGGTATTTCTCGGATTCGTGAGCGCCGGCATGATCAGCACCGCGCATGTGAGCATGGCCCTCGTAGCAGTTGGAGTCGCAACGGCAATCACAGGCGCATGCGGCTTCGCGTTGAATGTCAGAAACCGACCCGGCATGATTACAAAAGGAGCTTAATGATGGATGTCATAGGACGCTTCGGATCAAAACCAAGCGATACGAAATCGATCAACCTGCAAGCCCCGTTGGATCGCATCGTGTCATCGGGCGTGGCGAATCTCCGAGTCAGCCATTACTACTTCGACGAACCGCTGTTTGACGAGTATGAATCGACAACGGTCCGCGCGACATGGGACTTCGCCGCCGCAGAATCCATCGTCAGAGATGGGTATAGCATTCTCGATCTGGGCTGCGGCGACGGCAGACTGCTCCTGCACCTCGCCGAAAAATTCTCACTGGAGGAGAGTTTTGGTATCGACATCTCCCCCATCGCCATCGAACGATTCGAAGCGTCCATCCATCACGACCACATTCACGCGCTTCGGGGAGACATATTCGACCTTCCGCCATCGATCACACAACGCCGATTCGACGTCGTCACCTTCGGCGATGCAACCGTCAATTTCATTCTGGACGACAACAAGCTCGAAGCGTTGCTCCGCAGCGCGAAGGCGCAGCTGCGCGACTCCGGGTCGCGGATCATGGTGGCCGTCTTCGGCGACGGAACACCCGAGCGTCTTGCGTTCATGGACAAGCGCTGCACCGTCGTGCCATTTCGGCGCAGCAACGGCGAAGCCGCGCTCATCTGGTGGGCTTACAAATACGACCGTGACAAGCTGATCATGCATCGATCGGTCTTCGCGCAATCGGGACGGAACGACAGCGGAGATATCGAAGGCGTCGTATGCGATCTTCGAGACCGGATGTGGACACCCGCGACACTCGCTCCGATTGTGAAGGCCAGCGGCCTCACGATCGAGAAAGTCGTCGCATCCGAAGTGCAGGACGGCACCGCCGTGGGCATGGCGACGGCAATCGTCATATTGAAAGCGGCCTGAACCACCATGAGAACAGATCCGATTCGACCGAACTTCTATCGAGGCACGGGGGGATATGCGTGGCAGCTCGCCGAATATCTCCAGGGCGGCCACGTCCAGGTCGACAGCAACTACACCCTCGGCAAATCAATGCCGCCGGAGTTACGGAACCCGCTTGCAGCCTATCCGGAGTCTCTGTCCCCGGACTCGTCGGTCAGGTGGGCCAAGTCGGTGCGCATTACTCGCGGTACGCCTCGACTCGTCGGCGCGCGAGGGATTCGATCGTCGCTTGTCGTGGTCGAAAGCGCGCAGGCGTTTGGTGGATTTCGCGACGAAGACGTTCAGGCGCTCGTCGAGGGAACGACGGTGAGGGCGTTGCCGAATGTGGAGATCAACGGCGTGCTGCACAAAACCGACACGCTTCTGATCGCGCTCTATCGACACGGATTCATCGAGACCGACCAGACATTTCCGGCATCGCCCCCGCTCCGCTATCTGATCGAGCCCACCTGTATCGTCTCGGACGCTCCGGGTATTGGACGCGTCGCTATCAACCAGCTCAACGGCCGAACCATCCGATTGAGCGAAGCGTCTCAACGTATCTTCTCACCGGACACGATCGCGGAAGAGATAACGGAAACGCTGCCGCCGACCGTCGCGCATTTTGCGAAAGCCGGCATGTTGAGATTGATCTCTGGAGGAAACGCCCGTGCAACTGATTAGACCCGGAATGGGGACGGAGAACAGCGCTGCATTGATCTCGGCGCTCATCCGCATGGCCCGCCCCGTTACAGTCGTCGAGATCGGTGCCGGCGACAGCACGGTTTTCATCGCGAAGGCGCTCCAGCAGGCTCGGCAGGATTGGCTGAACGACAAGAATCTACTGGATACCTCAGCATGGCAGGAGCGCAGCGCGCTTCTCGATCCGACCGGAATCCCCGATGTCTATCGACCCAGGCTGATCACCATCGACGACTTTACCGCGGAAGGCTCCTCTGCCGAAGAAGCATGGGACGCATTGAAGAATCACGATATCGACGAGCACCTCGTCACATTCGTCAAAAGCAACTTCCACACGCTCGACGAAGCCACCATCGCGTCATGGGGACCAGTCGATATCGCGTGGATCGATGCGGGCACACCCGCTGACGACGTCCGTTTCGTCGCGACACTGTGGGACCACATCGCGCCCGGCGGATACTTGTGCCTTCACGAGCCGACCATGTTGACCACCGTCAACATGGAGGGAACACAACGTGTTCGCAGAGTCAGAACGCCGATCTGGGAAGAGCTGTTTCGCAGGCAGGACAATTCATTCGAGATCGTCACGCTGCCGGAGTTGCACAAATACCGCCAGAGCGGCCTGGGTATCGTCCGAAAGCGCCAACAAAGTGAACGTGTGCTCCGTTCGCAACCGCTGCAGTCCGAACTCGTCGCATTGGGAGAGATTCCGATTCGCAGCAGCTATTTGCCGATTGGCGAGGAGGCGTTGAAACTGCGTCTTCGCAAGGACGCCATCCTTGCCGCGATGACGTCGCGCGAAGCGCGCTCCGTTTACGCTGCGATCGTCCTCGGCATCAATCGTGTTGCCGATATCGAGGAGAAGGTCGGTCTCGATGCGAAGGTCGTCGGCAAAATTCTCACCCGGTTGCTGAGCATCGGTCTTATTCAGCGCGATCAGAATGGATTCTCGGATGTCGGTGCGGTATGGGGAGAGATGGTCGATCGTCAGCATCGCAGCGCGGAAGATTTGAGCGATCGACAGCTGGAAACAGATACCTCCATCGAGAAGATCGCAACGGCTTTCGCGCCGGATACTCAATACTCCGAATCGGAGATATCCAGAATCTGTCAGTTGTTCACAACCGATTACGCGCGACTGAGGCGCTACCTGGTTGATCGCGGTGTCCTGCGACGTCAAGACAACGTATATCAACGGGTTCTATCGTAATAGCAAGCGCTCACCCGATCGATGTCGAATCCGTCGCCGGTCGATGCGGCAAGCGGCCCTTTTCATGAACGCGCCGTTACGACGACGATGCGTTCTACCGAACGCGCAGCGCTCGAAGCAGTGCAGCCGCGTGAAGGCGCGCTAGATAAACCAACGATTCTTGCCGAGGCCGCTGCCGTGCCCGGGGCCATGATCGGCCCCTACCAACACTGGCGTTAGCCGCGACCGTCCTGCTTGTCACGATGGTCGCCTCTTGAAGACGCAGGCAATCGTTGCGGCTCTCTGTCGCCCTCTCAATCCACGACGCGATGCGCATCCCCACAAGCCGCCGCATGCTGCCTTCGACTGCAACTTTAATCATCTGACGATTAGATGCGCTGGCTGAGGTTCCCCCTCCGACAAGCCTCTCCAGCCGAACCATCAATAAAATTGATCGTGACGATGAAAATTATGCGTTTTCCTTGCAGCTTGCCGTGAGGCATAGTTGCGACGTGATGACGCACCCATTGAGTTTTCAGTCATGAACATGCGAATCGAGCCGTCGGTGCTCGCGAACCCCGACCTGCAATTTGCGACGCTGTCGTCGGGCATCAGCCTGCCGTACGTCGAGCGGGGCAGCGGCGCGCCGATGGTGTTCGTGCACGGATCGTTGTGCGACTACCGTTACTGGGATCCGCAACTCGCGTCGCTGTCGGCGCACTACCGCTGCATCGCACCGAGCCTCAGCCACTACTGGCCGGCCGTCGAAGCCGGCATCCAGGACGAATTCAGCTGGCAGAACCATGTCGACGAACTCGCCGAATTCATCGACGCGCTCAATCTCGGCCCCGTGCATCTCGTCGGCCATTCGCGTGGCGGCAGCGTCGCGTTCAACGTCGCCCGCCAGCATCCGCACCTCGTCGACACGCTGACGCTTGCCGATCCGGGCGGCCCGCTGCAACAGCCGGGCGTGCGCGAAGCGGCGCTGCCGGCCGCCGCGATCGCGTTGCGCACGAAGGCCGTGACCCTGATCGGGCAAGGCGAAGTGGAAGCCGGCCTCGAGATGTTCGTCGATTCGGTCAGCCTGCCCGGCGCGTGGAAGAAGAGCACGTCGCGCTTTCGCACGATGGCGATCGACAACGCGAGCACGCTGCCGAAGCAACTGCAGGATCCGCTGCCCGCGTATTCGCAGCACACGGCGTCGGATATCGCATGCCGCACGCTGCTGATCGACGGCCAGCGCAGCCCGAAAATGTTCCGCAACAACGTCGAAACGCTCGCGCAGTGGATCGGCGACGCACACCGGCAGACCGTCGCGGGCGCATCGCACGGGATGAACGCGGCGAGCCCCGCGGTGTTCAATCGTTACGTGCACGAGTTTGTGACCGCGTAATGCTCGCGGGCGGCTTCCGTTATGCCCGCACACAGCGCGACGGTGCGTGTCGTTTCCAGGCGCCGGCGCTCCCATGCCTCCAACCCCTGGAATTCAGACAATGGGCGCGGCGAATCATCGCCGCGCCGTCGGGCGACGCGCAAAGGCTTGACCGTTAGTTGCAATCAGCGCATCGCCGCTGCTTGCTTGATCGAATCGACGAGCGACGCGTTGTCGTAACGGCGTCCGGCAATCCCCCATCCGCCGTCGACCGCGTGCACGACGTTCACCCAGACCTGCGCCGGTGTCAGCCGTCCGCCCGCCCGGCGCAACACGATCGCGGTCGCCCGTTCGACGAACTGTCGCTGCGTATCGGGCGCCGCGAGCGCCACGGCCGGCAGCTTGAGTTCGACGAACGCCGCGGGCTCCGCGCGACCATGTACGAAGGTGCGGTGGCGCGGCAGCACGTTGAGCGTGCCGATCACGTTCGGCGCCAGGAACGCGTTCCCGGTCAGCCCCTCGACGTCCAGCAGCGCATCGGTCAGTTCGGCAAACACCGGCCCTTCGTCGTCCGGCGTGAAAACCCCTTCGGATACTGTCAGCGTAATCGGCATCGCACGTTCTCCTGGTCAGGTCATCGAAATCGTGACGTGATATAAATACCAGTCACTCTCTATACATTAGAAACTGGTCGCTCTCTATGCAAGATAAAGAGCGACCTCTCTGAAGCGAGCCTGTCATGCGTTATTCCGTCGAGCACAAGCAGGAAACCCGCGCGCGCATTCTCGATGCGGCGAGCCGCCTGTTCCGCCAGGAGGGCTATGGCGGCTCCGGCATCGGCCCGCTGACAAAGGCCGCAGGCGTCACCAACGGCGCGTTCTACGGGCATTTCAAATCGAAGGGCGAAGCGTTCCGCAGCGTCGTGCTCGCCGGCCTCGACCAGCTCCGGCAAGGCGTCGCGACCTTCAAGTCCGAGCACGGCGCGCGCTGGCGGCGGCCCTTCGTGTCGTTTTATCTCGGGCCGCGGCGCACCTGCGCACTCGGCGAAAGCTGTGCGCTGCCGAGCCTGTCACCCGAAGTGATGCGCGCCGACGACGACACGCGCGACGCCTATGAACAGGCATTGCGGCAGATCGTCGACGAAGTGTCGTCCGGGCTTGGCGACGCCCCGGACGACGATCGCGCGATCGCTTTCCTCGCGCTGCTGTCGGGCGGCGTCACGCTCGCCCGTGCGGTGCGCGATCCGGTGCTGGCGGAGCGCATCGCCGATGCCGTCGGTCGATACGCGGTGGTGATCGCCGAACGCACGGATGTGCAGCCGGAGCCGAAGCCCGAATCGCGCGCATGAAAAACCCGATCCGCGTCGCCGCGGATCGGGTCATTCCAACCTTCAGCCAGACTCCGGTGTCGGTGACGCATGGCGAAGCACCACGCGTCACCGATGCGTTAACGCACGGCGACGTCCTGCTTACCCGTCCCCGCATCGCCGACGGCAGCCGACGCCGGCGCCGCGCCCCATCCGCCGCCCAGCGCGCGAATCAGGTTGACGGTCGACACGGCCTGCGCACCGGTCAGCTGGTTCGCCTGCAATTGCGACTGCAGCACCGAGCGCTCGCTGTCGATCACGTCGAGATAAGCGACCTCGCCTTCCTGATACTGCGTACGCGACAGCTTCGCCGCACGACGCGACGCATTGACGGCCGCCTCCTGCGCGCGGATCTGGTCGTCGAGCAGACGCAGATCGGCGAGATTGTCCTCGACCTCGCGGAACGCGACGAGCACCTGCTGCCGGTAGTTCGCGACCTGCTCGTCGTACTGCGCGCGTGCCTGCTGCACGCCGGCCGCGCGGCGGCCGCCGTCGAACAGCGGCAACGTCAGTGCGGTGCCGGCGAACGGCCCCAGCAGGAACGTGCGGCTCGACCACAAGAACAGGTTGCCGAGCGTCGACGCCTCATAGCCGAACGAACCCGTGATATCGAGCTTCGGGAAATACGCCGACTTCGCGAGGCCGATCCGCGCATTCGCGGCGGCCATCGCGCGCTCGGCCGCCGACACGTCCGGGCGGCGTTCGAGCAGCGCCGACGGCAGGCCCGGCGGCACCTTCACCGCGACCGGCACGAGCGGCGTTTCCTTGAACGCAAAATCCGCCGGCGCCTTGCCGAGCAGGATCGCGAGCGCATGCTCGGACGCCGCGCGCCGGCGCGCGACGCCGACTGCGTCGGCTTGCGCGCTCGCCAGCTCGTTCTTCGCGCGCGACACGTCGAGCTCGCTGATGTCGCCTTCGTTGAAGCGGCGCTGCACGAGCTTCAGCGCTTCCTCGCGCAGCTCGACGGTGCGGCGATACAGGTCCTGGTCCGAATCGAGCTGGCGCAGTTCGAAGTAGTTCTGCGCGACGTCCGCCTGCAACGCGAGCTGCACCGAACGGAACAGCGCTTCGCTCTGCGCCTGGTCGGCACGCGACGCCTCGACGTTGCGGCTCACGCGGCCGAACAGGTCGGCCTCGTACGACACCGTGCCCTGCGCGCGCCACAGCGTCGCGGTCGTCGGGCCGGTGCCCTGCGGCTGGAACTGCGACGCCGACGACAGCCCTTCCCGTGTCGGCCCGAACCCGGCGCCGATCTGCGGGAACCACTGCGAGCGCGCGGTGCGCGTTGCGGCACGTGCTTCCTCGACGCGCGCCGCCGCGGCCTTCAGGTTCTGGTTCGCGGCGAGCGCCTGCGACTCGAGCGAGTCGAGCACCGGATCGCCGAATACCTTCCACCATTCGCCGCGATGCTCGCCGTCCGCCGGCTCGGCCGTCTTCCATGTGCCGGCCTGCTCGCCTGGCGCGAGCGTGGGCGCTTCCTTGAACGCCGCGGGCGTCGACACGTCCGGGCGCTTGTAGTCGGGCCCGACCGCGCACGCGGCGAGCAGCGTCGCGAGCAGGGTGCTCGCGGCCGCCACCTTCGCGAAACGCATCAGGCCATTCGAGTTGTGCATGTTGTCCATCTTGTTTTCCTCAAGCATCCGAAGCCGGCACGCCCGGTGCAGATACGCCATACCCGGCCGAGTCCTTGCCTGCGACGTGGATCTTGCCGCCCGCCAGCGTGCGCAGCACGACGTAGAACACCGGCGTCAGCATCAGCCCGAACAGCGTCACGCCGAGCATCCCGAAGAACACCGCGACGCCCATCGCATGTCGCATCTCGGAGCCTGCACCCGTCGACATGACGAGCGGCACGACGCCCATGATGAACGCGATCGACGTCATCAGGATCGGGCGCAGCCGCAGCCGGCTCGCCTCGATCGCGGCCTCGAGCGGCGTCCTGCCGTCATGCTCCAGTTCGCGTGCGAATTCAACGATCAGGATCGCGTTCTTCGCCGACAGCCCCACCAGCACCATCAGGCCGATCTGCGTGAAGATGTTGTTGTCGCCCTGCGTGAGCCACACACCCGTCAGCGCCGACAGAATGCTCATCGGCACGATCAGGATCACCGCAAGCGGCAGCGTCAGGCTTTCATACAGCGCGGCGAGCACGAGGAACACGAGCAGCACGCTGATCGGGAACACCCACATCGCCGAATCGCCCGCGAGGATCTGCTGGTACGTGAGGTCGGTCCATTCGAACCGCACGCCGCGCGGCAGCGTCTCGTGCGCGATGCGCTCGATCGCGGCCTGCGCCTGACCCGAGGAGAAACCCGGCGCCGGGCCGCCGTTGATGTCGGCCGCCGTGTAGCCGTTGTAGCGCACGACCATTTCGGGGCCGAACGTCGGCGTCACGGTGACGAGCGACGACAGCGGCACCATCTCGCCCCGGTCGTTGCGCGTCTTCAACTGCAGGATGTCGTCCGCGCGCTGACGGAACGGCGCATCGGCCTGCACGCGCACCTGGTACACGCGCCCGAAGCGGTTGAAGTCGTTCACGTACAGCGAGCCGAGATACACCTGCATCGTGTTGAACACGTCGGTCACGGGCACGCCGAGCTGCTTCGCCTTCACGCGGTCGAGATCGACGTTCAGCTGCGGCACGTTGATCTGGTAGCTCGTGAACAACGGGCCGAGTTCCGGCGCCTGCTGCGCGCGCTTGATGAAGTCGTTGGTCGCGTCCGACAGCTTCGCGTAGCCGACCGCGCCGCGATCCTCGATCTGCATCTTGAACCCGCCGAGCGTGCCGAGGCCGAGCACCGGCGGCGGCGGGAACACCGCGACGAACGAATCCTTGATCGCGCCGTACTGCTGGTTCAGCGCACCGGCGATCGCACCGGCCGACAGCGCCTTGCCATGCCGCTCCGCGAACGGCTTCAGCGTGACGAACACGATGCCCGCGCTCGAGCTGTTGGTAAAGCCGTTCACCGACAGCCCCGGGAACGCGACCGCACTCTCGACGCCCGGCTGCTTCAGCGCGATCGAACCCATGTCGCGAATCACCTTCTCGGTGCGGTCGAGCGACGCGCCGTTCGGCAGCTGCGCGAACGCGATCAGGTATTCCTTGTCCTGCGCGGGCACGAAGCCGCCCGGCACGATCTTCGACACGAGCACGGTCGCGCCCACCAGCACGAGATATACGCCGAGCATCAGCGTCTTGCGCGACAGCACGCCGCGCACGCCGCGGCCGTAGTTTTCCGCGCCGCGATGGAACACCTTGTTGAAGCGCCTGAAGAAGCCGCCGAGCACGCGGTTCATCACGCGCGTGAGCCAGTCTTCCTTGTCGCCATGGCCCTTCAGCAAAATCGCGGACAGCGCCGGCGACAGCGTCAGCGAGTTGAACGCCGAGATCACCGTCGAGATCGCGATCGTCATCGCGAACTGCTTGTAGAACTGGCCGGTGAGGCCCGACATGAACGCGAGCGGCACGAACACGGCGACGAGCGTCAGCGCGATCGCGATGATCGGCCCGCTCACTTCCTGCATCGCCTTGTAGGTCGCCTGCCGCGCGTTCATCCCGCTTTCGATGTTGCGTTCGACGTTCTCGACGACCACGATCGCATCGTCGACCACGATACCGATTGCGAGCACCATCCCGAACAGCGACAGCGCGTTGATCGAATACCCGAAGCCGAGCAGCAGCGAGAACGTGCCGATGATCGACACCGGCACCGCGATCAGCGGAATCAGCGATGCGCGCCAGGTCTGCAGGAACACGATCACGACGATCACGACCAGCGCGATCGCCTCGAGCAGCGTGTGCACCACGGCCTTGATCGACGAGCGCACGAACTGCGTCGGGTCATAGACGATCTTGTAGTCGACGCCGGCCGGCATGTCCTGCTTCAGCTCGGCCATCGTCTTGCGCACTTCGTCGGAGATCTGCAGCGAGTTCGCGCCCGGCGACTGGTTGATCGCCATCGCGACGGCCGGCTTGTTGTCGAGCAGCGAGCGCAGCCCGTACTCGGACGCATCGAGCTCGATGCGCGCGATGTCGCGCAGGTGCGTGACGCCGCCGTCCGGCGTCGTTTTCACGACGATGTCGCCGAACTCGTCTTCCGTCTGCAGACGGCCGCGCGCGTTCACCGACAACTGCAGCGGCGTGCCCGGCAGCGACGGCGACGCGCCGATCACGCCCGCCGCGACCTGCACGTTCTGCTCGCGGATCGCCTGCACGACGTCCTCGGCGGACAGCCCGCGCTGCGCGACCTTCTGCGGATCGAGCCACACGCGCATCGCGTAGTCGCCCGAACCCCACAACTGCACCTGGCCGACGCCCTGGATCCGCGACAGGCGATCCTTCACGTTGATCAGCGCGTAGTTGCGCAGGTAGGTCATGTCGTAGCGGTTGTCCGGCGAGATCAGGTGGACCACCATCGTCAGCGTCGGCGAGCTCTTCACCGTGGTGATGCCGAGCCGCTGCACGTCTTCCGGCAGGCGCGGCAGCGCCTGGTTCACGCGGTTCTGCACGAGCTGCGTGGCCTTGTCCGGATCGGTGCCGAGCTTGAACGTGACGGTGATCGTCATGTTGCCGTCGCTGTTCGCCTGGGACTGCATGTAGAGCATGTCCTCGACGCCGTTGATCTGCTCCTCGAGCGGCGATGCGACCGTCTCGGCGATCACTTTCGGGTTGGCGCCCGGATACTGCGCCTTCACGATCACGGAAGGCGGCACGACTTCCGGATACTCCGAAATCGGCAGCAGGAACATCGCGATCACCCCGCCGAGCAGGATGATCACCGATAGGACTCCTGCAAAGATCGGCCGGTCGATAAAGAATTTGGAAATGTTCATGTCTGGCTCTGTCTGGTTGAACGCGCAAACGAAGCGGCGGGCCGCTTACGATTCCGCCTTCGCCGGTGCGGCCGGCTTCGCGCTGTCCGCGAGCGGCGCGGACGGCTCGTCGCCGCCCGTCATCGGGACCATGTGCGGCTTCACCTGCTCGCCCGGCCGCACGCGCTGCGTGCCGTTCACGATCACGCGATCGCCGGCGGACAGGCCGCTCACGATCACGCGCCGGTTGCCGTGCTGCATGCCCTGCTGCACTTCGCGATACGACACGCGGCCCTGCTGGTCGACGACGAACACGAACTTCTTGTCCTGGTCGGTGTTGATCGCCGCGTCGTCGACGAGCAGTGCCTGGTGCGGCGCGCTGCCGCCCACCTTCACGCGTGCGTAGAGGCCCGGGACGAGCGTGCCGTCCGCATTGTCGAAACGCGCGCGCACGCGGATCGTGCCGGACGACGTATCGAGCCGGTTGTCGACCGAGTCGATCTCGCCGCTGCGCGAATAGCCGGTTTCGTTCGCGAGGCCGAGCTCGACCGGCACCTTGCGGCCGTTGCGCGCGCCGTTGATGTATTGCAGGTAGGTCTGCTCGTCCGCATCGAACGATGCGTAGATCGGCGACACCGACACCAGCGTCGTCAGCGGCGCGGCCGACGCACCGGCCGACACGACGTTGCCGAGCGTGATTTCCGCGCGCGACACGCGGCCCGACACGGGTGCGGTGATACGCGTGTAACCGAGGTTGATGCGTGCCGTTTCCAGCGCCGCTTCGGCGGCCTTCAGGTTCGCGCTCGCCTCGCGCGCGGCATTCTGCTTCTCGTCGTAGTCGCGCTTCGCGATCGCGTTGTCGCCGATCAGGCGCTGCGCGCGCTGCCAGTCGGTTTGCGCATAGCCGTTGCGCGCCTGCGCGGCGGCAAGCTGAGCGGCCGCGCGATCGACTTCCGCCTGGTACGGGCGCGGGTCGATCACGAACAGCACGTCGCCCTTCTTCACGAGCGCGCCGTCCTTGAAGTTCACCGCGACGATCGTGCCCGAGACCTGCGGGCGCACGTCGACTTTCTCGACCGCCTCGAGGCGGCCCGAATAGCTTTGCCAATCGGTGACGGTCTGCGGCACGACGGTCGCGACATCGACTTCCGGCAGCGGCGGTGCCGCTTTCTCGGGTGCGTTCGCGCTCACGCGCATCGCGCCGAACGTGCCGAGGCCGACGACGGCGAGCGTCACGATCGCCGCGGTCGCGATTCGGGAACGGGAGGTGCGTAGGATGGCCATGTGGATCTCCAATAAGCGTGGATTGGTCTGGTTATTCGGAACGGTTCGGCTGACGCGCCTGGAAGCGGCACTGGAAGAAGCGCACGGCTTCCTCCAGCGCGGCTTCGTGCGTCGCGAGCGCCGCATGCGTGACGTCCGGGTAGCGGATCACCTGCGTGAGCACGCCCGACGAAATCAGGCAGCCCGCGTATTTCTCCGCTTCGACGTGCAGCACGTCGTTCTGCGCGGTCACGACGAGCGTGGGCGGCAGGCCCGCGAGGCGCACCGATTCGAGCGGGGCCGCATACGGATGCATGCGCTGCGCCGCTTGCGGCAGATAGGCGCGATAACAGGCCGCGCATTCGCGCGCGGTGATGTCCGACGAAAGGCGTTCGGCGTCGCCGATGCGCGTCATGCTCGGATCGAGCATCGGCCCGAACAGCGCCTGCGCGACGATCGACACTTCGCCGCGATCGCGCGCGATGAACGCGAGACAGTTCGCGAGCTGGCCGCCCGCGTCGTGCCCCGCGACGCCGATCTTCTTCGGATTGCCGCCGAACGCGCGGGCGCGCGTCGCGGCCCACACGGCGGCGCGATACGCATCCTCCGGCGCGGCCGGAAAAGGAAAGGCCGGCGCGAGCGAATAATCGACCGACACTACGAGAGCTGGTAAGCGTTCTGCTAAAAAGCGCGCGGCGAAGTCGGCGTCGTCGAGCGAGCCGCGCACGAAACCGCCGCCGTGGAAATAAAGCACTACCGGCAATCCGGTTTTATCGGCGCGCCGGTAGACGCGCAGCACGATGTCCTGCGCGTAGCCGGGGATTTCCACCTCCGCGACCGTCAGCGCCGCGCCGGCTCTGGCTTCGGCGGGCAATGCGGCTTTCAGGAATTTGCTGAATTCAGAAGCGTCCATGACGATGCAGCATCCATTTCGAGATGGAACGAATTCTGGGTCCGGCAGACATCCGGATAAATGCCTATAATCCGGCAACACAATTCAACGCCCCCGAACAATCCCAGGCTGCGCCACCTACAAAGTGGCGCAGCCTTGTTGTTCCGGCGGCAAATTAGATTGCGGAGGTTGTGATGGACCGGCTTCAGGCCATGCAGGTGTTTACTCGCGTCGTCGATACAAGCAGCTTCACCAAGGCAGCAGAAACGCTCGGCCTGCCGCGGGCGTCCGTCACGACGATCATCCAGAATCTCGAAGCATTCCTCGGCGTGCGCCTGATGCACCGGACCACGCGCCGGCTGTCGCTGACGCCCGACGGCGCCGCGTACTACGAACGCTGCGTGCGGATCCTCGCCGATGTCGAGGAAACCGAAGCAAGCTTCCAGAACAACAACCGGAAGCCGCACGGAAAGTTGCGTATCGACATGCCGGGGTCGATCGGGCGGCTGCTCGTGATCCCGTCGCTGTGCGAATTCCACACGCGCTATCCGGACATCGACCTGCAGCTCGGCCTGTCCGACCGGCCGGTCGACCTGCTGCAGGAAGGCGTCGATTGCGTGATCCGCGTCGGTGCGCTGCAGGACTCGTCGCTGGTCGCGCGCCGCGTCGGCCTGTTCGAATGCGTGTCGGTCGCGTCGCCCGCGTATCTCGAGAAGCACGGCGAGCCGCAAACGATCGAGGACCTGAGCGACCACAAGGCCGTCAACTACTTCTCGAGCCGCACGGGCCGCACGATCGACTGGACCTTCCTCACGGACGGCAAGGAAGTCGAGGTGAAGATGAACGCGATCGTGTCGGTCAACGACGCCGACGCATACGTGACCTGCGGGCTCGAAGGCTTCGGCCTGATCCAGCCGCCGTTGTTCATGGTGCTGCCGCACCTGCGCGACGGCCGGCTCAAGGAAGTGCTGCCCGGCCTGAAACCGCTGCCGATGCCGATCTCGGTCGTCTATCCGCACAGCCGTCACCTGTCGCCGAAGGTGCGCGTATTCGTCGACTGGATCGCCGAGGTGTTCGACCGCTGCCCGCTGCTGAGCGGCAAGGGCAGCCTCGACGCGACGTGCAGCAAGCGCACGTTCGAGGAAGCCGAGCGCGCACCGGCGCTCGACACGCCGGTCATCAACGAGTGGGTCGCGTAATCGTCTGAATCGCGGTGCGCGGGCTGTCCGGCCCGCGCGCCGTCCCGCCTTCGTGCCGCTTAGGTGTCACCTTCGTGCCACCTTCGTCGCCGCACACATCGTCTTTTCCGAATCCGCATCAGACCTTTGCGCCGCGCGCGGCAATCGTCCGCGCACGTGGTCGCGCGAGCGTCGGCACACCGCGCGAAGCCCGCGCCACGCGGCTGCGGACGATTTCGACATCCTCCTGAAGACGTTGCGGATCGCGATTGTTCCTCGATCACGACAAATCAATTCGCGTCTGCCGCATTTATCGCGTCCGGACAGATACCTAGAGTAAACCCTGTCGCGCACCTCGTTGCGCATCGAACAGCCCGTTTGACGGGACCGGAGCGCGCGCTCACGCGCCAACTCCGACCAACACAGGAGTTACGTCATGAACCGCCGCCATCTTCTCTCCGCCGTTGCCCTCGCACTCGCCGTGTCCGCACCGGCCTTCGCCGATACGACCACCGAGCACGCCGGCGACTACGGCAACACGTCGTGGTACACGCAGCACAACAACGGCCCGCGCACGCGCGCCGAAGTCAGCGCCGAAGTCGAGCAGGCACGCCGCGACGGCACGCTCGCGTGGCTGCGCAAGGCGAATTCGTATCCGCAAGGGCTCGAACTCGCGCAAGGCCCGTATCGCTCGATGCCGGAAAGCAATCAGCTCGCGGGCGGCGCGCGATAAATGTCGGTAAACGAGCAACGCCGCGCAGCGGATGATCCGCCGCGCGGCGTCGCGATACCGCCGTCGAACACTCGATTAGTCAGTTAGTTGCAGGAGTCTGTGATGAACGACCAACTTCCTTCGCCGCTCGATCATTGGGACGACACCACGCCGGTGTGGACGCCGTTCCGTTCCGCGCCGCAATCGCATTGACCTTCGCGTCGACGTGTCGCCGACAGCGGTCGGCCGTCAGCGGCGCGGCACCCCGTCGCGCCATTCGCCCCAGTGAGTGACGATGTCCTGAACGAGCGGATTGCCGGCGCGATAGAGGTTTTCCGTCGCCGGGGCGAAGCCGCCCTGATCCGCGTAGTTCAGCAGGTTGTCGGCGCTCGTCTGTCCCGCATATGGCCGATCGAAATCGGAGCCCGTGCGCAGCACCGCGACGCGCGACAGGTCGACCCGCTTCACGCTCGCCGCGCGCTTGAGCGCTTCATACGTCGCGTTGTCTTCTTGCGCGGTCATGCAGTACGTGCCCTTGCCGTCGGTCAGGATCTTCGTCCATTGACGCGCGCGCTCGCCGATCAGCGTGCCCGAGAACCACGTGTTGCCCGATGACGTGTCGCACTGGATCACCGTCGGCGGCCGGTTCGCGGGCGCGTAGGTGAACTTCGCGCGCGCGGCCTGCGCCTGCGCGCTGTCGGCAAGCACGACGTTGCGCGACAACGCATAGGCGGCGTCCGTGAGCTGCGGGTTGAGCTGAAATACTTCGGTGCGGTAGTCGAGCGGCGGCTTGTCGTTCGGGCTCTTCGTGTTGATGCCGAGATAGCCGGTGTTCCAGCCGGCCGGAATCTCGCGCGCATCGAGCTCCCACTGCAGGCTGAAGTCGACCAGGTACTTCGACCACGCGGCCGAACCGACCGTGCCTTGCGCGGGGTCGACGCCCGCGATGCCCGAGATCAGGAAGTACGTGCGGCGCAGGTCGAAGCGCTGCGAGAACGTGAGTGCCATGATCGTCGCGGATGCGTTCGCATAGCCCATGCCGGTCGTCACCACGCAGACGTCCTGCTTGTTGCAGTGAACGTTGGGGTAGTCGGGCGACAGGCCCGGCACCGCGATGTCGCGCCACGGGCCGAGCCGGTCGAGCCATGCCTGGCCCTCCGGCCCGAACATCGTGATGATCATGACCTTGACCGGGCGGCCCTGTGCGCCGGTCTCGGCGAATGCCGTATTGCCCGCGTTGTTGCCCTGGTTGTCCTGCGCGATCGATGGCGCGGTCGCACAGGCGGCAAGCGAGAATGCGGCTGCGGAAAGGATGGAGCGAGTCAGCATCGGCGTTCCTTGTTTCGATGATGTTGGGTGAGAACGGCTGTCGGAGACTGCGCGAGGGAGTATAGAACGCGCGTGCGCGGTGCGGAACCCGACTACGAAACGCCAGCGCTACCGCAGGGCAGGCGCGATGCTCGCGCAATGCGAGACGATGTCGCCGGCATTCGAATCCGGGCGCGATGCAATCGGCATTCACCGCGCGCATCAACATCAGGAATGCTATCGAATTGAACGACACGCCGGCTCGCATCGACGCAACCGTGCCGCGAGCCAAACTGCTACAACTTCGCCAATCCCGCCACGCCGTAGCCGAGCACGACGAGCGCCGCCACCACATGGCTCGCGGCGAGCAGCCCCGGCGATTTCACGACGCGGCCGATCGCGCTTCCGCCGAACGCGAACACGAGCTGCCCGGCGAGACTGCCGGCGAACACGCACGCGGCGCCCGCGAGCCAGTGCCGATGCGTGCCGGCCGAGGCCGTCGCATAACCGTAAAACAGCAGGATCGTCAGCGGGTTCGCAAGCGTGACGAAGAACATCGACACGAACGGGTAGCGGCCCGGCGGCGGCGCCGTGCCGCCGAGCGTGCGGCGGCGATCCCGCAGCGCCTGCCACAGCATCCGTGCGCCCATCGCGAGCAGCACGAGCGCGCCGACGAGATGAAACAACGGCAGGTGCGACGCGAGCGTGCTCGCGAGCATCGCGCCGATCGTGAATGCGACGACCGCATAGCAGCCGTCGGCCGTCGCGACGCCGACCGCCGCGCGCACGCCGCTCGCGGCGCCGGCGCGCATCCCGTAATTTGCGATCATCAGCGCAACCGGCCCGACCGACAGCGCGATCATCAACCCGAACAGGAAATCCTTCATCGGTCATCGACGCCTTCAGAAGAAGGCATCGATTCTAGCGACTGAAAAAATATCCGTCGCCGGCAGCGAGGCAACCGCGTCAGGCGACGTCGACCCGCGCGGGCCCGTCCACCATCTCGCCGATCACGGCGGCACGGTCGAAACCGTCGGCGCGGAAGCAGGCGAGCACGTCGTCGACTGCGTCCGGCGCGCATGCGACCAGCAGGCCGCCGGATGTCTGCGGATCGGTCAGCAGCGCCTGCGCGACCGGCGGCAGCCCGTCGGCGAGCCGCACGTCGGCGCCATACGCGGCCCAGTTGCGGCCTGATGCGCCGGTGAACACGCCGTCGGCGACGAACGCCTCGACGCCCGCCAGCCACGGCAGCGACGCGTAACGCACGCGCGCGGTGAGATTCGCGCCGCGCGCCAGTTCGAGCGTGTGGCCGAGCAGCCCGAAGCCCGTGACGTCGGTCAACGCATGCACGCCCGGCAGCGCGGCAAGCTCGGCGCCCGGCCGGTTCAGCTTGGTGGTCGTCGCAACCATCTGCGCATAGCCCGCGTCGTCGAGCTGGTTCTTCTTCAGTGCGGCCGACAGCACGCCGACGCCGAGCGGCTTGCCGAGCACGAGCACGTCGCCCGCGCGCGCGGCTGCGTTGCGCTTCACGCGCGACGGATGCACGACGCCGATCGCCGCGAGCCCGTAGATCGGCTCGACCGAATCGATCGAATGGCCGCCCGCGACCGGAATGCCGGCATCCGCGCACACCGATTCGCCGCCGCGCAGCACGGCCGCGATCGTCTCGTGCGGCAGCACGTTGATCGGCATCCCGACCAGCGCGAGCGCGAGAATCGGCTTGCCGCCCATCGCGTAAACGTCGGACAGCGCATTCGTTGCCGCGATGCGGCCGAAGTCGAACGGATCGTCGACGATCGGCATGAAGAAGTCGGTGGTCGCAACGATCGCCTGCTCGTCGTTCAGGCGATAGACGGCCGCGTCGTCGGAGGTCTCGGTGCCGACCAGCAGGTCCGGGAACAGTGCGGGCGGCGTCGCCCGCTTCAGCAGCTCGGACAGCACGCCCGGCGCGATCTTGCAGCCGCAGCCGCCCCCGTGCGACAGGCTCGTGAGGCGCGGAACGGCGGGCGGGGTGAGGGTGGCTTCGGTCATCGTCGGCATCCGGTGAATAACAACGCTCCATTATCGACAATTCCGCGCGCGCGCGCCGGATACCCACATAATTGACGGCGCTTGCCGCTTCCCCTCTCCCTCCCTTCGTCATGGATCACCTGTTCATCGGCCTCGTGCTGTGCTCCGCGTTGCTGCACGCGATCTGGAATGCCTTCCTCCACGTCAGCGAAGACCGGCTCGTCCAGCTCGGCACGATGTCGCTGCCGTATCTCGCGTTCGGCATCGCGGGCGCGGTGCTGCTGCCCACGCCGGCGCCCGCTGCGTGGCCATATGTCGCGGCGTCGGCGGTGCTCGAGGTCGCGTACTGCTTCACGCTGGCACGCGCGTACCGCAACGGCGAATTCGGCCAGATCTATCCGATCGCGCGCGGGATCTCCCCGCTGCTCGTGTCGGTGCTGGCGCTCGCGCTGCTGCACGAGCGGCCGACGCCGTTCGGCTTCGCCGGCATCGCGCTCGTGTCGTTCGGGATCATGTCGCTCGCACTGCGGCGCGGCTTTCGCTTCTCCGGCGAAGGCGTGCCGTACGCGCTGCTCACGGGCGTGTTCATCGCCGCATATTCGATCTGCGACGGGATCGGCTCGCGCGTGTCCGGCAGCGCGCTCGGCTACATCGCGTGGGTGTACCTGCTGTGGAGCGTGCCGCAGCTCGTGCTCGTCTGCATGCTGCGCGGCGGCCCGCGCGCGATGCGCGCGTCACGCACCGCGCTCGTGCAAGGCGCGATCGCCGGCACGATCTCGCTTGCCGCCTACGGGATCGTGATCCTCGCGTACCGGCATCTGCCGGTCGCGACGGTGTCGGCGCTGCGCGAGACGAGCTCGATCTTCGCGGTCGCGATCGGCTGGTTCGTGATGCGCGAACGGCCCGGCGCGCAGCGGCTCGCCGCGTGTGTGCTGGTGGTGGCGGGCGCGGCGCTGATTCGGCTGTAGCGCACACCAACGATTGGCTCGCACCGCGCAGGCGATCGTCCGGTCCACGACCGACGCGCGCAGCCCGCAGCGCGCGCATGCCTCCGTCCCGCTCCGTTCAGACCGTCGCGATCACCGGGTCGAACGCCCGCTCGTCGATCGCCTCGGCCAGCGTCGCGAACGCCGTCGCGATCTCGTCCTCGGGCACGCACGCATAACCGAGCAGCAAGCCCGATGCCGCGCGTTCGCGCTGCGCGTAATAACCGGACAACGGCCGCACGACGATGTTGCGTTCGAGCGCGGCCTGCGCGACCGCACGATCGTCGACACCGTCCGGCAGCCGCGTGACGAGATGCAGCCCCGCGTCGCTGCCAAGCGCCTGCAGCGTGTCGCCGTAGCGGCGTGCGACCGCATCGAGCAGCACCTCGCGACGCTGCCCGTACAGCGTGCGCATCTTGCGGATATGCGACACGAAGTGCCCTTCCGCGATGAACTCGGCCAGAACCGCCTGCTGCAGCAGCTGACCTTCGCGATACAGCTCGGCGCTCGCGGTCGCGAAGCTCTCCGCGAGCGGCTCCGGCGCGACGAGATAGCCGACCCGCAGCCCCGGGAACAGCGTCTTGCCGAAGCTGCCGACGTAGATCACCTGCCCGGCCGTATCGAGCCCCTGCAGCGACGCGAGCGGCCGGCTGCCGTAGCGGAATTCGCTGTCGTAGTCGTCCTCGATGATCCAGCAGCCGTGCTGGCGTGCGTATTCGAGCAGCATCCGGCGCCGCGCGAGGCTCATCACCATCCCGAGCGGATACTGGTGCGACGGCGTGACGAGCATCAGCTTCGGCGGCTCGGCGAGATCGGCGGCCGACGGCGCGATCCCTTCTTCGTCGACCGGAATCGGCCGCGTGGTCAGCCCCGACACGTTCAGCACGCTGCGCACGCCCCAGTAGCACGGATCCTCGGTCCAGATCGCGTCGCCCGGATCGGTCAGCAGCCGCACCGCGAGGTCGATCGACTGGTGGATCCCCGTCGTGATGACGATCTGCTCGGGCGTGCAGCGCACCGAGCGCGACGTGCGCAGATAGTCGGCCAGCGCCTCGCGCAGCAATGCGAGCCCGCCGCCCGGCGCGTAGGTCAGCAGGTCCGGGCGCAGACGCCGCCAGTACTTGTTGTGCAGCCGCGTCCACACGCGCGCCGGAAAGCGCGACACATCGGGCACGCCCGGCATGAACGCGCCGCCCTGGCGCTTCGACACGCCCGCGCCCTCGACGAGCCGCGTGCCGCGCGACGAAAGCCGCCGCGCGGAAGAAGGCACCACCGCCGGCCCGGCGCCGGCGTCGGCCGGCGCGCCGACGATCTCGTCCGGCGCGCTGTCGGCGACGAACGTGCCGCGCCCCGTCGCCGAGTTCACGTAACCTTCGAGCGCAAGCTGTTCGTAAACCTGCGTGACCGTGTTGCGGGCGATCCCGAGTTCGGCCGCGAGCAGCCGCGACGACGGCACGCGCGTGCCGGCCGGCAGTTCGCGCGACAGGATCGCCTGCTGCAGCAGGCGGTGCAGCTGCCGGTAGATCGGCTGTTCGCCGCCGCGCACGAGGCGCTGCGCCAGCCAGTCCGACAACACGCTTGCACGCATGATTGGCTCCTGAATATTTATTGAAATGGCTCTGATTGCCAGAGCCAAATGTGATTATAGTCGCCTCCATGGGCTGCCAACGCGGCCGATTTTTATCCCACCGGACAAAACATCAAGGAGATGACCGTGAAGAATGCCGACCTGCAGGCCCGCAAGAACGCCGCCACCCCGCGCGGCGTCGGCGTGATGTGCGATTTCTACGCCGCCCGCGCCGAGAACGCGGAGCTGTGGGATGTCGAAGGCCGCCGCTTCATCGATTTCGCCGCCGGCATCGCGGTGCTGAACACGGGCCACCGCCACCCGAAGATCGTCAAGGCGATCGCGGATCAGCTGAACGCCTTCACGCACACGGCTTACCAGATCGTCCCGTATGCGTCGTACGTCGAGCTGGCCGAAAAGATCAACGAACGTGCGCCGGGCGACTTCCCGAAGAAGACGGCATTCTTCACGACCGGCGCGGAAGCCGTCGAAAACGCGATCAAGATCGCGCGCGCGGCCACCGGCCGTCCGGGCGTCATCGCGTTCTCGGGCGGCTTCCACGGCCGCACGATGATGGGCATGGCGCTGACCGGCAAGGTCGCCCCGTACAAGCTGAACTTCGGCCCGTTCCCGGGCGACGTGTTCCACGCCCCGTACCCGAACGCGCTGCACGGCGTGACGACGGCCGACTCGATCAAGGCCATCGAAATGCTGTTCAAGGCCGACATCGATCCGAAGCGCGTCGCGGCGATCATCTTCGAACCGGTCCAGGGCGAAGGCGGCTTCAACCCGGCGCCGGCCGAATTCGTGCGCGCGCTGCGCAAGATCTGTAACGAGCACGGCATCCTGCTGATCGCCGACGAAGTGCAGACGGGCTTTGCGCGTACCGGCAAGCTGTTCGCGATGCAGCACTACGACGTGCTGGCCGACCTGATCACGATGGCCAAGAGCCTCGCGGGCGGCATGCCGCTGTCGGGCGTCGTCGGCCGTGCCGACGTGATGGACGCGGCAGCGCCCGGCGGCCTCGGCGGCACGTACGCGGGCAACCCGCTGGCCGTCGCATCGGCGCACGCGGTGCTCGAGATCATCGACGAAGAGAAGCTGTGCGAACGCGCGGCGCAACTCGGCGACGTGCTGAAGGCGAAGCTGAATTCGCTGCAGGCCGACGTGCCGCAGATCGCCGACGTGCGCGGCCCGGGCGCGATGATCGCGGTCGAGTTCCTGAAGCCGGGTTCGGGCGAGCCGGACGCGGAATTCACGAAGCGCGTGCAGGCGCGCGCGCTCGAGCGCGGGCTGCTGCTGCTCGTGTGCGGTGTGTACTCGAACGTCGTGCGCTTCCTGTTCCCGCTGACGATCCCGCAGGCCGTGTTCGACGAGGCGCTCGTGATCCTCGAGGAAGTGTTGAAGGAAACGGTCGGCGTGCCGGCCTGAGTTCCGTCCGCTTCAACCGAATGTGCCGCCGCCGTCGTGAAGACGGCGGCGGCCATTTTCATCCGTCCTTATCCGTCCTTTTCAAAGCAGGCGATGCATATGAGCACTGTTCAGGAAACCCTGGCACTGAAAGACCCGTCGCTGTTCCGCCAGCAGGCGTACGTCAACGGCGAATGGCAAGGCGCGGCGAACGGCGAATCGTTCGAGGTCCGCAACCCGGCTACCGGCGGCCTGCTCGGCACCGTGCCGGCGATGGGCGCGGCCGAGACGCGTCATGCGATCGAGGCAGCGAACGCCGCATGGCCGGCGTGGCGCAAGAAGACCGCGAAGGAACGCGCGGCGATCCTGCGCAAGTGGCACGACCTGATGATGGAAAACGCCGACGACCTCGCGCTGATCCTGACCACCGAGCAGGGCAAGTCGCTGGCCGAAGCGAAGGGCGAGATCGGCTACGCGGCGTCGTTCCTCGAATGGTTCGCGGAGGAAGGCAAGCGCGTGTACGGCGACACGATCCCGACGCCGGCGAGCGACAAGCGCATCGTCGTGACGAAGGAAGCGATCGGCGTGTGCGCGGCGATCACGCCGTGGAACTTCCCGGCGGCGATGATCACCCGCAAGGTCGGCCCGGCGCTCGCGGCGGGCTGCCCGATCGTCGTGAAGCCGGCCGAAGCGACGCCGTTCTCGGCACTGGCAATGGCCGTGCTGGCCGAACGCGCGGGCGTGCCGGCCGGCGTGTTCAGCGTCGTCACGGGCGACCCGAAGGCGATCGGCGGCGAACTGACGTCGAACCCGATCGTGCGCAAGCTGTCGTTTACCGGCTCGACGCCGGTCGGCCGCCTGCTGATGTCGCAATGCGCGGCGACGGTCAAGAAGGTGTCGCTGGAGCTCGGCGGCAACGCACCGTTCATCGTGTTCGACGATGCCGATCTCGATGCGGCCGTGCAGGGCGCGATCGCGTCGAAGTACCGCAACAGCGGCCAGACGTGCGTGTGCACGAACCGCTTCTACGTGCATGAAGCCGTGTACGACCAGTTCGCGCAGAAGCTTGCGGCGGCGGTCGGCCAGCTGAAGGTCGGCCGCGGCACGGAGCCGGGCGTCACGCAAGGCCCGCTGATCAACGAAGCGGCCGTGCTGAAGGTCGAGGCGCACATCGAGGACGCGCTCGCGAAGGGCGCGACCGTCGTCACGGGCGGCAAGCGCCACGCGCTCGGCCATGGCTTCTTCGAGCCGACCGTGCTGACGGGCGTCACGCCGGCGATGAAGGTCGCGAAGGAAGAGACGTTCGGGCCGCTCGCGCCGTTGTTCAAGTTCAGCAGCGACGACGAGGTGATCCGCCTCGCGAACGACACCGAATTCGGCCTCGCCGCGTATTTCTACAGCCGCGACATCGGCCGCGTGTGGAAGGTCGCCGAGGCGCTCGAATACGGGATGGTCGGCATCAACACGGGCCTGATCTCGAACGAAGTCGCGCCGTTCGGCGGCGTCAAGCAGTCGGGCCTCGGCCGCGAAGGCTCGCACTACGGCATCGACGATTACGTCGTGATCAAGTACCTCTGTCTCGCCGTCTGACGGTTCGGGGCCTGTCGCTTGCGTGGCAGGCCCTGACCGCCCGGCCGGAACCGGGCGGTCCCGACGCGGGCCGGTGCCCCTCTCCGCCGGGCCCGCGTCGCCTTGCTTGCCGCGTGTTCAACGAAACACGTTCACCGCATCGACCAATCGCGTCGCCTGCTGCTTGAGGCTTTCCGACGCCGCCGCGCTCTGTTCGACCAGCGCCGCGTTCTGCTGCGTGATGTTGTCCAGATGCACGACCGCCTGGTCGACCTGCGCGACGCCCGTGCTCTGTTCGGCCGTCGACGAGCTGATTTCGGCGATCAGGTCCGACACGCGCTTCACCTGCGTGACGATCTCCTCCATCGTCTTGCCCGCGCCGTCGACGATCCGCGCACCCGACTCGACGCGCTCGACGCTCGCGCCGATCAGCGTCTTGATTTCCTTCGCCGCGTTCGCGCTACGCTGCGCGAGCGCCCGCACCTCGCCCGCGACCACCGCGAAGCCGCGCCCCTGGTCACCGGCCCGTGCGGCTTCGACGGCCGCGTTCAGCGCGAGGATGTTGGTCTGGAACGCGATGCCGTCGATCACGCCGATGATGTCGGAGATCTTGCGCGAACTCGCCGTGATGTCGTTCATCGTCGTGACGACCTCGCTCACCGCCTGCCCGCCGCGCTCGGCTGCCTCGCTCGCGGAAACCGACAACTGGTTCGCCTGCAGCGCCGTCTCCGCATTGCTCGATACGGTGGCCGTCATCTGCGCCATCGACGCGGCCGTCTGCTGCACGCTGGTCGACGCCTGTTCGGTGCGCGCGCTCAAGTCGTTGTTGCCCTGCGCGATCTCGTTGCTCGCGCGCTGCACGTTGTGCACCTGCTCGCTGACGTCGTCGACGAGCCAGCGGAACATCAGCCCGAGCTGGTTGATCGTACGCAGCGTCATGCCGATCTCGTCGACGCGGTTCATCGCCACGCCGGTGCGGCTTTCGCCCGTCGCGACGCGCAATGCCTGGTCGCGCAACTGCATCAGCGGCCGCGCGATCTGCGCATCGAGCCACAGCCCCGCGGCCACCGACACGCCGGCCGTCGCGGCGGCAAACGCCGCGAGCCCGCCGCCGGCCAGCCCGCATGCCCAGCCCGCGCCGACCACCGCCGGGGCCAGCACGCACAGTGTCGAATGCAGCCGCGCGCGCACCGACATCGTCTGGAACAGCGACGCGACGCTCATCAGCCCGGTGCGGACGATCAATCCCTTGTGGAACCGGCGATTGCCGGCCTTGCCTTCGCGAAACGCGCGATACAGCGCGTCGGCAGCCGCGATCTCGTCGCGCGATGCCTTCGTGCGCACCGACATGTAGCCGGTCGGCTGCCCGTTGCGCATCACCGGCACCGTATTCGAACGGACCCAGTAATGATCGCCGTTCTTGCGCCGATTCTTCACGAGCGCGGTCCACGGTTCGCCGTTCTTCAGCGTCGCCCACATGTCGGCGAACGCCTCCTTCGGCATGTCCGGGTGCCGCACGACGTTGTGCGGCTGACCTTCGATTTCTTCGGGGGAAAATCCGCTGACCTGAATGAACGCGGCATTCGCGTATTTGATGTAGCTCTCGGCGTCAGTGGTCGACATCAGCGTCGCGTCATCGGGGAATTCGAATTCGCGTTGCGTGACAGGCTGGTTATTGCGCATGGTATGGAGTTCCCGGTTGCGAATCTTGTGTCCGCTTGTGGATTGGATCGAGACCGTACGCATCGCGGTCGGCCCACATGCGTTCGATCACACTCCTGCGCTTTCGGCAAATCTGGCGAAAACATTATGCCGGCTGCGGGTAAATATGCATTAATTTCGCATCATCTTGATTCAGCCGAAAACTTTGTTTATACGTGAATCAAAAACCCCGTCTTATCAAGCACTTGCCGGTCAATTGTCTGATTAATCGGAGTATTTCATCTGCCGGATTAGCGAATAAATGCCGATCCTGAAATGAGAATCTCTCTCGTTTCATACATTCGAATCAAATCGGAAAGCGAAGATGCAGATGATGCAGGCGGCTCGCCGCGACGAAACGCGCAAGTGCGCGCCGCCGCCGATTAGCGAAACACGTTCACCGCATCGACCAATCGCGTCGCCTGCTGCTTGAGGCTTTCCGATGCCGCCGCGCTCTGCTCGACCAGCGCCGCGTTCTGCTGCGTGATGTTGTCCAGATGCACGACCGCCTGGTCGACCTGCGCGACGCCCGTGCTCTGTTCGGCCGTCGACGAGCTGATTTCCGCGATCAGGTCCGACACGCGCTTCACCTGCGTGACGATGTCCTCCATCATCCTGCCCGCATCGTCGACCCGCTGCGCGCCCGACTCGACCCGCTCGACGCTCGCGCCGATCAGCGTCTTGATTTCCTTCGCCGCGTTCGCGCTGCGCTGCGCGAGCGCCCGCACCTCGCCCGCGACCACCGCGAAGCCGCGCCCCTGTTCGCCCGCGCGCGCCGCCTCGACGGCCGCGTTCAGCGCGAGGATGTTGGTCTGGAACGCGATGCCGTCGATCACGCCGATGATGTCGGAGATCTTGCGCGAACTCGCCGTGATGTCGTTCATCGTCGTGACGACCTCGCTCACCGCCTGCCCGCCGCGCTCGGCTGCTTCGCTCGCGGACACGGCGAGCCGGTTCGCCTGCAACGCGGTCTCGGCATTGCTGTCGACGGTGGCCGTCATCTCTGCCATCGACGCGGCGGTTTCCTGCACGCTCGACGCCGCCTGTTCGGTGCGCGCGCTCAGGTCGTTGTTGCCCTGCGCGATCTCGTTGCTCGCGCGCTGCACGTTGTGCACCTGCTCGCTGACGTCGTCGACGAGCCAGCGGAACATCAGTCCAAGCTGGTTGATCGTGCGCAGCGTCATGCCGATCTCGTCGACGCGGTTCATCCGCACGCCGCGACGGCTTTCGCCGGTCGCGACGTTCAGCGCCTGATCGTGCAGCCGTTTCAGCGGACGCACGATCTGCGCGTCGAGCCACAGCCCCGCGGCCACCGACACGCCGGCTGTCGCGGCGGCAAACGCGGCGAGCCCGCCGCCGGCCAGCCCGCATGCCCAGCCCGCGCCGACCACCGCCGGCGCCAGCACGCACAGCGCCGAATGCACGCGTGCGCGCACCGACATCGTCTGCGGCAGCGACACGATCCGCAACAGCCCGGTCCGAACGATCAATCCCTTGTGAAAACGGCGCTGGCCGGCCTTGCCTTCGCGGAACGCGCGATACAGCGCATCGGCTGCCGCGATCTCGTCGCTCGGTGCCTTCGTGCGCACCGACAGGTAGCCGTGCGGCACGCCCGCGCGCATCACCGGCACGGCGTTCGCACGCACCCAGTAATGGTCGCCGTTCCTGCGGCGATTCTTCACGAGCGCGGTCCACGGTTCGCCGTTCTTCAGCGTCGCCCACATGTCGGCGAACGCCTCCTTCGGCATGTCCGGATGCCGCACGACGTTGTGCGGCTGGCCGACGAGTTCGTCGTTCGAGAAGCCGCTCACGTATGCGAACGTCGTGTTCGCATACGTGATGATGCTGTCGGCATCGGTGGTCGACATCAGCGTGACGTCGTCGGGAAATTCGAATTCTTGTTGGGTGACAGGCTGGTTGTTGCGCATGCAAGGCTCCGAAAGGCGGATCCGGTGCGGGATCCGCGCGGCGCGAAAATCACGCTCAGTAGCCGAAAAACGGTTTATCGCTTTACGACGGTCTCGTTCCTTCTGTCGGCAATCGCCGGGAAATCCTTAGTCCGGAAAGCGCATGAAATATCGAATTCCTCCATCGACATGATTTCGATCAAGTAATCCCGCAATAATCGCGGCCTGCAGCCTGATGCTCTGCGCGATTGCGTCGGGCAATGTATCGGTTCGGACAACCATTGCACACGGCAAAGCGATTCAACCTGATCGACGTCATTCAACCGGCATTTGAATTCGACGAGAAAATCCGGCGATCAATGGAATTTGCCGTGCCCGAATACGGCAGCGGACATATCGCTCGGCGCGAGATCATCCGCGAGCGCGACCCGCGCGTAGAATTTCAGCTTGCTCAATATCGCCTGCACGGAGAACGACATTGCAGAACGCGTCGCAGCCGCCGCCCTCGCCGAAGATCCTCGTCAGCATGTGCGTGCTCGGTCACCCCGTCCGTTACAACGGCTCGGCGAAGACGGCCGCGCATGAAGCGCTCGCGCGCTGGCAGCGCGAAGGGCGCCTGGTGCCCGTATGTCCGGAGCTGGCAGGAGGATTGAGCGTGCCGCGTCCGCCCGCCGAAATCGCGGACGGGGAGTCTGGGCAACGCGTGCTGGCGGGTGCCGCGCGCATCGTCGACGTGCACGGCACCGACGTGACGGCGCCGTTCGTCGACGGCGCGCGCACCGCGCTCGCGCTGGCCCGCGCGCACGACTGCCGCTACGCGATCCTGGCGGACGGGAGTCCGTCGTGCGGAAGCAGTTTCATTTACGACGGGCGTTTTGCGGGCCGGCGGCATGCCGGGGCCGGCGTGACGGCGGCGTTGCTGCGCGAGCATGGAATCGAGGTGTTCGCGGACAGCGAGATCGACGCGCTCGTCGCGCGCCTCGCACAACCGTCGCAAGCCGAATGACGATGTGGCCGGCACGACGATCGCGTGCCGGCCACATCTTCTGGAAGAGGAACCCGCTGAAGCGGCGTGAACGTCGCCGCTCCCCGGATGACGCGATCAGACGCGCTCGATCGCGATCGCGATACCCTGGCCGACGCCGATGCACATCGTGCACAGCGCGAAGCGGCCGTTGGTGCGATGCAGCTGATACATCGCGGTCGTCACGAGCCGCGCGCCCGACGCGCCGAGCGGATGGCCGAGCGCGATCGCGCCGCCGTTCGGGTTCACGCGAGGATCGTCGTCGGCAACGCCCAGCATGCGCAGCACCGCGAGGCCCTGCGATGCAAACGCTTCGTTCAGCTCGATCACGTCGAACTGGTCGATCGTCATCCCGAGCCGCGCGAGCAGCTTCTGCGTGGCCGGCGCCGGGCCGATGCCCATCACGCGCGGCGCGACACCGGCCGTCGCGATGCCCAGCACGCGCGCACGCGGCGTCAGGCCGAAGCGCTTCGCGGCGGCTTCGTTCGCGAGCAGCAGCGCGGCGGCGCCATCGTTGACGCCCGACGCGTTGCCGGCCGTCACCGAGCCGTCCGGGCGCACGACGCCCTTCAGCTTCGCGAGCGCTTCGAGCGACGTTTCGCGCGGATGCTCGTCACGCGAAAAGACGACCGGATCGCCCTTCTTCTGCGGAATCGTGACGGGCACGATTTCCTCCGCGAGCGTGCCGTCCTGCTGTGCACGCGCGGCCTTCTGCTGGCTGCGCAGCGCGAACAGATCCTGGTCGGCGCGGCTGACGTTGTAGTCGACCGCGACGTTCTCGGCCGTCTCGGGCATCGAATCGACGCCGTGCAGCTGCTTCATCAGCGGATTGACGAAACGCCAGCCGATCGTCGTGTCGTAGATGTCGGCCTGGCGCGCGAACGCGCTGGCGGCCTTGCCCATCACGAACGGCGCGCGCGTCATGCTTTCGACGCCGCCGGCCACCATCAGCGCGGCCTCGCCCGACTTGATCGCGCGCGCGGCCACGCCGACCGCATCCATCCCGGAACCGCACAGGCGGTTGATCGTCGAACCCGGCACGCCTTCCGGCAGCCCCGCGAGCAGCGCGGACATGCGCGCGACGTTGCGGTTGTCCTCGCCTGCCTGGTTCGCGCAGCCGTAGATCACGTCGTCGATCGCCGTCCAGTCGACGTCGCGGTTGCGCTCGACAAGCGCCTTGAGCGGCACCGCGCCGAGGTCGTCGGCGCGCACGCCGGACAACGCGCCGCCGTAACGGCCGATCGGGGTACGAATCGCATCACACAGAAAAGCTTCGGTCATCAGTGTCTCCGGTCTCATGCAAGGCTGGGAAGAAGTTGGAACGCGCCCCTTGCATTGCCCGCCGGGATGCGCTTAAATGTTCTATATACGAACATAAGATCGTGTATCGAACGTTCAACGCATCATAGGGAGTGCGGGGACGACCTGTCAAGCGCCCGGTCGGCGGTGCGGTTGGCGTGTCAGGCCCCATGCGCTATCTTCTCGGCTGCACGACAATCCGACCGTTCATGACAACCGAAGACATCCAGACGAAACCGGGCGACTCCTATGTGCAGTCGTTCGCGCGCGGCCTCGCGGTGATCCGCGCATTCGATGCCGAGCGCCCGGAGCAGACGCTCACCGAAGTCGCCTCCGCCACCGGGCTCACGCGCGCCGGCGCGCGCCGGATCCTGCTGACGCTGCAGACGCTCGGCTACGTCGAGGCCGACGGCCGGCTGTTCCGGCTCACGCCGAAGATCCTCGAGCTCGGTTTCGCGTATCTCACCTCGATGCCGTTCTGGAATCTCGCCGATCCGGTGATGGAGCAGTTGTCCGCGCAGATCCACGAAAGCTGCTCGGCCGCCGTGCTCGATCGCACCGAGATCGTCTACGTGCTGCGCGTGCCCACCCACAAGATCATGACGATCAACCTGTCGATCGGCAGCCGCCTGCCCGCGTACTGCACGTCGATGGGCCGTGTGCTGCTTTCCGCGCTCGACGACGCGACGCTCGACGAGACGCTCGCGCAGAGCGGCATCCGCGCGCATACGCCGCGCACGATCACCGACATCGGCGAGCTGAAGGCGACGATCGCCCAGGTGCGCCAGCAAGGCTGGGCCGTGGTCGACCAGGAACTCGAAGTCGGCTTGATGTCGATCTCGGCGCCGATCCGCAACCGGCGCGGGCAGGTGATCGCCGCGATGAACATCAGCGGCAACGCACAACGGCACACCGCGAAGCAGATGGTGAAGGAGTTTCTCGGGCCGCTGCAGCAAGCCGCGCAGACGGTGTCGGAGCTGGTGGCGCGGCGCGGGTGAGAGCACACCGCGCCGCCCGATTTCGCGACGCGGCAAAGCCTCATCGGGCCAATGAAAACGAAACTGCACGGCGCCGCCCCGCCACCGTGCCCGCCGCTCATGCGCCGAGCAACATCCCCTTGCGCACCGGCACCGTCCCCGTCACGCGGCCGAGCGGCGCGCCTGCCGTCACGAAGCGGATCGCGCGGCGCATGTAGAACACGCCGTCGGTGCCGCTCGACACCGTCGTGATCGCGTCGGTCAGCGGATCGACGATGTCGAACAACGGATCGCCGGCACGAATCGTCGCGCCGACCGCCGCGCGGTGCACGAGAATCCCGCTCACCGGCGCGTAGAACTGCTCGCTGCCCGCAAGCGGCGTGGCCGGCGCGGCAAGCGGCGGCAGCGGCGTGCGCTCGCCGCGCACCGCACCGCACCACACCAGATAGGCGACGAGCGCGTCGGCGTCACGCGCCGCGTATTCATGCGTCACGTCGCGCTGGCCGCGGCATTCGACCGTCACGGCCACCGTGCCCGCCGCCATCGGCGTGCGTTCCGGCAGATGCTGCCGCAACTGCGTCCACATCAGGTGATGCGCATCGTCGAACGCGTGGCCGCCCGAATCCTCGGCGAGCAGCGACACCTGCGCGCCGAGATAGCGCGCGAGCGGCTCGACCTGCGGCCATGCCGTGTCGCTCGTGTACACGTGCATCACCGCTTCGAGCGAGCAATGCAGGTCGATCACGATGTCGGCGTCGTGCGACAGCTTCAGCAACGCAAGCTGCAACGCGTCGAATTCGGTGCGCGGCGCGATCTCGTCGAGCGCCGCGCCGACGCATTCGCGCACGATCGCGCGGTTGCGTTCCGGATCCGCGCCGAGCCGCCCGCGCGCCCGCGCGGCGATGTCGGCGAGCGGCAGGAAGCCGCGATTAAAATTGCGCCCGCTCGCGAGATCGAACCGCCCGATGAATTGGCCGAGCAGATGATGGTTCAGACCGACCGGGTTCGCGACCGGCACCAGCACGACCTCGGCCGCGAGCCGGCCGTCCGCTTCGAGCCGCGCGAGTCGCTGCTTGAGCGCGACGGCGGCCAGCATCGCGGGCGTCTCGTCCGCGTGCAGCGCGGCCTGCAGATAGATCTTGCGGCCGGCGTCGGCCGGCCCGAAATGAAAGCTCGTCAGCGTGCGCTGCGTGCCGATCGACGGCGACAGGAGCGGCGTGGTGCGAATCTGCATCGAGGGTCCCGAATGAAGGAGTGCGACGGAAACGGAGCGTGCGGCTCAGTCGCCGTACGGGTTGAAATCGAAGTACTGCTTTGCGATCCGTTCGTACGTGCCGTCCTTCAGCATCGATGCGATCGCGCCGTCGATCGCCGCCTTGAGCGCCGTGTCCGACTGGCGCATCCCGATGCCGACGCCGCGATCGCCGAGATCGAGCGGTGCGCCGACGAACGCGAAACCCTTGCCCTTCGGCTGGCGCAGGAATCCGTAGTCGGCTTCGACCGTGCCGAGCAGCGCGGCGTCGAGCCGGCCGTTGACGAGATCGGCGAACACGTCGTCCTGGCTCTTGTACGGCACCACGCCGACGCCGGCCGGCGCCCAGTGCGCGAGCGCCCACGATTCGAACTGCGTGCCCGACTGCACGCCGACGCGCTTGCCGGCCAGCGACGCGGGCGTGCTGCCGAGCCCGCGCTCGGGCCGCGCGACGAGCCGCGACTTGAAGCGGAACAGTTTCGACGAGAACAGGATCTGCTTCTCACGCTTCTCGGTGATCGCCATCGACGACAGGATCGCGTCGATCTTGCGCGCCTGCAGCGCGGGGATCATCCCGGAGAATTCGAGCTCGACCCACTGGCAGCGCAGCTGCGCGCGCCGGCAGATCTCGTTGCCGAGATCGACGTCGAAGCCCTTCAGGCTGCCGTCGGGCGCCTTCGCGTCCATCGGCGGATAGGTCGGATCGATGCCGAGGCGCACCACGTGCGCATCGAGCGCGTGCGCGCAGGGCGCCGCGAAACCGATGCACGCGACAGCGAGCGGAACGAGGAAGCGGCAAAAGCGTTGGAGGCGTGGCACGCGTTTCATGGTCGACGGATAGCAGGAAGTGGAACGACCGGCATGGGCCGGACTGCCTGCGATCGTAGTGCGCGCGCATCGCCGCCGGAATGCGCGGCTGTCTTATCATGATCGGTATTTCCGATCACCGGCCTCGCGCTCGACCATGGCGTTTACGCTGTCCCAGCTCCGCATCTTCCAGGCCGTCGTCGAACACGGCAGCCTGCGCGCCGCAGCCCGCGCGCTGGATCTCGCGCAGAGCGGCGTCACGCAGCAATTGCAGAGCCTCGAAGCGACGCTCGGCGCGACGCTGTTCACGCGCACCAATCGCGGGATCGTGCCGACGGCCGTCGGCCAGCGGCTGCTCGCGCGCTCGGGCGCGATCCTCGGCGAATGCGAGCAGGTCGAGCACGAGATTCGTCAGTTGAGCGGCGCCTACGAAGGCACGGTCACGCTGGGCCTCGTGACCGAACCGCTGATCGACGCGTTCGCGCCGGTGCTGACCTCATTCCGTGCGCGCTTCCCGAAGGTCGACGTGCACCTGCGCACCGGCACGTCGCGGATGATGATCGGCTGGCTGCGCGAGAACGCGGTGGATTTCGCGATCGCGCTGGTCGCGAAGCAGACCGACACGACCGATCTCGCGGTCACGCCGCTGCACGCATCGGCGCCGGTGATCGTGTGCCGCAGCAGCCATCCGCGGCAGCACGCGCAATCGCTTGCCGAGCTGGCCGACTACGCCTGGGTGTCGACGCGTTCGCCGAACCTGAGCGCCGATCCGGTCGTCAACCGGCTGCTCGCGTATTTCGACGCGCACGGTCAGCCCGCGCCGACCATCATCGCGACCGTCGAAGGGATGTTCGAAACGCTGCAGCTCGTCACGCAGACGGATTGCCTCGCGCTCGAATCCGAAGCCGTCACGCGACACGGCCCGTTCGCGGGCGCGCTCGCGAAGGTGCGCGTGCGCGAGCAGGCGGAATCGCAGGACGTCTGCCTGCTGCAGCGCGCGGCCGTGCCGTTGACGCCTGCCGCGCAGGAGCTGGCGACGATGCTCGCGTCGTACCTGAGGACCGTGCGCGGGCGGTGATCCGGGCGCGGATCGCCGCCCACGGCGGCGCACGTCAGTCCATCGATTCGCGCGCCGTCTCGCGCAGCATCGCCACCGCGATCAGCGACAGCACCACGCACGCCGCCACATAGCCGGCCGGCGCGAGCTTGCTGCCCGTCGTCTTCACGAGCCAGGTCGCGACCAGCTGCGCGGTGCCGCCGAAGATCGTCACCGCGAGCGCATACGCGATCGAGATGCCGGTCGCCCGCACGTGGCGCGGCAGCGATTCGCACATCAGCGCCATTTCGGATGCCGAACCGAGCGAATAGAACAGCAGCATCAGCGCGGTCAGCGGCAGGATCACCGACAGCGTCGGATGATGGTTCATCAGCCAGAACGCCGGGAACAGCAGCAGCACGAGCACGCCGCGCCCGACGAAGATCGGCATGCGCCGGCTGCCGACGCGGTCCGACAGCCATCCGAACAGCGGACACGTCACGAGCATCACGCAACCCGACGCGACGCCGACGAACATCGACAGCTTCATCGGCAACCCGAGCGTATGGATCGCATAGGTCGGCATGTAGAAGGTCAGGATGTAGGTCGACACCGTGCCGCCCATCACCGTCAGCATCAGCAGCAGCACGGTGCGCGCGTGCTGCGAGAACAGCTCGCGCAGCACGCCGCGCTCGATCCCGTGATGGCTGTCGCCGGGCGCATCGTCGGCGAGCCGGCGGCGCAGATACATGCCGACCGGCGCGATCAGCACGCCCACGAAAAACGGCAGGCGCCAGCCCCAGCCCTCGAGCGCGTCCTTCGTCAGCGTGTTCGACAGCAGCGCCGCGAAGCCCGAGCCCATCAGCGCCGCACCGCCCTGCGTCGCGAGCTGCCAGCTCGCGCGGAACGCGCGGTGCGACGTGCCGCCCTGCTCGATCAGCGTGGAGGTCGCCGCACCGAATTCGCCGCCCTGCGAGAAGCCCTGCATCAGCCGCGCGCAGACGACCAGCAGCGGCGCGGCCACGCCGACCTGCGCGTAGGTCGGCGCGATCGCGATCAACCCGGTGCCGAGCGCCATCAGCATGATCGTCAGGTTCAGCGCGGCCTTGCGGCCCTTGCGGTCCGCATAGACGCCGAGCACGACGCTGCCGAGCGGCCGCGTGAAGAAGCCGGCGGCGAACGTCGCGACCGACAGCAACAGCGACGTGGTCGGATCGCTCGACGGGAAGAACAGCTTGCCGATCAACACCGCGAAGAAGCCGTAGACGGTGAAATCGAAGAACTCCAGCCAGTTGCCGATCACGGCCGCGGCGATCGCGCCGCGCTTCGTGACGGCCGGCGCGCCGCGCGTCCCGGTTTCGGCGGCTCCCGTCGACGCGGGGTGCAGCGCGAGATGGTCTTTCTGCATCTTCGTCTCTCCTCTCAATGCGCCGGAAGCGCCGGCCGCGCGCCGCCAGGGTTACTGTCCGAGGTAACGCTCCACGAGACGCGTCCAGAACGCCGCGCCGATCGGCAGATTGCGATCGTTGAAGTCGTACTTCGGGTTGTGCACCATGCAGCCGTCCTCGCCTTCGCCATTGCCGAGGCGCACGAACGAGCCCGGCCGCTGCTGCAGCATGAACGCGAAATCCTCGCTGCCCATCAGCAGATCGGCCTGCTCGACCACATGCGCGTCGCCGACCAGCTCGCGCGCGACCTGCGCGGCGAAATCCGTTTCGGCATCCGTATTGACGACGACCGGATAGCCTTCGATGTACTCGACGTGCGCGGTCGCGCCGTAACTCGCCGCCTGCGACTCGGCGAGCTCGACGATGCGGCGCTTGAGCAGCGCGCGCACGTCGGGGCTGAACGAACGCACGCTGAGTTCGAGGCGCGCGCCGTTCGGGATCACGTTGTTCGCGGTGCCCGCATGCATCGATCCGACCGTGACGACCGCCGGCTGCGACGGATCGACGTTGCGCGCGACGATCGTCTGCAGCGCCATCACGATGCTCGCCGCGACGACCACCGGGTCGACCGTCAGGTGCGGCCGCGCCGCATGGCCGCCGACGCCCTCGATCGAGATGATCGCCTTGTCGCCGGCCGACATGAACGGCCCGCGCCGCGTGAGGAACACGCCCGGCGCCGCGCCCGGATGGTTGTGCATGCCGAACACCGCGTCGCACGGAAAGCGCTCGAACAGGCCGTCGTCGATCATCTTCTTCGCGCCGCTGTCAACGCCGTGCTCCTCCGCCGGCTGGAAATACAGATGCACGGTGCCGGAGAAGTTGCGCGTCTTCGCGAGGTGTTGCGCGGCGCCGAGCAGCATCGTCGTGTGGCCGTCGTGGCCGCATGCGTGCATCTTGCCGGGCGTGCCGCTCGCGTACGGAAGGCCCGTCGCCTCGACGATCGGCAGCGCGTCCATGTCCGCGCGGATGCCGATGCTGCGCGTGCCGTCGCCGACCCGCAGCGTGCCGACGACGCCCGTCTTGCCGACCCCGCGCGTCACCTGCCATCCCCATTGTTCGAGCTTGTCGGCGACGAGCGCGGCCGTGTCGTGCTCCTCGTATGCGAGCTCCGGGTGATGGTGAATGTGATGGCGAATCTCGCGCAGCCCGCCGGCGGCGGGCATCAGATCCTCGATTTCGGTGAATCGGACGTCGGTGGTCATCAAGCGGCTCCTGCTGATCGTCAGCGTGTCAGCCGCACGCGAACGGTTGCGTGCGGGAAAGCGAGCCACTATAGCGAGCCGATATCGGTTCAATAAGATGCGGAATTTTTCACCGCGATAAGGTTTGTTAATCAGGGTTTATACGGGCAGCGGAGGCCGGACGAGCCGCGATCGCCGCATTCAATAGATGGCTGGTTGATTTTCGAGACGAACGGTCTATTATTCGCGCATGGACGTTCGAACCAATCCGCCTCGCCGTCGCGGCAGGCCGCCGAAGCAGCACGAAGCGCTCGTCGCGACGCGCGACATGCTGTTGCGCACCGGGCTGGAAGTGCTCACCGAAAAAGGCTTCTCCGCCACCGGGCTCGACGAGATCCTCGGGCGGGCCGGTGTGCCGAAGGGCTCGTTCTATCACTACTTCGACAGCAAGGAGGCGTTCGGCCTCGAACTGATCGATCGCTACGCCGAGTTCTTCGCGCGCAAGCTCGACCGCCATTTCAGCCAGACGGAACGTTCTCCGCTCGCGTGCGTGCGCGCGTTCATCGACGACGCACGCGGCGCCATGGCGCGCTACGAATACGGCCGAGGCTGCCTGATCGGCAATCTCGGCCAGGAAATGGGCGCGCTGCCCGAAAGTTTTCGCGCGCGCCTGCGTGCGACGTTCGAGGACTGGCAGCGCCGTCTGGCCGACTGCCTGGCCGCGGCGCGGCAGGCAGGCGAGCTGGCGGACTCGGCCGATCCCGCGGCGCTGGCCGCGTTCTTCTGGATCGGCTGGGAAGGCGCCGTGCTGCGCGCGAAGCTCGAACGCAGCGACGCGCCGCTCGCGCTATTCGCGCAGTTTTTCTTCAATGGACTGCCCCGCCGCTGAGTTTTTTTGCCATTACCCAGACGATCTGGTCTGGAAAGGAGGACGGATGTTCCAGGGCATCGTGATCGACAAGGACGAAACCGGCCAGCACGCGCGGCTGCAGACGCTGGACGACGCGCAGTTGCCGGCCGGCAACGTGACGATCCGGGTCGGCTATTCGACGTTGAACTACAAGGACGGGCTCGCGATCACCGGCAAGAGCCCAGTCGTTCGCAAGTTTCCGATGGTGCCGGGGATCGACCTCGTCGGCGAGGTCGAGCACAGCACGCATCCGGATTACCGCGCGGGCGACCGCGTCGTGCTCAACGGCTGGGGCGTCGGCGAAATGCACTGGGGCGGGCTGGCGCAGAAGGCGCGCGTCGACGGCGACTGGCTGGTGCCGCTGCCGTCCGCGTTTTCGCCGCAACAGGCGATGGCCATCGGCACGGCCGGCTACACCGCGATGCTGTGCGTGATCGCGCTGGAGCGGCACGGCGTGCGCCCGGACGACGGCGAGATCGTCGTCACCGGCGCGGCAGGCGGCGTCGGCAGCGTCGCCACCGCAATCCTCGCGCGGCTCGGGTATCGCGTCGTCGCCGTGACCGGCCGCCCGGCCGACGCCGATTACCTGCGGCAACTCGGCGCCGCGGAGATCCTCGGCCGGTCGCAGTTCAGCGCACCGGGCAAGCCGCTCGGCAAGGAACGATGGGCGGGCGCGGTCGACGTGGCCGGCAGCCACGTGCTCGCGAACGTGTGTGCGACCACGCGCTATCGCGGTGTCGTGACGGCCTGCGGCCTGGCGGCCGGCATGGATTTCCCGGCTACCGTCGCGCCCTTCATCCTGCGCGGCGTGACGCTCGTCGGCATCGACAGCGTGATGTGCCCGCGCGCCGAGCGCCTGGAGGCGTGGCGCAGGCTCGCATCCGATCTCGATGTCGAGAAACTGGGCGCCATCGGCCACCAGGTCGGCCTGGCCGACGCCATTCCGCTCGCCGACGAACTGATCGGCGGCAAGGTGCGCGGCCGCATCATCGTGGACGTCAACGCATGACGCCGGCAACGGCAATCCATCGATTCGATCCAGGCCGGTGCCTCGTGCGCCGAGACCACCCGCGCCATTTCAATCAGGAAACCTCATGAACGCAGCAGACACCACGCCGGTCAGCCGCTTCCCCGTACCGGCACTCGACGACCTGTCCGACGACATTCGCGAGAGGATCGTGGCCGTCCAGGAAAAATCGGGCTTCATCCCGAACGTATTCCTCACGCTCGCGCATCGCCCGGACGAGTTCCGCGCGTTCATGGCATACCACGACGCGCTGATGGACAAGCCGGGCAACCTCACCAAGGCCGAACGCGAAATGATCGTCGTGGCCACCAGCAGCGTGAACCAGTGCCAGTATTGCGTGATCGCGCACGGCGCGATCCTGCGCATTCGCGCGAAGGATCCGCTGATCGCCGACCAGGTCGCGACCAACTATCGCAAGGCCGACATCACCGCTCGGCAGAAGGCGATGCTCGACTTCGCGATGAAGGTGTCGCAGACCGCGCATCTGGTAGGCGAAGCGGACTTCGACATGCTGAAATCGCACGGCTTCACCGACGAAGACGCGTGGGACATCGCGGCGATCGCGGCGTTCTTCGGGATGTCGAATCGCATCGCGAACGTGACGAACATGCGCCCCAACGCGGAGTTCTACGCGCTGGGGCGTTGAAGGCCGCAGGCGATGGCGACCGTTGTCGGCGACCGGGCGTGCATGCGCCTGGTCTTTCCTCGATCGCCGGACTTCGGCATCGGCGTTCGCATCGGCGGCCGTTGAGCCGCACGAGCCAACCAACGAAGCCCCGGCTCGCGGCTTACCCGACCTTCTTCAACGCCTGCAGCCCGTCCGGCAGCTTCGCGTCCGAGAACATCGTCGACAGCGTCGTGTCGCGCCACCGCGCCGCCTCGTCCGCACGCTGCGCTTCCGCCTGCTCGCACACGAGCAGCGCATCGCCGCCGAGCAGCAGGCGCATCGGCACGTCGTCGCGACGCGACAACTCGACGATCAGCGCCGCGATCCGCGCCGGATCGCCGACCTCGTGGCCGCCGTACGCGCCGAGCAATTCGAGCATCTTCCCGACCGACGGCTGATAGTCGGGCAGCAGGCCGTCCACGTCGCGCTTCGCCTGCGCTGCCCATTCGGTGCGCATCCCGCCCGGCTCCAGCGTGCAGACGCGTACGCCGAACGGCGCGACTTCCTTCGACAGCACGTCGCTGAATCCGCCGACCGCCCACTTCGCGGCCTGATACGCGGACAGGCCGGGCGTCGCCGTGCGCCCGCCGACCGACGACACCTGGAAGATGTGGCCCGCGCGCTGCGCCCGCATCGTCGGCAGCACCGCGCGCGTCAGGTTGACCACGCCGAACAGGTTCGTTTCGATCTGGTCGCGAAAGGCATCTGCGTCCATCTGCTCGAACGGCGCCGTATGGCCGTAGCCCGCGTTGTTCACCAGCACGTCGATGCGGCCGAACGCATCGCGGGCAGCCGCCACCGCATGCGCGGCTGCCGCCGCATCGGTCACGTCGAGTTCCACCGGCAGCAGCCGGTCGCCGTATCGTGCTTCCAGATCTGCGAGCCGCGCGGGATCGCGTGCACCGGCCACCAGACGATCGCCCGCCGCCAGCACCGCTTCCGCGATCGCGAGCCCCAGGCCGCGCGCGGCCCCTGTTACCAGCCAGACTTTCGACATTTTCCACTCCTCGACAAGGTTGAAACCATAAAATGAATGATTACTCACTCATTAATATGAGCGCTGACACGATTGATTTCGTCGTGCCTCGCCCTGCCTGAAACCGCCTGCGGCCGCGGCGGATGTGCCGGAATGGAACGTTCCGCGATCACCCACCTACCGTTCGGCCCGCCCGGCAGGCCATCAACTCATACCGCGTGCAACACCGCCCACAGCGCGCGAAATCCCGCTTCCCGGTACGCATCGGCCAGCGCGGGATCGCGCGCGATCGACTCCATCGCCGTCTCCGCGATCGACGTAAACAGCGCTGCCGAGAACGCATGCGCGTCGTCGGCCTTCAGCTCGCCCTTTGCGGCAACCTGCGCGCGCAGCAGCGAGCTGATCGCGCCGAATCCTTCGGCCCCGGCCGCGCGATGCGCGTCGTCGATGCGTCCGCTCACGCCGAGTTGCCGCAGCGCGCGGCGCCCGTCGGGATTCGCGACGCCCCACGACACGTAGCCGTTCCATGCATGCCGCATCGCCTGTTCGGCCGGCGCGTGCTCCGGAAACCCGGTCATCATCGCCTCGCGCATCCCGGCCTTCAGGCTCAGGTACAGCGCATTGAGCAGCGCATCCTTCGTCTCGAAATAGGTGAACACCGTGCCTTCCGCAACGCCGGCGAGCCGCGCGATGCGCGCGGTGGTCGCGCTCGCGCCGTCCTCCGCGAGCGCGCGGGCGGCGGCGGCGAGGATGGCATCGTGCTTGTCGGGACTGCGCGGTCGGGCCACGTTCGCTTCCTTTAATGAGTGAGCGCTCAATCATAATCTCGACATGCATGCGCTGCAAGCGCTGTTACAACGTGCGAACCCATACACGATCGATCAAAAGCGTGCACTATTAGCGTTTTCACGTACTGGCGCGCCAATGCACCGGCGCCCGGCGCTTCGCCGTTCGTTCCACGCTCACACCGCTAGACCGCGATCCACTCATGACGAATAAGCCCAACCAGACCGAAGCCGACCAGCCCGTCGACATGATCATCTTCGGCGGCGGCGGCGACTTGGCCGCCCGCAAGCTGTTGCCCGCGCTGTACATGGCGCACCTGCACTGCAACCTGCCGCCGGACACGCGCATCATCGCGGTGGGCCGGCGCGACTGGGGCATCGACGGCTATCGCAAGTTCATGGACGAGCAATCGCGCCCGTTCATCGACGACAAGGCGTTCGACGCCGACGCGTGGGGCCGTTTCCTCGACCTGTTCAAGTACGTGCTGATCGACGTGAACACGCCGGAAGACTACGCGCGGCTCGCCGAAGCGGCGCGCGGCGAGGCGATCCGCGTGTTCTACCTGTCGACGTCGCCGGAACTGTTCACGACGATTTGCGACAACCTGTCGGCCGCGCACCTCGTCGATGCGCGCTCGCGCGTCGTCCTCGAAAAGCCGCTCGGCCACGATCTCGCGTCGGCGCAGGCGATCAACGATGCGGTCGGCAAGCATTTCGCGGAATCGCAGATCTACCGGATCGACCATTACCTCGGCAAGGAAACCGTGCAGAACCTGATGGTGCTGCGCTTCGGCAATCCGATCTTCGGGCCGCTGTGGCAGGCGCCGAGCATCCGCAGCGTGCAGATCACGGTGGCGGAGACGGTCGGCGTGGGCAGCCGCGCGGGCTTCTACGACCATACCGGCGCGCTGCGCGACATGGTGCAGAACCACCTGCTGCAACTGCTGTGCATCGTCGCGATGGAGCCGCCCGTGTCGCTCGACCCGGACGCGGTGCGCGACGAGAAGCTGAAGGTGCTGCGCTCGCTGCGGCCGATGGCGCTGTCGGACGTCGCGCGCGACACGGTGCGCGGGCAATACACGGCCGGCGCGGTCGACGGCCAGCCGGTCAAGGGCTATCTCGAGGAAGACAACGTGCCGGCGGACAGCCACGCGGAAACCTTCGTCGCCCTGCGCGCGTACATCAACAACTGGCGCTGGGCGAACGTGCCGTTCTTCCTGCGCACCGGCAAGCGGCTGCAACGCCGCCAGTCGGAAATCGTGATCGAGTTCGCCGACATGCCGTTCTCGATCATCCCGAGCGGCCCGCGCCACTACAGCAACCGCCTCGTGATCCAGCTCCAGCCGGAGGAGTCGATCCAGCTGCAGATGCTCGCGAAGGAGCCGGGCAGCGGCATGAAGATGGTGCCCGTGAGCCTGAACCTCGACCTGCAGCAGGCGATTCCGGAGCGGCGCGCGGAGGCGTACGAGCGGCTGCTAATCGACGTGATCCGCGGGCGGCTCACGCACTTCATGCGCCGCGACGAGCTCGAGGCGGCGTGGTCGTGGGTCGAACCGATCCTCGACGGCTGGCAGCAGCTCGGCGATCGCCCGCGTCTCTACACCGCGGGCACGTTCGGGCCGGCGGCATCGTCGGCGCTGCTGGCGCGCGACAACATGTCGTGGTCCGAGGAAGCATAAGCACTGCACGACGGCGTGCCCGCGGCGCGGGCGCCGTGCGGCACGTCGGCTCGCGCCGGCGCGCACAGCCGGCCTCCCGTAGGCCGTAGCGGCCCGAAATCGGCCGCCCGCTGGCGGTCGCCCAACGGCGGTCCCCCGAAGGCGGTCCCCCGAAACCGGTCGCCCGCGCCCCGTTCAGTGCGCCGCCGTTACAGCGACCCGACCCACGCGGCCTTGCGCCGCGCCGGCGCATCGCCGCCGCTTCTCCCGCCGCCCAGCACCTCGATCATGTAATCGACGAATGACGCGATCCGAGACGAGATCGCGGTGTTCCGGTAATACACCGCGTTGATCGGCTGTTCGACCTCGAGTGTCTGGCGCGCGAGCACCTGCACGAGCCGGCCGGCCTCGCGATCCTGCGCGGTCATGAAATCCGACAGGCACACCACGCCGGCCCCCTCCAGCGCGAGCTGCCGCAGCGTCTCGCCGCTCGACGACCAGATATCGGGCTCGACGCGGGTCGGCTCGCCGTCCGCGCCGAGGATCGGCCACACGTTCAGCGATTCGGGCTGCGTGAAGCCGAGCAGCGTGTGCTTGCCGAGGTCCTCCACCTTGCGCGGCTGGCCGTGCGCTTCGATGTACGCGGGGCTCGCGAGGATACGCAGCCGGCTGTTGCCGATCCGCCGGCTGTGCAGCGTCGAATCCTTCAGGCGGCCGATCCGGATCGCAACGTCGGTGCGCCGCTCGAGCAGGTCGATGATTCCTTCGTTGCTGTTCAGCTCCAGTTCGACCTTCGGGAAACGTTCCCGGTAGCCGCGCACGAGCGGCACGATCACGTGCAGCATGAACGGCGTCGCGGCATCGACGCGCAGCCGCCCCGACGGCATCTCGCGCCGCGCGAGCATCTGCTCCTCGGCGTTCTCGACCGATTCGATGATGGCGCGCGCATCCTGCAGGAACGCGCGCCCCTCCTCGGTCAGTTCGAGCCGGCGCGTGGTCCGGCGCAGGAGCGTCGTCTTCAGCTTCTCCTCGAGCCGCCCGAGCGTGCGGCTCGCCGCCGACACGGTGACGTCGAGCTGCTGCGCGGCGGCGGTGATCGAACCGGTGTCGACCACGGCGGCAAAGGCCTGGAGTTCGTCGAGAGTGATTTTCATTGTTGATCTGAAATCAAAACAATTTGGTTTATAGACGAGTTTTTCCGCAAAAGTAAAGGCGGCACACTGCGGCCCATTCTTACTGGAACCTGGATCCCGCCATGCCACTCGCCCTGCTGGCTCTGACCATCAGCGCCTTCGCCATCGGCACGACCGAATTCGTGATCGTCGGGCTGATCCCGACGATCGGCGCCGATCTCGGCGTCAGCCTGCCGTCGGCCGGCCTGCTCGTCAGCCTCTACGCGCTGAGCGTCGCGATCGGCGCACCGCTGCTCACCGCGCTCACCGGCCGCGTGCCGCGCAAGACGCTGCTCGCCGCGCTGATGGCGCTGTTCACCATCGGCAACCTCGTCGCCTGGCAAGCGCCCGGTTATGAATCGCTGATCGTCGCGCGCGTGCTCACCGGCCTCGCGCACGGCGTGTTCTTCTCGGTCGGCTCGATCATCGCGACCACGCTCGTGCCGAAGGACAAGGCCGCCAGCGCAATCGCGACGATGTTCAGCGGCATGACCGTCGCGTTCGTCGCCGGCATTCCGCTCGGCACCTTCATCGGCCAGCACTTCGGCTGGCGCGCGACGTTCCTGATCGTCGCGCTGTTCGGCGTCGTCGCGTTCGTCGGCGCGGTGGCCTTCGTGCCGCGCGGCCTCCCGCGCACGCCGCCGGCGCCGCTCGCCCGTCAGTTCCGCGTGCTGGCCCAGCCGCGGCTGCTGCTCGTCTATGCGATGACGGCGGTCGGCTACGGCGGCTCGCTGATCGCATTCACCTACATGGCCCCGCTGCTCGAACGGATCGCCGGCTTCACGCCGTCGCAGGTCAGTCTCGTGCTCGTCGGCTACGGCGTGTCGGTCGCGTTCGGCAACGTGTGGGGCGGCAAGCTCGCCGACCGCGTCGGCCCGGTCAAGGCGCTCAAGCAGATCTTCCTGCTGCTCGCGATCGTGCTGTTCGCACTGACCTTCACGGTGCACGCGAAGTGGCTCGCGGTGCTGACGATGCTCGCGTGGGGCGCCGTCGCATTCGGCAACGTGCCGGGCCTGCAGGTGTACGTCGTCAAGCAGGCGCGCCACTTCGCGCCGGACGCCACCGACGTCGCATCGGGCTTCAACATCGCCGCGTTCAACCTCGGCGTCGCCGGCGGCTCGTCGCTCGGCGGGCTGATCGTCGCGAACGTCGGCCTCGGCCATACGCCGTGGATCGCCGCCGTCGTCACACTCGGGGCGTTCGCGCTGACCGCGCTGAGCGGCCGCCTCGACCGCGGCCAGGGCCTGCCCGAACGCACGGCCGAACCCGTCGAACTCGCGCATTGAAGATCGCCCATGCGCGAAAGCGGCCCGGCGCGGGGCGTTCGACCGCAAGACGCTCGACATACGCAGCGACGGCTTCATCTCGCGTTGCGCGCTACACAAGGACGGACCGCGCATGCGCCCCTGCGAGGGCAACGACGCACGCGCCGGAGCAAGCTCGCGCCGACCTTTGATTTCAAATCAAATATTTTTGACCTCTGAAGGCGTTTATCTCACCAGTCCCGAGCGCCAGAATGGTCCATGACGCAACTGCCTCTTTCAGGAATACACGATGAACAACATTCCCGCATTCGGCCTCGGCACCTTCCGCCTGCAAGGCCAGGTCGTCATCGACTCGGTCCGCAACGGCCTCGAACTCGGCTACCGCGCGATCGACACAGCGCAGATCTACGGCAACGAAGCCGAAATCGGCGAAGCGATCGCCGCATCGGGCGTGCGCCGGGAGGACCTGTTCCTCACGACGAAGATCTGGGTCGACAACTACGCGCCGGCCAAGCTGGCCGCGAGCCTCGAGGAAAGCCTGCGCAAGCTGCGCACGGACTACGTCGACCTGACGCTGATCCACTGGCCGGCTCCGGACAACGGCGTGTCGATCGACGCGTTCATGACCGCACTCGCCGACGCGAAGGCGAAGGGCCTCACGCGCCAGATCGGCATCTCGAACTTCAACATCGAACTGACGAAGGAAGCGATCGCGGTGGTCGGCAAGGATGCGATCGCGACGAACCAGATCGAACTGAGCCCGTATCTGCAGAACCACAAGCTGGTCGAGTTCCTGAACGGCGAAGGCATCCACGTGACGTCGTACATGACGCTCGCATACGGCAAGGTGCTCGGCGACCCGGTGATCGGCGCGATCGCGCAACGGCACGATGCGACGCCCGCGCAGGTCGCGCTGGCCTGGGCGCTGCAGCTCGGCTACTCGGTGATTCCGTCGTCGACGAAGCGCGAAAACCTCGCGAGCAACCTGCTCGCGCGGACGCTGCGCCTGACCGACGAAGACATGGCGCAGATCGCCGCGCTCGAGCGCAACGGCCGCGAAGTCGACCCGGCCGGCCTCGCGCCGAAGTGGGACTAAGCGCCGCGTGCGCGACACCTCGATCGACTCATCCGCGGCCAGCCGGCCGCGGTACCGAAAGGAACCCGTGATGAACCATGACCCGCTTTTCCAGCCGCTGCAATTCGGCACACTGACGCTGCCGAACCGAATCGTGATGCCGCCGATGACGCGTTCGCGCGCCAGCCAGCCCGGCGACGAAGCCAATGAACTGATGGCCGCGTATTACGCGCAGCGCGCAAGTGCCGGCCTGATCGTCAGCGAAGGCACGTACATCGCGCCGCTCGGCAAGGGCTACGCATGGACGCCCGGCATCCACACGCCGTCGCAGGTCGCCGGCTGGCGCAAGGTGACCGACGCCGTCCACGCCGCGCACGGCCGCATCTTCGCGCAGCTCTGGCACGTCGGCCGGCTGAGTCACACGAGCCTGCTCGGCGGCCGGCAACCGGTGTCGTCGTCGCCGCTGCAGGCGAAGGGCGTGAACGTGTTCATCGCCGGCGAAGACGGCAGCACGCCGGGTTTCGTGCAGGCTTCCGAGCCGCGCGCGTTGTCCGTCGACGAAATCCGCGAGACCGTCGATCAATACCGCGCCGCCGCGCGCAACGCGATCGAAGCCGGCTTCGACGGCGTCGAGCTGCACGGCGCGAACGGCTATCTCGTGAACCAGTTCATCGACTCGAACGCGAACACGCGCACCGACGCGTACGGCGGCTCGCTCGAGAACCGGCTGCGCTTCCTGCGCGAAGTCACGCAGGCGCTGATCGAAGGCACCGGCGACGCGTCGCGCGTCGGCATCCGCCTCGCGCCGCTGACCACGCTGAACGGCTGCGTCGACGACGATCCCGAGACGACCTACCTCGCCGCCGCGAAGCTGCTCGGCGAACTCGGCGTCGGCTACCTGCACATCGCGGAAGCCGACTGGGACGACGCGCCGCTGATGCCGGTCGAATTCAAGCAGCAGCTGCGTGCCGCGTTCCCGGGCGTGATGATCTACGCCGGCGCGTACACGGCCGAGCGCGCGCGCGACGCGATCGCCGCAGGCTGGGCCGACCTCATCGCGTTCGGCCGGCCGTTCGTCGCGAATCCCGACCTGCCCGAGCGCCTGCGCACCGGTGCCGCGCTCGCTCCGCACGACCGCAACACGCTGTTCGGCGGCGGCGCACGCGGCCTCGTCGACTATCCGACGCTTGCGCAAGCCGCGGCGTGACGTCCCGAGGCCGGGCAAGACGAGCAGTGCGCCCGCGTCGCGTTCCGGTGTCGGCACCGCACCGCCAGGCGCCCGCATCGGCGCATGCCGGACGCCAGCGCCGGCAATGCCCGCGCATCGACCGCGGCGCGATGCTCGGGCCGTCGGCACGCTTCGCATTCAGCGGATCCGCATCGACAGCTCGACATCGCCGCCGAACGGCACCGACAGGTAGCCGTTGCGCGGCGCGCGGACGTAATCGAGGTAGTCCGGGCTGTACTCCGCGTTGTCGGCAACGACGAACGCGCCGGACCGCAACCGCGGCTCGACCCGCGCGAGGATCTCGGGATACAGCGCCTTCGCGCCGTCGAGCAGCAGGAGATCGACCGTGTCCGGCAGATCGCTCGCCAACGTGCGCAACGCATCGCCTTCACGAATCTCCACCAGATCGGCCAGCCCGGCCGCCGTCAGGTTCGCGCGCGCCCGCGCGACCTTCGACGCCTCGAACTCGCTCGTGATCACCCGGCCACCGCCGTTGTCGCGCAGCGCGGCCGCGAGGTGCAGCGTCGAGATGCCGAACGACGTCCCGAACTCGACGATCGCACGTGCGCCGCAGCCGCGCGCGAGCATGTACAGCAGCGTGCCCGTCTCGCGCGACACCGCGAGCGGATAATCCTTCAGGCGTGCATAGAAATCGGCGTAATCGGTCTTGCTGCGCATCAGCCGCGCGTGCTCGTCGTGCGACAGGTCGGCGAAGTCCGGGCTCGACGCGGGCGACGATGCGTCGGCTTCGTCGAACAGGCGCGCGAGCAGCGACGCCAGCGGGTCGTGAATCAGGGTGGTCATGCGAATCTCCGGTGTCAGGTTGAGTGCGTCAGAGCGCCCGACTAGAATATGACGAACCATTCACGTTTTACTATTCGCATTGGCAGACCCGTCATGACCGACCGCCGCAACGCCCCGATCGCCTCGCGCAGACTGCCTCGGCAAGCCCGCTCGACCCGGCTCGTCGACGACGTGCTCGAGGCCGCTATTCAGGTTCTGGCGACCGAAGGCGCGCAGCGCTTCACGATGGCGCGCGTCGCCGAGCGCGCCGGCGTGAGCGTCGGTTCGCTGTATCAGTACTTCCCGAACAAGGCGGCCGTGCTGTTCCGGCTGCAGCACGACGAGTGGCGGCAGACGTCCGCGATGCTGCGCGGGATGCTGGAAGATCCGGGCAAGACGCCGCCCGAGCGGCTGCGCGCCGCCGTCCACGCGTTCATCCGCTCGGAATGCGACGAGGCGCGGATGCGCATCGCGCTCGACGACGCCGCGCCGCTCTATCGCGATACACCCGAGGCACAGGAAGTGAAGGCGGCCGGCAACCGCATCTTCAGCGCATTCATGCGCGACGCGCTGCCCGACGTGGCGGATGCCACGCGCGCGCTCGCGTGCGAGCTGATCACGAGCACGCTCATGCATGCCGGCAAGGCGTTTTCGGAAACCGAACGCACGGCGGCGGAAATCGACGCGTATTCGGCCGCGATGGCCGACATGTTCTGCGCGTATCTCGCGCAGCTCGCACGCCGGTGATGCCGCGACGGCGACGGCGACGGCTACGGCGACGACGCACGGCTGCGCGGCGGCGTTCATGCGCCTGCGCCGCCTTGCTGAAAGAAATTCGTAATACCCGATGCGGCACCCGCTGCCGCCCGGCCCGCCGATCCTGCGTTCAAATAATCGCCTTAACGGATTCGAACTAGGCGTATACACGCGTTCCGCGACGACGAAGCCCGGTTGCACGCCGATATAAGCGCTGCGACATGCGCTGCATGCTCTTCCTCCAATGGGACGTGATGAGCCGTTCGCCTAACCTTCGCTACGGCAAAGCACACGTGACGGGGTCGACCGCACCACGCGTCGTACGACGCGACACTCGCGCGCCCTTCGACACGCGGACGACGACACGAATCGCGCGCGATGCGTCCCCACGACGCTGCCGATAATTTCAACCAGATACGAGACACCCTGACGACGGCCTGCCACGGGCCGTTTCAGCATGCTGATAAAGGAGCAAGCTCATGAGTGATACCCCGGTGCAGCCGACGGTCGGCGTCGGCGCGGAAGAAACGGACTTCGGCACCAAGGGAGTCATCGACCGGTACTTCGGCATTTCGTCGCGCGGCAGCACGCAGCGTCGCGAAATCGTCGCGGGCGTGACCACTTTCCTCGCGATGGTCTATTCGGTGTTCGTCGTGCCCGGCATGTTCGGCAAGGCCGGCTTCGACACGAGCGCGGTATTCGTCGCGGTCTGTCTCACCACCGCGTTCGGCTCGCTGCTGATGGGCCTGTGGGCGAAGCTGCCGATCGCGATCGGCTGCGCGATCTCGCTGACCGCGTTCACCGCGTTCGGCCTCGTGCTCGGCAAGGGTCTGCATCCGAGCGTCGCGCTCGGCGCCGTATTCCTGATGGGCCTCGTGTTCACGGGCATCTCGGTCACCGGCGTGCGTTCGTGGATCCTGCGCAATCTGCCCGCGGGCGTCGCGCACGGCACCGGGATCGGCATCGGCCTGTTCCTGCTGCTGATCGCGTCGAACGACGTCGGCCTGGTGATCAAGAATCCGGGCGCCGGCCTGCCGGTCTCGCTCGGCCAGATCACCGCGTTCCCCGTCATCATGTCGGTCGTCGGCCTCGCCGCGATCTTCGGGCTCGAGAAGCGTCGCGTGCCCGGCGGCATCCTGCTCGTCGTGGTCGCGATCTCGCTGATCGGCCTCGCGTTCGATCCGGCGGTGAAGTATCGCGGCATCTTCGCGCTGCCGTCGCTGAGCGCACCGGGCCACGCATCGCTGATCGGCGCGATGGACATCAAGGGCGCGCTGTCGATGGCCGTGCTGCCGAGCGTGCTCGCGCTCGTGATGACCGCCGTGTTCGACGCGACGGGCACGATCCGCGCGGTCGCGGGCCAGGCGGGCCAGCTCGATGAAAACGGCCGCATCATCAACGGCGGCCGCGCGCTGACCGCCGATTCGGTCAGCTCGATCTTCTCCGGCTTCCTCGGCGGCGCGCCGGCGGCGGCCTACATCGAATCGAGCGTCGGCGTGGCGGCCGGCGCGAAGACGGGCCTCGCGGCGGCGGTGGTCGGCGTGCTGTTCCTGGTCGTGATGTTCTTCTCGCCGCTCGCCGGCCTCGTGCCGTCGTACGCAACGGCCCCCGCGCTGATGTACGTCGGCCTGCTGATGCTCGGCAGCGTGAGCAAGCTGCACATGGACGACATGGTCGATGCGATGTCGGGCCTCGTGTGCGCGGTGTTCATCGTGCTGACCGCGAACATCGTGACCGGCATCATGCTCGGCTTCTCGACGCTCGTGATCGGCCGCATCGCCAGCGGCGAATTCCGCAAGCTCAACGTCGGCACCGTGCTCATCGCCGCCGTGCTCGTCACGTTCTATCTCGGCGGCTGGGCGATCTGACCGCGCATCATGCGCGACGTCGCCTGCAGAAGGGCGGCGCGCATCGGGACGACATCCGTCTCCTCCACCATCGTCGTCGATGGCTTCCCGGCCTGGAAACGCATGTTTCCGGGCCTTTTTTGCCGGTGCTGGCGGCGTTGCGGCGCGCACGCACGCGCGATGGCCAGGTGCGGCGCATCGCTGTTGCGCATGCAGTGCTACGATCGTGCTTTGTCCTCCGGAGCGCGCATGAATCCGTTCGGCATCGTCTCTGAATCAGACACGCGGACCGCGGCGCACAAGCCGCCGTTCATCCCGTCATTCGGCTTCGTCGAAGTTCATGAGTCGCAGCCGATCGATGCGCCGCCGTCGCGCATCATCGACGCCGTGGCCGCGCTCGACATGCGCGCCGATCCGGTCATCGACGCGCTGCTCACCATGCGTGAAGCACCGGCGGCCATCGCACGCGTGCTGGGCAATCGCGAAGCCGAAGGCGCGCGCGAACGCTTCGGCTTCCATACGTTCACGCTGCTGCATCGCGACGACACGTCGCTGTCGCTCGGCCTCATCGGACGCTTCTGGCGCCCGACGCCCGACGTGCGGACGATCGCCGACGCCGCGGCCTTCGTCCGGCACGACGATCCGCGCGACGCGAAACTGGTGCTGCGCTTCGAGGTCGTCGGACTGTCGTCGGGCACGCGGCTGCTGCGCACCGAAACCTTCGTGCACTGTCCCGACACGCGCACGCGGCTGCTGTTTCTGCCGTACTGGCTCGCGATCCGGCTCGCGAGCGGCTGGATCCGCCGCCGCACGCTCGCGGCCGTCGAACTGGCGCTTGCCTGACACGCCCGGCGCATTGCGATGCGGTACGTCGTAGCGCCGCGCACACCGTCATCTGCAATCCCGATCGGCCCTCCCTCGGTCGCGGCGAAAGAATGCCGTCCCGCGCCGCGCGGTTTTCGTTCCATCCGGCGTTCGCCGTCGCGGCGCGCTACCCTATCGATCTTCGCGCCGGCGCCCCGGCTCGCCGCCAGATCCGAACCGATCGATGACCCGCATCCGAACCCACCTGAACATCGCGCAGCTCCAGGCATTCGTCTCCGCCGCGCATCACAAGAGCCTGCGCGCCGCCGCGCGCGAGCTCGGCGTCACGCAACCGGCGATCACGCATACGATCCGCGAACTCGAGACGGCACTGAACGCCGAACTGCTCGCGCGCAGCGTGCGCGGCGTCGAGCTGACCGCGTGCGGCCATGCGCTGCTGCCGCGCGCCGAGCAACTGCTCGGCGACGTGCGCCGCACCGTCGAGGCCGTCGAGCAGGTGAAAGGGGAAATGTCGGGGCGCGTCGCGGTCGGCACGATGCCGTCGATCGCGCTGACCGCGCTGCCGCACGCGGTCACCGCCTTCCGCCAGTCGATGCCGAACGTCAGCCTGCATCTGGAGGAAGTGACGGTGCCCGACGCGCTCGCGCAACTGCGCAACGGCACGCTCGACATCGCTGCGATGCACCATGTGCCGGCCCTCGATCGCGATTTCACGCAGGTGCCGCTGCTGTCGACCGAGTTCACCGTCGTGATGCGCGAAGGCCACCCGCTGGCGCACGCGCGGCGGTTAGAGGAATTGCTCGATGCCGAGTGGATCGTCACGGTCGGTGCCGAGCAATTCCCGCACAGCGTGATGGTCGGCATGTTCGAGGCACGCGGGCTGCCGCTGCCGAAGCGCCTGCTGCGCTCGCCGATGTCGTTCGCGGTGACGCTCGGGCTCGTCGCGCGCTCCGACGTGATCGGCTGCTTCACGCGCCCGCTGGCCGCGATGGTGGCGCCGCTCGGGATTCGCACGGCCGGGCTCGACGAAAGCATGCCGCGCTTCGACCTGTCGATCATCGCGCGCCGCGACCTGCTGCCGACGCCGGCCGTCTCGCAATTCGTCACCTGCCTGCAGCGCGCGGTCAACGAAACGCTCGGCTGAATCGTTCCTTCGTCTGAAACGGTCGCGCGCCGCGCGCACGGCCGTCGGGTCCGGTATCGGGGCATGTCCTAGGCGCCCTCCCGGTATTTTGTCTTGATAATCTTGCGCACGTCGCGCGCCCGCATCGGGCAGCGAAACGGACAGTCCGACGCGAAGCCGCGCCGGGCCGAAGGCTTACGGCGCGGCACAACCGCGCACCCATCGAACAAAACGAGGAGTCACCGAGTGAAAAAGATTCTTGCGGCTGTGACCGTAGCCCTGCTCGCCGTATCGGCCGGCACTGCATACGCGAAGGACTGGACGACCGTGCGCTTCGGCGTCGACGCAAGCTACCCGCCTTTCGAATCGAAAGGCGCCGACGGCAAGGTGGTCGGGTTCGACGTCGATCTCGGCAACGAAATCTGCCGCCGCATGAACGCGAAGTGCGTGTGGATCGAAAACGACTTCGACGGGATGATCCCGGCGCTGAAGGCACGCAAGTTCGACGGCGTCCTGTCGTCGATGTCGATGACGCCGGCGCGTCAGGAACAGATCGCGTTCTCGTCGAAGCTGTTCAACACGCCGACGCGCCTCGTCGCGAAGAAGGGTGCCGGCCTGATGCCGACGGCCGAATCGCTGAAGGGCAAGTCGGTCGGCGTCGAGCAGGGCACGATCCAGGAAACCTACGCGAAGACGTACTGGGCGCCGAAGGGCGTGAACGTCGTGCCTTACCAGAACCAGGACCAGGTCTATGCCGACCTGATTTCCGGCCGTCTGGACGGCGCGCTGCAGGACGCGGTGCAGGCTGAAATCGGCTTCCTGAAGACGCCGCGCGGCGCGAACTTCGATTTCGCCGGCAAGGACATCGACGATCCGAAGACGCTCGGCAACGGCGCCGGCATCGGCCTGCGCAAGGAAGACACCGACCTGAAGGCGAAGATCGACAGCGCGATCGCCGGCATGCGCAAGGACGGCACGTACGACAAGATCGCGAAGAAGTACTTCGATTTCGACGTGTACGGCAAGTAACACCGCGCAACGGCGCGCTTCGCATCCGCGCAGACGGGCTCCGCAAGGAGCCCGTTTTTTTTGCGCCGCGCGCGCCGGACGCCTGCGCGACACGTCTGAACGCAGGGCCGCGGCAACGTTATTTTTTATGCAACAACTCGATGATTCGTAAAGGAAATCGGCTTGCCCGGCGCGTGGTTTGATAGGTTCGCGCAAGGCAACGTACAATCGATCTTCCACGCATACCGGATCACTCGCGGCTGCGCCGCCCTCCCCTCATCATGCAAACGCAGACCCATCCGCTGATTTCCCCCGCCGTCGGTACCGAACGTCAGATCACGAGCTTCCACTACGGCCCGCGCGGCGGGAAGAAGGTCTACATCCAGTCGTCGCTGCACGCGGACGAACTGCCCGGCATGCTGGTCGCCGCGCTGCTGCGCCGCAAGATCGCCGCGCTCGAGACGGCCGGCAAGCTGCGCGGCGAGATCGTCATCGTGCCCGTGCCGAACCCGATCGGCCTGTCGCAGCATGTGTTCGGCGATCACCTCGGCCGCTTCGAGCTCGGCTCGATGCAGAACTTCAACCGCAATTTCCACGATCTCGCCGCGCTCGTGCTGCCGCGCATCGAAGGCCGGCTGACGAACGACGCGCAACGCAACCTCGTGGCGGTACGCACCGCGATGCGCGAGGCGCTCGACGAGCAGAAGCCGCGCACCGAACTCGAATCGCAGCGCCTCGCGCTGCAGAAGCTGTCGTTCGACGCCGACATCGTGCTCGACCTGCATTGCGACAACGACGCTGTGATGCATCTGTATACGAACCCCGATCTGTGGGAAGACGTCGAGCCGCTGGCGCGCTATCTGGACTCGCAGGCGTCGCTGCTCGCGCTGAATTCGGTCGGCAATCCGTTCGACGAGATCCACAGCTTCTGCTGGTCGGATCTGCGCGGCCGTTTCGGCGAGCGCTTCCCGATCCCGAACGGCGCGATTTCCGTCACGGTCGAACTGCGCAGCGAGCGCGACGTGTCCTATGAACTCGCGGAAAAGGATTCCCAGGCGATCGTCGAATACCTGACCGAACGCGGCGTGATCGACGGCACGCCCGCGCCGCTGCCGCCGCTCGCGTATCCGGCCACGCCGCTCGCGGGCACCGATCCGCTCGTCGCGCCTGTGTCGGGCGTGATCGTGTTCCGCACGCCGGTCGGCGCGTGGATCGAGGCCGGCCAGGAAGTGGCCGACATCGTCGATCCGCTGACCGATCGCGTGATCACGCTGAAGAGCAGCGTGTCGGGTGTGCTGTACGCGCGTCAGGTCGTGCGCTTCGCGACTGCCGGCATGGAAGTCGCGCGCATCGCCGGCGCGACGCCGATCCGCACCGGATCGCTGCTGTCGGCGTGAGCGTCTGAACGCTCCTCGGCCGCCCGAGCGGCCGACCCGTGCGCCGTATCACGGCGCGCCAACGAAATCGCCCGCTTGCGCGGGCGATTTGCTTTTCGGTCGCGTGCAACGCCGCGCGACGCGGCCGGGCAACGGCCGACGTTCAGAACGCCGGCACGATCGCACCGCCGAATTTCTGGTCGATGAACTTGCGCACGTCGTCCGATTCATAGGCCGCGACGAGCTTCTTCACCCACGGCTTGTCCTTGTCCTGCGCGCGCACCGCGATCAGGTTCGCGTACGGGCCGCGCAGATCCTCGATCGCGATCGCATCCTTCACCGGCGTGAGCCCGGCCTTCACCGCATAGTCGGTGTTGATCGATGCGGCGTCGAGGTCGGGCAGCGCGCGCGGCAGTTGCGCGGCGTCGAGCTCGACGATCCGGATCTTCTTCGGATTCTCGGCGACGTCGAGCGGCGTCGCGTTCACGCCGTTGGTGCCCACGCCCGGCTTCAGCTTGATCACGCCGTATTTCTGCAGCAGCAGCAGCGCGCGATTGCCGTTCGACGGATCGTTCTGGATCCCGACCTTCGCGCCGGCCGGCAAGTCCTTCAGCGACTTGAGCTTCTTCGAATAGAAACCCATCGGCGCCGTGTAGGTCAGCCCGACGTTGACGATCCGGTAGCCGCGCTGCTTGATCTGGCTGTCGAGAAACGGCTGGTGCTGGAAACCGTTCGCATCGAGGTCGCCCGCGTCGAGTGCCGCGTTCGGCTGCACGTAGTCGTTGAATTCGATGACCTTGATCGCGAGGCCTTCGCGTGCGGCGACTTTCGTCACCTCGGTCCAGATCTGCGCGTCGGGGCCGCTCATCGTGCCGATCTTCAGCGTCTGGGAGTCGGCGTGCGCGCCGGGCGCGGCAAAGGCCAGCGCCGCGGCAAGCGCGCCGAGGCCGGTCAGGATCGAACGTCGCATGGTGTCCTCTTGTCCCGTGTGGTTGTCGAAGCGCGCATCGTGGCACGGGGCCGGAACGGCACCAACCAAGCTTATTTCATGTGCATATTCCCGATCTCGATCGAACCTCAGGCGGAATCGGTATAACTCCCCGCTGTTCAACCGGGCAAAATCCAGTGTCGCTTCGGCACCACAGATTCGTCATATGACAAAGCCTGTCACATTCATTACGTGGCCCGCCGATAAAGTTGCGACCGGTCCGTGAAAGCGCCCAGAGAGAGCGCCGGAACCGCAACTGGACACGCCATTTATTCGCTCGGAGAATCCTTTGAACAAGAAACTGTTGACCATCGCCATCCTCGCAGCAACGGCCGGCGCGGCACACGCACAAAGCAGCGTGACCCTGTATGGCGTCATCGATGCCGGTATCAGCTACGTGAACCACAGCAAGACCGCGAACGGCGGCAGCGGCAAGCTGTTCAAGTACGACGACGGCGTGGCCCAAGGCAGCCGTTGGGGCCTGCGCGGCACCGAAGACCTCGGTGGCGGCCTGAAGGCGATCTTCGTGCTCGAAAACGGCTTCAACAGCGGCAACGGCACGATCGGCCAGGGCGGCGCGATCTTCGGCCGTCAAGCCTACGTCGGCCTGAGCCAGTCGCAATACGGCACGGTCACGTTCGGCCGCCAGTACTCGTTCTCGACCGACATCCTCGGTTCGAACTACTCGACCGGCGGCAACACGGTCGCGGGTAACTACGCGTACCACGTGAACGACATCGACCAGCTCACGTCGAGCCGCATCAACAACTCGGTGAAGTTCCAGAGCGCGAACTACGCCGGCTTCACGTTCGGCGCGTTGTACGGCTTCTCGAACTCGACCGACTTCGCAGGCGCACCGGCGACGACGACGGGCACCACGACGACGGCCGGTTCGTCGCGCGCATACAGCTTCGGCCTGAACTACGCGAACGGCCCGTTCGCACTCGGCGCCGCATACACGGACATCCGCTTCCCGAGCCAGTCGACGCCGGCATTCTCGACGTCGATCGCGAACATCGCGCTGACGAACATCCGCGACCTGCGCACGTACGGCGTCGGCGGCCGCTACATCTTCGGCCCGGCAACGGCATGGCTGCTCTGGACGCGCACGCAGTTCACCCCGATCGCGGCTGGCGCATCGGGCACGTTCTACAACGCATATGAAGCAGGCGTGAAGTATGCGATCACCCCGGCGCTGTCGGCAGCAGCGGGCTACACGTACACGAACGCAACGCAAAGCGGCAACTCGGCGCACTGGAACCAGGGCGACCTGGGCCTCGACTACGCGCTGAGCAAGCGTACGGACGTGTACGGCCTGGTCGTCTACCAGAAGGCATCGGGCAACGGCGTGCAAGCGCAGATCGGCTCGAGCACGAGCTACTTCAGCACGTCGGGCAACGGTTCGTCGAACCAGCTGGCCGCTCGTGTCGGTATCCGCCACAAGTTCTAAAGCATCCGCTTAACTCGTCCGCGCATTTCGCGGATGACGGCGGCAAGAAGCGCCCCGCTCCCCGCGGGGCGCTTTTTTATGGGCTTTTAAGTTTCGCTTAATTCTGGGCTGAGAGGATGCTCTCACCCCCCCTGTTGGCCGCCTGAGCATCGGCGGCTTTTTTTTTGAGACCCACTACGGCACCGCCATCAACTGCCCACAAGACAGGATCGGAGCCCAAGATGATCGAAGATACCGTTTTCAGCCATCTGCACGCGATTCTGACGCGCCAGCATTCGCTGCCGGTCCAAAGCTGTCGCGTGTCGGTCGAAATGCAGCGCCCGTGGGGGCGCCCTTACCGGCTCGTCGAATGGACGATGCATCTCGACGCGCCCGCGCGGCGCCAGATCGTGCCGGCCGAATCGACCGACGAAGAGATCGCCGAGGTCGTCGCGTCGCATGTGCCGGGCCGCCTGTACGGCGACGGCCGGCTGCAGTTCTGACGCCCTTCGTTACCCGCCGCTGTCCGCAGCACCACCAGCCCGCACGCATCGTGCGGCACTCGGTCTCGTTTGACGCGGCAACGAAGTCTGCTACGCTGCGCGTTTTCGTCCACGCAACACACGATGGAAAACGCATTCAACGAACGCGGCGTGATGGTCACGCGCAACGGCCTGTCGGCCGCCGGGCAGCTCTTCCCGCTGCGTGACATCCGCAACGTCGACGTCGTCAAGATCCCGAAGAATCGCCTCGTGCCGTCGCTGATCTCGCTGATCGGCGTGGCCGCCGCCATTGCCGGCGGCATCGGCGCATCGAGCGCCGCGCTGGTCGTCGGCGTGATGCTCGCCGTCGTCGGCTATCTCGCGTGGACCACGCAGGACGTCACGTACCGCCTGATGGTCGAGATGCCCGACGGCAAGCGCGAAGCGCTGTCGAGCGTCGACGCCGAATTCGTCGAGCGCGTCGCGCAGGTCGTGCGCGATGCACGCACGGCCACGGCCGCCGGCTGATTTCCGCTGCGCGTGCCGACCACCTACTATTGAATGAGCGGCACGCCGCCGCATCGTTCGAGGAGGTCGGCATGAACGCCCAATCGCTGTCCGGCATGCTGCGCGCGCAGGAGCTGCTGCTCGTCTCCACGATCCGCACGCTGCCGCCCGACACACGCCGCGCACTCGTCGATCTCTACGCCGAACAGCTCGCGTTCGCCGAACAGGCCGGTTTCGAAGCCTACGGCGATCGCGCGACGCACGACGCGTTCATCGCGCATGCGCGCAACCTGCTGATTCGTATCGAGTCGCTGGCCTAGGGCCTGCTTGCCTCACCTTCGCCCCCGCGCGGTTCGCCCGATCCGCGCTGGCGGCGCACGTCCACATGCGCCGCTTTTCGTCCTTGTATCGCGAATAATTCTCATTTACACTGGCGAAATTATCAATTCCCTTTCAATTCGCCGTTCGCCGCCACCCGCGCGCGAACGGGCCAGCCAGGTGAACGCGTCACCCAGCCAGCCTTCGGGCTAGTCATCGTCAATGGGAGACCACCTGTGCATTGCTATCCACTGGCGCGGCGGCCGATCTGTGCCGCGCTGTTCGGTGCGTTCGGCCTGTCCGCCACGCCGGCTCATGCCGATTCACCGCCGCAAGGCGCCAACCCGCCACCTGCCGCCCTGACCGCCGCCGCATCTACGCGCGGCGATGCGGCGCTGCTCGACGCCGTCACCGTCACGGCCACCCGTACCGCTACCGCCGCGAGTCGCACGGCCGCGTCCGTGTCGGTGATCACCGACGACGATCTCGAAGAGCAGCAAGCCGCCAACATCAAGGACGCGCTGCGCTACGAGCCGGGCGTCACGGTGCGCCGCACCGCGTACCGCCCCGGCAGCGCCGCGCTCGGCGGCGGCCGCGACGGCGATTCGAGCATCAACATCCGCGGCCTCGAAGGCAATCGCGTGCTGCTGATGGAAGACGGCATCCGCCTGCCGAACGCGTTCTCGTTCGGGCCGCTCGAAGCCGGCCGCGGCGACTACACGGACCTCGACACGCTCAAGCGCATCGAGATCCTGCGCGGTCCGGCGTCGGCGCTGTACGGCAGCGACGGGCTGACCGGCGCGGTGAACTTCATCACGAAGGATCCGCGCGACCTGCTGTCGATCTACGGCAAACCCGCTTACTTCTCGTTCAGGCCGAGCTACGATTCGGCCGACCGCAGCATCGGCGCGACCGTATCGGCCGCGGGCGGCAACGACCGCGTTCAGGGGATGATCATCGCCGACGGCCGGCGCGGCCACGAGATCGACACGCGCGGCGCCGACAACTCGGCGAGCACGCTGCGCACGACGTCGAATCCGCAGGACGTCTATTCGGAGTCTCTGCTCGGCAAGCTCGTGCTGACGCCGACCGCGCGCGACACGATCCGGTTCACCGCCGAAACCGTGCAGCGCCGCGTGAGCACCGACGTGCTGTCCGCGATCAACCCGCCGGCCACGCTCGGCCTCACGACCCGCGACCGTCTCGAACGCAACCGCTTCAGCGTCGACTACGACTTTCGCGACGATGCATTTCGCTGGTTCCAGACCGCACACGTGCAGCTCTACTACCAGGATGCGAAGCAGGACCAGTACGCGTTCGAGACGCGCGGCCGGCAGCCTTCGCGTTCGCGCGACAACCAGTACCAGGAGCGCACGTTCGGCGGCGCCGCGTTCGCCGAAAGCGGCTTCGCGACGGGCCCGCTCGCGCACAAGCTGCTGTACGGCGTCGACGGCAGCCTGTCACGCGTGACGAACCTGCGCGACGGCACGGTGCCGGGCGTCGGCGAGGCGTTCCCGAACAAGGCGTTTCCCGATACCGACTACACGCTGTTCGGCGCGTTCGTGCAGGACCGGATCGGTTATGGCCGCCTGCTCGTCACGCCGGGGCTGCGCTTCGACACGTACCGGCTGAGCCCGACGCGCAACGATCCGCTGTTTACCGGCACCGCGGTGTCGACGAGCGCGAACGAAGTGTCGCCGCGCGTCGCGGTGCTCTACGAGATCACGCCGGCACTCGTTCCGTATGCGCAGTACGCACACGGCTTCCGCGCGCCCACGCCCGACCAGGTCAACAGCAGCTTCTCGAACCCCGTGTACGGCTACACGTCGATCGGCAATCCGAACCTCAAGCCCGAGACGAGCGACACGTTCGAAGCCGGCCTGCGCGGCAAGGCCGGCACCGGCTACGGCGTCGTGCGCTACAGCGCGGCCGCGTTCACGGGCCGCTACCGCAACTTCATCTCGCGCACGACGATCGCCGGCAGCGGCCGGCCGGCCGACCCGTTCGTGTTCCAGTACGTGAACTTTGCCGACGCGCGCATCCACGGCCTCGAAGGCCGCGCCGAATGGGCGATGCCGAACGGCTTCACGCTGAAGACGGCGATGGCGTTCACCCGTGGCTCGACGCAGAACGACGGCGCGGCGAGCCAGCCGCTGAACACGGTCAATCCGTTCTCGGCGGTGTTCGGCGTGCGCTACGAGCCCGGCGAACGCTGGTTCGTGCAGACGGACCTGCTGTTCCAGGCCGCGAAACGCGACAAGGACATCGACAAGTCCGACTGTTCGAACAAGACGTGCTTCTCGCCGCCTTCGTCGTTCGTCGTCGACCTGCGCGGCGGCTACCGCTTCAACAAGCACGTGAGCGCGACGATCGGCATCCGCAACCTGTTCGACCGCAAGTACTGGAACTGGTCGGACGTGCGCGGCATCGCGGCCGATTCGCAGGTGCTCGATGCCTATACGTCGTCCGGACGCACGGTCGCCGTCAGCATGAAAGTGGATTTCTGATACGCGCAGCCGCGCGTTTCCTGCCCAACTCTTACTCGAAGGAGTCCGACATGATGCATTCCGCCTTTCCCGGTCAGCCCGCCGCGCCGGCCCGCGCGCCCGCCGCGTTGCGCGACGCGTTCGTCAAGCTCAAGACCGAGCGCCAGCTGCGCAACCGCGATGTCGCGCAGGTGCTCGGTGTCAGCGAAGGCGAGGCGCTCGCCGCGTTCGTCGGCGAGCACGTGGTGCGGCTCGATGCGCGCTTTCCGGCGATGTTCGAGGAAATGCCGCGCCTCGGCCGCGTGATGGCGCTCACGCGCAACGACACGGCCGTCCACGAGAAGGACGGCGCATATGCGCAGATGAGCCACGACGGCCCGGTCGGCCTCGCGCTCGGCGACATCGACCTGCGCATCTTCTATCGCCACTGGGCGTCCGCGTTCGCGGTGCGCGACGAAACCGCGCATGGTCCGCTCGAGAGCCTGCAGTTCTTCGACGCGCAAGGTCATGCGATCCACAAGGTCTACCTGCGCGCGCACAGCGACCGCGCGGCGTACGGCGCGTTCGTCGAACGCTGGCGCGCGGCGTCGCAGGAGCCGGGGCTCGCCGTCGCGCCCGCCGTGCCGAAGGCGCCCGAACGCGCGGACACGGAGATCGACGTCGCGGGCTTTCGCGCCGCGTGGGACGCGATGACCGACACGCATCAGTTCTTCGGCATCACGCAGCGCTTCGGCGTGAGCCGCATGCAGGCGCTGCGCCTCGCCGATCCGCGATACGCGTACCCGGTCGAAGCGGCGCGCGCGCTGCGTCACGTGCTCGAACGGGCCGCCGCCAGCGGCCAGCCGATCATGGTATTCGTCGGCAATGCGGGGATGATCCAGATCCACACGGGCCCCGTCGCGAACGTGCGCGAGGTCGGCGCATGGATCAACGTGCTCGACCCGGGCTTCAATCTGCACGTGCGCGAGGACCTGATCGCCGCCGCGTGGGTCGTGAAGAAGCCGACGAGCGACGGCATCGTCACGTCGCTCGAGTTGTTCGACCGGCAGGGCGACCACGTCGCGCTGCTGTTCGGCGAACGCAAGCCGGGGCAGGCCGAACGCGACGACTGGCGCGCGCTCGTCGCGACGCTGCCGTCTGCGGTGTGCGGAGACATGCGGTGAGCGCGCGATCGTTCCAGCCGCGACGCCGCGCCGTGCTCGCCAGCGCGGTCGCCGGCGCGCTTGCGTGTGCGCTGCCCGGCCGGGCGCTTGCGCAGGCCACGCACAAGCGCGTCGTCGTGATCGGCGGCGCGCTCGCGGAAACCGTGTTCGCGCTCGGCGGCGCGGACGCGCGCGGTTACCGGCTCGTCGGCACCGACACGACCTGCACGTACCCGGACGCCGCGAAGCGCCTGCCGAAGATCGGCTACCAGCGCGCGCTGTCGGCCGAAGGGCTGCTGTCGCTGCGACCCGATCTCGTGCTCGCGTCGGCGGAGGCCGGCCCGCCCGCCGCGATCGCGCAGGTGAAAAGCGCGGGTGTCGCGGTGACGACGTTCAGCGAGCGGCACGACGTCGACTCGGTGCGCGCGAAGATCACGGGCGTGGCGCGTGCGCTCGACGTGCGCGACGCGGGCGACGCGCTGCTGCAGCGCTTCGATCGCGACTGGCAGGCCGCCCGCGACGCGGTCGCCGCGCGCGTGCCGGGCGGTGCGCAACCGCCGCGCGTGTTGTTCGTGCTGAACCATACCGGCAACCAGGCGCTCGTCGCCGGCCAGCGCACGGCCGCCGACGCGATGCTGCGCTACGCGGGCGCGCGCAACGCGATGCACGGCTTCGATCACTACAAGCCGCTGACGATCGAGGCGCTGGCCGTCGCCGCGCCCGACGTCGTGCTGATCTCCGATGAAGGACTTGCGGCAGTCGGCGGCCGCGACGCGCTGCTCGCCGCACCCGGCTTCGGCGCGACGCCGGCCGGCCGCGCGCGGCGTGTCGTGTCGCTCGATGCGCTGTTCCTGCTCGGCTTCGGCCCGCGCCTGCCGCTCGCCGTCACGACCCTGCACCGGCGCTTGTCGGATGCGCTCGCATGATTCCGGATCGTCCGATGCCTGCTCATGTGTCGCCTTGTCCCGCGCAGTCGCGCGTAGCGCATGCCGGCGCCGCGCGCGTCGGTGCGTCACGTCGCTTCGCGCCGTTCGCGCTGGCCGCCCTCGTGTGTGCGATGTCCGTCGTCGCGCTGTGCGCGGGCGCATATCGCATTCCGTTCGCTCAAGTCTGGGCCGCACTGAGCGGCGACCCGGCCGCGCAACAAGCACGCGCGGTGCTGCTCGACATCCGCGCGCCGCGCGTCGCGCTCGCACTGCTGGTCGGCGGCGGCTTCGGCGCGGCCGGCGCCGCGATGCAGGCGCTGTTCCGCAATCCGCTCGCCGATCCGGGGCTCGTCGGCGTGTCGAGCGGCGCGGCGCTCGGTGCGACGACGACGATCGTGCTCGGCCCCGCGCTGTTCGCCGCGCATGCAAGCGCGGCCGCACTGCCCGTCGCCGCGTTCGCGGGTGCGCTCGCGATCGCGACGCTCGTCTACCGGCTCGCCGCGTCGCGCGGCCGGCTCGCGCTTCCGCTGCTGCTGCTCGCGGGCATCGCGATCAACGCGCTGGCGGGGGCGGCCATCGGATTGCTCACGTTCGTCGCCGACGATGCGCAACTGCGCTCGCTGACCTTCTGGAGCCTCGGCAGCCTCGGCGGCGCGCAATGGCCCGCGCTGGCGGCCGTCGCGCCGTGCGTCGCGATCGGCTGCGTGCTGCTCGCGCGCGATCGTGACGCGCTCAACGCACTGCAGCTCGGCGAGACCGAAGCACTGCACCTCGGCGTGCCCGTACAGCGGCTCAAGCGGCGCGTGCTCGTCGCGGTCGCGCTCGCGGTCGGCGCGCTCGTATCGTGCGCGGGCATCATCGGTTTCATCGGTCTCGTCGCGCCGCACTGCGTGCGCCTCGCGTGCGGCCCCGACCAGCGCGTCGTGCTACCCGGCGCCGCATTGCTCGGCGCACTGCTGACGCTCGCCGCCGATCTCGCCGCGCGCACCGTCGCCGCGCCCGCCGAAATTCCGCTCGGCGTGCTCACCGCGCTGCTCGGCGCACCGTTCTTTCTCGCGCTGCTGTGGAAAAGCCGCGGCGCGCTCGGCGGCTGATCCTTCATTTGCTCATCATGCTGACCACCCATCATCTCGGCGTCGCCCGCCGGCACCGCACCGTTTTGCGCGACCTGACGCTGTCGATCGAACCCGGCCGCGTGACCGCGCTGCTCGGCCGCAACGGCGCAGGCAAGAGCACGCTGCTGAAAGCCCTGGCGGGCGAACTCACTGGCAGCGTCGCGCCGAACGGCGTGCGCGTGACCGGCGGCGTCACGCTGAACGGCGAATCGCTCGCACGCATCGACGCGGCGCGGCTCGCGTGCCTGCGCGCGGTGCTGCCGCAGTCCGCGCAGCCCGCGTTTCCATTCAGCGTCGACGAAATCGTGCTGCTCGGCCGCTATCCGCATGCACGACGCCGCGGCTCGCGGCACGCGATCGCACAACGCGATCGCGACATTGCATGGCAGGCGCTGGAGCGCGCGGGCGCCGAGACGCTCTTCGGCCGCGACGTGACGACGCTGTCCGGCGGCGAGCTCGCACGCGTGCAGTTCGCGCGCGTGCTCGCGCAGCTGTGGCCGGACGACGACTCATCGGAGCGAGGCTCGCGCTATCTGCTGCTCGATGAACCGACCGCCGCGCTCGACCTCGCGCATCAGCACCGGCTGCTCGATACCGTGCGTACCGTCGCGCGCGAATGGCAGCTCGGCGTGCTGGCGATCGTCCACGATCCGAATCTCGCGGCGCGGCACGCGGATACGATCGCGATGCTCGCGGACGGCACGATCGTCGCGCACGGTGCGCCGCGCGACGTGATGACGCCTGCCCATGTCGCGCAGTGCTACGGATTCTCGGTGAAGATGGTGGAAACGGGTGAAGGGTCGCCGCCGGTCATCGTGCCGGCGTAACACGCGCGTGCCGCCGCATCCGGCGGCAACGTCGCTCAACGCTCGATGTCCGCGACACCGAACGTGCGCATCTTCCATCCGAGCCGCACCGCAAGCATGCGCATCGTGAAGCCCGCCGCCAGCGCGATCACTGTCGCCAGCCCGGCATCGATGCCGAGATGCTGGCTCCCGACGTACAGCGTCCCCGTGAAGAACGCGACGCTCGCATACAGTTCCTCGCGCAGGATCAGCGGCATCTCGTTGCACAGCAGGTCGCGCAGCATCCCGCCGCATACGCCGGTGATCGCACCGGCCAGCACGACGATGATCGGCGCGGCATCCGTCGACGCGCCGATGTCGCAGCCGATGATCGTGAACGCCGCGAGACCGATCGCGTCGACGGTGACGAACAGCGTCTTCATCCGCGCGACGTGCCGCGCGGCCCACGACGCGACGGTGGCCGCGACGAGCGTGATCACGAGGTATTCGGGATGCGCGATCCAGCCGAGCGGATAGTGGCCGAGCAGCACGTCGCGCACCGTGCCGCCGCCGAGCGCCGTCACCGCGCCGACCAGCGCGAGCCCGAAGCGGTCCATCCCGCGCCGCATGCCCATCAGCGCGCCCGACATCGCCTCCGCGACGATCGCGATCAGATAAAGCGTATGCATCGCGCGCCTCAGTCGTCGGTACGGAACAGGTCGAGCACGCGCTCGCGCTCGGCCGCATCGACCGCTGCGGGCATCGGCCCGTCGGCGTTGCGCTGCTCGCGCGATGCATCCGGCGCGTCGGACGCCGGCGCGCCGCCGCACGCGAAGCGGCTGCGGATGTATGGCGGCACGTCGGCCGTGCACGCGCCGCGCGTGTATTCGGCGTACACGAAGTCGCCGTCGACGAGCGCGACGTCCTGCGGCGGCGTCGCATCGACTGGCGTGCGTCCGTCGACGGCCGTCTTCATGTAGTCGAGCCAGACCGGCAGCGCGAGCGTCGCGCCGGTCGCGCGTTCCATCGGGCGCGGCGTGTCGTAGCCGAGCCACGCGACCGCGACGATGCCCGACGAATAGCCCGCGAACCAGACATCCTTCGACCCGTTCGACGTACCCGTCTTGCCGGCCGCGTCGTCGCGGCGCAGCGCGAGCGCGCCGCGCGCGGTGCCGGCCCTCACGACGTCGCGCAGCATGCTGTCCATCACGAACGCATTGCGCGCCGACACGACGCGCGCGCCTTCGGGCATCGTCGCCTCGTACATCGCGCCGCCGTGACGCTGCTTCACCGACAGGATCAGGCGCGGCTCCATTCGCGTCCCGCCGTTCGCGAACACGCTGTATGCGCTCGCGAGCTCGAGCGGTGTCACCGCGCCCGCGCCGAGCGCGAGCGGCAACGACGCCGGATTGCGCAGCGCGTCGAAACCGAAACGCACCGCGTGCTGCTGCACGTAACGCGCGTCGGCGGCCTGCATCAGGCTGACCGCGACCAGGTTCTTCGAGCGCACGAGCCCGCGCCGCACCGGAATGAAGCCCTCGTAGCGGTTGCCGAAATTGCGCGGGCGCCACGGCCGCGCACCGGTTTCCTCATGGGTCAGCGTGCGCTGCGTATCGTCGACCAGCACACCCGGAAAGTAGCCCTTTTCGAGCGCCGCCGAATAGACGAACGGCTTGAAGCTCGAACCCGGCTGGCGATACGCCTGCAGCGCATGGTCGAATACGTTGCGATTGAAATCTGCGCCGCCCACGAGCGCGAGCATGTCGCCCGTCGCCGCATCCAGCGACACGAGCGCGCCCTCGAGCCCGCCGCGCGCATCGCGCTTCGCGCGCGGCTGCCGGTTCAGCGTGCGCTGGAGCGCGGCTTCGGCCGCGCGCTGGTCGCGCATCGAGATCGTCGTGGTCACGTCGAGCCCGAGCGTGTAGGCGTCGTCGTGAAAGCGCTCGACCATCATCCGGCGCGCACGCTCCGCGACATACGGCGCCGCGACGATGCCGGGCGGCGGTGTGGTCGCCAGCGCGATCGGCATGTCGACCGCCGCGCGATAAGCCGCGTCGTCGAGCTCGCCGAGCGCATGCATGCGGCCGAGCACGTAGTTGCGCCGCGCGGTCGCGCGTGCCGGATTGACGACCGGATTGAACGCGGACGGTGCCTTCGGCAGCCCCGCGAGCACGGCCGCCTCGCCCGCGCTCAGCGCGTCGAGCGGCTTGCCGAAATACACGTTCGCGGCCGCCGCGAAACCATACGCGCGCTCGCCGAGATAGATCTGGTTCATGTAAAGCTCGAGCAGCTTGTCCTTGCCGTACTCGCGCTCGAGCTTGATGGCCATCAGGATTTCGGCGAGCTTGCGGCTCAGCACCTTGTCGCGCGTCAGATAGAAGTTTCGCGCGACCTGCATCGTGATCGTGCTGCCGCCCTGCCCCGGCTGCCCCGTCACGACGTTCGCGAACGTCGCGCGGGCGAGGCCGCCGATATCGATCGCGCCATGCTGATAGAACTTCGCGTCCTCGGCGGCGAGCAGCGCATGCCGCATGAGCAGCGGAATCCGTTCGAGCGGCACGAATTCGCGACGCTCGACGCCGTACTCGGCCAGCAACTCGCCGTCGCGCGAGAAAATCCGCAGCGGCAGCGCGGGTCGATAGGCAGCGAGGTGTTCGACGGACGGCAGCTGCGTCCAGATGCGATGGATCGTCCATGCGCCGATGCCCGCGCACGCGAGCGTCAGGCCGAGCAGCGCGCCCGCGAGCATGCGCCACGCGCGGCGCGGCGATGCGGGAGGCGGCGCCGGTGGCGGCGGAGGGTTGGCGGTGTGGTCGGTCATGCAGGCTCCTTCTTCGATGCGGCGAACGCAGGCGCGCAACAGGCGCCCGTCGATCGCGGAAGGCGCGCATTGTCGGAGGGATGCCGGGATACCGGAACATTCTTTAGCCCAAGTTTGGCTGGCTAAATTTTATTTAGGAATGGCCGCGCGGGCGGCTGTGCAGGCGGTGCGGACGAACCGCGCGGCGCACGCGCACGTTCGCCTGTACCATCGTCTGCATGTTCGACACGTACCTGCGCCTGTGGGACCTCGTCCCCGACGGCGGCCCGATCCTGACCGCGAGCGGCGGCGTGCTGCCCGTCGTCTGGCACACACGGCCCGCGATGCTGAAGGTCGCGACCTGCGACGAAGAGCGCCGCGGCAATGCGCTGATGACCTGGTGGAACGGGAATGGCGCCGCGCGCGTGTGGCTGCACGACAGCGACGCGGTGCTGCTCGAACGCGCGCAACCGGCGCCGACGCTCACCGGCCTGTCCGCCGCGGGCCACGACGACGATACGATCCGCATCGCGTGCCGCGTGGTCGAGCGGCTGCATGCGCATCGCGCACCCGAGCCGCCCGAGGCCGTGCCGCTCGCCGACTGGTTCCATGCGCTGCTGTCGCACGACGCGGGCGACGACGTGCTGCGGCGTTCGGCCGCGACGGCACACCGGCTGCTGGCCGCGCCGCCTGTCGACGACGTCGTGCTGCACGGCGACATCCATCACGGCAACGTGCTGCACTTCGGCGATCGCGGCTGGCTCGCGATCGACCCGAAAGGTTTGCGTGGCGACCGCGCGTTCGATTACGCGAACCTGTTCTGCAATCCCGCGCACGACATCGCCGTCGATCCGGCGCGCTTCGCGCGGCGCGTCGCGCTCGTCACCGAAGCCGCGCAACTCGACCGGCGCCGGCTGCTGCAATGGATCCTCGCCTGGGCGGGCTTGTCGGCAGTGTGGTTGATGGAAGACGACCTGCCACCGGATACGCGTCTGCAGGTCGCGAGGCTGGCTGCCGCAGCGCTCGACGCGTAGCGTGCGGCGACGCCCGCCGCGTCGGCTGCATCGCATGCCGGCGCCGATAAAAAAACCCGCCGGCATGCACCAGCGGGTTTTCGTGTCCGACGTGCGCGACGCTCAGCGCGCCGGATTCAGCGTCAGGTTCATGTGACGGTTCACATCCTTGTACAGCAGATAACGGAAGCGGCCGGGGCCGCCCGAATAGCATGCCTGCGGGCAGAACGCACGCAGCCACATGAAGTCGCCCGCTTCCACCTCGACCCAGTCCTGGTTCAGGCGATACACGGCCTTGCCTTCGAGCACGTACAGGCCGTGCTCCATCACGTGCGTCTCGGCGAACGGAATCACGCCGCCCGGCTCGAACGTCACGATGTTCACGTGCATGTCGTGACGCATGTCGCTCATGTCGACGAAGCGCGTCGTCACCCATGCGCCGTTGGTGCCCGGCATCGGGATCGGCTCGACGTCCTGCTCGTTGGTCACGAACGCTTCCGGCAGCGCGATGCCGTCGACGGCCTGGTAATGCTTGCGGATCCAGTGGAAACGCACGGCGGCATCGCTGACGTTGTGCAGCGTCCAGTCCGCGCCCGGCGGAATGAATGCGTAACCGCCCGGCTTCAGCGTGTGCTGCTTGCCCTGCAACGTCAGTTCGGCCTCGCCTTCGACGACGAACAGCACGGCTTCGGCGTTCTTGTCCTGCTCGGGCTTGTCGCTACCGCCGCCCGGGTTCACTTCGACGATGTACTGCGAGAAGGTTTCGGCGAAACCCGACAGCGGACGCGCGATCACCCACAGGCGCGTGTTGCTCCAGAACGGCAGCCAGCTCGTGACGATGTCGCGCATCACGCCCTTCGGAATGACGGCGTATGCCTCGGTGAACATCGCGCGATCCGTCAGCAGATCGGTCTGCGGCGGGTGGCCGCCATGCGGCGCGTAATACGTTGTCTTAGACATAAAGCATCCAGGCAATGGGTTGGTCCGGCCCCGGGTCGCAACGCAGGCGCGGCACGCGCGTGGGGCACGCATGCCGCGGCGGGACATCGTTGCCGGGGTGGCTTGAAAGCGCGGGCGCCTTCGTCCGGTCGGCCAGGCTTCGCGACGGGCCCGTCCGCTTCGGCGGGCGAGGCGACCATGCTTGCGGGGTCTGGCGGCCGGGCCGCGGATGCTCGGCATCACGCGGCGGAGCACGGTTCGATTCCGTACACGGGCAGCGTTGACGATAGCGAAGTCGATCCCGATCGACCAATTAAATGTTGCGATGCCATCCATTCGATTTCGCACTACCCGCCGTTGCGCGCGGCGGCCCGTGCATGCGTGACGCGCGCGCGTCGATGCATCGGGGAAATCCTGAGCGCCGAACGGCGACGCGTCGATCGGCAATGGCGAAACGGGAATGGCCGAGCCCGCGCGGCTGCATGTCGATGCAACGGGCGATGAGATCTACGACGGGAAGCGATGAAGCGGGAGAGAGAGCCAACCCGTCGAGCGGGGCCGGGCGTGAACTGCGTAAAGCGATAAAGGTGCCGGTCTTGCCGGCGATGGCGGCCCGGCTAAGGCCGCCGGGCCGGCTGTCGGATCGGGAGCCGACGCGTCGGGCGCGCCGGTGCGCAAGTCGCGCACCGTGCCGCGCCCGCGGCGATCAGTCCCAGTCGCGGTGGTGGCGATGCTTGCGATGACGATAGCCGCGATCGCCGTCGTACGAGTTGCGCGACAGGTTGCCGCCGAGCGCTGCGCCAGCGCCGCCACCGACAGCCGCGCCCAGCAGGCCGCCCGTGCGGCCGCCCATCGCGTTGCCGGCCGCGGTACCCGCGCCGCCGCCGAGTGCGCCGCCGATGATCGCGCCGGTCCGCTCGCGGCGGTTCGACGTCACGGCGCCACCCGCGCCGCCGCCGATCGCGCCGCCGATCACGGAGCCCGTGCTGCCGCCGACCGCGCCACCGACCGCTGCGCCGGCAACCCCGCCGAGCGCGCCGCCGAGCGCGTTGTTCAAGTCACCACCGGCCAATGCCGGCACTGCGGTCGCGCCGGTCAGCACGGCGACGACGAGAGCGGGGGCGATTTTCTTCCACATTCCCGTATTCTTCCTTGTTCGCAATCTGGTTATCGAAGGTCCGCTCGATACGACGATCTGAATCGATCGACGTCGATGCCGGCATTGTGCCGAATCCCGGACCAATTCATTTCAATGAGCTTGCGGCGAAGAATAGCACCGCTCGAGCCTGCGTGCCGTCGACATTCTGGTAACAAGTTGTTTACCGAAAGAGAGACCGGAAAAGGTTGCCGAAAACTGGCGGGAAGGCCCGTCGGCCGGGGCTGTGGCCATGGTAGATCCCCGTTTTTCAGCATGGCGGAACCTGCCTTTCGCGCGGGTTCGGACACACGTGGCAACACATCGGATGCGCGCCGCGCGCCGGCGGGAATCGCCCGCGTCGCTCGAGCCGAACGAGGGTCAGTACACGCCCGGAAGCAGCCGCCAAGTGTGCGCGCAGTACGCGTCGTATTCGGCGCCGAACCGGGCGCGCAGCAGCGCTTCCTCGGAACGAATGCGGGCGACGAGCGGGATCATCATCGACGCGACGAGCAGCAGCCCGATGCCCGAGCGGAACGCCAGCGCCCAGCCGATCGCATTGACGAGCAGGCCGAGGTAGCTCGGGTTGCGGATCCTGCGGTAGATGCCGTCCGTCACCAGCGTGTGGCCGGGCTGGATCGCGACGAGCCCGCTGAAGCGCTTGCCGAGCACGAACACGGGCCAGAGGCGCAGCATGCCGCCCGCGACGTACAGCACGACGCCGCTCCAGCGCACGGTGTCGCCGCCGAAGGTCCACACGTCGAGCCGGTCGGTCAGTGCCGGCAAATAGGCGAGCAGGAACCCGGTGACCGCGAAGGCCGCGAGCACCCAGCGGTTGTCGCGGTTCTCGCGTTCGCCGGCGCTCAGGTTGCCTTCGGTGAACAGCGCGACGACGGCAAGCACGAGCGTCGCGACGGCGACGACGGTCAGTTGCGGATGCGAGAAGAAGGCGGCGAACCCGCCGATGCCGAGCACGGCGAGCCCGAGATAGACGAGCGTGGAGATGCTCGCAGCGATTGCGAACTTGCGCGTAACGGCCATGGCTGCCTCGCCGGAGTGGGCTTTCCTGCGAAGTATAGGAACCCGGGCGGGCGATGCGCACGCGCGCCGTCATGCGGCGCGCGAATCGTTGCGGAAAGAAGCGGCGGCGGAGCGTCGAACGACATGGCCGACCGACGTGCGGGCTGCGCCCGCGCCCGCCGCGCGGTCAGCGAATGCGGAAGTTGCCGCCGATCCCGACACTGACGGGCGGTGCGTAATACGCCGGCGCATAACCGTAGTAGACCGGCGCGGGTGCGTAGCCGTAAGGCGGCGCGACATAGCAGCCGGACAGGCCGCCGATCAGCGCTAACGTGATGAGAACTTTGTACATGGCTCGATTCCCGGCGAAGAAGACACGTCGCATCGTGCGAAAGCCGCGCCGTCGTCACCCATGGGACGGCCGGCACGAACAGGCAACGCCCTTTCCTTTCGCTCGATGCGGCAATGCGCGGAGTCTAGCGCCGCAGCCGCCGGGCCGAGTTTCGCGAGCCGTTACACGTGTTACGTGGTGTGACCGCTGAAACAGGTGCGCACGGCGGCGCCGCACGCGGCCGCTGGCGCCGCCCGAATCGCGAGCCGTGCATGCGTTACACGAAACGCGCGCGGATACGCTCGGCGAGCGATTCGAGCGTGGCCGCGTCGGCGACGTCGCGCGCGTGCATCCGCAGATCGACGCCTTCCCAGCGCGGAATCACGTGGAAATGCACGTGCGGGACCGTCTGGCCCGCCGCCGCGCCGTTGAACTGGCCGATGAACACGCCGTCCGGCTCGAGCGCCGCACGCACGGCCGCCGCGACGCGCTGCGTCATGCGGATGCCGGCCGCGGCGGCGTCGCCGGACAGCTCGAAAATCTGCGCGGCCGGCTCCTTCGGGATCACGAGCACGTGACCGTCGGCCTGCGGCATGAGATCCATGATCGCGAGCGTTGCGTCGTCTTCGGCGACCTTCACGCACGGCAGTTCGCCGCGCAGGATCCGGGCGAACGGGTTGTTGTTGTCGTAGGACATGGCGTTTTCCGATTGATCGATTGCGATGTGACTGGGAACGATGCCGGACGATTATCGGCCGACGGCGGCTCGGATTTCAACTTGTCGGCCCATGTCGCAATCGTTCGAACCTGCGCGATCGACACATGCGATTCGCACACGCCTTGCACCATGCCGCCTGATCGACGCCGCCCGGCGTCTCCCTCCCCCGCGATTGCCACCGCTTGCCCGAACCTGCGACACTGCCGGATCGTTGCCGGCCGGCACGCCACAGAGGATGTTCGCGCATGACGATCCCCTTCAAATCGCTGATCCTGCGCGGCGTCGCCGTCGCGCTCGTCGTCGCGGCCGGCTATACCGGTTACATGCTGTCGCGGCTCGCCCCGATCGCGACAGGCTATGCCGCGAAGGCGCTGTGCTCCGGCGTGTTCGTGTCGGGCCGGCCGGCCGCGTCGGTGATCGACGTCGACATCATGGCCGGCGTGCACCCGTTGCTGAAACTGGTGCGTCCGTCGATCGATCCCGAGCATCATCGCGCCGTCGCGACGTTCGCCGGGTTCGCGCAACGCGAGGCGGACTTCCGGCCCGGCCTTGGCTGCACGCTCGCGCTCGGGCCGTCGCCCGGCGTGCTGCCGGCCGCGCTCCCGCCCATCCCCGATCCGCCGCCCGCGCAGACACCGGTGCCGTCCGCACCGCCCGCCGGCATCGACGCACGCAAGCTGCAGGCTGCGCTCGACCGCGCGTTCGATGAACCCGATCCGGCGCGGCCGCGGCGCACCCGCGCGGTCGTCGTGATGTGGCGTGGCCGGATCGTCGCCGAACGCTACGCGCCCGGCTTCACCGCCGATACGCCGTTACCCGGCTGGTCGATGACGAAGACCGTGACGGCGGCGCTGGCCGGCATGCTCGTCGCGCAGCACAAGCTGTCGCCGAACGCGTCGGCGCTGCTGCCGGAATGGCGCGGCGGCGGCGACCCGCGCGCGGCGATCACGCTCGACGAGCTACTGCGGATGACGAGCGGCCTGCAATTCAACGAGGACTACGACGACCCGCTGTCCGACGTCGCCGTGATGCTGTTCACGCAGCCCGACACCGCGCGCTTCGCGTCGGCCAAGCCGCTCGCCGCGCAGCCCGGCACGCAGTGGGACTACTCGAGCGGCACGAGCGCGATCGTCGCGCGTGTGATGCGCGAGGCGATGGGCGGCAGCGACGCCGACTACCTCGCGTTTCCGCGCCGTGCGCTGTTCGCGCCGCTCGGGATGCGCAGCGCCGTGTTCGAGCCCGATGCGGCCGGCACGCTCGGCAGCGCGTCGTTCATGTATGCGAGCGCGCACGACTGGGCACGCTTCGGGGAGTTTCTGCTGCAGGACGGCGTGTGGGATGGGCAGCGGCTGCTGCCGGAAGGCTGGGTGCGCTACCTGACGCGCGCGACGCCGCTGTCGACGCGCGGAGAATTCGGCGCCCATCTGTGGGTCAAGGTGCCGGAGCCGTTCAACGATCGCGATCCGCACGCGCGCCCGCTGCCTGTCGACGCGTTTCATGCGGTCGGCCATGAAGGCCAGTTCGTGAGCGTCGTGCCGAGCCGCGAGCTGGTGGTCGTGCGGCTCGGATTGTCGCGGCCGGAATCCGCGTGGAATCACGAGGCGTTTCTCGCGCGCGTGCTCGAGGCCGTCCCGGCATCCGGCACGTGACGCACCCTGGGGAAGCCGCGTTGCGGCGGCCGTCGCGCCGCCACAACGCGTTGGACGGCCAATGCGTTACGGGTTCGCGCTACCTGCATACAGCTTGAACCCGTCGCGCGTCGCCAGGCGTTCGACGTAGCGCTTCACCGCCGGGAAATCCGGATGCTCGAACGGCGTGCCGAACCAGCGGTTCACCGACAGGCCGATCGGAATGTCGGCGAGCGTGAAATGGTCGCCGGCCACGAATGCGCCGGTCGCTTCGAGCTGCGCGCTCAGTATCTGCATGTGCTTCGTCCAGCCCGCGATCGACTGCGCGATCGCCGCCGGGTCCTGATGATCGGGCGACTTGCGCACGAGGCCGAGGAACGCGCCGACCCACGAACGGTTCAGGTCCGTGCCCTGCCAGTCGATCCACTGGTCGACCCGCGCGCGCGCCTGCGGCTCGGCCGGATAGAGCGCGTCGCCGCCATAGCGGTTCGCGAGATAGCGGATGATCGTGTTCGACTCCCAGAGCACGAAGTCGTCGTCCTTGATGACCGGCACGAGGCCGTTCGGATTCAGCGCCAGGTAGGTCGGATCGTTGGTCGTGCGAAAGCCCGCGCCCCAGTCTTCCTGTTCGAACGGCAGATTGAGCTCGGTGCACAGCCACAGCACCTTGCGGACGTTGATGGACGGGATCTTGCCGAGGACGTGCAGCATGCAGGCTCCTTGTGAGGTCGAATGCGAAGCGTTCGGAAGCCGCGATACGGGCCGAACGCGCTTCCGTCGAAGTTTATACACGAGCTCGCGGGAACCGACACGGTGTCAGGCAAAATCGCCGGTCGCGTCCGCCGCTGCTTCGTTTACATCGGCTTGACCACCATCAGGAAATACACGCTCAGCATCGCCAGGAACGCCGGATAGCCAAGCAGCTCCCAGCGCTTCGCATAACGCCAGTAGCGCGCGGGCAGCTCTGCATCGCCATTCGCATGCGCGAGCTTCGCCATCGCGGCCAGCTCGATCTGCAGCCACACCACCGGCAGCCAGCACGCGCCCGCGACCGCATACAGCACGATCGACGCGACGAGCCACGGCGTCGTCCACGGCCAGCCGGCCGTGTGCGCGAGCCACAGCCCGGACGCGGGCTGGAACAGCACGGCCGGTGTCGTGAACCACCAGTCCGCGCGCACCACGAGACGCGACACGGCGGCGATCGCCGGCACCGAGCGCGTGCGATTCGCGAAGAACAGGTAGAACGCGGTGCCGAAGCCCGTACCGACCATCAGCACCGAGGACAGGATATGCAGCGTCTTGATCACGAGATAGGTATTCATGCGTGTTCTTCTTCTGAAAAGAGGGTCAACAGGATCGCGAGGATCGGCACGTTCTTCAGCACGGGTCCGAACGGCTCGGCGAGCAGTGCGGGCATCGTGACCGCGATGACGGCCGAATACGCGACGATCAGCGCGCCTTGCGCGGCCCACAGACGGCGCGACGGCGCGGCAACGGTCGCCACGCCGAACGCGAAGTCCAGCGCGCATGCCCCGTACAGCGCGATCAGCGCGGGCAGCCCGGTCAGATGCGCGCGAGCCAGCATCGCGAGGCTGTCGTGCCGCGGATGGACGAACGCGCTGACGATGGCCGTCCAGATCCAGACGATCGCGAGCGCACCGAGCAGCAGCGGCCGCCGCCACATCGCGAGCGCGTCGCAGCGCAGCGCACGCGTGTCCGCATCCGCGCCGATGAAGTCCCTCAGCCCGCGCGGCGGCCGGCCAAGCACGGCCGTGAGCGCGGCGGGGTCGCCGGTATTGCCGCCTCGCAGCATCGTCCAGGTGTCGCGGGTCAGCATCGCGCCCGGTATCGTGCCGAGCAGCGCGGCCGCCGCGCCGACCAGCGGGCCCGGCAGCGCCACGCGCGTCGCCGGCGGGAAGCCGAGAGCGGCGCGATAGACGCTCAGCATCTCGCGATACTCGACTTCGTCGCCGCCGACCGCATCGATGACCGGCCGGCCCGCCGCCGGTGCATCGACGAGCCGCGCGACGAGTTCGGCGAGATCGTCGATGTGCACGGGGCGCAGCGGCTGATGGCCGCCCGCCGGCAATGCGTGCACGGGCAGGCTCGCGAGCATCCGGAAGAACCGCGCGGACGTGCCGGCGGTCCCGTACACGAGCGCCGGGCGCACGATCCGGTAATCGAGCGGCAGCGTCCGCAGGAAGGTGTCGGCTGCATGCTTGCTCGCGAAATACGGCGTGTCGCCGCGCTCGGCGCCGAGCGCCGAGATCTGGATCACGCGTCGCACGCGGGCACGGCAGCACGCGGTGAAGAGCGCGCACGGCGCCGCGCGGTGCACGGTGTCGAACGTCTCGTCGCGCCGGTCGGCGAGGATCCCGACCGCATTGATCACCACATCGACGCCGTCGAGCCGCGCGAGCCAGGCGTCGGGATCGACGTCCTTCGCGAAGTCGATCGCGACGTCGTGCGGGCCGATCGCACGCCGCGCGCCGCGCAGCACGCGGTGACCGGCGGCCTCGAGCCGCGCGCCCAGCGCCCGCCCGATGAAGCCGTTCGCGCCGCAAACGAGGATGTTCATGTCGCGCTCCGCGATGCGCGATGCCGGCGGGCCGACTGCATGATCTCGTTCATTGTTTCATCCTCTATATACAGTTATTTCTGTAAAGACAGAAATATCGACTTCAAAAAAAGCGGGCTGCTTGCCCGCGCGTCCGGTGCCGCCTACTTCGACGACTTGCGCCGGACCGTCTGACTGATCTTCGCGCCGATCCCGAGCGCCTTCATGAGCGTGTCGGGCTTGAGCCGCAGCATTTCGTCCGACCAGGTCGTAAGCGTCTCGACGAACTGCAGCGTGTCGCGAATGCGCTGCTCGGTTTCCCGGCTCTCGTCGGCGATCTCGGGGCTCGTCAGGCAATCGCGCAGCACCGTGAGCGTCGGTTCGATCTCGCGTTGCCGCCGCCCTTCGACGATCAGCTTGAACAGTTCCCAGATGTCGGTCGACGTCTCGAAGTGGTCGCGGCGATCGCCCAGCACGTGCACGACCTTCGCGAGCCGCCACGCCTGCAACTCCTTCAGGCTCGTGCTGACGTTGGAGCGCGCGACGTTGAGCGTCTCGGCGATTTCGTCGGCCGCGACCGGCCTGCCGGCCAGGTACAGCAGCGCATGAATCTGCGAGACGGTGCGGTTGACGCCCCACCGCGAGCCCATTTCGCCCCAGTGGAGAATGAATCGTTCGGCAATCGGTGTGAGTTTCATGTCGAGGAATTTAGTTTTTTCAGTTATTTCTGTCAAGAGAGAAATAACGGATAGCGACGCCGGGCACCGCGCCGACGACCCGCGCCCCGGCAGCCGAGACGGCCGCCTTTCCCGCCCTGCCGGCCGGCTTCCATTACAATGCGCGGGATTTTTCCGATTTCAGGCCGTCCGCGCCTTTCTGACTAGAGGTTTCCATGATCATCAAACCGCGCGTGCGTGGCTTCATCTGCGTGACGACTCATCCGGTCGGCTGCGAAGCCAACGTCAAGGAACAGATCGACTACGTGACTTCGCACGGCCCGATCGCCAACGGCCCGAAGAAGGTGCTCGTGATCGGCGCGTCGACCGGTTACGGTCTCGCCGCCCGGATCTCGGCCGCATTCGGCTCGGGCGCGGACACGCTCGGCGTGTTCTTCGAGCGCGCCGGCAGCGAAACGAAGCCGGGCACCGCCGGCTGGTACAACAGCGCCGCGTTCGAGAAATTCGCCGCGGAAAAGGGGCTCTATGCGCGCAGCATCAACGGCGACGCATTCTCCGACAAGGTCAAGCAGATCACGATCGACACCATCAAGCAGGATCTCGGCAAGGTCGACCTGGTCGTCTACAGCCTCGCGGCACCGCGCCGCACGCATCCGAAGACGGGCGAAACGATCAGCTCGACGCTGAAACCGGTCGGCAAGTCGGTCACGTTCCGCGGCCTCGACACCGACAAGGAAGTGATCCGCGAAGTCTCGCTCGAGCCGGCGACGCAGGAAGAGATCGACGGCACCGTCGCCGTGATGGGCGGCGAGGACTGGCAGATGTGGATCGACGCGCTCGCTGAAGCCGGCGTGCTGGCCGACGGCGCGAAGACCACCGCGTTCACGTACCTCGGCGAACAGATCACGCACGACATCTACTGGAACGGCTCGATCGGCGAAGCGAAGAAGGATCTCGACAAGAAGGTGCTGTCGATTCGCGACAAGCTGGCCGCGCACGGCGGCGATGCGCGCGTGTCGGTGCTGAAGGCCGTCGTCACGCAGGCGAGCTCGGCGATCCCGATGATGCCGCTCTACCTGTCGCTGCTGTTCAAGGTGATGAAGGAAAAGGGCACGCACGAAGGTTGCATCGAGCAGGTCTACGGGCTTCTGAAGGACAGCATGTACGGCCCGACGCCGCACATCGACGACGAAGGCCGCCTGCGCGCGGACTACAAGGAGCTCGATCCGCAAGTGCAGGCCAAGGTCGTCGCGATGTGGGACAAGGTGACGAACGAGAACCTGTACGAGATGACCGACTTCGCCGGCTACAAGACCGAGTTCCTGCGCCTGTTCGGCTTCGAGATCGCCGGCGTCGACTACGACGCGGACGTGAACCCGGACGTGAAGATCCCGGGCATCATCGACACCACGGTCTGACGACCGGGCCCGCCGCGCACCGCGCGTGGCGGCGGGCCGACTCTCCGAAGCGAAGCCCGCACGGCGTCGCGCCGTGCGGCCCATCCGCGGACAGCGCGGTTCGCCGTTGCCCGGGGAGCGCGTCGGCGGCGCCGTCCGCGTATCGGGCGAGCGCGTCCCGCGCTATTCCACCGCCCTTGCGGCATCCCACAGCAGTTGTCCGCCCAGCGCCGCATGCCATGCGCCGAACCGCGCGCGCCACGACTCGAACGGCTCCTTCAGCGGATGACGCGGATCGTCGCTGAGCGCATGCGCCATCCCCTCGATCAGCCAGCGCGGCTTGGTCACGACCGCGACGTTGCCGAGCACTTCGGCCTGGCGATGATGAATCAGCTCGTGCGCGAGAAAGTAGGTCTGCCAGCCGCGCGGCGCGACGATCACGCCGAAATTCCCGAGCGTCAGTGCCGCGCGTTCGCCGAGACCGAATTGGTCCGCACACGCGCGCGTCGAGCAGAACACGACGCGCGGTGCGTCACGAAACGGACCCACGGCCGCCGCCGCGCGCGCATAACCGTCGCGATAGAGCTGCTGCGCGGCGCCGAACTTCGCGGGATCGTCCGTGCAGATGTCCGCGCTGGGGCACGACACGCCCGGAAGCAGCGCGGGCGCGACGACGCGCAACGGCTTGACGAGCGCGTACGCGGCAATCGGCACAACGACGAGCAGGCCCGTGAGGGCGAAAGCGAGGTGAGAGCGTTTCATCGAGGCGGCGATTCCGTGGGCAGTGCGATGGCGTGTTCCCGCACGAATATATCCGAACGACGCCGTCGTGGACCGCTTTCCCTTTCGGTCCGGCGTGCGGCCCACGGCTGCGCTCGGCCGTGCGGCGCGCCCGTCCCGCGCCGTGACTGCATCGAGCGCGGTTACGCGAGCTGCTTGTGAAAATACGTCGTCGAGCACAATGCGCCGTCGGGCATCAGCGCGAAGTTCGGCACGACGCCGACGCGCTGCCAGCCGGCCCGCTCGTACAGGCGCTCGGCATCGCCGCCCGTCACGGTGTCGAGCACGAGCACGGTCTTGCCGGCATCGCGCGCGGCGTCATCGGCGGCCGCCATCAGCCGCGCCGCGATTCCCTGCCGGCGTGCATGACGCGACACGAGCATCTTCGCGATGTCCGCGCGATGCGGCTGGTTCTCCGGCTGCGCGGTCACGACCTGGACGGTGCCGACGATCCGGCCGGCGGCGTCCTCGGCCACCAGCAGGATGCGCTCGCCGCTCGCGACGCCGTCGGCGATGCGCGTCCAGAACGCAACGGCGGTCGCGCGTGCGATCGGCAACATGAAGCTCACGGACGCGCCCCCTTCGACGCAATCGATCAGCACGTCGGCCAGCGCGTCGATGCATGCATGCGCTTCGCTTGCATCGACGCGGCGCACGGTCACGGGTTCGGTCATACGCTCTCCGGTATATCGGGCGAGGCACGCGTTCGGTCGCGTGCGCCCGGATCGAATGGCATGCCGGCATGCGGTCGCTGCATGCGCAACGGCCGCCGGTGCCGGGCAACACGGCGCCCGGTTCGATCGGCGCGCGTTACCGCCCCATCATGCTACGCGATGAAAAATCCCGCTGCATCGCCTATGCTTAGCCGTATGGCTAACTTTCAACCCGGTATCAGCGACGTATTCCACGCACTCGCCGATCCGACCCGCTGCGCGATCGTCGGCGCGCTCGGCGACGGCGGACGGACCGTTTCGGAACTGGCCGCGCCGTTCGGCATGGCGCTGCCTTCGTTCATGAAGCATCTCGCGGTGCTCGAGCGCAGCGGCCTCGTCACGACCCGGAAAACCGGCCGCAAGCGCACCTGCGAGCTGGTCGGCAGCCGGCTGGCGGAAGCCGAGCAATGGCTCGCGGCGCAGCGCGCGCAGTGGGAAGCGCGTGCCGACCGTCTCGTGGAATTCATCGAAAGCCGTCACCAGGAGGAGCAAACGCATGTCAGCCAGCCACGTCGCCCCCGCAGAAGCCCATGACCTCGTGATCACGCGCACGCTGCGCGCGCCGCGCCAGGCGCTCTGGCGCGCGTGGACCGATCCGGAATTGCTGAAGGAATGGTGGTGCCCGAAACCGTGGACCACCGAAGTGCGCGCGTTCGACCTGCGCCCGGGCGGCGCCTTCCACACGTTCATGCGCGGCCCCGACGGCGGCACGAGCGACAACCCCGGCTGCTTCCTCGAAATCGTGCCGGAAGCGCGGATCGCCTTCACGTCGATGCTCACCGGCGGCTGGCGGCCGCAGGTGCCGTGGCTGGGCTTCACGGCCGTCATCACGATGACCGACGACCCGGCAGGCTGCCGCTATGAAGCGCGCGTGATGCATCCCGACGCCGCGACGCGCGAGCGCCACGAAGCGCTCGGCTTTTTTGAGGGCTGGAACATCTGCATCACGCAGCTCGACGAATTCGCGGCGGCATTGCGCTGAAAGCGGCCGCATGCGCTGGCCATTGCATGCGGCCGCGCGCGCGCCTAGGATTCCTGAAGGAAGCACGACGACACGCCGGCATCCGGCGTGCACCGTCGTGCGCGTTCCGCGGGAGGCAACATGCTGCACATGCACACGCATTCGACCCGGGTCAGCCGGCACCTGAACGCGCCGCGCGGGCGCGTCTACCGCGCGCTGCTCGATCCGCACGCCGTCGAACAATGGAAGGTGCCCGACGGCATGACGTGCCGCGTGCACGCATACGACGCGCGCGAAGGCGGCGCGCTGCGCGTATCGCTGAGCTACGACGAACCGTCGGACGGCACGGGCAAGACCACCGCGCACACCGACACCTATCACGGCCGCTTCGTGACGCTCGTGCCGGACGAGCGGATCGTCGAAATCGACGTGTTCGAAACCGACGATCCGATGCTGCGCGGCGCGATGACGGTCACGATCACGCTGTCCGACGAAGCAGGCGGCACGCGCGTCGACGCGGTACACGACGGTGTGCCGCCCGGCGTGCCGGCCGCCGACAACGAGGCCGGCTGGCAAATGGCGCTCGCGCGACTGGCGGCCTTGGTCGAGTCGGGCTAGGCGACGGGCGCGGTACGCGTCAGCCGAGCCGGTACGCGCGGGTGACGGTCCCGCGGAACAGCGCATCGCGCTCGCCCGGGCTCGCGTGCGCGGTCAGCCGCTTGAACGCGTTCCAGCCGTTCACGAACGAATACGAGCCCTTGTCGACCGGGAAATTGCTCTCGAACATGCAGCGCTCGGCGCCGAACGTCTCGATGCACGTCAGCATCCATGGCTTCCACGCGTCGGCGAGCTGTTCGGACGACGGCGGCCGCGCGCCCTTCTCGAAATCGAAGCCGTTGATCCGCATGCCGAGGCCGCCGACCTTCACGAACACGTTCGGCAGTTGCGCCAGTTCGCGCATCGACGCCCGCCACCGCTCGAAGACTTCCGGCCGCCGGTCCGCATAGCTCGCGATCCGCACGACGCCGCCGCAGTGATTGACGACGATCCGCGTGTCGGGATTCGCCTTCGCGAGATCGAACAGCTCGGGCAGTTGAGGAAAGAACAGCCACGCGTCGTAACACAACCCGAGCGGCGCGAGTTGCGCGACGCCCGCCCGGTATGCAGGATCGAGCAACAGCCCGCGCGGCACCGCCGACAACGGGTTGGCGAGCGACGGATCGGCATCCCAGGTCGTCAGGTGTCGAACGCCGCGAAAGCGCCCCTGACCGGCGTCGACGTGCGCTTCGAGTACGTCGCGCACGCGCTCGCCGAGCCGCAGGTCCGCATGCCCGACGATGCCTTTCGCGACGGCTGGAGCGCTCCGTTGCAGCGGCTCGGTCACCCCGGCGACGTAGGCCGTCTCGCCGACCGGCTTGAGTTCGGCCGGGCCCGCGTCACGATAGCGCGTCAGCGCCTGCATGTAGACGGATCCCTGGATGTTGTGGCCGGATCGCGCATCCTGCAGATAGTCGTCAAGCATGTAGATCCAGCCCGGCCGCTCGTAGAAGTGATGGTGCGCATCGACGATCGGCAGATCCGGGTCGAGCGCGGGTTCGAGCGCAGAGGCAAGCCAGTCGTTTCGTACCGGAAGATAGTTGCTCTGGGTCGTCATGGGAGAAGCTCCGTTTTCGGCCGGCGTGCGCGTAGCGGCCAATGCGGGAAGTGCGAGCGTTGCGGCGGCCGCGCCGAGCAACCGGCGACGTTTGATCGAAAGGGTCATGTCATTCGCTCCGGTCGAACGCGTACAGCGACAACGTCAGCAGCGTCGTGATCGCGAGGACGATCGCGAGGCCGAGCATCCCGGCCGTGAAGGTGCCGAAGCTGTCCTTCAGATAGCCGACGAGATAAGGGCCTGCGAAACCGCCCAGCGCGCCGATCGAATTGATCAGCGCGAGCCCTCCGGCCGCTGCCTGGCCGGACAGGAAGCGCGATGGCAGCGTGTAGAAGATCGTGCGGCCGGCGATCGTGCCGATCAACGCGAGCGTGATGCCGACGAGCGCGGGTCCGAGCGTCAGGAAATGGGTCGACACGCCGAGCGCCGCCGCGCCGATGAACAATCCAATCGCCAGGTTCGCGACAGGGCCGCCGCGCCGGTCCACCCGCTTCGCCCACCACAGCAACGCGACGGTCGCGAAAAAGTAAGGCACCGCGGACAGCCAGCCCGTCTGCATCGTCGACATTCCGTGCGCCTTCAGCATTTGCGGCAACCAGATGCCGATGCCGTACGAACCCATCGTGAAGCCGAACGAAATCAGTGCGAGCACGTACACGCGCACGTCGCGCAGTGCGACGCCGAAGCGCTTCTTGCGGCCGGCGGCGGCGCCGTCGCGCTCGAACGCGTGCTGCAGCGCGGCGCGCTCATCGTTCGACAGCCACGTCGCATGCTCCGGCGAATCCGACAACAGCCTCAGTACGAGGAAACCGAGCGCGCATGCCGGCAGCCCTTCGACGATGAACATCCATTTCCAGCCGGCGAGCCCGAGCGCCCCGTCGAGCTGCAGCAGCCACGTCGACAGCGGTCCGCCGATCAGCGACGACAGCGGTGTCGACACGGTGAACCACGCGAGCACACGCGTGCGATAACTCGCCGGAAACCACACCGCGAGGAAAAAGATCACGCCGGGAAAGAATCCGGCTTCGCCGATGCCGAGCAGCAGCCGGATCGCATAGAAACTGGTCGGTCCCGTCGCAAGCGCGGTCGCCGCGGCCATCAAACCCCACGTGATCATGATGCGCGCGAGCCAGCGCCGCGCGCCGAAGCGATACAGCGCGAGATTGCTCGGCACTTCGAACGCGCAATAGCCCGCGAACATGATTCCCGCGCCCCAGCCGAACTGCGTCGCGGTCAGCCCGAGATCACGGTTCATCGTCAGCGCCGCGAACCCGACGCTCGTTCGGTCGAGATAGTTGAAGAAGTACGCAAGCGCAAGCAGCGGAATGAAGCGCCATGCGGCCTTGCGCACCGCACGTTGCTCGATCGACGCGTCGGTCTCTCGATCGGCGGTCATCGCCGAGGAAGCGGATGTCATGGTTGTCTCCGTGGATGCGGCAGTCCGCACCCGCGCGATCGCGGGCGGGATGCCTTGGTCGTTCGATGGGTCCTGGCCGCGCTACGCGCTCGCCACTTCGTTGGGCGACGGCGTGTCGACCGGCGCGCCCGGCGGCTGGCCGTCCGCACCTTGTCCGTGCCGCCCGGCGACGACCCCGGCTTCGATCAGCGCCCGTGCTTCGTCCGGCGTGTAACCAAGCTCGCCGAGCAGCACGCACGTGTCCTGACCGAGCGCGGGCGGCGCCGCGCGCAGCCGCAAGCGCTCGCCCCCGAGCGTGAGCGGCAGCAGCGCGGTGTGCGTATCGACCGGCCGGCCGGCGCTGCTCGCGTCGGCCGGCAGCGTCACGGCTTCGAGGCCGCCCGTCGCGAGCAGATGAGGATCGTCGAACAGATCCTGCGGCTTCGTGATCGGCGCATACGGCAGGCCGATCGACTCGAAGATCGCGCCGATCTCCTCGGCCGAATGCACGGCGAGCCGCGCGCGCAGGTCGGGCAACAGCCACTCGCGCGCCTGCACGCGCAGGTTGTTGGTCGCGAGGCGCGCATCGTCCTTCAGTGCGGCAAAACCGAACGCGTCGCAGAACAGCGCCCACTGCGTGTCGGACACCACGGCGAGAAAAATCTGTTCGTTGTCCTTGACGGAGAACACGTCGTAGACGGCCCATGCCGAAATGCGGCTCGGCATCGGCGATGCGGGCTGCCCCGTCACGGCGAACTGCATCATGTGCTGCGCAACGAGCAACACGTTGTTCTCGAACAGCGCGCTCTGCACCTGCTGGCCGCGGCCGGTGCGTTCGCGCTGCGCGAGTGCGGCCATCGCGCCGATCGCGCCGAACATTCCGCCCATGATGTCGTTCACGCTCGAGCCCGCGCGCAAGGGCCTGCCTTCGGGGCCCGTCATGTAGGCGAGACCGCCCATCATCTGCACCACTTCATCGAGCGCGGTGCGATGTTCGTACGGCCCCGGCAGGAAACCCTTGTGCGACACGTACACCAAGCGCGGATTCAGCGAGGACAGCGCCTGGTAACCGAGACCGAGCCGATCCATGGTGCCGCTCTTGAAGTTCTCGTTGAAGACGTCCGCCGTCGCAACGAGCCGCCGCACGATCTCCAGACCGCGCGGATCCTTCACGTCGACCGCGAGACTCTTCTTGTTGCGGTTGAACATCCCGAAGAAGCCCGCGCCGGAACCGCGCAGCGCACGCGTGCTGTCGCCGGCGATCGGCTCGATCTTGATGACTTCCGCGCCGAGATCGGCGAGCAGCATGCCGCAGGTCGGGCCCATCACCATGTGCGTCATCTCGATCACGCGCACGCCTTCGTACGGCAACGGCGAAGCCGGTTGGCGATCGTTCATTGCGCGACTCCCGTCAGGCAGCCTTCCGGCTGGGCCGCGGTCGGCGCGCGGCCGTCCGCGTAGCGGAACCCCTTCGGCAGCCCCGCATCCGGCACATGGCCATACAGCGGCTCGGCAGGCAGCGTCGCGTGCAGGATCGCGCGCGCGGCGAGCAGGGCATCGGCGTCGACGCCCGTGTCGTATCCCATCGACTCCAGCAGGAACACGAGATCCTCGGTGACGATGTTGCCGGTCGCGCCCGGCGCATACGGGCAGCCGCCAAGACCGCCCTGGCTCGCGTCGATCGTCGTCACGCCCGCGTCGAGCGCCGCGACGACGTTGGCGAGCCCCTGCCCGCGCGTGTTGTGGAAGTGCGCGCCGCCGGCCTTGTCGCCGACCTCGCGCCGCAGGCGCATGAACAGTCGGCGCACCTGCGCCGGATTCGCGTAGCCGCTCGTATCGGACAGACCAATCTCGTCGACCCCGCATTCGGCCATCGCGGCCGCCATCGCGATCGTTTCGTCGTCGGAGACCGCGCCGGCGATCGTGCAACCGAACGCGACCGACACGCCGGCCTCGATCTGCACCGACGGAAACCGCGCATCGCGCAGCGCGACGATCGCGCGCACCTCGTCGATCATCTGCGCGGGCGTCTTGCGGATGTTCGCCAGCGAGTGCGCTTCGGTCACCGACACCGGCAGCGTCAACTTGTGGATCCCGGATTCGAACGCGCTTTCGGCGCCACGCAGGTTTGGCGCGAGCGCGGCGACATGCAGCCCGGGAATCGTCAATGCATGCGCGACGACCGCCCGCACGTCGGCCATCTGCGGCAACAGCCGCGCCGGCACGAATGACCCGACCTCGATCTCGCGCAGGCCGGCCGCGGCGAGCGCGGTGATCCAGCGCAACTTGTCGGCCGTCTGCATCACGGCCTTGATGCTCTGCAGGCCGTCTCGCGGCCCGACCTCGCTGACCAGCACCCTTGGATTCCCGGAAACGCTCATTCGACACCTCATAGTTCTATTCAAAAGAACATCGTTCTGTTTGACAGAACTTTAGTGACGCGCCGAATCGGCTGTAAGCGGGGTATACCCGCGAAATCGCGATTTTTTGGAACTTGAGTTCTATCAGACAGAACGATATAGTCGATCGACCGTCACTCAAAGGAACAACGAGCCGTGCCCCCGACCTCGACTCCCGCAGATCCCACCGACGAAATGCCCGACTCGTCAGCCGAAGCGTCCAGCAGCGGCGTCGCCGTCCTCGATCGCGCGTTTGCGATCCTCCGTGCTTTCGGGCAAACCGATGACCGGCTGACGCTCGCGGAACTGTCGCGCCGCACCGGGCTGTACAAGAGCACGATCCTGCGCCTGCTCGCCGCGCTGGAGCACGGCGGCTTCGTGCGCAAGCTCGACGACGGCCAGTACGCGGTCGGACACGAGCCGCTGCGGCTTGCCGCGCTGTATCAGCGCTCGTTCCGGGTCGGCCCGGTCGTCGAGCCGCTGCTCGAGACGCTGAGCCGCGAACTTGGCGAGACCGCATCGTTCTACGTGCGCCATGGCGACATGCGCTCGGTGCTCTTTCGCGTCGAACCTGCACGCACGGTGCGCGTGTCGATCCGCGTCGGCGAGGAGTTTCCGGTTCACCAGGGGGCATCCGGCAAGGTGCTGCTCGCGTTCACCGAGCCGCACGATGCGCGCTGGAACGACGTACGCGAGCAGTTGTGGGCCGCGTCGTACGGCGAGCGCGACCCGGAAACCGCGTCGGCGTCGGTGCCGGTGTTCGGCGCGGCCGGCGACTGCGTCGGTGCGCTGACGGTGTCGGGTCCGATATCGCGGCTTGCCGCCGCGCCGGCCATGGCGGCGGCGCTCGCGATGCTGCTGCCGCTCGCGCAGAAGGCGACGGTCGCGCTGGGTGGCGCGGGCGCGCGCTACGATGCGCAAGCCGTGCGCGACAGTCTCGCGCGATTCGCGATACCGGGCGCGCCCGCCCAGCCATAGCCGGCCACGCGCATCCGGCCGTGGGGCAGCGCAAAACGCGGCCTCATGCGACACTGCCCATCGACGCATGCACCGCGCCGTCCAACGGTGCGGCGCATGCAACTGTCGTCCGGACACGCAAGGAAACCCCACGATGAACACCGCGCGCACCGCCACCTGGTATTTCGATTTCGTTTCCCCGTTCGCGTATCTGCAGCAGGAACGGTTCGACCAATTGCCGCCTGTCGCCGCATACGAGCCGAAACCGATCGTGCTCGGCGCGCTGCTCACCCACTGGGGCCAGAAAGCGCCGGCCGAGATCGCCGCGAAGCGCATCTTCACCTATCGCCACGCGCAATACCGCGCGGACAAGCTCGGCATTCCATTCCGGATGCCGCCCGCGCATCCGTTCAATCCGATCCGGCCGCTGCGTCTCGCGATCGCGATGGGCAACTCGCCCGACGCGATCCGGCGGATCTTCCGGTACATCTGGCGCGACGGCCACGACGTATCGACGCCGGACGGCTTCGCCGCGCTGTGCGACGCGGTCGGCTTTCCGGAAGGCGTGACGGCCGTCGATGCCCAACCGGTGAAGGATGCGCTGCGCGCGAACACCGATCAGGCGATCGCGCACGGCATATTCGGCGTGCCGACCTTCGAGCTCGACGGCGATCTGTTCTGGGGCGACGACGCGACCGACATGTTCGTCGACTGCGCGACGTCGCGCGCGTGGCTCGACTCGCCCGAAGTGCGCCGCATCAGCGCGTTGCCCGAAGGCATCCGGCGCGGTTGACGGCACGCGACGACATGCACGAGCAGCGCCTGGCGCGGGCGCTGCCTGCACATGCGGAGCGGACAGGCCCGCACGGCGCGTGCACACATTTTCTTTTGATTTTCGTTCGTTGCTGCGCGGCCCGGCTCAGCACGCCAGATCAGCGCGAGACGCGACACGCGACGCCGATACGATCATCCGATGCAAGGTCCGTCGTGGCTCGCCGGATTATCCAGTTCAACCGATTATTTTCACGCGATGCGCGATGAATGCGCGCGCAACCGTCAGACGATATCGCCCGAGCGCGCCGCACGGCCGTTTCCAATCCGGCCCTATCGGAAAATCGCGTTTTCTCAGGGGAATCCCGGTATTTTTTTCCATTTTCTTCGAAATTACCGGTGACATACTTGGCCCCCATTGCGCTCCTGTGTAAGCGCGCTTCCTGATGCCTGCCGGTCGCGTCTCATGTGCTGCGTGTCCGTCAGGGTCGCAGAACATGAACAATTTCGACACCACGATCCAGGTCTTTCTCACCCACATCAGTTTCGGACCGCTGATGAATCACGCGATCCGCGTGATCGCCGGCCTCTATACGTTCAAGGGCTTCATCCTCATCCCCGTGCTGTGCTGGCTGTGGTTCCAGCCGGGACCGCGACGCGAACGGCAACGCGAGCTCGTCATCGCGACGGTCGCGAGCGGGCTCGTCGCGCTCGCGTTCGGCCGCCTGCTCGCGAAACTCCTGACGTTCCGCGTGCGACCGATCTACAACCCGGACCTCCACCTGCACTTCCCGTCCGAGGAGCTGCGCGCGGCCACGCTGCAGGCGTGGAGTTCGTTTCCGAGCGATCACGCGATGCTGTGGATGGCGATCGCGACGGGCATCTTCATCATCTCGCGCCGCGCCGGGGTGGCCGCGCTGCTGTATGCGGTCGTGTTCATCTGCGTGCCGCGCGCGTATCTCGGCTATCACTATCCGACCGACCTGATCGCCGGTGCCGCGATCGGCATCGCGATCGCGTGGCTGCTGACGCGCGATGCGATCCGTTCGCGCTTCGCGCCGCAGGTGCTGGAGGCGATCCGGCGCTTCCCCGCGCCGGCCTATACGCTCGCGTTCCTGCTGTGCTTCGAGCTGATCACGCAGTTCGACGAACTGCTGACGCTCGCGCAGTCGGTCAAGCACACGACGATGTAACGGGACGGCACCGCGATGCATCCACTGCTGTCGTCACGGCGCCCGGGCACGCGCTGCCGGCCGTGCGCGGCGACATCGCGCGCGGCGCGCGCCACCCGTCAGATTGCCGCCGCGTCGGCAACCGCGACCGCACGCATCAGTCGCGATCGGGCGCGCCCAGCGGGAAGAACGCACGATACGGCCGCGCCTCGTCGACCGCACGCGCGAACGACGGCCGCGCCAGCAGCCGCTTGCGATACGCGATCACGTTCGCGAACGACGGATCGATCCGGTGTGTCCAGTCCGCGTAGAACAGGAACGGCGCCGCGCCGCAGTCGGCGAGGCTGAAGCGGTCGCCGGCCGCCCATTCGCGATCGGCCATCGTTCGGTCCAGCCATGCGTACGACGTTTCGAGCATCGCGCGCGCATCGGCGACGCCGCGCGCATCGCGCTCGTGCACCGGCCGCAGCGCATCGAACACGACCTTCTGCTGCGGCGTCGCGACATAGTTGTCGAAGAAGCGATCCATCGTCCGCACTTCCAGCGCCGCGCGCCGGTCGTCGGGCACCAGCCGCACCGGGCCCGGATGGTAGAGATCGAGATACTCGACGATGATCGTCGCCTCGATCACCGTGCGGCCCGCGTCGACGAGCACCGGGAAGCGCTTCAGCGGCCACAGCGCGGCCAGCTCCTGCATCGGCTTCGGATCGTCGTGCGCAAGCACGCGATACGCGAACGGCGTGCCGTTCTCGTACAGCGCGGTCAGCACCTTCTGGCAATAGGAGGAAAAGGGATGGGCGTATAGCGTGGGCGTCATCGCGTAGTCTCTCGGGGTTTCGGCGCCGCGTCATGCTGCGCCACGTGATCGGATACCTTGACGACGAACGGCACCCGGCCAATTCGACATCGGTCCGAACATTTTTTCTGCGTCGTGCGTTACCGCGCCGCTACGACCGGCCATCCATCACGACGCGGCCCTCGCCGCGCCAGCGCAGCATCCCGCCGCCGAGGTTCGCGACGGCATCGAAACCCGCCTTCCGCAGGATCACGGTCGCCTGCGCGGAGCGGCCGCCCGCACGGCACACGGTCACGATCGGCCGGTCGCCAGCGAGCTCGCCGGTGCGCGCGGCCAGCTCGCCGAGCGGAATCGGCGTCGCGCCGGGCAGGTGGCCGAGCGGGCCGGTGAATTCGTCCGCCTCGCGCACGTCGACCACCTGTACTTCCGGCAGGTGATCCTCGAGCCACTGCGGATCGATTTCCCAGAACCCGGCGAACGTGTAGACGAGCGGTGCCCAGTCGGGCGCCGCCTGCACGTCGGGCGCGTTCGCGGCAACGCCGCACTGCAGGTTCGCGGGCACCGCGACGTCGATCTGGCGTGGATGCGCGAGCCCGAGGTTGCGCATGTAGCCCGCGAAATCGTCCTCGCTGAGATCGCCGCCCAGGCGCGGATTGAAGCGCCGCTCCTCGCCGACGCTCGTCACCGTCAATCCGCGATAGTCGTGCGCCGGGTACAGCAGGCAGGCGGCCGGCAGCGTGAAGAGCCGGCCGTGGACCGCGCGATACAGCGCGCGCGGGTCGCCCTGCTGGAAATCGGTGCGGCCGGTGCCGCGAATCAGCAGGCAGTCGCCGGTAAACGCCATCGATTCGTCGTCGAGCACGAGGCTGATGCAGCCGCTCGTGTGGCCCGGCGTCGCGCGCACGGTCAGGTAGCGCGTGCCGAACGTGCAGCGATCGCCGTCGTTCAGGTAACGGTCGGCACCCTGCGCGCCGCTCGCGGCCGAAATCGCGATCGCGCTGCCGGTGCGCTGCTTCAGCAGCCACGCGCCCGTCACGTGATCGGCGTGCACGTGCGTATCGATGGTCGCGACGAGCCGCAGCCCGAGTTCATCCAGAAGCGCCGCATCGCGGCGAACCTGCTCGAACACCGGGTCGATCAGCACCGCGTCGCGCGATGCGTGGTCGGCGAGCAGATACGTGTAGGTCGACGATTGCGGGTCGAAGAGTTGCCGGAAGATCATCGCGAAGTCGCTCCGTCGGCTGGGCGTGTCGGTCGAATGGTGAGTGCGGGCGTACGCCCCGCACCGCGTGTATCGCCGGCGCGCGGGGGCGCACGTTCATACAGCGTAGCGCAAAACGCGCGCATCGCCGGCATGGCCGTACGCGGCGGGACGCCATGTCGCGCCCCGAGCGCCGGATGCGCTGCCTTACACTACCGCCTGTTCTCGTCTTACGTTCACAGGAATTGCGTCGACATGTCGATGACGATCGATCCGAAGCAAGCCGCCGCGCTGCTGGCCGTCGCCGACACCGGCAGCTTCGAGCAGGCCGCCGTGCGCCTGCACGTGACCGCGTCCGCCGTCACGCAGCGGGTGCGCGCGCTGGAGGCGAGCCTCGGCACGCCGCTCGTGCTGCGCACGCGGCCGTGCCGGCCGACGGTGGCCGGACAGCGCGTGCTGCAGCATCTGCGCCGCGTCGCGTTGCTGCAGGCCGACCTGCAGAGCACGCTCGCGGCCGAACGCGAATCGCCGATCTCGGTCACGATCGCGCTGAACTCCGACAGCCTCGGCACCTGGTTCCTGCCCGCGCTGACCTCGGTGCTCGCGGGCGAGCGCATCCTGTTCGAGCTGATCGTCGAAGATCAGGATCATACGTTCGCGTTGCTCGAAAGCGGGATGGCCGTCGGTTGCGTAACGACCGAGCCGAAACCGATGCGCGGCTGCGTCGCGACGCCGCTCGGCACGATGCGCTACCGATTGCTCGCGGCCGCCGCGTTCGTGGTGCGCTGGTTTCCGCGCGGCCTGAACCGCACGAGCGCGCGCCATGCACCCGTCATCGCGTATTCGCGGCGCGACACGCTGCAGTCGACATTCCTCAAGGAGAAGTTCGGGTTGCCGGAAGGCGCGTACCCGTGCCACTACGTGCCCGGCACGCACGCGCATTTCGCGGCGGTGCGGCACGGGCTCGGCTACGCGATGGTGCCGGAGCCGCTGATCGGCGGTGCGCCGCTCGACGCGCAAGGGCTCGTCGATCTCGCGCCGATGCATCCGACCGACATCGCGCTGTACTGGCACGCATGGACCGTGCAATCGCCGACGATGGCGTCGCTGTCCGCGCGGGTAGTCGAAGCGGCGCGCCGGCTGCTCGCACCGCTGCCGTGACGGGCGGGCGCTGACGTCGTTGACGTCGCCAGCACGGCACACCGTGCGGTACGCGTAACGTCGAGCAACACCGCCGCGCCGCCTATACTTTTTTCATCGGCCCCGCGAACGCGCCGCGCGGCCGATCAAACCAGTCCGGCCGTTCCCTTTCCCGTGAGGAGAACATCATGTCCCGCCGCTATATCGATTGCCGCGAGTTTCCCAGCGCGATGCATTGCTCGGTCGCGATTTCCGCCGACTCCGACAACGAACTCCTGGAGGCCGCCGTGCAACATGCGGTCTCGGTGCACCAGCACACCGACAGCGCCGAACTTCGTACGCAATTGAAAGCACTCTTCCACGACGGCACGCCGCCCGCCGACATGCCTCGGCAAGCGTAGTCCGCCGGCACGCCCGACATCGACGGACGGGCTGCAGCACCGCCGCGCCGCCTCCCCGCTTCCGCTTCACGCCGTGCCGGCACCTCCGCCGGCCGGCGCATCCCGCCTTACGCGCGCCGTTGCGCGAAATACGCGCCGACCGCGTCGACGAAGGTATCGATATCCGCGCGCGACACGTCGCAATGCGTGACGAAGCGCGACGCATAGAGCATCTGCGTGAGGATTCCGCGCGCCTTGAGCCACGCCTCGAGCGGCGCGCAATCGGCTTCGGGGAATCGCGCGAAGACCATGTTCGTCGCGTGCGACAGCACCTTCACCGGCTCGATGCGTGCGAGGCCCGCGGCGAGATGCGCGGCGTTCGCGTGATCGTCGGCCAGCCGCTCGACGTTGTGGTCGAGTGCATACAGGCAGGCCGCCGCGAGAATGCCGGACTGGCGCATCCCGCCGCCCAGCACCTTGCGCCAGCGCTGCGCACGCTCGATCAGCGCGCGATTGCCGACCAGCACCGAACCGACCGGCGCGCCGAGCCCTTTCGAAAAGCAGATCGACACGGTATCGAACGGTGCGCACAGTTCCGCGATCGGACGGCCGGACGCCACGGCCGCATTGCATACGCGCGCGCCGTCGAGGTGCGTGGCCAGCCCGCGGCTACGCGCGAGCGCAACGGCTTCCTGCACATAGCCTTCGGGCAACACCTGACCGCCGATCGTGTTTTCGAGCGCGAGCAGGCGCGTGCGGGCGAAGTGATTGTCGATCGGCTTGATCGCCGCCGCGACTTTCGCGAGCGGCAGCGTGCCGTCGGGCGCGTTCTCGATCGGCTGCGGCTGGATGCTGCCGAGCACGGCCGCGCCGCCGCCTTCGTACTTGTAGGTGTGCGCGAGCTGCCCGACGATGTATTCGTCGCCGCGTTCGCAGTGGGCCATCAGCGCGGCCAGGTTGCTCTGCGTGCCGCTCGGGAAGAACAGGCCGGCTTCCTTGCCGGCCCGCTCGGCCGCGACCGCCTGCAGGCGCAGCACGGTCGGGTCGTCGCCCCAAACGTCGTCGCCGACTTCGGCGGCAGTCATCGCGGCCAGCATCGCCTGGCTCGGACGTGTCACGGTATCGCTGCGTAAATCGATCATCTTCGTGCCCTGAGTGAACGCGGACCGGAACCGATGCGCCCGGCCCTGCCGAAACGAGACTCAGAGTGTACGCAATTCGCGCGGCGCCTGCCGATGCACCGCGCCGCGCGATCCGGGTGCGAGCTGCGCGGTGCGATCCACTTCGCGCCGGTGCCGTTCCGATGATGCGACGCGCCATATTGCCGCACATGCGTCAGACCGCCGCGCCGCGGCCATCGCTGCGCGCGCCACGATCTTGATACGAATCAACGATTTATCCCGAAACCGCCCGCGCGGGGCTGGACATCTGCGACGAGTTGGCGCATTTCGCGGCGCAACATCGCGGCACATACTCCAGCCAACCCCGATGCCCATCGGCCGGGGTCCGCCGGCACCCGCCGGCGGGTATCGTCAGCTTCGGTCAACTGGTATGGACACCGCTCTTTCGGCCCTCGATCTGGCCCGCCTGCAATTCGCGTTCACCGTCTCCTTTCACATCGTCTTCCCGGCGCTGAGCATCGGCCTCGCCAGCTTCATCGCCGTGCTCGAATATCGCTGGCTGAAGACCGGCAAGCAGTACTACAAAACCCTCTGCCTGTTCTGGTCGAAGATCTTCGCGGTCGCGTTCGGCATGGGCGTCGTCTCCGGCGTGGTGATGAGCTATCAGTTCGGCACGAACTGGTCGGGCTTCTCGAGCTTCGCCGGCGCCGTCACCGGGCCGCTGCTGATGTACGAGGTGATGACCGCGTTCTTCCTCGAAGCCGGCTTCCTCGGCATCATGCTGTTCGGCTGGAATCGCGTCAGCCCGCGCGCGCACTTCGGCGCGACGCTGATGGTTGCGATCGGCACGCTGATCTCGACGTTCTGGATCCTCGCGTCGAACAGCTGGATGCAGACGCCGCAGGGTTTCGAAATCGTCGACGGCCGCGTCGTGCCGACCGACTGGTTCGCGATCATCTTCAACCCGTCGTTCCCGTACCGCCTGTTCCACATGGCGATCGCCGCCTTCATCGTCGCCGCGCTGGTCGTGGCCGCGACGGGTGCATGGCATCTGCTGAAGGGCCGTCGCGACAAGGGCGTGAAGAAGATGTTCTCGATGGCGCTGTGGCTGCTGCTGGTGCTCGCGCCGCTGCAGGCCGTGATCGGCGACCAGCACGGCATCAACACGCTGAGGCACCAGCCGGCGAAGATCGCGGCGATCGAAGGGCTGTGGGAGACCGAAAAGGGCGGCACGGCGCTCAACCTGTTCGGCATTCCGGACATGCAGGCCGAGACGACGCGCTACGCGGTGAAGGTGCCGCACCTCGGCAGCCTGATCCTCACGCACAGCTGGGACGGCGAGATCCGCGGGCTCAAGGACTTCCCGCCCGAGGACCGCCCGAATTCGACGGTCGTGTTCTGGAGCTTCCGGATCATGGTCGGCCTCGGCTTCGCGATGATCGGCCTCGCCGTGCTCGCGTGGCTGCTGCGCCGACGCGGCAGCCTGTACGAATCGAAGTGGTTCCAGCGCTTCGCGCTCGTGATGGGCCCGACCGGCTTCGTGTCGCTGCTCGCGGGCTGGGTGACGACCGAAGCGGGCCGCCAGCCGTGGGTCGTCTATGGCGTGATGCGCACCGCGCAGGCCGTGTCGCCGCTGTCGGTGCAGCAGGTCAGCCTGTCGATGATGACGTTCGTGATCGTGTACTTCCTCGTGTTCGGCACCGGCGTGTACTACATGCTGAAGCTGATGAAGGCCGGCCCCGCGCTCCCCGACGTCGAGCGCGACGCGCAACGCGGCGAGCCCGACACGCGCCCCGATCACACCGCGCGCCGCCCGATGTCGGCCGTCGACGAGTTGATCGAAACCGTCTGAGCCCACCTACTTTCGCAAACGAGAAAACCATGGACGTCACCGTAATCTGGGCCGCGATCATCGCATTGGGGCTCTTCATGTACGTCGTGCTCGACGGCTTCGACCTCGGCATCGGCATCGTCTTCCCGTTCTTCCCCGACGAGAAGGAGCGCGACCTGATGATGAACACCGTCGCGCCCGTGTGGGACGGCAACGAGACATGGCTCGTGCTCGGCGGCGCCGGGCTGTTCGCCGTGTTCCCGATCGTCTACTCGACGGTGCTGTCGGCGCTGTACCTGCCGCTGATCTTCATGCTGGTGTGCCTGATCTTCCGCGGCGTGTCGTTCGAGATACGCGCGAAGGCGCGTCGCACGAAGCAGCTGTGGGATCTCGCGTTCATCGGCGGCTCGGCCGGTGCGACGCTGTTCCAGGGCATCGCGCTCGGCGCGTTCCTGCAGGGCATCAACGTGAAGGATGGCGTGTTCGCGGGCGATGCATTCGACTGGCTCACGCCGTTCAGCCTGCTGACGGGCCTCGGCCTGATCGTCACGTACGCGCTGCTCGGCTGCTGCTGGCTCGTCGCGAAAACGGAAGGCGACCTGCAGCGGCGCCTCCATCGCGTCGTGTGGCCGCTGACGGTCGTGCTGCTCGGCTTCATCGCGGTCGTCAGCCTGTGGACGCCGCTGCAGGATCCTGCCATCGCGCAACGCTGGTTCGATTCGGGGCTGTTCTGGCGGCTGCTTCCGGTGCCGTTCCTGGTCGCAGGGTGCGCGGTGTGGATGCGTCGCGCGGTGCGCGAGCGGCACGACATGACGCCGTTCGTGCTCGCGCTGGCACTCGTGCTGCTCGGCTACGTCGGCCTGCTCGTCACGATGTTCCCTTATGCGATTCCGCAGACGATGACGATCTGGGAAGCCGCGGCACCGCGTTCGAGCCAGACCTTCACGCTGGTCGGCGCAGCGGTTATCCTCCCGATCATCATCGCCTACACGACGATGGGTTACTGGGTATTCCGAGGCAAGGTGCGCCATGAAGACCAGCATTACTACCACCACTGATTCCGCCGCGCGCGAGCCCGGCGCGCGGCGGCCGCGGATGCGCGGCTGGATGTGGTTCGTCGTCCTGTGGGCCGGCGGCGTGCTCGGCGCCGTCACGCTCGGTTATGCGTTCAAGATCTTCATGAATCTGACGCTGTTCGCGGTGAAGTGAAGTCTGGCGGCCGGGTGGCCGATCTTGCCGCGCCGCCCGCCGAGTACGTCATTGCGGCGGCCGCCGCACGACGCCGAGCTTCAGTCCAAGCATGCCGAATATGCGGTTCATCGTCTGGACCGTCCCGTCGCTACGGCCTTGCTCGATATCCTGAATCGTCTTAGTCGACACGCCGGCGAGCTTCGCCATCTCGGCGCTCGTGAGCCGCATCGTCTGCTTCAGATGACGCACTGATTCGCGCAGCGACCACTCGGGATGAGCAAGAACGTCCTCGATCGCTTGCCGACGCAACGCGAGCTGATCGGGAAGCGACATCGCGTTGTAGCGTTTGTCCATCGTGCCGCCTCCGCCTGGCGCAGCGCATCCAGTTCGCGGGCAAGCCGCTCGATGCCTGGTTTCAGGAAAGCGTGCACATCGGGTTCCAGCCCGAGATCGACGCCCTGATCCGCGATCTCCCGCAAGCTCGGCGCCATTGCCTGCAACCGCACTCGCAATGCGTCGCGATCGAGCGCGGCATGCGCGTCCCCCGCCTTCGCCTAGCTCGCCCGCACGCCTTGCGGCAGCAAATCAATCAGGAAAGCAGGCCAGTGGGGCGTCACCAACGGCTCGAGATCGACCGGGAAACCGCATGCCATCGCGTGCGCATCGCGGGCGAATTGATGCCGGACAACCCATTCGACGTCGTACCCCGTGTAGGCACGACTGCGCCAGCCCTCCTCAGACTCGCCGAAGAGCGTCACGACACCGACGTCGTGCCAAATACCGTCGGCATGCAGCTGGATTGTGCAGGAGGCGCTCATTTCGGCAGAAGTCTATATAAATCATGGAGTCGATTACAGGTGAGTTATATAAATTTCTGCCGAAATAGAAAGCGAGTCCTTCAACTCTCCATCCAGTGGCGGACTGAAACGCCGTCGCTTACCGCCGCTCGCGCAACGCCGCCTCGATCTTGCGATCGGTCTTGTACTGGCTCAGCGCATATACCGACCAGATCGCGGCAGGCAGCCAGCCGATGATCGTGAGCTGCAGGATCAGGCAGATGACACCGGCAATCGGGCGGCCGATCGTGAAGAACTGGAACCACGGCAGCAAGAGGGCAAGCAGCAGACGCATCGGATTTCCTTTTTCTTTTTGCATCGTTGAAGAACAGCGCACGCGGTCAATATGGCGCGTCTCCCGACCATTTCAAGCCGAGGTGCACGAAGCACGCAGCAGCCGCTGCGCGCTGAACGCCCGCGCCGCTCCCGCCTCCTTCACCCGCCGGTCGCAAAGAACGGCCCTCGCATCGCGCGGGGGCCGTATGGAAATTGCTGGAGAAGCGCCCGCGCCGCGCCAAGAACGCATGCCGATCCCCACCAGCATCGGCGTGTTCCCTGCGGGCGCGATACCGGCCTATGCCGAACCGGACAACCACCGCGCGACGCGCGCGACGAGCGGGTCTGCTTCGTCGAAATGCTCGACGCCCGCCACCTGAGGCGCGTTGCAGATCCCGAACACCGGCTTGCCCCATTGCAGCCCCAGCGCGATTTCCGACAGCGTGCCGAGGCCGCCGCCGACCGCGATCAGGCACAACGACGCGCGCGCGATCAGCGCGTTGCGCGTAATGCCGAGCCCGGTCGGCAGCGCGACGCTCAGATACGGATTCGCGTCCCGCGCATCGTCCTCGGGCAGCAGTCCGATCGCGCATCCGCCCGCACCGCGTGCGCCGCGCGCGGCAGCCTCCATCACGCCCTGCTTGCCGCCTCCGACGATTGCGATGCCCGTCGCCGCGATTCCGTGCGCGATCCGCTCGGCGACGGCAAGCTGCGCTTGCGTCGCGTCGCGTGGCCCGATCACGCCGACCGGCATCCGGTGCCGTTGCGCGCCGCACTGCCGCTGCGCGAGTTGCGCCAGCGCGTCGCGCGCGTCGTTCGACCATTCAATGACGTCGTTGCCGTGCAAGTCCTTCCCCCAGTGCAAGAACGCAGGTGCAAAGCGCCGTCAGCACGATCGACAGCACGGCGGCCTGCGAGAAATCGGTCTGTCCGTCGGACAGCTTCAGGTACATCAGCAGCGGCAGGATGTTGACCTGCGTGCCGGCCAGCGCGAGCGCCGTGCCGTACGTGCCGAGCGCGATCGCCCCCACGAGGCACCATGCGGACGCGATCGACGGCCAGAGCTCGCGCCACGCGACATCGACCCACGCGCGCCACGGCCGCGCGCCGAGCGTCAGCGCCGCCTCGAGCGGCCGCCGGTCGAGATTCGCGAGCGCCGGGTAAAGCATCAGCGCGACGCGCGGGATCAGGTAGTACGCATACGCGAACGCGAGCCCCGGCATCGAGTAGATCGCGCCGCCGACCACGGTCGGATCCGCGCCGAGCGATGCCAGCAGCATCGTCACGAAACCGGCGCGGCCGAACACGAGGATGAAGCCGTACGCGATCACGAGACCGGAAAAGGCGAGCGGCACGCCGAGCAGCACGAGCGACCAGCGGCGGCGCGCCGGCGACTGCCCGGCCAGCACGAACGCGACCGGCACGCCGACGGCGACGGACAACGTGCCGGCGCCGATCGCAAGCGCCAGCGAACGCACGATCGCGTCGGCGACGAGCGGATCGCCGAACACGGCGGCGAACGCGCGGCCGCCGCCTTCGAACGCGGCGCCGACGAGCGCGCCGAGCGGCAGCACGAAGCACAGCGCGAGCAGCACGGCCGCCGGCATCGCGCCGTAGCGGCGCAGGACGCCGCGCTGCATGGAGGAGCCCCGCATCGCGCGCCCCTTACTTGCCGAGCGTGGCCTGCGACCAGAGCTGGTCGACTTCGGCCTTGTGCGTCGCGGCCTTCGCGACATCGAGCGGGCGCACCTGCGGCGCGTTCGGCAGCTTCGCGGCGACGTCCTGCGCCACCGGCGTGCCGGGCACGGCCGGCCGCACGAAGCCCTGCGCGAACAGCGCCTGTCCGACGTCGCTCATCACGAGGTTGAGCCACAACTGCGCGGCGGCCGGATTCGGGCCGTTCTTCACGAGACTCATCGCGTACGGCGCCGACACGCTGCCGTCCTGCGGGATCACGACTTCGGCCGCGTCGCCCATGCCGTCCACGTACTTGGCCTTGAGCCCGTCGTTCTCGTAGCCGATCAGGATCGGAATCTCGCCCTTGACGAATTTCGCGTACGGCGTCGTCCCCTCGACGCGCAGCACGTTGCCCGCCTGCTTCAGCTTGCCGAAGAACTCCGCGCCCGGCTTCGGGTTGTCGATGCTGCCGCCATTCGCATAGGCGGCGGCGAACACGGCGACCTGCCCCTGCCCGGTCGAGCGCGGATCGAGATACACGACCGCATTGCGATATTCCGGCTTCAGCAGGTCGGACCAGCGCTGCGGCACGTTCTTCACGAGCTTCTTGTTCACGAGCAACGCGATGTTCAGCGAATGCACCGCGAACCAGCGGCCGTCGGCCGCGCGGAACACCGCGGGCAGCCTGTCGAAATTGACCGGCTTGAACGGCGCGACGACGTCCCGGGCCGTCGCATCGAGCGCCGATGCCGCGAAGTAATACGCGGTGTCGGCCTGCGGGCGGCGGCGCGACTTGTCGAGCGCGACGACGGTGGCCGCCGAGCCGATGTCGTTGTACGTGATCTCGACCTTCGGGTAACGCTTGCGGAATTCGGCGAACAGCGACTTCCAGTTCGCCCACTCCGGGCCCGTGTCGAACGACACGACGAGCCCTTCGTCGGCGGCCTTCTCGTACAGCGCGTCCTCGCCCGGATAGAGCGGCGCGGCATGGGCAAGCGCGGGCGCCAGGGTCGCGAACGCGCAGAGCGCCAGCAGGCGGCGGCGCGTCGCATGAAGAAAGTGACGGCGTGCGGACATCGGGATTCTCCGTTGAATGGATAGGGTCTGTTTACATATGGAACGTGCATGCGTTGCCACGAGAACGGCCGCTCGCGAGGCGCGCGACGCCGCGAATACTGACGTATTCGCAAGGAGCGCAACGCGGCGAGCGGCCGTTCTCGTGGCAACCCCAAATTTGAAATTCATTCCACGGGAATGCCCGAAATCGCCCGTACGGCGGCGTCGCTCGTCGCTTGTTTGGCGCGGCCAAACGGCGCTCCTCACTTCTTGCCCTACGAGCGATTTCGGGCATTCGCATGCACGTTCCATATGTAAACAGACCCTAGGTCACCCGCGCTCACGCGGCGGGCAGCACGAGCAGATGGCGCGGCTCGATCGACACCGAACGCGCGGGCAGTTCGCGCCCTTCGCCGAGCAGCGCGTCGGTCGCGCCGGCCGGCACGAAGTCGAAGCGCTGGGTCGCGCCGAAGTAGCGCACCTCGCCGACCCGGCCAGCGATGCGGTTCGCGACGTCCGCGGGCGGATCGGGCTGCAGGTGTTCCGGCCGGATCAGCACCTCGACCGAATCGCCCGGCCGGTGCGCGCCCGTATCCGCGTGCAGCGTCGCGAATCGCACGTCGACCGCGCCCTGCGCGAGCACACGGCCGCGCAGCAGTGTCGAATGGCCGACGAAGCGTGCGACCTGCGCGGTCGCCGGACGCTCGTACAGGTCGCGCGGGGTGCCGGCCTGGAGCATGCGTCCGCCGTCGACGATCGCCACGCGATCGGCCATGCTGAGCGCTTCGTCCTGATCGTGCGTGACGAGCAGCGTCGTCGCGCCGCATGCGCGCTGCAGCGCGCGGATCTCGTCGCGCAACTGGTGGCGGATGCCGGCATCGAGCGCCGCGAGCGGCTCGTCGAGCAGCAGCAGCTTCGGTTCGATCACGAGCGCGCGGGCCAGCGCGACGCGCTGCTGCTGCCCGCCGGACAGCAGCGCCGTGCTGCGCCCCGCCTGCGCCGCGAGGCCGACGCGTTCGAGCATCTCGAGCGCGCGGCGGCGGCGCGGCGCCGCGGCCATGCCGCGCATCTTCAGGCCATAGGCGACGTTGTCGACGACCGACAGGTTCGGAAACAGCGCGTAGTGCTGGAACACCATCCCGACCTCGCGCTGCCACACCGGCACGCCGGCCATGTCGCGGCCGCCGATCGCGATACGACCGCGATAGCCGTCGAGCAGGCCGGCGGCGAGGCGCAGCAGCGTCGATTTGCCGGAACCGCTGCGGCCCATCACGGCGAGCAGTTCGCCCTGCGCCGCGGACAGCGTGACCGCGTCGACGCCGTGACGGGCGCCCGGATACTGGAAGCTGACGTGTTCGAAATCGAGACTCATGACGGTTTCACTTCAGGCGTTGCACGGTGAAGACGGAGGCGAGCGTCGCGAGCACGGCGAGGACGAGCAGCACGACGGTCGCCGCGCAGGCCATCCCGGACGCGCCGTAGAACGCCTGCAGCAGCACGATCGGATAGTTGCGGTAACGGAAGCCCGCGATGAGATTCGAGATCTGGAATTCGCCGATCGACAGCGCGGCGACCATCACAAGCCCGGAGAACAGGCTGTGCCGCAGGTTCGGCAGCACGATCGTCAGAAACTGGCGCAGCGGCGTCGCGCCGAGCGTCGCCGCACATGCCTCGAGATGCGCGATGCCCAGGTGGCGCAGGTCGCTCGACAACGTCTGCAGCAGGTACGGCAGCGTCAGCACGGCGTGCGCGGCGATCATCAGCGGCAGCGTGCCGAGCCACGGCAGCACATCGCCGCTGAAGATCGCGATGTAGCCGAACCCGAGCGTGAGCGCCGGCACCGCGATCGGCATCAGCATCACGATGCGCGCGGCGAAGCCGCGGCCGGCCAGTGCGCGGTGATGCAGCGCATACGCGAGCGGCAGCGCCAGCACGGCATTGATCGCGCAGCAGGCGAGCGCGACCACGAGGCTCGTGCCGAATGCGCGGGTGAAGCTGCGATTCGCGGCCAGATCGACGAACCAGTGCGACGTGATGCCGGTCGGCAGCAGCGTGTTCGTCCACGACTGGCCGACCGAGCCGACCAGCAGCAGCACGATCGGCAGCGCGAGATACAGCCCGAACACCGCGACGAGCGCGTTCAGCAGCAGGCGTCCCGCCATCGCGCGCGGCCGTTTGTTACGACGAATCGGAATAGCTTCGGCAAGGGCCGAAGCGGATGGCGGATGCATGGCGAATCTCGCTGGCGAACACGGAACGGGTCATGCAACGCCCGCCGGGCCGGGCCGGCACGCGTTGTCATGACGGACGCAGTGTGCGGATCCGACATGGCATCGTCATGAAAAAAACGTACAACGCCCGCATCGATCTGTGCGCGCAAGGAATAGTTCGCCGTGAAGCACCTGTTTCCCAACGTTGCGGAGCTGCAAGCGTTCGCGAGTTCCGTGAAGTACCTGAACTTCTCGTATGCGGCGCGCGAGCTCGGCCTGACGCCGAGCGCGGTCAGCCGCCAGATCGCGAATCTCGAATCGATGTTCGGCGTGAAGTTGTTCGTGCGCGAGGGGCGCACGCTTGCACTCACGCGGGCCGGGCAGGTTTATCACGCACGCGTGATCGGCCCGCTGCGCGAAATCGGCAACGCATCGATCGAATTGCTGAGCGCGCGCGAGGACAGCGACCTGCTGACCATCGCCAGCGTGCCGACCTTCACGACGAAATGGCTGGTGCCGCGCCTCGCGCGCTTTCTGGCCGGCGCGCCGGAGGTCACGCTGAGTTTTCGCCGCCATCTCGCGCACGGCGACGTGTTTCCGTTCGGACTCGATGCGGCCATCCGCTATGGCGACGGCGCATGGGAAGGCGTCCGGTGCGATTACCTGGACGGCCGCACGTTCGTGCCGGTCTGTTCCGGCGAATTCGCGGCACGCCATGCGCTGCGCACGCCCGCCGACGCGGCTGCCGCGCCGCGGCTCGTACACGAGCAGGCGGAGATCGCGTGGTCCCTGTGGGCGCAGCGCCATCGCGTCGCCGGGATGAACGCGCTGGCAGGGCCGCGCTTCGAACAATATTCGGTGCTGATCCAGGCCGCGCAAGCCGGGCTCGGACTCGCGCTCGTGCCGCGCTTCCTGATCGTCGACACGCTCGCGAGCGGCGCGCTCGTCGAGCCGTTCGATGCGCCGGTCGACGTCGACGCGCAGGGGCACTACCTGTGCTGTGCGCCGGAGCGTCTCGAGACGAGCGCCGCGTTGCGGCGCTTCAGGGAATGGATGCTCGACGAATGCGCGCACCGCTGAGCGTGCCCGACATCGCCGGGCACGGCTGAGCGGCGAACGGCACGGCGGCGCCCGTGGGCGTCGCCATGCCGCCCGTTACGTCACGTCGCGTCAGCGATCGATGCCGAGCCCCGGCAGCACGTGCGTGTTCTCGGCCACGACCGCGTGCAGCAGCTTCGGATCGGCGCCGAGCAGGCCGAGGATCGTCGGCGCGACCTGCTTCGTGCCGACGAGATCGGTCACCGTGCGCGCGCGGTGCAGGCCCGGATACGACACGAGCAGGCCGAGGTGGCTGTCGTCCGGCGCGTTGCCGCCGTGTTCCTCGTCCTTCTTCGTGCTCGACGTGTAGATCACGCCCGGATTCGGCTGGACGACGATGTCCGGCGTGCGGCCGTTGGCCGGATCGCCGAACCGGTCGGCCAGCGCCGCGCCGTACAGGATGTACGCCTGCGGGCCGTCCGCGCAGATCCCCGGCGCGTTGCAGCCGAGGTTCGCCTTCAGCGTCTGCACCACCGCCGTGCGCTGGCTGCGGTCGCGCAGCCAGATCAGGCCGACGTCGTCGGTCTGCACGAAGCCCGTGCCGACCAGGCCCGAACCGTCGTTCAGGTTGCCCGTCGTCGTGTTGTTCTGGCCGAAGTTGCCGTTCGGATCGAGATAGTCGTTCGCTTCGAGCAGCTTCGTCAGCGTGTCGCCGTTCTTCACGAGCTTCGTGTGATCGGTCGGCGACTGGCCATGCTTCGCCGTGACGATCACCGCCGTCGACGTGTACAGGTTGCGCTGCTTCAGCTCGTTGACGATGCGGCCGATCGAGTTGTCGACGTACGTGATCGCGTTCGCAACCTGGCCGTTCGGCGTGAAGTTCGCATCGAGATAGCCGCCGCCTTTCGCGACCGGCGCCTTCTGCGCGACGCTGAGCGTCTGGAAATTGGCGCCGAACAGCGTCGGCACCGGCGCGTTCTTCGTGCCGGTCGAGTCGCGGCCGTCGATCTGGTTGACCAGCGCCTGCACGTGCAGATTGTCGAAGCGCGCGGTGTGCGAATAGACGTCGGTGTAGTTGGTGTTCGTCGCCGGGTCGATCGAGTTGATCTCGGTACGCATCAGGTCGTCCACGCCGGTGCCGGACGGGCCGTTCAGCCAGTCGTAACCCCACGCGTGCTTGTCGGCCCACGCGGTGTATGCGTTCGGCACGCCGGCCTTCACGGCCTCGAACACCGTATTGGTCTTCACGTAGTTGTGCGGATAGACCGGCACGCACTGCCCGTTGACCTTCGCATGCGGAATCGCCTGCGGATTGAACGCGCCGCCGCCGTCGAGGTGCACGAGCGCGCCGCCGTTCATTGCGTCGATGCCGGTCGTCTCGTCGAACACGACGTTCCAGCCCTGCTTGCCCGAGCACGTCGTGTCGCTCGGCGCGTACAGGTTGCGGTCGTACGACACGTCGTAGAACAGGCCGGCCGTCTTCGGCGAGCCGCCCGTCACGAGCGCGGCGAGCCCCGGGAACGAGTCCGACAGGCCCGGCGTATAGGCATTCGTATACGTGACGCCGTTTTGTGCGAGCACCGCGATGTTCGGGCACGTGTTCGCGCCGATGCAGCGCGCGAGATCCTGCTCGTGCAGGCCGTCGACGCTGATCAGCAACACGTGCTTAACGACGCGCCGGCCGTGGCCGGCGTCGTTGCCCTGCCCGTTGCCGTCCTGCTGCGCCGCGTAGGCGCTGGCGCCCGTGAATGCCAGCGCGCCCGCCATCATTGCCGCCAACTTCCGCTGCTTACCAAGGAAAGACATCATCACCCCACCTCATCGATTGACGTTGAACTGCGTGACCTGCCATCAGGCGCGCAAAATATGGCCGGATCGTGCGGCGCTCCGATGAAGCGGGGCTTTCTGTTTTCTATCAAACGTAACCAATCGCAAGTGACATGACGCGGTCGCACAACACGGTGGCGCGGCGCACTCGGCAACCAGCGCGCCGAATTCCGCACCGCGCCGGTGCATACCGCGCGCCACCGCCGGCGACACGATTTTTTTTCGCGCTTGGCGCATGACTATTGGCGTGTGATAAAGGGTTTTCCCTGACCCGGAGCACGAGTATGTCGACCCTGGAAGCTCTCCGGTTCGTGCTGGACGATGCACGCACCCCCGAAATCATTCGCCATCACGTCGTCGACGCGCTGCAGTACGCGCTGCGCAACTACGGCCAGGTGTTCACCGCGAAGGAAGTCGAGTGGCTGACGCAGTGGGACGACGCGCGTCTGCCGCTGGCCGCGAGGAAGGAACTGGACAAGCGCGAACCGGCGATCGCCGAACGCTGAAAGGAACGCGCCGCCGCGCCCGATTGCCGGTCGGGCGCGGCGGCGGATGATGACGTGACGCGGCTTACTGCAGGCCGAAGTCGACGCGCGTCGTCGCGCCCTTGTCCTCGATGCCCTTCGCATCGAGCTTCGGCGCCACGACGAACATGCGGCTCGAATCGATCTTGCCGTCGAGGTATTGGCGCACGGCCTGCGCGCGCTGCTGCGCGAGCGCGCGCAGCGCGTTGTCGTCGGCCGGCGCGTGATCGGCAAGCGCCTTCTTCATGTCCGCATCGGGCAGCGTCTTCTGCAGGCCGATCAGGTTGCGCGGCTTCTTGAAGTCGGCGGCCTTGTATGCACGCGTCAGGTACTTGGTGTACTCGGCCGGTTCGACCTTCACCGACATCGGATCGATGCTCTCGCCCTGGCCGACCACGTCCTTCAGCTTCTGCTGGCGCACCAGCCGCTCGACGTACGCGTCGCGCAGCCCCGGCGTGTCCTTCTCCGGATCGACGCGGCCGATCAGGTCCAGCCGGATCGACGGCTTCTCGGTCAGCATCTTCACGACGGTGTCGAGCTTCTTCTGCTGCGCGTCGGTGAGCGCGTACGAGCCCGGCGCGAACTCGACGTAGCCGAGATCCTCGCCGCCGCTGCCGCCGAACGCGTTCGCGAGCAGCGTGAACGGCGACGTGACCGCCTTCGCGATCAGGTTCAGCACCGCGCGCCAGATCAGCCCGCCGACGCTGAACTCCGGATTCGACAGCGAGCCCGACACCGGCAGGTTCACGTCGATCTCGCCGCGCGTGTTCTTCAGCAGCGAAATCGCGAGCTTCACGGGCAGCTTCGTCGCCGTGTCGTTGTCGACGTGATCGCCGAACGTGAGCTGGTCGATGAAGATGTGGTTGTTCGCCTGCAGCTGGTCGTTCGCGAGCTGGTAATGCAGGTCGACGTTGAGCTTGCCCTTCGTGATCGGGTAGCCGGCGTACTTCGCCGAATACGGCGTCAGGTTGGTCAGCTCGATGTCGTGCGCGGTCGCGGTGAGATCCAGCGCCGGCTTGTCGATCAGCGGGTTCACCGATCCCTTGATCGAGATCGGCCCGTTGCCCGCGAGATTCGCGGCGACGTCGACCGGCGCGGACGTCGTCGAGTCCGTGCCGAACGCGCCGACCGTGCCCTTGATCGCGACCAGGTTCGCCGTGTAATTCGGCTTGATGAAGTTGTCGGTGTAGGTCACGCGGCCGTTCTGCAGCACGAGCTGGCCGAAATGCATGCGCACCGGATTCTGCGGCTGCGGCGCGGCCTTCACGACGACCGTCGCCGATGCGGCGGCCGGCGCGGATGCCTGCTGCGCGGCCGCGGCCGACGCCGCCTGCGCGGCGGCCGGCGGCGTCACGCCCGGCGACAGCGGCACCGGTTCGGTCTTGCTCGCGTCGCGCGTCAGCGATTGCGCGGGGCCCGTCTCCTTCGCGACGACGTCCTTCAGGTTCAGCCGCCCCTGCGCATCGAGCAGCACGCGGCCGTAGAAGTTCGAGAAGGTTACGCGCGCGGCGTCGACGTCGGTGCCCTTCTCGTCGTAGTTCACCTTCAGGTTCGACAGCGCGAGCGAGCGCCAGCCCGCGAACGGGTCGGAGGTCGCCTTGTCGAGCATCCGCACGTCGACCAGCGCGACGTCGCCGCGATAGGTCGCGCGCGGCGTGTCCTTCACCTGCGCGAACGTCAGGTTGCCCTGCGCGTTGAGCAGCGCGCTTGCGATGGTCGCGTTCAGCGCGCTGCCGAAGTACGGCTCGAACGCGGCCGCATCGAGCCGGTTGCCGTCGATCTTCAGGCCGAGCTTCAGCGGCTGCGCGGTCACGTCGCCCGACACGCTCACCGAGCCCTTGCGGTTCAGCGTCGCCTTCAACTGCACCGGCAGCGGCTTCGTCATGTCGTCGCTGATCTTCTGCACCGACAGGTCGAGCGGCTTGATCGCGAGCTTCACCGGGCGCGGCGTCGACAGGTCCGTGAAGTTCGCGGACGATTCCTTCACGTTCAGCGCGTCGATCCGGTAGTGCCACGACGGCGCGGCCGCCGCGGCCTTGCGCGCGACCGTGCGCTTGGGCACCGCCGCCTGCGCGGGTTCGCCCAGCGCGGCCAGATCGATCTTGCCGTCCTTCAGGCGCTTCACGTCCAGCGCGAGCCCAGTCGCGTCGACGCTCGCGATTTCCGCGATGCGCGCGGCGACGTCGACCTTCGCGATCTTCGCGCTCGCGTCGGGCAGCACGATCGCCGGCGCCTTCGTGTCCGGCGTCGCGAGCTTGAGCGACTTCACGCTCACCGTGCTGTCGGCGACCTGCGCGTCGAGCGGCGTCTTGCCCCAGTCGGCCTTCGCGTTGACGCTCGCGCCGAGCGTGCCGTCGAGCACGCGCGCACGGGTCGCCTCGCCCAGATACGGCTGCAGCGCCGGCAGCGCGAGCGCGTCGACGGTCAGTTTCGTGTCGGCCTGCTTCGCCGCCAGGCTGAACGCGCCCTCGGCCTTCACGTCACCGCCGCGCGACAGCGACGTCGACAGCGTGTATTTCGCGGGCGTCTTGCCCTGCAGCGTGAAGCCGTCGAGTGTCGCGGCGAGCTTCGTCAGCGACATCGCGGTCGGCGTCGCGGGCACGCGGTCGTCGACGTTGATCGTGCCGCCGTCGATCGCGACATGACGGATCGTCAGATCGAGCGGCGGCGCTTCCTTCGCGGCGGCTTCGACCTTCGCGCCGCTCGCGGCGCTGGCAGCAGCGACCGTCGACGCGGCGGCGCCCGACGCGGCCGGCTTGCCCGCGTCGGCCTTCGGCGCGGCGGCCGGCGGGCCGGCGAGCTTCTCGACGTTCAGCACGCCCTGCTTGTCGCGCGCCAGATCGACGACCGGCTGGTCGAGCCGGATCTCGTCGAAATGCAGCACGTTGCGAAGCGGCTCGAGGCCGGCGGCCGCGACGTGCACGCCGCGCGCGGCGAACAGCGGCGCGGACGCGCGGTCGGTCACCTTCGCGTCGCCGAGATCCACGGTGCCCGACACACGCAGCGACGGCGTGTCGCCGCTCATCACGAAATTGAGCGTGAGATCGCTGCTCAGCAGGCCGCTCGTGACGATCACCGGCAGCTTCGCCGGCGCGTATGAAATCAGCTTCGGCACGTCGAGCCGGTCGAACTTCAGCGCGACTTCCGACTCACGCGACAGCGCGAACGGCTTCGTCCTGCCGTCGATCGCGATCGGGCTGCCGTCGAATCGCGCACGCAGTTTCGGCTGCACGAAGATGTCGGTCTTCGACGGCAGCGTCGCGATGAACGGAATGCCGAGCGTCCAGTTGTCGACCACGTGCTTTTCGTTCAGCAGGCGGTCGTCGAAGTCGATCCGGCCGTCGTTGACCTGGATGTTCGACACCGAGAAATGCGTCGGCTTGCTCTCGGGCTTGGACGGCGTCGAGAACTTCTCGATCAGGTCGGTGAAGTTGAAGCGTTGCGCGTCGTAGCGGATGACGTGAAAGCGCGGCGAGTCGACGCGCACTTCGTTGACGATCGGCGCACCGCGGAACAGCGACGACCACGACGGCCGCACGACGAGCTTGCCGATGTCGATGAAGTCGCCCTGGCCGCCGCGCTCGCCGACGTGCACGCCGTCGGCTTCGAGGTTCAGCGTGTAAGGGTTCAGCGCGATGCGCTGGATGGTGGACGGCCGGCCGAGCTGCTGGCTCAGCTGCTGTTCGGCAATGTGGCGGATCAGCGGCGGCGCCGCGAAGAATCCGAGCAGTCCGAATAAAACCAGGAAGATCAGCACGCCGAGCCCGATACGCCGGGTCCGGCGCGAGCGTGCAACGCCGCCGAGGGCATGGAGGGTGGATGGTACGGTTTCTTTGTCTGCGCTTGACATGCTTGGATGCCTCGGGAATGGATGCCGGGCCGCGCCGGAAGACCGGCACGGCCGCGCACGCTATCCCGAAAGTATAGGCTCAGGTGGTGACGGAACGACGTTTGGGCGAGCCCGCCGCGCCCGCGGATCGGACAGCGGTGGTGCCCGTCGGTTCATTTTCGGACGACGACGGGCGGCATCCATGAGCCGTCGCTCGCCTGCGGCTTCGGCGCGTAGAGTCGCAGCGCAAGCGCGAAATCGGTACGCGGCGCCGGCAGCCAGTTGGCCGCATGCGTGCCGCCCGGCGACGCCGACACGACCACGTCGATCGAGCCGTCGTGGTTGCGGCGCAGCCGGTCGCGGTCGCCGAGCGAGCGGCGCGCCGAGCCGACATCGGGCAATGCGCCGTTGGTCGCGTACGGCGTGAGCGTCCAGAACCCGCGCACCGGCGGCAGCGCGCCCGGCGCGAAGTGCAGCAGGTAGCGGTTCGCGCCGTTCAGCGGGTGACCGTCGCTGTCGACGCGCACGAGCGCGAGCGTCTCGTCGTCGCGCGTCGCGGTGCCGAACTGCGTGTACGCCGCGTACGCGCGCAGCGCGTAGTCCTGGCCGTACTTGCCCGCCGTGTCGCCGATCCAGCTCCAGCCGTTCGCGCTCAGCAGGTTCGACGGCGGCGTCGCGAGCCGCGCGCGCGCCTCGGCGACGCCGGCCGTCGCGGCGCTCAGGCGATCGCCCGTCCACAGCACCGGGTAGCCGGCCCGCACGCCGATGTCGGCGAGCAATTCGTTCGCGTGCGCGTCGTCGGCCGGTGCCGGGTTGTCCTGCAGCGCCTGCGCGAAGCGCGTGAAGAATGCCTTCGGGTCGAGCGCGGCCACCTGCTCGGCCGGCGTGCCGCCGCTCGCCGCTTCCGACGGCGCGCTGCCCGCATGGACCGCGACCGACGCGCCGCGTGTGCTGCCCGTATAGACGGACAGCGGCACCACGCGGATCGCCCGCTGCAGTTTCTTCACGTTCGTGAGGTCGCGGCCGCCGCTCGTCTGCAGCCGCACTTCGAGCCATGCGTTGGCCGACGGCACGTCGACACGCAATGCGCCCTTCGGCAATGTGCCCTGCCAGTCCTTCGCGGCGAAGGCAATCGTTTGCGATCGCGCGGCGCCGCGAGCGCCCCGCGCCGCGACGCTCGACGACGACCACAGCACGTTCGTCCACATGTCGAGCGCGCGGGCATCCCAGTAGCGGCCGCGGGTATCGGGCAGCGTCACGATCACCGGCTCGGCGCCGACGTCGAGCCAGCCGGTCGAGTCGAGCGTGTCGACCCCCGGCAGCGGCGGGTTGAGCGCGCCGACGGGCGGCAGCGCCTGCGCGTGACGCAACGTGTTGAGCGGCGCCTGGCCCGGCTGCGCGCCGTCGCCGCCCGTCGCGGCTTCCTTCGCGACGTCCATCAGCACGAGCGGATAGGCGTATACATAGGAGTCGGCCACTTCGGCACGCATCCAGCCGGTTTTCCGCTGGATCGCGTCCGGTTGCGACGCGCATCCCGTCAGCAGTGCCGCCAGAGCCAGCGACGCGCCTGCCGCGCGCCGCAGGAAAATTGATTCTCGCAGGTTTTCAATCATCGAGTACTGGCCGAATATCGTTCTTGTCAGTCAACGCCTTGTTCGACTCACGATCGGCGAAAGCAAGGCACCCCAGCGTGCCCGATTGCCGCTTCGCGGGGCGGGCGCTGATGTCAGGCCGGTATCATAGCGCCTAAGGGCATCCCCCAATATGCCGAATATCGGACGCGGCGGTAGCCGGGCCGCGGCCGGCCAGGACTTCCATCGATCCGGCCCCTGGCCCGAGCCGCTCGCCGCCTGCACGACGCGGCACGGCGGGCGAAAATGGGGCGGCCGTCGGCACGATCCGGTATTGCATCGCCCCTTGACCTTCCCACCATGGGAATGTTGATACTGGCTTCATTCGCGGCATGAACCGCGCTCCTGGGGAATCCGACATGACCGAACCACACGCGTGCACCGACATGCAAACGATCGAACTCGCCATCGAGGGCATGCATTGCGGCGGCTGCACGGGCCGCGTGCAGCGTGCGCTCGCCGCCGTGCCGGGTGTCGTCGAGGCCGCGGTCGACCTCGACGCGCATGCGGCGACGGTCACCGCGCAGGACACGGTCGAGCCGGCGCAGCTCGTCGCCGCGGTCGACGCCGCCGGCTATCGCGCGGCCGTGCGCGAAGCGGCGGTCGAAGCCGTTGCGGCCGAGCACGCCGTTGCGGCCGAGCACGCCGAGCACGCCGAGCACGCCGAGCATGCCGAGCATGCGAATGCGAGCCCCGCGCGAGCTGCGACGGCGCCGCCCGCGCCCGCCGCCAGCATCGAACTCGACATCGACGGCATGACCTGCGCGTCCTGCGTGTCGCGCGTCGAAAAGGCGCTGACGAAGGTGCCCGGCGTCACGCACGCGTCCGTCAACCTCGCCACCGAGCGCGCGACCATCGACGCGGCACCGGACGTTTCCGCGTCGCAGCTGGCCGACGCCGTGCGGCAAGCCGGCTACGATGCGACACCCGTCGCCGCGCCGCCGCCGGCCGCTTCCCACGATTTCGAATTCGACATCGGCGGCATGACCTGCGCATCGTGCGTCGGACGCGTCGAAAAGGCGCTGGCAGCCGTGTCCGGCGTCACGCATGCGTCGGTCAATCTCGCGACCGAACGCGCATCGGTACACGGCACCGGCGCGCTCGATGCCGCCACGCTGATCGCGGCGGTCACGACGGCCGGTTATCGGGCGTCGCTCGCCGCTGCGCCGGACACGGGCGCGTCGACCGACGCCGCGGCCCACGCCGGCGAACCCGCGCAAGCCCCCGACGCGCGCAAGCGCCGCGAAGCGATCCGCGAACGCAATCTCGTGATCGGCTCGGCCGTGCTGAGCGCGCCGCTCGTCTTGCCGATGCTCGTCGGACCGTTCGGCATCGACGCGATGCTGCCCGGCTGGCTGCAGCTCGTGCTCGCGTCGATCGTGCAGTTCGGCTTCGGCGCGCGCTTCTACCGCGCCGCCTGGCACGCGGTGAAGGCACGCACCGGCAACATGGACCTGCTCGTCGCGCTCGGCACGTCGGCCGCGTTCGGCCTGAGCCTGTGGATGATGCTGCGCGACCCCGCGCACGCCGGCCATCTGTATTTCGAAGCATCGGCCGTCATCATCACGCTGGTGCGCTTCGGCAAATGGCTCGAAGCGCGCGCGAAACGCCAGACGACCGAGGCGATCCGCGCGCTCAATGCGCTGCGCCCCGATCGCGCGCGCGTCGTCGAGCACGGCATCGAACGCGACGTGCCGCTGGCGCAGGTGCGTGTCGGCACGACCGTCAGCATCCGTCCCGGCGAGCGGGTGCCGGTCGACGGCCGGATCGTGTCCGGCCGCTCGCACGTCGACGAATCGCTGATCACCGGCGAAAGCCTGCCGGTGCCGAAGGACGACGGCGACCCGGTCACGGCCGGCTCGATCAACGGCGAGGGCGCGCTCGTCGTGGAAACCACCGCGATCGGTGCGGAGACGACGCTCGCGCGCATCATCCGCCTCGTCGAATCCGCGCAGGCGGAAAAGGCGCCGATCCAGCGGCTTGTCGATCGCGTCAGCGAAGTGTTCGTGCCGGCGATCCTCGGCATCGCCGTGCTGACGCTGGTCGGCTGGCTGATCGCCGGCGCCGGCACCGAAACGGCGATTCTCAACGCGGTCGCGGTGCTCGTCATCGCGTGCCCGTGCGCGCTCGGCCTCGCGACGCCCGCCGCGATCATGGCGGGCACCGGTGTCGCGGCCCGCCATGGCGTGCTGATCAAGGACGCCCAGGCGCTCGAACTCGCACAGCGCGCCACGGTGATCGCATTCGACAAGACCGGCACGCTGACCGAAGGCAAACCGTCCGTGACGGCATTCGACGCCGTCGGCATCCCGCGTGAGCAAGCGCTCGCTCTCGCGGCTGCGGTCCAGCGCCAAAGCGATCACCCGCTCGCGCGCGCCGTGGTCGCCGCGCACGATGCGGACGTCGTGGCGCGCGGTGGCGTCACGGCTTCGACCGAGGCCGTCGCGACCGATGCACGCGCGGTGGCCGGACGCGGTGTCGAGGCGCGCGTGGGCGGCCAGCTTCTGGCGCTCGGCAGCACCCGGTGGCGCGACGAACTCGGCATCGTCGTGCCGCCCGAACTCGACGCGCGCGCCGCGGAACTCGAACGGGCGGGCAACACGATTTCATGGTTGATGCGCGCCGACGCACCGCGCGCGCCGCTCGCGCTGATCGCGTTCGGCGACACCGTGAAGCCCGGCGCGCGCGACGCGGTCGCGGCATTGTCGGCGCGAGGCGTCGCGAGCGTGCTCGTCACGGGCGACAACCGCGGCAGCGCGGCGGCCGTCGCGGCGACGCTCGGGATCGGCGAAGTGCACGCGCAGGTGCTGCCCGATGACAAGGCGCGCGTGGTGGCCGAACTGAAACGCACGCACGGCGGAATCGTCGCCATGGTCGGCGACGGGATCAACGACGCGCCCGCGCTCGCCGCGGCCGACGTCGGCATCGCGATGGCGACCGGCACCGACGTCGCGATGCATACGGCCGGCATCACGCTGATGCGCGGCGATCCGGCGCTCGTCGCCGACGCGATCGACATCTCGAAGCGCACGTATCGGAAGATCCAGCAGAACCTGTTCTGGGCGTTCGTCTACAACTTGATCGGCGTGCCGCTCGCGGCGCTCGGCTGGCTGAATCCGGTGATCGCGGGGGCGGCGATGGCGTTCTCCAGCGTCAGCGTCGTCACGAACGCGTTGCTGTTGCGGAGATGGAAAGGCCGCGCACGGTGATCCGGCCGCGTCGTCCGACGGACGTCAGGCGCTTGCAGTATCGGGAATGGCTTGCCGACCGGGCGCAAGTCGAATGCGCTGCGTCCGCACGGATCATCGGAAGGAGGCAGGGGAAACGGCGACGCGCGTCACCCGCGCACGCACATGCGTGCGTCAGCCCGGGACGACCGGTTTGATCAGCGTCGTGGTGATCGGCACGAAGCCGCACGCCCGGTACAGCGCGCGGGCCGCCGTGTTGTGATTGAAGACCGACAGCCCGATCTCGGTGACGCCATGACGGCGCGCCTCGGCTTCCAGTGCATCGAGCGCGCGGGTGGCCCAGCCCTCGCGACGCCGGGTCGGGATGATGTCGAGGTCGTAGATGAACAACGTACGGTTCGGCCCTTCGGGCACGATCGCGTACCAGAGGTCGCCGACCGTGTCGCCGCTGGCGGCGTCGATCAGCTGGACGAGTGTCTGGCCGGCGGTGAGCAGGCCGTCGGGCAGCAACGTATCGAAACAGGCCCGGGCGCGGCTTGCTGCGTCATCGGCGGCGTTCTGCCCGGATGACACGAGATCGCGCGCGTAGCCGTCGATGGCGCGCGTGCGGTATGCGTGGAATTCACCGGCCGTCATCGGCCGCATCTGCAGCATGGCCCGGATGTCGCGAGGGAAGTCGGACTTCCAGTGTAGCGGGACGGTCGCACCGGCGCGCGATGCGGCGGCGGAAAGCGGGCAGGCAGGGGCGCCGAGCGCCGCGCCGAATCAGCGAATCAGCGAATCAGCGAATCAGCGAATCAGCGAATCAGCGAATCAGCGACGGTACAGGACGATCGGCACGAGGTTCGCACGACGCACGCGTTCGGCTTCGGCGTGACGCGCAGCGTACGAGTAGTCCGCGTCGAGCGGCAGGTGCGGGGAGACGAACAGGTCGTCGATCTTTTGCAGCAGGGCAAGAATGAAGCTCATGTGAGACTCCTGACAGATAGCGCTAGGGTTTTCCCTTAGATGGATGTCATTCTAAGGGTTTTCCCTGAACTCTGCCAGCTCACCGCATCCGTTTGCCGCAACCGCGCCGCCGCTGACCGACGATCAGGCGCGGCGCCCGTTGTCACACCAAGGTTTGCAGGTAGGGTCGGATGATTTAACGCGTGCGACGCGTGCGCTTCGCGGCCGCTGCCTCGCGGTTTGCATTGCGCTGCAGCCGGTCGACTTGCGACAGCATCGCCTCGTGGTGCTCCGCGAGCGTCATCAACGTTGCCTGTTGCGTCGACAGGTCGGCAGCCAGCCGGTCGATCCGCTGCTGCCGGGCGTCGACTTCCTGTTTCAGGTGCGCGATCTGCCGCGTTTGCAGCACCAGCGCGACGAGCCCCGCGAATACGACGATGGCCAGCGCCAGCAGCAGCCGGTTGACGCGCCGCATCTCGCGATCGGCCGCCTGCTTCATGCCGGCCGTTTCGGCCTGCAGCGCGGCGAGCCGATCCGACAGCGGGCGCAGTTGCGTGTCGGGATCGAAGGCCGACGCGCTCGACGCGGCCGGTTGCGCGCGATCCGCCGACGGCTTCGTCACGAACGACGCCGCCGAGGCAACAGGCTGCACGAGCGGCGAGGCCGGCGCTGCGGCTGGTCGCGCGTCGTCACGGGCAATCGCTGCAACGGCGGGCGCAGACTGTTCAATGGATGGCGCGGGAGGCTGCGCCGGGAGCGATTCCGGCACCGCGTCGACGGCTGCCGCTTCCGGCGCGCTGCGCGCCGCTGGTGCTGAGCGCGCGCCTGCGGCCACACGGCGCTTGCCGCCGGAACCTGAGGATGTGCGACGACCCTTCGTGGTGGTCTCGCCGGATGTCCGCACTGCTTCGTCGTACGTGACCGGCGCGGCGGCGCCTTCGGGCTGACCGGCCGGTTTCGCGAGTCCGCCGCCGATAACCGCATCGAGCGCACCTTCCGCCGCCCCGGCATTCGCCGTCGAACGATCGGCGTGCGCGCCGGCCGCGTCGCCGGTTTTTGCCACGCTACCCGCGCTCGCCCGGCCGCCATCGGCAGCCAGTGCACCGGCCGTAGTCATGGCAACACCGTCGGACGGCAGTGCCTCGCCGCGCGTCGTTGCGTCGACAGCGGACGCACGCACGACATCGGCATCGCTATCGGCCAGATCGCCATTTCCGGGCGTCGACGCAGACACCGCCGTTTTAGCGAAATCAAGCGCCGGCTCGACCGCATCGCCAACGGCACCCGGCGTGCCGAACCCGTCCAGCATCGCTTGCCGCCCGGCGTCGTCCTCGCTGTCCGCGACGGTGGCCGCCGTGCCGGCATCCATCGCCTCGTCATCGCGCGAAACCACCGGCCCACGCACGGCCGGCTCGAGCACCGGATCGCCGAACAGGTCGAGCGTGCGTTCGTCGCGTGGCGCATCGCCGCCCGTCGCATTGCCGGGCCGCGCGGTTGCCCTCGCGGCATTGTCTGCCGCGGCCGCGACGGCACGCGGACGCGGACGCGAACGGGCCGACGAGCGGTCGGCGCGGGAACGGGAGCGAGACAGGGAAACGGATTCGGTCATGGAGTCGGATGACGGGCCCGCGAACGCGGAACCGGATGTCGAACGGAATCAGTGACCGGCCATTGTCGCATGACCGATCGCCGATCCGGCCGATCGGATGCCGTCTATTCTTCGCCCGACAACCCGCCGCCCTCGTCGAATCGCGTCACGCACGGCAGCGCGCGCAGCTTGTCGCAGATCGCGCGGTATTCGAGATCCGACACGCGCGCGAGCGCGATGCGCACCTCATCGTGCTCGCCCGCGTCGTCGGCGCGCTGCACGATGAATTGCTTCACGCGCGCGCTGTCCGGGCCGAGGGCCGCGTGGAGCGAATCGAACGTCAGCGCGCCGCTCACCACCGTCAGCGCGAGCTGACGCCGCTGCCGCACCGTGAAGTAGCGCCGCTCGAGCGGCTTGATGCCGGCCAGGATGATCAGGATGATGATCGTCGCGGAGACGGACGCGACGTACAGGCCGCCGCCCACCGCGAGGCCGATCGCGGCGACCGACCACAGGCTCGCGGCCGTCGTCAGCCCGCGCACGATCTCGCCGCGCAGCAGGATCGAGCCGGCGCCGAGGAAACCGATGCCCGACACCACCTGTGCGGCGATCCGCGACGGATCGAGCACGATGTGGTCGCTGCTGCCCAGCACGTCGGCGAAACCGAACGCCGACACGATCATGATGAGCGTGGAGCCGACACAAACGAGCATGTGCGTGCGCAGGCCGGCTGCCCACGAAAGGCGCTCCCGCTCGAAGCCGATGACACTGCCGAGCGCCGCCGCGAGAACCAGCCGCATCACGAGTTCCAGGTTGCCAAGCATTCGATTTCCCTCCTGTTTTGGGGACGGCCGCGCGGAATGGTTTATCCTTGGCCCCGGCCGCGTCGCTCCGCGCCGACTCAATTCGATCCAAGCGCTCAACCCCGCCATGTCCGTTCCCGATTCCGCTTCCGCCCAGGCCGCCCGATTGCGCGACCATTTTGCGCACGTCATCCTGCCGATCTGGCAGGGTTCAGGGTTCGACCAGACACTGCGGCTGCCGTTCGAGGCCGTCGATCCGGCCACCCATGCACCGCTGCCCGTCACCCGTTATCGCGCAATGGCATGCGCGCGACAACTGTTCGTGTTCGCGCAGGCCGGCAACACCGCGCACGCGGCCACGCTGTTCGACTCGCTGTGCAGCCGCTTCCGCGACCCGCGCCACGGCGGCTGGTTCTACAGCGTCGACGCGCAAGGCGCACCGCTCGACACGACCAAGGATCTCTATACGCACGCGTTCGTCGTGTTCGCGTGCGCGGCATGGCATGCGGCGTCGGGCGATGCCGCGGCGCGCACGGTCGCCGAGGACACCGCCGCGCTGATCCACGACCGCTTCGCGCCGCAGCCGGGCGATGCGCTGCTCGACGCCGCGCGTCACGCCGACTTCTCGTCATCGGGCAGCGGCGCGCTGCAGAACCCGCTGATGCATCTGACCGAAGCATGGCTCGCGGCCGCCGATGCGTTCGGCGACGCCGCGTTCGACGATGCGCTCGTACGCACCGCGCAGGCCGTCGAGCGCACGTTCGTCGATACGGCGACCGGCTGCGTCGCCGAGCTGCCGCTCGGGGCGGCCGACAACCGTTTCGAGCCCGGCCATCAGTTCGAATGGTTCTATCTGGTCGATGCGGCCGGCGCGCGCCTCGCGCAAACCGGGCTCCCCGACGCCCTCGCGCGCGCGTTCGCGTTCGCCGAGCAGCACGGGATCGATCCGCTCACGGGCGCCGTGTGCGCGGCGGTCGATGCACAAGGCGCATGCATCGACGGCACGCAGCGAATCTGGGCGCAGACCGAATACCTGCGCGCGCTCGCCACGCACGGCGGCACGCCGGCCTCCGCGCCGCTCGCGCTGCAGATCGAGCGCTTCGCCGCGCGCTTCCTGCATCCGCGCGGCTGGTTCGAGTGCAAGGCGGCCGACGGACAGGTGTCGCGCGCTGACATGCCGTCGACGACGCCCTACCACCTCGCGACCGCTTACGCGGCGCTGCCCGCCGTCTCGTAACCCGCGTCAGCAAACGACGACGACGACGCGCGCTCGCCGCGAACATCGCGAGCCGCGCGCGCGTCGCCCAGCTCGAACACCGCCACCGCCTGCATCAGGTGCGCGGTCTGGTCATTCAGCGACGCGGCCGCCGCCGCGACCTGCTCGACCAGCGCCGCGTTCTGCTGCGTCAGCTGGTCCATCTGCGTGACGGCCTGGTTGACCTGCTCGATGCCGACGCTCTGCTCGACCGACGCGGCCGTAATTTCCGACATCGTCTGCACGACCCGCGTGATCGACGCCGATACCGTCCGCATCGCGTCGCCGGCCCGTTCGACGAGTTCCGAGCCGCCGTCGATCTGCGCGACCGACTCCTCGATCAGCGTCTTGATCTCCTTCGCCGATTGCGCGCTGCGCTGCGCGAGCGAGCGCACTTCGCCCGCGACCACCGCGAAGCCGCGACCCTGCTCGCCCGCCCGCGCGGCCTCGACCGCCGCGTTCAGCGCGAGAATGTTGGTCTGGAAGGCGATGCCGTCGATCACCGAGATGATCTCCGCGATGCGTCCTGAGCTTTGCGCGATGCCGCGCATCCGGTCGATCACGCTGTCGACCACGCCACCGCCCTGGCGCGTGGCGTCGAGCGCCGCGTCGGCCAATGCGCTGGCCGCGCGCGCGCTGTCGGTGTTCTGACGGACCGTGGCGGTCAATTGCTCCATGCTCGCGGCGGTTTCCTCGAGCGACGCGGCCTGCGTGCCCGTACGCGCGGACAGGTCCGCGTTGCCGCCGGCGATCTCGCCCGCGCCGAGGTGGATCGCGTCGGACGCGTGACGCACGGTGCGCACGGTATCCGCGATGCTCGCCTGCATCGCGGCCAGGCCGCGCAACATCCGGTCGATCTCGAACACGCCGCCCGCCCGCACGGTTTCGTCGAGTCGGCCCTGCGCGATGCGCTCGAAATGGCGGCCGGCTTCGTCCAGCGGCGCGACCACCGCGCGCCGCGCGCCGGCGTAGATCGCCGCGCTGGCCGCGAGCATCGCCGCCAGCAGCACGATGCCGACCCACTTGAACCATTGCATCCCGCTGTCGATCGTGGCGAGCGCATCGCGGCTCGACGCGGCGCCGTAGTCGGCGAAGCGGTGCAGTTCGGCGAGGTACGCGTCCTGGAAGCCCTGCGTCGGCTGGTCGAGGAACGCCTGGATATTGCCGGCGTCGAGGAACTGCACGAGTTCGCCCAGTGCGCCGCGCAGCGCGCGATAGCGCTCGACGAGCGCCGCCACGTGCGCGCGGTTCGTCGCGTCGACGGCCTGCGCGGCCGTCAGCGCGGCAAACGCCTTGTCCGCTTCGGCAAGCGAAGCGCTGGCATGGCGGATGATCTCGTCGGGCTTCGGGCCGCCGCGCACCATTCGCGTGCCGGCGCGCGACAGGTTCACGCGTGCGTCGAGCAGGTGCTCGGTCGCCTGGCTGGCCGCGTCGACCTGCGCGATCGCGACGTTCGACAGATCGTCGACGCCGCTGCGTGTCGATGCGAGCGCCCAGAAGCCGAGCGCCTCGATCGCGAACAGAAAGACGCAAAACACGGTCAACACGCCGAGCAGACCCGACGCGAGCTTGATTTTTCCGAACATGGGGAAGATTCCTGGAGAGGCGACGATGGAGCAATGCCCCGGCATTAGCGGCATTTCTTCGTCGGACTTTAGGAACGTGGACAGAGGCACGCGGGCGAGCACCCGTCATTCCCGCGCAATCGCCGGCAAACGAGGACAACGCACACGTTCGACGCAATAATCGCGTCGCATCGCACCGGCCTTTGCACGAAATGCGGACGAATTTCCTTGCTTATCCGCAGCCCCCTTCCTAGAGTTCAGCGCAAGCGGACACGCATTGCGAGGGAAGTCGATGACGGACATCACGGACCACGCGCGCGGCGCATTGCGCGCGCAACCGTTCAGCATGCTGCTGGGCACGGAGCTGATGCATATCGGCGACAACGAAGTGTCGCTGTGCCTGCCCGTGCGGGAGGAGTTGCGGCAGCAGCACGGTTTCGTGCATGGCGGCGTGATCGGCTACCTCGCGGACAACGCGCTGACCTTCGCCGGCGCGCTCGTACTCGGCCCGCGCGTGATCACCGCCGAATACAAGATCAACTACCTGAGGCCGGCCGTGAACGGCACGCTCGTTGCGCGCGCGAAGGTCGTTTACGCGGGCCGGCACCAGGCGACCTGCCAGTGTCATGTGTTCGTCATCGACGGCGATCACGAGCGGCTCGTCGCGATCGCGCAAGGCACGATCAATCGCGTCGGCGACGGCAAGATGCCGGATGCGCGGGAGGAGACGGCGTAACGGGCGCCGCCGGCCGGTTCGACGGGACAAGCCGCAAAGCGCAGGAGCCTCAGCGCGTGTCGCGCGAGCGTCTCATCGCGGCGAGATAGACGGCATCGCGCTCGCGACGCCCCACAGCGACCACCAGCACGACAACCTCCGACTCGCGCACTTCGTACACGAGGCGATAGCCGACACTGCGCAGCTTGATCTTGTATCGGTCCGGATGACCATGCAGTTTCGCCGAAGGAATGCGCGGATTTTCGAGACGCTCGGCGAGTCTCGCCTTGAACTGATCTCGAACGGTGCGATCAAGCTTCTTCCATTCCTTCAACGCAGGTTCGAGAAAGGCGAGCTCAAAGGTCATTCAGTTTGACCTTGACGACTTTCTCCTTCGCGCGTGAATCGGCAAGCGCGTTGTCTTCAATATCTTCGAGACGTTCGACCATCGCCTCCCATGTCTTCGCCGGGATGCAATAGAACGCGGGTTCGTTGTGGTTCAGGATCGCGACCGGAAAACCCTCGCCCGCCGCAACGGTTCCCATCGGGTTCCGCTTCAGCTCCGAAACGCTCGCCGTCACGCTGGCCAGAATGGTGTGGGGCATGTTCGCTCCTGGTTCGATCGAATTTTTATTGTATCTTATTTAGCACCAAATTTAGCTCCATTTTGAGTGCCCTATGAGCAATGCCGGGTTTGCTCCCGAACCGTGAAGTTCAAGGCGCTACTCGGCTCCCTCATCCGCCAGCGGCATAAAACGCGGCGCCACCCGCGCCCGCACGTTCCCGTTCTCGTCGGTTCGATAGATCCCGCGTGCAACGTTGTGCGGATGCTCGACTGCGTCGGCAACGCTCAGCACCGGCGCAAAGCACGCGTCGGTGCCTTCGAGCAGCGCGCGCCAGTGCGCGGACGGCTGCTGCGCGAACACCTCGGCAAAGCGTGCCTTCAGCGCCGGCCAGCGCGCGCGGTCGTACTGCGATGCCGGATCGACGTCGGTCAACCCGAGCCGCTCGACCAGCAGCGCGTAGAACGGCGGCTCCAGCGCACCGATCGTCACGCATTCGCCGTCCGCGCAGCGATACACGTCGTAGAACGGCGCTTCGTGGAAGAGGCTCGGCTGCGCGCCGTCGAGCTGGCCGTTCGCGCGCGCCCAAAGCGCGAGCGAGCCGAGCATCGATGCGATGTCGACGATCGCGCCGTCGACCACGCGCCCCGGGCCGCCGCGGCGCACGTCGAACAATGCGCAGACGATGCCGAACGCGAGCCCGAGTGCGCCCCCGGCATCGCCGACGACGGTCGGCGGCATGCCGGGCCGTCCGTCGCGCGGCGCGGACAGCGACAGCAGCCCCGTCAGCGCGACGTAGTTCAGGTCGTGCCCGGCCGCCGACGCCAGCGGGCCGTCCTGGCCCCAGCCCGTCATCCGTCCGTAGACGAGCTTCGAATTGTGGTGCGCGCAATCGTCCGGACCGAGACCGAGGCGCTCCATCACGCCCGGTCGCAGCCCCTCGATCAGCGCATCGGCCTGCGCGATCAGCGCGAGCGCCGCGTCGCGGCCGGCCGGCGTCTTCAGATCGAGTTCGACGATCGTCTTGCCTTCGCGCAGTAGATCGCCGTCGCGGCCTTGCAGCGCGTCCGGCGCGCTGGTGCGGCCCGCCGGACGCGCGATCAGCGTGACCCGCGCGCCCATCCCGGCGAGCATCCAGCCTGCGAGCGGGCCGGGGCCGAGGCCCTCGAATTCGACGATGTGGAGGCCGGAAAGCGGAACACCAAGCGACATACGATTCTCCTGTCGACCCGCGTTAGCGCTTCAGCGCTTACGCGGGTCCCATGCTTCGCGGTCGACCCGCGTTAGCGCTTCAGCGCTTACGCGGGTCCCATGCTTCGCGACCGACCCGCGTTGGCGCCTCAGCACTTACGCAGGTCCCATACTTCGCGATCGATTCGCGACGACTCGAGCCAGCGCGAATCCCGTTCATCATGACCGGAATGCGCTTCCGCACACCAGTACGGCCCCGCCTGCGACGCATTGCATGGCGAATTGCCTTCGTCACGCGTGCGCCAAACGAAAAATCCCTGCGCAGCGGGTCCGCTTCGCAGGGATCGGTCAAGTCCAGCACTGCAGGATTACACGCGCGAACCGACGCACGCTCAGAACGCATCCCCCGGCACCCGCACCCAGCCTTCCATCAGCACACGCGCGCTGCGGCTCATGATCGCCTTCGTGACGGTCCATTCGCCATTCTCGAGCCGCGCTTCCGCGCCGACGCGCAGCGTGCCCGACGGATGACCGAAGCGCACCGCGTTGCGTTCGCCGCCGCCCGCCGCGAGGTTGACGAGCGTGCCGGGGATCGCCGCGGCCGTGCCGATCGCGACCGCCGCCGTGCCCATCATCGCGTGATGCAGCTTGCCCATCGACATCGCCCGCACCAGCAGGTCGACGTCGCCCGCACTCACGCGCTTGCCGCTCGACGCGACATAGTCGGCCGGCTTCGCGACGAATGCGATCTTCGGCGTGTGCTGCCGCGTCGCGATCTCGTCGAGCGTATCGATCAGGCCCATGCGCAGCGCGCCATGTGCGCGGATCGTCTCGAACTTCTCGAGTGCCTTCGCATCGCCGTTGATCGCGTCCTGCAGCTCCGTGCCGGTATAGCCGATCGCTTCCGCCTCGACGAAGATGGTCGGAATCCCCGCGTTGATCATCGTCGCCTTCAGCGTGCCGATGCCCGGCACGGCAAGATCGTCGACGAGGTTGCCGGTCGGGAACATCGCGCCGCCCGAGCCTTCTTCCTCGGCGGCCGGGTCCATGAACTCGAGCTGCACTTCGGCAGCCGGAAACGTGACGCCGTCCAGCTCGAAATCGCCCGTCTCCTGCACCGCGCCGTTCGTGATCGGCACGTGCGCCACGATCGTCTTGCCGATGTTCGCCTGCCAGATACGCACGGTGGCGATGCCGTCGCGCGGCACACGCGACGCATCGACGAGACCGCCGCTGATCGCGAATGGGCCGACCGCCGCCGACAGGTTGCCGCAGTTGCCGGTCCAGTCGACGAATGCCTTGTCGATCGCGACCTGCCCGAACAGGTAGTCGACGTCGTGGCCGGGCCGCGTGCTCTTCGACACGATCACCGTCTTGCTCGTCGACGACGTCGCGCCGCCCATGCCGTCGATCTGCTTGCCGTACGGATCGGGGCTGCCGATCACGCGCAGCAGCAGCGCGTCGCGCGCGGCGCCCGGCGCCTGCGCGGCCTCCGGCAGGTCCTGCAGCCGGAAGAACACGCCCTTGCTGGTGCCGCCGCGGATATACGTCGCCGGAATCCTGATTTGAGGAATGTGAGCCATGTTTGCGTTGTCCCTGTGTGACCCGGTCAAGCGGCCTGCGACGATTCGAGGAAGTCCTGCGCGAAGCGCTGCAGCACGCCGCCCGCGTCGTAGATCGACACTTCCTCGGCCGTGTCGAGCCGGCACGTCACCGGCACCTCGACCCGCTCGCCGTTCCTGCGATGAATCACGAGCGTGAGATCGGCGCGCGGCGTACGCTCGCCGATCACGTCGAACGTCTCGGTGCCGTCGATGCCGAGCGTCGTGCGGTTCGTGCCCGGCTTGAACTCGAGCGGCAGCACGCCCATCCCGATCAGGTTCGTGCGGTGGATCCGCTCGAAGCCTTCCGCGACGATCGCCTCGACGCCCGCGAGCCGCACGCCCTTCGCCGCCCAGTCGCGCGACGATCCCTGGCCGTAGTCGGCGCCGGCGACAACGATCAGCGGTTGCTTGCGATTCATGTACGTCTCAATCGCTTCCCACATCCGCATGACCTTGCCTTCCGGCTCGACGCGCGCGAGCGAGCCCTTCTTCACCGCACCGTCGACGACCGCCATCTCGTTGACGAGCGTCGGGTTCGCGAACGTCGCGCGCTGCGCGGTCAGGTGGTCTCCCCGGTGCGTCGCGTACGAGTTGAAGTCTTCTTCCGGCAGGCCCATCTTCGCGAGGTACTCGCCGGCCGCGCTGTTCGGGAGGATCGCGTTCGACGGCGACAGGTGGTCGGTCGTGATGTTGTCCCCGAGCACCGCGAGCGGACGCATGCCCTTGAGCGTACGTTCGCCGGCCAGCGCACCTTCCCAGTACGGCGGACGGCGAATGTACGTGCTTTGCGGACGCCAGTCGTACAACGGTGCCGCCCGCTCGCCCGCATCGGCCGTGCGCGCGAACATCGGTTCGTACACCTTGCGGAACTGCTCGGGCTTCACGCTCGATGCGACGATCGCGTCGATTTCCTCGTCGGTCGGCCAGATGTCCTTCAGCGTGACGGGCTTGCCGTCCTGATCGTGGCCGAGCGCGTCCTTCTCGATGTCGAAGCGGATCGTGCCGGCGATCGCATACGCGACGACGAGCGGCGGCGACGCGAGGAACGCCTGCTTCGCATACGGATGGATCCGGCCGTCGAAATTGCGGTTGCCGGACAGCACGGCGGTCGCGTACAGGTCGCGATCGACGATCTCCTGCTGGATCTTCGGATCGAGCGCGCCCGACATCCCGTTGCAGGTCGTGCACGCGAACGCGACGATGCCGAAGCCGAGCTTTTCCAGCTCCGGCAACAGGTTCGCTTCTTCCAGATACAGCTCGACCGCCTTCGAGCCCGGCGCGAGCGAACTCTTCACCCACGGCTTGCGCGTGAGGCCCTTCGCGTTCGCATTGCGCGCGAGCAACGCAGCTGCGATCACGTTGCGCGGGTTGCTGGTGTTCGTGCAGCTCGTGATCGCGGCGATGATGACCGCGCCGTCGGGCATCTCGCCCGCCTTCTCTTCCCACTGGCCGGCGATGCCGCGCGCGGCGAGGTCGGACGTCGGCAGCCGCTTGTGCGGGTTCGACGGACCGGCCATGTTGCGCACGACGCTCGACAGGTCGAACGTCAGCGTGCGCTCGTACTGCGCACGATCCAGCGTATCGGCCCACAGGCCGGCCGCCTTCGCGTAGGTCTCGACGAGCTTCACCTGCTCGTCGCTGCGGCCGGTGAGGCGCAGGTAGTCGGTCGTCTGGCCGTCGATGAAGAACATCGCGGCCGTCGCGCCATATTCGGGCGCCATGTTCGAAATCGTCGCGCGGTCACCGAGCGTGAGGCTCGCCGCGCCTTCGCCACGGAATTCCAGATACGCGCCGACCACCTTTTCCTTGCGCAGGAATTCGGTGAGCGCGAGCACGATGTCGGTCGCGGTGATGCCGGGCTGGCGCTTGCCCGTCAGCTCGACGCCGACGATGTCGGGCAGGCGCATCCACGATGCGCGGCCGAGCATCACGTTCTCCGCTTCCAGCCCGCCCACGCCGATCGCGATCACGCCGAGCGCGTCGACGTGCGGCGTGTGGCTGTCGGTGCCGACGCAAGTGTCCGGATACGCGACGCCATCCTGCACCTGGATCACCGGCGACATCTTCTCCAGATTGATCTGGTGCATGATGCCGTTGCCCGGCGGGATCACGTCGACGTTCTCGAACGACTGCTTGGTCCATTCGATGAAGTGAAAGCGATCCTCGTTGCGGCGATCCTCGATCGCGCGGTTCTTCGCGAACGCGTCCGGATCGAAACCGCCGCACTCGACGGCGAGCGAGTGATCGACGATCAGTTGCACGGGTACGACGGGGTTCACCTTCGCCGGGTCGCCGCCGCGCTCGGCGATCGCGTCGCGCAGGCCCGCGAGATCGACGAGCGCCGTCTGGCCGAGAATGTCGTGGCACACCACGCGCGCCGGGAACCACGGGAAGTCGCGTTCGCGCTTGCGCTCGATGATCTGCGTCAGCGAATCGCCGAGGATCGCCGGATCGCAGCGGCGCACGAGGTTTTCGGCGAGCACGCGCGACGTGTACGGCAGCGTGTCGTACGCGCCGGGGGCGATCGCGTCGACCGCGGCACGCGCGTCGAAGAAGTCCAGCGACGTGCCGGGCAGGGGTTTGCGGTAGGCGGTATTCATGATGTGGGGCGGGAATCGGGGTAAGACGTTCCGCGCGCGCCGGCAACCCGCATCACGGGTGCCGGCGCGCGCAGCGGGCGATCAGCGCTTCTCGATCGGCACGAACTGCAGGTCTTCCGGACCGGTGTAGTTCGCGCTCGGGCGGATGATCTTGTTGTCGATGCGCTGCTCGATGATGTGCGCGCTCCAGCCGGACGTGCGCGAGATCACGAACAGCGGCGTGAACATCGCGGTCGGCACGCCCATCATGTGATACGACACGGCGCTGAACCAGTCGAGGTTCGGGAACATCTTCTTCGCGTCCCACATCACCGATTCGAGGCGCTCGGCGATGCTGTACAGCTTCAGGTCGCCCGCTTCCTTCGACAGCTTGTGCGCGACGCCCTTGATCACCTTGTTGCGCGGATCGGAAATCGTGTAGACCGGATGGCCGAAGCCGATCACGACTTCCTTGTTCTCGACGCGGCGGCGGATGTCGGCCTCGGCGTCGTCCGGCGAGCTGTAGCGGCTCTGGATTTCATACGCGACTTCGTTCGCGCCGCCGTGCTTCGGCCCGCGCAGCGCGCCGATCGCGCCGGTGATCGCCGAATAGATGTCCGAGCCCGTGCCCGCGATCACGCGACCGGTGAACGTCGATGCGTTGAACTCGTGCTCCGCGTACAGGATCAGCGACGTATGCATCGCGTCGACCCACGACTTCGACGGCGTCTTGCCGTGCAGCAGATGCAGGAAGTGGCCGCCGATCGAGTCGTCGTCGGTTTCCGTCTCGATGCGCTTGCCGTTGTGCGAGAAGTGATACCAGTACAGCAGCATCGAGCCGAGCGACGCCATCAGGCGGTCGGCGATGTCGCGCGCGCCCGGCAGGTTGTGATCGTCCTTCTCCGGCAGCACGGTGCCGAGCACCGACACGCCGGTACGCATCACGTCCATCGGGTGAGCCGATGCCGGGATCTGCTCGAGCGCGGCCTTCAGTGCGTTCGGCAGGCCGCGCAGCGCGCGCAGCTTGGTCTTGTACGCAGCCAGTTCGGTCAGGTTCGGCAGCGTGCCGTGCACGAGCAGGTGCGCGATTTCCTCGAATTCGCACGATTCCGCGACGTCGAGGATGTCGTACCCGCGATAGTGCAGGTCGTTGCCGGTCTTGCCGACCGTGCACAGCGCCGTGTTGCCGGCCGTCACGCCCGACAGCGCCACCGACTTCTTCGGCTTGAATGCGCCTGCGGCGGCCGGTGCTGCGTCTTTCGTCTCGCTCATGTTTCCGTTCTCCAATGGGTATCGGGGGTGTCATGTCGGCCGGGCGCGCCGCGGATGCGCGCGGCCCGGTTTCATGCAAAGCATTCCGGGAGCCGTGCCCCGGCGCGCGGGGCGCGTTACTTCTTGCCCTGCGCGAACAGTTCGTCGAGCTTCTGCTCGTATGCGTGATAGCCGAGGAAGTCGTACAGCTCGGCGCGCGTCTGCATGGTCGGCACCGCGGCCTTCTGCGTGCCGTCGCGGCGGAGCGTCTCGTAGAAATTCAGCGCGGCCTTGTTCATCGCGCGATACGCGCCGCAGCAGTACAGCGCGATGTCGACGTTCGCCTCGCGCAGCTCGTCGAGCGTGAACAGCGGCGTCGAGCCGAACTCGGTCAGGTTCGCGAGGATCGGCACCTTCACGGCGGCCTTGAAGCGGCGATAGTCGTCGAGCGTCTTCATCGCTTCGGGGAAGATCATGTCCGCGCCGGCTTCCACGTACGCGATCGCGCGCTCGATCGCCGCATCGATTCCTTCGGCGGCGGCCGCGTCGGTGCGGGCCATGATCACGAACTGGTCGTCGGTGCGCGCATCGACCGCGGCCTTCACGCGATCGACCATTTCGTCGGTCGGCACGACTTCCTTGCCCGGACGGTGCCCGCAGCGCTTCTGGCCGACCTGGTCCTCCAGGTGGACGGCCGCGACACCGGCCTTGATGAACGAGCGAACGGTGCGCGCGATGTTGAATGCGCCGCCCCAGCCGGTATCGATGTCGACGAGCAGCGGCAGGTCGGTCGCGTTGGTGATCCGGTTCGCGTCGATCAGCACGTCTTCCATCGTGCTGATGCCGAGATCGGGGATCCCGAGCGAATTCGCGGCGACGCCGCCGCCCGACAGGTAGACGGCCTTGAAGCCGACGGCCTGCGCCATCTTGGCCGCGTACGCGGTGATCGCGCCGACCACCTGCAGCGGCTGCTCGGCCGCGACTGCCGCGCGGAATTTCGCGCCGGCGCTCTGAAGATGCGTGTTGCTCATGAACGGCCTCCTGAAGGAATGCCCATCAACAGCAAGGACCGGGCCAGCTCGCGAATTGCCGCTAACCCACTGATTCTTAAGCAACCGGCGCGAGCAACCCATCATCCGACGATTTCATTTCGGCAATTTCATGTTTCAAAAATGAAATCGCACGCGCATAATCGATCGTCATGGACCTCTCTTCGACCAAGCCCGTCGGCCCGGCCGACCGAGCCGTTCGCCCGCGCATCTGGGCGATGGGCATCAGCCGCCTGCGCGACCTGTTTCGCGAGATCGCCGGCGAATTCGACGAACGCGCCGACGTGCGCATCGTCACGCGTGCATACGAAGACGCGCTGAGCGCGATCGCGGAAGCCGGCACCTCGCGGCCCGACGTGATCGTCGCGGCCGGCTCGAACGGCGGCTTCCTGAAAACGCGGGCGCAAGTGCCGGTCGTCGTCGTATCGCCGACCGGTTTCGACGTGATGCAGGCGCTAGCCCGGGCACGGCGCGACGCATCGCGCATCGCGCTCGTCAGCGCCGGCGAGACGCCGCCCGAAGTGCGCCGCTTCGTCGCCGCTTACGGCCTCGACGTGCAGTTTGCGTCATATCAGTCCGCGCAGGAAGCCGAAGCGTGCGTGCACGACCTGCACGATCGCGGCATCGAGACGATCGTCGGCCCCGGCCTCGTCACCGATCTCGCGGCGAGTGCGGGCATGGGCGCGGTGTTCCTTTATTCGCACGCGTCGGTGCGCAAGGCGGTCGAGACGGCGCTCGAGGTCGCGTACGCGACGCACGCCGAGGCGTTTCGCCGCCAGCGGCTCGACAACCTGTTGCAGCATCTGCGCGACGGCGTGGTGGCGCTCGATGCGCGCGGTCGCGTCGAAGCCATCAACGAGCGGCTCGCGTCGGCGCTCGGCGTCGAACCGGCGGCGGCCGTCGGCCGCGCGCTCGTCGATTTGCGGCCGGAATTGCGCACGCTGCGCGGCGAAGACGGCGACGCGCTCGCGACCGTGCGCGGCGTGCGCTACGTCGTGCATCGCGGGCCGCTGGTCGATCGCGGCGTGACGTCCGGCAGCGTGCTGACGTTCCAGGAGTCGCGTGCCGTCGAGCGGCTCGATCGCGCATTGCGTTCGCAGGCGAACACGCAGCAGTTCGCGGCGCGCTACACGCTCGACGATGTGGTCGGCGCGTCCGCGCCGATGGCGCGCGTGCGCGATCTCGTGCGCCGCTACGCGAAATCCGACGCGACCGTGCTCGTACTGGGCGAAAGCGGCACCGGCAAAGAGATGATCGCGCAGAGCCTGCACGCGCTGTCCTCGCGGCGCAACTATCCGTTCGTCGCGATCAACTGCGGCGCGTTTCCGGAGGCGCTGCTCGAGAGCGAGCTGTTCGGTTACGAGGAAGGCGCGTTCACCGGCGCGCGGCGCGGCGGCAAGACCGGGCTGTTCGAGGCCGCGCACCGCGGCACGCTGTTTCTGGACGAGATCGGTGAGATGCCGCCGTCGCTGCAAAGCCGGCTGCTGCGCGTGCTGCAGGAGCGCGAGGTGATCCGTCTCGGCTCGACCGAGCCGATCCGCATCGACGTGCGCGTGATCGCCGCGACGCACCGCCCGCTGCTCGCGGCCGTCGAGGACGGCACGTTCCGTGCGGACCTGTATTACCGGCTCAACATCCTGAACATTGGCCTGCCGCCGCTGCGCGAGCGCGCCGCCGACATTCCCGCGCTCGCCGCCACGCTGCTCGTTCAGGCTGCGCGGCGCGAACCGCGGCTGGCCGAACGCGTGCGCGAGATCGACGATGCAATGCGCGCGCTCGACGCGACGCGCGCGACGCTCGCGCGCTATCGATGGCCCGGCAACGTGCGGGAACTGCAGAACGTGGTCGAGCGGATCGCGGTGGAACTGGCCGAGGAAGTCGACGAGCGCGATCCGGGTGCCGCGTGCGCGGCGCTCACGCCCGATGCGCTGCAGGCGATCGCGCCCGAACTGTTCGCCGTGCCGCCCGACGCGCCCGACGCCGACGACGCGCAGACACTCCACGCGCGCCGCCGTCGCGCCGAAGCCGACGAGATCCGCGCGGTGCTCGATGCATGCGGCGGCGATCGCGATCGCGCGTGCGCGATGCTCGGCATCAGCAAGACGACGCTATGGCGGAAGCTGTCTGCGAAATAGGTGCGGGCGGGATGGCCAGGGTACGCATGACGCGCGCCGCCTTCAATCGGCCTTGTGATAGTGGCGGTAAGCCTTCGCGCGATTCCCGCACGACGACATCGAGCACCAGCGGCGGCTGCCGTTCTTGCTGTCGTCGATGAACAGCCATTGGCACGCATCGTTCGCGCAGCGCTTGACCTTCGCGAGTCGCGCGCTGCCCAGCAGGTCCATTGCCGACCATAGCACCGGGCTCAGCAGCGTGGAGAGCGTCGCGTCCGCACCGCGGATCCGCCACGCATAGCCGCCGTCGATCTGCGCGAGCGCGACGCGCGGCGCCGCTTCCGCCAGAAAACCGCCCAGCAGCGCGAGATCGTCCGCTTGCGGCTCGCGCCGCTCGGCTTGCGCATGAAAGAGCCGATACAGCGCCTCGCGCAACGCGAGCGCGAGCGCCAGCATCGCCGGCTCGCCCTCTTTCTTCTTCACGTGTGTACGACACGCGTCGGCCAGGCCGGCCGGCACGCCCGCGTGCTCGCGGCACCAGGTGAACAGGTCGTCCAGCGTGCCGAAGGTTTCGGTCGGCGTATCGGCGCCGCGCCAGTACAGCGTATTCGCGAAGTCGATGCTCAGCGTGTCGGACAGCGCCGGAATCAGGCAGTCCGCCGTGACGGAAGGTTGCGTTTTGCTCATGCCGCGATCGTATCTAACGACCATGCCGGTTGACAAGCGCGCGGACGCTTTCTAACATAACCGGCATGGTGGTTAAAAAGGTTTGCTGCACTGACGTCCCCCCTTCAGTTCAAGGAGCCACAGATGATCGATCACCTTTCGTTCGGCGTTGCCCAGATCGACCGCAGCCGCGCGTTCTACGACAACACGCTCGGCGCGCTCGGCTACAAGCGGCTGTACAGCGACGACGGATCCCTCGGCTACGGCACCAGCGAACCGGTGCTGTGGTTGCAGCACGCGGCGCGTCCGGTCGTCGCCGATCCCGATTCAGGATTGCACGTGTCGTTTCGCGCATCGTCGCCCGTGGAAGTCGATGCGTTCTATCGCGCCGCGCTCCAGCACGGCGGAAAGGACAATGGCGGGCCGGGCAAACGCGAGCACTACGGCCCCGGCTACTACGCCGCATTCGTCGTCGATCCCGACGGGTATCGGCTCGAAGCCCACTGCGAACTGGACAACGTCGTCTGATTCGGTTCGTACCGACACCGGTAAGCGACCAGGGCCCGATTCCGCGTGATGAGGAATCGGGCCCTGGTCTTTGGTACATGGCTACCGCAGGCAATTACGGCAACGACGCGGCGGATGGTCGGATGGCGCGGCCTGGTCCCGGTCGATTACGCGCGCGATCCGGCCCGTGCCGCGAATTGCCTACTGCGCGTTGCGCGTGCGCTGCAGTTGCTCGCCCAATCCTTCGATCCCGAGGCGCACCGTCTGCCCTGCCTTCAGGAACACAGGCGACGGCTTGATGCCCATCCCGACGCCCGGCGGCGTGCCGGTCGTGATCACGTCGCCCGGTTGCAGCGTCATGCAGGCCGACAGGTAAGCGATCAGTTGCGCGACGGTGAACACCATCGTGCGCGTGTTGCCGTTCTGGTAGCGGTGTCCGTCGATCTCGAGCCACAGGTCGAGGCACTGCGGATCGGGCACCTCGTCGCGCGTCACGAGCCACGGGCCGATCGGGCCGAACGTGTCGAAGCCCTTGCCCTTGTCCCACTGGCCGCCGCGCTCGATCTGCCACTCGCGCTCGGAGACATCGTTGACGACGCAATAGCCGGCGACGTAATCCAGCGCGCGCGCCTCGCCGACGTCCTTGCACGTCGCACCGATCACGACGCCGAGCTCGACTTCCCAATCCGTCTTCACCGAACCCTTCGGGATGTCGATACCGTCGTTCGGGCCGCAGATCGAACTCGTCCATTTGCCGAATACCACCGGCTCCTTCGGCACCGGCATGCCGGCCTCGGCCGCGTGATCGGCATAGTTCAGACCAATGCCGATGAACTTGCCGACGCGGCCGACGCACGCGCCGATGCGCGGCTCGCCGGGCACGAGCGGCAGCGTGGCCGGATCGATCGCGCGCACGCGCGCGAGCGCGGCGTCGGACAGCGCGTCGCCGGCCAGATCCGGCACGTGCGCGGACAGGTCGCGGATGCGGCCATCCGCATCGAGGATGCCGGGCTTTTCCTGGCCGGACGGGCCATAGCGAAGCAGTTTCATCGTGCTCAACCTCTGTTGTCGAATGTGACAGGATACCGGCCGACGCGACCGCTGACGGCCACGCGCCGGACTGAATGTCGATCGTCGATGACGCGCGTCGGCGCCGCATCCGGCAGGCCAAACGACACGCGAGGCTCGCGCAGGCGCAGCGATCGCGGCGCCGCACCGAAGTGCGACGCGCATCGAGCAGGCGGCCGCCGGTCTGCGCATCGGCGACGACGACGCAGCATCCGCGACATGTGGCGGCCTGTGGCGGCCGGCATCACGCGCGGCAGCGCCGTCGCTGGCCCGCCGCTCTTTGTACCACCGGCGGGCCGCCGTGAAATGGCGCGCGACGGATACCGACTATTGGTGCGCCTGCGGAGATTGCGCCGCAGCATCGGCGCTCGCCGCACATTCGGCTTTTACGCCGAATGCCGCCGTCATTCGATCCGAGGAATGGATTGCGAATATTTCTTGTGACCCTGTCATCGGGAACGCTACGTGATCCGTTCTTGCTGGGTAACGATCGGTAAAAAGACGCTGCATTGCACACTGAATGTTTGTTGTTAAGCTCGCGCGGATGGCAGTCGCATCCGCATGCGGCTTCACGGATTCCGCGTGCAAATCAGGCCAGCGTGCGTCGCCACCGATTGGCAACCCCGGACTTCCTACCCCATGATGCAAACGACCAATAACCTGCTCCCCGGCAGCGACGCACGGGAGTCGATGGGCACAGCCGACCGCTATCGCGCACCCGCGCTCGACAAGGGTCTCGACATTCTCGAACTCTTGTCTGAACAAAAGGAAGGACTCACCCGCACCGAAATCACGAAGGAACTCGGCCGCAACGCGAGCGAGATCTACCGGATGCTCGAACGTCTCGTCGCACGCCGCTACGTGATGCGCTCGAGCGGCGGCGACCGTTACACGCTCAGCCTCAAACTGTTCGCGCTTGCGCATCGGCATCCACCGATGAACCGGCTGATCGCCGAGGCGTTGCCGCTGATGCAGCGCTTCGCCGACGCGGCCGAACAGTCGTGCCATCTGACCGTCTACGACCGCGGCAACCTGCTCGTGATCGCGCAGGTCGACGGCCCCGGCCCATGGGGCGTATCGGTGCGGCTGGGCTCGCGCGTCGGGCTCGCCGATACGGCGTCGGGGCGCGTGATGCTGTCGTTCCAGGGTTCCGAGCAGCGTGCGCACATGCTGGCCGAGCATCGCAAGGTCAAGGGCGAAACGCCGATGAACGAGCAGGAACTCGCGCACGCGTGCCAGTCCATTCGGCAGTCCGGTTACATACGCCAGGACAGCCGACAGGCGTACGGCGTGACCGACCTGAGCGCGCCGATCCTCGGCCCGGCCGGCCATGCGATCGCGGTGCTGACCTGCCCGTACATGCGCCGGATCGATGCGCATATGGCGCCGTCGATCGAGGTGGTCGTCGCACGATTGCGAGATGCGGCAGGCCAGTTGTCGATGTGCCGCGCGCAAACGTGCTGAACATCGCCTGATCGTCGATCACGCTCGCCGCGCTCGACCTTCGGGTGCGGCAGTCGTTCGGCCACACGGCGAGCGGGTCGGGCAGGCGCGCGCGCCGATGCCTGCGGTGTGCGATCCGCACGCCGCGCTACGCTAGAATAGCGGCCCTCTCAAAAACTACGGCGGCCGGCTGTCGCGGCCGCCGTGTCCGATGGATGTCATGGCCAAACTTCTGAACGATCAAGAATTCCAGCGTTTCTCCGAACTTCAGCAGAAGCAGGCGAGCTTCACGATCACGCCCGAGGAAGCGGACGAGCTGCGCGACATCGTCGCGCGCGCGCAGAAGAAGCGCGACGACCGTGCCGAAGCGATGCGGGCGATCGAGAACTACATCGAGCAGTTCGACATCACGCCCGACGAACTCTTCTCGCCCGAGCAGATCGGCGAGGCCGCGCGCACTTACGGCCTCATCACGGCCACCAAGAAAGAGCGCACGCTGCCGCCGTCGATCACGTTCAACGGCAAGCCGTATCAATGGACCAAGACGCTTCCGGACGACGTGCGCGCCGCGCTGTTCGATGCATTTACGTCCGGCGAATCGGTCAAGCGCTTCATCGCGATGCCGAAGGACACCGCGCGTTGCGCGCTGACGATCGCCCGCCTCGAGCGCGAAACCGGCGGCGTCTATGCCGACGCGCACCTCGCGGAACTCGCGATTTCGCGTGACCAGGTGAACGACGCAGCGTCGAAACTCGCCGCGTAATCGCCATCGCGGGCACGGTTCATGCGTGCCCGCACCGGCGCGGACGCAGGCAAAAGCTGCGCCGCGCCAGCCGGAGCACTGCGGGCACGCACTCCCGAAAAGTCTCACCGAAGCCTCCCGCAAGCGCTCACCGCAGCATCCCGTAAAAGCTCACCTCAGTTCCCGAAAACCCTCACCGGGCGCTCCCGAACGTCCTCACCAACGCATCCCGCAAACGCTCACCGCCCCTTTCCCGGAAAGGCTCACCGGGGCTTCCCGCAAGGGCTCACCGGCAGCTCCCGCGAAGGCTCACCGGATGCTCCCGAATCGGCTCACCTTACCGCTCCCGGAAAGTCTCACCTTTGTTCCGTTTCGGATGGAGCAGGTGGGCAATGCGCGCGTTTGTGCGCCGGAACATGGCGCCGGGACCGGCGATATGCGGAGGTCAACGCGCATGCCATCGCCTGCTACGAACGCCGCAAGTCGAGGCGCTCACTCCTTCCAGCAGGTCGCGAAGCGAGCGTCGTACCGATCCGCATATCGAAAGGCAAAGAGTGGAACGATCTGCACTCCCAATTACACCCGATTCGCCCAATCGCGACCGTGCATCACCGACATCGCGCGTTCCGCGGCGACTGCGCACGATACCGTCGGAGGTTCGAGCACGCTCGTCGTCGCGATTACGGTTGCAGCTTCATCCTGAACCCCACCACACCAGGTTCCTCGGTCGTCGACACCTCGAAACCGCACGATTTCGCCAGCGAGATCATCGCGGTGTTCTCGCGCAGCGCCTCACCTACCATCCATGCGGTGCCACGCGATCGCGTGTAGTCGATGATGCGGGTCATCATCAGTCGCCCAAGCCCCTTGCCCTTCTGGTCGGGCCGCACGGCGATCGCGAACTCTGCCGTCTCGTTGTCGGGATCGGTAACCGCGCGGGCCACCGCGAGTGTGTGCGACCGGCCCGACACATCGGTAAGCGACACGATGAAGGCCATCTCGCGGTCGTAGTCGATCTGCGTCATCCGTGCGACTTGCGAATGATCGAAGCTGCGCACCGCACCGAAGAAACGCATCCGCAGATCGTCGGGCGTCATCGCGCCAAGCAGCTCGTTGTGCGCTTCCTCGTCTTCCGGACGGATCGGCCTGATCGTCACGGTCTCACCGCGCCACTCGAGCGTCTGCTCGAGATGGCGCGGATACGGCATGATCGCGAGCCGGCTGCGCCCGGCCGCCAGCGTGATGCGCGGCGCGACCACGTATGCACGGTCGGACAGCACGCGCAGCGTGACCGACATCGCGACGACCTCGCGTACGTCGCAAACGACTTGCGACAGCGCCGTCAGCGCGTCGAGCGCGGGTTCGACGGGCGCGCGGCGCGCATATGGCGAACGCTCCATCACCGCGCGGGCGAGCACCGTGTTCAGCGGTGGCAACCCGTATACGACGAACGGCGCCGATACGCCGTCGGCCGGCGGCACGGCATAACGAAACACCGGGCCGAAATTCGAATCGTCGTACATGTCGACCGTGACGTCGACGATTCTGGCGGCCGCCGGCGCATCGGCCGGCTCGCCATGCGCGCCGAAGTGGGACAGCCAGCGCAACGCCGCTTCGCCGGTCAGTTCATGCTCGCCGGCCTCCACCATCCGTCGGGCCTCGGCCTGCGCGGATGCAATGCACTCGGCCGGCTGCAGCGGCGTGCCCTCGGGCGTCTGCATCAGCAACTGCCGCCCGAGGTTGTAGTCGACGAGCCGCGCATATGCGCGCGCAAGCCGCTGCGGGGTGGTGTGCACGGGAATGCCGTTCGCGTGCAGTGCGTCGCGCGTCGCGGCGTCGACCGCACCGAAGAAACACGCGAGGATGCCGCGGTACGCGTACTGCCGTGACTCGATCAGCGTGCGCGCGACCGCCTCGGCCGGCGCACTATGGGACGTCGAATGCACGACGAACAGCGTGCCCGTTTGCGGAAACGGTGCGAGCGCCTTGATGGCGGCGCCGAAATGCTCGGGGCGCGCATTGTCGCCGAGCGTCAGCGGATTGCGTGGGCCCGCCAAATGCGGCAGCGCGGCCGCAACCGCCGACGTTGCCTCGGCCGGCCAGTCGGCCAGCACATCGCGCACCTCCGCGACCGCATCGACCGCGAGTTTCGCGACGCCTGCGTCGCTGGTCACGAGCGTCGCCGCGCCGCGCGCCGTGACGCGCCCGACACCGAGCGTCTCGATCTCGTCGAGCAGATCGTCGAGCGCATCGACCCGCACCATCCCCGCACGCTGGAACGCCGCCGTGTAAAGCGCATCGCCGGGATCGGCGCGCCCGGTGCGCAGCGCGAGCACCGGCTTGTTGCGCGCCGCCGCACGCGCGGCCGACATGAACTTGCGCGCCGCACATACGGTATCGAGCTCGAGCAGGATCGCGCGCGTGCCGGGATCGCTCGCGAGGTAGTCGAGCACGTCGCCCGCATCGACGTCGGCCTCGCTACCCAGCGCGACAACATGTGAGAAACCGAGGCCTCGTGCATCGGCCCAGCCGAGTACCGCATTCGTCAGCGCATTGGATTGCGACACCCATGCGACACCGCCCGCTCGCGCCGTATACGCCGGCGCGCCGAAATGCGCATGCCGCGCGGGCGACAGCACGCCGAGACTGCCCGGCCCGACGATACGGAGCACGAACGGCTTGGCCGCCTTGAGCGTGCGATCGAGTGCGGAGCGATCGGCGTCGGTGCGCGCCTCGCCGACGATCACCGCGACGCGCGTACCGATCTCGCCGAGCTTGCGTACGATGCCGGCCCACGTGGCCGGCGGCGTGCAGATCACCGCGACGGATGGCGGCGCGGGCAGCCGGTCGACATCCGACACGACAACGTGCCCGTTCAGCTCGCGATACTTCGGGTTGACGGGCCACACGGGCCCCTCGAACGCACCGTCGAGCACGCGCGCCCACACCATTGCACCAATACTTCCCGCGCGCGACGATGCACCGACGACCGCAACGGACCTGGGCTGGAACAGCGCATCGAGATGGCGAACGGTCACATCGGCTCCATACGGTAACGAAAGACGACCCGACCGACGCACGAGCCGGATGGCCGTGCGCCGGGCGACGCGAATTCCAAGCATAGGCGAACCCGATGCGGCTGCCTATATGCCGAACGGCCGACTGTGCGACGCGCGTCAATGCCCGCAACATGGGCCGGTCGCCGACGCCTTCGCACGATGCAACGGGCGAAAACGGCACGAGGCGGTCATCCGGTCGCCACTTCAAAGGTGAGGATTTACGGGAGGCATGGTGAGCATGTTCGGGAGTTGCGCGACTCGCAGCGCGAATACGCGAGAGGTGATCGCAATCGGCGGTATGCGGGCACCGTTCAGATCGAGAATGCCAACGCACGCATGCGGCGTAAATGCGGGTTTGTTTACGGGAATTCGCGGCGATATCCGGTCGAATCGCGGCAATTTCGCAATAGACGGCATGCATCAATCGTGCGGCATTGCCGGCCCATTCACGATTTCGACTCGCGCTCCGGCGGCCCAAAACAAAACGGTGCGACGACCGCATGGTCGTTCGCACCGTCAGTCAGCGCACGAAAGGTGAGGATTTTCGGGAGTCAGTCCTTGATCAGAAAACGCGCGCGGTTCTTGCCGAGCCACGCCGGCGCCCGTCCGCGGCCGCTCCACGTTTCGCCGGTCTTCGGATTCAGGTACTTCGGCGGCAACGGACGCTTCGGTTTCGAAGCACCGGCGGCACCGATCGGTCGAAAGCCGAGTTCTTCCGCGGTAATGTCGTATTCCTCGATTTTGGCCCGAATGGTAGCAATTGCCTCGGCAATCGCCTTTTCGCGTTCCTTGTCGATCTTTTGCTGAAGTCTTTCGAGTTGCGCTGTCAGTTGCCTGTAGGTCGCCATATGGATGGGACTCCGTGAGTGTTATTCATGAAAAATAGCCGACTCCAAGCGAATAGAAAAGCGCTTCACCCGATTACCTGTCCTTATCCGGTCATGTCGGGATCAATAACCGCTTTTCTTCTTGCATGCGAAGAGAAGATTTCGCACGGCATCATCGGTCGATTGCTGGAGAACGTCGAATTCCCCATTGCAAATGGCCCGGGCGTTGTCCGTGCAATTGCTCCAGTCGCTCCCGGTGCACTGCACCTGCGTAGTCGGGCGCCCGTCCGAAGTAAACAGTGGCGCCCCGCCGCCGCACCCGCCGAGCCCCGCAACCAGGGCCAACAATCCGGCCCGACGCCAATGCATTCGAGGCCACCGACAGACCGACGCAAGCATGTGTTTCATTGTTCTTTCCGTCAACCGATTTTTTAATGCCGCGAGTATGCCATGCACTGCCGTCCTCTGTTCAGTCAGGCGTCCGATCCGGCCGCCCGCGCGTCTTGTACGGCACGGCCCGGTGCGGATCGTCGGTGATGCGAACGAATACCTGCTCGACGTCGGGAAGTGCGCCGAGTTCGCGCGCCAGCGCCTGCCGATCGAATGCCGGATCGGCACACCCTTCGACATAGATGAAGCGCCGCTGCACGGTGATCCACAGGCTCGTGCCCTGCAAACGGTCGGAGCCCGCGAAATGCGCTTTCGCTGCGTCGGCGATCGGTGCGTCGTACATGTAGGAATTCGGCTTCGTGCAGCGATGAGCAAGCCAGCAGGTGGTCCCGCGCTCGACGCGGTAATGCGCGTCGTCTTCCATCTCGGCGCGCGTCATCCACGGGCCGAGCGGCAGCGGGCATTCGGCGAAACCGTGGGACAGCGCGACGAACGGATCGTTGTACCAGTTGCGCCGTACCTCGGGCGCGTCCGCGTCACCCGCGTGCGCGAGCGAGGGCGTCGCCGCCAGTATGGCCAGCCATCCGGCAATTGCGATTCGCTTCATGGTCGTCTCCCGTCGGGCACTTCAGTGCCGCTCGTCATGTCCGGACGCATCCACCGCTGCCGGCTACCGACCGATTCCGAGCGCCGTCAGTTTCTTGTACAGCGTCGCCCGGCCGATACCGATGCGCGCGGCCGCTTCCACTACCTTCCCGTCGCAGGCTGCAAGCGCGTCGATCAGGAACTGGCGCTCCCACGCGGCCAATGCATCGGCATACGAAACGACCGCCGCACCGGGTGCCCTCGCTGCATCGCCCGCATCCCGGCCGACCGGCGACGGAGCACCCCGCGTGCCTGCCGGCAAGCCATCCGGCACCGCACGCACCGGCCCAAGGAACGGCGCGAGCGCCCCCGCATCGATCACCGAGCGATCCGACAGCATCAGCGCACGCTCGAGCGTGTTGCGCAGCTCCCGTACATTGCCGGGCCACGGGTACGCACACAGCATCCGCAGCGCATCGTCGGTCAGCTCGCAGTGCGCGGCGCGACCGTGCTGCGCGGCCAGCTCCTCGAGCGTCGCGTAGACGAGCGCCGCGATGTCGGACGCGCGCTCGCGCAACGGCGGCGCATGGATCGTCAACACGTTGAGCCGGTAATAGAGATCCGCGCGAAAACGGCCGGCCTCGACCAGCGCGGGCAGGTCGGCCGAGGTCGCGGCGATGATCCGCACGTCGGCGCGCACGATCCGGTTCGAGCCGACCGGCTCGAACTCCTTGTCCTGCAATACGCGCAGCAGCTTGCCCTGCAGCGGCAGCGGCATGTCGCCGATCTCGTCGAGAAACAGCGTGCCGCGGTCGGCCAGCTCGAACTTGCCGACGCGCCCCTTGCGATCGGCTCCGGTATAGGCGCCCGGCGCCGCGCCGAAGAATTCGGTTTCGAGCAGCGTGTCGGGAATCGCGGCCACGTTGACGGTGACGAGCGGCTGGAGCGCGCGCGCCGATGCCGCGTGAATCGCATGCGCGAGCAGTTCCTTGCCGGTGCCCGTCTCGCCGAGCAGCAGCACCGGCGAATCGACCTGTGCGGCGCGCCGCGCCTGCCGCTTCGTTTCGAGGCTGGCGGCGCTCGTGCCGACGAAACTCGCGAACGTGTATTTCGCGCGGCGTGCCTGCGCGAGCGAACGCTGGGTCGCGATCAGTTGCTGCTGAAGCTGCGCGTAGCGGGAAAAGATCGGCGTGAGCGTCTTCAACTGGTCGAACAGCGCGAAGCCGATCGCGCCGACGGTCTCGCCCGCCTCGTTCTTCAACGGCAGGCGCGTGACGACGAGCGGCTCGCGGCCCGTCTCCATGATGTCGAGCAGGATCGGCTGGCCGGTCGACACGACCTCGCGCATCAGGCTGTTCGGAATCACCGCCTCGCAGTCGAGGCCGACCGCCTGCTGCGGATCGGCGAACCCGAAGCGCGCCGCATAACGCTCGTTCATCCACACGACCCGCGCGTCGCGGTCGACGACCACCGTGCCCGCACTCGAATCCTCGAAGGTCCGGAACAGCGACTCGGCGGCACGCCGCAGCACGTCGCCGTAGTTGACGGGCAGGCGGATCAGGTCGTTCATCATCGTGTCGTCGTCTCCGCGTATGCTTGGCTGGATGTCTCCAGAAAGAGACGCAGTATCTCACTTTGGAGACATCGTGGAAGGCCTTGTCCGGGAAAGCCCTGCCTGACTCGGGAGGCAGTCCTGGCAGCCGAATCGTCTCCGGTTCGAGACGATTTATGTAGAATCCTCAGACATTGGCCGGCGCGGGCCCGCCGAGCTGCGCCGGATCCACGTCCGGCGGCGCAATCCGGCCGATGGCACGAAACCTGCACGAACCCGGGCCGGTTCGCGGCGCGTCCCGCGATCGAACAACAACCAAAGCCATTCCAAGCTATTAGGAGACTCCCTTGTCTTTCGTGATCGTCCTCGCCGCGCTGGCGTTCCTGATGTTCGCCGCGTATCGCGGCTACAGCGTGATCCTGTTCGCGCCGATCGCCGCGCTCGGCGCCGTCCTGCTGATCGAGCCCGCCGCCGTCGCACCGGTCTTCTCCGGTATCTTCATGGAGAAGATGGTCGGCTTCGTCAAACTGTATTTCCCGGTCTTCATGCTCGGCGCCGTGTTCGGCAAGGTGATCGAACTGTCCGGGTTCTCCGAGTCGATCGTCCATGCTGCGATCCGCTACATCGGCCGCTCGCGTGCGAATGCGGTGATCGTCGCCGTATGCGCACTGCTCACCTATGGCGGCGTGTCGTTGTTCGTCGTGGTGTTCGCCGTGTATCCGTTCGCGGCCGAACTCTATCGCCAGAGCAACATTCCGAAGCGGCTGATGCCCGGTGCGATCGCGCTCGGCGCGTTCTCGTTCACGATGGATTCGCTGCCCGGCACGCCGCAGATCCAGAACATCATCCCGACCACGTTCTTCAAGACGACCGCGTGGGCCGCGCCCGCGCTCGGCACGATCGGCTCGCTGTTCATCATCGTCGTCGGCCTCTCGTATCTGGAATGGCGCCGCCGTTCGGCGATGGCGAAGGGCGAAGGCTACGGCACGTCGCTCGTCAACGAGCCGGAGCGCGTCGAAGCAGCGGCACTGCCGCATCCCGCGCTGGCGATCCTGCCGCTGATCCTCGTCGGCGTGTCGAACTTCACGTTCACGAAGCTCATCCCGCAGTGGTACGGCACTGCGTCGTACACGGTCGCGCCGGACGTGCTGCCGGGCGTACACGCGCCCGTCACGACGTCGATCAAGACCGTCGTCGCGATCTGGTCGGTCGAGGCCGCGTTGCTGCTCGGCATCGTGCTGGTCGTCCTGACCGCATTCAAGCGCGTCAGCGACCGCTTCGCGGCCGGTTCGAAGGCCGCCGTCGGCGGCGCGCTGCTCGCCGCGATGAACACGGCATCGGAATACGGTTTCGGCGGCGTGATCGCCGCGCTGCCGGGCTTCCTCGTCGTCAGCGACGCGCTGAAGAGCATTCCGAACCCGCTCGTGAACGCGGCCGTGTCGGTCAGCTCGCTCGCCGGTATCACCGGTTCGGCGTCGGGCGGCATGAGCATCGCGCTCGCCGCGATGTCGGACCTGTTCATCAAGGGCGCGCAGGCGGCCAACATTCCGATGGACGTGCTGCACCGGGTCGTCGCAATGGCCAGCGGCGGCATGGACACGCTGCCGCACAACGGCGCGGTCATCACGCTGCTGGCGGTCACGGGCCTCACGCACCGCGAGTCGTATCGCGACATCTTCGCGGTCACCATGATCAAGACGCTCGCGGTGTTTTTCGTGATCGCCGTGTACTACACGACGGGCCTCGTCTGAATCTCCGTATCGGGCGGCGTTTCGAACGCCGCCCGAGGGCCTGTTCCTGCGCGCCGCAGCCGGGCAATCGCCCCGGCATCGCCAATGCAGTCAGCGCAGCGCAATGCCGGTCGCGACGCGTCGTACCTTCCCGCCAGCTCGGCACGCAAGCCGGCGCGGATCGGCGGCGGTCGCATCCTCCGGTTCGTACCCTGCCGGTCGGCGCGCCTCGGCGCGACATCGCCGCGCAGCCCGGACGGCCCGATGCTCGCCATGCACCGCTGTCCGGCACCGTGCGCGCCCGTCATCCATTGTTACCGGCAGCAGAACACTGCGTTGGGCGCGATCGCATTTTTCCCAAAGGTGGCCACGCCTACACTGCTTTCAACCACCGCCGCTTCGTCGAACGAAAGCGGGCGGCCAGTTGGAAACATGGAGGTCACGATCATGAAGCGCCTGATTCACGCAGTTGCCGTTGCCCTGGCCGTATCCGCCCCGCTCGCTGCGCAAGCGCAGTCGAACCCGCCGCTCACGCGCGCGCAGGTCCACGCCGAAGTGAAAGCGCTCAAGCAGGCGGGCTTCCAGCCGAGCGACTGGTTCTACCCGGCCAGCATCGTCTCCGCCGAAGCGAAGATCGCCCAGCAGGAGCGCGCAGGCTATGGCAGCGACCGCAGCGCCTCGTCGGAGTCGAGCCACTGATCGCCATCAAGACGCGGCAGCTCCATCCGATCGCTGCGTCGCACGCCATCACGCCTTGACCGGCTCGATCAGTTTCGCGCATGCCGCTGCCTGCGGGTCGCCCGCAGGCAACTTCGCGCACACCCCGTCGAACTGCTTCACCACCGACCTGACCGACGCGTCGTGCGCGCCGCCGCCGCGCCAGCGATTCAGTTGCGTGACGACCTTGGTCAGCGCACGCAGGTTCGCCCCGTAAAACGCATCCTTGGTCTTGCCGGCCTGCGCGAGCACGCTCGCGGCAATCGCCTCGATTCGCGCCGAATCGTCCGGCGCCAGCGCGACCGCATTCGCGAAATAGGTCGCGCCCCAGCGCAGCTTCGTCGCCGGGCCGCTCGCCGCGTCGTACGCCTTCCGGTACCAGTCGAGCGCCGCGGCCTTGTCGCCGCGCGCCTTCGCATTCGCGGCCAATCCCGACATGAAGTAGTACGGCGTCGCCGAACGCGGCAACTCGGCCTTCAGCAAGACGTCGGATTCGTCGTACAGGCCGGCATCGGTCAGCGTGTCCGCCGCCTCGCTGACGAGCGCCTGCCGTTCGTACGCATTCGCGGCGCCCTGCACCGATGCCGCAATCTGCTTGCGCGCGGTATCGAGCAGCGCCGGCGCGGCGAGCGGCGCGCCGTCGTGCGCGTCGCCGCGCGCAAGCAGCACGCGGCCGTGCAGCGCCATCAGACGATCGATCGACGACAACGTCGTATCGGTCGACAGGCGCGCGAGCGCCGTGTCGTACGCATCGCGCAGCTTCGCGCGCTGCGCGGCGTCGCCGCCAAGGTAGGCGACCACTCGCGCGGGCGCCGCGACGAGCACGTCGGAATCGGCACGCGCGAGCGCGGGGTCGCGCAGCACCGCGCGCAGCGCATCGGCGAGCGCCGGCTTGTCGAGTGCGCCCGCCGGTACCGGATCATCCGATGCCGCCACCACCGCCGACTTCAGCGCGAACCGCGCGGCGTCCGCCTTCGCGCCGGCCGCGCGCGCACGTTGCGACAAGGTCTGCAACGTCACCGCGACGCGCTCCGCCGGCACCGGCAGCGCGCCATCGGTGTCCCAGGAATAGTCGGCGAGCAGATGCCATTCGGCCGGCGTCAGGGCCGCGCCGTCGTTCAGCGCCGTCGCAAGCGTCTGCCGCACCGGATGCGCGGCCGTCATCCCGAGCGACAGTGCCTGCATGTAGCGCTCGAGGTCAGCCTCGCCCGGCAGCCGCGTCACTTCGGTGCCGTCCGGGCGGAACAGGATCATCGTCGGATAGCCGTGCACCTTGAAGCGCTCGCCGAGCTTCTGCGCGCTTTCGGTATCGCCGTCGAGATACACGGGCACGAAGAACGACGAGCGGGTCTTGAATGCCTGCTGGCTGAAGATCGTCGACTTCACCTGGTTGCACGACGGGCACCACACGGCGCCCCAGTACAGCAACAGCGGCTTGCCGGTGCGCTTCGCGAGCGCGAACGCGGCGTCGACGTCGCCCTGTTGCCACGCGATGCCGGGCGGCAGATGCGCGCCGTCGCCCGACGGGCTGGATACGGCGGCGCCCTGCGGTGCGGCGGTGGCGAATGCCGCACCCGCGGCGGCGAACAGGCAGGCGGCAGTCACGTTACGGAGAACGGTTTTCATCGAGGCGGGTTCCGTTGAAAGAGACGGTTGCGGGAAGCGGCGTCGCACGACGGTCGGCCCATGCGCGCGACGCGGCAAAACCAAAAATACGATGAAGCGACGAAACAGCGAAGTGCATCGGCAGACGGCACCACGCATGCCGGAATCGGCCGCGCGCGTCATGCAGGCATCGGTGTAAAAGCCAAGACTGGCCGCTGCATGCGCACACCGCACAGCCAGCCGTGCCGACCACCACGACCGGCAAATCGCTCGACGATACGATTCGTACGGCCAATTGAAAACGAACGAATTCTCGAATGGATATGACGCACGCTCCATCGACAGCCCGCCGCCATGCCGCCCATTCCGCTGCACGCACGCATGCATGCATGCAGGACCGTCGACGATACGCGCCCATCCCGCGACCGAAGCGATGACATGACACCTCGCACGCTGCGTGATGATAGCGGCGGCACGGTACGCTTCACGGTGAAGCCGACCAACACCCAAGACGCACTGTCCGGCCACGGCACGCACGACGATCACGGGCACGGCAACGACCCGGACACGACATGGTTCGTCGCGGTGCGCGCCGTCGCGCAATCCGGGTTGCACCGGAAGCTCGACTGGACCGGCACGTGGTGCGACTGCGGCGTCACCGCCGCCAGCGACGCGAGCCTCTCGCGCCACGTGGCCGGCCGCGTCGAAACGATTCGCTACTCAGTCGACGACCCGGTAATCGGCGTCCCCAACCGCTTCCGACAGCACCTGCGCCCGCCCGGCCCGGGCACCGGCCGGAGCGTCGGGCGCGACGCGGTCGAATCCGGCTGAAACGCCCGCCCGGTGCGGCTCAAACATCAGAAGGATAGGTGGTGCAGCCCTCATTTCAAGCCCACGAAAATGCTCCGTGTTGCGGCCCGTTCGCGTTAAACTCCATCAGGCTGCATTCAACAACGACATCTTCGCCAATCTGGCACACACGACACGAGGATAGGTTCGATGCGCACTACCGGCTCATCCGGGGCAATGACCCTGCTCACCGAACACGACCCGGCCGACGGCCGCGAACTGCGCTCGCTCAGGCTCGAAGCGACCGGCGACGGCAAGAGCGTGCTGCTGATCGAGATCGACGAACGCAAGCCCGGCATTCACCGCGAGGTTCGCTACGAGATCACGCCGGCCGAGCTGATCGCGGCGATCCGCTCGCACGGCGCCGAGCTGCCCGGCGAAAACCACGGCGCGGCCTCGCTCGCCCGCAGCCCTTCCTGATGTCGAACGGTGAGCCGCGCGCAACGCACCGGCTCACCGATCTGTTCGCTTGTCCCTGCCGCCGTCAGGCGCTTTCCGTCATTCCCCTCCGCCCGGTTGAAAATGGCCGATAATCGGCCCATCTGCGTATCCTCCTCACGCGCTTCCTTTTCGGCCAGCCGTCATGCTCCGTGACCTCGTCGCCCAATACGGGCCGCTCCTCGTGTTCGCCAATGTACTGGCGGCGGCCATCGGCCTGCCCGTGCCGGCGATGCCGACGCTCGTGCTGTTCGGCGCGATGGCAGCGATGCACCCGGCGATGGTCGGCTCGCAGCTCCTGACGGTGCTGGCGCTGTCGGTCCTCGGCGCGCTGATCGGCGACACCGTGTGGTACGTCGCCGGCCGGCGCTACGGCGGCACGACGCTGAAGACGATCTGCCGGCTGTCGCTGTCGCGCGATACCTGCGTGAAGAAAACCGAACGCTTCTTCGGCCGCTACGGCGTGCGCGTGCTCGCGGTCGCCCGCTTCATTCCGGGGCTGTCGCTCGTGTCGGTGCCGATGGCCGGCGCGCTCGGCACGCGCTATCGCACATTCGCCGGCTACGACGCGCTCGGCGCCGCGCTGTGGACGACCGTCGGCCTCGTCGCGGGGCTCGTGTTCTATCGGCAGATCGACTGGCTGTTCGCCGGCGCGAGCCGGCTCGGCCGCGCGGTGCTGCTGGTGATCGTCGCACTGCTGGCCGTCTATGCGGCCGTGCGCTGGATGCGCCGCCGTGCGCTGATCCGCCAGCTCGCGAGCGCGCGGATCGGTGTCGACGAGCTCGACGTACTGCTGCGCGATGCGGCCGCGCCGGTGGTGCTCGATGTGCGCTCGCCCGAGCACCGCAAGCTCGACCCGTACACGATTCCCGGCGCGCAGTTCGCGGACGAGCGGCACATCGAGGACATCGTCGCGCGCTATCCGTTCTCGCAGAAGTTCGTCGTGTATTGCTCGTGCCCGAACGAGGTGACGGCCGCGCTGATGGCCAAGCGCCTGCTCGACGCGGGCTTCACCGATGCGTTGCCGCTGCGCGGCGGACTCGACGCGTGGCGCGACACGGGCCGCCAGCTCACGTCGCTGGTCGAAGACATCCCCGCCGCGAACGATCCGGTGGCGGGGTTGCACAAACCGGCCTGATCGAACCATCGGCAGGCCGGCCGCGCGAGACGGGAAATGCCGAAAAGGGGGCGCTGCCCCCTTTCGATCAGAACGCGTGCAGCGGCACGTTCACGACCAGGCGATATTCCTTGTTGGTCGCGTCCGAGTAGTGCGCGGAACCGTTGTGCCACATCGCGATGAACGTGACCTTCGTGTCCTTCAGCTTGCCGCTCTGGAACGTGTACGACGGGATGAAGCCGAACTCGTGGTGACGGCCCTGCACCGGCGCGCCGTTGCTCCAGTAGATGCTCGACTTGCTCGGATCGGCCGCCGCGCCCGCGCTCGCATCCGCGCCCCAGCCCGTCACGCCCCAGACCATCGCCTTGAAGCCCGGCAGGCCCGCTTCCTTGCCGTAGAACGTGTAACGCAGCTGCAGCGACTTTTCGTGCGGCGCGTTGTAGTCGACGTCCATCGAGTTGGTCAGGAAGATGCCGTTGGTTTCATTCAGGTAGTCGAAGAACTGGTCGCCGAGCACTTGCTGATAACCGAGCAGCAGCTCGTGCGGGCCGTGTTGCGCGGCCAGCGACAGGCTGTACGCGTTGTTGTTGATCTTGCCCTGCAGCGCGTCGCCCGTGTCGTGCGTCGAGTAAACGTTACCGAAGCCGGTCCATTTGATCGACTTCGTATCGCCGATGCTGTGCTTCACCGACGCGTAGTACTGGTGCCACACGTCGTCGGCCTGGTTCGCGTACAGCGCGACTTCGCCGTCCGGCGAATAGTCCCACGTGCCGCCGACGTAGGTCAGTCGGTTGACGCGCGTGCCGCCGTACTGCGTCGTGAGATTGGTGAGCGTCGTATGGCCGCGCGCATTGGTCTTCGTGAAGCTGCCGGCCTCGAGCATCACGTTCTTGAATTCGTTGCTGACGATCGTCGCGCCGAGGAACGTCGGCGGCAACGCGCGGTTGTCGTGCTGCTCCATGAACGGGTTGTCGACGGCCTGCAGACCGTACTTGACCACCGTGTTCGAGATGCGCGCCTTCACGTCGTAGATGCCCGGATAGGCCCAGGCGAGCTGGTTCGAGCCGCCGCCGCCCTTCGCGATGTGCACCATGCTGCCGGCGCCGGCGCCGCCGTCGAGCTTCAGCGCCGCATACAGCGATGCGTCGAAGCCGATGCCGATCAGGCCGGTCGTGTAGCCCGACTCGAAGTTCGCCATCGCGCCCTGGACCCACGCGTGACGATGCGGCCCGCCCTTGTTGTCGAGCGTGTCCGAATAGTTGCGGAACAGGAAGTTCAGGTGGCTGTCGGCAATGAAGCCGTTCGACTTCGACTGCGCCGACGGCTCGTCGGGCGGCGTAACGGCCTGGTTCGCTTCGGCGTTGATGATGGCGTTCGGGGTCGTTGCCTGCGCAACCGACGCGCTTGCGCCGGCGGACGGCGCGGCCTGCGCGACCGTCAGCGGTGCGGGGGCCGCGTCGTCGGCATGCGCGACGCCGCTCATCGATACGCCGGCAAGCGCCGGCAGGCCCCATGCAAGCAGCATCTTCGATGCCGTCCCGATCGTCTTTTGCTTTTTCATCGTCATTCTCGTCTTGTGTTGATGTCGTCCACGCCGGTTGCGATCCGCTTCCAGCCCCCCGGCGAGCCCGGTTAAGGACGCGCCTTTACCCGCGACGCGAAGATCATTCGCGCCGCACCCTACCCCTGTTGACCTGCCTGGTTATGTTTGCTGCGTCACTTCACGCCGCCACGCCCGCCCGGATACACGCGACGCGCGCCGCCGAACCGTCCCGCACTTCGGGCAGCGGCACGTCCTGCGCACACGCGTCGATCGCGACCGGACAGCGCGTGCGAAACGCGCAGCCGGACGGCGGGTTGAGCGGCGACGGCATCTCGCCCGCCAGCAGCATCGGACGGCGAGCACGCTCGCGCGCCGGCTCCGGCGTCGGCGCCGCATCGAGCAGCGCCTTCGTGTACGGATGCTGAGGCACGCCGTACACGTCATGCCGCGTGCCGAACTCCATCACGCGGCCGAGATACATCACGAGCACGCGCTGGCTGATGGCCTTCACCACCGCCAGGTCGTGCGCGACGAACAGATAGGACAACGACAGTTCGCGCTGCAGATCGCGCAGCAGGTTCACGATCTGCGCCTGGATCGACACATCGAGTGCCGATACGGGCTCGTCGCAGATGACGAGCTTCGGCTCGCCGATCAGCGCGCGCGCGATGCCGACACGCTGGCACTGTCCGCCCGAGAATTCGTGCGGGTAACGCAGCAGGTGATGTGCGTTCAGGCCGACGCGCTCGAGCATCGTGACCACGCGGCGCCGCACTTCGGCGCGGCCGAGGCCGGCGTGGTGCGTGACGAGCGGCTCCGCGACGATCTGCTCGATCGTCATGCGCGGATCGAGCGACGCGAGCGGATCCTGGAAGATCATCTGCACTTCGCGGCGCATCGCGGTGCCGCGCAGGTGATCGGGCGCGACGGCTTCGCCGCGCCAGCGCACCGTGCCTGCCGTCATCGGCACGAGGCCGATCAGCGCGCGCGCGAGCGTCGACTTCCCGCAGCCCGACTCGCCGACGAGCCCGACCGTCTCACCGCGCTTCACGTCGAACGACACGCCGTCGACCGCGCGCAGCGTGCCCTTCGGCGACCACGGATAGCCGCCGAGCGGCACGCGAAAATGCACCTTCAGATCCTCGACGGACAGCAGCGTATCGTTCGCCGCGCCGTCATTGCGGCGTTCATCGACGCTCATCGCAGACCTCCCGTCAGATCGGCCAGCGGCCGGTGGCACGCGCGCACCGCGCCCGCTGCGCCATAGGTTTCGAGTGCGGGGCGCGCGGCACCGCAGCGCTCCTGCGCATACGTGCAGCGTTTCGCGAACGCGCAGCCGGCCGGCGCGGTGCCGGGCATCGGCGGATTGCCGGGAATCGCGACGAGCGGCGCATCGTCGGCATCGGTCAGGCGCGGCAGCGCGTTGAGCAAGCCGATCGTGTACGGATGCGACGGCGCCGCGAAGATCGAATCGGCCGGCGCGTATTCGACCGTGCGTCCCGCGTACATGACCATCACGTCGTCCGCGAGGCCGGCGACCACGCCCATGTCGTGCGTGATCAGCACGATCGCGGTGCCGCGCTCGCGGTTCAGCTCGCGCAGCAGGTCGATGATCTGTGCCTGCACGGTCACGTCGAGCGCGGTGGTCGGCTCGTCGGCGATCAGGATTTCCGGCTCGGACAGCAGCGCCATTGCGATCATCACGCGCTGGCGCATGCCGCCGGAGAATTCGTGCGGATACATGCGGATGCGGCGCGCCGCATCCGGAATGCGTACCGACTCGAGCGCCTCGATCGCGCGCGTCGTCGCCTCCTTGCGCGACAGCTTGCGATGCAGCTGCAGCGTCTCGGTCATCTGCCGCTCGATCGTGAGGAACGGATTGAGCGACGTCATCGGATCCTGGAAGATCATCGCGATCCGGTCGCCGCGCACCGCGTTCAATGCGCGCGTATCCATCTCGAGCAGGTTGTCGCCGCGATAGCGGGCGGTACCCGTCGTCGTGCCGTTGCCGGCCAGCAGGCCGAGCAGCGCCATCACGGTCTGACTCTTGCCCGAGCCCGATTCGCCGACGATGCCGAGCGTCTTGCCGGCTTCGAGCGAGAACGACACGCCGCTCACGGCGTCGATCGGCGGCGCGTCCTTGCGCGAGAAACGCACGCCGAGGTTTTCCACTTCCAGCAATGCAGCCATTTCAGCGATCCTTCGGGTCGAGCGCGTCACGCAGGCCGTCGCCAACGAAGTTCACGCAATAGAGCGTCACGCACAGCATGACGGCCGGCGCCAGCAGCAGCCACGGCATCGATTCCAGTTTCTGCGCGCCGTCCTGGATCAGCACGCCCCAGCTCGTCATCGGTTCCTGCACGCCGAGGCCGAGGAACGACAGCACCGATTCGGTCAGCACGATGTTCGGCACCGACACGGTTGCGTACACAACGACCACGCCGAGCAGGTTCGGCACGACGTGACGAACGACGATCGACGTCGGCGACACGCCGATTGCGCGAGCCGCATCGACGAACTCGCGATTGCGCAGCGACAGCGTCTGGCCGCGCACGACACGCGCCATGTCGATCCACGAGAACGCGCTGATCGTCAGCACGACCAGCATGAACGAGCGGCCGAACAGGGTCATCATCAGGATCGCGATCAGCAGGTACGGGATCGCGTACATCATGTCGACGACGCGCATCATCGCGGAGTCGACACGGCCGCCCGCGAAGCCGGCGGTCGCGCCCCAGGCGACGCCGAACAGGCCGGACACCAGCGTGCCGAGCAGGCCGACCTCGATCGACACGCGGCCGCCGATCAGCGTGCGCACGAGCAGGTCGCGGCCGAGTTCGTCGGTGCCGAACCAGTGCTGGTTCGCGAGCGTCGGCGGCAGGCTGATCGAAGCCCAGTCGCTCGCCGCGGGATCGGCCGCGAGCAGCCACGGGCCGACGAAGCAGGCGAGCGTGATCAGCGCGAGCAGCACGAGGCTGAACACGGCTGCGCGGTTGTGAAGGAAACGCGCGAATGCGAGCGCGAGCGGCGAGCGCGAACGCGGCGGCGAGTCGGTCTGCACGGGCAGGCCGACGACGGGAGTAGTCGGAGTCATCGCAGTGCCTCGCTCAATAACGGATGCGCGGGTCGAGCCACGCGTATGCGAGGTCGACCAGCAGGTTGAACAGCACCGCACAGACGGTCGTCAGCACGACGAGGCCAAGCACCAGCGTGTAATCGCGGTTGATCGCGCCGTTCACGACGAGCTGCCCGAGCCCCGGCAGCGCGAACACCGATTCGGTGACGACGGCCGCCGTGATCGACGTGATGCACACCGTGCCGAACAGCGACACGACCGGCATCAGAGCGGGCTTGAGCGCATGGCGCAGCACGATCGTCGAGCCCGGCAGGCCCTTCGCCCGCGCGGTACGGATGTAGTTGCTCGACAGCGTCTCGATCATCGAGCCGCGCATCACGCGCGCGAGCAGCGACACGTTGATGAAGGTCAGCAGCACGATCGGCAGCAGCCGGTACTGCCAGCCGCCGTCGCCCCAGCCGCCGGCCGGCAGCCAGCCGTTGCCGGTCGAAGTCTTCAGCAGGATCGCGAAGATCCACACGAGCACCGGGCCGAGCACGAACGGAGGCACGACGTTGCCGAAGTTACCGATCAGCATCACGAAGCGATCGATCACGCTGTCGCGGCGCACGGCCGCGACGGTGCCGAGCAGCACGCCGAACACGATCGAGATCGGGATCGACACACCGCCCACGCCGAGACTCACGGGCAGCGCCTTCTTCACGAGATCGTTCACCGACCAGTCGACGTAACGGAACGACGGGCCGAGATCGCCTTGCAGCAGCGAACCGAGATACAGCAGGTACTGCTTCCACAGCGGCTCGTCGAGGTGGTATTTCGCGTTCAGGTTCGCGAGCGTCGCCGCGGACAGCTGCTTCTCCGTATCGAACGGACCGCCGGGCGTGAAGTGCAGCAGCAGGTAGCAGACGGTGATGACGGCAAGAATCGTCGGCACCGCCCACAACGTGCGTCTCAATGCGTAGGCCAGCATGATCGCTCCGCTCAGTGCTTGATCAGGTACATGTCCTGCGAAGCACGCATGTCGATCACGTTCTTCAGCGAGTAGCCGCCCACGTACGGCTTCACGAGACGGTCGGCCGAATACTGGAACAGCGGCACCATCGGCGTGTCGTTCATCGCCATGTCGTGCGCCTGCGTGAGCAGCGCGGCGCGCGCCTTGTCGTCGAGCTTCTGGTTGCCGTCGTCGACGAGCGTGTCGACCTGCTTGTTGCAGTAGCCGACGGTGTTCTGCGAGCTGCCGCAGCGGATCAGGTCGAAGAAGGTCATCGCGTCGTTGTAGTCGGCGAACCAGCCGTCGCGCGCGATCTGCACCTTGCCGTCATGCCGCTCCTTCATCAGCACCTTGAACTCGACGTTCTCGAGCTTCGTGTTGATGCCGAGCTTCGTGCGCCATTCCGATGCGGCGAACAGCGCGACCTTCTTGTGAAGATCGTTGGTGTTGTACGTGAGCGTGAACGACAGCGGCTTCGCATCCGAGTAGCCGGCCTGCTTCAGCAGATCCTTCGCGGTCGAGATGCGCTTGGCCATCGGCCACGACGCCCATTCCGGCGTGAACGGCTGCACGCCCTTCGTGCCGTTCGGCATCAGGCCGTACATCGGCTTCTCGCCGGCCTGCGTGAGCTTCGACGTCAGCACGTCGCGGTCGATCACCATCGACAGCGCCTGGCGCACGCGCTTGTCCTTGAGCGCCGCGTCGCTGTTGTTCAGGTAGTAGTAGTAGGTCGCGAGCTGCAGGCCCGGGCGCAGTTCGCCGCCGAACTGCTTGCTGACCTGCTGGAAGATGCCCGACGGGATCGAGTAGCTGTAGTCGATCTGGCCCGCCTGATACATGCGCATCGCCGTTTCGTCGCTTTCGATCGGCAGGTACGTGACCTTGTTGATCACGACCTTCGGCGCGTTCCAGTACTTCGCGTCCTTCGAGATCACGATGCGGTTGTTCGGCTGCCAGTCGACGAGCTGGTACGCGCCGTTGCTGACGATGTTGCCCGGGCGCGTCCATGCGTCGCCGAACTTCGCGACCACGTCCTTGTTCACCGGTGCGAGCGGAGCCATCGCGGTCAGCTCGGGGAAGAACGCGACCGGCACGTCGGTCGTCACTTCGAGCGTGTACGGATCGAGCGCGCGCACGCCGAGCGTCGTCGGCGCGGCCTTGCCGGCGATGATGTCCTTCGAGTTCTTGATGAATTCGACGAGGATCGTGTACTTCGAGCCCGTCTTCGGATCGGCGACGCGCTGCCACGAATACACGAAATCGGCGGCCGTCACCGGCTGGCCGTTGCTCCACTTCGCGTCATGGCGAAGCTTGAAGATCCACGTCTGCGGCGTCTTGCGTTCCCACGAGAGCGCAACGCCCGGCACGACCTGGCCGGCCGCATCGATGCGGGCGAGCCCTTCGAACAGGTCGAGGCCGATCGTGTTGCCGGTCCACGACTCGATGTGCGCCGGGTCGAGCGACTCGACTTCGGCGGGCACCTGGCGCGTCAGGTCCTGTTGAGGAGCGAGCGCGACGTTCGACGGAACGGTCACGGCGTGAGCGGCGGGCGTCGTCAGGGCGAGCGCGGCCAGCACGGCCGACATGGCATGCAAGGATTTCATCGTGGCGGTCTTGAGAAGGTTGTTCGGTGAGCGATGCGCGGCGAATGCCGCGGTTACGCGTGAGACGCTGACGGGTGCAGCGATTGAGGAGGCCCGTGATTCTCGTATTGCATCTTAGTATTCCTTACGTTTCTTTCGACAGGCATTCCGTCTTGGAAACGAAGGAATACCTGTGCGTTAGAACAGCCGCGGCGTACCGACCCAGACCACCACCGACTCGATCTTCGCGGTGTTGACCCAGCTGTGCGGGACCGTCGACTGATAGTGCGAACTGTCACCGGCCTGCAGGACGAACGTCTTGCCTTCCAGCGTCAGCGACACTTCCCCTTCAATCACATACAGGAACTCCTCTCCCGCATGTGTCGTCACCTCAGACCGCTTCTGCCCCGGCGGCATCCGCACGAGGATCGCCTCGAGCTGACGCCCTTCGGTCACGTTGGTCAGTCTCGCGAACAGGTTCGCCGAATCGGCGAATCCGAAGAAGCGCAACTGATCGCCTCTGCAGACCGAGCGTTCTTCGCTCGGCGTATCCACGAAGTACTGCACCGTCACGCCGAGCGCCTGTGCGATACCGGCCAGCGACGTCAGCGACGGCGACGCGAGCCCGCGTTCGACTTGAGACAGAAACGGCTTCGAAATCCCCGCGGCGGTAGCGGTGTCGTCGAGCGTGCGCTTGAGTCGTTGGCGCAACGCGCGGATCTTGCTGCCCAGTGCTGCGGCAGCGTCTGCCGACTGCGAGTTTTCAGTGGGGGGAACCATAGCAGGCCGAAAAGTGGTCGTCAAAAAATGTTTGATGGAAAGTAACTAAGTTAGATCGATTTGGCTTAGTCTTCGGGTTCGCACACGTCTTCGGTGTTGAGCCCGGTGCACTAAACAGGGCACGAAGCGAGCGAAACGACGCGCTATCTTGCCAGACTCGCCCGCTTCACAGGCAAGCTGCAAGCGGCTCTCCGGGAATTTGCGGAGAACGGGCGCAAAGCTTACAAGTAAATGATGAGACGAATATTCCTGAAAGCTGCTGCCATATCGGGAGTTTCCCTGAGTGGCGCGGACCTGACGCACCGGACCGGCAAACGTTACCATTCGCGCGCCGGTCGGGGCCTTGCACCGCCTTTGCCGGCGGCGTCAGACCCCGGCCCGGGCTAACCGCCCGACTGCTCCATCGCCGACGCAAAGCCTACCCGGCCACAGTGCTCCGGCGCCAGTTCGACCCAAAGGCGACGCGCGATCCGCGCCGTCCGTTTCAAACGAGATTGATGATGCACGCACCTGTTTCACAGACCCGATCGTTCACGACGGTCTTCCTCATCGAAATGTGGGAGCGCTTCGGCTACTACGGCATGGCCGCGCTCCTGGTCCTCTTCATGGTCGACCGGCTCGGTTTCACCGACAGCCATGCGAACCTGACCTGGGGCGCGTTCACCGCGCTCGTCTACGCGTCGCCGTCGATCGGCGGCTGGATCGGCGACAAGGTGCTCGGCGCCCGTCGCACGATGATCATCGGCGCGGCCGTGCTGTGCGCCGGCTACCTGATGCTGGCGGTGCCGAACGACGCGCTGGCCTACATGTATGCGTCGCTCGGCGTGATCGTCGTCGGCAACGGCCTGTTCAAGGCCAACGCGGCGAACCTCGTGCGCCGCATCTACGAAGGCGACGATGCGCGCATCGACAGCGCATTCACGATCTACTACATGGCGGTCAACATCGGCTCGACCGTGTCGATGCTCGCGACGCCGTGGATCAAGGATCACTGGGGCTGGCACACCGCATTCGCGGTCTGCTGCGCCGGCATGCTGCTCGCGATCCTGAACTTCATGCTGATGCACCGCACGCTCGCGCACATCGGCTCGCAGCCCGACGACGAACCGATCCGCTGGAAGCGCCTCGGCGGCGTGGCGGCAGGCGGCGCCGCGCTCGCGCTGGTCACGCTGTACGTGCTGCAACACAAGCAGCTCGCCGTCGCGAGCGTGTGGACGGCCGCATTCGCGATTCTCGCGATCTTCGCGTACATGATCGCGAAGTCGGAGCGCTCCGAGCGCGCGGGCCTGATCGCGGCGCTCGTGCTGATCGGCCAGGTGATCCTGTTCTTCATCTTCTACGTGCAGATGTCGACGTCGCTGACGCTGTTCGCGCTGCGCAACGTCGATCCGCGCTTCATGCTGTTCGGCACGACGCTGTTCACGTGGAGCGCCGCGCAGTTCCAGGCGCTGAACCCGATCTGGATCATGATGCTGAGCCCGGTGCTCGTGTGGATCTACAACGCGGTTTCGAAGAGCGGCCGTGACCTGCCGGTCGCGGCGAAGTATGCGCTCGGCTTCGGCGCGGTGGCTGCGGGCTACCTGGTGTTCACGATCAGCGGCCGCTACGCGGTGGACGGTCGCGTGTCGTCGTGGTTCATGGTGTGGGGCTACGGCCTCTACTCGCTCGGCGAATTGCTGGTGAGCGGTCTCGGCCTCGCAATGATCGCCCGCTACGTGCCGGCGCGCATGAGCGGCTTCATGATGGGCGCGTATTTCGTCGCGACGGGTGTGTCTCAGTATCTGGGCAGCGTCGTCGCGAACTTCGCGCAGATGCCGTCGCACGACCTGCCTGCCACCGAATCGCTGCCGCTCTACCTGTCGCTGTTCGAGAAGCTCGGCTGGCTCGCCGCGATCGGCATGCTGCTCGCGCTCCTGCTGCTGCCGATGATGAACCGACTGTCGCGCCAGCATCAGCGCTGCGCGGAAGAGCGCCGCGAGGAAGAAGCGGTTCAGGCGCAGGCGATGGCCTCGGCGCAGTAAGTACTATCCCTCGGCGTGCGGCGTGCACGCCACATTCTCCTGCCAGCGCGGCCAGCACGTCCTACACTGGTTGCAACGGCGCATCCGCTCCGTCGTGATGCGCACTGGCGGGAGAAGATCATGAAAAGCAAAACGACTCGGCTGTTGAGGATTCTGTCCGACATCCGGCACGCGCAGCGCTGCACCGCAGTGCGCGCCGCCCGGGCCGCGGCCGAAGCCGACGCGGTGCTCGCGGAGCAGGACGACCCGAAGTCCGACGAACGCGACGACGCCGAATCCGACGACGCAAACGCCGCCGCCCGCTCCCGCATCGGCTCACCTCACTGACCGCACCGACGCCGTGCGGCACCGCGCGTGCCGCTTCCGCGTTTCCGCATCGCTCTCGTGCTTCCGGGTTGTCCGTGTTGTCGCGGTGCCTCGTTGCCCGCGCTGTCGCGTCGCCCGCGCTATCGCGTTGCCCGCGCTATCGCGTTGCCCGTGCTGCCGCGTTGCCCGTGCTGGCGCGTTGCCCGTGCTGTCGCGTTACCCGCGTTTCGAGCTACCCGTTCTTCCGCGCCGCTCACGCGGCCGCGCCGCGCCAGCGCGCGAACCACGTTCCCGAACCCGCCACCGCCATCATCAGCGCGACCGCGCATGCGTCGGCCGCAAGGCCCACGCCGATATGCCGCAACTCGGCGCCGTTCGCGACCGGATGCAGCAGCGAATCGATGACGAGCGAGATCGCCGCGCCCGCGACGAAGCAGATCAGGCCGCGTTGTCCGACCGCGACGACGGGCTGCACGGCCTGCGCAATGCGCGCGATCCAGCCGCGGCGCACGCAATCCGCCATCAGCCACGCGATCGCCGCGAAGCTCACGATACGCGGCAGCGCGAGATCGCGCTTGAGCACGCCTTCCGGCACCGGCAGCCCCGAAAACAGCTTGTAGCTCGCGCAGCCGAGCACGATCGCGCACGCGACACCGGTCGCCGCGGCGCTCCAGCGTCCGAGCGCAACGTGCCGGTAGAACGGCTGGCAGCGTGCGAGCACGCCGGCAACGAACATCAGTTGCCACGCAAACGGGTTGAAGCTCCAGCGGAACGAGTCGGTGTCGAGCAGTTCGGGGCCGAGCCACCCGGCCGCGAGCCACGATGCCGCGCTGAACGCGACGAGTAGCCAAGGATGGCGGCGCGCAAACGGCACGATCACCGGCGACGCGAGCGCGAACAGCACGTACATCGGCAGCACCGACGCGAGATACGGCTGGCGCTGGAACGTGAGCAGTTCGGCCGCGCCCGTGAGCGGCGACGCAAGCATCACGCTGACGTCGTCGAGCGCGAGGTTCGGCGCGTCGATCCCGTAATGGTCGAGCACGGCGGACACGACGAGCATCAGCGTCGACGTCGCGAGAAACGCGCGATAGATCTGCATCGCGCGGCGTACGAACCGCCGCTGCGCGGCGCGCGCGCCATGCCGGTCGGCAATCGCGCCGTACGCGCTCGCGGTCGCGAAGCCGCCGAGGAACACGAATACCTCGGCCGCGTCGCACAGCGCGAACGAGTGGAGCGTCACGCGCGACAGCACGCTCGCGCCGATGTGATCGACGACGATCATCAGCAACACGATGCCGCGGAAGAAATCGACTTCGATCAGGCGGCCGCCGCGCGCCGGCGGGGCGGACATGGCGGGCGGCATGCTCATCGACATGGCCGCACCTGCGCGACGGCGGCGCGGCACGCACCGGTGGAGAATTCGGAAGGGAAAAGGCGAACGCGGTCAGCGGCGATGCGCGTATGCTCGCATCGCGCCAACCCGTCCTGCCTGGCACGGAGATGACCGATCATGGAAAAGCCGCATACGAAAAAGAAGACGGTCAGGTCAGTCTAGCGGCCGATCGGGGGATACCCTAAGTAACAAAGTGCAACGGAATCTTCTGTTCGATTACGCCGATAACAACGGCGATACAGAATTGGCAGGCTGGCCAGACCGGCGTCAGCGCGATGCCAGTTCGACGCCAGCATCGCGGGATTCGACGCAACGAACGCGCGACGCGCGGCACGTTCGTGCCGCCGTCACGCCGCTCGCGGCGACGCTCAGGCGCGCACGGGCAAGCGCCGCATCAGCATCGCGCTGTGCCACGCGGTCAACGCGACGGCGGCCCAGATCGGCCCGTACGTCGCGAGCTGCGCGACGCTCAGCGTTTCGCCGAGCAGCAGCAACGACACCGCGACGAGCAGCACCGGCTCGACGTAGCCGAGGATCCCGAACAGCGCCATCGGCAGCATCCGGCTCGCCTTCAGGTAGCTCGCGAGCGCGAGCGTGCTGAGCACGCCGAGCCCCGGCAGCAGCATGGCCCACAGCATCGGATGGCTGGCGACGGGCGTCGTGCTTGACGCCACCATCGCGAGCGCGACCGGGCACAGCAACGCGATCTCCAGCGCGAACGCGGCAAGCGAATCCGCGTTGATCCGGCGACGCAGCACGAAATACGGCGGATAGCCGAGCGCGACGACGAGCGTCGGCCACGCGAACGCGCGCGTCGCCCACACCTCGTGCGCGACCCCGAGCGCCGCGCACGCGACCGCCGCCCATTGCAGCGGATCGAGCCGTTCGTGATAGTAGAAGCGGCCGACGATCACCATCGTCAGCGGCAGCAGGAAATAGCCGAGCGACACCTCGAGCATGCGCCCGTGCAGCGGCGCCCACAGGAACAGCCACAGCTGCAGGCCGAGCAGTGCCGCACTCGCCGGCAGCGCGAGCAGCAGGCGCCAGTCGCGCACGCTGCGCCGAACGAGTTCGACGAGCGCCGGCCAGCGGCCGCGCAGCGCGATCAGCGCGAGCGCGCCAGGCGCGGTCCACAGAATCCGCCACGCGAAGATGTCGAGCCCGGTGAGCGGCGCGAGCAGCTTCGCGTAGGCGGACATCAGCGCGAACAGCGTCGACGCCATCACCGACAGCGCGATGCCGCGACCGGCCTCCGGATACCCCGTCATGTCGTTTTCGCCTTACTGCTGCTGGAAGCGCTCGAAGCGCTTTTCGATCTGGCGCTCCTCGAACGTCACCTCCGTCACGCGCGCGGACGGCGGCCCGTGACGCAGCCACGCGAGCATCCGGTCGATCTGCGCGCCGGGGCCCTGGATCATCGCCTCGACACTGCCGTCCTCGAGATTCGCGACCCAGCCGCGCAGCTTCAGCGCGTGCGCCTCGCGCACCGTCGCGTGACGGAAACCGACGCCCTGCACGACGCCGCGCACCCGCACGTAGTAGGTCTCGATCCGTTCGTCCAGTTCATTGCGGCTCATCGCGTCGCCCTCCCGTTGCATTCAAGCCCGGCATTGTAGTCGCGTCGGCCGCTTCTCACACGTGCTGGGCCAGGCCACCGCGCGCCGCGGCCCCGCCGGCTCGGCCGCCGTGCGGCGCTCGCGTCGCCGGGCGCGCCGAGCACGTACAATCTCGCCGACGCACAACCGCCGCGCCGCCCGCGCGCGGCCCTGAAGGAAACGCATGACTGATACCTCCCGCGATCTCGTTCTCGTCACCGGCGCGTCCGGTTTCGTCGGCTCGGCCGTCGCACGCATCGCGCAGCAGAAAGGCTACGCGGTGCGCGTGCTGGTGCGCCCGACCAGCCCGCGCACGAACGTCGCGGATCTCGACGCCGAGATCGTCACCGGCGACATGCGCGACGAAACGTCGATGCGCGCCGCGCTGCGCGGCGTGCGCTACCTGTTGCACGTGGCGGCCGATTACCGGCTGTGGGCGCCGGATCCGCAGGAGATCGAGCGCGCGAACCTCGAAGGCGCGGTCGCGACGATGCGCGCCGCGCGTGCCGAAGGCGTCGAGCGGATCGTCTACACGAGCAGCGTCGCGACGCTGAAGGTCACGAGCGCGGGCGACCCGTCCGACGAGAACCGGCCGCTGACAGCCGAGCAGGCGATCGGCGTGTACAAGCGCAGCAAGGTGCTGGCCGAGCGCGCGGTCGAGCGGATGATCGCCAACGAAGGGCTGCCGGCCGTGATCGTCAACCCGTCGACGCCGATCGGCCCGCGCGACGTGAAACCGACGCCGACCGGCCGCATCATCGTCGAAGCCGCGCTCGGCAAGATTCCGGCGTTCGTCGATACCGGCCTGAACCTCGTGCATGTGGACGACGTCGCGCACGGCCACTTCCTCGCGCTGGAGCGCGGCCGGATCGGCGAGCGCTACATCCTCGGCGGCGAGAACCTGCCGCTGCAGCAGATGCTGGCCGACATCGCACAGATGACCAACCGCAAGGCGCCGACGATCGCGCTGCCGCGCTGGCCGCTCTATCCGCTCGCGGTCGGTGCGGAGGCCGTCGCGAAGTTCACGAAGAAGGAGCCGTTCGTGACCGTCGACGGCTTGCGGATGTCGAAGAACAAGATGTATTTCACGTCCGCGAAGGCCGAGCGCGAGCTCGGCTACCGCGCGCGTCCGTACCGCGAAGGATTGCGCGATGCGCTCGACTGGTTCGGCTCGGCGGGCTACCTGAAGTAACACAAAGCGGCGTGCGTCACGCCGCTTTGCGCACTTTGTTACACGTCGCCGACGAACCGGCACCGGCGCAGCGGTTAAAATCGCGGGTCTTACGCAGAGAAGACACGCATGAACCTGAACGAACAGATCGATTCGCTCAACGCGGGCGTCGATCGGCTCCTCCACGATCACCACGCCGCGCAGCAGGCGGCACGCAGCGCGGAAGCGTTCGCGCGCGCCGCCGCGGCCGAAGCCCAGGCTGCCGCCGCCCGTCACGCCGCCGCCGAGTCGGAAGCCCAGGCCGCCGCGCAGCGCCACACGGCCGCAGCCGCCGATGCCGAAGCCGCGCAGCAGCGCCACATCGATGCAACCGCCGCGGCCGAAGCCGCCGCGCAACGCCACACCGAAGCGGCCGCACAGGCTGAAGCAGCGATCCAGCGGCACGCCGAGGCGACCGCGCTGACCGAAGCGCTCGCGCAACGTCACGCGGATGCCGAAGCCGCGTCGCAGCGTCATGCGGCCGCGATCGCCGAAGCCGAGGCTGCCGCGCAGCGTCATCACGCCGCCGCGACCGAAGCGGACGCAGCCGCGCAGCGCCATGCCGCCGCGACCGCCGAGGCGGAAGCCGCCGCGAAGCGTCACGCGCAAGCGATCGCCGAAGCGGAGGCCGCGACGCAGCGCCACGCAGCCGCGATCGCCGAAGCCGAGGCACTCGCGCAGCGGCACACGCAGGCGATCGCCGAAGCGGAAGCCGCCGCGCAGCGCCATGCCGACGCAGCGGCCGCAGCCGAAGCGATCACGCGACGTCACAACGAGGCGATCGCGCAAGCCGAAGCCGCGGCGCAACGCCACGCACTCGCAACCGCCGAAGCCGAGGCCGTCGCGCAACGCCATGCCGAAGCCATCGCGCAGGCCGAGGCGGCTGCGGCGCGTCACGCGAAGGCGATCGCCGACGCGGAAGCATTGGTCGAAGCCGTCGTGAAGGACGCCGCGACGAGCGCGGCAGGTTCGGCAACCGCGGCAACCGAGCCGGTCGTCGCGGACGGCGCCGCCGAAGCGGCGGCCGAACCCGTGGTTGAACCCGTGACGGATGTCGCCGCACCGGCGGCCGCTGAAGCCGCCCCGGCGCCGGCCGACGAGATCACCGACGTCGTTGCAACGACCGTCGCCGACACGGCGATCGAACTCGCGCCCGCAGCGACGGCTGACGCGCCGGCGGACAAGGCGACGCTGCACGTCGCCCGCCCGTCGCAGAACGAACTGACGCTGACCGTCAACGGCCAGTCGATCACGCTGCACCCGGAGCAGCTCGGCCAGCTGATCGAGGAACTGGCGCACGCGCGCGCGTCGATGCAGCCGGAACCGCCGCCGGGCATCCCGGCCGGCTGGCGCTTCGTGACGACGAAGAACCCGATGATGGCCGTGCAGAAGCAGGCGAACGGCGACCGCCTGCTGGTCGCGCGCCACACCGGCTACGGCTGGGTGCCGTTCACGTTCTCGCCGGACGTCGTGATCCAGATGTACATGATGCTGACGCAGCGGTAAGCGCGCGCGGCAACGCCGTAAAACGACAAAGCCCGATCGATTCGCACAATCGATCGGGCTTTTTGCTTTCCGCAACCCGGAGCAACGGCCGGCATCCGCCGGCCTCCCCGGGGCGTGCGTCAGCGCTCCACCGGCGCCTGCACGCGTGCCTTCCACTGGCCGCCCTTGCCGCGCCAGTAGCGCCACGCGGACGCGAACGTCGCGCCGACGTAGAACAGCGCGACCAGCGGCAGCGCCGGCGCCCACAGCGGCGAGCGGCGGTAGTAGCTCAGCATCGGCGCATACGCGGTGCACATCGACGCCCACGCGAGCCACGCCGGCCACGCGCGCGCGCCGTACGCCAGCGCGGCCACGGGCGGCACGAGGTAGATGATCGTCATCCCGAGGAGCGTGCCGGCGAGCAGCAGCGGCGAGTAATGAAGCTGCGTGAACGCGGTGCGCGCGATCATGTTCCAGATGTCGCGCCAGCTGTCGTACGGACGCAGCGACACGCTGCGATCGGCCAGGTCGAGCCGGATCGGATGCCGGCCGCTGCCGCGATGCTTGATCTGCGCGGCGAGGCTGCAGTCGTCGATCAGCGCGCCGCGAATCGATTCGATGCCGCCTGCCTCCTCGAGCGCGCTGCGCTTGACCAGCATGCAGCCGCCGGCGGCACCGGCCGTCCGGTTGCGCGGATTGTTGATCCACGAAAACGGATAGAGCTTCGCGAAGAAGAACACGAACGCCGGAATCAGCGCCTTTTCCCAGAACGAATCGCAGCGCAGCCGCACCATCAGCGACACCAGATCGCGCTGTTCGGCCTGCGCGCGCGTGACGAGCTGGGCGACCGCGTCCGGCGGATGGCCGATGTCGGCATCGGTCAGCAGCAGGTAGTCGGCCGGCAGCCCGAGCGTGCGCACCGCGGCGATGCCCTGCGACTGCGCCCACACCTTGCCCGACCAGCCGGCCGGCAGCGGTTTCGCCGACAGCACCGTCAGGCGGTCGGCGCGATTGATCGCGAGCGCGGCCGCGCGGGCCGCATCGGCGGTGCCGTCGTCGCTGTGGTCGTCGACGATGATCAGATGGAAGTCGCCCGGATAATCCTGCTCGAGCAGCGACGTGGCCGCGCGGGCGATTACGTCCGCCTCGTTGCGTGCCGGCACGACCGCGACGACGGCCGGCCAGCCGGCCTCGGCCGCGGCACCGCGTGCCTCGGGCGGCAGCGGCTGCGCGGGGCGCGCGCGCCAGAACCCACCGCGCGCGACGAGCAGCACGATCCAGATCAGCAGCGACAGGCCGGACACCAGGAAAGTGATCGCCAGCATCATCGGCCCGCCTCCTGCCGGATGCCGGCGCGAGCGGCACCGGATCGTCCGGTCTCAATAAGGGTCGGAGTTGAAAAGCCCATGACCGCACCGGCGGCAGGGCAATACGCGTAAGAATCGACGGTCATCGAATGGCCTTGAAATGAGCGCGACGCCGGGCAGCCGGACAGGCCGCCCGCGAAACCGCGCAGTTTACCGGGTTCCGCGCGCGCCAGCGCCGACGCGGCACTGCGGCGGATGCAACACGCCAATACGGCACCAGAGCAAGGACGGCGCGATAGGGTTAAAATGCGCGATTAATTCGGGGTTCCGGGGCCTGGCCTGGCCGGTTCGTTTCCTGCCTTCATAACATCAAGCCGGGGCGAGCGAGCCGTGCCAGCTCCTCGAACCCCGGCGTCTGTCGTCGGAGTTCGCTCACCTATGCGAGTCATCCTTGCCCAGCCCCGCGGCTTTTGTGCGGGGGTTGTCCGCGCGATCGAAATCGTCGATCGCGCGCTGCAACAGCACGGCGCGCCGGTCTATGTGCGTCACGAGATCGTGCACAACCGGCATGTCGTCGAAAATCTGCGTAATAAAGGGGCACGATTCGTTGAGGAGCTCGACGAGGTGCCGCATGGCGCCGTGGCGATCTTCAGCGCGCACGGTGTCGCCCAGACGGTCGAGCGTGACGCCGAAACGCGCGGGCTCGACGTGCTGGACGCCACCTGCCCGCTCGTCACGAAAGTGCACGTGCAGGGCCGCCAGTATGTCGCGGCGGGCCGCCGGCTGATCCTGATCGGCCATGCGGGCCATCCGGAAGTGGAAGGCACGATCGGCCAGATTCCGGCCGAGGTGATCCTCGTGCAGAGCGAGGCGGAAGTCGATACGCTGACGCTGCCGGTCGACACGCCGGTCGCGTACGTCACTCAGACGACGCTGTCGGTCGACGACACGCGCGGCATCATCGAAGCGCTGCAGCGCCGGTTCACCGACATCGTCGGCCCGGACACGCGCGACATCTGCTACGCGACGCAGAACCGCCAGGCCGCCGTGCGCGAGCTGAGCAGCCAGGTCGACGTGCTGCTGGTCGTCGGTGCGACGAACAGCTCGAACTCGAACCGCCTGCGCGAGATCGGCACCGAAAGCGGCGTGCCGAGCTATCTCGTCGCCGACGGCTCGGAAGTGAAGCCCGAATGGTTCGCGGGCGTGCAGACGGTCGGCCTGACCGCCGGCGCGTCGGCACCCGAGGAAATGGTTGAGGATGTAATCGGCGCGCTGCGCGCGCTGGGGCCCGTCGATGTCACGACGATGGCGGGCCGTGAGGAAAAAGTCGAATTCAAGTTGCCGGCGAAGCTTACGCAAGCTGTCGCCCGCGAAGTTTAAGGAGGACATCTCTTGTCTATTCCGCTGCTCCAGCAAGTCCGCGTCGGCGCATACATCATGCGCCAACACCTGTCCGGCAACAAACGCTATCCGCTCGCGCTGATGCTCGAGCCGCTGTTCCGCTGCAACCTCGCCTGTAACGGCTGCGGCAAGATCGACTATCCGGACCCGATCCTGAACCAGCGTCTTTCCGTCGAGGAATGCCTGGAAGCCGTCGACGAGTGCGGCGCGCCCATCGTGTCGATCGCCGGTGGAGAGCCGCTGCTCCACAAGGACATGCCGGAGATCGTCAAGGGCATCATGAAGCGCAAGAAGTTCGTGTACCTGTGCACGAACGCGCTCCTGATGGAAAAGAAGATGGACGACTACCAGCCGAATCCGTACTTCGTCTGGTCGGTCCACCTCGACGGCGACAAGGAGATGCACGACCATTCCGTGTCGCAGGAAGGCGTGTACGACAAGGCGGTCGCGGCCATCAAGGAAGCGAAGCGCCGCGGCTTCCGCGTGAACATCAACTGCACGCTGTTCAACGACGCGATCCCCGAGCGCGTCGCGAAGTTCTTCGATACGCTGGGGCCGATCGGCGTCGACGGCATCACCGTGTCGCCGGGCTACGCGTACGAGCGCGCACCGGATCAGCAGCACTTCCTGAACCGCGACAAGACGAAGAACCTGTTCCGCGAGATCCTGAAGCGCGGCGAAGGCGGCAAGCGCTGGTCGTTCAGCCAGTCGTCGCTGTTCCTCGACTTCCTGGCCGGCAACCAGACGTACAAGTGCACGCCGTGGGGCAACCCGGCGCGTACCGTGTTCGGCTGGCAGAAGCCGTGCTATCTGGTCGGCGAAGGTTACGTGAAGACCTTCAAGGAACTGATGGAAGACACGAACTGGGACAACTACGGCGTCGGCAACTACGAGAAGTGCGCGGACTGCATGGTCCACTGCGGCTTCGAAGCCACCGCCGTGATGGACACGATCGCGCATCCGCTGAAGGCGTTCGCGGTCAGCCGCAAGGGCATCAAGACCGAAGGCCCGTTCGCGCCGGACATCTCGATCGCGAAGCAGCGCCCGGCCGAGTACGTGTTCTCGCGCCACGTCGAGATCAAGCTCGAGGAAATCCAGCGCGCCGGCAAGGGCAAGCTGCAAAAGTCGTCGAAGCCGGCAACGGCAGCTTAAACGCGTACCGCCACGCAGAGGTTCGCGCCTTCGCGTCGGCCGGCATCGAAAAAGCGCCACGGAGTTCGCTCCGTGGCGCTTTTGTTTTGTCGGGCGTCGTCGCAAGTCCGCGTGCATTCGCGCACGCATGAGCACGCGAACGCCCGTACGCCTAGTGCCTCGATTCGGCCGCCGCGATCAGTTGCCATGCGGTCGGCCCGCGATCGAGCAGCGGGTCGGACGGCGGATCGAGATCGTGACGATGTTCGTCATCGGACGGCAGCGCCTGCGCCTTCGCGATGCCGATCTCGTCGCCGCATATGGTGCATCGATAGATGCCCGCAACCGTTGCCTCGCTGCCCGGCGGCAGGTTCTCGCGGAATGCGCGGCCGCTTCCGCACGTGAAGTAGCCACCGATCCTGTATAGCGCCATCGCCACCTCCTGACTGAAACGATGCGTTCGCACCGGACCGTGCGATCGTCGCGAACGCGAGGATGGATCATCATCGACCGGGCCCGATCGGCTCCTGTCGTGACATCGGTCGGCGAGCATCAGCCCCGGAACGGAACGCGCATGAAACGCGGCCAGCGAGCCGCCCGCGTTGCCGCCGCTCAATGCAGAACGGCCGAAGCCCGCATCCGTGCCGCCGCCTGCGCGACCAGCCCGGGCTGCTCGCTGGACGCGAACGCGCTCACGTGGCGCCACAGCTCGGCGAGCCGGTGTCGCGTGAGCGTCGCGACGCACGCGTCGTTCGCCGCGAGCACACGCTCGAGCGCCGCACACTCGTCGTCGTGCAGCGTCCATGCGCCGCTTTGAGCGGCGCGCGCCACGCTCGCGTCGAGCGCGCGCTCCGCGTCGACGCACAAGTCGATGCTCGCATCCGGGGAAACCGCGTCGTCGAGCGCGAGGAACACCAGGTAGACGCTCGTGCGCAACCGCATCAGCAACGTTTCGCTGCCGTGCTCGCCGCGCAGCGCGACGAGCGCCATGTGGCATTTCAGCGAAATGTCGCGCACATGCGCGGGCGGCAGCGGCAGCAGCCATTCGCGCGTCAACGGAACGTGGCGACGGCCTTTTCTGGCGGCCTTCATGATCGGCCCTCGCCCGGCGCGACGTCGTCCGCATCGAGTGCCGACCACGCGATACGGCACGCAACGGTGCCGCGGCTCACGTCGCGACGGCCGTTCGCGCGGCGCGGCGCGCCGCCGTTCATGTCGTCCCGCGAGCGCGTCGCGCGCGCCTCGCGTCGCCGGCGAACCACCGATGCGCGCAACACGTCGGGGAATCGATCAGCGCATGCCATGCTCGCCTCCCCCATCAAAACGTGTTCTCGCCCTTCAGGTAGTACGCCGTCTTCACGAAGAACGCCTTCACCGGATGGCCGCTGCGCGCGGCGCTTGCCGCGCGTGCTTCCATCGCGGCCTTCTCCTCTCGCGAGCGGTCGGGCACCGGGTACCTCACGCGCTCGAGCGCGCGCTGCATCGCGAGCGGATAGTTCTGATTGCCGGCTGTCGTCGCGCGATAGCCGACGCGCGTCATCTGCCTCAGTTGCACGTCGGTTTCGGCACGCGCCGCCGACCAGGACAACGGCGCCGCGTTCGACTGCCACTCGGTATCGACGGACTGCGCGAAGCTTGCGGCAGGCAGCACGGCAAGCGCGCCGGACAGGACAGCAAGGGAAACAACGGATCGCATCATGGCCTCCAGATGGTTGTTTCCGCATCGGTCGTCATCGCCGATGCGGTGCAATCATCGTATGTCGCGTGGCCATGCGCTTGAATAGCCGATTCCGCAATTGATTTTTTCTGCACCGGGGGCCGGCCCTGATTCAAGCGATTCGCCAATGCTGCCCGAGCGGAAATTCTTTATTTCATTCAATTACCTGATTGCATTTTGGCTGATGAATCGAAACACCACGCGAATCGCCTTTGCAGTTTTTGAAATGACGTATTGCCGATGCGAATTCGGCCCGGGCCGTAGCCGTCGCGGCTTTCGACACGATGCCGCACACGCCGGCACAAGTGCGAAATGACTCAACGAACACACTGGATTTCCTGACACACGACAAATCCACCGCGCCGATCTCCCGCTTTGCAACGAGACGTGTCCCGCCAGGACGCGAGATAATTGCGCATCGGCCGTCACGGCTCATGTCCTTCCCTGTTCTTCTTTCGAGTTCCGCCATGGCTGCCATCGACACCACCGCCATCGCCAGTTGGCACGCACACGTCTACTTCGACGCCGAGAGCCGCGACGCAGCCTGGGCGTTCCGCCTCGTCGTCGAAGAACGATTCGGCGCGATCATCGAGCTCGGCCGCTTTCACGAGCGTCTCGTCGGCCCGCATCCGGCCTGGTCCTATCAGATCGCGTTCGATGCCGCGCATTTCGACGCCATCGTGCCGTGGCTCGTGCTGAATCACGGCGCGCTCGACGTCTTCCTGCATCCGAATACCGGCGACGACATGCGCGACCATCGCGACAGCGCGGTGTGGATCGGCAAGTCGCATGAACTGAATCTCGGCGCACTCGCGGGCTGACGGGCGGCACGCCGTCGCGGACGGCATGCGCGACGTCCACGTTTCGGCCTGGGATGAAACGTCCGGCGGCACGGCATCGCTACAGTGGTTTCGTTATCCACGTATTCCGGAGCCCGCCATGACACGAGCCGACACCGATGCGCAACGCATTCATCAAGAGTGGCACGCCGCCGTCGTCGCGCGCGACCTCGACGCCCTGATGTCGCTGTACGCGGACGACGCGGTACTCGAAACACCGCTGATCGTCGACGCACTGCCCGACCACGGTTCCGGCGTGCTGCACGGCAAGGCCGCGATCGGCGCATTCTTCGCGGCGGGCCTGCGCAATCCGGAAAACAAGCTTGGACGCTGGTATCGAACCGGGCTGTTCTTCTCGAACGGCCGGCGGCTCATTTGGGAATATCCGCGCGAAACGCCGGAAGGCGATCAGGTCGATCTCGTCGAGGTGATGGATCTGCGCGACGGGCTGATCGCGCATCACCGCGTCTACTGGGGGTGGGTCGGGTTCATGGCGCTGCGCGATGCGACACGGGCAGCCGGGCATGCATGACGCGGAGCGTGCCGCTCACGCTCACGCCACATACATCGCGACGCTGACGAACTGGCACAGGCTGCCGGCCAGCACGAAAAGATGCCAGATACCGTGCCCGTGGCGGATGCGCTCGTCGTTGATGAAGAAGTAGATCCCCGCGCTGTAGATGACGCCGCCGGCCACGAGCCATGCGGCACCCACCGGCGGCAGCGCATGAATCAGCGGACGGATCGCTACGAGCGCGAGCCAGCCCATCAGCACGTACAGCACCATCGACACGATGCGCGTGCGCCGGCCGAGCGTGAGTTCCTGCGCGATCCCGAAGGCGGCGAGCCCCCAGCTGACGCCGAACAGTGACCAGCCCCAGGGGCCGCGCAGCGTGACGAGCGTAAACGGCGTGTAGCTTCCCGCAATCAGCAGATAAATGGCCGAATGATCGCACTTCTGCAGAATCGCCTTGAGGCGCGGGTTGCGCACGCTGTGATACGCCGTCGAGATCCCGTAGAGCAGGATCAGCATCGCACCGTACACGCTGAAGCTCACGATCTTGTACGGATCGCGATCAAGCGCGCCCATCGTCACCAGCGCGACCAGCCCTGCCACCGACAACACCGCGCCGACGAGATGGGAAATGCTGTTGAAACGCTCACCGACATGCACGACGGGCTCTCCTGCGCGGATTCTTGGTGGAAAAATGATGCCATACATGATACCGGCGCCCGGACTTTGCCGCGCTGAACGAAGTCAATCGCCGCAGCGACGGGCGCGTCGCGCACCGCATCGGCCGCCAAAGAAAAAAGCGCCGCGAATGCCTTCGCGGCGCTTTCCGGTCCTTCAACGAACCGCCTCACCGGCCATCGGTGCACGGCCGGCTCAGCAACACTTCCCCGCCCCCGACCCGTACCGCGCATTCTGACGCTCGCGGAAGAATTCCTCGTACGTCATCGGTTCGCGGTCCGGATGGGTTTCGCGCATGTGCGCGACGTAGGTGTCGTAGTCGGGCAGGCCGACCATCAGCCGCAACGCCTGCCCGAGGTAACGGCCCGCACTGCGCAGGTCGCTGCCGAGATCGGTGAACATCGCGGCCTCCCGTTATCGTCCGCTGCCGAGCGCCTGCGCGGCCGGCATCGCTTCGTACGGCGTCTCGCGCACGGTCGGCTTCGACTCGCGACGCGCGCGCAGCACGGCGAGCAGGCCGTACACCGCGATCGCCACGACGACGAAGATGAACAGGCCGGCCAGCGCCGCATCGATGTAGTCGTTGAAGATGATTCGCTTCATCTGCGCGATCGACTTCGCCGGCGCGAGCACCTTGCCTTCGTCCACCGCCGCCTGCAGCTTCGCCGCGTGCGCGAGGAAGCTGACCTTCGGGTTCGCGTCGAAGATCTTCTGCCAGCCGGCCGTCAGCGTGCAGATCAGCAGCCATGCGGTCGGCACGATCGTCACCCATGCGTAGCGCTCGCGCTTCATCTTGAACAGCACGACGGTGCCGAGCACCAGCGCGATCGCGGCGAGCATCTGGTTCGAGATGCCGAACAGCGGCCACAGCGTGTTGATGCCGCCGAGCGGATCGACCACGCCCTGATACAGGAAGTAGCCCCACGCCGCGACGCACAGCGCGGTGGCGACCAGGTTCGCGGGCAGCGACTCGGTGCGCTTGAGCGCCGGATGGAACGTGCCGAGCAGGTCCTGCAGCATGAAGCGGCCCGCGCGCGTGCCGGCGTCGACCGCCGTCAGGATGAACAGCGCCTCGAACAAAATCGCGAAGTGATACCAGAACGCCATCATCGCTTCGCCGCCGATCACTTGATGCAGGATGTGCGCCATGCCGACGGCCAGCGTCGGTGCGCCGCCCGCGCGCGCGATGATCGTCGTTTCGCCGACGGCCTTCGCGGTCTGCGTCAGCATGTCGGGCGTCAGTACGAAGCCCCATTGCGTGACCGTGTTCGCGACGGCTTCGGGCGTCGAGCCAAGCACGGCGGCCGGCGCGTTCATCGCGAAGTAGATTCCCGGCTCGATCACGCACGCGGCGACCAGCGCCATGATCGCGACGAACGATTCCATCAGCATCGCGCCGTAACCGATGAAGCGTGCGTTGGTTTCATTGTCGATCAGCTTGGGCGTCGTGCCCGACGAGATCAGCGCGTGGAAGCCCGACACCGCGCCGCATGCGATCGTGATGAACAGGAACGGGAACAGGTTGCCCGACCACACCGGGCCCGTGCCGTCGACGAACTTCGTCAGCGCGGGCATCTTCAGTTCCGGCGCGACGACCAGGATGCCGATCGCGAGGCCGAGGATCGTGCCGATCTTCAGGAACGTCGACAGGTAGTCGCGCGGCGCGAGCAGCAGCCACACCGGCAGCACCGATGCGACGAAGCCGTAGCCGATCAGGATCCATGTGAGCTGCGTGCCGCTGAACGTGAACCATGCGGCAAGCGTCGGCGAATCGTGCACGGTCTGGCCGAATGCGATCGACGCCATCAGCAGCACGAAGCCGATGATCGACACTTCGCCGATGCGGCCCGGACGTATGTAGCGCGTATAGACGCCCATGAACAGCGCGATCGGAATCGTCGCGGCGACGGTGAACGTGCCCCACGGCGAATTCGTTAGCGCCTTCACGACGATCAGCGCGAGCACCGCGAGGATGATCACCATGATCAGGAACGCGCCGAACAGCGCGATCACGCCGGGCACCGTGCCGAGCTCCATCTTGACGAGGTCGCCGAGCGAGCGTCCGTCGCGGCGCGTCGAGATAAACAGGACGATGAAGTCCTGCACCGCGCCGGCGAACACGACGCCGGCCAGGATCCACAGCATGCCGGGCGTATAGCCCATCTGCGCGGCAAGCACCGGCCCGACGAGCGGCCCGGCGCCGGCGATCGCGGCGAAGTGATGGCCGAACAGCACGTACTTGTTGGTCGGCACGTAGTCGAGGCCGTCGTTGTACTTGACCGCCGGCGTCATCCGCAGCCCGTCAAGCTGCATGACCTTGCTGGCGATGAAACGGCTGTAGAAGCGATATGCGATCAGATATACGCAGACCGCGGCGATCACGATCCATAGCGCGCTGACGCGTTCGCCGTGCGCGAGTGCGATCGTCCCGAACGCGAATGCGCCGAGTAGCGCGACCGCGATCCAGAGCAGGGTACTGGAAGCCCGATTCATGGCGTCTCCTGGTCTCCAATGTGTTTTTTGAGTGGATCCGGCGTGGCGCCGAACCCGCGTGACGTCGATGCGTCATGCCGCATCTTGCGGAAGACACGGCCGTGGGCCGTAGTATTCCGTGCGACGGGGGAGGCTTACAAGCGCACAACTACGTATGCGAGGCTACGTAGAATTACGTAGAAAGGGGGCAAGGCCGGGAAACGCGTCCGTGGCAAATCCATGCCCGGCCGGACACTTGCCGCGATTAACCGCGCCCGGCGCATGGTGCGCCGGGCCATATGGATCAGTGCTTGTCGTCGAGCTTCTTCGGCTTCGGCGGCGTCGGCACCTTCGCGTACTGGAACGCCGGCGTCGCCTTCAGCGCGTCCTTCGTCGCGCCCGGCAGATAGATATTGCCGTTGCGCACGTCGAGCGACGCGATCGGCACCGCGACGTCGTGTGCCGCGACACCCAGGAAGCCGCCGGCCGACACGATCGCGGCCGACACCGAGCCGTCAGGCGCGACGATCAGGTCGCGCACCGTGCCGACTTTCTGATTCTGGTCGTTGTACACGGCCTTGCCGAGTACGCTCTTCTTCACGCTCCAGCCCTCGAGCAGCGCCTGCGATTGCTCGACGGTGACGCTGAGCGGCTGGGCGCCCGCGATCTGCGCATGCGCGCTGATGCTCGAAACGAGAGCGGCGGCTGCGACGATTGTCTTGGTGAAAGCCATGCTGATTGAACTCCGGTTAGGTTGTTGTTGGTGCCGGGAGCGAAGCGGCGCGTGTGCAGCGGAGAATCGGTGAGCACCCCGCGCTTCGTCGATGCAGCAGCAGCCGGCCGCGCCGCCGCTGCGTGTGTGCGCAACGAGCCCGGACGGGACGCGTCGGACAGCGCAACACGGATGTCATGGTAGCGCCAGTCGAGAAGTGCTGCCTTCAGGCTGCATCGCGCGACGGCGTACGCCATTGAACGAAGATCAATGTCGGCGCAGATAATGCCGAGGGAGGTCCGGAATCAGACGGTGCTCAGTGTTTCTCCAGCAGCTTGCGGGACGAGAACAATTCGGCATCGCTACGGATGCCGAGCTTGCGATACGCCGATTGCTTTTGCGTGCTGATGGTCTTGCGACTGCGGGAAAACTTCAATGCGATATCGGATACCGACATGCCCGCGAGATAGCAGCGCAGCACCTCGTGCTCGCGCGGGCTCAGGCGCGGGTCGAAGGCAAATTCCGATTCGGCCGTCGTTGCGTCGCCGCCGGGCGCGGGTTTCGGCACCGCGAGGCTCTGCACGGACGTCGCACTTGCCGTCACCCTGTCGGCCAGTTCGGCACTGATGTACGACCGTCCCTTTGCAACCACTCGAATCGCATGCACCAGTTCGCGCAGATTTTCGCTTTTGCCGAAGAATCCGAGCGCGCCGGCGCGCATGGTCATGCTGACGGTCGCGGGCGTGTCGCTGCTCGAGGTCATCAGGATCCTGCACTCCGGAAAGCGCGTACTCAGCAGCTTGACGAGATTGAGGCCGTCGATTTCGTCGGGGCCGAGCGTATAGTCGAGCAGCACGACGTCCGCACGATTCGACTCGAGCCAGCTGATCAGGTCGCGCGATCTTGCAAAGCTCGCCGCAACTTCGATGCCGGTCTTCTCCGTCAGATAACTGGCGATCCCGTGCTGGACGACGGCATGGTCGTCCACGATCACGACGCGGATCGGCTGGAGCTCTGGTCTCATTGCTACCCCTTTTTTCTCTCTGGCGATACGGCTCTCAACGGTCGGCCTTTCTTGTTGTCGTGGCCAACCGGAACGGATGATCTGAATTAGCTTACCGGCTTTCTGGATAATTTTTAACCCCGCCAGCTAAACAGCCGATGGGCGCGCAGCAGTGGCACAATCCGGAGCGGCGTTCGTGATGGCTCAACATGGGGAATTCGCACGAGCGTGGTGTCATCGCGGGCCGATGATCTTGCTGAGAACCGTGCTCGGCTGGGGATGGACACGCAGCAGGTCACAATGCCAGCGATCGCCCGCGCGTCTGGCCGTACGCACCTTCGCTGACGTGCATTGGCGTCGGCTTGAATTTCGCGAAAGCGGAAAGCACGTCAGGGCCGTGCCTTCGTTTCTCGATGCGATGCGTCAAATCGGCAGCCGCGCTACTGATAAGTCGATGACGTATCGTCGACCTACTCACACAACGCGTTGATGCCGGGAAGATCGAGTGGGCGCCGACCGGACGGACGAGCACCGATATATCTCAGTTTCGCGACGGCATCCTTGTCGACAAACCAGGCCATGCCGTCTGGCCCGTGATGGATGTCAGCGATACCGGCGTCGGCATCCCCGATTATGATGCGTCGCATATTCGAGTCGTGACAGCGCGTCGGGCAATCGCCGTATGAGCTGCTGTGGACGAGGTCTGTCGACCTGCGTCGTTCAACACCCGGTCCGGCATACGTACGCGGAAACCATATTCGGCTACCTTTTCTCCTGATCCACGTCGTGCAGTTCGAGAAGGCGCGATTCGACATTCGACGCGACGTTGGCGATATCGCTCAGTCTGGCCAGATGCGACGCACCCGTGATGCGGTGCGCGGCACGCGCTGCTCCCGAGAAATCACGCGACAGCAAGCCGTTGACGAGCGCATCGAGATCCTTCGCCACCTCGCGATCATAGACCGCGCCGAGATCGACGGCCTTGGCAGCAGTTGGCGGCGGCGGCGCCACGTCTTTATACGTCGGACACCACATTGCGATCAGCTGCCGCAACGTTTCGAGCCGCAGCGGCTTGCCCAGCACGCCGTCCATACCGCTGTCGAGGCAGCGCTCGCGATGCGCGTCCCCGGACGCAGCGGAAATTGCGATGATGGGAACGTGTCGGGCTTCGCGTGCCGACTCGTCCTGACGGATCATCTTCGCGAGTGCATGGCCGTCGATGTCCGGCAGCTCGCCATCGAGCAATACGAGATCGACACGGCCTTGCGTCAGGCGCAGCATCGCGGCCTCGCCCGTACCGGCGACGATGCCGACGCAACCGAGCTCCTCGCATTGCTGCTGCAGCGCGAACTGGACGGCCTCGTGATCGTCGACGATGAGGATGCGCGGCAAGTCAGGATGTACGTCTTCAGGATGCGGGTCGACCAGCACGGGCGTCGATGTGGCAGGCTGCGCCGGCAACGGCTCGTCCACGATCGCGACAGGCAATCGAACCGTCATCGTCGTTTCGACGTGCGGCTCGCTTTGGACGGTGATCGTCCCATGCATCAACGCGACGAGTTCACGGCAGATCGCAAGGCCAAGCCCGCTGCCTTTGACTTCGTGTTGAAGCGAGCCGGGCACTTGCCAGTATGCGTCGAAGATGTGTGCGAGCCGTTCGGGCGCAATGCCGATGCCGGTATCGCGCACTTCGAGGATCAGCGTGCCACTTTGCCCGCGATGGCCGGGCACATGCTCCACACGCAACGTCACCGAGCCCGCGGATGTGAATTTGATTGCGTTGACGAGAAGATTCAGCACGATCTGGCGAACACGGACCGGATCGATTACAACACGCGTTGCCGCCGGACAATCAAAGTCGAGCACCAGCGCGAGCCTCTTCTCCTCGGCACGCCAGCGCACCATGTCGACCGTATGTCGAGCCCACGACTCGAGCTCGACCGCCTGGGTGGCAAGCCCGACGTTGCGCGATTCGAGACGAGAATATTCGAGGATATCGTCCAGCAGCGTCAGAAGTGTCTCGGATGCCGAGATCGCGGCATCCGCCCGATTCGCCTGTTGCCCGGTCAAGTGCGAGCGCTGCAGCAATTCCAGCGACGACAGGATCGTATGCATCGGCGTGCGGATTTCGTGACTGACGAACGCGAGAAACTTCGCCTTGTCGCGCTCGCTGCGGATCGCGGCCATGCGTGACTTCCACGACAGGCAGGCGAGCGCCGCCAACGCCAGCAGCGCGACGGCGATCGCCAGCACCTGCGGCGCCCGGTAATGCAGGATCGAACGGATCGTCGGCTTGCCGTAGTCCGCCATTTCGACCCAGTCGCGGGTGATCTCCGCCGTCTCGCTCACGGGAATGGCCGCGAGCGACTTGTCGATGATCGATGCAAGGATCGGGAGGTCGGCCCGCGTGAGCATCGCCAGCGATACGGGGCGGTCCGCAAGCATCCCCGACATGTATAACTGGCCGGGAAACTGCCGCTGCACGATCGGCAGAATCGTGACGTCGACGCCAAGCGCGGCATCGGCTTCGCCGTTGGCGACCGCCGCGAGCGCGAGCTCCTCGGTATCGAAGGTGAGCACGTCGAGCATCACGCCGCTGTTGCGGGTGAAATACTCGACTGCGCCGCGCCCCTTGATCGCGACACGCTTGCCCTCGAGCCGCTTCAGATTGAAGATCATCGCGGAGTTGTTGCGCGTGACGGCAGTCAGGCGCCCCACCAGATAGGGCGCGCTGACGAGCGCACCGGCGCCGACGCGGTCCGGCACCAGTTCGCGCCACACGCCCGGCAGCAGATCGACCTTACCCGAAGCAAGCGCATCGTACGCGTGGCCCCATTCCGTGCCAGGCACTGTCTCGAACGTCAGCCCCGTCATTTTCGAGATTGCGTTCAGGTACCCCGCGACGAGGCCGGCATGGTTGCCGTTGCGCATGTATTCGATCGGACGCCAGTTTGCCTCGACCGCGATATGAACCACAGGGTGCGCGCGCATCCACCGAAGCTCGTCGTCGGTGAAGGTTGGCTTCCAGCAGGCCGTCGCGCCGCTAGCGGGGAGCGACGACGCGAGGAGCCAAACAAATATTGCGCGCCAAAGCAGGCGCGGCGCGTTGCAGAACGCGACGGGACGTCCTTCCATGTACGGTACGGCGGCCGGAGCATGTGCATCGGTGACCGTGCATGCGTGCGCCGTCGGTGGCTGATTGCAGATGCATCGACTCTATCCGACGATACGGAAATCGCCCGTTCATCCGTTCCAATTTCAGACAGATGCTCTAGGAATTGTCCTAATTTTTCCAGCCGAGCAATTGGATTCGGACCTGCGAAATCGTGCGCCGGACGGTGACGCGCGGTGCGGGAGCTCGAGCACAGCCGCTCATTGACGCGCTAATAGATGTCCGGCAGCACGCGTTGTGACGTGTACACGACCTGATATAGCTCGGCGTCCCGCTCGACACCGAGCTTTTGCATGGCCGTGGATTTCTGCAAGCTGATGGTCTGCTTGGTGCGATTCAATCGCGCAGCGATTTCACCGACCGACATTCCCGATATATAAAGCCGCAAAACTTCGAGTTCGTTCCTGGTCAGATCCCGAGGTTTGCGCCCGTCGTTCGCCTCGTTCAGCAAGCGGCGCACGGTCGGCGAGCAATAGGTCTCGCCGCGATGGACGGCCCGGATGGCGGCAACCAGATGCCTCGTGTCGTCGCCCTTGCCGACAACTGCCTTGACGCCTGCGCCAATCAGTTTCTCCGTCAGATTCCTGCCGCTCAGCGCGGTGAACACGATGATCGGAAGATCCGGAAAGTGCGACCGCAGGTAAGTCAACATGGTGAAGCCGTCGTTGTACTTGCCGTCCGGCATATCGAAATCGGTCACCAGAACATCGCACGCATTCCGGGAAAGCAACTCGACGATCCCGGTGGAGTCGCTGGCCTCTCCGACGATGCGAAAGTCTCTCAGGTTCTGCAACGCCGCTCTTATGCCGGCAAGAATTGACGGATGATCGTCGGCAATGAGTATGTTGATACGTGTATCGGGAGGCATGGAGGCTCCCCTCCAAATCAGTTCACCAAGTCTGATCGAATCTGGAGGATATGAACGATGTCGAATACGGGAATCGTCCTAAGTTGTAGTGTTCATATCACATTCCCGCGAGGTACACCGCGGTGACGTTGAAGGAATCCGGTCGGCTGTTCGAGCAGATTCATTCACGCTCGCGATTGTCGACATGATGTCCTTGACCGCGTCGGCTAAACATAGGAACCGTCCTAAAAATTCCCGCGTCGAACCATTCGGGCACGACTGCCTCCATTTTTTTGAACTGGCAGGAGCGAAACAGTGTTCGCATTCCAAACCTCAGGCGCAAGCGCCGGTAGATCATGATATCCGGTCGGGATTAACTGCATGGGCACGGACTACCGCATCAGCGTATCGTCCGCCTTCGCCTTGGCAATTGCTGCCTCAACCGATAGTCGTATCTCGATCCGACGCTCGATCTACCGCGTCGTCACGATTCGCACGAGTGCGGCTGCGGCGGCAATACTCAAAAGCACCGCGCAAAACCTGACTTGTCAGATGGAAATATGACGTCCACGTCTGCATACTGGTTTTCGTCGCACCACAATTTATCGAGAACACTGGTCGATCGTCCTGCAGCTTTCCCAGCGGGAGCAATGCCGGAGATGCGTTTTTCTGTAACCGGACGCACCTCCAGGTGCAACACATTCATGTTCCGCACTCCGGCTCGCAAGCCGGAAATGGAGTGAAATCACTAACAATGTTGATGACATCCGTCATTCTTCGCATTGCGGCCGACATAGCGCTCGCATTCACGATCGCTCGTCTTTCTGCTGCAATCACACAAGACTCCGGAGCGCGGCTCTGCGGCCCTTTGGTCGCCGCTCCACCAGTTGATGCCGCCCAACACGCATTGCTCGGCCTGTCGCCGCACACCGCCCCGTTTCTCACATTTCACGTCGCGTACAGCGACGACCGAAGCCCCCTCGCCGTTTTCATCGCACCGCACATCTCCTCACGCTGCATACCGCCGTCTGACTCGTTGCGATTCCTGCCGACATGAAATCCGGGAAGAGGCGTTTTGCAGAAGCCGCGATTTCGACCATATCGCTTAACGACTCAGCGTTTTTGGGAATCGATGGATATCCATATGATTGATCTGTTAATCCGTGTCATCGTCGCCGACAACCACCCGGTTTCCATCAGAGGAATCAAGAATATTCTCCGCACCGCCCCGTCGATCAGGGTGGTGGCCACATGCAAGACCGCGACCCAGCTGGTCGACACGCTGAGCAAAACCAGGTGTGACGTCGTGGTGTGCGACATGCTGGCGCCATGTCACGACACACCGGGCGGCATCGAGCTCTTCAGGCACATCACCGCCAAATTTCCAACCGTCAAGATCGTCGCACTGACGCTCGGCGGGGGAAGCGTGCAACTGCACAAACTGGCGGCGCTGCGAGTCTCTTCGATATTGACGAAATCAGATCCGATCGAGCACGTCGTTCCCGCGATATATTCGAGCGTGCTTTGCAGCGGGGGAAGCTACAGGTCGCCCAGAGTCGCAGAGACGATTCAGAATGCCGACTCGTATTCGAGAAGGCTGACGCCGCGGGAGAGCGAGGTTGTCCGATTGTTTGCGAGCGGCTTGCCGGTGAAGGATATTGCAGTGCAGCTCGGGCGAAGCATCAAGACAATAAGCTCGCAAAAGCGCAGCGCCATGAAGAAAATGGGCGCCGCGAGCGATGCTGAATTGATACGGGCCGCCCTCGATGGCGTGGGAGGCGATTCGTCGCATGTCTTGTAGATTCATCCGGCGATGTGTTCGCCACGCACGTCGTCGGAACGGTCGGGCGTGCCGTCTGATCGGACGGCCTCTCTCCCCTCCACGAGTCGCGCCGGACCAACGCGCTGATCGAACGCCGGCGGCGACTCCACAACGAGTACCGCCCCATGGCGCACGTCGTTATCAACGTCCCGCCACGGTCCGTCGAACCTGGCTGGATTCCGAGCATCTCACGCCGGGAATACGCGTCAAGGATTCCGCAAGCGCTAGAGACTTGCCGACGAAGGCGTGAACGTGATCGTCAACTTGTTGCTGTACTTTCCGGGGCGCTTCCACGCCGACTGGAATTCAGGTGTCTCCAGCGTCAGCGGCGTAGGCGTGCAGACGACCGGAACCGCGATGCCGGGCAACGATACCGTCCGCCCCGCGCTGTTGTTCACACCTTGGAGCCGGACGGTCTCGTTGTTCGGCAGCGCGATTTTCTTGCCGGCATACGTGAGGCTCACGTTGTAGTCGACGCGGGACGCATACGCGCCGCTCTTGTCCGATTCGAGGAGCACGGAATAGCTGCCCTGGTCGCGCCGATCGATCGTGAGGCCGTCGCTCGCGGTGACGTCGAACCACGTGCTCTGCGAGTTGTAGCCGTCGTACAGGCACATGTCGACATTCGACGTGCCGCTCAGCCGGCTGCCGTTCGGCAGCGTGCGCAGCTTGAGGTCGACGACGGGCGTCGCATTCGTGAACTCGGGCAGATAGATCTGGATGTTGTTCTTGTCGGTAACGTTCAACTTGATCGCCGCCTTGAATACCGCGATTTTCGGATGCTTGCCGCCCCATTGCCTCAGGTTCAAGAGAAGGTTTCCCTTCCAGATTCCACCGGTTGGAATCTTCTTGAGTTCGTCGGTGGGAATCGTGACGTCGAGCGCCTTCCCGTCATTGGTGACCTTGCGACCGGACTCGCAGAAGCGGGGTCCGAAGATTGCCGTTTGGATGGGGAATGAGTGCTCACTACGGACTTCGGAAACAACATTGCCGTCGCAATCCAAGTGGCCAGTGAGCACGTATGCTCCATCAAGATTAAGTACGGCGGTGGCGCCGGTCTTTTCCTCCGTGAACTTCAACTTGATCGCGGTAGAGTTCCCCGACGTACTCCACACCGGGTCAGTCGGGCAAGCGCCGGTAGCCGAATCGGTGGTGGACGCGCATGTCCATGAATTTCGCCCCCATTTTGGTGCGTCGCTCGTATCGTAGCCCCCTGACGCCTTGTCGAAGATCTTTACCTCCGCCTGAGTCGTTCCTCGATCCATCGTGGCTTCCACGGTGTCGTTGCGATTGGCAGGTGCCTGAAGCGCCGCCGACGCATCGACTGAAATCGCCCCCAGCGCAGCGGCGAGCACGATGGCCCGCCAGTGAGATTTGTTCGCTCGTGTCATTTGAATCGCTGTGTCCTTGTGTTCCGGGCGTCGTGAGCACCTACTGCGCGACCGACATCTCGATCTCTCGATCATCAAACGGATCAAAGTAAGGCATGACGCACGCGGATCAGCCCGCCCGCGCCGATCCGGTCATGTCCCACCACTTACCGCGACGCGTCATCCGCGCCCGCCGTCCGCGCCCGCACCGACGACATCACATAGCGCTGCTGCAACAGCTTCTGCACGCGCGCCTGCTTGCGCAGCGCATCGGGCAACGCATTCGGCCCGGCCACTTCGCATCGCACCTTGCCGACCATCATCAGCACGTCCTGTCGACGCTTGACGTGCAACGGGCAACGCATCAGCGTCGGCCCGTCCACGACGAACAGTTCGTCTTCCTTGTGGTCGAGTTCGGCAATGAAACCGCCCTCGCCATCGAGCGGCGGCATCGAGCCGTTGAGAATCACGCTGTCCGACAGCGGCATGCCGCCCGCCGAGAACGCCTGGCCGACGTACGTGTACGTCACCTTCGCCTTGACGTCGCGCAGCGCGAGTTGCCCCGGGACCATGAACAGCGTGCGCTTGCCGAGACCTTCGGTCACGCTCGTGGCGCCCGCGGCCGATTGCGCGCCGGCGTCGTTCACTTCCGTCGTCACCGGCGTGAAGGCGGAGACCGGCAACAGCGCGCGCTGCCCGAAGCCGACCTTGATCTTGCGGCTGCTGTCGCTGCCTACCTCGGCCGCCATCCCGTGCGCATCGTCGCGGCTGCCAACCTTGACTGCAAAACCCGCGAGCGGATCCGATTGCGACGCCGATGCACCGAGAAACACACCCTGCCGGGCGACCGCGAACGACGACGAGTAGCTCGCCGTCACCGACGGATTGTTGCCGCCGCTTTCGCGGCTGTAGCTGTTCGCGACCGACGCGGCAACGTCGCCATAGCGGCCGTTCCAGCGGCCCTGGACCGTCCCCGTCAGGCTGTCGGTGCCATAGCCGGACACGCCAAGTGCGACCTCGCGATACGTGTCGCCCTGCCAGTTCCAGTTGCGGTCGAGCGTGTAGTTCGTCGTCGTGTTGCTGCGATCCGTGCGCACGTCGACGCCCGCCGCCGTATAGGCGGACGCGCGGCCCGGCTGCGTCGCGTGCTGTGCCATCGACAGCGTCACGCCGACATAGCCGCCATACTCGTTGTTCGCGCCTGCGCTGCGGTTCGCGTATGCGCCCACCCGCAGGTTCGCGTTGATCTTGCGCCACGTCACCGATCGCGACAGCGCCAACTGAAGCGCGCGCGACACACGGTCGTCCTGCGCGGAAACAGGCCGCGACCACGGGCGTTCCGACCCGTCGATCATCCATTCCTGAGGGCGGCCCACGCTCTTGTTGTACGTGTAACCGAGCATCGCCGACCAGCTTCCGATCGGGAACGAGACGGTCGCATTCAGTGTGTCGTAGCAGCCCACGTCGCGATACGACACCGACGGTCCGTTGCACGACGGGCCGCGCATCTGGTAGCGATACACGCTCCACGACACGCCGTCGGCGAACGAAATCTGCTGCGTATTGCCGCGTGCGCCGTCGTTCCCGACGAACACCGCGCCACCGGCGGAGAGGACGCCCAACGGAAATGCATGACGCCACTCGAGCGCCGTTTCGTTGTAGATCTGCCCGCCGACGGTCGCGACGCCGCTCGTCAACGTCACGTCGCCCGGCAGCGGAATGCGCACGCCTGCGGCGGCGGCCACGCCGTTCGGCGCGTCGCGGTCGGCCGCACGTCCTGCCTGCGCGAACCATTGCCGCGTGCGCGAGTTGATGCCACCGCCCGTCTTCGTAAACGGCGTCGTTTGCGTGCGCACCTGCACGCCGTTCTCGAAGATGCGCAGCGTGAGCGGATACGTGCCTTCCGGAAAGCGCGAGGTATCGAGCGCATTGACGCCGGCCTTCATGTAGACCGTGCCGAGCAGTTCGTTGCCGCGATAGGCGTCGATACGCGAATCGCGCGGCAGCAGCAGCGTGACCGGCGTGCCTTGCTCCGCGACTTCCGGATTCGTATACGCGAGCGTCGTGCCGACGCGCACGCCGTCGAGTGTGCCGACCGGCAACATCGTGAAACCGAAGTTGCCGCCAAGCGTGCTCGCGAGGTTGCGGTTGTCCATCCGCCCGGCTTGCGCATAGTGTTGCGAGCCGATGTCGTGGCGGTAGTAAATGTCCTGCAGATCGACGCGACTGTCCGAATTCGCCGCGTAGCTCGAATGGGTGAAGGCCCAGTTGCCGCCGATGAAGCTGTTCGGCGTAAGGCCGAGCGCGCCCGTGCCCGACACGGACAAACTCTTGTAGCCGCGCCCGCCGGAGAGGTTGATCGTCTGCTGATGGATCAGCGCGTTCTCCGTCATCGGCGACGGCTCGCGGAAACGGCGGTCGCGCTCTTCGGTGGTCAGCCAGGCGCGTGAGAGAAACAGCTCGATGCTGCCGTTGCTGTCGTCATAAATCACGGCCGCGCTGTCGGTCTCGACATACCCGCAACCGTTCACGCCGGTCTGCCCGCCGCACGCGAGATTGCCGTTGCGCGCCATCGGCTTCGACAGCGCATCGCCGATCTCCGACACGCTCTTCGTCGGATCGAGACGCTTGCCGAGTGCTTGCAGCAAACGATCTGTCTCCTCGAAGCGAATCGTTCCCGGTGTCACGAACACGCGAAACAAACCGAGCGATTCGCCCAGAAAATTCACGTCGATGCGCTCCTCGCTTCCTGTCACGATATCTTCGAAGCCAGCCGGCACGGCCGAAGCGGCGTATGCGGACGACACGAAGTCACCCACACACAGCGCGCTGAGGCATGCAACGACGGTCTTCTTGAGATCGAATGGGATCATGAATAGCGAGCAGGCGTAGGAAATGATGAAAAAGGAAGAGAAAAAGAAACGGGCGCGCCCGTCAGGCGCGCCCGCCGGCGAATCGGAGGTCTTAGCCGCCCGATGCCGCGCTTTGCGTGACGATCACGCTGACGAGGCCCTGGTAGTTACCGGAAGCCGTGACCGGCTCGACGGTCTTCTGACCGATCGACAACGGCAGCACGTTCGAGCCTTGTGCCAGTTCACCCGGGAACAGCTCGGCAGTCTTCAGCGTCGCTGCCGTGGTGGTCAGCTCGGTTTCGCCCAGCTTGACCGACAGCGGGATCTCGTCAGCGCCCGGGTTCGTCTGGTTCTTCATCGACGGAGCAGCCGCGAGGCGGATCTGCAGGTCCTTTGCCTTGTCGTTCGTGAAGATCTTCGTGTTGACCACGGCCGGCTGAAGACCGGAGCCCGGCAGATACTGCATCTGCATGGTCGTCGGCAGCGCCGAACCGTCCGCCGACAGCATCTCGAGCGTCGTGTCGATGTTCGCGGTCACGGTGATGTCCTTCTGCACGGCGTGAGCCGACATCGACATGAGCGCAGCGGCAGCGATCGGAACGAATTTCAGCATGGGTTAATCTCCCTGGTTGGTTGAAACAATGGTTCGACCCGGTTGGGTCTCGGTATTCGCGCCCAAAGCGCTCGTCGTGTTGCCGGAATGCGCGGGCACGACCTTCTGCTGTACGCCCGGCTTTCCCTCAACCCGATACTTGATCCGCACGTAAGGTGCGGGGTGCAGCCCGTCCAGCTTGAATTGCTGGTCGGGGTAGACGCTGCGTTCGAACTTCGTCCACTCGCACGACGATTCGTCGCGCTCGGACCGGCATGCGCCGGCTTCGAGCAAGCCGAGCCGGACGTTGCCGGTGTTGAGCAGCGAGCCGTGCGACAGCTTGAAGTTGGCCACCGCCGTTTTCGGCAACACGCGAATGAGCGGCGCCCAAACGAGGCTGAAGTTCACCTCGCCGGACACGTTGCCCGTCGCGTCGGATTCGTCGTCGGACGGCGCCGCAACGGGCTGCAGATAGACGCGATACAGCACCTCCTTCTGCGGCACGCCCAACGGAATCACGCGAACGAGCCGCGTTCCGCCAGCCGGCAATGCGAACTTCGCTGGAGAGATCACGATCGCGTCATCGCCGGAACTCATGCTGCTCACCTCGCGCTCGTGAGGTGTCGCCGGATCGATCACGCGTTTCGCAATTGCCTTCACGTACTGCGTCGTCTCGGATTTCGAGTAGACGCGCAATTGCGCTGCGGACCCGCCGCCGGCTCCGATGGATGCGGCCATCGGATAGACGGTCATGTTCGCGCTGGCGACGGACGAAGCAAGCGATATCGCGATTGCGGCGAGCCACACTCCTCTTTGACGGATTTTTCTCATCGTGACCATTCGGATAACTTAATAACTACAAATTGATCTCACATTTGGACAACCTGCCAGACGTGGTTCAAGACATTTCAGAAAACTGCGAACAGATGCGCCGTTTCTCGTGCAGCCCGCGCCGTTTCAGACGCCTCGGCTCCCGCAACGCATCGCATGACTAGAATTTTGCTGAACCAAGCGGGGCCTGAATATAAGAATTGTCCTAAAGATGGCTAGATCTACGCCGATTGCACGCGATAACAACGACAAAATCCGAAATACGCGCAGACGACTCGCAAGCTGTGCGCATGGCGCGGCAAGCACGATCAGCAGACATCCCGGACTGCGGCAAATCGTCGAGTCATACGACACGACTGCCGGCAAACGAGGAGCGATGCACACGGGCAGGACGCCCGCGCGCACGGCGAGAGACTGGCCGAACGCAAGCGCGCGTTCGGCATACAGGGGGGTTTGATCGTTCGCGCGACCGATCGCCGTCGGCGCATCGAACGGGACGGCGGCGGGCGTGGCTCGCCGCCGTTACATCACGCGTTACGCGAATACACCCGGCGATGCCTGACCGCCTCGGCGAGCACGTCGAGCACCGGCTCCGTCTGCGTCCAGCTCAGGCACGCATCGGTGATCGACACGCCATACTTCAACGGCACGCCCGGCTTCAGATCCTGCCGCCCCGCCTCGAGATGGCTCTCCACCATCACGCCGACGATCCGGTGCTCGCCCTGCCCCAGCTGCCGCGCGAGATCTTGCGCGACGTCGATCTGCCGCTCGTGCGACTTGTTCGAGTTCGCGTGCGAGCAATCGACCATCACCTGCTCGCGCAGGCCTGCCTTGCGCAGCACCGCGCAGCTCGCCTCGACGTGCTCGGCATCGTAGTTCGGCCCGCTCTTGCCGCCGCGCAGGATCACGTGCGCGTCGTCGTTGCCGCGCGTCTCGAAGATCGCGGCCATGCCCATCTTCGTCATCCCCATGAACGCATGGCTCGCGCGCGCGGCGACGATCGCGTCCGACGCGACTTGCACGCCGCCGTCGGTGCCGTTCTTGAAGCCGATCGGGCAGCTCAGCCCCGATGCGAGCTGGCGATGGCTCTGGCTCTCGGTCGTGCGCGCACCGATCGCGCCCCACGCGATCAGGTCCGCGATGTACTGCGGGCTCAGCAGGTCGAGGAATTCGGTCGACGCCGGCAGGCCGAGCGCGTTGATGTCGAGCAGCAACTGCCGCGCCGCGCGCAAGCCTTCGTTGATGCGGAAGCTGCCGTCCAGGCGCGGATCGTTGATGTAGCCCTTCCAGCCGACCGTCGTGCGCGGCTTCTCGAAGTACACGCGCATCGTGATCAGCAGGTCGTCCTTTAACGCATCGGCGGCGGCCTTCAGGCGGCGTGCGTAGTCGAGCGCCTGATCGTGGTCGTGGATCGAGCACGGGCCGACGACGAGCAGCAGCCGGTCGTCGCGGCCGTGCAGGATGTCGCCGATCGCTCGGCGCGTATCCTCGACGAGCGTCTGCGTGGCCGCGGGCACCGGCAGCTCGTCCTGCAGCAGCGCCGGCGAAATCAGCGGACGCACGGCGCCGATGCGCACGTCGTCGATGCGCGTGGTGTCCTGCGTCGCGTCGGCAACGCCTACCTCGCGATCGTGGGAAGGATTGTCGAGGTTCTGCATGGTGATTCTCCGGGAGACGTCTGGAATGATGTGCAGGCTCGATTATGGCACTCGCGCGAGGCGGCAGCGACGCACGGCGGGGGAATGCGATCGACGTCAAGACGACAGACGAAAACGGGCGATCCGCGATGGATCGCCCGGCGATTCGCGTCGATGCGAATGGCGCCTAATGCAGCGTTTCAGGGGCGAGCGAATTGCTCGGCAGCAGAGCCGTCAGCGCGCAATTGCTCGGCGCGGCTTTCCCGGCGAAGCGGTCGTAGAGCCATGGCAGCATTCCGGCGACCCACGGCGCGATCGCGCCCGCATGTTCGAGCGGATATTCGGTGTACACGACCGGCACGCCGCTCGCGCAGAACTTCTGCGCCAACGCACAGACATCGTATGCAAGCATCACGCCGTCGCCGACCTGGCTGCTGAAAGTGCCGTCGAGCACGCCGGCCGTGCCCTGGCCGATGAACATCGGAATCGTCGGCGACGCAGCCAGCCCGGCGTTCACCTTGTTCGCGTACGTCACATATGCCGGAATGCTGTTGATGTCGCTCGCGTACTGCGGCTTGAACAGCGTCGCCCAGCGCAGCCCTGTGTATTTGGGCAGGATATAGGCAAGCGACTGGTTCTGGATGTCGTTGAACACGGCGACGCCCTTGTCGCTCAGATACGGCGTCAGATCGAAGCCGAAGCCGCGCGACAGCCCGGCGAGCGCGGCCGCCGCAACGCCGCCCCAGACGATGCTGCCGTCGACGTAGCGCAGGTTGTGCGCGGGATCGACCAGCACGCCGCCTTCCGCGGCGCCGACGAGCTGCCTGTTGACGTCAGGCGCGTAGGTGGGCGCGAGTTGTGCGGCCCAGTTCGTCGCGATCGCGCCGCCGGAGTAGCCGATCATGGCGACCTTGCTGGAAGGCGCGAGGCCCGTCGACGGCGTGTTGAGCGCCGCGCGGATCGAATCGAGCGTCGTCATCCCGTATTCGGGGCCGGCCGCGAAGTCCGCCTTCTGGCCCTCCGTGTCGGGCACGATCACGTTGTAGCCGAGCAGCAGCAGCGTCGACAGCGGAATCGATTCCGCGCTGTAAAGCAAGGTGCCGACGTTGATGACCTTCGTGACGTCGCGGTCTCCGGCGATCACCTGCGACGGCTCGTCGTAAGGGTTCAGCGAATCGTAGGCCGACTGGTACGAGATTGCCTGGCCGTTGCTGGCCGGGCTCCGAATCACCGACGTCACGTTGACGACCGGTTGGTTCTGCGCATTGCTGGTGCGATACAGCAATTGCTGAGCGGTCAGCGCGGTCGGAATGCCGGCCAGGTGATAGGTGACGGTTCGCGATTTGAGCACCGTGCCGGGTGGAATCGATTTCAACGGCGTGGCGTCGGTGTACGCGTAGAACGGATCGGTGACGGTCGCGGCGTCGGCATGGGCGGACGACGCGGTGACGGCCAGCACGGCGGCCGCGATCGCCATCAAACGTTTCGAGGACATTGGATTTTCCCCCTGGGGATAACCTGCATTTCATCGAGGAAGTTCGCTGTGGCGCGACTTGTCTGGATTGCGGCGTCAAGGCGGGGGCCGGGCCATCGGCTGTCTCCTTTGAGTGAATCGTCCTGTCTGTTTTCGATATGTAATTTAGTAGGACTACAAACCGGATGAATTGAATCACAGTGCGAGCGGAGGCGATGCGGATTTCGCGTTGTTTGAAGGTAAACGCCTAAACCGCGTCGCGGCGATCGCGCGCCGCGAGGCGTTCCGGCCGCATGGCATGCCCGACCGTCGCGCGTCGCCGATGTACCGTGCGATCATGATGGTCCGCCACCGATCGAGCATCGCGTTCCGCGATCCACGACTCACACGCACACATGAAAAGGACCCTTGCCGCGTTGCTGCTGTGCATTGCATTGCCTGCGTCTGCCGAAGTCAGCACCGAGGTGCTGTGCTTCAGGACGACCGGCGACAAACCCGTGCGCTTCGAGTTGCGCACGTATTACGACGACGTGGCGAAGTGGCAAGGTGGCGTCGTCCGCTATGCGAAATCGAAGACGGCGATTCCGCTGCTGGTCAAACACGTGGATCAGGAAGAACTGGCCGAAGGCCGCCCGTACCAGTTCACGACGACGTGGTGGGAGATGGTCGACGGCAAGATCAACGGCGAATACGAAATGGTGAGCCAGGGTGCGATCGTCTATTCGATGACGTACACCAATGCGCGCACCGGCAAGAAGACCGATTTCGCGTGGGCGCAGGACGTCGATGCGTCCGGGAAGGCGGGGTGCCGCTGGTAGCGCGGATTCGAGCAGGCTCGGCAATGGCGTGCCACCCCGTGCGCCCTCGTCCGCGCCGGTGTCGAGTCGGCCCGGGCGGCCAATCAGCCCGCTTCGCCCGGCGTATCGACGTCGATCCCCAGCTCGCTCGCCATGCGCTGAACCAGCGCGTTCAGCCGCGCGACTTCATCCGCAAGCCGTTTCTGCTCGGCCTTCAGCGCCTCGAACTCCGACGGCGGGACAGAATCCGCGCCGCCGCCGGCATCCGGGCCGGCGAATTCGGCGGCGCTCACTTCGCCGCACATCAGGTGCATCCAGCGATTCTCGCGTGCACCGGGCGCACGCGGCAGCCGGACGACGAGCGGCTGCGCCCGCGCCGCGAGTTCGTCGAGGAATGCCTCGACCGACGAGATGTCCGCGAAGCCGTGCAGGCGTGCGCTGTTCAGGCGCAGTTCGGCGGCCGTCTGCGGGCCGCGCAGCAGCAGGATCGTCAGCAGCGCGATCGCCTGGCTCGGAATTCCGAGCACGCGGTTCATGTTGTGCTCGAAACGCGGCACGCGGCTGCTGCTCCCTTCCATCACGAGGCTCAGGTGCTTGAGCCCGTCGAGCGCGGTCGTGACTTCGTCCTCGCTGACGTTCATCACCGGCGAGCGCGCGGTTTTCTGGTTGCAGCCCGAGGTCAGCGCATTCAGCGACAGCGGATAGGTGTCCGGCACCGTGTGCTGCTTCTCGACGAGCACCCCGAGAATGCGGGCCTCGAGGGGCGTGAGTTCGCGCAGGGCGCGTGGCGTGGGCATGTCCGGCGTGGTGTTCATGGATGCGTCGCAGCGTGCGGCAAGTGAGAGGAAACGGTCGCGGCCCGTTCGGCATCGCGAACGGGCGAGCCATATGATAGCTCGCGACGCGGGGCCCTGCGCCACTCGCCGTCATCGCGTGCGCACTTGCCGCAGGCCGCTTTCGTCCAATGTATCGGACGCGCGGCTGCACATGCGTTCGACGTCGCGCATGCGAATTCACGCACCGCGCCCGCGCGCGGCGGCGCCGCGCGTTTGCGCGTCGCGCGGGCCGGCGCTACGATACGCTTTCACCTGGAGATGCGGCACCGCTCGCGGCGGACCTCGCATGCCATGCGAGCACCGCGCATCGCCCGTCCCGCACGCCGTGCTGCCGCCCGCCGATGCGCGCCACACGTCGACACGGTTCATCCGCTCACTCGTTCACCGCCATGACTGCATCCACTTCAGCGCCGCACGTGCGCGCCATCGTCACCGGACACACGCGCGGCCTCGGCGCGTCGCTCGCCGAACAACTTCTGCAGGAAGGCATCGCCGTGCTGGGCGTGTCGCGCAGCCGCCATCCGTCGCTCGCCGCACAGGCCGGCAATCGCTTCGCCGAAACCGAACTCGACCTGTCGGACACATCGGCCGTCGCGGCGTGGGCGGCCGGCGACACGCTGCGGCGCTTCGTCGACGGCGCATCGATCGTGCTGCTCTTCAACAACGCGGGCATCGTCGATCCGATCGGCCCGCTCGACGCGCAGGACCCGGCGCTCGTCGCGCGCGCGGTCGGCCTGAACGTCGCGGCGCCGCTGATGCTGTCGGTCGCGCTCGCGCAGGCGGCCTCGGCGCCGACCGAATGCCGGATCCTGCACGTGTCGAGCGGCGCCGCGCGCAACGCATACGCGGGCTGGAGCGTGTACTGCGCGACCAAGGCAGCGCTCGATCATCACGCGCGTGCCGTCGCGCTCGACGCGAGCCGCGCGTTGCGGATCTGCAGCGTCGCGCCGGGTGTCGTCGATACGGGCATGCAGGCGACGATTCGCGCGACCAGCGAAGCCAACTTCCCGATGCGCGAGAAATTCGACCAGTTGAAGGCGAGCGGCGCGCTGTCGACACCCGAAGCAGCCGCGCGGCAATTGATCGGCTATGCGCTGAGCGATGCATTCGGGTCCGTGCCGACGGCCGACGTTCGCGAACTGTCCGCGACCTGATCCGGGATAGAATTTCGCGGTCGCCCTTCCCCGAGGATCCACCGATGGTCACGAAGACCACCGCACCGTTCCAGCAGATCAAGACGCTCGTTCGCCAGAACGTCGATGCGGGCGATTGGCGCCCGGGGGATCGGATTCCGTCCGAGCTCGATCTCGCCGCGCAATTCGGCGTCGCGCGCATGACGGTCAACCGCGCGCTGCGCGAGCTGACCGAGGAAGGCGTGCTGAAGCGCATCGCGGGCGTCGGCACTTTCGTCGCGGAAGCAAAGCCGCAGTCGAACCTGCTGATGATCGCGCACATCCGCGACGAGATCCGCGCGCGCGGCCACGAGTATCGCTGCCGTGTGCTGAGCCAGTCGCGCGAGCCCGCGTCGTTCGACGTCGCGGCCGCGTTCGGGCTGACGGTCAATACGCCGGTCTTTCACGTGGTGTGCGTGCATGAGGAAAACGGCCGCCCGATCCAGCTCGAGGATCGCTACGTGAATCCGGCCGCGGCACCCGAATTCATCGACCAGGATTTCGAAGTCGAGCCGCCATCCGAATACCTGTTCAACAACGTGTCGCACTACGAACTGGAAATCGAGCACGTGGTCGACGCGTCGCTGCCGACCGGCGAACAGGCGCGCCTGCTCGACATGCGTGCCGACGAGCCGTGCCTCACGCTCACGCGCCGCACCTGGACGAACGGGCTGCCGGTCACCTTCGTGCACTTCCTGCATCCGGGCAACCGCTATCGGCTCGGCTCGCGCTTCAAGCCCGGCGCCGGGCGGCACCAGACCTGACGCTTTACCGACGCTCGACAACGATCGCACGCGGCGGCCGCTTCATCGCGAAACGGCCGCCGCGCGCGTGATCGGGCGCGGCGTCGTCGATCCTCGCCGTTCAGATCGCTCCGACCTGTCCCGCGCCGCGCGACCACACGACCGGAAACAGCGGATGCTCGAGCGGTGCGCCGTCCGGCAATTCGTCGGCGAGCCCCGGGAAATCGGGCGACGTCTTCCAGCGGCGCGGCGCGTGACGGATATCGTCGCCGACGAAGCGGATCGAGAACGCGCGCCGGCGGTTCTGCGTCCCGCCCGACGCGTGCAGCGTCAGCATCCGGAAGCACACCATGTCGCCCGGCTCGAGCGCCCAGTGGCGGATCGGGAACGCCGAACGGTCGGCTTCGATGTCGGGCAGGTCGGCGAGGCTGCCTTCGGGGAACCACTTCGCCTCCTTGTCCATGAACGTGCGCGGCATCAGCCACGGCCCCCGGTGCGAACCCGCGACGAATTCCAGCGTCGATTCGAGCGGCACCGGATCGACGGGAATCCACATGCTGACGTTGTCGTCGCCTTCGATGTTGTAGTAAGGCTGATCCTGATGCCACGGCGTGCGCTGCCGCGTGCCGGGCTCCTTCACGAGCAGGTGATCGTGATGCAGCCGCACCGTCCGCGTGCCCATCAGCGCGGCGGCTACCGACGGCGCGGGCGAGCGCACGATGAAGTCGCGGTACGCGTCGTTGTGCTGCCAGTTGCAGAAGTCCTCGAAGAACCAGCCCGGGTCGTCGGGCCGGCTCGCGACCTTTGCGCGCTCGCTGGGCTGCGCGAGGTTCGCGTCGATGCCGGCGCGCAGCGCGGCCACTTCGTCGGGCGAGAAGATGCCCTTGATGCATACCGCGCCTTCTTCGCGGAACGCGGCGATCAGTTCGGGCGTCACGGCTGTCGCGACGCGGTCCTGGATACTCGTCATGGCTTGCCTGTCGATTGAATGAGTCACGGGGTCACGGTGCGGTGCTCAACTGCTGCTTCGCGCCGTAGATGTCGAAGTCGAAATATTTCGCGGCGATCTTCTGATACGTGCCGTTCGCGCGGATTGCGGCAATCGCGTCGTTGAGCCGCTTTTTCATCTCGGCGTCGCCCTTGCGCACGCCCATCGCGACGCCGTAGCCGGTGATCCGCACGTCGGTCACGTCGGGGCCCGCGAATGCGTAACCCTTGCCGCGCGGCGTCTTCAGGAACGAATAGCCGGCCTGCGTCTTGTCCTGGAAGGTCGCGTCGAGACGACCGTTCACCAGATCCTGATACACCTGGTCCTGGTTCTGGTACGACACGATCGTCACGCCCTTGGTCGCCCATTCGGCCTTCGCGTACGTCTCCTGCGTCGTGCCCTGGTCGATCCCGACACGCTTGCCGGCGAGCGATGCGGCGGTCGGCAGCAGCTTCGAGCCGGCCGGCGCGACGAGTGCGCCCGGCGACGCGTACAGCTTGTTCGAGAAGTCGATTTGCTTGAGGCGCTCGTCGGTGGCCGTCATCGCGGACATGATCACGTCGAACTTGCGCGCGCGCAGCGCCGGAATCATCCCGTCGAAGCTCTGCTCGACCCATACGCATTTCGCGCGCAACTGCTCGCAGATTGCGTTGCGCAGGTCGATGTCGAAGCCGGCGAGCGAGCCGTCGGGCTGCTTCGCCTCGAACGGCGGATAGGTGGGATCGATGCCCCAGCGGATCGTCGCCGTGTCCTGCGCGAACGAGACGAGCGGCGCGAACGCCATCATGGAAGCGACGAGCTTTGCGGTTCGATTCATGACCTGTCCTTTGTGATCTCTACGTGGCGGGCAAGCGCCGGACGTCCGGTGGGGAGCGTTGCGCCGGCATGCCCGGCGCGGTGCGCGAACGACGGGGACTTCGATGAAACTGCGATGCAGTCTAGACCGCTCAATTTTTGAGCGCAAGAGGGGCAATGACGGGGAGCGGATTAGGCAGAGTCGGGCGACGAGATGGCGACAAAGAAACGCACTGTTGATGAAAAATTGACAATTTATACGTTATTTTTCGCACATATCGAGTGACTTTGCGGCGTAAGACTCGTCTCCAACCGCACAAGTTTTCGTCGATATTCGCATGGTTGAAAAGTCCACGCAGTAGGCTCGTCACAACCTTTTCCCGACGTTCTTTCGCATGGACAGGCGACGCATCCTATACCGCGACAGTGCCCAGAGTGACAATGCTCATCACCGAGATGTAAGATATAGCTTACATTTGTGCGTATCGAACGTGCGCCCGGAGGTCAACATGCAACTCTATGAAATCGGTCAGGCCGTTGCAAAACGGAGAGCGGAACTTGATCTCACACAGGCTCAGCTTGCAAAGCTCGCCGGATTGTCTCGCCTGACGGTGAATCAGCTCGAAACCGGCAAGGTCAAGGATCTTGGAATCAACAAGCTGATTCCGTTACTCAGCGTGCTTGGCATCGAACTCCTGGCGCAGCCACGTCCCGCTCAAAGCGGTCTCTACAAGGCCGTAGTGAGTTCGAACGTCAGCTACAAGGGTGAATTGACCGAGAGACTGCTGGCCGACGCTTTGACCTCGGGACGGATTCCGGCCGGGTACGAATCGCAGATATCCGTCATCCTCGACGAGGTGCCGTTGCCAGTAGTGGTGAAGGCTGCCGAGGAAGCGGCCGAACGCTCCGGCACGCCGCTGCGCGCCATCTGGAAAAACCTGGCCGCATGGTCGAAAGATCTTCATCTGTACCGGGAGGTATGGGCATGATCGCGCCAGCCGAGTTGCCCGATGGCCCGTGGCAGGATCTTTTCCGCCAGGCGCTGACGCTTATCGACGAGATACGGAAGTACGGCACGTCCCGTCCGTTCTGGACATTCGGCGGCGGCACCGTCCTCATGCTGCGTCACGGACATCGTGTCAGCAAGGACATCGACATCTTCGTACCCGACCCGCAGTATCTCGGGTACGTGAACCCTCGCATCAGCGACGCCGCATCCGAGATCACGACCGAGTACGAGGAACATGCAGGTTTCGTGAAACTGGTGTTGCCCGGCGGCGAAATCGACTTCGTGGTCTCTCGAAACCTGATGTCCCCCGGTTACGACGAATGGACGCTGATGGACCACGTCGTCAAGGTCGAGACTTCAGCGGAAATCGTAGCCAAGAAAATGTGGCACCGCGGAGATCGCCCCACCGCGCGAGACCTGTTCGACCTCTGCCTGGTCATCGAGCGGGAACCGGAGAGCTTGCTGGAGGCAAGCGCATTTCTCGTTCGCCATCGCGACACTTTCCTGAGTCTGCTCAACGAGCGTCGTGCGTTCGTGCAGTCGCGCTTCGACGATATCCGGACACTCGGCTATACGCCGTCGTTCGACTACTGCGTGAAGCTGGCCGACGCGTTCCTCCGGCAGCTTCCCGATGTCAGCCCGTCGAAATCGCCTCCCCGCTGAGCCGCCGACCTCCCGCCGCCAGAATCCGCTCGATCTGCGCATACCGGCGGCCGCGCGCATGCAGCAGCGGCATCTCGCCGTTCGAATCGGCCAGCTTCGCGTTCGCCGCTGCATCCTTCGCGTTGACGGCCGCGCCAGCGCCGATCGGAACGCGCGCCGCCTACACGTGATTGCCGTGCGTCGCGAGCAGCAGCGCCGTGCGGCCCTGCCGGTCGCGCGAATCGATGCGCACGCGACGCCCCGGGAGCGCGCGGACCTCGCCCGCATCGCCGCGATCGGCCGCACCGCGTCCGGCGAAACCGCGATTGCCCACCGCCGCACGCCATGTTAAAAGTCGTCGCGCATATTTGAAAACGAAATGTCCGAAGCCGGAAAAGTGCGGAAATGAATAGACCTTTGTTCGACCTCGACTTGCTGCGCGCACTCGTGATGGTCGCCGACTGCGGCAGCTTCACGACCGCGTCCGCGCGCCTGCACTCGACGCAGTCGACGGTCAGCCAGAAGGTTCGGCGGCTGGAGGAAATCGCCGGGCATCGCCTGCTCGACCGCGGCACGCGCGACGTGCGGCCGACGGACGCCGGCGTGACGGTGCTCAGCTATGCGCGGCGCATGATCGCGCTGAACGACGAGATGCTGGAGGCGCTGTCGGGCACGACCGTCGCGCTGACGATCCGGCTCGGCGTACCCGACGATTTCGCGGCGGGCCGCACGACCCACGCGCTTGCCGCGTTCAAGCGCGATCATCCGCAGGTGAAGCTCGAGGTGACGTGCGGGCTGAGCCGCGACATCTGCGCGGCCTACGATCGCGGCGAGCTCGACCTGGCGCTGATCAAGCAGCGGCGCGACAGTCGCGAGGCGGTGGTGCGCTGGCCGGAGAAACTGCGCTGGATCGACAGCGCGCAACATCCGACGATCGAGCTGGACCCCGTGCCGCTCGTCGTGTTTCCGCCGCGCGGGCTCTATCGCGACGACATGATCAAGGCGATCGAGGAACGCGGCCGCCGCTGGCGGATCAGCTTCACGACGTCGAGCCTGAGCGGCATCCAGGCGGCCGTCGCGGACGGGCTCGGCATCAGCGTGCTGCCCGCGCGCGCGGTGACCGACGACCACGTGATGCTGACCGAGGAACACGGCGGCTTCGCGCCGATCGAGAACATGGACATCGCGATCCTGCATCGGCCGACGGCCGATCCGATGGTCAGCGAACTGACGAAGGCGCTCGCGGCGATGCTGGAGCACGAGGACGAGTGAGCACGGCGGCGCGGGCCGGCATCGACCGGGCCAACGCGCCCTCGCGATGCAGCGCTCGGCTCAGACGAGCGCGCCGTTGCGCGCGACGATCTTCCCCGACGACACGACGAGCCGCCGCGTCGGCCGCGCGACGACGGCCTCGGCGAACGTCAGCGCATCGACGAGCACGACGTCCGCACGCTTGCCCGCCTCCAGACCGTAGTCGGCGAAGCCGCACCCGCGTGCCGCGCCATGCGTCACGCACTCGAGCGCGACTTCGAGCGCATCGTCGCGGCGAAAATTGTTGCGCATGCCGATCAGCATCGCGCGTTCGAGCATGTCGGGCGAACCGTACGGCGTCCACGTGTCGCGCACGCCGTCGTTGCCGCCGATGACGGTCACGCCGGCCGCGCGGCATGCGTCGAGCGGCGGCACCGGCACGTCGGCCGGCGCGGTCGTGACGATCGCGACGCCGAGTTCGGCCATCCGCGCGAGCAGCGCGTCGCGTTCGCGCTCGGCAATGTCGCCGAGGCAAAAGCCATGGCTGATCGTGACCTTGCCCTGCATGCCGAGCGCGGCGGTGCGCTGCAGGATCAGATCGAGCGAGTACGCGCCCATCGACCCGCGCTCGTGCAGGTGCAGGTCGAGCCCGCGGCCGTGACGCTCGGCGATGCCGAACAGCACGTCCACCGCCTCGACCGGATCGCCTTCGATCGCGCACGGGTCGAGCCCGCCGAGCAGGTCGGCGCCCGCAGCCAGCGCATCGGACAGCAGCGCGGCGGTGCCGGGCCGCTTCAGCACGCCCGACTGCGGAAACGCGACGATCTGGAACTCCACCTGGCCGCGCAGCGTCTCGCGCGTCGCGAGCACGCCGTGCAGATGCCGCAGGCCGGCCTCGGTGTCGACGTCCACGTGCGTGCGGATGCGTGTCGTGCCGGCCGCGAGGAACGCGCGCGACAGCGCGAGCGACGCGGCGCCCGCATCATGGCCGCTCGTCGCGCGGTAGTGGCGCTCGTTCTCGATGCGGTCGACGAGGCGCGGCCCCACCGCATTGCGGTACCACGGCATCCCCCAGTGCGTCTTGTCGAGATGCGTGTGGCCTTCGACGAGGCCGGGCAGCGCGAGCGCGTGCGCACCGTCCTCGATTGCGCAGCCGGCGGGCGCGTCGAGCGACGGGCCGACGCGCGCGATGCGCTCGCCTTCGATCAGGATGTCGAGCGCTTCGTCGGCATGCGTGCGGACGTTGCGGATCAGCAGGTTCGTCATGTCGGTTCCGGTGTGGTCGGTCGGTACAGGCGCGTCACGATGCATGCAACGCGACGGCGCCCAGGTCGTCATCGCGCGAAGCGCAGTGCCGGCGCGAACGGTGCATCGGTATCGCTCTCGCCGCGGCGAAACACCCAGCGTTCGGCCGGCACGCCGGCGACGGCGGCCGCCGCATTCGGTGCGGGCACCGCGACGAAGCTCGCGTCGCAGCCGACCGCGATGCCGTAGTCGGTCTTGCCGATCGCGCGCGCGCCGGCATGCGTCGCCATGTCGAGCGCGATGCCGAGCGCTTCGTCGGTGTAGAAACCCGAGCGGTAGCCGACCATCATCGCGCGTTGCAGCATGTCACCGTTGCCGTACGGCCACCACGCATCGCGAGTGTTGTCGTTGCCGGCGAACACGTGCACGCCCGCATCGCGCAACTGCCGCACGGGCGGGAATGCGCAGTCGCCCGGCGCGTTGGTCAGGATCGACACGCCGGCGTCGGCGAGCGCGGCGGCCGCACGCGCGACGTCGCGATGATCGACTTGACCGAGTGCATATGCGTGGCTCACGTTCACGCGGCCGCCGAGGCCTGCGGCGCGCGTGCGGGCCGCGATCCGCAGCAGTTGCGCGATGCCGGTTTCGCCCGGTTCGTGCAGATGGATGTCGATTTTCGCGCCGCGCTTCTCGGCGATGCCGAACACGATGTCGAGCTGGCCGTCCGCGTCGCCGTCGAGCGTCGTCGGATCGATCCCGCCGACCACGTCCGCGCCTTCGCGCACGGCCGCATCGAGGATCGCGGCGGTGCCGGGGCACGTCACCACGCCGGCCTGCGGAAATGCGACCAGTTCGATGTCGACGATTCCGCGCCATTGTTCGCGCGCGGCCATTACGGCCTGGAGGTTCGACAGGCCCGTCGTCGCGTCGACGTCGACGTGGCTGCGCATCGCAATCGTGCCGAACGCGGCGGCCTGCGCGATCAGTGCATTCGCGCGCTCGACGATCGGCGGCGCGGCCGCGAGCTGGCGCTTCTCGATCGCGAGCCGCTCGCGCAGCGAGCCGGCCGGTTCGTGCGGCACCCAGCGCTCGCCGACGAAGCTCTTGTCCAGGTGAATGTGGCCGTCGACGAAGCCGGGCAATACGACGCGCCCGCCGAGGTCGATCGTTTCCATGCCGGGCGCGGCGGTGCAATCGGCCCCGATCGCGACGAAGCGGCCATCATGGACGACGAGGTTGACGGGGCGGCCGTCGGCATCGACGGCGTTGGTGAAGAAGCGATCGGTCATGGCTCGAAACGTGAGTGGGCCGTCGTTATGCAACGCCGACGTGAATGAGAGGGGGAGCGGCAGTCGGCGCGACACTGTGCGTGCCGTCGGCTCGGAATGCAGCCACGATATCGGACCATGCGGCGAGTGGCCAATTAAATGTCGCGATGCCGCGCATTCGATTTCGCAATATGCGGCGCGAGCAGCCGGCCGTGCACGGGTGACGGCGGGGTCCGAACGCAGCGACGACGGCACGCGTCGCGCCGATAGCTGTCCGTCCAACAAGCGGCCGCGAAACGACGCGTCGACCAGCCGCGTGTGCTGCGATTTACGCGGCAACAGACTTTACACGTTGTTACCCGGCCGCAACGGACGCGCATTCGGCCATTCCTTATACTCACGCCGAGTTCGCCATCCTCACGGAATCCGCCGGCGAACACGTTGCCGATGCAGGAATCATCATGATGCGCATGCCTTCCACGAAGACCGTTCTGTTCGCCTCGCTCGTCGCCGTGGCGGCGCTTCCGCTGACCGCCTGCGTCGCGCCCGGCTACTACGGCGCGCAGCCGGGTTATCCGCAGCAGCAATACGCGACGCCCGGCTATGCGCAGCCCGCGTACTCGCAGCCGGGCTACGTGCAGCAGCAGCAACCGTACTACGACCAGTACGGCAACTCGTCGCAATACGGATCGCAGCCATATGGCCAGTACGGCAATCAGCAGCAATACGGCAACGGCTACGGCACGCAGTACGGCACGGTCGCCAACATCCAGCCGGTCAATGGCTCGGTCGGGCCGTCGGGCGTTGCCGGCACCGTCGTCGGCGCGCTGATCGGCGGCGTGCTCGGCAACCAGGTCGGTCGCGGTCACGGCCGCGATGCGGCCACCGTGATCGGCGCGCTCGGCGGTGCGGTGGCAGGCAACCAGATCGGCCAGCAAATGGGCGCCGCGCAAGGCCCGAGCAGCTATCGCATCGACGTGCAGGTCAGCGACGGATCGATGCGCTCGTTCGACGTACAGTCGCCGGGCAACCTGCGGCCGGGCGACCGCGTGCAGATCAACGGCAATCAGCTGTCGCGGTATTGATGCCGCGCGGGCGTGCGGCGTTTGCGTAACGGCAAGCGCGGCACGTTCCGCAACGCGCGACGCAATCGCATCGCGCGCATTTCGTTCGACTTCCCCGTCGCTTCGACGCGCGTCGTCGCGCCGCCCGCATGCTTTGATCGATGCACGCGTGCGATACATCGCCGCTTCTCGGACACATCGTCCGGACATTTCGTCATTGCCGATCGCGTCCTCTGCCATACGACGGATTGCCACCGTTCGCGCGGCCATCGGCGTTCAATCCGCAGACAAATTCATGAATTTGGGAACACGCCGGGCACCCGGAGTTGATCGCGCGCATCCGTCTTCCCTTGCTGCGTAAGCGTCGTGCCCGGCGACGAAGCCAGCCGCCACACCAGGCCGCAAATGCGCTGCCTGAATCTCATGCCCAATTTTAGGAATTGTCTTATACCCGCGACGGGCTCGCTCGCGCATACTGCGATCTGCTGTTTTCGAGTACGGCGCGATGCGCCGCCAGGTTGCGTTGCAGCCAGCAATATCCCCCACTTGCCGAACCCTTGCCGAACCCTTGCCGAAGGCGCCGCGCGCGCAGCCGGCGGTTGCGCGTGACGGGCACATGCCCGCGTCCTTTGACCGTGTGACCGGCATTCGAGCAATGCCGGCCATATGTCGCTCCGTCCGGGGGGCCGTCGAATCAAGCCTCACGCTCTCGGTCGCTTTCCACGGCAAGGCCACTCGATTCGCGATCGCCGTATCTCGACCCGGCGCCGCTCGCAGCCGTGCCGGTGCAATCGCCGGCGCGAAGCCGGATGGCGACGTACGCGTCGGCACGGCGTCGTGCCACGCAAGGCTTGCAAAACGCACGATTTGGTCGGCGATGCGCCAGCGCCGAGAAACCTGATGCAGCGCGCCTGATTTCGCGGGCGCCACCGTGCATCTTCACGACAACACTCATGGCTCGAGCGGAGTTCGCGACGAGACGGCCACTCAATCAACAGACCGGGAATGGAATGATATGCATACCTTAATGAGTAACCTGATGCGATCACGCACGATGAAAGGCATGACCGCCTCGCTGCTCCCGGTCTTGCTGGTTGCATGCGGCGGCGGCGGCGATGGCGGCAATCCGGGCAATTCGACGGTCGAGACGCACGATCCCGCGATTCACGAGCCGGCCCCGCCTGAAGGCGGTTCGAGCGAGCATGCCGACGACAGCACCTGGCATGAACAGTGTCACGCCGACGACACGTCGATGGTGGCGGCGGAAGGGCCAGCCTTGAACATGTCCACGAATCAGTTGATCGTGAAGTTGCGCCCGCATGTGTCGGCCAGTGATTCCGGATACGGTCGCGGATCGCGCAACGCGTCGGTCGACGTCGACGCGCTCACGCGTGTCGTCGATCGGATCAATGCACGCGCCAACGCAAGCGCGAACGCGTCGCGCGGGCTCCCGGTGCGAATCGCAGTCAAGCGGGTGATGTCGGGCGGAAGCGCGGTCCTGTCCACCACGGGCGCTGATCCATCCGTGGCCGCCCTTGCCGACGAGCTCATGCGTGAACCGGAAGTCGAATACGCCGAACCGGATGTCCGCGTGCACGCCAGTGCGCAACCGCTCGATCCTCATTTCCGCGACATGTGGCATCTCCACGACAGCGATGTTGCCATCCGCATGCCCGGCGCGTGGGACGTGACACAAGGCAACCGGGAAATCGTCACCGCGGTGCTCGACTCCGGCATCACGCCTCATCCGGAGCTTGCAGCGAACGTGCTGCCCGGATACAGCTTCGTCAGCAACGCGCTCGCAGCCAATGGCGTGCCGCGCGGGCCGCGCGCCGACGATCCGGGCGACTGGCTCAGCGAGGAAGAAACGTCGGCCGGCGGAGCATTCCACGGACTGCCCGCACAACCCAGCAGCTGGCACGGGACACGCGTCGCGGGCATTATCGGCGCCACCGCGAACAACGGAATCGGCATCGCCGGGGTCAACTGGTACGGCGCGGTGCTGCCGGTTCGTGTGCTCGGCAAGGGTGGCGGATCGACGAGCGACGTCGTCGACGGCATGCGCTGGTCCGCCGGCATCCCCGTCGCCGGCGCGCCCGCGAATCCGCATCCCGCGCGGGTCGTGAATCTGAGCCTCGGGTCGATCGGCGCGTGCAGCCGTACGTTTCAGGAGGCAGTCGACGAACTCAATGCGAAGGGCGTAACCGTCGTGGCCGCCGCCGGCAACGGCGGCAACAATACGATCGACATGCCCGCGAACTGCCGTGGCGTGATCTCGGTCGGAGCGAGCGACACTACCGGCCGGCGCGCATTCGACAGCAATACGCATCCGCGTGTGACGCTCAGCGCGCCGGGCACGGGAATCCTTTCGCTTGCCAACGACGGCACGCGTGCGCCGGGCGCCGCCGATTACGGCATCACGAGCGGCACCAGTTTCGCGGCGCCGCAAGTGTCCGGCGTGGTGTCGCTGATGCTTGCGGTCAATCCGCGTTTGTCGCCGCGCGAAATCGCGGACATTCTGAAGCGCACGGCCCGATTCCCCGCAGTGACGCAGACAACGCGCTCGTGCCGCGTGATCCCTCCCGGGCGAGGCATCCTCGACGCGCGGGCCGCGATCAACGCGGCAGCGGGCACGCGAAGCGGCAGCCGCTCATGAGCCGATCGAACCACGGGCTCGATCGCACCGTCGTCGCGCGCCGCCTCCGGTGCGCGCGACGCCGTACACCCGATCGCGCTGCCGCAGGATTCCGATTAGCATAGGCGCGACACCTCGCGCGCCCGATCCCGGCGCGCGTCGCCTCGCACTGCGCTGCTCCGGAACTCTCCCGATGACGATCACGACCCGCCTGCTCGACGCGGCCGATGCCGCCCGTTTCCAGACCGTTCGCCTGCGCGCGGTCGACACCGCGCCCACTTCGTTCCTGCCGACACTCGCCGAGGAAGCCGCCGTACCGATCGACGAGTTCGCGACGCGCATCACGCCGACACACGAACGGGCCGTATTCGGCGCGTTCGACGGCGATACGCTCGTCGGCATCACGGGCGTGCGCCGCGACGCGCGCGCGAAGATCGCGCACAAGGCAACGATCTGGGGCGTGTTCGTCGATCCCGCGTATCGCGGGCGCGGCATCGCGCAATCGCTGCTCGACAACGCGACCGCGCATGCCGCGCAGGCATGGCAGTGCAAGCAATTGATGCTCTGCGTGAACGCGGTCAATGGCGCGGCGGAACGGCTGTATGCGTCACAAGGGTTCGTGCGCTTCGGCACGGAGCCACGGTCGCTATTGGTCGACGGGCAGTTTTACGACGAGCACTACATGGTGAAGACGTTGGTGTAGCGTGCGGCCGCCACGTACGGGAAGCCGCGCTTACGTAAGTGAGCACTGACCCAGCAGCGCAATGCGCTTGGAAGCGCCCCGCCATCCGCAGCCACGCCGCCGGCCAGCGCCCTACGCGGGCGCCGAACGACGCGATCGGGATGTGAGCACACACCAACTTTCCATACAACACGACCCTGTCGACCGGCCAGCGCCGGTTTATGCGCAAAAACTCCAATAGCAGCCACTCGGCCGCTGACACCGGCCGGTCGACTCCTCATCTGCCGGCAGTCGCGCCCACACCGCCCGGCGCCCTGTCCTCTCCCGCCGAAGCGACCGGTTCGAACATGAGCATCAGGTCGCCCCGATAGCTTCCGTTGACCTCGGCCGCACCGTGCGCGGCCGGCGCAGTGGCGCTGACCGTCAGGCTGCGCGTTTCGTCGTAGCCGTTGATACCCGGCTTGGCCAGTGTGAGCGTGCGAGCGCCGTCGCCCACGAGTTCCGCGCGACCTGTGTCGTTTGCCAGCATGACTTTCGTATCGGTCATGTCGTAGCGGCCGTTCGACAACGTCAGCGGCTGCAGCAGCGCGACGTGGATATCGGGGTTCGTCGTGTAAATGCGGACCGGCAGCGTCGCGCCGAACGCCTGCCGGGCGCCGCCCGTCGGCTTCAGTTCGACCACACCATATCCGGCTGCCGTGTCCGGCTTCGACACGAACAGGCTGTCGTCGATGCGCGCCGTCAGCCGGATCGTCTTGACGACCGCTTGCGGCGACGTCGGGCCTGCGTGGACGATGCCGGTGAATGCGATGCATCCGGCCGCCGCGATGATGCATTTGCCGATCTTCATTTTATATTCCGTATTCAGGCCGTCTTTTTTAAAATCCGAACACCGTTCATTACCCGCTCGGTTCGAACTCGGCATTCCGTCCATTCCATTCGTCCGCGACATTTCGTTATCTCGGAATTCGAATGCAATATCCCCGTGGAATACGCTGTTCGCCATCGCGTGCGAGATCGATAATGCGTTCGCCTTGCTTGCTCCCGGTTGAGTTCGCCATTCGCAAGGCAGAATTCACTGCATCCGAAGATGCCGTCATACGGCGACATGCTCGAACGATAGGCCGTGAAAAGCCGGAAAAAAATACAGGGAAACCTTCATGCGGATTTGCGGTTTTTATTCACCTGTGCCATCGCTCGATCAAATAGAGGCAAGCAATGCATGACACGGATAATCCGCTGTCACGCACGGCAAGTGGCGCGGCATTCCCTCGCGTCTGCCAGCTCCTGCACGCGCCTCGGTAATTTCGCCTCTATTCAGCCACCCGCGCTCCGCGCTATCGTCTTCGTCATCTTCACAACCGAGGAGCCGCACTTGTCTTCCCGCCACGGAGTCGACCTCATCCGCGCCCGCGCACTGTTCGATCGCGAGCGCCGTGCATTCACCGAAGCCATGCCGATCTCCCGCGCGTTGTCCGCGGAAGCGTCGGAGCATTTGCTGTTCGGCGTGCCGTTGCACTGGATGCAGGACTGGTCGACGCCGTTCTCGCTGGTCGTGAAGGAAGCGCGCGGTGCGACGTTCACCGACGTCGACGGCCATCGTTACGCGGACTTCTGCCTCGGCGACACCGGCGCGATGTTCGGCCATGCACCCGAGCCGGTCGCCCGCGCACTTGCGGAGCAGGCGACGCGCGGCTATACGACGATGCTGCCGAGCGAGGATGCCGCATGGGTGGCGCGCGAACTCGCGCGGCGCTTCAAGCTGCCCGTCTGGCAATTCGCGCTGAGCGCGAGCGACGCGAACCGCTTCGTGCTGCGCTGGGCGCGCGCGGCCACCGGCCGCAATACGATCGTCGTGTTCAACGGCTGCTATCACGGCACGGTCGACGACGTATTCGTCGATCTCGTCGACGGCCGCCCGGTGCAGCGCGACAGCCTGCTCGGACAGTCCTACGACCTGCTCGCGAACACACGCGTCGTCGAGTTCAACGATCTCGACGCGCTCGAAGCAGCGCTGAAGGATGGCGACGTCGCATGCGTGCTCGCCGAGCCGGCGATGACGAACATCGGGATGGTGCTGCCCGATCCGGGCTTCTGGGAAGCGGCACGCGAGCTGACGCGCCGCTACGGCACGCTGCTCGTGATCGACGAAACGCACACGATCAGCAGCGGCCCGGGCGGCTACGCGGCCGCGCACGGTCTCGAACCGGACGCGCTGGTGGTCGGCAAGCCGATCGCGGGCGGCGTGCCGTGCGCGGTGTACGGCTTCAGCGCCGAATTCGCGGCGCGCGCGAAGCAGGCAAAGCTGAATGCGCCGCCCGGCCATTCCGGGATCGGCACGACGCTCACCGCGAACATGCTGGCGATGCGCGCGGTGCGGGCGACGCTCGCCGACGTGGCGACCGATGCCGCGTATGCGCACATGTTCGAACTGGCCGCGCGGCTTGCGACCGGGCTCGAACGGGCGATCGCGAAACGCGGGCTGCCATGGTGCGTGACGCGCATCGGTGCGCGCACCGAGTTCCAGTTCACGCCCGTGCCGCCGCGCAACGGCACGATCGCGGGCGAACAGCTCGACAGCGAGCTCGAACACATCGTGCATCTGTACCTGCTGAATCGCGGCGTGCTGATCACGCCGTTCCACAACATGATGCTCGTGTGTCCGCAGACGACGACCGACGACGTCGATATGCTCGTCGCGCAGTTCGACGCATGCCTGGGCGAGCTCGTCGAATGATTGAATGCCGGCGGCGGAGAAACCCGCGGATCGATTGACGCTCCCTCCGCCCGAAGCGGAGGACGCCCGCCGTCGGCGATGCACGTTCGCATCGGCACGTGTTCGATGGGGCATTGACATCACGATCGTGCACGACACGCGGGATGACGCGGAAAGTCCTGGCGATCCTCCGTCGCACGCGCCCCGCCGGCGCGCCGGGCAAGCGGGCGGCGCAAGCGTGAAGCCGCGCGCAGGCCGCGCTGCTCCGCCGGCCTGACGCCCGTTACACCGCCTTCAGCGCGCGCCGCGCCACTTCCGCGAAATAGCGCGCACCCACCGGCAGGATCTCGTCGTTGAAATCGTACGTCGCGTTGTGCAGCGGCACGCCGCCGCGCGCGGCCGCATCACCGTTGCCGATGAACACGAAGTTGCCCGGAACGGCCTGCAGGAACGCGCCGAAGTCTTCGGAGATCATCATCGGCTGCACGTCGGCGTTCACCGCGTCGGCGCCCGCGACCTGCGCGGCGGCCTGCACGGCCGTGTCGACCCATTCCGGAGAATTCACCGTCGGCGCGAACTCGTGCGTGTACTCGAACGTGCAGGTCGCGCCGTGCGCGCGGCAAATGCCTTCGCTGATCTCGCGCATCCGCGTTTCCAGCAGCGTCTGCACGTCGCGCGAATAGCTGCGCGTGTCGCCCTTGATCGTCACCGTCGACGGCAGCACGTTGCGCAGCCCGTCGGTGATGAATTCCGCGCATGAGATCACGGCCTGCTCGCCCGGATCGAGATTGCGCGACACGATCGTCTGGAGCGCGAGCACGATCTGCGAACCGATCACGATCGGATCGATGCCCATGTGCGGGCGTGCCGCATGCGTGCCTCGTCCATCGATTCGGATCACGAAGTTGTCCTCGCTCGCCATGATGCCGCCCGCGCGCGTCGCGAACGTGCCGGCGCGCATGCCCGGCATGTTGTGCGCGCCGAAGATCGCGTCGACCGGGAAGCGCTCGAACAGGCCGTCGGCCATCATCGCCTTCGCGCCACGGCCATGCTCCTCGGCCGGCTGGAAGATAAAGCGCACCGTGCCGTCGAAGTCCTTGCGCTCGGCCAGCAGTTGCGCCGCGCCGAGCACCATCGACATGTGGCCGTCGTGCCCGCACGCGTGCATCTTGCCCGGCGTGCGCGACGCATGTTCGCGGCCCGGCGCGTGTTCGGCGATGTTCAGCGCATCCATGTCCGCGCGGATGCCGATCGCGCGCGTGCCGGTGCCGGCCGTCAGGTTCGCGACGAGCCCGGTGCCGCCGATTCCGCGATGCACGTCGAGCCCGAGCGTCGTCAGAATCCGCGCCACGTAGTCCGATGTGTTCACTTCCTCGAAACCCGTCTCCGGGTGCTGGTGCAGATGCCGGCGCCAGGTTTTCAGTTGTCGCTGCAGCGTGCTTTCTTCCGTTGCGTCCATCGTGCTTGCCTCGTCGGTCGTCATGTCGTTTGGTTCGCTCAGGCCATCGCCGCTGCCCGGTTCAGCCAGTCGCGCTGGCGTGCGAGCACCGCGTCGGCCGTGTCGCCGACGCACTGCCGGTAGACCGACGGCGCGGTCGCGCCTTCCGTGTTGATCGCGAGCACGCGCGCGTTCGCGTCGAGCCCGATCTGCCGCGCCAGCGCCGGGTCGCGCATCAGCACGGTCAGCCCCGCGATGCCCGCCGCGCCCGACTCGCCGGACACGAACGGCACGTCGCGTTCGCTGCCGGCGGCAAGCCCGCGCATCGCCTGCACCGCGTCGTCGTCGTCGATCAGCATGAAGTGGTCGATGCACGGCTCGAGGAAGTCCCACGCGAGCGGCGACGCCTCGCCGCACGCGAGCCCGGCCATCACCGAATCGACGCTGCCGGTCGCCTTCGTCGCGCGCCCGGCGAGCGCGCTCTGGTACAGGCAATCGGCCTGACGCGGCTCGACGACGATGAAATGCGGCCGCCGTGCGCCTGCGTGCTCCCACAGATAACTCGCGACACCGGCCGCGAGGCCGCCCACGCCGCCTTGCAGGAACACGTGCGTAAACGGCCGGCCGTCTTCGCCGGCGGGCTGCTGCGCGAGCGCCTCGGCCGCGATCACGCCGTAGCCCTGCATCACGTCGCGCGGTATCGCCTCGTAGCCGTCGTATGACGTATCCGACACGACGTGCCGGCCATTCGCGTCCGCGAGCCGCGCGGCGTGCACGACGGATTCGTCGTAGTTGCCGGCGATCCGCACGATCCGCGCGCCGTGCGCGGCGATCGCATGCTCGCGCTCCGCGTCGACGCGCGCATGCAGCACGATCACGCAGCGGCAGCCGATCGCGCGCGCGGCGGCGGCCAGCGCACGGCCGTGATTGCCGTCTGTCGCGCTGATCACCGTGAGCCCGGCCAGCGACGCCGCGTAGCGCCCGGTGACGAGCCCGCACGGATCGAGCGCCTCGTTGCGCCGCAGCCGCTTCACGAGCCGCATCAGCGCGATCGGCGCGCCGAGCGCCTTGAAGCTGCCGAGCGGCGAACGGCATGCTTCGTCCTTCACGCCGACGCTCGCGACGCCGAGCCGCGCGGCCAGGTCGGGCAATATGCGCAACGGCGTGCGCGCCGCGCCGACGAGCGGCCAGTGCGACAGCCACGCGCCGCTCTCGTCGGCCGCGGCGATGTTCATGATGCGGCGCAGCGCGTCGGGATAATCGGCGCGCTGCGCGCGGGGATTGGCGATGAGCATGGCGGAAAGGGCTCCGGAAAAAGGGCGGCGCAGGCGGCCCGTCGGTGGATGCGGTACGCGCGCATACGGGTTGCGCTCGCCGTCGGTCCGAAAATAATATTGCGCAAGCCGGTCAACAAAATCGCCAAATCAGCGAGCCGGACGCAAAAATTTCTCATTTTTCGAGGCTACCGCGCCATCATGTCCATTCCACTCGATACGTTCGATCGCAAGCTGCTGATGGAAGTCCAGCGTGACGCGCACACGCCTCAGAACGAGCTCGGCGCCCGCGTGAACCTGTCGACCGCCGCCGTGAACCGTCGCTTGCGGCGGCTCGCGGAAAGCGGCGTGATCGAGCGCTATACGGCCGTCGTCGCGCCGGAGAAGGTCGATCATCCGCTGACGATCGTCGTGAACGTCGAAGTCGAGAGCGAGCAGATCGACCAGCTCGACGCGATGAAGCGCACCTTCGAGCGCTGCCCGCAGATCCAGCAGTGCTACTACGTGACCGGGGAATGGGATTTCGTGCTGATCCTGGCCGTGCGCAACATGGATCAGTACAACGCGCTCACGCGCGAGCTGTTCTTCGCGAACAACAACGTGAAGCGCTTCAAGACGCTGGTGAGCATGAGCCGCGTGAAGGTCGGGCTCGAGGTGCCGGTCGAGGCCGGCGAATGAAGGGTGACGGGTGACGACCGACGTCAGCGCCGGTCGGCCGCCAGCGCGCCGAAAAACGTCGCGACCTTGGCCTTGCTCGTCGTCTGCAACCGCGACATGAGCCCGTGGTCGACTTGCCGCAGCCCGTACGTCTCGCCGATGTCGCGCTGCATCCGGCACCAGAGGTGGGTCGCGATCTCCGCATCGACCATCGCGCGGTGCGCGCGGCCCGCCTTCGGCAGCCGCAGCATGTCGGCGAGGCTCGACAGCCGGTGACTTTGCGCGTGCGGATAGATGCGCCGCGCGACGAGCATCGTGCACGCGAACGCATGGTCGGCCGCCATGCCGAGCATGCCGAGCTCGGCTTGCCAGAACCGCTTGTCGAAGCCGGCGTTGTGCGCGACGACGGGGTGGCTTCCGACGAATGCCGCCGCTTCCTTCATGACCTTCGACACCGGCGGCGCCGACGCGATCATCTCGTTCGTGATTCCGGTGAGCGCGACGACGTCGGACGGAATGCGGCGCCCCGCGTTCATCAGGCTCTGGTAGCGATCGACGATCTCGCCGTCGCGCAGCAGGATCACGGCGATCTCGGTCGCCCTGTCTCCCATGTTCGGGGAAAGCCCGGTTGTTTCGAAGTCGAGTACCGCTACGGTTTGCATGGTCGAATCAGGGGAAGGATGCCTGGCGAGCCACGTCGATCAAGACGCGTCGCGCCGACGCAAAAGCGCAATAGTATCCCCGGATGCGGTGTCCGACGGCAAACGCCGTCGTCGTGCGGCACTTTCGCTGCAAGACGACGGCGAACGTACCGATGCATCCGCGCATCGATACGTTCACATGCCGGCTACATCAGCGACAACTGAAGCTCGCTGCCGAATTCACGTCGCCCGAGCCGTTGTAGCGGGCAACCTGCGGATACGGACACAGCGGACGCGTGCGTCCCGCTCCCCACGACGCCGGCACGTCGGCGTTCGGCACCGCGTTCGTCGTGTCGCGCGCCGTGGCGACGATCGCCGTGGGCGCCTGCCCCTGCTCGACCCACGCGACGAGCGGCGTCAGCATGTCGAACTGGTCGGCCGCCGGCCCGCCCGAGCAATGGTTCATGCCCGGCACCGGATAGAAGCGCGCGAAGCTCGACGCGTCGCCGCCGTTCGCCTGCGCGAGCTGCCTGTACCAGTCGCTCGTGTCGTTGTACGAGAACACCGGATCGCCGGTGCCGTGATAGACCAGCAGCTTCGCGCCGCGCGACTTCAGCGCGGACAGGTTCGTCTCGTCGGGCGGCGTCATGAACGACCACGCGGACTGCGTGTACACGCCGTTCGTCGCGAAGATCGCGGGCGCGTCGTTGTCCATGTCGAAGCCGAGCGCGAAGCCGGCGAGGTTCGCGAGCGTCGCGGCGGTTTTCGGCGGCGTCATGAACGTGAACGCCATCGCGGCCGGATCGAGCGTGATCGAGTTCGACTGCTTCCACGCCGCCCAGCCGCCGGCCGCGACGCCCGGATCGTACGGAAAGCTCGCATAGAGCGCCGTGCCCGCGCTGTTGCGTGCGCCCGCGAACACGTTCTCGAGCGCACTCTTCTGCGCGGTCGTCAGGCAGGCGCCGGTGCGCGTGCCGTTCGCGCAGGTCGGGATGTCGGCCTCGACGCTGAAATGCGCCTGGCAGGCGGCGACGTCCTGCACCATCCCGTCGGTCACGCCGTCGAGCGCATCGCACTTGTCGAGAATCGCCGCACCGACGAACTTGCGTTCCGCATCGGTGAACCCGCTGCGAATGTCAGGCAGCCCGTTCGAGCCCGTCGCCGACGCGATCTTCGCGAACTGCTGCGCGCCGTACATCTCGCCGATCGCCGCCTTGGGCAGATGCAAGCCCGGGTCGCCCGCAATGATCCCGTCGTAGTCGCCCGCGTTGCGCACCGCCGTGACCATCGCGTGACGGCCGCCGTTCGAGCAGCCGCCGAAATAGCTGCGGTCGGGCGCCTTCCCGTATGCGAGCCGGATCACCTGCTTGGCCATCGGCGTGAGCGCGTCGACGGCGCCGTAGCCGTAGTCGAGCCGCGCCTGCGGATCGAGGCCGAACAGCGGGTTCTGCGCGGCGCTGTGTCCGGAATCCGAACTGATCACCGCGAAGCCCTGATTCAGCGCGTCGGTCAGCGGGCCGCCGCCGCCAATCTCGCCGGTCGCGGTCAGGACGTTGCCGTCGAGCCCGCCGTTCGCCTGGTAGAAGAAGCGGCCGTTCCACGCTTTCGGCAGACGCATTTCGAAGCCGATCGCGTAGGTCTGGCCGTCCACCGCGCTCACGCGCTCGTTCATCTTCCCGGCGATCACGCAGTGTTCGGCGATCGGCTTGCCGGCCACCGTCAGCGCGCCGGCGGCCGCGGTGGTCACCGACGTGAACGACGTGTTCGCGTACGACAGCTTCGCCGCGAGCGCGTCGCAGGTTTGCGTCATCGCGGCCGGCGTCGCGGCGCTCAGGTGCGTCGGCGTGGCGCTGACGGAATCGTCGCCACCGCAGCCGGCGAGCATGGCTGCCGCCGACAGCGGTGCGATGCAGAAGAATGCAGATTTCCTGTTCAAGATGTCTCCCCGTCGTCAGGCTGCCGGATCAGAACATGTGCCGCACGCCGACCATCGCGCCGAGCTGCCCCATCCCGGCGCCGGGCGTCGTGCCGGGCCCGCCGCCGCTGACCGCGTAGCGTGCATGCGCGCTATTCCACAGATACGAAGATTGCGCATAGACGGCCGTGCGCTTGGTCAGCAGATAGGTCGCGCGCAGCGTGGCCATCGTCGCCCGCGTGTCGTGCGCGCTGTTGACGATCCGGTAACCCTCGCCGTCGACGATGAAATCGGGCTTCACCGCATACGACGCACCGAGGAAGAACAGGTCCGAATGCGCGCCCGGCGCGGCCGGCGAGCCGGTCGACACGCGCCGCCCGATCCAGCCCGCGCCGATCCGCGCACCGGCGCCCTGCGCATACGCGCTCACGTGCGTGCGCGCGTCCTTGCCGCCGCTGCTGGTGAAGGGCACCGGCGCGATGCCGTCGAAGAAGTTCGCGGCCGCGCCGGTGCCGCCGCGCTGCTCCTCGTACGATGCCGCCGCACCGAAATACGCGCTGTCGTACTTGAGCATCACCGACCAGTTGCGGCACTGGACGGCATCGCCCGGCACCTGCCCCGCGCACGTGCCCTGGCCCGGCGAGTTGCCGGTGCCCGCGCCGTCGCGGCCGAACGAATACGCGGCGCCGAGCGTCACGCCGCGATACGTGCCGACGTAGGTCACCGCGTTGTCGGCGCGGCCGTTCGGCACGTATGCGTCGAACGAGCCGAGCCCGTAGATGTCCGGGCCAATGATGTCCGCGCCCTGCAGCGCGAGGTAGGTCATCGTGTACTGGCGGCCGAACGCGAGCGTGCCGAAGCCGCTCTTCAATCCGACGAATGCCTGCCGCCCGAACAGCCGGCCGCCCTGGCCGAGATCGCCGCCGCGCACGTTGAAACCGCTTTCGAGCGTGAATACCGCCTGATAGCCGCCGCCGAGATCTTCCGTGCCGCGCAGGCCCCAGCGCGACGGCAGCTCGCCGGTCACGCCCGGCATGCGCACGACGTGGTCGCCGGCCGCGTTCGCGTGCGACACGAACTCGACGCCCGTATCGATGATGCCGTACAGCGTCACGCTCGACTGCGCGTGCGCACCCGGCGCGGCAAGCGCGCAGCACGCGCCGGCGGCCAGCAGGCCGTTCCTTGTCTTCGTCTTCATTTCGTTGCGTCTCCAGACCGTGATGAGTTGCGCGCTCTGACGGCGCGCATTGAAAAAACGAAGCGTTTCAGTCGCCGGTTTGCGGGCGGCGAATCAGCACGAAGGCAGCGAAGGCCGCGACGAGCGTGACGGGAATGCTCGCGCCGATCACGACCGGCGCACTGCGGCCCGCGGCCAGCAGCGTCGCGGCCGCGAGCGGCCCGACGACGGAGCCGAGCCGGCCGACGGCCACCGCCGCGCCGACGCCGGTGCCGCGCATCGCGGTCGGGTAGTAGATCGCCGCGAGCGCATACAGCACCGACTGACCGCCGACCACGAACATCCCGGCGGCAAATGCGGCCGCCGCGAGCGACGCGAAGCCGGGTGCCGCCGCGAGTGCGGCGAGCGACAGCACGATCCCGGCATACATGCCGCCGACCACGCGCGACGCGCGCATCCGGTCGAGCGCCGCGCCGATGCCGAGCGCACCGAGGCCCGCGCCGACGTTGAACGCGATCTGCACGAGGCCGACATGCGCGCGATCGAGCCCGCGCGAGGCCATCAGCGACGGCAGCCAGTTCAGCAGGAAGTAGAGGACGATCAGCGTGCAGAAGTAGCTGACCCACAGCGCGACGGTCGACGTCGTGCGGCCGTCGCCGAACAGCGTGCGCGCGACGCTCGTGCGCGCGGCCGGTGTGCCGGCGACATCGAGGTACGCGCGCGATTCCGGCAGGAACCACGCGAGCAGCGGCACGAGCAGCAGCGGGCCCAGGCCGCCGACGTAGAAGATGTGCCGCCATTCGGTGTCGCCGGCGAGCAGCACGCCGATCACCGACGCGATCACGCCGCCGAACGGGATACCGCAATACATCGTGGCCACCGCGCTGCTGCGCGAGCGCGGCTCGACCGCTTCGGACGACAGCGCGATCAGGTTCGGCATCGCGCCGCCAAGGCCGATGCCGGTCAGCACGCGCACGACGACGAGCATCGCGAAGGTCGACACCTGCGCGGTGGCGAGCGACAGCAGCCCGAACAGCACGGCCGACGCGATCAGCACGCGCTTGCGACCGATCCGGTCGGCGAGCCGCCCGCCGATCATCGCGCCCGGCAGCAGCCCGAAGGTGCCCGCGCTGAACGCGATGCCCATCTGCGACACGGAAAGCCCGAATTCGCGTGCCATGCGCGGCGCGGCGACGCCGACCGACTGCAGGTCGAGCCCTTCGAGAAGGGCGATCGCGAAACACAGCGCGAGCGTGGTCGCGACCGTGGGTTTTGCGGCAACGTAAGTGTTCATCGTGTCTCCATTCCCATGTCTCGTATGTCTTGTAGTCGTCGGCCTTGCAAAGGCCGCCGCGCGCCGCCGCCGGCCAGTGGCGGATCGGCGCGCAAGGTGTCGTCCGAACGGTCGCCTTTATCAGGCAACCTGATTCTCTGGCCGCAAGCATGCCTGCCGGTGTCGTGGCCGGCCGGTCGTTGTTCCTGCTCGCGTCCCCGGCAGCCGCCTACGCGTAAATCACGTCGGGATCGCGCCGTGCCGGGTCGTACAGTGCATCGATGGTCGCCGCGCGATGCTTCTGCACGGCGGCCTGGTTCAGCGAGCCCTTGTCGGTCACTTCGCCGAGATCGAGCGACGGCGGTGTGTCGATCAGACGGATGCGCGCGACGAACGTCGATCCGCCGCTTGCTTGCCGGTTCAGCACGGCAAGCCACGACGCGAACGCCGCGCGCACGGCCGGCGCGCGCAGCACGTCGGTCACCGACGCATCGGCGGGCAGCCCCGCCAATGCGCGGCACGCGTCGACACGCGGAAACACCAGCAGCCCGATATCGTCGCGATTGATCCCGGTGACGACCACGTCCTGCACGTACGGCGCGCCGCTCGACACCGCGTGCGCGCGCAACGGCCCGACGCTGACGAACGTGCCGCTGCTCAGCTTGAAGTCCTCGGTCAGACGCCCATCGAACAGCAGCCCGAGTTCCGGCCGCGCCGGATCGGCGAAGACGCCCGCGTCGCCGCTGCGGTAATAACCTTCGTCGTCGAACACGTCGTGCGGATCGACGTCCGCGTGCCAGTAACCGCGCATCACGTTCGGCCCCTTGAAGCGCAGTTCGTGCTTGCCGCCGCACGGCACGAGCTTCGCATCGCAGCCCGGCGCCGGCAGGCCGATGTAGCCGGCGCGCATCAGCGGCCCGGTCGTGAACAGGCACGACGGCGACGCCTCCGTCATCCCGAGGCCGGCCATGATCCGGATGCGCTCGCCGCAATGCGCTTCGGTCACGCGGTCGAGCCGATCCCACGCGGCCTGCGACAGCCCCGCGCCGCCGAAGAAATACAGCTTCACGCGCGAGAAGAACGTGTCGCGCAGCACGGCATCGCGCTCGAGTGCGGCCGTCAGTTCTTCCCAGCCCTTCGGCACGTTGAAGTAGATCGTCGGCGCGATCTCGCGCAGGTTGCGCACGGTTTCGTCGAAGCGGCCCGGCACCGGGCGGCCGTCGTCGATGTACAGCGTGCCGCCGTTGTACAGCGCGATGCCGAGGTTGTGACTGCCGCCGAACGTGTGATTCCACGGCAGCCAGTCGACCAGCACCGGCGGTTCGCGCGTCAGCTCGGGCATCGTCTGGCGCAGCATCTGCTGGTTGCTGCACAGCATGCGATGCGTGGTCGGCACGGCCTTCGGCAGTTTCGTCGAGCCCGACGTGAAAAGGATCTTCGCGAGATGGTCGGGGCCGATCGCTTCGTGGATCGCGTCGATCGTGCGCGGAACGGTCGCGAGCAGGCGCGACAACGGCACGACGCGGCCGGCTGCGCCGCCGTCGGCTTGCGCATCCGCATCGTTCGCGACGATCAACGCCGCATCGGCCGACAGCGCCGCGTCGAGCGCTCGCGCGAACGGCGCGCGCTCGGCGACGAACACCGCGCCCGGCCGCAGCACGCCGAGCGTGTGACGCAGCTTGCCGTAATCGGTCGACACCAGCGAATACGCGGGCGAGATCGGCGCATACGGCACGCCGGCCAGCATCGCCGCGAACATCAGCTGCAGATGCTCGAGATCGTTGCCGGACAGCACCGCGAGCGGCCGCTCGGCCGACAGCCCGAGATCGACGAGGCCCTGGCCGAGCGCGCGCGCGCGTTCGAGCATCCGCGCATACGTGATCTCGATCCAGCGGCCGTCGGCGCCGCGTCGCGCGGCGAGCACGCGGTCGGGATGCGCGTGCGCGCCGCGCACGAGGCAGTCGGTCAGGCGCGTCGGGTAATCGCCGAGCGGTTCGCGCGAGCGCAGGTACCACGTGCCGTTTTCCGCGCGGCGAATCTCGGCCGAGCCGACCGCGACGGCTGCCGCGCGATAGCGCACGCCATCCGTGCCATCCGTGCCGTTCACCGGGCCGCTCGCGGGCGTCGCAACATTCATCGTCGGCTCGCTCATATCGGATAGTGACGCGGTGTGGTCTGCACGGTGATCCAGCGCAGCTCGGTGAATTCGGCGATCGACGCGCGGCTGCCGAAGCGGCCGTAGCCGCTCGCCTTCGTGCCGCCGAACGGCATCTGCGCCTCGTCGTGCACGGTCGGTCCGTTGACGTGGCAGATCCCCGATTCGATCCGGCGCGCGAGCGCCATCGCGCGAGCGATATCGCGGCTGAACACGCTCGCCGACAGCCCGAACTCGCTGTCGTTCGCGAGCGCGACCGCTTCGTCGTCGTTGTCCGCACGCAGGATCGCGACCACCGGCGCGAACGATTCCTCGCGATAAAGCCGCATGTCGCGCGTGACGCCGTCGACGATCGCGGGCTGCATCGTCGCGCCCTCGATCCGGCAGCCGAGCGGCAGGCGCGCGCCGTGCGAACGCGCGTCCTCGACCAGCGACGCGGCACGCGCGGCCGCGGCCGCATCGACCATCGTGCCGAGCGCATGGCCCGCCAGCGGATCGCCGGCGACCAGCGTGCGCGCCTTGTCGGTCAGCCGTTCGACAAGCGCATCGGCGATCGGCCGCGCGGCGATCACGCGCTCGGTCGACATGCAGATCTGCCCTTGATTGAAGAACGCGCCGAACGCGATCGCATCGACGGCCGCATCGAGATCGGCGTCGTCGAGCACGAGCACCGGCGCCTTGCCGCCGAGTTCGAGCAGCACCGGCTTCAGGTGCGCGGCCGCGTGGCGCGCGATGATGCGCCCGACGTGCGTGGAGCCGGTGAAGTTGATCCGCTTCACGTGCGGATGCGCGATCAGGCGCTCGACGAGTTCCGGCGCATCGGCCGCCGCGTGCGTGATCACGTTGACGACGCCCGCGCCGAGCCCGGCTTCGTCCAGCACCGCGCCGATCAGCGCGTGCACGCCCGGGCATGCTTCGGATGCCTTCAGCACGACCGTGTTGCCGCACGCGAGCGGCATCGCCAGCGCGCGCGTGCCGAGGATCACCGGCGCGTTCCACGGTGCGATGCCGAGCACGACGCCGCACGGCACACGCATCGCGAGCGCGAGATTGCCGGGCACGTCGGACGGGATCACGTCGCCGTCGATCTGCGTCGTCATCGACGCGGCTTCGCGCAGCATGTTCGCCGCGAGCGTCACGTTGAAGCCGAGCCAACCGGGCGTCGCGCCCGTCTCGGCGACGCCGGCCGCGATGAACGCGTCGATGCGCGCGTCCATCAGATCGGCCGCCTTCAGCAACCGGCGGCGCCGTTCGGTCGGCGCGAGCGCCGCCCACGCGGGGAACGCGCGCTGCGCGGCTTCGACCGCCGCGTCGGCGTCGGCCGGGCCGGCCGCCGGCGCGCGCGACGCGAGCGCGCCCGTCGCGGGGTTGAATCGGTCGAAGGTTCGGCCGTCGCGGGCGGTGCACCACTCGCCGGCAATCAGCATCCGTCTGTCGGTCATGTCGTCTCCTGCCTTGCCTGTCTCTGTCGATTGCGTCGGCGCCTGTATCGGCGCTCGTGCTTGTATCAGCGCTTGTATGCCTGCAGGCCAGGCTTGATCGTCTTGTCGTCGAGGAACTGCTTCAGCCCCTGCTCGCGGCCACGCTCCGGATCGCGCAGTTGCGCCTGGTCGAGCTTCGCATACAGGTAATCCTCGCACTGCTCCCACGTGAGCTCGCGCGAACGCTTGAAGCCGTGCTTCGCCGCGCGCAGCACGACCGGGTTCTTGTCCATCAGCCGCGCGGCGAGCGCGATCGTCGCGTCGCGCAGGCCGGCCAGCGGCACGCTGCTGTTCACGAGGCCCATTTCGGCGGCCTCCACGCCGGTGAACGTGTCGCCGGTCATGATGTAGTGCAGCGCGCGGCGATGCCCGACCGTGTCGGCCATCGCCTTGCTGACGAGGTTGCCCGGCGGGATGCCCCAGTTGATTTCCGACAGCCCGAACACCGCTTCGTCCGCCGCGATCGCGAGGTCGCACGCGACGAGCGGCGAGAATCCGCCGCCGAAGCACCAGCCGTTCACCATCGCGATGGTCGGCTTGTTGTACATCCGCAGGCGGCGCCATTGCCATTCCGATGCGTCGCGCCGCACCTTTTCCTGCAGCGCGTCGGAGCCGCCGTCGATTTCGCGGAAATATTCCTTCAGGTCCATGCCGGCCGTCCACGCCGCGCCCGCGCCGGTCAGCACCAGCACCTTCGCTTCGTCGTCGAACTCGACCGCGTCGAGGACCTCGAGCATCTCGCGGTTCAGCGTCGGGCTCATTGCGTTGCGCTTCTCGGGGCGGTTCAGCGTGACCCACGCGATGCCGGCCTCCACCTTCACTTCAACGGTCTGCCAGCGGTTGTCGTACTTGCTCATGTTCGTTCCTGTCGTTCGTTCCTGTGCCAATCAGTGCATTTCGGTGCGCAGCATGCGTGCTGCGAACGACTTCATTTAATATCAGGCTACCTGATATTGCAAGCGACATGAGCGCCGGTGTAAACCCGGAGCGCAACGCGGCGGCAACGACGCAATCGGGGAACGGTCAGGCGACCGGCGGGCGGCGACCGGGCGGGAAAGCGAACGCGGGCCGCACGGGCCCGCGCCGCGACGTTTCGGGAAGGGATCAGCCGCGCAGGTTGCGCGAGAACAGTTCGAGCGCGCGCTGCACGTGCGCGGCGTCGTCGGCGGAGATGTCGCCGAGCATTCGCGCCTCGAGCGGGCGCAGCACGGCTTCGCATTCGCGCAGCATCGCCGCGCCTTCGTCGGTCAGCCTCAGCAGGATGATGCGGCCGTGCGACGGGTCGGCTTCGCGCGTGACGAAGCCGCGGGCGGCCATCACGCTCATCACCTCGTTCGCCGATTGCGGCGTGATCCACGAGCGCTCGGCCAATTGCGCGTTCGACGACGCGCCGCGCGCCTCGAGCACCGACAACGCCGTGTATTGCGCGAGCGTGATGCCGAGCGGTGCCAGCGCGTCGGTCATATGCCGGCGCAGCAGCCGGTCGAGACCGCCGATCACGTAGGTCAGGCGCTGCTGCACGCGCGCCTTCGGCTTGTCGCCCGTCGCACGGGCGGCGTTTTTCACGGCGTTTTTCGGATTCGCGGGCTTGGTCGGTGCGGAACTCATGATGCGGGCGAGATGGAATTGCGGGCCATCTTACCAGCACGTCGGGGAGCGAACGGCGTGTTCAGGCAGGCGGGAACGTTCGCCGTGCGCGCATGCATGCGCGGCCGAGCCCCCGGCTCGCCGCGTCGCACGCATCCCATGAACGGCCTCCGATGCGCGGTCAGCCGCGCGGCGCCCCCGAGAAGCGCGCGGTCGGCAATCCGGCGTGGCGCGTTCGCGCGACGAATACGCCGCCGGCATGCGCATCGCTCGCGAGCGCGGCGTCGCTCAACCCGGCGCGCGCGCTCGTCACGTACAACCGCCCTTCGCCGTCGAGCGTCACGCAGCTCGGCTGTGCGGTCGGCACGGTCACGCGATCGGTCTCGACGCCGTCCGGCCCGTAGCGCACCACACGCCCACCGCCCCACTGCGCGTTCCACAGCCCGCCGTCGCGATCCATCGTCGAGCCGTCAGGGTCGCCGTTTGCATCGGACAGCCGCGCGAACGGCCGCACGTTGGCCACGTCGCCGCCCGTGCGGTAATCGCAGACGAGAATCTCGCGCACCATCGAATCGCAGAAGGTCATCGTCGTGCCGTCCGGCGAGAACGCGATGCTGTTGGCGATCGCCGCCGCCGGCAATGCAAGCCGTTCGAGCGTGAGGTCCGGATTGAGCCGGTAGAAGCCGCCGATTGCGCGCGGCGGATCGCCGCCTTCGTCCTTCATCCCGAACACGAACGCGCCGAACGGATCGCAGCGGCCGTCGTTCAGCCGCGTCGGCAGGTCGGGTTCGACGTCGACGATCCGCGTGAATTCGCCGCTGCGCAGATCGAAGAATGCGAGATGCGTCGCGAGCCCGACGAGCAGCACATTCGGTTCGTGCGTCAGCGCGAAGCACGCGAGCCGTTCCGGCGTCGGCCATTGCGCGAGGTCCGAGCCGTCCGCGCGGCAACGCCACAGCCGCGCACCTTCGATGTCCGTCCAGTACAGCGCGTGCGTCGCGTCGCACCACGTCGCGCCTTCGCCGAGCGTATTGCGGCTGTCGACGAGCAGCGCCGCCGCGCCCGGTTGAATCTGTTGCATGCCGTCTCCCGATATCTGTCTTCGCGGGCGGCCGCGCGTTCGTCAGGGTCAGATCTTCATCGCGCGCCGCTGGTTGCGACGATACTGGTCGAACAGCACCGCGAGCAACAGAATTCCGCCGCGTATCAGATATTGGTAAAAGGTCGGCACGTTCAGCAGGCTCATCGCGTCCTGCACGGAGCCCATGATCAGCACGCCGACCAGCACGCCGGAAATCGTCGCGACGCCGCCCGTCAGCGACACGCCGCCGAGCACGCATGCGGAAATCACGCCGAGCTCGAGGCCGACGGACGTCTTCGGATCGCCGAGGCTCATCCGCGATGCGAGCATCACGCCGGCGAAGCCGGTCACGAGGCCCTGCAGCACGAACACCGCGATCTTGATGCGCATCACCGGCAGCCCCGCGAGCAGCGCGGCCTCGCCGTTGCCGCCGACGGCCAGCACGTTCTTGCCGAACACCGTCTTGCGCAACAGGAAGCCGAACACGACGAAGCCGACGATGTTGCTCCAGATCGGATACGAAATGCCGAGGAACGACCCGCCGCCGAGATCGAAGAAGCGCTCCTCGGAGATCATCACCGCGTCGCCGTTCGACGTGATGAACGCGAGCCCGCGCACGACTTCCATCATCGCAAGTGTGACGATCAGCGAGTTGATTCGCCAGCGCGCGATCAGCACGCCGTTGACGAGCCCGACCGCGCCGCCCGCGAGCACGCCGGCCGCGATGCCGAGCACGACGCTGTGCGTCGCGGTGATCAGCGTCGACGCGACGACGCCCGAGAACGCGACGATCGACGCGACCGACAGGTCGACTTCGCCGAGCGCGAGCACGAACATCATCGTCACCGCGATCGAGCCGATCAGCGTGACCGACAGCAGCAGGCCCTGGATGTTGCGCGGCGTGAGGAAGTCCGGCACGGTCAGCGACAGCGTCGCGAACAGCACGAGAAACACCATCACGATGCCGGAGCGGTTGATCAGTTGCCACATGCCGCCACGCGCGCGCGCGGGCGCGGCTGCGCCCGCTGCATCCGGGGACGGGGAAGTACGTTGGGGTTGCATTGCCTGGCTCATATCGGTTGCTTTCCGTTTGACTGCGTGCCGCTAGCGCGGCAGCGCGAGCTTGATCAGCGCGTCGGGCGTCGCCTGCGCCTTCGCGACCTCGCCCGCGATCCGCCCTTCCTTCATCACGATGATGCGATCCGACACGCCGATCACCTCGGCCAGGTCGCTCGACACGATGATCACCGTGCGGCCCGCTTCCGCGAGCTCGTAGAACAGGTTGTAGATTTCCGCGCGCGCGCCGACGTCGATGCCGCGCGTCGGCTCGTCCATCAGGAACACGTCGATGCGCTCGGCCAGCCAGCGCGCGAGCACGACCTTCTGCTGGTTGCCGCCCGACAGCGCGCCGATCGGCGTCTCGCCGTCGCGGGTCTTGATCGCCAGCCGCTCGATGTAGCGTTGCGCGAGCTCGCGTTCGCGCCGCGCGTCGAGCAGCACGCGCGCCGGGCTGAAATGGCGGCGCGCGCTGATGTTCAGGTTGTCGGCAACCGACGCGATCGCGACGATGCCTTCCTGCTTGCGGTCCTCCGGGCACAGCGCGATGCCGGCACGCACCGCGTCGCGCGGGCTCGCGAAGGCCACGCGCTTGCCGCCCAGCTCGACGTGCCCGCTGCTCGGGCGCGCCGCGCCGTACAGCAGCTTCATCAGCTCCGAACGCCCCGCGCCGACCAATCCGAAGAAGCCGACGATCTCGCCGCGCCGCGCGGCGAACGACACCGGCTCCGACAAGCCCGGCCCCAGCAGCGCCTTCGCCTCGATCAGCACGTCGCCGGCCGCGCGCGGCCGGTAGCCGTAGACGTCCTCGATGGAGCGGCCGACCATGCAGCCGATCAGCCGGTCGCGATCGAGATCGGCGACCGATTCGAACGTCTCGATGCGGCGGCCGTCGCGGAATACCGTCACGCGGTCGCACAGCGCATCGACTTCCTCCATCCGGTGCGTGACGTAGATGATCGCGCGGCCTTCCGCGCGCAACGAACGGATGATGCGGAACAGCTGCGTCGTCTCGCGCGCGGACAGCGAACTCGTCGGTTCGTCGAACGCGATCACGCGCGCATCGCGCATCAGCGCCTTGCCGATCTCGATCATCTGGCGCTGGCCGATCGACAGATACTTCACCGGAATGTCCGGATCGATGTGCTCGCCCAGACGCTCCAGCGCATCGAGCGCGCGCGCCGCGAGCGCGCGCTCGTCCACCACGCCGAGCCGGCTCGGCAGCTGGCCGAGCATCAGGTTCTCCGCGACCGTCAGCTCGGGCACCAGATGCAGCTCCTGGTAGATGATCGCGATACCGGCCTCGAGCGCGGCGCGCGTCGACGCGAAGCGCTGCACCGTGCCGTTCAGCGTCAGCGTGCCGGCCTGCGGCTGGTTCACGCCGGACAGCACCTTCAGCAACGTCGACTTGCCCGCGCCGTTCTCGCCCATCAACCCGTGCACTTCGCCCGCGCGCACCGACAGCGACACGCCGTCGAGCGCGCGCACGCCCGGGAACGTCACGGTGATGCCGTCGAGCGCGAGCAGCGCGCCGCCGGGCGGCGGCGCATCGGCGCCGGGCAGGGCCGCACCGTCGTTGCCGGACACGGCCGTCATCGTCTGCATCGTCATCGCGTCGTCGCCCCGCACGCTCAGATGCCGAGCTCGGCGCGCACGGCCTGCCAGTTCGCGCGCGTCATCAGCTTGCCGCTCGTCTGCGTGTCGGCGGGCGGCGTCTTGCCGTTGCGGATCCAGTCGACGAGGTTCTGCGTGCTCTCCTTGCCGTGGTTCGTCGAGCTGACGGCGATCGTCCCGTAGAAGCCGGTCGGCTCCTTCTTCTGGAATTCGGCGAACGCCTCGCCCGCGCCGTTGATGCCGACGCCGATCACGTCGGCCGCCGGAATGTGCAGCTGCTCCGTCGCGCGCACCGCGCCGAGCACGGTTTCCTCGTTCAGCGCATACACCACCCACTTCTTCACGTTCGGATGGCGCGCGAGCACGGGCGCGGCCGCGCTGAAGCCGCCTTCGTCGTCGGTCGTCTTCTGCGGCGCGTCGAAGATGTTCTCCTTGCGGAAGCCGTTCGCGAGCAGCGCCTGCGTCGCGCCGTCGGTGCGCAGCTTCGCGGTCGGCAGCTCGTAGTTCGTGATGCGCAGCGCGCCGACTTCCTCCGGCTTCCAGCCGCGCCGCTTCATCTCGTCGGCGATCGCCTGGCCGACCTGGTTGCCGATCTTGGTCGCCGACATCCCGAGGTGCGGCACGTTCGCGAGCGGCTTGCCGGTCGAGTCGACGAGCTGATCGTCGACCGTCACGAACTTCATGTTGTAGCGCTTCGCGCGCGCGGCGATCGCCGGGCCAAGACGCACGTCGGGTGCGCAGATCACGAAGCCCTGCGCGCCTTGCGAGCCGAGGTTGTCGATCGCGGCCAGCACCTTCTCGCCGTCCGGCGTGCCGATCTTCACGACCGAGAAGTTCTCCTTCTGGCCCAGCGCCGACGCCGCGTTCTGCTCGTTGATGAACCACGCCTGCTCGGGCATCTTCACCAGGAAGCCGATCTTCAGCGGCGCGTCGGCGTGCGCGGCGCCCTGCATCCCGAGCGGCGCGATGCAAAGCGCGGCCAGCAGCGCGCGCAGGGTGTGTCGGCGAATCGTGCGGTTCATGCGGTGTCTCCTTGTATTGGCTTGGGTCTTCAACTACCGTCGTGCGCGGACGCGCTCGCGATCGAGCGCGACCGCATGGTGTCAGCGGCCGAACGCGTCGGTCCCGACGCGCCGCCCGAACAGGAACGCATCGGCGACGAGCCGCAACGGCCGCACGTCGACGTCGCTTTCGCCGCGCGCGATCAGCGCGCGGAACTGCGCATACAGCGCCGGATACTCGCGCTGCGGCCCGATCTCGACCGGCTCGCCGGCGATCGACAATTGCGCGCCGCCGCGGCTGATCGCGAGCACGCCGTCCGACGTGTCGACCGCGATCTCCCACTGCTCGACGGGGCCGTGCCGCCAGTCGAATTCCGCGCGCACGGGCACGCCGTTCGTATCGGCGCAATCGAGTTCGGCCGCGATCGGCATCTGTGCGTCGCTCGGCACGTACAGCGTCGCCTCGCGCAGCACGAGCTCGCGCGGCAGGATCCGCGTGACGATCGACAGCGCGTTGATGCCCGGATCGAACACGCCGAGGCCGCCCGGCTCCCAGATCCACTGCTGGCCGGGATGCCAGCGCCGCACGTCTTCCTTCCAGCGCACCTGCACCGCGCGAATCGTGCGTGTCGCAAGCCATGCGCGCGCCGGCTCCACCGCGCTCGCGCAGCGCGAATGCCAGGTCGCGAACAGCGTGAGGCCGCGTTCGCGCGCGAGCGCGTCGAGCGCGGCCACTTCGCCGAGCGTCGCGCCCGGCGGCTTCTCGAGCATCACGTGCTTGCCGGCTTCGAGCGCGGCGCGCGCCTGCGCGTAGCGCACCTGCGGCGGCGCGCACAGCGACACCGCGTCGAGGTCGCGCTCGGCGGCCAGCAGCGCGCCCAGATCCTGATAGTTGCGCACGCCGTTGACTTCCGCGTGACGGCTCGCGCACGCGGTCAACACGAATCCCGGTTCGGCGGCGATCGCCGGCAGGTGCTGGTCACGCGCGATCTTGCCGATTCCGATCACGCCCAGCGAAATCACGTCGCTCATCTGCGTTCCTCCTTCGCCACTTGCTCAGCGCGCCCAGCGCAACACGAGCGGATCGAGCCGGCGCGCGATCGCGAGCAACTCCGTGCGCGTGTCCGGATGCAGTTCCGGCATCGGATGCCGCGGCCGCTCGCACGCGATCACGCCGCCTTCGCGCATCAGCGCCTTCGCGGTGAGGATCCCGGACTGGCGGTTCTCGTGATTGATCAGCGGCAGCCATGCCTGGTAGCGCGCGAACGCATCGTCGTGCCGCCCTTCGCGGAAGGCTTCGAGAATCGGCCGGATGCCGTCCGGAAACCCGCCGCCCGTCATCGCGCCGGTCGCGCCGGCGTGCAGGTCGGCGAGCAGCGTAATCGCCTCCTCGCCGTCCCACGGCCCCTCGATCGCATCGCCGCCGAGCCGGATCAGCTCGCGCAGCTTGTTCGCGGCGCCGGGCGTCTCGATCTTGAAGTACGCAACCTGCTCGATCTCGCGCGCCATCCGCGCAAGGAACGGCGCCGACAGCGCGGTGCCGCTCGCCGGTGCGTCCTGGATCATGATCGGAATGTCGATCGCGTCCGACACACGCGCGAAGAAGTCGAAGATTTGCGCTTCGGGCACGCGGAACGTCGCGCCGTGATACGGCGGCATCGCCATCACCATCGCCGCGCCGAGCTGCTGCGCGCGCAGGCTGCGCGCCGCGCACACCTGCGTGCTGTAGTGCGACGTCGTGACGATCACCGGCACGCGGCCGGCCACGTGTTCGAGGATCGTGCGCGTGAGCACGTCGCGTTCGTCGTCGGTGATCGCAAATTGCTCGGAGAAGTTCGCGAGGATGCACAGCCCGTCCGAGCCGGCGTCGATCATGAAGTCGACCGCGCGCTTCTGGCTCGCGAGGTCCAGCTCGCCGGTGTCGGAAAACGTCGTCGGGACGACGGGGAAGATGCCGCGATAGCGCGGCGTGCTGCTCGATGTCATGGTCGGGTCCTGCGTCGGCCTCGAGGCGAGGCCATCAAGCGTTCACGATTTCACTCACCAGTTCGCGTTGCGCGAGCCGATGCCCGCGCCCCGCCTGCCGCTCAATGCGAATGACTCGGCACGTCGGCGCCGCGCATGCCGACCAGGAAGTCGAGGTCGCACCCCTCGTCGGCCTGCAGCACGTGATCGATGTAGAGCCGCGCGTAGCCGCCCTTGCCGAGCTGTCCGGCCACGCCGGGCGCCGCGGTGGGATCGACGTCCGACAGGCGGCGCTGCAGTTCGTCATCCGTAATGTCCAGGTGCAGCGTGCCGGCCTCGCAGTCGAGTTCGATCCAGTCGCCGTTGCGCACCGCGGCCAGCGGCCCGCCCGCGGCGGCTTCCGGCGCGACGTGCAGCACGACCGTGCCGTAGGCCGTGCCGCTCATCCGCGCATCCGAGATCCGCACCATGTCCTTCACGCCCTGGCGCAGCAGCTTCGGCGGCAGGCCCATGTTGCCGACCTCCGCCATCCCCGGATACCCGCGCGGCCCGCAATTCTTCAGCACGAGCACCGAACTTGCGTCGACGTCGAGCGCTTCGTCGTTGATCGTCGCCTTGTAGTGGTCGAAATTCTCGAACACCACCGCGCGGCCGCGATGCTTCAGAAGCTCGGGGCTCGCCGCCGACGGCTTCAGTACCGCACCGCGCGGCGCGAGATTGCCGCGCAGGATGCGGATGCCGCCGTCCGCGATCAGCGGCCGGTCGAGCGGGCGGATCACTTCGTCGTCGTAGTTCGGCGCTTCGCGCACGTTGTCCCACAGCGACTTGCCGTTGACCGTCAGTGCATCCGGATGCGGCAGCAGCCCGCCTTCGCCGAGCCGGCGCAGCACCGCCGGCAGCCCGCCCGCGTAATAGAACTCCTCCATCAGGAAGCGCCCGGACGGCATCAGGTCGACGATCGTCGGCGTGTCGCGGCCGATGCGCATCCAGTCCTCCAGCTCGAGCGGCACGCCGATGCGGCCCGCGATCGCCTTCAGGTGGATCACCGCATTGGTCGAGCCGCCGATCGCCGCATTCGCGCGGATCGCATTCTCGAACGCGGCGCGCGTCAGGATCTTCGACAGCACGAGCCCTTCGAGCGCCATCTCGACGATGCGGATGCCGGACATGTGCGCGAGCACGTAGCGACGCGAATCGACGGCCGGGATCGCCGCGTTGTGCGGCAGCGCGACGCCGAGCGCCTCGGCCATGCAGGCCATCGTCGACGCGGTGCCCATCGTGTTGCAGGTGCCGGCCGAACGCGACATGCCGGCTTCCGCCGACAGGAAGTGGTGCAGGTCGATCTCGCCCGCCTTCAGCGATTCATGCAACTGCCACACGGCCGTGCCCGAGCCGATGTTCTTGCCCTCGAGCTTGCCGTTCAGCATCGGGCCGCCCGACACGACGATCGCCGGCACGTCGCAGCTCGCCGCGCCCATCAGCAGCGCCGGGGTCGTCTTGTCGCAGCCGGCGAGCAGCACGACCGCGTCGATCGGGTTGCCGCGAATCGCTTCCTCGACGTCCATCGACGCCAGGTTGCGCGTGAGCATCGCCGACGGCCGCAGGTTCGATTCACCGTTCGAGAACACCGGGAACTCGACCGGGAAGCCGCCCGCTTCGAAGATCCCGCGCTTCACGTGCTCCGCGAGCTTGCGGAAGTGCGCGTTGCACGGCGTCAGTTCGGACCAGGTGTTGCAGATGCCGATGATCGGCCGGCCGTCGAACTCGTGATCGGGAATCCCCTGGTTCTTCATCCAGCTCCGGTACATGAAGCCGTTCTTGTCGTTCGTGCCGAACCATTCGGTGGAGCGCAGCCTGGGTTTTGTTGCCGACATCGTCAGTCCTGTGGTGACGGGATACCGGCGCAGTCTAGGCAGAATTTTGATAACTCGCTAATGACGTTTTAGGCGATTACGATATCGATTCCGATATCGATATAAACCCGTACGATGCAAGAAGCCAGCCCGTGGGGAAACCGCAGCCGCCTGAAGACCCGCCAGCTCCTGCTGGTCGTCGCGCTCGCGGACGAAGGCAGCATTCACCGCGCGGCGGCCGCGCTGAACATGACGCAGCCGGCCGCGTCGAAGCTGTTGCGCGAGCTCGAGGAATCGATCGGCGCGGTGCTGTTCGAGCGGCTGCCGCGCGGGATGCGCCCGACGCTGTACGGCGACGCGCTGATCCGTCACGCGCGCGCGGCGCTCGGCAGCCTCGACCAGGCGCGCGAGGAACTCGCCGCGCTGAAGGCCGGCCACCTCGGGCACGTGGCGGTGGGCGCGATCACGTCACCGGGGCTGCGGCTCGTGCCGCCGGCCGTCGCCGCAGTGAAGGGGACGCATGCGAACGTGCGCGTGTCGGTGTCGATCGACACGAGCAACGCGCTGCTCGAACACCTCGCGCAGGACAAGCTCGACATCGTGCTCGGCCGGCTGTCCGCCGAACACGACAAGTTGCACCTGCGTTACGAGCCGCTGACCGGCGAGCCGGTGGCCGCGGTCGTGCGGCCCGGCCATCCGCTGCTCGCACAGGCGCCGCTGTCGCTCGCCGACGTGCAGCGCGCCGCGTGGGTCATGCCGCCGGCCGGCAGCGTGCTGCGCCATCGCTTCGAGCTCGTGTTCCAGCGCGCGAGCCTCGCGCCGCCCGCGAATGTGGTTGAAACGGCCGCGCTGCTGTTCATCACGCAGCTGATCGAGCAGAGCGACATGATCGCGGTGCTCGCGGAGGACGTCGCGCTGTACTACGCGCGACACGGGATCGTGTCGGTGCTGCCGCTGGAGATGGACTGCCGGATGGACGATTTCGGGATCATCACGCGCACCGACCGGCTGCATTCGCCGGCTGTCGAGGTGATGGCGGACGCGATTCGGGCGGCGGCGCGGGAGGTGTATGGGGTCGTGTTGTGAAGGGGGGCGGCGGGTGCGGTGATGCCGCGGCGGAGCCCTGCTCGCTCGTCGATCGGAACAGTTCCGTCGTGCGGTGCGCAGGGCTCGTGCCTAACATTCACGCCATCAAAACTGTGCCGTAACCTGGAAACCAACCGTGACGCGTGCCGTCGGGAATCCGGACGGCTTGTAGATCGGCGTGCCGGCGAACAGGTCGTAGCCGTAGGCGCCGAAGCGGGTTGCTATGCTGCCCTTGACACCGATCACCGCACCCGCCAGTTGCGTCCCGGCCAATGCCACCGGCTGCGGCCCCCATACGCGACCGTAGTCGATGCCGGCGTAGACTGCTTGCCCGGTCTGCCCAATCGGCGCTTGCAGTTCGTTGCGCCAGTAAAAGCCGCGCGCCGCCGCGAGCATCGTCTCGCCGTCGAAACCGCGCACGGCGTAGCGGCTGCCGATCGTCAGGTCATCGATGTAGTACAGCGTGTTGCCCGTGTACTGGCCATGGAATGTCGTCACGTAGCGCAACGGTTGCTGAGCGATTACGAACGGAATCGAGAGGTTCGCATCGAGCACCGCCATCTTGAATCGATAGGTCGGCCCGCCATCCGCCGACAACGTATCTTCCTGAGCCCCCAATCCACCAACACCTTGCCTATATGCAAGCGAGCCATCGAACTGCGCGCCACCGAAGTAATGACGATCGGTCAAGCCGAGCTCGATCATCGTGTTATTGCGGCGCTGCTGCGAAATCTCGGTGTCTTCGATAAAGCTTTGTCCGAAACGACGCGACAGGCGAGCGTACGCACCGAACACATCATTCTGGCCACGGGCAAGCACTCTCGCCAGCTTGAAATCGACCGTCTTCGAATTGCCGCTCGCCACGAATGTTTGGTTGACGCCCGCGATTTGCTGGTAGTACGTGTTCGTGTATGCAGAAAGGGTCGCTGTCCAGTATCCCCAGGGAATCGAATAAAAACCGTTCCAGCCGTGCGAGCCGAGGCGCTTGTCGCCGAATTCAAGGTCTTGGCTCACGCCGATGTTGAAAATGTCGTTCAGCCCGAGCGGATTGTCGATGCCAAGCGACAGGTTGCCTTGCAGCTTGCCGGTCGCGCGGGTACCCGAGTTGTCGATCGATGCTACAACCGTCCAGGGCTTGCCGCGCTTCACGTCGAGCACGACGTCGCTTTCGCCTGGTACGTCGGCCGGCACGATCTGCATCGACACGTCCTGGCTCGTCACGCGCTTCATTTGCTCGAGACCTTGTTCGAGGTCGCGCAGGTTCAGGAGTTCGCCGTCGCGGGTCGGGAAGGCTGTTTTCCAGGTACCGCGGAGCTTTTCGTCGGCGAAGCGCACATGGCGAATCACGCCGGGGATCAACGAAAACTTGAGGGTGCCGGTCGATAGATCCTGTTCAGGCAGCAGCACGCGCGTCGTCACGTAGCCTAGCGCCAGGATGACTTGCGATAGACCTTTGACCAGCACATCGATACCTTCCTTGCCGACGCACTGGCCGGCATAGTGCTCCAACCATTCGCGGGCGAAGGAAAATCGATCCATCGGCAGGGCGGACGCGCCCTGAACCTTCGCTACATCGGGCAATGAACTCGGCACATCGAGTGCAAAGCGGTCGATACGAAAACACGGCGTTACGATGGGAAGCGCCGGATACGCTTCAATGCGCGGCACTTCGGAGCGTACGGAAGGTGCGCGCACGGTCACGTCGCGCTGCTGTGCTTCACGTTGTTGCTGCGCCTGCCGGTCTTGTTCCGCGTTCGCGCGTGCAGCGGCGGCTTGGTCGACAGGCGTGGGGGTCTGCTGCGCCTGCGCCCCGAGCGCTACCAAGACTGTGATCGGCAAAGCCGCCAGCCGCTTCGAAATTTTCATTATTTTATATTTTCCTGATTCTGCCCGTGCTGCGACAAATCGATTATTGAATGGAATGTCGAATTACTTGGGCCGCCACGAATTAACAAGCGCTCGCGCCTCCCGGAGCTGATCGAACGACATAGTCGCAGCCAGATCGTTCGCGACTTTATCGTTTTCGACATTTTTCCAGGCAGACAGCTTCAACCATTTATACGCCTGAACACTGGATTTCGTAACACCCCGACCGGTCAAATACATCATTCCCAATTCCGATTGGGCATCTGCATATCCGTGCTCGGCAGAAGGAACTAACCATCTCAAGGTCGCACCATATTCGACATTACTTGGCCCCCTCGCCATCCCATCAATCGTCGCCATAGTCCATTGCGCGGATGCGCTACCCAACTCCGCCGCTTTCCTGCAAGCGGCGAGCGTTGTATCGTTTTCCCGGGTTGAGTCACGCGGACCAACCAGCAAACCATCACGATCTACGCGGATAGCGCAAAACACCGCCAAGGCTTCCGCGCAACTCGCCCTGTCACAAAACAGTATTCCGCTCGGCTGGTCAGTGTCTGCATGCGCGGCGACAGCTTGGTCAGCTAACGTGATGGCCGGCTCCGCCCGCACGCCGAGTGAGGTCAAGGCTATAATCACCAAACCGATCAGCCATTTCGAAATTTTCATTACTCGTCCCATTCCATCTTTGACACAACTTACATCCGGCATTTCTAAGCTTTATAAAAAATGGACAACACCATGAGAGCCGATGACCCCAACTTGCGCCCGACGTCATCACTTGGTTCATTGCGATACCTTCTATTGGAATTCAGGTTCGCCCAAACAACCGAGCGAACAAGCCACGCTTCTCGACATTGGCTGACGGAGGCGGTTGCCGCACGCCCCCTAGATCCGGCATTTCCTCACGGCGGAGCCGCGCAAGCGGAGCCTCCAGCACCGGATCTGTATAGAACGGAATCGCGGCCTGGAGGCGTGCGTAAGTCGGTTGCATCAGCGGATGAGCGATGAGAGGCTTCTCAAGCCCTCGAATCTCGCGCAGTCGCTGCCAGGCCAATATCACCGCCGGGAAACGTGTCAGAAGATGGCTGTTGCTGAATTCGTACCATTGCTTGCCTCTAGTTCGATGCGTGTAGAAGTCACACAACCACTGGATATGCTCTTGCATCGGCGAGAGATCGGCTCCGCGCCAGTGAACGAACAGTTCGTTTAGTACCGGCTGGTTCAGAGAATGAGGCGTGTCTTCGTCAGGATCGCTCCAGGCATCGAACGGAATATCCCAGTGGTCAAAGCAGATCCGCAGCAACCAGTGATAAAGCGGGTAATGCCCCGTGTCAAAGTACCGCAGACTACCGAGCACGGAACTGGACGCCGCACCCAACGTACCCGCACCACGGCTCTGACTGCTGGCGGCCGCGCCGGCGCATCCGACAATCGCGTGCAGCGCAGCACGCGCCTCCTCGCTGCCGAGGCTGTCGGCAATCTGCTTCACCTGATCTTCTATTGAAGTAGTGATCCCGAAAATACCAACATAGCCTTAAAACCACCCTCTACGGCAAGGCACTCCACCGCCATTTACCCCACCTATTATCCTATTCATTCCCATCAAAAGGATTTTCCTCTATATATCTCTTAATATCAATTTCTGAAATTCCAGGCGCACCCGCGCTTAACCACTTATCAAACTCCTCAGGATATGATCTATACACTCGCCCACCCGACGATTGAACCGATACATCGTCCCCAAATTCCGCCAAAAAACGCAGGTGATGTACCACCATAATCCAAATTCGCTTGAGTTCAGGATCTTGTGGAGCGCCGTCAGACGCCTCCGAAAGATAACGCGACTCGCCCTCAACGAAATCCAACATATCCTTCGCCCTTCCAGCACGCAGCATTAACCTTATAATTTCAACCTTCCCCATGATCGTCTACCGAAAGAATTTAACGTTATACCCATTGACCTCAACACCTTTAAATCCGAAAGAGTTCATCGACTTTCCTAGTGGAGTAGCCCAAACTGCTTGAATCGGCGAAAGCCCAGAAGATGTCGCGGAATTGTAAGCATCACGGTTTGCATTGCCTAGCTGAGCAGACACAGTTTTCACTTTGTCGGCCCCGACGGCTTCTATCGCCTTGGAAATCATATCTGTTCCCACACCTCGCCCAGACACCGTAGTCCCGTACCAGTCTATGTGAAAATTCCCATCTGGAGAGTAACGACCAATCAGATCGCTTTGCGCAAACTTGCTGTCAACAACAGAACCATTTTTATCAAACTTCTGTCTGGAGGATAGCTCGACGTCTACATACCCGCCATCCTTGGCTTCAACTTTCGTGTCGAAATTCAGTCCTTCCTTATTCGATGACGATGGTCCATTCGAATGAAGGATATAGTCAACGAGCTCCTTCGCCTGATCCGGAATGATTTCCGTGATCCAGTCACTGATCTTCTTGGCATCAGGCAACGGTGAAATCAAGGAACCCGGTTTGATACTCGGATCGAGCTCCGTGGCTGGATCAACAATCACGCCGTCACCCTTGCCCGCCGTCTCGCCCTTGTACCCCGGTAGCTTGAACCCGGCAAGCCAACCGGGAGCCGGCGCCATCGGCGAGACCTGATTGTTCTCGACCTCAATCTTCCCCGCCCCAGCCGCGGTCGCCACATCCTGCCCCGACACCGCTGCAACACCGGCAACCAGGCTGGTCACCAGATTGTCGCGCGCTTCGCGCTCCGATGCCGACAGATTCGTCGACGGCGCCAGCAGACTACCGAGCACGGAACTGGACGCCGCACCCAACGCACCCGCACCACAGCTCTGACTGCTGGCGGCCGCGCCGGCGCATCCGACAATCGCGTGCAGCGCCGCACGCGCCTCCTCGCTGCCGACGCTGTCGGCAATCTGCTTCACCTGATTCGCGCCGAGTTGCTGCAGATAAGCCACTGTCGCACTCTGCGCGAATTGGCCGAGCCCGCCCGTCACATTGCCGCCCGCCGCGACCGACAGCGCCGTAAGCACCTGCCGATAGGCTCCGCTCGGTCCCCAGTTGGCGTTCAGTTCATCGGCGCGCTGCTGGGCCGCCGCGCGTTGTTCCGGCGTCAGAGTCGGGTCCTTCGCCGCGGCCTTCGCGGCGTCGGCTTCCGCCGCGCGAATGGCGACGAATGTCCCCGCCTGATTGATGAACTGACTCGTGATGTCGAAGCCGGCCTGAATCTTGTCTTTGTCGAAAATAGGCGCGAGTGCACCACCCGTGTTCGACGTATCGCGATTGATGCTCGCGACCGACTCCGCTGCCGTCTGCCCGGTCAGTTGTTGGTGCTTCGCGCCGTCGGTGATCGTGACGACGCCCCCGCTAATACCGCTCTTCGTCGTCGAATTCGCATCGCCTGACGCACTGAGCGCTACCGGCGGCGCGACCTGCAGCCCGCCATCTCCCTTCGGTAGCGACGTTCCCGGCACCGGATTAACGTTATCCGCCGTGCCTCTCTGATCCTTGCCGATGGTGCCGCCATAGCCACCCGACAGTCCGACCGACGATGCGTCGTACGACGCATGGTTCTCGATGTCGCTATGGGTCAGCGTCGCGGTGCTCAGCTTGTTCAGATTGTCCTGAACCGCCTTGTCGCTGCTCGCGATCACGCCGCCCTTGAGATCGGTATTACCCTTCACGTCGACCTGGAAGCCGCCATCGCCCGCCTTGATTCCCGATTGTTCGATCACGCTGGCGTAATCGCTGTTCATCTTCGTCTGGCCGACGCTGCCCGCCACGCTCGACTTCCCGGCACAAAGCGGCGGCACACACACGCTCACTGAAACGCCCGCGTTTTGCTGCTTCGAATCGTAGTGATCCTTGTCCTGCAGGCTCTCGATGTTCAGGTCACCGCCTACGTCGGCAATCACCTGTTTGCCGGACGCGACCGCGCCCTTCAGAGTCGTATCGCCGCCAGACTGAATCGCAAGTTGGTTGCCCGCGGTCACATGCGTATTTGTCCACGTCGATGAATCGCCATCCGCGTGGCCGCGATTGCCGGCAACGCCCGCGGTGAACGCTATCCCGGTCTTGTCGCCGACGGTGATCGACACGCCCACCGACGCACTCGATCCGCTGTTCGTACTGTGCTGGCTACTGGTATTTTCTGCCGCCTTCAGGTTCACATTGCCCTCGGCGGCCAGCTTCGCGTTGTTACCTGCAGAAACGGTGCTGCCGATCACGTCAAAATTGCTGTCCTTGCCGGCACCAGCGGCAGCGATCGTCACGTTGTGCCCCGCCGATACCGTGCTACCCACAGCGGTGCTCGACTGCGCCTGCATCTGGCTGTCACTCTTGCTCGCGCCGAGCGATACGTTGATCCCGACGCTCGTGGCCGCCTTAGTCGGGTCGCCGCCCATCTGCTTGAGCGAGTCATAGGTGTTCTTCGCTGCAAGGCCCGTCGTGGCGGCAGCCAGCGCGATCAGGCGAGGATCCCCGCCGACGCTTTGCGCTGCGTTCGCCATCTGCCGTCCCGTCTGCACCGCCGCCAGCACCGGATTCGTCACCCCCACCGTCAGGCCCGACTGGCGGAACTGCTGCTGCTCGGCGAAATTGGTCGTATCGGTCGCCGCATCGATCTTCACTGTCTTGCCGGAAAGATCGACGTCATTGCCGGCATGCAGGACGCTGCCGGTCGCATGAAGATCGTTGCCCGCGCTCACGCTCAGATTGCCGTTCAGCGCGCCGATCGCACTGCCGTTGTTCGTGACCGATGAAGACTGCTGCTTGTCCGAATTCGAACGAGAGCCGACCGACACCGAGAGGCCCCCATTCGACATCAGGCCGGTTTCCTTCTTGTCGTAATAGGTCGACGATTGAATCGTGTCCTGCGAGGTCTTGATGTTCACGTCCCGTGCGGCCGACAGTGACACATCGTTTGTCCCGACGATGTTGCTGCCCGTCACGTTGATGTTGCGACCGCTCCTGACCGTTACGCCATCTGCGGAAATCGTGCTGCTCTGGTTGTACGTGGCCGTCTGATCGATTCCGCTCGCAATCTTCGCGCCGCTCACCACATTGCTACGGCTGTGCGTCTCGTGCGAGTTCAACTCGTGCGTCTCGGTTGCCGCGCCGACATTCACGTCACCGGCCGCGAGCAGGTTCGCGTTGCCTTTGTCTACACTGACCGCACTGCCGGAGAGCGTAATGTCTTTGCCCGACACGATGTTGACCGTATCACCGCCCTTGAGCGTAGTTCCTGTGAGTGCCTGATCCGACGTATGCAGCGTTTCCGCATAGCTGCCGTGGCTGTCGCTGCCCGAGCTGTTGCTGTTCACCGTCGATGTCGCGCTCGCCGCGCCGAGCGTCACGTTACCCTTGGCGGCGATCGTGCCGCCTTGACCGAGGTCGATCTGCGCGCCCTTGGCTGTCAGGTCACCACCGACGCCGATGCTCGACTGCCCACCCACCGTCACCGAACTACCCGTGACCTTGTTGATGTCGGTATTCGACACGCCGTTCGCCCGCTGCACGATCTTGTGCTCGCCGGTCTGCACCGCACCGAGATCCCAGTTTCCGCCGACGTTCATCCCGAGGTTGCCGCCAACCGACAGGTTGCCCGTGTTCTGCTGGAAGTTACCGCCCGTCGTAATGGATGCATCGCCCGCGACATCCAGCTTCGCGGTCGGTCCGAGCGTCGTCACCACGCTCGTCGCACCATCGCGACTCACGCGCGTATTCGTCTTCGTCGCGGTATCGAGAACGAGGTCCTTGCCCGCATCCAGTAGCAGACTGCCGGCCTTCACGTTCGCCGACGTCAGGTCGATGTTGTTCTCGGTCTTCAGCGACATCAGCCCACCGCTTTGCAGCGCGCCGAACGCGTTGTCGATGTGCTTGCCCTGGATGGCCAGCGTGTTGTCCGCCTTGATCGTCCCGCTGTTCGTGAACGACTGCGCGTTCTGGAAGTCGATGTTCGTCGCGCTGATCAACGGCCCGTCGATATTCTGCTGGCTGGCCTTCGCGAGATACACGACCGGCACGAGTACCGACTGACCGTCGACCACCCGCGTTTCCATCATGATCACGTTGCTGGCCAGCTTCGATACCTGGTCGGCCGACAAACTCGCGCCGATCGGCAGATCGAGCGACTTCGACAGATCCGCCCCTGCCGTCATCAGCGATTGATACATCGACTGCAAGTCCGCGTAAGGCCCCAGCACGGCCTTGCCGGTCAGCGACGTGATTTCGTTGCGCACGAGCTGCTGCTCGTAGAAGCCGTCGCCGAGGCGCTTCGGGACGTGCGTGAGGTCGACGCCAAGCTGACCGAAGAAGTAATCGCTCGAGATGAAATTCTTCCGGTTCGTGAATGCCGGGTTCGTTTCGATCACGTAGTTCGCGTTGGGTGCGGCAGTCGGCCGGTACAGCCCGCCCTGCGGAATCGTGAGGTTGTCGAGCACGTTCAGTGCGGTCGCACTTGCGATGACCGGATCGACCGGCGCCTGCGGACCGCCATGCACCGACGACGCCCCCGACTTCACTCCGCTCGCGTTACCGCTCAAGTTGCTCGGTGTGAGACCGGGCACCGACTGCCCCGGCAGCAAGCCGAGCGACGGAATCGATGCGTTGCCCGCCGTGTTATTGACGCTGACACCCGTGCCGGAAATCGTGCCGTTCGAGCTCAGTGTCGAGCTGTAGCCAGGCAGCTTGTAGTCCTTGATCGAGGCGGGCGCCGCCTGCGTGTAGCCACCCGGGCGCCCGGTCACGAAAGGCGCATTGCCGAACGGCAACTGCCAGTTGTATTCGCTGTTGTCGTAGTTGTTGTAGTGATACTGCCCCGAGTAGGAAACCGTCACACCCGGCAGGTTCTGACCAGACGCCGCCCAGCCGTCGGCATCATAGCGGGCCGGCATCTTGATGTCGCCGACCGCCGCGATGTTGCTCCAGTAGTTTTGCAGCGTGCCGACCGACGACGCGTCGATCTTGCCGCCCGACACGATTTGCGCGGCCGGGCTGAGGTCCGTCACGGTCGTCGCCGTCGCGCTGTCCGCATAGTAGGTCGTGTACTGGTACGTGCTGTTCCACTGGCCGCCATGAGGCGGCTCGGTATAGACGCCGCCGATGCTGTCCGGATCCTTCACGCCAACCTGGCCCGTACGGCCGCTGATCGGGATACCGAACTGGCCGAGCAACGATGGATCGATCGAGCCGGTCGAGGTCTTCATCACGCGCCGCGCGCTCGTCACCTTGTCCGCGTGCAGTTCCATGTCTGCGCCGGACTGGATCAGCGCCGACGCGTTGTTGACCAGCGCCGCATTCGTGTAATTGCCGCTCGCGTCCTTGCCGCCCGCCAGGACCACCTTGCCCATGCCGAAGATGGCGGTTGTCGCCATCGAGTCGGTCGCGGTCGTGTCGTCGCGGTTCTCGATATCGTGCGCGAGGATTTCGAGCGTGCCGTTGCTGTCCGACCCGCCAATCACCGCGGTCGGACCGAGGTTCGAGATCGTGCCCGTTGCGTTGAGCGACGCGCTGGCGCCGACGAGCGCGCCCGTGTTGATCAAATTGCCCGATTGCGTGCGCAGCAAGCCGCCGGCCGTCAGGGCGCCCACGTTGACGATGTTGCCCGCATTGACGCTCAGATTGTTGACCGACTGCAGGTTCGCGTTGTTCGTGAAGGTGCCGGGCAACGTGAAGCCGAGGTCGTGGCCTACATTGAACTGCGTGTCGGCCGTCGCCATATAGTCGCCTTGAAGGCTCACGTTGGCGTCGTGCGTCGAGCTGTAGGTGCCGCCGCCTTGCAGCGTGGCCGCCGCGATCGACAGGTCGTGCGTCGAGCTGATCTGGCCGTTGGTGTTCGTGATCGCGCCGGTCGTCGTGACATTCACGTCGCCGTTCGAATTCGTGACGTTGCCGATCGTGCCGCCGCTGTTGTCCAAGGTGCCGCCTTGAACATGCAGCGACGCGCCGCTGAGTTGACCGCCCTGCGTATTGATGATCGACGCCGCGCCGACCGTCACGTCGCCGTTGCCGGTGATGGCACCCATGCCCGCGACGCCGCCGGCGTGGCTGTTGGCAATCTGGCTGCCGCCTTGCACCGTCATCTTGCCCGCGCCCAGGTCGACAATGGCGCCGTCCGCGTTGTCGATCGACGCCGCTTGAATGTCGAGCGTGCTGGTGTCGCCCGCAACGGATTGCCCCGCCTGGATGTGGCCGCTTCGGTTCGACAGCGCGCCGCCATTCTTCAACGACAGCGACGCATCCGATCGCAGCAAGCCCTGCGCGTTGTTGACGTCGCCGGCGATCGTCGCATCGATGCCGCGTTGGGCGGCGAGGATGCCGCTCGCGTTGTTCCAGGCAGCCGCGTTGACGATGGCTTGTCCCTTCGTCACGATGGTGCCCGACGCGTTGTTCAGCGCGCTCGCGCCGTTGCCCGGTTCGATCGTCAGCGTGCCGGTGCCGGCGTGCGTGATGGTGCCGCCCGCGTTGTTCAACTCGGCCGGCTCGAGCGTCAGGTCCGTGGCGTTGGTCTGCAGCGTACCGCCGTTCGAGTTGTCGAGCGTGCCGCTGACATTGATACCCATCGACGACGCGCCGTATTGCGTAATCGTGCCGCCATGATTGACGAGGTTGGTAGCCGCGAGCGCCAGCTGATTGGCCTCGATCTTGCCGCCACTGTTGTCGAGCGTCGAATCGGCGGTGACCGACAGGTTCGGTGCAACGATCGATCCGCCCTGGTTCGTCGTTGAACCGGTGCGGATGGTCGCGTTCGTGCTCGCGCCGATCTGGCCGCCGTCGTTCGTCAGCGTGCCGGTGGAGACGCTCACGTCCGTGTTCGACAACAGCTTGCCGCTCGCGTTGTTCAACGTGCCGGCGACGGTTGCCGTCAGTCCGTTCTGCGCGATGATCGATCCCGCCGTGTTGTTCAGTGCGCCGGTTTGCGCGACGACGCGCCCGTTGCTCGCGATCGAACCGCCTGCGTTCGATACGGAGCCCGCCCCGCCGCCGAGCGTCAGTGTGCCGTGGCCGGCATGCGTGATCGTGCCGCCGTCATTGATGAGGGCGGACGGGGTGAGCGTCAGATCGGTGCTGTTGGTTTGCAGCGTACCGCCGTTCGAGTTGTCGAGCGTGCGCGACACATTGACAGCCATCTGGCCAGCACCGGTCTGCGTAATCGATCCGCCGTGGTTCACGAGGTCGGTCGCATTCAACGACACCTGTTCCGCCTGCACGGTGCCGGCGCTGTTGTCGAGCGTCGCCGCGCCAATCGTGGTCGTATTGCCGACGATCGATCCGCCGTTGTTCAACAGGTGCGCGCCGGCATCCACCGCGACGTTCTGCGCAGCCTGCAGCGTGCCGCCGCCGTTGTCGACCGACTGGCCCGAAACGCGGAGATTCGTGTTGGAAGTCATCGCGCCGCGGTTGACAACGTTTGCGCCGCGGACCGAAACATCGCCGTTGCCGCCGATGACACCGCCTTGCGCGCCGTTCGCCGTCGTGCCTGCGACGTTGGTCAGTTGGCCGCTGGCGGTCACCGACAAGCCGTCGCCATTCAACGACGTAATTCGTCCTGCCGTGTTGTCCAGCGACGCACCGGCCACCGTCATGCCGGCCGCGCTCTGGATGGTGCCCTGGTCGTTCTCGATGGCGCCACCGTGTATGTCCGCCGTGCTTTCGGAGATCAGTTCGCCGGACTGGTTGGCGATCGGGCCGGCCACGTTGACCGACAACGGGCCGTCCGCCGAGACCTTGCCGCTCTGGTTCGACAGGCTACCGCCGGTCAACATCACGGTGCCGCCACTCGACAGACTGCCGCGATCGTTGATCACCGTGCCGGAAGCATTCGCCTGAATTGCGCGTTGCGCGCTCGTCGTCGCGTTCGACAGGTTCACGTCGCCGGCCGTCGCGTTCAGTGAGAGCGTGCCGTTCGCCGCGGTCTGGCTGCCTGCGAGGTTCAGGGCGGCGCCGCTCAACGACGCGTTGCCGCCGGCAGCGTTCTGGCCGGTTGCGCTCAGTTGGCCCGAGGCTGTCAAATTCAGATCGCCACCATGGCCGACGGAGCCGTCGCTGTTTACGCCTGCGCCGAGCGTGCCGGTCGATTTGATGCTGCCGGCATTCATCGCCGCATTCTGCAGTGCCGCGAGCGTTCCGGTGTTCGTGAGATCGGCATTCGTGCTCGCCGACAGAGATTGCTGCGCGTATGTCGTGCCGTCGTTCTGGATGCCGCCTGCGGCCGACAATGCGAGATTGCCGCTCGCGGTCGTCTTGCCCGTGAGGACGAGCCGGCCGTTAGACTGAAGCGTCAAATCGCCCGCCTGCGCCGCGATCGTACCGGCATTGGCTACCCCGACGCCGTTCTCGTTCGACGCAAGGAAGATCCGATCGCTGTACATGCCACCCAGCTGGCTTACATCGATAGCGATCGACGGAGCGGGACCGTCGCCTGCGATCGGCGTCGCGGCAAGCGTGTCGCGGTTGACCTGAGCCGCGCCGGCAATCACGTTCAGGTTCTTCGCGTACACCGCGGCATTCACCTGCACCGCACGCGCGATCAGATCGACCTGGTCAATATTGGCTGCATTCAGGCCTGCGCCTGCGACAGTCACCAGACCGCGATTGACGTTGTAGCCGGCAAGCGACCCATCGGCGCCATAGAACGGCACGCCGGTTGTGAGGGTCGCCCGACTGGTATTGAGGAAGCCGCCGCCGTCGACGAAAATCCCGGACGGGTTAGCGATGACGAGCTCTGCCCGGGCGCCCGCGATCTCGACCGTGCCGCGGATCTGGGACGGGTTCGGGCTATTGACCTGGTTGACGATGATCCGCGCGGCCTGTCCGGCGCCGTAATTCGGATTGCCGTTGATCCAGCCCGCCTGCTGCGTCTGAACCATCGTGGCCGAGTTGTTCAGGATCGCGCCATTCTTCTGAACGTCGAACTGGTTGTAGGTGTTGACCGATACGCCTGCGCCGGAAGGCTTGGCCACGTTGACCTGAGGCAATCCATTTGGCGTCTGGATGACCTGTGTGCTGGTACCGGGCGTCGGAACGATCTGCGCACCGGACAGGGCGGGTAGCATGCCGAGTGCAACGATGCCCGCCATCACAACGCGAGCGCCGAACGCCGACGACCGCCGCTGCGCGCGCGCCTCGCCCGTTGCCGATTTTCCCTCAGCCGTCGCGGTCTCTTCGACGGCCACCACCATACCCCGGAGCCTGGAGAACACCAGACGATACGTATTCTTGTTCATTCTCGCTGGCGCGGCCTGCGCCCAATCGTTCGTTATCGAATGCGAGATTACCGAATCACCAGGAAATCACTGTCAACAATTGCTGATCCGTTGAATACGCACGACAAAATCTGAATTTCGGATACGTCTGATTGACGTGCATCAGGAGATATTCCATTTCGCTCTCGGACCATACGAGCGCAACTGAACCCGATTTACTCCGCGTGCCTTCGCGTCTTCTCCAAGGCCCGCATCACACCGCAGCAACTTCGATCACCGGCTCGCACCGGACCGGGAAATTCACCGAATTCGCCACATAGCACTTCGCATGCGCGTCATGATGCAGCCGCTCGGCCAGCGCGCGGTCATCGCCCGCGCGAATCGTCACGCGCGGATGCAGCACGATTTCGGTGAAGCGCCCCGGCTCGGGATTGTCGAGCATCGTCCCCTCTGCGTCGTCGGCATACGCGAGCACGCGCACGCCCGCATCCGCACACAGATGCAGGTACCAGAGCTTGTGGCACGCCGATACCGAAGCCAGCAGCAGGTCTTCCGGATTCCACCGCGCCGCGTCGCCGCGAAACGCCGCATCGGACGAGCCGGGAATGTCCGGCTTCGAACCCGCCCGGATCACATGATCGCGGCCGTATTCGCGATACCCCGACGTGCCGGTGCCCCGGTTGCCGGTCCACTCCACTGTCACGCGGTACTTGTGTTCACCATGCGCCATCTCGCTCTCCTTCGATATCGGAACGTGAGGCCGTCATTGTGGCACCGGAATGTCGTTTGGTATACCATTATTCCAAAATGAGGAACGTGAAGGCATGGAAGCCAGACTCGATTCCACGGCGGACGCCGTGGCCGCATCGTTGCGGGAGATGATCATCAACGGCGAGCTGCAGGCAGGCGAGCGGCTCGTCGAGCGCGATCTCGCCGAGCGCTTCGGGATCAGCCGGATTCCGATGCGCGAGGCGATCCAGCGGCTGGAGCGCGAAGGACTACTGGACATCTTCCGCAATCGCGGCGCGGTCGTGCGGATGCTGAGCGCGTCCGACGTGCAGGAAATCTACGACATGCGCGCGCTGCTCGAAGGCGATGCGATCTACCGCAGCGTGAAGCGGCTCGACGACGAGACGCTCGCCCGCGCCGAACTCGTGCATCGGCTGCTCGGCGAATCGAACGTGTCGCGCCGGCAAGGCGAACTGAATCGCGAATTCCACGCACTGTTGTACTCGTGTTGCGGCAACGAGCGTCAATTGAAGGCGATCGCGGAGTTGCGCAGCCAGGTCGAGCGCTACGAGCGCCTGCAGGCCACGTTGCTGGCCGATACGCCGTCGTTCCAGGTCGAGCACGAAGCCATCCTGCAAGCGTGCCGCGAGCGCAATGCACGTGGCGCCCGCGCGATGACGGTCGCGCATCTCGATTCGGCCCGGCGCATCGTGATGCGGCTCGTCGAAGGCGAATGATGCAGACGGACGACGCGGCCCGCCTCGTCATGTCACCCATCGGCCGGCGATCCATCCTCCGTTTGCAGCTTCCGGGCCCCGCCCGAGCGCTTGCGAGACGCGCGGCACGCATCGCGACCGCACGCGACGTCTACGCCGTCGTTCGCCGCGCCGGCGCCACCCCCGTGGTACCGCGCACCACCAGCCGCGGCACCGACGCCGTCCGCACGCGCGACGCATCGTCGATGTGCCCGCCCGCCTCGCGCAACGCATTGAGCAATTCGACCGCGAGCCCAGCGGCCTCGCCGGTCGGAATCGCGACGGTCGTCAGCGTCGGGCGCGTATCGCTCGCCAGATGAATATCGGTGATGCCGACGATCGACAGATCGTCGGGCACGCGCCTGCCGCGATCGGCTGCTGCGTGCAGCGCGCCGATCGCGGGCAGGTCATTCGTCGCGACGAGCGCGGTCAGCGCCGGATGCGCGTCGAGCAGCCGGCCGGCCGCGCGCACGCCGCCTTCGATCGAATCGGGTTCGGCCGCGACGATCGACGCGTCGAGCCCGGCTTCGCGCATTGCGTCGACGAAGCCGTCGTAGCGCGCCGCCTGCACGCCGCTCGCCGAGCCGCCGACGATCACGCCGATCGTCCGGTGCCCGAGTTCGAGCAGATGGCGCGTCGCAATCCGCCCTGCTTCGCGGAAATCCACCGCCACGCACGGCAACCCTTCGGGCGGCGCATCGGGCCGCTCCCACAGGCACAGCACGACCGGCACGCCGCGCCGCGCAACGTCGACCAGATCCGGCAGGTGCAGGTTCGCGTTGGTCACGAGAATGCCTTCGGAGATCGTGCCGGCGATCTGGTCGAGATATGCGCGCCCCTGCAACGGATCTTCATTCGTATTGCAGACGATCAGGAACTGCCCGTTGCGGCGCACCGCGCGCTCGACCGCGAGCGCGAACTCCGGGTAGAACGGATTCGCGATGCTCGACACCATCAGCGCGACCGTCGGCGCGCGCCCTTCCGCCAGCGCCCGAGCAGCCAGATGCGGCCGATAGCCGAGCGCCTGCACCGCTTCGAGCACCCGCGCGCGCGTGGCTTCGCCAACCCGGCCACGATTGCGCAGCACGTTCGACACCGTCGCCGCCGTCACGCCGGCGCGGCGGGCCACTTCATCGAGTGTCGCCATTCGTTGCTCACTATATGAGACGTTGATCCAATATTTGCTTCGCTTCGCGAAGCGGCGCACTATCGCCGCACACCCTGCCGCCCGACCAACGGGCGCGACTCGGCCGCGATCGGTCTCGGCGTTTTTTTGATCGCGATGATTAAGCGCTTAAGCACCGTCGAAAGCGCATTAGAACATGGAGCGGAGACAATGGCGAGCATCTCGATGCGACGCGTGCAGAAAGCCTATGGCGAGCACGCGCCGGTCATTCGCGACGTCGATCTGGAGATCGGCGCGCACGAGTTCTGCGTGTTCCTCGGTCCGTCGGGCTGCGGCAAGTCGACGCTGCTGCGGATGATCGCGGGCCTCGAGGACCTGACCGACGGCGAACTGTCGATCGACGGCCGTCGCGTCGACGACGTGCCGGCCGCCGAGCGCGGCGTCGCGATGGTGTTCCAGAGCTACGCGCTGTTTCCGCACATGACGGTCTACGAGAACATGGCGTTCGGGCTGAAACTCGCGCGCGTGCCGAAGGCCGAGATCGACCGGAAGGTGCGCGATGCCGCGCGGATCCTGCAGCTCGACACGCTGCTCGAGCGCAAGCCGAAGGCGCTGTCTGGCGGCCAGCGGCAGCGCGTCGCGATCGGCCGCGCGATCGTGCGCGAGCCCGGCGTGTTCCTGTTCGACGAGCCGTTGTCGAACCTCGACGCAGCCTTGCGCGGCCAGACGCGCATCGAGATCGCGAAGCTGCACCGGCAGTTCGAACGGGCGAGCGTCGTCTACGTGACGCACGACCAGACCGAGGCGATGACGCTCGCCGACAAGATCGTGCTGCTGCACGCCGGCGCGGACACCGCGCGGCACGGCAGCATCGCGCAAGTCGGCGCGCCGCTCGATCTCTATCACCATCCGGCGAGCCGTTTCGTCGCCGGCTTCATCGGCTCGCCCCGGATGAACTTCCTGGCGGCCGTCGTCGCCGCTTGCGACGCGCAGCGCACGACCGTCACCGTCTTGCCGTCCGGCGAAACCTTCACGCTGCCGCGCGACGGCTCGACGCTCGCGCCGGGCGCGGCGGTAACGCTCGGCATCCGTCCCGAACACCTGACCCTCGGCGCCGCGCCCGACGCGACCACGCTCGCGCGCGACGTCGTGCTCGTCGAACGCCTCGGCGAGCAGACCTACGTGCACCTCGACCAGCCCGGCGGCACGCCGCTGATCGCGAAGGTCCCCGGCGATGCGCCGCTGCGTCGCGGCGAACGCGTGCACGCGCATGCGCCGGCCGCGGCCTGTCACCTCTTCACCGAAGACGGCCGCGCGGTGCCCGCGTGCGCCGACGTTCCCGTCCACCACTACGCATAAGGACCGGCATGCGCCTCGGAGTCTGTTACTACCCGGAACACTGGCCGGAATCGATGTGGGCCGACGACGCCCGCCGGATGAAGGCACTCGGCATCGCGCAGGTGCGGATCGCCGAATTCGCATGGAGCCGCATCGAGCCGTCGCCGGGCGAATACGACTGGGGCTGGCTCGACCGCGCGGTCGACGTGCTCGGCGCGGCCGGCCTCGAGATCGTGATGTGCACGCCCACCGCCACGCCGCCGAAGTGGCTCGTCGACCGTCACCCCGACATCCTCGCGATCGGTGCGGACGGCCGGCCGCGCGCGTTCGGTTCGCGCCGCCACTACGACTTCTCGTCGCCGACCTATCTCGAGGCGTCGCGCCGCATCTGCACGGCGGTGGCCGAACGCTACGGCCGCCACCCGGCCGTGCGCTACTGGCAGACCGACAACGAGCTCGGCTGCCATCAGACGGTCGTCAGTTACTCGCCCGCCGCGCTCGTGCGCTTTCGCGACTGGCTGAGAGCGCGCTACGGCACGATCGACGCGCTCAACCGCGCGTGGGGCACCGTGTTCTGGAGCATGGAGTACCGCAATTTCGATGAAGTGGACGCGCCGGTCGGCACCGTGACCGAAGCGCATCCGTCGCACCGCCTCGACTATCGGCGCTTCGCGTCGGACGAGCTCGCGCGCTATCACCGGATGCAGGTCGACGTGATCCGCGCGCATTCGCCGGGCCGCCCCGTCGCGCACAACTTCATGCAGCTCTTCACCGAGTTCGATCATTACGAAGTCGCGCGCGACCTCGACGTTGCGACGTGGGACAGCTATCCGCTCGGCGCGCTCGAGGAGCAATGGTTCGCGCCCGACGTGAAGGCGCGCTGGCTGCACACCGGCCATCCGGATTTCGCGTCGTTCAATCACGACCTCTATCGCGGCATGTCGAAGCTGCCGTTCTGGGTGATGGAGCAGCAGCCGGGGCCCGTGAACTGGGCGCATTGGAACCCCGCGCCGCTGCCGGGCATGGTGCGTCTGTGGAGCTGGGAAGCGTTCGCGCACGGCGCCGGCTGCGTGTCGTACTTCCGCTGGCGGCAGGCGCCGTTCGCGCAGGAGCAGATGCATGCGGGCCTCCACACGCCCGATGATCGGCTCGACGAGGGCGGCCGCGAAGCGCAGCGCGTCGCCCGCGAGATCGCGGCCGTGCTCGACGCCGGCGCCGATGCCGACGCAAACGGCGCGGTGCGCGCGCCCGTCGCGCTCGTGTTCGACTACGAAGCGAAATGGCTGCTCGAAGTGCAACCGCAAGGCGCCGATTTCCACTACCCGCGCTTCGCGTTCGAATACTACTCGGCGCTGCGTTCGCTCGGGCTCGACGTCGATATCGTTTCCGCGCACGCGCCGCTCGACGGCTACCGGCTCGTCGTCGTGCCGCCGCTGCCGATCGTGCCGGACGATTTCGCGGCGCGGCTCGCCGCGTCGGGCGCGCATGCGGTGTTCGGCCCGCGCACCGGCTCGAAGACCGTCGACCTGCAGATTCCGCCGGCGCTGCCGCCCGGCCCGCTCGCGTCGATCCTGCCCGTGCGCGTGTGGCGTGTCGAATCGCTGCGGCCGAACGTGACCGAGCGCATCGACGGCACGTTGCACGACGGCGCGCCGCTCGCCGGCGACGCGCGTCACTGGCGCGATCTCGTCGAGCTGAACGGCGACGGCGCGCACAGCGTCGTGCGCGCGCGCTTCGCCGACGGTCATCCGGCCTGGGTGTCGCATGGCACGCTGCACTACTGGGCCTCGCTCTTCGACGATGCCACCACCGCGCGCCTGTTTGCCGACGTCGCGGCCGCAGCCGGCCTGACACCGTCGCCGCTCGGCGACGGCGTGCGCGTGAGCCGGCGCGGCGGCCTGACCTACGTCTTCAACTACGGCAGCACGCCGCACACGATCGATGCGGTGCCGCCGTCCGCGTTCGTGATCGGCGCCGCGCAGGTCGAACCGCAAGGCGTCGCCGTGTACCGGAGCCGTTCGTAGCAACCGCCCCCGGCGCGGCGACGCGCCGGTCAAGCACAACGACACACAGGAATGGAGACACACATGACACATCGCCCCCTTCGCGTCGCCGCCCGGCTTGCGACCGCCGCCGCCATCGCGTTCGCTTCGTTCGGCGCCGCGGCGCCCGCCGGCGCGGGCACGCTCACGATCAACATCGCGTTCAAGGGCGCCAGCCAGCGCGCGGTCTGGCAGTCGACGCTCGAAGCGTTCCACAAGGCGCATCCCGACATCGACGTGAAACCGACCTTCGTCGACGAGGAAGCGTACAAGGTGCAGCTTCCCGCGTGGCTCACGACCGTCGCGCCCGACGTCGTGAACTGGCATGCGGGCGAGCGCATGGCGTACTACGCGAAGCGCGGGTTGTTCGAGGACCTGAGCGGCGACTGGAAGAAGAACGGCTGGGACGCGATGTACGCGTCGACGCGCGACGCATCGTCGTACAACGGCAAGCAGTACGCGGCGCCGACCGTCTATTACTCGTGGGGGCTGTTCTACCGCAAGGACCTGTTCCGCAAGGTCGGCATCGCCGACGAGCCGAAGACCTGGGAGCAGTTCCTCGATGCATGCAAGAAGCTGAAGGCGGCCGGCATCACGCCGGTCGCGGTCGGCGGCCGCGATGCGTGGACGCTCGCCGGCTGGTTCGATTATCTCGACCTGCGCCTGAACGGCAACGCGTTCCACCAGCAGCTGATGGCCGGCGACGTGCCGTACACCGATCCGCGCGTGAAGAAGGTCTACACGACGTGGAAATCGCTGATCGATTCCGGCTACTTCATCGACAATGCGCTGTCCTACGATCTCGACGGCGCGCAGCCGTTCCTGTTCCAGGGCAAGGCCGCGATGATGCTGATGGGCACCTTCATCGCGGCGGGCTTTCCGCCGAACGTGAAGCAGGAAATGGGCTACTACCGCTTCCCGATCATCGACCCGAAGGTGCCGACCGCCGAGGACGGCCCGGTCGAATCGCTGCACATCCCGACCAAGGCGAAGAACAAGGCCGACGCGCACACGTTCCTCGCGTTCGTCGAAACGCCCGAGATGGGCGCGAAGCTGGCGGAAGGGCTCGGCTCGCTGTCGGCCAACAGCAAGTCGCCGGAGCCGGCCGATCCGATCTCGCGGATCGGCTTCCGGATCCTCGCCGATACACGCGGCGGCGTCGCTCAGTTCTACGACCGCGACATGACGAAGGAAATGGCCGACGAAGGGATGAAGGGAATGCAGCAATTCCTCGCGAATCCCGCGCAGCTCGACACCGTGCTCGCGCAACTCGAGCAGACCCGCAAGCGGATCTACAAGAAGTAACCGCACGACCCCGGCGGCGGCCCCGTGCCGCCGCGTCCGCCCAGGAGGCTTGCCGTGTCCAGTCCGATCACGTCCAGACCCGTCGAATCATCTGCCGCCGCCGCACCGGCCGGCAGGTCGCCCGCCGCGCTGCGCGCGCGCCGCCCGTCGCCGGCCGTGCGGCGGCAACGGCGCGCCGCGTGGCTCTTTCTCGCGCCCGCGTGCGCCATGGTTGCCGTCTATGTGATCTGGCCGATCCTGTCGACGCTGTGGCTCAGCCTTTGCAACTGGGACGGGATGACCGAGCGCACGTTCGTCGGTCTCGCCAACTACGCCGAACTGCTGCACGCGCCGACGTTCTACACCGCGCTACGCAACAACGTGATCTGGCTCGCGCTGTTCATGCTCGCGCCGCCGCTCGGTCTCGCGCTCGCGCTGTACCTGAACCAGGCGGTGGCCGGCATCCGGCTCGTGAAGTCGCTGTTCTTCGCGCCGTTCGTGTTGTCGGGCGTGGTCGTCGGCCTGATCTTTTCGTGGTTCTACGATCCGACCTTCGGGCTGCTCGCCCTGATCGCCGGCCACGGCATCCCGGTGCTCGGCGATGCGCGCTACGCGACGTTCGGCATCGTGTTCGCCGCGCTGTGGCCGCAAACCGCGTACTGCATGATCCTGTACCTCACCGGCCTCACGTCGGTGAACCCGGAACAGATCGAAGCGGCGCGGATGGAAGGCGCGCGCGGCTTCGCGCTGCTGTGGCACGTCGTGCTGCCGCAGTTGCGGCCCACCACGTTCATGGCGATCGTCGTCACGGTGATCGGCGCGTTGCGCAGCTTCGACCTGATCTCCGTGATGACGGGCGGCGGCCCGTTCGAGAGCTCCACCGTGCTCGCGTATTACATGTACGACCAGGCGATCAAGTATTACCGGCTCGGCTATTCCGCGGCGATCGCGGTCGTGCTGTTCGCGATCATGCTCGTCTACATCGTGTTCCAGTTGCGCCGCATGCTGCGCAACGAGCAGTGACCTGACCTTCCGGGGATGCCTTCATCATGTTTCCGACACCCGTTGCCCACTGGAAGCCGGTCTCGCGCCGGCTGTACAAGCTGTCGCTGCCCGTCGCGCTGGTGATCTGGCTGCTGCCGATGATCGCCGTGTTCGTCACGTCGGTGCGCTCGACCGAGGAACTGGTCGAAGGCCACTACTGGGGCTGGCCGCGACACTTCTCGATGATCGAGAACTATCGCGACGCGCTGACCACGTCGCCGATGCTGCATTACTTCTGGAACAGCGTGCAGATCACGGTGCCGTCGGTGCTCGGGTCGATCGCGCTGGCCGCGATGGCCGGGTTCGCGCTCGCGACTTACCGGTTTCGCGGGAATGCCGCGTTGTTTGGCACGTTCGTCGCGGGCAACTTCGTGCCCGTGCAGGTGCTGATGATTCCCGTGCGGGATCTGTCGCTGAGGCTTGGGGTATTCAATACGGTCGAGGCGTTGATTCTCTTTCACGTCGCGTTTCAGACGGGGTTCTGTACGCTGTTTCTGCGCAATTTCATCAAGCAGTTGCCGTTCGAGCTGATCGAGGCGGCGCGGATCGAGGGCGCGGGAGAGTGGACGGTGTTCTGGCGAATCGTGTTGCCGCTGATCCGGCCGGCGTTGGCCGCGCTCGCGATTCTCGTGTTCACGTTCGTGTGGAACGATTACTTCTGGGCGCTGTGTCTCACGCAAGGTGACGAGGCTGCGCCGATCACTGCGGGTGTGGCGGCGCTGAAAGGGCAATGGACGACGTCGTGGAACCTCGTCTCGGCCGGGTCGATTCTTGCTGCGTTGCCGTCGGTCGCGATGTTCTTCGCGATGCAGAAGCATTTCGTGGCCGGGCTCACGTTCGGGGCGACGAAAGGTTGAAGGCGCGCTGATCGGCGATCGTCGATCGCGAATTCGGATCTCCCCCTCTTCATCGAGAGGATTGCCCGCTTCGGCGGGCTTTTTTTCGTGCCGCGCAGCGTGCCGTGACGCGCGGCGCCCGTTCCCGGCACGCCTGGCGAAAGATGCCGAAACGGATCTGTTACGCGTCGCCCGGCCGTTTCCTGCAACCTCGCCTCCACGGCCCCGATGTTCCTCTCGTGCGGGACCAGCGTCACCGACAACGCGTGGTGGCCCGCGATCGAGGCCGGCGCGGAAGCGATCGTGCCGACGGCGAGCGGCTGCGGCGGGTTCGTGAAGGAAATCGGCGACCTGTTGCGCTCCGACCCCGTCTATGCAGACAAGGCGCGACGCGTCAGCGCGCTTGCGCGCGACCTCGCGGAAATGATCGCGGCCGAGCGGCTCGACGCGCTGGCCGATGCAACGCAACGCCGCATCGCGGGTCACGGCCCGTGCACATTGCAGCACGCGCACCGGCTCGACGGCTCGACGGCGCGGCGGCGCGGCGGCGTGGCGGCGCGGCGGCGCGCATGCTGACGCCGCCCGGCTTCGATCTGACGAATATCGCCGACGGCCATCCGTGCCGCCGCTCGGCCGGCACCAGTTCGCTAACGCAGCCCGAACTCGCCGCCAGACTGCACGATGACAAGCTCGACACACTCGAAGCCGCACGGCCGGACCTGATTGTCACGGCCCGCTTCGGCTGCCAGACTCATCGGAACGGCGCGGGCCGCACGTGCGTGCGTCACTGGATCGAGCTCGCCGACAACCGGCTCGTCAACTGACCGCTGATTCCGGAGGAAAGCCATGAAAACGAAGCCCGAACTCGAACTCGCCGACGTCGAACGCATGCTCGCCGCCGCGCGCATGGAAGCCGAGCGTCACGGCTGGGCCGTGTCGATCGCCGTCGTAGACGACGGCGGACACCTGCTCGCATTCGCACGCCTCGACGGCGCGTCGGCGGCCAGCGCTTGCATCGCGCAGGACAAGGCGCGCGCGGCGGCGCTCGGCCGTCGCGAGACGAAGGCGTATGAGGATATGATCAACGGTGGCCGCACGGCGTTTCTGAGCGTGCCGCTGACGGGGTTGCTCGAAGGCGGCGTGCCGGTGACGGTGGATGGCCGCATTGCGGGCGCGATCGGCGTGTCTGGCGTAAAGTCCGAACAGGATGCGCAGATCGCCCGCGCCGGCACACAAAGCGTCGTGGCATAGCCAGCCAACGCGCGCGCGTTTTTCATTCCCCGGGAGGAATCACGATGATCGACCAAGCAGGACTGCAAGTCGCGCCAGCGCTGAGCCAGTTCATTGAAAACGAAGCACTGCCGGGCACCGGCATCGACAAGGCCGCATTCTGGAGCGGCTTCTCGGCCCTGGTGCACGACCTTGCGCCGCGCAACCGCGAACTGCTCGCGGAACGCGACCGCCTGCAGCAGGAACTCGACGCGTGGCATCGCGCGCACCCGGGCCCGGTACGCGACCATGCCGCGTATCGCGCGTTCCTCGAACGAATCGGCTACCTCGTGCCGGTCCCGTCGAACGTCGCGGCAGCCACCGCGAACGTCGACAGCGAGATCGCGACGCAGGCCGGCCCGCAGCTCGTCGTGCCGCTCTCGAACGCGCGTTATGCGCTGAACGCCGCGAACGCACGGTGGGGCAGCCTGTACGACGCGCTGTACGGCACCGACGCGCTGCCGGAGGACGGCGGCGCAGAACGCACGACGGCCTACAACCCGACGCGCGGCCAGCGCGTGATCGACTACGCGCGCGACGTACTCGACAACGCGGCGCCGCTCGCGAGCGGCTCGCACCGCGACGCACTGCGCTATCGCGTGGAAGACGGCCAGCTCGCCGTCGAAACCGGCAAGGGCGTCGTGCATCTCGCGGAGCCGGCGCAATTCGTCGGCTATCAGGGCGCGGCAGGCGCACCGTCCGCGATTCTGCTGAAGCACAACGGCCTGCACCTCGAGATCCAGATCGACGCATCGACGCCAATCGGCCGCGCCGATCTCGCGAACGTGAAGGACGTCGTGCTCGAAGCCGCGGTCAGCACGATCATCGACTGCGAGGATTCGGTCGCGGCGGTCGACGCCGACGACAAGGTCCAACTCTATCGCAACTGGCTCGGCCTGATGCAGGGCACGCTGGTCGAGGAAGTCGCGAAGGGCGGCAAGACCTTCACGCGCCGCCTGAACGCCGATCGCGAATACACGACGCCGGCCGGCGGCACGCTGACGCTGCACGGCCGCTCGCTGCTGTTCGTGCGCAACGTCGGGCACCTGATGACCAACGGCGCGGTGCTCGACCGCGACGGCAACGAGATCCCCGAAGGGATTCTCGACGGCGTCGTCACGGTGCTGTGCTCGCTGCACGACCTGAAGGCGAAGCGCAACTCGCGCACGGGCTCGATCTACATCGTGAAGCCGAAGATGCACGGCCCGGCCGAAGTCGCGTTCGCCGACACGCTGTTCGCGCGCATCGAGGATCTGTACAACCTGCCGCGCAACACGCTGAAGATGGGCATCATGGACGAGGAGCGCCGCACCAGCGTGAACCTCGCCGCGTGTATCGCCGCGGCCGCCGCGCGCGTCGCGTTCATCAACACCGGCTTCCTCGACCGCACCGGCGACGAGATGCACACCGCGATGGAAGCGGGCCCGATGATCCGCAAGGGCGACATGAAGACGTCGGCGTGGATCCAGGCGTACGAGCGCAACAACGTGCTCGCCGGGCTGTCGGCCGGCCTGCGCGGCCGCGCGCAGATCGGCAAGGGCATGTGGGCGATGCCGGACCTGATGCACGCGATGCTCGAGCAGAAGATCGCGCATCCGCGCGCCGGCGCGAACACCGCATGGGTGCCGTCGCCGACCGCCGCGACGCTGCACGCGCTGCATTACCACCTCGTCGACGTGCAGGCCGTCCAGCAGGAACTCGAGAAGACGCCGTATGCGAGCGAACGCGACGCGCTGCTCGAAGGCCTGCTGACCGTGCCGGTCGTCGAACGCGCCGAGTGGAGCGAGGCCGAGATCCTGAGCGAAGTCGAGAACAACGCGCAGGGCATCCTCGGCTACGTCGTGCGCTGGGTCGAGCAGGGCGTCGGTTGCTCGAAGGTACCGGACATCCACGACGTCGGCCTGATGGAAGACCGCGCGACGCTGCGCATCTCGAGTCAGCACATCGCGAACTGGCTGCGCCACGGCGTGATCACCGAGGCGTTCGTGCTCGACGTGTTCAAGCGGATGGCGCGCGTCGTCGATCAGCAGAATGCGGGCGATCCGAACTATCGCCCGATGGCGCCGGGGTACGACCAGTCGACGGCATTCAAGGCCGCATGCGCGCTCGCGCTGCAGGGCACGTCGCAGCCGAGCGGTTATACCGAGCCGCTGCTGCATCGGTTCCGGCTCGCATACAAGGCGCAGCAGCGCGGCGCCTGAACCCCGGGCATGCGGGCTTTCCCGCATGCGGTTTCGCGAAACGGGCGGCCATCATGGCCGCCCGTTTTTCTTTCGGCAATTTACGCGGACGCTGAAATCGATAATCGGCCGCTCTCGCGTGACTTCAAGTTTCCGCTTCTTCGGCCGTTAAAACAGTAAAGCCGGCGACCGTGAATTCGCGCCCCTTTCGCCCCCGGCGCAAAGCCTTGCACGGCAACGCTCCGCGCGCGATTGGCAAGTAGCGGCCACGACAATAAATTGATCCGGATCAACGGCCCGCGACATTCTCCGCGCAGACAAATACGCGCGTTATACTCGGATCAATCCGCGCCGCCGAATTCGTCGGATCGTCGAATCGCGGCCAATCGTCCGGTGAATGGCGTGATTCCTGCGGTTTATCCGGCCGCAATCATCGATGATCGGCTCCGGTTCCTCCGGTGGATCGGACGGGATGCGCATTGGAGACCGCATACCCGATCGCCGCCGACAAATCATACGAACAATCGCATCGGCCCGCCGCCCGGCGGCGATGCACATCGATCCACGGACCATGGCAGAAACCGACTACGCAATGCCCAGCGAATCCGGCCTCACGGGCCGTATCGCCGCGCAATTTCGCCGGTTTCTGCTGCCGCACCTGATCTTCTATTCAGGGCTGCTGATCGCGCTGCTCCTGTTGCTGCTGTGCGCGATCGTGCTGTACGAAGGCCGCATCGACGCACGCGATCGCGCGCGCACCACCCAGCAGAACATCGCGCTGATGGCGTCGTGGGACATCGAGCGCAACATCGAGATCTATTCGCTGTCGCTGCAGGCGGTCGTCGACGGCTCGAACGATCCCGCTGTCGCCGCGCTGCCGATGTCGCTGCGCCGCCAGGTGCTGTTCGACCGCGCGACGACGGCCAAATACCTCGGCGGCATCTACGTGCTCGATGCGAACGGCGATATCGCGGTCGACGGCGTGAGCGACGTGCCGCGCAAGGCCAACTTCGGCAACGAACCGTATTTCACGGTGCATCGCGACAACCCGAACGTCGGCCTGTACGTCAGCGATCCGTATCGTTCGCGGCTGCGCGGCGGCTCGCCGAGCATCGCGCTCAGCCGGCGGATCACGCGCCCCGACGGATCGTTCGGCGGCGTTGCCGTGATGTCGATCCGCCTCGAATATTTCCAGAACCTGTTCTCGCGCCTGGCGCTCGGCGATCGCGGCTCCGTCGCGCTGATCAACACCGACGGCCGGATGGTCGCGCGCAAGCCGTACGATCCGGCGATCGTCGGCCGCGACATCAGCAAGGCCAGCACGTTCCGGCACTTCATGACCGCGAACGAAGGCAGCTTCGCCGACACCGCGTCGATCGACGGCGTGCGGCGCCTGTACGTGTTCCGGCATCTCGACAACCTGCCGCTGATCATCATGGTCGCGCGCTCGGAAGCCGACACCTATGCCGCGTGGTACGACCGCGCGATTCCGATCGGCTCGGCGATGGTCATGCTCGCGCTCGGCTTCGTCGGCTTGTCGCTGCTGCTCGACGTGCAGCTGCGCAAGCGTCACCGCGCGGAAGCGGAACTGCAGGCGCTCGCGCGCACCGACGGCCTCACCGGCCTCGACAACCGCCGCATGCTCGACGTCACGCTCGAGCGCGAATGGCGCCGCGCGGCACGCTCGCAGCACGCGCTGTCGCTGCTGTTCGTCGACGTCGATCACTTCAAGCGCTACAACGACACGCAAGGCCACCAGGCCGGCGACGACGCGCTCGCGGCGGTCGGCCGCTGCATCGCCGGCTGCCTGCGGCGCCCGGCCGACTATGCGGCCCGCTACGGCGGCGAGGAGTTCGTCGTCGTGCTGCCCGACGTCGACACGCCCGGCGCCGTCGCGATCGCCGAAGCGATCCGCACCGGCATCCTCGATCTCGGCATCCGGCACGCCACGGGTTCGTCCGACCGCCTGACCGCAAGCGTCGGCGTGGCGACCTGCTATCCGGAACGCGGCGACAGCATCCAGGCCGCGCTGAAGCTCGCCGACGACGCGCTGTACCGCGCGAAGGAGCGCGGGCGCAACCGCGTCGTCGTGCAGACGGCCGCGTGCGTCGAGCGCACGCCGCGGCGCGCCTGAGCCACGACGGGGCGGCGGCAGGCCGCCGCGCCGCCTGCGGGCGAAATCGCCGACAATGTCGGCTCGCCGCGCCGCCGCGCCACACGGGCGCCGGCCCGCCCGCGCCCGCTTCACACCACCATGAGACTCAAGGCAAAGATTTTCCTTCTGGCCATCGTGCCGTTCCTGCTCGCGATCACCGGCATCGGCTTCGGCGTGCGGCAGCAAGCGACGTCGCTCGCGCGCACGCAGCATGCGACGATCCAGGCCGCCTACCTGTCGAGCAAGGAAGTCGAGCTCAAGCATTACGTCGAACTCGCGACGAGCGCGATCATGCCGCTGTACGACGCGAGCGGCCGCAACGCGCGCGACGACGCGTTGCTGCGCACGCAGGCGCTCGCGATGCTGCAGAAGATGGATTTCGGCCCCGACGGCTACTTCTTCGTGTACGACCTGCACGGCAATGCGCTGATGCATCCGCGCGAGCCCGAGCGCGTCGGCCACAACTACTGGTCGATGCGCGACCCGCAGGGTGCGCTGACGATCCAGCAACTGATCGGCGCCGCGTCGCACGGCGGCGGCTACGTGCGCTACACGTGGCAACGGCCGTCGACCGGCAAGGCCGCGCCGAAGCTCGGCTACGTCGTCGCGCTCGAACGCTGGGGCTGGATGGTCGGCACCGGCATCTATCTGGACGACGTCGACACCGCGCTGCAACGCATCGACGCGCGCGCGTCCGCGAACATCGAGCGGACGATGAGCTGGCTCACCGCGATCGCGCTGACCGGCGCGGCGGTGATCGCCGTCTGCGCGCTGGTGCTGAACGTCAGCGAGTCGCGCAGCGCCGACGCGAAGCTCAAGCAGCTCGCGCAGCGTGTCGTCGAATCGCAGGAGCAGGAGCGCGAGCGGCTGTCGCGCGAACTGCATGACGGGATCAGCCAGATGATGGTGTCCGCGAAGCTGATGCTCGAATCCGCGCTCGCGCGCTTCGAGCGCGGCGCGGCGCGGATGCCGGAAGCCGAGCAGGCGCTTGCGTCGGGCATCGGACGGCTCGGCGACACGCTGCGCGAAGTGCGTCGCATCTCGCATGCGCTGCGCCCGGCGATGCTCGACGATCTCGGCCTCGCGGCCGCGCTCGAACAGCTCGTGCGCGAGCTCGGCGCCGAAAGCGGCATCGACATCGGCTATACGCAGGTGGCGCACAGCGGCGCGCGGCCGTTGCCCGCGCCCGTCAACACGGCGCTGTTCCGGATCGCGCAGGAAGCACTCAGCAACATCGTGCATCATGCGCAGGCGTCGCGGGCGGCCGTCACGCTCGACGTCGGCGCGCATTCGGCCACGCTGACCATCGCCGACAACGGCTGCGGTTTCGATGCCGAGCGGTCACAGACCGATGCGCGCCGCGGCATCGGCCTGCGCAACATGCGCGAGCGCCTCGACGCGCTCGGCGGCACATTGACGATCACGTCGCAGGTCGGCCACACCGTCGTGGCCGCGCGCGTGCCGCTGCGCGTCGCCTGAGCACGCGCCCATCACCGGAGACATTTGCCCATGAGCGCCCCCGACATCACCCGGCCCGCCGCCCGACTGCTGCTCGTCGACGATCACCCGCTGGTGCGCGACGGCCTGCGGATGCGGCTCGAGGCGGCCGACCTGTCCGTGGTCGGCGAAGCCGGCAACGCGGACGAGGCGCTCGCGCTCGCCGCGTCGCTCGAACCCGATCTCGCGCTGATGGATGTCGGCATGAACGGGATGAACGGCATCACGCTGGCCGGCGTCTTCCACGAGCGCTTTCCCGGGATTCGCGTGCTGATGCTGTCGATGCACGACAACGTCGAATACGTGACGCAGGCGGTGCGCGCCGGCGCGAGCGGCTATCTGCTGAAGGACTCGCCCGCAAGCGAGATCGTGCGCGCGATCGGCGCGGTGCTCGCCGGGCAGACGTTCTTCAGCGAAGGGCTCGCCGCGCGGATGATCCAGGCGAGCGCGGCCGCGTCGCCGCTCGACCGCCTGACGCCGCGCGAACGCGACATTCTCGATGCATTGGCGCAAGGGCTGTCGAGCAAGCAGATCGCGCAGCAGACGGGGCTGTCGGTGCGCACGGTGGAAACGCACCGGCTCAATCTGAAGCGCAAGCTCGAGATCGAAGGGCAGGCGGAGCTGATCAAGTTCGCGGTCGAGCATCGGCGGCGGTAGCGCCTCCGACACCGGCGTTGCGCCGTTCCGAACCTGTCGCCGCCGGCCCGCGCCCGCAACGAAAAGGGCGCCCGAAGGCGCCCTTGATGCATGCCGACCGGCCGAGCAGCCGGCCGGCTGACGGCGATCAGTTCGTCCGCGAGTTGTGCTTCTGCAGATACGCGATCAGGCCGTCGATGCCGCCCGATGCAAGCTGGCTCTTGAACTGGCCCTGGTAGACCTGGATCAGCCACGCGCCCGACATGTCGATGTCGTAGATTTTCCAGTCGTTGCCGACCTTGCCGAGGCGATAGCCGACCGACTGGCTGTCGCCCGGCGTCGTGACCGTCGACTGCACCAGCGCATCGGCACCCGACGCGCCGCCGGCCTTGAACGAGAACTTCGCGTCCTGGCCGCCGAGCTGCGCGAGCGACGCGGCATAGGTGCGCGTCATCAGCAGCTTGAATTGCTTGTACAGCTCCTGTTGCTGTTGCGGGCTCGCCTGCTTCCAGGCATCGCCGACCGCGATGCGGGTCGTGCGCTCGAAGTTCGTCGCGGGCAGGAAGCGCTGTTCGACGACTTGCGTGACTTTCGCCATGTCGCCGCCACGCGCGGCCGGATCGGCCTTCATCGCGTTGACGGTGCCTTCGACCGCATTGCGGACGATGTCGACGGGTGCGCTCTGCGCAAAAGCGGAAACCGACACGGCGGCGGCGGCGACGAAAGCAAACAGATGACGTTTCATACGGATATCGCACTCGATGAGAAAAAACGGCCGGCGGATTGCATCGATGGCATCGGCCGGTGGGTCGAAGTATAGCGGCCCGGCGGCCGGCCTGCCGCGCGGTGACCGACTGTTACCTTTGAACCCCTTTTGTCACAGGCCCCGCCGTGGCGCCATTCCGGCCGGTTATGTAAGTATCCCCATACAAATCGGCGGGCACCGCGCGCCGATTCCTGCGCTGCGGAGCAAATATCCTTCCCGCCCCTTTACGCTTCAACGTCGCGACCCACGCCACGCTGCGCCGGTATACTCGTTGCTTTGTCCTTGCCAGCCCCTTCCCACCGCCACATGGTGACATCTCTCATCGTCCGACTCGTTGCATGGTCGGTACGCCGCCCCGTCTGGGTCGTCGTGCTGTCGCTCGTCGTCGCCGCCTTCAGCGGCGTCTACGTCGCGCAGCACTTCAAGATCAATACGGACATCAGCAAGCTCGTCGACGCGGAACCGCAGTGGGCCGCGCTCAGCCGGGCCGTCGACAAGGCCTTCCCGCAACGCAACGGCACGATCCTCGCGGTGGTCGAGGCCCCGGCACCCGAATTTGCGACCGCCGCCGCGCATGCGCTCACCGACGCCCTGCGCAAGCAGGCCGACGCCGGCCGCATCGGCCAGGTCGCCGAACCCGGCGGCGGCCCGTTCTTCGAGCACAACGGGCTGCTGTTCCTGTCGCCGCAGGAAGTGTCGGACACGACGACGCAGCTCGCGAGCGCGCGGCCGCTCGTCAACGAGCTCGCGAAGAACCCGAGCCTGACCGGGCTCGCGACCACGCTGTCCACCACGCTCGGCCAGCCGCTGCTGACCGGCCAGGTGAAGCTGCCCGCGATGGCGAAGCTGCTCGCGCGCAGCGCCGCGACGGTCGACGACGTGCTGGCCGGCAAGCCCGCCGCGTTCTCGTGGCGCGGGCTGGTCGACAGCGATGCCGCCCGCCAGCCGGCCCGCGCGTTCGTCACGGTGCAGCCGGTCGTCAACTATGGCGCGCTGAAGGCCGGTGCCGCAACGACCGAAGTGATCCGCGACACGGCGAAGGCGCTCGGCCTCGAGCAACGCTACGGCGCGGTCGTGCGCATGACCGGCGAACAACCGCTCGCCGACGACGAATTCGCATCGGTGGAAGACGGCGCCGCGCTCAACGGCGCGCTCACGCTCCTCGCCGTGCTCGTGATCCTGTGGCTCGCGCTGCGCTCGAAGCGGATGATCGGCTCGGTGCTCGTCACGCTGTTCGTCGGCCTCGTCGTGACCGCGGCGCTCGGCCTCGCGATGGTCGGTTCGCTGAACATGATCTCGGTCGCGTTCATGGTGCTGTTCGTCGGCCTCGGCGTCGACTTCTCGATCCAGTACGGCGTGAAATACCGGGAGGAACGCTTCCGCGATCCGCGCATCGATCACGCGCTGATCGGCGCCGCGCACTCGATGGGCATGCCGCTCGCACTGGCCACCACGGCGGTTGCGGCGAGCTTCTTCTCGTTCATCCCGACGGCCTATCGCGGCGTGTCCGAGCTCGGCCTGATCGCGGGCGTCGGGATGTTCGTCGCGCTGCTGACCACGCTCACGCTGCTGCCCGCGTTGCTGCGCCTGTTCGCGCCGCCGGGCGAATCGAAGACGCCGGGCTTTCCGTGGCTCGCGCCGGTCGACGACTTCCTCGATCGCCATCGCAAGCCGATCCTGATCGGCACGCTCGCGGTCGTGATCGGCGCGCTGCCGCTGCTCGCATTCCTGCACTTCGACTTCAATCCGCTGCACCTGAAGGATCCGAACAGCGAATCGATGGCGACGCTGCTCGCATTGAAGGATTCGCCCGAAGCGGCCGTCAACGACGTCACGCTGCTCGCGCCGTCGCTCGCCGAGGCCGACGCCGCCGCGAAGCGCCTCGACGCGCTGCCGGAAGTCGGCCGCACGACGACGCTGTCGACCTTCGTGCCGGCCGACCAGCCGGCCAAGCGCGCGGCGATCGCCGCGGCCGCGAACGAGCTGCTGCCCGCGCTCACGCAGCCGGCCGCGCCGGCCGCGACCGACGCGCAGCGCGTCGCCGCGCTCAAGCGCGTGTCGGACCTGCTGAGCTACGCGGCGGAAGACCACCCGGGGCCCGGTGCGGCCGCCGCGCAACATCTGTCCGCATCGATCGCGAAGCTCGCCGCCGCCGACAGCGCGACGCGCGATCGCGCCGAGCGCGCATTCTCCGACACGCTGCGCATCGCGCTCGATCAGCTCGCGACGCTGCTGCAGCCGCAGGACGTCACGCGCGAATCGCTGCCGCCGCAGCTCGTGCGCGACTGGATCGCGCCGGACGGCCACGCGCTCGTGCAGATTTCGCCGAAGGTGCCCAAGGGCGTCGACCCGAACGACGACACGATGCTGCGCCGCTTCGCGAAGGCCGTGAAGGCCGCCGAACCAAGCGCGATCGGCGGCCCGATCTCGATCCTGCATTCGGCCGACACGATCATCAACGCGTTCCTGCACGCTGCGCTGTGGTCGATCCTCTCGATCACGATCCTGCTGTGGATCACGCTGCGCCGCTTCGGCGACGTGCTGCGCACGCTGGTGCCGCTGCTCGTGTCGGGGCTCGTCACGCTCGAGATGTGCGTCGTGCTCGGCATGTCGCTGAACTTCGCGAACATCATCGCGCTGCCGCTGATGCTCGGTGTCGGCGTCGCGTTCAAGGTGTACTTCGTGATGGCGTGGCGCGCGGGCCAGACGGGCCTGCTGCACTCGAGCCTCACGCACGCGGTGCTGTTCAGCGCTGCGACGACGGCAACCGCCTTCGGCAGCCTGTGGCTGTCGCATCATCCGGGCACGTCGAGCATGGGCAAGCTGCTTGCGCTGGCGTTGACCTGCACCCTGATCGGCGCCGTGGTGTTTCAGCCCGTCCTGATGGGCAAACCGCGCGTCAAACGCGCCAAAGAACCAATTCCAAGGAACCAATGAACAAGGTGCGAATCATTGCGGCGACCGTCGCTGCCAGCGCGGTGCTGAGCGGCTGCGCGACGGGCCCGAACCGCAATCCCAACGACCCGCTCGAGCCGATGAACCGGGCGATGTACAAGTTCAACGACACGGTCGACACGAACATCGCCGTGCCGATCGCGAAGGGCTACCAGAAGATCACGCCGACGCCGATGCGCACCGCGATCAGCAACTTCTTCTCGAACCTCGGCGATCTCGGCAACATGGCCAACAACCTGTTGCAGCTGCGCATCACCGATGCGACGCAGGATCTGATGCGCGTGGCGATGAACTCCGTGTTCGGCGTCGCCGGCCTGATCGACATCGCGACACCGGCCGGGCTGCCGAAGCATCATCAGGATTTCGGGCTGACGATGGCGCGCTGGGGCGTGCCGTCCGGCCCGTACCTCGTGCTGCCCGTGTTCGGGCCGAGCACGATCCGCGACGGCGTCGGCCGCGCGGTGGACGTCCGCTTCAACCTGCTCAACTACATCGAGCCGGCCGCCCGCAATCCGATGTACATCGCGCAGTTCATCAGCGCGCGTTCGGACCTGCTCGGCGCGACGGATCTGCTGAAGCAGGCGGCGCTCGATCCATATTCGTTCGTCCGCGATGCGTATCTGCAGCAGCGCAAGTCGCTGACGTATCGCGGCCAGTCGGCTTCGGCCGCGCCGCCGAACTACATCGAGCCGGGCGGATCGGGCGCGGTGCCGGCGGGCACGCCGACCGTGCCGGGTCTGCCGAACTACGAGGATCCGGGCGACGCGGGCGGCGCATCGGGCACGGCGCCGAACAATGCGCCGGCGGCGCCGGGGCTGCCGCAGTACGACGATCCGGGTGCCGACGGTGCGACGCCTGCGAGTGCGCCTGCAGCGGCGCCGGCCGCTGCGTCGGCCGGAGCGACGACAGCGCCCGCAGCAAACGGCGCACCGATCGCGCCGGCAATGCCGACGGTGCCCGCGAGCGGGCCGGCCGCGCAGTAACGCGACATCCACCCGCAAGCCGAAGAGCGCTGCATGATGCAGCGCTCTTTTTTTGCGCGTCCGCGGAACGAAAAAGAGGAGGGGAGAAGAGCAGCGGGAAAGCGGCGAGCGCCGCTCAGGCGATCCGCATCGCGCCCGCACGCTCGAATGCGTGCCGCGCCTGGATCAGCGTCGTGCGTGCCGCGCGCGCGTCGCCTGCGACCTGCAGCAGCGGGCCGAGCTGCGACGGCTGCTTCAGCAGCTCGCGCAGGATCGGCAGGATCGCGGTGCTGCCGTCGTCGCGCAAGCCGGCCGTCGCCGCGCGCGGCAGCGTGCGCCACGCAGGGTCGACGATCGCGCGGCACACCGCGAACGGCACGCCGCGCGACGCCGCGAAGGCCGCGGCGATATGCGACTCCATGTCGACGGCGAGCGCGCCCTTCGTGCGATGCAGCGACGTCTTTTCCTGCTCGCTGACCACCGGTGCGCCGACCGCGGCCATCGTGCCGCGCGTCACGCGTGCCCACACCGGCGTGTCGTGCAGCGCGGCGACGAGCCGCGCGCTCCAGCCCGGATCGGTCTTCACTAGGCCGAACGGCCCGTCGATCGCGTCCGCGATCACGAGCGCGCCGGGCGCGAGATCGGGCGAGAGCCCGCCCGCCGTACCGAAACTCACGATGCCCGCGCAACCGCGCGCGGTCGCATCCGCCAGCGCGCGTTCGAGCCGGTCGGCCCGCGCCGCGAACACGGCCTCGACGCCGTGACCGCGCGCGATGCGTGCCTCGAAAGCCATCCCCGTAACGGCGATGACGGGCAACGTGCCGTTGTGCTGCACCGTCGTCACGCGTTACATCCCGACCGTCACGCGCGTCGCGTTGGCGCGCTTCAGGTTGCGATAGCGCGCGAGCGCCCACAGCGGGAAGAACTTGCGATAACCGTGATAGCGCAGGTAGAACACGCGCGGGAAGCCGGTCGCCGTGAAGCGCGTCTCGTCCCACAGGCCTTCTTCGTTCTGCTGGGCGATCAGGTATTCGACGCCGCGTGCGACGGCCGGATTGTTCACCTCGCCGGCCGCCATCAGGCCGAGCAGCGCCCAGGCCGTCTGCGACGCGGTGCTCGGCGCCTGCTCGAAACCGCGATAGTTGAGCTTGTAGCTGTCGCCGTCCTCGCCCCAGCCGCCGTCCTTGTTCTGGATCGACAGCAGCCACTGCGCGCCGCGCTTCACACGCGGATCGTCCGGCGTCAGGCCGGCCGCGTTCAGCGAGCAGAGGGCCGTCCACGTGCCGTACACGTAGTTCATCCCCCAGCGGCCGTACCAGCTGCCGTCCGGCTCCTGCTCCTTGAGCATGTAGTCGAGCGCGCGACGGGCCGGCTCGCTGTTCAGCGCACTCTCGCCGAGTTGCGACAGCATCGACAGGCAGCGGCCCGAGACGTCCGCGGTCGGCGGATCGAGCAGCGCGCCGTGATCCGAGAACGGAATGTTGTTCAGGTAGTACTGCGTGTTTTCCGGTTCGAACGCGCCCCAGCCGCCGTCGCTGCTCTGCATGCCCACGACCCATTCGCGCGCGCGCGCCATCGATTCGCGATACGTATCCGTCTGCTTGAGCTTTTGCGCACGGTCCATCGCCATCACGACCACGGCCGTGTCGTCGACGTCCGGATAGTGCGCGTTTGCATACTGGAACGCCCAGCCGCCCGGCCGCACGTTCGGGCGGCGCGAGATCCAGTCGCCGCGCACGTCGAGGATCTGCAGCGGGCGCAACCAGTCGAGCCCGCGCAGCGCGGCTTCCTCGGCACGCGCGTCACCGGTTTCGAGCAGCGCGTGCGCGACCAGCGACGTGTCCCACACCGGCGACAGGCACGGCTGGCAATACGCTTCGTCCTCGTGCACGACGAGCAGCTTCTCGATCGACTTGCGCGCGATCGCGCGATTCGGATGATCTTCCGCGTAGCCGAGCGCGTCGTACATCATCACCGCGTTGGCCATCGCCGGATAGATCGCGCCAAGGCCGTCCTCGCCGTTCAGGCGCTCGTCGACGAACGACACGGCCTGACGGATCGCGCGTTCGCGCGTGTAGCTCGGGAACAGGCCGTCGACCGCGCGCAGCGCGTGGTCGACCACGCGGAAGAACGCGAACCAGCCGGGGCTCTGGTGGCCCTGGCGCGGCAGCAGGCCGGCGTTGACGGGCGGGTCGATGAACAGTTCGTCGATGCGCACGCCGCGCGGGTTCTTCGCGATCGGGCGCTTCGCGTTCAGCACGAGGAGCGGCACGATCACGGTGCGCGCCCAGTACGACACCTTCGACAGGTGGAACGGGAACCACTGCGGCAGCAGCATGATCTCGACCGGCATCATCGGCACCGCGCGCCACGGAATCGCTCCGTACAGCGCGAGCTGGATCCGCGTGAATACGTTCGACATCTCGGCGCCGCCCATCGCGTGGATCGCGCGCCGCGCACGCTGCATGTGCTCGGCATTCTCGTCGTCGCCGATCACCTTCAGCGCGAAATACGCCTTCACGCTCGCGCTGATGTTCGGCGCGCCGTCGGTAAACAGCGGCCAGCCGCCGTCGGCCTGCTGGATGCGACGCAGATAGCGGCCGATCTTCTCTTCGAGCTCGAGGTTCGGCGTCTCGCCGAGATAGTGGACGAGCAGCACGTATTCGGCGGGAATCGTCGAATCGGCTTCGAGTTCGTAGACCCAGTGTCCGTCCGCGTTCTGCGCGGCCAGCAGCGCGTCGGTCGCGCTGGCGACGGCCGCGTCGAGCCCGGCCGGCACGGTGCCGGCGGTCAGGGTAGCCATATCGGTGAGATCGTTCATCGGTCCCTCTCTTATTGTGTCTGGAGCACGTCCGCGGCCAGCTGGCCGGAACGGATCGCGCCCTCGATCGTGGCGGGCAAGCCGGTGGCAATCCAGTCGCCCGCCAGCACGAGATTGGTCCAGCGCGTACGCACGGCCGGACGTTTCATTTCCTGCGACGGCACCGCCGCAAACCCCGCGCGCGGCTCGACGACGAGCTGCCACGCGGGAAGGGTTTCCGGGTTCGCGCCGGTCACGCGCGCGACGTCTTCCCAGATGCGCCGCGCGAGCACATCGCGGGGCATGTCGAGCCAGCGGCCCGCGTCGCGGATCGTTGCCGCGAGCGAACCGCCGCCGGTGCGGACCGCATCGACGACGCCGTTGACGACGGTCGTCTGCAGCGGGCTGCCGGCCGGTGTGTCGACCGCGAAATACGCGGTCACGATCGCGCTGAACGTGTCGGGCGCGGCGAGATCCGGGACGAGCGGTTGCGCAACCTCCGGCGGCACGGCCAGCACGACCGCGTCGCCCGGCGCGAGATCGACGCGCTCGCCGCCGATCGCGACCGCGTCGATCGCGTTGCCGTGCGCGCCGAATTCGAACGCATCGAGCCGCGAGTTCAGGCGGATCTGCGCGCCGCCGTGCTGCAGCATCCGCAGCGCCGGTTCGACGAATGCGCTGCCGAGCCCATGGCGCGCGACGAGCGGGCGCCACCCGGGGCTGCCCGCGGCGAACGCGCTGCCCAGCACGGTGCGCACGAGCTCGGCGCTCGCGTGGCGCGGTTCGACGTTCAGCACCCCGAGGCAATGCGGTCGCAGCCAACGATCCCACAGCACGCCGTCGCATCGCATCGTCTGTGCGAGCGAGCGGCCGGTGCGCGCGAACGCGAGCGGCGCCAGCGCGAGATAGTCGAGCGGCGTGGTACCCGGCGCACGCGACGCGGCATCGAACGGCCACGACGGCCAGCGCCCGTTGCCGAAGCGCAGCGTCCAGCGCTGCTGCGACGCGACGTCGACCATCGGATATTCAGGCAGCGCGGGCCCCGCGAGCTGGTCGGCCGCGCCGATCGCACGCAGATAGCGCTGCGTTGCGGACTGCCCGGCGAACACCTGATGCAGCCCGCTGTCGAGCGTCGTGTTCAGCGTCCCGTCGAACCACGAGCGGCAGCGGCCGCCCGCATGCGCATGCGCGTCGTGCAGCACGATGCGCCGCCCGCGGCGTTGCAGCTCGACGGCAGCCGACAGGCCCGCGAGTCCTGCACCGATCACGTGGACGGTTCTGGGCATCGGCTCAGAACAGCGCGTAGCGCGCGGCGATCATCAGCATGCGCGCCTTCGGCTTGCGCAGCGGCGCACGCGGGGCGGCGAAGCCGCGCGCGATCGCGGCGTCCAGAATGCAGCGGTATGCGCCCGACATGATGCGCGGCGCCTTCACCTGCGCACGCGTGCACGTGTCCATCACCGCGTCCGCCGCGCGGAAGTGCTCGAGCGCGCGTTCGACGAGCGTCGCGCACACGCGCGGCAGCGCCGGGTCGCGCACGATCGTCGCCGGATCGGTGATCGCGATGCCTTCGCGCGCGAGCAGCTCGCGCGGCAGGTAGCAGCGATTGATCGCCGCGTCGTCGTCGATGTCGCGCAGGATGTTGGTCAGTTGCAGCGCGCGGCCGAGGTGGTGCGACAGCGCGATGCCCTCCGCCTCCGGGATCCCGAAAATCCTCACCGACAGCCGGCCGGCCGCGCTCGCCACGCGATCGCAAAACAGGTCGAGCGTCGGTTCGTCCGGCGCGCAGATGTCCTCGGCGGCGTCCATCGCCATGCCGTCGATCATCGCGTGGAAGTCCTCGCGCTTCAGGTCGAATGCGCGGATCTCGCGCTCGAGGGCGACCAGATGGCGCGGCGGCTGGCCGGCGAAGCACGCGTCGATGTCGGCGCGCCAGCGATCGAGGCCCGCGTTGCGCTCGGCGCGCGGCAGGTCGCTGTCCGCGATGTCGTCGACTGCGCGGCAAAACGCATAGACCTGGAACATCGCGTCGCGCTGCACCGCCGGCAGGATGCGCATCGCCAGATAGAAAGAACTGCCCGATGTGACGGCAGCGGCGTCGGTTTCTTGTTCGTCCACGACGAGATTGGAAACGGCCAAGACGAGCTCCACGGAGACACCCACGCGGGGCGATTGAAGAAGCCATGCCCGGCTGGGTTGGTCAGGGCGTCAAATGCGTGCGAGATATGCGAACGATCGACGCAGACAGGCACAAATTACCGGCCGGAAGCCGGAATTGGGCGAAAGTATAGCAATCTTTGAAGTTCGATGGCGGACACGCGCCGTGCCAGGCGGGCCGCCCCGAGGCTGGCGGGCCGGCGTGGACGGCCGCGGCGGGGTCGGCGTCGCGCCGCCCGTCAGCCGTAGACGATGTCGCGCTGCAGATCGAGCGCGATGAGTCCCATTTCGCGGGTCAGCTGGAGCATCGAACGGCGCTCCAGGCGCGAACCCATGAAGCTCGTCACGCGCCCGTCGGGCTCCGCCGTGAACTGGAACGACGGGCCGCCGGTGCCGAACCACGCGCCCGGCACGTCGGGCGACTCGTGCCAGTCGATCTGCTCGAACACGCGCGCGATTCCCGCGCGCACCATGTCGCTCGCGCCGATCGGCGGCGCGGTCTCGCCGAGGTCGTCGAGCGAATAGGGGCCGGGCTTGTCCGGCCGCCGGTAGAAGAGATAGTCGACGTTCATGGGACGCAGTCGGTAGCAAAGCGCCAACTTAGCGCGCTTCGGCACAAATTCAAATCAGATCGAGACGAAATGTGGCCTGAACGAGACAAAAGGGCCGCATCGCGACAACCGGCATGCGCCTGCGCACGGTCGGGCCGCGCGTGCATGCTTGGACGCGCGCAGCTTCGTCTAAGATGAACATCCTTCTCGAAAAAAACACGGACACCATGGAGACGAACGTAACCGCCGCCGCCCCCTCCGACCATCCCGTTTTCGTGCTGGTGCACGGCGCGTGGCACGGTGCGTGGTGCTATGCGCACGTCGCGGCCGCGCTGGCCGCGCGCGGCTACCTGTCGATCGCGCGCGACCTGCCCGCACACGGCATCAATGCCCGCTTTCCCGCGTCCTATCTCGAACGGCCGCTCGACGCGGACGCCTTCGGCGCCGAGCCGTCGCCGGTCGCGAATACGACGCTCGACGATTACGCGACGCAGGTGATGCAGGCCGTCGACGACGCCTATGCGCTCGGCCGCGGCAAGGTGGTGCTCGTCGGTCACAGCATGGGCGGCCTCGCGATCACGGCCGCGGCGGAGCGCGCGCCGGAGAAGATCGCGAAGATCGTTTATCTCGCGGCGTTCATGCCCGCGTCCGGCGTGCCGGGCCTCGACTACGTGCGTGCGCCCGAGAACAAGGGTGAAATGCTGGGTCCGCTGATGCTCGCGAGCCCGCGTGTCGCGGGCGCGCTGCGCATCGATCCGCGCAGTGGCGATCCCGCGTATCGCGCGCTCGCGAAGCGCGCGCTGTACGACGACGCGCCGCAGGCCGACTTCGAGGCAGTGGCGAACCTGATGACCTGCGACGTGCCCGCCGCGCCGTTCGCGACGGCGATCCCGACGACCGCCGCGCGCTGGGGCGCGATCGATCGCCACTACATCAAGTGCCTCGCGGATCGCGTGATCCTGCCCGCGCTGCAGCAGCGCTTCATCGACGAAGCCGACGCGTTCGTGCCCGGCAACCCGACGCACGTGCATCAGCTCGACAGCAGCCATTCGCCGTTCGTGTCGCAACCGGCCGTGCTGGCGGGCGTGCTCGCGGATATCGCGAAGAGCTGAACGGCGCGCACCGCACGCATCGCGCGGCGAGGGGCGACGAGCGAGCGGTGCTGCGTCAGTTATCCGTAGGCGACCGACCGATCGCGCCCGAGCCGCTTCGCGCGATAAAGCGCGGTGTCGGCCTCGTTGACGAGCGCGTCGAACGCCGCAGCGCCCGCCGTCGCGCAGGCGCCGCCGACGCTCGCCGTCACCGGCACGCTGACGCCTTCCGCATCGACCGGCGTGCTGCTGATCGCATCGCGCACCTTGTCGGCCACTCGCATCGCCTCATCGAGATTCGTGCACGGCAGCAGCAGCGCGAACTCCTCGCCGCCGAAGCGGCCGAACGTATCCTGCGCGCGCACGATCGACGCGACGCGGCGCGCCGTCTCGCGCAATACCGCATCGCCGACCGCATGCCCGAACCGGTCGTTGATCGTCTTGAAGTGATCGAGGTCGAACAGCAGCATCGACAGGTCGCCGCCGTAGCGCTGCCAGCGCGCGAACTCGTCGCTGAGCCGCGCTTCGAAGAAGCGCCGGTTCGCGATGCCGGTCAGGCCATCGCGGTTCGCATGCTCGCGCAGCTTCGCGACCGCCTCCTCGCGCTCGCGCTGCATCACGCTCACGTGGGTGACGTCCGAGATCGTCACGCACACGGCCTCGACTTCGCGGCCGCGCGTGAGCGGCATGAACGTGCAGTCCTGCTGCATGTAATCGACGCCGCCGGTGATCGGGCGGTCGTGCTCGAAGCGAAACAGGTAAGGCCGTTGCTCCCATGAGCTGAACGCGAAACTGCCGAGCTGAAACACGCTCTCGAGCTTGCGTTCGAGCCACGCGCGCGGCAGTTCCGGAAAGCGGTCGAACAGGTTGCGGCCGATCACGTCGGCAGCGGGAATACCGCTGTGGTCCTGCATGAAGCGATTCCACATCAGCACGTTCATCGCGCGATCGAGCACGAACAGGCCGAAGCCCACCCGTTCGATCACGAGGTCGCTGAGCGACGGGGCGGCGGTGGTCGTCGCGTTCATAGCGCGGACAGCAACGCGTCGAGCGCGTCGCCCATCAGCCGGATCGAATCCTCGGCCATCAGCATCACGAAATGTGCGCGGAATGCATGATCCTCGAGGCCGAAGTTCACTTCGAGCAGCAGCGCGACGCTCCACGCGAGCGCATTCGGCTGGAACACGTCTTCGAACGACACGTTCGCACCGAGCAGCCCCGGCGGAAAAAACACGGGCTTGCGGCCGAGTTCGTCGAGGATCGACGAGACGCACGCGCTCATCAGCACGTTCGAGACATCGAACACGAGTTCGTCCTGCGTGGCCATGCCGGCGTACACGCCGTCGCCGAACGTGCGGTCCATCAACGACATGAGCCGCGCGACGCCCGCGCTGCGGCACAGCACGATCGCCTCGCCCTTGATGTCGGAACGGAATCCCTGGCGCACGGCCGTCACGTTCTCGTGAATGCCGGTCATCTCGCGCAGCGCATCGCCCGCATCGGCGGCCTTCACGACGCGCACGCGCGGTACCGACAGCTCGATGAAATGCCCGAGCAGCAGCGCGAGCCGTGCGGCGGCGCGGCCCATCGCGAGGTTGGCGATCTCCTGCAACGCGTCGCGTTGCTCCGCCGTGAACACCGATTCAGGCATACAACCCATACTCCTTGAGAATGGGCAGCAACGCCTCCGACGTCACGGGCTTGGCAACGAATGCGATCGCGCCCAGTTCGCGCACGCGTGCTTGCGCCTGCGGCTGAATATCGGCGGATACCACGATCACGAACGTGTTCAGATCTTCGTGGCGCAGTGTCTCGAGCACCTGATAGCCGTTCATGTCGGGCATCGTCAGGTCCAGAAACATCACGGAAGCTTTGCCGTCACGATAGAGCGCCAGCGCCTCGCGACCATTCGCCGCATACGCGACGTCGACGTCCCAGTCTCCCGGCAGTGCCTTTGTCAGAAGTTTGCGAGCGAGCAAGGAGTCGTCGGCGATCACGATCGGCAAAGGCATGGCGGCGAAGCGGTATACGGAATGGTCTCTCTCGCGTTAACGACCGCGCGGCGCCCTTCTTGAGGCGCCATGCAATCAAGCGCGGGCACCACCGTGCGGCCGCATGCGGGCGTCGCGGCGCGAGGCACGCGACACACCGCGCCGCGAACGCCGGCGGGCGCATATATCTGTCATAGGGAAAGCAAGGCGCGATTCTCTGAGTAAACCGAAGGTAGTGCAACTCGCCATTTTCACCATTTCGAACAAAATCGATTCGATCTCCCCGCATTCCGAAAACAGCCCAGACCATTTTCGAGATAAGCACGCAAAATTTTTCCTTGTGTACGTTTGCGCTGCCGGATTCATAGCGTTTTCAAACTTTCATTTGCCCCTGTCGGAATCATCAGGTTGTCCGTCCATGCGCCGGCACGGCGAGCAGGCGCAACTCGTTTATGATTGAACATCTCTGCCTGGCCCGCCTCCCTCGATGACGTCCGAACGTCCTGCCGACACCAGCCCGCCCGCCTCACCACCCGCCGACGACTGGCAGGACGACGGCAACTATGCGTCCGGCGCTCCCGAGCACGATTTCGCGGTCAGGCGCGTGACGTTGATCGTGTTGCTGGTCGCGGCGATCGTGCTGCCGTGCATCTATGTGTCGGTCATGGCGTACAACGATCTGCAGGCGCGCGAGGCCGCTGCGAGCGACGTGACGATGCGCACCGTGCGCGTCGCCGAGGAGCATGCGCTCAAGGTGTTCGACCTGAGCGAGACGCTCGATGCGCGCATCGTCGACCTCGTGCAGGACATGGACGACGCCACCGTGCGCCGCCAGGAATCCGACATCCACGAAGCGCTGAACACGATCGGCGGCGGCTATCCGCAGGTGGCCGCGGTGTCGATCTTCGGCGCGAGCGGGATGCTGCTCGCGAACAGCCTTTACTATCCGGCGCCGTATGCGTCGATCGCGTATCGCGACGACTTCGCCGGCATCCGCGACGGCAAGGTGATCGAACACATCTCGAAGCTGATGATGGGCCCACTCAAGCTCGAGAACATCCCCGTGTTCAACACGGGCGTCGCGCGACGCCACAGCGACGGTTCATTCGCCGGGATGGTATCGATCGCACTGAAGTCGTCGTATTTCAATGCGTTCTACCGCGACCTGCTCGGCGGCGCGGCCACGCCGATGACGATGGCGCTCGCGCGCTCCGACGGCGCGGTGATCGCGTCGTATCCGCCGCCGCCGTCGCTCGCGCACACCGATCTCACGGCCACGTTCGGCAACGCGCGCAACGATCCGCGCGCGGGCGTCGTGCGCGTGCGCCACGACGGCGCCAGCGAGATCGTCGCGTATCGCCAGGTCGGCAGCTATCCCGTATACGTGACCTGCGCGTACCGCACCTCCGCGATCTGGCATGAATGGTACGAACACCTGAGCGTGCTGTTCATCTCGATGTTCGCGCCGTCCGTCGCGCTGTGGTCGGTGATCTGGCTGTCGCTGAAGCGGCTGAAGGCGGAAGAGGAGGCCTGGGATCGCTGGCAGGCGGAAGCGTCGATGCGGCGCTCGATCGAATCGGCCTACCGGCAGTCGCGCAAGATGCAGGCACTCGGCAATCTCGTCGGCAGCGTCGCGCACGACTTCAACAACCTGCTGATGATCATCTCGAGCAACGTGCAGATCGCGCGGCGACGCGGCGTCCAGCATCTCGACAAGGAACTCGGCGCGATCGAGCGCGCACTGAAGAACGGCCAATCGCTCACGCGGCAGTTGCTCGGCGTCGCGCGCAAGCAGCCGCTGCACAACGAGACGATCGACGTCGGCCAGTGGCTCGGCACGTGCCGCGAACTGTTGAAGACGTCGCTCGGTTCGAAGTCGTCGCTGGTCGTCGCGATCGAGCCCGGCGTGTGGCCGATCCGGGTCGATGTCGCGGAGCTCGAGCTCGCGGTGATCAATCTCGCCGTCAATGCGCGCGATGCGATGACCGTCGGCGGCCGCTTCACGGTCGGCGCGCGCAACGTCACGCTGCGCCGCGAGGACGGTTTTCCGCTGATCGGCGACTTCGTGCAGATCTCGCTCGACGACACGGGCTCGGGCATGGCGCCCGAGGTGCTCGCGCGCGCGTTCGAGCCGCTGTTCACGACGAAGGCGCAGGGGATGGGAACCGGCCTCGGGCTGCCGCAGGTGTTCGCGTTCTGCGAGCGCTCCGGCGGCCTCGCGACGATCGACAGCGCGGTCGGCGCCGGAACGTCGGTGCGCCTTTATCTGCCGCGCGCTCGCGCCGAGGACATCGTCGCCCGCTCGCAGCCCGTCTCGCACGACGCCGCCGCGCACACCGGCCTGCATGTGCTGCTGGTCGAAGACAACAGCGAAGTCGCGGCCGGCACCGAAGCGCTGCTGACGCTGCTCGGGCACCGCGTCACCTACGCACCCACCGCCGACGAAGCGTTGCGCCTGATCGAGGGCGCGGCCGCGAACGACGCATTCGATCTGGTGATCTCGGATATCCACATGCCGGGCCGCCTGAACGGCATCGATCTGGCCGAAGCGATCGACAAGCGGCCAGGGAAGCTCCCCGTGATCCTGGTCACGGGATATGCGGAGGAACTCGACCGCACGCGTACCGTCAACGTGCGGGTGTTGTCGAAGCCGTTCGACATCGCGCTGCTCGACGAGATTCTGCTCGGCATCCGCGAAGCGCGCGATGCTCGGCACGCCGGCACCTGACCCGCGGCGTGCGGGCCGGTGCCGGGTGCGTGAAGGCAATGGCGATCAGGCCGCCTTCAGCATGCGCACCCAATCGACGTAGCGATCGACGAAGCCCTGCAGGAACTTTCGGGTGTCGTCGCTGACGATTCGCCCCTCGTCGTCGATGCGCGCCGGGTCATGCTTGATGAACATTTCCGGCTGCCCGAGCGTCTTCACGTCGAGATACGCGAGCACGTTGCGCAGATGCTGCTGCGCGAGCGCGGTGCCGACCGCGCCCGGCGACGTGCCGAGCACGGCGCCCGGCTTTCCGGACCACGAGTTGTGACCCCACGGGCGCGAGCCCCAGTCGAGCGCGTTCTTCAGCACGCCGGGGATCGAGCGGTTGTATTCGGGCGTGACGAACAGCAGCGCATCGGCGGCTTCGATCGACTGCTTGAAGCGCCGCGCGACTTCCGGAAAATCCGCGTCGTAGTCCTGGCTGTACAGCGGCAGCTCGCCGATCTCGACGAATTCGAACGAGAAATCGGCCGGAGCGAGGGAAATCGCGGCGTGCGCGAGCGCGCGGTTCCAGGAACCGCGACGCAGGCTGCCGACGACGACTGCAACACGATAGGACATGGCGTTCTCCTTCCGGTGAGTGACGAATCGGATCGATTGATTCCGGCCAGGCGACAAAGGTCTGTTTATAGGCAAGCCAGCCCGCGAGCCGTCCCACGGGGCCGACCGGCCGACTTTCCACAAGGTTTTCCACAGAAATTGTGGATAACTTGGCCGTTTTGATCGGATGTTACAGACTGCTCGGGCCGCGCGTTTCACGGCGCGTGGCGCGGGGCTTCGGCAAGCATAGCGCAGCGCGCCGGCCGGCTTCGTGAATTCCAGACGGAACATCCGTTGCAGCGCGGCGTCTCGCCCAGTAAGCTGCTCGCACCGCGATGCGCCCGCCCGGCGCGCCCACGATCGCCTCCGTTTCGTAAGGCTTCCGACCCGCCATGCCGTCCGCATACGACGACCCCGCCTATCTCGCGCAACTACGCCGCGACCTGTTGCGCTTCGCACGTCTTCAGCTGCGCGATGCCGATGCGGCCGAGGATGCGGTGCAGGAAGCGCTGACCGCTGCGTGGACGCACGCGGGCGAGTTCGCCGGGCGATCGGCCCACAAGACCTGGGTGTTCGGCATCCTGCGCAACAAGCTGATCGACATTCTGCGCGCGCGGCAGCGGACGGTGAGTCTGTCCGCACTCGATGCAGAGCTCGATGGCGAGTCCGTGCTCGATCGCGAGCTGTTCAAGGAAAACGGGCACTGGGCCGCGCACACGAAGCCGCGACCCTGGGCGCGGCCCGAAACGCTGTTGCAACAACAGCAGTTCTGGACGCTGTTCCAGGCCTGCCTCGACCACCTGCCGGAACACATCGGGCGCGTGTTCATGATGCGCGAATTCCTCGACGTCGAGATTGCCGACATCTGCAGCGAACTGACGTTGACGACGAATCACTGCAGCGTGCTGCTGTATCGGGCGCGCACGCGCCTGCGCACCTGCCTCAGCGAAAAAGGACTGACGACCGAAGATGCTGCCGGGGAAATGTAAAGACGTGACGCGATTGCTGTCGGATGCGCTCGACCGCGCGTTGACGCTTCATGAGCGCGTGCAGGTGCACGTGCATCTGCCGACATGCAGCGGATGCCGCGCATATCGCGGGCAGATCGCGCTGCTGCGGACGGCGGCGCATGTGGCGGCGGGGCGGGGGTTAGGCGATGAAGCGGGTGGTGAGGGGGGCGAGGCGTCGGGTGGTGGGACGAAGGGTTAAGCTGACGACGGCGGGCTGGGCGTGCGCGTTGTGGTGAACGGTGGGTGCCGGTTGACGTCGTGACGTCGTGAGGTCGATGCTGGCGGGGGCTCGCTGGGCTCGCTGGGCTCGCTGGGCTCGCTGGGCTCGCTGGGCTCGCTGGGCTCGCTGGGCGCGACGGTCGAGTACGGGCGGTGCGCTGCGTGGCGTCGGAGGAGGTAGGTTGCGGTTGCGAATTTGTCAGTCGATCCCGGCGCGCTCGCGCCGGGATCGATGCGATAAGAAAAATACGCCGAATTGAAATTATTCGAACAGCGCTCGCACCAACTCAGGCGGGCGGCCGATCGCGGCCTTGCCTCGATACACGACGATCGGACGCTGCAGCAAAATCGGATGCGCAGCAATCGCTGCGTAGGCCTCCGCGTCCGTCAGATCCGCACGGGCCAGATTCAGCGTCTTGTACGGCTCCTCGCCGTCGCGAATCATGTCGCCCACCGGGCGCTCGAGTTGACGATGCAGTGCTTCCAGTTCCTCGACGGTCGGAGGCGTCTTCAGGTACTCGACGACGTTTACCGGCGTGCCGGTCGTGTTCAGCGTCTCGACCAGTGCGAGCGTCTCTCGGGACTTCGAGCAGCGGGGATTGTGGTAGATCGTGATCATCGTTCGGCCTGAATGGGAAAGGCCCGTATTGTAGCCAGTCTGGCTACGGGTGTTTTGGCGGGTGTGAGCACACGGATGGAAGGGGAGTTGGAGTCGCGGTGTGGCGAGCGGGCAGGCTCTGTTGCGCCGATGAGCGCGTAACCGGTCCGATGCGTTTATGCGCATAAAGTGCGTTGCATGGACACTTGCGGCACCTTCTTCGTTGCGGATGGCTGAGGGCATAAGACTCATTGTGATGTCGTGTTACCAGCGCCTACGCACCGCCGCCGAATGTATCCGTCAGTGGGTTTATGCGCATAAAGTCGTCGCGTACCGCAGTGAGATGGATCGCCGATATCGCGGTCGGGCCCAGCTTCGGTACCTCGAACACATAGCTGCGCAATATGCGACGGTGTCCGGGGCATCGTCTTTCTTCACTCGTCGGCGGGGGACCCCTGACAACTACCGAGTCCTCGATGGATTTATGCGCATAAACACGGGGCGGGACCGGCAGTGCGCTTCGTCGCCGGACCTAGAAGGTATCGCATCGCAGCGGTCTGGGCCGCACGGTATCCGTCATCGGAGAGCATGTTCGATTGACGGCTCCGACGCGTCGATGCGCTCGTCACTGCCGAAGTTTATGCGCACAAACTCGCCACCATCAAAGCAGCCGCCTTCAACGATCGAACGTGGTCCGATGCATTGCGCCGCTCAGCGCGCCGAAGGCGACAGCGAAATTGCGTGTCGTCACGACGATTCCGCTCATCGTCCAATGCAGCAATCTCGCGTGCCTGCGCCAGCCATCCGGCATCGACCGTTCGTTTATGCGCATAAACCCATAGCCCGAACGGCTAACGCGTAGTTGTCGAACGACAATTTCATTGAAATATAAATATCGTCCTGTAGAATTCCAACGACCAAAAACAGGAGTGAAAATTGGCCGCGGAAATCATTGCAGTCACTCAACAAAAAGGTGGCGTCGGCAAAAGCACGATTGCCATGCACCTCGGCGCTGCATTCCATGAGAAAGGAAAGCGCGTCCTCGTCATCGACGCAGACGGTCAAAACACACTGGTTCACTGGTCGAGCGCTTCGGGTGACAGCGACACCGGCATCCCGTTCCCGGTCGTCAACCTCGCCGAAGCCGGCGGCCAGATCCATCGCGAAATCAAGAAGTTCATCAACGACTACGACATCATCGTCGTCGACTGCCCGCCGTCGATCACCGAGAAGGTCTCCGGCGTCGTGCTGCTGGCCGCATCGATCGCCGTGATCCCGACTTCGTCATCGCCAGCCGATTACTGGTCGAGCGTCGGGCTGGTCAAACTGATCCAGCAGGCTCAGGTGATGAACGAAGACCTGCGCGCCGTCTTCCTGCTGAACAAAACCGAAGAGAAGCGCATGCTGACCCGCGAGCTCAAGCGCGCGCTCGAGGAACTCGGCTTCCCGTTGCTGAAGACGCAAATCCCGACCCGGGAAGCATATAAGCAGGCAATGGCGCTCGGTCAGACCGTGCTGCAGATGAACGATCGTGGCGCCAAGCTGGCCGCCGCGGAGATCCGCGCATGCGCCGACGAAATCGTCGCCATGCTGCCCTGACTTTATGCGCATAAAGGAGTCACATGAAACCCTCCCAATTTGCAAAAGGATTCCAAGCGCGCCCGGATATCACGACGAGCGAGAAGCGCACGGCGCTTGATCGGCTGAATGCCATCGACGGCATCGTCAAATCCGAGACGGCCACACCGGCCCCGACGAAGTCCGCCAAGAAGGACATCGCGCCGCCACCGGTTCCGGACACCTTGCTCGACCCGGCGACCGACGAATCGCCGCAATATCGCGCGTGGCGCCTCGAGAACCGCTATGCGCCCGGCCAAGTGATCGAACTGCCGCTGAAGGCGATCAAGCATAGCCCGTTCAACCCGCGGCACTTCTATCTAAAGTCGTCGATTGCCGAACTCGCAGTCAACCTCGCGAAGCAAGGGCAACAGCAGGCGATCCACGTAATTCCAGACTACGACAATCCAGGTTCGTATTTCGTCAGCGATGGCGGCCGCCGCGTGCGTGCGTTGAAGGAAGCAAACAAGGAGTCGGTGAAGGCAATCGTGATCGACGTGCCGATCGGAATCCAGAGCTACAAGCTCGGCTACGACCTGAACGTGCAACGCGATTCGCAGACGGTGTTCGACAACGCCGTCGTATGGCGCCGCTTCCTCGACGAAAAACATTTCCAGAGCCAGAAGGAACTGTCCGAGCACCTCGGCCTCGACGAGTCGACGGTCGCGGTTGCGCTGTCGATCGGCAAGCTGCCGGAGAGCGTGATGCAGGAGATGGTCGCGCGCCCGGATCGCTTCGGGTCGAACATGGCGTACCAGGTCGGCCGTTATCACAATGCACGCGGTACCGAGGCGACACTGCGGCTGATTAACAAGATCGTGTCCGACGATCTCAGCACGCGCCAGGTGTCGGACATCGTCAAGGGGCGCGTCGCGGCGCAGGAAACGCCCAAGCCGGCGGGCCGTCAGCGCTATGCGCAGCGTCTCGAGATCAAGCTCGGCGGCAAGTCGGTCGGCGACCTGAAGTCGTATGGCGAAGACCGCATCGAACTGCGCCTGCGCGGTCTCCCGAAGGACAAACGTGACGCGATCCTCGAGCAGCTCGAGCGGATGCTGTTGTCGGAGTGATGGACACGGCCGACAGCGCCTGGCGAGGAGCCGGCGCTGCCGGCCAGGCCGGCGCCCGGCGATGGCGCGCCAGAGGGGCCTGAACGGGTCTCAGGCGGCCCGTGACTGATTCAGGGTGAACGACAGCAGGTCGCCGTCGGTCGGCTCGCCCCAGGTCTTCTGGGCAAGCCAGTCGAAAAACGCCGTCTCGGCCAGCTTGGAATCGAGACCGCGCTTGCGCCAGTCGTCGCGCAGGTGCGAGCCCATCGTCGGCAACACCTCCGACTCGAACGACTCGCGCGCCACTTCGCGCTCCGCGTCGCCCTGCTCCTCGTACAGCACCTTCGCTTCCTTGCGGCGGAACGCAGCGAATTCGCTCAACAGACGCGCCTTCAGGTCGTCGGGCTGCGCCGCTACGGCCTTCGTGGCGGGCGTGCCGGAAGGCAGCGCGTCGACGGACTCGACCGGCGGCGCATAACCCTTCTTCAGCGCGTCCTTGAACAACGCGGGCGCACTGCGCACCGGCGGCAGCGTCGTGCTGCGCATCCGCTGCTCGGTCATCTGCAGTGCGGCGCGAATCCGGTTTTCCTCGCTGTCCGCGTAGAGCGTCTGCGCTTCCTTGAGCGGAATCCCGAGCTTCACCATCCGGTCGACCAGCGTGCTGTCGAACACGTTCGGATGCTCGTCGAGCGCGAGCATCGGCTGCTTGCGCTCGGTCACGCGGAACTGGATCTCCGCGACCCGCCGCCCTTCGCGATGCTCGATCAGCTCGACGAAGATGTTCGTGACCGCATTGACCTCGGCGATCGCCGGACGCAGGTAATCGCGCTTGAAATACTTGTACTCGCGCTTCGCCTCGTCGCCGGCCTCCGTATCGGGCGTGCCCGACAGGATCGGCCGCCACCATTCCCACGGCTCGCGCATCGTCAGATGGCTCGGGTTCGTCAGATAGCGCACGCAGATTTCGTAGAGCGCGAGGCCAGCGCTGCTGCGCAGCTGGCTCTGGAACTGCAGGCTCAGACGCGCGTACTGGACCGGGTCGAGCAGCTTCTTCTTGATCTTCGGTGCAAATGAAAATTCGACCCACACGCGGCGGGTGGCCGGATCCTCGAGAATTTCGGCATCGGCGATCAGCGTCGAGATCCCCCACTTGCGGCCCGGCTTCTGGCTCGACGTTCCCGTGCTCCATTCGACCTGGACCGACACCATGCGGCGCAGGTGTTCCTTCACCAAAGCGGTGTCGTTCGAATCGAAGGCGGAGTTGGCGACGATGTCCGACAGCAGCGCGCGATAGGTATCGCCCGAGTCGTCGGCCTGCTGCGCGACGGCGAGCAGGACGTTGAACAGCTTGCGGGTGAGGAGCGTGATCTTGCCGCTCTTCGGCTGAATTGCGATTGCCTCGACGGCCTTTCGCAATTCGGCTGAACTGGCACTCACCACATCCACATCGGTTTTCTTGGCGCGCTTCGTGGCCATGCGTCAGGTCGGAGGAGAAGTTTCACGGAAGGATAGCGCCTGTGGTGATGTGCGTCCAGAACGACATGCTCACCATAGCCGGTGAAGGGCGCATGCAAAACGGCACTCACCCCAACTTTCTCCCGAAAACCCTCACCGGTCCGGATTTAAAGCCTTTTGGACTCGTCCAGACGTGTCGCGGGATGCGCGGATTCACAGATTTTCACCTGTGCCCGATACGTGCGTAACGTGCTCCCGTATCGGCTCACCTTTCCATTTGTCGTAATTTTACGACTGCACGGCTCCGGTCTTCATCACAGGGGGGCCACTGGCTGCCGTGGCATCGCTCGGCGGGGACCCGTAACGCCCTGTATGCATGTACAGGCGCGGCCGACGAGACGGTCGCGGCGGCATCCGGTACCGAAAACCGGCATCGAAGCGCGGCTTCGCAGCGGCGCTCGATACCGTTCCACATGCCCGGGCGCGCATTGTACAGCGCACAGAAACCAGCGGGTCCCGAAAATCCTCACCTTATCAGTTCGACATTCTGTGACCTGGATACCGATACATCCCCGACACACGCGGGACCCGCCGCCAGCGCCTCCCGAAAAACCTCACCTTAATGATAAAAGCGGCGTTCGAACGGACGCGAAAGCTGCTCCCGAAAACTCTCACCGTAACCGCCGCGGTATCAAAAATGTCAATGCCATCCGATACTTATGCGCGTCCTGTGTGCGGCTGTGCAGGGCGATCGTCCCCCCGAAAAGCCTCACCTTTACGGCACTCCAGTGTAGGCGGCAGCCGGACGCCGACTCCCGAAAATTCTCACCTTTGCCAAAAACTGGCACAGCGAAAATCGGATTTCCGCCAGTCCCGGCGGGCCTTTCGGCCAATTCCCCGCGCTTCGGATCCCGGAAAGTCTCACCTGTGACGAATTTTTCAGCAAATACCTCTCCTGAAAAACCTCACCTTGAAGGCGGCCGACGACCTGTGATCGATGCCCCGAAAAAGCTCACCTTATCGGGATCCGGGCAGGAAAACCCGGATTTCGCTCCCGAAAAGCCTCACCTTTCGGCCTCCACCGGCACCACAGCGCACTTTTGCTGTGCAAAACGAGGGCCGTTTCCCGGAAATCCTCACAGCAAATCCCTGTGGAGTCCCGTGAAACCTCACCTTTGTCGAAAACTGCCCAAAAGATGGGCAAAATGAGGGCACGAAGAAGGTCCCGCAAATTCTCACCTATGTCTGCACAGGCAGAAAACTGTGAAAGCAGACACAGCATGGGTTCCATGGCTGTGCGGCCCCGAAAAATCTCACCTTTGAGGAATCTCGTGTTTCACTGTGATCCCGAATCCGCTCACGACCTTTCCCGCATCGGCTCACGCAGGCCCCCGAACCCCATCACTTCAGCTCCCGCAGAAGGTCACCTTGGTTCCCGTAAAACTTCACCTTGTCGGCTCGAAAGCCTTGCTACATAAGGCTGAGCCGTGGCGTTAACGTTTTTAACTAAGGGTTCAAGGGTGTTTACTTCTAATACTCTCAAGACCTCGGCCTTCGAGTTTTCCACAGAGAAGCCGAACCCTGAACACCAAATGGCTACGATGACGCTCCGCGTGTGAAACAAGTGCACTTTTTCGGGGCTCGCTCGAAATCGCTTTCGAGACAAAGACTTGCGGTGCTTTCTTCGCTTTGTTTCACGGAATTGAAGGACTGGCTCAGCAGGATTGACTCCCAGGCCAGCTTTCTGCACAGACCGACGTAAATTCGCCACGCCTCCCGAGATTTAGTATCAAAAAATACGTATTTCGTTATGATTGCAACATGTCAATGTCTGTGAGTCCTGCCATGACGCTGGATGAAATGCGTGAAGTCATTCGAGAAGAACTGGAATCGCTCCGCGCGAGCGGCGCGCGACGCCAAGAGTTGTCGCTGCATGCGTGCAAACGGTTGTTTTTCGATCTCGGTATCCGACCGTCGGCTGCGAACGTTCGCGACCTGACCCAGACCGGCAGCGCCAGCGACATCCCGAAGGACATCGACCATTTCTGGGAACGCATCCGTTCCGCCTCGAAAATTCGGCTCGATGGTGCGGCGATCCCGAAAGCGGTCGAGGAAAAGGCAGGTGCGTTGCTCGGCGCACTCTACGAAGAGGCGTTGAAAGCGGCCAGGGAAAGCCTCGATATCGATCGCGAACAGGTTCGCGCCGGCTTGGCCGATGCGGAACAGCGGCTGCGCGACGCCATGGTTCGCCAGGAAACCCTTGAGAGTGCACTGACGCGCAGTGAAACGCGAAACGAGCAACTGCAGGCGCGTGTGACCGAACTCGAGGTGCAGCTCGCGTCGCAATCGACGCACGGTTCGGCGAACGAGGCGACGCTGCTCACCACTATCGCGCGGCTTGAAAAGGAATTGGCCGCCATGGCTGGCCGAGTCGACACCGAGCAGACGCAGAACGCGACGCTGCGCGACCGCATCGACACGCTCCAAGCCGAATTGCAGCAGCGCACCGAACACTATGCGCAGCAGATCAAGGATGCGGTAGCCGAAGCCGAACGCCGCGTGAAACCGATGCTGGTCGAGCTGGACTCGCTACGCAGCATGGCGTCGACCTACCAGAGCGGTCTGCGCGACGTGCAGCGCAAGGAATTCGATTTTCTTCAACAGCTGAGTTCGGCCAAGGCCCGGGCGGACCGACTCGAGGAACAGCTCCGCACCCAAAGCGACGAACTGGACCGTGCCACACGCGAGGTGAATACGCTGCGTGCCAGCCGCGGGATGAATCCGGAGATTTCGGCGCTGATTCGGCGCTTGGCCGATGCAGGCCAGCTCGATGCAGAGGCGTTTTCCGTGATCGGGACATCACTGGACCATGAGACTCCGGTGCCGACCCAGTGCCCGCATTGCGACGGCGAACCGGAGTTGTCGCATGGCGACGACGGCTTCGAAGTGTCGTGCCCCGAATGCGAACATGCTTCAGGGCCTTGGCCTTCCCGATTCGAAGCGGTCGCGCGCTTTGCGCGCGATTGACGTGTCGCTCGGCACAGAGATCTCACAGGTGAGGAGATACGGGATGCGGGAGGTGAGGTTTTTCGGGAGCTGTGAAACGGTGAGGCGCCGCCACGCAAGGCTGCTCACGGATCATGTCGCGTGAGCAGCCGGTTCGGCATCAGTGAGTTTCGTCCTGCTCGGACGCGTCACCATTCGCGAGATCATCGCGCCAGTTTTTCCATGCGCGGTGAAGGCGGTTCGACGAGATCGGCCGCATGAAGCCGAGCCATTTGCCGACCCGCTCGGGCGGCACGTCATGCTCGAACAGTTCGGCTGCGTAAGTGTTGCGCAGCGTTTGCGGGCTCGCGCGCGCGGTGCGTGACGACGTGAGGCCTGCGGATTCGACGATCGCATCGATCGCGCGCAGCATCGTCGCCTTGTGCATCGGCCGCCCGGCATGCGAGGCAGGGAACACGAGCTCGCCCGGAATCTCCTGGCGCTTGCGCTCGACGAGCCATGCTTCGAGCAACGCGATCGCGAACGAGGCCAGATGGGTTTCGCGCGCGAAATCGGGATGCGTCGACGGGATCTGCAGCGACGTTCCGCTCGTATTGATGCAACTAATCGTGAGCACGCGTGCTTCGCCGGTCTTCACGCCGGCACCGAGAAATGCGGCGACGAGCGCGCGGTCGCGCCGCTCCTTCCAGTATGCGGAGCCGGATACGCCAATCGGCGAAAACAGGTAGGCCAACAACTTCGCGCGTTCCGCCGGTGTCAGGAAACCGGTCGGTTCATTGTCGCGTGCCTGACGCCAGTTCGCTTCGCCATCCTGAGCAATGAAGCGCGCCGGGTTGGTGGATGCGAGCTCGGTCCGCCGGATGTGGTCGAGAACGCGTTCGATCAGCCGGAGATAGCGCAATCGCTGGGTCTTCCGGATGGGAAGCTCGCCGACGAAATTTGCGATCGTAGCGGTATCGACCGTCGCGAGGTTTTTCTGATGTGCGCGCAACCATGTGAGGAAGGCGCCCCATTGTGCGCGATAGACGTCGGCCGACGAACGGCGGTAGTCCTGCATGGCGAGCCAGGCGTCGAACGCGGTTTCGGGCGAGACGATCCAGTCGGACGCGCCGCGGTCGAACAGATCCTTTTCTTCCGGGCGTATGGGCGTGTCGGAGGATGTTGGAAGGGACATGTGATTTATTCCGTTAGTTGCGTATATGGTAGCCCTATTCGCAACGTCGCGGGCAGCAGGATGCGGGAGCCGGCCGCCGTGTCGATCGGCCGGGGCCTGTCGTCAGTCGCCCCATGCCTTGGACGGACGATGAATGCGCTCGCGTGAAGGCGCTTCCTGCGATTTGGCCGCGGCTTCATACGCAAGGACCGCGAACGAGAAGACAGCGGGCAACGCGTTCGATTGTCCGAAGTCGATGGGTTCATCCGTTTCGGGAAAGGTCATGTCCGACGGTCGTTCGAACAGCTGGCGCATGCCGGCTTCGTGCCGACTGGCAAAGCCGAGATCGGCGAGCGCTTCGGCTTCGATGGCGTGCAGCAGGCGCCACGACAGCGGGACGCGCTGTTGGATGTAGCGCCCGGCTATATGGCGGACAATCAGTTCCAGGTCGTGCGCGGCAGCCTTGAAGCTGAGCGCGGCCAAGTCTTGTTCTTCTGTCATCGCAGGCTCCTGTCGACCGGAGCGGGCGCCTCGGTGCCCCGACCCCGGCCAATGCATGGCGGAATGTCCGTATACTGTACAAACATACAGTATTTTCCGCAACTGGCCTTTCGGCCAGCTAGCCGCATCGTCAGCGATGTATCACGATCAGTAATGCGCGCGCTTCGGCCTTGCCGGGGTTGCGGATCGCGTGCGGCGTGTCGGCCGGGTAGCGTGCGGTATCGCCCGCCTTCAGGCGCCGGCTGGCCGCTGCGGCTTCGATTTCCATCGCGCCCTGCAGCACGGTGAGGTGTTCGCGCGTGCCGGGTTCGTGCGCGTTCGACACGAGCGCGCCACCGCCCGGCAGCGTCAGCTCGTACCACTCGAACTTGCCGGCCAGCTCGATCGGGCCCCAGACGCGCAACTGATAGCGGCCGTCGTGGCCGGCGAGCGTCGGGATGTCGTGCGGGCCGTCCACGCGGATCGCCTCCGGCGCTTTCGGTTGCGAGAACAGCTCGTCGAGCGTGATGCCGAGCGCATTCGTGAGCCGCCATGCGACCGCGATCGTCGGATTGGCCTTGTCGCGCTCGATCTCGGAGAGCATCGACTTCGATACGCCGGCTGCGCGCGACAGGTCGTCGAGGGTCAGCCTGCGCTCGTTGCGCAGGCGCTGGATTTGCTCGCCGACGCGCGGAGGGGTCACGCCCGGCTGCTGCGGTGCGGCGCCGGCAGGCGTGCGCCGCGACGCGGAGGAACTTGCCATTTGATTTCCGTTCGCTTAGAGTTGTTCGGTATTTCGAATTTGAGTTCGGAATATCGGATAAATGCGGTCAACCGAACGACCGACTATAACAGTAGCAGGCCGTTGGGCTGCCGCCACGAGCGGCGCGCGGCGGATTGCGAATTCCTGTCAGGAGCTTTGCGATGCGTGATGCCTTTCTCGCCCAGGTGCGCGGGACGCTCGACCAGATCCGCGCGGACGGTTTTTACAAGACCGAGCGCGAGATCGCGAGTCCCCAGGCGGCGGCCGTGCGGCTGGCCAGCGGTGCCGGCGTGCTCAATTTCTGCGCGAACAACTATCTCGGCCTGGCGAACGACCCGCGCCTGATCGCCGCGGCGCAGGCCGGCCTCGACCAGGACGGCTTCGGCATGGCGTCGGTGCGCTTCATCTGCGGTACGCAAACCGTGCACAAGCAGCTCGAAAGTGCGCTGGCGTCGTTTCTCGGCACGGAAGACAGCATCCTCTATTCGAGCTGCTTCGATGCGAATGGCGGCCTGTTCGAGACGCTGCTCGACGAGAACGACGCGGTGATCAGCGACGAGCTGAACCACGCGAGCATCATCGACGGCATCCGACTTTGCAAGGCGAAGCGTTTCCGCTACAAGAACAACGATCTGTCCGATCTCGAGGCGAAGCTGAAGGAAGCCGACGCAGCGGGCGCGCGCCACAAGCTGATCGCGACCGACGGCGTGTTTTCGATGGACGGCATCATCGCCGACCTGAAAGGCATCTGTGACCTCGCCGATCGTTACGGCGCGCTCGTGATGGTCGACGATTCGCACGCGGTCGGCTTCATCGGCGCGAATGGCCGCGGTACGCCCGAGCACTGTGGCGTCGACGGCCGCGTCGATATCATCACCGGCACGCTCGGCAAGGCGCTGGGCGGTGCATCGGGCGGCTATGTCGCGGCTCGCCGCGAGATCGTCGAACTGTTGCGCCAGCGTTCGCGCCCGTACCTGTTCTCGAACACGCTGACGCCGAGCATTGCGGCGGCGTCGCTGAAGGTGCTGGAACTGCTCGGCAGCGACGAAGGCGCGAAGCTGCGCGAACGCGTGCGCGAGAACGGCGCGCATTTCCGCGAGCAGATGACTGCCGCGGGTTTCACGCTCGTGCCGGGCGCGCATCCGATCATCCCGGTGATGCTCGGTGACGCCCAGCTTGCAACCAACATGGCGGACAAGTTGCTCGAAGAAGGTGTCTACGTGATCGGCTTCTCGTTCCCGGTCGTGCCGCGCGGTCGCGCACGCATCCGCACACAGATGAGCGCCGCGCATACGCCCGAACAGATCGATCAGACGGTCGATGCATTCGTGCGTGTCGGCAAGTCGCTCGGCATCGTCTGACGGAGGCTGCGAACATGAAAGCACTGGCAAAGCTCGAGCGCGGCCCCGGCCTTACGCTCACGCGCGTGAAGCGCCCCGAAGTCGGACACAACGACGTGCTGATCAAGATTCGCCGCACGGCGATCTGCGGCACCGACATCCATATCTGGAAGTGGGACGACTGGGCGCAGAAGACGATTCCCGTACCGATGCACGTCGGCCACGAATACGTCGGCGAGATCGTCGAGATGGGGCAGGAAGTGCGCGGCTTCGCGATCGGCGATCGCGTGTCCGGCGAAGGCCACATCACGTGTGGCTTCTGTCGCAACTGTCGCGCCGGCCGCCGGCATTTGTGCCGCAACACGATCGGCGTCGGCGTGAATCGCGAGGGCGCGTTCGCCGAGTACCTGGCGATTCCCGCGTTCAACGCGTTCAAGATTCCGCCGGAGATCTCCGACGATCTCGCGTCGATCTTCGATCCGTTCGGCAATGCGACGCACACGGCGCTGTCGTTCAATCTCGTCGGCGAGGACGTGCTGATCACCGGCGCGGGCCCGATCGGCATCATGGCCGTCGCGATCGCGAAGCACGTCGGCGCGCGCAACGTCGTGATCACCGACATCAACGATTACCGGCTCGAACTCGCGCGCAAGATGGGCGCGACGCGCGCGGTCAACGTCGCACGCGAGTCGTTGCGCGACGTGATGGCCGACCTGCACATGACGGAAGGCTTCGACGTCGGCCTCGAGATGTCGGGCGTGCCGAGCGCGTTCACCAGCATGCTCGAGGCGATGAATCACGGTGGCAAGGTCGCGCTGCTCGGCATTCCGCCCGCGCAGACGGCAATCGACTGGAATCAGGTGATCTTCAAGGGACTCGAGATCAAGGGCATCTACGGTCGCGAGATGTTCGAGACCTGGTACAAGATGGTCGCGATGCTGCAAAGCGGCCTCGATCTGTCGCCGATCATCACGCATCGTTTTGCGGCCGACGATTACGAAAAAGGCTTTGCTGCGATGCTGTCCGGCGAAAGCGGCAAGGTGATCCTCGACTGGACGGTTTGAGTGCGGGCGGGGCGGCCGGCGCGTTTGCCGACTGCTCCGCTCGTGTCGGCATGAGCGTTCGACGACGCACGACCGGAGTCGGCAAATGCTTGAGGTGAGATTATTCGGGAGCTGTGTTCGCGCGCCGAATGATGGCTCGATCGTGCTTTCGTGTGGCGCGCAATCGAGAAATTCAACGACGGCACGTCGCGGCTCCTTGACGACATGACGACGATCGCGCTCCGGTTCCGCAGCATGCATCGGTGATCGGCAAATGCCCCCGCGCGTCACCGGCCAGTATCGCTCTCGCGTCCGCACTTTAGCGTCGCTCGGCGCGTGTCTTTCTTCCTGCCCCTCCCGTTCATTCGCCGCGGCCTGAACAGCCAGACCCTGGCGTCGCGCTTGCGCTCGCCCTGGCCGTGCCTTCGTACGACAGCACGTCGTCACACAACGCTGGCACGGCACCTCATCGATCCGTGAGCCAATCAACAACGATCGAACTCACCCGTCAGCCTGCCCGACTGCATCGATCGGTGCGCTGCCCGCCATTTGATTCGCTCACCGGTCAGCCGTCGCGCTTCGCGACCGCGAACACCACCAGCTTCGCCAGCGCGCATGCGCAGCGCCGCCTGAAATGCGCTGCTGGCCATCGGCGCCATGCAGCATTCGGCCCTTCCGCCGACATGGCCTTTTCACGTGTGTGTTGACGATGGAGAACGATCGTTCTACCGTAAACCCATGAACGCACATGATGACTTTTCCGGCGAACCGGCCGTTCGAGAGCGGCTTCTCGACGCGGCCGAAGCGCTGATCTACTCGGGCGGTATCCACGCGACGGGTGTCGATGCGATCGTGAAGCGAGCGGGCGCCGCACGAAAGAGCTTTTATTCGCATTTCGAATCGAAGGAAGCGCTGGTTGTCGCCGCCCTCGAGCGTCGCGACGAGCGCTGGATGCGCTGGTTCGTCGACGCCACGCTGGCGCGCGGCAAGTCGCCACGTGCCCACTTGCTCGGCATGTTCGACGTGCTGCGCGACTGGTTCTTGCAACCGGAATTTCACGGCTGCGCGTTCCTGAACGCGTCGGGCGAGATTGCCGATGCCGACGATCCGGTACGCGTCGTCGCGCGCATGCACAAGGCGCGCCTGCTTGCGTTCGTACGCGAGCGGTGCGATGCGTATGCCGACGATGCCGGCATCGAGCGTCGCCGGCTGGCCCGGGTCGCGCGCCAATGGCTGGTGCTGATCGACGGCGCGATCGGCGTCGCGCTCGTCAGCGGCGATGCGACTGCGGCGCGCGATGCGCGTGCAACCGCCGAACTCGTGCTGGATATGGTGTCTCGCGCGTCGAAGTAACGCATCTCAAACGGCTGCGTTCGTGCGCGGCCCCAACCTTGAACAGGAGCATCCCATGTCCGCTTCCCCGGAAGTTCGTCCGCCCGTCCCGCCCTTCACGCTCGACACGGCGCGCCAGAAAGTGCGTGCCGCGGAGGACGCGTGGAACACACGCGACCCGCAGCGCGTCTCGCTTGCCTATACGCCGCAGAGCCGCTGGCGCAATCGCGCGGAGTTCGTGACGGGCCGCGACGAGATCGTCGGATTGCTGCAGCGGAAATGGACGCGCGAGCTCGACTATCGGCTGATCAAGGAGCTGTGGGCGTTCGGCGGGAATCGCATCGCGGTGCGATTCGCATACGAATGGCATGACGACGCGGGCAACTGGTTCCGCTCATACGGAAACGAAAACTGGGAGTTCGACGAGAACGGCTTGATGGCATATCGCCACGCGAGCATCAACGACCTGCCGATTCGCGAAGCGGACCGCCTGTACCATTGGCCGCTCGGTCGCCGTCCGGACGATCATCCCGGCCTGTCCGATCTCGGTCTCTGACGCATCGCGATGACGGCGCGTGGACGCGCCCGATTGTGCATCGAGCGCGACGCCCGTGCTCAATGGTGAGGAAATACGGGAGTCGCGCGTTAAGGTGAGTGTTTTCGGGAGAGGGCACGTTTCGTGCCGGACGGTGTGATCTTTCGCGCGCTGCATCTCACCGATCAATCGTCGCAGGAAACGATGGAAACGGCGCGGGTTGCACTGACCCAAGCGCCGCACGCATGGGCGTGCACGCGCTTTCATTGCTCGCATGCGGATCGAATGCGACATCGACGCCGCGCGTGCTGCGTCCATGCACGGTGGTGAGAATCAATCGGTGTGTAGCGATGTGCGATGCAGCTCACCGCTCGACTTCGATGTGATTCAGATCACGGAGAATGGGTCGACACGCATCAGTGCGCGCTGCCCAATCGCATTGTTCACCGCTCACCGCCCGACATCGACATCGACGCGCACGCCTGCACGCGCGCGCGCCGTAATCGGCGAAGGTCTAACCACACTCAATCGCGCCGCGCCACCTTGAGCACGACGCCTATCGACCGCTTCGCTCCGCGCCTCGTCGGATCGTTCTATCAGCCGGCGATCCGCGACGCGATCGCCTCACCCACTTCCTGCGTCCCCGCCTGACCGCCGAGATCGCGCGTGCGCGGCCCGGTGCGCAGCACATCCTCGATCGCCGCGACGATCGCGTCGTGCGCTTCGCGTTCGCGACCCGCGCCGTTGCCGAGGAAGTCGAGCATCATTGCCGCCGACCAGATCATCGCGATCGGGTTCGCGATGTACTGGCCCGCGATGTCCGGCGCGGAGCCGTGCACCGGTTCGAACAGCGACGGAAACTTGCGATCGGGGTTCAGGTTCGCCGACGGCGCGATGCCGATCGTGCCCGTGCAGGCCGGCCCGAGATCGGACAGGATGTCGCCGAACAGGTTCGACGCGACGACGACGTCGAAGCGGTCCGGCTGCAGCACGAAGCGCGCGCACAGGATGTCGATGTGCTGCTTGTCGACGGCGATTTCGGGATAGCGCTCGCCCATCTCGGCCGCGCGCGCGTCCCACCACGGCATGCTGATCGCGATGCCGTTGCTCTTCGTCGCGACGGTCAGGCGCCTCGCGCGGCGCTGCGCGAGCTCGAACGCGAACTTCAGCACGCGCTCCGTGCCGTGACGCGTGAAGATCGACTGCTGCATCACCACTTCACGCTCGGTGCCTTCGAACATCGTGCCGCCGACCGACGAATATTCGCCTTCGGTGTTCTCGCGCACGATCATGAAGTCGATGTCGCCCGCCTTGCGGCCGGCGAGCGGCGACGGCACGCCGTCGAACAGGCGCGCGGGCCGCAGATTGATGTACTGGTCGAATTCGCGGCGGAATTTCAGCAGCGAACCCCACAACGAAACGTGGTCGGGCACCGTCTCGGGCCAGCCGACCGCACCGAACAGGATCGCGTCCATGCCCGACAGCCGGGCCTTCCAGTCGTCCGGCATCATCTTGCCGTGCCGGGCGTAGTAGTCGCAGCTTGCCCAGTCGATCTGCTCGAACTGGAAACGGATGCCGAAGCGCGCCGTCACCGCGTCGAGCGCGCGCAGGCCTTCGGGCATCACTTCACGTCCGATGCCGTCACCGGGGATGACGGCAATCTTGTACGTCTTGTCGCTCATGCAAGTCTCCTTGGCTGGTCGGGCCGCCGGCAGCGTGCGCAGCGGAACACGTCGCCATTTTATTTATTTCCATTCAGATTAAAATCGTGCGAGACGTTAATCGACTTTCCACGAATCGTGAATAAATCGCCGAATCTCGACGACCTGCGCGTCTTCAGCCTGGTCGTCCGGCTGACGAGCTTCAGCATGGCCGCCGAGCAACTCGCGGTGTCGCCGGCCTATGTGAGCAAGCGCATCGCGCTGCTCGAGGCGCAGCTCGGCACGCGGCTGCTGCATCGCTCGACGCGCCGCGTGACGGTCACGGAAGCCGGCGAGCGCGTGTTCGCGCGTGCCGAGAAGATTCTCGACGACGTCGACCATCTCGTCGAGGACGTGTCGACCACGCGCACGGTGCCGCGCGGCACGCTGCGCATCTCGACCAGCTTCGGCTTCGGCCGTCATGTCGTTGCGCCGGCGTTGCTCGATTTCTCCGCGCGCTACCCGCAGCTCAACGTGCGGCTCGATCTGTTCGACCGGCTCGTCGACGTCGCGGGCGAGGGCTACGATCTCGACGTGCGAATCGGCGACGAGATTGCCGATCACCTGATCGCACGCCGCCTTGCCGCGAACTATCGCGTGCTGTGCGCGTCACCGGACTATCTCGCCCGGCGCGGTACGCCGCGCACGCTCGCGGATCTCGCATCGCACGACTGTCTCGCAATCAAGGAGCGTGACCATCCGTTCGGCGTCTGGCGGCTGAACCTGCGCGGCGAAACCGCCACGGTCAAGGTTGGCGGCGCACTGTCGACCAACCACGGCGAGGTGGCCGTGCAATGGGCGCTGGCCGGGCGCGGGATCGTGCTGCGCTCCATCTGGGAAGCGGGGCCGCTGATCGAACGCGGCGCGCTGCGTCGCGTGCTGCCGGACGCGATTCAGCCGGCGAACATCTGGGCGGTGTATCCGGAACGCGTCGCGGCTTCGGCGAAAGTGCGCGTGTGCGTTGATTTTCTCGCGGAGGCGCTCGCCGGATTGAATGCCGCGGCCGGTGACGACGCGGGCTGAATTCGGCCAAAGGTGAGCTTTTACGGGGGCCATGCGAGCAGCGATGGCGGACGTGATGTCCGTGATGGCTCGCAACGGCGCCGTGAGCCGTGCGCGTGCGGCAGGCACGGGCGGCCGCGATGCGCCGCGCCGGCCGATGATGACGCGCGCCGCCGGCCTACGCTGCTGTCGCGATGCTCGTTGCACCGAGCATCAGGTCGAGATTCTGCACCGCCGCGCCGGATGCCCCTTTGCCGAGATTGTCGAACACGGCGGACAACAGCACCTGACCATGATCCGCATTCACGAACACGCCGAGCCGCAGGTCGTTCGTACCGTTCAGCGCTTGCGGATCGAGGTGCGTGATCGTGCGCGTATCCGCGAGCGGCATGACGTCGACGTGGCGGGCGCCGGCGTAATGGTGCGCGAGACATGCATGCAGCAACTCACCGGTCACGCCGGCACGGAGAAGACGCAGCTCGATCGGCACGGTGAGCACGATGCCCTGCCGGTACGCGGCATAAGCCGGCACGAACAGCGGACGGTGTGCGAGCCCGGCGTGCAGCTGGATTTCCGCGACGTGCTTGTGCGCGAGCGCGAGGCCGTAGACCTGAAGCGGTTTCGTGCGTGCAGCCCCGTTCGATTCGAATTCGTCGACGGCGGCTCGCCCGCCGCCCGAATAGCCGGACACGGCATGGATGCTCACCGGGTAGTCGCTCGGCAGCAGGCCGGCTTGTTGCAGCGGCCGGAGCAGCCCGATCGCGCCTGTCGGATAGCAGCCCGGATTGGTGACGCGCCTGGCGTGCGCGATCGTCCGCGCATGTCCGTCGATCATCTCCGGAAAACCGTAGACCCATTCCGGATCGGTGCGATGGGCCGAGCTCGCGTCGATCACGCGTACCGCCGGATTGCGGATGAAGCCGACCGCTTCGCGTGCGGCGGCGTCGGGCAGGCACAGAATCGCGATATCGGCAGCGTTGATCGCTTCGGCGCGGCGCGCCGGGTTCTTGCGCTCGGCATCCGGCAGCGTGACGACACGCAGGTCCGTGCGATCCCGCAGGCGTTCGTGGATCTGCAGTCCGGTCGTACCTTGGTCGCCGTCGATGTAGACAGTGGAGAGGCTCATGATGGTCGCGTTCCTCGTTTCGGACGTCGGGAAAGCCGTATCGTCCATCGAACGCCTAGAATAGGAAAAGTTGAATTTCCTGATGGCGAGATTCAGATTTCCTGAACGAGAGGTGGGCATGCGCGAGATCAGTCTGGATCGACTGCGTACGCTGGTCGCGATCGCCGACCAGGGATCCTTCGTGGGCGCCGCGCAATTGCTTCATCTCGCGCCGCCAACCGTCAGCCTTCATGTCGCCGAACTCGAAAGTCGCATCGGTGCGCCGTTGCTGTCGCGCACGCGCGGCAACGTGCAGCCGTCGACCATCGGTGCCGTGCTGGTGGAACGGGCGCGCCGTCTGCTGGCCGAGGTCGAGTCGACCCTCGACGACGTGGAGCGACAAGTGCAGGGGCTGACCGGGCGGGTGCGGCTCGGGGCGTCGACCGGGGCGATCGCTCATCTGTTGCCGCAGGCGGTGGCGCGCTTGCGCGAGCAGCATCCGGACATCGATGTCCAGATCGCGGTGCTCACGTCGCAGGACACGCTGGCGCGCATTGCGCAGGGCTCGCTCGACGTCGGCCTGGTGGCGCTGCCGCAGCCGGCGGTTGCGGGATTGTCGATCCGCGCGTGGCGGCGCGATCCGGTGCTGGCTTTTCTGCCCGCGGACTGGCGGCTTCCGGCACGTGTGACGCCGGCCTATCTGGCTGCGCGTCCGCTGATTCTCAACGATGCGACCACCCGCCTGTCGCGGCTCACGACGGAATGGTTCGCGCTCGGCGGCCACCGCCCCGAGCCGCGCATCGAGCTCAATTACAACGATGCGATCAAGAGTCTGGTCGCCGCGGGCTACGGCGCGACGCTGTTGCCGCACGAGGCCGGTGCCCCGTTGCCCGACGCACGCATCGAGATGCGGCCGCTGCGTCCGGCGTTGTGGCGCGAACTGGGGATCGCCCATCGGGCCGGCCCGATCGAGCGGTCGACGCAGCACGTGCTCGATGCGTTATGGGCGCTCGGCGCGCGCTAGAACGCAGAGGATGACATTCCGGTTCGCCGGGGCGACACGCATTGCGCGCGATCGTGCCGGCACCGGTGTGCGGGTGAAGGCCATTACAGCCGGTGGTCCTTTGCGAGCATCAGCACACGCGCCCAGCGCTGCGCATCGCGCTTGTCCATCATCGGCAGCTTCCATTCGCCGTGTATGGCGTCGCGCACACGCACGACCAGATGCCAGCGGCCGCCGAACGGCGCGGCTTCGCAGCCGTCGAGCTGCGACAACGTATAGCGGCCGTCCGCGCCGTCGTGCGACAGCCAGAGCAGCCCCTGCGTCGCGGACACGCGCACCTCGCCCCACGCGCGATGCACGATGTGGGTCCAGCCTTGTTCCTTCGTGTTCGGCGCGATGTCGCGACGGCGTTTGATCCACCATGCAATGAGCGCGATCAGGATTGCGGCGGCGAGCACGGCGGCCGCGATCGCGACCGGCTGGCCGAACTGCGCGGCAATGACGTGAAACAGGTGAACCGCGCCCCATCCAAGGGCGACGAGCGCGAATAGCGCAATGAAAATCGGCATGTTGAATCTGAAAAAAGGACGGACCGGCGCAGGCGACGCGCCGGTCCGTTGCGCGCGGCATTACCGGCGGCGGTGAATGTCGTGCGTGACGAAGCCCGCGTCGTTGGTGGGCAGCGCGAGGCCGTCCTTGACCGCGAGCGTCTTGCGGATGTCGTCGAGACCCGCGCTCCAATGGTCGCGCATCGTCGACAGACCGAACTGATAGTCCTTGTAATGGTGTTCGTATGCCTTCTGCTGATAGATCAGGTGCTGGATGTTGTACTTCTTCCCGCTCGACATCGCTTCAGCCTCGACGCACCACGGGTCGTTCTTGCGCTGCTCTTCCGGCACCTGCTCGAGCACGTGGCGCAGCACGTTGCGGTAGCGCTGTTCGCGCTGCAGCGTGTCGGTGACGAAACGCGTGCGGCTCGAATACTGCACGTCCTTCGTGCGTTCCGCGACGTCCGCCATCGTGCGCGGCAGCGGCCCGCGCGCGCTCCACAGGTCGACCTGGAACGCGAGCGTGTCGCGACGCGGCCTTGCGCGCAGCACTTCCATCAGCGGCGTGTTCGACACGACGCCGCCGTCCCAGTAATACTCGCCGTCGATCTCGACTGGCGGGAACGCGGGCGGCAGCGCGCCGGACGCCATGAAGTGCTCGGGCGCGAGCCGAATGCGCGAGTTGTCGAAGTACACGAAGTTGCCGGTGCCGACGTTGACCGCGCCGACCGACACGCGCGTTTCGCCCGAGTTGATCCGGTCGAAATCGCACAGCCTGAGCAGCGTCGCGCGCAGCTGCGACGTGTCGTACCAGCTGATCTTTTCCGGATGATCGGACACGCCCGGCAGCGGCGGCGGGAAGCGCGGCACGAAGAATCCCTGCTGGCCCTGCATCATCGCGCTCGCGGCCTGCGACGCGGTGAAGAACGTGCGGATCTGGTCGATGCTGTTGAACAGCGCGAACTCGAACGCGGCCGGAATCGCGGGAAAGAACGCCGGCTGGCAGATCGTTTCCCAGAATTCGCGCAGCCGCTCGACGCGATGCTCGGGCGCGTTGCCGGCGATCAGCGCGGTGTTGAGCGCGCCGATCGAGATGCCGGCGATCCAGTCGAGCGGAATGCCCGCTTCGTGCAGCCCTTCGAACACGCCGGCCTGATACGCGCCGAGCGCGCCGCCGCCCTGCAGGACGAGCGCGATCGTTTCGTACGGCAGCGTCCGCGCAGCGGCCGGTGCGCCGGCTTCGTGATGCAGGTCCGCCGCATCGACGGCCTGCTTTTCTGTACGCGCGTGCGGTTTCATCAGTTGCTCCGAGAAATCCCGCCATGGTTGGCGGAGACCGATGGCGTGCCGTCGGGGAATGGCACGCCATCGTGAGTCGTGAGAATGGACGTGGTGCGAAAAAATCGCCTCCCGTGAGGAAGGCGAGGACGTGACCGTTACTGCATGAACCAGCCGTGGCTGACGATGAACGACTGGCCCGTGAGCGCGGCGCTCGGGAACGCCGACAGGAACAGCACCGTCTGCGCGACGTCCTGCACCGTCGTGAATACGCCGTCGACCGTGTTGCCGAGCATCACCTTCTTCACCACTTCCTCTTCGCTGATCCCGAGCTCCTTCGCTTGCTCCGGAATCTGCTTGTCGACCAGCGGCGTGCGCACGAAGCCCGGACACACGACGTGCGAGCGCACGTTGTGCTTCGCGCCTTCCTTCGCCAGCACGCGCGCGAGGCCGAGCAGCCCGTGCTTGGCCGTCACGTACGCCGACTTCAGCGGCGACGCTTCGTGCGAGTGCACCGAACCCATGTAGATCACGACGCCGCCGCGATCGTCCTTGTACATGTGCTTGAGCGCGGCCTTGGTCGTCAGGAACGCGCCGTCGACGTGGATCGCCTGCATCTTCTTCCAGTCGGAGAACGAATAGTTCTCGATCGGATTGACGATCTGGATGCCCGCATTCGATACGAGGATGTCGACCGAGCCGAACGTTTCGGCCACCTTGTCGATACCGCTGTTGACCGCTTCCTCGCTGGTCACGTCCATCGCGACGCCGATCGCCTTGCCGCCTGCCTTGTTGATCTCGTCGGCAACCGCGTTTGCGCCGTCCTGGTTCAGGTCGGCGATCGCGACGGCGGCACCCGCCTTCGCGAGCTCCAGTGCGATTTCCTTGCCGATGCCGCTCGCGGCGCCCGTGACGACTGCGGTCTTGCCATTCAGGTTGCTCATTTCGAATTCCCGTAGTGAAAGGATTGACAGGGAGATAGGGCTGCGGACGTGTTACTGAGCCAGGTAATCGTAGACGACTTCCCCGAGGCCGAGTGTCAAATCCGCGACGAGATGGCGCGCTTCGACGATCTCGAGCACCGGCAGGTCGGCCACCGGCGCGAGCGCGTGCGGTGCCAGTTCGAGCGACGCGGGGCCAGTCCACGCACCCTTCATCTTGATGTCCTGCATGTAGTAGCGCACCAGTTCGCACACGCGTGCGGTGCCGTCGACGTGCGGGATGATCTTCAGCAGGAAGTTCGGGCCGGCGAGGCGCTTGGTCTGCTCGTCGATGTCGAGTTCCTTGTGCTTGTAGCCCATCGTGCCCGTCGCGACGCGCACCTTGCCGTAGTCGAGCGTGCCCAGGATGTGATCGGTGTTCACATGCAGCGTGGGCGACGCGAGCTTCTTCGGGAAACCCCACAGCTCGCGGCCGCCGGCGATCGGCGGGTGATCGTCGAGATACATCGCGAGCGTGTAGCCGCCGGCCTGGCCGTTGTACTCGACCGGGATCACCTGGCCGCTCTCCGTATAGTCGCCGAAGCCGGTCGAGTCGGCCATGCGGATGAATTCGTAATGGACGAGCGGCTCGGTGACCTGCAGCGGCTCGGGGACGATTTCACGCAGACGGTCCGGATCGGTGCGATACGTGATGATCAGAAACTCACGATCGACGAAACGGTACGGGCCCATCGGAAAGGCTGGGCTGGTCAACGGCATCGCAAACGCTTTCGATCGGACATCGCTGGGTTTCATGCGGACTCCTTGTTGTTGATCGCTTCGTGGATGAGTGCTCGTAAGCTCGTAATCCTATGCCTGTGCGTTGCCGTTGTGCGATGCCGCATTTGGAATTAATTGTTGCCGATTTCGAATTATTTGCAACGCAAATATTGAGGCGAACGGTGCAGACCGTGCCGAGCGAGCGCGGCGGCCCGATACTCGCACGTGTCGATGACGCCGCGATGTGAAAAAGGTGAGCCTTTACAGGATGACCGGTGAGCTTTTACGGGAGACGGTCGCGCGGAAATGTGTCAATTGTGTGAACTTGTGTTGCAGTGCAGGCTCTAAGTGCGTTCGCGCGCGACTCCCGGGACCGGAACCGGATTACCGGCCGGCCCCGACGCATTAAGCATTGCTTAAGCGAGTGAGCACTAGCATCGTTCCACCCGATCGGCACGCCGGTCCAAACGTTACGCCCCCACGCAACCGCATTCATGCAGAACCTCAATCTCATCCTGTTTTCCGCCGTCAATGCCGGCGCCGTGCCGCACCCCGGCGTGGCGCGCGCCGCCATCTTCGCCGCCGACTGGCTCGTCTATGCGTTGCCCGCGATGCTGCTGCTGACCTGGATCTTCGGCGAACGTCCGACGCGCCGCCAGGCGATCGAAGCCGGCGTCGGCACGTGCGTGGCGCTGGCGCTCGCACAGGTGATCGGGCATTTCTGGTTTTCGCCGCGGCCGTTCATGGCCGGCGTCGGCACGCAACTGATTCCGCATGCGCCGGACAGCTCGTTTCCGAGCGATCACATGACGTTCGCGTGGAGTCTCGCGGTCGGGATGATGCTCGCCGGCAGCACGCGGCTGACCGGCTTCGTGATGGCCGCGATGGCGGCGGCGATTGCCTGGGGCCGCGTCTATGCGGGCGTGCACTGGCCGTTCGACATGGCCGGCGGCGTGCTGGTCGGCACCGCCGGCGCGTTGGCCGCGCACCTGTACGGGCAACGCTTGGTCGAGCTGCTCGAACGGATCGGCGACGCGGTGCACGCGGTGATGATGGGGCGCGAACGCGCGCCCTGAGCGGGAATACCAAGCGGAGTATTGCGGCCGGACGCCGTCAACCGGGCGTCTTGGCCGCTTCAGCCGAAGCGGACGGGCCGCCGCCCGCTTCGTGCAATTCGGGCGTCTCGCCCGGATGCCGTGCGGCGTCGCGTTCTAGTGCGCTTTCCTTCAGGATTGCGCACATCGCAACGAACAGCGCCAGCACGACGGCCGCGAGGCCGCAATAGCCGGCGATCTTCAGGTTGCGAAGGAAAGGCGAAGCGTGGTTTTCTTTTGTCATGACCGGGCGCTCCTGGGCAGGCTGCGGCGGCTGTCGCCCGACAGCGGCGTCGCAGACATACATATATACCAGCCGCCCCGCCGATGCCAAGCCCGCCGATGCGCGGGCGCCCGTTCGCGTCAGTCTTCCAGCGTTTCGTGCACGGCCGTCGCGCCGCGCTTCCAGTATGCCGCCGCGCGGATGCGCGACTTGTCGACACCGCGTTCGGCGGTGAGATGCTGCCGCACCGCACGCATCGACTTCGCTTCGCCCGCCGCCCACACGTAACCGTCGCCGGAGGACGGCAGCGGCAATTCGCGTACCGCATCGAGCAGCACGTCGCCGTCGGCCGCATCGGCTTCGGCGCGAAAGCGCCAGATTTCATGCACGTCGGCACGCGTGTCGAACGCGATTTGCGCGGTGCGATCCGCGACTTCCAGCACGACGGCCGCACGCGCGCCGGCCGGCAATTGTTCGAGACGCCGCGCGATCGCGGGCAGCGCCGTATCGTCGCCGATCAGCAGATGCCAGTCGAAATCGATCGGGACCACGAACGAACCGCGCGGGCCGCCGATGCCGAGCCATTGACCGACGCGAGCTTGCGCCGCCCACTGCGACGCGGGACCCGGATGGTTCAGCACGAATTCCAGATCGAGTTCGCAGGCGGCGCGATCGAAGCGGCGCGGCGTGAAATCGCGCGCGACCGGCTTCGGCTGGCCTTCGGGAAACTCGGGGCCATTCGCGCCGAGCGTCGGCATCGCGGGACGCTCGGCGCCGGGCGGCGGGAAGAATACCTTCACGTGATCGTCGAACGACGACGATTCGAAGTCCGCGAGGTCGGGGCCGCCGAGTGTGACGCGCAGCAGGTGCGGCGTTACCGCGTGCACGCGCACGACCTGCAGCAGGCGGAATTTGAGGGTGTGCCGCACACGGGTGACGGCGCGTTCGGAGGTGTTCTGCATCGATCGGTTCTCCTTGGGGTGGGCGAGGCGGCGCGGATCACGCGCCGGTACCGCCTTCGATTTCAGCCGTCGCGCGGCGCATGATCGCCGCGATGCGCCGCTGTTCGTCGGCATCGGCGGCGCTCTTGTGGAGCAGCGCCCGCTTCAGGGCAAGGCGGGCTTCGACGAACTCGGGCAACCAGCCGGGCTGTGTTTCGTCCTGTGCTTCACCGCCCGCCGATTCGCCGGCGAACGCGCGGCGCATGAATTCCATCTTGCGTGCGAGGTGCGTGAGGCGCGCGAACAACGTATCGACGCGCTCGCGCTGCGCATCGAGATGCGCGCGCCCGGCGTCGGTCAGCGCATAGCGCTTGCGGTTGCCTTCCGCCTGCGACGCGACGAAGCCGACTTCCTCGAGATACGTCAGTGCCGGGTACACCATGCCGGGGCTCGGGCTGTAGAAACCGTTTGAACGCATGTCGAGCGCCTTGATCAGCTCGTAACCGTGGCTCGGCTGCTCGGCGACCAGCGCGAGCAGCAGCAACTGGAGGTCGTCGGAGCTGAACTGGCGGCCGCGCGGCATGCCATCGTCGCCGAAGTCGCCGAAGCCGCCGCGTCCGCCACGGCCACCAAACGGGCCGCCGCCGAATGGATCGTGGCCGCGCCGATGGCGGCCGATCGCTTGCCACACTCTGGCGTACCAGTCAGGGCCGGCATGCGCACCATGACCGTCGCATCGGGCATGGCCGCGGGAGGGGTTGTGTCGCATGATCGTGTCCTATATGTCGAAAAACATATCTAAAGATATATATCGAAAGATAGGGTGTCAAGGAGGATTATTGAGGGGCGGATGACGGTGGGTGTGGGTGTAGGTTGGCAAAAAAGATGACCTTTTTTGCAGTATTTGATCAGAGCTATTGTTTTTTTTATTCAATAGTTGTCGGCGTGCTTCCCAGCGTTTTTGTCTGGTCGGGCTGACCAGTCAGGCTTAAAGTAAGAGCCAAAATGCCGCAGGGGGCTTGCGCGGCGACTTCGGGGGAATAAGAAGATGAGGCTCCGCCAAGCAGGACTATGTTCTTTTTTTGCGCTGGCTCCACGATCCGCAGCATGGTGTCAACGAGGCGGCGAAGCGCTTTGCCAATATGGTGTTGGCCGATTTCGACGAGATCGCAGCCACTGTCCGGCAACGGAATGCGCGATCGGCAGCTTTGGCAGGTTTGGCTCGCCTGCACCTTGCGGCGAGCTACCGGCCGAAATCAAGGTATGCGCTGGTAATCTATCTGCCGCGGATGGAATGATGCTGATGGCAGGGGTACACGGCGCGGCGTATCACGACGGGATTGAATGGCGGCTGATCTTCAACCGCTTCGAGATGGATGAACGGGCCACTCGATAATGACGGTTCCTACGGTTGCAAGATCTCCTGTTATACGACCATTGCTGATGCGGCATGCACAGGATGCCGCGTTCTACTGGGCTCAGAGCGATAGCAGTTTATGTTCGCCGACAGTGTCGATCAAGAAATTGGCATCGTTTCATAGTCTGCTTGAGGCGAACCTCGATGGACTGCGTGTGGCGGGCGACGCCGGAATGCTGATGGCGCGCAGAGAGCTTGATCGCTGGAAATCCCAAGGCGACGCGTTCGTATATCGATGAAAGTTTCGAGAGATTTCGGAATCGTTGTCCGGCGGGCTGCGCTAGCAGCCAAGAATGTCGACATATCGTCGGTCATGGTCGAATTCAATTTTCGGGAATATTTTGACGAATCCGATAGTTTCTTGTCGCTTGGCCCGTTCTTCGGCGGCGATGCGGCCGATGAGTGCACGAAGTCATTGGAACGACTTGGGCTGACATACATCGATGACTTTTTTGTCTTTGAGCAGTTTGTGCCCGCCTGGTGTTCGTTCGAAGTATTTTGATGTGAGTGGCGATATCGAGTTGCCGAGGTTGAATCCGCAGCCAAAAGCGGTTGCTCGACGCTGCAGCCTAGATCGACGACATCGACCAAGGTGAGCGAAATTCAAATGAAGAGCGGATGCGCTAGCGCTGAGTCCGCCACAGGCGACCGGCTGCAATACAACAGGAAGCTCTATGCCGACATTCTCGTGGGAACCGTTGGATTTCCTTGAAGCACTTGAAGTCCCTCCAGTCGAGGAAGAGTATGGGATCTCCTATCGGTATCTCGTTTCGAGAGCCTCCGTTTTCTTGAGTCTAACTATATGGCCGCTCAATTGCGACGTTGAGATCTTGCTTGGCAATGCGGGGGCAGAGCCGCTTGTTCGGCTCAACTTGTTGGATTGTCCAGGTGCACGTGTCATGCAAGACGACGGTCGGACATATATCGAATTCTGTGCCGCCAAAGTATTCGAAGGGCGATTCGACCAGACACATACGCCGCCTTACGGATTTCGATTGCAAATCGAGCCGTTTATTCAGATCTCGACGTTTTCGTATCCCGTCTAATAAAACTTTGACGTTGGCGACAAGGTCCGTCGCGGTCAATTACCTAGGGTGGTACGATTGTCCGCCACCGAACGACCGCTTTGGGGACATCCTACTGACCGCTTCGGGTCGTTCAGAGTCGTTCGCGGCGCGCCAGAATGGCCATTCGCTGTCTCGTACAACTCCTAACGTCGGGCTGAACGCGCAAGCAGGATAGGGAACCTTATCACTATGGAGCGACCGTTGGGGCACACTGAGGTTTTGTACAGCGCGTGAGAACGTGATCCAGCGTGTGGCCCCAGGCCCACAGAAAGACCAGTTGAACGGCGGCACCCGCGCCGGAAACGTTCGTTGATCGCAGCTACGTCGCTGTCGTTCAGCGCCAAGTAGCGTTCGACGTCGAACTCGGACAGTCGCGCGGGTAAGCGATCTTGCCCCAGATACCGAAATTCCAGGCTTGGCATCTGCTGCCTCCCGCCACGGTCGCAATTGAAAACTGCGGGCAGGTAGCGTGCCGCCGACCCCAGCCGTGCCTGTTGCGATAGTCAGACTCGACCGCAATCCCTTGCTACAGAAGGCTGTGCGGCGAAACCGCCAGAATTTGCACGAAGCGGACGATTATCCCGACAGGGGCGCGTGGCGGTTTTGCGTCACGGCCGGTCGGCAGCCCGCGACGTGCGATCGATGTGTGTACGGAAATTTGTCCAGACGGCGGTTTGCATTCGGGCCGCAGGACGCTGACGAATGCGTCGATGGCGAACATGTCAGCGCCCGCGCGGCAAGCCGGCGGTCCGAAAAGTCTGACTATGGCGCAGCCGGCGGGGGGCGATCCGCCCGACTACGACGAGCCGCTTACTACCGGCCGGCGCCCGCGTTCTGAACGTTCATGGCTGCCACGCGCGCCTGGGCGGCTTGCAAGTTTTCCGGGTACTGCGTATTTCTGGCCATGGATGGTTTGTAGCCGGCCTTTTGGATTTGCACGAGTTCCTTCCGGACCTCCGCACGGGTCATAGTCGACGGTTGGGATTGCGCGAACGATACGACCGGGACGACGAGCATCGCGCCAATGGCAAAAGCTTTAAGCAAGGATTCCATAATGATTAACCTCGGACACTGAGTATGCGCGGCGCTGTGATTCTTCTTGTCAGCTACCGGTAAGAGCAGTGTAGCCGATGCAACGCTTCAGTTCTGGTAAAACATTATTGCTTAAAACCGTAATTTCGGATTTGTAAGCGTCATTTCGAAAAAATCGAATTGGCTATTCGAAATATTCGATTGATTCAATAAAAAACGACTCGGTGCGAAGCGTGTGCTGAAACCCGCGTGCAGTTGCGTACTCGCCGTCACGGCTGCGCGATGAATCGTTCGAGCAGATCCGGGTGGTCGAACTTGTCTCGCCACCATTGCAGCGCGCGGCCGGCTTCGTCGGCGCGCCAGGCGAGGTAACACTCGGCCGTTTCGCGCATTCCGGTCACACGACGCGTGACGAGCCGGCCTTCCTCGATCGCGCGGGCGGCGACGCTTGCCGGTAGCGTGCCAACGGCAAGCCCTTCGCATTGCGCCGCCAGCTTGGCCTCGAGGGTTGGTACCGCGAGATACGGTTGCGACGGCTGGAACGCCGACGAACGCAGGAGCGATTCGCGCGAGGGGCCGCTGAGCACCGCGCAACGATACCGAATAACGGTTTCCAGCGTGATCGGATCCGGCATCGCCGCGAGCGGGTGATGCGGCGCGACCGCGAAGACATAACGCAGCGTGCCGATCGGGTGCGCGACGATGTCCGTCAGCGCGGGCGGCTCACCCGTTGCGCCGACCACGAGGTCCGCGCGCCGCGACACGAGTGCATCCCAGGTGCCGCCAAGCACGTCGGTCGACAAGCGCAGACGCGTGTCCATCTGGAGCGTGTCGAATTCGCGTACAAATGGCCAGAAGCGTGCCAGCGGAACAATTTCGTCGACGCACAAGCACAGCTCGGTTTCCCAACCATCCTGGATCCGCTGCGCTTTCCGCTCGAGCTGCTCGGCCGCGACGAGTAACCGGCGGCCTTCCTCGATTACGACTCGCCCCGCGCGGGTCAGTTTTGCGCGGCGGCCGCTACGATCGAACAGGGTGACTCCCAGGTCGCTTTCGATTTTCTGCACGAGATAGCTGAGCGTCGACGGGACGCGATGCAGCACCGCAGCCGCCTCTGAAAAGGTACTGGTCCGGTCGATCGCATCCAGTGCCTCGAAGGCTTCGAATGATAGCTTCATTGTTGTTTTCCTCGATGCAATGACGGGCGAATGCCCGACAGGTTTTCGTACTCATGGTGTTTCGCGCGTAATTCGGTTCGATCGCCCCTGCACGGCATGTGGCACGCCGTCCGGCCGATCGGATGTCTGCTCTCGTTTGCCTCATCGATCAAGAAAATTCAGGAGTCTTAATAAAAATCGTCTTGCCGACGTGTAACTTGTGGAGACGTGAATCGACGAAGCCACGATCGATATCGGTCGAACCGGCGCCGGTACGTAGAACCTTGTCATTCGATCATCGACGAAAAAAAATCACATGAAAAAGTCCAGACTGGCGCCGCTTGCGCTCGCAGTCCTGACGGGAGTCGTGCTGCTGGGCGCACCGGGCGCGAACGCTCAGGATGCGGGCGGAACATCGGCCGCCCCCGACGCCCCGCCGTCGAAGCAGGAACTGAAAGCGCAACGCAAGGCAGCCCGGCAGAAGCGGAACCAGGACTGAGCGCGCTCGAGAAGAATGTCTACCGCGTGAGCAAGGACGATCAATATCCTCAGAGCCTCCAAAGGGCGGAGCATAAGGCGGCAGCCCAGAAAAGCACCACCGACTCGCCGGCTCCCGGGCAATAACGATCCGGCGCGGCGACCCGCGCCGCTGCGCCGGCGCGGGCCGAATCACTGCGCCCCGCCGCCCGCCCGGGTACGCGCCGGGTGCGTTCATCGGCAGCGCCCGGTTATCTGGGCTCGATTTGTGCAAACGGTTGCGTGCCCGATGATACCCGTGTCAACCGTGAATTTCGCGTGATTCAGGGTTAACGCTCTATCCATCTGCGTTGCTCGGCGAGTAACATTCCATGAACTTATGCAAACGGTTGCATGGAGAAAATCATGACGGAACAGACGGTTGCAAGTGCGATTACCGACAATCCCGCGTCCGTTACCGCGATCGTCAAGGCGGCGATGGCGGGAACCCGGGACGCCCGGCTGAAGGAGATCGTCGATGCGCTGGTCGATCACGGACACGCGTTCCTGAAGCAGGTGAAGCTGACCGACGAGGAGTTCGAGCGCGGTCTCGCGTTCATCCGTGCCGCCGGGCATGCGTGCAACGAGCGGCACAACGAGGTGGTGCTTCTGGCCGACGTGCTTGGCTTTTCGACGCTCGTGGCGTTGCTTAACAATTCCGATTCGTCCGAGCGCACGCCGGGCGCGTTGCTCGGGCCGTTCTATCGCGGCGGCTCGCCGGTCTACGAGCAGGGTCAGTCGATCGCAAGCCCGGGATCGCCCGGCTCGCCGCTGTTCATGCGCGGCCGGGTGTTCGACGTGTCGGGCCGGCCGGTGGCGAACGCGATCGTCGACGTCTGGCAGGCATCGCCCGTCGGGCTCTACGAGAACCAGGACCCGAGCCAGCCCGAGCGCAACCTGCGCGGCCGCTTTCGTACCGATGATCAGGGGTGGTTCAACTTTCGCACCGTGCGTCCGGCCGGCTATCCGGTGCCCGTCGATGGCCCCGTCGGCGCGCTGCTCGCGGCGCAGAACCGTCATCCGTACCGGCCCGCGCACATCCATTTCGTGATCGTCGCGGAAGGCCATGCGACGTTGGTGTCGCAGGTGTTCGCCGACGATTCCGAGCATCTCGACTCGGACGTCGTCTTCGGCGTGAATCGTCGGCTCGTCGGCAATTTCGAGCGCCATGACCCGCGGACGGGGCCGCACGCCGAAACGGACGAGGCGTACTACACGCTCGATTTCGAATTCGTCATGGCCGACGGTACGCCGACGTATCCGACGCCGCCGATCGACTGAACAGGAGAGGGTAGTGTCACGCAATCTGAAGGATAAAGTCGCCGTCGTTCTCGGCGGCACGGGCGGGATCGGCGTCGCGACCGCGGCGCGTTTCGCCGAAGCGGGCGCGCGCGTGGTCGTGGTCGGGCGAAGCGACCTCGACGTGGCGCAGCGCCTCGCCGACTCGCTGCCCGGCGACGGGCATGCTGCCGCGGTCGCGACGATCACCGAGAGCGCGACGCTCGCCGCGCTTGCCGACGAGGTGCGCACGCGTTACGGGCGCGCGGACATCCTGGTGAACGCGGCCGGCTTCACGAAGCCGGTTCGTCATGCGGATCTCGACGCGCTGACGGACGATCTGATCGACGAGATCATGCAAGTCAACTGGCGCGGCCAGTTCGCGGCGATCCGCGCATTTCGCGCGCTGCTCGACGAATCTGGCGACGGGCTCGTCGTCAACGTATCGTCGATCGCAGGCACGACCGGCAACGGCAGCAACGTCGCCTATTGCGCGGCCAAGGCGGGCATCGACGTGATGGCGCTGTCGCTCGGCCGCGCGCTCGCGCCGCGCATTCGGGTGGTGAACGTATCGCCCGGCGTCGTGGATACGCAGTTCGTTCCCGGGCGCGGCGACGATTTCAACGAAAAGGCCGCCGCGACGACGCCGCTGCGCCGGATCGGCGCGCCGGACGACGTCGCGACCGCCATCGTCGCCTGCGCGACGACGCTGACGTTCACGACCGGCACGACGATCGTCGTCGACGGCGGCCGCCGGCTGAACTGATTGCCTGGAGACCTTCCGATGCATGCTCGCAAGACCATCATTACCTGCGCCGTCACGGGCAACATCACGCGCCCCGACCAGCATCCGGGCCTGCCGGTCACGCCCGAGCAGATCGCGAATGCTTCGCTCGAAGCCGCGCAGGCCGGTGCCGCCGTCGTGCATATCCATGTCCGCGATCCGGCCACGGGCAGACCCTCGATGGACGTCGATCTCTATCGCGACGTCATGGCCCGGATCCGCGCGGTCGATCGCGAGTTGATCATCAACCTGACGACCGGCCCGGGCGGGCGCTTCATTCCGAGCGACGACGATCCGAAGATGGCCGCGCCCGGCACCACGCTTCTGCCGCCGGACAAGCGCGTGGAACACATACTCGCGCTCAGGCCCGACATCTGCAGCCTCGACCTGAACACGATGAATTCGGGTAGCGAGGTCGTGATCAACACGCCGAAGAACGTCACGCGGATGGCCGAGGCGATCCGCCGGGCCGGCGTGAAACCGGAGCTCGAGATCTTCGACTCCGGCGACATTCATCTGGCGCGGGACCTCATCGCGAGCGGCGTGCTCGACGGTCCCGGGCTCTGGGCCTTCGTCAGCGGCGTCAAGTATGGCTTCGCGGCATCGCCCGAAACGCTGCTCTATGTGCGCGGGCTATTGCCGCCGGGCGCGATCTGGTCCGCGTTCGGGATCGGGCGTTTCGAGTTTCCGATCGTCGCGCAGGCGTGGCTCGCGGGCGGGCACGTGCGCGTCGGCCTCGAGGACAACATCTACATCGAGAAAGGCGTGCTCGCCGAAAGCAACGCGGCGCTCGTCGCGCGGGCGCGCGAGATCGTCGCGCTACTCGGCGGCGAGATCGCGACGAGCCGCGATGCGCGCGAATGCCTCGGCCTCGCGTCCTGAGCGCAGCGCGACGCGTGGACGCGCGACGAGCCGACGGCCACCGCGCCACGCGTCAGAATCGACATTTTCCGGGAAACCATCGAGCATGAAATGCATTCGCGTCCAGCAGAAAAGCACTGATATCAGCGCGCTCGCACTGAGCATCGACACGCAACCTGTCCCGCCGATCAATACGACCGACTGCTTGGTCGAGATCGAGAGCGCGGGCGTCAACCCGAGCGACGTGAAGGCCGTGCTCGGTTTCATGCCGCACGCGGTGTGGCCGCGCACGCCGGGGCGGGACTACGCGGGGCGCGTGATCGACGGCCCTCCGGCGCTGATCGGCAAGGAAGTCTGGGGCAGCAGCGGTGAGCTCGGTATCCGTCGCGACGGCACCCACGCCAGCCATCTCGTCGTGCCGGCGCACAGTGTTCGCGAGAAACCGGCAAACCTAACGATGGACGAGGCCGGCTCGATCGGCGTTCCGTTCGTCACCGCGTTCGAGGGCCTGCATCGTGCCGGCGGCGTGCGGCGCGGCGACGTCGTGCTCGTCCTGGGTGCCAACGGCAAAGTCGGGCAGGCGGCCGTCCAGCTGGCGACCATGGCGGGAGCGGAGGTGATCGGGGTCGTTCGCGACGATACGTCGTATGTCGGGCACGCAAACGGCGATGTCACGATGATCAATGCATCCGCGGAGCCGTTCGACGAGCTCGTGCTCGAGATGACGGCCGGCCGCGGCGCGAACCTCGTCTACAACACGGTCGGGAGTCCGTACTTCGAGCGTGCGAATCGCGCGATGGCCGTGCGCGGCACGCAGATCCTGATCTCGACGATCGAGCGCGCGGTGCCGTTCGACATCTTCGCGTTCTATCGCGGGCAGCACACCTATGTCGGCATCGATACGCTCGCGCTTGATACGCGATACTGCGCCGACATCCTTGACGCGTTGCTGCCGTCGTTCGAGCAGGGCTCGTTGAGGCCGTTCCCGATCGATGCCGGTTCCGTGTTCGATCTTGTGGATGCGGCACACGCGTATCGGGCCGTATTCGGCGGCACCGCGAACCGGGTGCTGCTCAAGCCATGAACGTCACACGCTTTTGCGACGCGCCCGACTATTTCCCGCCGAACCACTTCGGGATGAAATGCGTCCGCCTGCAAGGACGCGAGGCGGGCCCGGCCGAATCGCTGTGGCTGGGCGTGTCGACGATCGAGCCGGGCGGGCACACGACGATGGACGCGTCTGATGTCGAAAAGCATTACGTCGTGCTGGAAGGCCGGGTGTGCGTAGACGCGGACGGCGTCGAAGTCGAATTGCAGGCATTCGATTCGTGCCGTCTCGCGCCGGGCGAGCGGCGTGGGCTGCACAACCGGTCGGACAGACACGCCAGGATCCTGCTCGCGATGCCGTTCGCGCGTCCTGCGCGCGACTAGCCGCGGACGCAGACCGTGCGGTACAACGCGGCCCGCGGCAGTGCGCCGTGAGCGCAATCGGCCGCGCCGATCGAGAAGATCGGACGATCCGGCAAACCGCCGGCCGTTCCGGTCAGTTTTCTGGACGCCCGCAACCTTATATTTGTCTAACCGGATTCGCACTCGCACGCCGGGACGGCTGCGAGTGTTTCGCCAGCCGGCCGAACGGCGCGGCACGTCAGCTCGCGCGCGCCCGGCCGCCCGCCGCCCGAACTGATCGTGCGCAGGTCGACCCGCGCACGATCAGTTCGGGCGGCAGCGTGATCCGCAGCGGCGCCTTGCCCGGCGTCGCGATCATGCCGAGCAGCAGGCGCGCGGCCTGCCGGCCCATCTCGCGGTGCTGGATGCGCAGGGTGGTCAGCGACGGACTCAGCATGTCGAGCAGCGGCATGTCGTTGTGGCCGATCAGCGAGATGTCCTTCGGGCACGCGATCCGCCGCTCGGCAAACACGTCGTAGCAGCCGAGCGCGATCAAGTCGTTCGCCGCGATAATGGCCGTCACCCTGCGATGCGTATCGAGCAACTGCGCGCAGGCGAGGCGCCCGGCTTCGCGCGTGAACTCGGCCGCTTCTACGACGACGTTGGCCGCGAGATCGTGCTGCTGGGTGGCGATCTGGAATCCCTGCAACCGCGACAGGCCGGTCGCGAGCCGCTCCGGTCCGGACAGGTGCGCGATGAGCGTATGCCCGAGCCCGACCAAGTGCTCGACCGCGAGCCGCATCGACAGGAAATCGTCGTTGACGACTTCGGGCACGTGACCGCCGTCCTCGCCGCGATTGACGAGCACGAGCGGTACGCCGTCGAGGATGCAGCGGCGCACGAGCGGATCGTGTCGCGCGGCGGTAGCGAGGATCAGGCCGTCCACCTGGCGTTCGAGCATCTGCTCGAGCATCCGTTCCTGGTTCTTCGGCTTGCCGACGATGTTCGCGATCAGCACGCCGTAACCTTCGGCCGCGAGTTCTTCCTCGATGCCGCAGACCATCGGCGGAAACACCGGATTCGAGATGTCGGGCAGGCAGACGCCGATCACCTTCGATTGCCCGCCACGCAGCGCGGCGGCCAGCCGGTTCTGCCGATAGCCGAGCGACTTGGCTGCGGCAAGCACGCGACGCACGACCTCGTCGCCGATCAGGTGACGCGTGGCCGGATTGAGCACGCGCGACACCGTCGACGCATTGACGGATGCCGCAGCGGCGACTTCGCGAATCGTGACGCGGCCGGTGCCGCGCGCTTCGGAGGATTGGCTCATGGAACCCGCTGAAGAATAGGCATCCGATTGTATCGATGCAATGGGTTGCGATCAATGTTGCAGGTGAAACCCTAATATTTTCAGTGCTAAACCTCATTGACAGCCCATTTTCATCGGATAGGATATGCATACGTTTGCATAAAAGCAAATCATACATCCGATGCAATCGGTCGAGCTGTGGCCGGAGTCGACGATGCCATCGACAAGCGGACACGCCGAAACCCGGAAAAATCGCGGTCGATTCAACGATGCCATGGATCGCGGCGATGCGTTGCCCAGGTTTTTTGTCTCAATTTATGCAAACGGTTGCATTGCTGTCACCCGGAATGTCATGCCGTCAAGCGGCGTGGCCCATATGAACGACGGACAGGAGCCAATGGATGGAGACGAACCTTGAAAACGAACGCCAGCCGGCGCGCAAGCGGGCCGCGATGTGCATCGTCGTCGCGACGATCGGCATCTTCCACGGCGCGAGCGCGCTTGCGGCAAGCGAGACAATCGCCGCCTTCTACAAGAACCAGGTCGATCCGCATTTCGCGCTCGTTCGCGCCGGTGTCAACGCCGAGGCGAAACAGCTCGGCGTGTCGGTCACGAACTATGCGCCGACCCGGCCGAACGATCTCGGCGAGCAGTTGAGCGAGCTGGAAGATGTCGGCGTGAGGAAACCGAGCGCGGTGCTGTTCATGGGCGTGAACCCGCACGGTGTCGTGCCCGCGATCCAGAAGATCAACGCGATCGGCATTCCGGTCGTCAACTACAACGATCGCGTGGCGGGCGGCAAATTTTCGTCGGTCGTCGTCGCGGATGACTACAACCTCGGTCTCGACGTCGCGCGCTACCTGTTCAAGAACCTCGGCGGCAAGGGCAATGTCGTGATCCTCGAAGGCGTGAAGGGTTCGACGACGAGCGACGAACGCGAACGCGGGTTCAGGAAAGCCCTTCAGGAATTCCCGGACGTTCACCTGCTGGCGGCGCAGCCGGCCAACTATCAGCGGCTGCAGGCGCTTCAGGTGATGGAGAACCTGATCCAGTCGAATCCGAAGATCGATGGTGTGCTGGCGGCCGCCGACGTGATGGCGATGGGCGCGATCGAGGCCCTCGAAGCCGCGGGCCAGAAGCAGGTGAAGGTCGTCGGCATCGGCGGCGTGCCCGAGTCGGTCAAGGCTATCAAGGAAGGGCGGTTGCTGGCGACGGCCGAATTCAACGGCTTCAAGATGGGCTGCATCGCGACGATGGCCGCGGTCCGCACGCTGCGCAAGGAACCCGTGCCCGATACGGTGCTGATCAAGGGCATCGTGATCGACAAGACGAACACTGCGCCGTTCGAGCTGCCGGGCGATCAGCGTCAATGCCCGGCCTGGAGCGACGTGGCCAGCAAGTGACGCGCGCGGCCGAGCGGGCCGTAGCGCAGGACGGCGCCCCGGCTGTCGCACGACGCGCGGCCGTGCGCCGAACTGCACCGTGGAGATGAGCATGGAAACTTCTACCGGGCGCGCTCCGCGTCTCGAATTACGCAAGATCTGCAAGCATTTTCCCGGCGTGGCGGCGCTGACCGACGTCGACCTGACGCTGTACCCGGGCGAGCTGCACATGCTGCTTGGCGAGAACGGCGCCGGGAAGTCGTCGCTGATGAAGGTGTTGTTCGGCGCCTACCGCGCCGATAGCGGCGAGATCCGTTACGACGGCACGCCGGTCGCGATCGAATCGCCGGCCGATGCGAAGCGCCTGGGCATCGCAGTGATTTTCCAGGAATTCTCGCTCGTGCCGCATCTGTCGATCGCGCAGAACATCTATCTCGGCCGCGAGCCGCGCAACCGTCTCGGCCTCGTCGATCACCGGCGCATGCACGCGGACGCGGCGGCCGTGCTGGCGCAACTGGGGCTCGCGTACGACACGCGCACCCACGCGGCGGACCTGGGCGTCGCGCAGCAGCAGATGGTCGAGATCGCGAAAGCGCTGTCGCACGATGCGCGCGTGCTGGTGATGGACGAGCCGACCGCCGCGATCTCGGACCGGGAAGCCGACGCACTGTTCGCGGTCGTGCATCGGTTGCGCGCCTCCGGCGTGGCGATCGTCTACATCTCGCACCGTATGAAGGAAGTGTTCGATCTCGGCGATCGCGTGACCGTCTTGCGCGACGGCCGCCTCGTGACATCGATGCCGGCCGGCGATGCGACCCCTGAGCAGTTGATCGCCCTGATGGTCGGGCGCAAGGTCGGCGCGGTCTACGAGCGCCGTTATTTCGGCGCATGCGGAGAGATGGCACTCGACGTGCGCGGCCTGACGACGTCGACGGGCGTGAACGGCGTCGACCTGCAGGTGCGCTGCGGCGAGATCGTCGGATTGTCGGGGCTCGTCGGCGCCGGGCGGACCGAGGTCGCGCGCGCGGTGATCGGCGCCGACCCGATTCAGGGCGGGCGCATCGAAATCTTCGGCAAGGCGGTATCGGGCGGCCCGCACGAGGTCGTCAGGCGCGGCGTCGGCCTGATTCCGGAAAACCGCAAGCACGAAGGCGTCGCGCTGCGCCGCTCGGTGCACGAGAACCTGCTCGTGTCGAGTCTGTGGCGACTGTTCCCGAACGGCTGGTATCGCCCGACCCGCGCGAGGCGCGTGACGCGCGACCTGATCGAGCGGCTGCGGATCGCACCGGGCGATCCGGCGAAACGGGCGCGCAACCTGAGCGGCGGCAACCAGCAGAAGATCGTGATCGGCAAATGGCTCAGCGCCGACTGTCGGCTGTACATCTTCGACGAGCCGACGCGCGGCATCGATATCGGTGCGAAGACGGAGATCTTCAACCTGATCGAACGGCTCGTCGAGCAGGGCGCGGCCGTGCTGCTGATCAGCTCGGAGCTGTCGGAGATCGTGCATGTTTGCGACCGCGCGTACGTGATGCGCAGCGGCGCGATCTCGGGCGAACTGCCGCGCGAACAATTGAGCGAGCTACGCATTCTGGGTCTGGCGATGCATGGAGGCGACGATGTCGATTGAAACGAAACGAAACGGCAGGGATCCGGCGGCGTGGCGCAAACGGCCGCTGCCTTCGATCGTCTGGGCCAGCGTCGCGCTGGTCGCGGCGGCGGCATTCGGTGTACCGGGATTCGCGTCGCGCGCGAACCTGGTCGACATCGGCCTCCAGGTCTCGATCCTCGTGATGATCGCGATGCCGATGACACTGGTGATCCTGAGCGAGGGGCTCGACCTGTCGGTCGGTGCGTTGCTGAGCCTGTGCGGCGTCGTATTCGCGCAGCTGCTCGGAACCGGCGCGGGTGTCGGTGCCGCGCTCGGCGCGGCCGCGGCGGTCGGGATCGCGATCGGCTTCCTGAACGGGATGCTCGTCGCGCGACTCGCGCTGCCGCCGTTCGTCGTGACGCTCGGCACGCTGGGTGTCGCGCACGGCGTAGCGCTCGTGCTGACCGACGGCAATGCGGTCGTCGTCGCGAATCCCGCGGTCGGCGCGCTGTACGGGTCGTCGGTACTCGGTGTGCCGTTCCCGATCGCATGCGCGGTCGCGGCCTACGGGGTCACGCATCTGCTGCTCTACCACACGCGGTTCGGTGCCTATGTGTTCGCGATCGGCGGCAACCGCGACGCGCTCACGCTGGCCGGTGTCCGTGCGCGCGTCCATCACGTCGCGATCTACGCGATGAGCGGGCTGTTTGCGGGTCTCGCCGCACTCCTGCTCGTCGGGCGCATGAACGCCGCGGAGCCGAATGCCGCGATCGGCATGGAATTCGATGCGATCGCGGCCGTCGTGCTCGGCGGCACGTCGTTCGAGCGCGGTGCAGGGTGGTTGCCCGGCACGGCGATCGGTGTGTTGACGATCGCCGTGCTGCGCAACGCACTCAACCTGGTCGGCGTCGAATCGTCGCTGCAGGTCGTGACGATCGGCTTGCTGGTTCTCGCGGTCGTTGTCGTCGATAGCGTCCGTCAATCCCGTGTCGCAGGAGCGCAAGCATGAATCTCCAGAATCCCTCTCCGTCGGCGGCGGTGCGCGTCGGGCGCATCGAACGCCGAGGCCACCTGTCCGACGACGCGAACGCGCTGATCTGTCGCGCGGTATTCGTCGGCGCGATTGCAATCGCGCTTGCGTTCGCATCGGACGGCTTCACGACGTCCGGCAACCTGCTGAACGTGCTGCGGCAGGCGAGTCTGATGTTCCTGCTGGCGTCCGGCCTCACGATCGTGATCCTGTCGGGCGGGTTTGACCTGTCGATCGCCGCGAATCTCACACTGTCCGCCTGTCTGGCAGCGGGTGCGATGAAGGCAGGCGTGTCCCCGTGGCTCGCCGTCGCGATATCGATGTCGTGCGGCGCATCGATCGGACTGCTGAACGGCCTGGCGGTCACATTCCTGAGGCTGCCGCCGTTCCTGGCGACCTACGGGATGCTCTGGGTCGTGCAGGGCCTTGCCTTTCACTACATGGGCGGCAACGAGATCTTCGGCTTTCCGGCCGGCTTTCGCGCGCTCGGTACCGGGTTCTGGTGGGGCGTACCGATTCCCGTCTACATGATGCTGCTCGTGCTCGTCGTCGGATCGATCATCACCGCGCGACTGAATTTCGGCCGCGAGATCTACGCCATCGGCGCCAGTCCGGAAGTCGCGCGGCTGTCCGGGATTCCGGTGCGCCGCCGCCGGATCGCGGTCTATACGATCAGCGGCTTGATGGCCGGCATCGCCGCCGTGGTCTATCTCGCGCGTGTGAATGCGGCCGATTCGGCGATGGGCGAGCCGATCCTGCTCCCTGCGATCGCGGCCATTCTGATCGGTGGCGCATCTCTGTTCGGCGGGACCGGCACCTTGTTCGGTACGCTGCTCGGTTGTCTGACGCTCGCGCTCGTCATCGACGGGATGAATCTGCTGAACCTCAATGCCAACTGGCACCCGCTCGTCGTCGGCGTGGTGCTGCTGGTTGCGGTGCTTGCCGACGCGCTCGGCCGCCGGCATGCCGAGCGGATCGGTTGACGGCCGCGACGCCAGGTTTTCCCGGCGAAAACAAAGAGACGATTTGACAAGCGGTGAGACTCTTCGGCGACGGTCGCCAGCCGAAGTGTCTTTAACATGAATGCCAGGTGATCGACATCTTGCGATCCGGTCCGGTCGGGCCGTCCGACCGGATCGCACGACCTTTCACTTCCGCAGTGTCCATCGTAATGATTAGTTATACATATCAAAAAAAGACATTCCGTGAACCGGCATCCGGTATCGAAAGACTGAAATGGAGGGGTAGACAGTGGTGGAGATGAAAAAGACAGCGATCGCCGCACTGATCGGCGCGGCGTTGAGCGGATCGGCCTTCGCACAGAGCAGCATCTCGCTCTCCGGGAAGCTCGACAACGGCCTGACGTTCGTGACGAACGAAGGTGGGCATCACAACTACAAGATGGACAGCGGCGTGCTGTTCCCGAACGTGTGGATCATGTCAGGTGCGGAAGACCTGGGCGGTGGCAACCGTGCAATCTTCAAGCTGTCTTCACTGTTCAACATGAACAACGGGCAACTGAACCAGGCCAACACGTTGTTCGGGCAACAGGCGTATGTCGGCGTACAGACACCCTACGGCTCGGTCACGCTGGGCAAGCAATTCGACTTCACGGCCGAATTCCTCGCGCCGCTCAACGTCAGTTCGGCCGGCAGCGGCTATGCGATTCACCTCGGCGATTTCGACCGCACGAACAACGATCGGCTGACGAATTCGATCAAGTACATGAGCCCGACGTGGGGCGGATTCCAGTTCGGCGCGATGTACGGGTTCAGCAATACCCCCGGCAGCTTCCACGACGGCAGCGGCTGGAGCGCGGGCCTGCAGTACACGAACGGCCCGCTGACGCTCGCGACCATGTACACGTTCGTCGCCACGCCGACGATCGATCCGTACGCGCAGATCGGCGTGCATTCGTTCTTCGGCCTGCCGGTCGCGACGGGCGCGGGCGACAGCGTCACCGACACCGCGCCGAATTTCCAGATCCGTTCGCTCGGTACGCTGGGTTTCGGCGGCTCCTATGCGATCGGGGACGTCACGCTGTACGCGAACTACACCAACACGGTGCTGAAGTTCCAGGACGCGAAGTCGGTCATGAACGTCTACGAGGGCGGCGCGACGTGGCAGGTGACGCCGGCGTTCCAGCTCGTCGGCGGCTATCAGCACACCAGTTTCGAAGCGCACGCGTGGAACCAGGTCACGGCCGCTGCGCTGTATTTCCTGTCGAAGCGCACGACGGTCTACCTGTCCTCCGATTACCTGAAGGCGTCCGGCGGAGTCGACGCCGTGATCGGCGCGAGTTTCGCGCCGGCACCGACAGGTCATCAGGCGGACGTCCGGGTCGGCCTCGCGCACACGTTCTGACCGTATCGCGCGACGCTCGGCCGGCACGGTGCCGGTCGCCCGCGAATGCATCGCTTCCCGGCTCGCGCCGGGTCTATCCATGAGTACCACGAGGAGACAAAGATGAAACGTACCTGTATCGCACTCGCGATGATGAGCCTGACCGCTGCCGCCGCGATCGCGTGGGGCGCCGATGCCGGCGGCCCGAAGCTGATCACGACCATCCCGGTCACGAGCGAGAAATCGTTCGGCTTCGATATCAGCGCCGTGTCGGACGGCAACTACTACCTCGCCGACGGCGCGAACGGGACGCTCGACGTATTCGATGCGACCACGATGAAGCTGCGCGACCGGATCAAGGCCGATTTCGCAGGTATCGGCCCGACGCACGAAAAGTCGGGGCCGTCGGGCGTATTGCCGATTCCGGGCACGTCGCAGGTGTACGTGGGCGACGTGAACGCGGTCAAGGTGATCGACGTCGCGTCGAAGCAACTCGTCAAGCGCATCGAGGTCAGCTCGTCCGGCATTCGCGCCGACGAAGGTTGCCTCGATCCGAAGCACCATGTCGCGATGTTCTCGAGCGGTGCCGAGCAGCCGCCTTTCGTGACCTTCATCAATACCGAGACGCAGTCGGTGATCGCAAAGATGCCTCTCGCCGACTCGACCGGCCTCGAGGCGTGCGAGTTCGACCCGAGGAACGACAACTTCGTGCTGAACAACGATGGAACGAAGGCCAACCCGAAGGGCGAGGTCGATCTGATTCCGGCGAAGTCGGTGCTGGAGGGCAAGCCGATTGTGCAGACCGTATTGAGGCTGAAGGGATGCGAAGGCCCGACAGGCATCGCGCTCGGGCCGGGCAACGACGCGCTGATCGGTTGCGATCCCGACGAAGGCGGCAAGCAGACGACGGTGATCATCGACCGCACTAACGGGACGCCGCTTGCGCAACTGCCCTTCGGCGGCGCCGACGAAGTGGTCTACGACCCGGTGTCGAATCGCTATTTCCTCGCCGGCGGCCATCACTCGGCGGACAACGTCTCGCGGGTGGGCGCGAAGGACGCGAAGTTCGACTCCGCGCTCGGGATCGTCGACGCGAGCACCCGCAGCCTCGTCGCGATCGTGCCGACCGGCAAGTTCTCGCATTCGGTCGCGGTCGATGGTGCGTCGCATCACGTGTTCGTCCCGTACGGTGCCGGCTCTTCCGAGCAGTTCCCGGGAACCGGTGTGGCGGTGTTTGCGACGGAGTAACGGCTCCAGTGTGATGATTTGCCGCGGGAGACGGGCTCCCGCGGACTTTTTTTACACCGCGAGCGACTGCTGCGCGCAACCGGATATCGGACCCGACGGTCGATCGCGAGGCCCGATGGTCGACCGAAACGGCCTGGTCGGATGTGCGCGGGGACTTGGGCGTACCGGATGGCATGGAGTCAGGAGATGGAAGTGAAATTCAGCAGGTTACGGGTTCGGCGATGGCTGACGCGGGCAGGCGTGGGAGCCGGCTGCGTGGCCGCCATGCACGCCGCGTGGGCGCAAGAGGTGCGCAGTGACGCCGCGACCCCGACCTATGCGCTGAGCTACGCGCAGACGCAGGCGCTGCTGTCGCTCGCGATTGCCGAGGCCGATGCACGGCACCTGGCGATGGGTTTCGCGGTCGTGGATCCCGGCGGCCATCTGCTCGCCGCCGTGCGGATGGATGGTGCGTCGTTTTCGAGCATCGACTTCGCGCGCGGCAAGGCGTTCGCGTCCGTCGCGCTCGGCGGCCAGTCAGGCGTCACGCTCGAACATCGCTACCGGGACGATCCGTCCGAGTACAGCAACATGTCCGGCGCCGGCTATTACGCGCCGTTCCTGCCCGGCCGCGGCACGTTCCCCGTCTTCATGAACGGTCATCTGCTCGGTGCGATCGGCGCCGCCGGCGCGCCGTCCGAGATCGACGATCAGGTGGTGCTGAAGGCGATTGCGGGGCTCGGCGCCCAATCCGCGCGTTGAACGCGCATTGTCCTTGAAACCCAGTCTGGAAGACGTATGAGACACAACATGGAAATCGAACACGCGGCCGGCACGCCGGCGAGCGGCACGGAAACGAGCGGCGCGATGACGATGGACGGCACCGCGCAATGCCGGCGCACGATGCTGAAGCTCGGCTTCGGCGCGATCGCGGCAGGCCTGGCCGGCGTGGCACGCGCGCAAACGGCGGCCCCCGGCGCGCGGGCGGCCACGCCGCACGTCCTGCCGGGCGGCAAGACGGTGAAGCTCGTGCCGTCGTGGAAGACGGTGCAGGTCGGTCAGATGACGCCGGACGCCGAGGCGGCGGCTTCGATCCGGTCGGGCGACACGGTCTGGTACGACGGCACGTGGACCAACTGGGGCAATGAAGCGAAGTACGGGATGGGATTCAAGGAGCGCGAGCCCATCCGCAAGAAATATCCGAACGGTGCATTCTCGTTGATCGGGCCCGTCGAGATTGACGGCGCCGAGCCGGGCGACCTCGTCGAATGCCGGATGCTGAAGATGCGGCCGATCGATTGGGGCTGGAATTCGGCGCCGCCGGGCGTCGGCGCGTTGCCCGGCGATTTCGGCCCGTATCTGCGGTACCTGAAGTTCGATGACGCGCGCACCTACGCATCGTACGTACCGGGCGTGCGGATTCCGCTGAAGCCGTTCCAGGCCTATCTCGGCACCCAGCCGCCCGGCGACCGGGTGACCAGTGCGAACTTCGCAGGCAGCTACGGCGGCAATCTCGACTGCGCCGTGCTCGGCGTCGGGACCTCGGTGTTTCTGCCCGTGCAGGTCGCCGGCGCGCGTGTGTGGACGGGCGGTTCCATGGGCGCATCGGGCGAGGGCAACATCGATCAGACGTCGATCGAATCCGCGTTCGAGGAGATGCGCATCCAGTTCCTGCTCCACAAGCGATCGGCGCTCAACGGCCCGCTGGCCGAGACCCCGGAACACTGGATCGCCTTCGGTTTCGCCGACAGCCTCGATGACGCGCTCGTGTCGTGCATTCGCCAGACGATCGGCTGGATGTCGTCGGCCACGGGAATCCCGGCGGTCGATTGCTACGGGATCCTGAGCGTGGCCGGCAGCTTCCGGATCACGCAGTACGCGCACCAGACCGGCACGGTCTACAAGACGGAGCCACCGAAAGGCGTGCACTGCATGGTGCCGAAGAACATCTTCTCCGCCGGCATGCTGCGGCGCCTGTCCGATTACGTGCGCGCATAAGCGCACGTTCCTTACCGCTTTGGAACGAGCGGCCGCGCGGGCCGCGGCCGTGCTTCACGGCGAGCCGGCCCGCGCGCCGCAGGAGGTTGCGTAGTGAAATCGCATGACCAACACACCACGGCCGACGCCGGCAGCCAGGACATCGGCGGAATGCGCCGGGCTGTCGCACTGCTCGTTTGCTTTCTCGTCGTCGTTCTCGACGGCTTCAACACGACGTCGATTTCGTTCGTCGTGCCGACGCTGGCGCGCGACTGGCATCTCGCGCCGGCCGCGTTCACGCCGGTCTTCGTCGCGACGAATGTCGGCGCGGCGATCGGCTTCATTGTCACCGGATCGCTCGCCCATCGCTTCGGGCATCGCGCCGTCGGGATGGCCAGCGTCGTGCTGTTCGGCGGCTGCACGCTGCTGACGGCGGTCGCGGGCAGCGTGGCGCTGCTGTCGGTGATGCGCGTCCTGGCGGCGATCGGGCTGGGCGCGGCGTTGCCGATCGCGATCACGGCGTCGGCTTCGATCATCGGCGCGAAGCACAAGGTCGCCGCGTCGGTGCTCGTGACGACCGGGATGTCGGTCGGTGCCGTGACCGGGGGCGTGATCGGCGGGCCGCTGATGCACGGCTTCGGTTGGCAGTCGGTATTCCTGATCGGCGGCGCATTGCCGTTCGTGGTCGCGCCGGCGTTCTTCAGGATCCTGCCGGCGGCCACCGTCGAGGAGAAGGGCGCGACGCATCCGGAGCGGCCGGTGGCGAATCCGGTCCGCGCGCTGTTCGCCGACGGCCGTGCCGGCTATACAGGCGTGCTGTGGCTGTTCTCGTTCCTGATCTTCATGGACGTCTATGCGCTGTTGTTCTGGCTGCCGACCCTGCTGCTCTCGTTCGGCTTTTCGCTCGATCGGGCACCGGCCGGCATGGCTGCGTTCAGTGTCGGCGGGTTGAGCGGCAACCTGCTGATGACGGCTGCGGTGACGGCGATGACGGTTGCGGGCAGGTTGCGCGTGAAGTCGGCGCTGGCGGTGGGGATCGTCTGCGTGATCGCCGGCATCGGCGCGTTGAGCCAGGCCGCGTTGCCGCCGTCGACCGTGCTGCTGTCGATCGGCGTGATCGGCGCAGGGCTCGTCAACGGAATCATGGGCCAGACGGCGCTCGCGGTGGCGTTTTATCCGCCGGCCATCCGTGCCACCGGCGTTGGCTGGGGGCATGCGATCGGGCGGATCGGTTCGTTCATCGGCCCCGCGATCGGCGGCGCACTGCTCGCGACCGGCTGGGAGCCGCGCAACATCGTGCTCGTGGCCGTGGTGCCGGCGATCGCGGCAATTGCCGCGCTCGGCGCGCTGGCGATCATCGGCCGCCGCACGCCCGAACGCGAAGCGCCCGCGGCCGGCGCGTCGACCGTGCACTGAGTCGCTTTCGACACATCTTCCTCGCAACCAGCGGAATCACGCTCAACCATGAAAATTATTGCTTATTCGGACGCGGGCACTCAAGCGCTCGGCGTCGTCACCAGCGATACTCAGTTCATCCCGGTCGCGGAGATCGCGCCGGACTTGCCGGCGGATCTCATCGAGATCCTCGAGATGGACGACGGGCTCGACCGTCTGCGCGCATCGGCCGCCGGCCGGACCGGCACCCGGTTGCTCGCGTCCGTGACGCTGAAGCCGTTCCTCGGCCGGCCCAACGCGATGTGGGCGCTTGCGCTGAACTTCAAGAGCCACATCGCCGAGACCGGTCTGCAAACGAATCCCGACTATCCGCACCTGTTCCTGCGCACGGCCGCGTCGTATGTCGGCGCGGGCGAGCCGATCGTCGCGCCGCGGGAATCGGTTGCGCGCGCATTCGATTACGAGGGCGAGCTCGGCGTGATCATCGGCAAGCAGGGGCGCTACATTCCCGTCGAGCGCGCGCTGGAATACGTCGCCGGCTACACGTGCCTGAACGAGGGCTCGGTGCGCGAATACCAGGTGCACAACCGGCAGTTCGGCCTCGGGAAATGCTTCGAGGCGTCGGGGGCTTACGGTCCGTGGCTAATGACCGCGGATGAATTCGGCAACCCAGCGAAGCATACCGTGCTCACGCGAATCAACGGCGTCGTGCGGCAGCGCGCGCCCCTCGACGACATGCTCGTCGACGTCGCGCGCACGGTCAGCTATCTGAGTCGCGGCTACCGGTTGCGCCCCGGCGACCTGATCGCGATGGGGACGCCGGGCGCGCTGAAGCCCGAACCGGACGATGTGGAAGGCAACGACCTGACGCGCCAGTACGGACCGTTCCCGACGCCGGGCCTCGTGCACATGCGTCCGGGCGACTGGGTCGAGATCGAGATCGACGGACTGGGCGTGCTGGCCAATCCGGTGATTGCCGATCCGACCGACCTGCTGGCCTGACCGGTATCGCATGTGCGCAATCGCGCGCATGCGGCAGACCGGCCGCGCCGGTCAGTCGAATCGCTCGAGATCGAGCGTGACGGAATGCCGGCGAAAATCGCTCGGCGGCACGCCCATGTGCTGCGCAAAGAAGCGGGTGAAGTGGCTGTGTTCCTCGAAGCCGAGTTCGTCCGCGATATCGGCGAGTGGCCGGTCGCTCTCCGCGAGCAGCCGGATGGCGTGCGACATTCGCACCCAGTCGATGAAGTGCTGCGGCGAGATGCCCATGCAGCGCCGGAACTGCTCGAAAAAGCGCGACCTCGACAGCCCGACTTCCGAGGCGACGTGCGTGACCGTCATGTTCGCGGACGGTGCGCGCTTGATGAAGTCGAGCGCTTTCCGGATTCTGAAGTCGACCGGGCGCGTAGACGGTGCGATGCGCGTGGTCAGCTCCGGATCGGCAAAATCGCGCCCGAGCGCCGTGACGAGATCCTCGAGAATCGGCAGGCAGCCCGCATCCTGCGCAACCAGATGATTCGTGATGGCGGCCGCCAGACGATCGACGTGATGCTGTACGTCCGGGGTCACGACGACCAGCTTGCGCGGGAAGATATCGGCCGGGCCGCCGTCCGCCAGGCCAAGCCGTTTGCGCAGCCAGGGCGTTTCGATCACGAGCGACAGGATTAGCGACGGCGTGTCCTTGTTTGCGCACTTTGCGTGTTCGACCCATGGATTCAGGCAGATCGCGGCGTCGGCGCTGAGCGTGCATGCCTCGGCGCCGATCCGGAACTCGCAGTCGCTCCCGCCGAGTTTGAACAGGAACTGGTACTGCGAATGCGCATGCGCGACCAGCGGCCGGCTGATGAAGTTTACCGTGGCACGGCCAAACTCGCCTTGCAGAATCCAGACCGGCTTTTCCGATTCCATTGCTGCCTGCACCATTTCAACCATCTCCGGTATCGCCGCGGCTGGCGCGACGTCGCAGGATTCGCCCGTTCCGCTTCGATGTAAACGGTGGCACCGTCGCGATCAAGCGGCGTCGCCTGAACGCCCGCACAAGCCATCTACTAAATCAAATGCACGGCGGCCCGTCAATCCGGAGAAGATCGCAGAGGTGGCGAGCGCAACGCATCGCAATGCCTCACCTTAAAAAAATGGACGATCCGGTAAGCCGTCGCTTCAAACGACCATCGCCGGCGCCGCACGAAAGATAGAGTGTGGAGCGAGCGGGCCGCACGGCGCTGCCCCGACTGGTCCGAGTTGACGAGAGGCTGAGGATGAAAGCTTGGTTTGAGCGCGAAGGTATCCGTTTCGCATATGAAGAGTCCGGCCCGAAGGACGCGCCGGTGGTCGTTTTCAGTCACGGGTTCCTGATGGACGGCGACATGTTTCGCCCGAACGTCGACGCACTGGACGACACGTTCCGGTGTGTCGTCTGGGATCAGCGCGGCTTCGGTGCGACGGGGCCGATCGACCGCGCGTTCAGCTACTGGGATTCGGCCCGCGACCTGATCGCGCTGCTTGATCACCTTGAAATCGCGACGGCTTCGCTGGTCGGGATGTCGCAAGGCGGCTTCGTGTCGATGCGTGCAGCGCTGCTCGAACCCGCCCGGTTCCGCGCGCTCGCACTGATCGCGACGCGCAGCGATCTCGACGATGCGCCGGTGATCGCATCGTTCGAGGAACTCAAGGCGGAGTGGGCACGAAATGGTGCGGCGAACGTTGCCCGGCACCTCGCCGGGTTCCTGCTTGGCGCCGATTATCCCGCATCGGCGTGGATCGAGAAGTGGCTGAAGATCCCTCGCGACCACTTCGAATACCCGGTCGATGCGCTGACGTCGCGCGACGACATCACACCGCGGCTCGCGGAGATCACACATGCGTCGATCGTCGTCCATGGTATAGCCGATGCAGCCATTCCGCTGCGTTGCGGCGACGCGCTTGCGAAAGCGTTGCCGAACTCCAAGGGCATGGTAGGTGTGGCCGGGGCCGGGCACACGCCGAATCTGACTCACGCTCGCGACGTCAATCCGAAGCTGCGGGATTTCCTGCTTCGCTACGGTCGCTGATCGCGTCGATGCGCGCGCTCTGACGGAAGGTCTCCGTTCATGAGTTCATCGGATTTTTGATTTAAATAAAGGAACCCGAAGCAAATACGGGATTTTGCAAATAAGGAAAGAACATGCTTTTTGTCGTCTACTGCCTCGATCATCAAGGTATGGCGGAGCGTCGTCAGACCCACTTTGCCGCGCACAAGGCGCGGTTGCTCGCTTCGCCGTTGAAGGCCCGAATTGCCGGGCCGCTCATCGATCCGGACGGCTCGGTGGGCGGGAGTCTGTTCCTCTATGACGCAGACGACATCGAAGCCGTGCGGCGACTCGTGCTAGACGATCCGTTCAACACGGAAGGCATCTGGAAGACGGTCGAGATCCGATTTTTCCTGAACCGGGCAGATGAGCACTGAGGCACCTTTGCACGATTCGTCGGCCCCGGGGGGCGCGTTCGTGAGCGGAGACCAGGAAAGGCGGCGAGCGGGAGCGTAGCTTCACCCGTTGGCGTGCGTCGGGTGTGGATTCGCACGGGCAGTCCGCGGATGCCTCGATCGACGGGATGACGCGTGTGCCATCCGGCCGCCCGCAGTGCGGGCGCCGTAAGCAGCCCGCCCACCGATCCGCCGATGACGACCGCCAGCGGACTGGAAACGTCGCGCATGATGATTTTCTCCGGATGAACCGGCGCACGGCAATTCAGCCTTCCCAGTGCTTCAGGAAGTCGAGCAGCAGCGCGTTCACGCGCTCCGGCTGTTCCTCCTGAGGCAGATGCCCGCACTGCGCAATCGGTTCGGCACGCAGGTTCGTCGCCATGCCTTCCCACACAGATTTCATGTCGAACATCTTGCCGACCGCATAGAAATCCTCGCCCCAGATGGCCATGGTCGGGCACGCGATCCTGACGTCCGCGTCGACGAGATCCTGCTTCACGTCCTCCGCGTTTGCTCGATAGTCGGCCAGTGCGCCGCGCACCGCGCCTGGGCGTCGATAGGCCCGCACGTACGTGTCGAACGCGTCGCCGGAGATCGCGTGCGGGTTGTAGCACCAGTCGGAGAAGAAGTGGCTCAGCCACTCGGCTTCCTTGCCGGCGATCAACGCCTCGGGCAGATCCGGCACCTGGTGAAACAGGAAGAACCAGTACGCGCGCGCCGTTTGCGCGGTCATGTTCTGCGCGACGATGCGCGTTGGCACATTGTCCATCACGACGAGACGGTCGACGCGTTCGGGGAAGTCTTTCGAGAACCGCGTCGCGACGCGTGCACCACGATCGTGTCCGACGAGCGCGACGCGGCCGATGCCGAGCGTGTCGAGCAGCCCGGCGATGTCGCGCGCCATGTTGCGCTTGTCGTAGCCGGCGGCCGGCTTGTCAGTCTCTCCGTAGCCGCGCAGATCGGGCGCGATCACGCGGTAGCGCTGCGCCAGCGCGGGGATCTGGAAGCGCCACGCGAAGCTGGTTTCCGGGAAACCGTGCAGCAGCACGACGACGGACCCGCTGCCGGCATCGATGTAGTGCTGGCGGATGCCGTTCGCGGTGACGGTGTGATGGGTGATCGAACGCATGGCGGTGGTCATATGAGGATCCCTATTCGGTTCAGCCTGCGCGGCAGGCGCAAAGGCCTTTCGAGGATAGGCGACGCTCGCGGCGTGCCGGATAAATTGTTCTGAATTCGTCTGCATACACCGTCAGCCGGCCTGCCGTGCTTCATAACATTTAAGTTGTGGCCGCGCGGTCGGCATCCTTTAATTCGTCGCGTGAATGGCGAGTCGTGAATCGTGCCGCATACGGCTTCCCGCCGCGTGACCGCGATTTGCCCAAGCGGCGAAGGAGCCTGAACGTGAAGATGCCAGATGTCGATTCGACCGTCGTCGCGCAGCGCGCGGCGATTGCCCGCGACCTGCGTGCGATTGTCGGCGCCGAGTGGGTGCTCGACAGCGAAGCGGAGCGGCGCCCGTACGAGTGCGACGGGCTGACCGCCTACAGCGCGTTGCCGCTGCTGGTCGTGCTGCCGGAAACGACCGAACAGGTGAGTCGCGTGCTCGCCTATTGCCATGCGGCGCGGATGAAGGTCGTGCCGCGCGGCTCGGGGACATCGCTGTCTGGCGGCGCGTTGCCGCTCGAGGACGCCGTGCTGCTCGGCACCGCGAGGATGAACCGGATCCTGGAAGTCGACGCGGCGAACCGCATCGCGCGCGTGCAGCCGGGCGTGCAGAACGTGCGCGTAACCGAGGCCGTGCGCTCGCTCGGGCTCTGCTACATGCCGGACCCGTCGAGCCAGGCGATCTCGACGATCGGCGGCAACGTCGCCGAGAACTCGGGCGGCGTGCATTGCCTGAAATACGGCGTCACGTCGAATCACGTCACCGGCATGGAAATCGTGCTGATGACGGGCGAGGTGATCACGCTGGGCGGCGCGTTCGTCGGCGGTGCTGACGGCGAGTTTGACCTGTGCGGTGCGCTGATCGGCTCTGAGGGGCTCCTCGCGGTTGTGACCGCGATCGTCGTGCGCCTGACGCCGGAGCCGCCGCTCGCGCGCGTTCTCTCGCTCGGCTTCGCCGACGTCGAGCGGGCGAGCCGCTGCGTCGGCGCGATCATTGGTCATGGCATCGTGCCGGCCGGGCTCGAATTCGTCGACCGCAAGGTCATCGGCGCGGTCGCGTCGCTGCTCGGCGAACTGCCGCCGCCGGGCGTCGAGGCGCTGCTGCTGTGCGAACTGGACGGCATCGAAAGCGAAGTCAACGCACTGGTGACCGAGGTCGAGCGCATCGCGCGCGAAGCCGGCGTGGTGGACCTGCGGATCAGCCGGACCGAGGCCGAGCGCGAGCAGCTGTGGCGCGCGCGCAAGCTAGCGTTCGGCGCGATGGGCAAGGTGGCGCGCGACATCTACGTGACGGATGGCACGATTCCGCGCCGGCAGCTCGCCGAAATCCTGGACCGCATCGACCGCCTGTCGAAACAGCACGGGCTCGACTATGCGAACTGCTTTCATGCGGGCGACGGCAACCTGCATCCGATGGTGCTGTTCGACTCCGCGAAACCCGGCGATCTCGAGAAGGCCGAAGCGTTCGGCGCCGATATCCTGCGCGCGTGCGTCGATCTCGGCGGCGTGCTGAGCGGCGAACACGGGATCGGCGTCGAGAAGCGCGACCTGATGCCGTACCAGTTCGAGCCGAACGATCTCGAGCTGCAGCAGCGGCTCAAATGCGCGTTCGATCCCGGCGAACTGCTCAACCCGGGCAAAGTGTTTCCGACGCCGTGCCGGTGTGTCGAACTAGGCCGTCTGCGGATCCGCGACGGCAACCTGCGGTTCGCCAATGTCCCGCGCTTCTAGGAGGCCATCATGCACGTGACCGACGATCGCACGACTCAACCGCGCGTCAGCCCGCGTGACGCGGCGGAGCTCGTCGACGCCGTCGCCGACGCGAACCGCCACGGCCGCACGTTCGAGCTGGTCGGCGGCGGCACCAAGCGTGGGTTCGGCGAGCCGGTGCACGCGCACACGCTGCTCGATCTGTCAGGCCTGTCCGGCATTGACTTCTACGAACCCGAGGAACTTGTGATCAAGGTGCGTGCGGGCACGCCGATCGAGGTGGTGCGCGCAGCGCTGGCCGAGCATCGGCAGCAGCTCGCGTTCGAACCGCCGGACTACGGCGCGCTGTTCGGCGGCGCACCGGCGCGCGGCACGATCGGCGGGATCGTCGCGTGCAACCTGGCCGGGCCGCGACGTGTGCTGTCGGGCGCGGTGCGCGACGCGGTGCTAGGCGTGGAAGGCGTGAGCGGCCGCGGCGAGACGTTCAAGGCCGGCGGCCGCACCGTGAAGAACGTGACTGGCTACGACGTGCCGCGCCTGCTGACGGGGTCGTTCGGCACGCTGGCCGCACTGACGGCCGTCACGCTGAAGCTGCAGCCCGCATGGCCGGACGAATGCACGCTGCTGGTAGACGGGCTCGACGACGGCGCGGCGACCGGCCTGCTCGCCGACGCGTTGCGCCTGCCGTTCGAGGTCAGCGGCGCCGCGCATGTCGGCGGCGTACGGCGCGATCCGTCGGCCGCGCCGACGACGGCGCTGCGGCTGGAAGGCCCCGCCGCATCGGTCGCGGCGCGCGCGGCGGAACTCGCGCAGCGGGTCGGCCGTTCGCTGGCGATCCGCACGATCGGCGGCGACGCGAGCCGCGCGTTTTGGCGCGCGTTGCGCGACCTGCAGGCGTTCGCGGACGATCGCGACGCATGCATCTGGCGCCTGATGCTGCCCGGCACGCAGGCCGCGCGCGTGGTCGCGGCGGTGGGCGGCGACGCGATCTACGACTGGGGCGGCAGCGTCGTCTTCGCGCGTACCGACGCGGCCGCCGTCGCGGCACAGGCGGCCGCGCTGCGGCAGGCCGTCGCGGCGGCCGGCGGGCACGCGTGCCTGCTGCGCGCGCCGGCGGCACTGCGGCGCACGGTCGGCGCGTTTCATCCGCGTCAGGCTAACCTGCGCGCGCTCGGCGAACGCGTGCGCACGATGTTCGACCCGAACCGCGTATTCAACCCGGGTCGGCTCGCCCCCCTCGACACCGGAGCAGCGTGAAATGAGAACCCGCATTGGCGACGCGGCACTGGCCGACCCTGGCATCGCATTGTCGAACGACATCATCCGCGCCTGCGTGCATTGCGGCACGTGCCTGTCGCATTGCCCGACCTATCAGGTCCGTCACGACGAGAACGACAGCCCGCGCGGGCGCATCGTGCTGATGCGCAACATGTACGAATCGGGCGGCGCGCCGGACCCGAAGACGGTCGCGCACCTCGATCGCTGCCTGACGTGTCTCGCATGCGAGGCGATCTGCCCGTCGGATGTCCAGTATTCGAAGCTGATCGCGCACGGCCGCGAATACGTCGAGACCCATTACCGCCGGCCGCCGCTGCAACGCACGATCCGTCGCGCGCTCATCACACTGATTCCGAGCCGGCGGCTGTTTCGCGTCGCGCTGGTCGCCGGCCGGCTGTTCCGGCCGCTGCGGTCGGCCTTCGGCGGCACGCTGCGCGCGATGCTGGAGATGGCGCCTGCGACACCGTTGCCCGCTCAGAGCCCGGTCGATCGCGCGCAGGTGTTTCCCGCGCAGGGGCTGCGGCGCGCCCGAGTCAGCTTGCTGAACGGCTGCGTGCAGACGGTGCTCGATCCGGCGATCAACGAAGCGACGATCCGGCTGTTGCAGCGCCACGGCGTCGAGGTCGTGATCGCGCGCGGGGCCGGGTGCTGCGGCGCACCCGCCGAGCACATGGGGCGCGAGGCGCAGGCGCTGCCGCTGGTGAAGTCGAACATCGACGCGTGGCTGCGCGAGGCCGACGGGCCGGCGGGGCTCGACGCAATCATCGTCAATACGTCCGGATGCGGGACGTCGCTGAAAGCCTACGGTCACGCGCTGCGGCTCGATCCCGCGTGGCGGGACAAGGCGGCGCGCGTGAGCGCGCTCGCGAAGGACATCACCGAATTCATCGCGCAGCTAGGCCTGCAGACGCCGGTCATCCGGCAGGGGCTGCGAGTCGTCTATCACGCCGCGTGCTCGATGCAGCACGGCCAGCGGATCGTGCATCAGCCGCTCGACCTGCTGCGCGACGCGGGATTTGAAGTTGTCCAGCCGGCGGACAACTTTATGTGTTGCGGCTCGGCAGGTGTCTATAACTTGCTGCAGCCGGAGATCGCAGGCGAACTGAAACAGCGCAAGGTCGCGGCGATCCGCGCGACTGTCTCGGACATCGCGGCGGCCGGCAACATCGGCTGTATGACGCAGCTGGCCGGTGCGGTCGGCATTCCCTTCGTGCACACCGTGCAACTGCTCGACTGGGCGACCGGCGGCCCGGTACCCGACGCGCTGCGCGACAGCGACGCGGTGCGCCTCAAGCGCGCCGTGGCTTGATGCGGGCAGGCAGGTAGGTAGGTGGGTAGGTAGGTGTGCGCACCGCCGCTACCGGCGGAGGCCTGCGCGACGAGGAAATTCACGAGTAATCAAACGCCGTCCCAGGCGTCGAACAAGGAGCGTGCCATGCGATTTGCTGCATATGAACAGGACGGACGTCGCGGCTTGGCCGTGGAGCACAACGGGCATTGGTCCGGGCTGAGCGCCGCGGACACCACCTATCCTGGCGACCTGGATGCGCTCGTCGCGCAGGGCGCCGATCTTGCCGACGTGGGCGCGCGGCTCGCGCGGGGAGTGGCGGTCGATCTCGATGCGGTGCGCCTGCTACCGCCGTTTGGGCGGCCACACAAGATCATCTGCGTAGGCTTGAACTACGTCGATCACTCGACCGAGACCGGCTTTGAAAAGCAGACCTATCCGACCGTGTTTGCCCGGTTCGCGTCGAGCCTGATCGGCCACGGCGACCCGATCGCGCTGCCCGCGCAATCGTCGCAGCTCGACTACGAGGGCGAGCTGGTGGCGGTGATCGGCAAGGGTGGGCGCGACATCGCGCGCGAGCATGCCCTCGATCACGTTGTCGGCTATTCGCTGTTCAACGACGCGACGCTGCGCGATTACCAGTTCCGTACGCCGCAGTGGACGATGGGCAAAAACTTCGACGGGACAGGGGCCTTCGGGCCGTGGTTCGTCACGGCCGACGAACTGCCGCGCGGCTGCAGGGGGCTGGGGATCCAGACGCGCCTGAACGGCACGGTGGTGCAAGAGGCGTCGACGTCGGACATGATTTTCGACGTCGAGACGCTGGTGGTGCTGCTGAGCGAAGTGATGACGCTGCAGGCCGGCGACGTAATCGTCACCGGCACGCCGGCCGGGATCGGGATGGCACGCGAACCACAGCTCTGGATGAAGGCCGGCGACGTGTGCGAAGTCGAGATTGAGCGGCTCGGCGTGTTGCGCAATCCGGTCGCGCCGGCGGCGGTGCAGCGCGCCGCATGACGAACGCGTGCGGTCCGCCGTCGGCTCACGTGCGCCGGCGGCGCCGGGCGGTCGCGTCCGACCCGTGCTGCTTCGGCGCGGCGGGCGTGCCGTGCAGGAACGCGTCGATCAGCCGTTCTATTTCGGCGTCGAGATCGTCGGGCACCGGCAGTCCGTAGACGTAGTGCAAAGTAATTCCGTCACTTCAGACCAGTTCGATTTCTGCATTGCGCTGGGCCTTGGTCGCCGGAGTGGCGAGGTCGTATTCGCTCAGTTTTCCCAATCGGAATTCCACGTATAGATCTCGTAGACGACGCAATCGATCAGTGCTTCCTTGCTCGGGAAGTGCCGACGCGCGTTGGGATGTCGAACGTCAGCGGCGCGCAGCCGACCGTGGGGCTTTGCAACGCATTGATCGACGCGCAGCGCGCGCTCGACCTGATCGCCTGAATCCGGGCTGGTGCCGTTGCAGCCCGGCCCGGCCTTCAGAAGGATTCATGTGCGGCACAGGATTATTGCGAACCTTACCGGTAAGCTCTGCGTTACGCGCGCCTCGCCGGCCGGATCAGCGAGCCGGCGCGCAACGTCGATACGCAACTGGGGGAACCGACATGAAGAACCTGACTTGGCACGAGCGTGCGGTGCGCCCGTGCCGCATGCTGCTCGTCGCGTGGTGCGTCGGTATACTCGCATCGGTTGCGTTCGCCGGCGAGCCGGGCGGCGGCAACCAGGCCCCCGGCTTCTATCGACAGAAGCTCGGCGACCTGCAAATCGTCGCGCTGTCCGACGGCACGCATGCGTTTCCGATCGACACAGTCTTCCGGGATATCTCGAAGGAAGCAATCCGGCGCGATCTCGATCGCGAGTTTCTCGAGCCGCCGGTGCAGGGGTCGATCAACGCGTTCCTGGTCGATACTGGCACGAAGCGTATTCTCGTCGATACCGGCGCCGGCGTGCTGTACGGCGATTGCTGCGGCAAGCTGCTCGCGAACCTGCGTGCGGCCGGCTATGCGCCGGAGCAGATCGACGAGGTGCTGCTCACGCACCTGCACAAGGATCATGTCGGCGGTATCGTGACGAACGGCAAGATGACCTTCCCGAACGCGACCGTGCGCGTGAACGAGATCGAGGCGAACTACTGGCTCAACTTGGACAACAAGGCACAGGCGCCGGCGTTCCTCTCGTCGTTCTTCGATGCGGCCGCCGCGTCGGTCGCGCCGTACATCGCGGCCGGGCGCTTCACGACGTTTCGCGGCGCGGCGATGCTCGCGCCCGGCATCCGTGCGGTGCCGATGCCCGGCCATACACCGGGCCATACGGCCTACCTGATCGAGAGCGGCAACGCCGGGTTGCTTGCCTGGGGTGACATCGTGCACGTCGCGGCGATCCAGTTGCCGGACCCGGACGCGACCGTCCAGTACGACAGCGATGCCGACGCGGCGCGCCGCAGCCGGCGCGAGACGTTCAAGCGTGTCGCGGACAAGCGTTACCTCGTCGGCGCTGCACACATCGCGTTCCCGGGGCTCGGGCATTTGCGCAGGGACGCGGACCGGTACGACTGGGTGCCGGTCAATTACGACGCGACGCCGCTCAAGTGAACGACGGGCAAGGTGCGCCGTGACGCGCGAGTAGCGGCGGCGCGCGGCCGCGTCAGTGTCAGCGCGTAAGTTCGCGCCGCCAGGCGCCGGGCGGACGGCCGACGATTCGCGCGAACACGCGGTTCAGGTGGCTCTGGTCGGCGAAGCCGCACTCGGCCGCGATTTCCGCGAGCGACATGTAGGTCGTCTCGATCAGTTGCCGGGCGCGGATCACGCGCTGTTCGAGCAGCCATTGATGCGGCGTGCGTCCCGTCGTTCGCGTGAACGCACGAATGAAATAGCCGCGCGACAGATCGCATTCGTTCGCGACCTCCTTGATCGACACGCCGAGATCGACCCTCTCCATCAGGAGCTCTTTCGCGCGCGCCGCCTTCGCTGGCGACAGCAGGCCCTTGTGCCGCAGGTCGCGCGCGTCCGGGTTGCCGTATCGGCGCGCGACATGCGTGCTGATCGCGAGCCCCATCTGCTCGACGAACAGCGCGTTCAGCGCGCCCGACTCGTCGAGGCTGTCGGCCACGGCGTGCGCGAGATGGCCCAGCGCCGCGTCCTGTACGTCGGGCGCGCAGGTCAGGCCGCCGATTCCGCTGCCGTCGTGCTCACGGCCCAGGCCGTCGAGATACGCGTGTGACAGCTCGACCAGCAAGAAGTCAAACTTGCCGTACAGGTCGGCACGGAAATTCCGAGAGAAGTCGCGAATGTAGACCGAGTCGTGCTGGAACTGCCATTCGGAACGGGATTGGCCGGTGCCGCCGTAGATCGTGCGCCGGTGCCCTCCGTTGAGCGACACACCGATCAGGAAGCCACGATTGTTGCCCTCCATCTCGATGTGCTCGAAGTGCTCGTCGCGCATGCATTTGCGATGGAGCGTGAGCCCGCCGACCGAGCGTTCGGCGTCCTTGGATAGCATGCTCGAAAGGCAACCGAGCGTGTCTTTCGGCGGCGTCGCGGCGGGCGCGGCGAGAGGATTCGTCATGATGGAGCGTCCTTCGATGAGAGCAGCGCACGAACACCTTTACGCCAAGCTTATACGGTGTACTCAACCGGCCCAACTTAATTTGAATAGACGGCTACTTCCTGACGGAATGCTTTCGATTAACCAATCCGCACCGCGCGCGCCTCGAGGGGACACGCGAATGCGCCGCCGTGGTCACCATCTGGTCACTATTGCCAGGTTGACGACCGCGTGGCGTACACTTGCCGGCGCGCCGGTTCGAAGGCGGCCAGCGCATTTTCCTTCAAGATTTCTGTTCATACGGCGTTCACACTCGCTCCACATTTTGAGACGTTGCGGCCAGCCGGAAGCGCTGGCCTGGTACGCATTCCCGCCCCGGTGAACGGCCATGTTCACATGGCGGTCATCGTAGGGAACCTGGAGGCGGCCATGATCCAGATGGGGACGTTGTCAGTGGATTTCGAGCAGCGGGACATTCGCCACCAAGGCGAGTCGCTGCGTATCGGCGCACGCGCGCTTGATGTACTGGAAGTACTGTATCGCGCCAACGGCTCCGTAGTGTCGAAGGACGACATTATGGAGGCCGTGTGGCCGGGCCTGATCGTCGAGGAAAACCGCCTGCAGGTTCATGTCGCGACGCTGCGCAAGGCGCTGGGCGCGGACCGCGACCTGATCAAGACGGTGCCGGGCCGCGGTTACCTGCTGATCGCGAATCTGGCCGTGGCGCACGGGGCGGCGTTGCCGGCCGAGCCCATCGCGGTGGGCCGCGCGGTTCCGCTCATTGGACGTCAGGCGGATATCGTTCAGATCGTAGACATGATCGAACGCGGGGCGGTCGTCACGCTCGTCGGGGCGGGCGGCATCGGCAAGACCAGCCTGGCCGGCCGCGTCGCGCACGAATTTCGCAGCCAGTCCGGCGATCGCGTCCTGTTCGTGGCGCTGGCGAGTGCCGCGACGCGCGACGACGTGTTGCTCGCGATTGCGGCGGAACTGGGACTCGAGACGGACGACTTGCCGGGCATCGACCGGATCGGCGATGTGCTCGCCGCGTCGCCAAGCTTGCTCGTGCTCGACAACGCGGAACACGTCGTCGATCTGGTTGCCGACTTCGTCGATACGCTGACGTCGCGCGCCGCATCGTTGCGTGTGCTCGTGACGAGTCGCGAACCGCTTCATATCTCGGTCGAAGCCGTGTTTCGCGTGAGTTCACTAGCGGTGCCGGACAGCGGTGCGTCGGTCGACGAGATCGAACGCTATTCGGCCGTCGAGCTGTTCCTGGCGCGGATCCGTGCCGCCACGCCCGACTGCGCGGTCGATCCGGCCGGCATGCGGCTGATCGGCGACATCTGCAGGCGTCTCGACGGGTTGCCGCTTGCCATCGAGCTGGCTGCCGTGCGCGTCGCGACGCTCGGGCTCGAGATCGTCGCGTCGCGTCTCGACGACAGGCTGAACCTGCTGACGGGCGGTCTGCGCTCGGCGCTGCCGCGCCACCAGACGTTGCGGGCGACGTTCGACTGGAGCTATGTGCTGCTGGATGGGGCCGCGCGGTCGCTGTTTCGTCGGATGGCGTGCTTCATCGGCACGTTTACGTTCGATGCCGCCCGCGAGGTTGCGATGGAGCCCGGGATGTCGGCCGCCGAGATGATGGCGGTGCTCGGCGAACTGGTCGCGAAGTCGCTGGTGACTGTCGAGTTCGACGGCACGCAGGCACGCTACCGGTTGACGGAATCGACGCGTGCGTATGCGCTCGAAAAGCTGCACAACGAGGGCGAATTCGACGCCATCGCAGAGCGTCATGCGTGCTACGAGCGCGAGCAGGGGGAGGCGCGCATGCAGGCTCAGGCCGCGGATCTCGCGAGCGCGCCGGCGCCTGCGCCGCGCGAACCCGTCGCGGCCTGGCCGGGGGGGCTGGAAGCGGACGCGTTGCTGGAACCGGCGCTGATGCGCGAGTCCGCGCAACCGGCGCGGCGGGCGCTCGACGCGATCGAGGCCGGGGGGCCGCATCCGTCGACGCGGCGCGCGAGATGCGCTTGCGCGCGGCCTATGCGGGGGCGGTGCTGCATACCGACGGCGACACGCATACGGCCGCCGCGATGTGGGACCGGACGCTCGCGCTCGCGGGCCGGATCGGCGACGAGGCGTTCGACGCGTGTGCGCTGGTCGGGCTGTGGAACACGATGCTGACACGCTCCGACATCCACGAATCGCTGCGTTACGCGACGCGCTTCGAACGCGCGGCCGAGCGGCGTGGCGACCGGTCGCAGCGGCTCCTGGGGACCGCGATGGTCGCGACCTCGCTGCATTACTTCGGTGAGCATGCGCAGGCGCGCGAGCGGCTGATGGCTGCGACGGACGAGCTGGCCGAGGCCGGCGAACCGTCGTGCGCGGAGGCGGCGCTGGGGATCGACGTCGCGACGCTCGGCCGGACGATGCTGACACGGCTCGTGTGGATGCAGGGCGATCCGGAACATGCGATGCGGCTGGCGGCGCAGGCGGTTGAATGCGCGCGGCGCGCCGGGGCGGGCCTGGCATTGTGCGTCGTGCTCGGTGCCGCGGCCGTGCCGATTGCATTGCGCTATGGCGATCACGACGTGATTTCCGACTATCTCGGCACGCTGCGATCGACCGCGGAGGCGCACGGGTTCAACATCTGGCTCAATCATGCGGAATGTCTGGCCGGACAGTTCGACATGCAGACCGGGCACCCCGGTGCCGGTCTCGCGCGGCTCGCGCCCGCACTGCAGCGCATCGAAACGAGCGGATTCCGGCGCCTGCTCGCGCCGCTGGTCGTTGCGTACGCGGAAGGGCTGACGCGGACCGGCCGCGCGGCCGAGGCATGCGCGAAACTCGACGCGACGCTCGCGCGCTGCCGCGCGCACGGCGAGCATCTATTCGTGCCGGAGCTGCTGCGCGTCCGGGGGCTCGCGATGCTCGAACAGGGCCGCACCGCCGATGCGAACCTCGCGATCGCCTGCGAAGCCGACGGGCACCGTCATCTGCTGATGGGAATCCATACCGCCAACGCGCAAGGGGCAGCCATGTGGGCGCTGCGCGGCATGCTCGATCTCGCCGATCACCTGATCGAGCGTGGGCGTACCGCGCAGGCTTCGGCGCTGGTGGCCAATCTGCCAGGGCATTTCGATCCGCAATCGCGCGCGTGTGATGTCCGCCGATTGGCGCGCGTGCAGAACTTCATTCGCCCGGAGACGACGCCGTCGACGGCCCGTACGCGCATGCGGGACGAGGCGGCGGATGCGATGCAGCAGGCGGCATAACGGCATGCCCGGTTCGCGCAGGACGACACCGCGCCATCGCTCCTCGGCCCGTCGGTCCAATCGTTCAATGTTCAAGGGGAGTGGATGGTCCGTGTATCGTCGAACCGGAGGTAAGCCGCGTGAGGCCGCGTGCCGTTTCGCAGGGCAAGCGGAGGGCCTGACGGTGCTTAAGGCGACGGCCTCCGCCCCAGCGACGGACCTGATCATATGCAACGGCAAGATCGCGACGCAGGACGACCGGCAGTCGTTCGTGACCGCGCTCGCCGTGAAGGACGGCCGGATCCTCGCGGTCGGCAGCGGGCACGACGTGATGCGGCATGCGTATGCCGGCACGCAGGGCATCGACCTGAACGGCCGCACCGTGATTCCCCGGCTGAACGACTCGCACCTGCACATGATCCGCGGCGGCCTGAGCTTCAATCTGGAACTGCGCTGGCACGGCGTGTCGACGCTGGCCGACGCGCTCGGCATGCTGCGTCGCCAAGTGCTGCGCACGCCGGCGCCGCACTGGGTGCGCGTGGCCCGTGGCTGGACCGAATCCCAGTTCGCCGAAAAGCGCGGGTCCACCGTCGCCTATCTCAACGTGTTCGCGATCGGTGCGCCGCCGAAATGCTTGCGCGTGTTCGTGACGATTCGCGGGAGGTCGGGGTCGCGGCTCCAGCCGTTGGTGTCCGCCGGGTGCTCGTACGCGACGCCGGCTTCGTCGGGCATTCGATCGACGTATCGGTACGTCGCGTCCGGATCCACATCGTGCACGGTGTTGTACTTCGCGTCCGGTGGGACGCGCACGCCTACGCGGCTCAACCGCATCACGGCGCCGACCGCGCCGAGGATATAGTCGGGGAAGCGCGCGCAGTTCGCGACCGAGTCGCCTTTACGGACGGCGCGACGATTCAGCGTCGACGGTGCGTCGGCACGCTGACCGCGTGGCGGCAATGACGGCCGTGCTGTTTGCGCAACGCCATCCGGCGCAACTCCGCCACGCCGCCACCCTGGCCGCGCAGCGGCGACGGCGAGCGTTCGCAAACCCGTCACGTCGTGTCCGACGCCGTCGACGGTCAGCGCGGCCGCGAGACCGGTGATTGATCCGTCTGCAATGGTTATCTTCATCTGGGTGACTCCGGGGAAGGTACGGTCCCCGGCCGGCGATCAGGCGACCCAGCTTGCGCTGGCCGGCAACTTCCAGGTGGCGGTGCCCCTGGTGATAGCGGGTGCGTTCATCGCTTGCTGCGCAGGCCGGCGCGTATGCCGTGAGTACCCGTCGCCGCAGCGTCGAACCTGGCGGCGCATACGGCAGCAGCATCGCGGCGAGCTCAAAATTCCTGAAAAATGTTGAAGGGCGCGCCGGCGCAACGGCCCGGCGCGCCGCGGCGCTTACGCTTTCAGGAACGCGAGCAGTTCGGCATTGATCTGGTCGGCGTTGACGACGCACATCCCATGCGAGCCGCCCGGAATTACCTTCAGCTGAGCCGCCCGGAATCACCTTCAGCTGCGCGTGCTTCACGATCTTCGCGGACAAGCGCGCGGAATCGTCGATCGGCACGATCTGGTCGTCGTCGCCGTGCAGGATCAGCGTCGGGACGTCGATCTTCTTCAGGTCCTCGGTGTAGTCGACCTCGGAGAATTCCTTGACGCACAGATACTGGCCGTACACGCCGCCCATCATGCCCTGCGCCCAGAACGCGTCGATCGTGCCTTGCGACGTCTTCGCGTTCGGGCGGTTGAAGCCGAAGAACGGCACGGCGAGATCCTTGTAGAACTGCGAACGGTTCTCGGCGACATTCTTGCGGATGCCGTCGAATACCTCCATCGGCAGGCCGCCCGGATTGGACGCCGACTTCACCATCTGCGGCGGCACGGCGCCGATCAGCACGGCTTTCGCCACGCGCTTCGTGCCGTGGCGGCCGATGTAGTGCGCGACTTCGCCGCCGCCGGTGGAATGGCCGACGAGCATGGCTTCATGCAGGTCCAGTGCATTCATCAGCGCCGCGAGATCGTCCGCATACGTGTCCATGTCGTTGTCTATAACCAAAGTGTTCGTCCAAAGTATTTCGATGTAGGCATCGATATTGAGTTTCCGGGGGCGGCTATCGGCCAATACCGGCCATTCGCCTGCACGTCGGAGATCGGCGACAATGCTTCGGCCGTGAGCGATTTCTTAGAATCAAGGAGCAGTCGTCAATATGAAAATCGGTGAGCTGAGGTCGCTTGGCCACAATATCGCCGATTCACTGGCCAGCGGCATCGGCTTGATGATCGGTATCTACGACGTCGATGTATTTTCAGAGGCAGCAGCGGGTCCCGAAGGTTTTATTGTTGTGAACTTCCTTGATGGAACGGCGTTTGGCAGTCGAGTCTCGGCGAAGCTACAACACGCAATCTATCTTTACCGTGACGCGCTTCCGGCACTTTGTGACAAACACCGCGTTGCATTCTCTGACATCAAAATGTTGAACGCTCGATATGGAACGGATCAGGTATACGGTCGACACTTTGCCGTCACCGTCGAAACCACAGCGGGTCGAAAGGCAACTGATCAGTACGTTGGGATTCCAGGTAGAAAGTTGCGCCGAACTGGATCATGATGTTTGGTTTTGGCCACCGAGGAAGCGGCCGCTCTGGCGAAGCATGAGTGGGCCGTATGGGTCTCCACCGTCGCCGTTCCACCTCGTCTGGCAGTGGCCGGCCAGTTTGAGACATTCAACGCGGCGGGGTAGATTGTCGACGATTCCACGTTTTCGTTAACAGAATGGGGAAGGCTCATGCGACAAGAAATCACCCTCAATGTTCGGTACGATATTCCGGAACAAGAATGGGAGAAGGTTGGTGCCGTATACAGGTCGATGGACGGTTGGATAGAGGATAAGGATGGGCCGGCTTGGTACGGGCGGGAGGGCGACGCTAGATTCATATGGGCCTCAGTCGAGCCCAGTGGTATCCAGTTCTGCGGCGAACTCGAAACGTCAGTATGGATTGGGTGGCTCACCGTTTTGTGCGCCAGGTTAAGTCTTGCCCTCGGTCGCGAGGTGCACGACGCCGAAATGTAGATCAGCCGTTCATTTGCTACGGTTTGGATGGGCACTTCTCGGAAAGCGGAATGACCCGTATGGATGAACCAAAAGACGTTGCAGAGCTGTGCGCCGAACTGGATGACTCCCCGACTGACGAAACTCGGCTACCACTTTTGATTGAACTGCTCAATTTGGACGGACACGAGCGTCATGAAGACATCGTGTTTGATCTCGGGCTTCTCGGAAATCCTGCTGCTATCCCAGCAATCGCCAGAGCTGTTACGGCTTGCTTTCCGTACATGGATAGATGGGGAAATCGCCACGAGTTCCAGCGCAAGTGCGCGTATGCGCTCGCTCGAATTGGAACGCCCGAATCCCGCGCAGTCCTTGAGTACTTGGCCCGTCACGAAGATATTTACCTGCGCAAGTGCGGTGAAGAAGGACTGAGCCACTGGCCACTTCCTTTTATCAAGCGCTGAACGTCCGGTATCGAAGAGATTGAAGGACCGTTCCGGGTCGGTAACGGCCCGTCCAGAAAAGTGCCTGAGTAGGTTCCTGCGTAGCTTTGTGTGCCGGGCCTTGTCAGATAAGCCGCAGGTACTGCTGCATCATTGGAGTGACGGCGGCAGGTGCTGCGGTGGGATGCGTGCTCATGTGACCGAGAAAAGTTGCTTTGGCCGCCCGAGTTTACCAGTGGGTCGGACGGGACCGCTCGAAGTTCACCATCCGGCTGGTTGTCGCCGGCGATGGCGAGAGACCGCTACCGGCCGAGGCTGTGTAAAACGCACGCAGAACGCCGTGAACGAGAAAACTACCCCTTCGGTTCATGCAGCCTCGATCCAAATCGGCTCGGCGGGATGGTGCTCTTGAATTACGGAAACTGCGCGCGCCATTTCCTGGGAGTCTCCCGCGCGAGCATGGCCCGCAAAATTCGTGACGAGTGCTCCCGTAGAGCGAAGCGCCGCAATTTCTTCCTCAGTTAGCACGCCCGCGGCCACCCACCGTTGATGGTCGTTGTTATCGCGCCATAGGCATTTCGAATGCGGCAACCCCGATCTTCGAGCATGCAAAAAACACCATCTCCGTCTCCATTGTGTCGTGACTGGCCGAGTGTTGAACGCATACCGTTCACTGCAGCTCTGCCTGCGGTCCGCAATCCAATGCAGAGCGATCATTGGTGAAGGATAGTCGAGCTCCCGTTCTAGGTCGCTAACGGCCCGTCCACAAAAGTGCGGGCTCGGGTTTCAGCGTAGCTTTGTGAGGCAGCCCGCGGTCATCTAGCCCGGAGATCGCTTTTGAGCAGCCCGTACAGTGCGCTATCCGACACCTGATCGCCAACAATCCAGCGGTCACGCAACAACCCTTCCCGGACGAATCCGAGCCGTTCGAGAAGACGCGCCGAGGCTACATTGCGCGGGTCGATATCGGCCTCAATTCGGCGCAAGTTTAGCGTGCCAAACGCGTGCTCGATCAGCGCGAAGGCGGCCTCGCTCATAAAGCCACCTCCCCAATGATCACGTTGCAGACTGAAGCCTATTTCCGCACGTCGGCATCGCTCGTCCGCATGAAACAGAGCGCAGTCCCCGAGGACTGCGCCTGTGGTCCGCAATTCGAGCGCGCAGATGAGATGCTCCCCGTTAGCGGATGTCCTCAGTTTACGCGTGACGCGATCCCTAGCCTGATCCAAGGAAGTCATCGGCGGAAACGGCAAATAGCGCGTCGCGTCCGCGTCTGACCAGATTGCGAACAGCGCTTGCGCGTCTTCAATACGAAGCGGTCGCAGAATGAGCCGAGGGGTAGTCAGGGTGACGGGTTCAAACAAAGGCATGACGGCAAGCAGGCGCAGAATATAGTGGGCCATTAAAACATCTGAGCCTCGTACCAACAACTACATGCATCGAACCGCATGGCGGTGCAGCGGGCGTGCCCGCTTTGGGGATTTGAATCTGTCTCTTCTGGGTCGAAGAGAGACGCCGCGTCAGGTAGCGGTCGGCCACAAGCAGCCGGTACAACTCCGATGGTTGAGGACTGCCTCCAAACGGGGAGAGTGGATGTGCAGAGCGGCGGTTGGTTCGGTGGTAACGGCTTCAAGGAGCCCGTTGCTACAGTCACGCGCCTCCACCTTCAATCGGGGCTTTCAATTGCCTCGTTGGCGAGGCGGAAGACTCGAGGCGATTTGACCCCTTCAGAAAAACGAGCTTGAGACATAAGGGAATTCCCCAGATGGGACGTGGAAGCACGCCGCAAGGCTGGACTGGCGCTAGTGCGCCGCGCGATCGCCGTCGACGGAGGATCGGGCTGAAGTCGAGGCATCGTCGGAACTCATTGTTTTATCATGAAAAATTCTGCTCGCTGGGGTGCTTGCGCGTGGCCGAATTCAAACTTAAGTGGATGAAGTTCCAAGTTGGCTGAATCTCGACAGTCTCGATCCACGAGCGCCACGGGTCCCGATTTGCATGTAAATATTTGATTTTTATGGTTTTATAAAGTTTTCTTTGGTCGAAGGCCAACTTTTCTGCGAATTTTGTAGGAAAAGGCCGCCTTTTCTGCCACTTTTTCCGAGCGAAATTCTCAGAAAAAGGTGCTCAAGCTATTGATTCATAAGGACCGCAGAGGCCACCTTTTCTGGGAACCTACAGTGGGTGAACGACGGCGATTGTAGGGTCTCAATGAATGTGAGCTTCATATTGATTACTGGAATCGGTAGCTTTTTCTATCCAGCCATCTTCAATCGTTCGAGCACAAGGCCCCTCAAATGTCGTTAATGCAGCCGAGACTTTTCTGTCGTCGCTCAGACACCGCATGGGTGGCCAAGTACGACGTCCGATGCGATTAGGGTAAGCGTTAGGCGCGGAGCATCTGAGGCCAACTACCGAACAGAGGTCTGTGCTGGCGAGATACTCGCGATACTCAGTGCCCGACCAGAAAACCTAAATGCTTGGCATGGAACGTTTATTCCGGTGCATATCGCTGACCGTATCCGGTCCTTAATCGTATAGGTCGGCTTCGTCGAGAAGCAGTGGCGATGGCTCGACGGAGATCTCGATGCCGACCGACGTGCGCTTGTGACACGCATCGGCAGCGAGTCGGGTATGCGTTTGGCTCCATACGCTTCAGGGCTGGCACCGATGTCGCGCGGCTCTGGGCGCGTGCCGACGAACCAGGCAGAACCAAGTACTGATATGAGAGTACCTGTATTGGTGGCGTGGATGTGCCGCTGGTCAAATGGTCCCCCGCGTTTAGCCTTTTCTCCGAAGTCGTGCGCGGACCCTTACATCGAGTTGAGCACGTGGCCTGTCGTCTCTAGCCTTCCCTTTAGCTTTTCGGAACATCATCGACAAAGTCACTTTTGGCCGTCGTCGCTTCATGCGACGCGAGAGACCGTCTTCGCGGCATTCCCCTGTGACGAACTGCCCGTATGCAATCTGACGAAAACGCTGTTACCTCAGGGGATTTGACCCGTCTTCGAGGTTGCGCAATCCCTCGTGTCCCCAACCAATACCGGGTCGCAGGACATAACTTTCTTCGGTGACATTCTGCGGGTCTACCGTGCGCAAATCCCAGCCGTATTCGATGAACCAGCGTGACGGATTGCGGAAATAGAAAGAGACGGAGCGATCGTTGGGATGGCGGCCAATGCCGGTGGCGGCGATTTCCTGCGCGCGGCACAGATCGTAGGTTGTTCCGACGTCATCCAGAGAATTGGTCTCGAAAAAGACGTGCTGGATTTTGCGGGGCGCCGGCGGATAGAAGATCAGCGCCAGTGAATGGTGCCGCGCATTGCAGTGGAGGAACGCGGCTAATGGCGTCCCTTCCGGGTTGACTACCCAGTCCGAAATGCCGAAGCCTAGCGTCTTGACGTAGAAATCGACGACCTTCCTGAGATCCGCAGTGACATACAGGACGACGTGCCCCAATCCCAGTTCGCCCGTCTTGAAGCCGGTGAGCGGCCGCGTCGGTACGAAGCGTGGATTGAACACCACTTCGTTGCCGACGGTCAGTTCCATACGCACGCCCGTATGCGGGCAGGTGAAATAAACCAGATCCAGCACTCGACGTTCGACCAGATCGGATGCGGTACCTCGCTGCACCTCGATGCCCGATCGGTCGAGACGGGAGGCCATGGCGTCGAGCGCTTCGTGGTTGGCCACTTCCCAGCCAATGTAGGCGATGTCATTGGATTCACCCGGATGGATGCTCAGACGGTGATGCCGTTCGTCGGCACGCAGATACAGCAGCTTGTCGGAACTGTCTCGGCTGACTTCGAGGCCGAGAACCTGGGGCGCGTAGTCTTTCCACGCATCGAGGTCGGACGCATGCGTGCCGACGTAGGCGAGTTTGGTGACCTTCATTTCGTATACTCCCGAATGAAAAATGTGTCCGGGTTCAGCCGGCTGTGCCAGTACGCACGCGCCGGACGAAACCGGCGATGGCCGCACCGATTTCGCCGGGACTGTCTTCCTGCAGGATCTTGCGCCCTCTGACGGTGACTTCCTGCTGGTTCTGCCAATTCCGGACTTCATCCCGGATGCGACCGGTCATGATTGCGCCCGGGTCGCCGCTGATCAGAAGCTTGGGAACGGCACTGCTGGCCACCCATGGAATGTAGGACTCCATTGCGTGGCGAACGTCGGTGACGTCGCCGTCAAGCGGCAGGCTTCTTGGCCAGGACAAGGTCGGGCGCCGCCCTTCTCCGGGTTCTCGATAGGGCTTGCGGTACTCTGCCATCTCGCGAGGATCCAACTGACGCAGGATGGCGGGCTGCAGGCGCTGTTCGATGAAGATGTTCTGCTGCAAAACCAGGTCTTCGCCGGCGGGCGAACGTAATGCCTGGAAGAACGGATGTGCGGGCTCGGGGATGTCGGACCAGTTCATTGGCAGGGCAACCGCTTCCATGTGGACGATGCCTTTCACGCGGTCGCGATGACGATTGGCCCAGTCGAAGCCGAGCGTGGCGCCCCAGTCGTCGAGTACCAGAATCAGGTTGTTTCCGAGATCGAGCGCATCCCACAGTGCAAAGAGATAATCGCGATGTTGCGCGTAGCTATAGCTGCCAGGGCCGGAGTCCACAAGCTTGTCCGATGCGCCCATGCCGATAAGGTCGCAGGCCACGAGTCGTCCCATGTCCTGGAGGTGCGGCATGACGTTGCGCCACACGTAGGAAGAGGTCGGCTGACCATGCTGGAAGACGATGGTGTCGCCTTGGCCCTCGTCGACGTACGCCATGCGGAGGCCATGGATTTCGCGATACTTCAGATCGCCATACCTTTCAGTGTTAGACATTGAGTTACTCCACAATTGAGCGGTCATCGGACCGGGCCAGCGTGATGGCGCGCTCCGGACAGGCTGTCACGCAGGCACCGCAAGCGCGGCATGCATCCGCGTTCGGGGTGAAGGCGGTCTTACGGCCATGTGCCCAGAGCTTGAGTCTCACCAGAAGGGGCATGCTTGCGAACTCCACGTCAGGCAGACGGCCGACTTCGAACACGTCATACGGACATACGGCGACGCAATCGCCTTTTCCCTCACAGCGCCGGGCATCGACGACAGGCTTGAATACACCGGGGGCGGCCTTGCCGCACGGCGGGATTGCCACTTTTTCGGTACCTTGCGAAGGACGGCGACGTCCCCCGCGTGGGCGTGTCGGGAGTGGGGATTCGGAGGAAGTCATGGAATCAATTCCGGGACAGCGGATCCATGTGCCCCATGCCGCCCGTCTGGTAGCGTTTCATCGCGTCGGAGATCTGCTCGGGATCGTTCATGATGAACGGCCCGCTCGCCAGCACTGGGTCGTGGATCTCGGTGCCGACGAGAAAGAGCATGCGTGCTGTTTGCTCGGCTGTCACCCGGATTGAACCGGAGCCGCGCACCGTAACGGCCTGCCCCGGCGCCAGACTGAGTGTCTTTGTGTCGCCCGCGATGCGCGCGGTGCCCGACTGCACGTAGAGCAGGCCATACTGTTCTGGCTGGAGGTCAAGCGTAAGCTCGTGGCGCACTTCGGCATCCAGCAGCGTGAATGGCTCAGCGGGCGTAAGCGGTGAGGCGATGTTGCGGTAGTTTCCTACGACCACGCGCACGCGATCTCCCTCTTCGCTGTGCCATTCGGGCACGTCCATGCCATCAAGCGATAGCACCTGAGGCGGAATCAGTTTGTTCCGGGCGCTCAGGTTGACGAAGAACTGGGCGCCGTGCAGTTCCCGGTCGGGCTGCGCCGGTACTTCGTGGTGCATGACGCCGCGACCTGCCTGGGTCCACACGATTCCGCCGGGTCCGACGCGGATGTCATTGCCAAGCGAATCGCCACTGCGCAGATCGCCGAGGGAGTCTTCGAAAACGTACGTTACCGCTGAGAAACCGGCATGCGGGTGCGGCGGGAACGGACGGCCGCTCACGCGAAAGTCGTCAAGTACCGCGATAGGGGAAACGATTTCGCCCAGCTCGTGCAGGTCGATGCTCTTCACGGAAAAGCTTGGCCCTCCACGCGGTTTGATCTTGATCGGGGGGGATAGTTGAATTGCCATGTTTCGTTCTCTCGAGGGACGTTGTCGCCACGGGGATTAGCGGGAAGCAATGGGGGATTTTTTTGTTCGCCCCCACCAGACCAGGGCTGCGAGAGCCAGCAGCACCAGGTTCACGGGCAGCATGAAAAACTCGCCGTGAGTGATGTGGTAGCCCATCGCCAGGACCTGAAGGACGACGAAACCGATCGCGGCCAGCGGAGTGAGTCCGGGCTTGATGCGGGACAGGGCCGGCAAAATCAGCCCAATTACGCCTGCCAGTTCAGCGATACCGAGGAAACGCAGCAGTGCGTACGGCAGTACTGCGGCATGGCTCATGCCCATACTGACCAGCTGTGCGGGCGCCATAAAAGTGTTCATGACGCCCGACATGGCATAAAGCGCCGCCAAGAGGATCTGGATCGCCCAGAGCGTCATGTGCCAGCCGCGGCCAGCTTGAGTTGCGGAAAATGAAGGGCCTTGAGTGTTCGACATAGCATTGCTTTTGCGGAAAGTTAAAGAACAAAGTTCGGATTGATCGCGCTACCGGGGCTATCTGAAATGGCCAACGGCGGGGCTCCGAAACGGAAACTGGCTGCTGTCATGACACCGCCAAGCTGTTCGCGGTAGATGCATTCGCCAATGTCATCGCCCGCTGCGCCGGCCGCCACCATGAGAGGCAGGAGGTGCTCCTCGCGCGGGTGGGCGAGCCGTGCATACGGCGCGTCTTTCCAGTGCAGCAGGCGGTCGCGTCGATCGGCGGGTGGCGCGTGCACAAGGGTGTCCTGCAGCCACGCGTCGAAGTCCCCGGACGGCTTGATGGCGCGTACGTCACGTAGCGACAGATTCTGGAAGCTCTGTCCGCTTCCAATGATCGCCACCCCTTCGTCACGCAACGGTGCGAGCAGTACGCCAACGTCGAAATGCAGCTGCGGGTCAAAACCGCGATCGAGCGACAGCTGGACAATCGGTTTGTCCGCAAGCGGCCGCATCACCTTCATGATGGAGAAGGTGCCATGGTCGTAACCGCGGTCGGGGTCGAGCCGGCAGTTCGTGATGCCACCGGCCTGGAGCAGACGATGCACGCGTTCGGCGAGCAAAGGTGAACCCGGCGCCTTGTAGCGGACGCGGTACGTCTCTGCCGGGAAACCGGCGTAGTCGTAAATCATCGCCGGTTGGGCACCGGACGAAACAGCGAAGCCGCCAGTCTCCCAGTGTGCCGAGACCATCAGGATCGCACGGGCATGGGCCAATTCCCCGCCGGTTGCGATCAGGGCTTGCTCCAGTGTCGCGAACTGGTCGCGGAAAGCGCCCGCCATGAACGGCCACGGGCCGGCGCCATGACTCAGGAACCAGGTAGGCAGACGTGAGGCAGACATGGTGGTGCTCCCTCAGGCCGCGAGCGCCGCGGTTTCCTTCTTTGCTGCGGCGATTGCCTCGGTGCGAGCCTCCGGCCCCATGGCGACGCCTTCAGCGCGAATGAAGGTGATGTCGGTGATGCCCAGGAACCCGAAGAGCGCCTTGAGATAGGTTTCCTGATGATCGAGGAATGCGGCGGGCGTGCCTTCGCTGAAGACGCCACCACGTGACGAAGCGATGATCAGCTTCTTGCCCCCGCACAGCCCGACCGGCCCCTGTTCCCCGTAGCGGAAGGTCTTGCCGGCAACAGCCAGTCGGTCGATCCAGGCCTTCAGTTGCGAGGGGATACCGAAGTTGTACATGGGCGCGCCGATGACGATGATGTCGGCAGCAAGGAATTCTTCAAGCGCGGTCTGGCCTGCGACGACGTCGGCCGTCAGGGCCTCGTCGACCGGCGCGCCTTGTGCCGCTGCAAGGTGGGCAGCCGTCAAATGCCCGATGGGCGTGGTGGCGAGGTCAATGTGGGTGAGTTCGAGGTCGGGGTGGCGTGCCCGCAAGGCAGCGACGGCTTCGGCCGACAGATCGCGGCTCACGGAGCCTCGACCGAGGATGCTGGAATCAACGTGTAGCAGTTTCATGGGAGTCTCTCCGGGATGGCTGACGATGCGTCTGCCGATAACCCGCACGATAGGTATTGACTTGGAATCTGCCTAGCCTATATTTTTCGATTGAACCTATCGTTTTGGTGGATACATGCTCGATGCGGTCACCTTGGACCAAATACGCACGTTCATTGCAGCGGCGGAGACCGGCAGCTTTTCGGCAGCCGGCCGCAGGCTTGGACGAGCGCAGTCGGTCGTAAGCCAGACGCTGGCGAATCTGGAGGGACAGCTGGGTGTCCAGCTTTTCGACCGGACGAGCCGAAGCCCGACGCTGACCGTGATTGGGCGCGAGCTGCTCGTCGATGCGCGTGTCGTGGCCGGTGACATGGATCGCCTCAAGGCACGTGCGAAGGGCTTGGCAGGCGGACTGGAGCCTGAGCTCAGTGTGGTAGTGCACGTTTTTCTTCCCACCGGCGTGTTGACGCAGGCGGTAAGCGCCTTTCATCAGCAGTTCCCTCGCACGCCGCTGCGGATCTCGGTGGAAGGCATGGGCGCCGTGATCGAGCCGGTTCTGGAAGGGCTCAGTTCCTTCGGCGTTCGCGCTCCGCTGCTCACCAATCATCCGGATCTGACGAGCGAGCACCTGATGACGGTGCCCTATCTAATGGTGGCCGCGCCCCAGCATCCGCTGGCACATTACGGGCGACCCATTCCCGCGCGCGAACTTGCGCAGCATGTGCAACTTGTGCTGAGCGACCGCTCCCGCCTGACGGGGAAAACCGACCTGGGTGTGCTGTCTCCGGAAACCTGGCGGCTGTCTGACCTTGGCGCCAAGCACGCCTTCCTGAAGGCTGGCCTGGGGTGGGGCGGCATGCCTTATCACGCGGTCGAAGCTGATATTGCCGACGGCAGCCTGGTCCCTCTGGAGTTCGAAGAAACGCGCGCTAACGCCGCAATCTCTCTATCGGCGATCTATCGAACCGATACCCCCCCTGGCCCTGCAGGACGCTGGCTTCTCGATCAACTCAAGGCAGTCGCGAGCCGCGCGAACGGAGTCCAGGCGTCCTGACCGGTCATTGCCTGCGGACACGGCGATATCAAGGTCCAGGTGCTGCGGCGCACCCTCCCAGGAAAAAAACGACGCTGTTCTGGACATGCGTGTCGATCTGCGCACGAAGCACCTTCAGGTTCTCGCCAACGAGCGCTCGCATCAGCAAGGGGCCGACAACCAGGTCGAGAAAGAATTTCACCGTGACTTCGATCCGTTCGGGACCGAAGGCAGGGAAGCGCCGGATATCGGCGGCGGTGGCGGCTTCGCGCAGCGCGGCCAGCGCTGCCGACGCACCGCGCTCGCGTGCATTGCGGCCGAAATGGGCAAGCTCCGGGACGCGTCGTGCCTCTGCTGCAGAGAGCCGCATGAAGTTGATCACTTCGTCCGCGAGCAGTTGCCCGAGCATGTCCCGCCCGATGCTGACGAGCCGAGCCTCGAGGGTAGTGCCGGTAGTCGCGTAGTTGCCGAAGTGCGCGGTGACCCGGGCGGCGTTGCGCATGCCGACTGCCGCGAAGAGCGCTTCCTTGGTCGCAAATCGCGCATAGATGGTGGGCTTGCCGGCGCGAGCGAGCCGGGCGATTTCGTCGATGCTCGCACCGTTGAGACCACGCTCAATGAATACCTGGTACGCGGCGTCCAGGATGCGTTCGTCTACTGCCCCGGCCAGCTCGTTCGGCGGCCGTCCCGTCCGTACGGCAGGAGGCTTGGCGCTTTTCTTTTTTGCTGACGTGTCTTTCAGTGGCGGCATTTTCCTGGCAGGGGTGACCTCGGAGTCGATACCCCGATCATTTACCACGCGTCAGCGGATGTGTAAAGAAACGAAACCGTTTCGTGCCAAATCGGGTTGACAGACCTCCAGTTCGTCCGCTACGTTAATAGAACGATACGGTTTCGTTTCATTTGTGGTGACATCGTCAAGGAGAATCTGAATGAATACCGACATTACCATTCGCCCGAAATTGCAGCACTTCGGGCTTGTCACCGGCAACCTCGACGCGATGACCGGGTGGTACCAGCAGGTGCTTGGTATGACGGTCAATTATCGCTTTGGCAACGAGGGGGATGCTCCGGGCGGCCCGCAGGGCGGCCCCCCTTTTCGGGCGGCGTTTGTCAGCAACGACGAGGTGCATCACCGCATCGTGTTCTTTGAAGTACCAGGATTCGTTCCCGATGCCGGCCCACGGGCCGGGATGCAGCATGTTGCCTTCGAATATCGCACCTTCGACGATCTGCTTGGCACTTACGTGCGCCTCAAAAGTCTGGGGATTCTGCCGTCATTCGCTGCCGAGGAGGGGTTTCAGACCGTGTTCAACTATGCGGACCCGGACGGCAATGCGGTCGAACTCAATGTCAACAATTACGGCAATGACTGGACAGCGACCGAGCATATGCGCAACCCACCCAAGGGGCATGCTCAACGGATCCTGATCGATCCAGAAAAACTCGTCGCCGCGCGCCTTGCGGGCGTAACGCCCGAGCAAATCCACGAGCGGATCTTTGCCGGGGAGTTCGCACAGGCACGACAGCATCACGGCCCCCGTCACACCGGGACGGGTAGAGCGTGAGTTTCAGAAGTATGGCTATTGTTGAGGCAACGCAAGGAACCTTGACTTGGCATGCACGCGATACCATCGGTTTTTCAGATGGAACTCATCTAGAAATATCGGCTACTCACGCGTCGGCGGTTCGCATAACGTTCGGGCAACAAGGTTTCCCAGTCAATCAGTTCGGTTCCCTGCATCTTACGGGGTGGTGCGTCAGCACACGCCTCGCCTGGTGCCGCTCCGAGGACTAACGGGCGGGTTAATGACGCTAAGGCGTGAAAGACCAGACAACGGCGAATCATCATCCTGCAGCAGGACGACACGCCCACGATGATTCCGTGTCCGGGCGCGAACGCCTGTTGGACGCTGCGATCGACCTGTTTGCGACGGGGGGCATCGCCAACACGACAGTCGCCCAGATTGCTGCAGCGGACAAGGTGACTTCGGCAATGGTGCATTACTGGTTCGAAACCAGGGAAAAGCTCTACGACGCCATCGTTGACGAACGGCTGGTGCCGCACCCGGCGGCGCTTCCCTCGAGTGACGTTATGTATCGGAGCAAATCGTCCGTACGCTGCGCCGATACAAGCTGTTCAGCGGTTTTGTAATCGAAGATTGCCAGCGGTTCGTATGCCTTCGCAAAACCGAGTTATTTTTCCGTTCTTCGCCCGCGACTATCGACGGTTGGCGCCCGTGGTTGCGCATTGCATTCCGGCGGCTCAGCGAAGGGGCGTCCCGGAGCCCCGTTTTGGGAGGCTGCGCCGTGCGTGATGGTGTTCGACGCATATCCGACTCGGTTCAAGCGTCTTCGCGAAACTTGCGGTCGAGATCCGTGACACCGGAATGGACGAAACCATCGACGTGTTCGCGTTTGCACAGCGCATTGCGGCTGCGGCTGCGGATGTCGCGATCGGTGATGAATGTCCTCGCGATATGCAAGAGGTGCGTGACACTTTCCGCGAGGTATCCGCAGCGGTGTGTCTCAACCGAATCGTGTCAACGCGGACCCGCGCTTTTACGAATTTGTCCGCTGCGCTTCCACATCGACACATCCTCCCCGGCACGAAAACACGCGAGTGGATAGTGTATTGAGCAGCACTTCCGTCATATCGTCATCTACCGACTTGTAATCATTCGTATGCGCGAGCCGGCTGCCGCTACACAGGATCAGCAAGCCGAACAACGTGGCATCCGTTGTCGCGGGCAACGTTGTGCCAACGCACTCGCGTGCGTGGCGCATGCAACGGCCGAAGGCGTCGAGTAGTTCCACCCACAGCGCATCGAGGACCGCGCGAATCTCGTCGTCGCGGATGGACAGGACCATCGCCTCCACCCATATCGGAAAGCAATCGCGACTGCTCAGTAAGTTCGCACAATACGCGAGCACACGCGATGCCGATTCCTCGGGCGCGCCATTGGCAACGACAGCTTCAAGTCCGGCGAGCATTCGGTCGTGATCCTGGCGAAGCAATTCGATCAGCAGATCGCGTTTGCTGACGAAGTTCGCGTAGAACGCGCCGCGTGTGTAGCCAGCGGCCCGCGCGATATTGTCGAGACTCGCAGCGGCAATGCCTTTCTCGATGAATACTGTCCGGCTGGCCGCGATGAGGCGACTACGTGTGTCGGATTTGCGTTGTTCGCGTGTGATGCGGCCGTGTTTCATGATGCATTTTCCGTCGGAATGGCAGGTCGTCGACATACAGTGAATGAGCCGGCCGATGGCGCAGGTACTGCTGCTGCGCGCATCGCCGGATTTGATGCGTCAGGCCCTTTTCATGTCTGCTAGAACGTATAGGCGACGTTCAAGAAGACGCTAAGTGGATTGAGTCGGAGCGTGGATTTCGAAACGATCGGCGTTCCGGTTGCGGTCTGCCCGTATACCGTCAGGTTTGTCTTGACCGGGATGTAGTTCAGAGCGACACCGACACCCCAATGCTTCGCGACCTTGTAATTCGCACCGATTTCGAATACCGGATTCCACGATGCGCTAAGCGTTGCGTGCGCCGATCCGCCGGGGCCGTAGCTGTCGGTAATGAACTGGCTGTTGGTCGCCCGGACCTGGGTGAACCATGTGTAGTTCACGCCTAGTCCGATGAACGGCCGGAATTTCGATTCCGCTGAAAACAGGTGATATCGAAGATCGACGGCAGGCGGCATGGGCCTCGTAGAACCGAGGTTGCCGTATTTATGGAGCGTCCCGTCTCCCACCAGGTCGACTTTGAGTGGCAGTCCAAACAGCATCGCGACACCGATGTTGTCGGTGATGTAGTACTCCGTGGTAATGCCCATCGTATCGGTCGAGGTCGCGTGTGCCCCGGTGCCGGCCAGTTGATGATTGACCATGACGCCACCAACGCTTTCCACGGTCAACGGCGTCGCATTGCCCTGAGGTGCGACATGAAGCCATCCGACCGACATCGTCATGCTTCCCGCCGTTTGGGCGCTTGCGTTGTCGATAGCCGATGCCGAGCAGATGCAAGCCAACATGCCGACCGAGCGGATTGTTTTGCTGAACGTCATATGTCTCATCCTGTCTGTATGGGAGGGTTTTGTTATTGGAATGCGGTTGCTAATAACTGCGTGACGATATTTACTCTGGATACCTGATTATTTAGTGTAGAACTATGCGATCGATGCGAAGTTGCCGGGCGCAGAGACTTCGTGCTGCGTGCACACTCATCGCGCCGATATCAACGGAGATCTCGGCGGCGCGCGTGTCAATTCATTTATCTACTTCGCAGATTCCATGTGAAATCCGATAAATCGATTTGAATACTCTGCGGGTCGATTGAACTTCAGTCGCTCTCGCCGCTTGCCGCACGGTCATTCGACGTACCCGTCGTTCGCTCGCTCGTTTGCCGTGCGGCCGAGATCGAATACGCAAACGGGAAGCGTCCCAGCACGGCGCGCGCTGCAGGTTCAAATCGTGGATCGGAAAGCTCCACCGAGATCAGCATCGCGCTCGACTGATCGGTGGCAACCTCGACAGATGCACCCGCAACGCCAGCTTCGTCCAACGCCGATCGGAGTGCGTCACCCGTTTCGCGGCGCTTGAGTTCCGGTTTGAAGATCTTGCCGACGCCGGTGAGCGGAATTGCTTCGACGATTCGGACGTGTTTGGGTAGCGCGGCCCGCTCGGTAATCTGCTCGCGCATGAATGTGGACAAGTCCTGCTCGGTGGCCGTCGCGCCCGGTTTGAGCTGAACGTACGCGACCGGCACTTCGCCGACATGCGCGTCGGGGCGCCCGATTCCCACGGCGATCTGGACGGCCGGATGTCGATGCAGCGGTTCCTCGATGGCCGCCGGGTCGATATTGTGGCCGCCGCGAATGATCAGGTCCTTCCTGCGGCCAGTCAGCCAGAAGTAGCCGTGGGCGTCGCATCGAGCGAGGTCGCCGGTGTTGAGCCAGCGCTCGCCGTCGCCGAGATCGAGCCACAGGCCGGCGTTCTGGTCGGGATTCGTGTAACCGGCAAACACGTTCGGCCCCGAAATGACGAGCAGCCCGACTTCGTCAACCGCGCATTCGCGCAGGAAACGTCCGGCATCGTCGACGACGACCGTCCTCATTGCCTGAAAGGGAATCCGTAACCCGATCGATCCGAGCTTGCGCTCGCCGGTGGGCGGATTGACGCTGCTCACGCACGTTCCCTCGGTCAGGCCGTAGCCTTCGAGAATCTTGATGCCCGTCCTTTCCTGGAACGCACGAAAGACCTCGACGGGCATCGGCGCCGCACCGCACAGGCCGTATTCGAGCGAGTCGATGGCGTGGTCGCCGACGGGCACGTCGAGCAGCGACGCGTACAGTGTCGGGACGCCGCTGAAGAAGTTGATGCGATGATGTTCGACGATTTCCCAGAAGCGTTTGACGACGCCGTCGCCCCGGTAGCCTTGCGGGGTGCCGAGCACGACATGAGCGCCTCTGGAAAATGGCAGAAGGCCGGTCACCATCGCCGCATTCACGTGGAAGAGCGGCAATCCGCAAAACGTGGTCTTGCCGGGGCCGATGCTGTCGCCGAGGAATTGGCCGGCGCTCCACGCGTTCGCCACTTCGTTGCCGTGACTACGCATCGCGATTTTCGGCAATCCTGTCGTTCCTCCGGTGCAGAAGAAGGACGACGGGTCACCGGACCGAAAGTGCCGTGCGTTGTCGAGCGCTTCCCCGGATTCGCGCGCGATTGCCGTGGCGAAGTCGTGGATCCGCACGCGAGCAGGTACCGCACGCCGCAGATTGCCATCTTCATGCAGCGTTGCACACGTGTCGCGTTGGCGCGTGCGTGACGCCGCCGGGCCGCCGGCGCGATAGGCCAGATCGACCAGCACGAGATGCTCGAGCGACTCGACCTCGTGAAGAATGGCGGCGACTTTTTGCCAGAGATCGGTGCCGGGGAATGGCGCGAGCGTCACGAGCACGCTGGCGCCCGCGGCATTGAGCAGATCGCCTATCGCCCGGCTTTCGAGCAGCGGATTGATCGCGCAGACGATGCCGGCGGCCTCGCCGCCCCAGATCACGAAATGCGTTTCGGGCAGGTTGGGAAGGACATAGGCGATTACGGAGTCCGCGTTCACGCCGAGGCGGACGAACATGTTGGCCGTGCGCGTAATGTCGTGCACCAGCTCTCGATAGGTCCAGCGCTCGGCGTCGCGATGCGCGTCGGCAGTCGGAAAGAACGAGAGCGCGGGGGCGGAAGGATCGATTGCCGCGCCGGCGCGGATCAATTCGTACGTGCTGGCCGGCAAGTCGTGCGGCAGGCCCCGTGCTTCGATGGCCAGTACGTCGTCCAGGGTCGCGATGCCGCTCATGCCGCTTCTCCCACGATCATGTTGCGTTGTACGCCGAGATCGATCGTTCCGTCGCGGCTTGCGATCCGCGCTTCGACGATGTCTCCGGCCTTCAGGTATTGCGTCCGCGCGGCCTGCACCTTCATGAACATCTGCCACTTCACGGCCTCGGGAAACAGTGCGACGACGCGCTGCTTGAGCGGTGAAGGAATGCTGAGCGCACAGCCGGCCGGTGTGCCGGTCGCGAGCAGATCGCCTGCGTGCAGGTCGTGCACGCCGGACAGCTCGGTCAAGGTTTCCGCCGGGCCGAAGACCAGGTTGGCCGTCGAATCCTGCTGGCGGACCTCGCCGTTGACGGTCAGCGTCAGATCGAGCGCCTTCAGCTTCGGGAAGTCCCGCCGCTCGAACAGGCACAGATAAGGGCCGACCGGGCCGAAGGTCCGATAGCTCTTGCCCTTGTAGAACTGCATCTGCGGAATCTGCACGTCGCGCGCGGAGTAATCGTTCACGGTCACGATGCCGGCGATATAGTCGTGCAGGTTCGCGTCCGTGATGTGCTGATGGGAGGTGATGTCGCGCCTGAGGATGAGTCCGAGTTCGATCTCGTAGTCGAGAAATCGAACGTGCCGTGGCTTGACGACGGGTGAATCGGCCGCGACGATGCAGCTCGTCGCCTTCGTGAAGATCATGTTGAACTTCTTCGCATCCGGATCCATGCCCGATTCGATCATGTGCCGGCGATAGTTCGCGCCCTGGCAAACGAATTGCTGGTTGGCCGTGACCGGAGGCAGCCATTCGACGTCGCGCTCGGGAATGGTCGGGCCGTCGAGCGCGACGAGGCGCTCCACCGGATTCGCCGCGAGAAAGCTCGCCGTTGTCTCGAAGTAGCCGGGGATCGGCGTGACGGCGCCGTTGGCGACCACGCCCCATCGGGCGCGGCCTTGATGCCGGAAATGCAGGACGTGCAGTGACATGAGTGCGTCTCTCGTGTTTCGGAAAGCGGTTGTAGATCAGGCGAAAATCCTGGCCAGCGTGACCAGCTTGCTCAGCGTCAGATCGGGACTGCGGCGCAGGTTGCGCAACAGCGCCGCCAGGCTCGATGGCGTCATGCGCGGCTTCGTGAAGCTGCGCGGCATCGACGGCCCCCACTGCGCCATCGCTTCCCGGCTGACCGCATGCACGCCTGTCGGCTCGTCGGCGGTAAACAGATCGCCGTCGCAGTAGTGTTCGTGCTTGTCACCCCACGGGTCCTGCCAGTAGTCGAAGATCTGGCTGCCGAGAATGTGGCGCCCGATGCCCCACGCATGCGTCCAACCGTTGTCGCGCAGCATGCGCTGCCCCATGCCGACCGCATCGGCATCGATCAGTTCGTACGCGCTATGGCTGTAGGTCGGCACGAACCCCTGGGCGAGCGCGAGCGTATGGTGATCGGCCGGCTGGTCGCCAAGATCGAGCCGCATGAACGCAACGGCAGGCGAGCCATCCGGCAGCACCTGGACGTCGCTGGGGATGAACCCGAAATGCCGCGTGTACCATGCGCACGTCTCCTGGTAGTCGGCCAGCTCGAGCACGACGTGACCGAGCCGGACGATCTCAGGCGCGCTTGCCGGTGGCCGCTGGGTCTCGTTGATCCGCACGGGTGTGTCGACCGAATTGAACGGCAGCGGTGCGCGGTGCGGCAACGCGCTGGCCGGCATTTGGTCCGCGATCGCATCGACGCGGAAACCGGAAGGATCGACGAGCCGCACGCGGTAGCCGCCGCCAGGCCAATCCGATACCTCGACGTCCGATGCGCCGGGGACCCGAGCGAGCGCATCCAGATCGGCGCGGCTCGCGACCCGCAATCCCAAGCCCACGAACCGGGCTTTCGGTGCGCGACGAACCACGTAGCAAAAGTGTGCGGCTTCCGTTCCGCGCAACAGCAGTACCGATTCGTCTCGCTGAACCGTCCGAAGGCCGAAGTCGTTGAGGAACCGCTCGGCCTCGCCGAGATCGGGGCGATCGAAGATCAGGTAAGCCAGTGCCGATGCCTTCGTCGTCGGGTGCGGGTGGCGGGCCGGCTGTGCAGTGGTCAGTTTCATGGCGGATAACAGTCAGGCGGATCAGAGGGCAAGCGCGACGGAGGGCGTCGTCGCATCACGGGATATTCCGAGCAACGTCAGGCTTTCGTGCACGATACGGTCTGCATCTGCAACCGGTCCGTCGTGGACGATGGTTTTGTCGGGACGCACGACCGCGATCCAGCCGAGAGGCGCGAACCGGGGAAGGAAGGTGCCGTCGAGGTCTTCCCAGTGGTCGCGCCCGGAAAGATGCAGTCGCTGCCCGCGATGCGCGATCTGGACAATGGCGCCGCCCGTCTGCGCCAACGCCGTCGCTGTGCCGGGATCGAGCGATGCGCGAGGATCGCAGCCGAATCCAACCAGCGCATAACCGTCGCCCAGCACGTCGTCGCTCAGGCGGGCGGCGCCGTCGGCACTTCTCAGCCAGCCCTGCGGGATGGTCGCGCCGCGAACCAGCTTCGTGCGCGTGCAGCCTTTGACGAAAAGTCCGGACCGGAACGCGTTCTTCGGCTTGATGCGCAGTTCCTCGAATTGCGTACGCAGGCCGGGCACCAGCCGCGACAGCCGCATCAGGCCATGCGTCGCGAATGCGATTGCGCCGTTGCGTGGCATGACGAGGCGACCCATGAATTTCGCGAGATTGATCATCGATTTCGCGTGAGGGCGGCGCTCTTCGTCGTAGGTGTCGAGAATCCGCGGATCGGCCCTGCCCAGGATGACCCAGGCGAGCTTCCAGCTCAGGTTGGCCGCGTCGCGCAAGCCGGCGACGAGCCCCTGGCCGACGAACGGCGGCGTAATGTGCGCCGCGTCGCCGGCCAGGAAGACGCGCCCCTTGCTGAACGCGTCGACGGTTCTCGCGTGGAAACGGTAGACCGCCTTGCGCTCGATGGTGATGTCGTCGACGTTGCCCCATGGCGCGAGCAACTCGCGGATGCGCGCATCGGACTCCATTTCGTCGCGGCTTTCGTCGGGATGGAGCATGAATTCCCAGCGCTCTCGCCCACCCGGCGCGACCATGTGCGGTGTCGGCCGGCGATGATCGCAGATGAACTCGACATGATCGATCGGGCGCGGAACATGGTGGGCGTCGACGATCAACCAGTCCTCGGCATATGTCTTGCCCTTGAATTCCTGACCGATCAGCTGGCGCACGAGCGAGCTCGCGCCATCCGCGCCGACGATGTAACGGGCGCGCACGACGTGCGTGCGCCCGTGCCCGGCATCGAGCGACGCGAGCACGTGATCGGGCTCCGTAGTGAAGCCGGTGAGCGTCGTGCCGAGTGCGACATGGGCGCACGCGTATGTGCGCAAGCGGTTGCGCAGGCAGCGTTCCAGGTCGGGCTGGTAAAACGTCACGAGCCTCGGATGGCCATCCAGGCTGCCGAGCGTATTCACGCGGCCGAACTCGCCGAGCAGCGGCGATCGCATCCGGACATACGGAATCGCGACCGTCTCGAAATCCTGCTCGCCGATGCCGGCCGACTGCAGGATCCGCAATGCTTCGTTGTCCAGCGCGATTGCCCGGGGCGCCATGAACATCTCGGCGGCCTTGTCGATGACCATGACGTTCACACCGTGACGCGCCAGCATGTTGGCCATTGCGGCGCCAACCGGTCCGAATCCCACGATCAGTACGTCGACCGCCGAAGGCAGTGCGCGCTCCGCCGATGCCGGCGGATTCCCGCGAATGGACGCACTGGCGCCCGTATGAACATATGTCTCCACCATTTCTCCATTCGTCTTTCGATTGGATGTGCAGGCCGTGTTCGGCTGCTTGATGACATTAAAGTCATAGATGATGACTTTGTCAACGTAGACATTTGAATCTATACTTGGGCACGAACAAGGACCGGAAACGTCATGCCGAACACACCGAATCGCCGCACATCCAGACGCTCCAAGCCGGAGGCATCCGGCCCCACGGCCGCAGCCGCAGCCGCGGCCGAGGTCGCGGAGGAGCGCGAGCCGCGCGGCGCGCGCCGCAAGCGGGAAACCCGTGCCCGGCTGCTCGATGCCGCACTCAGGTTGATGGCGGAAAAGGGCATGGAGGGCGTCGCCATCAACGAAATCACGGAAGCCGCCGACGTCGGCTTCGGGTCGTTCTACAACCATTTCGAATCGAAGGAAGCGATCTATGCAACGCTCGTGGACTCGGTGTTCGAGGAGTTCGCGGACTGGCTCGATCGGCTGACCAGCAGCCTGACCGATCCGGCGGAAATCATTTCCGTCTCGGTGAGGCATACACTGATGCGCGCGCGGCGCGAGCCTGTCTGGGGGCATTTCCTGATACGCGAAGGATTTTCCGCACGCGTGCTGACGCTCGGCCTCGGGCAGCGGCTGCTGCGCGACATCGAACGCGGCATTGCGGCGAAACGATTCGTCGTCGCCGACCCCTTCATCGGCTTCCTGTCCGTCGGCGGCACGGTATTGACCGCGATTTCCGCCGAACTCAACTTCGTCGCGCCGGGCGCGCCGGCGACCGGCGTGCTCAAGGCACTCGGCTTCAGCGGCGAGAACTTTCCGGAGCGCACGGCGACGACGTTGCTGCAAACGCTCGGGCTCAAGCGCGCCGAGGCCGAGAAGATCGCGAGCCGCCCGTTGCCGGTCGTCGAAACCGCGGATACGGCGCAGTAACGCGCCGGGGGCGCGGGCATCGATCCGCGTCATCCGCGCATCGCGCGAAATCCCGTCGGTCAGCCCGGCTGATCCACGCCGGCGCGAGCGGGTCAGCCGGCGCCGGCCGAGGCCGGGCAACGCGCGGCCGATGCGGACGGCGTCGCCGATTCGCTTGTCGCGAACGCCGCGAGTGAGCCGGGCTTTGCGGCGACGGCGCGAATGCCGGCGGCAATTTCCACGGCGATTGCTTCCAGTGCCAGGCGGTGGCCAGCGACGAGCGCATCGTTGCCGTTGGCCACGTTTTCGCGGATCGCGCTGCGACAGGTGAGCGTCTGCTGACCGCGCGTCGCTTGGACACTCCAAACCGCATCGATCAGGACGTGCGATCCCGGCCACGACTCGAAACGTTGAACGTCGACCGCGACGCGATACACGGGAAAATTGTCGTCGTGCGGGACGCGATGCACGTCCACGGCGTTCAGCCGGCGCGTGATCAGGGCCGACAGCGCGGTGCGAATCTCGTCGTCGACTGGCGACGCCCAACGATCTTCCTCGAGTATATCGACACGGGCCGGGCTGGTCTGCACGACCAGCCGGCTGCCGGCGACCGGAGCCGGTACGCGCACGGCCAGCACGTCGACCTGCCGCACCGCGTTCGATATGCCGGGAGCGGCGTCCGTGCGGTAGCCGCCCGCGAGCGTGTAGAACCGCGTCGGCGGCGACGCGCACGCGGCGAGCACGCTCAGCCCGACACAGGCCGCCGAGCGAACGACAACGCGCAAGGTACGGAACGGAAGCGACGTCATTGCTTGTCTCCTTTCTTGCCGAATATCAGCGATTCAGGGTGGCGCTCCAGATAATCCGCGAGCGTATTGAGCGACTGGAGCGTTCGCGTGAGTTCCTGCATCGCGCCGTGGATGTCCGTCTGCATGGGCGAGTCCTGACGAAGCGTCGACTCGGCGGCGTTGAAGGTGCGCTGCGCCGACGACAGCGTGTCGCGCGCCTGCGGCACGACTTCGGTATCGAGATGACCGAACAGGCGATTCGCGTTTTCCAGTGCGCCGTTCAGGTTCGCGCCGATGCGATCGAACGGGACCTGATCGAGCTTCTTCGCGATATCGGCAATCTGCACCTGCAATTCGTCGAGCGTATTCGGCACGGTCGGCAGTTCGATCGGCGTGTGGTGTACGTCGACGGTTGCGCGAGGCGCCGTCGGGAACATGTCGAGCGCGACATAAAGCTGGCCGGTCAGCAGATTGCCGGTTCGCAACTGGCCGCGCAGCCCCTGCGTGACGAGATGCTCGAGCAGTTCGTGGCCGCCCGGCGTATTGGGCGCGGGGATCGACGCGTTGCTGCGTTTCGTGAGTCGCGACGGATAAAGCGCCATCGTCACTCTCATGCTGAAGTTCCGGGCGTTCTCGTGATACTCGATCCCGATATCCGTTACCTGGCCCAGCGCAATGCCGCGCACGTCGACCGGCGCTCCGACCGACAAGCCCCGCAGCGACTGGTTGAAGCGCATGACGACCATCAGCGGAGCGCCGTCGGCTTCGCGCATGGCGTCGGCTTCGTCGGGCGCGAGCCGGAAGACGGCGTTGTCCGGGGCCAGCGGGCCGCTGTCCTGGCCGGTCGGCGACTGAAACGCGAGGCCGCCGACGATGACCGTGGCCAGCGATTGCGTGTTGAGCTTCAGGCCGCTGGAGTCGAGCCGCAGATCGACGCCGCTCGCATGCCACCATCGCGTGTTGGTCCCGACGTACTTGTCATAGGGGGCATTCACGAACACGCGGACTTTCACGCCGGCGCCGTCCTCGTCGAGCGAAAAGCCGACGACTTGCCCCACCTGCAGATGACGGTAGAAAACGGGCGAGCCGATATCGATCGAGCCCAGCGACGCGCCTCGCAACTCGTATTGATGCCCTTGCTGATCGGAGGTGACGGCGGGCGGATTCTCGAGACCGACGAATTCGGTCTGCCGGTCGTTCGAGTGCCCCGCGTCAACGCCGATATAGGCGCCGGAGAGCAGCGTCCCCAGCCCCGATACGCCGGTGGCGCCCACGCGCGGGCGAACGACCCAGAAGCGCGTATTTCGGGTTGCGAATTTGTCGGCCTCCTTGGCCAACTGAAGCGTGACGAGCACGCGTTTGAAATCGTTCGTCAGCTTGATGGCCTGTACCGAGCCTATCTCGACGTCCTTGTACCTGACCTTCGTCTTGCCGGCTTCGAGCCCTTCGGCATTGGCGAACGTGACCGTGACAGTCGGGCCTTTTTCGGCGACGGACTTGACGACGAGCGCCAGTCCGATGAGCGCACAAACGAGAGGGACGAGCCAGACGAGGGAAGGTATCCAGCGGCGGCGCGGCTTGATTTCGGGTTGAGGTAGATCGAAGGGATGCATCGCTCGGAAGCTTCTGGTGTGAAGGATGACGGGCGCGCAGCCCGCTCAGGAAAGGTGTTCGGACGAGACGGATGCTTTGCATCGCGAATCGTCCCAGATGAGCCGCGGATCGAACTGCATCGCCGCAAGCATCGTGAGGACCACCACTGCACAAAACGCAAGCGCGCCAGCGCCGGCGCGGATGTCGGCGAAGGATCCGAAATGCACGAGCGCGACCGTCAGTGCGACGACGTAGATGTCGAGCATCGACCAGCGTCCGATCAGCTCGACGATCCGATACAGCCTCGACCGTTCAAGCGGACGCCAGCCGGAGCCGCGATGCGCGGCGATCGTCTGCAACGCGAGAATGCCGAGCTTGAGCATCGGCACCATCACGCTGGCGACGAATACGACAACGGCGAGCGGCCGGTCGCCGGAGGTCCAGAAGTACGCGACGCCGCCGAGGATGGTGTCGTCTTCCGGCCGGCCCAGTGAGGTCGCGTGCATGATCGGCAGCAGGTTCGCCGGGATGTACAGCAGGGCGGCGGAGATCAGGAGCGCGGCGGTGCGCTTGATGCTATCCGGCCGGCGCTGGTGCAGCCGCGAGCCGCATCGCGAACAGCGCTGGTCCGCCGCTCGCGGCAGTCGCGGCGCTAGGCGTCCGCATGTATGGCACGCGATCAATCCCGCGCGATTCGCGGTGATGCCGGCCGGCGCGTCGTGCGGCACGGAATCCGGCGTCACGCGCGCCGCGCCGTGCCCGGTGCGCGGTTTCGCATGAACCACGCCGGAAATGCGGCGCGTCGTGATCTCGTTGTGCGCTTCCCAGAGGGCAACGGCATCGAACGATGTCACGGCGACCAGCATCAGCGTCAACGCCGCGAACGCGAACAGCGCCGTTCCGGGGATGACATGGGCGAGGCTCGCCATTTTCACGATCGTCACGAATACGCCGAGCATGAATACCTCGATCATTCCCCACGGCCGCAATTGCTGCACGAACCGGAGTACCGGGCCGAAGCGACGCGGCGCGCGACCGAGGCGCAGCGGAATCAGCAGGTAGAGCAGCGCAACGAGCTCCATCAGAGGAAACAGCGTCGTCGAGCAAAATACGATCGCGGCGACGCTGTACAGGTGGTTCGCCCACAAACCGGCGACGGCGTCGAACAGCGTGGCGTGCGACGTCATGCCGTTCGCGTCGAGCGCCATGATCGGGAAGCTTTGGGCGATCAGGAAAGTGACCAGCGCCGCGACGGTCATCGCGCAGGTGCGATCGAGCGTCGGCCGGCTTTGAGGTACGCCCGCGAGGCGCGCGCCGCAGCGCGAACAGCGTGCGACAAGCCCGTGAAGGCGCGGCGGCCGGCGAAACAGCAGGTCGCATTCGTGGCAGGCAATCAGGTTCTCGTATTCCATCCGGCAAACTGAAAGGCGTTTCGATATCGATGATTCGGCGCCGGCAGGCCGCCGGTCGGTCGCGCATCGTGCATGACGAACCGCCGGGCCGGCAGCGGCCCGCGCGACGTGCGCGAGCCCTGCCGTGCCGGCCCGGCGATGCTGGCGGTCACTTCCGCGCGACCGTCTGCTGCGCGTCGGCGGGCAATTCGCCCATCGCCTGGAACAGCGCGGCGGTATCGGTCATCCGGCGGCTGGCCGCCCGCACGGCATCGAGCTGCGCATTCAGGTATTGCTGCTCGCTCGCCTGCTCCGTCGATACCGGAAGCGCGCCCATTCGGCGGCGCGACGCGGTTTCGTCGAATGCGGCATGCGCCGCTTGCGCAGCGACATCGGTGGACGCGAGCGCCTGCGCGTCGTTGTCCAGGGCGGCGAGCGTGTTCGCGACGTTCTCGAACGCGGCCAGGACGACCGATTTGTAGTGAAGAACGGCGGCGTCGTACCGGTCGAGCGTTGCGCGGCGATGGGCGAGCAACGCGCCACCATGGAAGATCGGCTGGGAAAGACCCGCTCCGATCGCCCACATTCCGCCGGCGCCCGACAGCAACGCGGGCCAGCTGAAGCCGGCGCGTCCCATCGATGCGGTCAGCGACAGGCTCGGGAACAGTTGCGCCGTCGCCTCGCCGACGTCGGCCGACGCCGCCTTCACGGCGGCGCTGGCGGCGCGGATGTCGGGGCGCGCGCTCAGCAGGTCCGACGGCACGGCGACGGGCACGTGTTCGGGCAGCGACAGGCTGTCGAAGTCGGGTATCGGCGGCGCGGCGTCCGGCGTGCGACCGATCAGGATCGCGAGCGCATGGACCGCCGTGGCGCGCTGCTGGCGCAACTGCGGCAACTGCGCGGCGAGCGACGCGGCGTTCTGTACCGACGCGAGCGACTCCACGTGCGAGACGGCGCCGAGCGCGTAGCGCTGCTGGCTGTCGCGCGCGGCGGCATTGGCGGTGGCGACGAGCCGCTCGCTCAATGCGATCTGCCGATCGAGCGCCGCCGCGTTGATCGCCGTGCCGACGATATTGGCCGCGAGCGCGCGTCGAGCGGCCTCCAGCTCGCAGCCCTGCACGTCCACGCGTGCGCGGCTTGCCGAATTGGCGTAGCGCGTCGTGCCGAACAGATCGAACGTGTAGTTCGCCTGAAGCTGTCCGACGAACACGTTGTAGCGCAGCGTTTGTGCGCCGGTGCTCGAGATGTCGGGTGTGCGCGTACGCGCGGCCTGTGCGTTCGCGTCGATCGACGGCAGCGTCGATGCGCCGATCTGCGCGCGCAGTTCCTGTTGCGCGGCGGCGAGCGTTTTTTCGGCGGCCGCGAGCGTCGGGTTGTTGCGCAGCCCTTCGTCGACCAGCGCATCGAGCGCATCGGAACGGTAGAGCCGCCACCATTGCGGAACCGGTGCCGCGCCGACGTCGAACTGCTGTGCGACGCCGGCCGCCTCGACGGTCTTCAGCGGCTGCGCCGTGGTGCCGTAGTGGGCGGGGGACGGCATCTCCGGCGGCGTGCCGCCGGGCGCGAGCGAACAGCCGGAGAGGGCGAATGCCGTGGTCGCGGCCGACACGAGTGTCATACGGGCAAGTTTCATGAGCATTTCTCCGAGTGGGCGAGGTCGGTCGCGGTCGAACCACGTTCGTCGAGCCGGACCCTGAAGCACGTCGCGTAGAGGGCCGGCAGGAAGAAGACGGTCAGTACGGTGGCGATCGTGATGCCGCCCATCAGCGCGGTCGCCATCGGACCGAAGAAGCCCGAGCGCAACAGCGGAATCAACGCGAGCACGGCGGCGGCGGCCGTCAGCATGATTGGCCGGAATCGCCTTACGGTCGCGCCGACGATCGCATCGACACGCCGATGGCCCGCTGCGATGTCCTGATCGATCTGGTCGACGAGAATCACGGAGTTGCGCATGATGATGCCGAACATCGCAATCACGCCGAGCAACGCAACGAAGCCGAAGGGCTTGCCGAACAGAAGCAGCGCGGCCACGACGCCGATCAACCCGAGGGGAGCGGTCAACACGACGATGAAGGTCCGCGAGAAGCTCTTGAGCTGGATCATCAGCAGCGTCAGCACGGCGATGATCATGAGCGGCATCTGCGCGTTGATCGACGTCTGGCCCTTCATGCTTTCCTCGATCGAGCCGCCGGTTTCGATGCGATAGCCGGCCGGCAGCTTGGCGCGTTGCACGGCGAGCGCTTGCTCGATGTCGCGGGTGACGCCGATGCTCGGCGCGTTGCCGCGCACGTCGGCCTGCACCGTGATCGTCGGCTGGCGGTCGCGTTCCCAGATCACGCCGTACTCGAGCGTGTTGCGCACGTGGCCGAGCGATCCGAGCGGCACGGGCCCGTTCGGTGTCGGCATGGCGAGGCCCGCGAGCTTTGCCGGATCGATCCGCTCGCTCTTTGGCGCACGCAGATCGACGTTGATCAGCTTGTCGCGCTCACGATATTGCGTGACCGTGTAGCCGGAAAGCGTCATGGCCAGGAAGTTCGACACGTCTTCCGACGACACGCCGAGCGCGCGCGCCTTCATCTGGTCGATCTCGAACGAAACCGATCGCTCCGCCGGCTCGTCCCAGTCGAATTGCACGTTCTTCGTGCGGCTGTCGGCGCGCACCTTCTCCGCGACCTGACCGGCGATTTCGCGGACGGTGGCGATGTCGTCGCCGCTCACGCGGAACTTGATCGGGAAGCCGACGGGCGGCCCGTTCTCGAGCCGCGCCACGCGCGTGCGCACGGCGGGGAATGTTTTCTCGAGCTTGACGTCGAGCCACTGCATCAGCTTTTCGCGATCCTCGATGTTCCTCGCTGTAATGACGAATTGCGCGAAGTTGGGCTGCTGAAGCTGCTGGTCGAGCGGCAGATAGAAGCGCGGTGCGCCGGTGCCGACGAAGTCGACGAAATGATCGATCTCGGGGCGACCGGCGAGCGTCTGCTCCAGGCGCTTCGCTTCGCGCAGCGTCGCATCGAACGACGCGCCTTCCGGCAGCCGGAGATCGACGAGCAGTTCGGGCCGTTCCGAGTTCGGGAAGAATTGCTGCGGCACGCGCGTGAAGGCCGCCATCGCGATCGCGAACAGCACGGCCGTGACGCCGAGGACGAGCCAGCGGCGTTCCACGCAGCGCATGATCCAGCCGGACAGGCGGCGATAGAAGCCGGTATCGTAGACATCGTGCTCGTGGTGGCTTGCATCGCCATCGTGCTGCTTGTGCTCGCGCAGCATGTGATAGCCGAGCAGCGGAACGAGCACGACGGCTGCGAACCAAGAAACGATCAGCGAAATCGCCGACACTTCGAAGATCGAGCGCGTGTATTCGCCCGTGCTCGATTTCGCGAGCGCGATTGGCAGGAAGCCCGACACCGTGACGAGCGTGCCGGTCAGCATCGGAAATGCCGTGCTCGAATACGCGAATGCCGCCGCTCGCATGCGGCTCCAGCCCTGCTCGAGCTTCACGGCCATCATCTCGACGGCGATGATCGCATCGTCGACGAGCAGCCCCAGCGCGAGCACGAGCGTGCCGAGCGAAACCTTGTCGAGCCCGATGCCGAACAGGTGCATGCACAGCGCCGTCACGGCCAGCACGATCGGAATCGTGATCACGACGATCATGCCGGTCCGCAGGCCAAGCGACACGAGGCTCACGACCAGCACGATCGCCACCGCTTCGCCGACGGACCTCACGAATTCGTCGACCGAATGTTTGACCGCATGCGGCATGCTCGAGACGGGCGCCAGCTTGAGACCGGCGGGCAGCGTCGCCTGCAGCTCGGCCGCTTTCGCGTCGAGTGCCTTGCCGAGGTCGATCACGTCTCCGCCTTTTTGCATCGTCACGCCGATGCCCAGGACTGCCTGTCCATTCGCACGCATCTGGGTGACGGGCGGATCGTCGTAGCCGCGCGTGACCTTCGCGATATCGCCGAGACGGAACGTGCGCCGGTTGACCGTGATCAGCATGTCGGAGAGCGCCTGCACGTCCTTGAATGCGCCGCTCGGGCGCACGAACACGCGATCATTCGCGGTCGTGATGGTGCCGACCGGCGCGACGGCGTTTTGCGCGTCGATGGCTTGCGCGAGCTGCTGCGGCGTAATCGAGAGCCGGGTCAGCTCGGCGTTCGATATCTCGACGAAGATGTGTTGATCCGGATCGCCGAAGTAATCGACCTTGGCGACGCCGGGAATCCGGAGCAGCGCGGTGCGCAACCGGTCGGCGTAGTCGTGCAGTTGCGCGGGCGAATAGCCGTCGCCTTCGAGCGCGAAGATGTTCGTATAGACGTCGCCGAATTCGTCGTTGAAAAACGGCCCGACCACGCCTTTGGGCAGCGTCGCGCGGATGTCGCCGACTTTCTTGCGCACCTGGTACCAGGTCTCGGGCACTTCCTTGACGGGCGCCGAATCCTTCATCGCGAAGAAGATCATCGACTCGCCGGGCCGCGAGTAGCTCTTGATGTTGTCGACGTACGGCGCTGCCTGAAGCTGGCGGCCGATCCGGTCGGTGATCTGCTCCTTCACCTCGCGCGCCGTCGCGCCCGGCCAATAGGTCTGGATCACCATGGTCCGGAACGTGAACGGCGGGTCTTCCGACTGCGCAAGGTGCGTATAGCCGATGACGCCGAAGAGCGTCGCCAGCCCGATCAGGAAGATCACGAGCTGCTGATGGGTCAGCGCCCATGCGGAGAGATTGAAGCGGCTGCCATCGGCCGGCTTGTCGAGCGCGCGGTCGTGCGCGGGTTCGCGGTCGGGTGCGTTCATGACGAGAAATCCTCCGGATGAAGCGGCGCGACAACCTGCACGCGCTGATTCGCGCTGACGGCGTGAACGCCTTGCACGACGACGCGCTCGTTGTCGTGCAGTCCGGCGGTGACGGAAATCGAGTTTTCGTTGTAGCGGCCGATGGTCACGGGCCGCAGTTCCAGCGTGTCGCTGCCGTTGCGTACGACCCAGACGGCCGGCGCCTCGCCGCGATGAAAGAGCGCGGTTGCAGGCAGCTCGAATGCGCGCTGCGCGGCGCCGTCGTCGACGGCGTCGAACGCGATGTTGGCGGTCATGCCCGCGCGCACGTCCGCGCCCGGTGCGATCAATGTGAGCTTCACGCGCCACGTGCGGCTTTGCGGGTCGGCAGCGGCGGCGATCTCGCGCACGCGTGCGTTGAAGGTCTGGCCGGGCAGCGCGCTCAGGACGACCCGGGCGCCGCGTCCGACCGCCAACGCCTGGAGGTCGCGCTCCGACGCGTCGCAGACGACGTCGAGATCGCCGCTCCAGTCAAGATGAAAGACCGCCTGACCGGCCTGGACGTTCTGCCCGGTATCGGCGTCTTCCGACGTGATGACGCCGTCGTGATCCGCGACGAGCGACGCGTACCGGAGCTGGTCGCCGGCGAGCGCCATTTGCGCGAGCGCGGAATCGCGCCGCGCGACCGCCGATGCGTAAGCGTCCTGGGTTTGTTCCAGCTGCGCCGGCGCGATGAGGTTCGCCTGGGACTGCGCGCGATCGCGATCGAGCTGTTGTTTGGCGTAGACGACGCGATGTTCGGCCTCGTCGAGCTGTGCGCGGGCATTGGCGACGTTGCTGCGCAGGTCGGTTGGATCGAGCAGCGCAATGACCTGACCGGCCTTGACGGTGTCGCCGATTCGCACGCGCCGTTCGACAATCTTTCCGCCTACCCGGAACGAAAGGGGCGTGGAATACCGCGCCTGCACCTGGCCGGGCAGCGAATTGCCGGACGGCGCGCCTTCGGGATGGACCGCCAGCGCGACGACGGGTTTGGGTTCGACGACAACGGGCTCGCGCGAATGGCAGGCCGAGAGCAGGATCGCACAGCAGGCGGCGACGACGGGCGCCCGATTCATCGGGCGCGCGATGCGTGACAGAAATGGGCGCGCAGGCGAGCGCGCGTTGAGGCCGGGAAGTTTCACGATTTTTCCAGGGCAAGTGATGGTCGAGTTGAGAAACGGTGCGACGCGGATGGCACATCCGGCGCCCGCGCACGATTCACCTTTGTCGCGGGTGAAACAGCAGCCCGCGGTATCCGATAAGTAAGCAGTCCGACGTTTTCGGGATGTGGACGGCAACTGACGGGGCTTCCGGTTGTCAGCGCATGCCGTGCCCTCCCCACAGCAGCAGGGCTTGCGAGGTCGTGGCGTTCCGGCATGCCGGGGCCGTGACAGGGCCCGCGGCTGCTGACGCCTGCGATGACAGGCGGCTTCCGTCGCGGGCGACAGTGATTCGGTCCGCCATCCGGGCGCCCCGGCGCCTCGCGGCGAAGCGCCCGTCCATCCGCTTCGACTCGGATGGGCGAATGGATTTCGGAATCTGGATTTGTCTGCTGTTACGCACGGTTGTGCCCCTGTTTTCAGGCTGTTCGGCCCAGGCTCGCTTTCGAAGTCGAGATTAAACTCATAACTGATAAAGTTGTCAAGTATGAGCGGTCGATCTAGAATTGAGCCATGCAGAGCTCACTTACCGATATGCAAGACACGTCCAAGCGCCGTGTGGCCCGCAATCCGAAACCCGCCGTCGCATCCGCGCGCACTGGCGAGCCGCGTCAACCGCGCGGCGCGCGTCGCAAGCGGGAGACGCGCACGCGCATGCTCGAGGCGGCGCTCAGGCTGATGGCCGAGAAAGGCCCGGATGGCGTTGCGATCAACGAAATCACGGAAGCGGCAGATGTCGGCTTCGGGTCGTTCTACAACCACTTCGAGTCGAAGGAGGGGATCGTCGTCGCATTGATCGAATGGGTTTTCGACGATTTCGCGGATACGCTCGACCGCCTTGCCGGCGGGTTGTCCGACCCGGCCGAGGTGATCGCCGTATCCGTGCGCCACACGCTGATGCGCGCGCGACGCGAGCGCGTGTGGGGTCAGTTCCTGATCCGGGAGGGCTGCTCGAGACGGGCATTCGAGCGCGGGCTGGGCCAACGCTTCCTGCGCGACAGCGGGCGCGGCATCGCGGCGAAGCGATTCGTCGTCGCCGATCCGTTCATGAGCATCCAGTCCGTCATCGGGACGGTGCTGGCAGCAATTGCAGCCGAATTGCACTTTGCCGCGTCGATCCTGCCGAGCACGCGGCGACAGAAAGCGCTGGGTATCGAAGATGAAGGATTTCCCGAGCGCGCGGCGGCGCTCGTGTTGCAGGCGCTGGGACTGAAACGCGCGGAGGCGGAGAAAATCGCGACGCGCCCTCTACCGGTGGCCGAGCCGGGAATCACGGCTGATCTGCCGGCGGCGCGCTGATCGGCGCCGGAACCGTTGCCGTCGAGCCGCCGGCGCCGTGCCGACATGCGTGATGGCATGCCGCTGCCACGCGCGCGATGCGCCGGCAGCACGAACCGCAAACCGCGGCGGTTCGGACCGCCGGGCGGTTGTCCGCTTCGTCAGACCGCGCTGGCCGCGTCGAGCTTGCGGATATCTTCGTCGTCGAGCCGCACGCGAATCGCTTCGCCGAGCAATGCAAGCTGCACGAGCGATGTCGCGCTTGCAATCGGCGCGGTGATCGTCGGCCGCGCGATCTGCCATGCGAGCGCGATCGCGGCCGGTTGCGTGCCGTGCTTCGCCGACACATCGTCGAGTGCCGCGAGAATGCGCAGGCCGCGCGCATCGAGATAACGGGCGACGCGATCGCCGCGCACGCTCTTCTTCAGGTCGGCCTCGCTGCGGTACTTGCCCGACAGGAAGCCGCTCGCGAGCGCGTAATAGTTGACGACGCCCAGCTTCAACTCGCGCACGACCGGTTCGAGATCGCGCTCGTACTCGGCGCGGTCGATCAGGTTGTACTCCGGCTGGATCACCTGATACGCGGGCAGGCCATGGCGCTTGCTGATCTCGGCGGCTTCGCGCAGGCGTGCGCCGCTGTAGTTCGACGCGCCGATGATGCGGACCTTGCCCGCGTCGATCAGCGTCTGGTAGGCGGCGAGCGTCTCTTCGAGCGGGGCCGTGTCGGCGAGATCGCGGTGCGAGAAGTACAGGTCGATGTAGTCGGTCTGCAGGCGGCGCAGCGAATCGTCGGCGGCCTTCAGGATGTTGTCCTTGGTCAGGCCGGCGCGCGTCGAGAGCAGCCCGACCTTGGTCGCGATCACGACCTGATCGCGCTTGCCCGAACGCTTGAGCCACTTGCCGATGATCGTTTCCGATTCGCCGCCGCTGTTGCCGGGGGCCCAGGCCGAATAGACGTCGGCCGTGTCGATGAAGTTGATGCCGGTGTCGGCGAGCGCGTCGAGCAACGCAAACGATGCGTTCTCGTCGACGGTCCAGCCGAAGACGTTGCCGCCGAAGGCGAGCGGGGAAACCTGGATGTCGGATGTGCCGAGGGTGCGTAGTGCCATGTTGCTCTCCGGAATCTGAGGGATGACGGGATGGGGCGACAGGATTGGCCAGGATGAATGCGACGGGCAGGCGAATGGAGGAAGCGCTTTCGCCGTTGTCGCGGATGCCGGAACATTTTCGCCCATCGAGCGATTTCGTGCAGCGCGCGCATGGCCGTGGCAGCGGACGAATGGCAGCGTGTGGCGGAGGTGCCGTCCGCGATGTGTCGATCCGTGCGGCTGCGTTCGATCTGGAGCTGAATTTTCGGCGGCCGGGCAGAGACAGGCGGAGATCGGCGTATCGCATCCGTTCGCCGAAGCGGAACGAAAACGGGCGGCAAGATTGCCGCCCGCGATCGATCGGCGCCCCGATCCGTTATCGCAACTGCACGGCCGCCAGAAACAGCACCATGCTGCCGATCGCGCCGTCCAGCACGCGCCACGCGACGGCCTTGCGGAACCACGGCGCCAGCAGACGCGCGCCGTATCCGAGCCCGAGGAACCACACGACGCTGACCGACATCGCGCCGATCGCGAACGCAAGCCGCGAGCCTTCGGGTTCACGTGCGCCGGCCGTGCCGATCAGCAGGAACGTATCGAGATACACGTGCGGGTTGAGCCACGTGAACGCGAGCGTCATCAGCACGATCGCGACCGCGCCCTGCGGCGGCGGCGCGACGGCGTCGCCGCGGACGTCGAGCGTTTCGTGTCCCGGCTTGAACGCGCGGCGCAGCGCGTTGATGCCGAACCACGCGAGATACGCGAGGCCGACGTACAGCACGACGTGGACGAAGGTCGGATAGCGTTCGACGAGGACCGATGCGCCGCCGACGCCCGCACCGATCAGGATCATGTCGGACAGCGCGCACAGCAGCACGATCTTGCCGACGTGCGAGCGCATGATGCCTTGCCGGAGCACGAACGCGTTCTGCGCGCCGATGGTGACGATGAGCGACCCGCACAAGGCGGCGCCGTGGGAAAAAGCGATCCAGTTCATGATGGGAAGTGGTGGAGCAGTAGACGGGTGAATCGGTTGGCGCTAGTCTGCGGTCAGCTGGGACATAAGAGAAGCTAATTCACCTAATGCCGATTAAGGAAATCTAATGCTCGACTACGCATTGCTCGACGCGCTCGCGGCGGTGATCCGGCACGGTTCGTTCGAACGGGCGGCCAAGGAGCTGAACGTCACGCCGTCGGCGGTATCGCAGCGGGTGAAACTGCTGGAGGAGCGCGTCGGCAGCGTGCTCGTCAAGCGCGGGCAACCGTGCGTCGCGACGACCTCGGGTGCGCTGCTGTGCCGGCATACGGAACGCGTGCAGTTGCTCGAAGCCGAACTGGGCAGCCGGATGCCGGCATTGCCCGGTCAGATCGCGAGCGCATGGCCGATGTTGCGCGTTGCCGTCAACGACGACAGCGTCGCCACCTGGTTCATCGACGCGGTCGGGCCGTTCTGCACCGAGCGCGAGACCTTGCTCGATCTCGTGATCGACGACCAGGACTACACGGCCGCACGCATTCGCGACGGCAGCGTGCAGGGGGCGGTGACCGCGCAGGCCGAGCCGATCCAGGGATGCCGGTCGACGCGGCTGGGGCGGATCCGCTATCGCGCGGTGTGCTCGCCGGCGTTCTACGACCGCTATTTCGGCGCGGGCATCACACGCGACGCGCTGCGCCGTGCGCCGTGCGTGATGTTCAATCCGAAGGATGGTTTGCAGGCGCGCTTCATCCGGCGCGTGACTCGCGCGGATCTCGATCCGCCGCAACACTGGATCCCGCACGTCGCGGGTTACCTGCGTGCGTGCGAAACGGGGCTGGGATGGGGGATGTGCCCGGACCGGATGGTCGACCGCCAACTGGCGGCGGGCGAACTGATCGACATGTCGCGCGGGCGGACCGTCGATATCGACCTGTACTGGCAGAGCTGGCGCCTGTCGATCGGCTGGCTCGACGACTTCAGCGCGGCGTTGAAGGCGCGCGCCGCGCTGTTTCTCGACTGATCGAAGCGGGCGCGGCGGAGGGGGGCGGGCGGCGGCGCGCAGGTGGCGCGCCGCGCGGGGTCAGACGTGGTGCAGGCCGTCGAAGTCGACGATCTGTACGAGGCGGCCGTGCATTTCGATCAGGCCGCGCTTCTGGAACTTCGACAGTGTGCGGCTGACCGTTTCGAGCGTCATGCCGAGATAGCTGCCGATGTCTTCGCGCGTCATCCGCAGGTTGAATTCCGACGGCGAGTAACCGCGCTTCAGGTAGCGCGACGACACGTCGAGCAGGAACGCGGCGACGCGCTCTTCCGCATTCAATGAGCCGAGCAGCATGGTTTGCGACGTTTCGCGCACGATCTGCTCGCTCATCAGCTTGTGCATGCGCAGCTGCATCGTGCCGGCTTCCGAGCACAGCGACTTGAGCGCGCTGTACGGGATCACGCAGACCGAGCTGTCTTCCAGCGCAACGGCAGTGCGCGGGTGCGTGTCGTCGCAGATGCCGTCGAGGCCGAGTGCTTCGCCGGCCAGGTGCAGGCCGGTGACCTGCTCGCGGCCGTCGTGGCGCGTGGCGACGGTTTTCAGCGAACCCGAGCGCACGGCGTACAGGTTGTCGAAAGTGTCGCCTTCGCGGAACAGCGCTTCGCCGCGCTTGACCGGGCGCGCCGCGCAGATGACCGATTCGAGGCGGCTGAGCGCTTCGGGCGCGAGGCCCTGCGGCATGCACAGGTGCCGCATTGCGCACGACGAGCAGTGCGGGGCCTGGCGGGGAGACCAGTTGCCTGCATGGGACGAGGCGGCGGGGCGTGTGGCGACGGGCGTCAACATGATTGTTTACTCCGGCATTGAATCGACCGAATCATTGTCCCACCGCAAGTTGCCGCTGGCGGGTGACAAAACGTCGCGACCGTGCGCACATGTCGCGGGCATCGCGGTGGCATGCACTTACGCACGCATGCCGCTGCGCGGGCGCGCGGCGGCGCGCACGCCGATGCCGGCACCGCTCAGCCCGCCTGATCGTCCGTATGCGCGGCGGCCGGGATCAGCAGCACGGGCAGCGTCGCATGCCGCACGCACTGTTCGGCGATACTGCCGAGCACGAGGCGACGGAACCCGCGGCGACCATGCGTGCCGAGCACGAGGAGGTCGGCGCCGAACGCTTTCGCACCGTCGAGGATCAGCGTCGACACGTCGTTGAGCGACGACGCCTCGCTCGTCAGCGTTTCGCCCTTCACGCCCGCCGCCTGCATCAGCGTCTTGAACTCCTCCGCGAGCGCATTGCCCTGCGCGATCAGCTGATCGCGCAGCACGGACGGATCGTAGCCCGGCACGTTGTAGTAGATCGCGGCGTTTTCGACGACGTAGAACGGTTGCAGTTCCGCGCCGTGCTCCTTTGCGAGCGCGAGCGCGGCATCGAACGCGTGGCGGGCGGTGTCGCTGCCGTCGATGGCAACCAGAATGCGCTTGTACATAGTGTCTCCAGATGGCGGGTTGAACGGAAGTCGGCCGAACGGCCGGGCAGGCCGTGCGTCGTTGCGAGGCAGGGTAAACGAACGGCACGGACTTTGCAGCGACGTGCCGTTCGTCGCGAGCGAGCATTGAATCTCATCCGTATCGCGACGGCGTGACTTCGATCAACGTCGCTGCATCGACGTCGCGAAACCCGGGTGCCGAACCAGAACCCGTCATCGACAGCGATTGCGGCGCCCATTCGGCGGACCGGCGCGCGAACGCGCATGCCGATCCGCCGCCATCGGCCGTCGGCCGTCGGGCACGCTTCGCCGGCCAATCGAACGATCGATTCAAACGCCGCGCGCGTCACCGCGGCACCGGCGTGATTTCGATCACGCGTTCCGGCCGGCGTCCATGACCGGGCCAGTACGCGCTGCCGTACATCCGGTGAACCGGGCCATACGGCGCGTCGCTCGCATGAGACGGCACGTCGAATCCCTTCTCGACCATCATGTAGCCGGCCCGCAGCGCCAGCGCCGGATGATTGCCGCCGGGCCGGCTGTCGAAGCCGGCGAAGCCGTCGCCGGCCTCGGGCATCGCGTTGACGAGCGATGCGTTGCTGCGCGTGATCTGATCAGGGGAGAATGCGCCGCCGCTCGCGAGACGCGCGGCCTCGCGATTCTTGCCGTCGGTGTCGACGGTGCTGTCGTGCGTGTCGTCGTTGTCGAGTTCGATGCTGCGCGGATGCGCGGCGTGCGCGTGGGCTGACGTTTTCATCGCGACTCTCCTCGCGGCGAAGCGCTCCGGATCCAAGCAAATCCCGTTCCGGGCACGACGGGAAAACGGCGCGCGATCGATCGCCGCGGTCGCGTTGCGCGCGCTGATTTGTCATGATTTATTTCAGCTAGAACACCCGTTTTCTACAGAGTATGATTCTTTTCCTGCGAAGCGGCGACAGGGGATGCGGTCTTGCCGCCTCCGCTCGCACCGGGGCGTCGCAGCACCCTCAAGACGGGTAGTGAACAACAAATCAAGGGACTAGAGGTGGCGGACTCATGCAAGCGACTACTGCCTTCACGCACCGCGGCTATCTGTTGAATTGCGCGCCCGCGCGCGCCAGCGACGGTTCGTTCAAACCCTACGTCGTGATCTCCCGATCGAGCGACGGGGAACTCGTCGCGAACCGCTTTTTTCCGACCGAGCTCCAGTTCAACGACGAAGGCGACGCGATCGCGCACGCGCGCGACTGGGCCGTGCGCTGGATCGACGCGAGCAGCATCACGATCTGACGCCGTCGCGCGGTGGCGGCATCGGCCGTCCGGCCGATCCTCCGTCGTGCCGCTGCCGGACGAAAACGCGGTAATCTTGCGGAACCCGTCACTTTATTTGCGGCCGTGCGATCGAACGCGGCCGCCCGCATTGGCATATGTCGACATCACCCGCCCGTCAGTGGGGCCTCGAAGAAATCGTTGCCGGCTTGCGCGAATCGCGCGAGGAACTTCATCGCACGCGTCATCCGCGCGGCATTCGCGAGCTGCCGTCGCGCGACGCGATCTGCAAGATCGTCACCGGCCTGCGCGCGTCGATGTTCCCGACGCATTACGGCGCGCCGGACCTGACCGACGAAAGCGTCGACTACTACGTCGGCCACACGCTCGAAAGCACGCTGCGGATCCTGTCCGAACAGATTCGCCGCGCGCTGCCGTTCCTGCCCGAGCATGCGGATACGCCGTTCGCCGAGCTCGACGAACGCGCGTTCGAGATCGCGCGCGAGTTCGGCCGGCAGTTGCCGGCGGTTCGCGCGCTGCTGGTCAGCGACATCCAGGCCGCATACGCGGGCGATCCGGCCGCGCAGCACATCACCGAGATCCTGCTGTGCTACCCCGGCGTGCTCGCGATGATGCACCATCGGCTCGCGCATGCATTGCACCGGCTCGGCGTGCCGCTGCTCGCGCGTTTCATCAATGAAATCGCGCACTCGGCCACCGGCATCGACATTCACCCGGGCGCGCAGATCGGCCCGAGCTTCTTCATCGACCACGGCACCGGTGTCGTGATCGGCGAAACCGCGATCATCGGCGAGCGCGTGCGCGTGTACCAGGCCGTCACGCTCGGTGCGAAGAGCTTCCCGTCCGATGGCGACGGCGCGCTGGTCAAGGGCAATGCGCGGCACCCGATCGTCGAGGACGACGTGGTCATCTACGCGGGCGCGACGATCCTCGGCCGCGTGACGATCGGGCGCGGTTCGGTGATCGGCGGGAACGTGTGGCTCACGCACAGCGTGCCGCCCGGCACGAGCGTCGCGCAAGGCAAGATCCGCGAAGGCGGCAGCGCCGAGAAGCCATAACGGGGAGCGCGAACGGCGCATCCGTCGTTCGCGCAGCGCGGGTGAAAGCATGCGTCGATGCCCGCGCATCCATGTGCGACGGCGCACACGGATGCCGTGCAACATGCGTTGGTCAGTGCTTGCCGGCTGGCGAACGATGCTTGTACAGCACGTCCTGGTCGACCCGGATCAGGTTCTGCCCCGCGTCGACGACGAAATCCACGCCGTTGTACGCGCTGCCGGTCAGCAACAGGATCGCGCCTGCGACGTCGTCGGGCCCGGCGATGCGCGCGAGCGGCGTCGATGCGCGGCTCGCGTGTTCGAAGTCGGCCTGCGTCTGGTCGTCGCTCGGCAGCATCAGCCCGGGGAACACCGCGTTCACGCGCAGCACCGGCGACGACGACAGCGCGAGCATCTGCGTGAGGTTGCCGAGCGCGGCCTTCGCGACCGTGTAGCTGAAATGATCGCGGTGGAAGTTTTCCTTGATCTTCTGGTCGACCACGTTGACGACGACACCCTGCGTGCCAGCCGCGCGCGCCCGTTCGTAGAATGCGCGCGTGAGCAGGATCGGCGCGCGGCAGTTGACGGCCCATGCCTGGTCGAACGCCGCGAGATCGAAGCTCGGGAAATGGTCCTGCCAGAACACCGACGCGTTGTTGACCAGCACGTCGAGGCGGCCAAAGCGCGCATACACCTGGTCGACCAGCGCGGTGATCTGCCCGGCATCCGACAGGTCGGCCTGCAACGCGACCGAATCGTGCCCGCGTTCGGCGATCGCGCGGGCCGCCGCCTGCGCGGCATCGGCGGAGCGGTCGTAATGGACGGCGGTGCGATATCCGTGCGCGGCGAAATACTCGGCGAACGCGCGCCCGGCCCGGCGCGCGGCGCCGGTCACGAGCACGACCGGCGCGTTAGCCGCTTGCTTCGTGGACTGCATTACGTATTCGTCAGGTTGACTGAAGAAGGATTCGCGACGATCGACAGGAATTCGCGTCGCGTCGACGGATCGGTGCGGAACGTGCCGAGCATGCGCGACGTGACCATCTCGACGCCCGGCTTGTGCACGCCGCGCGTCGAGATGCACTGATGCGCGGCTTCGAGAATCACGCCGACGCCCTTCGGCTGCAGCACGTCGAACAGCGTGTCGGCGATCTGCACCGTCATCTTTTCCTGGATCTGCAGGCGCTTCGCGAACGCGTCGACGAGGCGTGCGAGCTTCGAGATGCCGACGACGCGATGATTCGGCAGATACGCGACGTGCGCGCGACCGATGATCGGCACCATGTGATGCTCGCAATAGCTCTCGAAGCGGATGTCCTTCAGCACGATCATTTCGTCGTAGCCGTCGACTTCGCTGAACGTGCGCGCGAGGATGTCGCGCGGCTCCAGCGCATAGCCGGCGAAGAACTCTTCATATGCGCGCACGACGCGCGCGGGCGTGTCGAGCAGCCCTTCGCGGGCCGGATCGTCGCCGGCCCAGCGCAGCAGCACGCGAACGGCCTCCTCGGCTTCTTCCCGGCTCGGCCGGGATGCGGCCGGCTCGGGCCGCGCGGATTTTTTACCCATCTGGTCGCTCCATCGAATGCGGCCGCCAGCGGCGGCGCGGATATTCGGGCATTGTTTCATGCTTTCGCGCGTCGTGCGTGCGGCCTGCCGCACACCGCGCGTCACTTCGGCCATTCGTCCTGCTCGTCGTTGAACAGCGACGCGACGACGCCGCGCAGCCACGCGGTGCGCGGGTCGTTGTGGAACTTGCGATGCCAGTGCTGCTTCAGGTCGAAGCGCGGCAGCGGCAACGGCGGCTCGACCGGCACGATGAACGCATGCTCGGCCGCATACGCATAGCCGATCGCGTGCGGCACGGTCGCGATCAGGTCGGTGCGGCTCAGGATGAACGGCAGGCTCATGAAGTGCGGCGTCTCGAGCACCGCACGGCGCTGCATGCGTTGCTTCGCGAGGTATTTCTCGAGCACTTCCTGGCTGCGGCCCTCGGCGCGCACCACCGCATGTCCGCACGCGAGGAACTGCTCGGCCGTGAACGGACGTGCCTGTTCGAGCGGATGGCCGCGCCGCATCAGGCAGACGAAGCGGTGCGTGAACAGACGCTGCTGGAAGAAGTTGTTGCCGTCGAGATCGGGGAAGTAGCCGACCGCGAGATCGATCGACCCGGCTTCGAGGCCGCGGCCGACTTCATCGTGCGAGAGCGAGACCGAGCGCAGGTTCGCATGCGGCGCGTGCGTCGCGAATGCCTGCAGCAGCTTCGGCAGGAACACGATCTCGCCGACGTCCGACAGCGCGATCGAAAACGTGTGCGTGCTCGCCGCCGGATCGAAGTCGTGCGGCGCGACGAGGCCGCGCTCGATCTGCGCGAGCGCGTCGCGCGCGGCCGGCAGCAGCGCGAGCGCGCGCGGCGTCGGCTCCATTCCGCGCGACGTGCGCACGAACAACGGATCGCCGAAATACTCGCGCAGGCGGCCGAGCGCGGTGCTCACGCGCGGCTGGCTCACGCCGAGCAGGTCGCCGGCGCGGCTGACGTTGCGCGTGTCGTCGAGCGCGACGAGGTAGGGAATCAGGTTCAGGTCGAGCGCTTCCATGGCCGGGCCAGTATCTCCAAAACGTATACAACATATCTCCTGAATCGCGTTGCCGCATAGTCGGGAAAGCGCTCAAATGTGTTCCATTACTCGAACCAATGTTCAGGAGACGAACAATGCGCACCCAGGTCGCCATCATCGGCGCCGGTCCGTCCGGCCTTTTGCTTTCCCATCTGCTGCGCCTGCAAGGCGTCGATTCCATCCTCGTCGAAGCGCGTTCGCGCGAATACTGCGAGAACCGCATCCGCGCCGGCGTGCTCGAGCAGGGCACCGTCGACACGCTGAACGAAGCGGGCCTCGGCGAGCGGATGCGTCGCGAAGGGCTCGAACATCACGGCATCGAGCTGCTGTTCTCCGGCCAGCGCCACCGCATCGACCTGAGCGCGCTCACCGGCGGGCGCGCGATCACCGTCTATAGCCAGCATGAAGTCGTGCGCGACCTGATCGCGGCCGGCGTCGAGCACGGTCACGCGATGCACTTCGAAGTGAGCGATGTCGCGCTGCACGATATCGAAAGCGAGCACCCGTTCGTCACGTTCAAGCACGCGGACGGCCGCGCCGATCGCATCGATTGCGACTACATCGCCGGCTGCGACGGCTTCCACGGCATCGCGCGGCAGACGATTCCCGCCGAGCGCCTGAACACGTTCGAGCGCGTCTACCCGTTCGCATGGCTTGGCATCCTCGCCGATGCGGCGCCGTCGCTGGACGAGCTCGTCTACGCGCATCACGACAACGGCTTCGCGCTGTTCTCGATGCGCTCGCCGACGGTCACGCGCCTCTACCTGCAGTGCAAGCCCGACGAAGACTTGGCCGAATGGTCCGACGCGCGGATCTGGGACGAACTGCACACGCGCTTCTCGAACGACACGGGCTGGACGCCGACCGAGGGCCGGATCACGCAGAAGAGCGTGACGCCGATGCGCAGCTTCGTGTCGGAGACGATGCAGCACGGCCGGCTGTTCCTCGCGGGCGACGCCGCGCACATCGTGCCGCCGACCGGCGCGAAGGGCATGAACCTCGCGGTGGCCGACGTCCGCGCGCTGTCACGCGCGCTCGGCGCGCGCTATCGCCACGGCGACGCGACGCCGCTCGAGCGCTACTCGGCGACCTGTCTCGAACGCGTGTGGCGCGCCGAGCATTTCTCGTACTTCATGACGAACATGCTGCATTCGTCGCCGGAGGACTCGCCGTTCGTCAATCGCCTGAAGTTTGCCGAGCTCAAGTACGTGACCCGCTCGCGGGCCGCCGCGCAGTCGCTCGCCGAAAACTACGTCGGGCTGCCGTTCGACGACCAGACGCCCCCCGAAGGATCCCGCCTTGACAACGCGCTGTGCGCGACTCTATGATCGGCCATCGTTCGCTAATCGAATCAAGGTTCGAATAGCGAACGATGGCCGAAGGTCGACGACGGCCTTCGACGCGGCACGCGACACGCGCGTGCCCCCTCGACAGGCCGCGCATCGTGCCGCGGGTTCGTATCAGGAAGAGACATGGTCAACAAGATTTTCGAATCGCTTCAATCGGCGGTCGCGGACGTCCACGACGGCGCGACCATCATGATCGGCGGTTTCGGCACGGCGGGCATGCCGTCCGAGCTGATCGACGCGCTGATCGAGCAGGGCGCGCGCGGCCTGACGATCGTCAACAACAACGCGGGCAACGGCGAGACGGGTCTTGCGGCGCTGCTCAAGGCGAAGCGGGTGCGCAAGATCATCTGCTCGTTCCCGCGCCAGAGCGACTCGCAGGTGTTCGACGCGCTGTACCGCGCGGGCGAGATCGAACTGGAGCTCGTCCCGCAGGGCAACCTCGCGGAGCGGATCCGCGCGGCGGGCGCCGGCATCGGCGGCTTCTTCACGCCGACCGGCTTCGGCACGAAGCTCGCGGAAGGCAAGGAGACGCGCGTGATCGACGGCAAGTCGTACGTGTTCGAGACGCCGATCCACGCCGATTTCGCGCTGGTGAAGGCGTACAAGGGCGATCGCTGGGGCAATCTCGTGTATCGGAAGACCGCGCGCAACTTCGGGCCGATCATGGCCAGCGCCGCGAAGGTCGCGATCGTGCAGGTGTCGGAAGTCGTGCCGCTCGGCGGGCTGAACCCGGAACACATCGTGACGCCGGGCATTTTCGTGCAGCGCGTCGTCGAGGTGCCGCAGGCCGCGCATGCGGCCGAGCTGGCCGCCGAACGTGCATCGCAAGCCGCCTGAACGCCCGAACTTTGTCCGAGACCGGAGACCCGAAATGAAACGACTGACCCGCGATGAGATGGCCAAGCGCGTCGCGCAAGACATCCCCGAAGGCGCGTACGTGAACCTCGGCATCGGCGTGCCGACGCTGGTGGCGAACCACCTCGACCCGAGCAAGGAAATCTTCCTGCACAGCGAGAACGGCCTGCTCGGCATGGGCCCGGCGCCCGCGCCCGGCGAGGAAGACGACGAGCTGATCAACGCCGGCAAGCAGCACGTGACGCTGCTCACCGGCGGCGCGTATTTCCATCACTCGGATTCGTTCGCGATGATGCGCGGCGGCCACCTCGACTACTGCGTGCTCGGCGCGTTCCAGGTGTCGGCGAACGGCGACCTCGCGAACTGGCATACGGGCGCGCCCGACGCGATTCCGGCCGTCGGCGGCGCGATGGACCTCGCGATCGGCGCGAAGCAGGTATTCGTGATGATGGAGCACCTGACGAAGCAGGGCGAGAGCAAGATCGTCGCGCAGTGCTCGTATCCGGTCACCGGCGTGCAGTGCGTGAGCCGCATCTACACCGATCTCGCGGTGCTCGACGTGACGGCGGACGGCCTCGCGGTGAGCGAGATCTTCACCGACCTGTCGTTCGACGAACTACAGAAGCTGACCGGCGTGCCGCTGATCGACGCGACGCGCAAGGCAGCGGCCTGAACGGCAAGCGGGCCGGCGGGCGCGATGGAGCGCACGCCGGCGCGCTTGGGTAGACAATAGGCGCACGCCGTTTCCCCAATCTGATGCCATGCTCGAAGACAGCGCCCGCCTGACCTCCCTCATCTGCGGCACCGAGCCGCTCAACCGGATCTGGTCGCCGCGCGCGACGATCCAGCGGATGCTCGACGTCGAAGCCGCGCTCGCGCGTGCGCTCGCCGCGCGGCAGGTGATTCCCGCCGCCGCGGTCGCGCCGATCGAACGCGCGTGCGACGCCGCCCGCCTCGACGCCGATGCGCTCGCGCGCGGCGCGGCGCTCGGCGGCAATCTCGCGATTCCGCTCGTCAAGCAGCTCACCGCCCAGGTGAAGGCCGACGATCCCGAGGCCGCGAAGTTCGTGCACTGGGGCGCGACGAGCCAGGACATCATCGATACCGCGACCGTGCTGCAGCTGCGCGACACGCTCGACGTGCTCGAGCCGCTGCTCGATGAAGCGTGCACGTCGCTCGCGGCGCTCGCGCGCACGCATCGCGCGACGCCGATGATCGGCCGCACGTGGCTGCAGCAGGCGCTGCCGATCACCCTCGGCCTGAAATTCGCGCAGTGGCTCGATGCGCTGCTGCGCCATCGCGCGCGCTTCGCCGAGTTGCGCGAGCGCGCGCTGGTGCTGCAGTTTGGCGGCGCCGCCGGCACGCTGGCGAGCCTGCGCGAGCAGGCGGCCGGCGTGAGCGCGGCGCTCGCGGCCGACCTGAAGCTCGCGTTGCCGGCCGTGCCGTGGCATACGCAGCGCGACCGCATCGCGGAAGCCGCGTCGTGCTTCGGCATGCTGACGGGCACGCTCGGCAAGATCGCGCGCGACGTGTCGCTGCAGATGCAGACCGAAGTCGGCGAGCTCGGCGAACCGGCGGCCGCCGGCAAGGGCGGCTCGTCGACGATGCCGCACAAGCGCAACCCCGTCGGCTGCGCGGCTGTGCTGACCGCCGCGGTGCGCGCGCCGAACCTCGTCGCGACCGTGTTGGCCGGGATGGTCCAGGAGCATGAGCGCGCGCTCGGCGGCTGGCAGGCCGAATGGGATGCGCTGCCCGACGTCGCGCGCCTGACGGGCGGCGCGCTCGCGCAGATCGCGCAGATCGTCGCGGGCCTCGACGTGAACACCGAGCGCCTCGCCGCGAACCTCGACCTGACGCACGGGCTGATCCTCGGGGAAGCCGTGATGCTCGCGCTCGGCGACCGGATCGGACGCCTCGATGCGCATCATGTCGTCGAGCAGGCGTCGAAGGAAGCCGTGCGCACCGGCGCGACGCTGTTCGACGTGCTCGCCGCCGATGCGACCGTCTCCGCCCACCTGTCGCGCGACGCGCTCGCGCGGCTGCTCGATCCCGCACATTATGTCGGCGAGGCGCAGGCCTACGTCGACGCCGTGCTCGCGCTGCACGCGGGCACGACACAACCAGGAGAACACTGATGCCTTTCGCCACTGTCAACGGCGTGAAACTGCATTACAGGATCGACCGTGCCGCGCGCGACGATGCGCCGTGGCTCGTCTTCTCGAACTCGCTCGGCGCCGACCTGCAGATGTGGGCGCCGCAGATTCGCCCGCTCGCGCAGCATTTCAACATTCTGCGCTACGACACGCGCGGCCACGGCCATTCCGAAGCGCCGGCCGGCTCGTACACGATCGACCAGCTCGCGGGCGACGTGATCGGCCTGCTCGATCACGTCGGCATCGATCGCGCGTATTTCTGCGGGATTTCGATGGGCGGCCTGACCGGTGCCGCGCTTGCCGCGCGCTACCCGTCGCGCATCGTGCGCGCCGTGCTGTCGAACACCGCCGCGAAGATCGGCTCGCCGGAAGTATGGGCGCCGCGTGCGCAGAAGGCGCGTGCGGAAGGGATGGCCGCGCTGGCCGACGCCGTGCTGCCGCGCTGGTTCACCGACGCATTCGTCGATCGCGAGCCGCGTTTGTTCGATGCGATCCGCGACACCTTCGTGCATACCGACAAGGACGGTTACGCGGCGAACTGCGACGCGCTGAACGCGGCCGACCTGCGCGAGGAAGTGAAGGGCATCGCGCTGCCGGTGCTCGTCGTGACCGGTGAGAAGGACATGTCGACGCCGCCCGACCAGGGCCGTGCGCTGGCCGCCGCGATTCCCGGCGCGCGTCACGTCGAATTCGACGCCGCGCACATTTCGAACATCGAGTGCACCGACGGTTTCAACCGCGCGCTGCTCGACTTCCTGACCGCATGAGGCACCGACGATGGACGACCAGCAACGTTACGAAGCGGGGATGAAGGTGCGTCGCGCGGTGCTCGGCGACGCGCACGTCGACCGTTCGATCCAGAACCGCACCGAAGTGACCGACGAATTCCAGAACCTGATCACGCGCTATGCATGGGGCGAGATCTGGACGCGCGACGGCCTGCCGCGCCACACGCGCAGCCTGCTGACCATCGCGATGATGGTCGCGCTGAACCGCGGCGAGGAACTCGCGCTGCATCTGCGCGCTGCGCGCAACAACGGCGTGACGCGCGACGAGATCAAGGAAGTGCTGCTGCAGACCGCGATCTATTGCGGCGTGCCGGCTGCGAACTCCGCATTCCATCTCGCGGACAAGATCTTCAAGGAACAGGACGCGGCCGCCTAGGTGCGGCTGAACAACACGGCCGGCTCGCGCCGGACGTGATCCGATCGCGACGCCTGCCGCTGCCGGCGGGTGTCGGGAACGCATGACGCGCCGGCGGCGAATCGGCGCGCAAACAAGGAAAAGGCGCGGCCATCGGGCCGCGTTGTTTACATAGGAGACTCGCGATGAATCGCGCACCCGTGGTCGATGTCCAGACCTTCATCAACGAGCAGCCGTTCGGCGGCTTCCAGTGGCTCGTATTCCTGATGTGTTTCGTAATCGTGCTGCTCGACGGCTTCGATACGGCCGCGATCGGCTTCATCGCGCCGTCGCTGCTCGGCGAATGGAACCTCACCAAACCCGATCTCGCACCCGTGCTGAGCGCCGCGCTGTTCGGCCTTGCGTGCGGCGCGCTCGTGTCGGGCCCGCTGTCCGATCGCCTCGGGCGCCGTTCGCTGCTGCTCGGCTCGGTGTTCCTGTTCGGTATCGCATGTTTCGTTTCCGCATTCTCGACGACCATCGGGCATCTGACGGTGCTGCGCTTCGTCACCGGCGTCGGCCTCGGCGCGGCGATGCCGAACGCGGTCACGATGATGGGCGAGTTCTGCCCGGACAAGCGCCGCGCGACCGTAATCAACCTGATGTTCTGCGGCTTCCCGCTGGGTGCGGCGTTCGGCGGCTTTCTGGCCGCGTGGATGATCCCGCATTTCGGCTGGCGCAGCGTGCTGATGCTCGGCGGTGTGACGCCGCTGCTGCTCGGCGTGCTGTTGCTGCTGAAGATGCCGGAATCGGTGCGTTTCATGGTCGCGCAAGGCCAGAGCGTCGACCGGATCCGCGCGACGCTGTCGCGGATCTCGCGCGATGCGCTGAACGCCGGCTCGTTCGCGATGACCGAATCCGCGCCGCACACGGGCAGCAAGGGGATCGGCGTCGTGCTGTCGCGCTCGTACGTCGTCGGCTCCGTGATGCTGTGGCTCGCGTACTTCATGGGTCTCGTGATCTTCTACGCGTCGATCAACTGGATGCCGATCCTGCTGAAGGACGCGGGCCTCACGCCGAAGAGCGCGACGCTGATTTCCGCGCTGTTTCCGCTCGGCGGCGTCGGCGCGGTGCTGTGCGGCGTGCTGATGGACCGCTTCAACGCGAACCGCGTGATCGCCGTGTGCTATGCGCTGACCGCGATCAGCGTGTATGCGATCGGCCAGGCGGCCGGGAACGTCGGGTTGCTCGTGCTGATCGTGTTCATCGCGGGCGTGCTGATGAACACCGCGCAATCGTCGATGCCGGCGCTTGCCGCCGCGTTCTATCCGACCGAAGGGCGCGGCACGGGCGTGGCGTGGATGCTCGGTGTCGGCCGCTTCGGCGGGATCGCCGGGTCGTTCCTCGTTGCCGAACTGACGCGCCGGCACTTCTCGTTCGCGGGCGTGTTCGCGACGATCGCCGTCGCGGGCCTGCTTGCGTGCGTTGCGTTGCTGATCAAGCAGATGGCGCGGCCGCACGGCGTTGCGCAACCGGGCGGCAAGATCGAGTCGCTCGGGCATTGAGCGGATCGGGCCGGGGCGATGCGCCGGCCTTCTGCGTGTTGCGAACGGTCGTGAGCCGGGCGATACGCAACAACAGACCGGGCCGCGTCAGCGGCCCGTTCACTTTACGACCATCGCGCCGCTACTCCTCCGCGTCGTGTTCCTTGACGAAGTTGCGCAGATACGCGCGCAGCGCCGCCTCCTGAGCGCGGTGATCGGCAAGGTTCGCGGCGCCGAGCGCCTCCTCGTCGCCGAACAGCGTGGGCGGCGCGCAGTACGTGCCCACTTCGACGTTTTCCCGCAGCACGCGGATGTCGTGCGTGAGCGGGCGGTACTCGGCTATCCAGTGCATGCCCTCGATGTGCTCGCCGGCTTTCAGCATTGGCTTCATCGGCAATCTCCAAGCAGAGCAGCGGCGCGGCCGGCGAAGCGGCTGCACGCGCCCGTACCAAAAGGGTACGCCTGCATGGCGCGAAGCTCAACGGGTGCGCTTGTGAGCGCTTACTGCGGGAGCAGATGCACGACGAGCGGGTACAGCGACAGGATCAGCAGCACGGCCATCGTCACGTTGAAGATGCGCAGCGCGCGGCGGTTCGACAGGAAGCGGCGCAGGCCCTGGCCGCACGCGGCCCACAGGCTGATGCACGGAAAGCCGATCAGGATGAAGACGACGGCCATCCACGCGGCATTCATCCCGTAGTCGGCGGACAGACGGATGGTCGTGGCGGCGGTCAGCACCATCATCCATGCCTTCGGGTTGACCCACTGGAACGCGGCGGCTTCGAGGAACGTCATCGGCCGCGGCTTGGCGCCTTGCGCCTTCACTTCACCCGACGTGCCGATGCGCCATGCGAGGTACAGCAGATACGCGACGCTCGCGACTTCGAGGATCGTATACAGGACCGGCACGCGCCGGAACGCCTCGCCGAGACCGAAGCCGACGCACAGCATCAGGACCGCGACGCCGATGCTGATGCCGAACAGATGCGGCATCGTGCGGCGAAAACCGAAATTGACGCCGGAAGCGAGCAGCATCGTGTTGTTCGGGCCGGGCGTGATCGACGTGACGAGCGCGAACAGCATGCCGGCGGGCAATGCGCTGAGGGTGAGGAAGTCCATCGCGGATTCTCCATTCATGTTTGAGACTGGGATGGAGCCAGTGTAGCGACGGTTTTCTGTACAGTACCGGTACAGTTTGCTGGGTGGGTGCCGGTACGGGAGGGGCAGATCGGGGCGCAATCGTGAACAAGACCTGTTGTCTCTCAGAAAAGATGTCCGCAATTTCAATATGTTGTCTTTGAATAATTGGCTGCGTTCCACGTACGAGGAATGTGACCCATATCGGCCGGCAGAAAATGATCGGAGAATATTTGGCAATGCTGATTTATGACGCAATCTTTGATCGGTGGTGTCAGATCAGACTTGTCGCATCAGATGCGCTCATTGCCATTCCATGCGTGGCGCTCGTTCACACAAAGGTATCGTCGATCACGACCGTCAAGCAGTGTCCGGCAGCGATCCGTCACCTGTTCGACTGAATCCTCACCGGCCAGGTTGTGCCGTACAATCCGGTCGCGCTAGTGGCCCGAGCCACACCACAAAGCAGGGCAAGATGCCGGTGCTCGACACGACCGAACCGGGGCAACTGCTCGACAGTATCGATGTGAGGACGCCGATCGGGCATCGCGACCGCCATCGGCACTCGGCGGGGTAAGGTCATCAGTGCGCCTGCAGCACTAGGGAACCAAGGCTTCAAGACTGGGACTCGGAATGCGTTCTGATCCGGCTTGCAAGATAATTGACCATGTGCTGCGCGGCCGGCTGTAACGTATCGAAGTTTTTAAAGCACACAACGAATCGGCGCTGTGCCCAAGCATCGGTGAGCGGAATAACTTTAATTCCAAGTACATGTCTATAGGTCTCAGCGACCTCCACCGGCACGACGCTGATTCCTAGCCCCGCTGCAACAACACGGAACGCTGCATCGAAGCTCGACACGATCACACGGTAAGACACGGTTTTGCCGGCCTTGGCAGCGGCACGCTGCAGCATCGTGTGGACCGCTGTCGATGGCAGCAAGCCGACGTGCTCATACTCAAGCGTCTCAACAAAGCGCAACGACACCTCGTCCGCAAGCGGATGATCCCGATGGACTGCGAGCGCGAGCCGGTCGTGACGGTACGGTCGATGTTGAAGCCCTTGCAGGTCGACGTTATCCCAGCATACGCCGACACTCGCCGCGCCCTGGCGTAGTTGCCGCACGAGATCGGACGACAGCCGTTCTTCGACGTCGACCCTGATGTTCCGATAGTCGGGCTCACGCATGAACGAAGCGATGTCGTCGAGCAGTGCCTCCGCAATCGCCGAGGCCGATGCACAGATGCTCACCCGGCCCTCTAGGCCTCCCGCGAACGCGGCGACGTCACTGGCGATGCGCTCCATTGTGAAGAGCACATTGCGCGCGTGTTCGAGTAGTGCAATGCCCGCGGCGGTCGGCTCCACGCCACGCCGGGATCGCGAAAGCACTGGCACGCCCAAGTCGCTTTCCAGCTGCGCGATGCGCTTGCTGATCGCAGACGGCTCGATGTGTGCCTCTGCTGCGGCGCGAGCGATGTTGCGGTGATCGCATACCGCGACGAGCAGTCGCAGCGTCTTTACGTCGATATCGCGCATAGCCGGCTCCGTACGTTGACGTTCCGAATCGGAAGCACTGAGCTTCCAAAATACCGCTTTAAGGTTCGGATGGAATGGCTAAAGTTATCACATCGCCGATGGCTTAATGGTCGGCAAAAATAAACGGAGACAGAACCATGTCGTCATTCCCCGCAAACGTCGTCATCCGCGAAGTCGGTCTCCGCGACGGCTTGCAGAGCATCTCGAGCATTCTTCCTACCGAACGAAAGCTTGAGTGGATCCGCGATGCATACGCCGCCGGCCAGCGCGAAATCGAGGTGGGCTCTTACGTTCCTGCGCGACTTTTGCCTCAGCTCGCAGATACTGCCGAGCTTGTCGCCTACGCGAAGACACTCCCGGGCCTGGCAGTTTCGGTGCTCGTGCCAAACGTTAAAGGAGCCGAGCGCGCCATCGAAACGCGCGCCGACCTGCTGCTTGTGCCGCTCTCAGCCAGCCACGAGCACAGCCTCGCTAACCTGCGCAAGACACCAGATGAAGTCGTTGCGGAAGTGGCTCGCATCCGTGCGGCGCGCGATGCCGCCGGCTCAAGGACACTGATCGAAGGGGGCATCGGCACAGCGTTCGGCTGCGCCATTCAGGGCCGCGTCGAACAGAGCGAGGTGCTGCGCTGCATGCAAGCATTGCTCGATGCGGGCGCGGATCGCGTCAGCATCGCGGATACAGTCGGTTATGCCGGTCCCACGGCAGTGCGCAAACTCTTCGAGGAAGCAAGGAAGATCGCGGGCGGCCGCTTCTGGTGCGGGCATTTTCACGACACGCGAGGCCTCGCGCTCGCCAACGTCTTTGCGGCACTCGAGACCGGCGTCGCGCGCTTCGATGCGACGCTTGCCGGCATTGGGGGCTGTCCGCATGCGCCGGGCGCGAGCGGCAACGCGTCAAGCGAAGACCTCGCATTCATGCTTGCCGACATGGGCATCAAGACCGGTATCGACATCCCCGCCTTGCTAACGCTACGCGCGAAAGTGGCGCAATGGCTCGAAGGCGAAGACCTTCACGGTGCGTTGTGGCGTGCCGGATTACCCAAAACCTTTGCCGCTTCCGCTGCGCTCAGTGCCTGAGGTCATTATGAGTACCAATGCAAAACTCCCTCTCGACGGCATTCGCGTCATCGAATTCACGCACATGGTGATGGGGCCGACGTGCGGCATGATTCTCGCCGACTTGGGCGCCGAAGTCATCAAGGTGGAGCCACCCGGGGGCGACAAGACTCGTAAGCTGCCCGGCCTTGGCATCGGATTTTTCCGCTCGTTCAACCGCAACAAGAAAAGCGTCGTGCTTGACATCAACACGGCCGAGGGCAGGGAAACCGCTATCGAACTGATCGGCACCTGCGATGCGATGCTCGAAAACTTCCGTCCGGGACTGATGGCGAAACTCGGGCTCGATTACGACACGCTCTCAAAGCGGTATCCCGGCCTCATCTACGTGTCGCACAAGGGTTTTCTGCCCGGTCCGTACGAAAAACGCCTCGCGCTCGACGAGGTCGTACAGATGATGGGCGGCCTTTCATACATGACCGGACCGGCTGGCAGGCCGCTGCGCGCGGGCACGTCCGTCAATGACATCATGGGCGGCATGTTCGGCGCGATCGGCGTCCTCGCCGCGTTGCGCGAACGTGAAAAAACCGGGCGCGGCCAGGAAGTACAAAGTGCGCTCTTCGAGAACTGCGTATTCCTCTCCGGTCAACACATGCAGCAATACGCGATGACCGGGGAAGCGCCGCCGCCGATGCCCTCGCGCGTATCGGCGTGGAGTGTCTACGATGTCTTCACGCTCGCCGGTGGTGAGCAGCTTTTCATTGGCGCTGTCAGCGACAAGCAGTTCATCACGCTGTGCGACCTGATCGGTCGCCCGGACCTCCCGGCCGAGCCGCGCTTCGCGACGAACGCGCTGCGCGTCGCGATCCGACCAGAGCTGCTGGAAGTGCTCGGCGCAATTCTGAAGGAGCATCGCGTCGAGGAGCTTTCGCCAAAACTGGAAGCGGCCGGCATTCCGTACGCGCCGATTGTGCGTCCTGAGCAACTGCTCAATGACCCGCATCTGAAGGCAAGCGGTGGCCTGGTCCCGATGGAGACCGACGACGGCAGCGTGACCGAAGTCGTACTTTTGCCGCTGACGATGGGCGGGCGGCGTCCCGGGGTGCGACAGGCGCTGGCGCGCGTCGGCGAACATACGCAGGAAGTGCTTTCGCGCCTGAAGAGCCGGGTAGTCGCATGACGTCCCGCCGGGAACGAATTGAATCACGGAGCAAATGAAATGGCAGATCTCTTTGAGAACCCGATGGGCCTGATGGGATTCGAATTCGTGGAATTTGCGTCGCCGACCCCCAATACGCTGGAGCCGATCTTCGAAAAGCTCGGCTTCACGCTCGTCGCGCACCATCGCTCGAAGGATGTCGTGCTGTACCGGCAGGGCAGCATCAACTTTATTGTGAATCGGGAGCCGAAGAGCCCCGCCGCATACTTTGCGGCGGAGCATGGACCGTCCGCGTGTGGCCTCGCGTTTCGCGTGAAAGATGCGCATGCGGCGTATGCACGCGCCATCGAACTGGGCGCGCAACCGCTTGAGATGCCAACCGGTCCGATGGAATTGCGCTTGCCGGCGATTAAAGGCATTGGCGGGGCGCCTCTCTATCTGATCGATCGATTCGAAGACGGTAAGTCGATCTATGACATCGATTTCAAGTTTGTCGAAGGAGTGGATCGGCATCCCGAGGGCTTTGGGTTGAAGCTCATTGATCACTTGACGCACAACGTCTATCGCGGACGCATGGCGTTCTGGGCCGGGTTTTACGAGAAGCTATTCAACTTCCGCGAGATTCGATACTTCGATATCTCAGGCGAATACACCGGCCTCACCTCCAAAGCGATGACCGCGCCCGACGGCAAGATCCGCATTCCGCTGAACGAGGAATCCTCGAAGGGCGCGGGGCAGATCGAAGAGTTCCTGATGAAGTTCAACGGCGAAGGAATCCAGCACGTTGCCTTGCTCTCGGACGACCTGCCAGCAACCATCGACAAACTGGTGATGGCCGGAGTGCCGCTGATGACTGCGCCAAGCGACACCTACTACGAGATGCTTGAAGAACGCCTGCCGGGGCATGGGCAGCCGGTTTCGGAGTTGCGCACACGCGGCATTCTGCTCGATGGAAATACGAGCGGTGGCGATCCGCGGCTGTTGCTGCAGATTTTCTCCGATACGCTGCTCGGCCCTGTGTTCTTCGAATTTATTCAGCGCAAGGGCGATGACGGTTTCGGCGAAGGAAATTTCAAGGCGTTGTTTCAATCGATCGAGCGCGATCAAATCCGGAGAGGTGTTGTCGGCCAGCACTAATTCGCGCCAACCGATCATTGCTTTTTCTTAACGGCAGGGGCGCAAACATAAGCACGCCGCCGTAGGTGAAATCAGGAGACATGACATGCAGCAAACCATCACCGCAGGCAACTCCCCGCTCGTGGGATCGAACGTGCGGGTCGGCATCAGTCCAGGTGCTGAAATTTCCGCACGCATGGACCGTTTGCCGATTACGCGGCATCTCTGGATGCTCGTGTTTCTCATCTCGCTCGGCGGTTTTTTCGAAGTGTATGACCTGATCTTTACCGGCTACATTGCCCCGGGCATGGCGAAAAGCGGTCTACTGCAAACTACGACGCATTCGTTCTTCGGCCTGAACGGCATTGCCGGGTTCATCGCAGCGACGTTTGCCGGTCTGTTTATTGGAACCTTCGGCCTCGGCTGGATGCCTGACCGGTATGGGCGCCGCACAGTCTTCACGGTCTCGCTGCTGTGGTACTCGATCGGCTCCGCGATCATGGCTTTCCAGACGACGCCAGAAGGCGTCCTTCTGTGGCGCTTCATCACGGGCATCGGCGTGGGCATCGAGATCGTCACGATCGACACCTATGTCACCGAACTCGTCCCGCAACATATGCGCGGCCGCGCAATGGCATTCAATCAGACGGTCATGTTCGCTGCAGCGCCGGTCGCTGCAATCCTCTCGTACTGGCTGGTGCCCACGACCCTTTTCGGCATCGACGGGTGGCGGCTGGTGGTGCTTGCCGGATCGGTCGGCGCAGTGCTCGTGTGGATCATTCGCCGGCGCGTTCCGGAGAGCCCGCGCTGGCTAGCGACGCACGGCCACGTCGAGAAAGGCGAGCGAGTCGTATCGAAAATCGAAGAGATCGTCATGCGCGAAAGCGGAAAGCCGCTGCCGCCCCCGCTGCCAGTGATCGAGCAGCCGGTGCATCGCCGGGCATCGTTTGCCGAACTGCTGCAGCCTCCGTATCGCTCGCGCTTCATCATGCTCATCGTCTTCAACTTCTGCCAGGCAATCGGCTATTACGGTTTTAACAACTGGGTACCGACACTTCTGATAGGCCAGGGAATTACCGTTACGAAGAGCTTGCTGTATTCGTTCATCATTGCATTTGCAATGCCGGCTGGACCAATGCTCGCAATGCTCTATGCGGACAAAATCCAGCGCAAATCGCTGATTGTGGGCGGAGCACTCGCAGTAGTCGTTTGCGGACTCGCGTTCGGGAAAATGAACGAAGTCGTCCCGCTCATCGTTCTGGGCGTGTTGATCAGTCTCGCCGGACAGACGATCTCTGTGGCCTTCCACGCGTACCAGGCGGAGCTTTTTCCAACAGCGATCCGTTGCCGAGCGAGCGGAATCGTGTATTCGATCAGCCGTGTTGGCGCGATGTTCTCGGGGTTCATTATCGCCTTTCTGTTACGAAACTTCGGGGTCGTCGGAGTGTTCACCGGCATCACCGGTTGCATGCTGGTGGTTGCGTTGGCAATCGGCCTATTCGGACCACGGACCAATGGCGTTCGACTCGAAGAGCTGAATAGGTGACTCGAAAAAGGCGCCTTCCGCAGGTTTTCGTCTCATGGTTTGAACCTGGTTAATATTGGAGACAGTCGTGTCACAGTCACGTTCGCAGCCGTCTGGCCCCTCGAGGACCGTGCGCTTCAATGGCCGTATTTTGTTCCTGTCGCAGAGAGCGGATGTAGTCGAGCGACAATTGAGCGGCGAGGACGTCATGCTCCAGGATGCGGTGCCGCTTCGCACCGACATTTCCACCGACGAGATCACGCCCGCCTACATTTGTTATTACTACGACGAAAACCTTGGCGAGTATCCGTACCTCGGCCTGGACTGCGCGGGGCGTCGTCCAGTCAAGCAAGGTAGCGTGAAGGCGGGCGGTTTTGCGGTCACAGTAGCAGGCCGCCGCTATGGGAAGGGGTCGTCGAGAGAGGCCAGCCCATTCGCTGAGTGGTGCGCGGGTATTCGACTGGTGATCGCGGAGAGCTTCGAGCGAATTTATCGGCAGAACTGCCACAACCTGGGCATCTTCACATCAACCGACTTCGGCTTGATCGACCGTATCCGTCGAGGCGAGGCAATTCCGATTGAGGAATTCACGCGTGGAGAAGATGCGCTCACCAGCGAGTTGATTCGAAGAGGGGGCCTTTTCCGGCTGACGGAAGCAAGGCGCGGCGGCTGGAAGCCTATGTCACCGCCCGCAGACCCTCACCCTATGACATACGCCGAAAAAATCATCGCTAGAGCAAGCGGCTGTGTAAGCGTCACCCCCGGTCAGAGCGTCTTCGCGAAAACCGACTGGCGCTACGCGCATGAATATGTGTCGCCGATGGCGATCAGTTTTCTGCACCGGGAATACGGTAACAAGATCGATCTTCATGACCCGAAGGGCATCGTTTGCTTTTCCGATCATTTGACGTTCATTCACCGCAGTATGCCCGCCGAACGTCGTGCGCTCGGGTTGCTCGACGTGGCGCAGTCAATGGGACGGGTACAGCAGCAATTTTGCGAGGAGTACGGGCTGCGTCACCATGGACTACTGAGCGATCGGGAAGGCTCCGAAGGTATCAGCCATTCGATCATGGCGGAGCGTTATGTGGAACCCGCGCAACTCGCCGTTGGCACGGACTCTCATACCCCGCATTGTGGGGCGCTAGGCGCACTCGCATTCGGGATTGGGGCCACCGAAATGGCTAACGCATGGCTGACCGGCGACGTGCGGGTGAAGGTGCCCGCTACATGTCGCGTAAACCTCAATGGGCGACTGCCGTCTGGAGTGGAAGCGAAGGACATCGTGCTGCATTTGCTGCGGCTTCCCTATGTGCGTGAGGGTAGAGCGATTGGACAGCTCTTCGAATACGGCGGTGAAGCCCTCGCATCTTTGTCCACTGATGAACGAGCGACGCTGACCAATATGGTCGCAGAGATTGGCGGCTTTAGCGGAATCATTGTTCCCGACGAGGAAACGCAGCGGTTCCTCCGTGAGCGCCGAGGTATCGAGTTCGATATCGAGTCATGGATGCGCAGCGACGATGATGCAGATGTGGCACATTCGATCGACATCGACTGCTCGCAACTCGAGCCCATGGTGGCGCGCCCTGGGGATCCCGGTCAAGGCATCGGCCTATCCGAGCTTACCGACTCGGTGCCGGTTGACATCGCGTATATCGGATCCTGTACGGGCGGCAAACGCGAAGACTTGTTGCGCTGCTATGAGGTGCTGGAATGGGCGTTGGAGCACGACCTAAAGGCGGCCGAGAGGACTCGCTTTTTTGTGCAGTTTGGTAGTCAAGACGTGCGAGACTACTGTGCGCGTGAAGGTATGCTGGAAGTCTTCGCGCGCGCAGGAGTTGAGCTCATTGAGCCCGGATGCGGTGCATGTGTTAACGCCGGACCAGGAGTATCAGAAAGTCCTGACCAGGTAACGGTCAGCGCAATTAACCGTAACTTTCCCGGTCGCTCCGGCCCTGGCAAGGTGTGGCTTGCCAGTCCATCCACTGTCGCGGCGAGCGCTGTGGCTGGCCGCCTTGTAAGTTTCGCAGACTTGCGAGCATCGACTAACGGACCGTAAAGGGCAGTGAAGTGCGACGGTCTAGTCGCCTTTTGCGGATGAACGGCCGGAAGGAGCCCGGTTGTTCAACTTCTTTCTCGTCGTAATCGGCAATCTCCAAGCTGGAGCAGGAGATCCCGAGGTGAGAATCATCACGAATCCCTTGGACCAGCTTGCGTTGCAACCGACTGTATCGGTTCAGTTCGCCGGTGTGCTCTCGGCAAAGGCGCTCATCTACCGATTCACCCACCAGGACAGCGGCCAAGAATAGGAAATGCAAGGACCGTTGACAGTCATCAACCGCGGGGTGGCGTGACCATGTGGGAGACTTTCCCAAAGACGACTTTTCTGAGAATTCCCGCACCCAAGGACATCTTTTCTGAGACGAGCAGCATCGAGTCGTCTCAGAAAAGATGTCCAAGTCATTGATTTGTATAGGGTGCCAAGGACAGCTTTTCTGAGAGTCCACAAGACCCGTCGGTACTCGGAAAAGATGTTCGCGGTCTCAATAAGTTGTCTTGGCACGGATGACCGCATTCCATAAGACCACGTTTCAACTATGGCGCGACCGGGCGATAAGCGGTTCGCTCCGCCGCCTTCAATCAGGTGGAGTCATGCCGTTTCCACGAGAGATACGGCCATGCAGCTCACATCCCGGCCCGATTCGACGTTTCGAGAAGCGTTATGAATCTCCTGCGGTCGCTGCACGTCGGCCACATTTTTCTGGTCCGCAAAACGATGGTTTATCCGTTGCTTGACGCGGTCGACAAGAGGCCGGAAATTCCTGGAGTCGTTGCCGCGCACGAAGCCGGCAGTGCTTTCATGGCCGATGGCTACGCAAGAGCAAGTCGCAAATCAGGTGTGAGTCTCGCCATATCCGAACCCGGAACGATGCATGGACTGCCATAAGACATGCAGTGCGGACGACCTTCGGACGTTCGCGTGTAGCCCACTTCGCGGCGCGCCGCATGTACGCCCGACGAACATCGCACCTGCGTCACGGCCACTTCCCGCAGTGCCACTCAATGACGAATCAACGGATAAACCACCAGCCCAACCAGCGCGGCAACCGTGACGATAACCGGCTCCTGCAGCTTCTTGAAACGCCACAGCAGCACGACGGTCACGACGGCGAGTAGCGCGGTCGGAATGTCGACGATCGAGCGTTTCGCGATCACGAGGGCGGAGCCCGTGATCGCCCCGACGGCTGCGGCCGTGATTCCGTCCACGAACGCCTTGACGCCCGGAAGGTGCCCGTACTTCTTCACGTATGGCGCGGGAATGACCGTGAACAGATAGCACGGCAGGAACGTGCCGAGCGCCGCGACGCATGCGCCGGGAAAGCCGGCCACGAGATAGCCGATGAAGCCGACGGTGATCACGACGGGGCCGGGCGTGATCATCGCGACCGCGACCGCGTCGACGAACTGCTTGTCGTTGAGCCAGTGATGTTCGGTGACGACGCCGCCGTAGAGGAACGGCACGATCGCGAGCCCGGAGCCGAACACGAACGTGCCAGCCTTCGCGAAGAACGCGCCGATCTGGACGAGCTGCGGCAGGTCGATGCCGCTCGCTATTGCGCCGAGCGTCGGCAGGTTGGCGGCCGCAGCCGCATTCAGGCCGCCCCTGTGCAGCCATTTCGGTGGGGCACGCCACAGCCAGCCGACCAGGCCCGCGACGAGGAACAGCCATGCGATTTCCGATTCCGTGATGAACGTCACGGCGGCGAGTGTCACGAAGATCGCCCAGAGCAGCTTGTCGCGGCCGACGGTCTTCGTCGTGAGCTTGTAGGCGCTCATCGCGATGATGCCGACCACCGCGGCGCCGACGCCGTAGAAGACGGCTTGCATCCACGACAGTCCGCCGAAATGCGCGTACGCGAATCCGAGCGCGAGCACCATCACGAACGACGGCAGCACGAACGCGAAGCCGACGAGTGTCGCACCGAGAATGCGGTAGTGAACGAAGCCCAGATAAATCGCGAGCTGGGCGGCCATCGGCCCCGGTGCGAGCTGGGCGAGCGTGAGCCCTTCCTTGTAGTCGGCTTCCGTGATCCAGCCGCGGCGCTCGACGAGGTCGCGACGCATGTAGCCGGCGAGCGCGACCGGTCCGCCGAAGCCGAACGTGCCGAGGCGCAACATGTAGGCGACCAGTTCGCCGAGCGAGTAGGTCGGTTCGGTCGCGGCGACGGCAGTGGTCATGATCGGGCTCCGGTCTCGTGCTTTCCGCACGACGAGAAATGCGCGTGGAGGGCGTCGAGCACGGCGCTCATCTGCTCGAGCAATTGATCGTCGTTGTCGGTGCGCTGGCGCGTGCCGGCCATCACGGCCTCGAAGCCGGTCGCCTCCGGCGCCGCGGGGCCGCCCACGTCGAGCGCGTGCACGATCGCGGCGAGCCGCACGAGCGCAGGATCGTCGTCGAGTCCGAAGCTGGCGAGCAGCACCTCGAACGTTACGCGTTCGCCGACATGCGTGAACGTCGCGCCGTCGAAATCGAAGCCCAGTGCGTCAGCCGGACAATCGTCCGGCGATGCGAGCCAGATGAAGCGGGCGCGTGCATCGATGAAGCGGCGAATCAGCCACGCGCTGGCGACACGATCGACCCACATGCGCCGGCGCGTCGCCCAGGTGCGTCCCTGATACTCGCCCATCACGAGCCGCCGGACAGACCGATCCGCGGCATGCGGTTCGCCCGGCGACAGCACGGTATCGACCAACGCGACGAAATCCTGGAGCCCGACTTCGGCGCGCGTCGCCGCGTCATCCGGGAAGTAGTCGATTGCGCGGATGCCGTCGAAATCCTTGCGCACGCGTCGCAACAAGCGCGTCAGTTCCGTGGCGGACTGCCCGGCGAGCGTCTTGCGGGCGCTCGCGAGTGTCTGAAGGAAGGCGGTGTAGTCGTCTCCTCGATCGAAAAGCGTCCGGAATTCCCGCTCCTGCGACGCATCGAGGCTCGGCGCGCGCAACAGATGCGCGCTGCCGCCGCTTTCGGCAATTGCATCCGCGAGCTCGCGCAACGTCCGTTCATGCTCGTCCGAGTGCGGCAGCAGGTAGACGCCGTCGCGCAACACCGCGCAGCCCCTGGCTTTGAGCGCGCGCCAGAAGCGCATGCGCGCCGTCGCGTTCTGCGTGGGAAGGGTCAGTACGAGGAACGACCATGTCGTGAGCGTATTCATGTAGAGAATCCTACTCAATAGTTACAAACTCTACAAGAAAGTGCTGACGGCGCCTGCAATGGCGGGATCCCGCAGTTCGGGAGGTGAATGCCGGTTCATGCGGTCTTCCCGAAAAATACCCCTCCCCCCTATACGGAAAGGCAATTTGAGATATAGTCCCCCCCGGTATATGAAGGGACCATCATGAGCCACACCATCAAGGACAAGCAGAAGCTGCTGAACCGTGTCCGTCGTATCAAGGGACAGGTCGAAGCGATCGAACGCGCGCTGGAGGACGAGCGCGGTTGCAACGAAATCCTCCGTCTCATCACGAGCGGCCGGGGGGCGATGAACGGCCTGCTCGCGGTCGTGCTCGAGGATCACATCCGCAGCCATCTGGTCGATGCCGAGGGGCACGACGACGAAGGCAGCGCGACCGAGCAGCTGATCGAAGTCGTTCACAGCTACTTCAAGTAAACGGAGGCGGAATGAGCAATTTCAGCGATGACGCCTTCGGCGCCGGGCACGACCACATCTTTCTCGGCGCGGCGCACGAGCAGAACGAGCGCAGGACCTGGATGGTCATCGCGCTGTGCTCGGCGATGATGGTCGCCGAGATCGTCGGCGGGACGCTTTTCGGCTCGCTGGCGCTGATCGCGGACGGCCTGCACATGTCGACACATGCGGGCGCGATGCTGATCGCCGCGCTTGCCTATACCTACGCGCGCAAGCATGCGAACGACCCGCGTTTCGTGTTCGGCACGGGCAAGCTCGGCGACCTCGCGGGTTTCACGAGCGCGATCGTGCTCGCGATGATCGCGTTGCTGATCGGCTACGAGGCGATCGCGCGCTTGCTCGCGCCGGTCCCGATCCATTTCGGCGAGGCGATTCCGATCGCGGTGGCCGGCTTGCTCGTCAACATCGCGAGCGTCTGGCTGTTGAGCGGCGACCATCATGGCCATCATCACGGCCACGGACATCACCACGGTCACGGGGATCACGACGATCACGCACACGACCACGCCGAGCAAGCGCAGCAGATCTTCGATCAGCAGGGCGTATTCGCCGTGTCGGTGTTCGAGGAAGGCGTCCCGCCGGTTTTCCGCGTGGCGCCCGCGACGCAGGAGACGAAGGGCGTCGATGCGAGCGCCGTGTCGGTGACGACGATCCGCCCGGACGGCACGCGCCAGGTGTTCGCAATGCAAAACCGCGACGGTTACCTGGAGTCGACCGAAGCCATCCCCGAGCCGCACGAGTTCAAGGCGATCGTCTGCCTGAACGGCCGTGAACACGAACTGGCGTTCGAGGAGCACGATCATCGCGCATCCGCGGCGGCGGCGCGCGATCACAACATCCGCTCCGCTTACATCCACGTGATCGCCGATGCGGCGGTCTCCGTCCTGACGATCGTCGGGCTGCTGCTCGCGCGCGCGTTCGGCTGGGTGTGGATGGATCCGCTGGCCGGCATCGTCGGCGCGCTGGTGATCGCGAACTGGTCGTACGGCCTGATGCGCGACACGGGCGCCATCCTGCTCGACATGAGTTCGGATCGCCGTCTGACGGACAACGTGCGCGCTGCGATCGAAGCCATTGGCGACCGCGTCCGCGACCTGCATGTGTGGCGGCTCGGGCCGGGGCACATGAGTGCGGTGGTGTCGGTGACGACGAACGATCCGGCGCGGGACGCACGCTTCTATCACGGCGTGCTGCAGCGATTCGGGAACCTGTCGCACGTCACCGTCGAAGTCGTGCCCGCGACGCGAGGGCGATGAGCATGGCGGTCAAGTCTCCTTGTGTCGACGTGTGTTCGTTCGACGGCCGTACCGGCTACTGCGTGGCATGCCTGCGAACGCGCGACGAAGCGCGCGGCTGGAAGAAGATGACGGATCACCGGCGTCATCAGATCGTGAACGACCGCGCACGGCGGCATGCGAAACTGACGCGGGAAACCACCGACTGAACCGATCATGAGCGCGCCGTCACCGATTGCCGGAAAGCCTGCGATTCCACGGACCGTGTGGGCGCTGGGACTCGTGAGCCTCTTCATGGACCTGTCGTCCGAGCTGATCCATGCGCTGTTGCCGATCTATCTGGTGTCGACGATGGGCATGAGCGTCGCCGCGCTCGGCGTCCTCGAGGGGGCGGCCGAAGCGACGGCGATGATCGTCAAGGTGTTCTCCGGCGCGATCAGCGACTGGCTCGGGCGCCGCAAGGGGCTGCTGCTGCTCGGCTATGGGCTCGCGGCATTGACCAAGCCGTTGTTTCCGCTGGCGTCGACGCCGGCCGTCGTCGTGACGGCCCGTCTGCTGGACCGTGTCGGCAAGGGGATTCGCGGCGCGCCGCGCGACGCGCTGGTGGCCGACGTCGCGCCGCCCGAAATCCGCGGCGCGTGCTACGGCCTGCGTCAGTCGATGGATACGGTGGGCGCGATTCTCGGCCCGATGCTCGCGATCGTGCTGATGCTGTGGTTCGGCGATCACATTCGCACCGTGCTGTGGTTTGCCGTCGTGCCGGCCTTCGTCGCGATCGCATTGATCGTCTTCGGTGTGCGGGAGCCCGAGCAGTCGAAACCCGGCCGGCATTTTCGCTCGCCGCTGCGCTGGAGCGCCCTGCGCGAGTTTTCCCGTAGCTACTGGTTCGTCGTCGCGGCCGGCGCGACATTTACGCTTGCGCGTTTCAGCGAGGCGTTCCTGGTGTTGCGTGCGCAGCAGACCGGGCTCGACGCGGCGTGGATTCCGGCCGTGATGGTCGCGATGAGCGTCACCTATTCGCTGTCGGCGTGGCCGGTCGGCATCCTGTCGGACCGGCTCGATCGCCGCGTGCTGCTCGCGGCCGGCATGGTTTTGCTGATCGCGGCCGATCTGCTGCTCGGCATCGGCACGTCGACGATCTCGATGTTTGCCGGCGTGGCGGTGTGGGGGCTGCACATGGGCTTCACGCAGGGCATCCTCGCCGCGATGGTGTCGGAAACGGCGCCGGCCGCGCTGCGCGGCACCGCGTTCGGTGTGTTCAACCTGGTGAGCGGCATCTGCATGCTGCTTGCGAGCAGCATCGCCGGCGCGCTGTGGATGCGTTTCGGCGCGTCCGCCACGTTTCTCGCGGGCGCGGCGCTGGTCGTGGTGCCGCTGTGCCTGTGCCGGTTCATGCCGCGACCCGGGACGCCGCGCGCGTGACGCGGCGCATGCCGGTTCAGCCGACGTCCTTCGCACGGGCGTCGCGCTGACGACCGGGCACGACCGTATCCGGATCCCGCATGCGTCGCGGCCCATCGGCCACCCGTCCGGTCCGCCGGGAAAAGCCCGCTCACCCGCCTTCTCCGCATCGTGCGCGCCGCGCCACTTTCGGATTTGAAAGCGTGCCCGGCGTTTGCGATAGAATGCGCCCCCTGTTCGCCGTGGCCATGCCCACGGAAGGGCACCGGCACCCGAAACGGTGCGCCGCGTGGCGGAACATCGACGCCGTTGCAATGCCGGCGATCGACCTGCCGTTGGAAACACAAGTTCTGTAATCTGGATTGCTAATGAAGAAGCACAACATCACCAGGTACATCGTCATCGCGATGGTGCTTGGCATTGCCGTGGGCTACGCCTGTCATGGCGCGTTTCCCGATCCGAAAATGGCCAAGGAAGTCGCGGGCTACGTGTCGTTGCTGTCCGACGTGTTCCTGCGGCTGATCAAGATGATCATCGCGCCGCTGGTGTTCGCGACGCTGACGGTCGGCATCGCGCAGATGGGCGACAGCGGCTCGGTCGGCCGGGTGGGCGTGAAGGCGTTCGGCTGGTTCTTCATCGCGTCGTTCACGTCGCTGGTGCTCGGCCTCGTGACCGCGACGATCCTGCGGCCGGGCAGCCACCTGAGCCTGCCGTTGCCGGCCGCCGACGCGGCGCTGAACCTGAAGACGGGCGCATTCACGCTGAAGGACTTCGTCGTCCACCTCGTGCCGAAATCGATCGCCGAGGCGATGGCGAACAACGAGATCCTGCAGATCGTCGTGTTCTCGATCTTCTTCGGCACCGCGCTGTCGGCGCTCGGCGACGCAGGCAAGCGCCTGACCGGCGTGATCGACGATCTCGCGCAGGTCATGCTCAAGGTGACGGGCGCGGTGATGGGATTCGCGCCGGTTGCCGTGTTCGCCGCGCTGGCGTCGACGATCACGACGGAAGGGCTCGGCATCCTGCTCACGTTCGCGAAGTTCATGGCGAGCTTCTACCTGGCGCTCGCGCTGCTGTGGGGCGTGCTGACGCTCGCCGGCGTCGCGTTCCTGGGCAAGCGTGCGTTCACGCTGATTCGCCTGATTCGCGAGCCGTTCCTGCTGTCGTTCGCGACGGCGAGTTCCGAAGCCGCGTACCCGAAACTGCTCGACGCGCTCGACCGGTTCGGCGTCAATCGCAAGATTTCGAGCTTCGTGCTGCCGATCGGCTACTCGTTCAATCTCGACGGCTCGATGATGTACTGCACGTTCGCGGTGCTGTTCATCTCGCAGGTGTACGGGATCGACCTGCCGCTCGGCACGCAGATCACGATGCTGCTGATGCTGATGGTCACGTCGAAGGGAATGGCGGGCGTGCCGCGTGCGTCGCTCGTCGTGATCGCGGCGACGCTCAACCAGTTCCATCTGCCGGAAGCCGGGCTGTTGCTGATCATGGGCGTCGACATGTTCCTCGACATGGGCCGCTCGGCCACCAACGCCGTCGGCAACTCGATCGCGGCGGCCGTGGTCGCGAAGTGGGAAGGCCAACTGGGCGATTCGCGCGGCGACGCGGATTCGGATGGCGGTGCCGAGATCAAGCAAGTACAAGTGCGGGAGACGGCGACGTCCGCATGATTCTCCGGCTGTAAATGATGTGTGCCGGCCCGGATTTCATATGAATTCGGGCCGGCGCGATATCTGCCAGCGGTCGTTCCTCGGGTCGTTCTTGCCCGCATCCGGCGATTTTTCCGTTTCGCCGAAAATCCCTCCGCCATTCTCGATACGTCGCATTCCAGGTCGCGGCGATATTCCCGCCATCGAAAGCCGTGCTATTTCCGATTGCTCGCGCGCGAGCGCGTAAGTGGTCGTTCACTCTTGCGCAGTCACGCGCCCTGCGTGCCCGAGCAGTTCGCAATTTCTTTCCATTTATATGACGTTATTCTCGGCGTTGCCGATTATCGAATGCACGCGCGATGTAATACCGACTGCACCAGCGGATCGCGCGGAAGTATTTACGCATTGCCGATTTTCAAATCCCCCGGTTGCCCGTCATGTGAATGACTCCACCATTCAGGAGAGCATCAGCCATGGTCGCCAGAAAACCGATTCAGGCCGTGCTGCTTGCCGGCGCGATCGCCGTGATCGCGCCGGCCGGAAACGCCGCTAATACCACCGACTGGATCGCGAATACGTACGGCACGCTCGCCGCGCACGTCGGCAACGTCGCGCGCTCGATGTGGGTCGCGCCCGAAGGCGTGATCTACACCGCGTCGATGTGGGACGAGGACGAGGGCGGCGTCGCGATCTACCAGAACGGCAAGAGCGCCGGCTCGATCGGCACGCATTCCGAGTTCCAGGGCAGCGCGATCACGGGCAATGCGACGTCGCTGTTCGTCGCGCTGCAACCCGGCAACGGATACGGCAGCGGCGCGGTCGGGCGCTACAACCGCGCCACGCGGTTTCGCGACAAGCTCATTCAGGTCACCGCGGCGACCAACCAGCCGCGCGTCGACGTCGTCACCGGGCTCGCGACGGCCGGCTCGCTGCTCTATGCGAGCGATTTCTACGGCAATCGCGTGCGCGTGTTCACGACCGACGGCGTGTGGCAGCGCGACATCGGCGTGTCGGCGCCCGGCGCGCTCGCGCTCGACGGTGCGGGGAACATCTGGGTCGCGCAGAAGCGCTCGGGCTCGGTCGTCGAATTCAGTCCGGCCGGCGCGCTGCTGAACACGATCCGCCTCCCCGCCGGCGCGCAGCCTTCCGCGCTCTATTTCGATGCGGCGGCGGGGCAGCTGATGATCGGCGACGAAGGCCCCGACATGAACATCAAGCGCTATTCCGTTTCGGGCAGGCCCGCGCTGGCCGGCACGTTCGGCGTGCCGGGCGGCTATCTCGACACGACGACGGGCATCAAGGGGCAGGTCGGCGCGAGGCGCTTCACGCGCATCGTCGGCATCGGCAAGGACACGGCCGGCAACCTGTATGTGCTCAACAACCCGTGGGGCGGCAGCTGGGATCTCGGCCGCAACGGCGCGACCGACATTCACGCGTACAGCGGCGCCGGCAGCCTGCGATGGACGTTGCAGTCGCTCAACTTCGAAGGCATCGCCGCACCCGATCCGGTCAGCGACGGCGCGTTGTTCTACAGCGGCACGCACGTCTACGGCGGCACCGCGGGCGGCACGTTCGTCGCGAACACCGTCGATCCGTTCACGTATCCGTCGGACCCGCGCATCGACATGAGCGACACCCAGCGCGACGAGCACTTCGGGCTCCTGACGTCCGTTGGCGCGAACCGGATCCTCGTTGCGGCGGGGCAGAATCCGCCGGTCTACTACTTCTTCCACTTCAACGCGGCCAACGGCTATGTCGCGATTCCCGACGGATCGATCCCCGGGCCCGCGTTCAACACGACCCGGCGCGTGTCGGCCGGCTTCAGCCTCGACGGCAAGGGCGGCGTCTGGGCCGGCCTCGACAAGACCGGCGCCATTTATCACTATCCGCTGACCGGTTTCGACGCGAGCGGCAAGCCGTCGTGGGGGCCGGGCGTGCCGACGCCGGTGCCGGCCAGCATTCAGCCGCTCACGCGCATCGTCTATCTCGCCGACAGCGACACGATGGTGCTCGCGCAGGGTGTGGTCGGCAGTACCGACTGGACGTCGATCGGCACGCGCATCGAGGTGTATCACGGCTGGAGCGCCGGCAACACGACGAAGCCGAACCCGGTGATCACGCTGCCGCACGGCGGCGCGAAGTCGATCGATGCGGCGGGCAACCACTTGTTCGTCGGCTACTGGTTCAGCAGCAGCGGGCCGTTGTGGCCGAACATCGACGCGTTCAATCTCGACACCGGCAATCTCGACACGACGCTCGTCAACGCGAGCCCCGCGACCGTGGATACCAGCAGCGCGATCGATGCGATGTACAGCGTGCGCGCGTACCGGCGCTCGAACGGCGAATACGTCGTGACGAAGAACAACGTGAAGGGGAACAGCATCACCGTCTATCGATGGACGCCGTGATCGCGCAGGCGCGCAACATTGCAGCTCAGGCACGCCAGATCATGCTGGTGCTCGTTTCGGATACCGACGTGACAATGAAACCGAGGCGTTCATATAGCCGCCGTGCTGGATTGCCGTGCAGCACGCCGAGCGATACGGGGACCGCCTCGCGTTCGGCTTCGGTCAGCAACTGGCGCAGCACGGTTTCGCCGATGCCTTGCCCTTGGTGCGACGGAAGAATCTGAATCTGGTGAACGTGCCATTCGTCGGGGGCGCGCGTTACCTTCAGCAGGCCGATCGCGTCGGCGCCATCGCAAAGAATTACCGCATCGTCGAAATTCGTCGCGATGCGCTGATGGTGCGTTGCGTCGTCGGTCGGCGCGCCGACGCGTTGGAGATGCTCGGTCATCGTGAGCCGGCGCAGCATTAGCAGGAACGGCACGTCGGAACTGGACGCCGGGCGCAGGCGGATGTCGGGCATGGCAGGCGCACGTTCGCGTGTAGATTCGGAGAAGCGCATGATGCGCGAATGCGGGATATCGGTCAAAGCTGGCGCAACTGGCGTTGCCGGGCGGGCATTCGTCTCCGGCTCTTTGTAAAGAAGCCACGACGGCATGATCGAACGGCGCGCCTGGCCGGCAGGCGCGCGCCGTCACGTTCAAATCCGTCCCATCAACACCAGTATCACGACGATGACGACGATCAGCCCGACGGAGCCCGATGGCCAGTAGCCCCAGCTTCGGCTGTGCGGCCATGCCGGAAATGCGCCGATGAGCAGCAGAATCAGAACGATGATAAGGATCGTACCGAGCATCGCATCCCTCCTGAACGTGGTGACATGACGTGGCTCCTGCCGCAATTCGCGTGCCGCGACGGCCAGCCGGTCGAAAGCCGGCACAAGCGCGCTGTATGAATACGTGCAATTCACACGATGAATGCCTGCCGATTCAGAAAATAAATTTCAAAAATGCATCCCCGGCCGCTATGCTGGGCCTTCGATTTCCCTCGGGCGGGCATGCAATGGCAGAACTGTTTCTGGTGCGGCATGGGCAGGCGTCGTTCGGCACGGACGACTACGACCGGCTGTCCGCGGCCGGCGACCAGCAGGGCGTCTGGCTCGGCGAATACTTCGCGCGGCAGGGCCTGACGTTCGACCGCGTGATCTGCGGCACGATGAACCGGCATGCGCAGACGGTCGATGCGATCCTGCGCGGCATGGGCGGCGAAGGCGCGCGGGTCGACCGTCATCCCGGCCTGAACGAATACGACTTCCACGGGCTGTTCGCGGCTGCGGCGAGCGACTATCCGGAGATCGCGCGGCTCGCGGCCGGCTCGATGAAGGAACACTTTCGCGCGCTGCGGCAGGTGCTCCACCTGTGGGCCGACGACAAGCTGGGCGACACCGCGCCCGAAACCTGGTCGCATTTCCAGCAGCGCGTCGCCGCCGCCCGCGCCGCGATCCGCGGGGGCGGCGGCCAGCGCGTGCTCGCGGTGAGCTCGGGCGGCCCGATCGCGGTGACCGTGCAGCAGGTGCTCGCCGCACCGTCGTCGAGCGCGATCGCGCTGAACCTGCAGATCCGCAACAGCAGTCTTTCGCAGTTTTTCTTCAACGCCGAAGCGTTCCACCTCGCGTCGTTCAACGGCATCCCGCATCTCGAGGATCCGGAACGCCACACGTGGCGCACCTACGGCTGACCCAACGAACGATCGCGACGATGACGAATCCTTCCCAGCCCCTCGACGTAGCTCGCCTCACGCGCTATCTGGAAGCGCATGTGCCGGGTTTCGAAGGCCCGCTCGACATGGAGAAGTTTGCCGGCGGCCAGTCGAATCCGACCTTCCTGCTGCACGCGAAGAGCGGCCGCTACGTGTTGCGCCGCCAGCCGCCCGGCGAACTGCTGAAATCCGCGCACGCGGTCGATCGCGAATTCCGCGTGCTGAGCGCGCTGTCGGGCACCGCGGTGCCGGTCGCGCACCCGTATCACCTGTGCGAAGACCGCGACGTGATCGGCAGCCTCTTCTACGTGATGAGTTTCGAGGACGGGCGAATCTTCTGGGATCCGGCACTGCCGGAGCTGCCGAAGGCCGATCGCGCACTCTGCTACGACGCGCTGCTGCGCACGATGGCCGCACTGCACGACGTGGACGTCGACGCAGTCGGCCTCGCCGACTACGGCCGCCCCGGCAACTACTTCGAGCGTCAGATCGGCGTGTGGACGAAGCAGTATCGCGCGGCGGAAACGGAACGCCTCGACGCGATGGAGACGCTGATCGACTGGCTGCCGAAGGCGTGCCCGGAGGACACGGGCCGAGCCGCGCTCGTGCACGGCGATTTCCGCATCGACAACCTGATGTTCGCGCGCGACGACTATCGCGTGCAGGCCGTGCTCGACTGGGAACTGTCGACGCTCGGCAACCCGCTCGCCGATCTCGCGTATTTCTGCATGTGCCTGCGGTTGCCGTCGGGCGGCCAGGTGCGCGGGCTCGCCGGCCAGGATCGCGAGGTACTTGGCATTCCGGATGAAGCGGCGATCGTCGCGCGCTATTGCGCACTGCGCGGGATCGAGCCGATCCGCGACTGGCATTTCTATCTCGCGTTCAGTTTCTTCCGGCTCGCGGCGATTGCGCAGGGCGTGAAGGCGCGCGCGCTGCAGGGCAACGCGTCGAGCGAGCAGGCGCTGCGCGTCGGCGCGATGGCTGGCCGGCTGGCCGAGATGGCCGTCGACGTGATCGGCGCGCATCGCTGACGTCACCGACATCGCCGCGCGGCGGCACGACAACACAAGACATCAATGGAGGAGCACAGCAACATGGCAACGAATCTGTTCGACCTGACGGGCAAGATCGCGCTGGTGACGGGCGCGAGCCGCGGCATCGGCGAGGAAATCGCGAAGCTGCTCGCGCAGCAGGGCGCGCACGTGATCGTGTCGAGCCGCAAGCTCGACGACTGCCAGGCGGTCGCGGACGCGATCGTCGCGGCGGGCGGCCGCGCCGAAGCGCTGGCATGCCACGTCGGGCGGATGGAGGACATCGCCGCGACGTTCGAGACGATCCGCGGCAAGCATGGCCGGCTCGACATTCTCGTGAACAACGCGGCCGCGAATCCGTATTTCGGGCACATCCTCGATACCGATCTCGCCGCGTATGAAAAGACCGTCGACGTGAACATCCGCGGTTACTTCTTCATGTCGGTCGAGGCCGGCAAGATGATGAAGGCGCAGGGCGGCGGCGCGATCGTCAACACGGCGTCGGTGAACGCGCTGCAGCCGGGCGACCGCCAGGGCATTTACTCGATCACGAAGGCCGCGGTCGTCAACATGACGAAGGCGTTCGCGAAGGAATGCGGGCCGTTCGGCATCCGCGTGAACGCGCTGCTGCCGGGCCTCACGAAGACGAAGTTCGCGGGCGCGCTGTTCGCCGATCAGGACATCTACGAAACCTGGATGGCGAAGATTCCGCTGCGCCGCCACGCGGAGCCGCGCGAGATGGCCGGCACCGTGCTGTATCTCGTGTCGGACGCGGCGAACTACACGAACGGCGAATGCATCGTCGTCGACGGCGGCCTGACGATCTGAGCGCGCGATGAAACTCGACAGCTACGCCGGGCAGGCCGTGATGATCACCGGCGCCGCAAGCGGCTTCGGCGCGCTGCTCGCGAGCGAGCTGGCCGCGATGGGCGCGCGGCTCGCGCTCGGCGACCTGAACGAGGCGGCGCTCGAACGCGTCGCCGCGCCGCTGCGCACGGCCGGCGCCGACGTGATCGCGCAGCGCTGCGACGTGCGCATCGAAGCGGACGTCGCGGCGCTGGTGCAGGCGGCGGTCGAGCGCTTCGGGCGGCTCGACGTCGGCATCAACAATGCGGGCATCGCGCCGCCGCTGAAGGCGCTGATCGATACCGAGGAAACCGATCTCGACCTGAGCTTCGCGGTCAACGCGAAAGGCGTGTTCTTCGGAATGAAGCATCAGATTCGCCAGATGCTCGCGCAGCGTGAGGGCGTGATCCTGAACGTCGCGTCGATGGCCGGGCTCGGCGGCGCGCCGAAGCTCGCCGCCTACGCGGCGTCGAAACACGCGGTGGTCGGGCTCACGAAGACGGCCGCGCTCGAATACGCGCGGCACGGCATTCGCGTGAACGCGGTGTGCCCGTTCTACAGCACGACGCCGATGGTCACCGACAGCGACATCGGCGATCGCCAGGATTTTCTTGCGCAGGGATCGCCGATGAAACGGCTCGGCCGCCCCGAGGAAATCGTCGCGACGATGCTGACGCTATGCGCGAAGGAAAACACCTATCTGACCGGGCAGGCCGTCGCCGTCGACGGCGGCGTCTCGGCCTTCTGAACGGAACGAACGGAAAACCGGAATCTCGAGGAGTCGATCATGGACTTTGGCTACACCCCGAAAGTGGAAGAACTGCGCGAACGCGTGCGTGCATTCATGGACGCGCATATCGTGCCGCGCATTCGTCAGTGGAACGAGGAAGTGCATGCGGGGCAGTATCCCGTGTCGTTCATGGAGGCGCTGAAGGAGCGCGCGAAGGCCGAAGGGCTGTGGAACCTGTTCCTGCCGCACCTGAAGGCCGACGAGCCGGGCACGGCCCTGACCAACCTCGAATACGCGCCGCTCGCCGAGATCATGGGGCGCGTGAGCTGGGCGTCGGAGGTGTTCAACTGCAACGCGCCGGATACCGGCAACATGGAGTTGCTGCACATGTTCGCGACGCCCGAGCAGCGCGAACAGTGGCTGCTGCCGCTGTTGCGCGGCGAGATCCGTTCGGCGTTCGCGATGACGGAGCCTGACGTCGCGTCGTCGGACGCGACCAACATCACGACGCGCATCGAGCGCGCGGGCGACGAATACGTGATCAACGGCCGCAAATGGTTCATCACGAACGCCGCGCATCCGAATTGCCGGATCTTCATCGTGATGGGCAAGACCGATCCGCAGGCGGAATCGCACCAGCAGCAGAGCATGATCCTCGTGCCGCGCGACACGCCGGGCGTGACGGTCGTGCGCAACATCACGGTGGTCAATCATCACGCGCCCGAAGGGCACTGCGAGATCACGTTCGACAACGTGCGCGTGCCGGCGCGCAACCTGCTCGGCGAAGAAGGCAGTGGCTTCGCGCTTGCGCAGGCGCGCCTCGGGCCGGGCCGCATTCATCACTGCATGCGTTCGATCGGCGCGGCCGAGCTCGCACTGGAACTGATGATCGACCGCGCGCAGTCGCGCGAAGCGTTCGGCAAGCCGCTGAACCGGCACGGCACGATCGGCGAATGGATCGCGCGCTCGCGCATCGAGATCGACCAGGCGCGCCTGCTCGTGCTGAAGGCCGCATGGATGATCGACAAGGTCGGCGCGAAGGCGGCGCGCAAGGAAATCTCGATGATCAAGGCGCTCGTGCCGACGGTGTACACGGACGTGTGCGACCGCGCGATGCAGGTGTTCGGCGCGATGGGTCTGAGCCCCGACACGCCGCTCGCCGACCTGTGGACCTGGGGCCGCGCGCTGCGCTTCGCCGACGGCCCGGACGAGGTGCACCTGCAGGCGATCGCGCGCATGGAGATCAAGGACGCCGTGCGCGGCTCGACCGAGCCGTACCTGACGCGGCCGCCGCGCGGCTGAGCGGTGCTCCGCGCGCGAACGCGACGTGGGCGAACCGCAGACGCACGCCGTATTAAGATGCCGGCAAGGAGATCCGGCGATGCGTCTTTCGAAGATTGATCTGAACCTGTTCGTCGTATTCGAGGCGATCTACAACAAGCGCAACCTGACGCGGGCGGCCGAGGTGCTGAACCTCACGCAGCCGGCCGTCAGCAATGCGCTGGCGCGGCTGCGCAAGACGCTCAACGACCCGCTGTTCGTCAGCACGCCGGCCGGGATGATGCCGACGCCGATGGCCGAGAACATCGTCGGCCGCGTGCGCGAGGCGCTGCAACTGCTCGATTCGAGCGCGCACGAAGGCGATGTGTTCGATCCCGCTTCGTCCGAGCGCGTGTTTCGGCTCAGCATGAGCGACCTGACCGAGGCGCTGCTGCTGCCCGCGCTCGGCGAACTGCTGCAGACGCATGCGCCCGGCATGCACGTGCGCAGCTACACGATGGACCGCCGCGAAGTGGCGACCGCGCTCGCGAACGGCTCCGTCGACATCGCGATCGACGCGCCGCTGATCGGCGATCCGCACCTGCACCAGGCGCTGCTCGTGCGAGACCGCTACGCGTGCATGATCCGCGACGACCACCCGTTCAAGGGCGACACGCTGACCATGGACGACTACCTGTCGATGGGCCACATCCATGTGTCGAGCCGCCGCAAGGGCAGCGGGCACGTCGATGCGGAGCTGACGCGGCTCGGGCTGCGCCGCAACATCCAGATGCGCGTGCAGCACTACATGGTCGCGCCGCTGATCGCGATGCGCGGCGATCTTGCGCTGACGGCGCCGCTGCGGCTGCTGCAGCGCTACCCGGCGCGGATTCTCGAACTGCCGTTCGAGATGCCGGCGCTCGAATACTTCTGCTACTGGCATCGCAGCGCCGATCAGGATCAGGGCAGTCGCTGGCTGCGTGAGCAGTTGATGACGCTGATGGGCGGGATGGGTTAGGCGCCGCGACGCGATGAGACAAGCGCACAGGGCGCCGCGCGCCGCGCGTCGGCCGGCGCGTGCTTCGCTCAATACGAATCGTCGTCGAAGCGGGTCGATGCCGGCCACCGCTTCATGTCCTTCAGCCAACCCTTGACGTTGTCCGGATCCTCGAACTCGCGCAGCGCGACGGTCAGATCCTGGTTGGCGCGCTGCGTGCCTGCTATGTCGCGCGCGAGCATGCGCAGGACCGTATCGGGCGCGACCTTGGTGGACGACGCGATGCCGTAGGTCCGCCGGAAATCGTTCTCCACGTGCCGGATCTCCTGATCGAGCTCACGCAGTTGTTCCTCGAGGATGCCGTTGTAGCGCGTGAGCCGCGCTTCGCTGAGTCCGTCGATCGTGCGTCTGTCGATCTGTTCGATCTCCAGCTGCAGTTCCAGCAACTGCAGCAGGTTGCCCTTCTCGTACGCGCGGTTGACCTGCTGCATCAGTGCCGTCTTGCGCTGCTGTTCGCCGGGATCGGTTTCTCGATCGGGATGCAGCGCGCTCGCGAGCTTGCGATAGATCTCGCGGATCGACTTGTTCGATTCGGCTTGCTCGGCCTCGATCCTGGCCTGCGCGGCCGACTGCTTCGGCGATTTCCTGCGCTTCGCGCGCTGCGCCTCGCGCGCCGCGTAAGCGGCCATGTCGCGCTCGAACTGCGCGTCGAGTTCGGCTTGCATCCGCTCGGCGAGTTCGTCAGGCGACAACGAGTCGAGATCCGCCGGCGCGTCCGGTTCGTGCTGCTTCGCGGCGGGTTCGGCCGCTGCGCCGCCGACGTGCGCGGATTCGGCGTGCCGGTTGTAGATGACCTTCAACGCCGCGTCGTCGCTGACGTGCAGCACGTCGCGCGCCATATCGGCGATGAGGTCGGACAGCGTGCGCTGTTCGGCCTTGCTCAAGCCTTTTCGCAGGAACGTGTCGTCGAGCAGATGAATCAGCCTGATCCGCAGCGCCGTCGCTTCCTGTTCGAGCGGCAACAGCCCGTCGACGAATTTCTTCTGGAACGCGGGCATGACGGCTTCCCACGCGCGCAGCCGTTCGCGCCGCTTTTCGATGTGCTCGACGAGCGTATTGAACGTCTTCTGGGCTTTCGACAGGCTGGCTGCCTCGTGACCGGGCGCGATGGCGACCGCGGCACCGCGACGTGCGGTCATGATGAATGTCCTCCGGCCGCGGCGGGAGGCGCGGCAGGCCGGTATTTTACGTGGTCGGCGGCGAGACGGTCGGCACCGGAAGCCGTGCACGTCACGCGGCAAGCTCAGAACAATTGCCCCTGCCCCGAAATCACGCCTTCGAAATCGTCGCGCAGGAACGGCAGGATCGCATCGGCGACGGGCTGCAACTGACGGCTCACGTAAAACGCGTAGTCGATCGGCGAGCGCATCGTCTCGAGCGGCTCGGGGCCGGCCGTCGTCATCACGTAGCTGATCCAGCCGCCGCGCTGGTACTGCAGCGGCCGGCCGCGCGCGTGGTTGAATTCGTCCGCGATTCGCGCAGCGCGCACGTGCGGCGGCACGTTGCGCTGGTATTCGCTCAACGGCCGGCGCACGCGCTTGCGATAGACGAGCTGCGCGTCGTATTCGCCGGCGAGCGTGCGGCGCACGTAGTCGCGAATGAAGTCCCGATACGGTTCGCGCTTGAACACGCGCCGGTAGAGTTCGCGCTGGAAGGCCTGCGCGAGCGGCGTCCAGTCGGTGCGCACCGTTTCGAGGCCCTTGAACACGAGGTCCTCGCCGCCGTTCGCCGCGCGCGCGAGGCCCGCATAGCGCTTCTTGCTGCCTTCCTCCGCGCCGCGCACGGTCGGCATCAGGAAGCGCCGGTAATGCCGCTCGTACTGCAGCTCGAGCGCGCTTTCCAGCCCGAAGCGATCGCGCAGATGCGCGTGCCACCAGCGGTTCACGTGGTCGACGAGCGCGCGGCCCTTGGCGGCGGCTGCATCGTCGTCGTGCTCGCGCCCGAGCCAGACGAAGGTCGAATCGGTATCGCCATAGATGACTTCGTAGCCCTGCGCCTCGATCAGCTCGCGCGTGCGATGCATGATCTCGTGGCCGCGCATCGTGATCGACGACGCGAGGCGCGGGTCGAAGAAGCGGCAGCCGGTCGAGCCGAGCACGCCGTAGAACGAGTTCATGATGATCTTCAGCGCCTGCGACAGCGGCGCGTTGCGCTGGCGTTTCGCTTCGTCGCGGCCTTCCGACACGCGCCGCACGATGTCGGGCAGGCAATGCGCGGTACGCGAGAAACGCGCGCCGAGGAAGCCGGGCACCGACGTGTCGTCGCCCGGATGCGCGAGCCCCTCGATCAACCCGACCGGATCGATCAGGAACGTGCGGATGATCGACGGATAAAGGCTCTTGTAGTCGAACACGAGCACCGAATCGTACAGGCCGGGCCGCGAATCCATCACGAAGCCGCCGGGGCTGTTCTGGCCCGTCACGTCACCGAGGTTCGGCGCGACGTAGCCGAGCCGGTGCATGCGCGGCAGGTACAGGTGCGTGAACGCGGCAACCGAGCCGCCGGTGCGATCGGCCGCGAGGCCCGTGACGGTCGCGCGTTCGAGCGCGAACGACAGCAGGTCGGCCTTCTCGAAGATGCGCGTGACGAGTTCGCAGTCCTTCAGGTTGTAGTGCGCGAGCGCCGGCTTGTCGTGATCGAAGCGACGCTGGATCTCGTCCATTCGCTGATACGGATTGTCGATCGACTTGCCTTCGCCGAGCAGCGACTGCGACACGTATTCGAGGCTGAATGACGGAAACGTCCACGTCGCCGATTTCAGCATGTCGATGCCGTCGAGAATCAGGCGGCCGGCCGCGCCCGCGAAGAAATGGTCGGGTTGCTGCCCGTGCGCGCGCCATTCGAGCACGCTGCCGCCGCGGCCGAGCTTCAGCGGCACGCCGTATTGTTCCGCGTGCGCGTGCAGGATGCGCAGGTCGAACTGCACGAGATTCCAGCCGATCACCGCATCGGGATCGTGTTCGGCGAACCAGTCGTTGATGCGCGCGAGGATCTCGGCCCGGCTGTCGCAGTAGTCGAGGCGGAAGTCGACGGCCGGCGCGTCGCCGTTCGGCGGGCCGAGCATGTAGACCTGTCGCTGTCCGCAGCCTTCGAGCGCGATCGAATAGAGTTCGCCGTGAACGCTCGTTTCGATGTCGAGCGACACGCAGCGCAGCGTCGGCCGATAGCCGGTCGCGGGCTTCAGTTCGGCGTCGGTCAGCGTGCCGTCGCGGCCGGCCGTGCCGCGAAACAGCACGGGCGCGGTAATGAAGCGCTCCATCGCGTAGCGGTCGGGCGGCTGCACGTCGGCTTCGTAGACGTCGACGCCGGCCGCGGCGAGGCGTTTCTGGAGTCCGGACAGATGGCGGTAGCGGCGGCAGTAGAGGCCGGCAACCGCGCGCTGGCGGAAGTCGCGCAATGCGAGCGGGCGAAGTTGCGCATCGCGTTCGCCGGCGAGCGCGCGTTCGGCGAGCGCCTGCTGCTCGACCGGCACGAACGCGACGGCTTCCTGCGGGCGCAGCCGCACGCGGCGCGGACCGCGTTCGGTCGCCAGCCAGAACTCGATCTCGATGCCGGATGCGGTGTCCCGCCAGTGGCGGGTGAGGATGAAACCCTGCTCGAACTCCGTCAAAACGCTTGCCCGTCGTGGATGCCCAGGCGGCGGATTTTAGCGCCTCTCGCGCGGTTTCCGCCGAAGGCGGAATCGATGGCACCAGATGGCAGGAGGACACCGCGCGATCCCGCACGCGGCGCATCGGCGGCGTGACGCAGCCGGCGTCGCGCGCAGAGCGGATGACGCGTGTGTGTCGCGTATTCGTCTGCCGAACGTTCGGCGCCGATGCGGCATTCACGCCGGCATCGGCGCGAAATTCCACTTCAGGTGTTCCGCTCGCCGTGGCCGCTGATACAGATAGCCCTGCGCATACTGAATCCCGACCGCATGCAGCGCGCGGTGCTGCTCTTCGGTCTCCACGCCCTCGGCAATGATCTTCAGCCCGTAGTGGTGGGCGACCGCCGCGATCCCTTCGATCAGTTTCGCGTTGCCCGTCGTGAGCTGCGAGATGAACTGTCGATCGATCTTCACGTAGTCGAACGGAAAGCGCGACAGCATGTCGAGGTTGCTGTGATGCGTGCCGAAGTCGTCGATCGCGAACTTCGCGCCTTTCGCGCGCAATGTGGCGAACATCCCGGTGGTGCGCGGATTCTTCTCGAGCAGGATGCGCTCGGTGACTTCGAGCACCAGCGTGCAGCCCGGCGGAAGCCGGCCGATCGTGTCCTCGATGACGGACACGAAGCGCGCGCGTTCAAGATCCTTCGGCGCGACGTTGACCGCGATGCGCAGCGGCACCGACGGCGCGAGTGCGGTCAGATCCGATACGGCTGTCCGCAGCACGAACTCGGTCAGCTTCGGCAGGACCGCGCTTGACTCGACCTGCGGCACGAACACGGCCGGGCTGATGGCTCCCCATTTCGGATGGTGCCAGCGCAGCAACGCCTCGACGCCGACGGTCGTGCGCGTTTCGATGTCGATGATCGGCTGGTAGACGACGTGCAATTCGTTGCGCTTCAGCGCATTGCGAACGGCCTTCAGCAACAGCCGGCGCGGCGCCATCGCGATCAGGTACGCGGCCGCGACGAGGCCGTTGACCAGCAGCGCGATCGTCAGGCAGATGAGCCGGTAGCGCCGATGCACCTGCCAGACGTAGGGTTCGGCCGAGGTGACGGAGACCGTGAACGGCCACGCTTTCGACGCGATCTTGCTGCCCGTTGCCGGTGGCGCGCCGCGTGGCGCCACGAACGCGCCGTACTGATCGATGCTTCCCGCGCCGTCGATCGACAGCGTGGCCGTCTCCGCGCCGAAGCGGGTTCCGTGCGCGAGCATGTCGGCCACATAGTCGCCTTCGACCAGATACAGGACGCCCGAGCCGGGCGCGGTTGCGCGAAACGCCGCCAGCACCGGAACCTGATGCTGAAACGGCGTTTGCCGAAGCAGCGTGATGGCCGTCATCCCCGGCGCCGGCGCGTGAATGTATGCATCGAGCGGGACGTCGATCGCGCCCAGCGCCGACGAGCAGGTGACACGACCGCCGTTCGCGAGCGCGACAGCCCGAAGATAGCGAAGGTGAGTGCCTACTTCGGCGAGTGTCCGGAAGATCGTCGTGCAGGGCTGCCCGACCAGCGCATTCAATTCGTCCGGGTGCCGCGAGCGAATCCCGTCGAGGATGCGGTCGACCGATATCACGATGTCGTTCGCGACGTCGCTTTCGTGCCGCGCAATCGCGTCGCGCGCCAGGCGCCCGGCTACGACGAGCGCCAGCACGAACACGAGGATGCACACGATCAGCGCAACCGGGAAGACGATGCGCGGCCACGCGCCGCTGCGCTGGAACGCGGGTTTCGGGCGCGGTGCGGGCGCGGACGGTCCTCGGGTCGTACTTGTTGTTTTGCGCATGTGAATGCAGGTCGAACCGGTCGGTGAATTCGTACGAGGCATTCGCCGTGCCTGGCCGGGGCACCGCGGCTCGCGCCGATATCGGGACGCAAATCGATTCTACGCTTGCGAAACCGGGGAAGCGGCATCGCGGCGCGCGCGGATGGAATTCTTCATAACATACATTGCCCATGCATGTATATCGGTGTCGCAACCCAAAAAAAACCCGGCCGCATCGATGTGCGGCCGGGACTTAAGACACCGTCTCTTGGCACGAGGATGGTGCGCGGCAAGTATAAGGTGTGTCACACGGGATTACGAAATAATGCTGTTCAAAAAATCGCGAAATATCGAGATTGATGCTCGACGGGAAATATTTGCGTCGCGCGTCACTTCCGGCCGTCGAGCTTCAGAAGTCGTTGCGCATCTTGTGGAGCAGGTCGCGGGGCGATTGATGCGTGTCCACGGCGGTGAGGACGTCGGTCAGGAACCACGGCAGGTTCAGCTGCGTATCGGAATCGCCGACGCAGATCCGGATCGGCGGGGCCTTCGACGCCGCGCGGGAGCCGGGCGCCGTGCCGGTGGACGCGGACGACGGCACGCAGTTTCGCGCTGGCTGCGCGACCGGCGCGGCGGCGTTGTCCGCGGCCGGGCCGGCGACCGCCGGCACGCTGACGGCAGCAAGCAGGACCAGCAGGGCAAAAGGAGCGGCGCGTTTCATGTGATTCTCCGGCGATGCACGTTCGACATCGTCTGCGGCCCCGAGTTCGGCACGCCTCCGAGGCCCCGCATGCGCGACGACACGGGCATCTCCGGCGCGGTCGAACGCGGCGCATGAGTGGTCTCGCACACCGGATCGATCGCTCAAACGTCAAGAATCGTTTGGATCGCCCCTCACACCCTTGCGATGGCGAATGCGCTCATTTATCGTGCCGCCACGACGGCGCCGATCACGGCGCGTCAAGCCAGTTCGCAAGGAGCATTCGTCATTACCGCATTGAATCGTCGCACGCATATTCGTGCCTTTCTCGTCGCATCGGTCGCGTATCTCAACCTGTCGCAGGCCGCGTCGGCGGCGTATACGGAATCGTGGATGAGCGATCACGACGTCAAGGGGTACGCACAACAGGTCAAGCATTCGCCCGTGGCGGCGCATGCCGCAGCGCCCGTGAAGCCTGGGCGGCAACCCGCCTCTTCGACGTCGAATGCGCGGGCCGGGGCGCAGGCCGATGCGAAACCCGTGTCGAAGCCGCACGCGGCGGCCGGGAAGACCGGCAAGGTCGAGCACGCGGCCGGTGTCGATCCGAGGACACCCGTCGTCGCAAAGCCGAAGGTCGCGCGGACAGCGCACCCAAGCGCGACCATCAAGCATTGACGTTGCACGCGGGCCGGCGCGCATCGATCCGTCGCCCGCGCGCCATGACAACCGAAACATTCGATCACCACGGAGAACCATCATGTCGCTGATGGACCGCCTGCTGTCACGCGGCGTGCAGAACGGCACGTCGAGAAGGCGTGTGATCGTGCGTGTGTGGCTCGACGAGCACGGGCGAGTCCGCGATCTGAAGGTCAGGCGCAGTTGCGGCGACGCCGCGCTCGACGAGAAGGCGCTTCACGCGATTGCGGTGATGCGCTTCCCCGGCGGTCACCTCGGCTCCGGCGGGAAATCGGCGAAGCGCTGGCACGATCTCGATTACCCGGTCGACAGACGGTGCGTCACGAATACCCGTAGCAGCGCTTCAATCCCGCGTAATCGTAGAAGTGGCTCCCCGCGGCGATCTTCGCACCGTCGCACGATGCCTGGAAGTCCGTCTCGCGCTCGTTGTACAGCATCTTCACGATGATCCGCGAGCCGTTCCGGTACACGTCCCACTGCATGTTCGCGGCCATCGGCGACACCTGATCGCCGCGCCACGGGTTGTTCGCATACGTGTAGGTCTGCGCCTGCGGCGTCGGCACGAACACGTTCTTCAGGTTCATGATCGACGCGAACGGAATCACGATTTCCGCATGCGTGAAGCGCAGCTTCGCGGCACGCGTGAGGTCGCCGCGCGCGATCGCGTCGACCTCGCTGAAGAAGTCGTCCTGCAGCACCTTCGCCATCCGGTACGTGACCGGATTCGCTTCCTGGATGCCGGGGCCTTTCTGGTAATAGTCCTCCGCATCTTGCAGATAGGCGAGCGTTTGCGCCTGCTCCGCGCCGATGTATTTCTCCATCGTGACGCCGCCCGTCTCGGCCGTCATCGCGGGCGCGACCTGCAGCAGGTTGTACAGCACGTTCACCGCATCGACGGCCGACGCGATCTTCGTCTTGCCGTCGCCCTTCAGCGTATTGGTGAACTTGCCGTCCGGCGACGTGAACGCGAAGGTCCCCGTGTTCGCGAACGTATAGCCGTCCGTGCCGAGCTTCGCGATGAACGCTTGCGACACCAGCGCGGCCAGCACCGTTTGCGCGACATCCGCGACTTGCGGCGCGGCCTTGATCGTCTTCAGCTTGTCCGCGACTGCCGTATCGTTCGAATAGGCCTGGTAAGCCTGGCTGGCCTGGTAGGTCGCGTAATACGGATCGGCTGTATCGGTGACGAGATCGGTGGCCGGCTTCAGCGCATGGAAATACAGCAGGAAGCGGTTGGTGCCGGCGGGCTGCGCGACCGGCGCGCTCGCCGGATAGCCGGACGGCGCGGCCGGCAGCGTGATCGCGGCGGCGAGTGCCGGCTGCGCGGCGACGAGCGCGGTCGAGAAGTAGGTCGAACTGTCGACCGCGCGGTCCTGCCCCGAGTTGACGACGACGATCTGCCGGCCACCCGACGCGAACAGTGCCGGCAACCGTTGCGCGAGCCGCGCGGCGAGTTGCTGATGTTCGCGGATGCCGGTTTGCGTGAGATTGCCGTAGCCGGGCGTCGAAATTCCCTGCACGCCGTAGCCGAGCAGCGCGTTGGCCTTCATCATCGTGTACGTGTCGGCCTTCAGCTGCGCGCCGAGCGCGGTCAGTGCGCCGTCGGCTTCGGCCTTCGCCAGCATCGCGTAGATCGCACCGTCGTATTTGAAGCCCGACAGTCCGCGCGAGCCGTGCCGCGCGACGAGTTCCGTATACACCGGCGTATAGCCGGCGGGCGGCGCTTCGTAGGTCGCCGCGTCCTGCTGCGGGCGATAGGGCGTCTTCGTCTGGTAGTAGGTCGCGGGCGTCGGTGCCGGCGCGGGTGCCGGTTGCGTGCTGCCGTTGTCTGCCGACGCGGCAGGCACGGTCGACGTTTCTTCCCCGCCGCATGCGGCGAGCAGCAGGCAGGCGAAGGCGACGGCGGTAGCGGTGCGGATAGGGCGTGTCATCGTGGCTTGAAACGGATGGAACGAGGCGGCAAGCGCGTCGTTCCGTGTCCGGGCGGGATCGGTCGAGTCCGCAAGTGTTGCAAGCGACTTTGACAGCAGAATGTCAGGATTTGGTCGGGCAATCGTCGGCGTGATGCCGGATCGCGACCGGCCGGCGCGAGCCGGCCCGCATGCAGGTGCTCAGGTCAGTGCAGGCCTGCCGATGCGATCGATCGCATCGTGTCGGTGATGCGCACGCAACGCGACAGCCCGAACGTCTCGGCTTCGCGGCGTTCCGGTTCGCTGCTCGCGACAGCCACCGCGCGCTCGGGCGGCACGCCCAGCGCCTGAAGCGCGACGTCGAACGGATGCTGATTTCCTACGGAGTCCTGCTGATGTGCGTCGGTCACGACGACCGAGAAGCGGTCGAGGTTCGCGCGGCCGAACTGGCCTTCGAACATGTCGCTGAGCCGGGCGGCAGGCAGCGTCGTGACGAGACCCAGTCGATATCCTTGCTCCGACGCGCTGTCGAGCCACTGGATGATCGCATCGCGCTGGTTGCGCGATTCGTGCGAATCCGGTGTCGCTTCGATCTGCGCGAATGCGGCGTCGAGACGGGTGACGATGGCTTCGATGACCACGGTGATTCCTCTCCTGAGACGTGACGATCCGTTCGCGGACGGGAATGCCGAACACCTTAGCGTCGATCCGGAATATGCGACCAATTAATATTTATATTCGACTCATACGATTCGACTAATGAATGATGCCGCGAGCCAATGCTGGCGCGGGAGGCGCGTGACACCGTGTTTTCCGGACGATTTGCATCGTATCGACGCGGTTCGATGTGATGCACCAAACGCGCGCACGATCTCGATGCACCGGCTGTGTGCAGATGAAAAAAACGGCGTATCGGGCGAGATGCGCCCGATACGCCGTCTCTTGCGACGCCGCGTGGCGATCGTCGATCAGTGCAGCTTGATCGAAGGCTGGTTGCGGCTTTGCAGCCAATGGCTCAGCGACTGGAACAGCGCGCGCTTCAGTCCGTACACGCTGAACAGATGCTTGCGGTACAGGAACTTGTACAGTCCGATCGCGGCGAGCCCGTCGACGATCAGCGAGCGCGAACGCACGCCGAGATCGGCCTGGTACACGGCGCCCGCCTGACCGAGCGACACGACGGTACCCGCGTCGCGGAACGTGAAGCCCGGCACCGGCTTGCCGGCGAGACGCCGCGCGAGCGCATCGGCGAGATACACGGCCTGCTGATGCGCGACCTGTGCGCGCGGCGGCAGGAAACCGCTCGCATCGGCCGACGGGCATGCGGCACAGTCGCCGAACGCATACACGTGCGGATCGTCGGGCGTCTGCAGCGTATCGGTCACGACCACCTGGTTCGACCGGTTGAGCGCGATGTCGCCGAGTTCGCGCAGGATCGCGGGGCCCGCGACGCCGGCCGCCCAGATCGTGATGTCGCTCGCGAGCCGCTCGCCGGTCGCGGTCGTGACCGCGTCCGCGCCCACTTCCGCGACGCGCGTATCCGTCAGCACGTCGACGTTCAGCGTGCGCAGTTGCGCGTGCATCCTGGCCGACAGCCTTTCGTCGAGCGCCGGCAGAATGCGCGGGCCGCCTTCGATCAGCCGGATGTGCACGTCGCGCGCGGACACCAGCGCCTTGAAGCGATAGGTCGTCAGTTGCTGGATCGCATGGCGCAGCGCCGCGGCCAGTTCGACACCCGTCGCGCCCGCGCCGATCACGTTGATGCAGATCGGTGCCGCGCGGTGCGCCGGCTGCTGCTCGGCCAGATGGTTGGCCTTCGTGCAGGCGGCCAGGAACTTGCGGCGGAAATCCTCGGCCTGGTCGAGATTTTCGAGCGGCAGCGCGTGCCGTGCGGCGCCCGGCACGTTGAAGAAGTTCGTCACGCTGCCGACGGCCAGCACGAGATCGTCGTAGCCGAGCTCGCGTTGCGGCAGGATCTCCGTGCCGTCCGCGTCATGCACCGGCGCGATCGTCGCCGTGCGTGCCGCGCGGTCGACCCGCTGCAGCGCGCCCTGAACGAAGCGAAAGCCGTGGCGCTTCGCCTGCGCCGCGTATTCGATCGTGTGCGAGGCCGGATCGCGATGGCCGGACGCGGCTTCGTGCAGCAGCGGCTTCCAGAAGTGCGTCGGGTAGCGGTCGACGAGCACGACGTCGGCTTGGCCGCGGCGGCCGACCGTGTCGCCGAGGCGCGTGGCGAGCTGCAGGCCGCCGGCGCCGCCGCCGACGATCACAATGCGCGGCACGCGCGGTGCGCGGTCCGTTGCAAGGGTAGGCGTGATGTGGTCCATGTTGTGGCTCCCGCTGATGACGATTCGGATGACATTGCTCAAGGACCGACGATATAGTTTTGAACCTACGCGAACAATTTAATGTTTATAAGCGACTCATATGTATTCACTTATAGGAAAGACCGCGACGTTCCGGCAGCTGAAGGCGCTCGACATGATCGCGCGGTTGGGCAGCGTGTCGCGCGCGGCCGAGGAGCTGAACCTGACGCAGCCGGCCGTGTCGCTGCAGGTTCGCCTGCTCGAGGAGGCGGTCGGTGCCGCGCTGCTGCAGCGGGTCGGGCGCGGCGTGCAGCTGACCGCCGCCGGTGAGATCGTGGCGCGCTATGCGCGCGAGATCCTGCATCTGTGGAGCGAGGCCGGCGACGAGGTCGCCGCACTGACGGGCGATCTCGGCGGCACGCTGCGGATCGGCGCGATCACGACGGCCGAGTATCTGATTCCGCCGCTGCTGGTGAAATTCACCGCGACGCGACCGCACGTGAAGACCTATTTCAAGGTCGGCAATCGCGACGACATCATTCGCATGCTCGCCACGCATGAAATCGATCTCGCGGTGATGGGCAGCGCGCCGAAGGAGCTGCGCACGCACGCGGTGGAGTTCGCGAAGCACCCGATGGTGTTCGTCGCGGCGCCGGGCCATCCGCTGATGCAGCGCAAGCGCGTCGCGCTCAAGGATCTCGAATCCGCGCACCTGCTCGTGCGCGAACGCGGCGCGGGCACGCGTTCGACCGTCGAGAGCCTGTTCAAGACGGCCGGCTACCGCTTTCATGTGGGATCCGAACTGTCGAGCAACGAGGCGATCAAGCAGATGGCCGAAGCCGGGCTCGGCGTCGCGTTCCTGTCGTTGCACGCGTGTGCGCTCGAATTGCGCACGGGGCTGCTCGGGCAACTGCCGTTTCCGGGCAATCCGATCGTGCGCGAGTGGTACGTGATCACGCTCGCCGACCGGCGAATCTCGCAGGTCACGGGACTGTTTCGGGACTTCCTGATCAAGCAGGGCGCGCCGGTGATCGACGGCGCGACGGTGGCGCCGCACGAGCGGCGGCGAAAGTAGGCGCATGCAGGCACACGCGCGGCACACACGCGACATGTGCGTGCCGCGCGTTGCGTCGGTCAAACGATCCCGAAGTCGTCGTTGCTGTCGGGAATCGACGCAAGCAGCCGTTCGAGCCGGTACCAGCCGATCACCCGCAGGCATCGCGCGGCGAAGGCGGACCGCGCGTTGCGGGGCGCGGCGCTGGCCGCACGACGGGCGGCGCGGGACGGCGAAGCGGGGATGAACGCCGCGCGTGGTGGGCAGCAATGGGGCATGACGGTCTCCGTAGGTGTCGGATGAGGCATCGTAAGCGCCGTGGCGGCCGTCGGCGCGCAGGCAAGGATGGCGCGGAGCAGGAATGGATGATCTTTTTCTGCCGGGCGGGGAATGGCAATGCGCGCCCGGCAGGCGGCCGGAAAAAGCGTCACAATGCGCGTTCGACCCACGATCTGGTGGAGAAGGACCATGAGCGATCCGATTCAGGCCGCGCCGGCCGACAACGGCGTGCCGGTCAGCCTGCGTTCCAGCCGCGGGCTCGGCTGGCGCGGCTTCGGCGCGGCGCTGCTGGAGATTCGCGCGGGCACATACCGGATTCCGGCCGCGGATCATCACCGCATCGGCGTGCATATCGGCTCGCCCGTGCGAGCGGATTGCGTGTGCGACGGCGAACGCGTGTCGCGCATCCAGGCGCACGGCGACATCGACGTGATTCCCGCCGGCCTGCCGGGCCAATGGACCGACAGCGCCGACTGCCGGATCCTGCATGTCATGCTCAGCGATACGTTCGTGCGGCGCACGGTCGAGCAACTCGAGCTGAAGCCGTCGCAGGCGCAGATCCGCCGGCGGCTGCAGGTGCGCGATCCGCGCCTGCAGCACATCGCATGGGCGATGGCCGCCGAACTCGAAGCGCAAGACGCATCGGACCCGCTCTACGCGGAGAGCCTGTGCACGGCGCTCGTCACGCGACTGGTCGACGGCCAACCCGTGTTCCGCGAGCGCCGGCGCACGCTCGCGCCGAAGGCGGCGGCGCGCGTGGTGGACTACGTCGAGGCCAACCTCGAACGGCGCATGACGCTTGCCGAGCTCGCGGCGCTCGTGTCGATCAGCGTGCCGCATTTCAAGGTGCTGTTTCGCGAGACGCTCGGGATGCCGGTGCATCAGTACGTGGTGCGCCGCCGGGTCGAGCGCGCGAAGACGTTGCTGCTCGAAGGCCGGCTCAGCATCAGCCAGATCGCGCTCGAAGCCGGGTTTGCCCATCAGAGCCATATGGCGAACTGGATGAATCGCGTGCTGGGCGCGACGCCCACGGAGGTCGCGCGTTCCGGCGCGCGGGGCGGCTTGCGGCTCGCCTACGACGGCGAGGACAATGCGAAGGCACCCGGCCGATAGCCGCTGACGAACCGGTGGGCCGCGCGATCCGAGCGCGGCCCCGCATCGGGTCATCCTTTCCTGTTCACATCATCCACGCCTGCGCGCCTTCCCGTTCGCGCAGGCCGACAATCGCCGCACCTTCATCCTCCAGGAGCGGATCGTGTTCGTTATTTTCGGAGCATCAGGCAACGTCGGCTCGTCGACCGTGACGACCCTGCGCCACGCGGGCCATCCCGTGCGCGCGGTGCTGCGCGACACCCGCCATCGCGAACGTTTCGCGCAACTCGGCTGCGAAGTGGCGATCGCCGACTTGACGGACGCACGTGCGATCGCAGCGGCGATCGACGGCGCGCAAGCCGTGCAGATACTGTGTCCGGTGCCCGTCGCCGACAGCGACCCGGCCGCGACGATGGCGCGCACGCTCGACATCGTGACCGACGCACTCGTCGCGAATCCGCCGCCGGCACTGCTTGCGTTATCGGACTACGGCGCCGAGCTTGACGGCAACACGGGCATCACGCGGCTCTTTCATCGTCTGGAAGAAAAGTTGAAGACGGTCCCGACCACGCTCACGCTGCTGCGCTCGGCCGAACACCTGCAGAACTGGACGCGCGTGCTGCCGGTCGCGCTTGCAACCGGCGTGCTGCCGAGTTTTCATCATCCGGTCGACAAGGTGTTTCCGACGGTGTGGGCGCCCGACGTGGGCGTCGCGGCGGCACGGCTGCTGGTCGAATCCGCCGAAAGCGCCAACGGGCCGCGCATCGTCAGCATCGAGGGGCCGCGGCGCATGAGCGTGCGGGACATCGCGCAGATGCTTGGCGCCGCCGCGAGCCGCGAGATCGTCGCGCGCGAACTGCCGCGCGACGCATGGACCACGACGCTGCTGCGCGCGGGCCTCAGCGAGCGTCATGCGCAACTGATCGTCGATCTGTACGACGTGCACAACGCGGGGCAGATCGACGTCGAGGCCGGCGTGTCGGAGCGGGTGCATGGGACGACGACACCGGAAGAAGCGCTCGCCGCGCTGGTACGCAGGCACGCGCGGTGAGTGGCGCGACGGCGGAAATTATCCCGTGTGCTATGCCGGGCGCCGCACCCTGCTCAACACCGCATACGCGGCCGACCCGATCACGATTCCCCAGAACGCGGACCCGAGCCCGAGCCACGTCATTCCCGACGCGGTTGCGAGGAACGTGATCACCGACGCTTCGCGATGGTCCTCGTCCTCGAAGATCCCGTGCACGTTCGCGCCGATCGCGCCGATCAGCGCGAGTCCGGCGAGAATCGCGACGAACGCCTTCGGCAGTGCGAAGAACAGCGTGACGATGGTTCCCGCGAAGAGCCCGCCGATCAGGTAGACGACACCGTTCGCGATGCCCGCGATGTAGCGCCGGTCCGGATCCTCGTGCGAATCCTTGCCGGTGCACAGCGCGGCGGTGATCGCGGCGACGACGATCGTGATCCCGCCGAAGCACGCGACGACGAGCGACATCACGCTGGTCGCGGTGATGATCGGGCGCGCCGGCGTGTGATAGCCCGATACGCGCAGGATCGTCATGCCCGGCAGGAACTGGCCGGTGAGACTCACGACGACGAGCGGCAGCGCGAGGCTCAGTGTCGTGCCGAGCGTCCATTCGGGCGCGATGAAGATCGGCCGCGCGATGCTCGGCGACACGTTGCCGAGATGCGCCATCCCGAGCAGCGTCGCGATGGCCGCCCCCGTCAGCAGCACGAGCACGATGCTGTAGCGCGGCAGCAGGCGCTTGAAGATCACGTACGCGGCGATCATCCCGAATCCGAGCACCGGCTGCGCGGTCGCGGCGGAGAACGCGTGCATGCCGAACGGCAGCAGGATGCCGGCCATCATCCCGCACGCGATGCCGCGCGGAATGTGGCGCACGAGCCGGTCGAAATAGCGGGTGATGCCGATCAAGAGGATGATCAGCGCGGCCGTGATGTACGCGCCGACGGCCTGGTTCAGCGTCAGCTGCGGAAAGAGGCCGACGAGCAGCGCGGTGCCGGGCGCCGACCAAGCGGTCACGATCGGCACCTTCAGTTTCCAGCTCGCGAACAGCCCGGATACGCCCGCGCCGATCGAGATCGCCCACACCCACGACGCCACCATGTCGCTCGATACATGCGCGGCCTGCGATGCCTGGAAGAAGATCGCGAGCGGGCCCGCATAGGAAATCAGCACCGCGAGAAAGCCCGCGGTGATCGCGGAGACGGACCAGTCGTTGCCGATCGAGCGGATCGCGCCGGGCGAGGTGTTCGGTTGCATCGTCGTAGGGGAGTGCGGCGCGTGGCCGGTAGGCTGAGCCGGGGCGAATGATTGTTGGAGGCCCCGGACGATCCGTCATTCTGCGCATTGCCGCCGGAATTGGCAATTTGCCGATCGAGATTGGCGTTGTCGGCTTTTCGTAAGGAATGTGCGTCGGTGCTGCCGTGCGGCCTTGCGCGCGCGTCGCCGCCGGCGGCGGCTTCATGGCGAAGCGCGGCTTGCTTGGAACGTCACGTACTGATCTGAAGATACCCGTCGACTGCGGCAATCTTCGCACCACCGCCCGTCGACAGCGACGCCGTGCCGCCGTCGAACGGATGCACGGGCGCGTCGGTCGGCGTCCATGCGTGGCGCGCCAGCAGTTCGCGATACCCGCCGCGGATCACGAAGCCGCCGCATTTGGCCGCATAGGCGTCACGCCGCATCCGGTACGCGCGCGGCAGGTCGTACCACGGCAGCCTCGGCAGGTCGTGATGCACGAGGTGATAGTTGTTGTTCAGGTACAGCAGCCGCATCGCGAAGCCGGCCTCGTTGATCGCGATGCGCGCCTTCGGATGCCGGGCGGCGCGGTGTTCGAACAGCGAGCGGATCATCGCGAGCGACAGCGCGGGCCACGTGACCGCCAGCAGGTAGTACCACCACGGCACGCCGATCGCCCGCTGCAGCCAGGCGAGTAGCGCGACCACGCACAGGCCGTGCGTTATCCACATCCGCAGATAGCGGAAGTCGGCGCGTCGGAACGCGGCGAATGTGTCGGCGAACATCGCGGCAACGCTCGTCGGCGGCCCGAACACCAGACGTCCGATGAAGGTGGTGCGCGCAACGGTTAGCGCGCGACGCCAGCGCGGCAACCGCGCCCACTGCGCGCGCGACACGTAGTTCGTTTCCGGGTCGACGCCCGGCACGGTCAGGTCCTCGTCGCGGTGATGGTCGAGGTGCGTGTCGCGATACAGCGTGTACGGATACCAGATCGTCAACGGCGGATAGCCGAGCAATCGGTTCACGAACGCGGAGCGCGTCGGATGGCCGTGCAGCAGCTCATGCTGCAGCGACATGTGCCACGCGCCGAGGAGGATCAGCGGCGGCGTCGCGGCTGCCAGCGACAGATGCCCGGCGCGCACGAGCAGCAGCACGGCGAGCCAGCCGCCGTAGATCGCGACGACCAGCAGCCACGTCGGCCACTCGGTGCGTGCGGTGAAGCGGGCGTCGAGTGCGGCGATCGCGCGCGCGTGGTCGACGTCGAAGTATTCGGCCATGTTGGTGGGACAGGATGAAGCGGGTGATACGGGTGCGACACGCGTCACGGATAGCGGACGATCGCGCCGGCGCGGGCCGCGATGCAGGTGGCCGACGTGGTCCACGGCTCGCCGTCGGACCGCTACCGACAGCGGCTCGCGACGGTGTCGCGACACCGGAACGCTAACCGGCTCGCGTAGTCAGGCCAACCAAGCAATTCGCATTTGCTTATCGCTGCGCGACGGATAAGCATTGTGACTGCCCGCGCCGCGTGCCGGACCCGTGCGAAACGCGAGAGAACGGGCTTTCTCCAATGCGCCGTCGATGCGTAGAATGCGCGCATGAGCTCATGGATCGCCGGACTGCCGATGTACAACGTGACGCCGCGCCACGCCGCCCTGTGGCGCGCGTTGCTGCGTGATGCGCTCGATGCGTTCGCGCATGCAGGCGGGCCGGCCGGCGTCGCGCTGCTCGACGAGCCGTTCGGCGATCTGCACGCGCTGTGGCGCCGCGACGACTTGCTGTTGTCGCAAACATGCGGTTATCCATACCGGATGCTCGGATTGCGCGATACCGTGCAACCGATCGCGACACCGGCATTCGATGCGCCGGGCTGTGATGGCGCGCGCTACAGCAGCGTGCTGGTGGTGTCGGCGCGCGTGCATTCGGGCGGTGCGACGACGCTGGCTGCCTGTCGCGGATTGCGTGCCGCATACAACGGCGCGGATTCACACAGCGGGATGAACGCATTCCGGCACGCGGTTGCGCCGCACGCGCATGACGGGCGCTTCTTCGGTTCGGTCGTGTCGTTCGGCTCGCATCTGAACGTGCTGCGCGCGCTGGCCGCGGGCGTTGCCGATTGCGCGGCGATCGACTGCGTGACGTTCGCGTACGTACGTGATGCGCTGCCGGAATTGTTGAACGACATCCGGATCATCGGCATGACGGCATCGGCGCCGGGCTTGCCGTTGATTGCATCGAAGGCGCTGGAAGGACGGCTCGTGGCGGCGCTGCAGGATGCGCTCGATCACGCGGTTACGGTCGATGCCCAACGGGCGAGCGCATTGCGGCTCAAGCGGTTCGAGCGCCTGCCGCCGGATGCCTACGACGCGATTGCCGATTTCGCGACGGACGCGGCTGCGCACGGGTATCCGGAGCTGGCGTGATGCGGCGGTGCGGCTGCGATGCCAGTCGCACCGCTTCAGGTCATTCCTCGTCCATCAACCGAACCTTGACCCGCTTGCCCTTGATCTTCCCCGCATTGAGCTTGCGCAGCGCGTCGCGCGCGACGCCGCGCTCGATCGCCACGTAGGTCGAGAACTCGGTCACGTTGATCTTGCCGATCTGCTTGCCGTCGAAGCCCGCGTCGCCGGTCAGCGCGCCGAGTACGTCGCCCGGGCGGATCTTGTCCTTGCGCCCGCCGAGGATCTGCAGCGTTTCCATCGGCGGCAGCAGCGGGTCGTTGCTGGCCGGCTTCAGTTCCGCGAGCGGATGCCATTCGACCTCGCGCTTCTGCGCCTGCTCGATCGCGCCGACGCGTCGCATCTCGTCCATGCTGGCGAGGCTCAGCGCCCAGCCCTCCTGATCGGCACGGCCGGTGCGGCCGATGCGGTGCACGTGCACTTCGGGATCGGGCGTCACGTCGACGTTGATTACCGCCTCGAGCTGGGCGATATCGAGCCCGCGTGCGGCGACATCGGTCGCGACCAGCACCGAGCAGCTGCGGTTCGCGAACTGGATCAGCACCTGGTCGCGTTCGCGCTGTTCGAGCTCGCCGTGCAGCGCGAGCGCATGGAAGCCCTGTGCGTGCAGCACGTCGAGCAGGTCGCGGCATTGCTGCTTGGTGTTGCAGAACGCGATTGTGCTCACCGGCCGATAATGGTTCAGCAACTGGCCCACTGCGTGCAGCCGCTCGGTTTCCGTCACTTCGTAGAAGCGCTGGCGGATCTTGCTGTCGTCGTGGCGCTCCTCGAGCTTCACTTCTTTCGGATTACGCAGGAACTGCTGGCTCAGCTTCGCGATGCCGTCCGGGTAGGTCGCCGAGAACAGCAGCGTCTGGCGCGTCGTCGGGCACATCCGCGCGACCTTCGCGATGTCGTCGAAGAAGCCCATGTCGAGCATCCGGTCGGCCTCGTCGAGCACCAGCGTGTTCAGCGCATCGAGCGTCAGGTTGCCGCGATCGAGGTGATCCATGATGCGGCCCGGCGTACCCACGACGATGTGCGCGCCATGCTCGAGGCTCTGCGCCTGCGGCCGCATCGGCGTGCCGCCGCACAGCGTCAGCACCTTTACGTTTTCCTCGGCGCGCGCGAGGCGGCGCACTTCCTGCGCGACCTGGTCGGCGAGCTCGCGCGTCGGGCACAGGATCATCGCCTGCACGTCGAAGCGGCGCGCGTCGAGGCGCGCGAGCAGCGCGAGCGAGAACGCGGCGGTCTTGCCGCTGCCCGTCTTCGCCTGCGCAATGAGGTCCTGGCCGGCCAGTGCGATCGGCAGGCTCGCGGCCTGGATCGGCGTCATGTCGACATAGCCGAGCTGCGCGAGGTTCGCGAGCATGGCGGGCGTCAGCGGCAGCGCGCTGAACGGCGTGGCGGTCGGTTGGGTCATGTCAGGAGAGATCTCCGAGGTAAGGGCGGCCTTCCATCTGTTCGTAGAGGACGTTGCCTTCATCGTCCTCGAAGCGTTCGAGATAGTTGCGCGCGCCGCACAGCGGGCAGCGGAACAACAGCCCCTGGCCTTCGTCCTTGATGACGACGTCGGACGTCTCCCACTGCGTGCCGCAGCTCTGGTTTCGGCAGGTAAACACGGTCTTTCTCCAGCTGAATTCGGTTGGTGGCGCGCCCGGCGGGCGCGGCAACGGCGTGCGGCGCTCGCGCGGCTCGGGCGCGGGCCGCACCGGCGGTCGCGTGACCGCGTCGATGCGGGTGGTGGATCGGGTGGCGACGGCGTCGCGCGTGCCCGCAATTCTAGCGGATGCGGGGAGCCGGCAGTGGGCGATACGGCACGCACCGGCCGGCTTCGGACGAGCGTCCTTGCGGGGCTGCGGAGCCGCCACCGGCGAGCGCGCGCGGCACCGCCCGCCTTCGCCATGAAAAACGGCCGCCCCGAAGGGCGGCCGTGCGATGCGACGAAACGGGGCCGGACGCGTTACAGCGCCATGTCGGCCGATGCCTTCGCGGGGCGCGCCGGGGTTGCGCCCGTCGCCTGCGACGGCGCGGTCAGGTCGATCTTCGGCGGCGGCGAGAGCTGCAGCACGTCGCTCGTGTAGGTCCATTCCTCGACGACCTTCGCCGGGCTGTCGTTCAGCTTCGTGCCGTAGCTTGGCACGATCTGGCGGATCTTCTGCTGCCATTCGGGCGTCGCGACCTTGTCCTTGAACACCTTCTGCATCAGGTTCAGCATGATCGGCGCGGCCGTCGACGCGCCCGGCGATGCGCCGAGCAGCCCCGCGATGCTGCCGTCCTGCGAGCTGACGATCTCGGTGCCGAGCTTCAGTACGCCGCCCTTCTTCGGATCGCGCTTGATGATCTGCACGCGCTGGCCGGCCTGCCACAGGCGCCAGTCTTCCTTCTTCGCGTCGGGGAAATACTCCTTGAGTGCGTTGAAGCGGTCGTCGTCGGACAGCATCAGCTGGCCCGCGAGGTACTGGACGAGCGGAAACTCGTCGATGCCGACCCGCATCATCGGTGCGACGTTGTGCACGTTGGTGCTCTTCGCGAGGTCGAAGTACGAGCCGTTCTTCAGGAACTTGGTGGAGAACGTCGCGAACGGCCCGAACAGGATGATCTTCTTGCCGTCGATGATGCGCGTATCGAGGTGCGGCACCGACATCGGCGGCGAGCCCACCGACGCCTTGCCGTATGCCTTCGCGAGGTGGCGCTTCACGACTTCGGGGTTGTCGGTCACGAGGAACGAACCGCCGACCGGGAACGCGCCGTAGTCCTTCGCCTCCGGAATGCCCGAGGCCTGCAGCAGGTGCAGCGCACCGCCGCCCGCGCCGATGAACACGAATTTCGCGTCGACGGCCTGTGGCGGTTCATCCGAATGCAGCTTCACCCACGACACGTGCCACGTGCCGTCGGCGTTGCGCGAGATCTCGCGCACTTCGCTCGACAGCGACAGCGTAAAATTCGGCTGCGTCTTCAGGTAGCCGACGAACTGGCGCGTGATCTCGCCGAAGTTCACGTCGGTGCCGATCGGTGTCCACGTTGCCGCGACCTTCTGGTTGCGGTCGCGGCCTTCCATCATCAGCGGCACCCACTGCTTGATCTGGTCGTAGTCTTCCGAATACTGCATCCCGCGGAACAGCGGGCTCGCCTGCAGCGCGTCGTAGCGCTTCTTCAGGAAGCGGACGTTGTCGTCGCCCCACACGAAGCTCATGTGCGGCGTCGAGTTGATGAACGAGCGCGGGTTCTTCAGTACGCCCTGCCGGACTTGCCACGCCCAGAACTGGCGCGAGATCTGGAACGACTCGTTGATCTCGATCGCCTTCGAGATGTCGATCTTGCCGTCCGCCTTCTCCGGCGTGTAGTTCAGTTCGGCGAGCGCCGAGTGGCCGGTGCCCGCGTTGTTCCAGCCGTTCGAGCTTTCCAGCGCGACGCCGTCGAGGCGTTCGACCATCGTCATCGACCAGTCGGGCTGAAGCTCGTGCAGCCACACGCCGAGCGTCGAGCTCATGATGCCGCCGCCCACCAGCAGGACGTCGACCTTCTTCGTATCGGCGGCATTCGCGGACGTCGCCGCGACGCACAGCGCGAGCGCCGACAGTATTACCCGTAACGTTTTGATCACAGCAGATCCCTTTTTCAACTTGGATGCATCGGTTTGCCATGCCGCCCGGCCGACGCGGATTCGCGTTCGACCCGCGCGTCCGGAGATCCGGAGCACGAATCCGGAATTCCGGATCGGCCGCGTTCACCGTTGCATTTGCGCACACGAAGCCGTTGCGAAGGACACCTTCGGATCGGCTTCATGCGGTCATGCAAGTTCACGCTTCACGGTCGTGCAACGAGCGTGCGGGCCCGTGCTGCAAGCCTCGCCGGACACGGCTTCAGGCTGCGCCGAAAGAGGCCGCGCGCAATGCATTCGACGGGGGCGGGATGGCAAGGGGCGCGTAATATAACCGAACTCGATTCCGGTGTCGCACACGCGGAATATCCTTGTTTTCGTGGGGTTTTTTAAGTGTCCGGGTTTCCGGAAAGGCGGGGCGCGGAACGGGAAGAATGGCGGGGACGGACCGGGCGCGATTCGCGCGATAGCGTTACTTCATCCGGATCGCGGCGTTGCACCGCGATCCGGTTGCCGTCACGGCATCAGTTCGACGCGCCGCCGCGGCAGAACTGCGCGTATCCCTGCGCCGAATTCGCGAAGCCGTGCGCCTTCGCGAGTTCCCACGGACGCTCGCATTGCTGCGTTCGTTCGCACCATGCGTAGCCCGCCGAGCCGATGCAGCCATGCGCATCGCGATCGCCGCCGACGAGCGGCGGCGCGGCTTGTCCGGCTTGCGCGGTCTGCGAGGTCTGGGTGTTCTGACCGGCGACATCGGGCGGAAGCGGGGAAGCGGGCTCGGTCGCGCACGCGCTCAATGCAAGCGCACAGGCGATCATCGCGGCAATCGACGCGGAACAAGTGAAAGGCTTCATACGGTAGCGCTCCATGGGATGAGGTTCGACGGCGGATGCCCGCAAACGGGCGATTGAACGATTCGATCACGCATCCGGCACCGGCACGCGCGACGAGAACTTGACCTCGCGCAGCGCGAGGCTCGACTGGATCGACGACACACCGGCCTGCTTCCTCAGCACGCGTTCGACGAATTCCGCATACGTGTCGAGATCGGCGGCGACCACCTGCAGGATGTAATCTGCCGCGCCGGTGATCTTGTGGCACGACGTCACTTCGTCGTGACGCCGCATCACGTCCTCGAAGTGGTCCGGATCCTGATCGGAATGCATGTTGAACGTGACCTGCACGAACGCGAACACGTTCATGCCGAGCGCGCGGCGGTCGAGGTTCGCCTGGTAGCCGGTGATCACGCCCTCGTCCTCAAGTCGCTTGCGCCGCCGCCAGCACGGCGTGACGCTCAGCGACAGCCGTTCGCCGAGCGTCGCGTTGGACAGCGCGCCGTCTTCCTGCAGCAGGCGGAGCATCGCGCGGTCGACGCCGTCCAGTTCCACCGAAGCGCGATTTTTGCTCATTCCCGGGTCTCCGTAGGCTGTTTTCTCAAAATTGTATGAAACGGAGCGGTGAAAAGCAAAGCAAGTGCCGTCGAGCGTCAATAGACTGTTGTCACCCCTTTCAAGCGCTTACGGCGACGGTCAACCATGCTCACGGTCTACAGCAGCGATCACCATCTGCATCGCGGCGTCGAACTGAAGGACGGCGCGATCACCGAATCGTTCGAGAACCCGCTTCGCGCCGAGACGGTGCTCGCGCAGGTGCGCGCGGCCGGCCTCGGCAGCGTGGTCCCGCCGCGCGCGTTCGACCGCGCGTGCTATGCCGGCGCGCACAGCGCGCGCTATGTCGATTTCCTCGCGGGCGCATGGGACGAGTGGACCGCGAGCGGGCGCACCTGCCAGGCGCTGCCGCTCGTATGGCCGGTGCGCGCGATGCCGTCGGCCGCGACGCTGCCCGACTTCATCGACGGCAAGCTGGGATTCTTCGCGATGGATGCGGGCGCACCGATCAACGCCGGTACGTGGGAGGCAGTGAGCGCGAGCGCGAACTCGGCGCTCACTGGCGCCGACCTGCTGTCGAGCGGGGGCGCGCGCGCGGCGTTCGCGCTGTGCCGCCCGCCCGGCCATCATGCGGGCCGCGAGTACATGGGAGGCTACTGCTACTTGAACAACGCGGCGATCGCCGCGCAGCACGGCATGGCGCGCGGTGCCGCGCGCGTCGCGGTGCTCGACGTCGATTTCCACCACGGCAACGGCACGCAGGACATCTTCTACGAGCGGCCCGACGTGCTGTTCGCGTCGCTGCACGGCGAGCCGGCCGTGTCGTATCCGTACTTCTCCGGCTACGCCGACGAGCGCGGCGCAGGTGCGGGCGAAGGTTTCAACCTGAACCTGCCGCTGCCGAAGGGCACGCAGTGGGACACCTACGCGGCGGCGCTCGGCCACGCCACTGCCGCGATCGCGACGCATGCGCCCGACCTGCTCGTCGTGTCGCTCGGCGTCGACACGTTCGAGCACGATCCGATCAGCCATTTCAGGCTGCGCTCGCCCGACTACGTGCGGATCGGCGAGGTGCTCGCGCGCCTGAACCTGCCGACGCTGTTCGTGATGGAAGGCGGCTACATGGTCGACGAAATCGGAATCAACGCGGTGAACGTGCTGCTCGGATTCGAAGGGCGCGCGTGATCGCATCGCTTCGGCTGCAATCGACAATCGTTCGGACCGCGAATAATCAGCGTCGATGCTGATCGCCACGCCGTCCGGCGCGGCGACCATCGACTGGAGAGAGCGACTCAACCCAACGGCCAGTTCAGGATCGCGATGCCGTCGTTGTAGTCACCGTCCGTGCCGTCCTCCGAGCCGACCAGCCCGAAGTAGGTTTTCTTGAAGATGTCGACCTGGCGCGAGCCGATCTTCGACGGCTTGCCGTTCGCCGTCACGACCACGCGCACCTTCCCCTTGCCCGAGTTCACGATCTGCGTGTTCAGGTTCGCGTCCTGCGTGCCGGCGCCCTGGAATGTCGCCGCGGGCTTCGGGTTGTCGTCGACATAGACTTCGATCGTCTGCTGCGCGGCCGAGTTGACCAGCGCCGTCACGCCGAACGCGATGTTCGGCGGCAGGTTGAAGATGCCGTCGCGCTCGCCGCCGCCGGTCGTCGCGGGTTCCGGCTGCGCGGGTTGCGGCGTCGCCTTCGAGAAGTAATTGACCACCGCGCCCACGCCGAACTTCGCCGCCGCGCCGGGCAGCACACCGGGCGCGCCGGCCCACGTCACCGTGCATGCGATCACCTGGCCCGCTGCGTCGGCCTTCACCTTGTTCTGCCAGCTGCCGACGTCGAAGCTGTACGGAATGGTCGCGATGTCGACGAACACGTCGTATTGCGGCAGTTTTTCCACGAGCTGCGCGGTCATGAACTGACGCATGCGGTCGAGCACCGCCTGATCGCCGTTCGCCTGTACGGCGGTTGCGTCGTTGCCCGCGAGCTGCAGAAGCGCATACAGGTCGTCGTGGGTAAAGGGTTGTGTCATGTCGTCCTCGTCTTGATGGATGGTCTTGCGTGACGCGGCCGGCGATCGGATTTCGCCGTGTCGCGCGTGATGCAGCATGCGTTCGTCAGCCGATCGGCCATTGCAGCACGACGATGCCGTCGTTGTAGTCGCTGTCGTGACCGTCTTCCGACACGACGATTCCGAAGTTGACGGTATACGGCGAGCCGTCCGATTTCTTGCCGGTGATCGGCGCGAGGCGGGCATCGGTGGCCGATGCCTTGCCGTTCACCGTCACTTCGAAACGGAGCTTGCCGTTGCCGGAATTCAGCGTGGCTTCGCGCGGGCCGTCGCGCGTGGTCAGCTTGTGATAGGCGGCGGGCTCCTTGCTGTCGCCGATGAACAGCTTGATGTGCTGCTGCTCGGCGGCATTCGCGAAGAAAATCGCGCGGAAGTCGGTGTTTGGCGGAATCGAAAACTCGCCGGCGCGATTCGAGGACGTTTGAGAGTCGGCCATGCTTGCCTCCTGAAGGTCGGTGGATAAGGCACTGTTGTGCGTCGCGCAAACGTTTGCCGTTTGAAACGCGACGTGCCCAGCATGGCGAAAAATAAATAAAAAATATTCGGCCGGGAATGGAAATTGTTCAGAAAATCGGAGATCGAAACAGTTCGATTTAGTGATTAACGTTTGATTGAATATGATTAAAAATATCCGCGAAACGATGTCGCTGCGCGTCACGTCTTTTTGAATAATGAATGGATGGGCGGGGCCGCGGCTTCGGCGCGTGCCGGCGCAGGCCGATTTGCGCCATTCGATATCGCAACGCGTTCGCCTGATACACCTGACAGGCGATCAATTTCGAGATTAGCTGTATCGTGCACGGAGCGCGCGCGCTCCATTACGTGCTCCATTATTCGGCGGCTTTCATTCAATCGGCCCGTTGGCGGGCCTTCACGAGGACAGTGCGATGACGAAACCCGATATTCTGAAAGGCGAGATCAAGGGGCAGGCTCAGGAGGCAGACCGCCACAACCTGGCCAGGCCGGCGGTGAATGGCGCGTTGTGGGCGCGCGGGCTGACGACGCAGCGCGTGGCCGACCTGTTCAGGACGCTGCCTGCCTGCCGGGGCACTGGATGCAGCTGCAAAACGAAGTCAACGCGGGGAACCGCTATTTCTACGGTGTCCAGAACGGCCACCAGACGACCGACGAAGGAAAGGAACTGATCCGCTGGATCGCCGACGCGGTGGTCAGCGCCGCGCAGAAGGCGGGCTTCGATTTTCCGTTGCAGCAGCTTCGCTTCACCGCCGACACCGGGTGGCTGAAGCTTCAGCGCGTGTCGGGGCGCGTGATGGTGCTGTCGAGGCCGTAAGCGTGGCGAATGGTTGGCGACGTGCCGGCCTATCGTGGAACGAGGCATGCGCGGTGCCACGACCGGCCCCGGCCATCGACGATCGACCACGCCTTCCCGCAGGCTTCCGGCGGCATCACTGACCGAAGCGCTGCGCCACGGCGTCCTTCAATCGCGCGGCGGTGATCTCGCCCATGTGCGATTCGACGAGTGTGCCCTTCGCATCGAAGAACAGCGTCGTCGGCAGCCCGCGCGACCCGTACGCGTGCATCGCACGCAACGGCGGATCGAGCAGCACGTTGTCGAAACGCAGCCCCTGCTGTTCGAGGAACGCGCGCACGGCTTGCGCGTTTTCGCCCTGGTTGAGCATCAGCACCGTGATGCCGGGATGCTCGCGCTGCGCCTGTTCGAGGATCGGCATCTCGCGCCGGCAAGGCGCGCACCACGTTGCCCACAGGTTCACGATGAGCGGCTTGCCGGCAAAGCGTTGCGGCGGCACCGGCGTCGAATCGAGCGCTTCGAGTTGCATCGTGGCGAATGGCGGCGCGGCGTGCTGCAGCGTGGCCAGCGTGCCTTGCGCGATGCCCCATGCGGCGAGACCGGCGACGATGCCGGCTGCCACCGGGCGGCGCAGCGCGGGCAGGCCGCGCAGCCGCCACACGGCGAACGTCAACGCGGCGGCAACGCCGATGCGCCAGTCGAAGCCGCCGTCGCCGAGCGCGACGATGGACCGTGGCGCCGCTGCATATTCGCGCCACCATTGCGCGACATAGCCGATGCGCGCGGCGACCAGCCCGAGCAGCAGCGCGTCGAGGATCAGGCTCGATGCGCTCTTGTGCTGGCCGTCCGGCGGGCGGCGCTGGATGAAACGGGCGACGAGCCACGCCAGCAGCGCGGCGGCGGCTACCGCGACGACGCGGATCGAGAAGGGACCGATGCTCAACATGGGAAGAAAAAGGTGCGGGGATCGTGGATCGACCGGTGAACACGGCAACGTTGCCGGTCATGTCGCGATTCGACCCTGAGCGACGTGCGCGGTTCCCGCTCAGACCGAGCAATGTGCGCCGTAAGTTGTGCGCGCGAATTGCTCGCCGAGCACCGGCATTCAGGACGACGTTGTTTTCGTCGATGCTTGCCGAAGCGTCAGGTCGACCGGCGATCGCGCGGCCTGGGCAACTACTGCCTGCTTCCGCCGGCGCCGGGCGACGCGCTCCCGAGCCGATACGCGGTGAAGAATTCGTACCACGGCGAACCCTGAGCGACCGGCACGCCGAGCGCTGACGTCCGCTGCTTCAATGTCGCGAACACGTCGTTGATCCGCGCGGCTTGCGCGGCATCGCTGAACGGACGCGGCTTCGCCCTGCCCGCCGCGAATGCGCCATAGGCAATCGCGAGCAGGCGCGCGCTGTCGTCGATCGAAAAGATCGACCCGCTGATCGCTTCGACGAGGCGCGGCCGGTCCTCCTCGCGCGACGCCGCGATGCACTGGAACACGATCGCCGACACTTCGTGCAGGTCGTTCACGCGCAGCAAAGCCGGCAGGCGTGCGGCGATCCGGTCGACCGGTTCCTCATGCAGCGCGGTGCCGAAGTCGAGCACGGCGGCCATCGGGTTATCGTCCTGCTGTACGCGATCGAGCGCCGATGCCGGCGCGCCCGCGGCAGCATGTGCGAAGTCGCCGGGCGAGGCGCGCAGCACGTTGGCCACCTGCTGCCGCCACTCCGGAAAGATCATCCGCACGTTGCCGAACTGTTCGCCGCCTTGCGCGGCCGGATTCCAGCGGTAGACGATCGTGCCGCCGTGAATGAACGGCGAATACAGATGCTCGGGCGTTTGCGGCAACGGCCGCCGGTTGATCGGCAGCCATGCGAGCGTTAGCCAGTCGTAGCGCCCGGCGGCGGGCACCGACGGGCTCGAACTCGCGACCACCTGCCAGGTGCCACGGTTCGCATAACGCCGGCGCGCGTCGGGCACCGCGACGGTTTGCTGTTTCGCGGTATCGAAGTAGGTCGTGCCGGTCACGTTTTCGCCGCTGTCGGGGGCCGGTGTGACGGTGGCGATGACCCACGATGCGCCGTCGGTCGAACGATAGTCCGACGGCTGCAGCGTGGCGACGTCGTGCACCATGCGCGTTTCGGCGGCGACGGGGCTCGGCGGAAGATGGGCGGGACCGGCGACGATACTCGGCATGGACGTTCCTCGGAATCGGGTGCGTATCGGCGGACGCGGACCGAACGTGAACGTCGGCAGCGTCGCATGTCGTTTCTCGTAACTGTAGAACGCCGAGGTCGGAAACGGAAATTGGCGGGGCGGGCGGCTTTGCTTCGCGCCACCCGCTCACGCGCCCGGCCGCTTCGGCTTACCATGCGCATCCTGGGGCAACACGCCGCACACCGACCGGGAGCACACATGACCGACACGAAAGCCATCACGGAACACTGGGCGCACGTCGCCGACCAGTGGATCGAGTGGGCCGGCAGGCCGGGCCACGATGCATTCTGGAAGTATCGCGAAGGGCTGGCGGCTTACCTCGGTCACGGCAGCGGCCACGTACTGGAAATCGGTTGCGGCGAGGGCCGCGTGAGCCGCGAACTGAAGGCGCTCGGCTACGACGTGACCGCGAGCGACGCGGTGCCCGCGATGCTCGACGCCGCCCGTCGCGCGAATTCCGCACACCGTTACGCACTCGCCGACGCCGCCGTGTTGCCGTTCGATCCGGCCAGCTTCGACATGGTGATGGCGTACAACGTGCTGATGGATCTCGACGACATGGCGGCCGCGTTGCGCGAGGCGCGCCGCGTGCTGAAACCGGGCGGGCTGCTGTTCGTGTCGCTCGTGCATCCGTTTCGCGATCGCGGCCGTTTCGCGGGGCCGCAGCCCGACGCGCCGTTCGTGCTCGAAGGCACGTATTTCGGCAGCGCGCATTTCGAAGGCGTGGAAACGCGCGACGGGCTGTCGATGCATTTCGCGGGCTGGTCGTTGCCGCTGCAGGCTTACATGGATGCGCTGGAGGCCGCCGGCTTCGCGATCGTGTCGCTGCGCGAGCCGCTGCCTGACCGCGCCGACACGGACACGCTGAAGCAGTGGTCGCGCGTGCCGCTGTTCCTGTGGATCAAGGCGCGGCCGCTGGCGTGACGCGGCCGGGACGGCGCCGCCCCGTGCGGCACGATCAGCGCGGCAAGACCTTCCGGTAGATCACGAATCCGGTTTTTTCCGCGACGGTGTCGTAGAGCCGCATCGCCGTGTGATTCGTCTCGTGCGTCTGCCAGTACACGCGTTCGGCGCGTTGCGCGTGCGCGGCGTCGTACACGGCTTCGATCAACGCGCGGCCGACGCCCTTGCCGCGCTCGCTCTCGAGCGTGAAAAGATCCTGCAGATAGCAGGTCGGCCCGATCAGCGTCGTGCTCCGGTGATACAGGAAATGCACGAGCCCGACGAGCCGGCCGTTGCGTTCCGCGACACGCGCATGCACGGGCTCGTCGTCGTCGAGGAAGCGCGACCACGTGAGCTGCGTGATTTCGCGCGGCAGCGCGGTGTCGCCGAAGCGGCCGTAGAAGCGGTTGTAGCCGTCCCACAGCGGCAGCCAGTCGTCGAAATCGTCGTGCCGCACGGGGCGCACGGTCAGGCGGGTGTCGGTAGCGTTCATGGTCGCGAACCTTTCGAGGATGGATGAAACGAAGCGTTGCCGGCGCGGCCGGAAACGAAAGCAGACATCCACGATAAAAACTTCGTGGCACCATGTGTAGACCCATGACATTTACACATTCTGGAGCCACGATGGATTACGCGGTGCTGCTGTCGACCTTCGAGCGCGAGGCGGGGCCGCACGCGGTCACGCGGATGTCGCAGCAGCAGCGGCTCTACGCATGTCTGCGCGACGCGATCCTGAGCGGCCGCATCGCGGAAGGCGCACGGCTCGCCGCGTCGCGCACGCTGGCCGACGAACTCGGCATCGCGCGCAACTCGGTGCTGTACGCGTACGAACGGCTCGCGTCGGAAGGATTCGTGACCGGCACGCGGCAAGGCACGGTGGTCGCCCGGATGGGCTTGCGCGGGTCGCGGACCGCCGCCGCGGCGCCCGCCGGCGATGCGGCGATGTTGTCGCGGCGCGTCGCACAGGCCGAGCGCGCGACGAGCGGCCTCGACGAATCGCTGCCGTTCATGCCGGGCGTGCCGGCCGTCGACGCATTCCCGCTCGCGCAATGGCGGCGCTGCGTCGAACGCGCGTGGCGTACGGCCGGGCCGGCGCAGCTCGGCTATCAGTCCGCGGAAGGCGACGCGGCGTTGCGCGATGCGATCGCCGGTTATCTGCGCGCGTCGCGCGGCGTGCGTTGCGACGCCGCGCAGGTGATCGTCACCGACGGCACGCAGGGTGCGCTCGACCTGTGCGCCCGCGCGCTGGCGGACGCGGGCGACGTTGCATGGATCGAGAATCCCGGCTACCACGGTGCGCGCAACGCGTTTCTCGCGGCCGACCTGCGTGTCGAGCCGATCGGCGTCGATGCGCAGGGGCTGGCGCCGCATTCGGACGACTGGCGAGATCGCCCGCCGAAGCTCGTCTACATCACGCCGTCGCACCAGTATCCGCTCGGCGCGGTGATGAGCCTCGAGCGGCGGCTCGCGCTCGTTGCACAGGCGCGCGCGGCCGGTGCGTGGATCATCGAGGACGACTACGACAGCGAGTTTCGCCACCACGGCACGCCGCACGCGGCCGTGCAGGGGCTCGCGGACGATGCACCGGTGATCTACCTCGGCACGTTCAGCAAGGTGATGTTTCCCGCGTTGCGGATCGGCTTCATGGTCGTGCCGCCCGTGCTCGCGCAGCCGTTGCGCGACGCGGCGGGCGCGCTGATGTTGCAGGGCCGCGCGGTCGAGCAGCACGCGCTCGCGGATTTCATCGAGGCCGGGCATTTCACGCGGCATCTGCGGCGCATGCGCCGCGTGTACGCCGAGCGGCGCGACGCGCTGCACGACGCGCTGGCCCGGCGATTGGGCACGCGGCTGACGGTGTCGGGCGGCGCGGGCGGCATGCATCTGTCGGCGCGGCTCGACGTGCCGGTCGCGGACAGGGCGCTGAGCCGCGTCGCGCAGGCGCACGGGCTGATCCTGCGGCCGCTGTCGTCTTTCTGCCTGCCGGGCACCGCGCACGGCTACAACGGGCTCGTGCTCGGCTACGGCAGCGTGCCGGCCGAGCGAATGGATGCGCTCGCGCGGCGGATCGGCGAGATGATCGACCGCGCGCTGGCCGCACAGCGAGACTGACGGACGACGGCCGCACCGATCCGCCGTTGCGGAACACGCCCGTCGTCGGGTTCGTTTAGCCGCGCATCGGCGGATTGAGCCGCGCGAATGCGTGCTGGCGGCGATACGGGAAGTACGGATACGGCGCTTCGACCGCACTCGCCGCATCGAGCTTCGCGACCTGCGCGGCGGTCAGCGACCAGCCGACCGCGCCGAGATTCTGGCGCAACTGTTCCTCGTTGCGCGCGCCGACGATCACCGACGACACGGTCGGGCGTTGCAGCAGCCAGTTCAGCGCGATCTGCGGCACCGTCTTGCCGGTTTCCTCGGCGATTGCGTCGAGCGCGTCGACCACGTCGTACAGTCGTTCGTCGTCGACCGGCGGCCCGAAGCCGGCCGTGTCGTGCAGGCGGCTGCGTTCGGGCAACGGCGTGTCGCGGCGGATCTTGCCCGTGAGCCGGCCCCAGCCGAGCGGGCTCCATACCAGCGCACCGAGGCCTTGGTCGGCGCCCAGCGGCATCAGGTCCCACTCGTAGTCGCGGCCGACGAGCGAGTAGTAGACCTGGTTCGCGACGTAGCGCGACCAGCCGTGCCGGTCGGCCGCTGAGAGCGACTTCATGATCTGCCAGCCCGCGAAATTCGACACGCCGATATAGCGCACCTTGCCTGCGCGAACCAGGTCGTCCAGCGTCGACAACACTTCCTCGACCGGCGTGGCCGCGTCGAACGCGTGAAGCTGCAGCAGGTCGATGTAGTCGGTATCGAGGCGGCGCAGCGCGTCGTCGACCGCGCGGATCAGCCGCGGGCGCGACGTGCCGGCTTCGTTCGCGCCTTCGCCGGTCGGCAGGCCCGTCTTGGTCGAGATGAGCACCTGATCGCGCCGTCCGTGGATCGCGGCGCCGAGCACGCGCTCGGATGCGCCGTCCGAATACACGTCGGCGGTGTCGAACAGGTTGACGCCGGCATCGAGGCAGATATCGACCAGGCGGCGCGCTTCGTCGACGCCGGTGTTGCCCCATGCGCCGAACAACGGGCCGGTGCCGCCGAACGTGCCTGCGCCGAAGCTCAGTACGGGAACCTTGAGGCCGGAGCGGCCGAGCGTGCGGTATTCCATGTCGTGTGCCCTCTCGTCGTCGAGGCCGGCCCGTGAGCGCGCCGGCAAGTAGCGCCCACTCTAGCGCTTGCGGCCGATCCGGATAATTGGGCAGACTTCGAAAATATCTTTCGGAGGAGGCGAAGAATGCTGCTCGACAATCTGGCGCTGTTCTTGCGCATCGTGGAGAAGGGCGGGCTCGCCGCGGCCGGGCGCGAGGTCGGCCTGTCGCCGGCCACCGTCTCCGAGCGGCTGGCGGCGCTCGAGAGTTACTACGGCGCGACGCTGCTCACGCGCACGACCCGCGCGATCAGCCTGACCGACGAAGGTCGCACGGTCGTCGCGGGTGCACGGCGCCTGCTCGCCGAAGCCGACGAACTCGAAAGCCGCGTGAGGCTCGGCGCGCAGACGCTGTCGGGGCCCGTGCGGCTGAGCGCGCCGGCCGATCTCGGACAGGCGCGCGTCGTGCCGGTGGTCGACGCGTTCCTGGACGAGCATCCCGGCGTCACTGTCGATCTGCATCTCGGCGACGGCTACGTCGATCTCGTCGGGCAGGGGCTCGATTTCGCGATCCGGCGCGGCATGCTGGCCGACAGCGCGTTGCGCAGCCTGTCGCTCGGCCGTTCGCGCCGCGTGGTGTGCGCCGCGCCCGCGTATCTCGCCGCGCACGGTACGCCGCGGCACCCGGACGAACTCGCCGCGCACGACTGCATCGTGATGCGCTTCGGCCAGGAACTGTATGCGGAGTGGCCGTTCCGCATCGACGACGAGCTGAAACGCGTGATGGTGCGCGGCCGGCGCGTGGCCAACGACGGCGCGCTCGTGCGCGCGTGGTGCGTCGCGGGGCGCGGTGTCGCGCTGAAATCGCGACTCGACGTCGAGCACGATCTGGCGTCCGGCGCGCTCGTCGAAATCCTCCGCGACTTCTCGCCGGGCGAAGTCGACCTGCAGATCGTCTATCCAGGCGGGGCGGTGCAGCCGCGGCGCGTGCGTGCGCTGATCGAAAGATTGGCGCAGGCGCTGACAGCCGCGTGATCGCAACCGAAGCGCCGCGCTGCCGCGCTCGCGGGTCAGCCGCCGACACGATGGCGTCGAATGCGGCGCAACAGCACCGGGGCCGCTTCCGTCACGTTCCCGCATGCCGGAGAGCGCAACCGTCTCCGGCGAAACCGGTTGTACACGTTTCGTCATTTAGCTAATATTCAAAACGTCAAACGAGCCCGAACCCATGGACGACGTCACCCGCATCAGCGCACTGGCCAACGAAAGCCGTCTGGCCGTGATGCGCTGGCTGAAGCAGCCGCGCAAGCATTTCCCGCCGCAGCCGCATGGCGACTTCGACGAACTCGGCGTGTGCTGCACGTACATTACCGAGAAGCTCGGCATCGCGCCGGCGACGACCACGCGCCACATGCGCATCCTCGCGGATGCGGGGCTCGTGCGGGCGACGCGCGTCGGCAAGTTCACGTACTACAAGCGGATCGACGATGCGCTGCAGCAGCTCGGTCGCGATCTCCTGCAACTCTGATCTTCACAGAGGCAAACGACATGGATGAACTCGCCCTGCTGGCCGACGCCGACCGGCGCGCGCACGCATATCTCGCAGCGACCGGCGAACGGCGCGCGTACCCCGATGCGGCCGCGCTCGCCGGCCTTGCGGCCTTCGACGAACCGCTGCCCGATACGGGCTACCCGGCCGACGACGTGCTGCGCTTGCTCGACGAGCGCGGCACGCCCGCGACCGTCGCATCGAACGGCCCGAACTACTTCGGCTTCGTGATCGGCGCGACGCTGCCGGCCGCGGCGGCGGCCGAGCGGCTGATGCTCGCGTGGGACCAGTGCGCATCGTCGTTCGCGAATTCGCCGGTGGCCGCGACGATCGAGCGACAGGCGGCGCGCTGGGTCGTCGACGTGCTCGGGCTGCCCGAAGACAGCGCGGTCGGATTCGGCACGAGCGCGACGGCCTGCACGCTGGTCGCGCTGGTCGCCGCGCGGCGTGCGCTGCTCGCGCGCAAGGGCTGGGACGTCGACGAGGACGGGCTGATCGGCGCGCCCGAGGTGAAGGTCGTGCTCTCCGAGCTCGCGCACGTCACGGTGAAGAAGGCGCTGCGGGTGCTCGGCTTCGGGATGAAGCGCCTGATCGTCGCGCCGGTCGACGCGCACGGCCGCATCGATCCCGCGCAATTGCCGCCGCTCGACGAGATGACGATCCTCTGCGTGCAGGCCGGCGAGGTGAACACCGGCGAGTTCGATCCGTTCGCGACGCTGATTCCGCTCGCGAAGGCCGCCGGCGCGTGGGTGCACGTGGACGGCGCGTTCGGGCTGTGGGCGCGCGCGTCGTCGAAGCGCGCGCTCACCGACGGCATCGACGGCGCGGACAGCTGGACCACCGACGGCCACAAGTGGCTCAACACGCCGTACGACGGCGCGATGGTGATCTGCCGCGACGCAGCCGCGCTCGCGAGCGCGATGAACAGCGATGCCGTCTACCTGAGCGGCGCACGCGATGCGCAAAAGAATCTCAACCTCGAGTTTTCGCGGCGGGCGCGCGGCATTCCGGTGTGGGCCGCGCTGCGCGCGCTCGGCCGCGCCGGCGTGGCGACGCTGGTCGAGCGGCATTGCGCGCAGGCGCAGCGCGTCGCCGACGGCCTGCGCGCGGCCGGCTACGACGTGCTGAACCGTGTCGTGCTGAACCAGGTGCTCGTGCGCGCCGGCACCGACGACGAGACGATCGCGATCCTTCAGGCCGCGCAGGATTCGGGCGACACATGGTTCGGGCAGACCGTGTGGCAGGGGCGGCCGGCGTTCCGGATCAGTGTGTCGTCGTGGCGCACGGAGGACGAACACATCGATCGCCTCGTCGCGTTGCTGACGAAGCTGCGCGGCGTGCACGTGGGCTGAGCGACGTCGCCAGGCAGCGGCGGGCGGCGATCGTGCCGGTGACCGCGTTCGCTTGAAAATGTCGGACAATGACGCGGCATGCACGCCGCGCCCGCCCGGGCGGCGCGTTCAACCGCTGCATTGACGCCGACGAGATCCCCATGTCCACGACATCTCCCCGTGAACTGCTGAAAGCCGCCGACATCGCGAAGATGGAACCGGCCCGCGAGGTGCATTCGCTCAATCCCAACGCCGTTCGCCTCAAACGACAGTTGAGCGACCTGACCGGTCTTACGCAGATCGGCTGCCACCTGCTCACGTTGATGCCCGGTCACGAATCGGCCGAGTATCACCGCCATCTTTACGAAGAAGAATGCGTGTACGTGCTGTCCGGCACGGGCACCGTCACGATCGGCGAACGCGCCTGCGAGGTCGGCCCGGGCGATTTCCTCGGTTTCGCGCGCGGCGGCGACGCGCACACGCTGCAAAATACCGGCGACGCGCCGCTGCAAATGCTCGTGTTCGGGCAGCGCCTCGAGCACGACGTGTGCGAATACCCGCGCATCGGCAAGCGCCTGTACGTGGCCGGCAAACTCGAGGAATTCGTCGATCTGCCGAAACAGGGATGATCCGGGGCGGATGGTTTTGAAGCCGCACGAAACTCGCGATGTCCGCATTTTTGGCAGGCAATCGAAACGGCCGGGGCGGCAACGGAAACCGCAACGGTAACGGAGCATCGAAGACGAAATGAAGGCCGGCGGCCGACGCTGTCAAATGCAATGCTCATGGAGCAGGAATCGGCGGTGACGAACGGCCGTGCCGGGCGCCACCTGCCATCACGCCCGAAACACGGCGTGTCGGATGCGGCCGCGATTCGGTGAATGGTGCGCTCGCGTCGACACGGCAATGACCGCATGTTCGGTCGACGCCGTGTCAGCGTTCCGGCTCGTTTGCCGGCGGGCCGTTATCCAGTTCGAACGCCCTGCGATCCTTGCCGCGGATCCAGTGAGGCTCTCTTCCCCGGCCGCTCCACGTCGCTCCGCTGACCGGATCGAAGTAGCGCGGGTGGGCCTTGCGCTTGCGCACGTCCGGAAACAGTTCGTCCAGGGTGAATTGAAATTCCGCGACCGCCATCAGAATTTCCGCCAACACTTTCTTTCGACAGGGAACGTTGTTCTCATTGATCTGTTCCTCTGGCGCGGTTCTTCTCCCTGGGCAATCTGAAGGCTCTGTCATCTTGGTCTCGTGTGGTTTCTATAAGGTCCCCTATGTAGTTTTGTTGTAATGAATTTTCATGAACCGGCGAACGTCGCGGTGCTGTATGAAATTGTATCGATGGCGTCTTGGGAGTTGGTTCTTGAAACGAACTTTTTTTACATGCTTTGCAGTTGGCGTTTTATTTAATGGATTTATTTTCCAATCCTGAATGTCCAGGATTTTCACGATATCGGTGCATCGGAGAATTGGACGAGGGCCACATGCGGGGTTCGACTGGCGACCGGCTACAGGTTGCGAGTGCGGATTGTGGCGACAACGGATGTCCGCAACGCGTCGGTCGGTGCCGGAGGCCCTGCTCACGCGAGCGGCAGACGCGACGCAAGCGATTGCAGTCGGCGTGACGCTGGTGCACTGCGAGCTGGTCTCATGCGGTCCGTCGTTGGGCGGAGCGGTTTCCGACGGCCGGGAAGTGGTGATCTCGCTGCCATCTCCTTCATGCAATAACGCCCCGAGCGCCAGTCGCAACTGCGACGCCCGGGGCATTTCGACTTACCACTGATAGGACACGCCTCCGCCATAAGTGCTGCCATTGCCGCTGATCCCGACGCCGAGCTTCGCCTTCAGGTTGTCGCTGAAGCGGACGGACACGCCGATCGCCGAAGCCGAGTACCCTTGGTAGCTGCCACCGCCGATCCCTACCGCGATTGTTTTGCCCGGGTCGACTTCCGGAATCATCGTCAACGCGGTTGCCGCGGCGACGCCTGAGTACGCACGACGGGCCACCTCGTTGACGGTGGATTGGACGCCCCACAGTTGATTCATGTTCGCGGCGTCCGTGCCGTTGATGCCAGGCGCCACGTTCGTCAGCCGCCGTTCGTTGCCCGGGGATCCGAACGAAACGGTGTTCGGCGCCGAGGCTACCGAACCCGCGCCGATCGCAACGGAGTTCGGAGCGCTTGCCATGCTGCCCTGGCCCACCGCGGTCGTATTGACTCCGGAAGCCGTCGATCCTTGCCCCAGTGCCGTTGAATTGTCGCCCGTTGCAGCTGCAGCCTGGCCGTCGGCCTTCGAGTTTTTCCCCGAAGCGATTGCCCCTTGACCCTCGGCGGTCGAGTTCTGTCCCGAGGCCGTTGCCCCTTGGCCCACTGCGGTCGAATTCGTGCCCGACGCGGTCGCATTCTGGCCGACCGCCGTCGAATTCGCGGCTGCCGACGATCCTGAACCGATTGTGGTGCTGCCATCCGTCGTCTGCGTTTTGATCGAGATCAACGGCGCGACCGCGGTCGAAAGAGACGCCAGGTTGGCGTTGGTCGTGGAAAGCCCGGTCGACAGCGAAGCGACGTTGCTGTTTGTCGAGCTGAGGCCGGTCGAGGTCGACGTGGACAGTGACGAGACGGCGCTGTTGGTCGAGCTCAGACCCGTCGACAGCGACGAGACATTGCTATTGGTGGAGCTCAGACCGGTGGACAGCGACGAGACATTGCTGTTGGTGGAACTCAGACCGGTAGACAGCGACGAGACGTTGTTCGTAATGGAGCTCAGCCCAGTGGACAGCGACGAGACGTTGTTGGTAATGGAGCTCAGTCCGGTGGACAGCGACGAGACATTGCTGTTGGTGGAGCTCAGACCCGTCGACAGCGAATTGATGCTGGTCGAGGTCGACGTGGACAACGAGCTGATCGAGCTGGTGGCCGACGACAGGCCGGTCGAAAGGGAGTTGATCCCCGTCGACGTGGAAGTCGACAGCGAAGCCACGGTGCTGTCGGTCGAGCTCAGGCCGGTCGACAGCGAGTTGATGCCGGTCGAGGTCGAGGTGGACAGCGAGCTGATCGAGCTGTTGGTCGAGCTGAGGCCGGTCGACAGCGAGTTGATACCCGTCGAAGTCGAGGTGGACAACGAACTGATCGAGCTGGTGGCCGACGAGAGACCCGTCGACGTGGAGGTCGACAGCGAAGCCACGGTGCTATCGGTCGAGCTGAGGCCCGTCGACAACGAGTTGATACCCGTCGAGGTCGACGTCGAGAGCGACGAAATCGAGCTGGTGGCCGACGACAGACCGGTCGACGTGGAAGTCGACAGCGATGCCACGGTGCTGTTGGTCGAGCTCAGACCCGTCGACAACGAGTTGATGCCGGTCGAAGTCGAGGTGGACAGCGAGCTGATCGAACTCGTTGCCGACGACAGACCGGTCGACGTGGAAGTCGACAGCGAAGACACGGTGCTGTCGGTAGAACTGAGGCCCGTTGACAGCGAGCTGATGCCGGTCGAAGTCGATGTGGACAGTGAACTGATCGAGCTGGTCGCCGACGAGAGGCCGGTCGACAGCGAGTTGATACCTGTCGAGGTCGACGTGGACAGCGAGCTGATCGAGCTGGTGGCCGACGAGAGACCGGTCGACGTGGAGGTGGACAGCGAAGCCACGGTGCTGTCGGTCGAGCTGAGGCCCGTCGACAACGAGTTGATGCCCGTCGAGGTCGAGGTGGACAGCGAGCTGATCGAACTCGTTGCCGAGGAGAGACCGGTCGACGTGGAGGTGGACAGCGAAGCCACGGTGCTGTCGGTCGAGCTGAGGCCCGTCGACAGCGAATTGATGCCGGTCGAGGTCGACGTGGAGAGCGACGAAATCGAGCTGGTGGCCGACGACAGGCCGGTCGACGTGGAAGTCGACAACGAAGCCACGGTGCTGTCGGTCGAGCTGAGGCCCGTGGACAGCGAGTTAATGCCGGTCGAGGTTGACGTCGAGAGCGAGCTGATCGAGCTCGTTGCCGAGGACAGACCGGTTGACGTGGAAGTCGACAACGAGCCGATCGAGCTGTTAGCCGACGAGAGGCCGGTCGACGTGGAAGTCGACAGCGAAGCCACCGTGCTATCGGTCGAGCTCAGACCGGTCGACAGCGAGCTGATCGAGCTCGTTGCCGACGAGAGGCCCGTCGACGTGGAGGTCGAGAGCGACGCCACGGTGCTGTTGGCCGAGCTGAGGCCGGTCGACAGCGAGTTGATGCCCGTCGAAGTCGACGTGGACAGGGAGCTGATCGAACTCGTTGCCGACGACAGACCGGTCGACGTCGAAGTCGAGAGCGAAGCCACGGTGCTGTTGGTCGAGCTCAGGCCCGTCGACAGGGAGTTGATGCCCGTCGAGGTCGAGGTGGACAGCGAGCTGATCGAACTCGTTGCCGAGGACAGACCAGTCGACGTGGAGGTCGAGAGCGAAGCCACGGTGCTGTCGGTCGAGCTGAGGCCGGTCGACAACGAGCTGATGCCGGTCGAAGTCGACGTGGACAGCGAGCTGATCGAGCTGGTAGCCGACGAGAGGCCGGTCGACGTCGAAGTCGACAGCGAAGCCACCGAGCTGTTGGTCGAGCTGAGGCCGGTCGACAGCGAGTTAATACCTGTCGAAGTCGACGTGGACAGCGAGCTGATCGAGCTGGTCGCCGACGAGAGGCCGGTCGACGTGGAGGTCGACAGCGAGGCCACGGTGCTGTTCGTCGAGCTGAGGCCGGTGGACAACGAGTTGATGCCCGTCGAAGTCGACGTGGACAGCGAGCTGATCGAGCTCGTTGCGGACGAGAGGCCCGTCGACGTGGAGGTCGACAGCGAAGCGACGGTGCTGTTGGTCGAGCTGAGGCCCGTGGACAGCGAATTGATCCCCGTCGAAGTCGAGGTGGACAACGAGTTGATCGAGCTGTTCGCCGACGAGAGGCCGGTCGACGTCGAAGTCGACAGCGAAGCCACCGTGCTATCGGTCGAGCTCAGGCCCGTCGACAGCGAGTTGATGCTCGTCGAGGTCGAGGTGGACAGCGAGCTGATCGAGCTGGTCGCCGACGACAGACCCGTCGACGTCGAGGTCGACAGCGAAGCCACGGTGCTGTTGGTCGAGCTGAGGCCGGTGGACAACGAGTTGATGCCCGTCGAAGTCGAGGTGGACAACGAGCTGATCGAGCTGGTTGCCGACGAGAGACCGGTCGACGTCGAAGTCGAGAGCGAAGCCACCGTGCTGTTGGTCGAGCTGAGGCCGGTCGACAACGAGTTGATCCCCGTCGAAGTCGACGTAGACAGCGAGCTAATCGAGCTCGTTGCCGACGAAAGGCCAGTCGACGTGGAGGTCGACAGCGAATTGATACCTGTCGAAGTCGAGGTGGACAACGAGCTGATCGAGCTGTTAGCCGACGACAGGCCGGTCGACGTCGAAGTCGACAGCGAAGCGACGGTGCTGTTGGTCGAGCTGAGGCCCGTCGACAACGAGTTGATGCCCGTCGAAGTCGAAGTGGACAACGAGCTGATGGAGCTAGTAGCCGACGAGAGGCCGGTCGACGTGGAAGTCGACAGCGAAGCGACCGTGCTGTTGGTCGAGCTGAGGCCCGTCGACAACGAGTTGATGCCGGTCGAAGTCGAAGTGGACAGCGAGCTGATCGAGCTGGTCGCCGACGACAGACCGGTCGACGTGGAAATCGACAGCGAAGCGACGGTGCTATCGGTCGAACTGAGGCCGGTCGACAACGAGTTGATGCCCGTCGAAGTCGAAGTGGACAGCGAGCCGATCGAACTGGTCGCCGACGACAGACCCGTCGACGTGGAGGTCGACAGCGAAGCCACGATGCTGTTGGTCGAGCTGAGGCCGGTGGACAACGAGTTGATGCCCGTCGAAGTCGACGTCGACAGCGACGAAATCGAGCTGGTCGCCGACGACAGACCGGTCGACGTGGAAGTCGACAGCGAAACCACCGAACTGTTGGTCGAGCTCAGCCCCGTCGACAACGAGTTGATCCCCGTCGAGGTCGACGTCGACAGGCTTGCAATGTTCGACGTAGTGGCGCTCGCAACTGCGTACAGTTGGCTGCCATTGATTGCGTCGGTGCTGCTTGGGCTCACGAGGCCCGCCGCGACATTCTGGATACGACGCTCGAGGTTCGGTTGGCCGACGCTGACAAGGCCGCCTGCTGGCGTCCCGGCCGCGTAGTTTCCGAATAACTGTCCGCCGATCGTTGTGCTGGTGACAGCGGTGTTACCACCGGTCGTCGTCGACAGCGCACTGGCCGTCACGGAACTGGAGCCGAGCGCGACTGAATTCGCCACGTTCGCGACCGAACCATTGCCGAGCGCGACGGCATTGGTTCCGCTCGCAGCCGCTCCGCCGGCCGATCCAAATCCGCCTGTTGCTCCTCCGAGTGCCAGAGATCCGGATCCGGTCGCCGATGCACTTTGCCCCATTGCAATAGCGCCATTTTGGTTCGATACCGCTTGCCGACCGAGCGCAATGGATGTGACCGCAGTTGCCGAGGCGGAATTGCCCATTGCGATGGCTCCGTCTCCGGATGCGATAGTCGCAAAACCGGCCCTCATGCCAATCGCAATCGAGTTTGCTCCTGTCGCACTTGCTCCGGCGCCAAGAGCTGTCGCACCATTGATCGCTCCATTGGATGCTGCTGCAACTGAGCCGAGACCGATTGCCGTATTGTCGCCACGGGGACCTGCCGATGCCGATTGACCGATGGCGATGCCGTTGTTTCCGGCGGCTGTGGCGTTTCCCCCAAGTGCCATGCTGTTGTTTCCGGCGGCTGAGGCGTTTACCCCAAGCGCGATGCCGTTGTTTCCGGCGGCTGAGGCATTTACCCCAAGTGCGATAGAGGAATTCGCGCCTGCACTCGCCCCATTTCCCATCTGAATCCGCCCAGCGTTTACGCGGAAAAGCGAAGCGTTGTTGGCGTCGCCCGTGCTGTCCCCGATAATGATATTGGTGAGCCCGTTGCTGTCGGTATATCCGTAAAAATAGTTTAGGACCGGCGTTCCATTTCCGAATCCACTTAACAAAATGCCCTCGGGGGTACCCCCGGAAAGTTGGTTATCGTTGTTGGACAGGAGTTGGTAAGTAGATACGTACGTATTCTTGTCGAAAGTAGCGGTTTGAACCAATCCGGACAGCACCGCCGGAACTTGCTGGGCAAACACGCTCGGGGAAAATGCGGAAAGAAGCAGCAGCGGGACAATGCCCAGTTTGCCGACCCAAACCGCGTGGTGAAATTCGCTGCTCAGCCGCGGTGCTTCCTTGATCGAAGCGGTCTTGCCTCGCTGCTTTGCGCCTTCCGACACGACCACCCATCCGGATGAGACGTGCGACCATATGATCTTGTAAATCTTGTTCATGTTAACGATGCAGTGGATATTAATTGTAAAAAATCGACAAATGAATTTCGTCGACGCAAAAAAGCCATCAACTTCGGCATATGTCGAAGTTGATGGTTAATCTCGCAATGGTTGTATTGACGGTCTCTGCGCTATGAGGGCACTTCTGGTGGTGCCTTCAAGTATTTTTAATTAGTTTGAAGATCGGTAATTCTTCACTTCATTTGCAGCGAATCGCTTTCCAGTTCGAACATCCGGCGATCCTTGCCACGAATCCAGTGTGGCTCTTTCCCTCTGCCGCTCCAGATTGCGCCAGTCTTGGGATCGAAATAACGCGGTCGAACCTTGCGTTTTTCGGTGCGCGGGAACACTTCGTCCGGGACGAACTTGAACTCTTCAATAGCGATCAGAATTTCCGACAATACTTTGTTGCGACAGAGAAATCGCTCTTCGTTGATCTGCGCCTCGAGCGAGGCCTTTCTGTTCAAGTAATTGTAGAATTCAGTCATTTTGACCTCACTCGGCAATTTAACGTAACGAACATCGTTGCGCTTCCGATGGGGCGGGCTTGGCAATTTTGTTTCGATGTCCGTGGTATATCTTGTCTCAGCTATTAATCCGTCGCTTTCCGGCTGTACTGCATGACGAAAGTATAGCGACGGTCTCGCGTGTTTTTTGGGCTTATGTTTTTGATATTTCCATTGTTGACCATTCCCCGTGTGATTAATTTATTAAATTAGCTTGGGCGCGGAATCTGCCCGCCCGGCGCGGCGGTCGCGAGCAGGGTGAGCAGGCGCACGCCGATTCGATTGGCGGGCTCCCGCGAAGCGCCGCGGTAGCGCTCGCATGGTTTCTGGCGCCGTATTCGTGCTTCCAGACGCGGAACGAGCCAGTACAGGTTTATTGAAGCAGCCGGAGCATCGCGCCGAACAGTCCGAGCTGGGCGAGCGGCAATCGGCCATGCGTGCGACCGCCGCAGGCCGGACCCGCCGGCCGGGCCGGCGGCGCCAATGCGGGTGATGAAGGTGCGTCTGCCGAAGTCTGGATGCATGACCTGAACGAAATCCTGTTTTCCTGATGCGCGATCACCGACGGGGCGATTTCCCGGGAACGGCGCCCGATCGAGCTTGAGACGAGATTAACGACGAGGCGACATCAGCTAAATTGCTGCCAGATGACAATCCGTTCATCTTCGTTGTCTGGAAAATTGCCGTCTTTGGCGCTATCTTTTCGAGGTGCAGCGCCCGCGCCGCATAAATTCCGGTCAACCAAACCCGGGCACGCTCGAGACCATGCGCATCCTGATTGTCGAAGACGAAGAAAAAATGCGGTCGTACTTGCACAAGGGCCTGACCGAGGCGAGCTACGGCGTCGCCACCGCGAGCAACGGCGAGGACGGGCTGTTTCTGGCATTGAGCGAGGATTTCGATCTGGTGATCCTCGACGTGATGTTGCCCGTCGTCGACGGCTTCGAAGTGTTGCGTCGATTGCGGAAACAGAAACACACACCGGTGCTGCTGCTCACCGCGCGCGACAAGATCACCGACAAGGTGGAGGGACTCGAACTCGGCGCGGACGATTACCTGCCGAAGCCTTTCGACTACGCCGAATTGCTCGCGCGCATTCGCTCGTTATTGCGCCGGACGCGCCACGACAATCGCACCATGCTGAGGATCTCGAATCTCGAGATCGACATCGTCAAGCGACGTGTGACGCGTGGCGGCGCACGCATTGAATTGACCGCACAGGAATTCGCGCTGCTGCAGTTGCTGGCCGAGCGCGAGGGCGAGACCCTGACGCGCGCGTTCATCACGTCGCAGGTCTGGGACATGAATTTCGACAGCGACACGAACGTCGTTGACGTCGCGATCCGGCGGTTGCGCCTGAAGATCGACGATCAGGATCCGAAGCTGCTGCACACGGTGCGTGGCATGGGGTACGTGCTGGAAGATCGATCTTCATGACGCGCCCGCAGTCTTATTCGCTGCTCGGCCGGTTGACCATGGCGTTCGCGCTGGCTGGCGTCGTCGTGCTGTTCCTGCTCGGCACGTTTCTGTACCAGGCGCTGTCCACGGAACTCCGACAACGCGATGACGGCGAGATTTCCGACAAGCTGCAGCAGATCGGACAGATCTTGCACGAGTCCCGGACGCTCGATGGCGTCCGGCAGGCCGGGCCGCTGTTTCACGAAGCGTTGCAGTCGCATTCGGGCTTGTTCGTCGCGGTGTTCGACGCAAACGGCGAGTCGGTCATCCAGCATTCGGCGTCGGTGGGCGTGGCGCTGGATGCGGGCATCGCCAGCGAGCATGAACCGAACCGGGCATACGCGTGTGCGCCGCCCGGCATCGGTCCGGCCGAATGCATGCACGGCCCGGTGCTGCTCGCGGACGGCAATGCCGTGACAGTCGCGATCGTGCGAAGCGCGGGCGACCGGACCGCACTCATGCATGCCTATCTGATCCATGTCGTGGTTGCGGCCGCGGCCGGTGCGCTGTTGATCGCCGCGCTCGGTTACGCGATCATGCGCAGCGGGCTGCATCCGGTGCGTGAAATCGGGCGGCACGCGGCGCGCATCGAGGCGAGCCGACTCGACGAGCGGCTGAACATGGACCACGCCCCGCTGGAACTCGTCGAGATTACCCGATCGATCAACCGAATGCTGGATCGTCTGCAGCTCGCATTCGATCAATTGTCGCGCTTCTCGTCGGATGTCGCGCATGACATGCGCACGCCGCTCGCGAACATCATCAGCGCATCGCAAGTGATCCTGTCACGCGAACGGGAACGCGCCGAATACGAAACGCTGATCGAATCCAATGTGGAGGAATGCAAACGGCTTCAGAGAATGCTCGACAACATGCTGTTTCTCGCACGCTCCGATCACGCGACGCAGCATGTCACGCTCGAGCGTTTCGATGTCGGCGAGGCGCTCGCGAAGATCGTCATGTACTACAACGAGGTCGCGAGCGACCGGAATGTCCGGATCGTTATCGATGGCGCCGCTACCGTCGTCGCCGATGAAATGCTGTTCCAGCGTGCGGTCGCGAACCTGCTGTCGAATGCGGTCGAGCACGCGCGGCCCGGCACGATCGTTCGTACCGCCATTGCCGGGCACGGAGGATCGACGTCGATCGGTGTCCGAAACGAAGGAGACGATATACCGGCCGAACATGCGGCCCGCCTGTTCGAGCGCTTTTATCGAGCCGATCCGTCGCGCCGCGGCTCGTCGAAGAATGCCGGTCTCGGGCTGGCCATCGTCAAGTCGATCATGGAACTCCATCGCGGCACGGTCGGTGTCGTCAGCGCTGACGGAGAGACCGTTTTCACGCTCACATTTCCGACGCCGGATTCGCACGATTAAGTGCGCGTGTTTTCGACTGTCAAATTTGGTTGTTGCAGCCACGCGGAGGCGCTTTTTGCTCTAATGTCGATGCTCGGTTCGATGGTTGGCAAGATCTTTCATATCGGAGGAGCGGTGGGTAATCACGACATCAAGGGCAAGGTCATCCTGATCGCAGGCGGCGCAAAGAATCTCGGCGGGCTGATCGCGCGAGACCTGGCAAGCCACGGCGCCAAGGCGATAGCGATTCACTACAACAGCGCGAGTTCGAAGGCGGAGGCCGATGCGACGGTCGCGGCAATCGAGGCGGCGGGGTGCGAAGCCGCCACCTTCCAGGCGGATCTGACGAGTGCGGCTGCGGTGGAGGCGCTGTTCCTGGACACGATCGCGACGTTCGGGCGCCCGGACGTCGCGATCAATACGGTCGGCAAGGTGCTGAAAAAGCCGTTCACGGAGATCACCGAGGCCGAGTACGACGAAATGGCGGCGGTGAACGCGAAGTCCGCGTTCTTCTTCCTGCGCGAGGCGGGCAGGCACGTCAACGACAATGGCAAGATCGTCACGCTGGTGACGTCGCTGCTCGGCGCGTTCACGCCGTTCTACGCGGCCTACGCGGGAACCAAGGCGCCGGTCGAGCACTTTACGCGGGCGGCGGCGAAGGAGTTCGGCGCGCGCGGAATCTCCGTAACGGCGGTCGGCCCTGGCCCGATGGATACACCGTTCTTCTATCCGGCCGAAGGCGCCGATGCGGTCGCGTATCACAAGACCGCCGCCGCGCTGTCGCCGTTCAGCAAGACGGGCCTGACCGACATCGAGGATGTCGTGCCGTTCATCCGCCATCTCGTGACCGACGGCTGGTGGATCACCGGCCAGACGATTCTGATCAACGGTGGCTATACGACGAAGTAGCGCACGCGCAGGAAGCGATTCATATCCATTTCTCACTGCGGGCGACGACGGTGGCGTGGCCAAAGCGAAATTGCCACGCCACTGCGGGATCAGCATCACCGCTACGGGACGCGTTTTGTCGAAATCGCAGCAGGCCAAATGTTTCGCAGAACAGAGCGATCACGAAACATCGATCAGAAATGGGACGCCACGCATTGAGCGAAGATTCCGCTGCCTGCGGCTCGAGAGAAGGAAGGTCCTGCCGATGGGAGCGTCTCTGTTTTTCTTGACCGGTTCTAGCGGCATAACGCCGTATTCATCGAACGTCAATCTGCGCGCCATATGCAGTACAGCTTGCATTCTTCGCCGAGCGTATCGGCCCACGTGAGGATTGCAGCCTCCACGTCGTCCGTGGCCGGCTGCGGCGTGAGCGGGCACATCGTCCACGAACGATGACGCCGGTACGAGTCGATCGCGTACGGTAGCCAGGTCCGATCCGAGCGTGCCTCGATCGTATAGGCGATGGTGGGCGTCACGACTCGCCAGATCGAGACGATTTCTGCCGAGGCGGTACGAGGCGGCGCGGCGCTCATGTTACGGGCGGCCGCGGTGATCCGGATCTGATGAGACAGCCGCGTCCGTCGCTGCTCGCCGTGGGATGAGTCTGACGACCGTCGCTGCGGCCGCGTAGGGAGCGAATCACTCAAAGTCCAGGATATATGTCACGGAAGTATTGAAGGTTCCCGCAATGACCGGAAGCGACGTAGCAACATATCCGCCCCAGTAGACGAGAGTGGCGGAGCCGTCCACGATGTTGACCTGCTGCGAGTTTTGCGCACCGCGGGCGGCTGCGAGATTGATCTTCGAGAAATCGCTGTTCAAGAGCGATAACTCGATATTCTGGGCCGTTCCTGTGTTGATGAGTTGTCCCGTGTTCTGATTGATGGTCGGACCAGGTTCGAAATAAACCGATACGCGTCCCGATGGCGGCGTGCAATCGGTCAACGTGATCGTATATCGCCGCTTGGTGGCGATTTCACCGACATTGCGAAATGCTGAAAGCGGAAGCGTCCCGACTTTGACCGTGAACGACCCTTGGTTACCTTCCTCGCCATTGATCTTGCAAGTCGCTCCTTCAACCATTCCTTGAAAGTTTGCCACTCCATCTTCCGCGCGAACGGCGGGCAGCAAGTGGAAAGCGGTCGGAATGGCGACCGTGAGCGCGACGACAAACAGCAAGCGACGCATCGAACTCCCCTCCATGTGGCATCGAATGACTCTGCGGCAGCGACGGATGTTCATGATCATTGATAGGACAGCATATAGGTTAGGATTCCGTTCGCGGTTCCCGGAACGACCCTGGCGTCGGTCTGAACGTAGCGTGCGCGCAATTTGACGTCGACGCGCCCGATATCCGATTGGCGTCCAAGGGTTGCGACGAGCTGCTGATTGATCGCACCGGACTCCGGGCCGAATGCGATCGGGTACGAGACCCCGGTTGCGCTGTCGGGCAGGATCTGGATCCCGATCCCGCGCGCGGTTGAATCGCGGGTGAGCGGCAGGACATTGCCGGTGTTGCCGGGATTCGTGTTGTCGGTAAACGTCATGTAGACATTGCGCGTGACGCCGGTGCAATCGATCGGAATCGAGAAATTCACCGGATCGCTTGTCGAGCCGGGGCCGGTGAATTTCCGCTGCGGCACGCTGCCCAACGGCACGCGAATCGACGATGACATGACTTTGCACGACGCGTATTGAACAACGACGTCGCCGGAAAGATTGAATCGCCTGAATACGACCCCGCCGGCAACAACCTCTCCAATTTCAGCGCTGAAAACTTTCCCGGGCTGAATTTCGCCGGTTTTGATGATTTCCAGCGTGAATGTTCCGCCGTAGGCGATCCATTGGAACGGCCCCCAGAAATTTGCCGGATCGGACGTCAGCGTGGCGCCGTTATCCAGATCCTCGTAATACGTTTGCCCCCGGGAATTTCCGTTTGCCCATGCCGGGCCGTCGACGACCGTTTTTATTCTGATTCCGATTCCGGGGGCATTTGTCTGATAGATATAGTTGCCGAGGCTCGTGAGATTTCCGTTGTGGGTGACGGCCATCGCTACTTGCGGTGTATTGCATTGAACGACGTTCGACCATCTCGTCGGAAGAAATACCGTGATCGTGTCGAGAACGGTGCCGACCGCGGCGTTGCGATCCGGGTTGATCGTTTTCCCCGGGAAATTTATTACATTCGTACTAAATCCGGGCAGGCCGAAGCAGAATGCGGCGTTTGCGATGGATGGCGACCACAGTATCGCTACCAGCGGTATCAAACAAAAATAATTGATCAGACGCTTCATTGCTAACCTCGCCATCCGTGTTCATGAGATGAATTTCGGTCTCTGGTGTGTTGTTCGTGACTGGACGCACACGTTGTGCAACGTGCTACTTGCTGGAAGCGTCGGGTGAGCCGTCGATATGCGCCGACTCGGTTACGTGTTCCGTCCTGGGTGCTTTCGCCGTGCAAATCGAATCGAGCGTCGTGTAGACCAACTGCTTGCGGTCTCGCGGCGGCAGGCTGTAGGAAAACTCGCATGTCTCGTCCGGCGCGTTGCCCCACTTTACGGTGAGCCGACCGCTGTCGGTCGCACCTTGCAGGAAGAACTTTCCGCCTTGCCCGATGATTCCGATGTCGCTGCCTTTTTCGTCCTGCACCGCCGCGCCGAACGGCGGCGACTTTCCATTCGGCAGGTGGACGGTCACCAACGCCGTGCGGCCGGTTGTCGTCTTGAAGTGAAGCATGACGACCGAGTTCGCTCTCGGCGCGATTTGTTGAGCGGTCGTGTCCAGCTGCACATCCAGCGGCAAGCCGCGTGGATCGAGCGAAACGGTATTCAGGCTGTACGGCGTGAGGAAAGGCACGATTGCGTATCCGAGCCCGTCGACCGTGACGCCGGGCGCGTTCTCGACACGTGCGCCGGCGGCGTCCGGCGCGTCGATCACGCCGACGGTGTCGCCCATGCTCGGCGCAAGCGTCACACCGCCCGGGTGCGCTACCACGGCACCGGACAGAGTCGCCGTTGTCCGGCTATACCCGCTGCCGTGGCTGACGCTACCGCTGATTGTCGTGTACGGGCTCGCATATTGCGCATGCGCGTCAGCGCTCGATCCCGGGCGGGCGCGCGTCGCGCTCAGGCCGTAGTTGAACTCGTTGTAGTCGCCCGCGCTGCCGTTGTACATGGCCTGCAGCGTCGAGCCCGCGTCATCGTCGCGCGTGAAGGTCGTGGTCAGCGTCGACGTATGCCCGTTACCGCCGAGTGGCACGGAAATGCTCGCGAAAATCTGGTTGCTCATGGCCGACGTCGTGCCCACGCGTTGCCGCGATACCGACACGGAGTAGCCGATGCTGCGGAACGAATTGCTATAGCCGGCGTTGTAGAACGTGTCGTTGCCGCCACGCCCCCAATAGTCGACGCGGTTGCCCGACATGAAGACGGTCCCCCAGCGTTGTCCGAACGATTGCGACAGCGATACCTGCAAGCGCGAACGAGGCCGGCCGGTCCACTGTATGTCGTTGCCGCGTTCGATTGCCTGCCGCGCCAGCATCGCGTCGCGAAACGTCCAGAATCCGCTGGACGAGTATCGGGAAGCGGATGCGTTCACGAGCGTTTGAGTGACCGGCATGGATTTGCTGAAACTCACGCGGAAACTTTGTCCGCTGCTGTTGTTTGCAGGGCCAATCTCGGCGTGTGCATGGGTGACGTCGAAGGCGACGGCGCCGAAATCCGTGTTGACGGCCACGCCCACGAGCGCCGAGTAATAATTCTGCGCGAGAATCGCGCCCGTATAGCCCGTCAGCAGATTGGTGAACCCGCGCTGGACGGTCGACTGCACCACCTTCACCTTCGATGTGATTTGCTGGTCGCGCAACTCGCCCGCGGAGGCCGTGACGCGATAGATTCCCGGACGCAGCAGCTGCACGACCGACGCGTACGGCACGGCGAAACTTCGCTGGCTACCGTCCGCCTCGGTGATTGTCACCAGCAGATTGCCGCCGTATCCCGTCGCATAGAGATCCTTGATCTCGAACGCGCCGGGCGACACGATCGTTTCGTAAAGCTTGATGCCGTTCTGCGTGACCGTCACACGGGCATTGGAGTTCGCGACGCCGCGAATGACCGGCGCATAGCCGCGCATCGATTCCGGCAGCATCTGATCGTCGGTGGCGAGTTGAATGCCGCGCACACCGAAACTGTCGAAGAACTGGCCGTCGGTATACGTGTCGCCGATCTTTACCTGGCTCCTCAGCGACGGCACGTCGTGCTGCAGGTACGTGACGATGCTTTGATACTCGCGCGTTCGCCCCGTCGACCACGACATCGAGCCGTTGTGCCTGAAATGCCAGCTGCCGACGTTGACTCCCGCGTTCAGTCCGAGGTAGCCCTGAGAGTCGGTCGCCTCGCCTCCTGTCGAACGCGAGCCCGTGAAGTTGTAGGCCAGTGTCGCCGACGGCACGCCGGCATCCCACAGCTCCGGGCTCACGTAGCCTTGCGGGTTCTGCTTCACCGCGACTTGCGGCACGGTGAGATCCAGCCTCAGGTCGGACGGGTCGAAATCGACGCTGGCGTCGCCCACCATCGATCTCAGGTCCAGGCACTCGTCGACGTTTGCGGACGCGAGTCGCGCACGATTCTCCGGTGACAGCACGTCGAAGTTCAGGCCGATGCGCTCGGCGAGCTTGCGGTCGAAGCACAGCGCGGCATTCAAGCCGTTGCGGGGCCCGAACTTCACGGCCTGACGGCCCACCCAGTTCCCGTTCACGATCACGTCGACCAGATATTGACCGGGAACCACCGGATTGCCTTTCTCGAACCGGCTCACGTCGATGGAGCGTCCGTCCGGCCCCAGCAGGAACTGACTGTCGAACTGGACGTCCTTGGTCGTCGTGTCGCCGTTCGCACGAACCGGCTGCATCACGCTGGCTGCGCATAGCGTGAGCAACACCAACGGTCTCATGACGATGCGTTTGCTTCCGGATTCGAGCGAATACGAATACATGATGATGGGAGAACCTGGGTGACCCGCGAACATGATCGGGAGAGCGGCTTGAAGCTCCGCATGCGTGGTCGCTCGAGCAGCGAGCGACGGATGGCACGGCGCGTGTCGCTACTTGCTCTTCGGGAATGTCGCGTTGACCTCCGCGCCGTAGTCGTTGATATAGCGATACTTGACTTCGAACGGCCCGGCGGCCGGCGTGACGGCGGACTTCTTCAGGAGGAACGTCATGCTCGCCCCTGGGTCGACCATGCCGCCCACGCTGTCCGAATACGACTTGCCGTCGATTCCGGCGTCGATGTTTACGATCGTCACGTGATAGGCGGAGGGATTGTCCACCCGCACTTTCATTTCGCCGCCTTCCGGCACGGGCGTCCATTTCAGCTGAGTGGCGGCTGCGTCGGGGTTATCCGGCAGCGCCTTCGGCCGGAAAAATATCTTGATGCGGTAGCGGAATGCCAATTGCATCAGGTTTTCGTTTTCCGTCGACACCTGCGCCTTGGGCGGAACTTCGAGCACGTTCAGCCAGAAGACGGATTCCTTGTCCTGAGGCAGCGGCTCCCCGGTATAAATGAGGCGCAGCGTCTGACCTTTCCTTGGCTCCATGCGGAACAGCGGCGGCATCAGCGTGAACGGCAGCTGGACGGCCCCGGGTTGCGCCTTGGGATCGCCTTTGTCGAGCCAGGTCTGCACCAGTGCGGGCGATGATCCTTCGTTGCTGAGCTTGATGGAGACCTCGCGATCGCCGGCGGGGTAGATCACCCGTGTGCCCATGATCACGACACTGGCGTACGCCGTCGAAACGCACGTCAGCAACACCGCGACGGCGGAACGCGCTACTGTCTTCCATGGGAACATGTCTGGGAATCCGATTCTGATGATTAGGAATGCGAAGGCCCCCTGGCAAGGGGGCGGGCGTCATGTCGACGTGTCTCGATCAGCTGAAGTTCAGCGTGTACATGACCTGGGTTTGCACCGGGCCGGGCGTTGCCGCTCCGCCCGTTGCCACGTACTGGGCGTAGAACTTCAGCGTAGCCGTCCCGTCCGCGCCGATCGCCACGACGTCGGCACCCTGCGTGGAAGGATCGTTACCCAGCGTGATCGGCTGGAACCCGCTGTTCAGCAAGCCCACTTCGACATTGGTGGCAAACGCCTTGCCGTTGGTGGCCGTGCCGGTCGAGTTCTTGAGCCGACCGGTGTTGAAGTCGACCTGGGGGCCGGGTTCGAAGTAGACCGTCACGTTGCCGGATGCGGGCGTGCAGTTGGTCAGCGCAATGGTCCACGGCGTACGCTCGGCGAAATCGCCATCCTTCTTGAGCGCCGACGCCGGCACCGATTTGAGCGTGACGGTGAAGTCGCTTTTGCCGGTGTTGTTGCCATTGATCGTGCAGGTTTGCGAGACGACTTCGCCGTTGAAATCGATCGTACCGTCCGCCGCATGCGAAATGCCCGGCAACGCGATGGCCAATGCCACCGCACCTGCCGATAACGGCCCAAGGATTTTCTTGCTCATCTGGAACTCCTTCGCTGGTTGAGGCACTGCGCCTCTGATTAGTATGCCGAGCCTGCCCACGCCAATAGCGATTTCGAATATGCCGGATAAGTGGAGTTGTCTCGTTGAGGACGAGGCGATTTTGGCGACCACGCACGCGGCCAGGAAATCCTCGGTGCCGATTCCCTGTTTTGTGGATTCAATGGTCCTGCTCGGTCGCTATTGGCGTGAGCAGGCTCGGATCTCGCACGGTCACGTCAGCTGTTCAATTTGCTTCGTCCAAAGCAGATTGTTTTTTTGTGGGGAGGCCGATCGGTGACAACGCACCAGCATTCTATCCAGTCTGATTTTGGTGAATACCGCTCGTGACAAAGCTTGACAGAGTTATTCCTGATTTATCGATTAACTGTCGAAAATGGTTATTTAAAAAATATTAATCACGGCGCTTCCCGTATTCCGCAGACCACGCGAATCGACGTCAGACCGAGTGATGGGCTTTGCGATACCCGATGCTCGTACCGGGAAGCGATTGGCAAATCGGATCGCTCGCAAGCGCGGCGCGATGGCCGCCGCGACCCGCACCCGGTTGCGGCCATCGCGCTTATGATGCGGGAACGTCACTGCTGGATTTCCGCTCATGGATACGCTGCATCTACCGACAATTTCGCCCGACGCCGAAACGGATGCCGACGCACTGCCATCGCGCATATCGAAGCCGGTTGCGCTCGTCACGGGCTCGACGTCCGGTATCGGCGCGTCAATCGCGCGGCGTCTGACGGCGGACGGCTACACGGTGATCCTGCATTCGCGCAGCTCGGCGGAGGTCGGCCGCGCGATGGCGCGCGAACTCGGCGCGGCCTACGTGCAGGCCGATCTCGCCGACGACGGCGAGCGCGTGCGGCTGATCCGCGAGGCGGTCGCCGTGCACGGGCGGCTCGACGTGCTGGTGAACAATGCGGGCGTGAGCCGCGTGATTCCGCATGACGATCTCGCGGCGGCCACGCCCGACGTGTGGCGCGAGATGCACGAGATCAACGTGATCGCGCCGTTCCGGCTCGTCGCCGAGGCGCAGCCAGCATTGCTCGAAGCAGCATCGCGCGGGCGCGCCGGTTGCGTGATCAATGTCAGCTCGCATGCCGGCGTGCGGCCGAAGGGTGCGTCGATTCCGTACGCGGCCGCGAAAGCCGCGCTGAATCACACGACGCGGCTGCTCGCGCGCACGCTCGCGCCGGCAATTCGCGTCAACGCGGTCGCGCCGGGGCTCGTCGATACGCCGCTGACCGCCGACTGGACCGATGCGCAGACCCTGTGGCGCGAGCGCGCGCCGATGCGCCGTGCTGCGACGCCGGACGACATTGCGCAGACGGTCTCGATGCTGGTGGCATCCGATTACGTGACGGGCGAGATCGTGATGCTCGACGGAGGCTTGAATCTGACGTGATGGCGGTATGACGTGAGTGCCGGCGCGGACGCGGGCGGATGTGGGGAGATGCGGCTACGGATGCGCGTGCCGGAGGCGCCGCCCGGCCCGGCCGAACCGTGTCGCCGGGGCGCAGCCGTTCGCCCCGACCCGGCGCGCACGTGCCGGCGCATCGCCCGGCTCGAGCGTTGCGCCAGCCTCGATCTCGTCGCTCAGCCGATGCGCGCGCGCAGCCGCGCAAGCGCGTGGTCGTGCGTGCGTTCGAACTTCAGCGGCGTGACCGCGATATAGCCTTCGCCCAGCGCGACCGTTTCCGAATCGGCATCGTCGTCGCGCGGCGCGCGCGCCAGCTTCAGCCAGTGATAGTCGATCTCGCGCGGATCGCGCCCCGACACGATTTCGACGCCCTGCAGCGTGCCGGCGCCCTGGTTCGTCGCCTTCAGGCCGCGCACGTCGTCGGCCGGCCGCGCCGGGAAGTTCACGTTGAGACATGCATCGCTGTCCCAGCCGGCCGCGATCAGCCGGCGAATCACGTCCGGCGCATGCGTGCGCGCCGTATGCCACGGCACCGCGTTGCGATCGCTGAAGGCCTGACTCAGCGCGATCGCCGGCACGCCGACCAGCATGCTCGTCATCGCGGCGCCGACCGTGCCGGAGAACACCGTTTCGGTGCCGAGGTTCGCGCCGCGATTGACGCCGGACAGCACGACGTCGGGCCGTGCGTCCTTCATCAGGTGACTAACCGCGATCGCGACGCAATCGCCCGGCGTGCCGCGCACGGCGAAGCGGCGCTCGCCCTTGCGATGCACGCGCAGCGGTTCGTGCAGGCTCAGCGAATGCGACGTGCCGCTCTGGTCTTCGGCGGGCGCGACGATCCACACTTCGCGCGCCAGTTGCGTGGCGACCTGTTCGAGCACTTCAAGGCCGGGGGCGTCGAATCCGTCGTCGTTGGTGAGCAGGACGCGGTCGAACAGCGGGCGGATTTCTGACATCGGGACGATCCTCGCAGATAGGCAATGGGGGAAAGGACATCGCGGTTACCCGAAAGGCTAGCATCCGGTCGCGACGCGCGTCGCGTCGTGCAGCGCCGCCCTTGCGCGCGAATGCGAAAACGGGCGCATGAGGCGCCCGTTATCCCCGGCTCGACGTGCTGGCCGTATCGCGGGCCGGAACCGCGCGGCCCGCTTGGCCGCTCACCCGAGCAGGTACCGCAGCACGCCGGCCGACACGACGCCCACGATGACGGTCGGCAGGATCGACAGGCGGGTCGCCGCGATCAGCGTGGCGGCGAGCGCGAGCAGATCGGCCGGGCGCGTCGACACGAAGGCCGGTGCGATCACCGAGATCAGCACGCAGCCGGGCACGTTCTCCATCACCGATGCCATCCGCGGGCTCAGCGTGCGGTTGCGCAGCAGCACGTAGCCGAGCACGCGCGACAGGTAGGTCGTCGATGCCATCAGCACGATGGTCGCGACCGTCGCGAAATCAGGCAGCATCGCGCGGCTCCCACAGCAGCGCGGCGATCAGGCCCGCGCACGCGCCGGCCGGGACGTACCACGCGCCGGGCACGGCCAGGTGCGTGGCGGCCGCGACGACGAGGCTCACGAACCACGGACGGCTCGCGCGCATGCCTTTCCACATCCCGCGCAGCAGCACCAGAAACACGGCCGTGAACGCCATGTCGAAGCCGTATTGCTCGACGTTGCCGATCGTCGGGCCGACCGCCGCGCCGAGCGTCGTCATCGAGATCCACGTCAGGTACAGCCCCGCGCATATGCCCGCGTAATAGGGGACGCTGATGTGCGTGGCCGCGCGCGAGCGCGCGTCGGCGAGCGACATCGCCCAGCTTTCGTCGCACATGAAGAACAGCGCGGCGAACGCGCGGCGGCGCGGCAGGCGCCGGATGTAGGGCGCGAACGCCGCGCCCATCAGGATATGGCGCGAGTTCACGAGGAACGACATCGCGACGATCAGCGCAATGTGCGGCGGCGACGTCCACAGGTGGATTGCCGCGAATTCCGAGCCGCCGCCGAAGTTCAGGCCCGTCATCATCGGCACCTCGAACAGGCTCAGCCCTTTTTGCGCGGCCTGCGCGCCGAGCACCAGCGCGAACGGCACGAAGCCCAGCATGACGGGCAGCGCCGCGCGCAATCCGCGGCCCATCTCGGCGACATAGGCGGGCTTGTCGCGAAGCCCGGACGACGTTGAAACGCTACTGCTCATTACTCCTCCTTCGGGGGAGGAGGATTGTCTGCTTTTTTGACTCGAATCGGGTTGCGTTGCCGATCGAAATTCATAAGAATTTGGCATTGAGCGCGGGATTCGCGATTTTTTTGGAATTTGATGCCAATGAAGCTTGACGCTATCGACCGACGGATCCTGAGCGCGCTGCAACGCGACGGCCGCATGCAGAACGTGGAACTCGCGCACGAGGTCGGGCTGTCGCCGTCGCCGTGCCTGCGGCGCGTGCGGTTGCTCGAGGAGGCGGGCGTGATCGAGAAATACGTGGCCGTGCTGAACCCGGCGAAGGTCGGCAAGGGTCTGACGATCTTCACGCGCGTGTGGCTGAAGGGGCAGGACGCCGAATCCGTGAACCGCTTCGCCGAGGCCGTCCAGCAGATGCCGGAAGTGGTCGAATGCCATCTGATGGCCGGCGACTGCGATTTCCTGTTGCGCGTGGTGGCCGCCGACATCGACGACTACCGGCGCTTCCAGATGGAATACCTGACGCGCATCCCGGGCGTGCTTAGCGTGAAGACCGACATTCCGATGCAGAAGATCAAGCTCACGTCGGCGCTGCCGACGTAACGCGGCGCGGGTGTGTGACGCCGATTCGGCGAATCGTCACCGGCCGGTGACATTTGACCGATACACTGGGAGGACGAGCCGCTTGCCGCGCACCGGCTGAGTCACGGTGCGATTTCGATGCGCAAGCAACTAACGGTCAATCGCGAAGGGATCCGTGACGGCGCGCGCTGCGCGCGATGCGATCCGTTGCGCGGTGCGTCATTCTTGTCGAGCCATTCATGCAGCCATTCAACAATCCGTGGAATTCGCTGGAAATCGTCAAGCTCGTGCTCGGCGTGCTGACGCCGTTGTCGGTCGCGTGTCTCGGCTGGCTCGTCGCGCGCCGGCTGAAGCGGCTCGAGCTCGTGCAGTGGACCAACCAGCGGTTGATCGAAAAGCGGCTCACGCTGTACGACACGGTCGCGCCGCAGCTCAATGCGCTGCTGTGCTTCTACACGTGGATCGGCTACTGGAAGGACATCTCGCCGGACGACGTGATCCGCGCGAAGCGCGAACTCGACCGCACGTTCCACATCTACCGCTACCTGTTCGACGACGACGTGTACGACGCGTATCACACGTTCATCCACGCGTTGTTCGAGATGCATACGGGGCCGGGGCGCGACGCGCGGATTCGTTCGCTGATCCAGTCGCCGGACGGCGACCGCAGCGTGCACGGCACGTACGAGTGGAAGGCCGCGTGGTCGGAGCGGTTTTCGACCGCCAACGTCACCGACAAGGCCGATGTGGTGCGGCACTACACGCGGCTGATGGAGCGGTTACGCGTGGCGCTCGGCGCGAATCGCTGACGAGTACGCACGCGCGCCGGCAGTGGATTCGTTACCGGGCGATGCGCAATGATTGCGTCATGCATGCAGTCGATGCGCGATGCGCGCGGCGGCTGACGGGTTTGCGGCGCTGTTCACTCGCGTGAAGCTCGCCTGCTGATCGACATGGGTTTCGATCGCGCGTCGCGCCGGCCGCGCACACGACGGGTGACCGGGAACGACGCGTCACGCGAGCGAGATCACGAGTTTCTTGCCGCAAGCTGCCGCGTACTTGCGCAGCGTGTCGATGGACGGTGAATGCTGGCCCGTTGCGAGCGCGCGCTCGAGCCGCGTCACCGCCGGTGCTTGCGTGCCCATGCGCTCGGCTACATCGGCTTGCGACAGGCCGGCGTCTCGCCGGGCAGCCAGCATCATGTCGAGCAGTGCGAGTTCTTCGCGGTTGAGCCGCTCGTATTCGGCGTGCACCTCGGGGTTGGACAAGGCACGCTCGCGTAGCGCCTTATACGTTGCCATCTTGAACCTCCTTGAGTCGTTGCCGTGCGATTTGCAATTCCTTGCGCGGCGTCTTTTGCGTCTTCTTCACGAAACAATGCAGCATGACGATACGCCGCTCGACGATCGCGCAGTAGAACACCCGGGCGATGCCTTCGGCGCCCTTCAGTCGCATTTCGTACAGCCCGTTTCCCATCGACCAAGTGTGCGGCTCGCCGAGATTCGGGCCGTACTGTTCCATGCGATCGGCCAGTGCAAAAAAACGAGCACACAGCGTTGTCGGCAACGCGATGACGGCTGTTTCCACGCGTGCATTGAAGAAATGAATGTCGTATGCGTTAGCCGGCATAGTAACAAATATGTTATATAGATGCAAATGCGGAGCCCGACCGCGACAGCGGACGCGGGCGGACGTTCGGTTCGTCGAAGCGTCGTTACGTCCGTCGTGGATTTCGATCGGGAAGGAGACGTTCGACGGGCATCGGGCGAGCCGAATCGGGCAACGTGTGCGATGCGGTGTCGGCGCGGGGAGCGCACGTCGGAAGCGCCGGCGTGCAGAGGTGGAACACGGAAGTCTCCCGATGCCGAAGAAGCGTGAAAGGGAGGTCAGTTTGGGTGCGTGCGTGATGCGGGTCAATCGACCGGACGGCCGATGATTCGATGCGGCGCTGCGGCCGACGCCAACGGATTCGCGCCGTTTCGCCGCGACAACGAACGCATGCGGTGCGATCCCGCGTGAACGAACCGGCGCGCGTGCCGACGCTGCGCCCCGCGCCGATCACTGCTTTCTGCAAGCCACCTGATAATCGATCACGGTGTTCGCCGATGGCACGTCCGGCTCGCCGCCGGCCGTGGTCACACCGAGCACGCCGGCCGCGTTCCGATACCGCAGCGCGCAATATCCCATGCCGGTGCCCGAGCACGCTTCGGCTTCGATGATCCCGTGTTTCGCAAGCGTGGCCGCGCCGTCCATCGGGTCCGGCTTCTCGTGCGGGCGCAGCGGCTGCCAGCCACGCGCGATCAGGATCTTGCGCGCCGCGTCGAGCGGTTTGCCGTACACGTTGGGCACGACGGCACGGCCGTGGCAGAACGTGCGCTCGGCGGCGACGGCGGTCAGCCGCAAGCCGCCCTGTTCGTCGCGCAGCTCGCCGACGGGTGCCGACGGGCCATCGCCGCCCCAGACCAGCAGCGCGCCGCTTTCCAGTGGTTCCACCGAGCCCAGCTGCCAGCCGGCCGAGCGTGCCGTATAGCCGAGCGCGACGAGCGTCGTGCCGTCGAAGACGCCGACATTCGCATTGCGCGCATAACAGATCGCGCTCGTCCCTGGCTTGAAACCGCTCGCGAACGTGACAACCGTGTAGCGGCCGAGCGGCGCTTCCGACGTGACGATCCAGCCGAGCTTCGCGACGTCGCGGCCGGCCGCGCTTGCGGTCTTCGCACGATATTGCGCACAGAACGCGTCGAGCGTGCCGTTCTCCGGCGAGCGCGGCAACGCGCCGAGCGGAACCAGCGACGCGCCGGCGATATCGGAAGCCGTGCGCAGCGAGTCGGCGAACGCCGCGCCGCCAAGCACGACGCCCGCGACGGCGGCGATCGATGCGGCGACGCGGGAAAACCGCAGGGCCGTCATGCGATGCATGGGAATGGATGCGGGGAAGGAGCGGGCATCGACCGTTTGCGCGCGTGCCCGTTGCCGCGCATTCAGGCCTTCGCGATCACGTCGATCCGCAGCGCGTCGCCGCCGTCGACGATCGCCAGCAGGCGATCGACGTTCGGGTGTGCGCCCGGGCGGTTACGCGCGTCGGCGGTGTGCTCGGCGAACACGGCCAGACCGTGCTCGGCGGCCTTCGCGTCCAGTGTGCCGAATGCCTGCTTCAGGTAGTTGTACACCGCGAGCGAGCCCTGCTTGCCCGGCTGGTTCTCGATGCTGGCGACCACGTCGCCGTTCGCGGCGACGAGATCGATGCGCGCGATTCCGTCGATGGCCGGCAATTGCGCGAGGTTGTCCTTGAATACGTGGGTCGGTTGAATCACTGAAACACTCCGTCGGTTCGGTCATGGGTCGATCGGCCCGTATCTTATCCGATCGACATGCCCGCTTCGCGCGCGCGATCGATGTCGGGGCTGCGATAGGCGCGCTCCTGAATCTCGGCGAGGCGTGACGCATGCACCTGATGCGGCGCGAGGCCATAGAACTTCTGAAAGCTCATGATCAGCGGCGACCACTTGTCCGGATCGATATGGTCCGCACGGCCGTCCATCAGCAGGTCCGGATGGACGTGAACGCGCTGGATCCGCACCTCGAACACGCGGATGTGGCCGCGCAGGTCCGGTGCATCGTCGCCCATGCCGTGCGTGGCGGCGAGCACCGCTTCCAGATGCACCGGACATTCGAGCGCACGCGGCGGCGCGATGGTCTGCGACGCCGTTTCGGTGAGCCCCGCGGTGCCGAACTTGTCCGGTTCGTACACGTAGCCGCGTGCCTGCTTCGACGCGGGCACCGGATGCGTGCCCGTCGTGCGCGCGATGCGATCGACCGAATGCGCCTGCGCGGCCGACGGCAGGTTCAACACGCATTCGCCGATGCGCATCAGGTTGTGCGTGGTCTGCGAGCTGGCGGCGAGCCCGAGCATGCAGCGCCAGCCGAGCCAGAACGCGGACGACATCGGCGCGAGATTGGCCGTGCCGTCCGGATTCAGCGTGCTGATCAGCACGACGGGCGTGCCGAAATAGAGGATGTTGGGTTCGGTGACGCGATGCGGAGCGTTCATGGTCGGTCCTTCGTTGACGGGATCGGTTCCCATGCTGATCGCATCGTGTCCGTGCGGCGCTCCGATTCTTGTCATGTCATTCGAGTGACGCGGCGCGCACGGCCGCGTGCACGGTCCGCCCGCCGCCGGCATCGCGCGTGCTTTTCCGCTAGAGTAGGAAATCGAAGGCAGCACGTGCCGCCACGCCGGCACGCGGCGGCCATGTTCCACCGTTCCACCATTGCACACGAGGGCCCGATGGACATCGAGCAACGCTACACCGCCAACGCGCCGACGCGCGCGGAAGTCGACGCACTGGCCGGTGCGACCGTCATCGAATTCGGCGCGAACTGGTGCGGAATATGCGCGGGCGCGCAGCCCGCGATCGCCGCGTCGTTCTCCGCGCATCCGGGCGTGCGGCACCTGAAGATCGAGGATGGCCCGGGCCGGCCGCTCGGCCGTTCGTTCGGCGTGAAGCTGTGGCCGACGCTGGTATTCCTGCGCGACGGGGTCGAAGTCGCGCGCGTCGTGCGCCCGACCGATGCCGCGCAGATCGATGCCGACGGCTTCGCCGCGCTCGCCTGAGGTCGTCATGCAACAGGCCATCACGCATATCGGCGTCGAAGCGCGCGGCAGCGGCCTCGTCGAGTTCACGCCGCAAGTGCGCGCGTTCGTCGACCAGCAGGCGATCCGCACCGGGCTGCTGACCGTGTTCTGCCGTCATACGTCCGCGTCGCTGCTGATCCAGGAGAACGCGGATCCTTCCGTGCAGCGCGATCTCGAACGGTACTTCGCGACGCTCGCACCCGAGGACGACACGCGCTACGAGCACGACACCGAAGGGCCCGACGACATGCCGGCGCATCTGCGCACGGCGCTGACGCAAGTGCAGCTGTCGATCCCGGTCGAGCATGGACGCATGGTGCTCGGCACCTGGCAGGGCATCTATCTGTTCGAACATCGCCGCGCCGCGCATCGGCGCGACATCGTGCTGCATTTGATCGGCGAATAAGCGCGAACGCGCGACGGGCGGGCACAACGCCTGCCCGTCGTGCATCGCGGCCACGCTCAGGCGAGCAGCTTCTCGACGAGCGCGCCGAGTTCGCGCAGGTGAACGGGCTTCGGCAGGAATTCGTCGAACACGCGCTGGTTCTCGCGCAGCGCTGCCGATTCGTATGCGCTGACACCGAGAATCGACGGAAACCTTCCGTCGTCGTCGGGTTGCGCGACCGTCCGGATGCGGCGCGCGACTTCGAAGCCGCTCAGGTCCGGCAGTTCGAGATCGAGCACGACGAGGTCGTAATGGGTGTCGCGGAAACGGGCGACGCCCTCCTGCCCGGTGCCGCACAGATCGGCATCGAGGCCGAGCGCCGACAGCATCGCGCCGAGCGTTTCGCGTGCGTTGTCGTTGTCGTCCACCACGAGCGCACGGCGATTGCGATGCTCGGCGGCGGCCGGCCACGCGGGCGTGTCGCCGGTCGTTTCGGCGGCATCCGGCACCTCGGCCGGCAGCGTCACGACGAACTCGCTGCCTTCGCCGACGACGCTTCGCACGTCCACGTGGCCGCGCAGCGTCGTCACGATCTCGCGCACGACCGCGAGGCCCATCCCGATTCCGTCCACATGCAGGCCGACTGCATCGTTCGCGCGGTAGAACGGCTCGAAGATCTTCGGCAGATGTTGCTTTGCGATACCGGCGCCCGTATCCCGCACGGCGAGTTTCAGTTGCCGGCCGGCCGGTGCGTCGACGAGCATGACCGATACGTCGATCGATCCGTCGACGGTGTATTTCACCGAATTCTCGATCAGGTTCGACAGCACCTGACGCAACAGCTTGCGATCGGAGCGGATCGCGAGGTCGCGCGGCTCGACGCGCTGCGCGACGACGATCCGCTTGGCCGCGATCTTCTCGCGCAGCGGATCGAGCACCTCGGCGAGCAGCGACGCCATGCCGACCGTTTCGGTTTCGGCGAGGCGCTTGGTCGAGCGCAGCTTGATGTAATCGGTCAGATCCTTGACCAGCGCTTCGAGCGACGACGCGGAATTCTGCAGCCGCCGGATCGTCTTCAGGTTCGCGTCGGACTGCGGCCGCGCGAGCAGGATCTCGATCGAACCGCAGATCGCCTGCAGCGGCGTGCGCAGTTCATGACTGACCATTCCGAGGAACGCATTCTTCGCCTCGATCATCTCGAATGCGCGATCGGATGCCTTGCGCTCCGCGTCGAGCGCCGCGTTCTGCCGCTCGAGCAGGTCGTCGCGCGTGCGCATCGTATAGAACAGCAGCAGGAACAGCGCGCACAGGATCACGCCGAGAATGATGCCGAGCGCCAGGATCGCGCGCTGTTTTTCCTTCAGCTGATGGAACGTGAAGTCGCGTTGCGCCATCTCGATCGCGCGGAAATAGTTCGCGAGGCCGTTGACCTTCGGCCAGTACGCGCCGACGTCGTCGAGCACGTGCGGGGCATTCTGCGGCGCGTCGCGCAGCAGCGGCACGTCGTGCTTCAGGCGTGCCATGAATGCGCCGAGCACCGCGATTTCGGCGCGCGCGCGCGGGATGCGCAGCCAGTATTCGGACACCTCCGACGGCCGCTGCAGGAACCCGAACGATACCGACAGGCTGTCGAGCTGCATCTGCACGTGATCGAAGTCGTCGTCCACGTGCGTCGAATAGAGGATCAACTGGCGCTCGAAGCGCGTGTAGGCGTTGCGGTATTGCGCGGCCGTCCAGAACACGCCTTCGCGCGGCCCTTCGAGCACGCCCTCGTTGACCGACGTCGCGAGCAGGTCCCACAGCAGGAATGCCCATGCGGCGAATCCCAGGATCCACAACGATCCCAGGATGAGAATGATCTTTCTGTTCTTCCACCGCCCGCGCATCATGTCGCGCGCTTACTTCACGGTCAGGCCGATGATCTGCCATGCGAACTTGGCTTCGCCGAGCGGCGTCTTCAGCTCGTCGGGATACTGGTCGCGCGGATACATGATCCACAGCGGGCCGTAGTTGTCGTTGCCGAGCACCTTGCCGTTCATCGTGCGCGCGAGGATCACGCCGTACTTGTCGGCATCCGACACGGGGATGGTGAACGTGTATTCGTCGATGCAGCGGAACTCGATCTGCGTGCCGTGCGCGTCGACGGCCTTCAGCACGTCGGACAGGCGCGGGCCGGTGAAGGTCGACTTCGGCGTCCAGCTCGTCGACGTGACGATCGTGTGCTGCGGCAGCGCCATCAGCGCCTGCTCGGTAAAGACGAACGTCGTCTTGCCGGGCTGGTTGCTGCGGCCGATCTTGCCGTCGACGGTGAACGTGAACGACGCGGCCCAGCTCGCGGCGGCCATGCCGAGCAGGCCGGCCATGACCAGGCTCTTGATCCAGATGGTCGAAATTCGCATGTGCTTCCCCTTGGTCGTGTTCGTGTGGTGGTCTCAGCTCGCGGCGGCGGCATTGGCGGCCGGCAGCGCGATCTTCAGTTCGCGCGCGACTTCGGCGAACAGAATCGGCAGGCGCACCGGCTTTTCCTCGCAGCGCGCGTTGTAGTGCGACACGATGTGCGCGATCTCATCCTCGCTCGCTTCGCCGGTGGAGATCTTGCCGGTCAGCAGGAAGATCGGCGCGCCGCCGTTCTCGCTCGAGCGGATGCCGCGCACGAGCTCGGCGGCGGTCTGGTCGCCGAGCATCCAGTCGAGGATGTAGCCGTCGAAATCCTCGACTTCCAGCGCCTTGCGGAACGACGCGCCGTCATGGTATGGAATCGCGTTCACGCCTTTTTCGATGAAGTATTCGCACACGGTTTCGGCGACGTCCCGAGAATCGTCGACCACCGCGATCCGCGCCGCGTATACGGTCGGCTGGCTCGAGCGCAGTTCGATGACGTCGACCGGATAGAGGCGGCCTTCGCGCGCGTCGCGGCGTTCGGTGACGATCCATTCGCCCTGCCACTGCAGCGCGACGAAGTCCGTTTCGATCTGGCTGCTGGCCTTCGCCGAGATCGCCGCGCGGCAGCGGAAGCGGCGTGATTCGATCACGAGCGTCGCGTCGATCATCTCGGCGGCGGCCGGCTGCGTGCCCTTGTCGTCGAGCAGGATCGCGGGCGGCACGCCGAAGTGCGTCGCGATGTCCTGCAACTGCGACAGGTTCCACGGGATCAGGCCTTTCATCTTGCGCGTGACGACCGAGAAACTGAGACCGAGCACGTTCGCGATGGTCGTGTTGTGACTGCGCGGCGGAATACCGTTGCGCGTCAGCAGATCGCGCACCTTCGTTGCGGTAATAAGATCGGCATTGGCCTGCTCGCTATTGGGCATCTCGACGGGGTCTCCTGGTTTTAGCGACGAAGAGCATATTCAAAAGTGACGCGATGCGCAAACTTGGAAATCGCGAATCACCTTGACATGCCATTTTTCTCCATTATTATTGCTCACCACGTCACTATTGTTTGCTGCGTCAGGTTTGGAGGCGGGTGTCGACAGCGCTCGGCCCGGCGAAAAGCGGCAGCCAGCACGTGACGGAACGATTCAAAGAGAGAGCCTGAGAGAGCCTTGGACTGCGTGTCGGCGTGGGTGAATTGTATTCGCCTCGCCGCGCGCAAGCCGGGTACGCGCTCGCGGGGCGGGATAGCGCGAAGCAGTGCGGCGCAAATAAAACGTGGGGAAAGTAAAAATGATTCGCCGTTTACTGGCGCCGGGGCTGCTGTTGTTGCTGGCCGCGTGCGCGCAGGATCCGTCCGTCACCGGCAACACGGTACGGATCTGCGATGAAACCGGGTGTTCCGATCGCCCTAAAGATCAGGTCTCCTATCAAAAAAGGGAAGATGCCGACGATCGCGAGGATCCGCGCATCGTTGCGCTGAAGCAAACCGCGAAGACCCAGCCGAAGGCCGCCTACGACCTCGGCCTGCGGTATTTCCGCGGCGACGGCGTGCGGCAGGACAGCTACCAGGCACTCAAGTGGATGCGCGACGCCGCCGAGCGCGGCGACCTGAACGCGCAGAAGGCGCTCGGCAGTTTCTACCTGTTCGGCCTCGAGGAGATGGGCTCCGATCCGCGCGAGGCGGACAAGTGGCTGTCGATCGCCGCGAGCCGCGGCGACAAGGAATCGAAAAAGCTGCTGGAGCTCGCCCGCAAGGCGAAGAAAGAAGACGAAGAAGACTGGAAATGGCGCACGCAATGGCGTGACGTCTATTACGGCTACTGGTACTCGGGCTACCCGTACTACGGCGTCTGGCAACAGACGTACTGGTACTACTGACCGGACCGAAAGCAACGGGGGCAGCCGCGGGGAGACCACCATCGCGCGCCACGCCGGGGGGCTTATCGAAGTTCGCACGAACACATAAGCCGAACAACGACTCTATCGATCGACAACGACATGAAGACCATCCTTTCCCAACGTCTCACTCAAGGTGCGCTGGTTGCAGCGCTTTGCGCGTCCGTTGCCGGCTGCGGCGGCATGGTGACGCCCGGCGGCCAGAACGCCGGCGTCACGGGCGCAGCGGCGGGCGGCACGAGCGCCGGCGCGGATTCGCAACTGCAGCGCTGCACGTCGCCGCTCGGCACGATCGCGGTCGACGACGGCCGCAACGCCGACTGGTGGGGCCCGTTCGGCAGCGCGACCAAGGTGACGAGCATCGACCCGCTGCTGCGCCTGGCCGTGCAGCAATCGAACTGCTTCGTGATCACGTCGATCGGCAACCAGAAGAGCGACGCGCGCCTGTCGCGCATCACGCAGCTGCAGCGCAACTCGGGCGAATACCGTGCGGGTTCCAAGCAGCAGAAGGGCCAGCGCGTCGCGGCCGATTACTACATGGAGCCGCAGATCGTGATCAACGATTCGCCGATCGGCGGTATCGGCAGCATGATCGGCGGGCTGATCGGCAACAGCGCGGTCGCGGCGGTGGCAGGCCATCTGCAGACGAAGGCCTCGGTCGTGACGCTGACGCTGTTCGACGTGCGCTCGGCCGTGCAGATCGCGGCAGCGGAAGGCAGCTCGACGGCGACCAACTACGGCGCGGCGCTGGGCGGCCTGGGCGGCGGTGTGGGCGGCGGTCTCGCCGGCTTCTCGACGACGCCGGAAGGCAAGGCGACCGTCGTCGCGTTCATCGACGCGTGGAACAAGATGGTTGTCGCGCTGCGCAGCTACAAGGCGCAAGATGTCAAGGGCGGCCTCGGCCGCGGCGGTCAGTTGCAGGTCAACTGACGTCCCGGGCCGGCGCTGCATGCCGCCGGCCGGTTTGCGATTCACGGCCGGGTGCGCGTGGGACGTCGTGCGCGCGTATGGTCTCGTTGCCGTGACGCTCGCGGCAAGCGCGCCCGGTTGCGCTGCGCTCACGTGAGCACAGCGCCCGGCCGGCGCGAAGCGGCCGTCCAGTGGAAATCGGCAAGAGGCGTCACACCGGCCGAGGCGGCGCCCGCTTCACGCCTGCCTCGCCGGCGTCTGCCGCACGGGCGAGTTCAACCTTCCCGAAAAATCCCGCTGTACGCGCTCAACGCCGGCACCCCGCCCAGGTGCGCATACAGCACCTTCGACCCCGGCTCGAATTCGCCGCGCCGCACCTTGTCGATCATTCCGTGCATCGATTTTCCTTCGTAGACGGGATCCGTCAGTACACCTTCCAGTCGCGCGCACAGACGAATCGCCTCCAGCGTGCCATCGTTCGGCAGTCCGTATTCCGGCCCGGCATAGCGCGTGTCGAGCACCACGTCCTTCTCGTCGATATCGCGTCCCAGCCCGACCAGCTCGGCCGTGTGCCGGGCGATGCGCGTGATCTGTTCATGCGTGCGCTCCGGCGTTGCCGACGCGTCGATGCCGATCACGCGGTCCGCGCGTCCGTCGGCCGCGAAGCCGACGACCATTCCCGCCTGCGTGCTGCCCGTGACCGAGCAGACCACGATGTAGTCGAACTTGAAGCCGAGTTGCGCTTCCTGCTCGCGCACTTCTTCCGCGAACCCGACGAACCCGACCCCGCCGAGCGGATGCTCGGAACACCCGGCAGGAATCGGATACGGCTTGCCGCCTGCCTGCCGCACGCTCTCCATTGCTTCTTCCCAACTGCGGCGAATGCCGATGTCGAAGCCGTCCGCGACGAGCCGCACGTCGGCGCCCATCATCCGTGACAGCTGGATGTTCCCGACGCGGTCGTACACCGGATCCTCGTAGTTGACCCAGTGCTCCTGCACGAGCACGCACTTCATCCCGAGATGCGCGGCGACGGCCGCGACCTGGCGGGTCTGGTTCGACTGCACGCCGCCAATCGATACGAGCGTGTCGGCACCTTGCGCAAGCGCGTCGGGGACGAGGTATTCGAGCTTGCGCGTCTTGTTGCCGCCGAACGCGAGGCCGCTGTTGCAGTCCTCGCGCTTCGCATACAGCTCGACCTTGCCGCCGAGGTGCGCGCTCAGACGCTTGAGCGGCTGGATCGGGGTCGGGCCGAACGTGAGCGGATAACGGGGGAAACGTTGCATGTTCATCGGCAAGCTCCGAAAGGCGATGGGGGATTCGAAACGGTCGGGTGCGGCAGTCGTGCCGCGTCCCGCTGGAAAAATGATAGGCACGACCGCGCGAAATGAGCTTGCGAAATAAATAACGAAGACCTACGTTATCGATGATATCCCGATCAAATCGATAATTTCGGTTCGCAAAAGGCGCAGGTGACGCAATGAAATTAGATCGCGACAAGGCAGTGCCTGCCGACGCAGCGCCGGTGCTGGACCGCATCGATCGCGCGATCCTGCGGCAGTTGCAGCAGGACGCGTCGATCTCGAACGTGCGCCTCGCCGCGAAGGTGAAGCTCAGCGCGCCGGCGTGCCTGCGGCGCGTCGAACGGTTGAAGGAGACTGGACTGATTCGCGGCATCGTCGCGCTGCTCGACCCGAGGCCGCTCGGTGCCGGGATGCTGGTCGTGATCGGCTTCGTGCTCGATCGTTCGACGCCGGAGGCGTTCGCCGAATTCGAGAAGGCCGCGCGGAAGGTGTCCGGGTGTGTCGAATGTCACGTGGTGACCGGCGAGTTCGACTACTTCATGCTGGTCCGCACGCGCGACAACGAGAGCTTCAACCGCTTGCATGCGGAACAGCTGCTGTACCTGCCCGGCGTGCGGCAGGTGCGCTCGTTCATGGTGCTCAAGGAGATTCTGTCGACGCATGCGCTGCCGGTGTAGCGCATCGCAACGTCGCCGGGCGCGCCGGCTGCGTTGACGGCGTGCGGGGCGACTGAAGAAGCGCGCGCCACTCCGCATGGCCGCGCGTCGTGAAGAAAGCGATCGAATGCCGCGCCCGGCGGCAGCCACGGTGCCGCGCCCGTCCGCCGCCGCCGCGTCGCCGCGCGTGACGCTTGCGTCGTCACGACGCGGCGCGGCGGGATCGCGTATGCTCGTTCCGTCAGCGGCAACGGCGGCTGCCGTGGCCGGATCAATCGTGTGACGACCGATCAACGAGCGAGGGCATGATGGCTAGACAGACGATGGCGGAATACCTGGCGAAGACGCTGGCGGCAGCGGGCATCGAGCGCATCTGGGGCGTGACGGGCGACAGTCTGAACGGGCTGTCGTTCAGCCTGAGCCAGATCGGCTCGATCCGCTGGATGCATACGCGGCACGAGGAGAGCGCGGCGTTCGCCGCCGGCGCGGATGCCGCATCGACCGGGCGGCTCGCGGTCTGCGCGGGCAGCTGCGGCCCCGGCAACCTGCACCTGATCAACGGCCTTTACGACTGTCACCGCAATCACCAGCCGGTGCTCGCGATCGCCGCGCACATTCCATCGACCGAGATCGGCCTCGGCTACTTCCAGGAAACCCACCCGCAGGAACTGTTTCGCGAGTGCAGTCACTTCGCGGAACTCGTGACGAACGCATCGCAGTTTCCGCGCGTGCTTGCGCGCGCGATGCGCACCGCGATCGAGGAACGCGGCGTCGCGGTGATCGTGCTGCCGGGCGACATCGCGCTCGGCGACGGCCCGGAGGAAGCACCCGCGTGGAGCGAATCGGCGCCGCCGTCGATCCTGCCGGCCGACGCCGATCTCGACCGGCTCGCGGCGCTGCTCAACGGCTCCGACGCGGTCACGCTGCTGTGCGGCAGCGGCACGCAGGGCGCGCACGACGAGGTGGTCGCGCTGGCCGACACGCTCGGCGCGCCGGTCGTGCATGCGCTGCGCGGCAAGCAGTTCGTCGAATGGGACAACCCGTTCGACGTCGGTATGACGGGTTTGATCGGCTTCAGCTCGGGCTATCACGCGATGGAATCGTGCGACACGCTGCTGATGCTCGGCACGGACTTCCCGTACCGGCCGTTCTATCCGGCGCATGCGAAGATCGTGCAGATCGACTGGAAAGGCTCGCAGCTCGGCCATCGCGCGCCGCTCGCGCTCGGGCTTGTCGGCACCGTGAAGGAAACGATCGCGGCGCTGTTGCCGCGCCTCACGCGCAAGACCCAGCGGCGCTTCCTCGAGAACGCGCTGAAGCACTATGCGGCCGCGCGCAAGGGTCTCGACGATCTCGCGGTGGCCGAGCCGCCGGGGCGTGCGATTCATCCGCAATATCTGACGAAGATCGTCGACGAAGTCGCGGCCGATGACGCGATCTTCACGGCCGACGTCGGCACGCCGACGCTGTGGGCCGCGCGCTACCTGACGATGAACGGCAAGCGCCAGCTGCACGGCTCGTTCAACCATGGTTCGATGGCGAATGCGATGCCGCAGGCGCTCGGCGCGCAGGGTGCGCATCCGGGGCGGCAGGTCGTGTCGCTGTCGGGCGACGGCGGGCTGTCGATGCTGCTCGGCGATCTGCTGAGCGCGCGCCAGCTCAACCTGCCGATCAAGATCGTCGTCTACAACAACAGCCTGCTCGGCTTCGTGTCGATGGAGCTGAAGGCGGCCGGCTACCTCGACACGAACGTCGATCTGAGCCCGACCGACTTCGCGGCGATCGCGAAGGGCGCGGGGATCTTCAGCGTGCGCGTCGAGCATTCGGAGAATGTCGAGCACGCGCTGCGCACTGCGTTCGCGCACGACGGGCCGGCGCTCGTCGACGTCGTCACGTCGAAGTACGAGCTGGCGATGCCGCCGAAGATCGAGATCGCGCATGCGAAGGGCTTCAGCCTGTTCATGCTGCGCGCGATCCTGAGCGGGCGCGGCGACGAGATCGTCGAGCTGGCGCGCACCAACCTGCGGTGACGCGTCCGGGCCGCGCGAACCGTCAGTGGTCCGACGCATCGCCCGGGCAGCCGTCCGTTCGCGCGCGGCTTCGACGAACAGCCGCGGTGCGGCGGGCGGATGCACGAGCCGCATCGGCCGCGCAATCAGGGACAATCTTCACGTCGCCTTAAGTTTGCATTTCCTAGAATCGATTGACCGCCGCGCGCGCGCGGCCGACCGATTGTTCAGGAGGATGCACGTGAAAGAGTCCCGTGTCGTCGTGGCCCTGTTACAGGCGATCATTGGCACGCCGAAGTTGAAGGTGCAACCGCGCAAGGTGGGCCGATGACCTGGCCGAATGCATTGCGTGTCTCGGCACTGTTCGTGCGCGAGTGGGTCGGCCGCCCGGCCGCCGTGGGCGCGTTGTGCCCGAGTTCGCGGCATCTGGCGCGCGAGATGGCCGGCGCGGTGCCGGATGGCGACGGGCTCGTCGTCGAACTCGGCGGCGGCACCGGCGCGATCACCGCCGCGTTGCTCGAGCGCGGCGTGGCGCCCGGGCGCCTCGTCGTGGTCGAGCGGTCGCCGGCGTTCGTGCAGCACCTGCGGCGCCGCTTTCCCGGTATCGCGATCGTGTCGGGCGACGCGCGACAGCTCGAACGGCTGCTGCCGCCCGACGCGGCGATCGATGCGATCGTGTCCTGCCTGCCGCTGCGCACGCTGCCGCGCGAGGACGTGACGGCGATCGTCGGGCAGTGCGAGCGCGTGCTGTCGGTCGACGGCGTGATGATCCAGTTCACCTACGATTTGCGCGCGCCCGCGCGTCACCCGCTGCGCGATCCGGCATTTGTTGCCGATGCCAGCCGGATCGTGTGGGCAAATATTCCGCCTGCACGCATCGTCACGATGCGCCGGGCCGCCATCGGACAGGTGGCGTGATGCCCGCATCGTGCCGCGCTTTCTTTCATCGGCCCTGCGGATGCGGGCGGTCGCTACACGCGCACGACCGGCGATGAATCATGTTGCGCCGCATCGTCGTGGCGCGAAACAAAAAATCCGCCGGCAGGCTCGAGCCTGCGGGCGGGCAAAGACACCACGGCAGATCCGCGCGGGTGTCGCGTGAAGACGGCGGAACCGCGTCAGAACTTGTGGCGCAGCGCGAGCCGCACGGCCACCTGGTTCGACGTGGAGGACGGCGCGTCGGTGCCGGGGATGAACGCCTGGTCGAGAATCGATCCGGTCTTGTCGCCGGCGATGTGCTGGTACGCGGCCTGCACGTACACGTCGGTCCGCTTCGACAGGTTGTAATCGGCCATCAGCCCGACCGAGTGGATCTTCGGCTTCGCGTCGCCGGTCGACGCATCGTATTTCTCGAGCGACAGCACGTACTGCGCACCGACCATGAACGCCGGCGTGATCTGGTACGCGCCGTTCACTTCGAAATTCTGGTACTTGATCGCGCTGACCGTCGCACCCGGCGCGATGATCGCCCCCGGCGTGCCGAGGTAGCCGTTGCCGGTCGGGTTCTTGTAGTTCGAGTTCGTGTACGCGAAGCCGACCGTCGCCGGCCCGAACGTGTAGTTGATGCCCGCGCCGAACACGCGCATGCGCTCGGCGATGTAGCTGGCGTCGTTCGCGGTGATCGCACCGGCCGAGCCGTCGCCGGGGTGGTTCGCCTGCAGGTACGCGGCGCCGATCAGCAGCCCGTTGTTCTGGTATTGCGCGCCGAAGCTGTATGCGCGATTGTCCGAGAAGCCGGTGCTGTTGCTGAAGCTGTATGCGCCGCCGAACTGGAAGCCGCCGAAGTTCGGGCTCGCGTACTTCACCGTGTTGTCGAGGCGGAACGAGTTGTCGGTGTTGTCGTTGTCGAACGGGTGCGCGAGCAGATAGCCGCCCCAGTTGCCGTTGGCGGTGGTCGGCGCGAGATAGTCGACGACGGAGTCGTACTGGCGACCGAAGGTCAGCGTGCCGTACTGCGCCTGGCTCAGGCCGACATACGCCTGGCGGCCGAACATGCGGCCGCCCTGGTTGAGCCGGCCGCTGTTGACGTCGAAGCCGTTCTCGAGCTGGAAGATCGCCTTCAGGCCGCCGCCGAGATCCTCGTTGCCCTTCAGGCCCCAGCGGCTGCCCTGCGCATAGCCGCTTGCCATCTCGTAGACGTGGCCGGTGCCGACGTTGTTCGTGTAGTTGAGGCCTTCGTCGATCACGCCGTAGAGCGTGACGCTGCTTTGCGCGAAGGCGGGCGACGCGAAGGCTGCGGTGACGGCGAGCGCGGTCAGTTTCCTGTTCATTGAGATCTCCGGGTATCCAGCTTGTATCGGTTGTCGTGAGCGCGTCCGGTGAGGCGCGTCCCGTCATCCTGGGCGAAGCGGCGCGGCGCGCGCGACGGCGGTCCGCGCGAGCGCGGCGGCGTGCAGGCGGGCGGCGTCCGGTCCGGTCTCCTCCGATGACTCCGCGCATTGTTCCGAAGCCGAAACGGAACCGGAAGCGAGTAATTTCGATGGATGGAATCGGGTTCGCCGATGGGGCGACGACCGGCTTCGTCTTGCCGGAACGAGGCGTTGCCGCCGCGCGCCGACGCCGGTCGGGCAACGGCCGGGCGCGGCAGGCGCGAGGTGTCCGGGCGGGCGCGGCAGCGGCCTCGGAGAACCGGCCGGGAGGCCCGTCCGGCGGCCCTGACGCGGCAGCCGGCGATCGATTGGCGCGGCCGATTGCAATGATCGGAATTACTCGTTTCCCTAAACATATCGGCGGCTCGACCATGCAGGCTGACCGGACGTGGACGGATACGCGATTCGCCGGTCGCCGCGCATGCCGCGACGCACAAACAACAGATTCGATTTGGAGACGACCCACCATGCAGATTCGACGACTGAGCACGGCGCTTCTTGCCGCCGCGACGATCCTGTCCGCGCCCGCGGCCCACGCGGCCGGCGGCGCGTGCGCCGACGGCAAGACGGTCCATTTCGCGGGCATCACGTGGGAAAGCGGATCGTTCGCGACCGAGGTGCTGCGGCAGATCATGGAGAAGGGCTACGGCTGCAAGACCGACGTCGTGCCGGGCAGCACGGCCGCGACGGAAACGGCGCTCGCGCGCAACGATCTGCAGATCTGGGCCGAGCAGTGGACGGGCCGCAGCGAGATCACCGCGAAGGCCGTCGCATCGGGCGCCGTGAAGCTGATCGGCGACACGCTGCCGGGCGGCACGACGGAAGGCTGGTTCGTGCCCGAATACGTGGTGAAGGGCGACCCGGCGCGCAACATCAAGCCGGTCGCGCCCGGGCTCGCGTCGGTCGACGATCTGCCGAAGTTCAAGCAGGTGTTTGCCGACGAGGAGGAGCCGGACAAGGGCCGCTTCCTGAACTGCCCGACGGGTTGGGATTGCGAGCGCGTGAACACGCGTCTGCTGAAGGTGCTGAAGCTCGACCAGTCGTACACGAATTTCCATCCGGGCACGGGCGCGGCGCTCGATGCGGCGATCGCGTCCGCATACCAGCGCGGTGCGCCGATCGTGTTCTATTACTGGGGCCCCGCCGCGCTGATGGCGAAATACAAGTTCGCGGCGCTGAAGATGCCGGCCTATAACGAAGCATGCTGGAAGACGCTGCGCGACGAGAGCAGCACGCACCAGTGCGCGTCGTCGTACATGGTGTCGCGGCTGACCGTCGGCGTGTCGAAGCCGTTCGCCGACGCGAACCCCGATCTCGTCGGCGTATTCGGCAAGGTGCGCTTCCCGATGGATTTCCTGAACCAGACGATCCTCGAGATGACCACGAAGAAGATCGACGGCGCGGCGATGGCCACGCAGTTCCTGAAGACGCGCCCGGACATGTGGAAGCAGTGGGTGCCGGCCGACGTCGCGCAGAAGATCGCCGGCAGCCTGAAGGGCGCGTAACCAGCGCGCGTCGGCGGGCCCGCGCCCGCCGGCGCCGTCACGCGCCTTCGCGGCGCGACGGAGAATCATCATGAACGGCTTCTTCCTGCACCTGTCGATCGCCGACTGGGTCAACGGCGCGCTCGAGACGTTCGTCGCGCAATACGGCGACAGCTTCCATCACTTCAGCGCGCTGCTGTTGCGCTACCTGCTCGTGCCGCTCGAAGGCGCGCTGCGCGTGGCACCGCCGTGGCTCGTGCTGCTCGTGGTCGGCGCGATCGCGTGGAACGCGACGCGCCGCATCGGCCTCGGCGCGCTCTTCATGCTGCTGCTCTACGCGATCGGCTGCTTCGGCCTGTGGGACAAGCTGATGCAGACGCTCGCGCTGATGCTCGTCGCGACGGTGCTGTCGGTCGCGATCGGCGTGCCGATCGGCATTCTCGCGTCGCGCAGCCCGTGGCTGCGCCGGCTGCTGCTGCCCGTGCTCGACGTGATGCAGACACTGCCGAGCTTCGTCTACCTGATTCCGGTGCTCATGCTGTTCGGTCTCGGCAAGGTGCCGGCCATCCTGGCGACGATCATCTATGCATTGCCGCCGCTGATCCGGCTCACCGACCTCGGCATCCGCCAGGTCGACCCGGACGTGACCGAGGCCGCGCGCGCGTTCGGCACGACACGCTGGCAGCTGCTCGTGAACGTGCAGTTGCCGCTTGCGCGGCCGAGCATCATGGCCGGCATCAACCAGACCACGATGATGGCGCTGTCGATGGTCGTGATCGCATCGATGATCGGCTCGCGCGGCCTCGGCGAGGACGTGCTTGCCGGCATCCAGACGCTCGACGTCGGCAAGGGCACGCAGGCCGGCATCGCGATCGTGATCCTCGCGATCGTGATCGACCGCATCAGCCAGGGCTTCGGCCAGGAACGGCGCGCGCGCCGGCGGCTTGCGCAGCAGCGTCGCCAGAAAGGCGCGTCGCGCGTGCCTTACCGGCTGCCGCGCAAGGCGGCGCCGTCGGGCACCGATTCGAACCAGCCGGCGCAATCGTCGCGCGCATAGCCACGGAGGCACACATGGCGACCATCGAAGTCAAACACGTGTACAAGCTGTTCGGGCCGGAGGCGGCGCATCCGCGCGTGCTCGACCTGTTGCGCGCGGGCCGGCGCAAGGCCGACGTGCTGTCGGAAACGGGCTGCAACGTCGGACTCAACGACGTGAGCCTCGACATCGCGTCGGGTGAGATCTTCGTGATCATGGGGCTGTCGGGCTCGGGGAAATCGACGCTCGTGCGGCATTTCAACCGGCTGATCGAGCCGACGGCCGGCGAAATCGTGATCGACGGCAACGACGTGATCAAGCTCGATCCGCACGGGCTGCGCGAGCTGCGCCGCTACAAGGTCAGCATGGTGTTCCAGAACTTCGGACTGCTGCCGCACCAGACCGTGCTCGATAATGCCGCGTATGCGCTGCGCACGCGCGGCGAGAGCCGGCACGACGCGGCGCAAGCCGCGCGCAACTGGCTCGCGAAGGTCGGGCTCGACGGATACGCCGAGCATTACCCGGATGAACTGTCGGGCGGGATGCGGCAGCGGGTCGGCCTCGCGCGCGCGCTGGCGGCCGATACCGACGTGCTGCTGATGGACGAGGCATTTTCCGCGCTCGATCCGCTGATCCGCACCGAGATGCAGGATCAACTGCTCGAGCTGCAGGCGACGCTGTCGAAGACGATCGTCTTCATCACGCACGATCTCGACGAGGCATTGCGCATCGGCGACCGGATCGCGATCCTGCGCGACGGCACGCTCGTGCAGGTCGGTACACCCGACGACATCCTGTCGCGTCCGGCGGACGATTATGTACGGCGGTTCGTCGAGAAGCGCACGAGTGTGAGCTGAGCCGGAGTCGAACGTGCATGCAGAACGGCGTATCGCGACGAGCGGTGCGCCGTTTTTTGTTGGGATCCCGTGCCGGCGCGATGCCTACTTCGTGCCGAGCACGCAAGCGAGCGGATGCGACGGCACGCCGTTGCGATGCACGGCGACCGAGCCGAAACCGGCATCGGTCATCAGACGCGCCAGCTTCTCGGGCCGGAATGCGTCGTAGGGCGCCCGTTCGAGGTCGCGAACGGTGATCGCGACGATACCGCCTGGCCTGACGACGCGGTGCAATTCGCGCAGGCCGCGCGTTGGCGCGGGCCAGAAGTAGATGCAGTTGATCGAGAACGCCTTGTCGAACGCTTCGTCGTCGAACGGAAGTGCATCGACGGAACCGAGCGCCAGCCGTACGCGGCCCTGTTCGATGGCCGTGCGGTTCAGGTGTTTCGCGGCGGCGAGCATCGTCAGAGAGTGATCGACGCCGGCGAGGCTCGCCGACGTTGTTGCGCCCACGGCGAGCCGGATCGCGTCGCCGGGGCCGAACCCGACTTCGAGTGCATGGTCGCCGTCGTCGATGGCCAGCAGCGACAGCGTCCACGTGTTGTCCGGCCGGTTGTGCCGGCGCATGATGCGGCCGACGATCCGGCCGATCACGCCGCGCGGCAAGCCGGCTTGCCCGAGATGAGTCGTCATGGTGTTTGCCCTCCGGTTCGACGGCGAGCAAGCGGTGTGCCGCCGCCGGGACGTTCGGGCAACACGTGCAAGGCTGCTGGCCGCGCGGCCACGCAGCGTGACCGTTGCGTCAGGGCGCGATCGCTTCCCTTTCGTGCATCCGCGCGTCGGCCGCTTCGCCGTGCAACGCCGCATCCGCCAGGATCAGATCCGCGCCTTTCTCCGCGACCATCATCGTCGGCGCGTTGATGTTGCCCGACGTGATGTTCGGGAACACCGACGCATCGACGATCCGCAGCGCCTGCAGCCCGTGCACGCGCAGCGCCGCATCGACCACCGACGTCGCCGCGTCCGGGCCCATCGCGCACGAGCCGCACAGGTGATAGATCGAACCCGACTGTTCGCGGAAATACTGGAGCATCGCCTCGTCCGAATCGACCTGCGGCCCCGGCGAGATTTCCTCGACGGTCATCGACCTCAGCGCCGGTGCGCGCATCAGCGCCCGGATCACCTTGCTGCCCTGAACGGCTTCGTCGAGATCCTTCTGCGTGGTGAGCGCGTTGATGTGGATCTTCGCGGCATCTTCCGCGCGATTCGACGCGATCTCGATCGTGCCGCGGCTCGTCGGCCGGCACGGATTGAACGCGATCAGGAATCCGGAATAAGGTTCGGGCTTGATGCTCGCGCGATCGCTCTTCGGAATCCGGTACGACAGCGGGTTGAAGTACAGCTGGATATTCGGCTCGTGCGCATCGGCCGCGCCGCGGAAGAAGCCGCCCGCCTGATTGACGCTCATCGCGAGCGGGCCGCGCCTGGCCAGCAGGTAGCGCAAGCCGATCTTCATCTTGCCGACGAGCGTGCCCATCTCGTCGTTCAGCGTCGGCCGGTTTGCCTTGAAGTAGAAGCTCACGCACAGGTGATCCTGCAGATTGCGGCCGACGGCCGGCAGCGCATGCACGAGCGGCACGCGCTGGCGCGCGAGCAGCGCCGGATCGCCGACGCCCGACAGTTGCAGCAGCTTCGGCGTATCGACCGCGCCGGCGGCAAGGATCACCTCGCGCGTGGCGGCGAGCGTTTCGTCGCCGTGTTCGCCCGCAACGACGACGCCCGTCGCGCGTGTGCCGTCGAACGTCACGCGCCGCACGAGCACGCCCGAGCGCAGCGTGAGGTTCGAGCGGCTCAGCGCGGGACGCAGGTATGCGAAGCTGCTGGAACAGCGTTCGCCGTTCTTCGTGTTCAGGTCGTAGATGCCAGCGCCCTCGAACTGCGCGCCGTTGAAGTCGTCGGTGCGCGGCAGGTTCAGCTGCGCGCAGCCCTTGAGGAACTCGTGGACGATCGGATGCACGTCGGCCTTCATCGACGTGACGTGGATCGGTCCGGTCGAGCCGTGATGCTGCGGATCGGTCGCACCGGCCGCGTGCGTCTCGAGCTTGCGGAAATACGGCAGCACGTCGTCGTACGCCCAGCCTGGATTGCCGGCGTTCGCCCAGTCGTCGTAGTCGCTGCGCTGGCCGCGCACGTAGACCATCGCGTTGATCGAACCCGACCCACCGACGACCTTGCCGCGCGGGCAGTACAGCTTGCGACCGGCGAGCTGCGCCTCGGGCTCGCTGTAGTACATCCAGTTGTAGCGGCGGCTGTAGTACGTCTTCGTGAAGCCGACCGGCACCTTGAACCAGAACGACGCGTCGCGTTCGCCCGCTTCGAGCAGCAGCACCGAGTAGCGGCCCGATTCGCTCAGGCGGTTCGCGAGAATGCAGCCGGCCGAACCCGCGCCGACGATGATGTAGTCGTAGATCATGCTTCGTCCTTCGCGGTCAGCCCTTCGCGGGCGCGAGATCCTTCACGTCGACGGGGTGTTCGCCCATCTGCAGGTGAAGCCGTTCGCCGGTGTAGGGGCTGTGGCGCCGCACGACGTCCATGTCGAGCTCGATGCCGAGGCCCGGTTCGTTCGACGGGATGATGTAGCCGTCCTCCCAGCGGATCGGCGTTTTCACGACCTCCGCATGGAAACCGCCCCAGGTCATGATGCTTTCCTGGATCAGGAAGTTCGGCGTACAGGTCGCGAGCTGAATGCTCGCGGCGGCACCCACCGGCCCGTTGTACAGGTGCGGTGCGATCTGCGCGTAGTGCACCTCCGCGAGCGTCGCGATCTTCTTCGCTTCGAGCAGGCCGCCCACGCGTGCCACGTTCAGCTGCAGGATCGATGCGCCGCCCGCCTGCAGCAGCTTGTGGAATTCGTACTTGGTCGTCAGGCGCTCGCCCGTCGCGATCGGAATCGACGTGTGCTTCGCGACCGACGCGATCGCTTCTTCCTGCCCCGGCGGCACGGGCTCCTCGAACCACAGCGGGTCGTACTTCTCGAGCCGCTTCGCGAGCCGGATCGCCGACGACGGCACCATCTGCCCGTGCGTGCCGAACAGCAGGTCGGCCTTGCTGCCGACCGCTTCGCGCACGCGGCGGCAGAACAGCTCGCAGCGATCGAGCACTTCGAGCGACAGCTGGTGGCCCGAATAGGCCGTGTACGGGCCGGCCGGGTCGAACTTGACCGCCGTGAAGCCGAGCTTCACGTTGTCGGCCGCGCACTCGGCGGCGAGATCGGGATCGTCGTAGTCGTATTCGCCGTTCGCATTCTTCGGATACAGGTACGTGTACGAGCGCAGCCGTTCGTGGATCCGGCCGCCGAGCAGTTCGTACACCGGCTTGCCGGCGGCCTTGCCGATGATGTCCCAGCACGCCATCTCGAGCCCGCTGACGACACCCATCATCGTCAGGTCCGGTCGCTGCGTGAAGCCGCTCGAATAGGCCTGGCGGAACAGCCGCTCGACGTGGTGCGGATCGTGGTTCAGCAGGTAGCGGTCGAACACGTCGTCGATGATCGGGCCCATCGCCTTCGGATGGAACGTCGCCGAATAGATCTCGCCGACGCCTTCGATTCCGCAGTCGGTCTTCAGCGTGACGAAGATCCAGTACATCCCGCCAACGTGCGGCGGCGGTACGGCGACGATATGCGTGTCGAGCGAAACGATTTTCATACGGACTCCTTGATGCGGTCGAGGCGATGTTTGAGGAACGCGGCGGCGCCGGCGCCGCACAGCGCGATGGCCGCGATATAGCCGAAATAGAGCTGGTAGCCGTGCGCGCCGGGCCACGTCTGCGTCACGTAGCCGTTGATCAGCGGCACGAACACGTCGGGCGAATAGCCGAGCACCGAGATCAGGCCGATCGCGAGACCGGCGCAGCGCGTGGGCACGCGGCAGTCGTCGAGCAGCGACCAGTAGAGGCCGCGGATCGCATAGGTGAGGATGCCGATGAACAGCACGAGCACGACGAGCATCGCTTGCGGGCTGTGCGGCGGCGCGGCGATCAGCCCGACGAGCGACAGCGCCGCGAGCAGCAGCGCCCAGAACAGCACGGACACTTTCGATACGCGGTCGCCGAGAAACCCGCCGCCGATGCCGCCGACGGGGCGCATCCACAGCTTGAGCGTCGTGATGAAGCCGGCCGCCGTCGCGCTCAGCCCGAAATTGCCTTCGTGCAGATAGGCCGAGAAGCTGTAGGTCGCCCAGAACACCTGGTAGCCGCAGAACACGATGGCGGCAACGAGCCACAGCTCGGGGATCGCCGCCAGCGTCTTGAGGTCGGTCAACACGTTGCCTCGGCGGCCGCCGTCGCGACGGCGTTGCGCTGCCGTGCGGCCGTCGTCCGCATGCGCGGGATCCTTCACCAGCGCGAGCAGCACGCCGAGCGCGATGCAGAAGAATGCGTACAGATGCACGACGAGCGTGAAGCCGGCCGCATCGGTGCCGCCGCGTGCCTGCGTCACGTACGCGAAGAGCGTGATCGCGACGGTTGCGAGCAGCGCCTCGACGAGCCCGCGCCCGCCGTCGAGCAGCCCGAAGAAGCGGCCCTGTTCGTCGGGGCCGGCGATCATGTTCACGCGCTTGATCACGGCCGCCCAGAACGTGAGACCGGTCGTCAGCCCCCAGCCGCCGAAGATCAGCACGAGCGCGTTGAACGACGGCCCGGTCGCGTAGACCAGGCCGAGCGCGCCGGTCGCAAGCAGCGAAAAGCAGATCAGCCAGCGCGGCGACAGGCGGTCCGCGAGCCAGCCGCTCGGCAGGTAGCTCACGAGGAAGATCGTGCCGAGCGACGAGTACAGATAGCCGAGCTGCACGTCGTCGATACGGAAGAACTGCAGCATCGTCGGCTGGTACACCTGCCGCAGGTACAGCATCGGATAGATCGCGCCGGCGGCAATCACGAGCAGCAGCAGTTGCAGATAGCGTTGCGCGCGCGACTCGTGCGCCGCGCCGGGCGACGCGAGCGACGCGACGGGCGTCGACGGTTGGGTCGTCATGATGTCTTCCTCCATCAGGCGTGCCGGATGCGCACGCCTGCAGATTTGTTATGTGTGGTTCGATCTTTGGGCGGCGCGCGGCGTGGTGCCGTGGCCGCGCGCGACGGAAATGGCGCCGGGGCGCGCGTCAGTACTTCATGACGACGAGGCGCGTTTGCGTGAACTCGAGCATCCCGTGCTTGCCGTCGTCGCCGCCGAGGCCGGAACGTTTCCAGCCGGCATGGAAGCCCTGGTATGGATCCGCCGGCGTTCGGTTCACGTACAGTTCGCCGGCTTCGATCGCGTTCGCCACCTTCATCGCGGTGCGGTAGTTCTCGGTGTAGAGCACCGACGACAGCCCGAACTGATGATCGTTCGCAAACGCGATGGCCTCGTCGATCGTCGCGTAGCGCAGCACCGGCATGATCGGGCCGAAGGTTTCCTCCTGCACGATTTCCATGTCCTGCGTCACGCCGGTGAGCAGCGTGGCCGGGTAGAAGAAGCCGGGGCCGTCGGGGATCGCGCCGCCGGCTTCGAGCGTCGCGCCGGCCGCGATCGCGCGTTCGACCATGCCGTGAATGTGCGCGCGCGCCGATGCGCTCACGAGCGGGCCCATCCGCGTGGCGTCTTGTGCGCGGTCGCCGATGCGCACGGCCGCCATCTTCTCCTTCAGCAGCGCGACGAAACGATCGTGCACGCTGTCGTGCACGTACACGCGCTCGATCGCCGTGCAGAGCTGGCCGCAGTGCGTGGTTTTCGATGCGACGAGCGCGGCGGCCGCGCGTTCGAGGTCGGCGTCCGGCTCGATGATCGCGGGCGTCTTGCCGCCGAGTTCGAGCGACGGCTTCGCGATGTTCGCCTTGCAGTAGTCGAGCACCTTGCGACCGGCGTTCACGCTGCCCGTCAACGTGATCATCCCGACCGCCGGATGCGTGCACAGCGCTTCGGCCGTCGCGTGATCCATCGTCAGGATGTTGACGACGCCTGGCGGGAAGCCGGCTTCGTCGACGGCCTTCGCGATCTCGAACGCCGACACCGGCGTATGGTTGCTCGGCCGCACGACCACGGTATTGCCGGCGATCAGCGCGGGCGCGATCTTGCGCAGCAGCGTATAGACGGGGAAGTTGAACGGGATCAGGCACGCGACGACGCCGATCGGCTCGCGCTGCAGGAAGAGATTCTCGTCGGGTGTATCGCTCGGGATGATCTCGCCCTCGATCCGGCGCGCCCACTCGGCGTGGTAGCGCGTGATCTGGCCCGCGTAGACGGCTTCGTTCGATGCGTCCTCGATGCTCTTGCCGGATTCCCGCGCAAGCGCCGCGCCGATGTCGGGCGCGCGTGCGCTCAGCGCGTCGGCAAGCTTGTGCAGAAAGGTCGCGCGTTCGGTGCTCGGCAGCTTGCGCCACGTTTTCTGCGCGGCGGCTGCGGCGGCTGCGGCGGCGAGCGCGTCGGCCGGCGTCGCGGCCGGCACGCGCGCGAACGGTGCTTCGGTGGCGGGATCGTGGACGACGATCGTCGCGTCGCTTTCCGGGACGACGAAACGGCCGTTCACATAGTTGCGTTCGGTACGCATGAAGTGGCTCCTCCGATGGGTGCGGCGGATCGCTTCTGGCGGCGAAACGCGCGGCACGGGACGGAAGCCATTCTGCTCATGCGTTTATTGCACGACAAACGACTTATTTTCGCGTCGAGCATGAGAAAAACGCACGTTACTCAGTCAATCGGCCGGAATCGCCCGTCCGGCAAGACTGCGAGGCGGGTGGCGGGGCGGCGGACGGCGATCGGGCCGCCAACGCAGCCGAGGCTGACTGCACACGCGCGTGGAAGCCGCTTGGGCGTTGCCCGCGCCCGTGGCCAACGCTCGACCGGGCGGCGCCAGGCGGGGACGGATCGCCCGTCAGGCCAGGGGCACCTGCGGCAGCGGCGACGACGGCTCGAGATGGCGCTTCGCGAGCCACACTTCCTGCTGGAGCCAGTCGCGGAACTGCACGATGTGCGGCAGGTTCGTCTGTTCGGGCCGCGTGACGAACCAGTAAGACTGGTGGCCGTCGACGTGCACGTTGAGCACCTGCATCAACTGCCCGTTCGCAAGCTCGCGCGCGACCATGTGGCGGTCGGCGATCGTGATCCCGAGGCCGTCGATCGCCGCGCGAATCGCGTGATCGAGCAGGTCGAACTCGTAGCCGCCGCGCGTGTCGACGTCGGCGATGCCGGCGGCCTTCAGCCAGTGCTGCCAGGTCAGGTAGCGCTGGTCGTCGGTGGCGAGCACGTGCAGCAGCGTGAAGCGGTTCAGGTCGATCGGCGCGCCGTCCTGCCTCAGCCGCGCATAGAGCGCGGGGGCGCAGACGGCGATATGCTGCTCCTGCATCAGCAGTGCGTTGTCGAAGCCGTCCCATTCGCCGTCGCCGAAGCGGATCGCGCAGTCGAGCACGCGCGATTCGCCGAGGCTGTCGTGGATGCGCGTCGTCAGGCTGAGCTCGAATTCGGGATGCGCGTCGCGCAGCCGGCCGAGGCGCGGCATCAGCCAGCGCGCGGCGAAGGTCGGCGGGACGTTCGCGCGCAGGCGGTTCAGATGGGTTTTCTCCTGCAGGCTGCGCACGGTCAGCTCGATCTTGTCGAACGATTGCTGCAGCGCGCGCAGCAGCACACGCCCGGCCGCCGTGAGTTCGAGCTGGTGATGGCGGCGCTCGAGCAGCGTTTCGCCGAGCTGGCTTTCGAGCTGGCGCACCTGGCGGCTTACCGCGCTCTGCGTCACGTTGAGCAGTTCGGCCGCGCGCGTGAAGCTGCCGGTGCGGCCGGCCATCTCGAAGGCTTTCAGCGCATTCAGCGCCGGCATCTTGCGTCTCACGGGGCGGTGTCGTTGTGGTGCGGGATGCTCATTGTAGGCGGGCAGACGGCGAGACGGGAACGCCGAATGCAGCGGCCGTGCGCGCACCGGATATCGGGGTTTTCACGGCCTGCCGGGGCGCGCGCTTTTCTGCGATAAAGCTGCGCTCGACATTGCCGGCACGCCGGCTTGCCAGCCAGACGGAAGACGGAGAGGGACACATCTATCATGCGACGCCTGCCATCGTTGATCGCGTTGCGATTTTTCGAGGAGACCGCGCGTCACCTGAGTTTCAATCGCGCGGCGGTTTCGCTGTGCGTGACTCAAGGCGCGGTGAGCCGGCAGATCCGGTTGCTCGAGGACGCGCTTGGCGTGCGGCTGTTCGAGCGCGATCACAAGGGCGTGCGGCTGACGGAGGCCGGTGAGCGGCTGCTGCCGTTCGTCGGCCAGGCGTTCGATACGATCGAGCGCGGCATCGGCGGGATTGCCGTCGCGCGGCCGGACGCGAAACGGCGTCTCGCGGTATCGCTGCCGCCGACGTTCGCCACGCAGTGGTTTTCGCCACGGCTCGGCACGCTCGCGGAGGCACTCCCGGACGTCGAGCTGTCGATCCGCACCGAACCGACCGACGATTGTCATTGCCATATTCGTTTCGGGCGCGCGGCGCGGCCCGGCATGCACTCGGAACTGCTGATGATGGAGCGGCACGCGCTCGTCGGTGCGCCGCGTTATCGCGGCGATACGCTCGATGCGTTGTTCCGCAGGTTGCCGTCGCTGCATGTGCTGCACGAGGGCAAGCGCTTGACGCTGTGGGCCGACTGGTGCGAGCAGGCTGGCATCGCAGTCGAGCGGATCGGCGACGGCATCGAGTTCTCGACGCTCGAACAGGCGATTCGCGCGGCCCGCAAGGGCGCGGGGCTTGCCGTGGTCGACCTCACGATGATCGAGGAGGAGATCGGCGAGGGCAGCCTCGTGCGGTTGTCGCCGGTACAGCCGATCGGTCCGTTCGGCTATTGGCTCGACATCGCGCCGGAAAACGCGATGGTCGAGCATGTGGGCGCATTCGCCGCGTGGCTGCGGGCGCAAGTGGTGAGGAAGGGGTAGGCATGTCTGCACTGAGCGTAAGTCGTGTCCGATTAATCCGGGCCGACAATCGGTTCAGTCCATGTACGTCGCGCAGCGATTCGGCTTTCCGTTAGCGTCAGAGATCGTTACAAAACCGGAATCGACACAAGCGTTGTCGCCTCCGCCGCGTGATTGCATGTCGCCGCCGGCTACGAGTCGGGATCCTGACCGAAGTGCGAGAGCGTTTCGCGACGCGCCATGGCTTCCGCTTCTGCATCCGAGATGAGCGGCAAGCGACATTTCGCGAGATCGATGCGTCCGACGTTGAAGACGACCGGCTTGGGCCTGGATGCCGATGCAGCGACCACCTGCTCGCCTTGCTCGATGGCGGACGTGCGCATGATTCGAACCACCCTGTGACGAAGCTCGCGCGAGACGATCGCGTCGAGGAGGCGGCGGGCCTCCGAGAGGCGCACGGGACGATGCTCGGCCATCGGGCGGCGATGCTTCCCCGGATGCCGAGTGACGCGGAATCCCGCAATCGAAGAGCGTTTGGCGTTCATTCGTAGATTCCCTTTTCGATCAGGTATGTCTGCAAAGCCCGTACGGATTCGCTACGCGGTGCAACGTCAAATGTCATCCAGCGATGCGAGCCCGCCACCAGCCAGAAGTCCCGCCCGAATCGCGTCGTATAGAGCGCGCGCAGCGACTTGAGCGACCCGTCGGCCAGGCCGGCCGGAAATGTCGGGAAGTACCGGAACAGTGCCGCTTCGTCGCCGTGCGGGGCGGGAATAGCGGCGTCGAAGCCGAGCCGTGGCCACGCGTAGTATCCAAGCAGTCGACGTCCACCGGGTATCGGTGCCGCTTTGCGACCGCCGACCGCCAATGCCTTGATACGGCCGATCCCAAGCGTATCGCAGGCGCGGACGATTCGCCAAAGCATGGCCGCCGCGAGCCCGGCGACAGCGCTATCGGCCAGATCGATCGTCTTGAGTTCGAGTACGGACGTGTCAGATTCGCGGAAAATCGAAATACGATTCTCGGACTCGATCAATGACGAATGAGTCACGCTGAGCGTCAATCTGCCCGAGCTGTCGAGATACGCCTGCACCTCCGATCCGGCCGGCGCGCCGCACAACGAAACAAGCAATTCGTCGGTAACGTCGCCGTCCACGCCAAGCAAGGCAGCAATGTCCAGATCGTTCCGCTCGACCGCGAGCCCGTTGTCGAAATACGCTGTTTCGTACGGGAGAGCATGGCTGAGATCGGCGGGCGCGGGGAGCATGGCTGCGTGCGGAAGCGGAAAGTCCCAGCATAGCGCCACGTTTTCTGTCGGCCGAGTCCACCGGACGGCCAGGTCGAACATGAGGCGGCTCCCGGGGAACCAGGCAAGCGCGCGCTCCGTTCAACACCCGACCGCCTCCTCCCGCACCAGCGGCCTCATCGTCGGCCCCCAAGCGATCGACACGATCTCCCCGACCCGCAGCACGCCGGCCAGCGCAAGCATCGTCGCGCGGCCCGCACCGCCCCCGGCGCGATCAGCGGCCGAGTCCTGCCATCAGCGTGTACTTGAGCTCCACGTACTCGTCGAGGCCGTACTTCGAGCCTTCGCGGCCGAGCCCCGACTGCTTGACGCCGCCGAACGGCGCGACTTCGGTCGAAATGATCCCGTCGTTGACGCCGACCATCCCGCTTTCCAGCGCGCCCGACACACGCCACGCGCGGCCGAGGTCGCGCGTGTAGAAGTACGCGGACAACCCGAACGGCGTGTCGTTCGCCGCGGCGATCGCTTCTTCTTCGGTCGTGAAGCGGAAGCAGCCGGCGACCGGGCCGAAGGTTTCCTCTTCGGCGATCAGCATGTCGGGCGTCATGCCGGTCAGCACGGTCGGTTCGTAGAACGTGCCGCCGAGCGCGTGGCGCTTGCCGCCCGTGACCACGCGAGCGCCCTTCGACGTTGCATCGGCCACGTGCCGCTCGACCTTGTCGAGCGCCGCTTCGTTGATGAGCGGCCCCTGATCGACGTCGCTCGCGAGCGCGTTGCCGACACGCAACGCGCGTACCGCGTCGGCGAGCTTGCGCGTGAAGGCGTCGTATACGCCGTCCTGCACGAGAAAGCGATTCACGCATACGCAGGTCTGGCCCGTGTTGCGGAACTTCGATGCGATCGCACCCTGCACGGCCGCGTCGAGATCGGCGTCGTCGAACACGATGAACGGCGCGTTGCCGCCGAGTTCGAGCGACAGCTTCTTCAGCGTATCGGCCGATTGCCTGGCGAGCAGCTTGCCGACGCGGGTCGAGCCCGTGAACGACAGCTTGCGCACGACCGGCGAATGCGTGAGCGCCTCGCCGATTGCGATCGCGTCGCCCGATACGACGTTGAACACGCCGGCCGGCACGCCCGCCCGTTCGGCGAGCACCGCGAGCGCGAACGCCGACAGTGGCGTTTCCTCGGACGGCTTGAGCACCATCGTGCAGCCGGCCGCGAGCGCGGGGCCGGCCTTGCGCGTGATCATCGCGAGCGGGAAGTTCCACGGCGTGATCGCCGCGACCACGCCGACCGGTTCGCGCGTGACGACGATCTGCGCATCGGGCTTCGGGCTCGGGATCACGTCGCCGTACATGCGCTTCGCTTCTTCCGCGAACCATTCGAGAAAGCTGGCGGCGTACGCGACTTCGCCACGCGCCTCCGCGAGCGGCTTGCCCTGCTCGCGCGTGAGCAGCTCGGCGAGCGCGTCGCGATGTTCGAGCATCAGTTCGCCCCAGCGCCTGACGCGCGCGCCGCGCTCCTTCGCCGTCAGCGCGCGCCACGCGGGCAACGCGTGCGCGGCGGCGTCGATCGCGCGCTGCGCGTCGTCGGCATCGCCTTTCGCGACTTTCGCGATCGTCTCGCCCGTGGCGGGATTCAGCACCGGATAGGTTGCATCGCTCGCGCGATGCGGCTCGTGCCATTCACCGCCGATGTAATGGCCCGTTCTCAGAAATTCGCTCATTGCGTGTCGTTCCTTCAGTCTGCCGCGAAGCTGCCCTGCGCCGGGCGCGGCTCGCGTGCGATGCGCTTGCCGGCGGTGTAGTCGTTGATCAGGTCGCACGGCGTGTAGTTGCGCTCGAGCTCGTACAGTTCGTCTTCGCCGAGCTGCGTCTCGAGCGCGCCGAGCGCGCTGTCGAACTGCGCGACGGAATCGGCGCCGACGAGCATGCTGGCAATCCCCGGGCGGCTCAGCACCCAGGCCTGCGCGATCTGCGCGGGCGGCACGCCGCGCCGCTTCGCGACCTTCGCGACCGATTCGGCGATCGCGAGCGACGACGTGTCGCCGTACATCTGCGCGGTGAAGAAGTCGGTCTGGTTGCGCGTCGACTGCGGTTCGCAGGTCAGCAGGCCGCGCGCGAGCGGACTGAACACCGACACGCCGACGCCCTGGTCGATGCAGTACGGCACCATCTCGCGCTCTTCCTCGCGATACGCGAGGTTCAGCTGCAGCTGCATGTTGATCGGCTTGTCCCAGCCGTTGCGCTCGCACGCCTGCATGATCTTCGCGAATTGCCACGTGTACATCGTCGACACGCCGATGTAGCGCGCCTTGCCCGCCCGCACGATGTCGTGCATCGCGCTCATCGTTTCCTCGACGGGCGTGTTTACGTCGAAGAAGTGCAGCATGAAGATGTCGACGTAATCCATGCCGAGACGCTTCAGCGACCCGTCGATGCCGTCCAGCACGTGCTTGCGCGAATGGCCGCCGGCGTTCGGATAGCTGCCCATGTCGTAGCCGACCTTCGTCGTGACGACCAGCTCCTCGCGGCGCGCGTTGCGCTTCAGGATGCGGCCGACCACTTCCTCGCCGACCCCGGTCGAATAGAAATCCGCGAGATCGATGAAGTTGACGCCGGCATCGAGCGCGCGGCGCACGATCGGCTCGCTCTGCGCTTCGTCGAAGATCCACGGCTTCCATTCGGGCGTGCCCATGTTCATCGTGCCGAGACACAGGCGGGACACCTTCAGGCCGGACTGGCCGAGGCGGACGTATTCCATGCTTCCTCCTGATACGGCCTTGCCGGCCGCTCGTTGTCGGTCAGTTCTTCGCGGGCGTGTAGAACGGGTTCGAGACGTCGCGCGCGGCGGCGAACACGGCATCGCGATGCGGCAGTCCTTCCATCGCGGCGACGATCGCGTTGCGGCATGCGCGGTAGTTGTTCTCGAACACGGCGTCGAGATCGTCGGTTTTCGGGTTGACCCAGTTCGCCGATACGACGACCCAGTCGTTTTCCGCTTCGGGCGGCAGCGTGCCGTTCTCGAGCGCTTCGGCCACGGCCTTCGCGATGCCGGCCTGCGAGGCGCCCCAGGTCGCGTTGCCGTGGAAGTCGCCGTCGATCTGCGCCTTGTTCACGTAAAGCGTGAGCGGCTTGGTCGGGATGCCGGGTTGCGCGATCACGACGAACGGCGCGTGGCCGGCCGACGGCGTCGCGAGCGCGGTCGCGAACGCCTGCCCGGCGGGGCCGTTGCGCGGGCCGATCAGCACGTTGATGTGCGCGAGGTTGACGCCGGGGCCTTCGAAGCCTTCGCCGATGAAAAGCTGTCTGGGTTGCGGTGCGGTCATTGCGTTGTCTCGTCGATGAGGTTGTGTGAGGCGATTGTCCGGGGCCGCGATGCGGCCGGTGAATCGATGTTTCCTGATCGAGGTATGCGTTTTCGTCGTCTCCGGAAAAGCCCTGATCGCCGCGCGCGAACGCCCGCCGGCCGGGCCGCCGCCGCCGCCCGACGATGTCGCGCGACGGGCGGTGCGGGTGGGCGGCGGCATGCCGGCTCCGGGTTTGTCATACCCGGGCGGGGGTTGGAGCGCCGCGCGCGTCCGGACAACAATCGGCGTACCCCGGGCCTTATCTTTCGACGCCCCGTCCTTTTTCGAAAGCGAGTAATTCCGATGGCAGCCATTCAGAGACCCGATTGGTCGAAACTCAGCTCTCTCGACCCGGAGCTGATCCGCGCATTCGTCGCCGTCGTCGAGAGCGGCGGCTTCACCGCGGCGGCCCGCCAGCTGCATCGCACGCAGTCGACCATCAGCCTGCGGATCCGCACTCTCGAGGAGCGGCTCGACACGCACCTGTTCATGCGCAACAGCCGGCGGCTCGAGCTGTCGCGCGATGGCGAGAACTTCCTGATCCACGCGCGGCGGATCATCCAGGTGCAGAACGACGCGATCATCGCGTTGAAGCAGACGAGCACCGACCGCGGCGTCGTGCGGTTCGGGCTGCCCGAGGATTACGCGGAGCTGTGGCTGCCCGACTTGCTGAAATCGTTCTACGCGCTGCGGCCGGGCGCGCGCCTGCACGTGCATTGCCGGATGTCGCTGGAGCTGGTCGAGCGGCTGCAGGCCGGCGAGCTGGACGTCGCGCTCGTCGTGCGGCACGGGCCGAACGCGGCCGGGCGGCTGCTGGGCCGTCACGACGTGGTGTGGGCCGCGCATCGCGACTTCGCGCTCGACCCGCGCGCATCGCTACCGCTCGCGCTGTTTCCCGAAACGTGCTGCTATCGGCAGCGCGGGCTGCAGGCGCTCGCGACCGCCGAACGGCCGTATCACGTCGTCTATACGAGCCAGAGCCCGACCGGCATCAAGATCGCGGTGAATCACGGCGCGGCCGTGACGATGATCGACCGCTGCACGCTGCCCGGGAACTGGCGCGTGCTCGACGAAGCGGACGGCTTGCCGCCGCTGCCGCCCGCCGACCTCGAACTGCATCGCTCGCCGGGGATCTGCGATCCGCTGACCGACGATCTGGTCTCGCTGATCGAGGCCATGGTCGACGAGCGGCGGCGGGCGTCGCTCGAGGCGTTCGCGTAGCGGTGCCGCCGGCACGCATGCCATTTTTTCACTGCAAACCCGTTTTTTTGCACGGTATTGATGCAGTGCCTCCTAAGCTCGGGATGTGTCCAGTATCCGGGACGTCGTCCGTCCGGGCCATGACCCTCGTCCACTCCGGTACCCGGATTCGGCATCGCCCAGGAGGCGCTCGACGTCGCGCGGCACGGGCCGATCGCGCGCCAGATGGTTGCCGTGCCCGGTCCCGTTGCGCGCCGTTTGCGCGTGGCGATGCAGGATCGTTCTGCAGGGAACGCGGATTGCTCCTTCGGTATGGTTTGCCGCGAATTCGCCGGCTACCGTGCTGTCCGCGGGCTGGTCGCGGCCAAGGTTTGTGCGCCGCATCGTAAGCGGCGCAGGCCGTTGAGAGGGAGGAATCCATGCACCTCATGGAAGAAGTGCAGGCCACGCGAGCGGCAAGCGGCCGCGTACGCGTGGCGACGTTGCCGTCCGGCACGCAGCTCGCGCTGCAGTTGCGCGTGACGGTGCGCGCGGCGGACGTGTTGCTGCGCCAGGCGATCCGGCTGCCGGATCGCCATCATTGGTCGGTCGACCTCGAGCGTGTCGACGCAGCCGGCGGCCCGCTCGCCGCGTGGGATTCGCATGTGACGCTGCGCATCGCGAAGACGTTCGCGCCGTCGGTCGATGCGAACGCGCGCGCCAGCGATCCCGACCAGGTTGCCGTGGAGATTCGGCTGTTTCTTCCGGAACAGGCGTATCTGCGCGAGCAGCGCGTCGGCGTCTTCGGCCGGCGGCACGGCAACCGGTTCGGCGCGACGCTGTCGGTGACGGCCGGGTCGCAGTGGGGCGGCCGGCGAATCGAATGCATTCCGCCTGCCGGGCGGTACGTGCATGGCGACACGCTGGAAGCGCTCGTCGACAGGATCGCGGGCATCGTCAACGCGGCGTTGCTGACGGCCGGCCATTCACGGGCCGGCGGTTCGTGACGGCACGGGCGGCGGCGGGCGCCCGGCGCCGGTTCAGGCGTCGCCGGTCTGGCCGGTTTGCCGCTGCAGGTCTTCCATCAGTTGTTCCGCGAGAAAGTCGCATGGCGGGCGCTTCGATTTCGTGCTGCGCGCGAGGATCAACTCGAGCGGCGGCAGATCGGGCAGCCCGTGCGAGCGGCCGAGCATCGACAGTTGCGCGGGAATCGCGCAGCGCGCGAGCGGCGCGACCGCGAGCCCGGCCTCGACCATGCTGAGCAGCCCGAGCAGGCTCGGGCTTTCGTAGGACGTGCGAAACGGCAGCTTCGCGCGTTCGAGGCTGCGGATCGCATTCTCGCGCGCAACGCTGCCCGGCATGAACACCGCGATCGGCAGCGGCCGTTCTTCCCACACGCGCGGCCCGTTCGTCATCGCGGCCCACGCCATCGGCTCGTGGCGGATGAAGTCGCCCGACAGCCCCTTGATACGCGTGCCGCACACGAGATCGACGGTGCCGTCCTTCAGGAGCGGCGCGAGCGCACTGCTCGGCAGCCCGATCACCTGGATCTCGACCTTCGGATAACTCGCCGAGAACTTCTTCAACACCGACGGCAGCAGCGACGATGCATAGTCGTCCGGCACGCCGATTACGACCTTGCCGGTCACTTCCGGCCGTACCACGGCCGCCCACGCCTCGTCGCGCAGCGCCAGCATTCGTCTGGCGAATCCCAGCAGCACCTCGCCTTCGCGCGTCAGCACGATGCTGCGCGGCTTGCGCACGAACAGCGGCCGGCCGATCGCATCCTCGAGGCTCTTGATCTGCATGCTCACGGCGGACTGCGAGCGGTTCACCGCTTCGGCGGCACGGGTCATGTTGCCGGTTTCCGCGACGGCGACGACGGTGGCCAGCACGTCGTGATCGAGCATCTTCATCGGTATCAGGAAAACTGAATGTAACGATCAGCATTATGCGTTTTTATTGTCGCTGTGTGTCTGCCATAGTGGCATCGAGCCTGCCGTATCGTTCGATGCGGTGCGGCGATTACGCCGGCACGTCCGGCACGCAGCGTCGAACAGGAAGAGTGGTGTACCGATGATGGATCATCCGTTGCGCGCCGCACTGGCCGCGGAATTGCATGCCCGGCCGTTCCTGCGGCTCGCCGAAGCCGTGTCGCTCACGCACTACGCGATCTACGCGGACGGCCAGCCCGACATCCACGAAGCGCTGCTGCACGCGCTGTGCCGCGACACCGGCATTGCCGTGCCGCAGGACGGTGCGACTCACCTTGCAGTGCAGTCGCCGTGCGGCTGGCATCTGAAGTGGGAGCGCCACACCGAGTTTTCGACGTTCACGTTCGTCGCGCCGCGCCGCGACACCGGCTATTTCGACGATCTCGCAATCGAAGGGATTCCGGCCGCGTGGTTCGCGCGGCTCGCGGGCATCCGCTTCGTCGCGGTGCGCATGGAGTTGCTGTCGGGCGATGCCGCGCGGCTCGCATGCGGCGACCTGCGCCGCTGGATCGACGGGCCCGCGCTCGTCGGCAGCAGCGTGCTGGGCGGCGGCAAGGTGTTTTGCGACTGGCATGTGCGTGACGACGGCTTCATGCGCTTTCTCGTCGTCGACGAGGATTTTCGCGAGGAGCAGGGCGGCCGGCTGCTGCAGCGTCTCTATGAAATCGAGACGTACCGGATGATGGCGCTGCTCGCGTTGCCGGTCGCGCGCCGGATGAGCCGCGAGCTCGACGAGATCCACGCGGCGCTGCATGCGCTGATGCAGCAGATGGACGCGAGCGGCGCCGACGGCGACGACGCGGCGTTGCTCGTGAAGCTTACGCATCTCGCGGTGCGCGTCGAGGCGCTGTCGGGTTCCGGCGGCCGCTTCAGCGCGTCGCGTGCGTACGAAAAACTCGTGCTCGCGCGCATCCACGAATTGCGCGAGGAGCGTATCGAAGGAATGCCGACGATCGCCGAATTCATGGAGCGGCGCTTCGCGCCGGCGATGGAAACCTGCCGCAGCGTGTGGGCGCGTCACGAGCAGATCGCCGCGCGGATCGCGCGGGCGGTCGACCTGTTGCGCACGCGCGTGAACCTCGCGCAGGAAAAGGACGTGACGCGCCTGCTGGCCGGCATGGAGCGCACCGCACGCAATCAGCTTCATCTGCAGCATGCGGTCGAAGGGCTGTCGGTGGCCGCCATTTCGTACTACGTGCTGTCGCTCGCGACGGCGGCGTTCAAGGCGCTGCACGTGATGAACCTGCCGGTCGATCCGGAGCTGGCCGAAGGGCTGTTGATCGCGCCGGTCGTGTTCGCGGTGATTCACGTCACGCGGCGCACGCGCGCGCAGCTCGCACGGTCGGAGGGCGCGCACGACGGCGCGCCCGGGCAGGCAGTGGTGTTGAAACAGGCAAATTAGAACATCGACGACATATCAAAAGGAGTGGAGATGACTTTTACGCAAACGCAACCCGGCTTTTTCAGTGACGTCGACACATTCGACGAACCGGTATGGGACGAAGCCGGCGCGCCGGAGGGCGCACACGTGACGTCGTACCACGCCGTGTTGCAGGAACCGATGACGTCGCTCGTCGGGAATACGGGCGACCGGCCGGATGTCGCCGCGGTGGCGATTCTCGGGTACAACTGACGCGCGTTCGCGGCGCGTCGATTCGACGCAACGGAGGCGTTCATTTGCCGGCACGTCCTGTGATGTGCGGGACGTAAATCGCCGTCCCCGTCGCTTTTCCCGCCCGTTGCGCGAGCGCAGCTCCGACGAATGGTGCGTGATACGGAGTGCGATGTGAACCGGGCGGCCGCCGGTACACCGGGACGGGCCGCTCGGGTCGCCTTCGCGCGTCGCTTCAGCTCTCGAATTCCTGCCGGAACAGCTCGACCAGCATCTCCGCCGCGAGCGACAGCGGTGCGTCGCGCAGCTTGAGAATGCCAAGCGTCAGCGGCGGGAGCGCCATGCGCAGCGGTATCCGGCTTGCCTGCGTGCCGTAAGGCTCGACGTCGAGCATGCCGGCCGGACATGCGAGCAACGCGTCGCTGCGCGTCATCAGGTTCCAGCCCACGCCAAACGAGCTGATCCTGACGATGGAGGTCGGGAGTGCATGCCGCGTTCTCCGCAGATGGTCGAGCCAGTTGCTGTGCTGGCTGCCTGGCGACAGGTTCATGACCCACGTGCAGTCGACGAGCTGATCCCATTCGGTGGCGGTCGCGCGCGGATGCCCGCGCCGGCATGCCACCACGATTTCCAGTCTTTTCAGCGGTTCGAACTGAAACTCGCTGCCGATTTCCTCTTCCGCCGGCGCTGCCACCGCAAAATCAATCGAGCCGTCGCGCATCGCGTGCACGATGTGCGGCATCATCCCTTCCTCGACCGCGAGATTCGCGAGCGGCATGCGCCTGCGAAAGCGCTCGATCACTGCAGGCAGCACACCGATAAACACGATCGGCGTCACGGCGACCGAGACCCGTCCATGCTTGCCGCCGAGAATCTGCCGGATATCCTGGCGAGCCAGCGCGAGTTGCGCATGAGCGAGCCGCGCCCGCACGGTGAGTTGCTGGCCGCATTCCGTCAGCGTGACGCCGCGCGTACTGCGCGATATCAGCGGGGCTTCCAGGTCCTGCTCCAGTTCACGGATCGCCTTCGTGACCGCGGCTTGGCTCAAGTGGAGCTGTCGTGCCGCGCCGCGAATGCTGCCGGTTTCGACCAGCGCAAGCCACGCTTTCAAGTGGTGATCCTTCATGTCTCCTTCCGCGCGTCTGTTTTCCGGCGTGCAACGCCGTGCCATGGCTGTTGACCGGACGCTCTGTCGTTCGAATCGGATTCTAGCCGGTAACCCGTCTGACGTACCTCATCGGCGCCACGGCGACGCGATTCATCCGGCGGCGGCACTGACAACTTGTGGTTGTCTTCGCCGAGAAGCGTTCGTCTTATGCGATCAAAACTGGCCGGTTAGTCTTTCTTCGTCGTGAGTCCGCGTCGGGTATTCGCGGCGATCCATTCGATGAAGAACAAGGAGGAGCAACACGTGGAACAGCAACTGTGGCGCCTGAGCGCGACCGAGATGACGGCGCTCGTCACGCGCCGGGACGTCTCTTCGAAGGAACTCGTGCAGAGTTGCCTGCAGCGGCTCGAGGACGTCAATCCCCGGATCAACGCCATCGTCGACGTGCTCGCGGACAGTGCATTGTCGGCCGCCGCGGCAGCCGATGACGCGATCGCGCGACGCGAGCCGATCGGCCCGTTGCATGGCGTACCGGTCACCGTGAAGGTGAACGTCGACATGGCCGGCTTCGCGACGACAAACGGCGTGCAAGCCTTCCGGGATCTCGTCGCGCGCGAGGACAGCCCCGTGGTGTCGAACCTGCGCAAGGCAGGCGCCATCATCATCGGGCGAAACAACGCGCCGGCATTCTCGTATCGCTGGTTCACCGACAACGACCTCTACGGCCGCACGCTCAATCCGTGGCATCCGGGGCTGACGCCAGGCGGCTCGAGCGGCGGTGCCGCCGCAGCCGTCGCGGCGGGCATCGGCCCGATCGCACACGGCAACGATCTCGGCGGATCGATCCGCTACCCGGCCTACGCGTGCGGCGTCGCCGGGTTGCGACCGACGACGGGACGCGTTCCGGCCTACAATCCGACCCAGCCGACGGACCGGACACTCGCTGTCCAGCTCGCGTCGGTCCAGGGGCCGCTGGCGCGCACGATCGGCGACCTGCGTCTGGCGCTGTCGGCGATGGCCGCGGGCGACTCGCGCGACGCGTGGTGGATGCCCGTCGCACCGACCGGCGGCGATGCATCGTTTCCCGCGCGCGTGGCCGTCTGTGCGTCGCTCCCGGGCGTGCCGGCCGACGACGCGGTGACCGACGCGGTGCGTCAGGCTGCCAGCTGGCTCGAAGATGCGGGATGCGTGGTCGAGGAGGTCGTTCCGCCGAGGCTGAACGAAGCGAGCGAACTCTGGCTTGCCCTGGTCACCAGCGAGGCGATGGCGGGGCTGGGCAAGACGATCGAAACGTACGGCGACCAAGCGATTCGCACCACGTTCGCGAGCCAGCGCCGCGCCGCGCCGCAGCTGGACATGGCGGGCTACATGAACGGTCTTGCGCAACGCACGGGCCTGCTGCGCGAATGGCAGGCGTTTTTCCAGCAGTACCCGTTGTTGCTGATGCCCGTTTCGTGCCAGCGTCCGTTCGCCATCGACGAGGATCGGCGAGGCGACGCCGCGTTCCGGCGCATCCTCGACGCGCAAGGCCCGTTGCTCGCGACGGCGCTCCTCGGCCTGCCGGGGCTGTCCGTGCCGACCGGGGTTCGCGAGGGCGTGCCGACGGGGGTTCAGATCGTCGCGGGCCGGTTCCAGGAAGCGCTGTGTCTCGCGGCCGGCGAAGCGATCGAGAGCCGCGCGGGCACCTGCACGCCGATCGATCCGGTCGACGCTGCACTGCACGAGGCGCGATAGATCCATGGTCAAGTTCCTGATCGGCCTCGCCGTGCCTTATCTCGGCGTGTTGGGCTTGCTGCCCTGGGTCTCGTCCGTCGATGCCTACGTGTTCGGCGTGCCGTTCGTCTACGCGTGGATGTTCGCGTGGTTCGTCCTGACGTCCGCGTGCCTGTTCGTCTGCTGGCGCTGTTTCGACAAGCCGGCGGCCGATGCGGCCCGGCTCGAAGTCTGATTTCCCGGGGGCATACATGTCGACAGTGGTATTCGTGGGGTTCGTCATCCTGTCGTTCTGCCTCGCGCTTTACTCGCGCCGTGGCGTGGGCAAGCAGAGCGTGCACGACTTCTTCGTCGCTTCGCGGCAATTCGGCGCTTTTCTCGTCTTCTTCCTGGCGGCGGGCGAGATCTACAGCGTCGCAACGATGGTTGGCTTCGCGGGCGGCATCTATGCGAAAGGGCCGACCTACGGCGTCTGGTTTCTCGGCTACATCCTGCTCGCGTATCCGCTGGGCTATTTTCTGGGGCCGATGATCTGGAAAGCGGGGCAGCGCTACAACGCGATTACGCTCGCGGACCTGTTCGGCGGCTATTTCCGCAGCCGCTCGATCGAACTCGTCGTCGCGCTGTCGTCGATCCTGTTTCTCCTGCCGATGGCCCAATTGCAGTTCACGGGTCTCATTGCCGCGTTTCGCGGGATCGGCTGGCAGTTCGAGCCGCTGCACATGGTACTGATCGCCGGTGTGCTCGCGTTCGCCTACATCATGATCGCCGGGATCCGTTCGTCGGCCTACGTGGCGGTGTTGAAGGACATCCTGATGGTCCTGGCGATCGTGGCGACGGGCCTGGCCGTAGCCGGACATGTCGGCGTGAAGGAGGTTTTCCACGCGGCAAGCCTGCGCGTCGGCAATCAGATGAACGCGGAGCAGCTTCGTTTTGCGATGAGCACGATCCTGCTGCAGTCGCTCGGCTTCCTCGCGATGCCGTTCGGCGTGCAGATGTTCTTCACCGCGAAAAGCGCCGACACGATCCGGCGATCCCAGATCGCGATGCCGCTATACATGCTGATGTATCCGTTCCTCGTGATCGCCGCGTATTACGCGATCAGTCAGAACGTACACCTGCATTCACCGAACGAGGCGTTCTTCGTCGCGGCGAATGCCCTGCTGCCGTCCTGGCTGATCGGACTCGTTGCCGCCGCCGCCGCACTCTCCGGTTTGCTCGTGCTGACCAGCATGTGTCTCGCGATCGGGCCCATCGTGAGCCGCAACCTGCTGCCCTCGCTTCCGGCGCAGCGGCAGACAGGCGCGGCGAAGATCGTCATCTTCGTCTATCTGGCGATATCCATCGCGATGACGTCTTCGACGCCGACGCTGATGCTCACGCTGATCAACGTCACGTACTACGGCGTCGCTCAGTTCTTCCCCGGCTTGATCGCGGTGCTGTTCTCGCTGCGTGTCCGGCCGCTGGCAGTGACGGCAGGCATGCTCGTCGGTCAGGCTCTCGCATTGATGTTGTATCTGGAAAAGTTCCAGCTCGGTGGCATCAATCTCGGGTTGCCCTGTCTCGCCGCAAACGTGGCCGTCGTCGCGGCGGTCCATTACCTGCTCGGCGCAGCCACGCCCCGCCCGGTAGTGTCGCGGTAAGCGCGCCGGCCTCGACGCGCCCGATCGACTGGCAGTCGTCACGCGGTCGACGGCGCGTCGCTACTCTCCGTCACCATCGAACACGGCCAGTTCCACCGGCCTGCATCGGTCGGCCGGAAATCCAGCGCGTTCGCATTCGCTCAGGCTTCGCCAATTGTCATATGAAATGCTTCGCATTCCTTCTTTTATCGTCGATTTCAGGATTGGCGACGGCACAAGGGGCCGTGACCTTGTACGGTGTCGTCGACACGGGGTTTCAATTTCTGACCAACGCCGATGACACGGGACATCGATCGGTCGGGATTGCGCAGAGCGCATATTTGCCGTCCCGCGTCGGCCTCAGGGGCGTGGAAGAGCTGGGCAGCGAGCTGAAGGCCGTGTTCCAACTGGAGAACGGCTTCAACTCGGCGACCGGGGCAATGATCGTGGCCGATACGCCTTTCAATCGACAGGCGTGGGTCGGCCTTGACGGGACCCTCGGGAAGATGACGTTCGGACGCCAGTACAGCGTGCAGTTCGACAGGGGGATTTACTACGATCCGACCTATTTCGCGGCCTACTCCGCTCTCGCCCTCAATGCCATCCCGCAGGCGACGATCCGCGTGAACAACTCGGTGAAGTTTACGTCGCATCGGCTTGCGGGCTTCACGACCGAAGCCATGTACGGCTTCGGCCAGCAGATGCCCGGCAACACGTCGGCCGGGCGGTATATCGGCGCCGCGCTCGAATATACGGCCAATCGCTTCACGACGACTGCGACGGTCGAGCAGATGGACGGCACGGTTTCGGCGGCGAGCGATCTTTCGTCCCGCGTCGACCGGCGCTACGCGTTCGCCGCGCGCTACAACGCGCCGACGTGGGCGGTGATGGCCAACGTCACCCGGATTACGGGCGACCTGCAATTGACGCCGCGCGGCACCGTGTACTGGCTGGCCGGCAACATGTTCGTCACGCCCACGGTTCAGGTGTATGCGATCGGCGGCCGCTACGATTACCAGGGCCGCGTGGAGCATCCGATGATCTTCGTGGCGGGAACGCTCTACGTGCTGTCCAAGCGCACGTTGCTTTATGTGAACGTCGGCACCGCGCGGAACCAGGGAGGCAGTTCGCTCGGCGTGAACAGTTACGCGTCCGTCGGGCAGCCTGGCCGGAGCCAGCTCGGTGTCTCGTTCGGTGTCGATCAGAAGTTCTAGGCGGCCCGGCATGGCGGGACGGCCGGACCGGACGAAGGCGGGTCGACGACCCGGCAATCTGCCACCAGCTCATGCGGAGCGGCTTATCCCCGTTCAGGACGGCTGCCGCATCGATTCCGGATCGACCGTCCGGCTCTTCGCGGACTGCCCGTCCCGCAGATCCTTGTACCAGAAGAGGGCGACTTCCCCGTCGTTCGCGCCGTCGGCGTACAGGAAGCGGTCGTGTCCGCCGATGACGAAGCCGGCGCGCGCGTACGTGCAGCAGGCCGCGACGTTGTTCGCCTGCGTTTCCAGCCGCATGAAGCCGAAGCCGCGGTTGCGCGCCCACGCTTCCGCGGCCGCCAGCAGGAACTGGCCGATCCCTTGGCGCCGGCAATCGCGGTCGACCGCGAGTTCCGCGATCTCGGCCATCCCGTTCCAGCTTTCGGTGATTGCGATGAATCCCGCGAGGCGCCCGCCCGCGCTCGCGCGGAACAGCGCGGTGCCGCCGGACGCCTCGCGCGCCCAGCCGGCCGGATCGAAGCCGTAGTCCTTGCGCCGCACGGGCAGCGCGCGCAAGTCGAGCAGATCCTGGTACGGCGCATTCAGCTCCCACGCGATCTCGAACGAAAAGTCGCATCCGTTCAGTTCGTCGGCGGGCAGATCGACCGCCTGTTCGATGCTGATGTGCTCGGCTCGGTGCATGTGTCGGTGTCCTGTCTTCAGCGGGATTGCCGGGTGTTCTTTCCGGGGCGAGCGCCGTCGCGTCGCGGCGGGTTGGATCGCGCCCGTTCCAGTGTCGAATTGCTGCGCTCGCACAATGCTTCCCCCCGCGGCGCGGTTCAACGCCCGATTATGCGGGATATCGGCGCGGGCGCCGCACCTGGAACGCGCATGCAACGTCGCGATGCATCGGCACCGCCCGCGATATATTCAGCGCTGCATATCGAAACGACGAGCGATTGGACGCTCCGGATTCAGCAGCACGGGAGCATCGAGTTGAATTCGATGTGGCGGGAGCAACCCGAAGAGAGGGGAGACGCGAGGCCGAGTGGTTCGCTGGGCAGGTACGGGCGCGGAGTCGAGGCACATTGATACACGAACTCCCCCGGATTTTGCGAGCACGCCGACGCGGTATCACGGCTGGCTGAATGAGGATCGGGCTCCGCCGTGTTGGCGCGTGGCGGCCGATGAAGCCGTCTGGAGTCAAGCAGTCGGCGAAACAGGTGCCGTGTGGAGTCGATATGCCAGTCTTGGTGTTCGTTCGTCCTCCGCATGAGTGCGCACGGGTGGCGCACTCATGCGGTTGCATCGCGAAGACCGGCGCGACTCGCGACATCGCATCATGGCTTTCCAGACTGGCTCGATGGCAGTTCGATCAGGTCATCGACAGGAACATCAAGTGCGCTGGCCAGCTTCGACATCGCGTCAGTAGTGCCAACACGCTGACGGGTTTCCAACTGGCTGAGATAGGGCTTGCTGATCCCCGCTCGTGCTGCAAGCACGTCTTGGGTCATGCGGCGATGATTGCGCCACGCGCGAACGGGATGATCGCCTGCCAGTTCGGCATCGAGTACGGCGGCCGGGATGCGGTGGCCGTCGTCGCTTGCCTTGGCGTGCGCGAACAGCGCTTCATCTTCGAGATCTTCCAGCAGGCCCTTCACGCGGTCCCACAGTTCGATCGGAACCACCGCAAAGGCTCGGTGGCCGTCCTGCTCGATAAATTGAACTTCGGTCATTTGTAGGCACCTCCACGGGGTTTGACGGCCAGCACAATGATTACAACGCGGCCATCTTCGATTTCATACAACACGCGCCAATCTCCCACTCGGAGCCGGTAGCCGGGCTGGCCCGCCAGCTTCTTCGCGTTCGGATTCGGTGCGTAGGGATCGGCGCCAGTACGTCGATCTTTGCCCGAATCGTCACCGAAATATTGCGCGGCATCGCCTTGAGGGCTTGGGCGGCTTGTTTGGTGAATTCGATCGAGTACATAGCCCGATTGTTAGCAAATTGCTAACAATAATGCAAACAAAGTTAGCTGAGGTTTGGCGCGTGGCGCGACAACCGATAAAGCCCGCAGGCACTGTGGAAGGTGTTCGTCGTCGCGAAGGCGGTTACATGAGAAATGCCCGGGACCATCGGAACCAAGCTCGGCGTCGTCCGAGCCGAGCACGAAGGCGGCGCTGGCGCGACCTTCGTTCACGGCGACCATCCGGACATGCACGCATGCACGTGCGCCCGCACGCGCCGCGCGTCATTCACGGCCGGTCGTGCCGCACCGGCGCACCACCGGATGCGCGGGCATCGCCCTGTACGAATCAGCGGCGACGCGCGCCGCGAACGCGCGTCGCCTGCCGCTCGTCAGATGCTGATCGCGACCGGACCGGCCAGCGGCGTGTAGCCGTCGTCGAAGAGGAACCACGCATCGTACTGGCCCGACGGCAGCGCGCTGTTCGCCGTCGTCGAGAACAGCAGCGACCCGGTGCTCTTCGGCAGATATGCCCACGACTTGTAGCCGCCCTTGGTCGGTTGCGCGCCGCGCGGGTAAATGCCGACCCAGTTCTTCGGGCTGTGGCGCCACGGCGGCACGACGTAATCGAACCGCAGCGTGCCGTACGACGCCCCCTGCGACGACAGCGCGGGCACGTACTTCCCGTTGGTATTGCCGATCGCCGAATCGGTCAGCAGCGCGCCCGCTTGCGTTTGCACGCAGCCGGCCACGCGGCGCAGGAAGTTCGGATCGTTCGCGTCGCGGATGCTCGCGTCGTACCAGCCGGCGTCGCCATACCACGTGACGGCCTGCGTCGCGCCGGCCGGCACGCTGACCGACTGCGGCGTGTTCATCCCGTACGCGTTGTCGACGAGCTGGAACGTCGTCGCGCTTGCTCCTGCGGTGTTGTCGAGCGTGATCTGCACGTTGCCGTTCTGCACGTCATAACAGAGGCTCACTTCGGCCGACGAACCGGCATTTCCCGACGCGCCGACGTTGCCGCGGAACGTCTGCACGAATCCGTTCGGCCCGTAGACGGAATAGTCGTAGCCGCCGGCCGAATTCAGCGCGAGCGAATCGGACAGCGTCGTGCACGCGCTCGCGCCCGCGCCGATCGTGTATTGCCTCGGGATCGTGCTGGTGCCGTCGACCCACACCTGCAGATGCACGCCCGCCGCGCCGGTATTGGTCATCGTCAGCGCAAGCGCCTTGCCGGACCGGTTCACCTTGCCCTGCACGAAGAACTCGTACGGCAGCCGGCATGCGGCATTGCGGCCGGCCGTCTGTGCCGGCACGGCGGTGGTGGTCGCCGGCGGGATGATGACCGTCCAGCCGTTCGGATCCATGTTGCTGGCCGGGCTCGGGATCGCGGGCACCGTCTGGTCGGGATTGGTGAAGTCGAACGCCGACGTGAGATCGCCGCACACGGTGCGCCGCCACGGCGTGATGTTCGTTTCCTGGAGCCCGAAGCGCGTTTCCAGAAAGCGGATCACCGACGTGTGGTCGAACACCTGCGAGTTGACCTTGCCGCCTTTCGACCACGGCGAGATCACGAACATCGGCACACGCGGGCCGAGGCCGATCGGCACGTCGCCGCTTGCTGAACCGTCGGACGCCGCGCCACTGCCGCCGACGAATTCGGCCGCGGTCGAGACCGTCGACTTTCCGGTGCCGGCGTATGCGCTGGCGGGCACGGCCGGCGGCACATGATCGAACAGGCCGTCGTTCTCGTCGTACATCACGAGCAGCACCGTGCTGGCCCAGACCTTCGGATTCGACGTCAGCACGTTGAGGACGTTGCTCACATACCATTCACCGCCACTCGCGGCCCACGACGGATGTTCGCAGTACGCGTAGGGCGCGGCGATCCACGATACCTGCGGCAGCGTGTCGTTCGCGACGTCCGCCTGCAACTGGCTGAACAGGCGCGTGTCGTACTCGGTGCCGCCGCCCGTCGGATCGATTTGCGTGCCGTTCAACGCCGGCGCGAGCGGATCGTTCGGGCCGAGATTCTGATACTGCTTGAAGTTGAGGATGACGTTGTCGCCGTAGTTGCCGTTCCACCAGAGATCCTTGCCCGAGCCGTTGTATTCGCCGTGGCCGTGGGCGGCGTCGAGCCCGTTGCCCTTGTCCTGGTAGAACTTCCACGTGACGCCGGCCGAGTTCAGCCGCTCCGGCATCGTGGTCCAGCCGGTGCCGGTCATCGTATTGGTCGTATACGGCGCATAGCCAGGCACGTTGCCGCAGCAACCCGTCCACAGATACAGGCGGTTCGGGTCGGTCGGCCCGAGCATCGAGCAGTGGTAGCTGTCGCACACGGTGAAGGCGCTCGCCAGCGCGTAATAGAACGGGATGTCGTTCTGCGTGAAGTAGTACATCGTGCCGCTGGTCTTCGCGCCGGCCCAGTTGTCGTAACGGCCGTTGTTCCACGCGCTGTGCGTGCCGCTCCAGCTGTGGTCGAGGTCGCCGTAATAGGTGTCGCCGTTCGCGCTGCCGGCCGGCGGAGACGGGTTGAACGGGAAGACGTACGACAGCAGCCATGGCTGGCGCCAGACCGGGTACCCGCTCGAGATCACGACCGGGCGCGGATCGCCGAAGCCGCGCGCGCCGCGCAGCGTGCCGAGGTAATGGTCGAACGACCGGTTTTCCTGCATCAGGATCACGACGTGCTTGACGTCCTGGATCGTGCCGGTGACGGTCGCCGCCGGAATCGACTGCGCGCGCAGGATGCTTTCGGGCAGCATGCCGGTGACGGCCGTGGCGCCCGCGAGCTTCAGCGCATCGGTCAGGAACTGACGTCGTGTCGTGGATTTGTTTTGCATGTTCGCTCTCTGTCATGAGTCGCCGGACGGACAGCCGGACGCAGCCGCGCTTCACGCGCCGCGCGTTGCAACGGCAGTCGCGCCGGGCAAGGGCACGTGCCCGTCAGTGGCAAGCCGTGGCGCAGTGCAGCACCGGCGCGGCGGCCGTGCTCGACACCGATGCGCGATTCGCGGCGAGGTTTCCGGCCGCGCCGGAATCGCCATCGCCGCAACCGGCGAGTGCGCAGAGAAGCGCGATCATGAGCGCGCCACGCCATTGCGGAACATGACTTTCGTTGCTGGCGCGTGGAGCGGCGTTGTCGCGACTCGATTCGAGTCGGATTCCTGAGTGATGGATGTGCGTCGTTCCTGTTCCTGCTTTCATTGCCCCTCCAGAAATGAAATGAACAGCGGAGAATATCGTCCGAACCGGAACAACTTCATGACAGGCCGGACGCGCGTGCCGGCGACGTGCGGCAGCCTTGCTTCATGATGGGTCGCGCCCGGTTGCGCGGCGTACTACGGCAACGGCACGCCGTCGATCGAATCGCCGTGGAAGCGGGTTCGTTCGACATCCGACGGCATATGGCCGGGCGACACGCGTCGTGTGTTCGTGCTCGCGCGCCCTTCTTCGCGACAACGCAAGCACGCCGGTGCCGCGTCCGGGGAATCATCCGCCCGGCGTGCCGCCTTCGGTATCGAGCGCGACGCCGAGTAGATGCTCGATTCCATACCGGGCAGCGATCGGCTCCGTGACGAACGCGTTGTCGTCGATCACCCGATCGCGCGCATCGCGTGACGCAGTTCCTGGTAGCTGCGCAGGCCCGTCACGCCGAGTTCGCGGCCGATCCCGCTGAGCCCGAAACCGCCCCAGCACACGTGCGGGTAGATGAGCTGCGGTGCGTTGATCCACACGAGGCCGGCGCGCACGCGTTTCTGAAACTGCTTCGCGATGTCGGCGTCGCGCGTCACGACCGTCGCGACGAGCCCGTAGCGCGTGTCGTTCGCGAGCGCGATCGCCTCGTCGTCGGTGCGGAACGACTTCACGCACGCGACCGGGCCGAACACTTCGTCGGTCCACAGCAGGTTGTCGGCGGCCGGCTCGGCGACCACGACCGGCGCCATGAAGAAGCCCTTGCCGCCGCTCTCGGCGACGCGGCCGCTGAACGCGACGCGCGCACCGGCCGCGATGCCTTGCTCGAGCAGCGCCTCGACGCGCGTGCGTTGCGCGGCGGAGATCAGCGGCCCCATCGCGACGTGTTCGACGGAAGGCGGCGCGACGACCAGCGCGCGCACGGCCGTTTCGAACGCGGCCATGAAGCTGCGGTACAGGCTGTCGTGCACCAGGATGCGCGCGGTGGCCGAGCACATCTGGCCCGCGTTCGTGAACGCGCCGGCCACGGCCAGCGACACCGCCATGTCGAGATCGGCGTCGTCGCGCACGATCAGCGACGACTTGCCGCCGAGTTCGAGCGTCACGCGCTTCATGTCTTCCGCCGCGGCCTGCATGACCTTGCGGCCGGCGGCCGTGCTGCCGGTAAACGAGATCTTGTCGATCAGCGGATGCGCGGTCAGCGCCGCGCCGACTTCCGCGCCGCCGTTCACGACGTTGACGACACCGTCCGGCACGCCGGCTTCGGCGATCAGGTCGAGCAGTGCGTGCTCCGCCGGCGACGTCAGTTCCGACGGCTTCATCACGACCGTGCAGCCGGCCGCCAGCGCGGGCGCGAGCTTCCACGCGGTCGTGACCATCGGGAAGTTCCACGGCATGATCAGCGCGGCCACGCCGACCGCGTCGTGAAAGCGCTCGGCCGCGACGGCGTCGCTCGGCAGCGCGACCGGCTCGGCCGCGAACAGCGCCGGGTTCTCGCACAGTTGCGCGTAGTACGCGAACGTCGCGGCAACGTCGCCGACGTCGGCGTCGGCCTCGAACGGCGGCTTGCCGCTCACCTGCATCTGAAGCGCCGCCAGGCGTTCGCGATTGGCTTCCACGCGTTCGGCAATCGCCGCGAGCAAGCGGCCGCGCTCGGCGGGCGGCGTGTCGCGCCAGCCCGCGAACGCATCGCGCGCGGCGCGGACCGCGGCATCGACGTGCGCGGCCGTCGCGAATTCCTGCCAGCCGATCGTCTCGCCGGTCGACGCATTGAAGATCGGCGCGCCGGCTTCATCGGAGTGCATGCGCACGGGATGGCCGGCGATGCGTGCGGCAGGCAGCACGACGGGCGAGGTGGAAGAGGAAAGATCAGCGGTGGTCATGAACGTTTTCCTGTCGATCGGGTTAGCGGCACGCGACGCCCGGCATCACGCAGAGCATCTCGAACGCGAGGTTCGCGCCGACGAGCGCGGTGGTGCCGTTCGGATCGTACGGCGGCGACACTTCGACGAGATCCGCGCCGACGAGGTTCAGTCCTTTCATTCCGCGAATGATCTCGAGACCCTGCTGCACCGACAGCCCGCCGATTTCCGGCGTGCCGGTGCCGGGTGCGAACGACGGGTCGAGACCGTCGATGTCGAAGCTGAGGTAGACCGGCGTGTCGCCGATGCGTTCGCGCACTTGCGCCATCAGCGGCGCGAGCGACTTGTTCCAGCACTCCTCCGCCTGCACGACGGTGAAGCCCTGCTGGCGGCACCAGTCGAAATCCTCGGCGGCGTAGCCGGTGCCGCGCAGGCCGATCTGCGTGACCTTGTCGCATTGCAGCAGGCCATCCTCCACCGCGCGGCGGAACGGCGTGCCGTGCGCGATCTTCTCGCCGAACATCGTGTCGTTCACGTCCGCGTGCGCGTCGACGTGCACCACTGCGAGCTTGCCGTACTTTTTATGCAGCGCGCGCAGGATCGGCCATGCGATCGTATGGTCGCCGCCGAGCGTGATCGGCCGGCAGCCGTTCGCGACGATCTCGTCATACGCGTGCTCGATGCGACGCACCGAATCCTTCAGGTCGTAAGGGTTGGTCGCGACGTCGCCGATGTCGGCGACCTGCAGCGAATCGAACGGCGCCGCGCGCGTGGCCATGTTGTACGGGCGCAGCAGCACGGATTCGGTGCGGATCTGACGCGGGCCGAAGCGCGAACCCGAGCGGTTCGACGTGCCGAGATCGAGCGGCACGCCGACGAAGCATGCGTCGAGGCCGTCGGTCGTGGCGGCCTGCGGCAGGCGCATCATCGTGGCGATGCCGCCAAAGCGCGGCATCTCGTTGCCGCCCATCGGCTGGTTCAGTTCGCGGTGCATGAAGCCGTCTCCTCTTTCTGATGAAAAGCGATCGGCCGATGGTAGAGGAGAACGCGGACGCGAAGATCCTGAAGTCGCGACGTTTACATCGACGCGATTCGATGCGAGTGGCGCCGCCGCATCGACGCGGCGTGACTCGGCGGGCGATCGGCGGCCGGTCGGCGGGCCGTCGGCGTCGGAGCGGATCAGCGCGCGATCGCGGGCGGGGGCGTGTCGTCGCCGTCGTGCGCCGGGGCAACATGAAACGCCGGCGCGGCCGATCCCCATGCCACGAGCTCGCGCTTCGTGCGCACGCCGAGCTTCGCGAACGCGCGCTTCACGTACGACTCGGCCGACGCGACCCGCACGCCGAGGATCTCGGCGGTTTCCGGCACGGTCTTGCCGGAGATCAGATGCTTGCAGGTCTCGTATTCGCGCTTCGACAGCTTTACGCCGTCGGCCGCGATCCGTGCGTCGAACTGCGCGAGCGGATGCACTTCGGGCGTCGGATGCGCGACGCGCCGCGCCGCGGTGGTCGACGCGTGCAGCTCGAGCAGCGGGAACAGCACGTCGCTGATGCTGCGAAAGCGGTTCATCTCGGCGAGCGTGAACGGCGGCCGGTCGCGGCCGCGTTCCAGCGCGATCGAATGCTGCGCGTAGCGGGTGCCGCGTGCGAGCACGCATTCGTGGCCGATATGCACGTCGTCGAACAACCGTTGGCGGAATTCGCCGGGCGGAATCGCCGCGATATCGCGCACGACCAGCATCGTGCCCGTCTTGCCGCGCAGCCCCGCGAACAGCGGGTCGCTGTCGAGGAAGCGCTCGTAGTAGAGCGTCATCACGTCGGAGATCCCGGCGGTCGCGGTGCCGATGCCGCTGCTGCCGATCCATTCGCAGCGGTAGCCGGTGGGCATCGTGCCGTCGACGCGCGACCGTTCGACATGCGCGACGTCGAGCGGCACCACGTCGTTCAGCAATTGCGTGAGGCGCGGCACGAAGTGCGGCGTGCCGACCGTCTCGATCAGCTCGCCCAGCGCCTTGAACGACACGTCGAAGCGGTCGGTGTCGCGGTGGAAGGGGTTCACGTTGAGCAGCATGCGGTTCCCCGGTGAAAAGCGGCGGCGATTTTAGCGTCGCAAGCCGAACGCGTCATTAGGGGGAAATACGGTACGGAGTCCTGCGACGTCGCGCGCCGGAAAAACGCGGCTTGTCCCCCCCGAAGGGGGGCATACCGGGGCAGTGTAAATGAGTAACTTTGTCTCTGCTTTTTTTCAATCGAGAGACGAAAGATTCAGATGACCAAACTGATCAAGGACATCCTGCCGCTCGGCGCAGGCATTGGCGAATTCACGAAGCTCGACTTCGGGATGGACGAAAGCGACTGGCGCGCGGCCGAAGGCAAGAGCGGCAGCTATCTCATCGGCTGGTGGGAAGGCAAGGTCGGCTCGGTGGAGTTTCCGGAAACGGCGGCGGACGAGGCGGTGTGGCTCGTCGAGGGCCGGATCGCGCTGACCGACGTGGAAGGCAATCGCAAGGAATTCACGCCGGGCCAGGGCTATCTGCTGCCGGCCGGTTTCGCGGGCCGCTGGGAGACGATCGAGGACGCGAAGAAGTTCTACGTGCTGCTCGAGAAGTCGTGATGCGCGGCCGCCGCCGTGGCGCCGTCGTCGGATCGACGCGGGCCCGGCGGCGGTTGCATGTTCGATCGGCCGCGATCACGCGGGATGGCTGGGATCATGGAAATGGAAGTCAACGAAACAACGCTGGCCGCGCCGGCACACGCGCATGACGCGCGTCGCGCGCCGGTCGCACTGAGCGCCGCCGAGGCGCTCGCGAACACGAAGCTGTTCCCGTACTGGCTCGACAACCCGGCCGCGCCGGCCGCCGAGCCGGAACTCGTCGGCGACGCGACGGCCGACCTGCTGATCGTCGGCGGCGGCTTCACCGGGCTGTGGGCGGCCGTGCAGGCGAAGGAACAGATGCCGCACCTGAACGTCGTGCTGATCGAGGCGGGCAAGGTCGCGCACGGCGCATCGGGCCGCGCGGGCGGAATCATCTCGACGTCGGTGATGCACGGGCTGCCGAACGCGGTGCGCGTATTTCCGAACGACATCGCGCAGCTCGAGGCTTTCGGCCATCGCAACCTCGACGGCTTCGAGGAAACGCTGAAACGCTACGACATCGACGCCGACATCGAATGGAACGGCGAGATGACGGTGGCGGTCGACCCCGCGCACCTCGCGCACCTGAAGGGCGACTACGACCTGCACCGCCAATACGGACACGACGTCGTGCTGCTCGATCGCGACGAAACGCTCGAGCAACTGAATTCGCCGCTGTTCGCGGGCGCGCTCTGGTCGCGCAATCGCAGCGGCATCGTGCATCCGGCGAAGCTCGCGTGGGGGCTCAAGCGTGCGGCGCTGTCGCTCGGCGTGAAGCTGTACGAACATACGCCGCTCGTCACGGTGACCGACGAAGGCGCCACGGTGTACGTGAAGACGCCGAAGGGCAGCGTGCGCGCGCCGCGGGTCGTGTTCGGCAGCGGCACGGCGAAGGTCGGCATCCCCGACATCAACCGCCGCGTGATGCAGGTGCGCGACCACGTGCTCGCGACCGAGCCGCTGACCGACGCGCAGCTCGCGCGGATCGGCTGGAAGAATCGCCAGGGCGTGTACGACACGCGCACGCAGCTCAACTATTTCCGGCTGACGAAGGACAACAACATCATCTTCGGCGGGCTGGTCAGCTATCACTTCGACGGCGATCCCGAGCCGCACCAGGACGGCGAGCGCGAAACCTACTACCGGCTCGCGGAGGCGTTCCACCGCACGTTCCCGCAGCTCGCCGACGTGCGCTTCTCGCACGCGTGGGGCGGCCCGATCGACTACTGCTCGCGCGGCTCCGTGTTCGCGAAGCGTTATCTTGGCGGCAAGGCCGTGTTCGTCGCCGGCTACACGGGCTTTGGCGTCGCGGCGAGCCGGTTCGGCGCGTTCATGGGTCTGAACATCCTGTTCGATCGCGACAGCCCGGAGCGCAAGCTCGACATCGCGAACCAGAGCCCGAGCTACATCCCGCCCGAGCCGGTGCGCTGGGTCGCCGCGAAGATCACGTTCCATGCGTTCGACGGCGCGGACGCCGAAGGCGGCTGGAAGCGTGCGTGGATCAACGGAATCAAGGCGATGGGCTTTCCCATGTGAACGGCGCGCGATGTCCGCGCGACGAGTATGGCGCGCGCCGTTGCCGATGGCGGCGCGCGTCCGGCAAGGTTCATCGGCGACGACGGCCGGTGTCGCGCCGGCCCGACAACGCGCTCACGCGCAGCGGCTCGAAGCATGTTTTCGAATACCACCGATCTCGATCTCCGGCTCATCCGGGTCTTTCTCGCCGTCGTCGACGCACGCGGCATCACGGCCGCCGAGGCCTCGCTCGGCGTGCGCCAGTCGACGATCAGCACGCAGTTGTCCGCGCTCGAAGCGCGCGTCGGTTTCAAGCTGTGCGATCGCGGCCGTGGCGGCTTTCGGCTGACGTCGAAGGGCGAACGCTTCGCGGCCACGGCGCGCACGCTCGTCGCCGCGACGTCCGAGTTCGTCGCGCGGGTGCGCGACATCGACCGCAAGCTGGTCGGCACGCTGTCGATCGGCCTGATCGGGCAGGCGCCGCTCGTCGAGAACGCGCGCCTGGCCGAGGCGATCGGCGCGTTCCGCAAGCGCGACCAGGCCGTCACGTTCTCGATGAAGGTCGCGTCGCCGCAGGAACTCGAGGAAAGCCTCGTCAACAACCAGCTCGATCTCGCGATCGGGTATTTCTGGCATCGCGTGCCGGGGCTTGACTACACGCCGTTATTTACCGAGCAACAGGTGATCTACTGCGGGCGCGGGCATCCGCTGTTTCATGCGTCGCGGCCCGTGTCGGCCGACGACCTGCAGGCGCACGACTGGGTATGGCGCACCTATCCGGTGCCCGAGGAGCAGTATCCGCTGCCGGAGCGGCGCGTGACCGCGAGCGCGGACAGCATCGAGGCCGCGACGATCCTGATCCTGTCGGGCGGCCATCTCGGCTATCTGCCCGCGCATTACGCGGAGCCGTTCGAGCAGCGCGGGCTCGTGAAGGCCATCGGCCGCACGACGTTCAGCTTCGATGTGCCGCTGCATCTCGCGATGAAGCGCAGCGCGAACGGCAAGCCGATCGTCGACGCGTTCTGCGAGGATCTGCTGCGCGCGTTCAACATCAAGGCGATCGCGCTGGCCGCGTAGTGCGGCGCCTGTTCAGGCGTCGATGCGCTCGACCTTGCCGACCAGCAGCCCGTACGACAGACTGCCCGCGAGCGCCATCGCCGCGATATAGGTGATCGCGCGCGAGAAGTCCGCACCATCGACGAGCAGCCCGATCACGATCGGCGTCGCGATCGCCGCGAGGTTGCCGACGAGGTTGAACACGCCGCCCGTGAGGCCAAGCAGCCGCGCGGGCGCGAGGCCCGACACCAGTGACCATGTGATCGACGCGAAGCCGTTGCCGAAGAAGGCGATCGTCATGAACGCGATCACCCAGCCCGTCGACGTCACGTAGTTCGCGCCGATGATCGAAGTCGAGATCAGCAGCCCCGAGATGATCGGCAGCTTGCGCGCGAAGCCCTGCGCCGCGCCGCGCCGCATCAGCCAGTCCGACAGCAGGCCCGAGCACAGCACGCCGACGAACGCGGCGAGAAACGGCAGCGACGCGAGAAAGCCCGACTTGATGAAATCCATCCCGCGATACTTGACGAGATACGTCGGGAACCACGTAAGGAAGAACCACAGCGTCGAGTTCAGCGCGAACTGCCCGAGATAGATGCCCCACAGCTTGCGCCGGCCGAGCACGACGCCGAGGTCGCGCCACGTCGACGGCGTGCGCGCGCTGCGCGCGGCGACGCGGTCCTCGAGGTCGACGAGGCCACCGCCGTCGCGGATCGACGCGATTTCGGCCGCATTGATGCCGCGAAACGCGCGCGGCTCGCGATACACCGCATACCAGACCGCGGCCCACGCGATGCCCGCGACGCCGGTCGCGACGAATACCATGTGCCAGCCGAGATGCACCTGCAGCCACGCGAGCACGGGCGTGAGGAACGCGAGGCCGACGAACTGCCCCGACGTGTAGCCGCCGATTGCGCTGGCGCGCTCGCGAGTCGGGAACCACGTCGTGACCACGCGATTGTTGATCGGATAGGCGGGCGCTTCGAGCGCGCCCACCGCGAGGCGCAGCACGATCAGCCCGACGAACGATCCGGCGAAGCCGAGCAGCACGGTCGCGGCCGACCACAGCGCGAGCGCACCCGCATACAGCACGCGCGGCGACACCTTGTCTACGAGCCAGCCGCCGGGGATCTGCATCAGCGCATAGGTCCAGCCGAATGCCGAGAACACGAGGCCCGCGCGGACGGGATCGATGTTCAGTTCCTTGAACAGCGCGGGCGCGGCGATCGACAGGTTGCTGCGGTCGAGATAGTTGATCACGACCGTGACGAACAGCAGCGCGAGGATGATCAGGCGCTTGCGGCTCGGCGGCGCGGCGACGGCGGCAGCCGCGGACGCCGACATGCGGCCGGTGGAATCGGGTGCGGTGTCGGCATGCGCGGGCGATTGTGCCGACGGGTTGGCATGCGTGCGCGACGCGGAATGGGCCACGGTCGTCTCCTGAGTTCTGTGTCGGCCGTCGCCCGCGTGGCGGGGCGGCCGTATCCAATGGCATTGGGCGAACGTTAGGGCCGTGGCGCGTTGTGCGTCAACATTTGGGCAGGCATCCCCATTAATGGGACGTTGTGCGCTCGATATGTGGGCGTGTGAGGCGCGCAGCGCGAATGCGCGAGACGTGGGCGAGTGCCGCGCCGGCGCGCTTACGTGCTCGCGCTGTCGTCGCGATATCCGCTCTTGCCGTCGAAGATTTCCTCGAGCGCGGCACGCAGCACGACCGGATCGTGCTCGCCGGGGGCGAGATCAATCACGTAGTGCGTGTTGCCGTCGAGGCGCGCGGCGGTGCGCTCGTCGAGTTCGACTTCGATCGTGTTGCCCGTGAGCCGAACCTTCAGATCGTTCACGTTCGCGGTGAGCTGGTCGTGCACCATCACCTCGATCGACGTTTGCTCCGGAAAGCGCAGCAGCGAGAAGCAATAGTTGCGCTCCGCATCGTGGCAGTAGATGTTCGCGAAGCTTTCGTCGTCGTCGACGTCGGACGTGGCCGCGCCGACGGTGGCATGCAGTTCCATGTTGTTTCTCTCGATGAATGGGTTATCGGGGCGGCGTCGGCTTCGACCTCGTCGCGCGTATCGCACGCCTTCAGCCACGGCCCGAACTCGCGCATGAATTCGATGCGGGCCGCAGTCGGTTGTCCTGGGCGGTCAGATCGTACTCGATGCGCACCGGCACTTCCGGGTACACGGTGCGCCGCACGAAACCGGCGTCCTCGAGCGCGCGCGGATCGAGCGTCGGCATTCGCTGCGAATTACGCAGCAGGTCGACGCGTGGCTCAACACGTCGTGCTCGAAACGCACCGCATTTTCAGCGCGTCAGCGTCACGAACAGATAGCCGGCGTATCCGGCGCCGTTCGCCAGCAACGCCCATATCGCGAGCCCGCGCGCACGCGCATTGACGCGCAGCCAGACCGCCGCCGCGAGCGTGATGACCACGCCGGTCAGCACTTCGGGGCGCGGCTCCCACGGCGTCAGCATGATGCCGATCGCCGGCAGCAGCGTGCCCTGGAACACCATCGCGCCGGTGATGTTGCCGAACGCGAGCGTGTCCTTCTTGCGACGGATCCACAGCACGCTGTTGACCTTTTCCGGCAATTCGGTCGCGATCGGCACGATGATCAGCGACAGCAGCAGCGGCGAGATGCCGAGCAGGTGCGACACGCCCTCGACGCCATGAATGAAGCCCTTCGCCCCGCCGACGAGCAGCGCGACGCCGAGCGCGAGTTGCAGCGCGATGGTCGCGAGGTTGGTCGGCAGCCCGGCACGCGACAGGAACATCGCGTGCGGCGCCTCGGTGCCGTGGCCGGCATCGACGAGCTGCGTCGACGCGCGGAACGTCATCACGACATACATCGCATAGACGCCGACCAGCATCGCCGCGAGGAGCGCGCGCACCGCCCACACGTGATGCGGAACGAACATCGCAACGGTGGCGAGCGTGAACGCCGCGATGAAGTAGTTCAGGTCGCGCACGAAGCCGCTGCGCTCGGGGGCGATCGTTCCCGTCAGTCCGCGCGAGCGGATCACGGCGAGCGCCATCAGGAAGGTCGTCAGCGTCGCGAGCATCAGCGGCGCACCGAGAATCGCGCCGACGCCGATCTCCTCGTTGACCGCCGCGTTCGACGTGCCGCCGGCGAGCGCGAGCAGCGGCACCATCGTTTCGGGCAGCGCGGTGCCGACGGCGGCGAACAGCGACCCCGTCACGCCTTCCGAAATCTTCAGGCGCTCGCCGAGATGTTCGAGCGCATTCGTGAAGAGTTCGGCGGCGACCAGGATGACGATCAGCATGAACGCCAGTTCGACGAGCATCAACGTCATGCGGCACCTCCGCAGGCAGGCACGCAGGCAGTGGCGAATCGGACGCCGCGAACGAAATGCAGGGGGAAGGCTGAAAGGAACATGGGGGCTCCGTGGTCGGACGTGGACGAACCATGACGCATCTGCCGACGTCCGACCAGGAACGACGCGATGCGTCGATGGTCTCGCCAGACCAATGCGGCCGAACGCGCCACGGCCGCCGGCCGAGTGTGTTGACGCGTTCGCTTTCCGGGGAAGGAAAGCAGGCTACTCCCCAAAGACGAAGGGCAGTCTAGCCGAGCCGGCCGCTTTCGGCAAGCGCGTACGGCCATATCCGTTGGCGCGTGCGGTCGAGCCGCCGCGTGACGGATGTCCATGCGGTATCGGGAAGCATGCGGCGCGCGCGTGAGCGGCATCCTCCGCGCGTCACGAAACGCGGGCCGGGAAGTGAAGCGCGAAGGTCGTCCGTCCGTCGCGGCTCACGACCTCGACCCTGCCGCGATGCAGCTCGACGATCGACTTCACGATCGCCAGCCCGAGCCCGGCGTTGCGCGCAGCGCCGTGCCGCGACGAATCGATCCGGTAGAAGCGCTCGAAGATCCGCTCGATCTGCTCGGGCGGAATCGCGGCGCCGCGGTTCGTGACCTCGACGACCGCGTATTCGGGCCGGCTCGATACGGTCAGCTCGATCGTCGATCCGGCTTCCGCGTGTTCGAGCGCGTTCGAGACGAGATTGCTGACGGCGCGACGGAACAGTGTCGCGTCCGCGACGACGGGCGCCGCGCCGTGCACGTCGAGGCGCACGCCGGTCTCGTCGGCCAGCGACTGGAAATACGACGCAAGGCGGCGCAGTTCGTGGCCCGCGTCGAGTTCGACCGTCTTCAGGTGTTGTTGCGCATTGTCCGTGCGCGCGAGAAACAGCATGTTCTCGATCATCCGCTGCAACCGTTCGCATTCCTCGATGTTCGAATCGATCAACGCTTCGTATTCGTCGGCGGTGCGCGCACGCGACAGCGTGACCTGCGACGAGCTGATCACGTTCGCGAGTGGCGTGCGCATGTCGTGCGCGAGGTCGGACGAAAACTGCGACAGCCGCACGAACGCGCGCTCGAGCCGGTCGAGCATCCGGTTGACCGACGTGGCGAGCTCGCGCAGCTCGATCGGGCCGGCGCGCGCATCGAGGCGCGCGGCCAGGTTGTGCGCCTCGATGCGCGACGTTTGCCGGCCGAGGCTCTCGACCGGGCGCAGGCCGCGCGACGCGACCGCGTGGCCGAGCGCGCCGACCAGCAGCGCGCCGATCGCGGCCGCGAGCCAGATGTCGACGCGATAGCTTTCGAGCAGCGACTGGCGATCGGCCGCCGTGCGTGCCAGCGCGACCTGAACGGCTTCGCCCGACGGCAGTGTCGCGCGCGCACGGACGCAGCGCGACGTGCCGATGCCGGGCGGCGAGCACGTGAACGGGCTGGCGGTCTCGCTCGCCGCGCCGGCCGGCTGCGGCCGCGCGATCACCGACGCGAGCGTATGGCCGGCTTCGTCGGCGTGTTCGACGAGCGGACGGTTCGCATCGTCGTAGATGCCGAGATAGACGCCCGGATGCGACAGCAGCACCTCGTGAAAGACAGCCGGATCGGCACGCAGCGCGGCCGTCGAGCCGCTCGCCCGCGCGAGCTGCAGGAACTGCTTGAGCTTGCCGGTGATCTCGATGTCGTCGCGCCGCGTCAACTCGGCGGACAGCGAGCGGTACAGGTACGCGCCGGTCAGCGCGAACACGAGTGCGGCCACGACCGCGAACGCGAGCGTGAGGCGCCGGAGCAGCGAATAGGGCGCGGCGCCGCTGCTCACGCGCGATCCTCGAACACGTAGCCCATTCCGCGGATCGTGTGGATCAGTTTCTTCTCGTAAGCGTTGTCGATTTTCGCGCGCAGGCGCTTGATCGCCGCATCGACGACGTTCGTGTCGCTGTCGAAATTCATGTCCCAGATCTGCGACGTGATGAAGGTGCGCGTCAGCACCTCGCCCTCGCGTTCCGCGAGCAGCTGCAGCAGCGCGAACTCCTGCGCGGTCAGGTCGATGCGGGCGTCGGCGCGCCGCACGCGGCGCTTGATCAGGTCGACTTCGAGATCGGCGATGTGCAGGATGTCGCGGGCATTGCGCGGCACGCGCCGCAGCAGCGAGCGGATGCGGGCGAGGAATTCCGCGTATGCGAACGGCTTGAGCAGGTAGTCGTCGGCACCCAGTTCGAGGCCGGTGACCTTGTCCTCGGTCGCTTCCCGGGCCGTGAGCAGCAGCACCGGCGTCTGCTTCTGCGCGCGCAGCCGCCGGAGCACCTCGAAGCCGTCGAGTTCCGGCAGCATCACGTCGAGCACGACGAGATCGAAATCCTCGTGCAGCGCGAGGAACAGCCCGTCCTGGCCGTTTTCGGCCACGTCGACCGTGTAGCTCGCCTCCGTCAGCCCCTTGCGGAGGTACGACGCCATCTTCGGTTCGTCTTCGACTATCAGTATCCGCATGGTGAAGCAGGCCGTTCGTGATTCCAGCCGGTGAGTGTAATGCGTGAGTTTACGGCACGGCGCGTGCCCGAAAGATGACGGCCGGATGACGGAATTTTCATGAAGCGCGCGAGCGATGCGGCGATCGCGCTTCATGAAAATCCGGTCATCTTTCGACCATGTCGCCGTCACGGCGGTGGCGATAAGCTGCGGCCGTCTCGTATCCGGAGCGCGTCGTCGCGGCGCCGCTCCCGTTCATTCGGTCATTGTTTGCCTGATTCCGCATCCATGTCGTACTGGCGCAAATTCATCCTCGTCGTGTTGCTGGCGCTGTGCGTGCCGATCCAGTCGTTCGCGGCCGTGTCGACGCAATGCGCGGGCGCGGCCGTGCCGCATGCGGGGGCCGATGCGTCGGCTGCATCGCAGGCGATGCCGAGCGTGCACGGCGAACGGCATCGGCACGGCGAACACGCACGCGATGCTACGCGTTGTTCCGCTTGCGGATCTTGCTGTTTCGGCTCGGGTATCGCGCAGGTGCCTGCCGTGCCCGTGACGTCGGACGGCGGCCGCGCGATCGTTTCCTCCGTGCCGTCGGTGGTCGCCGTGTCGTTCCTGACCGGCGGTATCGACCGGCCGCCGCGCCGGAATCCCGTCTAGTCCGTGTCCGTGGCCGACCGGCCGCGATCCGCAAACCGTGCCGGCGAATGCTCGACGCCGGCCGCACGATTCACGACGAGATACATCCATGCGATCGATAACTGCGGCGCTGCTTGGCGCGGCGGCCCTCGTGCCGTCGCTCGCGCCCGCGCAAACCAATTTTCCCGATCCGGCCGACGCGGCCGCATCGGTGCCGGACGTCACGGTGACGTCCGCGTTCGACGGTTACACGCCATATCGGGACGATGCAGGCCCGGGCTGGAAGCAACTGAACCGGGACGTGATGGCACGGCCCGCGAAGGGCAACGTCACCGGACACGCGAGACCCGGAAACGCGGCAGGCGGCACGGCCCATTCGATGCACGGAGAGGCCGCGCGATGACGAGACTGGCGATTTCACCGCGAATCGGCACCGCGGCGCTCGTGCTGACATTCCTCGCCGGCTGTACGACGTTCTCGAAGGATGGCGGCTTCGACACCGTGTCGTCCGTTGCATCGGAGCGCATCGGGAAGGACGCCGTGATCGTCAGGACCGACGCCGACCGCGCCGCCGTCGACCAGCGGACGAAGGCGTTGCTTGCGACGCCGTTGTCGATGGACGACGCGGTGCAGCTCGCGCTGCTGAACAACCGCGGGCTGCAGGCGTCGTACGCGGAGCTCGGGCTGTCGGAGGCCGATCTGGTGCAGGCCGGCCGGCTGCCGAACCCGCGCTTCTCGTTCAGCCGCACGCGGGCCGGCGACGGCGAACTGAGCCTCGGCCGCACGTTCTCGGCCAACGTGTTCGCGCTGCTGACGTTGCCGCTCGCGACGAACATCGAGCGCCGCCGTTTCGAACAGACGCGGCTCGAAACGGCCGACGCGATGCTGAAGGTCGCGGCCGACGCACGCCGCGCGTATGTCGAAGCGGTCGCCGCCGAGCAGGCCGCGAACTATGCGCGACAGGTCCGCGACGCCGCGAGTGCCGGCGCCGAACTCGCGCTGCGCATGCGCCAGGCCGGCAACTTCAGCCGGCTCGACTACGCGCGCGAACAGGCGTTCCATGCGGACGCGGTCGCGCAGCAGGCGAAGGCACAGCAGCAGGCCGTTGCCGCGCGCGAGAAGCTCACGCGCGCGATGGGCCTGTGGGGCGAGCACACGCGGTACGCGCTGCCCGAGCGCTTGCCCGATCTGCCGAAGTCCCGTCCCGATCTGCCCGATCTCGAACGCTATGCGATGCGCAACCGCCTCGACATCCAGGCCGCGAAGCTGCAGACGCAGGGCGTCGCGTCGTCGCTTGGGCTCAGCAAGGCGACGCGCTTCGTCAACGCGGTCGATCTCGGCTACGTGAACAACTACGAGACCGGCAAGGGGCACGAGCACGGCTACGAGATCAGCGTCGAGATTCCGCTGTTCGACTGGGGCAGCGCGAAGGTCGCGCGGGCCGAGGCCATCTACATGCAGTCGGCGAACCGGCTCGCGCAGACGGCGATCGACGCGCGCTCGGACGTGCGCGAATCGTACGCGGCATACACGACGAGCTACGACGTCGCGAAGCACTATCGCGACGAAGTCGTGCCGCTGCGCAAGACGATCTCGGACGAGCTGCTGCTGCGCTACAACGGGATGCTCGCGAGCGTGTTCGAGCTGCTGGCCGATGCGCGGGAGCAGGTCGGCGCGGTCAACGGCTACATCGATGCGTTGAAAGATTACTGGCTCGCCGAAACGGATCTGCAGGCGGCCGTCGGCGGCCGCCTGCCGACCGCGCAGCCGACACAGCCGACGCAGCCGACTCAGCCGACTCAGCCGACCCAGCCGACCCAGCCGACAAAACCGGCGCCAACGCCCGCAGCACCCCCGACCGACGCTGCGCCGCAGCCGGCTTCTTCACCCGTGGCGCAACTGGCGCCCGCAACGCATCCGGAAGGTCATTGACATGGTGTCCCGTCGACAATTTCTCAGCGGCTCGGGCGCCGCGCTGCTCGGTGCGGCGATGGTCAGCAAGGCCGGCGCCGCATCGCTGCCCGAAGCGCCCACGATGGCGAAGGCCGGCACGCAGCCGCCGCTCGTGCCGCCCAACGGCCGCCCGTACACGCCCGTCGCGACGCTGAACGGCTGGACGCTGCCGTGGCGGATGAAGAACGGCTGGAAGGAGTTCCACCTGACGGCCGAGCCCGTCGTGCGCGAGATGGCGCCCGGGATGAACGCGAACCTGTGGGGCTACAACGGCCAGTCGCCGGGCCCGACGATCGAGGCCGTCGAAGGCGACAAGGTCCGGATCTTCGTGACGAACCGGCTGCCCGAGCACACGACGATCCACTGGCACGGGCTGCGGTTGCCCAACGGGATGGACGGTGTCGGCGGCCTCACGCAGCCGCACATTCCGCCCGGCAAGACCTTCGTCTACGAGTTCCAGCTGCAGGCGCACGGCACGTTCATGTATCACCCGCACGCCGACGAGATGGTGCAGATGGCGATGGGCATGATGGGCATGTTCATCGTGCATCCGAAGGATCGCGCGACGATGCCCGTCGATCGCGACTTCGTCTTCCTGCTCGCCGCGTACGACATCGATCCGGGCAGTTACACGCCGCGCGTGAACGAGATGACGGACTTCAACATGTGGACGTTCAACTCCCGCGTGTTTCCGGGCATCGACCCGCTGCCGGTGCGCGCGGGCGACCGTGTGCGGATTCGTTTCGGAAACCTGACGATGACGAACCATCCGATCCACCTGCACGGCTACAGCTTCGAGGTGGCCGGCACCGACGGCGGCTGGATTCCGCCTGCGGCGCGCTGGCCGGAGGTGACGGCCGACGTCGCGGTCGGCCAGATGCGCGCGATCGAGTTCACCGCCGATCGCCCGGGCGACTGGGCGTTTCATTGCCACAAGTCGCATCACACGATGAATGCGATGGGGCATCAGGTGCCGAACCTGATCGGCGTGCCGCAGAAGGATCTCGCGAAGAAGATCGGCAAGCTCGTGCCGGACTACATGGCGATGGGCAGCACGGGCGGCGCGATGGGCGGCATGGACATGCCGCTGCCCGACAACACGCTGCCGATGATGACGGGCACGGGACCGTTCGGGCCGCTGGAGATGGGCGGCATGTTCACGGTGCTGAAGGTTCGGCAGGGGCTCGGCCGGGACGACTATCGCGACCCGGGCTGGTTCCGGCATCCGAAGGGCACCGTCGCGTACGAGTACACCGGCGAATTGCCGGACGGTTGAGCCGCGGGCAGCAGGCGGCGGCCGCGACGATCCGGCCGCCGGTTTTCGTTTCATTCACTCAGGAGCACATACGATGAAGAAGACACTGGTTTCCATTGCAACGGGTTGCATGCTGGCATTTTCCGTCGCGTCGTACGCGGCCGGCGACATGGCCGGCATGGACATGACCGGCGGCGCGATGCAGGAGATGTCGCACGGCGAGATCCGCAGGATCGATACGAGCACGGGCAAGCTGACGATCAAGCACGGCCCGCTGGACAACCTCGGGATGGACGCGATGACGATGGCGTTCAAGGTGAAGGACCCGGCGATGCTGTCGCAGGTGAAGGTGGGCGACAAGATCGACTTCGTCGCCGAGGACGTAAACGGCACGTTGACCGTCGTCGAGTTGAAGAAGCCGTGACGCGGGCATGACCATGAAAACGACCACTTTCGGGCGGCTGGCCGCCCTTGCCGCGGCCGGCGCGATCGCCGCCGCCGTGCCGGCCGCGGCATTCGCGCACGGCAAGCTGGAAAGCGCCGTACCGGCGACGGGCAGCGCGCTCGACACCGCGCCCGACACGTTGCGGTTGACGTTCAACGAAGACCTCGAAGCGGCATTCAGCTTGGTGAAGGTGTCGGACGGGAGCGGCAATCCCGTCGCGCACGAGAAGGCGAAAGTCGATGCGTCGAACCCGCGCGTGATGACCGTCGCGATGCCGAAGCTCGTGCCCGGCGCATACACGGTGCAGTGGGTGGCGATGACCGCCGACGCGCATCGCACCAAGGGAACCTATTCGTTCAGGGTGAAGGGATGAACGAGGGTTTCGTCGGCCTCCTGAGGCTCGTGGCGGTGGCGATCCAGAACACCGGGTTCGCGGTGGTCGTCGGCGCGCTGCTGGGCAGCCACTGGCTCGCGCGCGGCGAGTCGGCGTGGCAGCACGGCATCGCGCGGCGTCTCGTTGCGACGCTGCGCATCGCGTCCGTCGTGTCGCTGCTCGCGAGCATCGTCGCATTCTGGGCGCACTGCGCGTTGATGAGCGACGTGTCGATGCTGGACGCCGGGCCGGCCGTGTGCTCGATGCTCGCCGGCACCGGCTTCGGCCACGCGTGGCTGGCCGGCGCGGTGTTCGCGGCCGTCGTCGTGTTGCTGTCGTTGCTCCGCGATGCGAACGATACGCGCTTTCCGTTCGCGATGTGGACGGCGCTCGCGGGCGTCGCACTCGCGCGCAGCAACGGCGGGCATCCGGTCGATGCGGGGTGGTTCAGCGTGCCGGTGTGGGTCGACTGGCTGCATCTGCTGGCGATCAGCGCGTGGGTCGGGCTCGTTTTCGTGACGGCGTTCGGCGTGATGCCGCGTCTTGCCGGCATGCCCGCGCGCGAACGCACGACCGGCGCATCATTCGTCCAGTCGTTGTCCGATGCGTCGACGTACGCGTTGATCGTGCTGTTCGCGACCGGTGCTTACAACGGCTGGCGCGGTGTCGATACGCCGGCGAACCTGCTTGCGTCGACATACGGGCAGATCCTGCTGTTCAAGCTTGCGCTCGTGCTGATCGCGGCGGCGCTCGGCGGGCACAACCGGTTCTTCGAGATGCCGAAGCTGCTGGCCGCGCTGAAGGACCCGGACGCCGCGACGCCGGCCGGCCCGTTGCGCCGCTTCGGCGCGGTATTGCGGATCGAGGCGGTCGTGCTGGCCGGCGTGCTGATGGTGGCCGCCGTGCTGGTGTCGAGCGCGTTGCCGGGGACGGTCTAGCGGCACGGTCGGCGGGCGAGCCCGGCGTCGGGAAATCGTCGGAGAAAGGGCGGTTTTGATCAGACGATTTCCGCTTTCGCCTCGTGAGCGCAAGACCGATCGCCATCGTAGCGCGCTGCGGAAATTACAACCATCTGTCTTTTGGTTACTAAAAACTGTCACCGAGCGCCGCTAAGCTTTCGCCACCCTCACAACCGGGATTCCCCGTCATGCGCTCGACAATCCGCCTGTTTGCCCCGCTATTGCTGCTGCCCACGCTTGCCGCTCCCGTCTTCGCCGCCACCGCCGCGCCCATCAGTCCGAACTGCGGCGGCAGCACGACGCCGATCGCCGACATCCAGGGGCCCGGCGCGCCGTCGCCGCTCGCGGGCCAGAACGTGTCGATCGAAGCAGTCGTCACCGCCGATTTCGGCGGCACGGACGGCTTCGGTGGCTTCTTCGTCCAGCAGGCCGACGCGCAGCGTCGCAACCAGCCGGGCGTGTCCGAAGGCCTGTTCGTCTATGCGCCGAAAGTGCGCGCGAAGGCCGGCGATCTCGTGCACGTGACGGGCAAGGTCGAGGAAAAATACGGGCAGACGCAGCTCACGCTGTCGGGCGCGATCGCGGTGTGCGCGAACGGCCAGACGGTCACGCCCGCGACGCTCACGCTGCCGGTCGACAGCCCGAGCACGTTCGCCGCGTATGAAGGGATGCGCGTGCGCCTGCCGCAAACGCTCACCGTCACCGAGAACTACGAGCTGGGCCGCTACGGCAGCGTGATGTTGAGTAACGGCCGCCTGCGCACGCCGACCAGCGTGGTGCCGCCGTCGCAGGCACAGACGCAGATCGATGCGAACGCACGCAACCGGCTGATCCTCGACGACGGTTCGAACAAGCAGAACCCGGCGACCGTGCCGTATCCGGCGCCGGAACTGTCGGCCGCGAACACGCTGCGCTCGGGCTACACCGTGCGCGACGTCGAGGGCGTGCTCGAGGTGCGCTACGGTGCATGGCGCGTGCAGCCGCTGCCCGGCGCAGCCGCGCCGACGTTCGACACGCGTTCGAATCCGCGTACCAACGCCCCGGCACGCGATCCGAAATCGAACCTGCGCGTCGCGTCGTTCAACGTCCTCAACTATTTCAACGGCAACGGTCTCGGCGGCGGCTTCGACGATCCGAACAACCGCGGCGCGAAGACCTATCAGGAATTCCAGCGCCAGGAAGCGAAGATCGTCAGCGCGCTGAAGGCGCTCGACGCCGACGTGATCGGCCTGATGGAAATCCAGAACAACGGCTATGGCGAATTGAGCGCGGTGCGCCAGCTCGCCGCGAAGCTCGGCAGCAACTGGCGCGTCGTCGATCCGGGCACGTCGCGCCTCGGCGGCGACGCGATCGCCGTCGCGATGATCTACGACAGCCGCGCGGTCGAACCCGTCGGTCGCGCGGCGACGCTCGCGATCGACGACAAGAACCGCCAGCCGCTCGCGCAGTCGTTCCGCCGGATCGGCGGCAAGCAGGCACTGACGATCGCGGTCAACCACCTGAAGTCGAAGAACTGCCCCGACGCGGCGAACGACGACCTCGACCAGGGCGACGGCCAGGGCTGCTGGAACCCGACGCGCACGCGCGCGGCCGCGAAGCTGGCCGACTGGCTTGCCAGCACGCCGACGGGCGTCGCGGGGCAGGGCACGCTGTTGATCGGCGACTTCAACAGCTACACGTATGAAGACCCGATCCGCCTGCTCGAATCGCGCGGCTACCGCAACCTCGTGTCGCGCTGGATCGGCGCCAACGCGTACAGCTACGTGTACAACGGCGAAGCCGGCTACCTCGATCATGCGCTCGCGTCGCTGCCGCTCGCGTCGCACGTGAAGGCCGTGCACGAATGGCACATCAACGCGGACGAGCCGCTCGCGCTGCAGTACACGCTCGCGTACAAGTCGGCCGAACAGCAGAAGACGTTCTATGCGCCGGATGCGTATCGTTCGTCGGATCACGATCCGGTGCTGATCGATATCGCGCTGCCGGGCGGCGGGCGCTGATCGCTGAATCGGGTATCGGCATCACGGCGTGCGGCGTGACCGCGCGTCGTCGCGCGGGCGGCGGCAGCGCTGCTCGCGCGATCTCTCTGCGTCGGACATGACGTGCCCGCTTCGTGATCGCTGCAATCCGATCCGGAAAGCGCGGCGCGAATAAGCGCGTCACCAGTGCGAATACCTGCGTATTACGCATCAATGCCGTTCCGCGCACCTGCGGTTTCATTCTGGCATCGAGTAAATAATTCCGTCACGTGTCCCTTGAATAATCGAAATCGGTATTTTGTGGATGGCGCTCGTCTTTATTCAATGAATCGCGCTAATCGATCGGAGATAATTAAAATGAAAGAAAGCTCCTGTCGATTTGAAGGGTTTTCGCGCGCGATTCAAATACCCGCCGCCCGCTGCGGGAAATACGCAAAACCGGCCGCAGTTCAAGAATATTGATCCCCCGCTACCTGCCCGATTCGAACATTCGTTTTTCTTTCAAATCCCAGACACTGATCGCCGTTCGCATCATAAGAGATTTTTTAATATCCGAATGATCTTTGACAACGCGGCGCAGCACCGCCTATTTTTGTGATGTCGTAAATTTTGGTAATACGATAAGTCGTAGAAACTGCAAGGGGGCGGCGTTCCCGCATCATTCTCCGCCAGCAGTTTGCTGTGTCTGTATCAAGTTCAGTGTCTCGAAGAAGTCCAATCCCCAACCGCCGTCTGCCGACCGTGCAACGCGAGTGGCGGGTACGCCTGCGCGTTTTTCGGCGGCGATGGCGGCCTGTGTGAAGCGATATCCGACCCAACACAAGGACCGAGATGAAACCAGACAGAAGCAGTACCGGCAGCAGGCGCGAACGTCGCGTCCGGCTGGCCGGGCTAGGCGCAGTGACGGCCGTGACGCTCGTGCTCGCGGGCTGCGGCGGCGACGATTCGTCGTCGGTGGGCGCGTCGAGCCTCGCGCAGGCCACCGCGAGCCAGCAGGCCAGCGCGCAAGCGGCGGCCGGCAACCAGTCGCCGACGGCGAATCAGCCTTACGTCGACCCGGTCGCCTATTCGATGAACGCGACCGACGGCCTCGCGCCCGGCCAGGTCTCGGAGAAGGCGGCAGTGATGCATTACCAGTGGAAATCCGGCGGCACGACGGTCAACTACACGACGACCACCGGCCACCTGACCGCGCAGGACGCGAGCGGCAATGCGGAAGCATCGATGTCGTACGTCGCGTACACGGCACCGAGCACGAACGGCAAGCCGCGCCCCGTCACGTTCGTGTACAACGGCGGCCCCGGCTCGTCGTCGATCTGGCTGCGCCTCGGCTCGTTCGCACCGACGCGCGTCGCCACGCCCGATCCGCTGTTCGGCAACAACTGGCCGAACTATCCGCTCGTCGACAACGCGGAAAGCCTGATCGACACGACCGATCTCGTGTTCATCGACCCGCCCGGAACCGGGCTGTCGGAAGCCGTGTTGCCGAACACGAACCAGAAGTACTGGGGGGCGGACGCGGACGTCAACATCATGCGCGACTTCATCCAGCGCTACCTGAACGTCAACGGCCGCGGCACGTCGCCGATCTATCTGTACGGCGAATCGTACGGTACGCCGCGTACCGACATGCTCGCGCTGGCGCTCGAATCGGCCGGCGTGCACCTGACGGGGATCGTGCTGCAGTCGGCGATCCTGAACTACTTCGCCGATGCGATGGAGGCAGTGGCGATCACGCAGTCGACCGAAGGGCTGCTGCTCGACACCGATACCGTGGCCGGCTACCTGCCCGGCTATGCGGCGGTCGCGGCGTACTTCAACCAGGTGTCGCCGGCGCCGGTCAATCCGTATCTGTATGCACTGCAGACGGAGTTGTTTACGACGCTGATCTACAACCAGCTGCAGCAGTACTCGCAATCGTGGGTGCTGAGCCAGCTCGGCATTCCGGATGCGCTTGGCACGCCGGTGTTCCCGAGCGACGCGACGCTGAAGCTGTGGTCGCTGCCGTCGAGCCTCACGCAGCAGGCGCTGCGCGGCTACTTCAACGCGAATCCGTTCGGCACGAGCCTGCTGCCGGGCACGACGATCGGCCGCTATGACGGGCGCGTATCGCTGCCGAACTCGGATCCGCGGCTGCAAACGGACGGCGATCCGTCGGACATCCTGATCTCGCAGCCGTTCACGAACGCGCTCGCGACGCAGATGCCCGATTACCTCGGCTACACCGCGCCGAACGCGACCTACCTGCCGTTGAACGACAACATCATCCAGGTGTGGGACTTCTCGCATGCCGGCCAGCCGATGCCCGACACGATCCCCGATCTGCTCGGCGCGCTGCAGCTCAATCCGAAGCTTCAGGTGCTCGCGGAGAACGGCCTTCACGATCTGGCGACGCCGTTCTTCAACACCGAGAAGCAACTCGCGCGACTGCAGACGGTGAAGGGCCTGAATCCGAAGCTGCAGGTGAACTTCTTCCAGGGCGGGCACATGACGTATCTGGACGACGTCGCACGTCCGCAGATGAAGCGCGATCTGAAGCTCTTCTATCAGGGCAGGCGGATTCCGACCGCGCTGACGCTGCGCACGCTGCCGCCGCCGTGGCCGGACGAGAACCCGGCCGGCACGCCGACCGGCAGCGTGCCGGGCGCGACGGCCGCGACGACGCTGGCGGCGGCGCCATAAGCGACGGACTCCTTGCTAAAAGGAACCCTCTATTCATCCATTGAATGCGAGTGATCATGTCCCTAATCAATTTGATGCGGCGTATGTCTCCGTTGATCGTCCTCGGTGCCGTGATGAGCAGCGCCCATGCACTGCCGCCGCAGGCGGTGGCGCCGGTGAAGCTGCCGCGCGGCGGGCACGGCGTCGACGGTCCGTTCTTTCCTTCGACCCGCGCGGCGCCGGTGCTGCCGTCGACCGGCGCCACGCTGCAGCAGCAGGCGCAGACCCGCGTCGATGCCCGGCTCGGCGGCAACACGGTGCTGAGCAACGGCGCGGCGGTGACGAAAGCGCAGGCGCAGAGCAGCGGGCTCGGGTTCGTCGCGAAGCACTTCGACGAGATCGATGCGAAACACACCGGTCGCGTGACGATGAGCGATGTGCGGCAGTTCATCCAGCAGCGGCAGGTGCAGGCGGAGCAGGAACAGCAGGAGTGACTGTGTAGCGAGGTCGCGCGCAGGGTGATGGCCGATGCCGGCCGTCTCCTTGCGCCGGCGTCTGCTATCAACACGCCGCGGCGCACGTTCGGCCGCGGCTTTCTTCATCGAGGCCCGATTATTGCGCCGGCAACGCGACGCGCGCGTCACGCATCGCGTGATCGAGATTCGGCTTCCCGGTGCGCGTAACGCCGCGCCGTCGCCGACGGCAACTCGCCGAACATCGCGCGGTAGTCCTGCGCGAAGCTGCTCAGGTGCCAGAAGCCCCACTTCGTCGCGGCCGACGTCACCGATGCGCCGAGCCGCAGCTCGCGACGAACGTGATTCAGCCGGACGGCGCGCAGGTACGCGATCGGATTCAGGTTGAGCGTGTCGTTGAACGCGTATTGCGCGGTACGTCGACTGATGCCGAGCTGCACGCACAGTTCGGCGATCGACAGCGGACACGTCGACGCATCCTGCAGCCGCGCCTGCACCGCGTTCACGAGCGACCAGTACTTCGTCGGTCGCGCCGGGGCGCTGTCCGCGTCCGGCGCGGGCACCGTCATCGCCTCGGAAATCGCATACAGCACGGTTCGCTCGAGCAGTTCGATCCGCTGCTGCGTCGTCACGTCGTCGATCGGTGTCGTTTTCGCGGCCGCCGCCATCGTGTGGCGCAGCAGGTCGCGCAAGCGGTCCGCGACCTCGGGCGTCATCGGAATCAACGGCGCGAAGGTGCGCGCGCGCAGCGACGCGGCGAGTGCGCGCATGGCTGCCGTGGACAGCTTGTCGGGCTCTATCTCGACGTTCACCAGCACGTGCCGGTCGGGCGAATAGAACTCGAACACGGGCTGGCTCGAGAACACGTGCAGGCTGTCGCGTCCGCTCTTCTCGCCGCACATGCGTGCATGGCCTTCGAGCTCGAGCGGCACGGCCACCGCGATGCGGTCCGGCGGCACCGCGCCCTGCTGCAGGATCACCTTGTCGAGATCCTCGACCAGCAGCCGGATGCCGCCGAGCGACACGATGGACGACGAGCCATGAAAGCGGCCACCCGAGATCTGCGTGTAGTTGAGCTCCCAACCGTCGAAGATCCGTGCCTGTTCCTCCACGTCGGTGAACGCGCAGAACGCCACCGTTCGCGCAAACGGCGGGGCACCGGATAAATCGCTCGGAGCGGCGGACGGTGTCATCGGAGTCGGTAAGGGCGGGCCGGATCGATGCATTGTAGCCGCTGCAAGAGGCGGTCAAAAACCCTGGCGGCCCGATTCTCCGAGCAAACCCTCGCTTGCCGAAATCCGATAGTGAAAAGCCGGCTGACGCAATACCTTTGGCACGAACGGACACGACGCATCGCATCGCGCTGCGTTGCCCGACGAACCGAACGGCTGCCGGCAACGCCGGCGGCACACTTCTGGAGAGACGACGATGGAGCTTCCTCGTGGCGGGTTCTGGCGGAACTGGGTAGGCAATCAATCGTGCGTCGCCGCTCACATGGCGTCGCCGACCAGCGAGGCCGAGATCGCCGAGCTGGTGCATGCCGCGACGAGCCAGGGCAAGAACGTCCGGTGCTCGGGGTCGGGGCATTCGTTTACGCCGATCGTCGCGACGAGCGGCCTGCTGCTGTCGCTGAAGGACTACCAGGGCATCGTCGCGGTCGACGCGCAGCGCAAGCGCGTCACGGTGAAGGCCGGCACGCGGATCAACGCGGTGACGCGTCATCTGAAGGAGATCGGCTTCTCGCTCGTCAACCAGGGCGACATCGATTCGCAGGCCATTGCCGGCGCGCTCGCAACCGGCACGCACGGCACGGGGACGACGCTGAGCAATCTGTCGTCGCAGGTGGTCGGGATGCGGATCGTTCGCCCCGACGGCTCGATCATGGAAGTGAGCGACAGGCAGGACCTCGACCTGCTGCATGCGACGCAGGTGAACCTCGGCCTGTTCGGCGTGGTGTCGGAGCTCACGCTTCAGGTGACCGATGCGTTCTGGCTGCACGACCGTGTGTGGCGGGAGGACTTCGACGCGTTGATGGAAAAGTACGACGACCTCGCGGCCACGCACCGGCATTTCGGCTTCTTCTGGTGCCCGACGTCGGAGAGCCGTCACCTGTACTGCCTGCCCGACACCGCGAAGGTGTCGAACTCGAGGAAGGATTACGACGTATGCGAAATCAAGGTGATGGACGTCACCGAAGAACGCACGTTCTTCGAAGGCGAGCACGAGAAGATCGCGTACAGCGCCGAGGTCTATGCGATCCACTACGTCGCGAACTTCCACGAACTCGAATACGCAGTGCCCGCCGAACACGGCAAGGAAGCGCTGCGCCGTGTGCGCGACCTGATCCTCACGAAGCATCGGGACTGCATTTTTCCGGTCGAATACCGCTTCACGAAGGGCGATCCGGCGTGGATCAGCCCGTTCAACAATCAGGATAGCGTGACGATTTCGTGCTCGGGCGGTCCGAACGGCGTCGACTACTGGCCGTTCCTGAAGGACGTCGACGACATCCTGCGCGATTACGGGTCGCGTCCTCACTGGGGCAAGCTGCATTTCACGAACCGCGACGACGTCGATCGCTGGTTCCCGAAGGCCGAAGCGTTCCGCGAACTGCGCCGCAGCGTCGACCCCGAAGGCCGTTTCCTCAACGATCATCTTCGGACGCTGTTCAGTTGAGCGGCCGGAACCAACCAGACTGGAGAACGACGCATGAATGCGAAGATTGACGGACGCCTGGCCGGCAAGGTCGCCATCGTGAGCGGCGGCGCGGGCGGATGCGGCGGCGCCGCGTCCGAACTGTTCGCCGCGCAGGGCGCGAAAGTGGCGATCATCGACCGCGACGGCGACGCCGCCGAAACGCTCGCATCGCGCCTGCGCGATGCCGGCTTGCAGGCGATCGGCCTCGGCGCGGACGTGTCGAAGCAGTCGGACGTGCGGAGCGCGGTCGATGCCGCCCGCGAGCAGTTCGGCAATGCGGACATCCTGTTCAATCATGCGGGCACGCTGATCGTCAAACCGTTTCTCGACATCGACGAGTCGGAATGGGACTGGCTGATGGGCGTGAACGTGAAGAGCATGTTCCTGATGACGAAGGCGGTCCTGCCGCAGATGCTGGAAAAGGGGCGCGGCAGCATCGTCTGCACGTCGTCGATCTCCGCCGTCTGCGCGACGCCCGGCGAGGTGCTGTACGACGCGACCAAGGGCGCGTGCCACATGTTCGCGCGGGCGATCGCCGTCGAATACCGCGATCGCGGCATCCGCTGCAACGCGCTGGCGCCCGGGTTCATCCGCACGCCGCACGGGATGCGCGAGCTGAAGGATCTGCAGGCGATGGGCGTCGACGCGACCGAGGCGGCCATCGCGGTGCAGCAGGGCCGGCTGTGCGAGCCGGCGGAGGTGGCCGCGGCCGCGCTGTTCCTTGCGTCCGACGAATCGAGCTTCGTCAACGGCACGCATCTGTTCGTCGACAACTGTTTCTCCGCGGTCTAGGCCCGGTTATTCGAGGAAGCCAACGGGCAGGCGCGATTCCTCCAGGAACGGCAGGTTCGGTCGAAGGTCCCGCAGCGATGCGGGCCTTCGATTTTTTTTGCCGGTGCGACGCGCGATGCGTCCTAGCGGATTGTCGGAATCCTTCTATCTGAACGATTTTGCGTCTGCTGGAATGGCAATGTCGAATCACAGTTCAGCCGGCATCGCGGGGCGGCAGGGTCGATGACGTCATCGCGCGCCGGTTCGGCGCTCGACTTTCGCACGCCCGTGCAGGTCCGGGATACCGCGGTCAATTCATCACTTTCTTTCGATCAATCATCATGTTCAATCGCACTACCAGCACCGTCGCCAACGTCGATCCGGAACTCTGGAGCGCCATTCAGGACGAGAACCGCCGCCAGGAAGAGCACATCGAGCTGATCGCGTCGGAAAACTACACGAGCCCGGCCGTGATGGCCGCACAGGGCTCGCAGCTCACGAACAAGTACGCGGAAGGGTATCCGGGCAAGCGTTACTACGGCGGCTGCGAGTACGTCGACGTGGTGGAGCAACTGGCGATCGACCGCGTGAAGCAGCTGTTCGGCGCGGA
>NZ_CADFEJ010000003.1 GCF_902833055.1 Burkholderia territorii
GCGCACGCCGAAACGGTGAACGTGTTCCAGCGCGCACCGGAGCTCGCGCAGTCGTATGCGCAGTCGTTCTGGCGGCTGTACCGGCAGGCCGGCGGTCTCTGAGCGTCTGACGGCGGCCCGCGCAGCGCAAGCGCCACCTATCCATTCCCCGCTGCCATCCCGGTGCCGCGTAAACGGTGAACGTGTTCCAGCGCGCACCGGAGCTCGCGCAGTCGTATGCGCAGTCGTTCTGGCGGTTGTACCGGCAGGCCGGCGGTCTCTGAGCGTCTGACGGCGGCCCGCGCAGGGCAAGCGCCACCTATCCATTCCCGCTGCCATCCCGGTGCCGCGTACCGGTATGACCCTGCTTGCATCGGCGCGCCCGATGAACCATGCTCGTTGAACATGATGCCGGTGCGCGTGTCGCGCATTCGGCGCAACGGCAGGGAGCCGATCGTGACCGAGCGTTTTGCCGATCGCGCCGACGCGGGTCGCCGGCTTGCGCACGCGCTGCATGACTACGCGGGGCGTCGCGACGTCGTCGTGCTCGCGCTGCCGCGTGGCGGCGTGCCGGTCGCCTTCCCGGTCGCGCAGGCGCTGCGCGCGCCGCTCGACGTGCTGGTGGTGCGCAAGCTGGGCATGCCGTCCGATCCGGAATTCGCGATCGGCGCGATTGCGACCGGCGGCGCGATTCATCTGCAGCATTCGGCGATCCGCGCGATGGGCGTGACCGATGCGCAACTGGCCGACGTGATCGCGCGCGAGACGGCCGAATTGCAGCGCCGCGAAGCGCTGTATCGCGGCGCCCGGCCGCCGCTGCCGGTCGACGGCCGCATCGCGATCGTCGTCGACGACGGCGTCGCGACCGGCGCGTCGATGCGGGTCGCGTTGCAGGCGCTGCGCGAGCGCCATCCCGCGCGCATCGTGGCCGCCGCACCGGTCGCCCCGAACGGCGCGCGGCACGCGTTCGACGATCTCGCCGACGCGTTCGTGACGGTGTTGCAGCCGCTGTCGTTCTTCGGGATCAGCCAGTTCTACGCGCGTTTCGATCAGACCGGGGACGACGAGGTGCGTGCGCTCCTCGACGCGGCCCGCGCGCCGGACGACGACATCACGCCCGTCTGATTCGCCGCCGGCGCGATCCCGGGCGGCCGGCTTCGGCCTGCGCGAATGCGCGCTGCAGTGCGGGATGGACTTCGTCGCGCCAGCGCGCGCCGGTGAACAGCCCGTAATGATCGCAGTCGTCGATATCGACGCGCTGGCGCTCGCCCGCCTTGAGTCCGCGACACATGGCGAGCGCTGCATGCGTCTGGCCGGCGCCCGTAACGGCGTCGCAAGCGCCTTCGACCGTCACCAGCACGACGCCGCGCAGCGCGGCCGGCTCGACGTGCTGCCCGCCGACGTTCCACGTGCCGTTCGGGAGGCACATTCGCTGGAACACGATATCGACGGTATCGAGGAAGTATTCGGCCGGCATGTCGAGCAGGGCCGTGTATTCGCGCAGCGCACGCCGCGCGTCGGCCAGCGCCGCCAGGTCGAAATGCGACGCGGCGCGCGCGTAGTCCTCGATCAGCATCAGAAAGCGTTGCGGATACAGCAGCGCGATCTCGCCTTGCTGAAGATAGGTCGGGAACACGTGCCGGCCACAGCCGGGGAAACCGGGCGGCACGACGTCGATCAGATGGCGGCGGCACCACGCGAGCGACCGGGACGCGGCGGTGGTGCCGAGCGCGCTCGGATTGACCCGCGCGTCGAGCGGCCCGCCGATCAGCGTGACGCTCGCCGGCGGTGCGAGGCCGCGCGCGGCGCGCAGCGCGAGTGCGGCGAGCGCGGGAACGGTGGCCTGGCATACGGCGACGACGTGCAGCGGCCGTTCGTCGCGAGCGAGCGCGTCGACGAAGCCGTCGAGCGTCGCCACGTATTCGTCGAGCCCGAAGCGGCCCGCCGCGAGCGGGACGTCGCGCGCGTTGACCCAGTCGGTCACGCAGACGTCACCGTCCGCGAGCAGCGCCTCGACGGTCTCGCGCATCATCACGGCCGCATGTCCGGCGAGCGGCGCGCACAGCAGCACCGTGCGCCGCGCGTCGTCGCGCGCGAAGCGTCGCAACTGGCAGAACGGCGTGCACGCGACGATCCGCTCGTCGATCGCCGGGCGCCCGATCTCGAATCGCGGCGGCGCGACGGCGGGCCCGAGCAGCGGTTCGAACAGGTCGTCGTAGCACGACGATGCGGCGTGCGCCAGCGTCGCCGCGGGCCACACGTCGAACGCATGGCACGTCGCCGCGCGCCAGGCGCGCATCCATTCCCGCTGCTGCTCGACGACGGCATACCACATGGCGAACCTTGGGGCGGAAGGGGCGTGAATCTGCATTATGGTCACTCCGGCCGCGCAGCGGGTGTCGGAAACGTGACCGGGCGACGTGCATCAAGCGCTAGGCGGCGACACGCGGCACTGCTACATTCGTCGGTCTGAATCCCTCGACTGGAGCGTTTGCGATGAAGCTGATCGGCATGCTGGATTCCCCGTTCGTGCGCCGTGCCGCCATTTCGGCGAAGCTGCTCGACCTGCCGTTCGAACACGAGTCGATCTCGGTGTTCCGTCAGTTCGACCAGTTCCAGACATTCAACCCGGTCGTGAAGGCGCCGACGCTCGTGACCGACGACGGTACGACGCTGATCGACTCGTCGCTGATCGTCGATTATCTCGATCATTGCGTCGCGCCCGAGCGGCGCCTGCTGCCCGACGCCGCCGACGCGCGATTGCGCACGCTCGTGCCGGTCGGATTCGCGCTGGCAGCGGCGGAGAAGACGGTGCAGGTGGTGTACGAGCACGCGCTGAGGCCGGCCGAAAAGCAGCACGCGCCATGGCTCGAGCGTGTGCTGGGCCAGATCGAGGCCGCGTACGGCGAGCTCGAGCCGCTCGTCGCGGCAGCGAATGGCTGGCTCGGCGGCGCGCGGCTGCTGCAGTCCGACGTGACCATCGCCGTCGCGTGGCGCTTCACGCAGTTCATGACCGCCGACTACCCGGCGCTCGCGCGGATCGATCCGGCCCGATATCCGGCGCTCGCCGCGCACTCGGCGCGGGCGGAAGCGCTGCCGGCGTTCGCCGAGACGCCACTCGACTGAGGCGGCGGCTGTCGCGCCGGCACGAAGGCGGGGGAGCACAGGGGGGCGCCGGGCGACGCAATCGGCATACGGTCCCGGCGGCACTCGCGCGGGCATTCGGCACGGATAGACCCGCCCGCCACGGGCCTCGCGGGTGCGCCGGTGCCCGAAACACCCGTCGCGCAAGTTCCGCATTGGGTTCCCGGGCTGTCTGCCACCGTCCGCGCGACCGCCTTGGCCACGTCTGCGGCGGGCTCGGCCGATTGTTCTCCGACGCTGACAAGTGACTTCGCATTCGCGCTGTTTATCCGGTTGCGGCCGGTCCCTAGAATCCACTCCATCGAATATGCATTGCTTGATGGAGCCGATGATGAGAGCGCTGATCGAATCGAGTCTGTACCACCCGTCCGTCGTGTTGCCGCTTGCCGCGTTGACGCAGCTGATGGTCGAGCGCGATTTCAATCTCGGCCAGGTCGGCCTGATCGTCGCGGCGCGCGGTGCGCAGGCTGCCGTGTCGCGCTCGCGGGCGCTGATTTTCTGCCGCGACTGCGAAGCGCACGCATGATCGCGCGTCCATGCGACAGATGAAAAAAAGCCCGACCGGCGCAAGCCGGTCGGGCGTATCGGATCCGATCAGGCCCCGGCTTTTGCCGGGGCTTTTTATTGGGCGATGCTCAGGCGCGTGCCGTCGACGCGACGCCGTAAATCTCCGCGTCGTCGTCCTCGCGCATCTGGCGCACCAGCTGGTGCGCTTCGCGGCGCGTCGCGACGGCCGGCGGCGAGCCCTTGAGCGGCTGGCGCGCGGTTTCCGCGAGCGCGACGACCGACACGATGCCGATCACGGCAGCGCCCATCATGTAGTACGCGGGCATCATCAGGTTGTGCGTCACGTCGACGAGCCACGCGGTGACGAGCGGCGTCGTGCCGCCGAACAGCGACACCGACACGTTGAAGCCGATCGCGAGCGCGCCGTAGCGGATCTCGGTCGGAAACAGCGCCGGCAGTGCGGACGGCATCACGCCGGTGAAGCACGACAGCAGCACGCCGAGGATCAGCAGGCCGCCGAACACCGACGCGGTGGTGCCCGCATGGATCAGCATCATCGACGGAATCGACAGCGCGAGCAGGCCGACGCAGCCGGCGAGCATCACGGGCTTGCGGCCGATCCGGTCCGACAGGCGGCCGGCGGCGAGCGTCAGCGGCATCATCAGGACCATCACGATCAGCACCAGCACGAGGCTGTGCGACTCGTCGAAGTGCAGCGTCGACGACATGAAGCTCGGCAGATACGACAGCACCATGTAATCGGTCACGTTGAAGATCAGCACGAGACCGACGCAGAGCAGCAGCGCGCGCCAGTTGCGCATCAGCGTTTCGCGGAAGCGCGCCTTCGGCACGGCCTTGTCCTGCGCTTCACGCTCTTCGGCCTGGCGCTTGAACGCGGGTGTTTCCGCGAGCTTCATCCGGATGTACAGGCCGATCAGGCCGAGCGGGCCCGCGATCAGGAACGGCACGCGCCATCCCCACGACAGCAGCGCTTCCTGCGACAGCGACGCGGTGAGCAGCGCGACGACGCCGGCGCCCATCACGTAGCCGATCAGCGTGCCGAACTCGAGGAAGCTGCCCATGAAGCCGCGGCGCTTGTCGGTGGAGAACTCGGCGATGAAGGTGGCGGCACCGCCGTATTCGCCGCCGGTGGAGAAGCCCTGCACGAGGCGGGCGACGAGCAGCAGCACGGGAGCCATGATGCCGATCGACGCGTAGCTGGGGATCAGGCCGATCGCGAAGGTGCCGACGGCCATCATGATCATGGTGGCGGCGAGCACGCGCTGGCGGCCGATGCGATCGCCGAGCGGGCCGAACACCATGCCGCCGAGCGGGCGCACGAGGAAGGCGGCGGCGAACGTGCCGAAGGTCGCGAGCAGCTGAGCGGACGGGCTGCTGGACGGGAAGAACACCTTGCCGAGCGTGACGGCGATGTAGCTGTAGACGCCGAAGTCGAACCATTCCATCGCATTGCCGATGGCCATCGCGCTGACGGCGCGCTTGAGCAGGCTCTGGTCGACGACGGTAATGTCGTCCGCGGCGAGCGGGGCCGCGCCGGACGACGTGGAGGAAGAAGCAGCGGTCGGGCTGACGTGTGTTGCGGTCAAGGTCATGCACTCCTTTGACTGCGCCGGAACGGATGGCCGTCCGACACGGTTTGCCGGCGAGCGCGATGTCGGGTGCTGCGCGTCGGGGCAGGCCATTTAAGCGCTTACTGCACGTGAGGCGGTAAGGGGCCGCAAGGGACTGCTTCGACGCGGGCCGGACGGGCCGTCGCGACGGTGCGCTCATGAAGAATGGGCCGCGTGATGCGAGCGGCAGATGCCGGTGCGGACGGAGTCCAGCGTTCCGGCAAGCGCCCCGGAGGGGCAGCGAAACGAGAAAAGCGGGCCTGTCGGGCGGGCTTTCCTGTGGATGCAATTTCGGTCGAAGCACCGGCCCGCAACGTGCGGACGGACTTCTTTCGAAACCGAATAGACAGAGATTGAGTGTTGAAACAGGCGACATGATAGCACGATGGCAGACGATCGTGCAAATTGCCCCGGGCTCCCGTCTGGCGGCGGTTCCGGCGGGGCGGCTCCGGTATGATCGGCGGCGCGCGGCGGGGTCGCGCGGCCCGCCGCGCGGTGGGCGAATCTGCGAGGAACCGGATGACCGAACTGATCAGGATTGCGGCGCTGTTCGCCGTTACTGCACTGGCCGAAATCGTCGGCTGCTATCTGCCATGGCTCGTGCTGAAGGGCGGCCGGCCCGTGTGGCTGCTGGTGCCGGCCGCGCTGTCGCTGGCATTGTTCGCGTGGCTGCTGACGCTGCATCCGAGCGCGGCCGGGCGCACGTATGCGGCGTACGGCGGCGTGTACATCGCCGTGGCGCTGATCTGGCTGCGGGTGGTCGACGGCATCGCGCTGTCGCGCTGGGATGTGGCGGGCGCGGTGCTCGCACTCGGCGGGATGGCCGTCATCGCGCTGCAGCCGCGCGCGTGAGCACGGCTGCAGCGCTCTTCGGCAGGCGACGCGTCAGGCGGCTTCGGCGGCGTCCACGTCTGCGCACTTGCGCCACACGCAGGTGCCCTTGACCGACTTGTCGAGCTCGTCGAGCTGCGTTTGGTGGGCGGCCAGTTCGTCGTCGCTCGCCGCGAGCACCGGCAGGTCGAGGGACGCGAGCGACACGCGCTGCCCGTTCGCCGCACCGCCGTGGGCGCCGGCGTCGTCGAGCATGTCGATCACGAGGCTGTCCTGGCCGCGCGTCATCGCGAGATAGACCTCGGCGAGCAGTTCCGAGTCGAGCAGCGCGCCGTGCAGCGTTCGATGCGCGTTGCTGATGCCGAACCGGTCGCACAGCGCGTCGAGCGAGTTGCGCTTGCCGGGGAACATCTGCTTGGCCTGCACGAGCGTGTCGATCACGCCGCCGCAATGCTCGATGAACGGCGGCAGGCCGAGCCGCGCGAATTCGGCATCGAGGAATGCCAGATCGAACGGCGCGTTGTGGATGATCAGCTCGGCGTCCTTCACGAAGTCGCGGATCTGGTCGACGACTTCCGCGAATTTCGGCTTGTCGCTCAGGAATTCGGTCGTGAGGCCGTGCACGGCCAGTGCGCCCGGATCGCTGTCGCGCTCGGGGTTCACGTAGATGTGCAGGTTGTTGCCGGTGAGCCGCCGGTTCAGCAGCTCGACGCAGCCGATTTCGATCAGGCGGTCGCCCGAGCGGGGATTCAGGCCGGTGGTTTCGGTATCGAGAATGATCTGGCGCATGTCGGATAAATCGGGAAAGACGGTAGGGCGGCCTGCGTTCAGGCCACGAGCGATTCGACGCCGCGATTGGCGAGCGCGTCCGCGCGTTCGTTTTCGGGATGGCCCGCGTGGCCCTTCACCCAGCGCCACTCGACCTCGTGCTGTACAACGAGCGCGTCGAGCCGCTTCCACAGGTCGGCGTTCTTCACCGGCGTCTTCGCCGCGGTGACCCAGCCCTTCTTTTTCCAGCCGTGGATCCACTCGCTGATGCCTTTCTGCACGTATTGCGAGTCGGTATGGACGATCACGTGGCACGGCCGCTTCAGCGCTTCGAGCGCGGCGATCACGCCCATCAGCTCCATGCGGTTGTTGGTCGTGTCGGGCTCGCCGCCGAACAGCTCCTTTTCGCGGTCGCCGTAGCGCAACAGTGCGCCCCAGCCGCCGGGGCCGGGATTGCCCTTGCAGGCGCCGTCGGTATAGATGTCGATGGTGTCGGTGGTCATGAATGTTCTTGATGGGTGGTCGGGGTGGCCGCCGGCGTGAGGCCCGGCGCGAGCACGGGCTTCTTCATCTTGATCGGGCCGACGAGGCGCATGCCGCGCACGCGCTTGACGGCCGTGACCATGTAGATTGCGCCGAAGATCGGCCACCAGCGGTCGCCGGCGGCTTCCATGAAGCCGTAGCGGGCAAGCCACTGGTCGGTGACGAGCGGCGGCCGGTAGCAGCCGAAGCGGCCGCGCTCGAGATCGAAGCCGAGCAGCTTGATCCAGTCCTTGAGCCGGATGAACGCGATCTGGTCGCGCGCGGCCGGTATGAACGGACGGTTCGCCATGCGCCCGAACGATTGCCGCATGCCCCACAGGCTCAGCGAATTGAAGCCGGTGATCACGAGCTGGCCTTCCGGCATCAGCACGCGCTCGGCTTCGCGCAGCAGGCGGTGCGGGTCGGACGTGAATTCGAGCGTGTGCGGCATCACGATCAGGTCGACGCTCTGCGACTCGAACGGCAGGTCGAGCAGGTCGCACCACGTCGTGCTGCGACCGGCCGGCGCATGGTCGGGCGCGTGCGCGTCGCGCGCCCACGGATACTGGTAGGGCGCGCTCGCCCCGCTCGCCGGGTCGAGCACGAGGCCGCGATACGGCATGCGGTTCTCGCGCAGCGCATCGAGCTGAGGCAGGCCGAGCTGCAGCGCATGAAATCCGAACACGTCGGACACGATCCGGTCGAGCTGTGCCTGCTCCCAGCCCAGCACGTAGCGGCCGGGCGGCGAGTCGGTCCAGGCGGGCCAGTCTATAATTTGACGATCGGACATAACGATGATTGCGCGCCCATGAACGAGCTGGAATACGTGCCGGTTCCGGCATTCGAAGACAACTATATCTGGCTCGTCTCGGACGGCCGCGATGCGATCGCCGTCGATCCGGGTGAAGCCGCACCCGTACGCCGTGTTCTTGCCGAACGCGGCTGGCGGTTGACCGCTATTTTACTCACGCACCATCACGCCGACCATGTCGGCGGTGTCGCCGCGCTGCGCGATGGCCAACCGGACGATGCGCCGCTCGACGTCTTCGGCCCGGCGGCCGAGGCCATCGGCGTGGTCACGCGGCCGCTCGCGGGCGGCGATCGCGTGATGCTGGACGCACCGGCGCTCGCGTTCGACGTGCTCGACGTGCCGGGGCATACACGTGGCCACATCGCCTATTTCCAGGCGGCCGGGCAGGGCGCCGCCGTGCCGCACGTGTTCTGCGGCGATACGCTGTTCTCGTGCGGCTGCGGCCGCCTGTTCGAAGGCACGCCCGCGCAGATGCTCGCGTCGCTCGACGCGCTCGCGGCGCTGCCCGGCGACACCCGCGTGCATTGCGCACACGAATACACGCTGTCCAACATCCGCTTCGCGCTCGCGTGCGAACCGGGCAATGCGGCGCTCGCCGCCTGGCGCGACGACGCGCAGGCGCTGCGCGCGCGCGGCGTGCCGACACTGCCCACTACGATCGCGCACGAACGCGCCGTTAACCCGTTCATGCGGGCGGACAGCGCGGCCATCCACGCGACGCTCGCGGCCGAGCTGCACGAAACGGTGCCGGATCGCCTGACGGCATTCACATTGATGCGCGAGTGGAAAAACCGGTTCCGATGACGATTTCCGGAGGATTCCAAAGCTCAAGCGGAGTCTGTAAAAATTGCTCCAAATGTAGGATTTGGCTGAGTTTTCGGTGTTTTTATTGACGTGAAGCACGCACTTCCGTAGTATCGCCAGCAATTTCCAGCCGTCGGAAGCCGAGATTTTCATGCGACTTATATTGAGTGCGATGGTGGTCCTGCTGCTCGCCGCTTGTGCGAGCCAGCCACCTGTCGCCAACAACGCCGCCGATTCGCAGGCGGCGTCCAACTACCTCCGTAAATCAGCCACCGCCAAAGAAACCGTCGACGTCGACAAACAATCCGTCGGCGATCTGACCAGTGCCGACTCCGATCTCTGGGGCCGCATCCGTCGCGGTTTCCAGATGCCCGACCTGCAGAGCGACCTCGTCGACATGCAGACGACCTGGTACACGCAACGCCCCGATTACGTGCAGCGCATGACCGAGCGCTCGCAGAAGTACCTGTATCACATCGTCGAGGAGCTCGAAGCGCGCCATATGCCGACCGAGCTCGCGCTGCTGCCGTTCATCGAATCCGCGTTCAACCCGCAGGCGCTGTCGGTCGCGAAGGCGGCCGGCATGTGGCAGTTCATGCCCGGCACGGGCCGCACGTACAACCTGAAGCGCAACATGTGGCAGGACGAGCGTCGCGACGTGCTCGCGTCGACGAGCGCCGCGCTCGATTACTTGTCGCGCCTGCATGACATGTTCGGCGACTGGTATCTGGCGCTGGCCGCTTACAACTGGGGCGAGGGCAACGTGCAGCGTGCGATCGCGCGCAACCAGGCGGCCGGCCTGCCGACCGACTACCAGAGCCTGCGGATGCCGAACGAAACGCGCAACTACGTGCCGAAACTGCAGGCGGTGAAGAACATCATCGCGAATCCTCAGCAGTTCGGCCTGACGCTGCCGGATATCCCGAACCACCCGTATTTCGTGACGGTCACGACGTCGCGCGACATCGACGTGGCGGTGGCCGCGAAGCTCGCAAACCTGTCGCTCGACGAGTTCCGTTCGCTGAACCCGTCGTTCTCGAAGCCGGTCATCCTCGGCGCGACCGAGCCGCAGATCCTGCTGCCGTTCGACAACGCGGCAGCGTTCGAGAAGAACCTGAAGGCGTACAGCGGCCAGTTGTCGACGTGGACGACCTATACGGTCAGCGAGCGCGCGCGCCCGGCTGCGATCGCCGAGAAGATCGGCGTCGACGCCGATACGCTGATGTCGGTCAACAAGATTCCGGCCGGCATGCGCCTGAAGCCGGGCTCGACGATCGTCGTGCCGCGCGGCGATGACGACGACGAGGACATCAGCGCGGACGTCGCGGAAAACGGCGTGCTCGCGATGGAGCCCGACGTGCCCGACACGCGCAAGATGCTGATTCGCGTGCGCCGCAAGCAGTCGATGGCGGCGATCGCCGGCCGCTACGGCGTGTCGGTCGGTCAGCTGAAGGCATGGAACCGCACGCATCGCGATCTCGCGATGCCGGGCCAGGCGCTCGTGCTGCACGTGCCGGTTGGCCGCGCGGTGCCGGCAGAGCCGGGTCCGGAGCGGATCGCGACGTCGGCCGCCGGTGCGCATATCGAGCGCGCGAGCCTGTCCGTGGGCGGCAAGTCGCGCGGCACGAAGCACGGTGCCGCGAAGCCGGCCGCCCGTGCGACGAAGTCGGCCCCCGCGAAGGCGGCACCGGCCAAGGCCGCGCCGAAGGCTGCTGCGCACAAGGGCAAGAAGAAGTAACGCGGTCGCGACCGCCGCGAGGCGCGCCGGCAGGACCGCGCGCTTGCGCTATCATCCGATGAAACGCGATGGAACGCCGTCACCGAGGTGACGGCGTTTTCGTTTGTGCGCGGCAGCGAGGCTATTGCTTCGCGGGTCCCGGATCACGAGGAGGAGCGATGTCGTCGGTGCAGGTGAGGGTGCTCGCGCTGTTTGCGCTCGGATATTTCGTGTCGTATGTGTTCCGCGGCGTCAATCTCGGCTTCGCGCCATTCGTCACGCACGAGCTCGGGCTTTCGGCCGCCGATCTCGGGCTGCTTACCAGTCTGTATTTCCTCGGCTTTGCCGGCGCGCAGATTCCGGCGGGCGTGCTGCTCGACCATTTCGGCCCGCGCCGCGTGACGGCCGGCATGCTGCTGTTCGCGGCCACCGGCGCCGCCGTGTTCGGCGTCGCACACGACCTCGGCACGATGATGGCGGGCCGATTGCTCATCGGCGTCGGCGTATCGGTGTGTCTCGGTGCGGCATTCAAGGCGCTCGCGCAGCATTTCCCGGTTGGCCGGCTGCCGCTCGTCAACGGCCTCGTGATGGCCGTTGGCGGCCTGGGTGGCGTCGCGGTCGGCTCGCCGCTCACGTGGCTGCTCGGCGTGACGAGCTGGCGCATAATCTGCGGCGGCCTCGCGGTGCTGACGATCGCCGTCGCGGCCGCGATCGGCTTCGGCGCGCCGGAGGCCGAGCAGCCGCGCCATCAGGGCGGACTCGTCAGCCAGTTCAAGGGCACGTGGTACATCCTCGGCAGCGGCGCGTTCTGGAAGATCTCGTCGTTCTCGATCGTCACGCAGGGCGTGTTCTATGCGATGCAGTCGCTATGGGTCGGCCCGTACCTGCGCGACGTCGCCGGGTTCGACGCACAGCACGCCGCGCGGCTCGTGTCGGTGCTCGGCTTCGCGATGATGGCCGGTTGTGTCGGTTTCGGCGCGGCGGCGCGCGTGCTCGAGCGCCGTGGGGTGTCGGTCCAGGCGTTTTGCGGCGTCGGCATGGCGTTGTTCGTTGCCACGCAGGTTGCGATCGTCGCGCGCGTTTCGCTGCCGCCGGGCGTGCTGTGGGCGGCCTACGGGATGTTCGGCGGCGTCGGGATCCTGACCTATGCGGTATTGGTCCGCCACTTTCCGGCCCATCTGATCGGCCGCGCGAATACGACGCTGACGCTCGTGATCTTCGTGCTGATCTTTGCGTTCCAGATCGGTATCGGCGCGGTGCTGTCGCACTGGCCGGCGATCGACGGCCGTTATCCGGCTGCCGCGCACGTCACCGCATGGAGCGTGCTGCTCGCGCTGCAGCTTGCGAGCGCGGTCTGGTACGCATGGCCCGCGCGCAGCGCTGGCAAGCGCGTTGATCCGGCGGTACGCTGACGGGTAGCGCGGCTGCGGAAACGGGGCCGCAGCAACGCGCGTCGTGCGCGATGCCGCGGCATTGTGCGCGCCACACGCATGATCGGACGGCCATGTCGATTGAAGATTAGGCCATTTTCGGGCTATAATTTGAAAGTTTGTGCTGATCAACCTCGCACCCTAGCGCCTACCTCACTTATCCCGTTCATCCGCCGCACGCCGCCTGTCGGGCGATGCCGCGAAGCCTCGTGCGCCACGCGCCGGGTTCGCGCGCCGACATCGCAGGTCGCGTCCAGCTAGCGACTCCGCGCGCCTACGCAGCGCGGCGCTCGCGCGGCAGGGTAAACAGGTCGGCAGCAGGGTGTTCCCCAAGGAGCCTCCCGTGTTGCCGTCTTTTTCTCCCGCCTTGCTTGCACTCGCCGACGGCACGGTCTTTCGTGGTTATTCGATCGGGGCCGAAGGCCACACGATCGGTGAAGTCGTGTTCAACACCGCGATTACCGGCTATCAGGAAATCCTGACTGATCCGAGCTACGCGCGTCAGATCGTCACGCTCACCTACCCGCATATCGGCAACGTCGGCGTCAACGCCGAAGACGTCGAAGCCACGAAAGTCCATGCCGCCGGCCTGATCATCCGTGATCTGCCGACGCTCGCATCGAACTTCCGCATGGAGCGCACGCTCGGCGACTACCTGCGCGACGAAGGCGTCGTCGCGATCGCCGGCATCGATACCCGCAAGCTGACCCGTATCCTGCGCGACAAGGGCGCGCAGAACGGCTGCATCCTGGCCGGCTCGAATGACGAGGCGAAGGCGATCGAACTCGCGCGCTCGTTCCCGGGCCTCGCCGGCATGGATCTCGCTAAGGTCGTGTCGACCACGAAGCCGTTCGAGTGGAAGCAGACCGAATGGCGCCTCGGCAGCGGTTACGGCATGCAGCAAGCGCCGAAGTACCGCGTCGTCGCGTACGACTTCGGCGTCAAGTACAACATCCTGCGCATGCTCGCGGAGCGCGGTTGCCACGTGACGGTGCTGCCGGCCGAGGCGAGCGCGGCCGACGCGCTGGCGCTGAATCCGGACGGCATCTTCCTGTCGAACGGCCCGGGCGACCCGGAACCGTGCGACTACGCGATCGCGGCAGCCCGCGAATTCATCGAGCGCGGCGTGCCGACCTTCGGCATCTGCCTCGGCCACCAGATCATGGGCCTCGCGGTCGGCGCGAAGACGCTGAAGATGAAGACGGGCCACCATGGCGCGAACCACCCGGTGAAGGATCTCGGCGATGGCCGCGTGGTGATCACGTCGCAGAACCACGGCTTCGCGGTCGATGCGGATTCGCTGCCGGCCAACGCGCGCGTAACGCACGTGTCGCTGTTCGACGGCACGCTGCAGGGCTTCGAGCTGACCGACAAGCCGGCATTCTGCTTCCAGGGTCACCCGGAAGCGTCGCCCGGCCCGCACGACATCGCGTATCTGTTCGACCGTTTCACCGCCCTGATGGACGCGGCGAAGCAGCGCTCCGCCTGACGCAACCGAAGCAACCGAAGAACGGGAGATTCGCATCATGTTCGGCCACGCACTCGGCATCACGGATATCTGGACCTACGTGTTCGGCGTGATCTTCATCATCCTGCTGCCGGGGCCGAACTCGATGTACGTGCTGTCGCTCGCGGCGCAGCGTGGCGTGAAGGCCGGCTATCGCGCGGCCTGCGGTGTGTTCGTCGGCGACACGGTGCTGATGGTGCTGTCCGCCGCGGGCGTCGCGTCGCTGCTCAAGGCGAACCCCCTGCTGTTCTCCGTCGTCAAGTACGGCGGTGCCGCGTATCTGCTGTACATCGGTGCCGGGATGCTGCGCGGCGCGTGGCGGAAGCTGCGCGCCCGCGCCGATGAGCCGGCCGATGCGCCGCGCGCGGTCGGCGGCGAGCAGTCCTTCGACACGCCGTTCCGCAAGGCGCTGATCGTGAGCCTCCTGAATCCGAAGGCGATCCTGTTCTTCATCTCGTTCTTCATCCAGTTCGTCGACCCGGCATTCCCGCATCCCGCGCTGTCGTTCGTCGTGCTCGGGGCGATCGCGCAATGCGCGAGCTTCCTGTACCTGAGCACGCTGATCTTCGCGGGCGCACGGCTTGCCGAGCATTTCCGCCGCCGCCGCAAGCTCGCGGCGGGTGCGGCGAGCAGCGTGGGCGGCCTGTTCATCGGTTTCTCGGTGAAGCTTGCGCTCGCCACCATGAGCTGAGCGCAACCGCCGATCCGCGACAACGCCACGACAAAGATTACTTACTGAATTCACAAGCCATGCCAAAACGCACAGACATCAAAAGCATCCTCATCATCGGCGCCGGCCCGATCATCATCGGCCAGGCTTGCGAGTTCGACTATTCGGGCGCGCAGGCTTGCAAGGCGCTGCGTGAAGAGGGCTACAAGGTCATCCTCGTGAACAGCAATCCGGCGACGATCATGACCGACCCCAACACGGCCGACGTCACCTACATCGAGCCGATCACGTGGGAAGTTGTCGCACGCATCATCGAGAAGGAGCGCCCGGACGCGATCCTGCCGACGATGGGCGGCCAGACCGCGCTGAACTGCGCGCTCGACCTGCACCACCACGGCGTGCTCGAGAAGTTCGGTGTCGAGCTGATCGGCGCGTCGCCGGAAGCGATCGACAAGGCGGAAGACCGCCAGAAGTTCAAGGAAGCGATGACCAAGATCGGTCTCGGCTCCGCGAAGTCGGGCATCGCGCACTCGATGGAAGAGGCGACCAAGGTGCACGCGCAGATCATGGCGGAGACGGGCGGCAGCGGCTACCCGGTCGTGATTCGCCCGTCGTTCACGCTCGGCGGCTCGGGCGGCGGCATCGCGTACAACCGCGAGGAGTTCGAGGAGATCTGCAAGCGCGGTCTGGATCTTTCGCCCACGCGCGAGCTGCTGATCGAAGAGTCGCTGCTCGGCTGGAAGGAATACGAGATGGAAGTCGTGCGCGACCGCGCCGACAACTGCATCATCGTGTGCTCGATCGAAAACCTCGACCCGATGGGCGTGCACACCGGCGATTCGATCACGGTCGCGCCGGCGCAGACGCTCACCGACAAGGAATACCAGATCCTGCGTAACGCATCGCTCGCGGTGCTGCGCGAGATCGGCGTCGACACCGGCGGCTCGAACGTGCAGTTCTCGATCAATCCGAAGGACGGCCGCATGGTCGTCATCGAGATGAACCCGCGCGTGTCGCGTTCGTCGGCGCTCGCATCGAAGGCGACCGGCTTCCCGATCGCGAAGGTCGCGGCGAAGCTCGCGGTCGGCTACACGCTCGACGAGCTGAAGAACGAAATCACCGGCGGCCAGACGCCGGCATCGTTCGAGCCGACGATCGACTACGTCGTCACGAAGATCCCGCGTTTCGCGTTCGAGAAGTTCCGTGAAGCCGATTCGCGCCTGACCACGCAGATGAAGTCGGTCGGCGAAGTGATGGCGATCGGCCGCACGTTCCAGGAATCGTTCCAGAAGGCGCTGCGCGGCCTCGAGGTCGGCGTCGACGGTCTCGACGAGAAGTCGACCGACCGCGACGAGATCGCGATCGAGATCCACGAGCCGGGCCCGGACCGCATCTGGTACGTCGGCGACGCGTTCCGCATCGGCATGACGGCCGAGGAAATCTTCGCGGAAACGGCGATCGACCCGTGGTTCCTCGAGCAGATCGAACAGATCATCCTGAAGGAAAAGGCGCTGTCGGGCCGCACGCTCGCATCGCTGACGTTCGACGAGCTGCGCTTCCTGAAGCAGAGCGGCTTCTCCGATCGTCGCCTCGCGAAGCTGCTCGGCGCGACGCCGGAAGACGTCCGCCGCCGCCGCGTCGAACTGAACGTGCGCCCGGTCTACAAGCGCGTCGACACCTGCGCGGCCGAGTTCGCGACCAAGACGGCCTACATGTACTCGACCTACGAGGAAGAGTGCGAGGCGCAGCCGACCACCAACAAGAAGATCATGGTGCTCGGCGGCGGGCCGAACCGGATCGGCCAGGGCATCGAGTTCGATTACTGCTGCGTGCACGCGGCGCTCGCGATGCGCGAGGACGGCTACGAAACGATCATGGTCAACTGCAACCCGGAAACGGTGTCGACCGACTATGACACGTCCGACCGCCTGTACTTCGAGCCGCTGACGCTGGAAGACGTGCTCGAGATCGTCGACAAGGAAAAGCCGGTCGGCGTGATCGTCCAGTACGGCGGCCAGACGCCGCTGAAGCTTGCGCTCGACCTCGAGGCGCACGGTGTGCCGATCATCGGCACGTCGCCGGACATGATCGACGCGGCCGAAGACCGCGAGCGTTTCCAGAAGCTGCTGCAGGACCTCGGCCTGCGCCAGCCGCCGAACCGCACCGCGCGTGCCGAAGAAGAAGCGCTCGCGCTGGCGGCCGAAATCGGCTACCCGCTCGTCGTGCGCCCGTCGTACGTGCTGGGCGGCCGCGCGATGGAAATCGTCCACGAGCCGCGCGACCTCGAGCGCTACATGCGCGAGGCCGTGAAGGTGTCGAACGATTCGCCGGTGCTGCTCGACCGCTTCCTGAACGACGCGATCGAGTGCGACGTCGACTGCATCTGCGACGGCGAGTCGGTGTTCATCGGCGGCGTGATGGAGCACATCGAGCAGGCGGGCGTCCACTCGGGCGACTCGGCATGCTCGCTGCCGCCGTACTCGCTGTCGAAGGAAACCGTTGCCGAGCTGAAGCGCCAGACGGGCGCGATGGCGAAGGCGCTGAACGTGGTCGGCCTGATGAACGTGCAGTTCGCGATCCAGCAGGTGCCGCAGGCGGACGGCTCGAAGCAGGACATCATCTACGTGCTCGAAGTGAACCCGCGCGCATCGCGCACGGTGCCGTACGTGTCGAAGGCAACCAGCCTGCCGCTCGCGAAGATCGCGGCGCGCGCGATGGTCGGCCAGAAGCTCGCGCAGCAGGGCGTGACGAAGGAAGTCGAGCCGCCGTACTTCAGCGTGAAGGAAGCGGTGTTCCCGTTCGTCAAGTTCCCGACCGTCGATCCGGTCCTCGGGCCTGAAATGCGTTCGACCGGCGAAGTGATGGGTGTCGGCCGCACGTTCGGCGAGGCGCTGTTCAAGTCGCAGCTCGCAGCGGGCTCGCGCCTGCCGGAGTCGGGCACGGTGCTACTGACCGTGATGGACGCCGACAAGCCGAAGGCCGTCGAAGTCGCGCGCATGCTGCACGACCTCGGCTACCCGATCGTCGCGACCAAGGGCACGGCCGCCGCGATCGAAGCGGCCGGCGTGCCGGTGAAGGTCGTCAACAAGGTGAAGGACGGCCGTCCGCACATCGTCGACATGATCAAGAACGGCGAGATCGCACTCGTGTTCACGACGGTCGACGAGACGCGCCAGGCAATCGCCGATTCGCGTTCGATCCGCATGAGCGCGCAGGCGCACAAGGTCACGTACTACACGACGATGTCGGGCGCGCGCGCGGCCGTCGAAGGCTTGCGCTACCTGAAGGATCTGGAAGTCTATGATTTACAAGGTCTTCATGCTCGCCTAAACTAAGCGGTCGGTTACCTGTCGAAGCAACACGTGCCGCGGTTAAGCGGTGTTTCCGGTTCGCCGGGAATGCGCTTAATCGCGGTGATTTTTTTTATAGCCGTTTTTAGCGATTGAGCCGTTTATGAGCACCATTCCGTTGACAAAGCGTGGCGCAGAGCAACTGCGCGATGAATTGCAGCGCCTCAAGTCCGTCGAGCGGCCGGCCGTGATCAACGCGATCGCGGAGGCCCGCGCACAGGGCGATCTGTCCGAAAACGCCGAATACGACGCTGCGAAAGAAAAGCAGGGCTTCATCGAGGGTCGCATCGCGGAAATCGAATCGAAGCTGTCGGCCGCGCAGGTCATCGATCCCACCGTGCTCGATGCCGAAGGCCGCGTGGTCTTCGCGTCGACGGTCGAACTCGAGGATCTCGAGTCGGGCGACACCGTCAAGTACCAGATCGTCGGCGACGACGAAGCCGACATCGATCACGGCCTGATCTCGGTCAGTTCGCCGATCGCGCGCGCGCTGATCGGCAAGTCCGAAGGCGACGTCGCGGCCGTCCAGGCACCGAGCGGCGTGCGCGAATACGAAATCATCTCGGTCAGCTATATCTGAAGCGGAGCGACGTGATGCCGCACCGCGTGTTCCGTCTGCTGTCGGCCGTGTGGGTCGGCAGCCTGCTGACGATCGGGTATGCGGTCGCGCCCGTGCTGTTCCGAACGCTGGAGCGGATGACGGCCGGCTCGGTCGCGGCCCAGCTGTTCCGGATCGAGGCGATCGTCGGCGTCGTGTGCGGCGTGTTGCTGCTCGCGCTGTCGAATCAGCAGGTGCGGCGCGGCAGCGGCGATTACCGGCGCGTGCGCTGGATCGTCGCGGCGATGGTGGCGTGCGTGCTGGTCGGGTATTTTGCGCTGCAGCCGTTCATGAACGCGCTGCGGGTGGCCGCGATGGAGGCGGGCACCGATATCGCGCACTCGCCGTACGCGAGCCGCTTCGGGATGCTGCACGGCGTCTCGAGCCTGTTCTATCTCGTCGAGAGCGTGCTGGGGCTGATGCTGATCTGGCGTCTGCCGGCGCGAGACGCCTGAACGCTCCGAGCGTTGCAGCGGCAGGGCGGCACGGGGTGCCCCGTGCCGCGCGGCGGGATTACTTGCCCTGGTGCGGCCGCTTCGTGCTGGCCTGACGCTTTTTCGCGCGCTTCACGTTGCCGCCCGCCGTCACGCGCTCGTTGCCGCGCACCGTGACCTTGACCGGCCGCGGGCGACGCACGGGGCTCGCGTTCGGCGACACCTTGACGACCTTGACGGTGCGCGGCGCACGGCCTTTCTTGTCGTCGACGGCTTCGGCCGCGCTCGGCAGCGCGCCGGCGCGTCGGCCGCGGGCCGGGGCCGCCACGGCAGCCTCGGGCTTCCAGATCACCAGCAGCTTGCCGATGTGCTGGATCGGCGCTGCGTTCAGGCGGTCGCAGATCTCGTCGTAAATGGCGACGCGCTCGTCGCGCTCGTCACCGAACACACGGATCTTGATCAGCTGGTGCGCGGCGAGGTGCACCTTGATTTCCTTCAGCACGGCGTCGGTCAGCCCTTCGGCGCCAATCAGCACGACGGGCTTGAGCGCATGGGCCTGGGAACGCAGCGCGGAGCGCTCGGCGGGGGAAAGCGAAAGGGCGGGCATGGAAATGTCGAAATCAAATTAGGGGCGCGCTGCGTCAGAAGCGAATCGCGGGAAGTTACCGCATCAGCCGCGCGCCGAAACCACGTAAAATCGCGGCTTGGGTCCCGGAAGGGGCCGCAGCCGCGCGAAGAAGACGCGTATTATCCGCCAAAAGCACGGCTTCACGAAGCAAATAGCAGCAATCTCTCTCTCGAATGGCAAAAAACCGCTTTAACCAGCACTGGCTGCACGACCACATCAACGACCCGTACGTCAAAATGGCGCAGCGGGAGGGCTATCGCGCGCGTGCCGCGTACAAGCTGAAGGAAATCGACGAACAGGACAAGCTGATCCGTCCGGGCCAGGTGATCGTCGATCTCGGCGCGACGCCGGGCAGCTGGAGCCAGTATGCCCGCAACAAGCTCGCGCAGGGCAAGAAGCGTGACGCGGAGCGCGAAGGCGGCATCGACGGCACGATCGTTGCGCTCGACATCCTGCCGATGGAGCCGATCGCCGACGTCCACTTCCTCCAGGGCGACTTCCGCGAGGACGACGTCCTGCACCGGCTGGAAGAGGTGCTCGAAGGCCGCGCGGTGGACCTTGTTATTTCCGACATGGCCCCCAACCTCTCCGGCGTGGCCTCGGCGGACGCGGCGCGCATCGAGCATCTGTGCGATCTGGCGCTCGAATTCGCGCAGAATCACCTGAAGCCGGAAGGTGCGCTGCTCGTGAAGTGCTTCCACGGTAGCGGCTACAGTCAGATCGTCGAAAAGTTCAAACAGCAGTTTAAGGTCGTCGCGCCGCGCAAGCCGAAGGCGTCGCGCGACAAATCGTCCGAAACGTTCATTTTGGGCCGGCAGCTGAAGCATCCGCGGTGACGCGGAGCGCGGTGCCGCAAACGGGCTCCGGCCCTTGCCAGACAAGCGAAGCGCTATCGCGGCGGTTGTCAATGCTTATGGCGGGGGTGGTCGGACTGGATTAGAATGACCGAGGAGCGCCGCAAGGAAAATGTAGGCGCTCGTCTACGAGTGAAGGAGTGGTGCTTTGAACAACAATATGTTTTCGAAGGCAGCAGTGTGGCTGGTGATCGCACTGGTGCTGTTTACGGTGTTCAAGCAGTTCGACAAGCCCCGCGTCCAGGAAGGTGTGTCCTATTCGCAGTTCATGGACGACGCCAAGAACGGCAAGGTCAAGAACGTCATCGTGCAGGGGCGCAACCTCACCGTCACTCCGGCTGATGGGCAGAAATACCAGATCGTGTCGCCCGGCGACATCTGGATGGTCGGCGATCTGATGAAGTACGGCGTGCAGGTCAGCGGCAAGGCCGACGACGAGCCGAACGCGCTGATGTCCGCGTTGTACTACCTCGGGCCGACGATCCTGATCATCGTGTTCTGGTTCTACATGATGAGGCAGATGCAGGGAGGCGGCAAAGGCGGCGCGTTCTCGTTCGGGAAATCGCGCGCGCGGCTGATCGACGAGAACAACAACGCGGTGAACTTCTCCGACGTCGCGGGCTGCGACGAAGCGAAGGAAGAAGTGTCCGAGCTCGTCGACTTCCTGCGCGACCCGCAGAAATTCCAGAAGCTGGGCGGTCGCATTCCGCGCGGCGTGCTGCTGGTCGGCCCTCCGGGTACCGGCAAGACGCTGCTCGCCCGCGCGATCGCCGGTGAAGCGAAGGTGCCGTTCTTCAGCATCTCGGGTTCCGACTTCGTCGAAATGTTCGTCGGCGTCGGCGCGGCCCGTGTGCGCGACATGTTCGAGCAGGCGAAGAAGCACGCGCCGTGCATCGTGTTCATCGACGAAATCGACGCGGTCGGCCGTCATCGCGGCGCCGGCATGGGCGGCGGCAACGACGAGCGCGAGCAGACGCTGAACCAGATGCTGGTCGAGATGGACGGCTTCGAAGCGAACTCGGGCGTGATCGTGATCGCCGCGACCAACCGTTCCGACGTGCTCGACAAGGCGCTGCTGCGCCCGGGCCGTTTCGACCGCCAGGTCTATGTCGGCCTGCCGGACATCCGCGGCCGCGAGCAGATCATGCGCGTGCACCTGCGCAAGGTACCGATCGCGAACGATGTCGACGCAGCGGTCATCGCGCGCGGCACGCCGGGCTTCTCGGGCGCCGACCTGGCGAACCTCGTGAACGAGGCGGCACTGTTCGCCGCCCGCCGCGGCAAGCGCATCGTCGAAATGCAGGATTTCGAGGACGCGAAGGACAAGATCTTCATGGGTCCGGAGCGCAAGTCGGCGGTGATTCGCGAAGAGGCGAAGCGCGCGACGGCTTACCACGAGTCGGGCCACGCGGTGATCGCGAAGCTGCTGCCGAAGGCCGACCCGGTGCACAAGGTCACGATCATCCCGCGCGGTCGCGCACTGGGTGTCACGTGGCAGTTGCCCGAGCATGACAACGAGACCTACTCGAAGGATTACCTGCTCGACCGCCTGGCGATCCTGTTCGGCGGCCGCGTGGCCGAGGAGCTGTTCCTGAACCTGATCAGCACCGGCGCGTCGGACGACTTCAACAAGGCGACGCAGACGGCCCGCGCGATGGTCGCGCGTTTCGGCATGACCGACGCGCTCGGACCGATGGTCTACGTCGACGACGAGAACGACAGCGGCCCGTTCGGCCGCGGCTTCACCCGCACGATCTCGGAAGCGACGCAGCAGAAGGTCGACGGCGAAATCCGCCGCGTGCTCGACGAGCAGTACAGCCTTGCGCGCCGCCTGCTCGAAGAGAACCGCGACAAGGTCGAGGCGATGACGGCCGCACTGATGGAGTGGGAGACGATCGACGCCGATCAGATCAACGACATCATGGAAGGGCGTCCGCCGCGCTCGCCGAAGAGCTCGCCGGCCGTCGGCGGCGATTCGTCGGGTGGCGGCACGGCCGCCGAAGTGAAGCCCGGCAGCGCGCCGGCGCCCGCTTCGCCGGCCTGACCTCTGCCGTAGCACCGTTCACGGGCTGGTGTGGCTTCACACCGGCCCGTTTTGCATTCATCAACGCTTCCCGCCCGTGCCCGACTCCGCAGTTTCAGCCTCCATTCCCGCGCCGCTCCAGTGCGGCCGTTTCTCGCTGACGTTCGAACGCCCGCTCGTGATGGGCATTCTCAACGCCACCCCCGATTCGTTTTCCGACGGCGGCCGCTTCCTCGCGCGCGACGATGCGCTGCGCCAGGCCGAGCGGATGATTGCCGAAGGCGTCGACCTGATCGACATCGGCGGCGAATCGACGCGTCCCGGCGCGCCGCCCGTGCCGCTCGACGAGGAGCTCGCGCGCGTGATTCCGCTCGTCGAAGCGCTTCGGCCGCTGAACGTGCCGCTGTCGATCGACACTTACAAGCCGGCCGTGATGCGGGCGGCGCTCGCCGCCGGCGCGGATCTGATCAACGACATCTGGGGATTCCGCCAGCCGGGCGCGATCGACGCCGTGCGCGAAGGCAACAGCGGGCTGTGCGCGATGCACATGCTCGGCGAGCCGCAGACGATGCAGGTCGGCGAGCCCGACTACGGCGACGTCGTGACCGACGTGCGCGACTTTCTCGCCGCCCGCGCGCAGGCGCTGCGCGATGCGGGCGTCGCGCCGGAGCGGATCTGCGTCGATCCGGGGTTCGGATTCGGCAAGGCCGTGGTCGACGACAACTACGCGCTGCTGGCCGCGCTGCCGGACACGGCGCCCGCGCGGCCCGACGGGCGCGCGTACCCGATTCTTGCAGGCATGTCGCGCAAATCGATGCTCGGCGCGGTGATCGGCGGCAAGCCACCGATCGAACGCGTCGCGGCGAGCGTGGCGGCCGCGTTGTGCGCGGTCGAGCGCGGCGCGGCGATCGTGCGTGTGCACGACGTCGCGGCGACGGTCGATGCGCTGAAGGTCTGGAATGCCGTGCGCGAAGCCGCGCGGCAACGATAAGTCAAAAGTTGGAAAGACGAAGGAGGAAGGTTCGCCATGGGACGTCGATATTTCGGCACGGACGGCATTCGCGGCACGGTGGGCGATGCGCCCATCACGCCTGATTTCGTGTTGCGTCTCGGCTATGCGGCCGGCAAGGTGTTGGCCGGCGCGGCCGACGTCGCGGCGGGTGCGCGTCCGACGGTGCTGATCGGCAAGGACACGCGCGTGTCGGGCTACATGCTCGAGGCCGCGCTCGAGGCCGGCTTTTCGGCTGCCGGCGTCGACGTGATGCTGGCCGGCCCGATGCCGACGCCGGGCGTCGCGTACCTGACGCGCGCGCTGCGCCTGTCGGCCGGTGTCGTGATCAGCGCATCGCACAACCCGTATCAGGACAACGGGATCAAGTTCTTCTCCGCCGACGGCAACAAGCTGCCCGACGATACGGAGGCCGAGATCGAAGCATGGCTCGACAAGCCGCTCGAATGCGCGTCGTCGGACCGCCTTGGCAAGGCGCGCCGCCTCGACGACGCGGCCGGCCGTTACATCGAGTTCTGCAAGAGCACGTTCCCGGCCGCGTACGACCTGCGCGGGCTCAAGCTCGTGATCGACTGCGCGCACGGCGCCGCGTACCAGATTGCGCCGCACGTGTTCCACGAGCTCGGCGCGGACGTGATCCCGATCGGCGTCGCGCCGAACGGTTTCAACATCAACGACGGTGTCGGCGCCACGGCGCCCGACGCACTGGTGCGTGCGGTGCGGGCGAACCATGCGGACCTCGGCATCGCGCTCGACGGCGATGCGGACCGCCTGCAGGTCGTCGATTCGACGGGCCGCCTGTACAACGGCGACGAGTTGCTCTACGTGCTCGTGAAGGACCGGATCGCGACTGCCGGCAAGGTCGACGGCGCGGTGGGCACGCTGATGACGAACCTCGCGGTCGAGGTCGCGCTGCAGCGCGAGGGCGTGCAGTTCGTGCGAGCGGCCGTCGGCGATCGCTATGTGCTCGAACAGTTGCGCGAGCGCGGTTGGCAGCTCGGCGCGGAAGGTTCGGGCCATATCCTGTCGCTCGATCGCCATTCGACCGGCGACGGCATCGTCTCGGCGCTTCTCGTGCTGGCGGCGCTCAAGCGCAGCGGCCGCACGCTTGCGCAGATACTGGACGGCGTCACGCTGTTCCCGCAGAAGCTGATCAACGTGCGGATGAAGCCGGGTGCCGACTGGAAGGGCAGCGCATCGATTCGCGCGGCGATCGACGCGGCCGAAAGCGCGCTTGCCGGCCGCGGCCGGGTGCTGATCCGCGCGTCGGGTACCGAGCCGGTGCTGCGCGTGATGGTCGAGGCGCAGCATGCGGCTGACGCGACGCGTCACGCGGAAGCGATCGCCGACGCAGTGCGCGCGGCGACGAGCTGAGCCGAATCGGCGACGGTGCACGATGTCCGGCCGGCCACGCGCGGCCTTGCCGGTGATTCGACAGGCGGCGCTTTCGGGCGCCGCAATTCGTCAGACGCAAAGGTTTGCGCTATTAAATAGAGGGTGACTTCGGCGCGAATTTCGTCTGATGAAATCTTTCGACCCTGAATCGCGAGGGCCGGCGGCGATGCGCGTGCCGCACCGCATCCGGCGAACGCGCTTCGCTCGGGCCTCGCATACGCGGGTGCCGAGGACCCTTCCCGACCGGCAGTTCCAGCCGGTATTCCCGCGCCGCGATGTCGGCGCGCGGCCGCCCGCACAGGGCCCGATACACCCTTTCAACCAGTCATGTTACTGTCACGCCAGTTTCATCGATTGTCACATTATCGTCATGAGGAGCCCCTAACCTTCGCGGTGCCGTAGTCATCCGCTCACACACTGGAGGTCTCATGAAATTGATGCAAACCGCGATTGCCGGCCTGGCTGGCGCGCTTTTCGCAGTCGCCGCGCAAGCTGCCGACATCACGGGCGCAGGCAGCACGTTCGCGATGCCGATCTATACGAAATGGGCTGCCGACTACCAGCAGTCCGGCGGCGCGAAGGTGAACTACCAGGGTATCGGTTCGTCGGGCGGCCTGAAGCAGATCGTCGCGAAGACGGTCGATTTTGCCGGTTCGGACGCTCCGCTGAAGGATGAAGAACTCGCGAAGGAAGGCCTGTTCCAGTTCCCGACGGTGGTCGGCGGCGTGGTGCCGGTCGTCAACGTGCCGGGCGTGAAGGCCGGCGAACTGACGCTGTCGGGCCCGGTGCTCGGCGACATCTACCTCGGCAAGATCAAGAAGTGGAACGATCCGGCGATCGTTGCACTGAACCCGAAGGTCAAGCTGCCGGATACGGACATCGCGGTCGTTCGTCGCGCTGACGGTTCGGGCACCAGCTTCATCTGGACGAACTACCTGTCGAAGGTCAACGACGAGTGGAAGTCGAAGATCGGCGAAGGCACGACGGTCAACTGGCCGACCGGCACGGGCGGCAAGGGCAACGACGGCGTCGCGGCCTTCGTGCAGCGCCTGCCGGGCGCGATCGGCTACGTCGAGTGGGCGTATGCGAAGAAGAACAACATGACCTACACGGCCCTGAAGAACTCGACGGGCACGGTGGTCGAGCCGAAGACCGAAACGTTCAAGGCCGCTGCTGCCGGCGCGAACTGGTCGAAGTCGTTCTACCAGATCCTGACGAACCAGCCGGGCAAGGAAGCATGGCCGGTCGTCGGTGCGACGTTCGTGCTGCTGCACGCGAAGCAGGACAAGCCGGAGCAGGGCGCCGAAACGCTGAAGTTCTTCAGCTGGGCGTTCAAGAACGGCGAGAAGGCAGCCGACAGCCTCGACTACATCTCGCTGCCGGCGTCGGTCGAGACGGAAATCCGCAAGCAGTGGAAGACGAAGGTGACGGACGCATCGGGCAAGCCGGTCGCCGCAGAGTAAGCAATCCAGCGGTTCGCTGCCCGGCCGTGCCGGCCGGGCAGTGTGTGCGGTAAGGCCGGGCGTTACGGCGCCCGGCGATCCAGAACAGGCGCCCATGTCTGATATTTCCTACACGTCCTCCCGGTCCGATGCCGCGCAGCAACGCGCGCCGAGCCGTCTCGGAGACGTTCTGTTCGGCGGCCTCGCACGGCTGGCCGCGATCGTGACCCTGCTGCTGCTGGGCGGGATCATCGTTTCCCTGATCATTGCGTCGCTGCCGACCATCCAGAAGTTCGGCCTCGGTTTCCTGTGGCAAACCGAGTGGGATCCGAACTCGGATATCTACGGCGCAGTCGTGCCGATCTACGGCACGATCGTGACGTCGATCATCGCTCTCATCATCGCGGTGCCGGTCAGCTTCGGCATCGCACTGTTCCTCACCGAATTGGCGCCCGTGTGGCTGCGTCGCCCGCTCGGCATCGCGATCGAGCTGCTCGCGGCGATTCCGTCGATCGTGTACGGCATGTGGGGCCTGCTCGTGTTCGCGCCGATCTTCGCCGAATACTTCCAGAAGCCGATCGGCCGTCTGTTCAAGGACGTGTGGGTGCTCGGTCCGCTGACGGCGGGCCCGCCGATCGGCATCGGCATTCTCGCGGCCGGCGTGATCCTCGCGATCATGATCATCCCGTACATCGCATCGGTGATGCGCGACGTGTTCGAAGTCACGCCCGTGCTGCTGAAGGAATCGGCGTACGGGATCGGCTGCACGACGTGGGAAGTGATGTGGAAGGTCGTGCTGCCCTATACGAAGACCGGCGTGATCGGCGGCGTGATGCTCGGCCTCGGCCGCGCGCTCGGCGAAACGATGGCCGTGACCTTCGTGATCGGCAACACCAACCTGCTCGACAGCGTGTCGCTGTTCGCGCCGGGCAACAGCATCACGTCGGCGCTCGCGAACGAATTCGCGGAAGCGCAACCGGGCCTGCATACGTCCGCCCTGATGGAGCTGGGCCTGATCCTGTTCGTGATCACGTTCATCGTGCTGACCATCTCCAAACTGCTGCTGCTTCGTCTCGAGAAAGGAGAGGGCAAGAAATGAGCGAGCCCGTCATGAATTTCCCGGGGCCGAATGGCGCCGTGCTCGACGCGATGCGCAATCGCCTGCAGCGCAAGCGCAAGGTGACCAACGCGATCGCGCTGACCGCGTCGCTCGCTGCAATGGCGTTCGGCCTGCTGTGGCTCGTGTGGATTCTCTACACGACGGTGCATCTGGGCGTCGGCGGATTGTCGCTGCAGCTGTTCACCGAATCGACGCCGGCGCCGAACACGGAAGGCGGCGGCCTGGCGAACGCGATCGTCGGCAGCCTGCTGCTGTGCGGTTTCGGCACGCTCGTCGGCACGCCGATCGGCATCCTCGCGGGCGTCTATCTCGCCGAATACGGCCAGAAGAACCTGCTGGCGAGCACGATCCGCTTCATCAACGACATCCTGCTTTCGGCGCCGTCGATCGTCATCGGCCTGTTCGTGTATGCGATCGTCGTCGCGAAGTCGGGGCGCTTCTCGGGCTGGGCCGGCGTGATCGCGCTCGCACTGCTGCAGATTCCGATCGTGATCCGCACGACCGAGAACATGCTCAAGCTCGTGCCGAACGCGCTGCGCGAAGCGGCCGTCGCGCTCGGCACGCCGAAGTGGCGCATGGTACTGAAGATCACGCTGCGCGCATCGGTCGGCGGGATCGTGACGGGCGTGCTGCTCGCGGTCGCGCGGATCGCCGGCGAAACGGCGCCGCTGCTGTTTACCGCGCTGTCGAACCAGTTCTTCTCGTGGGACATGAGCCAACCGATGGCGAACCTGCCCGTCACGATCTACAAGTTCGCGATGAGCCCGTTCGCCGAATGGCAGTCGCTCGCATGGGCGGGCGTGTTCCTGATCACGCTCGGGGTGCTCGGACTCAACATCCTGGCGCGTTCGATCTTCTCGAAAAAGTAACGGCGGAGCAATCCGATGAATATGGCAGAAAGCCACCTGAATCCCGTCGAGCGCGCCGCTGCGCCCGCCGGCACGCAAGATGCGGCAAATGGCCGTCCGCTGGCGCCGCTGAACGCGAAGATCGAGGTCAACAACCTCAACTTCTTCTACAACAAGTTCCACGCGCTGAAGAACATCAACCTGCGCATTCCCGAAGGGAAGGTGACGGCGTTCATCGGTCCGTCGGGTTGCGGCAAGTCGACGCTCCTGCGCACGTTCAACAAGATGTACGCGCTCTATCCGGAGCAGCGCGCCGAAGGCGAAATCCTGATGGACGGCGAGAACCTGCTGACCACCAAACGCGACATTTCGCTGCTGCGCGCGCGCATCGGCATGGTGTTCCAGAAGCCGACCCCGTTCCCGATGTCGATCTACGACAACATCGCGTTCGGCGTGAAGATGTTCGAGAAGCTCACGCGCTCGGAGATGGACGATCGCGTCGAGTGGGCGCTGACCAAGGCCGCGCTGTGGAACGAAGTGAAGGACAAGCTGAACCAGAGCGGTTACGGGCTGTCCGGCGGCCAGCAGCAGCGTCTGTGCATCGCGCGCGGTATCGCGATCCGTCCGGAAGTGCTGCTGCTCGACGAGCCGTGCTCGGCGCTCGATCCGATCTCGACGGGCCGCATCGAAGAGCTGATCGCGGAGCTGAAGAGCGACTACACGGTCGTGATCGTCACGCACAACATGCAGCAGGCCGCGCGCTGCTCGGACTACACGGCCTACATGTACCTGGGCGAGCTGATCGAATTCGGCGACACCGAGAAGATCTTTATCAAGCCGGTGCGCAAGGAAACGGAAGACTACATCACCGGCCGTTTCGGCTGATGACGGAGAACAACAACCATGTCGGATAAACATCTGTCGAGCCAGTTCGACGCGGACCTGAATGCCGTGTCGTCGAAAGTGCTGGAAATGGGCGGGCTCGTCGAGTCGCAGATCGTCGGCGCGATGCATGCGCTGAACGAGTTCGACCGCGAGGCGGCCGAGAAGGTGATCGCGGCCGAGGAAACGCTGAACGCGATGGAAGTCGACATCGACCAGGAGTGCGGCAACATCATCGCGCGGAGGCAGCCGGCCGCGCGCGACCTGCGCCTTCTGATGTCGATTTCGAAAACGATTACGAACCTCGAGCGCGCGGGCGACGAGGCCGAGAAGATCGCGAAGCGCGTGCGCCGCCTGGTCGACGAGCCGGCCGCGCGTGCGGTGAACATCGCGGAGATCAAGGTGTCGGGCGAGATGGCCGTGACGATCCTGCGCCGCGCGCTCGACGCGTTCGCGCGCCTCGACACGGTGGCGGCCGCGCAGATCGTCAAGGACGACAAGGAAATCGACCTCGAATTCCGCGCGTTCGTGCGCAAGCTCGTGTCGTACATGCAGGAAGATCCGCGCACGATCTCGGTCGGCCTGGAGTACCTGTTCATCGCGAAGGCGATCGAGCGGATCGGCGACCACGCGAAGAACATCGCCGAATTCATCATCTACATCGTGAAGGGCACGGACGTGCGGCACCAGCCGCGCGACATGCTCGATCGCGAAGCCAACAGTTAATCGACTCCGTAAGGAAGAACAGAGGTGCCGATGCCCAGCAACATTCTCGTCGTTGAAGATGAACCCGCGATTTCCGAACTGATCTCGGTGAATCTTCAGCATGCCGGTCACTGTCCGATTCGCGCGTACAACGCGGAGCAGGCGCAGAACCTGATCAGCGACGTGCTGCCCGATCTCGTGCTGCTCGACTGGATGCTGCCGGGCAAGTCCGGCATTGCGTTCGCGCGCGACCTGCGCAACAACGAACGGACCAAGCACATCCCGATCATCATGCTGACCGCGCGCGGCGACGAGCAGGACAAGGTGCTCGGCCTCGAGATCGGCGCGGACGACTACGTGACGAAGCCGTTCTCGCCGAAGGAGCTGATGGCGCGCATCAAGGCCGTGCTGCGCCGCCGCGCGCCGCAGCTGACCGAGGACGTCGTGTCGATCAACGGGCTGCGCCTCGATCCGGCCACGCACCGGGTCGCCGCGCACGGCGACGGCAGCGAGATCAAGCTCGATCTCGGCCCGACCGAATTCCGCCTGCTGCATTTCTTCATGACGCATCCGGAACGCGTGCACAGCCGCACGCAACTGCTAGACCAGGTGTGGGGCGATCACGTGTTCGTCGAAGAGCGCACCGTCGACGTCCACATCAAACGATTGCGCGCGGCCTTGAAACCGGCCGGCTGCGATGCGATGATCGAGACCGTGCGCGGCAGTGGCTACCGACTCGCCAAGCACGCGTAACGTATCCGGACATGCCGTGTGCCACGGCATGCCGTTCATTCTTTCGGGCGCTGAATCATGAACATCATCTGGGCGCGCTTTCTCGTGTCGCTCGTGCTGCTCGTGCTGATCAGCGTATTGGTCGGCGTGTTCGCCGGCCCGATCGCGGGCCTCGGCTTCGCGGTCGTGATGCTGGTCGCGCAGGGCTTCTTCAGTACCTTCCATACGCAACGCCTGTGGCGTCTGCTCGATGCGCCCGTCTACGGCGAGGTGCCGAGCGCGCCGGGCATCTGGGGCGAAATCTACTACCGGCTGCACAAGCTCGCGAAGCAGTGGCATGCGCAGGTGCGGCAGGTCGAGCAGCAGCATTCGCGCTTCATCCAGGCGATCCAGGCGTCGCCGAACGGCGTCGCGATGCTCGACGACCATGACCAGATCGAATGGTGCAACGCGATCGCCGAGGTGCATTTCGGGCTCGATGCGAAACGCGACCTGCGCCAGCACATCACGAATCTGGTTCGTCATCCGGAATTCGTCCGCTACCTGAACGCGCAGCATTACGACGAGACGCTCGTGATGCGCGGGATGGGCGACTCGCGGCAGAACGTGCTGGAAGTGCAGGTGTTTCCGTACGGCGAGAACCGCAAGCTGCTGCTCACGCAGGACATCACGGAGCTCGAGCGGACCGACGCGATGCGGCGCGACTTCGTCGCGAACGTGTCGCATGAACTGAAGACGCCGCTTACCGTGCTGTCGGGTTTTCTCGAGACGATGCGCGAGCTGCCGCTGAACGAAGAAGATCGCGCGCGCTATCTCGACATGATGGAGCAGCAGGCGTCGCGGATGCGGCACATCGTCACCGATCTGCTGGTGCTCGCGAAGCTCGAGGGCGAAAGCAAGCCGCCGATGGATCACGCGATCGACATGCGCGCCGTGTTCGACCATCTGAAGGAAGATGCACGCACGCTGTCGAACGGGCATCACGAGATCACGTTCACGATCGACGAGACGCTCGGCGTCACGGGCGCGCAGACGGAAGTCTTCAGTGCGTTCGCGAATCTCGTGACCAACGCGATCCGTTATACGCCGGACGGCGGCAAGATCGTCGTGTCATGGCGGCGCGAAGGCGCGCAGGGCGTGTTCTCCGTCACCGACAGCGGCTTCGGTATTCCGGCCGCCGACCTGCCGCGGCTCACCGAGCGCTTCTACCGCGTCGACCGCAGCCGCTCGCGCGATACGGGCGGCACGGGGCTCGGCCTCGCGATCGTCAAGCACGTGCTGCAGCGACACGATTCGCACCTGTACGTGCAGAGCGAGGAAGGGCGCGGCAGCACGTTCACCGCACGTTTCCCGGCGTCGCGGATCATCGCGATCCGGCCGGCTGCGTTCGAAGCATGAGCGCGTGACGCGATTCCGGGGCCCTGTATCGGCATCCCCTCGGAAACGAAAAAGCACAGCCCTCGGGCTGTGCTTTTTCGTTGGGTGGCACGGCACGCGAAACCGCGCGCCGCCCGGTGCCTACGAACAGAACTTCGCGAGCAGCCCGAGTTGCGCGTTGCGGATCGTCTTGCCCGCGCGGCGCCGGCGGTAGTGGCCGTCGCTCAGCATCTGCCAGGCCGACTGGTTGTCGCCGAGGCAGACCGACAGCCCTTCGGCGATCACGCGGCGCTTCAGCTTGCGATCGCGAATCGGGAACGCGACTTCGACGCGACGGAACAGGTTGCGGTCCATCCAGTCCGCGCTCGACAGATAGACGTCCTCGGCGCCGCCCGCGTGGAAATAGTAGATGCGGTGATGTTCGAGGAAGCGCCCGACGATCGAACGCACCGTGATGTTCTCCGACAGCCCCGGCACGCCGGGCTTCAGCGCGCATACGCCGCGCACGATCAGGTCGACCTTGACGCCCGCCTGCGACGCTTCGTACAGCGCGGCGATCACCGACGGTTCCAGCAGCGCGTTCATCTTCGCGACGATGCGCGCGCGCTTGCCGGCACGCGCATTGTCGATCTCCGCGCGGATCGATTCGATGATGCGCGGATGCAGCGTGAACGGCGACTGCCACAGCTCGTGCAGCGTGAGCTCGCCGCCGATTCCCGTCAGCTGCTGGAAGACGTGGTGGACGTCCTCGCAGATCTTCTGGTCGGCCGTCATCAGCCCGAAGTCGGTGTAGAGGCGCGCGGTGCGCGGATGATAGTTGCCGGTGCCGAGGTGCACGTAGCGGCGCAGCGATGCCTTGCCGTGCTGCACGACGCGCCGCACGATCAGCATCATCTTCGCGTGGCACTTGTGGCCGACCACGCCGTACACGACGTGCGCGCCGACCGCTTCGAGCTGCGACGCCCAGTTGATGTTGGTTTCCTCGTCGAAGCGAGCGAGCAGTTCGACGACGACGGTCACTTCCTTGCCGTTGCGCGCGGCTTCCATCAGCGCGTCCATCAGCGGCGAATCGGTGCCGGTGCGGTAGATCGTCTGCTTGATCGCGACGACGCTCGGATCCTTCGCGGCCTGCTGCAGCAGCTCGAGCACCGGCTGGAAACTTTCGTACGGGTGGTGCAGCAGGATGTCGCCGTCGTCGATGGCGTCGAACATCGTCGGCGCGTTGACGATCGCGGGCGGGATCGATGCCGCGAACGGCGCGAACTTCAGGTCGGGGCGATCCACGAGATCGGGAATCTGCATCAGCCGCACGAGGTTCACGGAGCCGGCCACGCGATAGCAGTCCTTCTCGCCGAGCAGGCTTTCGTCGAGCAGGCGCCGCACGATATGCGCCGGCGTGTCGGCCGACACTTCGAGCCGCACCGCGTTGCCGAGGTGGCGCGCGGGCAGTTCGCCCTGCAGCGCGACGCGCAGGTTGGTGATTTCGTCCTCGTCGACGAACAGCTCGCTGTTACGCGTGATGCGAAACTGGTTGCAGCTCTTCACGACCAGTTGCGGGAACAGTTCGCCGACGAAGCGCTGCATGAACGAGCTGAGCAGCACGAAGCCGTGCTCGAAGCCCGACAGCGCCTGCGGCATGCGCACGACGCGCGGCAGCGCGCGCGGCGCCTGCACGATGCCCATCACCGCCTGGCGGCCGAACGCGTCGCGGCCCTCGAGTTCGACGACGAAATTCAGGCTCTTGTTCAGCACGCGCGGGAACGGGTGCGCGGGATCGAGCCCGATCGGCGTCAGCACGGGCAGCAGTTCATCGAGGAAGTAGCGGCGTGCCCATTCGAGCTGCTCGTCGTTCCACGTGTCGCTCGCGTGGAAGTAGATGCCTTCCTGTTCGAGCGCCGGCAGCACGGTTTCGTGCAGCATCGTGTACTGGCGGTGCACGAGGCGTTGCGCGCGCTCGACGACGAGGTCGTAAGCGTGCTGCAGCGACATGCCGTCGGGTGTCAGTGCGCCGGGGTTGTCGCGGATCTGTTCCTGCAGGCCGGCCATCCGGACTTCGAAGAATTCGTCGAGGTTGCTGCTGGTGATGCAGATGAAGCGCAGTCGCTCGAGCAATGGAATTTGCGGGTCAGCCGCCTGGGCCAGCACGCGCTCGTTGAAACCGAGGATGCCGAGTTCACGATTGAGAAGCGGATAACGGACGGACATCGGCAGAGTAGGGGATGATTCGGGCGATGATTCGAAAGGACGCTCGGAAACTCTCACGGTACGATGACGTGCTGATGACGATGATGTATTTATATCGGGAAATTCTACGCCGGAACCGTTTCGTCTCATAAATGTTTCGGCCATATACAATCTACCCGTGTACATGCCCGTGAAGCGTGGCAATGGCAAGCGTTCCACGCTTAAAATGTCGCCTTTGATTGATCGCTCAGCGCGGCCGGCCGGCTGCCGCGGGCGAACGCGCACGGAGCCCCCTTCTGATGGTTACATCCCCCCACTTGCTGGCTGCCGTCGATCTCGGCTCGAACAGCTTTCGGCTGATCGTCGGGCGCGTCGAGGAAACGCCGGCGGGCAGCCAGATCTATCCCGTCGACGCGCTGCGCGAGCCCGTTCGACTGGCCGCGGGCCTGTCGAGCGACAAGATGCTCGATCGCGCGTCGCAGGAGCGTGGCTGGGAGGCGCTCAAGCGGTTCGGCGAGCGCCTGCGCGATTTCCATCCCGACCATGTGCGCGCGGTTGCGACCAACACGCTGCGTGTCGCGAAGAACGCGGGCGAGTTTCTCGGCGAGGCCGAAGCGGCGCTCGGTTTTCCGATCGAAGTGATCGCGGGCCGCGAAGAGGCGCGCCTGATCTACGCGGGTGCCGCGCATTCGGTGCCGGCGAGCGCCGGCAAGCGGCTCGTCGTCGACATCGGCGGCGGCTCGACCGAATTCATCATCGGCTCGCACTACACGCCGATCGTGATGGAGAGCCTTTACATCGGCTGCGTGAGCCATAGCCGGGCATTCTTTCCGGCCGGCAACGTCGACGAATACACGATGCGGCAGGCCGAACTCGCGGCCAAGCGCGAGATCCAGATCATTTCCAGCGAGTACAAGAAGGCCGGGTGGGACCAGGCGATCGGTTCGTCCGGCACCGCGCGTGCGCTCGCCGAGCTCGTCGAGGCGAACGGCTTCAACGACGCGGGCATCACGCATGGCATCTCGCGCGGCGGGCTGGAACGGCTGAAGCGCGCGCTGATCAAGGCCGAGAACGTGAACCGGCTGAAGCTGATCGCGCTGAAGCCCGATCGCGTGCCGGTGCTCGCCGGCGGCCTCGCGATCATGCTCGCGGTATTCGAGGAGCTGGGGGTCGACTACGTCGACACGACCGACGGCGCGCTGCGTCTCGGCGTGCTGTACGACCTGCTCGGCCGGACCCAGCACGAGGACATGCGCGCGGTGACCGTCGAGGGCTTCACGCGCCGCTACGGCGTCGATCGCGCGCAGGCCGAGCGCATCGGTGCGCTTGCGGTGCGGTTTTACGACGAGCTCGACGAAGCCGACGACGAAGAGCGCGAGGAAGGCCGGATGTTCCTCGGGTGGGCAGCCGCGTTGCACGAGATCGGCCTGTCGATCTCGCACAGCTCGTATCACAAGCATTCGGCCTATATCGCGAGCAATGCCGACATGCCCGGTTTCTCGCGCACCGACCAGGCACGTCTTGCCGCGCTCGTGCTCGGCCATGCGGGCAAGCTCGGCAAGCTGTCGCAGGCGCGCGACGTCGAATGGCCGCTGCTGTTCTGCCTGCGGCTCGCGGCGCTGCTGTGCCGGCGCCGGACCGATGCCGGGCTGCCGGACATTTCCGTGTCGCAGATGAAGAAGGGCGGGTATGAAGTGCGCCTGCCGAGCGCCTGGGTCGAGCAGAACCCGCTGACCGACTACAGCCTTAGCCAGGAAGCGGCCGAGTGGGAGAAGGTCGGTATTCCGTATCGCGTGGTTTACACGGGCGCGTGACGCGCCGGCACGCCGGCGGCGCGCTTGCGCCGTCTGGTTCTGCGTGGCGCTGCGCTCAGTCCGAGCACACGATCGCGGTCAGGAACGGGAATGCCTGCTTGACCGTCGCATCGCTGCCCGCTTTGCGCACGGCCTGTTCGACTGCGCTCTTCGTGCCGCGCACCACGACGCCGTATGCCCAGTCGCCGATCGGCGCGCCGTCGCCGGGCCGGAAGATCGGGTCGTTCGCCTGGTAGCCGAGCACGACATACACGCCGAAGCCATAGGCGGTCAGCGGATGGTTCGTGCGGAATGCGTTCACCGAATTCGATTCGACGTGCATCGGCTCCGACTGGATGTCGCCCGCCGCGAGCAGCGGCGCGACGAACTTGTGGCCGTTCGAATGGCAGTCGAGCGCGTCGTCGAGCGACTTGGCCGATGCGACGCCGGGCGCGCCCGAGGTGCCGATTGCGAGCAGCGCGCCGAGCAGGGCGGTCTTGAAAACGTGGTTTTTCATGCGCGGTTGCGGGTTGGTCACGGACATTATCGCGTGTTCCAGCAAGTTTCGTGCGCGCGCTGAAGGGCGGTGCAGCGCCGCCGGCGAATGCAGGCGGCTGACCAAACGAAAAAGGGCTGCAAGCGCGATGGCTTGCAACCCTTGTCGTATATCTCGTGGTCGGAGCGAAAGGATTCGAACCTTCGACCCTCTGATCCCAAATCAGATGCGCTACCAGGCTGCGCTACGCTCCGACGAGCCAAAGATTCTATCGTCTAATGGGTTGCCGGGTCAATCACGTTTTATATAAGGCGCGCGTCATCACGAATCGCTTACGATTGGCAACAATTCGAAGGATGATCGTCCGGCCCGCGGGTGTGCCGTCAGATCATTCGTCGAAGTATGGGAGAACATCATGATGAACCTGATCCTGTGGCGCCACGCCGAAGCCGAAGACTACGCGGCAAACGACCTCGCCCGCCAGCTGACGACCCGCGGTCGCAAGGAAGCGCAGGCGATGGCCAAATGGCTGCGCAACCGGCTCGAGTCGAACAGCGTGATCCTTGCGAGCCCTGCGGCGCGCACCGTGCAGACCGTCGAGGCGCTCACCGACCAGTATCGGACCATCGATGCGCTCGCCCCGGGCGGCAGCGTCGACGACGTACTGACGGCGGCCGGTTGGCCCGACGGCATCGCGCCGACGGTCGTGATCGTCGGACACCAGCCGACGCTGGGCAGTGTCGCGGCGCAGCTGATCGCCGGCAACGACGACAGCTGGAGCGTCAAGAAGGGCGGTATCGTGTGGCTCGCGAGCCGCACGCGCGACGGCAGCCGTCAGGCCGTACTGCGCGCAGTGTTGACGCCGGACCTTGTCTGAACGGGATTGAAGGCTTTGTTCATACGGTTTCGCGAGCTTTCTGCTAAAGTCAATTCGGCGACACGTCATTGAAAGGACACGGTCGTGCCACAGAACGGTAACGACCGGTTACTACATTGGCTGGCATGTCGTCCTATTCCTTACGACCAGGAAAGCCTAATGCGAGAACTGCCGACGCCTACGCTACCCTTTGCCTCGCTTCCCCTCGACACGTCGCGACGTCATCTGCCGCGCGCCGCTGAAACCGTCACATCCGAGTACCGTCTGCGTGCCGCGTGGGCGCGCACGGAAGACGAACTGCGCGAGGCCCAGCGGCTGCGCTACACCGTGTTCGCCGAAGAGATGGGCGCGCAGGTCAGCGGCCCGTCCGGTCTCGACGTCGATCCGTTCGATGCCTATTGCGATCATCTGCTGGTGCGCGATCTCGATACGCTGAAGGTGGTCGGCACGTACCGCGTGTTGCCGCCGCACCAGGCCGCGCGTGTGGGCCGTCTGTACGCCGAAGGCGAATTCGACCTGTCGCGTCTCACGCACTTGCGCGGCAAGATGGTCGAGGTCGGCCGCTCGTGCGTGCACAGCGATTACCGCAGCGGCGCCGTCATCATGGCGCTCTGGGGCGGCCTCGGCGCGTACATGATGCAGAACGGCTACGAGACGATGCTCGGCTGCGCGAGCGTGTCGATGGCCGACGGCGGGCACTACGCGGCGAACCTGTATCAGTCGCTGCCGGCCAACTCGCTGACGGCGCCGGAATATCGCGCGTTCCCTCACACGGCGCTGCCGGTCGACGAACTGCAGACGGGCACCGTCGTTGCACCGCCGCCGCTGATCAAGGGCTACCTGCGTCTCGGTGCGAAGATCTGCGGCGCGCCGGCATGGGATCCCGACTTCAACTGCGCGGACTTCCTGACGCTGTTCCGGCTGTCGGACATCAACGCACGCTACGCCCGGCACTTCCTGGGCTGAGCCGCTCCGATCGCAGCGCGCCGGCAATGGCGCGCACATGAACGAACGCCGTCGCATGGCTGGCTGCCGCGCGACGGCGTTGGTTCGTGCTGACGATCGTCGTATATCCGGCCCCGATAATTTTGGCGATACGCGCTCTCCAACGTGCGGCAGCGCGCACGTTCGGAACGGGCCGCACTCGCGGCGGCCCGGACGGCAGGGCAGGCTTGCCTAGTGCTTGCGCCGCCAGTCGAGCAGGTGGTGTTCGGCCATCCAGTGGTGGATCATCCCTTCGCCGCCATGGCTGCGCTTGTATTCGCGCGACTCGAAATACGACAGGGCGACGAGCACCATCAGGCCAATGAACAGGCCGATCAGGCCCGCGATCTCTTCAGACGTCATGGCAGCCTCCTTTCAACGGCACAGCGCCATGGCTACATGGTAGGACATGCGCGGGACAACCCCTAACCCGGAATTCCGCTAGACTCGGCGCGGTCCTGGCGCGCGATGGGCGCGCCATTTTCCGGAGCCTTCCCGATGACCCGTCTCATGCTGGCCGTGCTGGCCGCGTCCATTCTCGCCGGCTGTTCCAGCGATCCCCGCCAGGCTCGTCGCGGCCACCCGCCGCAAGACCCGGCCGATTACCATGGCGTGCCGACCGACATGACGCCCCCGTCGATGCTCGGTGAGCCGGCGCCATCGGCACCCGCAACGTCACCAGCGCAATAACGCGATCGGCCTGCCTGCGCGGCCGTCAGGCGCCGGCCGTGGGTACGTCGGCGCCGATTCGCCGCGTGAGCGCAGGCAGGTAGCGCGCGAGCGTCGCGCCGCGTGCAACCATGAACAGCAGCAGCGCGAACCACAGCCCGTGATTGCCGAACGGGCCGACAGCCACCAGCGTCGCGGCGATGAAGATCGCGAACGACGCGACCATTGCGCGCATCAGCGATTGCGTCTGCGTCGCACCGATGAACACGCCGTCGAGCAGGAAGCCCCAGACGGACACGATCGGCGAGATCGCCGCCCACGGCAGGTATTGCAGCGCGACCGCGCGGATCGCGGCCTGGTCGGTCAGCCGTGCGACGATCCAGCCGCCGGCCGCCCAGTAGACGAGCGCGAACAGCAGCGCGCCGAGCGCGGACCACAGCAGCGTGACCTGGACGGCCCGCCGGAATGCGGCGCGGTCGCGCGCACCGGCTGCCGCGCCGACGAGCGCCTCGGCCGCATGCGCGAAGCCGTCGAGCCCGTATGCCATGAAAGTCTGGAAATTCAGCAGCAATGCGTTGGCCGCGAGTGTCGCGTCGCCCTGTCGGGCGCCCAGGTGCGCGAACCAGCCGAACGCGCCGAGCAGGCACAGCGTGCGCAGGAAGATGTCGCGGTTGAGCGCGATCAGCCGCTTGAGCGCCGCACGATCCGCCAATGCACCCGCGGCCAGCGGCGCGAGGCCGCGCGGGCGCAGCCGCCACAGCATCCATGCGCCGAGCGCGAAGCCGCACGCATCCGCGGTCGCGGTTGCCGCGCCGATCCCGGCAATCCCCCAGTCGAAGCCGTACACGTACAGCAGCACGGCACCGATGTTCACTGCATTGATGAAGACCTGCGCAACGAGCGCGAGCCGAACGCGCTGCACGCCGAGCAGATAGCCGAGCACGACATAGTTCGCGAGCGCGAACGGCGCGCTCCAGATGCGTGCGTGGCCATAGGCCAGCGCCGTCGCGCGGACGGCATCGCTGCCGCCCAGCGCGGTCAGCGCAAACGACAGCAGCGGCACCTGCAACGCGAGCACGGCTGCACCGAGCGCGAACGCGACGATCAGCGCGCGCAGCACGTTGAGCCGGATGCCGGCGGCGTCGCCGGCGCCATGCGCCTGCGCGACGAGGCCGGTCGTGCCCATGCGCAGGAAGCCGAAGCCCCAGAACACGAAGTTGAAGAACAGTCCGCCGAGCGCGACGCCGCCGAGATACTGCGCGCCGTCGAGGTGGCCGGCGACGGCCGTGTCGACCGCGCCGAGGATCGGTTGGGTCAGGTTCGCTAGGACGATCGGGAAGGCGAGTGCGAGGACGCGCCGGTGCGAGACGGCGGCCGACCCGATGCCGGCCCCGTGCGGCAAGGCGGATTCGGACATGGCGAGCGGGTCAGGCGCGTTCCTGCACGCAGACCCACGGCGACACAACGACCGCCCATAACTCCGGATTGCGCGCCGCGAAATCGGCCGCGGTTTCCGCCGGCATGCGCGCGACCAGACCGGCCGACAGCCACCGCGTGACTTGTTCGGCGTCGTCGCCGGCGATCGCTTCCGCGACGCTGACGAGATCGAGATCGCGCGCGACCGACAGCAGCTTGCCCTGCGCGAAGAAGCGCTCGAGATCGCACCAGTCGATCTTGGCGGTTTCGCCGAGGAGTTTGGCGTAGAGCGGGCTGTGCGACGCGCCCGCGGCGGTTTCGTGTTGGTCGGAGGACATCGGTGATGAGCTGAAAAGACTGCGTGGGCGCCACTATAAACCATCCGGGCGCGCGGCCGGCCGCGCCGCGCGGCGGGCATGCGCCCGGTTCACGCGTCGCGCAGCGCGCGGCGGACGATCTTGCCGGTTGCCGTCATCGGCAGGGCGTCGACGAACGCGATCGCGCGCGGATATTCGTGCGCGGCCAGGCGCGTGCGCACGTGGGCCTGCAGCGCCTGCACGAGCGCGTCGTCGCCGACATGGCCGGGGTTCAGCACGACGAACGCCTTGACGATTTCGGTGCGCGTCGGATCGGGCACGCCGACGACGGCCGCCATCCGCACCGCCGGATGCGTGAGCAGGCAGTCCTCGATCGGTCCCGGGCCGATCCGGTAGCCGGCGCTCGTGATCACGTCGTCGTCGCGGCCGACGAAGCGCACGAAGCCGTCGGTGTCGATCGTGCCGGTGTCGCCGGTGAGCAGGTAGTCGCCCGCGAACTTGTCGCGCGTGGCAGCGGGATTGCGCCAGTACTCGACGAACATCACCGGGTCGGGGCGGCGCACGGCGATGCGTCCCTCGACGCCGGGCGGCAGCGGCGTGCCGTGCTCGTCGACGATCGCGACCGCGTGGCCGGGCACGGCCTTGCCGATCGCCCCGGGCTGCGCATCGAACAGCGCCGCGCACGACGACAACACCATGTTGCATTCGGTCTGCCCGTAGAACTCGTTGATCGTCACGCCGAGCGCGTCGCGTCCCCAGGCCGTCAGCTCGGTGCCCAGCGTCTCCCCGCCGCTCGCGACCGATTTCAGCGCCAGCGCGTAACGCTCGCGCGGCGCGGGCACCGCGCGCATCAGCTTCAGCGCGGTCGGCGGCAGGAACGCGTGGGTCACGCCATGCCGCGCCATCAATGCGAACGCCGCTTCGCCGTCGAACTTCTCGAAGCGGCGTGCGAGCACGGGCACACCGTGGTGCCATGACGGCAGCAGCACGTCGAGGAGCCCGCCGATCCACGCCCAGTCGGCCGGTGTCCAGAACAGGCGCGCGTCGCGCGGAAAGCATTGCTGCGACATCTCGACGCCCGGCAGGTGGCCGAGCAGCACGCGATGCGCATGCAGCGCGCCTTTCGGCTTGCCGGTCGTTCCGGACGTGTAGATGATCAACGCCGGATCGTCGGCAGCGGTGTCCGCCGGCACGAAATCCGGCGATTCGGCCGCGAGTGCGGCATCGAAGCGCAACACGCCGGGCGCATCGGGCACATCGTCGCCGATGCAGTAGCACGTGCGCAGCGCCGGCAGTCGCGCGCGCAGCGGCGCGATCTTCTCGTAACCGGCCGCGTCGGTGACGAGCGCGGCGGCTTCGCTGTTCTCGAGCCGGTATTCGAGTGCGTCGGCGCCGAACAGCATGAACAACGGCACCGCGATCGCGCCGAGCTTGTACGCGGCGAGATGGGCGATCGCCGTTTCCGGACCCTGCGCGAGGAAGATGGCGATCCGGTCGCCGCGTTGCAAACCCGCCCGCGCGAGGCTGTTTGCGAAACGATTAGAAACATTCCTCAGGTCGTCGAACGTGACGCGCGACACGTCGCCTTGCGCCGTTTCGTGAATCAGCGCGAGCCGCCCGCTGCCGTCGGCCCACTTGTCGCAGACGTCCACGCCGATGTTGTAGCGGGCCGGAACGTCCCACGCGAAGCGGGAGAGGAGGTTGTCGTAGCAGTCGGCGGCTGGCAGCATCGAGAGTCTCCTTGGCGCCGATCGCCGGCATCGGTCGATGGATTACATCGGTGTTTAACGCGACCGAAACGACAATGGCGTCTGATGGATAGGGGAATGTGCGGACTCGTGCAACGCGGGCGGCTCAGTGCACGATTCGGCTATGACGCATAAGATCATGACAAAACAGTGATGAGACCATGGATTTGCTTTTGATAGCTGCGGGGTTCAGCCTCTTCGGAATCGGTGTGCTGGTGGTGTTCGCCAGCCGCGTCGATCCGTTGTCCGGCCGGTTCATCGGCCGTCTGCGCAAGCGCTGACACAACCTTCCCGATCTGCCTCGCGACGACATGCGGTGCATGCCGGCATCGCGTGTCGTCCCTGTTCGGCGCCGACGTGCTCAGCGCGCCGGCAGGTAGCGTGCCGGATCGATCGAGCGCCCGCCGTAGCGCAGCTCGAAGTGCAGCGCGACGCGATCGCTGTCGCTGTTGCCCATTTCCGCGATCGTCTGCCCCTGCGTGACCGACTGGCCTTCCTTCACCAGCAGCGCGCGGTTGTGCGCGTAGGCCGTCAGGTAATCGGCATTGTGCTTGAGGATGATCAGGTTGCCGTAGCCGCGCAATCCGTTGCCCGCATAGACGACGGTGCCCGGCGCGGCGGCCAGCACCGGCGTACCCGCGGCATTCGCGATGTCGATGCCCTTGGATTTCGAGCCGTCGAAGCTGCGCACCACGTTGCCCGCGGCCGGCCAGATCAGCGCGATGCTCGTGGCCGGCTTGACGGCCGATTCGACCGGCGCCGAAGGCGCGGGGCGGCTGCGGCCCGCGCTGCCGGTGCCGGTGGTCGACGCGGTCGTCGTGCCGGGCGGCGGCGCGACGCGCAGCACCTGGCCGACTTCGATCGCGTCGGGATTCGAGATCTGGTTCCAGCGCACGATGTTCGCCATCGACGTGCGATTCTCGCGCGCGATCTTGTACAGCGTGTCACCGCGCTCGACGCGGTAATAACCCGGGCCGACGGGTGCGGAGCCGCATGCGACGAGCAGCGCGGCGCAGGCGGCCGCGAACAGCCGCTTCGTTGTTGTTCCGAACATTGAACCTCGCAAAACCCCGCCGCGCGCGACGCGGCAGGTGATACAAAACGTCCGATTTTAACGGGTTCGACCCGGGCAACGCAGTTTCGGGCCGCGGGCGCCGCCGGCGCACCGGTCCACCGGTGCGGCCGGCGTCAGCTGGCGAGCGGGAGCACGCGGATCCGCAGCGCGGCCGTTTCGGTCGCGCCCGGTGCGAGCATGCGCAGCCCGAGGCCGTTGTGGATCGCGTCCGGCAGGCCGAGCCACGGTTCGACGCAGTAGAAGTCGGATTCCGGCTTTTCCGTCCACGTCGTGACCGCGTACCACGGGATCGAGCCCGGGACGTCGAGCGCGATCTCGATCGTGCGGCCGCGGCCCGGCATCACGATGCGCACCGGCGTGGACGGCGCGCCATCCAGGCAGTGGAAGCGGTCGAGGATGTCCGGATCGCCGAGGCTGTACGACGCTTCGCCGGGTTCGAGCGGGCTGATCGAGCCGTCGGCGCGCTGCATGCAGCGGCGCGTCGGCGGCAGTTCGAGCGTGGTTTGCGCGCGCTCGCCGTGCGGCAGCGCGAAGTAGAAATGGTGACCCGCGTAGTAGGGCAGCGGCGTGTCGCCGCGGTTGGTCGTGGTGAGCGCGACGTCGAGCGTGTGCGCGTCGGCGAGCCGGTAGGTCGTCTCGAACCGGAAATCGAACGGGTAGCTCTCGCGCAGCGCATCGTTCGCTTCGAGCGTCATCGACAATGCGGCACCGTCTGCCGACGGTTGGGCCGCGAACGGCAGGTCGCGCGCGAAACCATGCATCGGCAGGTCACGGACGATGCCGGCGGCATCGCGCCAGCGGCCCAGTTCGCCGTCGACGCGATGGCGGCCGAGGAACGGGAACAGCAGCGGATTGCCGCCGCGCACGCGCGCGAGGTTGCTCCAGTCGGCGGCTTCCGGCCAGAAGATGACCGGCTCGCCGTCGACGTGCCACGACAGCAGGCGGCCGCCGAATTGCGGGGCGACCCTGACGAGCGACGGGCCGGCGTGAAGTTCATGAATGTCGTGCTGCTGGAAGATCGGCATGGCGAATCGATATGAACGGGTGGGCGGATGCGCGATGGCGCGCTCCATTATCGGGCCGCGACACGGTCGGGGAAAACCCTTCTCGGGAAATCGCGAGTTTTTCAGACTGCCGACGGTCTGGATAATGCCTGTAAACCGGTGATGTTGCCGGGTCATGACACTTCGTGGAGGGGGCCATGGATCTGGCAATGGCAATGGGAATCGCACTGTTCGGCATGTTCACCGGCAGCACGGTATTGTTTTTCTATCAGCTCGGCCGCTGACGGCAATTTCTGCCGGAATCGCAAGGCCCGCCATGCAAATGGCGGGCTTTTTGCTTTCTTGGCGCTTACAAATTGCAAGCGTTTGTGTGCATTGCCGCAATATCCCGCCAAATGCCTTGGCGCAGTAATCGTGGCTCGGCATAATCGGGGCGCGTTTTTCGGACGCGCGATGCGTCGTCCGCTTTTCTTCCCGATCGATCACCACTAAAAGGACCGACGCGTGAGTCTCTGGTTTCTGGTATTCCTGAGCGTCCTGCAGGGCGTCACCGAACTTTTCCCCGTCAGCAGTCTCGGCCACACGCTGCTCGTGCCGGCGCTGTTCGGCATGCACATCGACAAGCATGCGCCGCAGTTGCTGCCGTTCCTCGTTGCGCTGCACCTCGGCACCGCGCTCGCGCTGCTGTGGTATTTCCGCGCACGCTGGATCGCGCTGATCAGCGGTTTCTTCGCGCAGCTCGGCGGCCGCAAGAACGACGACGGGCACCTGATGTGGGCGCTGATCATCGGCACGATTCCGACCGGGATCGTCGGGCTGCTGCTGGAGAAGCGCATCGAGCGCGTGTTCCACGACCTGCGGATCGTCGCGATCGCGCTGATCATCAACGGCGTGCTGCTGTGGATCGGCGATCGGATTCAGCGCAGCCGTGCGCACCAGCCGCCCGAGAAGATGACGTTCAAGCAGGCGTTCTTCGTGGGCCTTGCGCAGATCGGCGCGCTGATTCCGGGCTTCTCGCGCAGCGGCCTGACCATGATCGCCGGTAACGCGGCCGGCTTGACGGCGGAGAAGGCGGCGGAGTTTTCGTTCCTGCTCGGCACGCCGATCATTTTTGCCGCCGGCGTGCTCGAACTGCCGAAGCTGTTCCATGCGCGCGACCAGCTCGCCGACGCGCTGCTCGGTGGCGTGCTGACGGCCATTGCCGCTTATCTGAGCGTGCGATTCCTGATGCGCTATTTCGAAGGCCGCGGGCGGCTGGCTTCGTTCGGCTTGTATTGCGTGATTGCCGGGGTGTTCTGCCTCGGATGGTTCATGCTGCATCCGCAGCCGGGTTGACGGGTGCGGTGCCGGTCGCGCGGCGCGCGTGATTTGTCGCGATGATCGGGTATAATTTCGGGCTCGGCTTCATGCCGGGCCCGTTTCGTTTCGGGGCTTTGAATTCGGCTGGTGCCGTGTTGTGCTCAAAGCCCTTTCGCGTCAAATGCGGCCCGGGTTTTGTGGCCGTGTCTTTTTCCCTCGACCGCCCTTAGCTCAGTTGGATAGAGCAACGGCCTTCTAAGCCGTAGGTCACACGTTCGAATCGTGTAGGGCGGGCCAAAGAAATCAGCGCCTTGGCCGATATTTTCCAGACGTTTCTCGTCAAGTCGGCATGTTCGTGTAACCGCTAGCACGAGTGTGGCTTGGGCGACTGCGAGGAGTGTTCATGCTAAGGAGCTCGCGGATCCCGCGCTCGAATCCGATGGATGGCCCTGGCGGTGTTTGATGCCGCATCAATTGCATGTCCAAGTGGTGGCGCCGACGCGGGATGAGTTCCGCGAAGTTCTGATCCGGGCATGCCGCTGACAAGTCCCGTTCCCCTTCTCACCACTCGAATTGCCAAGCGTGAACAGATACAGCGAAACCGGCGCCGGGTCATAGCCCGGACACTGCACGTTGACGTAGTTTTGGACCGTAGCCGACACGGCGCCTAGCGCCGCGTGGGATGCCATCACAATCGGGATGTTACGCCGTCCACTACTAAGTGGTCCGGCGATGGAGCCAACGACTGCTTCGGTTTCCGCACCGGCGAGGGAGGCCGCCATGCCACCTGTCGCCCCCGCAACGCTGCCGATCGTGCTGCCGGGTTGCGGGCGCGATTGCGCGTGTCGACACGCGAGGACAGACAACGCGGGCAACGGATTGATGACCCGGACGATGACGGTGCGGCGGCCCTGGTTGGCGCCGGATCAGGCTTGCCGTTCACCCATGAACGATTCGATCGCGTCGTGCAGGTCGTGGCGAGCTTCGGTTGCAGAGGACGCGTAGGCAGGTTCTTCGCGCCGGCCGAGCGGCGGATAGCTATCGCCCGATTCGTCGCTGGTTTCATGCGCCGTGTGGACGACGTGATCGGGATACGGGGCGAACGCTTCCCATTCTTCGAATTCGTCGACATCGACGGCACGCGGGACGGCAGCGTCGAGAGCCAGCGGCGGAGCGACGGGGGAATGTGGGCGTGTCGGCAGGTTCTTGGTGGCGAGCCAATAGAAACCCACCGCGAACATGGCGACGAGCGCGAGGCCCAGCCCGATCAGCACAAAGGTAGGGGGATCAGAGATCACGGAAACTCCTGAACGAGATGCACCGATGCGGAAATGCAGCGGCGGAGCGGCCGTAGCCGGCCGTGCTTGGGAAGGTGATATGTGTCCGAGAAAACTGAGAAGCGGTGTCGAACTCGGCTTTGCCCTTGCAGGGACCGTTGTAGATACGCGACACGTTGATGTGTGCGATTACCGTGGACGAATCAGCATTTCAATGAATAAAAAACCGATGAAAAAGTTAATTCTGTCAAGATTTTTGCTTGACGAGATTGCTTAAGTGATCGAGCTTGCTGGCAAAAAACAGTTCGCGACTGTCTTGAAATTAATTTGCGAAACGGGAGCGCTGTAACGGCAAGACTTGATTTTGCAGAAAAGCAAAGAGAGAGCCGTGTGTTCGATGCTCTGAGGTGCCGAAGGAGGCGGAGGGAACGGTGCTTCTGGCGTCTATAAATGCGTGGATGGCTAACTATTTTAAATGTTTCTAATCGTTAAATTAGAATGGGCGATTGCAGCTGCTGTAATAGAAGTTATCGGGTCAAGGGAGTCTCTACAGCATCGGACCTGGGCGGTCAATCGATCAACCGTCTTTGCAATCCCTGACAATGCACGGGCGAATATTTCGATAGATTGCAGCGCGAGAGACCAACAATTACGCCGCTAACAAGTGAAGAAACGAGAAACTTCGGCAGCGTTGATTTCGGCGTTGGCGAGCGTTTCTGCGCTGGCCCAAGGCGTTCCGCCATCCGAAACTACGTCCGGCCCACAAATCCAGCGTTTGCAGCAGCAGCAACTTGAGGCTACCAAGGAGCTGAATCCGCGCCCCAACGTATTGACGCCGACAGGAGAGAAGACTTCGATCCCCAGCGTCACGAACCTGCCGATCGATAATCCGTGTTTTCCAATCAAGGAAATCGCGCTGGAAGACAATACGTTCGGCTGGCTCGCGCGTTTCCTTCAACCGGTCGTGGGTCAGTGTGTCGGCAAGACCGCACTCAAGCAGATCCAGGATGCAGCCAACAATGCGCTGATAGAGCGCGGTTACGTGACGTCTCGCATTCTCGTACCGACGCAAACGTTGCAATCGGGCACGTTGAGGCTGCGCGTTGTGCCGGGGCGCATTAGCGAGGTCCGAGCAGACAAGCCCACAATCGGCTGGTTGCGCGCGGCGTTGCCCACTTCGGACGGGGTGCTGCTGAACCAGCGCGACATCGATCAAGGGCTGGAGAACCTGCGTCGTCTTCAATCCCAATCCGATGCCACGTTCGACATCGCGCCGGGCCTGAATCCGGGGGACTCCGAACTCGTCTTTCACCCCGGAACCGGCAAGCGCTGGCATGCCGTTCTCGGTACGGACAACGCGGGCCTCGATTCCACGGGCAGGTACGAACTGTCGGGCTCGTTCACGTTCGACTCGCCGTTCCACCTCTACGACCAGTTGCAAATCGCCGGCACGACGAATGCGAATTTTGGCGCGTCCGACAAGGGCAACCAGTCGGTGTCTGCGAACTATAGCGTGCCGATTGGCTATTCGATGCTGACGTTGAGCGCGAGCCGCTCGCGCTATAAGCAGACGGTGGCCGGCTTCGATGCGCCGATCGAATATAGCGGCGTGCAATCACAGCTTCAGGCTGGCCTGTCGGGCGTGATCTATCGGAACGCTCACGCGCGTACGGAGCTTCACGGCAACCTGTTTCACAAAATCAGTCGCAACTCGCTGGATGGTGTCGATCTTCCCGTGCAGCATCGCGACATCATCGGTTACGAGCTCGGCATCGCGCATCGCCAGTACATCGGCGATGTTGTCCTCGACGGCTCGCTCGCTTGGCGCGCATCGCTGCCGGGCCTGTCCAGTAATTCGGGCACGGTGGTCGGCACGCCCGACTTCGACGGCAAGACACAGATCGAGCTGGCGAGCCTCAGTGCACAGGTCCCTTTCAAGATAGGCGATCAAACATTCTCGTACCAGTTCGGCTGGAACATGCAGAACGCACGTACGCCACTGACCCCTTCCGACTATTTCACGATCGGCACGCGTTACGCCGTGCGCGGATTCGATCAGCAACTGACGCTGGCTGCCGAGAGCGGCTGGGTCGTTTCCAACGAACTTGACTGGTACGTGCCGACGCCGGTTGGCACGCAGGCCCTGTATGCCGGCATCGATACCGGGCGCGTGCGCGGGCCGGCAGCACAGTACCTGCTTGGCGAAACGTTGGCCGGCGCTGTAGTTGGCGTGCGCGGCAACCTCGCACCGAAGAATGTGCTCGGCGCGGCGCTGAACTACGACGTGTCACTGGGATTCCCGCTGTCAAGGCCGCAGGGTTTCAAGACAAGTTCGCCGACGCTGCTGTTCCAGGTCAGCACGTTGTTCTAAGCAGTAGGAGCGGTCCGAGCGGAACGACATGTTGCGACTCGGGTGTTATTTGTCGATCGAGAAAGAGAAGAGGGAAAGACTATGCAGAGCGTGTACGAGAAGCGTCGTGTTTTTCAAGCCGTAACGGCAACGTTTGCGGTGGTGGCTGCGCTGGGCCTGAGCGCATGTGGCGGCGGTGACGATGGTGGCAGCAGTAGCAATGCCGCATCGAGTGGCGCGTCGTCGAACGGAGCACAGTCGGGCAGCGCGTCGTCTTCGTCAGGGATTCGTGTGGAAGGGCAATCGCAATCGATCTCGAGCCAGGTTTCGACGGTTCGTGTTCTGATGCCGCCCGCGTCGTGGAATGGCGGGCAGATGCTGAACGGGAATTACACGCTGGCGGCCCTCTCTCAGCCTGTATCGACGCTCAAGGAGCAGGCGCCGGGTGCGTATGTCGCGATTCCGTATGGTTCGTCGGGCACGATCAAAACGCTGACGAAGGGGGTCGTGACGGACCTCGCTGGAAATGGCGACATCGCGATTGGCCGCTGGGCGGACGGCGCCGATTCGTCGGGCGCTACGTATAACGCCAATCAAGGCCAGGTCTGGGCAGTCGGCGTACCGGTTGCAATCGATGTGACCTCCCCTGTGCAGATGCAATGTTCGCTCGCCTTTGCAACGCGTCCAACGTCGGCGGACGGCAATACGGCGCCGGGTTCGCTGGCTGGCGCTACGGCGACGCTGACGAGCGGAACGGACACGTTCGGCAATACGGCCATCAACTACACGTTGAATCTGCAGTACTCGATCGGGAACGACCAGAACCAGTCGTTCGTCGGGACTTCTTCCGTCGGCCTCACGGAACTGAGCTCCAAAACGAAGTCGACTCTGATGAGCACGGTCATGGGTTCGAATGCGAAGCAACCGTATCTGATCGTGTCGTACGGCATTCCGGCTACGACGACGGGCAACATCAACGGCTTGGTGGCACTGAGCTGCAAGTAACGTGAGTGGGGCCGGTCGTTTGCGCGATGTGCGCAATGCCGGCCTGACATACATTCAAGAATAAAACGATCATGAATTCCGGAATCTTTCGCTTGGTATTCAGTGCCGTGCGCGGCATGCTGGTGGCAGTTGACGAAAACGCGTCGGCGCATGGGGGCGGCGAGCGCTCTCGTGTACAACGTGCCGTTCGGCCGGCCGAGGATTCCGGGATCTCGATCTGGTTCGCGGCACGGGCGACTGTCTTTGCCGCACTCTGCACGTTTGGCATGCAGCCCCTCGTTGCGCAAGCGCAGGCTTCGCTACCGATCACGCCTGATCGAAGCGGTCCGACCCATCCGGTCGTGGGCGTGTCGGCATCAGGCGTGCCGCTCGTGAATATCACCGCACCGAAAAACGGCGTCTCGCTGAACAACTTCACGCAGTACAACGTGGGTACGAAGGGCGCGGTGCTGGTCAACAGCGGCCAGAATTCGCAAACGCAGCTCGCCGGCTGGGTCCAAGGCAATCCATTTCTCGGCAACAGCTCGGCGCGCGTGATCGTCAATCAGGTCACGTCGGGCAACCCCAGTCAATTGCTCGGACCGACCGAGATCGCAGGCAATCGCGCGAACCTCGTGGTCGCCAACCCGGCAGGCATCACCTGTTCGGGGTGCGGTTTCCTGAATGTGCCGCGTGTCACGCTGACGACCGGCGTACCGACGTTCAATCCGGACGGCACGTTGGCGGGTTTCAATGTGACGCAAGGGCAGATCGGCATCGCCGGGGCAGGACTCGACGCGCACGGCAGTGCGATCGACCTGATTTCGCGTGCGATGACGATCAACGGTCAGGTGTGGGCGGACTCGATCAATGCGGTCGCGGGCGCGAACCGTGTCGACTATGCGAACAATGCCGCGCAGGCCCAGTCTGGCACTGGCGCGGCGCCGGGTGTCGCAATCGACGTGCAGGCATTGGGTAGCATGTTCGCCAATAGCGTCCGGATGATCGGGACCGAGGCCGGTGTCGGGGTGCGAGATGCGGGGGCGGTCACGTCACTGACCGGCGATATTCAAGTCTCGAACAATGGCGATGTGACGATTGCGCCGACCGCACGTCTTCAGTCAGCCGCGAACACCCGGATCAATGGCGTCAACGTCGCCCAGCAAGGCACGATTGTCAGTACGCAGACCACCGATCTGAACGCGTCACAGGCATTGTCGAATGCCGGAACGATTTCGTCGGGCGGCAATACGAACCTGACAGCCGCCACGTCGTTCAACAATAGCGGGCAGGCATACGCGGGGGCGGATTCCGCCGGTAATCTCGTCGGCGGTGGCTCCGTCGCGGCACGCGCTGCGATCGTGACGAGCAGCGGCACGCTGGCAGCGGGTGACAACGTTAATCTGTTCGCAAACGACATCACGCTGGACCACGGGACCGTGAATGCCGCCAGCGCAGTCAACGTCACGGCGAATGGCACGCTGTCGAACGTCGCCGGCACGATGAGCGGCCAGAACGTGACGCTGAATGCGGGGCAACTGGTCAACGACTCGGGCATCATCAGCTCGCAGAACCTGGCGAACCTGACCGCGGAATCGGTATCGAACCGGTCCGGTACGTTGGCGGCCGATGCGTTGTCGCTGAACTCGTCCGGTGCGCTCGACAATACCCAAGGGCACATCACGGCGCGCACGGCGCAGATCGCTGCAACCGACCTGACGAACGTGGCCGGTGAGATCGGCACGTCGACGGGTGCGTTGGCACTGACGGCGACCGGGAACGTAGCGAACGATAACGGGAAGATTGCAGGCGGCAACGGCCTCACGCTGACGGCGAATACGGTTTCCAACGCACAAGGCCAGATCGGCTCCGTGGCGGGCGACACCTTGCTCGATGTCACGCAATCACTGAACAACGTGAACGGCAAAGTTGCGTCCGGTAATGACCTGTCGATTCACACGGCCCATCTCGACAACTCGGCCGGATCGATCAGCGCACATGCGGCACAGATCACAGCGGCCGATGTCGTGAATGCGGGCGGCAAGATCGGCGCTGCTGACGCACTGACCGTGGCGGCGACGGGCGACGTCTCGAATCAGTCGGGCTCCATGGTCGGCGGCAACGGTCTGTGGGTGACGGCAAACAGCATTGGCAATGCGGCGGGCACGATCGGATCGGCCGCTGGCGACACGACGCTGCGTGCGACGCAGTCGCTGACGAACACTGGCGGCACGATGAGTTCGGCCAATGCGCTCACCGTCGCAAGCGACACAATCGACAACACGAACGGCAGTATGACGGCCGTGCACGGTGCGCAAATCCAGACGGGGGACCTGGTCAATGCGGGTGGCCAGATCGGATCGACGTCGGACGCTTTGTCGCTGACTGCCACGCGCACGCTGTCGAACGATAGCGGCAAGATGGTGGGGTCTACCGGGTTGACCGCAACCGCCGGCACGCTGAGCAACCGTGCGGGCCAGATCGGCACGTCCGCCGGCGACACGGCGCTGACCGTCTCTCGGGCACTCGACAATACGCAGGGCAAGATTACCACAGCTGGCGCGCTGAACACGCAGGCCGGTACGTTCGACAATTCGCAAGGCACAGTGTCGGCGGATGCGGCGAAGCTCACTGTAGCAGGCGCGTTGACGAATGCAGGCGGTACGATCGCGGCGACACACGACACGACCGTGACGGCGCAGACCGTGTCGAACCACGGTGGCACCATCGGTTCGGTTTCCGGTGCGTTGTCAGTGACAACATCCGGCACGACGGACAACGCAGGCGGCAAGCTGCTGGCGGCGGGCGACACGACCCTGACCAATGCGGGATTGCTGAACTCGGGCGGCACGATCACGGGGGCGAACGTCACGCTTGCATCCGGACAAGGTGCGATCGACAACACGCTCGGCAAAATGGCGGCAAGTCAATCGCTGACGAGTCGGTCGGGGGCGTTGGATAACCGGTCGGGTTTGGTGCAGGCAACGGGAGCGGTCGACATCGATACGCACGGCCAGACCCTCGACAACAGCGTGCTGGCAGGGCAGTCGGCCGGCGGTCAGGTTCTCGGCAAGGGCGTCACGCTGGCAACCGGAGCGCTGAACAATGCAGGGGGGGCCATCTCGTCGAGCGGCGCGGCGACCGTCAGCGCCGCATCCGTGACCAACGATGCGGGTTCGCTCGTGGCGGACGGTGCATTGGCAGTACGAAGCACCGGTACAGTGTCGAACGTGGCCGGCCAGATCGGCGGCAACAGGGATGTCACGGTGTCTGGTACGACGGTCGACAACACGCGCGGGGCCGTGCACGCGAGCGGCGCGCTGTCGGTGACGGGCGATACCATTCGTAATGCGCGGACCGGCAATTCGACGCTGCCGACGACGGCAGGCGTGCCGGGGCTGAGTGCCGGGATGGAGGGCGCAAGCGTTACGCTGAACGCCAATCAGGCGATCGACAATACGTCCGGCTCGATTCGCGCGGACAAGGATGTGAAGCTTACCGCACCGACGATCGACAATACGTCGGGCAGCATTCAGTCGAAAGGTACGGCAACGTTGACAGCGTCGAGTACGCTGATCAACAGCCAGGGCGACATCAACGGCGGTCAGCAACTGACGATCTCGACCGGGACGCTCAACAACGACGGCAAGCTCCAATCGGCCGGCGACGTCAATGTGACGACGCAAGGCGATCTGACCAACACCGGCCAGATTCTGGCGGGCCATGATCTGACGACCACGGCTAGCCGTACGCTCGATAACAGCGGCACACTGTCGGCAGGCAATGTTGCCAATGTGAACGCCAATTCCATTCGGAACCGCGCGACAGGCGAGATTTTCGGTGGAAGCGCTACGAACGTTCACGCGAACCAGTCGATTACGAACGAAGGTCTGATCGATGGCGGCACCACGATGGTGACTGCCGGCGACACCGTGACGAACGCGGGCGGCCGAATCTATGGCGACACCGTCGCAGTCGGTGCGAGCACGGTGATCAACGACCAGAATGCCCAGGGCGTTGGTGGTGTAATCGCATCGCGTGGTGATCTCGACATCGGCGCGCAGACATTCAAGAACCAGAACAATGCATTGATTTACGCGAGCAACGACATTCGCGTCGGCGGCGCGCTGGATGCGAACCATCAGGCAACCGGCAGCGCGCAGATCGTGACGAACAATGGCGCGCAGATCGATGCGGGCCGCGACATCACGATCAGCGCGAACCGGTTCGAGAATCTGAACTCGAACTTCCAGACTTCGAAGGTCACGACCGACAGTGGCAACCAGTTGTGGTATCAGGTGCCGGGCTCGACCGAGAAGATCGATCCGTCGACCGTTTATCTGTACCAGAAGAACAGTCAAGAAATTCATCCGGGCACGGATTACCAGTGGGCACTGGACGACGACCAGAAATTCATTCTGCTGCCGTCGACGAAATATCCGTTCGCCGAGTACGCGAAGTACACGATGAACGGGGTGGCCGGCAAAATCGACAACACGGCGTACGCCGCCGATTACTTTGGCTCGGGGGCGGCGGCGGCCCAGACTGGCGCGTATCGTACGGTGCCATCTGACATCTGGGCGACGTTCGGTGTGACGCCCCCACCCAACGCAAACCCGGCGTGGGTCACGCAGGGGCCGTTCGCCATGACGGCGCCCGCCGCGCTAATTTTCGGACGAAGGGGCGTCGGCAGCGACTGGTTTTCCATCAAGGCCCCCACTGAAGCCGACGTAACGGGTGCAAAACCGAATCCCTTCGATCCGGCGAGCCCGTCGTGTCTGACCTCGACCAACGCGGCATGTGCGCCTTTCCAGCAGTGGTACAAGGCGACCGTTGCTGCCTATCAGAACCTGAATCAGGCGCTGGTCGGGTATAACGCTGACGTGGCGAGCCGCCTCGTCCAGACGTACACCGTTTATACGGCCAACGTGACATCGACCAAGGATGTTGTCACGGCTTCGCAACCGGGCACGATTACGTCCGGTCGTAGTATCACGATCAATACCGCCTCGGGCGTCAACGACAAGAGTCAGATCGTGGCCGGTGACGGTAACAATCCGAAAAACGTACAGAACATTGGTGCGCAAGGCACGCAAACGTTCACGGGTTCAGGCCAGGCGATCTATACGTGGGTTCAGTCCGGCGGTGCGTTCAGCGGTGACGAGCGAGCAACCAGTTCGACCCCCTTCATGCCGGCAATTCCGGCGCAGACCATCGATCTGCCGGTGGTGCTGACCGATCCGAGCAAGCCGTCAAGTCCGATCAAGAGCGTGGTGGCAGCGACGTCCGTTGCGCAGGGCGCAAGCGGTATGGGCGTGACGCCGGTGGCGGGCAAGGATATTGGCGGGCAATTGCTGGTCGGCTCCGGCGTGTCTGGTGTCGGTGCGGGGAACGTATCGGCCGTGAAGGCGAATGTAGGTGATGTCGTCGTGCGCACGGTGACGCCGAACACGCGTTTGCCCAACAACGCGCTGTATCAGGTCACGAGCGACCCCGGCAGCCACTTCCTGATCGAGACGGACCCGCGCTTTACCGATTACCGGAAATGGTTATCGAGCGACACGATGCTGGACGCACTCAAGGTCGATCCGAACACGGTTCTCAAGCGCATCGGCGACGGCTTCTACGAGCAGCAACTGATTCAGCAGCAGATCATCCAGACCACCGGCCAGCGTTTCATTGGCGACTACACGGACAACCAGAGCGAATACGAAGCGCTGATGGCGAGCGGGGTAAAGGCGTCGCAGCAGTTCGGGCTGAACGTCGGTACGGCGCTGACCGACGCGCAGATGGCCGCGCTGACGAGCGACATCGTGTGGCTGGTGAACCAGACGGTGACGTTGCCGAATGGTAGCCAGCAGACGGTGCTGGTGCCACAGGTCTATCTGCACGCGAACGCGGCGGACGTGACGGGCGAAGGTACGATCATCTCCGGCAAGAACGTCACGGTAAATGCCGACGGTGCGTACAAGAACTCGGGCACGATCGCGAGCCGCAACGTCACGATCATCCATGCGGATTCGATCGACAACAGCGGTACTGTGTCGGGCGGAACCGTGCTCGCGAGCGCGAATCAGGATCTCAATAATCTTGGCGGGTTGATTCAGGGCAATACCGTAGCGCTGTCGGCCGGGCGAGACCTCAACCTGGCGACTACGACGAGTTCGGCCACCACGAAGACCGGTAGTGCAACCGGTCTCGACCGTATTTCGACGATCAATGCTGGCAGCTTACAGGCGGTCGCCGGTCACGATCTGAACGCCAATGCGGCCGTAATCGCGACGACTGGCAATGCCGTAATGGCAGCCAACAATGACGTGAATTTGAATGCGGTTCGTCAGAGCAGCCAGGACGCGGTGAAGTGGGATGCTCGCAACCACGCGGAACACTCGGCGTCGAGCGACACGGGTACGCAGGTCGCGACGGGCGGCAACCTGGCGATAGTGGCCGGCCATGACGTGAATGCGACGGCTGCATATGCCAACGCGCAGGGCGCAATTGGCGTGAGCGCCGGCCATGATGTCAACCTGAAGGCCGGTGAACAGAGCGCGAGCGCGAACGACGAGCACTATCACAAGGAAAACGGCTTCCTGTCGTCGAAATCGACGCACACGATCGATTCGAGCAGCTACACCAATGCGGTTGGCACGACGTTGTCGGGCAGCACGGTTGCGGTGCAGGCTGGCAACGACCTGACGGCGAAGGCTGCAACGATCGCGGCGACCAACGACGTGAGCCTTTCTGCCGGCCACGACCTGACCGTCACGACGGCGGACACTGCCTCGAGCGAGTATCACTACAAGGATGTGAAGAAGTCCGGACTTGGTAGTGCGGGTGCCGGGATCTCGTATGGCACGAACCAGACGATCGATACCAGCCGCGATACGATGAAGGGTTCACAGGGCAGCCTGATCGGCAGCACGGACGGCAGCGTGTCGATGGTGGCTGGTAACAAGCTCCATGTGACCGGTTCGGACATCGTCGCCGGCCAGGACGTGACCGGCATTGCGAAGGAAGTGACGATCGATGCATCGCAGACGGATCGTCATCACGAAGAAACGCACGAGGTGAAGAGTTCGGGCTTCACGCTCGCGGTGAAGTCGCCGGTAATCGACGCAATCCAGAACGTGAACCAGCAGGCGCAGGGCGCCGGCGGCAGCCAGGATGGGCGGGCGGCTGCGCTGCATGCGATCGCGGCGGCGGGCGGGATGGCGGATCTTGTCGGTGCAACGGGCAGCATGACGAATGCGCTGAACGATCCGAAGGGCAAGGTCGAGGCGAAGGTGGAGCTGAGCTTCGGCTCGTCGTACAGCAAGTCGACGTTCACCGAGAACAGCACGCAGAACAATGGCAGCAGCGTGAAGGCGGGCGGTACGGCCGCGTTCGTCGCGACGGGTGACAAGAACGCCGGGCAGGGCAACGTGACGATCCAGGGATCGGACGTGAGCGCGAAGGATGTGCTGTTGCAGGCGACCAACAAGGTCAATCTGGTCAACAGCACGGATACCGACAGCACGCGTAGCACGAACGAGTCGAAGAGTGCGAGCGTGGGTGTCTCGTACGGCACAGGTGGGTTTGGCGTGTCGGCGGCAATGTCGCGCGCACACGGCGATGCGAACTCGGATGCGGCCACGCAGAACAATACGCACATCAACGCGAGCAATACGGCGACGATCATCAGCGGCGGCGACACCAATATCATCGGTGCGAACGTCAACGCGAACAAGGTGATTGCGGATGTCGGCGGTAACCTGAATCTCGCGTCGGTGCAGGATACGAGCCGCAGCGAGGCTCACCAGAGCAGTTCGGGCGGCGGATTCAGTGTTAGCCAGGGCGGCGGCAGCGCGAGTTTCAGCGCGCAGAACGGCCATGCGAGCGGTAACTATGCGGGCGTGAACGAGCAGGCGGGTATCCGGGCTGGCGATGGCGGATTCGACATCAGTGTGAAGGGCAACACCGACCTGAAGGGCGCGTACATCGCGAGCACGGCGACGCCGGACAAGAATCAGTTGACGACCGGCACATTGTCGTTTTCGGACATTCAGAACCATTCGGAATACGACGCCAGCAGCGTTGGTGTGAGCGCGGGCGGTGGCGTTGGCGACGGCGGCAACAACTATGCGACCCACGGTCCGACCACTGGCAAGAACACGGGCGGCGCATTACCGCTGTACGTGAACGAGAACGGCAGTAGCGATGCGACAACGCGAAGCGCGATCAGTGCCGGCAACATCACGATCACAGACAAGGCGAACCAGAAGCAGGATGTGACGACGCTGAATCGTGATACGTCGGGCCTGAATGGCACGGTTAGCAAGACGCCGGATCTGCAGCAGGTGCTGAGCAATCAATCGGATCTCATCAACGCGGCGCAGGCTGCATCGGAGGCGATTGCAAAGCAGATCGGCGACTATGCGGACAGGAAGGAGAAAACCGCACGCGATGCGGCTGCCGCGACCGATGATCCGACGCTCAAGGCGCAGTATTTGCAGGACGCGAAGAACTGGGCCGAAGGCGGAGACAATCGTGTTGCTCTGCACATTGCAGGCGGTGCGCTGACCGGTGGATTGACGGCGGGCGGGCTGGGTGCGGCAGGCGGTGCAGCCGGTACTGGAGTCTCGGCGAAGCTTGCTCCGGCACTGACGGAAATCGCGCAATCGATCAAGGACGCGGGGCCGACCGGCAACAAGAACGTCGACGAGCTGCTGGGTAACGTCGCGTCGAACCTGTTGGCCGGCGGCGCGGGTGCTCTTGTCGGCGGCGGGACGGGTGCGTTGACGGGCGCAGCAGTCGATCGCTTTAATCGTCAGTTGAATCAGGACGAGAAGAAGGCGATTCATGACAAGGCGAACGGCAACGCGGACGAGGAAAAGCGTCTGACACAGGCTGCGTGCTATCGTGTTCAGTGCTGGGCGGAGTTCTCGCCGAACAGTCCGCAGTGGCTGGCGAACTACGTGAACCCGATGGACGCGAAGGACCTCGCGCCCGAGTTGCAGTGGATCGATAGCCAGAAGGCGAACAAGGGACTGTTCGACTACACGCTGATTCAGCAAGCGAAGGACTTGGGGCTGAGTCAGGTCGACCAGTTCAAACGCGGCGTGCTGGGCTTCGGGGAAGACGCGAAGAACCTGCCGCGTGATGTGGCGAACTCGCGGGCGAAGCTGCCGACCGACGTGCAGCAGGGTGACGCGAACCCGCAAATTGACCCGAATGGTGGCGGCCCGAAGACGCCGAGCGGACCAGCGGGGGCCACGGTTGTTGTAGGGGCCGTGCCGTGCGGGCCGGGTGTCTTGTGTCCGACCGTGAACGTTGCCCCTGTCGTGACGCCCGGTGGGCCTATTTTGTCGAGTGGTGGAAATGGAGACGGTCAATCGAATTCAACGATTGGTGGAAAAAGCATTAGCGATCTTTCCGATGCGGGAAAATTGCCCGACCAATCAGATAAATCTGGGCAGTTGAGCGCGGCCGGTCGGGCCTTGCAGAAACATGGCGGGCGTACGGATAGCGCGTTTCCAACTGCAAAGGGCAATCCAGCAGCAATCAATGAACAAGGGCAGCAAATTGTTGATAGCATCTTGAATGATCCCGGACGTACAGTGACGCAGCGCGAGACAGGGCGCTTCGGTAACGTGATTGATATTACGGCAACTGATGGTCGAGGGGTGCGTTACTCTGTCGATGGTAAATTTATTGGTTTCTTGGAGCCGCCGAAATGAGTGCTTTGACTGCGCAGGTAGCAAGCGTTGTGGATCGAGATAATTTGGTTTATGAAATATGGTTTGAAGCCAAGCAACTCGCAGAAATATCGAAGGAGCCTGGGTGTGATTACGTTATTGAATTGTACGGGCCCGAGAATGCCCGGGCGTGGCGCGTGAATTTGCAAGAATTCAAATCGTTGATAGATCAAGGTATCAAAGAATTGATGAACAACCCGTGATGCCCGGCTCTCGCGACGCGCTCCGTGTAACAGGAGGGCGTCGCGGGCCTGTCAGGAATTTTGTGTTTAAGGCATAACATGCTCCCAAGGAGAGTTTATGCCACGCAAACCGAAAGCCCAGCCGGCGGCTCTGCCGGCGATTCCGGCCAAGTTGCTCGAGCAGTTCGGTAACGGTCCGATGACGGCCGAAGCCATCAATGCCGCGACGCTGGCGCTCAAGAAGGCGCTGATCGAGCGTGCGCTGGGTGGCGAGATGAATCATCATCTCGGCTACCCTCCCGGTGCTGCCAAGCCGGCCAACGCCACGAATCAGCGCAACGGCAAAGGGGCCAAGACGGTTCTGACCGAAGACGGTCCGATCCGAATCGAGGTGCCGCGTGACCGCGACGGCAGCTTCGAACCCGTCCTGATTCCCAAGCACGAACGGCGCTTCACGGGCTTCGACGACAAGATCGTCGCCATGTATGCCCGAGGCATGACCGTACGCGAGATCCAGGGCTTCCTGCTGGAACAGTACGGTACTGAGGTCTCGCCTGACTTCATCAGCTCAGTGACAGACGAGGTCATGGCCGAAGTAACCGCCTGGCAGGCCCGGCCGCTCGAGCCGATGTATCCGGTCGTGTTTTTCGACGCACTGCGGGTCAAGATTCGCGAAGACGCCGTCGTGCGCAACAAGGCGGTGTACCTGGCGCTGGGCGTGCTGCCCGACGGCACGCGGGAGATCCTGGGCCTGTGGATCGAGAATACCGAGGGGGCCAAATTCTGGATGAAGGTATTCAACGATCTGAAGACGCGCGGTGTTCACGACATCCTGATCGCCGTCACCGACGGTCTGAAGGGCATGCCCGAAGCGCTGGCGGCAGTGTTTCCGGCCACGACGCTGCAAACCTGCATCGTCCATTTGATCCGCAACAGCCTGGACTACGCCAGCTGGAAGGACCGCCGAGGACTGACCGCGGCGATCAAACCGATCTATGCCGCGCCCAGCGCGGAAGCCGCTCAGGCCGAACTCGATGCGTTTGCGAATGGCCCGTGGGGCCAGAAATTCCCGACCGTCAGCAGCGCGTGGCGCAACGCCTGGGATCGCGTGATCCCGTTCTTTGCGTTCCCTCCGGGCGTGCGCAAGATCATCTACACAACGAACGCGATTGAAAATATCAACTCGCAGCTGCGCAAGATCATCAAGACCCGTGGTCACTTCCCGACCGACGAGGCCGCCACCAAGCTCATCTGGCTGGCCTTGCGCAACATCACCGCGAATTGGGGAAGTGCAGCGCATGACTGGAAGACGGCCACGAACCAGTTCGCTATCCTTTACGCAGATCGATTCGTTCGGCCTTCCGTGTAATTACTCAACCTGCCTTGAACACGGAAATCCTGACACCCCCGGCGAGCCGGCTTGCCGCTGCCCCCGCCTACGCTGACCAACAGAATCTTCGCCGAGACGGGCACGCATATCCGCGGCCTGCCCGTCGCGGACCAGCTCGCAAAGCAGCAAGACGGGTAATGCATGCTGCGCGCCGTGCAGCCCGCAAGGCCCGGCGCGGGTGTCCGCTCGCGCACCCGGACGATTGCGCGATCCATTCATGCATGTGCTTCGCATATAAATTCGACGGATTACGCCCCATCTGTCCGACCGCCATGACAGTCCTTTCCAGAATCAACCACGGGAATTCAATCGTGGCGTTATGGTCAGGAATTCCCCGTAAGAACAGAATCAATTGCCTTCGGATATCGGGTTTGCCCGATGGTGCGGTATCGTACAAAGATCAGATGGAAAGTGTCGGATCATTGGCTCATCGAATTCAACGTTGTAAAAAATTCAATGAGTAAAATCGGCGTGATTAAGCGTGTGGCCATGGTTCGCTCGATGCTGGGCACTGGGCGCCTACATTTTTTCCGGTAAATCGTCGACCGCGTATTCGCCATCGCTTTCATTCTGGTGCTCATGGCGCGTCAGGCGGCGTGGCGCGCGAGCAGGAGAGAATGATCGTCAGTGGATTGAAAACATCACGTCGAACAACCGAAATAAAAGCCAGTTGCTGAATTCAGCTTTATAAGCCAGGAAGCCGTCGTGGATGTTTGATTCGACATGGTTTCGAATTCCTGCGCGCCGGGCAAATTAATGAAGCATTGCTCGACGGAATAATCATGTCATCAATAAAGTAAAGATATTCAACGTATTGATCTGCGTCGCAATCGCGGCGTGGCTCGATGCCTCGCTAGATGGGTTATCTAGCATTCTCAATCTGGAGAAACGCAATGCAAGAACTGAATCAGCAGGAAATCGCACAAGTTTCCGGCGGCTACTACAGCGGCGGCTCGATTTTCGACACGCTGGGCAACGTGGTCGAGCTGTATGGCCAGACGCTTTACAACGTCGGCGAAGCACTGACGACGGCTGTCGTCGGCACGGGCAACGCATTGCTCGGCCTGCTGACCGGCCAGCACGCGTAAGCCGGACGCGATTTCCGTGCGATGGCGCGCGCTGCGTCGCCATCGCGTGAATCGCGGGTTGCCGCGGCACCGAAGCGGGCTGTCGCGGCGATCTTGCCGGTAACCGCAATGCATCCGCCGAATCCAACCGACTGTCTGTCATCCGTATCTTGACGAACCCGACTTCTCTTTTCCGGCACGAAGCTCAACAGGCCCAGCGCGCCGGCGCGCTGGGCGAGATCGTGCTGGTGCGCCCCGTGTCGCTGACGCTGCTGGCCGTGGCCGCAGTCGCGATGGCCGCCTGCGTGCTGCTGTTCTTCGCGTTCGGCACCTACACGCGTCGCACGACGGTCAGCGGTGTCGTGATGCCGGATGCAGGGCTGGTGAAGGTCTATGCGCTGCAGCCGGGCATCGTCGTCGAGCGCGACGTGAAGGAAGGGCAGCACGTTGCGCGCGGGCAGACGCTCTACACGGTGTCCACCGATCTGCAAAGCGCGGCGGAGGGCGCGACGCAGGCCGCGCTGATCGCGCAGGCGCGGCAGCGCAAGGCGTCGTTGCTCACGGAAATGGACAAGACACGCAGCCTGCAGCAGGACGAACGCGCGACGGTGCGCGCGAAGATCGCAAGCCTGCGCGGCGAGCTTGCACAGATCGACGATCAGCTTTCGGCGCAGCGGTTGCGCACGTCGATCGCGGCCGACGGCGCGAAACGCTATCGCGGCCTGCTGGCCCAGGACTATATTTCGAAGGATCAGGCACAGCAGCGCGAGGCCGACCTGCTCGACCAGCAGTCGAAGCTGAACGGGCTGCTTCGCGAGCGCGCGTCGACGGCGCAGTCGCTGACGGAAGCGAACAACCAGTTGGCCGGCCTCGACCTCAAGCAGCAAAACCAGCTCGCGCAGATCGATCGCAACGTGATCGACGTCGACCAGAACCTGATCGAGAGCGAGGCGAAGCGCCGGATCGTCGTCACCGCACCGGAGACGGGCATCGTGACGGCGGCGATCGCCGACGTCGGCCAGTCGGTCGATACGTCCCGGCCGCTCGCGAGCGTGGTGCCCGGCGGTGCGCGCTGGCAGGCGCATCTGTTCGTGCCGAGCACGGCGATCGGCTTCGTACGGGTCGGCGAGCCGGTGCTGATCCGCTATCAGGCGTTCCCGTACCAGAAGTTCGGCCAGTATCGCGCCGTGGTCGTGTCGATCGCGCGCACGGCGCTGTCGGCGGCCGAACTCGCGAACGACGGCGGCCCGGCGGCGACGCCGGGCGAGGGGCGCGATGCGACCTTCTATCGCGTGATCGTCGCGCTCGATGCGCAGCACGTCGTCGCGTATGGCGCGCAGCAGCCGTTGCAGGCCGGCATGACGTTGCAGGCGGACATCCTGCAGGAGCGCAGGCGCCTGTACGAGTGGGTGCTCGAGCCGCTTTACAGCCTGACCGGCAAACTTTGACGAGGTCGCGCATGGCATTACTCGATCGACTCTCGTTCGGCCTCGGCCGCCGGCTCCCGATGATCCTGCAGACCGAAGCCGCGGAATGCGGACTCGCATGCCTTGCGATGGTGGCCGGCTATCACGGCCATCACGTGGATCTCGCGACGCTGCGCGGACAATTCCCCGTATCGCTGAAGGGCGCGGGACTCGGACGCGTGATCGAGGTCGCGCAGCGTCTCGCGCTCGGCACGCGCGCCGTGAAGCTCGACATGGCGCAGCTCGGCCAACTGCGTCTGCCGTGTCTGCTGCACTGGAATTTCAACCACTTCGTCGTGCTGAAGGAAGTGAACGGAAAGGCCGCGACGATTCACGATCCGTCGCACGGCATTCGCAAGGTGTCGCTCGCCGAACTGTCGCGGGCGTTTACCGGCGTCGCGCTGGAATTGTGGCCGGCCGCAGGCTTCGCGCCGCGCGCGGCACGTCCGGCGGTGAAGCTGCGCGAGTTGCTCGGCCCGGTGTCGGGGCTGTCGCGCTCGCTGGCGCAAATCCTCGCGCTCGCGATCGCGCTCGAGGTCTTCATGCTGGTGCAGCCGTTCTTTCTGCAGTGGGTGATCGACGAAGTGATCGTCAGCGCCGATCGCGACCTGCTGACGGTGCTGGCGCTCGGCTTCGGCTTGTTGCTGCTGATGCAGCAGGCGACCGGCACGATTCGCGCGTGGGCGCTGATGTACGTCGGCGTCACGCTGAACATCCAGTGGCGCGCGAACGTCTTCACGCACTTGCTGAGCCTGCCGGTGCGCTATTACGAGCGGCGCCATCTCGGCGACGTCGTGTCGCGCTTCGGTTCGATCGACACGATCCAGCAAACGCTGACGACGTCGTTTCTCGGCGCGGTGATTGACGGATTGATGACGATCGTGACGCTCGCGATGATGTTCGTCTACAGCCGCGTGCTCGGCATGGTCGCGCTCGCGACGATGGCGTTGTACGCGCTCGTCCGGTGGCTGTGGTACGGCCCGCTGCGACGCGCGACCGAGGATCAGATCGTGCACGCGGCCAAGCAGCAGAGCCATTTTCTCGAGACGGTGCGCGGCGTGAAGACGATCAAGCTGTTCAACCGCCAGACGGAGCGTCGCGCGAGCTGGATCACGCTGCTCGTCGAACAGGTCAATGCGAGCCTGCACGTGCAGAAGCTGCAGATCTTCTATCAGCAGCTCAACGGCTTGCTGTTCGGTATCGAGAACGTGCTGATCATCTGGCTCGGCGCGCGCATGGTGATGGACGGCCAGTTCACGGTCGGCGTGCTGATGGCGTTCAACGCATACAAGAACCAGTTCGACAGCCGGGTCGGCAGCCTGATCGACAAATACTTCGAAGTCCGGATGTTGCAGCTCCAGGGCGAGCGGCTGGCCGATATCGTGTTTGCCGAAAGCGAGCCGGACGCGAGCCTGCGCAGCGTGCCGGGCGAGGCCGATGCGCTCGACGCGAGCATCGAGATCGACGGGATGTCGTTCCGTTACGCGGATGGCGAGCCGCTGGTGCTGGACGGCGTGAGCGCGAAGATCGCCGCGGGCGAGTCGGTCGCGATCGTCGGGCCGTCGGGTTGCGGCAAGACGACGCTGATCGGCGTGCTGCTCGGCATCCATGAACCGACGAGCGGCACGGTGCGGATCGGCGGACTCGACGTCGGCCGGCTCGGCATCGAGCGGCTGCGCGGGCTCGTCGGCACGGTGCTGCAGGACGACGTGCTGTTCGCGGGCTCGATCGCGGACAACATCAGCTTCTTCGACCCGGACGCGGACCCGCGCTGGATCGCCGAGTGCGCGCGCATCGCCGCCGTGCACGACGACATCGCCGCAATGCCGATGGGTTACAACACCTTGGTCGGCGACATGGGCACGGTGCTGTCCGGCGGGCAGAAGCAGCGCGTGCTGCTTGCGCGTGCGCTGTACAAGCGGCCGGCCATTCTGGTGCTCGACGAGGCGACGAGCCATCTCGACATTCAGCGCGAGATGCAGGTCAACGCGGCCGTCACGCAGCTCGCGATGACGCGGCTGATCGTTGCGCACCGGCCGGAGACGATTGCGTCGGCGCAGCGGGTCATCATGCTGCAGGGCGGCAAGGTCGTGCTCGACCAGTCGACCGCCGCGATGCGCGCGGCGATGGCGGCCAGAATGTCCGCCGGTGCGGCGGCTACGCCGCATGACACCGGCGCCGCCGCTGAACCGGTCGCGGGGCGTTGAGCGATGAAGCATTCGATCGCTTCCGTGCTGGCCGCCGTCGCGTTTGCGATGCTCGCGCCGCGCGCGTGCGCGCAGACGTTCGATGTCTACGGCACGCGCGACGAGGTCACGGCGACACCGGCCGGTTCGATGGCATCGGCCACCGCGTGCGGCGCGCGGCATGTCGACGCGCAGCCGCTCGCGCTCGAGGATGCAATCCTGCTCGCGATCTGTTCGCATCCGCAGCTGAGCCGCACATGGTCGGACGCGCGCGCCGCGGCGGCCGAGGTCGGCGTGTCGAAAGCGGCGTACTGGCCGACGCTCAATGCAACGGCCGGCATCGAGCGCGACAACCTGACGACGAACTACAGCGGCGGCTTCACGCAGGACCAGCGCAGCACGAGCCGCTACGGCATGCTCAACCTGAGCTGGGTGCTGTTCGATTTCGGCAAGCGCGGCGCGACGCTCGACCGTGCGCGCGCGTTGCTGCGTGCGGCCAACGCGGCACACGACGACGCATTGCAGAGCGTCTTCTACGAGGCGGCGCAGGCGTTCTACGCGCTGCGCGACGCGCAGGCTGCGCTCGCCGCCGCGCAGGCGGTCGAACATGCGGCACAGGAGAGCCTGGCCGAGGCGAGCGCGCGGCACGACGGCGGCGCCGGCACGCTGGGCGACGCACTGCAGGCGCAGACGACCTATCGCAAGGCGCTGCTCGATCGCGTAAGCGCGGAGGGCGACCTGCAGAACGCGATCGGCACGCTCGCGACGACGCTGGGCGCCGACGCCGATACGCCGCTGCGCATTGCCGACGCGGAACCGTCGCCCGATCGCGACGACTTCACGCGCGGCGTCGCCGACCTGATCGCCGAGGCGAAGCGCCATCACCCGAAGCTGATCGCCGCGCGCGAAAAGCTCGAAGCCGCGCGCGACGAGGTGCGCGCGGTGCGCGCGCAATCGTTGCCGACGATTTCGTTGATGGGCAGCCTCGCGCGCAACAACCCGTCATATCAGCAGCAAGCGTCATTTCTCCAGTTGCAGAGCAGTCACAGCAATTCGATCGGCATCCAGATCTCGATCCCGTTGTTCGAAGGGTTCGCATCGGGCTACCGCATCGCGGAGGCGAAGGCGCAGGCCGACGCACAGGAAGCCGACGTGCGCAACACGGAACTCAAGGTGTCGCTCGACGTGTGGAAGAGCTATCAGAGCCTGCAGACCGACACGACGAACCTGGACAACTCGCGGCATCTGCTGGATACCGCGCTGCATTCGCTCGACATCGCGCGCGGCCGCTACAAGGCCGGCGTCGGCACGTTCACGGAACTGCTGAATGCGCAGTCGGCGCTCGCGGATGCGCGGCGTCAGCGCGTGCTCGCGGTGTCGAAGTGGCGGATCGCGAGACTGAAGCTGGCCGAGAGCCTGGGGAGATTGGGATTATGGAACGACGCGGGTTGAACGGCGCGGGGGCAGACACGGGCGGCGCGCAAGCGCGCGGTTGCGCGTTCCTGTTCCCGGGACAGGGCGCGTTCTATGCGGGTGCGCTGCGGCAGCTTTCACGCGACCACCGGAGCGCGCGGCAGACGCTCGACACGCTCGATGCGGTCGCGAGCGCGCGCCTCGGACGCCCGCTGACGGGCGCACTGTGGCGTGACGATGCCGGACTCGACGTATGGTTGCGCGAAGCGCCCGATCTGCTGCAGCTCGGCATCTACGGCGTGTCGGTCGCGATGTTCGGTGTACTGCACGCGCATGGCGTGAAGCCCGACGTGCTGATCGGACACAGCTTCGGCGAGATCGCGGCGCTGGTGTGCGGCGGCATGTATTCGATCGAGCAGGGCGCGCATATCGTCTGCGACCGGATCGCGTCGTTGCAGGCGGCTGCGCCGGCCGACGGCATGATGGCCGCGATCTCCGCGGGCGCCGACGCGACGCGCGAGCTGATCGATGCGAGCGCCGTCGCGCATGCGGTGCGCAACGTGTGCGTCGCGGTCGAGAACCATCCGTCGCAGACCGTCGTGTCCGGTCCGCGCGATGCGCTGGAGCACTTCGTCGCGGCATGTGCGGCACGCGGTGTGGCTGCGCAGACGCTCAGGTCTCCGTATGGCTTTCATCACCCCGATCTGGCCGGTGCGCGTGAACAGTTCGCCGCGCGTCTTGCCGCATATCGGCACGGCCCGCTCGCGATTCCGGTGTATTCGCCGATCCTCGGCCGCCGTTACAGCGGCGCCGACGATCCGGGCGCGCGACTCGCGTCGCACTTCGTGCTGCCGGTGCGGTTCGCGGATGCAATTCGCGCCGCGCACGCTGACGGCATCGGACGCTATGTCGAATGCGGCGCGCTCAACGCATTGGCGCGCATCGTCGTGCGCATCGCGGGGCCCGGCGCGGTCAGGACGTTCGGCGGCCCGTCGAACGCGACAGAGGAATCGAGCGTCGTCACGACGATCACCCGTTATTTCCAGGAGGACAACATCATGAAGGACGATATTCGCATCGGCAATTCCGGCTCCGGGTTCGACGCGTTCTGGCATGCGCGCGGACCGCACATCGTCGACTGGCTCAAGGGCGAGTTGCGTCATGCGTTCGATATGGCGAACACGGCACCGGCCATCGCCGCGCCGGCCGCGGCGTCGACGGTCGCCGCTTTCGCGCCGCAGGCCGAGCCGATCGCCGCGTCCGCGCCGCGTCTGGCGGCCGTGGCCGCACCGACACTGACGGCCGTACCGGCGCCGTCGGCGCCGCACGACCCGCACACGGCGGCGAAGCCCGCGCATGTGCCGCGCGAGCGGCTGTTCGCGGAGCTCGTCGATATCTACGCGGAAGCGATGGAGTATCCGGCCGAGGTGTTCTCCGAGACGATCGAACTCGAAGCCGAACTGGGCATCGACTCGGTCAAGCAGACGGAAATCATCCAGCGCATTATCGCGCGCTACGCATTGCCGCCGCTGCCGGCCAATTTCCGCAGCGGCGATTTCAAGGCGATGGGGCAGATCGTCGATTTCGTCTACGAGAACCAGGGAAAGGCGCTCGCTTGACGGCAGCGATCTGAGCCGTTGGTCGGCAGGGGGGGCCCTGCCCGTAATGACACGTTCTCGATAGGCAGGCGATCCATGTCGAATACCAGCATGCGCGGCAAGCTCGTTCTCGTGACGGGCGGTGCGAAAAACGTGGGCAAGGCCATCTGCAGGCGTTTCGCCGAGCAGGGCGCGCACGTGATCCTGAATTTCTTCCACTCGCTCGACGCGTCGAAGCAGACGGCCGACGAACTTCGCGCGCTCGGCGCGACGGTCGACGTGATCCGTGCGTCGGTCGCGCAGCAAGCGCAGGTCGACCGGATGTTCGACGAGATCGAACGGCGCTACGGCCGGCTCGACGTGCTCGTCAACAATGCGGCCTCCGGTGCGCTGCTCGGCGTCGACGAGATCGGCGCCGAACATTTCGATCGCGCGCTCGACACCAACCTGAAAGGCGCGTTCTGGTGCGCACGCCGGGCCGCGGCGTTGATGGCGCGATCGGGCGGCGGTGCGATCGTCAACGTGTCGTCGGTGGGCGCGACGCTGGTGCCGGCGAACTATCTGGTCGTCGGCACGGCGAAGGCGGCGCTCGAATCGCTGACGCGCTATCTCGCGGTCGAGTACGCGGGCCGCGACATTCGCGTGAACGGCGCGTCGTCGACGCTGATCGACGGCGACGTCGCCGCGCAGTTTCCGGACCCGGAGAACACGAAGCGCTCGAGCATCGCGGCGACGCCGCTGAAGCGGCTCGCACGTGCGGAGGACCTCGCCGATCTGGTCGTGTTTCTCGCGTCGGACGCGGCGCGCTGGATCACGGGCCAGGTGGTCGTCGCGGACGGCGGGCTGTCGCTGTGCAGCGAGGGGTTGTCGCCGCGCGCGGAATGGGCGGGCGAGGGGCGTGCCGAAGGCGCGGGCGCGGCGGCGCCCGCAGCGGTGCGGCCGGCTCCGTCGACGACGCGGCAGCAGACGGCCTCGGGCGGGAGCGAGCGTCCCGCGGCGTCGCCTGACGAAGCGCCGGACGGCGACGATATCGCCGTGGTCGGCATGGGTCTCGCATTGCCCGGCGCGAGCGATCCGGACACGTTCTGGCGCGCGCTGCTCGACGGCCCCGAGTTGTTCGGAAACGTGCCGCCGGATCGCTGGGATTACCGCTCGTTCTACTCGCCCGATCCGTCGGCGGAGGACAAGAGCTATCAGTCGCGCTCGGTCTTCATCGAGCATTTCGACCCGTGCCCGACGGTACGCGCGGAACTCGATGCGGGCACCGCGCCGCGCGAGCTGACGACGTTGTGGCTGCGTCACGCGCTGTGCCAGTCGCTCGACGGCGTGGCGTTGCGCGAAGCCGATCGCGTCGCATTCCTGGTGGGCTACACGGCCGACGGCAGCCAGCATCTTGAGGAGGGGATGGTGCTGGCCGCCGCGCGCGAGCGCCTGAATGCGGTGCTGATCGATGCGGGCGTGGACGCGGCCGAGCGCGAGCGCCGCGTGGCCGCGATCGATGCGGTGCTGAGCGCACGCTATGCGCGCGGCGCCGGCGATCTCGCGTCGTTCTTCCCGCACCGGGTCGGCTTGAACGCGATGAAGGGCGTGCTGCCGGACAGCGCGCAATGCATGATGGTCGATACCGCGTGTTCGTCGTCGCTGTATTCGATCGACCTGGGGATCAAGGCGTTGCTGCTCGGCAAGCAGGACGTCGTCGCGTGCGGCGGCGCATTCGCGCTTGCGCCGCGCGGCTCGGTGCTGTTCTCGAAGCTGCACGGGCTGTCGCGCAGCGGCGAGGTGCGGCCGCTCGACCGCAACTGCGACGGCGTGCTGTTCGCGGACGGCGCGGGTGTCGTGATCCTGAAGCGCCTCGCGCGGGCACGCGCCGACGGCGATCGTATCCTCGGCGTGCTGAAATCGTTCGGCTCGTCGTCCGACGGCAAGGGCAAGGCGATCTACGCGCCGAACTCGGCCGGCCAGCGTATCGCGATCGATCGCGCGTATGCACGCACCGCGACGGTGCCGGCCGACGTCGACTGGGTGGTTGCACATGCAACCGGCACGCCGGCCGGCGATCTCGCCGAGTTCCAGAGCCTGCGCGATGCGATCCGGCGCGACCGCCCGGTTCAGGTGACGTCGAACAAGTCGCTGGTCGGGCATACGGGCTGGGCGGCCGGGGTCGTGTCGGTGATCCAGGTGCTGCTCGGCCTGCGGCATCAGATGATCCCGCCGCAACATCGCTTCAGCGAGCCGCCGCCGGAATTCGACATCGCCGGCACGAACCTGCGGATTCCCGTGGCGCCGGTATCGTGGCCGGTCCGGAGCGAATCCGCACGCGTCGCGGCGGTCTCCGGGTTCGGCTTCGGCGGCACGAACGGCCACCTGATCGTGTCGGAGTACCGCGCGGATCTGCCCGCCGGCCGGGCGAGCGGCCGGTTCAAGCGCGAACCGCTCGCGATCGTCGGCTGGTCCGCGAAGTTTCCGGGCCTCGACGGCGACGCCGAGGTCGCCGCGTGGCTGCGCGGCGAAGGCCGTGCGCCCGACGCGAGCTTCGGGATCGGCTACCCGCTGCCGAGCTTCGCGCGCGTGAAGATGCCGCCGGCGGTGCTGCGAGCGCTCGACCGCTGCCAGCTGATGGCGCTCGACGCCGCGCACGACCTGCGCGAACACCTCGGGGCGTTCTGGCGCGAGCACGCCGACACGATCGGGCTCGTGATGGGACACATGGGGCCTACCCGCAACGCGGCGCTCTACGCGAGCCGCTGTTATCTCGACGACATCGCGGCCGCGGTGCGCGATGCGACGCGGCCGGACGAACGCGCGGCGACCGAAAGCGTGCTGGCGGCATTGCGCGAGGCGACGAAGCAGCTCGTCGCGCCGACGACGGAGAATTCGTTTCCGGGAATGATGCCGAACGTGATTCCGGCGCGCGTCGCCAACTATCACGACCTGCACGGGATGAACATGACGGTCGATGCGGGTCACGCATCGACGCTGGCCGCGTTCGAGGCGGCCGAGCGCTTCCTGTGCAGCGGCGAACTCGACATGGCGATCGTCGGCGGGATCAACGGCAATTCGTCGGAGGAAGTGCGCCCGGCATTCGGGCTGCCGCTCGCGGAGGGCATCGTGCTGTTCGCGGTCACGACGGTGCGCTGCGCGCGAGCGGAAGGGCTGCCGGTGCTCGCGGTGGTCGGCGGCGGCGACGCGCGGGCTGCGGTCGAACCGGCCGCGCCGCGCGATGCGACGGGTCGTGCGGTCACGTATGCGGGTGCCGATTCGGCGATCGACGTGCTGCGCGCCATCGTCGCGCGCGAGGCGGGCACGACACTCACGCGTGACGGCGGTGGCGGCGATCACGCGCGCTATGCGCTGCACGTCGCATGCGAGGCGGCCGACGCGCAGCCGGCGGCGCCTCGCGAGCCGCAACGCGAGATGCCGCCGGCGCACGTGCCGGCACCGGCCGTTGCGTCCGCTGAACCGGCCGGATCGGCGGTCGCTTGCGCCGCACCCGTTGCACCGGGCACGTTGATACCGGGCCCGCTGCGCCGGACCGGCGTCGCGGCCGACGGCGAACCGCTCGGCGTCGCGCGTTACCGGATCGAATGGCGCGACGCGCCGTGGCGGCCGGCGGGCCGGTCGGTGCCGTTCATCGCGCCGCGCTGCGTGATCGTGACCGACATGCCGGACACGCTGGCCGCGCAAGGCGATACAGGCCCCGGCTGCGTGGTGCTGTCGACGCGCCCGTTCGCCGCGCGCCGGCCGGGCTGGCACTGGATCGAGCGCATCGATGCGGCGGCGCTCGACGTCGTGCCCGACGACATCGGCCACGTGCGCGTGCTCACGTCGCTCGACGCGGGCACGCTCGCGCCGGGCGCCACGGCACCGGCGGCGCCCGCACGGCTCGCGCTGCACGACCTCGCATTCCTCGCGATCAAGCGATGCCATGCGGCGCTCGAGCACAACGGCAGCGTCATCGCATTGTTGCTCGATGCGCTCGCGGGCGACGTGCCGCATCCGGATGCGGGCCTGTTCACGGGCCTCGTGAAGGCGCTCGCGATCGAGATGCCGGCAGCGCGCCCGGTCGCCGTGCTGACCGATGCGCGTGCGCTGCCCGACGCGCTGCGCGACGCCGAGCGCGAAAGCGGCGCACGTCACTGGCTGCCGGTCGTCGCGCTGGGCGGCGGGCGCCGCCGCACGCCGCGCGTGATCGCGGACGCGGGCGAACTGAGCGCGGACGAGCGGTTGTCGCTCGGCCAGGAGTCGGTCGTGGTCGCGGTCGGCGGGGCGCGCGGGATCACCGGCGAACTGATGAAGACGCTGGCCTCGCACGTGCGTCCGACGCTGTATCTGATCGGCAGCAGCGCGCTGGACACGATCGACGCGGAGCTGCTTGCAATGGACGACGAAACGTTCGCGAAGAGCCGCCCGGACTACATCCGCGCGCAGAAGGCGCGGCATCCGGAACGGCCGTTGCCGGAGATCATCCGCGCCTTCGAGCGGCGTGCCGACGCGCGCACGGCGTGCATGAACATCGACGCGATGCGCGCGTTCTGCGGTGCGCATCGCGTGACCTACCTGCGCGCGGACGTGCTCGACCCGGACAGCGTGAAGACGGCCATCGACGCGATTCTTGCCCGCGAGTCGCGTGTGGACCTGCTGGTCAACGCCGCCGGACTGAACCGTTCGGCATCGGTGCGCGTGAAGTCGCTGGACGATTTCGTCGCGGTGCGCGACATCAAGGTGCGCGGTTACTGGAATCTGCGCCGCGCGTTCGGCACGCGGCAGCCGCGCCTGTGGTGCAACTTCGGCTCGTTCATCGGACTGACCGGACAGGCGGGCGAAACCGACTACGCGTCGGGCAACGACTTCCTGAACACCCAGGCGTCGTACCACCGCGCGGCGCTCGGTCACGACGAATTCACGATCGGCTGGACGCTGTGGCGCTCGGTCGGGCTCGGCGCGAATCCGGTCACGCGTGCGTTCCTCGAGAAAAGCGGGTTGTTCACGAGCATGCGCACCGCGGAGGGGCAGCATCACTTCATGCGCGAACTCGGTCTCGGCGAGCGCGCGGCGATGTCCGTGCATCTCGGCGAAGCCGAGCGGCGCGCGATCGAAACGCACCTGCCCGGTTACTTCGATCTCGACGAAGGTGCCCGCGCCGCCGTCGCCGCATCGCGCGAGCCGGATTTCTATCTCGGCGCCGAGCTTGCGCGCACCGACGACAGCGTGACGTTCGAGCGGGTGTTCGACCTCGAGCGCGATGCGTACCTGCAGCATCACGTCGTCAACGGCTTTCCGACGCTGCCGGGGACCTTCGTGCCCGAGGTGGCCGCCGAGGCCGCGCTGCGGCTCGTGCCGGGGCTCAAGGTCGTCGGCTTCGCCGACGCGGCATTCCTGCACTTCCTGCGCGTCTACGATGCGAAGCGGCCGAGCGTGAAGCGCATCCATGCGCGGATCGCGTCGCGTGACGGCGACACGGTACAGGTGCGCGTGCGGATCTCCGGCGACGTGCTCGCGCCTGGCGGGCAGGTGCTCGTGCGCGACAAGCCGCACTTCGAGATCACCGTTCGCCTCGCCGATGCATACGCGCCGGCGCCGATATGGCACGAACCGGCAGCGGGGGCGTTCACGCCCGTCGCCGATCCGTATCACTTCGACGCGGCGCCCGTGCGGCTGACCGGCATGTTCGTGTCGACGACCGATACCGGCATGAGCGACGCGGGCAAGCAGGCGCGTTTCCGGCTTAACGTGCCGGGCGACGATCCGGTGTTCTCGCGCTTCGTGGTCCCGAGCATCCTGCTCGACGGGCTCGCGCGCGTGGCCGCGCTCGATCACGTCGCAGGCGACTACATCCCGCTCGCGGCGCCGATGTCGATCGGCCGCATCGATATCTATGAAGCCGGCAACGACTGCGAGCTGTCGAGCCGCCACGCGTCGATCGCGCTGCGCGTGACGCCGCGCGCATTCGCGCTCGAAGGGCCGGCGAGCAGCGGCAACCGGTTCGTCGCGGTGCGCCCGGACGGCAGGATCCTGATGCAGATGCGCGACGTGACGGGCATCGTGATCGGCTACGTGCATCGCGCGACCGGCGCGTTCGCCGCGCGCGGCGAGATCGACGCGCAACTGGCCGCGCGCACGCGTTCCGAACGGGTGCCCGCATGAGGATGAAGCGACTCGCGCCCGGCCCGCGCGGCAGCGTCGTGATGGGCAACCTCGCGGAATACAAGCGCAATCCGGTCACGATGCTGCTGAAGCTGCAGCAGCAGTACGGCGACATCGCGCGCAACCGGCTCGGCCCGTTCCTCACGCACGCGCTCGCGCATCCGGACGGCATCCAGCACGTGCTGCAGGACAACCACCGCAACTACGTGCGCGGCCGCTTCTACGACAACTTCAAGATGTTCTTCGGCGACGGCCTGCTGACGACCGACGGCGAGTTCTGGCGGCGTCACCGTCGCGTGGTGCAGCCGCTGTTTCACCGCAAGCAGGTCGAGGCGCATACGGCCGCGCTCGGCGACGCGGCGCTCGCGCTCGTCGAGCGCTGGCTGAAGCGCCCGGCGCATGAGCCGTTCGACGCCGTCGAGGAAATGATGCGCGTGAGCCTGCGCATGCTCGGGCTGATGCTGTTCAACGCGGACATTTCGCGGCATGCGGACGACGTCGGGCCGGCCGTGCGTTTCGGCATCGCGGCGATGATGCCGCAGGGCAACCTGAACGATTTCGTGCCGCGCTGGATGCCGACGCCGTTCAATCGCCGGATCGCGCACGCGCGTCGCGGGATCGACGCGATCGTCGACGCGATTGTCGCCGAGCATCGCGCGGGGCGCTGCGAAACGAGCGACGTGATCTCGCTGCTGCTCGCCGCGCGCGATCCGGAAACCGGGGCGCCGCTGACCGAGCGCGAGGTGCACGACGAAGTGATGACGGTGTTTCTCGCCGGTCACGAAACCACCGGCAGCGGGATGGCGTGGGGGCTCTATGCGCTCGCGCAGCATCCGGACGTGTTGCGCCGCCTGCGCGACGAGCTCGACGCGGTGCTCGGCGGCCGCGCGCCCGATGCGGCCGATCTCGAACGTCTGCCGTACCTGGCGCAGACCGTCGACGAGATCCTGCGCCTGTATCCGCCGATCTGGGGCTTCACGCGCGATCTGGTCGACGACGACGAGATCGGCGGCTATCACGTGCCGGCCGGCTCGTCGGTTTTCATGTCGCCGTATGTCACGCATCGTCATCCCGCACTGTGGGCGAATCCCGACGCATTCGATCCGGAGAACTTCGGATCGCATGCGCCGGCGCGCCACAAGTACGCGTACTTTCCGTTCGGCGGCGGGATGCGCAAATGCATCGGCTACCAGACCGCGTTGCTGCAGATCCGCGTGCTGATCGCGGTGGTCGCGCAGCATGTCGACCTGAGCGCGGTGCCCGGTCATTCGCTGGACACCGGCGCGACGATCTCGCTGCGTCCGCGCGACGGGATTCGATTGATCGCGAAGCGGCGATCGCGCGAGCGCGGGTCCACCGGGCGCGCGGGAGCGGACCCGGGTACGCCGGCCGACCGGGCCTCGGTGTGTCCGTTCAGTGGCGCACAGGCTCAGGCTCAGGCGCCCGCGCCGTCTCCGCCCCCCAACACCGCGCCACCGGCGAATGCGGTATCGCCAACGCCCGTTCGTTCCGCCGGCCCCGCGCTGGCGCCGGACATGCTGGCCTTTCTGCAACGCGATCCGGTCACGGACGAAGCGTCGCCGGACGCCGACGCGACGCCGACGCACCGCTTCACATGGCGGCCGGTCGAGATCGAGCCGCTGCCCGACCTGCCGGCGGCCGAACTGAGCGGCAAGCGGATCGCGATCGTCAACGGCCTCGGTCGCACGGTCGAGCGCGTGGTGGCGACGCTCACGCGCGCCTGTGCGAGACCGAGCGTGTTCGCGCCGGCCGACGGCGTCGATCCGGCGACCGCCGCCAGCACGTTCTTCGTGCAGTCGGGGCCGTTCGACGGGATCGTCGATCTCGGCGTCGAAACGCCGTTCTCGCTCGACGTGCACGATCAATGGGAAGCGCCGTTGCGCCGCACGGTCGCACTGCTGCAAGCATGCTATGGCGACTGGTCGCAGGAGGCGTCGACGTCGCGACTGTTCTATCTGGCGCTCACCTGGCAGGACGGCCTGATGGGTCATGGCGACGGCACGCTCGTGCAGCCGCTCGGCGGACTGTGGGCCGGCCTCGCGAAGACGCTGCCTCAGGAACTGCCGAACTGCAACGTGCGCGTGCTCGACGTCGCGCCCGACGAAACGGGGCGCGTCGACCAGCTGATCGCGCGTGAACTGTATCGCTGGGGACGCTTCGAGGTCGGGCACCGCGGCGGACGCCGACATACGCTCGTGGCGGCCCGCGACGCGCTGCCGGCCGACGCGGCGCCCGACTGGGGAGCCGACGACGTCGTGCTGTTTTCGGGTGGCGCGCGCGGCATCGGATTCCTGGCTGCGTGCGCGCTGGCGAAGCGCCATCGCTGCACGGTGATCGTCACGGGGCGCGACGCGTTGCCCGCCGGCGACGAGCCGTGGCTCGCGCTCGACGATGCGGGCTTCAAGCGCTACGGGCTCGAGCAATTGCGTCAGGCCGCACCCGGGCGTTCGCCGAAGGCGATCCGCGATACGTTGCGGCAACTCGAACGCCGACGCGAACTGAAGGCGTCGCTCGACGCGGTGGCCGCGCTCGGCCTGCCGGTGCATTACCGCGTATGCGACGTGACCGACGCGCACGCCGTGCGCACGCTGTGCGACGCCTTCGGTGACCGGCTGCGCGGCGTGATCCACAACGCGGGCATCGACCAGCCGGTGCGATTGTCGCGCAAGAGCGCCGATGAATTCATCGGCACCGTGCGCGTGAAGGTGCTCGGCTTCGTCAATCTGTACGCGGCCGTGCGCAACCGGCCGCGCGTCGGCTGCTTCGTCAACGTCGGCTCGTTGACCGGCCGCTGGGGCGGCATGACGGGCGAGACCGACTATGCGGCCGCGAACGAGGCGCTTGCGCGGCTCGGCTGGTGGGCGCGACGCGATGCCGGCGCGCGCGTCGTGAAGACGATTGCATGGCCGACCTGGGACGGGGTCGGGATGATCACGAACCTTGCCGTCACGCGGCGTTACGTGACGCCGATGCGGATCGACGAAGGCGTGCGCCACTGGCTCGCGGAACTCGCGACACCGGCGTCCTCCGGCAGCGGCGAACCGATGTACATGGGCGCGGTCGGCCGCGCGCTGACGCCGATCCAGCTGCGCGGATTCGATGCGGTCGACGGCTTGCCGAACCTCGGCGAACTCGCGACGCGCCGGCATCACGCGGGCACGCCACGACGCTTCCGGCCGTTCAGCTGCTTCTCGACGCGCTATCGCACGTCAGGCGCACCTTATACGCAGGCATTCCGCTTCGACGGCCGCGCGGCCGTGCCGGCGTCGCTGCTGCTCGAGCACGCGCGCGTCGTGGCCGACTGGGTCGCGCCGCCTGGCGGCGAGCGGGCCTGCCTGCACGAAGCCGTCGACATCACGATCGCGCTCGACGCGCTCGCCGACGCGCTCGACAGTCACGGCGATCTCGCGCTCGACACCGACGCGAACGGCCGCACGGCAGGCGACGGCTGGCACGTGACGGTGCGCTGTGCGTCGCTCGCCGGCCGCGTGCTGCTCGACGCGACGTTCGTGTACCGCGGTCATCCGCCCGGCGGCATGACCGTTGCGCTGCCGCGCGAAACCGAAGACGCCCCGGCCCGGGACGCCGCGCGCGCGCGTTGGCGCGACGACCTGTTGCCCGAGGCGCGATGGAGCGGCGGCATCGCCCAGGCGAAGGCCGCCGACCCCGCGGCGCTCTGGGGCGTGCGGGACGATGCGGCGCGCGCGACGTGCCCGCAGCTGTGGCTGCCGGTCAATCACCTGGAAAACGTGTTGCGCGCACTGCTCGGCGCCCGGGCTGCCGACGGCGAGCCGCCGCGCGCATGGCGCATCGGCCGCATCGTGTTCGGCGCCGCGCAGGCCGGCGATGCCGACATGTTGCTGCGCTATCCGGACGATCGCTTCGCGATCGCCGATCGCGCGGGCGCATCGATCGCCGAACTGTACGACGCGCGGCTTGCCGGCGCGACCGACGCGCAGGCCGTGGCGGCGCCGGATCTTTGAACGGGAAGAGGAGGCTCACCATGACGGAGCGCAACGACGGCGCGCGATACTGCATCATCGGCGCGGGCGCGGCGGGCATTACTGCGGCGAAGAACCTGCTCGCGGCCGGCATCGGCTTCGACGTGATCGAGCGCGAGGACGACGTCGGCGGCAACTGGTACTACGGCCGGCCGAGCGGCGCGGTGTATCGATCGATCCACATGATCAGCTCGAAGCGTTTTTCCGAGTACACCGACTTTCCGATTCCCGACGACTATCCGACCTACGCGCGCGGCGACCAGGCACTCGCGTATCTGCGCGCATACGCACGGCGCTTCGGCGTGTACGACCGGATCGAGTTCGGCCGCTCGGTGCTCGAGATCGCGCCGGTGCCGGGCGGCACGCAGTGGCGCGTCGAACTCGATCGCGGCGAGGTGCGGACCTACCGCGGCGTGATCGTCTGCAACGGGCACCTGTCGCATCCGCAACTGCCCGACTATCCGGGGCAATTCGACGGGCTGCAGCTTCATTCGTCGCAGTACCGCACGCCGGAGATCTTCGACGGCAAGCGCGTGCTCGTGGTCGGCGCCGGCAATTCCGGCTGCGACATCGCGGTCGAGGCGTCGCATCACGCGAGCGCGGTATTCCACAGCACGCGCCGCGGCTACTACTACTGGCCGAAATTCCTGTTCGGGATGCCGGCGGACGAGTGGGCGGAATGGCCGCTGCGGCTGCGCATGCCGCTGTGGGCGCGGCGCTTCTTCGGCGAACGGCTGCTGCGCCTCACGACGGCCGGACAGCCGGAACACTACGGGCTGCGCAAGCCCGACCACAAGCTGTTCGAATCGCATTTCATCATCAACTCGACGCTGTTCTATCACCTCGGCCACGGCGACCTCGACGCGCGGCCGGACGTGCGCGAACTGAAGGGCGATCGCGTCGTGTTCGTCGACGGTCGCGAGGAGCCGATCGACGTGATCGTGTACGCAACCGGCTACCAGCCGAGCTTCCCGTTCATCGACCAGGCGCATCTGCAATGGCGCAAGCAGCAGCCGTCGCTTTACCTGAACCTGTTCGACGCGCAGCATCGCGACCTGTTCTTCATCGGGCTGTTCCAGACGTCGACCGGCAACTGGCCGTTGATGGACTATCAGGCGCAACTGCTCGCACGCTATCTGCATGCGCGCGACGCGGCGCCGCGCAAGGCCGCACGCATCGACCGGCTGATCCGGCGCGGCCGCTCGGACTGGAGCGGCGGCATCGCGTTCCATCGCACGCCGCGGCATGTGATCGAGGTCGAACATTTCGCGTACCGGCAGCAGCTGCGGCGGCTGATACGCGGGTTGCCGGCCGTGGCCGGCGGCGCGGCGGCGGATGCGCCGGAGGCGGCGCCGGTGCGCGCGGCACGCGCGGGAGGTGCGGCGTGAGTCTCGTGCATGTCGAACATCTGTCGAAGACCTACCTGCTCGACAGCGTGCGCGTGACCGGGCTCGCCGACGTGTCGGCGACGCTCGACGCGGGCCGCTTCACGGTGCTGAGCGGCCCGTCGGGCAGCGGCAAGACGACGCTGCTGAACCTGATCGGCTGCATCGACCGCCCCGACGGCGGACGCGTGACGATTGCCGGCCACGACACGGCGTCGCTGTCCGACGATGCGCTGTCCGATTTTCGCGCGCGCCATGTCGGCCACGTGTTCCAGACCTTCAACCTGCTGCCGGTGCTGTCCGCGTACGAGAACGTCGAGTATCCGCTGCTGATGGCGGGCTGGGCGCCGGCACGGCGTACCGCGCGGGTGCGCGACCTGCTCGATGCGGTGGGCCTCGCCGACAAGGCGCGACACCGGCCGAGCCAGCTGTCGGGCGGTCAGCGCCAGCGCGTCGCGATCGCGCGGGCGCTCGCGGCCGAGCCCGCGATGGTCCTCGCGGACGAACCCACCGCGAACCTCGACAGCGCGACCGGGCACGCGATCATCGAGCTGATGCGCACGATCCAGCGCGAGCGCGACGTGTCGTTCATCGTGTCGTCGCACGATCCGCAGGTGGTGCGGGTGGCCGACGAGGTGATCCGGATTCTCGACGGCCGTATCGTCGGCCACGAACGGCCCGGCGGCGACACGGCGACGCAGGAGGTGTGCCGATGACCCATACGCTGATGCTCGCGCTGCGCAATCTCCAACGCAACCGCCGGCGCTCGCTGACCACGCTGCTCGCGATGATCGTCGGCGTCAGCGCGATCCTGCTGTTCGGCGGCTTCAGCCGCGACATCACGCTCGGCCTGCAGACCGATTTCGTCCAGCGCAGCGGCCATCTGCAGATCCAGCGGCAGGGCTATTTCCTGTACGGCACGGGCGATCCGGCCGCATACGGAATTCGCGACTACCCGGCGCTGATTGAACGGCTGCGGCGCGATCCGCAGCTCGCGCCGCTGCTGCAGGTCGTCACGCCGACGCTGCAGTTCGGCGGGATCGCAGGCAATTTCGCGGCCGGCGTGTCGCGCACCGTGATGGGTTTCGGCGCGATTCCGGACGATCAGTACCGGATGCAGCAATGGAACGCGTACGGGTTTCCGCTGCGCCCGCGTGCGTTCGCGTTGCGCGGCAGCGCCGACGATGCGGCGATCGTCGGCCTCGGCGTCGCGCGCGTGCTGCACCTGTGCGGCCCGCTGCGCGTGCCGGACTGCCACGATGCACCGCCGGGCCCGGCCGAGCCGGCTGCCGACGGCCCGGCCGCGAGCGCGCCGCCCGACGTGCTGGCGCTCGCCCGGGCCGAGGCCGGCACGCGGCCGGCCGACGGCGGGGCGACTCACGTCGAAGTGCTGACCGCGAGCGCGGGCGGCGCGCCGAACGTCGGTCGCTTCTCGGTCGTGAAGGCCGACCAGCAGGGCGTGAAGGAGCTCGACGACGTGTATCTCGCGGTGCGCCTGCCGCAGGCGCAGCGGCTCGTCTACGGCGGCGCCGCGCCGCGCGCGACCGCGATCGAGATCCAGCTCGCGCGCACGGCCGATCTGCCGGCGGCGCGGGCGCGCATCGAGCGGCTGCTGCACGGCGGCTTCGACGGCCAGCCGCTCGACGTCGTCGACTTCGCGACGCTGAACCCGTTCTACGACCAGACCAACCGGATGTTCTCGGTGATCTTCGGCTTCGTGTTCGTGCTGATCAGCGCGATCGTGCTGTTCGTGATCAGCAACACGATGAGCACCGCGATCATCGAACGCACCGTCGAGATCGGCACGCTGCGCGCGATGGGCATGCGGCGCGGCGGCATCCAGGCGCTGTTCGTCTGTGAGGGCGCGCTGCTCGGCGTGGCCGGTGCATCGCTCGGCGTGCTGGTCGCGCTTGCGATTGCCGCGGCCGTCAATCACAGCGGGCTCGCGTGGACCCCGCCCGCGCGGATCGATGCCGTCGCGCTGACGGTGCGCGTGTGGGGCGAGTGGCGAACCATCGCCGTCACGTTCGTCGGACTCGCATGCGTGGCCGGGCTGTCCGCGTGGCTGCCGTCGCGGCACGCGGCGCGGTTGTCGATCGTCGATGCGCTGCGGCATGTGTGATGTCGCGCGAATGCCGCGTTTTTCGTTCACTTCACTTTCGGGAGAGCGCTCGTGCGTCGCCTGTTCGTTTCATGCTGTCTGAGTCTTTCGTTCCTGACCGGCGTCGCGCACGCGCAGCCGGCGCCCGATCCGCAGAAGGTGCTCGCGGCGAGCGACGCGATCCGCACGCCGGAGAAATCGTTCGTGCTGACCGCGACGCTCATCGAGTACCGGTCCGGCAAGCAGGTCGACGGCAATACGCTGTCGATCCTTTCGAAGCCGGATGCGCCCGGCGGCGCGTTCCGCACGCTGGTGCGCTTCGTCGCGCCGGCGCGCGATACGGGCAAGCTGATGCTGAAGAACGGCAACGACCTGTGGTTCTACGATCCGGCGAACCAGGCGAGCGTGCGGATCTCGCCGGACCAGCGGCTGCTCGGCCAGGCCGCGAACGGCGACGTCGTGACGGTCAATCTCGCGCACGACTACGCGGCCCAGCTGAAGGGTGTCGAGGACATCGTCGACGGCGACCGGCAGACGCGCCGCGCGTACCGGCTCGCGCTCAACGGGCACGGCGAAGGGCTGACGTACCGCCGCATCGAGATCTGGATCGATGCGGCGAACAACCGGCCGCTGAAGGCACGCTTCTATTCGGAAAGCGACCGGCTGCTGAAGACCGCGTTTTATCGCCGCTACATGATGCAGCTCGGTGTCGAGCGGCCGACCGAAACCGTCATCATCGACGGGCTCGACAGCAACTGGGTCACGGTCATGCGCTTCTCCGACTACGCATGGCGCGACATTCCCGATGCATGGCTTCAGCGCGACTACCTGTCCCGCTTCCAGGCGCAATGACGGCGCGGCACCGAGGCCGGATCGCGATGCTCGCGTTCGCGCTGCTGCCGGCGTTCGCGGGTGCGGCGGATGCGGGCGGGGCGGATGGCACGGCCGGCGTCGACGCGGCCGATGCCGCGGCGCTCGCGCTCGCCGACCAGCCGGCCGCGACCCCGGCCGACGCCGCGAAGCCGTGGAAGCTGAACGTGCAGGACGCGCTGCGCGCGAGCCGCTATCGCGACGGCGGCGAGGCCGGCCGCAACCAGTTGTCGGTCGAATTCGAGTACGGGCAGTGGCTGACGCCGTCGTTCGCCGCGCATTTCTCGATGCGCTTCGACCGGTTCGATCCGCTCGGCACGTCGCGCACGTCGTCGCGCGACGTGACGCTCGTGAAGGAAGCCTATGCGAGCTGGCGCGCGTCGCCTGCGCTCGTCGTCGACGCGGGCCGCGTGAACGCGCGGCTCGGCGCGGCGACCGGCTACAACCCGACCGACTTCTTCCGGGCCGGCGCGGTGAGCCTCGACGTGCCGCCCGACCCGGACAGCCGGCATACGAATCGGCTCGGCACGGTCGGATTGCGCGCCCAGCAGGTGTGGGAGACGGGATCGCTCACGACGCTGCTGTCGCCGCGGCTCGAGCGCCGCAGCCTGCCGGGCGACCCGGCCGCGGCGTCCGACCTGCAGCGCACCAACGGTGTCGACCGCTGGATGCTCGTCGCAAGCCAGCGGCTCACCGCGGCGATCCAGCCGCAGTGGATCGTCTACGGAGAAAGCGGGCAGGCGCCGCAGTTCGGCCAGAATCTGAGCGTGCTGCTCGGCAACTCGGTGGTCGCGTACGTCGAATGGACGGGCGGCTACCGGCGCTCGCTGATCGCGCGTGCCACGGGCGTGGCCGATGATCGTGCGTTCCGCACCAGTTCGTCGGTGGGCGCGACATGGACGCTGCCGGTCGATCTGTCGCTGACCGCCGAATTCCAGAGCAACGGCGGCGGCGCGGACGCGGCGCAATGGCGGTCGTTGCAGCGCGCGAACCCGGCTGCGTGGGGCCGCGCGGTGCAGACGTCGATCGCCGCGCAGGAACTGCAGACCCGTCACGGAATGTTCGTGATGGCGGCATGGCGTAACGTCGGCATGCGGCGCCTCGACCTGTCGGGCTTCGTGCAGGCCGACCTCGGCGGCGGCCGGCAATACTGGCTCGAGCTGCGGCGGCGTTTCGACCGGTTCGATGTCGCGCTGCAATGGCTGCATCAGGGCGGGCCGTCGTGGAGCCGCTTCGGCGCGATGCCGGAGTCGACGAGCATCCAGGTGCTGGGCATTTTCTATCGATGACGCAAGGAGAGTTCGAATGAGCAAACGCGCGCTTCAGGCGGCGACCGCCGTGCTTGCGCTGGTCCCGACGGTCACCGGGGTGCTCGGCATGATGGGCATCCGCGATCCGCTGTACGCGTCGCTCGGCATCGCGCTGCCGAGCGACGCGACGCTGGACGGCAACCTGCGCTTCTATGCGGGCGTCTGGCTCGGGCTCGGGCTGGCGGCGTTTTCGGTGATTCCGCGCATCGAACGTCAGGGACGGCTGTTCGCGACGCTGTGGATGATGATCTTTCTCGGCGGTGTCGGGCGGCTGATTTCGCTTGCGGCGCTCGGGCTGCCGTGGCCGCCGTTCGTCGGCTTCACGGTGCTCGAAGTCGTCGGCGCGCCGTTGTTCATCGCATGGCAGCGGCGCGTGGCCGCGCAGGCCGCATGGGAGAGTGCAAATGCATGACATCGACATCAACCGGCAGGTGGCGCTGCGTCGTCGCGCCGATATTTCCGTGCAGCGCATCGCGACACGCCTGCACGCCGTGGCGGCGCGATGCATGTCGGTCGTGCGCGCACGGGTCATCGCCCGCATCGTGCTGCTCGCGTGTGTCATCGCGGGTCCGGCACAGGCCGGCGCGCAGACGGCCGCCGACGACTACGCGGCGACCCGTTATCCGATCATCCTCGTGCACGGGCTGACCGGAACCGACGACTATTTCGGTGTCCTGCCGTACTGGTACGGCATCCAGAGCGATCTTCAGCGGCATGGCGCGACGGTCTACGTCGCCGACCTGTCCGGCTTCCAGAGCGATCTCGGCCCGAACGGGCGCGGCGAGCAGTTGCTGGCCTACGTGAAGCAGGTGCTCGCGGTCACCGGCGCGGCCAAGGTGAACCTGATCGGCCACAGCCAGGGCGGGTTGACGTCGCGCTACGTGGCGTCGGTCGCACCCGCGCTCGTCGCGTCGGTCACGACGATCGCGACGCCGCACCGCGGCTCGCAGTTCGCCGATTTCGTGCTGGGCGCGCTGAAGCTTGACCCGACCGGCCTGTCGACACCGGTGTTCGGCGCGCTGCTGAACCTGTTCGGCATCCTCACCAGCGACACGCACAACACCAACCAGGATGCGATCGCCGCGCTCAACGCGCTGAGTACGACCTACGTCGCGCGATTCAACCAGCTGTTCCCGAGCCCGGGGCTCGGCGCTGGCGCATGCGGCACCGGCGCACCGGTCGAGACGATCGGCGGCAACGTGCATCTGCTGTATTCGTGGAGCGGGGCCGCGTATCAGCCGGTGTCGCTGCTCGGTATCGTGACCGGGGCGGTCGACACGAGCGTGATTCCCGTCATCGATCCGGCGAACGTGCTGGATCCGTCGACTCTCGTGTTCCTGACGGCCGGCAATGTGATGGCGCTGGCCGGCGCCGACGCGAACGACGGTTTCACGTCGACCTGCAGTTCGCTGTTCGGCACGGTGATCTCGACGCGCTATCGCTGGAATCACTTCGACGCGATCAACCAGTTGTTCGGCATTCGCGGCGCCTACGCGGAAGACCCGGTCGCCGCGCTGCGCGTGCAGGCGAACCGGTTGAAGCAGCAGGGCGTCTGAGCGATGGAAGTCCGGGCGATGCTGTCTCGCGCCGTGTTGTATGGCGCGACCGGGTTGATCGCGGCGGCGGCCGTGTGGCATGGGTTCGGCCGGCAGACTTCGCCGTCCGCCGCGGGCAATGCGCCGTCTGGCCGCGCCGCGCCCGGCGGCGCCGCGCGGCCGCAGCCGGTGCTTGCCGCGTCCGATGTCGCGCTGCCGGCGTCGCTCGCGGGTTCGCGTGCGCCGAGCCTGCCGGTCGGGCCGGACGGGCATCTCGCGAAAGTACGCGCGGTGCGGGAATTCTTCGATTACTTTTTGCTGGCGCGGCACGACGTGATGCCGGTGGCGCTCGATGCACTGGTCGAGCGCGAGATCGACGCGCAGCCGATCGGTGCGGCGGCCCGCCGCGACGCGCGCGACCTCTGGCCGCGCTATCGCGCGTGCATCGCCGCGTTTGACGCGCAGCCGGGTGCGGCACTGGCCGGCGCCGGTCTCGACCCGGACGCGATCTCGGGCGAGCTCGAGCGGCGCGCGGCGCTGGCTCGCCGCTGGCTCGGCGACTGGAGCACGCCGTTCTTCGACGCGGAATTCCGGCGTCAGCACGACGACCTCGACCGGGTCCGGATCGCGCGCGATCCGACGCTCGACGACGCGCAGAAACGCGAGCGTCTCGCCGCGCTCGACCTGACGTTGCCGCCCGGCGAGCGCGATGCACGCGCGCGCGCGGCGCGCCAACGCGACGCGATTGCAACGATCGCGCGGCTCGACGGCCAGCGCGCGACGACCGATGCGCTGCGTGCGCAGCTCGGTGCCGATGTCGCCGCGCGTGTCGCGCGGATGCAGCAGGACGACGACGCGTGGCAGGCGCGCTATCGCGACTATGCGTCCGAGCGCGACCGGCTCGATGCGCAGCAGCTTGCGCCCGACGCGCGCGATGCGCGGATCGCGCAACTGCGGCAACGCGATTTCCCGGATCCGGCGGACGCATTGCGGGCCGCGTCGCTCGACGCGGGCAGGGCCGCGGCATCGGCGCACTAGCGGCCGTCTCCGGCGTGCGTGTCGCCGCCGCACGCACACCTGTCGCGCGACAAATGCGAGATAGCCCACATTTCCCGCATTATTTTCGATTCGAGAATGATTTTAATTTCCCGTGTAAATAGCATTGCCGCGTATTGGTATTCACTCGGGATTTTCAATGATTCATCGAGCAATCCACCTTATATGAAGCGGGTTTAAATCGTGGATTTTTGATTGACGATGCAAGTATCCGGAAATGGTGAATCGAACTGTCAAATTACTTCATGTAACAAAAGCGAAGTGTCGCGAACCGCAGGGCCGCGTGATACCTTTTTACTCAATGTCACCGCGACGACAAGGCGGAAACGCCGTAAAACCGCTGCGGTAAAAACAGCATGAAGATTCGTTGGCCGAGGGGCAGGGATACAACGTACGAGGTGTGCCGTGAAACATCAGGCCAACAACGTCATCGAGTTGCCGCATGCGCTTGGTGCCAATCATTTCCTGTCTGCGCTCGATGGAATTAGCCGTTCGGAATTGGCGCCGCATTTGATGCTTTCCAATCTCAAGACCGGGCAGGTGCTGTGCGATGCCGGCGAGGATCTGGAGGCCGTCTATTTTCCGGTGACGGCGGGTATTTCGCTGCAATACACGGCGGGCGGCAAGATGACGCTCGGCGTGACGGAAATCGGCCGCGAAGGCCTCGTGTGCGACGACGTCATCGGCAGCGCGATGCAGCGCCGCGTCGTCGTCTATCGCGGCGGCTTCGCGTACCGGTTGTATGTGCGCCGGTTCGCCAGCGTGTGCGACGCATCGGCGGCGATCCGGCGGCAGATCTTCGTGCGGATGCAACTGGTGCTGTCCCAGGCATCGCAGGTCATGTTCTGCAGCCGCCACCACGTGATGCGGCATCAACTGAGCCGCTGGCTGCTGATCGCTTACGAGCGCTCGCGCAGCATCGAAATCCCGGTCACGCACGGCATGCTGGGCCAGATGCTGGGCGTGCGCCGCGAGACCGTCACCGATACTACGCGGCAGCTTCACGAGCTCGGCGTGATTCATCAGCATCGCGGTGCCATCGTGCTGACCGATCTCGCCGGTCTCGAGCGGCAGGGCTGCGACTGCCATCGGGTCATCCGCGACGAAACGCGCCGCATTCTCGCGATCGACGACGGCACGGGCGGCGGTGCTGAGCTGTCGCGGCGCGTCTGGACGACCTAGCCGGCGGCGTGGCGTGCTGCGGCTCGGCGCCCGCCGGTGTGCCGTCCCGCCACGACTGCATGAGCGCCGGCGCGTCGGGACGGAAGGGGGAGAGGCCGGAGCGCGCAGCGATGCGGCAGGCCGGCGGCATCGAGAAGAATCAGAAAAGAAGTCAATCAGGTATGGAAAACATTTCGAAGCTCCAGAGTCAGCGCAGCTCGTTTCATGTGTGGCCATGGAGTCCGGCGCTCGGCATCCTGCCGATCGTCGTCGTGATCGTCGCGCTGGCCGGGTTCGTCGCCGTCAGCCTGATCGTGATCATGTCGTTGCGCGTGTACGTCGGCGGCGAGAGCAGTTGGTCGAAGGCGCAGAAGGACGAGATCATCCTGCTGAGCCGCTACGGGCAGACCGGCGACGCAAAGCTGTTCGACGATTACCTGGCAGTCGATCGAACCCTCGCATTTCTCGGCGTCGCGCGCCGCGCGATGACCAGCCTGCCGCCGGACCACGGCGTGGCGCGCCGGGCGTTGATCGCGGCGGGCATCAATCCCGTCGACGCGGCGGCAGTGGTGTGGTTCTATCCGATCCTGAGCAGCTTCGCGCGCCTGAACGCCGCGTTGCAATACTGGGAGGACGCGGATCGGCAGCTGGTCGACCTGCGCGAGATCGCCGATGCGCTGCGCGAGTCCGTGCATGCGGACGACGTCCGGCGCACGAGCCGCCTGAACCGCGCGATCTGGGATCTCAATTCGCACATCGAACCGTTGCCGAAGCGCTTTTCCGCCGAGCTGAGCGCCGAATTTCGCTCGGCCGTCATCCAGCTGTTCCTGTCATACATCGTCGCGTCGCTGCTGATCATCCTGTTGTCCGTGCGATGGGCGAGCCGCGCGCAACGCCAGCAGGTGTCGATGCAGACCGAACTCGACCGGAGCCAGGCGTTCGCGGAAGCCGCGCTGCGCTCGGTCGCCGATGCGATCGTCACGATCGGCCTCACGCGCAGCATCGAGACCGTCAATCCGGCTGCCGAGCAGCTGCTCGGCGCGTCGGCGCAGCTGTGCGTCGGCAAGCCGATCAACGACGTGCTGGACCTGATCGACACGTCGACCGGCATGTCGATCAAGCTGCTCGCGTCGCTCAGCAACAGCGGCGATCACACGTTTACCCGCGATCTCGACCTGATCCGCGTGTGCGGCTCCGCGGTGCCGGTGCGCGCGTCGCTGTCGAAGATGGACAACACCGCGGGCCGCTGCGTCGGCTACGTGCTGATCCTGCGCGACATGACACGCGAACACCAGTTGATCGAGAAGCTGACATGGCAGGCATCGCACGATGCGCTGACCGGCCTCATCAACCGCACGGCGTTCGAGCGGCGCCTGGGCGACGGGCTGGCGCAACGCGGCGACGGGATGTTGCTGGTACTCGACCTGGACGGCTTCAAGGAAGTCAACGACGTGTGCGGGCACGCGGCCGGCGATGCGCTGCTGCGCGAAGCGACGGCGGTGTTCGCGCGCTGTCTCGACGACGGTGACGTGATCGGCCGCCTGGGCGGCGACGAATTCGGCATCCTGCTGCCGGGCGGCCGCGATGGCGCGCGGGACGGCGGCAAGGCGGAGCGCATCCGCGCGAGTCTCGAGGACTTCACGTTTCTGTGGGAGGGCGAGCCGTTCAAGATCAGCGTGAGCATCGGCGTGCTCGATCTCGCCTGCCGGCCCGAGAGCGTCGAGAAGGCGATGCAGATGGCCGACATCGCGTGCTACGTCGCGAAGGATCGCGGCCGCAATCGCGTGCACGTCGCGGATTCGCGCGACATGAACTCGGGCCGTCAGGCGTATCACATGCAGTGGAGCCGGCGCGTGAAGACCGCGCTGGAAACGAATTCCTTCCAGTTGTATGCGCAACGTATCGTGCCGATCCAGCCGGCGCTCGGCGCGCAGGAGCGCGCGGAGATCCTGCTGCGCATCCCGGATGCCGACGGCAAGCTGATCTCGCCGGTGTTCCTGCCGGCTGCCGAGCGCTACGGCCACATGACGATGATCGACCGCTGGGTCGTGCGCACCGTGATCCGGCGTCTCGCGCGGCTCGAACAGCGCCAGTACGTCGAATACAACGTGAACCTGTCGGCGATGTCAATCACCGACGAGCGCTTCGTGGAGTTCGTGATCGCCGAGCTGTCGGCGTCGGGGCTCGACCCGTCGCTGCTGTGTTTCGAAATCACGGAGACGAGCGCGGTGCGCAACCTCGAGGTCGCGTCGCGTTTCATGTGCGAGCTGCGCGATCTCGGCTGCCGCTTCGCACTAGACGACTTCGGCGCCGGCATGTCGTCGTTTTCGTATCTGCGCCAGTTGCCGATCGACTACCTGAAGATCGACGGCGGCCTCGTGGCGACCATGACGTCCGACAGCATCAAGCGCGGCATCGCGTCCGCGATCAACGACATCGCGCACGTGATGCAGTACCGCACCGTCGCCGAGCACGTCGAGGACACGGCGACGGCCGAGATGCTGCGTGCGCTCGGCGTCGACTATTGCCAGGGCTATTACTTCAGCCGCCCCGCGCCCTGGCGGGAAGGGGGATTCCATTGAACAAGCGAGGTACGAACGCATGAGTGCTCCATTTGAACTGACCGGCGACCTGATGGACCTGGCGAGCTATCCGGCCTGGCTGCGCGACGTGGTCGGCGCGACCGACGAACTGAAGGCGCGCGTCCGGTCGCATCCGGTGTTCGCGGCGATGAGCGGCGGGACGCTGCGTGCGTCGCAACTGCGCGCCTTCTTCGTGACCGGCTGGGCGGTGGTCAGCCAGTTTCCGGAATACATGGCGATGAACCTGGTGAAGACCGCCGCCTATCGGTCGCGCGGCGAGGAAAAGGCGCGGCGCTATCTGATCCGCAATATCCGCGTCGAGCAGAATCACGTCGATCACTGGGCCAACTGGGCCGCGGAATCGGGCGTGACGATCGACATGCTGCTGCGCGGCGACGCGCCGCTCGCCGGATTCGCGCTGAGCCACTGGTGCTGGAAGAGCGCCAGCGCCGACGCGCTCGCGCCGAGCATCGCCGCGACCAACTACGCGATCGAAGGCGTGACCGGCGAGTGGAGTGCGCTGCTTTGCGCATCGCCGTACGAACAGCAGTTCGATCCGGCCGTGCGGCATCGCGCGATGCGCTGGCTCAAGCTGCATGCCGATTACGACGACCGGCATCCCTGGGAGGCACTGGACATCGTCGCGACGCTGCTCGGCCGGTCGCCGGCGCCCAGCGACGTGAGGGAGGTCGAGGCGTCGATTCGCAAGAGCCTGAGCTATTTTCTGACGAGTCTCGATTGCTGCATGCATGTGTAGTCGCCGGTGCCGCACGCTCGCGGGTTCGTGCAGGCCGTGCCGGGCCGTTGCGGCCGGACCGCGAGGCGACGTGACGTCGCGATGCACTGTTCGAGCCGTCGTGCCGGGCGATTTCTTATGACCACCCGAGTTCTCGTCGTAGAGCCCGATCCGCGCGTGCGCGACATGATGCGCGCGCTGCTGCGCGGCTGCCAGATCGATTCGTCCGCGCTCGACGACGTGTCGCTGCTGCTCGCGCACGTGACCGAGGCACCGCCCACGCTGATCGTGTTGCGGGTCGAACGGCCGGCCACGGCGTTCCACATGGCGCTCGGTGCGCTGCGGCGTGCCGGCCACGACATGCCGGTGATCGTGATCAGCCGCGACGCGCAAGTGGTCGACAAGGTCGTCGCGCTCGAGCTCGGTGCGGACGACTACGTCGTGGAGCCGTTCGAGCCGATGGAACTGGTCGCGCGCGTGCGCAGCGCGATGCGCCGGTATGCGGCGAACCGCGCGGAGCCGGTGCGCGCGGGCGGGAAACCCGAATCCTACGCATTCGGCGACATCGAGGTGAATTTCGTCAGTCGGCGCGCGACCCGCGCCGGATACGACCTCGGGTTGCGTGCGAGCGAATTCGCGCTGCTCGAGCTGTTCATCTCGCAGCCGATGCGCGTGCTGTCGCGCGCGGAGATTCTCGCGCTGCTGGGATTGAACGTGGCCGGACGCTCCGAGCGTGGGCTCGACGTGCTGATTTTCCGGCTACGCAACCTGATCGAGCGGGCCGTCGGCGATTATCGCTATATCCGCACCGTGCGCGGGAAGGGCTACATTTTCGTGCCGCTCGGCACGCTGGCCGACGACGACGCGGACTTGCCGCCGCACGCGTGAGCCGGGCCGGGCCCGGGCACGCCGCGCATCGCGCGCGTCGCGTGCCCGGACCCGTATCGATGCGCGTTCCACCTTCGTATGCCGCCATCGCGCCCGGATTCCCGTCGGGGCGACCCGCCATTGTTGTTTTAGAACGACCGTGCTAAGTTTCCCGCCAGCATGCGCAGTCACGACTCAATCGGCCGGTTCCGGCGCCGCCGGCGGGCGCGTCCCGCTGCCGTATCGATGCGCGGCGCTGTCGCGCAAGGAGAATGGAGAGCATGAAAGCCCTGTTGTGTACCGCATTCGGCCCGATCGACCGCTTGCGTATCGAGGATGTCGCGATTCCCGAACCGGCCGCCGGCCAGGTGCGGATCCGCGTGAAGGCGGCGTCGCTCAATTTCCCCGATGCGCTGATCGTCCAGGGGCTGTATCAGGTGAAGCCGGCGCTGCCGTTTTCGCCGGGCGCGGAATTCGCCGGCGTGATCGACGCGGTCGGCGACAGCGTGAGCACCTGGCGGCCGGGCGACGCGGTGGTCGCATTCACCGGCCACGGCGGCTTCGCCGGCCAATGCGTGGCTGACGTCCACCAGATCGCGGCGCTGCCGCCGGGGATGTCGTTCGAGCAGGGCGCGGCGCTCGTGCTGGCCTACGGCACGTCGCTGCATGCGCTCCAGCAGCGCGCACGCCTGCAGCAGGGCGAGACGCTGCTGGTGCTGGGCGCGGCCGGCGGTGTCGGGCTCGCCGCGATCGAGATTGCGAAGGCGCTGGGCGCGCGCGTGATCGCGGCCGCGTCCAGCGCGGAGAAACTCGCGCTATGCCGCGAAGCCGGCGCCGACGACACGATCGACTACGCGACCGAGGATCTGCGGCGCCGCGTCGACGAACTGACGGGCGGACGCGGCGCGGACGTCGTCTACGATCCGGTCGGCGGCGCGTACAGCGAGGCGGCGCTGCGCGCGACCGCGTGGCGCGGCCGGTTCCTCGTGATCGGTTTTGCAGCGGGCGAAATTCCGAAGATTGCGCTGAATCTTGCACTGCTCAAGGAGCGCGACATCCTGGGCGTATTCTGGGGCGACGCGGTGCGGCGCGACCCCGCGCAACATGCGGCGAACATGCACCAGCTCGCGCAATGGTTCGCGGCCGGCAAGGTGCGGCCCGCGATCACCGAGCGCGTGCCGCTCGCGGGCGCGGCCGACGCGATCGCGCGCATGGCGAACCGGCAGGTGAAGGGCAAGGTCGTGATCCTGCCGGATGCATGACGCGCGCCGTGCCGGACGATCCGAGGGCGGCCCGATCCGCCGCCTTCGGTCGAGCATCCTTTGTGTGACGTCCCCGGAGTCGTTGAGTATGCAACCTTTATCGAATGTGCTGCCCGCCGTTGCGAAATCGCTCGCGACCTGGCACGCGATGCTCGCGCGCAAGGACTTCAGCGAGCTCGACACGATCGTCCATCCGGACGCCGTGTTCCGCTCGCCGATGGCGTTCAAGGCGTACGGGCCGGCCCCCGCGCTGCTGCTGGCGCTGCGCACGGTGCTGACGATCCTCGAGAACTTCGAATATCACCGCGCGTTCGCCGATGACGACGGCACGAGCGTCGTGCTGGAATTCAGTGCGACGGTCGGCGACAAGCGGCTGAAGGGGATCGACATGATCCGCTTCGACACCGACGGACGGATCGTCGAATTCGAGGTGATGATCCGCCCGTTCAATGCGTTGCAGGCGCTCGGCGCGGAAATGGGCGCGCGGCTCGGGCAGCAGTTGCCGGCGTTCAAGGTCGGCGGATAAGCGACGCCGATCGACGGCTGCGACGCTGTGAAGCGTCGCGCCTCCTGCTTTCATCCGACGCGCGCGGTCCGCTCGCGCGTTCGCGGCGAGCAGGCATCAGCACGCCGACGACCCATCGCCGCGGAACGCCGGCAACGCATGCGACGGCAGCGTCATCACGAAGCGTGCGCCGCCGAGCGGCGAATCCTCTAGCCGCACATCGCCGCCGTGTACGAGCGCGACGCGGCGCACGATCGCGAGCCCGAGGCCGAACCCGCCCGTCTGCCGATCGCGGCTCGAGTCGAGCCGCTGGAACGGTTCGAACACGCGCGCGCGTTCGGCGACCGGAATGCCGGGGCCGTCGTCGTCCACGCTGAGCACGAGCGCGCCGCACGCATCGTGCGTGGCGGACAGCAGGATCGTGCGCGACGCATAACGCGCGGCGTTGCGGATCAGGTTCAGCAGCGCCCGCGCGACGAGCTTCGGATCGCAGACGTGGGTCGCGGGCGCGCCGGTCGTCGCGACGCCGAGCGTGAGGCCGCGATCCGCGACATCGTTCGCGACGTTGCCGGCGACGCTGTCGATCAGCGCGTCGACGACGACGTCCATTGGCGCGAGCTCGCTTGCCCCCTGTTCCAACCGCCCGATCGTCAGCAGTTCGGTAACGAGTTCGTCGAGTTCGCGCACGTCGCGCCGCAGTTCGTCGCGACGTGCGCGCATCCGCCCGTTGTCGTCGGAATCGGCGAGCAGCGCGAGGCCGAATTCGAGGCGGGCGAGCGGCGTCTTCAGCTCGTGCGAGATGCCGTGCATCATCTCGCGCTGCTGCTTGATCGACGCTTCGATCCGCTCGGCCATGTCGTTGAACTGCCGCGACAGCTCGTAGATGTTCGACCGCCCGGACACCTTCACGCGCGTCGACAGGTTGCCCGCGCCGAACGCGTGCGCGGCGGCCTGCAGCTTGCGCAGGTCGCGCCAGTGATACGAGATCCACAGCGCGACGGCGAACAGTGCCGCGAGCGCGGTCATCCCGTACGCGTAGATCTGGATGTCGAGATCGGCCGGCGCGATGGGGCGAGCATGCAGGACGGAGCCGTCCGCGAGCGGCATGTAGTAGTTCCTGCGGTCGTAACTGATCGCGATCCGGCCGGCGTCCAGATCGCGCAACGGCGCGCCGGTCAGTGCGGCACGGGCGTCGGCCATCGTCACGAAACCGAATCGCTCGTTGCCGTGCTGCGCGAGTTCCCGCAGCGCGAGGGAGCGTTTCCCGCCCGGATGACGTTCGAGGTAGTCGTTCAGCACGAATGCGTAAGTGGTCAGCGCGTTGCGCTGCGCCTGCGCCACCCGCTCGTAGAAGATCCTGTTGAACGACCATTGAATGAAGACGATCGCTGCGGCACAGCACAGGATCACGATGAGGTACAGCCTGATCAGAGAGCGCAGCATTCAGTCGTCCCACGCAGAAGGGCTGAACAGGTAGCCGCGGCCCCAGATCGTCTTGATCCGTTGCGGCTCCGACGAAGCGTCCTCGAAGCGTCGGCGCAGCTTCGAGATGCCCGAGTCGACCGAGCGGTCGATGCCGTCGAATTCGATTCCGCGCAACTGCTTCAGGATCGCGTCGCGACTGAGCACCGTGCCGGCCGAGCGGGCGAGGATCAGCAGCAGATTGAATTCGGTGGTCTTGAGGTCGACGAGTTCACCGCGCCACGTGACGGTGCGGTTCGGTGCCGAAATCGCCAGTTCGCCGAACACGAGTTCGTGCGCCGGCGTGTCGGCATGCGGCTCCGACGCGGCGGGCTGCGCGCGACGCAACAGTGCGCGGGCACGCGCGACAAGCACCCGCGGCTCGATCGGCTTGGTCACGTAGTCGTCGGCGCCGATTTCGAGGCCGGCAATCTGGTCGTAGACGTCGGCGCGCGCGGTCAGGATCAGCACGGGAACGTTGGTGAACGCGCGCATGCGCCGGCAGACTTCCATCCCGTCGAGATGCGGCAGCATCAGGTCGAGTATCACGAGTGCAGGCCTGTGTTCGCGTATCGCGGCGACCGCGAGATCGCCGCGGCGCACGACCGTCACCTCGAACTCGTAGCCGTCGAGGTATTCGCGCACGAGACGTGCGAGACGGTCGTCATCCTCGATCAGCAGCACGCGATGTTTGAGCGGATTGTCGTTCATGGGTCTCCTCGAAATGCGCGCGTCCTCCGTCATCCTGCAGGCGGCGCGGAGCGCGGCACGCGAATTCTATCCGCCGTTCCGAAGGCGCGGGGACGCGCACGACAATCGGGAACATTCGAACACAATTGACCACACATTTGCCGCAGTTTCCGGACAGTCGTGCCGAGCGACCGAACCTAGACTTCGGGCTCCTTCACTCTTGTCCCGACATCGTGCGTCCATCCCTCCGCTCCTTGCGCTATTGCATGCCGCTTGCCGGCCTCACGCTTGCCGCCCTGGCTCACGCCGAAAACCAGTACACGATATCGCTCGGTGGCGGCTTCGCACCGCGCTACCAGGGGAGCAACCAGTATCGCGCGGTCGTCGGGCCGTCGTTTTCGGCGATGTTCGGCAATGGCTTCTTCATCGATACCAACGCCGGCGCCGGCTACCGCCTGAACCTGCCCCACGGTGCATTCGTATCGGCTGCGTTGGGCTACGACGCGGGCCGCGCCGACGAAAATCGCTTCGGCCTGCCGGGCTCGGACCACTTGAAGGGCATGGGCCGGGTGCCGGGATCGGTGCTCGTCGGCTTGCGCGCCGGCGTGAAGCTGCTGGATGGCGGCGAACTGACGATCGCGGTCGACGCGCCTGTCACGCATGCGTCGCGCGGCTTGTCCGGCCATGTCGATCTCGCGGTGCCGCTGTTCGAGGCGGGACGCCATTCGTTCGTCGCGACGGGTAGCGTGCACGCCGGCACGGGACGCTATATGCAGACGTTCTACGGCGTGACCGACGCGCAGTCGCTCGCGAGCGGGTTCAGGCCGTATTCGACGAGCGGCGGGGTCGACAGCGCGACGCTGTCGCTCGCGTGGAACTGGGATGTGTCGCGGCACTGGTCGGTGCGCGCGACCGGCGGCTTCACGCGGCTGCTCGGGCGATACGGCGACAGCCCGATCGTGCAGACACGCAGCAACTACGTCGGAATGGCCGGCGCGACGTACAAGTTCTGAACGGGAAGGCGGCCCGCATCGCGCATGCGGAATGCGGACGCCGATGTCACGGCTGCCGCGGATCGCGTGCGGTAACATGCAATCCGGTCCGGCGCGACGCCGGGCCAGCGGCGCGGGTTGGCTGAAGTGGCTTGATGGCGTCGCGGCGTGCCGTCGTTCGCCGGCCTGCATCTGCCGGGGCGCGGTTCGCGCCGCGCGCGGAATCGATTACGCACGAAATGCCCGGCGGCTCGCATCATGCGTCGCATGAACGGTCGGGCCGCGTCACGGAGAAAACCGATGAAGAAAACGATCGCGATGATCGTTGCGCTCGTTGCAAGCGCAACCTTTGCAGGATGTGCGGACATGAATGTGAAGCATCCGAACGCCACCGCCGGCGGCGCGGTCATGGATCCGGCGCCGTCGGGCACCGCGGCTGCGTGCAAGGCGGACGCCGCCCCGGACGACGCGCTGATCGGCAGGACCGAGGCCGACGCGGCCGCGCTGCTCGACGGCTGCCTGTGGCGCGTGCTGGAGCGCGACGGCAAGTCGTTGCCGGGCACGATGGATTACCGCGCGGAGCGCCGCGATCTCGGCATTCGCGACGGCAAGGTGATCTGGGTGCGGCGCGGGTGATGCGGCAGGCCGGCGCGTGCGTTACTTCGAGATGTACCAGAGCGCGTCGGTGCTGACGCGCGCTGCCGGCTTCGTCGTCGCGGGCGCCTGAGGCGTCGCGACGGGGGCCGGTGTGTTCGACGTCACTGCGGTCGGCCACGTCGCTGGCGTCGAGGACGTGGCGGACGCCGGCGAGGAGTTTGCCGTACTCGCGGTCGTCGCCGAACCGGACGTCGACGCCGTATCGATGTACCAGAGCGCATCGGACGACGTGGTGCGCTTGGCCGACGCATTGGCACCGTGCTTCGCCGTCGGCGCTGCGGCAGCCGTTGCGGCCGTTGCCGCCGCCCCCGAACGCTGCGTTCCCGCTGTCGTTCCCGTTCCACCCTGTGCTGTCGCTGCCGCCGCCGCACCAGCGCCGCGCTGCGCGCGCGCCTCGAACGGCCCGAGCTGGAAGATTAACGTTTGCGCGGGACGCGTCAGAACGGCATACGGGAACTGCAGTTCCCACGACATCAGCACGCGTCCCGACGACGTCTCGGTGAAGATCGCCGGCACATGCTTCATGTCGCTGAACTGCACGTAGATTCGTGCCCCGTCGTCGAACACCTGGGTCGGCTTCGCCTGGTCGGCGCCGGTGACCGTCCAGCCGAAGTTGTACGTGCCGGCCGGGCCGGCGGGCCCGCCTTGCGGCTGCGGGGGCGGGGCGGCCGGCGCGAGCGTGCGGGCACGCGCGACCGGCGGTGCCGACACGCTCAGGCTCGCGAACGGGTTGTACGGCTGCACCTGCTGCGGCGGCGTGAAGGAGGGGGGCAGGATGGGCATGGGAGTATCCGGCGAATCCGGCATGGTCCGGATTGCATCATAGACCTTGCGCGCATACGCGAGGCGCTTGTCGGGCGACGCGGCGTTGTACGCGCCGATCGCGTTCCAGTTGGCACCGAGCTGGCGGATGTTCTGCGACAGGATCCACGCGCCGACATACGCGTTGGTGCATGCATCGAACAGGCTTTCCCGCGTGATGCCTTCGCGCGCGAGCGTCGGCAGCCAGGTGCTGTTGATCTGCATCAGCCCGATGTCGACGGTGCCGTTCGTGTTGGTGTTGACGGCGTTCGGATTCATTCCCGATTCGACCTGCGCGATGCCGCGCAGCAGGCTCACGCTCACCTTCTGGAACGTGGCTGCGTCGTCGAGACAGTCCGCTTGAGCGAATCCGTGCAGCGCGCACGACAGCGCGATCGTCGCGGCGATCTTCGGCGTGGCGTGGCTGATCGAACGGGCAGTCTGACGCGGCATGGCAGGTTGGGGCGGAATCCGGCCGCCCGGTGCAAGGAAATTACGCAGACGCGAAGTGTGCCATAGCGCGCAGTCAAATGGCTCGCGTCAAACTTTCCTTTGCATTTGCCCGCGCATGTGTCGGGCCTTTCCGTTGGCGCAGGTATCGATGCGCGACGGGACGGAATCGGTAAAAAAGACTGCAATCGTGCGCGTGCCGGCGGGCGATCGCGGTCGCAATCCTGACGCGTCGCGTCATGTGCGGTGAAGGCGGCAGTGAATGATGCGGCGACGCGGAATGACGGGCGGCGCATCGGGCCGTGCGCGCAGTGAAAACGAAGACGGCGGCCGCAGCCGCCGTGTCGGTGAATCGTCGATCCCCGAATCCGGAGTCGAGCGACCGGCCGCACGCTGCCGCGCGCAGCCGGCCGTCATCGATCAGAAGCGGTGGCGCAGGCCGAGGTTGACCATCGTCTGCGAACTCGTGCCCGCATAGCCATACGAACCGATCGACGCCTGCGCGTCCATCGACCCGCCGTTGCCGTCGCCCGTGCGGCCGCTTGCATGCTGGTACGCGGCGGTCAGGTACACGTCGGTGCGCTTCGACAGGTTGTAGTCCGCGCCGGCCGACACCTGGTGATAGGTCGCCGACGTATCGCCGCCCGAGCGCGTGTAGCTGTAGCCGACGCCGACGAGCAGCGCATTGGTCGCCTGATAGTTCACGAAGCCCTGGCCGGTGTTGTAGTGCTCGTTCGAGTTGAACACCGAGCTCGCGTCGCGGCGGTACTGCGCGTTGCTGTAGCCGAGGCCGAACGTGAACGGGCCGGCGACGTACTGGCCCGCGATGCGGGCGATGCCGATCGAGTGCGCACTCGCGTAACCGTTGTTGATCGGGCCGTCGAAGGTGCCGTCCGACGAGCTCGTCCAGCCGGTGCGCAGCCCGTTCGATGCGGGGCTGTTGGTCGCGTAGAAGTAGCCGCCCGCGACGCTGAACGGGCCATTGTTGTACGACACCGCAGCGGAATACGACTGCGCGGCGCCGGTGCTGCCGGCGATGCCGCCGAACGAGTACATCGCCGAGAACTGCAGGCCCGAATACACGGCCGACGTGTATTTCACCGCGTTGTCGACGCGGAAGCTGTTGTCGTAGTTGTCGACGTCGCCCGGCGTTGCGAACACGCTGCCGAGATAGTTGTCGGCGGTGATGCCCTGCACGAGGTCGACGAGCGGATCGTACTGGCGGCCGAACGTGAGCGTGCCGTAGCGGTCGCTCGTCAGCCCGACGAACGCCTGCCGGCCGAACAGGCGGTTGCCCTGGCCCTGCCGGCCGGTGCTCGGATCGAAGCCGTTCTCGAGCTGGAACAGCGCCTTCAGCCCGCCGCCGAGATCCTCGGTGCCTTTCACGCCCCAGCGGCTGCCGGCGAGGTTGCCCGCGCTGCTGTTGCCGAGCATCCACGCGTTGTCCTTGCCCTGCGCATGATTCACGTAGGTGATCGACGTGTCGATCACGCCATACAGCGTGACGCTCGACTGCGCGTGCGCGGCGGGAATGGCCGCGAACGATGCGAGCGAAATCAGCGAGAGGGTCGTGCGTTTCATTTCATCTCCTTGCGATTGGCTTGCTTTCTTGAACCGGAATGGCAGGAAGACTACCGAGCCGACGACGAACGGCAAAAATGAAATTCTCCGATGTGACCTAAAGCAGACAGGTGCGTGCTTCGGCAAGGTCCATTGAGAGATTCACATTATTGAGAATTGTGTATCAATCGATTTGCGTTTCAACGGGGAGCGATCGGCGTATTGCCGGATTCGTGATAATTCCGCGCTATTTTCGGTGGAAATTCGACGAGAACGCATTCGTCGCCGATTCATCAATTGATTATTTAATGAATTGAATCGCGTCGTGCGGGCCGGATGTGTTATTGCGCGCATCGCGTGTGCGAGCGCGATGCCGCGCGCTCGCGCCCAACCGCGCTCGCCGTCAGCGTCGATCGGCACAGGGTGCGAGAATGCGGCCTTCGGCCGGCACGCGTCGGGCCGCTCACCAGGGAACCCGCATGGACAGTCACATCGCTCCGGTGGCGCTGCAGAAAGCCTACCGTCTTCTCAACCATGGCCCGACCGTGCTCGTGTCGGCCCGTCACGACGGCGTCGACAACGTGATGGCCGCCGCATGGGCCTGCGCGCTCGACTTCCTGCCGCCGAAACTGACGGTCGTGCTCGACAAGTCGGCGAAGACGCGCGAGCTCGTCGAGCGCAGCGGCACTTTCGTCATCCAGGTACCGACGGCCGCGCAATTGCAGCTCACGCATGCGGTTGGCAGCCACAGCCTTGCGGAGCGGCCGGACAAGCTGCGCGAAGCGGGCGTCACGCTGTTCGATGTCGAGGGCCACGACCTGCCGTTCGTCGCCGGCTGCTCGGGCTGGCTCGCATGCAAGCTGATTCCGGAGCCGCACAACCAGCAGACTTACGACCTGTTCATTGGCGAGGTGGTCGGCGCGTGGTCCGACACGCGCGTGTTCCGCGACGGCCACTGGTATTTCGAATCGGCCGATCCGGCGTTGCGCAGTCTGCACTACATCGCGGGCGGCAACTTCTATGCGATCGGCGAATCGCTGCACGTGGATCCAGGGCAGCGGGATCCGCAGTAAGTAAATGGCCGGCGGGCGGTTCCGATCGAGGGCGCGCGGCATGCGCACGTGCGCATGCCGCGCTGTACGTGTACGCTTCGGACTCGTGGGCACGCCCGCGCGTGCGGCATGGGGGCGCACGCATCGAACGGATCCAGGGATGAACAAAGAAATCGTTACGCCAGGCGGCGCGATTGTCGAGCCTGTGCGCATTCGCCGGTTCGCGGCAACGCTCGCCGCGCTGTCCGGCGTCGCGCTATTCGCCTCGCTCGCCGCGCTGCCGCCCGTCCATGCCGCCGAGTCGGCGAATCCCGCGCATGCGCTGCAAGCGTTCATCCGCGACACGTACGGTGGCTGGCGCGCGGACCGCAAGGGCTGGCAGGCAGGCGCCGATGACTTCATCTACACACCGTGCGGATCGTTGCGCGTCGCGACGACCGACGGCCCGCGCACGTTGCTCGCGATGTGCGGCGAGACCGAGGACGCCGTGCAGAACGGAACACCTGGAATGGACGACGACGTGACGACGGGTACGATCGACCTGTACGTGCTGAAGCCGTCGGCGGATGGCAGTCGACTCGAACCGGTGCTAAAGAAGACGGGCATCGCGTCCGGCGCGCGCGGCGAGCCGGGCACGATGCACATTCAGCGGCTCGGCCCACATTTGTTCGGTTTCGTGATCGGCGAAGCCGATTCACGCCAAGGCTACACGCAGCGCCTGCGCTCGATCTGGCTGCCGAATGGCGATGCGCTGGTACTGGCCGCGCCGCGCATCAACGAGGCACTCGACAATGCAGCGTCGAACGACTGCGCAAGCAACCCGACCCGCTGTGAGGACCGCCGTTTCGAGATCGCACCCGATACGACCGACGCTGGCATCGCCTATCCGCTGATCGTGACCGAGACCGGAACGCGCGGCGGCCACGCGATTCATGTGCGCTACACGGTGAAGTTCGATGCGGCGCGCGGCCGCTACATCGTGCCGAAGGCGTTGCGCGAAGGATACTGATCCTTCACGTGCGGAAACGGGCGGCATGGCGCCGCCCGTGCATCACACGTACAAATACCGCACGAGGTGAAAGAACACCGGCGCCGCGAAGCAGATCGAGTCGACGCGATCGAGCATCCCGCCGTGGCCCGCGATCATCGAGCCCCAGTCCTTGGTGCCGAGCGAGCGCTTCACGGCCGACAGCACGAGGCCGCCGACGAAGCCCGCGATCACGATCGCGAGCGAGATCCCGAACGCCGCACCGAAGCTGAACGGCGTCACGCGATACAGCGACGCGCCGCACAGCGTCGCGAGCAGGCCGCCGCCGACGAAGCCCTCGACCGTCTTCGACGGCGACAGCCGCGGCGCGATCTTGCGGCGCCCGCACAGCTTGCCGACCACGTACTGCAGCACGTCGCTGATCTGCACGACGAACAGGAAGAAGAACAGCAGCAGCGCGTTCTGCCCGGCGTAGCGCGGAATGTCGAGGATCAGCACGGCCGGCGCATGGCTCAACCCGTACACGCATACCATCAGCGCCCAGTTGATCTTCGCGTTGCGGCTCAGGAATTCGCGCGTGTCCTGCGTAAGTGCCGACACCAGCGACATCGCGAAGAACAGGTGCACCGGCACGAAGATCGAATACATCCCGTACCAGTTGATCGCCAGCAGCAGGTACTGCACCGGAATCGCGATGAAGAACGCGATGAAGAGCGTCGTGTGGTCGCTTGCGGTGGTCGGCGTGAGCGTGATGAACTCGCGCAGCGTCAGGTACGACAGCAGCGCGAATACCAGATACGTGACGTTGTTGCCGAGGCTGATCGCGATGACCATCACGGCGATCATCGCCCACCACGCGCGGATGCGCTGGTTCAGGTTGACAATGGTCGCGCTGGTGCCGCCGCTGCGCGCGCCGAGGATCGCGCCGATCACGGTCGCGAGCACCAGCACGCCGGTGACGCCTGCGACCAGTTCCCAGAAGAGAGTTCGCATGAAGAGGTCCGGAAAAGGAAGAGAAGGGCGCCGCGTTCAACCGGCCGGCCGCTGCGGCGGCGCGAGCGCGACGATCGCGTCGCGCATGCGGGCGAGGAAGGTCGGCTTGTCCTCGCCGGCGGCGAGCGCTTCGTTCGCTCCGAAGTGCACCTTGCAGATCAGCGGCACGGGCCAGATCGTGCCCTTCGGCATGATGCGCTGCAGGTTCTCGAGGTAGACCGGCGCGAGCGCGACCTCCGGAAACTCGGTCGCGAGATGGAACAGGCCGCTCTTGAACGGCTGCGGCAAGACTTCGGCGCCGCGCGTGCCTTCGGGGAAGATGATGATCGAGTGCCCTTGCCGGAGTGCATCGCGCACCGGGTCCAACGGGTCGCCGCCGCTTTCGCGGTGACGGTCGATCAGCACGACGTTCAGCAGCTTCTGCGCGATGTGGCGCTTCACGTTGCTGCTGTCCCAGTAGTCGCGCGCGGCGACGGGCCGCACGACCGCGCGCACGTCGCGCGGCAGCGCGGCGAGGATCGCGAGCGTGTCGATATGGCTCGTATGGTTCGAGAAGTAGATCTTCTGTGTCGGGGAGGGCGGTGCCTGATGCCAGACCGGATACGCACCGGCGACGAGCCGCACGATCGACAGCAGGAAGTCGCGCTGCCACACGTTCAGGATGTTCATCGGCGTCGCGCCTCCTGCACGCATGCCCGCGCAACCGCGCATGCGCGGCGGACGGAATCCCGGAATGCCGGCGCGGCAGAATGCGCACCGGACGGCCATTGTTTAAGTTCTTTCAAATTCGTGGCTGCCTGTCGCAGGGCCGCGATAATCGGACGATGCGCCGACGGTGTTGCGTCGCGGCGAATGCGCCGTTCGACGGCGTGATAATCGGCTGTTGCACGAGCGCCCGGTCACAGTTCGAATGAATTGCTGCGCTCGCGGGCCAGCGGATTATCGCGAGTTTCCGTCGAAAACGCCAGATTGCCCGGCACCGCCGGCGCGGGGCGCGGCTTGACGCACGGGCGACCGCTCGGCGACGATTACGCCCACCCGTTGCACGCCGCTGCCGATGGGTGCGCGGCCCGGGGCGGGGCTGCCGCAAACGTGTCCGAACGTGAATAAACCAATAAAACGATGAGCCTCTACGCACTCAAACCGAAATTCCAGAACCGTCTGCGCCCGTTCGCGGATTCGCTCGCCGAACGCGGCGTCACGGCCAACCAGGTCACGCTGTTCGCGGCCGGCGGCTCGATCGTCGTCGGCGCGCTCGCCGGGCTTGGCGTGTTCGCCCGCGTGCTGTTCCTGCTGATTCCGATCTGGCTGTTCGTGCGGATGGCGCTCAACGCGATCGACGGCATGCTCGCCCGCGAGCACGGGCAGAAGAGCACGCTGGGCGCGTACCTGAACGAGCTCGGCGACGTCGTATCCGACGTCGCGCTCGTGCTGCCGTTCCTCGCGGTCGCCGCGTTCGCTCAGGCGGACGTCTGGCTGTTCGCGCTGACGGCGGTCATCGTCGAATGCGCGGGGCTGATCGGCCCGCTCGCCGGTGCGACGCGCCGCTACGACGGCCCGTTCGGCAAGAGCGACCGCGCGCTCGCGCTCGGCGCGTTCGCGCTGTGGATCGGCGTCGGTCTGCCGGTCGGCAGCGTGGCGGTGTGGCTGTGGCGCGTGCTGATCGTGCTGTCGATCGTGACGGTGGTGCGGCGCGTGCAGGCCGGCGTCGCCGAAGCGGGCGGCTAACGGCCGCAGAAGGACGGGCAGGACCGGCGCCGGAGGGCGGCGCCGCATGATTCGAACGACGAAACGAGAGAGATGGCGTGAGCGCGCGCACGGCCCGCGCGGCCGACTTCGTCACGTACGACGGCGACACGCTGTTCTATCGGCATGGCGATCGCGCTGCCGCGGCCCGGTTAGCCATCCGCGACCGGCACGGGCGGCCGGCGGGCCGCGGTGGCCAAGCCTGTCATGCGTGCGCCGCCCGCCGCGTTCGCGCGCGCTTCACCTCGTACATCGCCTGATCCGCTCGCTCGATCAGCGCGTTCATGTCGGTGCCGTCGTCAGGCAGCATCGCGATGCCGACACTGACGCCGAGCCGCAGCGGATGCCCCTCGAACTCGAACGGCTCGCCGACCTGGCGGGCGAGCCGTGTGCGTTGCGCATCGACGTCGTCGCGGCTGGCGATGTTCGGCAGGATCACCGCGAATTCGTCGCCGCCCACCCGTGCGACCGTATCCGAGCGCCGCACGGCGCGCTGCATCCGCGTGGCGATCTCGCGCAGCGCGGCGTCGCCCGCGCGGTGGCCGTAGCCGTCGTTGATCGGCTTGAGCCCGTCCATGTCGATGTTGAGGATGCCGAGCCGGCCGTTCGCGCGCAGCGCCGTATGCATCGACTGGCGCAGCCGATCGTAGAACAGCGCGCGGTTCGGCAGGCCGGTGAGCGCATCGTGCGTCGCACGCAGGTACAGCTCGTTGGCCTCGTTGCGCGCCGCGTGGAACATCGCGGCGGCGATCAGGTCGGCCGTGAGCCGCAGCGTGCCGGCATCGGCGGCCGAAAAACCGTCGATGTCCGGCGACATCACCTTCAGCACGCCGACCGTGGTGTCCGCATGCGTGAGCGGCATCACCAGCATCGAGCGCAGCCCGACCCGGCGGCACGCGTCGCGGTCGACGCGCGGGTCGGATTCGGAATCCTTGCAGTGCAGCAGTTCGCCGCGCGTCACGCACAGGCCGGACAGGCTGCCCGAGCGGCGCAGCCGCAGCCCGAGCATCCCGGCCGCGGAGCCCGACGCGGCGCGGTACACCATGTCGTCGCCTTCGGCGAATTCGACCGCCGCGCCGCTCGCGCCCGTAAGTTGCGGGACCTGCTCGGCCACGTAGGCCATCACGCTGCCGAGGTCGAGGCCGAGTTTCACGATCTCGGCCTGCACGGCGATGATGCGCAGCAGCGTATCGGGGGACGGGGTGGCGGTGTCGACGATTTGATCCAAGTCACTTTTCCATGAAGAAAGCTCAGCGCGCGGCGCGGGCTTGCGGTAGCATACGCGCCGCTCACGCGGCAGCGCGTTCCGGGCGGCCCGCAACGGGCCGCCGCCGGCATCCGGTTGGTGCCCCGGACGGCCGGCCCGTCGGTTCGGCAGCGCCGGCAGTATGCCGGTCGGCCAGGCCGGCAGCAACGGTGTAACTCTTGCCATTCCATCGCGACGCGCAGCATTTCCGACCGGATTGAGTTGTTTTTCGCTTCATCAGCACGAATCAGGGTGAGAATTGTCCCAATTTTGAGATAGTGTGACGAATGTGCGAGCACCGGTGCCAGGTGCGCACTGTCCGACGATTCGACAGCAAAATGATTCGCCGTGTCGTTTCGATAAATGCAATTCAGGCCAGACTTTGAGGGGAAGCAGTGGGGATCTGCACTCACGGGCATAGCTGCTTTGCGCGCGCCGGTTGCGGCGCGCTTGACGACCGGACGATCATGACGATGCGGGGCCGCGCATGAAGCCGGCCGCGTCGCTGTTCGTCGTGTCGGTCGCCACGTTCGCCGCGTTCCATGCGGCCGCGCCCGCTTCGGCGTCCGCCGGTATTCCGGCCGGGCCGGTGCTGGCCGGCGGCACGGCGGCGCCGCCGCTCGCGACAGCGCCGGGCGCCGCCGCCAGTGCGGCCACCGCGGGCCTGCCCGCGACGACCGTGCACCTGCCGTTCGCGTCGCTCGGCGCGTTCGATCCGCTCCACCTGCGCGGCGCCGACGACGCGCGCACGATCAATGCGGGTGTGCGGCTCGATCGCGTGGTCACCGGCGCACGGCTGCGCCTGACCTACGCGTATTCGCCGTCGCTGGTCTTTCCGATGTCGCACCTGAAGGTGTCGATGAACGGCGAGGTGGTCGCGACCGTCCCGTTCGATGCGACGCGCGCCGGGCGCACGGTCACGCAGGACATCCCGATCGATCCGCGCTACTTCTCCGATTTCAACCAGATCGGCCTGCGCCTGATCGCGCATTACACGCTCGATCACTGCGAGGATCCGTCGAGCTCGGCACTGTGGGCCGACGTGAGCCCGACGAGCGAACTGATCCTCGACGAGTCGCCGGTACGCCTGCCGAACGATCTCGCACTGCTGCCCGCGCCGTTCTTCGACCGGCGCGACAACGGGCTCCTGCGGCTGCCGTTCGTGCTGCCGGCATCGCCCGACTCGGCGACGCTGCGCAGCGCCGGCGTGCTCGCGTCGTGGTTCGGTGCGCTGGCCGACTATCGGCAGGCGCGCTTCCCGGTCGCGGCGACGCTCCCGGCCGACGACCAGGCGGTGGTGGTCGGCACGGCCGCGACCTTGCCGGCCGGCCTCGCGCTGCCGTCGGTCAACGGCCCGCTGCTCGCCGTCGCCGACAACCCGGCCGCGCCGGGCCGCAAGTTGCTGATCGTGACGGGCCGCACGGCGGCCGAGGTCGACGATGCGGTCGCGGCACTCGTGCTCGGCCGCGCGGCGCTGTCGGGCCCGGCGGCAACGGTCGCGCACGTCGATCTCGGCGCGCCGCGCAAGCCGTACGACGCACCGCGCTGGCTGCCGGTGAACCGGCCGATCGCGTTCCGCGAACTGGTGTCGGATCCACGCGAACTCGAAGTGCGCGGCACGTCGCCCGACGCGATCCGGCTGAACCTGCGCGTGCCGGCCGATCTGCATTCGTGGAACGGCTCGGGCGTGCCGATCACGCTGCGCTACCGCTACACGGCGCCGACCGTGCAGGACAACTCGACGCTCGCCGTCGAGATCAACGATCAGCTCGTGAAGTCGTACCGGCTCGGGCCGGCGCATGCGGAAGACGCGCGCGGGCGCATGCAATTGCCGCTGCTGTCGGTGCCGGAAGGGCGCGTGACGAGCGATGTCGACATCCCGGCGTTTCGCGTGGGCAGCGGCAACCAGCTGCAGTTCCGCTTCACGCTCGATTCGCAGAAGACGGGGCTGTGTTCGAGCACCGCGACCGAGCCGCAGCGCGCGGCGATCGATCCGGATTCGACGATCGACTTCTCGCACTTCGTCCATTACGCGCAATTGCCGAACCTCGCGTTCTTCGCGAACAGCGGTTTCCCGTTCACGCGCTTCGCCGATCTGTCGCAGACGGCGGTCGTGATGCCGGAGCGGCCGTCGCCGCAGGAGCTGGAAGCCTACCTGACGATGCTCGGCCACATGGGGCAGTGGACCGGCTTCCCGGCGCTGCGCGTGCAGATCGCGCGGCCCGGCGACGTGGCCGCGCTGGCGGGCAAGGACCTGCTCGTGATCGACGGTTCGCCCGCGTCGCCGTTGCTGTCGCGCTGGCGCACGGCGTTGCCGCTGTCGATCGACCGCCAGGCCGGCGCGGGCGCGACGCGTGTCGCGTTCTCGGTGAAGGAACGCTGGCGCAACGGCGTGGGCATGGCCGACGGCGGCGCGCATATCGAGCAGACCGGCTCGCTCGCGGCGTTGGCCGGGTTCGAGCTGCCGGGCAGCCACGGCCGCAGCGTCGTGGCGTTGACGGCGACCGACCAGGCGCGTCTGGCCGACCTGCTCGACGTGTTCGAGAAGCCGGGCCTCGTGTCGCAGCTGCAGGGCGACCTCGCGCTGGTGCGGCCGGGGCAGGTCGACAGCCTGCGCGTCGGCGAGCCGTACGTGGTCGGCTTCGTGCCGTGGTACGCGCGTGTCTGGACGCACGCGGCGCGGCACCCGGTGGTGCTCGGCGTGGTCGGCGTCGTCGCGGGGCTGCTGCTCGCGCTCGGCGTGTTCAGCGTGCTGCAGAGAATCGCCGCGCGCCGACGGGGGATGTAACGGATGGCGTGGGCATTCGCAAGGCGACGGGCCGCGCGGCGGGTCGGCGCGACGCTCGTGCTGGCCATCGCGGCCGCGTGTGCGACGGCCGGCGCCGCCGCACGCGCGCACGCCGCGCAAAGCGACCCGGCCGACGCACGGTGCGGCGCGGCGTGGCCGCGCTGGGACGCGTTCAAGCGCGATTTCGTGTCGGCCGACGGCCGGGTGATCGACGTCGGCTCGGCGGATTCGCGCACGGTATCGGAAGGGCAGGCGTATGGACTGTTTTTCGCGCTCGTCGCGAACGACCGGCGCACCTTCGACACGATCCTCGCATGGACCGAGAACAACCTCGCGCAGGGCGACCTGAGCGCGCGTCTGCCCGCGTGGCTGTGGGGCCGCGCGCCCGACGGCGCGTGGCGCGTGCTCGACGCGAACGCGGCATCCGATGCCGACCTGTGGATCGCATACACGCTCGTCGAAGCCGGACGGCTCTGGCACGAGCGCAGCTACACCGCGCGCGGCGCGCTGCTGGCGAAGCGCGTGCTCGACGACGAGACGGCCAGCGTGCCGGGCCTCGGCCTTACGCTGCTGCCCGGGCCGACCGGCTTCCGGCTGGCCGACGGCCGATGGCGCGTGAACCCGAGCTATTCGCCGCCGCAAGTGATCCGCGGGCTCGCCACGCGCCTGCCGGACGATCGCCGCTGGGCCGCGCTCGCGGCGAGCACCGGCCGCGTGCTGCTCGACACCGCGCCCAAGGGCTTTGCGCCGGACTGGGCGTTGTATCGCGCCGGTGCCGGCTTCGCGCCCGATCCGCAGACCCACGCGGAAAGCGCGTACAACGCGATCCGCGTGTACCTGTGGGCCGGCATGCTCGATCGTGCCGATCCGCTCGCGGCACCGCTGCTCGCGCGCTTCGCGCCATTCGCCGATCACATCGCCGCGCACGGCGCGCCGCCGGAGAAGGTCGACACGACGACCGGCGTCGCGGGGCCGAACGACGGCAACGGCGGCTTCTCCGCGGCGGCCGTGCCGTTCCTCGACGCGCGCGGCCAGCATGCGCTCGCGGATGCGCAGGCCGCGCGTGTCGATGCGCTCGCGCGCCAGTCGCCGCCCGGCTACTACTCGAGTGTGCTGACGCTGTTCGGCCTCGGCTGGCGCGACGGCCGCTACCGGTTCGGCGCGGACGGGGCGCTCGATGCGCGCTGGGAGGGCCGTTCATGCGCGTCCCGATGAAGCGCACCGCGCGGCGTGTCGCGGGGCTGGCATGGCTCGCGTCGTCGGTCTCCGCGGCGGCGCCGGCCGCGGTCGCCGTCGCGGCGACGAAACCCGTCGCGCCGAAAGCGGCGTCGATGGCGGCTGCATCCGCCGCGTCCGATGTCCAGCGTCAGCTTGCAACTGCCCGCATGTGGGGCGCCAAGCATCGCGACGACCTCGCCCGCGATGCACTGCGCAAGGGGCTCCTGATCGCGCCGGACGATCCCGAACTGCTTGCGGAACAGGTACGCGTGCTGCTGCGGCTCGGCGACGCGCAAGGCGCGCAGTCCACGCTCGCACGCCTGCAGGCGCGCGCGCCCGCGGCGCCCGACACGCGGCGCGCGGCCGACGAATACCGCGTCGCGACGAGCGGCCGCGGCGAGATGGCGCAGATCCGCCTGCTCGCGCGCAGCGGCCGCGCCGACGAGGCCGCCCGCCGCATCGTCGCGCTGTTTCCGAACGGCGCGCCGTCCGGCGCGCTCGGCGCCGAGTATTACCAGATCGTCGCGAACGCGCCGGGCGGCCGCGAGCCGGCAATCGCCGCACTGCGCCGTGCGGTCGCGGCCGACCCGCAAGATTCGAGCGCGGCGCTGGCGCTCGCACGGCTGCTGAACCAGCGCGCCGATACGCGCGCCGAAGCGAACCGCATCGCGTGGTCGCTCGCGAAGCGGGTCGATGCCGACCATACGGAAGCGATGGCCGTGTGGCGGCGCGTGCTGCAGTCGGCCGGCAGCGACTCCGCCTATCTCGATGCGCTGCACGCGTATCTCGCGCTCGTGCCGGACGACACCGAATTCCGCGATCGCGCGGCCGCACTCGACCGGCAGCGCGACGCGCAGCGCCGGCTCGAGCGCGACCCCGACTACATCGCGCAGCAGCGCGGCCTGCAGGCGCTCGTGCGCGGCGACCTGGCCGGCGCCGATCCGCTGCTCGCGCGCGCGGCGAAAGCGCGGGCCGACGACGCCGACGCGGTCGGCGGGCTCGGCCTGCTGCGCCTGCGCGAAGGCCGGCATGACGAAGCGCGCGCGCTGTTTGTGCGCGCCGCTGCGCTGTCGACCGACCAGCGCGGCAAGTGGCAGAGTCTCGCGCGCACCGCGCAGTTCTGGGGGCTGCTCGCGCAAGGCCGCGCGGCGGCGTCGGCCGGGCGGCCGCAGGATGCCGAACGTGCGGCGCGCGCGGCGCTCGCGATGCAGCCGGACAGCCCCGACGCGAAGCTTCAGCTCGCCGATGCGCTGCTCGCACAGCGCGACTGGGCGCGCGCGGAGCCGCTGCTGCGCGAATTGCTCGCCGCGCGCGAGCCGAGCCTGTCGGCGGTGCGCGGCACGGCCATGTTGTACGAGAACACCGGCCGTGCCGATCGCGTCGGTCCGCTGCTCGACGCGCTGCAAAGCCGCATGACGGGCGGTGACGATCGCCGTGCGCTCGACGGGCTGCGTGCCGACCTGCTTGCGAACGACGCGCGTGCGCTCGCGGAGAAGGGCGAACGCGGGCCGGCCGCGCAACGCTACGAAGCGGCCGTGCGTGCGGCGCCCGACGCGCCGTGGACGCGTTTCGCGCTCGCACGGCTGTACCGCGACATGGGACTGCCGCAGCTTGGCCGCACGGTGATGGACGACGGGCTCGCACGGAGCGAGTCGCCGGAGATGCGCTATGCGACCGCGCTGTACCGCAATTCGCTGGACGATGTCGCCGGCGCGCAGGCCGCGCTCGCGGGCGTCGACGACGCGCATCGTTCGGACGGCATGCGCGCGCTCGCACGCAAGCTCGATGCCGAAAGCGCGTTGACCGACGCACGCGGCGCGCTCGGCCGTGGCGATCGCGCGGCATTCGACGCGGCGCTCGCGCATGCGCAGGCGAGCGCGCCGGACGATCCCGACATGCTGGCCTCGATCGGCGCGCAATGGATCGACGCGGGCGAACCCGATCGCGGTCTGGCGCCGTTGCGCGACTGGATCGCCGCGCATCCGCACGAAGCCGACACCGACGTGCGACTGCGCTACGGCGATCTGCTCGGCAGCGCGGCGCGCGACGACGCGCTCGCCGCGTGGCTCGACGCGTTGCGCCGCGAACCGGCGCTGACGCCGGCGCAGACCGCGCGGATCGAGGACCAGTCGCTGCGGCTCGTGCTGCGGCAGACGGACGACGCGATCGCGCAACGCGACTATGCACGCGCGCGCACGCTGCTCGATCGGGCAAGCCCGGCCGGCCGCGCGGACAAGCGCTACGCGCTCGAGCGGGCCGATCTCGAACGCGCGCAGGGGCATTACGACGCGGCCCGCGACGCGCTCGCGCCGGTGGTCGCGCGCACGCCGGACGATGCGGACACGCAACTCGCGCTCGCGCGCATCGACGAGGACAGCGGCCATCGCGCGGCCGCGCTCGCACGCGTGCAGGCCGTGCTCGCGCGCACGCCGGACGACGACGTCGATACGCGGCTGTCGATCGTGCGCCGGCTGAACGCACTGCGTCGTCCCGACGACGCAGCACAGGTGATCGACCCGTTGCAGGCCGCGTACCCGGCCCGCGCCGACGTGACGGTCGCGGCGGGGCGGGTGGCCGAGACGCAGGGCCGCTACGACGATGCCGCGTCGCTGTACCGGCTGTCGCTGTCGCAGGAGCGCGCAAGCGGCGTGAGCCCGGGCCGCGACGGCCGCACGCCCGCGCAGGCCGCGTTCGCGGAGCTCGCGCAGCGGCGCGATCCCGAGATCGAGATCGGCTGGCTGCCCGCGTACAAGTCGGGCGACGAAGGGATTTCCGCGTACCGTGCACAGCAGGTGCCGATCTACATGCAGATGCCGGTGCGCTACGACGGGCATGCGTTCCTGCAGCTCGACACCGTGCATCTGGACGCCGGCACGCTCGATACGAGCGACCCCAACGCGTATTCGCTGAAGACGTTCGGGACCTACGCGGCGCTTAACTCACCGATCGGGCTGCCTGCGCCGTTCGCCGCGAATCCGTCGGCTGCCGCGTCGATCGCGCATCCGCCGGGCGACCTGCATCAGCCGATGACGGGCGTTGCGCTCGGCGCCGGCTATCGCACGGACGCGTGGCGCTTCGATCTCGGCACGTCGCCGCTCGGCTTCCCGGTGCATTACCTGGTCGGGGGCGTACGCTATCGCTTCGACGCGGGCCCGGCGAGCTTCACCGTGAACGCGTCGCGCCGTCCGGAGACGAGCAGCGTGCTGTCGTATGCGGGGATGCGCGATCCGTGGACCGGGGCGGTCTGGGGCGGCGTGCGCCGCGACGGCGTGAACCTGCGCGCGGCGCTCGACGTCGGGCGCGTGAACCTGTTCGCCGAACTCGGCGCGGGCGTGCTGTCTGGCCGCAACGTCGAGCGCAACGCGGAAGTCACGCTGCGCTCGGGCTTCACGGTGCCCGTGTACGAACGCGCGACGATGAAGGTGAGCACGGGGCTCGTCGGCAACGCGTGGCACTACGCGCAAAACCTGCGCTACTACACGTACGGGCAGGGCGGCTACTACAGCCCGCAGCGCTACCTGTCGCTCGGCGTGCCGATCGAATGGGCCGGGCGGCGCGACGCGCTGTCGTGGGACCTGACCGTCACGGCCGGGATCTCGAACAGCTATGAAAAGGATTCGCTGTTCTACCCGACCTTCGCGAACCAGCGCGCCGCGCAGGAGGCGGCGGGGCTCGTCTACGCGGGCAGTTCGACGCGCGGCGTGTCGTTCTCGTACGGCGTGAACGGCATCGTCGAATATCGCGTGAATCCGCACCTGAGCGTCGGCGCGCAACTGCACGTCGACCGGTCGCACGACTACGCGCCGAGTTCGGCGCTCGTGTATCTGCGCTATGCGTTCGACGCACGCGCGCAGCGCAGCTGGCTCGTCACGCCGACGCCGGTGCGGCTTTATTCGGATTACTAGGGGAAGCGCGTGAATACGGAAATCGATGCAACCCGTCCCGCGCTCGGCGCCGCCGGCCTGCTGGGCCGCTTGCGCGCATTGCTGCGCACGGGGCCGGCAGGCGGCCGCGCGGGTGTGTTGAGTCGGCTCGCGATCGACGGGCTGCCCGATACATGGACGCAGCTGGAAGCGGGCGGCCTGTATGCGATCTATGCCGCTGCCGGCACGCCGGCGTGCGACGCGCTGGTGTGGGAAAGCGCGCGGCAGTCGCGCACGCGCGACGTGACGGTCGTGCTGTCGCGCGACGCGGCGCGCGTTGCCGCGCAGATGGCGTCGCGCGGTTTCGCGGGCGGCGCGCAGCCGGCCGGCTGGCCGCGCAACCTGAACGTGCTGGCGATGCCGGGCGCGCACGAGCCGGCCGACGGCGATGCCGCGCGCGAACCGGGCGCACCACGTCGTGCGGCACCCGGTCCGTTCGCGCGCCTCGCGGGCGCCTTGCGCGCGATGAAGCGCTACGGCTTCCGCGCGCGCTCGCTGTATTTCATCGAAGGCGCGCAGCGCTGGTTCAGTTGGGACGATCCGGCCGCACTCGCGGAAGAGGCGCACGCGCTCGCCGACTGGTGCCGCACGCACCGGATCGCGCTGGTGCTGCTGGTCGATCCGGAGATCGTGCGCACCGGCGCCGACCTGGATACCGACGATCCACCGCTCGTGCGCGATGCGAATCGCGCGCCGCGCAGCGGCTTTCACGGCGTGTGCTCGGGCGTCGCGCAGTTGCAGCGCACGCACGGCGAACTGCTGTGGGTCGTCGATTTCTGGCGTGCCGGCGACACGCTCGCGGCCGGTGAAGTGCGGCCGCTGCGTTTCGCGCCGAGCGGCCGGCTCGCGGCGATCGTCGACGGCGGCGCCGCCGAGCCGTCGAGCCGCATGAAGCTCGCGACCGACGAGGATCGCGTGGTCGTCAGCCGCGCGGCGCTCGACGAGGCGGGCCGCGTGCCCGCCGGCTGGGAAGTCGTCGACGACAACGCGGCGGTCGTCGCCGCCTGTGCGCACGCGCAGGCCGCGACCGCGGTGCTGGCGTTCCGCTCGCACGCGCAGCTCGAGGCGCTGTGCGCGGCCGTTCATGCACTGCGCCGCCAATCCGGCGGCGCATTGAAGATTGCCGTCGTCGAACGCGGCGAAGTGCTGCGCCAGCAGTTCGAGATGCTGGTGCTGAGCGTCGGCGCGAACCGCGTCGTCGCGCGTGATCTGCCGATGTCGCGGATGCAGGGGGCCGTGAACGCACTGCGCGGGCAGCTCTATGCGCGGCCCGTCGCGGCCGACTATCGTGCGGCACTCGCCGCCGCGCTCGGCGATTCGGTGCTGGGCTACCTGCCGGTCGGCGCATTCTGCCTGCGGATTCGCGCGGTGCTCGATCGCGGTGCCGTGCTCGCGCTGCCGCATACGCTCGCGAAGATCGCGCTGCTGCCCGGCGTGTCGCACGTCGATGCGCTGCGGCACTGCCGGCCGCGCCGCGCGGGCGACGTCGTGACCGCCGATGCCGGGCACCTGTACGTATTCCTGTTCGCGTGCGAGCCGGGCGATGCCGATGACGCGCTCGCGCGGATCTTCGACGTGCCGGTCGACACGCTGTCCGATCGCGTCGTATGTCTCGGCCAGGGCAGCATCGACACCGAACTCGATGCGCTGAAGGCCGAGAACCGGCGCGCGCCGATCGCCGACTACAGCGACCTGTTCGCGACGGCGAAACCGGCCGGTGCGGCGCGCGCGTCGATCGAACGCGCCGCGCAAGCCGTGACGCTCGCCGAACCGGGTGCCGAACCGGGAGCCGAAATCGCAGCGGCGCGGACGGTCGACGAACCTGCCGATGCGGCGCCGCGCGCCGGCGACACGACGCCGGCCGCCGATGCGCCGGCACCGTCCGCCGAATTTCCCGCCGCGCGCCCGCGCGGCGCCATTCGCAGCGCGATGCCGCTGCGCAAGCCGGAGGGCGCATGATCGCCGAACTCGTCATCGGATTCGTCGTCGGCATCGCGATCGCGGTGCCGGTGTGGATCGTCGCGCAGCATCTGGGCCTCGGCCGCGGCTTTCATGCGCCGCGCGGCCTGCACCGGCGCGACGTGGTGCCGTGCGTGCTTGTGCCGGTCGCGCTGCGCGGGCGCCTGTTACCCGAAGCCGGCCGTAGCGACGAGGCCGCGCGATGAAGACGATCGCCATCACGTCGACGACCGGCGGCGCGGGCCGCACGACGCTCGCCGGCGCGCTCGCCGTGCTGCTCGCGCGCCGCGGCCGGCCGGTCGTCGCGGTCGAATTCGATGCGCAGAACCTGATGGGCGCGACGCTCGGTCTCGACACGCTGGCCGAGCACGGGCTCGCGCACAGCCTGCTCGATGACGCGGGTGACGCCGCGCCATGGCACGCGCATACGTGGCGCAACGCCGACGGCGTGTTGTTCGTGCCGTACGGGCAGGTCGACGCGGCGGGTGCCGCCGCCTGCGATGCGCGGCTCGTCGCCGATCCGGCGTGGCTGTCGCGTGCGCTCGACGAGATCGCGCTGCCGGCCGACGGCGTCGTGCTGGTCGACACCGCGCGTTATCCGTCGCCGCAGGCCGAACAGGCGATTCGCGTTGCCGACCTGACGCTCGTCGTCGTGCCGCCCGAACCGGCCGCGTGCGCGACGGTGGCCGCGCGCCTCGACGCGCTGCGGGCCGGCGGCGGCGACCTGCGGATCGTCGTGAACCGGTTGAACCCGGCGCGCGACATGCAGCGCGATGCGCTTGCGATGCTGCGCGCGGTCGCGGGGCCCGCATCGATGCTCGAACAGCGGATTCACGTCGATGCAGCCGTGCCCGAGACGCTCGCGCGCGGCACCTGGATCTTCGACGATGCGCCGTATTCGCAGGCGTCGCACGACCTGAACGGCGTCGCGAACTGGGTTGACGCGTGGCTGGCCGCAGCGGCGGCCGGCCATACGGGAGCGCGGCAATGAACGCCGCATTCGCGTCGCGCTGGCGCGCCGCGGTTCGGCGCGCGACCGACTGGTGCGCGCGCGGGATCGGGCTGCCGGCCGAGCGCACGCTGCTCGACTGGCTCGTGCGACTGTTCTTCCACGCGCCGCCGCCCGGCCGCGCCGATACGATGCGCCGGCGGGCGCGCGTTGCGTTTCTGTGGCTCGCGCGGGAGTGGGGCGTGCTGCAGCCGCTGAGCCCGCGTGAATGGCTGTGGCGCGCGATCGTGCGCGCGCCGCGCGCGGCCGACGCGCGCCCCGCACGCGATCCGCTCGCGTGGTTCGACACGTTCGTCGTGCCGGCCTACGTCGCGGCGCGCGCACTCGGCAAGCGCTTCGACGCGTTGCTCGAGCGTCTGCCTTGGGCTCGCTGGGGCGGCTGGCTGGATGCACGCGCGCACGGCGTCGGCCGGCATCGCTGGCTCGCGCCGCTGCTGCTGATCGCCGGCACGCTGATGTGGGCTGCGGCCGGGATGTCGCCGCTGATGCCCGGCGCGCAGTTCGCATTCTTCGCGATCGTCGCGGTGCTGGCGCTGGCGCTGCGCCGCCTGCCGGGCCATCTGCCGACCCTCGCGCTCGCATCGCTCGCGCTGCTCGCCACGGTCCGCTACGTGTGGTGGCGCACGACCCAGACGCTCGATTTCCGCAGCCCCGTCGAGGCGTTCGCCGGCTACCTGCTTTACGGTGCCGAGGTCTACACGTGGATGATCCTGCTGCTCGGCTTCATCCAGACCGCATGGCCGCTCGACCGGCCGATCGTGCCGTTGCCCGACGATCCCGACAGCTGGCCGAGCGTCGACATCTACATTCCGACCTACAACGAGCCGCTGTCGGTCGTGAAGCCGACCGTGTTCGCATCGCAGAGCATCGACTGGCCCACGGCCAAGCTGCGCGTGTACCTGCTCGACGACGGTCGCCGCCCCGAGTTCGAGGCGTTCGCGCGCGAAGCGGGGATCGGCTACCTGACGCGCGACGACAATCGCCACGCGAAGGCCGGCAACATCAACCGCGCACTGCCGAAGACCCACGGCGAATACATCGCGATTTTCGATTGCGATCACGTGCCGACGCGCTCGTTCCTGCAGACCACGATGGGCGTGTTCCTGCGCGACCCGAAGTGCGCGCTGGTGCAGACGCCGCACCATTTCTTCTCGCCCGATCCGTTCGAGCGCAACCTCGGCACGTTCCGCGAGATCCCGAACGAGGGCAACCTGTTCTACGGGCTCGTGCAGTCGGGCAACGATCTGTGGAACGCGACGTTCTTCTGCGGATCGTGCGCGGTGCTCAAGCGCAGTGCGCTGGAGGAGGTGGGCGGCGTCGCCGTCGAGACGGTGACCGAGGACGCGCATACCGCGCTCAAGCTGCATCGCCGCGGCTACACGTCGGCCTACCTGCCGACCGTGCAGGCGGCCGGCCTCGCGACCGAGAGCCTCGCCGGGCACGTGAAGCAGCGCACGCGCTGGGCGCGCGGGATGGCGCAGATCTTCCGCATCGACAATCCGTTCCTCGGGCGCGGGCTCGGCTTCATCCAGCGGATCTGCTACGGCAACGCGATGCTGCATTTCTTCTACGGGATCCCGCGGCTCGTGTTCCTGACGATCCCGCTCGCCTACCTGTTCTTCCACCTGTATTTCATCAATGCGTCGTCGGTTGCGCTCGCGAGCTACGTGATCCCGTACCTCGTGCTCGCAAACGTCGCGAACTCGCGGATGCAGGGGCGCTATCGCCACTCGTTCTGGGCGGAAGTCTATGAATCGGTGCTCGCGTGGTACATCGCGCTGCCGACCACCGTCGCGTTCTTCAGCCCGAAGCACGGTAAGTTCAACGTGACCGACAAGGGCGGCAAGATCGACGAAGGCTACGTCGACTGGTCGACGTCGAAGCCGTATCTCGTGCTGTTCGCGCTGAACGTGCTCGCGATCGCGGCCGGTCTGTGGCGGCTCGTGGTCGATCAGGGCGACGAGGCGTCGACGATCCTCATCACGCTCGGCTGGACCGTCTACAACCTCGCGATGCTCGGCGCCGCGCTGGCCGTCGCGCGCGAGACCAAGCAGGTGCGCGTCACGCACCGGATCGCGATGCGTGTGCCGGCGACGCTGCTGCTCGCCGACGGGTCGACGGCCGCCTGCTTCACCAGCGACTACTCGACCGGCGGCCTCGGCCTCGAGGCGGTGCCGGGGCTGACGCTCGCGGTCGGCGACACGCTGACGGTGTGCGTGACGCGCGGCGACCGGCCGTTCCCGTTCCCGGTGCGCGTGAGCCGCGTGACGCCGACGCATGTCGGCGTGAGCTTCGAGGCGCTGACGCTCGAGCAGGAGCGCCAGCTCGTGCAGTGCACGTTCGGCCGCGCGGACGCATGGCTCGACTGGCATGCGGGCGCGCGCGCGGACACGCCGCTGCGCGGGCTGAAGGAAGTGCTGCGCGTGGGCCTGGACGGTTACGTACGCATGTGGAAGGGCGCGGCGCGCGGCGTGCAGTCGATGCTGGCACCGAAGCTCGATCGGGCGCGCGACTGACGCGGCGCCCATCATGGAGTGGTTTAGATGACGTTCTGGAATCTGTATTTCATCCTGAAGTTCGCGCTGTTCGCGACCGGCCACCTGCAGCCGCTTTGGCTCGCGAATCTTGCGTTCGCGCTGGCGCTCGCGGCGAGTGCGCCGATCCGGCAACGCGCGTGGCGCATCGTGCGGCAGCTCGTCGCGATCGCGATCGCGGTGCCGCTTCTCGCGCGCGAAATGCATGCGCCGCCGCTCGCGCGCCTCGCCGAAGCCGCACGCGAGGTCGGCACGTTCCGCCTCGAGTACTGGATGGAGCTGCTGCCGCGACTGTTGCCGCCGGTACTGGTGTTGACGGTGGCGGGCGTGCTGATCGTCTATTTCATCGTCAACCGCTGGCTGCGTGTCGCGACCTTCGTGCTGGCCGCGCTCATCGTGATGCCGCTGTGGCAGGCCGGCAGCGGGCTGATGGCGCGCATCGTCGCGCCGCTGCCGCAGCAGGCGAACGCGGCGGGTGTGCGCGCCGGCCAGCCGGAGGACCACAACGCGGCACTCGCGACGTTCCGCGCGCAGGAATCGCAGCGCCAGGTCGCGTTCGGTCATCTCGGCAACGACCCGGCCGCGCAATTCGACGTGATCGTGCTGCATGTGTGCTCGCTGTCGTGGGACGACCTCGACGCGGCGAAGGTGCGCAACCACCCGATGCTCAGTCACTTCGACTACCTGTTCAACAACTTCAGCACGGCCGCGAGCTACAGCGGCCCGGCCGCGATCCGCGTGCTGCGCGCGAGCTGCGGGCAGGAGGCGCATGCGGATCTGTACAAACCCGCGCCGCAGCAGTGCTACCTGTTCTCGCAGCTCGCGTCCGCGGGCTACACGGTGCAGTCGCTGCTGAATCACGACGGTCACTTCGACAACTTCCTGGAGGTCATTCACGACAATATCGGCGTGCCCGACGCACCGCTGATCTCGAACGCCGCCGCCCCGGTCGCGATGCATGCGTTCGACGGCTCCGCAATCAAGGACGATTACGGCACGCTCGCGAACTGGTACGCGCAGCGTGCGTCGGTGCCGGGCCCGGTCGCGCTGTACTACAACACGATCAGCCTGCACGACGGCAACCGCGTGGTCGGCAGTTCGCTGACCAGCATCGATTCGTATCCGCAGCGCGCGACGAAGCTGATGAACGACTTCGACCGGCTCGCCGACCTGATCGCGCAGTCGGGCCGGCGCGCGGTGATCGTGTTCGTGCCCGAGCACGGTGCCGCGTTGCGCGGCGACAAGAACCAGGTCGCGGGCCTGCGCGAGATTCCGACGCCGCGCATCGTTCACGGGCCGGTCGGCGTGCGGCTCGTCGGCTTTACCGGCAATCACGGCACGACGACCGTGATCGACCAGCCGACGAGCTTTCTCGCGCTCGCGCAATTGCTGTCGAACCTCGTGTCGAACAGCCCGTTCAAGCCGGGCGTGACGCTTGCGCAATATGCCGCCGACCTGCCGCGCACGCGGATGGTCGGCGAGAACGAAGGCACGGTGACGATGCAGACGAGCACCGGCTATGCGGTGAAGACCCCGGACGGCGTATGGATCGACGAACAATAAACATCGGCGAAGGCGACGACGATCGCCTGTCGCAGCCGAACGACGTGATCGGCCTCGCGCGGCATTTGCCCGCGCTGGACCCTGCACGCTATGTGGACGAGCAGGCGCGGCGCGCGTTCGACGAATCGCTCGAGCGCTGGCCGGTGCTCGCGAAGCTGATGGGATTGAAGCGGTAAACGCAAGGCCGCCGGCGTGAATGCCGGCCGCCCTGCATCGATGAGCCGGCGGCTACCGGCTTACTGCGCGCGGCGCTCCGGCTGGCGCGTCCATTCGTCTTCCTCGCCCGGCACCTTGCCGAAGGTTTGCGCGGCCCACGCGTTGCGGGCCGCCTCGATCTTCGCGCGCTCGCTCGACACGAAATTCCATTCGATGAACCGTTCGCCCGGCAGATGGGCGCCGCCGAGCAGCATCACACGCGCGCCGTTCACGCTCGCGAGCGCGACGTTCGCGCCGGCTTCGAGCACGGCCATCGTCGCCGGTGCGAGCGGCGTGCCGTCGATCGTGAGGTCGCCGTCGACGAGATACACGCCGCGCTCGTCGTGTTCCGCGTCGAGCACGAGTCGTCCGCCTGCGGCGAATTCCGCATACGCATAGAGCGTCGGCGAGAACACGGCGACCGGCGACGTGAGCCCGAAGGCGGTGCCCGCAATCACGCGCACGCTCGCGCCGTCGCGCGTGAACGACGGCAGCGTGTCGGCCGCGTGATGCACGAACGCGGGCGCGGTGTCCTCGTGCTCGATCGGCAGCGCGACCCAGGTCTGGATTCCGTGCACGGGCTGCTCATGCGGGCGGTCCTCGTCGGGCGAGCGCTCCGAGTGGACGATGCCGCGCCCGGCGGTCATCCAGTTCACGTCGCCGGGCACGATCTTCTGCCGGAAGCCGAGGCTGTCGTGATGCATCAGCGTGCCGTCGAACAGATAGGTGACGGTCGCGAGGCCGATGTGCGGATGCGGCAGCACGTCGATCCCGCTGCCGGCCGGCAGCACGGCCGGACCCATCTCGTCGAAGAAGATGAACGGGCCGACGAGGCGCGCGGCGCGCGCGGGCAGCACGCGGCGCACGACGAGGTTGCCGATGTCGCTCTCGCGCGGCGTGAGCACGGTCTTGATCGTTGCGGACATGGTGGTCTCCCGGTTTCGGTGAATCAGGCGATGGCCGTATCGATCGCGATCGGGTGCGTGAGGATCTTGTGCACCGGGCACGCGTTCGCGATCTGCAGCAGGCGCTCGCGCTGTTCGTCGGTCAGGTCGCCGTCGAGCGTGATGCGGCGCACGATCGTGCTGCCCGCGCTGCCCGCTTCGTGCGCGAGCTTCACGTGCACTTCGGCCAGCGGCCAGCCCTTGCGTTGCGCATACATCTTCAGCGTGATCGCGGTGCAGGCGCCGAGGCTCGACAGCAGCAGCGCGACGGGCGTCGGTGCGGTATCGCCGCCGCCGAGCGACGCCGGTTCGTCGGCGCGCCACTGATGCACGCCGTCGGTGAAATGGACCAGGTAATCGACGGAGCCGATGCTCGCTTCGACGGACAGTTCGCTCATTGCAATTCCATGTGGGGGAGGGGAAGACGGGCCGGCCGGGCATGGCCGGACGTCACGGTTCGAGCAGGCGCTGCAGCCTCAGTTCCTCGAAATCCAGCTCGGATTCTATGCGGTGCAACACCGCGTCGTCGACGCGGCCGTCGCGATGCAGGTCGAGCAGCGCGTCGCGCGACACGCCGACCAGCTCGAGCTCGACGCGCAGCATCCGCGCGCGCACGTCCGCCGGCTCCGCGCCGTCGCGGTGCGCGCGTTCGTTGAACGCGACGCGGCTGCGATATTCGGTCAGCAGCCGGTCGAGCGATGCGCGTTCGAGGCCCGAGCCGCGCTGCCCGCGCGCATCGAGCTCGGCGAGCGCCGCGCCGAACGTGGCTGCGCGCACCGCGTGCTCGGACATCGTGTGCCGCGCGGCCGGGCGCAGCTTCAGCACACGGATCAGCGGCGCGAGCGTGCCGCCTTGCACGACGAGCGTCGCGATGATCAGCAGGAACGTGCTGAACAGGATCAGGTCGCGCCCGGGGAAATTGCTCGGCAGCGCGATCGCGGCCGCGAGGCTCACGACGCCGCGCATGCCGGACCAGCCGAGCACGACGGCCTCGCGCCACGACCACGGCGCGTGGCCCGCTCGCGGCGCGCGCAGGCGGCCCGGCAGCCACATCGCGACGAACACCCAGACGACGCGCGCGGCGATCGCGGCGGCCGTCGCCGGCAGCGCGACGCGCAGGCCGGCCATCAGCACCGCGCCTTCGTGGTTCACGCGCGCGAGGATCGCATGCAGCGCGAGGCCGATCAGGATGAACACGAGCGCGTCGAGCACGAACACGATCGCTTCCCAGGTCGCCTTCGCCTTGATCCGCATGTCGGCGTCGAACACGCGATGTTGACGCACGCCGAGCACGAGGCCGCAGGTCACGACCGACAGCACGCCGGAGCCGTGCACGGCTTCCGCGATGCCGTAGCTGCCCCACGCCATCGCGAAGGTCACGACGATGCCGAGCATCGGCTCGCGCAGGCGTTGCAGCACCCAGCACATCGCATGGCCGCATGCGAGACCGATCGCGATGCCGATCAGCGTGAGCGAGAAGAACAGGCCGGTCGCGCTAGCAGTCGTGATCGTGACGGCGAGCGCGGCCGAAACGGCCATTTGATACAGCAGCAGGCCCGACGCATCGTTGACGAGGCTTTCGCCCTCGAGCACCGCGACGAGCCGCGCGGGTAGCGGATGGCGTTGCAGGATCGCCTTCGCGGCGACCGCATCGGGCGGCGACACGATCGCGCCGAGCGTGAAGCATGCGGCCCACGGCAGCGACGGATCGGCCGCATGCACGGCGAGCGCGACCGCAACCGTCGTGAATGCCACCGCGCCGAGCGCGAGCGATGTGATCGAGCCGAGCTCGCGCCGGAATTCCTTCCATGCCGTGTAGAAGCCGCTCGACATCAGCAGCGGCGGCAACACGGCTGCGAGGAGCAGCGCCGGGTCCATGTCGGGCACGCCCTTGCCGGCGACGGCCACCACGCAGCCGCCGAGCAGCAGCACGACGGCCGGCGGAATCGAGATGCGCTCGGCGATCCACGTCAGCGCGCCCGCGGCGCAGATCAACAGCAGCAGGTAGTGAAACAGTTCGACGTTGGTCATGAGCCTGGCGTCACGACGGTTTGCGGTCGTTCGCGGCACCGCCCGGCAGCGCGCCGAACATGTGCTGACTGCATTGTGCATCGCGCCATGCGGTATTCAGCCGATAGCCGGCCAGCATCCGGCGCGCGAGCGGCAGGATCTGTTCGCCGGCCAGCATGCCGAGCAGGCCGAGGAGCGCGATGATCGGCGGCGCCGGCGAATCCACGCCGAGCGCGCCGTAGATGACGCCGGCGAGGACGCCTGCGAACAGCGACAGAAGATACGGTTTCATCATGAAAATCTCTCGTGACGGGCCGATCGGGGCGCGGGGCGCGCCTTGGACGTGCTCGAAGCGTATCGGGTTTACGTGTGGAACAAAAGGGCGGATGGCCGCTGGAGAGCCCCGTCGTCCGGAATTCGATCGATTCCATTTGTTGGATGTTCGAACGGCGGCTTTTCCGATTAAATGGCTGCAACCGGAACACGCAGATCCGGGGCAACGCACAGTCGGCTACTCCCGGTTTCCGGTCGAGGCAAGCCTCACACGTTTCCTGTCCAAAGGATGATTCGCGCCATGAGCAACCCGAAGCTTGAAGTCCTCACTCCCCAGAACAGCCAGTTGATCTTCATCGACCAGCAGCCGCAGATGGCATTCGGCGTGCAGTCGATCGATCGCCAGACGTTGAAGAACAACGTCGTCGGACTCGCCAAGGCCGCGAAGGCGTTCAATATCCCGACCACGATCACCACCGTCGAAAGCGAGAGCTTCTCCGGCTTCACCTATCCCGAACTGCTCGACGTGTTCCCGAACCAGAAGACGCTCGAACGCACGTCGATGAACTCGTGGGACGACCAGAAGGTGCGCGATGCGCTGGCCGCGAACGGCCGCAAGAAAGTGATCGTGTCGGGTCTGTGGACCGAAGTCTGCAACACGACGTTCGCACTCAGCGCGATGCTCGAAGGCGATTACGAAATCTACATGGTCGCCGATGCGTCGGGCGGCACGTCCAAGGACGCGCACGACTTCGCGATGCAGCGGATGATCCAGGCCGGCGTCGTGCCGGTCACCTGGCAGCAGGTCGCGCTCGAATGGCAGCGCGACTGGGCGCGCCGCGACACGTACGACGCCGTGATGGCGGTCGCGAAGGAGCACTCGGGCGCGTACGGGATGGGCATCGACTACGCGTACACGATGGTTCACAAGGCGCCGCAACGCACCGCGACGCCGCACGAGTCGATCCCGGCCGTGCCGGCGAAGTAACGGCCGCGGGCCGCCCGTTCAGACGGGCGGCAGCGCCCACGGCGCGTGCGACAGATGTTCGACGAGGAAGTCGAGCAACGCCGTCACGCGTGCGGCACGCAGCATGCCGGGCGGTGTGACGAGGTTCAGGTTGATGTCGGCGATTTTCCAGTCGTGCATGACTTCCTCGAGCTCGCCGCTTTGCAGTGCGTCCCACACCAGGAACGTCGGCTGCAGCGCGAGACCGTGGCCTGCAATCAGCGCGGGGCAGATGACGTCGGCGTTGTTGGTGCGAATGCGGCCGCGCACGGGTATGCCGATTTCATCGTTCGACGCGGTGTGGCGAAAGCGCCAGTAGTCGGGTGTCGGGATGTTCGTGTAGGTCAGGCACACGTGCCGCTCGAGTTCGCTCGGATGGGTCGGCCGGCCATGCCGGTCGAGATACGCGGGCGATGCGACGAGCGGCCGGCGCACCGCGCAGAGACGGCGTGCGCGCAGCGAGGAGTCGTTGAGCTCGGCGATCCGGATCGCGACGTCGAAGCCGCCCGACACGATGTCGACGAAATGGTCGGTCAGCACGAGGTCGATGTCGACGCGCGGGTAGCGTTCGAGAAACGCGGGCAGCACCGGCGCCAGATGGTGCAGCCCGAACGACATCGGCGCGTTCACGCGCACGAGGCCGTGCGGTTCGAGCGCGTGCGCGGATGCTTCGCCCTCGATCAGCTCGGCGTCGGCGAGCAGCCGGATCGCGCGATCGCGCAGCAGTTCGCCGGTTGGCGTGAGCGACAGCTTGCGCGACGTGCGGTACAGCAACATCGCGCCGAGGCGCTTTTCAAGGCGCGCGATCGCTTTCGACACGGTCGGTTGCGTGATGCCGAGCAGGTCGGCGGCCTTGGCGAACGAACCGGTCTCCGCGACGCGCGCGAAGATGGCCCAGGCTTCGAGATCGGGAAGATGTTGCATGGCTGGAGACGGTGGCAGGAAAGCGGCGCGCGGCGCGCGGTGCCCGGGCGGCAATGCGGGACATTCTAATTCAGTCGGGAAGGGCGTATGGAATCGTATCTGACTTCATTGGGCGCCGGCGTGCTGGTCGGCGTCGTGTACAGCGTGATCAAGGTCCGCTCTCCCGCGCCGCCGCTGGTCGCGCTGGTCGGGCTGGCCGGCATGCTGATCGGCGTGGCGGCCGTCGCACCGGTCCGTCACTGGCTCGGTTTCTGATTGCATCGAGGACAAACTGATGAGCGCACCCGACATTCAACCGGATCTCATTCTGCACAACGGCCGCATCACGACCCTCGACCGCTCGAACCCCGTCGCGACCGCGGTGGCCATCGCGGCCGGCCGCTTCGTCGCGGTCGGCAGCGACGCGGACGTGATGCCGCTCGCGGGCCGCGCGACGAAGGTGGTCGACCTCGACGGCCGCGGCGTGCTGCCGGGCCTGATCGACAACCACTGCCACGTGATTCGCGGCGGCCTGAACTACAACATGGAGCTGCGCTGGGACGGCGTGCCTTCGCTCGCGGTCGCGATGGAGATGCTCAAGCGGCAGGTTGCCGTGACGCCCGCACCGCAGTGGGTGCGCGTGGTCGGCGGCTTCACCGAACATCAGTTCGTCGAGAAGCGCCTGCCCACGATCGACGAACTCAACGCAGCCGCGCCCGATACGCCGGTGTTCATCCTGCACCTGTACGATCGCGCGCTGCTGAACGCGGCCGCGCTGCGCGTGGTCGGCTATACGAAGGACACGCCCGAGCCGCCCGGCGGCACGATCCTGCGCGATGCGGCCGGCAACCCGACGGGCCTGCTGCTCGCAAACCCGAACGCGACGATCCTGTACGCGACGCTCGCGAAAGGGCCGAAGCTGCCGTTCGAGTATCAGTACAACTCGACGCGCCACTTCATGCGCGAGCTGAACCGGCTCGGCGTGACGGGCGTGATCGACGCGGGCGGCGGCTCGCAGAACTACCCGGACGATTACGAAGTGATCCGCAAGCTGCACGACGCGGGCGAGATGACGATCCGGATTGCTTACAACCTGTTCACGCAGAAGCCGAACGCCGAGAAGGAAGACTTCGTGAACTGGACGCAGAGCGTCAAGTATCACGACGGCACCGACTACTTCCGCAACAACGGCGCGGGCGAGATGCTGGTGTTTTCGGCGGCCGATTTCGAGGACTTCCGCGTCGCGCGCCCGGACTTGCCCGCGCAGATGGAGGACGATCTCGAAGGCGTCGTGCGCGTGCTCGCGCAGAACCGCTGGCCGTGGCGCATGCACGCGACCTACGACGAAACGATCAGCCGCGCGCTCGACGTGTTCGAGAAGGTCAACGAGGACATCCCGCTCGAAGGGCTGAACTGGTTCTTCGATCACGCGGAAACGATCTCCGAGCAATCGATGGACCGCATCGCCGCGCTCGGCGGCGGTGTCGCGGTGCAGCACCGGATGGCGTACCAGGGCGAATACTTCGTCGAGCGCTACGGCGCGCAGGCGGCGGAAGCCACGCCGCCGGTCGCGAAAATGCTCGCCAAGGGCCTGAAGGTGTCGGCCGGCACCGACGCGACGCGCGTGGCGTCGTACAACCCGTGGGTGTCGCTCGCATGGCTGGTGACGGGCAAGACGGTCGGCGGCCTGCGGATGTACCCGCAGCGCAACCTGCTCGATCGCGAGACCGCACTGCGCATGTGGACGGAGTACGTGACGTGGTTCTCGAACGAGGAAGGCAAGAAGGGGCGCATCGCGGTCGGGCAGCTCGCCGACCTGGTGGTTCCGGATCGTGACTTCTTCGCATGCGCGGAAGACGATATCGCGGGCACGACCGCGCTGCTGACGGTGGTCGGCGGCAAGATCGTGTGGGGCGCGGGCCCGTTCGCGTCGCACGATGCGCCGATTCCGCCGGCGATGCCGGACTGGTCGCCGGTGCGCGAGTACGGCGGCTATGGCGGCTGGGGCGCGACGCAGCGCAGCGGCGCGCCGCTGCAACGGGCGGCGGCGGCCGCGATGTGCGGCTGCGCGAACGCCTGCAACGTGCACCAGCACGCGCATGCGAGCGCGTGGGGCAGCGCGTTGCCGACGTCGGACGCGAAGGGCTTCTGGGGCGCGTTCGGTTGCTCGTGCTGGGCGATCTGACATGTCGACGCGCAACGTCCATGGCAACCCGGCGTGGGTCCGCTTGCTGTTGTCGCAGCCGTGGATCCTGCCGCTCACGCGTCTCGCGTTGGTGTCAGCCTATCTGGTCGGTGGCATCGCTAAAGCACTCGACTTCAATGGCGCGGTGGCCGAGCAGGCGCATTTCGGGCTGCAGCCGGCCGCGCTGTGGGCTGCACTGGCGGTGGTGGTCGAGATCGCCGGCTCGCTCTGCGTGGTGTTTCGCCGCTTCACGTGGCTCGGTGCCGGCAGCCTCGGCATGCTGACGCTCGTCGCGATGCTGGTGGCGAACGACTTCTGGAACCAGACGGGCACCGCGCACTTCATGGCGCTCAACAGCTTCTTCGAGCATCTGGGCCTGATTGCGGCGCTCGTGCTTGCTACCGTGCTCGACGACGCACGGGATCCGGCCGGCGACAGCCGCGGGTAACCGCGATCGCCCGAGCCGCCGTACCATTTGATGAAACAACAAGGACATCCATGATGAAAATTCTTCGTTCCGCGTTGCTGGCGCTTGCGCTTGCCAGCGGCTTCGTCGCCGCGCCTGCCGCGTTCGCGAAACCGCCCGTGCCGCCGGCCGTCGCACCCACGGTGGCCGTCGGCCCGCAATACGACACGACGCACGTGTGCGTGGCGCCGGAGGACTTCGACCGCTTCACCGACAGCTTCGTCGCTACCTTCGGCGGCAGCAAGTCGAAGCAGGGCGTGTTCCAGGTCACGCCGACACCGAGCCAGACGATGTCGCAGCTCGTGTTGACGCCGGTCGGCACGATCTCCGTGTTCGGCTTCAAGACACCGGTCCCGTATCCGTTCTGCACGGAGCGCACCGGCTATCTCGTCACGGGCATGGACGTCGCCGTGAAGTCGGCGCGCGAGCACGGCGCCGACGTGATCGTCGACACGTTCCCGGATCCCATCGGCCGCGATGCGATCATTGCGTGGGCGGGCGGCGTGAAGATGCAGCTCTACTGGCATACCCAGGCGCCGCACTACGAAGCGCTGCAGACGATTCCCGAGAACCGCGTCTACGTGTCGCCGCAAACCGTACGCAAGTTCGTGCACGACTTCGTCAAGTTCTCGAAGGGCAAGGTGGTGTCGGATAACCTGAAGGCGCCGGGCATCGAGATCGGCCGGCCGAACGATACGTACCGCCGCATCCGCATCGACTCGGGTTTCGGCAAGATGACCGTGCTCGTGACCGACGGCCATCTGCCTTACCCGTTCGGGCGCGAGATGACCGGCTACGAAGTGCCCGATCTTGCGGCGACGCTGAAGAAGGCCGAAGCCGCGGGCGCGACCGTGCTCGTGCCGCCGTTCACCGCGGACGGCCGCGACGCTGCACTCGTGCAGTTCCCGGGCGGCTACGTCGCCGAAATCCACGCGAGCGCGACGCGATGAAGCACGAAGACACGATCCTTGCCGCGGTGGCCGGCTTCGTCGACACGCTGAGCTTCGTCGCGCTGTTCGGGCTGTTCACCGCACACGTGACCGGTAACTTCGTGCTGATCGGCGCGGGCACCGCGGGCTTCGGCCAGGGTGTCGTGCTGAAGCTCAGCGTGTTCCCCGCGTTCGTGTGCGGCGTGATCGCGAGCAGCCTGATCGCGCGGTCGATGTCCGGCCGGCCCGCGTGGCAGGGTGCGCGCGCGCTGCACGCGGTGCAGGCCGTGCTGCTGCTCGGCTTCTGCGCGGCGGGCGTATGGGCGACGCCCGTCACGCAGCCCGACGCGTTGCCGGCGCTCGTGGCCGGCATCGTCGGCACGTTCGCGATGGGCGTGCAGAACGCGCATCCGCGCGTGATTTCGCGTGCGGGCGGCGTGCCGAACACGGTGATGACGGGCAACGTGACGCAGGCGATCCTCGACGCCGTCGATCTGCTGTCGGCCGGCACGCCCGATACCGCACGCGCGGCGGCGCGCGCGCGCTTCGGCAAGATGCTGCCGGCGATCGTCGCGTTCGCGCTCGGTGCGATGGGCGGTGCGCTCGGGTTCCGCCAGGTCGGATTCCTGGCGCTGCTCGTACCCGTCGGCGCGCTCGCGATGCTTGCACTGTGTGCGGCGCGAGCCGCCGGACCTGCCACGCAGGAGCGTGCATGATCGCGCGGGAGCGGCGCAGGCGACGAAGCGGCCACGGCGGCGGCTTCGAGCGGGCCGCGCGCGCGTCGATCGTCGCGGGCCTGCTGTTCGCGGGTGCAGACGCGGCGGTCGCGCAAACGCCGGCGAGTTCGATGTCTTCATCGACGCCCGGTGACGGCACCGCGTCGGCCTGCACGGCGAAGCGGCCGACGGTGCTGTTCAATCGGTGGCAGGAAGACTGGTCGGTGCTCGCGAATCGATGCGTGCCGCGCGCGCCGCTCGACGCACTGAAATACATCCCGCTCGGCAACGATCCGGCCTCCTATCTGTCGCTGGGCGTGAACCTGCGCGAGCGGCTGGAGACCAACGACGCGCCGCTGTTCGGGATCGGCTCCGCGCAATCGGATACGTACGTGATCCAGCGCGTCGAAGTGCATGCCGATGCGCATCTGGGCCAGCACTGGCAGTTCTTCGTGCAGCTGCAGGACGACCGCGCATTCGGCAAGAACACGATCTCGCCGGTCGACAAGAACCCGCTCGATCTCGAACAGGCGTTCGCGACCTACACGGGCGCGCTCGGTGGCGGCACGTTCAAGTTCCGCGTCGGCCGGCAGGAAATGGCGTTCGACTTGCAGCGCTTCATCGCGACGCGCGACGGTCCGAACGTGCGGCAGGCGTTCGATGCCGTGTGGGCCGACTACGAATATCAAAAGTGGCGCTTCATCGCGTATGCGACGCAGCCCGTGCAGAACCGCACGATGTCCGCGTTCGATGACGTGTCGAATCGCGACCTCACGTTCAGCGGCGTGCGCTTCGAGCGGCAGTCGGTCGGGCCGGGCGACCTGTCGGGCTACTGGTCGCGCTACAACCGCAGCAATGCACGCTTCCTCGACGCGAGCGGCCCCGAGCATCGCGACGTGTGGGACGTTCGCTACACGGGCACGCGGGGCCGCTTCGACTGGGATCTCGAAACGATGCTGCAGACCGGCACGCTCGGCAATGCGACGATCGGCGCGTGGGCCGTCGGCTCGATCGCGGGCTACAAGCTCGACGCGCCGTGGTCGCCGCGTATCGCGCTGCAGGTGGACGCGGCATCGGGCGACCGGCATCCGCACGACGGCCGCGTCGGCACCTTCAATCCGCTGTTTCCGAACGGCTATTACTTCACGCTCGCCGGCTATACGAGTTACGCGAACCTGATTCACGTGAAGCCGTCCGTGACGCTGAAGCCGTCGTCGAACCTGTCGCTGCTCGGCGCGCTCGGTTTCCAGTGGCGCGAGACGACCGGCGACGCCGTCTATCAGCAGCCGAATGTCGCGGTGCCCGGCACGGCAGGCAAGGGCGGTCTGTGGACGGGGATGTACGTGCAGCTACGCGCGGACTGGACGATCGCCGCGAACCTGATCGGCTCGATCGAGGCCGTGCACTTCCAGGTCGGCGACACGATCCGGCAGGCGGGCGGGCACAACGCTGACTACGCGGGTATCGAGCTGAAGTACGGCTGGTGACGCGGCCGCACGGCAGCGCGCGTGCATGAAAAAAGGGCGACCCGGCGGGTCGCCCTTCGCTCGTTCGGGCCGGCAGCGCGGCCGGCCCGTTCGCCGCGATGCCGTTACAGGTTCGGCGACAGCGTGAGCGCGTTCGTCAGGTCGCCCATCGGCTGCGCGCCGTTCGCCTTCAACGCGTCGTCGCGCTGCTGCAGGCCCGCGAGGCGCGGCAGCGAGAAGCGGCGCGTGATGAAGCGCAGGATCGAACCCGTGTCGTACTGCGTATGGTCGACGAAACCCTTCTTCGCGAACGGCGACACGATCAGCGCCGGGATGCGGGTGCCCGGGCCCCAGCGATCGCCGCTCGGCGGCGCGGCGTGATCCCAGAAGCCGCCGTTTTCGTCATACGTGACGACCACGACCATGTTCTTCCACTGCGGGCTGGCCTGCAGGTGCGCGATTACGTCGGCGATGTGCTGGTCGCCCGAGGTGACGTCCGTATAGCCCGGGTGCTCGTTCAGGTTGCCCTGCGGCTTGTAGAACGTGACTTGCGGCAGCGTGCCCGCATCGATCGCCTTGATGAATTCGGCGCCGTTCGCGCCGCCGTCGAGCAGGTGCTGCGCGCGGCTCGCGGTGCCCGGTGCCTGGTTCGCGTAGTAGTTGAACGGCTGATGGTGCGGCTGGAAGTTCGGCGTCGACAGGTCGGCGCCGTAGATCACGTTCGACGTGCCGTTCTGGCTCGCCTGCAGCGCCTGGCCCCACGCGCCGCCGTACCATGCCCACGATACGTTTGCGTTGGTCATCAGGTCGCCGATGTTGGTCGCCGTCTGCGGCGGCATCGTCGACGGATTGGCCGGGTCGGCGAGCAGCGGGTCGCCGCCCGTGGCGGCCTTGTTGCCGCTCGGCTGGTACGCCGGCTGCATCGTGTTGACGCCGTAGAAGTCCGGCGTCAGCGCGCCGTCGTTGACGAACTTCGGCGGGCCGCTCAGCGCGGATGCGGGCGAGTTCGCGGCGACCTTCAGCGACTTGCCGTCGGCATTCAGGACTGCGATCTTGCCGGCCGCCGGGCTCTTGTCGGCGTTCGGGTAGTAGGGCGCGCATGCGCAGATCAGATACTGGTGGTTCAGGAACGAGCCGCCGAACGCGCCCATGAAGAAGTTGTCGGCGAGCACGTATTGCTGCGCGATTTTCCACAGCGGCAGCTTCGACGGATCCGGCGTGTAGTGGCCCATCGTCAGGCCGCCCGCATCGGTCCATGCGGCGTACATGTCGTTCTTGCCGCCGTCGATCTGCATCTGGTCCTGATAGAAGCGGTGCACGATGTCGCGCGTCGCGATGCTCATCGACTGGTTGAAGCCGTTCGGATCGTCGATCGCGAACGGTGCGTTCGGCAGGTTCGCCGTCATCGCTTCGGTGACCGCCGGCGTGATGCCGGTCGCGGTCAGGCCGCCCCAGATCTTCGGCAGCGTTGCCATCGTCGAGCCATCGCGATCCTTCTGCACCGAATTCGCGGCCGTTGCGTTCTGCAGGCCATTCGCGCCCGGGAAGTTGCCGTAGAGGTTGTCGAAGCTGCGGTTTTCCGCATAGATCACGACGACGTTCTTCACGGCCGACAGGCCTTGCTGCGTGACGTCGTCGCCGCCGCAGGCGGTCAGGCTGAGCGCGGCCGCGAGCGCGATCGGCGTGTAGCGAATCCAGGCGTGCTTCTTCATGCGATGTTCTCTCTTTCGTCGTTAGTCGCGTGTGGGAACCGGGTTGTCGTCGGGCCGGCGCGGGAGCCATGGGGCACCGACCGGCTGCGCGCATTATCTGGAACCCGTTTGACAGCCGGGTGTAGGGGCGCTTTCAATTGACTGTCGGTCGAACGTCATGCACCGGTCATGAAACTGACATAAGCTCCGGCCGATTGCCCACCGCTACTAGAAGAACGACGATGCACAGCCTTCTGAAATCCCTCGCGTTCGCGCGATCGTTGATCCCGGCCGCGGCGGCGCTCGCGCTCATCGGCGGCCTCGCGCCGCTCGCCGGTTGCGACGCGCGGCCCGATGCGAACGCGCAGGCGGCCTCGGTCGTGTCGGCGGCACAAGCAGCCCCGGCCGCCTCGGCCACCCCGGCCGTCGCGCCAGCCGGCCAGCCGCAAACGCGCGCGCAGGTATTCGAGGGCGTGAAGCAGATGACGGCGCTCGGCAAGCAGCTGTTCTTCGATCCGTCGCTGTCCGGCTCCGGCAAGCTCGCATGCGCGTCGTGTCACAGCGCCGAGCATGCGTTCGGCCCGCCGAATGCGCTGTCGGTGCAACTCGGCGGCGACGACATGCACCGCATGGGCTTTCGCGCGGTGCCGTCGCTGAAGTACGTACGCGGCATTCCGCCGTTCACCGAGCACTTCCACGATTCGCCCGACGAAGGCGACGAAAGCATCGATGCAGGCCCGACCGGCGGATTGACCTGGGACGGTCGCGTCGATACGCGCGATGCGCAGGCGCGCATTCCGCTCACGTCGCCGTTCGAGATGAGCAGCTCGCCGGCGCGCGTCGCGAAGGCGGTGCGTGCCGCGCCTTACGCCGACGCGTTTCGCAAGGCGTTCGGCGATCGCGTGCTCGGCGACGACCAGGCGACCTTCGGTGCAGTGCTGCGTGCGCTCGACGCATTCCAGCAGCAGCCGGCATTGTTCGATCCATACACGAGCAAGTACGACGCGTATCTGGCCGGCCGCGCACAGCTCACGCCCGCGGAGTTGCACGGGCTGCAATTGTTCAACGACGAGAAGAAGGGCAACTGCGCGAGCTGCCACGTGAGCCAGCGCACGCTCGAAGGCGGCCCGCCGCAGTTCAGCGATTTCGGCCTGATCGCGATCGCGGTGCCGCGCAACCGCGCGCTGCCGGTCAATCGCGATCCGCGCTTCCACGATCTCGGCGCGTGCGGCCCCGAGCGCACCGACCTGAAGGGCCGCGACGAATTCTGCGGGCTGTTCCGCACGCCGTCGCTGCGCAACGTCGCGTTGCGCAAGACGTTCTTCCACAACGGCGTGTATCACTCGCTCGAAGAGGTGATGCACTTCTACGTCGAGCGCGACATCCACCCGGAGAAGTTCTATCCGGTCGTGCACGGCAAGGTGCAGGTGTACGACGACCTGCCGAAGCGCTACTGGCCCAACATCAACCGCGAGCCGCCGTTCGACCGCAAGCGCGGCGACGCGCCCGCGCTGAACGAGGCCGAGATCAAGGACGTGATCGCGTTCCTGAACACGCTGACCGACGGATATCAGCCGGCGGCCACGACGGCGGCGCGCTAGAACGCGGTCGTTGCGGCACGCATGCTATGCTCGCTGGCTGACGGGCGTGGCGCGTGCCGGGCCGCCGGCCGCGCGCCACGCCGTTCGATCGAACATCCAAGGAGAACAACACATGTCGATGCGTGCATCCCTTTTCGTCGTCACGCGCGTGCTGGCCGGCGCCGCGTGCGCAGCCGCGATGCTGCCCGCCCACGCGCAAAACAACCTGGGCTTCCTGAGCGACACGCCGCTGAGCTACTTCAGCAAGACCGACCGCGCGTCGCTGGCCGAGGCCGTCGTGCAGGTGCGCGACGCGGGCAAGGACGGCGAGACCACGACGTGGCAGAGCAGCGGCCGCGGCACGCAGATCGACGCGAAGCTCACGCCGTCGACGTCCGAGAACGACGGCAAGACCTGCCGCGAGATCGCCACCGAAATTTCCGCGAAGGGCCAGACGATGACGCTCAAGCCCGTCTATTGCAAGACCGCCGCGGGCAAGTGGCAGCTGCAGAAGCGCTGAGCGCGCGAGCAATGAAGCGCAGCGGTGCGCCGCGCACGGTGTCGTGCGGCGTCGTGATACTCGATGGGGCAGGCCGCGTATTCCTCGCGCACGCGACGGATACCACGCACTGGGACATCCCGAAGGGGCAGGGCGAGCCCGGCGAATCGCCGGCCGAAGCCGCGCTGCGCGAGCTGCGCGAGGAAACCGGCATCGAGCTCGCAGCGGCGCGGCTGCTCGATCTGGGCCGCTTCGCCTACCGTCACGACAAGGACCTGCACCTGTTCGCGGTGCGGGTCGCGGACGGCGAGATCGATCCGGCGCACTGCACGTGCACGTCGCTGTTTCCGAGCCGTCGCGACGGCTCGCCGATCCCCGAGATGGATGCGTATCGCTGGACCGCGCCCGGCGACGTCGATGCGTATGCGAGCCGCAGTCTCGCGCGGCTGTTTCGCACCACGCTGCCGCTCGCGGATCTGCACCGGCGCCTGGCGAGCGCGTGAGCGCGGCCGCTTCGGTCCCGACGATCGCGACGATCCCGCGCGCGCAATGAAAAACCGGCCCGCAGGCCGGTTTTTTTATCGTCACGCGACGCCGGCCCTGGAGCCGCACGTCGCGCATCGAGCCGGCCGTCAGGCCGGCTTGCCCCAGCTGTCGCGCAGCCCGACGATCCGGTTGAACACGGGCTTGCCCGGTTTCGAATCGACGCGGTCGGCAACGAAATAGCCGTGACGCTCGAACTGGAGGCGCGTTTCCGGCGCAACGTCGCCGGCACCCGGTTCGACATAGGCCTGCGTGACCTTCTTCGAATCCGGGTTCAGCGCCTCGAGGAAGTTCGCGCCGCCTGCGTCCGGGTGCGGCTCCTTGAACAACCGGTCGTAGATCCGCACTTCGGCCGCCTGCGCGTGCTTCGCGCTGACCCAGTGGATGTTGCCCTTGACCTTGTAGTTGTTCGCGCCTTCGGTGCCCGACTTGCTGTCCGGGAAGTAGTTGCAGTGCACGGCCGTCACGTTGCCGTCGGCGTCCTTGTCGCAGCCCGTGCACTCGATCACGTAGCCGTAGCGCAGGCGCACCTTGTTGCCGGGGAACAGGCGGAAATAGCCCTTCGGCGGATTCTCGACGAAGTCCTCGCGTTCGATCCACAGCTCGCGCGAGATCGGGAACGTGCGCACGCCGCGCTCCGGGTGATGCGGATGCACGGGCGCCGTGCACGCTTCCTCGAGGTCTTCCGGATAGTTGTCGATCACGAGCTTGAGCGGATCGAGCACGGCGACCGAGCGCGGCGCCTTGTCGTCGAGGTCGTCGCGCAGCGCGCCTTCGAACACGCTCATGTCGATCCACGAATCGACCTTCGTCACGCCGATCCGCTCGCAGAACAGCTGGATGCTCTCCGGCGTGAAGCCGCGACGGCGGATCCCGACGATCGTCGGCATGCGCGGGTCGTCCCAGCCTTCGACGTGGCCTTCGGTGACGAGCTGCAGCAGCTTGCGCTTGCTGGTGATCGCATACGTGAGGTTCAGGCGCGAGAATTCGATCTGCTGCGGCAGCGGGCGCGTGAACACGCCGGCTTCCGCGAGTTCGTTCAGCACCCAGTCGTACAGCGGTCGATGATCCTCGAACTCGAGCGTGCACAGCGAGTGCGTGATGCCTTCGAGCGCATCCGAGATGCAGTGCGTGTAGTCGTACATCGGATACACGCACCATGCGTCGCCGGTGCGATAGTGGTGCGCATAGCGGATCCGGTAGATCACCGGGTCGCGCATGTTCATGTTCGGCGAAGCCATGTCGATCTTCGCGCGCAGCACGTGCTCGCCTTCCTTGAACTCGCCGGCCTTCATCCGGCGGAACAGGTCGAGGTTCTCCTCGGGCGAACGGTCGCGGAACGGCGACGGCTTGCCGCCTTCGGTCAGCGAGCCGCGGTTCGCGCGCATCTCCTCGGCGCTCTGGCTGTCGACGTATGCCTTGCCGCGCTGGATCAGCAACTCGGCGAATTCGTACAGCTTGTCGTAGTAGTCGCTCGCGAAATACTGGTGATCGACCGCATCCTTGCGCCAGTCGAAGCCGAGCCAGCGAACCGCGTCGACGATCGAGTCGACGTACTCGACGCTTTCCTTTTCCGGGTTCGTGTCGTCGAAGCGCAGGTGGCACACGCCGCCGTAGTCGCGCGCGACGCTGAAGTTCAGGCAGATGCTCTTCGCATGGCCGATGTGCAGATAGCCGTTCGGCTCGGGCGGAAAGCGTGTCTCGACGCGGCCGCCCCATTTGCCGGTGCGGTTGTCGTCGTCGATGATGTTGCGGATGAAGTTGGAAGCCGCGGGGGCGTCGTTGCGTTCGGTGCTCATGCGGTTGGCGTCAGGTTGTGTCGGCGCGTCGCGCCGGTTTAATCCCGTAATTCTACCTGACCGGGGTCCGTCCCGCGCGGGTTGCGCCACCGGGCGGGCGGTTCGCGGGGCGTGAGCGCAATATCTCGATTGTGTGTCGGCTGTAACACGACGTAAATCGGATTGCCGCGCGCATTCGGCTTTTCCTATGATGGCCTTACCGATTCAATGCCGCCATTCGCATTTTTTGCTGGCGGGAGGACATCAACAATCATGATGAAGAAGACCACTTTTCTCGTTCGCACCGCGGTGATCGTCGCGGCCCTGTCGCAACTCGGCGCATGCGCGATGACGCATACGCAACGCAACGCCGGCATCGGCGCGGCCGCGGGCGGCGCGCTCGGCTACCTGATCACGGGCGGCCCGGTCGGCACGGTTGCCGGCGCCGCGGCAGGCGGCCTGGTCGGCGCCGGCGTGCGCTGATCGAAGCCGGCGCGCATGAGCGCCGGCCGGGCGTGACGGCATCGCCGCCGCATCACGGCCCGTTCCTGCTCCGCACATCCATTCCGCGATTCGACAGGCAGCATCAGGGAGGAGCGGATGTGCGACACTTCGTCGACATCACACAACGACTTCAATCGTCGACGAATCCTTCATGAGCGACTCTATCGTTTTCGTGCTTCCGGGCTACGGCAATTCCGGCCCGCTCCACTGGCAAAGCCGTTGGGAGCGTGCCGACGCGCGCTTCGTGCGCGTCGCGATGCCCGACTGGGAGCGTGCATTCCGCAACGGCTGGTGTCTTGCGCTCGACCGCGCGGTCGAGGCCGCAGAGGGCCCCGTGACGATCGCCGCGCATAGCCTCGGCACGCTGACCACCGCGTGGTGGGCGACCCGCTACGCGCGGCCGGCCGCGCTCGCGAAGGTACGCGGCGCGTTGCTCGTGGCGTTGCCCGATCCGGCCGGCGCGGCGTTTCCGGCCGACGCACACGGTTTCGGGCCGGTGCCGCACGAACGCCTGCCGTTTCCGACCTGCGTCGTTGCAAGCAGCGACGATCCGTACGGCTCGCTCGCGTTCGCGCGCGGCTGTGCGCACGTGTGGGGCAGCGCGTTCCATGATCTCGGCCCGCGCGGCCACATCAACGCGGACAGCGGGCTCGGCGACTGGCCCGATGCGCGGGGCTGGCTCGATGCGCTCGCGCGCTAGCCGCTGACAACCGAACCATCGATCCACCGGCGTCCGCCTGCGCGCTGGCGCGCCGACACGTGCCGGGCAGGTACGGCGGCGCGCTCGTCCGGAACGATTCAGATCGCCTGCTTCGCCTTCAGCGCCGCAATCCGCGCGTCGTCGTAGCCGAGCATGTCGCGCAGCACGTCCACCGTCTGTGCGCCGAGCAGCGGCGGGGCGGTGTGTGCGTCGGGCGGTGTCGCGCTCATCCGGATCGGATTGCGCACGAGCTTCACGTCCGCGCCGCACGGGTGCGGCAGCGTCACCTGCATCCCGCGCGCGATCACCTGCTCGTTGTCGAACACCTCGTCGAGGTCGTTGATCGGCCCGCACGGCACGCCGGCCGCTTCGAGCGCGTCGATCCAGTCGGCCTTGGCGCGCGTCTTCACCATCTCCGCGAGGATCGGCACCAGCGTGTCGCGATGGCGCACGCGCGACGGGTTGGTCGCGAACCGTTCGTCGTCGGCCAGCTCGGGCCGCCCGCCGGCTTCGACGAACTTGCGGAACTGCCCGTCGTTGCCGACCGCGACGATGATCCAGCCGTCGCTCGTCTGGAACGTCTGGTACGGCACGATGTTCGGGTGCGCGTTGCCCCAGCGCACCGGCGGCTTGCCGCTCGCGAGGAAGTTGGTGTTCATGTTCGCGAGCAGCGCGACCTGCACGTCGAGCAGCGCCATGTCGATGTACTGGCCTTCACCCGTGCGGTCGCGGTGCGCGAGCGCGGCGAGCACCGCGATCGTCGAGTAGAGGCCCGTCGCGAGATCGGCGATCGCGACGCCGGCCTTCTGCGGGCCGCCGCCCGGCGCGCCGTCGCGCTCGCCGGTGATGCTCATGAAGCCGCCGATTCCCTGCACGATGAAGTCGTAGCCCGCGCGGTGCGCGTACGGGCCCGTCTGACCGAAGCCCGTGACCGAGCAGTAGACGAGATCGGCTTTCACCGCGCGCAGCGACGCGTAATCGAGCCCGTACTTCTTCAACTGCCCGACCTTGTAGTTCTCGAGCACGACGTCGCTCTGCGCGGCGAGTTCGCGCACGATCTGCTGGCCTTCGGGCGTCGCGATGTCGACCGTCACCGAGCGCTTGTTGCGGTTCGCCGCGAGGTAGTACGCGGCTTCCGCCGTATCGGCGCCGTTCGCGTCCTTCAGGTACGGCGGCCCCCAGTGGCGCGTGTCGTCGCCGGCGCCGGGGCGCTCGACCTTGATCACGTCCGCGCCGAAGTCGGCGAGCGTTTGCGCGCACCACGGGCCCGCGAGCACGCGGGTCAGGTCAAGCACGCGGATATGGCTCAGGGCACCCATCGTCGAATCGTCTCCTTTCATGGCTCGCCCGGCCGGGGCAAGGCGGATTGTCATGCCGAGCATCTTAAGGCGAATCGGTCGCGCGGGTGGCCCAGCGCGCTCGTCCGGCGCGCCGGGCCGCTGCCGTCTGGGGCGCCGGTCTGTATCGTATAATCGATCGTTTACGATATTTGCCCGCCGTGCGTCCGCGAGGACGGCCGGCGTTTGAAGCCGTCTCAGCCAGACATTCCCCGCACGCCATGAAAGCTGCCGAAATCCGCGAGAAATTCCTCAAATTCTTCGAATCGAAGGGCCACACGATCGTCCGCTCGTCGAGCCTCGTGCCCGGTAACGACCCCACGCTGATGTTCACGAACTCGGGCATGGTCCAGTTCAAGGACGTGTTCCTCGGCACGGACCCGCGTCCGTACTCGCGCGCCACCACGGCGCAGCGCAGCGTGCGCGCGGGCGGCAAGCACAACGACCTCGAGAACGTCGGCTACACGGCGCGCCACCACACGTTCTTCGAGATGCTCGGCAACTTCTCGTTCGGCGACTACTTCAAGCACGACGCGATCAAGTTCGCCTGGGAGCTGCTGACCACGGTCTACATGCTGCCGAAGGAAAAGCTGTGGGTCACCGTCTACCAGGAAGACGACGAAGCGTACGACATCTGGGCGAAGGAAGTCGGCGTGCCGACCGAGCGGATCATCCGCATCGGCGACAACAAGGGCGCGCGTTACGCGTCGGACAACTTCTGGACGATGGGCGACACGGGCCCGTGCGGCCCGTGCACGGAAATCTTCTACGACCACGGCCCGGACGTCTGGGGCGGCCCGCCGGGGTCGCCGGAAGAAGACGGCGACCGCTACATCGAGATCTGGAACCTCGTGTTCATGCAGTTCAACCGCGACGCGCAGGGCAACATGACGCGCCTGCCGAAGCAGTCGGTCGACACCGGCATGGGCCTCGAGCGCCTCGCCGCGGTGCTGCAGCACGTGCACAGCAACTACGAGATCGACCTGTTCCAGAACCTGATCAAGGCCGCCGCGCGCGTGACCGAAATCAGCGACCTGAACAACAACTCGCTGAAGGTGATCGCCGATCACATCCGCGCATGCTCGTTCCTGATCGTTGATGGCGTGATCCCCGGCAACGAAGGCCGCGGCTACGTGCTGCGCCGCATCGTGCGCCGCGCGATCCGCCACGGCTACAAGCTCGGCCGCAAGGGTTCGTTCTTCCACAAGCTGGTGGCCGACCTCGTCGCCGAGATGGGCGACGCGTACCCGGAACTGAAGGAAGCCGAACAGCGTGTCACGGACGTGCTGCGTCAGGAAGAAGAGCGCTTCTTCGAGACGATCGAGCACGGGATGTCGATCCTCGAGGCCGCGCTGGCGGATGTCGAGGCGAAGGGCGGCAAGGTGCTCGACGGCGAACTCGCATTCAAGCTGCACGACACGTACGGCTTCCCGCTCGACCTCACGGCCGACGTGTGCCGCGAGCGCGGGATGACGGTCGACGAGCCGGCGTTCGACGACGCGATGGCACGCCAGCGCGAGCAGGCGCGTGCGGCCGGCAAGTTCAAGGCCACGCAGGGCCTCGAATACTCGGGCGCGAAGACCACCTTCCACGGCTACGAGGAAATCGCGTTCGACGACGCGAAGGTCGTCGCGCTGTACGTCGACGGTTCGGCCGTCGACGAAGTGAAGCACGGCCAGGACGCGGTCGTCGTGCTCGACCACACGCCGTTCTATGCGGAATCGGGCGGCCAGGTCGGCGACCAGGGCGTGCTCGCGAATGCCGCCACGCGCTTCGCGGTGGCCGACACGCTGAAGGTGCAGGCCGACGTGATCGGCCACCACGGCACGCTCGAGCAGGGCACGCTCAAGGTCGGCGACGTGCTGCGCGCGGAAATCGACGCGCAGCGCCGCGCGCGCACGCAGCGCAACCACTCGGCGACCCACCTGATGCACAAGGCGCTGCGCGAAGTGCTCGGCGCGCACGTGCAGCAGAAGGGTTCGCTCGTCGATGCGGAGAAAACCCGCTTCGACTTCGCGCACAACGCGCCGATGACCGACGACGAAATCCGTCGCGTCGAGCAGATCGTCAACAATGAAATCCTCGCGAACGCGCCGGGCATCGTGCGCGTGATGCCGTACGACGAAGCGGTGAAGGGCGGCGCGATGGCGCTGTTCGGCGAAAAGTACGGCGACGAAGTGCGCGTGCTCGACCTCGGCTTCTCGCGCGAACTGTGCGGCGGCACGCACGTGCATCGCACTGGCGACATCGGTTTGTTCAAGATCGTCGTCGAAGGCGGTGTCGCGGCCGGCATTCGCCGCGTCGAGGCGATCACCGGCGACAATGCGGTGCGTTACGTGCAGGAGCTGGATGCGCGGATCAACGAAGCGGCAGCCGCGCTGAAGGCGCAGCCGTCGGAGCTCACGCAGCGTATCGCGCAGGTGCAGGACCAGGTGAAGTCGCTCGAGAAGGAGCTGGGCGCGCTGAAGTCGAAGCTCGCTTCGAGCCAGGGCGACGAGCTCGCGCAACAGGCGGTCGAAATCGGCGGCGTGTACGTGCTGGCCGCGACGCTCGACGGCGCGGATGCAAAGACGCTGCGCGAGACGGTCGACAAGCTGAAGGACAAGCTGAAGAGCGCGGCGATCGTGCTGGCGGCCGTCGAAGGCGGCAAGGTCAGCCTGATCGCGGGTGTCACGCAGGAGGCAAGCAAGAAGGTCAAGGCCGGCGAGCTCGTGAACTTCGTCGCGCAGCAGGTGGGCGGCAAGGGCGGCGGCCGTCCGGACATGGCGCAGGCAGGCGGCACCGAACCGGCGAACCTGCCGGGCGCGCTGGCAGGCGTCAAGGGCTGGATCGAACAGCGTCTTTGATCGTCATGGTGGGTGCGATGCGGTCTTTGACTGCATCGCATCACGGTGCGGTGCATCAAAATCAGCGACCCGATCGGTACGTGTGCCGATCGGGTCGTTTTGCGTATACGTCCGCTTGGGCGGTTGTTGCCCAAGTTTGCAATTCTTCACGAGAGTGGCGCGCCGGATTTCCCATTCGGCTATCTATTTGACTGTAGAATCGCGCGAGAGAGCCCATGTCAAATTAATGACAATAAGTAGGGAAATTGTAATAAAAGGGGTGGGGATGGACGCGCAAGACATCGTGAGGGCGATTCAAGGGGGCGTGATTCAGCAAGATCGTTTGCTGAAACTCGACACGCCGTTGGGGGGCGACGTGCTCTTGCCGCAGCGTGTTGCGGGATGGTCACGCATCGGTCGGCATTTTGATTTCACGCTGGATGTGTTGTCGGCGCGTAGCGATCTGAAGCTGAAGAAGCTGATTGGGCAGTCGATCACCCTATGGCTTCGGCAGGCAAACCGCTCCTACCTTCCTCGGCATGGTTACGTTTATTCGGTCCGGCGACTCGGCACCGAAGGTGGGTTGACCAGTTATCAGATTCGCTTTGCATCGTGGATGCATTTTTTGAAGTTCCGTCGCGACCAGCGCATTTGGCAGGACAAGTCCGTCGATGAAATTCTGAGCGACGTATTCAACGCCCACCCGCAGGCCAAAGGCCAATTCAAGTTCGCGCTCTCAAAACCTCTACCCTCGAGATCATATTGCACTCAGTACGAGGACGACTGGAACTTCGTACATCGATTGATGGAAGTGGAAGGGCTATTCGGCATCTGGACGCAGGCCGACGACGGTAAGTCGCATTCGCTGACCGTAACCGACCAGCTTGATGCTGGCGAGCCACTCGCTCCGCATACTGTCGCGTTTTCCCGTTATGGCTTAAACAATGAAGTGAATGCGCTGGTTTATTGGTCGGGCGTCAGAACTTTGCATAGCGCCGTGTTGACGACGCGTACATTCGATTACAAGAATCCGTCGTCTCTCGCCAATCCGAAAGGTGTCAGTTTGCCAACGGTATCGGAAGAGTTGCCCGAACAGTTGGAGATATATGAATACACGGGTCCTTATTCATATCTCGAGCAGGACCGTGGCGATCATCTTGCCAAGGTCCGCATGGAAGAATGGGAGTCGCGAGCGAAGCGATATTACGGTATTGGCGGGTTGCGCGGGATCGACGCTGGGCGTTGGTTCGAACTTTCCGGCCACCCCGAGCATGACAAGGATTCGGCTGAGCGGCGCCAGTTCTCGGTAATCGAAACCGCATGGTTGATCGAGAACAATATTCCCGGGGCGAGTCAAGACGCGGACTTTCCGCACAGCCTTAAGGGTGTGTTGAGCAAAGCTGCGGACGATGGTGACGCGTCGGGCACATTCGTCGTGACACATGAGGATGGATCCAAAGGCTACTTCCGGATTGAAGTCGAGGCGCAGCGTAAGTCAGTACCTTTTCGCTGTCCGCTCGAACATCATCGGCCGATCATGCAAATGCAGACCGCGACAGTGGTCGGCCCGCAAGGTCAGGAGGTCTTTACAGATCGATTGGGCCGGGTCAAGGTGCAGTTTCACTGGGACCGGATCGGCCAGCGTAATGAGCGCAGTTCGTGCTGGATACGGATTGCACAGCCTTGGTCGAGTGCTGGCTTTGGCGGTATCCAGTTGCCGAGAGTCGGAGATGAGGTTGTCGTGCAATTTTTTGACAGCGACCCAGATCGCCCGGTGATCACGGCCCGCGTGGGAAATGGCTCTAACCGGCCGCAGTGGAACCTGCCGGATCAGCATGCATTGTCTGGCTTCGTCAGCAAGGAAATTGGCGGCGAGCAGAATAATGTCTGGTTGAAGGACGACACGAAGGGGCAGGTACAAACCCAAATTCGCAGTGATCACCTCGAATCCGGTTTGCATATGGGTTACCTTACACGTGTGAGCGAGCCTGCGGGGCGGGGCGAGAAGCGCGGTGAGGGCGCAGAATTGCGCACCGACGGACATGCCGCGATGCGAGGCGCGCGCGGGTTGCTGTTATCGACTCACGCCCGCTCGGGTGCCAGCGGCGATGCGTTCAACGTCGACGAGGTAAATCTTCAACTAGCGAACGCCCAGGATACGACTGCCAGCCTTGCCCAGTTGGCGCACTCGGCCGGAGCGCAAGATGGCGAGCAGAAGACTGTGGCCAACTTGCTGAAGGCGCAGGCAAAGGCCATTCAAGGTGGCGGTACGCTCAAGCAGTTCGAGCAGCCGCATCTTGTTCTGGCCAGCTCGGCGGGCATTGCGGCCAGCTCCGATCAGCAGATTCATTTAAGCAGCTCAAAGACGACGGCAATCACGGCTGGTGAGCACATGTCGGTGAGTACGGGCGGTGGTTTTTTTGCCAGTGCACGCCGGGCGCTCCGTCTGTTTGCCTATGAAGCAGGCATGCGTTTGGTCGCTGCGGCGGGTGATATCGACGTGAAAGCGTTGAAGGACAGCATCAACCTGCTTGCGAAGCTGAACGTGACCGTTACGGCCACCAAGATCACGATCAGCGCGCAGCAGGAGGTGGAGATCAATGGTGGTGGTAGTTATACGCGATGGTCGGCAGACAAGATCAAGTTTGGCACGTCTGGCGGCTTCGAGGTGCACTCGGCAAGCCAGACGTTCGTCGGGCCAGACAGCGTGAGAACGCCGACTATCCCGGCGCTGCCACCGGAGAACGGGCAATTGCATTTTGCGTTGGGAGCATTGCCGGGCGAGGCGCACCAGTACGTGAGCGAGCCTTATGAGCTGTACCGAGGGGGAGCGAAGATTGACGAAGGTGTTACGGATCAGTTTGGCCGTATCGTCGTCAAGGACCATCAGGCCGGCACACCGGCCTATCAGGTCAGGCTCGCCAATGGCGGACAGTTCGATCTGAAAGTGAAGGACGCGCTTCAGAGCGATCCGGATCATGTCGAGCAACGCACGAACCGCGGCGAACGGCTGATCTGACAAACGTGCCGGCGCGCTAAAAACAAGGAAAAGAATATGGCGAAGCTTCCTCTCGAGTCTCATAACGCTATGGATGTGGCCATCGACGAAGCCGGGCGAATAGCCAAAGGTACCGTTCAATGGTTGCTTGAAACAGATGTAGACCCCGACGTGTTGCCAACTACTGGCAACAAGCTGGAATTCTTCGTCTGCGGCGAAGAGGGATTTCGGGCAATTGCTGCGGACATTATGGCGGCGAAGTCCACGGTCGATATTTGCTGCTGGGGATTCGACCCCGGCATGGAGCTTGTCCGGGGGGATGGTGCGGCATGTTGGATCGGTGATCCTCAAGTCGACACGACTTTTGTACCCGGAACCTGGCCGCGCGGCATGGTTTACGGCGCGCTACTCGAAGAGATCACACAACGCACGAATAACCCGGTTACCGTCAGGTTATTGATCTGGTTCGACCCACGTGCGTCGCGCAAGCAAAACAGCATGCCTGGATTTACAGATGTTGCAGTGTCGGGTTGGACCAGTCCTGTTCAAAAAAAGCTACAACAGGTGCCTCCGTATAAAAATGCGAAGCGAACCCAGTATTGTATCGACTGGTGGAATCGCAACTTGCCTGAGGGCGAGAGCAAGCGCAGTGGCATCCTGACGAAGAATCAGCGGCTGCAGATCGTGTTGCGAAGTATTGCGAGCGCAGACGTCGACGCACTGATTGCCGCTCCGTTGAAGGAGGAAGATTCTCCAAGTACTCATAGCGAGTCGGTCGATTACTATCTCGTCAATGAAAAGAACTTGCTTGAGGACTATCCAACACATCATCAGAAGCCGATCCTGATCGACTACAACTACGACGAGGGTAGCAAGGCCGTGGGCTATGTCATGGGTCTGAATTCGGTTACCGATTATTGGGATAGAACTGATCACGCAATTGACGATCCGTTAAGAGAGGAGTGGGTTGGGTCGTACGTCAACGATGAACTGAAGCATGAACAGGAAACCCAGGACCCGAATGGAGCGCTCAGTACAGCGGCATACAGGCATACCAATCCATATCAGGACTACGGATGCCGGGTGGTCGGAAAAACGTTGAAGCGAGTGCATCAAAATTTCGAGCGCGGCTGGAACTTGTTTGCTCCTCCTCAATGGAAGACGACGGAACTGGCGACGCTACCTTCGAAGATTCCGAGTTTGCCGGATGACCCCGCGGAGCGGGCGCAGATCGTGCGTACCCAGCCGCATGAGCGGGAGAAGACGATCAAGAGGGTCTACTTCCAGGCGACCAGCTTTGCTCGCAACTATATCTACATGGAAAATCAATACTTCTTTTATCCGGAGTTTGCGCGGCACGTGAAAGAGGAGAGGCAGAAATTTCATGATGCGTGGAGCAAATTGGCAAACAAGCCACAACCGGACGCGCCCATACTGCACATGTTTGTCGTCACGCCGCATCCGCAGGATCCGGGTATGATTCCGCGAACCTATGACACGCTGGCGGAACTGGGACATGCGGATGCCATGAAGGGCCAGGGTGATCTGGTGAGAGCCGGCAAGACGGCGCAAGGCTATAAGAATGCAAAAGGGGAAAATACATTCCACCCACAAAGCCTGAAAGAACTTCAGGATACGATGGGACTCAAGGTCAGCATCGCTCGCTTGCGGACCAGCGGCATAGTAAATAATCAGATGGCCTACCGCGAAATTTACATTCATTCGAAGCTGATGCTTATCGATGATGTTTTCGTCACGGTGGGTAGTGCGAACCTGAATCAGCGCAGTATGTCCGTTGACAGCGAAATCAACATCGCGGCGACGGGGAATGAATGCACTTCCAAGTTGCGCGCGCGGGTGTTTTCATTGCTTTCCGGAGGAGCCACTTCGGGTAGTGGCGACCGAGATCGGATTCCGGTGGTTTTTGATATTTGGGAGGGGCGAATGAAAGACAATCGCGATATCCAAAAAGCCGGTACCGAGAATTTGCAAGGATTCATTTTACCATTCATCGATCGCCGTGCTGAGACGGTGTTGCATGCTCAGATTGATGTGCCGTCATCAACCAACGCTTCCACGACTGCGTGATCGAGGCCATTTGATGTCGATAATAGCTGCTCTCCGAATTGCTATGACTGTCGTCGTGTGTCTGTTTGCTATCGGTGCACAGGCAGATACTTCAACTTCATCGAAAATCAAGTCAATTGCTGCCATGTCAGATCTTCCGCGCTACGAAAAACTGCCGTTGTTCGATCCGCATCGAAAGAGCTTCAAATGTACTTATCAATCACAGCATGTGCCACCAATGGATCCGCAGGCGGAGTTATGGTTTCAGCAAGCGCTTGCGCTCGATGACCCCGACCTGTACTACCAGAAGCGAGACTACGCAAAGATCTATCAGTTGTACGTCCAGGCGGCTGAACGCGGGCATTGGAAAGCTATGCTCAATATTGCCACGCTGATTCGAAGTAACAATCCCGGCGTGCCTGAGCACGATCCTGAGGTTGCGATTGAATGGATCGAAAGGGCGATGAAGCTGGGTGTGCCGGATGCCTACGATATGATGGGGGTCTATCACCAGAATGGCTTGATCAAGGGAGGCGACGCAACCACTGCCTTTGCCTTCTTCCAGCGTGCGGCAGATATGGGCAGTCCGTCGGCGATGGCATTTCTCGGAGAAAAACTCGACGCAACGTATGACGATTCAGACGGGGAGTTTTGGGGAAATTTGCCGGTTGCTACCCAGATGCTTGAATGCGCTGTTGCGCAAGGTTACGGCGATGCGGCCGAAGAGTTGTCTTTTGTTTATGCACGTCCAAGGACAGCAGACGCAAAGCGACGCGCTCTGATGATGCTTCAAGACGGGGTAAAGCTTGGAAGCGCGAAATGTGCAACGAAGCTGTCTATTGAATTTGACGGATTCAATCTGACGAATGGTCGAAATCTGCCAGGTAGCATCGACAAAGCGCGCGCTGATAGATATCGCGTACTAAAGGACGCGTTGGAGCGTTACCAGGGGCGTATGAAGCTCCCAAATCTTGATAAAGTCTTGCCGCTGCCGCCTGCATCTCTTCCCAAGTGGGACGGCAATGCGAAAACGTTGCTCGATGCTGCGAAGGCCGTTACACCATCACCCAAGTCGCAAAAGACCGCAGCGCTTGATGGTCGAGCATTTGTTCCGGACGGATATGCCGTTGCTCGATTGGAAGATGGTAATGGGCTGACCGCCACCGGCGACCAAAGGGTACCAAGAACAGGTTACTGGCTAGCGCTGTACGGTTCGTCGGTCGACTCCGGCGCATCGTTGGCGGCGCGCGCTGGATATCCGGAGCGTTTCGAGGCTGGAGAGCAATTCGAACTTGCGTCTCATGACTGGTTGTCGCCGGATCGCGTGCTTTGGCATTACCTTGGCGAGGCCTTTCAGTTGCCGCCGCAACGGGCCGACTTCATCGCTCATCTGGTCGAAGCTGGAATGATACGGGAAATTCCCGGTCAGCCGTCGCGAGTGCGATGCGCCGGAGAACGGCCGTGCCCGGAAACCGGCATATGGGAAGGCCGGATAGCCGAGGCTCATCCCATGGCAAGCCTCTATAACCGTTGGGATCAGCAAGCCTTCATCGAGCAGGGAAGTCCTTTTCCTGCTCCGAGCGACCGCTTCATCGACATTGCGATGGAAGAGGTCCAATGGACGTATCTGGGTAACGCGAACGACGAAACCGGAATACCAGGCGTCCGCGCGATCAGTGCGTAATTGCAGGAGCGCAGCGGCGCCGTGCCGCTCCAGCAGCGGTGAGATGACGGGCGCGTGGCGAGTAGCGAGCAGTGGGACGGTTACGTGCTGAGCCTGATCATCGTCGCAGCACCGTTTGCCTAGCTCCGGGCAAACGCAGTAGCTGCGGATTCAAGCAGTCGGCACTGCAACCAATACCGCCCGCTTCAAACCGACGTCGCCATGCTCGGCTTCACCACATCGCCCGATTCCCGCGCGGCATCTCCCAGCGCATCGCGCAGCGCCGCGAGCGCCGCCGACGCGTAACCGTGCCGCCACGCAAGCAGCGTGTCGATTCCTTCGAGTTCCGCGATCGTGTGCGCGGTGACGTTGCCGGTCTCGGGCTGAAGCTCGAGCACCGAGCGCGGCGCGACCGCGATGCCCGCGCCGGCCGCGACGCACGCGACGATCGCGTGATACGAACCCAGTTCGAGCACGCGTGCCGGCCGCATTCCGTGTGCCGCATACCATCGTTCGACGTATTTCCGGTACGTGCAGCCGCGCTCGAACGCAATCAGCGTCGGCAGGATCACGTCGCGCGGCGTGCGCACCGGCGGATGGCCGCGCGGCGTCAGCAGCACCAGGTCCTCGCGGAAGACCGGCACCGTCTCGAACGTGTCGGGCAGCGTGTCCGGTTCCGGCGGCCGAGCGAACAGCGCCGCGTCGACCTCGAAGTCGCGCACCTTGTCGATCAGCCAGCCGGTCGTGCCGGTCACGAGTTCCAGCGACACGTCGGGCCATGCATGGTGATAGCGCGCGAGCACGGTCGGCAGCCGGCTCGCGGCCGTGCTTTCCATCGTGCCGAGCCGCAGCCGCCCGCGCGGCGTGTCCTCGCGCACCGCGTGGCGCGCCTCGTCGGCAAGCTCGAGCAGCCGTTCCGCGTACGGCAGCAGCGTGTGGCCGGCCGGCGTCAGCACGAGCCGGCGGCCGTCGCGCACGAACAGCGCCGCACCGAGCTCCTCCTCGAGCTGCTTGATGCGCGTCGTCACGTTCGACTGCACGCGATTGAGCTTCGCCGCCGCGCGCGTCACGCCGTTCTCGCGCACGACGGCCCGGAAAATCGCCAGCGCCGCCAGATCCATGATTCTCTCCGTGCGATGGTTGGATTCTCAATTATTCATTTTTCGAGAATGGTTGGTCAAGCTACGATACGAGCAATCCGACTCCCGTTCCGGCCGTTGCGCAACCTGCGCGGCCCATGCCGCCATGTCCCGTTCCGATGCTCCGAGTGCCGCCGGCGTACACCTGTCCGATGACGCCGACCGCCGCGCCCGCACGGCCGCGCTTGCCTGCATGATCGGGCTGGCCGTCGCGCTCGGCGTCGGCCGTTTCGCGTTCACGCCGCTGTTGCCGCTGATGCTCACCGACGGCTCGATCGGCCTGAAGGCGGGCAGCTGGCTCGCGTCGGCGAACTACGCGGGCTATTTCGTCGGCGCGGTCAGCTGCGCGGCAGTGCGCGTCGCGCCCGCGCGGATGGTGCGCTTCGGGCTTGCCGCCACCGTGCTGCTGACCGCCGCGATGGGCATCGGCCACCTGCTGCCGGTGTGGCTCGCGGTGCGCTTCGTCGCGGGCGTCGTCAGCGCATGGACGTTCGTGTTCGTGTCGCAATGGGGGCTGCGGCGGCTCGCCGAGCTGCACGCGCCCGAGTGGAGCGGGGTGATCTACGCGGGGCCCGGGGTCGGCATCGTGCTCACGGGCCTGATCGGCAGCGCACTGGCCGGCCATCGCGCGGCGCCCGGCTGGCTGGGCTTCGCGGCGTTGTCGGCGGTGCTGTCGGTCGCGATCTGGCGCACCTTCGGCGGTGGGCCCGTGCCGGCGGCGGCAGGCGCAACGTCGGCGGCGCCAGTCCGACCCGCGGCGACGGATGCGGCGCCGCACGACGCGCGGCGCCGTCGCGCGGACGCCGCATGGCTCGTCGTCCTGTACGGGATGCCCGGCTTCGGCTACATCATCACCGCGACGTTCCTGCCGGTCATCGCGCGCGCCGCGCTGCCGGCCGGCTCGCCGTGGCCGGACCTGTTCTGGCCGATGTTCGGCGCGGCGCTGATCGTCGGCGCGATCGCGGCCGCGCGGCTGCCTGCCCGCTGGGACAACCGGCTGCTGCTCGCCGCCGGTTGCGCGACGCAGGCGCTCGGGATCGCGGCGGGAATCGTGTGGCCGAATGCGGCCGGCTTCTCGATCGGCAGCGTGTTGCTCGGGCTGCCGTTCACCGCGATCACGCTGTTCGCGATGCGCGAGGCGCGGCGGCTGCACGGCGAGCGCGCGGCCGGGCTGATGGGTTACGCGACCGCGTCGTACGGGGTCGGGCAGATTCTCGGCCCGCTCGTCGCGGCGCCGCTCGCCGCGCGCTTCGGGTCGTTCTCGCCGGCGTTGTGGGTCGCGGCGAGTGCGTTGCTCGTCGGTGCGGCCGGCTTCGCGGCGACGGCCGCGCGCGGGCGTGCCCGACCCGGCACGCAACCCTGACATCGTCGGGGCCGGATCGTCAGCGACGCGGGCAAACTCGCTAGAATGAAGCCTTTCCCGCGCCGAGCGGGCGTGCGACGCGGCTTGCCGGCCGCCGTCGGCGCTTGCCAGATCTTCCATCGATGACCATCGCCGACTACCGCTTTTGCCCGCGCTGCGCGCGCCCGCTGACCGAGCGCGCCGATCCCGAACATGAGGGCGGCCGCGTTCGTCAGGCGTGCCCGGACGACGCGTGCGGCTACGTTCACTGGAACAACCCGCTGCCGGTGGTGGCCGCGATCGTCGAGCTCGACGGCAAGATCCTGCTCGCGCGCAATGCGGCCTGGCCGGAAGGGATGTTCGCGCTGATCACCGGATTCCTCGAGAACGGCGAGACGCCCGAGGACGGCATCGCGCGCGAGGTGTTCGAGGAAACCGGGCTGAAGGCCGAGCAGGTCGCGCTGGTCGGCGTCTATGAATTCATCCGCAAGAACGAGTTGATCATCGCGTATCACGTGCGCGCGTCGGGCACCGTCGCGCTGTCGCCCGAGCTGCTCGAATACCGGCTCGTCGAGCCGCCGATGCTGCGCCCGTGGCGCGCCGGCACCGGTTACGCGCTGGCCGACTGGATGCGCGCGCGCGGCCTCGATTTCGAATTCGTCGATCGAGCGGGGCAGTGACGGGCCGCGCCGCTTCCGGCATGTCGTCCGCCGCGCGTGGCACGGTCGCGGCGCGACATTCCGCCATTCACCGGCGCGCCGTCAGGCACGGCCACCGCGCGCCGTCCGCTTCGCCTTCTTCATCCTGAACGCCATCGCCATGTCCGACAAGCCGCAGCCGCGCCCGCGCGACGCCTATCGCCACTTCCTGCCGATCACGACCCGCTGGATGGACAACGATGTCTACGGGCACGTGAACAACGTCGTCTACTACAGCTACTTCGACACCGTCGTGAACGAATACCTGATCCGCGCGGGCGTGCTCGACGTCGAGCACGGGCAGACGATCGGGCTCGTGGTCGAGACGCAGTGCAACTATTTCGCTCCGCTCGTGTTTCCGCAGTCGGTCGATGCGGGGCTGCGCGTCGCGAAGCTCGGCACGTCGAGCGTGCGCTACGAGATCGGGCTGTTCGCGGCAGGCGAAGCCGCGCCGGCCGCGCAAGGGCATTTCGTGCACGTGTACGTCGATCGCGGCACGCGGCGTCCGGTGCCGCTGCCCGACGCGCTGCGCGCGGCGCTCGAACCGCTCGCCGGCTGACGGGCGCGGGCGGTGCACGCGATCGCCATCCAGGCGTTCAACGGCCTCAGCTACGGGTTGCTGCTGTTCATGCTGTCGGCCGGTCTCACGCTGATATTCAGCGTGCAGGGCGTGCTCAACTTCGCGCATGCGAGCTTCTACATGCTCGGCGCATACATTGGGTACAGCATCGCGGCCCGCGCGGGTTTCTGGCCCGCGCTCGCACTCGCGCCGGTCGCGGTCGGCCTGCTCGGCGCCGGCTGCGAGCGTTGGCTGCTGCGCCGCGTACAGCCGCACGGGCACACGAGCGAACTGCTGCTGACCTTCGGGCTCGCGTACCTGATCGGCGAGGGCGCGAAACTCCTGTGGGGCCTCGCGCCGCTGCCGGCCCCGGTGCCGCCGCTGTTCGACGGCGCGCCCGTGAGCGTGTTCGGCCTCGCGCTGCCGCGCTACCGGCTCTTCATGATGGCGATGTCCACGGCGATGCTGGTCGCGCTGGGTGCGCTGCTGCGGGCATCGCGCATCGGGCTCGTCGTGCGCGCCGCGCTCACGCACCGCGCCGCCGTCGAGGCGCTCGGCTACAACGTGCCGCGCATGATGACGGCGCTGTTCGGCGCGGGTACCGCGCTCGCGGCGCTGGCCGGCGTGATCGGCGCGCCGCTTGCGGTGATCGAACCGGCGCTGGCCGAGACCGTCGGGTCGGTGGTGTTTGCGGTCGTCGTGATCGGCGGGCTCGGCTCGCTCGGCGGCGCATTCGTCGCGTCGCTCGCGGTCGGCTTCGCGCAGACCTTCGCGGCATCCAGCGATACGTCGCTGCGCGACCTCGCGCAATGGTCGGGTATCGCGCTGCCTGACAGCGTCGCTGCCGTGTCGGTCGCGCAACTCGCACCGCTGGTCCCGTACCTGCTGCTCGTCGCGGTACTGGTCGCCCGTCCGCGCGGACTGTTCGGCGAGCGAGTCGATGGCTAGCCGCGCAAGAGCCGGCGTGTTGCGCTGGATGCTGTTCGCCGCGTGCGTCGCGCTGCCCGCGTGGCTGTGGCCGCACGGCGCGGTGCTCGGTTATCTCGCGCAGACGGCCGCGCTCGTCGTGCTCGCGCTGTCGTACAACCTGCAGCTCGGCACGACCGGGCTGCTGTCGTTCGGTCATGCCGCGTTCGCCGGCCTCGGCGCCTTCGCCGCCGCGCACTGGTTCAATCATGTCGGCGGCCCGCTGCCGCTGTTGCCGCTCGTCGGCGGGGCGGCCGGCGCGGGCTTCGGGTTCGTCGCCGGCCTGCTCGCGACACGCCGCGCGGGCACCGTGTTCGCGATGATCACGCTCGGCCTCGGCGAATGCGTCGCCGCCGCGGCGTGGAGCGTGCCCGCGTGGTTCGGCGGCCTCGGCGGCGTACCGATCGACCGTGCGAGCGGCACGCCGTTGGGCAGCTGGCATTTCGGCGCGCAAACGCAGGCCTACGCCGTGATCGCCGCATGGTGCATCGTCTCGGCGGCCGCGATGCATGCGCTGACGCGCACGCCGCTCGCGCGACTCGCGAACGCGGTGCGCGACAACCCCGCGCGCGTTGCCGCGCTCGGCACCGAGCCGCGCCGCGTGCGGCTCGCGATGGTGACCTGCGCGTCGTTCTTTGCCGGCATTGCCGGGACGCTGACGCTGATCGACGTCGAGATCGCGACGCCCGACAGCGTATCGATGGCGCGTTCCGCGACCGTGCTCATCGCCGCGGTGATCGGCGGCACCGGCACGTTCTTCGGGCCGGCGGCAGGCGCGGTGGTGCTGACCGCGCTGAGCATCGGCGTCGCGGGCGTGTCGCGCGCGTGGGCGCTGTATCTCGGCGTGCTGTTCGTCGCGGTCGTCGTCGCCGCGCCGCGCGGGATCGCGGGCATCGCGCAGACGCTCGCGCACGCGTTGCGCGGCGACGCGCCGTCCGCCGAGCGCTGGCGCGTGCTGTGCGGCGCCGGCGCATGTGCGTTCTGGGCCGTCGCGATCGTCTGCGCGGCCGAGCTCGGATATGCATGGCGCTTCGCGCAGGACGACGGCACGGGCCTCGCATTCGGTGCGTGGGCCATCGACGCCGATGCGCCGGCGGGCTGGGCCGTCGCATGCTCGGCGGCCGGGATCGGCACGTTGCTGTGGCGCTGGCGCGCGCGATTCCCGCGCCACGGGCACGGCCAGCCGGAGGACGAGCGATGAGCGGCAGCGCGATCGCGCTGCACGGAATCGTGCAGCGCTTCGGTGTGCAGACGGTGCTCGACGGTATCGAGCTGAGCGTCGCGGCCGGCGAGCGTCACGCGCTGATCGGCCCGAACGGCGCGGGCAAGTCGACGCTGTTCGGCGTGATTGCCGGCGCGACGCGGCCGACGCGCGGGCGCGTCGTGTTGCACGGCGTCGAGCTGCGCGGGCGCGGGCCGGTCGTCGCGAGCCGGCTCGGCATCGGCCGCAGTTTCCAGCAGACGAGCGCGTTCGCGCGGCTGAGCGTGTTCGACAACCTGCGCTGCGCGGCGCTGCATGCGCCGGCCGAGCGGCGGCGCTGGTGGAACCGGCTGCGTGAATCCGCGTCGGTCGATCGCGCGGCGGCGCGCGTGCTGAGCGACATCGGTCTCGATGCGCGGCGCGACGCGATGGCCGCCGAACTCGGTTATGCGGAACAGCGCGCGCTCGATCTCGGCATCGCGCTCGCGAGCGGCGCACGCACGCTGCTGCTCGACGAACCGACGGCCGGCATGAACCGCGACCAGGCGGCGCGGATGATCGAGCTGATCAGCGCGACGACGCAGGGTCGCACGGTGCTGATGATCGAGCACGACATGGATGCGGTGTTCGGCTTCGCCGAGCGCATCACGGTGCTGGTGCGCGGCGCGGTGGTCGCGACCGGCGCGCCCGACGCGATCCGTGCGGACCCGGCCGTGCGCGCCGCCTATCTCGGCGACGTTGCATGAGCGCGCTGCTCGACATTCGCGGCCTGCGCGCGTGGTACGGGATGCAACCCGTGCTCGACGGCGTCGATCTCGCACTCGCACCGGGCGAGACGCTCGCGTTGCTCGGCCGCAACGGCTCGGGCCGCTCGACGCTCGCGAAGGCCGTGACGGGGCTCGTACGCACCGCGGGGTCGGTGCGTATCGCCGGTGCCGAATGCGCGGGCGCGCCTACGTTCGAGATCGCCCGACGCGGCGTCGCTTACGTCGCCGAAAGCCGCGATGTGTTTCCGCTGCTGAGCGTGCGCGACAACCTGCGGCTCGGGCTGCGCGGCGTGCGCGGCGCGGCCGAACGGGCGGCGCTCGACCGGCTGCTCGCGCGCTTTCCGATGCTGGCCGCGCGGGCGGACGTGAAGGCCGGGCTGCTGTCGGGCGGCGAGCAGCAGGTGCTCGCACTGGTGCGCGCGCTGGCCGGCCGTCCGCGCTTGCTGATCGTCGACGAACCGGCCGAAGGGCTCGCGCCGCTCGCGGTCGACGAAGTCGGTGCCTATCTCGCCGCGCTGCAGGCCGACGGCGTTGCGATCCTGCTGATCGAGCAGCGGCTGCAGCTCGCGCCGCGGCTCGCGCGGCGCGTCGCGGTGATGGGGCGCGGTCGAATCGTCCACGACGGCCCGCTCGGCGGGCTCGGTCCCGATGTCGTCAATGCATGGCTGAGTGCGGGCTGATCGCCCGTGCGCCGATTGTTCGGAAAACTCCGCCAGTCAATTCGCGTCGAGCCGCTTTATCGCGGTCGCGCGAACCGCCAAGATTGCCAGCAAGGCCGGTGTGCGCCGCGACAGGCGAGACCGGCACCCATCCATCGAAGGTCATCCGACTGAGGAATGAAATCATGAGCAAGCTGGCAGGCAAGGTAGCGATCGTCACGGGCGGGTCCAAGGGCATCGGCGCCGCGATCGCAAGGGCGCTGGCCGCCGAAGGCGCGTCGGTCGTGGTCAACTACGCGAGCAGCAAGGCAGGCGCCGACGCGGTCGTGAACGCGATCGTCGAGGCAGGCGGCCGCGCGGTCGCGGTCGGCGGCGACGTGTCGAAGGCAGCGGACGCCCAGCGCATCGTCGACACCGCGATCGACACCTATGGCCGTCTCGACGTGCTGGTCAACAATTCCGGCGTGTACGAATTCGCGCCGATCGAGGCGATTACCGAAGAGCACTACCGCCGGCAGTTCGACACGAACGTGTTCGGCGTGCTGCTGACGACGCAGGCTGCCGTCAAGCATCTCGGCGAAGGCGCGAGCATCATCAACATCAGCTCGGTGGTGACGAGCATCACGCCGCCCGCAAGCGCCGTGTACAGCGGCACCAAGGGCGCCGTCGACGCGATCACCGGCGTGCTCGCGCTGGAGCTCGGCCCGCGCAAGATCCGCGTGAATGCGATCAACCCGGGGATGATCGTGACCGAAGGCACGCACAGCGCCGGCATCATCGGTTCGGATCTCGAGAAGCAGGTGCGCAGCGAGACGCCGCTCGGCCGACTCGGCGAGCCGGACGACATCGCGTCGGTCGCCGTGTTCCTCGCGTCGGACGATTCGCGCTGGCTGACCGGCGAGCGTCTCGTCGCGAGCGGCGGGCTGCACTGATCGCACGCGCCGGCGCGCGGTTACGCGCTCATCGCGAGCGCGTGCGCGCCGACATGCCAGCGCAGGCTTTCGACGACGAGCGCATGATCGCGCGCGTCGTCGAGTCCGGCGACCGTCATCGCGCCGACGAAACCGCCTCCGGCGAGCCGCAACGGCACGCTGCCGCCATCGAGCGCATAGTCGGCGTCCGACAATCCCTGCGACTGCAACGACCAGCCGGCGCGGCGAAAGCGCGCGCCGACCTCGAGCGAACTGACGCCAAATCGGAACACCGTGTTCTGCCGGCGGCGGATCGCGTCGCTGTCGTTCGCGCGGCTGCCGTCCAGCGCGCAATAGAACAGCGGTGCGGTCTCGCCGACGATGCCGACCGCGATCGGCAGCCCGCGGCGCGACGCGAGATTGACCGCGATGTCGCCGAGCCGGCGCGCGACGTCGGCATCGAAGTGCGGCAGCAGCGGCATCGACGCGGTGTCGCCGAAGGGCGGGAAGTGCGGGAAGGTGGTCGCCATGGCAGCTCCGTGTCGTCCCAGGTCCGGTTCGTACGCGCGTGCACTGCGTCGCGCGTCCGCCGTCGATCGTTCAGCGCATCGACGCATCAGCGCCCGGGTGCCGCGTCGAGCATCCACTCGTGCGCGGGGTCGTTCTTGAACGCCCATGCGCGGCTCGGCCCGGCCATCACGTTCAGGTAATACAGGTTGTAGCCATGCGGCGCGACCACCGGGTGATAACCGCGCGGCACCATCACCACGTCGTGGTTCTCGACCGCGCACGCCTCGTCGAGGCTGCGGTCGTCCGTATAGACGCGCTGGAACGCGAAGCCCTGCGGTGGATCGATCCGGTGGTAATAGGTTTCCTCGAGCGACGTTTCGTCCGGCGCCGCGTCGCGATCGTGCTTGTGCGGCGGATAGCTGCTCGAATGGCTCGCGGGCGTGATCACTTCGACGACGAGCAACCGGTCGGCGGCCGGGTTGTCGCCCATCAGGATGTCGCACACGTAGCGCGTGTTGGTGCCTTGCCCGCGCACCGTGCGCCGCATCCGTTCGCCGTCGAGGCGCTGCACGCGCCTGTCGCCGCTCGCGTAAGGCGCGGTGCACAGCGCGACTTCCGCATCGCGCGTCGCCACCAGCGTGACGGTCTTGCCGCCCGGCACGTACAGCGCGTCCGGCGATACTTCCTCGAACACGCTGTCGCGCTTGCCGAGCGCATCGTAGGTTTCGCCGTCGACTTGCGCGCGCAGCGTGCCCGTGAGCACGACGACGCACAATTCGCGCGCGCCGGTATCGAGCGTCTCGGTGTCACCGGCCTTCAGGCGCAGCGCGCGAAAGCCGACGTGTTTCCAGCCGGCCGACTCGGGCGTCACGTTGCAGATTTCGCGGTCGGCGGATGCCTTGACCAGCAGGGGAGAAATCGCCATGGAACGGAGCTCCGCAATAAGGTGATCAACTGGGGGCAGCGCTTACGCGCTCAACCGGTCGACGATCGCGCGCAGCGATTCGTAGCCCTTCTTCGCATATTGATAGCTCGGCGCGACGGCCGGATCCTGCTCGGCCTCGACCACGAGCCAGCCTTCGTAGCCGGCGTCCTTCAGCGTGCGCAGCGTCGCTTCGTAATCGAGCGCGCCGTCGCCCGGCACCGTGAACGTGCCGTTGATGACGGCGTTCAGGAAGCTCCAGCCGCCGTTGCGCGCCTGCGTGACGACTTGCGGGCGCACGTCCTTGCAGTGCACGTGCACGATGCGCGACACATGTTTCTTCAGTAGTTCCACCGGATCGGCGGCGCCGCCGAAATATGCATGGCCCGTGTCGAACAGCAGGAACACCTTGGCCGGATCGGTCAGCGCCATCAGGCGGTCGACGTCGGCGGGCGATTCGACGTATGCGCCCATGTGGTGATGGTAGGCGAGCTTGATCCCGTAGGTCTCGAGCAGGTGCGCGCCGAACGCGTCGAGGCGTGCCGCATAGCGTCGCCAGGCTTCGTCGTCGACGAAACGCGGACGCTTCGCGACCGGCGTGTCGATGCTGCCCTGGATCGTACCCGCGCATTCGCCATACACCACGACCTTCACGTCGTTGAACTGCAGCTTCGTCATGTGCGCGCGGCAACGCTCGATTTCGGCGGCGAGCGCGTCGGCATCGCTCATGCCCGGTTCGACTTCCGCGAGGTAGCCCGAATACCAGCCCGACACGCACACGAGCCCGAATTCGGCGAGCTTCGCCTTAAGCTCGGGGCCCGTCTTCGGAAACTTGTTGCCGAGCTCGAAGCCCGCATAGCCGATTTCGGCGCCTTCCTTCAGTGCCGTCTCGAGCGGCGTCTCGCCGCCGAGCGACGGCAGGTCGTCGTTCATCCACGACAGGGGATTGATACCGATGCGAACGTTCCAGCTCATGACTTGCTTCCTTGGTTCGAATGTTGTTGTCGCGGGGCAAAGGAGTGAAACCGAAAGCGTGTCAGTGCCGCTGCCGCGTCTTCGCGTCGAGATACGCGCGATGCGCCGCTTCGACGCCGGCGCGCGCGGACACCTGCGGCACCGCGACTTCCCACCATGCGCCGCCATCGGCGGTCGTGCGCTCGTGCGTCGTGTCGATCACGATGACCTGGCTCGTCTTCGCCGCACGCGCACGCGTCATTTCGCGGCGCAGCTCGCCGACGTCGCGCACGTGCACGGCTTCGGCGCCCATCGCGCGCGCATGCATCGCGAAGTCGATCGTCGAGCGTTCGCCGCCCTCGGGCACGCAGTCGTCGAGCATGTTGTTGAAGCTTGCGCCGCCGCAGTTCAGTTGCAGCCGCTCGATGCAGCCGTAGCCGCGGTTGTCGAGGATCACGACGATGATCTTGCGGCCGAGCATCACGGAGGTCGCCAGTTCGGCGTTGAGCATCATGTAGGAGCCGTCGCCGACGATCACGATCACTTCGCGCTCGGGCCGCGCGAGCTTCGCACCGAGCCCGCCCGCGACCTCGTAGCCCATGCACGAGTACGCGTAGTCCATGTGATAGTTGCCGGGCACGCCGCTGCGCCACAGCTTGTGCAGTTCGGCGGGCAGCGTCCCGGCCGCGCACACGACGAGATCGTCGCGCGCGCTGTCGCGCCCCGCGTCGGCGGCCGAGTCGCGCACCGCGCCGATGACTTCCGCGTCGTACGGCAGCGTGTCCTTCGGCACGCGCGTGGTCAGCTCGGTCACGCGCGCATTCCACGCGGCGGCCTGGTCGCGGTTCGCGGCGGTCCACGCCGCATCCGCGTGCCAGCCCGCGAGCGCGGCCGACAGCTGGCCGAGGCCGGTGCGTGCGTCGGCGATCAATTGCCTGCCGCGTTTCTTGCCCGCGTCGAACGGCTGCACGTTCAGGCTCAGCAGCGTCGCGTTGCCGAACAGCGCATGCGAGCCGGTCGTGAAGTCCTGCAGGCGGGTGCCGACCGCGAACACGACGTCGGCCTGCGCGGCCGCGCGATTCGCGGCGGGCGAGCCCGTCACGCCGATCGAGCCGAGGTTCAGCGGATGGTCCCACGCGAGGCCGCCCTTGCCGGCCTGCGATTCGGCGACCGGCACGCCGTGCGTGTCGGCGAACGTGCGCAGCGCGTCCCATGCCTGGCTGTACAGCACACCGCCGCCGGCGACGATCAGCGGCTTTTTCGCGGCCTTCAGCACGTCGAGCGCATCCGCGAGCTCGAGCGCGTCGGCGGGCGGCCGGCGCATCCGGATCACCGGCGGCGCGAAGAAGTCCTCGGGCCAATCGTATGCGAAGGTCTGCACGTCCTGCGGCAGCGCGAGACACACCGGCCCGCACTGCGCGGGATCGGTCATCACCTGGATCGCGCGCGGCAGCGCGACGAGCAGCTGTTCCGGCGACGTGATCCGGTCGAAGTAGCGCGTCACGGGCCGGAAGCAGTCGTTCGCGCTGACGTCGCCCTGCTCGAAATCCTCCACCTGCTGCAGCACGGGATCGGGCAGCCGCGACACGAACACGTCGCCGGGCAGCAGCAACAGCGGCAGCCGGCCGACGTGCGCGAGCGCGGCGGAGGTCAGCATGTTGGTCGCGCCGGGGCCGATGCTCGACGTCGCGGCCATCATCCGCTGGCGGAAGTTCGCTTTAGCGAATGCGACGGCCGCATTCGCCATGCCTTGCTCGTTGTGCGCGCGGAACGTCGGCAGTCGGTCCTTTTCGGCGTGCAGCGCCTCGCCGAGCCCGGCCACGTTGCCGTGCCCGAAGATCGCGAACACGCCGCCGCAGTACGGCAGGATTTCGGTGCGGCCGTCCGGCTGGACGACTTCGGCGCGCAGGGCGGCCAGGTAGCGCACGAGCGCCTGGCTGACGGTCAGTCTCACGGTGGTGGTCATCGTCTGTCGATCAAGAGGAGTCGGATGGTCGTCACGGGCATGCGCGTCAGGCTGCTGCCGCGGCGCGCGCGGCGGCACGGCGGCCGAGCCATGCGTCGACCAGCTGCGCGAAATTGCCGGCCACTTCGTCGATCAGCGCCTGGTCGTCGATGCGGCCGGCGAGCCAGTGCAGCGACGCGTCGGCCCACAGCGTGCGGCCGACCATGAAGCCCTTGACGATCGGATTGGTCGCCGAGCGGAAGCTGTCGACGAGATACTGCAGCGGCTGGTTCAGCCCGAGGATCACCGCGCCGCGGCAGTGCGGGTCGCGCTCGGCTACGAGCGTTTCGAGCCGTGCCCAGCCGTCCGCGCTCATCGGCGCGAGCTTCCACCATTCGGGCATCACGCCGAGGTTGTAGAAGCGCGCGACCGTGCGCAGCACCGCGTCGTCCTCGGTGCCGGCCGGCGTGACGGCACGCGGCGGAATGATTTCCAGCAGCAGCTCGTTGCCGCTCGCGCGCGTGGCTTCCCACAGCTCCAGCACGCGCTGCTCTTGCGCGACGCGCAGGTCGACGTCGTCGTCGGGGTGGTAGTGGACGAGGCACTTCACGACCTGCTCGGTCGGCCAGTGCGTGAGCGACGAGCCGACCGAGCGCGTGTCGTCGAAGCACAGCGGCCGCGAGCCGGGCAGCTCGACCGGGCGGCCGACCCACCAGCCGCGGCCGGTGGCCGACGCGAGCGCGTCGCGGCCATACGCGCCGCCGTCGATCAGCACGCCGACATGGCCTTCGATATGGCGATCGCGTTCGACCTGTTCGGCCGCGCGCACGAGCAGGCGCTTGAGCGTCTTGATACGCGCTTCGTCCGCGCCGGCCTGCACCGCGAGTTCGTAGAACTGGCTGCGATGGTCGAATGCCATCACGCACAGGTCGTCCCATTCGCGGCGCGGCACCGTTACGCGATGCAGGTGCGCGAGCGTGCGATCGGCGTCCACCTGCGGATTGCGGCTGCCGCCGAACCAGTGCGCGAGCTCGGCCGGCGTCGGCATCGCGGCCGAACACGCATGGCGCGACACGACGATCGCGCCGCATGCGTTCGCGATGCGGGTCGATTCCGCCCAGTCGCGCCCGCGCAGCAGCCCGGACAGCAGGCCCGACAGGAATGCGTCGCCCGCGCCGAGCACGTTCAGGACTTCGACGCGTTCGCCGTGGAAGGCCGGCGCATCCTCGATGCGCGCGGGGACGTCGCCCTCGATCACGCAGCAGCCGAGCGCACCGCGCTTGACCACCAGCGCCGCGCCGCTCACGCGACGCACGGCCTGCAGCGACGCGATCAGGTCGTGCGGCACGCCGCCCGCGATCAGGAATTCCTCCTCGGTGCCGACCAGCAGGTCGAACTCGCCGAGCACCTGCTGCAGCTGCCGCGTGACCTGCGCGTCGGGCACGTAGCGGTTCTCGCCCGCGCCGCGCGCGGTCAGCCCCCAGAGCACCGGCCGGTAGTCGATGTCGAGGATCCGCACGACGCCGTGGCGGCGCGCGTAGCCGAGCGCGGTGAGCGACGCCTCGCGGGTGCCGGGCGTCGACAGATGCGTGCCGGTGATCGCGAGCGCGCGGCAGCCGGCGATGAAGTCCTCGCGGATCTCGTCGGCACGCACGGCCATGTCCGCGCAGTTCTCGCGCACGAACAGCAGCGGGAACGTGTCGCGATCCTTCAGGCCGAGCAGCACCAGCGCGGTCAGCCGTTCCGGATCCGTCTGCAACTGGCTCGTGTCGCAGCCTTCGCGCTCGAGCGTCTCGCGCACGAAGCGGCCCATCTGCTCGTCGCCGACGCGCGAGATCATCGCGGTCTTCAACCCGAGGCGGGCGACGCCGAACGCGACGTTGCCCGACGAACCGCCGAGATACATCTGGAAGCTGCGCGCATCTTCCAGGCGGCTGCCGTACTGCTGCGCGTAAAGATCCACGGCGACGCGGCCGAGGCAGGCGAGATCGATGGGGCGGTCAGTCGGAAAGTTCAACGGGCTCATATCACGTATCACGCTCGCGGCCGGCGCTCGACCTTGCCGGCAGATTGGGGACCGATCCCGGACGACGATGCGTCACATCCGCGGCGCGACACGAGTGCGCCTGCCGCGAGGAATCGGGCTACGGAACGGAGTCTAGACTTTTTGGAAATCCAGTTCCCTAGGTGAAATCACGTAGAAATAAATTTCCAAATTTTCGAGGAAGTGATCTACAGTTTCATCCGGATGCTTCAGTCCGTTATCGGACTCGGCCCGGCGGCGCGCAACGCGCCGTTTTCCGCCCCCCGGAGATGAGGAGACAGAGTGATCATGAAGACCAAGCTGATGGCCGCCGCGGCCGCCGCGATCCTGGCCATGCCGCTCGCGCATGCCGAGAAGATCGGCGTGACGATGGCATCGTTCGACGACACGTTCCTGACGATCCTGCGCAACAGCATCGGTGATGCGGCGAAGAAGGACGGCGCGACCGTGCAGATCGAGGACGGCGGCAACGACGTCGGCAAGCAGTTGAGCCAGGTCCAGAACATGATCGCGCAGAAGGTCGACGCGATCATCGTGAACGCGGTCGACACCGACGCGACGCCGAAGATCACCAAGATGGTGACCGCCGCGAAGATTCCGCTCGTCTATGTGAACCGCAAGCCCGTCGATTTCGACAAGCTGCCGGCCGGCGTCGCGGTGGTCGCGTCCGACGAGAAGCAGTCGGGCACGCTGCAGGCGCGCCAGGTCTGCAAGCTGCTCGGCGGCAAGGGCGACATCCTGGTGCTGATGGGCGAGCTGTCCAACGAGTCGGCGCGCGCGCGCACCAAGGACATCGAGGACGTGATCGCGACCAAGGACTGCTCGGGCATGAAGATCGTCGACAAGCGCGAAGGCAAGTGGAGCCGCACGCAGGGCCAGGACATCACGATGAACTGGCTCAGTTCCGGCACGAAGTTCGATGCAATCGTCTCGAACAACGACGAGATGGCGATCGGCGCGATCAACGCGCTGAAGGCGGCGCGCAAGCTGACGCCGAAGACGATCGTCGCGGGCATCGATGCGACGCCGGACGGGCTCGCGGCGATGAAGAGCGGCGAGCTGAAGGTGTCCGTGTACCAGAACGCGGCCGGGCAGGGCGCGCAGGCCGTCGCGACCGCGCTGAAGCTCGCGAAGAAGCAGCCGGTGGAGCGCTACGTGAACGTGCCGTTCGAGCTCGTCACGCCGGAGAACATGAGCCAGTACGCGAAGCACTGACCGGCTTTTCCGCTGAACTGCGCGAGCCCGGCGCGCCCGGGTTCGCGTGTGACTTTCGAGGAACGTCCATGTATACAGCCAGGATGGCGCGCCCGATGGCCGGCGAAAGCGGGCCGGCCGCCTCGCTCGGCGCACCGGGTTCGTCCGGTGTACCCGTCGACGATTGCCTGCTCGAGGTGCGCGGCGTCGGCAAGTCGTTTCCCGGCGTCGTCGCGCTCGACGGCGTGCAGTTTCGCGTGCGTCGCGGCACCGTGCACGCGCTGATGGGCGAGAACGGCGCCGGCAAGTCGACGCTGATGAAGATCATCGCCGGCGTCTACACGCCCGACCAGGGCGAGATCCTGATCAACGGCGAGCCGGTCGTGCTCAACGGCCCGCTCGACGCGCTCGATCGCGGGATCGCGATGATCCACCAGGAACTCAACCTGATGCCGTACATGACGGTCGCGGAGAACATCTGGATCCGCCGCGAACCGAAGAACCGCTTCGGCCTGATCGATCACGCCGAGCTGCGCCGCCGCACGGCCGCGCTGTTCGAGCGGCTGTCGATCGACATCGACCCCGAGGCCGACGTGCGCACGCTGACGGTCGCGAGCCGCCAGATGGTCGAGATCGCGAAGGCGGTGTCGTTCGACTCGGACGTGCTGATCATGGACGAGCCGACCTCGGCGCTGACCGACAAGGAGGTCACGCACCTGTTCCGGATCATTCGCCAGTTGCGCGAGCAGGGCAAGGGCATCGTCTACATCACGCACAAGATGAACGAGCTGTTCGAGATCGCCGACGAGTTCTCGGTGTTCCGCGACGGCAAGTACATCGGCACGCACGCGTCGACCGACGTCACGCGCGACGACATCATCCGGATGATGGTCGGCCGCGAGATCACGCAGATGTTCCCCAAGGAGGAGGTGCCGATCGGCGACGTCGTGCTGGCCGTGAAGAACCTCGGCGTCGACGGCGTGTTCCGCGACGTCAGCTTCGAGTTGCGCGCGGGCGAAATTCTCGGTGTCGCGGGCCTCGTCGGCTCGGGGCGCTCGAACGTCGCGGAGGCGCTGTTCGGCGTCGTGCCGGCGACGACGGGCGAGATCCTGATCGACGGCAAGCCGGTGCGTATTTCCACGCCCGCGCAGGCGATGAAGCACGGGATGGCGTTCCTCACCGAGGACCGCAAGGACACCGGATGCTTCCTGAATCTCGACCTGCTCGCGAACATGGAAGCCGCGGTGCTCAGCAATCGCTACGTGAAGTTCAATTTCGTGCGGCAGGCGCAGTTGAAGCGCGACTGCGAGGAAATGAGCCGGATGTTGCGCGTGAAGACGCCCGGGCTGCACGAGGAAATCCAGAACCTGTCGGGCGGCAACCAGCAGAAGGTGCTGATCGGCCGATGGTTGCTGACGCAACCACGCATCCTGATCCTCGACGAGCCGACGCGCGGGATCGACGTCGGCGCGAAGGCCGAGATTCACCGGCTCGTCAGCGCGCTCGCCGGCAAGGGCGTCGCGGTGCTGATGATTTCGTCGGAAATGCCGGAAGTGCTCGGCATGAGCGACCGCGTGATGGTGATGCACGAAGGCCGGATGACCGGCATCGTCGAGCGCAAGGACGCCGACCAGGTCCGCATCATGGACCTGGCTTCGCGCTGAGCCGCAACAAGCATGGAGACAACTGAAATGGGCAACCTGAATCCCGTCGCGGACGCGCAGTCCATGACGATCAAGACGCGGCATGCGAAGTGGCCGCCCGAACTGAGCATCTTCATGGTGCTGGTGGGCATCAGCCTGTTCTTCGAGGTGATCGGCTGGCTTGTCGTCGGCCAGAGCTTTTTGTTCAACGCCGAGCGGCTCGAGATCATCGTGTTGCAGATGGCCGTGATCGGCATCATCGCGGTCGGCGTGAACCTCGTGATCATCACCAGCGGGATCGACCTGTCGTCGGGATCGGTCGTCGCCGCGGCGGCCGTCGTGTCGGCCAGCCTCGCGCAGGTATCCGATTTTCCGCGCGCGGTGTTCCCGCACCTGACCGACCTGCCGGTCATCTGGCCGGTGCTGGCGGGCGTGTGCGTCGGGCTGCTGGTCGGCCTGCTGAACGGCTCGCTGATCGCGCTGACGGGCATCCCGCCGTTCATCGCGACGCTCGGCACGATGGTTGCCGCGCGCGGCTTCGCGAAGTGGTTCACCAACGGGATGCCGGTGTCGATGCTGACCGACCAGTTCGCGGCGATCGGCGCGGGGGCGAACCCGGTGATCATCTTCGTCGTGGTGGCCGCGATCTTCCACGTCGTGCTGCGCTACACGCGCTTCGGCAAGTACACGTATGCGATCGGCGCGAACCGCCACGCGGCGATCGTGTCGGGCATCAATGTGACGCGCCACCTGGTGTTCGTCTATGCGATCGCGGGCCTGCTGAGCGGGATCGCCGGCACCGTGACGGCCGCGCGCGCGATCTCCGGCCAGTCGGGCATGGGCGTGATGTACGAGCTCGACGCGATCGCGGCCGTCGTGATCGGCGGCACGTCGCTGTCGGGCGGCCTCGGGCGCGTGACGGGCACCGTGATCGGTGTGCTGATCCTCGGCGTGATGACATCGGGCTTCACGTTCATCCGGATCGACGCGTATTACCAGGAGATGGTCAAGGGCGCGATCATCGTCGCGGCCGTGATCGCCGACCAGTACCGCAACAAGAAGTCCCGCCGCTGACCTGCGACGATCGAATACGGAACCGACCGGGAAGAAGATGAAGATTGCTCTGGATCCCTACATGATTCGCCACCTGCCGCTCGATCGGCTGCCGCACGCCGTTGCCGAACTCGGCTACGACCAGATCGAGCTGTCGCCGCGCAGCGATTTTCTCGACTGGTGGGTGATGCCGCGCGCGACGCGCGAGCGCATGGCCGCATTCCGGCAAGCGCTGCGTGCGAGCGGCGTCGGCCTCGCGTCGCTTCAGCCGATGTATCGCTGGGCCAGCCCGTTCGAGGACGAGCGCCAATGGGCGGTGCGTTGCTGGAAGAAGGCGATCGAGGTCGCGCTCGAGATGGAGTGCGCGCTGATGGTGTCCGAGTTCGGGCGCGGCGCGTCGCCCGAGCGCTCGGTCGGCGAGCGGCCGGGCGCGAATCCGAAGGAACTGTGCGAAGCCGCATGGTTTCGTTCGATGGACGAGCTGCTGCCGATCCTCGAGCGCGAACGTATCGTGCTGTCGGTCGAGCCGCATCCGGAGGACTGGATCGAGCAGCTGCAGCCGGCGATCGACATCGTCACGAACATTGGCTCGCCTTCGCTGAAGCTGTCGTACATCGCGCCGCACACGTTCTATTACGGCGACGACATGGCCGCGATGATCGCGCAGGCCGCGCCGATCCTCGCGCACGTGCGCGTGGCCGACACCTTCGATCACCGCAAGAGCAGCCAGTTGCGCTACATCGTGAACCCGCCCGGCTCGAACCAGGTTCGAGTACACCAGCATCTCGACATCGGGCAGGGCGAGATCGACTGGGACATCTTTTTTCGCGCGCTCGGCGATGCCGGCTTCGACGGCGTGATGTCGTCGTGCGTGTTCGCGTGGGAGGACCGCGCGGAGGCGTCGTCGCGCTACATGCGCGACACGATCCGGCGCTACGTCGATCGCCATTTCGCACACGCGGCAACGCGCTGAATCATGAACGAACGGCACGGACCGTGCCGTTGATGAACGACAGACTGGAGATATCCGGATGACCTTGCAAATCGGCGTGATCGGCTGCGGCGCGATCGGCCAGGACCATATCCGCAGACTCACGCGCACACTGTCCGGCGCGCGCGTGGTGGCCGTCAACGACATCGATCCGCAGCAGGCGCGCGATGCGGTGACGAAGTACGGGCTCGATGCGGAAATCTACGGCGACGGCCACGAAGTCGTCGCGGCCGCCGACGTCGAGGCCGTGCTCGTCACGTCCTGGGGGCCGACACACGAAGCGTTCGTGCTCGACGCGATCGCGCACGGCAAGCCGGTGTTCTGCGAGAAGCCGCTCGCGGTGACGGCCGACGGCTGCATGCGGATCGTCGAGGCCGAGGTCGCGCACGGCCGCCGGCTCGTGCAGGTCGGCTTCATGCGGCCGTACGACGAAGGCTATCGCGCGCTCAAGCGCGTGATCGACAGCGGCGAGATCGGCGCGCCGCTGATGCTGCATTGCGCGCACCGCAATCAATCCGTCGGCGAGCGCTACACGACGGACATGGCGATCACCGACACGCTGATCCACGAGCTCGACGTGCTGCGCTGGCTGCTCGGCGAGGACTATGCGAGCGCGCAGGTCGTCTATCCGAAGAAGACGCGCCACGCGAGCGCGCATCTCGCCGATCCGCAGATCGTGCTGCTCGAAACCGCGAGCGGCGTGCGCATCGACGTCGAGATCTTCGTCAATTGCCAGTATGGCTACGACATCCAGTGCGAAGTCGTCGGCGAGAACGGCATCGCGAAGCTGCCCGATCCGCCGGCTGTCGGGCTCAAGCATGCGGCGCGCCAATCGGTCGAGATCATGACCGACTGGAAGGAGCGCTTCATCGCGTCGTACGACGTCGAGCTGCAGGCATTCATCGACGGCGTGCGGCACGGCGCACTGACCGGCCCGTCCGCGTGGGACGGTTATGCGGCGGCGGTCGCGGCCGACGCTTGCGTGCGTGCCCAAAAGAGCGGGGCGGTCGAGCCGATCGCAATGGCCGAACGCCCGGCGTTCTATCGCGCCTGACCCGTGGCCGCGTCGCCACGCACGCGGCGACGCGCCGTTTTTCCACCGGAGCGACCGAGATGACGATGAAGATCGGCTGCGCGCCCTGCTGCTGGGGCGTCGACGACGTGAACAACCCGCACCTGCCGCCGTGGCGGCACGTGCTTGCCGAGGCCGCGCAGGCCGGCTACTCGGGCATCGAGCTCGGGCCATACGGCTATATCCCGCTCGAGCTCGACGTGGTGAGCGCCGAGCTCGACCGGCAGCGCCTGAGCATCACCGCCGGCACGATCTTCGACGACCTGGTGTCGCCGGAGAACCTGCCGAACCTGCTGCGCCAGACGCGCGAGATCTGCGCGCTGATCTCGCGACTGCCGACGCTGCCGACCCAACCCGGCCAGCGCTATGCGGCGCCGTATCTGGTCGTGATCGACTGGGGACACGAGGAGCGCGACTACGCGGCCGGCCATGCCGATCGCGCGCCGCGGCTGTCCGCGGAGCGCTGGGCATGCATGGTCGACCATATCCGCAGGATCGCGACCGTCGCGCGCGACGAATTCGGCGTGCGCGCGGTGATTCATCCACACGCCGGCGGCTACATCGAGTTCGCGGACGAGATCGACCGGATCGTCGCGGACATCGCGGCCGACACTGCCGGCTTGTGTCTCGATACCGGCCACCTGTACTACTCGGGCATGGATCCCGAGACGTGGTTGCGCCGGCATGCGGCGCGGCTCGACTACGTGCATTTCAAGGATATCGACGCGGCCGTCTACGACGCGGTGATGGGCGAGCACATCGCATTCTTCGCGGCTTGCGCGCGCGGCGTGATGTGCCCGATCGGCAACGGCGTACTCGACTACCGCGCGATCCGTCGCGCGCTCGACGACATCGGCTATGCGGGCACCATCACGATCGAGCAGGAGCGCGACCCGCGCAATGCCGGCACGAGCCTGCGCGACGTCGCGGCGAGCCGCGCGTTTCTCGCATCGGCCGGATTCGCGTGAGCGACGGACGATTGGTACTTCTGAACATATGAAAATCTGAACACGGACAGGAACACGACAATCATGATCGACGGACAGATTCTGCTCGGACATTCGATTCCCTGGGGCATGGTCGGCGGCGGGCTCGGCAGCCAGATCGGCTACAGCCATCGATCGGCTGCATTGCGCGACGGCAGTTTCCGGCTGGTTGCCGGCGCGTTCGACATCGATGCCGAACGAGGGCGGCAGTTCGGCGTGAAGCTCGGCGTCGACGCCGAGCGCTGCTATCCCGACTACCGGACGATGTTCGAGGCCGAGGCGAAGCGCGCCGACGGCATTCGCGCGGTGTCGATCGCGACGCCGAACAACACGCACTTCGAGATCTGCCGCGCGGCGCTGAACGCCGGGCTGCACGTGATCTGCGAGAAACCGCTGTGCTTCACGACCGAGGAGGCCGAGGCGCTGGCGCGGCTTTCGATCGAGAAGAACCGCATCGTCGGCGTCGCGTATGGCTATTCAGGTCACCAGATGATCGAGCAGGCGCGCGAGATGATCGCGCGCGGCGATCTGGGCGAGATCCGCATCGTGCAGATGCAGTTCGCGCACGGTTTCCACAGCGAGGGCGTAGAGGCCGCGAGCGCGGCAGCGCGCTGGCGCGTCGATCCGAAGTTCGCGGGCCCGAGCTACGTGCTCGGCGACATCGGCACGCACCCGCTGTACATCTCGGAAGTGATGGCGCCCGAGCTGAAGATCCGCCGGCTGATGTGCTCGCGGCAAAGCTTCGTGAAGAGCCGCGCGCCGCTCGAGGACAACGCGTTCACGATCATGGAATACGACACCGGTGCGATCGGCTACGTATGGTCGAGCGCCGTGAACGCAGGCTCGATGCACGGGCAGAAGGTGCGCGTGATCGGCTCGAAGGCGAGCGTCGAATGGTGGGACGAACATCCGAACCAGTTGCGCTACGAGATCCAGGGACAACCCGCGCAGGTGCTCGATCGCGGCATGGGCTATCTGCATCCGCACGCGTTGCGCGAGGACCGCATCGGCGCCGGGCACCCGGAGGGGCTGTTCGAAGCATGGTCGAACCTGTACGCGCGCTTCGCACTCGCGATGGATGCGGCCGATCGCGGCGATGCGCAGGCGCTGAAGCAAATCCGCTTTCCGGATGTGCATGCCGGCGTCGAGGGCGTGCGCTGGGTCGAGAACTGCGTGCGCTCCGCCGATGCGGGCGGCGTGTGGGTCGACTATCGTTGAGCCACGGCTGGCCGGTGCGCGCCATCGGCCGGCGGCGGCCACCGGCGTCGCGTTCGCGTCCGCGTCGGTAAACGTCCCGATCTTTACGGCACGGCGAGAGCGTTGGAAAATCGTTTCAGTATCGCCGTGGAGCGTGTGCAGGTGATGATCGAGCGCGTGGGAGCGAGCGTGCGGCGCGGTCCGTGCCGCAAACGTGATTAAATTCGCCCTTCATGCATCCATACAGGTGAGTCCCGGGCGGCGTGCGTCGGCGTCGCGCGCGCATCGGGGCCGTCAACTTCGCGCTATCCGATGAGTTCATCCGAGAAACCTCCCGCCACCGTCGAGCAGTTCCTGCAGCATCTGACGCAGGAGTACGATGGCCTCAGCAATCGCCTGAAGGTAATTGCGCGTCACGTGGAAACGCATCGGGACCAGCTTGGGCTGGAAGGCATCCAGTCGCTTGCGGAGGCGTGCGGGGTGCAGCCGTCGGCCGTCGTGCGGTTCGCGAAGCATTTCGGCTTCTCCGGCTTCTCCGAGATGCAGCGACTGTTCCGCGAGGGCCTGGCCCAGCAGATCGCGCCGGGCCGCGCGTACAACCTGCGAGTGCGCGACGTGATCGAATCGGGGTCGTCCAGCCTGCAGCCCGAGCAGATCGCCGACGAATTCATCAAGGGCAGCATTGCCGGGATGCAGCAGTTGCGGCAGACGCTCGACCCGCAGGCGCTCGCGCAGGCCGTCGACCTGCTCGCCGACACGCAGGCGATCTGGATCGCCGGCTCGCGCCGCGCGTTTCCGATCGCCGTCTATCTCGACTACGCGCTGCAGCACACCGACAAGCGCATCGGCCTGTTCAGCGCGCTCGGCAGCATGCATCTGGGGCAGATCCGCTCGGTGCGCGAGGGCGACGTGATGATCGTGATCTCGTTCATGCCGTATGCGGAAGAGACGGTGCAGGTCGCGCAGCAGGCCGCGCAGCGCGGCGCGCGCCTGATCGCGATCACCGACAGCCGGATGAGCCCGCTCGCGCGCGAGGCCGAGGTGACGCTGATGGTGCAGGACAGCGCGACGTTCGGGTTCCGCGCGCTGACCGCGACGATGGGTCTCGCGCAGAGCCTGTTCGTCGCGCTCGCATACCGCCTCGAGCTGTCGTACCTGCCCACCGCCGACGGCGCCCACGGCACGAGGGCCGGCTGACGCCGGCGTTGCGCATGCGTGCCGCCCGCCGGTAGCTCCGGCGGGCGGGCTTGCCCATCGCGCTTACTTCGCGGTCGGCATCGCGAATTCGGCGCCCTTGCCGATGCTCGATGCCCAGCGCTGCATCACCGACTTCTGGCGCGTGTAGAAGCGCACGCCTTCCTCGCCGTACGCGTGCATGTCGCCGAACAGGCTCTTCTTCCAGCCGCCGAAGCCGTGCCATGCCATCGGCACGGGAATTGGCACGTTGATGCCGACCATGCCGACCTGGATGCGCCGCGCGAATTCGCGCGCGATGCCGCCGTCGCTCGTGAAGCACGACACGCCGTTGCCGAACTCGTGCGCGTTGATCAGGTCGACCGCTTCGCCGAAGTCCTTCACGCGCACGCAGCCGAGCACGGGCCCGAAGATTTCTTCCTTGTAGATGCGCATGTCGGGTGTCACATGATCGAACAGCGTGCCGCCGGTGAAGAAGCCCGCCTCGCGGCCCGGCACGCGCAACCCGCGCCCGTCGACCACCAGTTGCGCGCCTTCGCCGACGCCTTGCTCGATATAGCCTTCGATGCGCTTGAGCGCCTCGCCGGTGACGATCGGACCCATCTCGACTTCCGGCGACATCCCGTCGCCGATCACCAGCTTGCGCGCGCGCTCGGCGACCGCCGGCACGATTCTGTCGGCCACGTCGCCGACGAGCACCGCGATGCTGATCGCCATGCAGCGTTCGCCCGCCGAGCCATACGCCGCGCCGATCAGCGCGTCGACCGCCTGCTCGATGTTCGCGTCGGGCATCACGACGAGGTGGTTCTTCGCGCCGCCGAGCGCCTGCACGCGCTTGCCCGACTGCACCGCGCGCTGCTGCACGTAAGCCGCGATCGGCGTCGAGCCGACGAAGCTGACGGCCTGCACGTCCGGATGGTCGAGCAGCGCGTCGACCGCGCCCTTGTCGCCCTGCACGACGTTGAACACGCCGGCGGGCAGGCCGGCCTGCGTCAGCAGGTCGGCCATGAACAGGGCCGCCGACGGGTCGCGTTCGCTCGGCTTCAGCACGAAGGTATTGCCGGTCGCGAGCGCGACCGGGAACATCCAGCACGGCACCATGCAGGGGAAGTTGAACGGCGTGATCCCGGCGACGACACCGAGCGGCTGGCGCATCGTCCAGTTGTCGATGCCGGTGCTGACCTGGTCGGTGAAGTCGCCCTTGAGCAGTTGCGGCACGCCGCACGCGAATTCGATGATGTCGATGCCGCGCGCGACTTCGCCCTGCGCGTCGGAGAACACCTTGCCGTGCTCGGCCGTGATGATCGCCGCGAGCGTGTCGCGGTGCTCGTTCATCAACTGCAGGAAGCGGTGCAGCACGCGTGCGCGGCGGATCGGCGGCGTGTCGGCCCAGGCCGGGAACGCGGCGCGGGCGGACGCGACGGCCTGCTGCACCTCGTCGTCGCCGGCGAGCGCGACGCGGCGCACCGCGCGGCCGAGCGCCGGATTGAAGACGTCCTGGAAGCGGCCGCTGCGGCCGGCAACGGGCGCGCCGTCGACATAGTGGCCGACGTCGGCGTCGGACGTGTAGGCGGGAACCGGGTTCATCGTGTCTCCTGAGATTGGGGGCGAACGGAACCTAGTCTAGGCAAAGCGGCGGGGCGGGAGAAGCTCGCGCAACTTGATTCACTGTTCAGAATTCTGAATAATCGACGAATGAATCAGCAAAATGTTCAGGCGCTCTGGCCGCATATTCATTCGCTGACGGTGCTGGCGGCCGCAGGCAGTTTCACGGCCGCTGCGCAGCGGCTCGGCATCAGCAAGGCCGCGATGAGCCAGCGCATCGCCGATCTCGAGAAGGCGGCCGGCGTGCCGCTGGTGCGGCGCACGACCCGCAGCGTGCGGCTCACCGACGCGGGTCAGACGCTGGTCGACAGCACGCGCGACGCATTCGAATCGATCGGCCAGCAGTTCGCGCGCGTGAAGGACCTGGCCGGCGAACCGCGCGGGCTGCTGCGCGTGACTGCGCCCGTCGCGCTGGGGCGCCAGCAGATCGTGCCGCACTTGCCCGATTTCCTGCGGCAGCATCCGGGCGTGCATATCGAACTCGACCTGTCCGACCGGCTGCATTCGCTGACGCAGGAGGGTTTCGACCTCGCGATCCGCCATACGACGACCGCGCCGCAAACCCACGTCGCGTGGAAGCTGTGCGACACGCGTTCATTGCTGGTGGCCAGCCGGGACTACCTCGATGCGCGCGGCACGCCGCGCCACCCGGGCGAACTGGTCGACCACAGCTGCCTGTGCTACCTGCGCGATAACGAACCGGCGGCCTGGAGCTTCGAGCCGCACGGCCGTCGGCGCGAGCGCGTGAGCGTGCCCGTGCGCGGCAGTTTCGCGGCGAACAACAGCGAGGCGATGCGCGAGGCCGCGCTCGGCGGGCTCGGCATCGCGCTGCTGCCGGATTTCAGCGCGCGGCGCGATCTCGACGCCGGCCGGCTCGTCGCGCTGCTCGATGGCTGGCGACCGTCGGGCGCGTTCGGCGACCACATCTTCGCGATCCGCCCATACAGCGCGGTCGTGCCGAGCGCGGCGCGCGCGCTCGTGCGGCACCTGCGCGAGCGGCTCGCGGGCGGCTTCTCGGCTGCCTGACGGGCGAGGGCGGCCGCTCGGGCGGCGCTGGGCGCGCTGCGGTAAAATCGCCGCTTCCTCCCGCGCCCGCGTGGCGCGTCATTCGAAGGTCGACAGCCGATGCAGATTCACAAGGAAGTGGACGCGCGCGGGCTCAATTGCCCGTTGCCGATCCTGCGCGCCAAGAAAGCGCTCGCCGATATGGAGAGCGGGCAGATCCTCAAGGTGCTCGCGACCGATCCGGGCTCGCAGCGCGATTTCGCCGCGTTCGCGAAGCAGACGGGCAACGAGATCGTCGAAGTCACCACCCAGGACAAAACGTTCGTGTTCCTGATGCGCCGCCGCTGACGGTCCGCATCACGCGCCGCTTGCGGCCCCCGGACGGGCAGCGCCCGTCGCGGCCCGGCCGCGTCTTCTCCGCACCTCTGACAATTCTTAAACCTCGTCGCACGGCCGGCTGCGTATACTGGCCCGGCCGGTCGTCCGTCTCGGATCGACGCGCCGGCCACGGTACGTCATACGAGGCTGGCACGGGGGCCATGCCTGACGCTGCCGTCGTACAAACGGGGAGAGGACATGTCCTTCAGACCAGGGACCATTCGAAGTCCGTCCGCAGCGGAATGCATCGCGCCCGCACGCGTGGCGGGGTTGAGCCGGATCGAGCTCGACCCGCAACAGGACAGGCACGCGCGTGCCGCGCTGGAGGCGTATGCCGATTCGGCCGCGGCCGAGATGCCGTGGCTGGCCGAATCGCTGGACGAACGCCTGCGCGGCGCCGCGCAGGACGAAGGCGCGGGCCTGACGTATTGCGGTGCAACGATCGAGCGCGTGTTCGATCTCGCGCAGGCATGGGCGGCGAGCCAGCCGGACTATGCAGCGCCCGCTTGGGAGCGCGTGCGCGGCCAACTGGCGCGGATGTTGGGGCAGGGGCAACCCATGCCGCGACGGCCGCAGGCGCTTGCGGGCGCGCGGTTGCGGCGACTGTCGGCCGATGACGCGACCGAGCCGGTGGCCGGCGAAACAGGCGCCGACTAGGCGCGCGATCACGCGGCGGGAAGGATTATTCGAATAAAGGACCGTAGTCCGCGCAATTTCTTGGCGAATTTCATACTACTATGATGAAATCGCCGGTTCGTCCGTGCCCCGTTTTTGAGATATGTTGCCGGGGTGCCGTGCGGCGCAGTTCGCGTGCTCGGCCAACGACGGCTCGCCGGCCGGTGTCGAAGGCCGCGTGCGTGCCGCGCGGGGTGAGCGCGGGAAGCTGAACTGGACGAATCGATTTCGATTTGCGGGGTGCTATGAGAATTGCTGTACTGGATGACGACCCGGCCCAGACGGATTTCGTCAGTCAAACGCTGACGGCCGCTGGCCACACATGCTATGCGTTCAAGGAAGGCAAGGCCCTGAAGAAGCGTCTGCAACGCGAGACGTTCGATCTGCTCGTGCTCGACTGGAACGTGCCGGACATGTCCGGCGAGGAAGTGCTCAAGTGGGTGCGTGCGAACCAGACCGAGCACAGCCTGCCGATCATCTTCATGACGAGCCGCGACGACGAGGCGGGGATCACGCAGATCCTCAACGCCGGCGCCGACGATTACGTGGTCAAGCCCGTGTCGGGCCCGATCCTGCGCGCGCGCATCGGCTCGCTGCTGCGCCGCGCGTATCCGGTGAACGCGGAGGCGACCGTTCGCGAGTTTGACCAGTTCCGCTTCGACGTGAACCTGAAACAGGCGTATGTCGGCGACAAGGCCGTGAGCCTCACGCAGAAGGAATTCGAGCTCGCGCTGCTGCTGTTCCAGCACCTCGACCGGCCGCTGTCGCGCGCGCACATTCTCGATCTCGTGTGGAAGCAGGCGACCGACATTCCGTCGCGCACGATGGACACGCACATCTCGATGCTGCGCACGAAGCTCGGCCTGCGTCCGGAAAACGGCTACCGCCTCGCGCCGATCTACGGCTACGGCTACCGGCTCGAGCGGGTCGGCCAGGGAGAACCGGAGTGACCCGGCGCACCACGCAGCGCACGGCGCGCGTGTGCACGGCGGCGCTGCACGCGGCGTGCGCGGTCGCGTTCGCATTCGCGGCACGGCAGGCCGTCGCACAGCCGCCCGCCGCCGTGGGCAAGACGGTCGTCTACCGCACGCATGCCGGCGACACGCTGTACGACGTCGCCGCGCGCTACCTGCAGGGCGCGGACGACTGGCAGCTGTTGCAGCAGATCAACGGCGTGCCCGCGCCGAAGCGCCTGCAGCCCGGCGTCGCGCTGAAGCTGCCCGTCGCGCGCCTGCGCAGGGAAACGCTGACCGCGCGCGTCGTCGCGGTGCAGGGCACGGTCGAGCGCGCGTCCGGCGCCGCGTATGCGCCGCTCGTGAGCGATGCGACGCTCACCGAGGGCGATCGCGTACGCACCGGCGGGAACGGCTTCCTGACCCTCGAACTGGCTGACGGCACGCACATGAGCCTGCCGCCCGACAGTCAGCTGGCCCTGAAGACCTTGCGCCGCACCGTGCTGACCGGCACGCTCGATCGCGAATTCGAGCTCACGCGCGGCTCGGTCGACAGCGAGGTCACGCATCTGAAGAAGCGCGACGACCGCTTCCAGATCCGCTCGCCGTCGGTCGTGGCCGGCGTGCGCGGCACGCGGTTCCGCGTGAACTACGACGCCGCCGGCAACGCTGCCACGCGCGTCGAGGTGCTCGACGGTACCGTCGGCGTCGCGGGCAAGGAGCAGCCGGCCGATCCGACGCTCGTGCATGCGAACTTCGGCAGCGTCTCGACGTCGTCCGGCGCGGTGGGCGCACCCGTGCAACTGCTGCCGGCACCCGCGCTCACGTATCCCGACAAGGTGCAGGACGAGTCCGACCTCACGTTCGACATCGTGCCGCTCGAGCGGGCGCACGCGTATCACCTGCAACTCGCGCGCGATGCGGGCATGCTCGAACTGTTCAGCGAAACGCGCACCGTTTCGTCGCGCGCGGTGTTCCGCGAGGTGCCGAACGGGACGTACTTCGTCCGGATTTCCGCGATCGACGACAACGGCCTCGAAGGCATGCCGCACATTTACGCGTTCGAGCGGCGCCTGATGGGGCTCGATGCGACCGCGTCGCCCGGCCCGAACGGCTATGAGTTCCGCTGGTCGCCGAATGGCGCGGGCAAGGATGCGCGTTACCGGTTCGTGCTGTCGCGCTCGAAGGACCTGAGCGCGCCGGTCGTCGACCAGATGGGCCTGCAGGCCCGGCGGATCACGGTCGCGCACCTGCCGCCCGGCGACTACTACTGGGCGGTGACGGTCGAGGAGTTCGAGGGCGGCAAGTTCTACCAGAAGACGAGTCCGGTCAGCGCGTTCACGTTGTCGCGCTGACCCGCGGCGCATGAAAACCGACTCCGTTTCCCCGCGGCGGCGCCTCGGCCGCCGCTTCCTGATCGAGTGGATCGCGATCGGCTGCCTCGGGATCGCGGTGATCCTCGCGTGCGCGTTCGGCCGGTTCTCGTCGAGCGTCGACGGGCTCATCTACGATCGGCTGCTGATGCTGCGCAGCCTGCCGTTGTCGCCAGACGTCGTCGTCGTCGATATCGACAACCAGAGCGTGTCCGCGCTCGGCCGCTGGCCGTGGCCGCGCAGCGTGCACGCTCGGCTGCTCGACACGCTGGCGCGTGCGAAGCCGGCCGCGGTCGTCTACGACGTGCTGTTTACCGAGCAGTCGCCGGAGGATCGCGCGTTCGCGGATGCAATGACCCATGTGCCGACCTTCCTGCCCGTGTTGCTGAGCCCCGAGCAGGCGGACGGCACGCGCACCGTCGATCCGCCCGTGGCGGAGCTGGCGGCGCGCACGATGGGCCTCGGCCACATCAATCTCGAAGTCGATCCCGACGGTATCGTGCGCAGCGTCGCGCTGTTCGAAAGCGACGGGCGCGTGCGCTGGCCGCAACTGATGGTGCCCGTCTATCGGGCGATTCAGGCCGGCCGGCTGCACCCGGTCGGCGGTGTGCCCGGCGCAAATGCGCACGACCTGTCGCGCGACGCGAGCGGCGAGGGCCGCTACCTGATTCCGTTTAGCCGCAATACGCCCGCGTATCCGACGCTGTCGTTCGACGATGTGCTCGAAGGGCGCGTGAAACCCGACGCGCTGCGCGGCAAGATCGTCGTCGTCGGCGTCACCGCATCGGGCCTCTACGACCGCTTCGCGACGCCGGTGTCGGGCGATTTCGGCCCGCTTGCCGGCGTGTACATCCACGCGAACGTGCTCGACATGCTGGCTACCGGCAGCGCGATCCTGCCCGCGTCTCGTGCGTGGATCTTCGCCGCATCGCTGCTGCCGCTCGCCGTGCTGCTGGGCGGCTTCCTGATGCTGTCGCCGTGGCGTGCGCTGCTGCTGACGCTGAGCCTGGCCGCGCTGTCCGTCGTCGCCAGCATGGCGCTGCTGTTCGAGGCGCGCGTGTGGCTGTCGCCCGCGCCGGCGATCTTCGGGCTGATCGCCGTCTACCCGATCTGGAACTGGCGGCGCCTGGAAATGACGATGTCGTACCTGCGCCGCGAGCTGCAGCGGCTTGCCGACGAGCCGCACCTGCTGCCCGAGGCACCGCGCACGCGCAGCGTCGGCGGCGACGTGCTAGAGCGGCAGATGGCGCTGATGGCACAGGCCGCGCAGCGCGTGCAGGACATGAAGCGCTTCGTATGGGACAGCCTCGACAGCATGCCGGAGCCGATCTTCGTCACCGACCTGGCCGGGACCGTGCTGATCGCGAACCATGCGGCGAAGCGCTACGGGGCGCGCCTCGCGCTGCCGGTGCCGGAAGGGCGGCCGCTGCGCGCCGCGCTCGGCGAGCTGACGTTCATGAAGACCGTCGACGGCAACGCCGAGCACGACGTCACGATCCGCGAACACTGGCCGGACGCGCTCGATCCGACGCTCGGCGGCGAAGACGAAGCGATGGCGCGCGGCATCGAGGTGCGCGATCGCGACGGGCTCGACCATCTGTTACGCTACGCCCCGTGTACCAATGCGCAGGGGCACGTGACCGGCTGGATCGCCGGGCTCGTCGACGTGACCGAGCTGCACGCGGCCGAGCGGCAGCGCGAGGAGGCGCTGCACCTGCTGTCGCACGACATGCGCTCGCCGCAGTCGTCGATCCTCGCGCTCGTCGAGATCGAGCGCGATCGCGTCGAAACCGACGCGATGCGCGGGCTGCTCGCGCGCATCGAGCGGTACGCGCACCGGGCGCTGTCGCTTGCCGACGAGTTCGTGCAGCTGGCGCGCGCGGAGTCGCAGGCGTATCAGCTCGAGCCGACCAGCCTCGTCGACGTGCTGATCGACGCGAGCGACGAAGTCTGGCCGCAGGCGCAGGCCAAGCGCATCCGCATCGAGACCGACGTCGGCACCGGCATGTGCTGGGCGCGTGCCGACCGCTCGCTGATCACGCGCGCATTCGTGAACCTGTTGAACAATGCAGTCAAATACAGTCCGTCCGACACGGTGATCACGTGTACGCTGACGGTCGAGCACGCATCGAAACGGATGTCCTGTACGATTCGCGATCAGGGGTACGGCATCTCGCCGGAAGATCAGCGGCATCTGTTCGAGCGTTTCAAGCGATTCCATGCGGGCGAGCGGCCCGAAATCTCGGGCTCCGGGCTCGGCATGGCATTCGTGAAGACGGTCGTCACGCGCCACGGCGGCAGCGTGACGGTCGACAGCGAAGTGGGTGTCGGCACCGCGGTGACGGTGTCGCTGCCCGCGATCGACGAGCCGTCCGCCTGACAGGGCCGGGCGCGACGGCTGGCATTTGGGGGAAGTCATGAGAAAGGAATGGGCAGCGACCGCGCTGGCGGTGGCGCTGTTGACGGGTTGCGCCGGCGTCACGACCGGCGTGAGCGCGCTCGGGCAGTCGAATGCGTTCGCATCCGGTTCGCACACCTACGATTTCGTTCGCACGGCCGCTCAGTCAGACGATGCCGAGTACCGGCAGATCGAGACGCTCGTGCGCGACGAGCTCGCGCACCGCGGCTTCGACGCGCAGCGTGGCCAGGCTGCGCGCTACCGGCTGTCGATCGCGTACGCGACGCAGCCGGCGTCGGTCGCGGCGACGGCCGACCAGTGCGGCGCGGCAAGCAGTGCGTGCGTGACCGTCGACGGGCCGGCGCCGCTCCCGCTGCCGTTCGCGGGCAAGGTGTACCGCCACGTGCTGACGTTGCGTTTCGTCGATGCGAAGTCGGGCGCCGATGTCTATCGCGTGTCGGCGTCGATGCGCGATCGCGATGCGGGCACGCAGCACGCCGCGCCGACGCTCGTGAAGAGCGCGCTCGCGAAGCTGCCGTTCGAGCAGGGCGACGGCTGGCTCGTGAAGACGAAAAAAGACGACGCGGGCGCAATGCCGGGCGTCGTCTCGGTGAAGTCGGCCGCCGCGCGCTGACGCGCCGGCCGTGAGGCGAGGGCGGGCCGCCGCGCGGGCGGGGCCGGCCCGTGCCGCGTTCAGGCGGCCGGTTGGCCGTTGGCGCGCGCGCGCAGGTACGCGTCGAACTCGGTGCCGACTTCCGGGTGGCGCAACGCGAACTCGACCGTCGCCTTCAGGTAGCCGAGCTTGCTGCCGCAGTCGTAGCGCGTGCCCTGATACTTGTAGGCCAGCACCTGTTCGTCGGCGAGCAGCGCCTGGATCGCGTCGGTGAGTTGCAGCTCGCCACCCGCGCCCGGCTTCAGTGCACGCAGGTGCTCGAAGATCCGCGGCTTCAGAATGTAGCGACCGACCACGCCGAGGTTCGACGGCGCGACTTCCGGCGCCGGCTTCTCGACGATCGCCGACATCTTGACGATCGACTCTTCCCACTCCTTGCCGTCGACGATGCCGTACGACTTCGTCTCCGACGGCGGGATCTCTTCCACGCCGATCACCGAGCTGTGATAGTGGTCGAACACGTCGACCATCTGCTTCATCACGGGCGGGTTGCCGTCGAGCAGGTCGTCGGCGAGGATCACCGCGAACGGGTTGTCGGCGACGAGCTTTTCCGCGCACAGCACCGCGTGGCCGAGGCCGAGCGCTTCCGGCTGGCGCACGTAGAAGCAGTCGACGTGGCTCGGCTTGATGCTGCGCACGAGCTCGAGCAGCTTTTCCTTGCCGCGCGCCTCGAGTTCGGCCTCGACCTCGTACGACTTGTCGAAGTGATCCTCGATCGCGCGCTTGCTGCGGCCGGTCACGAAGATCATCTCCGTGATGCCCGCGGCGATTGCTTCCTCGACCGCGTACTGGATCAGCGGCTTGTCGACGACGGGCAGCATTTCCTTCGGGCTTGCCTTCGTTGCCGGGAGGAACCGCGTGCCGAGACCGGCAACGGGGAATACCGCCTTGGTGACTTTCAACATGATCGAACCTTTATTCCTGTAATCGACTTGTCAGACAGTCTATGTTCACGTTCCGATTATAGTGAACGCAAACGACCTTACTGTTTGTTACGCAGGCAACCGATCGAGTTGAGCGCGCAGCTTGTCCAGCGTACTCTGGAATTCGGCGACGCGCTTCTGCTCCTGTTCGACCACGGCGGGCGGCGCTTTCGCGACGAACGCCTCGTTGCCGAGCTTCGCATTGCACTTCGCGATCTCGCCCGTCAGGCGCGCGATTTCCTTCGACAGGCGCTCGCGTTCGGCCGCGACGTCGATTTCCACCTTCAGTACCAGCTTGTTCGGGCCCACGATCGCGATCGGCGCGCCGTGCGCCGCCTGGTCGAGCGTCGCTTCGTCGGCCAGGATCTGCACTTCCGACAGGCGCGCCAGCGCCTGGACGTACGGCGCGAACGAGCGCAGGCGCTCGGCGTCGCCGGCCGCGAGCAGTGGCACCTTGGTCGCCGGCGACAGGTTCATCTCGCCGCGCAGGTTGCGGCATGCGTCGACGATCGCCTTCAGGTCGGCTGCCCATTGTTCGGACACCTCGTCGATCTTCTGCAGGTTCGCGACCGGGTACGCCTGCGTCATCAGCGACGCTTCGCCTTCGCGCTTGCCTTGCGGGTAGCGGCCGGCGAGCGGTGCGACCTTCTGCCAGAGCGCCTCGGTGATGAACGGAATGATCGGGTGTGCGAGGCGCAGCACGGTTTCGAGCACGCGCAGCAGCGTGCGGCGCGTCGCGCGCTGCTGCTCCGGCGTGCCGTTCTGGATCTGCACCTTCGCGAGTTCGAGGTACCAGTCGCAGTACTCGTCCCACACGAACTTGTAGATGCTGGTGGCGATGTTGTCGAAGCGGTAATCGGCAAAGCCCTTCGCGATGTCGGCCTCGGTGCGCTGCAGGAGCGACACGATCCAGCGGTCGGCCGCCGAGAAGTCGAGGTAGCCGCCGGGGCCGCAGTCGCCCGCGCCGCAGACTTCGGGCTTGTCGGCACCGCAGTCGTGGCCTTCGCAGTTCATCAGCACGAAGCGCGTCGCGTTCCACAGCTTGTTGCAGAAATTGCGATAGCCTTCGCAGCGCGCGAGGTCGAAGTTCACGTTGCGGCCGAGGGTCGCCATCGACGCCATCGTGAAGCGCAGCGCGTCGGTGCCGAACGCGGGGATGCCGTCCGGGAATTCCTTGCGCGTCTTCTTCTCGATGGTGGCGGCCTGCTTCGGGTTCATCAGGCCCGTCGTGCGCTTCGCGACCAGCGTTTCGAGGTCGATGCCGTCGACGATGTCGATCGGGTCGAGCGTGTTGCCCTTGCTCTTCGACATCTTCTGGCCTTCCGCGTCGCGCACGAGGCCGTGCACGTAGACGGTATGGAACGGTACCTTGCCGGTGAAGTGCGTCGTCATCATCACCATCCGGGCAACCCAGAAGAAGATGATGTCGAAGCCGGTGACGAGCACCGACGACGGCAGGAAGTGCTTCAGTTCGGGCGTTTCGTTCGGCCAGCCGAGCGACGAGAACGGCACGAGCGCCGACGAGAACCACGTGTCGAGCACGTCCTCGTCGCGCTTGAGCGCGCCGGTGTAGCCCTTGGCGGCGGCCTGCGCGCGCGCCTCTTCCTCGTTGCGCGCGACGAACACTTCGCCGTTCTCGCCGTACCACGCGGGAATCTGGTGACCCCACCAGAGCTGGCGCGAGATGCACCAGTCCTGGATGTTCTCGAGCCACTGGTAGTAGGTGGTCGTCCAGTTTTCCGGCACGAACTTGATCTGGCCGTTGCGCACGACGTCGAGCGACGTTTCGGTGATCGACTTGCCCGGGTTGAACGTGCCTTCCGGCGCCGGCTTCGTCATCGCGACGAACCACTGGTCGGTCAGCATCGGCTCGATCACGACACCCGTGCGATCGCCGCGCGGCACCATCAGCTTGTGCGGCTTCACGGAATCGAGGAAGCCCTGCGCGTCGAGATCGGCGACGATCGCCTTGCGCGCGTCGAAGCGGTCGAGGCCGCGATACTGCTCGGGGCCGTTGTCGTTGATCTTCGCGTCGAGCGTCAGGATCTCGATCGGCGCGAGGTTGTGGCGCAGGCCGACCTGGTAGTCGTTGAAGTCGTGCGCGGGCGTGACCTTCACGACGCCCGTGCCGAACTCGCGGTCGACGTAGTCGTCGGCAATCACCGGGATCTCGCGGCCCGTCAGCGGCAGCGTGACGAGCTTGCCGATCAGGTGCGCGTAGCGCTCGTCTTCCGGATGAACCATCAGCGCGACGTCGCCGAGCATCGTTTCCGGGCGCGTGGTCGCGACGGTCAGCGAACCCGAGCCGTCGACGAGCGGGTAGCGGATGTGCCACAGGTGGCCGTTTTCCTCCTCGCTCGCGACCTCGAGATCCGACACCGCGGTGAGCAGCACCGGATCCCAGTTGACGAGGCGCTTGCCGCGGTAGATCAGGCCCTGTTCGTAGAGCGTGACGAACACGTCGCGCACGGCGGCCGACATCTTGTCGTCCATCGTGAAATACTCGCGCGACCAGTCGGTCGACGCGCCGAGACGGCGCACCTGGCCGGTGATCGTCGAACCGGATTGCTGCTTCCATTCCCACACGCGCTCGACGAATTTCTCGCGGCCGAGGTCATGGCGCGATACGCCCTGCGCATCGAGCTGGCGCTCGACGACGATCTGGGTCGCGATGCCCGCGTGGTCGGTGCCGGGCACCCACAGCGTGTTCTCGCCGAGCATCCGGTGGTAGCGGGCGAGGCCGTCCATGATCGTCTGGTTGAACGCATGGCCCATGTGCAACGTGCCGGTGACGTTCGGCGGCGGCAGCTGGATCGCGAAATCGGGGCGTGCCGGATCGAATGCCGGGGCGGCATAGCCGCGTTTTTCCCACTCCGGCCCCCATTGGGACTCGATGGTGTGGGGCTCGAAACTCTTCGCAAGCGTGCTGTCGCTCATGGTTGGAAATCTGCCGAAAAATGCGTGAATTGGATGCCGAATCTGACAATTATAAATGGATGCACATCGGCCAGCCATCGCTGGCTGGCGCGGGCAGGCCGCAAGGGGCGACGACGCGGGCGGCGGCACGCGGCCGAATCGATCGGAAACGGCATCGCGCGGCCGACTTATAATGGCGGGTCCGCATTTTTCTCGCACGTCCGCTGCCGCTCCATGCCCGATCTGCTCGCCAATCTGAACCCTGAACAATACGCCGCCGTCACGCTGCCGAACGAACCGGCGCTGATCCTCGCGGGGGCGGGCAGCGGCAAGACCCGCGTGCTGATCACGCGCATCGCGTGGCTGATTCAGCAGGGCTATGCGTCGCCGGCCACCGTGCTGGCCGTCACCTTCACGAACAAGGCGGCGCGCGAGATGATGGCGCGGCTGTCGGCGATGATGCCGATCGACACGCGCGGCATGTGGATCGGCACGTTCCACGGGCTGTGCAACCGGATGCTGCGCACGCACTGGCGCGACGCCGGGCTGCCGCAGACCTTCCAGATCCTCGACACGGCCGACCAGTTGTCGGCGATCAAGCGGCTGATGAAGGCGGCGAACGTCGACGACGAGAAATATCCGCCGAAGAACGTCCAGTACTTCATCAACAACGCGAAGGAGCAGGGGCTGCGTCCCGACAAGGTCGACGCGTCCGACAACTTCAACCGCAAGTTCGTCGAGCTCTATCAGGCGTACGACCAGCAGTGCCAGCGCGAGGGCGTCGTCGACTTCCCCGAGCTGCTGCTGCGCTGCTACGAGCTGCTCGCGTACAACGCGCCGCTGCGCGCGCACTACCAGGCGCGCTTCAGGCACATCCTCGTCGACGAGTTCCAGGACACCAACAAGCTGCAGTACGCGTGGCTCAAGATGCTCGCGGGCGGCGAGAACGCGATCTTCGCGGTCGGCGACGACGACCAGTCGATCTACGCGTTCCGCGGCGCGAACGTCGGCAACATGCGCGACTTCGAAGACGAATTCCGCGTGCGCAACCTGATCAAGCTCGAGCAGAACTACCGGTCGCACGGCAACATCCTCGATGCGGCGAACCAGCTGATCTCGAACAACTCGCATCGCCTCGGCAAGAACCTGCGCACCGACGCCGGCCATGGCGAGCCCGTGCGCGTGTACGAGGCGAGCACCGATGCGCAGGAGGCCGGCTGGATCGTCGAGGAGATCCGTTCGCTCATCAACACCGGCATGTCGCGCAGCGAAGTCGCCGTCCTGTATCGCAGCAACGCGCAGTCGCGTGCGATCGAGCACACGCTGATGACGTCGGGCATCCCGTATCGCGTGTACGGCGGCCTGCGCTTCTTCGAGCGCCAGGAAGTGAAGCACGCGCTCGCGTACCTGCGGTTGATCGACAACCCGAACGACGACACCGCGTTCGTGCGCGTCGTGAATTTCCCGACGCGCGGAATCGGGGCGCGTTCGATCGAGCAGCTCGCGGACGCCGCGCGCCTGTACGACTGCTCGATGGCCGCGGCGATTCCGTACGTCACCGGCAAGGCCGGCACGAGCCTCGGCGCGTTCGCGAACCTGATCGCGAAGATGCGCGCCGACACGCAGCACATGAGCCTGCCGGAGACGGTCGAATACGTCGTGCGCGCGAGCGGCCTCGCCGATTTCTACCAGGGCGAGCGCGAAGGCCAGGACCGCCTCGAGAACTTGCAGGAACTCGTGAACGCGGCCACCGCGTTCGTCAGCGAGGAAGGTTACGGGCTCGATGCGCCGGCCCGCTCGATTCCGCTGCGCGCGGGCGCGATCGCGGCGCCGGAGCTCGGCGTGGACGCGGACGATCCGGCGATCGACGTGCTCGATCCGGCACCGCTCGACGACCCCGCGCAGAATCCCGACACGATGACGCCGCTCGCGGGTTTCCTGTCGCATGCGTCGCTGGAAGCCGGCGACAACCAGGCGCAGGCCGGCCAGGATGCGGTGCAGCTGATGACGGTGCACGCGGCGAAGGGCCTCGAATTCTCGGCCGTGTTCATCACCGGCCTCGAGGAAGGGCTGTTCCCGCACGAGAACAGCGTGCTCGAATCGGACGGTCTCGAGGAAGAGCGCCGGCTGATGTACGTCGCGATCACGCGCGCGAAGGAGCGGCTCTACCTGTCGTTCGCGCAGAGCCGGATGCTGCATGGCCAGACGCGCTACAACGTGCGCTCGCGCTTCTTCGACGAATTGCCGGAGCACGTGCTGAAGTGGCTCACGCCGAAGGTCGAGGCGGGCTCGCGCTGGGGCGGGCGCTCGGACAACGCCGGCTGGGGGCGCGACTGGTTCGCGCGACCGGGCGGCGGCAGTCGCGAGCAGGTCGTCGACGCGGCGGTCACCGCGCCGCTGCCGGCGTTCGCGAACAAGCAGCGCGCGGCCGACACCGGCTTTCGCATCGGCCAGCAGGTGTTCCATACCAAGTTCGGCGAGGGGACGGTCACCGCGCTCGAAGGCAACGGCGCCGACGCGAAGGCGCAGGTGAAGTTCAAACGGCACGGCGAGAAATGGCTCGCGCTGGCGGTCGCGAAACTGCAGGCGGTGGAATGATGAGCATCGACATGGTTCAGACGGTTTCGACGCGCCCGCTCGGCATTCTGGCCGCGCTGCCCGAGGAGCTCGGCGACCTGATCGCCGCGATGCGTGCCGAAGGCGCGATGAAGACGATCACGCTCGGCCGCCGCGATTATCACGTCGGCACCGTGCACGGCGCGGCCTGCGTCGTCACGCTCGCGCGGGTCGGCAAGGTCGCGGCCGCCGCGACGGTCAGCGCGCTGATTCATGTGTTCGGCGTGTCCGGCATCGTGTTCACGGGCGTCGCCGGCGGCGTGTCGCGCACGGTGCGCGTCGGCGACGTCGTCGTTGCCGATCTGCTGCTGCAGCATGATCTCGATGCATCGCCGCTGTTTCCGCGCTACGAGGTGCCGTTGCTCGGCATCACGCGGTTCGCGACCGATGCCGTACTGACGGCTCGTCTGAAGGCCGCGTGCACGCTGTTCGTCGCCGAGGAAGGCGCGCAGTTCGCCGAGCGCTTCGGGCTGGCCGGCTCGACGCTGCACGGCGGGCTGATCATCAGCGGCGACCGCTTCGTGTCGAGCGAGCGCGAAGTCGTCGCGCTGCGCGAAGCGTTGCCGGACGCGCTCGCGGTCGAGATGGAAGGGGCGGCGATCGCGCAGGTGTGTGCCGAGCACGACGTGCCGTTCGCCATCGTGCGCACGATCTCCGATACGGCCGACGATCATGCGACGCAGTCGTTCTCGCACTTCCTGTCGGCGATCGCGAGCAGCTATTCGTCCGGCATCCTCAAGCGTTTCCTGACGCTGCATGCGACGACGGCGGCCTGAAGCCGCCGTCGCACACTTTCCCATCGATCCGACCGGCCGCGGCACGCATGCCGCGGCCGGTTCGTCACGCCTTGTTGCGCCGGCTGCTTTCGAGGTTCGGCAGGAACACCGTCAGCACGCCGATCAGCGGCAGGAACGAGCACACCTTGTAGACGAACGCGATGCTCGTCGCATCGGCGAGCTGGCCGAGCACGGCGGCACCGACGCCGCCCAGGCCGAACGCGAAGCCGAAGAACAGGCCCGCGACCATCCCGACCTTGCCGGGCATCAGCTCCGTCGCGTAGACGAGGATCGCGGCGAATGCCGACGCCAGCACGACGCCGATGATCACGCTCAGCACGCTCGTCCAGAACAGGTTCGCGTACGGCAGCAGCAGCGTGAACGGCGCGACGCCGAGAATCGACACCCAGATCACGTACTTGCGGCCGATCCGGTCGCCGACCGGCCCGCCGATCAGCGTACCGGCCGCGACTGCCGCGAGGAACACGAACAGGTGGATCTGCGCGGCCTGCACCGACAGGTGGAACTTGTCGATCAGGTAGAACGTGAAATAACTGTTGATGCTCGCGAGGTAGAAATACTTCGAGAACACCAGCAGCACCAGCACGCCGATCGCGGCGAGTACGCGGCCCTGCGACAGCGTCGGATGGCCGGCCGCCGCCGCCTTCTTCTTCATCGACGGATGCTTCTTGTACCAGTGGCCGATCTGCGTGAGCACGACCATCGCGACGAGCGCCGCCGCCGAGAACCACGCGATGCTGTGCTGGCCGTGCGGAATGATCACCAGCGCGGCGAGCAGCGGCCCGAGTGCCGAACCAGCGTTGCCACCGACCTGGAACAGCGACTGCGCGAGCCCGTGCTGGCCGCCTGACGCCATCCGCGCGACGCGCGACGATTCCGGATGGAACACCGACGAGCCGCAGCCGACCAGCGCTGCCGCCACCAGCAGCATCGGGAAGTTCTGCGCGACCGACATCAGCAGCAGCCCGGCAAGGGTGAAGCCCATCCCGACCGGCAGCGAATACGGCTTCGGCCGCTTGTCCGTGTACAGGCCGACGAGCGGCTGCAGCAGCGACGCCGTGATCTGGTACGTCAGCGTGATCAGGCCGATCTGCGCGAACGACAGCGCGAACTGGCTCTTGAGCATCGGATAGATCGCGAGGATCAACGACTGGATCATGTCGTTGAGCATGTGCGAGAAGCTGATCGCGCCGAGCACGGGGTAGACGGTACGCGGAGCGGGCGGGACAGACGGCTGGGCTGCGGCGGTTGCGCCGGCGCCCGTATCGAGGCTGGTTTCCATGTGAGCTGAGCGAGTTGAGGTGACGGGACGCGCTCTGATGGGGATCGGCGCGTTCGAATCGTTGTTGCGTCAAAGAAGTGTAATGTGGCGGATCGAGAATGTCAGGCCAACTTTTGTCGCGATTCGGACATTGCTGTGACGATTCGGCCATGACGCCGTTTTTTGGCCGGGTATAACGCTGCGGCGCGCCTGTTATTCGCGGCGCGTGCGGCCGGATCGGTGTTTGCCCGGACTCAAGGCGCGCCGCGGGCGGCCGTAGAAGGACGCAACGACAACACAGGGGCGCCTGCGTGCGGCACGGCCACGAGCCGGCCCGGCGCAGTGCGCGCGGCATGGCGGGCCATCGCGGGAATGCCGGCCGCCGGAACCGACCTTTCCGGCGGCATGATCAATACGGGGATATATCGATGAAAGCAGCTTCATTGCATCCGCGGCCGGATGCGGCCGTCGCCGCATCCGACGCAGTCGCCAGGCCCGCCGCACGGCGCGCGCGTGCAGCGCGGCGCGAACGCCGGCCGTGGACCGTCAAGGCGACCTTGCGCGCCGCGTTCGCGATCCTGCTGGCCGGCACGCTCGCGATCGGCGTGTTTTCGTTGTGGCAGATCAGCCGCCTGAACGCGTCGATTGCGTCGGTCTACGAGCAGGGGCACGTCGCGAGCCGGGCGGCGGAGGAAGTGCGCGCCGAGGTGCTGCGCGCGAGCCGCGCACAGAAGATGCTGCTGACCGCGACCACCGCGAAGGAACGCGACGATCTGGGCGCCGAGGTCGGCGCCGGGCTCGCGTCGATCGGCCAGGCGCTCGCGACGCTGCAGCGTTACGCGGATCCGGCCGATGCGGACGATTCCGCGCGACTGCGCGCGTTCTCGATGGCGGTCGGCACGTGGAGCGGCCATCTGCGCGATTTCGTCGCGCTCGTGCAGGCGCAGCCGCTCGACCTGTCGCAGATGAACTGGCAGGTCGGCACGCAGGACGTGTCGCTGCTGGTCGAGACCGGCAAGCTCGAGAAACTCGTCGCGATGCTCGTGAAGACGCGCGGCGCGAAGTCGAAGGCGACGCTCGATGCGTCCGCAACGATCTTCTCGTCGTCGTTCGCGATGATCGCGGCGATGACGGCCGCGCTGATCGTGCTCGCGATCGCGATTGCCGAAGGCGTCGTGCGCCGCCTCGCGTCGCAACTCGGCGGCGAGCCGGCCGACGCGAAGGCGATCGCCGCCGACATCGCGCGCGGCGACCTCACGCGACCGATAACGCTCGCCCGGCACGACCGTGACAGCATGGTGCGTGCGCTGTACGACATGCAGACCGGGCTCGCGGCGACCGTCGGCGAGATCGCCGTCAGCGCCGAGGCGATCGCGGCCGCGTCCGGCGAGATATCGACCGGCAACCTGGACCTGTCGCGGCGCACCGAGCAGCAGGCCGTCGCGCTGGAACGCACGGCGGCCAGCATGGAGCAGCTCACGTCGACCGTGCGGCAGAACGCCGAGAATGCGCGCCAGGCGAGCGCGCTCGCGGCCAATGCGTCGGCCGTCGCGGAGGCGGGCGGCGAAGTCGTCGGGCGCGTGGTCGCGACGATGAGCGAAATCGACGACAGCGCGAAGAACATTCGCGACATCATCGGCACGATCGAGGGGATCGCGTTCCAGACCAACATTCTCGCGTTGAACGCCGCGGTCGAGGCCGCGCGCGCCGGCGAACAGGGGCGCGGTTTCTCGGTGGTCGCGGGCGAGGTGCGGCTGCTCGCGCAGCGCGCGGCGACCGCGGCGAAGGAGATCCGTACGCTGATCGGCGCGTCGGTCGAGCGCGTCGCGAACGGCGCGGCGCTCGCACACGATGCGGGCCGCACGATGGACGACGTGGTGCGGGCAGTCAAGCGCGTGACCGACATCATCGGCGAGATCTCCGCGGCATCGGACGAGCAGAGCGCGGGGATCGACGAAATCGGCCGCGCCGTCACGCAAATGGATGCCGGCACGCAGCAGAACGCGGCGCTCGTCGAACAGGCGGCCGCCGCAGCGAATGCGCTCGACGAGCAGGCGCAGGCGCTCAAGTCGCTGGTCGGACGCTTTCGCATCGCGGCCTGAGCGTCGTTTCGTCCCGCTCCGTCGCGCGCCGCCCGCGACACGCAGGCCGGCGGCGCGCTGTCGATCCGTGACAAACCCGGCGGTCGGCCCGCGCGCAATCCCTTACAATGCGCGTCCACATAGCTGGGGGCCAGAACCCGCGGCGCGCCCGTACCGACTCCTCGGTGCGACGGCACGCCAGCCGGGTCACGACAATGACGATTACGATTTACCTGACGGGATACCTGTGGATGCTCGCGTCCGCCGCGATCGGCATGCGCACGCGCGTGGCCGCGTGGCGATGGCTCGCGGCGGGCATCGCGCCGGCCGCCGCGTTCGCGTTGCTGCGGGGCAGGACCGGCACCGACACGGCGATCTACCACGACATCATCGCCGGCATCTGGAGCGGCAATCTGAAGGTTGTGCCGCGCACGCTCGAACCGGGTTTCGTCTGGCTCGTGCGCGCGCTCGGGTGGCTCGGGCACGAGCCGTACGTCGCGATGGCGATTCTGTCGCTGCTGGTCGTCGTCGCATGCGTCACCGCGTTCGGCCGCAGCGCCGAGGACGCATGCGTGTTCGCCACGCTGATCTTTCCGCTGTTCTTCTACGACATGGCGATGAGCGGCCTGCGCTATGGCATCGCGTTCTGTGTCGCGAAGCTCGCGTCGGACGCGTGGGCGCGCAGACGGCACGGCGCGTCGTTCGCATTCGCTGCGGCGGCGACCAGCATGCACGTGTCGGCGGTGCTTCTGGTCGTGCTGCTGCAGATCCGACGGTTGCGCCGGCTGCGCTACGCGGGGCTGGCGCTCGCGATCGGCGGCGTGCTGTTCGCGATGCATCACGATGCACTGCTCGCGAAGGTCGGCCTGTATGCGGCGTTCACGCCGCCTGCGCAGATGTCGGGCGGCGCACCGCTCGCGCTTGCGCTGCTGACGCTCGCGGCCGGCTGGATGCTGCTCGCGCGGATGCCGCGCACGCTCGTATTCCTGTTCGTCTGCGAGATTGCGAGCTTCGCGCTCGCCAGAGTCAGCTACGCGGGGCTGCGCTTCCAGTGGCTCGTGCTGTTCGCGATGGGCTGTCAGTTCGTGCCGCTGCAGCACGTGCCGGGGATCCGGCGCCGGCACGTGATCGTCGTGCTGGTCGTGATCGGCGCCATCGGTTTCGCGATGCGGCTGCGCAACATGCTCGGCGAATACGGGCTCGGGCCGTCGCCGTTCCTGCCTTACCGGTTTTTCTGGGAGTGACGCGGCCGGGCGGGGCGTCGCCCGGCCGTCGCATCGTCACGATTTCTTCTGCTTGTCCGGATCGATGATGACCGTGCAGGTCGTGCCCGCCGACAGCACCACGTCGGCCGGCACTTCGTCGATCCGGATGCGCACCGGCACGCGTTGCGCGAGGCGCACCCAGTTGAAGGTCGGATTCACGTCCGCGACGAGGTCGCGGCTTTGCGGGTTGTCGCGATCGTAGATGCCGCGCGAGATGCTCTCGACGTGGCCCTTCATCACGCCGCCGCTCATCAGCCGCATCTCGGCCGGTGCGCCGACCTTCACGCGCGGCAGCTTGGTTTCCTCGAAGTAGCCGTAGACCCAGAACGAATGGCTGTCGACGATCGCGAGCTTCGCCTGGCCGGCCACCGCGTAGTTGCCCTTGAACGTCTGCAGGTTCGTGATGTAGCCGTCGACCGGCGCGACCACGCGCGTGCGTTCGAGGTTGAGCTTCGCGGCATCGAGCGCGGCGAGCGCCTGCTGGTACTGCGCATCGGCGCTCGATGCGCTGTGCGCCGCGTTCTCGCGGTTTTCCTTCGACACGACGAGCGCGTCGAGGTCGGCACGGCGGGCCGCATCGTCGCGGCGCATTTGCAGCTCCGCGCGGCGGGCGGCGACGGCCGCCTGCGCCTGTTCGACCGCGATCTGATAGTGCGACGGGTCGATCTGCATGATCAGGTCGCCCTTTTTCACGAGTTGGTTGTCATGTACGGGCAGCTCGACGATCGCGCCCGATACGTCCGGCGCGACGTTGACGATCTCGGCACGGACGCGCCCGTCGCGCGTCCACGGATCGTCCATGTAGTGCACCCACAGCGAGCGCCCGATCAGGATCGCGACGAGAAGGATGACGGCGGTCGCGACGAAGCCGAAGAGTTTTCTGAGAATCATGATGGTTCGGGATCAACGGTAAACGGCGAGACTCAGTCCGCCGCAAATGCAGACGAGCAGGCACGCGCGGAACAGCGACGGGTGCCAGACGAGACGGTAGAGGCCCGTGTAGGCGAGCAGGCGGTCGACGGCCCAGGTCGCCAGCGCGCCCAGGACGAACATCAGGACCACCGTGGGCATGTAGGCATCGAGAATGGCGATTTCACGCGGCATCATGACGAGGCTCCTTGTTGGGGACGCACGGGGCGATTGCGGTTGAGCGGCTCGAGCGGCGATTCCGGATCGAGCAGCGCCGTGCGTACGAAATGCAGATGACTCAGGATGCGCTGCAGCCGATGGCGCTCGTCGCGCGACGGCGTGAACGCATCGAGCGTCTGCCGGGTCGCGTCGATCGCGGCGTTGACGGCTGCAAGCGTTGCGTCGAAGCGCGCTGCGTCCGGATGGCGGAACAGCGCGGACAGCGCGGTGCGCAGCGTTTCGATCGCGCGTCGCCACGGCGTCGTCGGCGCATGGCGCGGGTCGGACGGCAGCGCGGCCAGTTCGGTGCGCAGGTCGAGCGCCGCGTTGCCCGTCTCCAGCACCGCGAACATCCAGCGCAGTGCGTCGCGCTGCACGTCCGGCTGGTCGGCCGACAAGGTGTGCGCCTGGTACATCAGGTCGCGCGCGCCGCTCTCGAAGCGCGTGCGCAGTCCGGCCAGCCGCGCGTGGCACGCGGCGACCACCTGGTGGCGCAGGTCGGCGAACAGCCGCTTCTTGAGCCACGGCGCGGTCGGCGGGAACAGCACCGCGAACGCGATCGCGGAGACCAGCATCGACAGCACCAGCGCGAGCGCGTCGTTCATGAAGCTCGTCGGGTCGTAGTGCGTGATGTTGTCGGGGCCGGCGAGGAAGCTGAAGAAGATCAGGTAGCCCATCCCGTAGCCCGCGAGTTTCGGCTTCAGCGTCATGAAGATGCCGATCGCGAGCAGCGGCGCGAGCGCCGCGCACAGCAGCGGGAAGCCGTCGATGTGCGGGTAGATGCCGAACGTCAGCAGGAAGCCCGTGCAGACGGCCAGCGCGGTACCCATGCCCATCTGCGCGGACATCGCGGTCGGGCGCGGCGTCGATGAAGCGAGCGCGCAGGTGGCCGCGGCCGTCAGCGTCATCGTCACGCCGCTCGGCCACGCGGTCTCGATCCAGAACCAGCCGAGCACGAGGATCACGGTCGCGGTCCGGATCGCCGCGATCACCATCGCCGTCGCGTTGGTGCGCGGTTCGTAGCGCTCGATCCAGCGTTCGCGCTCGTGCGTCGCGGTCGACAGCGACGCATAGGTTGCCGCGTATTCGTGCAGGTCCGTGATGAAGCGATACAGCAGCTCGGTGGCCGTGTCGAAGTCGAGCAGCGGAAAATCCGGCTGCGTCTCGAGCGCGGCGCGCGTCGCGCGGATGCGGCGCGGCAGTGCGTCGCGCCATGCGAGCAGCTGTTCGGCCGCGAGCGCGGCGTCGGCCGACGAGCGCACCGGTTCGCCATTGCGCGTCAGAAGCGGCGCTATCTCGCGGAAATACGGCTCGATCGCATCGATCGCGGCCTGCGCGCCGGCGGCGCGCAGCCGGTTCATCAGCTGGTGCAGTGCATGGAAGCGGCTCGATACGCTCATGAACTCGCTGTTCAGCCGCGCGAGGCGGCCGCTGCGCATGCGCGTGTCCGGATCCTCGAACACGGCCATGCTGCGCGCCGCTTCGAATCCGACCACGTCCGCGACGAAGCGCGTATGGATGGTTTCGATGTGCGCGCGATCGAGCTGGCCCGACAGCGCGGCCGCGACGTAGTCGACGAAGCTGCTGAAGCGCTTGCGCACCGTCGTGCGCATCTGCTCGCCGGTGTATTGCGGAAACACCAGCGCGCTGACGACACCTGCCGACACGATCCCGACCATGATTTCGGCGACCCGCGTCATCGCGCTCATGAACGCGCCGTCCGGGTGTTGCGATGCCGGCAGCCCGATCAGCGCGGTCGTATAACCGGCGAGCAGGAAGCCGTAGCTGCGGAAGTTGCGATTGCGCGCGGCGCCGGCCGTGCACAGCGCGACCCACAGCGCGACGGCCAGCAGGAACAGCTGCGGCTGCTGCGGGAACAGCCCGACGAACGTGAGCGTCGCGATCAGCCCGAAGATCGTGCCGGCGACCCGGTAGAAGCTCTTCGCGAGCACCGCGCCGCTTTGCGGCTGCATCACGATGAACACCGTGGTCATGGCCGTTTTCGGTGCCGGCAGGTCGAGCCGCATCGACACGCCGGTCGCGATGAAAGCGGCGAGCAGCGCCTTGAACAGATAGAGCCACGCGGCGCCGTCGCTGCGAGCCCAGTCGCCGAACGCGGCGGACCAGGCCGCGAGCGGACCGGCGGCGTGCGTGGAAGCGGGGGAGGAGGCGGACATGGCGTTCGCTCCGCTTTACCGTGCGGCCGGCGCGGCGGCCGTGCCGGCGGTTGCGACCTGCGCGGGACGGGCGACGGCCGCGACGGGCTTCGCGCCCGATGCGGCGGCCGGCGCGGCAGTGCCCGCGGCAGCGTGTGCGCCGGACTCGTCGTTCTGCGGATGGTTGCCCTGAACGTCCGCTTCCGTCTCGACGCCGCCGCCGAGCGCGGCCATCAGCTGCGCGTGCGCGGCGAGGCGTTCCGCGTCGATGCGGGCCGCCGTCTCCTGCGCGCGCAGCAGCTGCTGTTGCGCGACCAGCACGTTCACGTAATCGGTCAGCCCGCGGCGGAAGCCTTCGCGCGACAACCGGTAGCTGCGGTCGTTGGCGGCCACCGAGCGCGCGGCGTCCTTCTTCTGCGTATCGAGCGAACGGATCCGCACGACCTGGTCGGCGATGTCCTTGAGCGCGCCGACGACCGTCTGGTTGTAGCGCTCGACCGCCTGGTCGTAGCCGGCGTCGGCCGCCCCGAGTTGCGCGCGCAGGCGGCCGCCTTCGAAGATCGGCAGCGACAGCGCGGGGCCGGCCATCCAGCCGCCGTTCATCGCGCGCAGGAAATCGGTGAAAGGCGCGGTCACGCCGAAGCCGCCGACCGTCGCGAGCAGATCGATGTTCGGGTAGAACGCGGCCTTCGCGACGTCGATGCCGCGCGCCTGCGCGTCGACCGCCCAGCGGGCCGCGACGACGTCCGGCCGGCGGCCGAGCAGGTCGGCCGGCATCGCTGACGGCAAGCCGGCCGGTGCGTCGAGCGACAGGCTCGGCCGCTTGATCGCGTCGCCGGCGCCCGGGCCTTTGCCCGCGAGCGCGGCGAGCTGGTGGCGCGCGAGCTGGATCGCTTCTTCATAGGTGTCGATCTGGCGCTCGTAGTCGGGCAGCGTCGATTCGGCCTGGCTGACTTCGAGCTGCGTGCCGAGCCCGGCCTGCAGGCGCTTGCGCGCGAGATCGGCCAGCGCTTTCTGGCGTTCAAGCGTTTCGTGCGCGAGGTCGAGCAGCGCGTAGTTCATCGACATGCCGACATACGCGCGTACGACATTGACCTCGAGCTCGAGCTTCGCCGCCCGCGCGTCCGCGGCGGTCGCGTGCGCGGTGTCGAGCGCGCGCTCGGTCGCGTTCTTGTCCTTGCCCCACAGATCGAGGTGGTACGACAGGCCCAGCGTGCCCGTGTTGTTCCACGTATCGGTATCGGCGAGCGGCCCCGGGCCGTAATACACGTTGTCGGGCCAGTGCTGGCGCATCAGCGACAGATTGCCGTTGATCTGCGGCAGCTCCGCCGAACGGGCCACGCGCGCCATCGCCTGCGCTTCGCGCACGCGGGCCGCGGCGGCCGCGAGGGTCGGGTTGCCGGCCTGCGCGGCGGCGACCCATGCGTCGAGCTGCGGGTCTCGATAGGCGCGCCACCAGTCGGACGCGGGCCAGCCCGCGTCGCGGTTCGCCGCGCGGATGGCAGCACCGGCATCGAGCGCGTTCGCGTCGATGCGGGCGGACTGCGGCTTGTTGTCGCCCATGCTCGCGCACCCGGCCATTATTAATGAGACTGCAAGAACCGCCAGTGCCAGCGTCCCTTTTGTTGCCGGAGACCGCACGATTTTCTCCCTTTCGGATATAGATGAGTCGGATGCGATTATATTTTTCAGTGATTCCTGAATAAATGGACAAGGATGCAAGTCATTTTTACGAATCCTGAGACAATATTTGTTCGACCCTGTGCAACAATCCGTCCGGATTCAAACGGGTAATGCGATGGATACGTTACAAAACATGCGGGTATTCGTCCGCGTGGTCGACGCGGGGAGCTTCACCGCGGCGGCCCAGCAGATGAATTCGACGACCGCCTATGCGTCGCGCGCCGTCTCGGATCTCGAGGCACACCTGCGCACGCGCCTCCTGAACCGGACGACACGCCGGATCGCGCTGACCGAAGCAGGCGAGCGCTACCTGCAGCGCTGCGAGCAGATCCTCGCGTACGTCGACCAGGCCGAAGCCGAAGCGGGCGACGCGCACGCGCGCCCGTCGGGCAAGCTGAAGGTCCATTGCTTCACGAGCCTCGGCCAGCATTACCTGGTGCCGGCCATTGCGCGCTATCGGCAGCGCTATCCGGACGTGCACGTCGAATTGACGCTCGCGCAGCGGATGCCCGACCTGCTCGACGAGGGATACGACGTCGCGATCGTCGTCGGCCGCGACTTGCCCGATTCGGGGCTCGTGTCGCAGCGGCTCGGCGAGAGCTACAGCGTCGTGTGCGCGTCGCCCGGCTATGTCGACGCGCACGGCGTGCCACGCACGCCCGCGGATCTCGAGCAGCACGTCTGTCTCGGGATGGTCGCGCCGGGCTTTCACTTCGACGAGTGGTCGCTGTCGGGCCCGCACGGCGACGAGGTGATTCCGATCACGGCGCCGCCGTTCCGCGTGAATGTCGCCGAGGCGCTCGCGGTCGCGGTGCGGGAAGGAATGGGGATCGGCGGGTTGCCGCTCTATTCGGCGATCGGCGGGCTGCGCAGCGGACACATCGTGCGCGTGATGCCCGAATACCGGTCGCACGTGATGAACATCTACGCGCTGTATCCGTCGCGGCAGTACCTCGACGCGAAAATTCGCACCTGGGTCGATTTTTTGCGCGACGAGTTGCCGGCCACCCTCGAAGCGGACGAAGCCGCGCTCGCGCAGTTCACGGCTGCGACATGACCGCGCAGTCGAGGCCGATCTGACGAGATTTGTCCTTCGCGCAACATTTTTTTACCCTCGGACGGCGGACAGTTTGATACTGTTCAAATCATAGAGATTTGGATCTGCCCATACCCGGAGTCGCAATGGATACGCAACTGATGATCGGCCTTGGAATTCTTCTTGGTGCGGCTGCTGCCGCCGCGGCGACGCGCGATCTGCTGCGCGCGATGAAGGCACGGATGAAGCCGGTACCGGTGCGGGTGCGCCCGTCATCGAACGGATCGCGCCGCGCCGATCGCTGATCGGGCGGCTTTTCCGGATCGGGCAGGGCCGCATCATGCGGCCCGGCGGGCCGGCAATCAGCCGAGTTCGACCACTCTGTCCCACGCAAACGCGGGATTTTCCAGTTCGCCGGTGCGCCGGTGGATATAGCCGCGCGGGTTGCACACCACGCGCGTACCGCTGTCGGTCACGTAATCGAATGAAGTGTGCGTATGGCCGTGGATCCACAGGTCCACGGGCGGCCGCACGAGTTCGGCCATGTCCGTGACGAACCCGGCCGATGCCAGGTCTTCCGCGTAACGCTCGGCCAGCGAGCGCAGGTGCGGGGCATGATGGGTGACGACGATCGTGCAGCCGTCGAACGGCGTCGCGAGCCGTGCCTCGAGCCACGCGCGGCCTTGCCGGTGCAGCGCGATCGCGTCGGCCGGCGTGAAATCCCGCTCCGCCGCCTCCGTCCCATGCAGTGCCGCGTCGTGCGGCCACGTCACCTGAATCAAGCCCTTGAAGTCGAGCATCACGCGCAGGCCAGCGTCGATCGCGCGTGCGACGCTCGCATCGTCGGCGCCGAACAGCGAGAAGTCCGACCACAGCGTCGTACCCAGCACGCGAAAGCGCCGCGCCGGATCGACGTACACGCCGTTGTTCAGGTAATGCACGTGGTCGATCGCCTGCGCGGCGTCACGCATCGCGGTCTCGAGCGCGCCGAATTCCCCGTCGTAGTACTCGTGGTTACCCGGCACGTAGACCACCGGCACATCGGCGGCGAACGTTTCGGCGGCCCAGCGCAGGCCTTCCGCGTGATTGTGGATGTCACCGGCCAGCACGACCAGGTCCGCGTCGGCATGCGGGATCGTGTCGGGCTGGTTGCTTTCGAGATGCAGGTCGGACAGGACGCGTACTCTCATGGACATCGCTCCGGGGTGCGTGGCTTCAGCGCAGGACCTTGCCGGGATTCATCAGCCCGCGCGGATCGAGCGCGGTCTTCAGCGTGCGCATGAGCGCCGTTTCGACCGGCGACTTGTAGCGCTGCGCGTCGTCGATCTTCAACTGGCCGATCCCGTGTTCCGCGCTGATCGTGCCGTGGTGACGATGCACGTTGTCGTAGACGATGCGGTTGATCGGCTTCTGGAACGCCGCAAGGAACGCCTTCGGGTCGCCGCCTTCGGGCGTCTGCACGTTGTAGTGCAGGTTGCCGTCGCCGAGATGGCCGAAGGTGACCATCCGCGCGCCGGGCGCCGCCTGCTGGATGGCCGCATCGGTTTCGTCGATGAAGCGCGCGATCGACGAAATCGGCACCGCGATGTCGTGCTTGATGTTGAGCCCTTCGTCGGCCTGCGCGAGCGGGATGTGTTCGCGCAGGTCCCAGAATGCGCGCGACTGCGCGAGATTCTCCGCAACCACCGCGTCGACCACGAGCCCGGCGTCGAACGCTTCCTCCATCAATTTCTCGAACAGCGCGCGCGCATGCGTTTCGCTCTCGTTGTCCGACAGTTCGAGCAGCACCGTCTGTGCATGCGTGCGCTCGAACGGATAGCGCAGTTGCGGATAGTGCTTGCCGACGAGCTGCATGCAGAAGTCGGACATCAGCTCGAAGCCGGTCAGCAGCGGGCCGGCCGCGCGTTGCGCGAGCGCGAGGAAGTCGAGCGCCGCGTGCGGCGACTCGAGCGCGGCCAGCGCGGTGACCTGCGCGGCCGGCAGCGGGTGCAGCTTCATCACGGCGGCCGTGATGATCCCGAGCGTGCCCTCCGCGCCGATGAACAGGTCGCGAAGATCGTAGCCCGTGTTGTCCTTGCGCAGGCCGCGCAGGCCGTCCCAGATCTCGCCCTGCGGCGTCACGACCTCGAGCCCGAGGCACAGCTCGCGCGCGTTGCCGTAGCGCAGCACCGCGGTGCCGCCCGCGTTGGTCGACAGGTTGCCGCCGATCGTGCAGCTGCCTTCGGCGGCGAGGCTCAGCGCGAACAGCCGGCCGCCTTCGCGGGCGCGCGCCTGCACGTCGGCGAGGATCACGCCGGCTTCGACGGTGATCGTGTTGTTGTGCGGATCGAGCGCGCGCACGCGGTTCAGGCGCGCGAGGCTCAGCACGGCCTGGCCGCCGCTCGCGTCCGGCGTTGCACCACCGGCGAGGCCGGTGTTGCCGCCCTGCGGGACGAGCGCGACGCCATGCGTGTTCGCGAGCCGGACGAGCGCGGCGACTTCGGCGGTATCGGCCGGTTTCAGCACCGCGCACGCGCTACCCGTGTAGCGGCGGCGCCAATCGGTCAGGAACGGCTCGGTGTCATGCGGATCGGTCAGCACGTAGGCGCTGCCGATCGCGTCGCGGCAGGCGGATACGAAGGCTTCGGAAGAATTCATCACGTTCGGTCGCGTAAGGGTCAGGACGCGGCGCGCTGCCGCTTCGCCGCGCGCTTGAACGGCGCGACGTACGCAAGCGCCGCCACGAAGAAGCCGACGGCGAGCGCGGTCTCGCACCAGCCGAGCGTCGCGGACAGCCCGCGGTCGGACATGCCGCGCACGATGCCTTCGGCGAAATAGACGAGGATCAGCATGCTCGCCCACTGCATCGTATAGATGTTACGCCGCCAGACGCCGGGCAGCGCGAGCGCGAGCGGCACGGCCTTGAGCATCAGCGCCGAGCCGCCCGGGCGCAGCGGCGCGAGCCACAGCTCCCACGCGAGCGACAGCGCGATCAGCGCGACGAGGCACGCGGCCGCGGCGAGCGCGTAGCGCGGCCGGGCAGCGACGGCGGGGCGGGCGGGCGCGTTCATGCGGCTTCGGCAGCCTGGGCGGCTGACAGCGCCGCTGCCGCGCGGGCGAGTCGCACGCCGAGCGCGGCCGCGAGCACCTTTTCGTCGGCCGACAGCCCTTCGGGCGCGCTGCGATCGTGTTGCGACACGTGCGATGCGCCGTACGGCGTACCGCCGGTGCGCGTCGTGCTGAGCGCGGATTCCGTGTACGGGATCCCGACGATCATCATCCCGTGATGCAGCAGCGGCAGCATCATCGACAGCAGCGTCGATTCCTGGCCGCCGTGCAGGCTGCCGGTCGACGTGAACACGCAGGCCGGCTTGCCGGTCAGCGCGCCCGACAGCCATTGCGGGGTCGTGCCGTCGAGGAAATACTTGAGCGAGGCGGCCATGTTGCCGAAGCGGGTCGGCGAGCCGAGCGCGAGGCCCGCGCACTCCTCGAGATCGCGCAGCTCCGCGTACGGCGGCCCGTCGTCGGGGATCTCGGGCGCGGTGGCTTCGCAGACCGTCGAGACGGGCGGCACGGTGCGGATGCGGGCCTGCATGCCGGGCACGCTGTCGATGCCGTTCGCGATCGCGAGCGCGAGATCGCGCGTGGCGCCGTGACGGCTGTAATAGAGGACGAGAATGTCTTTCATGGGCGACGGAGCCGCGTGCGGCCGCGCGCATGCCCGGTGCAGTCGGCCCCTGCTGGATCGAGCGGCTATTATAGGGGCTGAAGTCGTCGCGCAGCGCGGCGGCGGCGCGCCGTCGCGCGCGCGATCGAGAAGGAGAAGCCGTTTGCCGAAGTTGAGCGTCGATCTCGACACCCTCAAGCGCCTCGCGCAGTTCGCGGCCCGGCGCAGCGCCGAGGATCGCATCCCGCAAGTGGCGGGCAGCCTCACGTTCACGACGATGCTGGCACTCGTGCCGCTCGTGACGGTCGCGTTCGCGCTGTTCACCGCGTTCCCGATGTTCGCGTCGTTCCAGATCTCGCTGCAGGGGTTCCTCGCGGATCACCTGATGCCCGCCCAGTTCAACGTCCAGATCTTCAAGTACCTGAACCAGTTCGCGTCGAAGGCCAAGGGGCTGACGACGGCCGGCCTGATCGTGCTCGTCGTCACGTCGGTGATGACGATGATGACGATCGAATCCGCATTCAACCTGATCTGGCGGGTGCGAAAGCCGCGGCCGTTCGCGCAGCGCGTGCTCGCGTACTGGGCGCTGATTACGCTCGGCCCGTTGCTGTTCGGCGTGAGCCTGTCGATCTCGTCGTATCTGTTTACGCAGTCGCTGGCGTTCACCGGCGCCGCACCGTCGACGTCGATCGTCGAATGGCTGCTCGCGTTCGCGTCGCTGCCGCTGACGGTGCTCGCCTTCACGCTGCTGTACGTGTACCTGCCGAACTGCACGGTCGCATGGCGCGACGCGGTGATCGGCGGGCTGTTCGCGGCCATCGCGTTCGAGCTCGCGAAGCGGGGCTTCGGCTATTACGTGCGGCGCATTCCGACTTATACGGCCGTCTATGGCGCGTTCGCGGCGCTGCCGGTGTTCCTGTTGTGGGTGTACCTGAGCTGGTTCATCGCGCTGCTCGGCGCGATGGTGGCGTCCGCGCTGCCGGCGATCCGTGTCGGCCAGTTCCACCGCATCCATTATCCGGGCAGCGACCTGCTCGACGCGCTCGAATTGCTCGCGCGGCTGGCCGAGGCGCGCGCGGCCGGCAAGGCAGGCTACACGGCGATGCGGCTCGCGACCATGTTGCGCTGCGACATGGAAACCGCGCAGCGGCTGCTGCTGACGATGGAGGAGCGCGAATGGATCGCGCGGCTGGAAAGCGGCGAACCCGCGCCGCGCTACATTCTGCTGGCGAATCCTGAGCAACTGACGCTGGCGCAGCTGTTCGACGTGCTGGTGATCGACCGCACCGAGCTGACCTACCAGCTGCAGCGACGCCGCAGCCACGTCGAAGGCGCGGCGTTGCTCGAGGTGCTGTCGAACGACCGGTTCGACGTATCGCTTGCGTCGCTGATCGCCGCGAACCGGCTCGCCGGTGAGCAGCCTGAAGAGACCGTGCCGGGGCCCGTGCCGGGCGGCGCGCGCGACCCGCACGCGCGGCCGCCGAAAACGGCGTGACGCGCTGCCGGGCGGGCGTTACAACGGGATCTTCCCGGTGCAGATGTCCTTGAACATCACCCAGTCGCCCATCAGGCTGTAGATCGGGTGCCGGAACGTGGCGGGGCGGTTCTTCTCGAAGAAGAAGTGTCCGACCCACGCGAATCCGTAGCCGCAGACGAGCGCCGCCGGCAGCCACGCCCAGTGGCCCGTCGCGATCGCCATCGCGACGCAGCCGATCACGCCGAGCGAGCCGATGAAGTGCAGCCGCCGCGACGTGAGGTTCTGGTGTTCGTTCAGGTAGTACGGGTAGAAATCGGCGAAGCTCGCGAATTGCTCCGTATGCGTGTGCGCCATGGCCGTCTCCTCGGGCCGCTGTCGATGGAATCATTGTGCGGCGGGCGGGCGGCGTCCGCAAGCGGCACGCGCCCGCGCCGGGGGCGCGCTTTCCTTTTGACAGGCTTTCCGATAGGATCGAAAGCGGATTTGCATTCAAGCATGAGGGGACTACGATGCGCGTCAGCGATATTCTGAAAGTGAAGGGCAACACGCTGTTTACGGTGACGCCCGATAAGCCGCTGCGCGAAGCGGTCGATACGATGGCCGAACACGATATCGGTTCGCTCGTCGTGATGGAGTACGGCGATCTCGTCGGGATGTTGACGTTCCGCGAGATTATCCTGCGCCTGCACGTAAACGGCGGCGCAATCGGCGACGTGCAGGTGCGCAAGGTGATGGACGAGCCGCTCACGTGCACGCCGGAAACGGATGTCAACGAAGTGCGCCGGATGATGCTCGAGCGCCACGCGCGCTACATGCCGGTGCTCGACAAGAAGGTGCTGATGGGCGTGATCTCGTTCTACGACGTCGCGAAGACGGTCGTCGAGGCGCAAAGCTTCGAGAACCGGATGCTGAAAGCGTACATCCGCGACTGGCCGGAATCGGAAGCCGAAGCGCAGAAGCCGTGAATCCGGTCGCGCCCGGTGCCATGACGCGCGGGCGCTGCCACTCGGCGCACGGCGGCGCAGGTTCAGCCTGCGTCGCCGTTTTTTCGACAACAACACAAGGCCCGCGCAGCTTCGCCCAGACGACGCGCGCGTATTCCGCATGAGCGATCACACGCAAGTCTCTTCCGCATCGCGTGGCGAACGGCGCGCCCACGCGTCGCAGTTCGACCTGTTGCGCCAGCGCCGTTTCGCGCCGTTCTTCACGACCCAGTTCCTCGGGGCGTTGAACGACAACGTGTTCAAGATCGGGTTCACGTCGCTCGTCACGTATCACACCGCGCGTTTCTCCGGCGTCGACGCGAAGACGGCCGCGTTCCTGATTTCCGCGATCTTCATCCTGCCGTTCGTGCTGTTCTCGGCCACCTCCGGCCAGATCGCAGACAAATACGACAAGGCGACGCTCACGCGCTTCGTGAAGACCTTCGAGATCGTGCTGATGCTGGTCGGCGCGGCCGGTTTCGTCACGCACAGCGCGACGCTGCTGTATCTGTGCACGTTCATGATGGGAATGCACTCGACGCTGTTCGGCCCCGTCAAGTATTCGTACCTGCCGCAGCATCTCGGCGACCACGAACTGGTCGGCGGCAACGGCCTCGTCGAGATGGGCACGTTCATCGCGATCCTGATCGGGACGATCATCGGCGGCGCGGCCGCGGGCATCGAAGGCAGCGGTGAGCGCGTGCTCGCCGTCAGCGTCGTCGTCATTGCGCTCGCCGGGCGGCTCGTCGCGCAGCGCGTGCCGCCGACGCCGGCGCCGCAGCCCGATCTCGTGATCAACTGGAACCCGTTCAGCGAGACCTGGCGCAACCTCGGGCTCGCGCGACAGAATCGCACCGTGTTCCTGAGCCTGCTCGGCATCTCGTGGCTGTGGTTCGTCGGTGCGACGTTCCTCACGTCGTTCTTCAATTTCGCGAAGGACGTGCTGTCCGCAAGCCCCGACGTCGTCACGGTCCTGCTCGCGACGTTCTCGGTCGGGATCGGCCTCGGCTCGCTGTTGTGCGAGCGGCTGTCGCAGCGGCGTGTCGAGATCGGCCTCGTGCCGCTGGGCTCGATCGGCATCAGCGTGTTCGCGATCGAACTGTATTTCGCGAGCCGCGCGCTGCCGTCGCCCGGGCATCTGCTGTCGGTCGGCGAGTTCCTGGCCGGCGCGCGCCACTGGCGCATCCTGGCCGACCTGTTCCTGCTCGCGATGTTCGGCGGTTTCTACAGCGTGCCGCTGTATGCGCTGATCCAGAGCCGCAGCGCGCCGACCCATCGCGCGCGGATCATCGCCGCGAACAACATCCTGAACGCGCTGTTCATGATCCTGTCGGCCCTGATGGCGATGGCGCTGACCAAGGCCGGCGTCGACATCCCGGGTCTGTTCCTCGTCACCGCGCTGCTGAACGTCGTGGTCGCGACGTACATCTACCTGCTCGTTCCGGAGTTCCTGCTGCGTTTCGTCGCGTGGGTGCTGGTGCACACGTTCTACCGGATTCGCCTCGTGCACGCGGAGCGGATCCCGGAAGAGGGCGCGGCCGTGCTCGTATGCAACCACGTGAGCTACGTCGACGCGCTGGTGCTGGCGGCCGCGAGCCCGCGGCCGATCCGGTTCGTGATGGATCACCGGATCTTCAAGACGCGCTTCGCGAGCTGGGTGTTCCGGCATGCGAAGGCGATTCCGATCGCGCCGCGCCACGAAGATCCCGACATGCTCGCGCGCGCGTACGACGCATGCGAGGCCGCGCTGAAAGACGGTGAACTCGTGTGCATCTTCCCCGAAGGCAAGCTGACCAAGACGGGTGACATCAACACGTTCCACCACGGCATCACCGAAATCCTGGGCCGTACGCCGGCGCCCGTGATTCCGATGGCGCTGCGCGGGCTGTGGGGCAGCTACTTCTCTCGCCATGCCGATGCGCGCATGCCGCGACCGATCAAGCGCGGCGTGATGAGCCGGCTGACGCTCGCGGTCGGGGAGCCGATCCCGGCGTCGGTCGCGACGCCAGAAGCATTGCAAGCCGCGGTGACCGAGCTGCGCGGCGCGCGAAAGTGAGCAGGAGCGGGCCCCGGCACCATCGCGCCGGGCCGTGACGACGGCGGCGAACCGGCCTGTTCGGCCGCCACGGCGCGGGCCGACGATCGTTGCGCCGGGCCGTCCGCGTGGCGGGCCCGTGTGGTCTGAACGGTTCACACGGCCCGCGGGCACGGGACGGCTGGCATAATAGCGGTTTACTTCTTTTTCTCGACCGGCAAACGATCGGCCTGCCAGCGGTCCCGGCAGCGCATCGGTTTGTTCAATTCTCTTTGGGCGGTTCCATCATGTCCGGCAATACCCTCGGCACGCTTTTCACTGTCACGACCTTCGGCGAATCGCACGGTCCCGCGATCGGCTGCGTGATCGACGGCTGCCCGCCGGGAATGACGCTGACCGAAGCCGACATCCAGGTCGAACTCGACCGCCGCAAGCCGGGCACGTCGCGGCACGTGACGCAGCGCCAGGAAGCCGACGAGGTCGAGATCCTGTCCGGCGTGTTCGAAGGCGTGACGACCGGTACGCCGATCGCGCTGCTGATCCGCAACACCGACCAGCGCAGCAAGGACTACGGCAACATCGTCGAGACGTTCCGCCCCGGCCATGCCGACTACACGTACTGGCAGAAATACGGCATCCGCGACTACCGCGGCGGCGGCCGCTCGTCCGCGCGCCTGACCGCGCCGATCGTCGGCGCGGGCGCGGTTGCGAAGAAGTGGCTGCGCGAGCGCTTCGGCGTCGAGGTGCGCGGCTACATGAGCGGCCTCGGCGAGATCGACGTGCCGTTCGTCGACTGGTCGCACGTTCGCGAGAACCCGTTCTTCTCGCCGAACGCGGCGATCGTTCCGGAACTGGAAGCCTACATGGACGCGCTGCGCAAGGACGGCGATTCGATCGGCGCGCGCATCGACGTCGTTGCGTCGGGCGTGCCGGTCGGCTGGGGCGAGCCGGTGTTCGACCGGCTCGACGCGGACATCGCGAAGGCGATGATGAGCATCAATGCGGTGAAGGGCGTCGAGATCGGCGCGGGCTTCGACAGCGTCGCGCAGCGGGGCTCGGTGCACGGCGACGAACTGACGCCGGCCGGCTTCGTCGGCAACCACGCGGGCGGCGTGCTCGGCGGCATCTCGACGGGGCAGGACATTACCGTGTCGATCGCGATCAAGCCGACGTCGAGCATTCGCACGCCACGGCGTTCGATCACGAAGTCCGGCGAAGAGGCGACGGTCGAAACCTTCGGGCGCCACGACCCGTGCGTCGGCATTCGCGCGACGCCGATCGCCGAGTCGATGCTCGCGCTGGTGCTGATCGACCATGCGCTGCGCCATCGCGCGCAGTGCGGCGACGTCGAGACGCCGACGCCGAAGATCGCGGGTAGCGCGACTTGATGCGAGCGGGCCGGCACGCGCCGGCTCGACCGATTCGACACGAAGCGGGGCGCCTGGTGCGCCCCGTTTTCATTGGGCTGCCGAATTCGGCGGCGCGGCCGATTCGCGCACCCGCAACTCCGGCAGGATCGCGCAACCGGGCCCGCGTGCTCCGTGCTCGAGGGCGTCGAGCAATGCGCGGGCCGCCTTGCGGCCTATCGCATCGGTGTCGACCCACATCGTTGTGAGTGCGGGACGGATTTCGCGAGCCAGCGCGATATCGTCGAAGCCGGTGATCGACAAGTCCGACGGTACCTCGAGGCCGATTGCCTGCGCTTCGAGCAGCGCGCCGAGCGCGAGTGCGTCGTTGCCGCAGATCACGGCGGTCGGGCGCGTCGCGCCGCTGTCGGCGATCGCACGCAGGCTCGCTCGCCCGAACGCAATCGTGGCCGGGCCCTCATGCTGGTGGATCGGCCGGACCGCGAGCCCGCGCGCGGCGAGCGTGTCGTGGATGCCGCGCAGGCGGGCCTGCACACGGTCGTTGTCTGCGGAAGGCTGCATGATGATCGCGAAATCGCGATGGCCGAGCTCGAGCAGGTGCGTGGTCAGTCGCGCGAATGCCGCGCGGTTGTCGAAGCCGATGCAGCAATGCGGGCTGTCGTCGCGGTAGGCGTACGTGACGACGTACGGCACCCGATGCAGGTCGAGCAGTTCGAAGACTTCCGGCGGATGAGCCTCGCCGACCAGCGACACGGCTTCGACGCCGCGCGACAGCATCGCGCGCACCTGCGCGAGCGCCTGTGCCGGGTCGTAATTCGAGCAACCCAGGAACAGGGTGATGCCATGCTCGGCCATGACGGCCTGCATGCCCGCTACTTGCGACGCGAACACCTGGTCGTCGAGCGTCGGGATGATCGCGCCCGTGATGTGGGTGCGTGTGGACGCGAGTGCCCGGCCGGCCGCGTTCGGAATCCAGTTCAGTGCGCGTGCCGCGTCGCGCACGCGCTGCTGCACGTCGGCCGAGACCTTGCCGGGATCGTTGTAGACACGCGAAACGGTCGCGGTCGACACGCCGGCGAGTTTCGCGACATCCCCGAGCACCGATCGGCCGCTGCCGCGGCGTGCGCGCGCCGTACCGCCACCAGGTGGAGGCATGCTCATCGATCTTCCCCCGGCGCGGCTGCCCCGCAGGCGCCGCGCGTGGTCAAAAACGCCATCGTTTACCCTCGATTCACCGTAGTCCCGCTTGCATTGGGCATCGTGCCTGTGCGAATGTAAGCGCTATCTTGTTGCTACTCCGCATTATGTCAGACCCAGCTTACGTCCGCATTGTGAAATTTTCGTCGACGATGATCGCGTCGACTATTTTGTCCGTTGAAAATGTAAGCGATTACATTGAATGATGAGCCACGCAAACCCTCGTCGGATCGCAGTCGTCGGCAGCCTCAACGTCGATCTCGTCACGCATGCCCCGCGGCTGCCCGTGCCCGGAGAAACGCTGCTCGGCACGAAATTCCAGACGGTTCACGGCGGCAAGGGCGCGAACCAGGCCGTGGCCGCGGCCCGTCTCGGTGCATCGGTGACGATGATCGGCTGCGTCGGAGGCGACGCGTTCGGCGCGCGCCTGCACGATGCGCTTGTGGGCGAACGCATCGACGTGACGCACGTGCACCGAATCGACGGTGAGGCAACCGGCGTGGCGACGATTACGGTCGATGCGCACGGGGCCAACAGCATCGTCGTCGTACCCGGCGCCAACGCGCGTCTCGATGCCGAATTGGTCGACCGGGCGCGCGACGCGATCGCCGGCGCGGCGCTGCTGGTGTGCCAGCTCGAGGTGCCGATCGAGACGGTCGCGCGCGCGATCGGCAGTGCGCTCGCGCATCGCACGCCGGTGCTGCTCAATCCGGCGCCTGCACGGCCGCTGTTCGACGCCTTGCTGGCCCGGATCGACTACCTCGTCGTCAACGAAACGGAAGCGGAGTCGCTGACCGGCATTGCCGTCGGCGACGATGCCTCCGCGGTTCGCGCCGCCGAGGCGTTGCGCGCGAAGGGCGTCGGCAACGTGCTGGTCACGCTGGGCGCGCGCGGCGTCTGCTGGCGCGGCAGCGCAGGCAACGGCCGCCATCGGGCAATGGCGGTGGTCGCCGTCGACACGACAGCGGCCGGCGACACCTTCGTCGGCGGCTTCGCGGCGGCCCGGGCGAGCGGCGCATCGATGGACGACGCGATCGCGTTCGGCCAGCGTGCCGCCGCGATCAGCGTCACGCGTCACGGCGCACAGACGTCGATTCCGACGCGCGCAGAAGTGGAAAGCATAACCGTATAGATTCCGCGAGACGGAAAGCGCCGGCAAGCACCGGCCCATGACATGGAGACGATCGAAATGAACGAAGACCCGGCTGTTCCGACTGCGCCGCCACGTATCCGGCGCGGACAACGTATCGCGCTCGCGCTGCTGCTCGCGAGCGGGATCGTCAACTATCTCGATCGCGGCACGCTGGCCGTCGCGAGTTCGTCCATCCGCAGCGATCTCGGGCTGTCGCTGTCGCAGATGGGATTGCTGCTGTCGGCATTCTCGTGGAGCTATGCGCTGTGCCAGTTTCCGGTCGGCGGGCTCGTCGATCGCATCGGGCCGCGCCGGCTGCTCGGCATCGGCCTGATCGTCTGGTCGTTCGCGCAGATGGCGGGCGGCCTCGTGTCCACCTTCGGCTGGTTCATCGTCGCGCGGATCGTGCTCGGCATCGGCGAGGCGCCGCAGTTTCCGTCGGCGGCGCGGGTGGTGAGCAACTGGTTTCCGTTACGCGCGCGCGGTACGCCGACCGGCATCTTCAACGCGGCGTCGCCGCTCGGTACCGCGCTCGCGCCGTTGCTGCTGTCGGTGCTCGTCGCCTCGTTCAACTGGCGCTGGGCGTTCTTCGTGACGGGGGCAGCCGGTCTCGTCGTCGCCGTCGTCTGGTTTGCGTCGTATCGCGATCCGGCGCGCGCGCAACTGACCGCCGCGGAACGAGGGTATCTCGATGCCGATGCGCAGACGGCCGTCGGCGCCCCCAAGCTGACCTTCGCCGAGTGGCGCAGCCTTTTTTCGCACGGCACCACCTGGGGCATGCTGATCGGATTCTTCGGTTCGGTGTATCTGAACTGGGTCTACCTGACCTGGCTGCCGGGGTACCTGACGATGGAGCGTCACATGAGCCTCGTGCGCACCGGGTTTGCGGCATCCGTGCCGTTCCTGTGCGGATTCGTCGGTTCGCTCGTGGCCGGCTGGCTGTCGGATCTGGTGACGCGCCGCAGCCGCTCGCCGGTGGTGAGCCGGCGCAATGCGGTGGTCGTCGCGATGCTCGGGATGGTCGCGTTCACGATTCCGGCCGCACTCGTGCAGAGCAACACGGTCGCGCTCGCATGCATTTCGGTCGTGATCTTTCTCGCCAATGCGGCTTCGGCGTGTTCTTGGGCGCTCGCGACGGCGGCCGCACCGCCGAGCCGTGTCGCATCGCTCGGTGCGATCCAGAATTTCGGCGGTTTCATCGGCGGTGCGCTCGCGCCGATCCTGACCGGCGTCATCGCGCAGACGTGGTCGTTCGTGCCGGCGCTGCTGACGGCGGCGGCAATCGCGTTCGCGGGTGCGATGGCTTACCTGCTGCTGGTGCGCAAGCCGATTCCCGAGCAATCCGCGAGTGCGGCGCCCGGACCGCTACCGGCCTGAGGCGCCAGCCGATCCCCGTATTCACTGAAGGAAGGAGAAACAGATGCAACCATATCAGCAGGCGAGCACGACCATCGAAGGGATCGTGCCGGTGATGCTGACGCCGTTCGACGATGCCGGCGCGATCGACTATGCGGGCCTCGAGCGACTTATCGAATGGTATCTGGCGCATGGCTCGGATGCGCTGTTCGCGGTCGCGCAATCGAGCGAGATGCAGTTCCTGAGTCTTGCCGAACGTGCCGAACTCGCGCGCTTCGTGGTCGAGCGGGTGGCCGGGCGTGTGCCTGTCGTGGCGTCCGGCCACGTCAGCGAAGATCTGGACGCGCAGGTCGCGGAGCTGTGTGCCGCGGCGGAATCGGGTGCGCAAGGCGTCGTGCTCGTGACCAACCGCCTCGATCCGCATCGAAAGGGCAGCGCCGCGTTTGTCGATCATCTGAACAAGTTGCTTGCGCGGCTGCCGTCGGATCTGCCGCTCGGCTTGTATGAATGTCCGGCGCCATATCGGCGCTTGCTGTCCGATGACGAACTGCGTGCTTGCATCGACACAGGCCGCTTCGTGATGTTGAAGGACGTGAGCTGCGATCTGGAGACGGTGAAGCGACGCGTTGCACTGGCCGCGGGCTCGCCGATGAAGATCCTGAATGCGAATGCCGCGATCGCATGGGATGCGATGAAGGCGGGCTCCGCCGGTTTCAACGGCGTGTTTACCAACTTCCATCCCGACCTGTATCGATGGCTGCGCACCCGGGGCGACTCGGATCCGGCGCTCGCCGACGAATTGTCGACCTTCCTGGTGCTTTCGGCGGTGTCGGAAGCGCTCGGCTACCCGGCGCTCGCGAAGATCTATCATCAACGGATCGGCACGTTCGCGTCGATTCGCTGTCGCTCGATCGACTACGACGTGCGGGAGCGGTTCTGGGCGCTCGATGCGGTGCTCGACAAGATCGTGTCCGGTACCGAGCATTTCCGCCGGCGCATCGCGACGCGGTAGCGCGGCCGGGGCAGGGCGGAGCGAAGGCATCGCGCGCCCGGTCTCGGGCGCGGCAGCGTCGAATGCAGACCGGACAAAAAAACGCCGCGCAAGGCGGCGTCTTTCAGCAGGTTACATGTTCGGGTAATTCGGCCCGCCGCCGCCTTCGGGCGTGACCCACACGATGTTCTGCGTCGGGTCCTTGATGTCGCAGGTCTTGCAGTGCACGCAGTTCTGCGCGTTGATCACGAGGCGCTCGCTGCCGTCGTCGTTCTTCACGAACTCGTACACCGCCGCCGGGCAGAACCGCGCCTCCGGCCCCGCATACGTGCGCAGGTTCACGTTCACCGGCACGCTCGCGTCCTTCAGCGTCAGGTGCGCCGGCTGGTTCTCCTCGTGGTTCGTGTTCGAGATGAACACCGACGACAGCCGGTCGAACGTCAGCTTGCCGTCCGGCTTCGGATACTCGATCGGCTCGCACTGCGATGCCGGCTTCAGCATCTCGTGATCCGCGTGCTTGTGATGCAGCGTCCACGGCACGTTGCCGCCCATCACCTTCTGCTCGAGCCCGACCATCAGCGTGCCCAGGTACAGGCCCTTGGCCATCCACTGCTTGAAGTTGCGCGCACGGTACAGCTCCGTGTGCAGCCACGACTGCTTGAACGCATCCGGGTACGCGTTGAGCTCGTCCGACTGACGGCCGGCCTGCAGCGCGTCGAACGCCGCGTCCGCCGCCAGCATGCCCGTCTTGATCGCCGCGTGGCTGCCCTTGATGCGCGACGCGTTCAGGAAGCCCGCGTCGTCGCCGATCAGCGCGCCGCCCGGGAACACCGTCTTCGGCAGCGACAACAGGCCACCGGCCGTGATCGCGCGCGCGCCGTACGACACGCGCTTGCCGCCTTCGAGGAACGCGCGGATCGACGGGTGCGTCTTGTAGCGCTGGAATTCCTCGAACGGCGACAGGTACGGGTTCGTGTAGCCCAGGCCCACCACGAAGCCGACCACGACCTGGTTATTGTCCATGTGGTACAGGAACGAGCCGCCGTAGGTGTCGGACTTCAGCGGCCAGCCGGCCGTGTGGATCACCAGGCCCGGCTTGTGCTTGGCCGGATCGATTTCCCACAGCTCCTTGATGCCGATCCCGTACGCCTGCGGATCGGCGTTCGCGTCGAGCTTGAACTTCGAGATCAACTGGCGGCCCAGATGGCCGCGGCAGCCCTCGGCGAACAACGTGTACTTCGCGTGCAGCTCCATGCCGAGCTGGAAGTTCTCGGTCGGCTCGCCGTCCTTGCCCACGCCCATGTTGCCGGTGGCGACGCCCTTCACCGAGCCGTCGTCGTTGTAGAGAATTTCTGCGGCCGGAAAGCCCGGGAAGATCTCCACGCCCAGTGCCTCGGCCTGCTGGCCCAGCCAGCGCGTGACGTTGCCCAGCGAGATCACATAGTTGCCGTGGTTCTTGAAGTTGTCCGGCAGCGCCCAGTTCGGCGTCGTGACGGCGCTTTTCTCGGACAGGAACAGGAAGCGGTCTTCCGTGACCTCAACGTTCAGCGGCGCGCCGCGTTCCTTCCAGTCGGGAAACAGCTCGGTGATCGCGCGCGGGTCCATCACCGCGCCCGACAGGATGTGCGCGCCGATCTCGGAACCCTTCTCGAGCACGCACACGCCGATCTCGGTGCCTTTCTCGGCGGCCAGCTGCTTGAGCCGGATCGCGGCCGACAGCCCGGCCGGGCCGCCGCCCACGATCACGACGTCGTATTCCATCGATTCGCGCGGGCCGTATTGCTCGATGAGGCTTGCGGGGGTCATTGGCGTTCCTCTAACCGTTAGAATGCTTTTATTCGGGAGCGTATTGTCTGCGAAACGAAACGCTTGCCGCAACAGCATGCGTGAAGATTAGCACGATCGTTCTATTTTTTTGTGCTAGGGTTATGCTGCCTGGGACTTGGCGCCCGCGGCGGCGAAACGACATCGAAAGGGGATGTGCAATGGGTCGATCGATCAATCTGGAAGGCAAGGTCGCGCTGGTCACGGGCGCATCGAGCGGCCTCGGGCAACGTTTCGCACAGGTGCTCTCGCAGGCCGGCGCGAAGGTCGTGCTCGCAAGCCGCCGCGTCGAGCGACTGAAGGAGTTGCGCGCGGAAATCGAGGCCGAGGGCGGTGCCGCGCACGTCGTGTCGCTCGACGTCACCGACGTGCAGAGCATCAAGGCGGCCATCGCGCACGCGGAAACGGAAGCCGGCACGATCGACATCCTCGTGAACAATTCGGGCGTCTCGACGATGCAGAAGCTCGTCGACGTGACGCCGGCCGATTTCGAGTTCGTGTTCGACACCAACACGCGCGGCGCGTTTTTCGTCGCGCAGGAAGTCGCGAAGCGGATGATCATGCGCGCAAACGGCAACGGCAAGCCGCCTTACCGGATCATCAACATCGCGTCGGTGGCCGGGCTGCGCGTGTTTCCGCAGATCGGGCTGTATGCGATGAGCAAGTCGGCGGTCGTGCAGATGACGCGTGCGATGGCGCTCGAATGGGGCCGCCACGGAATCAACGTCAACGCGATCTGTCCGGGTTATATCGATACCGAAATCAATCACTACCTGTGGGAAACCGAGCAGGGCCAGAAGCTGCAGTCGATGCTGCCGCGCCGGCGCGTCGGCAAGCCTCAGGATCTCGACGGGCTGTTGTTGCTGCTCGCGGCCGACGAGTCGCAGTTCATCAACGGCTCGATCATCTCCGCCGACGACGGCTTCGGCCTCGCGTGAGCGGATGACATCCAGCAACGAAGAACACTGCAATGAGCGAATATTCCCCTGTATTTGAAATGTCGATGCCGATCCGCTGGGGCGACATGGACGCATTCGGCCACGTGAACAACACGGTCTATTTCCGCTACATGGAGCAGGCCCGGATCTCGTGGTTCGAGCAACTCGGCATCGCGGGCGGCAACGGCGAGGGGCAGGGGCCCGTGATCGTCACGGCGTCGATGGAGTTCCTGAAGCAATTGCACTATCCGGGCGACGTGATCGCGAGGATGTCGGTCGCGAAGCCGGGCCGCAGCAGCTTCGACACGGGTTTCGAGCTGACGCGCGCGGACGATCCGGAGCACGTCTATGCGCGCGGCAACGCACGCTGCGTGTGGGTCGACTACGCGCTCGGCAAGTCGGTGCCGCTGCCGCAACTGCTGCGCGACACCATCGAGCGCGCGCTCGCGGCGAAGGTCGGTTGAGCGCGGCGGCACCGCGGCCGGTGCCCGGGCGCCGCCATGCCGCCATTTCCCGTCGATTTCCCGAATCGGCCGCCTCGCGCGGCCGATTGCCGTTCCCCGGCGCGTTTTACTGGCCGAGCAGGCGCTGCAGCAGTTCCGGCGTATTGTTCGTGCCGTACTTGCGCATCAGTCGCGCCCGATAGATGTCGACCGTGCGCGAACTGATGTCGAGCACGCGCCCGATCTGCTTGCTGGTCTTGCCCGTCGCGAGCTGCGCGGCGATCTCGCGCTCGCGCGGCGTCAGTTCGACGGCGACCCGGCGCGTCGCGCTCAGGTCCTCGAAGGTCCAGACGCCGGCCGCGAGCGGGGCGGTGCGGTCGAGTGCGCGGCCCGTCACATGGCACCAGAACAGTTCGCCGTCGGCGCGTTTCATGATTCTGTCATCGGCGTAGGTGCCGTTCGCGATCATCACGCGCGAGATGCGCTCGCCGATGCGCTGGAATTCATCCGGCGACGGATAGAGCACTTCGTACGACTTCCCGATCAGATCGGCGCGCGCACAGCGGAAGATCGACGCCAGCGCGTCGTTGCAGTCCTCGATCACGCGGTCGCGCGACATCACGAGGCCGAGCGGCGCGAGGTGAAAGGCAGTCTGGTAATCGAGAGCGGGCATGGCGCAGGCAAGCGTAGGCAAACGCTTATGTATTTTTGCGTATTGTGCCGCATCCGCGCCGCATCGTACCCTTTCAGGCATCTCGCGGCGGCTTGTCGCGATATAAAAACAGCGCGCTTCGACGCAGGTATCGCCGTGCATGCATAGAATGATGCGGTGGGCTTGCGGCCCAGTGAGCGCGTGAACCGGTTTTGCTGGTTTCCATAGAGGAAGGGACATACAGATGAACAAAGTCTATCCAAGCGCGGCTGCCGCGCTGGAAGGGATCGTCCGCGACGGACAAACCTTCGCGGTGGGCGGCTTCGGCCTGTGCGGGATTCCCGAGGCGCTGATCGCGGCGCTGCGCGATTCCGGCGTCAAGGGCATCACCTGCATCAGCAACAACGCGGGTGTCGACGGCTTCGGTCTCGGCCTGCTGCTGGAAACTCGCCAGATCAGGAAGATGATCTCGTCGTACGTCGGCGAGAACAAGGAGTTCGAGCGCCAGTACCTGGCAGGCGAACTCGAGCTCGAATTCACGCCGCAAGGCACGCTCGCCGAGAAGCTGCGCGCGGGCGGCGCCGGCATCCCCGCATTTTTCACGAACACCGGCTACGGCACCGTGATCGCGGAAGGCAAGGAAACGCGCCAGTTCGGCGATCGCCACTACGTGCTCGAGCCGTCGCTGACGGCCGACGTCGCACTCGTGAAGGCGTGGAAGGCCGACAAATCCGGCAACCTGATCTATCGCCGTACCGCGCGCAACTTCAATCCGATGTGCGCGATGGCGGGCAAGATCACCGTGGCGGAAGTCGAGGAGATCGTCGAGAACGGCGCGCTCGATCCGGACCAGATCCATACGCCGGGGATCTTCGTGCAGCGCATCGTGCTGAACGCGACGCCCGAGAAACGCATCGAACAACGCGTCGTACGCGCGAAAGGAGACTGACATGGCCTGGAATCGTGACCAGATGGCCGCGCGCGCGGCGAAGGAACTGCAGGACGGCTTCTACGTGAACCTCGGCATCGGGCTGCCGACGCTCGTCGCAAACCATGTCCCGGCGGGCGTCGAGGTGTGGCTGCAGTCGGAAAACGGCCTGCTCGGCATTGGCCCGTCGCCGACCGAGGACGAAGTCGATGCCGACCTGATCAACGCCGGCAAGCAGACCGTCACGACGCTGCCGGGGTCGTCGATCTTCTCGTCGGCCGATTCGTTCGCGATGATCCGCGGCGGCCACATCAACCTCGCGATCCTCGGTGCGATGCAGGTCAGCAAGACGGGCGACCTCGCGAACTGGATGATCCCGGGCAAGATGATCAAGGGCATGGGCGGCGCGATGGATCTCGTCGCGGGCGTGAAGCGCGTCGTCGTGCTGATGGAGCACGTCGCGAAGGGCGACCAGCACAAGATCCTCGAAGAGTGCAATCTGCCGCTGACGGGCGTCGGCGTGGTCGACCTGATCATCACCGATCTCGGCGTGATCGAAGTGACGCCGAATGGCCTGAAGGTGCTCGAGCTTGCCGATGGCGTGAGCGCGGAAGAGATCCAGGCGAAGACGGGCGCGCCGCTCGACGTGAGCGCGGTCGCGTAACCGCCGGCCTTCCGGCACAACGCGCGACGCCCCGCGTTCCACCATGGAACGCGGGGCGTTTTGTCGTGGCCGCTTGCGCTACGCGATTGCGCCGCCGCCGTCGATCAGCACCGTCGAGCCGGTCGCATAAGGCGTTGTCGTCAGATACAGGATCGCATTGGCGACGTCTTCCGGCTGGCCCACGCGGCGTGCCGGGAGGCGCTGCGCCGCACCCGCGTACATCGCGTCGCGCGCATCGGGTGCGAGCTTGTCCCACAACGGTGTCGCGATCAGGCCGGGCGACACGACATTCACGCGCACGGGCGCCAGCTCGAGCGCAAGGCCGCGGGCGAGCGCCTCGAGCGCTGCGTTGATTGCGCCTTGCAATACCGATGATGCGTTCGGCCGCACGCTGAGGTAGCCCGACACGAACGTGAGCGAACCGCCGGGCACGATATCGATCGAGCGTGCGATGCGATATGCGCCCCAGAACTTGCTGTCCATTGCGGCTTGCGCGTCGGCAAGCGGCAGCGCCCGGACCGGACCCGTCGCCGTCTTCGCGGCCGAAATCGCGACATGGTCGAATTGGCCGGCGCGCGCACAGAATGCATCGACGGCCGCCGTATCGGTGATGTCGAGCGCTTCGGTGCGGACTTGCGCGCCCGGCGCGGCATCTGCATTGGCCTTGGCCGGGTCGCGCGATGCGATCGTCACGATGGCGCCGCGTTGTGCGAATGCTTTCGCGGCGGCGGCACCAATGCCGGAGCTGCCGCCGACGACGAGTACTTTCTTTCCGTGGAGTGAATCGTTCATGGTGGTCCTTCCGAGGTGAGGGAGCGCAATCCGGTCAGATCGTTTCGGCTTCGCGCAACGTCGACGGGCTTTGCAGGGCGAAGCGTGCAATCTCGTCCTTGCGCATGAAGACAACGCCCGGATGCGATCGAGCGTAGTGCAGGAACGCCTCCCACGCGCGCACCATCTGCGGCGTGCCGCTGATCCGGTCGTGCGCGCTGATCGACATCAATCGCCGCCGCTGCCCGGCTTCCGCGTACAACTGATCGAAATCGAGCTTGATCTGCTCGACGAACATCGTGGGCGAATAGTTGCGGCCTTCGATCAGCAGGATGTCGTTGTTGCGCAAAGTGTACGGAACGACGGCGAAGTCGCGGCCGTCGACGGTTTCGATGAACGGCTCGTCGCGGCTGACATCGTCGATGTGATACACGTAGCCGAGTTCCTGCAGCAACGGCAGCGTGTGCGGTCCGCGCCGCAGCCAGTTGCAGTTGTAGCCGATCGGGCGTTGCCCCGTCGCTGCTTCGACCATGTCGCGGGCTTCGGTGAGGAAGCGGCGCTCGTCGTCGCGGCTCATCGCGAATTGCGACCGCCAGGTCGGGCCGTGCGCGGCCGCTTCGTGGCCGCGCGACACGATCTCGCGTGCGAGTTCCGGATGCCGGCGTGCCGCCTCGCCAATCATGTGCGACGTGACTTTCACGCCATGCCGATCCCACAGATCGAGAAGACGCGGGATCCCTTCCCGGTAGCCATAGGCGAACCACGTGGCCGAGGCCAGGTCGACCGGCACCGACGACGGAAATTCGACCGACGGGAACGGACTGTCCGCGCCCTTGGGCGGTTGTCCGCCGGCCTCGAACTGCATCGAGATCGAGATGACGAGGCGGGTGTCGCCCGGCCAGTGTCCTCCGGCACCCGTCGACGCGATGCCCGGTACCGGGGCGGCCATTGCCGGCCCGGCGGCGCCCGCGGTCATCGCGATGCCGGCTGCCAATCCCGCGCCCGCTTGTGCAAGAAACGTGCGGCGGGCCGGCGGCGTTGCTGAACCGTGATTGCGGTGAGTCATCGCGTCCTCCGTCAGCTGACGAGCCCGAGCTGACGCATCAGCGTCAGGTTGTCCTCGATATGCCAGTTTTCCGCTATCCGGCCGTGGTCGATCCGGTAGATGTCGGTCGCGATGAAGTCGACCGCCTGTCCGCTTCCGGTCGTTCCGTTGAACGTGCCGGTGAAATGTCCGCGAAAGTGCAGGTGCACGACGACACGGTCGCCCGCGACGATCATCTGCTCGATGTCGCAATGCAGGTCGGGGATGGCCGCACGCATCGTTCTGGACGCCGCAAGCGGTCCCGCTACACCTTGCTCACGGCCGGCCGGCAACGTCCGGTCGAGGAAATCGGCCGCGAGCGCGGTCCGAGCGAGGGTCGCATCGCCGGTATCCCAGAACGTGCCGTAGCGACGCGCAGCGAGGATTTGCGCACGTGCCTGCGTGGCCGGCACGTCGGCCGCGACGGTCAGCTTGTGCGGATCGAGAAGGTCGGCGGCGCGGGACGCACCAGGCGACAGCGTAGCGACACAGGCCGCCGCGGCGATGACGCGGGCGATCGGGCGCGCGACAAAAGCAAAGGGGATCGACATTGTTTCGGTTGTCCTGTGGAGGGCGTCGTGGGTGACGCGGTACAGGTATGGTAGGTTTCCGTTTCGCGCGCAAATACGGGGAAAAGGCGAATGGATTATTCGAAAAAAGGAAAGATTGACGCGGGAGAGGTGCCGCGATGCTGATCGACGATCTCCCGGCGCTCGAGACCTTCGCGAGAATCGTGTCGGCCGGCAGCCTGTCCGCGGCGGCGCGCGAACTCGATTTGTCGCTGTCCGTCGTGAGCAAGCGGCTCGCGCATCTCGAGTCGCGCCTCGGCGTGCGCCTGCTGCATCGGACGACACGGCAGCAGACGCTGACCGACGACGGTGCGCAGTTCCATGCGCAAGTGCTGCGCATCCTGGCCGAGATCGATCGCGCGGAAACGCTGATGAGCGATCGTCGCGGCACGGTCGGCGGCGTGCTGCGCGTGACGGCGCCCGGCGAGCTCGGTCGACTGCGGATCGCGCCGCTCGTCGCGGCGTTTCAACGGCGCCATCCGGAATTGACCGTGCACCTGATGCTGACCGACACGATCGTCGATCTGCTTGCGCACGACATCGACGTCGCCGTGCGGATCGGCAGCCTTGCCGATTCGACGATGATCGCGCGCGAACTGGCGCCGAATCATCGCGTGCTTTGCGCGTCGTCGGGCTATCTCGCCGTGCACGGGCAGCCGACTCATCCGGCCGAGCTTCGTGCGCATCGATGCATCGTGATGGGCGACCAGCCGCGTACGGAGTGGCGGTTCGACGGCGCGCAGGGTGCAGTGACGGTCGAAGTGACGGCCGCGCTGCTGACGAACGACGGTGGTGCGGCGCGGACGTTGGCATTGGAGGGCGCCGGCATTGCGCTGAAGTCGATCTGGGACGTCGGCGCCGATCTGCAGGCCGGCCGGCTGGTCCGGGTCTTGCCGACATTCGCGGCGCCTGCGGCACCGCTCCATGCCGTGTATCCCGGCGGCCGCCATGTACCGCTGCGCGTGAGGACATTCGTCGATTACCTGCGCGACCAGCTGCGCGACACGTGGCGCGGCAGTGCATGAACCGTTGCGAACGACGCGCCGGGTGACCGCGGCCACGTGAAGTCTCGTCGTTGCGAAGCGGTTTACAATCGATTGCATCAGGCGGCGCGAGCGTTGTCCGCCGCACCGCCCATGTTCGACAGGATGCCAACGATGCCGACCACCTCAGCGAATCCTCCGGTTCCCCGTCAGCGAAGCGTGCAGTGTGCGAGCGCCGCCGGCCTTCACCACGTCGCCTATACCGAATGGGGCGACCCCGCCAATCCGCGTGTGCTGGTCTGCGTGCACGGGCTGACCCGTTCGGGGCGCGACTTCGACCGGCTTGCCGCCGCGTTGTCTGACACGTATCGCGTCGTCTGCCCCGACGTCGTCGGGCGCGGGCGATCCGAGTGGCTCGCCGATGCCCGGCTTTATGCGATTCCGCAATATGTGGCCGACATGGTGACGCTGATCGCGCGGCTCGACGTCGAGTCGGTCGACTGGTTCGGCACGTCGATGGGCGGGTTGATCGGCATGGCGTTCGCGGGGTTGCCCGGTTCGCCGCTGCGCCGGATGATCGTCAACGACGTCGGCCCGCGCATCGAGCCCGATTCGCTGACGCGTATCGGCGAATACCTCGGCGTGCAGCCGCGGTTCGAGACCGAACAGGAGGGCATCGACTATCTGACGTCGCTGTCGCTGCCGTTTGGCGCGTTGACCGACGACGAGTGGCGCGAGATCAATGGGCCGCTGCTGCGCGAGCTGCCCGACGGCGGCTGGACGATGCGCTACGATCCGCGCATCGCGGAGCCGTTCAAGGCGACGACGCCCGAGCTCGCCGCGCTCGGCGAAGCCGCGCTGTGGCGCGCGATCGAGACCACCGATGCGTCGTTGCTGGTGGTGCGCGGCGAGCGTTCCGACCTGCTGTCGCGCGACACGGTGGCGGAGATGGTGCGTCGCGGCCGCCACGTGACGCAGGCCGAGATCCAGGGCGCGGGCCACGCGCCGGCGTTCACCAGCGCCGACCAGATTGCGCTCGCCCGCCGGTTTTTCGTCGAGGGAAGCGCATAAACGCGTCATAATATGCGGTTCGGCGGCACGCGGGCCGCGTCGTTGCCGATTCTTCACCCACTCACACGACCGGAACATTCCATGGCAGTCATTCGTCACCACGTCGGTGCCCGTCTCTCCGAAACCGCGATCCACAACGGTACCGTGTATCTGGCTGGCCAGATCGCCGAAGACACCACGCAGGACATCCGCGGCCAGACCCGCGAAGTGCTCGGCCACATCGACCGCCTGCTCGCCGAAGCGAACAGCGACAAGGCGCATCTGCTGTCGGTGCAGATCTACATTTCGGATCTCGCGAACTTCGACGGCATGAACGCGGAGTGGGACGCATGGGTCGCACAGGGCAACACGCCGCCGCGCGCGACCGTCGAGGCGAAGCTCGCGGATCCGGCGCTGCTCGTCGAGATCGTCGTCGTCGCCGCGCAACGGAGCTGAGCGAAGCATTCCGATGACCGCGATACGCCAGGCCGTGCGATGACCGAGTCCGTTTCCGCTTCTTCCGTCGCAGCACCGTCGTTCGACGACGTGCTCGCGTTCGTGCGCGAGCGTGCCGGTGACGCGCGCCTGGCGTCGGGCGAGCTGCTCGCCGATCACTCGGCGGGTACGGCGTCGATCATGCGCACGCTGAACGTCGACCCGCACGCGATGCAGGCGGCCGCGCTGTTCGTGCTCACGCCGCACCTGAACGATCCGGAGCGCGAGCTGACCGAACGTTTCGGCGACGAGGTCGCGCGGCTCGTGTCCGACGTGCGCAAGCTGCTGCGGCTCGGCACCGTCAGCCTGCGCGCGGCGCAGAACGCAATGCCCGAGGCCGGGCGCGACGCCGCGCAAGAGCGGCGCACGCAGATCGAGGCGCTGCGCAAGATGCTGCTCGCGTTCGCGCAGGACATCCGCGTCGTGCTGATCCGGCTGGCGTCGCGGTTGCAGTCGCTGCGCTACTACGCGGCGGCGAAGCTCGACCCGCCGCCCGACGTCGCGCGCGAGACGCTGGAGATCTATGCGCCGCTCGCGAACCGCCTCGGCATCTGGCAACTGAAGTGGGAGCTCGAGGATCTCGCGTTCCGCTTCGAGGATCCGGTCACCTACAAGCGCATCGCGAAGCTGCTCGACGAAAAGCGCATCGAACGCGAGGCGTACGTCGCGCAGGCGATCGAGCGGCTGCAGCGCGAGCTGGCGGAAGCGCAGATCCCGGCCGACGTGAGCGGGCGACCGAAGCACATCTACAGCATCTGGCGAAAGATGCGCGGCAAGGAGCTCGATTTCTCCGAGCTGTACGACGTGCGCGCGTTCCGCGTGATCGTGCCGGACATCAAGGATTGCTACGCGGTGCTCGGCATCGTGCATCACCTGTGGCAACCGGTGCCGAAGGAATTCGACGATTACATCTCGCGTCCGAAGCCGAACGGCTACAAGTCGCTGCATACGGTCGTGATCGGCGACGACGGCCGCGCGTTCGAAGTGCAGATCCGCACGCAGGAAATGCACCGCTTCGCGGAGTACGGCGTCGCCGCGCACTGGCGCTACAAGGAAGCGGGCACGCGCGGCTACGGCGGCCAGTTCTCGGCGAGCGACAAGTACGACGAGAAGATCGCATGGCTGCGCCAGCTGCTCGCATGGAAGGACGACGTCGAGGACGGCACGGAAATATCCGGTGACCAGGCATGGGCCCAATTGCGCGAGACGTCGCTCGACGACGATCACATCTACGTGCTGACGCCGCAGGCGCGCGTGATCGCGTTGCCGCAGGGCGCGACGCCGGTCGATTTCGCCTACCACCTGCACAGCGAGCTCGGCCATCGCTGCCGCGGCGCGCGTGTCGACGGCGTGATGGTGCCGCTGAACACGGCGCTCGCGAACGGCCAGACGGTCGAGATCGTCGCGGTGAAGGAGGGCGGGCCCTCACGCGACTGGCTGAACCTGCAACTCGGTTACCTGAAGAGTCCGCGCGCGCGGCAGAAGGTGCGCGCGTGGTTCAATTCGATCGAGCAGGAAGAGAACATCGCGCACGGTCGCGCGCTCGTCGAAAAGACGCTGCAGCGCGAAGGCAAGACGTCGGTCAACCTCGACAACCTCGCCGCCAAGCTCGGCTTCAAGTCGCCCGAGGAGCTGTTCTCGGTCGTCGGCAAGGAAGAATTCAGCCTGCGCAACGTCGAACATGCGTTGGCCGATGCGCCGCCGCCCGAGCATGCGCCCGAGGCGCCTGCCGATTTCGAGAAGCGCAGCAGCGGGGCGAGTGTCGCGCATGGCGCGTCGGCCGGCGTGCTGGTGGTCGGGGTCGATGCGCTGCTGACTCAGCTTGCGCGCTGCTGCCGCCCGGCGCCGCCCGATCCGATCAGCGGTTTCGTGACGCGCGGCAAGGGCATGTCGATTCACCGCAGCGACTGCCCGACGTTCCGGCGAATGGCCGAACGGGCCCCCGAGCGCGTGCTGCAGACGACCTGGTCGGCCGACGTGCTGGGCGGCCGTGGCGTGTCGGTCTATCCGGTCGACCTGATGATCGAGGCGAGCGACCGGCAAGGCTTGCTGCGCGACATCTCCGAAGTGTTCGCGCGCGAGAAGATGAACGTGGTGGGCGTGAAGACCCAGAGCCGCCGGAATACGGCGTTCATGCAGTTCACGGTCGAGGTGTCGAATTCCGCACAGGTGCAGCGTGCGTGCACGCTGCTCGGCGAAGTGCCGGGCGTGGTGCGGGCGGCTCGCAAGGCATGACGTCGGCGAAAACGGGGTTGAAACGCGGTCCTTTTGCTGCGGATGCATAAAACACTTGCCAAGTGAGCGATAGCTCCATATAATCTTAGCTTCTTTAGGCTCGTAGCTCAGCTGGTTAGAGCACCACCTTGACATGGTGGGGGTCGTTGGTTCGAGTCCAATCGAGCCTACCAACGAATTGAGAATGCCCGGTTCCCGGGTGTTCGATGCAGTAAATAACTCAACGCGAACAAGGCGAATACGGTTATGACACCGCGAACGTTGACCGAAACCTTTTCGGAGCGACGCTAGTCGAGGAACGTTTTCGCCCTTTCAGTTTGAGTGAAGTATCGAATGCGGCCCCTCGAAAGCGGGGCCGCATTTTTTTTGTCGCGAAATTTTCGCGCGTGACTTGATATCGCGTGCTTGGTTTGCCGCCCACTGTCGGCATCACGGAGATTGCTATGGTTTCGATACGCTTGCCTGACGGCTCAGTTCGACAATACGAGCATCCGGTGACAGTTGCCGAGGTTGCGGCCTCGATCGGTCCCGGCCTTGCGAAGGCTGCGCTTGGTGGCAAGCTCGATGGGGAGCTCGTCGATACGTCCACGGTCATCGATCGCGACGCATCGCTTGCGATCGTCACGGACAAGGATGCCGACGGTCTCGACATCATCCGTCACTCGACCGCGCACTTGCTTGCCTACGCGGTGAAGGACCTGTATCCGGATGCGCAAGTGACGATCGGCCCGGTGATCGACAACGGCTTCTATTACGATTTCTCGTATAACCGCCCGTTTACGCCCGAAGATCTGGAAAAGATCGAAAAGCGCATGCAGGAACTCGCGAAAAAGGACGAGCCGGTGACGCGCCGCGTCGTGTCGCGCGACGAGGCGGCCGGCTATTTCCGCAGCCTCGGCGAGAAGTACAAGGCCGAGATCATCGAATCGATTCCGCAAGGCGACGAAATCAAGCTGTACTCGCACGGCGGCTTCACGGACCTCTGCCGTGGCCCGCACGTGCCGTCGACCGGCAAGCTGAAGGTCTTCAAGCTGATGAAGGTCGCGGGCGCGTACTGGCGCGGCGACTCGAAGAACGAGCAACTGCAGCGCATCTACGGCACGGCCTGGACGAAGAAGGAAGACCAGGATCAATACCTGCACATGCTCGAGGAGGCGGAAAAGCGCGACCACCGCAAGCTGGGCAAGCAGCTCGACCTGTTCCACATGCAGGAAGAGTCGCCGGGCATGGTGTTCTGGCATCCGAAGGGCTGGGCGCTGTGGCAGCAGGTCGAGCAGTACATGCGCCGCCGCGTGAACGAAGCCGGCTACCTCGAGATCAAGACGCCGATGATCATGGACCGCTCGCTGTGGGAGGCGTCGGGCCATTGGCAGAACTACCGCGAGAACATGTTCACGACGGAGTCGGAGAAGCGCGACTACGCGATCAAGCCGATGAACTGTCCGGGTCACGTTCAGGTGTTCAAGCACGGCCTGCGCTCGTACCGCGACCTGCCGCTGCGTTACGCGGAATTCGGTTCGTGCCATCGCAACGAGGCATCGGGCGCGCTGCATGGCCTGATGCGCGTGCGCGGCTTCGTACAGGATGACGCGCACATCTTCTGTACGGAAGAGCAGTTCATTGCCGAGTCGATCGCATTCAACACGCTGGCGATGAGCGTGTACAAGGATTTCGGGTTCGAGCACATCGACATCAAGCTGTCGCTGCGCCCCGAACAGCGGGCGGGCACCGACGAAACGTGGGATCGCGCGGAGCAAGGCCTGCGCGATGCGCTGACTGCGTGCGGCCTGTCGTGGGAAGAGTTGCCGGGCGAGGGCGCGTTCTACGGCCCGAAGATCGAATACCACATCAAGGACGCGCTTGGCCGCTCGTGGCAGTGCGGCACGCTCCAGCTCGACATGGTGCTGCCGGAGCGTCTCGGCGCCGAATACGTCGCGGAAGACAACAGCCGCCGCCGGCCGGTGATGCTGCACCGTGCAATCGTCGGTTCGATGGAGCGCTTCCTCGGCATTCTGATCGAGCACCATGCTGGTGCGATGCCGGTCTGGCTCGCGCCGTTCCAGGCAATTGTGCTCAATATCGCCGAAAGTCAGGCGGAATATGCACAATCTCTGGCCCAAACGTTGCAAAAACAAGGGGTTAGAGTGGCGGCCGATTTGCGCAACGAGAAGATTAGCTATAAAATACGCGAGCACACGCTGGAAAAGGTGCCTTATCTCCTCGTCGTGGGCGATAAGGAGCGTGATGCGCAAACGGTAGCCGTGCGTGCCCGTGGCGGCGTCGATCTTGGCGTTATGCCGATCGAAGCCTTTGTTGAGCGTCTGCAGGAAGACCTGCGCTCGTTCAAGTAACCGCCCTGGCAGCGCGGCTCGTTTTTTTAATTTTTAGAGGAAACGTAACATCGCTACTGATAAGTCGTCGCATCGCATCAACGGTGAAATCACTGCGCCGGAAGTGCGTCTGGTCGGGATCGAGAACGAACCGCTCGGTATCGTAAAACTCGCTGATGCTTTCCGTAAATCGGAAGAGCTGGATGTTGACCTGGTGGAAATCGCGCCGCAAGCGGTTCCGCCGGTCTGCCGTCTGATGGACTACGGCAAGTTCAAGTATCAGGAGTCCAAGAAGCAGCACGAGGCGAAGCTGAAGCAGAAGGTCATCCAGGTGAAGGAAGTCAAATTCCGCCCGGGTACCGATGACGGTGACTACAACGTCAAGCTTCGCAATCTCGTACGCTTCCTCGAAGAGGGCGACAAGACGAAGATCACGTTGCGTTTCCGCGGCCGCGAAATGGCTCACCAGGAGATCGGCATGCGGATGCTCGAGCGTCTGCGCACGGATCTCGAGGAAGTCGGCCAGGTCGAGCAGATGCCGAAGATGGAAGGGCGCCAGATGATCATGGTGCTCTCGCCGAAGAAAAAGAAGTAACGAGCCCGCGCGCAAGCCGCGCAGGTTCGAAAGTGGTTCGGCGCGTCGCCCGGTCAGGGCGGCGCGCCAACAATGACGGCGGCTGCGCAAGCGGTTCGCCGTACACAAGTGGACTGGGTTTCGAAGGGCGGGTCAAGGGCGCAAGCCAACCGCACACCCATCGCCATCAAATAAACTGGAGTTGTTCGTCATGCCTAAGATGAAGACCAAGAAGAGTGCTGCAAAGCGCTTCGTGGTGCGTCCGGGCGGTACCGTCAAGCGCGGTCAAGCCTTCAAGCGTCACATCCTGACCAAGAAAACCACGAAGAACAAGCGTCACCTGCGCGGCGCAACGGCAGTTCATGATTCCGATCTGAACTCCGTCCGCGCAATGCTGCCGTTCGCGTAACCCCTCAACTGATACTCCAAGGAGAGAAACATGCCTCGAGTCAAACGTGGGGTAACCGCACGGGCCCGCCACAAGAAGATCATCAACCTGGCCAAGGGTTATCGCGGCCGTCGCAATAACGTCTACCGCATCGCCAAGCAGGCGGTGATGCGCGCTGGTCAGTACGCGTACCGCGATCGCCGCAACAAGAAGCGTGTGTTCCGCGCACTGTGGATCACGCGTATCAACGCGGCAGTTCGCCAGCACGACATGACCTACAGCGTGTTCATCAACGGCCTGAAGAAGGCGTCGATCGAACTCGACCGCAAGGTCCTGGCCGACATGGCGGTGTTCGACAAGGCTGCTTTTGCTGCGATCGTCAAGCAGGTGAAAGCCGCCGTTGCAGCCTAATTGCGAAATTAGCACTGCGTGGTTAGTTGCAGCGATGTTCCGGTAGTTTCGGCCGCTGCAGCGAAAACGGGGCTCTTCCGAGCCCCTTTTTTGTTTGGCGGGCAGATTCGCTCGCCAAGACCGAATGACGTTGGAAATGATGGGATCTATGGATCTGGACCAGATTGTCGCCGACGCGCAGCAGTCCTTCGAACAGGCTGCCGACATCACCACGCTCGAAAACGAGAAGGCACGCTTTCTCGGCAAGTCGGGTGCGCTGACCGAGTTGCTCAAGGGCCTCGGCAAGCTCGATCCCGAAGCACGCAAGACCGAAGGCGCACGCATCAACGTCGCGAAGCAGCAGGTTGAAGCCGCGCTGACCGCTCGCCGCCAGGCGCTCGCCGACGCGCTGTTGAACCAGCGCCTCGCCGCCGAGGCGATCGACGTCACGCTGCCGGGCCGCGGCGCAGGTGCAGGCAGCCTGCACCCCGTGATGCGCACGTGGGAGCGCGTCGAACAGATTTTCCGCTCGATCGGCTTCGACGTGGCCGACGGTCCCGAAATCGAGACCGACTGGTACAACTTCACGTCGCTGAACAGCCCGGAGAACCATCCGGCGCGTTCGATGCAGGACACCTTCTACGTCGAAGGCAAGGACGCCGACGGCCGCCAGCTGCTGCTGCGCACGCACACGAGCCCGATGCAGGTGCGTTACGCGCGCATGAACCGCCCGCCGATCAAGGTGATCGCACCGGGCCGCACGTATCGCGTCGACAGCGATGCGACCCACTCGCCGATGTTCAATCAGGTCGAGGGGCTGTGGATCGACGAAAACATCAGTTTCGCCGACCTCAAGGGCGTCTATACCGACTTCCTGAAGAAATTCTTCGAGCGCGACGACATCCTCGTGCGCTTCCGTCCGTCGTATTTCCCGTTCACGGAACCGTCGGCCGAGATCGACATGATGTTCGAGCACGGCAAGAACGCCGGCAAATGGCTCGAGATCTCGGGCTCGGGGCAGGTGCATCCGACCGTGATCCGCAACATGGGCCTCGATCCCGAGCGCTACATCGGCTTTGCGTTCGGCAGCGGCCTCGAGCGCCTGACGATGCTGCGCTACGGCGTGCAGGATCTCCGGCTGTTCTTCGAGAACGACCTGCGTTTCCTGCGCCAGTTCGCATAACGCACGCGCCGCGCCGACATGTGCCCGCGCATGCGCCGCCGGACGTTTCCGGCGGCGGCCGGGCGCCGATCTAACCTGTTTCGAACGTAGACATCCATGCAATTCCCTGAATCCTGGTTGAGAACCTTTGTCGACCCGCAGCTGACGACCGACGAACTGTCGCACGCGCTGACGATGGCGGGGCTCGAAGTCGAATCGCTGAGCAAGGCTGCGCCGCCGACGTCGAAGATCGTCGTCGGGCGCGTGCTCGAAGTCGTCAAGCATCCGGATGCGGACAAGCTCAATGTCTGCCAGGTCGACGCCGGCACCGGCGCGACGCTGAATATCGTGTGCGGCGCACCGAACGTGGCGCCCGGCATCAAGGTGCCGGTCGCGCTGGTCGGCGCCGAACTGCCGCCGGCTGAAGAGGGCGGCAAGCCGTTCGCGATCAAGCTGTCGAAGCTGCGCGGCGTGGAGAGCCAGGGGATGCTGTGCTCGGCGCGCGAGCTGAAGCTGTCCGAGGACCACAGCGGCCTGCTGATTCTTCCGGAAGACACGCCGGTCGGCCAGGACATCCGCGACACGCTCAATCTCGATGACACGATCTTCGAAATCAAGCTGACGCCGAACAAGGCCGATTGCCTGTCGGTGTTCGGCATCGCGCGCGAGACGGCCGCAATCACCGGCGCGCCGCTGACGCCGGTCGACATTCGTCCGGTGCGTGTCGAACTCGACGAAACGCTGCCCGTGCGCATCGCTGCTCCCGACCTGTGCGGCCGCTTCTCGGGTCGCGTGATCCGTGGCGTGAACGCACGTGCGAAGACGCCGCAGTGGATGGTCGAGCGCCTCGAACGTGCGGGACAGCGCAGCGTGTCGGCGCTCGTCGACATCTCGAACTACGTGATGTTCGAACTCGGCCGTCCGTCGCACGTGTTCGATCTCGACAAGATCCACGGCGGCATCGAGGTTCGCTGGGGCAAGCGCGGCGAATCGCTGAAGCTGCTGAACGGCAACACGGTCGAGCTCGACGAAACGGTCGGCGTGATCGCGGACGACCGTCAGGTCGAAAGCCTCGCGGGCATCATGGGCGGTGACAGCACGGCCGTCACGCTCGACACGACCAACATCTACCTCGAAGCCGCGTTCTGGTGGCCGGACAGCATTCGCGGCCGCGCGCGCAAGTACAACTTCTCGACCGATGCGGCCCATCGCTTCGAGCGCGGCGTCGACTACGCGACGACCGTCGAGCACGTCGAGCGCATCACGCAGCTGATTCTCGAGATCTGCGGCGGCAAGGCCGGCCCGGTCGACGACCAGGTGGTGAACCTGCCGCAGCGCGCGCCGGTGAAGATGCGCGTGTCGCGCGCGAACCGCATCATCGGCGTGAAGATCGACGCCGACGAGATCGCGAACATCTTCACGCGTCTCGGCCTGCCGTTCGAGCGTGACGACGATGCATTCCTGGTCACGCCGCCGTCGCACCGCTTCGACATCGAGATCGAGGAAGATCTGATCGAGGAAGTGGCGCGCATCTACGGCTTCGAGAAGATCCCGGCGCGCCCGCCGGTCGCGACGAGCGAGATGCGCGCGACCAACGAGACGCAGCGCTCGATCCACGACATCCGTCACGCGCTCGCGGCACGCGACTACGCCGAAACGGTCAACTTCAGCTTCGTTGATGCTGAGTGGGAGCACGACTTCGCCGGCAACGACAACCCGATCCGTCTGCTGAATCCGATCGCGAGCCAGCTGTCGGTGATGCGTACGACGCTGTTCGGCAGCCTGATTTCGGTGCTGCGCCACAACCTGAACCGTCGCGCGGATCGCGTTCGCGTGTTCGAGACGGGTCGCGTGTTCCTCGCCGATCCGTCGGTGAAGGCCGGCGAACTGACCGTCGAAGGCTACACGCAGCCGAAGCGCGTCGGCGCGCTCGCGTATGGCCCGGCGGTCGACGAACAGTGGGGTGTCGCGACCCGCGCGGTCGATTTCTTCGACGTGAAGGGCGATCTCGAGGCGCTGCTCGCGCCGGCCGTCGCGCGCTTCGTGAAGGACGAGCATCCGGCCCTCCATCCGGGCCGCAGCGCGCGCATCGAGGTCGACGGTCGCGCGGTCGGCTGGATCGGCGAGCTTCATCCGCGCCTGATGCAGAAGTACGAGCTGCCCCACGCGCCGGTGATGTTCGAAATCGACGCGGATGCGCTGATTGCGCGTGCGCTGCCGGCCCCGACCGACGTGTCGAAATTCCCGCCGGTGCGGCGTGATATCGCGGTCGTGGTCGACCAGGCGGTCGAGGTTCAGGCACTTTTCGACGAAATGAAGAAGGCGCTCGCCGAAGACGCCTGCCGATTCGTTCAGAAGGTTGTACTCTTCGACGAATTTCGTGCAAAATCAAATACTTCCGGTGGCCTTGCCGCGCACGAGAAGAGCCTTGCCTTCCGCGTGACGCTGCAGGACGCGGCTGGCACGCTGCAAGACGAAGTCGTCGATCAGGCGATCCAGACGCTGGTCGAGCGGATGGCTCGCGCGGGCGCGCGCCTGCGAGGCTAAGGAGAAGGGCCGCCCGCCTGCGGGCGGCGCTTCCCCATCGTAAGTTTTGGTTTAACGCGCTGTATGGCAGATATGAACGACATGACCTCGAGTGAATTCGAAGCCCTTCTGACGGCGCAACGCAGTGCCATGAACCGCGACGCGTCGGCGCCGGCGTCCACCGAGACGCCGACGTTGACGAAAGCGGAGCTGGCCGAGCTGCTGTTCGACAGCGTCGGGCTGAACAAGCGTGAAGCGAAGGACATGGTCGAGGCGTTTTTCGAAGTGATCCGCGACGCGCTCGAAAACGGCGAAAGCGTCAAGCTGTCGGGATTCGGCAATTTCCAGCTGCGCGACAAGCCGCAGCGTCCGGGCCGCAATCCGAAGACGGGCGAGGCGATTCCGATCGCGGCCCGCCGGGTGGTAACCTTCCACGCGAGCCAGAAACTGAAGGCGCTGGTCGAAAACGGCGCGGAGTAACGCCCGCGCGCCGACGTCTCCGCGCGGCCGCCGCGCACCCTTTACCGACGGTTAACCGACGATGACCACTACGGTTGAGAAAGTCGTCTTGCCTCCGATTCCCGCGAAGCGCTACTTCACGATCGGTGAAGTCAGCGAACTGTGCGGGGTCAAGCCGCACGTGCTGCGTTACTGGGAGCAGGAATTCACGCAGTTGCGGCCGGTGAAGCGGCGTGGCAATCGCCGGTACTACCAGCACCACGAAGTGCTGCTGATCCGGCGGATACGCGAGTTGCTGTACGAGCAGGGGTTCACGATCAACGGTGCGCGCAATCGGCTCGATTCGCCGGGCGGCGAGCGCGCTGCCGGCGCACCGGTCGAATCCGACGTGCCCGCCGACGCGCGTGCATCGGGCAAGGCGGGGGCAACGGTCGACGTGATCGCGCTGCGTCAGGCGCTCCTCGACGTGATCGACGGACTGAAGCACGACTGAGCACGACGCTCGGATCCGATATGAAGCCCGGTTGGCGCGCGCCACCGGGCTTTTTTTCGTGCGTGCGAGGCCGCGCGCGTCAGCGCGATGCGAGCGGATTCGGCTTGCCCATGTCGACGACCAGCGTGCCGTCCGGCAGCATCCGCACCGAGCCTTGCGCGACCTGGCTGCGGTAGTCGTACAGGTCGAAGCGCATCGGGCCGGCCTCGGCCGAGTTCCGGATCAGCGCGCGCACGTTCAGTTCCAGCACGTTGAACATCTTCATGTCGCCGCCTTCCATCCACATGTAGCTCGGCGCGTCGATCTGCGGCCGCTTTAACGCGGGCGCGTCGGCGGCGCGCCGGAACGTGAGGCGCAGTCCGTCGCGTTCGACCGTGGCCTGGCCGAGCTTGCCGTTCAGCACGGGCGGCGGAAAGACGGTGTACTGGTCGAGCACGAGCGTGTCGCCGCGCAGTTCCGCGCCGCGACGCTGCAGCGGCGTCAGCGACGCGAGCTCGATGCCGAGCGAGCGCAGCAGCTTCGCCTGCGGGATGCCGAGCACCGACACCTGCGAAGGCCGGAATGCGAGATGCCGGTCGTCGAGCACCGAAAGCGAGCCCTTCATGTCGGTCGGCAGCCACACGCCGGGCACGTGATTCCACAGCTTGATGCCGCCCTGGACGCGCAGGTCCTGGCCGTCCGCGCTCAACTGCAGGTCGTTCAGCGAGCGCGGCGAGTAGTCGAGCAGGTAGTTGTTGAAGAGTGCCGACATCGCTTTCCACGATTCGACGACCGATCCGCCGAGAATGCGGATGTCGTACTGGTTCGGATCGTCGAGGTCGACCGGTTCGCCCGGCCGTTTCGCGATGAGCTGGACGTCGAGGTCTTCGACGTGGAAGCCGATGTCGCCGGACAGGTTGAAGTCGACATTGTGCAGGTGGATCGTCGGATGTCGGTTCGACACATGCCGTTCGTTGAACGGGATGGCCGACGCGTGTCGCATCGCAACTTTCTGCATGCCCGGCTGCGGCGTGCCGGCCGCAAGTGCGAACGCTTGCCAGTGCTGGCGCGAGTCGTGCAACGCGCTCTGCTGCGCGGCGAGGAAGCTGTCGTTCAGGCGAGCGGCCGCGTTGCCGAGCGCGGCACCGCTCGCCGGGCCCGTGTACGACGGCATCCGGATCGCCATCGCGCCGCTTTCGTCGAAATTGAAATAGCCAGCCGACACCTGGTCGCGATAGTGATACAGGTCGAACACGAATTTCTGGTCACGCCTGGTCTGATCGACGGGGACGATCAGGATGTCCGCGTTCATCGGCATCGAGCGCATGAACTTCACGTCGCCGCCGCGGATGTACATCGCCTGTTGCGGCGCGTTCGCGGGCAGCGCGAAGCCGGCGTGCGAGCCGTCGTCGAGCGTGAGGTCGAGGCCGGCCGGCGTCACGCGCAGCGCGGTGATCCTGATCTTCAGCCGCGGCGGCGGCATCAGCTTGTCGACCGACATCACGAGATCGTCGCCGGCGAGCCGTGCGATCGGCGTCTCGACTTTCAGCAGATCGGCCATCTTCACGTTGGCCGCGCGCATGACCGGCTGCGCGTTGATGCCCGACACGCGCACGCCGGTCGGGTGGAACACGAGCTGGCTGCCGTCGCGGATCGCGAGCGTGCCGGTCAGCGAGAACGGCACCCAGCCGTCGCGCTGCATCTCGCCCTGCAGATGGATCACGCCGTCGCCCGCCGATACCGCGAGCTTGCGAAGCGGCGCGTTGCGGTAACCGAAGATATAGGTGTTGAACAGGGCGGTGAGCTTCGCGTCGTCGAGCGTGACCGTGCCTTCATGCACGTCGATCTCGAAACTCGTCGGATCGTCGAACACGATCGGGGCGCCGGCCTGCGTCGGCACGAGCGTGGCCGACAGTTGATGGATGAAGAAGCCGAGGTTGTTGACGATGCGGAAATCGACATCGCGCAGGAACGTCATCGCACCGTTCTGGCCCGAGTCGCGCAGCGTGAACGGGCGCGGCTGCGTAAGGCTGAGCGACGCGAGCGACGGCACCGTGCGCGCGATCTGCTGCTCGCGGGCAAGGCGTTCGGCCTTGGTGCGCTCGATCTTCGTCGATGCGGCCGACGCGTTGCCGTCACGCTGTGCGGCCGGTTCCGCGCAGCCGGCGCAGAGCAGCGCGAGCGCGAGCGCGCCGCAGCCGAGTGCACGAGAGGCGCCATTTGACGCCGGCGCGACCGTGCGTCGCGGGCCGGCCATCCAGTCGAATAATGCCAAAGGCGTGCGATGGCCGCGTCGGACCGCATTCCGCATCGTCTGTCTCCATGTCTTGTCATGATCGGCGCGGGCGCACGGCCGATGCGCGGCGCCGAGGTCGATGCCGTGCAGTGTGGCATAGCGCGCTAGAGCGGCGTAACCAAACAGCGGGCGGCCGGGCGAGCCCGGCCGGCGCGCGACAGGACAATGGATTCGCGGCGGCGGCGCGAAAAGATCAAACGGCCGTTTGGTTTGCGCTCGAGGCAGGCGGCGCGCCGTGTGCCGGATCGGCAAACCCGGCGTCGGCGTGGGCCGACGTGGGGACGCATGCCGGATGAGGGCGATGTCCGATTCGACGCGTACGGGGCAGGCGAGCTGACGGACGCGGCAGCGACCGCGCTATCGCGCGCCGCCTGCACCACGAATCAGACCAGCATGCGCCGCCGGATTGCATTCTGCGTCGCGGGGTCCAGCTGCAGGCCGTTGTCGATGTACGACGTCATCGAGCCGTAGGAAGCGACGACCTGATCGAACGCCGCCTGCAGATAGCCCGCCTGGGCGCTCTGCAGGGCGGCCATCATGTCGGCAGCATCCTGGCCGCCGTTCTTCCGCGCCTGTTCGACATAGGCCGCGATCTCCGACGCGCTGTAGACGTTGGTCAGCAGATAGTCGGCGACGATCGTCTGCCGCGGGACGCCAAGGATCGTGTGCAGAATGGCCGTCGCCCAGCCAGTGCGATCCTTGCCGGCCGTGCAGTGGAAGAGCAAGTTTCCGTCGGACGCGGCGAAGCCGGCGAACAGCGTGCGGTAGCTCGTCCGGGCCGTTTCGGACGTCACGAACGCCCGATACATGCTTTGCATGAAGGCCGTGGCAGTCGCGCCGTCGGTGGGAAGCGGGCCGATGCTGGCGGCGCCCAGCACGTTGAGGTTCTGCCAGGTGGCGCCGGTCAACGGCACATCGGGCTGCGCGTGGATCTCGGCCGTCGTGCGCAGGTCGCACACCCGCGCGATGCCGAGCGTGTCGACCGTTGCGAGGTCGGCCGCGGACAGCGCGAGCGCGGATGACCGGTAGATCGCGCCTTTCTTCATCGCTGCACCGCTCTCGGTGGCATAGCCTGTTGCGCCCGGTCCCCCGGTATCACGAAAGTTCGCTGCCGAACCGAGTCTGGGCGTCGTCACGGGGGCGACCGCGATCGAGTCGCCGCCGCACGCGGACAGAAGAGACGTGCCTGCGAGCGCGATGCCGATCGCGCCGGCACCGAGCCGGAGAAAGGATCGACGGGAAAAGTCGTTTTTCTGAGTCATTGATTGGCCTTGGTCTGAGACGGTGACAGGATGTCGCGACCGCCGTTGCGATCGAACCGGCTCGCGGTGTGCCGCGCAACACGGCAACGCGCGTACCTGCCGCATCGATCGGCAATGCAATCGGACGATGTGCCGTGCGCATTGATCTCGCGCCGGGCAAGCGCACGGTAGCGAGCGGCGACGAATCGGCCATCGTCCTTTTCGATTAAGGCGCCGCACCGATGACCCGTGCGAATCGCGCAACTAGCCGCACGTGCGAGGGCGGCGGCGCGGTAAGATCGGCGTCATTAGCTGGATGGATCGAAGCATGGTGGCCGACACGGGGGAGGCGTCATGGATCTGAAGGAGCTCGACGTATTGGGAGCGGATGTAGGCGATCACTGGTACTACGCGTCGAAGGCGAGCGCGATCCGTCGGTTCCTGGGCGCGACGGACGCGAACCGCATACTCGACGTCGGTGCCGGCTCGGGTTTCTTTTCGAAGCATCTGCTCGAGCGCACGCGGGCGACCGAAGCATGGTGCGTCGATACGAGCTACCCCGACGATACCGACGGGGAGGCCGCCGGCAAGCCGGTTCATTTTCGCCGGGCCGTCGATCGCTTCGATGCGGATCTCGTGTTGCTGATGGATGTCCTCGAGCACGTCGACGACGATGTCGGCTTGCTTTCCCGCTACGTGGCGGGCGCGCCGAAGGGCAGCCGGTTCCTGATCACGGTGCCCGCATTTCAGTTCCTCTGGAGCGCGCATGACGATTTTCTCGAGCACAAGCGCAGATACACGCTCGAGGGTCTCGAAGACGTCGTGCGTCGTGCTGGACTGGAGGTCGAGCGCGGCGCCTACTACTTCGGCCTCACGTTCCCGCTCGCGGCGGCATTGCGATTGAGCGAGCGCGCGCGCCGGCAACCGCGCGAACCGGCGTCGCAATTGCGCCGGCACCATCCGGCCGTCAACGGCTTGCTCAAGCTGATCTGCCAGGCCGAGTTGCCGATGTTCCGGTTCAACCGGGTGGCGGGCCTCACGGTCATCTGTGTCGCGCGCCGGCGATGAGCGCGATGCGCAGTGCAAGGCAGCAGCGGGGACGCGAATTGCCGGCTGCATCGAAGCGGTCATGTCGCGCTTGGGCATGTCGCAAGGAATTTCGCAGGAACATTCACAAAATGCATGCGACCCGTTCTAAAGCGGCAAACTGTCTGTTATAATTTTTTTCTTTCGGGGCGTAGCGCAGCCTGGTAGCGTACCTGCATGGGGTGCAGGTGGTCGGAGGTTCAAATCCTCTCGCCCCGACCAGACAAAGAACCCGCGTCAGTTCAGGCTGACGCGGGTTTTTTCTTGCCGGTCGCTTTTTTGCACATCGCGGCGCGGCCCCGGTAAAATGCAAGGTTGATCCACGGAAAGCGCCGTGATTTAGCGGAAGAGGATTCCCCGAACATGACTGATCTTCGTCTTACCATGCGGTTCGCTGCAGTGCTCGCCACCGGCGCGCTCGTTGCCGGTTGCGGTACGTCGTCGCCCACGAAAGTGGACTACAAGAGCGATTCGAAATCGAAGGAAGCGTCGCTCGCAGTGCCGCCCAACATGCTCGACGAGACGGCCGATCAGCGTTCGCTGCCGCCACAGGGCGGCGCGACTTCCCTGTCCGCACTTCAGCATGTCCAGCAAGCAGCGCCCGCGACGGACACCGTCGCGCCCGCCGTGGCCGGCATGCATATTCAGCGCGATGGCACCGAGAGCTGGCTCGTGATCGACGGCAAGAAGCCTGCCGACATCTGGCCGCAAGTCCGCCGCTTCTGGCAGGAGCAGGGCTTCCTGCTCGTCGTCGACCAGCGCGACAAGGGCGTGATGGAAACCGACTGGAACGAAACCCATCCGCAGATCAACGACGGCCTGATCCGTAGCGTGATCTCCAAGGCAATGGGCAACTCTTACGTGACGGCCGAGCGGAACAAGTACCGCACCCGTCTCGATTCGGCGCCGAACGGCGGTACCTACGTGTTCATCAGCCAGAAGGGCATGCGCGAGGCGATCACCGGCGCGAACAACGATTCGAGCAAGTGGGAAGCGAAACCGAACGATCCGGCGCTCGAAACCGAATACCTGAAGCGGCTGATGGCGGTCCTCGCACAGAACGAGCAGCGTGCGAAGAACGGCGAGCCGCCGATCGCGAACATCAACGACAACACGGTGCCGAAGGACAAGAAGGCGGATACCGACGCGTCGAAGGCCGCCGCTGCCGCGATCGCCGCGCAGAACGTCGCGCGTACGTCGTCGCAAGCGAACGATGCCGATTCCGCCGCGGTGCCGTCCGAAGTCACGCTCGGCGAGCCGTACGACCGGTCGTGGCTGCATGTCGGTCTCGCGCTCGACCGCGCGAACTTCACGGTCGACGATCGCGATCGCACGAAGGGTCTGTATTTCGTGCGCTATGTCGATCCGAAGGATCTGAGCGCGGCCGAGCAGGGCTTCTGGAGCCAGCTGTTCCACGGCAAGAAGGAAAAGCAGGCGAAGCAGTATCGGGTCAACGTGAAGGCGCTGACGCCCGACCAGACGCGTGTGGCCATCGTCGACGATTCCGGTGCGATCGATACGTCGGGCCCGGCCCGGCAAATCATGGGGCTGCTCGTGAATCAGCTGCGCTGACCGCGGCACGCTCCTGCCTCTTTGAAAAAGCCCGCCTTCCGGCGGGCTTTTTTCTTGGTCGCGTGCCCGATGCCTGCCGATGCCGGCGTGCGCGCGACGTTCGCGTTCCTCTGTCGTGATGTTACGTAACATTCGCGCGTTACGGCCGCAGAACGGGTGTTACATCATCGTGAATCTGAAAAATATCCTTATGGATCAATGGCGTATTTTCGAAAATAAATCTGGCACGCAAACTGCTTTATAAGTGCGAATCGTTAGGACAGGGAGGATGGACGTCAGAGACCGGGCAGGTGTCGCGAGCGCCCGACCAACGGTTTCGGCGTCTTCAGATGCCGGCGCTGCGAGCGCCGGCGTAACCGATGACGATCCGCGTCGTGCGCGGATCTCGATGGCCCCGTCGCCTATCCTCGTAGGGCGACGGTTTCGCCCGCGCTTCTTCTGAAGCGCGGGCAATTTTTTTGGTGGGGCCGCAAAGCGAGGGATGGCGATCCGGCGGGTGCCGGATTTGCCGATTCGTAAAATCTTTTCTGAATTGGGGAGTTGGCGCGTAACCGGAGCGGGCAAGCTTCGACGTGCTTGCGCGTTCCGCACACGTTACGGCTTTCCGCGAAGCAGCCTTGGACTCGATCGGGGGATCCGCGTGCTGCCGAACTCGCGAACGGGTGCGAGCACGGTGTGCGGCCGGACACGTTGCCGGCCGCCGCGACGCATCAGTGCGACGCGCTGGGGACGTCGAGAATCAGGATGATCGTCCAGTCGGCGTCGCCGTCGTGGTGATACTGGCGTTCGGCGACGATGAACGGTTGCTGCTTGCCTTGCGGACCGAGGAAAAGCACGTCGCCCTCCATCGGCAGGCATTCGATCGGCGGCAGCGCGAGGAAGGCGTCGTCCGAGCCGCGCGGCATCAGTTGCTTGATCTTGCGAGTGGCGGCTTCGGTCCACTCGATGTCGAGTTGAATGTTGCTCATGCTGTCCTCCGCACCGGGGTGCGCACGGGTGGAAAATTTCGGTGCGCGACTTTAGCACAGCGCGCGGGCGCCGCAACCAAAAAAGCCGAACCCGGTTGCCCGGATTCGGCTTTTCGCTTGTGCGGTGCCGCCGAACTTACTGGCTGGCAGCCTCTGCCGGAGCGGCCTTGGCGGCCTTCTTGCCAGCCTTCTTCGCTGCCTTGTGGTGGTGAGCAGCCTTCTTGCCGTGGTGCTCTTCCTGCGCCGCCGGCTGTGCAGCCTCGGCTGCTTGCTGCTGTTGCAGTGCCTGTGCGCGCTGCTCGATCTCGGCGATCTTCGCCGGGTCGGTGATGGTCTGGATTTGCGTGCTCTCTTGCGCATACGCTGCGCCAGTCAGCGCCGACATCGCGACCAGAATAGCCAGGGACGTCTTCTTCATTGCTTTACCTCCGCTAAGTGGTGATGAACCCGAATGTTGCCGTTTTGTCTGGCGACTGCAATCGAGTGCGTGTCGAGTGTAACAAAAGTGACGGATCAATGTGCACCGGATCGAGGCGCAGCGCAAGGCCCCGTTGAAGTCGCGCAACACTTCGTGCATTCCGTCATGCGCGTGCCATCGTCTGCGGCACCGTCGTTTCCGCCTGCGCTGCGCACGTGGCCATCAAAACCAGCCGAGCCATCGGTAGACGTGGAATTGCGCGATGCCGATCAGCTCATGCAATGCCTGATTCGCGTCCTCCAGGTTGTGCCAGTGGGGCAGCCAGCCTGTTTGCGCGCGTCGGCGGTTTGAATAAACGGGCTGCGGATCGATGCCGAAGTGGCGGAAATCGAGCAATGCGCGGCGCATCTGGTACGACGACGCGACGAGAATGCGCGAGTCGTCATGTTGTGAGCGTAGTATAGAGGCGGTGAATTTCGCATTTTCGTAGGTGGTACGGCTGTTCGGCTCGAGAACCAGGTCGCCGGGAGGGACGCCTTCGGCGAGCAACCGGCGCCCGTAGACGGCCGCCTCGGTTTCGCCGTGATGCTGCGGGTCGCCGCCCGACATCACCACGGTGCAGCGGACGGCCTGCTCGCGGCACATGCGGTAGAGCGCCGCGGTCGTGCGGATGCGGGCTTGCCCGTCGGGCGGCGGCTGTAGTCCGGTGTCGCTGCGCCGTGTGCCGATGCCGATGACGATCAGTGTGGTTCGGCCGTGCATGGCGGGGCGCTCGACCGGTGTCACGCCCGCCTCGGTCCAAGCGATGAGCGGTGCGGTAAGCCAGCCTGTCGCGAGCAGCCAGAACAGCGCGACGCTTGCGATCGCGATGAGTTTGCGCCGCTTGCGCAAGAGCATGAAACCGATGAAGAGAAGTACAAATGAATCGAACAGAATCAATTTGATTGGGGTATGGTGTCTTTTTATGGACGGCTGACGATCCGGCCCTGACGCGACGCCGAACGTCGGCCCCCAGAATCGGTGGCGGTATCGGCGGGCGGAGCTCCCGCCCGGCGCGCCGCTTCGCATTGTCGCTGCACTTTAAGAAAGAATCGAGATGGCCACGTATTCCAACGAAGCGGTGCTCGACGCATTGAGACGAGTGCAGTACCGCCAGGTACCGTGGGCGCGCCGCCCGGGCGTGTTCGAGTATCTCCGGTCGCTGGGGCTGATGGACACGGTCAGGCAGAAGACGGTTGCCCCCGCACCGGGTTTCCATGCGCCGGTCGACATCGCGGTGCTGACCGAGAGTGGTCGCGCCGAATGCGCGCGCCTCGAGCGCGACGAAAAATTACTTTCCTGGACCGATCGCCGTATGGACGACTACGCGTTGAGCGAAGCGAGCGCCGTGGCGATTCTCGAGAGCCGTCTGTAGCGGCGCGCGCCCGTTTTCGCGGCGTCGCCGCCGAAACCAAAAAAAAGCCCGTATCGCGAGGATACGGGCGTACCGGATACTTTTGCTGTTGCCACGCTGTGCTCATGGCAACGGATGTGACTCGTCGCATGTCGAGCAGTTCCCGGGTTCGGGAATTTTTCTTCGACGAAATCGTGCGGACTACGGATGACGCGAAATGCTCGGCGGCTGCGAGCCGATGCGCGCGCGTGCGTTGCTGGCGATGTCGCCGCGCAAGTCGCCGCGTGGCACTGTCTGCCGATTGAACGTCGGGGCGGGCGCTTGCTGGCGGAGGCTGTTGCGGTGATCCTGCTGGCGGTGAGGCGGCTTCGTGCGATCGTCGGCACGCGCGGGAGCGGTGAGCGCCAGCGAAACGACAATGCCGCATGCGACGAGCAGTGACATTGGTTTCATGGCGGGGCTCCCTTCAAGCCATCGGCGCGGCTTGTTGATATGTCGCTAAGGTAAGCGGGGGAGTGCAGGCTTGCTGTAAATAATAGTAAAGAGATGTATCGCGGCGCGACGGCGGTAACCGGCGGCGGTGCGGGCGCTGCGCGAAACGCGCGGCGCTGAACGGAACCGGGCGGCCGAAGCCGCCCGATCGAGCATGCGTTACGCCATCTTGACGGGGGCGCGCCAGGATTCCGGATTGGTCCAGAAGGCGCCGCGCAGCCGGTCGCGGCTCGGCGGTGCGGGCGGCTTCGCCGCACTTGCCCCGATGCGTCCGCGCAACGAGATCTGGCGGCCGCTCGTACCCAGGCGCTTGACGATTTCGGCGAGCGTACCGTCTGCCTGCCATTCGTCGAAGCGACGGCGGCAGGTCGGCGGCGACGGATAGCGACCCGGCAGCTTCGACCAGCCTTCACCGGTCGACAGTACCCACAGCACGGCATTGACCACCGAGCGGGCCTCCACGCGGGGACGGCCGCGCCGTTCACTGCGTGCCGGCTCCGAGCAAAACAGACCCTCGACCAGCGCCCACTCGTTATCTCTCAAATCGTCGAACAGCATCATGTCCTCACCTCAGCGAAGCTAACTCCGGTGCGCTGCCCTGCGCCGCGCACTCTTCAAGCACTCGAGCGTCGAGTGCCGGGTGGGGGCGTCCGGTTGGCCGGCAGCGGCGTTTCTGCCTTCCGTCCGACCAAACCTGCGCCCTGTGCGCCAGTAAAAGCACGATGTGTGCCATGTCGGAGGCGATTCCCTCGAGAGCCGCTTGGCAGCGGGCTAACGGCTAAGTCAGCTAGGGGCGTATAAGACGCCAAAATAACCCGCCAGCAAATCAGGACAATCACCAATCTTGTGCAATTCGCCCGTGGTGCGTGCGTCTGCACGGATATTGCACCGCAGCGAAACATGTGCGGCGAGTGCCGGATTCGCCCATCGAAGCCGATGTCGCGCATTACAATCGCGCATCGGTATCGACGATTGATGAGGTGAACGGATGAACGTTACGCTGCGCCAGCTTCGCGTGTTCATCGAGGTTGCGCGGCTGCGCAGCTTCAGCCGCGCGGGTGACGAGATCGGGCTCACGCAGTCCGCGGTCAGTCGTTGCGTGCGCGAACTCGAGGCCGAGCTCGGGTTGAAGCTGATCGACCGCACGACCCGCGACGTGCAACTGACCGACGTCGGTGCGAATCTGATCGCAAGCGTGTCCCGCCTGCTCGACGATCTCGACGACACGCTGCGCGAGATTCGCGAGATCGGCGAGCAGCGGCGCGGGCGCGTGATCGTCGCCGCGAGCCCGACGATCGCGTGCCGGCTGATGCCGCGCGTCGTCGCGGCCTGCGAGCGCCAGTTCCCGTTCGTCACCCTCGGGCTGCGCGACGACGTGCAGAGTGACGTGCTGCGAAAGGTGAAGTCGAGCGAGGTCGATTTCGGCGTCGTCATCGGTCCGCTCGCCGTTGCCGATCTCGTCTGCGAACCGTTGATGACCGATTCGTTTTGCCTGGTTGCGCGCGCGGATCACCGGCTTGCGGCGCGGGCCGAGGTGCCCTGGACGGCGCTCGACGGCGAGCGCCTCGTGCTGCTCGATCATGCGTCCGGAAGCCGGCCGTTGATCGACGCCGCGCTGGCTGCTCATCGGGTGAACGCGACCGTCATGCAGGAACTCGGGCATTCGGCGACGGTATTCGGGCTCGTCGAGGCCGGTGTCGGCGTGAGCGTGCAGCCGTGGCTGTCGCTGCCGCTGCCGGCGGGGTCGTCGCTGGTCGCGCGGCCGCTGACGCCGCGTACCGAGCGCACCGTCGAGCTGGTGCGGCGCCGCGACCGGTCGCTGTCGCCGGCGGCGCAGGCGATCTGGGAGCTTGTGCGCCAGATGCCGGCGCGGGCGGAAGATCTCGACTGAGGGTATTGATCCGGCACGCGCGCCGGTACACTGCGCCAATCGTGTTCCCCGATGGCGGTATTCGATGGCGCATTCCGCAGATGCCGGCCCGGCCACGGGCCAACCGGCGGCACGCAGCGCGGTCCAGGCGCTGCGTCCGTCGCTGATCAGGGAGGTCGCGAACGCAGGCTTCGCGGTGCCCGACGTGCTGCCGTTCTGGTTCGGCGAATCCGATCGCGTCACGCCGGCATTCATTCGCGACGCGGCCGCCGCGGCGCTGAGCGACGGCGCGACCTTCTACACGCCCAATCTCGGCACGGTATCGTTGCGCAATGCGATTGCCGCCTATGTGAGCGCGCGTCACGGCACGACCGGGGCCGATGCGATCGCCGTGACGAGCTCGGGTGTGAGCGCGCTGATGCTGGTCGCGCAATTGCTGGTTGGCCCGGGCGATTGCGTCGTCGCGGTCACGCCGCTCTGGCCGAACCTCGTTGAAATCCCGAAGATCCTCGGTGCACAGGTCGAGTGCATCCCGCTTCACCATGGCGATGCGGGCTGGGCGCTCGACATCGACAGGCTGCTCGCGGCGCTGACGCCCGGCACGCGCATGTTGTTCGTGAACTCGCCGAACAATCCGACCGGCTGGACGATGTCCCGCGACGACCAGCGGGCCGTACTCGCGCATTGCCGGCGTCATGGCATCTGGGTGGTCTCCGATGAGGTATACGAACGGCTGGCGTTCGCCGCGGACGGCGCGCCGTCGTTTCTCGACATCGCGTCGCGCGACGAGCGGCTCATCGTCGTGAATTCGTTCTCGAAGGCCTGGGCGATGACGGGCTGGCGGCTCGGATGGCTGGTTGCGCCCGCGGCGATCATGGACGATCTGTCGAAGCTGGTCGAGTACAACACGTCGTGCGCGCCGGGTTTCATCCAGGCTGCCGGGGAGGTCGCGCTGCGCGACGGCGAGCCGTTCGTGCGGTCGTTCGTCGGGGCGCTGCGCGGTGCACGCGATCACCTGGTCGCCGCGCTGCGCACGTTGCCGGGCGTCGACGTACCGCCTCCGCCGGGCGCGATGTACGTGTTCCTGCGCTTGCCGGGCGCGGACGACAGTCTCGCGTTCTGCAAGTCGCTGGTGCGCGACGCGGGGCTCGGGCTGGCGCCAGGGCGTGCGTTCGGCCCGGAGGGGGAAGGGTTCGTGCGCTGGTGCTACGCATGCGATCCGGCGCGGCTCGACGCGGGCGTCGAGCGCCTGCGGGCGTTCCTCGCGCGCGGCGCGGGCCGGCGTTGAAGGCGTTGAAGCAGGGGCGGAGCTGGCGCGGCGGGCCGTTTCGGCTCATCTTTACGCACCGGACAATTTTGCGTAAGATGGCGCTCAGTCACGCGGTTCCGTCGTTGAGCCGTGCTGTTCCGTCCGGTTTGGGCCTGGCTTGAAGTTGGTTCGCCGCCCCCGGTTCGTGCTCCCATCAATATGACCGATCAGAATCGGGCGAGCGCGTCTTCCGTTCCTTTCGTCTGTTTGTTGATCCGGTTCGTTTGACCACAGGGTCTGGCCTAGCTGCATGAATACCCAAGAGGCGAAGATCGTCCTCGAGACTGCCTTGATCTGCGCGCAAGAACCGCTGAAACTCGGCGATTTGCGCAAGCTCTTTGCCGACGGCGTGTCGGCTGACACGGTCCGCGCGTTGCTCGAAGATCTGAAACAGGATTGGTCCGGTCGCGGTGTCGAACTGGTGGCGCTGGCAACCGGATGGCGCTTTCAGAGCAAGCCGGCGATGCGCCATTATCTGGATCGGCTGCATCCCGAGAAACCGCCGAAATACTCGCGCGCGGTGCTCGAAACGCTCGCGATCATCGCGTATCGGCAACCCGTCACGCGTGGCGACATCGAAGAGATTCGCGGCGTCACGGTCAATACGCAGGTGGTCAAGCAGCTCGAGGATCGCGGCTGGATCGAGGTGATCGGGCATCGCGACGTGCCGGGACGTCCGGCGCTGTACGCGACGACCAAGCAATTCCTCGACGATCTCGGCCTGAGGGCGCTCGACGACCTGCCGGCGCTCGAGGAGCCGGCCGCGAACATCGAGGCCGCGCTGCTCGCGCAGCAGGCGATGGACTTCGACGGCGACGTGCCGGCGGCGGACGCGGTGCCGGAAGCCGACGAAGCGGCGGCCGACGTGTCGCGCGTGCAGCCGCATGAATCGCCGGAAGCCGCCGCGGCGGAAGGTGCGGCGACGCACGAAATGCCGAACCGCGATACGCTGGAAGCTGATCGCGTACAGATGGAACAGGGCGGCGCCGAAGCAGCGCCGGCCGGCGGGCAGCCCGAGCCGCTGCGCGCGGAAGGGAACGAGGAAGATCACAAGCCGGCCGCCGACGCGGTTGCCGGAGACGGAGCGGAAGCGGCCGGCGACATGCCGGGCGAGGCTGGCGAGGCCGACGCCTCACGCTCCCGTCCCGCGGACGGTGAGTTGCTGGACGATACGTCCGGCAGCCTCGCCGATGCCGTACGCAGTGCCAGCGCGCCCATCGGCGCCGATGCGCTGCCGGACGACGAAGCAGAACCCGAACAGCGCCGCGCCTGATCGCGGCCGACTTCTTGCCGCGCCCGAACCGGGCGCGAGACCTGACATTTTGAGGTTGTTTTGACTAATATCCACGATATTGAATCGTCCGCGCCTGCCGTGCAGGCCGCGCGTGCCGACGATACGCCGGAGCAGGATGCTCCGGCCGCGGGTGGTGACGAGCGTCCCCGCCGCGGCCTGCGGCGCGGCCCGCGCAGCCTGATCGCGCGCCGCCGCGCGGCGGCCAAGTCGAAGGGCGATGGCGAGTCGCAGGGCGGCGAAGGCGCGGACGCGCAGCCGGCCGCGGAAGCCCAGCCCGCGCGCGCGCCGCGCAAGGAAGGCACGGCCAAGGGCGGCCGCAAGCCGGCCGGCAAGCGTGAAGGTACGGCCAAGGGTGCCCAGGGCGGGCAAGGCGGCCAGGGGCGGCGCGGTGCTTCGGCGAAGGCCGAGGGCGGCGCGGCGAAGGCCGACGGCGACACGGCGTCGCAGGACGACCTGTTCGCCTACGTGACGTCGCCGGCGTTCGATGCGGACAATTCGACGGGCGGCAGCGGCGTGCGTGCGCCGATGCTGCGTCGCGGCCGCAACCAGCCGGCGAACAAGCGCGTGCTGTCGCCGGACGACGACGCGCCGAAGCTCCACAAGGTCCTCGCGGAAGCCGGCATGGGTTCGCGCCGCGAAATGGAAGAGCTCATCGTTGCCGGCCGCGTGTCGGTGAACGGCGAGCCTGCCCATATCGGCCAGCGCATCATGCCGACCGACCAGGTCCGCATCAACGGCAAGCCGGTCAAGCGGAAGCTCCCGAACAAGCCGCCGCGCGTGCTGCTGTATCACAAGCCGACGGGCGAGATCGTGAGCCACGCGGATCCGGAAGGTCGTCCGTCGGTGTTTGATCGCCTGCCTCCGATGAAGACGGCGAAATGGCTCGCGGTGGGTCGTCTCGACTTCAACACCGAAGGTCTGCTGATGCTGACGACGTCGGGCGATCTCGCAAACCGCTTCATGCATCCGCGCTACAGCGTCGAGCGCGAGTACGCGGTGCGCGTCGTCGGCGAACTGTCCGAAGGGATGCGGCAGAAGCTGCTGCACGGTGTCGAACTCGATGACGGCCCGGCGAACTTCCTGCGTATCCGCGACGGCGGCGGCGAAGGCACGAACCATTGGTATCACGTCGCGCTGGCCGAAGGCCGCAACCGCGAAGTGCGGCGGATGTTCGAGGCGGCCGGTTTGATGGTGAGCCGCCTGATCCGTACGCGTCACGGTCCGATTCCGCTGCCGCGCGGCCTGAAGCGCGGTCGCTGGGAGGAGCTCGACGAGGCACAGGTGCGCAAGCTGATGGCGACCGTCGGCCTGAAGGCGCCGTCCGAGGAAAAGGGCCGACGCGGCACTGGTGGGCAGGCCGAGCGTCGCCAGCCGGATCCGATGCAGACGTCGATGGGCTTCATCAGCCGCGAGCCGGTGCTGACCACGCATGGTCAGCTCGATCAGCCGCGGCGCGGTGGCGGCCGGCGTGGCGCCCCGGGCTTGCCTGGCCTGAGCGGCTACGGCAGCCTGCCGGTTGCGGGCTACGGCAACCGCTCGGGTGGCGGTCGCGATGTCGATGGCAATCGCGCGTCGTATGGCGCGGGCCCCAAGCGTGACGGCGCGGGTGGCAAGCGCGGCGGCGGCAAGGGCGGTAACCGCAATCCCAATGGCAATCGCGCCGAGGGCGCCGGCAACGGCGGTGGTGGCGCGCGAGGCGGCCAACGCCCGCAGCGCAATCGCTCCCGCGGACGCTGACCATTTCGGGCGCGCAGCGGCGTGAAGCCGCCGGTGTGCCGGCAATACCGGCGCGTGTCCGGTTGAGTCGGCACCTCGCGTTGCGCGGTTTGCTTTTGACTGTATATATCGCGCTGCCGGATTGTGCCGTCTGATCGGACAGTCCGGTTTCGCATTTTTGGTCGGTAAAGGCGGGCTGGACGCTGCTTTTACCGGCTGGCTTGGCGTTTGCGCCAAAAATCGCTATAATCGCGGAGTCGCTGGGCGTACGGATTCAATGTGCGGCTCAGGTGCGACCACCAGTAAGAAGATGGGCGTTCCGCCCATTTTTTTTTGCTGAAACGGTTAGGCATCTCGGGTAGCGCTTCCTGCGCCGGCTAAGGCGCGCGCCCGCGGGTGAATCGCGAGCGGCGGGCGCGAACACCTGAGAGGACACTGTGCAACTGACGGAACTGATAGAAACCACGGTCACCGGGCTCGGCTACGAGCTGGTGGATCTCGAGCGCTCCGGGCGCGGCATGCTTTGCATCTATATCGATCAGCCTGCCGGCATCTCGCTCGAAGATTGCGAAAAGGTCACGCGTCAGCTCCAGCACGTCTTGACGGTCGAAAACATCGATTACGAACGGCTCGAAGTCTCGTCCCCGGGGCTCGACCGCCCGTTGAAGAAGCTGGCCGACTTCGAGCGCTTCGCCGGCAGCGAAGTTTCCGTGACCTTGAAAAAGCCGCTGGACGGGCGCAAGACGTACCGCGGCATTCTGCACGCGCCGAATGGCGAAACGATCGGTTTGGAATTTGAGAGGAAGAAGGGCGAGGCCGCCATGCTGGATTTCACGCTGGCCGATATCGACAAAGCCCGCCTGATTCCGCAAGTTGACTTTAGGAGCCGCAAATAATGAGTCGCGAAGTGTTGATGCTGGTGGATGCGCTGGCGCGCGAGAAAAACGTCGACAAGGATGTGGTGCTGGGCGCCCTCGAGGCTGCGCTCGCGTCCGCTTCCAAGAAGCTGTTCGACGAAGGCGCCGAAATCCGCGTCCATATCGATCGCGAAAGCGGCGAGCACGAAACCTTCCGTCGCTGGCTCGTCGTGCCCGACGAGGCAGGCTTGCAGGAGCCGGATCGCGAGATCCTGCTGTTCGAGGCGCGTGAGCAGAAGCCCGACGTCGAAGTCGGCGAATTCATCGAGGAGCCGGTGCCGTCGATCGAGTTCGGCCGTATCGGCGCGCAGGCCGCCAAGCAGGTGATCCTGCAGAAGGTGCGCGATGCCGAGCGCGAGCAGATCCTGAACGACTACCTCGAGCGCGGCGAAAAGATCATGACGGGCACGGTGAAGCGCCTCGACAAGGGCAACTTCATCGTCGAATCGGGCCGTGTCGAAGCGCTGCTGCGCCGCGACCAGCTGATTCCGAAGGAAAACCTGCGCGTGGGTGACCGCGTGCGTGCATACATCGCGAAGGTCGACCGCACCGCGCGCGGCCCGCAGATCGAACTCTCGCGCACGGCGCCCGAGTTCCTGATGAAGCTGTTCGAGATGGAAGTGCCGGAAATCGAGCAGGGCCTGCTCGAAATCAAGGCAGCCGCTCGCGATCCGGGCGTGCGCGCGAAGATCGGCGTGATCGCCTACGACAAGCGGATCGATCCGATCGGCACCTGCGTCGGCATTCGCGGTTCGCGCGTGCAGGCCGTGCGCAACGAGCTCGGTGGCGAAAACATCGACATCGTGCTATGGTCCGAGGATCCCGCCCAGTTCGTGATCGGCGCGCTCGCGCCGGCAGCCGTCCAGTCGATCGTCGTCGATGAAGAAAAGCATTCGATGGACGTCGTCGTCGACGAAAACGAGCTGGCTGTCGCGATCGGCCGCAGCGGTCAGAACGTTCGCCTTGCCAGCGAGCTGACCGGCTGGCAGATCAACATCATGACGCCGGACGAATCCGCCCTGAAGCAGGGTGAGGAGCGCGATCGGCTGCGTTCGCTGTTCATGGCGCGTCTCGACGTCGACGAAGAAGTTGCCGACATCCTGATCGACGAAGGCTTCACGAGCCTGGAAGAGATCGCGTACGTGCCGCTCAACGAAATGCTCGAAATCGAGGCGTTCGACGAGGACACCGTGCACGAGCTGCGCAACCGCGCACGCGACGCACTGTTGACGATGGCGATCGCGAACGAAGAAAAGGTCGAAAACGCAGCGCTGGATTTGAAGGGCCTCGACGGCATCACGCCGGAGTTGCTCGCGAAGCTGGCCGAACACGGCGTGCAGACGCGAGACGATCTCGCCGAGCTGGCCGTGGATGAACTGGTCGACATGACCGGGATGGAAGAGGATGCCGCTAAGGCGTTGATCATGAAAGCACGTGAACACTGGTTCCAGTGAGAAATGACCATGGCGCACTGATTTGATGGCGGCCGTATGGCCTGACCCGATGCTAACCGCAAGGAATCGGTCCTTGCACTAAGAGGAATGAATGGCGAGTAACAACGTAGCCCAATTTGCCGCGGAACTGAAAATGCCTGCTGGTGTGCTGCTCGAACAGCTGCAGGCAGCGGGTGTCCAGAAAGCGAGTGAAGACGATGCGCTGTCCGAGGCGGACAAGGCGCGTCTGCTCGATCATTTGCGCAAGTCGCACGGCGCAACCGACGGCGACAAGCGCAAGATCACGCTGACCCGCAAGCATACGTCGGAGATCAAGCAGTCTGACGCGACGGGCAAGGCTCGCACCATTCAGGTCGAGGTCCGCAAGAAGCGTACGTTCGTCAAGCGCGACGACGTGGCCGAGGGTGCGGAACAGGGTCAGGCGCAGGTCGCCGAAGCGGATGACGATGCGGATCTGAAGCGTCGCGAGGAAGAAGCGCGCCGCGAGGCCGAGCTGCTCGAAAAGCAGGCGCAGGAACTGCGCGAGCGCCAGGAGCGCCTCGAGCGCGAGGAAGCCGAGCGCCGTGCCCGCGAGGAAGCGGCCGAAGCCGAGCGTCGCCGTGCGGAGGAAGAAGCAGCGGCGAAACGCGCCGCGGCCGAAGCCGCAGCGGCAAAGCAGGCTGCAGCTCAGCAGGCCGCCGAGGCCCAGCAGGAAGCAGCCGGTGCGCAGTCCGCGCAGGACGAAGCACGCGCGGCCGCCGAGCGCGCGGCTCAGCGCGAAGCGGCGAAGAAGGCCGAGGACGCTGCCCGCGAGGCGGCCGACAAGGCCCGCGCCGAGCAGGAAGAGATCAGCAAGCGTCGCGCGGCGGCCGAGGCCGAAGCACGCGCGATCCGCGAAATGATGAACACGCCGCGCAAGGCCGTGGTCAAGGCAGTCGAGCCGCCGAAGCCGGTGGAACCGCCGAAGCCGGCCGAAGCGAAGGGCACGCTGCACAAGCCGGCCAAGCCGGCGGGTGCGGCCACGCAGGCACGTCCGGCCGTGAAGAAGCCGGCCGGCGCAGCGCCGGCGGCGACGCAGGCACCGGCAGGCGCGGGCGACCGCAACAAGAAGCCGGGTGGCGGCAAGGGCGGCTGGCAGGACGATGCGGCCAAGCGCCGTGGCATCAAGACGCGCGGCGATTCGAGCGGCGGCGTCGACCGCGGCTGGCGCGGCGGCCCGAAGGGCCGCGGCCGTCACCAGGACAGCGCATCGACGTTCCAGGCACCGACCGAGCCGATCGTGCGTGAAGTGCACGTGCCGGAAACCATCTCGGTTGCCGATCTCGCGCACAAGATGTCGATCAAGGCCTCCGAAGTCATCAAGGTGATGATGAAGATGGGCCAGATGGTCACGATCAACCAGGTGCTGGACCAGGAAACGGCGATGATCGTCGTCGAGGAACTGGGCCACCGCGCGGTCGCCGCGAAGCTGGACGATCCGGAAGCGCTGCTGGTCGAAGGCGAGACCGGCACCGATGCCGAGCAACTGCCGCGTCCGCCGGTCGTCACCGTGATGGGTCACGTCGACCACGGCAAGACCTCGCTGCTCGACCACATCCGCCGCGCGAAGGTTGCAGCGGGCGAAGCGGGCGGCATTACGCAGCACATCGGCGCATACCACGTCGAAACGCCGCGCGGCGTCATCACGTTCCTCGATACGCCGGGTCACGAGGCGTTCACGGCAATGCGTGCACGCGGCGCGAAGGCGACCGACATCGTGGTGCTGGTCGTGGCGGCCGACGACGGCGTGATGCCGCAGACGAAGGAAGCCATCGCTCACGCGAAGGCTGGTGGCGTGCCGATCGTCGTGGCGATCAACAAGATCGACAAGCCGGAAGCGAACCCGGACCGCGTCAAGCAGGAACTGGTCGCGGAAGGCGTCGTGCCGGAAGAATACGGCGGCGATTCGCCGTTCGTGCCGGTGTCGGCGAAGACGGGTGCCGGTATCGACGACCTGCTCGAGAACGTGCTGCTGCAGGCCGAAGTGCTGGAACTGAAGGCACCGGTCGAGGCGCCAGCCAAGGGCATCGTGATCGAAGCGAAGCTGGACAAGGGCAAGGGCCCGGTCGCGACGATCCTGGTGCAGTCCGGTACGCTCAATCGCGGCGACATCGTGCTGGCAGGCACGGCCTATGGCCGCGTGCGCGCGATGCTCGACGAGAACGGCAAGCCGACGAAGGAAGCCGGCCCGTCGATCCCGGTCGAAATCCAGGGTCTGTCGGAAGTGCCGGGCGCGGGCGAGGAAGTGATCGTGCTGCCGGACGAGCGCAAGGCGCGCGAAATCGCGCTGTTCCGCCAGGGCAAGTTCCGCGACGTCAAGCTGGCGAAGCAGCAGGCCGCGAAGCTGGAAAGCATGCTCGAGCAGATGGGCGAAGGCGAAGTGCAGAACCTGCCGCTCATCATCAAGGCGGACGTGCAGGGCTCGCAGGAAGCGCTCGTGCAGTCGCTGCTCAAGCTGTCGACCGACGAAGTGCGCGTGCAGATCGTGCACAGCGCGGTGGGCGGCATCAGCGAGAACGACGTCAACCTCGCGACGGCATCGAAGGCGGTCATCATCGGCTTCAACACGCGCGCGGATGCACAGGCTCGCAAGCTGGCCGAAGCGAACGGTATCGACATTCGCTACTACAACATCATCTACGACGCAGTGGATGAGGTGAAGGCCGCGATGTCGGGCATGCTGGCGCCGGAGAAGCGCGAAGTCGTGACGGGCATGGTCGAGGTGCGCCAGGTGTTCAAGGTGCCGAAGGTCGGTACGGTTGCCGGCTGTATGGTCACCGACGGTATCGTCAAGCGCTCGTCGTCGGTTCGCGTGCTGCGCAACAACGTCGTGATCTTCACGGGCGAACTCGAATCGCTGAAGCGCTTCAAGGACGACGTGAAGGAAGTCAAGCAAGGCTTCGAGTGCGGTATGTCGGTGAAGAACTTCAACGACATCATCGAAGGCGACCAGTTCGAAGTCTTCGAAGTGACCGAAGTCGCACGTACGCTGTAATCGTCGCGTATCGGCTCTTGGGCGGGGCAGGCTTGGGCCTGTCCCGCCCATTTTCATGGTGGCGTGCTCGACGCGCGCCGCTTTATCCTGATAAACGGATCACGGATCGATCATGTCCAGGAAACGTACTTCCCCCAATCGCAACGTTCAGATCGCCGATCAGATTCAGCGCGACCTGTCCGAACTCATCATGCGCGAGGTCAAGGATCCGCGCATCGGCATCGTGACCATCCAGAGCGTGGAACTCACGCCGGATTACGCGCACGCGAAGGTCTATTTCACGGCGCTCACCGGCGATCCTGCCAAGACGCAGGAAGCGTTGAATCATGCGTCGGGTCACCTGCACAACCTGCTGTTCAAGCGCCTGCATATCCATACGGTGCCGACGCTGCATTTCCATTACGATCAGACGATCGAGAAGGCGGTGGAAATGTCGCGCCTGATCAAGGAAGCCAACTCGACGCGCGCGAAGGACGACGACGAAGCCGACGCCCCCGCGAAGGACGAGTGAGCGCGCGTACGCCATGACCAATGCAGCTCCCCAGCGTCCACGTGTGCCGCGGCGCACGCTGGACGGTGTCCTCCTGCTCGACAAGCCGGTCGGCCTGTCGAGCAACGACGCCCTGATCCGCGCGAAGCGCTTGCTCCTCGCGAAGAAAGCCGGCCATACCGGCACGCTCGACCCGCTGGCCTCGGGCCTGTTGCCGCTGTGCTTCGGCGAGGCGACGAAGTTCTCGCAGGACTTGCTGGAAGCGGACAAGACCTACGAAGCGACGATGCGTCTGGGCGTGCGCACGACCACCGGCGATGCTGAAGGCGACGTGCTCGACACGCGTGCCGTCGAATGCGACCGGACGGCGGTGGAGGCGGCACTCGCGCGCTTTACCGGCGAGATCGTGCAGGTGCCGCCGATGTATTCGGCGCTCAAGCGCGATGGCAAGCCGCTGTACGAATATGCGCGCGCAGGCCAGACCCTCGAACGGGAAGGCCGCAACGTGACGATCCATGCGCTCGACCTGCTCGCCTGCGAATTGCCCGACGTGACGTTTCGCGTGACCTGCAGCAAGGGCACGTATGTGCGCACGCTGGCGGAGGATATCGGCGAGGCGCTCGGCTGCGGTGCGCATCTGACGATGCTGCGCCGCACGGGCGTCGGCGCGCTGACGCTCGAGCATGCGGTGACGCTCGACGCATTGTCCGACGCCGCCGAAGCGGCGCGCGACGCATGGCTTCAGCCGGTCGACGCGCTGCTGTCGACGTTTGCGCCGGTGCATCTCGACGCAGCCTGCGCGAAGCGGTTCCTGCACGGCCAGCGCCTGCCGCTGTCCGAGCTCGATCCGATCGACGCGGCCGAGGGCGAGCGCGTGCGCGTGTACGCCGCGGCACGGCTGCTCGGCGTGGCGCGCAAGGCCAATGGCGTGCTCGCGCCCGAACGCCTCGTCGTGACGGCAGCATGATGCGCGGCGCGCGAGCGCCGTCCTCGGAATGAAAAAAACCGGTCGATCTCGACCGGTTTTTTTATTGGCGTGCTGGTTTCAGCGCGATGCTCAGTGCGCAGCCGACGCCGCCGCACCCGCATCGCCGCCGCCCGCGCGTTCGGGCTTCGTGATCCAGATCAGTCCGATCAGCAGCACGAAGATTGCCGCCGAGATGTAGAACAGATCGTTCACGCCGAGTTGCGCGGCCTGCTGCGTGGCCATGTTGTTGATGAGCCCGTGCGCCTGATCCTGTGTCAGCCCGAGGTTACCCATCTGCGTGACGGCCTGGTTGAAGGTCGGGTTGTACGGGTTGGTCTGCTCGACCAGCTGCGCGTGGTGGAAGTTGTTCCGGTGGTCCCACGCGGTCTGGAAGATCGACGTGCCGATGCCGCCGCACATGATCCGCACGAAGTTCGACAGGCCCGATGCCGCGGGAATGCGGTGGCCGGGCAGGCCGGACAGCGTGATCGACACGAGCGGGATGAAGAAGCCGGCCATCGCGATGCCTTGCACGAGCGTCGGCAGCGTCAGCGACCACTCGTCGACGCCGGTCGTGTAGCGCGAGCGCATCCAGAAACACAATGCAAAGGTCAGGAATGCGGCGGTCGCGATGTAGCGCGGGTCGGTGCGCGGCAGGAACTTGCCGGTCAGCGGCGACAGCAGGATCGCGAACAGCCCGACCGGCGCCATCACGAGGCCGGCATCGGTCGCGGTGTACCCGATCTGGGTCTGCAGCCACAGCGGCAGCAGCACGAGATTGCCGAAATAGAGCCCGTAGCCGACCGCGAGCGCGATCGTGCCACCCGTGAAGTTGCGCATCCGGAACAGCGACAGGTCGACGACCGGATGTTCCGCCGTCAGCTCCCAGATCACGAAGAACGCGAACGAGATGACTGCGATCAGCGCGAGCACGATGATGGTCGTCGACGCGAACCAGTCGAGATCCTTGCCCTTGTCGAGCATGATCTGCAGCGAGCCGACCCACAGCACGAGCAGCGCGAGACCGACGCCGTCGATCGGCGCGCGACGCACCGTCGATTCGCGCGTGCGATAGATCGACCACGTGGCCAGCGCGGCGGCGATGCCGACGGGGATGTTCACGTAGAAGATCCACGGCCACGAATAGTTGTCCGAAATCCAGCCGCCGAGGATCGGGCCCGCGACCGGTGCGATCAGCGTCGTCATCGACCACAGCGCGAGCGCCATCGGCGCTTTCGCGCGCGGGTAGCTCGACAGCAGCAGCGATTGCGAAAGCGGAATCATCGGCCCGGCGACCGCGCCCTGGAGCACGCGCGACGCGAGCAGGAACGGCAGGCTCGGCGCCAGCCCGCACATCCACGACGAGATCACGAACAGGATGATCGACGCAAGAAACAGACGAACCTGTCCGAAGCGATCGGTCAGCCAGCCCGTCAGCGGCACCGAGATCGCGTTCGCAACGGCGAACGACGTGATGACCCACGTACCCTGGTCGGACGATACGCCGAGATCGCCCGAGATGGTCGGGATCGCGACGTTCGCAATCGACGTGTCGAGCACGTTCATGAACACCGCGAGCGATACCGCGATCGTCCCGAGCACGAGTTGCCCGCCTTGCAGCGGCGGGTGGGAGACAGGAGCCTGTGCCATGTCGATAGTTTTCCGGAGTCGGATCCGTTACATCATCTTCGCGACGCTCGCCGACTTCGCGGCGGCCGGCGCCGGCGCGTTGCCGCCGGCATTCTCGGCGATGATGCGCGCGATCTCGGCGTCGGCTTCGTCGCCGTATTTCGCGAACACGTTCGTCTCGTAGACCGTGTTCTGTGCATTGGCAAGCTGGTCGCCGCGCTCGTCCTTGATGTCGACGTCGACCTGCATCGACAGGCCGATGCGCAGCGGATGCTTCTCGAGATCCTTCGGATCGATCTCGATACGCACCGGCAGGCGCTGCACGACCTTGATCCAGTTGCCCGTCGCATTCTGCGCCGGCAGCAGCGAGAACGCCGAGCCCGTGCCGGCCGAGAAGCCGACCACCTTGCCGTGGTAGACCGCCGACGAACCGTAGATATCGGCCGTCAGCTCGACCGGCTGGCCGATGCGCATGTGCTTGAGCTGGACTTCCTTGAAGTTCGCATCGACCCACACTGCATTCAGCGGCACGACGGACATCAGCGGGTTGCCCGGCGACACGCGCTGGCCGACCTGCACCGAGCGCTTCGCGACATAGCCGGTGACCGGCGCGGGCAGTACGTTACGCGCGTTCGCGAGGTATGCGTCGCGAACCTTCGCAGCCGCGGCCATCACGTTCGGATGCGACGCGATGGTCGTGTTCGCGGTCAGTGCGCGGTTCGATGCGAGCTGCTGTTGCGCCGCGTCGACCGACGCCTGCGCGGCGCGCACGGCGTCGCGTGCGTGGGAGATTTCTTCCTGCGACACGGCGCCCGTCTGCGCGACGGCCATCCGGCGGCGCAGGTCGTCCTGTGCCTTCGACAGGTCGGACTGGCGCAGCGCGACTTGCGCGCGGTACTGGTCGTCGTTGACGAACAGGCCGCGCACCTGGCGTACCGTCTGCGCGAGGTTGGCCTCGGCCTGCTGCAGCGCGACCTGCGAGTCGGCCGGGTCGAGCACGACGAGCGGATCGCCGGCCTTGACCGTCTGCGTATCGTCGGCCTTCACGGCGATCACGGTGCCCGTGACCTGCGGCGTGATCTGCACGACGTTGCCGTTCACGTACGCGTCGTCGGTCTCTTCATGGAAGCGCGCGACCAGGAAGTAGTACAGGCCGTACGCAATGGCCGCGATCGCGATGACCGCGATCAGCAGCGTCATCATCCGTTTGCGCTTTCCGTTGTTCTGCGGCTGGGCGCTGGCGGCGTTTTGTTGAGGGTCGCTCATGGCGATTTTCTCCGTCCGTTATTTCGAGTGTCTGCGTAGTGGTGGCGCCGGATCAGTTGGCGGCCTGTTTCGTCTGCTTGTCGGCGTCGGGCGCGGCGAGCCGCGTGCCGGTCGCATCGAACCCGCCGCCGAGCGCCTTGATCAGCGCGAGCTGCATGTCGCGCCGGCGCATCTTCAGGTTCGTCACCGTCTGCTCCGACGCGAGGCGGTTGCTGTCGGCGGTCAGCACCTGGAGCTGCGGCGACAGGCCGGCCTTGTAGCGGATCACGGCGAGGTCGTACGCACGCGTCGACGCGTCGAGCGCGCGCTGCGCGTCGTCCATCTGGCGGTCGACCGCGCGGATCGATGCGACCTGTGTCGCGACGTCGTTGAGCGCGCTGATCAGCGTCTGGTTGTAGTTCGCGACCGACAGGTCGAAGTCCGCGTAGCGGCCCTTGAGCTGCGCACGCAACGCACCCGCATCGAAGATCGGCAGGTGGATGGCCGGCCCGAACTGCGCCTGGCGGCTCGCGAAATTCAGGAATTTGCCCCAGCCGAACGCATCGAAGCCGAAGCCGGCCGCGAGGTTCACGTCGGGAAAGAATTCCGCCTTCGCTTCCTTCACGTCGTGCATGGCGGCCTCGACCTGCCAGCGCGCGGCGACGATGTCGGGGCGGCGCGACACGAGGTCGGCCGGCAGATTGCCCGGCAGCGCGACTTCGCCGGTCGGGTTCATCACGGGTGCGGCGATTTGCAGACCGCGATCCGGCCCCTTGCCGAGCAGCGCGGCGAGCTGGTAGCGCACGGTCGTGATCTGGCCGTCGAGGTCGGACAGCGACGCCTGGGTCGTCGCGATGTTGCCGCGCGCGGTCTGGCGTTCCACGTTGGTGTCGAGGCCGGCCGACACGCGGCCGTCGGTGATCTTGCCGACCGTCTGGCGGTTGGTGATCTCGCGTTGCGCGATGTCGCGCAGCGCATACAGTTGCGCAAGCGAGTTGTAGGTGCGGGCCACCGACGACGCAAGCGTGATGCGCGCCTGCTGCATGTCGGCTTCGGCGGCCTTTTCCTGCGACACGGCCGTATGCAGGCGCTCGCGGTTCTTGCCCCACAGATCCAGATCCCACGATGCGCTCGCGAGCGCGTTGTTCTCGCTGTACCACTGGCCGCCGTACGGGGGCGGGAACAGTGCGTTCGACGAATACAGCTCGCGCGTCCACGAGTAGCTGGCTTCGGCCTTCGGCATCAGGTTCGAGCGCGACGATTCGATGTACGACGACGCCTTGGCGATGCGCGCCTGTGCCTGCGCGATCGACGGGTTGCCCTGGAGCGCCTCGTCGATCAGCTTCGGCAGTTGCGGATCGCCGAACTGGTTTGCCCAGTCGAGTGTCGGCCACTGGCCGCCCTGGGCGGGCAGGCTCTGGGCGGTTTCGAATTGCGACGCGGGTGCGATCTGCTTGTCGCTCTTGATGCCGATGTAGTTTGCGCAGCCCGCCAGCGCCAGCGCGGCGACCGCGGCGGCGATGGCGGCGCGGCACGACCCGGCGCGCACGGACAACGGGGAGGATTTCATCGCGCTGTTCCCTGACTCGGAATGAATGATGGACACTGCAAGGATTTCCTTACATTAATCTGTCAAAAGTAATTGTTATGGCAACTATTGCGTGACGCTACTGCCGGCGGTCTCGCAATAGTTGCTGAGAATGCGCCGCAGCATGCTCTTCAGAAAACCGACTTCTTCCGGCGTGAAACCGTCCAGCAGTTCGTCGAGCACGCTGCGGAATACCGGCGGCAGCCGCTCCGCCAGCGCGCGACCTTCGTCGGTCAGCTCGAGACGCACGACCCGCCGATCCTCGATGCTGCGCACCCGGGACAGCAACCCGCGCTTTTCGACGCGATCGAGCAGGCGCGTGACCGCGCTCGCGTCGATCCCGTATTCGCGCGCGAGCTCGGCGGCTGTCGAGCATTTGCCGACGGCGATCATGAACAGCATGCTCGCCTGCGTGCCCGTGATGCCGAGCTCTTCCTGCGTGCGCTGCGTGACGAGGTTGGTCATCACCGATTTCACGCGCGACATCAGATAACCGACGCTGTCGTTCATCTGATACGTGGACAGCGGCGAGACGGACGGTTGGGAAGGAGAATCCGACATAAAACCCTGAAGCTGCAATAGTTGACTAGGCAGCAGTATAGGCACAATTGCTTGCCGCGGCAAATGTTAATCGAACGGGCGAGGGCGCGCTCCCCGGTCCGAAATCTCCTTGTCGGCGTCAGGGTCTTCTGGTCGCCATCGGCGGTGCCGGCCGAGGTGCGCAGCGAGGGCAGGGAGGTGCGGTTTGCTGCATTGCAAAGGCGAGTCCGGCTTTCGACATCCTCACGTGCTATAATTTGAGGCTTTCCAAGCTGCAACGCGCGCGCACGTGTCCCGGTGACTGACGAGCGTGCGCGTTTGCGCGTTCAACGATTTCCAGGTTTCTATGACCCGCGCCCTTCGCAACATCGCCATCATCGCTCACGTCGACCACGGCAAGACCACGCTCGTCGACCAACTGCTCCGCCAGTCCGGCACCTTCCGCGAGAACCAGCAGATTGCCGAGCGGGTGATGGACTCGAACGACATCGAAAAGGAGCGCGGGATCACGATTCTCGCGAAGAACTGCGCGGTCGAATATGAAGGCACGCACATCAACATCGTCGACACGCCGGGGCACGCGGACTTCGGTGGCGAGGTGGAGCGCGTGCTGTCGATGGTCGACTCGGTGCTGCTGCTCGTCGACGCCGTCGAGGGTCCGATGCCGCAGACGCGCTTCGTCACGAAGAAGGCGCTCGCGCTCGGTCTGAAGCCGATCGTCGTCATCAACAAGGTCGACCGTCCGGGCGCGCGGATCGACTGGGTCATCAACCAGACCTTCGACCTGTTCGACAAGCTCGGCGCGACCGAAGAGCAGCTCGACTTCCCGATCGTCTACGCATCGGGCCTGAACGGCTATGCGTCGCTCGATCCGGCGACCCGCGAAGGCGACATGCGTCCGCTGTTCGAGGCGATCCTCAAGCACGTGCCGGTTCGCCCGGCCGATCCGGAAGCGCCGCTGCAGCTCCAGATCACGTCGCTCGACTATTCGACGTACGTCGGCCGCATCGGCGTCGGCCGCATCACGCGCGGCCGCATCAAGCCGGGTCAGCCCGTCGCGATGCGCTTCGGTCCGGAAGGCGACGTGCTCAACCGCAAGATCAACCAGGTGCTGTCGTTCAAGGGTCTCGAGCGCGTGCAGGTCGAATCGGCCGAAGCCGGCGACATCGTGCTGATCAACGGTATCGAAGACGTCGGCATCGGCGCGACGATCTGCGCGGTCGACACGCCGGAAGCGCTGCCGATGATCACCGTCGACGAGCCGACGCTGACGATGAATTTCCTCGTCAACTCGTCGCCGCTGGCCGGCCGCGAAGGCAAGTTCGTGACGAGCCGCCAGATCCGCGATCGCCTGATGAAGGAACTGAACCACAACGTCGCGCTGCGCGTGAAGGATACGGGCGACGAAACCGTGTTCGAAGTGTCGGGCCGCGGCGAGCTGCACCTGACGATTCTCGTCGAGAACATGCGTCGTGAAGGCTACGAGCTGGCCGTGTCGCGTCCGCGCGTCGTGATGCAGGAAATCGACGGCGTGCGCCACGAGCCGTACGAGCTGCTGACGGTCGACGTCGAGGACGAGCACCAGGGCGGCGTGATGGAAGAGCTCGGTCGCCGCAAGGGCGAAATGCTCGACATGGCATCGGACGGCCGCGGCCGCACGCGTCTGGAGTACAAGATCTCGGCGCGCGGCCTGATCGGCTTCCAGAGCGAATTCCTGACGCTGACGCGCGGCACGGGCCTGATGAGCCACATCTTCGACTCGTACGCACCGGTCAAGGACGGCTCGGTGTTCGAGCGCCGCAACGGCGTGCTGATCTCGCAGGACGACGGCGCGGCAGTGGCGTACGCGCTGTGGAAGCTGCAGGATCGCGGCCGCATGTTCGTGAAGCCGGGCGACGCGCTATATGAGGGCATGATCATCGGCATCCACAGCCGCGACAACGACCTCGTCGTGAACCCGATCAAGGGCAAGCAGCTGACCAACGTGCGTGCGTCGGGCACCGACGAAGCCGTGCGTCTCGTGCCGCCGGTCCAGATGTCGCTCGAATACGCGGTCGAGTTCATCGACGACGACGAACTCGTGGAAGTGACGCCGCAGTCGATCCGTCTGCGCAAGCGCTTCCTGAAGGAACACGAGCGTCGCCGCGCGAGCCGCGAAGGCGCGGTCGACTGAGCATCGGCCGTTCCCGCATGACGAAAAAGGCTGCCTTCGGGCAGCCTTTTTGCATTTGCGCGGTGTGCAATCGGGCGCGCTGTAAAACACTGTTCCCGCAGCGCGCCGCAATCCGGCAAAACCCCCGCCGCGCGGCGCTTTCAGGCGTGCTCGGCGTGAACTTCGGTATCGGTTCTGTGATATGCTGCGCGCACGCAAGTTTTAGGTCCTTCCAAGCAAGACTTGATTCGCAATCCGCTAAACGGTCAGGCCGTGTCGCGGAAGGTTGAGTAACCCGCTATTTCTCGAGAAGCTCGAAGAAAGGTGAGCGTAAAATGTCAGATGTAATGAAGCAGTTTCAGCTGAACTCCTATCTGTTCGGCGGCAATGCTTCGTACGTTGAAGAACTGTACGATGCATACCTCAACAATCCGGCATCGGTGCCGGAGAACTGGCGAGAGTATTTCGACGCGCTGCAGAACGTGCCTGCAACCGACGGCTCGAACGCCAACGACGTCGCTCACTTCCCGATCGTCGAATCGTTTGCCGAGCGCGCGAAGGCCAATGCCTTCATCCCGCGCGAAAGCACGAGCAACCTGGCGACCGCGCGCAAGCAGGTCCATGTCCAGTCCCTCATCAGCGCATATCGCTTCCTCGGCTCGCAATGGGCCAATCTGGATCCGCTGAAGCGTCGCGAACGTCCCGCCATTCCCGAACTCGAACCTGCTTTCTACGACTTCTCCGAAGGCGACCTCGACCAGACCTACAGCGCAAGCAACCTGTATTTCGGTTTCGACCAGGCATCGCTGCGCGACATCGTCAAGGGCTTGCGTGACACGTATTGCGGCACGATCGGCGCCGAATACATGTACATCAGCGATCCGGAGCAAAAGCGCTGGTGGCAGGAGCGCCTGGAATCGATCCGCGCGACGCCGTCCTTCTCGGTCGACAAGAAGAAGCACATCCTGAACCGCCTGACGGCAGCGGAAGGCCTCGAGCGCTATCTGCACACCAAGTACGTCGGCCAGAAGCGCTTCTCGCTCGAAGGCGGCGAAAGCTTCATCGCGGCGATGGACGAAGTCGTCCAGCACGCAGGCAAGCGCGGCGTGCAGGAAATCATCATCGGCATGGCGCACCGCGGCCGTCTGAACGTGCTGGTCAACACGCTCGGCAAGATGCCGGCCGACCTGTTCGCCGAATTCGAAGGCAAGCACGTCGACGACCTGCCGGCCGGTGACGTGAAGTACCACAAGGGCTTCTCGTCGGACGTGTCGACCGAAGGCGGCCCGGTCCACCTGTCGCTCGCGTTCAACCCGTCGCACCTCGAAATCGTGAACCCGGTGGTCGAAGGTTCCGCGAAGGCACGGATGGACCGCCGCGGCGACGAAGACGGCCTGCAGGTGCTGCCGGTGCAGATCCACGGCGACGCGGCCTTTGCCGGCCAGGGCGTCGTGATGGAAACGCTGAACCTCGCACAGACGCGCGGTTACGGCACGCACGGCACGCTGCACATCGTCATCAACAACCAGATCGGCTTCACGACGTCCGACCCGCGCGACGCGCGCTCGACGCTGTACTGTACCGACGTGGTCAAGATGATCGAAGCGCCGGTGCTGCACGTGAACGGCGACGATCCGGAAGCCGTCGTCCTCGCGACCCAGATCGCGATCGACTACCGGATGCAGTTCCACAAGGATGTCGTGATCGACATCGTCTGCTTCCGCAAGCTGGGCCACAACGAGCAGGACACGCCGGCGGTCACGCAGCCGCTGATGTACAAGAAGATCGCGCAGCACCCGGGCACCCGTGCGCTGTACGCGGAGAAGCTCGTGCAGCAGGGCGTGATCACCGCGGAAGACGCCGACAACTACGTGAAGGCGTACCGCAAGGCGATGGACGACGGCCACCACACCGTCGATCCGGTGCTGTCGAACTACAAGAGCAAGTACGCGGTCGACTGGGTTCCGTTCCTGAACCGCAAGTGGACGGACGCGGCAGATACGGCCGTGCCGCTCGCCGAACTGAAGCGCCTCGGCGAACGCATCACGACGGTCCCGGAAAACTTCAAGGTCCACCCGCTCGTCGAGCGCGTGATCAACGACCGCCGCAACATGGCGCGCGGCGACCAGCCGCTCGACTGGGGCATGGGCGAACACCTCGCCTTCGCGTCGCTCGTCGCATCGGGCTACTCGGTGCGCCTGACCGGCCAGGACTCGGGCCGCGGCACGTTCACGCACCGTCATGCGGTGCTGCATGACCAGAACCGCGAGCGCTGGAACGACGGCACGTACGTGCCGCTGCAGAACATCGCCGACGGTCAGGCGAAGTTCACGGTGATCGACTCGGTGCTGTCGGAAGAGGCGGTGCTGGGCTTCGAATACGGTTACTCGACCGCCGAGCCGAACACGCTCGTGCTGTGGGAAGCCCAGTTCGGCGACTTCGTCAACGGCGCGCAGGTCGTGATCGACCAGTTCATCTCGTCGGGCGAAGTGAAGTGGGGCCGCGTGTCGGGTCTCACGATGCTGCTGCCGCACGGCTACGAAGGCCAGGGTCCGGAACACTCGTCGACGCGTATCGAGCGTTTCCTGCAGCTGTGTGCCGATCACAACATGCAGGTCGTTCAGCCGACGACGCCGGCGCAGATCTTCCACCTGCTGCGCCGCCAGATGATCCGCCTGTTCCGCAAGCCGCTGATCGTCGCAACGCCGAAGTCGCTGCTGCGCCACAAGGAAGCGGTGTCGGACCTGTCGGAGCTCGCGAAGGGCTCGTTCCAGCCGGTGCTGGGCGAAACCGACGGCGGCATCGACGCGAAGAAGGTCAAGCGCGTGCTGGTGTGCTCGGGCCGCGTGTATTACGACCTCGTCGCGCATCGCCGCGAAGCGAAGGCGAACGACGTCGCGATCATCCGTATCGAGCAGCTGTATCCGTTCGCGCACAAGCAGTTCGAAGCGGAAATGAAGAAGTACGAGAACGCGACTGAAGTGGTCTGGGTGCAGGACGAGCCGCAGAACCAGGGCCCCTGGTTCTACGTCGAGCACCACCTGAAGGAAGGCATGAAGGAAGGGCAGAAGCTGGCATACAGCGGCCGTCCGGCTTCGGCCTCGCCGGCGGTTGGCTACTACGCGAAGCACTACGAGCAGCAGAAGGCCCTCATCGAAGGTGCATTCGGCCGCCTGAAGAGCGCATCGATCGCGAAATAACCGACGTCAAGCGAAACGGGAAGGCGCAGCGCGCTTTCCCGTGTCTTTTGGCCCGCCGGGCGCGTCGCGCGCCGCATCGGCCGAAGGAATCGCACGAACCTCGTCATTACCCAGATTAAGCATCCAGGAAAATCACATGGCTATCGTAGAAGTCAAAGTCCCCCAGCTTTCGGAGTCGGTTTCGGAAGCCACCATGCTGCAGTGGAAGAAGAAGCCGGGCGAAGCAGTCGCGCAGGACGAAATCCTGATCGAACTCGAGACCGACAAGGTCGTGCTCGAAGTGCCGGCACCGGCCGCGGGCGTGCTCGCGCAAGTGCTGCAGAACGACGGTGACACGGTCGTTGCCGACCAGGTCATCGCGACGATCGACACCGAAGCGAAGGCAGGGGCTGCCGAAGCAGCAGCGGGCGCCGCCGAAGTGAAGCCGGCCGCAGCACCCGCCGCAGCCGCACCGGCCGCACAACCGGCTGCCGCGGTCGCATCGAGCTCGGCCGCCGCATCGCCGGCCGCAGCGAAGCTGCTGGCCGAGAAGGGCCTGTCGGCAGGCGACGTCGCAGGTTCGGGCCGCGACGGCCGTGTCACGAAGGGCGACGCGCTGGCCGCAGGCAGCGCACCGAAGGCCGCTCCGGCCGCCGCACCGGCAAAGACCGCCGCTGCGAAGCCGTCGCTGCCGGAAGTGAAGGTGCCGGCGTCGGCCACGACGTGGCTCAACGATCGTCCGGAACAGCGCGTGCCGATGTCGCGTCTGCGTGCGCGTATCGCCGAGCGTCTGCTCGAGTCGCAGCAGACCAACGCGATCCTGACGACGTTCAACGAAGTCAACATGGCTCCGGTCATGGAGCTGCGCAACAAGTACAAGGACAAGTTCGAGAAGGAACATGGCGTGAAGCTCGGCTTCATGTCGTTCTTCGTGAAGGCGGCCGTGCACGCGCTGAAGAAGTTCCCGCTCGTGAACGCGTCGATCGACGGTAACGATATCGTCTACCACGGCTACTTCGACATCGGTATCGCCGTCGGCTCGCCGCGCGGCCTCGTGGTGCCGATCCTGCGCAATGCCGATCAAATGAGCCTCGCCGACATCGAGAAGAAGATCGCCGAATTCGGCCAGAAGGCGAAGGACGGCAAGCTGTCGATCGAGGAAATGACGGGCGGTACGTTCTCGATCTCGAACGGCGGCGTGTTCGGCTCGATGCTGTCGACGCCGATCATCAACCCGCCGCAGTCGGCCATCCTCGGCGTGCACGCGACGAAGGAGCGCCCGGTCGTCGAAAACGGCCAGATCGTGATCCGTCCGATCAACTACCTGGCACTGTCGTACGACCACCGCATCATCGACGGCCGCGAAGCCGTCCTGTCGCTCGTCGCGATGAAGGATGCGCTGGAAGATCCGGCACGCCTGCTGCTCGACCTGTAAGCCGAGTCTCACTGCATTGACCCGCGCCGCACGGTTGCGCACACGCGCGACCGTGCGGGCGTACAAGTAGAAAGGATTGTCATGTCCAAGGAATTTGACGTCGTCGTGATCGGCGCAGGCCCCGGCGGCTACATCGCCGCGATTCGCGCCGCGCAGCTCGGCAAGACCGTTGCCTGTATCGAAAAGTGGAAGAACCCGGCCGGCGCGCTGAAGCTCGGCGGCACCTGCCTGAACGTCGGCTGCATCCCGTCGAAGGCGCTGCTTGCGTCGTCGGAAGAGTTCGAGAACGCGTCGCATCACCTCGCCGATCACGGCATCACGGTCGACGGCGTGAAGATCGACGTCGCGAAGATGCTCGGCCGCAAGGATGCGATCGTCGAGAAGATGACGAGCGGGATCGAGTTCCTGTTCAAGAAGAACAAGATCACCTGGCTGAAGGGCCACGGCAAGTTCACCGGCAAGACCGACGCCGGCGTGCAGATCGAAGTGAGCGGCGAGGGTGAGACGGAAGTCGTCACCGCGAAGAACGTGATCATCGCGACGGGCTCGAAGGCGCGTCACCTGCCGGGCATCCCGGTCGACAACAGGATCGTGTCGGACAACGAAGGCGCGCTGACGTTCGACTCGGTGCCGAAGAAGCTCGCCGTGATCGGCGCAGGCGTGATCGGCCTCGAGCTCGGCTCGGTGTGGCGTCGCCTGGGCGCCGAAGTGACGGTGCTCGAAGCGCTGCCGGCATTCCTCGGCGCAGCCGACGAAGCGCTCGCGAAGGAAGCGGCCAAGCTGTTCAAGAAGCAGGGCCTCGACATCCATCTCGGCGTGAAGATCGGCGACGTGAAGACGACCGCGAACGGCGTGTCGATCGCCTACACGGACAAGGACGGCAACGCGCAGACGCTCGACGCCGACCGCCTGATCGTGTCGGTCGGCCGCGTGCCGAACACCGACAACCTCGGCCTCGAGGCGATCGGCCTGAAGGCGAACGAGCGCGGCTTCATCGACGTGGACGACCACTGCCGTACCGCGGTGCCGAACGTCTATGCGATCGGCGACGTGGTGCGCGGCCCGATGCTCGCGCACAAGGCGGAAGACGAAGGCGTGCTGGTCGCGGAAGTGATCGACGGCCAGAAGCCGCATATCGACTACAACTGCATTCCGTGGGTGATCTACACGTACCCGGAAATCGCATGGGTCGGCAAGACGGAGCAGCAGCTGAAGGCGGAAGGCCGCGAGATCAAGTCGGGCAAGTTCCCGTTCTCGATCAACGGCCGCGCGCTCGGCATGAACGCGCCGGACGGCTTCGTGAAGATGATCGCGGACGCGAAGACCGACGAACTGCTCGGCGTGCACGTGATCGCCGCGAACGCGTCGGATCTGATCGCGGAAGCCGTGGTGGCGATGGAGTTCAAGGCGGCGTCGGAAGACATCGCCCGCATCTGCCATCCGCACCCGTCGATGTCGGAAGTGATGCGCGAAGCGGCGCTCGCCGTCGACAAGCGCTCGCTGAACAGCTGAGCACGGTGTAGCGCCTGCCGGCCACCGGCCGGCGCAGCCGTCTCATGACGAAGGCGGGCGGGGTTTCCCCGCTCGCCTTCGTTCTTTCCGGTTTGCCCGATGAACGTCACCGAATACTACACGCGCGAATTGACCACGCGCGGCTATCAGTCCGATCCCGCGCAGCGCGCGGCCGTCGATCGCCTGCAGCGCTGCTTCGACGAGTGGGTCGAATACAAGGCGCGTCGCTCGAACGCGTTCAAGAAGCTCATCAATCATCCGGACCTGCCGCGTGGCGTCTACATGTGGGGCGGCGTCGGTCGCGGCAAGAGCTTCCTGATGGACAGCTTCTACGCGGTGGTGCCGGTGCAGCGCAAGACGCGCCTGCATTTCCACGAATTCATGCGCGAGGTACACCGCGAACTCGAGGAACTGAAGGGGCAGGCCGATCCGCTCGACGAGCTCGCGCGGCGCATCGCGAAGCGCTACCGGTTGATCTGCTTCGACGAATTCCACGTGTCGGACATCGCCGACGCGATGATCCTGTACCGGCTGCTCGATCGCCTGTTCAACAATGGCGTGCAGTTCGTGATGACGTCCAACTACGATCCCGACGACCTGTATCCCGACGGCCTGCATCGCGACCGCATGCTGCCGGCGATCGCGCTGATCAAGCAAAAGCTCGACGTGCTGAACGTCGACGCGGGCGTCGACTATCGCCAGCGCACGCTCGCGCAGGTGCGGATGTACCACACGCCGCTCGGCGCGGACGCCGATCGCGAGCTGCGTCATGCATTCGCGAAGCTCGCCGCGGTGCCGGACGAAAGCCCGATCCTGCATATCGAGAAGCGCGAGCTGAAGGCGCTGCGCAAGGCCGACGGGGTCGTCTGGTTCGATTTCGCGACGCTGTGCGGCGGCCCGCGTTCGCAGAACGACTATCTCGAGCTTGCCAGCCGCTTCCATGCGATCGTGCTGTCGGAAGTGCCGCAGATGTCGCCGCGGATGGCGTCCGAGGCACGGCGCTTCACCTGGCTCATCGACGTGCTGTACGACCACAAGGTCAAGCTGCTGATGTCCGCGGCCGTGCCGGCGGAGCAGCTGTACATCGAAGGACCGATGGCGAACGAATTTGCGCGCACGGTCTCGCGGATCGTCGAGATGCAGTCGAAGGAGTACCTCGAAACGCCGCGCCGTATCGTCGACACGTCGCTGACCTGATCGCGGTTTTCCGGCAAGTGGCGTCCTTCAAACGTCAATTCCGGTCAAATTATCGCGATCTCAGGGTATTTTCGGATTTGTCTTATATTCATGGTTGAGGGCAGCCGATATCGTTGAGTCATGGTTCTTAAGGCTGGAGATGTCCATGACACCGTATCGCGATCTGACCGACCATGAGTGGCGCTGCGTCGTGCCGCTTCTGCCCGAAATGCAGCCGCGCACCGAATTGCGCGGCCGTCCGATGGCCAACACGCGCGCCGTCCTGAACGGCGTACTCTGGGTGATTTACAGCGGCGCGACCTGGTCTGCGATGCCGCGTCGCTACCCTTCGTACCAGACCTGCCATCGCCGCTTCAAGGTCTGGCACGAGACCGGCACGTTGATGGAGGTGATGCGCGAGCTCTACGGCGACGCCGGTGTGAATCTGTGCAACGAATTGTCCACGCGGATGCGAAAGCATGCGCAATCGAAGGCGGCGGAGATGCGAAGTGCCGCAGCGCCCGCGTATCGTCCGCAGGGCGGTCGTGCACCGGAAGCGCTGAAACACGCAGCATGACGTCGATCGATTTCACGCACGCTCGGCTCCAAACAAAATCGGCCTGACGACGCCGTCGCAGGCCGATTTTTCATTGCGTCGCGCGTATCGACGCGCGTTGCGTTATGTTGCGTTATTGCGCGCGAACCCAGGTCTGCGAGCGGCCGAGCAGCGACACGCCGATGTAGCCGCGTACGACGAGCTTCTGGCCGCCGTCTTCCAGCGACATCTTGCACTTGTAGACCTTGCCGTTTTCCGGGTCGAGGATGTTGCCGCCGTCCCAGTGATCGCCGTCCTTCTTCATCGCCTTGATGATCGTCATGCCCTTGATGAGCTGATCCTTGCGCTCGTCCGTGCATGCGGTGCAGCGGCGATCGGGCGTGTCGTTGGCACCGAGGCCCTTGACGACCTTGCCCGACAGCGAGCCATCGCCGTCGTCGGAGATCTGCACGAGCGCCTTCGGCTGATGGGTGTTGTCGTCGATCGTCTGCCACATGCCGACGGGGCTGTCGGCTTGGGCGAATGCCGGGGCGGCGCAAGCGAGCAGTGCGCTTGCGATTGCCAGTGTGCGCAACGGGCGGGTCAGTTGAATCATCGTCTTCCTCCTTGTTTCATGTCGTATTCGATGCGCCCGCACGACCGTCTGCATGGGGCGGTGGCTTGTTGCGAGCTTTGCCAGAATACGTGAAACCGCGTGCTGCGTTTGATAGAGGGGACTCTAATCCAAACAGCCCGCAAGACGCGGGCTGTTTGGTGACCGATCAGTTGAGCTGATAGGAGAACGCGGCATTCACGCGCGGGCTGCGCGATGCGCTTTCGACGGGCGCGTCGCCGACCGGTTTCGCGATATTCAGGTCGAGACTGTAGTAACGGCTATCCGAAAATCGCACGCCGATGCCGACGGACGACAGGCGGCTCGGCGACGGCGTGCCCGTGTGCAGGTACACGCGCGCCATGTCGTATGCGATGTACGGCGTGATCGATTTCATGTACGTCCAGCCCGGCGTGAAACCGCGGTTGACTTCCAGCGACATTCCCCAGCCCGAGTCGCCCGATGTTTCGCCAGGCTGATAGCCGAGCGCGTAGCGCGTGGAGCCGAACGAGATCTGCTCGGACGTCGGCAACGAATCGGGGCTGTACTGGCCGGTCAGCGAGATCGACGTGCCGATCTTGAACGGCCACTCGTTGGTCTGGGTGAAGGTTGCGCCGGTGCGCACGAACGTCAGCGAAACCGGGCTGTCCACCGAGGTCGTGTTCGAGCCGATCGTGGTGTCCTGCGATTTCGACGCACCGAGAATGTCGAAGCCCTTGGCGACGTTCACGCTGAGCTTCTGCACCTGCTTGGCCGACACGCTCGTGTAGTCGAGCTGCATTTGCAGTACGCGGACCTGCGAGCGCGTGTCGATGCTGTTGCCGGTGAGCTTGCTCTGATAGCGGTCTTCGTTGTGCGACGCATAGCCCGACACGGTGCCGAGCAGGCTGCGCTGGTTGTTCAGCAACAACGGATAGGATGCCGAAAGGCCGAGCTTCTCGTTCTTGACGGTGCGCTCGACGGACGACGGCAGCCCCGGGTTGTCGGTCGGCTTGCCGCGATACGTGCTCGCATCGAGGCGCGTGACCAGGCCGCTGCTGCCGACCGGCACCGCGCCGCTGAACGCGACGTAGGTCTGCTTGTCACGCCCGGGCGGCACCAGCGCGGAAATGCTCAGTTGCTCGCCGAACGACGTGAGGCCGTTTTCCGTCGCGGTGATGAGACCCTGCACGCCCGGGTGATTGAAGTCGATGCCGGTGCTGACGTTGAACGCCTTGCGGTCGACGGCCAGTTCGAGCGTCGTCGCGCCGTCCGTCGTTTGCGGCGGCGGAACGTTGGCCTTCACCGTCAGGCCGGGCAGCAGGCCGAACGTGTTGACGTAGCGTTCGAACGTTGCGCGGCGCAGCGGGCGATCGGCCGTGATGTGCGCGGCGATCGCGCGGATCTTCGATTCCATCGCACCGGGTTTGCCGGTGACCTTGACGTCCGACACGTAGCCTTCGACGACGGTCACGCGCACGACGCCGTTCTCGAAGGTCTGCGCGGGAATGAACGCGAACGACAGCGCATAGCCGCGATCCTGGTACAGCTTGGTCACGCCGTTCGCGGTTTCGATCAGCTCGCCGATCGTGATGTCCTTGCCGACGAGGGGCGTGAAGCGACGCGAGATTTCGTCGAACGGCACCGACTTGACGCCCTCGACCTGGAACGTCGTCGGCGTCAGGTGCCGCGACAGCAACTCCTGCAGCTGCGGTGCCTGCGGCGTGACCTGCACAGTGACGCTCGGGCCTTTTTGCGGGGCGTTGATCTGGGGGAGCGAATCGAGCGGGTTACCCGCCGCGCGCGTTTGTGCATGTGCCGTGCCTGTTGCCGCGATGGCGAGCAGCATCATCCAACTGTCGAGTCTGGATTTCATTGTTCTTCCTCGTAGGCCTTGCTTTTCGTCTTCTTTCTAATGCGGGCGCGCGACACCAGGGTGTCGCGCGCCGCGTGCCGCCTTGCCGGTTGTGTTTGTACGGCCGCGCCTCCTGCTCCGGCTGCAAAGGCGCGACCGTCCTCCTTACTTGCCAACGCTACCCAGCGTGCCCAGCAACCCCGTTACCGGCGCGAGGAGCCCCGTCGAGCTGCCCGACGATGCCGTCCCCGTCACGCCGCCGACGAGCGACGTGACCGGTGCGAGCGGATTCGACGAAGCGCCGGATCCCGCTGCACCGCCGACTGCTCCGGTGACAGTATTCAGCAAACCGGTGACGGGCGCGAGAGGGTTTGCACCGCCTGCGCCACCCGTTGCGCCGCCGAGCGCGCCCGTTACCGTCGACACGAGACCAGTGACCGGCGCGAGCGGGTTGCTGCCCGAGCCGCCCGTTGCGCCACCGACTGCGCCGGTGAGCGAACCGAGCGGCGTCGAGCCGAGGCCGGACAGCAGGCCGCCGAGCGGGTTGGTCGAGCCGGAGCCCGACGACGAGCCGTTCTGCACGGTGGCCGTCGAGCCGCCGACGAGGCTCGTGATCAGGCCGGGGATCGGTGCCGCGCCGTTCGGGCCGTTCGGATTCACGAGGCCGCCTGCGTTGGTCACCGTGTTGCCGACCGCGGTGACGAGCTGGCCGACGTCGCCGACGAGCGGCTGATTCGACGTGCTGCCGACTTGCTTGCCCGCCGAGCTGATCGCGCCGCCGATCTGGCCCAGCAGGCCCGACACGGGCTGTCCGAGGCCGGTGGTCGTGCCGACTTGTTGCGTGACCTGGCCGGCGGTGATCACCAGCGGCGTGATTGCCGAACTGAGCGGCTGCGTCACTTGCTGCACGGCCCCCGACGACAGCGTCGAGCCGATCGTCGTTCCGGCGGCCGACAGGCCGTTGGCGACGGTGTCGAGCACGGTGCCGACCGGCGACGTGACCGGCGCGAGCGGCGCGAGCGGGCCCGTGCCGAGCGCCTTGACGGTCGAGCTCAGGCCCGACACGGTGTTGCTGGTCGCACCGACGACATTGCCGAGGCCCGCGACCGTCGTGCCGACGGGATCCTTGATCGAGCCGGTCTGCCCGAGCCCGTTGCTCAACGCATCGGCCGCCGCGTTGATGATCGTGCCGGTGCTCGAGACAGTGCTGCCGACGCCCTTCGTCACGCCGTCGCCGAGGCCCGGCAGACTGACGTTGCCGATCGTGCTGCCGAGATCGGTTGCAGTCTGGCCGAGCGTGTTGACAGCGCCCTTGGTGCCGGTGGACGAGCCGCTGGTGCCGCTGGTGCCGCTCGTACCACTCGTGCCGCTGGAGCTGCCGCCGCCGTTGTTGCTGGACGGCGGCGCGCTGACGCTGTTGCCGCCGCAGGCAGCCAGCAGGCACGCTGCGGCGAAGGCGGTGAGGGGCACGCGCCATTGGCGCAGGACGGCCGTCGTGATGGAACGTTGCTGGGACATGATTGACTCCTCGCTGTCTTGTCGATGAATGGATGCTCGATTACTTGCCGTGCGTGCCGCCAAGCAGGCCGCCGATCAGCGACGTGACAGGCGCGAGCAGATTCGAGCCCGAGCCCGAGTTCGTGGCGCCGCCCGTGCTGCCGCTCAGGGCCGGTACGCCGACCGTGCTGGTGACCGAGGACAGCGCGCCCGTCACGGGAGCGAGCGGGTTGCCGCCGCCGGTGCCGCCCGTTGCGCTGCCGAGCGCGCCGGTGACTGCGGAGACGAGGCCCGTAACCGGGGCGAGCGGACCGCTGCTGCCGCCGGCTACGCCGCCGAGTGCGCCGGTGACGGTGGAGACGAGGCCGGTGACCGGAGCGAGCGGGCCGCCGCTGGTGCCGCCTGCTGCGCCGCCGAGTGCGCCGGTGACGGTGGAGACGAGGCCGGTGACCGGAGCGAGCGGGCCGCCGCTGGTGCCGCCTGCTGCGCCGCCGAGTGCGCCGGTGACGGTGGAGACGAGGCCGGTGACCGGTGCGAGCGGGCCGCCGCTGGTGCCACCCGCTGCACCGCCGAGTGCGCCGGTGACGGTCGAGACGAGGCCGGTGACCGGAGCGAGCGGGCCGCCGCTGGTGCCGCCCGCTGCGCCGCCGAGCGTGCCGGTGACGGTCGTGAGCAGGCCCGTGAGCGGTGCGAGCGGGTTGGTCGTGCCGCCGGTCCCGCCCGTAAGCAGGCCACCGACAGCCTTCACGGTGTTGCCGGCCGACGAAACGGTGTTGCCGAGGCCGGTCGTGACGGGGTTGCCGCCCGTCGATGCGATCAGTGCGCCACCCTGGTTCAGGCCGTTGCCGATCGTGCCGAGCAGCGTGTTGACCGGGGCGCCGAGGCCGGTGGCCGTCCCGATCGTCTGCGTCGTCTGGCCGACCATCGTCGTGATCGGCGTGATCGCCGAGCTGACCGTCTGCGTGACCTGCTGGATCGGACCGGTCGACAACACGTTGGTCAGCGTGGTCCCGCCGTTCGATACGGCGTTGCCGACCTGCGCGACGAGGCCGCCGACGGCGCCCGTGACCGGCGCGAGCGGCGACAGCGGGCCGCTGCCGAGACTCGTGACCAGGTTGCCGGTCTGCGTGACCGCGCCGCCGAGCTGGTTCACCACGCCGCCGGTGCTGGCGACCGTGACGCCGACCGGATCCTTCGTCGCGCCGAGCTGGCCGAGGCCGCTGCCGAGGCCATTGCCGAGCGCCGTCACCGCGCCGCCGACGTTCTGCACGATGCCGCCTGCCGCTTGCGTCGTCGCCGGGTTGACGCCGGGCAACGACTGGCCGGCAACCATGGAGCCGAGGCCGGATACGGTGCCGCCGAGACTCGTGACGACATTGCTGCCTTGTGCGAGGACAGTTCCCACCGGGTTCGCCGACACGCCCGAGGTACCGCTCGTTCCGCTCGTCGTGCCGCTGGTCGTCCCGCTCGTCGTGCCGCTGGTGCTGCCGCTCGTCGAACCGCTCGTGCTGCCGCTGGTCGAGCCGCTCGTGCTACCCGACGTGCTGCCGCTGGTCGAACCGGACGTGCCGCCGGAGGTGCCGCCACCCGACGTGGAGATCGAATCGCCACCGCCCGAACTCGAGCCGCCGCTGAGCCCCTTGCTGATGGAACCGGAACCGCCGCACGCGGAGAGGGAAAGCATGGCTGCCACGGTGGCCGCGATCATAGTCGTCCGGAGCATGCCATGAGGGATAACCTGAATGTCCATTTCGTCCTCGCATTGAAGCTGATGTTGTGTTGAGTGATGCGAGGATTACTCTGCAACTGTCGTGCCATTTCGATGGCCGCTGGTTCGACGATTGGTTTTAAACGAGGCAATTCCTTGTCGGAAAAGGGTTTTAGGCAAATTGAAAGAATGTTGAATCTGTTTAAGAGCAGTCGAATGAGAACGGTTACGGCCGTTTCGTAACGTAACGTCACAACATTGGCGTTACGCGCGCGGCGTAACGTGGCGGGCGGGGAAGGCTGACGGGCGGTTCGCGTGTTTTACTGGTGGATTAGGTGTGCACATCTAACCTATCGTAAATCCTATGTGTAAGTCGTACCGAAACGCCGTACAAATACGTTGTGCTCGCGGAAAGTTTTTCGATCCCGCCTTAAAAGAAGTTGGAAGTTAAATAGGATCGGATATAGAATCCGGAGCAGGTGTAAGGAAATGTACAGTCCGGTACACGACGTTCGAGGAGGATCACTATCGCGAATGTTAACTTGCATCAAATTGTGATACGCACCCCTCGGGGTGACATATAAAGAAAGTGCACTCGGTTGTCGTTGCACATGTGTAACGAACGGCGCGAGGCAAGGGCCAGATATACGGGGACGCACAACGTATAAAAGGCCAAAGAACGTACATACAGGCACGAGGAATTAAAAAATGAAAGCACTCATCAAGCGCTTCTTCAAGGAAGAAGACGGGGTTACCGCGATCGAGTATGGTCTGATCGCGGGGTTGGTCGCAGTTGCCATCATCGCCGGTGTATCGTCGCTCGGCACTAATCTCAATTCGATGTTCTCGACCATCGGCACGTGCGTCAGCACGGTCGGTAGCTCGGGCACCGCTGCGGCGTGCAAATTGGGCTAAGCAGTCCCAATCATTGTCTCTCGGTGTGATATCGGGCGGCTTGCTGCGGCGAGCCGCTCGACTTGTATCTGCGACCGGTCTGGCGCGATGGCATATCTCTTTTCTTTCGGGGCGTTCCTGGCGTGGGCGGTGCTCGTCACGGCCTGTGACATTCGTTCCCGGCGCATTCCGAATTTACTCGTTGTCGGCGGGTTGATCGCCGCATTGGCAAGCGCCTTTTCCGGTGCAAATCCGTTCGGCATCGTGCGCATTCAGGCGCTGCTCGGCATGTTTGTCGGTCTGGTGGGCCTTCTCCCGTTCCTTTTCCTGAGGGTGATGGGCGCGGCCGACGTAAAGGTGTTTGCCGTCCTCGGCGCATGGTGCGGCGTGCATGGCCTGATGTGGCTCTGGATTGCCGCGAGCGTCGCGGCGGGAATTCATGCGCTCGCCGTGCTGTTGTTGTCTCGCACGTCGCTCGGTACGTTGTGGCGGCGTGGCGCGCCGGCGCTGACCCTGGGTCGATACCGCGCGACACCTTATGGCGCGTGCCTTGTCGTGCCGGCGGCGGTATGGCTCGTCTGCCTCGTCGCGGGAGGAAGCGCGCGATGAAACGGCAAAGAAGGCGGTGCGGATACAGGCGGCAGCGTGGAGCGACCGCAGTCGAATTCGCAATCATATTTCCGCTTTTCTTCGTGATCTGCTACGCGATCATATGTTTCGGAATGGTTTTCGTGATTCAGCAAAGTCTGACGTTCGCCGCCAGTGAGGGCGCGCGCGCGGGCCTGAATTACGCGCCGGATATGACGACTCGAACCGCGAAGGCGCAGGCGGCTGCGAAAAACGTCGTGAGTTGGCTGAATATCAGCACGCCGAATGTCGTGGTGCAGGCACCTGCGTGCAAATACGACGCGTCGCTGTATTGCCTGTCGGTAACGGTGAGCTATTCACCGCAAGCCTGGGTCACGACCATGCCCTTTGTGGGGACCATTCTGACTCAACCGTTGACAAGTACCGCCGTCGTCCAGATTTCGCAGTCGTTGCTTCAATGAGTTGCGCATCGCGACCACGCTAATCGTCAGACCAAGAGATTTGCACGGACCTAATCCGGTATCCATACGACAACATGGCCAATAACGTAACGAAGATCATCGCGGGGCTGCTGATTGCGATCGCCGTTCTGCTCGGAATCTATGCATGGATGCTCGGGCGCAGTTCGTCCAGTGCCGTTCCGGCGCAACCGGCTGCGACCGCAACGCCGGTTCCGGTCGTGGTCGCCGCGCGCACGCTGTCGGCCGGTCAGCCGATTGCCGCCGACGCGTTGAAGATTCAGCCGACCGCCCCGGCGCCGGCAGGGGCGTTTTCCGATCCGGCCACACTGGTCGGGCGCGTTCCGGCGCGCGACATTCCGGCATCGACGCCCGTCGTCTCGGGCGCACTGGTTTCGGGCCTCGCCGAGGACGTCGAGCCGGGCGAACGCGCGATCGCGGTTCGGGTCGACGAAACGAATGCGGTCGGCAACCGGCTGCGGCCCGGTAATTTCGTCGACGTGTTCCTGAACCTGAAGCGGGAAGGCGGCGGTGCGATGTTCGACGGCGAAGTGTCGCAGACGCAGGCGCGGCTGCTGATGTCGAAGGTTCGCGTGCTGTCGTTCGGCGACGCGACGCCGGATCGCGACAGCGGCAACAGCACGAACGGCAACAACGGCCAGCCGAGCAACGCGCGCATTGCGGTGCTCGCGGTGCCGACCGCGCAGGTCGATGCGCTGACCCTCGGCGAGGCGAGCGGGCGGCTGACGCTCGCGCTGCGCAACCCGCGCGACGACGAGCTCGCGACGCAGACGGTGGCGGTGCGCACGGACAACAAGCTGTCGCCGTCGGCGCTTGCCGCGGCCGGCGTATCGCTGCAACAGCTGTCCGGCACGACGCGGTCCGCAGTCGCCAACGTGAATGTGCCGCCGCTGCCGTCGCGCTTGCCGCCGACGGTGCGGTCTGCAGGCAATGGAGGGGGAGGCAGTATCGAGGTGATCCGCGGCGGCCGGTCGGAAACGGTTGCGTATTGAACAACATCGATGGCCATCGATATCAGCGACGACAAGTAACGGCCGTGCGACGGTCCAACAAACAATGAAAAACACACTGATTGCATTCGCGATTGCTCTCTGGACCCTGACATTCGCCTCCATTGCAAGCGCGAGCGGCACGATCGAGCTCGCGGTCGGCGCGCAGCGGCAGATTTCCGCTGGCCACGCGTTGCAGCGGGTCGCCGTCGGCGATCCGGCAATCGCCGATGTGCTGATCATGAAGGGCAGTCGTTCGGGCTCGGTGCTGCTGACCGCGAAGGCGCCGGGTGCGACGAACGTGATGTTGTGGGAGCGCGGTCGCGACGAGCCGACGGTATGGAGCGTGGAAGTCGTCGACGCGGCGGCGCAAGCGGTACTCGACGGCTCCACGCCGCAGGTGAAGGCGTATGGCGGGACGTCGGTGCTGCGCGGAACGGCGGCATCGCTCGATGCGCATGAACGGGCCGCGGCGGTCGCCAAAAACATGAGCCCGAAAGGCACGGTGATCGATCGTTCGACGCTGGCCGGCAAGAACGTCGTGCAGGTCGACGTGCGGGTGGTGGAGTTCAGCCGTTCGGTGCTCAAGCAGATCGGCTTCAATTTCTTCAAGCAGAGCAACGGCTTTTCGTTCGGCTCGTTCGCGCCCGGCGGCGTGCAGTCGTATAACGGCGCAGCGGGCCCGGGCACGGGTTCGTACATCCCGACGCTCGGCGCACCGGTCGCATCCGCGTTCAACCTGGTCGTGAACGCAGCCGGACGCGGCATCTTCGCCGACCTGTCGCTGCTCGAAGCGAACAATATGGCGCGCGTGCTGGCGGAGCCGACGCTCGTCGCGCTGTCCGGCCAGAGCGCCAGCTTCCTCGCGGGCGGCGAGATTCCGGTGCCCGCGCCACAGGGCCTCGGCTCGACCGCGATCCAGTGGAAGCAATACGGCGTCGGTCTGTCGCTGACCCCGACGGTGCTGAGCCCGAGCCGGATCGCGCTGAAGGTCGCGCCGGAATCGAGCCAGCTCGACTTCGTGAACAGCGTGACGATCAGCGGTGTCGCCGTGCCGGGGATCACGACGCGTCGTGCCGACACGACGGTCGAACTCGGTGACGGCGAGAGCTTCGTGATCGGCGGCCTGATCGACCGCCAGACACTGTCGAACGTGAGCAAGGTGCCGCTGCTCGGCGATCTGCCGATCATCGGCACGTTCTTCAAGAATCTGAACTACCAGCAGAACGACAAGGAATTGCTGATCATCGTGACACCGCATCTCGTCGCACCGATTGCGAAGGGCGCGGTGCTGCCCGCGACGCCTGGCGAGTTGTCGGAGCAGCGTGACGGGCCGGTGTGGCGATCCTATCTGGGCGGGGTCGCGTCGCCGGATGCGGCACCGGGGTTTTCGAAATGAATCTGAAGCACGGCGCGTCGCGGCACAGCGCTACGCCATGCGTAATCGGGGGTGTTCGACATGAATGCACGAACTCAATCATTGTGTGAACCCGCCGTGACCGACTACTTCGTTTGTGCATCGACACAGGAAGCGCATGTGCGCTGGCTGGCCGATACGCTGATCTCGGCCGGTGCGGTCGAGGCCGCGTCGCTGGACCCCGGCGTGCTGGCGCAGCGCATCACCGGCGTCAATCCGGCACTGGTGTTCATCGACTTCTCCGAGCGCAGCGAAGCGGCGAGCGTCGCCGCGGCCACGGTGCGTGCCGCGCATCCGGGGTTGCCGATCATCGCGCTCGGCTCGCTCGCGCAGCCCGAGAGCACGCTCGCCGCGCTGCGTGCGGGTGTGCGCGACTTCATCGACGTGTCGGCACCGGCCGAGGACGCGCTGCGCACGACGCGCGGGTTGCTGTCCCACGTCGCCGAGCCGACGAGCCGCCACGGCAAGGTCGTCGCGTTGCTCGGCGCGCGCGCGGGCATGGGCGTCAGCACGCTCGCCGCGAATCTCTCGGTCTGGCTGCAGAAGCGCGCGCTCGGCCCGGGCGCAACGGGCGGCGCGGACGGCGGCGTGCCGGCTGGTCGCCAGACCGCGCTGATCGACCTGGGGTTGCCGGCCGGTGACGGCGCGCTGTTCCTGAACACGCGCTGCGAATTCCATTTCATCGACGCCGTGCAGAATCTGCGCCGCATCGATCGCACGTTCGTGAACACCGCGCTCACGCGGCACCAGAGCGGCGTCGCGCTGACGACGCTGCCGCCGGATCTGAGCGGATTGCGCGACGTGTCCTATGCATCATGCATCGGGCTGCTGAACCGTTTCCGTGCGTTCTTCGACCAGCAGGTCGTCGATCTCGGCGGGTTCACGAACCGGGAATTCGTCACGCAGATCGCCGCATCGGCCGACGAGGCGTGGCTGGTTTGCGATCAGGGCGTCGCCTCGATCGTTTCGGCCGCCGACCTGCTCACCGGGCTGCGCGATGCGGGCGTCGACACGGATCGCGTCAAGCTCGTGGTCAACCAGTACGATCCGGCGCTGGACCTGCTGCCCGCGCAGATCGCGGAGCGTCTGGGGCTGTCGCTGGTCGGCACCTTGCCCGCGCGTCGCGTCGCGATCGGACATGCGGCGAACCAGGGACGGCTCATCATCGACGCGGCGGAGCGCGATCCGTATGTTCGCGCCCTCGAATCCCTCGCGACGCGGCTGCCCGGCGTATCGGGCGTGGCGGGCGCGTCTCGCGCGGCGCCCGGCCTGTCGGCGCTCAAACGTTTCATTCAACCCTCGTCCAAGCGGTCATAACCGATGGCACACGACATTCAATTCGCCGACGGCGCAGCGCCGTTCTCCCAGACGCAGCAATTCCACGACATCAAGAATGCTGCGCACGAGCACCTGCTGACGCGTATCGAGGAGCTGGGCGCCGAGTTCGGCCGATGGTCGCGCCAGGCGATCAATCAGTTCGTCGATCTCGAGATCGACAGCTTCGTGCGCCTGCGCCGCATTCCGCTCAACGAGAACGAGGTGCGCGCGATCGCCGAGGCGTTGACGAAGGAGCTCGCGGGTTTCGGGCCGATCGAGGATCTGCTCGCGGATCCGGCGGTCGAGGACATCCTGATCAACGGCTACAACGACGTGTACGTGTCGCGGCACGGGATTCTCGCGAAGCTGCCGGTGCGCTTCACCGACAACGCGCACCTGCTGCGAATCGTGCGCCGGATCCTCGCGCCGATCGGGCGTCGTCTCGACGAATCGAACCCGATGGTCGACGCGCGGCTGCCCGATGGCGGCCGCGTGAACGTCGTGATCGAGCCGCTGTCGATCGACGGCCCGATCGTGTCGATCCGGAAATTCCGCAAGGATCCGCTGAAGCCCTCGGACCTGCTCGGCAACGGCACGTACAACGACGAGATCGGCGCGCTGCTCGAGGCAGCGGTCGAGGCACGTTGCAACGTGCTCGTGTCGGGCGGCACGAGTTCGGGCAAGACGTCGCTGCTCAATGCGCTCGCATTCCACATCCCGGAGGCCGAGCGTGTCGTGACGATCGAGGATACGGCGGAGCTGTCGCTGAACCACCCGCACGTCGTGCGGCTCGAAAGCCGCCCGGGCGGATTCGACGGTAGCGGCGTCGTGACGATTCGCGACCTGTTGCGCAACACGCTGCGGATGCGTCCGGACCGGATCATCGTCGGCGAAGTGCGCGGCGGTGAAGTGCTCGAAATGCTGCAGGCCATGAACACGGGCCATGACGGCTCGATGGGCACCGTGCACGCGAGCTCGCCGCGCGAGTGCCTGTACCGGCTCGAGATGCTAGCCGGTTTCGCCGGCTTCCAGGGCACCGAGTCGAGCCTGCGTCGCCAGATCGCGAATGCGATCGACTTCATCGTGCAGATCGGGCGGCTGTCGAATGGACGCCGCCGGATTCTGTCGATCACCGAGGTGACGGGGCTGTCCGACAACATCATTGCGACGCAGGAGCTGTATCGCTACGAAGCGCGCGTGACGCCGGAAGGCGAGGAAGTCGATCACTGGGAATCGCTCGGCATCCATCCGCATTCGCCGAAGCTCGCGCGCTTTCGCCAGACGCTGACGAACGGCGCAATGGGCGGAGGCGGTTTCGGTGGCGGGTTTGGCGGCGGCGGATTCGGCCGTGGCGGGGGCTTCAATGTATAGCGCGATGATCTGGGTGCTCGCGGTCGCGATGCTGTGCGTGGCATCGGCACTGATGCTGTGGCGACATGCGGAGACCCGGCGCGTGCGCACCGATGCGAAGCGCTTCATCGACAGTCGGCTCGAACCCGGCGTACGCGCGGCGGCACCGGCCGCACGATCGGCGGCATCCGCTGCGTCACGGGCCGCGCCGTCGTCCGATGGCGCGCGCCATGCCGCGTCTCGTGCTTTCTGGGTGCACTGGTACGCGCTCGCAACGGAATATCTGGCCAACCTCGTGAATCGTGCGGGGATCGAAGGCGCGCGCGGCAAGGCGATCGCCGCGCTGGCCGTTCTCGTCGCGGTTGCCGCGATCGCGGGCAGCCACGGCGGCGCACTCGCGTGCTTCGCGGCGCTTGCGTGCGGCGGCGCGATCTTCGGCGTCTGGCTCGCGTCGCGGATTCAGAAGCGACGACTGAAAATCGTCCGGCAGATTCCGTCGTTTCTCGACGGGATCGTGCGACTCGTGACGCTCGGCAACAGCGTGCCGGCCGCGTTCCAGGCCGCGCTGCTGACGACGGAGGAGCCGCTGCGGGGGTGTCTCGACCACGTGTCGCGGATGCTGCGCACGGGTGTCGAGATCGATCGCGCAATGCTCCACATCGCCAGGATCTACCGGACCGAGGAGTTCGAACTGCTCGGATCGGTACTGCGGTTGTCGGTCAAGTACGGCGGTCGCGCGGACGTCATGCTCGAACGCATGGCCGTGTTCATGCGCGATCTGGAGCAAGCGGAGCGCGAGCTGACGGCGATGTCGGCGGAGACGCGGCTGTCGGCATTCGTGCTCGTGATGTTGCCCATCGGGATCGGCAGTTTCGTGGTGATGACCAATCCGAAGTACCTGTCAGGGATGTGGAACGACCCGAGCGGACGCATGCTGCTCATGTTCGCGTTCCTTGCCCAGGTTGCGGGTAGTGTATGGCTGTATCGAATGGCTCGACTCAGGTGATGCGATGACGGCAACCCAGATCGGATCGATCGCGCTGGCGCTTGGCGCGCTAGGCGTGCTGCTGCTTGGAATGATCGCGTTGTTGCGCGCGAGCGCCGCGTCGCGTGCGGAACGTGCGTTGGCCGATGCGCTCGATCAGCGCATGGCGGCGCTGGAGGCAGCCAAGGCGCGGGGTGCAGCGGACGATGTTCCGTCCGTGAAACCGGACACTCGCGGGCGCGAGCGCATCGAGCGCATGCTCGCGCGATTCTCGGCGACGGGTATGCGCTGGCTCGATACCGGGTTCGGCAAGCACATCGTCGCGGACGAGGATCGCCGTCTGCTCGAGCAATGCGGTTACGTCGACGCGCGTACGCGCGGTCTGTTCCTGATCGCGCGGATTGCATGCGCGATCGCATTGCCGTTGCTGTTCGCGATCTTCGCGAGTGGACGGGTGGCAGGCGGATCCTGGATGATCGGCATGTTCGCCGCATTCGGGCTCGGCTTCATGTTGCCGAAGTTCTACCTTCGGCGTCGTGCCGCCGCACGGCGCCAGAGTGTCATCGACGAACTGCCGTTGCTCGTCGACATGCTGCGGTTGTTGCAAGGCGTCGGGTTGTCACTCGATCAAAGCCTGCAGGTCGTGACGAACGATTTCCGCGGGATGATGCCGGTGCTGTCGTCGGAGGTCGGGATCGCGCAGCGTCAATTCGCGGCGGGCCGCACACGCGAGCAGTCGATGCAAAGGTTGTCGAGCGGATTCGACAACGAGGACTTGCGCGCGATCGCGCGGCTGATGGTGCAGGTCGACAAGCATGGCGGCGCGGTGCAGGAGCCGCTCAAGCAGTTCGGCGACCGGCTTCGGGAAACGCGTCGCGCGATGCTGCGCGACCGGATCGGTCGGCTGACCGTGAAGATGACCGGTGTGATGGTGGTCACATTGCTGCCCGCGCTGCTGATCGTGACGGCCGGGCCGGGGTTGTTGGCCGTGATGCGCGCGCTGACGGCGCACCATCATTGATGGACGGAAGGAAGGACGATGAAGCGGATCAGCGAAATGGCGGGGCGCGCAGGCATGGTGGCGGTGGTCGCGCTGCTGGGCGCATGCGCGACCAAGGAAGGCGGGTACGGTGTGAACGCGCAGGCAGAACGGGCGGCGCTGATTCAGGCTGCCGACCAGAAGCAGGCGGTGCCGGATACGCCCGCGATGTATCTCGGCCTGATCCAGCGCATGCAGGCGCAGGGCCTCTATTACGCATCGCTCGCGCACATCGACGCTTATGACAAGGCCTACGGCGTGTCGCCGGACACGATTCTGCTGCGCGCGGACGCGCTGCGGATGACCGACCAGCCGGCCGCCAGCGCGGCCGCGTACACGCAGTTGCTGAAGACGCCGCTCGCCGCGCGCGGTTATCGGGGGCTGGGATTGATCGCCGGTGCGGCCGGCGATTTCGGCCAGGCTGTGCAGGCGCTGACGCAGGCATCGGAGCTTGCGCCGACCGACGCGTCGCTGCTCTCCGATCTCGCGTATGCGAAATTGCGCAACGGCGATGTGGTCGGCGCGCGGGTGCCGTTGATGAAGGCGGCGGAGCTGGATCAACGCAATCCGAAGATCGTCAGCAACCTCGCGCTGTATCTGCTCGCTGCCGGACGCACACAGGATGCGCAGCGACTGATGAACCAGCAGCGTCTGCCGGCGGATATCCGCAAGGACATCCTTGGTGATGCCGCAAAGATCGCGGCGGCGGCACGTGCGCAACAGCGTGCGGTCGCGACGCCGCCGGTGGTGTCGCGGCGCGCCGCGACCGCGCCGATCACGCCGATGGCGAACAATTTCGGCTATGACCAGACCGTGCCGCTGCTGCAACGGTTTGCACAATGAACAGAACGAACAGGCGGGGAACGACATGAACAACAACGATCGTCGGAACATGCGTGCAGGGCGGATGGCAATGCTTGCTGCGATTGCCTGCGTCGCGCTGGGAACCGTCACCGCGTACGCACAGCAGGATACGGCGCCGGTTGCGTCCGACGTGGGGCGCTCGACCCGGGGCTGGCTCACGATGCAGGGCGAAAACCGCGCGGCAGCTCCGACGCAACCGTTGCTCGGCGACGTCGCGTCGTTGGTCTACCAGCGTTATCTCGATTCTTTCAAGAACAAGATTCCCGAGTCGATGAGCACGCAGCTCGGCTCGTCCGGTGGCATGTCGGGTAACGGACAGGGTGCGCAATAAGCGAAATGGCGATGCGCGCAGATCAATCACGGATGGGCCCGCGACACGGCAGCGGCGCGCCGGCGGGAACGCGTCAGCGCGGCTCCATCGCGATCATGGCGGCGATCTGGCTGTCGGTTGCCGTCATCGTGCTGAGCGGGATCGATATCGGCCGCTTTTATTCCGAACGGCGCCATATGCAGGCGGCCGCCGATCTGGCCGCGCTGTCGTCGGTGATGAAGGCCAGCGCGGATACGACGTGCTCGGCGGCGAAGACCGCAGCCCAGCAGGTCGCGAGCCCTACCGCGAATTCCGTACCGGCAAACGCCACCATTTCCGTGACATGCGGTGTGTGGGCTGCACCTCAAACCAGCGGCGGTGCCGCGACGTTTACGCCGACCGCCGGCGATCCGCTCAACGGTCAATGCGGCGGCTTGTCGGCAGGACCGGCCGGATCAACGACCGGCCAGTCGGCCAATGCCGTGTGCGTGAGCGTTTCCGAACCGGTGAACGGCTTTTTCCGCGGCATGAAGACGATCAGTGCGTCGGCCATGGCGAAAAGCACACCGACCGATACGTTTACGCTGACGACGTCGCTCGCCGCGTTGAATGGCGGGCTGGCCAATCAATTGCTGCAGACGCTGACCGGTTCGCCCAAGGCATTGAGCCTCAACGCTGTCGACTACCAGGGGCTGGCGCAGGTCAACCTGAAGCTGGCAGGCATTCTCGCCAATTTGCCGGTGGGCTCGAGCACGGCCGTGCTGAACGGCTCCGTGACGCTTGGCCAGTTGGCCAACGCACTGGTGCAGGCGGCGACCCAACAGAACGTCGTGGGCGCGAACCTCAACGTGCTGAACGCGATCAGCGCTGCGCTTTGCTCCGGCACTGTCTGCGGCGGACCGCAGATCGCGCTCAATCAGCTGGTTTCCGCCGCAGTGGCCAATGGAAGCTCCGCCGTCGACGCCAGCGTCAACGCGCTCGGTTTGTTGTCGACCGCGCTTCAGGTCGCGAACGGCACGAATCCCATTGCCATCCCGAGCATCACGGTCCAGACGCCGACCGCGCTCGCGCCGCTGTTGAACGCGACGGTGTCGGGCTCCGTCACACTCGCCGGAATGCCGCCGGCCACCGCCAGCGGGCCGCCCGGGCCGTCGAATTGCGGGACGTCGAATTGCTTGACCAATACGTCGACCACGCAAGGGAACGTGTTCCTGAACACGTCGATTTCGTTGCTGTCGACATGCTCCAACGGTTCCCTGGTCTATCCGGGCGGCACCTGCCCGTCGGGCAAGCCGACGCCGCTGGCCGCCGTGCAACTGCCGATCACCGCGTATGTCGCGCCGGCGAAGGCCGGGCTCGCCTCGGTCACCTGTTCCGCGAACGGCACGAAGAGCGCGACGGTGAACGTGCAGACCGGGGTGGTCGCCGTCTATCTGGGCGGGGGACCCAATACGCCGATCAATCTCAATGCCCCGAGCGGATACACGCCGAGCACCGCAACGCCGCTCACGCTGGTGTCCGTCAACTTGCAGAGTCTGCTCAATCTGTTGAACCTCGGTGGATTGGTTTCCGGGCTGACGACGTTGATCAAGGTCGCGACCTTGGGTGTCCTCGATCTGACCGATATCTCGATCAACATCAAATTGACGCCCGGGCAGTTGACGATTCCCGTCGCCAATCAAAGTCCGACGCCGCTGACGTTCACCTATCCCGGCAGTCCGGCATCACCGTACATGCTGAGCGCAGGAACCGATCAGCTTCTGTCGCCCGCGGTTCAAAGTGCCCTCAACAGTGGCCTGTCGGTGCAGTTGACGGCGGACAGCGGCCTGCTTGCGGCGCTCGGCATTGTTTTAACGCCAGTGTTGGATGTCGTGCTCGGGCCTATTTTGTCCGCGCTGGGCGCGACGCTCGTTCCGCTCCTGCTGCAGCCGATCGACTCCCTGCTGACTTCGGTCACCGGCTTGCTCGGTTTGAGTCTGGGGAACGCCTATGTCACGAATACACCGGACTCGATCAAATGCGGCAACCCGATGCTTGTGCAATGAACACCGCCGCATCCGCTTGTGTCGGGCGCACGGGCGGCACCTTGGCCGATGCCCCGCGCTTGCCTCGCAATGCCGCATCACCCGTCAATAACCGTAGCTGCACCTGAATCATGAGAACCCCCTCCGCAATCGCAGAACTCGACCTGTACGTCTGGGAAGGCAAGGCGGACATCGTCGATCGCGTTGCTCGCTGCATGGCGAGCTTCGACGTCGAAGTGATCCGTGCCGACAATGCGGAAATCTCGCCGGAGCGCGCCGCGTTGCGGCCGTCGCTCGCGATCATCAGCGTGACGATGATCGAGACCGGCGCGGCATTCCTGCGCGACTGGCAGGCGAACATCGGCATGCCGGTCGTGTGGGTCGGCGCGGCGCGCGACCATGACGCGTCGCAGTATCCGCCCGATTATTCGCACATCCTGCCGCTCGACTTCACCTGCGCCGAACTGCGCGGCATGATCGGCAAGCTCGTCACGCAGCTGCGGGCGCATGCGGCCGATACGCTGCAGCCGTCCGAACTCGTCGCGCACTCGGAATCGATGCAGGCGCTGCTGCACGAGGTTGATACGTTCGCCGACTGCGACACCAACGTGCTGCTGCACGGCGAAACCGGCGTCGGCAAGGAACGTATCGCGCAATTGCTCCACGAAAAGCATTCGCGCTACCGCAACGGCGAATTCGTGCCGGTCAACTGCGGCGCGATTCCGGACGGCCTGTTCGAGTCGCTGTTCTTCGGGCACGCGAAAGGCTCGTTTACGGGGGCGGTTGTTGCGCATAAAGGCTATTTCGAGCAGGCAGCGGGCGGCACGTTGTTCCTCGACGAAGTCGGCGACCTGCCGTTGTACCAGCAGGTCAAGCTGCTGCGCGTGCTCGAGGACGGCGCCGTGCTGCGGGTCGGCGCGACGACGCCGATCAAGGTCGATTTCCGTCTCGTCGCGGCCAGCAACAAGAAGCTGCCGCAGCTCGTGAAGGATGGCCTGTTCCGCGCCGATCTTTACTATCGGCTCGCGGTGATCGAGTTGAGCATTCCGTCGCTGGAGGAGCGGGGAGCCGTAGACAAGATCGCGCTGTTCAAGTCGTTCGTCGCGGAGGTGGTGGGCGAGGAGCGGCTCGCGCAACTGCCCGACCTGCCTTACTGGCTTGCGGACGCGGTCGCGGACAGCTATTTCCCCGGTAACGTGCGTGAATTGCGCAACCTTGCCGAGCGCGTCGGGGTGACGGTGCGGCAAACGGGCGGCTGGGATGCCGCTCGGCTCCAGCGGCTGATCGCGCATGCGCGCAATTCGGCGCAGCCGGTGCCGGCGGAGAGTGCCGCAGAGGTCTTCGTCGACCGCAGCAAGTGGGACATGAACGAGCGCAGCCGCGTGATCGCGGCGCTCGACGCAAACGGTTGGCGGCGCCAGGATACGGCGCAGCAGCTCGGCATCAGCCGGAAGGTGCTGTGGGAAAAGATGCGCAAATACCAGATATTCGACGAAGAGCCCGAGACCCGCGAAAGCGAGTAATTAATGAGATAAAATCGCGCTGAATTACAACGACACGGGCGGGGAATTGAAATTCATGAGCCATATGACGAGGTTGGGGCGGGCGTGTGTGTTGCTCGCCGTGATGGGAGGCGTGCAGGGCGCGTTCGCGCAGGGATTGGCCGGCAATGCATCGCCGGCGGTGCAGCAGGCATCGGCGCCGGTGGCGACGATTCCGGTGATCGATCAACAGGTGCAGACCTCGATGCAGCCGCAGGCGGGCGAGACGACCGGCCAGAGCACGGTCGACGAACTGCAGCGCCAGATCCAGGCGCATTCGCTGACGGAGATGCGCACCAGTTATAACGGCAGCTACGGCGCGAGCCTGCTGTTCAGCGTGAAGGACGGTTCCTATTTCGTCGCGCTGTTCCAGCAGAAGGCGTTCTGGCGCGTGATCAAGACGTACGACGAAACGCGGGCGGAAGCGATCTACCGCGATTTCTCGCGGCAGGCGGAGCGGTTGGCGGTCAACGAGTTGCGTGCGGCGAAGCTGGAATCGCAGAAGGCGCAGATGGACCGGCAGATCGAAGTCACGCAGGAACGCGCGCGGCGCTTGCAGGCGGACATCTCGATCGCACGCGAGCAACAGGCGGCCGTCGCGGATCGCCAGAAGAGCGTTCGCACCGAAACGGCGGCGTTGCAGGCGCAACAGGCGCAGCTTCAGTCGCAATTGCGCGCATTGCAGCAGCAGGTCCGTTCGCTGCAGCGCGAGGCCGACGCGGGCTTGCCGACGGCGTCACACTGAGCGATCGCGGGCACGGCCGGTGCGGCGACATGCCGCGCCGACCCACCGGAAAAAAGGGCAAGCCACCTGGCTTGCCCTTTTGTTTTACTGGCCGTCCGGCACGATTCGCCGGCGCCGCGTGACGATCACCGGCCCGTTGCTGCCGCGTGCGTCGGACGGCGACGTGTTGCCCGATGCGTCGCCGGCATCGCGCGGCGCGCCGTAGCTTTCGCGCGGGGCGCCATAGCCTTCGCGGGGCTCGCGCGGCGCGCCATAACCCTCGCGCGGTTCACGCGAGCCATAGCCTTCGCGCGGTTCACGGGAACCGTAACCTTCGCGCGGTTCGCGCGAACCGTAGCCGCCGTCGCCGCGCGATTCGCGTGCGCCGCCGTGCGAGCCGTACGGGCTGTGGCCGCCGCCTTCACGGCCGCCCGGCCGACCGCCGGTACGCGGGCCGCGCGGGCCGCCGCCGCCCGGGCGCGAGCCACCGGTGTCGAGCTGGATCGTGGAAATCGCACGCTTGTAGATGCCTTGCAGACCCACGGGGGTGCGCAGCATCACCAGGTACTGGTCGAACGACTCGATACACCCCGTCAGACGAATGCCGTTGACGAGATAGATTTCAACACGCTTACGTTCCTTGCGCGCCGAATTGATGAAGTCGTTTTGCGGATGGGATTCTGCGGGATTGGCCATTGAGGTGCGGCAGGAGCCTGCGTCAGAGAATATGTTGTGCGTGTGCGGCGGATTGCCCACCAAGCATTTGGCGGGATTTTACCCTGTTCGTTCCGCCAGTGCGCGGTCGCGATTGTGTCGAACCGTAACCCACTATAGACGCTCCCGTGCATTTTCGCGATTCGGTCGAATGGCTAGTGCCGTTTCGTTACGTCGCGTTACGACTCTCGCAACGGCGTAGCACCTGGCGGCGCGCGGTGCGATTACATTCGACGCGCATGCCGGGCTGGCCGGCGGATCCGGGAATGGGAACATGAACAAGAGGGGATTGGCGGTGTGGATCGGGAGTGTGGCGTTGCTCGCTTCCGGCAGTGCAATGGCGGGGCACGTCGACCTGTCGGTGGGCATCGGCGTGCCGGTCGCACCGGTCTATGCAGAGCCGGCACCGGTCTATGTGGCGCCGCAGCCGGCCGTGGTCGCCTATCCGGGCTACGGATACGGCTACTACGGCGACGAGGACGACGACGGCTACCGGAGATGGCGCAAGCACTATTACAAACATTGGCGCAAGCATCACGACGATGACGACGATTGAGCGCGACGTGCGCGGCACCGGCTGCGATCAGAACGCGTAATCCGGATTCTTCGGGTCGAACGCGGATTCGTCGAACGTCGCCGGCGCGATTTTCTCGATGATGATTCGCTCGAAGATCGTGCCGTCGTTGTCATAGGATTCGACGGTCCTGAAGTAGGGCGCGTGCAGGTCCAGCCCGAGGACCTCCTTCTTCGCGTAGAACTGCGGGCGGCCGGTCGGCGTCTCGTAGGTGAGCGCGACGACGCGCACGCCGCCGATCGTCTTGGCTTCCACCTGCGTCGGCCGCTGCACGCCGGCTTCCTGGTATTTCTTTCCTTCGGTCAGGTACAGGTTCGTGATGAACTCGGTGCCGAGATCCTTCACCTGGTGATTCGACTGCGCGCGTGCCAGTGCGCCGTCGAGCGCCGTCCACAGCGGAATCTTGCCGAGCAAGCCGCCGAGATGGCCGTACATCTCGTCCTTGCGCTGGGTCGTGTCGTAGATCGTTTCCTGTCCCGCGTGCGCGCCGCCGGGCAGCCATTTCGCATAGACCCGCAACGGTTCGCGGGTCGTTTTCACGAGCATGCGGTCGGGCGTGTCGGACCATTTCCCGCTGATGCGCTCCTGGCGCACCATCGTGAACTGATACGACGGATAGCCGTTGGGACCATTGCGGATGTAGAGCGGGACGGCGAGCGGATCGAGTGCCTTGAACAGCGCCGTGAGCGTCGCGTCGTCGAGTTGTGCGAGCGTGCCGCGCTGGGCGGCCGTGCGCAACCAGCGCGCCTGCTGCGCGACCGGCTCGCGCGTGACTTTCGCGAGGTCGGCGGGCAGCGCGGCCTCCTGTACCGCGCTCGCGGCGGCGGCGGTTTCCTGCGCATGCAGGCCGGCTTGCGCGAGCGACAGCATGCACGCGAGGGCCGCGGCGGCGTGCCGCGTGCGGCGCTTCGTTCCTTCGTTCATCGACAGCGTCTCCCGGGGGCGATGGATGGTCAGCCTTGCTTCGCGGCCTTGAGCCTGGCGAGTTCCTCGTCGCGCAGCGCGCGGCGCAGGATCTTGCCGACGTTGGTCTGCGGCAGCGCGTCGCGGAATTCGACGAGCTTCGGCATCTTGTAGCCGGTCAGGTTCTTGCGGCAATGCGCGAGCACGTCTTCGACCGTCAGCGTCGGGTCGCGGCGCACGACGAAGACCTTGATCCGTTCGCCCTGTACTTCGTCCGGAATGCCGATCGCGGCGGCTTCGCTGATGCCCGGATGCATGACCAGCACTTCCTCGATCTCGTTCGGATACACGTTGAAGCCCGAGACGAGGATCATGTCCTTCTTGCGATCGATGAGGCGGATGAAACCGCGCTCGTCCATCACGCCGATGTCGCCGGTGCCGAGCCAGCCGTCGGCGTCGATCACCTTCGCCGTCTCGTCGGGCCGCTGCCAGTAGCCGCGCATCACCTGCGGGCCATGCACGCACAGCTCGCCCGGCTCGCCGACGCCGGCCCAGGTGCCGTCCTCGCGCCGGAAGCGCACGAGCGTCGACGGGGCGGGCAGGCCGATCGAGCCGCTGAATGCGGCCATGTCGTTCAGGTCCACCGGATTCATCGTGACGATCGGCGAGCATTCGGTGAGCCCGTAGCCTTCGACGACCGGCCGCCCCGTGACCTCGTGAAAGCGCTCCGCGACCGCGCGCTGCATTGCCATGCCACCGGCCATCGCGAGCTTGAGTTTCGAGAAGTCGCGCTTGCGGAATTCCTCGTTGTCGAGGAACGCGTTGTAGAGCGTGTTGATCCCGGTGATTCCGGTGAATGTTTCGTGGCGGATGATCTTCATCACCATCTTCATGTCGCGCGGGTTCGCGATCAGGATGTTGCGCCCGCCGAGTCCCATGAAGATGAACGCGTTCACCGTCAGCGAATAGATGTGATAAAGCGGCAGCGGCGTCAGCACGGTCTCGACTTCGCCCGAGACCTGGTCGGCGATCCACGCCTTGGCCTGCAGCAGGTTCGCGATCAGGTTGCCGTGCGTGAGCATCGCGCCTTTTGCGACGCCGGTCGTGCCGCCCGTGTATTGGAGGAACGCGAGATCGTCGCGCGTCGTCTGCACCGGCTGCGGTTTGCCGTGCGCACCCAGCGCGAGGGCCGAGCGCAGCCGGATCGCCTGCGGCAGGCTGTAGGCCGGCACGAGCTTCTTCACGTGCTTCAGCACGAAATTGATCAGGCGTCCTTTGGCATTGAAACCGTCGGCGAGCAGGTCGCCGAGCGCGGTGACGACGATGTTCTTCACCTGCGTTTCGGGCAACGCGTCCTGCAGCGTGCGCGCGAAGTTCTCGAACACGACGATCGTCTGCGCGCCGCTGTCCTTCAACTGGTGCGCGAGTTCGCGCGCGGTATAGAGCGGGTTGACGTTGACGACGATCGCGCCGGCCTTCAGCGTTCCGAACAGAGCGACCGGGTACTGGAACGTATTCGGCAGCATGATCGCGACGCGGTCGCCGGGCTTCACGCCGATGCTTTGCAGATACGACGCGAACGCATCGACTTTCTGCGCGAGCGTGCGGTAGGTCATCGATGCGCCGGCGCTCACGTAGGCGACCCGCTCGGCGAAGCGTGTCGTGCATTCGTCGAAGAACTGCACGAGCGATGCGTATTGCGTGACGTCGATTTCGTGCGGCACGCCGGGCGGATACGACGCGTACCAGATGCCGTCGGTGTTCGGCGGGAGCTGGGCCGCTGCGGTTGCTGCGGATGAGGACATGATGTGTCTCCGGTGTCGACGAGAGTTAGCGCTTTAGCGCTTACTCTCGTCCCATGCTTCGCGGTCGACGAGAGTTAGCGCTTTAGCGCTTACTCTCGTCCCATGCTTCGCGGTCGACGAGAGTTGGCGCTTTAGTGCTTGCTCTCGTCCCATGCTTTGCGGTCGACGAGAGTTGGCGCTTCAGCGCCCACTCTCGCCCCATGCTTCGCGGACGGTGAGAGCCGTCACTCCAGCGCGCCATTCTCGCCATGCTTTTTCGTCGTCGCGCAAGCCGGTCCCGGCTTGCGCCACACGACATTCGTTCGGCCTCGCCAGCCCACTAACGCCGGCCCGGGCCGCCAGGATCGTGAATCGCTGCCTGCACGGCCTCGCGCAATCAGTTCGCCGAATGCACCGTCGCGGAATCGGCCGCCGGCGTGCCCGAAGGCAGCCCGAACGCGTCGCCGGCGCCCGCATCGTCGAGCACGGCCGCGAAGATCGACAACTGCGCGCTGTCGGGCATCGGCGCCTTCAGCGCGGCGACGATCAGCGACGACAACCGCGCGATCATCTGAACGTCGTTCATCGTGCGGCCTTGAGAGAATTCATCGATGAGGCTTTCGGTCTCGGCACCGGCCAGCGCGCCGGACAGCGCGCCGATCGCAAAGTGCAGCCGCCAGCCGAGCTCCGTGCGCGGCAGGTGCGGCAGCGCGCGCTGGAATGCGTCGAAGAAGCGGCCCGCGACGCTCGCGTAGTGTGCGGTCAGGAAGTTGCGCACGAACGGCGACGGGTCGGTGTACGCGCGGCCGATCAGCCGCAGAAATGCGGGGCCGCCGCGCTCCGGGTCGCGCGACGCCTTCAGCGCGGGAATGAACATCGCGCCGAGCACGTGCTCGCAGGTGATGTGTGCGCCGAGCTGCGCATCGAAGCGGTCGAGGATGCCGAGGCGTTCCTGGTTGAGCTGATCGAGCCTGCGCGACAGCATCGCGTGGATCAGCGCTTCCTTGCTGCCGAAGTGGTAGTTGACCGCAGCGAGGTTTACCGTCGCGCGCGACGTGATCTGCCGCATCGACATCGCTTCGAAGCCGTGCTCGATGAACAGGTCCTCGGCCGCATCGAGAATGCGCGCCTTCGTCCCGCCGGTCTGCCGATTGCCGGATGACCGCGCCCCGGACGCCCGTCCAGCCGACGGTCGCCCCTCCTGACTGACTGCCATGTCCCGCCTCCCAATGCCGGTCTCCCGGCCGCGAACAGGTGATTTGATTATCTGATTCAAACAGCCGTTTTTATTAAGATAAAAAAACGCGGGCGGCGCGGGCAAGCGACGAATCTGGACAAATTCCTCTAGTTCGATGTGCGGATGCAGAAAGGATGTCGCGCGGCCCCGGCGGCGCGGGGCGTGCGCGATGGTGCGATGCGCAAATTCGCGGGCTCAGCCGATGGTCGTACGCGTATTGACCGATTGCGTCATGTCGATGCCGCGCCGTTCGCGGCTGAACAGGATCAGCACCGCGATCACGACGGCCACGATGCCGGCCACGAGCGCCAGTGCGAAACCGTAGTTGTTGCCCTGGGAAACCGCGAGCGACGCCTGCATCGTCGCGTTGCCGGACGCGAGCAGGTTGCCGAGCTGGTAGACCACACCGGGGAATGTCGCGCGAATCTCGTCGGGCGAGATCTCGTTCAGGTGGACGGGGATCACGCCCCACGCGCCCTGTACCGAGATCTGCATCAGGAACGCGCCTGCGGCGAGCGCGACTGCGCCGCTCGAGAACGCCCACAGCGGCAGAACCGGCAGCGCGATGAGCGCGGCGACGAAGATCGCGCGACGGCGGCCGATCTTCTCCGAGATCGCGCCGAACGACAGGCCGCCGACGATCGCGCCGATGTTCAGCACGATCGTGATCCACGAGACGGTATGCGGATCGAAGTGATGCTGTTCGCGCAGGAAGGTCGGGTAGAGGTCCTGCGTGCCATGCGAGAAGAAGTTGAAAGCGGTCATCAGCACGATCGCGTAGATCGTGAGCTTCCAGTTCTGCTGGATCGTGGCCGCGAGACTCGGCCGCGGCCGCTTTTCCATCTGCTTCCAGGCCGGCGATTCGGGCACGTGCGCGCGCACGTACAGCACGAGCAGCGCGGGCAGCACGCCGACCATGAACATTCCGCGCCAGCCGATGTACTGGTAGAACAGGCCGAACACGACGGATGCGAGCAGGTAGCCGCTCGGATAGCCGGCCTGCAGCAAGCCCGACACGAAACCACGCGCATGGGTCGGCACGGTTTCCATCGTCAGCGCGGAGCCGACGCCCCATTCACCGCCCATCGCGATGCCGAACAGCGCACGCAGCGCCAGCAGCGCGGCGAGGCTCGGCGCGAAACCCGACGCGAGTTCGAGCAGCGAATAGCACGCGATGTTGACCATCAGCGTCGGACGGCGGCCGAAGCGGTCGGCGAGCCGCCCGAAGATCAACGCGCCGAGCGGGCGCATCGCGAGCGTGAGCGTCAGCGCAAAAGCGACGGCGGGAATCGTCGACGCGAATTCGGCCGCGATGTCCTTCAGCACGAAGACCATCAGGAAAAAGTCGAACGCGTCGAGTGTCCAGCCCAGGTAGGCGGCGATCGTGACGTTGCGTTGTTCGCGGGTCCAGCTCATGTCCGAAGTCTCCTCGCAGGCTTGTGCGCTCACGATCTTCAGGCGGATGCCTGCCCGGCTGGCGCGCGGCGCGGGTGCATGGATCGAGTGTAGGTCGTGGTGCCGTGCGATGCGGGGCGCGACATCCGCGAATCGGGAATAATCCCTATGAAATGAATTGTTGAGAAAACCGAAATGCGCGGAAATGCGCGCGCGCCTGATGGGCGACAGGCGCCTTGTATCATTCCGGAAGGCTTTTTGTATTCGTTATGTAATGCGCGCCGCGCATCGTCACCGTATCAGGAGTCCCGATGACCGCACCATCGATTGCCGCGTTGCCCGTCCTGGAGACCGGGCGGCTGTGGCTGCGCCCGCGCGTGCTGGCCGATCTCGACGCGAGCATCGAGATGGATCGCGATCCCGAAGTCACGCGCTACATCGCGGGCCCGTGGCACGACCCGGACGAACATCGCCGCTTCGTCACGCACCGGATCACGCGCGCGTATCCGCCGGGCCTCGGCTACTGGGCGATCTTCGAGAAGGCCGCGCCCGACACGTTCGTCGGCTGGATCCTGCTGATTCCCGACTACGCGGGCGGCGCGCGCGACGTCGAGATCGGCTGGCGGCTCGTGCGCGCGGCATGGGGGCGCGGCATCGCATGCGAGGCCGCGGCGGCCGTCGTGCGCCATGCGTTCGACACTGTGCGGCTGCCGCGCGTGATTGCCGATATCGCCGAGGCGAACACCGGTTCGCTGAACGTCGCACGCAAGCTCGGGATGCGTCGCGTGAGCGTCGTTCACGACGGGATTCCCTACGTTCGGCATCGTCTCGAACGCGACGACCTGCGTGCATAGCGTTGTGCCTCGTTGTCAGAGATGGTCAAGCACACGCGAATCGACGCCGCGACGTATTAACGGCTCGCCAGTTCAGGAGTATCGTTGCCGGAAATTCAACATGGGGTACGACCATGGCACTCGGCAACGACGTTCATCTCATTCCCGTCCGGCTCGACGCACTGCGTCCGACGCAAATGACGGTCGGCTATCGCGAAGTGAAAGCGAAGCGCAAGCACTGGAAGACCCTCGACAAGCGCGCACGCAAGGCCGCGATCGAGTCGCACTGGTTTCCGGCCGTGCTCGGCCCGGGCGGGCTGCACTACATCACCGATCACCACCACCTCGGCCTCGCACTGATCGAGGAAGGGGAGACGCGCGTAAACGCGATGCTGCTCAAGGATCTGTCCTGGCTCGACGACACGATCTTCTGGCGGATGATGGAACACAACCAGTGGGTGCATCCGTTCGGCGCGGATGGTTCGCGTCGCGACTATGCACGTCTGCCGAAGGCGCTGACGGAGCTCGAGGACGATCCGTACCGGAGCCTTGCCGGCGAGCTGCGCACGGCCGGCGGCTATGCGAAGGACGCGACGCCGTTCAGTGAATTCCTGTGGGCCGACTACCTGCGCCAGCACGTGACGCTGGACCAGATCCGCAAGAACTTCTCGAAGGCGCTCGACGTCGCGCTGCGCCGCGCGCACGAGCAGGACGCGCGCTATCTGCCCGGCTGGTCCGGTGTGATCGCCGTCAAACCCTGATATGCGCACGGTACCCACCGCCTCATGACGACCGCCCCGACCCGTCCGGATGCCGGCCCCCAGCATCCCGAGCATTTCGCCGCACTCGATGCGGCAACGCCGCCGCCCACGCAGCGCATCGGCCTCGATGCGCTCGCCGGCCTGTCGATCGCCGGCCTGCTGATTCCCGAGGCGGTGGCGTATGCGGGTCTCGCCAACCTGCCGCCGCAGGCCGGTCTCATCGCGTTGCTGTCAGGGCTCGTCGTTTATGCGCTGACCGGCAGCAGTCGCTTTGCGATCGTGTCGTCGACGTCGTCGTCGGCGGCGGTGCTCGCCGCGACCGTGCTGGCCGAATCCGGGATGGCGCTTGCCGCGCAGCTCGCGCTGGCGGCCGCGCTCGTCGCGATGACCGGTGTGCTGTTCATCCTCGCAGGTGCCGCGCGCCTGGGCGGCATGTCGGATTTCGTCGCGCGCCCGGTCCTGCGCGGTTTCACGTTCGGCCTGGCGCTGACGATCGTCATCAAGCAGTTGCCGAAGATTCTCGCGATCTCCGTGCAGCACAGCGATGCGCCGCATGTCGCGCTCGATCTCGTCACCGGCGCGCCGCATGCGAACCTCGCGAGCGTCGCGCTCGGCGCGACCGCGCTCGCGCTGTTGTTCGTGCTCGGCCGGCGCTCGCGCGTGCCCGCGACACTGGTCGTGATCGTGTTGTCGATCGCGGCCGGGTATATGGTCGACTGGCAGCACTACGGCATAGCGATCGTCGGGCACATCGATTTCCGGCATATCGAATTCGGGCTGCCGCATCTCGACCGCAACGCATGGATGCAGACGGTCGAGCTCGCGTTCGCGTTGATGCTGATCCTGTATGCGGAGTCGTACGGGTCGATTCGAAACTTCGCGCTGAAGCACGGCGACACCGTGTCGCCGAACCGCGACCTCGTCGCGCTCGGTTGCGCGAATCTCGTGTCGGGGTTGCTGCACGGGATGCCGGTCGGTGCCGGGTATTCGGCGACGTCCGCGAACGAGGCGGCCGGCGCTCGGTCGCGCTTCGCGGGCCTGTGGGCGGCCGGTGTGGTCGCGCTGATCGTATGGCAGCTGCTGCCGCAGCTTGCGCGCACGCCCGAGCCGGTGCTTGCGGCGATCGTGATCTTCGCGGTCAGCCACTCGCTGCACCCGTCGGTGTTCCGGCCATACTGGATCTGGCATCGCGACCGGCTGGTCGTGATCGCCGCGCTGCTCGCGGTGCTCGTGCTCGGCGTGTTGCACGGGCTGCTTGCCGCGATCGGCGTGAGCCTGCTGCTGACGCTGCGCAAGTTGTCGGAGCCGAACGTGAGCGTGCTCGGCCGGCTGCGTGACGGGCACGATTTCGTCGACGTCGCGAATCATGCCGATGCGAAGCCGGTGCCCGGCGTGCTGATCGTGCGGCCCGAGGCGCAGTTGTTCTTCGCGAACGCGGACCGGATGCTCAATCGCGTGCGCGCGCTGATGAAAACCGCGCCCGATACGCGTACCGTGCTGCTGAGTCTCGAGGAAACGCCCGACGTGGACGGCACGACGATCGAGTCGCTGCGCACGTTCGCGGCCGAATGCGCGGCTCGCGGGCTGCAGTTCGCGATCGTGCGGCTCAAGGAGCACGCGCTGCATGCGCTGCGTCGTGCGGCCGACGAGACGCTGCGCGACGACGCGATGTCCGAACTGAGCGTCGACGAGAGCCTGCAGTTGCTGCAGGCGCGCGGTAATGGTGGAGAGGGCGGAAAGGGCGCGTAGCGCGACGCGGCAACTGCATGCCCGTCGCGCCGCGCGTGTCGAGAACGCTCGCCCCGGGCGCCGCCGCGCGCAATTGCGCGAGCGCGGGCGGTGCGGCGATTGAAGTGGGCGCACGGGCAGGGCGGCTGCCGCGCGCGGCGACGCGGCCCGGCATCGCCCGCGATCGCGGGCAGCCGGCGTCGCGCGATCAGCGCGGGCTGCTCCAGCCCTTGTAATCCTTCACGTTGTCGCGCGTGACGAGCGTCGGCTCGATCAGGATCATCGGATTGGCCGGCTTCTGGCCGTTCATGATCCCGTAGCCCACGTTGACGGCTTTCTGCGCCATCGCCCACGGATCCTGGCTCGACGATGCCTGCACGAGCGTGTTCGACTTCAGCGCCACCTCGATGTCGGGTGCGCCGTCGACCGACGTGATCACGATGTTCGGACGGTTCAGCTGCTTCGCCGCGAGATCGCTGCCGATCGCCTGCGGGTCGTTGATCGTGAACACGCCGTCGAGCTTCGGAAAGCGCGTCAGGTAGCCCTGCATCGCGTTCATCCCGCCTTCGCGCGAACCCTTGCCGTCCTGGTCGCTCGACAGCAGCTTGATGCCCGGATTCTTCGCGAGCACGGCCTTGCAGCCGTTCACGCGATCGATTACGGCCGACACTTGCGGGCCGTTCTCGATGATCACGTTGCCCTTGCCGTTGAGCTTCTTGGCGAGGTAGTCGCACGCGAGTTCGCCGGCCTTCACGTTGTTGGTCTGCACGGTCGCGTTCGCGCCGGCCGCGGCGACGTCCACCGCGACCACCGTGATGCCGGCCGCCTGTGCCTTCTTCACTGCCGGCTCGATCGCCTTCGGATCGGTCGCGTTCAGCAGGATCATGTCGACGTGCGCGGAGATGAAGTTGTCGATCTGCGTGAACTGCTTATTCAGGTCGTAGTCGGCCGATACGGCGGTGATTTTCGCGTTCGGATTGAGCTGCTTCGCGCGCGCTTCGGCGCCCTTGACGATCGTGACGAAGTACGGGTTGCCGAGCGACCCGACCGTGACGCCGATCGATTTCAGCGGCTTGTCGGCTGCGTGGGCGGCGGCGGCGCCGAAGGCGAGCGCGCAGGCGATGGCGGTCAGGGCGGCTTTGTGCTTGAACATGTCGTTGTGTCTCCGGAAGGTCCGTTGGCGGACGGGCGCAGGAGGACCTGCCTGCGCCCTGATGGTTGGATGATGAGAAATGCGCGGTGAGGAATGCGCGTCAGGTGCGAGCCGAGTCGCGCTGGCGATAGCGGTCGAGGGCGACCGCACCGATGATCACGAGCCCCTTGATAATGTATTGCCAGATGTCGGACACGCCGAGCAGTACGAGACCGTTGGTCAGCACCGCGATGATCAGCGCGCCGATCAGCGTGCCGACGATCGAACCGACGCCGCCGACGAAGCTCGTGCCGCCGAGGATCACCGCGGCGATGGCATCGAGTTCGTACGACTGGCCGAGTTGCAGGCCGTTGGCCGCATAGAGCCGCGCGGCCGACATCACCGCGCCGAGGCCGGCAAGCAGGCCGGACGCCGCATACACGAACAGCTGGATCGCCCGCACGTTGATGCCCGACAACCGTGCGGCTTCCGGATTGCCGCCGACCGAATAGATCCGCATGCCGAGCACGGTGCGGCGCAGGATGAACCATGACAGCGCGATCACCGCGACCGCGATCACGACGAGCCACGGCACACCGAGGATCGTGCCGTTGCCGATGAACGCGAACGGCAGCTGCGGGTTGAAGACGGTCGTGTCGTTGCCGATCAGGCGGGCGACGCCGCGCACGGCCGTCATCGCACCGAGCGTGACGATGAACGGCGGCAGGCGCAGGAACGAGATCAGGCCGCCGTTGATCGCGCCGAACACGAGGCCGACCGCCAGCGCGATCGGCACGCCGAGCCAGCCCCAGCCGGGGATGGTCGACGCGAGCAGCGCGGCGACGGCCGATGCGGCTAGCACCGAGCCGACCGACAGGTCGATGCCGCCAGTCAGGATCACGAAGGTCATGCCGGCGGCGAGCACGATGTTGATCGACGCCTGCTGCGTGACGATCGACAGGTTCTGCAGCGTGAAGAAGCCGTCGGTCAGGAATCCGAAGCCGATGCACAGAACCAGCAGCACCGGCAGCATGCCGGCGGTGCGCATCAGCGATTGCATGCGTGCGCGATGATCGGCGCCGCGCATCAGCGGCGTACGGTTGGCCACCGGATGGGCCGTCGCGGAAGCGAGGTTCCGCTGCTTGGTCGGGTTGATCATGTCGGTACCTGGGCTTAAGAGGGAGATGAAGGGGCCGTGATCAGTGCGCGGCGGCGAGTTCGGCCTGTGAGCCGGTGGCGAGCGCGATGATCGCTTCCTGCGTGATGGGCGTGTGCATGTGGCCGCCAAGTTCGCCGGCGATCTCGCCTTCGCGCATCACGAGCACGCGATCGGCGACGCCGATGATTTCCGGCAACTCGCTCGAGATCACGATTACGCCGACGCCCGCACGGGCCAGTTCGTTGATGATCCGGTAGATCTCGGATTTCGCGCCGATGTCGACGCCGCGCGTCGGTTCGTCGAGGATCAGCACGCGCGGCTTCGTCTCGAGCAGGCGCGACAGCAGCACCTTCTGCTGGTTGCCGCCGGACAGCGCGCCGACGTTCACGTTCGCGTTCGGCACACGGATCGACAGCGAGGCGATCGCGTCGCGCGCGCGTTCGGTGCCGCGTGCGAGATCGAGCGCGCCGAGCCGCGCGTCGCGGTTGCATACCGAGATGTTGATGTTGTCGCGCACGCTCATGTCCAGGAACAGCCCCTGGCGCTTGCGGTCCTCCGTCAGGTAGACGAGGCCCGCGTCGATCGCGTCGCGCGGCGAATGCGCGCCGAACGTGCGGTCGCCCAGCTTCACTTCGCCGCGCGTGCGCGGCTCCGCGCCGAAGATCAGCCGCGCGAGCTCGGTGCGGCCCGCGCCGACGAGCCCGGCGATGCCGAGCACCTCGCCGGCATGCAGGTCGAGGCTGCAGCCGCGCACGCGCTCGCCGTCAGCGATGTCGCGCACCGACAGCAGCAGGTGGCCGGGGTCGTACGGCGCATGTTCCTTCTTGTAGAAGCCGGAGATGTCGCGGCCCACCATCATCGCGACGAGCCGCTCGGCCGACAGCGATTCGCGCTCCAGCGTGCCGACGTACGATCCGTCGCGCAGCACCGACACGCGGTCGGACAGTTCGTAGATCTCGGCCATCCGGTGGCTGATGTAGATGATCGCGAGACCTTCCTCGCGCAGTTGGCGGATCAGGCCGAACAGATGCTCGGTCTCGCGCGACGACAGCGGCGTCGTCGGTTCGTCCATCACGAGGATGCGTGCGCGGGTGTGTACGGCGCGCGCGATCTCGACGAGTTGCTGCTCGGCGATCGACAGCGTGCCGACGAGCGTGTCGGGCCCGAACGGGGCGCCCAGACGCGTGAGCACGTCCTGGCAGCCGCGCGCCATTGCCGCGCGGTCGATGGTGCCCCAGCGCCGGTTGCCGCGCCGCAGTTCGCGGCCGACGTAGATGTTTTCCGCGACGGTCAGGTTCGGCGCGAGACACAGCTCCTGATAGATCACGGCGACGCCCGCATCGCGCGCGGCGAGCGGGCCGTCGACGTCGATGCGCTCGCCGTCGATCAGGATTTCGCCGCCGGCGTCGGCGCGGTACGCGCCGGACAGGATCTTCATCAGCGTCGATTTGCCCGCGCCGTTTTCGCCCATCAGCGAGTGGATCTCGCCCGGATAGACGGTCAGGCTGACGTTGTCGAGCGCGCGCACGGCCGGGAACGTCTTGCTGATCCCGCGCATCTCGAGCAGCGGCCGGGGCGACTCAGAACGCGACATGGTTGACCTCCTGCGATTCGGTGCGGGCGCCCTTGAGGATGCCGGCCCGCGGGGAGAAGTTGAAGAACATCGGCAGCGTCGCGGCGCCGATTGCGCCGGCGTCGGCGCCGAACGTACCGCGCACGAGCGTCGGCGTGCCGCGCGCTTCCGGCGCGGTGGCGACAAGCGCCGCGCGCAGGCGGCTCGTGAGCGTATCGAGCAGGCCGGCGTCGGTGTCGGCGTCGAGCACGACCACCGGCGCATCCACGACGCACAGCACCGCGCGCAGTGCCGGGGCGAGTGCGTCGACGCAGTCGTCGATCCATTCGTTGACCGCTGGCAACCCGCGCGCGATGCAGGCCTCGAGGTCGGCGCGGTTCTCGACCGTCTCGCCGTGATGGCGCAGGTGGCGCACGAGCGCATGCAGAGATGCACGGGCGAGCAGGATGTCCCATGGGCCGCGCGGCGGCGGTGCCGAGGCCAGCCGGCTCGGCGGGACCGGAATCACGGCGATGTCGCCGGCATTGCCGGTCACGCCGCGCAGGCAATCGCCATCGATCGCGATGCCGCCGCCGATCGCGGGGCCGATGAACAGGTACACGAAGTCGTCGCACTGCCGGCCGTACCCGTAGAACAGTTCGGCGATCGCGGCCGCGTTGCCGTCGTTTTCGCCGAACACGGGCAGCGACAGCGTGCGCCCGAGGTCGCTCGCGAAGTCGACGTCTTCCCATGCCCGGAACGTGTCGGGCGCAAGGCCGAGCTCGCGCATCCAGGCACCGAGGTTGTACGGCTGCGCGACGCCGACGCCGGTCAGGCGTGCGCGCTCATGCGCGGGGAGCAGATCCTGCATCGCATCGATATCGTGCCGGACGATTTCGAGCACGTCGGCGGGCGGGGGAAGCAGCGTGTCGTGGGAGCGGCGGCCGAGCACGTCGCCCGCGAAATTGACGAGCGCCGTCTCGATGCGCATCCGATCCAGATGGACGCCGATGCCGAACGCGCCGCGCGGATCGAGGCGGATCAACGAAGCCGGCTGGCCGCGCTGACCCTCGGTGCGGCCGGCGAATGCGATCAGCTTCGCATCGGCGAGCGACGCGATGATGCTGCCGACCGCGGTGCCCGTCATGTTCGCGAGACGGGCGAGGTCGGCCTTCGACGCGCTGCCCGCACGGCGCAGCGTCTTCAACAGCAGGCGCTCGTTGTAACGGCGCACGTTGGCCGAGTTGCTTCCCTGGCCGATGTGCGGGCTTCTCATGGCGTCTCCTTCCATGAACGCGCCGGTTGCGACGCATTAAATAAATCACGTTGATTTATTTAACCGCGTGAGCGACGGCGTGTCAGCCTAGGGAAATCCCGGTTGAGCTCCAGGCAAGGAGGGCGTGAAGCGGCAACGGCGGCGGGGACTCATTGCGGCGGAAGCACTGCGTGCGTAGAACGGCGGGCGTGGAACCCGCATCCGAGTGGAGCGCGTAGGCAGGCCGACGGCGTTGCGCGGTGGCTGGATCCACAAGCCTGCCCGCAATGATTCCGAAGCCGGAAATGAAAAAAGGCCGGCATGAAGCCGGCCTTTTCAAAAACAGATGGTGCCCAGGAGAGGACTCGGTCACACATGCGCGACCCCGGCTGCGCTTGCAAGCGCAGCCTCTCGAGTCCTCACGCAAAGCGCACAGGCGCTTTGCTTCCTGGGCTTGAAATGAAAAAAAGGCCGGCTAGAAGCCGACCTTTTTAGAAAACAGATGGTGCCCAGGAGAGGACTCGAACCTCCACGGTGTTGCCACCGCTAGGACCTGAACCTAGTGCGTCTACCAATTCCGCCACCTGGGCACGTTTCGCTTTGCTGCATCGCGAAAGAACGCAATTATAGCGTGACGGAAGGGGGTGTCAACAGATTTTTGCGCGATCGGCTGAATATGTGAAAAAGGGTGCGCATGGGCCGTCGCGGTTTGACCGAGGTTGCCGGGCGATGCGGGTGCGAGGAATCAAGGATGGAGCGGATTCTCCGAGCGCACATTCGCGGGTGTTGCTGGCGAGGTTGTTGACGGTGACATCCTGTCTCGTGCGCTGACCCGCGGCGTGGGCGCGCAATGGCGCGTGCTGCACCTGTAGGGGAAATCGCTTGCGACGCGATCAAATGTGTTACTGTTGCGGTTACGTTTTGTTCATTGCGGAAGAGTCCGCGCCAAGGAGCTTGTCATGTCTGAAATCGCAGTGGTTTTTCATAGCGGCTACGGCCACGCAGCCGTTATTGCGGATGCAGTTGCGCGCGGTGTCGAGAAAGTCGACGGCGCGTCGGTCAAGTTGATTCCCGTCGACGCGATCGACCAACACTGGGAGTACCTGGAGCGCGATGCGAAGGCGATCATCTTCGGCTCGCCGACCTACATGGGCAGTGCGTCCGCCCAGTTCAAGGGCTTCATGGACGCATCGTCGAAGTATTGGGGCAAGTGGCGCGACAAGTTGGCCGCAGGTTTCACCGTGTCGGCTTCGCAAAGCGGCGACAAACTGTCGACGCTGCAACAACTGGCGGTCTTCGCTGCCCAGCATCAGATGCTGTGGGTCAGCCTTGGCCTGATGCCCGGCAACAACAGCAGTGCGGGCTCGGTGAATGATCTGAATCGGCTCGGGTCGTTTCTCGGCGCGATGGCGCAGGCAAATGCGGACCAGGGCGGCGACGCGATTCTCGAGAGCGACCGAAAGACGGCCGAAGTGCTGGGCGAGCGCGTCGCGATTGCCGCGAAACGCTGGAACGGCGCTTGAGCTCGGCGGCCGGGCGGTCTCGATGGCCGTTCGGCTGCTGAACGGGTGATGGGTTTGTCGCGCGCGACGAGTTCGCTTCGTTACTCGGCGTTTCCTGCGCGTGAAAAAGAAAAAGGCCGGCTAGAAGCCGACCTTTTTAGAAAACAGATGGTGCCCAGGAGAGGACTCGAACCTCCACGGTGTTGCCACCGCTAGGACCTGAACCTAGTGCGTCTACCAATTCCGCCACCTGGGCACGTTTCGCTTGCTGCGATGCGAAGGCCGCTATTCTAGCGTGTCTTGAAAGTCTGTCAATACAATTTGAGCGATGGTGATAAAAATTTTGCGTGCCGCATGTTCGCGCAGCCATGTCCGGGCTCCCGCTGGCTGATCGCACGTGACATGGAGGGCGTCGGAATTGTTGCGATTGACGACGAGGGAGGGGCAGCCACGTCTGCGCTGAAGTCGATCGCGCTGATACCGCGAGTTTCGGTCAGTCGCCAGTCGCTTGCGATTTCATGCCGAGGCAGTTCCTGGCCGAGCCGGGCAAGCGACGAGCTTGAGCTTGCCGCGCGTTTTAAGCGGCGTAATGAACGTCGGTGTTCGGATGTCAGGTACGCAGCTGTACGCATCGCATTCTCGGCGTGCGTCTGGACGGCAGAGGCGGTCGAGCCTGCACGCCGGGAACACGCGTGCGAATACGGATTCCGCTATCGATCGGCGTGACGGGCATATCGCGCGATCGGCGCGTGCATTACGAGGCTCGAAATGAAAAAAGGCCGGCTAGAAGCCGACCTTTTTAGAAAACAGATGGTGCCCAGGAGAGGACTCGAACCTCCACGGTGTTGCCACCGCTAGGACCTGAACCTAGTGCGTCTACCAATTCCGCCACCTGGGCACGTTTTGCAGTAGCTGCTTGCTGCAAAGAAGGGAAATTATAGCGCCCCAATTAATCGTGTCAACACTTTTTTGCAATGCACCGCAAACCGGCCGCCGCGGCGCGTGCACGCGCCATTCGCGTCATTTGGCAACACAGGCGGGTGATAGAATGATCCGCCGCCGTCACTATAGAACTGTCTGACGGACACTTCTATGTTGATGCCGTGCACCATCAGTCAACGCAACGAGAACAATCATCGACAAACCCTTGAGCAAATATCCGTACCCCATTCCGAGCCGTGAAGAAATTCTCGGCGTGCTGCGTACGAGCGACGCGCCGCTGGCAGCCAACGACATCGCCGAAGCGTTGTCGATCAAGCGCCAGGAACGCGAAGGGTTCTTCCGGCGTGTTGCCGCAATGGAACGCGACGGCCAGATCCGCCTCGACAAGCGCGGCCACTATCAGCTCACCCATCCGTCGAACTTCGTCGCGGGCCGCGTGCAGGGGCATCGCGACGGCTACGGGTTCGTGATCCGCGACGACGGCCAGGACGACCTGTTCCTGCCGAACGGCGAAATGCAGAAGGTCATGCACAACGACCGCGTGCTCGCGCGGATCGTTGGCTACGATCGCCGCGGCCGCCCGGAAGGCCATGTCGTCGAAGTCACGGAGCGCGCGAACAAGCGCGTGATCGGCCGCCTGCTCAACGAGAACGGCGCACTGATCGTCGCGCCCGAAGACAAGCGTATCGGCCACGACATCCTGATCACGCAGAACGTGAAGAAGGCTAAGGTCGGGCAGGTCGTCGTCGTCGAACTGACCGACTTCCCGAGCCGCCATTCGCAGCCGCTCGGCCGCGTCGTCGAAGTGCTCGGCGACATCGACGATCCGGGCATGGAAATCGAGATCGCGGTGCGCAAGTACGGCGTGCCGCACGAGTTCAGCCAGCCGGCGCTCGATGAGGCCGCCGCGCTGCCCGACAAGGTGCGGCCGGCCGACCTGCGCTTTCGCGTCGATCTCCGCGATGTGCCGCTCGTGACGATCGACGGCGAGGATGCCCGCGACTTCGACGATGCCGTGTACTGCGAGCCGACCAAGGTCGGTCGCGGCGACGGCTTCCGCCTGATCGTCGCGATCGCCGACGTGTCGCACTACGTGCAGCCGGGCAACGGCCTCGATGCCGACGCACTGGAGCGCAGCACGTCGGTCTATTTCCCGCGCCGCGTAATCCCGATGCTGCCGGAGAAGCTGTCGAACGGGCTGTGCTCGCTGAATCCGCAGGTCGACCGCTGCGTGCTCGCGTGTGACATGGTGATTACCGCGCGCGGCGAGATCAAGGCGTACCAGTTCTATCCGGCCGTGATCCATTCGGCCGCGCGCCTGACGTACACCGAAGTCGCCGCCGTGCTGTCGAACACGAAGGGGCCCGAGGCCGCGCGCCGCGCGGACCTGCTGCCGCACCTGCAGGATCTGTACGGCGTCTACAAGGCGCTGTTCACCGCACGCCAGAAGCGCGGCGCGATCGATTTCGACACGACCGAGACGTACATCGTCTGCAACTCGCAGGGCAAGATCGAGCAGATCGTGCCGCGTCAGCGCAACGATGCGCACAAGCTGATCGAGGAATGCATGCTGGCCGCGAACGTCTGTGCGGCCGACTTCCTGAAGCGCAACAAGCACCCGGGCCTGTACCGCGTGCACGCGGGCCCGACGCCGGAGAAGCTCGAGAACCTGCGCGCATTCCTGCGCGGCATGGGCCTGTCGCTCGGCGGGGGCGACAAGCCGCACGCGAGCGACTACGCGGCGCTGATGGCGCAGATCCGCGACCGGCCCGACGCGCAGATGCTGCAGCCGATGCTGCTGCGCTCGATGCAGCAGGCCGTCTACAGCCCGGACAATATCGGTCACTTCGGTCTCGCGTATGAGGCGTACGCGCACTTCACGAGCCCGATCCGCCGTTATCCCGATCTGCTCACGCACCGCGCGATCTACTCGATCCTGTCGGGTAAGAAGTACGTGCCGAAGGCGCCGGAAGGCTTCGAACTGAACACGGCGCTGTCGCCGCGCGCCCGCGCGATGCAGCAGGCCGACGACGAAGCACGCGGCCGTTCGCGCTCGAACACGGCGATCTGGGAGGAACTCGGCCTGCACTGCTCGGCGAACGAGCGCCGCGCCGACGAAGCGTCGCGCGACGTCGAGGCCTGGCTCAAGTGCTACTTCATGCGCGACAAGCTCGGCGAGGAGTACGGCGGGATGGTGAACGGCGTCACGTCGTTCGGCATCTTCGTGCAGCTCGATACGCTGTTCATCGAAGGGCTCGTGCACGTCACGGAACTCGGCTCGGACTACTTCCAGTACGACGAGATCAAGAACGAGCTGCGCGGCGAGCGCACCGGCATCCGCTATCGGCTGTCCGATCGCGTGCGCGTGCAGGTGAGCCGCGTCGATCTCGACGCGCGCAAGATCGACTTCCGCCTCGTGCGCGACACGCCGGTGAAGGCGCCGCGTCCGGCCCCGGCGCCGGCTGCTGCCGGCAACGGTAACGATCGCGGCCCGCGCGTGCGATCGTTACCGCCGGTGGAAGACGCCGCACCGCGTCGCAAGAAGGCCGCGAGCGCGCCGACCGTCGCGGTGAAGGAGGCGCGTGCCGCGCGTGCCGCGAAGAAGAAGGGCGGCGTGGCGGCGAAGACGGCCGCGAAGAAGCCGCACGCCCGCAAGAAGTATTGAGCGTTCGGGGCAGCGCACGCGCGCGCCCCGTGCAGTATCGAGAGACGCCGCGTTCTCCCGGCCACCGGCCGGCAACGCGGCGCTTTCCTTTTTCATGGATCGCGGCCTCGCCCATCGCGCGGCCGCACGTTTGATCGAAGGTTGTTCCAGTCATGTCACGTCTGAAGGTTCTTTACGGTTTTCATGCGGTGACCGCACGTTTGCGGCACGATGCGTCGACGGTTGCGGAGGTGCTGTACGACCAGACGCGCCGCGACCGCCGCATGCAGGACTTCCTGCACGCCGCGAAGGAAGCGGGCGTGCGGCTGATCGCAGCCGATGAAACCCGCCTCTGGGGCCTCGCGCATACCGAGCGCCACCAGGGCGTCGTCGCGCGCGTCGAGGACGTTCCGCTCGCGCAGAACCTGTCCGAACTGCTCGATGGCATCCAGGGCCCGGCGCTGCTGCTGGTGCTCGACGGCGTCACCGATCCGCACAACCTCGGCGCCTGCCTGCGTGTCGCCGATTCGGCCGGCGCGCATGCGGTGATTGCGCCGCGCGACCGCGCGGTCGGCCTGAACGCGACCGCGGCCAAGGTCGCGAGCGGCGCGGCCGACACGGTGCCGTACATCACGGTCACGAACCTTGCCCGCGCGCTGCGCGAGCTGAAGGAGGCGGGCGTGTGGATCATCGGCACGTCGGACGAGGCGCCTGGGACGCTGTACGAAACGAAGCTCGACGGCCCCGTCGCAATCGTCATGGGCGCGGAAGGCGAAGGCATGCGCCGGCTCACGCGCGACACCTGCGACGAAGTGATGAGCATCCCGATGGCCGGCAGCGTCGAAAGCCTGAACGTGTCGGTGGCGAGCGGCGTGTGCCTGTACGAAGCGGTGCGGCAGCGGCGCGCGAAGGGCTGATACACGGGCCGACGCACGCGGCCGCGCGCGCTGCGCGGGCCGTGACGGCCTCGACCCGAACGACGCGTGCCGCGGCTACGCGCGGCACGCGGCTCCCGGAACTCGGACCATGACCCTGTTTCGCCTCGGCGCATCGTGCGCCATCCTCGGCCTGCTGGCCGCCTGCACGGCGCCGTCGCTCGTCGAGCGCGGCACTTACTACGCCGATACGAGCCTGCATGCGCGCGGCGCCGATTCGCGGATCCGCTTTCTCGTCATGCATTACACCGAAAGCGACGAAGCAAAATCGCTGCGCACGCTGACGGGCGATTCGGTCAGCGTGCACTACGTCGTGCCGCCGCAGCCGCGCATCGAACACGGGATGCCGATCGTCTACCAGCTCGTTCCCGAATCGAAGCGCGCATGGCATGCGGGCATCAGCGCATGGCAGGGCACGACCGAACTCAATGCGGTATCGATCGGCATCGAGAACGTGAACCGCGGCCCGCTCGATCCGCAAAACCGCACGTGGCAGCCGTATTCGCCCGAACAGGTCGATGCGCTGATCCGCCTGTCGAAGGACATCGTCGCGCGCTACGGAATTCCACCGACGCGCGTGGTCGGGCACAGCGACATCGCGCCACAACGCAAGATCGATCCGGGGCCGCTGTTTCCGTGGCGCGCGCTTGCGCAAGCCGGCGTCGGCGCGTGGCCGGACGATGCGACCGTAGCCGCGCGGCTCGGCGGCCGCGATCCGCATGCGCTCGTCGACGTGCGGGAACTGCAGCTGAAGCTCGCGCGCTACGGCTACGACGTGCCGACCGATGGCGTGCTCGATGCGCGTACACGGCGCGTATTCGCGGCGTTCCAGATGCATTTCCGGCCATCCGACTATGCGGGCAACCCGGATGCCGGGACCGATGCGATCGCGCAGGCATTGCTCGACAAGTATTTCCCCGCCAACGCCACCGCGCCAGCGGAGGACGCGGCCGCAACGGGCGCGCCCTGACGAGGTCGATCGGCGTGTCGGGTGGCGCAACATGCGCCGAAAAAGCCCGGGTCGTCATCCGAGTCCGGTAAACTGCCGGTTTTCTGCAATCCCGCTGTTTTCCCATCCCATGACTCAAGACGAACTCAAACGCCTGGTCGGCCAGGCAGCCGCCGATTATGTGATCCAGAACGTGCCGGAAGGCGCGGTGATCGGCGTCGGCACCGGCTCGACCGCCAACTGCTTCATCGACGCGCTCGCGGCCGTCAAATCGCGCTACCGCGGCGCCGTGTCGAGCTCCATCGCGACGACCGAACGCCTCGAATCGCACGGCATCAAGGTGTTCGACCTGAACGATGTCGAATCGCTGCAGGTGTACGTCGACGGTGCCGACGAGATCGACGCGAGCGGCGCGATGATCAAGGGTGGCGGCGGCGCGCTGACGCGCGAGAAGATCGTCGCGTCGGTGGCCGATACGTTCGTCTGCATCGCGGACGGCAGCAAGCGCGTGCCGGTGCTCGGCGCGTTCCCGCTGCCGATCGAAGTCGTGCCGATGGCGCGCACGGCGATCGGCCGTCGCGTGACCGCGCTGGGCGGCGTGCCGGTGCTGCGCGTGACGAAGGACGGCGCGCCGTACATCACCGACAACGGCAACGAAATCATCGACGTGAAGGGCCTGCAGATCACCGATCCGCGTGGTTTCGAGGCGCAGGTGAACGCATGGCCGGGCGTCGTGACGGTCGGCCTGTTCGCCGAGCGCGGCGCGAATCTGTGTCTGCTCGGCACGGCAAACGGCGTTGAAACGATCGTTTATCCGGATTAGTCAAGACTGAATGAGAAGCAGTCCGTAATTGCGTCAGGATGCCGTAATGGACGGCATGCCCGAATGCGACGGAAAGCCCGGCCCGGCAAGCGCAGCGCGCTTTCCGGGCTTTTTTTGAAGCCTTATAAATCACCACGTCAAAAAGAGGGATAACCCTGTCAGGTGTTTACCAGATAGCGAAATATCCTCGAACTCATCAACTTATAGATCATAAGAACAGTCGTAACCAGGGCCGGCGGAACTGCGGAGCAGGTGTTCGCAAATCGACGCACGGGGAGGTGTCATGGAGCAGGGCAAAGACCGGTCACTGGTCGCCAAAGTGATGGATGGGCTTGTCGCGGGTATCGTCGAGGACAAGTACGGCGGCATCTTGCCGCCGCAGGACGTGCTGTCGAAAGAGTTCGACGTGAGCCGCACGGTGATGCGCGAAGCATTGTCGATGTTGCTTGCGCGCGACATGCTGGACGTGCGTCCGAAAGTCGGCACGCGCGTTCGACCGATGCGCGACTGGCGCATGATCGACGAAGACGTGGTGAGCTGGCGGTTCCGCGCGAAGCCGGATCCGCAGTTCATGCGCGACGTCATCGAGTTCCGGATGCTGATCGAACCGCGCGCGACCGCGCAGGCAGCCGTTCGTGCGACGGCGGCCGATATCGCGGGCATCCGCGAGGCATTCGAGGCGTTCAAGGTTTTGCAACCGGGCGACCCCGGATACGACACGGCGGACGAACTGCTGCACACGCGGATCGTTCAGGCGAGCGGCAACCAGTTTTTCCAGCAGATGGCGGCCATCGTGCGAGGGGCGGTTCGTCTCGTGAATCCGCGCGTCGCGCAGAAGGACGGTGCACACGACGTCGCGGTGAAGGCGCATGCGCGCGTCGTCGATGCGATCGAACGCCGCGATCCGCGCGAAGCCGAAGCGGCGTCGCTCGCGCTGATCGATTTCAGCGCCGACGAGATTTCGCGCGATTTCTCCGTGGACGTGCCCGTGCGCGCCTGAATCGGCAAGCGTCGCTTATCCGTGCGCCGGCGAGCCGTTTATCATGACGGCCGGCCGGCAGCGTGCCGGCCCCCGTCATACGACCGACACGGAAGATCCGGATGAACGACCTCGACAACCGCCCGGTGCGCTTCGGCATCGTCGGCGCAGGCAGCATCGCACGCCGATTCGCGCAAAGCCTCGCCCACGTGCCGGGTGCCACGCTCGCCGGCGTATGGGCCCGCCGCGCCGACGCGGCGACCGCCTTCTGCGACATCAGCGGCGGCACGCCTGCCGCCAGCCTCGACGCGCTCCTCGCGAGCGACATCGACGCGGTCTATATCGCAACCCTCCACGACAGTCACGCACGCTACGCGCAAGCGGCGCTCGCCGCCGGCAAGGCCGTGCTGTGCGAAAAGCCCGCGACGCTGAACGCGACGCAACTCGATGCCGTGCTCGATGCGGCGCGCACGGCCGGACGGCTCTTCATGGAAGCGATGAAGCCGCCGTTCTTCCCGCTGTATCGTCGGTTGCGCGCGCACCTGCACGACGATCCGATCGGCGAGATCCAACTCGTGCGCGCGGGCTGCGCGTCGTCGTCGGTGCCGGACGATCATTCCGTCTACCGACTCGACCGTGCCGGCGGCGCGCTGCTCGACATCGGGATCTACGAAGCGTTTCTCGCGGTCGACTGGCTCGGCGAGGCAGTCGACGTGCAGACGCTCGGCCGCATCGGCGCGACGGGCGTCGACGTGTTCGCGAGCCTGAACAGCCGTCACGCGAACGGCGGCATCGCACAGCTCTTTTGCGGGCTCGACGTGATGGGACGCGGCGACGCGCTGATTGCCGCCGCAGGCGGGCACGTGACGATTCACGAGAAGTGGTGGAACCCGGCGCGGGCCACGATCCGCTATGCGGACGGGCGCACCGTGGAGCTCGATGCACCGGTCGAAGGCGGCGGCCTGAACTACGAGACCGCGCATTTCTGCGAGCTGTTGCGCGCGGGCGAACTCGAGAGCCCGATCATCACGCACGACCACTCGCGTCGGATGATCGCGATGACCGACGCCGCGCGTGCGGCACTCGGCGTGCGCTATTCGGGCGAGTAGGCGAGCGGCAGGGGAAGGCGCGCGCCGGGCGCGCGACCGCGGCCCGGCGGCAGAGCTGCCGTGCTCAGTGGCGCGCCGGCAGCGACAGGCGCTTTTCGTACCAGCGCTGGACCCATTCGAGGATCTGGCACAGCACCCAGTAGACAGCGGCGGCGGCCAGATACAGCGGCAGCGGCTGGTAGGTTGCCGCGATCACTTCCTGCGCGCTGCGCAGCAGTTCGGTCACGGTGATCACCGACACGAGAGATGTGTCCTTGATCAGGCTGATCAGGCTGTTCGACAGGCTCGGCACCGCGATGCGCAGTGCCTGCGGGCCGATCACGTAGCGCAGCGTTTGCCCCCACGACAACCCGAGGCTGTATGCGGCCAGCCATTGGCCGCGCGCGATCCCGTTGATCGCGCCGCGCATGCTTTCGGACATGTACGCGGCGACGTTCGCGGACAGCGCGATCACGCCGGCGGGCGTCGGATCGAGCGAGATGCCGAGGCTCGGCAGCCCGTAATAGATGACGAAGATCTGCACGAGCAGCGGCGTGCCGCGCATCAGGCTCACGTACGCGCGCGCGAGCCACGCGAGTGCGTTGACCCACACGCGTTCGAAGCCTTCGAGCGCCTCGCTTTGCCGGATGCCCATCATCGCGAGCACGACGGCGCCGAGCAGGCCGAATACCATCGACAGCACGGCGAACTTGACGGTCAGCACGGCACCCTGGGCGAGCACCGGCAGCGATTGGACGAGCAGGGACGTTGTCGACATGGAATACGAAGCGAATGCGTGCGCGAAAGCGCAATCATAAACCGGACCGATAAAACAAAGGGCGGCATCGTTTCGGATGCCGCCCTTTCCGGCCCGCCGTCAGGCGGGAAACAGAGGCGTGCTTACTTGATCGGCTTCGTCACATCGACACCGAACCACTTGTCCGAGATCTTCGTGAACGTGCCGTCGGCTTCGAGTTGCGACATTGCGTCGTCGATCGCCTTCTGGAACTTCGGATTGCCCTTCTTGAACGGGATGCCCGACGGGTTCGCCGAACCGACGTTCGCGCCCGGGCGCAGCGGCAGTTGCGAATTCTTCGTCAGGTACGCGAGCATCAGGCGATCGTTGAGCGCCGCGTCGAGACGCCCGGCCGCGAGGTCGCGCAGATACTCGGGCGCGCCCGGGTACGTCTTCACGTCGATGCCCGGCACCGACTTTGCCATGTCCATGTAGTTCGTGCCGAGCGCGACGCCGAGCTTCTTGCCCTTCAGGTCTTCGAGCGACTTGAACTGGCGCGTGTCGTCCTTGCGCTGAATCAGTTGCGCGGACGAATACGTGTACGCGGGCGAGAAGTCGAGCGTTTCCTTGCGCTTGTCGGTGATGCCCACCTGGTTGGCGATCACGTCGAACTTGCCGGCCTGCAGGCCCGCGATGATGCCGCTCCATTCGGTCGTGACGAACTCGGCCTTCACGCCGAGCTTCGCGGCGACGGCCTTCGCGATGTCGACGTCGAAGCCGACGAGCTCGCCTTGCGGGTTCTTCGAGTTGAACGGCGGGAACGTGCCTTCGAGGCCGACGCGCAGCGTGCCGCGTTCTTTCACCTGGTCGAGAAGGTCGGCCGCATGTGCGGTGACGGCGGCGAACGACGTACCGATCAGACCGGCGACCAGCAGCTTCTTCAGCAGCGAAATTTTCATCGTGTGAGCTTCCTTGCCCCAGCGGGGCGCTTGATTCAGAACGTGAGGCCGATCATAGCAAAAATGCAATCGGACGCTATATATCGTTTGCTTATGGCTATATTACGCGGCGCGTTCGCGCGCGATCGCCTTCACGCATTCGGCGACGAGTGCAGGGCCCCGATAGATGAAGCCCGTATACAGCTGGACGAGCGATGCGCCGGCCGCGAGCTTTGCACGAGCGTCCTCGCCCGAGAAGATGCCGCCGACGCCGATGATCGGCACCGCGCTGCCGACTTCGGCGTGCAGCTTGCGGATCACTTCGTTGGACGCGTCGAACACCGGGCGGCCCGACAGGCCGCCGGCTTCTTCCGCATGCGGCAGGCCCTGCACGGCGGCGCGCGACAGCGTCGTGTTGGTGGCGATGACCGCTTCGATCTTGTGGCGCAGCAGCGTGTCGGCGATTTCCTTGACCTGCTCGTCGTCGAGATCGGGCGCGATCTTCAGCGCGAGCGGCACGAGCTTGCCGTGCAGGTCGGCGAGGCGTTGCTGCTTGTCCTTCAGCGCGGCGAGCAGCGCGTCGAGCTCGCCCGCGCCCTGCAGCTGGCGAAGGTTCTTCGTGTTCGGCGACGAAATGTTGATCGTCACGTAGCTCGCGAACGGATACACGCGCTCGAGGCAGTACAAATAGTCTTCCGCCGCGCGTTCGATCGGCGTGTCGGCATTCTTGCCGATGTTCAGGCCGAGGATGCCGCGATAGCGTGCCGCCTGGACGTTCTTCACGAACTGATCGACGCCGTGGTTGTTGAAGCCCATCCGGTTGATCAGCGCTTCCGCCTGCGGCAGGCGGAACATGCGCGGGCGCGGGTTGCCCGGCTGCGGGCGCGGCGTGACCGTGCCGACTTCGATGAAGCCGAAGCCGAGCGCCGCGAGGCCGTCGATGGCCGCGCCGTCCTTGTCGAGGCCGGCGGCGAGGCCGACCGGGTTGCGGAACGTGAGGCCCATCACGGTGCGCGGCGCATCGGGCACGCGGGCCGACAGCGCGCAGGCGAGGCCCGTGCGGCCGGCGGCGCCGAGCGCACGCAGCGTGAGGTGGTGAGCGTCTTCCGCATCCATCTTGAACAGGGATGCGCGGGCCAGCGGATAGAGGGAACTGAACACGGGAATTGGGCGGACGGCCGGAATAAATGACAACCTGCTATTTTACCGGGAGTTGCGCGGCAGGGGCGGGCTTCGCTTCGTAGCGGCCCGCGGCGACGGTCGCCGCGCCGCGCGTCGCCCGCTTGATGATCCGGACCGATGTGCGTCGCGCGCGTGCCCCGTGCCGGCGACGTTCCCGTCAGCTCGACCCGGAATGTCCGCCCGGCAGCGGCGCGCGGGCGAATGCCGCGTCGACCGGCGGCAGGTCGACCCGCTCGGGATCGAGTACTTTCCAGCGGCCGTCGAGCAATCCTTCCAGCGGATGGAAGTTCGCCTTGTAGGCCATCTTCGGGCTCTCGCGGATCCAGTAGCCGAGATACACGTACGGCAGGCCGAGGCTCTTCGCCTGCTCGATCTGCCACAGGATGTTGTACGTGCCGTAGCTCGTGTGCCGGTCGTCCGGCTCGAAGAACGTGTAGACCGACGACAGCCCGTCGCCGAGGATGTCGATCATGCTGACCATGCGCAGCTTGCCGGGCTCGCCGCCCGGCGCGTCGAGATCGCGGAATTCGACGAGGCGCGAATTGATCCGGCTTTGCAGCAGGAACTGCTCGTACTGGTCGCGGCTGTCGCGATCCATGCCGCCGCCCGCGTGGCGTGCCGACTGGTAGCGCATGTAGAGCGCGTAGTGCTCCTCGTCGTAGTGCAGCGGCGAGACCGTCGCGACGAGCGCGCGGTGCCGCTTCCACATCCGGCGTTGCGTGCGCGACGGCGTGAATGCGCCGACCGGCACGCGCACCGGCACGCACGCGCGGCAGCCGTCGCAGTACGGGCGATAGGTGAACACGCCCGAACGCCGGAAGCCGGCCTTGACGAGCTCGGTATAGATGTCGGAATTGATCAGGTGGCTCGGCGTCGCGACTTGCGAGCGCGCGACGCGGCCGTCCAGATAGCTGCACGGATAGGGCGCCGTTGCATAGAATTGCAGCGCCGAAAGCGGTGAAAGCGGCAGCTCAGTCGGGTGAGTCATGGGCAGCTCTCGATGCAGGGAGGGAGTGCCGCGCTAGCGCACGATCCCGGACGGGGCGGCCGGTCCTGCGGGGCCCGTCAGCGCGGCGAGCGCGCGCTTGTCGAACTGCCACGGGATCGGCGGTTCGGCTACCGCGCGGCGCACGTGAGCGACAAAGGCCTTGCGTGCGATCTCGCGGCCGCCGAGCGACGCTAGATGCGACGTATTCTGCTGGCAGTCTATCATCTCCAGCCCCTGCTCGCGAAGATGGGCGACGAGCGTCGCCAGTGCGATCTTCGACGCATCGGTGGCATCGGCGTACATCGATTCGCCGAAGAACATCCGCCCGAACGCGACGCCGTAGAGGCCGCCGACGCGGCGCCCGTCGTGCCACGTCTCGATGCTGTGCGCGTTGCCGGAGCGATAGAGCGACGTATATGCGTCGATGATTTCGGCCGTGATCCACGTGCCGCGCTGCCCGCGACGCGGTGCCTGCGCGCACGCGCGCATCACGCCGGAGAAATCGTGGTCGACGCGCACTTCCCACGCGGGGTCGCGCTGCACGCGCCTGAGCGTCTTGCGCAGCGACGGGGACACCTTGAACTCAGTCGGCACGAGGATCATCCGCGGGTCGGGGCTCCACCACAGCACGGGCTGGCCGTCCGAATACCACGGGAAGATGCCGCGCAGGTAGGCGTCGATCAGGCGCGACGGCAGCAGGTCGGCGCTCGCGGCGAGCAGCCCCGGCGCACCGGTCGCCGGACCGAGCGCGCGTTCGACGGGCGGAAACGGATCGTCCGGGCCGAGCCAGGGGACCATGTGGCGGGGGCTCAGCCGTTGCGCAGCGAGCGGAAGATATCGCCGGTGTGGACGCCGTAGTCGCCGGCGGCGCGATCCGCGAAGAAGAAGCGCAGCGTCTGGCTGACGGTGGGGAACGCGATTTCGTCCCACGGAATATCGGCTTCGTCGAACAGCCTGACTTCGAGGCTTTCCTCGCCGGCCTCGTAGGCCGGATCGGTGAGCCGCGCCAGATAGAACAGGTGGACCTGGTGCACGTGCGGCACGTTGAGCAGCGTAAACAGGTTCTGCACCTCGACGCGAGCGCCGGCTTCCTCGAGCGTTTCACGCGCTGCGGCCTCGGCCGTCGTCTCGCCCATCTCCATGAAGCCGGCCGGCAGCGTCCAGAAACCGTAGCGCGGTTCGATCGCGCGCCGGCACAGCAGCACCTGATCGCCCCAGACCGGCACCGTGCCGACCACGTTGCGCGGATTCTGGTAATGGATCGTGCCACAGTGATCGCAGACGAATCGCTCACGGTTGTCGCCCTGAGGAATGCGCGCGATGACTTCGTGACCGCAGACGGAGCAGAATTTCATGTCGAGTGGAAGGGACGAGGTGATGCGAGTGTATCACCGGGGCGGGGCATTCTCGAACGCGAGCGCACGCGCGCAGTGTGCGGCGCGATGCATGGCGTGCGCTGCGCGGAGTCGGGCGCGGAAAAACAAAAAGCCCGGCGTTGAGCCGGGCTTTTTGAATGAATCGGGACGTTGGTTGCGGGGGTAGGATTTGAACCTACGACCTTCGGGTTATGAGCCCGACGAGCTGCCAGACTGCTCCACCCCGCGTCCGTCGAAGAATTGAATTATATGGACTTACCTGAATGCGTGCAAGTACTTTCTGACAATCGCGTTGCAACCGCCTGCGGAGCGCTTGCGGGACCGGTCCGGCAGGCGCGTGCGCTAGAATCGAGCGGTTTGCTTGTGTCGTTCATTCCTGCAGCGGAATCGTGCGCGAATTGCGTCGGTGCCGTTGCGACACTCACCATTGCATCGACGGATTCATGGACATCGCTCACGATCTGCAATCGATCGGCGCGCAGGAACAGGCGCTCGTGTTTCCCCATTTCGACCCGGCGCGCGCGTGGGCGCTCGGCAACCGGATGCATGCGCTCGCGACGTCGCGCGGCCATGCGATCGCGATCGATATCGTCACGTTCGGCCAGCCGCTGTTCTATGCGGCGCTCGCCGGCGCGACGCCCGACAACGCCGACTGGGTGCGCCGCAAGCGCAACGTCGTCGCGCATTTCCGCCGCAGCTCGTATGCGATCGGCCTGCGCATGCAGCAGGCCGGCGCCACGCTCGCCGACAAGCACGGACTGCCGATCTCGGAATATTCGCCGCACGGCGGCTCGTTTCCGTTGACCGTCGCGGGGGCCGGCGTGATCGGCTCGATCACCGCGTCGGGGCTGCCGCAGCGCGCGGATCACGAGTTCGTCGTCGAAGCGCTGTGTGCCGAGCTCGGGCACGACTATGCCGTGCTGGCGCTTGCAAGGAGCTGAGCGATGCAGCTTCCCGGTTACGCATGGCTCGCGATCGCGATCGTCGCGGAAGTGGTCGGCACGTCCGCGCTGCGCGCGGCGGACGGTTTCACGCGTTTGTGGCCGTCGACGCTCGTCGTGGCCGGTTACGGCATCGCGTTCTACTGCCTGTCGCTCACGTTGCGCACGATGCCCGTCGGCATCATCTATGCGGTGTGGTCCGGTGCCGGCATCGTGCTGATCACGCTCGTCGCGATGCTCCTCTATCGCCAGGTGCCGGACCTGCCGGCCGTGATCGGCCTCGGGCTGATCATCTCGGGCGTCGTGGTGCTGAACCTGTTCTCGAAGATGCAGGCGCATTGAGCGTGCGCCCGCGATACGCCGGATGGCTCACATGACCGATTCCACTTCCGCTTGCGCGGAATCCGCCCAGCCCGATGTCCGCGCGTATGTCGCGAACCGCATCGGCTATCTCGAACTGAACCGGCCGAAGGCGCTGAATGCGCTGTCGGTCGGGATGATCCGACTGATGCAGCAGGCGCTCGACGCGTGGCGCGACGACGCGGACGTGGTCGCGGTCGTCGTGCACAGCCCGCATCCGCGCGCGTTCTGCGCGGGCGGCGACGTGCGCTTCTTCCACGACGCGTGGCAGCGTGGCGATCGCGACGCGGTCGATACGTTCTTCATCGAGGAATACACGCTCAACCATACGATCTTCACCTATCCGAAACCGTACATCGCGCTGATGCACGGCGTCGTGATGGGGGGCGGCATGGGCATTTCGCAGGCGGCGCGGCACACGGGCGGCCTGCGGGTGGTCACCGACTCGACGAAGATGGCGATGCCCGAGACGCGCATCGGCCTGTTCCCCGATGTCGGGATGAGCTGGTTTCTCGCGCGCGCGCCGGGCGCGATCGGCCGCTATCTCGCCGTGACCGGCGCGACGCTCGACGCGGCCGGCGCACTCTACGCGCAGCTTGCCGATGCGTACCTGCCGGATGCCGCGCTGCCGGCGCTGTTCGATACGCTGCGCAGCGCACCCATCGACAGCGGCGCGCAGGCGGTCGCGTGCGTGGCCGACGCGGCCGCGTCGCACAAGGTCGTGCCGACGCCCGACACGTCGGTGCTGGCCGACGCGCGCGCCGCGATCGACCGGCATTTCGCGCAAGCCGATATCGGCGCGATCCTCGCATCGCTCGACGCCGAGCAGGATTGCGCCGCGGTCGACGGATGGGTCGAGAAGGCGACTCACGCGATGCGCACTCAGCTGTCGCCGCTGTCGATGGCCGTGTCGCTCGAAGTCGTCGAGCGGGCGCGCGGCGCGACGATGGCCGATTGCCTGCGGCGCGATCTCGACCTCACGCGTTCGACGTTCGCGCACGGCGACGTGATCGAAGGCGTGCGCGCGTTGATCGTCGACAAGGACCATCAGCCGGCCTGGCGCTTCAAGTCGATCGCCGATATCGATCGCGCCGACGTGCTCGCGATGTTCGACAGCCCGTGGACGCCCGACACGCATCCGCTGCGCAATCTGAAGGACTGACGCGCGGCGATATCGACGCGAAAGGCAAAAAGGCCGCCTGCACACGATGCAGGCGGCCTTTTCTCATTCGAGGATGCCGGTGCGGCCGGCGGCAGCGAGCAGTGGGCAGTGGGCAGTGGCTCGCCGCGAGGCATGCGCTATTCGTCGCCGGCGTCGTCCGACATGAACGCGCGCATGAACACGAGCGCGCCGAAGCCCCAGACCGCGTTCGCCGCGAAACCGGCGGCGAGCACCGGCATCATGTTGCCCGACGGCCAGATCCCGCGCAGCGGGTCGATCGCGAACACGCGGGCGGCCGTCAGCACGATGCCGCCGAACACCAGTGCGCCGATCCACGGCGCCTCGCGATCAGGCGCCACGCGCAGCAGCCACGCCATCGGAATCGCGCAGCACGCGCTGATCAATGCATTCGCAACAAATTCAGGAATGCCGAGCGGCGCGAACGGCTGGGTGGAGAACCCGGCGGCGGCGATCAGGTCCGCCGTATGCAGGAGCGCGAGCGTTGCTTCGCGAAAGAAGAGCGAGGCCAGGAAACCGGACAGGAACGGCAGGATGACTTTCTGCATCGATGAGTGCATTGCAGGCGCGGTCGGCCGGGGCTGTCCGCGCGAAGTTGTTCGGATAGGTGCGTCATTATAGGGCCCGGCCGATGCGATATTCGCTCGAGCGTCGTGCTAATCACGAAAGCGGAAAACCTAAGCTCAAAAAAATCGTTCCAAAGCCCTGCACCGATCCATAGACTGATTTCCCGGAAACAGCCGCGCAATCGCGTACTCGCCCGCGGCACGGCGTAACCGGCGAGCCATCCCGATTCGAACGCACATCATGCATGCGTCGCACGTTCGCGACGCGAGCAGGGCCTCGTTTTATCCAGATTCCGGCAAGAACGGTCAAGCAGGAGCAGCAGATGAATGTTTTCTGGTTTATTCCGACGCACGGCGACAGCCGCTACCTCGGCACCGCGGAAGGCGCGCGCGCCGCGGATTACGATTATTTCAAGCAGATCGCCGTCGCGGCCGACACGCTCGGCTATGAAGGCGTGCTGCTGCCGACCGGCCGTTCCTGCGAGGATGCGTGGGTCGTCGCGTCGAGCCTGATTCCGGCGACGCAGCGCCTGAAATTCCTGGTCGCCGTGCGTCCCGGCATCGCATCGCCCGGCCTCGCGGCGCGGATGGCCGCGACGTTCGACCGTCTGTCGGGCGGCCGCCTGCTGATCAACGTCGTGACGGGTGGCGACGCCGCCGAGCTCGAAGGCGACGGGCTGTTCGCCGATCACGATACGCGCTATGAAATCACCGACGACTTCCTGAACATCTGGCGCGGGCTGCTGTCCGCATCGCACGACAACGGCGGGTTCGACTACATCGGCAAGCACCTTCAGTCGAAGGGCGGCAAGGCGCTGTATCCGCCCGTACAGCGCCCGCATCCGCCGTTGTGGTTCGGCGGATCGTCGCCGGCCGCGCACGCGATCGCCGCCGATCACATCGACACCTATCTGACCTGGGGCGAGCCGCCCGAGGCCGTCGCGAAGAAGATTGCCGACATTCGCGCCCGCGCCGAGGCGCGCGGCCGCAAGATCAGGTTCGGCATCCGCCTGCACGTGATCGTGCGCGAGACCGAGGACGAAGCGTGGCGCGATGCCGAGCGCCTGATCAGCCGTCTCGACGACGAGACGATTGCTCGCGCGCAGAAGGCATTCGCGAACATGGATTCGGAAGGCCAGCGCCGGATGGCCGCGCTGCACGGCGGCAAGCGCGGCGGCCGCGAGGTGCTCGAGGTGTATCCCAACCTGTGGGCCGGTGTCGGCCTCGTGCGCGGCGGTGCGGGTACCGCGCTCGTCGGCAATCCGGAGCAGGTTGCGCAACGCATGCGCGAATACGCGGACCTCGGCATCGAGACCTTCATCCTGTCAGGCTATCCGCACCTCGAGGAGTCGTACCGTTTCGCCGAGCTCGTGTTCCCGCTGATCAAGGACAAGCGTGCGGCGCGGCCGTCCGGTCCGCTGTCGGGGCCGTTCGGCGAGATCGTCGGCAACAGCTACCTGCCGAAGGCGAGCCAGAGCTGAACGAAGGAGACCCGAGATGACAACGAAAACGTCGACGACGGGCGCGGCCGTGGCCGCCCGCGCGTGGCGCGGCATCGCGCCGTGGCTCGTGCCGCTCGCGCTGCTGGTTGCATGGGAGGTCGGCGCGCGCGTCGGCTGGCTGTCGACGCGCGTGCTGCCCGAGCCGGTGGCGGTCGTGCGTGCCGCGTGGTCGCTCGTGACGTCGGGCGAGATGTGGGCGAACGTGAAGGTCAGCACCTGGCGCGCGTTGTTCGGATTCGCGATCGGCGGCGGTGTCGGTCTGGCGCTCGGGCTTGCGACCGGGCTGTCGAAAGCGGCGGAGGTCGCGCTCGACTCGACGATCCAGATGATCCGCAACATCCCCGCGCTCGCGATGATTCCGCTCGTGATCCTGTGGTTCGGCATCGACGAGAAGGCGAAGCTGTTCCTCGTCGCGCTCGGCGTGTTCTTTCCCGTCTACATCAACACGTATCACGGCATCCGCTCGGTCGATGCGAATCTGATCGAGATGGCGAAGAGTTACGGCGTGCGCGGCTTCGCGCTGTATCGCGACGTGATTCTGCCCGGTGCATTGCCGTCGATTCTCGTCGGCGTGCGCTTTGCGCTCGGGCTGATGTGGGTGATGCTGATCGTTGCGGAAACGATCTCCGCGCAATCGGGCATCGGCTACATGACGATGAACGCGCGCGAGTTCCTGCAAACCGATGTGGTGGTGGTCGGCATCCTGCTGTATGCGGTGCTCGGCAAGCTGGCCGACGTGCTGGCGAAATGGATCGAGCGCGTGACGCTGCGCTGGCACCCCGCTTATCAATCTGGAGCAAAGGCATGAACGCGACGACTTCGGCGGCCGCCTACGGCCCGCTCGCCGGCGCAGACCTCGAGGCCGAACTGGCGCAGGCGCGCGTGACGGACGACGACGCACGCGACGCGGCGATCGTCGACCGGGACGGCGGTGCATCCGTCGTGCCGCTTGCACGGCGGCGCGCGGGCAGCCCGGCACAGGATGACGCGGTGACGCTGTCGGGTGTCAGCAAGCGCTTCGGCGCGCGCACCGTGCTCGACAACGTCGAACTCGGCATCGCGCGGGGCAGCTTCGTTGCGATCGTCGGCCGCAGCGGTTGCGGGAAATCCACGCTGCTGCGTCTCGTCGCGGGACTCGAGGCGCCGAGCAGCGGTGCGCTCGTGACGCGCGGCGAGGGTGGCGGTACGCTCGACACGCGGATCATGTACCAGGATGCGCGGTTGCTGCCGTGGAAAACCGTGCTGCAGAACGTGATGCTCGGGCTCGGTCGCGGAGCGCGCGACCAGGCGCGCGCGGTGCTCGACGAAGTCGGGCTGCTCGAGCGTGCGAACGACTGGCCCGCGCAGTTGTCGGGCGGTCAGCGGCAGCGCGTCGCGCTCGCCCGAGCGCTCGTGCACCGACCGCAGCTTCTGCTGCTCGATGAGCCGCTCGGCGCGCTGGACGCGCTGACCCGCATCGAGATGCATGCACTGATCGAGCGCTTGTGGCGCGAGCATCGGTTTACCGCGCTGCTCGTCACGCACGACGTGCAGGAAGCCGTCGCCCTCGGCGATCGGATCCTCTTGATCGAGCAAGGGCGCGTCGCGCTCGATCAGCCGGTGCCGCTCGACCGGCCGCGTGCACGCGCGTCCGCTGCGTTCGCGGCGCTCGAGGATCGCGTACTGCAACGCGTGCTCGCCGGCGGGCCCGGCACGGCCGGGCAGGGCGCGGCGCATGAGGTCGATTACGTACGACCGGTCGGGCAGATTCGCTGGGCCGTTTAAATCCGGGCGGCGCTGGCCGCCCGCTCTCAGACCTTTTTTCTTCGGAGCGATCAACCCGATGAGCATCACTGCAATCAACGTGCGTAACCAGTTCAAGGGCAAGGTGAAGGAGATCATTCGCGGGCCCGTCGTGTCCGAGGTCGACGTCGAGACGCCGTTCGGCATCGTCACGTCGGTGATCACGACGCGCTCGGTTGACGAACTTGAACTGAAGGTGGGCGCGGAAGTCGTCGCGCTCGTGAAATCCACCGAAGTGTCGATCGCGCGCCTCTGAGCGTGTTTCCGACGCCGGGCGCGGCGCACGGGCCATCCGGCCATGCGTCGAGCCCGGTATTTCGATCGCGCGTTTGCCTCTGTATTCGGCGTCCGGACGAAGTGCTAGGATGGAACGACACCGACGCCGGAGGCCAACGCATGACCCCCATCCTTTCTCCCGAAGCCATCGAGGCGCTGAAGTGGATCGACCAGTTCGGCGATACCCGGCCGGTTCCCGCCGCATTCGACGACGTCGTCTACGCGTTGCTGAACGAAGGGCTGATCTATCAGGCGGCCGGCGACCGTGTCGACCTGACCGCCGACGGCAAATCCGTTTTGTCTAACGAATACGATTGAGCGCACGGCGCCGGCCGCCGAGGCGGCCCGGCGTTGCGTCGCCACGGAGCGAGCGATGGAACCGAGAGGCAGCGATCTCGGCGATTTCAGCGAGCCGTACCGCGGCTACGAGATCGAAGTGAAGACCGAGCAGGTGTGGGACGGCGAGCATGCGCACTATCGCGTGCTGCAGGGCGCTGCCGTGCGGATCGACTGGCGGCTCGTCAAAGTCGACGGGATGCTGCTGACGGAGCGGCGCGTGATCGAGCGCGTGCTCGAAGAGGCGCGGCGTGCCATCGACGCCGAGCTGGGCGACGGCGGGCCGGTCTAGTCAGGCCGCCGGGCCGGCCTGGTCGCGTTGCGGTAAAATGGCGGGTTGTTTCCCGCGCCGCTTGCTGCCCCGAATTCCATGTCCGCACCGTCCTCGCTTCCTCCCCGCCGCGTCTGCGTGGCGCCCATGCTCGACTGGACCGACCGTCATTGCCGGTCGTTCCATCGCACGCTGACGCGCGACACGTGGCTGTATACGGAAATGATCACGACGGGCGCGCTGTTGTTCGGCGACGCCCAGCGGCATCTCGCGTTCACGCCGAACGAATCGCCGATTGCGCTTCAGCTGGGCGGCAGCGAACCGGACGATCTGGCGCGCGCCGCGAAACTCGGCGGGCAGTGGGGCTATGACGAGATCAACCTGAATTGCGGCTGTCCGTCCGAACGCGTGCAGCGCGGTGCGTTCGGCGCGTGCCTGATGAACGAGCCGCAGCTGGTTGCCGATTGCGTGAAGGCGATGCGCGATGCGGTGTCGGTGCCGGTCACGGTCAAGCATCGGATCGGGGTCGATGCGGTCGAGGACTACGCGTTCGTGCGGGACTTCGTCGGCACGGTAGCCGAGGCTGGCTGCCAGACGTTCGTCGTGCACGCGCGCAATGCGATCCTGAAGGGGCTTTCGCCGAAGGAGAATCGCGAGATTCCGCCGCTCAAGTACGACTATGCGTACCGGCTGAAGCGCGATTTCCCGTCGCTGGAGATCGTGATCAACGGCGGCATCAAGACGCTCGACGAAGTCGCGCAGCATCTCGAGCATGTGGACGGCGTGATGCTCGGCCGTGAGGCGTATCACAACCCGTACGTGCTCGCGGAAGTCGATGCGCGCTTCTATGGAGCGACCGCCGCCGCGCCGACGCGCGAAGAGGCCGAGGCGAAACTGATCGAATACTGCGCGGCGGAGCTGAAGCGCGGCACGTATCTCGGCGCGATCGTCCGGCACGCACTCGGGCTGTATCGCGGCGTCGCGGGGGCGCGCGGCTGGCGTCGCGTGCTGTCGGACAACAAGAAGCTCGCGCGCGGCGATCTGGCCGTGTTCGACGAGGCGCGTACGCATCTGAACGACGCTCTCGAAAATTTTGAAAAAAATGCTTTGCAAGATGGGAAAGTCTTCGTATAATCTTGTTCTTCGCTGCTGAACACGAAACGAAACAGCGAAGAAACAAAGCAGTATCAGTGGTGGCTGTAGCTCAGTTGGTAGAGTCCAGGATTGTGATTCCTGTTGTCGTGGGTTCGAGTCCCATCAGCCACCCCAAAGAATTCCTAGCGGTATCAAGTAGTTAGAAACGGCACTGTCCCACAAGGCAGTGCCGTTTTTGTTTTGGAATTCCCAAATTGGGAATTACATGCCTCGGCGCTTCACGAGTTTCGTTCGATCGTCGACTCGCGTAGTCTTCGCCGGATTGGCGTGCAGATCGGGCGGTGCGCCGCGATCGGCCCTGTATCGGGCGACGGTAATAGGCCCGCAGGTCGCGGAAGGTGAAGCGCCTCGCCATTAGCTTTTCATCGATCACCCTTCATCAGCATCCCAGAACCCTTTGAATCCATCGCGCGTGTAGTGCGTGGCGAATTTCGTCGTGCAGATGTAGATGCGCCGCTGCAGTACGTGGCGAACGGTAACAGGTTCGCCCAGCTCGAGGTCGACCTGAGGGTGATCGCGGCACTTGCTGACCGAGTGCGAGTTCCGGTTCTCGAAGGGCGACACCAGACGTCGCGGTGGCGCTAGCAGCGCGCGAGCGCGTCAGCCTCGATCGTCGTTGCGCCGGTCGAGGTGACAGGCGGTCTCATGGCTGACGGCGGAACGTGCGGCAACATGCCGGTGAGCGACCTCACGGTCGACGGCGTGCAACACGTCGGAATCTATCATCCTGTCGGATGACGATCTGCTGCCGCTCGGTACATACGGGTTGCCGACGCTGGCGCCGCGCATCATCGACTTGATGTTGGTGGCATGCGAGGCGACACACGGCGCGCTCGATAAGGTCAACGGCGCGCCGATCATGCGCGTACCGGCTACGCCAGTTCGTTCGAACGACATATGCCGGTCGTCGCACGGCAGCGGCTGTTTGATGACGGATATCGGGTAATTCGGACTGCCGTTGCCGGCATCAACTTGCCGCAGGCTGCTGGAGCCGATTGCCGCAGATGCGGTCCGCGAGAGCGTGAAAGCGGATGCGCCACGGCGCCTCGATTCGCCTGTACAGGATATCGGCAACCGCAAAGGACAGCAAAATAAACACGGTTGCGCCGATTCCCTGAGCGATCGGTGAATCAATCGTTCGCACGATATCCGTGATAGGCCTCAATGCGCCGAAGGTCAGATAGAGGGAATACGAGATTCGCCCCGAGTACTGAAACGGCATCGTATTGAGCACTCGCGCCACTGGACCTGTATCCCCAGATAGTGACCCAACTAGTAGAACAAACGACGCAGGGCCGATAAACGCGAGGCCGGGGATCTGATACGAGAACGCGACGATAAAGCAAGAAAGAAGAACTGCAGTGCATTGCGTCGGTACTGTTCGCATCATCAGTGCCGCACGCGACTCCCGAAATTCGGAAAGGAGCGCGCCCGCGAAAAATCCCGCGATGCAGCGCGCCCATCCAAAATCAGAGGTTATGTCCATGCAGCGCGAGCCAAGGGTACACTCATGCACCGCGAGCGAAGCCCATATAACCAGAGCGAAACTGATAACCATCATCGACGACAACAACGCGATGCGGCGCGCACCTCGGAAATGGAAGCATAGAAGCGCGAAAAGAATGTAGACGAAGAATTCGTCGCATGCGCTCCAGCTCACTGCAGTACCGAACGGGCTTGCGAACAGATGGAGCCCTTGCGTCATCGTCAGGGTCGACGCAATTTCCCGTGTGGTCGGCAGCATTTTGAATCGGAAATGGCCGGCGGTTATCGCGGTCCCGAGGCCGAGCAAGACGTTCGCGAGGCCATAGTAAATGATCGTGGTTACGATATGGGTGGGCCACAATCTGCCGAATCTTCTTGTCAAAAACGCGAATAACCGTGGGCCATCGTCAAGTTGCTCCGAGTAAGCGCTGGAGATAACGAACCCGCTCAAAACGAAAAACAGGTCCACCGCGAGATATCCACCCTGGAGATACGTGAGATCGAGAGTCCCCATATTGAGGTGGAACAGGGCGACCAGCAGTGCGGCGGCTCCGCGCAGTCCATCCAGACTGGTTATTGTCCTTTTCATCAGGCCCCCGCGAGATATTTTTGTTCCCCGTACTCGATGCGTTATACGGTAAACGCGAGGCACTCTCAAGGGTAGGCCACCATACGCGGACCCCGGTTCCAGATCAGACCGACTCTGCGCGTCGCGCAGTATGGAGTGGAGTTTCCGGAAAGGGTCAAGCGGGCCGCCAGGTTGTCCATGCTTTCGTGTCAGGCGGTTGCGCGTGATTCCTTGGCGCTGCTTGCCGGTACCAAGGAGATCACCGCGTGGCGCGCGCTTTATGGATATCGACGCGTTCACGTGGTCCCGCGAAGGCAGGCGAGATAACTGAAAGTGCGTCCACAGGCTGTGCCGTGCGGTGGGCCTGTCGCTGGGGCACAAGAGTCACGATGTAACAAATCGGCTCGGTTGCGACAACCTAAGCGCATCGCGACCGAGATCAACGAAATCTGGAGCCTGGTTTTCGTTACAGACGCACTGTTCGATGGGCGACTACTTCGAACACTGACCGTCGTCGACAACTACCCACGGGAATACTTGGTCATCGACGTCGAGCAAGGCCTGAAGGGTGAGCACGCGGCCCGCACGCTGATGCGTATCATCGCCATGCGCGGGCATCGTGCCACGATCAAGGTCGACAATGGCAGCGAGTTCGTCTCGAACATAATGGTTTCCTGGATGTATGAACATGGTGGCGAGCTGGATTTTAGCTCCGCCCGATTTGCCCGTCAGGCAAGGGAATCCGCCTCGCCAGACCACTCAACCACGCCGGAAATCTCCACTTCCGACCGGGACTAACTCTGGTTCAAGGTTAGCCGGCTCACTTCCTTCAGCCGATCGGTTTCTCCTGCACTCGCCAATACGGCGAAAACGGGACTCGCCGAAATGCAACACCGGGAGCGATTGCAACAATGACGCCGTTGCCTGTTTTTTGTCAAACGAGTCACTTTTCAGACATATCCGATATGAGCCGCGATTGTCGGCAGGTATACATCTTTATACCTATCGCCGGCACCATAAAATGAACCATCGCGACTACAGCTACTACCTCCGCGGCCAAACGGAATACATGAAGCAGGTGCTGCAGTATTTCGCAGCCTGTTGCCCCGAAAAGACCAGAATCCTCGATATCCCGTCCGGATCCGGCGTGTTCGCCGCATCACTGAATGCGCTCGGCCATGATGTAGTGCAGGCGGATATCCATGGCTACGGCGATTCCGTCGTAGCCGACATGGAAGCGCCTCTCCCGTTCCAGAATGACGAGTTCGGTGCGGTCACCTGTCTCGAGGGAGTCGAGCACGTACTGAATCCGGTGCATCTTATTTCCGAGTTGGTTCGCGTAACGAAGCAGAAGGGCACCATCATCGTTTCAACGCCGAACGTTTCGAATCTGCATTCGCGTCTGCAGTTTCTCTTTACCGGTACTTTCTTCCAGTTCGATGCGCGCGGCGCGCGCCAGACTCACGGAGCGTCGGTCGATCGTGGCCACGTGAGTCCGTTCACACCGCTTCAACTGATCTATGTGTTTGGTGCGATGGGTTGCACGCTAAAGGGCGTCCGCATCGATCGCCGCAAGCGCATGGCGCTTATCCCGCTTTATCTGCTGCTGAAGCCCCTGTCGATCCTGTGGACCCGGAAAGTCACGCATGGCACTTCCGCCGGAACATACCCGGGCGTTGCAAGCGTCAGTCGTCTCTTGACGGGATTCAAGTTGATGTTCGGTCGATCGCAAATCTTGATCTTCGAAAAAATGCAGTAACCGCGATGCGCTGACACATAGCCATGAACGAGCCCCGTTGCGATCCATCGACGGAAATCCTGACTTCTTCAGTTCACCACATTCAGTTGAAATATGATTCAGAACTTCTGGCTTGAATTACTGATAATTTCATGTGCGGCACCATTGCTGGCACATCATTTTCGTACAGAACAAATGGCAAAGATCTGCCGGAAAATCGGCCCGCCGCGCAACATTTCGTTCTGGACGATGGTGTTCCACCCGCGCTATTGGCACCTCTGGAGTTTGAGACAGTGGGAGGCTCAATTCGCGCGTCAGGAGGACGCCGAGAGCAAATCGAGACGCGACTGAACCGCCGCTGACTCAGCGCGTGTTGTTTCTTCAAACATCGGCCGGTGATCCCGGCTCTCGCGACGCTTAGCGAAAGTCAGCGCGGATGGCGGAATAGGCCAGTGTCTTGGCATCAGCCGCCAAAGCCTTACAGTCTTACATTCATGTAATATTTTGATTCCTCGTGCCCTTAGCTTTGCAGGGCCGTTCGGTCCCGGCGACCCGGAAGGCGCCGGGACTTTTTTTGCGACTGGCGCCGTCGTGCAGCATCTCGTTCGAGTCGCGATTCAGTTCCCCGTCGGGGCTTCGCGATTGCTACACTTTCCCGGCCTCGATCGCACAATGGGACCCACCCGCGCATGCAGGAAAACCGACTCGTCACGCTACGCAGCGCGACACCAGGCGACGCCGCCCCCATTGCTCGCTTGCATACGCTGAGCTGGCAGAGCGCATATCGCCATATCCTGCCTGCTGCCTATCTGTCCGATGAGGTGCCAATGGAGCATGCGACGCGGTGGCGAAGCTACTTCGACCGCAACGAAGCCGAACGGGGCCTCGTGCTCGTCGCGGTATCGGACGATATCATCGGCTTCGTCAGCGCCGAAAGGCCGGTCGATCCGATGCGCGGCGTCCTGCTCGATTGCCTTCACGTCCATCCTGCACATCATGGAAAAGGGGCCGGCAAGCGGATGATCGAATCCGTTCGCGCGTGGGCGCGAAATATCGGCGCGGACAAGGTTCACCTTTCGGTGCTGGACGGCAATGTCCGCGCCATTGGCTTTTACGAGCACAACGGCTGGCAACTGGCGGCCGTCGAAACCAGCTTGATCGGCTGGACGGAAGTGACGGACCGGATCTATGTAATCGAGGCCTAGCGGCCGGTCGGCATCGACTCGAACGGGGTCGCGCGGTGCTCGATCCGTTCGGCACGGAGTCAAGCGCCCGTCTTTAGTCCCCGCAATACCGCACCAGCAAATCCGCCTCCGTTTCATGCACCTCGACCGGCAGGCTCGTCGCCCCGGCATACGCCAGATAGCGCGCGCGGTGCTGACCGTTTCGGAATGATGCCACGCCGACTTTCGACAGCCCGGGAATGCCGAGCAAAGTCCGCGTTCGCGTCTCGCGAAAGGTGATGAAGGGCATTTCGGGAATCCGGGCCTGGGCCGGGTCGAGGAAATCGCGGATGCCCACAGCCTTGCCGGGCGCCCAGTACTGAACCGACGGCAGCACATAATCGGTGGTGTCTCGATCGGCGCAGGCGAGCAGCTTCGTCAGGTCGACCGTCACGACGCGATGCCGCGAGTCGTCGGATGCGAATACTCGCTTGAGATGCGTGGAGGCATAGGCGGCATGTCCCGAAAGCGGGATGATCCAGACATCGACGCCATCATGTTGTGCCCGGGCGAGTGACATTGTTTCCTTGAGTGGGGCAAGCGACTATCGTGGTCCGAGTGTAGCAGCGCGACCGCGGCCGCGGCGCAGGCAGATACCCGCTGAAAGGGTGAGTTGCCGCACAGACGCTGGCACGGGCCGCGATCACAATCTGGCCGGTTGACCGTTCTACCCCGGCCCGGTCAACCATTTCCCCGCTCGCTCGCGCAGGAGCGGGGGCTTTTTCCCCGCACGACGCATGCAAGCCGCGTCGGCGCAAACGGACAGGCGTCCGGCAGGCGGCGTCTCGCGCCACGGCGTCCGCTCGCCTGATCCGCATGAATCGCTTTCCTCGTGCCTGAGCGCTTGCTTGGGCCCATCGCCGGTTGCGGCCGGCGATGCCTTGGTCCCGGCGGCGCGCCGTCGCGCTGCCGGGATGCTTTTTGTACCGCTCCCATCGAAAACCAGCACACGCGCAATGCACGCGCCCGCGAGATCAGCCCGCGTGCTCGACGCTGGTTTCCCAGCCGTCGTATTCGCCGCCAAGCGAGCGCACCTCGCGATTGATCTCGAGCGTATGGCGCGTGATGTCGGCCAGCACCATCGTGCCTTCGTGCGCAAACCGCACGGCCGATTTGCCGTCCTCGGTCGGCGCGACCGATTCGACCAGATAGCCTTTCGACTCCGCCCAGTCGGCGAACTGATGTGCATCACTCGGTTCAGCGAAGTAGGCCCAGTGCATCACGCGGCGGCTCACGTCGCTCACGTCGCCTTTCTGCCGCAGCGCATCGAGCACGCGCATGTCGCGCATCAGTTGCCAGTCGTCGTCGGTCGGGTAGAGCGTGCGCCAGTACGTTTCCTTGTCCGGATCGTCCTGGTAGGCGTACTGAAGCGCGTAGGTCGTGTGCTCGGCCAGCGAGTCGACGATCCCGGCGGCGGCGGCTTCGTCGAACGGCACGTAGAACAGGAAGTCCTGGTTGCCGTCGACCGTGATGCGGCCGACCTGCACACCGTTTTTCGCGGTCACTGCGGCGTCCAGCAGATCTTCGATTTTCGTGAGACCGGCGAACTCGTCGCTGCTCGGCAGTCCGTCGGGCGTCGGATGCTCGAGCGTGACACGCACGCTGAGCAGCGACGTGCGCGGATCGCTTTCGGCGATTTCCGCAAAGCCGTGATTGAAGCTGATGAAGGCCTGATGGTCGCCCATTCTGGCAGGGAAGGTTCCCCAGGCGTCGGTCATGTGTTTCTCCCGTGCACGATTGTCTGTTGACGGTTGCAAAGCGTCCCAATGTATCATCGAAAATCGCGTTGGCCGAAGCCACGGGCGGGGATGATCGCCCGTCAAGCCCGCCCGGTGGTGGTTGAATTCTCGTGCTGTCGTGCCATCGCAGGCTTCCATCGTCCGGCGTTTGTCCGGCCGCAATCGTTTCGAAGGAGATACCGATGTCGATGTTCGCTGTGAATGGTGTCCGAATCGACGTGCTCAGCGCGCGCGTGACGCACGTGCGCTGGGCGGCAGTCAATCCGGCGGACAGGTCGTGGGCGGCGGCGCCGACCGAGGCGTCGGTGGCGGAAGTCGCGCGTGCGCTTGCGGCTGGCGACGACGTCCGCGCCGTGTTCGACGAAGCGGACGGGATGGCGGTCGGGCCGAGGCTGAAGCGCGTGCGCTATCGCGACGCGTCGGAAGGGATCGAGCTCGACATCGATGCGACGAGCGAGTCGCGTACGCTACGTGACCTTCCGCAGATCTGAAAAAAATAATCCGCAGGCGTGTCGATTTCCGTCGAGCTCGTCCGTCGTGGCATCGGAGGCGTGCGCATCGTGCGTGCGATCCGATTTCCGACACGATAACCGACTGAAGGAGCGACACTCATGACCACGTCCGTCAACCCGATCCCGGAAGGGATGCGCACACTGACGCCGCACCTGATCTGCGCCGGCGCAGCCGCCGCCATCGACTTCTACAAGCGTGCGTTCAACGCGACCGAACGGTTTCGCCTGCCGACCCCGGACGGCCGGCTCGCGCACGCGTGCCTCGCAATCGGCGATTCGACGCTGATGCTCGTCGATGAAATGCCGGAGCACGGCGCGCTCGGGCCGAAGGCGCTGAACGGCACGCCGGTCTGCCTCCACCTGTTCGTACCGGATACCGATGCGGCGATCGCGCAGGCCGTCGCGGCCGGCGCGACCGTCACGATGCCGGCCGCCGACATGTTCTGGGGCGATCGCTACGGCCAGGTGGAGGATCCGTTCGGCCATCGCTGGTCGATCGCGACCCATCAGCGCGACCTGACACCCGAGCAGATCGCGCAAGCGATGGCGAGCGCGCCGCCGTGCGGAAGCTGACCGAACGGCGCGTACCGGGCTGAACGCGGCTTGCGGCCGCGGCTCGGTCGTGCTCAGGCGCCGGCGGCTTTGCCGCGCTGTTTGTCCTCGTACATGCGCCGATCGGCCGATTCGAGCAGGTCGGCCACCGCGCGATGTCGCGCGGGATCGTATGCCACGTAGCCGGCACTGAACCGGATTGCATAGCCGCGTGCGTCGGCCGCGTTGCGCAGCGCGAGCGCCTGCGCGACGCGCTCGATCGGCTCGCCGACATCGGCCGGATCGCTGGCGCTCAGCAGCACGACGAATTCGTCGCCGCCGAGTCGTGCGATGACGTCGCTGTCGCGCAGCGCACCGGTGAGCGTGTCCGCGAAGGTCTGGAGCGCGCGGTCGCCTTCGGCATGGCCGAAGCGGTCGTTGATCGCCTTGAAGTCGTTCAGGTCGAAGAACAGCAATACCGCGTGCCGGCCCATGCGCTCGCACAGACTCAGCACGTGGCGCGCGAGAATCTCGAAGCCGCGCCGGTTCGTCAGTTGGGTCAGCTCGTCGGTCGTCGCGAGATGCAGCGCCGCGATTTCGCGTTCGGTCATATGCGCGAGATCGCCGAGCAGCGCCAGGTCGTCGACGGAGAGTTCGCGCGGTCGCGTGTCGATCAGGCACAGCGTGCCGACTGGTGCGCCGTTCGGCGCGGCAAGCGGCCGGCCCGCATAGAAGCGAATGCCGGGCTGGCCGGTGACGAGCGGATTGTCGTGGAAGCGATCGTCGTTGCGCGCGTCCTGGATCACCATCGTTTCGTCCGCGAGCAGCGCGTGCGCGCAGAACGAGACATCGCGTGAAGTCTGCGTTGCGTCGAGACCCGGATGACTCTTGAACCACTGGCGATTCTCGTCGACGAGGCTGACGAGCGCGATCGGAACGTCGAACAGCCGGCGCGCGAGGCGCGTGAGGCGGTCGAACCGCTCTTCCGGCGGCGTGTCGAGGATCGACAGGGAGTGAAGCGTCTCGAGCCGGGCCGCCTCGTCGACCGGTTTGGGAGCAATCTGCATGGGCCTTTGTCTCTGGTCCCGGCCGTGAAGCCGGTCATCGATCGTGTCTGTATGGCGCGCCGGGCGTGCACACGCCCGGCGGCGCACTTCCGCGGATATCAATCACCGCGCTCGATGAGCGCATGGCGGACAGTATCGCGCATTCGCCCTGGCACTGCCACGTCCGGTTGTCCCGGAGCGACATGTCGATCCGACATGAACGCACCGCGTGTCGTGCGTTGCCTCCCGACATCCGGATTTGATGCGCGGCGGCTCAAGCTCCCCGGCGCGATGCCGTAAACAGGGGAAACATCAATCGCTCATCCACCGCACCATGGTTCGAATTCTGTACGCGGGCTATCTCGCGTTCGCGTTGTATCTGCTCTATCCGATGGTTCAGGACACGCTGGCCTTCAGTGCGGACTGCGTGCTCGGCGCGCTGCCGGGAGGGAATCGCGATCGACCGCAGCTTTCGGCCAGCGACGCACACGCGCATGCGAGCCGATGTGTCGCGACGACGCAGATCTCCGAGCGATCGCCCGACATCCACTGATTTCATCAACCGGTTCCACCGGTCGCGGTACCGTCGCGCGCGGTGTGCAGGCCATTCGGCCAGGTTGACCGGCATGCAATGTGCACTGATCATGGACGACATCGCCGCGCATGTACGCAACGCTGCCCGTCAGCCGCGCCGCATGCGAGCGGTGCCTGCGATTGCCCGCGTTCGAAGGCTCAGTACGACGAGCGGTATGGCGTGCCCTGGTCGAAGCGGCTTTGCCAATGCGCTAGGTAGCGCGACGCGAGCTGGGGATTGTTCCAGACCACGACGACATTTTCGGAATTGCGGCTCGCTGCCGACGCGCTGTAGTTGAACGAGCCCGTCTCGACATGTTCCGCATCGACCACGACATACTTGTCGTGGTGGATCGCATACGCGTCGATCGTGCGTGTCGGAATGCCTGCATTGACGAGCAGGTTCAGTGCCTGCTTGCTGCTCTTCGCGCGATTGCCCTTGTCGTCCACGACCACCGCGACATTCACGCCGCGCCGTTTCGCGGCGAGCAGCGCGCGCGTGATGGGGGGCGACGTGAACGAGTAGGCAGCCACGCGAATCGAGGTGCGCGCGGCGCCGATTGCTTTCAGCACGAGCGCCTCGGCACCGCCATCGGGCGAGAACGCGGATTCGACGACCTGCGTGGCCGGCGCCTCATGTGTCGGGGCCGGCAAGAGTTGCGCGATGAAGTCGATCGCCTGCTGCAGCAGCGATTCGTTGTGCGTCTTGCCGAAGGCGGCGAAGGGCGTGGCGAGCAGGGAGGCAGCGAGGCAGGCGGCGGCGAGGCGTTGGCGCGACAACATCTTGGACAGCGAATGAATTTGAGACAGCGGGCCGTGAGTGTAACGCACACACGGCGGCGCGGTCACGCCCGGGCGCAGCGACGCATCGTGTGACGGCCGGGTGCCGTCGACGGGATGCGGTTCATCGTGCCGGGCAGCATCTGCATCGGTCGGTGGCCATGCGGCGCAGTCATGCGCGCACGACACGCGTCCGTGCTACGCGTCAGACATCGAGCGGCCCGGCCGCCTCGCGTGCGATCCATCCGGGCCCGGGCTCCGGCTGCACGTCGTGCGCATCGAGCGGCTCGCCGCATGCCGAGCACACCGTGACCGCATGCATCAGTTGACCGCAGGTGCGATGGCGCAATTGCAGCGGCGGCCCCTGGCCGTCGTCCTTCCAGCGATCGCCCCATGTCATCAGCGCGAGCAGGGCCGGGTAGAGGTCGAGGCCTTTTTCCGTCAACCGGTATTCGAAGCGCGGCGGGCGCTCCTGATATGCGCGCTTGACCAGTACGCCTTCGTCGACGAGGCGCGCGAGCCGCTCGGCGAGTACGTGGCGCGTGAGACCCAGTTGCGTCTGGAACGCATCGAAGCGGCGGCAGCCGAGAAACGCGTTGCGCAGGATCAGCATGGTCCATCGGTCGCCGAGCACGGCAAGCGTGCGCGCGACCGAACAGTTCAGCGTGCCGATGTCATCCCATTTCATGATCGAGTCTCGTGCGGCCGTTCAGCGAAGGAGCGGGTTCGATTATAGAACTTGCCGTCGGTTGCAAAGCGCGGAACTGCGTTGACAAGCGCCGGGCGGTTGCGAATAATGAGTTCCAATTTAGAACTTACTCGCGCGGCGACGTGCTTTCAATCAGGAGACAACCCGATGAATCCGCTTTCCCTGTCCGGTCTCGACCTGCTGCGCGCGGCGGCGGCGGGCGATCTGCCGCTCGCATCGATTTGCGAAACGATCCCGATGCGGCCGCTGGGCGTCGAGCTCGGCTACGTAAAGATGGCCGCGCGTGCGGACGGCCGGCACCTGAATCCACTCGGCGGCGTCCATGGCGGGTTCGCCGCGACGGTGCTCGATTCGATCACGGGCTGCGCGGTGCACTCGATGCTCGACGCGGGCGTCGGTTACGGCACGGTCGACCTGCACGTGAAGATGCTGCGCCCCGTGCCGCGTGACGTCGATCTGATCGCGGAGGGGCGCGTGATTCACCTGTCGCGTTCGCTCGGCGTCGCCGAGGGCACGCTGAAGACGCCGGACGACAAGATCGTCGCGCACGCATCGGCGACCTGCTTCATTCAGCGGCCGCAGTAACGCAGCGGTGTCGTCGTTCGCCGGCCCGGCCGCCCGCGATCGTGCGCGAGCCGTACGGGCGTTGGCCGGCTGCACGGCGAAGGGCGCCTGTAAGCGAACGCGCCGGCTGTCTGAAGCGCTCGCTTCAATGTGATAGCGTTTCTGCTTTCCACTGACGCGACAGGAACAGCATGGAATACCGCACACTCGGCGATTCGGGCATCGAGGTCAGCCTGATCGGTCTCGGCACGATGACGTGGGGCGAGCAGAATTCTGAACGCGACGCCCACGAGCAGATCGATTACGCGCTCGGGCAGGGCGTAACGCTGATCGATACCGCGGAGATGTACCCGGTGCCGCCCAAGCCCGATACGCAGGGGCGCACGGAGCAGTACATCGGCACCTGGCTCGCGCAGCATCGTGGCCAGCGCGACCGGATCGTGCTCGCAACGAAGATCGCGGGCCCGGCCCGGCAGCCGCACAATCCGCGCCATATTCGCGGCGAAGGCAATCAGTTCGACCGCAAGAACCTCACCGAGGCGCTCGACGGCAGCCTCAAGCGCCTGCAGACCGATTATGTCGACCTGTACCAGCTGCACTGGCCCGATCGCAGCACAACGACGTTCGGTCGTCCCGCGTATCCGTGGGTCGACGATGCATATACGGTGCCGATCGAGGAAACGCTGGGCGTGCTCGCGGAATTCGTGAAGGCCGGCAAGGTCCGTGCGATCGGCGTGTCGAACGAAACGCCGTGGGGCGTCGCGCAATTCCTGCGGGCGGCCGAGAAGCTCGGCTTGCCGCGCATCGCCAGCATCCAGAATCCGTACAGCCTGCTTAATCGCACGTTCGAGAACGGCCTGTCGGAGTTCACGCATCGCGACGGCGTCGGGCTGCTCGCTTATTCGCCGCTCGCGTTCGGCTGGCTGTCCGGCAAGTACGAGAACGGCGCACGGCCGGCCGGCGCGCGCATCACGCTGTTCGAGCGCTTTCAGCGCTACAGCAAGCCGCAGGCCGTCGAGGCGACGTCGCGCTACGTCGCGCTCGCGAAACGGCACGGGCTGTCGCCCGCGCAGCTCGCGCTCGCGTTCGTCAACAGCCGGCCGTTCGTGCGCAGCAACCTGGTCGGCGCGACGTCGCTCGCGCAGCTGAAGGAGAACATCGGCAGCATCGACGTGACGCTGTCCGATGAGGTCCTCGCCGAGATCGACGCGCTGCACGAACTGCAGCCGAACCCGGCGCCGTAAACGGCAAGCGGCCCGCGCGGCGAGGTGCCGCGACCGGCCGCATTCGACGCGCAGGGGCGCGCCGCGGTTTCGTCGGCGCGCGCTCAGCGCATCCCGAGCCGCGTGCGCGCGGCCAGCAATGCGCCGAGACTCAGCACCGCGCAACCCATCAGGTACAGCGCCGGCGACAGTCGGTTGCCGGTCGCGCTGATCAGCCACGTGATCACGAACGGCGCGAAGCCGCCGAACAGCGTGACGCCCGTGTTGTAGCTGACGGCGAGGCCGGTCGCGCGGGTTTGCGACGGAAACAGTTCGGCCATCAACGCCGGCAGCGCGCCGCAGTACGTCGCCTTCAGCAGCCCGATCCAGATCAGCGCGGCGAGCATCGTCGCAAACGACGCGTGATGCGAGAGCCACGCGAACGTCGGCCAGACGGTGGCGAGCATCAGCACGGCCGCCGCCGCCATCACGCGGATTCGCCCGGTGCGATCGGAGAGATGGCCGATGAGCGGCGTGACGAGCGTCAGCACGAAGCCGGTCGCAAGCGTCGCCGCGAAGCCCGTCGATGCCGGCAGCCCGAGCTGCTTGATCGCATAGGTCGGCATGTACAGCACCATGTAGTTGATCGCGGTCGAGATCACGAGCACGCCGATCGACAGCAGCACGCGCATCTTCTGGTCCGCGAACAGCTCGCGCACGGGCGCTTCGGAGCGCGCCTGCGTCTTGAACTCGATCCCCTCGTCGACGTAGCGGCGGATGTAGAGCCCGACCGGGCCGATCGCGAGCCCGAACAGGAACGGCACGCGCCATCCCCAGCTTTCGAGTTGCGCGACGCTCAGCGTCGACGTCAGCAGCGCACCGAAGCCCGATGCGAGCAGCGTCGCGAGGCCCTGGCTCGCGAACTGCCAGCTCGACATGAAGCCGCGTCGCTGCGGTGCATGCTCGACGAGAAACGCGGTCGAGCTCGCGAATTCGCCGCCGGCGGAAAAGCCCTGCATCAGCCGCGACAGCATGATCCCGAGCGGCGCGAGGATGCCGATCGATGCGTAGGTCGGCATCAGCGCGATCAGCAGCGTGCCGGCCATCATCATCCCGATCGACAGCAGCAGCGACGCCTTGCGGCCCGCACGATCCGCGTAGGCGCCGAGCACGAAGCCGCCGATCGGCCGGATCAGGTAGGACAGCCCGAACGTGCCGAGCGTGAGCAGCAGCGACGTCGCCTCGCTCGTCGCGGGGAAGAACAGCTTGGCGATCGTCACCGCGAAGAAGCCGTAGACGATCAGGTCGAACCATTCGAGCGCATTGCCGATCGACGCGGCGAAGATGATGCGCCGGATCTTCGCGGCGCTGGGTCGCGCGGCGTCCTGCGAGGTGAGGGTGGTCGTATTCATCGTGTGAGCAGTCCCGGGAAAGGGGCGAAGCGCGTTACAGGGCGGCACCGGCCGCGACGGCTGCCGGATGGCGAACGGTTGGTGCGGCCTCGCCGAGATCCCAGAAGAGGCCGGCCATCATCTGCAGTCCCTCGCGCACGACGCTCGCGAGCAGGTGCTCGTCGGGCGCGTGCTGCGAGCACGCCGGATACGAGTGCGGCACCCACAGCGTCGGCAGCCCCAGCGTATCGGCGAACACTTCGTTGGGCAGCGTGCCGCCGAGGTTCGGCAGGATCGCGGGCTGCTTGCCGGTGGTGCGCGCGAGCGACGCGACAGCCCAGCGGACCCACGGATCGTCCGGCGGCAGGCGCGTCGCCGGCGCGCCGCGTTCGACGTCGATCTCGATGTCGGCGAAGCCGTGCGCATCGAGATGCGCGCGCAGGTGCGCATGCAGCGCCTCCCAGTCGGTGCCGACCACGAAGCGCAACTGGCAGTGCGCGTAGGCGACGGGCGGGATCGCATTGACCGGATGTTCGGGATTGCCGGCCTTGAACGCGAGGATCTCGAGCGTGTTCCAGCCGAACACGCGCTCGGCGGCGGACAGGCCGGGCTCGCCCCAGTCGGCGTCGATCGCCGGATCGCCGGGCCCGCCGCCGACGGACAGGCCGGCGAGCGCGGCGCGCACGGCGGCCGGGATCGGCGGCGGGCGCAGCCCGGCGACGCGAATCGCGCCGCGCGCGTCGACGAGGCTCGCGAGCGCGTTCGCGAGCACGGTCGCCGGGTTGCGCAGCAGGCCGCCCCAGTTACCGGAGTGATGGCCGCCGTCGCGTGCGCGCAGGCCGAGCTTGAAGTTGACGGAGCCGCGCGAGCCGAGGAACACGGTCGGACGTTCGGCGGTGAGGCGCGGCCCGTCGGACGCGATCAGCACGTCGGCCGCGAGTGCGTCGCGTTCCTGGCGGCATAGTGCGTCGAGGCCCGGCGACCCCGTTTCCTCGCCCATCTCGATCAGCAGTTTCGCGTTGAACCCGAGCCGGCCGCCGCGCGCATCGAGCACGCTCGCCAGCGCGCTCAGGTTGATCGTGTGCTGGCCCTTGTTGTCGGCACTGCCGCGGCCGTACCAGCGATCGCCGTCGACGGTCAGCGTCCACGGCGACAGCGGCGCGCGCCACTGCGCGTCGTAGCCGCGCACGACGTCGCCGTGGCCATAGACGAGCACGGTCGGCAGCGCGTCGTCCTCATGGCGCGACGCGAGCAGGAACGGGCCGCCGCCGTCGACCGGGTTGTCGACGATCCGCGACGTGAAACCCAGGCGCGCGGCCTCCGGCGCGATCTCGTCGGTCAGGTAGGCACGCAGCGCGGCGCTTGCACCGCTGTCCTGGCTTTCGGTGCGCAGGGCAATGCGGCGGCTCAGGGTGGTGAAGAACGCGCCGGATTCGAACTGGTTCAACGCATGCTGGATGGCGGCGGTACGGCTCAAGACGTGTCTCCTGTATCGATTCTGCGGCGAGCGCGGCGCGCACGACCGAGAGTGCGATCGATTCTAGGAAGCCGTTTTTTTTGTCACAATGATCGAATTTCGAACATTTCTTTGCTGAAAAGGCAAAGCAGAGCGGCCTGAACGCGGGCCCGGGGACACAACGATGGCGGCTTTCCTGCATGGTCTCGCGCTGCGGTATTTCGTCGAAGTGGCGCGCACCGGGTCGATCAGCGACGCATCCACGCGGCTGCACGTGGCCGTCTCGGCGATCAGCCGGCAGATTGCGAAGCTCGAGAGCGAGCTGGGCGCGCCGCTGTTCGAGCGTCGGCCGCGAGGGATGGCATTGTCGGAGGCCGGCCAACGGCTGCTGGGCTTCGCGCAGCGCAGCCTGCTGGAGGCCGAGCACGTGATGAAGGAGATCGGCGGGCTGGAGGCGCTGCACGGCAGCCTGTTGAAGATCGCCTGCTCGGAGGGATTCGCGATCGATTTTCTGCCGGGCGCGCTCGCAAGCTTCAAGGCGCGCCATCCGGGCGTCGACTTCTCGGTGTGGGTCGTGTCGCCGGCGGAGGCCACGCGGCGTGTGCGCGACGGCGATGCAGACATCGGGCTGACGTTCAGCCTGGCGCCGGAGCAGGGCGTGCGCGTCGAACACACGGAGCGTGCGCCGGTCTTCGCGCTCGTGCGCCGCGACCATCCGCTCGCGGCGTGCGACTCGGTGTCGCTCGCCGATGTCGCACGGCATCCGCATGTACTGCCCGAGGCCGGCACGACGGTGCGCCAGCTGATCGACATCGCGTGCGTGCTCGACGGGCTCATGCTCGAGCCGGAGCTGACCAGCAACAACACCGCGGTGATGTACCGCTACGCGCAGCGTACCGGCGCGGTGATGTTTACGGGACTGCTGTCGGTGCGGGATCGTTTCGACGCGGACGGCTTCGTCGTCGTGCCCGTCACGAATGCCCAGTTGCGCGAGCGCAGCATCCAGGTACAGACCATGGCGGGGCGCGACCTGCCGACGTCGGTGCGCGCGTTTCGCGACCATCTGATCGACGCGATGAGCAGCGTGTCGCCCCCGCCGGTTGCCAAGCGCGGCCCGAGACGGCCGGGCATGAGATAATTGCCAATCCGCCTTCCGTGCCCGTGCGGCTCGCCGAGCCGCATCGCCCCTGTTCGACGCCAAATTGAAGAACCTGATTGTCACCCTCGATCGCGCCGGCGAGTTCGACGAGATCATCGACGTGCGTACGCCGCTCGAGTTCGCCGAGGACCATATTCCCGGCGCGCTGAACGCGCCCGTGCTCAGCAACGAGGAGCGCGTCATCGTCGGCACGATGTACCGCCAGGTGTCGCCGTACGAAGCGACGCGCGTCGGCGCCGCAATGGTCGCGCGCAACATCGCGCGCCATCTCGACACCACGTTCGCCGACCGTCCGCGCAACTGGCGGCCGCTGATCTATTGTTGGCGCGGCGGCAAGCGCTCCGGGTCGATGACCACCTGGTTCAACCTGATCGGCTGGCAGGCCCGGCAGCTCGACGGCGGCTACAAGGCGTATCGCCGCTCGGTATGCGCGACGCTCGACACGTTGCCCACGCGCTTTCGCTACATCGCGCTCGTCGGCCATACGGGCTGCGGCAAGACGCGGCTCCTGAACGCGCTGCGCGACGAAGGCGCGCAGACGCTCGATCTCGAGGCGCTGGCCTGCCATCGCGGTTCGCTGCTCGGCGCATTGCCGGGCGTGCCGCAACCCACGCAGAAGGCGTTCGATTCGGGTCTCGTCAAGGCGCTCGAACGTTTCGACCCCGCATTGCCGGTATTCGTCGAATCGGAGAGCCGCAAGATCGGCCTCATCCAGTTGCCCCTCGCGTTGCTGGACGCGTTCCGCGCGGGGCCATGGGTCCAGGTCGAGGCGGAGCGCGACGAACGCATCGCGTTCCTGCTCGACGACTACGCGCACCTGTTCGACGAGCCGGCGGCGTTCAAGGCGCAACTCGATCGGCTGATCGGCCTGCACAGCCGCGAAGAAGTCGCGCGCTGGCATGCATTGATCGACGCGAATGCACGTGCCGAACTGTTCCGCACGCTGATCGACAAGCATTACGATCCTGCCTACGCACGCACCTATCGTTCGTCGTACGACAAGCCGAACCGCGCGCTGACGTTCGCGTTCCGGCCGAATGCCGTCGACGGGCGTCAGCAGGCGCGCGCGCTGCTCGATGCGCTGGCGCGCGCGGGGCTGCCGGCGACGCACGGCACCGGCGCGGCTGCGGGATCCGACACCGACAAAAACCAATCGACCCACACACGATGACGACCACACGCACTCAACCCAATCCGGCGCTCGGCTGGATGACCTTCCTGCTGATCGCAGTCGCGGGACTGTTCTACGTGAAATGGTTCCCGTACTACAACAAGGCGTTCGTTGCCGCCGAGCATCATTCGATCGGCCAGTCGATCCTGATGGGCACGTCGGCGAGCGCGCCGGAGCCGTCGCTGAAGGCGGCGCTCGACTATGCATGGGCATACGGCAAGGCGATCTGGCAGGCCATGGTGCTCGGCCTGCTGCTCGGTTCGGCCGTGCAGGCGCTGCTGCCGGCGCACTGGGTTGCACGCACGCTGGGTCGCACGGGCTTCGGCAGTGTCGCCGCGGGCGGCCTGCTGTCGCTGCCCGGCATGATGTGCACGTGCTGTGCGGCGCCGGTCGTCGCGGGCCTGCGCGCGCGGCATGCGTCGCCGGGCGGCGCGGTCGCGTTCTGGCTCGGCAACACGGTCCTGAATCCGGCCGCGCTGGTGTTCATGGGCTTCGTGCTCGGCTGGCACTGGAGCGCGCTGCGGCTCGTGCTCGGCGTCGCGATGGTATTCGGGGGCGGCTATCTGCTGAACCGTATCGCGCGCCCCGAGGACCGCAGCATCGACGACGCGCAACTCGCCGCGCTGGTGGCGGAGCAGGCTGCCGCGGGCAATCCGTTCGTCCGCTGGATGAAGCTGCTTGCACGCATGGCCGTGCGGCTCGTGCCCGAATACATCGTGCTCGTGCTGCTGCTCGGCGCGGCGCGCGCATGGCTGTTCCCGCATATCGGCCCGGACATCGGCAATCATCTCGGCTGGATCGTCGCGTTCGCCGTCGCGGGCACGCTGTTCGTGATCCCGACAGCCGGCGAGGTGCCGATCATCCAGGCGATGCTGTCGCTCGGCATGGGCGTCGGCCCGGCCGCCGCGCTGTTGATGACGCTGCCGCCGATCAGCGTGCCGTCGCTCGCGATGCTCGCGCGTTCGTTCAAGCCTTACATGCTTGCGATCGTCACGGGCCTTGTCATCGTGTTCGGGATCGTGAGCGGGCTGCTCGCGATCGCATTCGGGTTCTGACGGACACGCGGGCGGCACGGCGATCGCGCGGGACGGCCGGACAGGCGCGACACGCGCGGCCCGGTCGGGCGCGAGCCAGGACATGCCCGGCTGCCCGCGTCCGAGCCTGCGCGATGGCCGCCGTGCCGCGCGCCGGCCGGTCCCGCCGCGCGACCGTCGTATTCATCCGGCGCCGCAGCTTCAAGCGTGCGGTGCCCTTTACAAGAAGCAAACAGGAAAACGCATGACCCAACCGAAGATTCATCCTCGACTCGAAAAGGCGCTGACGCGCGGCGATCTCGCGATCCGCCAGGCCAATTCCGCGCGGGCGACTGCCGTGCTGAACGCACTCGGCACGATGATCATCGAAGCTTCCGCCACGATCGGCGTCGAGGCCAGCATCGACATCCCGCAGGGCGACCGCATTTACGATCCGGTGAACGGCCTGTGGCCGCAGAAGATGCTGGTGTCGTTCGACGGTCCGGTCGACGAGGCCGACGCGGAAGAGCTGCGCGCGGTCTATCTCGTCGCCGACGATCCGGGTACGCAGTTCCGCGTCGAATGGCATCGCGCCGACGGCAAGCTCGGCCGGCACGAAGGCGGCCCGCTGGCGACCGTCGCGTTCCTGACCGACGTCGAGATTCCGTGGAGCGACGACGACGAGTAACGTCGTCGCCGTTTCATCGCAGCATCGAGCCGGCGCAGTGCGCGCCGGCCGTCAGCGCATCATCCGCCGCCGGAACAGCCACGCGGAAACCACGAATCCGCCGACTGCATAGCCGGCGAGCACCGCGAGATGCATGCCGACGTCCGTCGCCGGCCGGCCGAGCATCGCGGGGCGGATCAGTTCGACCGCGTTCGCGAGCGGCAATACGTGTGCCGCGTGTTGCGCGACCGGAGGCAATTGCGTGATCGGGAAAAACACGCCCGACAGCAGCAGCATCGGCGTCAGCACGAGCGTCTGATAGAACATGAAAAAATCGTAGGACGGCGCGAGCGCGGTAACGATCATCGCCGTGCTCGCGAACGCGAGGCCGGCGAGTGCGATCACCGGCAGCGCCGCGAGCATCGACGGAAACCGTGCATACCCGAGCAGGCCCGCGACGAGCATGATCGCGACGCCGGACAGCAGCGCCTTGCTCGCGCCCCAGACAATCTCCCCGAGCACGATGTCGCCCAGCGCGAGCGGCGTGTGCATGATCGCTTCCCAGGTGCGCTGCACGTGCATTCGCGAAAAGCCCGAATACATCGATTCGAAGCTCGCGGACATCATCACGCTCGAACCGACCGTGCCGGCCGCGAGGAACGCGATGTACGACACGCCGTCGACGTGGCCCAGCATCAGGCCGAGCCCGAACCCCAGGCCGAACAGGTAGATCATCGGATCGGCGAGATTGCCGAACAGCGAGGCGAGCGCGAGCTTGCGCCACACGAGGTAGTTGCGTCGCCACACGGCAATCCAGTTGGTGGCATTCGCGGGCAGCGCGATCGCGAAGCGCGACTCGCGCGGCGGTGCGGACGGCGCGGCGGCGGAATAGTTGCGTACGTCCATGATCGATCAGTCCTGCATGTCGCGGCCCGTGAGCCGCAGGAACACGTCTTCCAGATTGGCCGGGCGATGCAGATAGCGCAATCCCGTGCGACCCTTGAGCCGCGCACTGAGCGGCTCGGGATCGGTCACGTAGCAGAACAGCGTCTCGCCGCTGATCTCGGTGTGCTTCGCGAACGGCGCGAGCTCGTCGCGCAGCGCGACCGGGTCCGGCCCGTAGATCTCGATCACGTCGCAACCGATTTCCGATTCGATCAGCGCGTGCGGCGCGCCTTCGGCGATCTTCCGGCCTTCCTCGATCACGCACAGCCGGTCGCACAGGCGCTCGGCTTCTTCCATGAAGTGCGTGGTGATGAGGATCGTCTTGCCGCGCGCGAGCAGCGATCGCAACCGCTCCCACATCAGGTGCCGCGCCTGCGGATCGAGGCCTGTCGTCGGCTCGTCGAGCACCAGCACGTCGGGATCGTTGACGAGTGCGCGCGCGAGCGTCAGACGGCGCTTCATGCCGCCCGAGAGTTCGCCGACCTTCGCGTCAGCCCTGTTTTCCAGCTTCGCGAATTCGAGCAGCGGTTGCACGAGCGCGCGTGCGGTGTGTGCCGACATCCCGAAATAGCGGCTGAACACGAGCAGGTTCTCGCGCACGGTGAAATCGGGATCGAGATTGTCGAACTGCGGGACGACGCCGACGCGCTGGCGCGCATGCCGCGCGCGTGACGGAACCGGCTCGCCGCAGAGTGAAATGGCGCCGGCGTCGGGATACGCGAGGCCGAGCAGCATCTTCAGCGTCGTGGTCTTGCCGGCGCCATTCGGCCCGAGCAGGCCATAGCATTCGCCGGCCTGTACGTGGAAGGACAGGTCGTTGACGACGAGCTTGTCGCCATAGCGCTTTTCGACGTTCCGGAAATCGATCGGTGCAACGGACATGGGCAGGTTGTCGTTGTAAGCGGACGCGGACGCGTTTCGCGGCCGGTCGGGCGGCCATACAGCCCGGCGAACGGATCGGATGAATGCGTGTCACATGGGCATGACGGGGGCGAACGCGCGCCGACGGCACGAACGGGCCATTCTAGTGCATCGCCTGCGTCTCTTCAGCGCGTATGTGCTCCGCATGGTGCATGCGTGCGCGGATCGTGCACCGCATCATCGCCGACGCGCGCGGCGTGGCGAATCAGCGTTTTCCATCCCTTGCGTCCTGAATTGCGGCGCACCATGATGAGTGCATAGGGTACGTAGTCGCGACAGGGAGGTTTCATGGCTAGCTACAACAAGATTCTGCTGTGCTACGACGGCACGCTCGAAGGACGCAAGGCATTGCGGTGTGGTGCCAATCTCGCGCTGGACCTGAAGGCGGAAACGCATTTGTTGTCGGTCGTCGACATGCGCTCGAGCATCGCGCAAAGCGCCGGGTTGCTGACCGACGTCGCGTGCGGCCGTTTCGAGGAAACCGCGCGCGAGATCCTGCAGGAAGGCGTGAACTGGCTGCGCGAGCGCGGCGTTCAGGCCGAAGGCCATTTCGCATTCGGCTATCCGATCGACGAAATCGCGAATCTCGCGACGGAGCTGAAAGCCGACCTCGTCGTCGTCGGCCATCGGTGCCGCAGCGGACTGTCGAGATGGTGGATGGGCTCGGGCAACACACAGCTGCTCGATCGCGTGAACTGCAGCATTCTCGTCGCATGTTCGTCGGCGGAAGAGCAAAAGGCCCAGATCGCACGCGAACGCGAAGCGGCCACCGCGAGCGGCAAGTAACGCAACGATCGTGTAACCGGCCGGATCGTATCGCGATTCGCGCCGGTCATGCGCCGTGCCGCTGGCGACATGTGCGCCGATCACGGCTGCTCACGCGTGCAGGTCGATCGCGGACAGCTTCCACGAGAACAGGCCGAAGCGATGGAAGATCGCTGCATAGCGCGTGCCGTCCGCGTTGCGCTGGTAGGTCACGACAAATTCATCGATATTCCGGTAGCCAGCGCTCGTTTGCTGCGGATGGCCGGCCCCGCCGGGGTTCGCAGCTGCGGGTGCGGTAGCGGGTACAGACGCGGCCGAGGCGGCCACATTGCTGGCGGGCACCGGAACACTCGCCGGATTGGCAGGCGATGTGCCCGGCGCGTTGCCAGTCGCAGCGCCGGACGGCGGGCTCGACCATTCAGGCGGCCGTTCTCCCGGATTGCCGCGCGGGGGAATGCCACTCATCAGCGCCGCGACGCCTTCCGGTGTCGCATAGGCATCGACCAGCGGGCCGATCAATGCAGATCCGATCAGCGCGCCAATCACCGCGAACGGATTGTCTTTCTTTAAAGCGTCGATCCGGCGCATCAGCTCTTCCGTGACCTGCTGCTTCAGGCTGATACGCAGCGACGGAAAATCGACATATTCGCTGACCGCTTGCGCATCGCGCGCGTCGATTGCCGATTTCAGGCGACCAAGCGCGACGTACGGCGATGCGTATGCATAGCCGATCGCCGTCAGGACGGCGACGGCCAGCACGACGATCAGCAAGGGCTTGAGCCGCCACGCACGGCCCGAAGATCCAGTCACGGTGCCTCCGGTACGGACAGGTTCCGCAATCAGAGACCGCCGTGCGTGGCCGATCGTTCCTCCGCGATGCAACGATCGATCATTCGGCACACGGCATCGATCGTCCCGACCATGATCAGGCGCGAGCGACCGTGATACACGCGCACGGGCGCACGACGTGCCGGTTCCGCGTGATTCAGGCCGGCGTTCAGCGACACCCGCGCGAATGCGGGCAGCGCCGACGGCAGCAACGACGCCTGCCGTTCAACTGCGACTTCTTGGCTCACCACGGGCGCCGCCGCGGACAGCGGCGCGCAGGGCGTGCGGCCGCGCAGGTGACGCAGGCGGCCGAATTGACGGAAAGGCAGCAGACGGGAAAGGCGTTCCATGATGTTCTCCTCAGAGAGACCGATTGTCAGAGTTCGCCCGAGCGGATCAGCCCGACGGCGATGCCTTCCAGCGCGAAATCCGCGCTGCCGGCCTTGACGAAGATGTTTTCGTAATCCGGGTTCTCCGCGATCAGCTCGAGGCCGCCGGGCCGGCGCTTCAGGCGCTTGACCGTGACGTCGTCGCCGAGGCGCGCGACGATGATCTGGCCGTCCTTCGCTTCCGTGCGCTTCTGCACGGCGAGGAGGTCGCCGTCGAGAATGCCGGCGTCGCGCATCGACAGGCCGCGCACCTTCAGCAGGTAATCGGGCTTGCTGGTGAACAGCGCGGGATCGCACGCGTAATGCTGCGAGATGTGCTCCTGCGCAAGGATCGGGCTACCGGCCGCCACGCGGCCGACGAGCGGCAGCGACAGTTGCATCAGGCCGGCGTGCGGCAGCGTGAACTGGTGCGGAGCGTCGTCGATGCCGAGCAGGCGGATGCCGCGCGACGCGCCGGCGGCCAGCTCGATCACGCCCTTGCGCGCCAGCGCACGAAGGTGTTCCTCGGCCGCGTTCGGCGAGCTGAAACCCAGCTCTGCAGCGATCTCGGCGCGCGTGGGCGGAAAACCGGAGCGCTCGATCGCGCGGCGGATCAAGTCGAACACTTGCTGCTGACGGGCGGTGAGTTTGGTCATGGCTGAACTGTATGGATAGACAGTGAGCTGTATTTTTATACAGTACTTCGCGAATTTCAAGTGTTACTTGAGGTTCGACGCGATCGCGTCGATTCCGGCGCGATTTCGCGACGCCCGAACGCCGGATCGTCCGCCGCAACCGTCCGTCCAGTATGCGTTAGCACTTTTGAGTATTAAAAAATGAAGAACGATTATTTTTAATCATGTAACCCGTTCGATAGACTGGCCCGACATCGCAATACCGACAACACTGGAGAACCAAGGATGGTGAAGCGCAATACGGGGCTGGTGGGCGGAGCGGGCCGCCTGATCGCAACACTCGCGCTGGGCGCGGCGGCGGCGCTGGGCGTCGTGACGCATGCCCAGGCCGATACGACGTTCCTGAACGTGTCCTACGACCCGACGCGCGAGTTGTACCAGGACTTCAACCAGGCGTTCGGCAAGGAGTGGAAGGCGAAGACGGGCGAGACGGTCAACTTCAAGCAGTCGCACGGCGGCTCGGGCGCCCAGGCGCGCTCGGTGCTCGACGGCCTGCAGGCCGACGTCGTGACGCTCGCGCTTGCCTACGACATCGACGCGCTCGCCAACAAGGGCCTCGTCGACAAGGACTGGCAGAAGCGCCTGCCGGACAATGCGTCGCCGTACACGTCGACGATCGTGTTCCTGGTGCGCAAGGGCAACCCGAAAGGAATCAAGGACTGGGACGATCTGACGAAGCCAGGCATCTCGATCGTCACGCCGAACCCGAAGACCTCGGGCGGCGCGCGCTGGAACTACCTCGCCGCGTGGGCCTATGCCGTCCACAAGCCGGGCGGCAGCGAGCAGAGCGCGAAGGATTTCGTGACGAAGCTCTACAAGAATGCCGGCGTGCTCGATTCGGGCGCGCGCGGTGCGACGACGAGCTTCGTGCAGCGCGGGCTCGGCGACGTGCTGATCGCGTGGGAGAACGAGGCATTCCTGTCGATCAAGGAATTCGGCACCGACAAGTTCGAGATCGTCGTGCCGTCGGTGAGCATCCTGGCCGAGCCGCCCGTCGCGGTGGTCGACAAGGTGGTCGACAAGAAGGGCACGCGCAAGCTGGCCGAGGCCTACCTGAATTTCCTGTACAGCCCGCAGGGCCAGGAAATCGCGGCGCGCAACTATTACCGCCCGCGTTCGAAGAACGTGCCGGCGGAGCTGACGAAGCAGTTCCCGAAGCTGAAGCTGTACACGGTCGACGACACGTTCGGCGGCTGGACGAAGGCGCAGAAGACGCATTTTGCGGACGGCGGCGTGTTCGATTCGATCTACAAGCCGCAATAACGCCACGCAGCAAGCCATAACGACAGCGGCGCGCCACGAGAGCGCGCCGCATCCCCGACGGCCCGCCGGCGCGATTCCCGCGTCGGCGTTTGCGTCGGACCCATGAGCAGCAACGACCCAGCAAGAGCATCCGATGACGACGTACACCTTTCGCAAGCCGAGCGCGCTGCCCGGCTTCGGCGTGACGCTCGGCATCACGGTGGCCTATTTGAGCCTCGTGGTGCTGATTCCGCTCGCCGCCACGTTCCTGAAGACCGCGACGCTGTCGTGGGACCAGTTCGTCACTGCCGTCACGTCGCCGCGCGTGCTCGCGTCGTACCGGCTGACGTTTTCCGCCGCGCTCGGCGGCGCATTGATCAACGCCGTATTCGGCTTTCTCGTCGCGTGGGTGCTGGTGCGCTACACGTTCCCGTTCAAGCGCCTGGTCGATGCGATCGTCGACCTGCCGTTCGCGCTGCCGACCTCGGTCGCGGGCATCTCGCTTGCCGCCGTCTATGCGGCCAACGGCTGGGTCGGCCAGTATCTCGCGCCGTTCGGCATCAAGATCGCGTTTACGCCGGTCGGCGTGCTGGTGGCGCTGACCTTCATCGGGCTGCCGTTCGTCGTGCGCACCGTGCAGCCGGTGCTCGAGGATTTCGAGCGCGAGCAGGAAGAGGCCGCCGCATGCCTCGGCGCATCGCGCTGGCTGACCTTCCGCCGCGTCGTGCTGCCGGCCGTGCTGCCGGCGCTGCTCACCGGCTTCGCGCTCGCGTTCGCACGCGCGCTCGGTGAGTACGGTTCGGTCATCTTCATCGCCGGCAACGTGCCGATGAAATCCGAGATCACGTCGCTGCTGATCATCACGAAGCTCGAGCAGTACGACTATGCGGGCGCGACCGCGCTGGCCGTCGTGATGCTGGTCGTGTCGTTCGTGATGCTGCTGTTGATCAATACGCTGCAATGGTATCTGCAGCGCCGCACGAGCAAGGGGGCGAGCGGCCCCGCGCCGGCGACCGGCACCGTTGCCGCAGCAGCAGGAGGCCAGCAATGACCCGCAAGTCCGGTGCCGTACTGAACGACCCGTCCGTCGCGCGCGTGCGCGCGGCGAAGCGGCTCGACCCCGTCGGCGAGCCGCGCGCCGTGCGCTGGCTGCTGATCGGCGTCGCGCTGGCGTTCCTGGCGTTCTTCCTCGTCGTGCCGCTCGCCGCGGTGTTCTTCGAGGCGCTGCGCAAGGGCGTCGGCTTCTATGTCGAATCGCTCGCCGATCCCGACGCGTGGTCGGCGATCAAGCTGACGCTGACCGTCGCCGTGATCGCGGTGCCGTTGAACCTCGTGTTCGGCGTGTGCGCGTCGTGGGCGATCGCGAAGTTCGAATTCCGCGGCAAGGCGTTGCTGACCACGCTGATCGACTTGCCGTTCTCCGTGTCGCCGGTGATCTCCGGCCTCGTCTACGTGCTGCTGTTCGGCGCGCAAGGCTGGCTCGGCCCGTGGCTGCAGGATCACGACGTGCAGATCATTTTCGCGGTGCCGGGCATCGTGCTCGCGACGATCTTCGTCACGTTCCCGTTCGTCGCGCGCGAGCTGATTCCGCTGATGCAGGCGCAAGGCACCGACGAGGAAGAGGCCGCGCGCGTGCTCGGTGCATCGGGCTGGCAGATCTTCCGGCGCGTGACGCTGCCGAACGTGAAGTGGGGCCTGCTGTACGGCGTGATCCTGTGCAATGCGCGCGCGATGGGCGAGTTCGGTGCGGTGTCGGTCGTGTCCGGCCATATTCGCGGCGTGACCGACACGATGCCGCTGCACGTCGAGATCCTGTACAACGAATACAACTTCGCGGCGGCGTTCGCGGTGGCGTCGGTGCTCGCGCTGCTCGCGCTCGTCACGCTCGCGCTGAAGCTGCTCGCCGAGCGTCATCTCGCCGCCGAACTGGCCGGCGCACGCGATGACGTTCCCGCTCATGCCGGCCCTGTCGCGGCCGTTTCGTCGAAATCGTAAAGAGGCAACCAGAATGGGTATCACCGTCCGTCATCTTCAGAAGCGCTTCGGCGATTTCACCGCCCTCGACGATGTGTCGCTCGACTTTCCGGCGGGCGAACTCGTCGCACTGCTCGGGCCGTCGGGCTGCGGCAAGACCACGCTGCTGCGCGTGATCGCGGGCCTCGAGCACGCGGACGCCGGCCAGGTCGTGCTGCAGGGGCTCGACGTCGCGTCGGTCGGCGCGCGCGATCGCCAGGTCGGCTTCGTGTTCCAGCATTACGCGCTGTTCCGCCACATGACCGTGTTCGAGAACGTCGCGTTCGGGCTGCGCGTGAAGCCGCGTCGCGAACGGCCGTCGGAAACCGTGATCCGCGACAAGGTGCACGAGCTGCTGAAGCTCGTGCAGCTCGACTGGCTCGCGCAGCGTTACCCGTCCGAGCTGTCGGGCGGCCAGCGCCAGCGGATCGCGCTGGCCCGCGCGCTCGCGGTCGAGCCGAAGGTACTGCTGCTCGACGAGCCGTTCGGCGCGCTCGACGCGAAGGTGCGCAAGGAACTGCGCGGCTGGTTGCGGCGCCTGCACGACGACCTTCACATCTCGACGATCTTCGTCACGCACGACCAGGAAGAAGCGCTGGAAGTGGCCGACCGGATCGTCGTGCTGAACCGCGGCCACGTGGAGCAGGTGGGCAGCCCGCAGGACGTCTACGATCATCCGGAAAGCGCGTTCGTCTACGAGTTTCTCGGCGCGGCGAACCGGCTGCCGGGCACGGTTGCCGGGCGCGGCTTCGTCGCCGAGGGTGCGGCCGCGCCGATCGCCGTCGACGCCGATTTCGCGGGGCCCGCGAATGCCTATGTGCGCCCGCACGACCTGCAGCTGTGGCCGGCCGGCGACGGCCATCGCGACGGCATCGCGGTCGACGTGCGCCGTGTGATCCCGCTCGGCGGCTCGGTGCGCGTCGAGCTCGAGGCGCGCACGGGCGGTGCACTCGAAGCGGAACTCGATCGCGACGCGTGGCGCGCGCTCGCGCTGCAGGTCGGCGACGGCGCAACCGCCGTGCCGCGCGCGGTGCGCGTATTTCCCGCACACTGACGCCCGAACCCGTCAAAGAGAAGAGGGCGGATACCGCTCCGGATCGACATTCGAACAACGACAGCCCAAGAGGCATACCCATGAACTTTCAGCAATTGCGTTTCGTGCGCGAAGCCGTGCGCCAGAACATGAACCTGACGGAAGTCGCGAACGTGCTGTACACGTCGCAGTCAGGCGTGTCGAAGCAGATCAAGGATCTCGAGGATGAACTGGGCGTGGACATCTTCATCCGTCGCGGCAAGCGGCTCACCGGGCTCACCGAGCCCGGCAAGGCCGTGCACCAGCTGATCGAGCGGATGCTGCTCGACGCGGAAAACCTGCGCCGGGTCGCGCGCCAGTTCGCGGACCAGGACAGCGGCCACCTCGTCGTCGCGACGACGCACACGCAGGCGCGCTACGCGCTGCCGAAGGTGATCCGCCAGTTCACCGAGGTGTTCCCGAAGGTGCATCTCGCGCTGCGGCAGGGCAGCCCGCAGCAGATCGCGCAGATGATCCTGAACGGCGAAGCCGATCTGGGCATCTCGACCGAGGCGCTCGACCGCTACCCCGACATCGTCACGTTCCCGTGCTATTCGTGGCACCACACGGTCGTCGTGCCGAAGGGCCATCCGCTCGTCGGCCGCGAGAACCTGACGCTCGACGAAATCGCCGAGTACCCGATCATCACGTACGACCAGGACTTCACGGGCCGCTCGCACATCGACCAGGCATTCGCGCAGGCCGGCGCGGTGCCCGATGTCGTGCTGACCGCGATCGACGCCGACGTGATCAAGACCTACGTCGAGCTCGGCATGGGGATTGGCGTCGTCGCGGCGATGGCCTTCGATCCGCAGCGCGACACCGGGCTCGTCGCGCTCGACACGCAGCACCTGTTCGAGGCGAGCACGACGCGTGTCGGCTTGCGCAAGGGCGCGTTCCTGCGCGCGTATGCATACCGGCTGATCGAGATGTTCGCGCCGCATCTGAACGAAACCGAAATCGCGTCGCAACTGCGCGAAGTGGCCTGACGGTTACGCGCGTGCTGCACACGCCGCGTGCGGTCCGGGCAAGCGCCCGGCGCGCGCGGCGTTTCTTTTGCCGCTCGAGCGACGGCGGATCGCATACCCGCGCCGCGCCCGATCCGCATGCATCGACGCTCATGGAATACGCACGTGAAACGCTGCATTCCGTTCATCTCATGCAAGTCATGGCGCCAAGGATATGATTTAATGCGCGCGGACGCGAGAAGGGCCGGGCCGGACTTTCTTGCGCGACGCGGGACGGAACCGGCGGCCGCATGCCCGAGGCCGGCGCTGCCGCGATCGCCGTCCGCCATTCGACGATGCACGAACAAGAGGTGAACAATGAATCTCAAATGGTTTCTTTTTTCGTTCGAAGGCCGGATCGGTCGCATGCCGTGGTGGATTTACGCGGTGGTGTCCGGCGTGATCAGCGCGATCTTCGATGCGGGCAGCCGCGGTTCGTCGAACGACGATCTGCCGCTGTCGGTCGTGCTGCTGTTCGTTGCGATCGCCGTCGTCGCGTTCTGGTCGACACTTGCCGTCGGCGTGAAGCGGCTGCACGACATCGACAAGTCGGGGTGGTGGATGCTGCTGATGTGCGTGCCGATCGTCGGTGCGCTCGCGTTGCTCGTGATGAACGGCTTCATCGCCGGCACGCCGCATGCGAACCGCTTCGGCGCGCCGCCGTCGAACGATCGCGACGAGCCCGCGCAACAGGATCGGGCCTGACGCACGAGGTGTTGCCTTCGCGCGTCGCGATGCGCTCCGAATAAACCCTTAAATATTGATCAGACGGGTTGCGCGTCGCCGCGAAACGGTACAGCATAGCCCTCACTCCGCCGGCGTCCCCGCCGGCGGTGGCGCGTCGACGACAGCACGCGCCAGGCAGTCGGCCGTCTGCCTCGCTTCCATTCCGTGGTACCGACAAGCAGCATCGATGGCCAATGCCCGGGTAGTGTGGCGCAAACGTTTGCTCACATTAAAACAACAGTCCGGCCCGTCGGGCCAGTCGCCAGGAGATGTGTATGAATGTCCGCTTTCGCCGTCGCTTCCTGACCGCCGCGCTTGCCGCCGTCGCGGTCGCTGCCGCACCGGTCGTCCATGCCCAATCGGCGGGCAAGCCGAAAGTCGCGCTCGTGATGAAGTCGCTCGCCAACGAGTTCTTCCTGACGATGGAAAACGGCGCGAAGGAATACCAGAAGCACAACGCCGGTCAGTTCGACCTGATCACGAACGGCATCAAGGACGAGACCGACACCGCGAACCAGATCCGCATCGTCGAGCAGATGATCGTGTCGAAGGTCGATGCGATCGTGCTCGCGCCGGCCGATTCGAAGGCGCTCGTGCCGGTCGTGAAGAAGGCGGTCGACGCGGGCATCATCGTCGTGAACATCGACAACCGGCTCGATCCCGACGTGCTGAAGTCGAAGAACCTGAACGTGCCGTTCGTCGGCCCCGACAACCGCAAGGGCGCGCGCAAGATCGGCGATTACCTCGCGAAGCGGCTGAAGGCGGGCGACCAGGTCGGCATCATCGAAGGCGTGTCGACGACGACCAATGCGCAGCAGCGCACGGCCGGCTTCCAGGATGCGATGAAGGCGGGCGGGATGAAGGTCGTGTCGGTACAGTCGGGCGAGTGGGAGATCGACAAGGGCAACGCGGTCGCGTCCGCGATGCTCAACGAGTACCCGAACCTGCGCGCGCTGCTGTGCGGCAACGACAACATGGCGATCGGCGCCGTGTCGGCCGTGCGGGCGGCGGGCAAGCAGGGCAAGGTGCTCGTGGTCGGCTACGACAACATCAACGCGATCAAGCCGATGCTGAAGGACGGCCGCGTCGTCGCGACCGCCGACCAGTACGCGGCGAAGCAGGCCGTGTTCGGCATCGACACGGCGCTCAAGGCGATCGCCGAGCATCGCAAGCAGGCCGACATGACCGGCGTGGTCGAGACGCCGGTGGATCTCGTGACGAAGTAACGCCGCTCCGCCACGGCCGCCGCGCTCAAGAATCGGGGACAGCGGCCGTTATACGGAGTGAGCGCGATCACGGCCACTGCAAGCACTTGTGAGCGTCATACCCGCGCGCCGCGTGCGCGCGGCCGCAACCAGGATCGCGATGGAACCGACCTTCCAACCCTCCCGTTCAGCTGTTCCCGTGCTGTCCGTCTCCGGTGTGGGCAAGACCTACGCCGAACCCGTACTCGCCGACGTCACGTTGACGCTCGTGCAGGGCGAGGCGCTCGCGCTGACGGGCGAGAATGGCGCGGGAAAGAGCACGCTGTCGAAGATCATCGGCGGGCTCGTCGACCCGACGGCCGGCACGATGCAGCTCGGCGGCCAGGCCTATGCGCCGGCAAGCCGCACGCAGGCCGAGGCGCTCGGCGTGCGCATGGTGATGCAGGAGCTGAACCTGCTGCCGACGCTGACGGTCGCCGAAAACCTGTTTCTGAATCGTCTGCCGCGGCGCTTCGGCATCATCGATCGCGCGCGGCTGCGCGACGATGCGCGTGCCGCGATGGCGCAGGTCGGGCTCGATGCGGTCGATCCCGATACGCCGGTCGGCGCGCTCGGGATCGGCCACCAGCAGATGGTGGAGATCGCGCGCAACCTGATCGGCGACTGCCGCGTACTGATCCTCGACGAACCGACCGCGATGCTGACCGCGCGCGAGGTCGAACTGCTGTTCGAGCAGATCGACCGGCTGAAGGCGCGCGGCGTCGCGATCATCTACATCTCGCACCGGCTCGAGGAGCTTGCCCGCGTGGCCGAGCGCGTCGCGGTGTTGCGCGACGGCCGGCTCGTGCATGTCGGCGACATGGCCGCGACGACGTCCGACGGGCTCGTCACGCTGATGGTCGGGCGCGAGCTCGGCGAGCACATCGACCTCGGTGCGCGCCGTATCGGCGCGCCGCGGCTCGTCGTATCGGGCATGACGCGCGGCACGGCCGTGCGCGACGTGTCGCTCGAGGTGCGCTCGGGCGAGATCTTCGGCATCTCGGGGCTGATCGGCGCGGGGCGCACCGAGTTGCTGCGGCTGATCTACGGCGCGGATACGCCGGACGCCGGGATGATCGCGGTCGGCGATCCGCTGAAGCCGGCGCGCATCGGCTCGCCCGTCGACGCGGTGAAGCACGGCATCGCGCTGATCACCGAGGACCGCAAGGGTGAAGGGCTGCTGCTGTCGCAGTCGGTCACGTCGAACGTGTCGCTCGGCCAGCTCGACCGTCTGGCGCGCGGCGGCATCGTCGACGCGACGCGCGAGACGGCGCTCGCCGAACAGCAGATCGACGCGCTGCGGATTCGCACGCACGGCGCCGCGCAGGCGGTCGGCGAACTGTCGGGCGGCAACCAGCAGAAGGTCGTGATCGGCCGCTGGCTCGCGCGCGACATGGGCGTGCTGCTGTTCGACGAGCCGACGCGCGGAATCGACGTCGGCGCCAAGTTCGAGATCTACACGCTGATGGGCGCGCTCGCGCGCGAAGGCCGCGCGCTGGTGGTGGTATCGAGCGACCTGCGCGAGCTGATGCTGATCTGCGACCGGATCGGCGTGATGTCGGCAGGCCGCATGACCGCCGTGTTCGAACGCGGCAACTGGACCCAGGATGCGCTGCTGGCCGCGGCGTTCGCCGGCTTCGGCCGCGAAGCGCTTCCGGACGGCGCGCGGCATCCGGATGCGCAAGGCGCGCCGCGCCCGGCCTCCGGCACTTCGACGACAGGACGACAGCAATGACCCAGCCTCCCGTATCCCCGAGCGACGCAGGCGCGCAGCAGACCGTGACGGGGCGCCGCGCGCGCACGCTGTCCGGCACGCGGCTCGGCGTGTCGAACTATCTCGGGCTCGCCGGCGCGCTCGTCGCGATGATCGCGCTGTTTTCGGCGCTGAGTTCGCATTTCCTGACCTACGATACGTTCAGTACGATCGCGAACCAGATCCCCGATCTCGTCGTGATGTCGGTCGGGATGACCTTCGTGCTGATCATCGCCGGCATCGACCTGTCGGTCGGCTCGGTGCTCGCGCTGGCCGCGTCGATGGTCAGCGTGGCTTCGCTGAAGTGGCAGTGGGGGCCGTTGCCGGCCGCGCTGATCGGGATCGCGGTCGCGACCGCGACGGGCTCGCTGACGGGCGCGATCACGGTCGGCTGGCGGATTCCGTCGTTCATCGTGTCGCTCGGCGTGCTCGAGGCCGCGCGCGGCGTCGCATACCAGCTGACGAATTCGCGCACGGCCTACATCGGCGACGCGTTCGACTTCCTGTCGAACCCGATCGCGCTCGGCATTTCGCCGGCGTTCCTGATCGCGGTGGCGGTGATGGTCGCGGCACAGTTCGTGCTCACGCGCACCGTGTTCGGACGCTATCTCGTCGGGATCGGCACGAACGAGGAGGCGGTACGGCTTGCCGGGGTTAACCCGCGTCCGTATAAAATCCTCGTATTCGCATTGATGGGCGCGCTCGCGGGGCTCGCGTCGCTGTTTCAGATCTCGCGGCTCGAGGCCGCCGATCCGAACGCGGGCGCGGGTGTCGAACTGCAGGTGATCGCAGCCGTCGTGATCGGCGGCACGAGCCTGATGGGCGGGCGCGGCTCGGTGATCAGCACGTTCTTCGGCGTGTTGATCATCTCCGTGCTGGCCGCGGGACTCGCTCAGATCGGCGCGAACGAGCCGACCAAACGGATCATCACCGGGGCGGTGATCGTGGTCGCGGTCGTGCTCGACACTTATCGCAGCCGGCGCGCGCGCGCCCGGTAGAACTATACGGAAAGCAGACCAGAGAGAAACGGGAAATGGCGACGATCAAGGATGTGGCGGCCATGGCGGGCGTGTCGTTTACGACCGTCTCGCACGTGGTGAACAATTCGCGGCCGGTGTCCGCGGATGTGCGTGCGAAGGTCGAGGGCGCGATCCGCGAGCTGAATTACGTGCCATCGGCCGTGGCGCGGTCGCTGAAGGCGCGCGCGACGGCGACCATCGGCCTCGTCGTGCCGAACAGCACGAATCCGTACTTCGCGGAGCTGGCGCGCGGCATCGAGGACCAGTGCGCGGCCAACGGCTATTGCGTGTTCTTCTGCAACTCGGACGACGATCCCGTGAAGCAGCGCAACTACCTGCGCGTGCTGCAGGAAAAGCGCATCGACGGGCTGATCGTCGCGTCGGCCGGCGAGGACGCGGTGCTCGCGCAGACGCTGGCGGACGCGCATGCGCCGCTCGTCGTCGTCGACCGCAACATCGAGGGGCTCGCGGCCGACCTCGTGCAGATCGACCACGAACGCGGCGCCTACCTGGCGACGCGTCACCTGCTCGAGCTCGGGCACGCGAAGATCGGCTGCATCACCGGGCCGACCGACACGGCCGTCAGCGCGATGCGCGTGCACGGCTTCATCCGTGCGATGGCCGAGCGCGGGATCGACATCGTGCCGGGGGCGATCGCGGAAAGCGATTTCTCGTGCCTCGGCGGCTACCACGCGGCCTCGCGGCTGTTCGAGTCGGTGCATCCCAGCGCGATTTTCGCGGGCAACGACCTGATGGGCGTCGGCGCGCTGCGCGCGGCGGCCGAGCGCGGCCTGCGCGTGCCGGACGACTGCTCGATCATCGGCTTCGACGACATCGAATTCTCCCGTTATACGTATCCGGCGCTGTCGACGGTCGGCCAGTCGGTGCGCGCGCTCGGCGAAATGGCCGCGCAAACGCTGATCGAGCGGATCGGCGGCGGTTCGACGGCCGCGCCGAGCCGTCGTCGCGTCGTGTCGCCGCGTCTCGTGCTGCGCGAATCGACGGCGATCTATCGCGAGCCGGCCGCGCCGGGCGCTCGCGCATGACGGCGCGTGCGGCAGGCACCGGCCGCGTGACGGTGGTCGGCAGCCTCAACATGGATCTCGTCGTGCGGGCGCCGCGGTTGCCGCTGCCTGGAGAAACGCTGGCCGGCCACGCGTACGCGCAGGCCGCGGGCGGCAAGGGCGGCAACCAGGCCGTCGCGGCGGCGCGGCTTGGCGCGCAGGTCGCGATGATCGGCTGCGTCGGCGCGGATGCGCACGGTACCGCGCTGCGGGCCGGCCTCGAGGCCGAACGCATCGACTGCTCGCGGCTCGCGACGAGCACGACGGCATCGACCGGTGTCGCGCTGATCGTCGTCGACGACGCGAGCCAGAACGCGATCGTGATCGTCGCGGGCAGCAATGGCGAAGTGACGACCGAAACGGTGGCGCGCAACGAGGCCGCGCTGGCCGCGACCGACGTGGTGATCTGCCAGCTCGAGACGCCGCCGGACGCCGTGTTCGCGGTGCTGTCGGCCGGGCGGCGGCTCGGTCGCATCGTCGTGCTCAATCCGGCGCCGGCCGTCGCGCCGCTGCCGGACGGCTGGCTGCCGCTGGTCGATTACCTGATTCCGAACGAAGTGGAAGCGGCCGCGCTGACCGGGCTGCCCGTGCGCAACCCGGCCGACGCGGAAGCCGCGGCGCGTGTGCTGCAGGCGGGCGGCGCGCGCAACGTGCTGATCACGCTCGGCGCGCGCGGCGTGCTCGCGCTGACGGCCGACGGCGCGGTGCGCCACTATCCGGCACCCGTCGTCAAGGCCGTCGACACGACCGCGGCCGGCGATACCTTCATCGGCGGTTTCGCCGCGCGCGTCGCTGCGGGCGAGGCCATCGATGCGGCCATCCGCTTCGCGCAACGCGCGGCGGCGTTGTCGGTCACGCGCGCGGGCGCGCAACCGTCGATTCCCACCCTCGCCGACCTGGCCGAACAGGGCTAGATCGCGCATCCCGGCCGGCGCGTGCGACGCCACGCGGCCGACCCTCTTTCCCCGGATGCCTGACCGCAATGCTCGCCACGCGCCGTCGCGTGACGAGCTGCGATGCTTCGCCCCCATTATTCATCGATATGTAATGAACTAACGAATTGGTGAAAAAAATGATGTGAATACCATCAAGCTGCGCAACATCCGGTCGTAAATACACCAGGACGAAACACTGTTTCGAAAAGCGGGCGTTGCCCGCCATGACGACGCAATACAGGAAGAATGATGGTGATCGGAAACCTGACGATACGTGCACGCATCGGTCTGACGATGGCGTTTCTCGCGGTCCTGCTGGCGGTGATCGGCATGCTGGGCGTGTACGGGATGACGCGCTCGAACGACGCGACGCGCGAGATTTTCACGAACCAGATGCCGAGCGCGGTCGACGTGGCCGTTGCCGAAATGTACGCGGCGCGCGAGCGCCTGGCGCTCGATCGCGCCGCACTGCTGGCCGGCACGCCCGACTCGGCTGCCGCGGTGGAGCGCAGCCGCGGGATGCGCGCGCAGTCCGACGCGTGGTGGCAAAAGTATCTTGCGCTGCCGCGCGGCCCGGAGGAAGACCGGCTGGCGCAGGACGTCGCCGCCAAGCGGCTGGCACTGCAGCGCAGCTGCGATGCGTTCGGGAGCATGGTCGCGGCAGGCGACCACGAGCGCATCGGTGAGGGCGCCAAGCAGTTGCAGGCGCTTTACAACGACCTCGCGACTGCCGGCGAAGCGCTGCGCAATTTCCAGTTCACCGACGGGCAGGCGGGTTTCGACCGCGCGGAATCGTTGTTCGAGACGCTGCGCATGCTGTCGATCGCGCTGCTGGCGGCGGGCCTGATCGCGGCGGTGCTGTCGTGGCTGACGCTCAGCCGCGCGATCGGCCGCCCGCTCGCGGACGCGCTCGCGCATTTCGACGCGATCGCCGCGGGCGACCTGCGCCGCTCGATCGTGGTGCATCGGCGCGACGAAATGGGCCAGCTCCTCGAGGGTCTTGCGAAGATGCAGCGCGGGCTGGTCGACACGGTGCGCACCGTGCGCGGCGGCAGCGAGTCGATCGCGACCGCGGCCCGCCAGATCGCCGCCGGCAATATCGACCTGTCGTCGCGCACGGAAGAGCAGGCGTCCGCGCTGCAGGAAACCGCGTCGAGCATGGAGCAGTTGACCGGCACCGTGAAGCAGAACGCGGAGAATGCGCGGCAGGCAAGCTCGCTGGCCGCGAACGCGTCGGAGATTGCAAACAAGGGCAACACGGTGGTTGGCCAGGTGGTCGGCACGATGGGAGAGATCAACGACAGTTCGGCGAAGATCGCGGACATCATCGCAATCATCGAGGGAATCGCGTTCCAGACCAACATCCTGGCGCTGAACGCGGCCGTCGAAGCCGCGCGTGCCGGCGAGGAAGGCCGCGGCTTCGCGGTTGTCGCGGGCGAGGTGCGCAGCCTCGCGCAGCGGTCGTCGAGCGCGGCCAAGGAGATCAAGGCGCTGATCGATGCATCGGTGGAGCGCATCCGGACCGGCTCGACGCTCGTCGACGAAGCCGGCCGCACGATGAGCGACGTGATCAGTGCGGTGCAGCGCGTGACCGACATCATGGGCGAGATCGCGGCGGCATCCGAGGAGCAGAGCGGCGGCATCGACCAGGTCGCGCGCGCGGTCGCGCAGATGGACGAGGTCACGCAGCAGAACGCCGCGCTCGTCGAGGAAGCGGCGGCGGCCGCGCAATCGCTCGATGAGCAGGCCGCGCGCCTGCGCGAAACGGCGTCGGTATTCCGGATCGACGACGACGCGGCCGCGCCGGTCGCCGCCGCTGCACGCCCGGTGCCGCGCGCGGTGGCCGCACCGGCTGTCGTGCCGGTTTCGCCGCCGGCGCCCGCGGTCGCGGCGCGCAACGAGCGCGACGCTGCGCCCAGGCACGCCGCGCCGGCACGCAAGCCGACGGCCGCCACACCCGCACCGGCGCTTGCGTCTGCCGGCGCCGACGACTGGGAAACGTTCTGATACGCGCGCGTCGCGCATCGATCCCCGCATCTATCCCCATTTGGCAGCACACGACGCCCGCGGCATGCGGGCGTCGTCGTTTCGACGACCGATCGAATGTGACGGCGCGCGTGAGCGTTCGCGCGTGGCCGCGCATCGAGCGTGCGCATCCGCGCTACGGGTATCTCCCGACGATGCGAAAAAAATTTGTAACGGTGCGCGCGAAGTGTCGTCGGAAACGCCTGTTCGAACGTATAGGGAGGAAGGGGAGAACGAAGGGCGCGGCGATGACGGAGAAGGTGTCCGGCGCACGAGATGTTCCGATGCTCGACAAGATGCGGCGGATGCAGTTTCTGCGGCTCGGGAGATCGATTGTAAAGCGTCGAAATGCGTTGCGCAGCCCGTGTTGTCGAGAATGACGAACTTCATACGAAGAGTTCGTGAAAAAAAATAAGAAAGGGTTTAGGATGAATTCGAACGCGCTTGCTTCTGCGCAGTCATAGAAGGCAGGCACGTCTTCAGACTCAGGCGAGGAGGTAGCATGGATATTTACAGCAGCTTCGCGAACCGCTTCGAAAAAACGCGAGAGGAAGAGTTCTCGCTGGAGGAGTATCTCGCGCTCTGCAAGAACGATCCGTCAGCGTACGCCACGGCAGGCGAACGCATGCTGGCTGCAATCGGGGAACCAGAACAAATCGATACCCGCAACGACCCGCGCCTGTCGCGGATCTTCGCGAACAAGGTTATCAAGGTTTATCCCGCGTTTCGTGAGTTCTACGGAATGGAGGAAGTGATCGAGCAGGTGGTCGCGTACTTCCGCCATGCGGCGCAGGGGCTCGAAGAGAAGAAGCAGATCCTCTACCTGCTGGGCCCTGTGGGCGGCGGCAAGTCGTCGATCGCCGAGCGCCTGAAGCAGCTGATGGAGCGCGTGCCGTTCTATGCACTGAAGGGTTCGCCCGTCAACGAATCGCCGCTCGGGCTGTTCGACTACGACGAGGACGGCCCGATCCTCGAAGAGCAATACGGGATACCGCGCCGCTACCTGAAGAGCATCCTGAGTCCGTGGGCGGTCAAGCGCCTGCACGAATACAACGGCGACATCCGCCAGTTCCGCGTGGTGCGCCGCTATCCGTCGATCCTTCGGCAGATCGGCATCGCGAAGACCGAACCTGGCGACGAGAACAATCAGGACATCTCGTCGCTTGTCGGCAAGGTCGACATCCGCAAGCTCGAACAGTACGCGCAGGACGACGCCGATGCGTACAGCTATTCGGGCGGCCTGTGTCTCGCGAACCAGGGCCTGCTCGAATTCGTCGAAATGTTCAAGGCGCCGATCAAGGTGCTGCACCCGCTGTTGACCGCGACGCAGGAAGGCAACTTCAAGGGCACCGAAGGATTCGGCGCGATTCCGTTCGACGGCGTGATTCTTGCGCACTCGAACGAGTCGGAGTGGAAGGCGTTCCGCAACAACCGCAACAACGAGGCACTGCTCGACCGGATCTTCGTCGTGAAGGTGCCGTATTGCCTGCGCGTGTCCGAAGAAATCAAGATCTACGAGAAGCTGATTCGCAATTCGTCGCTCGCCGAAGCCGTGTGCGCGCCGGGCACGCTGAAGATGATGTCGCAGTTCTCGGTGCTGTCGCGCCTGCACGAGCCGGAGAATTCGAGCCTGTTCTCGAAGATGCAGGTGTACGACGGCGAAAATCTGAAGGACACCGATCCGAAGGCGAAGTCGTACCAGGAGTATCGCGACTACGCGGGCGTCGACGAAGGGATGACCGGCGTGTCGACACGCTTCGCGTTCAAGATTCTGTCGCGCGTGTTCAACTTCGACACGAGCGAGGTCGCGGCGAACCCCGTGCATCTGATGTACGTGCTCGAGCAGCAGATCGAACGCGAGCAGTTCCCGCCGGAAACGGAGCAGAAGTACCTGTCGTTCGTGAAGGACGTGCTCGCGTCGCGTTACGCGGAGTTCATCGGCAAGGAGATCCAGACGGCATATCTCGAGTCGTATTCGGAGTACGGGCAGAACATCTTCGACCGCTACGTCACGTATGCGGACTTCTGGATCCAGGATCAGGAATTCCGCGATCACGACACGGGCGAGAGTTTCGACCGCGCGGCGCTGAATGCGGAACTCGAGAAGATCGAGAAGCCTGCCGGAATCAGCAATCCGAAGGATTTCCGCAACGAGATCGTGAACTTCGTGTTGCGCGCACGGGCGGCGAATGCCGGCAAGAACCCCGTGTGGACGAGCTACGAGAAGTTGCGCGTCGTGATCGAGAAGAAGATGTTCTCGAATACCGAGGAACTGTTGCCGGTCATTTCGTTCAACGCGAAGGGTTCGGCGGAGGAGCAACGCAAGCATGAGGACTTTGTGAACCGGATGGTCGCGAAGGGCTATACGCCGAAGCAGGTGAGGCTGCTTTGCGACTGGTACCTGCGCGTGCGCAAGTCGTCATGACGCGCGCGGTACCGCGCCCGTACGGCGAGTCCGTACGGGCACCTTCAGAGGCGCCGCCCGCATGACGGCACACGGCATGCGCGGCGAGTGCCCCGGCAGATCGACTTTCGAGCGGGAGACCGGGAGTGCTTCATCAAATCATCGACCGCAGGCTGGCCGGCAAGAACAAGAGCATCGCCAACCGCGAACGCTTTCTGCGTCGCGTCAAGAACTACATTCGTCGTGCCGTGTCCGACGCGGTGCGCGACCGTAGCATCAAGGATATCCAGAGCACGCAAAGCATCACGATTCCGCGCAAGGACATCGCCGAGCCGAATTTCCGGCACGCGCCTGGCGGGCGCCGTGAATACGTGCACCCGGGCAACGAAGACTACGTGCGCGGCGACAAGATCCCGCGCCCGCAGGGCGGCTCGGGCGGCGGCGGCAGTCAGGCGAGCAACGAGGGCGAAGGGCAGGACGACTTCGTGTTCGAGCTGTCGCGTGACGAATTCATGCAGTATTTCTTCGACGATCTCGAACTGCCGCGCCTCGTGAAGACGCACCTGCTGACGGTGCCGAGCTGGAAGAACGTGCGCGCGGGCTGGTCGGCGGAAGGCACGCCGAACAACATCGACGTCGTGCGCTCGCTGCGCAGCGCGCTCGGCCGGCGCATCGCGCTGGGCTCGCCGCTCGTCAACGAGTTGCGCGAACTCGAAGCGCAGCTCGAGGCGTTGAAGAGCGATCCGGAAGACCGCCGCGCGGAAATCGCGACGCTCGAGGCCGAGATCCATCACCTGAAAGGGCGCATCTGGCGAATCCCGTTCATCGATCCGTTCGACCTGCGCTACATCAACCGCGTGAAGCAGCCGCAGCCGTCGAGCCAGGCCGTGATGTTCTGCCTGATGGACGTGTCCGGCTCGATGGACGAGCAGCGCAAGGATCTCGCGAAGCGCTTCTTCATCCTCCTGTACCTGTTTCTGAAGCGCAACTACGAGCGCATCGAGGTCGTGTTCATCCGCCACCACACGCGCGCGGAGGAGGTCGACGAGGACACCTTCTTCCATTCGACCGAAAGCGGCGGCACCGTCGTGTCGAGCGCGCTCGAACTGATGCGCAAGGTGATGAACGAGCGCTACTCGCCGACGGAATGGAACATCTACGGTGCGCAGGCATCCGACGGCGACAACTGGACCGACGATTCGCCGAAGTGTCGCAAAATCCTGGAAGAGGATATCCTCACCAAGACGCGCTACTTCGCGTATATCCAGGTCGCGCCCGAAGAGCAGAACCTGTGGCTGGAATACGCGCAGCTCGCGCTGTCGCAACCGCATCTGGCGATGAAGAAAGTCGAATCGGCTGCCGACATTTACCCGGTGTTTCGCGAATTGTTCGAGAAGCAGGTGGAAATGTCATGACGACCCGCCATCTGCACAACGAGTCGCGCGGCTACGCGCCGCGCCCATCCGGCGACACCGCCGCCGGCCCTGCCGCATCGCAGCAAAGCGGCCGGGCCGAGCCGGCGCCGCCGGCCGCCGACTTGCCCGCTGCCGGGCAGAAGGAAGCGCGTATGAACGTTGCCGAACGCAAGCCGCTGCCGTGCCCGTCCGACTGGACGTTCGAACTGCTCGAGGAATACGACACGCACATCTCGCAGGTCGCGGAGCAATACGAGCTCGACATCTATCCGATCCAGCTCGAACTGATCAGCGCCGAGCAGATGATGGACGCGTACGCGTCGGTCGGGATGCCGGTCAACTATCGCCACTGGTCGTTCGGCAAGCACTTCCTCGCGACCGAGAAGAGTTATCGCCGCGGCCAGATGGGCCTCGCGTACGAAATCGTCATCAACTCGAATCCGTGCATCGCGTATCTGATGGAAGAGAACACGATGACGATGCAGGCGCTCGTCATCGCGCACGCGGCGTACGGGCACAACTCGTTCTTCAAGGGCAACTACCTGTTCCGGCTGTGGACCGACGCGCACGCGATCATCGACTATCTCGTGTACGCGAAGAACTACGTCGCCGAATGCGAGGAGCGCTACGGTCTCGATCGCGTCGAGGAATTGCTCGATTCATGCCATGCGCTGATGAACTACGGCGTCGACCGCTACAAGCGGCCGCAGAAGCCGTCGTTGTCGAAGGAGGCCGCGCTGCGGCGCGAGCGCGAGGCGTATCTGCAGTCGCAGGTCAACGAGCTGTGGCGCACGCTGCCGGGCAAGAAGCCCGAGTTGATGGAGGAGCAGGAGGAACGCTATCCGCCGGAGCCGCAGGAGAACCTGCTGTATTTCGCGGAGAAGAACGCGCCGCTGCTCGAGCCGTGGGAGCGCGAGGTGATCCGCATCGTGCGCAAGATCGGCCAGTACTTCTATCCGCAGCGGCAGACGCAGGTGATGAACGAAGGCTGGGCGACGTTCTGGCACTACACGCTGCTCAATACGCTGTACAACCAGGGCAAGCTGGAAGACGGCTTCATGATGGAGTTCCTGCATTCACACAGCAACGTGGTCTACCAGCCGCCCGTCACGAAGCCGTACTACAGCGGGATCAATCCGTATGCGCTCGGCTTCTCGATGATGAGCGACATTCGGCGCATCTGCGAGGCGCCGACGGAGGAAGACTACAAGTGGTTCCCGGAGATCGCGGGCACCCCGTGGCTGCCGGCGATGCACTACGCGATGCGCAACTTCAAGGACGAGAGCTTCATCGCGCAGTATCTGTCGCCGAATCTGATCCGCGAGATGCGGCTGTTCTCCGTGCTCGACGACGACATGCGCGACTCGCTCGAGGTATCGGCGATCCACGACGAGTCCGGCTACCAGTACGTGCGGCAGGCGCTGTCGCGGCAGTACGACATCCATCACCGCGAGCCGAACATCCAGGTGTGGGCGGTAAACACGCGCGGCGACCGCAGCCTCACGCTGCGCCACTTCATGACCGACAACCGCCATCTGTCGAACGACAGCGAGGAGGTGCTCAAGCACATGGCGCGGCTCTGGCAGTTCGACGTGTTCCTGGAAAGCGTCGACGAGGCCGGTACCGTGCGCAAGCGCTACGAGTGCCGCTACGTGCCGCCGGAGGTGCGGGTCTAGCCTCGCGCCGGAAATAGTTTGCATCGGACGCCAGCCTCGCGGCTGGCGTTTTCATATGGCGAACGCGCGGCCGGAGAAAATTTTTCTACATCCGGACGAACCCGGAAAGCCTGTTACTTTACATTTCGCTAAAATCCCGTAGCGCCGTGCGCCGGAACCGGTGCCACGTGCGACCGCACGCGGCGGCCCCCAGCCGTCTCGCCCAGAAAGCACTAAAAGGAACAGACCAACCCATGGACGTCCAGACCGACCAAGCTGCGCTGTCCGCGCATGACACCCGGCGGCGCGTGTTCGCCATCGTCGGCGCCTCGTCGGGCAACCTTGTCGAGTGGTTCGACTTCTACATCTACTCGTTCTGCGCGCTGTACTTCGCACCGGCGTTCTTCCCGAGCGGCAACACGACGACGCAGCTGCTGAACACGGCCGGCGTGTTCGCGGCCGGCTTCCTGATGCGTCCGATCGGCGGCTGGCTGTTCGGCCGCATCGCCGACCGTCATGGCCGCCGCACGGCGATGATGATCTCGGTGCTGATGATGTGCGGCGGCTCGCTCGTGATCGCGGTGCTGCCGACCTATGCGCAGATCGGCGCGCTCGCGCCGGCGCTGCTGCTGGTCGCGCGTCTGTTCCAGGGCCTGTCGGTCGGCGGCGAATACGGGACGAGCGCCACCTACATGAGCGAGGTCGCGCTCAAGGGCCGGCGCGGCTTCTTCGCGTCGTTCCAGTACGTGACGCTGATCGGCGGCCAGCTGTGCGCGCTGCTGGTGCTCGTGATCCTGCAGCAGGCGCTGTCGAACGACGAGCTGAAGGCCTGGGGCTGGCGCATTCCGTTCGTCTGCGGCGCGGCGGCCGCGCTGATCTCGCTGTATCTGCGCAAATCGCTCGACGAGACCTCGACGAGCGCATCGCGCGACAAGAAGGATGCGGGCACGATCCGCGGCGTGTGGCAGCACAAGGGCGCGTTCTTCACGGTGGTCGGCTTCACGGCCGGCGGCTCGCTGATCTTCTACACGTTCACCACGTACATGCAGAAGTACCTGGTCAACACGGCCGGCATGCACGCGAAGACGGCCAGCAACGTGATGACCGTCGCGCTGCTCGTCTACATGCTGATCCAGCCGGTGTTCGGCGCGCTGTCCGACAAGATCGGCCGGCGCACGTCGATGATCCTGTTCGGCACGTTCGCGGTGATCGGCACGGTGCCGCTGATGCATGCGCTGAAGACCGTGACGAGCCCGACGGCCGCGTTCGCGCTGGTCACGATCGCGCTCGCGATCGTCAGCTTCTATACGTCGATCAGCGGCCTCATCAAGGCCGAGATGTTCCCGCCCGAAGTGCGCGCGATGGGCGTCGGCCTGTCGTATGCGGTCGCGAACGCGATCTTCGGCGGCTCGGCCGAGTACGTCGCGCTGTGGTTCAAGTCGATCGGCAGCGAGGAAACCTTCTACTGGTACGTGACGGCGCTGTGCGCGATCTCGTTGATCGTGTCCTGGCGGATGCGCGATCCGAGCAAGGAAGGGTATCTGCGTCACGAACCGTGATCGACCGGGCAGCCTCGCGAGGCTGCCTGCATCGACCGGCAACGGGCAACGGGACGGCGCTCCGCCACACAGGCGGCGCGCCGTTTTTTCATGCGCGCGGCGTGCGCACGAGCGCAGGCAAGCTCATCGCGGGACGCGCGATATCGATATCGGAATCGCTTCGTTGTCGGCCGCCGGCGAAGCTCTTATGCTGAGCGCGTAGTTCGTGTGACACCTCCTTGACTGGGATTCGCGCCCGCTGCGTGCAGCGGGCGTCTTTTTTTCCACGCACGCCATCGCGCCCGCCGCCTGCGAGCGTCATCACGAATCCGGCAGAGCAAAGCAGCATTTGTTGGTTCGGAATCGCCGCACGCGCTGATACGTTAGCGGCTTCGCGACGATACACGGCGTCGCGATGTTCCTCGAACCGGCCGCCGCGCGATCCGCGGCGGCCTTGATAACAAATCAGGTCGTGCTCATGAAAATCCACACTCTCGCCACGTGGCTCGTCGGGGCCGCGCTCGTCACGTCCGGCACGCTCGCGCACGCGGACCGCCTCGACGACATCCGCAAGGCCGGCGTGCTGCGCGTCGCGACTTTCGACAGCAATCCGCCGTTCGGTTACGTCGACGCCAAAAGCAATCGCATCGTCGGCCTCGACGTCGACTATGCGAAGGCGCTGGCCGACAAGCTCGGCGTGAAGCTGCAGCTGCAGCCGACCAATCCCGCGAACCGCATTCCGTTCCTGACGTCCGGCAAGGTCGATCTGGTGCTCGCGAACTTCACGATCACCGACGAGCGCGCGAAGCAGGTCGACTTCAGCATCCCGTATTTCTCGTCGGGCCAGCAGTTTCTCGCGAAGAAGGGCGTGCTCAAATCGGCCGACCAGTTGAACGGCCTGCGCGTCGGCGCCGACAAGGGCACGACCAACGAGATCACGCTGCGCGAGAAATTCCCGAAGGCGACGATCGTCGCGTACGACGACACGCCGTTCGCGTTCGCCGCCCTGCGCGCCGGCAACGTGCAGGCGATCACGCAGGACGGGCCGAAACTGATCGGCCTGCTCGCGAACGTGCCCGACAAGCAGAACTACGAGATCCCGGCGTTTACGATCTCGAACGACTACATGGGCGTCGGCGTGCCGAAGCGCGAGACGCGCCTGCTCGGCTTCGTCAACGACACGCTGAAGGGCCTCGAGGCGAATGGCCGCGCGGGGCAGATCTACGACGCGTGGTTCGGGCCGACGACGAAGACGCCGCTCACGCGCATCTTCCGCATCGGCGACAAGACCTGAGCCGCGGGCCACGTGTGCCGCGTTTCGCCGCCGGCCGCGCCGGTGCGCACGGAGCGCGGCGCTTTCCGTTTCTTTTCGATCGCGCGCTTCGCGCACGCACCACCGCATGCTCGGCCTGGCTCCCAAATATCTGTCCTGGCTCTGGCAGGGCTTCCTGCTGACGCTCGGCCTCGCGGCCGCAGCGGCGCTCGCCGCGACCGCGGGCGGGCTGCTGCTCGCCGTCATGCGACATGCACGCGGCACGGTGCCGCGCATGCTGGCTTCCGGTTACGTCGTTGCGTTGCGCAACACGCCGTTGCTCGTGCAACTGTTGTTCTGGTATTTCGGCGTCGCGTCGTTGCTGCCCGATACGTGGGTCGCATGGCTGAACGCGCGCCATCAACTGAGCGCGGGCTTCGTCACGCTCGCGTGGCCGTCGTTCGAGTTCGTCGCGGGCTGGTTCGGGTTGAGCGCGTACACGGCCGCGTTCGTCGCCGAGGAATGCGAAGCCGGACTGCGCGGCGTGCGCCGCGCGCAGCATGAGGCGGCCGCGGCGCTCGGCCTCACGCCGATGCAGTCGCTGCGCTACGTCGTGCTGCCGCAGGCCGTGCGCATCGCGCTGCCGCCGTTGTTCGGCCAATACATGAATCTCGTGAAGAACTCGTCGCTCGCGATGGCGATCGGCGTCGCCGAGCTGTCGTATGCGTCGCGGCAGGTCGAGACGGAGACGTTCAGGACCTTCGCCGCGTTCGGTGTCGCGACCGTGCTGTACATCGTCGCGGTGGCGGCGATCGAGGCCGCCGCATACGCGGCCGCGCAATGGCGCGACCGGCTCGGTGCGGGGCGCTGACGATGGACATCTCGCTGCTGCTCGACAACCTGCCGTACCTGCTCGTCGGCGCGTTCCCGGACGGCCCGCTCGGCGGCGCCGCGCTGTCGCTCGTGCTCGCGATCGCATCGGCGCTCGCGTCCGCCGTGCTGGGCGTCGCGCTTGGCGTCGCGATGGCGCTCGCGCGCGGCCCGCTGCGCGTGCTGCTGCTCGCGTTCATCGGCTTCTTCCGCGCGATTCCGGTGCTGATGCTGATCTTCTGGACGTATTTCCTGATGCCGATGCTGCTGCACGTGGACGTGCCGGGGCTTGCGACGGTCGTGTGCGCGCTGGCGCTGATCGGCGGCGCGTATCTCGCGCATGCGGTGCACGCGGGTATCGTCGCGGCCGGCGACGGGCAGTGGCAGGCAGGGTTGTCGCTCGGGCTCACGCGCTGGCAGACGGTGCGCTACGTGCTGTTGCCGCAGGCGATCCGGATCATGACGCCGTCGTTCGTCAACCAGTGGGTCGCGCTCGTGAAGGACACGTCGCTCGCGTATATCGTCGGCGTGCCGGAGCTGTCTTTCGTCGCGACGCAGGTGAACAACCGGCTGATGGTGTATCCGGCGCCGATCTTCCTGTTCGTCGCGGCGATCTATCTCGTGCTGTGCACGTCGCTCGACGGCGCGGCGCGCTGGCTGCTGTCGCGTCGCCCGCGTGCGGAGCGCGTGGCGCAGGCGGCCGAGCGCACGGAGCCGGCGCGGTAACGGCGGGCCGCGTGCGATGCATGCGGCGCGTTGCCGGTGATGAAGAGTGTGCGCCCGCGCCAGCGGCGGCGGGCGCCTCGGTGCGTCGGCGTCAGGACGCGCTGTAGTGCGTGTCGAAGACCGCGCGCAGCGTCGACGGACCGGTCGCGAAGTCGCCCCACAACGGGCCGTCGGTTTGCGCGAATGCGAATGGCGCCGTGCTGATCGACGCGAGGCGGAAGCGCCATTGCGCCGCTTCCTGGCGGAACGCGGTGAGCTGCATGTCGGACAGCCCCGTCTGCGCGCTTGCGAGCGTGACGAGCGGATCGACCGGATCGTTCGCGACGCGCACCTCGAAGTGCAGGTGCGGGCCGGTGGCGGCGCCGGTCATCCCGACCGAGCCGAGGCGCTGGCCCTGCTTCACGGTTTCGCCGGTCTTGAGCCCGTGCGCGAAGGCGGACAAATGCGCGTAGTAGGTCGAATAGCCGTCTGCATGATCGACGATCACGTAGCGGCCATAGCCGCCCGGATCGGTGCCGACGAACGACACGACGCCGTCGGCCGCCGCATTGACGGGCGTGCCGGACGGCGCGGCGAGGTCGACGCCGGTGTGGAACGCCATCGCCTGCGACAGCGGGTGGATGCGCTCGCCGAAGAACGAGCTGATGCGTGTCCACTTGACGGGCATCGTGAATGCGGCCGCTTCGAGCGGTGCGCCGTCGAGCGTGTAGTACGCACCGTGGTCGGCGCCCGGCGCGCGGAACCAGATCGCGCCGAACGTGCGGCCCGCGACGCGCAGTTCGAGCGCAGTGATGTGCGGCGTGCCGTTGTTGGTGTCGTAAGCGAGGCGATAGTAGTCGCCGCGCTGTGCGCTGGCGCGCATCGCGACCTTGCCGCTGACGAGATCGCCGAGTTGGATGCGCACCTCGGGCGGCACGTCGAGACGGTTCAGCGTGTCGGAGAGCGTGAGTTCGATGTCGCCCGCGCGCATCCCGTGCTGCTGTTCGGGCGGCGCGAACTGGAACAGGCTCGTATAGCCGAGCATGTCGTTGCGATGGGCGCTGAGCGGCGCGAACAGGCCCGGCTGCACGCTGCGCTCGCCGTGTTCGTCGAGTGCGTTGCGCTCGCCGATCGTGCGCGCGAGCTCGCTCGTCACGAAATGCTGCGCGGTGGGAAACGGCGTGTCGGACAGCACGCGCTGCGGCAGCGCGGCCGTGCCGGAATCGACGGCGCCCGGCAGTTGCGAGACGGCCGGTAGCGCGGCGGCGAGACCGAAGGCGGCGAGGGCGCCGAGCACGGCGGCCGGCACGAGCGCGCGCACGAGGCGCTGCGCGCGGCCGGGCGCGAAAGCATCAGGGGTTGCGGCAGGCTTGACCAAGGGTGTCCACATCCAGAAAAGCGGTTCAAAGAGGTGTGGGCGGGAGCCATCGGCGGCATGTCCGTCGGGTGACGACGGGGCGGACGACGGGCGTGCAACAAAACAGGCCCCGCCAGGGGCCTGTGTCGTTTCCGTTCGACCCAACTTGCGGGCAGGCCCGCTTCGAACGGCGGCGTGAGCTTTCCGGGTCGCACCCGGATTATCACGAAGACGCTAAAGAAAGATGACAGCGTCAGTCTACCGATGTTCCGCGAAACGTTAAAAATTTTAAAGAGGGTCGGCTCACTCGTTTCGCAGTGCGGTAAATCGGGTTAAATCAGCATTTATTGCGCCGCTTTTCGTCAGACAGGCAATTTTTGCGCACGCATGCGCAGCGCGGCGGACGTGCGCACTGCGTCGAAGCCGGCGTCGAGCATCGCTTCCGCGTCGTTCCACAGATTGCCGCGCAACCGGTTGGTCCAGATCATCGACGCGAACACGCCTTCGAGCAGCGACACGAGATAGACGGCCGCGAGATGCACGTCGAGATCGGCGGCGAGTTCGCCGGCCGCGATCGCACGGCGCAGCAGCGCCTTGGTGATACGCAGCATCTGCAGCTCGAGCAGCATGCGGCGCCGCTGCAGCGCGCCGTTCTCCTCGCTCTGTTCGCACTTCGTATAGAGGATCACGAGCACGCGCTGCATCGCGCCCGGCTCGCCGCATTGCCGCAGATAGTGCGACGCCGCGCGGCGCAGCGTGGCGAACGCGGGCAGGCCGTCGACCGCGTCGAAACCTTCGGACGTGCGCGCGAACGCGCGGTCGCACATCGCGAGACACACTTCCATCTTGTTGCGGTAGTGGCCGTACACGGCGCCCCGCGACATGCCGGCGGCCTCGGCGAGGTCCGCCATCGCGGTTTGCGCGACGCCTTTTTCGAGCAGGACGAGCTCGGCGGCATCGAGGATCCGGTGCTTGATGGCAAGAGATTCTTCCCGGGTCTTGCGGGCCATGTCGTGAATTTCCTTACAGTTCGCTGTCGTTTTATTGAGACAGTGTGGCGGCCGGATTGAAACGGCCTGTATTTAATCAGTCGTGACTGATTATAATCGGCCACCCTGAGCCGCCGCATTGTATCGGCGGCGAACGATCCGAGGTCATACATGAACAACAAACGCTCCCTGGGGCGCCGCCTTCGGCTGGCGCCGTTCGCGCTCGCGGCCATGCTGCTCGTGGGCGGATGCGGAAAGGATGAACAGGGCAACGCGCCGGAGGCCGTTCAACGCGCGACCGTCGTGACGGTACGTCCGACGGCCGTGCCGATGACCGTCGAATTGCCCGGCCGGCTCGATGCGTATCGGCAAGCGGAAGTGCGTGCGCGGGTCGCGGGCATCGTTACGGCGCGCACCTACGAAGAAGGCCAGGAAGTGAAGCAGGGCGCGGTGCTGTTCCGCATCGACCCGGCACCGCTGAAGGCCGCACGCGACGCCGCGCAGGGTGCGCTCGCGAAGGCGCAGGCCGCCGCGCTCGCGGCGAGCGACAAGCGTCGCCGGTACGACGACCTGGTGCGCGATCGCGCGGTCAGCGAGCGCGATCACACGGAGGCCGTTGCCGACGACGCGCAGGCGAAGGCCGCCGTCGCTTCGGCGAAGGCCGAACTCGCCCGCGCGCAGTTGCAGCTCGACTACGCGACCGTCACCGCGCCGATTTCGGGCCGCGCACGGCGCGCGCTCGTCACCGAGGGCGCGCTCGTCGGCCAGGACCAGGCCACGCCGCTCACGACCGTCGAGCAGCTCGATCCGATCTACGTGAATTTCTCGCAGCCGGCGGCCGACGTCGATGCATTGCGCCGCGCGGTGAAGAGCGGCCGCGCGACGGGCATCGCGCAGCACGACGTCGCGGTGACGCTGCTGCGTGCCGACGGGACCGCGTATCCGCTCAAGGGCAAGCTGCTGTTCACCGATCTCGCGGTCGACCCGACCACCGATACCGTCGCGATGCGCGCGCTGTTCCCGAATCCGGAGCGCGAACTGCTGCCGGGCGCGTACGTGCGGATCGCGCTCGACGCGGCCGTCGATCAGCGCGCGATCCTCGTGCCGCGCGATGCGTTGCTGCGCACGGCCGAGCGCACGTCGGTGCGCGTAGTCGACGCGAACGGCAAGGTGAAGGACGTCGAGGTCGTCGCCGACCGGATGAGCGGACGCGACTGGCGCATCACGCGCGGCCTCGCCGGCGGCGAGCGCGTGATCGTCGAGAACGCCGCGCAGTTCGCGCCCGATAGCGCCGTCAAGCCCGTCGAGCAGTCGACGCCGACGAAGGCCGCGTCGCAGGCGGCCGCCCGTCAAACCTGACCGGTTCACATAGACCAACATGGCACGTTTCTTCATCGATCGCCCCGTCTTCGCGTGGGTGATCGCACTCTTCATCATGCTCGGCGGCGCGTTCGCGATACGCGCGCTGCCCGTCGCGCAGTATCCGGACATCGCGCCGCCCGTCGTCAGCATTTATGCGACGTACCCGGGCGCATCCGCGCAGGTCGTCGAGGAATCGGTGACCGCGCTGATCGAGCGCGAGATGAACGGCGCCCCGGGGCTGCTGTATACGTCCGCGACGAGCAGCGCCGGCGCGGCGTCGCTGTACCTGACGTTCAAGCAGGGCGTCAACGCCGATCTCGCGGCCGTCGAAGTGCAGAACCGGCTGAAGACGGTCGAGGCGCGGCTCCCCGAGCCGGTGCGGCGTGACGGCATCCAGGTCGAGAAGGCCGCCGACAACATCCAGCTCGTCGTGTCGCTGACGTCGGACGACGGCCGGATGACCGACGTGCAGCTCGGCGAATACGCATCGGCGAACGTCGTGCAGGCGCTGCGCCGCGTCGACGGCGTCGGCCGCGTGCAGTTCTGGGGCGCCGAATACGCGATGCGGATCTGGCCCGACCCGGTGAAGATGGCCGGGCACGGCCTCACCGCGTCGGACATCTCGTCGGCCGTGCGCGCGCACAACGCGCGCGTGACGGTCGGCGACATCGGGCGCAGCGCGGTGCCGGACACCGCGCCGATCGCCGCGACGGTGTTCGCCGACGCGCCGCTGAAGACGCCGGCCGACTTCGGCGCGATCGCGCTGCGCACGCTGCCGGACGGCTCCGCGCTGACGCTGCGCGATGTCGCGCGCATCGAATTCGGCGGCAACGACTACAACTATCCGTCGTACGTGAACGGCAAGGTCGCGACCGGGATGGGCATCAAGCTCGCGCCGGGCTCGAACGCGGTGGCCACCGAGAAGCGCGTGCGCGCGACGATGGACGCACTGTCCGCATACTTCCCGCCCGGCGTGAAATACCAGATCCCGTACGAGACGTCGTCGTTCGTGCGCGTGTCGATGAACAAGGTCGTCACGACGCTGATCGAGGCCGGCGTGCTGGTATTCCTCGTGATGTTCCTGTTCATGCAGAACCTGCGCGCGACGCTGATCCCGACGCTCGTCGTGCCGGTCGCGCTCGCGGGCACCTTCGGCGTGATGTATGCGGCCGGCTTCTCGATCAACGTGCTGACGATGTTCGGCATGGTGCTTGCGATCGGCATTCTGGTCGACGATGCGATCGTCGTCGTCGAGAACGTCGAGCGGCTGATGGTCGAGGAGGGGCTCGGCCCGTACGACGCGACCGTGAAGGCGATGAAGCAGATCAGCGGCGCGATCGTCGGCATCACGGTCGTGCTCACGTCGGTGTTCGTGCCGATGGCGTTCTTCGGCGGCGCGGTGGGCAACATCTACCGGCAGTTCGCGCTCGCGCTCGCGGTGTCGATCGGCTTCTCCGCGTTTCTCGCGCTGTCGCTCACGCCCGCGCTGTGCGCGACGCTGCTCAAGCCGGTGGCGGGCGACCATCACGAGAAGCGCGGCTTCTTCGGCTGGTTCAACCGCTTCGTCGCACGCGCGACGCAGCGTTACGCGACGCGCGTCGGCGCGATGCTGAAGAAGCCGGTGCGCTGGCTCGTCGTGTACGGCGCGCTGAGCGCGGCGGCCGCGCTGATGCTCACGCAACTGCCGACTGCGTTCCTGCCCGACGAGGACCAGGGCAACTTCATGGTGATGGTGATCCGGCCACAGGGCACGCCGCTCGCGGAAACGATGCAGAGCGTGCGCGAGGTCGAGTCGTACATTCGTCATGACGAGCCGGCCGCGTACACGTTCGCGCTCGGCGGCTTCAACCTGTACGGCGAAGGGCCGAACGGCGGGATGATCTTCGTCACGCTGAAGAACTGGAAGGAACGCAAGGCCGCGCGCGATCACGTGCAGGCGATCGTCGCGCGCATCAACGAGCGCTTCGCGGGTGCCGCGAATACCACGGTGTTCGCGATGAACTCGCCGGCGCTGCCCGATCTCGGCTCGACGAGCGGCTTCGACTTCCGGCTGCAGAACCGCAGCGGGCTCGACTACGCGGCGTTCAGCGCCGCGCGCGAGCAACTGCTCGCGGCGGGCGGCAAGGACCCGGCGCTCACCGACCTGATGTTCGCCGGCACGCAGGACGCGCCGCAACTGAAGCTCGACATCGATCGCGCGAAGGCGTCGGCGCTCGGGGTGTCGATGGACGAGATCAACACGACGCTCGCGGTGATGTTCGGCTCCGACTACATCGGAGACTTCATGCACGGCACGCAGGTGCGCCGCGTGATCGTGCAGGCCGACGGGCTGCACCGGCTCGATCCGGACGACGTGAAGAAGCTGCGCGTGCGCAACGCGCGCGGCGAGATGGTGCCGCTCGCGGCGTTCGCGACGTTGCACTGGACGCTCGGGCCGCCGCAGCTCACGCGCTACAACGGCTACCCGTCGTTCACGATCAACGGCTCGGCCGCGCCGGGGCACAGCAGCGGCGAGGCGATGGCCGCGATCGAGCGGCTCGCCGCGAAGCTGCCGGCCGGCATCGGTCATGCATGGTCGGGGCAGTCGTTCGAGGAGCGGCTGTCGGGCTCGCAGGCGCCGATGCTGTTCGCGCTGTCGGTGCTCGTCGTGTTCCTCGCGCTGGCGGCGCTGTACGAGAGCTGGTCGATCCCGTTCGCGGTGATGCTGGTCGTGCCGCTCGGCGTGATCGGCGCGGTGCTCGGCGTCACGCTACGCGCGATGCCGAACGACATCTATTTCAAGGTGGGACTGATCGCGACGATCGGGTTGTCCGCGAAGAACGCGATCCTGATCGTCGAAGTCGCGAAGGATCTGGTCGCGCAGCGCATGTCGCTCGTCGACGCCGCGCTCGAGGCCGCGCGCCTGCGGCTGAGGCCGATCGTGATGACGTCGCTCGCGTTCGGCGTCGGCGTGCTGCCGCTCGCGTTCGCTTCGGGCGCCGCGTCCGGCGCGCAGATGGCGATCGGCACCGGCGTGCTCGGCGGCGTGATCACGGCGACGGTGCTCGCGGTGTTCCTCGTCCCGCTGTTTTTCGTGATCGTCGGCCGCCTGTTCGACGTCGGCCCGCGCCGGCGCGGCGGCGCGCAGCCGGCCACGATGGAGGGTTCTCAATGACGTTTCATCTGAAAGCGTGCGCACCGCCGCAGGCCCGGCTCGCGCTGGCCGCCGCGCTCGCGTTCGTGCTTGCCGGATGCTCGCTCGCACCGCGCTACGAGCGGCCGGCGGCGCCGGTGCCAGCCAGTTACACATCGGTCGACGGCGATACGCGGCAGGCCGTCGAGACAGCCGCGTCCGCGCCCGCCGATGCGGCGCTGCTCGACGACTGGCGCGCGTATTTCACCGATCCGGGCCTGCAGGCGTGGATCGACGCCGCGCTCGCGAACAACCGCGACCTGCGGATCGCGGCCGGCCGGCTCGACGAAGCGCGCGCGCTGTACGGCGTGCAGCGCGCGGACCTGATGCCGTCGGTCGACGCGAATCTCGGCTACGAGCGTACGCGCCAGTACGACCCGGTCGTGCGCGAGAGCGCCGTGAGCGGGTTGTATCGTGCGGGCGTGGGCATCAGTGCATACGAGCTCGACCTGTTCGGCCGCGTGCGCAACCTGTCCGATGCAGCGCTCGCCGAGTATTTCGCGACGGCCGACGCGCAGCGCACGGTGCGCATCGGCGTGATCGCCGAAGTCGCGGGCGCATACGTTTCCGAGCGGTCGTTGCGCGAGCAACTGGCGCTGGCGCAGCGCACGCTCGATGCGCGCGAGCGCATCGCCGCGCTCACGCAGCGCCGCTACGCGGCCGGCACGAGCGACGCGATCGAGTTGCGCTCGGCCGAGATGCTGGTTGCGTCCGCGCGTGCGTCGCAGGCCGCGCTGCAGCGCGAACACGCGCAGTCGGTGCGCGCGCTGCAATTGCTCGCCGGCGACTTTGCACGCACCGTGCCGGCCGACGGCACCGCGTTCGACACGCTCGCGATCGCGCCGGTGGCGCCCGGCGCGCCGAGCGAGCTGCTCGAACGGCGGCCCGACATCCGGCAGGCCGAGTCGCGGCTCAAGGCCGCGAACGCGCAGATCGGCGCCGCGCGCGCGGCGTTCTTTCCGCGCATCGCGCTGACGACCGACTACGGTTCGGTCAGCGATGCGTTCTCGAGCCTGTTCGCGGGCGGCACGAGCGTGTGGACGTTCGCGCCGCGCATCACGCTGCCAATTTTCGCGGGCGGCCGCAATCGCGCGAATCTCGACGTCGCGAACGCACGCAAGCACATCGCGGTCGCCGAGTACGAGAAGGCGGTGCAGACCGCATTCCGCGAAGTGGCCGATGCGTTCGCCGCGCGCGACTGGATCGATCGCCAGCTCGCCGCGCAGCAGGACGTCCATGCGGCCGACGGCGCGCGGCTGAAGCTCGCCGAGCGCCGCTATGCGGGCGGTGTCGCGACGTATCTCGAACTGCTCGATGCGCAGCGCAGCACGTACGAGTCGGGGCAGGAGCTGATCCGGCTCAAGGAACGCAGGCTCGCGAACGCGATTGCGCTGTATCGCGCATTGGGCGGCGGGTGGGCGCCTGCATCGGCCGAGGCGTCGGCCGTGTGATGCGCTGGCCGTGCCGCGTGGCGATGGCGCACGGCGAGGCGCCGTCGCTTGCGGTCGGCATCGGTACCGTCGCGCATCGACGGCGATTGGCGACGCGTCCATTCGCGCGTCGTCGTCCGAGTTCTTCCCCTGGCTGTCGAGCTTGAAGGGCACCCTTCGCTCGACACGCATCCCGGCTCCGGCTCGGGCCGGACTTCCTTCTTTTCGATTCCATCCAGTGCGCCGAAACGCCGCGTATGCATCGTCGCGAACGTGCGCCGGATGAAGTCGCGGCACGCGGAATTTAATCCGCGATTGACGGTTCGATTAATTCTGGTATCGCGAATAATGCGGGCGACAAAATGTCGCGGCGAAACGTTTGTGATGATTGCGCAATCGTTTGCGCGAGAAATTTCATCCGGAGAAAATCGCTCGTTAATTTCCTGTCAGTTGAAGATCGGTGATCGTTTTCGTTGCGATCGGACAACGATGGCGGTATTGGACAGAATTTTGTCTTTTCCTGGTGGTTATATCGGAAAACCTTGCGCAGAAAGGAAAAGCGGCGTCGTGGAAATTCATAAAAGGAAACCTCTTTAGTTTTCAAGCGGTTCCGGAGAATTAAAAAGGACTTCGTATAAAAATTTCCGTATTGAGAATTCCAACGAAAGAGTGCGTCTGAAAGTGCGTAAAAATGAGATTGTCATTGGTGATTTAACAATGCTTTACAGAATTCTTTCACTCGTATCTCGATAATGCCGCCTCGTGACGGACGGGAGCCAACCACATGCTGCCTTTTGTATCCGCCACGTCGTCCATTCCCTTTGCAATTCACACGGAAACGTCATGAAAAAATCCCTCCTGACCGCTGTCGCACTCGCAGCCCTGTCCACCTCGGCTTTCGCAGACGGCACCGGCACGATCAACTTCACGGGCGAGATCGTCGCAGGCGCATGCGGCATCGATTCGGGCTCGGTCAACCAGACCGTGAACCTCGGCAAGGTGCCGACCCACACGTTCAAGCAGGCCGGCGACAAGTCCACGCCGACCAACTTCGACATCAAGCTGACCGACTGCGACACGAGCATCGCGCAGAACGCGTACTTCACGTTCACGGGCACGTCGAGCGCCGGCCAGCCGAAGCTGCTCGCCACGATCGGCTCGGCCACCAACGTCGGCATCCGCCTGCAGTCAGCGTCGGGTGAATACCTCGACAACGGCGCGGAGCAAAAGGCGCCGACCGTGCTGCAGAACGGCACGAACATCGCACGCTTCGCGGCCATGTACGAAGCGACGGCAGCCGGCGTGACGCCGGGTACCGCCGACGGCGTCGCGAACTTCACGGTTCGCTACCAGTAAGCGTCCGTGCCGGAGAAGGGGTGTGCGCACCCTTTCTCCATCCTCGCTTCATTTCCCGTTTCTTCTTCCCTGGACTTCCGGTAGCACCGCGTGCGAATCAGACATTCCTTCCTTTGCGTCTCCGTGCTGGTGGTCGGCAGCCAGAGCCATGCGACGGAATTCAATTCGTCGTTTCTCGACATCGACGGCACGAACAACGTCGACCTGTCGCAGTTCTCTCAGGCCGACTTCACGCTGCCCGGCGAATACATGCTCGACGTGCAGGTCAACGACCTGTTCTACGGGCTGCAGGCGATCCGGTTCATCGCGCTCGACGGGTCCGGCACCGGCAAGCCGTGCCTGCCGCCGGAACTCGTCGCCCAGTTCGGATTGAAGCCGTCGCTCGCGAAGGATCTGCCGCGCTTCGAGGGCGGACGGTGCGTCGATCTCGGTGCGATCGAAGGGGCGACCGTGCGTTACCTGAAGAGCGACGGACGGCTCAAGATCACGATTCCGCAGGCCGCGCTCGAGTTCACCGATTCGACCTACCTGCCGCCGGCGCGCTGGTCGGAAGGCATTCCGGGCGCGATGCTCGACTATCGCGTGATCGCGAATACGAACCGCAGCTTCGGCTCGGGCGGCGCACAGACGAATTCGATCCAGGCCTACGGCACGATCGGCGCGAACTGGGATGCATGGCGCTTTCGCGGCGACTACCAGGCGCAGTCGAACGTGGGCAACACGGCGTACGCGGACCGGACGTTCCGCTTCAGCCGGCTCTATGCATTTCGCGCGCTGCCGTCGATCCAGTCGACGGTGACGTTCGGCGACGACTACCTGAGCTCGGACATCTTCGACACGTTCGCGCTGACCGGTGCGTCGATCCGCAGCGACGACCGCATGCTGCCGCCTTCGCTGCGCGGCTATGCGCCGCTGATCTCGGGCGTCGCGCGCACCAATGCGACCGTGACTGTGTCGCAGGCGGGCCGCGTGCTGTACGTGACGCGCGTGTCGCCGGGCGCGTTCGCGCTGCAGAACATCAACACGAGCGTGCAGGGCACGCTCGACGTCGCGGTCGAGGAAGAGGACGGCAGCGTGCAGCGCTTCCAGGTGACGACGGCCGCCGTGCCGTTCCTCGCGCGCACCGGACAACTGCGCTACAAGGCCGCCGTCGGCAAGCCGCGACAGTTCGGCGGCGCGGGCATCACGCCGTTCTTCGGCTTCGGCGAAGCCGCCTATGGCCTGCCGCTCGACATCACGGTGTACGGCGGCTTCATCGCGGCATCGGGCTATACGTCGATTGCGCTCGGCGTCGGCCGCGATTTCGGCACGTTCGGCGCGGTGTCGGCCGACGTCACGCACGCACGGGCGCGGCTGTGGTGGAACGGCGCGACGCGCAACGGCAACTCGTACCGCATCAACTATTCGAAGCACTTCGACGGGCTCGATGCGGACGTGCGCTTCTTCGGCTATCGCTTCTCTGAGCGCGATTACACCAACTTCGCGCAGTTCTCCGGCGACCCGACCGCGTACGGCCTCGCCAACAGCAAGCAGCGCTACTCGGCGACCCTGTCGAAGCGTTTCGGCGACACGTCGACCTATTTCTCGTACGACCAGACGACCTACTGGGCGCGCTCTTCCGAGCAGCGCGTGGGCCTTACGCTGACGCGCGCGTTCTCGGTCGGCGCGCTGCGCAACCTGAACGTCAGCGTGTCGGCCTTCCGCACGCAAAGCGCGGGCGCGAGCGGCAATCAGCTTTCGGTGACCGCGACGCTGCCGATCGGCGGCCGCCACACCGTCACGTCGAACCTGACGACGGGCAGCGGCAGCACGAGCGTGAACGCGGGATACATCTACGACGATCCGGACGGCCGCACCTACCAGGTCAATGCAGGCGCGACCGACGGCCGCGCGGCGGCGAACGCGAGCTTCCGCCAGCGCACGTCGACGTATCAGCTGACCGCGCAGGCGTCGACGCTCGCCAACGCGTATGCGGCCGCGTCGCTCGAGGTGGACGGCTCGTTCGTCGCGACGCGCTATGGCGTGTCCGCGCACGCGAACGGCAACGCCGGCGATACGCGCCTGCTGGTATCGACCGACGGCGTGCCCGACGTGCCGCTGTCCGGCACGCTCACGCATACCGACTCGCGCGGCTATGCGGTGCTCGACGGGATCTCGCCGTACAACGTGTACGACGCGACCGTCAACGTCGAGAAGCTGCCGCTCGAAGTGCAGGTGACGAATCCGATCCAGCGCATGGTGCTCACCGACGGTGCGATCGGTTTCGCGAAGTTTTCCGCCGCGCGCGGCAGCAACCTGTACCTGACGTTGACCGACACGGCCGGCAAGCCGCTGCCGTTCGGCGCGTCGGTGCAGGACGCGGCCAACGGCAAGGAGCTCGGTATCGTCGGCGAGGGCGGGGCGGCGTTCCTGACCCAGGTTCAGCCGAAATCCGCGCTCGCGGTTCGCGCGGGCGAACGCACGCTGTGCACGGTGGACGCACTGCCCAACCAGCTTCAACTCGAAGGCACGCCGATTCCGGTGACGTGCCAGACGCCCGGCGAGTCGCACGCAGCGGCCGCGCGGGCCGAACGATGATTTCACGGATCCAGCGATGACTACTGCTTTCTCTCATTCCTTCCCGCGACGCGCATCGTGCGCGCTGGCCGCGGCCGGCGTGCTGCTCGCCGGTGCCGCGCATGCGGCGATCGTGCCCGACCGCACGCGCGTGATCTTCAACGAAGGCGAACAGGCCGCGATCGTCACCATCACGAACAAGAGCACGACGTATCCGTATCTCGTGCAGTCGTGGCTGGAGGACACGAAGGGCAACAGGGTGACGACGCCGCTGATGGTCGTGCCGCCGCTGCAGCGCGTGGAGGCGAACGAGCGCAACGTGCTGCGGATCGCGAAGCTGCCGGGCACGGCGCTGCCGGCCGATCGCGAATCGGTGTTCTACCTGAACATCCGCGAAGTGCCGCCGAAATCCGATACGCCGAACACGTTGCAGATCGCGCTGCATACGCAGATGAAGCTGTTTTACCGGCCGAAGGCCGTGCAGCCGGCGCGCGACGAGGACTGGACGCTGCCGATGACGCTGCGCGTCGACGCGGGGGCGCACAAGCTCGTGTTCGACAATCCGACGCCGTATCACGTGACGGTGGTCGAGGTGACGGCAGGCGCGCAGAAGACGCCGGTGCCGATTGAGCCGGTGATGGTGAGCCCGATGAGCACGGCCGACGTGCCGTTCAAGGCTGCGACACCGTCGACGCTGTTCGTCACGCACATCGACGATTACGGCGGCCAGGTGGCGGTCGAGTACGCATGCGAAGCCGGTGCGTGCAAGAGCGTGAAGAAATGAGCGGCGTGCGACGCAATGCCATCGCGGCGCGGCTGCCTGCGTGGCTCCGGTGGAGCATGTTCGCGCTGTTCGTCGCACTGGCGCAGCCGGCGTGGGCGCTCAAATGCATCGCGGACAACGGCGGAATGTCGTTGACCGAAGCAATCGGCAACGTCGCGTCGTATCCGACCGACGCACCGGACGGTTACGTGATCTGGGTGTCGCCCCCGCGCACGACGACCGGCTATTGCTACAAGGATATCGGCGGGCTGCAGAACTTCCCCGAACAGATCTATTTCTACGCGAACCCGGAGCGGCAGAATCCGGCCGCGTGGGGTCTTGAAATCGGCATTCGCTTCGAGGGCACCGACTACTACGGGCGCAGCAGCCAGCCGGGCAATGGCATCGGTACGCATCGCTACGTGCAGATCTGCGAGATGAGCGACCGCCAGGTCAATGCCGGGATGTGTCCGAAATGGCCGATCAGCATTACGTATCAAGTCGTCGTTCGCAAGAAGGGCACGTGGGTGCGGCCACCGTCGGACATCTACGCGGTGTTCCAGTTCGACGGCGAGCGCGGCCTGAACAGCAAGGGAAGTTTCCGCTACAAGCTGAGCGGCCTGCAGAACCTGAAGCCGACGCCGTGCATGGTCGACGTGAAGGTCACGCCGGAGCCGGGCATCGTGAAATTCGGCCAGGTTCAGGCGACGGGGAACGGCTTCTCGCCGGCGGTGCCGCGCAAGTCGTTCAGTCTCGCGCTGACCAAGCAGTGCAGCGTGCCGGTACGCGTGGACGGTTACTTCGAGACATCGCAGACCGTGCAGAACGGGCTGCTCGTGCCGGACGCGAAGAGCAATTTCGGGATCGGCATCGAGGACAGAAACGGCACGGCCATCCCGTTCAACCAGCAGTTCGTGCTTGCGCAGATGCCCGGTAACGTGAACTACCAGAGCGTGATGCTCGACGCGGTGCTGAAGGCGTTCGGGCCGCCGAAGACGGGGCCGTTCAACGGCACGGCGACGATCCGGTTGTTCATCTACTGACGCGGTCGGCCGCGCATTGGCCGCACGCATCCGATGAAACGAGCGCCGGCATGCCGGCGCTCGTTTTCAGACGCGCGGCGCGGTGCTCAACGCACCCAGCGGCACACCTTGTGGTGATGATGCTCGAAGTGGCACACGCGGTGCGGATGCGCTTCGGCAATGGCCGGCACGAGCACGGCGGCGGCAACGGCGGCGGCGGTCAGCGTTTTCAGTAGCGTCTTCATATCGAGGTCCTGTCGTTCGATTGCGGTTCACGGGAAGGAGCGTTTACCACTGCGGTCGCCGGTCGTCCGGGCGATCGTCGCGCCGGTCGTCCCGGCGGTCGTCATAACCGCCGGAATGCCGGGCTTCCCAGTCGCGGCGCTCCCAGTAGCGATGTCCGTCCCAGTAGCGATCGCCATGCCAGCCGACCGTGATTTCAGCCGGGCCGGGGTAGGCCACGCAGCCCGTCAGCATCGCGCTCGACAGCGCGCCCACCATGACGGCGGATAACACGATGGATTTCATGTTGTTCTCCCTTGGAAACGGCAGCGGCCATCGTACGAGCCCCCAAAATTTCATGCGGTAAGAAGTTGCTACCGCAAATAACGGCCGCTCGCGTGTCGGCATGCTGGCGAAGGGCGGCGTCGGCGAAATGCAAGCCGGGCACGCTCGGCGGATTCGCCCGTCGATCGATACAACGGCGCCCCAGCCGTGCCGTGTCGCACGCTTGCGCCACATCCGCAAAGCGTCCGGCTCGACGCCGAACCGCCGTCACCGTGCCATCCGTCGCCGATCCGATCCATTGATCAGACAAATCCTGACGATCCGAAGGGTCATCTCGTAATCAGATTGAGAATGATTTGCGTTTACGTTAAATTGCGCTATCTCGAAATCTGACGGAGCAGATCGATGGCTATGGCGGAAGTGCTCGAACGGCCGGCGGCGGCAACGGCAAACCCGTTCCTCGGCAAGGTTCCGGATCGGCCGTCGCGCCCCGCGCCGCGTGTGCGCCGTGCCGCGGAGCCGCATGCGCAGGGCGCGCTGCTCGACGTGCTGGTTTCCCATCGCGCGATGCTCGTCAACGTCGCGCGCGGCTTCGTCGGCTGTGCGAGCCGGGCCGAGGACGTCGTGCACGACGTGTTCGTGAAACTCGTCGAATTCCCGAACCAGGACGCGGTGCGTCAGCCGATCGCGTACGTGACGCGGATGGTGCGCAATGCATCGATCGACGCATGCCGCCGGCAAAGCCTCGAGAACGTTTATCACACGGAAGAGGACGACGGCCTCGACGTGCCGTCGCCGGAGCCCACGCCGGAGGCCGCGCTGATGACGCGCGACACGTTGCGCCGCGTGTGGGCCGCGCTCGACGACCTGCCGGCGCGCAGCCGCGCGGCGTTCGAGATGGTGCGGCTGCGCGAGGAGACGCTGCAGACGGCGGCGCGCGCGCTGAACGTGTCGCAAACCCTCGTGCATTTCATGGTGCGCGACGCGCAGCGGCACTGCGCGGAGTGTCTCGACGCTTGCCATCGCGGCGACGCATGCCCGGCGTTCCTCGGCGGCCGCGCGCGGCGGCGGTAAAAAATCGCGCCGGCCAATCGTCTTCAACACGGAAGCGGCCGATTCGACACTCCGCCGCTTCGCTTCCTTCAACCGCCTCCCGATTTTCCGATTCGATCATGACGCAAGCCACGACGCCTTCCGCCGACATCGACGACCTCGTCTACACGGTCGTCATCAACGACGAAGAACAGTATTCGATCTGGCCGACGTTCCGGCCCGTGCCGGCCGGCTGGCGCGAAGTCGGCGTGCGCGGCCCGAAGGCCGACTGCCTTGCGCACATCGAGACCGTCTGGACCGACATGCGCCCGGCGAGCCTGCGCCGCGCGATGGACGGCGACCGCGCGACGCGCGCGTCGTGACCCGCTGCGCCGCGTGCGCGGCGCGCGCCACCTGAAGAGGACGTTGCATGACCCTGCTTTCGTTGCCGACGCTCGACGATCTGCGTATCGAGCCGGGGCTGCCCACCGTCGTGTCGCCGCGCGGCGCCGACGGCATGTCGATCGACGAGATCGCGCCGCTCGCGCATGCGATCGCGGCCGACACGCTCGAACGGGCGGGCGGTGTGCTGTTTACGGGCTTTCACGTGCCGTCGATCGACGCGTTCCAGCGGTTCGCGGCGTCGTTCGGAGATCCGCTGATCGGCTATGAATATGCGTCGACGCCGCGCAGCCAGGTCGAAGGCGCCGTCTACACGTCGACCGAATACCCGCCGCACCGTGCGATTCCGCTGCACAACGAGCAGTCGTACACGCGCGAGTGGCCGTTGCGGATCTGGTTCCATTGCGCGCTCGCGGCGCCGAAGGGCGGCGCGACGCCGATCGCGGACAGCCGCGCCGTGTATCGCGCGCTCGATCCGGCGCTGGTCGCACGCTTCGAGCAGCGCGAGCTGCTGTACGTGCGCAACTTCGGCCAGGGGCTCGACTTGCCGTGGCAGCAGTCGTTCGGCACGGACGAGCCGGCGGAGGTCGAGCGGATGTGCGCGGCACGCGGCATCGAATGCGCATGGCGCACCGGCGACGACGGCGAGCTGCTGTTGCGCACGCGCGAACGCTGCCAGGCCGTGGCGCGCCATCCGCGCACGGGGGAGCGCGTGTGGTTCAACCAGGCGAACCTGTTTCATCTGTCCGCGCTCGACGAAGACATGCAGGAAGCGCTCGTCGACGCGGTCGGGCTCGAGAACGTGCCGCGCAACGTGTACTACGGCGACGGCGAGCCGCTCGAGGCGGACGCGCTCGCGGAAATCCGCGGCGTGCTCGACCGCCAGCGCATCGTGTTTCCGTGGCGGACGGGCGACGTGCTGATGCTCGACAACATGCTGAGCGCGCATGCACGCGACCCGTTCGAAGGGCCGCGCAAGGTGGTCGTCGCGATGGCGCAGAGCCATACGGTTGCGCGCGCAACCGAACGGAGGGCCGATGGCGCGTAGTATCGCCGCGCTTGCCGCGCGCGGATTGACGGTGGATTATCGCGACCATGTCGTGATCGACGGGCTGGACCTGTCGATCGCGGCCGGCCGCGTCACCGCGCTGTGCGGCCCGAACGGCTGCGGCAAGAGCACGCTGCTGCGCACGCTCGCGGGCCTGCAGCCGGCGCGCGCGGGCCATGTCGACGTGAACGGCAAGCCGCTCGCGTCGTTTCGCCGTCGCGCGCTCGCGCGCGAGCTGACGATGCTCGCGCAGTTCAACCAGATTCCGTCGGGGCTCACCGTGCGCGAGCTCGTCGCGTATGGGCGCTATGCGTATGGCGGGTTCCTGCGCGGGCTGTCGCGCGCCGACCATGCGGCGATCGACGAGGCACTCGACACGAGCGGTCTCGCGGGCGACGCCGAGCGCGACGTCGGCGCGCTGTCCGGCGGCGAGCGGCAGCGCGCGTGGATCGCGATGGCGCTTGCGCAGCAGGCGCCGATCGTGCTGCTCGACGAGCCGACGACCTATCTCGACATTCATCACCAGCTCGACATCCTCGATGCGCTGCGCGCGCTGAACCGCGCACGCGGGCTGACGATCGTGTGGGTCCTGCACGACCTGAACCAGGCGGCGGCGTACAGCGACGACATCGTTCTGATGCGTGCCGGCCGCCTCGTCGCGCAAGGCTCGCCCGACGCGATGCTGGAGCCGGCGCGGCTGCGTGCGGCGTTCGGCGTCGACATGCTGAAGCTCGCGCATCCGCAGACGGGCGCGCCGATGTGCGTGCCGGCGTACGGGCCGCCGGCATCCGGCACGGCGGTCGCGTTCGATCGCGCGGTTCATCGGGATATCGCCGTATGACGACGTTCGCGATGCGCAAGCGGCTTGCGGCAAGCGGGCAGCGCGCGGCATCCGGCCGCCGTGCCGGCGCGCTCGCGCTCGGCCTCGTCGTGCTGATCGTGTTGCTGGCGGTGCTGCGCATCGCGCCGGACTTGCACGCATGGTGGAACGCGGCGCCCGGCAGCGACGCTGCCGCGCTGGCGGGCGTGTTCCTGTTCGACCTCCAGCTGCCGCGCGTCGCGGCCGCGCTGGTCGCCGGCGGCTGCCTCGGCGTCGCGGGCGCGTTGTTCCAGTCGCTCACGCGCAACCCGCTCGCATCGCCCGATCTGCTCGGCGTGACGGGCGGCGCCCAGCTTGGCCTGCTCGCGGCGATGCTGGTGCCGGCGCTCGCCGGAGTCGCGTCGGTGCCGCTGCTGTTCGTGTGCGGGCTCGCGGCCGCCGCGTGCGCGATCGTCGCGGCCGGCGGCTGGCGCGCGACGCCGCTGCGGCTGGTGCTCGCCGGCAGCGTCTGCATGCTGCTGTTCGCGGCACTGTCGACGCTCGTGCTCGCGTTCTTCGAGCAGAACATCGCGGGCGCCGCGTTGTGGACCAACGGAAGTCTCTATCAGCCGGGCGCGACCGGGCTCGCGCTCGCCGCGCGCTGGCTCGTCTTGCCGCTGCTGGCATTGCCGTTCGTGATCCGGCCGCTGAACCCGCTCGCGCTCGGCGACGAGGCGGCGGCCGCCGCAGGCGTGCGCGTCGACGCGTCGCGGCTCGCCGCGACGATCGTCGCGGTCGCGTTCACGAGCGTGGCCGTCAGCATCGCCGGCCCGCTGTCGTACGTCGGGCTCGTCGCGCCGAACCTGCTGCGCCAGGTGCGCGGCGCACGCGCGGCCCGGCTCGGCGTGCTGGTGCCGCTGTCGGCGCTGGCGGGCGGTGCACTCGTGCTCGTCACCGACAGCGCGGTGCTCGCGTCGGGCCTCGATGCGACATTGTCGACCGGCGTCGCGATCGCGCTCGTCGGCACGCCGCTGATGCTCGCGATGATCCGGCGCGGCGCCGCATGGTCGGGCGTGCTGCACGCGCAGGCCGAGCGCGCGGCCGGCAGCGGCTCGACGCGGGTGGTCGCCTGGCTCGAGCAGCTCGGCTGGCCGTTGCGCGCGGCGCTGTTCGTCGCGGCCGGCGTCCTCGTCGTGTTCGCCGGCGTGTCGGCCGGCCCGGAGTGGGTGTCGCCGGCACGCTGGTCCGCCGCGCTGTCCGGTCACGATGACGTCGCACGGATGCTGATCGACCTGCGCATGCCGCGGCTGCTGTGCGCGCTTCTCGCGGGTGCGCTGCTGGCCGTGAGCGGCGTCGCGATGCAGAGCGTCGTGCGCAACCCGCTCGCGGGCCCCGAAGTGCTCGGCGTCACGCAGGGCGCGGGGCTCGTTACGCTGTTTGCGCTGTCGACGTGGCCGCTGATGGGGCACGCGACGCTCGCCGTGTCCGCGTTGACCGGCGGCACGCTGTCGCTCGCGATCACGCTCGCGCTGAATCACCGGCACCGTTACGCACCGCTCGCGGTCGCGCTGACCGGCATCGTGATCGGCGCGCTGTGGACCACGCTCGCGCAATGGCTGATCACGCAGGAAAGCGTGCAGCCCGCGCGCTTCGTCGTGTGGCTCGTCGGCGGCACCTACGGCCGCAGCTGGGGCGAGGTGTCGATGCTGCTGCCGTGGTGCGTGCTGGCGATTCCTGTATTCGCATGGCTTGCCCGGCCGCTCGACATGCTCGCGCTCGGCGACGACCAGGCGGCCGCGCTCGGCCTGCCGGTCGCCGCGCTGCGCCCGCTCGCGCTGACGATCGCGACGCTCGCCGCGTGCGCGGCCGTCGCGGCGGTTGGGCCGGTCGGCTTCATCGGACTGATGGCGCCGCACGTCGCGACGATGCTCGGCGCGCGCCGGCATCGCACGCGGCTGTGGCTGGCGGCCGCATGCGGCGCGCTGATTCTCGGATGCGCCGACCTCGCGGCCCGCACGGTCGTCGCGCCGCGCGAAGTGCCGGCCGGCGTGTTGACCGCGCTGATCGGCGCGCCGTATCTGCTCGGGCTGCTGGTTCTCGAGGGGCGCCGCGCCCGGCGCGCGGGGCGATGACGCAGGTGCTCGACGGTGCACGCGCCACGCGCTTCTCCGCGTTCGCGCCCGAGCCGTTCGCCGAGCATCTCGACACGGTGTGGCTCGGCATGCCCGACGATGCGCTCGCGCCGGGCCGGATCGTCGTGCCGGTCGACGCGCTGCCCGATCATCGCGATGCGCTGCTCGATGCGATGGTCCGCCACTACGGCGGCGATCCGGCGCTGCATGCGCGTGCGCTGATGTCGCAATGGAGCAAGTATTACTTCGGCCGTGCAGTGCCCGCCGGCGTGGTCGCCGCGCTGACGCTCGGCCGGCCGCTCGACATGGCGCCTGGCCGCACGTTCGTCGCACTCGACGACGGGATGCCGGCCGCGCTGTATGTCGCGCCGGACGCGCTCGGCGAACCGTGCGACGCACCCGCACCGCGCTATGCCGGGTTGCTCGCGCATCTTGGCGCGGTGATCGAGCTGCTCGCGGCGATGGGCCGCGTTACGCCGCGCGTGCTGTGGAGCAACGCGGGCAACCTGCTCGACCATCTGTTCGGCACGTACCGCTCGCTGCCGTGCGCGGCCGACTCCGCGCGCGATGCCGAGTGGCTGTTCGGTGCGTGTCGCGTCGAAGGCGAGCCGAATCCGCTGCGTCTGCCGGTGCGCGACGCGGTACCGCGTTCGCCGCTGCTGCCGACGCCGTTTCGCGCGCGCCGCGTGTGCTGCCTGCGCTATGAAATTCCTGGAGAAACGCAACTGTGTGGAAGCTGCCCGCTGCTATTGACGATGGACGACGCGGCGCTGGCCGAGCAGGACGCGATCCGGTGACGGGGAGGCCGCACGCCGGCCGCCGCCAGGCGCTCGGCGCACTGGCCGCGCTCGGCGCCGCATGCTGCGGTGCGCTGGCTGCGCCGTCCGCCGCGGTCGCGGATGTCGCGGATGTCGCGGATGTCGCGCGCGGCGGGCAGGGCGGCACGTCGCCGCAAGCGGGCCGCTCGCTTGCCGGCAACCCTGTCGTCTCGCAGGCGAGTGCGACGATGCCCGTGCGGCCGCAACGCGTGGTCGCGCTCGACTTCATGTTCGCCGAAAGCGCGATCGCGCTCGACATCGTGCCGGTCGGCATGGCCGATACCGCGTTCTATCCGGGCTGGCTCGGCTACGAAAGCGAGCGGCTCGCGCACGTGACCGACGTCGGCTCGCGTCAGGAGCCGGGGCTCGAGGCGATCGCCGCGGTGAAGCCCGACCTCATCATCGGCGTGGGTTTCCGGCATGCGCCGATCTTTGCCGCGCTCGACCGGATCGCGCCGACGATCCTGTTCCAGTTCAGCCCGAACGTGTCGGAAGACGGCGTGCCCGTCACGCAGCTCGACTGGATGCGGCAGATCTTCCGGACGATCGGTGCGGTGACCGGCCGCGATGCGCGTGCGAAGGCGATCGAAGGGACGCTCGACGCAGGGATCGCGCGCAATGCGGCGCGGCTCGCGGCCGCCGGCCGTCGCGGCGAACGCATCGCACTCCTTCAGGATCTCGGGCTGCCCGATCGCTACTGGGCCTATACGGGCAACAGCACGTCCGCGGGCCTCGCGCGCGCGCTCGGGCTCGACCCGTGGCCGAAGAAGCCGACGCGGGAAGGCACGCTTTACGTGACGTCCGCCGACCTGCTCCGGCAACGCGATCTCGCCGTGCTGTTCGTCACCGCGACGGGGATGGACGTGCCGCTGTCGTCGAAACTCGACTCGCCGGTGTGGCGTTTCGTGCCCGCGCTGCGGGAGCGCAGGATCGCGCTCGTCGAACGGAACATCTGGGGGTTCGGCGGGCCGATGTCGGCGTTGAAGCTGGCCGACGTGATGACCGATACGCTGCTCGCGCTGCCGACCGTGCGCTGAACGAGCGGATCGTCGTTCGGGTGCAGGGAAACGCGCGTCGCACGGGCATTCGCGAGTCTTCGCGTGCCGATGGTGTCACGCATCCATCAGTGTCTCGAACGATATTTGCGTCCATTTCGGATCCTTTACGCGCGGCGGAGCCGAAAACCGGCCGCCTGCGCACCGCGATCGGCGGATGCAGGCGGCCCGCGTTCACGCGTGCTTACGCGCTCAGCGCGTCGGCGCCGTCCCGTGCGCGTGACCGCGCGGGCGTCGTGTCGCTGACGATCTGCCCGTTGTCGAGCTTCAGCAGGCGATCGGCGAGATCGAAATAGCGGTCGTCGTGCGTGATCACGATCACGGCCTTGCCGCGTGCGCGCAGTTCCGGCAGCAACTGCTCGTAGAACACCGCCTTGAACGACGGATCCTGGTCGGCCGCCCATTCGTCGAACAGGTAGAACGGCCGGTCCTCCAGGTATGCGACGACGAGCGCGAGCCGCTTGCGTTGCCCGGTCGACAGCGCACGGTTCGAGAACGCACCGTCGACGACTTTCACCTTGTGATCGAGCGCGAGCTTTGCCACCAGCGCGTTCGCGCGCGCATCGGCCTGCGCACGCGCCGGATCGTCGGGATCGACGATGCCGAGCAGCGCATCGAACAGATGGAAATCGTTGAACACCGCGCTGAAGCGCTGCCGGTAGGCGGCACGCTCGCGCCAGCCGATGGTGCGGCCGTCGACCTCGATCGCGCCTTCCTCCGGCTCGTAGAGCCCTGTCAGCACCTTCGCGAGCGTCGTCTTGCCGCTGCCGTTGCCGCCGACGATGAACACGAGCTCGCCCGGCCGGATCGTCAGGTCGATCGGCCCGATCCGGAACATGCGCTCGTCGCGTTCGTGGAAATACGCGTGCGTGACGCCGCGCAGCGTGATCGCGCCGGCCGGCGGCACGTCGGGCGCATCGCTGGCGGGCGGCACCGTGCGCAGCGCGCCGAATTCGGCCATCACGCCTTCGATGCGCGCGAGCGATACGCGTGCCGCATTGACGGTCGGCAGGTTGTTCAACAGTCCGTCGAGCGGCACCAGCATGAACAGGAACACGACGACATAGCCGGCCGCGGTGCCCGCATCGGCATGCACGCCGAGCTGCGGCCAGAACGCGGCCGCGCCGAGGAACGCATAGAACAGGAAGATGATCCAGCCGACGCCGACCGCATACGCGCTGAACGCGCGGCGGCGGTGGTCGCGCACCTCGCCGATCGCGGCGCCGAGCTGGCCGTCGACGAACTGGCGTGCGCGCGCGTCATGCAGCTTCAGTTCCTTCGCGCCCGAGAACAGTGCGCCGAGATAGCCGAACAGGCGGTCCTGCGCGTGGCCGGCCGCCTCGAGCGACGCGATCGCGCGGCGATCGCCGGTGTGATAGCCGAGCGAGCCCGCGACGATCGCGGTCAGCGCGAGCACGCACACGGGCCACGACAGCCACGCGAGATAGCCGAGGCAGCCGAACACGATCGAGCCGTGCATCACCAGGTTCGGCAGCGCGAAGAACAGCATCGACACGTTGGTCGCGTCGTCGGTGAGCACCGACTGCACGGGTGCCGCGCCGATCCGCTCGATGTCGCGCAGCTCGGCCGCGCCGACGCGCCGCGCGAGATGCACGCGCAGCCGCGCCATCGTGTCCTGCGACAGCCGGGCGAACAGCGTGCCCGACACGATGCGCGTGACGAGCGCGATCACCGCGCACAGCGCGAAGCGCCACGCGAGCGACGCATCGGCCGCGCCGGGCGTCGCGAGCGCGCGGTTCAACGTCGCGACGAGCAGCACGCTCGCGACGCCGTTGAGCACGCACGCGACGAGCGCCAGCGCGAGCGACGCGCGGCTTTCGCGCAGCAGCGCGAGGATCAGGCGGGCCGCGGGGCGGCCGGGGGAGGCGTCGAGGGACGGCGGGAAAGAAGGCTCGTGGGCAGCGGTCATCGGCAACGTCGGTAAATGAAGGGCAGGCAAACCTTGCGGAAACGGCAGGATCGATGCGAAAGCGGCGCGCGGGCGGGCCCGGTCGCGGCGTTCCTTCCTGATAGACGAACGGGCCGCGCAAATATTTAGCGCTGCCTTCGAAAAATGCGTTCGTTCCGACTTTGCGCGCAAAACGGTAAAAAATCGGCCGCGCCGTTCGTCACACCAGTGAAGCCGCCCCATGCGGCCCCGAGACTTGGCCGAAGCGGCCGGACCGAAGGACTTCACGCACATGACGAGTTTCCCGACTGCGCTGCATTACCGAATTCGCGAACTGGCGCGCCGTGCGCCCGACGCGCCCGCGCTCGCCGCGCCTTTCCAGAGCGACCTGCGCCTGTCGCGCGGCGCGCTCGACGCGCGTGCGTCGCATCTTGCCCGCCAACTGCGCGCGGCCGGTGTCGGCGCGGAAGTGCGGGTGGGCGTCTGCGTCGAACGCTCGTGCGAGCTGTTCGTCGCGCTGCTCGCCGTGCTGAAGGCGGGCGGCGTATTCGTGCCGCTCGATCCGCGTCATCCGGCCGCGCGGCTGGACTGGATCGTGCGCGATGCGCAACTGCGCCACGGAATCGTCGACGCGGCAGGCCGCGCGGCGCTCGGCGCGCCGCTCGAACATGCGTTCGACGCGATGTCCGCGGATGCGGGTACGGGCGCCGCCGCCAGCGTCGACGACGAGGACGTGCCCGTGCATCCGCGCTCGGCGGCCTACATGATCTACACGTCGGGCTCGACGGGCACGCCGAAGGCGGTGGTCGTCGAGCACGGGCCGCTCGCCGCGCATTGCGACGCGCTCGCGGCCGCGCTGCCGATCGAGAGCGGCGACCGCCTGCTGCATTTCGCGTCGGTCAATTTCGATGCCGCGCACGAGTGCTGGCTCGCGCCGCTCGCGATCGGCGCGAGCGTGACGATTGCGCCGCCGCAGCCATTCGCGCCGGACGCCGCCCATGCGCTGATGGTGCGGGAATCGGTCAGCGTCGCCGCGTTTCCGCCTGCGTATCTGCGCGAATTCGCGGCCGTCGCCGCGCGCGACGGCGTGCCGCCGGCGTTGCGCGTGCTCGCGTTCGGTGGCGAAGCGCTGCCGCAGCAGGCATTCGAATTCGTGCGCCGCACGTTCCCGTCGGTTCGCCTGATCAACGGCTACGGGCCCACCGAGGCCGTGATCTCGCCGATGCTGTGGCCGGTCGAGCCGGGCGAAACGCCGGTGCTGGCGACGGGCGATGCGTATGCGGCGCTGCCGATCGGTCGCGCGATCGGCCCGCGCGTCGCGCGCATCGCCGGCGACGAGACAGGCGAGCAGGGCGGACCGGACGAGGGCGGCGAACTGCTGCTGGGCGGCGTATGCGTCGCGCGCGGCTATCACGGCCGCCCGGCGCTGACGGCCGAACGCTTCATTCCCGATGCGCACGGCGAACCCGGGGCCCGCGTGTACCGAACGGGCGACCTCGCGCGTCTGCGCGCCGACGGCACGTTCGACTATCTCGGCCGCCTCGACGACCAGGTCCAGGTGCGTGGCGTGCGTGTGGAACCGGCGGAAATCGCCGCGTGCCTGCGCGCGCATCCGGCGGTGGCCGACGCCGCCGTGATCGCCGAAACCGGCCACGGGCCGACGCGGCTGATCGCGTGTGTGGCGCTGCGCGCGGCGGCCGACGATGCCGCGCTGAAGGCGCACGTGGGCGCGCAGTTGCCCGCCGCGTGGCAGCCGCATCGCTTCGTGCGCTGCGATGCGCTGCCGTACACGCTGAACGGCAAGATCGATCGTGCCGCGCTGCGTGAGCGCATCGCGGCCGCCCGCGATACCGAACGCACCGCGGGCGACGCGCCGTGCACGCCGACCGAACAGCAGATCGCCGGCCTCTGGCAAACGCTGCTCGGGCTCGACACGACGCCGTCGCGCGACGACCGCTTCTTCATGCTGGGCGCCGATTCGCTCGCGGCGATGCAACTGCAGGCCGCGATCCGCGCCGCGTTGCGCGTGAACCTGCGGCTCGACACGCTGTTCGCCGATCCGGCGCTGGCCGCGCTGGCCGCGCACGTCGATCGCGCGGAACGCGAGACGGGCGAGCCGCTGGCCGCGATTGCCGCACGCCGCGCGCCGGCCGGCGCGGCTGGATCGGATGCCCCGTACGTCGATCGCGCCGCTTCGCTCGCCCAGCAACGTTTCTGGGTGCTCGCGCAAACGCGCGACGCAGGCGCCGCGTATCACATCGCCGCGCACTGGACGATCGACGGCGCGCTCGACCGCGCCGCATTGCAGCGTGCGCTCGATCACGTGATCGAGCGGCACGACGCGTGGCGCACGACGCTCGTCGACAACGGCGAAGGCATCGTGATGCAGCGCATCCATGCCCGTCTGCCCGTTGCGATCGCGACGCTCGACTTGCGCGGCGAATCGCCGGCCGCGCGCGACGCGCAAGCCGCGCGCACCGCCGAGCGCGACGCAGGCACGCCGTTCGATCTGTCGAGCGGGCCGCTGCTGCGCGCGACGCTCATCGCGCTCGCCGACGATCGTCACCGGCTGCTGCTGACCGCGCACCACGCGATCACCGACGGCTGGAGCTCGCGCTGCGCGTTCGACGAACTGGCGGCCGCTTACAGCGCGTATGCGCAAGGCCGCGATCCGTCGTTGCCGGCACTGCCGATCCAGTACGCCGACTATGCGGACTGGCAGCGCGACATGCTCGCCGGCGGCGAGGGCGAGCGTCAGCTCGACTACTGGCGCGATGCATTGCGCGACGTGCCGGGCCCGCTCGCGCTGCCGGTCGACCGTCAACCGGGCGCGACGCGCACGCTGCACGGCGCACGCGTCTCGGTCCGCCTGCCCGACACGGCGGCCGCCGACATCCGGCGTCTCGCGCGCGATGCGCAGGCCACCGTCTTCACGGTGCTGCTGGCCGCACTGGACGCGTGGCTGTCGCGCCTGACCGGCGAGACCGACGTGGTCGTCGCGGTGCCGGTCGCGCACCGCCAGCGCCCGGAAACGCGCGCATTGCTCGGCTTGTTCCTGAATACGGTCGCGCTGCGCGTGCGGGTGGCGCCGACGCTGCCGTTCCGCGCGCTGGTCGACGCGGCGCGCACGGCGGCGCTCGATGCGGTCGCGCACCAGGACGTGCCGTTCGAGCGCGTCGTCGATGCGGTGAAGCCGCCCGTCAAGCGCGGCGACGAATGGCTGCGCGTGAAATTCGCGCAACAGTTCGATGCACGGCACGACAGCGTGCTGCCGGGCGCGACCGCGGTCGCGACGCCGGGCCCCGATCTCGCCGCGCGCTTCGACTTCGCGCTGGATTTCACCGACGATGCGCACGGAATCGAACTGGTCGCCGCCTATGCGACCGACTGCATCGATGCCGGCACCGCGCGCGCGTGGCTCGACAGCTATGCTGCGCTCGTCGCGGCCGCCGCTCATGAACCGCACCGCACGACGGCCGCGCTGCCGTGCGATGCCTCGCCGGCGCTGCGCCAGCCGCGCGACGGGCGTGCGCTCGACGTCGAACACGCGGACGTCGTCGCCGCCTTCGCGCGGCAGGCTGCCGCGTATCCGCATCGCGTCGCGCTTGCTGATGCGTCGGCGTCGCTGACGTTCGCCGAACTCGACGATACGTCGAACCGCGTCGCACATGCGTTGACGCTGCGCGGCGTGGCCGCCGAAGCACCCGTCATCGTCTGCATCGAGCGCTCGGCCCGCTTCGTCGTCGGCCTGCTCGGCGCACTGAAGGCCGGCGCGCTGGCCGTGCTGCTCGACCCGGCCCAGCCGGGCGCGCGCATCGCGGCCGCGGCCGCCGATTGCGGCGCGCGCTGGGCGCTCGTCGCGCATGGCCGCGATGTGGCCGCGTGGCCGGCCGGCAGCACGGCGCAGCCGCTCGACGTCGACGCGCTCGCGCAGGACGCGACGCTCGCGCATGCGGCCGGCGTACGCGTCGCGCCGCATCGCGAACAGGGCGCCTATCTGATCTATACGTCGGGTTCGACCGGCACGCCGAAGGGCGTCGTCGTGTCGCACGGCGCATTGGCCGACTACGTGCAGGGAATGCTCGACGAGCTGGCGTTCGCTCCGGACGCGTCGTTCGCGATGGTATCGACCGTCGCCGCCGACCTCGGCCACACGACGCTGTTCGGCGCGCTGTGCGCGGGCCGCACGCTGCACCTGCTGCCGGCCGCATGCGCGTTCGATCCGGACCTCTTCGCGAATGAAATGCGCCGGCGCGACGTCGGCGTGTTGAAGATCGTGCCGAGCCACCTGCAGGCGTTGCTCGACGCGCGCGTGCCGGCCGACGTGCTGCCGCGCCATGCGCTCGTGACCGGCGGCGAAACGCTCACGTGGGCGCTCGTCGCGCGCGTGGCCGCGCTGGCGCCTGCCTGCCGCGTGATCAACCATTACGGGCCGACCGAAGCGACCGTCGGCGCGCTCGTGTGCGACACCGCATCGATCGCCGCCGACGCGCGCGATCCCGCGAGCGGCGTGCCGCTTGGCGGACCGCTGCCGAATGCGCGCGCGCTGGTGCTCGATGCGTTCGGCGCGTGCGTGCCGGCAGGTGCGACGGGCGAGCTGTATCTGGGCGGGCCGGGCGTGGCGCGCGGCTACCTGAACCGGCCGGCGCAGACCGCCGAGCGCTTCGTGCCCGATCCGTTCGCGGCCGGTGCGCGCCTGTATCGCACGGGCGACCGCGTGCGCCTGCGCGCGGACGGTCGCATCGCGTTCCTCGGCCGCATCGACGACCAGGTGAAGATTCGCGGCTATCGCGTCGAGCCGGGCGAGGTGAGCGCGGCGGTGCGCGCGGCCGGGCCGGTCGCGCAGGCCGAGACGCTCGCGATCGAGCATGACGGCCGCCTGCGGCTCGCGACGTTCGTCGTGATGCGCGACGGCGCGGCATTCGACGAGGCAGCCATGCGCACGGCGCTCGGCACGACGCTGCCCGACTACATGATGCCCGCGCAGTTCGTCGCGCTCGCGCGCCTGCCGGTGACCGCGAACGGCAAGATCGATCGCGCGGCGCTGCGCGAGCTGGCCGCCGCGCCGGTGGCGACAGCAGCCGGCGATGCGCCGCAGGGGCCGGTCGAAACGACGCTCGCCGAAGTCTGGCAGGCGGTGCTGAAGGCGCCGCACGTCGGCCGCGACGACAACTTCTTCGAGCTCGGCGGCGACTCGATTCTGGTGCTGCAGGTGATCGCACGCGCGCGCAAGCGCGGCGTGCGCTTCACGCCGAAGCAACTGTTCGACGGCCCGACGGTCGCCGAGCTCGCGCGCGTCGCGAAGACCGAAGACGTCGCCGCAGCAACGCCCGCGACGACGCCGGCAGCGCAGGTGCCGGTCCAGGCCGCAACGGCTGCCGTGGCGGCGATCCTGACGCCCGCGCAGCAGCGCTTCTTCGCGCTCGACGTGCCGCATCCGGGCCACTGGAACCAGTCGGTCGCGTTCGACGTGCGCGGCCCGTTCGACGCCGATGCATTCGCGCGCGCGTTCGATGCGTTGCTCACGCATCACGACGCGTTCCGCCAGCGCTTCGCACGCGGCGCGGACGGCCACTGGCACGCGAGCGACGCGGCGAAACCGTACGATGCACTGCCGTTCGTCGAAGTCGCCGCGCACGACGAAGCCGACGCGCTGGCACGCTTCGACGCGTTGCAGCGCCGCCTCGATCTCGGTCGCGGGCCGCTCGCGTGCGCATGCGCCGCGCGGCTGCCGGACGGTGCGACACGGTTGTATCTGGCGATTCATCACGTGATCGTCGACGGCGTGTCGTGGCGCATCCTGCTCGACGACCTGGACGCCGCATATCGTGCCGCATGCGAACGCGCCCCCGTGCGCCTGTCGCAGCCGGGCTTGCGTGCGGATGCATGGGCCGCACGCCTCGCGCGTGCCGCGACGGAGCCAGCGTCGCCGTTCGCCGCCGAAACGGCTTACTGGGTGCGGATGGCACAGGGCGACGACCTCGTGCCCGATCATCCCGACGCACCGGCGACGAACGCCGATGCGGCAGTCGTCGTGCAGACGATCGACGCGGCGCTGACTCGCGCCGTACTGACCGATGCGCACGCCGCCTATCGCACGCAGACGGTCGAACTGCTGGTTGCGGCGCTCGCACTGGCGCTGGCCGGCGCCGATGGTGCCGCATCGTGCCGCGTCGAACTCGAGGGGCATGGACGCGAGGCGCTGTTCGACGATGCGGATGCAAGCCGCACGGTCGGGTGGCTGACGAGCCATTATCCGGTCACGCTGCCGGTCGAAGCCACCGCGCGCGACACGCTGTGCGCGATCAAGGACACGCTGCGCGCAGTCCCGCACAAGGGCCTCGGCTTTGGCGTGCTCGCGCACCACGGCGACGCGGCGACGCGTGCGGCGCTGGCCGCCGTGCCGCGTCCGCGTGTCACGTTCAACTATCTCGGCCAGTTCGATGCACCGCGCGACGCCGTGCTCGTGCCGCGTTTCGGCGGCACCGGCATCGAGCGCGACCCGCACGGGCCGCTCGGCAACACGCTCGCGATTCACGCGTACCTCGATACCGACCGCGACGGCGCCCGCACGCTGAAGGTTCACTGGGTCTACGGCGCGCCGCAGTTCGAGCGTGCGACGATCGATGCGTTCGCGAATCGCTTCGCCGCCGCGCTGCGCGAACTCGCCGGCGCCTGCGCGTCGCGCATCGCGCATCGCGGCGGCGGTGCGACGCCGGGCGACTTCCCGCTCGCGCAGGCCGCCGGCCTCACGCAGGCCGCGATCGAGCGCGCGCCGCTCGACTGGCGCACGATCGACGACGTGTATCCGCTGTCGCCGATGCAGCAGGGGATCCTGTTCCATGCGCTGTTCGCGCCCGGTCATGCAAGCTACGTGAACCAGCTCGTCGCGACCGCAACGGCGCTCGATGCCGACCGGCTCGCGGCCGCGTTCGCCGCATCCGTCGCACGCCACGACATCCTGCGCACCAGCGTGATGCCCGACGAGGCCGCACCGCTGCAATGCGTGCATCGTCATGCGCGGATGCCGGTCGAACAGCTCGACTGGCGCACGCGCGGCGACACGCTGGACGCCGATTTCGACGCGTGGCTCGCGGCCGACCGCACGCGCGGCTTCGACTGGCGCGAGCCGCCGCTGATGCGGCTCACGCTGATCCGCGTCGCCGACGATGCGTGGCGCGTCGTGTGGACACGTCACCACGTGCTGCTCGACGGCTGGAGCACCGCGCGCCTGCTCGCGGACGTGTTGCGCGATTATCGCGATCCCGATGCGGTGTCGCCGTTCGAGCGGCGCCCGGCACTGCGCTATCGCGACTTCATCGCATGGCTCGGCACGCGCGACCGCGCGGCCGACGAGCGCTTCTGGACCGCGCGGCTCGCGCGTCTCGACGCGCCGACGCTGATCGCCGAGCGCGTCGCCGATCGTGCGCAGGCGGAAATGCTTGCGTGGCGCGCGACGATCGATACGGCGGCGACGACGCGTGTCGCGCAGACGGCGCGCGCGCTGAAGCTGACCGTCAACACGCTGGTGCAGGGCGCATGGGCGCTCGCGTTGCAGCGGATGACGCACCAGCCGGCCATTGCGTTCGGCGCGACCGTCGCGGGCCGTCCCGACGCGCTCGCGGACGTCGACTCGGTGCTCGGTCTGTTCATCAACACGCTGCCGGTCATCACGGCACCCGCGCCGCATCAGCGCGCGTCCGACTGGCTGCAGGCGCTGCAGCGCGACAACGCGGCTGCCGCCGAGCACGCGCATACGCCGCTCGCCGACATCCAGCGCTGGGCGCGCGGCGCCGGCGGTGCGCTGTTCGACACGCTGGTCGTGTTCGAGAACTATCCGGTCGACGACACGGCGCGCGATGCCGATCCGCGCGCACTCGCGCTGAGCAGCGTGCGCAGCATCGAATCCACGGACTTCGCGCTGACGCTCGTGATCGAAAGCGGTGCCGAACTCACGATCGATTACGGTTACGACACCGCGCGTATCGATACGCAGCAGGTCGAACGCTGGCACCGCGCGTTCGCATGTGCGCTCGACGCGCTGGCGCACATGCCGGACGCGCTGCTCGGCACGCTGTCGATCGCCGACGACGACACGCGCGCCGCACTGGCGCGCGCGCAGGACACCGCACGGACGTGGCCCGATGCGCAACGGCAGCCGCTGCACCTGCAATTCGCGGCCGCCGCACGCGCGACGCCCGACGCGATCGCGCTCGAATACGCGGATGCCGACGGCTGCGTGCAGCGCGCGACCTATCGCGAGCTCGACCTGGACACGACACGCGTGGCCGCCGCATTGCGCCGGCGCGGCGTGCAGCCCGACACGCCGGTTGCACTGTGCGTCGAGCGTTCGTTCGACATGGTGACCGCGCTCGTCGGCGTGCTGAAGGCCGGTGCCGCGTATCTGCCGGTCGATCCCGACTATCCGGCCGAGCGCATCGCGTACCTGCTGCGCGATGCGCGGCCCGCGGTTGTCATTACGCACGCGCATCTGCGCGAGCAGGTCGAAGCCGCGCTCGGCAACGACGCGTCGGCCGCGCTTCTGACGGTGGCCGACCTGCTCGCGGACGAATCGGGTGACACCGCCATCGACATTGCAACCGACATCCACGATGCGCAGCTCGCATACCTGATCTACACGTCCGGCTCGACCGGCAAGCCGAAGGGCGCCGGCAACTCGCACGGCGCGCTCGCGAACCGGATCGCGTGGATGCAGCACGCATACGGGCTGACGCGCGACGACGTCGTGCTGCACAAGACGCCGTTCGGCTTCGACGTGTCGGTGTGGGAATTCGTGTGGCCGCTCGCGACCGGCGCGAAGCTCGCGATCGCCGCGCCGGGCGACCACCGCGATCCGGCCCGCCTCACAGCCGCGATCCATGCGCACGGCGTGACGGTGCTGCACTTCGTGCCGTCGATGCTGGCCGCGTTCGCCGCGTATCTCGACGATTTTTCGGCCGCCGCGCAGTGCGACAGCGTGCGCCTGATCGTCGCGAGTGGCGAGGCGCTCGCGCCCGAACTCGTCGCGAAGGTCGCGCGCCTCCTGCCGAACGCAACGCTCGTGAACCTGTACGGGCCGACCGAAGCCGCGATCGACGTGTCGCACTGGACCTGCGGCCCCGCCGACGCGAGCGCCGTCGCGGTGCCGATCGGCCATCCGATCGCGAACCTGCAACTGCACGTGCTCGACGCGGCCTGGCAGCCCGTGCCGGCCGGTGCGACCGGCGAACTGTACCTGGCCGGCGCGGGCCTCGCGCGCGGCTATCTCGGCCGCCCGGGGCTGACCGCCGAGCGTTTCGTGCCCGATCCGTTCGTGCCGGGCGCGCGCATGTATCGCACCGGCGACCTCGCGCGGCGTCGCGCCGACGGCGCGCTCGACTACCTCGGCCGCGTCGACACGCAGGTGAAGCTGCGCGGCCAGCGGATCGAGCCGGGCGAGATCGAGGCGCTGCTGCGCGCCGCGCCCGGCGTGCATGACGCCGTCGTGATCGTGCGCGACGAGCAACTGGTCGGCTATGTCGCATGTGGCGACGCGGGGCCGCTCGACCGCGCCGCGTTGCTGGATTCGTTGCGTGCGCAGTTGCCGGCCTACATGGTGCCGTCGCAATTGATCGAGCTCGACGCGCTGCCGGTCACGCCGAACGGCAAATGCGATCGCCATGCGCTGCCCGCGCCGGTGCGCGACGCGGCCGCGGCTGTCGAACTCGCGACCGACACGCAGCGCGCGCTCGCGGCGATCTGGCAGCGCGTGCTGCACGTGGACGCGATCGGCCGCGACGACGATTTCTTCCAGCTCGGCGGCCACTCGCTGCTCGCGACGCAGGCGCATGCGCAGGCGAACCTGCACTGGGGCCTCGCGCTGCCGCTGCGCACGCTGTTCGACACCCGCACGCTCGCCCGCTGTGCGGAGGCGATCGACGCCGCCTGCGCGGCACGCGGCGAGACCGACGCGGCGAGCGCGATCGATGCGCTGCTCGGCGAACTGGAAACCCAATAAGGACCCCGGATGACGAAGGCTCAACCCGACTGGCTCGCCCTTGCAACGCGCTTCGCGCAACTGCCGGACGCGCAGCGCGCGGTGTTCATCGACAAGCTCGGCGCGGCCGGCATCGACTTCCGCGTGCTGCCGATCCCGCCGCGCACGCCGCGCAGCGATCGCGTGCCGGCCTCGTTCGCGCAGACGCGGCTGTGGCTGCATGCGCGGCTGATCGATGCGCCGCACGCGTATCACATCACCGAGCGGCTCGCGCTGACGGGCCCGCTCGACGCGCATGCGCTGCGGCTCGCGTGCGATGCGCTGATCGCGCGCCACGAAGCACTGCGCACGACCTTCGACGAAGCGGACGACGGCGTCGCGCAGACGATCCATCCGCCGTTGCGTTGCCCGTGGCGGGAGACCGATCTCGAAGCGCTGCCTGATGCGCAGCGCGTCGCGCGCGCCGAAAGCGTCGCAATGGCCGATGAAGCCGGCGCGTTCGATCTCGGCGTGGCACCGCTCGTGCGGGCGCACCTGATCCGCTTCGACGCGACGCATCACTGGCTCGCGCTGACCGTTCACCACATCGTGTCGGACGGCTGGTCGTCGGGCGTGATGCTGGACGAGCTCGCGGCGTTCTATCGCGCGTATGCGACGGGCGCGCCGGTGCCGCTCGCGCCGCTGCCGATCCAGTATGCGGACTATGCGCTGTGGCAGCGCCGCTGGCTCGATGCCGGCGAGCGCGACCGGCAGCTGGCGTTCTGGCGCGAGCGGCTCGATCCGCAGCGCGGCGTGCTGACGCTGCCCGGTGCGACTGCACGACCCGCACGCCGCAGCGCACGCGGCGGGCGTCACGTGTTTGCGCTCGACGCACGCATCGGCGCGCAGCTGCGGGCGTTCGCGGCCGCATCGGGCGCGACGCCGTTCGCGGTGCTGCTCGCGGCGCTCGACGCGCTGCTCGCCCGCGCGACCGGCGATGCGCGGATCTGCGTCGGTGTGCCCGCCGCGAACCGCGAGCGCGCGGAAACGGCCGGGCTGATCGGCTTCTTCGTCAACACGCTCGCGATCGATGTCGACGTGCCCGCGCACGGCGACTTCGCGTCGCTGGTCGCGCGCACGCAGCGCGCGCTCGTCGATGCGCAGATGCATCAGGACGTGCCGTTCGAGCAGGTCGTCGACGCGCTCGGCGTGCCGCGCAGCGCGAGTCATCATCCGCTGTTCCAGGTAATGGCCGCGTATGGCGAACGCCACGCGCTGCCCGCGTTCGGCGCAGCATCGGCGACGCTGCTGCCGTCCGGCACACCGTCCGCGAAATTCGACCTGACGCTTTCCGTCGAGGCGACGCCCGACGGCACGTTCGACGCCGCGTTCATCTACGCGCTCGACCTGTTCGATGCCGACGCGATCGCGCGGCTGGCCGCGCGTCTCGTCACGCTGCTCGGCGATGCGCTCGCGCGCCCGCATGTGCCGGTCGGCGATCTCGACTGGCTGCCGGCCGACGAACGCGCGCAACTGTTCGCGTGGAACGCGCCGGCAGGCGCGGCCGAAGCCGAACCGTTCGTTCCCGTGCACGCACGGATCGCCGCGCATGCGCAGGCGCGGCCCGACGCACGCGGTGTCGCCGACATCGATCGCGCGCTCACGCGCGGCGAGGTCGACGCGCGCGCGGCACGCATCGCGCGCAACCTCGTCGCGGCCGGCGTGCGGCCTGAAATGCGCGTTGGCGTCGCGCTGCAGCGCTCGGTCGACCTGCTGGTTGCGCTGATCGCGGTGCTGAAATCCGGCGCCGCGTTCGTGCCGCTCGACCCGGCCCATCCGCGCGAGCGCCTCGCGCAGATCGTCGGCGATGCGGGCATCGCGCACGTGCTGACCGATGGCGCGAGCGTCGCATCGCTGCCGCAGCTGCCGGCATTGCGCATCTGGCGCGCGGACGAAGTCGATGCACTCGGCGAGGCCGCGGACGTCGCGCTGCCGGACGTGCTGCCCGGCCATGCGGCCTACGTGATCTACACGTCGGGCTCGACCGGCAAGCCGAAGGGCGTGGTCGTCGATCACGCGGCGTTCGCGCGCCATTGCGTGGCGATCGCCGAGCGCTACGGCGTGGGCGAGAACGACGTGTTCCTGCTGTTCCAGTCGGTCAACTTCGACGGTGCGCACGAAGGCTGGTTTTCGCAATACCTGTCGGGCGCCGCCGTGTCGGTGACGGCCGACGTGCTGTGGCCGCCCGCGCAGACCTGCGCGATGATGATCCGCGACGGCGTGACGATGACCTACGTGCCGCCCGGGTGCGCCGCGCAGCTCGCCGAATGGGCGCTCGCGCACGGCGCGCCGCCGACGCTGCGCTCGCTGACCGTCGGCGGCGAGGCGACGTCGCGCGAAGCGTTCGCCATGCTGCGCCGCGCGATGCCGAATGTACGCGTGGTCAACGGCTACGGCCCGACCGAAACCGTGATCACGCCGACGCTCTGGATGTTCCGCCCCGGCGACGATCTCGCGAAGCTCGGCGACGCCGCGTATCTGCCGATCGGCACGCTGGTCGGTGCGCGCACCGCGCACGTGCTCGACGCACGGCTGCATCCGCTGCCGGTCGGCGTGATCGGCGAGCTGTACCTGGGCGGCGAGGGAATCGGCGTCGCGCGCGGCTATCTCGATCGTCCCGCGCTGACGGCCGAGCGCTTCGTGCCCGATCCGTACGGCGCGCCTGGCGCGCGCCTGTACCGGACGGGCGACCTCGTGCGGCGCCGTGCGGACGGCGTGTTCGACTTCATCGGCCGCGTCGATCATCAGGTGAAGCTGCGCGGGCTGCGCATCGAGCTCGGCGAGATCGAGGCGCAGCTGGCCGCGCACGATGCGGTGCGCGAAGCATGCGCGGTCGTGCACGGGCAGGGCGCGCACGCGCAGCTCGTCGCCTACGTCGAACTGACCGCCGACGCGCAGTCGGCCGCGCGGCCCGTCGAGGCCGCGACGCTCGACGCGCATCTGCGTCGCACGTTGCCGGACTACATGGTTCCCGCGCAACTGATCGTGCTCGACGCGCTGCCGCGCAACGCGAACAGCAAGGTCGACCGGGCGCGGCTGCCGGCGCCGGCGCGCGTCGAACGCGCATATGAAGCGCCGCACGACGGCGATGAAACCGTGCTCGCGGCAATCTGGCGCGAGGTGCTGAACGTCGAACGCGTCGGCCGCGGCGATCACTTCTTCGAACTCGGCGGCCATTCGCTGGCGGCGGTGCGCGTCGCCACGCGCGTTGCCGAGCGGCTCGGCCGCGACGTGCCCGTGCGTGCGCTGTTCGAAGCGCCGGTGCTCGCGCAATACGCGCGCCAGGTGGCCGACGCGCCGCGCACCGTGCACGCCGGTGCGTCGGCTCCGGGTATCGCGATGGTCAAACCCGACGCGCACGGCGTATGGCCGCTGTCGCCCGCGCAACTCGGCCTGTGGTTCCTGTGGCGCGCGCAGCCGGACAGCGCCGCGTACAACATTCCGGTCGCGCTGCGCGTGCGCGGTCCGCTCGACGTCGATGCGCTGCGCGCGGCGTTCTCGGCCGTGGCGGCCTCGCACCCGGCGCTGCGTGCACGGATCGTCGCGCGCGACGGCATGCTGCCGGGCCAGCGGATCGCCGCCGCAGCGCCCGTCGCGCTGCCGCTCGTCGACTTGTCGGCACGGCCCGATGCGCTCGCCCGCGCGACGGCGCTCACCGACGCCGATGCGCTCGCGCCGTTCGATCTCGCCGCCGATGCGCCGCTGTGGCGGGCGCGCGTGCTGCGCGTCGGCGACGACGATCACGTGCTGTCGGTGACGATTCATCACATCGTGTCGGACGGCGAATCGATCGAACTGTGGCTCGACGCGGTGCGTGCACGCTATGTCGCGTTCGTGCGCGGCGAAGCGGCGTCAGCCAGTTCGGCATCGACGTCGGCGACGGCGGAAAACACGTCGCTCGTGCTGCCCGCGCCGTGCCATCCGGCCCGCGTCGCGTACTGGCGCGACGCGCTCGCCGACCTGCCGCCGCCCGTGCTGCCGCGGCGCGCAAATGCGCCGGCCGTCCCGCAATGGCGCGCGGCGCGCATCGCGTTCGAGTTCGACGCATCGCTGATCCGTGCCGCGCGCGACGCCGCATCGGCCGCGCACGCGACGCTGCCGATGCTGCTGCATGCGGCGCTCAACACCGCGCTGTTCCGCCTGACCGGTGCGGCCGACCAGCCGGTCGGCGTGCTGGCATCGACGCGCGAGCTGACGGGCGACGCGGCGTGCGACGCGCTTGGCCTGTTCATCAATTCGGTCGTCGTGCGCACGCGGCTCGACGCGGCGGCATGCCGCGCGGACGTGCTCGCACAGGTGCGCGATACGGCGCTCGCCGCGTATGCGCATGCCGACGTGCCGTTCGCCGACGTCGTCGCCGCGCTGCATTCGCCGCGTGTCGCGCACGCCAATCCGCTGTTCCAGGTGATGTTCAACTACCTGCGCCCGACGGGTGCCGCCGCGCGCGACTGGGCCGGCCTGTCGCTTGCCGAGTTCGACGACGTGCGTCATCGCGTCGTTTTCACGCTGGAGCTGGACGTGGTCGAGCATCCGGACGGCCGCGTGAGCGCCGCATTTTCATATGCGGATGAATTGCTCGACGGCGATTTCGTCGACGCGCTCGTCGACCTTTACCACGACGAAGTCGCGCGTTTCGCCGGTGCGCAGGAAGCGGCGCTCGGCGCGCCCGATGCGCGGTACGCGGCGTCGGCGGCGGTCGAAGTCGCAGTCGACGCATCCGGCCGTGCGGCGGCGCACGTCCCGGCGGCATCGCGCGCGCCGCAAGCGGCAGCCGCGCTCGCCGCGCTGTGGTCCGACACGTTCGCCACCGCCGCGCCGGCAGCCGACGCCGACCTGTTCGAAGCCGGCGCGACTTCGTTCGACGTCGTGCGCTTCGTCGATGCCGCCTGCCGCGCCGGGCATGCGCTGACGGTGGCCGACGTGTTCGCGTCGCCGACGCTCGCGGCGCTCGGTGCGCGACTCGATGCGTCGGCCGAGACGGAGGAGGTGCGCGATGCTGGCTGAGGTGCGTCCGGACGCATTCACGATGCCGGACACCTGCCGTCTCGCGTTCGCGGACGGCCTGTTCGCCGTGCGCAACGACGCGGAAATCCGCGTCGCGCAGGGCGACGGCATCGGCGCGCAGCTGCTGCGCGCGCAGCTTGCGGACGACGGCACGCTGCGCCTCGTCGCGTACAACCATCGCGCGGCGCCGGGCGACCAGCGCCGCGCAGTGCTGGCCGCGCTCGCCGCCGCGTTTTCCGACGACGCGCGCCGTGCGGCGATCCGGCTCGACCCGGCCGCGTGGCCGGCGGTCGCGCTCGATGCGCTGCGCGCAAGCGGCGTGCTCGCCGACGGCGGCCTGTGCATGCGCGAAGGCTGGGCGCAGCAGGCCGATCTGTGGCGCGTCGGCACGCCGTTGCCGTGCGCGACGCTGCCGATGCTGACCGACGGCCGGCGGCATCCGCGGCGGCCGCCCGCGCCGCGCGGCGACGTTTATGCGCGCGACCTGCCGGCACTCGGCGTGCGTTTCACGCTGCGCGGCTGGCAGCCGGGCGAGGACGCCGCGCGCGTCGCGCACTGGTTCGACACGCCGCGCGTGCGCGACGGCTGGCCGGGCACGCAGCCCGGCGCCGACGGCACGTCGCCCGATGCCGATCCGCACGTGAGCCCGCTCGTCGGCTGCTTCGACGGCGAACCGTTCGCGTACGTCGAGGCGTTCTGGCTGAAGGAAGACCCGCTCGCGCCGCACGTCGGCGCGCGCGATTACGACCGCGGGCTGCGGATGCTCGTCGGCGAATCGCGCTGGCGCGGCCCGCATTGCGTGGCGGGCTGGCTGCCGTCGGTCGTGCATTACCTGTTTCTCGACGATCCGCGCACCGAAGCGGTCGGCTGCGCGGTCCCGGCCGGCCGCGCGCGGGTCGTCGACACCCTCGCGCGGCACGGCTTCGCGCGGCAGCGGCGGCTGCCGCTCGCCGACGGGCAACCGCTGTGGATGCGCACGTTGCGCGAGACCTTCTTCTCCGGCCGTCACGTCTGACGGGCCGGTTTCACCGACAAGGGAGCTGAGAGACATGCAGAGAGAAACCGTATTCGACCTGATCGGCGTCGGCTTCGGGCCGTCGAACCTGGCGCTGGCCGTGCGCCTCGCCGAACGCAACGGCACGCGTCCGCTCACGCATTGCTTCGTCGAACGCCAGCCGGAATTCGGCTGGCATCGCGGCATGCTGCTCGACGATTGCCGGATGCAGATCTCGTTTCTGAAGGATCTCGTCACGATGCGCGATCCCAAGAGCCGCTACACGTTCATCAACTACCTGTTCGAACGCGGCCGGTTGAACGAATTCGTGAACCTGAAGAACTTCTATCCGACCCGCGTCGAATTTCACGACTATCTGAGCTGGGTCGCCGACGCATTCGCCGATCAGGTCCATTACAGCGAAACCGTCACGGCGATCGAGCCCGTGCGCGGCGACGGCGCGCGGATCGACGCGCTGCGCGTGCTGTCGCGCGATGCGGCCGGCCACGAGCGCCAGCGCGTGACGCGCGCGCTGTCGATCGGCGTCGGCGGCACGCCGGCGGTGCCGGACGCGTTCGCCGCGCTCGGCCGCGATCGCGTGATCCATTCGTCGTCCTACCTGACCGACATCGACCGGCTGGCCGCGGCGCCGCACGGCGAGCGTCGCCGTATCGCGGTGATCGGCGCGGGGCAGAGCGCGGCCGAGGTGTTCATCGACCTCGCGCGCCGCTTCCCGCACGTCGACGCGAGCCTCGTGATGCGCGCGGGCGCATTGAAACCGGCCGACGACAGTCCGTTCGTCAACGAGATCTTCAGCCCCGAGTTCACCGACGTCGTCTACGCGCAGCCGCACGACGCGCGCCGCGCGCTGCTCGAGCGCTATCGCGACACCAACTACGCGGTGGTCGACCGGCCGCTGATCGAGCAGATCTACGAAATGCTGTACCTGCAGCGCATCGACGGCACGCCGCGCCATGCGCTGCTCGCAAACAGCGCGATCGAGACCGCGGTGCGTGCCGCCGACGGGCGCATCGAGCTGACGCTGCGCGACCGGATGAACGGCGCGACGCGCGTCGAACGGTTCGATGCGCTAGTGCTCGCGACCGGCTACCGGCGCGACACGCACTCGGCGCTGCTCGAAGGGCTCGCGCCGCATCTGGGCGATGCGCTCGCGCGCGGCGAAGTCACGCGCGATTACCTGCTCGCGACGCCCGAGCACTTCGCGCCGCGCATCTACCTGCAAGGCTGCTGCGAAGACAGCCACGGCCTGTCCGACACGCTGCTGTCGGTCCTCGCGCGGCGCGCGGACGAGATCTGCGCGTCGCTCGAGGAAGGGATCGCGCCTGCCGCCGCCGACGACGCGGCCCGCGCACTGCATGAACGACGACATCAACACGGGGCGAGCGCGGGCCGCATGGCTTTCGCTCTTTGACAAAAGGCGGTCGGAGACCGCATCGAAAAAGTGGAGCAGAGAAAGATGGAGTGGGCAACAGGCATGCGGGTGCGTGCGATCGCGGCTGCGGCGAGCGTGGCGTTCGGGATGGCGGCAGGGCACGCATACGCCCAGACGGCGCCTGCCGTGAACGCGGGCGCGGCGGCGTCGGCCGACAATGCGCGCAACGGTGCGGCGGCCAGTGCGCAGAACGGCGCGGCCGCCGGCACGCTGCCGGCGATCAACGTCAACGCGGGCTCGGAAGGCGACGGCACGGTCGGGCTCGTCGCGAAGCGCAGCCGGACCGGCACCAAGACCGATACGTCGATCAATGAAATCCCGCAGACGATCAACGTCGTCACCGCGCAGCAGATCGAGATGACCGGCGCGACCGACGTGAACGCGGCACTGCGCTACGTGCCCGGTTTCTCGTCGTACGGCTCGGACAACCGGTCCGACTGGTACGCGGCGTTGCGCGGCTTCACGCCGACCGCGTACGTAAACGGCCTGCAGGTGCCGAACACGCTGAACCTGTCGAGCTGGCGAGTCGATCCGTACATGATCGACAGCATCACCGTGCTGCGCGGGCCGACGTCGGTGCTGTACGGCGCCGGCGACCCGGGCGCGATCATCGACGTGCAGACCAAGACGGCCGACGGCGAGCGCGTGCGCGAAGCCGGCGTGCAGTTCGGCAACTACGCGCGCAAGCAGTTCATGATCGACGTCGGCGACAAGCTCGATGCGGACGGCAAGTATGCGTACCGGTTCGTCGGCGTCGCGCGCGACGGCAACGCGCTGACGGGCCCGAACAACGACCAGCGCGTCGCGCTCGCGCCGTCGTTCCGCTGGCGCCCGGACGCGGATACGTCGCTGACGCTGTCCGCCACCTACCTGCAGGACTGGGGCGACATCTCGTCGAACTTCCTGCCGGCGCAAGGCACGGTGCTGCCGAACCCGAACGGGCAGCTCGACAAGGACGTCTACGGCGGCGACCCGAACTTCAACTACTACCGCAAGAAGCAGTGGTCGCTCGGCTACCAGTTCGAGCGCAACCTGAATTCGATGTGGACGTTCCGGCAGAACGTGCGCTGGATGCACCTGTCGCTCGACAACGGCTCGGTGTTCGGCGCGGGCTTCGCCGACGGCAGCCTCACCGACATCAACCGCTGGGCCGGCGTGTTCCAGACGAACTACAGCCGCTTCGACATCGACAACAACCTGCAGGGCCGGTTCGGCACGGGGCCGCTAGAGCACACGCTGCTGCTCGGCTTCCAGTACAACCGGCAGACCGCGACCGACAGCGAATGGCTGGCCGCCGCGCCGACGCTGAACATCTACAACCCGGTCTACACGCCGGTCACGCTGTCGGTGTTCTCGCCGCCGAACACGACGTACCGCACCAACACGTACACGACGATGAACACGTTCGGGCTGTACGTGCAGGACCAGGTCAAGTGGAACCGCTGGACGCTGACGCTTGGCGGGCGCGAGGACTGGGTCAACCAGCGGATGGACGACCGCGAGGGCGGCACGCAGTCGAAGGCCGACATCACCGCGTTCACCGGCCGCGTGGGCCTCACGTACCAGGGCGACTACGGGCTGTCGCCGTACGTCAGCTACGCGACGTCGTTCAACCCGCTGATCGGCGTGAACCTGTACGGCGGCGGGCTGCCGCAGCCGACGCGCGGCAAGCAGATCGAGGCCGGCCTGCGCTGGCAGCCGCCCGGCAAGAACCTGATGCTGAGCGCGGCGATCTACCAGATCAACCAGACCAACGTGCTCACGTCGACGCCGCTCAATCTCGATCCGTCGGGCACGACGTCGGTGCAGACCGGCGAAGTGCGTTCGCGCGGGATCGAGCTGAACGCGACCGGCAAGCTCACGCGCAACCTGTCGCTGATCGCGTCGTACGTCTACCAGGACGTGAAGAACGTGAAGGCGAACGACGCGTCGCTGAACAACTGGCCGGTCGACATTCCGCGGCCGCGCCAGATGGCGTCGCTGTGGGCGGACTGGACGTGGCACACCGGGCCGCTGACCGGCTTCGGCCTGGGCGGCGGCGTGCGCTACCAGAGTGCGTCGGCCGGTGCGGCGGACAACTCGCTGACGGTATCGAGCTACACGCTGTTCGACGCGGGCGTGCATTACGACACGCGTAACTGGCGCTTTGCCGTGAACGGGACGAACCTGTTCAACCGCCACTACATCAGCGGTTGCCAGTCGACGAGCGTGTGCATTTTCGGTACCGATCGCACGGTGATCGCCACCGCGAAATACAACTGGTGACGCCGCGCGCCGCGGCGCGCCGGCCGGCCTTCGGGCCGGCGCGGGCGGGCCGCGGTGCCGCCGTCCGCTTCTTTCACGACGCCTCCTCCATGCCGAAGAAAAATCTCGTCTACATCCAGTCGCTGCGCAACGGCGCGGCCGATCGCGCCGGCCAGCCGGTCGCTTACCAGGGCGGCACGCGCTACATGAAGGCGCCGCTCGAATTCCTCGTCGAGCGCCTAAACGACTCGCCGCTCGGCGAGCGCTATACGCTCCGGGGCGTGATCGTCGACGACGACGAAGGCTCGCCGGCCGACCGCGCGAAGCTCGCCGATTACGGCTTCGCGCGCACGCCCGGCCGCCCTTGGATCCTGCCCGACGGGCTGACCGTGCAGGGGCGGCCCGTCGACGAATTGTTCTGCACGATTGCGTCGACGTACCGCCGCCTGCCGCGCGACGCACGCGAGCGCGTGACGGGCAAGCAGGCGTTCGAGCGCCGCCTGCTCGAACGCCTGCTCGAACTCGACGCCGACGTGGTCGTGCTCGACGGCCTGCTCGTGATCCTCGACGAACTGGTGCGCCCCGGCGCGCGCTTTCATCGCCGCATCGCGAACATCCACCCCGGCATTACGGCCGACGACTCGCCGTACCAGCGGCGCGGTGCGTGGGCGACGCTCGACGCACTGCACGGCGCGCGCGGCGAACGGATCGACTGGGCGACCGGCACGGCCTCGCGCGTCGAACCCGTGACGATGACGGGCGCTTCGTTCCACTACGTCGACAACGGCATCGACTCCGGCGAAGTGATCTGCGACGTGCTCGACACGCCGATCGCGCCGGACGACACGATTCTCGAACTGCGCTGGAACAACTTCCAGCGCAGCCTGTTTCCGGCGCTCGAGCGAGGGCTGCACATCCTCGCCGACCGCCACGACGCGGGAGCACTGTGATGGACGACACGCTGACGAAACCGGCCGGCACGGCGGACGCCGTCGAAGGCGAGGTGGCCGCGGCCCTCGACGGCGCCGCTCGGGCGCAGGTGCAGTCGACGCCCGCCGTCGAGCACGCATGCGACACGTGGCGGCCCGACGATGCGCCGGCCGCGCTGCTCGAGGCGTTCGTCGCGCTGTTCAACACCGACACGCGGCACGAGGCGGCGACGGTGTCGGTGCCGCTCGGCGACGCCGATCCGGCGGCTGTCGCGTCCTACGTCGCGCGGGCGGTGCGCGAGGGCGTGATCGACGACGCGCGAATCGCGGGCGAGCGGCTGCGCCTCACCGCATCGCGCGCGACGTTCTGGCAGAACCCGCGGCCGTGGCTGAAGGCGCCCGCATCGGGCGGGATGCCGCTGCGCTACACGCTCACGAACGGCCATCGGCATCCGGTGCGGCCGCCGTCGCCGGCCGGCGAGATCTATGCGCGCTACATGCCGCAGGTGGGGATGACGTTCAGCCTGCGCACCGTCGACATCGATACGCATGCGCAGCTGTTCAGCGACTGGATGAACCTCGATCGCGTCGCGCATTTCTGGGATCAGCGCGGCACGCTCGACGAGCACGCCGCCTATCTGGCGGAGCGGCTCGCCGATGCGCACATGCATCCGATGATCGGCTATTTCGACGACACGCCGTTCGGCTATTTCGAGTTCTACTGGGCGAAGGAGGACCGCCTCGCGCCGTTCTACGACGCGCACGACTACGACCGCGGGCTTCATCTGCTGATCGGCGACTCACGCTTCCAGAGCGCGGGCAAGCTGCATGCGTGGTGGAGCGGGGTGCTGCACTACATGTTCGTCGACGAGCCGCGCACGCAGCGCCTCGTCGGCGAGCCGCGCATCGATCACGTGCGGCATATCGCGTACATGCACCGGCTCGGGTTCTACACGCTGAAGGAGTTCGACTTCCCGCACAAGCGGGCTGCGCTCACCGTGATGGAGCGCGAGACATTCTTCGACACTTTCCGGTTGCCGTGACGGGATGCGGGCGCGAAGCGTCGATGCGTCGATGCGTCGATTCGCCGGCGTCGGTGTTTCGCGCGATGGGAAGGGGGCACGCATCGGCCGTTCGGGATATGGATCGGGCGGGCGGCATGAGGAAGAATGGACCGCTCCCTCAACGCACACAGGTCGTGACGACATGGCAAGCAGATCCGCAACGGCATCGAGCGCGGTCCCCGGCTCGCATGCCTCGATATTGACATATGCCAGCATATGCCTAGAATGGGCGCATCGTACTCCCGTGGAGTGGCTCATGCGCACCGTTTCCATTTTCAAGAACGCCCGTAACCAGGCAATCCGCATCCCGAAGGACATGGAGTTCGAGGGTGTGACGGAACTCGAAATCCGCCGCGAGGGCGACACGCTGCTGCTGCGTCCGGTGCGGCCGACATGGCTGTCGTTGGCGAGCGAACCGCTGGCCGATGCCGACTTCCTCGCCGAGCGCCCTGCTGTCGTCGAAGCGGGGCGTTTCGACCTGTCCGGCACGGATGGCGACGCACCGACGGAGTCGGGCCGGTGACCACGCTCTACATGCTAGATACGAACATCTGCTCGTTCATCATGCGCGAGCGGCCGCCCGCGGTGTTGTCCCGGCTGCAGTCGTGCGTCAACGCGCAGCACCGGATCGTCGTGTCGTCGATCACCTATGCCGAAATGCGGTTCGGCGCGATCGGCAGAAAGGCGTCGCCGAAGCATGCGGATCTCGTGGCGGCGTTCGTCGCACGACTGGACGGCGTGTTGTCGTGGGATACCGCGGCGGTCGATGCAACGGCCGCGATTCGCGCCGACCTTGCCGCACGCGGGACGCCGATCGGCGCGAACGATGCATCGATCGCCGGCCATGCGATCGCGGCAGGTGCCGTGCTCGTCACGAACAATGGACGCGAATTCAGCCGCGTCGCGGGGTTGTCGCTCGAAGACTGGACGGCTTCGGCTTAGGGCCGTGAACACGCGATGACGTTGCGCTCGCAAGCGCTACACGTCACGCGCGGGGAGCGGGCGAATCCGCGAGAAAGGCGTCGCGGAACGCGTCGAGATACCGGTCGACGTCATCGCTGAATTCGCCCGGCAGCAGCGCGAACGCACGCGCCTGCAGATCCTGCCCGAGCGTCGCGTAGATCGTGGCGTCGGATAGCAGCGCGCGGATCGCATCGCGCGTTGGCGGCGACGCAATTCGCGTTGCATCGCGCGCCAGCAGCGCGGCCGCGGCCAGCTCAGGCTGGAAGCCGTGCCGCTCGAGCAGGTCGGGGGCGACGTCCCAGATACGCTCGCGATTGCCCGCGTCATGAAAATGCGTGAGCAGGAACAGCAGGTCGTACGCGTCGCTGTTCTGGCGCGCACGCCGGTCCTTCCACGCGAGCAACTTCAACAGCGCAAGGGCCGGCAGGCTCGCCACCGGCACCGCGATGTCGGCTGCGATCGACACGACCAGCGCCGAATCGACCGCCTCCTGAAAGCCGAGCACGTTCAGCACGAAATCACCGCCCGGCGGCCACGCGATTTCGCCCGGCGGCGCCTCGAGCGGCCCGAACGGCACGAGGTCGAGCTCGGTCCGAAAGCCTTGCGTCCCGCTGTCGAACAGCAGCTTCTGCCGATGCTTCGGCGCGCGCGCGAATTGCCCGGTCGCGACGAGCGCGTCGACGAGCCGTTCGTGAAACGGCCAGCTCACCGCGCATACCGCGACGTCGACGTCCCGCGTCGCACGCACCGGCCGGATGCCGTGGACATGCCACATCAGGATGTCGCGCGCGGTTGCGCCGGCGACGACGAATGCAGCGTCGAGCTGCGCGCAGGCCGCCCGCACCGCCTGCAGCAACGCGATCGCCGCCGGCTCGAGCGGCCGGCGCGCGTCGACTTCAAGCGGGCGGGTGGGTGAGGTATCGGTCATGGATGTGTTCGGCGGCGGCAAGGTTGCGGCTGTCTGCGGACGAGACGAGATCCGCGTAGATCAGCAGCGGCGGCACGAGCGGCACGTCCTGCTCGCGCCAGTCGAGCACCGCCGACGGCGGCCAGAATGCTTCGAGCAGCTCGACGTCGCCGCGCTCGTCCGGGCGCAGGCGCGCCTGGAGCAGCAGGCGGTTCGTCGCGGCGCCGTGCGTATAGACGGTGATCGCGGCCGGCTTCAGGTCGTGCGTCAGCAGGTCGGCCGCGGGTTCGCCACCGAGCCGCGCGTCGAAGGCCGCGAAATCGAAGCCGTGCCACCAGTCGGGCGCGAGCGCGGCAAACCGCCGGCTCGGCAATTTCGCACGCAGGCGGCTCGGGTACAGCGCGACCCATTCCTGCACGAAGCGCGGCCAGTCGGGAAACGAGCGCTCGCCGTTGCGCCGCTGCGCGATGAGACCGCGTGCGATCAGGTCGTCCATCGCGAGATTGACCGTGCCGAGCGCGACGCCCGATGCGGCGGCGATCGCCCGCAGCGGTTGCGCGACGAGGCTCGGCTGCGTCGCGAGCGCGAACATCACGGCGAGCCCCTTGGGCGTCGTCGCGCGCGATGTCTGCCAGCGCGGCGGGCGTGCGGGTTTGGGCCGGCCGGTGATCATCACCGTCGCCTCCGGCTGGATCAGGCACGCGTTGCCGGCAGTATCGATGAACGGGATGTCGTGCTCGATCAGGCGGGCGGCCAGCTCGGCCGAAAAATACGGTGCGACCAGCATCAGCGGCCGCTCGGCGCGCGCCGGACGCGCGCGTCGGCGTAACGCGGCGAGTGCGCCCTGCAGCGACTCGACGCCGACGCTCACAACCGCCGGCATCTCGACGGTCTGCCCGGCTATGCCGAAGCGGATCATCGCGTCGGCATGCGCGCTGTATGCGGCCGGCATGCGCACGGGCCGCGCGTTGAAGCGGCGGGTTGTGCGTTCGAACGCGGCACAGGCTTCGTCGAGCACGTGCTGTTCGGACATCGGCAGGGGCGCGTTCTTGGGCATCGATGAGTAGGGTTTGTTCACTTTTTTGTTAGCGTACACAAAAAATGTACACGCGTCAAAAAATGAACATGAGCGCTCAACCCATTGATGTGACGGAATTATTCCGGAATGACGAACGGCGATCAACGCGTACTCCCGTCTGAAAAATCGAGACCGAACATACGGTGAGTGTCGCGAATCCCGAGCGCGGTCGGCAGTCGGCCGAATGGCTGGTTGCCTGCGCTGCACGCTTCATCGTAGGCCCGACGATCGTCCGGCAACCCGAGGTTGTCACCATGACGACTTTCTGTCTGTTCGGTTGCCGATCCACCGACTATCCTTGCCTGCACATTCCCCACGGAACCCAGGAGACGACACCGTGACGCACAGCGTGATCCCCGCAGGCCTCGCCGACGAAATGATCGAGATCCGGCATCGCATCCATGCCCACCCGGAGCTGGGTTTCGAGGAATTCGCGACGAGCGATCTCGTCGCCGGGCAATTGCAGGCATGGGGCTACACGGTGCATCGCGGGCTCGGCGGCACGGGCGTCGTTGCGCAGCTGAAGGTGGGCGACGGCAAGCAGCGCCTCGGCCTGCGCGCCGACATGGACGCGCTGCCGATCCACGAATCGACCGGCCTGCCGTACCAGAGCACGATCCCCGGCAAGATGCACGCGTGCGGCCACGACGGCCACACCGCGATGCTGCTCGCGGCCGCGAAGCACCTGGCGCGCGAGCGCCGCTTTTCCGGCACGCTGAACCTGATTTTCCAGCCGGCCGAGGAAGGGCTCGGCGGCGCGAAGAAAATGCTCGACGACGGCCTGTTCGAGCAGTTTCCGTGCGACGCGATCTTCGCGATGCACAACATGCCGGGCTTCCCGACGGGCAGGTTCGGCTTTCTGCCGGGGCCGTTCATGGCGTCGTCGGACACCGTGATCGTCGACGTGCAGGGGCGCGGCGGCCACGGCGCGGTGCCGCACCGGGCGATCGACCCGGTCGTCGTGTGCGCGCAGATCGTCGTCGCGCTGCAGACGATCGTGTCGCGCAACGTGTCGCCGCTCGACATGGCGATCGTCACGGTGGGCGCGATCCACGCGGGCGAGGCGCCGAACGTGATTCCCGACCGCGCGCAGATGCGCCTGTCCGTGCGCGCGCTGAAGCCGGAGGTGCGCGACCTGCTCGAGACGCGTATCAAGGAAGTCATCCATGCGCAGGCGGCGGTGTTCGGCGCGACCGCGACGATCGACTATCAACGCCGCTACCCGGTGCTCGTCAACGATGCGGCGATGACCGCGTTCGCACGCGACGTCGCGCGCGAGTGGGTCGGCGAAGCGAACCTCATCGACGGGATGGTGCCGCTCACCGGCAGCGAGGATTTCGCGTTCCTGCTAGAGAAACGGCCCGGTTGCTACCTGATCATCGGCAACGGCGACGGGGAGGGCGGCTGCATGGTGCACAACCCCGGTTACGACTTCAACGACGCCGCATTGCCGACCGGCGCATCGTACTGGGTCAAGCTGGCCGAAACGTTCCTCGTGTGACGTCGCCGCGCATCGGCGCGGTCGCCGCCCGGTACGCGCCAACCAGGCCGTGAAACCGGGCGCGCAGGATGCACGCGAATTTGACGCTCCTTGACATCGACGGGACGACCCGCGTGCTACGCTGCGCGCGACGCCGAATCGGCTCGATGAATACAGGTGTGGACGACATGCGAAAACAGTTTCTGACCGTGCTGACGGCCTGCGCGGTCGGCGTTCTGGCGGCCGGGTGCGACGACCAGAAAGTGGCCGACGCGGTGAACGCGATCAAGCCCGATCCGATGGCGTTCGGCAATCTGCAGCCGGGCATCTCGACGACCGAGGACGTGCTGCGTCAGGCTGGCAAGCCCGAGATGGTCAGGCAGGGCGAGGACGGCTCGCAGCGGTTCGAGTATCCGCGCGGCCCGTACGGCACGAGCACGTACATGCTCGATTTCGGGCCGGACGGGCGGCTCGTGTCGATCACGCAGGCACTGACGGCGGCGAACATCGCGAAGGTCGTGCCGGGAATGTCGAAGGACGATGTGCGCCAACTGCTCGGCAAGCCGACCGAGGTTGCGCAATACGCGCTGAGTCATGAAGAAGTGTGGAGCTGGCACTGGGCCGAGGGCGGCGTATCGGGCGACGCGATGTTCAACGCGCATTTCTCGCCCGATGGCACCGTGATCCGGACTTCACGCTCGGAAGCGCCGGGCCGCGAAAAGCCCTGACATCGCGGCAGCCGGCGGTTCTTCGTCAGAATGCCGTGCCGCCGAACAACGCGGCCGCCATCTCCGGATTCGAAGGCCAGTACATGTGCATGTACGTCGCGACGATCGGGCCCGCGCGATAAACGGCTTCACCGCTGCCTCGCGGGCCGTCGGGCCGCGCAGCGGTCACCACGGGCGCCAGCGGCGTATCCAGCCGCGAATAGTGAAACGTATGACCGCGCATCGGCCCGGTGCGCGTGTCCAGCGCCTGCATCCCGAGCGCCGCGAACCGGCGCTGCATCGTCGCATGGCCTGACAGCAGCCCGAGCATCGCCGTCGTCGTACCGTCCACATCGGTCAGCGATTCGCACAGATACACCATCCCGCCGCATTCCGCGACGATCGGCCGGCCGGCTGCCGCGTGCGCGCGAATCGCGCGTGCTGTCACGGCATTCGCCGCGAGCGTCGCCGCATGCAGCTCCGGATAGCCGCCCGGCAGGAACAGCGCATCGCAATCGGCGGGCACGGGTTCGTCGGCAAGCGGCGAAAAGAACCGAAGCTGCGCGCCGAGCGCATCGAGCAGCGCCAGATTCGCCGGGTAGATGAACGAGAACGCCGCATCGCGCGCGATCGCGATCCGCTTGCCGGCGAGCGCACGCGGTAGCGGCGCGCGCACGTCCGGGGCCGCGAACGAAACGGCGGGCGGCAATTCGGCGAGCGCCGTCTGCGCGAGCACGTCGGCCGCACGCTCGAGCCGCGCATCGATGTCGTCGATGTCGGCCGGCTGGTGCAGGCCGAGATGGCGCTCCGGCAGTGCGATGCCCGCATCGGCCGGCACGTGCCCGAGCCAGCGCAAGTCGTCGGGCAACGCCTGCCGCAGCAGTTCCGCGTGCCGTGGCGAGCCGACGCGGTTCGCCAGCACGCCGTGAAACGGCACCGCAGGACGGAACCGCGCGAGGCCGAACGCGATCGCCGCGAACGTCTGCGCCATCGACTTCGCGGCAATCACCGCGACGACCGGCACGCCGAACGCGACCGCGAGATCGGCACTGCTCGGCGTGCCGTCGAACAATCCCATCACGCCTTCGATCAGGATCAGGTCCGCGTCGCGCGCGGCATCGGCGAGCAGTTCACGGCAGCCGGCTTCGCCGACCATGCCGAGATCGAGCGCGTGCACGGGCGCGCCGCTCGCGCGTTCGAGCACCATCGGATCGAGAAAATCGGGCCCGGTCTTGAACACGCGCACGCGCCGGCCGAGCCGCCGGTGCAGCCTCGCGAGCCCGGCCGTCACCGACGTCTTGCCCTGGCCGGATGCGGGCGCGCTGACGAACAGCGCGGGGCAGGCCGGCATCGCTCAGAACTCCACGCCCGGCTGCGCCTTCACGCCTTGCTCCTTGTACGGATGCTTGACGAGCCGCATTTCGGTGACGAGATCGGCCGCATCGATCAGTGCATCGGGCGCATGCCGGCCGGTGACGACGACGTGCACCGCATCCGGCCGCCCGACGAGCGTCGCGAGCACTTCGTCGAGCGGCAGGTATTCGTACTTCAGCACGGTGTTCAGCTCGTCGAGGATCACCATCCGGTACTCGCCGCTCTCGATCATCCGGCGTGCCGCGTCCCAGCCCTTGCGGGCGGTCGCGATGTCGGCGTCGCGGTTCTGCGTGTTCCACGTATAGCCGTCGCCCATCGTCACGAAATCGCATTGCGCGACCGCGCCGAGGAAGTCGCGCTCTGACGTGTGCAGCGCACCCTTGATGAACTGCACGACGCCGAGCCGCATGCCGTGGCCCAGCACGCGCACGGCCATGCCGAACGCGGCCGTGCTCTTGCCCTTGCCGTTGCCCGTGTTGACGATCAGCAGGCCCTTTTCCTGCGTGGCGGCAGCCTGCTTCTTTTCATGGCCGGCGCGGCGGCGTTCGGCCATCCGCTGATGGGATTCGGCATCGGTCTTCATCGGGAATCGTCCTGTCGAAAGGGAAACAATGGGTTCAGAGCGGGCCGGCGAGCGCGACCGTCACGCCGCCCAGGATGGATTTGGGACCAAGCAGCCGGCCCTGCGGCGCCGCGAGCCGCGCGCACGGCTCGGCCACACCCGCGACGCCGAAACGCGCGAGCGCGGCAGCCGACGGGCCGCTCAATGCCGCGTCGGCACATTGCGCGAGCCGCGCCGCGTCGAACGCGACGAGCGGCCAGCCGCGCCGTGCGCACAGCGTGCGCAGCGGCCGGGCCCGCACCTTGTCGGCGAGGGTCGCGACGACGGCCGGTTCGGCGCCCGGGTAATGCGCCAGCGCCGCGCGGATCGCGGCATCGAGTTGCGCGGCCGTCACGCCCGCGCGAAAACCGATGCCGAGCGCGACGCGCATCATGCGCGACCGCCGAGCGCCGCGCGCACGGCCGGATCGTCGGCGAGCGCCGCGACGCGGCCGATCACGACGATCGCGGGCGAACCGATACCGGTCGCGCCCACGCGCTCGACGACGGTGTCGAGCGTCGCGAGCACGTGCCGCTGCCCGTCACGCGTCGCGTTCTCGATCGCCGCGCACGGCATGTCGCCGGGCACGCCGCCGTCGCGCAGCGCGGCGACGATCGCGTCGAGCCGGCGTATGCCCATGTAGATCACGATCGTCATCCGCGTCGCGGCCAGCGCGCGCCAGTCGGGCTCGTCGGCCCCCGCGCCGTGACCGGTGACGAAGATCACGCCCTGCGCGTCGCCGCGATGCGTGACCGGAATGCCGAGCGCGGCCGGGGCCGCGATGCCGGCCGTGATGCCGTTCACGACCTCGACCGGGAAACCCGCCGCGCCGAGCGAAAGCAGCTCCTCGCCGCCGCGGCCGAACACGAACGGATCGCCGCCCTTGAGCCGTGCGACGCTGCGGCCCGCGCGCAGGTGCGCGAGCATCGCGGCGACGATCGCTTCCTGCGGCGTCGACGCATGGCCGCCGCGCTTGCCGACGTGCTCGATGCGCGCGTCGGCGCGCGCATGGCGCAACACGTCGGGATTCACGAGGTCGTCGACGAGCAGCACGTCGGCCGCGGCGATCGCGCGCACGGCCTTCAGCGTCAGCAGTTCGGCGTCGCCGGGGCCGGCGCCGACCAGCCACGCGCGGCTCATCGGACGCGGCACGGCGCGCACCGTGTCGTGGCAGTGGAAAGGAGAGGGCGAGCGGCGCAGCGGCGGCCGGTGGACAGGCAAGGCATGATGGATCGGGCGAAGCCCGCGCGAACGCGGGCGGCAAGCGCACCTCATCCGTCCCCCGCGGATCGGGCGTTTCGGCGAGCGGCGGGCTCGCCCCTTGCGTCGGCCGGTATCCGGGCTGGCCGCTTGCCAGGCCGCAGCCTTCCCGCCCGTTGAAGGGCAGTGGCATCGCGGGCGGCCTGGGCGCGTGCGGGGGGAACCGCGCGCGCGGGCGGCGTACCGTTGCGGGGACAGCACAGGCCGGGCGGACTTCCGCCTCCTGTTTCCCGTTTAACTGCGTGCGCGCAATGCGCATGCGAGCACCGAACGCGGCGCATACGATAGCACAGCGCCCGGCCCGCGCGAACCCGCCACGCGGGCGTCGCAAGCACGCCAGGCACGATGCCGCGGCCGTGCCGCACGCGCCGCGGCGGCCCGTTTTGCCTTGACGCTCCCCGCACCGCCGCCTACACTCGCACGCGTTTTGGTGCTCGCGCGCGCTGTTCCGGCGCGTGCAGTTAAACGGGAAACAGGGAGCCTGCCTGCACCGCAGTCGAGCCAACCTGTGCTGCCCCCGCAACGGTAAGCGAACGCATCGCCCATTGCGATGCAGCGCCGCTTCGCCGCATGCCTGCCGCATGCGGACGACCGCCACTGGATGCCGCGCATCCGGGAAGGCGAAGCGGCGTGTTCGTCAGCCCGGATACCGGCCAGAACGTGGGGTTCAGCGCCGCGGGGAGGCGGCGCATCGTCCACGGCCGCACCACGCCCGACGCCCGAACGCTGCCCGCTTCCTCCGCCGACCCGCCAGCCGCAGCACGTGCGCGGGCGGGGGCGAGGAACGGCCAACGGTGCAGGCGGGGCCGGCGACGGCCGTGTTGGCATTCATCATGTCGACCGTTCGCAAAGGAGCATCATGCTCGACTCGTTCTTCCGTCTGTTCAACGACAGCTCATCCGGGCTGCGCGGCAAAATCGTCGCGATCTATTCATTGCTCGTCGCATTCAACGTCGGCGCGTGGATCTGGGCCTTCGTCGCGTTTCGCGACCAGCCCGTGCTGCTGGGCACCGCGCTGCTCGCCTACGTGTTCGGCCTGCGCCACGCGGTCGACGCCGACCACATCGCCGCGATCGACAACGTCACGCGCAAGCTGATGCAGGAGGGCCGCAGCCCGCTCGGCGCGGGCCTGTTCTTCTCGCTCGGCCATTCGACGGTGGTGATCGTGATGTCGGTGGCCGTCGCGCTGACCGCGGCGTCGCTCGCGCGCTTCGAGAGCATGAAGACCTGGGGCGGCGTGATCAGCACGAGCGTATCGGCATTCTTCCTGCTCGTGCTCGCGGCCGCCAACCTGCTGATCCTGATTTCCGTCTACCGGACGTTTCGCGCGGCGCGCCGCGGCGAGACGATCGTCGACGCCGACCTCGACATGCTGATGAACCAGCGCGGCGTGCTGGCTCGCCTGTTCCGGCCGTTGTTCCGCCTCGTGTCGCGCAGCTGGCACCTGTATCCGGTCGGCTTCCTGTTCGGCTTCGGCTTCGATACCGCGACCGAAATCGCGTTGTTCGGCATCTCGGCCACGCAGGTGCAGGACGGCCTGTCGTTCTGGTCGGTGATGGCGCTGCCCGTGCTGTTCACCGCGGGCATGACGCTCGTCGACACGACCGACGGCATCCTGATGATGGGCGCGTACCGCTGGGCATACGTGCGGCCGATCCGCAAGATCTACTACAACATGACGATCACGTTCGTGTCGGTGCTGGTGGCCGCGCTGATCGGCGGCATCGAGGTGCTCGCGCTGCTCGCGGACAAGCTGTCGCTGCAGGGGCCCGTGTGGGATTTCTCGACGATGGTCGCATCGCATTTCGGGATGCTCGGCTATGTCGTGATCGGCCTGTTCCTCGCGTGCTGGATCGTGTCGGCCACGATCTACCGCCTCAAACGCTACGACGAGATCGACGTGACGCTCTCGGCCTGACTTCCATTTCGACACAGGATCCACCATGACCTTACGCAAGCTGCCCGTCACGATCGTCACGGGCTTTCTCGGCAGCGGCAAGACCACGCTGATGCGCCATATCCTGCAGCACGCCGCAGGCCGCCGCATCGCGGTGATCGTCAACGAATTCGGCGAGCTCGGCATCGACGGCGAAATCCTCAAGGGCTGCGGCATCGGCTGCGAGGACGCGGACGGCGCGCAGGGCGAGGCATCGGGCCAGCTGTACGAGCTCGCGAACGGCTGCCTGTGCTGCACCGTGCAGGAGGAGTTCTATCCGGTGATGGAAGCGCTCGTCGAGCGCCGCGCCGACATCGACCACGTGCTGATCGAGACGTCCGGCCTCGCGCTGCCGAAGCCGCTCGTGCAGGCGTTCAACTGGCCGTCGATCCGCAACAGCTTCACGGTCGACGCGGTCGTGACCGTCGTCGACGCTCCGGCCGCCGCGAGCGGCCAGTTCGCCGAGAACCCGCAGGCCGTCGACGCGCAGCGCCGCGCCGATCCGAATCTCGACCACGAATCGCCGCTGCACGAACTGTTCGCCGACCAGCTGTCGTCCGCCGATCTCGTGATCGTGAACAAGGCCGACCTCGTCGCCGACGCGCAGTTCGCCGAGATCGAAGCCGCGATCCGCGAGGAAATCCCGCCGCAGGTGAAGATCGTGCGCGCCACCCGCGGCGAACTGGACGTCGCGATGCTGCTCGGGCTCGAATCGGCGTCGGAGGAAACGATCCACCTGCGGCACGACCATCACGGCTCGGCCGACGACGGCGATCACGACCATCATCACGACGATTTCGACTCGGTGGTGGTATCGGGCGATGCAGGCACGCGCGAGGCGACAATCGCCGCGCTGCAGCGTGTCGTCGAGACGCACACGATCTACCGCGCGAAAGGCTTCGCCGCGCTGCCCGATGCGCCGATGCGTCTGGTGATCCAGGGCGTCGGCCGGCGCTTCGACAGCTACTTCGACCGCCGCTGGCAGGACGGCGAGGCGCGTGAGAGCCGCTTCGTACTGATCGGCGAGGACCTCGACGCGGCCGCGCTGCAGCGCGCGTTCGACGCCGCGTGCGCGGCCGACCTGCAACAGGCGTAACGCGCAATGCATCTGTTGCGCACCACGCCGGGCGGCTTCGTCGACGATACGCAGGGCGTCGTCCGGATCGACCAGCAGCCGGCCGACATCGTGATCCTGAGCTCGGCCGACACGACGCTGTCGCTGCTGGCCAGCGTCGTGCCGAAACTGCCTGCCGGCTTCCCGAGCGTGCGGCTTGCGAACGTCACGTTCCTGCGGCAGCCGGCGTCGGTCGACTTCTACGTCGACGACGTGCTGCGTCACGCGAAGACGGTCGTGATCGACCATCTCGGCGGGGAAGCATACTGGCCGTACGGGATCGAGCAGGCCGTGTCGCTCGCGTCGAAGCGCAGGCAGCAGCTCGCGATGTTCTCGGGCGACCTGCAGGAAGATCCGAACCTCGTCGCGAAAAGCACGGTCGCGCCGGATCTGTGCCGGCTGTGGTGGCGCTATCTGCGCGAAGGCGGGATGCACAACGCCGAAGCGCTGCTGCGCAGCATCGCGTTTCATACGCTCGGTTTCGGCGATGAACCCGAGCCGCCGCGCCCGCTGCCGGCCGCTGCGCTGTATCACCCGGTGCGCGACCCGGCGAGCATCGACGACTGGCGTTCGCGCTGGACGCCCGGCGCACCCGTCGTCGCGATCCTGTTCTATCGCGCGCACTGGCAGGCCGCGAACACCGCCGTGTTCGACGCGCTGGCCGATGCGCTCGTGCGCGAAGGGCTCAATCCGCTGCCGATCGCGGTCACGTCGTTGAAGGATGCGGTGAGCCGCGAGGTCATCACGCAACTGTGCGACACGCACCGCGTCGCGCTCGTGCTGAACACCACCGCGTTCGCGGCCGGCGCGATCGACAGCCCGGAACCCGACGTGCTCGCCGGCGATGCACCGGTGCTGCAGGTGATCCTGTCCGGCGGCAATCGCGACGCGTGGGTGGCCGACAACCAGGGGCTGCACGCGCGCGACATCGCAATGCACATCGCGTTGCCCGAGGTCGACGGGCGCATCGTCACGCGCGCGGTCAGTTTCAAGGGGCTCGCGTATCGTTGTCCGCACACCGAAGTCGACGTCGTGCGCTATCAGCCGGATGCCGAGCGGATCGCGTTCGTCGCGGCGCTCGCGCGCGGCTGGTGCCGGCTGCGCACGCTCGACAACGCCGACAAGCGCATCGCGCTGATCCTCGCGAACTATCCGCAAAGCGAAGGGCGGATCGGCAACGGCGTCGGGCTCGACACGCCGGCGTCCGCGCTGCGCGTGCTGGCCGCGTTGCGCGATGCCGGCTATGCCGTGGCCGACCTGCCGGCCGATGGCGACGCGCTGATCGCGCGGCTCACCGAAGGCGTGACCAACGATCCTGCCGTGCGCGCGTTGCGCCCCGCGTTCCAGAGCTTCGCACTGGCCGATTACGTCGCACGTTTCGCGCAGCTGCCGGCCGCCGTGCGCGACGCGCTGAACGCGCGCTGGGGCCCGCCCGAAGCGGACCCGACGCTGCGGCAGGAGCGCTTCACGATCGCCGGCTGGCGTGCGGGCAACGTGTTCGTCGGCATCCAGCCGTCGCGCTCGCGCGGCGAGAACGACTACGCGAGCTACCACGATGCCGAGCTCGTGCCGCCGCACGCGTATCTCGCGTTCTATTTCTGGCTGCGCGATGCGTTCGGCATCGACGCGGTCATTCACCTCGGCAAGCACGGCAACCTCGAATGGCTGCCGGGCAAGAGCGTCGCGCTGTCCGATGCGTGCTGGCCGGACCTGACGCTCGGGCCGCTGCCGCATCTGTATCCGTTCATCGTCAACGATCCGGGCGAGGGCAGCCAGGCGAAGCGCCGCGCGCAGGCGGTGATCGTCGATCACCTGATGCCGCCGCTCACGCGTGCGGAAAACTACGGCCCGCTGCAGGATCTCGAACGGCAGGTCGACGAATACTACGAAGCGCTGATGGTCGATGCGCGGCGCGCGAAGCTGCTGCGCAAGACGATCCTTGCGACGATCGCCGAACACCGTCTGCACGACGAACTGAGCGTTTCGCCGCCGCGCGATGCGGGCGACGAGGATGCGCTGCTCACGCGCGTCGACGCATGGCTGTGCGAATTGAAGGAAGCGCAGATTCGCGACGGGCTGCACGTATTCGGCGTGTCGCCCACCGACCGTCAGCGGCGTGACACGCTGCTCGCGCTCGCCCGTTTTCCGGTCGGCGACGGCAAGGGAGAACGCGCGGGGCTGATCGGCGCGCTTGCGGGCGATCTCGCGCTCGGCGACGATTTCGATCCGCTCGCGGCCGACTGGGCCGCACCGTGGACAGGTCCGCGGCCGGCCGTTCTTCAGGCGCTCGACGCGTCGCCGTGGCGCCATGCCGGCGACACGCGCGAGCGGCTCGAACGACTCGCGCAGCATTGGCTCGACGGGCTGTGCGCGGCTGCTTCCGGCGCGCCCGGCGCCGATGCGGGCCCAACGCCGCCGGGCGACTGGCCGCGCACGCTCGCGGTGCTCGAACGCGTGCGCTCGACGCTTCTGCCGGCGCTCGACGCGTGCGGCGGCGAGGAACTGCGCCAGCTGCTGCGCGGGCTCGACGGCCGTTTCGTGCCGCCGGGGCCGAGCGGCTCGCCGTCGCGCGGCCGGCCCGACGTGCTGCCGACGGGCCGCAACTTCTATTCGGTCGATACGCGCGCGGTGCCGACGCAGGCCGCATGGTCGCTCGGGCTGAAATCCGCGCAGCAGCTGATCGAACGCCATCTGCAGGATCACGGCGACTATCCGCGCGCGATCGGCCTGTCGGTGTGGGGGACGGCCACGATGCGCACCGGCGGCGACGATATCGCGCAGGCATTCGCGCTGCTCGGCGTGCGGCCGAAATGGGCGCACGGCAGCTATCGCGTGACCGACTTCGAGATCCTGCCGATCGAGATCTTCGACCGGCCGCGCATCGACGTGACGCTGCGCGTGTCGGGCTTCTTCCGCGACGCCTTCCCGAACCTGATGCACCTGTTCGACGCGGCCGTGCAGGCCGTTGCCGCGCTGGACGAGCCCGAGGCGCTGAACCCGATCCGCGCGCGCGTCGAGCGCGAACGCGCGAAATGGATCGAGCAGGGCGTGGCGCCGGACGAGGCGCGGCGTCGTGCCGGCTGGCGCGTGTTCGGCGCGCGGCCGGGCAGCTACGGCGCGGGCCTGCAGGACCTGATCGACCAGCGCCGCTGGCAGACCGACGCCGATCTCGCCGCCGCGTACCGCCAGTGGGGCGGCCACGCGTACGCGCAGAACAGCGCCGGCGACGCCGCGGCCGACGTGTTCGGCGAACGGCTCGCGACGATCGACGTCGTCGTGCAGAACCAGGACAGCCGCGAACACGACATCCTCGATTCGAACGACTACTACCAGTTCCAGGGCGGGATGGCGGCTGCCGTGCGCCACCTGTCCGGGCAGCAGCCGAGCATCTACCACGGCGACCATGCGAACCCGGTCGCGCCGAAGATGCGCACGCTGCGCGAGGAAATCGCGCGCGTGATCCGCTCGCGCGTCGTCAACCCGAAGTGGCTCGACGGCGTGAAGCGCCACGGCTACAAGGGCGCGGCGGAAATGGCCGCGACCGTCGACTATCTGTACGGCTATGACGCGACCGCGCGCGTGCTGTCGGATCACCAGTACGCGCTCGTCGCCGACGCGTATCTGTTCGACGACGACACGCGCGCGTTCCTCGAACGACACAACCCGAAGGCGCTGCACGGCATCTGCGAGCGCTTCGTCGAAGCGATGCAGCGCGGGCTTTGGCAGCAGCCGGGCGAGTATCGCGAGCGCATCGAAGCGGTCTGGCTCGACAGCGAACAACTTCAGGAAGGAGGACGGCGATGACCGATCCGACGACGCATCGCGCGCGCGCGGTGTTCCCGTTCGCGGCGCTCGTCGCGCAACAGCCGCTGCAGCAGGCGCTGCTGCTCGCGGCGATCGACCCGTCGCTCGGCGGCGTGCTCGTCAGCGGGCCGCGCGGCACCGCGAAATCGACCGCCGCGCGCGCGCTCGCCGAACTGCTGCCCGAAGGCGCATTCGTCACGCTGCCGCTGTCGGCGAGCGACGAGCAGGTCACCGGCACGCTCGATCTCGCCCATGCGCTCGCCGAAAACGGCGTGCGCTTCCGGCCCGGCCTGCTTGCGCGCGCGCATCGCGGCGTGCTGTACGTCGACGAGGTGAACCTGCTTGCCGACGGTCTCGTCGATACGCTGCTCGACGTTGCCGCGAGCGGCGTGAACGTGGTCGAGCGCGATGGCGTGTCGCATGCGCACGACGCGCGTTTCGTGCTGGTCGGCACGATGAATCCCGAGGAAGGCGAACTGCGCCCGCAACTGCTCGACCGCTTCGGGCTGATGGTCGAGCTCGAGAACTGTTTCGACGCCGCGCAGCGCGAGCAGATCGTGAAGGCGCGCCTCGCGTTCGATCTCGACCCGGACGCGTTTCGCGCACGCCACGCGAGCGCGCAACGCGCACTCGGCGATGCGATCCACGCGGCGCGGGCACGGTTGCCGGCGCTCGATTTCGACGACGCGGTTCACGCGCGCGTCAGCGCGCTGTGCATCGCTGCCGCCGTCGACGGCCTGCGCGCCGACCTCGTGATGCTGCGCGCCGCGCGCGCACTCGCGGCGCTGGAGCAAGCCGAAGCGGTGACGGTGTCGCACGTCGAGCGCGTGGCGGACGCGGTTTTGCGGCATCGGCGCCACGCCGGTACGCCGCCGTCGTCAGGGGCGTCGCAGTCGCAGTCGAACGCCGAAGGCGTCGGCAACCGCGACGGCCGAACGCCGCCGGACATCAGCCGGCAGCCCGATCGTTCGCCGGACGCCGCACGTGGCGATGCGGCGGCGTCGCAAGGCGACTGGGGCTACCTGCCGCCCGAGCCGGCCGGATTGCGTGACGTGAAGAGCGTGGTGCCGCTGCCGCTAAAAAAACGCTGAGCCATCGAGCCGCCGCCGCCGCGAATGCCATTCGCGGTCCTCGATGGCAGCCAGGCGCTGTCGCGCGCGTGCCCGGGACGGTGCGTGCCGGCACGGCCGTGGCATGGCCGGCGACACTCGCCGCGAAGCGCGGCGGCACGCTGCACGCCGGCCATCTGCGCTTTCGCAAGCGAGCCGGCACACCGCGCGCACTGCATTGCTTCGTGCTGGACTGCTCGGCGTCGATGCTGTCGCACGACCGGCTCGCGCTCGCGAAAGGCCTGATCGTCGCGTACTTCGATCAGGCCGCGCGCAACCGCGTGGAAACCGCGCTGATCTGCTTCGGCGGCAACGGTGCCGCGCGGCGCTTCGGCCCGGCCGTGCCGCGCTGGTGGAACGCGCGCTGGCTCGAACCGGTGGACGGCGGCGGCGGCACGCCGCTCGCGAATGGCATCGCGGCGGCCGCGCAATTGCTCGCGGCCGCCGCGCGCCGCAGGCCGGATCAACAGCGCTGGCTTTGGGTGCTGTCCGACGGTTGCACCCGCGAAACGCCGCCGAGACCGGCTGCCGCCGATCACGTCACGTTCGTCGACTTCGACGACGCGGCCGTGCGAATCGGGCAGGGCAGGCGGCTAGCCGACGCATGGGGCGCGCAATGGACGACGGCCGCGTCACTGTGCCCGGGGCTGCCCGACTGACCGCCCGTGCGCGGCGATCGGCGGTGCTGCGTTATGATCGCCGTTTCTGCTTACCGGAACGATTGCCATGCAAATACTCGTCGATGCCGACGCGTGTCCGGCCGTCATCAAGGACATGCTGTTTCGCGCCGCGCGTCGTGCCGAGATCTGCGTGACGCTGGTCGCGAACCAGTTCCTGCGCACGCCGCCGTCGCCGTTCATCAAGGCGGTGCAGGTGCCGGCCGGCTTCGACGTGGCCGATGCGCGCATCGTCGAGCTCGCGCAAGCCGGCGATCTCGTGATCACCGCCGACATCCCGCTGGCCGCCGCCGTCCTCGACAAGGGCGCGCATGCGCTCGACCCGCGCGGCAACTGGTTCAGCCGCGAGAACATCGAAGAACGGCTGTCGACGCGCGCGATGATGGAACAACTGCGCAGCGCGGGCATCGATACGGGAGGGCCGGCCCCGTTCAGCGCGCGCGACGGCAAGGCGTTCGCGTCGCAATTCGATCGGTTCCTGGCACGCCACGGCAAACCGTGACACCGGGCATCGGTCTTGCGATACGTCACCGGTTTCGCGTCGAAACGTCGGCTACGGCAGAATACGGATTCGCCCCGACATCGATATCGCGGCGCGAACGCTTCATCGGAGAGCATGCATGTCACCGACCCAACTTCTCGTTCCGACCTTCACGCAGATGCTGCGCGCGCAGTCCGCGTGGCTCGACAAGGCCGCCGCGCACGGGCAGGCCGACGGCAACGCGCCCGATGCGTTGCTGACGCTGAAGCTCGCGCCCGATATGTATCCGCTTGCCGCCCAGGTGCGGTTTTCGTGTTTCCAGGCGATGGAACCGGTCTATCGGCTGCGCGGCGAGCCGCTGCCGGACGCGCTGCTGGCGTTGCGGGAAGCCGGCTGGCATGCCGACGCGCAGCCCGGCACGCTGAGCGACGCGCAGGCGATCGTCGCCGGCACGATCGCCTTTCTCGGCGAACTCGCGCCGGACGGGCTCGATGGCGGCGCCGCGCTGCCCATCGCGCTCGAACTGCCGAACGGCACCGCGTTCGACATGACGGGCGAGCAATACGTGCGCGACTGGGCGCTGCCGCAGTTCTACTTTCACGCGATCGCCGCGTACGCGATCCTGCGGCATCACGGCGTCGAGCTCGGCAAGGCCGACTACGTGCCGCACATGCTGGCCTACGTGCGGCCCGGCACGATTCCTCGGGGTTGAACGGTTGAGCGGGTGTTCCGGCCGCCATGCGCCGGCATGACACGGGCGCTGTTCATCTGCAGCCGCAACCGGCTGCGCAGCCCGACGGCCGAGGCGGTGTTCGCCGCGTGGCCGGGTGTCGAAGCCGACTCCGCGGGCCTCGCGCCCGATGCGCAAACGCGTTTGTCCGCCGAGCAACTCGAGTGGGCCGAGATCGTGTTCGTGATGGAGCGCGCACACAAGGCGAAGCTGTTGGCCCGATACGGCACTCGGCTGAAGCACAAGAAGATCGTCTGTCTCGACATTCCGGACCGCTACGCGTACATGCAGCCGGAATTGATCGCCTTGCTCGAGCGTAAGGCCGGTCCGTGGCTGCGCGCGTGACCGGCCCGGGCCGGCTCAGCGTGAGCGCGGCGGCCCGTCCGCCAGCGCGGAAAAGCGGTCGAGGTGCAGCAGTTCGATGATCTTGCGGGTCGGCACGCTCGCGCGCAGCGTCTCGAGCCGTTCGACGTCGAACCACTTGCAGCGCGCGATCTCGTTGCTCGCGCGCGGCGTCAGGTGTCGCGGCACGTCGGCCACGAACACGTGATGAAGCTTCGTGAGTCCGCCGAACTGCACCGCATAGTCGAGCGCGAGCCCCTCCAGTCGCGTTTCCTCCGCCAGCTCCCGCTGCGCGGCCTCGAGCGGCGTCTCGCCGCGCCGGATCGTGCCGCCCGGCAGCGACCAGCGCGCGGCGGTACGGGCGACCAGCAGCACGCTGCTGCGCTGGCGGCACACGATCGTGGCGCGTTCCTTGATGCTGACGACGGTATCCGGCCCGGTATTCATGTTCGGCAAAAACAAATGCTGAGTCGTGGAGGGAAATGCGCGTCGCCCCGGGCTGCCGGCCTGTCGACCGATCGTCGGGCACGGCGGCATGCAGGCCGCCGCGCCGATCTTACCGGGCGTTCGTGACAGTTCCGTGCGTTGCCGCGCGCAACGCGCACCGCATCACGCGTGCGTGTACAGCCCCGCGCGCGCCGGTTTTCCGGAACGGCCGTGGCGCCGCTTGTGGATCGCACGCCGGTGCTGATGCGGTGGCGGTGTCACGTGCGGGCGCGTGGGTGCGGGTCGTGCCGTCGGCGCGGCAGCCCGCGGCTGCGATTGTCCCTCGCCAAAATGGAAGGTCTGGGTTTGCGCGCGCGCGACGCCCAGCGTCGACGCCAGCACGATGACCGCGAGCAGCATGTGTTTCATGAAAGATCCGCCTTTTTCGGATGAGCGCCGTCCGTCAGCTTAGCGAACCGCGGCCGGGCGCCGCAATCGGCCTGCGTTCGGTGTCCTCCCCACTTGCCGGCGGCCGCATTCCCGGCAGGATGGGCGGGCAGGGCCGTGGCCAGCGGTGCCGCTGCTTCGGCGGCCGTTCGCCGCGATGCCCGACGGCATCCGGGAACGGCCGCCGCGCGTCACGCGCCGATGCGTCGCGACGTCACGACTTCACCCACACGCCGCCCGCGGTCGGGTTATCGCCCTGCGTCCACCATTTCGCGCAGTATTTCGCGCCCTGGTACGTGACGCACGTGCCGCCCTGATACGCGGTCGTCGCCGACCACACGGGCGTGCCGCCGCCGACCGGCTTCCACACCGCCGCCTGGCCGGGCACGTCGCCCTGCGTCCACCATTGCGCCTGGTACGTCGTCCCCTGGTAAGTCACCGTCGCGCCTGCCGTATAGACCTGGCCGGCCGACCAGGGCGCGCCCGGTTGCGGCGTGCCGCCGCTCGAGCCGCCGCCGTAGTTCGGATCCTGCGTGACGCCCGCCCCCCATTTGCCGTCGAGCTTGCGGAAGATCGACGCGAACGCGTACGGCTGCTGCGCGACACCGGAGCAGGTCGGCGCGACATACGCGCCGTTGTTCGGGCACGGCTGATCGCGGCCGACCGACCAGTTGCCGAAGAATCCGTAACCGTTGCCGACCGCCGCATTCAATACGCTCTGCGCATTCGCGAGCGTGAAGGTCTCGCCCTGTACGTCGTTCATCCCGATCATCGGCGTGACGCCCACCATCTGCCACAGTTGCGTGCCCGTTTTCGGCTGGCCCGCCGACTTGAACGCCGTATCGAGTTGCGTATAGAGCGCCTGCGCGGCACTGATCGCGGCCGCGCCCATGTCGATGTTCGCGGGGCCGTAATCCATCGTCATCAGGTTCACGGCGTCGAACGCGACCTTGTTCGAGATTGCCGCGTTGACGACGTTCACGCCATCCTGCGTGAGCCCGGTCGGCATCGTCGGCAGCGTCAGCGTGACGTGCAGCGGCTTGCCCTTCGCCGCGTAGTCGGACTGCAGTTGCGCGACGGCCTGGAAGTTGCGGGCAATCGCGGCGCTGTCCTGCTGCGATGCGCCTTCGATGTCGAAATCGACATGCGTGAGGCCGTAGGTATCGATCACGGTCTGGTAGGCCGTCTTCAGCGCGGGGACGCTCGAGCATGCCTGCATCAGCGGCGTGCCGTTCGCGCCACCGAACGAGACGGCGACTTCGCCGCCTTTCGCGCGATAACTCGCGATCGACGTCGACAGCGATGCGAGCAGGTCGCCGCTCGCGCCGTTGCCGATCGGCTGCACGCCGCCCCAGGATGGCGCGCAGCCGCTGCCCGCGACCACGAACGCCAGCGTGAACTGCTGGATGCCTTGCTGGATGCCGATCCGGTCGACGAGCGGCGTCGGGTAGAGCGTCACGTCGACGAACGGCGCATACATGCCGGCGCCGTGGGACACGCTCGCCATGGCGAGCAGGCAGCCCGCGGCGAGCGCGCGCGGGTTGAATCGCGGCAACACGTTGTTGTTCATTGTGTTCTCCAAGTGGAAGAGGGATACGCTGGCCTGCGTATCGCCGCCTCGCGGGCGATCGGGTATGCCCGCCTGGCGGCGTGCTCATCTTGGAGGATTCGCGCCGAATCGTGAATACTTAGGTGTTCTTTTCGTTATTCGATTCCCGATACGTAACGATCTTGCCGATTCGATCGCATATCGAAACGCGAGGCGGCAGATTTTTCCGCTTGCGTGACGCGTGTGGTCTGTCGGGGCGATGAAGCGATGCGCACGGAAGCGGTCCACCATGCCGATGGACCGCTTCCGGCGAACGGGCCACGCCGGGCCGGCCCGCGCGGCACGCGAATAGCGGGAGACGCGCCTTCAGCGATACCAGCGCGGCGTGTAGACCCACTCACGCCCGTCGCCGATCGCGAAACGCCGCGTCGTCGACGAGCCGACGATCACCATCGTGCGCATGTCCACCTGATCGCTGCGCAGCGCGCCGAGCGTCGTCGTCGCGAGCGTCGCGCCGGGCCGGCCGATATCGCGGCCGAGCACGACGATGGTGTCTGCCGCTCGATACGCGCGCACCGCGTCGAGCGCACGGTCGAGCTGCCACGGCCGGGCACGCGAAATCGGGTTGTAGAACGCCATCACGAGATCGGCTTGCGCCGCGTGCCGCAGGCGTGTCTCGATCACGTTCCACGGCTTCAGGTTGTCCGACAGCGAGATCGCGCAGAAATCGTGACCGAGCGGCGCGCCGGCCTGCGCGGCGGTTGCGAGCGACGCCGATACGCCGGGTTCGATACGCAGTTCGACCGCGGCCCATCGCGGGTCGCGCGCTTCGTCGAGCGCTTCGAGCACGGCCGCGGCCATCGCGAACACCCCGGGATCCCCCGACGACACGACCGCGACGTGCCGGCCTTCGGCCGCGAGTTCGAACGCATGGCGCGCACGCTGCATTTCCTCGCGATTGTCCGTGCCGTGCACGCGCTGGTCCGCGCGGAACGGGCCGGCCATCGTCACGTAGGTCGTGTAGCCGACGATGTCGGTGGCTTGCGCGAGCGCGGTGCGGGCGGCGGGCGTGAGCCACGCCGCATCGCCCGGGCCGAGGCCGAGCACCGTCAGGCGGCCGCGTGCACGGCCGAGCGACGCCGGGTCGACGGGTTGCGCCGCCACCGCGCATGCGAGGCCGTCGGATACTGCGCGCAGCGTGTGCGCAACGCGCAGCGTAGCGCCCAGCAGGGCAGCGGCATCGACATCCCGGTCGCCGGCGACATCGCCGCCGACATCGGCGAAGCGCAGCGGCACGCCCAGCGTCCGTGCCGCCGCGTCGACGCGCGCATCGCCTTGCAACGTCGCCGATGCGACGAGTGCGGCAAGCGCCAGTCGCGCGAGACCGTTCATCTCGAGCAGCGCGTCGATACGCTCGGCAAGCGACGGCGACGCATCGGCCCGCACGGCGTGCGCGTCGATGCCGACCACCACGCTGCGCGGATGGATCACGAGTTCGTCGCGCGCGCCGCGCCATGCATCGGGCGTCACGCGGATCGCATGCGCGGCCGCATCGTCGCGCGGCAACGCGACGTCGTCGAGCCACGGCGCCGCGCCGTCGATGCGCGTGGCCGCGCCAGCGAGCAGGTCGGACACGAAACGCTTGCCTTGCTGGAGATCGGCGAGCGCATAGCCGTCGGGCGGGTTGAGCACGCACGCGCCGAAGCGCAGCTCGCCGCTCGTCGTGATCGCCGGTGCGACGCCGAGGCATTCGGCGATTTCGCGCGCGATCAGGTTGACGCCGGTCAGCCCGCCGAGCAGCGGCACGACGGCCGAGCCGTCTTCCGCGACCGCGAGCACGGGCGGCTCGATGCCCTTGTCGGCCAGCGCCGGCGCGACGCAACGGATCACGATGCCGGCCGCGCACAGCGCGACGATCGGCAGGCCGCGTGCGTACAGCTCACGCAGATGTGCGCCGAGTTCGTCGAACGGCACGTCGGCCTCGACGCGCGACGCGAGCCCGTGCACCGAGGCGCCCGGATAGCGCGCCTGGATGCGCCGCGCGGTATCGAGCGCGCCCGCGCCGAGAATCACGATCGCGGGCGGAGTCGTCATCCTTGCCATTTTTCCCCCGGCACGATGAGCAATGAGAAGTACGGCGACGCCATCGGATCGACTTCGTCGAGCGGCACGATGCGCTGCGCCGCCATCGTCGCGCGCTCGACGTACAGCGCGCGCTTCGCGAGCCCGAGCTCGTCGAGCACGCGGCGCACCTTGTCGAAATTGCGGCCCAGCTTCATCACGACGGCCGCGTCGGCCTGCGCGAGGCGCGTGCGCAATTCGTCCTCCGGCAGCACGCCGGACAGCACCGACAGGCTCTGGTTGCGATAGACGAGCGGCTGGCCGAGCACGGCGGTGCCGCCGAGCATCGCGCACACGCCCGGGATCACCTCGGTGTCGTAGCGCGGCGCGAGGCGATCGTGCAGGTACATGTACGACCCGTAGAAGAACGGATCGCCTTCGCAGATCACCGCGACGTCGCGCCCGGCGTCGAGATGCGACGCGACGATTTCGGCGGCCGTATCGTAGAAATCGGCGATCACGGTCTCGTAGCAGAGCGGCGGCGGCAGCGCCTCGGTCGTCACCGGATAGACGAGCGGCAGTTGCGTCTGCGCATCGAGCAGGTGCGCCTCGACGATCCCGTACGCATTGCCCTTCTTGCCCTTCGCGACGAAATACGCGACCACCGGCGCCGCCTGCAGTACGCGCAGCGCCTTGATCGTCATCAGTTCGGGGTCGCCGGGGCCGACGCCGACGCCGAACAGGCGTCCGCGCGGGGCCGTCATTCCGCCTCCGTCGCGAGTGCGTTGACGGCGGCCGCGGCCATTGCGCTGCCGCCGCGCCGGCCGAGCAGCGCGACGTACGGCACGCCGCGGCTGTCGGCGTCGAGCGCGGCCTTGGATTCGGCCGCGCCGATGAAGCCGACCGGAAAACCGAGGATCAGCGCGGGGCGCGGCGCACCTGCGTCGATCATGTCGAGCAGGTGAAACAGCGCGGTCGGCGCGTTGCCGATCACGACGACGCTGCCGGCCAGATGCGGGCGCCACAGTTCGAGCGCCGCGGCCGAGCGCGTGTTGCCGAGATGCCGGGCGAGGTCGGGCACTTCCGGTTCGCCGAGCGTGCAGATCACGCGATTGCCGGCCGGCAGCCGCGCGCGCGTGATGCCTTCGGCGACCATCCGCGCGTCGCAGAGGATCGGCGCGCCGGCTTCGAGCGCCGCGCGGCCCGCCGCGCCCGCGCCGGCCGAGAAGCGCAGGTCGTAGGCGACATCGACCATCCCGCACGCGTGGATCACGCGCACCGCGAGCTTCTCGAGATCGGGCGGAACGTGCGACAGGTCGGCCTCGGCGCGGATCGTCGCGAACGACTGGCGGTAGATTTCCTGCCCGTCGCGAATGTAGTCAAGCATCGGTGGTGTCCTGGCTGTGCCGCGCGCCCGCCAGTCGGGCCGCGGCCTGGTCAATCGTCAGATGGCGCGCGAGCGGGGCGCCGAGGCCCGCGGCGGCGTCGCGCCGGTAAAGGTCGTAGCGTGCCGGCGCGACCGCGACGAGCGTGTGCGCGGCGGGGTGCGGCAGCGCGCAGTGGCGCTCGCAGCCGGTCAGGTGCACGTCGACCGGATGGCCGATACGTGCGGCCAGCGCGAGCGCATCGTGTTTCGTATCGGCGCGCGACTTCGCGCAGCCCGCGCTGCCGGTGCAGGCGACCAGCGCCGCCAGCGGGTCGGAGGTCGAGCACACGAGGCCGAGCGCCGCGAGCGTGTCGAGCACGGCGCGCGTGCGCTCGTGCCGCACGCCGTGCACGAACACGCCTTGCCACGGGGTCATCGACAGCGTGCCGTCGCCGTGTGCTTCGGCGAGTGCCGCGAGCCGTTCGAGCTGGATTGCGTCGAGCCGGCCGAGCACGAACTGCGCGCCGACGCTGCAGCGATCCGCATCGCGCGACGGCCGTACGCCGAAACGCAGCGCCGCGTCCGCATGCTTGCGCCGCCAGCCGGACAAGCCCGGATCGGCCTCGAGCAGGAAGGGAGCGTAATGCTGCGCGCGCTCGCGCAGCGCGCGTGCGGCGCCGGCTGCGAGCAACGCACGCATGCGCGTGACATCGGCCGGTGCGAGATCGAGGAACGCGAGCAGCAGCGCGCGAACGAGCGCGACGGTCTGGTCCGGCGCGACGTCGAACCAGGCGGGCGGATCGCCGGGCGCGACCGGCGGGCAGCCGGCGAGGCCCGCGGCGATGCGGATTGCGCCGTCTTCGCGGCGTCGCGCGGCAAGCCAGATGTCGTGCGGATGATCGAGCGCCGCGACCGATTCGCCGCCATCGAGCTGGATCGAGAATTTCGGCGACACCTCGCCGCGACGCGGCTCGTGCGTGAGCATGTCGAGCAACGGCAGCGCGAGCGCGCGGCTGTCGACGAGTGCGTCGGGATCGCGCCCCGCGAGCGGGCTGAGCATCAGGTTGCGGATATCGTCGCTCGCGGCGAGCGCGGCCCGGTCGTCGGCGGCATCGCCCGTGCTCGCGTGCGGGCCCAGGCCCGCGGCGAGCAACGCGTCGGCCAGCGTCTCGGCCGCGCCGTCGCGGATGCCGCGCAGTTGCAGATTCGCGCGATTGGTCGCGTCGATCGCGCCCGAGCCGCAGGCGCGGGCAGCGGCGGCAATTGCACGCGCCTGCCGTGCGTCGAGCCGGCCGCCGGGCAGCTTGATCCGGCACAGCCCGCCGTCGGCGGCCGCGACGACGCGCACGAGCCCCGGGCAAGCCGACGGGCGCACGACGGGCGACGACGCAGGAATGGAATCGGGGGCGGAGCTCAACGGGATACCGGGGACAGTGTCGCGCCGCGGCCAACGCATCGGTACACCCCGCCCGACGCCGACTGGCACGCACGCACTTTCATGCCGGCAGGTCTCCTGGCTGACAGGTCGGCGCCGGCTCCCGGCCTTCCCGGTGAAACCAGTGGCACGAGGGGGAGATCGGCTCGCTGTCTACAGTTGCGGGGGCAGCCACAGCGGCGCGGTGCGCGCCCTGTGTTCCCTCTTCGGCCCCGAAGGGCACCGGCGAACGAACGGCCGTAGCATACCCGATTTCACCGGCGCTTCGCGACCGCCGAACGGGCACCGCGGCCGAAGCGCAACGCGGCCGGGCATCGGCGGCCCCGCAGATGAAACGCGTGGAGGAACACGGTACCATGCCGACTTTCGCAATGCGGACGGCCGCACCGGCGCTTTCACGGCCGCCGTGCGCCGACTCGATGGAACCGGACGATGGGGAAGGGTGCATGACGGCGTGGCTGACGGTAGTGGGCATCGGCGACGACGGCTACGCGGGCCTCGGGCGCAGCGCGCGGCGCGCGCTGCTCGAGGCGACGCGGGTCGTCGGCGCGAAGCGGCACCTCGACATGCTGCCCGCACGGCTGCGGGCCGAACGCGCAGCATGGCCTTCGCCGTTCGACGTGTCGGGCCTGCTCGCGCGGCGCGGTTCGCCCGTCTGCGTGCTGGCAAGCGGCGACCCGATGCTGTTCGGCGTCGGCGCGACCCTCGTGCGTGAACTATCGCCCGGCGAATGGCGCGTGCTGCCCGCGCCGTCGTCGCTGTCGCTCGCGGCCGCGCGGCTCGGCTGGGCGTTGCAGGACGTCGGCGCGGTGTCGCTCGTCGGCCGGCCGCTCGCGACGCTCGCGCGTCATCTGCTGCCGGGCCGGCGCCTGTTCGTGCTGAGCGCCGACGGCCGCACGCCGGCCACGGTCGCCGCCGAACTCGCCGCGCGCGGCTTCGGCCCGACGCGCATCAGCGTGTTCGAACACCTTGGCGGCCCGCTGGAACGGCGCATCGACGGCCTCGCGCAGGACTGGAACATCGACGAAACCGCCGCGCTCAATCTCGTTGCGCTCGATTGCCAGGCCGGCCCCGACGCGCCACGCCGCGCACTCACGCCCGGCCTGCCCGACGACGCATACCGCCACGACGGCCAGCTCACCAAGCGCGACATGCGCGCGCTGACGCTCGGACGCCTCGCGCCCGCGCCCGGCGAACTGCTGTGGGACGTCGGCGCGGGCAGCGGCTCGATCGGCATCGAGTGGATGCGCGCGCATCCGTCATGCCAGGCGATCGCGATCGAATCGCATGCGGAGCGGCAGCGCTTCATCGAGCACAACCGCGACGCGCTCGGCGTGCCGGCGCTGCAACTCGTCGCGGGGCGCGCGCCCGAGGCGCTCGCCGGGCTCGCGACGCCCGACGCGATCTTCATCGGTGGCGGTGCAACCGCGCCCGGCGTGCTCGACGCGTGCTGGTCGGCGCTGAAGCCCGGCGGACGGCTCGTCGCGAACGCCGTCACGTTGCAGGGCGAGCTCGCGCTCGCCGCGTGGCGCGACCTGCACGGCGGTACGCTCACGCGCGTGTCGCTCGCGCACGCCGAGCCGCTCGGCCGCTTCGACACGTGGCGGCAGCCGCTGCCCGTCACGCTGTACGACGTGCACAAGCCGCATGCCACGGCAACCGGCCTCGCGGCCTGCGCATGATGCGAGACGAAACGCCCGAACAACCTGCACCGCTGCGCTTCGGCTATACGACCGGCAGCTGCGCGACCGCGACGTCGCTTGCGGCCGCGCGCCTGCTGCTCGCGGGCGTCGCGGCCGACGCGGTCGAGATCGTGCTGCCGAAGGGACAGCGCGTGATGATGCGGCTCGCGTTCTGCCGGACGACGGCTAACGGCGCGGAAGCCGGCACGATCAAGGATGCCGGCGACGATCCGGACGTCACGCACGGCGCGCTCGTCTTTGCGCGCGTGGCGCTCGCGGATATGCCCGGCGTGCGCTTTCACGCGGGGCCCGGTGTCGGCACCGTCACGCGCGCCGGACTCACGCTGCCGGTCGGCGAACCGGCGATCAATCCGGTGCCGCGCCAGATGATGACCACGCACCTCGACGCGCTCGCGGCCGAATTCGGCTACGCGGGCGGCTTCGACGTGACGATCGGCGTCGAAGGCGGCGAGGCGCTCGCGTTGAAGACGATGAACCCGCGTCTGGGCATCGTCGGCGGATTGTCGATCCTCGGCACGACCGGCATCGTGCGGCCGTTCTCGTGCTCGGCGTACATCGCGTCGATCCACCAGGGCATCGACGTCGCGCGCGCGAACGGGATTTCGCACATCGCCGCATGCACCGGCAACGCGAGCGAGGATGCGATGCGCGCGCACTACGGCCTGCCCGACATGGCGCTGATCGAAATGGGCGATTTCGCCGGTGCGGTGCTCAAGCATCTGCGCCGCGCGCCGGTCGCCCGCCTGTCGATGTGCGGCGGCTTCGGCAAGCTCAGCAAGCTCGCGGCAGGCCATCTCGACCTGCACAGCCGCCATTCGAGCATCGACCTGCCGCTGCTTGCGCAGTGGGCGGCCGAGGCGGGCGCGAGCGCGGCGCTGCAGGCCGCGATGCGCGCGGCGAATACCAGCCAGGAAGCGCTGAAGCTCGCGCAGCACGACCGCGTGCCGCTTGGCGACATCGTCTGCACGCATGCGCTGCGCGTCGCGCGCGACATCGTACCGTCGTCGGTCGCGGTCGAAATGTTCGCGATCGACCGGCAGGGCGGCTTCGTCGGGAGCGCACGATGAGCGCGCGCATCCTGCTGCTTGGCGGCACCGCAGACGCGCTGAAGATCGCACGCACGCTCGGTCCTCGGCACGTCTACAGCCTCGCGGGCCTCGGCAAGGTGCCCGACGACTTGCGCTGCGAAGTGCGCGTCGGAGGCTTCGGCGGAGCGGCGGGGCTCGCCGCGTATCTGCGTGGCGCCGGCATCGGCCTCGTGATCGATGCGACACATCCGTATGCCGCGCGAATCAGCGCGAATGCGGCGGCCGCCGCGCGCGACGCGGGCGTGCCGCTGTGGGCGCTGCGTCGCGCGCCGTGGGCGCCGCAGCCCGGCGACGACTGGCGCATGGTCGACGACTGGGCCGGCATCGAGGCCGCGCTCACGCCGTTCCGGCGGCCGCTGTTCACGCTCGGCCGCGAACCGCTCGCGCATCTCGACGAGATCCCGCCGCACCAGTTCTGGCTGGTGCGCTGCCTCGACGCGCATCCCGGCAACGCGCGCGCGCAGATCATCGCCGCGCGCGGGCCGTTCACGCCCGACGGCGAGCGCGCACTGTTCGCGCTTGCCGGCATCGACGTCGTCGTCAGCAAGAACAGCGGCGGCGCCGCGACCGAGGCAAAGCTCGACGTCGCGCGTGAACGCAGGCTGCCGGTCGTGATGCTGCGCCGGCCGACGTTGCCCGACGTCGATCGCGCGTTCGATTCGACCGCCGCGCTGCTCGATGCGCTCGACCCGGCCGCGCGCGCGTGATGGCGCACGAGCCGCTGCCCCATGAATTGACGGAGATTTTTCGATGACGGTGTATTTCATCGGCGCGGGCCCCGGCGACCCCGAGCTGATCACGGTGAAGGGCCAGCGTCTCGTGCGCACGTGCCCGGTGATCCTGTACGCGGGTTCGCTCGTGCCGCCGGCCGTGCTCGACGGCCATCGCGCGGAGCAGGTCGTCAACACGGCCGAGCTCGACCTCGACGCGATCGTCGCGCTGCTCGCCGATGCGCATGCGAAAGGCCAGGACGTCGCGCGCGTGCATTCGGGCGATCCGTCGCTGTACGGCGCGATCGGCGAACAGATTCGCCGGCTGAAAGCCCTCGGGATTCCCTATGAAATCGTGCCGGGGGTGACTGCCACGGCTGCTTGCGCGGCAACGCTCGGCGTCGAGCTGACGCTGCCCGGTGTCGCGCAGACGGTGATCCTCACGCGCTTCGCCGGCAAGACGACCATGCCGGAAGGCGAAGCGCTCGGCGCGCTGGCCGCGCATCGCGCAACGCTCGCGATCCATCTTGGCGTGCGGCATCTCGCGAGGATCGTCGACGAAGTGCTGCCGCACTACGGGGCCGCCTGCCCGGTCGCGGTGATCTACCGTGCCAGCTGGCCCGACGAGGAACGCGTGACCGGCACGCTGGCCGACATCGTCGACAAGGTGCAGGGCACGCGGATCGAGCGCACCGCGCTGATCCTGATCGGCCGCGTGCTCGATGCAGAAGGATTCGCGGATTCGACGCTGTATGCGAGCGGGAGCTGAGCGCGCGTACACGGAAAACGCAGTGCACGTGGCGTTTCGAGGCCTTGCCTGGGACGACGGATGTTGTCGTGAGCCGACCAGCCCGCCGGGCAACACCGTTGGCCGAACGGCTCCAACCGTGACATCGAGCGTGACCGGGCAGCGCCGGAGCGCCACGCGCCAGCCACGCCCAGATCAACGCCTCGCCGCCTTTACGCACCGCGTCTGACCGGCTCTACGCGCGCGCCACGCGCCGCGCAAACCGCGGCGCGAATCCCGCCGCCAGCACGAACAGCACGACGCACAGGCAGGCCATCGCGACCCACGCGGGCGACAGATCCGCCAGGCGCTGGCGCACGATGCCCGCCGCGAACGGAAACAGCCCCGCGATCAGATAGCCGATGCCTTGCACGAACCCCGTCAACGACGCCGCTTCGGCCGGCGTCGCCGCATGGTCGACCGTGACGATCAGCGACAACGGAAACAGCGCGCCAATACCGGCCCCCAGCAGCAGCGCGGCCGGCAGCGCCAGAGCCTGCGGCGCGGCCAGCATCACCAGCAGCCCCGCGAGCAGCGACGCGATCGCCGCGTGCAGCGCCGGCCGGCGATCGGGCAGGCGGTCGATCGTCGCCGAGACCGCCAGCCCCGCGACGACTTCGGCAAGCGTCACGCCGCCGAGCAAGCCGCCGGCCGCGGTCGGCGACCAGCCGAGCCGCATGTAGTACGGCGGCAACCATGCCAGCACGAGGGTGTAGGCGCCCGTCGCGATCCCGAAGAACATCGCGAGCCGCCACGCGCGCGGCGAGCGCGAAGGCCGCGCCTGCACCGTCGAGCCCGACGTCGGTCCGGACGTCAACGGGTCGCCGCCACGGCTCGCCAGCGGCCACGCGAGCGCCGCGAGCGCGGCCGGCAGCGCCCAGCCCGCGAGCGCGACCAGCCAGCCCCAGCGGGCCGCGGCGAACGGCGCAACGACACTCGCGAGCACCGCACCGCCCATGATCGCCGTCGAATAGACGCCCATCGCGCCGCCGATCCGCGTCGCGAAATGCGCCTTCACGAAGCCCGGCAGCAACGCCTGCACCATCGCGATCCCGACGCCCGCGCAGCAGGCGCTCGCGAGCAGCAGCCACGCGTGCCGCGCGCCGATGCGCGACGCGCAGGCCAAGCCGATCAGCGCGACGCCGAGCCACACGCCGCCCGCGATGCCCGTCATCCGTTGCAGTCGCCGCGCGTTCAGCGCGCCCAAGCCCATCAGCAGGATCGGGATCGTGGTCAGCAGGCTCGCCGCGCCGTCGCCGATGCCGGTCGCGCGCTGGATCATGTCGAGCAGCGGACCGATCGCGGCCAGCGCCGGCCGCAGGTTCAGTCCGACCAGCACGATGGCGGCAAGCCGCCACCCGGGGGAAGTGAAGCGATTCATGGAACGGCCCTCGGTATCGGTGCGCGGCACCTCCGTCGGGGGTGGCGCGCGTTTTCATGTAAAGTATCTCGACATCAAGATAAATGCTGATTTATCTCGACGTCAAGATAACTGGTGAACCGAGGAGGGTTAATGGATCGAGCCGCGCATGCGTTCGCGCAATGGCGCGTCGAGCGTCCGGATCTGGATGCGTCGTCGATGCTCGTGATGGGCCGGCTGCAGGAGGCCGCGCTGGTGATCGCACGCGACGGTCTCAATCCGTTGTTCGCGCGCTACGGGATGCAGCCGGGCGAATTCGACGTGCTGGCGACGCTGCGGCGCAGCGGCACGCCGTTCGCGCTGACGCCGACCGCGCTGTACGACGCGCTGATGATGTCGTCGGGCGGGATGACCGCGCGCATCGACCGGCTGCAGAAGGCCGGGTGGGTCGAGCGCCGGCCGAACCCGGCCGACGGCCGCGGCACGCTCGTCGCGTTGACCGACGCCGGCCGCGCGCTGATCGACGAGGCGGTGGTCGCGCACGTCGACAATCAGCGCGCGATGCTGGCCGCGCTGTCGGACGACGAGCAGGCGCAACTTTCGGCGTTGCTGGAAAAGCTGCTGGCGGGGTTGGGCAAAGCGGCATCGGCGCCGGCCGACAAATAGCGACGCCGAATCGTCACGTCGAACGAACGCGACGAACAAGAAACGAACCGCCTGAAGGAAGCGGGAGAATCGCCCGCCGCTCAACGCGGCGGGCCGGGCAGCGGGCGCCCCCGCGCCCGCGTCTCAGTCGCGTGCCGGGATGTTGAGCCCGCGCGCGACAGCCGGACGCGCGACGAACGCGTCGAGCGCGCGCGCGACATGCTTGAATTCGCCGAAGCCGACCAGGTCGCCCGCTTCATAGAAGCCGACGAGGTTGCGCACCCACGGGAAGATCGCGATGTCGGCGATCGTGTACGTGTCGCCCATCATCCACGTGCGATTCGCGAGATGCGCGTCGAGCACGGCGAGCAGGCGCTTCGATTCCGCAACGTAGCGGTCGCGCGGACGCTTGTCCTCGTAATCGCGGCCCGCGAACTTGTGGAAGAAGCCGACCTGGCCGAACATCGGCCCGATGCCGCCCATCTGGAACATCACCCACTGGATCGTCTCGTAGCGGCCGGCGGGATCCTTCGGAATCAGCTGGCCCGTCTTGTCCGCGAGATAGATCAGGATCGCGCCGGATTCGAACAGCGGCAGCGGCCGGCCGTCGGGGCCGTTCGGATCGATGATCGCCGGGATCTTGTTGTTCGGGTTCAGCGACAGGAATTCGGGCGACAGCTGGTCATTGGTGTCGAAGCGCACGAGGTGCGGCTCGTACGGCAGGCCGGTTTCCTCGAGCATGATCGATACCTTGACGCCGTTGGGCGTCGGCAGCGAGTACAACTGCAGACGGTCGGGATGCCGGGCAGGCCATTTTTTCGTGATCGGGAAGGCGGACAGATCGGGCATGGAGGTTCGCTCGTCAATGTGGAGGATCCGCGCTCCGTCGTCCTGCCGCGCGTCGCCCGACGCCGCCGACACCGCGGCAGGAACGGGACGAACACGTCGACAGGCGCGCGGAGCGCACCGAAAACGCCCACTGTAGCCGATCCCCGCAATCGCTGCAGACGGCGGCCGCGCGCCGTGCCCGCGTGCCGCCGCGCGCCCGCTGCGTCGCTGCGTCGCCGTGTCGTCAGAAGTTGTGCCGCAGCCCGAGCATCGCGGCGGTCGTGCCGACGCCGGGCGCGACCGGCTGCCCGTACACGAGCATCTGGTCCATCGTGCCGCGGTTGTTCACGTGGCCGACCTGCGCATACACCATCGTCCGCTTCGACAGACTGTAGTCGGCGGTGAGGACGACGGCCGTCGACCGGTTCTCGGCGCGGTTGCGGTCCTTCAGGTAGTACACGGCCGACGCGACCTGCAGCGCCGGCGTGAAGCGATAGCCGATGCCGGCCGACAGCATGTCGAGGTTCACCTTGTCCGCATGCGACGGATTGCGGCCGTTGCCGTACGACGCCGACACCGAGAAGTCGCGGATCGTGTATTTCGCGCCGACGTACACGAAGCGGTTGTTGTCGACGCCGGTCGGCGCGACACCCGGCGCCGGGTTCGTATCGTGGCCGTTGTAGTAGACGGCCGACGCATTGAGCCCGTAGTTCGAATACCGCAGCACGACCGACTCGCGCGTGCCGCCCTGGAACTGCCCGGCGACGCCGCCGGGCGCGTATTCGAGCGCGATCGACGCGCCCGCGAACGTCGGCGACTGATAGACGAGCGCGTTGCTGTCGTACAGCGCGCCGATCGCGCCGTTGGTGCTCGTGCCCGGCCAGCCGGCCGCGGTGTTCAGGCCGAGCCAAGCGGTCAGCACGCTGCCGAAGAACTGCGCGTTGCGCACGTCGGTGTCGGCCATCGCATAGATCATCGGCACGATCTGGCGGCCGGCCGTGAACGTGCCGAACGGACCCGACACGCCGAGCGACGCGACCTGGTTGAAGATCGCGGCAGCGCCCGGCGTGTCGCTTAATTGCATCTTGCCGGTGCCGCTGTCGAACGAACCCTGCAGCTTGAAGTTGACCTTGTAGCCGCCGCCCAGGTCCTCGCTGCCCTTGATGCCCCAGAAGCTCGAATAGATGCCGCCGTCCTTCATCCGGAACACCTTGCCGGTGTTCGGCGCGCTCGGGCTGAACGATGCAGCCGACGTGCTCTGGTACAACAGGCCCGTATCGACCACGCCGTACAGCGTGACGGAGGATTGCGCGTGCGCGAGCGCCGAACAGCCGGCAAGCGCCGCGAGCGCGGCCAGTTTCGTCTTCATCGAAGTCTCCAGGATCGTAATGGACCGCACGGGATCGAGCCCGGGCGGGTGAAGCGGGGGAAGCAGCGGGCAGGCAGGAAGGCGCGATGCGACGCCGGGGCGAGCCGTGCGGAAAGGTTACGCAACGGCGCGCGGCCGCTCCCCCCCAAGCGCGGGGGGCAGGGTTGCGGAGAATCGATCGGGGAGCGAAGACGAGGTCGACTTCAACGGCCGGCGTAACGCCGCTACCGATGCGCGCAGACAGCGGTCACGGCGCGCTTTCGAGCAGCCCGAGCACGAGCGCGCGACGCACCGCGTGCTTGCGCGAGCTGGCGTCGAGCTTGCCGAACAGGTTCTTCAGGTGCCACTTCACGGTTTCCTCGCCCACGGCGAGCGCCACCGCGATTTCCTTGTTCGACAGGTTGCGCGCGAGCAGTTCGAGAATCGCGCGTTCCTTGGGCGTCAGCACGACGCTCGGCACCGCGCGCGGGCTGGCCGGGTTGCGCGGCGCGGGCGGCACGATGCGCGGCTGCGGCTGCGCGGGCCGCACGGCGCCGTCGCCCGCGGGCGCCTCGTCGCCGATGCGGCGCGCCCAGTCGGCGACGGCCGGATGCGCGTCGGCGAGCGTGCGCGTGAGGCCGAACATGTCGGCCAGGTTGATCGCCTCGTCGAGCAGCGCCCGGCCGCCGTGCCCGGACTGTTCGAGCGCGAACGCGCTGAGCGCCATGATCTCGATGCGCTCGCGTCCCATGCTCATCTCGCGTGCCAGCACCGCTGCCTCGTCGAGCGCCGCGCATGCATCGTCCCAGCGGCGCGCGGCAAGCGCGGCGCCCGCGTGCGCCGTCGCCTGCAGCAGCACGACGGGGCGCCGCCACAGCGGCCCGTGCGACGGAAACTCGGCCGCGGCGATCGCATCGATCCGCTCGACCAGCGCATGGCAGGTCGCCTCGCGATAGCGCGCCGCGTGAATGCGCACCTGCTCGGCGAGACTCGCGACCGACAGGCGCGGCAGCCGGCGCGCGACACCCATCGCATCGAGCGCCTCGAGCAGGTCGATCGCGCGATGCTCGACGCCGCGCAGCAGCGCGATGCGCGCGGCCGTCCGATAGCCGAGCAGCACGGTGTCCGGCGTGCCCGCGTGCTCGAGCACGTCGAGCCGGTTCGCGAGCAGCGCGGCGGCCTGGTCGACGCGATCGGCCTCGTAGGCGATCGCCGCGCACATCGCCGCGAGCATGCAGGTCAGCGGATGGCGGCGCCCGAGGTCGGCTTCCGCGCGGGCGAGCGCGGGCGACAACGCGTCGTCCGCGAGCAGGATCTGACCTTCGCGCAGATAGCTCAGGCCCGTGATCAGTTCGCCCCAGCGCGCGACGTAGCCGAATCCGGCCGCCGTCTCGCCGCGCGGCGCCGCCTGCTGGAAGCGGCGTGCCTGCGCCGGTTCGCCGACGATGATCGCGCGCGCCGCCAGACGGTTCGCGTGCATCTGCGCGAGCCATGTCGCCGCGGGCGGCGTGAAGCCGGCCCACGGTTCGAACAGCTCGACGAATCGGTCGATTTCGTCCGCGTAATAGGCCGCCGCGCTGAGGATCAGCGCGCATTCGTAGCGCATCGCGGCCGGCGTGCCGGGCTCGGCGAGGATGCCGGCGATCTGTCGCTGCGCCTCGACATGGCGCTCGCCGAGCGCCAGCGCCCACGCGACCGCGATCCGCAGCGTCGGACGCTTGTCGAGCTCCGCATCGGGCAGCAGCGCGAGCCAGTCGAGCACGTCGTTGATGCGGCCCTGCTTGATCGCGTCCTCGAGGCAGCGCTGCGCCAGCGCGTAGGCCGTGTCGAACTGGCCGGCCGCATACGCATGGCGCGCGGCTTCCTCCGTCATTCCGTGCGCGTCGAGCCACGCGGCCGCGCGTGCGTGCAGCGCGCTGCGTTCGGCGTCCGGGCGCGCCGCGAGGCGGTCGCGCAACGTATCGCGCACGAGCGGGTGCAGCCGGCACCAGTCGGAATCGTCGGACGCGATGAACAGCGGCGTGTCGCGCGCGAGCCGCGCGAGCGTGGCGGGGGCGCTCGCGTCGTCGAGCAGCGCCGCGCACAGCGACGGATGCAGGCGGTCGGCGACGCTCGTGCGCGTGAGGAACGCGGTGTCGTCGGCCGACAGGTTCGCGAGCAGCAGCTCGACGAGCCGGTCGCGGGTGCCGTCCATCCGCGCGGCGAGTGCGTCGACGGCCTGGCGCGGATCGGCCGAGCGCGCCATCGCGGCCATCGCGAGCTGCAGCCCGAGCGGCCAGCCGTCGACGCGCTCGAACAGTCGCGCGCACGCGTCGGCGTCGACCCGCTGCGCGAAGCGCGCGCCGACCAGCGCGATCGTCTCGTCGAGCGTGAAGCGCAGCCAGTCTGGGCCCGCGAGCGTGCACTGGCCGCCGGCGAGCAGATCGCCGGCCGCGTGATCGAGGCCGCGCCGGGCCGCGACGACCACGCGCAGGTTCTGCGGCGCGTTGTGCAGCACGTAGGTCAGCGCGTCGAGGCCGGCGGGCGGCAAGCGCTCCGCATCGTCGACGATCAGCAGCGCGTCGAGCGACAGTTGCGCGACTTCGGCCAGCCACGCGGTCATGCCTTCCAGCGCGCGGGCGGCGCCATCCGGAATCAGGCGCCCGAAGCCGGGCCGCGCGCACCCGGTGCGCACCGCCTGCACGAGCCCCTGCAGCAGGCGCGGTGCGTCGTCGCGCTCGTCGGCGGACAGCCACACGACCGCGCGGCCGAGCGCCAGGGATTCGCGGCGCCATTGCGCGAGCAGCGAGGTCTTGCCGTAGCCGGCCGGCGCCTGCACGAGCGTGACGGGCCGCGCGTCGAACGCCGGCGCGGCGAGGCTCAGCCGCGCACGCGCGAGCAACTGCGCCGGCACGCGCGGCGCGGTCGTCTTCAGCACGAGTTCGGTGGGGGGCGCGTCGGCGCGATCGGGTGGGTGGGCCATCGGGGCAGGAGTCGGAGTCCGGCGATGCCGTGCTGGCCAGCGTCCGGGATGAGCGTGGGGGACAGGATCGGCCGAACCACGTTCGCGCGTCAATCCCCCCCGCGACGAGTGGGGCAGCACCGCCGCCCGGTCGATAGCATGGGTTCCGATGCGTGACGAACGCAATCGACGAATGCCACGAGGAGGAACCATGAACATCGTATCGACCGGCGCGCGACGCAGCGCACCGCGTGCCGGATAAACGGAGCGGCGCGATGTATCGCCATCTGCTCGTGACGGTCGACGGCGCGCCCGGCGGCATCGACGCGATCGGCCATGCGCTCGAACTGGCGCGTGCGGTCGGCGCGCGGGTCACGTTCGTGCTGTCCGACGCCGCGCCGGACTCGCGTTTATCCGGAGCGCGGACGCCGGAACACGGTGCGAAAGTGGAAGCCGCCGCACGGGCGCAGGGCCTGTCCCATGCGATCGCGGGGGCCGGCCATCCGGGGGCCGGCCAACCGGGGGCCGGTCATCCGGGGGCGAACGAGACGTCGCCCGCCAAGCTCGCCGGCGAGCTCGGCTGCGACCTGATCGGCGTCGCGGCGCTGCCGCACGATGCCGATGCCGCCGTGGCCGCGCAACGGCGCTCGTTGCTGGCGACGAGTCGTGTGCCGGTGCTCGTGTGCCCGGCGCGGCGTGCACCGGCCGAGGCACGCGTGATGGCGCGCTGTCTCGCGGCGCACCGCGCGCTCGGCGAGCGGCTGCAGGCGCTGACGATGGCAAGCAAGGACCCGGACGCGGCAACGCGGCCGACCGCCGACGCGGGCGGTGCGCTGGCGGTGCTGGCGTCGCTCGCCGCGCTGCAGAACGCGCGCTTCGGCGCGTCCGCCGAGGCCCGCCTGTGCGCCGCGTTGCGCATGCGGGCGGAGAGCGCCGTGGCCGAACTGGACGAGCTCGAGCGCCAGCGGCGCCGCGACGCGCATGCGCTCGACGCGCTGGCGCGGCTCGCCGCCGACGGATTGCCGTCGGCCGCGTTCGATGCCGCGCTCGCCGCGTATGCGCGCAGCGCGTTCGAGCAGATGGGACGCATGGAAGGCGTGATTTTCCCGGCCGCGCGGCGCTACCTGGGCGACGCCGACTGGAACGAACTGGATACGTCCGCGGCGAGCGGCGCAGACGCGGCGAAGCCGGACGCGGACGAATCCGACGATGCGCGACACGCATCCGACTGAATACTTACGGAGAACGAGATGGCACATGCAGTGCGATTCCACGAAACCGGCGGCCCCGACGTGCTGCGCTGGGAAGCGGTCGAAGTCGGCGAGCCGGGCGCCGGGCAGGTTCGCCTGCGGCACGAGGCCGTCGGCCTGAACTTCGCCGATACGTACTTCCGCAGCGGCCTGTACCCGGTGCCGCTGCCGGCCGGCATCGGCGTCGAGGCGGCCGGCGTGGTCGAGGCCGCCGGCCCCGGCGTGACGAACGTCGCCGTCGGCGACCGCGTGACCTACACCGGCTTCCTTAACACGCTCGGCGCGTACAGCACGGAACGGCTGATTCCGGCCGCGCCGCTCGTGAAGCTGCCGGCCGGCATCGCATGCGACACGGCCGCCGCGATGACGATGCGCGGGCTGACGTCGGCGTACCTGCTGCGCCGCATCCACGACTTCGCGCCGGGCGACACGATCCTGCTGCATGCGGCCGCGGGCGGCGTCGGGCTCATCGTGTCGCAATGGGCGAAGCTGCTCGGACTCACGGTGATCGGCACCGTGTCGAGCGAGCACAAGGCCGAGGTCGCCCGCGCGCACGGCTGCGACCATACGATCGACTACAGCCGCGAGGACGTCGCGAAGCGCGTGCGCGAACTGACGGACGGTGCGGGCGTCGACGTCGTGTTCGACAGCGTCGGCAAGGACACCTTCGAAGGCTCGCTCGATTCGCTGAAGCGGCGCGGGCTGATGGTCTGCGTCGGCACCGCGTCGGGCCCGATCCCGCCGTTCGACCCGCAGCGCCTCGCGATGAAGGGCTCGCTGTACCTGACGCGCCCGGCGCTGGCCGACTACATCGCCGATCCGGCCGAGAAGAACGATCTGGCCGGCGAACTGTTCGCGCACGTCGCGGCCGGCCGCATCCGGATCGAGATCAACCAGCGTTATGCGCTTCAGGACGCGGCGCAGGCGCACCGCGACCTGGAATCGCGCAAGACCACCGGCTCGTCGGTGTTCATCGTCTGAGGAGATGCGCATGCGAGTCGAACCCCTGACCTGTGCGATCGGCGCGGAGCTGCTGGACGTGAGCCTCGCCGACGCCGTGCACGACGACGGCCTGTTCGCCGAGATCCGCGCGCAGCTGCTGCGCCATCGCGTGTTGTTCCTGCGCGACCAGGACATCACGCGTGCCGAGCACGTCGCGTTCGCGCGCCGCTTCGGCGAGCTCGAGGATCATCCGGTCGCCGGCAGCGATCCCGAGCATCCCGGGCTCGTGCGGATCTACAAGTCGCCCGAGCAGCCGAGCGACCGCTACGAGAACGCGTGGCACAGCGACGCGAGCTGGCGCGTGGCGCCGCCGCTCGGCTGCGTGCTGCGCTGTGTCGAGGGGCCGGCAGTCGGCGGCGACACGATGTGGGCGAACATGGTGCTCGCGTACGAGCAACTGCCGGAACACGTGAAGCAGCAGATCGCGGACTTGCGCGCGCGTCACAGCATCGAGGCGAGCTTCGGCGCCGCGATGCCGCTCGACAAGCGCCTTGCGTTGAAGGCGCAGTATCCGGACGCCGAGCATCCGGTCGTGCGCACGCATCCCGAAACGGGCGAAAAGGTGCTGTACGTGAACGCGTTCACGACGCATTTCACGAATTTCCACACGCCCGGGCGCGTGCGCTTCGGGCAGGACGCGAATCCCGGCGCCGGCCAGTTGCTGCAATACCTGATCAGCCAGGCGTACATCCCCGAATACCAGGTGCGCTGGCGCTGGAAGAAGAACAGCGTCGCGATCTGGGACAACCGCAGCACGCAGCATTACGCGGTGATGGACTACCCGCCGTGCGTGCGCAGGATGGAGCGCGCGGGCATCGTCGGCGACGTGCCGTTCTGAACGCGGCCGCGCCGTAGCTCATTCGCAACAACGCACCACGCACCGGGCGAGCCGCCCGGCGCGACGGGATACGCACGCCCGTACGCCCCGAACACAACGATTCCATCTGGAGGACGACATGCAATTTCTCGACGATTCGCTGCACCCGGAAAACCAGGACAAGGTGGTCATCACGGTCGCGCCGTACGGCCCCGAATGGATGCCCGCCGATTTTCCGGAAGACATTCCCGTGACGATGGACGAGCACGTGCAGAAGGCCGTCGACTGCTACAACGCGGGCGCGACGGTGCTGCACCTGCACGTGCGCGAGCTCGACGGCAAGGGCAGCAAACGGCTGTCGAAATTCAACGAGCTGCTCGGCCGGCTGCGCGACGCCGTGCCCGACATGATCCTGCAGGTCGGCGGCTCGATCTCGTTTGCGCCGGAAGGCGACGGCGCGGAAGCGAAATGGCTGTCCGACGACACGCGCCACATGCTCGCCGAGCTGACGCCGAAGCCCGATCAGGTGACGGTGGCGATCAATACCGTGCAGATGAACATCACCGAGTTGATGAACCGCAAGGACATCGCCGGCACGTCGCTCAACGAGGCCGCGCTCTGGGACGCGTATCGCGAGATGACCGTGCCGGCCGGCCCCGGCTGGGTCGACGAACACCTGCGCCGGCTGCAGGCGGCCGGGATCCAGCCGCACTTCCAGCTCACCGGCATGCACGCGCTGGAGACACTCGAGCGGATCATCCGCCGCGGCGTCTATCGCGGGCCGCTGAACGTCACGTGGGTCGGCATCGGCGGTGGCTTCGACGGCCCGAATCCGTACAACTTCATGGAATTCATCCGGCGCTGCCCCGACGGCGCGTGCATCACGCTCGAATCGCTGATGAAGAACGTGCTGCCGATCAACACCGTCGCGATGGCGCTGGGATTGCATCCGCGCTGCGGGATCGAGGACACGATCATCGACCAGAAGGGCAACCGGATGACGTCGGTGCAGCAGGTCGAGCAGTGCGTGCGGATCGCCCGCGAACTCGGCCGCGACATCGCCACTGGCAAGGAGGCGAAGGCGATCTACCGGATCGGCGTGCAGTACGACGGCGTCGACGAAACGCTCGCGCGACTCGGGATGGCGCCGAACCGCCGGCCGGGCCAGTCGAACGTGCCGCTGCGCGCGGCCTGACGCACCGCGCATCCGGGCGGCATACAGGCGCCGCCTGCCGATCGATGTGGCGCGGCACCCACCCTCGCGCGGTGCGCGAGGCAAGCTCCGACGAACGGAGCGGGGCCGCGCAAGCCGCGCCGGCGCGTTGCCGCACCGGTGCCGGAGGAGACACGCATGCTGATTCATCACGTCGAGCCGTCGCTGCAGGACGTGGCGGCCACCGGGCGGCGCGCGCCGGCCTATGCCTGGCTCGTGTTCGGGCTGACCGTCGGGCTGCTGCTGTCGGACTACATGTCGCGGCAGGTCCTCAATGCCGTGTTTCCGCTGCTCAAGCACGCGTGGGGGCTGTCGGACACGCAGCTCGGCTCGCTGTCCGGCGTCGTCGCGCTGCTCGTCGGGCTGCTGACGTTTCCGCTGTCGGTGCTCGCCGACCGCTTCGGCCGCGTGCGCAGCATCGTGTTGATGGCCGCGTTGTGGAGCGTCGCGACGCTCGGCTGCGCGCTGTCGACCAACTACGCCGAAATGCTCGTCGCGCGCGGGCTTGTCGGACTCGGCGAAGCCGCGTACGGCAGCGTCGGCGTCGCCCTGATCCTCAGCATCTTTCCGGCGCGCCTGCGCGCGACGCTGACTGGCGCGTTCATGGCCGGCGGCGCGTTCGGCTCCGTGTTCGGGATGGCGCTCGGCGGCCTCGTCGGCGCGCATCTCGGCTGGCGCTGGTCGTTCGGCGTGATGGCCGCGCTCGGCATCGTGCTGCTCGTCGCGTACCGCGGCGTGGTCACCGAACGGCGGCTCGCCGCATGCCGCATCGAACCGTGCAGGCCGCATGCCGATGCGCCGCGCGGCCTGCGCGGCAACATGCGTGCGCTGATGTCCGGGCTGTTCGCATCGCGTTCGGTGATCTGCGCGTATGTCGGCAGCGGGCTGCACCTGTTCGTGCCCGGCGCGCTGTTCGCGTGGTTGCCGAGCTACCTGAACCGCTATTACGCGATGGCGCCGGACCGTGCGGCCGTGCTTGCGGCCGGCTTCGTGCTGCTGTCGGGCGTCGGGATGGTCGGCTGCGGGATCGTCACCGACCGCGTCGGGCGCGCCGACGGCGCGCGCAAATGGCTGACCGCGATCGCGTATTGCGTGCTGACGGGCGTGTGTCTCGCGGTCGCGTTCCGGCTGCCGCCCGGGCCGCTGCAGCTCGCGCTGATCTGCGCGGGCATGCTGGTGGGCGCGGGTGCATCGGGTGCATCGGGCGCGATGGTCGCGAACCTGACGCCGGCCGCGATCCACGCATCGGCGTTCGCGACGCTCACGCTCGCCAACAACCTGCTCGGCATGGCGCCGGGCCCGCTGCTGACGGGGTGGGTTGCCGATCGCGCCGGCCTCGTCGGCGCACTGCAATGGATTCCCGCCGTGCCGCTCGCGGCCGCCGTGCTGTTCGCGATCGGCCGCGCGAGCTACGCGGCCGATCTCGCGCGCGTCGAACGCGAACGGCGCGCGTCACACCTTTCCTGAACCGATTCCTCCCGGAGGCAGCATGACCCTGGTGACCGCGCCCACCATCCTGATCGTGCCCGGCTTGCGCGATCACGTCGAAGATCACTGGCAGACGCATCTGCAACGGCGGGTGCCGAACGCATGCGCCGTCGCGCCGCTCGAAGCCGACAAGCTGAGCCGCGCCGCGCGCGTCGCGGCGCTCGATGCGGCGCTGGCCGCGATCGATGGCCCCGTGATCCTCGTCGCGCACAGCGCGGGCGTGATGATCACCGTGCATTGGGCGCAGCAAACGACGCGAGCGATCGAGGGCGCGCTGCTCGTCACGCCCGCCGATCTCGAGACGCCGATGCCCGCACCATATCCGCCGATCGACGCGATCCGGGCCAATGGCTGGCTGCCGGTTCCGCGCGAACGCCTGCCGTTTCCGAGCATCGTCGCGGCCAGCCGCAACGATCCGCTCGCGCGCTTCGAGCGCGCACAAGCGCTGGCGGCAGGGTGGGGCAGCCGGTTGGTCGATCTGGGCGAGGTGGGGCATATGAATCCGGCGTCGGGGTATGGTGAGTGGCGGGATGCGGAGCGCTTGGTCGCGGAGGTGACGGCGCTTGGCAAAAACCAGCAAAGCTTGACGAGCTGACATTACCGCCTTCGTTCGGGCGCTTCGGGTGCTATGATTATCGACACGCGGCCGCTTGCCGCAAGTGCAGGCAAGTGGCTGATTGCTAATGATTTTTAAGTCGGAAAGCTATCATGGCCCCCCAAAGAAAGACGCTGTACGGGGTGGAATTGAAACCCCGTACGATCATCCGGCCCACCAACGAGGTGAAGGCTTCAACGGAAACCGAGAAAGGTGATGTGCTTCGCGCTGCCCGAAAAGTCATTTCCGAACACCGGGATGTGCTGATCGCATTGAAGGATCGTTGATTTGCTGGACCTTGATTACGTCATCACGATTCATGACGAGATCATCCGGGACCTTGGCGGCTTGAGCGGATTTGCTCATGCTGGCCGGGGCGGCGTCGAAGCCGCCCTGCATCGGGTCGCCAATCACGCTCACTATGCGGGTCTCGACGACGTGTTTGGTATTGCCGCGACCTACGCATTGCCATCGCGCGCGGGCACGTCTTCAATGATGCCAACAAGCGCACTGGTCTCACCTGCGCATTGACGTATATGGAACGGCAGGGAATCACGATTCCTCGCCTCGCCGATCTCGAAGATCTTATGGTCGACGTGGCGGACGGCAGCGTAAGCAGTGAGGAACTGGCCGAGTATTTCAGTGCAGTGTGGGAATTGTCCTTGTCCCGCTAACGACGTCGCATCGAGCCGCTCGCTTTTTTGCCACACCTTGATCGCTCGATGGAGCGCATTGATTCGCTTCCCATCCTGGCGTGAGGCCATGGTGATGTTGCGATTTGCCCCTCCGCCTGGGGACCGGCTTTAATTTTCCTTCCGTTGACATACGACGTCCTAACACATTCACCAATGACCGGAATCCCGGCTCCATGGAATGGTGCGAATCCTTCGGAAGGTTTTTGTTAGGGAAATTCCCGCCCCGTGCAGGTTGGTTTTTTGTTGACCGACATCGTATAACGCCGTCATGATTTCCCAAAAGAAAGGTCCTCATCCACCGACCGAAGCGAGGAGACATGAACACCACCACGATCGCGCGCCGTGTCCGCCGGATCGCACTGGCGCTGGGCCTGACGCTCACGGCCACGGCCGCCGTCGCGGCCCCCGTGTCGTTGAATGTCGTCGACGTCGCGGGCAATCTCCAGCTCACTCAGAAGGCCATCGAGGCGTTCAGGGAGAAGAACCCGAATCTGGTCTCGAACGTCACGTTCACGAACGCACCCGCGCCTCAGTTGCCGGGCAAGATCAAGGCGATGCAGGCGGCAGGGCGCGCCGACATCGACCTGGTGCTGACGGGCACCGACGCGCTGGCCGCCGGCATCGAGCAGAACCTCTGGCTCAAGCTGCTGCCCGACAGCGCGGGCGCGTTTCCCGGCGTGCTCGACAGATACGCGCCCGGCCCGCGCAAGATGCAGGACCTCGCGCAGGGCTTCGGTCTCGAAGTGACCTACATGCCGGCCGGCCCGCTGCTCGAATACAACCCGGCCAAGGTCAGCGACCCGCCGAAGACGCCCGAACAATTGCTCGCGTGGTGCAAGGCGCATCCGAACAAGCTGATCTACGCGCGCCCGGCGAACTCGGGCCCCGGCCGCACGTTCCTGATGGGGCTGCCGTACGTGCTCGGCGACAAGAACCCGCAGGACCCGATCAACGGCTGGGACAAGACCTGGGCGTTCCTGAAACAGCTCAACGAGTGCGTGCCGTACTACCCGGGCGGCACGTCGGCGGTGATGAAGGAGCTCGGCGAAGGCACGCGCGACATGACGGTGACGGTCACCGGCTGGGATCTCAACCCGCGCGCGCTCGGCATCGTGCCGGCCGAGTTCCGGATCCAGGCGTTCGACAACATGACGTGGGTCAACGACGCGCACTACATGGTGATCCCGAAGGGCGTGCCGAAGGAGAAGCTCGACGTGCTATTCAAGCTGATGAACTTCCTGCTTGAACCGGCGCAGCAGGCAATGACCTACGACGACGGCTACTTCTATCCGGGCCCGGCCGTGAAGGGCGTGACGCTCGAGATGGCGCCCGCGCACAGCCAGGAGGTGATCCGGAAATTCGGCCGCCCGGAGTATGCGAAGCTGCTCGCGGATCGTCCGCACGTGCAGCCGCTCAACGCCCAGGCAATGGTCGCCGCGTTCCAGAAGTGGGACCGCGAAATCGGATCGCAGAAGTCGAAATGACGGATGAACGCGCGGGCGCCGCAGCGCCCGCGCCGACGGAGTTCGCGTAATGAAGCACAGTTTCGAACGGTTGCGGCTCGACGGCGTATGCCGCAGCTTTACCAATGCGGAGGGCGTGCAGGTCGCCGCACTGAACGGGCTCGATCTCGACATCAGGCGCGGCGAGTTCATCGCGCTGCTCGGCCCGTCGGGCTGCGGCAAGTCGACCGCGCTGAACTGCATCGCCGGGTTGCAACCGCTCACGAGCGGCGGCATCTGGCTCGACGACACGCGCATCGACGTGCTACCGCCCGAGCGTCGCGGCTTCGGCATGGTGTTCCAGAACTACGCGCTGTTTCCGCACATGTCGGTGCTCGAGAACGTCGGCTTCGGGTTGAAGATGCGCGGCGTGCCGAAGCAGGAAACGCGGCGGCGCGCGCAGCAGGCGCTCGAGCTCGTGCAACTCGTCGGCCACGAGGGCAAGCTGCCCGGGCAGTTGTCGGGCGGGCAGCAGCAACGCGTCGCGATCGCGCGCGCGATCGTCATCGAGCCGCCGCTCGTGCTGATGGACGAGCCGCTGTCGAACCTCGACACGAAGCTGCGGATCGAGATGCGCGCCGAGATCCGCCGCATCCACACGCAGCTCGAACGCGCGACGATCTACGTGACGCACGACCAGGACGAGGCGCTGTCGATGGCCGACCGGATCGTCGTGATGAAGGAGGGCGTCGTACAGCAGGTGGCGTCGCCGAAAGACGTGTATACGCGCCCGCGCAACCTGCACGTCGCGCGCTTCATGGGCTATCGCAACGTGCTGCCGTTCACGCTCGAGGGGATGGCCGGCGATTACGTGAACGTCACGGCGGGCGGCGTGCGCGTCACCGGTGTGCCGATGGCCGGTTTCGACGGCAAGGACGTCGTGGTCGCGCTGCGCCCCGACGACATCGAGCGGGCGGAAGAGGGCGCCGACAACGCATTCGACGCGACCGTCGAAACGGTCGAATACGGCGGCCGGGACTCCCTCGTCCGCGCGATCGCGCCGTTCGGGCCGATCTGGGCGCGGATCGCCGGCGAATTCGCGGAGGGCGAGCGACTGCGGCTGCGCGTGGCGCCAGCGCGCACGCTCGTCTATGCGGGAGACGCGCAATGAACCGCGGCTGCGCCGCGAGCGCGGCAGCTCGCCGCCCGGAGGCCGCATGAGCACATTCGCGACCGGCGGCGCGCCGCGCGACGCGAAGGCATGGCTCGTCACGCCGGCGCTCGCGTTCATCGTCGCATTGTTCATCTATCCGTTCGCGTATGGCCTCGTGCTGTCGTTCCAGCCGATGAACGGCGGCGGCGTGCTTGCGAACTATGTGCAGTTCTTCACCGACACCGCGATGTGGCCGACCGTGCTGGTCACGCTGAAGCTCGCGGTGCCGGCGACGCTGATCAACGTCGGCATCTCGGTGCCCGTCGCGTTCGCGCTGCGCCGCAACTCGCCGTACCAGAAGTTCGTCACGACGCTGCTCGTGATTCCCGTCACGCTCGGCACGGTGCTCGTCGCCGACGGGATGCTCACGTATTTCGGCCCGAATGGCTGGTTTCCGCAAGCATTGCACGGGCTGCATCTGTACACGGACGAAGTACGCCTTACCCACAATTACTGGGGCGTGCTGCTGTCGCTGATCGTGTCGGGCTTTCCGTTCGCATTCCTGCTGATGCTGTCGTACATCAGCGGCATCGACCCGACGCTCGCGCGCGCCGCGGCGACGCTCGGCGCAAACCCGTGGCAGCAGTTCCGGCGGATCTACCTGCCGCTGCTCGTGCCGGGGCTCACGATGGCCGCGTGCCTGTCGTTCGTGCAGGCGTTCTCGGTATTCCCGTCGGCCGTGCTGCTCGGCGCGCCGGCCGGCCCGACCCGCGTGATCTCGATCGCAGCCGCCGAAGCCGCGTTCGAGAGCTACGACTATTCGCTCGCATCGGCGATTGCGATCGTGATGGGCTTCGTGCAGCTGTTGGTGGTCGCGTCGATGCTCGGCGCGCGCCGCTTCTTCTATACCGGTCCGGTCACGGGAGGCAAGGGCTGATGGCGACCGACAATCATGCCGCGCCGGCGTGGCCGCCGAAGCACCGCCCGCCCGGCGCGCAGCCGGTCGACGCGATGAAGCCGCGCAAGCGGCGCGACAGCCTCGCTGCCCGCGCGTGGAAAGCGCTCGTGTGGGGGCTGATGACGTTCTTCCTGCTGAACGTGATGCTGCTGATCGCGACCGTCGCGGTGAACTCGATCGCGACGCGCTGGTTCGGCACGCCGCTGCCGCAGGGCTTCACGCTGCACTGGTATGCGAAGGCGTGGGAAGACTTCCAGCTCGCCAGCGTGCTGTGGGTGACCGTCGAAGTGGTCGGCTCGGTCGTGCTGCTGTCGGTCGCGCTCGGCGTGCCGGCCGCCTATGCGCTCGCGCGCGTGCAGTTCCGCGGCAAGCGCTTCGCACTGCTGGTGTTCCTGCTGCCGCTGATGGTGCCGCCCGTCACGTACGGGATCCCGATGGCGACGGTGATGTACAAGGTCGGGCTTGCCGGCACGCTGCCCGGCGTGATCCTCGCGAACCTCGTGCCGGCGCTGCCGTTCGTGATCCTCGTGATGACGCCGTTCATCGAACAGATCGATCCGAACCTCGAAGCCGCCGCGCGCATCTTCGGCGCGAACACGTGGCGCTATTTCCGCCACGTGCTGCTGCCGCTGCTGGTGCCCGGCATGCTCGCCGCGGGGCTGCTCGTGCTGGTGCGCACGATCGGGATGTTCGAGCTGACTTTCTTCACCGCGGGCCCGAGCACGCAGACGCTCGTCGTCGCGCTGTACTACGCGGTGTTCTCGACGGGCGTGCGCGCACCGCAGTCGATCGACGCGATGGCGATGATCTACATGGCCATCACGCTCGTGTGGGTCGTGATCGCGCTGCAGTTCGTGAGCCCGACGCAACTCGTGAGTCGCGTGAAGCAGGAGCGGCAGTAGGCGCGCCTGCAAGCGGCGGGGAGCGGATATTCGCGCCGTGCCGGCCGTGCATGCAATTCGTTACAAATGGATACCGCGTGCGACACGCGAACGTTGCAGACTACGCGGCGTAAGGCATCGGCAATGCGTTCGCATGCACCGCCGCCGCCATCCGACGTTCACCCGATTCACGGATATCCATGAAGCTTCACACGCTGCTGACACTCGGCTGTGCCGCCACGCTGCTCGCCGCCTGCAACCTGCTCCACGACGGTCCCGGATCGAGCGATGTCGATGCCGCGGTGCGCCGCGCACTCGAAGCCGAAAACCACGGTGGCCTGAATGCGCTGTTCGGCCAGCCGCTGCCCGTGTCGGCCGACGTGATCTCCGCGAAACCGGACGGCGACTGCAGGAAGGTTGGCGAGCGCACCTACACGTGCGACGTCGTGCTCACGTGGCGCAACACCGATTACGCGCCGTCGCGCGCGAACCTGACCTTCGTGAAGGCCGCCGACGGCTCGTGGCAGACATCGGGCGTCGACGCCGCCATCGCGACGGGCGCCGCCAAGTCGCTGATCGACAAGATCGGCAACGCGTGGCCCGGCAATGCGGCGAGCGGTGCATCGGCGCCGCAGTGACGCGGTGACGCGTCGTCGCCGGCTTTCGTCGACGCGTCTGCCTAAATGCCGTGCGGACGATGCGTGCGACAACATCTGCGGCCTTCGGTTGAACCCACGCTCGAACCCTGCGTAAAGGGAAAAAGGGCACGAACGCTGCCCGCAATGAATCGAAACCATCCTCGGTATAGAGGCCGATATATAGGGAAAACCCTTATTCGCAGTTATAATGGCGACCTAGAAGAAAGGTCGAACCATGCCCGAACGTTTCCAGTCCCTTGAAAAGTTTGTGTTTTCCCTTGTCGTGATGTCCGCGGTCTTCTGCTCCGCATTCCTTGCGTACGAGCGTCACCCCGAGATCAAGGTCGCCCTGCACGAAGGCGAAGCACTGATGCGCGAAAGCGCGAAGTATTCGGTCATCTGCTCGCCGTCCAAGGTCGATCCTTGCGTCGAGATGTCCGCTTACTGAGTCTCGCCTCCCCGCTGACACGTCCCCGCTGATTCCCGCCGACGCGCGGCCGCTGGCCGACCCGCGCCGGCGGTGTGCATCGCGCATCAACGCGTACCGGTGCCGGTCGCGCACCGCCTGAACCCTGCTTTCCCGATTCTTCTTTTCTCCGATTTCGCGGCGGCAGCCTGTCTTCCGCGCGGAAAGGGCTGCGTGATCGCGCCTCCGGACGGGCGCGTCGCGCCACCGGCTCGCTGCCATCCATGCCTTTCCGTTCGGGAAAGGCTGGTTGAGTATCGATCGATTTTCGCCGGATGCGAACACCGTCATGATCGCCGTCATCGACAACTCGATTTCATCGGAGACAGCCATGACGCGGCCCCTGGACGGCATCCGCGTGCTGGAACTCGGTCAACTGATCGCCGGGCCGTTCGCCGGCCGGATGCTCGCCGAATTCGGCGCGGACGTGATCAAGGTGGAGCCGCCCGACGTCGGCGACCCGCTGCGCAAATGGCGGCTGCTGCACGACGGGACGTCGGTCTGGTGGGCCGTGCAGTCGCGCAACAAGACCTCGCTCGCACTCGACCTGCGCACGCCGGAAGGGCAGGACGTCGTGCGCCGCCTCGTCGCCGAGACCGACGTGCTGATCGAGAACTTCCGGCCCGGCACGCTCGAAGGCTGGGGGCTCGGCTGGGAGACGCTGTCCGCGATCAACCCCGGGCTCGTGATGCTGCGCGTCTCAGGTTTCGGCCAGACCGGCCCGTATCGCGACCGTCCCGGCTTCGGCGTGATCGCCGAGGCGATGGGCGGCCTTCGTCACCTGACCGGCGAGCCCGGGCGCACGCCGGTGCGCGTCGGCGTGTCGCTCGGCGATTCGCTGTCGGCACTGCACGGCGTGATCGGCGTCCTGCTCGCGCTGCGCCATCGCGAGCAGCAGGGCGGCCAAGGGCAGGTCGTCGACGTCGCGCTCTACGAATCGGTGTTCAACATGATGGAAAGCCTGCTGCCCGAATACGCGGTGTTCGGCGCGGTGCGCGAGGCCGCCGGCAGCAGCCTGCCCGGCATCGCGCCGACCAACGCGTATCGCTGCCGCGACGGCAAGTACGCGCTGATCGCCGGCAACGGCGACAGCATCTTCCGGCGGTTGATGGAGCTGATCGGGCGCCCCGACCTGGGCTGCGATCCCGCGCTCGCGCACAACGACGGACGCGTCGCGCAGGTCGCGCGCATCGACGCGGCGATCGGCGAATGGAGCGCGCGGCACGATCTCGACGACGTGCTCGCCGCGCTGAACGACGCGCGCATCCCGGCCGGGCGCATCTACGACGTCGCGGACATCGCGGCCGATCCGCATTACCGCGCGCGCGACATGATCGTCGACGCCGCGCTGCCCGACGGCACGCCCGTGCTCGTGCCGGGCATCGTGCCGAAGCTCGGCGCGACGCCGGGACGCATCGAGCGCCCGGCCCCCGCGCTCGGCGCCGATACCGACGCGGTACTCGAATCGATCGGCATCGATGCCGCGACGCGCGACGACTGGCGCTCGCGCGGCGTGATCTGAACCGGCCCGCCAGCCCACGGAACGACGACATGAGCAAGCCTCCCCAACGACTCTACATCCACGAAGTCGCGACACGCGACGGTTTCCAGAACGAGGCCGCGTTCGTCGACACCGCCGACAAGATAGCGCTCGTCGACGCATTGAGCGCATGCGGCTACGCGAAGATCGAGGTCACGTCGTTCACGTCGCCGAGGGCGATCCCGGCGCTGCGCGACGCGGAGGCCGTGATGCACGGCATCGTGCGCGCGCCGGGCGTCGTCTATACGGTGCTCGTGCCGAACGTGCGCGGCGCGGAGCGCGCGCTGTCGTGCGGCGTCGACGAGGTGAACCTCGTGATGTCGATGAGCGAGAGCCACAACCGCGCGAACCTGCGGATGACCCGCGAGCAGTCGTTCGCGCAGCTGCGCGACGTGATCGAGGAGGTGCGCGGCACGGGCGTCGCGATCAACGTGTCGCTGTCGACCGCGATGGGCTGCCCGATGGAAGGCGACGTGCGCGCACACACCGTGCTCGCGTGGATGCAGCGCTTCGCTGATCTCGGCGTGCACGGCTTCACGTTGTGCGACACGACCGGGATGGCATACCCGTCGCAGGTGCGCGAGCTGGCCGAACGCGCGCGCGAACGCTTCGGCGCGCTACAGCTCACGCTGCACTTTCACAACACGCGCGGCATGGCGCTCGCCAACACGCTCGCCGCGCTCGACGCCGGCATCGACCGCTTCGACGCGTCGCTCGGCGGGCTCGGCGGTTGTCCGTACGCGCCGGGCGCGACCGGCAATGCGTGCACCGAGGAATTGGTCCACATGTTGGCGCTCGACGGCTACGACACGGGCATCGACCTCACGGCCGTGCTCGCCGCGGCAGCGCGGCTGCCCGCGTTGATCGGGCATGACGTGCCGAGCCAGATCCTGAAGGCCGGGCGCCGCTCGGACCTTCATCCGCCGCCGCGCGCCGAAGCCGGCGACATGCCGGCGCAGCGGGCTTTCGCGTGAACGCATGAAACCAGGAGCGAACCACATGGCGCTGATCGATCACCTCGACCACCTCGTGCTGACCTGCGTCGATCCGGAACGGACGAAGCGCTTCTACACGGAAGTGCTGCGGATGCAGCTCGAAACCTTCGGCGCGGGCCGGCTCGCGTTCCGCTTCGGCAACCAGAAGATCAACCTGCACGTGCGCGGCGCGGAGTTCGAGCCGAAGGCGCACGTGCCCGTGCCCGGCGCGCTCGACCTGTGCTTCATCGCGTCGGTGCCGCTCGACGACGTGATCGCGCATCTGCGACGCGTCGACTGGCCGATCGTCGAAGGGCCCGTCGAGCGCACCGGTGCGACGCAGAAGATCCGGTCGGTGTACGTGCGCGACCCGGACCTGAACCTGATCGAGATATCCGAACTGATCTGACTGACGTCAAGGTGCATCGCGTCGCGACCGTCGTGCGGCTTCGACGTGCCGCTTCGTCATGCGACCGCGCATTCGCGCATGCACGGGCACGCCCTGGTCCGCCGCCGAAAGCGGACAGAGGGGCGCCGCCCACCGCCGATTCCGGATAGCCGGCCCCGGTTGCACTGCGCATAATGGTGCAACGGCGTCGGCCCGTCCGGCGCGTCGGCCGCGGGCACCGCGACGTCCCGCACTTTGGAAATCCGACCGAGGCACTTCCCGAATGACGATCCTCTATCGCGGCATGGACCGCGCGGCGCTCGACGCCGCCTACCTGAACACGAAGGCCATTCCCGATTTCCCGGCGGTGCTCGCGTCCTGCCAGGCGCGCAGCGCAGCGCTTTACGACGCGACGCCCGGGCAGCGCGACCTGCGTTACGGCGAGCGGGCGGCGCAGCGCTTCGACTGGCTTCGGTGCGGCACGCCCGACGCGCCGCTGTTCGTGTTCATTCACGGCGGCTACTGGCAGCACTGCGCGAAAGAGGATTTCGCGTACGCGGCCGCCGGGCCGCTCGCACGCGGTTTCGACGTCGTACTCGCCGAATACACGCTCGCGCCGGTGGCATCGATGACCGACATCGTCGGCGAGATCGGCGCGTTGCTCGACCATCTCGCGGCCGACCCGGATCGCATCGGCACCGCAGAACGACCGATCCACCTGAGCGGTCACTCGGCCGGCGGCCACCTGACGGCCGTGCATCGTGCGCACCCGGCCGTCGTATCGGCGCTCGCGATCAGCCCGCTCGTCGATCTCGAACCGATCTCGCTTTGCGTGCTCGACGACAAGCTGAAGCTCACCGCGCAGGAAATCGCCGCATACAGTCCGCTGTATCACATCGGACCCGGCGCACCGACCGTCGTCGCCGTCGGCGCGGCCGAGCTGCCGGAACTCGTGCGTCACGCACACGAATATGCCGACGCATGCGAAGCGGCCGGCGAACGGATCGCCCGCGCATGGCTGCCCGGCATGCAGCACTTCACGGTGCTCGACGATCTCGCGAAACCGGACAGTACGATGCTCGCGGCGTTGCAGGCGATCGCGCCGCACTGAGCGCGCCGTATTGCATCGCGTGGCGCGATCGCGCGCCGCGCGCGGCCGGGCGTATGATCGCCGTCAGGCCGGCCGGCGCCGTTCGCGCCCGCCGCATGGCGCTTCCCGGGACCTTCATCATGGTGAACCCGCTTCATTTCGATCTGCAGTCGCTGCGTGTATTCGCGCTCGTTGCCGAGCACGGCAGCCTGACCAAGGCGGCCGAACACGGCCAGCTCACGTTGTCCGCCGTCAGCAAGCGGATCGCCGAACTCGAGGGCACGACCGGCAGCGCGCTGTTCGTCCGGCATGCGCGCGGCGTCGAGTTGACGCCGGCGGGCCGCGCGCTGCTCGACCATGCGGCGAAGGTGATCGAGCAGGTCAACCGGATGGCGCACGAGATGAGCGACTACGTCGCGGGCGTGCGCGGCCACATTCACGTGTGGACCAATACGTCGGCCATCGTCCAGTTCTTGCCGGCCGATCTCGCCGCATTTCTCACCGACAATCCGGGCATCAAGGTCAGTCTCGAAGAGCGGCTGAGTCACGAGATCGTCGACGCGCTCTTGTCCGGCAAGGCCGATGTCGGCGTGTTCGCGGACAACGTGCCGGCACCCGGCATCGAGCGCCGCCTGTACCGGCGCGACGAGCTCGTGCTCCTCGTGCCGCGCGGGCATCGCTTCGCCGCGCGCGACAGCATCCGTTTCGCCGAGACACTCGATGAAGACTACGTCGGCCTGAGCGACGGCAGTTCGCTGCTCACGCGGATGACCGATGCCGCGTTCGCGGCCGAGCGCTCGCTGAAGCTGCGCATCCAGGTGTCGAATTTCGACGGCGTGAGCCGGATGATCGAGGCCGGGCTGGGGATCGGCGTGCTGCCGCGCGACGCGGTGACGGGCGAGCGCGCAGCGCGGCTCGGAGTGGTGAAGCTCGACGACGCGTGGGCGACGCGCACATTGTGGGTCGGCGTGAAGGCCGGCGCCGTGCTGACCAACGACATAGCGAAGCTGTTCGATTTCATGTCGGCGCGCTGAAACGTGCTCGGCGCCGGGCCGCAGACGCGATGCATCGGGCACGGCGCGCGCATTCGCGCGCGCCGTGCCGATCGCCGTCATACCGGGTTGATGTCGTCCTGGCTGCGCCGGGTGGTCAGCGGCCCGAACACGCGCAGCGTGACGGCAACGATGCCGAGCGCGACCGAGATCACGCCGAACATCGCGCCGGCGCCATACGTTGCAAGCACCGGCAACAAAACGAACGGCAGCCCGCCGCTGACGATGCGCGACAGCGCGTACGTGCTGCCGATCGCGGTCGAGCGCACGCGTGCCGGAAAAATTTCCGCCTGATACACGTGATACGCGTTGCTGAACACGTTCGATGCGCAGGTCGTCAGGAAACCGAAGCAGACGATCAACGCCGTATTGCCCGAATACGCGAAGCCCAGCCCGAACACGGCGATCGACAGGATCGACACGATCACGAGCGTGCGGCGTTCGATCCAGTTCAACAGCGGGATCGACAGCAGCGAGCCGATCGGATAACCAATGAACGACAGTGCAATGAACAGCGTACCGTCCGTCACGTCGAACCCGCGGCTCTTGACGACCGTGCCGGCGAGCGTGCCGAAGCCGTAATAGCCGAAGCCCTGGAACAGATGGAACACGACGAGCATCAGATAACGCGCGCCGTAAGGCCGGCGGCGCAGCAGCGCGACGCGCTCGCCGAGGCCCAGCGGCCGCTGCGGTTCGGCCGACGCCGCGAACTGCTCGGGCATGCGCACGCCAGCGCTGTCGGCGAAGCGTCGCGCCGCGTCATGTGCATCCGCGGTGCGGCCCTGCGCGAGCAGCCAGCGCGGGCTTTCCGGCAGCCGGTGCTGCACCAGCAGCACGTACACGGCACCGAGGCTGCCGATCGCGAGGATGATGCGCCAGCCGGCCACGCCCGCGACATGCAGCGGATTGAGCCATAGCGCGAGAAAACCGACCAGCGGCACCGCGACGTACGAAGTCGTATAGGCCCACGCGGCGAGCCGTCCGCGCTTGTCCTTCGGCAGGATTTCCGACAGGAAGCTGTCGGCGACCGGGTAGATCGCACCGACGCCGATGCCCGTCAGGAACCGGCATGCGACCAGCATGTCGGCATTCACCGAGAACGCGCCGATCAGCGAAAACGCGCTGTACCACACGAGCGTCAGCAAGAACGCCTTGCGCCGCCCGATCCGGTCGGCGAGGCTGCCCAGGCACATCGCGCCGACGAACATCCCGATGAATGCCGATGCCAGCAGCAGTTTGAAATCGGCGCTTTGCCGGCTCAGCCCGTACTCGTTCTGCAGCGCGGAGCCGATCGTGCTGACGAGGAAGATCTCGTACATGTCGAAGAACAGCCCGATGCCGATCACCCAGACGACGAACCGGTGCAGTGAACCGACCGGCAGATCGTCCATGAATTCGCCGAGCGTGATGCCGCGCACGGGCGCCGCCGGCGCACCGGCGCCGGCCCGGGCCGCGGACGGTATGGGGGACGCGGCTCCGCCCGCGGTGCCGCCGAGGTCGAGGGATTGGCTGTTCATCGTGTCTCCTGATTATGAATTCGCCGTGGCGCGACGCCCGGCCGTTCGCGGCCGGCCATGCGGGTCCGGTCGCACGACGCGGCGCGCGTGCCCGCCCGGCCCTGGAAAAGGCCGGCTCCGCGGGTAACGCCGGTCGTCCGAAACATGGTCGACGAATTCGCGAGACGCGATAATTGCGGATGCTTCAAGCATCCTTTCCCGCGCAGAAAGGCTGCTGAACGCGTGGCGGGCGGGCTCCGGATGCAAATCCAGCGCTGCGGGAGTGGAAGGGGAGGGAAAACCATGCGTGGCGCTGCGGGCGTTCGGCGTTCCGGGCTTCGCGACGCCGTACGGAGTGGCTCGGTGTCGGCAGGGCCGGCGCTACGCAACCGCGCGTCACGCTCCGTCTATGCATTTATCGTATGCTCACCGCTGCTCGATATGGCCCAAGGGCCGCGCCGCATTGGCGGTCATTGCGATGCACACGAAACGGCGCACCCGGCTGTCGACGTCCGACCGGCATCGACAGCGTCCACGGGGGCGCCTTCGGCGCGCGCCTGGCGGACCGTATCCGACGCAACTGCCTGCAACCTTGCCGCCATGTCCGGCGCGATGCCGAGCTGCGCGGCCGCTTGCTCCCGCGGGCCGAAAGTACGGACGTCGACGCCAGTGATCTGCTCGAACAGCACCAGCGCGCTCAGGTAAGCGCCCAGCACACCCGGATGCAGATAATCGGGCCGCGAGATCGGCGGGTGGTTCCGCGCATGCATGCCGTACCACAGCAGCGGCGCACCGGACCGCGCATACGGGTCGGGATCGGCGACGCCGGTCGCCCACGCTTGCTGCCACGCGCGACCGACCGGCGCGACGGCGACGATCGACGGATCGGTGCGGCGCGCGCCTTCGTATGCATCGCGATATGCGGCGACGAGGTCGGTGAGGCGAGCGACGTACCGTGTGTGAAAACCGGCGCTGTCCGGCTCGCCCGCCAGCGCTTTCGCGAGATCGGCACGCGGCCAGGTTTCATACAGATAGACACGCGCTTGCGGCGCTGCCGCATGAATACCGCGCGCGAGCTTCGCGACGCTCGCACGGAAACCGGCCGGATCGCTGGCGCGGCTGTGGGTGAGCGTAAACGGCAGCGGCTTCGCACTCAGCTCCTGCAGGACCACCACATCCCACGTCGGCCGGTCGATCACGTCCGATGCGAGGCGGTCATGCTTCGCGAGACTCGTCGCCGACATCGCTTCCAGATGAACCTCGTAGTCGAGTCCGGCTTGCGCGGCGAAGCGCGCGAAGATCCCCGGAATCCCGCCCCACGGCCCCGGCTCGCGTTCGGCGCGGGCTCCGGTCTGCCCGAAGTTTTCGTCGACGACCTGCGCGGCGCCGTCGACGTCGTTGCTGCCGGAGCGCATCGCGCCATACGAGCGCACGGGCGTGTAGCGGCCATGCGTGAGACTGTCGCCGACGAACAGGATGCGTTGCGGCGTGCGCGTTGGCGGTGCGGGCGACCCACTCGGCAGGTGCGCGGCATCGGTTGCAGGATCGGCGATGGCCGCCCCGGCAACCAGCAATGCGACGGCGCACGTCGTCGCGAAACGCAAGATCGAGCAACGGAACGAGGGCATGGCGGGCATTTCACAGATCGTCGGTTCGGGAGGCATGCGTGGCCGCAGTATTTCACGAACCGGCTCGTTGGGGCATATGCCGTTCGGCAGACTTGGATGCGTTGTCCCGGTCCGCTATTCTGAGCGCTGAATTCTGAAACGGGCCCGCCGGCACGCGTCCCGTTTGCGTTCAAGCCGCCCACAGGAGATGCACGACATGATTCCCTCGCCCGACAACCGGACGCTGTTGCGCACGCTCGGTATCCGCACCCCGATCATCCAGGCGCCCATGGCCGGCGTCAGCACCCCCGCGCTGGCGGCCGCCGTGTCGAATGCGGGCGGGCTCGGCTCGCTGGGCGTCGGTGCGACGAACCCCGACGGCGCGCGCAAGATGATCCGCGACACCCGCGCGCTCACCGACCGGCCGTTCAACATCAACCTGTTTTGCCACCAGCCGGCCCGCGCCGACGCAGCGGTCGAACGCGAGTGGCTCGACTGGCTCGCGCCCGCGTTCCGTGAACAGGGCGCGACGCCTCCGGCGTCGCTGTCGGAGATCTATACGAGCTTCGTCGTGGACGATGCGATGCTCGCGATGCTGGTCGAAGAAAAGCCGGCGGTCGTCAGCTTTCATTTCGGCTTGCCGTCCGATGACGCCATCGCCGTGCTCAAGCGCGCGGGCGCCACGGTGTTCGCGTCCGCGACGAACCTCGACGAAGCCCGGCAGATCGCCGCGGCCGGCATCGACGCGATCGTTGCGCAGGGCATCGAGGCCGGCGGACACCGTGGCGTATTCGACCCGGCGGCGCATGACGACCGGCTCGGCACGTTCGCGCTCACGCGCCTGCTGGTGCGCGAATGCGCGCTGCCGGTGATCGCCGCGGGCGGCATCATGGACGGCGAAGGCATCGCGGCCGCGCTCGCGCTCGGTGCGCAGGCCGCGCAGCTGGGCACCGCTTTCGTCGCGTGCCCGGAGACCTCGATCGACGACGGTTATCGCCGCGCGCTCCTCGGCGACGGGGCACGACGCACGACCTTGACGACGGCGATCTCCGGACGGATCGCGCGCGGCATCGCGAACCGGCTGACCGCGCTCGGCGACGATCCGCGCGCCCCGGCAACGCCGGCCTATCCGATCGCATACGACGCTGGCAAGGCACTGCACGCAGCAGCGAAGGCGAACGGCGAGTTCGGCTACGGCGCGCAATGGGCCGGGCAGGCGGCGCCGCTCGCGCGGTCGCTGCCGGCAGCCGAACTGTTCGCGACGCTCGAGCGCGAAACGAGGGCGGCCATCGCCCGTTTGCAGCACACGCTGGACTGATCTTCCGGCCACATGCGGCGCGCGGGCACACGGCGAATGCGCGGCCATGCACGTGGCCCGGTACAAAATTGCAACGTTGTGTATCCGTGGGCGGCCCGGATACAGCGTGATACAACGCATCGGCGAAGGCCCGTTATAAAGCGGACATGACCTTTCGAGGAGCACGACATGTCTGCTAGGTGGTTCAACGGCTCCTGCCATTGCGGCGCCGTGAAATTTGAAGTCCGGACCGCGATCGAGCCGGCGGCCCGCTGCAACTGCAGCCTGTGCCGCCGGCGCGGCGCACTGATGAGCCCGATGTTCCCCGCGGCCGACCTGAAGATCGTCGAAGGCGAGGGCGCGCTGACGCTGTACAGCTTCAACACGCATACGGCCCGCCACTATTTCTGCAGCCGCTGCGGCGTCTATCCGTTCCATCAGACGCGCAAGGATCCCGCGTGCTGGCGCGTCAATCTCGGCTGTCTCGACGGCGTCGATCCATATGTGCTCGATGCGGGCGTTGCCGATGGCGCAAGCCTGTCGGTCGTGGAGGACGCATGATGCGCTGGCTGATGATCCTGCTGTTCGCCGCGGGCGGCCTCGCAACCGAAATCGCGCATCCGATGCAGTGCTCGCTGCTGACCGTCAGCCGGCAGCGGACGAGCAATCGGCGGGGTCGGAACGACGATGAGCGTGACTGAGTCCTGGCAGCTGCCGTGGCGCTCGCATCGTGTCGATCCTCAAACCATATCAACGCTTCCGATAAGATCGCACGCGATATATAATGCATCCATCTGCGACACGAATGACCGTCGCTGGAGGACGCTCATGAAACCGACCGAAGCACCATCGCCCGCTGCACCGAAGCTGTCCGAGTTTCTGTGTTTTGCGATCTACTCGACGAATCTCGCATTCGGCAAGGCGTATAAACCGATCCTCGAAGAACTCGGCCTCACGTACACGCAATACATCACGATCATCGCGCTGTGGGAGGAGGGCAACCAGACGGTCGGGCAACTCGGCGAAAAGCTGTTCCTCGAATCGAACACGCTGACGCCGATCCTGAAGAAGCTCGAGGCGATGGGTTATCTGGAGCGGCACCGCGATCCGTCCGACGAGCGCCAGGTGCTCGTAAGCCTGACGAAGAGCGGCCGCCGCGTGCGCGAGAAGGGACTCGACATGGACCTGGTCGAAGCCACCGGGTTGAAACCCGACGAGTTCGCGAAGATGCAGAAGGCCATCGTCACACTGCGCGGCAACCTGATCGACTCGATCAACGAATAGACAAGTGAACGCCGGCTCGATATCGAGCCGGCGAAGCGGCAGCCGCCGGCGCCTTCCGCAATTTCAGTACGTTTTCCGCGTTCAGGGCCGATGCACCGGCGCGACCTGCCCGGATCGCTGAACAGTCCCGATCTCCTCGCGCCCCAGCACCAGCAAATGCATGTCGCGACGCGTCTCGAAGCCGAGTGCGCGATAGCGCTCGATCGCGCCTTGGTTCGACGTGAGCACGTGCAGGAAGGGTGTTTCCGCCCGCGCGCGGATGGCCGCGATCAACGACCGGATCAGTCCGGCCGCGAGGCCTTGGCCGCGGAAAGCCGCATCCACGCACACGGCGCTGATCTCCGCATGACCGTCGACCCTCAGGCGCTGGCCGGCCATCGCCACCAGTCGGCCTTGTCTGCGTACACCGATATAGCCGCCGAATTCGACCGTGCGCGGGCCGAACGGCCCCGGTTCCGTCGCCGCGATCAATTCGAGCATCTCCGGCACATCGGCTGCGGTGAGCCGGACATGCTCCAAAGGATGCACGCCGTCGAGCGTTCCCCGCCAGATCATCTGATGCAGCACCGCACGCCGGATCACGGAAAAACCGGTTGGCGTCGGGATCTCGTCCGGCGTGACGAGGGCCGCGGGGCCGTGCGCGGCGATCAGGCCGTGCAACGCGTCGAAAGCGGCAGGGCTGCGGCCGGGCATCCCGGCAAATGGCGCAAGAGCTGGAGCAAACCGGCGCGCACGCGCGTCGCCGACGGCGAAGCGATGCTGCTCGCCGGTGAGCGCATGCCATACGGCGTTGTCGAGCGGATGCGATCCGCTTTCTTCCTGCTCCGTCGTTCCTGCCCGCATCGCCCGCTCCTTGATTGAAGGCTGCCGTCGCACAGCATAGACGCGATCGCCAGAACACGGTGGAGGCAAACAATAAGGCGCATGCGATTACATCGCATGCGCCTTATTTGATGAACGACGGTGCCGATTTCGGCGCGACGCTCAACGACCGAAATAGATCGAGCGCTCGGCGGTGCGCATCGCGATGCGACTGCCGGATTGCGTCGCACCGACAGCGTCACTGCCGTAATCCGCGGCTTGGGTGTCGGCCGCCGTCGCTGCGTTGTCGCGGACTCGTTTCAGCGCTGCCTGCAGGTTGTCCGGATAGTTGGGGTCGTTCGGGCGATTCGGCAGGTAGCCGGCCTGCTGGAGCGCGGCCAGCTCCGCACGCACTTGCGCACGCGTCACGGTGCTTTCGGTCGCGAAGGCCGGTGCGGCAACGGAAGCCGACACGGCGACGAGCAAGGCTGAAATCAGTTGGGTCTTCATCATTTACCTCGATGGAAAAAGTGATCGGAATGTGGACGCCGCATGCCAGGAGCAGGCGTCGCTTGCGCTTTCGTTCAATGGCCGAAGTAGATCGAGCGCTCGGCGACGCGCGCGACAGCACGGCTGCCCGATTGCGTGGGGGCTGCGGCGTCGGCGCCGTAACCGGACGCCGCCGCGTCGGCTGCGGCGGTGTCGTTTGCGTGGATACGCGTCAGCGCGGCTTGCAGGTCGTCCGGGTAATGCGGATCGTTCGCGCGGCCTGGCACGTATCCGGCCTGCTGCAACTGGACGAGTTCGGCATGCACTTGTGCGCGCGTCACGACGGCTTCACGGGCAAGGGCCGGCACGGAAACGGCAGCGGACGCGGCAACGAGAAGAGCGGCAATCAGTTGGGTTTTCATCATTCACCTCGACAAGAAAATGGCGGAACGTTGGGAAGGCGCACGTGACCGCCCGGACATGGCTCAGACGACGCGGATCTCGACGTCGATGTTGCCGCGCGTCGCTTTCGAATACGGGCAGGTCTGGTGGGCGGTATCGACGATGTGCTGCGCGATGTCACGATCGAGCCCCGGCACGCTCACGTTCAGGCGAGCCTGCAGGAAGTACGCGTTGTTGCCCGTGCCCAGGTCCACTTCGGCATCGACAGAGAGATCGGCCGGCAGCGTGACCTTCGCCGCGCGCGCCGCGAGCTGCATCGCGCCGATGAAGCAGGCCGACCAGCCGGCCGCGAACAGTTGTTCCGGATTCGTGCCGGTACCGGCGCTGCCGGGCGACGACAGCTGGATGTCGAGGCGGCCGTCGGAACTGCGAGCCGCGCCGTCGCGGCCGCCGGAAGTCGTATGGGTCTTGCCCGTGTACAGCACTTTTTCGATCTTGCTCATCGTGCACTCCGTCAGGTAGGAAGGTTTTGTCTGATGCGATTCGATCGCATGCGATGCAGTTTCGTCGAGACAGCGAACCACGTCAAGCGCATTCGATTAAATCGCATGCGATATTTTGTATTTCAATGTATCTGAATCCTGCCGAGCCTTGCTGTGCAGGGCACTTGGTTGATCGAGCCCCTATATTAAAAATTCAAGAGGCGGCTCGGGTCGGCAGTTCAGCAATAGCGGGGGGGCCACCATCGGGACCGCGGCGGCGACGGCGCGCTGCGGCAATTCGGCTATGCAGGATGAACGTCGGCGATCACGACAGGATGACCGTCGCGTCTGCCGGCAACTGGCGGTGGGGAAACGCCGAGCGCGAATGTCCGGCCTTGTTGACCCGCACGTTGGCAAACGGGGCGGAAGTGCCGTTGATCACGGCCGGCTGACCTTGAAAGCGGTCGGCCGACGCGACTTGCCCGTTAACACGCACGAGGTGATGCAGGCGATTGAGCCCGCCAAGGCGCCTTCCGATCTGCGCAAGCACGTTGAGCACCACGAATTCCGCGGCGCGCCGGCCGTCAGTTGCGGCTGAATGCGAACAAAGCAAAGCGGCTCTAAAGCGGACATCTGTTGTTATGGGCCCGCACGCTCGTCAATCATGTCGGTCTATTGAGGTCGGGCGGTTCTTCGATGCAAGTGGCATGACGAACTGCTCGAAGTGCGGCAACCAGATGGGAATTGCGCTTGCGACAGCGAACATACCGTGTCCGTTCGCGCGGAAAGGCGGCTCGATAATCAATTGCCCTTGACCACCCGCAGCTCGAAATGCTGCATACCATTCGGCAACCACTTCCGGTGCAAAGAACTGGTCGTTTTGGACGTAATGCCACAGTACGGGAACTCGAATTGTCGCTGCAAAATGGGCAATCGTGTCCGTCATCTGCTGCGCCCCACACGGCATACCCGGATGCTTCGATGGGTTCCCGCCACGACCTCCCGAAAAGTTGACGACCGCGACCAATCCTTCCGGGGCATAGCTTGCCGCGGCTAGCGATGCGAACCCACCCGCCGATTGCCCGACCAAGACAACATGCTTCCGATCAACCTGAGGCAATGTCTGCGCATATTTGACGGCTGCGAGTACATCATGAGCTGCATGCTTACCGGCGGTCGTGTAGTCAGGATGCTGGCACGAACCCGCGTCCTCCTCGTAAGCGCCACCCGTGGCTCCGTAGCCGCGTCGGATCGGCACGACAACTGCGAAACCGAGCCGGATGAATGTCCGAATCTGCGCCAATTTCCGGTAGCGCCCAACCTTCCATCGATCTCGGGGGTCAGGTGGACTGCCGTGACTTAAAACAATCAATGGAAACGGCCCCGGGCCTGCCGGCATGTAGGTTGTCGCTACTATGTCGCGGCTATGCATTCCTTCGTCAACGGGAACTTTTGCGACGGTCTCATAGATGTCGCTTGCGATGGGCTGCTCCTCGTCTGCCGACACCGTGCAGCCGATCACGGAGACAGTCAATACGACCACCATCCATGATCTGAACAAATGGACGAATATCCGTTCTCGACAAAGCCGCGCAAGGGCCGCAGGAAACGCCTTTCCTTGATAAGTCACGTTCATCTTGCCCTCATGTGGCCGAGATAGACAATTTCATCCAGCGCGTACGAGAATGATCTGACGTTCGGTGGCGGTATATTGGGTGCTCAGTGAAACATCGCGCACCCCACGTGATGCTCAGTCGTTCAAGAGCACGATCGACGTGTCCACTCGAAGTCAAGGGATTATTTTCCCCCGTAAATATCGCGGTTCAACTCAGCGATATATCCTTCAGTGAGATCGGTCGTTAGCCGCTTCAACTTAACTTCAGACTGCAACGCATCGAAAGTTGCCCTAATGGAGTCTGCCTGAGCGGCATATAGCCGGTCTTCTGCATCGAGCACGTCCACATTGATCTTGACACCAATTGCGTACGCCTTCCGCGTTGCGTCGCGCGCAGTAACTGCCGCGCGAATGGCCTCTGAAAGAGCGTGCATGCGAGAGAGGCTCGACGTTAATGTGAGATATGCTTGGCGCGTTTGCTGACGAACGGTTCGAATGAGTTCGACTAATTTGTCGTCGGCTGAGTCCTTCTCATCAAGGCGCCGGCGCGCCTTCGCGATCGTAGAAAATCCATCGAAGATCGGTACGCTGACCTGGATACCGATTGCATCGGAATGCCCGGCTCGTCCCAGGAGAATGTTGGTCTGGCTTTCCAAATAGGTTGCTGAGCCACGACTGTGGCTCGCCACGAGTTCAACAGTCGGAAGAAATTCGCTACGAGCCTCCTTGATTTTCTTCTCGGCGATTCGCGTCTCGAGCCGTGAACGGGAAACGCCAAGATTTTCTTCCTCAGCCCTTTCCAGCAGATCGGGCAGTGCACCGGGCGACACAGGCCGTATTGTCCAGGCGGACGGCATAGGCTTAACTGCGATCGAATCGTCACCTGCAATCTTGCGAAGCTTGCTCATCGCAATCTCTGTGTCATTCTCAAACTCGGCCAGATCGGCGTCCGACCGTGCGAGACGCGCTTGAGCATCGTCTACGTCAACTACTGTAACCACACCCGATTCGAACGCATGATGCGCCGCATCCAATGCCTCGGCTAACGCGACGCGATGCGCTGTCGCAGCACGCAGTCTGGCGTGAGCTGCGAGGACGTCAAGGTATGCGGATGTCGCATCGGCCAAGAGGTCCTGATGAGCCTCTGCTAGCGCGACTGCGTCGCGCGCTTCACCCAGCCTGGCTTCGTCGACCATCTGCCATTGCTCAATGTTGATCAGCGGCTGAGTGAGCGAGAGTGTGAAGCCGTTGGTATGGAAATCCTTCGCACCGGTGCTTTCTCCGACCACTGTGCTTCCTTTCTGCATCTTTCCCGTTAAAGCAACGCGCGGTAGCAAGCCCGCAACTGCCTCAGGGACCGCTTGCTGCGCTGCGCGAAATTCCGCGCGGGCCGCGGCGAAGCCAGCGTTCCCCGTCTCCACACGATCAATCGTCTGCACGAGATCCAATACTGATGCGCTGGTCTGCGCACATGCCATCGGTAACGCGGCCTGACCCAGGGCAAGCGCGACTATCGCACGGCGCCACCGTAGCGGCCCGAGATCGCGTAGAGCGGCTCCAACACCCATTCGTAGATTTTCCTTGTTTCGAGAAGAATATCGGCGTCGACCTTCATGCCGTCCTCGAGGTTGACCGACCGACCGTATGCCTTCACCGTCTGCTCGTCGAGCTGAGTGCGCACTCGGTAAAGCGTTTCTCTTGAGCTGCTATCCTGCTGCAGCAGCGTCGGTGGCAGCGCGGTATGCGCTATTTCGATCACGCGGCCGCCATATTGACCAAACTTTTCGTAGGGAAATGCCTCGTATCGCAGCAGTACCGCAGAACCAATCGAAATAAGACCCGCCGCGCGGCTCGGTACATACAGATCGACTACGCACTGCGCGTCGTATGGCACCACACTTACCAATAATGTGGTTGACGTAACGGATTGACCTGGGTCGTAGAGTGCCGCAGTCACTCGCCCGCGGATCTGCGAATAGACAACGATTTCCCTCCGGCCCTCGTTGTCGGCAAGCTGCGCATCGAGGTCGGCCAATTTCTGGTCGTAGCCCGAGAGCTCATTTTGCGCCTGGAGCGGGAAATTTCTCTGTGCGCTTTGGGATTGCTGCAAGCCGGACAATGTCGCTGCCATATCGCGTTCGACACCGGCGAGTCTCGCCTTTACATCGAGGTTCTCCTGGATTTTCTGCTGCAATTGCGCAAGCGGGAAATACCCTTGAGCCGCAAGTTGCTTATAGCGGCTGAGGTTTTGCTCGTTTGCGCCAACGAGTTCGCGCAATGCATCGGCCTGTGCGCGCATCTGTCGGAGTTCGGCCTGCAGATCACGGACCTTATCGTCGAGCGCCTGACGCTCCTCGACGAGGATTCGGCTTCGCCGGCTTTTCTCACTGAATACCTCGCTCCGCCGCTCTTTTAGGCTAGCGGTGATCGCTTCTTGCGTCTGACCAATGGCCGCGCTTCGTCTATCGCTGTCGACCACGTAGAGCGGGGTTCCCTTGTCGACCAACTGGCCCTCGCTGACGAGGCGCCTGACGACTGTTCCATCGACAGACGCGTACACGTGAGCGACCTTCTGCGTTAATTGAACCTGCCCGCCGACACGGACGCGGCGTGTATAGTTACCGAACGCGAGAAACGCGCATATCACCAGCGCAAACGCCAACGAAGCGATTGTCAGCACCCAGCGCGGCACCTCCTGCGAAAGCAGAACTGTGCCGGGTAACGCGCGTTGCCGGAATTCAAGAGCGGTTTCACGGAACAATGGCCGAGGCGACGTCTCCGCGGGCGGACTCGAAATATCCGTATCGACATTTATAGCCACAACACAAAACTCCCGCCGGTATTATCCAGGCCGAGCCGTTCGAAGTAGGCGCGCGAGCGCGCAGCGTTATCGCCAAATGTATCGAGCACACGGAGCTCAACTGCGCCCGCCGTTCGCGCCCAGCGTTTGAATTCATGCAGCAAGCGTAGCCCGGTCAATCCTCGTTGCCTTGGAGCGACATACAAATGCTCACATACCGCAACCTTCGCATTGGTCCACGAAAGCTCGTGAAGCCCGCCGAGCAGAAATCCCTGAGGTTCACCGTCGAAGCGAGCGACGAAAACGCATTGATTTGGATCGCTGGCCGCCGACGCAATGAATCGCTTCGCCGCCGGCTCGTCGAAACGAAGAGAAACGTAGCGACTGTCGACCTGCAATTGACGTGCAAGCGTAACGATTGCTGAGTACTCGGCCGGCCGTGCAGAACCTATTGCCAGGCGAGTGACCTTCTCGTGATTTTCTCGGGTCGTCGATTGCATCAAGATTTCGTCGATAATTGATGCGCGCAGCGCGAGCCCCGTTCTTTTAGCCATCGCTAGAACACTTTGCAGGAATTTCTTTCCGCTACCCTGTTCGATCAGGTTTGCACATTCCATCTCGATTAGAGAACCGAGCATCGCTTTCGGCACGGCCCGCGCCTTGCCGGAGCGCCGGTCGATCAGTTTTCCGGTCGAGCAGGCATCAAGCCACGCCTGAGGTCGCTCCGACGAGCAGAACAGAAACGCCAGTTCCTCTGCTTCGCTTCCAATCACTTGCGAGACAAGCGGGCGAGCGTGCAGGCCGACCAGTGTCTTCTTGAACCGATTCGTTCCATATACGCTGTGAAACAATCCGGCAGCTTGAACGTCTCCATCGCATCCCCAACGCTTCAGCAAATTTTCGACCCCGATCAGGTGATCAAGGAAGGTACGCCCCGAGTGGGACACCTGACCGGCGCCGGCTTCGATGAGAAATGCCACTTGCTCTTCATGCGATCGCCTGGTCATACTGGGGCCTTTTGGCTCTTGAAAACGATCGAGACGCGCAATTCCGCGCACTCACGGCTTGGCGCGTGGGCCGCGTGCGGAAGGGAACCCGGGAAAGAGACGATCCGTCCTGGGCTGGGGTAGACTGCCTTCACGATGTCCTGCCCATCGCGCGTAAAGAACAGCGTCTCACCGGACCAATTCTTGTGCCACGTCTGATGTGCGTAGTAAATCGTCGAAAAGTAGTTCTCAGTGTCGTCATTGTCCGTATGCACGTAGCCTTCGACACCATAAGTATGGCTGTTCGCATATACCCGAAGCGGCTCGTGTCCCTTCAACGGACCACTGGACAGTAGCTTCCACAATTCGTAGACCGGAACCGCTGCCGCATTTTTGGACAGTTCCATCTCGCAGTTTGCTCGGCTCTCGATGCCGCCGCCGGCAAAACTTGCATGCCAAAAGCAAAACCGGTCCCGGCGGGTATTCGACCGCCAGCCGTATTGCCAAATCGGGCCACGAACCAGCTCACTAAGGCTTTGACGCAAATGAGCCGGCACCAGGTCATCAAAGACATTTATCTCTTTTGCAATGTGCTCCAATTGACTTTCCCCGTTTATTGCTGCTTTTAATCTCACGATGGACCACCGCCTTGCAAACTCCATCGGTTATGTAGCGGTTACGTCGATGATCCGGTCGGCACTCGCAATTGTTTCCGGCCTGTGTGCAACAACGATTCTTGTCAGCGGAAGTTTTTTGATCGCGTCGTTCACGCGCTTCTCGTTTTCCACATCGAGGTGACTAGTCGCTTCGTCCAGCAGCAAGACCGAAGGTTGTCGATAAAGCGCCCGCGCGAGCAGTACACGCTGTTTCTGGCCACCTGATAGGATTGAACCCATGTCGCCCACCATCGAGTTGAAACCCATCGGCATGCGGTTGATGTCGTCTTCGATCGCGGCGATTCGTGCGGACTCGCGGATGCGCGCGTGATCCGGCATCTCGTCGAAGAAACAAATATTTTCCGCCAGAGTACCGGCAAACAGCTGGTCTTCTTGCATGACCGTTCCGATAAGTCGACGGTGCGTCGTCGTTCCAAGCGCCTCGATTGGAGCGTCGTTTATATGAACCGCACCCGAGGTCGGACGAAGCAGACCAGCGATGATTTTGAGAATCGTCGTTTTTCCGCTGCCGCTGGCGCCGACAATTGCCACGTGCTCGCCGGGATCGACGGTCATACTGAATCTTTTGACGACTTCTTCTTCCTCTTCGGCATAACGAAAGGAGATGTCCTTCAGCACGATCCTCGCGGCAGGGAAACGAGTCACCTCGACGCCGGTGGTCCGCACTTCTTCCTTCTCGTACATAATGTCGGCCAGACGGTTCAGCTGAACATCGAGCATGCGAAACTCGTATGCCTTGTCGACGAGACTCGTCACACGCTTGGAAAACTGCTCGCGGTACGAAAGGTAGGCAAGCAACATGCCGATCGAAAACGTTTTTTCAATCACGGCGTTGGCGCCCATCACGACGACGATCAGGTTTTCGGCACGAAAGATAAAGCTGTTCGCGCCATGAAAGAAGACAAGCAACCGCTGCGTACGCAGCCACGCGTTCTTTTGCCGGACAATCTGGTTGAGCCAGCCGGCGATCCGGGAATGTTCCTTCCCGAACAGTTTGATGCTTTGAATGCCACGGACGCTTTCAAGCAGATATGTCTGTTGCTTTGCGTCGAACACGAACTGGCTCTCGTTCGCAGATCTCAGTGCACCATACAAAGAAATCCGCAAACCGATATAGATCGTCAACGCGCCGACACTGATCAGGGCGAGCTTCGCGTCGTACACGATCATCATCACGAGCGTGCCGATCGACATCGCTCCGTCGAGCACTGCCTCCACGACGCTCGTGCTGATTGTGTTCTGGATGACGTTGATCGTATTAACGCGGGTCACAATATCGCCGAGGTGGCGTTTTCCGAAGAAACTGCTCGGTAGATGAAACAGTCGGCTGCCAACGTTGGCAAGCCATTGCACGTTGAGCGATGCTCCCATGTGCGCGACAATCCAAGCCCGGAACGCTTCGATGGCAGTCTGCGACGCCCACACGATGCCGAATCCGATGGCAAGCGTTAACACCAGTTGCTCGTCGCCGGTAACGAGCGCCTCATCGGTCACCCATTGAACGAAGAAAGGCGTCACGATCGTGCAGATTTCGATTGCGATGGCTAGCAAGAAGATCTGAGAAAGCGATCGTTTGAGCCCGACGATGCGCCCAGTCAACTCTCGAACCCGGAGCTTTTCCTTGCGTTTCGCGCGTTTGAATTCCGGGTTAGGCGTTAGTTCAAGCGCGACGCCCGTGAAGTGCCTGGATAGTTCCTTCCATTCAATGGTGCTGCGTCCCAGCGCCGGATCGACGATTTCCACACTCGACGCCCGGACTCGCTCCAACACGACGAAGTGATTGAAACTCCAGTGCAGGACACAGGGCAACTGCAAATGACGCACTTCATTCAGTTCGAGCGAAAGAGGGCGCGCCGTCAGCTTCAGATGGCTGCCGATCTCGACGAGGTTGGCGAGCGTCGTGCCTTTGAGGGACACGGAAAAGCGCTGACGCAATTGGCGCAAATCGATTTCGTGACCATGAAACGACGCGACCATGCAGACGCATGCAAGTCCACACTCCGCCGCCTCATTTTGTAGAACGACCGGAACCTTCTTGCGCAACCCCACTTGAAGATTGCCAAATATCCCGAGGAGATTCATAAATGGACGAGGGATGCGACTAACCAATCAGCGCTTTGACAATGAGCGCGGTAATGAATATGAGCACCACGATCAACGTATGCCTCGCCCACTTCGACTGCCCAAGTCGGCCGCTTTCGGATAGATGCCGTACGCCAGACGTAATGAGATACGCCAGCACACCGATGACGAGGGCAGAGAGAATCGAGTGTTTGTCCATGTTCGAAATTTTTCCGGTTGAGCTAGTCTCAGGCGGCGTCGATGACGAATCCTCTAGCCAAAAGGAGGGCCAGCAGACCACTGGGCCCATTGAAGTGATTGAATCCAACCGCGACCACAAATGGAGCTGCTGCAGGCGATCGCGCTTCTGCCAGAATCCGGTCGGCGAATCGGCGGTTTCTCTGATTCAACATCTTTTCGTTGACAATCTTGTCGACTTGGGGAGGGTAGGGGTCGAGCGTGGCAATCTCGCGACCAAGACGCTCGACGTCTCCCGCCATCCACGCTCGCGCGATGCGTGTCAATGCGGTATTGGTTTGAGTCGCGGTTGCATTCTGCTCAAGATAGCCGCGTAGCATTGCGTCTTGAGTTTCCTCGGGAAACGAATCGAACATCACAAACTGCTGCTCGATGCTTTCAAAGCTTTCGACCGGAACGTGGTCGCGGCGCGCTTCTGTCACGATTTTTGCTTCAACGCTTGTCAGTTTGCCGAGCTCCGCATTTCGCTTCTCGATGTCCTGAAGCAGGATCGATATGGCCCAGGGCTTCAATTTTTTGAGTTTCTCCACCGGAACCTCGACCGTGTTGGCTCGTACGACAAGCAGCGCGGCGGTCTGCGCAGTCAGATGGTTGAATACGTCGTCGTCATCGGGATAACGGCAGTGACTTATGGCGTTCGCCCGATCGACTGCGTCGTTAGGATCAGCTTCGATAAATACTTTCGACGAGGTGGCGATTTTTTCGACAATACGAGGTGGAAGTCGCTCGTAACGAGGAAGAACGTGAATTGTTGGAATGAGGTTGACCGCGATCCCTGTTTCCGAGACAGCTTTCCAGACGATCCCATTATTTGATGAAGATGACTTCGACATTGACGGATCGTCTTGCAATGCAGCGTCGACACTGGGAGCAATAGCATTGATCATCACGGGAATCACCAGTCTCACGAAATCACGGCGGGAAGTCGGCATGCGCAATCCACCCGTAGCAGCACGGCAATCGAGGCCAACTCTCGAGTCGGCTTCGTTCGACAAATTAGTACCGCGGGTCTTGGCGAACGCCAGCCCGCGGCCCGATTTCTAGCGGTTAATCGCCGCCGCCATCTCCACCACCATCGCCACCGTCACCTCCGTCCCCACCGTCGCTGGAACCGTCATCGCCCGAGCTATCGTTGGTGTCGCCACTGACAGCATCGCCGATAGCTTCACCGACTGCCTCCCCGGCAATGGCGCCCACCGCGCTACCGACCGCTGCGCCAACCGGACCACCGACTTCGCCGCCGACGAGCCCACCGACAGCAGCACCAACTGCGTTGCCGACATCACCGGCAGACACGCCACCACTCGGGATTGCAAGTTCGTTGTCATTCAGGAGTCTCATGATTGAAAATCTCCATTTAGTAGAGTTTATTAACCGAACGCCCGCCAAAACAGTTCGGTGAAAATGCAGCCCCGGGAAAATTCGCGCACGTCTGCGGCTGATCCACTGCATTCAACCCGCATCAAGTCGTGATGCTTGTTTTGCAGGCCGACCGAGGGTAACAAATGTCCAAATGGAAATCCATTCTATATTCCTTTCACAATATTGAGATTATTTATACTTCAGAAAGAAAATAATCACAAACATGAAAGAATATTTTTATGCTGCAACATGGACTCTGGTGTGAAACTGTTAAATTTAACAATTATTTCCTAAAACTCCACCGGAATAAGGGGTGAAAATCCCATATATTGGGTGATAGGGCTTTTTTAGTGTTTCCAAAAAAGCGGGAATCCTATATTTCTCGCGCACCGAAAGTTTTCAGCAGGCAACCACCCTGTCCTTGTAAATTGCGGGGGAATGCGAAAGTGTTGGCGTCGGTGCCCGTGACCAACTCGCTCAATCGCTTCTCCTTGACCGAGCGCTCCTGCAACGTAACGTGTGCTCGCCCGACTCGCCGCGTGGCCGGAGTGCGTCACACGATGTCCACCTTCCAGCCATTTAAAAATGTCCGGTTTTAAGGTTGGTTTTGCAGCGCCTCTTTCTTCGCTTTAACCGTTACGCAGTGTCGAAGGTCGGCGCCTGAACGGGCAGGGCGCTTACGCTCGCTTCCTCAGCTTTTGCAGACCGACGGCCAGGTTTGTCCGCTGACTTGGCGGTTTGACGACGTTGCGCCAGATCGACGATCACATGCTCGACGTCGGCCTGTGTGATCTTGCGTTGCTTCTTCTTACCCGGCTCGGCCTCGTTTCGGTTGGTCCGCGTCGAGTCGCCACGATGCGTTCGAGACGGCGCTTTACCGATTCGGCGGTTATCGCGTTGCGCCTGAAGCGCTTGCGCGACCTGCAACACATGGCTCAAACGCTTGTGCTCGACGACGGCACCCTGATCGATTTCAGCCAAACGATCGTACTGCCGGCAGCGCAGCACGCGATCGTCAGCACGGAGTTCGATCCGTCCATCCGGGTACTCCCACACCTCGATCTGCCGGTCGATCAACTTCCTGTTCTCCGGCGTGTCGTCCAGCAGGTACATCACCCGGTCGTACTGTACCGTCAGCGACTTCGTCACTTTCCGCGGCTCGCGCCACGTCAGCGCCATGTCCAGACTTTCGTCGGGCCGCAGCGGCCGGTGTGCATTGAAGTCGCTCTTCGGCGGCTTCGCGAAGCGTGTGTTGTAGGCGGCCATGAAGGAGGGCGCGTAAGCGTTGGCGTCGGCCACCGTGTTGATCCCACGCAATCGCATCTCCTTGACCAGCCGATCCTGCAACGTCAGATGCGCGCGCTCGACGCGGCCCTTGGCCGAGCTGCTGTTCGCGCAGAACGTGTCGATGTTCAGCTCGTACATCGCGCGGCCGAACGGCGTCACACGGTTACCGGTTTTTCCTGGCTTCACGTTGCGGAATACGCTGGCCTTGTCGCTGTAGAACGCCCCAGTTTGCCGTGCCGTTCGATGTATGCCCGTGTTGCCTCGAAGTAGCTGAAGGTCGATTCGGTCTGCGTGAAGTGCAGCATCATCAGCCGGCTCGTCGCGTCGTCCACGTAGACCAGCAGCGTGCAGGCCGGCGCCCGTTCCTCGAACCATCGATGATCGCTGCCGTCGATCTGGATCAGTTCGCCCAGACACGCCCGGCGCGCACGCGGCTGATAGACCTTCGGCGGTCGTTGCCGACGCGGAATCCATAACCCAGCCTCCGTCATCAGTTTCCTGACCGTCTCCTTGGCCAGCCGAATGCCGTGACACTCCCAGAGCTTCTCGCAGGCCAGTGTCGGCCCGAAATCGGCGTAGCGATCACGGATGATCGACAGCGCCCGGTCAGCGACTCCTGGATCCAGCCGGTTGTTGCTGGGCTTCGCATACCGTCCCGACACAAGACCTTGAGGTCCGTGTTCCCGCAATCTGGCGACCAGTCGGCGAACCTGCCGGCTCGTCAGTTCCAGCCGTTCCGCCGCGCGCCACGGCTTGAGCTTGCCGTCCGCCACGTCCTGTATGACCTTGAATCGGTCCAGTTCGCGCATCGTCATCGTGATCCGTTCCGTTGCAGCCATCGCAGCCTCCGGCGCTGGATTGCCAGCGGTCGGTCAGCTTACGACGGGTCGAAAAACGGACATCTGAACTTAGCCAAAAGCGGACATTTGAACTTAGCTGCTACAGTCAAAATCTGCGCTAATTATGATTATGTCAAATATGAAATTCACCCAAACACTCCACTGAAATCCTGAACCGACGCCACCAAAATCCCGCCTCACGGCCGCTCGCAGCCCGACGCCAGCGTGATCCCGCACCCACGGGCAAAACCGACGACACGCAATTTCCCCGACGGCCCGCCCGCAAGACTCCGTCTCCAACCGCCGCAAGCAAACCGACACTAACGCTCAAGACAACCACATCCCCTGCATCTTGTGCGAGAAATGCGCGCGCTCGGCCGTCTCCATCAGCGACAGGAATTCGTCCTGCGTCATGTGGATCAGCGCTTCATGATCGCCGGCCTCGAAATACACTTCCGGCTGCTGCGCGAGATGTTCCTCGAGGAACGTCTTCATCCCGTACGCCATGCACACCGGCGGCAATGCACCGAGGTCGCAATCCTTGAACAGTTCGCGCAGTTCCATCTCCTTGGCGAGCACGAGATGGCGGCCGGTCTTGACCCAGAGGTCCGACAGGCGCACCGCGTGCGATGTCGGCAGCACGGCGGCGACGTAGCCTTCGTCGTCCTCGAGCAACACTGTTTTCGCGAGGCGGTCGCCGGGAATGTGCGCGGCGGCGGCCGTCTCCATGCTGGTATGGCTATACGGGTGGTACACGACTTCGTACCGCGATGACTTCTGGCGCAGGCAATCCTGCAGGGTGGCTGATACTGGCATGGCACACCTCGTCTGGACGAATCGGATGACCGAAGCTCACTCCGGATTCGTTCAGCATAGGTCGCATTGCGGCCAATGGAAATGCCAGAGCACGGTGCCCGCACGGATGGCCGCCGCTGGCTTGCGCCCCTTTTCCGATCGATGCGGACGCCCTCGCCGGCATGCGAAACCGGGACCTGGAATATGCACGAGGCATGCTGGTCCCCCGGGCCTTTCCTGAAGACAAAAAGAGCGGCAACCACTCGGGACCGACGGCTGCAAACCCATGCGACGGCGGATTCACGCCAGACCGTTAGTTGCATTTTAGGGAGGTGCGTGATGATTCAAAAATCATCGACATTGGCCGCCCGGAATCCGCGGGCCAAGCGCCGACAAAGCCATCGCATACCGCCCCGACAAAGGTCGCACCGCGCCCTATACTGAGCCAACCGCCCGCGATCCTGCGGCGGCCGACTCCGGGAGCGACCATGCATTACCAGTTGATCTACGAACTCGTCGACGATTATCTGTCCCGGCGCGAGCAGTACCGCGCCGAACACCTCGCGCTCGCACAGGCCGCAACCGAGCGCGGCGAGCTCATGCTCGCCGGCGCCCTGCAGGATCCAGCCGACCGCGCCGTGCTTGTCTTCGAAGGAGACTCGCCGGAAGCCGCCGAATCGTTCGCCCGCGCCGATCCGTACGTGCAGCACGGCCTCGTCAAATCCTGGTGTGTGCGCCCGTGGCGCGTCGTGGTCGGCAAGCACGCGCCGCGCTAATGGCGCTCGCGACTACAGCCACCCCGCCCGCTTGAAGCGCCACCACAAAGCGAGATCGGCGACGACCATCACCCCGATGCAGCCGTAGAAGCCGTACTTGAGGTGCAGTTCGGGCATGTTCGCGAAGTTCATCCCGTAGATGCCGGCGATCATCGTCGGTATCGCGAACAGCGCGGCGAACGAGCCGAGCCGCTTGGTCACTTCGTTTTCGGCGAGCGAAATCATTCCGAGGTTGACCTGGATCGCGGTCACGACCATCTCGCGCCGCCCTTCGATCGTCTTCACGATCCGCTGCAGATGGTCGTACACGTCGCGAAAGTAATGCTCCATCCCGCTGCACACTTGCGGGATGCGTCCGCCGGTGAGCTTCGCTAGCGGCTCGATCAGCGGCGCCGTGTGCTGGTACAGCATCACGAGCCGGCGTTTCAGCGAATAGAGATCCTCGATGATCGCGCGCGACGACGCGGGCGAGGTCTTCGTGAAGATGCGGTCCTCGAGTTCCTCGAGCTCGTTGCCGAGCGTCTCGAGGATCGGGAAATAGCGGTCGACGACCTGATCCATCAACGCATAGAACACGAACGCCGACCCTTCCTGCAGCAGATGCGGCTCGCGCTCGCAGCGCTTGCGCACGTCGCGGAAGTCCTGCTCGGTATGATTGCGGATCGACAGCACGTAGTTCGGCCCGACGAACACGTTCAGCTCGCCGACCTTGAATTCGCCGTCGTCGTCGAGCTCGACCATATGCAGCACCGCGAACAGCGAATCGCCGTACTCCTCGATCTTCGGCCGCTGGTGCCCCTTGCGGGCATCCTCGAGCGCGAGCTCGTGCAGCCCGAATTCCTCGCCCATCAGCTCGATCTCGTCCGGTGTCGGGTCCTTCAGCGCGACCCACACGAAACACTCGGGCTTCGACACGTAGTCGCTGATGGCGTCGATATCGATTTCGGCCAGCTTGCGGCCGTCCTGGTATGCAGCACAGTTGATCAGCATGTTGTCCGTCATGTTGCCGTTTTCGCATCAGTTTACCGGTTTGAAGCGCGGGCGGCCCGGCTTGCGCGACACGCCGATATTGGTCATGATCGGACTGCGTGCACCGCGGCACGCGCACGGCATCGCTTCGACAGACACGCACGGCACGCCCGTGCGGTCCAACCGTCAAGGAGACAGACCCATGTGGTATTTCTCGTGGATACTCGGCATCGGCGTGGCGCTCGGCTTCGGCATCATCAACGCGATGTGGCTGGAGGCGGAAGTCTTCTCGCGCGGCGACAAGCGCGCCGCCACATCGCGAACGGATCCGGGGAGCCGGCATTCGTGACGCACCTGGTGTTCTTCTGCGGTCATGCCGGCACCGGCAAGACCACGCTCGCGAAGCGGCTGATCGGGCCGCTGATGCGCGCGACCGGCGAAGCATTCTGCCTGCTCGACAAGGACACGCTCTACGGCCGCTACAGCTCGGCCGCGATGGGCGCCCTCACCTCCGATCCGAACGATCGCGACAGCCCGCTCTACCTGAAGCACCTGCGGGACCCCGAGTACCAGGGCCTGCTCGACACGGCCCGCGAGAACCTCGCGCTCGGCATCGGCGTGCTCGTGGTCGGCCCGCTGTCGCGCGAAGTGCGGGATCGCCGCATCCTCGACCGCAGGTGGCTCGGCATCGGGCCGGAGGTCGCGTTGACGGTCGTGTGGGTTCATACCGCGGAAGACGTCGCGCGCCAGCGGATCGTCGCGCGCGGCAATCCGAACGACGCATACAAGCTCGCGCACTGGGACGAATACCGGCAACGCCGCTTCGTGCCGACCGGCCGCGAGTGCGACGGCATCGTGATGTTCGACAACACCGCGCCGTCCGACGCGGACATCGATGCGCTGCTGCGCCGCATCGCACCGCACACGCCGCAGTCGACGATCGTCCCGCCCTTGCCCGCCTGAGCGGCGCGCATCTCCCTGCTCTTGCCTGCCGCCATGCGCTTCGACGCGCGCAAAAAACAACGCCGGAAGCGCTGTTGCGCTCCCGGCGTCGTACGGCCCTCGTGCCTTAGACCCGTCGTCAGGCGACTTCGTGCACGCGCTCCATCGTGCCGCCTTCGTACAGCTTGCCGAAACGGTTCGCGAGGAACGCCTTCAGCGACACCTTTTCCTGCGGGATGAAACCGTTCTGCGGCAGCTTCTTTTCGCGGAACAGATCCAGCACCGCGCACATCGCGCCGGCCGTCGTGATCTGGATCGCGCTCATGTGCATTCCGCACACGTCCTTCGCGAAGATCTTGCGCGTGAACACGTCCTGCACGAGCTGGCCATCCTTCACGCCCGTCACCGTGACGAACACGAGCACGACGTCCTGCTTCGTCGACGGCACCGCGCGGCGCATGATCGACTTCAGCGTGTCGCGATCGCTCGACAGGCGCAGGTCCTCGAGGAGGAACTGCACAAGTTCGCGATGGCCCGGATAGCGCACCGACTTGTAGTCGAGCGTCTCGACCTTGCCCGACAGCGTCTCGCACAGCGTGCCAAGGCCGCCCGACGTGTTGAACGCTTCGTATTCGGTGCCGTCGAGCGAGAAGTGCTCGAGGCCTTCGAGCGGCTGCACCCACTGCTTGCGGCCGTCGCGGATCGCTTCGCACGGCTGGCAGTATTCGTTGATCAGACCGTCGACACTCCACGTCAGGTTGTACTTCAGCGCGTTGGTCGGATACTCGGGCAGCGCGCCCACGCGCATCTTCACGTCGCGCACCTCGCTGAAGCCGTTCACGAGTTCGTGCGCGGCGATGCCGATGAAGCCCGGCGCGAGGCCGCACTGCGGCATGAACGCACGATCCGAACCTTCCGCCAGTTCGCGGATCGCGTGAGTCGCGCGCACGTCTTCGGTCAGGTCGAAGTAATGGACGCCGGCAGCCTTGGCCGCTGCGGCAACGTTGACCGCGAGGTAGTACGGCAGCGCGTTGACGAGCGCATCGAAGCCCTTCACGGCTTCGCGGATCGCATTGGCGTCGGCCGAATCGACACGCTGCGTCGCGATGCCTTCACGCGACAGCTTGGCGAGCGCATCCGCGTCGCGGTCGAACGCGACCACTTCGTAGTCGCCCGTTTCACGCAGCATGTGAGCAATGGTGTGACCGATCAGACCTGCGCCGACGATGGCGATTTTCATGCGCTTATCTCCTGATGATGAGTTTGGTGTTGGTGTACGGCGTCGAGCCATGAACACAGTTTAGGGACGCTCAAAATCAGTTCCAAGACGAAGAATGATGCGAAACGACCGTTTAATTCGACGATATGACGACGCATTTCGTCACAATGACCAGATCATCTAAAAATCGCGTATATGGCGGGTCGGAAACGGACAGCGACGAGCGCGTTTGGATGGGTAGGCAGGAAGGAACGATCACGCAACGCGGGACATGCGCCGGCAAATCAATCGTTGCGCGCGCCCAGCCCGGCATCCGGCGCAACGCGCTCGCGGGCAGATCGGCGACGCAATGCTCCACCACGCAGCGTGCGCCGGCGGCGGACATCAAGGAAAGGGAAAGAAAGAGAAAACTGCGCGATGAAGCGAATCGCGCTGCGGCGTCACGCGCCACACCCGCGGCGACACCGCATGCGACGCATCATCCGCCGATCGTGCCGCGATCGATCTTGCGCGACAGGATGATCGACGTCGTCGTGCGCTCGACGCCTTCGAGCGTGCCGATCTGATCGAGCAGATCGTTGAGCCGCTCCGGCGAATCCGCACGCAGCCACGCGACGTAGTCGTATTCGCCGCTCACCGCGCACAACAGCTGCACCTCGGGCATCCGGTCGAGCTTGCGCAACACGTCCTTGCCGAACTTGGGCGTCAGGATGATGCCGACGTACGCATAAATGCTTGCATCGAGCACGTCCTGCCCGAGTCGCACGCTATATCCGGCAATTACGTTGGTGCGCTCGAGCCGCGCGATGCGCGCGACGACCGTCGTGCGTGCGACGTCGAGCTGTCGCGCGAGATCGGCGACGCTTGCGCGCGCATCGGCTTGCAGCAGCGCGACGAGTTGCCGGTCGAGGTCGTCGAGTTGGTCGAGGCGAGGTGGACGCATGAGGCTGGGCCGGCGAGCATCGCACCGGCGAAGTGGAACGTGACGCGATGATAGCGCCGAACGCCGGTGCGCCCAATCGGCATCGCACGGTCGCGGGCCCGCGCATTCGCATCGCCCGCCTCGTTCGCGTGCGGCGGCCGACGTGTCGATCGAACGCCGTCGACGGTGGCCAGCCGCCATGTCCCTTTCAATTTCGATTCGTTTCGGATGTAAGCAAGTGTCGCTTTCGCTGCCGCACGATACGCAACGTGCTACTAATAACGGGCGACACGAGTTGCGCGCTCGCGGCATCGGCCGCCGCGCCCGCTCGCACGACACCACCCCGGAGAGCCAACCATGAAGAAGATCTCGCTCACCCTCGCCACGCTCGCCGTTGCGGCCAGCGCATTCGCGCAAACTCCGCCGCAACCGCAGACGCCCGCGTCTGCCCCGAGCGCCGAACAGCGCGCGGCGCGCCACGAAGCGCGCATCGAGCAGCGCATCCAATACCTGCACGACCAGTTGAAGATCACGTCGGCGCAGGAGCCGCAATGGAAGACGTTCGCCGACACGATGCGTGAAAACGGCGACACGATGGGCCGCCTCTACCGCGCGCGAATGGAAAGCCGCAACGTGTCCGCCGTCGACGACATGAAGCAGTACGCGGAGCTCGCGCAGGCGAACGCGGATGGCGCGAAAAAACTCGCCGACGCATTCGCGCCGCTGTACGACAGCTTCCCGGCCGACCAGAAGGCACTCGCCGACACGACGTTCCGCAGCTGGCTGCATCATGGCGGCGAACACCGAGGCAAGGGCAAGACGGGGAGCAAGGAAGGCAAGGCAGCCGCCGCGCCGGCCGCCAGCGCGCCCGCGCAACCCTGACGCGCCCCGCGCCGGCGTCGCGCTGCCCGTCGGGGCCGAACGGCGTCGCGCATCCCGCAGGAACCCGGCGAGCCACACGGCACGCCGGATTCGGGATAAGCTCCCGCCTTTTCCCGCACTTCCCGCTGCCATGCTCGAACTCAAGCACATCGATCTGCGTACCGACCCGCAGGCCCGTCGCGTCGTGAAGGACGAAACCGTCACGGTCGCATTCGCGCAGGCCGACGGCGAACTGATGAGCCTCGAAGGCCCGAACCGCTATGTCGCGGGCGACGCGCTGATCACCGGCTCGACCGGCGACCGCTGGGTCGTGTCGCGCGCACGCTTCGATGCGAAGTACCTGCCCGCCGATGACGCACTCGCGCACGGTGCGCCGGGCGCCTACCGCAACCGCCCGGCCGTCGTGCTCGCCCGCCGGATGGACGAACCGTTCACGATCGCCCGCTCGGAAAACGGCGACACGCTGCGCGGCGTCGCCGGTGACTGGGTGATGCAGTATGCGCCCGGCGACTACGGCGTCGTCCAGGCGCAGCGTTTCGCGCAGGTCTATCGCGACGCGTAACGCGTAACGCGAGACGCCGGCATCGCGCCGGCGCGCGCGTTCACGTCGACATTCAGGCGAAGTCTTCGTCGAGCTCGAGCTCCGCTTCACGCTCGACGGCCTCGCCGGCTGCGTGCCGCTCCTCGAGCGAGCCCAGCATCGCTTCCGCATACGCATGCAGCACCGCATGGCTGCGGGCGCGCTGCATCGGCCTGAGCGCCAGATAGCGCGCCAGCGCGGCCGGCACGATGCGGATGTCGAGCGTCATCCGTTTCGGCGTGGATCCGAAACGCATCGCGAGCCACTGCACGGACAGGAAACGCCCGCGTTCGTCGCTGCTTTCGACAAAACGCGTCTGCTCCGGAAAGAGATCGCAGATCACGCGCGAGAGCGCGTCGAATTCGGCGCTCTGGCAGTCGATCAGATAGTCGTCCATTCCGCCTCTCCCGTCAGGCCGCCGCACGCGGCGACCGGCACGTCTTCACCAGCACGGCGACCAGGATCGCGGCCAGCATGAAATACACGGCCTCGAGCCATCCGGCAGGCAGCACGCGCACCTGATACAGCAGCGCCGGCGCGACCGCGAGCGCATGCAGCACGATCGCGAGCGGCAGCACGCCCGCGCGGCCGGCGCGCACGCCGCGCCAGACCAGCACCGACAGCGCGAGTTGCACCACGAACGCCGAGCAACGCTCGAGCAGCAACAGCAGCATCGACTGCGCCGACAGCGTCGCCAGCATCACGTGCAGCCTCACGACGGTATCGCCCGGCAGGTCCGCGAGCTGCGTCTCGAGCTGGCCGCGGCTCGCGAGCCATGCCAGATACGACCACTGGCCCCATACGAGCACGCCGACGAACCAGGCTTCGGCGCCGGCATGGCCGATTCCGTAGCCGATACCGCGCCCGTCGCCGGCCGACGCACCGTAGCGGCGGTTCAGGAACCGGATCCCGAGATAGCGGCCGAGCTCCTCGAACACGGCGGTCGCGAGTGCGCTGTACGCGACGAACGCGAGCGGCTGCGTGAGCCAGCCGCCGGCGGGCGTCTGGCTCAGCACGAGGCCGTGAAATGCACGTTCGACGATCATCGCGAACAGCGTGAAGACGGCGACCCCGACAATCGTGTCGCGGCGGTCGAGCGAGAGTGGCTTGCGCAGGAAGCGGAACAGAACGAACGGCAGTAGCGCGATGATCAGCGTGGCAGCGATCAGCACCGCCAGCGTGACGGGAGCGACAGTCATGAATTTCCTTGTTCGAGGCAGCGCACCTGACGCGCTGCGTGCCCCGAATGATACTCAGCTTGCGGTCGACGCGCGCGCGATCAGCTCGCCCGGCAGCAACGCGACGCGCACGTCGCCCACCGCGCCGTCGATGCGCTCGTGCACGAATTCGACGGCCTTGTAGCCGATCTCGTAGGTCGGCTGGCGAATCGTCGTGATGCCGATCAGCTCGGCCCACTCCGGATCGTCGATCGACAGCAGCGCGGCCTTTTCCTGCCACGCCGCGCCGAACCGCGCGCGCAGATGGCGCGCGATCGCGAGCGCGACCGGCGCGTTCGCGGCGAACAGTGCGGCACGCACGCCGCGCCGCGTGGCGTCGTCGATGCGCGCGTCGAGGTCGGCCAGCGCCGCCCCGACCGCGGCGGGCTCGTTCAGGTCGAGCACGACCGTCGGCGGCACCGGCAGCCCGCGCGCGCCGAGCGCCGCGCGGAACGCGGCCTCGCGCAGGCGCCGCGAGCTCACACGTTCGAACGGCTGCACGACGAAATGGACCGCGTCGAAGCCGCTCGCGACCAGATGGGCGATCGCCGTCTCGATCGCGTCGGTATTGTCGAGGCCGATCAGGTCGGCCTCGAAGCCCTCGACCGTCCGGTCGACGAGCACCGCCGGAATGCCGGCGCCGCGCAGCGGGCGCAACACGTCTTCCTCCGCGCCGAGCGCGTTGACGATCAGCCCCTCGACCCGGTACGTCGTGAGCAGCTGCAGGAAGCGCCGCTCCATCTCGACCTCGTTGGCCGCGTGACAGATGAGCGGCATGTAGCCGAGCGCGTGGCACGCGGCCTCGACGCCTTGCAGCACTTCGACGGTGTACGGATTGGTCAGGTCGGCCGCGAGCATGCCGAGCAGCCGGTTGCGGCCGCGCTTCAGCCCGCGCGCCATCTGGTTCGGCCGATAGTTCAGACGCGCGATCGCCGTCTCGATCCGCTGGCGCAGATCGGCGGACAGCACGTGCGTCTCGCCGTTCAGATAGCGCGAAACGCTGGTCTTGCCCGTGCCGGCTTCGCGGGCGACGTCGCTGATCGTCGCCGGACGCTGCGTGGAAGGTTGCGAATCGCTCAAGTCGTGCCTCGCGACGTACGATCCGCGCCGCTTCGTGTGCGGACGGACCTTTGTTGTTGGATACGGAAGCCACCCGGCGGACGCCGCCGCTTCCCTGCTTCGCGGTCGATCGAAGCCGGCGCATTCGCGCCCGCCCCGCTCGCCCGAGCCGCACGGCGATCGGCCGCGCCGGACCTGGCACGGATGCCCGCCGCCGGACGCCGCCGGCCGCGCGGCCGGTTCGTCGATGCGACGAGCGGGCGATCATAACGCAGCCTGCCCTCGCGCACCAAGATCATCGCCTCTAACCCGGCCGGCGCCCCAGCCGGCCGATCGCCGCCGCTCAGCCGCGCACGAGCGCGTCGGGATTCACGAGGTTCGTGCGCAGCGTGCCGGCCAGCGCGCCGATCAGGTTTTCCGCGGCGCAGCGCGCCATCGCATGGCGCGTCTCGTGCGTCGCCGAACCGATGTGCGGCAGCGCGACGACGTTGCTCATCCGCAGCAAAGGCGAATCCGCCGCCAGCGGCTCCTTCTCGAACACGTCGAGCCCCGCGCCGCGAATCGTGCCCGCCTGAAGCGCCTCGATCAGCGCGGCCTCATCCACCACCGGGCCGCGCGATGCGTTGATCAGGATCGCGCCGCGCTTCATCTTCGCGAATTCGGCCGCGCCGATCAGGTGATGCGTTTGCGGCGACAGCGGCACCTGCAGGCACACGAAATCCGACTGCGCGAGGAGTTCGTCGAGCGACACGCGACGGGCGCCGTACCGAGCCTCGGCTTCGGCATGCGCGGAACGATTCGTGTACAGCACCTGCATCCGGAAGCCGAGCGCCGCGCGGCGCGCGACCGCGCCGCCGATCCGCCCGAGCCCGACGATGCCGAGCGTCTTGCCCTGCACGTCGGTGCCGTACAGGTCCGGGCCGATGCTGCGGTGCCAGTTGCCGGCCTTCACCCACTCCGCCAGTTCGACCACGCGCCGCGCGGACGCGAGGATCAGCGAGAACACGGTATCGGCGGTCGATTCCGTCAACACGTCCGGCGTATGCGCGAGCACGATGCCGCGCCGCGTGAGATCCGCGACGTCGAAGTTGTCGTAGCCGACCGAGATCGTCGACCAGGCCTTCAGGCGCGGCGCGCGATCGAGCATCTGCGGCGTGACCTTCAGGCTCGCACCGATCGCGCCGTCCGCGTCGCCGAGGGCATCGGCAAGCGCGTCGGCGCCGTCGGCCTGCACGACGTCCGCCTGCTCGCGCAGATACGCGAGCACGTCATCGGGCAGCGGCTTGTACGCGACGATACGAGGCTTCATTGTTTTCATTTTCCTTGCAGCGGCGTCGCGAGCGGGTGCGCATCGCGCGCCTGGGGTTTGACGGACAGCGTGAGGATCACCGCGGCCACCAGCGCGGCGCTCATGAACGCGTACGATGCGACGGGCGAGCCGGTCGCGCCGTTCAGGTAGCCGACGAAATACGAGCCGACGAACGAGCCGAGCGCGCCCATGCTGTTGATCAGCGCCATCGCGCCGCCGGCGACATTCTTCGGCAGCAGTTCGGGGACGATCGCGAAGAACGGGCCGTACGGCGCGTACATCGCGGCGCCCGCGACGACCAGCAGCGCATACGAGATCCAGAAATGCGACGAGCCGAGCGCATAGGACGCCGCGAACGCGGCCGCGCCGATCAGCAGGAACGGCCACACGAAGCCACGGCGCGAACCGACCTTGTCGGACGCCCACGACGCGGCGAGCATCGCGATCGTCGCCGCGAGATACGGCAGCGCCGACAGCCAGCCGGTCGCGACCATCCCGAGCTCGGAGCCGTTCTTGACGATCGACGGCAGCCACAGCACGAAGCCGTACACGCCGATGCTCCAGCAGAAGTACTGCGCGCACAGCTTGATCACGGCCGGCGAGCGGAACGCCTCGCCGTAGTTGCGCACGGGCTTGATCGCCGCCTGTTCGGCCGCGAGCGCCGCGTCGAGGTCGCGCTTTTCCTCGGCGGTGAGCCACGGCGAATCGGCCGGCTTGTCCTGCACGAGGAACCACCAGCACACGGCCCAGACGATGGCCGGCACGCCTTCGGCGATGAACATGTGGCGCCAGCCGAATTCGTGCACCAGATAGCCCGACACGATCGACATCCACAGCACGGTGACCGGGTTGCCGAGAATCAGGAACGTGTTCGCCCGCGAGCGTTCGTTCTTCGTGAACCAGTTGCTGATGTAGATCAGCATCGCGGGCATCACGGCCGCTTCGACCACGCCGAGCACGAAGCGGATCGCCATCAGCGACGGAATGTTGGTGACCACGCCCGTGAGCGCCGCGCAGGCGCCCCAGAGCACGAGGCTCGCGAACACGAGCTTCTTGACGCTGCGGCGCTCCGCATAGATCGCGCCCGGAATCTGGAAGAAGAAGTAGCCGAGGAAGAACAGCGCGCCGATCAGCGACGACAGGCCCTTGCTGATCCCGAGGTCCTGGTTGATGCCGGCCGCGGCCGCGAACCCGTAGTTCGCGCGGTCGAGGTAAGCGAGGCTGTAGGTGATGAAAACGATCGGCATGATCGTCCACCAGCGTCGGGCTGCGAGCGTGTTGGCCATGAGAATGTCTCCTGTGTCGGAACGAACGCGTCGGCGCGTGTCCCGGTTCCTTGCGTTGCCGTGCGCGTGCACGACGAAATGGTCCGCGGATTGTGCCGTGTCCGGCCTCTCATTGCGCGGTGACGGTTTCCTCTACGCGATCGACGCCATTGCTGACGTTTTCGAGCCGATCGAGTGCGTCGCGGGTCGGCAAGCCTTCCGAATCGCCGATCACCTGGATCGCGAGCGCGCCGATGCGGTTGCCGCGCGCGACCGCCTGCTCGATGGAACGCCCTTCCAGCAGCGCGCTGACCACGCCGACCGCGAAGCCGTCGCCGGCGCCGACCGTGTCGACCACGTTGGCGACGCGCTCGCCCGCGACCGTGCCTCCGCGGCCGTCGGCCGTGCGGAAGTACGCGCCGTCGGCACCCAGCTTGATCACGACGCCGCGCGCACCCTGTGCGAGGTAGAAGCCCGCGATATCGGCCGGCGTATCGTGCCCGGTGAGCTGCTGCCCTTCGGCGAGGCCCGGCAGCACCCAGTCGGCAAACGCCGCGAGCGCGTTCAGCGTCTTCGCCATCACGTCGGCGGACGGCCACAGCGTCGGGCGCAGGTTCGGATCGAAGGAGATCGTCTTGCCCGCCGCGCGCATCTCGCGCGCCAGCTGAAACGCGAGTTCGCACGACGTCGCGGAAATCGCCGGCGCGACGCCAGTCAGATGCAGGTGGCGCGCGCCGAGCACGTAGTCGGCCACGTAGTCGTCGCACGACAGGTGGCTCGCGGCCGAACCCTTGCGGAAATATTCGACGGTCGGGTCGCTGCCGTCGTCGTTGCGCGACTTCAGCTGGAAGCCGGTCGGATAGCGCGGATCGACGGTCACGCACGACGCGTCGATGCCTTCGCGCGCGAGCGTGTCGAGCACGTAACCGCCGAACGAATCGCGGCCCACCCGGCTCATCCAGCCGACCCGGAAGCCGAGCCGCGACAGGCCGATCGCGACGTTCAGGTCCGCGCCCGCGATCCGTTTCGTGAATTGCGACGCGTGCGCGAGGTGACCGGGCTCGGCGGCGACGAACATCGCCATCGCTTCGCCGTAGGTCACGACATCGAGTGCTGCCTTCATGAGTGAATTCCTCCGTATCCGTCCTGCTTCACGCGGCGGCGAGCCACGCCACGCGCCGGCCGGCGTCGCCCGCCAGGTCGGCGGCATCGAACGGAAATTCGATACCGCGCGGCGCCGCTTGCGGCAGGGCCGCGAGCACGCCGGTGACGAGCGGGTCGCCCGACGCCGGCGCCACCGCGAAACGGCGCGCGCCATCGCCCGCGACTGCCTTGCAATGAATGTATTCCACGTGCGGCGCGAGCGCGTGCGCGCACGCGAGCGGCGCTTCGCCCGGCCACTGCCAGTTGCCGATGTCGAACGTCATGCCGAGCGCATCGGGCACGCCCGCTTGCGTCAGCGCGGCGAACAGCCCGCTGAATTGAGCCAGCGCGCCGCCGACCGGCAGTTGGCCGTTCTCGACCACCACGCGGGCACGCGCGCCGCGCGACAGCGCGACGATCTCCGATGCATGCGCGTCGCCGGCGAAGCCGCCGAGCTGGAACTTGACGAAGCGCGCGCCGAGCGCGTCGGCTTCGACGAGCGTGTCGCGCAACGCGTCGGCATCGAGCGCGCCGGTTTCCGTGTACAGCGTGGCCGGCGTCGAATAGACCGACCACAGCCCGTGCGCGGCCAATGCCTTGCCGAGTTCGGCGAGCGCGGCGGGCGTCGCGTCATCGTCCGACACGAACAGCTCGCGCCGCACCTCGAACCCGGCCGCGCCGGCTGCGGCCGCGGTCGCGATGAATGCCCGGTGGCCCTCCTGGCGCACGCGGTCGATCCCGAATGCGCTCGCCACGATCACGATGTCTGCCATTTCTGCCCTTTTTTACCGGAATGGAACCGGTTCCATTTGCTTGAGACGGATGGTGCGCTTCGCGTTCGGTACGCGCCATAGAGGAAATCCCTAGGACGGGCCGCTGCATGAATACGCGGCCCCTATACGTGCCCCACGCACATGCCTCCCGCGTTCCCGGCCCCGCAGGCGCCTATTCGTCGCGGTGCGCGACGCACATGTCGAGAAACCGGGCCGCCACCCGCGACGGCGCGGCGCCATGCGGCACGAGGATCGAGAAATGACGCGTAAGCGGCGCGGGGGCCAGCGAGCGCGGCACGAGCGCCGCGTCCTCGTGACGCAGCGACATCGCGGACACGAACCCGACGCCCATCCCGGCGCGCACGGCCTCCTTCACCGCTTCGACGCCCGCGATCTCGAACGCGACGCGCATCGGCGCGCCGCCATGCGCGAACGCGCGTTCGACGAGCTGGCGCACGCCGGAGCCCTCCTCGCGCAGCACGAGCGGATGGGCGGCCAGCGCGTCGAGCGTGACGCCGGTTTCGTATTCGGGCGCGGCGAGCGGATGGCCGGCCGGCACGACCGCGACGATCTCGTCCTCGTGCCACGCGTGCACCGCGGTGCCGGGCGGCAGCGCCTCGCCGGGCGGCCCTTCGATCATCGCGATGTCGAGCGACGCGAGCGCGGCCACCACGTCGGCCGTGTTGCCGCTCATCGTGTGGATCGCCACGCGCGGCACGCGCGGCTGGAACGCCGCGATCAGGTAGGGCAGCAGGTAGCTGGCGGGCGTCGTGCTCGCGCCGATGCGCAGCGTGCCGGCATCGAGCCCGCGCACCGCGTCGCGAAACGCGCGCGCCTGCGCGAACGTATCGCGCTGCGCGTACGCGTACTGCGCGAGCTGTTCGCCGACGGGCGTCAGGCGGATGCCGCGGCCCTCGCGCTGGTACAGCGGCTCGCCGAACTCGTCCTGCAGCAGGCGCAGCTGGCCCGACACGGCCGGCTGCGACAGATGCAGCGCCACGGCAGCGCGGCTGATGTTCAGGTGTTCGGCGACAGCCGCGAACGTTATCAGTTGATCCGGGGTCATGGAGATGAATTATCGGCTTTCCGGATAGTTTACGTCACAAATCACAATTTCTCATATCGATATAACCAAATTAGGATTAGGCCATCGCAACCCGTTTCATCACGGTGCCCCATGTCCACTGCTCCGACTCCCCAGCTCCACCACGCCGCGCCGTCGATGCGCGGCCAGTTGAACGGCGTGTTGTTCGTCGCGCTGTTCGCCGCCGCCGTCACCAGCCTGTCGCAACTTCCGGCAATCGCTGGGCTCGGCCTGTCGCCGCTAATCGTCGGCATCGTCGCGGGCGCGCTGTACGGCAATGCGCTGCGCGATGGAATGCCCGCGAGCTGGGCGGCCGGCGTCAACTTTTCCGCGCGCAAGCTGCTGCGCATCGCGGTCGCGTTCTTCGGCCTGCGCGTGAGCCTGCAGGAAATCGCGCAGGTCGGGCTGCCGGGCCTGACGGCGTCGGTGCTGGTCGTCGTGAGCACGCTTGCGATTGGCACCTGGGTCGGCATGAAGGTGATGAAGCTCGATCGCGACGCGGCGCTGCTGACCGCCGCCGGCAGCGCGATCTGCGGCGCAGCCGCCGTGCTCGCGTTCGAGTCGACGCTGCAGTCCAAGCCGCACCAGAGCGCGATGGCCGTGGGCAGCGTGGTGCTGTTCGGCACGCTGTCGATGTTCCTCTACCCGCTCGCGTATCACGCCGGCCTGCTCAATCTCGACGCGAACGGCCTCGGCCTGTTCTTCGGCGGCACGATCCACGAGGTCGCGCAGGTGGTCGGCGCGGCGAGCGACATCAGCCCGCAGGTCACGCACGTTGCGACGATCGTGAAGATGACCCGCGTGATGCTGCTGGTGCCGGTGCTGCTCGCGCTCGGCTGGTGGCTCGCCCGCGCCGCCCGCTCGACCGACGCGAGCGCCGGCGGCACGCAAGGCAAGCGCAAGGTGGCGGTGCCGTGGTTCGCGCTCGGCTTCCTCGGCTTCGTGATCGTCAATTCGCTGAACGTGCTGCCCGCCGACGTCACCCACACGCTGAACGTGCTCGACACCTTCGCGCTGACGATGGCGATGACCGCGCTCGGCATCGAGACCCGCGTATCGCAGATTCGCGAAGCCGGCCCGCGCGCGCTGACCACCGGCCTAATCCTGTACGTCTGGCTGATCGCCGGCGGCTACGCGATCACCTGGGCCGTGCAGCACTGGCTTGGCTGAGCCGCGCATCCACGCCGCGACACGCGCCGCGCCCGACGGGAAGGTCCCGCGGGCGCGGCGCAGTGCTATGCTTCGCGTCGTTTTCCTTCGTCCTCTTCATCACCCACTTTCAGCCGTGCTCTCGTTCCTGCTGAAGCTGCGCACCCGCGCCCAGACGCTGTTCCGCCTGTCGGACGCCCACACGATGCTGATCTGGTCGGCCATCGTCGGCGTCGGCGGCGCCTTCGCCACCATGGGCTTTCGCGAAGGCATCGACCTGATGCAGCGCCTGATCTCCGGGCACAGCGGCAGCTTCGTGCAGATGGCGAGAAGCCTGCCGTGGTACGTGCGCTTCTGGATGCCGGCCGCCGGCGGCTTCCTGGCCGGCTGCGTGCTGCTGCTCGCGACGCGCGGCGTCCGGAAATCCGGCAACACCGATTACATGGAAGCCGTCGCGCTCGGCGACGGCGTCGTGCCGGTACGGCAGAGCCTGTGGCGCAGCGTATCGTCGCTGCTGACGATCGGCAGCGGCGGCTCGATCGGCCGCGAAGGGCCGATGGTGCAGCTTGCCGCGCTCGCCGCGTCGCTGGTCGGCCGCTTCGTGCACTTCGACCCGCCGCGCCTGCGCCTGCTCGTCGCGTGCGGTGCGGCGGCCGGCATTACGTCCGCGTACAACGCGCCGATCGCCGGCGCGTTTTTCGTCTCCGAGATCGTGCTCGGCACGATCGCGATGGAGAGCTTCGGGCCGATGGTCGTCGCCTCCGTCGTCGCGAACATCGTGATGCGCGAGTTCGCCGGCTACCGGCCGCCGTACGAGATGCCGGTATTCCCCGCCGTGACGGGCCCCGAGGTGCTGCTGTTCGTCGTGCTCGGCGCGCTGTGCGGCGTGCTCGCGCCGCAGTTCCTGCACCTGCTCGATGCGTCAAAGAACCAGTTCAAGCGCCTGCCCGTGCCGCTGCCGGTGCGGCTCGCGCTCGGCGGGCTCGTAGTGGGCGTGATCTCGGTGTGGATTCCCGACGTATGGGGCAACGGCTACAGCGTGGTGAACCACATCCTGCATTCGCCGTGGACCTGGCAGGCGCTCGTCGCGGTGCTGGTGTTCAAGGTAATCGCGACCGCCGCGACGGCCGGCTCGGGCGCGGTCGGCGGCGTGTTCACGCCGACGCTGTTCGTCGGCGCCGTATTCGGCTCGCTGTTCGGGCTCGCGATGAATGCGCTCTGGCCCGGCCACACGTCCGCGTATTTCGCCTATGCGATGGTCGGCATGGGTGCGTTCATGGCCGGCGCCACGCAGGCGCCGCTGATGGCGATCCTGATGATCTTCGAGATGACGCTCAGTTATCAGGTCGTGCTGCCGCTGCTGGTGTCGTGCGTGTTCGCGTATTTCGTCGCGCGCGCGACCGGCACGACGTCGATGTACGAGATCACGCTGCGCCACCACCAGGATGCGCAGGAACGGCTGCGGCTGCGCACCACCCAGATGCGCGAGCTGATCCAGCCCGCGCAGACGGTCGTGCCACTCACCGCGAGCGTCACCGACATGACGCGTGTGTTTCTCGAGTATCCGGTGAAGTATCTGTACGTGACCGACGACGCCGGGCGCTTTCGCGGCGCGGTCGCGTTGAAGGACATCACGTCGGACCTGCTCGAGAAGCGCGACACGACCGACAAGACGGCGGCGCACTACGCGCACACGCCGTTTCCGCTGCTCACGCCCGACATGCCGCTCGCGACCGCACTCGAACGCTTCATGGCATTCCAGGGCGAACGGCTGCCGGTGATCGAAAGCGAGGCCGAGCCGACGCTCGCGGGCGTCGTGTACAAAACGTCGCTGCTCGACGCATACCGGCGGATGACCGGCGAGCGCTGACCGATGCGGCGTGCGGCACGCGATACGGCGTCGCCGCAGCGTCGCGCGCGGCGCCACCCGGCGCCGAGCGCCACCGGCTCGTTCAGTCCGGCGCGCGCCCGAGCACGACCCGTGCGAAGAACCCCGCGAGCACCGCTTCGGCGACGTCGGCCGACACGTGCTGCGGATCGGCCGTGTAGTACGACTGCACGCCGTCGCACAGGCACATCAGCCCGAACGCGAGCGTGTCGGCCGGCAGCAGCAGCGGCGTGCCCGCGCGCTCGGCGAAGCGCTGGATGAATTCGGCCATCTGCAAGCGCTTGCCGTGCAGGAACTGGTTGAAACGCACGCGAAACTTCGCGTCGCGCGCCGCCTGCAGCTTCGCCTCGCCCCACAGCAGCGAATATTCGTCGTCGCGAAAGAGCGTCCGGTAGTACGCGAGCGCCATCGACTCCATCTGTTCGCGCGGCCCGCCTTCCTCGAAGATCGCCTCGAAATCGGCACGCACCGAATCATGGTCGCGCTCGAGCAGCTCGAGCAGCAGTTCCGACTTGCTGCGGAAATTCGAGTAGAACGCGCCGCGCGTGTAGCCGGCCGCCGCCGCGATGTCCTCGACGCTCGCGGCGACATAGCCTTTCTTCATAAAAATGCGGTGCGCGGCAGTCAGCAGACGTTCGCGCGTCTGGTCCCTGCTCTGCTCGCGAGTTAAGCGCTGTGGTTTCATGGCGCGCAGTCTAGCACCAACTCCCTTTCGAATTCATCTTTGCATTCGGATACAGGTGTGTATTAGAATCCGCCACAGTTTCCGAACGACGGTCCCGTTCGGCTGTATTCGTGTGCGCCGGGCCGGCGCCACTCGGGGCAAGCGCCCGCCGCGCTTGCCGGCTTCGTTCCGCTCTCACCTCATCTTGGGGGTTTCGTGAATCGCTCCGGTTCCCGCGCCGTGCTGCTGGTCGGCACCGCGCTCGTCCTCTCCGCCTGTCACCCGAAGGAAGCCGCGTCGCCCGCACCGCGCCCGGTCGTCGCGCTGCCCGCGCACGCCGACGGCGCGCCGGCCGTCGCCACGCTGCCCGGCGAGGTCCAGCCGCGCTACGCGACACCGCTGTCGTTCCGCATCGCGGGCAAGATCGTCGAGCGCAAGGTGCGGCTCGGCGACACGGTCAAGGCCGGCCAGATCGTCGCGCTGCTCGATCCGTCCGACGTCGAGAAGAACGTCGCGAGCGCGCAGGCGCAACTCGATGCGGCGTCGCACAGCCTCGCGTTCGCGAAGCAGCAACTCGACCGCGATCGCGCGCAGGCGCGCGAGAACCTGATCGCGACCGCGCAACTCGAACAGACCGAGAACAGCTACACGTCCGCGCTCGCGCAGCGCGACCAGGCGCAGCAGCAGCTCGCGCTCGCGAAGAACCAGCTCCACTATGCGACGCTCGTCGCCGATCACGCGGGCACCATCACCGCCGAACAGGCCGACACCGGCCAGAACGTCTCGGCCGGTCAGGCCGTCTACCAGCTTGCGTGGTCGGGCGACGTCGATGTCGTCAGCGACGTGCCCGAGGCCGCGCTCGCATCGCTCGCGCCCGGTCACGCGGCACGCGTCACGCTGCCGTCGCTGCCGGGCCGCCAGTTCGATGCGAAGGTCCGCGAAATCGCGCCGGCCGCCGATCCGCAAAGCCGCACCTGGCGCGTGAAGCTCACGCTCGCCGCGCCCGATCCGGCCGTGCGCCTCGGGATGACCGCGAACGTCGCGTTCGACGGTGCGCCGGTCGACGGCAACGCGCCGAGCGTCACGCTGCCCGCGACCGCGCTGTTCCACGACGGCCCGCATCCGGCCGTGTGGGTCGTGCGCGCGAAGGACGACACGCTCGAGCTGCGTCGCGTCGACGTCGCGCGCTTCAACGAACGCACCGTCACCGTGTCGCGCGGGTTGCAGCCCGGCGAGCGCGTCGTGCTGCAAGGCGTGCACACGGTGAGCGCCGGCGAGAACGTGCGGCCGATCGCACCGCTGCACCCTGAGGACTTCGCGTCATGAGCGGCCCCCGCGAAGAAGGCCGGTTCAACCTGTCGGCATGGGCGCTGCGCCACCAGGCGCTGGTCGTCTACCTGATCGCGCTCGCGACGCTCGCGGGCATCCTCGCGTACACGCGGCTCGCGCAATCCGAAGACCCGCCGTTCACGTTCCGCGTGATGGTGATCCGCACGTTCTGGCCTGGCGCGAGTGCGCGGCAAGTGCAGGAGCAGGTGACCGACCGGATCGGCCGCAAGCTGCAGGAAACGCCGGCCATCGACTTCCTGCGCAGCTATTCGCGGCCCGGCGAATCGCTGATCTTCTTCACGATGAAGGATTCGGCGCCCGTGAAGGACGTGCCCGAGACGTGGTACCAGATCCGCAAGAAGGTCGGCGACATCGGCTACACGCTGCCGCCCGGCGTGCAGGGCCCGTTCTTCAACGACGAGTTCGGCGACGTCTACACCAACATCTGGACGCTCGAAGGCGACGGCTTCTCGCCCGCGCAACTGCACGACTACGCGGACCAGCTGCGTACCGTGCTGCTGCGCGTGCCGGGCGTCGGGAAAGTCGACTACTTCGGCGACCCGGACCAGCGGATCTTCATCGAGGCCGACAACACGAAGCTCACGCGCCTGGGCATCTCGCCGCAGCAGCTCGCGCAGGCGATCAACGCGCAGAACGACATCGCGTCGGCCGGCGTGCTCACGACCGCCGACGACCGCGTGTTCGTGCGGCCGAGCGGCCAGTTCGACAACGTCGCCGCGATCGCCGACACGCTGATCCGCATCAACGGCCGCACGTTCCGGCTCGGCGATCTCGCGACCGTGACGCGCGGCTACGACGATCCGCCCGTCACGCAGATGCGCGCGAACGGCCACGCGGTGCTCGGCATCGGCGTGACGATGCAACCGGGCGGCGACGTGATCCGGCTCGGCAAGGCGCTCGACGCCGAATCGAAGAACCTGCAGGCGCAGTTGCCGGCCGGCCTGAAGCTGACGCTGGTGTCGAGCATGCCGCACGCGGTGTCGCATTCGGTCGACGACTTCCTCGAAGCGGTGGCCGAAGCGGTCGCGATCGTGCTGGTCGTGAGTCTCGTGTCGCTCGGCCTGCGCACCGGGATGGTCGTCGTGATCTCGATTCCGGTCGTGCTGGCCGTCACGGCCCTGTTCATGTACCTGTTCGACATCGGGCTGCACAAGGTATCGCTCGGCACGCTGGTGCTCGCGCTCGGGCTGCTCGTCGACGACGCGATCATCGCGGTCGAAATGATGGCCGTGAAACTCGAACAGGGCTACAGCCGCGCGCGTGCCGCCGCGTTCGCGTACACGAGCACCGCGTTCCCGATGCTGACGGGCACGCTCGTCACGGTGTCGGGCTTCCTGCCGATCGCGCTCGCGAAGTCGAGCACCGGCGAGTACACGCGCTCGATCTTCGAGGTGTCGGCGATCGCGCTGATCGCGTCGTGGTTCGCGGCCGTCGTGCTGATTCCGCTGCTCGGCTATCACCTGCTGCCCGAACGCAAGAAGCACGCGCACGAAGCTCACCTGCCGGACGATCACGAGCACGACATCTACGACACGCGCTTCTACGCGCGCCTGCGCGGCTGGATCGACTGGTGCATCGAGCGCCGCTTCGTCGTGCTGCTGATCACCGGCGCGCTTTTCGTCGTCGCGCTGATGGGCTTCTCGCTCGTGCCGCAGCAGTTCTTCCCGAGCTCCGACCGCCCCGAGTTGCTGGTCGACCTGCGACTGCCCGAAGGTGCGTCGTTCGCGGCGACGCTGCGCGAGACCGAACGCCTCGAAAAAGTGCTCGACAAGCGGCCCGAGATCGACCATTCGGTGAATTTCGTCGGCAGCGGCGCGCCGCGCTTCTACCTGCCGCTCGACCAGCAGCTGCAATTGCCCAATTTCGCGCAGTTCGTCGTCACCGCGAAATCCGTCGAGGATCGCGAGAAGCTCGCGACCTGGCTCGAGACCACGCTGCGCGACCGCTTCCCGGCCGTGCGCTGGCGCCTGTCGCGGCTCGAGAACGGGCCGCCCGTCGGCTACCCGGTGCAGTTCCGCGTGAGCGGCGACGACATCGCGACGGTCCGCGCGATCGCCGAGAAGGTCGCGGCGACGATGCGCGGCGATGCACGCACGGTGAACGTGCAGTTCGACTGGGACGAGCCGGCCGAGCGCTCGGTGCGCTTCGAGCTCGATCAGAAGAAGGCGCGCGAGCTGAACGTCACGTCGCAGGACGTGTCGAGCTTCCTCGCGATGACGCTGTCGGGCACGACCGTCACGCAGTATCGCGAACGCGACAAACTGATCGCGGTCGACCTGCGTGCGCCGCGCGCCGATCGCGTCGATCCCGCGAAGCTCGCGGGCCTGGCGATGCCGACGCCGAACGGCGCCGTGCCGCTCGGCTCGCTCGGCCGCTTCACGCCGACGCTCGAATACGGCGTGGTGTGGGAGCGCGATCGCCAGCCGACCATCACCGTGCAGTCCGACGTACGCGCCGGCGCGCAGGGCATCGACGTCACGCATGCGATCGACGGCAAGCTGAATGCGCTGCGCACGCAATTGCCGGTCGGCTACCAGATCAACATCGGCGGGTCGGTCGAGGAAAGCGCGAAGGCGCAGACGTCGATCAACGCGCAGATGCCGCTGATGGCGATCGCCGTGTTCACGTTGCTGATGATCCAGCTGCAAAGCTTCTCGCGCGTGCTGATGGTCGTGCTGACCGCGCCGCTCGGGCTGATCGGCGTGGTCGGCACGCTGCTGCTGTTCGGGCAGCCGTTCGGCTTCGTCGCGATGCTCGGCGTGATCGCGATGTTCGGGATCATCATGCGCAACTCGGTGATTCTCGTCGACCAGATCGAGCAGGACATCGCGGCCGGCCACGGCCGTTTCGACGCGATCGTCGGCGCGACCGTGCGCCGCTTCCGGCCGATCACGCTGACGGCCGCGGCCGCCGTGCTCGCGCTGATCCCGCTGTTGCGCTCGAACTTCTTCGGGCCGATGGCGACCGCGCTGATGGGCGGGATCACGAGCGCGACCGTGCTGACGCTGTTCTACCTGCCCGCGCTGTACGCCGCGTGGTTCCGCGTGAAGCGCGACGAACGCGATCCGCGCGACGGCCCGCCGCACGACGGCACGCCTGCCGCGCCGTCGGGAGCCTGATCATGGATTTGTCGATGAACCTGAAAACGAAGACCGCGCGCGCGCTCGCGGCCGCAAGCCTCGCCGCCCCGCTCGCCGGCTGCGCATGGTTCGCGCCGAGCGGCGAGCCGCCCGCGATGCCGTCGCCCGCGCATTACGGCGCCGCGCCGCAAGCGCAGCATACCGTCGCGGCGCAAGGTGTCGCGCAGCAGTTCGATGTCGGCGCACAGCCCGTGCCCGACTGGTGGACGCAGTACCGCTCCGATGCGCTGACGGCACTTGTCGACGAAGGGCTGCGCAACAGCCCGACGCTCGGCGCGGCTTCGCACTCGCTGGATGCCGCGCGCGAGCAGTTGCGCGCCCAGATCGGCAGCTCGATGCTGCCGTCGATCGACGCGGGCGCTCAGGCCGCGCGCCAGCGCGCGCTCGGCGTGCCGATTCCCGCGCTCGGCGCGCCGACGCTGCTGTACGACACGTTCGTCGGTCAACTGCAGGCGAGCTATACGATCGACCTGTTCGGTGCGTCGCGCTTCGCGAACCGCGCGCTCGCGAAACGCGTCGACGTCAGCGCGTTCCAGCTCGAATCGGCACGCCGCGCGCTCGCCGCGAACATCGTCACCGCATCGATCACGGTGGCGGTGCTCAACGCGCAGATTGCGACGACCGAGCGGCTCGTCGCGCTCGCGAACGACCAGGCGCACGACGCGCAACGCCGCTTTGCGCTCGGCTCGGCATCGCGCAGCGACGCGCTGAGCGCACGGCAAAGCGCGGACACCTTCGCCGCGAGCCTGCCCGCGCTGCGCCAGCAGCGCGATTCCGCGCGCCACGCGCTGGCCGTGCTGGTCGGCCGCACGCCCGACCAACCGCCCGCCGACCTCGCGCTCGCCGACCTGCACCTGCCCGCGCAGGTGCCCGTGGTCGTGCCGTCGGACCTGCTGCAAAGCCGCCCCGACATCCAGGCCGCCGACGCAGGGCTGAAGGCGGCCGCTGCCGAAGTCGGCGTCGCGACCGCGCAGCTGTTCCCGCAGCTGTCGCTGTCGGCGGCCATGGGCAAAGGCGGCTTCAGCTGGCCGACGATGCTGTCGGGCGCCGGTGCGATCTGGAATGTCGGCGCGTCGCTGAGCCAGCCGCTGTTCCACGGCGGCGCGCTGCTCGCGCAGCGCCGTGCGGCGAAGGCGAGCTACGAAGCCGCGGTCGACCAGTACAAGCAGACCGTGCTGGGCGCGTTCCAGAACGTCGCCGATTCGCTCGCCGCGCTCGAGCACGACGCCGAGGCGCTCGATGCGTCGTCGCGTGCCGCGCTGTCCGCGCGCGGCGCGTACGACGACGCCGCCGCGCGCGTGCGGCTCGGCGCGTTGCCGCCATCGGCCGCGCGCGCGAGCGAGCTGCAGTACCGCAACGCGCGGCTCGACGAGATTCGCGCGACCGGCGCGCGGCTGGCGGATACCGCACGGCTTTATCAGGCGATGGGCACGCCGCCGCCGGCGCCGGCCGGCAACGCTGCGACGCCCGCGAATGCCGACACGGCGGCCCACACCGGCAGCGCGGATCAACGCGCCGCCACGCAGGCACGCGCGGCCACGTCCGACGCGACGCCGTCATCGCAATGACTCGCCCGGACACCGGGCGCACGGCGCGCGGAATCGCCCCGCGCGCCGATCCGCAATCTTCCGCTTGACCCTCACGTAGCGTAACGTTCGAGACTCCAGTGTGCGCACCGAACGGAGGACATCATGCGGCTGAAAGTGGGAGAACTGGCGAAACGCAGCGGCCTGACCGTCCGCACGCTTCATCACTATCACGCGATCGGCCTCCTGACGCCTTCGGCGCGTGCCGACAACGGCTACCGGCTGTACGACCGCGACGACGTCGCCCGGCTCCACCAGATCCAGGCCCTGCGTCGCTTCGGACTGTCGCTCGCCGAAATCGGCGACTACCTGAACCAGCCCGGCACCCCGCTCGTCGAGCTCGTCGCGAAGCAGATCGCGTCGCTCGACCACCAGCTCGCGCAGGCCGCGCAGCTGCGCGAGCGGCTCGTGCATCTGCACGCGCAACTCGCCGCGGGCACCGAGCCGGAGCTGGCCGATTGGCTCACCACACTGGAGTTGATGACCGTGTACGACAAATATTTTTCCGAGGAAGAACTCGCGCGCCTGCCGATGTACCGCAAGAGCCAGACGGGCGACGCAGAATGGATCGCGCTCGTCGCTGACGTGCGTGCGCTGCACGACGCGGGCGTGCCGCCCGAGGACGAGCGCGCGCGTGCGCTTGCCGGCCGCTGGATGGCGCTGCTGGTGCGCGACACCAACAACGATCCGCGGATGCTCGCGAAGCTGAACCTGATGCACGAGCGCGAGCCCGCGATGCAATCGAAGCTCGGCATCTCGACCGCGCTGCGCGACTATGTGCTGCGCGCGTCCGCCGAAACGAAGATGCGGATCTTCGAGAAGTATCTGGCGCCGGACGAGATCCGCTTCATGCGGGCACACTACGGCGAACGCGCGATGGAATGGCCGCAACTGATGGCCGACGTGCGCGACGCGATCGACGCGGGCGCGACGCCCGATTCACCGGAAGGCCGCGCGCTCGCGCAACGCTGGCTCGACCTGTTTCGCAGCTATGCGGGCAACGATCCGGCCACGCACGCGAAATTCCGGCATGCGATGATGACCGAGCCGGCGTTGACCAAGGATTCGTGGGTCGACGACACGCTGATCGGTTTCATCCGCGACGCGATGGCGCAGTCGGCGCCGGCGCGTTGATGGCGTAGCCGACGCGGGCAGCGCATGGCGGTTTCACGCGCTGCCCGCGCGGGCCGGCGCGGCCGGCGCTCACCGGTCGCGCACTCCAAGCCCGAGCGCCTTCATCCGCCGGTACAGCGTGCGCTCGCTCATTCCGACATGCTCGGCCAACGCCTTGCGCGTGCCGGCGAACGTGCTCGCGATCCGCACGAGCTCCGCGTCCGATAGGCCGCGCGCATCCATCGCGCGCGGCGGCGGCGCAGCCGACGCCGCGACCAGCTCGGCCGGCAGATGTTCGACGCGGATCGTTCCGTCGTCCGCGAACAGGCACGCACGTTCGAGCACGTTGCGCAGCTCGCGGATATTGCCCGGCCATGCATACGCGTCGAGGCACGCACGCGCCTGCTCGGTCAGCACGAATGGCCGGGCCGCGAATGGCCGGGCCGCGAATGGTCGACCGCTCGCGTCCGCCGCGCCGGCACGCGCGTTCGCGATGCGCCGCAGGATCGATTCGGCCAGCAGCGCGACGTCTCCGCGCCGCTCGCGCAGCGGCGGCAGCGGAATCGGAAACGCGTTGATCCGGTAGTACAGATCCTGCCGGAACCGGCCGTCGTCGATCATCTCGCGCAGCGGCTTGTGCGTCGCCGCGACGAGCCGGAAATCCGCGCGCAGCGCCTCGACGCCGCCGACGCGCCGGAACGTCCCCGACTCGATCAGCCGCAGCAGCTTCACCTGCATCGGCAGCGGCACGTCGCCGATCTCGTCGAGAAACAGCGTGCCGCCCTGCGCGGTTTCGACGAGGCCCGGCTTGCGCTGGTTCGCGCCGGTAAACGCGCCCTTCTCGTAGCCGAACAGTTCGCTCTCGAACAGCGTCTCGGCAATGCCCGAGCAGTCGACGACCACGAACGGCCCCAGCGCACGCTCGCTCGCCTCGTGCAGCGCCCGCGCGAACAGTTCCTTGCCGGTACCCGATTCGCCGAGCAGCAGCACGGGCAGCATTGACGGCGCGACGCGCTGCAGCGCGCCGAGTGCCGCATTGAACGCATCGGCGCCGCCGACGAGCCCTTCCGCGCTCGGCTGCGCGGACGCGCTGCGCACGGTCGTCAGCCGCTCGACGTATGCGATCACGTCGCCGCGCGCATCGAAGATGGGCCGCAACTCCACGTCGACGTGCTCGGGGCCGCGCGGCGTATGGTGAATGTGCAGCACGCGGTTCAGGCTGCGCGACTCGAGCGCCTGCTTCATCGGGCAATGCTCGCCCGCCTGATCGCACGGCACGTCGTAGTGATGCGAGACCTGGAAGCAGCGCCGGCCGACATGCTCGACGCCCGCCACGCCGAACTGGCGCCGGTACGCATCGTTCGCCGCGAGGATGCGGTAGTCGGGATCGACGACGATCATCGGCTGCGGGTCGTGCTCCAGATACGCGACGAGCGCGCGCACGTCGGGCATCACGTCGCGCGGCGGCGCAGGAACGATCGGAATGGTGGCATGCGGATTCATGAGGAGGCTCGGGAGCGGATGGGCAGCCGGACTGCCAGAATGACTGCCAATTCTGCCACATCACTGCCAGATGTGGCAGTCGACATCGGTGACGCGCTGCCTGCGATGTGCGCCGCATCCGCAGCACGCGCCTGAAATCCGAACCGAATCAAACACCTGCGAGATCGCCCGGCATCGCGTTGGCGCCTGGCATGCTTCTTGATCATGGAATTCCCGATTGCAGATGCAGAACCCGATCGAGGACATCCCGTGAGCCCAACCCCCAAGCTGTCGGTCGAAGGCTTTTTCGACCCGGCCACCCACACCGTCAGCTATCTGCTGCTCGATACCGCGAGCCGCGCGTGCGCGTTGATCGACAGCGTGCTCGACTACGACCCGAAATCGGGCCGCACGCGCACCGCGAGCGCCGACCGGCTGATCGCACGCGTCGCCGAACTCGGCGCGACCGTGCACTGGCTGCTGGAGACGCACGTGCACGCCGACCACCTGTCGGCCGCGCCGTATCTGAAGGCGCATGTCGGCGGGCAGATCGCGATCGGCTCGCACGTGCGCCGCGTGCAGCATGTGTTCGGCACGCTGTTCAACGCGGGCCCGGGCTTCGCGCAAGACGGCAGCCAGTTCGACCGCCTGCTCGACGACGGCGACACGCTGGCGCTCGGCGCGCTGACGATCCGCGCGCTGCACACGCCGGGCCACACGCCCGCGTGCCTGACCTATTGCGTCGACGACGCGACGCAGCGCGCGGCATTCGTCGGCGACACGCTGTTCATGCCCGACTACGGCACCGCCCGCTGCGACTTCCCGGGCGGCGACGCGCGCACGTTGTACCGCTCGATCGCGCGCGTGCTCGCCCTGCCGCCCGACACGCGGCTCTACCTGTGCCACGACTACCAGCCGGGCGGCCGCGACGTGCAGTTCGTGACGACGGTGGCCGAGCAACGTCGCGCGAACGTGCACGTGAAGGACGGCGTGACCGAGGACGACTTCGTCGCCATGCGCACCGCGCGCGATGCGACGCTCGACATGCCGGTGCTGATGCTGCCGTCCGTGCAGGTGAACATGCGTGCCGGGCACCTGCCCGAGCCCGAAAACAATGGCGTGCGTTACCTGAAGATCCCGCTCGACGCGATCTGACACGCCACCCCGACCGGAGACCCCGACATGACCATCCGCCCGCTGACCGACCTGCTGTCGGTCTCGCCCCAGATCGCCGCGACCGACCTGCCCGCGCTTCACGCGGCCGGCATCCGCACGATCGTCTGCAATCGTCCGGACGGCGAAGGCGCCGACCAGCCGAACGTCGCCGAGATCCGCGCCGCCGCCGCACCGCTCGGCATCGCCGTCCATTACCTGCCCGTCGATACCGGCAAGGTCACCGACGAGCAGGCCCGGCAATTCGACGCGCTCGTCGCGTCGCTCGCCGGCCCGGTGCTCGCATACTGCCGCAGCGGCACGCGTTCGGCGACGCTGTGGGCGCTGTCGCAGGCCGGCAGGCGTCCGGTCGGCGACATCGTCGCGATCGCCGCCGCGGCCGGCTACGACCTCGGCGCGCTCGCGCCGCGTCTGACACGCGGTTCGACGCAAGATGTCGCGCATCACGGGCGCCACGCCACGCCCGCCGTCGACGCACGGCACGACATCGTGATCGTCGGCGCGGGCGCGGCCGGCGTCGCGGTCGCGTCGAGCCTGCTGGCGCGCGACGCATCGCTCGATATCGCGGTGATCGACCCGGCCGATACGCACTACTACCAGCCCGGCTGGACGATGGTCGGCGCGGGCGTGTTCCGGCCCGACACGACCGCGCGCCGGATCGCCGACCTGCTGCCGCGTGGCGTGAAATGGATCCAGGCCGCCGTCGCCGGTTTCGAGCCCGACGCGCATGCGGTCGTCCTCGACGGCTGCCGGCGCATCGGCTACCGGAAGCTGGTCGTGTGCCCGGGGCTGAAGCTCGACTGGCACGCGATCGATGGTCTCGCGCAAACGCTTGGCCGCAACGGCGTCACGTCGAACTATCGCTACGATCTCGCCCCGTACACGTGGGAACTGGTGCAGGCGTTCCGCGGCGGCAACGCGCTGTTCACGCAGCCGCCGATGCCGATCAAGTGCGCGGGCGCGCCGCAGAAGGCGATGTACCTGTCGTGCGATCACTGGCGGCGCACGGGCCGTCTCGGTGCCGCCAACGTCGAGTTCCTGAATGCGGGCGCCGCGCTGTTCGGGGTCGCCGACTACGTGCCCGCGCTGATGGAATACGTGAAGAGCTACGACATCGCGCTGTCGTTCGGCCACAACCTCGTCGCGATCGACGGGCCCGCGCGGCGTGCGACGTTCCGGCGCGCGTTGCCCGACGGCGGCACGGAAACCGTCGAACGAACCTTCGACATGATTCACGTCGTGCCGCCGCAGAAGGCGCCCGATTTCGTGCGCGCGAGCCCGCTCGCCGATGCAGCCGGCTGGATCGACGTCGACCCGGCGACGCTGCGGCACAAGCAGTTCGCGGACATCTTCGCGCTCGGCGACGTCACCAACACGACCAACGCGAAGACCGCCGCGGCCGCGCGCAAGCAGGCGCCGGTCGTCGCGCACAATGTGCTCGCGTCGCTCGGCCGCGTGCGCGGTGACGCTACGTACGACGGCTACGGGTCGTGCCCGCTCACCGTCGAGCGCGGCAAGATCGTGCTCGCCGAATTCCTGTACGGCGGCAAGGTCGCGCCGACCTTCCCCGCGTGGCTGATCGACGGCAGGCGTCCGTCCCGGCTCGCGTGGCTGCTCAAGGAGCGCCTGCTGCCACCGCTCTACTGGAAGGCGATGCTCAAGGGCCGCGAATGGCTCGCGAAGCCCGCGATCGCCCGTTGACCGGAGCTCGATGACACCATGCTGATTTCCCTCGTACTCGGCAGCCTCGTCGGCGCCGTGCTCGGCCTCACCGGCGCGGGTGGCGGCATTCTCGCGGTGCCCGCGCTCGTCGTCGGGATGGGCTGGCCGATGCAGCAGGCCACGCCCGTCGCGCTCGTCGCGGTCGCGGGCAGCGCCGCGCTCGGCGCGCTGGAAGGGTTTCGCCGCGGGCTCGTGCGCTATCGGGCGGCGCTGCTGATGGCCGTGGCCGGGGTGCCGCTCACGACGCTCGGCGTGAAACTCGCGCACGTGCTGCCGCAACGCGTGCTGCTGGCGCTGTTCGCGCTGACGATGCTGGTCGTCGCGGGCCGCCTGCTGCGGCAGGCACTGCGCCGCGCGCCCGGCGACGCGGACGAGTCGCGGTTGTGCGTCGGCCGCGTGAATCCCGATACCGGCCGGCTCGTGTGGTCCTGGCCGGTCGGGCTCGCGCTCGCGTCGACCGGTGCGGTGACGGGGTTGATGACGGGCTTGCTCGGTGTCGGCGGCGGCTTCGTGATCGTGCCGATGCTGCGCAAGTTCACGAACGTGTCGATGCACGGCGTGGTCGCGACGTCGCTGATGGTGATCGCGCTGGTCGGCACCGGCGGCGTGCTCGCGACGCTCGTGTCGGGCACGCGCGCGCCGCTCGACATGATGCTGTGGTTCACCGTCGCGACCGCCGTCGGGATGGCGATCGGCCGCAACGCGTCGCGGCACCTGTCCGCGCGCCACGTGCAGGCAGGTTTCGCGGCCGTGCTCGTCTGCGTCGCGCTCGGTCTGCTCGCGAAGGCCGCGTTCGGCGCATGAACCTGGGCGCGGCAATCGCCTCCGCGTCCGGCGCCGGAGCCGCCCCCGCCGTCGCAAAACCGCCGCGATCCGCATGCTAGACTCCCCGCGCGCTGCTGCCCGGCGCGTCGACATCAACAAGAACAATGGAGTCCGGTCATGCACATCGGTAAACGAGGAAGCGCGGCACTTGCCGCGCTGCTGTTGACGCCACTCACCGCGCTAGCCGCATCCGCCTATACGGCGACGCTGACGCTCGCCAGTCTCTCCCCGTCGGTCGGCGGAACCGACAAGGCAACGCTCAAGCTCGCCAACACCGGCACAGCGCCCGCTGCCGCCGGGCTCTTCATCGGCATGCCATCCGGTTTCAGCGCGAGCAGCCTCACCAGCACGTGCGGCGGCACGCTCACCGACGACGGCAAGTCGCGCATCGCGTTGTCGAGCATGACGGTGCCGGCGGGCGGCACGTGCACGCTCGGCTTCACGCTGGGTGTGCCGCCGGTCGCGGCGTTGCCGCCGGCAGGCGCGCGCAGCTTCACGATCACGGCCGATACGGCCGCAGGGCTCGCGACGCTGACGGCCGCCAGCGCGCCGACGCTGTCCGGCTTCCTCGGCTCGACGCCGGGGCTTTACAGCGACACGTGGTTCCCGTCGACGGTACGCAGCGTCGGCACGCTCGACCTGTTCATCACGCCGGCAACGGACCCGGGCCCGAACTCGAACGTCTTCTGGTCGAACCAGATCGGTTCGCTCAACGGCTACACCGGCCTGCAGTCGACCGAGCTGGTGTCGGCCAGCGAAGGCGTCGGCAAGCAGTTCCTGTTCAGCCTGTGGGGCGCGACCGCCGCCAAACCCGGCACGCCCGCGAGCGCGGGCATCGGCGCGGGCAGCTATTGCACGGTCAGCGGCTCGGCAACCGACGGCAGCGCCGGCGCGCAATGCCGTTATCGCTACGAGTGGCACGCGGGCCACACGTACCGGTTCCGCATCACGCCGGACACGAGCCAGGGCCCCGGCTGGTTCAAGAGCAACGTGACGGACGTGACGAACGGTACAACCGGCGACAGCTTCGATATCGGCAGCATCTACGTCGGCACCACGCAGACGCAGGTGCCCGTCGGCTGGATCAGCCAGTGGGTCGAATATTTCGACTGGAACTCGAGCCGCACGAGCTGCGCGTCGATCGCGCATACGGACGCGCAGTTCAGCATTCGCGCGTATGACGCGATCGGCAACGCGGTGCCGGTCCCGGCACCCTCGGTCACGGTCAACAAGTCGTGTCCGGCGAGCTATGCAAACGCGTCGCAAGCGAACGGCGTCGCCACGCTCATCGGCGGGCCGCAGCAATCGGCCGCCGGCCTCGTGAAAAGCGGCGGCGCGTGCCTGACGGCGTCGGGCGGCCTGGCCGACGGCAGCGTCGCAACGCTCGGCACGTGCCCGACGCTCGCATCGGTGCGCGCATCCGGCGGCACGCACTTCAATCCGCAACTGTGGGTCGTCGCGGGCGACGGCACGCTGCAGACCAAGTACAGCTACTGCCTCACCGCGCAGGCGCCCGGCTCGGCCAACGGCGCGCTGCTGCGCACCTGCGTGCCCGGTACGGCGAGCCCGCAGTGGCAGGTCAAGGCCGGCACGCTGCCGGGCACCGCGCAACTCGTGTCGCAGGCCACCGGCCGCTGCCTCGCGCCGGCCGGCAGCGCGCTGACGCTGCAGGCATGCTCGGCGGCCACGGCCGTGTGGAGGACGCCCGGCAAGAGCTTCACGTACTGAGCGCCTCGGCGCGGTACATAAGGAAAACGCCCGGGCCGACTCGACGTCGGCACCGGGCGTTTTCTTATGGCGACAGCCGCGCGCGTTACGTCGCGAACGACATCGTCCGCTTGCGTTCCTGGCGCAGCATCACGAAGTTCGCGATCACCACGCCGGCCGTCACCGCGACGATGAACAGCGTTGCGAGCGCGTTCATTTCCGGGTTCAGGCCGAGGCGTACGCGCGAGAACACGACGAGCGGCAGCGTCGTCGAGCCGGGGCCCGACAGGAACGCCGACAGCACGAGGTCGTCGATCGACAGCGTAAACGACAGCAGCCAGCCCGCGATCAACGCCTGCGAAATCAGCGGCAGCGTAATCGTGAAGAACACCTTCAGCGGCGTCGCACCGAGATCGAGCGCGGCCTCCTCGAGCGACGGGTTCAGTTCGCGCACGCGCGACTGCACGATGATCGCGACGTACGAGATGCACAGCATCACGTGGCCCAGCCAGATCGTGAACACGCCGCGCTCGGCCGGCCAGCCGATCCACTTCGCCAGTTCGATGAACAGCAGCAGCAACGAGATGCCCTGGATCACCTCGGGGATCACCAGCGGTGCGTTGATCATCCCGCTGAACAGCGCGAAGCCGCGAAAGCGGCCCATCCGCGCGAGCACGAAGCCGGCCCACGTGCCGATGAACACCGACGCGAACGCGGTCAGCACGCCGATCCTCAGCGACAGCCATGCGGCCGTCAACAGTTCGTCGTCCTCCACGAGTGCCGAATACCAGCGGAACGAGAAGCCCGACCACACGGTGACGAGCTTCGACTCGTTGAACGAATAGACGATCAGGCTGATGATCGGGATGTACAGGAACGCGAAGCCGGCGAACAGCGCCGCGAACTGCAGGTAACGATTCGGCTTCATCGACGGCGGCCCTCCTGCTCCTTCGCCTGGAAGTGCTGGAACATCGCCATCGGCACGAGCAGCAGCAGCACCATCGCGCAGGTCACGGCCGACGCCATCGGCCAGTCTGCGTTGTTGAAGAATTCATTCCACATCACGCGGCCGATCATCAGCGTGTTCGCGCCGCCGAGCAGTTCCGGGATCACGTACTCGCCGACCGCCGGGATGAACACTAGCAGGCAGCCCGCGATGATCCCGTTCTTCGACAGCGGCAGCGTGATCTGCACGAACGCCTTCCACGGTTTCGCGCCGAGGTCGTACGCGGCTTCGAGCAGACGCAGGTCCATTTTCACGAGATGCGCGTACAGCGGCATCACGAGGAACGGCAGGTACGAATACACCATCCCGATGTACACCGCGTAGTTGGTGCGATACAGCTCGATCGGCGTGTGCGTCAGGCCGATCCACATCAGGAAGTTGTTCAGGAGACCGTTGTTCTTCAGGATCCCGATCCACGCGTACACGCGGATCAGGAACGACGTCCAGAACGGCAGCATCACGCCCATCATCAGCAGGTTGCGCGTCGCGGGGTTCGAACGTGCGATGTAGTACGCCATCGGATAGCCGATCAGCAGGCACAGCAGCGTCGTGATCGCCGCGACCACCACCGAATTCACGTAGGTCGCGAAATACAGGCTGTCCGACAGCAGGAATGCGTAGTGCGACAGGTTCAGCGCGATGTGCACGACGCCGTCCGCGTACGACGCGAGTTCCGTATACGGCGGAATGCCGAGCTGCAGCTCCGCGAAACTGATCTTCACGACCAGCACGAACGGCACGAGGAAGAACAGCACGAGCCACGTATACGGCCCCGCGACGACCGCCGAGCCGCCGGTCAGGTTGAAGCGCCGCACCGGCCATGCGAGCAGGGACTTGAGCGCGTTCATGACGTCAGCACCACGCCTGCGGTCGCGCTCCAGCGCACGTAGATCTCGTCGCCGAGCGCCGGCGTGTCGAGCTCGGTGATCGCGAGGCTCGACACGTTCGCGATCACCGTCTTGCCCGCGTCGAGCTTCACGTGATACAGCGAATAGCCGCCCATGTACGCGACGTTGGTGATCTTGCCGCGCGCCCAGTTGAACGCGCCTTCGGGCGGCTTGCGCGTGAGCGCGATCCGCTCGGGGCGCACCGACACCGTGACCGGCATCCCCAGCGGGCCCGTAATGCCGTGACTCACGTACAGCCGGCTCGGCAGCTCCGGCGATTCGATGTAGACATGGTCGGGTTCGTCCTCGACCGTGACGCCGTCGAACAGGTTCGTCGAGCCGATGAATTCGGCCGAGAAGCGGCTGTTCGGATATTCGTAGACTTCGTTCGGCGTGCCGATCTGCACGATCTGGCCTTCGCTCATCACGGCGAGCCGGTTCGCCATCGTCATCGCCTCTTCCTGGTCGTGCGTGACCATGATGCAGGTGACGCCGACCTTCTTCAGGATGTTGACGAGCTCGATCTGCGTGCGCTGGCGGATCTGCTTGTCGAGCGCCGACATCGGCTCGTCGAGCAGCAGCACCTTCGGGCGCTTGACGAGCGAGCGCGCGAGCGCGACGCGCTGCTGCTGGCCGCCCGACAGCTGGTGGGGCTTGCGCTTCGCGTACTTGCTCATCTGCACGAGTTCGAGCGCAGCCGCCACGCGCTCCTTCAGCTCGGCCTTCGGCGTGCCTTCCTGCTTGAGGCCGTATGCGACGTTCGATTCCACCGACATGTGCGGGAACAACGCATAAGACTGGAACATCATGTTTACGGGCCGCTTGTACGGCGGCATCTGCGCGAGGTCCTCGCCATCGATCAGGATCTTGCCCGACGTGACCGTCTCGAGGCCGGCAAGCATCCGCAGCAATGTCGACTTGCCGGAACCCGAGCTGCCGAGCAGCGCGAACAGCTCGCCCTGCCGAACCGTCAGGTTCACGTTGCGCACCACTTCGGTCTCGCCGAATTTCTTGACGACGTCGACGATCTGGACAAAGTTCTCGGCGCGCGCATCGGCGCCGGACGAAGGAACGAAGGACGGCGCGCCCGCAACCGGCACGCCCGACTGGCTATTCATGATGTGCTGCTTCTCTCCTGCGTTTGACGAACAAAGCCCCCGGGGGCACCAGGGGCTTCATGACTGCTGGCTCACTCCGGCTCGCGTCAGCGGCCCGACTTCAACTCGGTCCACAGACGCGTCTGCAGGCGCTGGATTTCAGGCGGCAGCGGCTTGAGCAGGAACAGCGTCTTCACGACGTCGGCCGGCGGGTAGACGGCCGGGTCGTTGGCGACGTCCGGGCGCACGTACTTGCGGGCTTCGGCGTTCGCGCTCGGGTAGTACACGGCGTTCGTGATCGCCGCGTGCACCTTCGGATCCTCGATGTAGTTGATCCACTGCAGCGCCGCTTCCTTGTTCTTCGCGTCCTTCGGGATCGCCATCACGTCGAACCACACCGGCGCGCCGCCCTTCGGAATGTAGTACTCGACCTTGTACGGCTTCTTCGCCTCGATCGCGCGATGCTTCGCGATCACGACGTCGCCCGACCAGCCGAACGCGAAGCAGATGTCGCCGCCGACCAGGTCGTTGATGTAGCCCGACGAGTTGAACTGGGTGATGTACGGGCGGATCTTCTTGAGCACGTCCATCGCGGCCTTGTAGTCGGCCGGGTTCGTGCTCATCGGATCCTTGCCGATGTAGTGCAGCGCCGCCGCGAACATCTGGTCCGGCGCGTCGAGCACCGATACGCCGCAGGTCTTCAGCTTCGAGATGTTTTCCGGCTTGAACAGGATGTCCCAGTTGTCGAGCGGGACCTTGCCGAGCGCTTGTTGCGCCTTCGTCAGGTTGTATGCGAGACCGGTCGTGCCGTATGCCCAGGGCACCGCGTACTTGTTGCCCGGGTCCGCGCCGGCGACGAGCGCCATCAGTTGCGGATCGAGGTACTTGAGGTTCGGCAGCTTCGACTTGTCGAGCGGCGTGAAGATGCCCGCCGCGATCTGCTTGCCCGCGTAGTTGCTGGTCGGCACGACGATGTCGTAGCCCGAGCTGCCCGTGAGCAGCTTCGCCTGCAGCGTGTCGTCGCTGTCGTAGTTGTCGTAGCGAACCTTGACGCCCGTCTGCTTCTCGAAGTTCGGGATCGTGTCCTTCGCAATGTAGTCGGACCAGTTATAGACATTGAGCTGCGTATCCTTCGCCGCCGCCGCCGATGCACCCACACACAGCGCAAGCGCTGCGAACCGGCCCACTACCTTTGCTTTCATCCCGTTCTCCCTCCGGCCGGACGCGTCGCCCGGCTGCCGTCTGCCTCGTCATGGCGGCGCGTTCAGGCGCGCCGCCCCTCGAAAACCCCGAACGCTACCACCATTCGCGCTCCGTCACAAAAAAATCATGCCGGTGTCGCGCAAACGGAACAGATTCGCGCCGCCGGCCGCTCGCACGGCCCGCGCAGCGGGGCGCTCCGGGGGAATTCTATCGGGTAATCGGCGTCTGTCCATCGGGAAAAGAAGGCGGCCGCGAAACCGTCCGGACGGGCCGGCGCCGCACCGCCGGCATCGCGGCCGGGCCGCGTCACCCCGATGCATTAAAATGACGCCCTGACGATTCAACGCGCGAACCCTTCCGATGGCCTCCAATCTCCACGACCTGCCCGACAGCCCCTGCATCGGCGTGTGCTCGACCCTCTTCGACGAAGTCTGCAAGGGCTGCGGCCGCACGGCCGGCGAAGTGTCGAACTGGGTGTTCCTGAGCGACGACGAGAAACGCGCGGTGTGGGAACGCATCACGCGCGAAGGCACCGCGATGCGCTTTCAGTACGACAAGCTGTAAACCCGCCGGACAAAAAAAGAGCGGCATGCCGACTGCCATGCCGCCAACCCCAACTCTGTTCTTTTTCGCTCGCGTCTAGAACTTCATCCCGACGCCCACGCCAACGATCAGCGGATCGATGTGCAGCGTGCCGATGCCCTTGTCGCCGAGCGTTGCATCGGTGCTCATCCAGATCTTCTTCACGTCGACGTTCATGAACACCTTCTTCGTCAACTGCACGTCGACGCCGAACTGCAGCGCGGGACCGAAGCTGCTCTTGTTGATCGACACGCCTTCCCCGCCGACGTTGAGCCCGTTGTTGTAGAAGTACGTGTAGTTCAGGCCCGCGCCGACGTACGGCCGCACCTTGCCGGCATGATTGAAGTGGTACTGCAGCAGCAGCGTCGGCGGCAGCACGCCCACGCCGCCGAGATTGCCGAGGCTCGACGTCATCTGATGCCGCGACGTGCCGAGGATCAGTTCCACGCCGAGGTAGTCGCGGATCATGTAGGTGAAGTCGAGCTCCGGCACGATCGCGTTGTTCACGCCGGTGTTGATCGCGCCGAGCGTGTCGCTGCCGCGCTCGTTCGGCTGGATGCTGATCGCGCGCAGCCGGACCAGTACGTCACCCTGGTTGATCCCGTCGCCCGGCGACGCCGCGTGCGACAGCGACGGCATCGTGGCGAGGCTCGCCGCGACTGCGGCAGCGGTGACACATGTTCGAATCGTTTTTTGCATGATACGGACCCCTGTAGAATGTATTCCATTCTCCACGTAGGGTCTTTGGGTCGTCTTGATATCCGTCAAGCCAGCGTAAACATTGGACGGTTTGTCGCAGGCTCCGCCGCACGGCCGGTCAGCAGCAGGTCGAGCAGATCGCGCACGCTGCGGATCGCGTTGCCGAACGGCAGCGCTTCGCGGCCGCGGAAGAACAACCCGTTCGCGACATCGCCGCGCAGCGCGGCCGCGAGCCGCGTGTCGATGCAGAAATGGCCGAACTTCTCGATGCCGTCGCGCAGCCCGCAGACGCTCAGGCACTCGAGCGCGGTCGGGCAGCGCTGCTTGAACGCGCCGAGCTTGTCGCGAATGCGCGTTTCGTTGCGCAGATAGCGATCGAGCCAGGGGGTCTTCACCGCGCGCGCCGGCAGCCCCGTCACGCTCACGAATTCGACGATGTCCTCGGGCAGCGCATCGGCCAGCACGCGCTTGAAGTTCGGATGCGCATCGCCTTCCTCCGTCACCGCGAACGGCGTTCCCACCTGCACGCCGTTCGCACCGGCCGCAAGCGCCGCACGCACGGTGTCGTGGCTGTTGATCCCGCCCGCGACGATCAGCGGGATCGCATCGCGCGCGAGGCCGAGCGACGCCATTACCTGCGCGGTCTCGTCGAGCACGCGCGCGAAATCGAAGCGCGCATCGTGCATGTCGTCGATCTGCGTGACGCCGAGATGGCCGCCCGCATGCGCGGGATGCTCGATCACGATCGCATCGGGCAGCCGGCCCTTCTTCATCCACTTCTTCAGCACCAGCGCGATCCCGCGGCTGTCCGACAGGATCGGGATCAGCGCGATGTCGTGGCCGTGCGTGAGATCGGGCAGATCCAGCGGCAAGCCGGCGCCCATCACGATCGCGTCCGCGCCTTCGTCGCACGCGACGCGCACGTAGTCCGCATGCGCGCTCACCGCCTTCATCACGTTGACCGCGATCATTCCGCGCCCTTCGCTGTACGTCTTCGCGAGGCGAATCTCGCGCGCGAGCGCGTCGAGGTTCGCGGCCTCGAGCGTCGCCCGGTCGGGGTTCGCGCGACAGCGCGCGAGCAGATCCGCGTGATGGTGGCGCAGGTCGATGCTCGCGATCGTGCCGAGCGCGCCTTCGCGCGCGACGCTGCCCGCGAGGCGGTGCGCGGAGATGCCGACGCCCATGCCGCCCTGCACCACGGGCAGCAAGGTGCGGCCGCGAATCGTGAGCGGCGGGAAGGAAGTGCGTGCGGTCATCTGAACCTCGTCGAAACATCGGAAATCGGAAACGCGATGATCGACGCATCCACCGGCGCGCACCTTGACGGCCGTCAATAAAAAAACGGCACGCGAGCGTGCCGTTGCGGGTCATGCGCGGCGAAACGCTCAGGCTGGACTGGCCGGCTTGAACTGCATCGACTTGTACTCGAGATACTCTTCGAGCCCGTACACGCCGTTCTCGCGGCCGTGTCCCGACTGCTTGTAGCCGCCGAAGGGCGCGGCGCCGTTCCACGTGCCGCCGTTGATGTCGACCTGGCCCGTGCGGATGCGGCGCGCCACGCGCATCGCGCGTTCGTCGCTGCCGGCCCATACCGCGCCGCCGAGCCCGTACGGCGAATCGTTCGCGATGCGCACGGCTTCGTCCTCGTCGCGATACGTGATGATCGACAGCACCGGCCCGAAGATCTCTTCCTGCGCGATCGTCGATTTCGGATCGACGCGGCCGAACACCGTCGGCTTCACGAAGAAGCCCTTCGTGAGCCCTTCCGGCAGGCCCGTGCCGCCGGTCACGAGTTCCGCGCCGTCGTCGATTCCGCGCTGGATGTAGGCCTGCACGCGCTGCTGCTGCGCGGCCGATGCGAGTGCGCCGAGGCGCGTCGTTTCCAGGCGCGGATCGCCCGCGACATACGCTTCGGCCGCCGCCTTCGCGATCGCGCGCGCCTCGTCGTAGCGGGCCTGCGGCACCAGCATCCGCGTGTGCGCCGAACAGGTCTGGCCCGCGTTCAGGTAGCACGCGTTCACCGTGCCCTTCACCGCCGCCGCGAAATCCGCATCATCGAGGATCACCGATGCCGACTTGCCGCCCAGTTCGAGCGCGACGCGCTTCACGCCCGCGGCCGCCAGTTCGGCCACGCGCTTGCCGGCGCGCGTCGAACCCGTGAACGACACCATGTCGACGTCCGGATCGCTAGCCAGCACCTCGCCGACCACCGGGCCAAAACCGCACACGAGGTTGAACACACCCGGCGGCAGCCCCGCTTCGTGAATCGCCTCGGCGAGCATGAACGCGTTGAGCGGCGCGACTTCGGACGGCTTCAGGACGACCGTGCAGCCGGCCGCGAGCGCCGGCGCGACCTTCAGCGTGATCTGGTTGAGCGGGTAGTTCCACGGCGTGATCGCCGCGACGACGCCGACCGGCTCGCGCACGACCAGCGAGTTGCCGACCGTCGCTTCGAATTCGAACGATTCGGCGAGCTTCGCGTAGGCCTTCCAGTTGTAGATCGGGCCGCCGACCTGGATCGCGCGCGACAGCTTGATCGGCATCCCGACTTCGCCGGTGATCGACTGCGCAAGTTCCTCGCTGCGCGCCTGCAGACGCTCGACGATCTTGCGCAGATAGCCCGCGCGCGTCGCGGCCGGCGTCGCGGCCCATGCGTCGAACGCCGCGCGCGCCGCACGGATCGCGTCCTGCGCGTCCGACGCCACGCCCTCGGGAATCCGGCCGATCACGGCTTCGGTGCCCGAGTCGATCACGTCGATCGTGCCCGTTCCGGCCGGCTTGCGCCATGCACCGTCGATATAGAACTGATCGTAGATTTTCATCGCTTCCTGTCTCCCGGAAAACGGCCATTCTAACGACTGCGGCATGGCGCGGCGACGACGCGAAACGGGGCCTCGCGCGTCGCCGAACGGCCCGCGCGGACGCCGGCGATCGAGCGGCGGGCGCCCGCCGCCGGCAACCTCGGCATCCGCGCCACGCCTTGGCACCACGAGGCCGCGCCACGCGGCCACCATCGTGCTATGTTTTTACTATCGGCGCCGGCTGCTGCAGCCCGCGCCATCCGGAATCGATGCTTTCGTGAGCGCTGCCATGACCGATGCACCCAACAACCTCGGTTCGCAAGATCGCCTGGAGCTGCTGTGCTGGCTCACCTGCGGCAATCTCGGGGCGTTTTACCTGAACGAATCCTGGCCGGACGCATCGTTCCAGGTGAAGGCCGCGCACCGCTGGCTCGACCGCCACCATCGGCAATGCGACTGGCTCGCGATCGCGAAGCTGGCCGCGCTGGCACAGGACATCGCCAAGCGGCACGCCGATTTCGTCGACGCGTCGTGGGCGCGCGACGCGGTCGAGGAAATCGTCGATACCGACGATCTCGACTACCGGGCGAAGCTCGTGCAGTGGGTGTACGACGACTGCTGCAAGGCGCTCGCCGACAAGCGGCTGGCCGACTGACCGCTCGCGCACGCGCGAGCGCCGTTGCGCGCCGTCACGCGATCGGCAACCGCTGCGTCGACTTCAGCTGCCGCAGCGACAGGTTCGACCGAATGCTCAGCACACCGGGCAGTTTGCGCAGCACCCGTTCGACAAAGTGACTGTAGTCGTCGAGATCGGCTGCCACCACCTGCAGCAGGAAATCCGCCTCGCCGGTCGTGTTGTCGCACGCGAGCACGTTGGGGCTGGCCTGGATCAGGCGCTCGAACTCGGCCGTCACTTCCTCGCCGTGCTGCGTGCAGACGATCTGCACGAACGCCATCACGCCAAACCCGAGCTTTCTGCGGTCGAGCCGTGCGTGATAGCCCGCGATCAACCCCGCTTCCTCCAGCCGCCTGAGGCGGCGCCAGCAGGACGTCTCGCTCAGCGAGAACGCTTCGGCGAGTCGCGCATTCGACACGCGCCCGTCCTGCTGCAGCATGTCCAGCATGCCGCGATCGATCCTGTCGAGTTGTTCCATGAAAATTCCTTGCGGCAATCGCGCGATGATCGCAAGGCTATCTCACAAACCGCCGCTTCTCAATCGAAAAACGAAAGATAAACCCGCTTCTTCCACGATATATTGAAAGAGTCATTCGACTCAGGAGGAGATCGTGAAAGCAGTTGTCTACGAAGCGTTCGGCGCCGCGCCGCGGCTGATGAACGTCGACGATCCGACGCCGGCACCCGACGGCGTCGTGATCGAAGTGAAAGCGACCGGCGTGTGCCGCAGCGACTGGCACGGCTGGATGGGGCACGATCCGGACATCGTGCTGCCGCATGTGCCGGGCCACGAACTCGCCGGCGTCGTGGTCGCCACCGGTGCAGCGGTCACGCGCTGGAAAGCCGGCGACCGCGTCACGGTGCCGTTCGTCGCCGGCTGCGGCCGCTGCCCGGAATGCCACTCGGGCAACCAGCAGGTCTGCGAGCAGCAGTTCCAGCCCGGCTTCACGCACTGGGGCTCGTTCGCCCAATACGTCGGCATCCATCACGCGGACCTGAATCTCGTGCGCCTGCCCGATGCGCTCGACTTTCCGACCGCGGCAAGCCTCGGATGCCGCTTCGTGACGTCGTTTCGCGCGGTGGTCGACCAGGGCCGCACGTCCGCCGGCCAATGGGTCGCCGTGCACGGCTGCGGAGGCGTGGGTCTGTCGGCGATCATGATCGCGCATGCGATCGGTGCGAACGTCGTCGCGATCGACATTTCGGACGAGGCGCTCGCGCTCGCGCGATCGGTCGGCGCAGCGGCGACCGTCAATGCGTCGCAAGTCGCCGACGTCGTCGATGCGGTCAGGGAAATCACACGCGGCGGCGCACACGTGTCGCTCGATGCGCTGGGTCATCCGACCACCTGCTTCAATTCGATCAGCAATCTGCGCCGGCGCGGCAAGCACGTGCAGGTCGGGCTGATGCTCGGTGAGCATGCGACACCGGCCGTGCCGATGAGCAAGGTCATCGCGCACGAGCTGGAGATTCTCGGCAGCCACGGGATGCAGGCGCATCGATACGACGCGATGCTCGACATGATTCATGCCGGCACGCTCGCGCCGAGCCGGTTGATCGGCAAGAAAATCAGTCTCGGCCAGTCGATCGACGCGCTGATGAACATGAACCGGTTCGAAGGCGCCGGCGTAACGGTCGTGACGGACTTTTCGGGCTGACGCGGCCGGGCATTAACGCCGGCGATGGCGACAGCCTACTTCCGTCGCCGTCGCCGCCCCAGCCCGTTCCGCGTTTTGCGTTTCGCGCACGAACGGTTCGCAACGCCCATTCGCCATGGATTCGACGATGCTCGACGGGCGGCCGGGCCCAGTTGCGAAAAAGCCCGCCAGGCTTACGCGTGGCGGGCTTCCGGTACATCAGATCGGGCCTGGCAGCCCGGGCAATTACTCCTGCCCCTGGCTCGCGAGGAAATCCTCGTAATTGCCGCCGAAGTCGAACAGCGTGCCGTCCGTGCGCACTTCGATGATCCGGTTCGCCAGCCCGCTCACGAACTCGCGGTCGTGCGACACGAAGATCAGCGTGCCTTCGAACTGCTCGAGCGCGATCTGCAGCGACTCGATCGACTCCATGTCCATGTGGTTGGTCGGCTCGTCCATCAGCAGCACGTTGTGGCGGCCGAGCATCAGCTTGCCCCAGATCATGCGGCCCTTCTCGCCGCCGGACAGCACCTTCACCGACTTCTTGATGTCGTCGGACGAGAACAGCAGGCGGCCAAGCGTGCCGCGCACCATCGTTTCGTCGTCGCCGTCCTTGCGGTACTGGTCGATCCAGTCCATCAGCGTGATGTCGTCCGGGAACTCCTCGTACGTGTCCTGCGGCATGTAGCCGACATTCGCGTTCTCGGACCACTTCACCGTGCCGTGATCGAGCGGCAGCGCGCCGAGCAGCGAGCGCAGCAGCGTCGTCTTGCCCGCGCCGTTCTCGCCGATGATCGCGATGCGCTCGCCCGGCTGCACCGACAGGTTGAAGTTCTGGAAGATCGTGCGCTCGTACTTCTTCGTGATCTCTTCGGCCACCACCGCGACGTTGTGCAGCTTCTTGTCGAACTCGAAGCGGATGAACGGGTTCTGGCGCGACGACGGCTTGAATTCCTCGATCTTGATCTTGTCGATCTGCTTCGCGCGGCTCGTTGCCTGGCGAGCCTTCGACTTGTTCGCCGAGAAGCGGCGCACGAAGTCCTGCAGCTCGGCCACGCGCTCCTTCGCGCGCGCGTTCGCCGCGGCCTGGCGCTCGCGCGCCTGTGCCGATGCGAGCATGTAGTCGTCGTAGTTGCCCGGCCAGACCTTCAGCGTGCCGTAGTCCATGTCGGCCATGTGCGTGCACACCGAGTTCAGGAAGTGACGATCGTGCGAGATGATGATCATCGTCGAGTTGTACTCGTTGAGCGTGTGCTCGAGCCAACGGATCGAGTTGATGTCGAGGTTGTTGGTCGGTTCGTCGAGCAGCAGCACGTCCGGCTTCGAGAACAGCGCCTGCGCGAGCAACACGCGCAGCTTCCAGCCCGGTGCGACGTCGGCCATCGTGCCGTTGTGGAACTTCTCCTCGATGCCGATGCCGAGCAGCAGCGCACCCGCGCGCGCCTCGGCGTCGTAGCCGCCGTATTCGGCGAACTTGCCTTCGAGTTCGGCCGCGTGCATGTAGTCGTCGTCGGTGGCTTCCGGATTCGCGTAGATCGCGTCGCGCTCGGTCATCGCGGCCCACATCTCGGTGTGGCCCATCATCACGACGTCGAGCACGCGCACGTCTTCATACGCGAACTGGTCCTGGCGCAGCTTGCCCAGGCGCACGTTCGGCTCGAGCGCGACGTTGCCGGCGCTCGGCTCGAGGTCGCCGCCCAGGATCTTCATGAAGGTCGACTTGCCGCAGCCGTTCGCGCCGATCAGACCGTAGCGGTTGCCCTCGCCGAATTTGACCGAGATATTCTCGAACAAGGGCTTCGGCCCGAATTGCATCGTGATGTTGGCAGTAGAAAGCACGGCAGGTCCCGTAAGAGAGAAATCGACGGAAAACCGTGTATTTTAGCAGGTGTCGGAGAAACTGCCGACCACCCCGATCCGGCCCCGCCAGCCGGGCCGGCGCGTGTGGCACCGACCCTGCCTCGCCCACGTCACTTGCCGGCCTTCACCGCCGCCTTCTGCGCCGCCTTGGCCTTCATCTGCCCGAACAGCTCCGAGCACGGCACGTCGCGGTTGTTGCTCGGCGCGATCAGCGGAATCAGCGCCGCGAACGGGTTGATCAGGCCCAGCCCGACCATCGCGCCGGCGCGCAGCGCGAGCGCGCCTGCATCGACACCGACCTTCGGGTTCTTGAACGTGCCCTTCGCGTACAACGGCGAGCGCAACGAGAAGACACGGAAACCCTTCGTATGCGGATGGATCTTCAGGTCGATCGATTCGTCGCGCAGGTTGATCGGACCGTCGACGTTGATCAGCGCGTCGTCCGTATCGAGCGCGAACACCTTCGGCTCGAGCATGCCGTCGTTCGCGACAAAGTCCATCGCCGCGCAGTTGATGTTCACGTCGCGGGTGCCGAACAGCTTTTCGTACACGACGTTGGCGACGTTCAGGCCAGCCGCCTCCATCAGCAGCAGGCTGATGCGGCCGTTCGTGACGAGCGCCTTCACTTCGCCGGTCGATGTCGCCGCGAGCGCCGCCGGCGAGTTGCCGGTCGCCGATAGCGACGCGTCGCCGTTGATTTCGCCGAGCGCGGTCTGCATCACCTTCTGCGTCGGGAACAACTGCTTGAGCCTCAGGTGACGCGCGGCCAGCGTAAAGCGGCCCTTGAGCGGCGTGCGGCTGCCGTCGAGCTGCGCGTTCGTCGCGAGCGTGCCGCCGGCGACGCCGAACTGCAGCGGTTCGAGCGACAGCACGCCGTCCTGCAGCAGGATGTGCGTGTACAGGTTCGTGATCGGCAGCTGCGCGCTCTTCACGAGCTTGCGCCCGGTGAACTTCACGTCCGCGTCGATCGCGCTCCAGCGCTCGGTGCGGAACGTCGCGACCGGCAGCACGCGGTCCGGCGGCTGGCGCGTCGTGTCGCCGCGCTTGGCCTTGCTCGCGGCCGAGTCGGCGCCGATGACCGGCGCAAGATCGGAGAACTGCAACAGATTCGACACGAGTTCGCCCGACAGCTTCGGCCGCGGCTCGCGCTGCGCCCAGGTGAGCGTACCGCGCAGGTCGCTGCCGCCGACGCGGCCGTTGAAGTCCTCGTAGCGGAACGTGCTCGCGTGCTGCTTGATGTTGCCGATCAGGCGCCCCTCGGTTGCATACGGCGGCGTGTCCGGCAGCGTGATGCCGGTGATCTGGTAGAGGTGGGACATCGACGTGCCCTGCAGCCACAGACGCAGGTCCAGTGCCGCGAGATGCGTCGGATCGGTGAGCGTGCCGACGATCGCGAGCCTCGTGTCGCCGGCCTTCACGTCGGCCTGCAGCGGGAACGGTTGCGTCGTGTTCTCGAGCGCCAGCACGCCGCCCACCTTGCCGGTGCCGCTGATCGGCACGTTCTTGTACCGGCCGTCGACCTTGAACCCGAACGCATACGTCGGGCCCGCCGGCTTCGCGGGCGCAGCGGCGCCCGACGCACCGGACGCACCGCTCGCGCCGGACGCCGTTGCGGTCTTCGACGCGGACGAACCCGAAGAAGCCGGCGCGGCAGCGGACGCACCCGGCGCCGCTGCGGCCGATGCCGCGCTCGTGCCTGGCGCCGCCGACGCACCCGACGCACCCGACGCGGCCTCGGCCTTCGCCTTCGCGCTCATTCGCGCGGCACCGCTCTTGCCGATGCGCTGCGCCGATGCCGCGCGCGACGTTTGCTCCTGCTCCTTCAGCACGTCGCCCAGCGGAATCGGCTGGCCGAGCGTATCGATCGCGACCGTCAGATCGGCCTTCGTGATCGCATCGCGATACGTGACGACGCCCTTCGCGAAACCGAATCTGTTGAGCCGCACCTTCCACGGCGACGGCTGCGACGACTGCTTGAACTGGAAAGTCCACGTATTGCGGCCGTCGGCGAGCCGCTCGAGGTCGACGGCAGGATTGACGACGTTGATCGACGGAATGACGATTTCGTGCGCGAGGAGCGGAAGAATCGCGAGATCGAAATGCGCTGCATCGAGCGTGACGAACTTGGGCCCTTTCGCCCAGTCGGGGTTGCCGATCTCGAGCTGCGTGGCGGAGAAACTCGGCCAGGGCACCCATGCGCGCCAGCCGGTCTCGCCGTCGGGGCGGCGCCAGCCGACCTTGAGATCGCCGTTGATCGCGAACGGGCGGCCAAGTGCGGTACTCACATGTTCGTTGACCCACGGTTTCGCGCGGTTCCAGTCGAACGTGACGATGAAGATGCCAGCCGCCGCGATGATCAGTGCGACGATACCGACGATCCAGGCAGCCGATTTGCCGATGGCTCGTGCTAGCGTCATGGCGGTTCCGTTGTTGTTCTGCAAAGTTTGCACGCCATGTCGGGCTCACTTGCGTGAGCGAACGAAGCACGACACCGGCGGCTTTTCAATGGGTATTATGGCGCACGCCGCGGCAACGCTTCGGCGCCGTTAACGCTTTTTTTCATCTGTGACATGACAGCCTCGAACGGCATCATCGATGCGCAGCACATTACGCGCCGCGACGCCAGCAGCGGCAAGACGCTGCTCGCGCCGACCGATTTCAGCCTCGCCGCGGGATCGCGAATTGCTATCACGGGACCGTCGGGCTCCGGCAAGAGCGTGCTGCTGCGCGCACTCGCGCTGCTCGACCCGCTCGACGGCGGTCATATCCTGTGGCGCGGCAAGCGGATCAGGCGCGCGGCAATTCCGCGCTACCGGCGCAGCGTCGCCTACGTGCGCCAGCGGCCCGCGCAGATGGACGGGACCGTCGAAGCGCAATTGCGCTATCCGTATTCACTCGCGATCTATCGCGACGTGACGTTCGATCGCGCCCGCGCGGAAGCGCTCGCGGCTCGCGCCGGTCGCGGCGCCGATTTCCTCGACAAGCGGGCGAGCGAACTGTCGGGCGGCGAAGCGCAGATCGCCGCACTTCTGCGCGTGCTGCAGCTCGACCCCGACGTGCTGTTGCTCGACGAGCCGACGTCCGCGCTCGACCCCGACTCGACGCGCGCGATCGAAGCGCTCGTCGGCGCGTGGTTCGACGCGGCACCCGATGCACGCGCGTACATGTGGATCTCGCACGATCCGGCGCAAGCCGCGCGGATCGGCACGACGCGGCTCGTGATGCAGGCCGGCGTGCTGCACGCCGCGAACGCGACGGAGGCGCAGCCATGAGCCCGGCACTGCAGGACCTGAGTCTCGTCGACGTCGGCATCGCCGCCGCGCTCGTCGCGGTCAACGGCGCGATCTCGGCCGCGCTGTCGCTGGGCCTCGGCCGCAAGCTCGCGCTCGCCGCCGTGCGCACCGTCGTGCAGTTGCTGGCGATCGGCTACGTGCTCGGCTGGGTGTTCGGCCATCCGCACTGGACCGTCGTGCTGCCGCTCACCGCGCTGATGACGCTCATTGCAGGCTTCGCGGGCGCCGGCCGAGGCAAGCGCACCTATCGCGGACAGCGCGTCGACAGCATCGCGTCGATCTGGTTCAGCAGCTGGTTCGTCGCAGCCGTCGGCCTGTTCGTCGTGATCCGCATCCATCCCTGGTACACGCCGCAATATGCGATCCCGATCCTCGGGATGATCCTCGGCAATACGCTCACGGGCGTGTCACTCGGTGTCGAACGGATGATGGAAGAACTGACCGCACGACGCGACCGCGTCGAGACGGCGCTGGCGCTTGGTGCGACACGCTGGGAAGCCGCGCAGGACGCCGCGCGGCAGGCCGTGCGCGCGGGCATGCTGCCGACGCTCAACCAGATGGCCGTCGTCGGCGTCGTGAGCCTGCCCGGCATGATGACCGGCCAGGTGCTGGCGGGCCAGTCGCCGCTGCAGGCCGTGCGCTACCAGATCGTGATCATGTTCCTGATCGCCGCGGCGTCCGCGCTCGGCACCGTTGGCGCGGTGCTGATGACGTATCGCCGGTTGTTCTCGGCCGATCACCGCTTTCTTGCATCGCGCCTCGAGGAACGCGCGCATTGACCGGCGCCGCCGCGATGCACGCGGCGTCCGCTCAGCGTGCGGCGCGGCGTTTGCCAATGGCCTGGCGCAACGCGGCCGCGACGTCGGCGTCGGGCGCAAGCCCGTCGACCGATGCGACGAGCCGCACCGCGCGCGGCGTCGTCACATAGGCCTGCGCACCGACGTAACCGCCGCTGCCGGCCGAGCGCGTCGTGACGACGAGCGCCTGCGGCGCACGCGCGCCGAGGTCGGCCGTGAATGCATCGGCGACGGTGCCGTCGCGCGCATGCAGCACGCCCGTTACGTAGTCGTCCGTATCGAAGCCCGGTGCGGCATGCGCGGTCGAATACACGCGCACCGCATAACTGCCGGTCGAGCACGGTTCGAGCGCGCCGCTCGACACGACGGCAATCTGCTGTCGCGACGGCAGCTCGACCTTCTTCACGAAGCTGCAATCGTCGGCCGCCTGCGCATGGGCGGCAACGAACGCAGCAGCCGACAGCAGCACGCGCATGCAATGTTTCATGGAATGTCGTTCAGGGAAGATGGAGAATGCGGCAGGATAACGTGACATCCGCGTGACGTCACGCAAACCGCCACGCGCGTGTGGCCACGCTGCCGGCCCGCACCACGCGTACGACGCGTGACGAGATCGAAGGTCCGTCGGTGGAAAGGTCCGACGCGCGCGCCACGAATCCGCAACGCGCAACCATGCCCGAATCGCGTAAATGCGCACCGCGACTGGTTGCGCGCGCACCGGGTGCGTCACCGGCCCGCGCGCGCCCGCTCAGCGCTTGATCGACACAGTCACCTTCGTGCCGTCGCTCATCGTGACGGACTTGGACCCGCCATTGGTCGAAAGCGACACCCACTTGACCTGGCTCACCGACACGACGTCCGGGCATTGCAGCGACTTGCCGCCCGCGCTCACGTTGCGCGTGCCTTTCGGCGCGGCGGCCTGGAAGCTCATCTGCACGTTCGCGATGCCCTTCGCGTCGACCGACGGCGCGAGCCGCACCTGGGTCTGGCGCACCATCGCGCCGTTCGCGTCGCGCGGCAGGTTGTCGGCGTTGGGGCAACCGTCAGGCATCGCGACCGCGCCGCCCGGCGGCACCGACTTCCAGTTGAAGTCGTCCGTTTCGCCCGAGCGGATCTTGCGGGTCTCCTGCGTATTGCCGAAGGTCTTCGAGTCGACCTTGACGGTGTATTCGAGCTGCCCCGTGCCGCCGCCCTTCAGGCTGCCCTTGACCGGCGGCGCCGCGAATACGCTCGCGCTCACGCACGCCGCCGCGAACACGGCAGACCACGATACGGCGACTGACAAGCTGCGATGGCTCATGCTGACCTCCTTGTAATGCGGCGGCACGCGCGTGCCGCGCGGTTTTCGATGCATGATGCGTCGTCAGTCTACCGCCAAGCGGCATGCAGTGCGCCGCAAACGCATCGGGTGTTACCCCGCTTGCGTTCGCGACGCCCTATCCCGTACGGGCAAGCTTGCGTGTCGGAAAAACGCAGGGCCGCTCGAGGTTTCCGCCGCGAAGGAAGTCCCTTCGTCGGCCGGGCGAAAAGCAACCGGCCCGGAAGCACTCAGAAGCCGCTCAGCACCAGCTTGCCGATCGCGCGCCCGGCCTCGAGCAGCTGGTGCGCGCGCCGCAGGTTCGCAGCGTTGATCGGGCCGAGCTGCTCGCCGAGCGTCGTGCGCAGCGTGCCGCCGTCGACGAGCCTCGCCACCTCGCTCAGGATCTTGTGCTGCTCGATCATGTCCGGCGTCTCGAACATCGCACGCGTGAACATGAACTCCCAGTGAAACGCGGCGCTCTTCGCCTTCAGCAACTCGACCGGAATCGGCTTGTCGTTCTCGACGATCGTGCAAATGCCGCCCTGCGGCCGGATTATTTCCGCCGCGGCAGGAAAATGACGATCCGTGTCGTTGAAGATCAGCACGTAGTCGACGTTCGCATGGCCGATTTCGCGCAGTTGCGCAGGCAGGTCGCCGAAATGGTCGACCACGTCGTCAGCGCCGAGCGAGCGCACCCATTCGGCCGATGCCGGCCGCGACGCGGTCGCGATCACGCGCAGCTTGCCGAGCGTCTTCGCCAGCTGGATCGCGATCGAGCCCACGCCGCCCGCGCCGCCGATGATCAGCACCGACTTGCCCGCGTCCGCGCCCTGCGGCGACACGCGCAGCCGGTCGAACAGCGCCTCCCACGCGGTCAGCGCGGTGAGCGGCAACGCGGCCGACGCCGCGAAGTCGAGCGAGCGCGGCTTGATCGCCGCGATCCGCTCGTCGACCGTGTGGAATTCGCTGTTCGCGCCGGCGCGCGTGATGCTGCCCGCGTAGAACACCTCGTCGCCGGGGCGGAACATCGTCACCTCGGCACCGACCGCGACGACCGTGCCGGCCGCATCCCAGCCGAGCACGCGCGGGGTTTGCTCGACCTGCGGCTTCGGCGCGCGCACCTTGGTGTCGACCGGGTTCACGGAGATCGCCTCGACCTTCACCAGCAGGTCGCGCGGGCTCGGCACGGGTTGCGGCAGTTCAACGTCGACGAGCGCCTGCGGGTCGTCGATCGGCAGATAACGGGTCAGTCCAACGGCTTTCATCACGAAACTCCTTCACGATAATCGGGCGGGCCGCGGCGCGACCCCTTGCATGCCATCGTAGGCTCCCCGATCCTTCGAGAAAACCGCTATATTTCCTGAAACATTTTCAGGAATTTCAGAACAATGGCAGCCGATCCGATTCCGGCCCCCGACAAGCCGCTCGACCTGCTCGACGTCGGCCTGTTCGTGCGCGCGGCGCTGCTCGCGAACGTGAGCGCGGCCGGCCGCGAATTCGGCGTGTCGGCCGCGGTCGCGAGCGCGCGCATCGCGCAGCTGGAGCGCCAGCTCGGCGCGCGGTTGCTGCATCGCACCACGCGCCGCATCAGCCTCACGCAGGACGGCGAGGTCTTCATGGCGCGCGCCGAGGCGCTGCTGTCGGCGGCCGACGCCGCGCGCGCATCGGTCGGTCGCGGCCGCAGCGAGCCCTACGGACGGCTGAAGGTGTCGATGTCGTCGTCGTTCGGACGCCAGCACGTCGCGCCCGTGATTCCCGCGTTCCTGCGGCGCTACCCGTCCGTGTCGCTCGACCTGCGGCTGTCCGACGAGATCGTCGACCTGGTCGACGACGGCTACGACGTCGCGATCCGCCTCGGCGCGCTGAAGGACTCGACGCTGGTCGCGCGCAAGCTCGCCACCAACCGGCGCGTGCTGTGCTGCTCGCCCGCGTATCTCGCCGAACACGGGATGCCGCGCCACCCGGCCGACCTCGCGCAGCACGAATGCGTGATCCTCGGCGACCAGCGCGACTGGTCGTTCGTCACGCCGCAGGGCCCGCTCACCGTGCGGGTCGGCGGCCGCCTCGTCGCGAGCAACGGCGAGGCGATCCGCGAAGCGCTCGTGGACGGCTTCGGCATCGCGATCAAGTCGACCTGGGACGTCGGCCCTCTGCTCGCGAGCGGCGCGCTCGTCACGGTGCTCGACGACTACCCGTTCGCGAACGACGTCGCGATCTGGGCCGTCTATCCGAGCCGCGCGCACGTGCCGCTCAAGACGCTCGCGTTCATCGCGTTCCTGGCCGAGCATTTCGGCGATCCGCCGTACTGGGATCGCGCGGACGCACGCTAGGCGCCATCCCGTGAGCAGAGCATGCGGCGGCCCCGGCCGGGCATCGGCGGCGATCCGGTCGCGCGCCGACACCAACCGGCTACAATGGCGCGTTCGCGACGCGCCGGCCCGACGCCTGACCGGCCCCGCGCTCGCAGGCGGCCGCACACCGGCCACGCACGCGTTTCATTCGCTTCCAATCATTCCGTCATGACCCACAACCTCGTCATCCAGAGTCTCGCGCCGTTGTCGGACGCGCACCACAAACCGCTGCTCGCGCTGTCGCGCGGCACCCGCATCGTGCAGACCGACGATCACGCGCTGCGTATCGAGAACGCAAACCCCGCGCAGCGGCTCGACATCGACGCGTACTGCGGCACGCACGCGCTCGACTTCGGTTTCGTCGAAGCAGGCCGCACGCTCGGCGAGTTCGGGCTCGTGGTGATGGACATGGATTCGACGCTGATCACGATCGAGTGCATCGACGAGATCGCCGATTTCTGCGGGCTGAAGACGCAGGTCGCGGAGATCACCGAGGCATCGATGCGCGGCGAGATCCGCGACTTCAACGAGAGCCTGACGCGCCGCGTCGCGCTGCTCGCGGGCCTCGACGCGCAGGCACTCGAACGCGTGTACGAGGAGCGGCTGCAATTGTCGCCGGGCGCGGAGACGATGCTCGCCGGCGTGAAAGCCGCGGGACTGAAGACGCTGCTCGTATCGGGCGGCTTCACGTTCTTCACCGAGCGCCTGAAGGCGCGCCTGGGCCTCGACTACGCGCACGCGAACACGCTCGAGATCGTCGACGGCAAGCTGACCGGTAAGGTGCTCGGCGAAATCGTCAACGCGGACGTGAAGGCGCGCATGCTGCGCGATACCTGCGCATCGCTCGGCATCGAGCCGAGCCGCGCGATCGCGATGGGCGACGGGTCGAACGATCTGAAGATGATGGCCGAAGCCGGGCTGTCGGTCGCGTTCCACGCAAAGCCGGTCGTGCGCGATGCGGCTACCGTCGCATTCGACCACGTCGGCCTCGACGGGCTGCTGCGGCTGTTCTGATTTCCGGTCGGCGAACGCCGCCCAAGAAAACACGCCCGCGCGACATGGCATCGCGCGGGCGTTTCGTTTTTCGCTTCGGTTCCGTTATTTGCCGAGCGTAGCCTGCAGCGCGCGCTCGATGTCCGCGCGCAAGTCGGCTTCGTCTTCGAGACCGACGTAGAAGCGCACCAGCGTGCCGCGATGCGGCCACTCCGCACGCATCGACGCCACGTCGTAAGGCATCGCGAGGCTGCATGCACCGCCCCAGCTCCAGCCGATCGCGAACAGCTCGAGCGCCTCGACGAAACGATCGATCTGCTCGCTGCTGTAGCGTTCGTCGAACACCACCGAGAACAACCCGCCCGCGCCGGTGAAGTCGCGCATGAACGATGCATGCCCCGGACAGTCCGGCAGTTGCGGATGCAGCACGGCCGCGATCTCCGGGCGCGCCTTCAGCCATTGCGCGAGCGCGAGCGCGCTCTTGCCATGCGCATCGAAGCGCACCTGCATGCTCGGCAGGCTGCGCAGCACGAGCGAGCAATCGTCGACCGACACACCGATGCCGCAACGCATGCGCGCGAGCTTCAGTTGTGCGTGCAGCGCCGCGTTCGCGGTGATGGTCGCGCCCATCAGCACGTCGCTGCCGCCCGATTGATACTTGGTCAGCGCCTGCACCGAGATGTCGACGCCATGGTCGAACGGCTTGAACGCGAGGCCGGCCGAATACGTGTTGTCGATCGCGGTGACGATGCCGTGCGCCTGCGCGACCGTCGTGATCGCGCGCACGTCGGGCACTTCCATCGTCACCGAGCCCGGCGCCTCGATCCAGATCAGCCGCGTGTTCGGCTGGATCAGCTCGGCGATGCCCGCGCCGACCAGCGGATCGTAGAAGCGCGCGGTGATGCCGAAATCCTTCGCGAGCCAGTTGCCGAAATCGGCGTTCGGCCCGTACACGTTGTGCGGGATCAGCACGTCGTCGCCCGCCTTCACGAGCCCGAAATAGACGTTCATGATCGCCGCGAGGCCCGACGGCTGCAGCAGCGCATGCGTGCCGCCCTCGATCTCGGCGAGCCGCTGCGCGAGCGCGAGCGACGTCGGCGTCGCGTGCAGTCCATAGCGCCACTGGTTGTCGTTGTGCCACACCAGCGCGCGCATCGTCGCGAGATCGGGGAACACGACCGTCGATGCACGCTCGACCGGCGGGACGAACGAGCGGAAGCCTTCCGGAATGTTGTCGTCGGGTTGAACGATGCGGGTCTGGAGTGCGCGCTTCGAAGTGGATGCTGTCATGGCAGGAGGCCCGGCGAAAGGCCGTTCGGTTGCGGAATATAGCGCTAGGGTAGCCAAAATCGGCGTGCTTGGCCCGGTACAATGCGCGCCGCGCGCACCGAGCCAGCGCGCGCTCAGTCGTCGGTGCGCAGGTTGACGATGCCGCCGACCGTCTCGATCTCCCGCACGCGGCCATCGCGCACCTGCAGCGCCGCCCGCTTGCCCGGCGCCAGGCGCAGCACGACCGGTTGCGGATCCGATTCGTCCGAGTTCATCCGGTCGGCCTTCAGGTCGCCCGTCGCGTCGAAGCGGCCGATCCACACGCCCGTGATGTTCGTGCCGTCGTTCGATTCCTCGATTTCGAGCGTGTCGCCGTCGCGATCGCCGGCGAGCAATACCACCTCGCCCGTGTCCGCGAACTGGTATTCGCCGTGCACGCCCTCCTCGTCCGTCTTCGGCCCGAGATGCACGACGATCGGCCTGTCGCCGAGCGTGCCCTCGTAGCGCGGCAGGCGGGCGAACTCGGGATTCGGCCGCAGCGGCCGCGCGGGCGCCGCTTCATCCTGCTGCGCGTTCGGCGCGCCGGCCTGCGCCGCAACCACGCCCGGCATCGTGAAGCCCACCGCCAACGCCCCCGCGATCACCAGCGCCCGTTGCCATTCCGAATATCGACCCACGTTGTATTGCTCCTTGCTAGCCCTGCATCAGGCGTTCCACCGCTTCGCGGTACGGAATCGGGGCGACCGCGCCGTAACCGGTCGTCGACAGCGCCGCGGCCGCGTTCGCGTAGCGCGCGGCCGCGAACGGATCGTCGCCCGCGACGATCCGCGCGACGAACGCGCCGCCGAAGCAGTCGCCCGCGCCCGTCGCGTCGACGGCCTCGACCGCGAAGCCCGGCACCACGCGCCGTTCGTTCGGCGTCGCGACGTACGCGCCTTCCTTGCCGAGTTTCAGCGCGACGACCCGTGGCCCATGTTCGAGCATCGCATCGACGATCGCGTCGCGATCGTTCGCGCCCGTGAGCGCCGTGACGTCGTCCCAGCTCGGCAGGCAGATGTCCGTCTGGCGCAGCGCCTCGCGAATCACCGCGCGGGCACGCGGCAGCGGCCACAGCTTCAGGCGCAGGTTCGTGTCGAAGCTGACCTGCGCGCCGTTGCTGCGCGCATGGTCGATCGCCGCGAACGCGGCGTCGCATGCGCTCGTGCTGATCGCGAGGCTGATGCCCGACAGGTGAACGGCCTTCGCCGCGGCCAGCGCGTCGAACGGCAGGTCGGCCACCGAGTAGCGGCTCGCCGCGGAGCCCGCGCGCAGATAGTCGAACTGATGGCCGTTAGCGCCGTGCGTGACGAAATACACGCCGGTCGGCGCCGAGCGGTCGGTCCGCACGTACGTCGTGTCGACCTGCTCGGCCGTCCACATGTCGGCCAGCAGGCGGCCGAACGGATCGTCGCCGATCGCGGACACGAAGCCCGTCGACGCACCCTGGCGCGCTGCGGCGATGCAGAAGTTCGACGTGTCGCCGCCGAAGCCCTGAAGGAATTCGGGACGGCCCGGCTGCGACTGGTTGAACTCGATCATCGCCTCGCCGAGCGCGAGGATCTGCGGGAATGCTGCGGACATCGCTTAGACCTCGCCCCACAGGTCGTGGCCGTCCGCGCCGGTGATCTTCACCGACACGAAATCGCCGACCTTGTAGCGCTTCGACGCCTTCGTCGCCGGCTCGACGTAGACCACGCCGTCGATCTCCGGCGCATCGGCCGCCGTGCGACCGATGCCGCCTTCCTCGCCGACTTCGTCGATCAGCACCTTGAGCGTCTTGCCGACCTTGCGCTGGATGCGCCGTGCCGACACTTCCTCGGCGACTTCCATGAAGCGCGCGCGACGCTCTTCGCGGACGTCGTCCGGCAGCGCGCCGTCGAGCTCGTTCGCGGTTGCGCCTTCGACCGGCGAATACGCAAAGCAGCCGACACGATCGAGTTCCGCCTCGCGGATGAAGTCGAGCAGCGTTTCGAACTGGGCTTCCGTCTCGCCGGGGAAGCCGGCGATGAACGTGCTGCGGATCGTCAGGTCCGGGCAGATCTCGCGCCACTTCTGCACGCGCTCGAGCACCTTCTCGGCGTTCGCCGGGCGCTTCATGCGCTTCAACACTTCCGGATGCGCGTGCTGGAACGGCACGTCGAGATACGGCAGCACGTGGCCCTTGAACGGGCCTTCGGCCATCAGCGGAATGACTTCGTCGACGCTCGGATACGGATACACGTAGTGCAGGCGCACCCAGGCGCCGTACTGCGCGGCGAGTTCGCCGAGCGCGGCGACCAGATCGGTCATGCGCGTCTTGATCGGCTTGCCGTTCCAGAAGCCCGTGCGGTACTTCACGTCGACACCGTACGCGCTCGTGTCCTGCGAGATCACGAGCAGTTCCTTCACGCCCGACTTGAACAGGTTCTCCGCCTCGAGCATCACTTCCGCGACCGGACGCGACACGAGGTCGCCGCGCATCGACGGGATGATGCAGAACGTGCAGCGGTGGTTGCAGCCTTCGGAGATCTTCAGGTATGCGTAATGGCGCGGCGTGAGCTTGATGCCGGCGGCCGGCACGAGGTCGACGAACGGATCGTGCGGCTTCGGCAGGTGCGAGTGCACGGCCTGCATCACTTCGCCCACCGCGTGCGGGCCGGTGACGGCGAGCACCTTCGGGTGGACCTCCTCGATGAGGTTCGAGCCGCTGGCGCTCGACTTCGCGCCGAGGCAGCCGGTGACGATCACCTTGCCGTTCTCGGTCAGCGCTTCGCCGATCGCGTCGAGGCTTTCCTGCACCGCTTCGTCGATGAAGCCGCAGGTGTTGACGACGACGAGGTCGGCACCGTCGTAAGTGCCGGAGATTTCATAACCCTCGGCGCGCAGCTGGGTGATGATTTGTTCGGAATCGACGAGCGCCTTCGGGCACCCGAGCGACACGAAGCCTACTTTGGGGGACTGGGACATCTGGAATGTGGGGGCGTGGCGGCAAAAGCGTGAGTTTACAGCTATTTATGGGTCAGCGAGGCAAAACCGGCCGCTGATCGAGCCCTTTCAGACCGACGATGACGAAACGACGGGCACGATCACCGCATGTCGCGCACAACGATCGCCGAAGCCTCCCCACGCCCCTATGCGAAAATCGCACCGTCAATTCTCTTCACTTACCCAACGGGGTTCGCATGACCACCCACATCACGATCGAATTCACCGAGCACGCCGCCGAGACCATCGGCGAGCAGACCAGCACCAGCTTTTCCTATGACCAGGGCGCCCACGTGCCGCAGCCGGGCGACTTCGTCGAACTCGACAATTCGCACCAGACGTTTCTGGTGATCGGCCGCGTGTTTTCGCTGAAGGCGAACTACTGCGCGGTAAAGCTCGTGCTCGATCTTCCTCCCGCTGACGACCACCAGGATTTCGATCCGGCACTTTGAGCCCGCCCGGCGAACCGCGCGGGCTTTGCCGCTACGCATCGCGACGTGCCCAGACGCAACGGCGAGCGGCTGCATCACGGCGCCGCGCGTCGCGCACGCGAGCCGTCGGGTGGCGGCATGTGCCGCCCCGACCGGCCTGCCGCGCAAGCGTCGCAATTACTTCTTTTCCGGCTCCGGCGCGCCCGGTTGCTTGAACGGGAACGTGCTGAACATCGACTTCGCCTGGTTCTGCATCTGCTCCTGCATCTGCACGAACATGTTCTTCGACTGCTCGATGTAGCTCGTCATCATCCCTTGCATCATCGGCGCCTGCATGTTCATGAACTGCGACCAGACTTCCGGATTCATCGCGTTGCCTTCGTACAGGTTCTTCGATTGATCCGCGAGCTTGTTCTGGATGTCGATGAACGCCTGGATGTTCTTTTCCAGGTACGTGCCCATCATGCCCTGCATCGCATGACCGTAGAAACGGATGATCTGCGACAGCATCGACGACGAGAACATCGGCACGCCGCCGCTCTCTTCCTCGAGGATGATCTGCAGCAGGATGCTGCGCGTCAGGTCTTCGTTGGATTTCGCGTCGACGACCTTGAAGTCCTCCTGTTCCAGCACGAGCTGCTTGACGTCGGTCAGCGTGATGTACGTGCTCGTCTCGGTATCGTAGAGCCGGCGGTTCGGGTACTTCTTGATGAGCCGCTCGGCCGTTTTCTTTGTAGTAGTCATGTAACGCCTTTGAGTGCAGCGTAGCGCAAGTGACGAATCCCCGCCGCCCGGTTCCGGGAGGCGGGGGCCTTCGGAAACGCCAGGCCGCGCGGCCGAAGCGGCGCGCGCAGCCGGGCGTTCAGCCCATATGCAGGCCGCCGTTCAGCGAGAAGTCGGCGCCGGTCGCGAAACCCGAATCGTTCGACGCGAGCCACGCGACGATCGAACCGATTTCCTCGGGCGCGCCAAGACGACGCACCGGGATCGTCGCGACGATCTTCTCGAGCACGTCCGGGCGGATCGCCTTCACCATGTCGGTGCCGATGTAGCCGGGCGACACGGTGTTGACCGTCACGCCCTTCGTTGCGACTTCCTGCGCAAGCGCCATCGTGAAGCCGTGGATCCCGGCCTTCGCGGTCGAGTAGTTCGTCTGGCCGAATTGCCCCTTCTGGCCGTTCACCGACGAAATGTTGATGATCCGCCCCCAGCCGCGCTCGACCATCCCGTCGATCACCTGCTTCGTCACGTTGAACAGGCTCGTCAGGTTCGTGTCGATCACGGCCGTCCAGTCCTCGTGCGTCATCTTGCGGAACACGACGTCGCGCGTGATGCCCGCGTTGTTGACCAGCACGTCGATCTCGCCGACTTCGGCCTTGACCTTGTCGAATGCTGCCTTGGTCGAGTCCCAGTCGCCCACGTTGCCTTCCGACGCGATGAAATCGTAGCCGAGCGCCTTCTGCTCCTCGAGCCATTTCACCCGGCGCGGCGAATTCGGGCCGCAACCTGCGACCACCTTGAAGCCGTCTTTCGACAGACGCTGGCAGATGCTGGTGCCGATGCCGCCCATCCCGCCCGTTACGTACGCAATTCGCTGAGACATAAATCTCACTCCATTTTTTGGTTTCGAGAGCCGCCGCAGGCCCCTCTGACTTCACGTGGCGCCGGCCGAAGCAGCAATCGGCCGGTGCCCGGATTGGTTTGACGGTGACGAAGAACGGTTACGGACGCTCGACCGCGAGCGCGACGCCCATCCCGCCGCCGATGCACAGCGACGCCAGCCCGCGCTTCGCATCGCGCTTGACCATCTCGTGCAGCAGCGTCACCAGGATCCGGCAGCCCGATGCGCCGATCGGGTGACCGATCGCGATCGCCCCGCCGTTCACGTTCACCTTCGACGTGTCCCAGCCCATCTGCTTGTGCACCGCCAGCGCCTGCGCCGCGAATGCCTCGTTGATTTCCATCAGGTCCAGGTCGCCCGGCGTCCAGCCCGCACGCTCCAGGCAGCGGCGCGACGCCGGCACCGGACCCATGCCCATCACGCTCGGATCCACGCCCGCGTTCGCGTATGCCTTGATCCGCGCAAGCGGCGTCAGCCCGAGCGCCGCCGCCTTCTGCGCCGACATCACCAGCACCGCCGCCGCGCCGTCGTTCAGCCCCGACGCGTTCGCCGCCGTCACCGAGCCGTCCTTCGC
>NZ_CADFEJ010000004.1 GCF_902833055.1 Burkholderia territorii
ACGCTGAAGACGGCACAGGCGTCGTACGACCTGACGAAGCTGCAGTTCGACAACGGCACGGGCTCCGAGCTCGAGCTGCGTCAGGCGCAGACGGTCGTCGAGACGGCGCTCGCGAACCAGCAGGCGCAGGCGCGTGCGCGTGCGCAGGCACTGAACGCGCTGGTGCTGCTGATCGGCGAGCCGCTGCCGGACGACCTGCCGCCCGGCATGCCGCTCGATGCGCAGAACCTGTTGACGGACGTGCCGGCCGGTCTGCCGTCGGACCTGCTGACGCGTCGTCCGGACGTGATGCAGGCCGAGCAGACGCTGCTGGCCGCGAACGCGAACATCGGCGCGGCACGCGCGGCGTTCTTCCCGCGTATCTCGCTGACGGGCGCATTCGGCACCGGCAGCCCGACGCTCGGCGGCCTGTTCAAGGCCGGCACGGCGGCATGGTCGTTCGCGCCGCAGATCACGATGCCGATCTTCGAAGGCGGGCAGAACATCGCGAACCTGAATCTCGCGAACGTGCAGAAGCGCATCGAGATCGCCAACTACGAGAAGGCGATCCAGACGGCGTTCCGCGAAGTGTCGGACGGGCTGGCTGCACGCGGCACGTACGACCAGCAGATCGCGGCGCTCGAGCGCAACGAGCACGCGCAGCAGCGTCGCTTCGACCTGTCGGACCTGCGTTACAAGAACGGCGTCGACAGCTACCTGTCGGTGCTGACCGCGCAAACCGATCTGTACTCGGCGCAGCAGTCGCTGATCAGCGCACGCCTGGCGCGCTGGACGAACCTGGTCACGCTGTACCGCGCACTCGGCGGCGGCTGGATCCAGCGTGCCGGCGAGACGCCGCGCGCGCCGGACGAAACGGCCGACTACGACAAGGCGGCCGCGCCGGCACCGGCGTCGGCAGCAGCGACGAACGGGTAAGCACGAAGATGGGCAGGCGCGGGCGACCGCGCCGGTCCGTCGAGGTCGCGGTACCCGCGATACGACAACGCCACGGACGAAAGTCCGTGGCGTTTTTTTGCGCCGGTTCGATTGGCAGCGCCCCGCGGATCGTCATCACCGGCGTCGGCGCGATCGTCGCCCGATCGCTTGCCACGAAGCAAAACGCCACGGCAAGCCGTGGCGTCTTTCCTTTACCTGCGACCTTGTTGCGCCGCACGCCGGCGCATCCGGCGCGGATCGGTCAATGATGCACGTCGGCCGGGCGTCCGTCGAAGTCGTGCCCCGCGCGGCGGATTTCGCAACGCGCGTCCTTCTCGCCCTTCACGCCGTTGAACACGATGTTCAGGATCACCGCGGTGGCCGACGCGAGCAGGATGCCGCTGTGCAGGATCGGGGCGAGCGCGGGCGGCAGCTTCGAGAAGAAGTGCGGCGACACGACCGGCACGAGGCCCATCCCGACGCTGACGGCGACGATGAACAGGTTGTGCGAGTTGTTCACGAAGTCGACCTTCGACAGCACCTTGATGCCGTTTGCGGCCACCATCCCGAACATCACGATGCCCGCGCCGCCGAGCACGAACGGCGGCACCGATGCGACGACTTGCGCCATCTTCGGGAACAGGCCGAGCAGCACGAGGATCACGCCGCCCGTCGCGCAGACGAACCGGCTCTTCACGCCCGTCACGCCGATCAGGCCGACGTTCTGCGAGAACGACGTATGCGGGAACGAGTTGAAGATGCCGCCGATCAGCGTGCCGAGGCCGTCGACGCGCAGGCCGCGCACGAGGCGCTCCTGGTTGACGGGGCGATCGACCATGTCGCCGACCGCGAGGAACATGCCGGTCGATTCGATGAACGTGACGAACATCACGGTGACCATCGTCGCGATCGACAGCGGGTCGAAGTGCGGCAGGCCGAAGTGGAACGGCATCACGAAGCCGACCCACGGTGCGTGCGCGACGCCGTCGGTATTGACGCGGCCGATCGCGAACGCGATCACGAAGCCGGCGACGATGCCGAGCAGCACCGAGATGTTCGCGATGAAGCCGCGCCCGTACTTGTTGATCAGCAGGATCAGCGTGAGCACGAGCAGCGACAGGCCGAGATAGACGGGGCTGCCGTATTCCGGATTGCCGACGCCGCCCGCTGCCCAGTTGATCCCGACTTCCATCAGCGACAGCCCGATCACCGCGATCACGGTGCCGACGACGACCGGCGGGAAGAACCGCAACAGCTTGCCGATCATCGGCGCGAGCACGATGCCGATGATGCCGGCCGCGATGGTCGAGCCGAAGATGTCGAGAATGCCGAGGCCGGGGTTGGTGCCGATCGCGATCATCGGGCCGACGGCCGCGAACGTGCAGCCCATGATCACGGGCAGGCGGATGCCGAAGATCCACAGGCCGAGCGTCTGGATCAGCGTGGCGATGCCGCACGAAAACAGATCGGCGCTGATCAGGAACGCGATCTGGTCTTTCGGCAGCTTCAGCGCGCCGCCGACGATAAGCGGCACGGCGACGGCGCCGGCGTACATGACGAGGACGTGCTGCAGACCAAGCGTTACAAGCTTGCCGGTCGGCAGCACCTCATCGCACGGATGGACCGTGTTCGATTGCATCTGTCTCACTCCATGATCTTGTTTTCGAGGTGATACGAAGTTATGCGGAATGCAAACTCGCAACAAGAGCGCTGGGTTCTATTCCGTTCTTTGCTGGTTCGATATGCCATTTCGGCATGAAGCAGGGTGTCGGTCATCGGGAAACGCCGCTGGAGTGAGGTTTCCCGGTTTTATAGCCCTTCAAAATAGTGCGGGCCCCCATGTCAAATATCGGCGGCTTTATGGTGTGTATCGCGCACTCGGCATAGTGGCAAAAACGACCGAAGGAAAATCGCGCCGGGTTAACCCGCTGGCGGCCGTTTTGGCGCGCAGCGTGCGGCCAGGGGGCACCGGTTGCGCGCTGCCGTGTTTTCGTGCCGCCGCGGCGTGAAAGCGCCGCGCAAATCGGGCCGCATCTCGCGATCCCGCTATCATCGATATCCGTTCACTCGAATACGCCAAACCGTCATGCGCCTGCTCGGAATCGACCTCGGTACCGGCTCCGTCAAACTCGTCACGCTCGATGCCGATGGCGTCGAACGCTCGGTTGCGAGCGAACCTTATGCATTGTCGTCGCCGCAGCCCGGCTGGGCGGAAATCGCCCCCGACGTGTGGTGGCAGGCGCTCGTGCGTGCCGCGGCGCGGCTGCCGGCCGGCGAGCGCGCGCAGGTCGCGGCGATCGGCTTCTCCGGCCAGATGCATGGCGTCGTGCTGATCGACGCGGCCGGGCAGCCGGTGCGGCCCGCGCTGTTGTGGCCCGACACGCGCGCGGTGCGTGAAGCGGACGCGGCCGACTGGCCGATGGCGCCGAATCCGGTCGCGCCCGGCATGGCGGGCCCGCTGTTGCGCTGGCTGGCCGCACACGAGCCGCAGGCGTTGGCGGATGCACGCTGGGCCGTGCAGCCGAAGGACTGGCTGCGCGTCGCGCTGGGCGGCGAGGTCGCGGCCGATCCGAGCGACGCCTGCGCGACGGCGCTCGCGACGCCGGACGGTGCGTGGGATACGGCGCTGATCGCTGCGCTGGGCTTGCCCGTCGATCGGTTCGCTCCGGTGCGGGCGTCGGGCGCGCGCTGCGGCGTGCTCGATGCGAAGGCGGCGGCGGCACTCGGGTTGCCGGCCGGCGTGCCGCTCGCGACGGGGGCGGCCGATACCGCGTGCGCGGCGCTCGGCAGCGGGCTCGTCGCGGCCGGCGATGCGCTGTTGACCACCGGCAGCGGCGGCCAGATCGTCGTTCTCGCGGACGTATTGCCGCCCGCACGGCACGGGCTGCATCGTTACCGCACGGCGGCGGGCGGCGGCTATTACACGATGGCCGCGATGCAGAACGTCGGCCTCGCACTCGAAGCCGTGCGCGGCTGGCTCGGCTATCCGGGGTGGCCGGATGCGTACGACGATGCGTTCGCGCGGCCGGCGTCGGAGCGGCTCTGCTTCCTGCCGTACCTGACGGGCGAGCGTTCGCCGTGGATGAATCCGGACGCACGCGGAGGGTGGCTCGGTCTCGGGCTCGGCGACACGCGCGGCGCGATGATGCGCGCCGCGTTCGAGGGCGTCGCATTCGCGTTGCGCGCGGGGCTCGACGCGATCCGCGATGCGAACCGGGCCGATCCGGTGACGACGCTGCGCCTCGCCGGTGGCGGCTCGGTGGATCCGCGCTGGCGCCAGTTGCTCGCGGATGCGCTCGGCGCGTCGCTCGACGCGGTCGATTGCCCGAACGCCGCGACGCGCGGCGCCGCGTTGCTCGCGGGCGTCGCGATCGGACACTGGCGCGAAGATGCGCTGCGCACGCTGGCGCCAGCCGCGTCGCCGGTGGCCGCGCCGCACGACGACGGCGCGTTGGACGCACGCCATGCGCGTTTCGTCGATCTGTATGCGCGAACGGATGCGTGGTTCACGGCCGGCGTTTAAACTCGGGCACTTGTCCGGTCGCGACAGCGGTGACGCATCGCGGCAAGCCGGCGGCTGTTTCCCGCACGCGACGGGCGGCGGGATGGTGAATCATGACGGGCACGCTTCGGTATCGCCGTGCCGTATCGCGCGGGGTCGGCCCGACCCGCACGCGCGGCTGCTTGCGACGCTCCACGGTGACGCCGACCGATGAACACGGGCGAATCGATTCGCCCGATCGTGCTGTATCGAACGGAAGGGAACCCATGCTCGAACTCGTTTCTTCGCATGCTTGCCACGGTGGCGAGCAACGCTTCTATCGCCACGATTCGAAGGCGATCGGCCTGTCGATGAAGTTCTCGGTGTACCTGCCGCCGCAGGCCGCGCATGGCCGCGTGCCGGCGCTGTTCTATCTCGCGGGGCTCACGTGCACCGAGGAGACGTTCGCGATCAAGGGCGGCGCGCAGCAATACGCGGCGCAGCACGGCCTCGCGCTCGTGATGCCCGATACGAGCCCGCGCGGCGCGGGCGTGCCGGGTGAGACCGATGCGTGGGATTTCGGCGTCGGCGCGGGTTTCTACGTCGACGCGACGCAAGCGCCGTGGTCCGCGCATTACCGGATGGAGTCGTACGTGACGGGCGAGCTGCGCGAGCTCGTCGCGGCCGAACTGCCGATCGACGGTGCGCGGCTCGGGATCTTCGGCCACTCGATGGGCGGGCACGGCGCGCTGACGCTCGCGCTGCGCCACGCCGACCTGTACCGGTCAGTGTCGGCGTTCGCGCCGATTGCCGCGCCGACGCGTTGCCCGTGGGGCGAGAAGGCGTTCTCGGGCTACCTCGGCGACGATCGCGAAGCGTGGAAGCAGCATGACGCGAGCGAACTCGTCGCGCGCGCGGGTGCGCCGAAGTTCGCGGACGGCATCCTCGTCGACCAGGGCCTCGCCGACCAGTTTCTTGCGAACCAGCTGAACCCGGACGTGTTCGAAGCCGCGTGCGCGAAGGCCGGTCAGCCGCTGACGCTGCGCCGCCATGCGGGTTACGACCACGGGTACTACTTTATCTCGACGTTCATCGCCGATCACATCGCGCATCATGCGCGTGTGTTGTCGCGTTAGTGCGGCAAACCGGCCGCGCCATCCTGCGTCAGCGGGTGGCGTAGCGCTTCAGGTTTCGCAGCATGCGCAACGCGAGCGATGTCGCCGGCATCACGATTGCAAGCGCCATCAGCCAGTGCACGACGATGACGAGATCATCGCCGGCCTCGCCGTCCCAGAAGCCGGGAACGTGCGTGAAGAGCCAAGCCCACGCGCGCTCGGGAATCGGGAGTGCGAATGATTCGTGAGTAAGGCACCGCCTCGCGAGCGACACGGATGCCACGAGTACCCATGCGATCACTGCGGCTCGGTACGCGACTCGCTTCATTTGACTGCAATCGTGCCGTATGCGTGCATGGAGGGGCCGGGGATCGGAACCGGCTTCTGCGCGATCAGCAAGTCGCTCGACCGACCGACGATCACGTGCGTCGCCGCAACAGGCTCATGCCATACACGAACGCCGACAGCGCGGTAATCCAGAAGCTCGTCGGCCAGTCGGTGTGATACGCGAGCGCGATGCCGGCCCACGCTTCGAACAGCGCGAACAGCGCGGCGAGCAGCACGCCGGTCGACAGCCGCGTCGACACGTTCTGCGCGGCCGCGGCCGGCCCGACCAGCAGCGTGAACACGAGCAGCACGCCGACGATCTGCGTCGCCGCGGCCACCGCCAGCGCGCACACCGCGAGGAACAGCGTCGACACGGTGCGCAGCGACACGCCCTTGGCTTCGGCCAGTTCGGGCTGCAGCGACGCGAACAGCAGCGGACGCGCGATCAGCGCGAGCGCGACGAGGCTCACCGCGCCGATGCCGGCCAGCACCGCGAGCGTGTCGTGGCTGACCGCGAGTACGTTGCCGAACAGCAGTGCGGTGACCTGCGTCGCGAACGACGTGAAGAAGTGCAGGAACAGCAGGCCGAACCCGAGCGCGCCCGACAGGATCACGCCGATCGCGACGTCACGGCCCGCGAGCCGCTCGCCGAGCGCGCCCATGCCGATGCCTGCCGCCAGCGTGAAACCGACCATCCCCCAGATCGGCGACATGCCGAGCAGCACCGCGCCCGTCGCGCCGGTGAAGCCGACGTGCGACAGCGCGTGGCCGGCGAAGGTTTGTCCGCGCAGCACCAGGAAGTAGCCGACGATGCCCGCGAGCACCGCGACGATCCCTGACGCGGCGAACGCGTTGATCATGAAGTCGTATTCAAACATCGTGCGAATGCCCGGAATGAGCGTGTCCGTGGTGGTGATGGCCGTGGCCGCCGCCACCGCCGTGCGCGTGGCCGTCGTCGTCCTCGTGTTCGTGATCGTGCTTTTCGATTTCGACGTCGCCCGACATCACGAAGATCTTGCCGTTCACGCGCATCACGTCGATCGGCGAGCCGTAGAGCCGCGACAGCACGGGCTTGGTGATCACCTCGTCGACGGTGCCGAGCGCCGCGACGCCGTTGCCGAGATACAGCACGCGATCGAGCGCGTTCAGCAGCGGATTCAGTTCGTGCGCGGAAAACAGCACGGTGATGCCGAGCTCGCGCTGCACGTTGCGCACGAGTTCGACGACGCCGCGCTGGTGGTTCGGGTCGAGGCTGATCAGCGGCTCGTCGAGCAGCAGCAGCTTCGGGCTGCCGAGCAGGCACTGCGCGAGCAGCAGTCGCTGCCGCTCGCCGCCCGACAGCTCCGACAACGGCCGGCGCGCGAGCGTCGCGCCGCCGACGAGATCGAGCACGCGATCGACGTCGCGCCGCGTCGCGGCGTTCGTGTGCGGCAGCCCCCAGCGATGGCCGTCGGCGGCCATCGCGACGAAGTCGTAACCGCGCATCCGGCGATTCGCGAGCCCGCTCCTGATTTGCGGCATGTAGCCGATCGACGCGTTGCCGCGCACGACCGGCATGCCGCCGACCGACAGCGTGCCGCCCGTGACGGGCACGAGGCCGAGCACCGCGCGCATCAGCGTCGTCTTGCCGGCGCCGTTCGGCCCGAGCACGCCGACGAATTCGCCCGGTTCGATCGAGAAACTCACGTCGCGCAGGATCGTGCGTCCGCCCAGTTCGAGCGTGACGCCATCGAGTGCGAGTGCGTGGGGAGTGGCGGTCATGTCGTTGCGCGGGTCATTTCTTGCTGGCGGAAAGCGCGGTCGCGAGCGCGTCGAGCTGGCCGGCCATCCATTGCTGGAAGGTCTTGCCGGCCGGCTGCGTCTCGGTGACGCTCACGCTCGGCACGCCGCCTTCACGCGCGATCTTCAGCAGGCGCTTGGTCATCGGCGCTTCGGCCTGGCTGTTGTAGATCAGCACGCGCACCTGCTTCTTGCGCAGGTCGTTCTCGAACGCGGCGACGTCCTGCGCGCTGGCTTCGGTGTCGTTCATCGTCGCGAGCTGGAAGCGCTGATTGCGCATGTCGAGGCCGATCGCGTCGGACATGTAGCCGAACACCGGCTCGGTGGCCGTCACCGGCACGCCCTTGTATTGCGCGCGCAACGCGGCGACCTTGTCGTCGATGGGCTTCAGCGACGCGACGAACTTCTGCAGATTCGCATCGTAGTCGGCCTTGTTCGCCGGGTCGGCGCGGCCGAGCTCGGCCGCGATCGCGCGCGCGGCGGCCGGCATGGTGGCCGGGTCGTACCACAGGTGCGGGTTGTCGCCGGCCTTCTTGCCGACGAGATCCGCGACGACGATCGTCGCGCGCTTCGCCTGCTTCGATGCGCCGAGCAGCTTGACCATCCACGGATCGTAGTCCGCGCCGTTGTAGATCACGACCTGCGCGTGCTGCAGCGCGCGCGCCGTCTTCGGGCTCGCCTCGAACAGGTGCGGATCCTGGTCGGGATTGCTGAGGATGCTGGTCACCGCGACATGGCGGCCGCCGATCTGCGACACGACGTCGCCATAGAAATTCTCCGCGGCGACGACGTTGACGGTCGCCGCCTGTGCGAACGCAGGGGCGGCGATCGACAGCGCGGCGAGCGCGGTGGTGAACAGACGGGCAAGCGGCAGGGCGCGCCGCGGCGCGCGCTTCAGGAACATGGACATGAAACTCCTCATTGGAAGGGGCGGCGCCATGCGCCGCGCGGGTGCGGTATCAGCGTAGCGCGGGCTTGCCCTTGCAGTGCCCGCACAGGCCGTTCAGCTCGACGACCTGGTGATGGACTTCGAACCCGTGCGCGGGCGCGCTCGCGGACAGCTGTTTCGCGAGGTCGCTGCCGGGAATCTCGACGGTCTCGCCGCACGCGTCGCAGATCAGGAACTGGCCTTCGTGCGGCACGCCGATCTCGCAGCACGCGAAGAACGCGTTCTTCGATTCGATCCGGTGGATGAAGCCGTGCTCGACGAGAAAATCCAGCGCGCGATAGACGGTCGTCGGCGGCACGCGGCCGCGCTGCGGTTCCAGCTCGGCGAGCAGGTCGTACGCGCCGATCGGGCGCTGCGCGGCCAGCACGCGTTCGTAGACCTGGCGGCGCAGCGGCGTCCACGCGAGCCCGTGCTCGGCGGCGAATGCGTCGGCCCGGGACAGCCGGGCATCGATGGGCGATGAAGTGGCCATGGCGTGAAGCAGGCGATGTAACGAAGTATCGCGATGATATAACGTATCTTTCCGGCGTGCAGCGCGAATTCGTCCCGCGCACCGGCTCCGTCCCCTTCATCGCCGTTTTCAGCCGCGCCGCACCCGGCGCGCCGCCCTTTGCCGGGCGTGGTTCTCCGCCCGATGCCGGGCGTCGCCGTTGCGCAGTGCATCATCGAAAGCCGCCGTGCCGCCTTGACACCGTGAATCGCGTATCCGATCATTCGACCAACAACAGAGCAATTGATCGGTCAGCGAGCGTTCGCTCACCTCGCGACCTTCGTACAGCAGAACGAACCGGAGACAACCAGTGAGACTGGAAGACAAGGTCGCGATCCTGACGGGCGCGGCAAGCGGCATCGGCGAAGCGGTCGCGCAGCGCTATCTGGACGAAGGCGCGCGCTGCGTGCTGGTCGACGTGAAGCCCGCGGGCGGGTCGCTCGCCCGGCTGATCGAGGCGAACCCGGGCCGCGCCGTGGCCGTCACCGCCGACGTCACGCGCGGCGACGACATCGAGCGCATCGTCGCGACCGCCGTCGAGCGCTTCGGCGGCGTCGACATCCTGTTCAACAACGCGGCGCTGTTCGACATGCGCCCGCTCCTCGACGAATCCTGGGACGTGTTCGACCGGCTGTTCGCGGTCAACGTGAAAGGCTTGTTCTTCCTGATGCAGGCCGTCGCGCAGCGGATGGTCGAGCAGGGACGCGGCGGCAAGATCGTCAACATGTCGTCGCAGGCCGGGCGGCGCGGCGAGGCGCTCGTTTCGCACTACTGCGCGACCAAGGCCGCGGTGATCAGCTACACGCAATCGGCCGCGCTCGCACTCGCGCCGCACCGGATCAACGTGAACGGCATCGCGCCGGGCGTGGTCGACACGCCGATGTGGGAGCAGGTCGATGCGCTGTTCGCGCGCTACGAGAACCGGCCGCTCGGCGAGAAGAAGCGGCTCGTGGGCGAAGCCGTGCCGCTCGGCCGGATGGGCGTGCCGGGCGACCTGACGGGCGCCGCGCTGTTTCTCGCGTCGGCCGATGCCGATTACATCACCGCCCAGACGCTGAACGTCGACGGCGGCAACTGGATGAGCTGACATGGCGCCGCTCGCACCCGCAACCCGGGCGCGCGCGCCGCGCGCGGCCGCCGCACGAGGGCACGCATGATGGCCGAGATCGTCGTCGCCGGCGAACTGCTGGCGGAATTCGTCGCCGCCGAGCGCGGGCAGGGCTTCGATGCGCCGGGGCTGTTCGCGGGTCCGTTTCCGAGCGGTGCGCCGGCGATCTTCGCCGACCAGGCCGCGCGGCTCGGCGCGCGCGTCGCGTATGCGGGGTGCGTGGGCCGCGATGCGTTCGGCGACGCGATCGTCGCGCGGCTCGAGCGCGACGGCGTCGACGTCACGCGCATTCGCCGCGTCGCGCGTCCGACCGGCACCGCGTTCGTCGCCTATCGCGACGACGGCTCGCGCAGCTTCGTGTTCAGCCTGTCGACCAGCGCGGCCGCGTGCGTCGACGCATCCGACGTCGACACCGCGATGTTCGACGGCTGCCGCTACTTCCACGTGATGGGCTCGTCGCTGACGAGCGAATCGGCGATCGCGGCGGTCCAGCGCGGCGTGATCGAGGCGGCGCGCGTCGGCGCGAAGGTGTCGTTCGACCCGAACGTGCGGCCCGAGATGCTGAGCTTCCGGCCGATGCGCGCGGCGCTCGACACGATGCTCGCCGCTTGCCACCTGTTTCTGCCGAGCGAGGCCGACCTGCCGTTCTTCTGCGGGCCGCAGCCGGCCGAGCGCGCGATCGCGGGGTTGCTCGCCACGCATCCGCTGCTCGAGCGCGTCGTGCTCAAGCGCGGCGCGGCCGGCAGCGCCGCGTTCGATCGTGCGAGCCGGGTGGACGCACCGGCCTGGCCGGTCGACGAACTCGATCCGACCGGCGCCGGCGACTGCTTCGGCGGCACGCTGGTCGCGGGCCTCGTCGCCGGCCTGCCGATCGATGTCGCGCTGCGCCGCGCGAACGCGGCCGGTGCGATCGCGGTCACGCGGCGCGGCCCGATGGAGGGCAACAGCAGCGCGGCCGAAATCGACCGCTTCCTGACCGAACGAGGTATCGCATGTCCGGCCTGACGCCCGTCGCCGAGCGCCCGCGCAACGCGCACGCCGGCACCGTGCTGCGAATGATCTTCGACGCGAACCGCGCGGACGCGCAGCGCGGCATCTATTCGATCTGCAGCGCGCACCGGCTCGTGCTGGAGGCCGCGTGCGAGGCCGCGCGTGCGGACGGCTCGCCGCTCCTGATCGAGGCGACCTGCAACCAGGTGAATCACCTCGGCGGCTACACGGGCATGACGCCCGCCGATTTCCGGCGCGACGTCGATGCGATCGCGCAGCGCTGCGGTCTCGCGCCGTCGGCGCTCGTGCTCGGCGGCGACCATCTGGGCCCGAACCCGTGGCGGCACCGTCGCGCGGCCGATGCGATGCGCGAAGCGGTCGCAATGGTCGCCGCGTACGTCGAAGCCGGGTTCGAAAAGATCCACCTCGACGCCAGCATGGCATGCGCGGACGATCCGGAGCGGCTCGACGACCCGACGATCGCCGCGCGCGCGGCCGAGCTGTGCCGCGCGGCCGAGGACGCGGCGGCGCGCGCAGGCGTTGCCCCCGTCTACGTGATCGGCACCGAGGTGCCCACGCCGGGCGGCGAAGTGGCCGGTGACACGGGCGGCGACACGGGTAGCGACGCGATCGCGCGGATCGCGGTCACGCGCAGCGACAGCATCGCCGCGACGCTGGACGCGCATCGCAGCGCCTTCACGGCGGCCGGGCTCGACGACGCATGGACACGCGTGGTCGCGATCGTCGCGCAGCCGGGCGTCGATTTCGACGATCGCCACGTGCTCGACTACGACAGCGCGAAGGCCGCGTCGCTCGGTGCGAGCATCCTGCGCACGCCGGGCCTCGTGTTCGAAGCGCATTCGACCGACTACCAGACCGAAGGCGCGCTCGCCGCGCTCGTGCGCGATCATTTCGCGGTGCTGAAGGTCGGGCCCGCGCTGACCTTCGCGCTGCGCGAGGCGCTGTTCGCGCTCACTTTCATCGAGGACGCGCTGATCGACGACGCCGCGCAGCGCTCGCGGTTGCGCGACGTCGTCGACGCCGCGATGCGCGCGCAACCCGAGCACTGGGCGCCGTATTACCGCGGCGACGAGGCCGCGCAGCGGCTCGCGCGCCAGTTCAGCTACAGCGACCGGATCCGCTACTACTGGCTGCAGCCGGCCGTCGCGGCGGCGGTCGAGCAGCTGTTCGACAACCTCGCGCGGCAGCCGGTGCCCGAGACGCTCGTCGCGCAGTGGCTGCCGGACGTGTACGCGGCGTGCCGCGCGGGCGGCCTCGCGAGAGAGCCGCGCGCATGGGTGCGCCACCGGATACGCGACGTGATCGCGCACTACGCGCGCGCGTGCGGGATGCAGCGGCCGGCGTGACGGGCCGCGAACGAAGCGAGGCAACACGAAACACGCAATTCGCAATACCCAATACGCAGTACGCAACATCGCCGACAGTTCGAACAATCACAGGAGACATGCCATGCAACGAAAGATGCTCGATGCCGCCGTACGCTGCTTCGCCACGGCCGCGCTCGCGACGGCCGCGTGCGCGGCGTCCGCCGGCACGCTGACGATCGCGACGCTGAACAACCCGGACATGATCGAGTTGAAGAAGCTGTCGCCGGCGTTCGAGAAGGCGAACCCGGACATCAAGCTGAACTGGGTGATCCTCGAGGAAAACGTGCTGCGCCAGCGCGCGACGACCGACATCACGACCGGCAGCGGCCAGTTCGACGTGATGGCGATCGGCACGTACGAGACGCCGCAGTGGGGCAAGCGCGGCTGGCTCGCGCCGATGACGGGCCTGCCCGCCGACTACGACCTGAACGACATCGTGAAGACCGCGCGCGACAGCCTGTCGTACAACGGCCAGCTGTACGCGCTGCCGTTCTACGTCGAAAGCTCGATGACGTTCTACCGCAAGGACCTGTTCGCGGCGAAAGGGCTGAAGATGCCCGACCAGCCGACCTACGACCAGATCGCCGAATTCGCGGACAAGCTCACCGACAAGGCGAAGGGCACCTATGGCATCTGCCTGCGCGGCAAGGCGGGGTGGGGCGAGAACATGGCGTACGTGTCGACGGTCGTGAACACGTTCGGCGGGCGCTGGTTCGACGAGAACTGGAACGCGCAGCTGACGTCGCCGGAATGGAAGAAGGCGATCGGCTTCTACGTGAACCTGCTGAAGAAGGACGGCCCGCCCGGAGCGAGCTCGAACGGCTTCAACGAGAACCTGACGCTGACCGCGTCGGGCAAGTGCGCGATGTGGATCGATGCGACCGTCGCGGCCGGGATGCTCTACAACAAGCAGCAGTCGCAGGTCGCCGACAAGATCGGCTTCGCGGCCGCGCCGGTCGCCGTCACGCCGAAGGGTTCGCACTGGCTGTGGGCGTGGGCGCTGGCCGTGCCGAAGACGTCGAAGCAGCAGGACGCCGCGCGCAAGTTCATCGCGTGGGCGACGTCGAAGCAGTACATCGAGATGGTCGGCAAGGACGAGGGCTGGGCGTCGGTGCCGCCGGGCACGCGCGCATCGACTTACCAGCGCCCCGAGTACAAGGCCGCCGCGCCGTTCTCCGACTTCGTGCTGAAGGCGATCGAGACGGCCGACCCGAACGACCCGTCGCTGAAGAAGGTGCCGTACACGGGCGTGCAGTACGTCGGGATTCCTGAATTCCAGTCGTTCGGCACGGTGGTCGGGCAGGCGATCGCGGGCGCGGTGGCCGGCCAGATGACGGTCGACCAGGCGCTCGCCGCCGGGCAGGCCGCCGCCGACCGCGCGGTGCGTCAGGCCGGCTACAGGAAGTAACGCGGGGAGTCACGCGGCCCGCGTCGTGCCGTCGCGCGCGGCACGGGCCGAAGAAGCAGCAAGGCGGGCCGGCCGTTTTCGCCCGCGCGTCAACCGGAGGAACTCCGATCATGCGTCATTTACGTCTTCCCCTGAGCCACGCGCCGTCCGTCGGCGACGCGTCGTCGCCGCCGGGCGCGCCGCGCCGCGCGCGCGGCGGCGCGAGCTGGCTCGTGTCGCCGTCCGTCGCGGTGCTGCTGCTGTGGATGTCGATTCCGCTCGCGATGACGATCTGGTATTCGTTCTCGCGCTACAACCTGCTGAATCCGGACGTGAAGGGCTTTGCCGGGTTCGACAACTACCGCTTCCTCGCGACCGATCCGTCGTTCCTGCCCGCGATCGGGCACACGCTCGTGCTGATCGGCGCGGTGCTCGCGATCACCGTGGTCGGCGGCGTGCTGATGGCCGTGCTGTTCGACCGCAAGTTCTACGGGCAGGGCGTGGCGCGCCTGCTCGTGATCGCGCCGTTCTTCGTGATGCCGACGGTCGCCGCGCTGATCTGGAAGAACATGATCCTGCATCCGGTGTACGGGCTCGTCGCGAACGCGATGCGCGCGCTCGGGATGACGCCGATCGACTGGTTCGCCGACTACCCGCTGACCGCCGTGATCATCATCGTCGCGTGGCAGTGGCTGCCGTTCGCATTCCTGATCCTGTTTACCGCGATCCAGTCGCTCGACCAGGAGCAGAAGGAAGCCGCGCGCATCGACGGTGCGGGCCCGATCGCGATGTTCTTCTACATCACGCTGCCGCACCTGAAGCGCGCGATCGCCGTGGTCGTGATGATGGAGACGATCTTCCTGCTGTCGATCTTCGCGGAGATCTACACGACGACGGGCGGCGGCCCCGGCAACGCGACGACCAACCTGTCGTACCTGATCTACGCGCTCGGTCTGCAGCAGTTCGACGTCGGCCTCGCATCCGCGGGCGGGATCATCGCCGTCGTGGTCGCGAACGTCGTGTCGTTCTTCCTGGTGCGGATGCTCGCGCGCAACCTGAAGGGGGAGTACGAGAAATGAGCGACCTGACTTTCGAAGGGCGGCGCGCCTCGGCTCCGCTCGACCTCGTGCGGCGTGCGCTGCCGGGCGCGCTCGCGTGGCTTCTCGCGCTGCTGCTGTTCTTCCCGATCTTCTGGATGGCGATCACCGCGTTCAAGACCGAGCAGCAGGCGTACGCGTCGACGCTGTTCTTCATGCCGACGCTCGACAGCTTCCGCGAGGTGTTCGCGCGCAGCAACTACTTCGCGTTCGCGTGGAACTCGGTGCTGATCTCGGCCGGCGTCACGGTGATCTCGCTGTTGCTCGCGGTGCCGGCGGCCTATGCGATGGCGTTTTTCCCGAACCACCGCACGCAGAAAGTGCTGCTGTGGATGCTGTCGACGAAGATGATGCCGTCGGTCGGCGTGCTCGTGCCGATCTACCTGTTGTGGAAGAACGCGGGGCTGCTCGACACCGTGTCGGGCCTCGTGATCGTGTACACGCTGATCAACCTGCCGATCGCGGTGTGGATGACCTTCACCTACTTCAACGAAATCCCGAAGGACATCCTCGAGGCCGGGCGCATCGACGGCGCGTCGACGTGGCAGGAGATCGTCTACCTGCTGATGCCGATGGCGCTGCCGGGGCTCGCGTCCACCGCGCTGCTGCTCGTGATCCTGTCGTGGAACGAGGCGTTCTGGAGCATCAATCTGTCGAGCTCGAACGCCGCGCCGCTGACCGTGTTCATCGCGTCGTACTCGAGCCCTGAGGGCCTGTTCTGGGCGAAGCTGTCCGCCGCTTCGCTGCTCGCGGTCGCGCCGATCCTGATCGTCGGCTGGCTGTCGCAGAAGCAGCTGGTGCGCGGGCTCACGTTCGGGGCGGTTAAATGAGCGCGGCCAGCAAAGGCGCGGCCGGCAAAGGCGCGGCCGGCAATGGCCCGTTCGGTCACGGGACGAACGTGCTGATCTGCGATTGCGACGGCGTGCTGATCGACAGCGAGGCCGTTGCCGCCGACGTGATCGTGCGCGAGCTGGACGCGCGCTGGCCGGGCGTCGACGCGCGCCCGGCGGTGATGCCGCTGCTCGGGCTGCGCATCGAGCGCGTGCTGGCCGGCGCGAGCGAGGCGGTCGGCCGCACGCTGAGCGCCGACGACGTCAACGCGATCCGCCGCGCGGTCGAGGCGGCGGCCGTGAACGCGCCGATGGTCGACGGCATCGACACGGCACTCGCCGCGATCGGCATGACGACCGCATGCGCGAGCAACAGCTACCGCGCATACGTCGAGGCGGCGCTCGCGCGCACCGGTCTCGCGCGCTTCTTCGGCGACCGGCTGTTCTGCGCGGACGCCGTCGCGAGGCCGAAGCCGGCACCCGACGTGTATCTCGCGGCCGCCCGCGCGCTCGGCGCGGTGCCCGCGCAATGCCTCGTCGTCGAGGACAGCGTGACCGGCATCACCGCGGCTGCCGCGGCCGGCATGACCGTGCTCGGCTTCGTCGGCGGCGGGCATGCGTCGGCCGCGCAGATCGACGCGCTGCGCGGGATCGGCGCGCGTCACGTATTCGACGACATGCACGAGCTGCCCGGCTACGTCGCGCGCTGGCAGGCGACCGGCGCCGTGCTGCCGAACTAGCAACCACGAACGATCGCGCCGCGTCGCACGCGGCGCATCACGAACGAACGGAGACAGATCATGGCAAGCGTGCTCCTGCGCAACATCGCGAAGCGCTACGACGACACCGAAGTGCTGCGCAACGTGAACCTCGACATCGCCGACGGCGAATTCGTCGTGTTCGTCGGGCCGAGCGGCTGCGGCAAATCCACGCTGATGCGGATGATCGCCGGGCTCGAGGACATCTCGAGCGGCGACCTGCTGATCGACGGCGCGAAGGTCAACGACGTGCCGAGCGCGAAGCGCGGCATCGCGATGGTGTTCCAGTCGTATGCGCTGTACCCGCACATGACGCTGTACGACAACATGGCGTTCGGCCTGAAGCTCGCCGGAGCGAAGAAGCCCGAGATCGACCAGGCGGTGAAGCAGGCCGCGAAGATCCTGCACATCGATCACCTGCTCGACCGCAAGCCGAAGCAGTTGTCGGGCGGCCAGCGCCAGCGCGTCGCGATCGGCCGCGCGATCACGCGCAAGCCGAAGGTGTTCCTGTTCGACGAGCCGTTGTCGAACCTCGACGCGGCGCTGCGCGTGAAGATGCGGCTGGAATTCGCGCGGCTGCACGACGAGCTGAAGACGACGATGATCTACGTGACCCACGACCAGGTCGAGGCGATGACGCTCGCCGACAAGATCGTCGTGCTGTCGGGCGGCGAGGTGCAGCAGGTCGGCACGCCGAACGCGCTGTACCACGCGCCGGCCAACCAGTTCGTTGCGGGCTTCATCGGCTCGCCGAAGATGAACTTCCTGACGGGCACGGTGGAGTCGGCCGATGCGACGGGCGTGCTGGTGCGTTTCGGCAGCGGCGAGACGCAGCACGTCGCCGTCGATGCGGCGGGCCTGCAGCGCGGCGCGGCCGTGACCGTCGGCGTGCGGCCCGAACATCTGCTGGTGGGACAGGCGGCGGACGGTGTCGCCGCACGGACGATGGCTGTCGAATCGCTCGGCGATGCCGCGTATCTGTACGCGGAGTCGGCCGTCGCACCGGACGGGCTGATCGCGCGGATTCCGCCGCTCGACACGTACCGCACCGGCGAGACGCTGCACGTGCATGCGCAGCCCGAGCACTGCCACCTGTTCGACGAACGCGGGCAGGCGCTGCGTCGGCTGAGCCCGCACGCGAAGGCGGCGTGACGGGCGCGGGAACGATGCCGGCGGCGCTCGTCGCGCTGCTGGCGGCGGCCTGGATCGGCGCGTGGCGCGCGCCGGCACGCGTTTGCCGCGCGTCGCGCGGCCGCGTGAGCGTTCGGCGGCGTCAGCCCGCCTTCGCGTCGAGTGCGGCGCGCGCGCAGGTTTCGTCGGTGACGAGCCCCGACAGCCAGCCGCCGCGCAGCGCCGCGATCACGGCGTCGCGCTTCTTCGGGCCGCCGGCGAACGCGATCGTCGGGCGTTTCGGCGGCGTGTCGAGCGACACGCTCGTCACGCGCGCGCTGGTCGACACGTCGACCAGCTTGCCCTGCGCATCGATCGGCACGCCGAGCAGTTCGGCGACCGCACCGAGCGCGGTCATCTCGTCGCGTTCCTGTTCGGTAATGAAGCCGTCCTCGTAGAGCGGGCAGTGCGGGCCGATGTTGCCGATCCCGACGAATGCGACGTCGGCCTGCGCCGACAACGCGTCGACGATCCGGTACAGCCGGTGATTGCACCATTGCGCGCGCTCGGCATCGCTGTCGGCGAACAGCGGCGCGGGCAGCAGGAAGTGCTTGCCGCCGGTTTTCTCGGAGATGTACTGCGCGACGTCGTAGCGGTTCGACGAGCCGTCGGCCGCGATCGCGCCGACCATCGACACGAGCCGGTGCTGCGGCCGCTCGATCTGCGCGATCTGCGCGACCGCGGCCTTCAGCGTCCGGCCGCTGCTCACGGCAATCACCATCGGCCGCGTTTCGTTCAGGTAGCGCTCCATCACCTGCGCGCCGGCGACCGCGAGCTTGCGGTCGATCGCTTCGGGCGCGTCCGCATCGACGGGCACGACCTCGCACATCGCGAGCCCGTAGCGCTTCGACAGCTGCGCGCCGAGCTCGAGACAGTCGGCGAGCCGATGATCGACGCGCACGCGGATCAGGTTCTTCTCGACGGCGAACGCGACGAGGCGTTGCGCGACCGGGCGCGACACCTGCAGCTTCTCGGCGATTTCGTTCTGCGTGTCGCCCGCGACGTAGTAGAGCCACGCGGCACGCGTGGCGAGATCGAGTTTTTCTGAGGACTTGGACACGATAGCGGTTCGGTTCGGATCGGGGTCGGCCGTCGGGCGGCGCAACGGCATCCACTGTAACGCATGCCGGACGTGCGGCCGCGGCGGTGCTTACACGAGTCGCGCGCGCGACGGTTCGTAAAGCGGGCGCACGTGGCGGTACAGCGCGCGGAACGCGTCGAGGCGCTCGCGCAGCCGCGCATGACGGCCGGCGTCGGGCGCGTATTCGGCGCGCACCGGCGGCTTGGTCAGCACCGCATGCGGATCGCCGCCGACGGCGAGCCAGCCCAGGCGTGCGGCGCCGAGCGCCGCGCCGGTTTCGCCGCCGCCGTGCTGGCAGGTGCGCACGTTCAGCGCGTCGGCGATCAGCTGCGCCCAGAACGCGCTGCGCGCGCCGCCGCCGATCAGCGACAGACGGTCGGTTTCGACGCCGGCCGCGTGCAGCGCGTCGAGGCCGTCCGCGAGGCCGAGCGTTACGCCTTCGAGCACCGCGTAGCCGAGGTGCGCGCGTTCGGTCGCATGCGTCATCCCGAAGAACACGCCCTGCGCATACGGATCGTTGTGCGGCGTGCGCTCGCCGGACAGGTAGGGGAGGAACAGCGGCGCCGTCGCGAGCGCGTCCGCATCGAGCGCCTCGATTTCGGCGAGCAGCGCCGGCTCGTCGGTGCCCGTCAGCTTGCAGACCCAGCGCAGGCAGCTCGCCGCCGACAGCACGACGCTCATCAGTTGCCAGCGATCGGGAATCGCGTGGCAGAACGCATGCACGGCCGATGCGGAGTTCGGCATGAAGCGGTCGCCGACCACGCTGAGCACGCCCGACGTGCCGAGCGACACGAAGCCGTCGCCCGCGTGGATCGCGCCGATGCCCAGCGCGCTCGTCGCGTTGTCGCCGCCGCCGCCGGCCGCCACGACGGCCTCCGACAGCCCGAGCTCGCGCGCGAGATCCGCGCGCAGCGTGCCGGACGGCGCGTTGCCTTCGACGATGCGCGGCATCTGCGCGCGCGTCATGTCGCACGCGGCGAGCAGCGCGTCGGACCAGTCGCGGCGCGCGACGTCGAGCCACAGCGTGCCGGCCGCGTCGGACGGGTCCGACACCTTCGCGCCGGTCAGACGGAAGCGCAGGTAGTCCTTCGGCATCAGCACGCACGCGGTCGCCGCGAACACGTCCGGCTCGTGCTTCGCGACCCACAGCAGTTTCGGCGCGGTGAAGCCGGGCATCGCCAGGTTGCCGGCCAGCGCGTGCAGATCGGGCGCGCGTTCGGTGAGCAGCGCGCATTCGTCGGCGCTGCGCATGTCGTTCCACAGAATCGCGGGGCGCAGCACGCGGTCGTCGCGACCGAGCAGCACCGCGCCGTGCATCTGGCCCGACAGGCCGATCCCGCGCACCTGCGCGAATGCCTGCGGATGCCGCTCGCGCAGCGCCGCGAGCGCGGCGAGCGTGCCTCGCCACCAATCGTCCGGATGCTGCTCCGCCCAGCGCGGGTGCGGCCGCGACACGCTGAACGGCGTGCCCGCGGTGCCGATCACCGTGCCGTCCGGGGCAAGCAGCAGCACCTTCACTTCCGAGGTGCCGAGGTCGATGCCGAGATACATGAGCGATCCGTTGCGTCAGTGAGGAGCCGCTACTTTAGCCGCACGTGCGCGGCCATGCCAACGCAGGTTCGCCCGGATGCGCGACCGCCCGCGGGCGGCCGGCTGGCAGGCCGCGGCGCGCCGCGCGTCAGCGCTGCGCGAGCCATGCGTCCACGCGTGCGAGCCCCGCACGCAGCGCTTCGAACAGCGCCGCGTTGCCGGCGAGCGAGCCCCAGAGCGCGCGGCTCGCGCACAGCGCGACGACCGGGTCGTCGGCTTCGACGATCGCGCGCGCGACGCCGTCGTCCATTACGCCGTCCTGGTATGCATACGGCAATAAGCCGCGCGCCCAGCGTTCGAGAAAGCGCAGGAACAGCGCCGGCAGCACGGCGGTGGCGACCGGCGCGGCGCCGCGCGTGAGCGATTCGGCGAGCGTCGGCGCGATGAAGCCGGGAAGCTTCGAGAAGCCGTCGGCCGCGACGCGCTGGTTCGTGTCGAGCACGTACGGGTTGCCGAAGCGTTCGAGCACGACGTCGCGGTAGCGTTCGAGATCGAGCGGGCTCGGGCTCAGGCACGGGATCACGTCCTGCGTCACGTAGTCGTGCGCGAACCGGCGGATCGCCACGTCGTGCGTGCCCTCGTGGATGTACGTGTAGCCCGCGAGCGTGCCGGCCCACGCGATGCAGCTGTGCGTGGCGTTGAGGATGCGGATCTTCGCTTCCTCGTACGGGTGCACGTCGTCGACCAGCTCCGCGCCGGCCAGCTCCCAGCGCGGCCGGCCGGCCGCGAAGCGATCCTCGATTACCCACTGGATGAACGATTCGCCCATCACCGGGCAGGCATCGTCGACGCCGGTGGCCGCGCGCACGCGTTCGCGCACGTCGGCGGTCGGGCGCGGCGTGATGCGGTCGACCATCGCGCTCGGCGTCGCGACGTTCGCATCGAACCATGCAAGCAGTCCGTCTTCGCCGCGCCGTTCGAGGAATTCACGCATGCCCGCGCGAAAGCGCGCGCCGTTGTTGCGCAGGTTGTCGCAGCTCTGCAGCGTGAGCGGGCCCGCGCCGCGCTTCACGCGTTCGGCGAGCAGCGCCGCGAGCGCGCCGTACAGCGTCGTGCGCGCGCCCTGCAGATCGGCCGCGAGATCGGCGTTCGCGAGGTCGAGCCGGTTGTGTTCGTCGAGGTAGTAGCCGCCTTCGGTCACGGTAAACGACACGATCCGGCAGGCCGGGTCGGCGCCCGCGTCGATCAGCGCGGCGAGGTCGATCGACCACGGCAGCACGCGCGAGATCGCGCGGATCGTCTCGTACGCGCGCTCGCCCTGCGGCGTGACGGTCTCGAGCGTGTACGCGCCGTGCTGCGCGGCGAGCGCGTCCATCGTCGCGCGCATGTCGTCGCGGATGTTGCCGACGGTCAGCGACCAGCGCTCGTCGGCCGGCACGGCCGCGTTCACGCGATGCAGATACCACGCCTGGTGCGCGCGGTGGAACGAGCCCGCGCCGATGTGCAGCAGCACGGGCGCGCGGGCGGGGGACGATTCGCTCATCCGGTGTCTCCTGTTCGTGCCAGTCTTTCCTGTCGAATATGAATGCGATCATTTGCTCTTTGTGTGAGCGAATGATCGTATTCGGGCGAGCGAAAGTCAAGGCGGGGACACGGCATTTCGATGGTGCGTTGCGGCGTTGCGGGGGCAGCGGGCAAGCCGCGCCCGGCCGAGGAAAGGCGTCAGCGCTGCTCGCGCGTGAGCGCGACGAGTTCGTCGAGCAGCTTGCCTGCCGGCCCCGGCAGGATGCCGTGTCGGCGCCGGAATGCCGTGAGCGTGCGCACCGCGACGACCTCGCGCACCGGCAGCGTGTCGATCGTGCCGGCGCACTGTTCGGCGCCGTACATCGGCTCGGCCATCCAGCTGAGGAAGCCGGCATGCGCGACGAGGCTCTTCAGCGTCGTGACCGAGCGCGTTTCGACCGCGATGTCGGGAAGGGCAAGCCCGTGTGCGTCGAAGGTCGCGCGCATGTGGTCGAACGGCGCGGTGCCGCGCGGCGGAATCGCCCAGCGCGCGTGCAGCGTGTCGGCGAGCGTCGGTGCGCGGCCGAGCATGCGCAGCGGATGGTGCGGCGCCGCAACGATATGGCTGCGATCTTCCCAGCGGCACTCCGGAATCGCGACGATCTCGTCGGTGTCGGGCCCGTGCGCGGACAGCGCGAGATCGATCTCGTGCTTGTTCAGCCCTTGCGCGAGCCGGTCCCACACGCCTTCGAGAATCTCGACGCGCAGGTTCGGCCAGCGGTCGAGCACGCGGCCGACGGCGACCGGCAGCACGAGGCTCGCGATGCTGCCCACCGTGCCGACCTTGATCGTGCCTTTCGCGAAGCCGCGCATCGCGTCGAGCTCCTCGCGTGCGTGCTCGGCCTCGTGCTGCAGCAGCGTCGCGTGCGGCAGCAGCGCCTCGCCGAACGCCGTCAGCTGCACGCCTTTCGAATGCCGCTCGAACAGTGGCGCGCCGACCTGGTCCTCGAGCCGCTTCAGGATCCGGCTCAGCGCCGGCTGGGTCACGTGCAGCGCGTCGGCCGCGCGGCCGAGGCTGCCGCACGCGACGATGGTCGTGAAGGCGCGCAATTGTCGGAGATCGAAAGTCATGCCGATCCGTAATGGCTTTTCGCAAAAAATACAGTATCGGTGAATGACTCGCGCTTCGATACTGTGGAAACCGCCAAGCCACCGAGGAGACGCCCGAGCATGACCGGCAACCCGTCCCATTCCGCCGCACCGGCCGCCCAGATCACCGTCCGCGATGCCGTCATCGACCTGTTTCGCCAGTTCGGCATCGATCGCGTGTTCGGCAATCCCGGCTCCACCGAGCTCCCGATGTTCCGCGATTTCCCCGCCGATTTCCGCTACGTGCTCGGCCTGCAGGAGGCCGTCGTGGTCGGGATGGCGGACGGTCATGCGCAAGCCACGGGCAACGCGGCGGTCGTCAACCTGCATTCGGCGGCCGGCGTCGGCAACGCGATGGGCAACCTGTTCACCGCGTTCAGGAACCGCACGCCGCTGATCGTCACCGCGGGCCAGCAGGCGCGCGCGATTTTGCCGTTCGATCCGTTCCTCGGCGCGACGCAGGCCGCCGAGCTGCCGAAGCCGTACGTGAAATGGAGCATCGAGCCCGCGCGCGCGCAGGACGTGCCGGCCGCGATCGCGCGCGCGTACCGGATCGCGATGCAGGAGCCGCGCGGGCCGGTGTTCGTGTCGATTCCGGTCGACGACTGGGATCAGCCGGCCGAGTTGCTGCCGCGACGCGCGGTCAGCAGCGTCGTGCGGCCCGATCCCGATGCGCTCGCGCGGCTCGGCGACGCGCTCGATGCGGCACGGCGCCCCGCGCTGGTGGTCGGTGCGGCCGTCGATCGGGCCGGCGCGTGGGACGACGTCGTGCGGCTTGCCGAGCGGCATCGCGCCAGCGTGTACGTCGCGCCGATGTCGGGACGCTGCAGCTTTCCGGAGGATCACCCGCTGTTCGCCGGCTTCCTGCCCGCGATCCGCGAGAAGATCGTCGCGCGGCTCGACGGGCACGACCTCGTGTTCGCGTTCGGCGCGCCCGCATTCACCTATCACATCGAGGGCAGCGGCCCGCACGTGCCGCCGGGCGCGATGCTCGTGCAGCTCGTCGACGATCCCGGCGTCGCCGCATGGACACCGTCGGGCGACGCGGTCGTCGGCAACCTGCGGCTCGCGGCACGCGACCTGCTCGCGAGGCCGGCGCCGCCCGAGCGGCCGATGCCCGCGCCGCGGCCGCCGCGCCCTCGCGCCGAAGCACCGGCCGCCGGCGAGCGGATGTCGGTGGCCTTCGCGCTGCAGACGCTCGCGGACGTGCGCGACGCGCACGACATCGTCGTCGAGGAAGCGCCGAGCGCGCGGCCGGTGATGCAGGCGCACCTGCCGTTCACGCGCAGCGGCACGTTCTACACGATGGACAGCGGCGGGCTCGGCTACGGGATGCCGGCCGCGGTCGGCGTCGCGCTCGCGCGGCCGGGGCGGCGCGTGATCGGCCTGATCGGCGACGGATCGAGCCTCTATTCGATCCAGGCATTGTGGAGTGCCGCGCAGCTGAAGCTGCCGATCACGTTCGTGATCCTGAACAATCGGCGCTACGCGGCGCTGCAGGATTTCGCGCCCGTGTTCGGCTTCGGCCCCGACGATCCGGTGCAGGGCACCGATCTGCCGGACCTGGATTTCGTCGCGCTCGCGCAAGGGATGGGATGCCGCGGCATCCGTGTCGCCGATGCCGCGCGCCTGCATGACACGCTGACGGATGCGCTGCGGGCCGGTACGCCCGTCGTCGTCGACGTCGAGGTTGCCTGACGCGCGTGCGCGCGTCGTTTCGGAGAATCCATGCAAACCGTATCGATGCTGATCGGCGGCGAACGCCGCCACTCGTCCAGCGGCGCGACCTTCGTGCGCCGCAACCCGCTCGACGGCGAAGTCGCGTCGAGCGCGCCTGCCTGCACGCTCGACGATGCGCGCGCGGCGGCCGACGCGGCCGCCCGCGCGTTTCCCGAATGGGCCGCGCTCGGCCCGGGCGCGCGCCGCGCGCTGCTGCTGAAGGCTGCCGCCGCGCTCGAAGCGAAGCACGACCAGTTCGTCGCCGCGATGGCCGCCGAGACCGGCGCGTCGGCGCTGTGGGCGGGCTTCAACGTGCACCTGGCCGCGAGCGGGCTCGTCGAGGCCGCGTCGCTGACCACGCAGGTCGGCGGCGAACTGATCCCGTCGGATGTGCCCGGTTCGCTCGCGATGGGCGTGCGGCAGCCGGCCGGCGTGGTGCTCGGCATCGCGCCGTGGAACGCGCCGGTGATCCTCGCGACGCGCGCGCTCGCGCTGCCGCTCGCATGCGGCAACACGGTCGTGCTCAAGGGCTCCGAGCTGTGCCCCGTCACGCACGGGCTGATCGTCGAGGCGCTGCAGGAGGCCGGCTTGCCGGCGGGCGTCGTCAACTTCGTGACGAACGCGCCCGAGGACGCGGGGCCCGTCGTCGACGCACTGATCGCGCATCCGGCCGTGCGTCGCGTGAATTTCACCGGCTCGACGCGCGTCGGGCGGATCGTCGCCGAAGCATGCGCGCGTCACCTGAAGCCGTCGGTGCTCGAACTCGGCGGCAAGGCGCCGTTCGTCGTGCTCGACGATGCGGATCTCGACGCGGCGGTCGCGGCGGCCGCATTCGGCGCGTTCGCGAATTCCGGGCAGATCTGCATGTCGACCGAGCGGATCGTCGTCGATGCATCGATCGCCGACGCGTTCGTCGCGAAGCTCGCGGCCAAGGCCGCGTCGCTGCCGCTCGGCGATCCGCGCCAAGGGCCGGTCGTGCTCGGTTCGCTGATCGACATGAAGGCCGTCGAGCGCTGCAACGCGCTGATCGACGATGCGCTCGCAAACGGGGCGACGCTGCTGTGCGGCGGCAAGTCGGACGGCACGCTGTTTCCCGCGACGCTGCTCGATCACGTGACGCCCGCGATGCGGATCTACGCGGAGGAATCGTTCGGGCCGGTGAAGGGCATCGTGCGGGTCGACGGCGAGGCCGCGGCGATCCGCTGCGCGAACGACAACGCGTTCGGGCTGGCATCGGCCGTGTTCAGCCGCGACGTCGCGCGCGCGATGCGGGTCGCGGCGCGCATCGAATCGGGCATCTGCCACGTGAACGGTCCGACCGTGCACGACGAGGCGCAAATGCCGTTCGGCGGCGTGAAGGACAGCGGCTTCGGCCACTTCGGCGGAAAGGCCGGCATCGCCGCGTTCACGGATCTGCGCTGGATCACCGTGCAGACCGCGCCGCGCCACTATCCGTTCTGAGAGGCCGCCGACGATGAAGATCGCGATTCTCGGCGCCGGCGCCATGGGCTCGCTGTTCGGCGCGCGACTGGCCGAGCACGGCGAGGCCGTCACGCTGATCGACGTGAACGATGCGCATCTCGATGCGATCCGGCGCGACGGACTGCGCGTCGACGACGATCGCGGCGAACGCCGCGTCCATGCGTTGCAGGCAGTGCGGCCGGAAACGGCGAATGCGCAGGCGAGCGCATCGCCCGACATGCCGTTCGATCTGCTGATCGTCTTCACGAAATCGCTGCACACGCGTGCGGCGCTCGAAGGCGTGCGCGCATTGCTGACGTCGCGTACTTGCGTGCTGACGCTGCAGAACGGCCTCGGCAACGTCGAGACGCTGAACGCGTTCGTGCCGCTCGAACGGATTCTGGTCGGCGTCACGACCTGGCCGGCCGACTTCGCCGGCACAGGGCACGTGCGCTCGCACGGTGCCGGCACGATTCGCATGATGACGGCAGACGGCGCGGCGCGCCCGTTTGCGGCTGCCGTGGCCGATACGTTCTCGCGTGCCGGCCTCGCGTGTTCGCTCGATGCCGACGTGTGGGCCGCGATCTGGGAAAAGGTCGCGTTCAATGCGGCGCTCAACACGCTGTGCGCGGCGACGGGTTGCACGGTCGACCAGCTCGGCCGCGTGCCCGACGGCCCGCGGCTCGCACTCGCGATCGCGGCGGAGACGGCCGCCGTCGCGCACGCGAAAGGCATCGCGGTGGACGGCGAGCGCATCGCGCGCAACGTCGAGCATGCGATCCACGCGCATCGCGGCCATCGGCCGTCGATGCTGCAGGACGTGCTCGCGGGCCGCCGCACCGAGATCGACGCGATCAGCGGCAGCGTCGTCGCGGCCGCGCGCGAGACGGGTATCGCGGTTCCGCATACCGAGACGCTGCTCGCGCTCGTCAGGCTGATCGACGCGCGCGGCGGCTAAGCGTCGCGCCGGCGGCGGGCTTGCGCCGCACGACGATCCGCGCGCGCCGCGTGCGCGCGATGTTGCCGGATCGGGAAGGATGGGACAAGACGCGGGGCAGGCGCCGATGCACGGGCGTCGACCGACCGTGCAGCACGAGATCCGGGCACGCGCAAGCGCCAGTCCGGGCAATTGGAGACGCCATGAATCTCATCGAATGCCGTAGTCTTGCCGCGCGCCGTTCGGGCGCGATGTCGCCGATACTGCCGATACCGCTGATGTCGTTGATGTCGCCAATGTCGCCGACGCATCGCACACGGGAGGCCGCATGAGCACGCGCGACGAATTGCAGCCGCCACCGGTCGACATCGGCACGACGCTCGACGACGGACCGTTCACGACGATGCAGCGTTGCGTGGTGCTGCTCGCCGCGCTCGCGATCGTGCTCGACGGCTTCGACGGCCAGTTGATCGGGTTCGCGATTCCGGTGCTGATCCGCGAATGGGGAATCACGCGCGGCGCGTTCGCGCCGGCGGTGGCCGCCGGGCTGATCGGGATGGGCATCGGCAGCGCGTGCGCGGGTATCGTCGCGGACCGTTTCGGGCGCCGCCAGGCCGTGATCGGCAGCGTGTTCCTGTTCGGCATTGCCACCTGCGCGATCGGCTTCGCGCCGGATGTCGCGACGATCGCGATGCTGCGCTTCTGCGCGGGGCTCGGGATCGGCGGCGCGCTGCCCACGGCCACGACGATGACGGCCGAATACACGCCCGCGCGGCGCCGCACGATGATGGTTACGGCGACGATCGTCTGCGTGCCGCTCGGCGGGATGCTGGCCGGGTTGTTCGCGCACGAGGTGCTGCCGCGCTACGGCTGGCGCGGGCTGTTCTTCGCGGGCGGCGCGCTGCCGCTCGTGCTCGGCTTCGTGCTCGTGCGCGCGCTGCCCGAATCGCCGCGCTTTCTGGCGCGGCGCCCCGCACGCTGGCCGGAACTCGGCGCATTGCTCGCGCGCATGCAGCGGCCGGTCGCGCCCGGCACCGTGTTCACCGATCTTCGCGACGCACGCGCGCCCGGCGCGCGCGGCGGCTTCGGCGCGTTGTTCGCCGGCGGCCAGGCACGCGACACGATCGCGCTGTGGTGCGCGTTCTTCATGTGCCTGCTCGCGGTGTATGCGGCGTTCAGCTGGCTGCCGACGATGCTGGCCGCGAGCGGGCTGAGCGTGTCGGTCGCGGGCTCGGGGCTCACCGCGTACAACCTCGGCGGCGTGATCGGTGCGCTGCTGTGCGCGTGGGCGATCGCGCATGCGGGTTCGCGCTGGCCGCTCGCGCTGTGCAGCATCGGCGGCGCGGCGAGCGCGGTGTGGCTGCTGGGTGTCGATGCGGGGCGCCACACGGGCTGGCTGATCGTCGGGCTCGGCGTGCACGGCCTGTTCGTCAACGCGGTGCAGTCGACGATGTATGCGCTGTGCGCGTACATCTACCCGACGGCGGTGCGCGCGACCGGCACCGCGAGCGCGCTCGCGTTCGGCCGGCTCGGCGCGATCCTCAGCGCGTTCGCGGGCGCGCTCGTCATCACGGCGGGCGGCGCGACGGCGTACCTGACGATGCTGGCCGTCGCGATGAGCGTGGTATGCGTCGCGCTGCTCGCGATGCGGCGGCACATTCCGCGGCTCACGCGCGAACGCGCGTTGCCGGGCGAAGGGGAGGAACTGGCCCGCACGTCGTCGTGACGCGCGGGTCGCATGACATGCGCGCCCGTTACAGCGTGGTGCGCACGTGCCAGAGCTCGGGGAACAGCACGACGTCGAGCATCTTGCGCAGATACGGCGCGCCGCTCGTGCCGCCCGTGCCCTGCTTGAAGCCGATGATGCGCTCGACCGTCGTCACGTGACGGAACCGCCACTGGCGGAATGCGTCCTCGAGATCGACGAGTTCCTCGGCCATCTCGTAGAGCTCCCAGTGCTGCTGCGGGTGACGGTAGACCTCGAGCCACGCGGCCTCGACGGTTTCGTCGTGCCGCATCGGCTGCGTCCAGTCGCGCTCGAGCCGCTCGGGCGCGATCGGGAAGCCGCGCCGCGCGAGCAGGCGCACGACTTCGTCATAGAACGACGGCGCCTCGAGCGTCGCGCGCACCTGTTCGAGGATGTCCGGCCGGTGCGCGTGCGGCTGCAGCATCTGGACGTTCTTGTTGCCGAGCAGGAACTCGAGCTGCCGATACTGATACGACTGGAAGCCCGACGACTGGCCGAGATACGGCCGCATCGCCGAATACTCGGACGGCGTCATCGTCGACAGCACGTTCCACGCCTGCACCAGCTGCTCGAGGATGCGCGACACGCGCGCGAGCATCTTGAACGCGGGCGGCAGCGCGTCGCCGCGCACCGCATCGAGTGCGCCGCGCAATTCGAACAGCGCGAGCTTCATCCACAGCTCGCTCGTCTGATGCTGGATGATGAACAGCATCTCGTTGTGATCGGGCGACAGCGGATGCTGCGCGTCGAGGATCGAATTCAGCGACAGGTAGTCGCCGTAGCTCATCGACTTCGAGAAATCGAGCTGCGCGTTGTGCCAGCCGGCTTCGCCCGACGTATCGCCGGGCACGTGCGGGGCTTCGTGCGCCGGGTGGGCCGCGCGTGCGCCCGAGAACGGGCAGCCCGCCGGCGCATCGTCGCCGGGTGGCTGCATATGACCAGAATTCACGACTTTCTCCAGAATTGAATGACGGGGGCGCGGCGCGCCATGCGCATGTCGGCGCGGCACGCCGGGCAAGAACCGGTCAGGTCACCGCGCCGCGCTCGGCGAACTCGGGTGCCTTCCACGCATCGGTGGCCAGGATGTCGCGCAGCGTCTCGACGGCATCCCACACGTCGACGAAGCGCGTGTAGAGCGGCGTGAAGCCGAAGCGCAGCACGTAAGGCTCGCGGTAGTCGCCGATCACGCCGCGCGCGATCAGCGCCTGCATCACCTCGTAGCCGTGCGGATGCTCGAAGCTCGCCTGCGAGCCGCGCTGGTGATGCGCGCGCGGCGTGACGAGCTTCAGCGACAGGCCCGCGCAGCGCGCCTCGACGAGCGCGATGAACGCGTCCGTCAGCGCGAGCGACTTGCGGCGGATCGCGTGCATGTCGGTCTGCAGGAACACGTCGAGCCCGCATTCGACCATCGACATCGACACGATCGGCTGCGTGCCGCAGAGGAAGCGCGCGATGCCCGGATCGGGCGCGAAGCCCGGCTGCATCGCGAACGGCGCACGGTGGCCCCACCAGCCCGACAGCGGCTGCGAGAAGTGCGCGTGATGGCGGTGCGGCACCCACACGAATGCGGGCGAGCCGGGGCCGCCGTTCAGGTACTTGTACGTGCAGCCGACCGCGCCGTCCGCGTGCGCGCCGTTCAGGTTGACCGGCACCGCGCCTGCCGAATGCGCGAGATCCCACAGCATCAGCGCGCCCGCGTCGTGCACGAGCTGCGTGACGGCCGGCATGTCGTGCATGTAGCCGGTGCGGTAGTTCACGTGCGTGATCATCGCGACGGCCGTGTCGGCGCCGAGCGCGCCGGGCAGGTCCGCCGGATCGTCGATCAGGCGCAGCTCGTAGCCGCCGCCGAGCTGTTCGATCAGGCCTTGCGCGATGTACAGGTCGGTCGGGAAGTTCGAGCGCTCGGACACGATCACGCGGCGCTCCGGCGCGCGCTCGGCCTGGTGGCGCACCATCGCCGACAGCAGCTTGAACAGGTTGATCGAGATCGTGTCGGTCACGACGGTCTCGCCGGGCGCGCCGCCGATCAGCGTCGCGAGCTTGTCGCCGAGGCGGCGCGGCAGCGCGAACCAGCCGGCGGTGTTCCAGCTGCGGATCAGGCCTTCGCCCCATTCGGCGCCGATCACCTGTTGCGCGCGGGCGGCGGACGCGCGCGGCTGCGCGCCGAGCGAGTTGCCGTCGAGATAGATCACGCCGTCGGGCAGCGCGAACTGGTCGCGCAGCGGGGCGAGCGGGTCGTCGCGGTCGAGGGCGAGCGCGTCTTCACGGGTCTTGATCATGATGTCGGGTCAGTGGTTCTCGGTTCAGTGGTTCGGTGAATCAGGCGGACCGGCCGGGCAGCGCGCGCAGCACCGCGCGCACGGGGCTCGCGTCGAGCGTCGCGAGCTTCAGCGGCAGCGCGATGAGTTCGTAGTCGCCGGGCGGCACGTCGTCGAGCACGATTCCCTCGAGGATCGCCATCCGGTGCGCGCGCACGCGGTGATGCGCATCCATCGTCTTCGATTCCTGCGGGTCGAGCGACGGCGTGTCGATGCCGATCAGCTTCACGCCGCGCGCGGCGAGCAGGTCGACGGTCTCGGGCGCGACCGCGCAGAAGCCGCTGTCCCATTGCTCGACGCTGGCGCGCGCATAGGTGCGCAGCAGCACGCGCGCCGGCACGGCGTCGAGCGCGGCCTCGATGTCGGCCGGGCGCACGACCGGCGACGCGCCGATGCAGTGAATCACGCGGCACGGGCCGAGATACGTATCGAGCGGCACCGCGCCGATCGGCGCGCCGTCGGCGTCGTAGTGGAGCGGCGCGTCGCAGTGCGCGCCCGTGTGCGGCGACAGCGTCAGGCGCGCGACGTTGACCGGCGAGCCGGCCTCCATCCGCCAGACGCGTTCGACGGAAACCGGCGTGTCGCCCGGCCACACGGGGGTGGCGGGGCTGACGGGCGGCGAGATGTCCCAGAGTGTGTCCATGGCATGACGAATCGGTGAATCGATCCTTCGAATGATAGGTGGACGCTCGCAGAAAGTGCTTGCGAAATAAACATGGACAATCCGCCCGATTGGCAGATAATTCGAATCAGAGGGAAAACGGGGACCAAAAATGCACGCGATCACGCTCGATGCCACCGACTGCCGGATTCTGGCGGTACTGCAGGAGGAGGGCAGAATCAGCAATCTCGACCTGGCGGAGCGAATCTCGCTGTCGCCGTCCGCCTGCCTGCGCCGCATGCGCCTGCTCGAGGAGCAGGGCGTGATCGAGCACTATCGCGCGTGCCTGAGCCGCGAGAAGCTCGGCTTCGAGCTCGAGGCGTTCGTGCAGGTGTCGATGCGCAACGAAGAAAATCAATGGCACGAGCGCTTCGCGGAAGCGCTGCGCGAATGGCCGGAGGTGGTCGGCGCGTTCGTCGTGACGGGCGAGAGCCACTATCTGCTGCGGGTGCTCGCGCACAACCTCAAGCACTACTCGGATTTCGTGCTGAACCGGCTCTACAAGGCGCCGGGCGTGATGGACATCCGTTCGAACATCGTGTTGCAGACGCTGAAGGACGAAGCGGGCGCGCCGGTCGGGCTGGCCCGCATGGGGGCGATCAAAGCGGTGTGAGGCCGTGGAAGCCGCCGCCGTGGAACACGAGCGGCGCTGCGGCATCCGATGCGGTCCGCACGCCGCAGCGTTCCACTTCGCCGACGAAGATCACATGGTCGCCTTCGTCGTAGCGGCTGCGGTTGTGGCACTCGAACCACGCGAGCGCGCCGTCGAGCACCGGCATGCCCGAGTTGCCGGCCGCGTGCGCGATCCCTTCGAAGCGGTCGCCCTTGTAGGTCGAGAAGCGCTTGCACAGGTCGAGCTGCGACGCCGCGAGCACGTTCACCACGTAATGGCTGTTGTTGCGGAACACCGGGGTCGATGCCGATTTGTGCGCGAGGCTCCACAGCACGAGCGGCGGGTCGAGCGACACCGAGTTGAACGAGCTCGCGGTGATGCCGATCAGTTGCCCGGACGGCGCACGCGTCGTGATGACCGTGACGCCGGTCGCGAACTGGCCGAGCGCCTGGCGAAAGGCGGCCGAATCGAAATCCGGCGGGGTGGCGTGGTTCATCGGGCGGCCATCCGGAACGAAACGGACGGGCGCGGCGCGCGGCGAATGCGGGGGGCGCGGCGGACGAATGGCGGCAAGGCCGGGGCGGTCGGTCGGGAAGTGGTGCGCATGGCGCGATTTTAGCGGAATCGCGACCGCCGGGCCCGTGCGGACGGCACATCGCGGGGCGAGCGTGAGGTAGCGAACACTGTCGCGCGGCGCCGGCGTCGTGCTGGGGCGAGGGTTCCGCGCCTTTCGTCGGGGCGCCATCGGCGGGCGCGCTTCGCGAGCGAGCCGGGCGCTATCGCGCCGCCGCCAGCCCGAACGACACCGCACCCGTCAGGATCAGGCTGGACGCCCACACCGCATCGAGATTGAACCAGCTCCGCGCGACGAACTTCAGCCCGAGATAGCGGTACACGAGCCAAGCGAGCACGCCGCCTGCGCCGATCATCGCGGCTGCGTGCACGGCCGCGACGACGAGCGCCATCCCGAGATGCGCATCGACCAGCGCGGCCGCCGCGCGGTGGCCGGCGTCGCGGTCGAGTCCGCAGAGCCCCAGATAGATCGGCACCAGCATCAGTCCCGCGCCGTGTGCGAGCGCCACCGCGAACGACCACAGTCCGAGCCGCGCGGGCGGGATCCGCGCGAGCGCACGCGGGTGTCGCCGCCGGATCAGCAGCACCGCGCCGAAGCCGATCACGAGCGCGCTCGCGCCGATCCGGATCGCCGGCTGCCACGCCAGCAGCACGGCAAGCAGACCGAACGGCAGCATCACCATGAACACCGCCAGCGCATGGCCGAGCGCGAGATAGCCGAGCGCCGCGACGAGTGCGCCGCCGCGGCGCGTCATCAGTGCGTTCGACACCGCGAGCGGCCAGCCCATCGCCGGATTGAGCCCGTGATAGACGCCGCTCGCGAGTACGGCTGCCCACAGCGCGAGCGGCGCGGAGAAGGCGGTGTTCAACGCCTGACCGACGGATAGCAGAACGAGTCGGTCGAGCAGTCGCCGCCTTCGAGCCGAATCTGATGGGCGCGATAGCCGTCGGGGAAGTCGACCCAGTAATCGTCGGCGAGCGTCAGCCGGCCATCCGGCCCCGCGTGCGCGAGCACCTGCGCGGCCGGCACGCCGTCCGGATAGAACTGGTCGTCCCACGTCGAGTAGAGCGAGTTGGTCCAGTACACGCGGCGCCCGTCGCGGCTGATCTCGACCATCTGCGGGCCGCCGGCGAACGCGCGGCCGTTCGTGTGCGGCGCGCGGCGCACGATTCCGCCGATGCGCACCGATCCCGCGAGCACCGGATGATGCGGATCCGACACGTCGTACTGGCGCATCTCGCCGGTGCCCCAGCACGACACATACAGAAAACGGTCGTCGAGCGACAGGTCGATGTCGGTCACGAGCGGCGGCACCGCGCCGAAAGCCTTGAGCAGCGGCGGCAGCTCGTCGGCCGCGGCCGGCTCCGGCGGAATCGTCGCCGTCTTCTTCGCATGAAACCGGCCATCCTCGCGCCACCAGGTCCAGATCGATCCTTCGAGCGTGGTCGTATCGACGACGACGCCGACGAACCCGTATTCGCGTACCGGATCGTGTGCGGGCCGCACCTCGAGCGCCATCTGGTGCTGCGCGCCGAGATCGATCGTCTGCACGTTGCGTCGCGCGTGCAGGTCCCAGAAATGCAGCCGGTGGCCGTAGCGGTTCGCGAGCAGGTCTTCCGGCACGATGCCGTTCTCGAATTGCGGCGGCAGCGCCCATTCGCTCGACACCATGTAATCGCGCGGCAGGTTCCACCAGAAGTCGTAATGCTTGTCCTGCGGGCCGCGATCGATCTCCCAGCGGCCGAGGACGTCGAACGTCTCGCAGTCCATGATGAAGATGCCGGGCGAACCGTCGGTGCCGTCCTTGCCCGCGCCGCCGAGCGTGCTCACATAGATGCCTTCGGGGCCGCAGTGGACCGTATGCGGCCGCGAATAGCCAGTCTTCGCGAATACTTCGTCGGGCTCGATGATCTTGTGGATGCGCGCCTGCGTCGGGTGCGGCTTCGTGTCGATCACGTAGATCCGCGACGAACGCAGGCCAGGGATGATCAGGAAGCGGCGCTCGAGAAACGCGTGGCCGGTCAGCGGCGACAGCGAAGACGAACACGCATTCCAGCCGAAGTGGTGAAATTCGTCGCCGGTGTTCGGCATCGTCACCGTGTGCACGATCTTGCCGTAGGTCGGCGAGCCCGGCTTCACGTCGATCACGGCGAGTGCGTCGGGTCTGGAAAAATCGGGGCTCAGCAACAACGTATAGGCGAATTCCTCCGCCGGCGCCTGCATCGCAAGTTCCGGCGAAGCGTGAAATGTCGGGTCAGGCCGCATGCTCATCGTGGTGCCTCTCTCGGTCGTATCGGATCACGGGCGCACGGCCGTTCGCTGCGAACGTGCGGCTCCGAATGCCCTGGCCGCCGCGCGCGATGGGAGAGCGCGCAGCGCGATGCATCAGGTCGGGAAAACGGGGAAGCGCGGTGCGCCGGGTCGCCGCGCATTGCATGCACGGCGGTGCGAGGGCGTGAAAGCGGCGGCGCGCGGTGCACCGGCGGTCGGGCCCGCAATGCGGGCGGTTTCTGTCAAGGCGTGCATATCGATGTTCCGGCAGATGATGTGGGCATCAGGGCGGGCAGGCATCGGACGCTGCGTGCAGCCGGACGGTGTGACGTCGCGGCGAAGCGTGCCTAAGTGTAGTCGAGAAACGCGCGGCGGGTCGTGCGCGGCGCGCATGCCGTTCTGCCGGATTCGCGCGCGAGTGAGATACTTGAACGCTGCCGCTGCGCACCGGGCGACCGGGGCCGCGGCCATATGGATCGGCGGCACCGGGCGCCCGTTGCGCGTGCCGGCCGTTGTCATCAACGAGGTAATGATTTCATGGTGAACGAGATGCTTGAAACCGCGACTGTGGGCGGCGGGTGCTTCTGGTGCACGGAGGCCGTGTTTCTCGACGTCGACGGCGTGACGGCCGTCCAGTCGGGCTATGCGGGCGGCCATACGCGCAATCCCGGCTATCGCGACGTCTGCGAAGGCGACACCGGTCACGCGGAGGTCGTGCAGGTAACGTTCGATCCGGCGCGCATCGGTTATCGCGAGATCCTCGAGATCTTCTTCGCGACGCACGATCCGACCCAGTTGAACCGGCAGGGCAACGACGTCGGCACGCAATACCGTTCGGTCGTGTTCACGCATTCGGATGCGCAGCGCGACATCGCGCTCGACGTGATCCGCGAGCTGGAGCGCGAGCAGGTGTTCGGGCAGCCGATCGTCACGCAGGTCGTGCCGCTCGACGACAACTACTGGCCGGCCGAGGACTATCACCAGAACTATTACGCGCGCAATCCGGGGCAGGGCTACTGCTCGGTCGTGATCGGGCCGAAGCTCGCGAAATTCCGCCAGAAGTTCTCGCACCGGCTGAAGTCGCTGCGCGGCGCGTAACCGTTTCGCCGGCGCGCGAGCGGCGTGCGCGCCGCGATTCTCAGGCCGCCTCGCTGCGCCAGTGCGCGCACGCGGCGGCGATCTCGCGCGCGAGCGCGAGACACGACAGCGGCGCGGAGCCTTCCGCCTTGTTGTTGATCGTGATGATCACGGGCTGCCCGGCCAGCGCGTAGCGCGCGGCCAGTTCCGCGAGTGCCGAGCGCGTGGCCGGATCCTCGTCGACGAGCTTGTCGAACGGCTCGTATTTCGCCTTTGCCTGCTCGTACTTGAAACCGCCATGCAGGCTCCAGCGCACGATCAGCGGACCCGGCGCATCGCCGTCGAGCAGCGCGAGCGCGGCCGCCTGGCGCAGCGGGTCGGGCATCCGCGCATGCAGGCCGACGCAGTACCGCACGCCCAGCGCCGCGAGCGCGCGGATGAAGCGCGGCGTGAGCAGGCTTGCGTCGCGGATCTCGATTGCGTAGCGCGTGCCGTCGGCGTCCGGCGGCAGCGCCGGCAGCGCCGCGAAGAATGCCGACAATCGATCGATCAGCGCGGCCGGTTCGGCGAGCAGTTGATCGGGCATCGGGGAAAACTGGAACACCAGCACGCCGGCCTTTCTGCCGAGCCCTTCGAGGCACGGCTGCACGAATTCGCGCGTGGCGAGCTGCGCATCGAGAAAGGTCGGGTTCGGGCCCGACGGCTCGCCGCGCCGGCCGCGCACGACCGCGTCGGTGACGGACGCCGGCGCCTTCACGACGAAGCGGAAGTCGTCCGGCACCTGCTGCGCATAGCGCAGGTAGTCGGCCACCGACAGCGGCCCGTAGAACGATCGGTCGAGGCTCACGCTCCTCAGCAGCGGATGTGCGCCATATGCCTCGAGTCCTTCGCGCGACAGCTTGGCCCGCGCGAAATCGCCGTCGTACACGATGCCGTCCCAGCCGGGGAAATACCACGACGACGTGCCGAGCCGCACGTTCGGCGGCAGCGCGGCCGCCGCGTCGGCGACTTCCGCGGAAACCGGTGCGGGCGGCACGCCGGGCCGGCTTCGCCGATGCGGCCGGTGGCGACGGTTCGTCCCACAGCAGGCCGGAGGCGGGGGCCGCTTCCGGCTCGGCGCGAGGGCGCGGCGATGCACGGCCGGCTCGGGCACGCGCCTTTGCCGATCGGGCAGCGTCGGGTTCGTCGGGCGTCGCGGGTTCGCTCGCGCGTGCGGACGCGTCGTCAGCGCGCGCGCCGTCGGGCGACGCGCCGAACAAGTCGAATTGCTCGTCGGCGTGCGACCCGTCCGGTACGTCGCGCTGCTGTCGTTGCGGCGCCGTGTTGCGCCGCGTCCTGCCGTCACCCATGCATGCCCAGCGTGAAGTGCCGCCTAGCGCGGCAGCGTGTGTTCGTACATGTATCGCCGCGACCACGGCAGCGTTTTCGCGCTGCGTCCGGCCTTGCGGCACACGATCTGGAAGATCGACACGTCGTCGTGCTCGAACGCGTACGCGCAACCGGCGAGATACACGCGCCAGATGCGGAATTTTTCGTCGTCGACCAGCGCGCGAGCCTGTTCCGCCTTCGCTTCGAAGTTCTCGGTCCAGATCTCGAGCGTGCGCGCATAGTGCCGCCGCAGGCTTTCGACGTCAATCGCCTCGAGGCCGCCGCGCTGCGCCGCTTCCAGCGCAAGGCTGATGTGCGGCAGCTCGCCGTCCGGGAACACGTAGCGGTCGATGAATTCGCCGCCGCCGAGCGCCGTTTCGCCGCTTTCGGCGTCGGTCGACGTGATCCCGTGGTTCATCGCGATGCCGTCGTCGGTCAGCAGGTCGTGCACGCGGGAGAAATAGAGCGGCAGGTTCTTGCGGCCGACGTGCTCGAACATCCCGACGCTGGTGATGCGGTCGAACTGCCCGTCGATCTCGCGGTAGTCCTGCAGCCGGATCTCGATCTTGTCCTCGAGCCCGGCGGCTTTCACGCGCGCGGTCGCGAGATCGAACTGGTTCTGCGACAGCGTCACGCCGAGGCACGTCGCGCCGAACTTCTGTGCGGCGCGCAGCACGAGCGCGCCCCAGCCGCAGCCGATGTCGAGCAGCCGCTGGCCGGGCTCGAGCCGGATCTTGGTCAGGATATGGTCGATCTTCTTGATCTGGGCGGTCGCGAGATCCTCGTCGCCGTTCTCGAAGTACGCGCACGAGTACACCATGTTCTCGTCGAGCCAGAGCTGGTAGAACTCGTTGGAGACGTCGTAGTGATACTGGATCGCCTTCTTGTCGGTGCTTTTCGTGTGATTGAAGTAGCGCTTCACGCGCGCGAGCTTGCTTGCGCTGGTGACCGTGCTGCGCGCGAGCGCGTAGCTGATGTTGATGATGTCCGACAGCCGGCCCTCGATGTCGATCTTGCCCTTCACGTACGCCTCGCCGAGATTGTCGAGGCTCGGTTCGAGCAGCAGCGGCAATGCCGACGCGCTGTTGACCTTCAGCGTGACCTGCGGTGCGCTGAAGGTGCCGAAATCGAGTTGATCGCCGTTCCACAGCACGAGTCGCGCCGGTATGTTCGCTTTCGCCCGTACTTCGTCCGCCCACTGTGCCAGCTTCTTTTCCCAGAACATTTGGATTCTCCGTTTGTTCGTTGAATCGAATACAGCCAGGTATCCTGACCGGCGCCCGCCTCTCGCGAGGCGGGCGCCCGGATGCAACACGAGACACGGCCGGCGCGCGCCGGCACCGCGGCAGCCGCGCTTACGGCGACAGGCGCGAAATCGTCCAGCCCGACTCCGCCGCGGCATCGCGCGTATAGAGCAGGCGGTCGTGCAGCCGCGACGGGCGGCCTTGCCAGAACTCGATCGCGTCGGGCACGACGCGATAACCGCCCCAGTGCGGCGGGCGCGGCGGGTTCTCGCCGTAGCGTTCGGCCACGGCCTTTTCGCGCGCTTCGAGCGTCGCGCGGCTGTCGATCACGGCGCTCTGGTCGGATGCCCACGCACCGATGCGCGAGCCGAGCGGGCGCGACGCGAAATAGCGATCGCTTTCGTCGGCGCTGGTTTTCTCGATCCGGCCTTCGATGCGCACCTGGCGCTCGAGCTCGATCCAGTAGAACAGCAGCGCCGCGTGCGGATTGGCGGCGAGATCGCGGCCCTTGCGGCTTTCGTAGTTTGTAAAGAAGACGAACCCGCGTTCGTCGACGCCCTTGATGAGCACGATTCGGGCCGACGGCCGGCCGTCGTCGCCGACGGTGGCGAGCGTCATCGTGTTGGGCTCGGGCAGTTTGGCGGCGAGCGCCTCCTTGAACCAGCGGTCGAACTGGACGAAGGGGTCGGGGGCGGCATCGGCTTCGTCGAGCGAAGCACGCGAATAATTGATGCGGAGATCGGCGAGAGTCGTCATGTTATGCAAACGCTTCAATCTGGGGGGCAGTATAGCGAACGCGCGAGAATCGTGCGTGCACAGGAGCGCGTGCCGGCGGGGAGTTCAGGCAAAATAGAGGGCTGCACGACTTACGTTTTCCTTGCTGCCATGCCCGCTGCCGACGCTGCCCCGCACAGTTCCTCTGATCTTACCCCGAGCCCGACAATCCAGCTTGACGTGGATCGCGAGCGCCGCTTCGGCGGCATCGCGCGGTTGTACGGCGCGCCCGCGCTCGCGGCGTTCGAGCGCGCGCACGTCGCCGTGATCGGCATCGGCGGCGTCGGGTCATGGACGGCCGAGGCGCTCGCGCGCAGCGCGATCGGCACGCTGACGCTGATCGATCTGGACAACGTCGCGGAAAGCAATACGAACCGGCAGATCCACGCGCTCGACGGCAATTACGGCAAGCCGAAGGTCGACGCGATGGCCGAGCGGATCGCGCTGATCGATCCCGCTTGCCGTGTGAACCGGATCGAGGATTTCGCGGAACCGGACAACTTCGACGCGCTGCTCGGCGGTGGTTTCGACTACGTGGTCGATGCGATCGACAGCGTGCGCACGAAGGTCGCGCTGATTGCGTGGTGCGTCGCGAAAGGGCAGCCGCTCGTCACGGTCGGCGGCGCGGGCGGGCAGCTCGACCCGACGCGCATCCGCATCGACGATCTCGCGCTGACGATCCAGGATCCGCTGCTGTCGAAGGTGCGCGCGCAGCTGCGCAAGCAGCACGGCTTTCCGCGCGGGCCGAAGGCGCGCTTCAAGGTCAGCGCGGTGTATTCGGACGAGCCGCTGATTTATCCGGAAGCCGCCGCGTGCGACATCGAGGACGGCGCGGAGCCGTCCGCCGCCGCGCATGTCGCGGGGCTCAACTGCGCGGGGTTCGGTTCGAGCGTATGCGTGACCGCGAGCTTCGGCTTCGCGGCCGCCGCGCATGCGCTGCGGGCAATCGCGGCGCGCGCCGCGGGCTGAGCGGCAAACCGGCCGCCGCGCAACGCAATGTCGCGGCGCGGTGGGGCCGCCGCGCGCGGCACGCGATTCGGCCAGGCCATTGCGGCCCGGCCGGTCGTTTCTCAGTTGAGCGCCATGCTCAGCTTGCGCCGCCATGCGGCGACGAGTTCGGGGCGATCGCCCGCCAGCTCGAACACCGAGATCATCGTGCGGCGGCCGAGGTCGTCGCCATACGCGCGGTCGCGCAACACGATTTCCAGCAACTGCTCGAGCGCGCCTTCGTATGCGCGTCGCGCGATCAGGCTCTGCGCGAGGTCGAAGCGCGCGTCGAGATCGGCCGGGTTGGCCGCGATGCGCGCTTCGAGCGCGTCGGTCGGCGGCAGGTCGGCCGTCGCGTCGAGCGCATCGAAACGGGTCTTGATCGCCTGATAGCGCGGATCGGCACCCTGCACCGTCTGCGGCGACAGGCGCTCGGCCTCCGCGCGGGCGGCATCCACGTCGTTGTTCGCGAGCAGCAGTTCGATCAGGTCGAGCCGCGCATCGTCGAAACCCGGGTTCAGCGCAAGCGCCGCCTCGAGGTGAGCGATCGCGTCGTCGTGGCGCGACTCGGCGATCGCGTCTTGCGCCGCGCGGCGCTCGGCTTCGTCGGGCGCCGGCAACAGCCGGTCGAGGAACGCGCGCAACTGGCCTTCCGGCAGCACGCCGATGAACTGGTCGACGGGGCGTCCGTCGGCGAACGCGATCACGTGCGGAATACTGCGCGTCTGGAAGTGCGCGGCGAGTTCCTGGTTCTCGTCGACGTTCACCTTCACGAGCTTCCAGCGGCCTTCGTAGTCGGATTCGAGCTTTTCGAGCAACGGGCCGAGCGTCTTGCAGGGGCCGCACCACGGCGCCCAGAAGTCGACCAGCACGGGCGTGTCCAGCGACGCCTCGATGACGTCTTTCTCGAAAGTGGCAAGCGTGGTGTCCATGTCGTTCTCTTCCGTTCGAATGTCGTCAGGATGGGGGCGGCGTGCCCCTTTTTCAACGCGGCTTCGATGCGGGCAGCGGAATCCACTCGGTTTCGCCGGGCACCTTGCCCATTTCCTGGTTCGTCCACGCCTGTTTCGCGCGCTCGATCGCATCGCGGCTGCTGGCGACGAAGTTCCATTCGATGAAGCGCTCGCCGTCGATCTTCGCGCCGCCGAGCAGCATCGCGCGCGCGCCGTTGCCGCTCGCGAGCGTGACGGTGGCGCCGGGCGCGAGCACGGCCATCTGCTCGGCGGGCACCGGCGTGCCGTCGATCGAGAGGTCGCCGTCGACCACGTAGACCGCGCGCTCCTCGTGCGACGCGTCGAGTTCGACGCGGCCGCCGGCTGCGAATTCGGCGGCGACGTAAAGCGTGCGCGAAAACGTCTTGACGGGCGAGCGCAGGCCGAACGCGTCGCCGGCGATCACCGTCAGCGACACGCCGTTCTCGTCGCGCTTGGGCAGCGTGTCGGCCGCATGATGCTCGAACGACGGCTCGGTCGTTTCGTGGGCGACGGGCAGCGCGACCCAGGTCTGGATCCCGTGCACCGTGTGGCCGCTCGCGCGCTGCGCGTCGGGCGTGCGCTCCGAATGGACGATGCCGCGGCCGGCCGTCATCCAGTTCACGTCGCCCGGCACGATTTCCTGCAGCGAGCCGAGGCTGTCGCGGTGCAGGATCGCGCCGTCGAACAGGTAAGTGACGGTGGCGAGCCCGATGTGCGGGTGCGGGCGCACGTCGAGGCCGGTGCCGGCCGGCAGCGTCGCGGGGCCCATGTGATCGAAGAAGATGAACGGGCCGACGAGGCGCGCGGCGAGCGCGGGCAGCGTGCGGCGCACCTGCAGGTTGCCGATGTCGCGGATGTGCGGCTTGAGCAGGGCTTTGATCGAATCGGTCATGGCGAGCCTCGTGGGCAACGGCTGGAATGCCGGTCATTGTACTGGCGGCGCGGTGCAGGCGCGCGCGTGCGGCGCGCGCAGAGGCCCGGGTGCCGCCGGCCACGCGCACGTGCGGGCACGCGTCGTGCGACCGTCATGTGGTCGGATCCGTCGCCGATTCCATGCGTGCCGTGCGGGTATCGGGCCGTGCGGCGAAATTCGGTAGACTGGTCCGCTTTCCGAAAACCATCCGATAACCGAGGAGACGCCGATGATGGCCCCGAAGGACTTGCTGCTCGCGCTGGTCGTGATCCTGGCGTGGGGCGTGAACTTCGTCGTGATCAAGGTCGGGCTGCACGGCATGCCGCCGATGCTGCTCGGTGCGCTGCGCTTCACGCTCGCGGCGGTGCCCGCGGTGTTCTTCGTGCGCCGGCCGCGGATTCCGTGGCGGATGCTGATCCTGTACGGCGCGACGATCCAGCTCGGCCAGTTCGTGTTCCTGTTTACCGGCATGTACGTCGGCATGCCGGCCGGCCTCGCGTCGCTCGTGCTGCAGTCGCAGGCGTTCTTCACGCTCGTGTTCGCGATGCTGTTCCTCGGCGAGCGGCTGCGCGTGCAGAACCTGATCGGGCTCGCGATCGCGGCGGGCGGGCTCGTCGTGATCGCGGCGCAGGGCGGCCGCGCGATGACGCTCGCGGGCTTCCTGCTGACCCTCTGCTCGGCCGCGATGTGGGCGTTCGGCAATATCGTCACGAAGAAGGTCAGCCGTGCGAACCTGGTGTCGCTCGTCGTGTGGGCGAGCCTCGTGCCGCCCGTGCCGTTCTTCCTGCTGTCGCTGTGGTTCGAGGGGCCGCGGCGGATCGAGGCCGCGCTCGCCGGGCTCGACGGCACGTCGATTTTCGCGGTCGTCTATCTCGCGTTCGTCGCGACGCTCGTCGGCTACGGCTTGTGGAGCCGCCTGATGTCGCGCTATCCGGCCGCACAGGTCGCGCAGTTCTCACTGCTGGTGCCGATCGTCGGGCTGGCCTCGTCGGCGCTGCTGCTCGACGAGCATCTGACGGACGCGCAACTGATCGGCGCCGCGCTCGTGATGGGCGGGCTCGCGGTGAACGTGTTCGGCGGGAAGCTGGTGCGCCGCTTCGCGGCGTCGTGACGCGCCGGCACGCAGCGCGTGCCGGCGGGGAAGGGCAGACGGTCAGGCCATCCGGCTCTTCGCGAGCGGCGGATTCGCGGCGAAGTAACGCTTGATGCCGCGGAAGATCGCGTCGGCCATCTCGTCGCGATAGCTGTCGTCGTTGAGCTTGCGTTCCTCGTCAGGGTTGCTGATGAACGCGGTCTCGACGAGGATCGACGGAATGTCGGGCGCCTTCAGCACCGCGAACCCGGCCTGCTCGACCGAGCCCTTGTGCAGCTTGTTGATGCCGCCGACTTCCTTCAGCACGTAGTTGCCGTAGCGCAGCGAATCGCGGATCTGCGCGGTCGTCGACATGTCGAACAGCGCGCGGCTGACTGCCGCGTCCTGGGTCTTGATGTTGATGCCGCCGATCAGGTCGGACGAGTTCTCCTTGTTCGCGAGCCAGCGTGCCGCGGCGCTCGACGCGCCATGGTCGGACAGCGCGAACACCGACGAGCCGCGCGCGGACGGCGTCGTGAAGGCATCCGCGTGGATCGATACGAACAGGTCGGCGCCGACGCGGCGCGCCTTCTGCACGCGCACGTTCAGCGGCACGAAGAAGTCCGCGTCGCGCGTCATCATCGCGCGCATGTTCGGCGCGCCATCGATCTTCGCGCGCAGCTTCTTCGCGATATCGAGCGCGATGTGTTTCTCGTACGTGCCGCCGCCGCCGATCGCGCCCGGATCCTCGCCGCCGTGGCCCGGATCGATCGCGACCGTCAGCAGGCGCACGGTGCCGCCCTTGCCCGATTTCGGTGCGGTGAACTTGTAGGTGTCGCCGTCGTCTTCGCTGTCGTCGCGGCGGGCGATGACGGGCGGCGGCTTGACGGCCGGCTTCGCGGGTGTCGAAGGCGTCGCGGCGGCCGGCGGCGTGCGCGGGGTGGCCGGCGTGTTCTGCGCGAAGCGCTGGAAGAATGCGTCGCTGTTGTCGCCCGCGGCGGGCGGCGGCGCGGCCGGGCCGGCGAGCGTGGTCGGCGGCTGCACCTGCTGCGCGCGCGTGCTGTCGTTGAGCGCCTGTTCCTTGCGCTCCGTCTGCGCGATCAGGTCGGTCAGCGGATCGGGCGCGACGGCCGGATACAGGTCGAACACGAGCCGGTACTTGTAGGTGCCGACCGGCGGCAGCGTGAACACCTGCGGCTTCACCGAGCCTTTCAGGTCGAACACCATCCGCACGACGTGCGGTTGATACTGGCCGACGCGCACCGACTGGATCTGCGGATCGTTCGGCGCAATCTTCGACACGAGGTCGCGCAGCGCCTGGTCGAGCTCGAGCCCGTTCAGGTCGACGACGAGCCGGTCGGGACCCTGCAGCAGCTGTTGGCTATTCTGCAGCGGCTGGTCGGATTCGATCGTGACGCGCGTGTAATCGCGCGCGGGCCACACGCGCACGCCGAGCACCGACGATGCGTGCGCGAGCCGCGGCGCGACCAGGCCGAGCACCAGCGTCGACGCGCCCGCGCACAGGATCTGACGGCGCCGCCAGTTGTGCGTCGCGGTGGCCGCCGATTCGATCGAGCGGAACGGTTTGATCAACATCTTTCGAGACATGCCTTTCCTGAAGCGCTGAACGCCCGGACGGTGAGGGCGCGGCCGTCGCCATCCACGTCGAGCGAAAAAACCAGATCGGGCACGCCGAGCAGGGTGCCCGCCTGTTGCGGCCATTCGACGAGGCAGATCGCGCTGGAATTGAAATATTCGCGAAAGCCCGCGTCGGACCATTCGGCCGGATCGTTGAATCGATACAGATCGAAGTGATAGACCTCTAGTTCCCCATCGTCGCGCGCGAATGCGTATGGCTCGACGAGCGTGTAGGTCGGGCTGCGCACGCGCCCGGCGTAGCCCAGGCCGCGCAGGATCGCGCGCACGAGGGTCGTCTTGCCGGCGCCGAGGTCGCCGATCAGCTGGATCTGCAGCCCGTCGAACGCGTGTGCATGGGCGAGTTCGCTGCGTGCCGCGTCGAGCGCGTGCGCGAAGCGGGTGCCGAAGGCCTCGGTCGCCGCTTCGTCGGCGAGTGCGATCACGCGCTCCGCGAGCGGGACGGGCAGCGTGTCGGCATGAGGCGTATGGGACGTGGCTGGCATTCTCGTAAAATAGTGCGATGAACCGATTACCGGAACTCGCCGCATCCGACAGACCTTCGACGCGTGTCGAAGGCGCGACGCCGTGCGCGCTCGATGATGCGACGTTGACAGCGCTCGCCGCTCGCATCAGGGCGTGGGGGCGCGAATTGGGTTTCGGGGCGATCGGCATCAGCGATACCGATCTCTCGGATGCCGAAGCAGGCCTTGCCGCCTGGCTGGAAGCCGGTTACCACGGCGAAATGGATTATATGGCGAAACACGGGATGAAACGCGCGCGGCCGGCCGAACTTGTGGCCGGTACGCGACGCGTGATTTCCGCACGGCTCGCGTATCTGCCGGCCGAAACGCTCGCCGCCGACACCCGCGATGCGCCGTCCGGCGCACGCGCGCCGCACGACTGGCGTGCACGCGAGCGCGCGCGCCTGGACGATCCGCAGGCGGCCGTCGTGTCGATCTACGCACGCGGGCGCGACTATCACAAGGTGCTGCGCAACCGGCTGCAGACCCTCGCGGAGCGCATCGAGCGCGAGATCGGCGCATTCGGCTACCGCGTGTTCACCGACTCGGCGCCGGTGCTCGAGGTCGAGCTCGCGCAGAAGGCCGGCGTCGGCTGGCGCGGCAAGCACACGTTGTTGCTGCAGCGCGACGCGGGTTCGCTGTTCTTCCTCGGCGAGATCTACGTCGACGTGCCGCTGCCGACCGATGCGCAAACCGCACCCGACGTCGCGCCCGAGACACCCGGCGCGCACTGCGGCAGTTGCACGCGCTGCATCGATGCATGCCCGACGGGCGCGATCGTCGAACCGTATCGCGTCGACGCGCGCCGTTGCATCTCCTACCTGACGATCGAGCTGAAAGGCAGCATTCCGGAGCCGCTGCGGCCGATGATCGGCAATCGCGTCTACGGCTGCGACGACTGCCAGCTCGTCTGCCCGTGGAACAAGTTCGCGCAGGCCGCGCCCGTCGCCGATTTCGACGTGCGGCACGGGCTCGACCGCGCGACGCTGGTCGAGCTGTTCGGCTGGGATGCCGACGCGTTCGACACGCGGATGCAAGGCAGCGCGATCCGGCGCATCGGTTACGAAAGCTGGCTGCGCAATCTCGCGGTCGGGCTCGGCAACGCATTGCGCGCGCCGGCCGATCGGCTTGCGCCCGATGCACGCGCCGCGATCGTCGCCGCATTGCGCGCGCGCGCCGACGATCCGTCGCCGGTCGTGCGCGAGCATGTCGAATGGGCGCTGCGGGCTGCATGAAGGCGGCGTACAGTGTCGTCGTCGCGCAGCGACGCGGCGCGTCTCACCGGTGAGGAGAAGCACATGTTCAACGCAGTCATCGACGCACCGTTCGGCAAGGTCGGCATCCGCACGGATGCCGCGGTGGTGCGCGAGATCGTCTATCTGCCCGAGTCGGTGAAGTCGGTCGAGCCGGATTCGCCGCTCGCCACGCGCGTGGTCGAGCAGATCGAACGTTATTTCGAGCGCGCGTCGGCGCGCTTCGACCTGCCGCTGGCCGACGTCGGCAGCGCATTCCAGCATCGCGTGTGGAGTGTGATCAGCGACATTCCGCCGGGCACGGTGCTCACCTACGGGCAGGTTGCGAAGCGGATCGGCAGCGCGCCGCGCGCGGTCGGCCAGGCGTGCGGCGCGAACTATTTCCCGCTCGTGATTCCGTGTCATCGCGTCGTGGCGGCAGGCGGTCTCGGCGGTTTCGCGAACCACGACGACAATGGCTATTACCAGAAAGTGAAGCGCTGGCTGCTGGCGCACGAAGGCGTGCCGTACTGATGAGTGAACCCTTGCTTTCCCCCGACCCCGCGTCCGGCGCCGACGGCGACGAAGCCGCGGCATCGCCCGCGCTGCTCGCGAGCCGCGCGTCGATCGACGTGTTCTGCGACGCGCTGTGGCTCGAGCACGGGCTCGCGCGCAACACGCTCGACGCGTACCGGCGCGACCTGATGCTGTTCTCGCAATGGCTGGCCGCGACGCACGGCGCGCCGCTCGACTCGGCCGACGAAGCGATGGTGACCGGTTACATCGCCGCGCGCAGCGACGGCAAGGCGACATCGTCGAACCGGCGGCTGTCGGTATTCCGCCGCTATTACGGCTGGGCCGTGCGCGAGCATCGCGCGAGCGCCGACCCGACGCTGCGGATCACGTCGGCGAAGCAGGCCGCGCGGTTTCCGTCGACGCTGTCCGAGGCGCAGGTCGAAGCGTTGCTCGGCGCACCCGACATCGGCACGCCGCTCGGCCTGCGCGACCGTACGATGCTGGAGCTGATGTACGCGAGCGGGTTGCGCGTGAGCGAACTCGTCACGCTGAAGACCGTCGAGGTCGGGCTCAACGAGGGCGTGGTGCGCGTGATGGGCAAGGGTTCGAAGGAACGGCTCGTGCCGTTCGGCGAAGTCGCGCACGGCTGGATCGAGCGCTATCTGCGCGACGCGCGGCCGGCGCTGCTCGGCGCGCGCGCGGCCGACGCACTGTTCGTCACCGGCCGCGGCGACGGCATGACGCGCCAGCAGTTCTGGAACATCATCAAGCGCCACGCGCAGCAGGCCGACGTGCGCGCGCACCTGTCGCCGCATACGCTGCGGCACGCGTTCGCGACACATCTGCTGAACCACGGTGCCGATCTGCGCGTCGTGCAGCTGCTGCTCGGCCACAGCGACATCTCCACCACGCAGATCTACACGCACGTCGCGCGAGAGCGGCTCAGGACACTGCACGCGCAACATCACCCGCGCGGCTAGCGCGGCCCGGGCCTGCGCCCGCGCATCACGCGAGTTCGCGCAGCTTGTGCTTGAGCACCTTGCCGGTCGATGCGGCCGGCAGCGCATCGAGCACGCGGATGCGCGCGGGCCGCTTGTAAGGCGCGAGCCGTTGCGCGCACCACGCCTGCAGCGCGGCCTCGGTCGCGCTCGCACCGGGTACCAGCTCGACGAACGCGAGCACTTCCTCGTTGCCCTCGACCGCGCGGCCGACGACCGCCGCCTGCACGACATCCGGATGCGCGTTCAGCACCTGTTCGACTTCGACCGGATACACGTTGAACCCCGAGCGGATGATCAGCTCCTTGCTGCGGCCCGCGATCGTCACCGAGCCGTCCGCTTCCTGGCGCGCGAGATCGCCGGTGCTGAGCCAGCCGTCCGGCGATACGGCGGCGCGCGTGGCTTCCGCGTTGCGGTAGTAGCCAAGCATCACGTTCGGCCCGCGCACGCGGATTTCGCCCACTTCACCTCGCGGCACGTCGGCACCGTCCGGCGCGACGATGCGCATCTCGACGCCCGGGATCGGCACGCCGACCGAGCAGTCCGCACGCGGTGCGTCGAGCGGTGTCTGCGTGATCGTCGGGCTGCTCTCGGTCATTCCATAGCCGTTGTGCAGCGGCACGCCGTATACGCGCTCGACGCGCGTCTTCAGGTCGGCGTCGAGCGGCGAGCCGCCCGAATATGCGAAGCGCAGCCGCGGCGCGCGCCACGCGTGCGCATGCGTGTGCAGATGCTCGAGCAGCTTCGCGTGCATCGCGGGCACGCCCTGGAAGATCGTCACGCCTTCGTCGGCGAGCGCCACGCGCACGGCCTCCGGCGAGAAGCGCGGCGCAAGCCGCAGCGTCGCGCCGGCGTACAGGCTGCCGAGGCAGACCGATGCGAGCCCGTACACGTGCGACACGGGCAGCACCGTGTAGACGACGTCGTCCGGCGCCACGCGGCGCAGCATGCTCGACGTCGCCGCGATGAACAGCAGGTTGCGGTGCGACAGCATCACGCCTTTCGGCGTGCCCGTCGTGCCGGTCGTGTAGATGAGCGCCGCGCACTGCGCGGCGCCATCGGCCGCCACCGGTTCGCCGGGCGCGCTCGCGTCGACGCGGTACGACCACGCGCCGATGTCGACCGGTAGTGTCTCGGCCGGCGTCGCGTCGTGGCGTGCCGCGTGTGCGCGCGCATCGGGCGACGCCTCCGTCGCGAATGCGATCAGCTTCGGCCGCGCGTGCGCGGCGATCGCATCGAGTTCGCCGGCCGACAGCCGCGCGTTCGACACGAGCGCCCATGCGTCGATGCGCGCGGCCGCGAACAGCAGCACGATCTGCGCGACGCTGTTTTCCGCGACGATCATCACGCGATCGCCGCCTTGCACGCCGAGGCCCGCGAGCCGTTCGGCCGCCGCATCGACGGCCCGCGCCAGCTCCCCGTACGACAGGCGGCGCGCATCCTCGATCAGCGCCGGATGCGCGGGGGCTTGCGCGGCCCAGCGGGCCGGCACGTCGGCGATGCGGCCGGGCAACGCGGCGAGCAGTGCCGCGACGTCGAGCGGCGCGGATGAGCGGACAGGCGAGGACATGGCGTCTCCAGAAGAAGGGCCGGGCGGCGGCGCGGCGAGTTTTGCGAACGATCGTGCCACGATGGCGGGCGCGCCACAATCGGCCAATCGGGCAATAGCGCTTCGCGATGTCCGCAATGATGGCGGACGGACGCCGACGCAGATGCGCCCGCGCGAGGCGCGCTCGCCCGTGACACCGGTGCAAAAGGGCCGCGAGTATACCGCCGGCGCGCGGCACGCCGCCGAGAACCCCGGCCGTTGCGATCGTGCATTGACGCGCCGTGCGCCGGTCGTTCGCCATTAAAATGCCGCCATGAGCAAATCCAGACACGTGTCCGAGACACCCGCGACCCAGTTGCTGCGCCGCCACGGCGTCGCCTTCGGCGAGCATCCGTACGATTACGTCGAGCACGGCGGCACCGGCGAGTCGGCGCGCCAGCTCGGCGTCGACGAACACAGCGTCGTGAAGACGCTCGTGATGGAGGACGAGCACGCGAAGCCGCTGATCGTGCTGATGCACGGCGACCGCACGGTGTCGACCAAGAACCTCGCGCGGCAGATCGGCGCGAAGCGCGTCGAGCCGTGCAAGCCCGACGTCGCGAACCGCCATTCCGGCTATCTGGTCGGCGGCACGTCGCCGTTCGGCACGCGCAAGACGATGCCCGTGTACGTCGAATCGACCATCCTCGAATTGCCGACGATCTACCTGAACGGCGGCCGCCGCGGCTATCTCGTCAGCCTCGCGCCGGCGGTGCTCACGACGCTGCTCGGTGCGACGCCCGTGCAGTGCGCGAGCGTCGACTGAGGGTTTCACCTTCGTGGCAGCCCGCGCCCGTTCGGTAGAATGGGCGCCGTTTCGGCCGGCCGCCACGCCCCGCCGGCGGTTCGCCGCGACGGCGCCCGCCGCAACCGGCCGGCATGCCGTGCCCGGCCGCCCCTTCACCGATACGTTGAAAGAAGAGTTCTCCGCATGCAGATCCTGCTCGCCGCACTTGTTGCCTACCTGATCGGTTCGGTGTCGTTCGCCGTCGTCGTCAGCGCCGCGATGGGCCTGGCCGATCCCCGTTCGTACGGGTCGAAGAATCCCGGCGCGACCAATGTGCTGCGCAGCGGCAACAAGAAGGCCGCGATCCTGACGCTCGTCGGCGACGCGTTCAAGGGCTGGCTCGCCGTCTGGCTCGCGCGGCACTTCGGGCTGCCCGACGTCGCCGTGGCGTGGGTCGCGATCGCCGTGTTCCTCGGCCACCTGTATCCGGTGTTCTTCCGCTTCCAGGGCGGCAAGGGCGTCGCCACCGCGGCCGGCGTGCTGCTCGCCGTGCATCCGGTGCTCGGCCTCGCGACCGCGCTGACCTGGCTGATCGTCGCGTTCTTCTTCCGCTATTCGTCGCTCGCGGCGCTGGTGGCGGCCGTGTTCGCTCCGGTGTTCGACGTGTTCCTGTTCGGCACCGGCCACAACCCGGTCGCGTGGGCCGTGCTCGCGATGAGCGTGCTGCTCGTGTGGCGCCACCGCAGCAACATCTCGAAGCTGCTGGCGGGGCAGGAAAGCCGGATCGGCGACAAGAAGAAGGCGGCGGCCGACGGCGGCGCGCAGGACGGCGGGAAAGCCTGAGGAGGGAAGTGACCGCTGCCGGCCGCCCGGGCGCCCCGCGTGCGGGGCCCGGCGGCGCGGCGTGACCGGCGGACTGCCGGTCGAGAGCGTCGATCAGTCGCGGAAGTTGTTGAAGTCGAGCGGGGTGTCGGTCACGTCCTTGCGCAGCATCGCGATCACGCTCTGCAGGTCGTCGCGCTTCGTGCCGGCCACGCGCACCGCGTCGCCCTGGATGCTCGCCTGCACCTTGATCTTGCTGTCTTTCACGAGCCTGACGATCTTCTTCGCGAGGTCGCCCGTCACGCCCTTCTTCACGGTGACGACCTGCTTGACCTTGTCGCCGCCGATCTTCTCGACCTTGCCGTAGTCGAGGAAGCGCACATCGACGTTGCGCTTCGCGAGCTTGCTGATCAGCACGTCCTTGACCTGGCCGAGCTTGAAATCGTCGTCGGCGAACAGCGTGAGCTCGCGCTCCTTCTGCTCGACGCGTGCGTCGGAGCCCTTGAAGTCGAAGCGCGTCGAAATTTCCTTGTTCGACTGCTCGATGGCGTTCTTCACTTCGATCATGTTCGCTTCGGAAACGACGTCGAACGATGGCATGGCATTCTCCCTTGAGATGCGGGCGCCCGGCTCGCGCGCGGGCACTCGCTATAATTGCGGACTGTTTGCCATTTTACCGATGCCCCTCCGTTTGCCCAAGGCCGGCCGTGAGCCCGCCCGGCGGACGTGACCGCGAATGCCGATGCCTCCTGACGATTCCGCCCTGTCGCTGCTCCCCGACCATCCGCTCGCCGCGCACAACACGTTCGGCATCGCCGCGAAGGCGCGCTTCGCCGCGCGCATCACGCAGACGGCGCAGTTCGAGGCGCTGCACCGCGACCCGCGCGTCGCATCGCTGCCGCAGCTCGTGCTCGGCGGCGGCAGCAACGTCGTGTTCACGCGCGATTTCGACGGCATCGTGCTGCTCGACGAGATCGCCGGCCGCCGCGTCGTGCGCGAGGACGACGACGCGTGGTACGTCGAGGCGGGCGGCGGCGAGACCTGGCACGCATTCGTTGCATGGACGCTCGAGCACGGGATGCCGGGCCTCGAGAATCTCGCGCTGATTCCGGGCACCGTCGGCGCCGCGCCGATCCAGAACATCGGCGCATACGGCCTCGAGATGAAGACGTATTTCGATTCGCTGGTCGCCGTCGAGCTCGCGACGGGGCGTAGCGAGCGCTTCGATGCCGCGCGCTGCGCGTTCGGCTATCGCGACAGTTTCTTCAAGCGGGAAGGGCGCGGGCGCTTCGCCATCGTCGCGGTGACGTTCCGGCTGCCCAAGCGCTGGACGCCGCGGCTCGGATACGCGGACGTCACGCGCGAGCTCGACGCACGCGGCATTTCGCCCGACGCGGCAACGCCGCGCGACGTGTTCGACGCGGTCGTCGCGATCCGCCGCGCGAAGCTGCCCGATCCGCTCGTGCTCGGCAACGCGGGCAGTTTCTTCAAGAATCCGGTGATCGACGCCGCGCAGTTCGACGCGCTGCGCGCGCGCGCGCCGGACGTCGTGTCGTATCCGCAGCCCGACGGGCAGGTGAAGCTCGCGGCCGGCTGGCTGATCGACCGTTGCGGCTGGAAGGGGCGCGCGCTCGGCGAGGCGGCCGTGCACGACCGGCAGGCGCTCGTGCTGGTGAATCGCGGCGGCGCGACGGGTGCCGAGGTCCTCGCGCTGGCACGCGCGATCCAGGACGACGTGCGCGAGCGGTTCGGCGTCGAGCTCGAACCCGAGCCGGTGTGCCTGTAACGCGGCCTGGCGGGCCGCGCATTGCATTCGCTTTTGCCCCGTACGAACAAAAAGCGCCGATCGTCGATCGGCGCTTTTTTTGCATGCGGCCGGATGCGGCGGCGCGCGGGTGCTGCGATCAGTGCTTGAGGCGGCCGAGCAGCAGGAATTCCATCAGCGCCTTCTGCACGTGCAGGCGGTTTTCCGCCTCGTCCCACACGACGCTCTGCGGGCCGTCGATCACGCCGGCCGTCACTTCCTCGCCACGGTGCGCGGGCAGGCAGTGCATGAAGAGCGCGTCCGGGTTTGCGTGGCCCATCATTTCCTCGTCGACGCACCAGTCGGCAAATGCCTGCTTGCGCGCTTCGTTCTCGGCTTCGAAGCCCATGCTCGTCCACACGTCGGTCGTCACGAGATCGGCGCCCTTGCATGCTTCGTTCGGGTCGTCGAACACTTCGTAGAACGGCGCGCTGTCCGGCGACACGAGTTTCATGTCGAGCGCGTAGCCCGGCGGCGTCGACAGGCGCAGCTTGAAGCCGAGGATCTGCGCGGCTTCGATCCACGTGTACAGCATGTTGTTCGCATCGCCGACCCACGCGACCGTCTTGCCGGCGATCGGGCCGCGGTGCTCGTAATACGTGAAGATGTCCGCGAGCACCTGGCACGGGTGATATTCGTTGGTCAGGCCGTTGATCACGGGCACGCGGGAGTTTTCCGCGAAGCGCGTGATCACGTCCTGCTCGAACGTGCGGATCATGATGATGTCGACCATCCGCGAAATGACCTGCGCGGAATCCTCGACCGGCTCGCCGCGGCCGAGCTGCGTGTCGCGCGTGCTCATGAACACCGCGTGACCGCCGAGCTGGAAGATGCCGGCTTCGAACGACAGGCGCGTGCGCGTCGAGCTCTTCTCGAAAATCATCGCGAGCGTGCGGTCGTGCAGCGGGTGATAGGTCTCGTAGTTCTTGAACTTGCGCTTCAGGATACCCGTGCGTTCGAGCACGTACTCGTAGTCTTCCAGCGAGAAATCCTTGAACTGCAGGTAGTGACGAATGGTTTTGGCGGTCATGAAACGAAATACGGCGGGTCGAAACCGGCAGCAGGGCCGGACGGCGCCGCCGTCGTGTGTGGATAACTCAAAGCAGCATAAAGGATTTTCCGTGCTTTGACGAGCCGCGCCGAAAACCGGGGGAGGATCGCGGCGTGCGCTCGAGCATGCCGGAAGAGGGCCCGCGAGACGACGCGCGATGTCGCGCTGCGGTATAATTCGAAAGTTTTCTCCAGCCCGGCAGGCAAGCGTTTTCACGCTCTGCCGGACACAAGCGATGCGCTGCACAAATCCGGTGCGGCGCGTCGGCGGCACGCGTCGACTGCCTGTTTTTCGGGATATCGGAGCGCATGTGTCGCCGTCCACTCCAGCTTTGTGTTCGCGTATCCAGGCGCCGTCGCCTGGGCATCGCCGGGCCGTCACTTGGGTAACCACATGGCTGAAACCCCTCCGACCGAATTCTTCATCCAGGGCATCACGAAAGACGGGAAAAAGTTTCGCCCGAGCGACTGGTCGGAGCGTCTGGCCGGCGTGATGGCCTGTTTCGGGCCGGGTGCGAGCGGGCCGAATGCGCGCCTGAAATATTCGCTGTACGTGCGTCCGACGATGCTCGGCGATCTGAAATGCGTGATCCTCGATTCCCGGCTGCGCGACATCGAGCCGATGGCGTTCGATTTCGTGCTGAATTTCGCGAAGGACAACAACCTCGTCGTCACCGAGGCGTGCGAGTTGCCGGACTACAACGAGAAGAAGTGAGTTTGGCGGGCGACGGAGCATTCGGCGCCCGCACGTGATGGTCACCCGGCGCGATGCGCGGGCGACGCGCAACAAAAAGCCCGCCTAGGCGGGCTTTTTTGCGATCGCAGGAAACAGGAACGCCCGCGAGAGCGGGCGCACCGGATTTACGCTGCTGCCTGCAGGCCCTTGACGGCTGCGGCGAGGCGGCTCTTGCTGCGAGCGGCCTTGTTCTTGTGAACGATCTTCTTGTCGGCGATCGTGTCGATCGTCTTCACGGCAGCCTTGAACAGCTCGGCAGCCTTTGCCTGGTCGCCGGCTTCAACAGCCTTGCGGACCGACTTGATCGCGGTACGGAATTTCGAGCGCAGCGCCGAGTTGTGCGAATTTGCCTTCGCGGCTTGGCGGGCGCGCTTGCGTGCTTGTGCGGAGTTAGCCATGACGGTTCCTTATCCTGTCCTGTTTCCAGAGCTTGGAGCCTGACGGCCAAGCGCTGCTTTTCGATCCGTCCCCTGAGAACGATTGCCCAGGGGCGCATAAAAAACGGTGATTTTAACCGAGGCCGAGACATGAAAACGACAGCCGCCGTGCATGTAACAGGCTCAGAAACCGGCGATTATAGCAACAAAATCAAGCGCGTGGCAAGGTCAACGTGACGTCGGCCGGACGGCGGCGCCGGCGGCGCCGGTCCTTTTCGGCATCCGTCCGTGCCGGGACACGCAACGTCCGTATAATAAGCGCCCCATGAATCTATTCCGAGCCCTGCTGACGGTCAGCGGCTTCACGCTGCTGTCGCGCGTGACCGGACTGGCCCGCGAGACGCTGATCGCCCGTGCGTTCGGCGCCAGTCAATACACCGACGCGTTCTACGTCGCCTTCCGCATTCCGAACCTGCTGCGCCGCCTGTCTGCCGAAGGCGCGTTCTCGCAGGCGTTCGTGCCGATCCTCGCCGAGTTCAAGAACCAGCAGGGGCACGATGCGACCAAGGCGCTCGTCGACGCGATGTCGACCGTGCTCGCGTGGGCGCTCGCGCTGCTGTCGGCGCTCGGGATCGCCGGCGCGTCGTGGGTCGTGTTCGCGGTCGCGTCCGGCCTGCATACCGACGGGCAGGCGTTCCCGCTCGCGGTCACGATGACGCGGATCATGTTCCCGTACATCGTGTTCATCTCGCTGACGACGCTCGCATCCGGCGTGCTGAATACGTACAAGAGCTTCTCGCTGCCGGCGTTCGCGCCGGTGCTGCTCAACGTCGCGTTCATCGCCGCGGCCGTGTTCGTCGCGCCGCACCTGAAGGTGCCGGTCTACGCGCTCGCCTGGGCCGTCATCGTGGGCGGCCTGCTGCAGTTCGTCGTGCAGCTGCCGGGGCTGAAGAAGATCGACATGGTGCCGCTGATCGGCCTCAATCCGATGCGCGCGCTGCGTCATCCCGGCGTGAAGCGCGTGCTCGCGAAGATGGTGCCCGCGACGTTCGCGGTGTCGGTCGCGCAACTGTCGCTGATCATCAATACCAACATCGCGTCGCGGCTCGGGCAGGGTGCCGTGTCGTGGATCAATTACGCCGACCGCCTGATGGAGTTCCCGACCGCGCTGCTCGGCGTCGCGCTCGGCACGATCCTGCTGCCGAGCCTGTCGAAGGCGCACGTCGACGCCGATACGCATGAATATTCGGCACTGCTCGACTGGGGGCTGCGCGTCACGTTCCTGCTCGCGGCGCCGAGCGCGCTCGCGCTGTTCTTCTTCGCGACGCCGCTCACCGCGACGCTGTTCAACTACGGGAAGTTCGACGCGCATACGGTCACGATGGTCGCGCGCGCACTCGCGACCTACGGGATCGGCCTCGTCGGCATCATCCTGATCAAGATTCTCGCGCCGGGTTTCTACGCGAAGCAGGACATCAAGACGCCCGTGAAGATCGCGATCGGCGTGCTGATCGTCACGCAGCTTTCGAACTACGTGTTCGTGCCGCTGATCGGCCACGCGGGCCTCACGCTGAGCATCGGCGTCGGCGCATGCCTGAACTCGCTGCTGCTGTTCCTCGGGCTGCGCAAGCGCGGCATCTATCAGCCGTCGCCGGGCTGGCTGCGCTTCTTCGTGCAGATGATCGGCGCGGCGCTCGTGCTCGCGGGCCTGATGCACTGGTGCGCGATCAGCTTCGACTGGACGGGCATGCGCGCGCAGCCGCTCGATCGCATCGCGCTGATGGCCGCATGCCTCGTGCTGTTCGCTGCACTATATTTCGGTATGTTGTGGGTAATGGGCTTCAAATACGCTTACTTCAGAAGGCGCGCCAAGTGACGACCGCAATGACCCGCGTCCTCGACTACTTCAGCACGCTCGTGGCGGACGACGACAGTCTGCCCGTCACGGAAACCGCGCTGTCGCTTGCGCAGGACGCGTATCCCGACCTCGACCTGCAGGGCACGCTGGCCGAAATCGACATGCTGGCCGCGCGGCTGCGCCGCCGGCTCGCCGACGATGCGAACCTGAAGGACCGCGTCGCCGCGCTCAACGAGTTCTTCTTCCGCGAACTCGGCTTCGCGTGCAATCACAACGACTACTACGACCCCGATAACAGCCACCTGAACGCGGTGCTGAAGCGGCGGCGCGGGATTCCGATCTCGCTGTCGGTGCTGTATCTCGAGCTCGCCGAGCAGATCGGCGTGCCGGCGCGCGGCGTGTCGTTCCCCGGCCATTTCCTGCTGCGCGTGACGCTGCCGGACGGCGACCTGATCATCGATCCGACCAACGGGCATTCGTTGTCAGAGGCCGAGATGGTCGAGATGCTCGAACCTTACGTCGCGCGTGCGGCAGGCGCGGTCGACAGCGCGTTGCGCGCGCTGCTGCAGCCGGCCACGAGCCGCGAGATCATCGCGCGGATGCTGCGCAACCTGAAGACGATCTACCTGCAGACGGAACGCTGGCAGCGGCTGCTTGCCGTGCAGCAGCGGCTCGTGATCCTGCTGCCGGAACAGCTCGACGAGGTGCGCGACCGCGGCTTCGCCTATGCGCGGCTCGACTATCTGCGCCCGGCGCTCGAGGATCTCGAGCAGTATCTCGGCGAGCGGCCCGACGCGGACGACGCGACCGTCGTCGAATCGCAGGTCAGCGAGTTGCGGCAGCGGATGCAGCGCGACGGCGAGGACTGAGCCGCACCGGCATCGCTGAAACCCCGAACGTGAAAACGCCCGCATCGCGGGCGTTTTCGTTTGCCGTTGCGTGGCCGCTTACTTCGGCTGCATGCGGATCGCGCCGTCGAGGCGGATCACTTCGCCGTTGAGCATCGGGTTCTCGACGATCTGGCGCACCAGCATCGCGTATTCCTCCGGCTTGCCGAGCCGTGGCGGGAACGGCACCATCGCGCCGAGCGCGTCCTGTACGTCCTTCGGCATGCCGAGCAGCATCGGCGTCTCGAACAGCCCCGGCGCGATCGTCATCACGCGGATGCCGCTGCGCGAAAGGTCGCGTGCGATCGGCAGCGTCATGCCCGCGACGCCGGCTTTCGACGCCGCGTACGCGGCCTGGCCGATCTGTCCGTCGTAGGCCGCGACCGACGCGGTGCTCACGATCACGCCGCGCTCGCCGCCGTCGTTGGGCGTGGTCGCAGCCATCGCGGCGGCCGCGAGCCGGATCATGTTGAAGGTGCCGACGAGGTTCACGTTGATCGTCTTCGCGAACACGTCGAGCGGGTGCGCGCCGTCCTTGCCGACGGTTTTCGCCGCGGGCGCGATGCCCGCGCAGTTCACCAGGCCGCGCAGCGTGCCGGCGCGCGTCGCTGCGTCGACGGCCGCCTGCGCATCGGCCTCGCTCGACACGTCGCAGCGCACGAACAGCCCGCCCAGCTCGCTCGCGAGGGCCGTTCCGGCCGCCTCGTTCAGGTCGGCGAGCACGACCTTGCCGCCGGCGTGCGCGAGCATGCGGGCCGTCCCGGCGCCGAGGCCCGATGCGCCGCCCGTGATCAGAAAGACGTTGCCGCGAATCTCCATCACTGTCTCCTTGGTTGGATCCGATGCCGGCCGCCCGGAGCAAACGCCGGTGCGCCGGTCCACGCGTTCGATCGATTGTACGGGGCGCCGTCGTACGCCGGCCAGTGCGGCCAGGCCGGTGCGAAGCGATGTCCGACGAAACCAGGTCCCACGAAACCGGCCGCAGCGGACGAAAAAAAAGCCGCCCGGAAAGGGCGGCTTGCGGTCCGCGACGCGCTCGTTACTTCAGAGCGTCGAATGCACGCTCGCGGATTTCATCGACGGTGCCGAGGCCCGAGATCTTGCGATACTGCGGGGCCTTCAGGCCGTTTTCCTCGCCGCGCTGCGCCCAGTCGCCGTAGTACTTGATGAGCGGCTTGGTCTGCGCTTCGTACACTTCGAGACGCTTCTTGACGGTTTCTTCCTTGTCGTCGTCGCGCTGGATCAGCGGCTCGCCCGTCACGTCGTCCACGCCCTCGACCTTCGGCGGGTTGAACTTGACGTGGTACGTGCGGCCCGAAGCCGGGTGCGTGCGGCGGCCGCTCATGCGCTCGATGATCTCCGAGAACGGGACGTCGATCTCGAGCACGTAGTCGATCGCGACACCGGCTTCCTTCATTGCGTCGGCCTGCGCGATCGTGCGCGGGAAGCCGTCGAACAGATAGCCGTTCGCACAATCGGCTTCCTTCAGGCGCTCCTTCACGAGACCGATGATCAGGTCGTCCGTCACGAGCTTGCCTTCGTCCATGAAGCGCTTCGCCTCGATGCCGAGCGGCGTGCCGGCCTTGACGGCCGCGCGCAGCATGTCACCCGTCGAAATCTGAGGGATGCCGAATTTTTCCTTGATGAAGTTTGCCTGGGTGCCCTTTCCCGCGCCGGGCGCGCCCAACAGGATCAAACGCATGGTGATATCTCCAGTATGTAGATTCGTGTGGCGAGACGCAAAAGCGTCGGCGACGGCTGGCGCGGGGCTTGCCTTGCATGCGGCGGACCGGTCTGACGCGGCGCGTCGGCGAAGCGCGACGCGCGGCTGCCGGGGGCTGGCCGTTGCAGGGTCAAGCGAGGACGCGCGGGTCGCGGACGGCTCGCACAATCGCCTGATTATGCCACGGGTTATTTTGAACCCGGCCGAAAAAGGGCCTGCACGCGTGCGAGATCGGCCGGCGTGTCGATGCCGGCTTCGGGTGCATGTTCGGTGATCAGCACCGCGATGCGCTCGCCGTGCCACATCGCGCGCAGCTGTTCGAGCTGCTCGGCCTGCTCGATGGGCGCCTGCGCGAGCGACGGATAAGTGCGCAGGAAACGCGCGCGATACGCGTACAGCCCGATGTGGCGATGGACCGGAAAGGCCGGTGCCGGCATGGCCGCGACGTCGGGCCAGTGCGGCTGGTACGCATCGCGGCTCCACGGAATCGGCGCGCGCGAGAAGTACATCGCGACGTTGCGCGCGTCGAGCGCGACCTTCACGATGTTCGGGTTGAACACGTCGGCGGCGGTGTGGATCGGGTGCGCGGCGGTCGCGATCGCGCAGTCCGGATGCGCGGCGAGGTGCGACGCTACGTCGCGCACGAGCGCCGGATCGATCAGCGGCTCGTCGCCCTGCACGTTGACGACGACGGTGTCGTCGCTCCACCCGAACGTCGCGGCGACTTCCGCGAGCCGGTCGGTGCCGGACGGATGGTCGGCGCGCGTGAGCACCGCTTCGAAACCGTGCTCGCGGGCCGCGTCGAGCACGCTCTGCGCGTCGGACGCGACGAGCACCTGCTCCGCGCCCGCTTCGCGCGCACGCTCGGCGACGCGGACGACCATCGGCTTGCCGCCGAGATCGGCGAGCGGCTTGTTCGGCAGACGCGTCGACGCGAGCCGGGCAGGAATGACGGCGATGAAGGGCTGCGGATGAGTCATCGGGGCTGGTCGGTGAGAAGAGCGGGGCGGGCGGCGCATCGAAGGCACGCCGCCCGGGGCAGGGGCCGGCACGCGGGCGCGGCGAACCGCGGCCGGGCGCCGGTGGCAGGGCGGTGCGGCCTCAGCTGCCGGCCGGGCCGGCGGGGTCGACCGGCGTGCCTTCGACGGTCTGGCGCGCTTCGTCGACGAGCATCACGGGGATGCCGTCGCGGATCGGGTAGGCGAGCTTGTCCGCGTTGCAGATCAGCTCCTGCGCGGCGCGGTCATAGTGGAGCGGGCCTTTGCAGATAGGGCACACAAGGATTTCAAGCAGGCGAGCGTCCACGGAGTTTCTCCACAACGAGGGCAATGAGGCGAGGATCGAGCGCGGCTTCGACGGGGACGACCCACAGCCGAGCGTCGCGCCAGGAAGCGCCCAATTTTACTGCATCCTTCTCGGTGATCAGGATCGCATCGACCGCGTCGTCCACGAACGGATTGTCGGCGAACGCGTAGTGATCGGGCAGCGCGCGCGTCGCCGGTGCGAGACCGGCCGCGCGCAGCGTCGCGAAGAAGCGCTCCGGCGCGCCGATGCCGGCCGCGGCGAGCACGCGCTCGTTCGCGAACTGCGACAGCGGACGGCGCAGCGACGGCTGGTCGAGGTGCCACGCGGCGCCCGGCGTGAGCGCGAGCGCATAGGTGTCGGGCCACGGCGGCAGCGCGCCGCTGTACGGATCGTTGACGAGCGTCGCGTCGCGGTGGCGCGACAGCGGCTCGCGCAGCGGCCCGGCCGGCAGCAGGAAGCCGTTGCCGCCGAGCCGGTGGTCGAACACGACGAGCTCGACCGTGCGGGCGAGACGGTAGTGTTGCAGGCCGTCGTCGCTGACGATCACGTCGACGTCCGGGTGCGCGGCGCGCAGCGCCTGCGCGGCCGCGACGCGGTCGGGGCACACCCACACGGGCGCGCCGGTGCGGCGCGCGATCAGCAGCGGCTCGTCGCCCGCCGCGCTCGCGCGCGATGCGGGCGTGACGGCGGTGGGCGTCTTCACGTTCGCGCCGTAGCCGCGCGACACGACACCCGGCGTGAACCCGGCCGCGCGCAGCGCGTCGACCAGCGCGATCACGGTCGGCGTCTTGCCGGTGCCGCCGACGGTCACGTTGCCGACCACGACGACGGGCACGCCGACGTCGACCGGTTGCTTCCAGCCCTGCGCGTAGGCCGTGCGGCGCAGCGCCGCGCACAGGCCGAACACGCACGCGAACGGCGTGAGCGCCCAGGCGAGGGCGCCGCGTCGCTGCCATTCGCGTGTGAGACGCGCTTCGAGCCGCGCGAGCGGGCCGCCGGGCGCGCTCATCGGGCCGGATGCGGCGCGTGGTGCGCCGCGGCGTGGGACGGTTTCGTCAAGTCGGATTCTCCGTTGCGCGGCGCATGCCGCAAGGTCTTCGGAAGGCGGCACTCTAGCGCGCCGCACGCGCACGCGGCAAGCGCGGCCGGGCGACGCATCCGTCGGGGCCGGATCGGAGAGGGTTGTGGATAACTCTGTGAAAAACTCCCCATCCGTTCGCGCCAAACGCAGGCCGGACGGACATCGAATCGATCCCAAACAAAATCGCAAGGTTTAAAAATATATAAAAATCAAAGCGTTACACGGAATTGTCTGGGTTTTTTCGCGGTTTTCAAATCGTTTTGGCGGACGATTTCCAGAGTGTGGACACATTCAGCGCCGGCGCGGCGCACACGGCCGGCGCTGGACGCCGCGCGCGTGTCGGACTATCGTGTCGCCGCCAGCATTCTTCCGATCGCCCATGCTTTCCGACTCTCCTTTTTCCGCTCCCGGCGCGACGCGCGGCGGCGACGAAGTGATTCCCGTTTCGGCGCTCAATCGCGCGATTTCGACGATGCTCGAGCGGTCGTTTCCGCTGCTGTGGATCTCGGGCGAAGTATCGAATTTCACGCGCGCCGCGAGCGGCCACTGGTATTTCTCGATCAAGGACCAGCAGGCGCAGATGCGCTGCGTGATGTTCCGCGGTCGCGCGCAGTACGCGGAATTCACGCCGCGCGAAGGCGACCGGATCGAGGTGCGCGCGGTCGTCACGATGTACGAGCCGCGCGGCGAAGTGCAGCTCAACGTCGAGGCCGTGCGCCGCACGGGCCAGGGGCGTCTGTACGAGGCGTTCCTGCGGCTGAAGGCGCAGCTCGAGGCCGAAGGGCTGTTCGCGCCCGAACGCAAGCGGCCGTTGCCCGCGCACCCGCGCGCGATCGGCATCGTCACGTCGCTGCAGGCCGCCGCGTTGCGCGACGTGCTGACCACGCTCGCGCGCCGCGCGCCGCATATTCCGGTGATCGTCTACCCGGCGCCCGTGCAGGGTGCCGGTTCCGCGGAAAAGCTGGTCGCGGCCGTGCACACGGCGAACGCGCGGCGCGAGGTCGACGTGCTGCTCGTCTGTCGCGGCGGCGGATCGATCGAGGATCTGTGGTCGTTCAACGATGAAGCACTCGCGCGGGCGATCGCGGCGAGCGAACTGCCGGTCGTCAGCGGCGTCGGCCACGAAACCGATTTCACGATCGCGGACTTCGCGGCCGACCTGCGCGCGCCGACGCCGACGGGCGCGGCCGAGCTCGCGAGTCCCCAGCGCGCGTTGCTGCTGCGCGAAGTGGCCGACCGGCAGCGCGCGCTCGCACGCTGCCTGGAACGCGGGCTCGAACAGCGTGCGCAGCAGCTCGACTGGCTCGCGCGCCGGCTCGTGAGTCCGGCCGAACGGCTGCGGCGGCAACGCACCCACGTCGAACAACTGGCGGTGCGGCTCGCGTCGGCGGCGTCGCGGCCGGTGCGCGACGCGCGTGCGCGTTTCGCGCTCGCGCAATTGCGCTGGCAGCGCGCGCGGCCCGACCCGGCGCCCGCGCGCCAGTCGCTCGCCGCACTGTCGCAACGTCTCGCGGCGGCACTGCAGCGCCGTCACGAGCGCGATACAGCGCGCGTGTCGGCCTGCGCGGCGCGGCTCGAGGTGCTGAGCCCGCAGCGCACGCTCGAGCGCGGCTACGCGGCCCTGATCGACGCGCAGACGGGCCGCGCGGTGCGCGCGCCGAGTGCGCTGAAGCCGCAGCGCCGGCTCACCGTGCATCTCGCCGACGGCTCGGCCGACGTGTCGCTTGCCGACGTGCAGCCGCGGCTGACCGACACGATCTGACGACGACGGCGCAGCGCGTAAGCGAAACGAAGGTCGCGCGTCCGGCGCACCGGCGCGCTTCGGCGTGCGCGGGGCGCGGGAACGGATGCTGCGCGTCGCCGTCTCGTCCTGCCGGATGAAGCGCCAGCGGCGATTTTCTGCATACCGCGGATAAATGCCCGTGAGTTTGCGGGGATATTCGGACTCGCCTACAATCGGACGCTCGGCAGCATTCAACACAGCCTCCCTACATACTCAACGAAGGAATCGCCATGGCTCATACGCTCCCGCCGCTCCCGTACGCTGAAGACGCACTCGCGCCGACCATCTCGAAAGAGACGATCGAGTACCACTACGGCAAGCATCACCAGGCATACGTGACGAACCTGAACAATCTGATCCCGGGCACGGAATTCGAAAACCTGCCGCTGGAAGAGATCGTGAAGAAGTCGTCGGGCGGCATCTTCAACAACGCCGCGCAAATCTGGAACCACACGTTCTTCTGGAACAGCCTGTCGCCGAACGGCGGCGGTGCCCCGTCGGGTGCACTGGGCGACGCGATCAACGCGAAGTGGGGTTCGTACGACGCATTCAAGGAAGCCTTCACGAAGGCCGCGGTCGGCACGTTCGGTTCCGGCTGGGCATGGCTCGTGAAGAAGGCCGACGGCTCGCTCGACATCGTGTCGACCAGCAACGCCGCCACGCCGCTGACGACGGCCGACAAGCCGCTGCTGACGATCGACGTGTGGGAACACGCGTACTACATCGACTATCGCAACGCACGTCCGAAGTTCGTCGAAGCGTTCTGGAACATCGTGAACTGGGACTTCGCAGCGAAGAACTTCGCGTAATCCCCGGCATCCCTGTAGCGTGACAATATAGTCTGGAAAGTGCAATAAAGATTGGAAAATCGAGACTGAGCAGTGCAATAAAGTTTTGAAACTGTAGTGAAATTGAAAGCCCTCGGAATGAGGGCTTTCTGCATTTTATGCTCGCTCTTTTGGGTATTCTCGACTTCTAACGGTAGGTGGGTTATCTGCCACAGCGTCAACTGGGGTTCAGTGAGAGTAATCTCAATCGTTCCGCGAGCAGTGGGCGGTGACCGCCTGGATCTGAGCATCGTTGACCTGGTGCGAACGACTCGGGTCGGCGATGTGCGTCGCATCATCGGCCGACGGCAACAAGCGACCCATTTCGGTCGGTCAGCCCAGCGCGACATCAAGGGCGGCTCCCGTGGCACCAATGGACCTTTGATTAGCGCACTGGAAGACGAGATCTTGGCTTTAGCCGCCGCTCGCCGCTCATCCGCCGAGGGGCCTGTCAGGAATTTTGTGTTTAAGGCATAACATGCTCCCAAGGAGAGTTTATGCCTCGCAAACCGAAAGCCCAGCCGGCGGCTCTGCCGGCGATTCCGGCCGAGTTGCTCGAGCAGTTCGGCAACGGTCCGATGACGGCCGAAGCCATCAACGCCGCGACGCTGGCGCTCAAGAAGGCGCTGATCGAACGGGCACTGGGCGGCGAGATGAATCATCATCTCGGCTACCCTCCCGGTGCTGCCAAGCCGGCCAACGCCACGAATCAGCACAACGGCAAAGGGGCCAAGACGGTTCTGACCGAAGACGGTCCGATCCGAATCGAGGTGCCGCGTGACCGCGACGGCAGCTTCGAACCCATCCTGATTCCCAAGCACGAACGGCGCTTCACGGGCTTCGACGACAAGATCGTCGCCATGTATGCCCGAGGCATGACCGTACGCGAGATCCTGGGCTTCCTGCTGGAACAGTACGGTACTGAGGTCTCGCCCGACTTCATCAGCTCAGTGACAGACGAGGTCATGGCCGAAGTAACCGCCTGGCAGGCCCGGCCGCTCGAGCCGATGTATCCGGTCGTGTTTTTCGACGCACTGCGGGTCAAGATTCGCGAAGACGCCGTCGTGCGCAACAAGGCGGTGTACCTGGCGCTGGGCGTGCTGCCCGACGGCACGCGGGAGATCCTGGGCCTGTGGATCGAGAATACCGAGGGGGCCAAATTCTGGATGAAGGTATTCAACGATCTGAAGACGCGCGGCGTTCACGACATCCTGATCGCCGTCACCGACGGTCTGAAGGGCATGCCCGAAGCCTTGGCAGCGGTGTTTCCGGCCACCACACTGCAAACCTGTATCGTCCATCTGATCCGTAACAGCCTCGATTACGCCAGTTGGAAAGACCGCCGGGGGGTGGCTGCCGCGATCAAACCGATCTATGCCGCGCCCGGCGCGGAAGCGGCCCAGGCCGAACTCGATGCGTTTGCGGATGGGCCGTGGGGCCAGAAATTCCCGACCGTCAGCAGCGCGTGGCGCAACGCCTGGGATCGGGTGATCCCGTTCTTTGCGTTTCCGCCGGGTGTGCGCAAGATCATCTACACAACGAACGCGATTGAAAATATCAACTCGCAGCTGCGCAAGGTCATCAAGACCCGTGGTCACTTCCCGAGCGACGAGGCCGCCACCAAGCTCATCTGGCTGGCCTTGCGCAACATCACCGCGAATTGGGGAAGTGCCGCGCATGACTGGAAGACGGCCATGAACCAGTTCGCTATCCTTTACGCAGATCGATTCGTTCGGCCTTCCGTGTAATTACTCAACCTGCCTTGAACACGGAAATCCTGACACCCCCTGCTTGAGGCCGGTGTACTCGGTATCTAGGAACAGTAACATGATGGATACCTTTGTCCTTCATCGCGTCCGTGAGACTGTACTTGCCCCTGTATCTCCGGACACGCGCTAGAACACACTCGTCAATATTGCGAATCAGGTGTTCGACAGATATCCGTAATGATGCCATCTGCGAAGACCTTGCCCTCCCATATCTGAATTTCCTTGCCGACAGCCAGAAGTGGGGCAACTAGGGCGAAAGACAGAAACTTTACCGGTACATCGTGTTCGTGACCAAGTTCGAGAAGTCGACCCTCCAGCAACCAGCGACAATCGAAATGCCGATCGAAATCACTGCGGCATCCGGGAGCCCGGTCGGACCTGCGAGGTCGGGCGCGGTGGCGACACGACCGTTTCTCGCGCACCAGAGCATAAATGTGTGCATGCGTTCGATATCGTTGGCGCTGTCGCACAGCGGGCGCAATTGCCCCCATGGAACCTCTTTGGAAACGCCAGGCGATACGGTTGCATCGAGAATTTCCTGAAGCGGTGAATCAATGTTCGGCTCCCTCGTCGGCCCAGAGCAATCTTAGGAAAAACGCCCGTGCTCCGCTAGACGAAGTGGAGACGTTCGTGTCGGCTGGGGCGCGAGCTGGCGAGTACCATGCGCGGCGGGCGCGAGGACTGAACGTTTGCGCATGCGGAACCCCTTTGAACGGGGACGTCCACTGGACGTCATCACCGCGACACTGCGCCGAAGTCGCAGTGGAACTGGAGACCGACCACGTGGGCGGCGTCGCCCGCGGCGGTGTCGAAGTAGGTCAAGGTGCCGTCAGAAATCCCGCTCGATCAACATTTCATCGTGAAAGACTGCAAAAACGGCGGGCAGAATTCGTTCGGAATTTCGCAAAGACGGTGTGGCGACGTCGCGTTTCTGGGTTCGATCGAGTATGAAATATCGTCAAATGCGTGCGATATCATATTGGTGATTTGATACGATGTTTGGCGTATCAATGGGATGAGCGTCGTTCTCCGTCGCCTACATTTTCCCAACAATGATTTCGATATAGTGAGAGCGACGTGATCACCGGTCCGGACGTTCTTGCCTCCGTGGCCGTGCGGGGTATCTGAGAGGAAGGAAGAACAAAATGGAAGCCAGGGCATCCTCGGTCGGGGAGTTGTCGTCGAGCGGTCTTTTTGACGCTTTTCACCGGGGCATTTTGCAGAATGATCGGCTGCTGAAACTCGATACGCCCCTGGGCGCGAATACCCTCGTTGCATTACGTGCCGAGGGGTATGCAAAAATAGGGCGTGATTATCGGTGGACTATCGATGTAGCGTCAATGCGCACCGATCTTGCGCTTCTGTCGTTGATGCATCAGCCCGTCACGTTGTGGATTCAGCAGGAAACCGCGCCATTCGCTGAGTCGACCTACCTTCCCGTCCACGGCTTTGTACACCGTATCGGGATGCTGGGTGCAGATGGTGGCCTGGCTGTCTACCAGCTGAAGATCTCGTCGGCTTTGCACTTCCTCGGGCATACCCGCGACGATCATTTTTGGCTCGAAAAGGATGCACGGGAGATTCTGGCGAATGTGTTCGACCGATATCCGCAGCTGCAAGGTCTCTATCGATTCGACACCGTCAGCACCCCGCGGGTGCGCTCGTATTGCAGACAGGCAGAGTCCGACCTGAATTTCGTCCATCGGCTGCTCGAGGATGAGGGTTGGTATTTCTACTGGGAGCACGCGACCACCCAGTCAGGGGTGCCACCGAAGACGACCCTGGTCATCGTCGACCGTCTTTCCTCGCTACCCCAGCCAAAGGATGCGACCTATACCCGCGGTAACGCGAGCAATGAAAGCAATGGCGTAGCGCAATGGGCAGCTATCCAGACGCTCCAAAGCGTGCGTTATACAACGCGTTCATTCGACTACAAGCGCCCGAATTACGACTTCGAGGCAGTTAGCGAAATCGAGTCGACGACCTACGAGATCGAGCAGCGTCGACAACGTGAAACGCAAAGCATCCCGACGGTGCCAATGGAGGTCTTCGAATCGACGCCGTATGGGTATCCCACCACGGATGCCGGTGGATCTCGCGCGCAATTGTATACGCAGGCCTGGGATGCACAGGCATTGCGCTACGCGGCAGTCGCCGGATTGCGTTGGATCGACGCTGGGAGGCGTTTCGTGCTGCACGACCACCCCCGGCATTCGAACCCGGACGCCAAGCACCGCGAGTTCGTCGCGATCGAAGCGCGATGGCTCGTCGAAAATAATGTGCCTATCGCTCGCCAGGGAACTGCTTTCCCGCACAGTCTGCAGCGGCGAGTTTCCGACGCAAAAGCAGTTCGCGGGAGCGATTTCCAGTCGCCGCCACACCCGGCCGACGGCGAAACTGGATTCTTCGTCGTGGACGTCGAAGCTCAACCCACGACTATCGAATATCGGAGCCCGTTCGAGCACCGCAAACCAATCATGCATATCGAGCATGCGATCGTGGTGGCGCCAGAGGGGGAAGAAGCTTGGGCCGACGAATCGAATCGAATTCGCGTGCGGCACGCATGGGACCGCCAGAGTCCTGCAGGGGCTTTCAATACATCGCCGTTGCTGTTGTCGTTGCAGTCCGACACTGGGAATTCGTACGGCTCCGTACACGTTCCGCGCGCGGGCGAATGGGTTGCGATTAGCCACTGGGGCGGCGATTGTGATCGCCCGTTCGTGCTTGGACGGCTCAATGGCGGTACGACTCCACCGCCTTGGCATACGAATGTGTTGCTATCGGGTTTTCAGTCGAGTGGGTTCGGCGGTACGGGCGCTTTCAACTCGTTCGTTCACGACGACTCAACCAATCAAGGTGCGACGCGACTGACCTCCTTCACGGGTTCAAGCTACAGCTCGTTCCATCAGGGATATCTGATCAGCCAAGACCGGAACAAGCGTGGGCGTTACCTTGGTGCCGGTTTCCAGATTCACACCGACGACTACGGCGCGGTACGAGCGAACCGCGGCCTTTATTTGAGTACGCATGCCAAAGCGCACGACGCAGAGCAGCTCGACGTCGTTGAGGCGAGGGATCAGCTGACGCGATCGGGCATGCTTGTTGAATCGCTATCAAGCGCCAGCGCGACGGCGCAGGCCGAGTCGCTGGAGGGAAGTCAAGACACTCTGAAAGCCGTAGCCAAGGCCACCGAGCATCCCATTTCAGGACAAACGTCAGGGGGTAGGACCGATGGCGGCGGAACAGGGGAGGCCAACGGATTCGCTACCCCGATGATCATGATGGCCACGCCGGCCGATATCGGATTAACGTCCCGACAGTCGACTAGCATCGCAGCGGATCGACACATCAATCTGACCAGCGGCGAACACACTCACCTTGCCACGGGCAAATCCCTCATCGTTGCGGCCGCAGAAAAGATCAGCCTGTTTGTGCAGAAGGCGGGGATGAAGCTGTTCGCTGCAAAGGGCAAGGTCGAAATCGCTGCGCAAAACGACGCGTTGAGCCTGTTCGCCGATCGCGACGTAACGGTTACTAGCAATCAAGGTAGAGTCGTAATCGAGGCGAAGCAGGAGCTGATTCTGAAGTGTGGTGGCTCGTACATTCGCATCACCGCGGAAGGTATCGAAGACGGCTCGCGAGGACCTCGTACGATCAAATCGGCCTCATTCAGTCGTCAAGGTCCGAGCTCGATCGCTGAACACATGAACAGCTTGCCTAAGACTGCGTTCAACGACCCCTATGTGCTTCGCCACTCGATCACAGGTGAAGTGCTCAAGAATCACCCGTACGAGTTCGTACGGAGTGATGGAACAGTCATCAAGGGCGTGACGGACGAACTCGGTAAGACTTCGGTGCAGAAAAACGTGGACGTCGAGACGATGATTGTGCGTGTGTTGCCTCGCACCCTCAACGACGTCGGCTAGCGGTCCGAATCGTGGATCGCGTCAATCGCCATCAGCACATCTTGAATCTCTCCGATCAACCGCAGTAATCGTAGGTACCGGTATGGGTCCGAACAATTCCGGCAGCAACAACGCAGCGAAGCAATCCGATACGGTCGTCATTCAAGGGCAGCACGAGCCAGGCGGTGGGTCGTCTGCGAAGGTGACGTTAACGCCGGATGCCAACAAATGCACTAAAGAGTTTCATTGCGACCCGCGGCCACCTATCCCGGTGATTTTTATTCCCGGGGTGATGGGCTCCCTGTTAATCAACAGAAATACCGGGCAGGAGATTTGGAATCCGCCGAATGAAACCAACCGCGCTGCGATAGCATTCGGCTGGAATGGATACTTCTCAGATGCGTCGGAGCGCGAAACAAAGTACGACACATCGTCGGCAGTCGTCTCCACGCTCGGCGCGATCGTGACGACGGGTTGCGATCTGACGGCCGACGAAGCGCGAAGGCGAGGCTGGGGATCGGTCCATTCGAAGAGTTACCATGGATCGCTCGCTTGGCTTGAGCGTGAGCTCAATCACCCAATGAAGGCGGGAAAGCTCCTTGGCGCCTGGGCAAGCGGTGATCCGAAAGGTGAAGACTTCACTTTGAATCCGGTCATCGGGACAGCGCCATCGAGCTACGGCGCGAATGGTCCGGGTATCGACCCGCTTAAGGTCGACTCGGATGAATTTAAGAAGTTCTGCCAGTACCGATATCCGGTGTATGCGATCGGCTACAACTGGTTGCAATCGAATCTGCTGTCGGCCGAAGACGCTGTGAAGGGCGTTGACTATGTCGATCAGAAAACCCACAAGAAATACCATTTGATGGGCATCAAGGAGATCTGCGCCGAGAACAAAGTAAAGAAGGCAATCATCATCACCCACTCCATGGGGGGGCTCGTCGCCCGCATGGCTTCAGTGATAGCGGGTTACGACGACTTGATGTACGGCGTGATCCACGGGGCGCAGCCAGCGACTGGCGCACCGTTGGCCGCACGACGGTTTCGCGCCGGCGCTGAAGGGGAGGGGGCAATCCTCAATAAGGTACTCGTGGGGCGAAACGCGCCGGAATTCACGGCAATCACGGTCAACGCACCCGGGCCGTTGGAGCTCCTTCCGATGCCCGACTATCACGACTATGAACCATGGTGGGTTGTTCGCGACATGAAGCGACAGGAAGTACTCGCCCTGCCGAAGAAGAACGACACGCTGAAGTTATTCACGTCACAGGCGTGGTACGGCTTGGTCCCCAACCAGTCCGACGCAATGCTCGATCCTGCTGGAATTGCCAAACAGCGCCTGCAAACGACTCAGCCTGGCATGACGCTGCAGAAGAACTTTCTGACGATAATGCAGGACGTGGTTGACCGGCAGCATCAACTTATAAACAACTATCATCCGAACACCTTTGCTTTCTACGGGAACGGTCCCTTGCGACGGTCGAGCGAGGTTGACCCGACAAAGGGCGGTACAGCCAAGGCTCCTACGAAGCAGGAGACCACCGCACCAGCGGATAAGCTGCTCACCTTCGGCCGAATCTATTGGCGTGGTGACTTCCCAGCAGGTACGACCGAAGAGGACCTGATGAAGGCCGAACTCTTGAGCGACGACCAGAAGGGCCAGGTCCGTATTCGCGTCAAGGGGCTCGTCTGTACACTTTTTGCGGAGATCATGGATCCCAATTTTCCGCAGGAGCGAGGCTTGATCTTTGGGGATGGCACGGTGCCGAGCTGGTCTGGGGAATCCGTCGCACGTGGCTTGAAGGCCGGTGTCCCTGGCGAAAAGGCGAAGGGTGTGCAGATCGCCTTCACGCAGAACGGGTTTGATCACCAAGGCTGCTTCGGTCATCCGTGGGCGAAGTGGGCCACACTCTATAGTATGGTCAAGGTCGCAAAATCGATCGACGTTCCCGTATGACCACATTAAACCAGTTCACAAATCGAATCGCAGTCGCGCTCGTGGCCTTCTCGGTAGGGATGGCCGCGTGCTCGAAGAGTAATCCGTCGGAGTTGCCTATGACCACCCCCGTGATGCATGACACCCGCCCGTGGTGTATTGGCCGTTTCGTTGTCGACCTTCCCCATGATGCAGATGTGTACAACCAAGAATATAAGTACATGGGGTACTCGATCGATGTAGTGAAGAACGTAGGTCAACAGGAATTCGGACGGAGAGTAGAGGCGCGCGAGCACGAGCTGAAGACCAAGCTGCGGGTTGATCCGCATAATTCCTTCTCGCCGACGAAGACACCGTGGCTCCATCAGGCGGTACAGCCCAATGACTACTCGCGTCTCTTTGTTTTCGGGCGATACGACGTCCCGCCCGCCGAGCTCTCATACGACGTGGAAGGGTACGCGTGGTCGCACGACACGCAATTCACCCTGAAGAACAAGTTCGGCGATGGTTATGACCAGAGCGCGGTCCAGAATGCGTCCGAGATCCTGCGAAATATTCGTCCGCGTGATGAAGGGGACGTGCCGAACGATGGCGCATTTTGCTTTAACGGCGGCTTGATCGGCGGCAAGCAACTTCCGGCTTTCGATGCCATCGTCGCGGCCGGTCTTGTTCCGGGGCGACCGTCTAATCTGATCGTGAAGCTGCGCGAATCTGTTGCTGCCGATCAGAAGGCGTCGCTGTTGAGCGGGCTTTCGGAATTTGAGGCTCAGCTGAAGCCGTACGCGGGGCACTATAAGGTATTGCGAAAGGGCAAGCGTCAAGTCGCCGGCATTCAAGCCGAGGAAATTCTCGTCGACATCCATGAAGATGGCGTCCAGAAGTACCAGTTCTATCTGTTGGCGGCCGGGGTAGAGGGAGATCCATCAAAACCGCACACCGCCATTCAATTGTTGTTCGGCGCGGAACCTGACGCGGTGAATCCCGCCTCCGTGACGACGTCACCAGTGAACGAGGAACAGGCCGTCCAGGCGTGGGATGCGGTCCTGAACAGCTTCCACTATCGTGGTGCCGCGAAGTAAGGAGGAGGTGGAGGAATGCCGCGCTATGACATTGTGAAGGGCGATCTGACAACCGTTGGCGGAGTGGTGCAGGGTGGAGATGGGGCTGACCTGATAAACGGTCGCGAGCAAGCCTACGAAGATGATCCCGTCTTTTGTCCAGTCTGCAAAACCGTCGGGAAAATCGCGTGCGATGGCCCGCGGATTTCCACCACCGGTCCCGATGGCCGGCAGGCAGCGCTCAGTGACGATCTTTGCATCTGTCTTTGTTCTCCGCCACCACGTCTGGTCGCCTCGCAGACGACGTCGTGTAGCGACACTTAGCTGCCGCGACTGGCCCGATAGATGGCCGCCGCTTCGACGTCCAGTGCCTCGTTGGCCAGTGCCTTGGCGCTGGGCGGGCGAGCCCGCCACTGGCAGTACCCGCGGCGCGAGACGGCCGGCACCCTGCACAGCCGGCTCACACTGTACTGGTCCCGTCCGCATACGGCTAACATTTCGCCGGCGATGCTTTCGTGCCTCAAGTTTTTGTAGCACGTTGTCGATAAGTTGGGCACATCTCCGAGACCTGTTGACCTATGCTACTAAACGTTCCGTGCGCCACGGTTGTCAAGCCCTTCTTTTTTCGTTTATGTGTTGGCGCGATACTCGTCGCGCTCGTCGGCGCCTGCGCTAGTACTGATCCCGCAGCGAATAACTACGTTAACAAGCCAAACACATGGTCGGTTTCAGAGCGTACGTTTAGCGCTGTCACCCGAACGTCGGCAAGCGCTGACATGAGTGCAGCAATAGAAATTCCAGAATCTGACAAGAAGTATCGCCCGTTTTTGGGGGTGGCGATATCTGGGGGTGGAAGCCGGGCGGCGAATTTTGGCATGTACGTTTTGAAGGAACTGGAAAGGCTTGGTGTTCTGAATCGCATAGACGCTATTTCTTCAGTATCAGGCGGTTCTATCGTCGCCGCCCACTTCGGACTTTACTATCCAAAACTTAGGGGCGATTACTGGGATTTTGCTGAAAAAGATCTACGTCAGGATTTCCGAGATGATTGGCTTGCGAGACATGCCAATCCTGCTAATTGGCGAACGTTGAGCGGTAAAGGGTTTAATGCAAGTACCATACTGGCCAAAACGTACGATGACATGCTTTTTCATGGTGCGGTTTTCCGGCAAATGAGTTTTCCGGGGCCAGGGAGTCCGCACATTTTGATAAATTCCACCGTTGTTGGTGGTCCAGAGCTGCTGAGCAATTGTTTGGCACAGGGAAGAAATGCTTTCAGTCAGCGACTGAGTACGTTTGTCTTTTCTGACGACGCGTTCAAATTTTGTCTTGGCTCCGACTTAGGCACTTATTCAATCGCCCAAGCTGTTGCGGCTTCGTCAGCATACCCACTTGTATTTTCACCTGTGGTATTGACAAGCTACCCGCGTGTCATGATGGGGATAAAGGAAATGAACCTCTTCAATATCTGCATCTCATGGACGGTGGTGTATCTGACAACCTCGGGGTTGACGCGCTGGTATCGGCGGCCAACGGGCGATGGCATCATGGACTTGCAGAAGAAAGTCTCAACACATCGTTGGCAGTTTCATCCGACAAGGTCCCTTGTTTCTTAATTGTGGTGGATGCGTTCATCGACGATGGAGAAAAACTCGAAGAAGAGTACCCGGACCTAAGACATTCATTGTTGGACAGAATCATTGACCCGTCATGGCACTACGCCTTCGACGCGCTGCTCCAACGGCGGCGCTCGGATTCATTGCTAAATCTTGGAATCGATCTCGAAGCAAGAACACCGTCCGGTGACTACACAAGAGCCGTTTCAGGTCATGCGATTCCGCTGAGGGGTGAGCGCGGAATGGTTCAGAGGCGCTATGGAGACCTCATTGTTTTGGAGCCGAATACGGGCGACTTGACATGTGGGGTTTGGCATATCTCGCTTCGTGACGTCTTTGAGCTTGGCGCCGGTACCCCCGGGTTTTTTTCCAATTTCGATAACGTAATGCTGCGCGGAACTACATATGCGCTGATCACAAATACAAAAACTGATCTTAAATTCACTGGAGCGGAATCCTGCAGGCCAGAGGTATATCAACGCGCGTTGGCTGATGCTGCGAAAATTCTTGTCCGAGAAGATGCCGAAGGATTGAGTGTTCTGCATAAGTGGATGATCGATCATTCGATCGATACCAATACGAGTTGGGCGCCCGACCCACCGGGAACGAACGGTGAACGATTCAATGTGACGGCGGTAAAGAAAGGACCTTCTGGAAAGCCTTCTGGATTAGTGAGATGCTTGAACTAGCGGACGATGGTTCGCGAGTAGTAGATTGTCTACTTGTGACGCCAACGTCGTCAGCCGGCGGACAGTGCTTTACGAATGGCAACGTTGAAATGAGCTTAAATCCGAAGCGGTTCGTAGCAACCACGCCTATTTTTCGATGGCATCGTACGAAACCATCTCCGAGCGGACCGGCATCTCCGAGCGGGACATCCGCAAGGCGATCAGTCTGTTGATCGGCACCGGGCTGCTGCTCGGAGTCAACCGCGACCACAACCACGTCTCGACCGTGAATGAGCCAAACAAGTACTACCTGACGGGCTACCAGGCGCTGGTGCAGCAGAAGAGCGGCACCCCCGACGGAGGGACCGCCGCCACGCCGGCATCGACGGTCGTAGCTGCCATTACCTAGCGCGAGTGGTTGCCCCGAGGAGGATTCCTGCGGCAGCTTCGTTCTGCCGACAGAAGAGGGAAACGTGGAGTGCATGGCGGACAGGACGGAGTATGGGATGCAGGTAAGACAACTGAAGATCGGCAACTTTCGTGGGATCGGTGCACTCGACTGGAAACCGCAGTCTCCGCTGTGCTGTCTCATCGGCGTGGGCGATACCGGTAAATCCACGGTCCTCGACGCCATCGAGGCAGCCCTGTCCTCACGCTGGCTCACCTTCAGCGAAGTTGATTTCCTCGATGGAGATACGGCGACGCCAATCTGCGTCGAGGTCACGGTCGGAGAATTGTCGAAGGCACTGAAGTCAGACGAGCGCTTTGGCCTGTACATCGGCGGCTGGTCGGTAACTGGGACGCTGAACGACGAGCCGGAAGACGGCGATGAACCGGTGCTCACCGTGCGACTAACTGTCGACGCCACGATGGAACCAATATGGGAGCTAGTGCGCGACTCTGCCACCCACCCGCGCACACTCTCGAACAGGGACCGAGCGTTGTTCGGCCTGGTGCGGCTGGCAGGTGACGACGCCCGACACCTGACTTGGGGCCAAGGCTCGGTGCTTGCCAAGCTGACGGGTGATGCCGACGACGCCGCTCGCAACCTTGCCGATGCCTACCACACGGCGCGCAGCAGCGCGAAGCTCGACAAGGTGACGGCACTTGCGGATGCCGCGAAAGTGGCGCAGGCGCAGGCCTCCTCCCTCGGCGCTTACATGCAGGATGAGTATGGCCCCGGCCTTGAGCTGCTGCGGGGTGGGTTCTCCACCAGTTCGATCGCACTCCATGACGGCAGCGTCCCCTTGCGGCTCGCGGGCCTAGGAACCCGGCGGCTGGCGACGCTGGCAATTCAGCGTTCCGCCATCACGGAAGGTGCCATCGTCCTAATCGACGAAATCGAACATGGCCTTGAACCGCACCGTGTGATCGGCGCGATTGCACGCCTCAAGGAGGCACAGGCGGCCGCCGCGACGGAGAAGAGGGCGGTGGGACAGCTTCTCATGACCACGCATTCCGATGTCGCTATCGGTGAGATCGAGGCGCGCAACCTCTATGTCGGGCATCGCGACAGGGCCAGCAAGTGCGTCGAATTCCACGCACCTTCGATGCTCTCATCCTTTGCGAAGTTGATGAAGAAAACGCCGCGAGCCCTGTTCGCGCGCCGCATCGTCATATGCGAGGGCGTGACAGAGGTGGGTCTGTTGCTTGGCTTCCGCGATCCTTTCTGCGCAAGCAATAGGGGTGTCCCCGTCGAACAGCGCGGCGTCGCTTTTGCAGATGGCGAAGGAGCGCAAGCCCCGCAACTGGCAATAGCGCTTGCGGCGCTCGGCTACCCCGTCGCCTTGTATCGGGACTCCGACCGCCCGCTGACACCCGACGAGACGCGCGACGTTGTCGCCGCCGGCGTCGTGATTTTCCAGTACGACGGCGCGATGGATACGGAGACGGCGCTGTTCACAGCAGCCAGTGATGCGCAGGTGCAGGCACTGCTAGACTACGCTCGCGCGGAGAAGACCGAAGAATCGGTCGCGGCGACCCTGAAGGGCAGGGACGCCGAGCTGACGCCTGAGATGACGAGCCTTGCCTTCAACACGTGGGAACTGTTTGTTACCGCAGACGGGGCTGCTCTTCGCGCGACTCTGGCGGAAGTCGCGTCAAAGAAAAACTGGTTCAAGGAACTGCATTCGGGGCGCGCCATCGCGCCCATCGCATGGGAGATTGTCGAGCAAGCGCCCGCGTCGGCTTTCTCGAGGTGCGTACGAGCACTGGGGGCTTGGCTCTATGCCTGAGGCCCGCATCTTGGCCGAGCTTCCCGTCGGCTCTCTGATCGCACCGGCGGGCCACGGAAAGACCGAGGCTATCGCGAAGACGGCGGCGCTAGGTATCCGGACGCTTGTCCTCACGCATACACATGCGGGCGTAAACGCGTTGCGCAGCAGGCTGAAGCGTCTCGGCGTACCAGCAGCTGCGGCGAACGTAGACACCATCGACGGATGGTGCATGCGCTATGTGCGCGCCTTCCCCAAGCGCGGCCACCCGCCAGCGGGCATGCCCAGCGGAGCCGAATGGAGCGCGCTTCGGCAGAACGCCCTCAACGTGCTGAAGATCTCGGCGGTCCGCGACGTGGTGCGATCCTCGTATGACCGTATCCTGATTGACGAGTATCAGGATTGCGATCCCGGCCAGCATGCGCTTGCCATCGCGCTCTCCGAGATTGTTCCTACGATCGTATTCGGCGATCCGATGCAGGGCATCTTCGAATTCGCGAACGCCCGGCTGCGCTGGCAGCGCGATGTTTATCCGATCTTCCCGCTCGCGCTCGAACTGGAAGAGCCGCGCCGCTGGCAGAAGAAAAACCCGGCCCTTGGTGCTTGGATCGCCGAGACGCGCCAGCGCCTCATCCGCGGCGAGCGCATCGATCTGGACTCCGGTCCGGTCACGTTTCGGTACACCGACGAAGCCTTCGACATGGGCGCGTTTTTCGAAGGCATCGGGGATCGCGAGGGAACATCCGCTGCGATCCATTGCCGCCGGGGCATGTGTGACAACCTGGCCCGCGCAACGCGAGGCATGTACCAGTCCATCGAGGAGGTTGCTGCTAGGCGGCTGACGAGATTCGCTTCCGACTGGGATGGCAGCGCAGACGCACAACAGCGTCTGGACACCGTCTTGGCCCTGAGCAAAGATTGCTTCCATAAGCGCGAGAAGCAACCCAACGAGGAGTTGTCGCCCGACCAAACGCAGGTCATCGACGAAATGAAGACTGCGGCGCGACAACTGGGAGGCGCTGACTGTGCCGAAGCGGCTCGCGAGTTCATGCGGCTCGCGCGGCGTCACCCGCGCTGGCGGTTATTCCGGGGGGAACTATGGCGCGACGCCGAGCGTGCACTGGGCGAGCTGGCTGCCGATCGAGCGGCTACCCTCGTCGAAGCCGTGCTGAAGATCCGACTGCGTGTGAGTGCTGCGGGCCGCTCTCTGCAGCGACGGACGATCTCGACGCCCCTGCTGCTCAAGGGCCTGGAGTTCGATCACGTGCTGATTCCCGACGCCTCGCACTTCGGCAACGAGGACTACGCGCAGGCGAAGCTCTTCTACGTCGCAATCTCTCGAGCGACGCAGAGCCTGACTATCACAGCACCGGGTCGGTATGTTCAATTTCCACGGCCCGATCTATGAGGGGGATGCTCTTTAGGTGGGTCAATCGGGACACCGCGCGCACGACCTTGATGGCTGCTGTTCGTGCCTCGAAGGCTGGATTCTTGTACGGCGGCGGTGGAAGTCGTCAACAACCCAGAGTCTTCCGCAATGTAACGCTGGCGGTGTGATCGTCTTTACCCGCCCACTGCGATTGCGCAGATGAACAAAAAAGCCAGGAAATACGCTTTCAATGAAATTTCATGCCGGGCTGAAAACGCAGATGACATAGGGAACATACGCGATTGTTTATGAATGAATGGAATTTAATGCGAAATTTGATATAAAGAGCCGATGATTTCCTGATCCAACTGCGCATGCGCGAGGTTGGTGCGTTCCAAACTTGATTGCGAAACATTCCAGACTTTATTGTCACGGGACAGGCATCCCGCACGCCTGCGCGGCGTGCGGCACGCCCCGAAAAAAGCCCTCGTCACGAGGGCTTTTTCATTTTCTCGTCGGGCATGACGCGGTGCGCGCCATTCGCCCGATCACACGATCATCGCCGACCACCAGCCGAGCGCCGCGCTCGCGATCACGACGGCCCACGGCGGCACGCGCCAGAACACGAGCGCGACGAACGCGACGAGCGCGGCCGCGAAGTCGCGCGGCGACACGATCGTGTCGCTCCACACCGGGTGATAGAGCGCGGCCAGCAGCAGCCCGACGACCGCCGCGTTCACGCCCGCGAGCGCGGCCTGCATGCGCGTGCTGCGGCGCAGGCGCTCCCAGAACGGCGCGGTGCCCGCGACGAGCAGGAACGACGGCGCGAAGATCGACATAAGCGCGATCGTCCCGCCGAGCCAGCCATTCGGCGCGTCGCGCAGCGACGCACCGAGGAACGCCGCGAACGTGAAAAGCGGCCCGGGCACGGCCTGCGCGACACCGTAGCCGGCGAGGAACGCCGAGTCGCCGATCCAGCCGGGCGCGACGACGGCCGCCTGCAGCAGCGGCAGCACGACGTGGCCGCCGCCGAACACCAGCGCGCCGGTGCGGAAGAACGCGTCGACGACGGCGAGCGTGTTCGAGTGGAGCGCGCTCGCCGCGACCGGCAGCACGACGATCAGTGCGGCAAACACGACGAGCCACAGCACGCCCGCGCGGTGCGACACGTGCAACGGCAACGGATCATGGGCGCCGCGTTCGGGCTGCGGCAGCAGCACGAGACCGGCTGCGCCTGCCGCGACGATCACGACCACCTGCAGCCACGCGGCCGGGACGAGCAGCGCGATGCAGGCCGCGATCGCCATCAGCGTCACGCGGCGCGCATCCGGGCACAGCGTGCGCGCCATGCCCCACACCGCCTGCGCGACCACCGCGACCGACACGATGCGCAACCCGTGCAGCGCGCCGGCCGAGACCGGCATGCCCGTCGCATGGACGCCGAGCGCGAACAGCATCATCAGCAGCGCGGACGGCAGCGTGAAGCCGAGCCATGCGGCGAACATCCCAGCATAGCCCGCGCGCGACAGGCCGATCGCCATCCCGACCTGGCTGCTCGCCGGCCCCGGCAGGAACTGACACAGGCCGACGAGATCCGCATAGGCGCGCTCTGTCAGCCAGCCGCGCCGCGTGACGAACGCGTCGCGAAAGTAGCCGAGATGCGCGACCGGCCCGCCGAACGACGTCAGGCCGAGCCGCAGGAAGGCGACGAATACGGGCCACGCATGGCGGGACGGAGCAGTGAGGGTCGACGTGTTCAAGAGCGGATGCGGGACGGGCGAACGATCCGCCACGATAGCGCAACGCCGTGACGGCGGGAATGCGTCGTTGCGGCGTCGGCGCGCGGTCAGTGCGTTGCGTCGGGCAGGCCGCTCGCGCGGCGCAGCGCGTCGACGTCGACGAGTTCGATTTCGCCGACGTGAAGCCGTACGACACCGTCGGCCTGCAGCGCCTTCAGCAACTGGTTGGTAGTCTGCCGCGTGAGCGACAGCATCGCCGCGAGCTTTTCCTGCGACAGGCGGATGCGCGTGCGGCCGGCGCTGATTCCGCCGTAGCCGTCCGCGATCATCAACAGCCGCGCGGCAAGCCGCTGCGCGGCCGGCATCACGCTCATCGATTCGACGGTCAGGAAGCTCAGCCGGAGCTTTTGCGCCATCAGCAGCGCGAACTGCCGCCAGTATTGCGGCGTCGCGTCGAGCATCGCGAGCAGCGCGGCCTGCGGGACGTGCAGCAGCAGCGTGTCGTCGAGCGCGATCGCATCGTGCGTGCGCGGCTGGCCGTCGAACAGCGCGATCTCGCCGAACCACGTGACGGGTTCGGCGACCGTCAGCAGCGCTTCCTTGCCCTGCGGATCGACCGCGCCTATGGTGAGGGAACCGCTCAGCACCGCGTACAGCCCGCACGGCGGATCGCCGCGGCGGAACAGCGCCTGGCCGGCAGGCAGCTGCCGCAACGCGGCGCGGGCGAGCAGCGCGTCGCGCAACGCGCGCGGCAGCGCGGCGAACCACGGGTGCGCTTCGATCTGCGGCAGGTACGGGGCGAGCGGCGAGGGCATGGGTGCGCGATGTCGGGTAGCCGACAGAGGTTGTCGGGCGTGACGCGCATCATAGCGCTCAATGATCGTTCAGGAGACACCATGAAGACGCTCGAGGATCACCTTTCGCAGTATGCGGCCTACCATCGCGACGCGCGCAATATCGCAACGCACCTGGTCGGCATTCCGATGATCGTGTTCGCGGTCGAGGTGCTGCTGTCGCGGCCCGCGATCGGCGTGCTGGCGGGCGTCGCGCTGTCGCCGGCGCTGCTGCTCGCGGTGGCGTTCGCGGCGTTCTACCTTCGTCTGGACCTGCGCTTCGGGCTCGCGATGACCGCGCTGTTCGCGCTCGGCCTGTGGGCCGCGCAGACGCTCGCGCTGCTGCCGACCGCGCAATGGCTGGGAATCGGCGTCGGCGCATTCGTGGTCGGCTGGATCGTGCAGTTCGTCGGGCACTGGTTCGAAGGGCGCAAGCCGGCGTTCGTCGACGACCTGGTCGGCCTGATGGTCGGGCCGCTGTTCGTCGTCGCGGAAGTCGCGTTCTTCGCGGGCCTGCGTGGCGACGTGCGCCGCGAAGTCGAGCGGCGCGCGGGCCCGGTCCACGGCGGCGCGCACTCGCATGTCTGACCGGTCGCCGCACCGGTCCGCGTGCGCGGCGCGGGGGCGCTCGGCGGCTGTTCCGGCGGCCTGCTCGCGGCGGCGATGCGCCGCGGGTCGAGCTGCCCGCGCACGCGTATCGCGCGGGCAACGCGAGCGCGGCCTGGAACCGCACGCCACGCCACGCGCGATGCGCAACGGCTAAGATGCGGGATGCGTCGCACGACAGGACGCGTACGCGGAGCAATCGCCATGGTGGATCGTCCGACTCTCGATGCCTACGAAGCCCATGCCGCGCAATACGCGCAGGACTGGCTCGACCAGGCCGCCCCCGACGACATGTATGCGCTGCTCGAGCAGTATTTTTCGCGTGGGCCGACCGCCGACGTCGGCTGCGGCGCGGGGCGCGATACCGCATGGCTCGCGTCGCAAGGATTCGACGTGCGCGGCTACGACGCGAGCGCGGCGCTGCTCGCCGAGGCACGCTTGCGCCACCCGTCGCTGACGTTCGAACTGGCCGCGCTGCCGGCGCTCGCGGGCGTGCCGTCCGGTGCGTTTCGAAACGTGTTGTGCGAGACGGTCATCATGCATCTCGACGCGGCGGACGCCGCCGCCGCGGCGGCGCGGCTGGCCGACCTGCTGATGCCCGGCGGCACGTTGTACCTGAGCTGGCGGGTGGCGGGCAGCGGCGCATTGCGCGACGAGCGCGGCCGCTTGTACACACCGCTCGATTCGGCGCGCATGCATGCGGCGCTCGGCGCGGGCATGCATGTGATCGACGAGCACGAGGTGGTCAGCGCATCGTCCGGCAAGCGCGTGCATCGGCTGATCGCGCGGCGGGCCGCCGACGCCGATGGCGCCGCATGAGCGCGGCGCGCGACGTCACTCGCCGTTGAGCGCGGCTTCCCAGTTGATGTCGACGCACAGCACCTGCATGCCGGTCGCGGCCGGCGCGGCGATCGACGCCGTCACGCACAGGTGCGCTTCGTTGATCGACAGGTACGGCGGTGTCAGGTGCACGCGGCCCGGCGCGCGCATCGCGTGGATGAAGTAGGGGCGGCGCTCCCAGCTCGCGCCTTCCGAATGCAGCAGCGGCCGGAAGCGTTTCGCCCGCTGCGATACGCTGCCGCGCGCGAGCACGTTGTCGCCGATCTGGCGGCCCGATGCATCGAGCAGGAAGCAGCGCGCGGTTTCCGGCAATCCGAGCACGGCGCCGGCCGCGTCGATCAGCGTTTCGCCCGCGACGAGCTTGCGGCTCGCTTCCTCCAGCGCGGCGACGTACGGCGCGAGACGTTCGGCCTGGGTGCGCTCGCGTTGCGCGACGCGCAGCCGCAACGCGGCCGACAGCGTATCCATGCAGCCGGCAGCGGCCTGCGGTTGCACGGGGTCGACGCTCGGCCCCGCGAAGTATTGCCCCTGCACGAAATCGACGTCGCATTCGAGCGCGATCAGCGCGTCGCGCTCGGTCGAGAGCCCGCCCATCAGCACGAGCTGGCCGGATTCGTGCAGCAGCGACACGAGCCCCGGCAGCACGCGCTCGAGATGCGAGTGTTCGCTCGCCTGCGCGAGGATCCCGCGATCGAGCGTGACGATGTCGGGGTGCAGGTGCCACACGCGATCGATGTTCGAGTGTTTCGCGCCGAAGCCGCCGAGCGCGATCAGGAAGCCGGCCTTGCGCAGGCCGTCGACGATCGCCGCATAGCGCGGCGTCTCGCCGCCTGCCTGCTCGGGCACTTCGAGCACCACGCGATGCGGCGGCAGTCCGAGCGCCTTCAGGTTCGCGAGCAGCGCGTCGCCGTAGACGGTGTCCATCAGCGCAGCCGGATGCAGGCTCAGGAAGAGCCATTCGTCGTGACTGTCGAACGCGTGGAAATTGCCGAGATGCAGCGATTCGGCGAGCCGGCCGAGCTCGAGCAGGTCGCCGCGCCGCGCCGCCTGCGTGAACACCTCGTGCGACGCGACCTGGCGGCTGTCCTCGTCGTGCGCGCGCAGCGACGCGTGGTAGCCGATCGCGCGACGGTGCGACACCGAGAAAACGGGCTGGAACACGCTGAACACGGTGTACGCGCCGTACAGCACGGTGCGCCGCTTTCCGTCGTCGCCTGCGACGGGGCGGGGCGGCTGAAAGCCGGGTGGATCGATGTCGATCATGCTCATGATGTCGGCCGAAGGAAGACTGCCAGTTTACCTACAGAATAGGCGAGCAAGAAGCATGCACGGCATCGCGCCCCGTGCGGCGCCCCGTCGCGCATGCCGGCTGTCGCGCGATGCAGCGGCGCTGCACCGATATGGTGCGCGGTGCGCCGTCGTGGGTTCCCGGCGCGGCGCACGCGCGCGTCACGCGCGCTCGGACGGATCGGTCTTGTGCTGATCGCGGCCGCGGATCTCGGGCGCGAGCTGCGCGAAGATCCATGCGGACGCGGCCGTGATGATCCCGACGCAGATGAACGTCGCATGGAACGCGGGCAGCGTGTTGCTCGGCGTCACCGTGCGCAGCATCCCGGTGAAGGTGGCCAGCAGCGCGCCCGCGACCGTGACGCCGAGGCTCATCGACAGCATCTGCACGAGCGAGAACAGGCTGTTGCCGCTGCTTGCGCCGCCGGTGCCGAGATCCTTCAGCGTCAGCGTGTTCATCGCGGTGAACTGCATCGAATTGAAACCGCCGAACAGCGCGAGATGCACGACCTTCACCCACACGGGCACCGTGTCGCGCATCAGCGCGAAGCTCGCCATCATCACGCCGACCATGATCGTGTTCGCGAGCAGCACCTTGCGGTAGCCGTGCTGCGTGATCAGACGGGTGATGATCCGCTTCGAGAACATCCCGGCCGCCGCGACGGGCAGCATCATCAACCCCGCCTCGAATGCCGAATAACCGAGGCTCACCTGCAGCAGCAGCGGAATCAGGTACGGCATCGCGCCGCTGCCGATCCGCGCGAACAGGTTGCCGAGCAGGCCCACGCTGAACGTGTGGATCTTGAACAGTTCGAGCGAGAAGATCGGCTGCGGCGCGCGCACCGCGTACAGCCCGTACGCGACGAAGCATGCGAGGCTCAGGATCAGCAGCACGAGCACGGCCGCGTGCTGCATGCCGAGATCGGCGAGCCCGTCGAGCGACAGCGAGATCGCGACCATCCCGATCGTCAGCAGCAGATAGCCCTTCACGTCGAAGCGGCCGACCGCCGGATTGCGCGCGTCGGGCATCGAGTAGAAGGTCGCGACGCAGCCGGCGACGCCGACCGGCACGTTGATCAGGAAAATCCAGTGCCACGACGCGATCTTCACGAGCCAGCCGCCGAGCGTCGGCCCGATCAGCGGGCCGATCAGCCCTGGAATCGCGACGAACGACAGCGCGGCCAGGTAGCGCTCGGCCGGGAACGTGCGCAGCACGGCGAGCCGCCCGACCGGCAGCAGCATCGCGCCGCCCACCCCCTGCACGACGCGGAACACGACGAGCTGCGACAGCGTATGTGCGTTCGCGCACAGCAACGAACCGAGCGAGAACACCAGGATCGCGCTGAAGAACACGCGCCGTGTGCCGAACGTGTCGGCGAGCCAGCCCGAGACGGGGATCATCACCGCCATCGTCAGCGAGTATGCGATCACGACGGACTGCATCCGCAACGGCGACTCGCCGAGGCTCGCGGCCATCGACGGCAGCGCCGTGTTGACGATCGTCGCGTCGAGCGTCTGCATGAAGAAGCCCGTTGCAACGAGCCAGAGCATCACGGTGAGGTTCTTTTCGCCGGGAGCGGCGGCGGGCGGACGTTGGAACATGGGGACGGACCGGTGGCGCGGGACAGCCGCCATTGTAGGCAAAGCCGCCGTGCCGCGCAGGATCGGCGCAGGTGCGCCGGACGCCCGTCCGTCAGCCGACCGGTACAGTTCAGCCGAAAGTGTCCGCAGGCGTATCTGTCCGTGTGTGGACGCCGTCCGAAATACTGGCGTCATCGAACCACGCGACCCGGAGGCGGCCATGCGAGAACTGCGACTCTACGAGATGGACGGCAACGAGCCGGCCGGGCGGTGGCGGATCGTCGATCGCACCGCGCTGCACGTGGCGCACGGCGATCTGTGGGTGACGATCGAGGGCCGGCCCGACGATCACTGGCTGCGCGCCGGCGAGACGCTGGCGTTGCTGCCGGGCATGCGCGTATGGATCAGCGCGGCGGCGGGCGGGGCGGTGTTCGCGTTCGGCCAGCAGGCGGCGCCGGCCGTCCGGGCTGCGCCAATTGTGTGGCAACGGTTCGCCGCATGGCGCGGCGGCCATGGTCAGGCAGCTGCGTCGCTGCCGACGTAGCGTGCGCGGGGCCGGATCAGCTTGCCGTCCGCATATTGTTCGAGCGCGTGTGCGATCCAGCCGGCGGTGCGGCCGGCGGCGAATACCGTGAACGCGGCGCCGTCGGGCAGCGCAAGCGTGCGTTCCAGCACCGCCAGCGCGAAATCGATCGCCGGCCGCAGGCCGGTCGCCGCTTCGACGCGCGCGGCGAGGGCACGGGCCAGGCGTAGCGGCGTCCGGTCCGGCAGCGTCGCGTGCAATGCGTCGAGCAACGCGCGTGCGCGCGGGTCGCCGTCGGGATAGAGCGGGTGCGCGAAACCGGACAACACCGTGCGTGCGCCGTCCGCCCGTTCGTCATGCGCGACGCGCAGCGCGAGGTAGCGGTCAAGATCGGGCGCACGCGCCGCTTCGTCGAGCAGCGCGCCCGCGCGGAACGTCTCGCCGCCGTGGCGCGGGCCCGACAGCGCCGCGAGCCCGCCCGCGATCGCGCCGAACAGGTGGGTGCCGGTCGACGCGATGCAGCGCACCGCAAAGGTCGACGGGTTCAGTTCATGGTCGGCGCACAGCACGAGCGCGCGACGCAGCAGGTCGGCTTCGCCGCGTCGTCGCAGCCGCCACGCGGCGGCGAGCTGCAGATGCACGGGCGCGTCGCCCGGCGCGATGCCGGCCAGCGCCGCCGTCGTCACGCGCAGCAGCAGCGTGGCCGCGTCGAACTGCGCGTCGCGCCCCTGCGCCCAGACGCGCGGCAGCGAGGCGGCCGCGGCCGGCAGCAGCACCAGCGTGCGCTCGAGCGGCGCGACATGCGCCCAGCGGCGGGCCCAGTCGTCCCACTGCCCGGCATCGAAACCGGTCGACGCGAGCGATGCCGCACCGAGCCGCGCGGGCGGACAATCCCACAGCAGTGCGGCGGTCTCCTCGAGCGTCGCGTCGTTCGCGAGCGCGATCGCATCGGCGCCGCGATAGTGCAGGCGCCCGCCGGCGATCTGCGTGATCCGCGATTCGAGCACGGGCACGCCCCAGTCGAGCGAGCGTTCGGCGACGCCGCCCGCGCGTTTCGCATCGGCGCGACGGCGCGCGAGCAGGCGCACTTCGTTGGCGTCGTAGCGGCGGCGCTTGCTCGCGCCGTCGGGCAGCGAACGTAGCAGGCCGCGGCTCACATACGCGTAAAGGGTGCTCACGCTCACGCCGAGAATGCCGGCGGCTTCGGGCGCGCTGAGAGACGTCATGCCGATCGCTCCTGCGGGGCGCATGAAGTGCGGCCCGGCTACAACTATTCGTTATGCATTGATTTGCGCAATCAAGATTGATCGCGCCCGTCACGAATTCTAGACTCGAATCCGTCTCCTCAACGGCTCGCTTCCACATGACTCCCGAACTCGCATTGACCCGCTTGTGGCAACTCGCGCACGGCGAACCCGGTGCGCTTGCGCGCGCGGCCGTGGCGGGGCAGGACCCGCTGCTGCCGTCGACGTTCCGCGTCGGCACGCTCGCCGCGGCGACGATCGCGGCAGCCGGGCTCGCGGCGGCGGAATGCCATCGGCTGCGCACGGGCATCGCGCAGCGCGTCGACGTGTCGATGCGCGACGCGCTCGCCGCCTTCCGCAGCGAACGCTACCTGCGCGTCGATGGCGGCCTGCCGCCCGAGCCGCGCCATCCGGTGACGGGTTTCTACGACACGCGCGACGGACGCTGGATCCAGCTGCATGCGAACTTTCCGCATCATCTGCACGGGATACTCGACGTGCTCGGATGCGGCCCGGCGCGTGACGACGTTGCCGCGGCGATCCGCACGTGGGACGGGGCGGCGCTCGACACCGCGCTGGCAGACGCCGGCCTGTGCGCCGCATTGATCAGAACTCCAGACGAATGGGCGGCGCACGAGCAGGCACGCGCGCTCGCGTCGTTGCCATTGTTCGAGATCGAGCGGATCGGCGACGCGCCCGTCGAGCCGATCGGCCGTGGTGAGCCCGACCAGCCGCTCACGGGCGTGCGCGTGCTCGATCTCACGCGCATCATCGCGGGGCCGGTTGCCGGCCGCACGCTGGCCTCGCACGGTGCCGAAACGCTGCTCGTCAACGGTCCGCACCTGCCGAACATCGCATCGCTCGTGATCGACAACGGGCGCGGCAAGCGCTCGACATGGATCGACCTGCGCGAGGCGGCCGGCGTTGCCGCGCTGCGTGCGCTCGCACGCGATGCCGACGTGTTCCTGCAGGCCTATCGTCCCGGCGCGCTGGCGGCACGCGGGTTCTCGCCGCAGGCGCTGGCCGAGCTTCGGCCCGGCATCGTGTGCGTGTCGGTGTCCGCGTACGGGCACGCGGGGCCGTGGTCGACGCGGCGCGGATTCGACAGTCTCGTGCAGTCGGCGAGCGGTATCGCATGGCACGAGCAGCACGCCGCGCACGCGGACGGCCCGCGCCATCTGCCGTGCCAGGCGCTCGATCATGCGACGGGTTATCTCGCGGCGTTCGGCGCGATGATCGCGCTCGCGCGCCGCGCAACGGACGGGGGAAGCTGGCACGTGCGGGTCTCGCTCGCACAGACGGGGCGCTGGCTGCAATCGTTCGGGACGGTGCCGGACGGCCTGCATGCGCCGGATGTCACGTTCGACGACGTGCTCGACCGGATCGACCGGGCCGCGTCGCCGTTCGGCACGATCGATGCCGTGCGTCCGGCCGAACGCCTGTCGGCGACGCCGCCGCGGTTCACGCTGCCGCCCGTGCCGCTCGGCACGGACGAGGCGCGCTGGCGATGAGCGCCGGCGGCGCTACGCGCGCTACTTGCGCAGTTCGACGACGAAGTCGTAGTAGTCGTTGCGGCAGTAGGTATCGGTGAGCTCGATCGCGCGCTGGTCGGCCGTGTAGCCGATCCGCGTGATCAGCAGCAGCGCGTCGTGCGGCGCGATGCCCATCTGTTGGGCGATCTCGTCGGTCGCATTGACTGCGCGGAAATGCTGCAGCGCGCGCACGATCGGCGTGCCGCGCGCTTCGAGATAGCTGTACAGCGAACCGCCGATCGCCTGCGGATCCGGAATCAGCGTGGCGGGGAAGGTCGAGTTCTCGACCGCCATCACGATGCCGTCGGCCAGACGCAGACGTTTCAGTCGTGTAACGGATGCGGCCGGCGACAGGCCGAGCTGGATGACTTCGTCGCGATTTGCCGGCTGAATCTCGCGTTCGAGCCACTGCGAGCTCGGCTTGAAGCCTCGGCGCTCGAGCATTTCGCTGAAGCTCGACAGCCGCGACAGCGGATCCTCGTAGCGTGGCTGGATGAAATTGCCGGCGCCCTGCGTGCGACGGATCAGGCCCTGCTCGACGAGCAGCGCGATCGCCTTGCGCGCGGTGATGCGCGACACGCCGAGCGCGTCGGACAGCACGCGTTCGGACGGCAGTGCCTCGCCGGCCGCCCAGCGATTGTCGTGGATCGCGTCGCCGAGCTTGCGGGCGAGCTGCAGGTAGAGCGGCGTATCGTTCTCTGGGTCGGGGCGCAGGTCCTGCCAGCGGTCGTCCGTGGGTGCCTTCATGGAATGGGTATCGATCAGATTGCCGGCCATTCTAAGTCATCATGCGGCGCCGTTATATCCGGTTTTTGCCGCGCAACAGGTGGACGCCGCACCGATTGACTACACTGATGCGTCGTATTCGATGCCACGGCCGCGGGTGCGCGGCCACCAATCCGCAGCGAGGAGCGCATGACAGACACGATTGCCACGGTCGTCCTGCCGGACGGCGAGACGATTCCGAAGCTCGGCATGGGCACTTGGGAAATGGGCGAGCGGGCCGGGCGTCGCGACGAGGAGATCGCCGCGTTGCGCGAGGGTATCGCGCTCGGGATGACGCTGGTCGACACCGCCGAGATGTACGGCGACGGCGCGACCGAGTCGCTCGTCGGCGAAGCGCTGACCGGGCTGCGCGACGACGTGTTTCTCGTCAGCAAGGTCTATCCGCATCATGCGAGCCGGCGTGGCGTCGTCGCCGCATGCGACGCGAGTCTCAAGCGATTGCGTACCGACCGTCTCGACCTGTACTTGCTGCACTGGCGCGGTTCGGTGCCGCTCGAGGAGACGGTCGAAGGATTCGAGGCGCTGAGGCGCGCGGGCAAGATTCGCCACTGGGGTGTCAGCAATTTCGATACGGCGGATATGGCGGAACTCGTCGACGACGCGGGCGGCGGCGCGTGCGCGACCAACCAGATCCTGTACAACATCGCGCGGCGCGGCCCGGAATTCGACCTGCTGCCATGGCTCGCCTCGCACCGGATGCCGGCGATGGCCTACAGCCCGGTCGATCACGGGCGCCTGCCGAAGCGTTCGCCGCTCGACGAGATCGCGCGGCAACGCGGGGTGTCGGTGATGCGCGTCGCGCTTGCCTGGGTGCTCTCGCGGCCGGGTGTATTCGCGATTCCGAAGGCGTCGCGGATCGAACACGTCCGCGACAATCGCGCGGCGCTCGATCTCGTGTTGAGCGATGACGAGCGCGCGCAACTCGACGGTTACTTCCACCCGCCGCGCAGCAAGCGCGCGCTCGAAATGCTCTGACCGCACCGGTCAGGCGATGTGCCGGTCAGTGGCCATGGCCACCGGCCGAGCCGCCGTTGCCGCCGGCACCGCCATTGCCGTTGCCGTTGCCGACACCGTTGGCGCCGCCATTGCCCGCGCCGCCGCTTCCGTTGCCATTACCGTTGCCGCCGCCGTTGCCGTGGCCACCGGTGCCGCCGCCATTGCCGCCGCCGTTGCCGTTACCGTGGCCGCCGTTGCCACCGCCGTTGCCACCGCCGTTGCCGCCGCCGTTGCCGCCGCCGTTGCCGCCGCCGTTGCCGCCGCCGTTGCCGCCGCCGTTGCCGCCGCCATTGCCACCGCCATTGCCACCGCCATTGCCGCCGCCGTTGCCGCCGCCGTTGCCACCGCCATTGCCACCGCCGTTGCCGCCGCCGTTGCCACCGCCGTTGCCACCGCCGTTGCCACCGCCGTTGCCGCCACCGTTGCCGTGACCGCCGTTGCCGCCGCCGTTGCCGCCGCCGTTGCCGCCACCGTTGCCGTGACCGCCGTTGCCGCCGCCGTTGCCGCCACCGTTGCCGTGACCGCCGTTGCCGCCGCCATCGCCACCACCGTTACCGTGACCGCCGTTGCCGCCGCCATCGCCGCCACCGTTGCCGTGACCGCCGTTGCCGCCGCCATCGCCGCCACCGTTACCGTGACCGCCGTTGCCGCCGCCATCGCCACCACCGTTGCCGTGACCGCCGTCACCGCCACCATTGCCGCCGCCGTGGCCACCATGGCCACCCGAGGTACCGCCACCCGAGGTACCGCCACCCGAGGTACCGCCACCCGAAGTACCGCCACCCGAAGTACCGCCACCCGAAGTACCGCCACCCGAAGTACCGCCACCCGAAGTACCGCCACCCGAGGTACCGCCACCCGAAGTACCGCCACCCGAAGTACCGCCACCCGAAGTACCGCCACCCGAGGTGCCGCCACCCGAAGTACCGCCACCCGAAGTACCGCCACCCGAAGTACCGCCACCCGAAGTGCCGCCACCCGAAGTACCGTTACCCGCAGTACCGCCACCTTTACCGTCGTTGCCCGATGCCCCGCCGCTACGACCGGTTCCGCTCGTACCACCGGATGTCGCCCCGGTCGATCCACCGACGCCTGCGGGCCCGACGGCGCCGCTTCCACCGTTCGCGCCGTTACCCGGACTGCTACCGCCGGAGGTACTGCCGGCACCGCTTCCCACAGCGCCTCGGCCGGCATAGATGTGTAGCGCGCAAGCAGCGGAAGCGCAGGACGCCGTGTCCTCGGCGAGCATCATGACGGGGTCTGCGCTGGCAGTCGGGATGGACGCGACGTCGGGAATCGAGTCCTGAGCAATCGCGCAGGAACAGCAGCACGCAAACGCAGCTGCGGCCAGCAGGGTCGTGCGACGGCATCGTCCCGCCGTACGGGATGGTTGATTCGTTCTGCTCATTATTGATCTCCCCGATGCGCGCGATGCCTCGTCACGCGCGACCATCAACGTGTGATGCAGGGGACCAGCAACGATGCATTGTCGTATCGACGGCCGATGGGTGTCGGACCGGCGCCAGAGGCCAGCCGGAACACGAATCGGCACGCGGGCCCGCCGTGCGAATCCCTAACTGCGAGATTCGTGCCACCGGCCGGTCATGCCCGTGGCGCAAGGCGCGTACGAATCGCCCGTCAGCGCGTGATACGCCGTCGTGAGCTTTTTGTTTCCGAAATGAAACGTCTGACTACGTCTATCGCGCCGCCGTGTTGGCAGCGCGCGGCCAGCGATGGCAGAGGATCGACGCGATCCAGGCGACGAGAAACAGCGCGACGATGCCGTAACCGATCGTGCCGAAACGCGCGCCAAGTGCATCGAGCGCATCGCGTACGGGGCCCGTCAGCGACAGCTTGTCGGCGAGCAGGCCGGCGGCTTCGATCCCGCCCACCGCCAGCGCGACGGCCGCCGACAGCAGCGTGATGCTCGCGTTATAGAGCAGCTTGCGCCGCGGATCGTCCATCGCCCAGCCGTACGCATGGATCATCAGCACGTTGTCGGTCGAGTCGATCAGCGTCATGCCGGCGGCGAACAGCGCGGGAAACAGCATGACCGAATGGAGCGGCAGCGCGTGGCTCGCCTGCGCGGCCGCGATCGCGAGCAACGCGATTTCTGTTGCAGTATCGAAACCCAGGCCAAACAGCACGCCGACCGGATACATGTGCCAGCTTTTCGACACGAACCGGAACAGCGGACGCAGCAGCCGCGACACGAGGCCGCTCGCGCGATGCGTGTGCGCGGCGCCGTGAGCCGCGTCCGGCGCGCGGCGATAGCGCCGCCACACGTCGCGCAGGATCACCAGGTTCATGCACGCGAGCACGAGCAGGAAGGTGGCGGACACCGCCGTGCCGATCGTGCCGCCGATCTCGCGGAATGCGTCGAAGCGCTCGCGCAGCGCGAACGCGCTCAGCGCGATGCCAAGCGTCGCGGCGACCACGATCGTCGAGTGGCCGAGCGAGAAGAACAGGCCCACCGTCACCGGACGGTGGCCATCCTGCATCAGCTTGCGCGTCGCGACGTCGATCGCGGCGATGTGATCGGCGTCGACCGCATGACGCAGGCCGAGCCCGTACGCGATCGCCGCGGTGCCGAGCAGCAGCGGATGGTCGCGCAGCACCGCGAGCGCCCACAGCCAGACGGCGACGTTCGCGGCGATCAGGCCGGCATACAGCATCAGCAGGCGGCGCAGGGCAGGGGTGGACGGCATCGGAGTGGTTCCATCGGACGAATCGCAACGCATTGTGGCACGCGCAAAAATGGCCCGGGGTGCCGATCAAAAAGCGGCGTCGGTCACCCGCATCGCCGCGTTCGACGGACGAAAAAAAGCCCGTCCGGAACCGGACGGGCTTGCGGTCGGCGCGCAGCAGCGCGCGCGCGTCGCGCTTACTTCGCTTTCGCGTTGATCACGGCTTCCGACACGTTCGCCGGCGTTTCCGCGTAGTGCTTGAACTCCATCGTGTACGTCGCCCGACCTTGCGTGGCCGAGCGCAGCGACGTCGAATAGCCGAACATCTCCGCAAGCGGCACTTCGGCGCGCACCAGCTTGCCGCCGCCGCCCGCGATGTCCTCCATCCCCTGCACGATGCCGCGCCGGCTCGACAGGTCGCCCATCACGTTGCCCATGAAGTCCTCGGGCGTCTCGACCTCGACGGCCATCATCGGCTCGAGCAGAACCGGCTTCGCACGGCGCATCGCTTCCTTGAACGCCATCGAGCCGGCCATCCGGAACGCGTTTTCGTTAGAGTCGACGTCGTGGTACGAGCCGAACGTCAGGTGCACCTTGACGTCGACGACCGGGTAGCCCGCGAGCACGCCGCTCTTCAGCGTGTCGATGATGCCCTTGTCGACGGCCGGAATGAATTCGCGCGGAATCACGCCGCCCTTGATCTCGTCGAGGAACTCGTAGCCCTTGCCGGGGTTCGGCTCCAGCGTGATCACCGCGTGCCCGTACTGGCCGCGCCCGCCCGACTGCTTGACGAACTTGCCTTCGACATCGGTCGCCGTCGTGCGCACCGTTTCGCGATACGCGACCTGCGGCTTGCCGACGGTCGCCTCCACGCCGAATTCGCGCTTCATCCGGTCGACCAGGATTTCGAGGTGGAGCTCGCCCATCCCCGAGATGATCGTCTGGCCGGATTCCTCGTCGGTCTGCACGCGGAACGACGGATCTTCCTGGGCGAGACGGTTCAGCGCCAGGCCCATCTTTTCCTGGTCGGCCTTCGTCTTCGGCTCGACGGCCTGCGAGATCACCGGCTCCGGGAATTCCATCTTCTCGAGGATGATCGGCTTGGCCGGATCGCACAGCGTGTCGCCCGTCGTCGCTTCCTTCAGGCCGACCGCCGCCGCGATGTCGCCCGCGCGCACTTCCTTGATTTCCTTGCGCTCGTTCGCGTGCATCTGCAGGATCCGGCCGAGCCGCTCCTTCTTGTCCTTCGTCGCGTTCAGCACCGTGTCGCCCGATTCGACGACGCCCGAATACACGCGGAAGAAGATCAGCTGGCCGACGAACGGGTCGGTCATGATCTTGAACGCGAGCGACGAGAACGGCTCGTCGTCGCTCGGGTGGCGTTCCGCCGGCTTCTCCGGATCGGCGAAGTCGTGGCCGAGGATCGCGGGCACGTCGACCGGCGACGGCAGGTAGTCGATCACCGCGTCGAGCATCGCCTGCACGCCCTTGTTCTTGAATGCGCTGCCGCACAGCATCGGCACGATCTCGTTGGCGATCGTGCGCTGGCGCAACGCGGCCTTGATCTCGTCCTCGGTCAGCGATTCATGGTCGTGCAGATACTTCTCGAGCAGTTCCTCGCTCGCTTCGGCCGCGGCCTCGACCATCTTCTCGCGCCACTCGTGCGCGAGCTCGACGAGATTCGCGGGAATGTCCTCGTACGTGAACTTCACGCCCTGGCTTTCGTCGTCCCAGACGATCGCCTTCATCTTCACGAGATCGACGACGCCCTGGAAATGCTCTTCCGCGCCGATCGGAATCTGGATCGGCACGGCGACGCCCTTCAGGCGCTCGCCGATCTGCTTCTGCACGCGGAAGAAGTCCGCGCCGATGCGGTCCATCTTGTTGACGAACGCGATGCGCGGCACCTTGTACTTGTTTGCCTGACGCCACACCGTTTCGGACTGCGGCTGCACGCCGCCGACCGAGTCGTAGACCATGCACGCACCGTCGAGCACGCGCATCGAGCGCTCGACCTCGATCGTGAAGTCGACGTGCCCGGGGGTGTCGATGATGTTGATCCGGTGTTCCGGATAGTTGCCGGCCATGCCCTTCCAGAAGGCCGTGGTCGCCGCCGACGTGATCGTGATGCCGCGTTCCTGCTCCTGCTCCATCCAGTCCATCGTGGCCGCGCCGTCGTGCACTTCGCCGATCTTGTGGCTCACGCCGGTGTAAAACAGGATGCGCTCGGTCGTCGTGGTCTTGCCGGCATCGATGTGAGCGCTGATCCCGATATTGCGATAGCGCTCGATGGGGGTTTTGCGGGGCACGTGAACCTCCTGGTGGTTCGGATCGTAAGCGGGCCGGCTGCACCGGCCCGGGCTGGAACAAGCGAGATTTAAAGGATAGCGCTTGTCCGTGGCTTTTGCAGATACGGGCAACGATGGCCGAATCAAGGTGGTCGCTGCCGTCGGCTGGCAAAAAAAGAAGCCGGCGCCCCGCTGGAGAGAGCGGGCGGCCGGCTTCGGTCGACGTGCGGCGGTGCCGCGGCAATGGCTGTTACTGGGCCTTGGGCAGGCCTTCGAGTTTCATGCCCGGCTTGATGCCCTTCGCCGCGAACCAGCCCTTGCTCATTTCGAGCGCGTAGACGCCGTTGTTGCGCGGGCAGTGGTTGTCGGTCGTCTCGGCCTTCATTTCGTCGATGTCGGTGATCGTGCCGTCCGCGCGGATGAACGCGATCGACAGCGGAATCAGCGTGTTCTTCATCCAGAAGCAGTGCACGGCGTTCTCGTTGAACACGAACAGCATGCCTTCGTTCGGCGCGAGCTGCGACCGGTACATCAGCCCCTGTTCGCGGTCGGCGTCGTTCGCGGCGACGGCCGCGTCGATCACGTACATGCCGGCGCGCAGCTTCGCGCGCGGGAACTCGCTCGGCTGCTTGGCGCCGGGCGGCATCTGCGCGTGGGCGGTCTGCATGCCGAGTGCGAGGACGGCAAGCGCGGCGGGAAACACGGCGGCGCGCGCAAGGCGGCCGAGCGACGAGCGCAGGGAGAATCGCACAGCAGGGCTCCTATCGGGAAAACGAGACCCGCATGGTACGCGAAGCGCGCCGGCGGGCACAAAAAAGAAAAAGGCAGATCGCCTTGCGGTGATCTGCCTTTCAACGCCGTAAGAACGGCAAGACTGCGTGTTCTTGACTGCGTTATTACAGCTTGCTTACTTAGTTCGAAGCAGCTGCCGGTGCTTCGGCTTCGCTAGCTGCCTTCTTTGCTGCGTGGTGCTTCTTTGCGTGGTGCTTCTTGGCAGCCTTGTGCTTTGCCGGTGCCGAAGCAGCTGCCGGAGCAGCAGCCGAAGCAGCTTCCGGAGCCGAAGCTTGTGCGAAAGCAGCCGTTGCGAAGAGGCCAGCGACCAGAGCGGCGATCAGTTTGTTCATGTTGTGTTCCTCAGCTTTAGTTAATTAACCAAATGACCCGGCAATAGGAGTCATGTCGTCTAACGGTGCCATCCACCTTTCGGTTGACAGACGCTTCGAGAAATTTCTCATTGCGCTGCGGGCGCCGAATCGTATTCGATAAAAACGTCGCTTTCGTGACGCAAACACGGGTTCGGCTGCCAATGCCGGATAGCTAAGGTTGGCATCTGCGTGGTTTAACGCGCGATCTTCGCAGGCGGTTGACGAAAAAGACGACGAAAAATTCGCGCGCCCGGAACGCGTCATTCGGCGTGTGCGAAACCGTCCCACGGCGCGCGCGGCGGCAGTGCGATTGTTTCGCCGGGTGCAATGCCGAGCGCGAATATGTCGAGCGCGCCGATGCCGACGCGCACGAGACGCAACGTCGGGAAGCCGATCGCGGCAGTCATCCGCCGCACCTGCCGATTCTTGCCCTCGGTGATCGCGAGTTCGATCCACGTGGTCGGAATCGCGGCGCGATAGCGGATCGGCGGATTGCGCGGCCACAGCGCATCGGGCGGTTCGATGAATTCGGCGCGGCACGGGCGCGTCACGTAGTCGCCGAGATCGACGCCGCGCGCGAGCGCCTTCAGGTCGGCCGGGCCGGGCGCGCCGTCGACCTGCGCCCAGTAGCGCTTGACGAGCTTGTGACGCGGCTCGGCGATGCGCGCCTGCAGCGCACCGTCGTCGGTGAGCAGCAGCAGGCCCTCGCTGTCCGCGTCGAGCCGGCCGGCCGGGTAGACGCCGGGTGTTTTTACCCAGTCGCCGAGCGACGGCCGCGTCTCGTGCGCGGAAAACTGGCAAATCGTGCCGAACGGCTTGTTGAGGGCGATCAGGGTCATGGCGGGCACCCGCCCGGCATGCCCGCGGGGAAGCGGGACGGGGCGGTCTATGGCAAATGGCGGAATCTTAATGCATAATACGGAACGGCAAGTCCTCTGTCTTATATAAGACATAAGGGAAGACTTGATACGCAGCGTCGCGCTTCGTGCCGCCGGCCCCGGTTGGGGCGCTAGAATAGCGCTCGCTGTTGCCGTCACGAGGGTGGCAGGGCCACCTCGCCGCGCGCGCAGTTTCGACCAGCATCACCTGCTCAGCCACGTCACTGGAGTCGATCATGCCGTATCAGCACATCAAGGTTCCGGAGGGCGGTGACAAGATCACCGTCAACAAGGACTTCTCGCTCAACGTATCCGATCAGCCGATCATTCCCTATATCGAAGGCGACGGCACGGGCTTCGATATCACGCCGGTGATGATCAAGGTCGTCGACGCGGCGGTCGCGCATGCGTACAAGGGCAAGCGCAAGATCCACTGGATGGAAATCTTCGCGGGCGAGAAGGCGACGAAAGTGTACGGCCCGGACGTGTGGCTGCCGGACGAAACGCTGCAGGTGCTGAAGGAATACGTGGTGTCGATCAAGGGGCCGCTCACGACCCCGGTCGGCGGCGGCATCCGTTCGCTGAACGTCGCGCTGCGCCAGGAGCTCGACCTCTACGTGTGCCTGCGCCCGGTCCAGTATTTCAAGGGCGTGCCGTCGCCGGTGCGCGAGCCGCAGAAGATCGACATGGTCATCTTCCGCGAGAACTCGGAAGACATCTACGCGGGCATCGAATGGGCCGCGGGCTCCGAGCAGGCGAAGAAGGTCATCAAGTTCCTGCAGGAAGAAATGGGCGTGAAGAAGATCCGCTTCCCGGAAACCTCGGGGATCGGCGTCAAGCCCGTGTCGACGGAAGGTACCGAGCGTCTCGTGCGCAAGGCGATCCAGTATGCGATCGACAACGATCGCAAGTCGGTCACGCTGGTGCACAAGGGCAACATCATGAAGTTCACGGAAGGCCTGTTCCGTGACGCCGGCTATGCGCTCGCGCAGAAGGAGTTCGGCGGCGAGCTGATCGACGGCGGCCCGTGGATGCGCGTGAAGAACCCGAAGACGGGCAACGAGATCGTCATCAAGGATTCGATCGCCGACGCATTCCTGCAGCAGATCCTGCTGCGTCCGGCCGAATACGACGTGATCGCGACGCTGAACCTGAACGGCGACTACATCTCCGACGCGCTGGCCGCGCAGGTCGGCGGCATCGGGATCGCGCCGGGCGCGAACCTGTCGGATTCGGTCGCGATGTTCGAGGCGACCCACGGCACGGCACCGAAGTACGCGGGCAAGGATTACGTGAACCCCGGTTCCGAGATCCTGTCGGCGGAAATGATGCTGCGCCACCTCGGCTGGACGGAAGCGGCCGACACGATCATCGCCGCGATGGAGAAGTCGATCCTGCAGAAGCGCGTCACGTACGACTTCGCGCGCCTGATGGAAGGCGCGACGCAGGTGTCGTGCTCCGGCTTCGGCGAAGTGCTGATCGAGAACATGTAAGTCCCGTTCCGGGGCAGGCCGGCGAACCGCCGGCGGCCCCGGCGCCTACTGCCGGCGCCGGGGCATTTCATGAACGGCAGGTTTGTTGGCAGGGCGGCCCGGCATGCGGGCCGCGGCGCCGCGAAGCGGCCCGCATGCCCTGCAAGGTAGAACATGACGGCCTTCGCAACACCACCGCCCGGCTAGCCGGCGCGCCCCTTTCGCGATCGACCCGGTCGCTCCCCGCCGATTACCGTCGGCGCCCCTCAGTCCCAAATTTTCACGTAGCAACGCATCGACCATGTCCACTTCGCCCAAGATCATCTACACCCTCACCGACGAAGCGCCGGCGCTCGCGACCTATTCGCTGCTGCCGATCGTCAAGGCCTTCACGCGCTCGTCGGGCGTCGCCGTCGAAACGCGCGACATCTCGCTCGCCGGCCGCATCATCGCGGCATTCGCCGATGTCCTGCCGCCGGAGCAGAAGGGTTCCGACGATCTGGCCGAACTGGGCCAGCTCACGCTGAAGCCGGAAGCGAACATCATCAAGCTGCCGAACATCAGCGCATCGGTGCCGCAGCTCAAGGCCGCGATCGCCGAACTGCAGGCGCAGGGCTACAAGCTGCCGGCCTATCCGGAAGAGCCGTCGACCGACGAAGAAAAGGCGATCAAGGCCCGCTACGACAAGATCAAGGGCAGCGCGGTGAACCCGGTGCTGCGCGAAGGCAACTCCGACCGTCGCGCGCCGCTGTCGGTCAAGAACTACGCACGCAAGCATCCGCACAAGATGGGCGCATGGAAGCCGACGTCGAAGGCGCATGTTGCGCACATGAGCGAAGGCGACTTCTACGGCAGCGAGAAGTCGGCGCTGATCGCGGATGCCGGCAGCGTGAAGATCGAACTCACGACGGCCGACGGCGTGAAGAAGGTGCTGAAGGAACAGACGGCCGTGAAGGCCGGTGAAGTCATCGATGCATCGGTGATGAGCCGCAAGGCGCTGCGCAGCTTCATCGAAGCGCAGATCGCCGACGCCAAGGCGCAGGACGTGCTGTTCTCGGTGCACCTGAAGGCGACCATGATGAAGGTCTCGGACCCGATCCTGTTCGGCCACTTCGTGTCGGTGTTCTATCGCGACGCGCTCGCGAAGCACGCGGACGTGCTGGCGCAGGCCGGCTTCAACCCGAACAACGGGATCGGCGACCTGTACGCGCGCCTGAAGGACCTGCCGGCCGACACGCGCGAAGCGATCGAAGCCGACGTCAAGGCCGAATACGCGGTGCGTCCGCGCCTCGCGATGGTCAACTCGGACAAGGGCATCACGAACCTGCACGTGCCGAGCGACGTGATCGTCGACGCGTCGATGCCGGCGATGATCCGCGAGTCGGGCTGCATGTGGGGGCCGGACGGCGAACTGTACGACGCGAAGGCCGTGATTCCGGACCGCTGCTACGCGGGCGTCTACCAGGCCGTGATCGAGGACTGCAAGCAGCACGGCGCATTCGACCCGGTCACGATGGGCAGCGTGCCGAACGTCGGCCTGATGGCGCAGGCAGCCGAGGAATACGGTTCGCACGACAAGACGTTCCAGATCCCGGCCGACGGCGTCGTGCGCGTCATCGACCAAGCGGGCAACGTGCTGCTCGAGCACGCGGTCGAGTCGGGCGACATCTGGCGCATGTGCCAGACGAAGGACGCGCCGGTGCAGGACTGGGTCAAGCTCGCGGTGAACCGCGCGCGCGCGACGGGTGCGCCGGCCGTGTTCTGGCTCGATCCGGCACGTGCGCACGACGCGCAGATCATCGCGAAGGTCGAACGCTACCTGAAGGATCACGACACGAACGGCCTCGACATCCGCATCATGACGCCGGTCGAAGCGACGCGCTTCTCGCTCGAGCGCATCCGCGCGGGCAAGGACACGATCTCGGTCACGGGCAACGTGCTGCGCGACTACCTGACCGACCTGTTCCCGATCATGGAACTGGGCACCAGCGCGAAGATGCTGTCGATCGTGCCGTTGATGGCCGGCGGCGGGATGTTCGAAACGGGCGCGGGCGGCTCGGCACCGAAGCACGTGCAGCAGTTCGTCGAGGAAGGTTTCCTGCGCTGGGATTCGCTCGGCGAATTCCTCGCGCTGGCCGCGTCGCTCGAACACCTCGGCAACGCGTACCAGAACCCGAAGGCGCTCGTGCTCGCGAAGACGCTCGACCAGGCGACCGGCAAGTTCCTGGACGAGAACAAGTCGCCCGCGCGCAAGGTCGGCGGCCTCGACAACCGCGGCAGCCACTTCTACCTGTGCCTGTACTGGGCGCAGGCGCTGGCCGAGCAGACCGAGGATGCCGCGCTGAAGGCGCAGTTCGAAGGTGTCGCGAAGTCGTTGTCCGACAACGAAGCGCGCATCCTGGAAGAACTGTCGGCCGCGCAGGGCAGCGCGCAGGCGATCGGCGGCTACTACCGCCCGAACGTCGACCTGACGAGCCGGGCGATGCGCCCGAGCGCGACGCTGAACGGCATCATCGACGCGGTCGCCTGAAGCAGGTAGCGCTCGCGCGCTCGCCACGGCAGCGGCAGTAGCCGATGCGGCGGGCCTGGCGGCTCGCCGCAGCGCCGAACATGAAAACGCCCCGGTCGCCCGGGGCGTTTTGCGTTGCCGGCGTGCCATTCAGACGTGAACGATTTCCCACTCGGCGATTTCGTGCGGCACTTCGAGCGTGGCCGTATCGAGGTCGGACAGTTGCTCGCAGTCGCCGCGGGAGATGTGGTCGGCCGCCACTTCCGGGCACGAAAACGCGCCGAGCACGGCGTTGCCGAACGTTGCTTCCCAGCCGCCGTTGCCCGGCAGGATATAGAACGACCCGAGCGCTGAACCAAAGCGAAATCCCTTCATTTCCGTTCTCCCTTTCTGATCACAAGCGATTCTGTTGTGCCGTTCGCCGGCTCGGCCGGCTGTGGCCCGACTGGCTGCTTGCGCCGGATTCCGTATCGAACGTCGTGGCGAAGCGTCAGTGCATGGAACAAAGTCTACGTCCGGGGCAGCGCGTGATGGTGCGCGTAGAGCGCTTTCTCGAAACAAAAATACATCAGAAAAAACAAAGGCTTATTTCGATCATTTTGTATTGCGGAACGTTTTTCGGCATCGCGAAACAGCGAATTTGTGCCATGCACCACGAATTTTTATAACGCAGGGGCTTGTTCCGCATCGTGAAAAATTGGCCGGTTCGCGCATCGGCGGTGCGCGGCGCGCCGAGCGGTGAAGCGAGCGGCGGGAGCGACGTGCGTCGGCCGCGCGTGACGAAAGCGGATTGCGGAGGCCGTCGGCCGTCCGATTGCAGCGATTGCAGCGAGTGTGGCGAGTGTGGCGAGTGTGGCGAGGCGCCGCGATGCCCGGTAACGCGCGACGGCGCTCGGCGATCGCATCTGATTCGTTGGTCCGACGGGCCGCCGTGCGTCGCATCGACGCGCGTCGGCCGTTGCCGCGCTTCGGCCCGGGGGCTGCGGTTATGATGACGCCGGCATCTGGATTCGCGTCGCGCACGAGCGCTTTTGCTTGCGAGCCAGCGCGAGTGTCGCGAAGGCCGCGCGACGCTGCATGAATAACGAGGAACGATTGATGATACGGAGAACCTTCCTGTCGCATGCCATCGGCGTCGCGGCGGCATCGCTGTTTGCGCGCACCGCATGGGCGCAGCACACCGGTCATGCGGGCATGGCGGGCATGGACCAGATGGACGACATGCCGGGGATGTCGGGGATGGCGGAGCACGCGCAGCACGCGAAAGCGGCACCGGCCGCGCTCGCGGCGGCCGATGCGCTGCCGGCCGGCGCGCCGCTCGCGCCGCTGCGCACGCTTGCGAACGAGAGCCGTGAACCCGGTACGTTCCGCGCGACGCTGATCGCGCAGCCGGTCGCGCGTCCGATGCTGCACGGCGCGCGTCCGACGACGTTCTGGCAGTTCGGTGCGGGCACGCACGGGCCGGTGGTCGGCCCGCTGATCGACGTGCGCGAGGGCGACACGGTCGAGATCCGCTTCGTGAACAAGCTGCCGCAGCCGTCGACGATCCACTGGCACGGCCTGCCGGTGCCGCCCGACCAGGACGGTAACCCGTCCGATCCCGTCGCGCCGGGCGCGTCTCGCGTGTATCGCTTCACGCTGCCGAAGGGCAGTGCCGGCACATACTGGTATCACCCGCATCCGCACATGATGACCGCCGAGCAGGTGTTTCGCGGGCTGGCCGGCCCGTTCGTCGTGCGGGCCGCCGACGATCCGCTCGCCGGCTGGCCCGAGCGCAACCTGTTCGTGTCCGACCTGAAGCTCGCGCGCGACGGCACGATTGCGCAGAACGACATGATGGACTGGATGAATGGCCGCGAAGGCCAGTTCGTGCTGGTCAACGGTGCGCGCCGTCCGCGGATCGACGTCGCGAGCGACGAGCGCTGGCGCGTGTGGAACGCGTGCAGCGCACGCTATCTGCTCGTTGCGTTCGACGACGGCCGTGCGTTCGAGCAGGTCGGCACCGACGGCGGGTTGTTCGATGCGCCGCGCCGCGTGACGTCGCTGCTGCTCGCGCCGGGCGAGCGCGCGGAACTGCTGGTGCGCGCCGGCGATCGCGCGTCACGGGCGGTGCTGCTGGCGGCCGAGTACGACCGCCGCAAGATGGCGATGTCGCATGACGGCGGCCATGGCAGCCTGCCTGCCGATCCTGCATTGCCGCTTGCCGACGTCGCCTTCACGCCGGCCGCCGCACGTGCGCTGCCGGCCACGCTGCGCGCCGTGTCCGCACTCGGCGAGCCGGTTGCGCACAAGGAAGTCGCATTCGGCGAGGAGATGGACATGGATGCGATGATGAACGGCCCCGCGCACGGCCGGCCGGCCGGAATGCGCTTCACGATCAACGGTGCGACCTACGCGCCGCACCATGCAACGCTGACGAGCCGCCGCGGCGACGTCGAACGCTGGACGATTCGCAATGCGACCGACATGGACCATCCGTTCCATGTGCATGGCACGCAATTCCAGGTGATCGAGCGCGCATCGGACGGCACGCGCACGAGCGAACCGTTCCGCGCGTGGCGCGATACCGTGAACGTGCGCAGCGGGGAGACCGTGACGATCCTCGTGATGCAGGACATGCCCGGCGAGCGCATGTTTCACTGCCATATTCTCGAACACGAGGATCTCGGCATGATGGGCACGCTGAAGGTCGTGTAGCGAGTATCGATACGTTTCACGCGTATGACGGAATTCCATCTGCGCGTGTGACAAGACAATACGTGTCCAATTATCGGGATTGAACGAAAAGGCCGGCCAATCGAATTAACGTGTGGCCGGCCTGAAAAAAAGAAACCCGGCGCGATGCCGGGTTTCTTCGTCTGATATCCGGTGCCTTTACGCGGCCTGGATGTTCGACGCTTGCTTGCCCTTCGGCCCTTGAACGACCTCGAAGCTCACCTTCTGGCCTTCCTTCAGGGTCTTGAAGCCCTGCATGTTGATGGCCGAGAAGTGCGCAAACAGATCTTCACCGCCCTCGTCGGGAGTGATGAAACCGAAGCCCTTCGCGTCGTTGAACCACTTAACGATACCAGTTGCCATTTTCCTACTTCCCCTGTCACACAGTCGCTGCTACTTACCACGAGCACGCTCGAAAAGCTAAACGACCGGAAAATACAGCCGTTCCCCCCTCACAAGCTCACCTTCGGCCTCTTTCAATTCGCCAACCGACGAGTTGAAAAAAGTGCCAGCTTGATTGTTGGCGCTCTTTATTTGAGTGTCAAGCGGAATTTTTAGACGTTTAGAGGGACGTTGTAAAGAACCCATTTTCAGGGTTTCTCCGGCTTTGCTGTGCAGCATGCCCCCAAGCGCGCCGACTTGAAAAGTCGCATAATCGGCTCATATACCAGGCTCGAATGACACGCGATCGAGTCGTCCCGGCTTGTGGGATACTGGATGCGGATGCGACGGTCCGGTGCGGTTTCCCCCAGACGGTTCGTGTTCCGCGCCACGCGTGAAAGCCGGCACCGCAGCCGGCTTTCGTATGGCGCGAAGGCGATCGCGAGTCGTCGGGAACCAGGGAGGGCGCCGGCCGGTCGGTCGGGTAATGGCAGGATTGCGGGCCTGTCCGAGTTGTTTAGAATGGGTGTATGGCGATTATCCCGGACAAGCAGGACAGCACCGTCCTGGAACGCAAGCAGCAGAAGCTCAAGCCGCCTTCGATGTACAAGGTGGTGCTGCTGAACGACGACTTCACGCCGATGGAGTTCGTCGTGATGGTCGTACAGGAGTATTTCAAGAAGGATCGCGAGACGGCCACGCAGATCATGCTGAAGGTCCATCGCGAAGGGCGAGGGGTATGTGGGGTCTATACGCGGGACATCGCGTCGACCAAGGTTGAGCAAGTCGTTACCCATGCGCGGCAGGCCGGGCATCCGCTGCAGTGCGTGATGGAGGAAGCATGATTGCCCAGGAATTGGAAGTCAGCCTGCACATGGCGTTCATGGAAGCACGCCAGGCGCGCCATGAGTTCATTACGGTCGAGCATCTGCTACTGGCCCTGCTGGATAATCCAACGGCAGCCGAGGTGTTGCGCGCGTGTGCGGCCAACATCGAGGACTTGCGTCAGAACCTGCGCAATTTCATCCACGACAACACACCTACCGTCCCGGGCACCGACGATGTCGATACCCAGCCGACGCTCGGTTTCCAGCGCGTGATCCAGCGCGCGATCATGCACGTCCAGTCGACGTCGAACGGCAAGAAGGAAGTCACCGGCGCGAACGTGCTGGTCGCGATCTTCGGCGAGAAGGATTCGCACGCGGTGTATTACCTGCAGCAGCAGGGCGTCACGCGCCTGGACGTCGTGAACTTCATTTCGCACGGCATCGCGAAGACGAACGGCGGCGAAGCCGCGAAGTCGTCCGACGCGAACGCGGAAAGCGAAGACTCGAACGCGCAGAAGGAAACCCCGCTCGCGCAGTTCACGCAGAACCTGAACCAGATGGCGAAGGATGGCCGCATCGATCCGCTGATCGGCCGCGAGCCGGAGGTGGAGCGTGTCGTGCAGGTGCTGTGCCGCCGCCGCAAGAACAATCCGCTGCTCGTCGGCGAGGCGGGCGTCGGCAAGACCGCAATCGCCGAAGGGCTCGCCTATCGCATCATGCGCGGCGAAGTGCCGGACATCCTCGCGAACGCGCAGGTGTATTCGCTCGACATGGGCGCGCTGCTCGCGGGCACCAAGTATCGCGGCGACTTCGAGCAGCGTCTGAAGACGGTGCTCAAGGAGCTGAAGGAGCGGCCGCACGCGATCCTGTTCATCGACGAGATCCACACGCTGATCGGCGCGGGCGCCGCGTCGGGCGGCACGCTCGACGCATCGAACCTGCTGAAGCCGGCATTGTCGTCGGGCACGCTCAAGTGCATCGGCGCGACTACGTTCACCGAGTATCGCGGCATCTTCGAAAAGGACGCGGCGCTGTCGCGGCGCTTCCAGAAGGTCGACGTGACGGAGCCGACCGTCGAGCAGACGGTTGCGATCCTGCGCGGGCTGAAGTCGCGCTTCGAGGAGCATCACGGCGTCAAGTATTCGTCGGGTGCGTTGTCGGCCGCGGCCGAGCTGTCGGCTCGCTTCATCACCGACCGCCACCTGCCGGACAAGGCGATCGACGTGATCGACGAGGCAGGTGCCGCGCAGCGCATCCTGCCGAAGTCCAAGCAGAAGAAGACGATCGGCAAGAGCGAGATCGAGGAAATCATCTCGAAGATCGCGCGCGTGCCGGCGCAGAGCGTGTCGCAGGACGATCGCAGCAAGCTGCAGACGCTCGATCGCGACCTGAAGAGCGTCGTGTTCGGCCAGGATCCGGCGATCGATGCACTCGCGGCATCGATCAAGATGGCGCGCGCGGGCCTCGGCAAGATGGACAAGCCGATCGGTGCGTTCCTGTTCTCCGGCCCGACGGGCGTCGGCAAGACCGAAGTGGCGCGCCAGCTCGCGTTCACGCTCGGCATCGAGCTGATCCGCTTCGACATGTCGGAATACATGGAGCGTCACGCGGTGAGCCGGTTGATCGGCGCGCCGCCGGGGTACGTCGGGTTCGACCAGGGCGGCCTGCTGACCGAGGCCGTCACGAAGAAGCCGCATTGCGTGCTGCTGCTCGATGAAATCGAGAAGGCGCATCCGGACATCTTCAACGTGCTGCTGCAGGTGATGGACCACGGCACGCTGACGGACAACAACGGCCGCAAGGCGGATTTCCGCAACGTCATCATCATCATGACGACGAACGCGGGCGCCGAGTCGATGCAGAAGGCGACGATCGGTTTCACGACGCGCCGCGAGACGGGTGACGAGATGACCGACATCAAGCGCCTGTTCACGCCGGAGTTCCGCAACCGTCTGGACGCGATCATCAGCTTCCGCTCGCTCGATGAGGAAATCATCATGCGCGTGGTCGACAAGTTCCTGATCCAGCTCGAGGAGCAATTGCACGAGAAGAAGGTCGACGCGCTCTTCACCGACGCGTTGCGCAAGCATCTCGCAAAGCACGGCTTCGATCCGCTGATGGGCGCGCGGCCGATGCAGCGGCTGATCCAGGACACGATCCGCCGCGCGCTGGCCGACGAGCTGCTGTTCGGCAAGCTGGTGAACGGCGGCCATGTGACGGTCGACGTCGACGAAGGCGACAAGGTGCAGTTGTCGTTCGACAAGCTGGCGAATCCGCCGCACAAGCCGAACGAAGAGACGGTCGAAGTCGAGTAAGCGATAATTCGTTGTTCATGCGAACGGCGCGGGAAGTTTTCCGCGCCGTTTCGTTTTATCTGGCGCCGGTGGCGCGTTGGTGGTGCAGGGGAGTGGCAACGCAGTGACACAACAACAACGATCGTTCGACAACATCGTCGCGCGCGAACAAGGGTTGCGCCATGCGCTGACGTCGGGGCAGATGGCGATGATCGCGATCGGCGGCGCGATCGGCACGGGGCTCTTCCTCGGCAGCGGGTTCGCGATCGGGCTCGCGGGCCCGAGCGTGCTGGTTTCGTACGCGATCGGCGCGCTGATCGCGCTGCTGCTGATGGGCGCGCTCGCGGAAATGACCGTCGCGCATCCGACGGCCGGCTCCTTCGGCGCGTACGCCGAGCACTACGTCGGCCCGCTCGCGGGCTTTCTCGTGCGCTATGCGTACTGGTTCGCGGTGGTGTTCGCGATCGGCACCGAGATCAGCGCGATCGCCGTCTTCATGAAGTACTGGTTCCCGGCCGTGCCCGGCTGGTACTGGGTGATCGGATTCTCCGCGCTGCTGATCGCGGTGAACCTCGCGAGCGTCACGCTGTACGGGTCGGTCGAGTACGCGTTTTCGTTGCTGAAGATCGCGGCGATCGTCGTGTTCATCGTGCTCGGCGCGTATCTCGTGTGGTCGGCGCCGGCGGCGTCGGGCATCGGCTTTGCGAACTACACCGCGCACGACGGCTTCATGCCGAAGGGGCCGTGGGGCACCTGGGTCGCGGTGATCGTCGCGATCTTCAGCTACATGAGCATCGAGGCGGTCGCGATCGCGGCCGGCGAGGCGCGCGATCCGCAGCATGCGGTCACGCGCGCGTTCCGCTCGACGGTGTTCCGGCTGGTGCTGTTCTACCTGCTCACGCTGTCGCTGATGCTCGCGATCGTGCCCTGGAAGCAGGCCGGCACCGACGAAAGCCCGTTCGTGAAGGTGATGGCCGCGACGCACGTGCCGTATGCGGCCGGCGTGATCAACTTCGTGTTGCTGATCGCGGCGCTGTCGGCGATGAACAGCCAGCTCTACGTGACGACGCGGATGATGTTCAGCCTGTCGCGCGCGCGGCTCGCGCCTGCGGTGTTCGGCCGGCTCGGCAACAACGGCGTGCCGCGTGCGGCGTTGTGGATCTCGACCAGCGGCGTCGCGGTCGCGGCCGTGCTCGTCGCGCTGTCGCCGGATACGGCGTTCACCGTGATGATGGCGATCGCGATGTTCGGCGCGCTGTTCACGTGGCTGATGATCTTCGTCACGCACCTGCGTTTTCGCGCGCGATATCGCGGCCCGGCGCTTGCGTTCCGGATGTGGGGGCATCCGTTCGGCAGCCTGCTCGGTGCCGGCCTCGTCGGCGCGATCCTGCTGACGACGGCTTTTACGCGGGAATTCCGGATGACGATGGTGGTCGGCGTCGTATTCGTCGTGCTGCTGACGCTCGCATACGCGCTGCACTACCGGCACCAGCACGCGCGTTGACGCGTGGCTTCGCTCGGCGCGGGCTGCGCGGCGCTGTCGCGCCGCTAAGGTTGCGTTAAGGCGGCGGGGATTACATTCGAACCTGTCCGCGATCCGGGCTGGCGCATGCCGGCCCGTCGCCCTCCGTAAAAAGGGTTCGAATGAACAAACTCCCCGAAATCACGCTCGCATTCTGGATCATGAAGATCTGCGCGACGACGCTCGGCGAGACCGGCGGCGATTTGCTGTCGATGACGCTGAACGTCGGCTATGCACTGAGCTCGATCCTGCTGTTCGGTTTCTTTCTCGTGACGCTGGGCGCACAGCTCAAAACGACGCAGTATCGGCCGGCGATCTACTGGGCGGTGATCGTCGCGACGAGCACCGCCGGCACGACGATGTCCGATTTCATGGACCGCACGCTCGGCCTCGGCTACGCGGCCGGCTCGTCGATTCTCGTCGCGATCCTGCTGGCGATCTTCGCGGTGTGGCGTCTGAGCGGCGAATCGCTGTCGGTCGACCTGATCCGCACGCGCAAGGTCGAACTCCTGTACTGGATCGCGATCCTGTTCTCGAACACGCTGGGCACCGCGCTCGGCGATTTTCTCGCGGACAGCTCGGGTCTCGGCTTCGGCGGCGGCGCATTGCTGATCGGCGGGCTGCTCGCATTGATCGTTCTGGCCCACTATTTCACGCGCATTTCGGGCGTGCTGCTGTTTTGGGCCGCGTTCGTGCTCACGCGGCCGTTCGGAGCGACGGTCGGCGACCTGCTGACGAAACCCGTTGCCAAGGGCGGGCTCGCGCTCGGCACGGTCGGATCGTCGGCGGTGCTGCTCGGCGTGCTCGTCGCGATGGTCATCTACGCGAGCATCGCGCTGGCCCGGCGCCGCGGGCTCGAGCCCGCGCGGATCGCGCAGACGGCCGATCGTTGATCGGTCACGGAAAAGGAAAGGGGCCGTGAGGCCCCTGCTTGCATGGTGCCGCTCAGTGACGGCCGGTGCTGCCGAAGCCACCCTCGCCGCGATCGCTTTGCGCGAAGTCGTCGACGATGTTGAATTGCGCCTGCACGACCGGCACGATCACGAGCTGCGCAAGCCGCTCGAACGGGTTCAGCACGAATTCGGTCTGGCCGCGGTTCCACGTCGAGATCATCAACTGGCCCTGGTAGTCCGAATCGATCAGGCCAACGAGGTTGCCGAGCACGATGCCGTGCTTGTGGCCGAGGCCCGAGCGCGGCAGGATCATTGCCGCGTAGCCGGGATCCGCGAGGTGGATCGCGAGGCCGGTCGGCACGAGCGTCGTTTCGCCCGGCTGCAGTGTGACGGGCGCGTCGAGACACGCGCGCAGGTCGAGGCCCGCGCTGCCGGTGGTCGCGTAGGCGGGCAGGTAGTCGCGCATGCGCGCGTCGAGAATCTTCAGATCGAGTTTCATGCGGTCGTCGAATCGGTCGGAAAAGGCGCGGCGGCACGGGCCACCGCGCGGGTGATCAGATCAGGCGGTTGTCCGGCAGGCGCTTCGCGATTTCCGCGACGAGCACGTGCGCCAGTTCGTCCTTCGGTGCGCGCGGCAGGCGTGTGAGGCCGGCCGCCTCGAACAGCACGACTTCGTTGTCGTCGCGGCCGAACGTCAGCGGGCCGAGATTGCCGACCAGCAGCGGCACGTTCTTGCGCTTGCGCTTCTCGTCGCCATGCACGTCGAGATCGCCGCTTTCGGCCGCGAAGCCGACGCAGAACGGCGGATCGGGCAGTGCCGCGACAGACGCGAGGATGTCCGGGTTCTCGACGAAGGCGAGCGCCGGCATCTTGCGATCGGCCGTCTTCTTCATCTTGTGCTCGGCTGGCTGGGCGACGCGCCAGTCGGCAACCGCGGCCACCGCGATGAAGATGTCGGCGTCGGACACCGCGTGCATCACCGCGTCGTACATCTGCTGCGCGGTCTGGACGTCCTGGCGGTACACGCCCCACGGCGTGTCGAGCGCGACCGGCCCGGCGACGAGATGCACGTCGGCGCCGGCCTGCTGCGCGGCGCGCGCGAGCGCGAAGCCCATCTTGCCGCTCGAGCGGTTCGTGAGGCCGCGCACCGGATCGAGCGGCTCGAACGTCGGGCCGGCCGTGATCAGCACGCGACGGTGCGCGAGCACCTTCGGCGCGAAGTGCGCGACGATCGCTTCGTAAATCGCTTCGGGTTCGAGCATGCGGCCGTCGCCGACTTCGCCGCATGCCTGCGCGCCGGAATCGGGGCCGAGCACCGACACGCCGTCGGCGCGCAGTTGCGCGGCATTGCGCTGCGTGGCCGGGTTCTGCCACATCTGGCGGTTCATCGCGGGCACGACGAGCAGCGGACAGTCGCGCGCGACGCACAGCGTCGACAGCAAGTCGTCGGCGAACCCGTGCGCGAGCTTCGCGAGGAAGTCCGTCGACGCGGGCGCGATCACGATCGCGTCGGCTTCGCGCGACAGGTCGATGTGCGCCATGTTGTTGTCGATGCGCGCGTCCCACTGGCTCGTGTAGACGGGCCGGCCGGACAGCGCCTGCATCGTGACGGGCGTGATGAACTGCGTGGCGGCGTCGGTCATCGCGACCTGCACGGTCGCGCCTGCCTTCGTCAGCAGCCGGGTGAGCTCGGCGATCTTGTAGCAGGCGATGCCGCCCGTCAGGCCGAGAACGAGGTGTTTTCCTGCGAGTTCTGCGTGTGCCAACTCAGGCCTCCAAGGGTCAAACGGAACGGCCGGCGCGAAGCCGGCCGTCGACACCGAGTATGCGCGCTCAGCGCGAGCCGCGCACGCGACGCAGTTCGTCGTAGATCAGCAGCACCGCACCGATCGTGATCGCGGAATCGGCGAGGTTGAACGCCGGGAAGTGCCAGGCGCCGAGGTGGAAATCGAGAAAGTCGATCACGTGGCCGTAGATCAGCCGGTCGATCACGTTGCCGAGCGCGCCGCCGAGGATCAGCGCGAGCGACAGGCTGAACAGCCGTTGATGGCCGTGGCGGCGCAGCAGGAAGCAGATCACGAGCGTCGCGCCGACGCCGAGCGCGGTGAACGCCCAGCGCTGCCAGCCGCTCGCGGTCGACAGGAAGCCGAACGCGGCGCCGCGGTTGTACACCAGCACGAGGTTGAAGAACGACGTCAGCGCATGCTGCGCGCCGTACGCGAACGTTTTCAGGATCGCGATCTTCGACAGCTGGTCGAACAGGATCACGATCAGCGAAATGCCGAGCCAGGGCGCGAGCGCGCCGCTGGCCGGTTTCGACACAGTCTTCGCCATATTCAAGCAGCGCTCCGGTTTTCGCCGTTTTCAAACAGGTTCGAGAAGCAGCGGCCGCACAGCGTCGGATGATCGGCGTGCGCGCCGACGTCCTCGCGATAGTGCCAGCAGCGTTCGCACTTCTGGTACTTCGACGCCGCGACGTCGACGCTTTCCTGCGCTTCGTCGTCGACCTTCACGACCGTTGCCGCCGACGTGATCAGCACGAACTTCAGGTCGTCGCCGAGGCTCGCGAGTGCGTCGTAGCGCGCGCCGCTCGCATGCACGGCCACTTCGGCCTGCAGCGACGAACCGATGCGGTTCGCGGTGCGTGCCTCCTCGAGCGCTTTCGTCACGTTGCCGCGCACTTCGCGCAGCAGCGCCCACTTGTCGATCAGCGCGGCCGCGCCGGCGACTTCCGGATACGTGTAGTAGGTTTCCGTGAACACGGTGTCGCTGGCCGGCTGGAACACCTTCCACGCTTCTTCCGCGGTGAACGACAGGAACGGCGCGAGCACGCGCAGCAGCCCTTGCGTCAGGTGGTACAGCGCCGTCTGCGCGGAGCGGCGTGCGCGCGAGTCGGGCGCGCTCGTGTACAGGCGGTCCTTCAGCACGTCGAGGTAGAAGCCGCCGAGATCTTCCGAGCAGTACGTCTGCAGCTTCGCGACGACCGGATGGAACTCGTACTTCTCGTAGTGGCCCAGCAGTTCCGCCTGCAGTTGCGTGGAAAACGCGACCGCGTAACGGTCGATCTCGAGCCATTCGTCGACCGGCACCGCGTGCTGCGAGAAGTCGAAGTCCGACAGGTTCGCGAGCAGGAAGCGCAGCGTGTTGCGGATGCGGCGATAGCCTTCCGTCACGCGCTTCAGGATTTCCTCGGAGATCGCCAGTTCGCCCGAATAGTCGGTCGACGCGATCCACAGGCGGATGATTTCCGCGCCGAGACGGTTCGCGACTTCATGCGGGTCGATGCCGTTGCCGAGCGACTTGCTCATCTTGCGGCCTTCGCCATCGACCGTGAAGCCGTGCGTGAGCAGGCCCTTGTACGGCGCGCGGCCGTCGATCATCGACGCGGTCAGCAGCGACGAGTGGAACCAGCCGCGGTGCTGGTCCGAGCCTTCGAGGTACAGGTCGGCCGGGAACTGCAGCTGATCCTTGTGCGAGCCGCGCAGCACGTGCCAGTGCGTCGTGCCCGAGTCGAACCACACGTCGAGCGTGTCGCGGTTCTTTTCGTACAGGTTCGCGTCGTCGCCGATCAGCTCGCGCGGGTCGAGCGTCTGCCACGCCTCGATGCCCGACTGCTCGACGCGTTTCGCGACTTCCTCGAGCAGCTCGAGCGTGCGCGGGTGCAGCTCGCCGGTTTCCTTGTGCACGAAGAACGCCATCGGCACGCCCCACTGGCGCTGGCGCGACAGCGTCCAGTCCGGGCGGTTCGCGATCATGCTGAACAGGCGCTGCTTGCCCCACGACGGGTAGAACGCGGTCGCCTCGATGCCTTCGAGCGCGGTTTCGCGCAGCGTCTTGCCGCCTTCGCGCGGCGTCACGTCCATGCCGGCGAACCACTGCGACGTCGCGCGGTAGATGATCGGCGTCTTGTGGCGCCAGCAGTGCATGTAGCTGTGCTTGTAGTGCTCGCTGCGCAGCAGCGAGCCGGCCTCGCGCAGCGCGTCGACGACCTTCGGGTTCGCGTCCCAGATCGACAGGCCGCCGAACAGCGGCAGCGATTCGATGTAGCGGCCGTCGCCCATCACCGGGTTGATGATGTCCGAGTCGGTCATCCCGTGCGCCTTGCACGACTGGAAGTCCTCGATGCCGTAGGCGGGCGACGAGTGCACGACGCCGGTACCGGTGTCGGTCGTCACGTAGTCGCCGAGGTAGACGGGCGCGGTGCGCTTGTAGCCGGGGTGGGCCGACGCGAGCGGGTGGTGGAAGCGCAGGTTCGCGAGCTTCACGCCCGGCGTGGTCGCGATGACGCGGCCCGTCAGCTTGAAGTCGGTCATGCAGGCTTCGACGCGTTCTTCCGCGATGATCAGCAGCCCGCGCTCGGTGTCGACCAGCGCGTAGACGATTTCCGGATGGAGGTTCAGCGCCTGGTTGGCGGGGATCGTCCACGGCGTGGTGGTCCAGATCACGATGCCGCCGTCGGCGCGCGGCAGCGCCGGCAGGCCGAACGCCTGCGCGGTCTTTTCCGGTTCCGCGAACGCGAACATCACGTCGATCGTCGGGTCGGTACGGTCCTTGTACTCGACTTCCGCCTCGGCGAGCGCCGAGCCGCAGTCGAAGCACCAGTTCACCGGCTTCAGCCCGCGATACACGTAGCCCTTCTCGATGATCTTGCCGAGCGCGCGGATCTCTTCCGCCTCGTTCACGAAGTTCATCGTCTTGTACGGGTTCGCCCAGTCGCCGAGCACGCCGAGGCGCTTGAAGCCGACCTTCTGCTTCTCGATCTGCTCGGTCGCGTATGCGCGCGCCTTGCTCATCACTTCGGCCGCCGGCAGCGACTTGCCGAACTGCTTCTCGATCTGGATCTCGATCGGCATCCCGTGGCAATCCCAGCCCGGCACGTACGGCGCGTCGAAGCCGGCCATGTTGCGCGACTTGACGACGATGTCCTTCAGGATCTTGTTGACCGCGTGACCGAGGTGGATGTCGCCGTTCGCATACGGGGGGCCGTCGTGCAGGATGAACTTCGGCCGGCCCTTGCTGGCTGCGCGGACCTTCTCGTAGATGCCGCGCTCTTCCCATTCCTTGACCCACTGCGGCTCGCGCTTGGGCAGGTCGCCGCGCATCGGGAACGGCGTGTCGAGCAGGTTGACCGGATACTTGGCCTGCGGTTTCGAATCGGCTTTCTTGTTGCTCATGATGGGATCGCTATCTAAATCGGGGGACGCTCGTGCGTCGTGAATCGGGGATGCGCGCGTGTGGGCGGCGCGACGGGGCGGCGCGCGGCGCCGCCGGCCGGATCAGCTAATTCGGTCGGTCGCCGACGTCGAGAAGCCGGTCGCGCGGCTGCCCGGCGCGCGCTCGCGCTCGATGAAGTACGCGCGCGCGTTCGCGACGTCCAGCGCGATCGCGCGCGACAGCGCCTCGAGATCGTCGAACTTCGCCTCGTCGCGCAGCTTCTTCAGGAATTCGACGCGGATGAGCTTGCCGTACGCGTTGCCGTGCCAGTCGAGCAGATGGACTTCGAGCAGCACGCGGCCGGAATCGTCGACGGTCGGGCGCAGCCCGAGGCTCGCGACGCCCGGCAGCGGGGCAGGGCCGAGGCCGTGCACCTGCACGACGAAGATGCCCTTGAGCGCCGGCCGCTTGTGCGCGATCGGCAGGTTCAGGGTCGGGAAGCCGAGGTCGCGGCCGAGCTTGAGCCCGTGTGCGACGTGGCCGCTGATCGCGTAGCCGTGGCCGAGCGCCTGCGCGGCCGCGTCGAGATCGCCCGCGGTGAGCGCGGCGCGCACGCCGGAGCTGGAGATGCGCGTGCCGTCGCTGCCGGCGACCGTGCCCATCTGCTCGACCTCGAAGCCGTATTGCTCGCCGGCCGCCTTCAGCGTGTCGAAGGTGCCCGCGCGCTTCGCGCCGTAGCAGAAATCGTCGCCGACCATCATCCAGCGCGTGTGCAGCCCGCCGACCAGCGTGCGTTCGACGAACGCCTGCGGCGACTGGCTCGCGAACGTGTGGTTGAAGTGCTCGACGACGACGCGGTCGACCCCGTGTTCGCGCAGCGCCTCCAGCTTGTCGCGCAGCATCGCGATGCGCGGCGGCGCGCCGGCCGGGTTGAAGAATTCACGCGGATGCGGCTCGAAGGTCATCACGCACACGGGCAGGCCGCGCGCGTCCGCTGCCGCGCGCACGCGCGCGAGCAGGGCCTGGTGGCCGCGATGGACACCGTCGAAGTTGCCGATCGTCAGCGCGCACGGCGCGCGGCTCTCGGCGTTGGGCAGGCCGCGGAAGACTTTCACGATAGCGGATGCAGCGTCGGGGAATGGGCGGTGGGATGCCGCAAAGCAGAAGATTATAAACGTTCGGGCGGCCCGGCGGCCGAGAAGGCGGGAAACGCGGGGGCGAATGGTAAAATTCGCGGATGAAAAAACTCGTGATCCTGATTTCCGGTCGCGGCAGCAACATGGAGGCCATCGTCCGCGCGTGCGCGCAGGAACGCTGGCCGGCCGAGGTCGCCGCCGTGATCGCCAACCGGCCCGACGCGGCCGGCCTGGCCTTTGCCGCATCGCACGGGGTGGCGACCGCGGTGGTCGACCATCGGTCGTTCGACAGCCGCGACAGCTTCGACGCGGCGCTCGCCGCCGAGATCGACCGCTTCGCGCCCGATCTCGTCGTGCTCGCCGGCTTCATGCGCATCCTCACGCCCGAATTCGTCAGACGATACGAGGGCCGGCTGCTGAACATCCACCCGTCGCTGCTGCCGAGCTTCAAGGGCATCCACACGCACCAGCAGGCGCTGGATGCCGGCGTCGCGCTGCATGGCGCGAGCGTGCATTTCGTGATTCCCGAACTCGACAGCGGTGCGATCGTCGCGCAGGGCGCCGTGCCCGTGCGTGCCGGCGATGACGCGGCCGCGCTTGCGCAGCGCGTGCTGACGGTCGAGCACGTGCTGTATCCGCGTGCGGTGCGGTGGTTCGTCGAGGGGCGCCTGCGCCTCGAGAACGGCCGGGCAGTGGTGGCGCCGGAAGAGGCGCGCTGGATTTTCGCGGATCAACCGCATACCGAAACGAGCGAGGGCGTATGAAGCTGCACGGATTCCTGATTGGCCAGACCGAGACCTTGCTCGCCGAGGTGCTGAAGTTCGCGGGCCCCGCCGACGCGACGACGAGCCGGTTCTTCCGCGCGCATCCGAAGCTCGGCCATGCCGAGCGCGGCGTGATCGCCGAGGCGGTGTTCGCGGTGCTGCGCCGGAAGATGGAGTTTTCGCACCTTGCCGAAAGCGGCACGGGCAGCCCCGCACGGCGCCTGACGCTGCTCGGCCTGATGCAGACGCTCGGCCGCAATGCGCTGAAGCCGTTCGTGTCCGACACCGAGGCCGCGTGGCTCGAGCACGTGTCGAAGATCGATCCGGCGAGCCTGCCGGTGCGCGTGCGCACGAACCTGCCTGACTGGATCTACCAGGCGCTGTCGGCCCGTTTCGACGCCGAGGAGCTCGCGCAGCTCGCCGCGGCGCTGAACTATCCGGCGCCGCTCGACCTGCGCGCCAACGTGCAGAAGGCGACGCGCGAGCAGGTGATCGATGCGCTGCGCGCGAACGGCATCGATGCGGGCGAGACGCCGTTCGCGCCGCACGGCGTGCGCGTGGTCGGCAAGCCGGCGCTCACGCGCCTGAAGTTGTTCGAGGAAGGCCAGATCGAGGTGCAGGACGAAGGCAGCCAGCTGCTGTGCTCGCTGGTCGCGCCGCGTCGCGGCGAGATGGTCGTCGATTTCTGCGCGGGGGCCGGCGGCAAGACGCTCGCGCTCGGCGCGATGATGCGCTCGACCGGGCGCCTGTATGCGTTCGACGTGTCGGAAAAGCGTCTCGCGAAGCTGAAGCCGCGCCTCGCGCGCAGCGGGCTGTCGAACGTGAATCCGGTGCTGATCGACAGCGAGCACGACGCGAAGATCAAGCGGCTCGCCGGCAAGATCGACCGCGTGCTGGTCGACGCGCCGTGCAGCGGGCTCGGCACGCTGCGCCGCAACCCCGATCTCAAGTGGCGCCAGACGCGCACGTCGATCGAGGAGCTCACGCCGAAGCAGGCGTCGATCCTTGCGAGCGCCGCGCGTCTCGTGAAGAAGGGCGGCCGGCTCGTCTACGCGACCTGCAGCGTGCTCGACGCGGAGAACGAAGCGATCGTCGAGCAGTTCCTGGCCGACCATCCGGACTTCGCGCTGGTGCCGGCGCAGAAGGTGCTGGCCGACCAGCGCATCGCGCTCGAGACCGGCGACTACCTGTCGCTGTGGCCGCACCGCCATGCGACCGACGGCTTCTTCGCCGCGGTCCTCGAACGGCGCGCGCAGTAACGGCAGCCGGGACCAACGATGGAGAATTTGCAGAGCCGCCTGCTGTCGCACCGGCTGGCGTCGGTGATCCGGGATTTCCACCAGCCCGTGATGATCTGGCAGGCGGCGATCCTGGTCGGCGCATTGTGCTTCGCATGGGTTGCCGCGCGCTTCGTTCATGGCCGCATCGATGCGCGGCGCCGGGCGGCCGGCCGCGCGCCCGGCGCAGGCGCGCAAAGCCTGAAGCGTGCGTTGTTTCCGCTGTTCGGCGGCGTCTTCGTGGGGATCGCGCAGCTCGCGTTCGATCCGTTCATGTCGACGTCGCTGCTGTCGCTCGCGCTCGTGCCGCTGTTCGGCATCGGGCTCATCTACGTGCTGTTCTTTTTCGCGCGGCGCGTATTCGCGCGCGACGGGCACACGCATGCGTGGCTGTCGATCGTCGAGAAGATCGTGTCGACCGTCGTGTGGGTCGCGATGGTGCTGACCGTGCTCGGTATCCAGCGCGACGTGCTCGGCTGGCTCGACAGCGTGCAATTCCGCGTCGCGAATGCCCACCTGACTTTGCTGTCGGTGATTTCGGGCGCGCTGTGGGTATGCGTGACGCTGATGGTCGCGATGTGGCTCGGCTCGGTCCTCGAGGATCGCCTCACGCGCGCGACCACGCTCGACGCGAACCTGAAGGTCGTGCTGTCGCGGGTCGGCCGCGCGCTGCTCGTGTTCGCGGCGATCCTGATCGGGCTGTCGCTCGTCGGCATCGATGTGACGGTGCTCGGCGTGTTCGGCGGCGCGGTGGGCGTCGGCCTCGGCTTCGGGCTGCAGAAGATCGCCAGCAACTACGTATCGGGCTTCATCATCCTGCTCGACCGCTCGCTGCGGCTCGGCGACGCGATCAGCGTCGGCGGGCTGCAGGGCGTCGTCACGCAGATTCGCACGCGTTATACGGTCGTGCGCGGCCTCGACGGCAACGAGACGCTGATCCCGAACGAGAAACTGATCACCGACGTCGTGCAGAACCAGTCGTCGTACCTCACGCGCGGCTACGCGAAGGTGGCCGTGCAGGTTGCCTATACGAGCGACGTCGAGCAGGCGCTGGCGGTGCTCGCGGAAGCCGCGAACGGCGTGCCGCGCGTGCTCGCGGAGCCGGCGCCGACCCCGTACCTGGTCGGCTTCGGCGCGGACGGGATCGATCTGGAGCTCGGCTTCTGGATCGAGGATGCGGCGAAAGGCACGTCGGGCGTGCGTTCGTCGGTGAACCGCAACATCTGGCGGCTGTTCGCCGAACATGGAATTTCCATTCCGTTCCCGCAGCGCGAGGTGCGCGTGGTCGGCCTGCCGGACGGCCTGGCCGCGACCGGCGCGGTGGCCGGCGGCGTGCCCGTGGCGGCGGGCGGCGATGCGATGGACGGGCGCGCGTCGGCCGCGTAGATGCAACCTGGACGAAGCGGGCGGCCGAAACCGGATCGACAGGCCTTCCCGGTCCGCCGATGGACTGTCCGCGTTGCGTCAAGACAAGAAAATATTCATTTTTTACAAAGACTTGGAACGGTTGAAGTAAAATTCCGGTCTACACGCGGTATGCTTTCATTTTTATGACGTCGGCCTGCGCCGGCATCGCTCTCACCACAGGTAACTGCCTTGTTGAATTCCCTGCTCGATTTTCTTTCCCACGGGCTCCTGCGTTTTTCGTGGTGGCAGGTCGCGTTGTTCGCGCTCGCCGTCACGCACGTCACGATCATCGGCGTGACGGTCTACCTGCACCGCTGCCAGGCGCACCGCGCGCTGGAGCTGCATCCGATCGCAAGTCATTTCTTCCGTGCCTGGTTGTGGATGACGACCGGCATGCTGACCGGCCAGTGGGCCGCGATCCATCGCAAGCACCACGCGAAGTGCGAAACCGAGGAAGATCCGCACAGTCCGCAGACGCGCGGCATCTGGAAGGTGTTCCTCGAAGGCGCCGAGCTGTATCGCGCGGAGGCGAGGAACGAGGAAACGATGCGCAAGTTCAGTCACGGCACGCCGAATGACTGGATCGAGCGCAATCTCTACTCGAAGTACCCGATCCTCGGCGTGAGCCTGATGATGGTGATCGACGTCGCGCTGTTCGGCGTGCTCGGCCTGACCGTGTGGGCCGTGCAGATGGTCTGGATTCCGTTCTGGGCAGCGGGTGTCGTGAACGGTTTCGGCCACTTCTGGGGCTACCGCAACTTCAACTCGGCCGACGCGAGCACGAACCTGTTTCCGTGGGGCATCGTGATCGGCGGCGAAGAGCTGCACAACAACCATCACACGTTCGCGACGTCGGCGAAGCTGTCGAACAAGTGGTACGAATTCGACATCGGCTGGATGTACATCCGCATCATGTCGGCATTCGGTCTCGCGAAGGTGAAGAAGGTCGCGCCGACGCCGCGTCTGAACAAGCCGAAGACGGTGCTCGACCAGGAAACGCTGCAGGCCGTGCTGTCGAACCGCTACGAAGTGATGGCGCGCTACGGCAAGGCCGTGAAGCGCGCGTATCGCCAGGAGCTCGCGCACCTGAAGGAACTCGGTTCGAGCGAGAAGTACCAGCTGATGCGCAGCGCGCGCAAGTGGTTCCACAAGGACGCAGACGGCCTCGACGAGCCGCAGAAGAAGCTGCTGCCCGAGATCTTCGCGAACAGCCAGAAGCTGCATACGTACTTCCAGCTGCGCCAGGATCTGGCCGCGATCTGGGATCGTTCGACCGCGTCGCGCGAACAGCTGCTCGCGCAATTGCAGGATTGGTGCCACCGCGCGGAACAAAGCGGCATCAAGGCGCTACAGGAATTTGCGACACGCCTGCGTCGCTACGCCTGATTCGAAATCGATTAGAATCTCAGGACGTCACAAACCCCGCGTTGGCGGGGTTTTTTCATTTGGGCGGCCGGTTTTCCAGAGACAACCGGACGCGCCGGAATTCGTGTGAGGTTTGGGGCCGCGCCGACGTGGCGCCCCGGGCAAGCGGAGAGGATCGGCCCGAGCATGCGCTGGAGCGATGATTCCGGGCTACCGCGAAGCATGGGACCAGAGTAAGTGGTAAAGCGCTAACTCTGGGCTACCGCGAAGCATGGGACCAGAGTAAGTGGTAAAGCGCTAACTCTGGGCTACCGCGAAGCATGGGACCAGAGTAACCGCTAAAGCGCTAACTCTGGTCGACCGCGAAGCATGGGACCAGAGTAAGCGCTGAAGCGCTAACTCTGGTCGACAGGAGATATGGAGATGCAATCGACGATCAAATCCGTCGAGTACGACCGGCCAGTCTCGGCCGGGACCGTCTGCGGCGTGGGCCAGGCATGGGCCAAGGTGCCCGAAGCACCGTCCGCCGAAGAACGCGCCGCGCTGAAGGCACGCATCAAGGCGCTGCTCGCGCGTGAAAAGGCCGTGCTCGTCGCTCACTACTACGTGGATGCCGAGCTGCAGGAGCTGGCCGACGAAACCGGCGGCTGCGTCGCCGATTCGCTCGAAATGGCCCGCTTCGGCCGCGACCACGACGCGCAGACGCTCGTCGTCGCCGGCGTGCGCTTCATGGGCGAAACCGCGAAGATCCTGAGCCCCGGCAAACGCGTTCTGATGCCCGATCTCGACGCGACCTGCTCGCTCGATCTCGGCTGCCCGGTCGACGAATTCTCCGCGTTCTGCGATGCGCATCCCGACCGCACCGTCGTCGTCTATGCGAACACCAGCGCCGCCGTGAAGGCGCGCGCCGACTGGATGGTCACGTCGTCGATCGGCCTCGAGATCGTCGCCGACCTGCACGCGCGCGGCGAGAAGATCATCTGGGCACCCGATCGCCATCTCGGCAGCTACATCCAGAAGAAAACCGGCGCCGACATGCTGCTGTGGCAGGGCTCGTGCCTCGTCCACGACGAATTCAAGGGCATCGAGCTCGACCTGCTGCGCGCCGAGTATCCGGACGCGAAGGTGCTCGTGCATCCCGAGTCGCCGGAAAGCGTCGTCGCGCAGGCGGACGTCGTCGGCTCGACGACGCAGCTGATCGACGCCGCCGTGAAGTTCGACGCGACGCACTTCATCGTCGCGACCGACCTCGGCATCCTGCACAAGATGCAGCTCGCCGCACCCGGCAAGACCTTCATCGCCGCGCCGACGGCCGGCAACAGCGCGACCTGCAAGAGCTGCGCCCATTGCCCGTGGATGGCGATGAACGGCCTCGCGAACCTCGCCGACGTGCTCGAGCGCGGTCACAACGAGATCTTCGTCGATCCCGCGATCGGCGTGCGCGCGCGCGTGCCGATCGACCGGATGCTGGATTTCGCAGCGGCGCACAAGAAGCGCGTGCAGGCGAGCGGCGATCTGCAGCGGGATCAGCAACTGTTCGCGAACGTGGGGGCGGCATGACAAGCGCAGTCTCTCCGCTGTTCGAAGCCGTGCGCGCCCAATACGGCGCGGCATTCGACGAAGCGATCGCGCGCAACGTCGCCGATGCGATCGCCGAAGACGTCGGCACCGGCGATCAGACCGGGCGGCTCGTGCCGGCCGGCGAGCGGCGCCGTGCGCGCATCATCGTGCGAGAGGAAGCGGTGTTGTGCGGCGTGCCGTGGTTCGAGGCCGTCGTCGCGCGCATCGATCCGTCGATCGTCGTGCAGTGGCGGTATCGCGAAGGCGACCGGATGACACCGGATTCGACGGTCTGCGAGCTCGAAGGGCCGGCGCGTGCACTGCTGACGGCCGAGCGCAACGGGCTGAATTTCCTGCAACTGCTGTCGGGTGTCGCGAGCGCGACGCGTCGTTACGTCGATCGCGTCGAAGGCACGCGCGCGAAGATCCTCGATACGCGCAAGACACTGCCGGGCTTGCGGCTCGCGCAGAAGTACGCGGTGCGGGTCGGCGGCGGCGAGAACCAGCGTCTCGCGCTGTACGACGGCATCCTGATCAAGGAAAACCATATCGCGGCGGCCGGCGGTGTCGGCGAAGCGCTCGATGCGGCGTTCGCGCTCGGTGCCGGCGTGCCGGTGCAGATCGAAGTCGAGACGCTCGCGCAGCTCGACACGGCGCTCGCGCACGGCGCGCAGTCGGTGCTGCTCGACAACTTCACGCTCGACATGATGCGCGAAGCGGTGCGCGTCGCTTCCGGCAAGGCCGTGCTGGAAGTGTCGGGCGGCGTCAATTTCGATACGGTACGCACGTTCGCGGAGACGGGCGTGGACCGCATTTCGATCGGCGCGCTGACGAAGGACGTGCGCGCGACCGACTATTCGATGCGGATCATCGACTGACCGGGCGATAGGCCGTTTGACGAGAAAAGCCGCTGGCGCGCAAACGCCAGCGGCTTTTTCGTGGGCCGCAACCCCGGAAGGGCGCGCCGCTCAGCGGCGCGAGCGCGGTGTGAGCACGCTCGGCAGCGCCTTCGGCAGCGTGTGCGGCCAGTCGCGGCTGTAGTGCAGCCCGCGGCTTTCGCGGCGCGAGTACGCGCTCTTCACGATTAGCGTCGCGACGTCGACGAGATTGCGCAGTTCGAGCAGGTCGCGCGTCACGCGGAAGTTCGCGTAGTACTCGTGGATCTCGTCGCGCAGCAGCGACAACCGGTGCTTCGCGCGCTCAAGGCGCTTGTCGGTACGCACGATGCCGACGTAGTTCCACATCAGCCGGCGCAGTTCGTCCCAGTTGTGCGCGACGACGACTTCCTCGTCCGCATCCGACACACGGCTTTCGTCCCATGCGGGTAGCGTGCCCGGCGTTTCTGCGTCGAAGCCGGCCGCCTCGATTGCCTCGGCCGCCGCACGGCCGATCACGAGGCATTCGAGCAGCGAGTTGCTCGCGAGCCGGTTCGCGCCGTGCAGCCCCGTGTACGACGTTTCGCCGACCGCATACAGTCCCGCGAGGTCGGTGCGCCCCGCGAGGTCGGTGACGACGCCGCCGCACGTGTAGTGCGCGGCCGGCACGACCGGGATCGGCTGCTTCGCGATGTCGATGCCGAATTCGAGGCAGCGCGCGTGGATCGTCGGGAAGTGCTCGCGCAGGAATGCTTCCGGCTGGTGGCTGATGTCGAGATATACGCAATCGATCCCGTGCTTCTTGATTTCGAAGTCGATCGCGCGCGCGACGATGTCGCGGGGCGCGAGTTCCGCGCGCGGGTCGTGCGCGGGCATGAAGCGCGTGCCGTCCGGTAGCTTTAGCAGGCCGCCTTCGCCGCGCACGGCTTCCGAAATCAGGAACGATTTCGCGTACGGATGGAACAGGCAGGTCGGATGGAACTGGATGAATTCCATGTTCGACACGCGGCACCCCGCGCGCCACGCCATCGCGATGCCGTCACCGGTCGCGGTGTCGGGGTTGGTCGTGTAGAGGTAGACCTTGCCGGCGCCGCCGGTCGCGAGCACCGTGTGCGGCGCCTCGATCGTGATCGTTCGATCGTTGTCGACGTCGAGCGCATACAGGCCGTGGCAGCGGCGGCCGGGCAGTCCGAGCCGGTCCGACGTGATCAGGTCGATCGCATGATGGTTTTCGAAGAACGTGATGTTCGGATGCTGGCGCGCGCGATCGGACAGCGTCGCGAGCACCGCATGGCCGGTCGCGTCGGCCGCGTGGATGATGCGGCGGTGACTGTGGCCGCCTTCGCGCGTCAGATGGAAACCGAGCTCGGCCGCGTCGTCCTTCGTGAACGGCACGCCCTGCGAGATCAGCCATTCGATCGCTTCGCGCCCATGCTCGACGATGTAGCGCGTCGCGCCTTCGTCGCACAGCCCGCCGCCGGCGACCAGCGTGTCACCGACGTGGTTCTCGATGCTGTCCGCCGAATCGAGGACGGCCGCGATGCCGCCTTGCGCGTAATCGCTTGCCCCCTCCATCATCGAACGTTTCGCGATCAGCGCGACACGTCGCGTGCTGGCCAGGTTCAGTGCGACCGACAGCCCTGCCAGGCCGCTGCCGACGATCGCCACGTCGAATTTCATGCTGCATCTCCATCGTTACGCTTTGGTTCTTGTGCGTTCCGTCGGCCGTGGCCGCGGAAAGGGGAGAGCATACCGCGTCGGGCCCGTGCGTGCGCGCAAAACAAAAAGCCCCGCATGTGCGGGGCTTTTCGGTCGCCGTCAGGCTTGCAGAAACCGGAGATTACTTGATCTTGGTTTCTTTGTATTCCACATGCTTGCGGACGACGGGATCGAACTTCTTGATCGCCATCTTTTCCGGCATGTTGCGCTTGTTCTTCGTGGTCGTGTAGAAGTGACCCGTACCAGCGGTCGACTCGAGCTTGATCTTGTCGCGTGCGCCTTTTGCCATGATTGTGCTCCTTGGGCTTAGGCTTCGCCGCGTGCGCGCAGGTCAGCGAGCACGGAATCGATGCCGTTCTTGTCGATCAGGCGCAGGCCGGCGTTCGAGACGCGCAGGCGCACCCAGCGGTTTTCGCTCTCCACCCAGAACCGGCGGTTTTGCAGGTTCGGCAGGAAGCGGCGCTTCGTCTTGTTGTTTGCGTGGGAAACGTTGTTGCCGCTCATCGGCGCTTTCCCAGTTACTTGGCATACGCGTGCCATGAGAGCACTCCTAATACGCTAAATTCGGGGTTCGATCGCCGATGAAGGTTCCATCGTACCGCCACGTGATCCATGGCCGCACTCAGAACGCCAAAGCCTGTACAGACAAGGCCCTTCGATGGCTAGAACTGGTTGGAAAAAAGACAGACGACGATTCTAGCAGAAAAAGTTCAGAAAAATCAAACCCAATTTCGCCTCGTCGTTGCGGCGCACCCGGGGCGGGTCGCCGGGCCACAGTCTACAGCCAACCGGCGCGTGCGAACGAAAATGTATCGTCGCTGCCGACGACGACGTGATCGAGCAGCTTCGCGTCGACGAGCGTAAGCGCTTCGTGCAGCATGCGTGTCAGGCGGCGATCCTCCGCGCTCGGCTGCACCGCGCCGGACGGATGATTGTGCGCGATGATCAGCGCCGCGGCATTGAGCATGAGCGCGCGCCGCACGATTTCGCGCGGGTAGACGACCATCCGCGTCAGCGAGCCGCGCGCGCTCTCTTCCACGTCGATCAGGCCGTGACGGGCATCCAGGTACAGCGTGACGAAAACCTCGTGCGCCCGTGTGCCGATCCTGAGCCGCAGATAATCCTCGACCGCGCCTGGCGAGCCGATCTGCATTCGCTTGCGGGCTTTCTCGGCCAGCGCGCGCCGCACGATCTCGGTCACCGCGATCAGCACCGCCGAGCGGGCGGGGCCGATGCCCGGATGCATGGCGAACGCGTCGGGCTGCGCGTCGAGCATGTCGCGCAGCGAATCGCCGAAACGTGCGAGCAGCGCGCGGGCGCTGGCGAACACGTCGTGGCCGCCGCCGCCCGTGCCGAGCAGCAACGCGACGAGTTCCGCGTCGGTGAGCGCGGCCGGGCCGCGCTCCAGCAACCGCTCGCGCGGCAGATGGGATTTCCAGTTTCGCGGGCGGCGCTTGCGCGACGGCCCGGCTGCGTCTATGCGGCGGGCCGCGGCAACCGTTGCATCGGCCGTGTCGCGACATTCGGTCGCCGCGGCGGCGGGACAGGGGGACAGCATGATCCAGAACTCCATTGGCGGCGGGCATGAGCGCGATGTCGTCGCACTTTCAGCCTTGCGCGCTCAGGTGACTTACAATATTGGCTTTGCGCCGGGCCTTTCGGCCAGTTCGGGCGCCGACGAACACGAGTCATTCATGAGCATCATCGATCTATCCGAAGTGAAGCCCGGTTCCCATGTGACGCTGCATTACCGGCTTGCACTGGCCGACGGCGCCGACATCGTCAACACCTTCTCCGACAAGCCCGCCACGCTGCTGCTCGGCGCCGGCCAACTGGCGCCCTCGCTGGAACAGATTCTGATCGGGCTCAAGGTGGGTGACCATTCGACTTATCAGCTAACGCCCGAGCAAGGGTTCGGTCCCCGCAATCCCGACATGCTCCAGCGCGTGACGTTGTCGACGCTGCGCGAGAACGGGATGCTCGGCGAGGATTTCACGCCGGGCGACCTGATCGAATTCAACGCGCCGGACGGCGGCCGCTATGCAGGGGTGCTGAAGGAAGTCAGCGAAACCTCGGCGCTGTTCGACTTCAATCATCCGCTCGCGGGCCAAGCGCTCACGTTCGAAGTGAAAATCATCGGAATCCTGTAATCATGAGCACCACCGATACGCTGTCCGGGCAGACCGTCGCCGCCGATGCCGAAATCCTGCTGGCCCAGCCGCGTGGCTTCTGCGCGGGCGTCGATCGCGCGATCGAGATCGTCGAGCGCGCAATCGCGATGCACGGGGCGCCGATCTACGTGCGCCACGAGATCGTCCACAACAAGTACGTGGTCGAGGACCTGAAGAAGAAAGGCGCGATCTTCGTCGAGGAACTCGAGGAAGTACCGGCCGGCAACACCGTGATCTTCAGTGCGCACGGCGTGTCGAAGGCCGTGCGCGACGAGGCCGACGTGCGCGGGTTGCGCATTTACGACGCAACCTGCCCGCTCGTCACGAAGGTACACGTCGAAGTGGCGAAGATGCGCCAGGACGGCGTCGACATCGTGATGATCGGCCACAAGGGCCACCCGGAAGTCGAAGGCACGATGGGGCAGGTCGAGCGCGGCATGCATCTCGTCGAAAGCGTCGAGGACGTGCAGAAGCTCGAGCTCGCCGATCCCGAGCGCATCGCGCTCGTCACGCAGACGACGCTGTCCGTCGACGACGCCGCCGAGATCATCGGCGCGCTGAAGGCGAAGTATCCGAAGATTCGCGAACCGAAGAAGCAGGACATCTGCTACGCGACGCAAAACCGCCAGGACGCGGTGAAGTTCATGGCGCCGCAGTGCGACGTCGTGATCGTCGTCGGCAGCCCGAACAGCTCGAATTCGAGCCGTCTGCGCGAAGTGGCGGAGAAGCGCGGCGTGGCCGCATACATGGTCGATGCACCCGAGCAGATCGATCCGGCATGGGTCGCCGGCAAGCGCCGCATCGGCGTGACGGCCGGCGCATCGGCGCCGGAAGTGCTCGCCCAGGCCGTGATCGCGCGGCTGCGTGAGCTCGGCGTGCGCAACGTCCGCGCACTCGACGGCATCGAGGAAAACGTGTCGTTTCCGCTGCCGCGCGGGCTGAACCTGCCGCCTGCCGCCTGATTGCCGCATCGCACCCGAGGTACTCCAAAGCGCGCCGCTTGGCGCGCTTTTTTTTGCGCTGCGAAAATGACATCGCAACCATTGTTCACATCAATGGTGCAACCGGGTTGCTATCGATGCGCGCAGCCGTTTCTCAAAATTGGTTGCAATGCAGGAAAACCCCATCGAATCAGGATTATTGGCGTCCTATAAATGGAGTTACAATGCGCCCGTTTTCAGGCCGGAATGGCTTTGAAATCGGGTTTTGGCAAGGCGCGGGAGACCTACTCGATGCATGTGAAGTTGGCTTACGCCATGTCCGTCACCGCACCGGTTGCAATGCTTGCCGGCTGCAGCAAAAAGAGCGACGACGAGGCGGGCAGGGACGCTGCGGCACGCGCGGTACCGGCAGTCAGCAACATGCGTGCTGCCGGAACCGGTCGTGCGGCGCCGTCGGTGTGCCGCATTGCGCAATGGGACTGTGACAAGGACAACGGGGCACGTTTGACGATCGAGGAATTCAACGCGCAGGGCTCGAAGATCGGCATGCATTCCGCACGGCGCGCAGCACATGCCGGCGGCGCTGCCATCGACCGGGCGACGGGCACGCCGATTGCCCGGCAGCGAGCCGCGCAACGTGATGCGGCAATGACGGGGCGCGCCGAGCGACGGACGCCCGGATTTCGGGGCAACGCGGGCGACGTGCAGATGTCGGCGACCCTTCATTTCGATTCGACGAAACAGCGTATCGCCGCGACCCATCGCGTCGCGGCAGGCGGCCTGCTTCGTTTCGATGATTCCGATGCAGTCCTGACGAAAGTCGGGCGCAGCCTGCGCGATGCCGGTTCGGGCGCCGCGCGGGTGGCGACGCACGGCCCGCTTGCCGCGCAGGCGACGGCGTCCGGCATCGGAGCACAAATCCTTGGCGACAACGGCATGTGCGCCGCCAAGGTGGTCGAGCCCGCGGGCGACGCGGCGCGGAACCTGATCTGCCCGGAGGCGGGGTTCGCCCCGGCCCGGACGGAAAAAGGCATGGCGTTCGGGAAACCGGACACCGGCCGTTGCGGCACGCTGCCCTACGACTTCAAGGAGGCCAAGTACACCGTCCTCGATGTCGTGACGATTTAGCGACGGGACTCACGATGGCACCGGAACAGTGCGGTGCCGTTTCTGTATCCGCTCCGGCGGCAGGTCCGGCCGTACAGGCCGGGCGGCGCGCGCCGGGACGATCCACCCTTACCGGTATCGACTAGTACCCGCAGTGTCGCCGAGAAGGCGCGATTCCTCGCTTACCCGCGGGGCGCAACGTCCTCCGGCAGCATGGGCCAAGGAGCTTTAAATGGATATTTTCATCCAGCAGATCCTCAACGGGCTGGTGCTCGGCAGTGTGTACGCCATCATCGCGTTGGGTTACACGATGGTGTACGGCATTCTCGGCATCATCAACTTCGCGCACGGCGACGTGCTGATGATCGGCGCGATGGTCGCCCTGTCGGCGATCACCGTGCTGCAGAACCATTTCCCCGAACTCGGCAACGTCGCGACGCTGACGATCGGTCTTGGCATCGCGGCGGTCGTCTGCGCGTGCGTGGGCTACACGATCGAGCGGGTCGCGTACCGGCCGCTGCGCCGCGCGCCGCGTCTCGCCCCGCTGATCACCGCGATCGGCGTGTCGATCCTGCTGCAGACGGCCGCGATGATCATCTGGTCGCGCAACCCGCTGCCGTTCCCGCAACTGCTGCCGACCGATCCGATCAACGTGATCAAGGCGACCGACACGACGCCCGGCGCCGTGATCTCGGTGACTGAAATCGTGATCATCGCGGTGGCGTTCATCGTGATGGCCGGCCTCCTGCTGCTCGTGCACAAGACCAAGCTCGGCCGTGCAATGCGTGCGATCGCCGAAAGCCCGAACACCGCGAGCCTGATGGGCGTGAACCCGAACTTCGTGATTTCGGCGACGTTCATGATCGGCTCCGCGCTCGCCGCGCTGGCCGGCGTGATGATCGCGTCCGAATACGGCAACGTGCACTTCTACATGGGCTTCATCCCCGGCATGAAGGCGTTCACGGCGGCGGTGCTCGGCGGGATCGGCAACCTCGGCGGCGCGATGGTCGGCGGCGTGGTGCTCGGCCTGATCGAGCAGCTCGGCGCGGGCTACATCGGCAACCTCACGGGCGGCGTATTCGGCAGTAACTACCAGGACGTGTTCGCATTCATCGTGCTGATCATCGTGCTGGTGTTCCGTCCGTCGGGCCTGCTGGGCGAACGTGTCGCGGACCGCGCGTAACGGAAGGGGAGCAAACAACATGACATCCATTCAACCGATCGAATCCTCGACGTCGCTCGTCGAAGAGCGCAACACGACCAAGACGGTCATCATCGGCATCCTGACCGCGGCGTTCGTGATCGCGGCGCCGATCATCATCGGCTCGGCGGGCGGCAACTACTGGGTCCGCGTGCTCGACTTCGCGATGCTGTACGTGATGCTCGCGCTCGGCCTGAACGTGGTGGTCGGCTTCGCCGGCCTGCTCGACCTCGGCTACATCGCGTTTTACGCGGTGGGCGCGTACACGGCGGCACTGCTGAGCTCGCCGCACCTGACCTCGCAGTTCGAGTGGATCGCGGCGCTCGCGCCGAACGGCCTGCACATCCCGTTCCTGATCATCGTGCCGATCGCGATGGCGCTCGCGGCGACCTTCGGGATTCTGCTGGGCGCGCCGACGCTGCGCCTGCGCGGCGACTACCTGGCGATCGTGACGCTCGGCTTTGGTGAAATCGTCCGGATCTTCATGAACAACCTCGACCGTCCGGTGAACATCACCAACGGCCCGAAGGGGATCACGGGCATCGATCCGGTGCACGTCGGCGGCTTCAACCTGTCGCAGACGCATTCGATCTTCGGCTTCCAGCTGCCGTCGGTGTACATGTACTACTACCTGTTCGTGCTCTGCGCGCTGCTGGTGATCTGGGTCTGTACGCGCCTGCAGCACTCGCGTATCGGCCGTGCATGGGCCGCGATCCGCGAAGACGAAATCGCCGCGAAGGCGATGGGCATCAACACCCGTAACGTGAAGCTGCTCGCGTTCGCGATGGGCGCGTCGTTCGGCGGCCTGTCGGGTGCGATGTTCGGTGCGTTCCAGGGCTTCGTGTCGCCCGAGTCGTTCACGTTCTGGGAATCGATCGTCGTGCTCGCGTGCGTGGTGCTCGGCGGCATGGGCCACATCCCCGGCGTGATCCTCGGCGCGGTGCTGCTCGCGATCTTCCCGGAATTCCTGCGCTCGACGATGAGCCCGCTGCAGCACGCGCTGTTCGGCCATGACATCGTCGATACCGAAGTGATCCGTCAGGCGCTGTACGGCCTCGCGATGGTGATCATCATGCTGTATCGCTCGGAAGGCCTGTGGCCGGCGCCGAAGCATGAGGACAAGATCGCGAAACTGGCGAAGCGCAACAGCAAGAAGCCGGTGCGCGCTTAACCAACGGACAAGGGGATATCACACATGAGCGACAAGCAAATCCGACTGTCCGTCAAAGGCGTGAACAAGCGCTTCGGCGGCTTGCAGGCACTGTCCGACGTCGGCCTCGAGATCAAGGAAGGCGAGATCTACGGCCTGATCGGCCCGAACGGCGCCGGCAAGACGACGTTCTTCAACGTGATCACGGGCCTTTACACGCCGGACTCCGGCGAGTTCAAGCTCGACGGCACGGAATACAAGCCGACCGCGGTGCACCAGGTTGCGAAGACGGGCATCGCGCGCACGTTCCAGAACATTCGCCTGTTCGGCGGGATGACCGCACTCGAAAACGTGATGGTGGGCCGCCACGTGCGCACCAAGCACGGGCTGCTGGGCGCGGTGTTCCAGACGCCGGCCGAACGCCAGGAAGAGCGCGAGATCAAGGAACGCGCGATCGAGCTGCTCGAATACGTCGGCGTGCTGCAGTACGCGGACTACACGTCGCGCAACCTGTCGTACGGTCACCAGCGCCGGCTGGAAATCGCCCGGGCGCTTGCGACCGACCCGAAGCTGCTCGCGCTCGACGAGCCGGCGGCCGGGATGAACGCGACCGAGAAGGTCGAACTCACGCGCCTGCTCGACAAGATCCGCTCGGACGGCCGCACGATCCTGCTGATCGAGCACGACGTGAAGCTCGTGATGGGATTGTGCAACCGGATGACGGTGCTCGATTACGGCAAGGTGATCGCCGAGGGTCTGCCGCAGGACGTGCAGAAGAATCCGAAGGTGATTGAGGCATATCTCGGCGCAGGGGTGCACTGATGGCAGCGGCAATGTTGAAAATCAAGGGCTTGCAGGTCAACTACGGCGGCATTCAGGCCGTCAAGGGTGTTGACATGGAAGTCCGTCAGGGCGAACTCGTGACGCTGATCGGCGCGAACGGTGCCGGCAAGACCACGACGATGAAGGCGATCACCGGCCTGAAGCCGTACTCGGCGGGCGACATCGAGTACGACGGCAAGTCGATCAAAGGCATCCCGCCGCACGAGCTGCTCAAGCGCGGCCTCGCGATGGTGCCGGAAGGCCGCGGGATCTTCGCGCGGATGTCGATCGTCGAGAACATGCAGATGGGCGCGTACCTGCGCAGCGACAAGGAGCAGATCAAGAAGGACGTCGACCGGATGTTCGGCTTCTTCCCACGCCTGAAGGAGCGTGCGACGCAGCTCGCGGGCACGCTGTCGGGCGGCGAGCAGCAGATGCTGGCGATGTCGCGCGCGATTCTGTCGAAGCCGAAGTTGCTGCTGCTCGACGAGCCGTCGATGGGCCTGTCGCCGATCATGGTCGAGAAGATCTTCGAAGTGGTGCGCGAGATCTCGAAGGAGGGCATCACGGTGCTGCTGGTCGAGCAGAACGCGCGCCTCGCGCTGCAGGCGGCCGACCGCGGTTACGTGATGGACTCGGGCACGGTCACGATGGAAGGTGACGCGAAGCAGATGCTCGACGATCCGAAGGTGCGGGCCGCGTATCTGGGCGAATGAGCGGGCCGGCGCGGCGCGGCGGCGGATGCCGGCGTGCCGCGCAAGGGCTTTCGAAAAGCTGTCACGGGATGCCGTGGCAGCTTTTTTTTCGTGCGGCGCGCGCGGCGACGAACTGTGCGTGCGGATGCGACTCCATGCATTCAGCGGTGACGCCGACCATGCGGCGCGGGACCCGGGAGCGGAGCGTCCGAAACCGGCCGTCCGCGACCGGCCGTCCGAAACCGGCCGTCCGCAACCGCTCGTCCGCAAACCGACACGCGGGCTGCGTAGCATGGTCGATCCATCGGGACACGGAGGGCACGAATGAGTCTGGACTACGGTTTCGTGAAGGCGAAGGTGACGTCGGTGGCGCGGCTGAAGGGCTCCCCGCACGGCAGCGAAATCCAGTATCACATCCACCTGACGCTCGCATTGCCGACCGGCGACTGGGACGTCGCGATCAACGTCGGCACCAACGACGCGGACGACCTGCTCAACTACAAGCTCGTCTACGATTTCCATCATCCCATCACGGCGACGCTCGCGGCCGCGGCCGAAGGCTACACCGATCTCACCGGACACACCGCGCTGCCCGCGCTCGACTATCTGCGCAGCGACATCCTGAACGAGACGGGCGCATGGCGCGCCAGCGCGGTGATGGACGGCACCGAGAACGCGGAGCCGATTCCGTCGCTGCTGCGGCTCGTCAACGCCGCGCAGTCGCAGGGGCTCGACGTCGTCGTGTTCGGCCGCACGTATTCGGAAGGCAACGGCATCCACGACACGCACATGAACCAGGGCTCGACGGGCCCGAACTACCTGCACCGCGCGGGCGACGACCACAACGATCACAACGACGTCTGGCAGGACGGCGCGCTGATCGTGCGCGTGAGCGACACGCAGTGGGCCGCGTATTTCGCGGCGTTCGAGCAGCAGGCCGTGCCGACCGACGCGCTCGGCAATCCGCTGCCGGACGCGGGGCCGATCACGCGCTGATGGAGGGTGCTGCCGGCGGCGTCAGGCGGCCGGCAGCGTCTTGCCGAACGAGATGCGTTCCTCGACGCGATAGCCGAGTGCCGCATAGAAGCGGCATGCGTCGTCGTTGCCGGGCAGCACCTGCAGATTGACTTTCAGGCAGCCGCGCGCGGCGAGCGCGCGTTCCGCATGCGCGATCAGCGCGCGGCCGATGCCGAGTCGCCGTGCATCGTTCGACACGCCGAACGAGTAGAGCCAGCCGCGATGTCCGTCGAAACCCGCCATCAGCGTGCCGACGACCCGCGCGCCGCTGGTCGCGACGAAGAACAGCTCCGGCTGCGTCGCGAGCTTCAGCTCGATCGATCGCAACGGATCGCGGTGCGGCGGCGCGCCGGGCTCGTCGTACTGCGGGAACGCGTCGCGCCAGACCGCGAGCACGGCATCGGTGTCGGCCCGTTCGAACGGGCGGATAGCGACAGCATCGGCGGCGGCGTCCATCGCGGCGGTCTCCTTAGAGCGTGTCGAGAACCGACCGCAGCATCGCCATCATCTGGTCGATTTCCTCGGTCGTGACGTTCAGCGCGGGCATGAAGCGCAGCAGGTTCGGGCGCGCCGCGTTCAGCAGCAGGCCGTCGGGCTGCATGTCGCGCGCCTTCTCGACGATCTGCGGGCCGATGTCCTTGCCGAGCAGCAGCGCGCGCAGCAACCCTTCGCCGCGCTCGCCTTCGAAGCCGCGCTCCTCCGACAGTTCGAGCAACCTGCGCTTCAGGTATTCGCCACGCGCACGCACCCCTTCGAGGAAACCGGGCGCGACGAGTTGCGAGATCACCGAATGGCCGACTGCCGTCATCAGCGGGTTGCCGTTGTACGTGCCGCCCTGGTCGCCGGCCTCGAACACCGCGACGTCTGCCTTCGACAGCAGCGCGCCGAGCGGTGCGCCGCCGCCGATGCCCTTCGCGAGCGTCATGATGTCCGGTTCGATGCCGGACAGCTCATACGCGAACAGCGTGCCCGCCCGGCCGCAGCCGCTCTGCACTTCGTCGACGATCAGCAGCAGGTCGTGCTGCTTCGTCAGCGCGCGCAGCGCCTGCATGAACTCGCGCGTTGCCGGAATCACGCCGCCTTCGCCCTGGATCGGCTCGAGCATCACCGCGACGGTCTTGTCGGTGATCAGTTTCTCCACCGAGTTGATGTCGTTCAGCTCGGCCTTCGGGAATCCCGGCACCTGCGGTGCGTAGAGCGTGTCCCAGCCCGGCTTGCCGCTGGCCGACATCGTCGCGAGCGTGCGGCCGTGGAAGCTGTGGTCGAACGTGATGATCTCGTACGCGCCGTTCTTGAACTTGCGGCCCCACTTGCGCGCGAGCTTGATCGCGCCTTCGTTCGCTTCCGCGCCGCTGTTCGTGAAGAACACCTTGTCGAACACGCTGTGCTGCGTGAGCAGGCCCGCGAGCTTCGCCATCGGTTCGTTGTAGAACGCGGGCGACGGGTTCAGCAGCTTCTCGGCCTGCGTCTTCAGCGCTTCGACGATGCCGTCGTTGCAGTGGCCGAGGCTGTTGACGGCCCAGCCCTGGATGAAGTCCAGATAGCGCTTGCCCGTGTGATCGTAGAGCCACGAACCCTTGCCGTGCGTAAACACGATGTCGGGGCGGTTCGTGATGTACATCAGCGAGTCGATCGGGTAATCGTTCATGGGCATGGCAGCAGACTCCAGCGGGCGGTGAAAGGGAAACGGGCAATAAAAAAGCCACGGAAGGCCGTGGCTGGTAGGTCGAACAGCTTGTGCGTAACCGGTGAAGCGGAGGAGGGTTACGCGCGAGTCCGTGACGAGCCGGCGGCATCCGGGCGGAGCGGCGAGCGGCGACGTCGGAGAGCGGACAGGAAGCGGTTCATGTGCGCAAGCATAAGGCATCCCGCGTCCCACTGTAAACCGCCGCGATGCCACGGATGTGACACGGCGGCGCGCAGCAGCGGACGCGGGCGCGCCCGGTGCTCAGACCGGATGGGCGAGATCCGCGGCGCTCGTAAACGAGTCCGCGTAGAACTCGTCTGCGGGCAGCGCGTGGTGCTGCGTGAAGTCGCGCTGCGCGGATTCGACCATCACCGGCGCGCCGCATGCGTATACCTGGTAGCCCGACAGGTCGGGCAGGTCCTCGATCACCGCGCGATGGACGAAGCCGGTGCGGCCCGTCCACTGGTCGGCGTCGTCCGGCTCGGACAACACCGGCACGTACTTGAAGTTCGGAATCTCGCGCGCCCATTGCTCGGCGAGCTCGCCGAGATAGATGTCCTTCTTGCGGCGCGCGCCCCAGTAGAGCGTCATCGGTCGCGTGATGCCCGTGTGCTTCACGTGTTCGATGATCGCCTTGATCGGTGCGAAGCCGGTGCCCGATGCGAGCAGCACGATCGGCTTGTCGGACTCCTCGCGCAGGAAGAACGTGCCGAGCGGGCCTTCGAAGCGCAGGATGTCGCGCTCCTTCATCGCGCCGAACACGTGGTCGGTGAACTTGCCGCCCGGCATGTGGCGGATGTGCAGCTCGATCGGACCTTCCTCGTGCGGCGCGTTCGCCATCGAGTAGCTGCGGCGTGAACCGTCCTTCAGGATGAACTCGACGTACTGGCCCGCGAGGTATTGCAGGCGTTCGTTGGCGGGCAACTGCAACTTCACGACCATCACGTCGTCCGCCTTGCGTTCGAGCGCAGCGATCCGGCACGGCAGCTTCTTCACCTGCACGCCGTCGACGCCGGCGATCTCACGCACGTCGATCTCGAGGTCGCATTGCGCCTTCGAGCAGCAAAGCAGCGCGAGGCCGCGCGTGCGTTCGTCGTTGGACAGTGCCGACGCGGCGTGCGGGCCCTGTTCGATCTGGCCCGATACGATCTGGCCCTTGCAGGAGCCGCACGCGCCGTTCTTGCATCCATACGGCAGATGGACGTTCTGGCGCAGCGCCGCCGCCAGCACGGTTTCGTCCGATTCGACCTGGAACTGCCGGCCGCTTTGCTTGAGAGTAACGTTGAATGCCATAGAACCAAATAGAACAAAATGTGGGGACCGTGCATGTCGGCACGGCAGCTACAATGCAAACCCGTTGCGCGCCGCGCAACGGTGGCTACTGATTTCGCAACCAACATGATCGCGACTCGAATCCTGCGCCGGCCGCGCGCACTGATCGTCGGCTGCGGCGACGTCGGCCTGCGCTGCGTCGCGCAATGGCGCGCCGCCCGCGGCAACCTGCGCATCGTCGCGCTGACGAGCCACCCGGGCCGCTGCGACGAATTGCGCGCGGCAGGCGCGACGCCGATCGTCGGCGACCTCGATCGCCGCGCGACGCTCGGACGTATCGCGGGGCTCGCCCGGACGATCCTGCATCTCGCGCCGCCGCAATCCGCCGGCCGCGACGATCGCCGCACCCGCGCGCTGATCGCCGCATTGTCCGTGCCTGCACGGCGGCCATTCGCGCCGCCGGTGTCGTCGGTCGGCCGCCTGCGCGCGCTGCGTGCCGCGACCCGACAGGCCGGCGTGCCGGCGCGGGCAGCTATTGTACCCGACGCCCCTCGCGTGCCGACGCTCGTCTACGCGAGCACGACGGGCGTCTACGGCGATTGCGGCGGGACGCGCATCGCCGAAACGCAGCCGCTGCGCCCCGCGAACGAGCGCGCATTCCGGCGCGTGTCGGCCGAGCGTCAGCTGCGCGCGGCGACGGCGCGCGGCGTGCTGTCCGCGCGCATCGTGCGCATTCCCGGCATCTATGCGGCGAACCGGCTGCCGCTCGCGCGGCTCGAGCGCGGCACGCCGGCGCTCGACGCGGCCGACGACGTCTACACGAACCATATCCATGCGGACGACCTCGCGGCGATCCTGCGGTGCGCGGCCGTACGCGGCAAGCCGGCGCGCGCCGTGCACGCGTCGGACGACAGCGAACTGCGGATGGGAGAATATTTCGACCGGGTCGCGCAGGCGTTCGGCCTGCCGTTGCCGCCGCGGATCAGCCGCGTGGACGCCGAGCGTCGGCTCGAGCCGACGCTTCTGTCGTTCATGCGCGAGTCGCGCCGCCTGTCCAATGCGCGGCTCAAGGCCGAATTGTGCGTGACGTTGCGCTATCCGACCGTAGACGAATTCCTTCAAACGCTCGCGCCGCCCGGCGCGTCAGGTGAGCGCCGGTAACGCCTCGATCAGCAGGAAGCACAGCAACGCGCCGATCAGCGCACCGATCAGGTTCGGATGATATTTGTGCTTCATGTGCATCGTGGCCAGCAGGGCGCCGATCACGATCGCACCCATGATCGCGAAGGCGATTATCACGTACGACAGTTCGAAAGAATGGTTGATGTTCATGATGTCTCCCCTGCATCGCTGCTCGTACAGCTTGTGATTTCAGTATAGCGGGGGATCGTGCGGCCGCGACGCGGTCCGGCACCGAACGATCGTGCGGATTTTCCCTTACAGGGTTTTGACGGGATTGCGCAGCGCTGAAAGGTCGTCTTCCCCGAGCCAGCGCCACGCACCGGGCGCCAGGTCGTCCGGCAGCGCGAAACCGCCGATGCTTTCGCGGTGCAGCGCCTCGACGCGGTTGCTGGCCGCGGCGACCATGCGTTTCACCTGATGATATTTGCCCTCGAGGACGGTCAGCGCGAGCATGTGCGTGTCGCGCGCGTCGGCGCCGACCGCCGCGATCGGCTTCGGCTCGCCGTGCAGCTGCACGCCTGCGCGCAGTGCGTTCAGTTGGGCGTCGTCGAGCGGGTGGCGCACGGTCGCGATGTACGTCTTCGGCACCTTGCGCTTCGGCGACGCGTACGCGTGCACGAACTGGCCGTCGTCGGACAGCAGCAGCAGGCCCGTCGTGTCCTGGTCGAGGCGGCCGACGCACTGCACGCCGCGCGCGACGAGCGGCGCGGGCAGCAGGCTGAACACGCTCGCGTGGTGTTGCGGCTCGCGCGAGCATTCGTAACCCGCCGGTTTGTTGAGTGCGAGATACGCGCGGGCGTGGAACGGCCACGCGGTGTCGTCGACCGTGAACACGAGGCCGTCGGTGTCGAACGACGCGTCGGGGTCGGTCGCGCGCGCGCCCGCGACGGTGACGCGGCCCGTTTCGATCAGGCCGCGGCACTGGCGGCGCGAGCCGAAGCCCTGCGTATAGAGAATGCTTTCGAGGTCCATAGCGCGCGCATTCTATCAAGCGGCGCGCCGGCATCGGCACGAACCCGTCCGCGCTGGTAAGCTGCAGGGCGCCGCGCACGACGCGGCGCACGTTCCGGCTTCACGGAAAAGGCGGTGTCAGCGTGAAGTTGCGCCACGGCGGCGGCAGGTCCGTGCAACGGCTGCCGCCGTTTCCTTCCGACACGGAGTTTGCCGCATGAGTCCGACGACGCTCGATGCACTCGCCGATTTTCCCCGCCAGCTCGAAGCCCATTTCGCCGCCGTGCCGGACGGCTATGCGCGCTGGACCCCCGCCGACTGGACCGGCATACCGAGCGAGCACTTCTCGCCGCTCGGACAACTCTGCCACGTGCGCGACATCGAGATCGACGGCTACCACGTGCGGTTGAGGCGGATGCTCGGTGAGAATCATCCGCTGCTCGAGTCGGTCGATGGCGATGCGCTCGCGATCAAGCGCCGCTACGACGACGCGCACGCGTCCGATGTGCTGGCGGCGATTCGCGACGCGCGGCGCCAGACGCTCGACGTCGTATCGCGCCTGACGCACGAGCAATATGCGCGCACCGCCGAATTCGAAGGCTATGGCGTGCTGACCGTGCGCGGGCTCCTGCATTATCTGTGCAGCCACGACCAGCAGCATCTGGCCGGCATGCAGTGGCTGCTCGGCAAGATCGACGCGGCGCTTTACGCACGCTGATCCGCGCGCATGCAGCGGCGGCGCGACGTGCCGCGTCGAGCAGATTTCGCCGCCCGCGTCGGTGCGGCATCCGACCATTCCCGATGCCTGATTGGATCGCTTTTCTGGATAATCCATCCAGCCCCGCGCGGCTGACCGGAGCGTGCCGCGTGCCTACACTCCTAGCTTCATTCAACGCAAAAAGGAGTCAACCGTGGCTACTCACACGCTCGCAGACAAGGTCGTCCTGATCGCAGGCGGCGCCAAGAATCTCGGCGGGCTGATCGCCCGGGATCTGGCCGGCCACGGCGCGAAGGCGGTGGCGATCCACTACAACAGCGCGGCATCGCAGGCGCAGGCGGAGGAGACGGCCGCCGCCGTGCGCGCGGCCGGCGCGCAAGCCGCGACGTTCCAGGCCGACCTGACGACGGCTGCCGCGGTCGAGAAGCTGTTCGGCGACGCGAAGCAGCGCTTCGGCAAGATCGACATTGCGATCAATACCGTCGGCAAGGTGTTGAAGAAGCCGTTCACCGAAATCTCCGAAGCCGAATACGACGAAATGTTCGCGGTGAACAGCAAGTCGGCATTTTTCTTCATCAAGGAAGCGGGGCGGCACCTCGAGGATCACGGCAAGCTCGTCACGCTCGTGACGTCGCTGCTCGGCGCGTTCACGCCGTTCTATGCGGCCTACGAAGGATCGAAGGCACCGGTCGAGCACTTCACGCGCGCGGCGTCGAAGGAATACGGCGCGCGCGGCATCTCGGTGACGGCGGTCGGGCCGGGCCCGATGGACACGCCGTTCTTCTATCCGGCCGAAGGCGCCGATGCTGTCGCATACCACAAGACGGCGGCGGCGCTCTCGCCGTTCAGCAAGACCGGCCTCACCGACATCGAGGACGTCGTGCCGTTCATCCGCCATCTCGTGACCGACGGCTGGTGGATCACCGGCCAGACGATCCTGATCAACGGCGGCTATACGACCAAGTAACACGCTGTCCGGACGGTCGTCGAGCACGCGCGGCGCTCGCAATGGCGCGTTTGCATGGACAATGGGCGGGTGCGCGGATACAACGCCGCGCGCCCGTTTTCCTTGTGCCGCCGGGCCGGCCGCGACGTGCGGCGCTTGCCGGTGACGATCGTTCGAACCCACGTTTTCCGCCCGCCGATGGACAAGCTGGACCAGGTCAGAATCTTCCTTCAGGTAGCCGAGATGGGCAGCTTCATCAAGGCTGCGCATGCGCTCGACGTGCCGCGCGCGACCGTGTCGGCGGCCGTCCAGCAACTGGAGGCCGCGCTCGGCGCGCGGCTGCTGCATCGCACGACCCGGCAGGTGCAGCTGACGGCCGACGGCGCGCTGCTGCTCGAGCGCGGCCGGCGGCTGCTCGCGGAGGCCGACGACCTCGATCGCCTGTTCCGCCGGCGCGAGCGCGACGTGATCGGGCGCCTGAGTGTCGACGTGCCGAGCCGGATCGCGCGACGCGTGATCGCGCCCGCGTTGCCGTCGCTGTTCCGCCGCTACCCGAAGCTCCAGCTGTCGCTTGGCTCGACGGACCGCTCGATCGATCTCGTGCAGGAGGGTGTCGACTGCGCGATCCGCGTCGGGCGGCTCGCGGACAGCAGCCTCGTGGTCAGGCCCCTTGGCCGGTTCGCGCTGATCAACTGCGCGAGCCCCGACTATCTGCGCGAATGCGGCGTGCCCGACCATCCGGATGCGCTCGCGCACGGGCACTGGGCGATCGGCTATGCGTCGCCGACGACGGGGCGCGAACTCGCATGGGAATACTGCATGGACGGCGACCGGCACGTGCTGACGCTGCCGAGCCGCGTGATCGTGAACAACGCGGAGACCTATATCGCGAGCTGCATCGCCGGGCTGGGCCTAATCCAGATTCCGCGCTTCGATGTCCAGCATCTGCTCGACGGCGGCGCGCTCGTCGAGGTGATGCCTGGCTACCGCGCCGCGCCGATGGACGTGTCGGCCGTGTATCCGCATCGTCGGCACCGGTCGCGGCGGCTCAACGCGTTCGTCGACTGGTTCGGCGAGTTGATGGCGGAAGCGTTGAACGACGTCGGCGGCGCGGCCGGCAGCGGCGACTGAAAGCGGCGTCGTTTCCCAGCCCTCAAATCGTTCGCCATTCGCCCGCCGGTGACTCCGAGCGATCGGCATAGGTGCGACGCGGCAGGCGCGGCACGTCCGCTGCGCGCGGCCATCGCGCCGCGCGTTCAGGCGGCGAACCGGCGCGTGCGCCCGGTCGCGCGCACCGCGTCGATCAGCGCGGCGCCGGCGCCGCCGGGTTTCGACGCGAATGCGTAGAAGCGCGCGGCCGGCAGCGTCGGCAGTCCGTCTTGCACGCCGCATTCGCGCAGGCCGTCGCGCAACTGGCTGCGTGCGAGCGCCGTCACCGCGAAGCCGGCGAGCGCGGCCGACACGCAGCCGGCCATGCTGCCGCTTTCGAACAGCACGCGAAACGGCCGCAGCGCGGCGGCGAGCGCGGCCACCGCGGCTTCCCGATACACGCACGGCTCCGGAAACAGCGCGAGCGGCACGCCGCCGTCGGCGTCGAGGGCCGTATCCGCCGCGAAAGCCCACACCAGCGGTTCCTCCCACAGCGGTTCGCCGGGCGTGTCGACCAGCCGGCATTGCTTGCCGAACACGACATCGAGCCGGCCCAGCGCTTGCTCCCGCAGCAGCGACGCGGTGATGCCGACCTTCAGTTCGATCGACGTGCGCGGATGGCTGTCGCGGAACGCGCGCAGCACCTGCGGCAGCCACGTGCCGGCGAAATCCTCCGACGCGCCGACGCGCAGCGGGCCGTGCGCCGGCGCGCCGCGCAGCCGGGCGCGCACTTCGCGCTCCATGTCGACGATGTTGCGTGCGTACGCATACAGCGTGTCGCCGGCCGGCGTGAGCGCGACGCGGCGCGTGGTGCGCGCGAGCAGCAGCGTGCCGGCCGCCTGCTCGAGCCGCTTGATGTGGCCGCTGACCGCAGATGGCGTCAGCGCGAGACGTTCGGCGGCCGGCGCGAAGCCGTGGCGATCGACCACCTCGAGGAAGGTGCGGAGCAGCGTGATGTCGAGCGCGGTCGACGCGGGATCGGTCGGCGGTTCCATCGATGCATTCAACGTGATATTCGAACAATGAATCATGATACTCCGCGAATCGTGATGAGATCGGGATCTACCATCGATCTCAGGACTGAACCTGGAGGAGGGCACGATGACTGTTTATCGGCATGCGATGACCGCGTCGCTCGACGTCGCCTATCTGGAATGGAATCCGCGAGGCGAGCGGGTGGCCGTGTTGCTGCACGGCTGGCCGGACAGCCCGGCCGGGTGGGAAGCCGTGGCGCAAACGCTGAGCCTGCGCGGCTATCGCGTGCTGGCGCCGGCATTGCGCGGCTTTGCGCCGACCCGTTTTCGCGATCCGGCGACCCCGCGTAGCGGCCGGCTCGCGGCGCTCGGCCGCGACCTGCTCGAGTTCGTCGACGCGCTCGGCGTCGAGCGGCCGGTCCTGGTCGGGCATGACTGGGGCGCCCGCGCGGTAGCGAACGCGTGTGGCTTGCGCGACGGGGCGGCGTCGCATCTGGTGATGCTGTCGGTCGGGTACGGCACGAACGATCCGGCTCAGCCGCTGTCGCTGCAGCAGGCGCGCAACTACTGGTACCACTGGTATATGGCGACGCCGCGCGGCGAGCAGGCGTTGCGCGACGATCGCCGCGCGTTCGCGCGCCTGATGTGGGACACATGGTCGCCGGCCGGCTGGTACGACGAACGTGACTTCGACGCGGCCGCCGACGCGTTCGACGGGCCTGACTGGATCGACGTGGTGCTGCATTCGTATCGTTATCGTTGGGGATTCGTCGACGGTGGGGCCGCGTATGCGGAAGACGAAGCGAAACTGACGCCGGCGCCGGTGCTGTCGCTTCCGACGCTGGTGCTGCACGGCGCCGCGGACGCCTGCAATGGGCCCGAGACTTCCGCCGGGCGCGAGCGATTCTTTACCGGCCGCTACGAGCGCGCCGTGCTCGACGGCGTCGGGCATTTTCCGCAGCGCGAGGCGCCGCGAGCGGTCGCGGATGCGATCCTGCAGTTCTGCGAGCATGGCTGAGCGCGCGGCGCGTACATTGGGGCGGGGTGGTCGAATCGATCACTCGGTGCGGTGCGGAACGTTGTCCGGGAACGGGTAGGGCGCATGCGGCCCGGGCCAGTCAGGCACGGGCGGCTGACGGAGCAGGTCGCATCCGCCCAGCATGATCGACAGCAATGCGACCAGCATGCCTCGGCCAATCCGGCTCGAAATGACGCGCGTGGACATGGGCGGCCTCCGTGCTTGCGTGTCCCGATGCTTGGACCGCTGGCGGAGGGCAGGCGTTGCGCTGCGCGATGCGCACGGAAAACGGCGCGGGAAAAACAAAAAACCCGCGAAGCGGCGAGCTTGCGCGGGTTTCGACAGATGCAGCGCATGACGCTGCGAAATACTGGTGCCAGGGCCGGAATGGAAAAGCTCTTGCAATCGTACACAGGTGGCCGATCTGTCATTCAATCACGCGCTAGATACCACCAAAAATACCACCGGACATAGATCGCTGATGTTGGGCCGTCCCCACTGGAGTCTCGACGAGATGGAAAGATGGTGCCAGAGCGTGGTACGAAATTCCAAGGCGGTTTGGCCAACACCAGACTCAGCTATTTTGTTGATATGAGGGGGGGCAAAATGGCTCGAAATGTGGCAATCATATGCTGGCTCGATCGATAACGAGGCTTGGTTCTATGGCGTAAAAATACACTAGATCGTGCCTGGAACGACCGGCAAATGACCGGATGATGTTCGGGGCTTTGCCGCTAATCCAAAGGATCGATAGGAGACGACTGCCAAGGAGATAGCTCTCTGTGCTGTCATTGACCGCAGCTAGACCAGCAACGGACCGGATCGATTTGACTACTGCGTACTTCGGCGCGTGCTCAGCCAGATCGGCATCACGAGCACGAGGATCGGTGTTCTTGAACACCGAGGCGGTGGTTTTGCCGAAGCCCTATCCATTCGACCAGCAGAACAGTGCCATGTCCCAGCTAATCTGGCAATCGCACTGGCGGAATATTTGCTGGAATGTCGTCGATAAGCTGAGACGGTAGCGGGGCGTGGTGGGGCGATCGCCTGTTCTTCAGCGTAATCGGAATAACTCTTCTCGAACTCGCTGCAGCGTGTTCCCACGCTCGATCTGAATGCGTACGGGAATGACGAGTTCGGTGCACGCGGGCAGGTTGGACGCATGCGCCGAAAACCGAATAGCGCCGCTAGCAGTGTCTCCGGTTGTGGTATCGAGGCGGACGATGATCTCGAGGATATGAGGTTCATGCTGATGCCGAAACGCGTCACACTCAAGCCCCCATTCTTTAGATTCGCTAATTGGACGGGGAAACGTGCACGGGAATGACGAATTCGGTACGACCCGGCAAGTTCGAGGCGTGCGTCGAGCAACGAATGGCGCAGCGTGAGGGCTGCGCAGGTGTAAAATGCGACTGCACCTCATTTAGAAAAGTGGAAGCGTCGCGCACGGGGTAAGGCGGGGCATGAGACTTCCGTCATTGGCTGGATAGAATTGCATTGAAAACGAGAAAACGACTAATGAACCGTATCCACGGTCTTCCTGATAGATTTTCCCTGACCAAGCTATCGGGATTCAACTTTGGTGAGCCGGACGGCAAGGATGACCCCCCTGCTCGAGGCTTGTATGCTCCCAATAACTCCAGTCGTCGAATTTCTTGAGGAGAGCAAATCCATCGTGGTTGGCGACAGGGGAACCGGAAAGACAGCTCTGTTCCGACTTCTTACGGCACGGAAGCTCGAGTTCAAGTCAACAGGAAAGTTCGCGCAATTCTACGTTCCAATCGATGAAGAGCTTGCATACAAGACGCTGAAGGAGCATGTCACGTCTCACGTGCGCGACCCCGTCAACACGCTCGACGCTCCACATCGCATTGTTTGGGAGATATTCCTTCTGAGCAGATGCTTGGAGGCCCTCAGCACTCATTTTTCTGATGATAAGGACTTCCTCTCGATAAGGGATGGTTTCTTTCGGACCCTCGGGAAAAACTCCGAACAGAAGCTGGGCATCCTTGATCTATTCAAGAACACCAAGAAGACGGTAGGGGTGAAGCTCGAGGGCGGCCATTTGGGCCTGGTTATCCCGAATTTCTATACGAGCATTGAGCCGACAACCAGCCCATTCAGCAATGAAATTGATGAGAATCAATTAATTGATGTTCCGTCGATCAAGTCTGAACTTAATGTATTTCTTAAGCAAAAGAAATGCATCGCCTATCTTCTTGTTGATAAAATAGATGAGTTTGTTGCTGGTGACGAATATAAGACGCAAAAGGCTATCTTGCAAGCCCTTCTGCATTGCTGGCGCGACTACCAGTCCTATCCGCAGTTGAGGCCGAAACTTTTCTTGAGGCGAGATTTGTTCGAGCGCCTGGATTTTTCTGCAATTGGTCGAGACAAAATAGATCCGAAAAAGATTGAGCTGAAATGGTCCCAAGAAGATATTCGTCAGTTTATGGCGGTGCGTATACTTCATAATTTGGCCGAAGCCCTCGGTCGTCGAAACCTTAAATTCCAGTATGACGCTGAATCTCTTCGTCTAGATAAGAGGCTCCTCAGCTCTCTAGACGCTAACTGTGATCACGATGAGAGTGCCTCCACCCTCATGCGAAGTCTCAGAATGCTCGTTTTGAATATTCGCATGAAATTAAATTTGAGTAGGCGAGACGAATATGATGCACATAATACGAGTATGTATGATGCGGCTTTCAAGGCTTTGATTGCGGCCATCTTTCCCAGAAAGGTCACGCATCTGATGAAGGGTGGAAAATCATCAACCATTGATTTGACGGACTATCTTTCGACGCACTTTCATTTTTCTGGTGGGCACGCAACGCCTCGTGTGATGCTTCAATTTCTGAATTCGTGTGTTGCGAAGGTGCGTGAGTATTATCGTAATAATCCAGATCAATCGATCACGTTAACCGAAAAGGGTGAATATCCGCTTGTTTTGCGTGAGCATGTTTCTGCGGCATACGAAGAAACGGGAGGAATTTGTTTAAATGCGCTGATTGGTTTGAGCGATGATTTTAAGCGTCCTGCTATGCTATTGATGCAAGCGGTGTCGCGATCGAGGGGCTCTACTCGATTTAGTTCGGGGGATGTCCGGCGGCATATCGGAAAAGCGTTGGCGGCAAAAGGTGATCTTGATGAGCGGCTGGGACACTTTCTCGCGTTTTACGAGCATGCTGGATTATTTCGATGTGTCAATCGAGCACAAGTGCTGTCTCAGCGGGTCTACGAACTCCCGATTATATTTCAGCAGATTCGACCCCTCGAAATTTGAGGGTGAGTGGAGATTACCGGAATAGCCGGGTTTGCGAACTTGCATGAGCTGTGTGAGGCGGTTTGGGAAGGTGATTCTATCGGAAGGAAACGACGCGCTGGATGAGGAAAATTGCTCCATTGCAGATGGAGCATGATCGTTATGCTTGGGGTTGCTGGAGGACGTGCAGGACGAGGTGAGGTGTCTGAAGAGTAGCTTCCGTATTCCGGGTAAACTCTACTCGCCGAGATCGAAATAATCGTCATACATTGACCGCGTAGTAAAAATTGACCATCTTCTAGGAGAGGTGTTGATGACTACGGGTAAAAAAGACGCATCGTTGGCAAGTAAGCAGCTTGCCAACAAAAAAAGTACGCCTGCTCAGAAGTCTGTTGCAGGCTCCGATCTGGCTCAGGCGAAAAAACCACCGGCACCTAAATCGAAACCGAAGGGTAAATAGGTATTGCTGGAACCCAGACCCGCTTCGGCGGGTTTTCTATGTGCCTCGGACATCTGTGATTGTGCGATGGTGAGTTCAAGCACATCGCTGGCCATCTAATCAATCGCATCGACGAGCTGATGCCGTGGAACGTGGCGCCGTCACTGCTGTTACATGTCGCTCCTCAAGACCGAGTAATCCGATCAAGCTCGCGTGGGCCACTACGGCTTCGATGCCTGTCGCTCGGACGAGGTTTCCTAGAGATGGGCGATACGCGCAACATAGCGTGACCATAGTGCCTCGAATACTTCAAACGAAATCTTTGCGCCTCGAACTCCGGATCGGCGTTGATCTCGATCAATGAAGGCATTGGAACTGTTCCCAGTTCCGTTTCTGGCGAGGAGCCTGTTTCGTCGGCAAATCCCACACTGCCATCACGGAAGAATTCGAGCTTACGTACCTCGTAACGGTCCCCGTCAAGCGCGGAGACGAGCCTGATCGGCTCATCTTTGTGGGTATGCTTCCGCGCGACGTCGATAGCAACCAGCGCATTTTCCATGGGCTTTTCTGCACAAGCGTTAAAGTAGCTGTTTTCAGTGTTCGGCTGCGGGATCTGCCGTCGAGCAATCACTCCTTGATCAGAAAACGATCTCGATTCTTTGCGTCCTTGATCCATGCAGGCGCGCGACCTCGGCCGGACCATGTTGCGCCAGTCTTTGGATCGAGATACTTCGCTTCCGCCGTCGATTTGGCCGTCTGGATGCGATGCCTACCGAAAATGTCTTTCTCGGTGATGCCGTACTCGGCGACCTTCGCGCGAACTTCTTCGAGGACTGCTTGAAATTCAGCAAGTCGTGCGGCCTCAGCTTTCTCCGCTAGTGCCGCAGCCTGTGCTTTCAATTCCTTGTATGTCGCCATATTTTCCTCCGCTGGTTATCGTCGACGTAGGATAGCTGCTTTGATTGGAGAGCGGAGGCACACCAGTTTATAGTCGACGATCCAGGTGGCACTTTCGGCTACGTTGCGATGGGGAAAACTCAAAGCGTCGAGATCATGGGCATTGCATTGATCATGGGAAACGTCTTTGTAATAGAGCCGTCTGAACCTGCTTGATCTTGGTAATTTTTGACATCGTTGGCACTTCGTTTGTTTAGACTGGGTTTTTTTGCTTAAACCATCTCTTGCTTTCTGGGGTTAGCAATAGTGCTAGGGCAGCTATAAAGAGAGAGTCTACGATGCCAAATCTAAATTGAACAGTGTGGGTGAAAATCGATAGCAGCCGAAAAAATAGGTCGACTGATAGCAAGCCCAGTGTCCATTTCATTGCCCATTTTTTTTGGTGATATAGGTTGAATATGAGTGCCGCTCCAATCACCGGAAATAGTGATAGAAATATAGTGGATGCTGCGATGAGCGAGTGCGATTCTATCTTTCCGTGAATTGTGAGTGTTGGGTGGTCGATCGTGTATAATATATCTCTAAATATTCCAAAAAATATAAGACACCAGGCGGAAAAAAGTGCAATCAGTACCCCAATTACTGATTTTGGGGTTCCATCTAAAAAGAATGCAGATTTTCTATTGGTTTGGTTTTTTTTCATTGCCAACGCTCCTGGGTGCGGGGTGGAATGTTGCGATGGGGGCCGAGGCGAATATATCCCAGATGCTACTTGTCAAGGGAAATCGGTTGCGGAGTTCGCCAATATTTATATTCACCCGAGGACCTATATATCGTTGCCAGATGCTGGCTTCCTAAAGGGAGGCTAGATCTTCGGAAGAAACTTGTAAAGGGGGTGTTGGCTAGTGCTATCATTCAAAAAATTACAAAAAGCATTCTTTGGCATAACAAATTCCATTCGGTTGATCCAAGATTTCTTGATCTTGACTTCATCGATGGTGTGCATTTCCCTGCGACTCGTCGGCTAGCAGGCCGTTGAAATACCCATCGACCGGATTCAGATCACTCTCGCAAATGACATGAATTCGCTCAACGGCTCGGCAATTTTGTTGCGTCACGCCGGGTTCAGCGGCAGAGCCCGGCCGGCGAAGGTATTTCCTGCCAGATTTCCTGCATTACGCGCCCTGCGGACGCACGAATCCCAACGTTCTCAGCCGCGTCAGGTTGTAGGCCGCCATCGTCAGCGTGAGCAACTGATCAACTTTCTCCAAGCCTCTCACCATCACCTGCCGGATCGGCCCGATCCGTTTGCCCCAGCCGAAGCACTGTTCGATGCATTTCCATTTGCGCTGGCTCAGCGCGTAACCGAGATGCCGCGTCGTCCGACCATCGATTGCACTTCCGCCGGTGCGCTTCGTGTTGCGTGCGACGTGCGGCGTCACGTTGTATTCGCGGCCGGCCTTCACAAATCCACGCGTGTCGTACGCCTTGTCTGCGCCCACCGTAATACGCACGTCCGAACCCGACACATCGCGCAGCATGTCCGTCGCCACTTTGCGTTCCGCTCGGCCATTCGCCTGGCTGGCCTGAACGTTCACGACCAGACCGTGCCGGTTATCCGTCAGCACATGGCCCAGGTAACTCCGCAAGGCTGGCGCGGCATTGCTCTTGCGATAGAGCCGGCTCTCACCGTCGCTCTTAGATTCGTGCGTTTCATTACTGCGCGATTCGCCATGCCAATTGTCAGGCGGACGATCATCGTCCCCGCCATCCTTGCGCCGGATGCTCTTGTGGCTGGCCCACGCATGGATCAAGGTGCCGTCCACACTGAAGTGCTCGCCCGACAGCAAGCCGCGTTTATGCGCCGTTTCCACCGTCGCGTTGAACAGGTCAGTCACTGCGTCGAACTCGATCAGTCGATCCCGGTTCTTGCTGAACACCGAGTGATTCCACACCGCGTCTTCGATCGACAGGCCGACGAACCAACGGAACAAAAGGTTGTACGAGATCTGCTCGACCAGTTGCCGCTCGTTGCGAATGCTGTATAGCACCTGAAGTAGCATCGCCCGCATCAGCTTCTCCGGCGCAATGCTCGGCCGACCGCCTTTGATGTCCGCTTCGTACATCGCCGAGAATTTGGCATCCATATTCGACAGCGCCTCGTTCATCCAAGTCCGGATCGGGCGCAGCGGATGCGTTTGCGGTACGAACTCCTCCAGTCTGACTGTACTGAACAGGGATTCGTTGTAGCTGTCGGTGCCTCGCATGCTGCCTTCGTGCTTTGGGATCGGGTGCGCTACATCGTGACGGATCGGCGGGGGTATTTCAACGGCCTGCTAGTATGGATTTCTCTACGGTAAATTTCATTTGACATACTTAACATTACTAAATGTAATAAAAAATATATTGACAAGGTGTGGGCGCTGGTCATAGATTTTCAGGGCATTTTTTACAAAACATACGAAAGAGAGTTGCCGAGGGAAAATGAAAATTACTGAAATATCGGGGATCGTCGTCACCTACCGAGCGACGTTATGGTGTATGTGCACTATAAGAAACTCGGGGTCTGCCCAATTCAAACTGAGCTGCCCGCCTCATTGATAACGCCTCTCCTTGAGGCTCCTCCCGAATTTTTTTGATGCCGGTGCCTGATTGGCTACTGGCAGCGATTCATTCTGTCGCGCCAGTGGATTCCGATAGGAATTTGCATGAGGCTATCGCGACGGTCAAGTATCTGACGGAATCCAACCTGTTTCGGCATCTCTCGAAGTTGCCAGTCGCGAGATTGCGGCATGGTGTTCCGAGCGATCTCAATATTGTTAGCAATCTCTTGTTCGTGGGGGTGTGGAATGGCTTTCAAACCCATATTTAACGACGTGATGACGCTTATCAGAGATACCGAGGGGTTGATCGGTCACGTCGGCGATCTTCCGAACTTACCACCAGGTACGCTGCAGCAAGATGGCGGACAGGTGGTAGTGGACTTGACGACGGTTGTTGGGGATATGCTGACGGCAGTACCTGGATCTGCAGTGGCTGCGGCAATGATTGCGGGTGCGACTCAGTCGGCGACAGGTGATGTGCAAAGTGCGACTGATGCATACAATCACCTGGTCGAAGATGCGCAGTCGGAACAATGGGAACTTGATCCTGCTCAGATACAGGACTTGACAAATACGGACTTGCGCCAATTCGAGGCGGCAGCAGGTCAACTGATTATGATGGCTGGCATTACGGCGACTGCTACTGGTTTCCCGGAGGCCGGGTTGCCACTCGTAGCTATCGGCGCGTTAATCAAGTACATGGGAAGCCGTGATTTCATCGACGTAGACACTGCGATGGCCGCGATAAAACAGTGGCTTGACGGTAACGGCGATGATCCTCCGGGTGGGGCTTCTGGCGCTACTGGTGATGCTGAACGCCAACTTAGGATGGCAAACGGGGAAGTCGATCCTGTTGTGCTCGACTTGTCAGGTACGGGATTGAACCTTACATCACTCACTGGCTCCACGACGTATTTCGATTTTAGTGATGACGGATTTGCTCAACGCACATCTTGGGTTGGAGAAGGGACAGGTATTCTGTGTTTGGTGAATCCAGGGGGAACTGTTCAGAACGGTAGCGATCTGATCGAGTCGTTTGGTGAACTCCAGAAATTGGCTGGTGGTGTTCAAATACTGGATGCGTCTAATTCGCTTTACAGTCAGCTTCGAGTATGGGTCTCTGCCGGGGCAACAGGGAATGTCAAGGGCTCTGGAAAGCTGTTGACCTTGAGTGAGTTAGGTATCACATCGATCAATCTTGGGGCGAGTGCAGTTGATCAAGCTATCGCTGGCAACCATGTGACGGCGATCACAAGCTACACGCTCTCTGATGGTTCAACACGCGAAATCGCATCTGTTACACTAAACCAGAATACCGCAGATACAGTTCCCGATGTGGCTGTAGTAATTCCCGACAGCATTGCTGCTTTGCCGCAAGTAGAAGGTAGCGGGACCATTCGTGACCTAAGGTCGGCGATGGCAGGGAATACAACGCTAGCCAGTCTTGTTCAGCAGTTCGTTGCGCTGTCCGCTACAGCAGATGCCACAACGATCGGAGAGGACATTCGATCGATTATGTACGAATGGGCTGGTGCGACAAACATTAATCCGACTTCACGAGGTGGTAACGTTGACGCTCGGCAGCTAGCCTTTGTTGAGGCCTATCTGGGTCAGCATTATCAGAATGAACAGTACGGAAGCAATCCAATTTACCACGCTGGACCAGGCGTCAACGCAGCATGGAACGATCTGTATTCGAGTGTCTTTGCTCAGTTGGTTCTGCAATCTCCCAACCTGGCATCAGAGGTTTCAGAGTTTCAATGGCTGGATGGGAGTGTGGTGTCATTGCAAGGATTTGATGCTATCAAGGCAGCCTATAGTCGTCTAGGTGATCTGACTGCTCAAAATCTAGACGAGTGGGAAACATTTCTGCGTATCGCAGACGCTTTCCGTTTGGAAAGTGGGATGTCATTGGATTGGTTCGAACGAATTGTCGCAATGCAAAGCAGCGACACGATTGGATCTCTAGGCAACGCGATCGCTGCCAACCTCAAAGTCACTTTCGACGCTAACGGTATCTCGGAAATTGGTACCCCGTTGAACGACGTTTTCTACGCAGGCAAGGGTGTATCCCTGCTGGTCGGGAACGGGGGCGGGGCCAGCTATGATGATTTGTCTGGACAATACGATACGTTCGTTTATAACAAAGGGGATGGGTCGGTCGAAATCCAGGAGCTTGACTATATCGGGCTCAACCCAACGAATACCCTGAAGCTAGGGGCCGGTATTGATCCGTCTTCGGTACGCGTTTCATCTAGCAACGACGACATCATCTTGACGTTGTCTTCAGGCGATACGATTCGACTTGACTCAATGGTTGGTAAGGTCAATAACGGCGTTCAGTACGTTGTGTTTGAAGACGGCACGCAATGGACACGCAACGCCATTATCGAACTTTCGAAGGGGGCGTTGGGAGCAATCCCGATCCTTGGTACGACTGGAGCAGACAGGTTGGATGCCGGGGCGGGGAATCACTACGCAATCGGCCTTGGTGGCAACGATACGTTCGTTTTCGACGCGGGTTACGGGAAACTTGAAATTGACGAATCCGACTCATCGGCCGCGCGTCAGAATTCGTTGCAACTATTGGGGGAAATTGCACCAGACGACGTGAAGGTTACGTCGAACAAGTCTGGTGATGTGATCTTGACGATTGGTTCTGGTGGGGATCTTGTCAAGGTGGATGGCATGTTGGCGACTGCCGGAGCCGGCGTCCAGCAAATTCAGTTCAGCTCAGGGGTGACGTGGGACATCCACGATGTGATTGCACACGAAATTGAAAGCGCTAGTACAGGTGGCGATAACCTTTACGGCTCCCGCTCTGCAGAGATGTTTGACGGGAAAGGAGGTAGCGACTTCGTGACCGGAGGTGGTGGCGGAGATACGTTCGTTTTCAACGCGGGTTATGGTTCTCTCGAGATCGGCGAAACAGAAACGAGCGGCAGTATCAACGTCTTGAGGCTAGGCACCGGGATAAGCTTGTCGTCTCTATCCGTTCAGGCGGACAGCCTTGGCGACATCATTTTGTCCGATGGTGTTTCCGGTGATCACATTCAGCTCGATGGCATGTTTTCGAGCAATGGGATGGGTGTTCAACGTGTCGAGTTTGCAGATGGAACCTCGCTGACGCGACAGCAGCTTATACAAGCTGAAGCGTCCGGCTCAACCGGATCTGATACCTTGTACGGGACATCGGGTGCTGATGTTTTCGACGGAAAAGGGGGAGGCGATTTTGTGTCCGGTGGGGGCGGTGCAGATACCTTCGTCTATAACTCGGGCTACGGCCGACTTGAGATCGATGAATCCAATTACGGAAGCGTCGAAAGCGTTTTGAAGTTGGGTGCGGGTATCGATGAAACGTCGACAACAGTTCGTTCGAACGGAAGCGATCTTGAAATTTCCGACGGCATTGCCGGAGATGTGGTTACGATTGATAGAGGGCTGCTTGGCAAAGCGTACGGTGTTGGGGTAGTGCAGTTTGCCGACGGCACAACTTGGACGTATGAGCAACTCATTCAGCGACAAGGAATTGGCACCACTGGAGCCGACAAGTTGTATGGAACGAATACGGTACAACTCTTCGACGGCAATGGAGGAGACGATTATGTATCCGGTGGTGGAGGGGCGGATACCTTCATCTACAACAGCGGGTACGGCAACCTGGAGATCACGGAATATGACCTTACGGGCAGTGATCGCAGTGTCCTGAGGTTGGGTCCTGGAATCTCTGAGTCATCAATTGTCGTGCGTTCGAATGGCAGTGATCTGGAGATAAGCGATGGCGTTGCCGGTGACAAGATTACGCTCGACGATGCATTGTATTCGAGGCGAAGCGGTGTCAGCTCCGTTGAGTTCTCGGATGGCGTCGTATGGTCACGCGAGCAGTTGATTCAGGCCGAAGGGATCGGTTCAGTTGGATCAGACACGCTATATGGAGCAAGCGGGGCAGAATTCTTCGATGGGAAGGGAGGGGGCGACTACATTGTCGGCGGCGGAGCAGATACATTCGTGTTCAATCAAGGGTACGGCTCCCTCACGATCAATGAGTTCGATATCGCGAGCACCCCATCTAGCATTTTGAGACTTGGCGCGGGTATCGACGAGTCATCGGTTCGCGTCCGATCGGACAGCTACGAGCTTGAAATTACCGATGGAGTGGATGGTGATGCCATCCATCTCCTCAGCATGGGGTATGAATCCCATAGCGGAGTGCAAAGTATCCAGTTCGCAGATGGAGTGACTTGGTCGCGGGAGCAGATATTGCAGGCGTCTGTGACCGGGGGGGCGGGCGCGGACACTGTATATGGGGTGGAAGGTCAGCCTGACTATATTGACGGCAAAGGCGGCGGCGACCTTGAGTATGGCCGTGGCGGGAACGACACTTTCGTTTATAACGCCGGATATGGACTGCTTGAGATAAACGAAACGGCAAGTACGTCAGCAGACGTCAACGTACTTGAGTTCGGTGCCGGTATCGACCCGTCCTCAATCTCGGTCCGACAAGCGGCTTGGGGATTGATCTTGACGGATGGTGTTGCCGGAGACCAGATAACGCTGGATCTCATGCTGAACGATCAATCCAAGGGGGTGCAGGAAGTTCGCTTCTCCGACGGTACGAAGTGGACGCGCCAGCAACTTATCCGGATGGCGACCACCGGGACATCGGGTGCGGATACGATTTGGGGGACGTCCGGGGCGGATCTTATCGATGGTAAAGGGGGGGGCGATGAAGAAATTGGTGCTGGCGGAAATGACACATTTGTGTTCAACCAGGGCTATGGTCAACTTCTTATTGATGGGGTGCTGGGAAAACCGAGTGACGTCACCGTGCTCCAGCTTGGTCCGGGCATCGTTCCAGCGGGTGTGAAGGTCAAAGCAGGCAATGGGGAGCTGATTTTGACCGATGGTGTTTCAGGCGATGGTATTACCCTTTGGGGAGAGCTTTCCGGCTTTGGAGTAAGTGAGGTTCATTTTGCCGACGGCACAGTTTGGTCCCGTCAGGACCTGATTCTGATGGTGACGTCAGCCGGAACTACCGGTAACGATTCGCTATACGGCTCAGCTGGTGCTGATCGCATAGACGGAAAGGGCGGAAACGACTACATCTCAGGTGGCGGCGGAAACGACACCTTCGTCTTTAACGCGGGCTACGGTCAGCTGGAGATCAGCGAGGTTGACTGGGGCACATCTCCGGCTAACATTCTTGAGTTGGGAGGCATTGATCTCGCATCAATAAAAGTTAGTGCCAGTCAGGATGGTGGCGATCTAGTGCTTACGGATGGAATCGCAGGAGACAAAATCACGCTCGACAGCATGCTTGGCTCGCGATCGTCCCAGTCTGGGGTTCAAGAAGTGCGCTTCTCGGATGGTGCGACGCTAACGGCACAGCAGTTGATTCAGATGTCACTTGCTGGCACGACGGGTAGCGACTCAATGTATGGCGGATCCGGGGCCGAGGTTTTCGACGGCAAAGGGGGAAGTGACTACGAAGTTGGGAATGGAGGATCTGACACCTTTATTTTTGCGTCAGGGTACGGAAAACTCGAGATTAGCGAATCGATAAAGAAAGGTGACTTATCTACGCTACGAATTAAGGGAATTAAAGAATCCGACATTGTTGTCGGAAGCAATAGCGGTCATAGTCTCGTTCTGACCGATGGCGTCAACGGTGATCAGGTAACGGTTGATGCAATGCTCGGGCAATATGGAACATCGGGGCAAGGTGTTGCACAGATCCAATTTGATGACGGCGCCATTTGGACGTGGGACCAATTGATAAAGATGGCTGCCATCGGGACAAGTGGAAACGATTCGATATATGGGGGCGCCGAGCCCGTCATATATGACGGAAAAGGGGGGAGTGACTATATCGCCTCGTATGGGGATTCTGACACTTTCAACTTTAATCTGGGCTACGGTCGCCTTGAGATAAACGAATGGAATACCTATGGTTTTGGCCGGAATGTATTGCAGTTTGGTGCGGGTATCGATCCGACATCAATCAAGGTGACGGCGTCACGGTCCGGGGCATTGATTCTGACAAACACCGTAAACGGAGATTCTGTTGTTGTTGACTCAGAAGTTGTTAATATTAATTCTGGAGTCGACAGGGTGAATTTTTCAGATGGAACCGTATGGACGCGCGATGATATTCTACAGAAAGTTTACGCAATTCCAGCGACCACCGGAAGCGATGTTTTGTTCAGAGCCTCGCCATCGGAATTAATTGATGGTCTCGGGGGTGATGATTACATTCATGGTACTGGTGGAGCGGATACTTTCATGTTTAATTCCGGATATGGGAATCTGGAAGTGTCTGAGTCTGGATCATCGGCGACGTTGAAGTTGGGTGTCGGAATAAGTGCTTCGTCGATTAAGGTGTTTCATAACAACAATGGAATTGTTTTGACAGATGGGGTAGTAGGAGATCGTATTACTCTAGATGGTCAGAACCAGTGGTCGAATACTGGCGTGCAGACGATCCAATTTTCGGATGGCACGACATGGGGTGCACAGGATATCGTTTCTAGGGTCGGCGGTGTAGTTGGAACCTCTGGGAACGATCAAATCTTTAGCCTGGGTACGCCGCATCAAGTCTATGATGGTGAGGGTGGAAACGATACGCTATATGGATCTGGCGGAGGTGATACTTTCATTTTCAATGCGGGATATGGTCATCTCGAGATCTCTGAGTATGAGCCTGCTTCTGCAGTCAATGTGTTGCGACTGGGCGTCGGCATTAATGCAGACTCCGTCAACGTATCGGTTAATGCGAATGGTGGATTGACACTGACAGACGGAGTCGCAGGGGATCAAATTGATCTTGATGTGGCGTACACCATGACGCAGTTCGGTGTTCAACAGGTACAGTTCGCCGATGGTTCGACGTGGTCGGCCGAGCAGTTGAGGCAAAAGATAGGTTCCGCACCTGCAACGCCGGGCGACGACACGATAACGCGCGGTGCGGGGCCAGATCTGATCGATGGCCTGGGCGGTAACGATTACGTGACTGGAGGCGGTGGAGGAGATACGTTCATATTCAATGCCGGTTACGGGCATTTGCAGATTCACGAACTCGAGTCAGGAACGGCGACCAACGTCCTGAAGTTAGGGGTGGGTATTGATGCGTCGTCCGTTAAGGTCAGCGGTGCGCAATCGGTTTCAGGCCTTACGTTGACAGATGGCATTGCTGGAGATCAGATCATCCTTGATTGGACACTACTTTCGCCAATTGCTGGAGTACAGCAGGTGCAGTTCTCTGACGGAACGACGTGGACGCGCGATCAAATGCTCCAAATGGCAGCAACAGGCAGTGCTGGCGACGATACGTTGTCCGGGTCGAGCGGAAATGACGTGCTTGATGGCAAGGGCGGCAACGATGTCGCCTACGGTCTCGCGGGTGACGATACCTATGTGCTGCAGCCAGGATATGGCGCGCTGACGATTGTCAACGGATACGCTCCGAACGGACCCGTTGGTGACCTAGCTATCGGCGATGTGAATCCTGAAAACATCTGGCTGGAACAAGTCGGAAATGATCTGCATGTAGACATTATGGGCACGTCGACCGAGGCGACCATTCAGAATTGGTTTGGCGCGAGTGCTGATCCTTTACGCGAACTCTCATTGAATGGCGGCTCGGGAGGGGGGCGAGTTCTTGATGGTCAAATCAACCAGTTGATTCAAGCGATGGCGGCTTTTTCGGCAAATCATCCAGGATTCGATCCGACCTCGACAGTGAATCCCTCAATCACCGACGCACCGTTGCTGTCCGTGGTCAATAGCAGCTGGCATCAATAACGAAAGAAGCGTGACAGCAGACCGGCGATGCTGGTCTGCCTGATGTTGCGCGCATGAGATTTACTACGGGTGACCAAGAAGTGACTGCACCATCTGATGAGTTCACCGCCGATCCTGGGCTTGCGGCGCTCGTCCTAATTGCCCGTATGCATGGTGTTGCTGCTGATGCCAGTCAGTTACGACATACCGCTGGGTTGCCGTCAGGGAGACTCGGTGAGAACGAGTTGATCCTGTTGGCACGAACGCTCGGACTTAAAGTGCGCAAGGTACACGCTTCCGCACAGAGACTTGCCAAAACGCCACTTCCTGCACTTCTTCTCGATCAATCCGGCCAGCACTGTGTGCTGGCCGGTTGTGATGCAAGTCGGGCAATGATATTGGAGTGCGGCGCCGCTACCCCGACCATCTGTACACCTTCCGACGTTATGCAGCGCAGCGGTGGCTGTTTGCTGTTGTTTGCGTCGAGAGCGTCACTTGCTGGGGAGCTTTCGCGATTCGACTTCTCGTGGTTTGTGCCAGCGATTGTGAAATATCGTCGCTTGCTCGCGGAGGTCCTGCTTGTTTCTGTAATCTTGCAGCTCTTCGGCTTAGTCTCGCCGTTGATGTTCCAGGTTGTGATGGACAAAGTTCTCGTCAACCGCGCTTACAGCACTTTGAACGTCGTTTGCGTTGCACTTCTTGTGAGTTCGGTGTTCGAGGTATTGCTATCAGGATTGCGAAACTACGTGTTCTCCCACACGACCAATCGTATCGACGTGGAGCTAGGGGCGAAGCTTTTCAGGCACTTGATGACGCTTCCACTTGCATACTTCGAAGCGAGGCGGGTCGGCGATACGGTAGCTCGCGTGCGCGAACTGGAGAACATTCGCAATTTCTTGACCGGTCAAGCGTTGACTGCCGCAATAGACTTTGTGTTCTCGGTGATCTTCCTTGGCGTAATGTGCATCTACAGTGTGCGCCTTACGCTTATCGTAGCGCTCTCCTTACCGCTGTACGCAGCCGTGTCGTTTCTGGTCAACCCGGCACTCCGTGAGCGACTCAACTACAAATTTGCGCGCGGCGCAGACAATCAGGCATTTCTCGTGGAGGCTGTATCGGGAGTGCAGACCGTCAAGGCAATGGCGGTCGAGCCGCAATTCACAAGACACTGGGACAATCAGTTGGCGGGGTACGTCAACGCAAGTTTCGGTGTCGGTCAACTTGGAAACATTGGCCAGCAACTGATTCAGGCGATCGGCAAGTTCGTGTCAGTAGCAACGCTGTTCGTCGGTGCGAGACTTGTTATCGACGGCCGACTTACGGTCGGCGAACTTGTCGCATTCAACATGATGTCGCAACGAGTCGCCGGGCCGGTGTTGCGTCTGGCTCAGCTCTGGCAGGATTTTCAGCAAATCGGCATTTCGATGCAACGTCTCGGCGACATTCTGAACACACGAGGAGAAGCGCAGCAACAGAAGCAGGCGTTGCCCCCTATCAAGGGCGATGTCAGTTTCGAGAGTGTCCGGTTTCGGTATCGCGCCGATGGTCCTTTGGTTCTGAGCGGAGTCGATCTCTCGATCGCTGCGGGTACGGTTATTGGGATCGTCGGTCGATCGGGGTCGGGGAAAAGCACCTTAACGAAGCTCCTTCAGAGGCTGTACATACCAGAGCAAGGGCGCGTCCGTATTGATGGAGTCGATCTTGCGCTTGCCGATCCTGCATGGCTGAGGCGTCAGATCGGTGTCGTTCTTCAGGAAAATCTGCTATTCAACCGGTCGATTCGGGACAACATCGCAGTGACTGATCCTGGCGCGCCGCTCGAACGAATTGTGCATGCAGCAAAACTTGCAGGCGCGCATGAGTTCATCAGCGAGTTTCCAGAGGGTTACGACACGGTTGTCGGAGAACACGGTTCGACGTTGTCCGGTGGGCAACGTCAGCGCATTGCGATTGCACGAGCGTTGATCACGAATCCACGAATTCTGATTTTCGATGAAGCAACGAGCGCATTGGACTTCGAGACGGAGCGAATCATTCAGAGAAATATGCGAGCCATGTGTGACGGGCGAACCGTTGTAATCATTGCACACAGACTGACTGCCGTCAGACACGCTGACCAGATCATCGCCATGGATAAAGGGCAGGTTGTCGAACGAGGTAGTCACGATCAACTGCTTGCCAACGGTGGCTACTACGCCCACCTCGTTGCACTGCAGAACGGTTGAGCGATGATCACAATGAAAATTCAGGCACTCGGCGATCTGCTGCGGCGCTATCGGTCCGTATTCGGTGCTGCATGGGCCGTGCGAGCTCAAATGGACGGTGAGCATCGCAGCAAGCAAGAGCTCGCGTTTTTGCCGGCCAGCCTCGAGTTGATCGAAACGCCGTGTCACCCTGCGCCACGCTGGACCTTGCGCATCATCATGGTGCTCGCGCTCCTTGCATTACTTATTGCGATTTTCGGTCGACTCGATATCGTCGTCAGTGCGAAGGGAAAGTTGATACCCGGTGAGCGCGTGAAGATCATCCAGCCAGCGGTAACAGGTGTAGTGAGAAGAATATTTGTCAACGATGGCGAGCGGGTCAACGCTGGGCAACCTCTTATTGTGCTCGATGCTACTCAAGCTGCGGCAGATGCAGACAAGGCTCGCTCGAGCAGGGTTGATGCGGCGCTCTCGCGGGCGCGCGCACAAGCCCTTTTGGGGGCTCTGACGTCGGGGCGATCACCCGTGTTGTACGCTGTGCCGGATGTTCCGTTGGACCAGCAGCAACAGGCACAGCGCTTCGCGGACGGAATCTATCTTGAGTATCGCAACAAACTGGAAGGCGCGGAAGCCGAACAGCTTAAGCGCGTGGCCGAATTGGCTACGACCCGGAGGGAAATCGACAAGCTTCGAGCAACTGCGCCGTTGGCGCGTGATGAGGCTAATGCATACCGCTCGCTCGCAGGCGATCGCTATGTCGCGCAGTACGACTATTTGCGCAAAGAACAGACGGCGATTGAACAGGAGCATGATCTTGCTGCTCAGCAAAGCCATGCACGCGAGATCGCGGCAGCAATAGCTGAGCAACGTGCAATGGTTGGGCAGATCACCGCGCAGTTCAAGCGGGAGCAACTAGATGCACTCGACAAGGCCAACCAGCAATTCGCGCAGAGCAGCGATGAAGAGACCAAGGCCGTGACGCGGCAGAAGCTGCTGACGTTGACCGCGCCGGTCGCTGGTACGGTCCAACAACTGAGCGCGCATACGCTGGGTGGCGTTGTGACGGCGGCTCAAGCGGTCATGGAGATCGTCCCCGACGATGCGGTGGAGGTCGAAGCCTACGTTGAGAACAAGGATGTTGGCTTCGTCGATGCTGGCCAGGACGTCACTGTCAAAGTTGAGGCGTTTCCCTATACGCGCTACGGATACGTGAAAGGGACCATTGAGTCCGTATCCAATGACGCCGTTCAGGATCGTAAGCGCGGACTGACATTCATGGCTCGTGTCAAACTCGAACACAGCAGAATGAGAATCGAAAACAAGTGGATTGATCTTACCCCTGGCATGGAAGTGACCGCCGAGGTAAAGACAGGGCGCCGCAGTGTCGCGGGGTATTTTCTCGATCCTCTGATCCGGACAGCATCGGAGAGCCTGCATGAACGATAAGGCTGCGATGCAGGCGATTCAACGGGGGATGTATGGACGCGGTTTCCGAGCCGGTTATGCGCTCGTCGTTGCGATGTTCGGTATTTTTTCGAACGTTGCCTTTGCGTTCGATATATTTCGAACACAAGCAGATGTCTCTGAAACATCCGCCACGTCATCCTTGACGGCAGCGCGTGGAGTGCCGTGTCGGTTCGGTACATCCGACTTGTCCGCATCGAGTCGGCTGCATCTGGACGAAGCAATCGATCGAGCGCTGTGCAACAACCCGAAGACGCGCGAAGCGTGGGCAAACGTGAAGGTCGAGGCTGCGAATGTCGGTGCAGCGAAAGCGGCGTATCTTCCGAGCGTGACTGCGAATTGGCAACGCATCAAGGACAATTCCGTCACCGACATTACCGGACACCCTGCGCTCAGCTCGGCTTACCGTTCGACGGTCGGTGCCGAGTCTGTCTCTCTCAACTGGGTGTTGTATGACTTTGGCGGTCGTCGAGCAGCACTGGCTAGTGCGCGTGCCCTGCTCACCGCTGCGCGTGCGAATCAGGACAGCCAGCTGGAGGCGGTCTTTGAAAAAACAGCAACTGATTACTATGCCGCACAAGCAGCTGTCGGCAAGAAGGACACGGCAGTCGAGAGCGAGCGTGCAGCGCGAGATTCGTTTGATGTTGCGCAAACACGAGTGAATCGTGGGATCGCGGCAATCTCCGATCAGCTCCAAGCGCAGACCTCTTACGCCCAAGCGACCTTCAACCGCGTTAAGGCTGAGAGTGACTTGGCCGTTGCGCTTGGAACTCTTGCGACTGACATGGGCATTCGGCCTGATCAGCAACTCATTCTTCCCGATGTCGAGGACGGTATGCAGCCGGATACTGAATTTAACGAGTCTGTCGCGGCGCTGATAGACGATGTAGAGCGTCAGCACCCCAGTGTTAGGGCTGCACGTGCGCAACGAGATGCAGCGCTGGAGAAGGTGAAGCAGGTCCGTTCGCAGGGGTTGCCGAATCTCAACTTCGTGGCGAAGTACAGCAGAAACAATCAGCCTGTTAGTCTGGGACTAGGTGAGCCGCAGTTTCCGGCGACCGGACATGACTGGTATTTCGGCATTCAGGTACAGATTCCGTTGTTTGAAGGATTTGGCCGGAGTTACCAGGTCAGCGCTGCAAAAGCACAGGCGGAAGCTCAACAGTACGCACTTGACGAGGCTGTACAGAAAGTCGGTTTAGACGTCTGGACGACCTATCAGACCTTGATAGCGAATGGTCGAAATGTAGGCAATACGGTGTCTATCCTGGATGTCGCGCAGCGATCGTTCGATGCGGCGCTCAAGCGATACCGGGTCGGGGTCGGAAGCATCGTTGAATTGCTCAATGCACAGTCGGCACTCGCGGATGCGCGCAAGCAGCGTGTGCAGGCGCTGACCGATTGGCGAGCAGCGCGGCTTCAGCTCGCTGCAAGAATGGGAAGATTGGACTCTCGGGATGCTATCTTCGAAACAAACGGGATGTCTGGTGGCGACGAGGAGGGGCGGCCATGAACATCGTTTTCATCCACCAGAATATCCCTGCACAGTTCCGATATTTGCTGTTTCATTTCGGACGCGATCCCAATTTCAATGTTATTGCAATTGCAGATCACACCCGACTTCGCGCCAACCTGAAACAACCGATCCCTGGTGTTCGCTTTGTTGGGTATGACTTTACTCCCACGCCCCGCGATCGAGTGTCTCGCGATCTATGGTCGATCGACAACGCGTTGAGACGTGGGCGTGAAGTCGCGAAATGCTTGAAAGGCTTGGAACGCGCTGGTTTTCGACCAGATCTGGTGTACGGTCATCCTGGATGGGGCGAGATGCTCCATGTTCGAGACGTGTTTCCAGATGCGCGGGTCGTTCAATATTGTGAGTTCTACTTCAATCGAGAGGGACAGGATTTCGGTTTCGATCCGGAGTTCCCCGATGTCGAGCCAGAAGGCTTGAGACTCCGCTCGGAAAATATGACTCAGCTTGCGAGTCTTGTAGACGCCCACGCAGGTATCAGTCCGACCGAGTGGCAGCGTTCACGTTACCCGGCGTCAATTCGAGAAAAGATTTCGGTTTGCCACGACGGCATCGACCTTGAGATCGTCAGGCCGGATCCATCAGTGCGAATGCATTTGCCCAGTCGATCTCTTACCTTGTCGTTCGGGCAACAAATCATTACCTACGTCGCCCGAAATCTAGAGCCGTACCGTGGATTCCACAGATTTATGCGGGCGCTGCCGGAGATCCAACGTCGCCTACCCGACGCACACGTGGTCATTGTCGGAGGTGATGATGTTTCGTACGGACGCCCGACAAGCAGTGGTTCCTATCGCGCTCGGTATCTCGCGGAAGTTGGGTCGCGATTGGATCCTTCACGCATACACTTTCTTGGCCGTCTTTCGTATCTCGATTACTTGCGCGTTTTGAGGTTGTCGACCGCCCATGTGTACTTGACGTATCCATTCGTGCTTTCGTGGTCGATGCTGGAAGCAATGGCGACAGGGGCTTTGGTGATCGGTTCAGCTACCGCTCCGGTTGAGGAGGTGATCGAAGATGGGCGAAATGGTCTTCTTGTCGACTTTTTTTCTACCGACGCAATTGTCGACGCGGTGGTGCGTGGATGCACCGAAAACGTTGCCCGGGCGGAGATGCGCAAGACAGGGATCGAAACAGTCCGAGAGAGATTCAGTTTGCGAGATCAATGTTTGCCGGGGATCGTTCGTTTGTTGACGGAGGGCTGGTAAACAATTGTGGATTGAATTATAAATCGGAGGCGCGCGATGAGGCGGATTGAAGATGAAAAAATAAGCAAAATTGCTAAGGCCTATTTTTCTAGGAATGAAAAATGGATCTTATTTTTAGGTCTTTATGCCATTTTGGTCGTGTCGAGTAATTCTGGCCCATCGTTGCCGATTGGGGTTAGGTTGATCAGTGGTGTTGTGGCTGCGTTTATTTTATTGAAAGTGTGCTGGGGAGCTGCGCGGACTTCGACCATTTCTGCTACGGTCGTTGTTGGGGTAATTGTGGCAACGCTAACATGGTTGTTTTATGAATATGGAATTGGAGCACTATTTTTGCTGCCGTATCCGTTCGGTGGCGGGCATATTGGAGCGATTTAATTTTAGAGAGTGGAGGGGCGTGAGGTCTAGATCCTTTGTGTCAGCGCCGACTTGATAGGTCGAGTCTTAGTCATTGGCGGGACGCGGAACTGGCACCGCCGTGAATATTTGCTAATGTATGGCTGCAACGAGAAATGGACCGGCCAGAGTTTCATAGACACTCACGAGCCGTTTAACGCGTAGCGCCGCTCGAACTCAATCGGTGAAAGATCGCCGGCGGAACCATGCCGACGAATCGGGTTATAAAACATTTCGATGTAATCGAACAGGTCCGAGGTCGCCGCCGCCCGACTCGGATAGATGCGCCGCTTGATTCGCTCCTTTTTTAGGGCGCTGAAGAAGCTCTCGGCCACGGCATTGTCGTGGCAATTACCGCGCCGACTCATGCTTGGCACCATATGGTGTGCCTTCAGGAATGACTGCCAGTCATCGCTCTTGAATTGACTGCCCTGGTCGGAATGCACCATGACACCGGGTCCCGGTTTGCGTTTCCAAACCGCAGCCAACAGCGCCTGTAAAACCAGATCGCTGGTCATCGTCGAGCGCGTAGCCCAACCGACGATCTGGCGCGAGTACAGATCCATAACAGCCGCCAGATACAGCCAGCCCTCGTAGGTCCGGATGTACGTGATGTCCGTTACCCAGACCCGGTTCGGTGCGGTTGGCGCGAACTCACGGTTCAACACGTTGGCGATTACGCCGACCGGACCACCCCGATAGCGGGGCTTGCTGCCATAGCCCACTTCTGCCCGCAGACCTTCGCCTCTCATGAGGCGATGGACGCGGTGACGGCTGCACGTTTCGCCCGATTCACGCAAATCCATCGTGACCTTGCGGTAGCCATAGACGCCGCCGCTGGTCAGCCACGCATGCTTGATCAGACCGAGCAATCGCTCATCCTCACGCTTGCGGGCCCCGACTGTCTGCCGCTGCCCGACGTAATAGCCGCTACGATGCACGCCAAGGACCCGGCACATCGAGTACAGGCGGAACTCGCCGAGATGGGCTCGCATGAACGCGTACCTTGCCGCTATCCCTTTGCAAAGTACGCGGCGGCTTTTTTTAGAATGTCGCGCTCCTCGGTCACGCGTTTGAGCTCGGCCTTCAGTCGCCGAACCTCGGCGCTCTGATCCAGCTTCGCTTGCCGCACGACGTCGGGCCTGCCGAACTTCAGTTTCCAGGCGTAAAGGCTGTGGGTCGTGATGCCCAGCCGCTGCGCCACATCCGCCACCGAATGACCCCGTTCGGTTACCTGTTTGACTGCCTCGATCTTGAACTCATCCGTGTACCGCTTGCCGCTCATCCTGACCTCCTCGGTTGCCATAAATTATGGCTCGAAGATGTCTACGAAAGGCTGGCCGGTCCAGACTGACGCAACTAGGAAGCCGCTTGAGGGCGTCACCTCAGTTCATATACAGGCTGCGTCGCTCGCATGTACTCATGCACGTAGCGGCCTCCTCGAATTTCGTACACCGGCTGCGAGGCAGACATGTACTTGTGAATGTAGTCACCTCGAATTTCGTACACGGGCTGAGACGCGCTCATATACTTGTAGATGTAGCTTCCCCGCACCTCAAATTCTGCCTGCGCGGCAGACATGTACTTGTGCAGCTTCTTACCGTTGTATGACATTGCTCACCCCGTAAGTCTTGTTGTTACCGGCTATCGGCTGCCGTCTGATGCAGCGCCTTACCTAACCACTCGCGCTTGATGGGGAGGCTATACCCCTTGCCGTACCCCGCAGCTTCGCCCTTGGTCGCCCACCCGCCAATCGAGTGGCGAACCTCCGTAGGGCAGCCAACATCACGTAGACGGTCAGCCATCGTATGCCGGAACTCATGTGCCGTGTGCTCCCATTTGTTTGCCCGTAGCCAGCCCGCAACGGTGGCCGATGCGCTGTCAGCGTTGCAGCCTTTGGCGTCTGACGTGTAACGCGGAAAGGCGAACTTCTGCCCAGGCTTTGCTGATGCCTTCACCCGCTGAGCCGCCCAGAGCGAATGGCCAAGGAGGGGGACCTCCCGCTCACTCGGACCACCAGCGCCACCCTTTACGGTTCTCCAGGGCTGGTCCTTGATGACGATATGCGGCACCGGACCATCCAGCACAATCTCATCCAGCGTGAGCCCAGTGACCTCCGCGATGCGCGCGCCTGTGTCTGACGGCAGAGCCACCAACCAGCGGATGTCATCGTCCATTTCCACGCACTTCGTTTGTACAGCGGCGAGCTCGCCGGGGGTGAAGGGGATTCTCCCCTTCGTGTCCTTGCCCTCACCGGCAATCTGAAGGGACTCGAACGGGTTCGTCCGCATCAGTTCTTTTTCCCTGATGTAGGAGGCAAAGACCGCGCTGATAGTGCTGATGCGGCGGCGCACTGTCCCGGTCTTCAGGCCGGTGGCGAGTTGGCTGTCAACGTACTTGCGGGCGTCTTCCCGCGTGGCCTTGGCAAACGGTTTATCGCCAACAACATCGGTCAAGGTCTTGAATGCCGCCCGCGAGAAACCCGTGAACTTCTCATCGTCACGCTTCTTGTGGTGGCTGATATACAGCTCCAGGGCATCGCTGAGCGAATCCTCTAAGGTCCCGGCCACCATCTGCGCAGCCGTTGCCTCCACTGCCGTGAGGTATTCCGCTCCGCTTGCTTCGCGGTACACCTGTTCATCACCGTCAGCATGGGCGGTGCGCTTCTTCTCAAGGTGGTCGTGGAATAACTGCACGGCCATTTCCGTGGTCTCGTCGCGCTCTGCGCTGGGAACGATGCCCCAGGAAGCTAGGAACGCCTCAGCGTGCTTCCTGGTGGCTTTCAGGGACGATTCCGGATCAGCCCGCAGCATCCGCCACTCTTCCTCATACCGCTTGTTGAGGGCGTCAATCATGTGCGCCGCTTGGCCAACGTCAGAGGTCTTGAGGTTTATCTTTACGGTTTTCTTACCGTAGTGGTGGTGGAGGTCGCGGGGGATAGGGCGCTGGAAATAGTAGATGTCCCCGCGCAGATAGCTGTTCTTCAAGGTGAAGGTGAGCGCGCCTAGGCGTAGCTTCATAGAATGGTAACCACAGAAGTTACCACAGAAACACGCCGGGAATTACTGGAGGGCCTTACTGGATAAGGCTCTGAAGGAATTTGATGGTGCCCAGGGCCGGAATCGAACCGGCACGCCTTGCGGCGGGGGATTTTGAGTCCCCTGCGTCTACCAATTTCACCACCTGGGCTTTGATCCTGGCCGCGCATGCGATTGTGCGCGGCGAAACGCGAATTATGGCGGAAAACGGGGCGCCGGGCAAGCTGTCCGGCGCCGTCCGTGCGTTACTGACTCAGGTAGACGAACTGGCCGTGTTTCACGATTCCCATCACGCTCGCGCGTTGATCGAGCCCGACGTGATCCTTGTCGCTGGTGTTGACGACGCCGTTCGGCACGACGAGCTCGTGCGCGCGTTCGAGCTCGCGCCGCAGCGCCGCGCGGAAGGCCGGCGTACCGGGCTGCGCCGCCTTGAGCGCGCGGCCGACCGCGTCGGCGAGGCGCGGGAACACGCCCGCCGCATCGCCCGCGAACTGCGTGACGGTGCCGGCGCCGTATTTCGCCTCGTATGCATCCACGAACGCAAGCGCGGCCTTGCGCGCCGGATGGTCGGCGGGCAGCGTGCGTGCGACGACGACCGGCTGCGTCGGGAACAGCGTCCCGTCGACGTCCTTGCCGCCGAGCTTGATGAATTCAGGCGTCGCGATCCCGTGCGTCTGGTAGATCGCGCCCTTGTAGCCGCGCTCGATCAGCGTGCGCTGCGGCAGCACGGCCGGTGTGCCCGAGCCCGCGATCAGGATCGCGTCCGGCTTTGCCGCGATCAGCTTCAGCGACTGGCCGGTGACGCTCGCGTCGGTGCGGTTGAAGCGCTCCGTCGCGATCACGCGGATCTTGCGGACTTCCGCGAAGCGGGTGAACTCGTTCAGCCAGCTGTCGCCGTAGCTGTCCGCGAAGCCGATGAAGCCGACCGTCTTCACGCCGTGGTTGGCCATGTAGCGCGTCATCACATCGGCCATCGCGCTGTCGCTCTGTGCCATCTTGAATGCCCAGGTCCGCGCGCCTTCCTGCGGCTCGACGATCGCGCCGGAGCCGACCAGCGTGATCATCGGCGTCTGGGCGGCCGCTACCGCATCGAGCGCCGCGAGCGCGGCCGGCGTGATGTTCGGCCCGACCACGACGTCGACGTGATCCTCGTCGACCAGCTTGCGGATGTTGCGCACGGCGGCGCCCGGGTCGGACGCGTCGTCGAGCACCGTCACCTGCAGCGGCTGCCCGGCGATGGTCTTCGGCCACATCAGGATCGCGTTCTTGCTGGTGATGCCGATCGCGGCGGCCGGGCCGGTCGACGACAGGTCGACGCCGACCTTCAGGTCGGCATGCGCGGCCGCGCAGGCGAGCACGAGAGCGGCGCCTGCGGCGCGGCGCAACATGGCGGGAAGCGTCATGCGGAGATCTCCGTCGGGCAATAAAAAGGGGCGCGATTTGCGCCCCTGTGTTTATACCTGTCCTTCAAAGCTCGTACGATTCGGATTCGCCCTTGAGCGCCTGTTCGATCAGCTTGCGGTTCAGCGTCGGCGACAGCAGCTCGACGAGCGTATACACATAGCTGCGCAGGTAGGCGCCCTGCTTGAGCGCGACGCGCGTCACGTTGCTGCCGAACAGATGGCCGACCGGAATCAGCCGCAGGTTGCGGTCGCGCTCCGGGTTGAATGCGATGTCGGCCATGATGCCGACGCCGAGGCCGAGTTCGACGTAGGTCTTGATCACGTCGGCGTCGATCGCCTCGAGCACGATGTCCGGCGACAGCCCGCGCAGCGCGAATGCGTGGTTGATCTTCTTGCGGCCGGCGAACGCGTCGTCGTACGTGATCAGCGGATATTGCGCGAGATCGTCCAGCGTGACCGGCTTGCGCTCGAGCAGCGGGTGGTCGGCGGGCACGACCGCCGCGTGATGCCACTGGAAGCAGGGCAACGACACGAGTTCCTTGTAGTCGGCGATTGCCTCGGTCGCGATCGCAAGATCGGCCTGGTCGTGGATCACCATTTCGGCGACCTGCGTCGGGCTGCCCTGCAGGATCGACAGGTGCACCTTCGGGAAGCGCTTCTTGAACTCGGCGATCGCGGCCGGCAGCGAGTAGCGGGCCTGCGTGTGGGTGGCGGCGATCGTCAGGTTGCCCTGATCCTGTGCCGCATAATCTTTTCCGACCCTTTTAAGGCTTTCGACTTCCTGCAGGATCCGCTCGACCGACGCGAGGATGATCCGGCCCGGCTCGGTGAGCGAGCGCACGCGCTTGCCGTGCCGCGTGAAGATCTCCACGCCCAGTTCGTCCTCCAGCTCGATGATCGCCTTCGACACCCCCGGTTGCGACGTGTAGAGCGCCTTGGCGGCCTCGGTGAGGTTGAAATTCTGCCGGACGGCCTCGCGCACGAAGCGAAATTGGTGCAGGTTCATTTATAACCCTTCCGCATATCAACAGAATTTTTTAGTCGTTTGAAATATAAGGCGAGTTTATTACGATTCACCGGAGTTTTTCAAATATGGATATCTGTTTTCGTCATTAGCAATCCAGCCGGGCAGCGGAAGGCCTGCGATGGCGGCGGAATGGAGATCCGGGCGCGACGTGGCTAGGACGTCGCGCGGTCATCACGAAAACCCTGGGGTCCCCGAATGTATCAGTACGACCAGTACGACCAGACGATCGTCGACGAGCGAGTCGCGCAGTACCGCGATCAGGTGCGCCGCCGCCTGTCGGGTGAGTTGAGCGAGGACGAGTTCCGTCCGCTGCGCCTGCAGAACGGCCTGTACATGCAGCGCCACGCGTACATGCACCGCATCGCGATTCCGTACGGCAACCTGCGCAGCGACCAACTGCGCATGCTGGCGCGCATCGCGCGCGAACACGACCGCGGCTACGGCCATTTCTCCACGCGCTCGAACATCCAGTTCAACTGGGTCCAGCTCGAAGAAACGCCCGAGATCCTCGCGAAGCTCGCGTCGGTGCAGATGCACGCGATCCAGACGTCGGGCAACTGCATTCGCAACATCACGGCCGACCAGTTCGCCGGCGTCGCGCAGGACGAGGAGATCGATCCGCGTCCGTGGTCGGAAATCCTGCGCCAGTGGTCGACGTTCCATCCCGAATTCGCATGGCTGCCGCGCAAGTTCAAGATCGCGGTGTCCGGCTCGAAGCACGATCGCGCGGCCGTGCAGATCCACGACCTCGGCGTGTACCTCAAGAAGAACGCGCAGGGCGAAGTGGTGGCCAGCATCCTCGCGGGGGGCGGCCTCGGCCGCACGCCGATCGTCGGCGCGGTGATCAAGGAAGACCTGCCGTGGCAGCACCTGCTGACCTACTGCGAAGCCGTGCTGCGCGTATATAACCGCTACGGCCGCCGCGACAACCTGTACAAGGCGCGTATCAAGATCCTCGTGAAGGCGCTGTCGCCCGCGAAGTTCGCGCAGCAGGTCGAGGAAGAGTGGCAGCACCTGAAGGACGGCCCGTCGACGCTCACGCAGGCGGAAGTCGACCGCGTGTCGCAGTTCTTCAAGCCGCCCGTCTACGAGAAGCTCGCCGACACCGACGCGTCGTTCGAACAGCACCTGCTCGAGAACAAGGCGTTCGCGCGCTGGGTCGAGCGCAACGTCGCGCCGCACAAGGTGCCGGGTTATGCCGCCGTCACGCTGTCGCTGAAGGATCACCGCGTGGCCCCGGGCGACGCGACCGATGCGCAGATGGACCTCGTAGCCGACTGGGCCGACGCATACTCGTTCGGCGAACTGCGCGTGTCGCACGAGCAGAACCTGATTCTCGCGAACGTGAAGAAGCGCGACCTGTTCGCGTTGTGGGAAAAGGCGAAGGCGGCCGGTTTCGCGACGCCGAACATCGGCCTGCTGACCGACATCATCGCGTGCCCGGGCGGCGACTTCTGCTCGCTCGCGAACGCGAAGTCGATCCCGATCGCGCTGGCGATCCAGCAGCGTTTCGACGATCTCGACTACGTGTACGACCTGGGCGACCTGTCGCTGAACATTTCCGGTTGCATGAACTCGTGCGGCCACCATCACGTCGGCAACATCGGCATCCTCGGCGTCGACAAGGACGGCGCCGAGTGGTACCAGGTGTCGCTCGGCGGCGAGCAGGGCACGGGCCGCAACGGCGCGCGCCTCGGCCGCGTGATCGGGCCGTCGTTCTCCGCGGAGGAAGTGCCGGACGTGATCGCGAAGCTGATCGACACGTTCGTCGAGTCGCGCATCGACGGCGAGCGCTTCATCGACACGTACGACCGCATCGGCATCGCGCCGTTCAAGGAGCGCGTGTATGCGGCGCGCCAGGCAGTGAACGCGTAACCAACCGGGTAGAAGGAATTTGCAGATGGCTTCGATTATCAAGAACCGCGCAGTGATCGACGATGCATGGCAGGTTGTGCGCGCGTCGGAAGACGGTGCGCTGCCCGCGGTCGACGCGTTGCCGGCCGGCAAGGTGCTGGTGCCGTTCGCGCTGTGGCAGGCCGAGCGCGCGGCGCTCGTCGCCGCGAAGACGAAGGACGAACTCGGCGTGTGGCTCGCGCCGGACAGCGAGCCGGCCGATCTCGTGGCCGACTTCGGTGCGATCTCGCTGATCGCCGTCGATTTCCCGCGCTTCGCGGACGGCCGCGGCTACAGCATCGCACGCCTGCTGCGCGAGCGTCACGGCTGGACGGGCGAGCTGCGCGCGATCGGCGACGTGCTGCGCGACCAGCTGCTGTACATGTCGCGTTGCGGCTTCGACGCGTTCGCGGTGCGTGCCGACAAGGACATCCGCGACGCGCTGAATGCGTTCGGCGAATTCACGCAGCGTTACCAGGGCGCGTTCGACGAGCCGGCACCGCTGTTCCGCCGCCGCGACGCCGCCGCCGACGCGAAGGTGAGCGCATGAGCACCGCGACCGCACTCACGCCCGAACTCGCCGCGAAGGTCGAGCGCCTCGACGCGCTGCTCGCGCAGATCGGCGCACGCCACGAGAAGGTGAAGTTGGCGAGCAGCCTTGCCGCGGAAGACATGCTGCTCACGCACGCGATCCTCGCGAAGGGCGTGTCGATCGGCATCTTCTCGCTGAACACCGGCCGCCTGCACGCGGAAACGCTGGGCATGATCGACCGCGTGCGCGAGCGCTACGGCTACGAGATCGAGCAGTTTCATCCGCGCCAGGACGCGATCGACCAGTACGTCGCCGAGCACGGCCTGAACGCGTTCTACGAAAGCGTCGAGCTGCGCAAGTCGTGCTGCCATATCCGCAAGGTCGAGCCGCTGAACCGCGCGCTGGCCGACGTCGGCGCATGGGTCACGGGCCAGCGCCGCGAGCAGTCGGTCACGCGAGCGGAGCTGCACGAGGAAGAGCGGGACGAAGCGCGCGGAATCGCGAAATACAACCCGCTCGCCGACTGGACGGAAGCCGACGTGTGGGCGTACCTGAAGGCGTTCGACGTGCCGGTCAACCCGCTGCATGCGCGCGGCTACCCGAGCATCGGCTGCGAGCCGTGCACGCGCGCGATCCGTCCCGGCGAGGACAGCCGCGCGGGCCGCTGGTGGTGGGAATCGCGCGACACGAAGGAATGCGGGCTGCACATCACGATCACGCCGATTCCCGCGAATGCCGAAGCCGGCGCCGCGCACTGAAAGCCGACAAGAAACCGAATATTGCGTCGCCCGCGCGAGCGGGCGGCACGAACCCAGAAGAGAAGGACTGAAATCATGAGCACGACGCTCGAGCAATCCGCCTTTGCCCCGCCCACCGGTGCCGACAGCCGCATGGGCCACCTCGACTGGCTCGAAGCCGAGTCGATCCACATCCTGCGCGAACTCGTTGCCGAATGCAGCAAGCCGGCGCTGTTGTTCTCGGGCGGCAAGGACTCGGTCGTCGTGCTGCACCTCGCGCTGAAGGCGTTCGGCCTCGGCGCGAACCGCAGGACGACGCTGCCGTTCCCGCTCGTGCACATCGACACGGGCCACAACTACGAGGAAGTGATCGACTTCCGCGATCGCCGCGCGCAGGAGCTCGGCGCCGAGCTGGTGGTCGGCCACGTCGAGGATTCGATCAAGCGCGGCACGGTCGTGCTGCGCCGCGAAACCGATTCGCGCAACGCCGCGCAGGCCGTCACGCTGCTCGAGACGATCGAGCAGCACGGCTACACGGCGCTGATCGGCGGCGCGCGCCGCGACGAAGAGAAGGCGCGCGCGAAGGAGCGGATCTTCTCGTTCCGCGACGAATTCGGCCAGTGGGACCCGAAGGCGCAGCGCCCGGAACTGTGGAGCCTGTACAACGCACGCCTGCACAACGGCGAGCACCTGCGCGTGTTTCCGATCTCGAACTGGACCGAGCTCGACGTGTGGCAGTACATCGCGCGCGAGAACCTCGAACTGCCGTCGATCTACTACGCGCACCAGCGCGAGATCGTGCGCCGCAACGGTCTGCTCGTGCCGGTCACGCCGCTCACGCCGATGCGTGACGGCGAGACGAGCGAGCTCGCGCAGGTGCGCTTCCGCACGGTCGGCGACATCAGCTGCACGTGCCCGGTCGAGAGCGACGCGGACGACGTCGAGAAGATCATCGCCGAGACGGCGGTGACCGAGATCACCGAACGCGGCGCGACCCGGATGGACGACCAGGCATCCGAAGCCGCGATGGAACAGCGCAAGAAGCAAGGTTATTTCTGAAGCACACGAGGACATTCACATCATGAGCATCATCGAGAACACCGAAGACCTCGGCGTGTTGCGCTTCATCACCGCGGGCAGCGTCGACGACGGCAAGAGCACGCTGATCGGCCGCCTGCTGTACGACAGCAAGGCCGTGCTGTCCGACCAGCTGTCCGCGCTGTCGCGCGCGAAGAACAAGCGCACGGTCGGCGACGAGATCGACCTCGCGCTGCTGACGGACGGTCTCGAAGCCGAGCGCGAGCAGGGCATCACGATCGACGTCGCGTACCGCTACTTCGCGACCGCGAAGCGCAAGTTCATCATCGCCGATACGCCGGGCCACGAGCAGTACACGCGCAACATGGTGACGGGCGCATCGACCGCGCACGCGGCGATCATCCTGGTCGATGCGACGCGCGTGACGGTCGAGAACGGCGTCGCGCAACTGCTGCCGCAAACGAAGCGCCACAGCGCGATCGTGAAGCTGCTCGCGTTGCAGCACGTGATCGTCGCGATCAACAAGATGGACCTCGTCGACTACAGCGAAGCGCGCTTCAACGAGATTCGCGACGCATATGTCGCGCTCGCGAAGCAGCTCGGCCTGAAGGACGTGCGGTTCGTGCCGGTGTCGGCGCTGAAGGGCGACAACATCGTCGGCGCGAGCGAGCGCATGCCGTGGTACGCGGGCGAGCCGCTGCTCGACGTGCTCGAATCGCTGCCGGTCGAGACGCAGGCGCATGACGCGCTGCGTTTCCCGGTCCAGTGGGTCGCACGCCAGGACGGCAGTTCGGCCGACGATTTCCGCGGCTACATGGGCCGCATCGAATCGGGCGAAGTGAAGGTCGGCGACGAAATCGTCGTGCTGCCGTCGAACCGCACCGCGACGGTCGCCGAGATCATCGCGCCGGTGCCCGGCGGCACCGCGTCGGTCGCGCATGCGTTCGCGGGCCAGACGGTGACGATCCGTCTCGAAGAGGACGTCGACGTGTCGCGCGGCGACATGTTCGTCACGACCGCCGAGACGGTCGCGCCCGCGAAGAAGCTCGAGGCGGACCTGTGCTGGTTCGACGAGACGCCGCTGTCGCCGCAGCGCAAGTACCTGCTGAAGCAGACCACGAGCACGGTGTTCGCGAAGATCGGCGCGGTCAAGGAAGTGCTCGACGTGCATACGCTGTCGCACGCGACCGACCGTCAGGAACTGAAGATGAACGACATCGGCCGCGTGGCGCTGACGCTGCAGAAGCCGATCGTGTGCGATACGTACGACGCGCACCCGGGCACGGGCGCATTCGTGCTGATCGACGAGGCGACGCATCACACGGTCGCCGCCGGCATGATCCGGGCGTTCTCGGCGTAACCGGCGTTCGGCGCCGCCCATGCGGGCGGCGCGCGCCGGTCGCCGTCCACGAGCAGGACAAGTGAAGCGACAAACATGGGCAAGGTGTATCTGATCGGAGCGGGGCCGGGTGCCGCGGACCTCATCACGGTGCGTGGCGCGCGGCTGCTCGAGCAAGCCGACGTCGTGCTGCACGACGCGCTCGTCGAGCCGGCGATGCTCGACTACGCACCGAACGCGCGGAAGATCGCGGTCGGCAAGCGCTGCGGGCAGCGTTCGACCGCGCAGCACTTCATCAACAAGCAGATCGTCGATGCGGCGCGCGAGCACGCGTGCGTGGTGCGCCTGAAGGGCGGCGATCCGATGCTGTTCGGTCGCGCCGAAGAGGAAATGCGCGCGCTCGAGGCGGCCGGCATCGAATACGAAGTGGTGCCGGGCATCACCGCGGCGCTCGCCGGCGCGGCGACGCTGAAGCGCTCGCTGACGTTGCGCGGCGTGTCGCGCAGCGTCGCGTTCGCGACGCACAGCCGCGCGCCGGGCAGCGACGAGATTCGCGAGGCCGCGCGCGCCGATTCGATCGTGTACTACATGGGTCGCGACAGCGCGCCGGGCATCGCCCGCGAACTGATCGACGCGGGCCGCGCGCCGGCGACGCCCGTCGCGATCGTCGAAGCGTGCAGCACCGCGCGCGAACGCACGCTGACGCTCACGCTCGCGCAGATGGCGGCGGGCGACGCGCAGGCGTGGCTCGACCCGGCGGAGCCGAGCCTGCTGATGATCGGCGACGCATTCGCCGAACGCGTGCGGCACGTGAAAGAGGGCGATGCGTTGCAGGACGCCGCTTGAGTCGATCGCGCGGTTCGCAGACGAAAAAAGCGCTGGCTTCGGAAGCCAGCGCTTTTTTGTTTGGGCTCGCCGCTTCAGCCGGCGATTCGCTTACGCGTCGCGGCCGATCTGGTCGATGCAGTAGCGCGCGATCGCATCGAGCACGCCGTCGTCTTCCCCGACGGCCGTCGCGCAACGGATTTCGATGCCCGGATGCGCGGCGCGGCACGCGTCGACGAGCTGCGGCAGGTCGCGGCGCACATGCCCGCCCTGACCGAAGAACACGGGCACCACGGTGATGCGCGTGCAGCCGGCCGCGACCTGCGCGGCAACGGCCGTATCGAGCGACGGCGTCATCAGTTCGAGAAACGCGAGCGACACGTGCGGGGCAGCGGAGCCGGCCCCGCGCAGCCGCGCGGCGAGCCGCTCGAACGGCTCGGCCCAGCGCGGATCGCGTGCGCCGTGGCCGAACAGGACGATGCCGTGCGAACTCATGTCGAAGCCTCCGTCTTGACGGCGCTCAGTGCCGGTCGACCCACTTGAGCGCGAACAGGCCGAGCGCGAGATAGATGAGGCCCGGCGTCGCAGCGGTCAGCGGCGCGGGCCACGTGTTCAGCGTGCCGATGTGCGAGAACAGCGTGTTGAGCAGCTGGAAGCTCATGCCGAGCATGATGCCGCCGAACACCTTCACGCCGACCACGCCGGCACGCGTATGCAGGTACGCGAACGGCAGCGACAGCACGAGCATCACGAACACCGCGAACGGGTAGAGCAGCTTGCGCCACAGTGCGATGTCGTAGCGCTGCGTGTCCTGCTGGTTTTCGCGCAAGTGCTGGATGTAGCGGAACAGGTTGATGATCGACATCCGTTCCGGCGACACGAGCAGCACTGACAGGATCTGCGGCGTCAGGTCCGAGCGCAGCCGGTATTCGGGCAGCGTCACCTGCTGCGACCGGTACACCGGGTTCAGCGCGTCGGCCGGTTCGCCGCTGACCGGCTTGATCGGCGTCAGTTCGGTTTCCGTCACGCCCTTGAGCAGCCAGTGGCCGGGCGGCTCGTAGCGGCCCGTTTGCGCGATCCGCACGTTCTGCAACTGGAATTTCGAGTCGAATTCGTAGATGCGCACGTTGCTGATCGTCGAATCGGGCGACAGGCTGCCGACGTTGACGAAGCGCGTGACCTGCTCGCCGTTCTCGCGGGCCGCGAGCGTGTCCTTCACCCACACGCCGGACTGGAAGTTCGACGACACCGACGCGCCGAGCGCCTGCAGCCGCACGCGTTCGGACAGCTGATCGGCGTACGGGCCGACGAATTCGCCGATCAGGTAGGTGACGATCACGAGCGGCACGCCGATCTTCAGCAGCGAGCGCAGCGCCTGGTTGGTCGCGAGGCCCGACACGCGGAAGATCGTGAATTCCGAGTTCGCGGCCATCTGCGCGAACACGTAGATCGCGCTGATCAGCGCCGCGACCGGGATGATCTCGTAGAAGCGCGACGGCGTCTGCAGCGCGACGCGCAGCACCGCGTAGCCGAACTTGTAGTTGCCGTGCCCGACCGAATTCAGTTCGCTGATCAGGTCGAAGAAGAAGAACAGGCCCGAGAACGCGAACAGGATGAAGACGAACGTGACGTAGATCTGCCGCGCGAAGTATTTTTCATAGAGCCGCATCGATCATGCTCCCGAGCGGCCGAACAGCGCGCGTGTAAACAGCGGACGATTGCGCACGCGCAACCAGAAGATGAACGCGACGATCGCCGCGACGATCAGGTGCAGGCCGACGAGGCCGACGCCGAACGACATCTTGCCCTGCTCGATCTGCGCCTGCACGACGTTCAGCAGGTTCGAATACGTGAGGTAGATCAGCACGGCCATCACGAGGTTGATCGTGCGGCTGCGGCGCGGATTCTGGTACGACAGCGGAATGCCGAGCACCATCAGGTTGATCGCGATCAGCGGCAGCCCCGCGCGCCACGCGAATTCCGCGAGATTGTCGCGCGTCGGGTTGCGCAGCAGGTCGGGCGTCGGCGTGCTGTTGGTGGTCGGCACGTTGGTGACCGGCGTGCTCGTGATCTTCACGCCGTAGCGCTGGAACTCCATGATCTTGAAGTTCGGCTGGCCGGGCGTGCCGTCGTAGCGGCGGCCGTCCTCCAGTACGACGAAGCGATCGCCGTCCTTTGTTTCCGTGTGGCCCGTGTGCGACACCACGACGTTGACCTTGCCGTTCTCGGTGGACGTGACGAACACGTTCTGCACCTTGCTCTGGTCCGGCGACATCTTCTCGATGAAGAACACGCGATGGTTCGCGGCCGATTCGCGGAACTGGCCGGGCGCGAGCAGCGAGATCTCGTCGCGCTGCTGGAAGCGCGCCTTGATCATCTTGCTCTGCTGGTTCGACCACGGCCAGCCGACGAAAGCGAAGAATGCGATCAGCAGGACGATCGGCGTGGCGAACACGCCGATCGGCTTGATCAGGCGCGTGAGGCTCACGCCCGAGGCGAGCCACACGACCATTTCGGAGTCCCGGTACCACCGGGTCAGCACGAACAGGATCGACACGAACAGCGTGACGACGAGCATCACGGCGAGATAGCCGATCACGGTCAGGCCGATCAGCACGAGCACGTCGCGCGGATCGATTTCGCCGGACGCGGCATAGCCGACGATGCGGATCATCATCGTCGTGAGCATGATCGTGAGCAGCACCATGAACACGGCGCCAGCCGTATACGCAAGCTCGCGCTGGAGGGAGCGTTCGAAGATCATTCTTGATGAGAAGAGGGCGGGAGGCTGCGCACGCGTGGTGGAGCGCTCGCGCCGCCACGGGAAAAATAGCGGATAATTGCGGCTTTCATCCTTAGCCCAGATTTTATCCGAGGACAAGCGCGATGGACTTTAGCATAAAAGGCTGTGATTGGAGCAAAGGCGAGGCCAAGGGGTTCCTGACCGGGAAGTCCGACTGCATCGTGCTCGGCATCTTCGAGGCGCAGACTCTCTCGGGCGCGGCGCTCGACATCGACACGGCCACCAAGGGGCTGATCTCGCGCGTGGTGAAGGCCGGCGACATGGACGGCAAGCGCGGCAAGACGCTGTTCCTGCACGAAGTATCGGGCATCGGCGCGTCGCGCGTGCTGCTCGTCGGTCTCGGCAAGCAGGATGCTTTCAATCAGAAAGCCTACAACGACGCGGCGACGGCCGCTTGGCGCGCGCTGCTGGCGACCAAGGTCGTCCAGGTCACGTTCACGCTCGCGCAGCTGCCGGTCGACGAGCGCGGCTCGGACTGGGGCGTGCGCGCGGCGATTCTCGCGCTGCGCAACGAGACCTACCGTTTCACGCAGATGAAGAGCAAGCCGGAACCGGCGTCGCACACGCTCAAGCGTGTCGTGTTCAGCGTCGATCCGGCCGATGAAAAGGCGGCCAAGCTGGCGGTCAAGCAGGCCGTCGCGCTGGCGAACGGGATGGACCTCACGCGCGACCTCGGCAACCTGCCGGGCAACGTGTGCACGCCGACCTATCTCGGCAACACCGCGAAGAAGATCGCGAAGGATTGGGGTCTGAAGGTCGAGGTGCTCGGCCTGAAGCAGATCCAGGCGCTCAAGATGGGCTCGTTCCTGTCGGTCGCGCGCGCGTCGGTCGAGCCGCCGCAATTCATCGTGCTGCATTACCAGGGCGCCGCCGCGAAGGCCGCGCCGGTCGTGCTGGTCGGCAAGGGCATCACGTTCGACACGGGCGGCATCTCGCTGAAGCCGGGCGAGGCCATGGACGAGATGAAGTACGACATGTGCGGCGCGGGCTCGGTGCTCGGCACGATGCGTGCGGTTGCCGAAATGGGCCTGAAGATCAACGTCGTCGCGATCGTGCCGACCTGCGAGAACATGCCGGGCGGCAACGCGACGAAGCCGGGCGATATCGTCACCAGCATGAAGGGGTTGACGATCGAAGTGCTCAACACCGACGCCGAAGGCCGCCTGATCCTGTGCGACGCGCTCACTTATGCCGAACGCTTCAAGCCGGCCGCGGTGATCGACGTGGCGACGCTGACGGGTGCCTGCGTGATCGCGCTCGGCGCGCACAACAGCGGGCTGTTCTCGAAGGACGACGCGCTCGCGGGCGAACTGCTCGACGCGTCGCGCGAAGCGAACGATCCGGCGTGGCGCATGCCGCTCGACGACGAATACCAGGATCAGCTGAAGTCGAACTTCGCGGACATCGCGAACATCGGCGGGCGTCCGGCCGGCGCCGTGACGGCGGCGTGCTTCCTGTCGCGCTTCACGGAAAGCTATCCGTGGGCGCACCTGGACATCGCCGGCACCGCGTGGAAGGGCGGCGCGGCGAAGGGCGCGACCGGCCGTCCGGTGCCGCTGCTCGCGCAGTTCCTGATCGATCGCGCCGGCCAGTGATGGCGGGTCTCACGACGATGCGGGTGCGCGGGCAATGACGCGGATCGATTTTCATTCGAACGTCGGCGATTCGCTCGCGTATGCGTGCCGGCTGCTGCGCAAGGCCTATCAGGCGGGGCAGCCGGTCGTCGTGCTCGCGGAGCCCGCGCGCCTGCGCGCGCTCGACGAGCGGCTCTGGACGTTCTCGCCGCTCGATTTCATTCCGCACTGCGGCGTCGACAGCGCGCACGCGGCCGACACGCCGATCGTGCTGACCGCGGATCTCGACCAGGCGCCGCATCATCACGTCCTGCTGAACCTCGGCGCGGCCGTGCCCGCGCAGTTCGCCCGCTTCGAGCGCCTGCTCGAGGTGGTCGGCAATGCGCCGGACGAGCTGGCCGCGGGCCGCGAGCGCTACCGCTTCTACCGCGATCGCGGATACGCGCTGAACAACTACAAGCAAGGCAGCTAGCCGAAACCGTCGACGGAGCGTCCCCGTGACACAAGCCGAATCCTCTTCGATTCCGACGCTGACCGACGTGCTGGTGCCCGGCAAGCCGGTGCCGGCGCGTTCGTCCGCGACCGATGCGCCGCCGCGCGACGATGCCGCCGTGCCGGTGCTGACCGACGTGGTCGCGCCAGGCCATCCAGCCGGGGCATCCGCCGCGCCGGAATACCAACGAACCGACCCCGAATACGTGACGATCGAGCCGGTGCCGACGCCTGACGTCCCGGCGGTCGAACTGCCGGGCGACAGCGATGCGCCGGCACAACCCGGTGCGGCCGGGCACGTCGTTGCCGAGGAGTCGGCCGCGGCGCAGGCGCCGTTGCGCTCCGCGCTGATAGATGACGAAGGTCATCAGGCCGTCGTCGCCGGGACGCCGCGCGATGCGGGTGAAGCGATGCCGTCTCAAGCGATCGCACCGGCCGCCGACGCGTTGGCCACCGATCATCTTGCACACGCAGCGCACGCGGAGTCGCAGTCGATCGCCGCGCTGACGCCGCAGGACGCGCAACATGTCGCCGAGCGTCTGCGCAACCGGCTGACGAATTATCTGACCGGGCAAGGGCGCGAGGCCATCGAGGCCCGCTGCCGGGAGGCGCTGCACGACCATACGGCGTGGCTCGTCGGCCAGATCACGCGCGAGGTGGCGCTGGCGCTTGAAACCGAAGTGATGGAGTGGGTTCGCGACGCGATCGACGAAGAGATCGCTCGCCGCCGGTCCACGCATTCAGGCTGAGTGCACGGCGGATTTCGCGGGCTGGCGCCGCGGGCGCGGCTCCGTCTTCGTCGCCGACGATCCACGATCCGGTTGCAACGACCGGCGTGGAATCGTGTGAGCGCTCGCACCGCACGGTGCGCGTGCGCGCCTCTTTATCGAGTTCAGCGCAACGACAGCACCCACTGCGCGAGCGTGTGCGCTTCGACGCTCGTCAACTGCGTATTGGCGGGCATCGGCACGCCGCCCCACAACCCGACGCTGCCCTTCACGATCGATTGCGCGAGGTAATCGGCGGCATCGGCGCGTGCGCCGTACTTGCCGGCGATGTCGTGGAACGACGGGCCCATCAGCGGCTTGCCGACCGCATGGCAGGCCATGCAGTTCTTGCGCTGCGCGAGCATGAGCCCGTCGGCGGCCGGGTCGGCGTGCGCCGTCGCCGCGCCGCCGGTCAGCAGCGCCACGAGCAGCGCGCGCGATATCGTCTGTTTCATGCGGTTCTCCGCCGGCAGGAACGGCCGGCTTCACGGTCCGCGCATTATAAAAGCAAAGGGAAAGCGCGTTTTGCGCGTTCCCCCGGCGGCCGTGCGCAATGGGGTCGCATGACACGCGCGCCGCATCAGCCGGTGACGGCCCCCTTGTTTGCGGGGCGGGCCAGCGCCGCATACTTCGCGAGCACGCCGCGCGTGTAGCGCGGGGCAGGTTGCTTCCACGCGGCGCGCCGACGGGCGAGTTCGGCATCGTCGACATTCAATTGCAGCAGCAGCCGGTGCGCATCGATCGTGATCGAGTCGCCTTCCTGCACCAGCGCGATCGTGCCGCCGACGAAGGCCTCGGGCGCGACGTGCCCGACCACCATCCCCCAGGTGCCGCCCGAGAAGCGTCCGTCGGTGATGAAGCCGACCGATTCACCGAGGCCCTTGCCGATGATCGCCGACGTCGGCGCGAGCATTTCCGGCATGCCGGGGCCGCCCTGCGGGCCGAGATAGCGCAACACCAGCACGTCGCCCGCGCGGATCCGGTCGCCGAGGATCGCGTCCATCGCGCTTTGCTCGTCGTCGAACACGCGCGCCGGGCCCGTGATCACCGGGTTCTTCAGGCCGGTGATCTTCGCGACCGCACCGTCTTCAGCAAGATTGCCCTTCAGGATCGCGAGATGCCCTTCCTTGTACAGCGCGCGATCGATCGGGAAGATCACCTTCTGGTCCGCGCGCGGCACGCCCGGCACGTCCTTGAGCTCCTCGGCGATCGTGCGGCCGGTGATCGTCATGCACTCGCCGTGCAGCAGCCCCGCATCGAGCAGGATCCGCAACACCTGCGGGATGCCGCCGGCCTGGTGCAGGTCGGTCGCGACGTACTGGCCCGACGGCTTCAGGTCGCAGATCACCGGCACGCGCTTGCGGATGCGCTCGAAGTCGTCGATCGTCCAGTCGACCTCGGCGGCGTGCGCGATCGCGAGATAGTGCAGGACCGCGTTGGTCGAGCCGCCGGTCGCCATGATCAGCGACACCGCATTCTCGATCGATTCGCGCGTAATGATGTCGCGCGGCTTCAGGTCGCGCTTCACGGCCTCGACCAGCACGCGCGCCGATTCGGCGGCCGAGTCGACCTTCTCCTGATCGGGGTTCGCCATCGTCGACGAATACATCAGCGACATGCCGAGCGCCTCGAACGACGAGCTCATCGTGTTCGCGGTGTACATCCCGCCGCACGATCCGGACGTCGGGCACGCATTCTTCTCGACCCCTTCGAAATCTTCCTGCGACATCCGGCCCGCGGTGAACTCGCCGACCGCCTCGAACGACGACACGATCGTCAGGTCCCGGCCCTTCCAGTGGCCCGGCCGGATCGTGCCGCCGTACACGTAGATGCCCGGCACGTTCAGGCGCGCGAGCGCGATCATCCCGCCCGGCATGTTCTTGTCGCAGCCGCCGACCACCACCACGCCGTCCATCCACTGGCCCTGCACGCAGGTCTCGATGCAGTCGGCGATCACTTCGCGCGACACGAGCGAGTACTTCATGCCTTCGGTGCCCATCGACATGCCGTCCGAGATCGTCGGCGTGCCGAAGATCTGCGGGTTCGCATCGGCGGCCTTCACCGCCGCGACCGCCGCGTCCGACAGCCGCTGCAGGCCCGAGTTGCACGGCGTGATCGTCGAGTGGCCGTTCGCGATGCCGATCATCGGCTTGTCGAAATCCTCCTTCTGATAGCCGAGGGCGTAATACATCGAGCGATTCGGCGAACGGGCCACGCCTTGCGTGATGTGCTTCGAGCGACGGTTGTACGGCATGGGGGACTCCATCGTTGTATGGCGACGCCCGCGAACGGCGCGCCGGTTCGGATCAATCAAGAATGGCGTTTCCGGTTTGTGATGTCCAATATATTATTTGTGGCCTATTGAGTCGTTTTTCGAATGAGTGAAGCATGGCCGACCCGACACCCGATCTGCGCCAGTGGCGCTATTTCGTGACCGTCGCCGACGAGCGCCATTTCGGCCGCGCGGCCGAGCGCCTGTCGATGACGCAGCCGCCGCTGTCGCAAGCGATTCGGGCGCTGGAGGACGCGCTCGGCGTCGCGCTGTTCGCGCGTACCAAGCGCTCGGTCGCGCTGACGGCGGTCGGTGCGGCGCTGTTGCCCGACGTGCGCCGGCTGCTCGCGGCGGCCGACGCGCTGCCGCCGCTCGCGCGGCGTCTCGCGCGCGGCGAAGCCGGCTCGCTGTCGCTCGCGTTCGTGTCGACCGCCGACTACGGGCTGCTGCCGTCGCTGCTGCGCGCGTTCGGCGCACGCTATCCGCAGGTGCGGCTGCAGCTCGCGGAGGCGACGAGCGACGTGCAGATCGACGAACTCGTCGCGGGCCGCATCGACGCGGGGCTCGTGATTCCGCCGGTGCCGCCGCGCCACGCGGCCGCGCTGTCGTACCTGCCGGTCGTGCGCGAGCCGCTGGTGGTCGCGATGCCGGCGGCCGCGGCGCCCTGCGTAGCCGAAGACGAACCGGTGCATCTGGCCGAGCTGGCCGCGCTGCCGCTCGTCATCTTCCCGCGCCGTTTGGCGCCCGGCTTTTATGACATCATTACGGGCTGCTACGGCGCGGCGGGGGAAACTCCGCGCATCGGCCAGGAGGCGATCCAGATGCAGACGATCGTCAGCCTCGTGTCGGCCGGCATGGGCGTCGCACTGGTGCCGCAGTCGTTGCGTAACCTGCGGCGCACCGGCGTGGTCTACCGGCCGCTCGCCGGCGACGCGCCGGTGGTCGAGACGGGCCTCGTGTGGCGCACGGGCGATGTCAGCCCGGTGCTCGCCGGTTTCATCGACGTCGTGCGCGCGCACGGTCTCGCCGCATGATGCGAACGATGGCGCGCGGGCGCCGTCCAACGCGCGGTGCGGCGCCGGTGCGAGCGCCGTACCGCATTCGAAAACTTCATCGCTAATCCATGATCATTCACCCGAATTTCGACCCCGTAGCGATCCATCTCGGGCCGCTGGCCGTGCGCTGGTATGGCCTCATGTATCTCGTCGGCTTCATCGCGGCGATCGTCGTCGGCCGGATCCGCCTGAAGTTGCCGCACGTCGCGGCGCAGGGCTGGACCGCGAAGGACATCGACGACATGATGTTCTACGGCGTGCTCGGCACCGTGCTCGGCGGCCGGCTCGGCTACGTGCTGTTCTACAAGGCCGACTTCTACTTCTCGCATCCGCTCGACGTGTTCAAGGTGTGGGAAGGCGGGATGTCGTTCCACGGCGGCTTCCTCGGCGTGACGCTCGCGATGGTGCTGTTCGCATGGCAGCGCAAGCGCCACTGGCTGCAGGTCACCGATTTCGTCGCGCCGATGGTGCCGACCGGGCTCGCGGCCGGCCGGCTCGGCAACTTCATCAACGGCGAGCTGTGGGGCCGTGTGACCGATCCGAATGCGCCGTGGGCGATGTTGTTCCCGGGCGCAATGCGCGACGACGCGGCGTGGCTGCCGCAGCATCCGGCGCTCGTCGAGAAGTGGCACCTGGCCGACGTGTTCATGCAGTACCAGATGCTGCCGCGCCATCCTTCGCAGCTCTACGAAATCGCGCTCGAAGGCATTGCGCTGTTCTTCGTGCTGTTCTTCTTCTCGCGCAAGCCGCGCCCGATGGGCGCGATATCCGCGCTGTTCCTGATCGGCTACGGGCTCGCGCGCTTCACGGTCGAATTCGCGCGCGAACCGGACGACTTCCTCGGCCTGCTCGCCCTCGGCCTGTCGATGGGGCAGTGGCTGTCGCTGCCGATGATTCTCGCGGGCATCGCGCTGCTGGTGTGGGCGTATCGCCGCCGCGAGGCGAGCGCGGTTGCGTAATGTCGAGGCGTCATGCGGTTGCGTCGTGCGCGAGCCGTGCGATGCATGACGCATGACGCGATATCGATGCGCACGTTCGGCGTGCGCATCGCCCGCAGGATCCCGAACGAAAAACGCCGGCCCGAAGGCCGGCGTTCTTGCATCTGCCGCGTGTTGCGCGTCGTGCGTTACTTCATCTGCACCGAGCCGTTGACGGTGACCGACACCGTCGCCTTGCCGCCTTCGACCGAGATCGGCGCGCTCATCTTCGCGCTGTCCATCGGTGCCGCGGCCATCGCCATCATGCGCGGGTACGGCTGCACGTTGCGGCTGCCGCCGACGTTCACGTCGCGGATCGAGTAGCTGTTGTAGCCGAAGGCCTTCGCGGCTTCGTCCGCGCGCGCGCGGAACGACTTGATCGCTTCGGTCGTGAGCTTCTGCTCGGCCGCGCGTTGTGCTTCGGGCGACAGCGAGAACTCGACGTTCGCGACCTGCATCTGGTTCGACAGCTGGCCCGCGAGCTTGGACGCCGCCGAGAAGTCGCGCGATTCGAGCACGACCTCGGTACGGCCGCGCCACGCGGAGATCTTGCCGTCGCGATCGGTGCTCGGATACACGGAGAACGCGCCGGTGCGCGCGGTGACGCCCGATACACCCTTCGCCTGCGCGAGCGCCGCGTCTGCCCGCTGGTTCAGCGCGGACGTCAGGCTGCCCGGGTCCTTCGCCTGCTGTTCGTAGAACAACGTGATGTGAATGATGTCCTGCGGCACGTCGGCGCTCGCCTGCGACGACAGCGACAGCACGCCCGCCGGTTCCGGAAAGTGCGGGTTGGCGGTTTGCGCGTGCGCGGCCGGCGACGCGAGCGTCAGCGCGACGGGCACGGCGGCGGCGAGTGCGAGCGATAGCGCGAGTGCGGATTTCTTGGTCATTGTTGGACTCCTTGTGCGAGGGCGCGCATGCGGATCTCGCGTGCGCGACGCGGGCGTACCGCGCGACGAAAAAACGGCCGCCGTCCCGATCGGGCGACAGCGGTTGCTTAGGCTGCGCGAATGCAGCGCGAGTTCCGTGGCTGCGGCGTGTATTGACCGGATTTGACCTTTTGCGCGTGTCCGGCACGCGTGCGCGTACTGCGCGCGCACATTGCGTACGCCTACTTCATCAGCTTTTCGGTGATGAAGCGCCATTCGGCGCGCGTGACGGGCGTGATCGACAGCCGGTTGCCGCGCGCGAGCACACGCATGTCGGCGAGTTCGTCATGCTCGCGCAGCGCGGCGAGCGGCACGAGCGGCGATTTCTTCACGAAGCGCACGTCGACGAGCAGCCAGCGCGGTGTTTCCTGCGTCGACTTCGGATCGTAATACGGGCTTTTCGGATCGAACTGCGTCGGGTCGGGGTACGGCGTCGACGAGACTTCGGCGAGGCCGGCAATGCCCGGCTCGGGGCAGCTCGAGTGATAAAACAGCACGCCGTCGCCGATCTTCATCGTGTCGCGCATGAAATTGCGCGCCTGATAGTTGCGCACGCCGGTCCAGGGCAGCGATTGCTGCGGCGCGTTCGCGAGATCGTCGATGCTTGCTTCGTCCGGTTCGGACTTCATCAGCCAGTATTGCATGGATCGTAATCGACGCAGACAGGGCATGAAGGCCTGCCTGCATGTTTCGCATGCAGACAGGCGCTGAAAAAGGAAACGGCATCGGGGTTCCCCGATGCCGTTGGATAGGCCCCCACCTTGGCCGCTAGGCCGGCATCCTGAACCTGAGGTTCAGAATTGGTCGCAGTTAGCAGCACTTCGGGTACATCAGACAGAGTGACGCGCGCGCCCGTGCTACAAATTTCCGCAACCGTGCACATGGCATTGGTTCAAGGAATATATGACCTTGGCGAACCAGGCAGGGAAGCTGACTGAACTGTGTTTCGTTGCGCCAATTTGACCACCGTTGATCGCCGAGATCAAGGGGAATCGACGCATCGATCAAACGTTATTGCGTCTCGTGCTGTGCGAGCACCGCGCCGAGCTGTTCGTTCATCTGGTGCATTGTACGACGGATTTCTTCCGCCGGAAATGCTTCACCGTGACGCACGCTCGTTTGCAGTCGCAGCAATTCGGACGCGAGCGACAGTGCGGCCATCACCGCGATACGGTCGGTGCCGCGCACCGAACTGTTCGCGCGGATCTTCGACATTTCGGCGTCGACGCGGGCGACGGCCTCGAGCAGCGCCGCTTCGGTCTCGGCCGAGCAGGCGAGCCGATAGGGCTGACCGAGAATCGAGACTTCGATCTGCTTGGTGCTCATGCATGTTCTCCGTGGCTGGCCGCGTCGTCGCCATCCGTGCGCGCCTGCGCATCCAGCAGGTCGAGCTGGTTATCGGCTTGCTCCGCGCTCTTCGTGCGCGGCAGCTTTTCGAGAATCGCGTTCAGTTTGACCTGGGCGTCGTCGATCTTCGCCGACAGCGTGTCGCGCTCGGCCGCGAGCGCATTGCGTTCGTCACGCAGTTGCGCGAGTTCCGCGCGGACCGTGTCCGCATCCGCGCGCAGTTGCGCGACTTGCTCCTCGAGCGCGAGCCGTTCCGAGTGATAGCGCTTGTTCAGCGAGATCAAACGGCCAATATTTTGAGATAAGGTTTCGAGTTCGTTGAGCATTTGCTGCGTCCTCTAAAGACCCAGCATTTTAGCGCGGAATAACGCGCATTCCGACATCTGTAACGTTTCCAGTCGTAACACCCCCGCTTCTTGCCGCGAATATGCGGCCCCCGGCATGTTCGCGGCGCGCTCCCGGCATGCGTTCGGCCGTTTTCTTGACGCTCGCGCGACCGGCTCCTAAACTGGCGCCGCCTCGGTGCTCGCGCGCGTGTCGCGCGGTTAAACGGGAAGCAGGGCGCGCGCTCCGCATGGAGATCGCCAACCTGCGCTGCCCCCGCAACGGTAAGCGGCCGCGTCGGACGACGCAGGCCGGCTCGGGCGCGTTTCGCGTGCAGGTCGCATGCGGGGCGCGGGCCACTGCGCGTGATACGCGCGGGAAGGCGAGCCGGTACGCCGCCAGCCCGGATACCGGCCGAGGTGAGGAGCCTGCACGGCTTCATGACGCGCGGCCTGCGGGGAAGCGGGCGCGCCGTGCTCCACGGGATTCGTCTTCGATGCTGACCCCAATCGTCCGTACGGCCTTCGGCGCGCACCGCGGTGTGCCGCGCCGCGCCGTCGCGCATACTGCGACGGCGGCCGGTTCGCCCGGGCCGGCGGCGACGCGCGCGGTCGCGGCGCCCGAACCTGTCGGGCCGTGCGCCGCGTCGCCGTTGCCGCCGGAAGTCGCGGCCGCCGCGCGGACCGAGCCCCGCCGCGACGCGCTCGCGGTGCCGATCGACCCGATGCGGCGCCTTCCACTATATTGCGCAGAAGGCCGGCCGCATGCGGGGGCGGCTCGACCGAGCGTGGTCGTGTCACGCCGGCGCCGACGCTCGGCCGTGCGCCCGCTTGCGCGACGCGATCGGCGACACGCAGCAATCCGGCCGACGATCGTGGCGCGCGCTGTTGTGCGCCGCCGGCCGTGCATTGCGCGCGGTGCCGCACTCGGCCTTGGCATCCGCGCCGCGCGCGAGGTGGCATCAACCAGCGGCGGTTCGTCCGTGCACACATCCACAATCTGTTCGACGAGGAAGACAAGCTTGCGTATGCCTGAAACACGCCGGCGCGCGACGCCGGTGCCGCGCCCGGCCGGCAACGACGGTCAACGCAAGCATCGTGCGTCGTGCGCGATGCCGTGCGGCGCATGAACGCCGCGCGTGCCGCCGCGATCTGGGCCGCGCTCGCTGCCGCGGTCGCGTTGCTGTTGATCGCATCGCTGTCGATCGGCAGCGTGCCGATGTCGCCGTGGCAGGCGCTCTCGTCGCTCGTGCCGCGCGGCGGCGACGCGCTGCTCGCCGACATCGTGCGCACGCTGCGGCTGCCGCGTGCGCTCGCCGGGTTCGCGTGCGGCGCGCTGCTTGCGCTGGCCGGCGCGTTGCTGCAGGTGCTGCTGCGCAATCCGCTCGCGGAGCCATATGTGCTCGGCGTGTCCGGCGGCGCGGCGGGCTTCGCGCTCGTCACGATGATCGCGGGCGGCGCGTGGTGGCTCGTCGATGCGTCCGCGTTCGCCGGTTCGCTCGTGTCGGTCGCGCTCGTGCTCGGGCTGGCTCGCCGCGAGCTGTGGCGCGGCGACACGCGCGACGCGTCGCCGCGCCTGCTGCTCACGGGCGTGGTGATCGCGGCCGGGTGGGGCGCGCTCGTCACGCTGCTGCTGTCGCTCGCGCCCGATGCGCGACTGCGCGGCATAATCTTCTGGCTGACGGGCGACCTGAACGGCGTGACGACGCCGTGGTTCGCATTGGGCGCGCTGCTGGTGGCCGCATGCGTGGCGCTGCCGGCCGCGCAGCAGCTCAACGTGCTGCTGCGCGGCGACGCGACCGCACTCGCACTCGGCGTGCCGGTCGCGCGAGTGCGCATGCGGATCTACCTCGTCGCGTCGCTGGCCGCTGCAGCCGCGGTGACGACGGCCGGCACGATCGGTTTCGTCGGCCTCGTCGTGCCGCACGCGTTGCGGCTCGCATTCGGCAACGATCAGCGCATGCTGCTGCCCGCCGCGATGCTCGCGGGCGGCGGCGGCGTGATGGCGGCCGACCTGCTCGCGCGCACCGTGATCGCGCCCGCGCAATTGCCGGTCGGCGTGATGACCGCGTTGATCGGCGTGCCGGTGTTCCTTTGGATGTTGCTGAGGAGGCCGATGCGATGACGCACGCCGTACCGCACTGCGCAGGCGACATGACGTTTGCGGCGCTCGATCTTACGCTGAAGGCCGGTGACCGGACGCTGCTCGGCGGCTTCACGCAGGTGTTCTGTCCTGGCGAGATATGGTGCATCGCGGGGCCGAACGGCGCGGGCAAGACGACGCTGCTCGCGACGCTCGCGGGCCTGCGGCGGCCAGCCGGCGGCCACGTCGAGATCGACGGCAGGCCGCTTGCCGCATGGCCGCCCGAACAGCTCGCACGGCGCCGTGCGCTGATGCCGCAGCAGCTGCACGACGCGTTCAGCGCGACAGTATTCGACACGGTGCTGCTCAACCGCTTCCCGTATCTCGACGGCTGGGGCTGGGAGCGCGATGGCGACCGCGCGGCTGCGCGCGACGCGCTCGCGACGTTCGGCCTGACCGCACTTGCGTCGCGCGACGTGCTGTCGTTGTCGGGCGGCGAACGACAGCGCGTCGCGCTGGCCGCGACGCTGTGCCAGGACGCGCCGCTGATGCTGCTCGACGAACCGCTCGCCCATCTCGACCTGCATCACCAGATCGAAGGGCTGACCGCGCTGAGCGCATGGCTCGACGCGGGCCCGCGCACGGTGCTGTTCTCATGCCACGACCTGAATCTCGCGCGGCGCTTCGCGACGCACGCGCTATTGCTCGACGGCCGCGGCCATGCGTGGGCGGGCCTTGTGCACGACGTCCTCACGCCGGCGCGCGCGAGCGACGCGTTCGGCTATCCGCTCGTGCTGATCCGCGAGAACGGCCGCGACGCGCTGTTGCCCGCGTGGCCCGAGCGGCGATGAACTTCCTTCTTTCGATGCGCGGCCTCGGCTGCGCCAACGAGGCTACTTTTCGATGACGAAGCCGACCACCGACTTCCCGCCCGCGATCGCGCCGCTCGACGACACGCTGCGCAAGCGCCTGCAGCACGTGATCGATCACAAGACCAAGCCGCCCGGCAGTCTCGGCCAGCTCGAGGCGCTCGCGCTGCAGATCGGACTGATCCAGCGCACCGAGACGCCGCACGTGCAGCGGCCGGTGACGATCGTGTTCGCGGGCGACCACGGGATCGCGGCCGAGGGCGTGAGTCCGTATCCGCAGGCAGTCACCGCGCAGATGGTCGCGAACTTCCTGGCCGGCGGCGCGGCGATCAACGCGTTCTCGGGCGTCGCGCAGAGCGTGCTCGAAATCGTCGACGCGGGCGTCGCGTCGCCGCTGCCGGTGTCCGACCGGCTCGTGTCGCTGCCGGTCGCGCGCGGCACGCGCAACTTCGCGGCCGAACCCGCGATGACGCTCGACGAGGCGAAGACGGCGCTCGCTGCCGGCGCGGCGCGCGTGCGCCTGCACGCATCGCTCGGCACGAACGTGATCGGCTTCGGTGAAATGGGGATCGCGAACACGTCGTCGGCCGCATGCCTGATGAGCCGACTGCTCGACGTGCCGATCGACGCATCCGTCGGGCGCGGCACGGGCCTCGACGACCAGGGGCTCGCGCACAAGCGCGCGGTGCTCGGCCGCGCGCTCGTCCGGCATTCGCATGCGATCGCGCCGCTCGATGTGCTCGCGACGTTCGGCGGCTTCGAGATCGCGATGATGACGGGCGCGTATCTCGCGGCCGCGAGCGAGCGGATGACGATCCTCGTCGACGGCTTCATCGCGACGGCGGCGCTGCTGGTCGCCGAGCGCATCGCACCCGGCGTGCGCGACTACTGCGTGTTCTCGCACGCATCGCACGAGGCCGGGCATCGGCGCATGCTCGAGCATTTCGGCGCGAAGCCGCTGCTCGCGCTCGACCTGCGCCTCGGCGAAGGCACGGGCGCCGCGCTCGCGCTGCCGCTGGTGCGCGCGGCCGTCGCGTTCCTCACGGAGATGGCGAGCTTCGAATCCGCGGGCGTCGACAATCGTGACGCCTGAACGCGCGAGCGGCATGCGCGCCGAACTGCGCTATTTTTTCGTCGCGCTCGGTTATTTCACGCGCGTGCCGGTGCCGCGCGCGATCGGCTACGCGGCCGGCGATCTCGACCAGGCCGCGCGTTACTTTCCGCTGGTCGGCGCGTGCGTCGGCGCGTGGGGCGCGCTCGTCTATCTCGCGGCGCTGCGCGTGTTGCCGGCGTCGATCGCGGTCGGCCTGTCGATGGCCGCGACGCTGCTCGCGACCGGCGCGTTCCACGAGGATGGCCTCGCCGACAGCTGCGATGCGTTCGGCGGCGGCTACGCGCGCGACGACGTGCTGCGCATCATGCACGATTCGCGAATCGGCACGTTCGGCGCGGCGGCACTCGTGATCGTGCTCGGCCTGAAGTGGCAGGCGCTCTCGGCCATGCCGCCGCTGCGCGCCGCGTGGACGATGATCGCCGCGCATGCGGCGAGCCGCGCGGGGGCCGTGAGCCTCCTGATGTCGCTCGACTACGTGCGACCGGAGGGCAAGGCGAAGCCGGTCGCGCAGCGCATGGGCGCACGCGCGGCGTCGGTCGCGGCCGCATTCGGGCTGCCGTGGCTGTTCTGGCCTGACTGGCGCGCGGGTCTCGCCGCGTTCGTCGCGCTCTTGCTCGTACGCGCATGGGCGGCCCGCTATTTCGTGAAGCGGATCGGCGGCTATACGGGCGACTGTCTCGGCTTCGCGCAGCAGTTGTGCGAGCTGGCGATCTATCTCGTGGTGCTCGGATGGATCTCGTCCTGATTCGCCATCCGGCCGTCGCTGTCGAACCGGGCATCTGCTACGGACGCAGCGACGTGCCGCTCGCCGCATCGGCGGAGGCCGCAGCGCGGGCCGTGCGCGCGCGTCTGGCGGCCCTCGGGGCGCCGTTGCCCGAGCAGGTCTGGACGAGCCCGCTCACGCGTTGCGCGTCGGTCGCCGAGCGGCTCGCGCAGGCGTTCGACGTGCCGTTGCGGTGCGATGCCGGCTGGCAGGAGATGGACTTCGGCACGTGGGAGCTGCGGCGCTGGGACGATATCGATCGCGCGGCGCTCGATGCGTGGGCGGCCGACCTGATGCATGCGTGCGCGCATGGCGGCGAAAGCGTCGCACGGTTCGCCGCGCGCGTCGCACGCGTCGCGGATGCGCTCACGCGGACCGACGCGCCACAATGGGCGCTCACGCACGCGGGCGTGATTCGCGCATTCGCATCGTATGCGTTGCGCGTGCCGCTCGATACGCTGTTGTCGCGACCGGTGCCCACGGGCGGCGTCGTCTGGTTGCGAACGCAGGATGCCGCGCGCACGTGGGAAGTCGTCCAGTGGGACGACTAGGCGAGCGCTTGCTCGCCAGACATTCGCAGCGGCATCGAAGCGCGAAAATCAGCGCGCCGGACGCCGCGACCGCGCGGCGTCGAGATCCTCGCACAGCGCGGCCGCGCCTTGCGCGATCCGCGGCGACGGCCGGGTCAGCAGATCGCCGTCGATCGCGAACAGGTTGCTGCGCGCCACGGCCGTCAGCGCGGGCCATGCACGCCAGCGTGCGAGGCTCGGCAGCGGCGCGTCGGAACGCGTCGCGCCGGCGCTCGTCGTCACGATCGCTTCCGGATTTGCGGCCAGCACGGCTTCGTCGGTGACGGTCGGCGCGAGCGGTTTCAGCGCCGCGAACACGTTGCGGCCGCCGCACAGCGCGATCACTTCGTTGAACAGGTGTGTGCCGTTGAGCGTCGTCAGCGGGCGGTCCCATACCTGGAAGAACATCGTGACGGGCGGGCGTGCCGCGTAACGCGCGCGCAGCGCCGCGATATCGCGCGAGAACGATGTCGCGGCCGCGTCGGCGACCGGTTCGGTGCCGAGCAGCGTGCCGAGCCGGCGCAGCGACGTGGCCACGTCGTCGAGATGTTTCGGTTCACTGAAGAACAGCGGAATGTGCAGCGCACGCAGCGCGTCGGTCTGCCGCTCGGCGTTGCCGTGTCGCCATACCACGATGAGATCGGGCTTCAGCGCGGCGATGCGCTCGAGATCGAGCGCCTTGTTGTCGCCGATTCGCGGCACGGCCTGCGCGGCAGGCGGGTAGTCGCTGTACGTGACCGTGCCGACAAGTTTCGCGCCGCCGCCGGCCGCGTAGACCAGCTCGGTCGCATGCGGCGCGAGGCTGATCACGCGTTGCGCCGGCACGGGCAGCGTGACCGTATTGCCGGCATCGTCACGGGCCGTCACGGCGGCGTGAGCGAACGGTACGTGCGCGAGCGCGACGAGCGACGCGAGCGATGCGAAGGCCGGCAGCCGGCCGAACGGGCGGGCGCTCATGCGCACGCCTGCGGCAGCGCCGGGACGCACTGCGCAAGTGCGTCGGCGATGCGCCGCCATTCGGCTTCGTTGCCCGGCAGGCCGATGCGCACGCTCGACGGTTGCGCGAAATGCCGCGTCCAGATTCCGCGGGCGGCGAGCGCCGCGTGCAGCGCGGCCGCGCGCGGATCGTCGGTCCAGCTGAACAGCGGCGTCGCGTGCACCGCGAAGCCGTGCGTGCGCAGCAGCGCGGCGAGGCGTTCGCCGTCGGCCGCGAGCCGCGCGCGCGCGGCGCTCTGCCACGCGTGGTCGGCGAACGCGGCGACGACCGCGTGACGCGCGGGGCCGCTGACGGTCCACGCGCCGAGCATGTCGCGCAACGCGGCGACCCACTCGGGGCGGGCGAGCGCGAAACCGGCGCGAATGCCGGCCAGACCGAAGAACTTGCCGACCGAACGCAGCACGACGAGGCCCGGACGATCGGTGAGATGCGCGAGCGATGGCGCGACGCCCGTGTCCGCGAATGCCTCGTCGACGATCAGCGTGCCGCCGCGCGCCGACAGCTGCGCATGCCAGCCGAGCAGCCGCTCGGCCGGAACGATCTCGGCGGTCGGATTATTCGGATTCCCGATGATGACGTGGCGCAACGACGCCGGCAGCACGTCCGCGGCGATGTCGAGCGTGACGACGCGATGGCCATGACGCGCGAATGCAGGCGCATATTCGCCATATGCGAGCGCCGCGACCCCGGCGTCGCCCTTCGGCAGCAGCGCGGGCAATGCGCGGATCGCGGCCTGGCTGCCGGCAACGGGCAGCACGTGCGCGGCGTCGGGCGCGCGATAGTAGCCGGCCGCGCATGCGGCGAGCGCATCGCCGTCGTCGGGGAGCCGGCGCCAGGCGTCGGCCGGGACCGGCGGCACCGGATAGCCGACCGGATTGATGCCGGTCGACAGGTCGAGCCAGGTGTCGTACGGAATGCCGTGGCGGCGCGCGGCTTCGTGCAGGTTGCCGCCGTGCGTGATGCGTGCGTCAGACATGATGGGTAGCGAGGATGAGTGCGCCGCTCGCGACGAGCAGCGCGAGCCACAGCGCGAGCGTGCGCGTGACGAGCGACAGCGCGGCGACGACATGCACGGCCGTCGCCTGCGCGCCGGTGCCGAGCGCGGGACGTTCTTCGATTTCGCCGTGATAGACGGCCGGGCCGCCGAGCTGCACGTTGAGGCTGCCGGCGCCGGCGGCCATCACGGGGCCCGCGTTCGGGCTGTCCCAGTGGCGCGCCTGCGTGCGCCAGCAGCGCCATGCGGCGGCCGTGTCGCCGAGCAGCGCGTAGCTCGCGGCGGTGAGGCGCGCGGGAATCCAGTTGAGCGCGTCGTCGATGCGCGCGGCCGCCCAGCCGAACGTCAGGAAGCGCGGCGTGCGGTAGCCCCACATCGCGTCGAGCGTGTTCGCGAGCCGGAACAGCAGCGCGCCGGGGCCGCCGGCGACGACGAACCAGAAGAGCGCGCCGAAGATCGCGTCGTTGCCGTTTTCCAGCGCCGATTCGACGGCCGCGCGCGACAGCGCGCCTTCGTCGGCTTCGCTCGTGTCGCGCGATACGATCCGCGCGGTCAGCGCACGCGCGGCATCGAGGTCGTGCCGTAGCAGCGCGGCGGCAATCGGCGCGACATGCTCGGCGAGGCTCTTCGCGCCGAGCGCGAACCACAGCAGCGCGACGTGCAGCGCGGCCGCGAGCGGCCACGGCAGCACGGCCGCGAGCCACGCCGCGACGGCCACCGGCGGCGCCACCGCCGCGAGCCACGCGGCGACGCCGATCACGCGGCCGCGCCGGCCCGTGTTCAGCGCACCTTCGATGCGGGCGGCGAGCCGGCCGAACGCGACGAGCGGATGCCAGCCGGCCGGCTCGCCGACGATGCGATCGACGATCGTGGCCGCGACCGCGAGCATCGCGACGACCGGCAGCGACAGCATCAGCATGACGGCGCTCCGCCCTTCAGTTCGAGCGGCAGGCCGGCGACCAGCAGCGTCACGCGCGTCGCGAGCGCCGCGACCCGCTGGTTCAGGCGCCCGAGCTCGTCGACGTAGCGGCGCGTGACCGACCCGAGCGGCACGACGCCGAGCCCGATTTCGTTGCTGACGACGATCACCTTCGCGCGCGCACCGCGCAACGCGTGCTCGAGCCGCTCGACCTGTGCCGCATACTGCGCATCGTCGAGCGGTTCGCCGTCGAGCGGGCACAGCAGGTTCGTGAGCCACAGCGTCAGGCAGTCGACGAGCAGGCATGCGCGCGGATCGTCGAGGCGCGCGAGCGTGCCGGCGAGGTCGACGGGTGCGTCGGCGAAGCCCCAGTCTGCCGGGCGGCGCGCGCGGTGATGCGCGATGCGCCGTTCGAATTCGGCGTCGGCGGCGGACGCGGCCGCAGTCGCGATGTAGGTGACGGGACGGCCGCTGTCGGCGGCGAGCCGCTCGGCGTACGCGCTCTTGCCCGAGCGCGCGCCGCCGAGGACGAAGGTGATGTCGTGCGGAATCATCGCGTGATTGTAACGGCGCACGCGTGGCGGCGCGGGCGATAATGCGGCCTTTGCTTCGCCATGACTTGCATACGATGAACGCACCCGAACCGCAGCCGCGCGGCACGTTGATGATCCAGGGCACGACGTCCGACGCGGGCAAGAGCACGCTCGTCGCGGGCCTGTGCCGCCTCGCGCGCCGCGCGGGCGCGCGCGTCGCGCCGTTCAAGCCGCAGAACATGGCGCTGAACAGCGCGGTGACGGCCGATGGCGGCGAGATCGGCCGCGCGCAGGCGTTGCAGGCGCTCGCCGCGGGTGTCGCGCCGCACACCGATTTCAACCCGGTGCTGCTGAAGCCGACGAGCGATCGCGGCGCGCAGGTGATCATCCACGGCAAGGCGCGCATGAACCTCGATGCGCGTGCGTACCACGACTACAAGCCGGTCGCGTTCGACGCGGTGCTCGAGTCGTACGCGCGGCTGCGTGCGCGCTACGACACGGTGCTGGTCGAAGGCGCGGGCAGCCCGGCCGAGATCAACCTGCGCGAAGGCGACATCGCGAACATGGGCTTCGCGGAACGCGTGGATTGCCCGGTCGTGCTGGTGGCGGACATCGATCGCGGCGGCGTGTTCGCGCATCTGGTCGGCACGCTCGCGTGCCTGTCGGACAGCGAGCGCGCGCGCGTGCGCGGCTTCGTCATCAACCGCTTTCGCGGCGACATCAAGCTGCTCGAACCGGGCCTCGACTGGCTGCGCGCGCAGACGGGCAAGCCGGTGTTCGGCGTACTGCCGTACCTGCACGGATTGACGCTCGATGCCGAGGACATGCTGCCGTCGCAGGCGCGCAGCGCCGCCGCGCGGGCCGATGCCGGTGTGCTGCGGGTAGTCGTGCCGGCGCTGCCGCGGATCAGCAACCATACCGATTTCGATCCGCTGCGCGCGCATCCGCAGGTCGAGTTCACGTACTGGAAGAGCGGCCCCGTGCCCGATGCCGACCTGCTGATCCTGCCGGGCTCGAAAAGCGTGCAGCGCGATCTCGCGTGGTTGCGCGACACGGGCTGGGACGCGCTGATTCGCCGGCACCTGCGCTATGGCGGCAAGGTGATCGGCATCTGCGGCGGCATGCAGATGCTCGGCCGCACGCTGGATGATCCGCTCGGCCTCGAAGGCCCGCCCGGCAGCGTGCCGGGCCTCGGGCTGCTCGATTTCGACACGACGCTGCAGCCCGACAAGACGCTGAAGAACGTGACCGGACATCTCGCGCTGCCGGGCGCGGCCGCCGTGCACGGCTACGAGATCCACATGGGCGACACGCGCGGCCCCGCGCTCGCGGCGCCCGCGCTCGAGCTGGCGGCGGCCGACGCCCCGGGCGGCGTGCGTTCGGACGGCGCCCGCTCGGCCGACGGGCAGATCCTCGCGACCTACGTGCACGGGCTGTTCGACGCGCCCGACGCGTGTGCGGCACTCCTCGCGTGGGCGGGGCTCGACCGCGCGGAGCGCATCGACTATCCGGCGCTGCGCGAGGCGTCGCTGGAGCGGCTGGCAGATTCCTTTGCCGAGCATCTCGATCTGCGCGCACTGTACGCCGAGTTCCGCTGACGCAGGGCCTGCCCGGCCTGGCATTTTGCGACGAATCGCGTACAACTCAGATGGGCGGCGTTCCGCCCGAAGGAGCGCGACGATGAAGGCTCGATGGTGGTTGAGCGTGCTGCTCGCGGCGCTGCTGGGCGCGTCGGCGGTTGCGCACGCATGTGACTCGTACACACCGGGCGGCGGCCCGGCCGGCTCGGGTGACGCTGCGTCAGGCAAAAGCGGCGGCTGAGGTTCGCGGCCAATGCGGGCAGCGGGGGCATGATCGGTCATGCCCCTTTTTTCGACCTGATTCGTTCCTGCGGAGAATCAGTTAAAGCCGAGATGCGTGTTTATTGGCCGAATCGATTCGAATAGAGTGCGATCCATTCTCATCCACTCATGAAGGAATTCGCCATGAATCCCAATCGCCTCAACGATCTCGGCGCGGCGCTGTTGCGCGTCGCACTCGGCGTGCTGTACCTCGCGCACGTCGCGCAGAAGGTGTTCGTCTTCACGCTGCCCGGCACCGCGCAGTTCTTCGCGTCGATCGGCCTGCCGGGCTGGCTCGCGTATGTGACGACGTTCGTCGAGCTGATCTGCGGCCTTGCGCTGCTCGCGGGCTTTCGCGTGCGAGTCGCCGCGCTGGTGCTGCTGCCGTTCATGCTCGGTGCGGTGTCCGCGCATCTGCCCAACGGCTGGAGCTTCGCGTCGCCGAACGGTGGCTGGGAATACCCGGCTTTCTGGGCCGTCACGCTGGCCGTGCAGGCGCTGCTGGGCGGCGGCGCATTCGCGCTCGGCGCACCGCGCGCCGCGACGCGCCCCGCATAAAAGGGACGGCCATCGGCGTAACCCGTTCCGGTGACCCCCCGTTTGCCGATATCATCGCTCCCTGTATCCGCAATCGAGCGGCGCCAGCCAGACGGCCGGCGCCGCGTGGCTTTCTCGGGGGAATTCATGACGGTCATCGTGGTGGCGAATCCGAAGGGCGGCGTGGGGAAGAGCACGTTGTCCACCAATCTTGCCGGCTATTTCGCGGCGCAGGGCGCATGGGTGGCGCTCGCCGATCTGGACCGGCAGCAGTCCGCGCACGCGTGGCTCGACCTGCGGCCGGCCGGGCTGCCGGCGATCGAGGCGTGGGAGCTCGATCCGGACGCGTCGTCGAAGCCGCCGCGCGGCCTCGAATATGCGGTGATCGATACGCCGGCCGGGCTGCACGGCAACCGGCTCAACGTCGCGCTCCAGCTTGCCGACAAGGTGATCGTGCCGTTGCAGCCGTCGATGTTCGATATTCTCGCGACCCAGCAGTTTCTCGAGCGCCTGGCCAGCGAGAAGGCCGTGCGCAAGGGCAGCGTCGAGGTCGGGATCGTCGGGATGCGGGTCGACGCGCGCACGCGCTCGTCCGACCAGCTGCACCGTTTCGTCGAAGGGCTCGGCCTGCCGGTGCTCGGCTACGTGCGCGACACGCAGAATTACGTGCAGATCGCCGCGCACGGCCTGACGCTGTGGGACGTCGCGAAAAGCCGCGTCGAGAAGGATCTCGAACAGTGGCGGCCGATCGTCGAATGGGCCGAGCGTCGCGCGCCGAAGGCGGAGAAGGTCGCGAAGGCGTCTTGATCGCTGATGGCCGGACACCCGGCGATGCGGTTACGCCAGGGTGAATGAAGAAGGGCCTGATCCGGCATCGTGCCGGAGCAGGCCCTTCTTGCATATGCGGGCGCGGCGCCGGCCGTCACGGCGCACGAGCACGCCGACGCAACGGCCCGGCGCATCGCGACACGCCGGATGCCGCGCGGATCAGGTCCAGCTCTGCGTCGGCACGTGATCGCGGTGGCCCTTGATCTTGTTGCCCTCGTCGATGAACACGAGCTTCGGCTTCCACCCGGCCTGCAGTTCGGCTTCGTCGACCATCGCGAACGCCGCGATGATCACCAGATCGCCCAGTTGAGCGCGGCGCGCGGCCGAGCCGTTCAGCGAAATCATCCCGCTGCCGCGCTCGCCCTTGATCGCATACGTCGAGAAGCGCTCGCCGTTGTTGATGTTCCAGATGTCGATCCGTTCGTTCTCGATGAGGCCCGCCGCTTCGAGCAGGTCTTCGTCGATCGCGCACGAGCCTTCGTAATGCAGCTCGCAGTGCGTGACGGCCGCGCGGTGGATCTTCGATTTGAGCATGTGGCGCTGCATGGTATCTCCGTGATGCGTGAGAGGCGAGGGCGGGCGGCCCGTCAGATTTCCAGGTTGTCGATCAGGCGCGTCGCGCCGAGCTTGGCGGCCGCGAGCACGACGAGCGGCTCGCCGGCTTCGAGCTCGGCGGCGCTCGGCGCGATCAGGTTCGCGCGGCGGCGGATCGCGATGTAGTCGGGCACCCAGCCGCGCTCGGCCAGGTGCGCGTGCGCGTGCTGCTCGAGCTTGCCGAGGTCGCGTTCGCCGCCGAGCACGCTGTCGCGCACGCGCTGCAGCGTCTTCGCGAGTTCGGGGGCTTCCTTGCGCTCGTCCGCCGTCAGATAACGGTTGCGCGACGACAGCGCGAGGCCGTCCTCGTCGCGCACGGTTTCGGCCGCGATGATCTCGACCGGCAGCGCGAGCTGCTGGCACATCCGGCGCACGATCATCAGCTGCTGGTAATCCTTCTTGCCGAACACGGCGACGCGCGGCTGCACGCAGGACATCAGCTTCGTGACGACCGTGCACACGCCGGCGAAGAAGCCGGGGCGGAACTCGCCTTCGAGAATCCCGCCGAGGTCGTCCGGCGGCAGCACGCGGTACTCCTGCGGCTCGGGGTACATGTCGCGCTCGGTCGGCGCGAACAGCACGTAGACGTTTTCCTTCTGCAGCTTCTCGATGTCGTCCTGCAGCGTGCGCGGATATTTGTCGAAATCCTCGTTCGGGCCGAACTGCAGCCGGTTGACGAAGATGCTCGCCACGACCGGGTCGCCGTGCTGGCGCGCGAGGCGCATCAACGACAGGTGACCTTCGTGCAGGTTGCCCATCGTCGGCACGAACGCCGTGCGGTTCTGTCCGCGCAACTGGTCGCGCAGTTCCTGGATCGAGCTGATGACTTTCATGATCGGGTAGCGGGTTCCTCGCGCGAGGCGCGCGTTGGCGCCGCAACAGCGGCGTCGGGGTCGAAGCGGAGAACGCCGGCGCGCGGGCGGCGCATCGGGCGTCGGCGGATTGTAGAGGATTTGGCCGCCGGGCGCATTGAAAAAAGTACGATCGTTCACTTTTTATGCGGGCGCGCCGCGAGCGGGCCGCGCTGGCGCGGCCGGCGGCGGGATGCGATGTCTTTCGGTGTGCGGGATGGCGGGCGCGGTGGCGCGCGTTACGCCGGCAGGTAGGCGAGGCGCACGTAGATCGGCGCGAACGGTTCGGCCTGCGTGATCTCGACGAGCGATTCGCGCGCGAGTTCGAGCATCGCGATGAAGTTCACGACGACGACCGGCACGCCGCGCGACGTGTCGAACAGCTCGGCGAACTCCATGAAGCGTGCGTTCTGCAGCCGGCGCAGGATCAGGCTCATGTGCTCGCGTACCGACAGCTCCTCGCGGGAGATCTTGTGATGCTGGACGAGCTTCGCGCGCTTGAGCACGTCGGCCCATGCGGCGCGCAGGTCGTCCGAATTGACGTCCGGGAAGCGCGGCGTGATGCTCTGCTCGATGTAGACCTCGGCGCGCAGGAAGTCGCGGCCGAGCTGCGGCAACTGGTCGAGGCGTTGCGCGGCGAGCTTCATCTGCTCGTATTCGAGCAGGCGGCGCACGAGTTCCGCGCGCGGATCCTCGGCTTCCTCGCCGGTATCGGCCTTCTTGACCGGCAGCAGCATGCGCGACTTGATCTCGATCAGCATCGCGGCCATCAGCAGGTATTCGGCCGCCAGCTCGAGGTTCGACGTGCGGATCTGGTCGACGTAGCCCAGATATTGCGCGGTGACCTGCGCCATCGGGATGTCGAGCACGTTGAAGTTCTGCTTGCGGATCAGGTACAGCAGCAGGTCGAGCGGGCCTTCGAACGTCTCGAGAAACACCTCGAGCGCATCGGGCGGGATGTAGAGATCCTGCGGCAGCTTGAAGAGCGGCTCGCCGTACAGGCGTGCGAACGCCGCGACACCGTCGACGGTGTCGGGCGTCGAATCGGCGCCCGCGGGCGCGGCGATCGCGTCGTCCTGCCGGGCGGCGCTGGCCTCGTCGGCGGCGCTCACGTCGTCAGAAGTTCTGGTAGTAGACGTACGGCGTTTGCTTCACGCGCGATTCCTGCTGCTCGGCGCGCTCGTCGAGGTCGATCGGCTGCTTGTCCCACAGCAGCGAACGGCCCTTGCGCTGCTCTTCTTCGAGCGTCGGCTTCTGTTGCTTGAGCTGGTTCAGGAATTGCGTGACGTCGGACTGGTACGGCATGGCTTTGCTTTCCGTTTCGGGCGGCGCACGATGCGCCGGGTTCGCGATGGCGGGATTTTACCGCATCGCGGGGAACAGCCGGCGGCAATCGCGCGTCGAATCCGCTGGCCGGCACCCACGGCGCGACCGGCCGGGCCCGCGCGCGCCTCGTTGCGTCCAGGCATCAAAGCGGCACCCGTGCGGGCAGGGCCGCCGCCCTGTGGTCAAATACGGGGTTTTCCACACAATCACGACAACCGAGGGCGAGGTCATAGTTGGCGGGTCAGGTGAACCAGCAGGCACATACGGCGCACGAAGCGAGCCCGCGCGGGCCGCGCGCCCCCGCTCGGCGCGCGCGGCGCGGCGCCGCCGCGGCGGCCCGGGCAGCCCTCGCGGGTTGCCTCGCCGCGTTCGTCGCGCTGCCGGCCTACGCGAAGTACGACGTCGAGATCGACGCGCCGCGCGCGATCCGCAAGCTTCTCAACGCCCATCTCGACATCGCGCGTTTCGCGAAGCGCGACGACATCAGCGACGACCAGTTCGACTTCCTCGTGACCGCCACCCCGCAGCAGGTGCGCGACCTGACCGCGACGGCCGGCTATTTCTCGCCGGTCGTGCGCACCGACGTGCGCACGCGCGACGGCAAACGCGACGTGCGGGTCGCCGTCGATCCGGGGCCGCAGACCGTCGTGTCGACGGTCGACCTGGCGTTCAAGGGCCCGGTCGGCACCGAGGATCCGAAGCAGGAGGCCGCGACCCGCTTCGCGTTTTCGCTGAAGCCGGGCGATCCGTTTACGCAGTCCGACTGGGACGGCGCGAAGAGCGCGGCGCTCAGGCAACTGCAGTCGCGCCGCTACCTAGGCGCGAAGATCGCGTCGTCGGAGGCGCGCATCGATCCGCGCACGCAACGCGCGACGCTGGCCGTCACGTTCGACAGCGGCCCGACATTCACGATCGGCAAGGTCGACGTCGACGGCGTGCGCCGCTACCCGGAATGGATCGTCACGAACGTCAATCCGCTGTCCGAAGGCGAGATCTACGACGTGCAGCGGATCACCGAGCTGCAGCGGCAGCTGCAGAACACGCCGTACTACGCGAGCGTCGCGATCGACGTCGGCGACGATACGGCCAAGCCCGAGCGCACGCCCGTGCACGTGAAGGTCAGCGAGTTTCCGTACAACAGCATTCGCGGCGGCGTCGGCTATGCGACCGACACGGGCCCGCACGTGCAGGGCTCCTACACGTATCTCGACACGTTCGGCGCCGCGTGGCCGCTCACTGTCTCGGGCCGGCTCGACCAGATCCAGCAGTACGGCCAGGTCCAGCTGTCGATGCCGCCCGGCGAGAAAGGGTGGACCAACAGCGTGCTCGCGTCGTACACGAACACCAACGTGTCGGACACGCGCATCTACAGTGCGCGGGTCGGCGCGCAGCGCACGCGCACCGGTCAGTTCATCGACTACGCATACTCGCTGATGTTCTACCAGGACCGGCTCGACCAGAATGGCGCGGGCCCGACCACGAGCCGCGCGCTGGTGCCGCAGTGGGCATGGACGCGCCGCAACGTCGACGATCCGCTGTTCCCGCGCTCGGGCAACCTGATCCACGCCGAGGCCGGCTTCGCGATCAAGGGCGTGCTGACCGACCAGACCTTCATCCGCGGTTACGCACGCGGCCAGCAGTACCTGCCGGTCGGCAAGCGCGACCTGTTCGTGTTCCGCGCGGAGCTCGGCGGCGTGTTCACGAGCGGAAGCTCGAACGGCGTGCCGGCGTCGCTGCTGTTCCGCGCGGGCGGCTCGAACTCGGTGCGCGGCTACGGCTACCAGAGCATCGGCAACAGCGTCGACGGCTCCGTGCTGCCGACCAAGTACCTGGTGACGGGCACCGCCGAATACCAGCACTGGTTCAACCGCGACTGGGGCGCCGCGACCTTCTTCGACATCGGGACCGCGACCGATGCGTGGGGCGAGCGCGTGTTTTATCCGGGTGTCGGCATCGGCGCGCGCTGGCGCAGCCCCGTCGGCCCGATCAACGTCGACGTCGCGTACGGACTGCGCAACCATAGCGTGCGCCCGTACCTGACGCTCGGCATCGCTTTCTGAACGTGTTGCACCCGCCACGACGAACCGCATGACGAAGGATCCGAACGACACGCCGCCGCCTCACGACCCGGACGCCCCCGAGCGCGCGCCCGACGCGCCGCAGCCCGCGCCGCGCCGCGCGCGTGCGGGCCGGATCGTCGCGTGGACGCTCGTGACGATCGTGCTGCTCGCCGTGCTTGCAGCCGGGCTCGTACTGGCCGCGGCGACGACCGAGCGCGGCACGCGGCTGGCGTGGCAGACCGCCGTGCGCGTGCTGGGCGGCCGGCTGACCGGCACGCTGGACGGCGGCGCGCTGGCGACGGGCGTGCGGCTGCGCGGCTTCGCGTGGACGAGCCCCGGCGGCGCCGGCACCGAAGTGCGGATCGACCGGCTCGACGGCCGCTGGGCGCTGACCCGCGCGCCGTGGCGGCTGACCGTCGACTACCTTCGCGCGGGCACGGTCGACGTGCGGATCGCGCCGGGTCCGTCGACGCCGTCCACGACGCCGCAGGACCTGAGCCTGCCGCTGCAGTTGCGGATCGACGACCTGCGCGTCGATCACCTGGCGATTCACGAAGGCGGCTCGACGACGCAGCTCGACCATCTCGCGCTGAGCGGTCGCAGCGACGGCCGTCACCATGAGCTTGCACTCGACGGCGTCGACACGCCGTACGGCGCGCTGACCGCGCGCGCGAACCTCGACGGCGTGAAGCCGTTCGCGCTGACGGGCACCGCGACCTACGCGGGCAAGCTCGCCGACGAACCGGTGAATGCGAGCGCGAACGTATCGGGCTCGCTCGAAGCGCTCGTCGCCGACGTCACCGCGAGCGGGATGAAGCTGAACGGGCGTGCGCACGTCGAGGCCGCGCCGTTCGGCGCGGTGCCGCTCACCCGCGCGTCGCTTGCGTTCGATCACGTGAACCCGCAGGCGATCTCGCCCGGCGCGCCGGCCGCCGATCTCGCGGTGCGCGCGGAGCTGGCGCCCGTGACCGCGCCGGCCAAAGGATTCGCGGTGACCGGCCCGGTGTCGATCGTCAATGCGAAGCCCGGCACGCTCGGCGAGCATCTGCTGCCGGTCGTCGACGCACATGCGACCGTCAATCTCGATGCACACGCGCAGCGGATCGACGGCCTCGCGCTGAAGCTGATCCGCGACGGCAACGTGACCGGCGGCGGCACGCTGACCGGCGGCAAGGGCCGCTTCGACCTGAAGGTCGCGAACCTCGATCTCAACGCGTTCGTCGTCGAGTTGCGGCCGATGCGCCTCGGCGGCCCGCTCGGCGTGACGCTCGCCGGCGATGCGACGACCGTCGACTTCGATCTGAACGATCCGAAGCTGGCGCTCGGCGCGCGCGCGAAGGTCGCGCTGACGCAGCAGCAGACGGTGCTGACCGATGCGCGCGTGACGGCTGGCAAGGGCCGGATCGACCTGACCGGCGTGTTCCGCCACGACGCGCATTCGAGCTACGACGCGAAGGCGACGCTGACCGCGTTCGATCCGCTGCTGCTGGCCGCGATGAGCGCGCCGGGCGCGGGCGGCGGCAAGCCGGCCGCCAAAACGGCGAAGGCAACGGCGAAGGCGCCGGCCCGGCGCGGCGAGACGCGCGTATCGGGCACGTTGACGGCCTCCGGTGCGTTCGCGCCGCAAATGTCGACGAAGGCGACCTTCAAGCTCGGCGACAGCCTCTACGACGGCGTGCCGCTGACCGGCGCCGGCGTCGTGCAGCTCGTCGGCGCGCGGATCCTGCCGAGCAACGCGAACCTGTCGATCGCGGGCAACCATGTCGAGCTGCGCGGCAGTTTCGGCGCGCCGGGCGACCGGCTGCGCTTCGTCGTCGACGCGCCCGAGCTCGATCGACTCGGCTTCGGCGTGCAGGGGCTCGTGCAGGCGCAGGGCGAGCTGACCGGCAGCTTCGCGCATCCGAACGTGACGGGCACCTACAAGGCCCAGCACGTCGTGGTGGGCTCGAACCGGATCGGTGCCGCGCAGGGGCGCGCCGACATCCGCGACGGCGCGCACGGCGCGCTCGTATTCACGACCGACGCGACCGACATCGCGCTCGGCTCGCTGCAATTGAAATCGCTGCGCGCGAACCTCGACGGCACGCGCGCGAAGCACACGCTCGACGCGTCGGCGCTCGGGGCGGCCGACGGCCGCGTGATCGACCTGACGCTCGCGGCGAACGGTGGCGTGATCGAGAACCGCGACGGGATGCGCTGGGACGGTACCGTCACGCGCCTCGCGAACCGCGGCACGCCGGCGGTGGCGCTCCAGTCGCCGCTCGCCGTGTCGGCTGGCGCCGGCCGCGTGACGCTCGGCGCGACGCGGCTCACGCTCGAGGGCGCGGAGATCGACCTGAAGTCGTTCGTGTTCGATCACGGCCAGATGCGCTCGGCAGGCGCCGTGCGCGGCGCGTCGGTCGCGCGCTTCCTCGAGATCCGCCAGGAGCTGACGGGCCAGCGGCCGCCGGTGCGCACCGACGTCGTGCTCGATGCCGACTGGGATTTCTCGCTCGGCGCGAACGCGACGGGTTACGTGCAGGTGAAGCGGCGCGGCGGCGACGTGACGATCGAGACCGGCCGCGGCATCGCGTCGCTTGGCCTGACCGACCTGTCGGCGCGCGCGAGCTTTGCGCCCGGCAACCGGCTCAACGTGGTGGCGCTCGCGAAGGCGAACCGGGTCGGCACGCTCGATGCGAACGTCACCGTGCCGTTCGCGCTGCGCGACGGCGTGTTCGGCGTCGTCGACGACGGCCCGCTCGCCGGCCGCATCGACGCCGACATCCCGTCGCTGAAGGCGACCGGCAACCTGTTCGGGCCGAGCTACCTGCTCGGCGGGCGCGCGGCGCTGAAGCTGACGATCGCGGGCACGCCGGTGAAGCCGAACGTGTCGGGGATGCTGACGGGAGATGACCTGTCCGCGACGCTCGTCGACCAGGGCGTGCAGCTGAAGGACGGCATCGTGCGCGTGAAGCTCGCGGAGAACCTCGTCGAATTCCAGCAGGTCGAGTTCCACGGCGGCGACGGCACGTTGCGCGCGATCGGCCGCGTGCGTCTCGACGGCGAGGCGCCGGACCTGACCGCGAGCATCGTCGCGGACAAGCTCGAACTGTTCGCGGCGCCCGATCGCAAGCTGTCGCTGTCGGGCAAGGCGACCGTCGCGAACGACGGGCCGCGCGGCGCGCTGTCGATCGACGGCAAGTTCGTCGTGGATCGTGCGTTGTTCGACCTGCCGGAGGACGCGGCGCCGCACTTGTCCGACGACGTCGTCGTGGTGCGCCCGGACGGGACGGTGCGCGGCGAGACGCCCACCGGCACGGCGGTCGCGAAGCCGCAGAAGGTCGACAACAAGCCGGCACCGTCGCTCGCGCCGCGCGCGAACATCGACATCGGCCTCGGCAACAACTTCCGCTTCAAGGGGCACGGCGCGGATCTCGGGCTGCGCGGCACGATCACCGTGATGAGCGCGCCGGGCGTGCCGCTGCGCGCGGTCGGCAACGTGCGCGTGACCGAAGGGTCCACGTATACGTCGTTCGGCCGCAAGCTCGCGGTCGAGAACGGCTTCTTCACGTTCAACGGCCCCGTGTCGAATCCGGGCGTGAACATTCTCGCGATGCGGCGCAACCAGGAGGTCGAGGCCGGCGTGCAGGTCACCGGCACGATCCAGGCGCTGACGGTCAAGCTGGTGTCGGAGCCGAACGTCACCGACAACGAAAAACTGTCGTGGCTGCTGTTCGGGCACGGCACCGACCAGGGCAACAACGTCGGCCAGCAGGGCACGATGACGGCGGCGCTCGCGCTGCTGGGCAGCGTGACCGGCAAGCGTGTCGCGCAGACCTTCGGGCTCGACGAATTCTCGATCGGCCGCAGCGATGTCGGGCTGACCGATCCGCAGGTCATCCAGGTGTCGAAGGCGATCAACGAACGCTTCGTGCTCGGCTTCGAGCAGGGCCTGCAGTCGGCGAGCAACGCGTTCAAGGCGACGATCAACCTGACGCGCTTCTGGTCGGTGTCCGCATACGGCGGCACGTTCCAGGGCGTCGACCTAAACTACACGCGGCGCTTCGATCGCTGGTTCAGCCAGCGGTGACGCTGCCGTACGCCGGCACGCGCCGGGTTCGTCGTCGTCGCTCGCATCGCTTTCCGTCGGCCCGGTGCGGGCATAAAAAAACCCCGCACGCGATCGGTGCGGGGTGTCTCGTGCAAGCGGCCGTGCGTGCGGCTTACTTCACGCGCATGCCGGGCTTCGCGCCGCTGTGCGGCTCGAGGATGTAGAGGCCCGGCTCGGCCTTCTCGTCGGCAGCCGACGCGGCGAGCACCATCCCTTCGGACAGCCCGAACTTCATCTTGCGCGGCGCGAGGTTCGCGACCATCACCGTCAGCTTGCCGACGAGCTGCTCGGGCTGGTACGCCGACTTGATGCCGGAGAACACGTTGCGGGTCTTTTCCTCGCCGATGTCGAGCGTGAGCTGCAGCAGCTTGTCCGAGCCTTCGACGGCCTGGCACGCGACGATCTTCGCGATGCGCAGGTCGACCTTCGCGAAATCGTCGATCGAGATCGGACCGTCGTCGGCTGCGTTCGCGGCGGCCGGCTTTGCGTTCGCCTTGGCGTTCTTGCCCGCCTTCGCGGCGTTGGCGGTGGCGGTGGCCGTGCCCGCGGCAGCAGCGCCGGCAGCGTCGGCCTGCAGCGAATCGCGGTTCGCCGCGAGCAGCGCGTCGATCTGCTTCGGATCGACCCGCGTCATCAGGTGCTGGTACGCCTTGATCGGCTGCGCGGACGACAGCGGCTTCGCGGCGTCGGCCCACGTGAGCGGCGCGATCCCGAAGAAGGCCTCGACGGCTTCGGCCACGCGCGGCATCACCGGCTTCAGCGCGAGCGACAGCAGGCGGAATGCCTCGAGGCTCACGCTGCAGGTTTCGTGCAGCGCGACCGCGTTGGCCGGATCCTTCGCGAGTTCCCACGGCTTCGCGCCGTCGACGTACGCGTTCACTTCGTCGGCGAGTTCCATCGTCTGGCGCAGCGCGCGGCTGTATTCACGCGCCTCGTAGTGCGACGCGATCGCGGGAATCGCACCGCGCAGCTTCGCGACGAGCGGATGATTCATCGCGCTGTCCTGCACGCGGCCGTCGAAGCGCTTGAGCAGGAAGCCCGCCGCCCGGCTCGCGATGTTCACGTACTTGCCGACGAGATCGCTGTTCACGCGCGCCTGGAAGTCGTCGAGGTTCAGGTCGATGTCTTCCATCGTCGCGTTCAGCTTCGCGGCGAAGTAGTAGCGCAGCCATTCCGGGTTCAGGCCGGTGTCGATGTAGCTCTGCGCGGTGATGAACGTGCCGCGCGACTTCGACATCTTCGCGCCGTCGACCGTCAGGAAGCCGTGCGCGAACACGTTGGTCGGCGTGCGATGGCCCGAGAATTCGAGCATCGCCGGCCAGAACAGCGTGTGGAAATACAGGATGTCCTTGCCGATGAAGTGGTACTGCTCGGCGCTCGAGCCCGACCGGATCCACGCGTCGAAGTCGATGCCCTTGCGGTCGCACAGGTTCTTGAAGCTCGCGTAATAGCCGACCGGCGCGTCCAGCCACACGTAGAAGTACTTGCCGGGGGCGCCCGGGATCTCGAAGCCGAAGTACGGCGCGTCGCGCGAGATGTCCCAGTCGGCGAGCTTCGCCTCGCCGGCGTCGCCGAGCCATTCGCGCATCTTGTTGGTGGCTTCGGGCTGGGCGAGGCCGCTGACCCATTCGCGCAAGAACGATTCGCAGCGCGGGTCCGACAGGCGGAAGAAGTAGTGCGTCGACGTCTTGCGCACCGGCGTCGCACCGGACACGACCGAGTACGGGTTCAGCAGTTCGGTCGGCAGGTAGGTCGAACCGCACACTTCGCAGTTGTCGCCGTATTGGTCCTTCGCGTGGCACTTCGGGCATTCGCCCTTGATGAAACGGTCCGGCAGGAACATTTCCTTGACCGGGTCGTACGCCTGCTCGATCTCGCGCTCGGCGATCAGGTCGTTGTCCTTCAGCGCGAGGTAGATCTTCTCGCTCAGCACGCGGTTCTCGTCCGAGTCGGTCGAGTAGAAGTTGTCGAACGACACGCCGAAGCTGTCGAAATCGCGCTTGTGTTCGGTCCATACACGCTCGATCAGCTGCTTCGGCGTGAGGCCTTCCTTTTCCGCGCGCAGCATGACCGGCGTGCCGTGCGTGTCGTCGGCGCCGATGTAGTAGACCTCGTGGCCGTGCATTCGCAGCGTCCGCACCCAGATGTCGGTCTGGATGTACTCGACCAGATGGCCGATATGGATCTGGCCGTTGGCGTAGGGCAGTGCGGACGTAACGAGGATCTGGCGGCGGCCTTGCGGCGCCGCGGCCTGCACGGAAGTGAGGTCGGTTGCGGACATAGGGTCTGTAGAAGAACGGCTGAAACGACGGAAACTGCGATTCTAGCAGGGGCGCGGGCAGGTCAGCCGGCGCGGGCGCCGTGGAGCGGGCGCCGGAAGGAGCGGGCCGCCGTGGCGGCGTGCCCGGCGGTGCGATGCTGCAACGCAGCACACAAATTCCGGGCAAAAAAAACCGGGGCGGATACGGCCCCGGAGCAACAACGACAAGAGGAGAATGGTGACGCGCCGGCTGCGCCAGCCGCGTACCGTAAAGACAGACCGCGGGCCGCGACAGAAGTTCGAATTTTTTTTCGATTTGTTACGGGCCCCGCTGGAAGCCTTGTGCGACGGGGGCGTGCGCCCCCGTTTGCTCCTCTCGCGGCGGTGCTTACTGCTGCGCTGCGCGCAGGTAGATCTCGACGCGGCGGTTTTGCGCGCGGCCGGCTTCGGTCGCGTTGTCCGCGATCGGGTTCGACGGGCCCATGCCTTGTGCCGACAGGCGGCCGCCGGCGACGCCGCGCTGCACCAGCGCGTTCACGACGCTCTGCGCACGGTTCTGCGACAGCGTCTGGTTCAGCTGTGCCGAGCCCGTGCTGTCCGTGTAGCCGATGATCGATGCGGTCACTTGCGGGTTCTGGTTCAGCGTCGTCGCCAGGTCGTTCAGCAGCGGCGTGAACGCCGGCGTGATCGCGTACTGGTTCGTCGCGAACGTCACCGAGCTCGGCACGTTCAGCTTCAGCGAGCCGTCCGGCTGCTCGGTCACCTGCGTGCCCGTCTTGGCTGCCGACGGCGCGAGCTTGTTCTTGATCGCTTGCCAGTTGTAACCCGTCACGCCGCCGACCAGTGCGCCGACGCCCGCGCCGATCGCCGCGCCCTTGCCGCCACCGGCCAGCGCGCCGATGCCCGCGCCCAGCGCCGCACCCGTGCCGGTGCCCACGGCCGTATTGTTGCCTTGCTGCGTGGCGCAGCCTGCCAGCAGCGCGCCGGCGAGTGCGAAGACGGACAGGCGAGTCGCGATTTTCATGTTCATCTTGGATTCCTCTCTTGGTTGAACGAGTCGACAACGACGACAAACAACAGTTACGGCTCCCTGCACGGACACCCGAAAAAGGAAGGGCGAGCCCGTGCCCGCGGCAGCCGTCGAGGCGGCCGCATGCCCTGTTCGTCAGCGGGGCTGTTCCGGACAGGGCAACGCATCAGCCTCTACAATATAGGCGGTTGGCGGCCGATTTGGCCCCATAGCATGCCGCACGCGAAGATTGCTCCGACGCGCGCGTTCGCGCAATGGCGTGCAACAGATTCTTTCACTTTTCCCGATTTTCGCAGCGTTATTTGATATTTCTTGACGTTTGCGCGAGAGAAAAACGATTTCACGGAGTTTCGATGAGCATTGATCGGGCACACGTCGACGCCGCACTGGCGGCAGTCGTCGATCCCAATACCGGCCGTCCGTACGCGGCGAACAAGGGCGTGCGCAACGTCGCGATCGACGGCGACGCCGTGGCGGTCGACGTGGTGCTCGGCTATCCCGCGCGCAGCCAGCACGACGACGTGCGCGCGCGCATCGCCGATGCGCTGAAGGCCGTGCCGGGCGTGCGCGACGCGCGCGTCGCCGTGTCGCAGGAGATCGTCGCGCACACGGTCCAGCGCGGCGTGAAGCTGCTGCCGAACGTGAAGAACATCGTCGCGGTCGCATCGGGCAAGGGCGGCGTCGGCAAGAGCACGACGGCCGTGAACCTCGCGCTCGCGCTCGCCGCCGAAGGCGCGTCGGTCGGCATTCTCGACGCCGACATCTACGGGCCGTCGCTGCCGACCATGCTCGGCATCCACGGCCAGCGCCCCGAGTCGCCGGACAACCAGTCGATGAATCCGCTGGTCGGTCATGGACTGCAGGCGAACTCGATCGGTTTCCTGATCGAGGAGGACAACCCGATGGTGTGGCGCGGCCCGATGGCGACGTCGGCGCTCGAGCAGCTGCTGCGGCAGACCAACTGGCGCGAGCTCGACTATCTGATCGTCGACATGCCGCCGGGCACCGGCGACATCCAGCTCACGCTCGCGCAGCGCGTGCCGGTGACGGGCGCCGTGATCGTGACGACGCCGCAGGACATCGCGCTGCTCGATGCGAAGAAGGGCCTGAAGATGTTCGAGAAGGTCGGGATTCCGATCCTCGGGATCGTCGAGAACATGAGCATCCACATCTGCTCGAACTGCGGCCACGAAGAGCACATCTTCGGCGCGGGCGGCGCCGAGCGGATGGCGCAGGATTACGGCGTGACCGTGCTCGGCAGCCTGCCGCTCGACATCGCGATCCGCGAGCGCGCCGACAGCGGCACGCCGACGGTCGTGGCCGAACCGGATGGCGCGCTGGCGCGGCGCTACCGCGACATCGCGCGCGGGGTCGCGCTGGCGATCGCCGAGCGCGCGCGCGACATGACGTCGAAGTTCCCGTCGATCGTTGTTCAAAATACGTAAAACCCTTGCGGGGCGGGGCCTCACGCTGTTTACGGCATCGCGAGGCGCGGTATCATGGCGACTTTTCCCGGGTCCCTTTACCCGCCCGGCACGGCAGCCGTCTCGAACGGCCGCCAGCCGGCATGAGGATCGAATGAACCAACGACATCACGGCGTGCATGCCGGCCGCGCGCGGCGCGCGCTGCTGGCCGCCGCCGCGCTGGGCCTGCTGGCCGGCTGTGCCTCTTTTTCCTCGTCGCACGAGAAGCGCGCCGACGCGCAATTGCAGCCGACCGTCGGCTCGCAGGCGCACGGCGCGGTCACGTTCGTCGAGCGTCCCGACGGCGTGCAGGTCACCTACAACCTCGTCGGGCTGCCGCCGAACAGCGATCACGCACTGCAGGTGCACGAGCGCGGCGACTGCAACGCGGGCGACGGCTCGAGCGCCGGCCAGGTGTTCGCGCCGGCCGCCGACCGGCTGCGCGCCGGTGCGCGCGTCGCCGGCGATCTCGGCAACATCCATGCGGACGCGAACGGCGTCGCGGCCGGTTTCATCGTCGCGCCCGATCTGGCCCTCGACGGCGTGCGCTCCGCGCTGAATCGCGCGGCACTGGTGCACCGCGACCCGAGCGACCCGGCGTTTCCGCAGCATGGAGCGGGCCCCGCGCTGGCCTGCGGCGTGATCCGGTGACGGCCGCCGCGTGCGCGAGCCGATGATCGCGTAAAATGTGCGCCTTTCCCGGCCGCCGCCTCGCGGGCGCGGCCCTCACCGACTGTCACGCAGCGTTTCCAGGCGCCCTGATATGAGCATCAAGTCCGACAAATGGATTCGGCGCATGGCCGAAGAACACAAGATGATCGAGCCGTTCGTGCCCGATCAGGTTCGCGCGTCCGAGGACGGTCGCAGGATCGTCAGCTACGGCACGTCGAGCTACGGCTACGACATCCGCTGCGCGGACGAATTCAAGATCTTCACGAACATCAACTCGACGATCGTCGATCCGAAGAACTTCGACGAAGGTTCGTTTGTCGATTTCAAGGGCGACGTGTGCATCATCCCGCCGAACTCGTTCGCGCTGGCCCGCACCGTCGAATATTTCCGCATTCCGCGCACCGTGCTCACCGTCTGCCTCGGCAAGTCGACGTATGCGCGCTGCGGGATCATCGTCAACGTGACGCCGTTCGAACCCGAGTGGGAAGGCTACGTCACGCTGGAATTCTCGAATACCACGCCGCTGCCCGCGAAGATCTACGCGAACGAAGGTGTCGCGCAGGTGCTGTTCTTCGAAAGCGACGAAGTGTGCGACGTGTCGTACGCCGATCGCGGCGGCAAGTATCAGGGTCAGCGCGGTGTCACGCTGCCGAAAACCTGATCTGGTTGCATAACGTCTCACCAGTTTCCGGGTGACCGCTGCGCGTGACGCGCCGCGGTCGTTCTTTTTGGAGAATCGCCCATGAAGTTTCGTTTCCCCGTCGTTATCATCGACGAAGATTTCCGCTCCGAGAACATCTCGGGCTCCGGCATCCGGGCGTTGGCCGAAGCGATCGAGAAGGAGGGCGTCGAAGTCCTCGGCCTCACGAGCTACGGCGATCTGACGTCGTTCGCGCAGCAGTCGAGCCGCGCGTCGTGCTTCATCCTGTCGATCGACGACGACGAACTCATGCTCGGCGAAACGGGCCCGGACGGCGAGCTGCCGGAACTCGCGACCGCGATCATCGAGTTGCGCGCGTTCGTCGCCGAAGTGCGCCGCCGCAACGCGGACATCCCGATCTTCCTGTACGGCGAGACGCGCACGTCGCGCCACCTGCCGAACGACATCCTGCGCGAGCTGCACGGCTTCATCCACATGTTCGAGGACACGCCGGAGTTCGTCGCGCGCCACATCATCCGCGAGGCGAAGGTCTATCTCGACTCGCTCGCGCCGCCGTTCTTCAAGGAGCTGGTGAAGTACGCGGACGAAGGCTCGTACTCGTGGCACTGCCCGGGCCACTCGGGCGGCGTCGCGTTCCTGAAGAACCCGCTCGGCCAGATGTTCCACCAGTTCTTCGGCGAGAACATGCTGCGCGCGGACGTCTGCAACGCCGTCGACGAACTCGGCCAGCTGCTCGATCACACGGGCCCGGTCGCGGCGTCCGAGCGCAATGCGGCGCGCATCTTCAGCGCGGATCACCTGTTCTTCGTGACCAACGGCACGTCGACGTCGAACAAGATCGTCTGGCATGCGACGGTCGCACCCGGCGACATCGTGCTGGTCGACCGCAACTGCCACAAGTCGATCCTGCACGCGATCACGATGACGGGCGCGATTCCGGTGTTCCTCACGCCGACGCGCAACCACTTCGGCATCATCGGGCCGATCCCGCGCGACGAATTCAAGCCGGAGAACATCCGCAAGAAGATCGAGGCGAACCCGTTCGCACGCGAGGCGATGCGCGAGAACCCGGACCTGAAACCGCGCATCCTGACGATCACGCAGAGCACGTACGACGGCGTGGTCTACAACGTCGAGATGATCAAGGACCTGCTCGGCGACCTGCTCGACACGCTGCACTTCGACGAAGCGTGGCTGCCGCACGCGACGTTCCACCCGTTCTACCGCGACATGCACGCGATCGGCGACGGCCGTCCGCGTACGGGCGCGCTCGTGTTCGCGACGCATTCGACGCACAAGCTGCTCGCGGGCATCTCGCAGGCGTCGCAGATCGTCGTGCAGGATTCGGAGAACCGCACGTTCGACAAGCATCGCTTCAACGAGGCGTACCTGATGCACACGTCGACGAGCCCGCAGTACGCGATCATCGCGTCGTGCGACGTCGCGGCTGCGATGATGGAGCCGCCGGGCGGCACCGCGCTCGTCGAGGAATCGATCGCCGAGGCGATCGACTTCCGTCGCGCGATGCGCAAGGTCGACGCCGAATACGGCGACGACTGGTTCTTCAGCGTGTGGGGGCCGGACGACCTGTCGGAAGAAGGCATCGGCTCGCGCGAGGACTGGATGCTCAAGCCGAACGACCACTGGCACGGCTTCGGCCCGCTGGCGGAAGGCTTCAACATGCTCGACCCGATCAAGGCGACGATCATCACGCCGGGGCTCGACGTCGACGGCGAGTTCGGCGAGACGGGCATTCCGGCCGCGATCGTCACGAAGTACCTGGCCGAGCACGGGATCATCGTCGAGAAGACCGGCCTGTATTCGTTCTTCATCATGTTTACGATCGGCATCACGAAGGGCCGCTGGAACTCGATGGTGACCGAGCTGCAGCAGTTCAAGGACGACTACGACAACAACCAGCCGCTGTGGCGCGTGCTGCCGGAATTCGTCGCGCAGCATCCGCGTTACGAGCGTGTCGGCCTGCGCGACCTCTGCACGCAGATCCACGACGTGTACCGTGCGAACGACATCGCGCGCCTGACGACGGAGATGTACCTGTCGGACATGGAGCCCGCGATGAAGCCGTCGGACGCGTTCGCGAAGCTCGCGCACCGCAAGATCGACCGCGTGCCGCTCGACGAACTCGAAGGCCGCGTGACGAGCATCCTGCTCACGCCGTACCCGCCGGGCATTCCGCTCTTGATCCCGGGCGAGCGCTTCAACAAGACGATCGTGAACTACCTGCGGTTCGCGCGCGACTTCAACGAGCGCTTCCCGGGCTTCCACACCGACATCCACGGTCTCGTCGCGGAAGAAGTGAACGGCCGCGTCGAGTACTTCGTCGACTGCGTGCGCGACTGATGGCGGCGCAGGGACGAATCCGGACGATGCGCGCGGCGCTGGCCGCGCTCGTCGTCTGGGCGAGCGGGTTCGCAGGGCTTGCGGGGCTGAACGTCGCGCATGCGGAGGTGGCGGCGGCCGACCCGATCGACGTTGCGATGCGGCAGTGTCTCGCGCGGCGCGACCGGTCGTCGACGGCCGGCCAGATCCAGTGCATGGGCGAAGCGCAGCAGCAATGGCAGGCGGTGATGGACAGCGCGTACCAGCGCCTGTCGAACGACGCGCCGGCCGACGTGAAGCGCGGCTGGCAGGACAGCCAGCGCCACTGGGTCACGTGGCGCAAGGACGAGGTTCATCTGCTGAAGGCCGTATACGACACGACGCGCGGCACCGCGTATGCGATGTCGAGCGCCGACCTGCAGCTGCAGCCCGTGCGCGATCGCGCATTGGCGCTGCGCGCGGCGGCCGACCGCTATGCGCCGCCGCCCGCCGCCGTGCCGGTCGCGGCCACGAGCCGTGCGCAAGGCGACACCGCGAGCGGTGCGGGCAAGGCGCCGGGCACGGCCGCGGCAGCCACCGGCAAGCCGGCGAACGTACCGCGCGATCCGGCGATACGCCGCGTGCGGCCGTGCGTGCAGGATGCCGCGTGCGAACACGCGCTGTTCGATTTGAATCGCTATTACCAGAAGCTGCGTCGCAAGATGCCCGCGCATTCGGCCGCGACGCTCGTGCGTGCGCAACGCGCGTGGGTGGCGTTCCGCGATGCGACGGCGCCGCTCGTCGGCGAGGACGGACGCGTCGACCTGATCGGCGCGCGCATCGCGACGATGAAGCGGCTGTCGGAGACGGCCGGCAACAACTGACGAGCGTCGCGACGCCGGTCATGCGGCGCGGTAACGGAAAACGGGCACCCGAGGGTGCCCGTTCGCATGTGGCGTGTCGCGAGGTGCCTACGCCGGCTGCTGCGTGTCCATGCGGCCGAACCACGACGGCACGAGCGCGACTGCATCGTCGAGCGATGCGAGCACGTGCAGGCTCAGCGCGACGATCTCGGGCGTCGGCGCCTTCAGGTCGGGCACGGTGACGACCGATGCGCCCGCGCCGGCGGCCGATTGCGCGCCGAAGTCGCTGTCCTCGAACGCAACGCACGCGTGCGCCGGCACGCCGAGGCGTTCGGCCGCGAGCCGGTACACGGCCGGGTCGGGCTTGCCGCGCGCGACTTCGTCGCCGCCCGCGATCGCGCGGAAGAACGGCAGCACGCCGACCGCGTCGAGCCGCGCACGGATCACGTCGCGCGCGGACGACGATGCGACCGCGCACGGAATGCCTGCCTGCGCGAGCGTCTCGAGCAGCGCCAGCGCGCCGGATTTCAGCGGAAACTTCGGATGAGGTTCGGGCGCGGCCAGCTGCTCGCGCACGCGGGTGCGCACGGCGTCGAACGTGTCGGCGTCGCCGATGAGCCGCGCGAGAATCACCTGGCCCTCGGCGAACGAGCGGCCGACGATTTGCAGATAATCGATTTCGGTCAGCACGACGCCGTGCGCACTCGACACGTCGATCCACGTGTTCATGATGGTCCGCTCGGAATCGACGAGCAGGCCGTCCATGTCGAAGAGCGCGGCGGAGAAGGTCATCGGCGGTATCCGGGAAGCGGGAAAGGCGTCGAGCGGCACGACGGCCGCCCGAGGGAAGGACGGACGCGCCAGGCGCCCGTGCATGCCGGCAGGCTTACTTGCCGAGCGCGGCGCGAGCGGCCTTGACCGCCGCACGCACTTGGTCGGGCGCGGTGCCGCCCGGGTGGTTGCGGCTCGCGACCGAACCTTCGAGCGTCAGGTAGCCGAACACGTCGTCGCCGATCAGGTGCGCGACGTTCGGCAGTTCCCGCTTCATTTCGTCGAGCGTCAGGTCGGCGAGGTCGATGCCGCGGTCGTCGCAGATCTTCACCGCGTGCGCGACGGCTTCATGCGCATCGCGGAACGGCAGCCCGCGCTTCACGAGATAGTCGGCGAGGTCGGTCGCGGTCGAGAAGCCCTGCAGCGCGGCCGCGCGCATCGCATCCGGCTTCACGGTGATGCCGGCGACCATCTCGGCGAAGATGCGCAGCGTGTCGGCGACGGTGTCGACCGTGTCGAACAGCGGCTCCTTGTCTTCCTGGTTGTCCTTGTTGTACGCGAGCGGCTGGCCCTTCATCAGCGTAAGAAGCGCCATCAGGTGGCCGTTGACGCGGCCCGTCTTGCCGCGCGCGAGCTCGGGCACGTCCGGGTTCTTCTTCTGCGGCATGATCGAGCTGCCGGTGCAGAAGCGGTCGGCGATGTCGATGAAGCCGACGCGCGGGCTCATCCACAGCACGAGTTCTTCGGAGAAACGCGATACGTGCGTCATCACGAGCGCCGATGCCGCCGTGAATTCGATCGCGAAGTCGCGATCCGACACCGCGTCGAGCGAGTTCGCGCAGATGCCGTCGAAGCCGAGCGTCTTCGCGACGGCGTGACGGTCGATCGGGTAGCTCGTGCCGGCGAGCGCGGCCGCGCCGAGCGGCAGGCGGTTCACGCGGGTGCGGCAGTCGCGCATGCGCTCGGCGTCGCGCGTGAACATCTCGACGTACGCGAGCAGGTGGTGGCCGAACGTGACCGGCTGCGCGACCTGCAGGTGCGTGAAGCCCGGCATGATCGTGTCCGCGTTCTTTTCCGCGAGGTCGATCAGCGCGCCGCGCAGGTCGTTCAGCAGGCCGCCGATGCGGTCGATCTCGCCGCGCAGCCACAGACGGATGTCGGTCGCGACCTGGTCGTTGCGCGAGCGGCCCGTGTGCAGGCGCTTGCCGGCATCGCCGATCAGCGCGGTCAGGCGCGCCTCGATGTTCAGGTGGACGTCCTCGAGATCCAGCTGCCATTCGAATTCGCCGCGCTCGATCTCGCCCTTGATCTGCGTCATCCCGCGTTCGATCGCGGCGAGGTCGTCGGCGCTGATGATCTTCTGCGCCGCGAGCATGCTCGCGTGCGCGAGCGAGCCGGCGATGTCGACGAGCGCGAGGCGCTTGTCGAAAAACACCGACGACGTGTAGCGCTTGACCAGCTCCGACATCGGTTCCGAGAAGCGGGCCGACCAGGCCTCGCCCTTTTTGTGCAGTTGGGACGTCATGGCGATTCTTCGAAGGGGAGTTGGGCGGCGTGCGCCGCCGAGGGAATCCCGCGATTCTAACATTCGCGGCGCCCGCGGCCGGCGAGCGCGCAGGCCGCCCGCAGGCGCGGATCAACGCGGGCCGCAGGTCAGCGGGCCGATGCGCGGCAGCGTGCCGTCGTCCGGGCGCCGGTACGCGAATTCGACCGCGCAGTCGCGGCCGCCGCCGGAGATTTCGAGGTGATTGTTCGCGACGAGGCCGTCGACGAAGGTCAGGCCGTCGTAGCCGACGATCGTGCGCTGGCCGCTTTCGACGTGGCGGACCTCGAGTCCGGGCGGCAGCGGCGTGCCGTCCGGCGCGCGCAGCGCGATCGACGCGGCGCTGTAGCGCGTCACCGCGAAGTGCGCGAGCACGCCGGAGCGCGCCTGCGGCACGACGTCGAGCGTCGTGTCGGCGATCCGCGCGTCGGCGGGCAGCGCCGTGCCGTCGATCGCGACGCGATTGCTCTGGTACGCATTCAGGTCGGGCACGAGCAGGTAGCCGGCCCGGTCCGTCTCGCCGATCAGCCGGTTCTGGTGCAGCACGGGCACGCGCCCGGTGTCGGTCGAGACGAGCGCGAAGCCGTCGTCGACGCGGCGCGCGGTCATCAGCCGGCCGTCCATCAGCACGAACGCGCCCGTGACGTCGACCGACGCGTTGCCGCGCCCGTCGAACGATTGCGCGAGCAGCGTGACCTGGCCGGCGCGGCCGAGATACTGCAGTTGCCCCTGCGCGTAGCGCAGGCCCGCGTTGGCGCCCGCCTGCACGTTCCAGCCGACGCCGCCGCCGTAATCCGGCGGACGCGTCGCGTTCAGCGTGTAGGTCGAGTCGCCGTTCTGCCGGCCGGCGTTCGCCGAGACGGACGTGTTGCCGCCGAGCCCGACGCTCAGGCTCACGAAGAACCCGCGTGCGTCGTGCTGCCGGAAGTCCTGGAAGCCGCTGAACGTGATCGAAGTGAGCCCGCCGAGATTGACGAGGTACGCGATCGAGCCGATCCGCGACGGGACGATGCCCGGATACTTGAGGCCGAGATAGCTGAACGACAGCGTCTGCGCGCGCAGGAACGGGAACGAGACCGTGACGCGGTCGGTGGCGCGCGAGACCGGCACGCCTTCGCGGCTGCCGAGATCGCCGTAGTCGCCGAACGCGCGCAGCGTCTGCGCATCGATCGAGAAGCGCGGCGTCACGTACTGGTAGCCGACGCCGGCCTGCACGCCCGTGCGGCCCGGCGCGCTTACCGCCAGCGACGCGTTCGCGACGCCGCGTTCGCCGAGGCGGGCGAGCGCGCCGGCACCGGCGTTGTAGACGCCGGCCGTCGCTTCCGCGTGCGCCTCGACGGTCAGCCGCTCGCTGATGCCGTAGCGCAGCGAGCCGCTTGCGGCCGGCGTGCGCGCATAGTCGAACGAATCGTTGCCATATGCGCGGCGCAGGAACCCGGCTTCCGCCGAATAGCTGGCGAGGCCGGGCGCGAGCAGGCGCGTGTCGACGTACAGCGGAATGGTCGTCGCGATCGAGCGGCCGAGCGCGTCGCGCGTGACGACCGTCGCGTTGCCCGCGCCGGTGATGCCGGGCACGCTGTTGATCACGAACGGGCCGCTCGGCACGTCGCCGCTGAACTGGCGCACGTTGTTCACATACAAGTCGACCGAGGTGGGCACGACCGCGCTGCCGGACAGCGCAGGCACCGGAAACGTGACGAGGTCGGGGCGCAGGCCGAAGTTGCTGCGCCACTGCACGCCGCCGAGGCGCAGCGAGCGGGTCCACGACAACGACGACGAAATCGTGTCGCCGATCTGGGTCGTCGTGAGCGTGCCGGGGTTCGAGTGGCTCCACGACGTGTCGTAGCGCACGTAGCGGCGGCGGTCGTCGTACAGGTAGGCGATGCCGGTGCTGCTGAATACGCCGGCCGGATCGAAGTAGCGCGCCTCGCTCCAGACCGCGAGCGGTGCGTGGGCGAGGGTCTGCGCGTACGCGTCGTAGTTCAGCACGAAGCCGCGGCCGGAGCTGGCCGGCGGCGTGGCCGCGAGTGCGCGCGTATCGAACGTGTGCGGGATGCGCAGCGCATCGGGCACGCGCAGGTCGAGCGTTTGCCGCGCCGCATCGTAGTCGTAGCGCAGCCCCGCGAGCGTATCGAGCGCGACGAGCGTGTTCGACGACTCGTGCGCACGGTCGCCCGTGGCGACGCCCAGGTCGTTCAGGTCGGCTGACGCCGCGTACAGCCGGCCGTCGATTCTTTGAAAACGGGCGATGCGGTGCGTCGGCTCACCGTTGAGCGACACGTCGAGAAACAGTGTGTCGGGTGCGGGCACCGGCACCGGCCCCGGCGCAGGCGCAGGCGCAGGCGCAGGCGCAGGCACCGGCACGGGCACGGGCACGGGCACGGGCACGCCTGCCGCGGCCGCCTGCACCGGCACCGCCTGCGCACGGGCGGCGCAAGCATGCAGCGCCAGCGCCGCCGCGAGTGCAAGCACGGCAGCGGCGGGCGCGGCGTGTCGTGCGGCGCAGGCAGCCCGGAGGGCCGTGCTCGTCGTCGGAACGGGCAACGTCGTGCGATCCTCCGGCACGGATCAGGGCGGTGCCAGCCGCGCTTCGACCGGTTGCGCGTTCACGGTCGCCTGGATCCTGACGAACCCGGCCGCGCCCGCATCCAGCTTGAGCGGCCAGCGCCGCGTGCTGCCCGCGAGCGCGTAGCCGAGCAGGCCGCGCGTGATGTCGTGCACGGCGCCGTGCGCGTCGACGAGACTCACCGCGGAAATCTGCGCGCGCCGCCCGCCGCGGTTCTCGACCGCGAGCCGCGTGCCGGATCCGTCGCGCTCGACACGCCATTCAAGGCGCGGCGTCTGCGGTGTGCCGGCGGGCTCGACGAAAACGGGCACGGAATAGCGCAGCCGGATCGTGATGCCGTTCTCGACCGGCGTCCCGGGCGCGGGCAGTTCGTCGATCAGCACGCGATAGCTTTCCTCGGCGACGGGCGCGCCTCGCGCCGTGCGCACGAGCCGGATCAACTGCTCGGCGCTCGCGCCGATCTGCAGCAACGGCGGCGAGGCGGCGAGCGCATCGGTCGGCGTCATCACGTCGTCGCCGTTTTCCTGCGTCCAGCGATAGGCGCGAACCTGGCCATAGATCGGCTGCCCGCCCGGATTGCTGAGCGTCATGGTCGCGGCCGCCGCCGACGGCGGCAGCTCGATCGTCACGGGTGTGATCTGCAGCGTGGCCGCGCATGCGGCCGCGGACGCCGACGCGACGCACAGCGCGGCCAGCGCGCGCGGAATCGAGGCCACGGCGCGTCAGAAGTACACGGTTGCGGTGACGGTGGCCTGGTAGGTGTCGGGCTTCGGCGTGGCTTGCGCAGGTACCTGGCCGTACACGTTCAGCACTTGCGCGGAACCGGTGCCGGTGCCGCCGACCGTGTCGGTGCCTTGCGTGTTGCCCCAGATCGTCGTGTGGCCCGAGTCCTGGTAGAGCTGGTAGCCGACCGTCGTGGCGGTATTGCCGGTCGTCGTGCCGCCCATCAACCGGCTGGCGACCGTCGAGCCGCTCACCGAGCCGGCGTCGAGCCCGACGTTGTACGGCGTGGAGTTCGAGCAGGTGACGGAGACCGTGGTCTGCTGGTTGAGCGAGGACGCAAGCACGCCGGACGTGCCGAAGGCCAGCGGGTTCGCGGCGATCGCGCAGTTCGCCTGGATCGTGAGCGTGACGTTGAACTGGGCAGTGGCGTTGCCGTTCGAATAAACTGCGGCAACGGTGACGGGCTGCAGCGCGGGCGCGAATGCCAGCGTGGCTGCGAGGGTTGCTGAAAGTAGACGACGCCGGGAAGTGTTCATTATGGTTATCTCCTGCCGTTTATTGGAGACGCCCGGCCGCGGAGTGCCTGCCGCGTGGTCTGTCGCCGGTCGCCGTAACCGCTCTGTCGTTGTTGGAAGACTACTCCACGGATTTGGTCGCGCGCAATGGAGAAAACGCGCACCCGGCGAGCATTGTCCGGGGTTCCGTCTGGATTGCCATCTGTCGATTTGACATGGATCAAATAACAGTGCGAACGATTGGTGCGCGGATGGATACGATGAGAGCGCTGCCCGCGCTGAAAACCGGGCCGGGCGGACAAGCCTTTTCGGGGGAATGCATGACGGATGACGGATTCGACGTGGCACGCTGGTGGATGCGGGCGCTGTCATGCCTGTTGCTGGCGGCACTGCTCGGCATGCCGTGGATGCCGGCCCGCGCCGACACGTGTTCGGTGACGCCGCCGGTGCCGAGCTTCGGTCAGGTCAGTCCGATTACGCAGCAGGCCTATACGACGAACAGCACGATGGTCGTGAGTTGCACGTGGGACACGCTGAGCCTGAACACGGGTGTGCTCGTTTGCGTGAATCTCGGCGGCACGAGCCCGCGCTACCTGACGAGCGGGGCGAACCAGATGCAGTACGACCTGTACCAGGACACGGGCTACTCGCAACCGTGGGGCGCCGTCAGCACCGGCACGACGCCGATATCGGTCTCGTTGACGAAGCCTGGGCTTGGTACCTCCGCGAGTACGAATGTGACCATCTACGGCCGCATCGCGGCGAACCAGCCCACCGTGCCGACCGTGAACAATGCCAGCACGGTCTATACGCAAAGCTTCAGCGGCACCCAGGCCACCTACAGCTACAGCTTTTCGCTGCTGGGCGTGCTGCCGACGCCGTGCGCGTCGCAGTCGACGGCAGGCACGATGAGTTTTACCGCCACGGCCACCGTCATCAACAACTGCATCATCAGCGCGACCGGCGTGGCGTTTCCGCCGTCGGGCGTGCTGGCGTCGGCGCTGACCGCGAGCGGATCGATCAGTGCGCGATGCACGAACGGCGATGCATTCCAGATTGCGTTGAACGGCGGCGTCAGCGGCAGTGTCACCGCGCGCACGATGCGGCGCACCGGTGGCGGCTCGGTCAGCTATCAGCTCTATCGCGACAGCGCGTTCACGCAGCCGTGGGGCGATGGCACCGGCGGCACGACGATGGCGACCGGAACCGGCAGCGGATTCGCGCAGGCGATCACGATATACGGCCGCGTCCCCGCGCAGGCGACACCGGCGCCCGGCAACTACAGCGACACCATCACCGCGACGATCAGTTTCTGAGCCGCGTCAATCGCGCACGAGCACGACGAGCTTCAGGTCCTCGCGGTGCGCGGGCTTCAGCGTGATCTGCTGGTACACGAGGCGGCCGTCGGCCGGATGGTCGAATTCGCGCAGGCCGCCTTCGCGCTCGAACACGTCCTGCGACGCCCAATACTGCGCGAATGCATCGCTGCCCGCCATCAACGCGTCGATCAGCGCACGCGTCGGCGCATCGGCGAGGTGGCGAATCGAGTCGGCGCGGAATTCGGCCGCGAGCCGGCGCGCGCGGGTTTCCCAGTCGACGATCAACGTACGCGCGGCCGGCGCCATGAACGTAAAGCGCAGCAGGTTGCGGTCGTGCTCGCCGTCGAGCCAGCCCGTAAACAGCGCGGCGGCCGGCGCGTTCCAGGCGAGCGCGTTCCATTGCCGGTCGAGCACGTACGCGGGCGTGGCGATCGCGGCGACGGTCGCCGCGAGCGTCGGCGGCAGGTCGCCGGCCGCGACGTCGGGCTCGGCCGGATCGCGCTGCGCGGCCAGTTCGAACAGGTACGCGCGTTCGGCCTTCGACAACTGCAGCGCGACGGCGATCCGCGCGAGCGCATCGGCCGACGCCGACACCGGGCGGCCCTGCTCGATCCATGTGTACCAGGTCGGACTGACGCCGCACAGCTGCGCGACTTCCTCGCGCCGCAGCCCCGGCGTGCGGCGGCGCGGGCCGGGCGGCAGGCCGACGGCCTGCGGCGACAGCCGTTCGCGGTGCGCGCGGATGAATTCGCCGAGAGCGCGGGCGGGCGTCGCGTCGAGAGGCGGGGTGGGGGCGGGGGACGGCAGGCTCATGCGGAAACGGCTGAAAAGGGCGCCCGAGGCGCGACAAAGGATCAGGCAGGTGTAACAAATACCAGAATAACTGCTTAACTTGTACTGGTACAAGCGCGGCTCTATTGTAGCGATTCGCGCGCTGACAGGCAGCAAGCGCCCACCCAAGGAAGGAGTGAACGATGAAACACCACGACCAGGTCGCCGACGCATTCGGCACGACGGCCGCCGCCTACCTGACGAGCACGGTGCACGCGACGGGCGCCGATCTGCAGGCGCTGGCCGACGCCGTGCGCGCGACGCCCGGCGCCGCGGTGCTCGATCTCGGCTGCGGCGCGGGCCATGCGAGTTTCGCGGTCGCGCCGCACGTGCGCGACGTGGTCGCATACGATCTCGCGGCGCCGATGCTCGCGACCGTCGAGGCCGCCGCGCGCGAGCGCGGGCTCGCGAACATCCGCACGCAGCAGGGGCCGGCCGAGCGGCTGCCGTTCGACGCCGGCACGTTCGACTGGGTGGTCAGCCGAATGAGCGCGCACCACTGGCACGACGTGCGCGCGGCGCTCGCCGAGATGCGTCGCGTGCTGAAGCCGGGCGGCCGCGTGCTGATGATCGATATCGCCGGCAACGACCATCCGCTGCTCGACACCTACCTGCAGGCCGCCGAAGTGCTGCGCGACGCGTCGCACGTGCGTGACTACCGTGCCGACGAGTGGCTCGCGATGTTCCGTGGCGCCGGGTTCGACGCGCAGGTGCAGAGCCGCTGGCGCCTGCCGATCGATTTCGATACATGGGTCGCGCGGATCCGCACGCCGGCCGACAGCGTCGCGGGTATCCGCGCGCTGTGGGCGCATGCGCCCGACGAGGTGCGCGGCTATTACGCGGTGCAGCCGGACGGATCCTTCGAGCACGATGCGTTGCTGATCGACGCGCGATGAGCGTCTGACGCGACACGGCGGCCGGTGCCGTCGTGCCGTTGCATGAAAAAAGCCGCGATACGCGTGATTGCGTATCGCGGCTTTCCTTTTGCAGCGCTCGTTTCGCGATGCCGGCGCGGCGCCGGGCAGGCCCGCGCCGCGCACCGATCAGCCCGTATTGCGCAGGCCGGCCGCGATCCCGTTGATGGTCAGGTGGATCCCGCGGCGCAGCCGCGCGTTCGTGTCGCCCGCGCGGTGACGCTTGATCAGCTCGACCTGCAGGTGGTTCAGCGGATCGAGATACGGGAAGCGGTTCTTGATCGAGCGCGCGAGCAGCGGATTGGTCGCGAGGCGGCCGGTATGGCCGGTGATCTCCGCAAGCGCCTGCGACGTGCGCTCCCATTCCGCGACGATCCGCTCGAACACGTGCTTGCGCAGCTTGCGATCGGCGACCAGCTGTGCATAACGCGACGCAACCGCGAGGTCGGTCTTTGCGAGCACCATGTCCATGTTCGACAGCAGGTTCGCGAAGAACGGCCAGGTCTTGTTCATCTTCTTGAGCAGCGCGACGCGCCTGGTGCGCTCGGCCGCGTCCTTCGCGCCGTCGAGATATGCGCTCACCGCGCTGCCGAAGCCGTACCAGCCCGTCAGCAGCAGCCGGCACTGGCCCCACGAGAAGCCCCACGGGATCGCGCGCAGGTCTTCGATCCTGCGGTTCTTCGGATCCTGCAGCTTGCGCGAGGCCGGGCGGCTGCCGATGTTCAGCTCGGCGATCTCGGTGATCGGCGTCGACGAGAAGAAGTAGTCGGTGAAGCCGGGCGTTTCATAGACGAGCGCGCGATACGACGCCATCGCGGCGTCGGACAGCGTCTGCATCGCGGCTTCGAACGCGGGCAGCTGCGCGGGCGCGTTCGATTGCGGCAGCAGCGACGCCTCGAGCGTCGCGGCGACCACCGTCTCGAGATTGCGCCGGCCGATCTCGGGGTTCGCGAATTTGCTCGCGATCACCTCGCCCTGTTCGGTCAACCGGATCTGGCCGTTCACGGTGCCCGGCGGTTGCGACAGGATCGCCTGGTAGGTCGGGCCGCCCCCGCGGCCGACCGTGCCGCCGCGGCCGTGGAACAGCCGCAGCGTGATCTTGCGCTCGCGGAACAGCTCGACGAGCGCGAGCTCCGCGCGATACAGCTCCCAGTTCGACGTCAGGAAGCCGCCGTCCTTGTTGCTGTCCGAGTAACCGAGCATCACTTCCTGCTCGGCACCCTGGTGAGCGATCAGCGCGTCGATGCCCGGCAGTGCGAAGTATTCGCGCATGATGCGCGCGGCGTCGCGCAGGTCGGGGATCGTCTCGAACAGCGGAATCACCATCAGGCCGTTGCGCGCGCCGTCGTGCGCGGCGCCGAATGTGCCTTCGAGCAGCCCGGTTTCCTTCTGCAGCAGCAGGACTTCGACGAGGTCGCTGACCGTCTCGGTGTGCGAAATGATGTAGTTGCGTACCGCGCGCGCGCCGAACTGCGCGCGCACCTCGCGTGCCTTCTCGAACACGCCCAGCTCGCTTTGCGCGAGCGCCGAGTATTCGATGTACGGCGAGCGCAGCGGGCGCGGATCGGCCAGCGCGGCAAGCAGCGCGATCAGCTTGTCGTCCTCGGACAGCGACGCGTAGTCCGCATGTACGCCGGCGCGCGCGAACAGTTCCGCGACCACGGCTTCGTGGATGTCGGAGCTCTGGCGCAGGTCGATGCTCGCCAGGTGGAAGCCGAATACCTCGGCCGCGCGCACGAGCGGTGCGAGGCGCGGCGCGGCGAGCGACGTGCCGTGATGCTCGTCGAGCGACGCGGTCAGCACCTTCAGGTCGGCGACGAAGGCTTCCGAATCGGCGTACGGCACCGCGCGCACCGGCGGCGCACCGCGGCCGGCGCTGCGCACCGGCACCGTGCCTTCGCCAAGACGCACGCGCGCGCTCGCGGCGAGCCGTGTGTAGATGCCGATCAACGCGCGGCGATACGGTTCGTCGACGCGATGCGGCGACTGGTCGGGCGACGCGGCCGCCAGCGCTTTCACCGCGTCGTTCGCGCCGACCAGCAGGTTCGACACCGACAGCTCGGCACCGAGCTTGTGCACCTGTTCCAGGTAGTGTTCGAGGATCACCGCGGACTGGCGGTTGATCGCTTCCTCGAGCGTCGCGGCGGTGACGTTCGGGTTGCCGTCGCGGTCGCCGCCGATCCAGCTGCCCATCTGGAAGAACGCGGGCACGCGCGCGGACAGGCCGTGCTCGGCCAGCGCGGCCTCGATGTCGCCGTACAGCGCGGGCAGCTCGTCGAGGAACGTCGCGCGGTAGTAAGACAGCGCGTTCTCGATCTCGTCGCCGACCGTCAGGCGCGCGTCGCGCAGCATGCGGGTCTGCCACAGCGCGGTCACGCGCGCGCGCAGCATCGATTCGTTGTACGCGCGTTCGCGCGCCGTCAGCGGCTGGTCGCGCTCGGCGAGCAGGCGAGCGATGTCGTGCTGCGCGTCGAGGATGCTCTTGCGCTGCACTTCGGTCGGGTGCGCAGTCAGCACCGGCACGATCAGCGCATCGTCGAAGAAGCGCTGCAGCACGCGCTTCGACGCGTTGCCGGTCGTCTTCAGCTGCTCGAGCGCGTAGGCGACGGTGCCCGGCTGCGGCGCGGAGCCCGCCAGCGCGTGGATGCGGCGGCGGCGGTTGTGATGGCGGTCTTCCGCGATGTTCGCCAGATGCGAGAAATAGCTGAACGCGCGCACGACGCTCACCGTCTGCTCCGGCGTCAGCTTGCGCAGCTTCTTCTCCAGCGTTTGCGCGGCCTCGCTGTCGTCCTCGCGGCGAAACTTCACCGCCGTCTGGCGAATGGTCTCGACGACGTCGAACACGGTGTCGCCTTCCTGCTCGCGCACCACGTCGCCGAGCAGGCGGCCGAGGTAGCGGATGTCCTCGAACAGCGGGCCGTCCTTGTCCTCGCGCGTGCGGGCGCCGGGCTTCGCCGCGCCGGCCGTGCGGGCGGCCGGGCCGGCGTCGTTGATCGCGCGTTTCGTCTGACGTATCGAGTCTTTCGGTTTCGTTGCCGTTTTCGCACGGCCGTTCGCGGCGGTGGCGATGGAGCCCGTCTGGGCGTCGGAGGAGGGCAAGGCAGCATTGCGGCGCATCGTGCGCGCCGATCCGGAAGACTTCACGATGGGTTTCCTTGGGAAAGCTCGAGTCAAAAGGGACTGCGGGAACTGCGGAAACTACGGGAACTGCGGTCAAGCAACCAGCTACGCGCGGCACATCCGCACATTGGTGTCGCCGCCCCCGCCGAAGCGGGGCGGACGCAGGCTCCGGGCCCGGGCGGGCTGGGGCGTGCGTGCTACCATTGTTCGATCTTCAATCCCGTCCTTCGATTGTCCTGCAATGAATTCCGAGACCCCTTCGGCACAAGCGCCCGTGACGCTGACGATTGCTTCGCGCGAGAGCCGCCTGGCGATGTGGCAAGCCGAACATGTGCGTGATGCGCTGCGCAAATTATATCCAGCTTGTGACGTGAAAATCCTCGGGATGACGACCCGTGGCGATCAGATTCTCGATCGTACGCTGTCGAAGGTCGGCGGCAAGGGCCTGTTCGTCAAGGAGCTGGAGAACGCGCTCGCCGACGGCCGCGCCGACCTGGCCGTGCATTCGCTGAAGGACGTGCCGATGGCGCTTCCCGACGGTTTCGCGCTCGCCGCGATCATGGAGCGCGAGGACCCGCGCGACGCGTTCGTGTCGAACGACTATGCGTCGCTCGACGCGCTGCCGGCCGGCGCGGTCGTCGGCACGTCGAGCCTGCGCCGCGAGGCGATGCTGCGGGCGCGTTATCCGCACCTGAACGTGCTGCCGCTGCGCGGCAATCTCGACACGCGCCTCGCGAAGCTCGATCGCGGCGATTACGCGGCGATCATTCTCGCGGCCGCGGGCCTGAAGCGTCTTGGCCTCGAAGCGCGGATCCGCGCGTTGATCGACGTGGAGGACAGCCCGCCGGCCGCCGGCCAGGGCGCGCTCGGCATCGAAATCGCCGCGCATCGCACGGATGTCGCCGGATGGCTCGCGCCGCTGCACGACCTGCGGACCGCGCTCGCGGTCGAGGCCGAGCGCACCGTGTCGCGCGCGCTCGGCGGCAGTTGCGAGGTGCCGCTCGCCGCGCACGCGGTGTGGCGCTCGGGCGAGCTGTACCTGACGGGCCGCGTGTCGACGACCGACGGACAGCGCGTGCTGACCGCGCAGGAGTGCGGCGCCGTCGTCACGGTGGCCGATGCGCTCGCGCTCGGCCGCGCGGTGTCCGACGAGCTCGACGCGCAGGGCGCGCGCGACATCGTCAACGCACTGCTCGCCGGCTCGCAGGCCGGCAAGGGCGACGCCTGATGGCGGGCGGCGCGCGCGCGTTCACCGCCGTCCTGACGCGCCCGGACGGCCAGTCGGCCGCGCTTGCGGCCCAGCTGGCCGACGCCGGTTGCGACGTGCTCGAATTCCCGCTGATCGACATCGCGCCGGTCGACGATCCGGCGCCGCTCGATGCCGCGTTCGCGGCGCTCGAGCGTTACGCGCTCGTGATCTTCGTGTCGCCGAACGCGATCGACCGCGCGCTGTCGCACTACGGCGCGATCTGGCCGAATGCGCTGCCGGTCGGTGTCGTCGGCCCCGGCAGCATCGCGGCGCTCGAACGCCACGGCATCGCGGCGCCCGCGCATCGCGTGATCGCGCCGCAGGCGCCGGCCGATGGCGGCGTCCCGCATTACGATTCCGAAGGCCTGTTCGCGAGCATCGAGACCGCGTTCGGCGGCGCGCATGCGCTCGCCGGCCAGTACGTGCTGATCGTGCGCGGCGACGGCGGCCGCGAGTGGCTCGCCGAGCGGCTGCGCGAAGCCGGCGCGGAGGTCACGCTCGTCGCCGCGTACCGGCGCGTCGTGCCCGAGCCGCGCATCGGCGCGTGGGAGCGCGTGCATGCGCTGCTCGCCGGCGCACCGCACGCTTGGCTCGTCACGAGCTCGGAGGGCGTGCGCAATCTGCACGAACTCGCGCGCACGCATCTGAACGACGCCGAGATCGACGCGCTGAAGCACGCGCGGCTCGTGACGCCGCATCCGCGCATCGAGCAGACCGCGCGCGCACTGGGTTTTGATAGGATTACGCTGACCGGCGCGGGCGATGAGCGCATCGTCCGCGCGTTTCGAACGATGGCCGAAGAGGCCGTCCAACCGGCGACAGCCGCACCGGTGACTAAACGCATGACAGATACCAACGATTCCAAAGGCGTCGCTTCCCAGCCGGCCGCTGCATCCGCACCGCCGTCCAGTCCTCCTTATCTCGCGCCGGAACCGCAAGCGCGCCGCGGCGGCAGCGCGGCGCTGTGGTTCGTCGTCGTCGTGCTCGGCTGCGCGGCGGGCGTCGGCGGGTATGCGCTGAATCGCAAGATCGACCGGCTCGACGATTCGTTCGTCGCACGCCAGAAGGCGCTCGATGCGCAGACGGCCGAGACCCGCACGAAGACCGAGCAGGCGCTCGCGAGCGCGCATCAGGTCGACACGCAGCTCGCGCAGCTCGACGGCAAGCTCGCCGACGCGCAGAGCGCGCAGCAGGCGCTGCAGCAGCAATACCAGGACCTGTCGCGCAATCGCGACGCGTGGATGCTCGAGGAAGTCGACCAGATGTTGTCGAGCGCGAGCCAGCAACTGCAGCTGACCGGCAACACGCAACTCGCGCTGATCGCACTGCAGAACGCCGACGCGCGTCTCGCGACGTCGCAGAGCGCGCAGGCCGTGACGGTGCGCAAGGCGCTCGCGCAGGACATCGAGAAGCTGAAGGCCGCACCGTCGGCCGACCTCACGGGCCTCGCGATCAAGCTCGACGACGCGATCGCGAAGATCGACGCGCTGCCGCTGTCGGGCGAGGCGATGGTCCCGCACGCGGCGCCGAAGGCCGCGCCGGCCGACGCGGCGTCGTCGGCCGCGGCCACGGCCGGCGAGCCGCGCTGGAAGGTCTGGTGGCATGACTTCTCGGCCGGGCTCGGCCAGCAACTGAAGGGCCTCGTGCAGGTGCGCCGGATCGAAAACGCCGACGCCATGCTCGCATCGCCCGATCAAGGCTACTTCGTGCGCGAGAACGTGAAGCTGCGCCTGCTCACCGCGCGGCTGTCGCTGCTCGCGCGCAACGACGGCGCGATGAAGGCCGACCTGCATGCGGCGCAGGCGTCGCTCGGCAAGTATTTCGATCAGGCATCGAAGGACACGCAAACCGTCGAGGATCTGCTCAGGCAGGTCGACGGCGCATCGTTGACGGTTGCCGTGCCGAACCTGAATACGAGCCTGAACGCCGTTCAGCAGTTCAAGAGCCGGGGGTAACGATGACGCTTCGAGGAATCGTCTGGCTCGCGATCCTGTTCGCGATCGCCGCGGCACTCGCCACCGTCGGCCGTTTCGACGCGGGGCAGGTGCTGCTCGTCTATCCGCCGTACCGGGTCGACGTGTCGCTGAACCTGTTCGTGATCTCCATCGTCGTGCTGTTCATCGTCGTGTACGCGCTGCTGCGCATCGTGCGCAACATCTGGCGCATGCCGCAGCGGGTCGCCGCGTATCGCGCGCGTTCGCGCAACGAGAAGGCGCAGGCGTCGCTGCGCGATGCGATCGCGAACCTGTACGCGGGCCGCTTCTCGCGTGCCGAGAAGGCCGCGCGCGACGCACTCGCGGTCGATGCGAACCAGGGCGCCGCGAGTCTCGTCGCGGCGACCGCCGCGCATCGGATGCACGAGTACGCACGCCGCGACGACTGGCTGTCGAAGGTCGACGCGCCGGAGTGGCAGGACGCACGGCTGCTCGCCGCGGCCGACATGCGCGCGGATGCGCGCGATGCCGAAGGTGCGCTCGCCGCGCTGGCGGACCTGCAGGCGGGCGGCAAGCGCATCCATGCGCAGCAGGTCGCGCTGCGCGCGCAGCAGCAGTTGAAGAACTGGGCCGAGGTGCTGAAGCTCGCGAAGGCGCTCGAGAAGCGCGAGGCGCTGCATCCGGCCGCGGCCGTGCGCTTGCGCCAGCAGGCGGCGGAAAATCTGCTGCGTGAACGCCGGCACGATCCGGATGCGCTGCTCGAGGTGTGGCAGTCGCTGTCGCCGCTCGAGCGCCAGTCGCCGCGCCTGGCCGATCTGGCGGCCGACCTGCTGGTGACGCTCGAGCGTCGCACCGAAGCTCGCCGCATCGTCGAGGAAGCGCTCGCGCACAACTGGGATGCGCGCCTGCTGCGCCGCTATCCGGACACGGCCGGCGGCGATGCGTTGCCGCTGATCCAGAAGGCCGAAGGGTGGAAGAAGGATCACCCCGAGGATGCCGACCTGCTGTTCGCGCTCGGGCGTCTCTGTCAGCAGCAGCAGCTGTGGGGCAAGGCGCAGTCGTTCCTCGAGGCAGCGCTCAAGCAGGCCGACAACGAGGCGCTGAAGGTGCGTGCGCACCGTGCGCTTGCACGCCTGTTCGAGCATCTCGGCGAAACCGACAAGGCGGCCAGGCACTACCGCGAAAGCGCGCTCGCGATCACCGTGGTCTGACGCGACGGCGCCTGCCCGGCGCGCGCAAAAAAGCCCCGAACGCCAACCGGCGGTTCGGGGCTTTTTCATGCATTGCGTTGCGGCGTCACCTGTCGACGAGCCGCTTCGGCACCGACAGCGCAAGCAGCCCGCCGAGCACGAGGAACGCGGCAAGCATGTACATGCCCGCGTCGTTGGCGCCCGTCGCCTGCTTGAGCCAGCCCATCATGTACGGGCTCAGGAAGCCCGCGAGGTTGCCGATCGAGTTGATCATCGCGATGCCCGCGGCAGCGGCCGCGCCGCCGAGGAACGCCGTCGGCAGGCTCCAGAACAGCGGCAGCGTCGTCAGGATGCCCATGGTCGCGAGCGTCAGGCCGAGCATCGCGAGCGCCGTCTCGTGTGCCCAGATCACCGACAGCACGAGCCCGAGCGCGCCGAACGCGGCCGGAATCGCGAGGTGCCAGCGTCGTTCGCGCCGCTTGTCCGCGCTGCGCGCGATCAGGATCATCGCGACCACCGCCGCCGCATACGGAACCGCCGACAGCAGGCCGATCATGAACGAGTCCGTCACGCCGGTCGCCTTGATGATCGTCGGCAGCCAGAAGCCGACGCCGTACAGTCCCATCACGAACGAGAAGTAGATGAGCGCCATCAGCCACACGCGCGGGCTGGCCATCACGGTGCCGAGCGGCAGGTCTTCCTTGGTCGCTTCCTCCGCGTCGACGTTGCGCGCGAGCAGCGCCTTTTCGTCGTCGGTGAGCCATTTGGCTTTCGCGATCCGGTCGTCGAGCGCGAAGAATACGAGCACGCCGGCCAGCACCGACGGGATCCCTTCGAGCAGGAACAGCCATTGCCAGCCGTGCCAGCCGCTCACGCCGTTGAACGCCTTCAGGATGAAGCCGGAGATCGGCCCGCCGATCACGCCGGACAACGCGACCGCCGTCATGAAGAACGTCGTCATCCGGCCGCGCCGGTGCGCGGGATACCAGTACGTGAGGTACAGGATCACGCCAGGGAAGAAGCCGGCTTCGGCGACGCCGAGCAGAAAGCGCATCACATAAAACATCGCGGGCGTCGTGACGAACATCGTCAGGATCGAGATCACGCCCCACGTCGCCATGATGCGCGCGATCCAGACGCGCGCGCCGACCTTGTGCAGGATGATGTTGCTCGGTACTTCGAACAGGAAGTAGCCGAAGAAGAAGATCCCGGCGCCGAGCCCGTAGACCGTGTCGCTGAGATTCAGGTCGCTCGCCATCTGCAGCTTCGCGAAGCCGACGTTCACGCGGTCGAGATACGCGACCACGTAGCACAGCAGCAGGAGCGGCGTGAGCCGCCACGACACCTTGCGGTAGGTTGCTTCCTCGAATGCGCCGGACGAGCCCGGCAGCGAGTGCGTCGATGTTGCCATGTTGTCTCCTGTTCATTCTTGTCGTGGCCGGCCAGGCGCGGGGGCGCCCGATTTCCGGCCATGCGGGGCAGTGCTGATGCGCGGATGCGGCGCCGGCCGGCGATACCGGCGCGGCGCAATCGAGGCGGTGCGGCTAGATGCACCGCCCGCCGTCCACTTCGAGGCAGACGCCGGTGATGAACTCGGCTTCGTCGGACGCGAGGTACAGGGCCGCGTTCGCGATGTCCTGCGGCGTCGAGAAGCGGCCGAGCGGAATCGTCGCGAGGAACCGGCGGCGATTCTCCGGCGTGTCCTCGCAACCCATGAACTCGGTCATCAGGCCCGTCTCGCCGAGCACCGGGTTGATGCAGTTCACGCGGATCCGGTCGGCGCCGAGCTCGGCCGCGAGCGACTTGCTCGCGGTGATCATCGCGCCCTTCGTGCTGTTGTACCAGACGAGGCCCGGGCGCGGCCGCACGCCGGCCGTCGACGCGACGTTCACGAACACGCCGCCGCCCTGCGCGCGGAAATACGGCACGAAGGTCTGCACGCTCCAGAACAGGCTCTTCATGTTCACGGCATACACGCGATCGAACTCGGCTTCCGTCACGTCGAGCACCGGCTTGTTGCGGTGCGTGGTGCCGGCGTTGTTCACGACGATCTGCACCGAATGGAAATCGTCGAGCGCGGCTTGCAGCAGCGCGCGCCAGTCGGCCTCCTTCGACACGTCGCCCGCGACCGCGATCGCCTTGCCGCCCGCCAGCGCGATCTCGCTCGCGACGCGCTCGGCCGCCGCGCCGTTCAGGTCGTTGACGACGACGTTCGCGCCTTCTCGCGCATAGGTCTTCGCGATGCCCTCGCCGAAGCCCGAGCCGCCGCCCGTGACGATGGCCGTCTTGCCGCTCAGCCGCATGGTGTGTCTCCTGTGTTGGAAGAATGCGTGGTGTATCGGTGCGCGGCCGGTCGTGGCCGGCCGGTTCGTCCGGTTCAACCGTGCCGGATCGCGATCGTCTTCAGCGCGGTGAAGCCGTACAGCGCCTCGAAGCCCTTCTCGCGACCATGCCCCGAGTGGCCGACGCCGCCGAACGGCAGCTCGACGCCGCCGCCGGCTCCATAGTTGTTGATGAATACCTGGCCCGCGCGCAGGCGGCGCGCGACACGCAGCTGGCGTGCGCCGTCGCGGGTCCAGATGCCCGCGACGAGGCCGTACGGCGTGCCGTTCGCGAGCGCGACCGCTTCGTCTTCGTCGACGAAACGCATCGCGGCAAGCACCGGGCCGAACACTTCCTCCTGCGCGAGCCGGTGCGACGGCGGCACGTCGCGCAGCAGCGCGGGCGCCTGGTAGAAGCCGCTTTCCGGCGCGTCGGCGACGACCTGGCCGTGCGCGGCCATCGGAATGCCGTCGTGCTGCGCGTCGGAGAGGAAATCCCACACCCGCTGCTGCTGCTTCGCATTGATCAGCGGGCCGCAGTCGAGATCCGCGCGGCTCGGGCCGACCCGCAGCCCGTTGAACGCGGTGGCGAGGCGTTCGACGAGCGGCTCGTAGACCGCGCGCTCGATCAGCACGCGGCTGCCGGCCGAGCAGGTTTGCCCGCCGTTCTGCACGATCGCCGATACGAGCACGGGCAGCGCCGCGTCGAGGTCGGCATCGGCGAACACGATCTGCGGCGACTTGCCGCCGAGCTCGAGCGTGACGGGTACGTGGTTCTCGGCGGCCATCTGCGTGACCAGCTTGCCGGTCGCCGGCGAGCCGGTAAACGAGATGTGGTCGATGCCGGGATGGCGCGCGAGCGCGGCGCCCGCTTCATGGCCGTAGCCGGTGACGATGTTCAGCGCGCCGGCCGGCAGCCCGGCTTCGGCGGCCAGCTCGGCCACGCGCAGCAACGACAGGCACGCATCCTCGGCCGGCTTCACGACGCACGCGTTGCCGGCCGCGAGCGCCGCGCCGACGCTGCGCCCGAAGATCTGCATCGGGTAGTTCCACGGCACGATGTGGCCGGTGACGCCGTGCGGCTCGCGCACCGTCAGCACCGTGTAGCCGGCCTGATAGGGCAGGGTTTCGCCATGCAGCTTGTCGGCGGCGCCCGCGTAGAACTCGAAGTAGCGCGCGAGCGCGGCCGCGTCGGCACGCGCCTGCTTCAGCGGCTTGCCGGTGTCGCGCGCCTCGATCGCGGCGAGTTCCTCGAGGTGGTCGGCGACGCGCGCGGACAGCCGCATCAGCACACGGCCGCGCTCGGCCGCGCTCGCCGCGCCCCACGGGCCCGCGAACGCGTCGCGGGCCGCGGCGACCGCGCGCTCGATGTCGGGCGCGGTGCCGCGTGCGATCGTCGCGAACGGCTGGCCGTCGGACGGGTCGATGACCGGAATCGTCTCCAGTTGCGCGGGTAACGTCCATTCGCCCGCGATGAAGTGCTTCGCTTCTTCCATGCCTGCTCCCATGCTTCGCGCATCGGCCGGATGCCGGCCGCGCTGACGCCGCGCGCGGTTCGGTGCGTCGAGATCCGGAACGATTATCGCGCCGATCGTCATCCGGACGCCACCGGTCGATTGGCTATAATGGCGCATTCCCTGCGGGGACGCCCGCGGCGGTGCAACGGTCGCGGCGCCCTGTCCCGAATTCCATCGACCAACAGAGAGCGCTATGAGCTTCAATCATGTTCCGGCCGGCAAGGACCTGCCGCACGATTTCAACGTGATCATCGAGATCCCCGCGCAAAGCGATCCGGTGAAGTACGAGGCGGACAAGGAGCTGGGTCTCCTCGTCGTCGACCGCTTCATCGGCACGGGCATGCGCTACCCGGTCAACTACGGCTACATTCCGCAGACGCTGTCGGGCGACGGCGATCCGGTCGACGTGCTGGTGATCACGCCGTTCCCGCTGCTGGCCGGCTCGATCGTGCGTTCGCGCGTGCTCGGCATGCTGCAGATGACCGACGAGTCGGGCGTCGACGCGAAGCTCGTCGCCGTGCCGCACGACAAGGTCTGCCCGATGACGGCGAACCTGAAGTCGATCGACGACGTGCCCGAATACCTGAAGGACCAGATCAAGCACTTCTTCGAGCAATACAAGGCGCTCGAGAAGGGCAAGTGGGTGAAGGTCGAAGGCTGGGCCGGCATCGACGCCGCGCACAAGGAAATCGCCGACGGCGCCGCGAACTACAAGAAGTAAGCCGGCAGGCCGGCCCCGCGGCCGGTTCGTTCGGAACGCAAACCGCGCGTGTCTCCTCAGGAGGCCGCGCGGTTTTGTTTTGTGCGCGGGGCGGCGCGAGCGACGGTCTTCTTGCGGGCCGGAGCGGGCTGGCTGCCCGTGGTTGCGGCGGTCTTCGCACGTTTTGTCGCCGTCGCGCGGCGCGCGGGGGTGACGGGCGCCGCGACGGCTTCGATCACTTCGGCGACGACCTTCCTCGCCGACGAACGGCTGCGCGCCGGCGTGGAAGCAGTGCCGGCGAGCGCGTTAGCGGCGGGCTTTCCGCCGGTTGCTCGCGCGTTGCGTTTCGGCGATGCGTTCGTGGCCGCCTTGTCCCGTTTTGCCGGCGTGCCGCGCGAGGCGGTCTTGTTTCCTTCGGTGTCCTCGGCCGTCCTCGCACGCTTCCGGGCGACGGGCGCGGCCTTTGCCGGCGCCGGCGCCGGCGCCGTCGCGCCTCGTCGGGGCTTCGCGGTCCCGGGCTTTTTTCCGGCCGTTTCGCTCTTCGCGGCTTTGTCGCGAGCCGGTTCCGTTTCGGCCGGCCGCGTCGCACTGTCGGCGCGCGGCGCCTGCGCCTTTTTCCTTCGGCGGGTGCCGTCCTGCGGCCCGGCGGCGTCGACGTTTCCGTCGGTCGACATCCCGGCCGGCAGCACCGATTCGAGCGTCCGGATCCCGGCCGCGAGTTCGCGCTTCTGCGCCGCCGTGAGCCGCTTCACCCAGTATTCGGCGCGCGACGCGATCGACCGGTCGGGCAGCGGAAACGATGCGAGCACGGCGCGCGGCTTGCGCGAGCGCGTATAGCGCGCGCCCTTGCCGGACGCGTGCTCGTCGAAGCGCGCTGCGACGTCGGTCGTGATGCCCGTGTAGACGCTGTCGTCGGCGCACTCGATCAGATACAGAAACCAGGACATGGGAAGGCGGCGGGATGCGAAGCCGTCAGTGTCTCAGAAATGGCACGCGCCGACGCCGCCGATCGCCGTGGCCGGTGCCGAAGCGGCTCGCCGGCCGGCCGACGCTACCCGGTGCTGCGCCGGAACGGATCGTGCTCGCGCAGCTCGTCGACGTACGCGTGGATATGCTCGGTCTCGCGTTCGAGAAAGCGTGCGACCGCATCGGAGAACGCCGGGTGCGCGAGCCAGTGCGCGGAATGCGTGACGGTCGGCAGAAAGCCGCGCGCGAGCTTGTGCTCGCCCTGCGCGCCGCCCTCGAACGTGTCGAGTCCGGCCTCGATGCAGAACTCGAGCAACTGATAGTAGGCCGTTTCGAAATGCAGGCAGGGCACGTGTTCGAGCGCGCCCCAGTAGCGGCCGTACAGCGTGCCGCCATTGCCGTTCGCGCCGCGCCGGTAGACGGCGAGCGAGCTCGCGATCGGCTTGCCGTCGGCTTGCGCGATCACGAGCAGCAGGTTCTCCGGCATCGTCGCGCCGATCGTGCGGAAGAAGTCGAGGTTCAGGTACGGGCTCGAATAGTGCTCGCGGTACGTCTGCCGATAGCAGCGCGTGAAGAAGCGCCAGTCGGCGTCGGTGATCTGCTCGCCGGTGAGCCGCCGGAACGTGACCCCGGCATCGCGCACCTTGCGCCGCTCGGCGCGGATGTTCTTGCGCTTCTTCTGCTCGAGCGTGCCGAGGAAGTCGTCGAAGTCGCGGTAGCCGTCGTTGAGCCAGTGGAACTGCACGCCTTCGCGCAGCATCATGCCCATCGACTCGAGCAGCCGCGCTTCGTCGCCGGTGGGAAACAGCACGTGCAGCGACGACACGTCGCTCTGCTCGGCGAACGCCAGCAGCGTGGCCGCGAGCCGGCGGCGAGCGTCGTCGTCGGCGGCGAGCAGGCGCGTGCCCTGCACGGGCGTGAACGGCACCGCGCACAGCAGCTTCGGGTAATAGGGCAGGTCGTTGCGCTGATACGCATCGGCCCACGCCCAGTCGAACACGTATTCGCCGTATGAATGCTGTTTCGCGTAGACGGGGGCGGCGGCCGCGAGCCGGCCCGTGCCGGCGTCGGTCAGCGTGACGAAGTGCGGCGACCAGCCGGTCTCGTCGACCGCGCAGCGCGCGACGTGCAGCGCGTCGAGAAATTCGTGGCGCAGGAACGGCGTCGGCTGCGCGTCGCGCTCGAGCAGCGCGTTCCATTCGTCGGCCGGCACCTCGGCGGGGGACGACAGGATGCCCGTGCGATAATCGATGCGTTCGTGTTTCAAGCGTGAATCCGTACTGTTGGATGCCGCCGGACGCGTGCCACCGTGGCCCGCGTCCGGGACGATTTCGTCAGCCGTTCAGGGCGCGCCGCCATGCCGCGCCGATCCCGTCATGAAGACCCGACTCGCTCTCGCCCAGATCAACGTCACCGTCGGCGATTTCGCCGGCAACGTTGCGCGGATCGTCGCCGCCGCGCGCGCCGCGCACAACGACGGTGCGCGCCTGATGATCGCGCCCGAACTCGCGCTGTCCGGCTACCCGCCGGAAGACCTGCTGCTGCGCCCCGCGTTCTACACGGCGGCCGCGGCCGCGCTCGACACGCTCGCCGATGCGCTGCGCGCATTCGACGGGCTCGCGGTGCTGGTCGGCCATCCGTTGCGGAGCGCGAGCGGCGCTCCGCCGGGCGGCGTTCCGCCGGGCGGCGCTCCGCATGCGCCAGCCGTCGATGGTAATGCAAACCGTCCGATCGAGCGCGGCGTGCCGCCGACCGATACCTACAACGCGGTGTCGCTGATCGTCGGCGGCGAGATCGTCGGCACATACCGCAAGCAGGACCTGCCGAACGCCGACGTGTTCGACGAGAAGCGCTACTTCGCGACGGATACCGAGCCTCTCGTGTTCGAGCTCGACGGCGTCAGGTACGGCGTGATCATCTGCGAGGACGCATGGCATGCGTCGGCCGCGCAGATCGCGAAGGCCGCCGGCGCGCAGGTGCTGCTGATCCCGAACGGTTCGCCTTATCACATGAACAAGGAAGCGCTGCGCATCGACATCCTGCGCGCGCGGATCCGCGAAACCGGGCTGCCGATGGTGTACGTGAACCTCGTCGGCGGCCAGGACGAGCTCGTGTTCGATGGCGGCTCGTTCGTGCTCGACGCGCAGGGCGCGCTCGTCGCGAGGATGCCGCAGTTCGAGGAAGGGCACGCGATCGTCGAATTCGACGGGCCGCGCCCGCTGCCCGGCGCGATCGCGCCGGAGCTGCCGGTCGACGCGCAGGTCTATCGCGCGCTCGTGACCGGCGTGCGCGACTACATCGGCAAGAACGGCTTTCCCGGCGTGCTGATCGGGCTGTCGGGCGGTGTCGATTCGGCGCTGGTGCTCGCGGTCGCCTGCGACGCGCTCGGGCCCGAGCGCGTGCGTGCGGTGATGATGCCGTCGCGCTACACGGCCGACATCTCGACGACCGACGCGGCCGAGATGGCGCGGCGCGTGGGCGTGCGCTACGACGAGATCGCGATCGCGCCGATGTTCGACGCGTTCCGCGCGGCGCTCGCGGGCGAGTTCGCGGGCCGCGCGGAGGACGCGACGGAGGAGAACATCCAGGCGCGCATTCGCGGCACGCTGCTGATGGCGCTGTCGAACAAGTTCGGCTCGATCGTGCTGACCACCGGCAACAAGAGCGAGATGGCGGTCGGCTACTGCACGCTGTACGGCGACATGGCCGGCGGCTTCGCGGTGATCAAGGACATCGCGAAAACGCAGGTCTACCGGCTGTGCCGCTATCGCAACGCCACGACGGACTACGGCCCGCGCGACGTGATTCCGGAGCGGATCCTGACGCGCGCGCCGTCGGCCGAGCTGCGCGAGAACCAGACGGACCAGGACAGCCTGCCGCCGTACGACGTGCTCGACGCGATCATGCGGATGTACATGGAGGAGGACCGGCCGCTCGCGGAGATCGTCGCGGCCGGCTATGCGGAGGCCGACGTCGCGCGCGTGACGCGGCTCATCAAGATCAACGAATACAAGCGCCGCCAGGCGCCGATCGGCATTCGCGTCACGCATCGCGCATTCGGGCGCGACTGGCGCTATCCGATCACGTCGCGCTTTACCGAACGTCTCGACTGAGCCGGGCTGGGCCGTACGCGGCCGGCCGGCTTACAATCGGGATCGCGATTTTTCATCCAAACGAGCATTGAGGGACAACCATCATGAAACGCATCACCGCCATCATCAAGCCGTTCAAGCTGGACGAAGTCCGCGAAGCGCTCGCCGAAGTGGGCCTCACGGGCCTGACCGTGACGGAAGTGAAGGGCTTCGGTCGCCAGAAAGGGCACACCGAGCTGTATCGCGGCGCCGAATACGTGGTCGACTTCCTGCCGAAGATGAAGATCGAGGTGGTCGTCGCGGAAGCGCAGGTCGACCAGGTGATCGACGCGGTGATCGGCGCGGCACGCACGGGCAAGATCGGCGACGGCAAGATCTTCGTGTCGGACGTCGAGCGCGTGATCCGCATCCGCACCGGCGAAGAGAACGAAGCGGCAGTCTGAGCGCCAGCTCCGCGCCGATTGGCTGCACGGCCTGCCCGGTCGATCGGCGGCGAATCGCCCGATTCCGGGCCGCCAATAAAAAACGGTGCGGATACCCGGGTGGGTACCGCACCGATACGCGCCTCTCGCAGCAGCGTGGAAAGTGTTGTCGAATCGTTCTCTGGACGGCGCCTGATCAGAACAGGTGCTGGATGCCGGCGTAGACGCCGGTCTGGCTGCCGCCCGGATGCGGGTTGCCCGTCGAGACGTCGGTGCCTGCGCCGTTGGCGTTCAGGCCGAAGTTCGCGGTCTTGCTGTTGCGAACCGTCGCGACTTGCAGGTCGAACAGCGTGCGCTTCGAAATGTTGTACGAGCCGCCGACCGTGTAGATGTTGGCATTGCCGCCACCGTGGTTGGCGTTCACGTGGTACACGGCCGCGATCAGCGCTGCCGCCGGCGTGGCCTGCCACGTCACACCGCCCCAGACCTGCTGCGTGCCCGTCACGCCGGCGTTGACTGCCGGGCCGCCGCTGCCGTCCGCGTGCGATGCCTGGTACGCCGCCTGAACCTTGAACTGGCCGAGGAACACGTTCACGCCCGCGAAGTATTCGCGCGAGTATTTGAACACGTCCGAGAAGCGGCCGTTGCTGTCGCGCGTTTCGTCGTAGATGCCGCGCAACTGGAACAGCGAGTTCGTATAGGTGATCTGGGCACCCGCGGCGCGACCGTCCTTGGTCGAATCGGTGTTGCCGTTGAAGCTGGTCGAGTTCGAGAACGAGAACTGGCCGTAGAAGTCGAGGCCGTAGAGCGACGGCGACTGGTACGACACGTTGTTGCTGGTCTTGTTCCAGTTGCGGCCGCGTACGAGCGATGCCGTCGACCAGGCCGACTGGCCGAACGGGTCGAAGTCCCACACGCCGTTGGCGATCGCGAGTTCGCGACCGAGCAGCAGCGTACCGTAGCGGTCGTTCGAAATGCCGACGGTCGCGAAACGATCCCAGATCGAGCCGCTGAAGCCGCCGTTCATCGTGTTGAACGCGCCTTCGAGGTGGAACAGGATCTTGTTGCCGCCGCCGATGTCCTCGCTGCCCTTCAAGCCCCACAGGCTCGTGCCCCAGTCGCCGCTTTCGGCGCGCACTTGGTGGCCGTTCTGCAGGCCGTTCAGGTACTCGAGGCCGGCATCCAGGCGACCATACAGCGTGACGCTGCTCTGCGCGTGCGCCGTAACCACCCCAGCAGCCATCAGCGCGGCCGCGACCAAAGCTTTCTTCATCATCTCCTCCATACCCTGTCAAAAAGTCAACCCAGACTGCACGAGATGCCCGGAGCAGCGAGCGCCGGGCAAAAGCGAAAAGCGGGATAACCAGGGAGACCTCGTGCAAGGCCGGTAAGCGCGGCACGCGGGCAAGCGGACGGAAAACCGTTGAGCGGTCCCGCGCGGCCGGGTGGGCTTGCGGGGTCTCCTTGTTGTGTCGTGAAGCTAAACTACATTTCACGAACTTCGTTTTGCTACTTTGGTTACTAATTTAGCAAAAATACAATTTTGTGGCGACGGAAATCGTTGTTTGACTAACAGCTGTCGCCAATTTGCCATGCAACACAGTGCGCGACGGGTGCCCAACAGGGTGTCGATTGCCGTAAAACCCTTGTCGGAGAAGGGAGACACGGATTCGGTGTATGTGGGTCAAGGATTGCCACTATTGACGTCATCGGGCCGCGAGCGTAAGCACACGCAAGGCGAAATTGGTAAGTATTTCGTAATGAATTCGGCGGCGTTGCGCCGTTGCCGGCCGCGGCCGGAAACGCTCGTCCGGCAAGGCTGGCGCCGCTTGCGGTGCAAGCGCGTGCGGCTCAGGCGGATGCCGCTCGCGCATCGAGCAACTGCGCGCGAAGCCATCGATGCGCGTCGGTGCGCGCATGCTTCGCATGCGAGTAGACCTTCACCGTGTAGCGCGGGATGTCGAACGGTGCGGGGAAGATGCGGATCGGTGCCGCGTGACGCAACGCCTGCGCGGCACGGTTCGGCACCGTCATCAGGAGTGCAGACTCCGCGATCACGAACGGTGCGGCCAGCACGCTCGGCAATTGCGCGGCGACTTGCCGCGCGAGGCCCAGCCGGTCGAGCACGTAGTCGATGACGCCGCGCGACTCGTTCCACGGCGTGACGACCACGTGGCGAGCCGCGAGGTACTGGTCGAGCGTCAACCGCCGGCGGATCGACGGATGCCTGGCGCTCGCGATCACCACGTAGTCGTCCGAAAACCAGTCGAAATCCTCGATGCCCGGCGCGTCGGCGGCCGATTCCTCGTGATAGCCGAGCGCGAAGTCGATGTGGCCGGCCGCGAGTTCGTCGATCGAAATCTTGCGGTCGGAGTGGACGACGCGGATCCGCAACCGCGGCGCGACCTGCTCGATGCGCGCGAGCAATGCCGGCAGCACGGCGAACGCCGTGTAGTCGCTCGCGGCGAACACGAACGTGCGGTCGCTTTGCGCCGGATCGAAGCGGCGTGCGCGGGCCAATCCCTTCGACATCGTGTCGAGCGCGTCGCCGGCCCAGGTGGCGATGTCGTCGGCGCGCACGGTCGGCTGCATCTCGTTGCCGAGCCGCACGAACAGCGCGTCGCCGATCGCGTCGCGCAGCCTCGCGAGCGCGTGGCTCAGCGCGGACGGGCTCATCGCCAGCTCGTGCGCGGCCGCGGCGACCGACCGGTGGCGGTACAGCGCGTCGAATGCGAGCAGCAGGTTCAGGTCGAGACGGCGCAGATCGGGATGCATCATGTTCATGTCCGGATGAAGAAACTGCACTTCCTGCAGTTCATCCGCGAACGTAGCATGTCGATCTGTCCGACGCCAGGCGCGCTCGCGCGGGCGCCGCAATCCGTTGTCATTCCGGGCCGAAGGAGGGCTCCCCACCGTGCAAATCGACATTCGTTCCGCCACCGTCGCCGACGTGCCGCAAATCCTGCGTTTCATCACCGAACTGGCCATCTACGAGAAAGCGGAGCACGAAGTGGTCGCGACGCCCGCATCGCTCGAGCGCAGCCTGTTCGGCGAAGGCACGCCGGCGCGCGCGTTGATCTGCGAGGTCGACGGCGAGCCGGCCGGCTTCGCCGTGTATTTCTTCTCGTATTCGACGTGGCTCGGCCGCCAGGGGCTGTATCTCGAGGATCTGTACGTGTCGCCGCGCTTTCGCGGCGCGGGTGCCGGGCTGCGGCTGCTGAAGGCGCTCGCGCGCATCGCCGTGGACAGCGGTTGCGGCCGTTTCGAATGGAGCGTGCTCGACTGGAACGAGCCGGCGATCCGCTTCTATGAAAGCGTCGGCGCGGCGCCGCAGAGCGAATGGGTGCGCTACCGGCTCGCGGGCGATGCGTTGCGCGCGTTCGCCGACGGCGCGCCGGTGGACGCCGCGTAAACGCAAGACGGGCGCCGCATGGCGCCCGTTCGCGTGTCGTCGCGCGTCGCGCGCGTTACTTGAGGCTGCCCGACAGGAACCCGCGCAGGCGTTCGCTCTTCGGGTTGGCGAACACCTCGGACGGCACGCCTTCTTCCTCGACGCGCCCCTGATGCAGGAACATCACGTGATTCGACACGTTGCGCGCAAAGCCCATCTCGTGCGTGACGACGATCATCGTGCGGCCTTCCTCGGCCAGCTTCTGCATCACCTTCAGCACTTCACCGACGAGCTCCGGATCCAGTGCGGAAGTCGGCTCGTCGAACAGCATCACGTCCGGATGCATCGCCAGCGCGCGCGCGATCGCGACGCGCTGCTGCTGCCCGCCCGACAGGTGCGACGGATACTGCTTCTCGACGCGCGGCGCGAGGCCGACCTTCTCGAGATATTCGCGCGCGCGCTCTTCCGCTTCCTTCTTCGGGATGCCGAGCACGTTGACGGGCGCTTCCATCACGTTCTCGATCACGTTCATGTGCGACCAGAGATTGAAATGCTGGAACACCATCGACAGCTTGGTGCGCACACGCTGCAGCTGCTTCGAATCGGCCGCGCGCAGCGCGCCCGTCTTGTCCGGCGTGGTGCGCACTTCCTCGCCGTCGACGACGATGCGGCCCGAATTCGGCTGCTCGAGGAAGTTGATACAGCGCAGCATCGTGCTCTTGCCGGAACCGGACGAGCCGATCACGCTGATCACGTCGCCCGAGTTTGCCTTCAGCGACACGCCCTTGAGCACCTCGTTGTCGCCGTACCGCTTGTGCAGATCGTCGACGAAAAGCTTCTGAGTCTGGGAATTCATCAATAGTCCTGCGAAAACTTACTTGCCTTGCGGGCGCAGATACGCGAGCCAGCGACGCTCGGCCTGGCGGAACAGCCACACGAGCGTGAACGAGATCACGAGATAGAGCAGGGCGGCGATCCCGAATGCGTGGAACGACATGTAGGTCGCCGAGTTCACGTCGCGCGCGATCTTCAGGATGTCCGGCACGGTCGCGGTGAACGCGACGGTGGTCGCGTGCAGCATCAGGATCACTTCGTTGCTGTAGAGCGGCAGCGCGCGGCGCAGTGCCGACGGCAGGATCACGCGGCGATACATCGTGAAGGTCGACATCCCGTATGCGCGCGCGGCTTCGATCTCGCCGTACGACGTCGCCTTGATCGCGCCCGCGAAGATCTCGGTGGTGTACGCGCAGGTATTCAGCGTGAACGCGAGCAGCGTGCAGTGCATCCCGTCGCGGAAGAACGCATCGAGCAGCGGCGTGCCGCGCACGACCTGCAGGCTGTAGAGGCCGGTGTAGCAGAGGAGCAGCTGCACGTAGAGCGGCGTGCCGCGGAACACGTACGTGTAGAGCCACACGGCGCCCGACAGCCACTTTCTTTTCGACACGCGGGCCACCGCGAGCGGCACCGACAGGCAGAAGCCGAGGCCGATCGACACGACCAGCAGCCAAAGCGTGATCGCGACGCCGGTGATGCGGAAGCCGTCGGTGTAGAGGTAGTTGCGCCAGTATTCGTTGATGAGTTCGATCATAGGTCAGCCTTGCGGACACCGGTCGAGTAGCGCTTTTCGAGCCACATCAGCACGAAGTTCGAGATCGTCGTGATGGCGAGATAGACCGCACCCGCGATCAGCGTGAAGAAGAAGAACCGCAGCGTGCCCTTGCCGGCATCCTGCGACGCCTTCACGACGTCCGCGAGGCCGATGATCGACACCAGTGCGGTCGATTTCACGAGCACCTGCCAGTTGTTGCCGATGCCCGGCAGCGCGAAGCGCATCATCTGCGGGAACATGATCCGCGTGAACACCTGCCAGTTGGTCATCCCGTACGCGCTGCCTGCTTCGAGCTGGCCGCGCGGCACGGACAGGAATGCGCCGCGGAAGGTTTCGGTGAAGTACGCGCCGTAGATGAAGCCGAGCACGAGCACGCCGGCGAGGAACGGGTCGATGTCGATCTGATCCCAGTTGAGCGCGTCGGTCGCCATGTTCAGCCAGATCTGCAGGCTGTAGAACAGCAGCAGCATCAGCACGAGATCGGGTACGCCGCGGATCAGCGTCGTATAGACGGTGCCGATGCCGTTCGTGACGCGGTTGCGCGACAGCTTCGCGCCCGCGCCGAGCAGCCCCAGCAGGAACGACAGCGCGAGCGAAAGCACCGCCAGTTTGACGGTTTGCCAGGTGCCTGCGAGGATCAGCGGGCCGTAGCCTTGTAGAAACATATGTGGTCCCTGGTGTGGTCCCGGACGGCGCACGCGGTGCGCCGCGAAAGACGCGCCCGCCAAGCTGCGCGGAACGCCCCGTGCGTATCATGACCGTCCGCCCCGGCAACGGTGCCGGGCCAGCCCGTCGCAAGGAGCGGCGGGCGAGGGGCGGGCGGCGCGTGGTTCACTGCCTGTACTGCCGGACGCGGGGCGCGCCCGCATCCGCTTCCCGTCATTGTCGGCGCTCAGCGAGCCGAGTAGACGCTGAACGAGAAATACTTGTGCGACAGCCGGTCGTACGTGCCGTCCTTGTGCATGTCGGCCAGCGCCTTGTTGATCTTGAGCTTCAGGTCCGTGTCTTCCTTGCGCAGGCCGATCGCGGTACCGTCGCCGATCGTCTTCGGATCCTTCACTTCCGGCCCGGCGAACGCGAAGCCCTTGCCGCGCGGCGTACGCAGGAAGCCGTAGTCGGCCTGCAGTTCATCCTGCAGCGTCGCGTCGAGGCGGCCCGAGCCGAGATCGGCATAGACCTGGTCCTGGTTCTGGTAAGGAATGATCGTCACGCCTTGCGGTTCCCAGTACGCCTTCGCGTAGGATTCCTGCGTCGAACCCTGCTCGACGCCGACGCGCTTGCCCTTGAGCGACGCGACCGTCGGCAGCAGCGGCGAGCCGGCCTTCGCGATCATTCGCGCGGGCGCGTCGTACACCTTGTCGGAGAAGTCGATCTGCTCGCGCCGCTTGTCGGTGACGGTCAGCGACGACACGATCACGTCGTACTTCTTCGCCTTCAGCGCGGGAATGATCCCGTCGAGATCCTGCGCGACCCACACGCACTTCACGTTGATCCGCTTGCAGATTTCCTTGGTGAGATCGACGTCGAAACCGACGATCTCGCCGCTCGGCGCGGTCGACTCGAACGGCGGGTAGCTGGCATCGACGCCGATCCGCACGGTCTTCCACTCTTTCGCGAAGGCGCTGCCCGCCACGAGGGCGAGGGCGGCGCACAGGGCGGCCTTCTTCATTTCCATTCGTTTGTCGCTCACTTCCGGGGAGGCGCTCGCGGCCGGTCGGGCCGGGCGCCGCGGCGTATTCTAGACGGCCAAAATTCGTGTTTCGGCGCGCGGGCAACGGCGCTCGCCGGACGGGCGAACGCCAAAAGGGCGGTATTTTACCCGAACGCGATACCCGGAAAACGGCAATCCGGCGTGACCGACGGATTCTTCGATCCGGGCGTTGCGGCAATCGTGGTATTCGCAACGAGTATTGCGTCGATTGGATTCGTGGGTGCAACGATGCGGTGCGCGTGCGGCGGATTGTGGCGCGCGCGGCGTGCCCCTAGAGTGCAGGTAAACCCGAAGAAAGAATATTGCCTGCCGGAGTGCCCCCATGTTCCAGATCCGCCGCGCCGCCGACCGCTGCCATACGCGCCAGGGCTGGCTCGAGTCGAGCCACAGCTTTGCGCTTGCCGGCGACGCCGACGCCGCGCATCCGCCGTTCGGCGCGCTGCGCGCGCTGAGCGAGGACCTGATCGCACCGACACGCGGTTTCGGGATGCAGCCGCGCCGCGACGTCGAAATCGTCACCTGCGTGCTGGACGGCGCGCTCGCGCATCGCGACAGTCTCGGCAACGGCGCGATCGTGCGGGCCGGCGGCATCCAGCGGATGAGCGCCGGCACGGGGCTCATGCACAGTGAAACCAATGCGTCGCGCGACCGCGTGCTGCATCTGCTGCAGATCTGGCTTCAGCCGGCCGAGCGCGGCGGGCGGCCCGGTTACGCGGAGCGGCGTTTCGCCGACGACGAGAAGCGCGGCCGCCTGCGGCTCGTCGCGTCGCCGGACGGCGACGACGGGGCGCTGTCGATCCGCGCGGATGCGCGCATCTTCACGGGGCTGATCGACGGCGACGAGGAGGTGGTATTCGGGGTGCCGGCCGGGCGCGGTACGTATGTGCACGTGGCGCGCGGCGACGTGGAAGTCAACGGGCACGCGCTCGCCGCGGGCGACGGTGCGCGCATCGCCGGGGCGGACGCGATCGCGTTCGCGCGCGGGCGGGCGGCCGAGGTGCTGCTGTTCGACGTCGCCTGAAACGAAACGGGGGCGCGGGCCGACTGCCCGCGCCCCCGCGATGCCGCCGGGGAGGCGGCGCGCCGGCTTACTGCGCCGGCGCCGACGCGGCCTTGGCCGCGCGGTGCTGCTCCCAGCGCTCCTTCATCTTCTCGTGGCGCTGCTCCATCCGCGCGAACTGCTGTTTCAGCGCGGTGCTGACCGTCGTCTTCTGCTGGTCGTTCAGTCCGTTGTAGAACGCGAGCCACGCGGCCGAGCTCTGCTCGCGCAGCTGCGCATTCTGTTGCTCGGCCTGCTGGCGGGCCGCATGCATCGCGTTCAGGTCGAGGATCGGCTGATTCTGCTGCGCCTTGAATTGCTCGCGCATCTGCTCGTGGCTCTTGCGCATCGCTTCATGGTTCTGCTTCATCGTGTTGACGGCCGTCTGCCATTGCTGCTCCTGCGCTGCGTTGAGCTTCAGCTGATCGTGCAGCTTCATGATCGCGCCGAACGGGCCGCCTTCATGGCCGCCGTGCATCTGGTGCATGCCGGGGCCGCCCGGCGGCGGCATGTCGACGGGCGGCGCGGCATGCGCGGTGCCGAATGCGAGAGCGAGCACGGCGGCGGCCGCAATGGCCACGCGGGAAGTCTTCTTATACATTTCAGAAACTCCTGTATCCATAGGGTCCGGCGATGCGGTGCGCGCATGACGCGTGTGCCGCATCCGGTAAGACGCAGGTTAGCGGCGCGGGTCCCGGCGGGTGTTACGCGGGGTGGCTGCCGGGTTACGGTGCATTACAGTTCCCTTGCGCCGTAACCCGCAGTAACCCTTTCGTGTCTTTGTTTCGTTCTTCGACGCCGCCCTCGCGCGGTAAACTTCGAGCCATGACTACCCAGATCCTCATCGTCGACGACGACCAAGAACTCCGTGACCTGCTGCGCGACTATCTCGTGCGTCAGGGGATGGAAGTGTCCGTGCTGCACGACGCGGCGACGCTCGAGAAGCGCCTCGAGCGCGAGCGGCCCGACCTGATCGTGCTGGACCTGATGATGCCGGGCGTGGACGGCCTGACCGCGCTGCGCCAGCTGCGCGCGGCCGGCGACGACATCCCCGTGATCATGCTGACGGCACGCGCGGACGACGTCGACCGCATCGTCGGGCTCGAGCTCGGCGCGGACGACTACCTCGGCAAGCCGTTCAACCCGCGCGAGCTGCTCGCGCGCGTGCAGGCCGTGCTGCGCCGCCGCCGCGCGACGCCGTCGGCGGCGGCGCCCGAGCAACGCGAGCCGTTCGCGTTCGGCCGCTTCGTGCTCGACTTCCAGGCGCGCACGCTGTCGGTCGACGGCAAGCCCGCGACACTGTCGAGCAGCGAATTCGCGCTGCTGAAGATCTTCGTGAACCACGCGCTGCGCACGCTCACGCGCGAGCGGCTGCTCGAGCTGCTGCACGGGCCCGAATACGACGGCACCGACCGCGGCATCGACGTCCAGGTGTGGCGCCTGCGCCGCATCCTGGAAACGGATCCGTCGACACCGCGCTTCATCCAGACGGTCCGCGGGCGCGGCTACGTGTTCGTGCCCGACGGCGAGGCCCATGCGCAAACCCATTGATTCACTGTTCGGGCGGCTGGCGCTGCTGGTCGTCGGCGTGCTGCTCCTGTCGCACTTCGCGTGGTTTTTCGCGATGCGCCTCGAGCGCAGCCAGATGCAGACGCGTTACGCGGTCGAGGAGGCCGCCTTTCTCGTCGACGCCGTGCGCCAGCACGTCGAGCGCACGCCCGACCAGCCGCTGCCGTCACGCGTGCGGCTGGTATCGCCGGACAGCCCGGACGTGCCGACGAGCGCTGGATCGAACCTGCCGGCGCCGCTCAAGCGTTTCCGCGACGACGTGAGCGAGCGCATGCCGCCCGGCACGCTGGTCGAGATCGGCGCGCCGGGCCATCCGCCGGTGCTGTGGGTCAAGGAGCCGACCGACCGCAACTGGATCGTGGTGCCGGTACAACCGCTGCGCCCGCCGCGCTCGCTCGACCGGATGCTGCTGTGGCTCGGCACGATCTTCTCGGCAGGCGTGATCGCCGCGCTGTTCGCGGCCTGGCAGCTGCAGCAGCCGTTGCGCTCGCTGGCGCGCGCGGTCGCGCGCTTCGGCCGCGGCCAGCCGGTGCCGCCGCTGCGCGAGCGCGGCCCGCGTGAGCTGCGGCAGCTTACGCATGGCTTCAATCAGATGGTGGAACAGGTGTCGCAAGCCGAGAGCGATCGCGCGGTGATGCTGGCCGGCGTCGCGCACGACCTGCGCACGCCGCTTGCGCGGATGCGCCTGCGCGCCGAAATGATGGACGACGCGCGGCTGCGCGACGGTGTGGTGCGCGATGTCGACTCGATGTCGCACATCGTCGACCAGTTCCTCGTATTCGCGCACGGCGGCGCGGACCGCAGCGAGCCGGTGCCGGTCGACCAGACCTGCGAGCGGATCGCGCGCAGCTATCGCGCGGTCGCGCCCAACGCGCCGGCGGTGCAGACGCACCTGTCCGCCGACGAAGGCTTCCGCCTGCCGACCGCGACGCTCGACCGGATCCTGTCGAACCTGCTGGACAATGCGCATGCGTACGGCGCGCCGCCCGTGCTCGTCGAGACGGCGCGTACGCCGACGGGTTACGTGCTGTCGGTCAGCGACAGCGGCGGCGGAATCGCGCCGCGCGACCTCGCGGCCGCGACGCGGCCGTTCGTGCGGCTCGACCCGGCGCGCGGCGGCAATGGCCACAGCGGGCTCGGGCTTGCGATCGTCGAGCGGCTGGTGCTGAGGCTGGGCGGGACGTGCGAAATCGGCAATCGTCCCGAGGGCGGCCTGCGCGTGGCGATGACGTTCCCGTTCGACGCGATACCGAAGGACGATCTGCACGCGCAGGCCGCGTAAGCGGCGGATGCGGCGGATGCGGCGCCTGCGCGGCAGGCGCCGCGCGGCGTCATTCGCCGAACAGCGTGCCGAGCGTCTCGGCGGCGTTGCTGTCGATGGTGTTGTAGGTCACGCTCGTGGCCTCGAAGATATAGACGGTCGTATAGCGGCCGAGGCGCTCCAGAATCTCCTCCTGCAGCGATTCCGGCACGACGTTCATGTTCAGGTACCATGCCGTCGACGACAGCCGGGTCTGGAACGACCCATACTCCTGCATCAGCTCGTAGAACGCATCGGCATCCTGATCGCGGCAGACGATCACCAAGTTTCCTGCCATTCCCTTTCTCCCGCTGGTCGGTCGATCCCTGGCGGCTGTGTCGACACCGACACCAGGGGCTAGCCCCGATCATACCTGCTTCGCCGCGATCGTCCGCTGACGTCCGGCATGGTTTGCGTGCGCGTGCGGCTGGCGGGTTCCCGGCCGGCCCGGTTCACGGCATAATTCGGGGCCTGCACATGCCGGCCTGAGGACTGCGGCCGGGCTGCTCCGCATCGCACGCCTGTCGGTCACCCGCGTGCCGGGCACGATCCGTGCGCCGTCCGCGCGCCGCGCGGCGTCGCACCGGCCCCGGACGGTTGAACCTGAAATACAGGTTGGTGTAGTGTCGTGCCGTCGCGGCCGACTCGTCGCGCCGGGCCGCAGCCTGCACGCACGGCGGCCTCGCGCCGGCGTCAGATCGTGAATCAATCGAATTACCGCGTCGAATTACCGCGCCCGTGCGCTTTGCCATGAATCAACATCGTCTGCCGGCTTCGTTCGGCCTTACCGGGGAGGGCGCCTGATGGACGTCGGATTCTTCAATCCGAACCGGACCGCCAACGCATCCGCGTGGCGCGTTCTGCCGAACCGGTGGGACTTCATCGCGTTTCCGCTGATCATCTGCCTGATCGCGATGGCGGTCGTCGGCTTCCACGAGACGATGGCGCCGATCGCCACGCTGCAGACGCAGAAGATCTCGCTCGATCCGTCGAACCTGCCCGAGTACGCATTGCGCACCACGCTGCGCATGCTCGCCGCGATGGTCGCGTCGCTCGCGTTCACGCTCGTCTACGGCACGCTCGCCGCGAAAAGCCGCCGCGCGGGCATGGTGCTGATCCCGATCCTCGACATCCTGCAGTCGGTGCCGGTGCTCGGCTTCATCTCGTTTACGGTGACGTTCTTCCTCGCGCTGTTCCCGAGCCGCGTGCTCGGCGCCGAGCTCGCGGCGATCTTCGCGATCTTCACGAGCCAGGCCTGGAACATGACGTTCAGCTTTTACCAGTCGCTGCGCACGGTGCCGCGCGATCTGGACGAAGTGTCGCGCGGCTTTCACCTGACGTCGTGGCAGCGCTTCTGGAAGCTCGAGGTGCCGTTCTCGATGCCGGGGCTGATCTGGAACATGATGATGTCGATGTCGGGCGGCTGGTTCTTCGTCGTTGCGTCGGAGGCCATCACGGTCGGCAACCAGACCATCACGCTGCCCGGGATCGGCGCGTATCTCGCGCAGGCGATCTCGGACAAGAACCTCGGCGCGATCGGCTGGGTGATCCTGACGATGACGGTCGTGATCCTGGCCTATGACCAGTTCCTGTTCCGCCCGCTGATCGCGTGGGCCGACAAGTTCCGGATGGAGAACACCGCGTCGGGCGACGCGCCGCAATCCTGGCTGCTCGACCTCGTGCGCCGTACGCGCCTGATCCATCAGCTGCTCGTGCCGGCCGGCTGGTTCTTCGCGAAGGCCGCGCGGATTCCGCTGCGTCTGCCGTTGTCGGGCGCGATGCGCTTCACGCTGCCGAAGGTCGAGAAGAAGGCGTCGCGCACGGTCGACATCGCATGGGCGGTGCTCGTGCTGCTCGGTACGGCCTATATCGTGTGGCGTGTCGTCAGCTTCGTGTCGACCGGCGTGACGATGGCCGAAGTCGGGCACGTGATCGTGCTCGGGCTCATCACGCTGTTGCGCGTGGTCGTGCTGATCGCGATCGCATCGGTGATCTGGGTGCCGGTCGGCGTGTGGGTCGGGCTGCGCCCGAAGCTCGCCGAGAAACTGCAGCCGCTCGCGCAGTTCCTCGCCGCGTTCCCGGCGAACCTGCTGTTCCCGGTGTTCGTGATCGTGATCGCGCGCTTCCACCTGAACGCCGACATCTGGCTGTCGCCGCTGATCGTGCTCGGCACGCAGTGGTATATCCTGTTCAACGTGATCGCGGGCGCGACGTCCTATCCGAACGACTATCGCGAAGCCGCGACGAATTTCCGGATCCGCGGCTGGCAGTGGTGGCGCCAGGCGATCCTGCCGGGCATCTTCCCGTACTACGTGACCGGCGCGATCACCGCGTCGGGCGGCGCGTGGAACGCGAGCATCGTGTCCGAGGCGGTGCAGTGGGGCACGACCAGGATCGAGGCGCACGGCCTCGGCGCGTACATCGCGCAGACCACCGCCGCCGGCGACTTTCCGAAGATCATCCTGGGCATCGCCGTGATGTCCCTGTTCGTTACCCTGTTCAACCGCCTGCTGTGGCGCCCGCTGTATGCCTTCGCCGAAGCGAAGCTGCGGCTCGACTGAGACCGATTGAGAGCGAAACGCGATGCACAATCCGAATGCTGTAAACGCCCCCGTCCAGACGTCCCAGCCGCCGCGCCTCGGCGAGGAAATCCTGCGCGTCGAGCACGTCTGCCGCGGCTTCAACAAGACGCAGGGCGAACTGCTCGTGCTCGACGATGCGAACCTGTCGCTGCGCGAGGGCGAGATCGTCGGGCTGCTTGGCCGCTCGGGCTCGGGCAAGTCCACGCTGCTGCGAATCATTGCCGGGCTGATCGAGCCGACCGGCGGTGAAGTGACCTACCTCGGCAAGCCGCTGACCGGCCCGGCCGAAGGCGTCGCGATGGTGTTCCAGACCTTCGCGTTGTTCCCTTGGCTGACCGTGCTGCAGAACGTGGAAGCCGGGCTGGAAGCGCTCGGTGTCGGCGCACGCGAGCGGCGCGAGCGCGCGCTCGCCGCGATCGACCTGATCGGTCTGGACGGCTTCGAGAACGCGTATCCGCGCGAGCTGTCGGGCGGCATGCGCCAGCGCGTGGGCTTTGCGCGCGCGCTCGTGGTCGACCCGACGATCCTGCTGATGGACGAGCCGTTCTCCGCCCTCGACGTGTTGACGGCCGAAACGCTGCGCACCGACCTGCTCGACCTGTGGACGCAAGGCCGCATGCCGATCAAGTCGGTGCTGATCGTCACGCACAACATCGAGGAAGCGGTGTTCATGTGCGACCGGATTCTGGTGTTGTCGTCGAACCCGGGCCGCGTGATCGCCGAGATCAAGGTGCCGTTCAAGCATCCGCGCAACCGGCTGGATCCGGCCTTCCGCAAGCTCGTCGACGACATCTACGCGAAGATGACCGCGCGCCAGACCGGCGAGGCGACGAAGAAGGGCCTCGAGCTCGGCAGCTGGCTGCCGCAGGTGTCGACCAACCTGATGGCCGGCCTGATCGAGACGCTCGCGATGGCGCCGTATCACGGCCGCGCCGACATGCCGGAAATCGCGCGCACGCTGCATCTGGAGGTCGACGACCTGTTCCCGATCGCGGAAGTGCTGCAGTACCTCGGCTTCGCCGACGTGCGCGAAGGCGACGTGTTCCTGACGCCGCCGGGGCGCGTGTTCGCGGAGTTCGGCACGCAGGAGCGCAAGCTGATGTTCGCCGATCATCTGCTGAAGCATGTGCCGCTCGCCGCGCGGATCAAGAAAGTGTTGAACGAGCGCCCCGGCCATCGCGCGCCGCGTGTGCGTTTCGAGCAGGAGCTCGAGGATTTCCTGTCGGACGGCGCGGCCGAGGAGACGCTCGACGCGGTGATCGACTGGGGACGTTACGGCGAGATCTTCTCGTACAACGACCAGACCGAAATCTTCAGCCTCGAGGACGTCGAGTCCTGAGCCAGCGAGCCGGGCCGCGCGGCCCGGCGTTCGCATGCGCGGCGCTTGTCGCGCGCCCGCATTGCTACTGCAGGTTGCCCCAGCGGTCGACCGCCGGTTCGGCCGACGCCCACTTCCAGTGCGTGCCTTGCTGGCACGCATTCGCGAAATACCAGTCGGCCTTGTCGCCGTCCTTCACCGAGAACGCGAATTCCTTGCAAAGCGCAAGCGCCGTCGAGTACGCACGCGTGACGCGCACCTCGCCTTCGCCGTTTTCGAGCGGCAGCGTGTTCTTCACCTTCCATGGCTTCACTTCGCCGACGGCCAGGCTGCCCGCCGCTTTCGCGATCGCGTCCTGCTGGTTCTGATGGAGCTGCTTCATCGTGCGGTTGACGGCTTCGTCGGTCGCCGCCTGCACGGCAATTCCCACCCCGACGCCGACGGCCGGGTTCGCGGTGACGAGGCCGGTCGCCGCGCCGGCGAGTGCGCCGCTCGCCGCGCCGACCGAGCCGCAGCCCGACAGCACGGCGCTGGCCGCGCACAGCGCGCCGATCGCCGCGATACGGATCGCGACGCTCATTGCAGCGCGCCCCAGCGTTCGGTCGCGGGTTCCGCCGACGCCCATTTCCACACGGGACCGTCGCGGCAGATCGTGGCGACGTAGAACGCCGATTCCGCGGCTTTGTCGGCTTTCGCGGGCGTATCGACCGCGAACACGATTTCCTTGCAGTCGAGCGGGCCGATGCTGATCATCCGGCTGACCGTCACGCGCCCCTGTTCGTCATCCTCGATCGGGAACGAATGGTGCGTCTTCCACGGCGCGACACCGCCGACGTCGAGCGGGCCGGCCGCTTTCGCGATCTGCTCCTGCGTGTAGCGGTGCGCGACACGTTGCGTGTACTGGACGCCCGCCCGCGCGCCGGCGACGGCGCCGAGGCCGATACCCGTCGCGACGGCGGCGTTGTTGGTGACCTTGGAGGCAATCGCGGCGCCCGCGATACCGGCGCCGGCAGTCGCGCCTTCGCTGTACAGCGAGTTGCAGCCGGACAGCAGTGCGGCCGTGGCGATCGCGGCCAGCACGATGCGCGCCGGCATGGCCCGACGCGGCGGTTCGAAACGAATGTTCATCCCTGAGTGCAAGTCCTGTCTGGGTGAGCGGCGACGCATGCGCGCCCCCATGCCGCATCATTGTTTCGCAATTGTCATAGGAAAACTGCAAAGCTTTGACAAATCGCCGGGCAGTGGCTCGCGCGCGTACGCGCGGCGCTATTGTCGGACAGTCCGCCGAGCAGGGGTCGAAACGTTACAAATTGAAGGCAATTGTTACCTTGGCATGCGAGGAAGCAACCTAGACTCTTTTGTTATGGAATGTTTCTACGGCGGCTCCGAGCCGCGTTGCATATGAGACACCCAGCCATGCGCCGTTCGAAACGGTTTTCTCCCCGGTCCCCCGACCCGGGGACCGAGCGCCCGCGTCCGCAGACCGATGCGCCGGCCGGCGCGCCCGACGAGACGCCGTCCGACGGCGATCACAACCAGGGCGGTGCACGCCCGGAAGGGCTCGATTATCAACGCGACCTCGGCCAGGAGCAGGACGCCTGATTCCGTCGCCGTTGCATTCCGCCGCCGCATTTCATTGCGCTCGTTGTTGCATCGCTCACATCTGAATCGCCGCGCGACCGCCTTTTGGCCGTCGCGCCCGTCGTGGCGCGCGTCGCGCGCCATTCAATCGAATCGAGGAGGGAAAGCCGCATGAGCAGATTGATCGTGGTATCGAACCGTGTCGCCGCCGGCGAGGACACGCGCCCGAGCGCGGGCGGCCTCGCGGTCGGCGTGATGGACGCGCTGAAGGAAACCGGCGGCGTCTGGTTCGGCTGGAACGGCGAGATCGTCGGTACGCCCGACGCCGCGCCCGCCATCCAGCGTGACGGCAACGTCACGTATGCGACGCTCGGGCTGACGCGGCGCGACTATGATCAGTACTACCGCGGCTTCTCGAACGCGACGCTGTGGCCGGTGTTTCACTACCGCGGCGATCTCGCGCGCTTCGACCGACAGGAGTACGCGGGCTATCTGCGCGTGAACGCGATGCTCGCGAAGCAGCTCGCCGCGCTGCTGCGGCCCGACGACCTGATCTGGGTGCACGACTATCACTTGCTGCCGTTCGCGCATTGCCTGCGCGAACTCGGCGTGAAAAATCCGATCGGCTTCTTCCTGCACATTCCGTTTCCGTCGCCCGACATGCTGCGCATCGTGCCGCCGCACGAGGAACTCGTGAAGTTCATGTGCGCGTACGACATCGCGGGCTTTCAGACCGAAGCGGACAAGCAGGCGTTCGCCGACTACATCGAGCGGCGCGGCATCGGCGCGGCCAGCGACGACGGGATGCTGCATGCGCACGGGCGCGTCGTGAAGGTCGCCGCCTATCCGATCGGCGTGCACCCGGATGCGATCGCGGACGCAGCCGTCCAGTACGCATCGCGCAAGCCGGTGAAGATGCTGCGCGACGCACTCGGCGGCCGCAAGCTCGTGATGAGCGTCGACCGGCTCGACTATTCGAAAGGGCTGGTCGAACGCTTCCAGTCGTTCGAGCGGATGCTCGCCAACGCGCCCGGCTGGCAGGGGCGCGTGTCGCTCGTGCAGATCGCGCCGCCGACGCGCTCCGACGTGCAGACCTACCAGCGCATTCGCGAAACGCTCGAAGGCGAGGCCGGCCGCATCAATGGCCGCTTCTCGCAGCTCGACTGGACGCCGATCCAGTACCTGAACCGCAAGTACGAGCGCAATCTGCTGATGGCGTTCTTCCGGATGTCGCAGGTCGGCTACGTGACGCCGTTGCGCGACGGGATGAATCTCGTCGCGAAGGAATACGTCGCATCGCAGGATCCGGCCGATCCGGGCGTGCTCGTGCTGTCGGAGTTCGCGGGCGCGGCGGCCGAGCTGACCGGTGCGCTGCTCGTCAATCCTTATGACCTGTCGCAGATGGCCGACGCGCTCGAGCGCGCGCTGTCGATGCCGCTCGCGGAGCGGCAGGCGCGTCACGAAGAGAACCTCGCGCGGCTGCGCGGAAACAATCTGTCGGTCTGGCGCGACACGTTCGTCGCCGACCTGCGCAGCGTCGCGGCGGCCGCATCGGTCACGCAGCGCGCGGGCCGGCGAGCCGCGCATGTCTGAGCGCGTGGACGACGACGGCGCGGCGCAGGAGGTGTCCGCCCGCTTTTTTGTCGTCACGGGCGGCCCCGGCTCCGGCAAGAGCACGTTGCTTGATGCGCTCGAACGCAGTGGCTTCGCGCGTTCGCACGAGGCCGGGCGCGGCGTGATCCGCGATCAGATGGCGATCGACGGACCGGCGCTGCCCTGGCGCGACCGGGCCGCATTCGCCGAGCTGATGCTGAACTGGGAAATGCGTTCGTATCATCTCGCACGAAGCGCGCGCGGGCCCGTGTTCTTCGACCGCGGCGTGCCGGACGTGATCGGCTATCTGCGGCTCACGGGCCTCGCGGTGCCCGCGCATGCGGAGGCCGCGGCGCGGCGCTTCCGGTATCACCGCCGCGTGTTCATCGCGCCGCCGTGGCCCGACATCTACACGCAGGATACCGAGCGCCGGCAGGATTTCGCGGAGGCCGTGCGCACCTACGACGCAATGGTCGACTGCTATACGGCGTACGGGTATCGGTTGATCGAGCTGCCGTGCGCGAGCGTGAAGGCGCGCGTGCGCTTCGTGATGGACGCGCTCGACGCCGCCTGAGCGGCGGCGTCAGGCCGCCGTGTCGGGGCGCGGCGACGCGATGCGCAGCATGCTGACTCCCGCGGCGAGCGCCGCGAATACGGCCGCGACATAGAGCGCGATCGTCGGCCCATGGTCGGGCGCCAGCCCGAAAATCAGTGCGACGAGCGCGGCCCCGAGCGTCTGGCCCGTCAGGCGCGCCGTGCTCAGCATCCCGCCCGCGCCGCCGCTGCGCTCGCGCGGTGCCGACGACAGCATCGCGCGATTGTTCGGCGACTGGAACAGCCCGAAACCCGCGCCGCACAGCGCCATCCGCCACACGATATCGACGGTGCCCGGATGCGCGCCGATCATCGCGAGCGACAACAGCCCGGCCGCGAACAGCGCGAGCCCGATGCCGCCGAGGATGCCGGCCGAGTAACGATCCGACAGCACGCCGGCAAGCGGCGCGGCGAATACGATCACGAGCGGCCATGGCGTCATGTAGAGGCCGGTTTCGACCTGCGAGAAGCCGAGCGAGTGCTGCAGCCAGAACGGCAGCGCGACGAACGCGAGCATTTGCGACGTGAACGAGGCCACCGACGTGCAGATCGACAGCGCGAACATCGGAATGCGCATCAGGTCGACCGGCAGCAGCGGTGCCGGCTGCGACAGCTGCCGCTTTACGAAGAAGTAACCGACCGCGAACGCGATCGCCAGCTCGCCGGCAACGTACGCGTGGCTTTCGCCGTGCCCGAGCCCGTCGACGGCCATGATCAGCAGCCCGAAGACGCACGCGTTCATCAGCGCGCTCGGAAAGTCGTACGGCGCATCGTGCAGCGGGTTGGCCGGCAATGCACGGAGGCTGCCGAACACCGCCGCGATGCCGATCGGCACGTTGACCGCGAACAGCCAGGGCCACGACGCGACCGACAGGATCGCCGATGCGACGGTCGGCCCGATCGCCGACGACAGCGCGACCACCATCGCGTTGATCGACAACCCGCGCCCGAGCATCGACGACGGGTAGATCATCCGCACGAGCGCTGCGTTCACGCTCATGATGCCGGCCGCGCCGAACCCCTGAATCACGCGCATCACGGCGAGCACCGGCAGCGAGCCGGCGAGTGCGCAGCCGAGCGACGCCGCGGTGAAGAGCGCGAGCCCGGCGATGTAGATGCGGCGATAGCCGACGCGCTCGCCGAGCGACGCGAGAGGCAGCAGCGTGATCGTGACCGCGAGCTGGTACGCGTTGACGATCCAGATCGATGCGGCGTCGGACGCGCGCAGGTCGCGCGCGATCGTAGGCAGCGCGACGTTCGCGATGGCGCCGTCGAGCACGGCGAGCGTGATGCCCAGTGCGACGCAGACGATTGCCCAGTAGCGTTGCGGAAGCGGCAGGCCGGTATCGGCGTTCATGGCGGGAGCGAAGGCGTGATGATCCGCGCGCCCGGAGGCCGGTTGCGTGCGCAACCATGCTCGCGGGTGGAGGCGGCGGTGAACGACCCGGTCAGCCTGGCGGCGCCGGAGCGGGACCGGTCGAGTGTATCACCGGACCGTATCGCGCGACGCCGGCAGCAGCCGGCCGGCGGCCGGTGCGTGCGTTCAACCTTCGAAGTCGAGGCCGCCGAGCCGCACGAGCGGGTCGGCCTGCGTGCGCGATGCGAGATCGATGTCGCGCGCGCTCTGCCATGCGCTCAGCTTCCTCGGCAGCGCGCTCAGGTAGTGCTCGAACCGCGCGGGACCGTCGGGTGCCATCAACCGCTCGATCTCGTCCGTGTCCCAGGTCAGCTCGAGGTTCAGCGGATGCACGTAGCCGCTCACATGCTCGTGCGGCGCGCTGCGGACCTGCACGCGCGTCGGTTGCCCGTGCCCGCCGTATGGGACGACGTCGGTCAGCACGTGATCGGCGAAGAACGCCGCGATCGCCTGCGCAATGCGCGGCGCGAATTCGGTATCGAAACGGCGGGCGGTTTCGGGCTGCATGAAGGCGTCTCCTGTGTGCCGAAAATCGTAGCACGGCGGGGGCGCGTTTCGGTGTGCGTGATACCGGTAATGGCGCGTTACCACTTGCTGCATCTATTACGGCCGCGCGCGACCACAATGCATCGCATCCAGTACCACTTCGCGTGGGAGTCCATCATGAAAAGAATTGCCGCAGTATGTGTCCTTGCCGGTTCGCTCGCCGTGGCCGGCCCGGCTTCCGCGCATGGCCGCGACGGGGGCGACATCATCGGCGCGCTGATCGGCGGCGCGGTGCTCGGTGCGATCGTGACGTCGGCGATGAATCCGCCCGTCGCGTATCAGGCGCCCGTGTATCAGGCACCGGCCTATCAGCCGCCGACGTACTACCAGGCACCGGCTTACCAGCAGCCCGCGTATCCGACGTATCAGCAGGCGCAGTACCAGGACGACGGCCCGGACTATTGCTACGACCGCTATCAGCGCCCGTATGTGTGCGGCGCGCCGGTATCGGGCGGCTATGCGCGGCCGGCTGGCTGGTGAGCGGGCGCATGACCGGGCACGGCGTCACGTGCTCGGTGCCGATTGAACGAATTCCCGGCAACGGGAAGACAAAAGTTAAGGCCCCCGCGTGATGCGAGGGCCTTTGTCATTTCTCGGACGTTGGTTATCGAACGCCGGACGGAAACTGCGCGACGCCGCGTGCGGATACAAACGGTTGCAATTGGATCTGCTGGCTCAGTGGCGGTGGCCGCCGTCGCCGCGTCCGCCGCCGCCTTCGTTCCAGTCGCCACGGCGCCCGCCGCCGCGCCCCCAGCCGCCGTGGTCCCAGCGATCGCCGCGATCGCGATCCCAGCGGCGGTAGTCGCGGTGGCCGTGGTCCCAGTCGCGTCCGCCGCCGCCTCCCCAGATATTGACCGTGCCATAGATGGGCGAGGCCCCGTAGGCCGGCCCGTACGCGTACCCGGGATCGGAATAGTAGGGCTGTCCGTAGCCGTATCCGGCGTCCGGACCGACGACGCACCCGGCCAGCAGCGTGGCGACGCCGGCGGCAATGAGCTTCAGCATGATGTTCTCCATTGGTTCCCCTATAAGTACCGCGCGCGGGGATTGCCGGCTGTTTGCATTTGTGTCGTCAAATTACAGCCTCGTAAGGTCGCGCGACGAAAGTGTTAGCATCGGGGCCTATTTTGTTTATCAGGAGCACATCGATGAAATTCGCGATCCGGGCCGCCCTGGCCGCCCTTTGCGTGACGACCGCCGCCGCGTGGGCGGCGGGCCCCGCATCGGCACCCGCCGTGCCGGCCGAATCGATCAAGATGTTCCCGCAGCCGACGGCCGGCCAGCAGCGCGCGGTGATCGCGCTGCCCGCGCTCGAGAACGAGGGCGACGCACGCGTCGAGCTGATGATCGGCAAGACGCTGCAGACCGACTGCAACCAGCAATGGTTCGGCGGCGAGTTGATCGCCGAGGACGTGAAGGGCTGGGGCTATACGTACTATCGGCTGACCGACGTGAAGGGGCCGGCATCGACGCTGATGGCCTGCCCGGGCCAGGCGCCGCAGCAGCGCTTCGTGCAGGTGCGCGGTGACGGGCAGTTGCTGCGCTACAACAGCCGCCTGCCGCTCGTCGTCTACGTGCCGGACGGTTTCGACGTGCGCTACCGCGTGTGGCATGCGTCGAAGGACGTGCAGCAGGCCGTCACGCAGTAAGGCGTCGACCGGCGCGGTCTTGCGGGCGCGCTTGCCGCTCCCCGGGCCGCGCCGTTTCAGCCGGCTTCCTTTCGGATTCCGACGTTATCCGCCGTTCGCGCCCGCGAGCGGCGGCCATGCGGCCCGCGCGGCTTGCGCGACCGCCTTCCGATCTCCGACGGCTCGTGCCGTCGCGTGCCTGAATCGCCGTTCCCTGTTGCACCGTCACGCAGTAGCGCGCGATTGCATCGCGATTGGCGTGCGCGAACGCTTCGCCTTTCAGACGAAGGTTCGGGCTTCTACTCAATTTTCCGCGCATGTTCGCCGGGTTCGGCAAGGTGCGGTCGTGGGCCGCATGTCGCCGTGATGACGTGGCGATGAATGAAAGAGGATAACGAAATATTTCACAGGTGCAGCGCGGAATTCATTTACAAAGTGATCGAGCGTACTTACGATGACGCCAATTTCGGCTAGCGGAACTTCGCATGCGTACAGTCAATTGGGCGATGTTCGCCGCGCTCTGCCTTTGTCTTGCCGCATGTGGCGGCGGTGACGGCAACGCTGCCGCGGGCGCACAGACCGTTGCGGGTACATCGACATCGGTCGTTGCACCTGCCGGTGCCGCATCCGGTGCATCGGCTTCATCGGCGAATTCCGACAGCCCGGTGTCGACCGCCGGGCCGGCCGGTGCGACGCTTCCGCCTTCCAGTGGCACCAAGCCGATTCCGGTCGCCGACGTGACGGTTTATCCGGCCGCCGACGGCAGCGATCAGGCCGATGCGCTGCAGAAGGCATTCGACAGCCTGCGTGCCGGGCAGCGTCTGGTCATCGCTCCGGGACGCTACGCCGTTGGGCATTCGCTTGCCGTGACGGTGCCCCAGACGGTGATTTCCGGATACGGCGCGACGCTGGCCGCCACCAACCCGGCCGACCAGACGATCGAGATGAGGGGCGCGGGTTCGACGCTCGTCGGCGTGACGTTGGCCGGCACCGGAACGACACGGCTCACGACGCCCGAATCGACCAAGGTCGAGGTGACGGGCTCGGACGTCCAGATACTCGGCGTGACGATCCAGGGCGGCGCGAGCGCCGGGATCTTCGTGTTCGGCGGCAACGGTATCGCGATCGTGGGCAATACCGTGCGCGCGACGCTCGCCGACGGCATCCATACGACTTACGGGTCGACCAACGTGCTGGTGCAGAACAATACGGTGGCCGGCACCGGAGACGATCTGATCGCCGTGGTCAGCTATCTCGGCGACGGCCGCCTCAGCGGCAATGTACTGATCGACCATAACGCGGTGTCCGGCAACGCGTGGGGGCGCGGCATCACCGTCGTCGGCGGGCAGGCGGTAACGATCTCGAACAACACGGTCGACGCCGTCGAGAAGGCGGCGGGGATTCTCGTCGCGCAGGAGGACAGCTGGAAGACCTACGGGTCGTCGAACGTCGTCATCACCGGCAATATCGTGACCAACATCCAGACCACGAACGCAAACAACGGGCTGCAGCCGACGCAGCAGGGGGCGATCGAACTGGATACGTGGTCGGGAACCGTGTCCGATGTCACGGTGGCGGATAACCGCGTGTCAGGCTCCGGCTATGCGGGTTTCCGGGCGTCCGGGAACGTGTGTTCGTTCAGCGTGACGGGCAACACGTTCTCGTCGATTGCCGGTTTGCCGGTCGGCTTGTTGACGAATGGTTGCGCGGCGAACCAGATCGTCGTCGATGCGAATCGGCTCGGGGACGGCAGCCTGCTGGCACTGCCGGCCGGGGCGTCGTTTGCCGGCACGTTCGCAGTGACGGGCGCGAATGCGAGTTTGATGCCGCAGGTCAGGACGGGGTTGATGCTGTGACGAGGTGGCGGGGGTGCGGGGTGGTGGCCGATGTTTGGTGAAACACGGCGTGCGTGGGCGCGGTAGGCAGACGACTAGAGAGAGCGTGCGTGATCCGACGGACGCGGCGCGTGTGGACAGCGCGATATCAAGGCATGTGGAAATTCGGGAAACTGCTGGTCCCCCCGACAGGAATCGAACCTGTATCTAGCGCTTAGGAGGCGCTTGTTCTATCCATTGAACTACGGGGAGCGGATAGTTTGAGCGGGATGGACTGAACCCTTGCGAATCAGGCTCTTAGCCTTGCCCCGTGTGCCTTTCCGGGATTTTCGTCTTTCCGCGCATGACGCGAAATGACGGGTTGTGAAGCATAGTTTAACGCCCCGCCTGCTACAATTCTGCTACAAATCGACCCTGTAGCAGCGTATGTGGATGACGCATTGCTACAGTCCACAAACGGGGTGTTTCATGGCTTCGATCCTCAAGATCGGCGACCGCTGGCGTGCTCAAATCCGCCGGCGGGGACAGAGTATAGCAAAGACGTTTCGAACCAAGGGCGCGGCTGAAGCGTGGGCGCGCGAGATCGAGGGTGGTATCGACAAGGGGCAAGGCGCCGTTGGCGAGCAGACGATCACGGTCGGCGAGTTGGTGCGCTTGTATCGAAACGCTCGTAACGATTCCGGTCGGCCGGTAGCGGAGAAGTCGAACGAAGATTACATGCTCAAGCGGCTGGAAAGTCACTTTGATGATGAGGTGGCGGCGAAGCTATCAACCAAGCGGCTGGTCAAGTTCGCCCAGGAGCGCAAGAAAGACGGGGCGGGGCAGTACACGATCGACATGGACATATCCAAGCTCGGGACGGTGTACAAACACATGGCGTCGCTACTCGATCTGCGGTTGCCGCACGCTCCAAGCATTGCGCGGCCGACTCTCGATCACCTGCAGCTAATCGGGCCGGGGAAGCTCCGCGACCGGCGGCCGACACGTGAAGAGATCGTCAAGATCTTCGAGTGGTTCGCTGAACATCCGGAGCGCGAACAGGCGGTGCCAGATGTCATCCGCGTCGCGATGAAAAGTGCATTCCGGCGCGGCGAGCTGTTTCGCTTGACGTGGTCCGATCTCGACGTCGAGCGCCGGCTCGCGTTAGTCCGCGATCGCAAACATCCACGACAGAAGAAGGGCAACGATGAGTGGGTGCCTCTAATCGGTGACTCGCTTGAAGTATTGCTGCGTCAGCCACGGTATCCGGTGCCGCCTGAATACGAGGCGAAGCGCAAGATGGACCCGAAGATCGAGCCGCATCCGAACGAATACATTTTTCGTTTCGACAAGAGCACTGCGAGCAAGTACTTCAAGCTGGCCTGTGACGACAAAGGCATCGTCGATCTTCGTCTGCACGATCTCCGGCACGAAGCGACGAGTGCGCTGTTCGAAGGCGGATGGGATATTCCGGAAGTTGCGGCGGTGACCGGGCACAAAGATTGGCGCAACCTGAAGCGGTACACCAATCTGAATCCTGAGCAAGTCGCAAAGAAAGGGCAGCTACGTCTAGTTAACGAGGCGTAGCTTTGAAATTGCAGGCTCTGCTGGGGCGGTGGGACGGTATGGCCGTCTGCTGGTTAGCGTTGCAATTCCTCGTGGACTGTGTTTACATACAGTAGTTCATGAGTAACGCGGCGCGCCGACGAGCTTGCTTTTTCGTTACACTCCCACCGAACCGCGTCTGGCGGTAAGGCTACGAAAAGGAGACCAGTCTTGGAATTGCATCGTGCCGTAGTTCATGTTTTGAATAAACAACGTCTCGAGGACGGCACAAGTCCACCCGCAACCATAACATTGCGCCCTGCTGTGCTACCTGCGGGCGATCAGTTGACGTCGTTGGTTTCGCGGTTGCGAACCCTATACAACAGCAAGACCGGTCGTGGCTATGGCACGTTCAACCCGGATCAAGTCGCGTATCCCCTTAGCGCGTTGATGGCTGACTATGCTAATCCCGGATGGGATTTTCTGGGATTTACGCATGGCGCAATGCAGGTGCTTAAGCAGCGGATAGATCAGGCCGCTTTGGCAACCGGGGGGTACATTTTCTTTGCGCACTATGTTGAAGGCGAAGACGCATTTATGCTTATCGCCTCGCTAAAAAACAGGCCCGGCTTGGTTTTCAACGATCAACTGGAGCTGGCAAACCAGCAGCATATCGATCTTGATCATCTGCACGAAATGGCTCGCGTCAATTTGACGGGATGGAGTGCAGGGGTGGACCGATATCTCTCGTTCGCTAAGCGTCGATCATCTACAGATGACTTTACGCGTTACTTTCGAGAGTTCATCGGTTGCAACGAGTTCACTCAATCAAAGGCGCTTACGCGGGGGCTGCTGGAGGCATTGCAACTGTATGTGTCGCAGGATGACGTTACACCTGAGGAGCGGCAGCGGCGGCGGCAAATCGTATACGACTACTGCGAGGAAAAACGCGTGGCTGGCGAGCGTATAAGTTTGCAAGCGCTTTCGGGCCGACTGAGCGACGATGCGCCACAAGCGTTTCTTGATTTTGTTAATCAGCAGGCTGATTTGGCAGTTGCTGACGATTTCGAGCCAGATCCTTCGGTGTATCGCACGCTCCGTCGCATCAGTGGTGGCGATAAGGGGATTCGAGTGTCTTTTGATGCTGATCTGATTGGTAAGCGAGTGTTTTTTGACAGTGAGCAGAAGGCGCTCATTATGCGCGACCTGCCGCCAGCACTGCTTCGCCAAGTGGAGGAGTTTTGAGCATGAGCGTCCTCGATGAACTGACGCTTTGTCGACGTGCGTTGCTGGTAATGAGCAACGTCGAGTTCGACGGCGGTAGTGTTCGGGGCGCCATGGTGCCGACGCATGAAAACCGCAAGTTGTTCTCGGATATGCAAGATGCGTCGCTTGCGTATCCGAATCAGCAGTTTCTGAAGGCTACTGACGATGTGGCTCGCAACATTGAGTTGAGCGTTCCGCGTCGACGAGATTGTTTCTGTGGCGCATCTCTGGATGATCTATTGGATAGCCAGGTCTGGTCGTCCTACGAAGCCCCGGCCAATTTTTACCTCGCGGATGAGGATGTCCTTTGTTCGAGTCAGGACAGCCCATCAAATGATCGCATCAAAAGTTACTTTTCGACGCTGCGTGCGATTAGCCTATTGCAAATGACTGCTGATTACGAGGATAGGTCAACTGGCGGCCTGCGTCTTGTTTTTCTGCAGCGCGAGAAGATCGAGGTTCCTGTGGCACTTAAGGCATCTGATATTCGGACTCTGTCGAAGGTGGACAATTGGCTCGCCATGATGTCTGAGGCGCTGCATAAAGAGCAGCGAAAGTCTATCTTTCGAACGATTCTTTCAGATGCACTTAAGGGTGCTGAGGCGGGCGATCGACTGCATCGATTCATTGCCCAGTTCGATGAGTTATATCAGCGTTTTGTCGATAATTACGAACTCTATATTGCGGAGTTCTCGGTCGAGAAAATCGTTCAAGAGAACGTCGACAAGAAGTTTGATTACATCGTAAAAATTACTAAAACGTTTTCTGATATTCAGAATCAGATCTTGGCAATTCCGGTGGCCGTGGTGCTTGCCGGGAGTCAGATGGGGCGGTCGAACGGTGTCACGCTGAAGAATGTTGTGGTATTGGCGGGCATCTATGTTTTTGCTGTCCTTATGGCACTTCTTGTGCGGAACCAACTCGCGACGCTTGCTGCGCTGGGGGACGAAATTCGCGCGCAGAAAGCATTGCTCGAAAAAAAGGCCAAAGTGTGGCCCGTAGAGCTGACGGCAATGTATGCCGATTTGGGAAGACGTGAAGTAAGGCAGCGTCGGCTCTTGTGGTTTGTTGACGGCCTAGTCGCCGTGTCGGTGGCGGGGTCCACAGTTTTGTTTTTGTACTTTTCAGGTCTATTGAAGCTTGGCTGAGATCGGTGAGGCCGCATGCCGGATTGGGAAGCGGCACTCATAAGGCAGTTCAGTAGGCTTCGGCCAACTTCTGCCGTACATTCTGCGACATGATCTTCAGACAGTCTGCGACGGCGCCGTATGCGACAAATCGGCTCACCGTCACCCGTAGACGTTGGGATTGGAAATGTCTCGGCGCTGATCTGATTGCCGGTGGCCCTCTCCCACATGGCGGGCAGCAGTGAGGGGGCATAAGGGCTGGCTAACCTGACGCGTTACACGAATCTAGATCCCGCCCAGGTCGCGGAAACGGGCCGGCTCAAGCTGTTGAAGTCTGCGTAATTGTCCTCGATGCGCCATGTAGTCGAACAGGTTACTCTGTAGCCAGCAAGGCTAAACAAATAAAGTAAACGGGGCTGGATCATGAGGATAAAGCTGAGGGCGATTCGCGGAAATTGGGATCTGGGGTTCGCGCTTGATAAGCACACAGTGTCGAGCACGTACATTGGCGATGACGAACACGGGCACGCGCGCTTCGACACCGTCCGAACCGAAGTTGGAGAATCTCTGTTTCAGTTGAAGTACCGTAATGGCTGCGAACACGCAGAACCTTTGGCGCAGGCAGTCGCTGATAACATATTCCCGCAGTTGCCGTTCATAGGATTGATTGTGCCGATGCCGGCGTCGACGTGGCGCCCCGCGCAGCCGGTGTTCCAGATTGCCGATGCGTTGGGGCGGTTGACCAACAAGCCGGTGTTCCATCAGTTGCTACTGAAGAGGGCGGGCGGCCCGAAGTTGAAGAATCTTCCGACAAGAGAAGCCAAGGATGAAGCACTCAGTGGAGCGTTTTCGATTCAGGATCAGATCGCAGGCGACGGGCGGCACAACGTCTTGTTGCTAGATGATCTCCACGACAGTGGCGCAACGGCGCACGCGGCCTGCGAGGTACTTCGTTCGTATCCGAAGATTGCGGGAATCTACTTGGCAGCGATCACAAGCAAGGTGTAGCGATGAGTAAAGTTTTTATAGCAGGGTCGATCAGAATCAAGCATCTCGACGCGAAGGTCAAGGCGCGGATCGACAACATCATCGCGAAAGAGTGTGACGTGCTTGTTGGGGACGCGAGTGGGGCGGACACCTCCATTCAGCAGTACCTGTGGGAGCACGCGGTCACGCATGCGGTTGTGTACTGCAGTGGCCCGTTGCCTCGCAACAATGTCGGAAGCTGGCCCGTTCGTAGCGTCGACTCATCATATGCACCTGGCTCTCGCGAGTTCTACACGGCCAAGGATGTGCAAATGGCGAAGGATGCGGACTTCGGTTTGATGATTTGGGATTCGCAGAGTACCGGGACTTTGAGCAACGTGATTGAGTTGCTGCTCCGGCGACGCAAGTCCGTGGTGTACGTGAACAAGCTCAAGGCGTTCAAGAACGTTCGCGATGCGAAGGAGTTGGAGGAGCTGGTCGCGTTGATGCCCGAATCGGCTGCAATAAAGGCGGATGCCAAGATCCGCCTGTTTGAGAAGATCGATCGCTTGAAGCAGCTACAAGGCGATCTGTTTCATGCGTGAATGAAGCGAGTGAGGGGCGCACCTATGCGGCTTTTGCTCGCGCGGCTGCGGACATCCCGTCGAGGTAGTCTGCAACCGCGTCGTATGCGGCGAATCGACCGCCTCCTTCCTTGTAGGTCGGGATCGGGAACGTCTCGGCGCTGATCTGGTTGCGGATGGTTCCTTCCGACATCAGCAATAGCTGCGCGAGCTGCGCCAGCGTCATGCGTGGGCCATACTTCTCAAGAATATAGGCGCGGGTCAGCAGGCTCATAGCGCCCCCCAGTTCAGGTTGTCAGGTGCCGGGTGAAGTCGCGCTTCGGCGCGCATGTTGATCAGGTGGTTGATGGCTTCGGTCAACGCCTCGTCGGGTGTGTGCGACGGGATCGTCGGTGACAGCAGCTCGAAAAGCGCGCTGCCGACGTTCGCGAGACCTGCGATCGTCCGCTGATCATTCGGCTCGAAGGCTAGGTCAGCATCGTAGACGGCGTGAAAATGGTCGATCGCCCGTGTCGCGTGAAGGTATCGCTCTGCCTGCTCCATGAGGTCGGTGCAGTCGACGTGAGCGGCACGCAGGCGCTTTACGGACGCGACCACGATCTCTCGGGCTTTGGCGATGTGTGCGGCGTAGAGGGCTTGATCAGTCATGTTGAGCTGCCTGTGTGATGGAATTGGGAAGCGCGCGTGCCAGTTGCATGAGGCCGGTTTCGAGCGTGATGCTGGCGGTTGCCGCCCAGGTGCGTGCGTCCTGAGCGGCTTTATGGCGAGCGAACGATTCGATCTCGCCGGCCATCAGGTCCAGCACCTCGACGTCGGCCGCGTGTGAGATCTCGGTGATCAACGAGCGGATCTCGATGCGAACGGCATCGAATCGCGCGAGCCTGCCTTGGTGGGTGTCCGCCAAGGCTTCGTTCGTCTGGATAGGTTTGCGCCGCGCGAGCGGCGCTTCGTCTTTCTGGATTGCATTTGCGGGCGTCAGCCCGTTGCACTGAGACTGCATTGAAGTGCCGTTGACGCTCGCCAGTGCGATAGCCGGGCGCTTTTTCGCGTGTTCCCGCTTTCGCGGCAGCGGACGTGGGGTAGAAAGGGCCGGGCGTGGGGTCATTGGGCTGTCTCCTGCGCCATTTCCGGCGTCCAGTCGGGATCGGGCATCGCATACAACTTGTCGAGCCATTTGCGTACGCTGTCGGCTTCCTTGGCCTTCGACATAGTGGTGCTTGTCTCGATGCGTTGGGTCACGTCGCGGACGGCCCCGCGAATTGCCTGAACGCGGGTCGGATAGGTCGCCATGCCCTCGTGATAAGAGCACGGCGAGGCGCCGCCGGCAGTACCAATCGTGTAATCGAACCCGTAGATCCAAACTCCTTCGGCAATCAGCGCGACCCGAATTTCTGCGGGGCTTCGACCGGTGCGTTGTTGCTTCGGCGCGGACAAGATGTCCGTCGGTGTATAGACGCCGTGGTCGTTCGCGGTGGCGATAGCGTACGTAGTCTTGCGTGCGGGCGCAGGGTCGAGCAGATCCGCGAGTGGCGTCAGCGCGGTATGTACTGCGTCGATGGTGCCCGGAGAAAGCCTGCCGAAGACGGGGTCGTGCAGCACGGCCTGCAAGGCATGAAAAAGTTGCTTTGATTGCTTCTCGCTGATCTTGCCGGCGGCGCTTTGGCGCAAGGCTGCCTGCATGGGTGCTTGCGTTTCGATCGAAGCATCAGCGCCCGGCAACCCGGCAGGCGATGAGACGTCGCCGGCATCGGTGGCGGTAGCGGCAGTCGCATGCGCGGGCGAAGGTTGCAGGGCCGGGCGCATATCGAGCGAAGGCCCTGCCGCGAGATACTTCTTCGTCACCTTCGACTTACCCGCTTCGGCCGCTTTGGACAACCCGGCGACGATGCGTTCGAGCGCCTTGTCGCCGCCGTGCTGGCGGATCTGTTCGATCGCGAGTGTGCCGGTACATTGGCCGTTCCGTACGAGCTGATGCAGTTCGGCCGGTGCCCGCTCAAGCAGCCCGACGTCGCGAATCGTTTGATCACTGATGTTCAAGCGCTTGCAGATGGCGGCAAGCGTCATGCCGTGGATGTCGCGCAGCTCTGCGACGGCAGCGGCGAGATCAAGCGGCGACGACGGTTTGCCGTTGTTGCTCAGATAGCCGTCGATCACCATTTCGGCACGGTTGACCGTCTTCGCGTCGCGAACGACGACCGGGATCTTGCCGATGTCCTTGCCTGCTTCGATTGCCTTGCCGGCCGCAAGGTAGCGGTGCTGCCCCTTGTACACGTACAGCAGATCCTTGCCGTCGACCTTTCGCGCGTAGCAATGGAGCGGTGAACCCTTGTCGTACCCGTTCTCCATCATCAACGCGGTGAGGTGCGTTACCCATTCGGTATCAACCGGTCGAATGTTGTCGGACGGATCGTAGTGAAGCTGTCCATAGGGGACCATCCACAGGTCCGATGACGTTGCGCCGGCCGCTGCGGCCGCGGCCTTGATGTTGCCGGTCGGGATCGGTGCGGTGAGGTCGAGCTGTTGCGTCCGGTCGTCCATTACGCGATCTCCCGCGCGGTATCGGTGCGCGCCTTGCCGGCTTTCTTCGCTTTAACGATCGCGATCGATGCTGCAGTGCCCGCTGCGCGCTTTGCATCACGCAGGCGCTTGATCGCCGTGGCGCAGTCGGCTTCGCTCGGGATCGAGATCTGCTTATCGGCAATCTCATTGCCGTCGAGGATCAAATACAGCGTGTGGACGCTGTCTGCCAAGGGGCGGCGACCGACGACGTACTTGCCGACGAGGATTGGCGTCGACGGTCGTCGTGCGTTCGGGTCATAGCGGACGATCGTGCGAAGGGACAGGGTGTCGCGACGCTCAACGTCGACAGCGGGAAGGGTGTGGGCTTTGATTCGCGGCATGGTGGTCTCCATGGCGCCGGGGACGCGCGCCCCGGCCGGGTCGAGGCGGCTTAGACGGTCACGTGGTAATCGGTCGTCGGCACGACGACCGGATCGTCTTGGAACACGTTCACTGCGACGAACAAGAGCGCTGCGACGATCGTCCAGCGGAAGATCGGCGATTTCTCAAAGTTGCTTTGGCGGGCAGGTTCGGTTGGGGCAATGCGGGGCGTTTGCTCGTCGTGGAGCCAGTCCTTACGGGCTTCCGCGTTCAGATCGGTCGATTTCATGGTGGGATCTCCGGTTGGGCGTCGGGCGACGCGACAATCGGAGTATCCCCGTTAGGATATTTATCTGTCAATCCCTATAGGGATATTTTGCGTGCGGAATACCCCGCAGGGGATTGCGGGGTGGTGCAGTTATTGGCGCGGAGAGGGTCTTCGTCCGCTAAATGGGGCGAGCAATTGGCTGGCGAGCACGGTGGCGCAGTCGAGCCACGCGATCTCGTTGACGTATGCGAAAGCGAGTAGCGCCATTGCTGCCAGTAAGGCGACTGCAGCGTATCCGCGTTGCCGGCTGCCGGGCTTCGATTTCGGCTTTGGTTTGGTGTGGTGGCGAATTCGGGCCGAGAGGTGTCCCAGTCCGTCGAGCATGTCGTCGGCTAGGTCGGCTTCGATGCCTTTTGCGGAGATGCTGACCGCTCCATCGGCCTGCATTGTCACGCAGGCGATTGCGACGATCGACTCTTCGGCGTGACGGGCCAACTGGTCGCGAAGATGTTCGCGAATTGCCCGATGCCGGGGATTCAGGTCGTGATTCGAAAGATGGTAGACGTTATCGGCGGTGTTTTCTGGTCTCTCGGAATGCTGTTTCGCGGCGTGGTTTCTCATTGCTCACCGTTTCATTTGATAATGGACGTTGAGCGGCCACACCTGCGCGGCGCCGGGATTCGTTCGTTGAGGGGACTTCTTCTGAAATGCTGAGGGAGCCATCGTCTTCAACTTTGACGGCTTCGCTCTGACTCAGCACGAACTCGATGTAACTCTCGATCTTCGCCCTCTCTGAGGAGGGAAGTGCGGCTACGAGCGATCGATTGAATCGCAGTATTCCCTGCTCGGCCTCGTCGTGCACAAGGAGTGATCCGGGTGGCACGCCAATCGCATCGGCGATCGCTTCAATCACAAAGAGTTGGGTGTCGACTTCGCCCTTGAGTACGCGAGCAATGCTGCTCTGCGCCACGCCGGCGGCTTTGGCCAGTTGCACTTGCGTGCGGATGTGTTCGTTCGCCTCCATGTGCCGGCGAATGTTCCGCGCCAAGATTTTCCGAAGCGGCATCTTATTCATGGCTGCATATTGCCGGGAAAGCTCAATCCCTTGCGAGATATTGGGTATGCGATTGGCGTTGAGTGAATATCCCTAATGGGATATTATTTGGGCGGCCATCATCCAAGGATCGTCCAATGCGGAACAACAAAGAACCGATGCTCGCTACCGTGCTGCGCAACCTTGACGCGGCTAAAGGTGCGTGGCCGGAAATTTCCCGCCAGTGCGGCATCCCCTACCAGACGCTGACAAAGATCGCGCTACGCATCCACCGCGATCCCCGCGTGTCGACTGTTCAAACCCTCTACGACCACTTTTCTGATCATCCGGTCGTAACCGCTACGCAGCCTGCAGTGCATTGACATCGTCCATCTATCCATTGGCCGAATCGTAATCGCGGAATGTGCTCCGCGACAGGATGAAAGCCGCTTCAGCTCAATATCTGAAATGACCTGCCGATACGACAGTACCGAATGGCTGGACGTGCTCTACACGTCCGTTCGCGACACGCCCGGTGGTGTTGCCGACGCCGCAAACTACCTCACGATCCGTCGCGGCAAGAACATCACGCCTGAATCGCTCCGACTCCGCCTGCGGGGTGTGGGCGACAGTCGTTTGTCGATGGAAATGTTCGAGCTGCTGGTCGAGTGGATGCAGGAAAAGACCGAAGGCAGCGCGCATGCACTCGACGCGCTGCACGCACTGAACGCGCGCTTCGGTTTGGTTGCCGAGCATGTCGGCGATCACGGGACTGATGAGGCGCTCGAGCCGGGCACGATGCATCTCGTCTCGACGACGCTGCACCTGCAGGCGCACGTCGGTCGCGTTGCCGACGACGTGACCCGCGCTCTCGAAGATCAACGAATCGACGACCGGGAGGCCGAGCAAATCATCGCGACGGGGCGCAAGGGACAGCGCCTGTTCCAGAGGTTGATCTACGCGGCCCGCAACCTCGCCGCAAGACGTCGGAATCGTTGACATGGAGCGATTCAAGCACGGCATGGGGTGCTGTCGGCCTGAGCGTGAACGGATCGATCTCCGCTGCTCAACTGAGCAGCAACTGGCGTGCGCTGTCACGAAGCTCGCATCCCAATTCGAGTGTGCCCCTGATCAAGCAGGGCGCCTGCTGTCAGAACTGATCGCTACCTTCCCCGATCGCCTCGCTCCGATTCTTGCGGAAGCGTGCGCAGCGGGGCAGGTGCGTCCGTTCGTCGACCGAGCTGCGCGCGCATGCGCCGCGCTCGCAACCAAGGCGGAACGGCACGCGTTCCGCAATCAGCTTACCGATCGTCTCTGCGCGCTGGATCTAGCCGCGTTCGACGACCTCATGTCGGCGGAATGGCGTCGACTACGCGGCAAATAACAGGAGACCCCCGTGAACGTGAACGGAAACAGTAGCGCATTGCGACGCGGCGCATCGCAGTACAGCCGGTCGCCGAGTGGGCGGCAGTGCTATGCAGCCGGACTGGCAGCGTGGCGCAGCTTCTCTCACAAGGTCGCACGCGACCGTCGCCTCGCCGAGCTGGATGCGGCTCGGCGTACGAGCTAACCGGTGCTGCTCAATGGATTGTGATCTGGCCGCGAGAAGCGGCCAAAGTAACTTTGATCGAGGGAATTTTTGTATGGCGACACTGGACCAGATCATTCAGCAATTGCGTGCGGCCGGACATCCCGACCTGCCCGCAGGGCATCCCGTCGCGGACGGCAAGCATCATCGGTACGGGCCACGCAAGAAATACTGGTATCAGCTTCGAGAGGTTGTCAGCAAGGGCGCTGTAATCGGCTATGGTGGTACGTTCGGTCACTTCTCGGGCGACGATCCGGGTACCGAGCGATTCGAGTGGAACGGTGCACCACTGAGCGAGGAAGTGCTCGCCGAGACGCGTCGCCGTCAGGAAGCGGCCGAACGCGAGCAGGCTGAACGCGACGCCCGGCAGGCGAAGCTCGCCGCAAACCGCGCGCGTGATCAGTGGAACCGGGCGTCTGAACAGGGCACGTCCGCGTACCTGGAGCGAAAGCAGATCTTGGCCGAAGGCGTGCGCTTTGATACCGACGGCACAATGTTCGTGCCGATGTACCAGTACGGCGACGAGGCTCGTCTCGTCGGCCTGCAGAAGATCACGCCGGACGGCGCGAAGCGCTTCAACAAGGGCATGGAGAAGAAGGGCGCATCGTGTCTGCTCGGCGTGGTGGGTGCTGACGATCAGGTCGTGTTGGTCGCCGAAGGCTACGCGACCGCACGCTCGATCCGCATGGCGCTCGACCGCGCCTTCGCCGTCGACGTCTGCTTCGATGCCGGCGGCATCCTGCCGGCTGTGCGCCGCTTGCGCGCAATGCACCCGGACGTGCACGTGTTGATCTGCGCAGACGATGACTGGAAGATCGAGCAACGCATGCGCGAGTGGCTTGCCGACGAATTCGGTTTCCGTGGCGAGCTGGTATTCGGTGCGGAGCCGGTTCGGATCGAGGCGAAGAATACGTGGTACATGATCGCGGCAGCACGTCGCCGTGACGACAACGGCGTGCCGTACGTCGAAGCGAGCTACGGCAATGATGTGATGCCGGTACGCCGCAAGCGTTTCGAAAACACCGGCCTAAAACGTGCGTACGAGGCGGCAGCCGAGGTCGATGACGTGAGCGTCGTCTATCCGGTATTCGCCAATCGGGGCGAGCGCAAGCTGACGGACTTCAACGACCTGCACGTCGAGGACGGTCTCGAATCCGTCGCCGGGCAGATCCAAGCGGCGATCTTGCGCGTCATCGCGCCAGCGAACGAAGACATCCGGCCGGCGACGGTCGCACCGTCGTCCGTAGATGCACCACAAACGCAACCGCACGCGACGTCCGCTGCCGCAGAACAGTCCGAATGGGATGGCCGCGAAGCGGAGAACGGCGCTCATACGTGGGAGCAGGATCTCGCGCGCTCGGATAAGGGCACGCTGCTGCCGACGCTCGGCAATGTGCACATGATCCTGTCGAACCACAAGGCGTGGAAGGGCGTGATCGAGCAGGACGACTTCGGCGGGCGCGTCATGAAGCGCAAGGCGCCACCGTTCCCGCAGGGCGTGACGGGCGAATGGACCGACATGGACGATCAACGCTGCGCGTTGTGGTTGTCGCAGCGGTATGGCCTGTCGGTGCGTACCGACATCGTGATGAACGCGGTGCTGTTGGTAGCAGACGCGACCCACTTCCACGATGTGCGCGAATACCTCGAAGGGCTCAAATGGGACGGCGTGCCGCGTGTGCGGTCGATGCCATCGACGTACCTGAGAGTGGCCGACAGCGAGTATGTACAGCTCGCCTTCATGAAGTGGATGATCGCGGCCGTCGCACGCGTGATGGAGCCCGGTTGCAAGGTCGACAACGTGCTGATCCTCGAAGGCAAGCAGGGGCACCGCAAATCGACCGCACTGAAGGTGCTGGCGGGTGCGCCGTGGTTCACCGACACGCCGATCCAGATCGGCAACAAGGACACGTACGCTGTGCTGGCCGGCAAGTGGGTAATCGAACTGGCTGAACTGGATTCACTGAACAAGGCCGACTCGTCGGCAGTGAAGAGCTTTTTCGCGACGGCCGTCGACCGGTTCCGTAACTTCTACGGCAAGCGGGCGACGGACGTGCCGCGCCAGTGCGTGTTCGCCGGCTCGGTCAACTTCGACACGTACCTGAAAGACGAATCCGGCAACCGGCGTTACTGGCCGCTGCGAGTCGGTGGTCTGGTCGACATCGACGGCATCGTGGCCGTCCGTGACCAGCTATGGGCCGAAGCCGTTCACCTGTACCGCTGGGGCGTCGTGTGGCACGTGACCGAGCAGGAACGGCCGCTGTTCGAGATCGAGCAGGCAGAGCGCTACGAGGGCGACGTGTACGAGGACAAGATCGCCAAGGCTCTGGAATACGTTGCGCGCACAACGATGGAAGAGATCCTCGCCGACGTCCTGAAGCTCGACACGTCGAAATGGACGTTACCGGAGCAGCGTCGCATCGGCAAGGCGCTGAAGTCGCTCGGTTGGGTGCGCAAGCGGGAGTCGACAGGATCGCGTGGGTGGTACTACGTGCGCGAAGAGCAAGAGCCGGAATCCGAGCGCGAACTGGTCGCAGCGGGTGATGACGACAGTCCGTTGTGATTGTGTGGCGCGCTGTGCCTGCACGGCAAGCGCGCCACTGGCCCCGTCTTGGCGCGCTGCGGACGTCCCATGTCCCAATGTCCCAAGGCGCGGTCTCGGGCGCGGGTGCAGGGGCGCGACATGCGCGACGTGAGCGGCGCATGTCGCGCATGTCGCAGGCGCGCACCCCTGCAAGCCTTTTCCCTTGGGACATTGAGACATTAGGACGAGTAGGAGAGAGTCATGATCGATTTAAAAGAGCGGGTGGGCGTTGCGATGAGCGTTCGTGGTCAGTTCACCGACCCGATTGCCGATCCCAAAGTTACTTTGGGCGCCCTCGCCTTTGCGAACGATCTCGGGAGCTTGCTGGCCCGAATCAAAGCCGGGCCGCTGCCGACGCCAGCGACGGTTCGACGTGCAACGTTGCTGTTGGCGCAGATGATCCGGACGTCTGGCCGATTCAAGCGTGCGCGGTTCACTGGTCTGTCGCGCGACGAGCGCCGCGATCAACGTGCGGGGCACGCTGTCGAGCGTTCGAAGGTCGACATCGTCGAGCGGTTCGCGCTGCGGTTGTTGGATGAGTGGGTGAACGATCAATGTGTCGAGTGCGAAGGGCGTGGTGTCGTGCGTCGTGCGCGTGCCGTCACGAAATCAACACACGCTTGCGGTGTATGCGGGGGCAGCGGGAAGGTGTGTGTATCGGAGGAGCGTATCCCGTTCTTCGAAGGGCGTAACGGGCCGCTGGTCTTTCGGGAATACGAATCATGCGACGACTGCGGCGGGATGGGCCGAATCGCTGCGTTGCCGGTTTCGGATGCGAAGGGCCGGCACATTTGCCCCGACTGTTCCGGTTCCGGCAAGCGGCAGGTCGACGACGCTGGCCGGGCGCACGCGCTCGGCGTATCGCTCGACGAGTATCGGAAGAACTGGTCTTGGCGTTTTCACGACATGCTCGCGCTGCTGGATACAGTAGATGGATCGGTGTACGACACATTGCGTCGACAATTGCGAGGATGAAACGTATTCCATTTCAAGAGCGGATCGCTTAAAATCTGCACATCCTTTACTGCATCACTGGATGAATGAGCGACCGCATACTCGTGTCGCAACCTTTGCCCGACAGGCGTACTGAATCGCGGGAGCGCCGCGACCAACAACGATAACTGTCTGCCGGGATCTGTTGGGAGGGCGTTCGCCCTTACGAAATGAATATCGAAGCCCTGAGTGTGCAAGCGCTCAGGGCTTTTGCTTTCTTCGCTAGAATTGTCCCGTGGTACACCAGAGCGCGAAAATTCAAGCACGGGGAAGGAGGCAAGGTGAGGTCAATAAATTTCGACGACGTAGTAAATCGGAATGACGTTCCTGAATGGATGCGAGTGCGATTCCGGCAAATGTTGGAGGATGTGTACAACCTCATGAATTCGTTGGCGCTTGAAAGTGAGCGCGCATCCGTGATTCTTGCCGTTGCACGCATCGACTCGGATTTGGAAAAATTGCTGCAGCATGTGCTGCACCCGAAGCAGGGGACGGCCGATAATCTGTTTGATTCAGAGCGGCCGCTTAGCGCGTTCTCGGCGAAGATTGCTCTCGCGCGGCGGCTCGGCGTGATCGACGGTGAACTAGAAAGTGCGATTCAGATCTTTCGGCGCATTCGCAATGAATTCGCACACGAGATCGAGGCATCGACCCTTCGCAGTGATCGGAACCGAGATAGGCTTGCAGAGCTGGTGAAAAAGTTTGAAGGTACTGAGCTGTACGAAGCTAGTCTTAATCTCGGCATCGGGAAGAACCATAACAAATCGAGCGAGCAAGAGCAGATGCTCGTGTGTGCCGCTTGCATTGTGACGACGCTGATGATTGGTATTGATTCGTTGAAGCGCGTTGACGTTGGGCGTCCATTGACGCCTTGATAGAGCGAGTTCGAAAAACCAGAAGCCCTGAGTGCGAAAGCCCTCGGGGCTTTTTGCATTGGGGCGCTGAAATGCGAATCGAGTCGACGAGCGCCGGGCCGAGCGAGGTCTGGTCGACGTGGGATGAAGATCGAAGCATGGGGCGCGTTACCGCGCGGTGCTTCGTGTTTGACGACGCGATGGACCGTGTCGTGTGGGCGATGGACCGCGCGGGCGACGGCACGACTGCCGATGTCGCGATCGGTGCGGGTCTGCCTATTTTTTGAGCAGGCGGGGACCCTCTGGGCATCGCCATACGCGGGGGCTCGCACCCGCGTTTTTTCTCTACTGGCGAGTTTCCATAGGGGGTCATATTCATGCCGACTCAGCAGCAGATCGCTGACCATCTCGACCTTGATCAGTCGGCCGTTTCGCGGTTCGTCGACAAGGTCCGGCTCGATTACCGCGCGGCGTCGATCGACGAGATCCGCATTGCCTACATTCGGCACTTGCGCGAGGTCGCGGCGGGCCGCTCCAGCGAGACCGGGATCGATCTTGTCGCCGAGCGTGCGATGACGGAGCGCGTCGATCGCGAGATCAAGCTGCTGACGCTGGCAGAGAAGAAGGGGCAGCTCGTCAATGCGGCGCAGCTCGAACAGGCGTACGGCCTGATGGTCGGCGCATTTCAAACGGAACTGCTGTCGCTGTCGGACAAGCTGGTGCAGGAGCTGCGCACGCTCTACGGCGTCGAGGTGGACGTCGAATGGTTGAACGAGCATATATATGGATGCCTTGAGCAGCTTTCTGAATACGACCCAGACAGTCCACGCGGTGATTCGCCGGATCGCGGAGATGCTGCGTCCGCCGGAGCGGATTGGGACGACGGATTGGGCGCGCAAACATCGCAGGTTGAGCGCGAAGGGATCGGCCAGCCCCGGCCGGTATAACCCGAACATAACGCCGTGGGTGTTCGGCATGCACGAAGCGCTGGACGATCCGACCGTGCAGAAGATTGTGTGTATGAAGTCGGCGCAGGTCGCGTGGACAGATGGCGTGCTGCTGAACTACATCGGCAAGCGGATCGACGTTGATCCGTGCCCGATGATCGTCATGTTCCCGAAAGAGAAGACGGCGAAGAAGTTCAACCTGGAGAAGTTCGAGCCGATGGTCGAGGTGACGCCTCGTCTCTCGGCGAAATTGCCGGTTCACGCGGCCCGCGACAAAAACAACTTGTGGGATCACAAGACGTTCGCGCGCGGCTTCCTGAAGTTCATCACGTCGAACGCGCCGGACGAAGTGAAGTCGACGCCGGCCCCGGTCGTTGCGGTCGAGGAGCCAGACGACGCGAACACGAACGTGCGCGAGCAGGGCGATTCGATCACGCTGCTGGAGGAGCGGAACAAGAGCTATTCGGCCCGGCGACGCAAGATGATCTTGGGCGGCACGCCGACCATCGACGGCCTGTCGCGCATCCAGCAGGCTTACGCGGCATCGGATCAGCGCGTGTATCTGGTGCCGTGCCCTGATTGTGACGAGGAGCATGAGCTGGCGTGGGAAAACGTCACGTGGAGCGAGGGCGCCGAAGTCGTACATGAGGTCTACGGCCGCGCACAACCGGAGACGGCTCGTTACACCTGCCCGCATTGCGGCTCCTTGTGGGACGACGCGGCGCGCATTCGCGCGGTGCGTCGCGGGCGGTGGGTTGCGACGGCACCGTTTCACGGCGTTGCCGGTTTTCGGATCAACGAGCTGGTGTCGCCGTTCCCCGGCTCGAACATGGCCGAGCTGGTCAAGAAGTGGCTGACGGCCGATAAGGCGCTGCGAGAAGGGGACGATACGAAGATGCGTTCGTTCGTGAACAACTCGCAGGGCCGGGCGTACAAGTACAAGACCGATCTGCCCGAGCTGGACGTGCTCGCGCAACGTGCGCTGCCATACGCGGAGCTGACGGTTCCGCTCGGAGGTCTGGTGTTGACGCTCGGCGTCGACGTGCAACACGACCGGCTCGCAATCGTCCTGCGTGCATGGGGGCGCGGCGAGGAAAGCTGGCTCGTCTTGTGGGGAGAGATCTACGGCAACGTGACCGAGCAGCAGCAAGACCCGATGGCGGGCGGTGTATGGGGCGCGCTGACGATGCTGTTGTCGCACGCGTATCGGCATGAGAATGGTTGGCTGTTGCGTGTACGGGCAACGTCGATCGACTCGTCGGACGGTGCGACGTCGGACGCCGTATACAAGTATGTGCGAGCTGCGCAGCAGGCCGGTTACAACGTGATGGCCGTCAAGGGCAGTAGCAACGTCGACGCGGAGATTTTCAGCGTGCCGAAGGCGTCGATCGACTCGACGCGCAACAACAGCAAGGCAGCGAAGTACGGGCTGCGCCCGTACATGGTCGGCGTGAGCCGCGCGAAGGATCTGATCCTCGAAAACCGGCTGAAGCTCGAAGGCGACGGGCCGGGCCGCATGCATTGGTATAGCGGCGTGCGCAGCGACTACCTGTCGCAGCTCACGGCAGAGGTCAAGGTGCCGGGGCCGCGCGGAGGTAAGCGCGTGTGGAAGAAGATCAGCCCGAGAAACGAAGCGCTCGATTGCGAAGGGTATGCGCTGCACGCGGCCCGTAGCGTGAAGGTGCATCTGATGAAAGAAGCGGACTGGCAAGCCGCGCAGCATCGCGCGTCGCAGGTCTCGCTGTTCGATGCGGTTCCGGTGCTGGAGGCTCTGCCTACTGTCATGCCTGCCGAGGCGTTACCTGATCCGCCAGCCAAAGTGGTCGTTGCAGAGACTCCGCGGCCATCGCCGCCAGTAATAAAACCGGCCGAAACCCCGCCCTTGAGCGGGGTTTCGCGCATTCAGGGGCGTCGTGTTGGTCGGTCGACGTACCTGAAGCGCCGTTAAACGAGGGAATCGCATGGCATACACCAAGCAGGATCTGCAGAACATCCAGTCCGCAATCGCGAAGGGCGAGCTGGAAGTCCAGTATGCCGACCGGCGCGTGAAATATCGCTCGATCGGCGAACTACGCGAGGCGCGCACCGAGATCATTCGCGACCTGAACGGCGCGGCTGGGCGTTCGTCGATCGTCCGGATTCGCCACGCCGGCAAGGGGGTGCGATGAAGGCGGGCTTTCCGTCACTCGCGCGGCGCGGATTCGTGGTGCCGACGCGGCTGAAAGCGGCGGCCTATGAGTCGGCGAGCACGACGGGCGCACGGGCGAAGTCGTGGCGAACGTCGAGCGCTGGCCCGAACACGGCGGCGGTACAAAACCTGCCGCTACTGCGCTCGCGCGCTCGCGATGCGATTCGCAACGATCCGTGGGCGAAAACGGCGATTGCCCGACTCGTATCGAACACGATCGGTAACGGTATTCAAGCGCATCCGAAGCATCCGAACGCTGCGGTGCGAAAGATGCAAAAGCAACTTTGGGAGGATAGCTGCGAGGAGATCGACGCTGACGAGCTGTTCGATATGGCTGGCGTGCAGACGCTTGCCGCTCGGGCGTTTTTCAGTGACGGCGAGGTACTGGTTCGTCGCCAGTTCCGCAGTCTGCGCGACGGTTTAGCGGTCCCCATGCAGATCCGGCTTCTCGAAGGCGATCTGCTGCCGATGGAGAAGAACGAGGTCGTGCCGGGCGGGGGCGAGATCGTCAACGGCGTCGAGTTCAATGCGGACGGTCGACGCGTTGCGTATCACCTGCTGCAGCGTCATCCCGGCGAGTACGGGCGTGCATCGACGGCCAACATGCAGACCGTTCGCGTGCCGGCCGACGAGATCGCACACGTGTTTCTCGCGTTGAGGCCCGGCCAGGTGCGCGGCGTTCCCGAGCTGTCGACCGTGCTGCTACGGCTCAAGTCACTGGACAACTTCGACGATGCGGTGCTGTTCCGGCAGGAGGTCAGCAACCTCTTTGTCGGCTTCGTCACGAAGCCACCCGCCGAGCCGGGCTTTCCGGGAGATCCCATCACGGGCGGAGAAATGCAGTACGACGTCGACGGTTTTTCGCCGGTCGTATCGCTCGAACCGGGGAGCATGCAGGAGCTGGCCCCCGGAGAGGACGTCAAGTTCGCCGAGCCACCGGGCGCGGGGACCGACTACGGGCCGTTCATGCGCCAGCAACTGATGGCGGCTGCGGCTTCGGTTGGCATGCCGTACGAAGTCTTGACCGGCGATCTGCGCGACGTGAGCGATCGAGTGTTGCGGGTGATCTTGAACGAGTTCAGGCGATCGATTGAGCAGTTCCAGTGGAATGTGTTCATCCACCAGTTCTGCCGGAAGGTCTGGCGGTGGTGGGTCGATGCCTGCGCACTATCGGGTGCGATGCCGATGGCCGATTACTACCGACACCGTCGCGAGTATCTGCGGGTGCGGTGGGTGCCGCAGGGCTGGCCATATATCCATCCTGTGCAGGACGTCACGGCGAAGCGGATGGAGATCCGGTCCGGGCTGGCGAGCCGGACCGGGGCGGTGTTGTCGCGCGGTGATGATCCGGAGCAGGTCGACCAAGAGAACGCGGACGATCTCGCGCGTGAGCGCCGGCTCGGGATTCGATATGACACGCTCGATCCGGTCGACGGGGCGGGCGATCTTTCAAATGGGGATGGCGAATGAAAGGGAAGAAGCGATGGTGGGACATCCGCGCGCAAGTGAACGCGGCGGGCGAGAGTGAGGTCGAGGTCCGGATCTATGGGGACATTGGATTCTGGGGCACCGACTCGGGGCTGTTCGCGTCGAGGCTCGAAGGGCTAGCGGAGAACGCTGCCTCGATTGTTGTCGCGATCAATTCGATGGGCGGCGACGTGTTCGACGCGTTCGCCATCTACAACGCCGTGCGGCGGTATGCCGGCAAGGTGAAGGGGCGCGTCGACGGCGTCGCCGCGTCCGCAGCGTCGCTTATCCTGATGGCGTGCGACACGATCGAGATGCCGTCGAACGCGCGGCTGATGATCCATAACCCGCACACGGTCGCGGCCGGCGGCGCCGGAGATCTGCGCAAGCTCGCTGACCTGCTCGAAAGCATGTCGGACAGCATGCTGGCGGCCTACGTCGAGCGCAGCGGCCGGACCGAAGAGGAGGTCCGCGCGATCATGGATGCCGAGACTTGGCTCACGGCCGCGCAGGCGAAGGAGCAAGGGTTTTGCGATGCGGTCGTCGACCCGATCCGCATCGCCGCATACGCGGGTGCAGCCCGACTCGCGGCACGCTATGCAGCGGTGCCTGCCGAAATCGTGGCGTTACTGGAGGCCGACGGCGAGATACAGCCAGTCAATCCGTCGCCCGATACTTCGACGCAGCCCCCGCAGCCGCCGGCAGCGCCCGATGTCACGGCGCTGGCGTCGCACGTGTTCGCTGCGTGCCGCGATGCTCGGATCGAGCACTGCGCCGAAGGCATCGTGCTGGCGACCGGCTTGCGCGATCGGGCGACCGTCGACGCGGCAATCCGCAACGCGCAGGACATCGCAGGTATCTGTCTGGCCGCGAGCCTGACCGAACTGACGGCCGGCTTCGTGGCAGATGGGCTGACACCGGATCAGGTGCGTGCGCGGTTGTTTGAGCGTGTGACAGCCTCGCAGAGGCCGATCAACCATCGTGCTGCACCGGTTGCGTCGCAAGACGTGCCCGTGGTCGCGAATGCGCCGCGTGCGGCGTCCATCTACGCGGCTCGCAAGAGCGGCAAGTAACTTTGACGTAACCCGAGGAGGGGAAAACTCATGTCGAACTGGAAGGTACAGGCCGCTCTGACGGCTGAATTTCTCGTGTCGGAGGGCAACGGGCAGATCTCGCGCGAGCGGATCGTCGTGAAGGCAGGCGCTGCACTGCCGGCCGGGCAGGTGCTCGGCGTGACCAGTACCGGCGAATATGCGCCGTACGACAAAGCGGCTAACGACGGTTCGGAAGTCGCTGCTGCCATCCTCTATGCGCCGCTGGCAGCGTCTGAAGCCCCGCGTCCGGCGACGGGTGTCGTCCGGCTCGCCGAAGTCGCTGGCGGCCTGCTCACGGGACTCGATGCTGCCAGTCGCGGGGATCTGGCCGAGCGGCACGTGATCGTCCGTTGATCGAAACCCACCCCATTCAAGGCCACGCCGACCGCGTGGCCTTTTTTGTACCCATTTTCATGTCGGAGGTTGTATGGCGGATATCGCCCTGTTTCAAGACGATGCGTTCTCCCTCTCGTCCCTGAGTGCTGCGATCAACGATCAGCCGTATGTTCCCGGCCGCATCGGCTCGCTCGGCCTGTTCGAAGAGGACGGCATCACGACAACGACGATCCAGATCGAGCGCGACGGCGACACGCTGTCGCTCGTGCCGGCCGGGGAGCGCGGTTCGCCGGCCGCAGTCGTCGTCGGCAGCAAGCGCAAGATGATTCCGTTCAATACGGTGCACCTGCCGCAGCGCGCAGTGATCAAGGCGGACGAGATCCAGAATCTGCGCGCGTTCGGTTCCGAGACCGAACTGGAGGCGCTGCAGACGGTCGTGAATCGCCGGCTCGCGAAGATGCGCCGCCAGCTCGATGCGACGCATGAATTCCATCGAATCGGCGCGATCAAGGGCGCGGTGCTCGATGCCGACGGCAAGACGGTGCTGATCGACCTCCTGCAGTACTTCGGCATCGAGCAGACCGTGATTCCGTTCGAGCTGGGCAAGGCGGACACCGAGATCCGCGTGAAGTGCGTCGAGGTGCAGGACGCGATCGAAGATGCGCTGGGCGCGACGACGTACACGGGTGTGCGCGTGCTCTGCGGCCGGACGTTCTGGAACAAGCTGATCGCCGCGAAGACCGTGAAGGAGACGTACCTCGCGACCGCGATGGCGGCGTCGCTGCGCGGCGATGCGCGCGACGCGTTCGACTTCGGCGGCTGCACGTTCGAGCGCTATCGCGGCCGCGTCGGTGACGTCGGCTATGTGGCGGACGACGAGGCGCACGCGATTCCCGAAGGTGTGCCGGACCTGTTCATCACTCGCTTCGCGCCGGCCGACTACGTCGAGGCGGTCAACACGACTGGCATTCCGTACTACGCGAAGCAGGAGCTGATGGAATTCGGGAAGGGCGTCGAGATCGAGGCGCAGTCGAACCCGATCCATCTGTGCACGCGCCCGAAGGCGCTGGTCAAGCTGAAGGCGTGACATGGCGTTCCGGGATCTGATGGCCGACGTCGACACGGCCGTAAAGCGCGACCTGTCCGACGAGGTCAAGATCGATGGCAAGCCGCTACAAGGCATGTTCAAGGCGCCGTGGCTTGGCCCGGATCTCGGAACGCAACGCACGCAGCTGGTTGCGCCGATCCTCGACATCACGGACGACGATGCGGCACGCGTGCGCGAGGGCAGCATCGTCGAAGCGGGTGGCGAGCGGTTCCGTGTCTTCGAGATTCACCCGACCGGCACGGGCTGGACAATCCTCATTCTGAGGTGACGATGGATCTGTTGAAGGTCGAGATCGACGTACGGGGGGCGCTCGAAGCGCTCGCGGAGCTGCCGCCTGCAGCAATGCAGGCGGCATGGCGTCGGACGCTGCGGAAGACAGGCGCGTGGATTCGGAGTCAGACGGCGAAAGAGGTCAGCGGCGCGACAGGCATTCAGCAGAAGCTCCTGCGGCAGCGGATGTACTTCTTCATGCGATCGCTCGACACGGGCAAGGTGTGGCTCGGCCTGAATCCGCTCGAAGCGCACCGGCTCGGCGCGGTACGGCGCACGAAGAAGGGCATGCGGGCCGGTAAATCGCTGTTCGAGAGCGCGTGGCGCAAGACGAATCGACAACCGGACGGGCCGATCTATCGACGCATCGGCAAGGCCCGGACGCCGTTCGAGGTGGTGAAGGTCGAGTGGTCGCAGACAGGTGATCCAGCATTTCGCCGGGCCGCGCAGGCATGCGAGGCGAGGCTGATGACGGTGCTGCGGCAGGAGGTCAACTATGAACTGCAGAAGGCGGCGAGCCGTGCTCGATAACCTGAAACAACTTCATGACGGCATCGAGGCCGGCCTGCGCGCAAAGCTGCCGGACCTCGAACGCATTCATGCGTATCCGAAGATCGGCAAGGCGATCGAAACGCCGTTCGTCGCGATCGAGCTTGCAGAGCTGGAGCCGGGACACGACGACGGAACGGGCCGTGTGCCGCTGATCGCGCGCATGCAGGCTCGCGTGATCGTTGATCCGTTGGTAGAGGATGCCGAGGTGCAGGTCAGAGAGCTGTCCGCGCGCGTACTGCAAACGGTGCACGGGGCGACGTGGGGACTACCCATGACGCCCGGCAAGCAGGTCGGCTCGGCGGGCGTCGATCCGTTCCGGCCAGAGCTGGACACGTATCTCGTCTGGCTCGTCGAATGGGTGCACGAATTCGACCTGGGCGACGTGTTCGAGCCGCCGACCAAGGGCCGCTCAGTGCTGTGGGGCGTCGATCCCCGGACGGGGCCGGGACACGAGGACGACTACTGGAGTCCGTCCGGACAGGATGCGGGGTAAAGGGTGAGCGACTTCGAGTTAGGCGAGATGGATCGCCGCATGGCATGTCTGACGCAGTCCGCGATCGTCGAGGCCGTCACGTACGATCCGCCTCGCGTGAAGGTGCGCATCGGCGATTGGGTGAGCGACTGGCTCAAATGGCAGGCCGGCGCGGCCGGCAAGGTTCGACATTGGCGTCCGCCGTCCGTCGACGAAGAGGTGGCCCTGTGGGCACCGTCCGGCGATCTCGCCGGTGCATTTGTCGCGCCCGGCTACTACACGGACCAGCACGGCGGCTCGGGGCGGTCCAGTCCGGATGAGACGGCGACGGATTACCCGGACGGTGCATTCGAACAGTACAACCATGCGAGCCATGAATACGTGCTGTCGGTGCCGGCCGGCGGACGGATCGTGTTCCGTATCGGCGCGACGGAGTTCGAGCTGAAGGCAGACGGCGCAATGCTGCGTACGGCGAAGCTGCTCGCCGATGTGCCGGACTCGACGTTCACCGGCAACCAGACGACCGAGAAACTGCTGACGTTCAACGGTGGCATGCAGGGCAAGGCGGGCGAGGGCGGTGGCGTCGCGATGAAGGTCGCGGGCGGAGCTGAATTCACCGACGACGTCGTAGCAGCCGGCAAATCGGTCAGCAAGCACAGGCACCGCGAACAAGGCGACGGCGAACTGGTTAGCTCGCCAGTCTGAGCAATTCAAAGTGACTTTGGACCCCGCCCATGCGGGGTTTTTCGTTTGTGGGGGTGGTGATGGCGAAAGACGCACAGCAAGCCGGGGCGGTGGCTCCCGTGACATTCATCGATACCGCGTTCCGCAGCCGCGTGATCGTGTTTCCGGACGGCTCGCACGTTGCCGTGCTGGCCGGAAAAACGGAAGTGACGCAGCCGGAGCATATCGCGTATCTGGAATCGCGCGGCTGCTTCAAGCGCATTCCGACGAAGGCGCAGTGATGGCCGCGCTGGTCGGCATGTGTCGCCGAACGGGGCGGCTGATCGGGGGTGTCGAGCATCTGGTGCAGAGCGTCGCGGACATCCTGAGCACGCGCAAGGGCGCGCGCCGCGAGCGGCCCGAGTATGGCTCGGATCTTCCGGAAATGGTCGACCTGCCGATCACGCGCGGCTGGATCTCGGCCGCACAGGCCGAAGCGGCACGCGCGATTGCCCGCTGGGAGCCGCGCATTGCACTCGGCCGCGTGAACGTGCTGTCTGTCGTGGACGGCAAAGTAACTTTTCGCATCGTCGGGCAGTACGACGGCGATGACGTTGTATTCGAGGTGACGACATGACTGTCATCGATTTGTCGGCGCTCGATCCGCCCGATCTCGTCGAAACGCTGGACTTCGAGGCCGCGTATCAGCTCAAGCTGCAGCATTTCAAACGCATCTATCCGGACTGGACAGCAGCGCTTGAATCCGATCCGGTCGTGAAGCTGATCGAGCTGGCTGCGTACGACGAAATTCGGTTTCGTGCGCGCGTGAACGACGCGGCACGTGCGGTGTTGCTCGCGTACTCGACGGGCGCGGATCTCGAACATCTCGCGGTGCTTTGGAATTTGCAGCGCGAAGTCGTCGACCCCGGCGACCCTGAAGCGCATCCGCCCGTTCCAGCGACGCGCGAGCGCGACGAGCGCCTGCGATTGCGTACACAGATGGGAATCGAGCGATCGTCGACCGCCGGCCCGTTCGGCGCGTACCGATCACTCGCGATGGACGCATCGCCGGACGTTGCCGACGTGCGCGTCGATCGGCCCGAAGCCGGTGTAGTGCGCGTGGTCGTGAAGTCGTATTCGAACGATGGCGTCGCGAGCGCCGCATTGCTAGACACGGTGCGTCGTGCCCTGTCGCCGGAAGACCGTCGGCCGCTGAACGACACGCTGCTGGTCGTTGCGGCTCGGCCTGTCAATTACACGATCGTCGCCGATGTGTACGTCGGGCGCGGCCCGGACCCCGGTGTCGTGATCGCCGCGCGTCGGCAGGATCTGGATATCGCGGTCGCGGCGGGCGAAGCGTTGCGCGTCGGCATGCCGCGTTCGGCCGTGACCGGTGCACTCCATCCGAAAGCGTCAGGTGTCGTGCGCGTCGACCTGAAGTCGCCTGTCGCCGATGTCGTGTGCGCGGTCGACCAGTTCGCGCGCTGCACATCGATCGTGCTCAATGCAAAGGTGGCCGATGACGAGTGAAGCACTGTTGCCAGCAAACCAGACGAGCCTCGAAGCCGCACTCGCGCAGGTGATGCGCCCGAGCGTCGATCCCGACTTGATCCGCACCCTCTGGGATGCCGATCGCTGCCCGGCCGCGTTTCTGCCGTGGCTTGCGTGGTCGCTTGCGGTCGACGGGTGGGAGCTGGCGGAGTCCGAAGACGCACGCCGGGCGCTGATCAAGTCGTCGCTGGCGATCTACCAGAAGAAGGGCACGCCGTGGGCGATCCGCGAGATCGTGCGGCGGCTCGGCTTCGGCGAGATCGATATTCAGGAAGGGCGCCAGATCAAGCGCCGTGACGGATCTGCCACGCGCAACGGCCGATATCTGCATGGCGGTTCGACCGCATGGGCCGAGTACATCGTGAAGCTGCGGCGGCCAGTGACGCGAGATCAGGGCGAAAACCTGAAGCGGGCGATCGAACGCTACGCGCCGGCTCGCAGCCGGCTCGCGTGGCTCGACTTTTCTGAGGTCGCGATCCGGCACAACGGTGTTGCGACGCGCAACGGTCAATTTACGCGAGGGGTGATTGGTACATGGCCAATCTGAAAGAAGAAGGTAAGTGGGAGGACGGCGTTTATCAGTTCGAGACGTCGGACCCGGTGCAGGGCGGCCCGGACGGCGTCGACAACGTGCCGACCAAGCAACTCGCCAATCGCACGCGCTACCTGAAGGATCGTGCGGATGCAGCGGACAAGGCGATTACGGCGCTTGGCACGCGAGCGGACGCGACGGACAAGAAGGTCGGCGATCTCGGCAACGACAAGGTTGCCAAGTCCGGCGATGCGATGAAGGGCAAGCTGCTCGGCAAGGTCGGTGCAATCACGCCGAACAACACGAACAACGCAGGTTTTGCGTTCGACGGTGATCCGGACTCCGGGATGTTTTCGCCGGGAGACGGGCACGTCCAGCTCGGCGTGCAAGGCGTTCCGTACGTCGTCATGCTCGGCAATAACCTGACGCTTGGCGCTGCCGGCTGGCTCTCGCTGATTGCCGGTGGGAGTGAGCGTGGCCGCATCACGCCGGAGGGCCGGTGGTTGATCGGTGGGGCGGGTGACAATGGCCAAGATACCGTGCGTGTGCAGGGTTCGATCGGCGCAAACGGCGGTATTCGCAGCGCGGGCTACGACGCGAACGGCACGGGTGCTCAGTTTCGCGCGGTGGGTACCGACTACGGCGTCATGCTCCGCAATGACAACAAGAGCGCGTGGTTCTTGCAGACAAACAAGGGCGATCCGAACGGCACCTATAACGACTATCGGCCGATCTCGTGGTCGCTCGATACCGGGGTAGTGCGTATCGATGGCACCGGTTGCGGCACGACCTTCGGCGGTTATGCACGTTTTGCCGGCAGCGTGGAATCCGCGGGCGTCGGCTATTTCGGTGGTGGTGCGGGCAAGGCGAAGGACTACGGCTCGGGCGTCACGCTCGGCTCCAACACGGGCGGCGATATCGTCCTGAAGTCGGCGGGTGCCGACAAGGACATGAAGCTGTGGGACATCCAGTCGAACAACGACAGCGTGAGCATCCGCGCGGTCGACGACGAATGGACGACGGGCATACCCGCCGTGCGGATCACCCGCGTCAATCTCAGCACGTCGATCAAGACCATTGAGCTGGCCCCGAACAGTGGCCGCGTGTTGTCCGGTGGTGCTTGGGACGACGGACGTTCGCCGTTTCAGAACAAGGGTGTGCTCAAGAGTAGCAATTCGGCGGGCGCGCTCGTTGCATCGAACGGCGGCGGAACGGGTCAGACGTCGATCCAGTTGACGCGGGAGGGTGCGCCGACCGACCAGAAAACGTGGGAGCTGGTCCACGGAGCCGACGGCTCGTTGGCCGTTCGCACGGTCAACGACACGTACGCCAACTCGCAAGCTGCGATCAACGTCACTCGCGGTTCGAGCTATGTGCTCGGTACGCTGCAATTGATGCCGCAGGGCGGGCGCGTCGTGGTCGGCAAGGTTGGCGACGACGGCTCCACGCAATTGCAGGTCGGCGGTATGGTCTCGGCCGTGTCGCCGCCGGCCGGCGACAACTCGAACAAGCTGATCACGTCGGCGTGGTTCGCGGCAGCGGTTGCCGACGTACAGATCGGACAGATCGTGTGGGAAGCGCGGACTGCGCCGCGTGCCGGCTTTTTGAAGCTCAACGGCACGGAGCTGAAGCGGGCCGACTATCCGTTGCTGTGGGCGTACGCGCAGGGCAGCGGCGCGATCGTCGCGGACCCAGATTGGGGAAAGGGACGCCACGGTTGCTTTTCCAGCGGGGACGGCAACACGACATTCCGGCTGCCTGATCTTCGTGGCGAATTTATCCGCTGTTGGGATGATGCGCGCGGCGCGGATGCACAGCGTCAAATCGGCAGCTGGCAGGACAGTTTGAACCGCTCGCACGCGCACGGTGCGTCTGCCGCAGCTGTTGGTGACCACTCGCACGGCGCGTGGACCGACGCTCAAGGTATTCACGGTCACGGGGTCAACGATCCGGGGCACTCGCATACCACGCGCATTGGTCGCGTCGGGGTCGTCGGTACGAGCTTTGGTCAGGGCAGCGGTCCCTATAACTGGGATCAGGGCGATAACTTCGGGTCGTCCGGCTCCGGCACGGGGATCTCGATCGCTGCGGACGGCAATCACGGTCACAACGTCGGGATTGGCGGGGCCGGTGCGCACTCGCACACGATCAGTATCGGCGCGGACGGTGGCAACGAGAGCCGTCCACGCAACGTTGCGCTGCTCGCGATGATTCGGGCTTATTAATTCGAGGTCAAACATGCTTTGCAATCAGTACGACAACCTGACTGGCCGCTATGTCGCGAGCTTTCTTGCGGAACGCGATCCGATGGACGCGAATCGCTATCTCGTGCCGGCGTTCTGCACGCTCACGCCTCTGCCTGAAGTGCCGACGCGTTCCTGGCCGTTCTGGCAGGACGGCACGTGGGTGATGAAGCCGGACTATCGCGGCGTGCGTCTGTATCGCACCGATACGGGCGAGCCGGGCGAGATCGCGGTCGCGGGCGTCAGTCCCGATGACGTGGGATTGACCGAAATGCCGCGCCCGTCCGACGAATACGTCTGGAGCGATGGCGCATGGGTGCTCGATGAGGCCGTCGTCGCGGAGCGCTTGCGCGCGGCAGCGATGGCGGACTTCTACGCGCGTATGGAGAAAGCGCGGCAGCAGAATCTCGGCAAGTCGGACGCACGTCTGACGGGACTGCTGACGGATGTCGAAGCGGCAATGTTCGACGCGTGGGCCGCGTATCAAGTTGCGCTTGTCCGTGTGGTCGATCTGCCGACGTTTCCGACCGAGATCACGTGGCCCGCCGAGCCGGATCCGGATGCCGTGCTGGCCAAGGTCGAGGCTGAACGCGCGGAGAAGGCGGCTCGCGAAGCCGAGGAAGCCGTCCGACCTGAGGAGGAAGCTCGCCGCAATGAAGCGGCTGAGACAGCTCCGGATACGGAGACCGCTCTGCCTGCGAATGATGACGCCGCGAGCGATAGCGAGCCGCTCGCCGAGATCGACCCAAAGTAACTTTACCGGCGCATTAATGCGCTGTCCTGTTTCGCAAGCCGCTCCTCGAGCGGCTTTTTTCATTTCTGGAGATCCGCATGGCAGCGACTTCCTTTTTCCACGGCATCACGACAACGATCGTCGAGACCGGTCCGCGCACGATCGCGGTGCCGTCATCGTCGGTCGTCGGCATGACCGATACCTACACGCCCGGTCCTGATCTGGCTCAACCGAATGTGCCCGTGCAGCTGACGAGCTATCGCGAGGCCGTGCAGGCCTTCGGTGAGAAGAGCGCGATCGCACGCGCGGCCCGCGCGATCTACGCGCAAAGCCGTGCGGTTGTTATCGCGGTCGGCGTGCCGACGTCGGCCGATGCGGCGCAGCTCACGTCAGCGATTATCGGCGGTGAGACGGCCGGCGGTGCGCGTACCGGCATGCAGGCACTGATCGACGCGAAGTCGCGTTTCAATACGCAGCCGCGCTTGCTGATCGCGCCCGGCCATACGTCGAAGCAACCGGTCGCGACGGCGGCCGATTCGCTCGCCGGCAAGCTCCGGGCCGTCGCCGTGATCGACGGGCCGAACACGGACGACGAGGCGGCTATCGCGTACGCGAAGAATTTCGGCAGCAAGCGCCTGTACATGGTCGACCCCGGCGCGAAGGCATGGGACAACGCAACGAACGGCGAGATCGCGCTGCCGGCGTCGGCATATGCGGCGGGTCTGTTCTGCCAGACCGACGCGAAGATCGGTTTCTGGGCGTCGCCGTCGAACAAGGAGATCGTCGAGATCACGGGCACGGGCCGACCGATCGAATATCTCGACGGCGACGAGACGTGCCGCGCGAACCTTCTCAACAACGCGAACATCACGACGATCATTCGCGACGGTGGCTATCGCCTGTGGGGGAACCGCACGCTTTCGGCCGATCCGAAGTGGAAGTTCGTCACGCGCGTGCGCACGCTCGACATCGTGATGGACGCCGTGCAGGCCGGTCACAAGTGGGCGGTCGACCGGGGCATCACGGCAACCTACGTCAGCGACGTGACCGAGGGTCTGCAGGCGTTCATGCGTGACCTGAAGCGTCAGGGCGCGCTGATCAACTTCGAGGTCTACCCGGACCCGGAGCTGAACACGGCGAGCCAGCTCGAAGACGGCAAGGTGTACTGGAACATTCGTTTCACGGACGTTCCGCCGGCCGAAAACCCGATTTTCCGCTTCGAGGTCACGAACCAGTGGCTGACCGAAGTGCTCGATAACCAGATCTAAGGGGCAGCGATGATTCCGGAAACTCTGTACAACTGCAACACCTTCGTCGACGGCCGTAGCTACGCGGGGCGTGCGACAAGCATGTCGCCGCCGAAGCTGAAGCTCAAGACGGATGACTTTCGCGCGGGCGGCATGGATGCCGCAGTCAAGGTCGATCAGGGCATGGAAGCGCTCGAAGCGTCGTTCGCGATGGCGACGATGGAATACGACGTGCTGAAGTTCTTCGGGCTGGTGGATCAGGGCGCGTTCAACGGCGTGTTTCGCTCCGTGTTCAAGGACCGCAGTGGCAACTCGAAGAGTGTCGTTGTGTATCTGCGCGGCATGCTCTACGAGGTCGATCCGGGCGAATGGAAGCCGGGCGACAAGGTCGATGCGAAGTTCAACGTGTCGTGCGACTACTACAAGCTGGAGATCGACGGCGCGATCGTGCACGAGATCGACATTTTCGCGTGCAAGCGCGTGATCAACGGCGTGGATCAGCTCGCCGACGTTCGCAAGAAGCTCGGCATGGCGTAGCTGTCATTCGGCCGACACTTAGCAAAGTTACTTTATTCAATCAATGGCGAGCCGATGGCTCGCCATTTTTCATTTCAGGAACCGCAATGGACAAGGTCACGGTCAAGCTCGACTTTCCGATCAAGCTCAACGGTGTCGAGTGCGACACCTTCACGATGCGCCGGCCGAAGGTGCGCGACATGCGTGCTGCGCAGAAGCTCGCGCCGAACGATGCCGAAGAACAGGAGCTGATCCTGTTCGCGACGCTTGCCGACATCGCACCGAGCGATCTCGATGCGATGGATATGGCCGATTACGAGCGCGTGCAGGACGCCTACTACTCCTTTCGATCCGTACGCAAAGCTGGACCGAAAGACGCTCAAGGCGCTGGCGAAGCGCCTCGCGTGTGAGTACGGCATGTCGGCGACGTCGATCGACGAGATGACGGTCGACGACATGCTCTGGTGGTTGACGGATTGAGGGGGCCGGGATGGCGAAAGACCTAGCACTTGGCATCGTGATCGGCGGGGCGGTATCGGCGACGTTCGGCAAGGCAATTACCGACACGTCGTCGAAGATCGACGCGATGAAAAAGCGGGCGAACGACTCGCGGCTCTGGCAGCGCCAGATCGGCGAGACGATGCGCCTGCAGGATGAGTTCCGCCGGCTGCATCTGGCAGGCGACAGCGCAGCGGACGGCATCCGCCGCAAGCTTGATAGCAATCTGAAGTCGCTGCGGGATGCCGGCGTCGAGGTCGACCGTCTCGATCGCGCGTATGCGCGACTCGGCCGGACGACGCGGGGGCTGGAGCTGAAAACGTCCGGATACGAGCGGCTGGCAGCCGGTAAGGAGGCCGGGCGGGGCGTGATCGGCGACGCGGTAAAGCTGACTGCGGCGGTCGCGGTGCCGGCGACGATTGCGGCGAACTATCAGGCGATCATTCGCGACATTGCGATCAAGGCCGGTATTGCGCGCTCGCAGGAAGAGGCCGCGATGGGCGTGCGTATCCGGCGTGATGCTGCTGCGAACGGCATCGGCCGCAACGAGCTGGCCGATGCGGTGAACCAGATGGTTGCAGGCGGCATGGATCTCGACCGTGCACTCAACTTCGCGCCGCTGGTCGCGAAGTTCTCGATCGGGCAGGGAGCGACGACGGTCGAAACCGCGAAGATGATTCAGGCGCTGCAGCAGAACGCGGAGATCGTTGACCCGCGTCAGATGGCGAAGGCGTTGGAGGCGATCGCGTATCTCGGCAAGGAAGGCTCGTTCGAATCGGTCGACATGGCGCGATGGTTCCCGGTGCTGCTCGCCGAGATGAAGAAGATCGGCATCACCGGGCAGGACTCGGTGACGCAGCTCGGAGCGATGCTCCAGGTGCAGATGAAGACTGCGGGCAGCTCCGACGAAGCGGCGAACAACCTCAAGAACTGGTTTTCGAAGATCGGTTCGGGCGAGACCGAGCGGAACTACGCGAAAGCCGGTGTCGACTATCAGGCGAAGATGCGCGAGGCGATCGGCAAGGGCTGGTCGACGCTCGAAGCATCGTTCGTCCTCGCACGCGCATACATCGAGCGCGTCGATCCGGCCAAGGCGAAGCAGCTCGCGACGGCAGCGAAGCAGTTCAATTCTGAGATGGACCCGGCCAAGCGTCAGGCGCAAATGGCCGCATTCGCCGAGACGATGAAGACCGGCGATCTGTTCAACGACATGCAGGTCAAGGCGGCGCTGACCGCGTACATGCAGAACGCGGACCTGTACACGAACCTGAAGCGCAACGCGCAGCAGGCGAGTGGCGAGATACAAAAGGATCTGGAAGCCCGTCGCGAGACGTCCAAGCAGATCTGGAGCGAGGTCGGGCAGCGGTGGGACGACGCGATGCGCAGCATCGGCGACGCGCTTCGTCCGGTCACGGATCGTATTGGGGAGGGCGCGAAGGGACTCGGAAGCGGTATCCAGTCCGTCGCGGACGCCGCACCGAAGGCGACGGCAGCCGTCGTCGGTATTGCAGGCGCAGCGCTCGCGTTCCGTGGTGCAAAGGCACTTTGGAGTATCGGCCGGGGCGCGATCGACATCGCACGCGGCACGGTGCTCGCGCGAGGCGGTCGTGCGGCTGCGGAACGTGGTGGCAGGGCCGGCGGTGTCGTGGGCCGGGCGCTCGATGCGCTCGGCGGGGCTGCGGGTGCTGCCGGTGGCGTGCAGCGCGTGTTCGTCGTCAACCTGCCCGGCGGTGGTGTCGGCGGTGGCGGGCTGGGCGATCTCGTCGGCGGTGGTGGGACTGGTCGCGCAGCACGTGGGGCGGCTCGGGCAGGGCGCATCGGGCGCATCGTCAATGCGGGCCGGGCACTGTTCGGCCGCGTGGCGCCGTACGCCGGCAAGCTCGCCGTCGCCGGCACCGTGCTGAAGCTCGGCCTCGCCGCGCGTGAAGCGTACGCGGTCGCGTCGAGCACCGATACCGGCACGCAGAAGGCGAACCGGTTCGCGGGCATCGCAGGCAGCCTCGCCGGTGGCGTGATGGGCGCGAAGGTCGGCGCGATGATCGGTGCGCTCGGCGGACCGATCGGCTCGGCGGTGTTGGGCGTGATCGGCGGTGCGGTCGGCACATTTGCGGGCGACAAGCTTTTCAGCGCCATCTCGCGCAAGGTGCTGGATCGGACGCGGGGCGAGACGCCAGCGAATGCTGTGGCGGTCGCGAAGGCGAAGGCGCTCGTGCCGGAGGCGAGCGGCTTCGGTGCTCGGCCGGGGCCGCGTATCGAGCAGCAAAACACCTTCGCGCCGGTCTTCCACGTGAAGATCGAAGCAAGCGATGCCGACATGGCGAACAAGTTCCTCGCGCAGGTCAGTCCGGCGCTGACCCGGATGATGGACGAGCATCAACGCAAGGCAAACGCGCGAACGGCGATGTTCGATTCGCCACACATGTAAGGGAGATGCAATGGATGTGATTCGACAGATCACGGGCGCGGCGACGCAGGCCGGGATCGCCACCGAGCGCGTGCGCCAGATGGTTCGCATCTTCGACCGGAACCGAGCGGCGAGCATGTCGACGGTCGACATGCTGCAGCGCCTCGCGACCGGCAATCTGAGCAGCGCGGCCGAGCTGTTGACCGGCGCGAGCGGGGCGATCCCGCTGGCCAGCGATCTGTTTCCGCAGGTCGGCACGGTGCTGCGCAGCTTCAACGCGGCACAGGCGTCGGTCGGCGCGATCCTGACAGCCATCGACGGATCGAATTTCCCCCTTGTGCGGGCTGCCGCCGACAGCGTGAAGTCCGCGCTCGGCGGGGCATGGAATCAGTTCAACGCGTCGGTCGGTCTGAAGGATTCGGCGGTGATGACCGTGATCACGTCGACAGGGATCGGTTCGATGGTGTCCGGGCTGTTCGATGGTGCGACGTCTAGCACGCCGCACCTCATGTCGATGACGACCGATGCCGGCGACGCGTTTCACTTCAATCTGTCGACGGCCGCGTACGACAAGCTGCGACGGGCGACGCGGTATCGCGTGGCGCCGCAGGAGCGTCTGAACCGTCAGGAAGCGCTGCAGGCGGTCAGTGAAGGGGGCGAGACGATCACCCTGTCGGGTGTCGTATTCCCGGCACTCGGGGCCGGTACGAAGCAGATCAACCGGCTGCGGGAAATCGGCGGGCGCATGAAGCCCGTGCAGCTCACGACGGGCGACGGCGATGTGCTCGGACGGTGGCTCTTGCAGTCGATCGAGGAGGAGCAGGACGCACTGCTCGTCGACGGCATGCCGCGCAAGCAGACTTTCTCGGTGGAGTTCGGCCGCTATGGCGAAGACTTTAAGAACGTCTGACGGCGACGTGCTCGACACGCTCTGCTACCGGTACTACGGAACGCTGCAGGGTACGGTCGAGGCCGTGTACGACGCGAATCCCGGACTGGCGGCTATGCCGCAGCCGTTCCCGGCCGGCGTCGAGATCCTGCTGCCGGATCTCGATGCGCCGCGTGTCGAATCGGTCCAGCTCTGGACATAGCGAGGTGCGATGGAAGCGATATTTCAGGTGATCGCGAACGGCTCGGACGTGACCAAGGTGATACAGGATCGCGTGCTGGAGATCCGCGCGATCGACAAACCCGGTCTAGACGCAGATGAATGCACGATCACGCTCGACGATCGCGACGGCCGCATCGAGTTTCCGCCGAAGGGCGCAACGTTGAAGGTGTCGATCGGATGGGACGAGCAGGGACTCTCGATGCTTGGCGAGTACGCCGTCGACGAGATCGGTGTGCGCGGGCCGCCGGCGAGCGTCGTGATTCGTGGGAAGCCCGCGAACATGCGGGCGACGTCGAAGACGCAGCGCTACGGCAGCTGGTCGAATGCGAAGCTGGCCGACATCGTCGGCGACGTCGCGCGTCGCAACAAATGGTCGGCCGCGTGCGACGTCGACGTCGTCGTGCCGCGTATTGACCAGTTCGGCGAGAGCGATCTGCATTTCATCACGCGCGTGGCTCGCCAGTACGGTGCGACGGCGACGGTCAAGGCCGGCAAGCTGATCGTCCTGCCGCGCGGCGGCGGCAAGAGCGCGAGCGGCAAACCGCTACCGATCGTCACGCTCACGCCCGGCGATCTGCTCGACTACGACATCAATTTTCCGGATCGCGCGAGCTTTGCGGCCGTGCGCACGAAGGTGCACGACCGCAAGACCGGGAAGAAGATCGACCTGACGATTCCGAATCCGGATGCTCCGCCAGGTGCGTCCGCGGTACATACGGAACGGCATGCGTTCGCGAGTCCGGAGGCGGCGAAAGCGGGCGCGACGTCACGGCTGGCGACGCTCAATCGGCACACGTCGACGAGCCGGCTCACGATGCGCGGCCGGGCAGATCTGTCGGCAGAGAAGACGATCGCGCTCAAGGGTTTCAAGACCGGTGTCGATGGCGAGTTCCTGATCGAGTCGGTCGAGCACACGTTCGCATCACGCGGGTGGATCACGGTGGTCACATTGAACGGAGGGAACAAGGGGAAAGCGAAGGTCGGGCACGGGAAGAAGAAGGGCAAGAAGATCGATCTGGTGGTGCCGGCGCCGAAGTAGCGCAAGTTACGCGTTGCGCACTGTATTTGCAGGCCGCTCACGGGAAACCGGAGCGGCCTTTCTTTTTATCGGGACAAGGGGAACCGATGCAAGAGCATGAAAAGACGATTCTGGAGCTGATCGTTATGGGCGGATTGATCGGGGTCGCGAAGGTGTTGGTGGGTAGCGAGCATTTGACGTTTCGGCTGGTCGCTGGCCGGGCCGTGCTGGGGTCGGCGACGTCGATGGTCGCGGGCATTGCGCTGTTGCAGATCCCGGACCTCCCGCCGATTGCGCTGCTCGGAATCGGAAGTGCGTTCGGCATCGTCGGATCGCAGTACCTGGAGGTGCTGCTGCGCAGGAAGGCAAAGCAACTTTTTGGGGGAAGCAAAAATGGGTAAGTACGACGGGATCAAGCTGAAGGCGGAACTGACGCGCGATGAGGACCGGCGGTATCGCATCTACACAGACACGGTCGGCAAGGTGTCGGGCGGAATCGGCCGCAATCTGACGGACAAGGGGTTCCGCGATAACGAGATCGACCTGATGTACCAGAACGACATCGCCGAGACCGAGGCATGGCTCGATCGGAATCTGTCGTGGTGGTCGTCGCTCGATCCGGTGCGCCAGCGCGTGATGATGAATATGGCGTTCAACATGCAGGGCAAGTTGCTCGGGTTCCGCAAGTTTCTCGCGGCGACGCAGCGGGGCGACTGGAGCGCGGCGGCAGCCGAGATGCTCGACAGTCTGTGGGCGCGACAGGTCGGCGATCGCGCGAAGCGCCTCGCATCGATGATGCGGAGCGGCGCATGACGTGGTTCGATCCTCGACTCTGGCTCGCGCTCATCGCGGCCGTTTTCGTTGGCGCTGCTGCCGGCTATTCGAAGGGGCACCGGGATGCGGATCAGTCCGCGACGGTCGCCGATCAGGCACGGCAGATCGACCATCTCCGCGCTGAACGGGATGAATATGGCCGCCGATTGGCGGCGCAACAGGAGGTCGCAACCGATGCTGCGAAAGAACGTGATCAGGCACGCGCTGATGCTGCTGTTGCCGATGGTGTTGCTGACGGGATGCGCAAGCAGGTCGCCGCGCTCGTTGCCGACGCTCGACGTGCCGGCGCTGCGGCCGGAGGCGCGGCAACCGGCGACGCCCTCGATCTGCTTGCCGACTTGTTCGGCCGGGCTGACGAGCGCGCGGGAGAGCTGGCGAAGATCGCTGACGAGCGGGGCATCGCCGGCCAGCAGTGCGAGCGCAGTTACGACGCGTTGATCGCCGCCGTACCAACCAATCGGCCGCAGTAACGCGGCAATCGAGACCGGACGGTCTCGAAAGAAACAGGGCGACCGGAGGAATGTTCGCGCATTCTCCCGGTCGCCTTTCCACTGAGCGTGCCAGTGAATCAGCCAAGGCCCTGCTTACCTACGTAGGCGGGCCGGATTCTACACCAAGTTTAAAAACGGCTTTCACAATGGCAAATCCCATCATTCCTTGGATTGGCGGCAAACGTCGTCTGGCAGACCACCTCATTCCGCGATTCCCTGCGCACGACTGCTATGTCGAGGTATTCGCGGGAGGAGCGGCGCTGTATTTCATGCGACCACCGGCAAAAGTGGAGGTGGTCAACGATATAAACGGAGAACTGATCAACCTGTATCGAGTTGTGCAGCATCACGTCGACGAATTCGTGCGTCAGTTCAATTGGGCGTTTACGAGCCGCGAACTGTTCGGGTGGATGAAACAGGCAATCCCGGAAACGCTCACTGATATCCAGCGGGCTGCACGTTTTTACTATCTGCAGAAAAGTTGCTTTGGCGGGAAGCTCGAAGGGCAGACGTTCGGATCAAAGACATTGGCCCCTCCGGGATTGAATCCCATTCGTTTGAAGGAGGAACTGTCGGCAGCACATCATCGACTGGCGAATGCCTTCATCGAACGCTTGGATTGGGCCGCGTGCATCGATCGATACGATCGGCCGCACACGCTGTTCTATCTCGATCCGCCGTATCACGAAACGCAGGGGTACGGGATGCCGTTCCCATTCGTCGAGTACGAAAAGATGGCCGACCGATTGCGTCGTCTCAAGGGGCGCGCGATTGTAAGTCTCAACGATCACCCCGATATTCGGCGCGTGTTCGATGGGTTCTACATCGAGACCGTGCCAATCCAGTACACGGTTGGCGTTGAGGCTGTCGACCGAAACGAGCTGATCATCTTTAGTTGGGATGACGCGGCGCAGCCAGTCGGATTGTTCTAAAGACAGGCGATCGGTGGGGCGGTGGCCCCACCTCCCTCAGATACTCGCGTAGGTCGGCAGGAGATCCTGATCAACGAGGCGGATCTCGATGCGATTTGCGACCTCGACGTGCTCGGGGTTTTCGATCGAGAACGGTGCGTCCGTGACGCTAACGATGATCGTCCCGGTTTGCTTTCCGGAAGAGGGGACCGGGATGAGAGCGCGTGCCTCCGGCACCTCTTGTGGTGTGACGATCTTCGGTAGATATAGCATCCAACCGACGCCGGGTTTGTCGTCGAAGACCTGCTTATCGACGTAACCTTGAGGCTCGACCGTCACGTATGCCGGCGCGGTGTGTTGGACAATACCTTCGACGATTGCAGCGGCTTGGTCGGTCGAAAGCAATCGTTCGTCATTGAAGTCCGCTTCGATTTTCTTGGGGCGCTCTTTGGTTGCGACGAGATACGTCAATGTCGCACCAGCGCGTTGGTCATCGCCGCCATCCCACAACGAGATAATTTGCGGTCGATGCTCCGCGCCTCCGAACTCGGTTCGCAACACCGCCAGAGCAGCTGTTGTAGGCTTCCAGTCCTCGAACGCAGGATACAAACGGGCTTCCTCTTTCGAATCGCCAGTCAGGAACCATTGGGAGAGCTGGGGCGCGTGAGCGTGTATTGCCTGCGCGACTGATCCGAGCTGTTCAAAGACGACGTCCAGGTCGGACGCATCATGCTGCGGATCTCTGAAGCGGGAGGTGATTTTCATATTCAGCCAGTGACAACGTAGGGAATTCCGTTTTCTGCGAGGGTAGTGCGGAAGTAGGACATCGTTCGCGGAGTCTGAAAATAGTACTGGAGTTTGGTCGGAGGGTTGGCATGGACCTTCATTGCGCGCTCTTCGATTTCCACCGTGATTTTAGAAAACCCCTTGAACCACGTGACTGGCTTCTTCGTCTCGCTGTCGAAGAACTGGTCATAGTCCCCCTTCGCTTCCTGTAGGAGGCATGCCGGTTGTTGGAATCCATCGAAGTCGGTGCCATTCCATGCCCACTCCTCGCTCCATCCTTCCTCGACGCTATATGGCCGTCCGGTGATGCGTCCTTGATACTCGCGAGGCCCGCGATTCATGTTGTAACGGCGTCGGACCGGCGCACCGCCTATTTCGGGCGGGCATTGCTTGCACTTTTCACCGGTGCGAGGAATCGCCCGGACGTCCGGTTTTGCTTTGCTTTCGTCCTTCGGCGTGTCGCTAGACAGGCTCGCCGTTCCCGCCACTGCCGCCCCGCCCAACAAGGCTACGCCAGCGCGCGCCAATAGCGGCCCAAGCTCCACCGCCGCCGCTTCTATCACCGGTACTACCAATCCCGCCATCTTGAGATCCCCCGTTGTCTTGTGGATGTTCGATGCGCCATTTGATGACGCGAAGGTAATCGTGAAAACGTTCGTCGGCCGAGCGGCCGGGCCGAGTCAGCCACGCGCGTGTGGCCGGCTTTTCATAAAATTTCGGCGCGTATGCCTCGATCCGAAGAAACGCGGCGACATTCTCGTCGGATTCGATGCCGAGCCGCCGAGCTGCGACATACGCGTTCCAGAGGCGCGTCGACAGAGTGTCGTCGTCGGCCAGCTTCGGGTCGGCTTTGACGAGATCGAGCCGCGTGCGTTCGACATATCCGCGTGCATCGATCTCGGCAAGGCCGGCGATCTGTTCGCCCGTCAGTTCAAGCATGCGGGTGCACTCCCTTTAATTTCCCGTTCACTTCCACGAGCCAATTGAATGTCGGGACGAAGAACTGCATGCGTTGCGTCAGTTCCATCAGCGATGCCACGTCGGCCATGATGCGGGCGTCGTAGAAGCGTAGGAGCGCCGTGCGCCCGTCGGGCAGGCGCACGTCGAGCCGGCGACGCAGTTCGTCCGCGAGCGATTCGATCGGATAGGCACTGATGAGCCATGACACACCGGTCGAGCCGCCGGCCATCGCCGAAAGCGCGTGCCGAATGCTCCCCGGCGCTCGTTCCCAATCTAGCAGCCACGGTCCGGCGTCGGCGAGCGATGCGTCTGGCGTGCCGTCAAATAAGGCGACGGCCGCTTGCGATCGCTCAGGGGTCGATCCGCCGGCCGCGTCCGCGAACAGAAGACCGTCGACGAGGGCGTACAGGTGCACCTGCATGGTCAACTGCTGTTGGCGCGTAGCGAAGAAGGATTCGATCGAGATGTCCGCCATGAGCCTACCCGCGCGCGATCATGGTCGCGGCGTTCTCGGCCGCCGACTTCAGGCATTCGAGACAAAGCGTCGGCGATGGTGCGAGCGCGGTTGCTGCGGCTGCTACTGCGCCGCCTGTCGTCGCCTCGCCGGCCCCGACGTCGTCGAGCGTTGCGGACGACTGCGAGGCAATCAGCGTTGCGCCGCACGCGGTTTTCATGCCCTCGATGGCCGTTTCCCGGCCTGCGATTTGGTGCGGGTAGCGTCGTCCGATGGCGGGGAGGATTGGGAAGACTCCCTTGCACTGCGGGCAAAGTACCTTGTGGCCGACGCCTGCAATGGGCTTTCCGTCGATTGTCGCGTTCGCGCTGCCCTCCAGCACGCGGCCGCCGTGCGTCGTCGTGTCGCCGACGCAAATCATGGCTCGGGCCATAAGTTTCTCTCGTAGGTATGGTTTTCGTATGAATTTACCACTTCCGGCAGAGCGGCCGACTGCAGCCGGCCATGTTGGGCCGTCAAATTGTGTCAATCGGCTTAGAGCATCGTCGCGCGTTGCTTCTCTTCCCTGAGCAGATGCCGCAGGCGTTGAAGTGGGCCTTGGCCGCCGCCAAGGTCGCCCTTGTTATCGATGTGCTTGTCGACATAGTCGAACCAATCCTGCACTCGCTCGATCGACTTTCTCAGCGCCAGAATTTCAAGAATCAGTAATCTGACCTGCGGATCGGTGTAGTCGCGCCAAAGTGTGCGCAGCTCCGAATCGGTGGGCGCGTCGAAGTCCGGCATGGTCGGCTTCAGTTTGACGCGGCGGTCTCTGAGCGGGACGCGATTCCGGTCGACCTTACCCGCTTCGATGCGGCGCGATTGCGCCGGCATCAGCGGGTTGTAGACCGCCTCTATCCATGACTCCAGCTCGCGCTCGGTTAACTCGATGGGCGTGCGTTTCCATTCCTCCTCGCCGAGGAACCGATACTCCCAAAAGTATGCCCACTGAGGTTTAATCACGACGCGAATACTGTATAAAAACACAGTGTATCGCGAGGTAAGATGGGGCGGTCAAGAGCGGAAATTGGGGACGTCGATGTGCACGAGTTACAAAGCACCAAGCGAAGATCCGGGTATCAGTGAGCTGAGGATTGGCATCGGTGATTTGTACCGCCGCGACCCATGGGAGCCGGATGTGTATCCGGACTATGCAGCTCCGATCGCTTGGGCTGAAGGCGATGGTGTTGCCGTGGTCAAGGCCGTGTTCGGGTTCTGGCCGAAGTTCATGCAGCCGGAGCGCCTCGACGAACGCGGCCGAAAGCGGCGCAAGCTCGATACGATGAATGCGCGGGCAGAGACGGTCGGCGAGTCTCGCTTGTACGGCAACGCGTGGCGAGCTGGCCAGCGGTGCCTTATTCCGGCGCAGTGGATCTACGAGCCGTGTTACGAGACGGGGCGCAATGTGTGGCAGCGGATTGGCCTCGCTGGCTGGCAACCGTATTGCGTCGCCGGCATCTGGCGCCGCTACGACGGCGACGATGGGCGTACCCTGATCGGAATGTCCATGCTGACCGTCAATGCCGACGGGCATGCCGTGATGGGGCGCATGCACAAGCCCGGCGACGAGAAACGATCGGTAGTCATATTGCGCCCGGCCGACTATGACGAATGGCTGCACACGGAGAATGTTGAAGCCGCGCGCACGCTGCTGCAGCTCTATCCGGCCGACGACATGGTGGTCGCACCAAAGTAGCTTGGACGCGCTCAGATACACGAAAGCCCGCTGCGAGCGGGCTTTTTCATGTGCTACGAAATTGCTACAGCAAGGGTCGGAAGCCTTGCTGGACAAGCCTTGCGCTTGTCATTCCATCCCCTGAACTACGGGGAGAGCCCTGTCCGCGGTTCCGCGTACCAAAGACGCGAACGGGACGGCGATGTGGACAGCGCGCAGAGTATAGCAAACGCGCGGCGCATCGGCGGACGGAATGCGTGCCGATACGCGCCGCGCGCGCTTACTCGTGTCGGGAACCCCGAATCAGAAATCGACGACGACGAAATCTTCCTTGCCCACGTCGCACAGCGGGCAGCGCCAGTCGGCGGGAATGTCGGCGAAACGGGTGCCGGCGGGGATGCCCTCGTCGGGCAGGCCTTCTGCTTCGTTGTACACCCACCCGCAAATCAGGCAGACCCAGTTCTGGTATTCGGTTACTTCGCTCATGTGGTGCTCGGAATGATGAAAATCCGTGATGCCGTGCGCAGTGTGGCCGGCGGACGAAAGGCGCAATGGTACCGGAATTTCGTCGAACGCCGCCGCAACGTCGTTTTAAACGTCGCATCGCGAACAACGGCCGTCATCGCGCGGGCCGGGCGCGCAGTGTATGCTTCGTGAGCCTTTCAATCTGAAGGAGAAAACAATGCTCAACAAGAAGTGGATCGCGGGTGCGGTAAGTGTCGCGGCACTGGCCGTGTCGACGCTCGCGCATGCCGAGGCGCGCGTGTTCTTCGTCGAGCCGAAGGACGGCGCGACGGTGTCGAGCCCCGTGCACGTGAAGTTCGGCCTCGAAGGAATGGATCTCAAGCCGGCCGGCGACATGACGCCGGACACCGGCCACCATCACCTGCTGATCGACGGCAAGCCGGTGCCGAAGGGCGACGTGATCCCCGCGACAGACCATTCGCTGCATTTCGGCAAGGGCCAGACCGAAACCGACGTGAAGCTGCCGCCCGGCCAGCACACGCTGACGCTGCAGCTCGGCGACGGCGCGCACCGCTCGTACGGTCCCGAGCTGAGCTCGACGATCTCGGTCAACGTGAAGTAATCGCCCCCTCGCATGCGGGCACCCGGCCGGGAGGCTGCGGCCGGATGCCCGTCGCGGCGGCCGCGCAACCCCGCCGCGTCGCCTGGCGGTCCCGTCGATCCGGCACGCGCCGCCATGCCGCCGCGGCACGAAATGAACCGCGCACCGGCCTAGTCCGTCCGGCCATCCCGGCGCGGGCGTCCGCCACCGGTACAATGGGCGCTTCCGATTTCTCTCTTCGCCGTCTCCCCATGTCGCTTTATTCCATTACCGGCGCGCAACTCGCGTTCGGTCACGTCGCGTTGCTCGATCACGCGGATTTCTCGCTGGAGGCCGGCGAGCGCGTCGGCCTGATCGGTCGCAACGGCGCGGGCAAGTCGTCGCTGCTGAAGATCGTCGCCGGACTGGCGAAGCCCGACGACGGGCTGATCACGCGCCAGCAGGAGCTCGTGACCGTCTACGTGCCGCAGGAGCCCGAGTTCGAACCGGGCGCGACCGTGTTCAACGCCGTCGCATCGGGCCTCACGCACACGCGCGAAGTGCTCGAAGAATACGATTCGATCGCGCACCGCCTCGCGGAGACGCCCGAAGGCGCCGAGCACGACGCGCTGCTCGCGCGGATGAACGCGCTGCAGTCGACGCTCGACGCGCACGATGCGTGGAACTGGCGTACGCGCGTGTCGATGACGCTCGCGCAGATCGGCCTGACCGACGGCGACGCGCAGGTCGATGCGCTGTCGGGCGGCATGCAGAAGCGTGTCGCACTGGCGCGCGCGCTCGTGCTGCAGCCGGACGTGCTGCTGCTCGACGAACCGACCAACCACCTCGACTTCGACGGCATCCGCTGGCTGGAAGAGCTGCTCGTCGCGCAGCGCGCGGGCCTGTTGTTCATCACCCACGATCGCGCGTTCCTCGATCGCGTCGCAACGCGCATCGTCGAGCTCGATCGCGGCCGGCTGCTGTCGTACCCGGGCAACTTCTCCGCGTACCAGACGCGCAAGGCGCAGCAACTGGAAGTCGAGCGCGTGGAAAACGAGAAGTTCGACAAGCTGCTCGCTCAGGAAGAAGTGTGGATCCGCAAGGGCGTCGAGGCGCGCCGCACGCGCAGCGTCGGCCGCATCGCGCGGCTCGTGCAGATGCGCAACGAGCGCGCGGAGCGCCGCAATGCGCAAGGCAACGTGAAGCTCGACGTCGCGCAGGGCGAGAAGTCGGGCAAGATCGTCGCGGAGCTGACGGACGTGACGAAACGCTACGGCGATCGCACGGTCGTCGACACCTTCTCGACGACGGTCATGCGCGGCGACAAGATCGGTTTCGTCGGCCCGAACGGCGCCGGCAAGACCACGCTGCTCAAGCTGATCCTCGGCGAGCTGAAGCCCGACGCGGGCACGGTGCGTACCGGCACGAACCTGCAGGTCGCGTATTTCGACCAGATGCGCGCGCAGCTCGACCAGGAAAAGAGCCTGGCCGACACGATCAGCCCCGGCAGCGAGTGGGTCGAGATCGGGGGCGTGCGCAAGCACGTGATGAGCTATCTCGGCGACTTCCTGTTCGCGCCGGAACGTGCACGCTCGCCGGTGAAGTCGCTGTCGGGCGGCGAGCGCAACCGGCTGCTGCTCGCGCGCCTGTTCGCGCGTCCGGCCAACGTGCTGGTGCTCGACGAACCGACCAACGACCTCGACATCCCGACGCTCGAACTGCTCGAAGAGCTGCTGGCCGACTACGACGGCACGGTGCTGCTGGTCAGCCACGATCGCGCGTTCCTCGACAACGTCGTCACGTCGGTGATCGCGGCCGAGGGCGACGGCAAGTGGCGCGAATACGTCGGCGGCTTTACCGACTGGCAGATCCAGAGCGAGCGCTCGCAGCAGCTCGCGCAGCAGGAGGCGGCGAAGCGCGCGGTGAAGGAAGCGGCGCCGGTCAAGGAAGACGCGGCGAAAAGCGCGGCCGGCCGTAATGCACAGCGCACGGTGAAGCTGTCGTTCAACGAGCAGCGCGAACTCGATGCGCTGCCGGAGAAGATCGCGGCGCTCGAGGAAGAACAGAAGACGATCAACGCGCAGCTCGAGGACGGTTCGATCTTCGCGAAGGATCCGCAGGAAGGCACGCGCCTGACCGAGCGGTTCGCGGCGATCGACGACGAGCTGCTCGCGGCGCTCGAGCGGTGGGAGACGCTCGAGGCAAAGCGCAAGCCGGTCTGACGCTGCGTGCGCCGTGCGAGCGATCTTGCGACGGCGCGCCACGCGGAACCAGTAAAATACCGCGCGTCCCGGGCAGCGCAGCGAACGCCGCGCGCCCGCTTTCGGAGCAGTCCAAGCACACCGTTGTTTCGATTCGCTTTTTTACGGAACTCAACGTTTTGTCCACGACGTTATCCACACGAGGTGTGGACAACGTCCCGATGAATGACGAAATTCAGCGCCTATGTCAACGAAGAAGCCCAGCGCGGCCTATAGCGAAGCATCGATCAAGGTGCTCAAGGGTCTCGAGCCGGTCAAGCAGCGGCCCGGCATGTATACCCGTACCGAAAATCCGCTGCACATCATTCAGGAAGTCATCGACAACGCGTCCGACGAGGCGCTCGGCGGCTACGGCAAGCAGATCACGGTCACGCTGCATGCCGACCAGTCGGTGTCGGTGGAGGACGACGGCCGCGGCATTCCGTTCGGGATGCACCCCGAAGAGGGCGTGCCGGTCGTCGAGATCGTCTTCACGCGCCTGCACGCGGGCGGCAAGTTCGACAAGGCCGCCGGCGGTGCGTACACGTTCTCGGGCGGTCTGCACGGCGTCGGCGTGTCGGTGACGAACGCGCTCGCGACGCGCCTGGACGTGACGGTCTGGCGCGACGGCAAGATCGCCGAACTCGGTTTCGCCGACGGCGACGTCGTGAAGCCGCTCGCAACACAAGCCGCGGGCCGCGGCGAGAAGAAGTCGGGCACGCGCGTGCAGGTCTGGCCGAATCCGAAGTACTTCGATTCGCCGAACCTGCCGCTCGGCGAGCTGCAGCGCCTGCTGCGCTCGAAGGCCGTGCTGCTGCCGGGTGTCGAGGTCGTGCTCGTCAACGAGAAGACGGGCGAGCGCCAGGCGTGGAAGTACGAGGATGGCCTGCGCGGCTATCTGCTCGACGAGATGAACGGCAGCGAGTTGCTGATCCCGCTGTTCGAAGGCGAGCGCTTCGCCGATGCGCTCTCGACGGACGAAACCTTCGCCGAAGGGGAAGGCGCGTCGTGGGTCGTCGCATGGAGCGAGGAAGGCTCGCTCGTGCGCGAGTCGTACGTGAACCTGATCCCGACGCCGGCCGGCGGCACGCACGAGTCGGGCCTGCGCGACGGTCTCTATCAGGCGGTCAAGAGTTTCGTCGAACTGCACAACCTGCAACCGAAGGGCGTGAAGCTGCTCGCGGAAGACGTGTTCGCGCGCGTGTCGTTCGTGCTGTCCGCGAAGGTGCTCGACCCGCAGTTCCAGGGGCAGATCAAGGAGCGCCTGAACAGCCGCGACGCGGTGAAGCTCGTGTCGTCGTTCTCGCGTCCGGCGCTCGAACTGTGGCTGAACCAGCACGTCGAGCACGGCAAGAAGCTCGCCGAACTCGTGATCAAGCAGGCGCAGGCGCGCACGCGCGCGGGCCAGAAGGTCGAGAAGCGCAAGAGCTCGGGCGTCGCGGTGTTGCCGGGCAAGCTGACCGACTGCGAGACGGAGGATATCGCGCGCAACGAACTGTTCCTCGTCGAGGGCGACTCGGCGGGCGGTTCCGCGAAGATGGGCCGCGACAAGGAATACCAGGCGATCCTGCCGCTGCGCGGCAAGGTGCTGAACACGTGGGAAACCGAGCGTGATCGCCTGTTCGCGAACAACGAGGTGCACGACATCTCGGTGGCGATCGGCGTCGATCCGCACAGCCCGGACGACACCGTCGACCTGTCGAACCTGCGCTACGGCAAGATCTGCATCCTGTCGGATGCGGACGTCGACGGCTCGCACATCCAGGTGCTGCTGCTCACGCTGTTCTTCAAGCATTTCCCGCAGCTGATCGAGCGCGGTCACGTGTACGTCGCGCGCCCGCCGCTGTTCCGCGTCGACGCGCCCGCACGCGGCAAGAAGCCCGCGCAGAAGCTCTATGCGCTCGACGAAGGCGAACTCGAGGCGACCCTCGACAAGCTGCGCAAGGACGGCGTGCGCGAAACGCAATGGAGCATCAGCCGCTTCAAGGGTCTCGGCGAAATGAGCGCGGAGCAGTTGTGGGACACGACGATGAACCCCGACACGCGCCGCCTGATGCCGGTGAAGCTCGGCGAACTCGACTACGAGGCGACCGTCGCGCGGATGACCATGCTGATGGGCAAGGGCGAGGCAGCCGCGCGACGCGGCTGGCTCGAGGAAAAGGGCAACGACGTCGAAGCGGACATCTAAACCCGCGCGGCCGGGCATGACGCCCGGCCCGGCCTCATGCCACTTACGAATACGGAATACAGATGGACGACAATACTTCCGATCTCTTCGCCGCCTCCGACGCACCGGACGCGGATGCGCTGACGCTCGGCAACTACGCGGAGCAGGCGTACCTCAGCTACGCGGTCAGCGTCGTGAAGAGCCGCGCGCTGCCCGACGTGTGCGACGGCCAGAAGCCGGTGCAGCGCCGGATCCTGTTCGCGATGAACGAAATGGGCCTCGGCCCGGACGCGAAGCCGGTGAAGTCGGCGCGCGTGGTCGGCGACGTGCTCGGCAAATATCACCCGCACGGCGACCAGTCGGCATACGACGCGCTCGTGCGGCTTGCGCAGGATTTCTCGCTGCGCTATCCGCTGATCGACGGCCAGGGCAACTTCGGCTCGCGCGACGGCGACGGCGCGGCGGCGATGCGCTACACCGAAGCGCGGCTCACGCCGATCTCGAAGCTGCTGCTCGACGAGATCGACCAGGGTACGGTCGACTTCATGCCGAACTACGACGGCTCGTTCGAGGAACCGAAGACGCTGCCGAGCCGCATGCCGTTCGTGCTGCTGAACGGCGCGTCGGGCATCGCGGTCGGTCTCGCCACCGAGATTCCGTCGCACAACCTGCGCGAAGTCGCGGCGGCGGCGGTCGCGTTGATCCGCAATCCGAAGCTCTCGCATGCGGAGCTGATGAGCCTGATCCCCGGCCCGGACTTCCCGGGCGGCGGCCAGATCATCTCGAGCGACACCGAGATCGCGGCGGCCTACGAGGCCGGCCGCGGCAGCCTGAAGGTGCGCGCGCGCTGGAAGATCGAGGATCTCGCGCGCGGCCAGTGGCAGCTCGTCGTCACCGAGCTGCCGCCGAACACGTCGGGCCAGAAGGTGCTCGAGGAAATCGAGGAGCTCACCAACCCGAAGCTCAAGCTCGGCAAGAAGACGCTCACGCCCGAGCAGCTCAACACCAAGAAGGCGATGCTCGACCTGCTCGACGCGGTGCGCGACGAGTCGGGCAAGGAAGCGGCGGTGCGGCTCGTGTTCGAGCCGAAGTCGCGCACGATCGACCAGACGGAATTCGTGAACACGCTGCTCGCGTACACGAGCCTCGAGTCGAACGCGACACTGAACCTCGTGATGATCGGCGCCGACGGCCGTCCGGGCCAGAAAGGGCTGCTGACGATCCTCGACGAATGGGTGAAGTTCCGCCAGCTGACGATGACGCGCCGTTGCCGCCATCGTCTCGCGAAGGTCGACGATCGCATCCACATCCTCGAAGGTCGGATGATCGTCTTCCTGAACATCGACGAGGTGATCCGCATCATCCGCGAGTCGGACGAGCCGAAGGCGGCGCTGATGAGTGCGTTCGGCCTCAGCGAGCGCCAGGCCGAAGACATCCTCGAAATCCGCCTGCGTCAGCTCGCGCGGCTCGAGAAGATCAAGATCGAGAAGGAACTGGAGGCGCTGCGCGACGAGAAGGCGAAGCTCGAGGAGCTGCTCGCGAACGAAAGCGCGATGAAGCGGCTGATGATCAAGGAGATCGAGGCCGACGCGAAGCAGTACGGCGACGATCGCCGCACGCTGATCCAGCAGGAAAAGCGCGCGACGTTCGAGGCGAAGGTCGTTGACGAGCCGGTGACGGTCGTCGTGTCGCAGAAGGGCTGGGTGCGTGCGCTGAAGGGCCACGGGCTCGACCCGGCCGGCTTCTCGTTCAAGGCGGGCGATCACCTGTATGCGGCGTTCCAGTGCCGCACGCCGGATCGACTGATCGCATGGGGCAGCAGCGGGCGCGTGTACTCGGTCGACGTGTCGGTGCTGCCGGGCGGGCGCGGCGACGGCGTGCCGGTGACGTCGCTGATCGAGCTCGAGTCGGGCTCGCATCTGATGCATTACTACGCGGCGTCGGCCGACCAGCAACTGCTGCTCGCGTCGAGCAACGGCTTCGGCTTCCTCGCCAAGGTCGGCGACATGGTGAGCCGTGTGAAGGCCGGCAAGTCGTTCATGACCATCGATGCGGGCGCGGTGCCGCTCGCACCGATGCCCGTGCTGCCGAACGCGACGCAGGTCGCGTGTCTGTCGAGCGGCGGCCGCCTGCTGGTGTTCGGGATGGACGAGATGAAGACGCTGTCGGGCGGCGGTCGCGGCGTGATCCTGATGGCGCTCGACGACAAGGAAACGCTCGTGCAGGCGCTTGCGATCGACCCGGCCGGCGTCGTGCTGATCGGCACCGGTCGCGGCGGCAAGGTGCAGGACGAGACGCTGTCGTACGCGGGGCTCGCGCCGCACATCGGCAAGCGTGCGCGCAAGGGCCGCGCGCCGGACACGAAGCTCAAGGTCGTCAACGAGCTGCGTCCGCTGCTCGGCTGACGCATCCGGCATCGACGGCCGCACCTTCGCTTCGGCGGGCGTGCGGCCGTTGCTTTTTGCGCGACGCATTCAGGTAAGCGCGAGTGGCGCCGTCACGCGGAACTTGCAAAATATTGTGAAATTCCGCCAACGGTCCGAACCGCGCGGCGGCGCGCCGGTCGAACGTCGCTCGAGACCGCGCGTGACGCGGCTGTTCGTTGCACTCAACTCATACCAGGATTGCCGCCATGTCCCACGCCGTTGCCGTCGCGCTGTTTCTTCATCTGCTGGCCGTCGCCGTGTGGGTGGGCGGGATGGTTTTCGCGAACTTCTGCCTGCGCCCGGCGCTGTCCGATCTGACGCCGCAACTGCGGCTGCCGCTGATCGAGGGCGTGTTCGGCCGGTTCTTCAACTGGGTATCGGGGTCGGTGATCGTGATCCTGCTGTCCGGCGGTTTCCTGCTCACGGCTTTTGGCGGCGCGCACGCGACGTGGACGCTGCATGCAATGGCTGGGCTCGGCGTCGTGATGATGCTGATCTTCGGCCACATCCGTTTCGCGCTGTTCCCGCGCATTCGCCGCGCGGTGCAGGCGCAGAACTGGCCGGACGGCGCGCGCGCGGTCAACACCGTGCGCTTGCTCGTGGTCGTCAACCTCGTGCTGGGCGTTGTGACGATCGGCGCGGCCGTGCTGTCGCGCGGCTTCTGAACGCGAACGCGTGACGGTGCGGCGCCGTTCGGCGCCCGCCGCCTGCGCGACGCCGATGCCGCTATGCCGCTATGCCGCCAGCATCGCGTCGAGCAGCCACGCACCGGCCGGGCCGAGCGGCCGGTTGCGCGACCACACCGCATCGACTCGCACGCGGCGCGGCCAGCCGCGCGAGCGCAACTCGCAGAGACGATCGCGCGCGAAGTGCTCGACCATCCAGCGCGGCAGCTCGGCCCAGCCGAATCCCAGCACCGCCATCTCCAGCAGCATCAGATAGCTCGGCGCGAGCCAGCGCTGCGTGCCGATGACGATGCGGTCGTCGGCGCCGCGATTCTCCGGCTTCACATACGTGTTCAGGCGCAGTTCGCGCGCGTCGCGTAGTGCCGCGTGCGGCACGTCGGCGTCGCCGAAGGCCGCCAGCGCGTGCGTGCGCCCGACGAACAGGCCGATCTCCGACTCCTCCGCCACCGTCGCCGCGCCGATATCGGGCGGGTAGACGGCGCGCGCGGCCATCAGCCCGAGCTGTGCGCGGCCCTGCTGGATCAGGTCGAGCACGTCCTCGTGTTCGGCGATCAGGCATTCGAGTTCCAGCGTCGGAAAGCGCCGCTCGAGCGCCATCAGGGTTTCCTCGTAACGCTTCGACTGATACGTATCGGACACGACGAGCGTCAGCCGTGCTTCCTCGCCTTGCGCGAGCCGCGCGGCGGTGCGGTCGATCGCCGCGCCGGCCTCCAGTGCGCGCTGCACCTGCGGCAGCAGCGCGCGTCCGGCATCGGTCAGCGTCGGCGTGCGCGTCGAGCGGTCGAACAGCTGCAAGCCGAGATCGATCTCGAGGTTCGCGATCGCTTCGGACACCGTCGACTGGCGCTTGCCGAGTTTGCGCGCGGCAGCCGTAAACGAGCCGAGCATCGCGGCTTCGGCGAAGGCGAGCAGGGCTTCGGGAGCGTGGTGCATGCGCGGATCTCACGACGTTCTATCGGAAAAACCGATGATATCAAACTGGATTTTCGCTGTTTCGCCGATCAAAATGCGCCGCATATGCTGCACAACCGAATCGGAGGAACCATGAAACAGATGAACAAAACAGTGACTGAACGCCTCGTTCACGCGCTGGCGTTCGAGCTGGTGGCAATCGCGCTGTGCGCGCCGATCGGCGCGTGGCTGCTCGACATGCCGGTGTCGCACGTCGGCGTGCTGACGGTGATGGTGTCGCTGATCGCGATGGCGTGGAACATGACGTTCAACACGCTGTTCGACCGTTTCGAGCGCCGCGCGGGCCTGACGCGCACGCTCGGGATGCGCATCGCGCACGCGGTCGCGTTCGAGCTCGGCCTCGTCGTGATGGTGGTGCCGGTTGCCGCGTGGTGGCTGAACGTGAGCCTCGTCGAGGCGCTGCTGCTGGACCTCGGCATCGTGCTGTTCTTCCTGCCGTACACGTTCTGCTTCAACCTCGCGTACGACGCGTTGCGGGCCCGCTGGGTCGCGCGCCGCGTCGCGGTGCACGCGGGCTGAGCGGCACGCGGCCGGCGCTCGCGGGCTGGCCTGCCGTCAGTGCGCGACGGCCGCCCACAACAGCCACCCGCCGCACGCGATCGCGACCGCACCGTAGACGGCGTACACGGGCACCTTGAAGCGTGCGAAGCACAGCGTCGCAAAGGCGCCCGTGAGCCAGTAGACGGGATCGGCCGGCTCGCGATGCAGGATCTTCACGACGGCGACGACGAGAAAACCCGTCGTTGCCGCGCGCAGCAGGCGCATCCCGTGCTCGAAGCGCGAATGGCGCTTGAGCCGGAACAGGTGGTTCTGCGCGAACACGACGAGACACCCCGACGGGATGAACAGCGCGGCGGTGGCGAGCAGCGCGCCGGTCCAGCCGGCGGTCAGGTAGCCGAGAAACGGCACGACGTTCAGCAGCGGGCCGGGCGACACCGGCGACAGCGCGAATGCGAGCGTGAAGTCGTGATCGGAGATGCCGGTAGCCGGCGACACGAACAGCGTCTTGAGCACGGGCAGCGCGGAGAAGCCGCCGCCGAACAGCGTCATGCCGGCACCGGCGAGCCGCGGCCACAGCAGCGTTTCCTGGTAGTCGCCGGGCAACGGCAGCGCGAACAGCGCGACGAGCACGGCGAGCAGCACGAGCAGGCTGCGATCGCGTTTCGACAGCGTGAAATCGACGGCGGCGTGTTGCGGCGGCCCGGTCAGCCAGCCGGCTGCAAACGCGGCGAAGAGAATCCCGACGAAAGCGGCCGGACTATGCGCGAAAGCGAGCAGAATCGTCGATAGCGCGGCGATCGCCTGCTCGAGCCGCGTGCTCGCGAGCGTGCGCAATTGCCTGACCCACGTGACGCCGATCAGCGCGGCGAGCACCATCCCGAAGTGATTGATCAGCATCGGCGCGGCGAGCGAGCGCACGATCGGCGTGCGGTAGAAGATCGCGAACAGCGTCATCAGCACGGAAAACGGCAGCACGCTCGCGATCCCGGCGATCCATGCGCCGGTGCGGCCGTGCAACGTCTGGCCGACCTGCACGGCGACATTGCAGCCGACGGGCCCTGGCACGAGCCATGCAAGCGCGACGAGATCGGCGAATACGTGCGGCTCGATGCGCTGCAAGCGCTCGACATAGTGGCGTTCGAGCTGCGCCATCATCGAAAGCCCGCCCCACGACACGGCGGAAATGCCGGCGACGACCTTGAACAACGCCCACAGGGATGCCTGTGCCTGTTCGACACGTTCGGCCGCTTCGACTTCGATGGTTGTCATGACTATGCTGTTGGCGCGGGGGCTGGTCTGGCGCATGGAAACGTGCCGGCGGCCTGCCGACACGATGGCCCTCCCGATTGTCCGCCTGGCATTGTGACAGTGCCATGCGCGAAAACGCCAGTTAATGGACTAAACAACCGGATCGGAAACCGAAATAATCGGTGTGCCGCGCAACATCGCCGTGCGGGCAGCGGGCTCAGACGCCCGTGCTCCCGGTCGCGCGGTGCGCGAGAGCGGTCGGGCTATCGCCGCGCACGCCGAAGCGCTCGATCAGCGCGGGGATCGCGTCGGCCGGCACGGGGCGGGAGAAGAGGAAGCCCTGCGCCTCGATTTCGCCGAGCGCGGACAGCCATGCGATCTGCTCCTCGGTTTCGGTGCCTTCGACGACCACCGTCAGGCCGAGCGAGCGCGCGAGGTGCACGATCGACGACACCATCACGCACACGCTGCGATCGGTCGGGATCGCCTGCACGAACGAGCGGTCGACCTTCAGCGTATCGACGGAGAAGCGGTGCAGGTACGACAGCGACGAATAGCCGGTGCCGAAATCGTCGAGCGCGATGCGGATGCCGAGCTTCTTCAACGCGACGATCTTCTCGGAGACGAGCTCCGGATATTCCATCATCGCGGTCTCGGTGATCTCGATTTCGAGCCGGTTCGCCTCGATACTGGTGTCCTGCAGCGCCTGCGAAATCGTCTCGATCAGGTCGCCGCGCCAGAATTGCACCGGCGAGATGTTGACCGCGAGCGTCAGCGTGTCGTGGCCGTCGTCGCGCCAGCGCGCGATCTGTTCGCACGCGGTGCGGATCACGAAGTCGCCGATCGGCACGATCAGCCCGGTCGATTCGGCAATCGAAATGAATTCGTTCGCGGAGATGATCCCGTGCTCGGGGTGGTCCCAGCGCGCGAGGGCCTCGAAGCCGGTGATCGTGCGGTGCGTCAGGTCGATCTTCGGCTGGTAGGCGAGGAACAGCTGCCCCTCGGCGAGCGCGACGCGCAATTGCTGTTCCCAGCGCATCAGGTGGTCGGCGCGATGCGACAGGTGCGGCGCGTAGAACTGGTAGCAGTTCTTGCCCGCGTCCTTCGCGCTGTACATTGCGAGATCGGCCTTCTTCAGCAGGTCGATCTCGCTTTCGTTCGCGACGGTGTGCAGCGCGATGCCGATGCTCGCGTGCAGCACGAACGAACTGCCGCGCACGTCGAACGGCTCGGCGAACATCCGGATGATCGCTTCCGCGAGCCGCACCGCGCGCCGCTCGACGTCGTCGCCCTTCATCACGACGACGAACTCGTCGCCGCCGATCCGGGCGAGCGACCCTTCGTCGCCGACGGCATCCGACAGGCGCGACGCGGTCATCTGCAGCACGATGTCGCCGGCGTTGTGGCCGAGGGTGTCGTTGACGGTCTTGAAGTTGTCGAGGTCGATGAACAGCAGGCCGAGCCGCGACAGGCTGGCCGGCATCGACACGTCGTTGCGCAGCCCGCGCAGCGTCGCGTAGCGGTTCGCGAGGCCGGTGAGGAGGTCGTATTCGGCGAGCTGCGTCATCTCGCGCTCGCGGCCGAGCAGCTTGCCGATCAGCCCGGTCGCGACGCCGAAGAACGCAAGCATCGCGAGCGTGATGAAGCTCGTCATCAGCAGGTAGACGTTGCGCGTGTGGTAGTAGTCCGCGAATTCCTCGGACTGCGACAGCCCGACCATCACCGCGAGCGGGTAGCCGTCGAGGTGGCGGTACGACACGATGCGCGTCACGCCGTCGATCGGGTCGATGATCGTGCCCGTCACGCGTTCGGCGATCGGGTAAACGCCCGATGCGGAGAACGCACCGGGTGCGTTGTTGAGCGAGCCGGTGCGCCGCGCGAGCACGGCGCCCGTGTCGGACACCACGGCGATCACGCCTTCCTTGCCGATCGCCGCGTTGTTGTAGAAGTCGTTCGTGAAGTAGCTCGGGTCTTCCGACACCACGACGATGCCGGCGAAGCTGCCGTCCGGGTTGTTCAGGCGCCGCGTCATCTGCAGCGTCCAGTGACTCGACACGCGGCCGAGCACCGGCTTGCTGATGTACAGGCGATCGTCGTTGTGCGCGAGGTGGACCTTGAAGTGCTCGCGGTCGGCCAGGTTGATCGGCTTCGGATGGAGCTCGGCCGTGTTCGCGAACAGGATGCCCTTCGCGTTGACGAGCGAAACCTGGATCAGCGTGTCGCTCGGCACGACGCCTTTTTCGACCGCGCTCGCGAGGTTGAAGCGCGCGGGCGACTTCTCGAACTCGAACTTGACGAAGCGGGTGATCTGGTCGACTTGGTGGATCGCCTTGACCGTGTGCTGTTCGAGCGCCGACGACAGGATCGCCGCCGAGGCCGCCGCTTCCTTGTACGCGCTGTCCTTTTCGACCGACAGCCGCGCGACGATCACCGCCCACAGCAGCGCAAGCGCCAGCATCCCGAGCAGCGGGATCGCGAACAGCGCGCGGCGGCGCGACTTGCGCGGCGCGCGCAGCGGCCGGGTCGGCGGCGTGTGGTTTGACCGGGCGGAGCTCATCAGAGAGGGCGGCGTCCTGCTCGCGTGCGTCCATCCGTCTGGATGGCCGGCTATGGTTCGGGTTGTCCCGACGTCTGTTCGTTCGCGGGACACGCAACCATGGACAGACCTCCGAAACAACGGATTAGGCCCGATATTACTGGCTGGCGCATTTTTGCGATAGTTGGGCGAATCGTAGGGGCGCCGGACCGGCCGGCGCCATCGCACATCGCGAAATGTTACACGGGCGAACGGAAGGTGCCGTCGACGACCGTGACGACGTGGCCGCCTATCCACGTGGTGCCGTCTTGGTCATAGCTGACGGCGATGCGGCCTTCGCGGCCGATCGCCGTTCCCTGGCGGGCCGTGTACGACCGGCCGGGGCGGCGTTGCTGCAGTGTCAGCAGCCCGGCCAGCGCGGCGTTCGCGCTGCCGGTGACCGGATCCTCGCCGACGCCGAAATTGCCGCCCGCCATCAGGCAGCGGATTTCGAACGTCGCGGGGCCGCCTTCGACGTGCGGCGCGTAGACCGCGAGGCCGTCCATGCCGTAGCGGCGCGTGAGTGCCTCCAGCGCGGCCGGATCGGGCGACAGGCCGATGCACGCGTCGGCCGACTTCAGCCGCACAACCAGCCAAGGCGCGCCGTTGTCCACCGCGCACGGCTCGGCGTCGAAGTCGATCGCGTCGCTGCGCAACGCGGCGGCGAGCACCGCGTAGTCCGAACGGTCGAGCGGCGTGACGCGGGCCGGCGGCGCGGCGAACGCCCAGCTGCCGGCCTGCTCGCGCAGCGCGACCCGGCCGACCCCGCACTGCTGGATCAGCCGGCCCGGCGTGCGTGGCCGCCCGCCGCTTTCGAGGAACGCATGCGCGGTGCCGAGCGTCGGATGGCCGGCGAACGGCAGTTCACCGGCCGTCGTGAAGATCCGCACGCGGTAGTCGGCGTCCGGATCGGTCGGCGTGCAGACGAACGTCGTTTCCGACAGGTTCGTCCAGCGGGCGATCTCGAGCATCGCGTCGTCGCCGAGCGAATCGGCGTCGAACACGACGGCGAGCGGGTTGCCCTTGAACGGCACCGACGTGAAGACGTCGACCTGCTTGAAGCGGACGAGACGACCGGTCATCTCGATGCGCGCGTTACGCGACTTCGGCGATCAGTTCGATCTCGACGCATGCGCCGAGCGGAATCTGCGCGACGCCGAACGCCGAGCGCGCGTGCTTGCCCGCGTCGCCGAACACTTCGGCGATCAGTTCCGACGCGCCGTTCGTCACGATGTGCTGTTCGGTGAAGTCGAGCGTCGAGTTGACGAGGCTCATCAGCTTCACGATGCGCGTGACCTTGTTCAGGTCGCCCGTGTGCGCGTGCAGCGTCGCGAGCAGGTCGATCGCGATCGAGCGCGCGGCCGCCTTGCCGTCTTCCGTCTGCAGGTCGGCGCCGAGCTTGCCGGCCCAGACCTTGCCGTCCTTCTTCGCGATGTGGCCCGACAGGTAGACCGTGTTGCCGCTTTGCGCGCTCATCACGTAGGCGGCGGCCGGTGCGCCGGCGGTCGGCAGTTCGATGCCGAGCGACTTCAGTTTGTCGTAGACGTTAGCCATGTGTTCGATTCCTCGTTGAGAGTCGTGACAGGAAAAAACGGATCAGAGACGCTCGCGCAGCAGCTTGCCGAGGCGCGCGACGCCTTCCTCGATCTTCTCCGGCGGCACCGTCACGAACGACAGGCGCAGCGTGTTCTGCTGCGGGTCGTTCGCGAAGAACGGCGCGCCCGGCACGAAGGCGACGTGGTTGGCGACCGCCGCCTCGAGCAGCTTCATGCTGTCGATCTGCGCGGGCAGGTTCACCCAGATGAACATGCCGCCGTCCGGGCGGTTCCACGTGACGCCTTCCGGCATGTGGCGCGCGAGCGATGCGAGCATCGCTTCGCACTGCGCGCCGTACAGCTGGCGGATCGTCGGGATGTGCTCGTCGAGGAAGCCGTCCTTGATCACTTCGTGCGCGATGCGCTGCGTGAGCGTCGGCGTGTGCAGGTCGGTGGCCTGCTTGGCCTGCACGAGCTTGAAGTGAAGCTCCTCGGGAGCAATGATGTAGCCGATCCGCAGGCCCGGCGCGAGCACCTTCGAGAACGTGCCGAGGTGCACGACGTGGTCGGGCGCCATCGACAGCATCGTCGGCAGCGGCTCGCCCTGGTAGTTCAGCGCGCCGTACGGGTCGTCTTCCAGCACCGGGAACGGGCTCGACTGCGCGAACGCGGCGAGCGCGCGGCGGCGCTCGACGGGCAGGCGGCGGCCGGTCGGGTTCTGGAAGTTCGGCTGCGCGTACAGCAGGCGCGCGCCCTGCGTCAGCGCGGGCGTGAGGCCTTCTGGCAGCAGGCCCTGCTCGTCGGTCGGCACCTGCACGTAGCGCGGCTCGTACAGCGAGAACGACTGCAGCGCGCCGAGGTAGGTCGGGGTTTCCACGAGGATCGGGCTGTCCGGATCGATCAGCGCCTTGCCAAGCAGGTCGAGCGCTTGCTGCGAGCCGGTCGTGATCAGCACCTGCGACACGCGCACGCGGTAGCGCTCGGCGATCCATTCGCGCAGCGGCAGATAGCCTTCGGTCGCGCTGTACTGGAGCGCGGCGGCGGGCGCATCGCGCAGCACGCGATCGGCCGCGGCGCGCATGCGTTCGGCCGGGAACGTCGCGGGAGCGGGCAGGCCGCCTGCGAACGAGATGACCTCGGGGCGTTCCGTGACCTTCAGGATCTCGCGGATCGCAGAGCTCGTCAGCTTGCGGGCGCGTTCGGAAAGCTGCCAGTGCGGCGGATGCAGGTCGCTCGGATTCATAGTCTCCTCGTTCGGATATCGTGGTCAGTCAAGAAAGGTCGATCGGGCTGGTCGCGTCGACGCGGCCGGGTGGGCGCGCGGGAGCGCGATCGGGCCGTCGCGGCCGGGTGGGCAAAACCGTTCAGGCAAAACGGACATTATGGCGCACCTCATCAGCCGGCGCGAGCGGGGCGCGGGGCCGTGGCCACCGACGAGCGCCGGCCGAGCATCACGGTCGCGATCACGGCGGCCGCGAACAGCCACGTCGACGGCGTCACCGTCTCGCCGAACAGCAACGCGGAAAAGGCGATCGTGAAGAAGATCTGCAGCAGCTGCACCTGGCCGACGCGCGCGGTGCCGCCCATCGCGAGCCCGGCGTACCACGCGAAAAAACCGATGAATTGCGAAAAAAGGGTCACGTAGCCGAATGCGAGCCACGTGCGCGGCGCGAGCGGGGCGGGGTGCGCGACGTGCTGCGTCCATGCGAGCCACCCGACCGGCAGCACGAGGAACGGCGCGGACACGACGAGCGCCCAGCAGATCACTTGCCAGCCGCCGATCTGGCGCGCGAGGCGCGCGCCTTCCGCATAGCCGAGCGCGCCGATGCCGACCGCGACGAGCATCAGCGCGTCGCCGGCCTGCACCGTGCCGCCGCCGTCGCGCAGCGCGAACGCGATCACGAGCGCGCTGCCCGCCACCGCGCTGGCCCAGAACGCCTTCGACGGCCGTTCGTGCGACAGCCACGCCGCGTACAGCGCGACGAACAGCGGCTGCAGCCCGTTGACGACCGCGCCGTGCGAGGCCGGCACGGTTTTCATCGCCCAGGCCGAGAACACCGGATACGCGATGATCACGCCGGCCGACACGATCGCGAGGCTTTTCAGCTGGGCGCGGGTCGGCAGCCGTTCGCGCCGCCACCACAGCAGCAGGCCGGCCGGCACCGACGCGGCGAGCGCGCGGCCGAGCCCGTTCAGCAGCGGGTTGAGTTCGGAGACGACGATACGCGTCATCGGCAGCGTGAGGCTGAAGATCATCACGCCGATGAGGCCGAGCAGCATGCCCCGGGTTTCGCGCGAATTCATGAAGGGGGTGTCTCCGTATTGCGAGTTTCAGTTGATCGAGGGGCCGCGGGGGCGCTCAGCGCAGCGTGCGTGCGCCCTGCGGTGTGTCGAATTCGGCGACGAGCGCCGGCGGGCCGTCGCCGCTGTCGAGGTCGAGCAGATGGCCGGCACCGAGCCAGTCGAGCTGCTCGCGGATGACCTCCGCACGCGGATGGACGCCCTTGAGCGCCTTGAGCGCGACGCCGTCGTTCGGCAGCGATTCGGCCGGATGGCGCGGGCTGTCCCACTGGATCAGCGACGGCAGGAGGCCGTCACCGGCGCCTTGCCAGGCCGGGAACGCGCCGTCGTCGGGCACCGTGAGGCCCCAGCTCAGATCGCCGCGCCGCATCGCGACGACCGGCGCGATGCGCGCCGGGTACTGGCTTTGCCACATCGCGAGCTGGCGCGGACGCTCGACGCGCGCGACCCAGTGCGCGAGAAACGGGCCCTGCGCGAGCCGCGCCTGCATCGCCGGATCGTCGAGGCCGAACAGCCGCGCGCGCGGCGGCGCGGCGCCGTCGCCCGTGGCGCTCGCATCGGGATCGATCGCGATCACCTCGAGATACAGCCCGCCCCACGCGCCGAACAGCGCGTTATGGGTGCGCATCAGCGGATGGCGGCCGCCGCCGGCCGGTTCGATGCCGAGCGAAGCGGCGACATGGCGCACGCCTTCGTCGAGCGTGCGTGCGGCGATCACGAGATGGTCGAGGGTCAGGGAGCGGGCTGGCATGAACGTCGGTCGGAAAGCGAAAGTGTCATGGTGGGCGGGCGATGCGCCGGACGGTTACGGAGCCGGCCGGTGCCCGGGCCGCGATCTCGGCCGGGCGGCGCGGCACCGCGTGCGACAAGGCCGCGACGGCAGCCGCACGATCGCCATTCCAGAGAACTGTAATCGTCGCCACCGGCACAGTAACGGTACAATCGGCGCGATAGCCTTCGGTACAGTTGGAGCCGCCGCCCATGTCCACCGTCCCACTCGCCCAGATTCCCGCGCCGCACGATACGGCCACGCTCACGCTCGTCGACCAGCTTGTCCAGTGGGCGCGGCGCCGCATCGACGAACGCGTGTTCCGGCCCGGCATGCGCATGCCGTCGATCCGCAAGCTCGCGCTCGACAAGAGCGTGTCGCGCTTTACCGTGGTGGAAGCGTACGAACGGCTCGTCGCGCAGGGCTACCTCGATTCGCGGCGCGGCTCGGGCTTCTACGTGCGCGAGCGCACGGCCACCGGCCCGCAGCCGGCTGACAACGTGGTGCGCGTGGCCGAGGCCGCGCCGGTGCACAACACGATCGACGTCGTCTGGCTGCTGCGCAACATGCTGCACACCGTCAGCCCGGAAAAAGGGCCGGGCCTCGGCTATCTGCCGGGCCGCTGGCTGGACGGCGAGCTGATCACCGGCGCGCTGCGCGCGCTCGGGCGCCAGTCCGGCGCGCAGATGCTCGGTTTCGGCACCGCGCAGGGCTTCCTGCCGCTGCGCCAGCAATTGCAGACGCGGCTCGCGGAAGTCGAGATCGGCGCGAAGCCCGAGCAGCTCGTGCTGGTGTCGGGCATCACGCAGGCGATCGATCTGATCGCCCGGATCTACGTGCGGCCCGGCGATGCGGTGATCGTCGGCGATCCCGCATGGTTCCAGATGTTCGGGCGCTTCGCGTCGCAGGGTGCGCAACTGGTCGGCATGCCGTATACGCCCGACGGCCCCGATCTCGACGCGCTGGAAACGCTCGTGCAGATGTGGCGGCCGAAGATGCTCGTGATCAATTCGGTGCTGCAGAACCCGACCGGCACGTCGCTGTCGGCCGCGCAGGCGTTCCGGATCCTGAAGCTCGCCGAGGCGTACGACTTCCTCGTCGTCGAGGACGACGTGTACGGCGACCTGTGCCCGCCGAGCTATCCGGCCACGCGACTCGCGAGCCTCGACCAGTTGAAGCGCGTGATCTACCTCGGCAGCTATTCGAAGACGCTCGCGGCGAATTTGCGGGTCGGCTATGTCGCGTGCGCACCGGAGATCGCGAAGGCCGTCACCGACCAGAAGATGCTGGTCGGGATGACGACGCCGGAGCTCAACGAGCGCGTGCTGTACAAGATCCTGACCGAAGGGCATTACCGGCGCCACGTGGAGCGGCTGCGCGCGCGGCTCGACGGCGTGCGCGACAAGACCGCGCGGATGCTCGAGCGTACCGGGTTGCGGCTCTTCACGATGCCGGCGGCCGGGATGTTCCTGTGGGCCGACACGGGTGTCGATTCCGACGCGCTCGCGGCCGCCGCGCACGAGGAAGGGTTCCTGCTGACGCCGGGGAGTCTGTTCTCGCCGCAGCAGTCGCCGTCGACATGGACGCGCTTCAACGTCGCGAACTGCGGCGATCCGGCGCTGCCGGGGTTTCTCGCGCGCTATATCGAGTCGGCGGCGCGGCGCGCAGGCGGATCCGGGCTGACGGGCTGACGCGCTGATCATCCGCCTCGAGGCTGCATGAAATCGTTTCGTTTTCGATCCGGGAAGCGATACGCCATTTCAGCGAATTGAAAGCGGCGCGAACATTGGATCGGTCCGAAATTCGCGCGGTAAAAGCGCTAATTCGCGACCCGGCCCACACGTGCATCCGGACAAGGCGCCGAAGCACACGGCCGGGCCCTTGAAATCCAGCCGGCCGCCCCCAGATGGCGGCAACAACCGGTCGGCCCCGGCATCGTGCGCCGGGTGCCGGGGGTTACACCATTCAAGTAAGAGGAAACAGCATCCATGGCACACGAAACGATGAGCTTTCAGGCAGAGGTCAAGCAACTCCTCCACCTGATGATTCATTCGCTCTACAGCAACAAGGAAATCTTCCTGCGCGAACTGGTGTCGAACGCGTCCGACGCGGCCGACAAGCTGCGTTTCGAAGCGCTCGCGGACAACGCGCTGTACGAGAACGATCCGAACCTGCGCATTCGCATCGGTTTCGACAAGGCCGCGCGCACGATCACGATCGACGACAACGGCATCGGCATGAGCCGCGACGAGGCGATCGCGAACCTCGGCACGATCGCGCGTTCGGGCACCAAGGAATTCTTCACGAAGCTGTCCGGCGACCAGCAGAAGGACGCGGCGCTGATCGGCCAGTTCGGCGTCGGCTTCTACTCGGGTTTCATCGTCGCGGACAAGATCACCGTCGAGACGCGCCGCGCCGGCCTGCCGGCGAACGAAGCCGTGCGCTGGGAAAGCGCGGGCGAGGGCGATTTCACGATCGACGCGATCGAGCGCGCGCAGCGCGGCACGACGATCACGCTGCACCTGCGCGAAGGCGAGGACGAACTGCTGTCGTCGCACCGCCTGAAGTCGATCATCCAGAAGTATTCCGACCACATCGCGCTGCCGATCCTGATGAAGAAGGAAGAGTGGGATCAGGAAAAGGGCGAGATGGTCCTGAAGGACGAGGACGAGACCGTCAACCAGGCGAGCGCGCTCTGGACGCGTTCGAAGAGCGACGTCACCGACGAGCAGTACACGCAGTTCTACCAGCACATTGCGCACGATCACCAGGATCCGCTCACGTGGACGCACAACCGCGTCGAAGGCCGCAGCGAATACACGCAGCTGCTGTTCGTGCCGGCGCGCGCGCCGTTCGACCTGTGGAACCGCGATTACCGCGGCGGCCTGAAGCTGTACGTGAAGCGCGTGTTCATCATGGACGACGCCGAGCAGCTGCTGCCGCAATACCTGCGCTTCGTGAAGGGCGTCGTCGATTCGGCCGACCTGCCGCTGAACGTGTCGCGTGAAATCCTGCAGGAAAGCCGCGACGTGAAGGCGATCCGCGAAGGCGTGACGAAGCGCGCGCTGTCGATGCTCGAGGAGCTCGCGAACGCGGAAGACGACGCCGGCAAGGAGAAGTACAAGACGTTCTGGAGCGCGTTCGGCCAGGTGCTGAAGGAAGGCGTGGGCGAGGATCACGCGAACCGCGAGCGTATCGCGAAGCTGCTGCGCTTCGCATCGACGCACGGCGACACCGACGCGCAGGACGTGTCGCTTGCCGACTACGTGTCGCGCATGAAGCCCGAGCAGAGCAAGATCTACTACGTGACCGCCGATACGTGGCAGGCCGCGAAGAACAGCCCGCACCTGGAAGTGTTCCGCAAGAAGGGCGTCGAGGTGCTGCTGCTGACCGATCGCGTCGACGAATGGATGCTGTCGTTCCTGCACGAATTCGACGGCAAGCCGCTCGCGAGCGTGGCCCGCGGCGATCTCGACCTCGGCGCGCTCAACGACGAGGAAAAGAAGGCGCAGGAGCAGGCTGGCGAGGCGATCAAGCCGGTCGTCGAGAAGATGAAGGAAGCGCTCGGCGACAAGGTGAAGGAAGTGCGCGTCACGTTCCGCCTGACCGATTCGCCGTCGTGCCTCGTCGCGGACGACAACGACATGAGCGGCTACCTGCAGCGGATGCTGAAGGCGGCCGGCCAGAACGCGCCGGCGATGCAGCCGATCCTCGAGATCAACCCGGAGCACGCGCTCGTGAAGCAGCTGAACACCGAAAGCGCCGATTTCGGCGACTGGTGCCACCTGCTGTTCGACCAGGCGCTGCTGGCCGAAGGCGGGATGCTCGACGATCCGGCGAGCTTCGTGAAGCGGACCAACGCGCTGCTGCTGTCGCGCGCCGCGTGAGCGCGCGGATGCGATTCGACGGCGCACGGGCGGGCTGGCGCGAAACGCCCCGGCCCGGCTGCACGCTCGATCAGCGCGACTGGCTGACGCGCGGCGGTTCGCTGACCGCGCATCTGGCGCGGCTCGGCAGCGTGAGCGTGCGCGTGACGCGCGAGGCCGTCGATTGCCCGTGGTTCGACGAACCCGATGCGCTCGACAGTGCGCCGCGCGCGCCGATGTGGGTGCGCGAGGTGATCCTGTCGGTCGACGGCATCCCGTACGTCGCCGCGCACAGCATCGCGCCGCTCGCGGCCAGCAAGGGTGTATGGCAGGCGATGCGGCGGTTGCGCACGCGGCCGCTCGCGGAGCTGCTGTACAGCGATCCGCAGGTCGAGCGCTCGACGCTCGTCAGCCGGCGCGTGATCGCCGGTCATCCGCTGTATGCGCTCGCGAGCCATGCGTTGCAGGGCGCGCGGGCGCCGCACGCGTTCGCCGCGCGGCGCTCGGTGTTCCAGCGCCACGGCAAGCCGCTGATGGTCACCGAGTGCATGCTGCCTGCGCTGTGGCGCCATCTCGATGCGCACGGCGACGGGCCACGATCGGCCGGGCCGCGATCGGCCGGCCCGCGCGGAGCGACGTGATGCTGCGAGGCTTTCCGCCCGTCGTCGGGCCGCACACGCATACGATGATTCTCGGCAGCTTTCCGGGCGAGGCGTCGCTCGATGCCGCGCAGTACTATGCGCATCCGCGCAATCAGTTCTGGCGGTTGCTCGGCGCGGTGCTCGGCGAGCCGGGGCTGCACGAGCTCGTGTACGACGCGCGGCTCGAGCGCGTGCTTTCGCACGGCATCGGCATCTGGGATGTCCTCGATGCGTGCCATCGACAAGGCAGTCTCGATTCGGCGATCCGCAATGCGAAGCCGAACGACTTTGCATCGTTGCGCGAGCATGCGCCGTTGCTGAGGAAAGTGTGTTTCAACGGCAAGACGGCAGGGCGGTTTGCCGACGTGATCGGCCAGGCGGGATACGACACGCTCGTGCTGCCGTCGTCGAGCCCGGCGAATGCGATGCTGTCGTTCGAGCAGAAGCTGGCGCAGTGGCGGGCGATTCGCGACTGACGCCGATCCCGACCGCTCTCCGGTCGCGCGCGAACGCCGCGCCGGCGCTCAGTCGTCCTTGCCCCATCTCCACCCGGGCTTTTCGCCCTTGATCCAGCAAACGGCAGTCAACAGCGCGACCAACACCACGATGCAGGCGCCGTACGCAATCGGCGACCGGTTGGGCGGCACCAGCCACGCGCTCGCGATGATCCCGATCGCGAACAACAACAGCACGACCCAGCCCTGCCACGCCACCGGCAATCCCCATCCCCAACCGTAGCGCTTCGCCGGAAACCAGATCCGTTTGCCGTTCGAGTTCATGCGTCCTCCTTCGGTCACGGGTGCAGCGTAGCGCGAACCGGTTTCGAAGTCATGCAGTGCAGTGCAGAGAAGGGCAGGGTATGCGGCGCGGCCGCCATCCCGCACCAATGCTATCCTCTCGTCCGCTCATCCAGCGTCACCCAGCGAGATTCAATCATGACCCGACTGATCAAGCGCGCGTCCGCCGAGGCGCGCGCGTTCAAGCAACGCAAGCCGTCCGCCTACAACGGCTCCGAAAAGCTCCAGCCGCCGCGCGTGAAGCGCCGCCCGGAGATCGACGAACACGACGACGTGCCCGTCCTCGACGCGCCGCGCAAGCCGCGCTTCGCGCCCGTCACGTTCTCGGAAGAGCGCGGCGTGCGTTTCCTGCACTTCGGTACCGAATGGGTGCAGGGTGCGATGCGGATCTCGAAGCCGCTGCACATCGAGCTCGAATACGCGCAGCAGATGATGGCATGGCTGCTGTTTCTCGAAACGCCCGCGCGAATCGTCCAGCTCGGGCTCGGCACCGGCGCGCTGACGAAGTTCTCGCACCGTTTCCTGCCGAACGCGAAGGTCGAAGCCGTCGAACTGAACCCGGCCGTGATCGTTGCTGCCCGCACGATGTTCGCGCTGCCGCCCGACGATGCACGCCTCGTCGTGCACGAAGCCGACGCATGGGATTTCGTCAACGACCCGGCCAACCGCGGCACGACGGGCGCACTGCAGATCGACCTGTACGACGCGACCGCGCGCGGCCCGGTGCTCGACAGCGTCGCGTTCTACCGCGCGGTGCGCGGCTGCCTTGCCGACGCGGGCATCGCGACGATCAACCTGTTCGGCGACCATCCGAGCTTCGTGCGCAACATGAAGCATCTGAACGCGGCGTTCGACCATCGCGTGATCGCGCTGCCGGAAGTGCACGACGGCAACCGGATCGCGATCGCGTTCTCGGGCCCCGCGCTCGACGTATCGTTCGCGCAGCTCGAAGCCCGCGCGAAACTGATCGAGGACACGCTGAAGCTGCCCGCGCGCAAATGGGTGAAAGCTTTGAAAGAAACGATCGGCGCACGCGAATCCTCGTTCGCGATCTGACGCTCATGCGCCGGCCGCATGCCGGTGCAACCGCTGGACCTGGGGGCGGATCACCTCGGGTTCGCCCCTGCTTGACCGCTCGCTCGCGGCTCCTATACTGGCGCGAAGCCAGGGGAGCCGCAGCTTACCCGTTTTGCCCCTCCTCTCGCCGCCGTACCCGCTTGACAAGATCGATAACCGGGAAAGATGAGGAGACGTCATGGCTCACGATGCCGACGCCAGCCGGGCCGCCAAGCGCTGGCTCTGGCTGCTGGTGCTGCCGCTGACCGCGATGGTCTGGGTGCCGTCGTACAGCAAGATCGAACCGCAATGGTTGGGTTTTCCGTTCTTCTACTGGTACCAGTTGCTGTGGGTGTTCATTAGCGCGGTGATCACCGCGTTCGTGTATTTCAAGACCAAGAACGCGTGGAAGGCGAGCGGCCCGCAAGGAGGTGCGCGATGAACCTCGGCGCCACCTTCGTCTTCGTCCTGCTCTTCATCGGCGTCACGATCCTCGGTTTCCTGGCCGCGAACTGGCGGCGCGGCGATCTCGCCCATCTCGACGAATGGGGTCTCGGCGGACGCCGCTTCGGCACGATCGTCACGTGGTTCCTGCTCGGCGGCGACCTCTATACGGCCTATACGTTCGTCGCGGTGCCCGCGCTCGTGTTCGGCGCCGGTGCGATGGGCTTCTTCGCGTTGCCGTACACGATCCTGATCTACCCGTTCGCGTTCGTCGTGTTCCCGAAGCTGTGGAGCATCGCGAAGCGGCACGGCTACGTGACCGCCGCCGACTTCGTGAACGCGCGGTACGGCAGCCGCATGCTCGCGCTCGCGATCGCGGTGACGGGCATCCTCGCGACGATGCCGTACATCGCGCTGCAACTCGTCGGCATCGAAGTCGTGATCGGTGCGCTCGGCTTCGACACGACGGGCTTCGTCGGCGACCTGCCGCTCATCATCGCGTTCGCGATCCTCGCCGCCTACACGTACACGTCGGGGCTGCGCGCGCCCGCGATGATCGCGATCGTGAAGGACGTCCTGATCTACATCACGATTGCCGCCGCGGTCATCGTGATTCCGGCGAAGCTTGGCGGCTTCGGGCACATCTTCGCGTCGGTGCCGCCGGCGAAGCTGCTGCTGAAGGCGCCCGACGCGGCGAGCCTGAACGGCTACAGCGCTTACGCGACGCTCGCGATCGGCTCCGCGCTCGCGCTGTTCCTGTATCCGCACTCGGTCACGGCGATCCTGTCGTCGGCGTCGGGCAACTCGATCCGCCGCAACATGGCGATGCTGCCCGCGTACTCGTTCGTGCTCGGCCTGCTCGCGCTGCTCGGCTACATGGCGCTCGCGTCCGGCGTGAAGGACATGCCGCAGTACGTGCCGTACTTCAAGGCGTTCGGCCCGAACTTCGCGGTGCCCGCGCTGTTCCTCGAGTATTTCCCGTCGTGGTTCGTCGGCGTCGCGTTCGCGGCGATCGGCATCGGTGCGCTGGTGCCGGCGGCGATCATGTCGATCGCGGCCGCGAACCTGTACACGCGCAACATCCATCGCGAGTTCGTGAACCGCAACATGACGCACGATCAGGAGACGCACGTCGCGAAGCTCGTGTCGCTGATCGTGAAGGTCGGCGCGGTGGCGTTCATCCTCGGGCTGCCGCTGACCTACGCGATCCAGCTGCAGCTGCTCGGCGGGATCTGGATCATCCAGACGCTGCCCGCGATCGTGCTCGGCCTGTACACGCGGCTGCTCGACCATCGCGGCCTGCTGGCCGGCTGGGCGGCAGGTATCGTGTGCGGCACGTGGATGGCGGTGTCGCTGAAGCTCGCGAGCTCGATCTTCACGATCCACCTGTTCGGCCTCGCCATTCCCGGCTATGCGGCCGTGTGGTCGCTGGTCGTGAATCTCGTGGTGTCGGTGGTGGTAAGCGTGCTGGTGCGCGCGATCGGCATGGCGCATGCGGAGGACCGCACGCGGCCGGAGGATTACCTCGACGTCGTCGAGAGTTGAACGGGCGGCGCGGCGGTGTGCCGCCTGCTGCTTGCCGCGCATCGTGCAGCAAAACGAACGCCCGCCACTGCGAAGTGGCGGGCGTTTTTGCAGGCGTCAGCTTTGCGCGCGTTTCGCGAGATCCTCGCGTTGCGACAGGTCCTCGACGTTGACCATCCAGTGCACGCCGAAGCGATCCTTGGCCATGCCGAAGCCGAGCGCCCAGAACGTCTTGCCGAACGGCATCGTCACTTCGCCGCCGTCGGCGAGCGCGTTGAACAGCTTCTGACCTTCTTCGACCGTCGCCGGGTTCAGCGACAGCGAATAGCCGGCGTGCGTGCCGCCGCCCGGCTGGCTGCAATCACCGTCCGAGCACATGATCATCGAGTCGCCGATCGTGAAGCTCGCATGCATCACCTTGTCGCTCATCTCCGGCGACATCGGGTAATCGGGATTCGGCGGCGCATCCTTGAAGTGCATCTTGAACATCGTCTTCGCGCCGAGCGCCTTTTCGTAGAACTGAAGGGCCTCTTCCGCACGGCCGTAGAACGTCAGGTACGGTTGGACTTGCATCGTTGTCTCCTGTTGACCGGGCCGGCGTGCCGGTGCCTGCCCGGGTACTTCCGAAGTTGACCGGGAAGAGCGCGCCGGGATGCGGCCGGCGCACTCGTGACGTGGATTGTAGTGCGCGCGCTTGACGATGGAATGAAAAATAAAAACGGCCGCGAACACGAGGTTCGCGGCCGTTCGGCGCGCGTGCTGACGGCTGTTGTCAGGCCTGCTGACAGTTCAACTGACAGCCGTCACGTGCGGCACGGCTCAGCGCAGTGCATCGATCAGCTTCTCGAGCTTCACCGCGTCGGCGGCGAATACGCGGATGCCTTCGGCCAGTTTCTCCGTTGCCATCGCTTCGTCGTTCAGCTGGAAGCGGAACGACGCCTCGTCGATCGCGACGCGCTCGGTCGGCTTGTCCTGCAGCGCATCGGGCGACAGCTTGCGCCCCACCGTGTCGGTGCTTTCCTGCAGCTTCTGCAGCAAATCGGGGCTGATCGTCAGCAGGTCGCAGCCCGCGAGCTCGGTGATCTGGCTCGTCGTGCGGAAGCTCGCGCCCATCACTTCGGTGTTGTAGCCGAACGTCTTGTAGTACGTGTAGATGCGCCGCACCGATTGCACGCCCGGATCGTTCGCACCGCCGTTCTTCGCTTCGTCCCACTCGGCGCCGGCTTGCTTCTTGTACCAGTCGTAGATGCGGCCGACGAACGGCGAGATCAGCTGCGCGCCGGCTTCCGCGCATGCGGCGGCCTGAACGAGCGAGAAAAGCAGGGTCATGTTGCACTTGATCCCTTCCTTCTGCAGCACCTCGGCGGCGCGAATGCCTTCCCACGTCGACGCGAGCTTGATCAGGATGCGCTCGCGGCCGATGCCGGCGGCTTCGTACAGCTTGATGAGCTCGCGGCCCTTGTCGATCGAGCGCTGCGTGTCGAACGACAGGCGCGCATCGACCTCGGTCGACACGCGGCCCGGGATCAGCTTCAGGATCTCGGTGCCGAATGCGATCAGCAGGCGGTCGATGATGAAATCGGTGTTTTCGTTGCGATGATCGCGGACGGTTTTCTCGAGAATCGGCTTGTACGCGTCCTTCTGGACGGCCTTCAGGATCAGCGACGGATTCGTGGTCGCATCCTGCGGCTTGTATTGCGCAAGCTGCTGGAAATCGCCCGTGTCGGCGACGACGGTCGTGTACTGCTTCAGCTGGTCGAGTGCGGTAGTCATGGCGATTCGGGAGGAGGGCGCAAGGCGCCGGGGTTCTCACGGGCCGCGCGAGCGCGGCGGCGAAGCGAGGCGGCGCCCGGCGCCGCCTCCGATCCACTATTTTAGGCCCGAATCGCGTCGCGCACGTTTTGGGCGAACCGTTTGCGGTGCGGGCCCGCGCCATGCGGCGACTACGCGGGGCGCCGTGCATTCAGGATCACCTGCGTGACGATCCCCGCGACGAGCCCCCAGAACGCCGAGCCGATCGACAGCAGCGTGAGGCCCGATGCGGTGACCATGAACGTGACGAGCGCGGCTTCGCGCTGCTTCACGTCCTGCATCGCGTTCGCGAGCCCGCTCATGATCGAGCCGAACAGCGCGAGCGCGGCGACCGACACGACGAGCGCCTTCGGCAGCGCCGCGAACAGCGCGGCGATCGTCGCGCCGAAGATCCCGGCGATCAGGTAGAACGTGCCGCACCACACGGCGGCGGTGTAGCGCTTCGCGTGATCCTCGTGCGCCTCGGGGCCCGTGCAGATCGCCGCGGTGATCGCCGCGAGGTTCACGCCGTGCGAGCCGAACGGCGCGAGCAGCAGCGATGCGAGGCCGGTGGTCGCGATGAGCGGCGACGACGGCGTCGAATAGCCGTCGGCGCGCAGCACCGCGATGCCCGGCACGTTCTGCGACGCCATCGCGACGACGAACAGCGGAATGCCGATGCTGACGATCGATGCGACCGAGAATGCGGGCATCGTGAACACGGGTTGCGCGAGCGCGATCTGGAAGCGGCTGAAGTCGAGCAGGCCGAGGCTGCCGGCCACCGCGGTGCCGACGAGCAGCGTCGTGACGATCGCATAGCGCGGCGCGAGCCGCTTGACGATCAGGTAGGTGAAGAACATGGCGAGCACGAGCGCGGTCTGGAACTGCGCGGCACGGAAGATCTCGATGCCGATCTCGAACAGGATGCCCGCGAGCAACGCGGCCGCGATGCCGGCCGGAATGCGCCGCATCAGCGTGTCGAACAGCCCGCTCACGCCGACCGCGGTCAGCAGCAGCGCGCACACGACGAACGCACCGATGGCCTCGGCATACGGCACACCGGGCAGCGACGCGATCAGCAGCGCGGCGCCGGGCGTCGACCACGCCACGACGACGGGTGCGCGAAAGCGCAGCGACAGGCCGATGGTCGTCAGCGCCATGCCGATCGACAACGCCCAGATCCACGACGAGATCTGCGCGTCGGTGAGGTGCGCGGCGCGGCCGGCCTGGAACATCAGCACGAGCGAGCTGGTGTAGCCCGTCATCATCGCGACGAAGCCGGCGACGAGCGCGGAGACGGACGTATCGGCGAAAAAGCGGCGGCCGCCGGCGCGGCCCGCGCTCGCGGTAGGCGAAGGGTTCATGCTATCTCCGGAGGAGGCCGCTGGGACGCGGCCTTCGTTTCTGCAGGGTGGGTTCGTTATTTGCTGAGTGCGCGCATCGCGGTTTCGAGGCCCGCGAGCGTGAGCGGATACATGCGCTGGCCGAGGAGGTCGCGGATCACCGCGACCGATTGCCGGTACTCCCATAGCCGCTCGGGCTCGGGGTTCAGCCACGCATGGTGGGGGAATTGGTCCGCGAGGCGGCGCAGCCAGACGGCGCCGGCTTCCGGGTTGTTGTATTCGACCGAGCCGCCCGGTTGCAGCACCTCGTACGGGCTCATCGTCGCGTCGCCGACGAAGATCAGCTTGTAGTCGGGCGTGAACTTGTGCAGCACGTCCCACGTCGCGGTGCGCTCGGAATGGCGGCGGCGGTTGTTCTTCCACAGGTGGTCGTACACGCAATTGTGGAAGTAGTAGAACTCGAGATGCTTGAATTCCGCCTTCGCGGCCGAGAACAGTTCCTCGGTGCGCTTGATGTGGTCGTCCATCGAGCCGCCGACGTCGAGCAGCATCAGCACCTTCACGTTGTTGTGACGCTCGGGCACCATCCGCAGGTCGAGCCAGCCGGCGTTCGCGGCGGTGCTGCGAATCGTGCCCGGCAGATCGAGCTCTTCGGCCGCGCCTTCGCGCGCGAAGCGCCGCAGGCGCCGCAACGCGACCTTGATGTTGCGCGTGCCGATCTCGACCGAATCGTCGTAGTCGCGGTACGCGCGCGCCTCCCACACCTTGACCGCGGTGCGGTTGCCGTTCGACGGGCCGCCGATGCGCACGCCTTCCGGGTTGTAGCCGCCGTGCCCGAACGGCGACGTGCCGCCGGTGCCGATCCACTTGTTGCCGCCTTCGTGGCGTTCCTTCTGCTCGTCGAGCAGTTCCTTCAGGCGCTCCATCAGCTTGTCGAGGCCGCCCATCGCTTCGATCTGCGCCTTTTCCTCCGGCGACAGTTCGCGCTCGAGACGCTTCTCGAGCCAGTCGAGCGGAATGTCGAACGCGTCGGACGGCAGCGCGGACACGCCATGGAAGTACGCGCCGAACGCCTGGTCGAACTTGTCGAAGTACTGCTCGTCCTTCACGAGCGTCATCCGCGCGAGGAAGTAGAACGCGTCGATCGACGGCGAGATCAGCCCGGCCTTCAGCGATTCGAGCAGCGTCAGGTATTCCTTCACCGAGACGGGCAGCTTGGCTGCGCGCAGCGCGTAGAAGAAATTGAGCAGCATGGCCGGGCCTTCGCGGGTGGGTTACCGGTTGTGCCGGTTCATGTAGACGAGGCGCTCGAGCAGGCTCAGATCCTGCTCGTTCTTCAGCAGCGCGCCGGCGAGCGGCGGCACGATCTGCTTCGCGTCGGCGCCGCGCAGCGCGTCGGCCGGGATGTTCTCGGCGAGCAGCAGCTTCAGCCAGTCGAGCAGTTCGGAGGTCGACGGCTTCTTCTTCAGCCCAGACACGCCGCGCAACTCGAAGAAGCTCTGCAGCGCCGCGTGCAGCAGCTCTTCGCGGATGTTCGGGAAGTGGACCGCGACGATCTTCTGCATCGTCGCCGCATCGGGGAACTGGATGTAGTGGAAGAAGCAGCGGCGCAGGAACGCGTCGGGCAGTTCCTTCTCGTTGTTCGACGTGATGATCACGAGCGGGCGGTGCTTCGCGCGTATCGTCTCGCGCGTCTCGTACACGTGGAATTCCATGCGGTCGAGCTCGCGCAGCAGGTCGTTCGGGAATTCGATGTCGGCCTTGTCGATCTCGTCGATCAGCAGCACGCTCGGGCGCTCGGCGTCGAACGCCTGCCACAGCACGCCCTTCACGATGTAGTTCGCGATGTCCTTCACGCGCTCGTCGCCGAGCTGCGAGTCGCGCAGCCGCGATACCGCGTCGTATTCGTACAGCCCCTGCTGCGCCTTCGTCGTCGACTTGATGTGCCACTGCAGCAGCGGCATGCCGAGCGCGGCCGCCACTTCCTCGGCGAGCATGGTCTTGCCGGTGCCGGGCTCGCCCTTGATCAGCAGCGGGCGCTGCAGCGTCAGTGCGGCGTTGACCGCGAGCTTCAGGTCGTCGGTGGCGACGTAGTGCGAGGATCCTTCGAAACGCATGGCGGCGCTCTTTCCTGGTCGCAAAAAAACCCAGTATAAGTCAGAAGGGCTGTCCGGTTGGCCCGCTGCCGCGTATCGTTGCGGGGCTGCGGCGGGGCGGACCGGGGTGCCATATGGACGCGTTCCCCGCCGACGCGGTACAATCTGGCCGTTTTTTTTGGCCTGCGTGGCGATCCGATAAGCAAAACGGCGCGGGCCGTTGCCGCTTCGGCGCCAGTTTCCCCTCAAGCTAGGTTACAAGAGCTATGAACAAATTTGTCGGCAAACACGTCGTTGTCGCAGCGCTCGTGGCGCTCGCGGGCAGCGCGCAGGCGGCCGGTGTGGTCGGCAACCCGAAGGACGGGGCGAGCAAGGCCGCCATGTGCATCGGTTGCCACGGCATCCAGGATTACCGCGCGGCGTACCCGGAGGTCTACCGGGTGCCGGTCCTCGGCGGCCAGAACCAGCAATACCTCGAGAACGCGCTGAAGGCCTACCGCAAGAAGGATCGTCACTTCCCGTCGATGAACGCGATCGCCGGTTCGCTGACGGATCAGGACATCGCGGATCTGGCGGCCTACTACGCCGCCCAGAAGGCCGACACGAAGGACAATCCCTACAAGTAAAGCGCGCGCCGCCGATTCTTACCGGCGGGACAGGAGCATTCATGAACAACGCATTCAAGACGGCAGCGGTTGCACTGGCGGCCGGCCTCGCGATCGGTACCGCGCATGCGGCGGACACCGTGAAGGGCAAGGAACTGGTCGAGTCGCACAACTGCGCGGCCTGCCACGGCGCGCAGCTGAACAAGCCGATCAACGCAGAGTATCCGCGCCTCGCCGGCCAGCACGCCGACTATCTCGTATGGGCGATGCGCCAGTACCAGATGGGCCTGACGAACCCGCTGCTCGGCCGCAACAACGCGATCATGCAGGCGCAGGTGCAGAACCTGTCGGTCAACGACATGAAGGACATCGCGGCCTACATCGAGTCGCTGAAAGAGACCGATCTCGTCTTCAAGAAGTAAGCGCGCCGGGCCTTGCCGGTCCGTGCAGCCAGCGTACCCCGCCGCGGCGGGGTATTTTTTTGTCCGCGGCGCTTAGTCGCGCGACGCGCGGCGCAGGATGCGCTGCAGGTACGCGTCCGTATCGGGCGGCGTGCCGGTACGTTGCGCTTCCCAGATCGTCTCGCCGAGGCATTCCATGATCATGTGCTGCGCCTCGTGGGTCGAGTCGAGCTTCGCGGCCAGCTTGTCGTGCGCGGCGCGGATGCCGGGCGGCTGGTCGATCGACAGCTGCTCGCTGATCGCGAGGTGCATCGACAGGTGCAGGAACGGGTTCGTGCGGCCTTCTTCGGGCGTGTAGTTGCGCGCGGCGGCGCCGTCGGCGTCCGCGAGGTCGTCGTGGTATTCGGGATGCTCGACGATCCAGTCGGCTGCCATCGCTTCCAGCGGCGTCAGGATCTCGCCGGCGCGCTGCTTGCGCCAGGTCTCGGTGAAAAAGCGACGGACCTCGTCGCGACTCGGATTGAACATGGTGGGGACGCGTGGTGATTCGGGCGGCGTCATGCCGCGTCGCGCATTGTACGCCGGGTCGGCGCACGGCGCTGGCGGCGGGTGATGCCTGGGCGGGCGGCTTGAGGCTGCCAGCCGGCGGAGCGCGCCGCGTGAACCGGCGGCGACGTCGATCCGCATTGGCCAGCGCGTGCCGCGGCGCCGCGCAACGGGTAAGCGCGGGCTAGGCCGGCGGCCGCCGGGCCGCTACACTCCGACGATTGCCGTCGTCGCGCTCACACCGTTCCATCATGTCCGCCACCGTTCGCTCATCGTCCGCCGCGCTGCAGGGCGCGTTCTATGTCGCGCTGTCCGCCGCCGCATTCGGCGCGATGGCAATCTTCGGCCGCTACGCGTATGCGGCCGGCGTCGACGTGCTCGGGCTGCTGATCGTGCGCTTCGCGATCGGCGGCGCGGTCCTTGCCGCGATCGCCCGGCACCGCCGCGTCGCGTGGCCGCGCGGTCGTGCGCTCGCGCCGCTCGTGGCGATGGGCGCGCTCGGCTACGTCGGGCAGTCGTTTTGCTATTTCAGCGCGCTCCAGCATGCGCAGGCGAGCCTCGTCGCGCTGCTGCTGTACCTGTATCCGGCATTCGTCACGCTGCTGGCCGCGTGGTGGCTCGGCGAGCGTCTCACGCGCGCGAAGGCGGTCGCGCTCGTGCTCTGTGTCGCCGGTTCCGCGCTGATGGTGGGCGGCGGCCACGGCGAGCCGCTCGGCATCGCGCTCGCGCTGGCCGCCGCGGTGATCTATTCGCTGTACATCGTCGGCGGCACGAAGGCGACGCGCGGTGTCGATCCGCTCGCGACCACCGCGATCATCTGCCTGTCGGCGACCGCGACGCTCATCGCGATCGCGATCGTGCGGACCGCCGCGTTCGGCGTGCCGCCGCGCTGGCCGGCGACGCCCGCCGGCTGGGCGTCGATGCTGGCGATCGCGCTGGTGTCGACGGTGGCCGCGATGCTCGCGTTCTTCGCAGGGCTCGAGCGGCTGGGCGCCGCGCGCACGTCGATGCTGTCGACGCTCGAACCGGTCGTGACGGTCGCGCTCGCGGCGCTGCTGTTCGGCGAGGCGCTGTCGCCGTTGCAGTGGGCGGGCGGCGTCGCGATCCTCGCGGCGGTGCTGGCGCTCGTGCGTGCGGGCGGTGCGGCCGCCGACGACGCGACGGCGACATCCAACGCATAGCAGGGAAGGGAATCCGGCGGGTGCTCAACGGCGCGTGGTGCGCGGGGCACCGGGCACGCCGGGCGCGTGATGCGTGATGCATGGCGCGCGTCACGCGCCCGCCGCTCACTCGTTCGGCGGCGGTGTCTTCGGCCGGAATTCGCACAGCGGCTCGATCGCGCAGTGCCAGCATTCGGGCTTGCGGGCCTTGCACACATAGCGACCGTGCAGAATCAGCCAGTGATGTGCGTCGTGCAGGAATTCCTTCGGCGTGAACTTCTCGAGCGCGGCCTCGACGGCTCGCACATCCTTGCCCGGCGCAAGCCCCGTACGATTCGCGACGCGGAAGATATGCGTGTCGACCGCGATCGTCGGCTGGCCGAACGCGGTATTCAGCACGACGTTCGCGGTCTTGCGGCCCACGCCCGGCAGGCTTTCGAGCGCTTCGCGATCGGCCGGCACCTCGCCGTCGTAGCGTTCGAGCAGGATGTTGCACGTCGCGATCACGTTCTTCGCCTTGGTGCGGTACAGGCCGATCGTCTTGATGTAGTCGGCGACGCCTTCTTCACCGAGCGCGACGATTTGTCGCGGGGTGTTCGCCACCGGGAACATCTTGCGCATCGCCTTGTTGACCGACACGTCGGTCGCCTGCGCCGACAGCATCACCGCGATCAGCAGCTCGAACGGCGTCGTGTATTCGAGCTCGGTGGTCGGATGCGGATTGAGGCTCTGCAGCGTTTCGTAGATCGCGCGTCGTTTGGAGGCGTTCATGAACGGTTCTTGTCGGGCGCCGTGCTCGGGCTGTTCCGGTCGTCGTTGTTCGGGGCGTCGTGATCGTTGCCGGCGGCCTCGGCGTCGCGCTGCGCCTGCTGTTCGGCGAGCCGCTTGCGGCGGGCTTCGGCCGCGTCGATCTGCGCCTGCACGGCCGCGCTCACGCCTTCGGTGTTCTTCGGCCCGGCGCCTTGCTCCGACAGTTCTTCCTTCTTCTTGCGAGCGCGCTCGAGCGCGGCGGCGATGATCGCGCGCTTCTTCGCTTCGGCGTCGTCGGCCGCGGCGCCTGGCTGTGCGGCGGCCGGCGCCGCCTTGGCCGAGCCCGCACTGGCCGCGCGGCGGGCGGCGGCGCGCGCTTCGGCGGCCTCGCGTTCGCGACGCTGGCGGGCGAGCCGCCGATCGTGGCGTTCGCGTGCGGCGTCCGCTTGTTCCTGCGACCATGCGTCCCAGCCGGTGCGCTCGCCGGTGACGGGAACCATCGCGATGCAGTCGACCGGGCAGGGCGGCACGCACAGGTCGCAGCCCGTGCACAGCGATTCGACGATCGTGTGCATCTGCTTCGGTGCGCCGACGATCGCGTCGACCGGGCATGCCTGCATGCACAGCGTGCAGCCGATGCACAGGCTTTCGTCGATGAACGCGACGGCGCGCGGATGCTCGGTGCCGTTGACGGGGTTCAGCGGGATCACGGGCTTGCCGAGCAGCTTCGCGAGGCGTGCGATGCCTTCGGCGCCGCCCGGCGGGCACTGGTTGTAGTTCGCGTCGCCGGCGGCGATCGCGTCGGCGTACGGACGGCAGCCGTCATAGCCGCACTTCGTGCATTGGGTCTGGGGAAGCAGATCTTCGATGCGATCCGCGAGGGTCTTGGAATCGGTCACGGTGACAACGGGCGCAGCAGCGCCGAATGGCTCTCGGCCGCGTATGCCTGCGGCCGGAAAGGTTTGCCAAACCTTGATTATCGCCGATTTCCCGCATTGCGCTGGACGCTGTCTGTGCGCATAATCGAACCGCTTTTTTGCAGGGGCTCAGCAGGGGGGCGGCCGCATGCGGTGCGCTCGTTCCAGGGCAGCCGGCGCCGAGGCGGTGGGGGTGCCGGTCCGGATCACGCGGCTCACATAGCAAAACGCCACCATGAATCAGCCAAAAATCAAAAGAGATCCTGAAGGTACCCGCCGCCGCATCCTGATGGCGGCCGCCGAAGAGTTCGCGAGTGGAGGGCTGTTCGGCGCACGCGTCGACCAGATCGCACGCCGGGCCGAAACCAACGAGCGCATGCTCTATTACTACTTCGGCAGCAAGGAGCAGCTGTTTACGGCCGTGCTCGAACACGCGTTCTCCGCGCTGACCGACGCCGAACGCGTGCTCGATCTCGATGGCGTCGCGCCGGTCGAGGCCGTCACGCGGCTCGCGCACTTCGTGTGGGATTACTACCGCGATCATCCGGAGCTGCTGCGGCTCATCAACAACGAGAACCTGCACGAAGCGCGCTACCTGCACAAGTCGACGCGGATCCGCGAGATGATGTCGCCGATCGTCGCGAAGCTCGGCAACGTGCTAATGCGCGGCCAGAAGGCCGGTCTGTTTCGCAGCGACGTCGATCCGCTGCGCTTCTACGTGACGCTGTCGGGGCTCGGCTACTACATCGTATCGAACCGCTTCACGCTCGCTGCGACACTCGGCCGCGACTTCAGCGAAGCCGACGAGCGCGCGGAGATGGTCAGGATGAATACCGAGGTGCTGCTCGCGTATCTGTTGCGACGCTGAGCCCGCGCGCCAATTGGCGGGCCACGCCGGGCCGCCGGATAGAAAAACGCCGCCGTGCGCGAGCAACGGCGGCGTTTTTGCGTCCGAACGCGGTGCGTCAGGCGGCCTTGCGCGCGCGAACGGGTTTGGCGCGCGTGCCGCCCGCGCGTTTCGCGGCCGGTGCGGCCTTCGCGGTGGCCGTCTTGGCGGGCGCAACGGTCACGGCCGGCGCCTTCGCGCGCGTGCGCTTCGCGGCGGTCGCGCGCGCCGTCGACTCGTGCTGCGGCGTGGCGGCCGGCGCGGCACCGATCGTGGTGGCGTCCTGCGCATCGGCAGGCAGCTTCGCCGCGCCGTTCTTCGGTTCCGGCGCGTGCTCGCGGATGAAGTCGCGCAGTTGCGGATAGATGATCGTGCGCCAGCGGCGGCCCGAGAAGATCCCGTAATGACCGCACTTCTCGGCGGTCAGGCTGCGGCGGTCGTCCTGCGGGATGCCGGTGCACAGCTCGTGCGCGACGTGTGTCTGGCCGCTGCCCGAGATGTCGTCGAGTTCGCCCTCGATCGTCATCAGCGCGGTGTGCTTGATGTCCTGCGGGCGCACGCGCTCGCCTTCGACGTCCCATGTGCCTTCCGCGAGCCGGAATTCCTGGAACACGACGCGGATCGTCTCGAGGTAGTACTCGGCCGCCATGTCGAGCACCGCGTTGTACTCGTCGTAGAAGCGGCGGTGTGCCTCGGCGTCATCCTCGTCGCCGCGCAGCAGGCTCTGGTAGAAGTCCCAGTGCGATTGCGCGTGGCGTTCCGGATTCATCGCGACGAAGCCCGTGTGCTGCAGGAAGCCCGGATAGACGTGGCGGCCTTCGCCCGGATAGTTCGCGGGCACCGTGTGGATCACGTTGTTCTCGAACCACGCGGTCGAGTGTTGCGTTGCGAGCGAGTTCACCGACGTCGGGCTGCGGCGCGCGTCGATCGGGCCGCCCATCATCGTCATCGTGAGCGGCGTGTCCTCGCCTCGGCTCGCCATCAGCGAGATCGCCGCGAGCACCGGCACGGTCGGCTGGCACACGGAGATCACGTGCAGGTTGCGTGCGCCGATGTGGCGGATGAATTCCTGGATGTACGCGATGTAGTCGTGCAGGTGGAACGGGCCGACTTCGACCGGCACCATCCGCGCGTCGATCCAGTCGGTGATGTACACCTTGTGATCCTGCAGCAGCGTGCGCACGGTGTCGCGCAGCAGCGTCGAGTGGTGGCCCGACAGCGGCGCGCAGACGAGCACGACCGGCTCGTCCTTCAATTGCGTGACGGCATCGGCGTCGTCCGAATAGCGTTTGAAGCGCAGCAGCCGGCAGAACGGCTTCTCGATGATCGTCTGCTCGACGATCGGGATGTTGTGGCCGTCCTTGACGATCTGATGAATGTTGAATTCGGGCTTCTCGTAATCCTTGCCGAGCCGGTACATCAGCTCGTACGCGGCGGCCATCCGCGTCGCGCCGGGCATCAGCGAGAACGGGCTGGACGGATTGGCGAACGATTTGGAGGCGGCCTGGGCCCAGGCCGTGAGCGGGCTCAGCATCGCCCGCTGGAATTCGTGCAATTGGTAAAGCATGCAGACTACTCCCGCGTGGGGGACGGTGCGCAAGGGCGGCGTGGGGCGTCGCGGCGTGCCGTGTGGGTCAGCGACCGGCCATGTTGCAGTGCAGCCGGACAATCGAATCGATCATATCGGACAACGATCGGTGGTGCAATGCAACATTTCCCGGATTTTTCATCAAACTTTTGCGAATTGACGATCTCTGAAGAAGCCGCTCCGCCCCCGCTCAGCGTCCCGTCGCCACGGCCGGCGCCGGCTGGCCCGCCGCGCGCGCCATGGCGTCCTCGTGGTGCATCAGGTTCATCGCGGTATGCACCAGCGCCACGTGCGAGAACGCCTGCGGGAAGTTGCCGACGAGCCGGCCCTCGACCGGGTCGTATTCCTCGGCGAGCAGCCCCAGGTCGTTGGACAGCGCGAGCAGGCGGCTGAAGAGCCGGTGCGCGTCGTCGATCCGGCCGAGCAGCGCGTAGTTGTCGACCAGCCAGAAGCTGCACGCGAGAAACGTGCCTTCGCCGGGCGGCAGGCCGTCGTCGTACTCCGTCGTTCGGTAGCGCATCACGAGGCCGTCGTGCAGCAATTCCCGCTCGATCGCATCGACCGTGCCGACGATGCGCGGGTCCTCCGGCGGCAGGAAGCCGAGCAGCGGCATCAGCAGCACGCTCGCGTCGAGCTCGTCGCTGCCGTAGCTCTGCGCAAACGCCTGTTTGCCTTCATGCCACGCGTTGTCGCAGACGTCGGCATGGATCCGGTCGCGCAGCGCGCGCCAGCGGTCGAGCGACGCGGGCAGCCGGAACATCTCCGCCGACTTGATCGCGCGGTCGAACGCGACCCACGCCATCACCTTAGAGAACGTGAAATGGCGGCGGCCGCCGCGCGTCTCCCAGATGCCCTCGTCGGGCTCCTGCCAGATTTTCTCGAGATGGTCGAGCAGCGAACACTGGACGGACCACACCGTGTCGTCCGCCTGCAGGCCGCCGACGCGCGCGAGGTGCAGCGCTGCCATCACTTCGCCGAATACGTCGAGCTGGAGCTGGTTCGCGGCACCGTTGCCGACGCGCACCGGTTTCGAGTCCTGGTAGCCGGGCAGCCAGTCGAGCTCCATTTCCGGCAGCCGGCGCTCGCCGGCGATCCCGTACATGATCTGGATTTGCTCGGGCGAGCCGGCCATCACGCGGCCGAGCCACGTGCGCCACGCGCGCGCCTCGTCGTAGTAGCCGCCGCGCATCAGCGCGAGCAGCGTGATCGTCGCGTCGCGCAGCCAGCAGTAGCGGTAGTCCCAGTTGCGGTTGCCGCCGATCTTCTCCGGAAGCGACGTGGTGGGCGCCGCGACGATCCCGCCGGTGGGCTCGTACGCGAGCGCCTTCAGCGTGATCAGCGAGCGGCGCACGGCGGCCGCGTAGCGGCCCTGCACCTGGCAGCGGCCCGACCATTCGAGCCAGTAGTTCTCGGTGCGGGCGAGCATCGACAGCGGATCGCGCGCGGGCGGCAGCCGCAGGTGCGACGCCGCATAGCCGAGCGAGAACGGCACGCGCTCGTCGGCGTTCACGGTGAATTCGGCGAGCGTGTGAAGGTTCTTGCCGGTGAGCGGCACAGGCGTGCGCAGCACGACCGTATCGGGACCGGCGATTGCCTTCATCCCGCTTTCACGCGTGAGCTGCGTGACCCACGGGATCGAGAAACCGTAGTCGAAGCGCAACACGAGTTCCATGCGCATCTTCATCGTGCCGTGCCGGCCGACGACGATCCGCACGAGTTCCGACCAGCCGTTGCCGGGCGGCATGAAGTCGATCACAGTGACGGCGCCGTCCGCGCTTTCGTAGTCGGTTTCGAGGATCAGCGTGTCGCCGCGATAGCGGCGCGTCGTGTGCGTGATCGCGGCGTCGCTGGCCGGCGCGAGCAGCCAGCGGCCGTGCTCCGGCGTGCCGACCAGCGCCGCGAAGCAGGCGCCCGAATCGAAGCGGGGCCAGCAGAGCCAGTCAACGGAGCCGTCTTTCGAGATCAGCGCGGCGGTGTGGCCGTCGCCGACGAGCGCGTAGTCTTCGATCAGGGCGGGCATGGGCAAGCGGTCCTTGGGTATTCGAGTTCACAATGCAGGCTGCGGCGCTCTGGCTTCACGCTGCGGCGTCGCGCCCCGTATACTCGGCCAGGCGGCGGCGGAGCGCGTGAACGGCCGGCGTTTCGTCCTATCTCAACACTTGAAGCGACTCGATGCAAGGAGGATTCAATGCCCAGCCGTTTACGCGAGCGTGACGCACGCGCTTCGACACGAGGGTTCCCGCTTGGGCTCGCTCACTGGATGAAAGGTTTCGCGATCGTGCTGTCCTTGTCCGCGACCCATGCGTTCGCCCAGCAATCCCAGGCACCGGCCGACGGCGTCTACAACCTGCTCGTCGGCACCTATACGGGACACGGCAGCGACGGGATCTACGTGTACCGCTTCGATACGAAAACGGGCGGTGTCGCGCCCGTGTCGTCGGCCAAGACCGTGAATCCGTCCTATCTGTTGCCGAGCCGCGACGGTCGCACCGTCTACGCGGTCAACGAACTGCCCGGCGACAACGGCCCGGCGACGCAGCGCGGCGGCGTCAGCGCGTTCGGCTTCGATCCGAAGACGGGCGCGCTCACGTTCATCGACCGCGTGTCGTCCGAAGGGAACGATCCTTGCTATCTCGCGCTGTCGCCGGACGGCAAGTACCTCGTCACGGCCAACTACTCGGTCGCGGCCGATCCGGGCGGCAGCTTCGCGGTGTTCCCGGTCCGCGACGGCGGGGCGGTCGGCACGGCGGTGTTGACGGTGCACCACGAAGGCACCGGGCCCGTGAAGGGGCGCCAGGACGGCGCGCACGTGCACTCGACGGTGTTTTCGCCCGACGGCCGTTACCTGTTCGTGCAGGATCTCGGCGCGGACAAGATCTACGGCTACCGCTACACGGTCGATGGCAGCCGCGGGCTGATCAGCCCGACCGACACGCGCTACACGCCGGTGAAGCCCGGCTCCGGCCCGCGTCACATGGTGTTCAGCGCCGATGGCCGGTTCGCGTACGTGACGAGCGAGCTCAACGCGTCGGTCGAGGTGTTCGGCTACCACGACGGCAAGCTGACGCCGATCGAGACGCTGCCGATGACGGTGCCCGGCTTCAAGGGCAAGGTCGGCGGCGGCGCGATCCACCTGTCGCCGGACGGCCGCTTCCTGTACGCGAGCAACCGCGGCGACGTGAACGACATCGTGATCTACGCGGTGAACAAGGCCGACGGCCGGCTGAAGACCGTCGGGCATCAGTCGAGCCTCGGCAAGACGCCGCGCGAATTCCTGATCGATCCGACCGGCAAGTGGCTGATCGTCGGCAACCAGGACAGCGACACGTTCTACGTATTCAGCCGCGACGTCGAAACGGGTCTGCTCGGCCCGAATCCTCAGAAGGTGGCGGTCGGCAGCCCGGTGGACTTCAAGCTGGTGCCGGTGGCGCAGTAATCGCGCGGTAGATATCACGCGGCAAATGGAAAAGGGCGCTGCCGAGGCAGCGCCCTTGTTTCGTCCGGGCGGCCGCTTGCGCGCAACGCCCGTATCGGCCGTGGGCCGCCGTGCTCAGTCGGCCGCGGCCGGCACGAGCACCTCGCGGCTGCCGTTGATGCCCATCGACGACACGAGGCCGGCCGCTTCCATCTGCTCGACGAGGCGCGCGGCGCGGTTGTAGCCGATGCGCAACTGGCGCTGCACCGACGAGATCGACGCGCGCCGCGTACGCACGACGAACGCGACCGCTTCGTCGTACAGCGGATCGGCTTCCGCATCCGGCGCATCGCCGAACAGGTCCTGCGTCGCGCCGTCGGCCGCCGGGCCGTCGAGAATGCCTTCCTCGTACTGCGGCTCGCCGAACTGCTTCAGGTATTCGACGATCCGGTGCACTTCCTCGTCCGCGACGAACGCGCCGTGCACGCGCTGCGGATAGCCCGTGCCCGGCGGCAGGAACAGCATGTCGCCCTGGCCGAGCAGCGATTCGGCGCCCATCTGGTCGAGAATCGTGCGCGAGTCGATCTTCGACGACACCTGGAACGCGACGCGTGTCGGGATGTTCGCCTTGATGAGGCCGGTGATCACGTCGACCGACGGGCGCTGCGTCGCGAGGATCAGATGGATGCCGGCCGCGCGTGCCTTCTGCGCGAGACGGGCGATCAGCTCCTCGATCTTCTTGCCGGCAACCATCATCAGGTCGGCCAGCTCGTCGATCACGACGACGATCAGCGGCAGTTTCGACAGCGGCTCGGGGTCGTCGGGCGTCAGCGAGAACGGGTTGCCGATCTTCTTTTCCTTCGCCTCCGCGTCACGGATCTTCTGGTTGAAGCCCGCGAGGTTGCGCACGCCGACGGCCGACATCAGCCGGTAGCGCTTTTCCATTTCGCCGACGCACCAGTTCAGCGCGTTCGCCGCGAGCTTCATGTCGGTGACGACCGGCGCCAGCAGGTGCGGGATGCCTTCGTAGACCGACAGCTCAAGCATCTTCGGGTCGATCATGATGAGCCGCACGTCCTCGGGCGTCGCCTTGTACAGCAGCGACAGGATCATCGCGTTGATCGCGACCGACTTGCCCGAACCCGTCGTGCCGGCGACGAGCATGTGCGGCGCTTTCGCGAGATCGGTGACGACCGGGTGGCCCGTGATGTCCTTGCCCATCGCGATCGTGAGCTGCGACGCCGAATGCTGGTACTGGCGCGATTCGAGGATTTCCGACAGGCGGATCATCTGGCGTTTCGCGTTCGGCAGCTCGAGGCCCATGCAGGTCTTGCCCGGAATCGTCTCGACGACGCGGATCGACGTGAGGCCGAGGCCGCGCGACAGGTCCTTCATCAGGCCGACGATCTGGCTGCCGCGCACGCCGAGCGCCGGTTCGATCTCGAAGCGCGTGATTACCGGGCCCGCCGATGCGCCGACCACGGTCACCGGCACCTTGAATTCCTGCAGGCGCTGCTCGATGACCTGGGCCGTCTGCGCGAGGTGTTCCTCGGTGATCGTTTCGACGTCGTCGGACGCGGGTTCGAGCAGGTCGAGCGTCGGCAGTTCGACGTTGAACGACGCAGGCGCGTGGAATTCGAATGCGTTCGGGCGCGGCTGGCGCGCGGGTGCGGCCGACGCGTCCGGGGCCGGGGCGCTCGATTCGACGGGGGCCGACGGTACGGCGGGCTCGGGGAGTGTCGTGCCCGCAGGCGGTACGGCCGTGACGGCCGGGATGGCGATGCCGGTTGCCGCGGGTGGCGTGCCGGTGCCGGGCGTCGGCGCGCTTGCCGATGTGGCAGCAGGAGCCAGCGGGGTGGTGAACGGCTGGGCCTGCGGCGCCGGCGCGGACGCGATGGGTTGCGCCTGTGTCGCCGTGCCGATGAATCCGCCGGGTGCCGGGAAGGTCGGCATTGCCGAGACGGATTCGGTCGCGGAGGTCGCGGAGGTCGCGGAAGTCGCGGAAGTCGCGGAAGTCGCGGAAGTCGCGGACGCGGCCGATGCCGTCGCGGGGGCGGTCGTGGCGAAGGAACTCGGCGCGCTTCCCGTCGCGGCGGGTGTGCCGCCGAACGCGGCGGGTGCAGCGGCAGCGATCGTGCTCGTCGGGGCCAGTGTGCTGGAAGACGGCGCCGGAACGACCGCAGCGGCGGCGACAGGCGTAGTACCGGCGGCGGCCTGCGCTGCGCCGTTCGACGTGGCCGGCATGCCGGGCGACCAAGCGTCAGGCGTGCGGTGCGTTGGTGCTGCCGAAGGCGTCGCCGATGCGGTCGACGTAGCGGTAAAGGTGCTGCCCGACGGAGCGATAGATGCGACCGCAGGCGATCCCTGCGCGTGCTGCGTGTTTTGCGCGGGTTGCGATGCGATTGCGCTGAAGGACGTGCCGGTCGATGCGGCGGCCGTCGCGGCTGCCACGGTCGGCACGGTCGCCGACGACTGCGACGTGGCCGGACCGGAGGCAGTCATCGCGGGCGTCAGGGCAGACGTCGTTGCCGCCATGCCCGGCGCGGCCGCAGAAGGGTGTGTCGCGGTCACGCCCGAGGCTGCGTTCGCAACCGTCGGAGCGGACGTCGTCGCGGAGGCGGACGGCTGCGCAGTGGGCTGGGCCGCGGCACTCGTCGAATGCGTGTGGGCGTTTGCCGGCGTGATCGCGGCACCGGGCGCCGATGACGCCGCAGCCGGCACGTGGCCGCTGGAAACGTAGGAGGTCCCTGTGGCGCGTGCCGGCGCGGTCGGCTCGGGCGATGCAACGGACGCCACAGATGCTGGCGGTTGCGACGGCGACCAGGAGGCGGTGCTCGTCATGGCGGGCAACGACGGCGTCGCGGCGGCAGGTGTGCTGTTCGATGCGTTCACCGGTGTCGGTGCGTCATAGCCCGGCGCGCTGCCGACGCGCGACGATGCGGAAGATGCCGGAATCGTCTGCGCCGCAGAGGAGGGTTCTACTGACAGCGGTTTCGACCACGATGCGGACGCCGTGACATTGACGGACGCAGGTTCCGCGATCGTGGAGGGCGACGCAGCTGGTGCGGGTTGCACGGCGCGTTGCGTGTCGGCAGCCGACGGTGCCGCTTCTCCGGCGGGCGCTGTTGCAGGATGTGAGGCCGTTCCCGTTACGGTGTCGGCCGGTGCGGAGTTCGACGTGTCCGCAGCCGCCGGTGTCGCTGCTGCCACGGGCGTTGCATCGGCAAGCGGCGACGTCGCTGCTGCTGCGATCGACGAAGCGGGCAGGGGAGCGGTCGGTGCCACCTGCTGGACAGGCTTCACGACGTCCTGAGCCGCGAGTGTGTCTTGTTTCGTATCGACGGATACGGCGGTACCGGCGGACGGCGTGGATCGCGACTCGTCGTGACCGACTGCGACCGTTGCCGCGTCCTTCACATCGGCGACGCCGCTCGTCGCGTGTGCGCTAGGTGTGACGGCGGCCGGATGCGTATCGACATCCTTGCTCGTCGCCACCGACGCAGCCGCGTCGGACAGCGGCGCAGCGATCGGGCTTTGATGCGCTGCGCCGAGGTCGGAAACGGGCGGGCTGACGCTGTCTTCCCAGGGTGCAAAGTCGATCGGGGAATCGAATACCGGCGTGGCGGGAGCATCGGCGTCATCCCGATGCTCGCCGTGCGCATCACGCGTAGGTGCATCGGTCTCGACGCCGGGATCGGGCACGGCATGCTGCACAGCCTCGCCGAATGCCGGCGCGCCTGCATTGATGACCGGCGCGTGCGCGCTCGGCTCGACCGGCATGAATGCATCCAGCACGATCGGTGCGTCGTCGTATGCCGGCGCGGCTTCATGCACGTCAGGAAGGCCTGCGTCGCGGGGCACGGCATGATGCGCGCCCGCTGCAATCCCGCCGGGTACGGCGATCGATGCCGCGACCGGCGCCGCTGCTGCTGCCGATGCCGATGCCGATGCCGCTGCCGCTGCTGCTGCCGATGCCGATGCCGATGCCGATGCCGATGCTGACTCCGCGACGCTCGCTGTCGCCGCCACCGCCCCGGCCATCGTCGCCGCGGCGGCCTTCGCCGGCACCGCATCGGGCGCCCGCACATCGTCCAGCGTCGCCCATTGCGCGGTGCTGGCCTCGATCGAGCGCAACGTGTCGTGAACGCTCGGCGCCGGCGTGATCGGCTCCGCGGGCTGCTGCACCCATGCGTAGAGCGGCGCGCGCGCCGGGACCGGCGGCGCGGGGCGGCGCCGTGCCGCGTCCTGCGACTGGCCGGGCGCGCCGCCGCCCGTCACCGGGCGTGCGGGCGTGCGCGGCGGCGTCGCTGCGGCCGGGCGCGGCGTGACCGCCGTGCGCGGTGCGGTCGGCTGCTTCAATGCGGCTGCGGCCGGTCGCGCGGCGGTCGGTTGCGGCCGAACGGGCTCGAACCCGGCCGGAAGCGGGGCCGGATTCGGGCGCGGCATCTGAGCATTCGCGGCGGCCCGCGCGAGGCTGGCCGTGCTGCCTGTCGTCGGGGGCGGCATGGCGCTCGTCGTGCCCGCCGCGGGCGGCGGCATGCGATGAGCCGAGGTCGGCTTCAGCCAGCCCGACGGCGCGACCGGCTCGGCGAGCGGACGCGGCGCAGCGTTGCCGCGCGGCTTCGGCCGCGCCTGCGGATCCGGTTTCCACAACGTCGGGCGCGAATAGCGGCCGTTCTGCCGCGGCGCCATCGAGTTGACGGTGTGTGCGGTGGTCGGCTGCACGATGTCGTCGTCGCGATGCAGCGCGTTGCGCGGCAGGTCGGCGACACCGCGCACGTCGTCGTCGCCGATGTCGCGCGCGAGCTTGACGCCGAACGACGTGTCGACCCACGCGGCGAACTGGCGCCAGCCGATGCCGGTCAGCCACGGCAGGCCCGCGAAGAACAGGACGACCATCGCGACCGGCGTGCCGATCGGGCCGAGCACATGCGCGAAGCCGTTCGAGAACGCGTGGCCGAGCGCATTCGTGTCGGGGCCCGACAGCGGGCTCGTCAGCGTGCAGCTCGCGACGAACACGGCCGCGAAGCCGAGCCAGAGGCGAATCGAGCCGCGCCCGGCGAGCCCGGCGCCGCCGGGCAGCATCGCCTGAACGAGACGCCAGATGAGAAGGAGGAACCAGACGGCGGAGATGCCGAACCAGCCGAAGACAACCGTGTGCATGCTTTGATGAAACAGGAAGAGGGCGGGGGCGCGCGGGGCGCGACCCGCCGAGTTTAACCGGCCGGCGAACAGGACTCCAACGCAGCGTGACGGCGTCGACACGCTGCCGGGCGGCGCGACGCGTTCGCGCGGGATTCGCGCGTGGCGAAGGCGGCCGGGCGGCCTTCGCCCGCGCGCTGCATCAGGGGCTCCGGCGCGTGAAGGTCAGCGTCGCGCCAGCCTCGGTCACGATCTGCAGTTGCTGCGGCTCGCGCATCTGCACGCCGGTCTTCGCGATGTGCTCGAGCGCATCGAGATACGCGTGCTCGAGCTGACCGCCGAGTGTGTTCGGGCATGCCATCCGCGTGCCGGCGAGCGGCCCGAAACTCAGCAGCCCGTTCTTGAGCGCATAGGTGCCCATGTAGCGGTTGCAGCCCGAAAACCCGCTGGCGCGCCGCACGCCCGATTGGGCGGACAGCGCGAGCTTGATCGGTTCGCCGTTGTCGCCGTGCGGAATCGTGCGCGGCGTGCCGTCGGGGTTCACCCAGCTCGTGAGCTCCCAGCTCGTATCGTCGAGCAGCTGGACGGCGGCGGGGTTGTACGGATCGGGTGCGGGGGCGGCGGAATCGGGGTGGGTCGGCATTGCGCAGGCGGCGAGAAGCGTGGCAAGCGTCAACGCGCAGAGCGGCGCGCGCAACGGGCGCAGCAGGCCGATGCGTGCGCGTGCGGCGGCGGACAGGTGGGACATGAGCCTCGTTCCTCATCGGATTCTGATCAAGGCGTAAGAGTAACGCACCCGCGCTGCGCGAGGCGAGCCGACACTTCGCGCGCGAAAACGTTCGCAACCTTCCGGCCGGCCTCGCGCGGCAACGCGGCGACGCGACGAAACCGGCCGGTCCGGCACGGAGGCGCGTGTTAACATCGAAGCCGTTTTCGTCCTCCAACAGAACCAGCGGGAAATCACATGCAGATCGGTCAGCGGCTCGGTACGCCGCTTTCACCCTCGGCCACGCGCGTCATGCTGCTCGGCGCGGGCGAGCTCGGCAAGGAAGTCATCATCGCGTTGCAGCGGCTCGGCGTCGAAGTCGTCGCCGTCGACCGTTATCCGGACGCGCCGGGCCACCAGGTCGCGCATCGCGCGCACGTGATCGACATGACCGACGCGGCCGCGCTGCGCGCGGTCGTCGAGGCCGAGCGCCCGCACCTGATCGTGCCGGAGATCGAGGCGATCGCGACCGATGCGCTCGCGGCGATCGAGGCGGCCGGGCTGGCCGAGGTGATTCCGACCGCGCGCGCGACGCAACTCACGATGAACCGCGAGGGCATTCGCCGTCTCGCGGCCGAGGAGCTCGGGCTGGCGACTTCGCCGTACGCGTTCGCGGAGTCGTTCGACGCGTTCAGCGCGGCCGTCGCGAAGATCGGCATGCCGTGCGTCGTGAAGCCGGTGATGTCGTCGTCGGGCAAGGGGCAGTCGGTCGTGCGGACCGAGGCCGACGTGAAGCCTGCGTGGGATTACGCGATGGCCGGCGGCCGCGTGAACCACGGCCGCGTGATCGTCGAGGGCTTCATCGACTTCGACTACGAGATCACGCAGCTGACCGTGCGCGCGATCGATCCCGCGACGCTCGACACGCGCACCTACTTCTGCGAGCCGGTCGGGCACGTGCAGGTGGCCGGCGATTACGTCGAATCGTGGCAGCCGCAGCCGATGAGCGCCGTCGCGCTGGAAAAGTCGCGCGAGATCGCGCACAAGGTGACCGAGGCGCTCGGCGGGCGCGGGCTGTTCGGCGTCGAACTGTTCGTGCGCGGCGACGAAGTGTGGTTCTCCGAGGTGAGCCCGCGGCCGCACGACACCGGCCTCGTGACGCTGGCGTCGCAGCGCCAGTCGGAATTCGAACTGCACGCGCGCGCGATTCTCGGGCTGCCGGTCGATCCGGCGCTCGGCTCGCCGGCCGCGTCGGCGGTGATCTACGGCGGCCTCGACGAGCGCGGCATCGCGTTCGAGGGCGTGCGCGACGCACTGGCCGTGCCGGGCGTCGACCTGCGCCTGTTCGGCAAACCGGAAAGCTTCGCGAAGCGGCGCATGGGCGTTGCCGTCGCGACCGGCGCGACCGTCGACGAAGCCCGCGAACGCGCGAAGCGCGCCGCGGCGGCCGTGCGGCCGGTGTCGGCGCGCTGACGCGATCAGGAGAGCACGATGGCATCGACATGGCGGCGGATCGGCCGTTTCGGCAAGGTGGGCGCCGCACTGGCGCTGATCGCGAGTCTCGCGGGGTGCGGCCTTGCGGCCGCGCCGTGCCGGGTCGCCTCGGCCGGGCTGAAGATCGTGCCGCTCGTCGGCCATGTCGCGGCCGCGCCGACCGACGCGTGCGCCGACGTCATCGATCCCTGAGCGTCGGACGCTCGACCGATGATCAACGATAACCGCGCGCCCCGCGAGGGCGCGTTTCCACCCGTCTTCTGAGAGGACCTGCATGATTCGCCAAACCTTCGCCGCGCTCGCACTGGCCGGCACCGCCGTCTCCGTCGCGCATGCCGCGCAACTGACCGTCGAGGAGATCGACGCCGATGCCCGCGTGCAGACCGTCTATCAGTGCGCGAACCAGAAGCAGCCGGTGCGCGTGTCGTACTGGCGCGCGGGCAACGGCCAGAGCTTCGCGCTCGTGCCGGTCAACGGGCAGCAGCAGCTGTTCGTCGATACCGTTTCGGCGTCGGGCGTGCGCTACCAGGCCGGGCGCTATACCTGGTGGACGAAGGGCAAGGAAGGGACGCTGCGCGACGAGATTGCCGACCAGAATGCGGCTCCGCTGCTCGGCGACTGCGTGCAGGTCGAGAAGAAGAAAAAGAAGAAGGGCTGAGCGCCGCGCGCGTTTCGCACGCGCCGCGCGGGCGTGCCGATTGCCGCGATCGATGCGGGCCGCCGGGTTCGATCCCGGGCCCGGCCGAGCAGGCGACGCTCGGGTTCGTCGGCCGCTTGCCGATTTCCCTGAAGCACAGGTCCGGCATGTGGCCCGATTTTTCTCATCGGCCGATCGGCATAGCCCGGTCGCTCGACGCATTTCCCCGCGCCCGGGCCGGCCGGAGGTCGCCGCGAACCGCCGCCGGGGGCGTTCGCGGCGTTGTCACGGACAGATTGCTGCGCAGTGCTACAATACGGCCCTTTCCGCCGGCATTCGCGCCGAACGGAGTCCGCACGGCCTGTGGCGCCCGATGTTCGAAATGAACCGGTCCCAAGCGCCAGAGCGGCGCCGCGCGGCGCGCCGCGGCTCCGTCTACTTCCGAAATGTGATGAGCGCAGGCCCGGCCGGCCTGACGCACGATGTCCCCGCCGCGCCTTTTGAGCGAAACGCCACCATGTCCGATTCTGTCGCCAAGCCAGTCGACGCAACCTTCGATCAATTCGGCCTTGCCGCCGATATCCTGAAAGCCATTGCGGAGCAGGGCTATACGACGCCGACGCCGATCCAGGCGCAGGCCATTCCGGTCGTGCTCGCCGGCCGCGACGTCATGGGCGCCGCGCAAACGGGCACCGGCAAGACCGCGAGCTTCTCGCTGCCGATCCTCCAGCGGCTGCTGCCGCAGGCCAACACGAGCGCGTCGCCCGCGCGCCATCCGGTGCGCGCGCTGATCCTCACGCCGACCCGCGAGCTCGCCGACCAGGTCGCCGCGAACGTGCATGCGTACGGGAAGCACACGTCGCTGCGCAGCGCGGTCGTGTTCGGCGGCGTCGACATGAACCCGCAGATGGCCGAGCTGCGCCGCGGCGTCGAGATCCTGATCGCGACGCCGGGCCGCCTGCTCGACCACGTGCAGCAGAAGACGGCCAACCTCGGGCAGGTGCAGATGCTCGTGCTCGACGAAGCCGACCGGATGCTCGACATGGGCTTCCTGCCGGACCTCCAGCGCATCCTGAACCTGCTGCCGAAGGAGCGTCAGACGCTGCTGTTCTCGGCCACCTTCTCGCCGGAAATCAAGAAGCTCGCATCGACCTACCTGCGCAATCCGCAGACGATCGAAGTCGCGCGCAGCAATTCGACCAACGCGAACGTCACGCAGATCGTCTACGACGTCGCCGAAGGCGACAAGCAGGCCGCGGTCGTGCAGTTGCTGCGCGATCGCGGGCTCAAGCAGGTGATCGTGTTCTGCAACAGCAAGATCGGCGCAAGCCGGCTGGCGCGCAACCTCGAGCGCGACGGCGTGGTCGCGTCGGCGATCCACGGCGACAAGTCGCAGATCGAGCGGATGCAGGCCCTCGACGCGTTCAAGCGCGGCGAAATCGAGGCGCTGGTGGCGACCGACGTGGCCGCGCGCGGTCTGGACATCGCCGAGCTGCCGGCCGTGATCAACTTCGACCTGCCGTTCAACGCGGAAGACTACGTGCACCGGATCGGCCGCACGGGCCGTGCGGGCGCGACGGGCGATGCGCTGTCGCTGTGCAGCCCGAACGAGCGCAAGCAGCTCGCCGAAATCGAGAAGCTGATCAAGCGGCCGCTCGACGTGCAGACGCTCGTGCTCGACAAGCCGGCGCGCCATCGTCACGACGAGCGTGGCGGCGAGCGCGGTGGTGAGCGGGGCGGCGAACGTGGCGGGCGCCGCGAGCGCGACGAGCACCGCGGCACGTCGGCGCGTCGTACGGGCGGTTCCGAGCGCGGCGGCCATCACCGTCGTCACGAGGCGCCGGTCGACGATTTCTTCCTGAAGCCGTATGAACCGTCGGCGCCGGCGCAGCAGCCGGAAGAGTCGAAGTCCGCGCAGCAGCCCGAAAAGAAGGGCCCGAAGCGTCAGGTCGCCGCGCTGCTCGGCGGCTTCGGAATGCCGCGCAAGCCGTCGGCGTAAGCGGGCGGTTCAGCCAGTCGGCGCGGCGCGCGAGTGTTGCCGCGGAAACGGGTGCATGCGATGAGCATGTGCCCGTTTTTCATTGGGTGGGAGGAATCGCGAAGAGGCGGGCCAGAAGAACGACGCGTTGCCGCTTCGATCGGGGCGGTCCGGCGCATGCGTCGGTGCCGCGTCGTCAGCGGGGCGCGGTTCCGCTCGACACGGCGCTGACGGATGCCGCAGCGCGGGCGAGACAGCCCGGTGTCGCGCGAGCGAATCAGCCGGCGCGCGGCCCGAAGCGGCGCGCCCACGCATCGGTCGCGGCCGTGTAGAACGCGTCCATCGTGTCGCACGACGGGTCGCCATCCATCGCAAGGCCGAGATGCGCGGCAGCGGCGCGCAGCGCCGGCAGCGGATCGTTGCGCTCGAGCGCGATCGCGCCGGTCTGCTTGCTGAGTTTTTCCCCGTTCGCATCGACGACGACGGGCACGTGCAGGTACGCCGGCGTCGGCACGCCGAGACAGCGCTGCAGGTAGATCTGGCGCGCGGTCGAATCGAGCAGGTCGGCGCCGCGCACGACGTGCGTGATGCCCGCGTCGGCATCGTCGACCACGACCGCGAGCTGGTACGCCCATTGGCCGTCTGCCCGCTTCAGCACGAAATCGCCGACGTCGGTCGCGAGGTTCTGCGCTTGCGTGTGCTGCCAGCGGTCGTCGAACGTGACGATCGCATCGTCGCCGTCCGGCACGCGCAGTCGCCATGCGCGCGCGGGCTTGCCGTGCAGGCCGGTGCGGCAGGTGCCCGGGTACGCGAGCGTCGTGTGGCGCTCGTGCGCGGCCCGCAGCGAATCGGCGATTTCCTTGCGCGTGCAGCCGCACGGGTAGACGAGCCCCGCATCGACGAGCCGTTCGAGCGCGGCCGCATAGTTGGCCTCGCGCGTGCTTTGCCACACGGGCGGCTCGTCGGGCGTCATGCCGAAATGCGCGAGCGTCGCGAGGATGTCGTCGGCGGCGCCGGGCACCGTGCGCGGGCCGTCGATGTCCTCGATGCGCACGAGCCACGCGCCGCCATGCGCACGCGCGTCGAGCCAGCTCGCGAGCGCACCGACCAGCGAGCCGAAATGCAGCGGGCCGGTGGGCGACGGCGCGAAGCGGCCGCGGTAGCCGTTCATCGGGGCGCGAAGCGACGCGCGCTTACGCGGCGCTGGCTGCCTGCGCGCAGGCCGGGCACGACTTGCCGGGCACGTAGCTCGGCGATTGCTGGGCTTCCGGCGTGACGACCGCGCGGCACGCGAAGCACGTGACGTTGGCGGTCGGCTGCAGCTGCGGGTTCAGCGCGGTGCGGTAGTCGAACACGAAGCAGTCGCCGTGATAGTGCGCGCCGCCGACTTCCTCGAAATACTTCAGGATCCCGCCCTCGAGCTGGTAGACATTCTCGATGCCGATTTCCTTCATGTGGATCGCCGCCTTCTCGCAGCGGATGCCGCCCGTGCAGAACGACACGACCGTCTTGCCCTCGAGATCGGCGCGGTTCGCGTCGATCACTTCCGGGAACTCGCTGAACTTGTCGATCCGGTAGTCGAGCGCGTCGTCGAACGTGCCGACGTCCACTTCGAACGCGTTGCGCGTGTCGAGCATCACGACCGGGCGGCCGGCATCGTCGTGGCCGCGGTCGAGCCACGCCTTCAGCGTGCGCGCGTCGACCGACGGGGCACGGCCGAGCTCCGGCTTGATCGCGGGCTTCTTCATCGTGATGATCTCGCGCTTCAGGCGCACGAGCATCCGGCGGAACGGCTGCGAGTCGGACAGGCTCTCCTTGAACTGCAGCGTCGCGAACTTGCCTTCGAACAGCGGATCGTGGCGGATGTAGTCGATGAACGCGTCGGTCGCCTCGCGCGGGCCGGCGATGAACAGGTTGATGCCTTCCGGCGCGAGCAGGATCGTGCCGCGCAGGCCGAGTTCGTTGCAGCGGGCGGTGACGAGCGGGCGCCATTGCTCGGTCGCGTCGAGCGACACGAAGTGGTAGGCGGCAAGGTTGACGATGGTCATGATGGTCCGACGGGAAAACGGCCGCGGCCGTGCGCCGGGCGCACGGCGGCCCCGCAAAAAAGGGTGCGAAGCCGGGGCGATGATTCGAAAACCCGTATTATCCCGCAAACTGCGCATGCGCCGGCACCTGACCGTTCGGCCGACGTCGCGCGCATCGGCCGAACGGCCGGGCGCGGGGATTTTTTGGGCAGCCGGCGCGACGACGCGGCTACAATATCGCCCATGTCAGATCCCCGCTTCGTCCATCTTCGCGTTCACTCCGAATTCTCGATTGCCGACGGCATCGTGCGTCTCGACGACATCGTCAAGGCGGCGGCCGCGGACGGTCAGGGCGCGCTCGCCCTCACCGATCTCGGCAACGCATTCGGCCTCGTCCGTTTCTACCAGGAAGCCCGCGGCAAGGGCATCAAGCCGATCGCCGGCTGCGACGTCTGGATCACCAATCCGGACGATCGCGACAAACCGTCGCGCCTGCTGCTGCTGGTGAAGGACAAGACCGGCTACCTGAATCTGTGCGAGCTGCTGTCGAAGGCGTGGCTTACGAACCAGTATCGCGGCCGCGCGGAGCTCGACGCGAGCTGGCTCGAGGGCGAGCTCTCGCAAGGGCTGCTCGCGCTGTCGGGTGCGCAGCAGGGCGATATCGGGCTCGCGCTCGCGGCCGGCAACGAGGAAGCCGCGCGCCGTCACGCCGACCGCTGGGCGAAGGTCTTCCCCGGCGGCTTCTACATCGAGCTGCAGCGTTACGGCCAGCCGGGCGCCGAGGCGTACATCCAGCAGGCCGCGACGCTCGCCGCGTCGCTGAAGCTGCCGGTCGTCGCGACGCATCCCACGCAGTTCATGACCGACGACGACTTCACCGCGCACGAGGCGCGCGTGTGCATCTCGGAAGGCGACATGCTCGCGAACCCGCGGCGCCAGAAGCGCTTCACGACCGAGCAGTACTTCCGCACGCAGGACGACATGGTCGCGTTGTTCGCCGATATCCCGTCGGCGGTGGCGAACACGGTCGAGATCGCGAAGCGCTGCAACCTGAAGCTCGAGCTGGGCAAGCCGAAGCTGCCGCTGTTCCCGACGCCGGACGGCATGTCGCTCGACGACTACCTGGTCCAGCTGTCGAAGGAAGGGCTCGAGAAGCGCCTCGAACAGCTGTATCCGGATGCGGCGGAGCGCGAAGCGCAGCGCGACACGTACTACAAGCGGCTCGAGTTCGAGTGCGGGACCATCACGAAGATGGGCTTCCCGGGCTACTTCCTGATCGTGGCCGACTTCATCAACTGGGCGAAGAACAACGGCGTGCCGGTCGGCCCGGGCCGCGGCTCGGGCGCCGGTTCGCTGGTCGCGTACGCGCTCGGCATTACCGATCTGGACCCGCTGCGCTACAACCTGCTGTTCGAGCGATTCCTGAACCCGGAACGCGTGTCGATGCCCGACTTCGACATCGACTTCTGCCAGCACGGCCGCGATCGCGTGATCCAGTACGTGAAGGAAAAATACGGCGCGGACGCCGTGTCGCAGATCGCCACCTTCGGCACGATGGCCGCGAAGGCCGCCGTGCGCGACATCGGCCGCGTGCTCGACCTCGGCTACATGTTCACCGACGGCGTCGCGAAGCTGATCCCGTTCAAGCCGGGCAAGCACGTGACCATCGCCGACGCGATGAAGGAAGAGCCGCAGCTGCAGGAGCGCTACGACCACGAGGACGAAGTGCACCAGCTGCTCGACCTCGCGCAGCGCGTCGAAGGCCTGACGCGTAACGTCGGGATGCACGCCGGTGGCGTGCTGATCGCGCCCGGCAAGCTGACCGATTTCTGCCCGTTGTACACGCAGGGCGACGACGGCGGTGTCGTCAGCCAGTACGACAAGGACGACGTCGAAGCGGTCGGTCTCGTGAAGTTCGACTTTCTGGGCCTCACGACGCTGACCATCCTCGACTGGGCCGAGCGCTACATCCGCCGTCTCGATCCGTCGAAGGCGGACTGGTCGCTCGCGCAGGTGCCGCTCGACGATCCGGCGTCGTTCCAGATCCTGAAGAAGGCCAACACGGTCGCCGTGTTCCAGCTGGAAAGCCGCGGGATGCAGGGCATGCTGAAGGATGCGCAGCCCGACCGCTTCGAGGACATCATCGCGCTCGTGTCGTTGTATCGTCCGGGCCCGATGGACCTGATCCCGAGCTTCTGCGCACGCAAGCACGGCCGCGAGAAGGTCGACTATCCGGATCCGCGCGTCGAACCCGTCCTGAAAGAGACCTACGGGATCATGGTCTATCAGGAGCAGGTGATGCAGATGGCGCAGATCATCGGCGGCTACTCGCTCGGCGGCGCGGACTTGCTGCGTCGCGCGATGGGCAAGAAGAAGCCCGAGGAGATGGTCAAGCACCGCGAGATCTTCGCCGAGGGTGCGGCGAAGAACGGCCTCACGCGCGAGAAGTCCGACGAGATCTTCGACCTGATGGAGAAGTTCGCGGGCTACGGCTTCAACAAGTCGCACGCGGCGGCCTACGCGCTGCTCGCGTATTACACCGCGTGGCTGAAGGCGCACCATCCGGCCGAATTCATGGCGGCCAACATGACGCTCGCGATGGACGACACCGACAAGGTGAAGATCCTGTTCGACGACTGCGTCGTGAACAACCTCACCGTGCTGCCGCCGGACATCAACCAGTCGCACTACCGCTTCGAGCCCGTCGCGGAGCCCGACGGCAAGCGCTCGCGCACGATCCGCTACGGTCTCGGCGCGGTGAAGGGCAGCGGCCAGAACGCGATCGAGGAGATCCTGCGCGCGCGCGAGGAAAAGCCGTTCACCGACCTGTTCGATTTCTGCGAGCGGATCGACCGGCGTGTGGTCAACCGCCGCACGGTCGAGGCGCTGATCCGTGCCGGCGCGTTCGATTCGCTGAACGCGAATCGCGCGCAGATGCTCGCGTCGGTGCCGCTCGCGATGGAAGCGGCCGAGCAGGCCGCGGCGAACGCGATGCAGGCCGGCCTGTTCGACATGGGCGCCGAGTCGCCGCACGCGCATGCGCTCGTCGACGAACCCGCGTGGGACGACAAGCGCCGCCTGCAGGAAGAGAAGGGCGCGCTCGGCTTCTACCTGTCCGGCCACCTGTTCGACGCGTATCGCGACGAGGTGCGTCGCTTCGTGCGGCAGAAGCTCGGCGACCTGAAGGAAGGCCGCGACAAGCTCGTCGCCGGCATCATCGCGTCGCTGCGCACGCAGATGACCCAGCGCGGCAAGATGTTGATCGCGCTGCTCGACGACGGTTCGGGCCAGTGCGAGATCACAATTTTTAACGAACAGTTCGAGGCGAACAAGGCGCTGTTCAAGGAAGACGAACTGCTGATCGTGCAGGGGCAGGCGCGCAACGATGCGTTCACCGGCGGCATCCGTTTCACCGCCGACACGGTGATGGATCTCGAGCGCGCGCGCAGCCGCTACGCGCAGGCGGTGCGGCTCACGATGAACGGCAACGCGGATGCGGCGGCGCTGCGCCGCGTGCTCGAGCCGCACGTGTCGAAGGACGATCCGGCGGCCGCGCAGGCGGCAGAGGCGCCCGCGCCGCGCGGCGGCGGGCGCGACGGCGGCCGTCGCCCGCAGGCGCCGCTGCCGGGGCTCGCGGTCCAGGTTCATTACAGCAATGCACGCGCGCAGGGTGAAATGCGTCTCGGCGACGCATGGCGCGTCAAACCGAGCGACACGCTGCTCGCGGAATTGCGCGCGACGTTCGACGGCAGCATCGTCGAAATCACGTACTGAGCGGTCCCCGGCTGGCGGTCGTCTGCACGGCCCGCCGCGTCGCCACTGGGCGGTGCGGCGGGCCGTTTTCATTTCGTCGGGCGCTTGGGGCCGTCATCCGGACGCTATACAATCCGTCGCGCGCAACGCAATTGCGGCGCCGGGCGTGGTCAGTTCACCGCCCGGCGGCGACCTCGCACGCGCGAACAAACGGTACGGTTCGGCGCCGCACGCGATGCGGCGCGATGCCGCGACCGACCACGCGACGAGGCCGGCACGGGGAAGGACGCCACGATGCCCGGCCGGTACGCGACGATAAAAAAACCGACAGCACGACCACAACAATGGCCAACGGGAAACCGACGGGGCGGATCCTCGTGATCCGGATTGATTTTCTGGGCGACATGCTGTGCACGACCGCTTTTCTCGGCGCGCTGAAACAGCGCTGGCCCGGCGCGGAGCTGCACGTGGTCGCGAATCGCTACAACGCGGCCGCACTCGCCGGCAACCCGGACGTGCACACGGTGCACACCTACGTGTACAGCCGTCAGTGCGAGCGCAACGATCGCCCGGGGCGGATGCGCGCGTTCTTCGAACGGCTGCGGCTCGTGCGCCGGCTGCGCCGCCTGCGGTTCGATCTCGTGGTCGTGCCGAACGGCGGCATGCATCGCAGCAGCATCCGGTTCGCCCGGCAGCTCGGCGTGAAGGATTGTCGCTGGCACGATGCCGATTCCGAATTCGACGATCGCAAGCCGGAACACGTCGCGTCGCGGCCGATGTGCCACGAGGCGCTGTCGGGATTCCGGCTCGTGCCCGAGCTCGGCCGCACCGATCTCGACGGTCTCGCGCTGTCCGTCTACCCCGATCCCGCGCTGCAGGACACGTGGTATCGGCTGCTCGGGCCGCGCACGAAACCGCGCGTCGGCTTCTTCGTGTCGAACAAGGCGGCCGAGCGGCGCTGGCCGGCCGATCGATGGCGAGACCTCGGCCGGCGGCTCGCACCGTTCGCCGACGTGATCGTGTTCCGCGACCCAGCCGTGTCGGCCGAGGCCGACCGCGACGCGTGGCTGGACGTGAACGCACGGCACGTCGCGCCGTCGTCGGTCGCTGAACTGATGGCCGCCGCCAGCCTGCTCGACGTGATCGTGTCGGCCGACAGCGCGCCCGTGCATCTCGCGTCGGCGCTCGGCGTGCCGGTCGCCGCACTGTTCGAGGACCGTCCCGAAAAATACCTGCGCTGGCATCCGCTCGGCGTGCCGCACATGATCCTGCGGGCCGGCGCGACGGTCGACGCGATCGGCGTCGACGCGCTCGAGCGCGCGGTGCTTCATCTGTTGATACCGGCCGGACGGCCCGACGACGCGATGGGCGACGCGACGCCCCGTGCAGCGGCCACGTTCGCGGCACCCGGCGTCGAAGCAATCGCTTCGTAGCCCGGGCAACGCGGGCGGCGACGGCATTGTCGGCACTGCCGTCGGAAGGGCAGGAGGGCGCGCGCGATGGCAGCGGGCCCGCCGCGCCCCGCGTGTGACTGCCTGCCGCGATGCCGGACGGGCGCGCGCAGCAGCGTGCCATGGCGTGTAGCTGACGCCGGCACCGGCGCCGGACGCCACGCCACCGGCCGCAAAATCCTGTACATTGCGAGCCTTGTCCAGCCAGCTAGTCGGAACGATCGCCGTGGCCCTGTTTTCTTCCGCCCGCCCGCCCAGAACCATCCTCGTCGCAGCCCCGCGCCGTATCGGCGACGTGCTGCTGACGACGCCGCTCGTGCGTTCGCTGAAGGCGCGCTGGCCCGACGCGCAGATCGACATGCTGGTGTTTCGCGGCACCGAGGGCGTGCTGGAGCACAACCCCGACGTGCGGCGCGTGATCGTCGTCGCGCAGCGCGCCGGGTTCCGCGAGCGGCTGCGCGACGCGCTATCGATGTGGCGCCGCTACGATCTCGCGTGCGCGGCGCTCAGCTCCGACCGGCCGCGCTTCTACAGCTGGTTCGCCGGCCGCAAGCGCGTGGGCCTCGTCGATCCGAACCGCGTCACGTGGCTGACTCGAATGATGCTGAACGGCATCGCGATCAATCATCACGAGTCCGCGCACACGGTCGTCAGCACGCTTGCGCTCGCCCCGGTGATCGGCATCGAGCCGGTATCCGAGGTGGTCGCGCCGGGCATCGGCGACGATCCCGCGCGGCGTGCGCGATTCGACGCATGGCTCGCCGAATCGCCGGCGATCCGCGAAGGCAAGCCGCTCGTCGTGCTGCATCCGTATCCGATGTTCCGCTACAAGCAATGGCGGCTGGAGGGCTGGGTCGAGATGATCGAATGGCTGCGCGCGCAGGGATTCGCGATCGCGCTGTCGGGCGGGCCGGCCGATCGTGAGCGCGAATACGCGGAGCAGATCGCGGCCGAGGCAGGCGGCGACGTGCTGAATCTGGTCGGCCGCCTGACGTTCGGCGAAAGCGCGGAACTGGTGCGGCGTGCGCGGCTCTTCATCGGTCCCGATACGGGGGCGACGCACGTGGCCGCCGCGACGGGCACCGACACGATCGCGCTGTTCGGTCCGTCCGATCCGGTGCGCTGGGGGCCGTGGCCGCAGCACTGGCCGGCGACCGAGAACCCGTGGGCGCTGCGCGGCTCCGCGCGGCACGGCAACGTGTGGCTGCTGCAAGGCGAGGGCGATTGCGTGCCGTGCCGGCACGAAGGCTGCGAGCGCCATGTCGACAGTCGTAGCGACTGCCTCGTCAATCTCGGCGCGCAGCGTGTGAAGGCGGCGGCAGCCGAGATGCTCGGGCTGACTGCGCCGGGCGCCAGCGACGTGGTCATCGACACGTCGCGATTGCATCGCGCGCGTTCCGACTGACGCGTGAAGGCCTTGCGTTACCTGATTTGAAAAAAGCGGCGGTGCGGCGACGCATCGACCGCGAGCGGCCGCGCTTGCGGCGGCAACGTCCGTGCGCCGCTTTGAAGCGTGCGATGCCGAACGTGCGGCAGGCGGCACCGCGGATCGCGCGCCGCCCGCCGCATGACGGTTACGCGCTGCGCCGGATCGCCGACGTCTCGCGGGGCAGCGCTTCGGTTCGCGCGCCGCAGCCGAGCAGGATCCCGGCGAGCAGCACCAGCAGATGCCCTTCGGCGAAATCGAGCAGCAGCGAATTCGCGAGGCTGCCGATCGCGAAGATCGCGAGCCACGCGAGCAGCAGCTGCCGCGAACGCGGATCGAGCGCGCGGCTGCCGCGCGCGATCTGCACGATCAGGTTCAGGAACAGCAGCACGCCGAGCGTGCCGAGCTGCACGGCCATCAGCAGGTATTCGTTGTGCGGATTCGACGTGAGCTGCCCTTCGGCGGCCGTCTTGCCGGCCGTGAGCTTTTCGAACTCGAATTCGAGGCCGCCCGCGCCGTAGCCGATCACGGGGCGCAGGCGATACAGCTCGAGTCCCTTCTTGTACCACTCGAGGCGCAGCCCGGTCGACGTGACCGCATCGGTCTGCCGATACTGCTGCACTTCCGACACGACCTTCACGAGCCGGCCGTTGTGCACCGTGCACGCAGCGACGACGAGTGCGGCGCCCGCCAGCACCAGTGCCCCGGCGGCAAGCCCCGCGCGCAGCGCCGACTGGCGGCGCAGCAGCAGCACGAAACGCACCGCGACGACGAGCATCAGCAGCAGCGCGATGACCTGCCCGGTGCGTCCTTGCAGCATCACGAACACGTTGATCAGCGACCATGCGGCGACGGCGGCATACGCGGTGCGCGACAGCGCGGCGCGGGCCGACAGCGCGAGGTCGGCCGCCTGATAGAACAGCAACGCGCCGAACATGCCGGCCGCGATGTGGTTCTTGAACACCCATGCGCGCGACAGCGGCAGTTCCGTCGCGTGCGCGGGCCCGATCGCGGTCAGTCCGAGATAGTTGGTGGTCGACAGCAGCAGGATCACGCACAACGTGCCGAACCATGCTCGCCGCACGATCGGCGCCCAGTTCGAGTGACGGAACGCGAGCACGGCAAACGGCACCAGCAGCAGCTTGTCGTACTTGGCGACCCAGTTCCACGCCTTCGGATGCGGCGCGACCGTATAGGCGACGCTCGCGGTCAGCGCCGCGAGGATCAGGAGCGCCGCGAGCGACGCCGGTTCGGTGACGAACGTGCGCAGGTCGCGCCAGAATTCGGGGGAGATGACGAGCGCGGCCGCGAACAGGCCGCAGAACACGTTGGTCAGCGCGGTCGAGACGGGCACCATGCACAGCGCGATGACGGCGAAGGCGCGAGCGGCGGTCAGGCGCCGCGTGGCGGGAGCGGAAAACGAAAGCATCGGAACCTGTCGAATGGACGAATGCGGGATGCGGGCACCGTGCTGCGCGCCGCGCGTCCCGGCGGCACCGCGCGGGACGAAGCGCGCAGTATACGCGAAGCCGCGCGCGTTTCCGTGCCGTTTTCGGGGTCCGATCAGCTGAAGGCGCGCTTGAGCCGGGAGCGCAGCAGCGCGCGCTTCAGGCGCCCTTCGACGGCCGGCGTGTCGAGCACGAGTCGCGAGCCCGCCGGCTCGCCGCGATGCAGGTAATAGCGGTCGAACGTGGCCTGCGTCATGCCCCATTTGTTGAGGAACTGACGGCGGCCGTCGTTCTTGACGATCTTGCCCGTGCTCTTCTGCTGGAAGTGATAGACGAGGCTGTCGCCCACACCGAGGAAGATCCGGCAGCCGGCGTCCCAGAATTTCATCGAGAAGTCGTTGTCGCTGCTCATTCCCGGCGACAGCTCGCTGCTGTAGCCGCCGATGCGGTTCCACCAGTCGCGGTGCACGAGCGTCGGCGGCCAGGTCGAGCCGAGCCAGTCCGCGCGCGCGAGCCGCGGCGTGGCCGCGACTAGGCCGGCCGCATCGAACTGTTCGGCGTCGCGGCCGAAATTGCTGACCACGACGCACGGGTTGCGCGTGTCGACCGGCTCGACCATCGTGCCGGACAGCATGAACAGGTCGGTCGGCATCTGCTCGATGCGCCGCACGAGCGCCGCGTCCCAGCCGGGGCAGCAGTACATGTCGTCGTTCATGTAGACGACGTAGTCGCGCGTCGCGCGCGCGGCGGCCAGGTTCACCGCGTGGCAGATGCCGATGTTGGCCGGCGACGCGGTGTGCTCGATGCCTTCGCTGCGCACCCAGTCGAGCGTGCCGTCAGAGCCGTCGTTCACGTGTACGATGATCTGATGGTCGTACGCCGAATGACGGCGCAGGCTGTCGACGACGAGCTTGAGGTACGGCAGGTTGTTCCAGGTCGGGATGATGATGGAGAACATGGCGGTCGGATTCGGTGGTCGTCGTGTCGGCGGCGCGTGGCGCGGCGCCGCACTCGGGCGCGCATGGCGCGCGGGCAGCCCGGCATTGTAACGCCGGGCCGGCCGCATGCCGGCGGCGTCTGGGTCGGGGCAGGGCGGCGCGCGCTCAGCGAGCCGGCTCGTGGCCGAGCTTCAGGAACCGGTAGTACACCGTTTCCGCGTTGAATACGGCGATCATGAAGCCCGCGCGACCGTCGAGAAACCCGCGCCGCAGCAGGTAGGTCCGCACGAATGCCCATGCGCCGCGCGCGAGTGCCTTGCCGAAGCCGCCGCGCTGGCCGGCCGCGCGGCGCTGGCGCGCACCGGCCGTCGAATACGCGTCGAGCTTGCGCACGACGGTCTCGAAATCCTCGTAGGAATAGTGCATCAGCTTGCCCGGCAGCCGCTGCGCGGGCGTGTCGAATACCAGGCGTTCGTGCACCAGGTCGTCGGAGAAGCGGGCCGCGCCGCGCCGGAACAGGCGCGGCACCCAGTCCGGATACCAGCCGCTATGGTGGATCCACTGGCCGCAGAAGCTCGACAGCCGGTCGAGCGCATAGACTTGCGCGGCTGGCGCGCGAATGGCCTCGCGGATCGACTGCGCGAGCTCCGGGCTGACCACCTCGTCGGTGTCGAGCGACAGGATCCAGTCGGTGTCGAGGGCAGCGAGCGCGCGGTTCTTCTGCGGGCCGAAGCCCGGCCAGTCGCGCTCGACGATCACGCGGGCGCCGTGCGCGCGGGCGATCGCGACGGTATCGTCGGTGCTACCGCCGTCGATCACGACGATGTCGTCGGCGAAGGTCAGCGCGTCGAGGCACTGCGCGAGCCGCGCGGCCGCGTTGAGGGCGATGAGGGCGACGCCGAGGGTGGGTTCTGCCATGAAATCGTCGAAAAGGCGGAGAAAACGGTGAGCGGCAGTATACCCGCGCGCCGGCCGGCGGCCGCTTCGGCGACGGCCATGCCGGCGGAGGCGGTACAGCTATAATGTTGGGCCTTTTTCGGCACCCGCCGGACGGGATGAATTCCGGGCAGTCACGCCCCGGGCGCCGCGTCGCGGCTCAAGAAGGATTGCCTTGGAAACCCAGAACACTCTTCGCAAACCGATGGACGGCACCGGTACGTCGCCGCTCACGGTCCTCAAGCGCCTGTGGCCGTACATCCGGCCGCTCATCGGCATCGTGCTGCTCGCCGTGATGACGATGGGTGTCGTCGCGGCCACGGAAGCCGGGATCCCGGCACTGCTCAAGCCGCTGCTCGACCACGGCTTCGGCTCGCACGGCAGCGATCGCGCCAAATGGTACGTGCCGATCGCGGTGATCGGGCTCGCGCTGGTGCGCGGCGTGTCGCAGTACACGTCCAACTACCTGCTCAACTACGTGTCGAACCGCATCCTGCTGCAACTGCGGCTCGAGATGTTCCAGCGGATGATCCATACGGGCGCATCGTTCTTCCAGCGCGAAACCGCGAGCACCGTGATCAACGCGATCGTGTTCGAGGTCAACCAGATCCTGTCGGTGCTGACCGGCGTGATGGTCACGCTCGTGCGCGACTCGCTGACCGTGGTGTTCCTGCTCGGCTACCTGTTCTACCTGAACTGGCGGCTCACGCTGATCGTCGCGGTGATCCTGCCGGGCATCGGCTGGCTCGTCAGCAAGATCAACCGCCGCCTGCGCCGCCTGAACCGCGAGCACCAGACGCTCACCAACGAGCTGTCGTACATCGTCGAGGAGACGGTCGGCGGCTACAAGGTCGTGAAGGTGCACAACGGCGAAGCGTACGAGATGGATCGCTTCACGACGATGAGCAAGCGCCTGCGCGGCTACGCGATGCGCATGACGATCTCGGGCGGGCTCGCGCAGCCGCTGACGCAGTTCCTCGCGTCGATCGCGCTCGCGGTCGTGATCACGATCGCGGTCGTGCAGTCGTCCAACGACCAGACGACGGTCGGCGGTTTCGTCGCGTTCGTCACGTCGATGCTGCTGGTCATTTCGCCGCTCAAGCACCTGATCGACGTCAACCAGCCGCTGCAGCGCGGGATGACGGCCGCCGAGCTGATCTTCGGGCTCATCGACGAGCCGGCCGAGCCGCAAGGCGGCGGCCGCGCGCTGCCGCATGCCCGCGGCGAAATCGAATTCCGGGACGTGTCGTTCGACTACGGTGCCTCCGAGCGGCCGACGCTCGACCGCATTTCGTTCAAGGTCGCGCCGGGCGAGATGATCGCGCTCGCGGGGCCGTCGGGCAGCGGCAAGACGACGCTCGTCAACCTTCTGCCGCGCTTCTTCGATCCGACGGGCGGCGCGATCCTGGTCGACGGCGTACCGGTAGCCGACTACGACATCCACGCGCTGCGCGGCCAGATGGCGATGGTCAGCCAGGACGTCGTGCTGTTCAACGACACGATCGCCGCCAACGTCGCGTACGGGCAGACGCCCGATCGCGCACGCGTGCAGGCGGCGCTCGAGGCCGCGAACCTCGCCGACGCGGTTGCCGCGATGCCCGACGGGCTCGACACGCTCGTCGGCGGCAACGGGATGCGTCTGTCGGGCGGCCAGCGGCAGCGGCTCGCGATCGCGCGCGCGATCTACAAGGACGCGCCGATCCTGATCCTCGACGAGGCGACCTCGGCGCTCGATTCGGAATCCGAACGCCACGTGCAGGCCGCGCTCGAACGGTTGATGGAAGGGCGCACGACGCTCGTGATCGCGCACCGGCTGTCGACGATCGAGCGCGCGGACCGGATCCTCGTGCTCGAAGCCGGCAAGATCGTCGAGACGGGCAGCCACGACGAGCTGCTGCGCCATGGCGGGCTGTACGCGCACCTTCACCGGATCCAGTACCAGCAGCAGGCGGCGTGACGCCGGATCGCCCGCGCCGTGTGCTAGTCTTGCTCGCGCAGGTCCGGTTTCGTTGTTTCCGGTTCGACGTGACGACACGGAGGGAAGGGCAATGAAGAAGATGCACGGCATCATGCTGGCAGCGCTGGTTGCTGCGGGTTTTGCAGCGCCGGCCGCGATGGCGCAGGATCACGACAACTACGACAAGCACGGAGACCACGGCGGCCCGGGCATGCGGCACGGCCACGGCCCGAAGCACATGCCGCCGGGCCAGGCGATGCATCGCGAGGACGACGTGCCGCCGCGCTGGGCCGATCAGCCGCGTCGCGAGTGGCACAAGGGCGACCGTCTCCCGGACGAATTCCGCGATCGCCAGTACGTGGTCGACGACTGGCGCGGCTACCGCCTGAGCCCGCCGCCGCGCGGCTATCACTGGGTTGGCGTCGGCGGCGATTACCTGCTCGTGCAGATCGGCTCGGGCATCGTGCTGCGGGTCGGTCCGTAACGCCTGCCGCCTATCGTCGATTCATCCGGCTGCCGGGGCGTGCGTTCCGGCAGCCGCGTCATTTCTCCTTCCGCTCGTCCGCCGCGCGGCGGAACCAACGCCGCTCGATCCGCGACATCGCCCAGCACACGGCCAGCGCGCAGACCGTGCCCAACGCCACTTGCCCGAGCCGCATCAGCGGAATGTCCCATAGCGGGCCGTTGCCCGGAAACAGCAGCACGATCGTCGCGGTCACGCCGCCAAGCCGCGCCGCGCTGCCGACGTTCAGGCACCAGCAACTGACGATCGTGACCGCGACCGCGATCGCATAGGCGAAGAGGCGGTCGCCGCCGAGCGCGGCACCGGCGAAGCCGACCAGCCCGCCGATCATCGCGCCGATGAACTGGTCGCGCGACAGCGACATCGTGTCCGAGTAGTTGTGCTGCGTGACGGCGATGGCGGTGACCGCCGCCCACACGGCCTGCTCGGTGTGCAGCGCGCGGCCGATCGCGTACGCGAGGCACGCGCCGCAGACGGCTTGCAACGCCATCAGCGCGCCTTGCGTGAGCCGCTCGCCGAAGGTCAGCCCCTTGAACAGATCGAAGATCGACTGCTGGATCTGCTGGCGGGCTTCGTTGAGTGTCCTGATCGTATCCATCGTGTCGGCCGGGAAGCGGGGGCGAGCGTGTGTCAGTGTGCCTGTTCCGACGGTGTCGCGGCCGGCTCGCCGGCGGTCGCATCGCCGTTCTCGACGCGCGTTTCCGGCATCGCGAGCCAGACCAGCAGCACCGCGAGCGCGCCGGCGGCGGCGAGCCCGAAGAAGCTGACCGCGTTACCGAAGTGATCGGCGACAAAGCCGGCCACGGCCGTGCTGAGCGTCGCGCCGATGCCGGCCGCGAGACCGAACAACCCGATGCACAGGTTGTAGCGGCCCTTGCCGCCCGCGACGTCGGCCGCGATCAGCGGCAGCATCACGCCGAACACCGCCGCGCTGATGCCGTCGAGCATCTGCACCGGCACGAGCAGGTACGGGCTGCTCACGCCGGCGAACAGCAGCGCACGCACCGGCAGCGCCGAGAAGCCGAGCAGCAGGATCGGCCGGCGCCCCCAGCGCTGCGCGGAGCGGCCGACCCACGGCGACAGCATCGCGACGATCGCCTGCGGCACGATGATGCACGCGGCGATCACGAGCTGCACGTTCTCGCCCATGCCGGCCGTCACTTCGCCGGCCGCGAGGTTGAGCATCGCGGCGTTCGACAGGTGGAACAGCACGACGCATGCCGCGAAGATCAGCATCCGGCGATCGCGCAGCAGCTCGAGCAGCGTCTCGCGTTCCTCGCCTTCGTCGTGCGCGTCGGGTTTCGACGCATGCGGGATCACTTCGTGTGTCGGCTGGATCATCGCGAGCGCGAACAGCGCGGGCAACGCCAGCACCGCGGTCAGCCAGAACACCGCGCGCGCGGAGAAATACTCGCCGGTGAGTCCCATCAGGCCAGCCGCGATCGCGCTGCCGATCGATGCCCAGCGCGCGTTGCGGCCGAGCCGGTCGCCGAGATCGGCGCGGCCGACCAGCGAGAACGAGATCGCGGCCATCGCGGGCACGAGCATGCAGCTCGCGAAGCCGTGGAACACTTCGGCCGCGATCACCGGCACGATCGTCGGGCTCGACGCGAGCAGCACCGCGGACAGGATGATGGCCGCGATCGCCCACGCGGCCGCGCCTTTCTTGTTCTTCAGCGCATCGACTGCGGCGCCGCCCGGCACCTGGCTGACCATCGCGCTGATCGTGCCGATCGACAGCACCATGCCGATCTCGCCCTGCGTCCACTTGTGCGATGCGAGGTAGGACGCGATGAACGGACCGAAACCGGTTTGAACGTTTGCAACGAAAAAGTTGAGCCAGTCGAGGGCCCGGAGACTGCGAACGCTGACGGAATGCTTGATCGTCATCGGGCGGCACTCGCAGGCGAAGCCGGCGCGGCGGCGACAGCCGGCGGCGAAACCACGACGATCGGCTTGTCGGCCACGTACGGCGGCGCCGCCTTGATCTGCGCGTCGTTCAGGTCGAGTTGCGGACGCAGCGCCTTGTCGCGCGTGACGAAGCGCAGCGCGCCCCAGCTCGCGGCGATCGAGCGGCGGTCGGTGTTGACGAGCCCGCCGAGGTCGAGCACGACGGCCTGCGGTTGCGCGCCGCGGTCGATCAGCACGTCGACGACCCGGCCGATCTTCGTGCCGTTCGGGCGTTCGACGTCGCTGTCGAGCAGCGTCAGTCGCGTCGCGGGCGACGCCGCGGCCGAGCCCGACAGCGGCACGGCCTTGGGCCGGGCGGCCGGCGGCAGGTCGCCCGACGGGACGTCGAGCACGATCGGCTCCTGTTTGCCGCCCGGCGTGAAGCGGAACACGTTCCACGGGAAGACGACCTTGCGGTCGCCGACACCCATGAAGCCCTGCAGGTTGACGATCATCTCGCGCGGTTTGCCGCTTGCGTCGGTGACCATGTCGACCGCGCGGCCGATCACCTTGCCGTTGCGGCGCGCGACTTCGCTGTCGAGCAGCGCATGGATCTGCGAGCGCTCGAGCGGGCGTGTCGCGATGAGCGGCGGCGGGGGCGGCGGAGGCGGCGTCGGCGATTCGGGGCGCTGCACCGGCTTCGGCTTCGTCACTTCACGGTGCGGCTTCTTCGGCGCTTCCGGTTCCTCCGGCTGGACGAGCGGCGGCACGGGCGGCATCGTCAGCGGTTCGCCGGCGGTTTCCTCGACGGGTTCGACGAGCGCCTCGCTGATCGGCGCGGGCGGATTCTGCGTTGGCAGCAGCCCGCAGCCGGACAGCAGCGCGGCGGCCGAGAGAGCCAGCAAGACCGTCGAGGACGGGAACGACATGCGGGGTGCGGGAAACGGAGGTCCGCCGCTCATTGATACTCACTCCATGGGTCGGGGCCGCGCGCAGGCGCGCGGCTGGCGATGGATGGCGGGTGCGGGCGGCGCACCGCGCGAGGTGAGAGTTTAACGTGTCTTCCTTTCAGGACCGATTTCTGCGGAGGATTGGGCGCGCGATGGCGGGGAAATGGCGGGGATCGAGCGCCGAAAGTGCGTTGGCGAGGGCGCCAAAGAACACGGCGCCCGACCGTCGACGACGGAGCGGGCGCCGCATGAGGCGCGGAGCAACCGGAACGTCAGGCTTCCGGATACCACGCGTCGCTGAATTCGCTGACCTGGACGTCGGTCAGCTCCGGACGCGCGGCCAGCCATGCGCGCACGTTCTCGCGGTCGGCATCGGTCGTCGTGCCGCGCGGCGCGCCGGAGATCACGTAAGCGCCGATTCCTTCGTCGGCGGACGCGACGGTCAACAGCCCGTTGGCTTCGACGAAATCGATGAATGCATCGATCAACTGGCCGCGTTCGAGATCGGACAGCTCGTTGCGGTATTGCGCGGTCGCGTTGAACGCGAGTTCCTGGAACTCGGCGATGTGCAGTTTCTTGCGCTGGCGGCGGTTGTGGCGTTTGCTCATGGTGTGGGATGAACGAGAAGAGGAAAGAGACAGCGGCAGCGCGCGCGTCTGCGACATGCGCGAGCGGCCGGTGCCGCGTTGGATCGCCGCGCGGCAGAGCGTGCGGCGGGCAGACGGAACGTCACATCAGCACGATATCGTACTGCTCCTGGCTCAGGTTCGACTCGACCTGCAGCGATACCGGCTTGCCGATGAAGTCGATCAGCATCGCGAGATGCTGCGACTCCTCGTCGAGGAACAGATCGATCACCTGTTGCGCCGCGATCACGCGGAATTCGCGCGGGTTGAACTGGCGCGACTCGCGCAGGATTTCGCGCAGGATGTCGTAGCACACGGTGCGCGACGTCTTCACCTGGCCCTTGCCCTGGCAAGTGGGGCAAGGCTCGCACAGCACGTGCGCGAGCGATTCGCGCGTGCGCTTGCGCGTCATCTCGACGAGCCCGAGCTGCGAGAAGCCGTTGACCGTCACGCGCGTGCGATCGCGCGACAGCGCCTTCTTCAGCTCCGACAGCACCGCGTCGCGATGCTCGGCGTTCTCCATGTCGATGAAGTCGATGATGATGATCCCGCCGAGGTTGCGCAGCCGCAGTTGCCGCGCGATCGTATGTGCGGCCTCGAGATTGGTCTTGAAGATCGTGTCGTCGAAGTTGCGCGCGCCGACGTAGCCGCCGGTGTTCACGTCGATCGTCGTCATCGCCTCGGTCTGGTCGATCATCAGATAGCCGCCCGACTTCAGGTCGACACGGCGCGACAGCGCGCGCTGGATCTCCGTCTCGATGTTGTACAGGTCGAACAGCGGCCGCTCGCCGGTGTAGTGGTGCAGCTTCGGGCTCACCGCCGGCGTGAACTCGCCCGCGAATTCCGCGAGGCGCTGGTAGGTTTCGCGCGAATCGACCTGGATGCGTGTCGTGTCGTCGTTCGCGAAATCGCGCAGCACGCGCTGCGCGAGATCGAGATCCTGGTACAGCAGGCTCGTCGCGGGCAGCCGCTGCGCCTGGGCGACGATCGTCGCCCACGTCTTGCGCAGATACGTGACGTCGGCCGCCAGTTCGTCGGATGTCGCGTCCTCGGCGATCGTGCGCACGATGTAGCCGCCTTTCTCGTCCGGCGGAATCACGGCGGTCAGCCGTGCGCGCACGGCCTCGCGCTCGGCCTCGCTCTCGATCTTCTGCGAGATGCCGATGTGCGGCTCCTGCGGCAGGTACACGAGCGTGCGGCCCGCGATGCTGACCTGCGTCGACAGTCGCGCTCCCTTCGTGCCGATCGGATCCTTGATCACCTGGACCATCAGCGTCTGGCCTTCGAACACGGTCTTCTCGATCGGCTGATGCGGCGCGCCCGACTGCGGCTCGCCCGCGAGGCGCGGATGCCAGATGTCCGCGACATGCAGGAATGCCGCGCGCTCGAGGCCGATGTCGATGAACGCCGACTGCATGCCGGGCAGCACGCGCACGACCTTGCCGAGGTAGATGTTGCCGACACGCCCGCGCGACAGCGTGCGCTCGACATGAAGCTCCTGCACCGCGCCTTGCTGCACGAGTGCGACCCGCGTTTCCTGCGGCGTGAGGTTGATCAGGATTTCTTCGTTCATGGTGGCATTCAGAAGTCGACGCGCGCGGCGCGCAGCAGTGCCGCGGTCTCAAAAAGGGGCAGACCCATGATACCCGAATGGGAGCCTTCGATTCGCTCGATGAATTCGGCCGCGCGCCCCTGGATCGCGTAGGCGCCGGCCTTGCCGAACGGTTCGCGGGTGTCGACGTAACGTTCGAACGCCTCGCGCGGCGCGGCCGCGAAGCGCACCGACGAGCGCGACAGCGCGGGCGGCAGCAGTTCGCCGTCGGCGCCGATCACCGCGACGGCGGTGAGCACTTCGTGTTCGCGGCCCGCGAGGCGGGTCAGCATCGCGAGCGCGTCGCCGGCGTCGGCCGGCTTGCCGAGGATCGCGCCGTCGATCGTCACGGTGGTGTCCGCAACCAGCACCGGCGCCGCCGGCTTGCCGCTCGCGACGAGACGCGCACGCGCGGCCTCCGCCTTCGCGACGGTCACGCGTTGCACATACGCATCGGCGGCTTCGCCGGGCAATTCGGCTTCGAGCGCCTCGGCATCTTCGTCGGGGCGCGGCAGCAGCAATTCGAAGCGCACGCCGATCTGCTGCAGCAGTTCTTGCCGGCGCGGGCTTTGCGAAGCGAGGTAAAGGGTCGGGAAAAGGGCGGCAGGCGTGCTGGACGGCATGGTGTCGTTATCTCGTTGAGCGCGCGCGGCGCGCGTCCCGAGGACGACGCGTCATGCGCGGTGATAAGGGTGATTCTGCGTGATGCTCCACGCCCGGTAAAGCTGTTCGGCGAGCAGCACGCGCACCATCCCGTGCGGCAGCGTCATGCTCGAGATGCGCAGCAGCAGGTCGGCGCGCGTCTTGAGTTCCGGATCGAGTCCGTCGGCGCCGCCGATCACGAACGCGACGTCACGGCCGTCCTGCTGCCAGCCGGGCAGCGCCTGCGCGAGCTGCATGGTGGTCCAGTCGCGGCCGCGCTCGTCGAGCGCGACGATGCGCGCGCCCTTCGGCAGCGCGGCCTCGATCTTCTGCCGCTCGGCCGCCATCACGCTTTCCGCGCTGCGGCCGCCCGAACGCAGTTCGGGCTTGATCTCGCGCAGCTCGATGCGCAGCTCGGGCGGCATCCGCTTCGTGTATTCGTCGAAGCCGGACGCGATCCAGCCGGGCATCTTGTGGCCGACCGCGAGGATGAAAAGCTTCATCGGGACGACTCGCTGCGGCTCAGCGGCGGCGGGCCGCCGTCTTGCGCGCAGCGCGTGCGGGCGCTTCTTCCTCGTCGTCCTCGTCTTCGCCGGCCGTCGCGACGCCGTTCGCGCCCTTGCCGCCGCCGAGCTTCATCCGCACGGGCTTGTCGCCCCAGATTTCCTCGAGGTTGTAGTACTGGCGCAGGGCCGGTTGCAGGATGTGCACGATTGCGTCGCCGCAGTCGACCAGCACCCATTCGCCCGTGTCTTCGCCTTCGGAGCTGACGATGTCGCCGCCGGCTTCCTTGACCTTGTCGCGCACGCTCGACGCGAGCGCCTTGGTCTGCCGGTTCGACGTGCCCGACGCGACGATCACGCGGTCGAACAGTTCGGTCAGGTGGCTGGTGTTGAACACCTTGATGTCTTGCGCCTTGATGTCTTCGAGAGCGTCGACGATCACGCGCTGCAGTTTGCGGATATCCATGGAATCAGGAATGGTAGAGACGATGTTGAAGAATATAGGCCCAGACGGCGGCCGGCACATGCTCGGCCAACGCATCGGGCATTTGCGCGTGACGCGCGATGCATTCGCGCAGGTGCGCACGGATGTCGGTTGCGGCGATATCGAACGCCAGCGTCGTGTCGATCAGCAAGTGGCCGGCCGGCGTCGCCTTCAGCACGTCGGCGCCGGCCTGACGCCGTGCGATTTCGCGTGCGACGTCGGGCGACGCCGCGCCGAGGTCGAATCCCGGGCGCGTCGCCGCGCAGACGTGCGCGTAGTCGAACAGCCGGCGCCAGTCGCGCCACGTGTCGAGCCGCACCAGCTGGTCGGCGCCGATCAGCAGCGACAGCGACGCCTCGGGGCCGATCCGCTCGCGCCAGCGCGCAAGCGTCTCGACGGTATAGGTCGGCCCCGCGTGCTCGATCTCGTCGGTGGCGACGGTGACCGTCACGCCGGGCAGCGACAGCGAACCGGCAGCGGCGCGCGTCATCGCGAGCCGATGCTCGGCGGCCGACACATCGCGCTTCTGGTACGGCTGTCCGGCGGGCAGCAGTGCGAGCTCGGTCAGGCCGAGCACGTCGGCGAACCGGCGCGCGAGCGCGAGGTGGCCGTCGTGGATCGGATCGAACGTGCCGCCCAGCAGGCCGATGCGACGTAACGGCGGGTGCGGCTGCGGGGCGGGGCGGGCGGTGGTGTCCAGAAAAACGTCCTGTTCTTGGGGCAGCGGGACGCGGCGGGTTCAGACCCAGTCGCGCGGCACGAGGAACTCGCTCAGGCGCGCTTCGGGCGAGCCCGGCTCGGGTTGCCAGTTGTAGCGCCAGTTCGCGACCGGCGGCATCGACATCAGGATCGACTCCGTCCGGCCGCCGCTTTGCAGGCCGAACAGCGTGCCGCGGTCGAACACGAGGTTGAATTCCACGTAGCGGCCGCGCCGGTAAGCCTGGAAGTCGCGTTCGCGCTCGCCGTACGGCAGCGCGACGCGGCGTTCGACGATCGGCAAATACGCGTTCAGGAACGCGTCGCCGACGCCTTGCATCATCTCGAACGAGCGTTCGAATCCGGGCTCGGAGAAATCGTCGAAGAAGATCCCGCCGATGCCGCGCGTCTCGTTGCGGTGCTTCAGGAAGAAATACTCGTCGCACCAGGTCTTGAAACGCGGATAGAGCTCGGCACCGAACGGATCGAGCGCGTCCTTGCAGGTCTGGTGGAAATGCCGCGCGTCGTCCTCGAACGGATAAACGGGTGTCAGATCCATGCCGCCGCCGAACCAGAAGATCGGCGCCTCGCCCGGCTTCGTCGCGATCAGCATCCGCACGTTCATGTGCACGGTCGGGCAGTACGGGTTGCGCGGGTGCAGCACGAGCGACACGCCGAGCGCCTCGAAGCCGCGGCCGGCCAGCTGCGGGCGCGCGGCGCTCGCCGACGGCGGCAGCGCGTCGCCCGCGACGTCGGAAAAGCCGATCCCCGCGCGCTCGAACACGCGGCCGCCTTCGAGAATCCGCGTGCAGCCGCCGCCGCGCAGGCGCTCTTGCGGCCCGCGCTGCCACGCGTCGGTCGCGAGCGGCGTGCCGTCGAGCGCGCCGAGCGCGTCGGCGATGCGTGTCTGCAGGCCCTGGAGGTACGTGCGCACGCGGGCCACGTCGTAGGTCGAATCGGTCATGTCTGAACTGGGTGCCGCCGCGCGAAGCGGGGGCCGTAAAAAAGGCATCTGCCGGGCATTCTATCGAACCCCGGCAGAGGAGGCCGCCGCTTGCGACGGCAAGGCGGCGGTCACGGCGTCACGCGCTCTTGCGGTTCAGCGCGCGGAAGCCGATGTCGCGGCGGTACTGCATGCCTTCGAAATTGATCTGGTTGATCGTGTCGTACGCATGCTGCTGCGCTTCGCGCACCGAATCGGCGAGACCGACCACGCACAGCACGCGGCCGCCCGACGTGACGAGCTTGTCGCCTTCGGCGAGCGTCGTGCCCGCATGGAACGTGACGGCCTGCTCGGTTTCGGCCGGGATGCCGTTGATGCGGTCGCCCTTGCGCGGCGCGTCCGGATAGCCGTGCGCGGCCAGCACGACGCCGAGCGCGGTGCGGCGGTCCCAGTCGAGCTCGACCGTGTCGAGCGTGCCCGCGATTGCCTGCTCGACGACCTTCGAGAAATCGCTCTTCAGGCGCGCCATGATCGGCTGCGTCTCGGGGTCGCCCATCCGGCAGTTGAACTCGAGCGTGCGCGGATTGCCATCCTTGTCGATCATCAGGCCCGCATACAGGAAGCCCGTGAAGCGGATGCCGTCCTTCTCCATCCCGCGCACCGTCGGCATGATGATTTCGCGCATCACGCGCGCGTGCATCTGCGGCGTGACGATCGGCGCGGGCGAGTAGGCGCCCATGCCGCCCGTGTTCGGGCCGCGGTCCTCGTCGAGCAGGCGCTTGTGGTCCTGGCTCGAAGCCAGCGCCAGCGCGTGCTTGCCGTCGACCATCACGATGAAGCTCGCTTCCTCGCCGTCGAGGAATTCCTCGATCACGACGCGCGCGCCGGCATCGCCGAGCTTGTTGCCCGACAGCATCATGTCGATCGCGGCATGCGCTTCTTCCAGCGACATCGCGACGACGACGCCCTTGCCGGCCGCGAGGCCGTCGGCCTTCACGACGATCGGCGCGCCCTTCGCGTCGATGTACGCGTGTGCGGCGGCGGCGTCGGAGAAGGTTTCGTAGTCGGCGGTCGGGATGCCGTGGCGCTTCATGAACGCCTTCGCGAAATCCTTCGAGCTTTCGAGCTGCGCGGCTTCGCGGGTCGGCCCGAAGATCTTCAGGCCGCGTGCGCGGAACAGGTTGACGATGCCGGCCGCGAGCGGCGCTTCCGGCCCGACGAGCGTGAACGCGACGCCTTCGCTTTCCGCGAAATCGGCGAGCGCGTCGAGCGACGTGATGTCGACGTTCTTCAGACGCTCGTCCTGCGCCGTGCCGCCATTGCCGGGCGCGACGTAGACCATCTGGACACGCGGCGACTGCGCGAGCTTCCACGCCAGCGCATGTTCGCGGCCGCCGGAACCGACGACGAGTAGTTTCATGGGATTCCCCGCAGACTAGAAAACAGGGCGGCCGGCGCGCTCAGGCGCGCCGGCCGCGAAATCGGTCGGGCCGCCGCCGCGACGATGCGCACGGCGGCCGGCATCTCATTCCTCGACGATGACGGCGTTCGTATACACCTCCTGCACGTCGTCGAGGTTCTCGAGCGCGTCCAGGAGCTTCTGCATCTTTGCCGCGTCGTCGCCGGTGAATTCGACTTCGTTCTGCGGCTTCATCGTCACTTCGGCGAGCTCGGCCTTGAAGCCCGCCGCTTCGAGCGCGTCCTTCACGGCCGAGAAGGCCTGCCAGTCGCACAGCACTTCGATCGAGCCGTCGTCGTTCGTGCTGACGTCGTCCGCGCCGGCTTCGAGCGCCGCTTCCATCAGCGCGTCTTCCGACGTGCCGGGCGCGAACAGGAACTGACCGACGTGATCGAACATGAACGCGACCGAACCGTCGGTGCCCATGTTGCCGCCGAACTTCGAGAATGCGTGACGGACTTCCGCGACCGTGCGGGTGCGGTTGTCGGTCAGCGTGTCGACGATGATCGCCGCGCCGCCGATGCCGTAGCCTTCGTAGCGGATTTCTTCGTAGTTCGCGCCGTCCGCGCCGCCGACGCCGCGGTCGATCGCGCGCTTGACGTTGTCTTTCGGCATGTTCGCGTCGGCCGCCTTGTCGACGGCGAGACGCAGACGCGGGTTCGAGCTGGCGTCGCCGCCGCCGAGGCGGGCCGCGACCTGGATTTCCTTGATCAGGCGGGTCCAGATCTTGCCGCGCTTCGCGTCGGCCGCTGCCTTCTTATGCTTGATGTTGGCCCATTTCGAATGACCAGCCATACCTTTCTCCGTGCCCGGGCGCGCTGCGCGGGCGATTGTGCCAATGTGTCGTTGAATCGGCGGCCGTCTGGGCGGGCGTGATGCCGCGGGGCCGCGCGTGTCGAGTGGATCGTGATTTTATCACGCGGCGACTGTCGCTTCGGGGCCGCCGTGCATGGCCGAACGGCCGGGAGGGCCGCCCGGCGCGCCGGGCCGCGCGGCCCGGCCGCGGCACGCGTCAGTTCTTGGTGCCGAACAGGCGGTCGCCCGCGTCGCCCAGGCCCGGCACGATGTACGCATGCTCGTTCAGGTGCGAGTCGAGCGACGCGACGAACAGCTTCACGTCCGGGTGCGCGTCCTGGAACACCTGCACGCCCTCGGGAGCCGCGACCAGCGCGACGAACATGATGTTCGCGGCCGGCACGTTGCGGCGCTTGAGCACGTCGACCGCGTGCACGGCCGAATAACCGGTCGCGACCATCGGATCGCACAGGATGAAGATGCGATCCTCGAGATCGGGCAGGCGCACCAGGTATTCGACCGGGCGGTGATCCTCGGCGCGATAGACGCCGATGTGGCCGACGCGCGCGGACGGCACCAGGTCGAGCAGGCCGTCCGACATCCCGATGCCGGCGCGCAGCACGGGCACGATCGCGAGCTTCTTGCCCGCGATCACCGGCGCGTCGACCGCCACGAGCGGGGTTTCGACCCGCTTCGTCGTGATCGGCAGGTTGCGGGTGATCTCGTAGCCCATCAGCAGCGTGATCTCGCGCAGCAGTTCGCGGAACGTGCGCGTCGACGTGTCCTTGTCGCGCATGTGGGTCAGCTTGTGCTGGATCAGCGGGTGATCGGTGATGAAGAGATTCGGGAAACGGCTGTCCTGTTTCATGACGGGGTGCCTTGGCGGCAAAAGGGGATCGGGGGCGGCGCCAGGCCGACCATCGCTTGTGGCCGCAATTTTACCAAGGCGCGCCACGTGATCCGGATATTATCGACGTCTCACGAAAATCCGCGCGCCGTGCGCGCCCGTACCCGACCGCTCGCCCGTTCCGGCAACGCGGCGGGGGCTCGGCCGGCGCGCGTCGCCACAAGGGAATCGACGATGGATCTCGGCATCGCAGGAAAGACCGCGCTCGTGTGCGCGGCGAGCAAGGGCCTCGGTCGCGGCTGCGCGGAAGCGCTGGCCGCCGAGGGCGTGAATCTCGTGATCGTCGCGCGCACGCGCGACACGCTGGAGCAAACCGCGCAGGAGATCCGCGCCGGGTCGACCGTGTCGGTCACCGCCGTCGCGTGCGACATCACGACGCCCGACGGCCGCGCGGCCGCGCTCGCCGCGTGCCCGCAGCCGGACATTCTCGTGACGAATGCCGGCGGGCCGCCGCCCGGCGACTTCCGCGATTTCTCGCACGACGACTGGATCCGCGCGCTGGAGTCGAACATGCTGACGCCGATCGAGCTGATCCGCGCGACCGTCGACGGGATGATCGCGCGCGGCTTCGGCCGGATCGTCAACATCACCAGTTCGGCCGTGAAGGCGCCGATCGACGTGCTCGCGCTGTCCAACGGCGCGCGCTCGGGGCTGACCGGCTTCGTCGCGGGGCTGTCGCGCAAGGTCGCGGGGCAGGGCGTGACCATCAACAACCTGCTGCCCGGGCTGTTCGACACCGACCGGATCGCGACGACGCTCGCGGCCTCGGCGAAGGCGCAGGGCGTGACGGTCGACGAGATGCGCGCGCGGCGCGCGAAGGAAATCCCGGCCGGGCGCCTCGGCACGCGCGCCGAATTCGGCGCGGCGTGCGCGTTCCTCTGCAGCGTGCACGCCGGCTATATCACCGGGCAGAACTGGCTGCTCGACGGCGGCGCGTATCCGGGCACGTTCTGATGCGCGCGACGCCATTCGCACCTACGACAACGATCGAATCACGAAGGAACCGGAGATGAGCAAACCCCGCATCGCATTGATCGCGCACGACGCGAAGAAGGACGAGATCGTCGCGCTCGCGGGCCAGTACCGCGAGACGCTCGCGCAATGCAGGCTGGTCGGAACGGGCACGACGGGCGGCCGCATCGCGGCCGCGCATGGCCTGGAGGTCGAGCGCAAGCTGTCGGGGCCGCTCGGCGGCGACCTGCAGATCGGCGCGGAACTGGCCGAAGGCCGCGTCGACATCGTCGTGTTCCTGCGTGACCCGATGACCGCGCAGCCGCACGATCCGGACATCACCGCGCTGGTGCGCGCGTGCGACGTGCACGACGTGCCGGTCGCGACGAACGTGGCGACCGCGCGGATGCTGCTCGACGATCTGGCGCGGATCATGCAGGACGTTTGCTAGCCCGTCGCCAGGCCGATTGCCCTTACTGACGGCAGGGCCATGCACGCTGCGCAGTGACGCGCGAGAATCGGGCGTCGCGACGTGCCCCGGCCGCCGGTCCCGTACCGATCGTGCCGGCCCGCGCCGGCGGCCCGAATATCCGTTGACCGAGATTCGGAAACTTCAGAAACGAGGAGCGAAACGATGCCGAAAGCAATCCGATACGACCAGCCGGGCGGCCCGGACGTGATGAAGTGGGTCGATGTCGAGGTCGGCGCGCCGAAGGCGGGCGAAGTCCGGATCCGGCAGCATGCGGTCGGGCTCAACTACATCGACGTGTATTTCCGCACCGGCCTCTATCCGCAGCCGCTGCCCGGCGGCCTCGGGATGGAGGCGGCGGGCGAGGTGACGGCCGTCGGCGACGGCGTGACCGCGCTCAAGGCGGGCGACCGCGTCGCCTATGTCGGGCAGCCGCCGGGCGCGTATGCGCAGGAGCGCGTGATGCCGGCCGAGCGGCTCGTGAAGTTGCCCGACGGGATCAGCTACGACGACGCGGCATCGGTGATGCTGCAGGGGCTGACCGCGCACTACCTGCTGCGCCGCACGTACCCGGTGAAAGCCGGTGACACGATCCTCATCCACGCGGCGGCCGGCGGCGTCGGCCTGCTCGTGTGCCAGTGGGCGAAGGCGCTCGGCGCGACGGTGATCGGGACGGTCGGCTCCGACGAGAAGGCCGCGCTCGCGAAAGCGCACGGCTGCGATCATCCGATCGTCTACACGCGCGAGAACTTCACGCAGCGCGTGAAGGAGATCACGCACGGCGCGGGCGTGCCGGTCGTCTACGATTCGATCGGCAAGGACACCTACGTCGGTTCGCTCGACTGTCTCGCGCCGCTCGGCTATTTCGTCAGCTTCGGCAATGCATCGGGCCCGCTGCCGCCGATCGACTCGAAGGAATTCTCGTCGCGCGGCTCGCTGTTCTTCACGCGGCCGACGCTGTTCTCGTACATCGCGAAGCGTGCGGATCTCGAGTCCGCGGCCGCCGAGCTGTTCGACGTGATCCTGTCGGGCAAGGTGAAGACCAGCATCAACCAGCGCTATCCGCTCGCGGAAGTCGGCCGCGCGCATGCCGACCTCGAGTCGCGCAAGACGACCGGCTCGACGATCCTCGTTCCGTGACGCATCCCTTCGTGCCGGCGCCACGCCGGCACGCACCGTGACGGGCGGCGCCGTCCCCCGTCCGTTCCGCCTTCATCCGTCGCGCCATTCCTGCCTCGTCGCACGCGTTTACGCGTTTTTTATACTGCTCCGATCACCTTTGACCCGACCTTTACGCGCGTTCCCATAAGGTTCTAGTCGTCCGATTTCGACGACGGAGAACACAAAAATGGATGGGGTTTTCATCGGCGCGCTGGTGTTGTTCACCGCGCTGATCCTCGGTTTGCTCGCCGGTTGCGAGAAGCTCGTGCAATACGGACGCGGGGGGCGCGCATGACCTGGATGCTTTGGCTCGCGGGTGCCTCGACGGCCCTGCTGTTCGCGTATCTCGTCTTTGCGCTGCTGCGCGCGGAGGACATCGAATGAACGCGAACAACCTGTTGCAGATGCTGCTGTTCATCGTCGTGCTGCTCGCGGCGGCGGTGCCGGTCGCGCGCTACCTGACGGGCGTGATGGACGGCAGCTCGCGCGTCGTGCGCGTGTTCGGGCCGCTCGAGCGCGTGCTGTACCGCATCGCCGGCGTCGACGCCGGCACCGAAATGAACTGGAAGCAGTATGCGATCGCCACGATCGCGTTCAACGCGCTCGGTGCGCTGTTCCTGTACGGCCTGCTGCGCCTGCAGGGCTTCCTGCCCGGCAATCCGCAGCAATTCGGCGCGATGACGGCCGACGGCGCGTTCAACACGGCCGTGAGCTTCGTCACCAACACGAACTGGCAGGACTACACGCCCGAGCAGACCGTCAGCTATCTGACGCAGATGCTCGGCCTCACCGTGCAGAACTTCCTGTCGGCGGCGACCGGCATCGTCGTCGTGATCGCGCTGATTCGCGGCTTCGCGCGCCATACCGCGCAGACGATCGGCAACTTCTGGGTCGACCTCACGCGCGTGACGATGTACGTGCTGGTGCCGATGGCCGCGCTCGTCGCCGCGCTGCTGATGAGCCAGGGCGTGATCCAGAACATGAAGGCGTACCAGGACGTGCCGGTGCTGCAGGCGAGCACGTATGCGGCGCCGAAGCTCGACGCGCAGGGCAACGCGGTGAAGGACGAAAAGGGCAACCCGGTGACGGTGCCGACCCCGCTCGTGAAGCAGACGCTCGCGATGGGCCCGGTCGCGTCGCAGGAAGCGATCAAGATGCTCGGCACCAACGGCGGCGGCTTCTTCAACGCGAACTCCGCGCACCCGTACGAGAACCCGACGCCGTTCGCGAACTTCGTGCAGATCTTCTCGATCCTGATCATCCCGGCCGCGTTGTGTCTCGTGTTCGGCCGCATGATCGGCGACCGCCGGCAGGGCATCGCGGTGCTCGCGGCGATGACGGTCGCGTTCGCGATCGCGATCGGCGTCGAGGTCAGCGCCGAGCAGGCAGGCAACCCGACGCTCGCCGCGCTGCACGTCGACCAGTCGACGAGCGCGCTGCAGCCGGGCGGCAACATGGAAGGCAAGGAAACGCGCTTCGGCATCGCGCAGACCGGCATCTTCACGGTCGCGACGACGGCCGCGTCGTGCGGTGCGGTCGACACGATGCACGATTCGCTGACGCCGCTCGGCGGTCTCGTGCCGATGTTGCTGATGCAGCTCGGCGAGGTGATCTACGGCGGGGTCGGCTCCGGCCTCTACGGGATGCTCGTGTTCGCGCTGCTCGCGGTGTTCGTCGCCGGCCTGATGATCGGCCGCACGCCCGAATACGTCGGCAAGAAGATCGAGTCGTACGAGATGAAGATGGTGTCGATCGTCGTGCTGCTCACGCCGCTGCTCGTGCTGGTCGGCACGTCGATCGCGGTGCTGGCGGACGCCGGCCGTGCCGGCATCGCGAACCCGGGCCCGCACGGCTTCTCGGAAATCCTGTACGCGTTCAGCTCGGCCGCGAACAACAACGGCAGCGCGTTCGCGGGCCTGACGGTCGGCACGCCGTTCTACAACTGGATGACCGCGATCGCGATGTGGTTCGGCCGCTTCGGCACGATCGTGCCGGTGCTGGCGATCGCCGGCTCGCTCGCCGCGAAGAAGCGCATCGCGGTGACGAGCGGCACGCTGCCGACCCACGGCCCGCTGTTCGTCGTGCTGCTGCTCGGCACCGTGATGCTGGTCGGCGCGCTGACGTACGTGCCGGCGCTCGCGCTCGGCCCGGGCGTCGAGCATCTGATGATGTGGCTGGGCGCGTGATGCGCGCGCACATGGCGACACCTTGCAAAGACTGAAGAGATTGAAGAGATCGCAATGACTCAACATTCCGCAACACGATCCATGTTCGATCCGGCGCTGCTGCGCCCGGCGATCGTGGATTCGTTCAAGAAACTCACGCCGCGCACGCAGTTCCGCAACCCGGTGATGTTCTGCGTGTACGTCGGCAGCATCCTGACCACGATCCTGTGGATCGCGGCGCTTGCCGGCCAGGCCGAGGCGCCGGCGGGCTTCATCCTCGCGATCGCGCTGTGGCTGTGGTTCACGGTGCTGTTCGCGAACTTCGCCGAAGCGCTCGCCGAAGGGCGCTCGAAGGCGCAGGCCGCATCGCTGCGCAGCGCGAAGAAGGACGTGATGGCGAAGAAGCTCAACGAGCCGCATCCGAAGTCGCCGATCCGCATCACGACCGCGTCCGACCTGCGCCGCGGCGACGTCGTGCTGGTCGAGGCCGGCGACGTGATCCCGGCCGACGGCGAAGTCGTCGAGGGCGTCGCGTCGGTCGACGAATCGGCGATCACCGGCGAATCCGCGCCGGTGATCCGCGAATCGGGCGGCGACTTCTCGTCGGTGACGGGCGGCACGCGCGTGCTGTCCGACTGGATCGTCGTGAAGGTCACGGCGAACCCCGGCGAGGCGTTCCTCGACCGGATGATCGCGATGGTCGAAGGCGCGAAGCGCAAGAAGACGCCGAACGAGGTCGCGCTGACGATCCTGCTCGTCGCGCTGACGATCGTGATGCTGCTCGCGACCGCGACGCTGCTGCCGTTCTCGATGTTCTCGGTCGAAGCGATGAAGGCCGGTCACGTGGTGACGATCACCGCGCTCGTCGCGCTGCTGGTGTGCCTGATCCCGACGACGATCGGCGGCCTGCTGTCCGCGATCGGCGTGGCCGGGATGAGCCGGATGATGCAGGCGAACGTGATCGCGACGTCGGGCCGCGCGGTGGAGGCGGCGGGCGACGTCGACGTGCTGCTGCTCGACAAGACCGGCACGATCACGCTCGGCAACCGCCAGGCGTCGACGTTCGTGCCCGCGCCGGGCGTGACCGAGGAAGCGCTGGCCGACGCCGCGCAGCTGTCGTCGCTCGCCGACGAAACACCGGAAGGCCGCAGTATCGTCGTGCTGGCCAAGGAGCGCTTCAACATCCGCCAGCGCGACATGGCGCAACTGCATGCGACGTTCCTCGGCTTCTCCGCGCAGACGCGGATGAGCGGCGTCGATCTGCCCGGCCGCGAGATCCGCAAGGGCGCGGCCGATGCGATTCGCCGCTACGTCGAGGCGCACGGCAGCCGCTTTCCGGAGGACGTGCGCCGCGCGGTCGACGACGTCGCGCGCCGCGGCAGCACGCCGCTCGTCGTGGCCGACCTGCACGACGGCGTCGCGCGCGTGCTGGGCGTGATCGAGCTGAAGGACATCGTGAAGGGCGGCATCAAGGAGCGCTTCGCGGAGCTGCGCAAGATGGGCATCAAGACCGTGATGGTGACGGGCGACAACCGCCTCACCGCCGCGGCGATCGCGGCCGAGGCCGGCGTCGACGACTTCCTCGCGGAAGCGACGCCGGAAACCAAGCTCGCGACGATCCGCGAGCACCAGGCGGCGGGGCGCCTCGTCGCGATGACGGGCGACGGCACCAACGACGCGCCGGCGCTCGCGCAGGCCGACGTGGCGGTCGCGATGAACACCGGCACGCAAGCGGCGAAGGAAGCCGGCAACATGGTCGATCTCGATTCGAACCCGACGAAGCTGATCGAGATCGTCGAGATCGGCAAGCAGATGCTGATGACGCGCGGCTCGCTGACGACGTTCTCGATCGCGAACGACATCGCGAAGTATTTCGCGATCATCCCGGCCGCGTTCGTGACGACGTACCCGCAGCTGCGCGTGCTCGACATCATGCATCTGAGCTCGCCGGCGTCGGCGATCCTGTCGGCGGTGATCTTCAATGCGCTGATCATCGTCGCGCTGATCCCGCTCGCGCTGAAGGGCGTCACTTACCGGCCGCTCGGCGCCGCGTCGCTGCTGCGCCGCAACCTGCTGGTGTACGGCCTCGGCGGCGTGCTGCTGCCGTTCCCGTTCATCAAGCTGATCGACATGACGCTCGCCGCGCTCGGCTGGGCCTGATGCGCCGTACCTGAAGGAAGAACCATCATGAAATCGTTGATTCGCCCGCTCGTCGTGATCTTCGTCGTACTGACCGTCGTGACGGGGCTCGCATACCCGGCCGCGATGACCGTGTTCGGCCAGGCCGTGTTTCCGTCGCAGGCGAACGGCAGCCTGCTCGAGAAGGACGGCAAGGCGGTCGGCTCCGCGCTGATCGGCCAGTCGTTCGATGCGCCGAAGTATTTCTGGGGCCGGCTGTCCGCCACGTCGCCGATGCCGTACAACGCGACCGGCTCCGGCGGCTCGAACCTGGGCCCGCTGAACCCGTCGCTCGCCGACCAGGTGAAGGCGCGCATCGCCGCGCTGCGCGACGCGGGCACCGACATGTCGAAGCCCGTGCCGGTCGACCTCGTGACGGCGTCGGCGAGCGGCCTCGATCCGGAGATCACGCCGGCCGCCGCCGCGTACCAGGTCGAGCGTGTCGCGAAGGCGCGCAACCTGACGGCCGGCGCGGTCGCGCAGCTCGTGGCCGCGAACACGACGGGCCGCCAGTTCGGCGTGCTCGGCGAGCCGCGCGTGAACGTGCTGAAGCTGAACCTCGCGCTCGATGCGGCGCAGGCCGCGCACTGAGCGCATGCGGCAACCGGCGTCCGGCGCGGCCCGATCCGCGCCGGGCGCGTCTTTCCGACGGCGCATGCGCCGTCTTTGCCTTTTGCGGCGATTTGGAACAACAATGACAGTACTCGTTCGCCATCTCGCGCTTCGCCTTCCTGACGCATGAACCGCCCCGATCCCGACCAACTCCTCGACAAGCTGCAGCGAGACGAAGAAAAGCAGCGGCGCGGCCAGCTCAAGATCTTCTTCGGCGCGTCCGCCGGCGTCGGCAAGACCTATGCGATGCTGCAGGCCGCGCGTCAGCGCCGGCAGGAGGGTGTCGACGTCGTCGTCGGCATCGTCGAGACCCACGGCCGCAATGAAACCGCCGCGCTGCTCGACGGCCTCGACGTGCTGCCGCTCGCGCGCATCGACTATCGCGGCCGCACGCTCAGCGAATTCGATCTCGACGGCGCGCTCGCGCGCGCGCCGCAACTGATCCTCGTCGACGAACTCGCGCATTCGAACGTGCAGGGCGCGCGTCACCTGAAGCGCTGGCAGGACGTCTACGAACTGCTCGACGCGGGCATCGACGTGTACACCACCGTCAACGTCCAGCACCTCGAAAGCCTGAACGACGTGGTCGGTGCGATCACCGGCATCCGCGTGTGGGAGACCGTGCCCGACCGCGTGTTCGACGCGGCCGACGAGGTCACGCTGGTCGACCTGCCGGCCGAGGAACTGCTCGCGCGGATGCGCGACGGCAAGGTCTATCTCGCGCAGCAGGCCGAGCGCGCGGTGCGCAACTTCTTCCGCAAGGGCAACCTGATCGCGCTGCGCGAACTGGCGCTGCGACGCACGGCCGACCGCGTCGACGCGCAGATGCGCGAATACCGTGCCGACCGTTCGATCCAGCGTATCTGGCAGGCGCGCGAGCGGCTGCTCGTATGCGTCGGGCCTGGCCCCGAGGCGCCGACGCTCGTGCGCGCGGCCGCGCGGCTCGCCGCGAGCCTGAAGGCCGACTGGATCGCCGTCTACGTGGAGACGCCGCGGCTGCAACGGCTGCCCGACGCGCGCCGGCAGCGCACGCTCGATGCGCTGAAGCTCGCGGCCGAGCTCGGCGCGGAGACGGCCACGCTCGCGGGCGACGACGCGGTCGCCGCGCTGATCGGCTATGCGAAGGTGCGCAACGTGTCGAAGCTCGTCGCGGGCGGTTCGCCGAAGGTCGGGCTCGCGCGTCGCTTCGCGCGGCCGTTCGGCGAAAAGCTCGCCGAACGCGCGGGCGACGTCGACCTGATGCTGATTCGCGCGTCCGCGAGCGACGAAGTGCGCGCGGCGCCGCTCGACGCACGCGCGCGCGACTGGCGCGACGCGTTCGCGCAGTTCGGCATGCGCCGTTCGCCGCCGCGTCACTATCTATACGCGGCCGCGATCTGCGCGGCGATCACCGGCGTCGCGAGCATCGTGTCCGAGCGGCTCGACCTGACGAACCTCGTGATGCTGTACCTGCTCGGCGTCGTGTTCTCGGCCGTGCGGCTGGGACGCGGGCCGGGCGTGCTGCAGTCGTTCCTGTCGGTCGCCGCGTTCGATTTCTTCTTCGTGCCGCCGCGCATGTCGTTCTCGGTCAGCGACACGCAGTATCTGCTGACCTTCTTCGGGATGCTGCTGACGTCGCTCGTGATCAGCCACCTGACGTCGACGCTGACGCGCCAGGCGAGCATCGCGCAGCGTCGCGAGCGGCGCACGGGCGCGATCTACGCGATGGCGCGCGAACTCGGCGCGGCGTTGACGACCGAGCAGATCGTCGAGATCGGCAGCCGCCACGTGGGCGAGGTGTTTCGCGCGCGCGTCGCGTTCCTGCTGCCCGACAGTGCGGACCAGGTGCGGCAGAAGATCGAGGAGCCCGACGCGGCCGTCACGCTCACCGGCGCCGATCTCGACAGCGACGTCGGCCAGTGGGTGTACGACCAGCAGAAGCCGGCCGGGCGCGGCACCGACACGCTGCCCGCGACCGCCGCGCTGTACCTGCCGCTGAAGGCGCCGATGCGCACGCGCGGCGTGCTCGCGGTCGCGTCGCGCGACCCTCGGGAGCTCGAGGTGCCCGAGCAGTTGCGGATGCTCGATGCATTCGCCGCGCAGATCGCGCTTGCGCTCGAGCGCGTGCACTACGTCGAGATCGCGCGCGACGCGCTCGTCAACATGGAGTCCGAGCGGCTGCGCAACTCGCTGCTGTCGGCGATCTCGCACGACCTGCGCACGCCACTCACGACGATCGTCGGTTTCTCTTCGATGCTCGCGAACGGACGCGCGGCCGCGCGCGACGGCGACGCCGCGGCGGCCGAACGCGTCGCGCAGCGCGAGGGCGAGCTGGTCGACGCGATCCACGACGAGGCGCTGCGGATGACGGGCATCGTCACGAACCTGCTCGACATGGCGCGGCTGCAGGCCGGCAGCCTGCAGCTCAAGCGCCAGTGGTCGCTGCTCGAGGAAACCGTCGGCGCCGCGCTCGCCGCGTGCAAGCGCGTGCTCGCGCGGCATCCCGCGCGCGTGTCGCTGCCGCCCGACCTGCCGCTGCTGCAGATGGACGCGGTGCTGATGGAGCGGCTGTTCACCAACCTGTTCGAGAACGCGGCGAAGTACACGCCGCCCGATACGTCGATCGACATCGGCGCCGAGCGCGTGACCGACGACGGCCAGCCATTCGTGCGCGTGCACGTCGACGATCACGGCCCGGGGCTGCCGGCCGGCATGGAAACGCGGATCTTCGACAAGTTCACGCGTGGCGAGAAGGAATCGGCGACGCCCGGCATCGGGCTCGGCCTTGCGATCTGCCGCGCGATCGTCGAGGCGCACGGCGGTAAAATCGGCGCGCTCAACCGTACCGCGCCCGACGGCCGCGTGACGGGCGCGCGCTTCTCGTTCACGCTGCCGGTCGACACGCCGCCGGCCGTGCCTGCCGTACCCGACGACGAACTCGACATGCCCGGCGCATCGTCCCCCTCCGAGCCATTGCCAGACCATGAGTGAACCGAGCCTGACCGTCGTCCTGATCGAGGACGAGAAACAGATCCGCCGCTTCGTGCGCGCCGCGCTCGAAGAGGACGGCGTCGCCGTGTTCGAGGCGGAGACGGGCAAGCAGGGGCTGATCGATGCGGCGACCCGCAAGCCCGATCTCGTGATCGTCGACCTCGGGCTGCCCGACACCGACGGCCTCGACGTGATCCGGGAGCTGCGCGGGTGGTCCGAGGTGCCGGTGATCGTGCTGTCCGCGCGCACGCAGGAAGAGGAGAAGGTCGCCGCGCTCGACGCGGGCGCCGACGACTACCTGACCAAGCCGTTCGGCGTGTCCGAGCTGCGTGCGCGCATCCGCGCGCAACTGCGCCGGCGCAACCAGGGCGGCGCGAACGAATCGCCGAAGGTGAATTTCGGCGGCGTGAGCGTCGATCTCGCGCTGCGCCAGGTGTGGCGCGACGGCGAGATCGTGCATTTGACGCCGCTCGAATACCGGCTGCTCGCGACGCTCGTGCGGCATGCGGGGCGCGTGCTCACGCACCGTCAGCTGTTGCGCGACGTCTGGGGGCCGTCGCACGTCGAGAGTCATCACTATCTGCGCATCTACATGGCGCATCTGCGCCAGAAGCTCGAACGCGATCCCGCGCAGCCCGAGCACATCGTCACCGAAACCGGCGTCGGCTACCGGCTCGTCGGCGCTGCGTGACGTCGCGGCATGGCGCGCGATGCGGCGTGAATGCAACGCGGCGCGCCGGTGAAGTTGCATCGGCGCGACATTGCCGCCGCATGCGCCGGCCGCGCACACCGGCCGCGGATTCCCCGCTATGCTGACCGTTGTGCGAACGAAACCGAGGAGCGTGCCATGTCCGTCCGTCTCGTCGTCATCAGTGCGCTGGCGCTTGCCGCGCCCCGCGCGTTCGCGCAGCCGCTGCCGCCCGGACAACAGCCTCCCGCGTCACAGCAGACGCTCGCCAATCCCGCGTCGGTCAATTGCGAAAAGCTCGGCGGACGCCACGTGATCCGCAACCTTCCGCGCGGGCAGGTCGGCATGTGCGTGTTCAAGGACGGCCGCGTGTGCGACGAGTGGGCGCTGTATCGCGACGACCGCTGCGTCGGCGGTGTCGGGGCCAAGCGCGTGTCGAACTGAAGCCGCGCGCGGCAGGGCGGGCGTGGCCGCACCGTGCGTCCGCCCGATCTCCGTTCGCCGCCGGGAGCCGCGCATCCGGCATGCCCGTTAGCGCCTTGTTATACTCGGCGCCGCCCGGGGACGACCCCGGGCCATTCGCTGCAACGGGGACGGCCCCATCCGTTCTGGAGTACGTCGAGATGGCGTGGGTATTGTTGTTGATTGCCGGTTTGCTGGAAGTGGCATGGGCGGCCGGCATGAAGTCGTCCGAGGGTTTCACGAAGCTCGGACCGTCGGTGTTTACGATCGTCACGGCGCTGGCCAGCTTCGGGCTGCTCGCGGTCGCGATGCGCCAGTTGCCGCTCGGCACCGCATATGCGGTATGGACGGGCATCGGCGCGGTCGGCGCATTCGTGTTCGGGATCGTGATGATGGGCGAGGCGCTCACGGTCGCCCGCGTCGCGAGCGCGTCGCTGATCGTGCTCGGGCTGGTCGGCCTGAAGCTGTCGTCGGCTGCCTGATGCCGACGGGCCGCGCCCGGCCGGCGCCCCCGGTCGTGATGCACCGCGGAATTGCGCCGGCCCGCCGGCGAGCCTGTCTATAATGGAACGCATTCGGGCCTGAATGTCGCCGCGCCGCTCCCGGCCGCGCGGCTCCGGTCGCCACGCGCCGCGCGGCCGTCGCACCGACTCGATCCGATCAATCGGCAAAGCGCACGGTAAAGTGCAAGGAGAGGGCCATGATCGAAGCCATTTCGCTCGGCGCGGGGCTCGCGTGGGCGAGCGGGCTGCGCCTTTACCTGACGGTGTTGATCGCCGGCGTGCTCGCGCGGGTCGGCTGGCTCCATCTGCCGGACACGCTCGCGGTCCTGACGTCGCCATGGGTCATCGGCGCGGCCGCCGTGCTCGCCGTCACCGAATTCCTTGCCGACAAGATTCCGGCGTTCGATTCGCTGTGGGACGCGGTGCACACCTTCATCCGCATTCCGGCCGGCGCGGTGCTGGCCGCCGGCGCACTCGGCCATGCCGACCCGACCGTGCTCGCGGTCGCCGGGCTGGCCGGCGGTTCGCTCGCCGGTGCCGCGCACGTCGCGAAGGCCGGCACGCGCGCGCTGATCAACCTGTCTCCCGAGCCGATCTCGAACTGGGTCGCGTCGTCCACCGAGGACGGCCTCGTGTTCGGCGGCCTCGCACTCGCGTTCTTCGTTCCGCTCGCCTTCCTCGTATTGCTCGCGGCGTTCATCGCGGCGTCGGCCTGGGCGCTGCCGCGTCTGTGGCGCGGCGTGTCGGGCGGCTTTCGCGGAATGGCGAACCACATGGTGTCGCGGCTCAACTCGATCGGGGGCAAGCGCGATTGAAGGCGCCTTCACCCGCCGAGCGGCAGCCCGCCGACCCTTTGCCGGCCGGGCGGCCCGGCCATGCCGGCCGCTTCGGCTGGCACGACCTGATCCGCCAGGCGGCGCGGATGACCGCGCGCGACTGGCGCGCCGGTGAACTCACGCTGCTCGTGCTGGCGCTGGTACTCGCGGTCGCGGCGCTGACGAGCGTCGGTTTCCTCGCCGACCGGCTGCGCCAGGGGCTCGAGCGCGACGCGCGCCAGATGCTCGGCGCCGATTTCGTCGTGCGCGCCGATCATCCCGTCGATCCGTCGTTCGACCGCGAGGCGCGCGCGCTCGGGTTGCGTACCGCGACCACCGCGATTTTCCCGAGCATGATCGCAGCGGCCGCCGGCGGGCAGGCGGGCGACGCGGCGCCCGCGCGCCTCGCGGCGGTGAAGGCCGTATCGATCGGGTATCCGCTGCACGGCGCGGTCGAGATCGTGCCGGCCGGCGCGAGCGCCGCGCACAAGGCGACCGCGATCCCCGCGCCCGGCACCGTGTGGGCCGATCCCGCATTGCTCGATGCGTTGCATCTGAAGGCAGGCGGCACCGTGCGTGTCGGGCTGCGCACGTTCACGGTCGCCGCGTCGATCTCCCGCGAACTCGATCGCGGTTTTTCGTTCGTCAATTTTTCGCCGCGGCTGATGATGCGCGCGGACGAACTCGCCGCGACCGGGCTCACCGGCTACGGCAGCCGCGTCACGTACCGGCTGCTCGTGGCCGGCGACGCGCCGGCCGTCGCGCGCTTCGAGGCTTACGCGCACGGGCGCGTCGACGGCGGCAAGCTGCGCGGCGTCGGCCTCGAATCGTTGCAGGAAGGCCAGCCGCAGGTGCGCCAGACGCTCGATCGCGCGCGCCATTTCCTGACGCTCGTCGCGCTGCTCACCGCGCTGCTCGCGGCGGTCGCGATCGCGATGGCCGCGCAGCGCTACATGCGGCGCCATCTGGACGGCTGCGCGACGATGCGCTGCCTCGGCGTGAGCCGCCGCACGCTCGGCGCGCTGTTCGCGCTCGAATTCGCCGGCGTCGGCATCGTCTCGGGGGGCGCCGGCGCGTTGCTCGGCTACGGCGGCCACTGGGCGCTCCTCGCGGCGCTCGGCAGCCTGATCGACGTCGTGCTGCCGCCGCCCACGCCCTGGCCCGCGCTCGTCGGCATCGGCGCCGCGCTCGTGCTGCTGCTCGGCTTCGCGCTGCCGCCGCTTGCACCGCTCACGCGCGTGCCGCCGGTGCGCGTGCTGCGGCGCGACTGGGGCGACGCTTCGCGCACGGCCTGGGCGTTGTATGCGCTCGGCGTCGTGCTGTTCGCGGGGCTGCTGATCGTCGCGGCGGGCAACCTCAAGCTCGGGCTGATCGTCGCGGGCGGATTCGCGGGCGCATTGATCGGTTTTTCGCTGATCGCGCGGCTCGTGCTCTACGTGGCGGCGCGCGCGGTGCGCGATGCGCGCGTGGCTGCCGGCGTCGGGTGGCGCTATGCGCTCGCGTCGCTGCACCGGCGCGGCACGGCGAGCGCGCTGCAGATCACCGCGCTCGCGCTGGGGCTGATGTGCCTGTTGCTGATCGCGATCACGCGCAACGACCTCGTCGCCGGCTGGCGGCAGTCGACGCCGCCCGACGCGCCGAACCAGTTCCTGATCGACATCCAGCCCGACCAGCGCGCCGACGTCGCGGCGTGGCTCGCCGCGCACGGCATACGCGACGCGGTGCCCGCGCCGATGGTGCGCGGCCGGCTCGTCGCGATCAACGGCAAGCCGGTCAACCCGGACGCGTATCCGTCGGACGAGGCGCGCCGGCTCGTCGACCGCGAGTTCAACCTGTCGTACACGACCGAGCTGCCTTCCGACAACCGGATCGTCGCCGGCGACTGGTTCGGCCGCTCGGCCAGCCCGCAAATCTCGATCGAAGCCGGGCTTGCGAAGACACTGAACGTGAAGCCGGGCGACACGCTGCGCTTCGACGTGACGGGGCTCACGGTCGATGCGCCGATCACCAGCGTGCGCAAGCTCGACTGGGGCTCGTTTCGCGTCAACTTTTTCGTGCTGATGCCGCCGCCGGTGCTGAAGGATTTCCCGGCCGTCTACCTGACGAGCTTCCATTTGCCGGCCGAGCAGGCGGCGTTGCTCGATCCGCTGATCGCGCGCTACCCGAACCTGACCGCGATCGACGTCGCGCCGATCCTCGCCCAGTTGCAGCGGATGATGCTGCAGGTGGTCGGCGCGGTGCAGTTCCTGTTTGCGTTCACGCTCGCGGCCGGCGTGCTCGTGCTGTACACGGCGCTTGCCGGCTCGCGCGACGAGCGCGTGCGCGAGGCCGCGCTGCTGCGTGCGCTCGGCGCGTCGCGCGCGCAGGTCAATGCGGTGCAGCGCGCGGAATTCGTCGTCGTCGGCGCGCTGGCCGGCGCGCTGGCGTCGGCCGGTGCGATCGCGGTCGGCTGGGTGCTGGCGTCGCGCGTGTTCGACTTCCAGCTCGCCGTCGATCCGTGGCTCGTGCCGGCCGGCATCGCGGCCGGCGTCGCGTGCGCCGGTGCGGCCGGCTGGCTGAGCCTGCATAATGTGTTGCGGCGCCCGGCGCTGCAGTCGCTGCGCGACGCGTGAGCGGCGCCGGCGGCCCCGACTATCCCGTTTTCGACGATTCGTATGACCGATGTGAATGATGAAGCGCCGTCGCAGCCGACGGCGTTCGAGCTCGTGGGCGGCGAAGCCCGCGTACGCGAAATGGTGGACCGCTTTTACGACCTGATGGACCTCGAGCCCGAGTTCGCGCAGATTCGCGCGCTGCATCCGGCGTCGCTCGACGGCTCGCGCGACAAGCTGTTCTGGTTCCTGAGCGGCTGGCTCGGCGGCCCCGACCACTACATCAGCCGGTTCGGTCATCCGCGGCTGCGCGCGCGGCACCTGCCGTTCCCGATCGCGTCGGTCGAGCGCGATCAATGGCTGCGCTGCATGGCGTGGGCGATGGAGGACATCGGGCTCGCCGAGCCATTGCGTGAACGGCTCATGCATTCGTTCTACGACACGGCCGACTGGATGCGCAACCGGCCCGGTTGATCGACCGGTACGCCGCTGTCCGCATCCCGGACGATCTGCGTCTGGGCGCCTGGCCGGTGCGGCGCGACACTGACCGTTTCCCCATCGATACGAGGCTCGCCCGATGACGACCCATGCCCTGTTTCGTGAAGATGCCTATCTGACGCAATGCGAGGCCGTCGTCGCGGCCGTCGGCGACGACGGCATCCGGCTCGACCGCACCGTCTTCTATCCGCTTGGCGGCGGGCAGGCCGGCGACAGCGGCACGCTGACGCTGCCTGACGGCAGCACGATCGCGATCGCCGACACGCGCAAGGCGAAGTTCGACGGCGCAACACCGGACGATGCCGTGCACGTGCCCGCGCCGGGCCAGGAAGCGCACGTCGCGGCGCTCGTGCCGGGCGCGCGCGTGGTCGCGGGCATCGACTGGCTGCGCCGCTACCGGCACATGCGGCTGCATACGGCCGCGCACCTGATGTGCGCGGTGCTGCCGTATCCGGTCGACGGCTGCAGCGTGACGGCCGACTACGTGCGGCTCGATTTCGCGACGTCGGACGCGATCGACCGCGTCGACGTCGAGCGCCGTCTCGCGGCGCTGGTCCACGGCGCGCATGCCGTCACCACCGAATGGATCACCGACGCCGAGATGACCGAGCGGCCCGAGCTCGTGCGCACGATGAGCGTGAAGCCGCCGCTGGGGCTGGGCCGCGTGCGGCTGCTGCGCATCGAGGGCGTCGATCTTCAGCCGTGCGGCGGCACGCATGTGCGCAATACGTCGGAAATCGGCGACCTGCGGGTCGCCAAACTTGAAAAGAAGAGCGCGCGGACACGGCGCCTCGTCCTGGAGTTTGCATGACGGTCGAACACGTGACGGACAGTGCCGCGGCGCTCGATCCGCAAGCACGCGAGATTCTCGATTTCTGGTTCGGCGAGCCGGGGTCGGCCGAATTCGGCCACGCGCGCAAGGTGTGGTTCAACGGCGGCGCGGCGTTCGACGACTTGCTGCGGACGCGCTACGGCGCGTTGCTCGACGCCGCGTGCGACGGCGCCCACGATCGCTGGGCCGACACGCCGCTCGGCGCGCTCGCGCTGATCGTCGTGCTCGACCAGTTCTCCCGCAACATTCATCGCGGCACGCCGCGCGCGTTCGCTGCCGATCCGAAGGCGCTGGCGCTCGCGCGGCGCGTCGTCGCGGCCGGCTGGGATGCGCGATTGCCGAGCGGCCATCACCGCGCGTTTGCGTACCTGCCGTTCGAACACGACGAATCGGGCGAGAGCCAGCGCGAGGCCGTGCGCCTGTGCGCGGGTATTCGCGGCGAGGCAGGGTGCGAGAGCTATCACGACTTCGCGTTGCGTCATGCGGCCGTCGTCGAGCGCTTCGGCCGCTTTCCGCACCGCAATGCGATTCTCGGCCGTCCGTCGACCGATGCGGAGGCGGCATTCCTGCGCGAGCCGGGCTCGTCGTTCTGACGTGCGCGGGCGGTGAGACGGCCGGCGTGAAACCGCGCTTCGATGCCGGTTGCGCGGCCTCCCGGAAATGACGACGGCGCCGTTTCGCGGCGCCGCCTCGTTTCACTGCGTTTCGTGCTCTTCGGGCGTGCGCACGTAGACGCGCAGCAGTTCCTCGTCGTCGCCCGGGCGAGCGCCGGTCCAAAACAGTTTCCATTCGCTGCCCGGCGCCGGATCGACGGCCCGCACGCCCTGGACGATCATCCACGTGCAGCGGGTCGTTTTCGCGTCGTCGATCGGCGTGTGCTGGATACCGGAGAAGTAGTACAGCATCGGCGCTTCCGATTCGCCGAGCCCGTGCAGGCTCGCCATGCAGTCGCCGTCGCTCCATTCGAGGGCGAGATGTGCGTTCAGGTCGTCGAACACCGACCGGTAGCTCTTCGCGACGTCGAGCCACGGCAGCAACAGCGTATACACGAGACCCCAGGCGACCAGTGCGCCGGCGCCCCACGACAGCGCGCCGCGCCACGGGCCCGTCGTGCGCAGCTTCGGCAGCAGCCCCAGCCAGCCGACCGTCAGCACGAGCGCGCCGATCACGAACGCGGGCACGATCGGCATCGTCCAGTCGAGCGGCAGCCAGCGGCCGAGCAGCGCGAGGCCCGCACGCGATGAACCCGGATCGGCCATTACCGCCCAGATTCCCCACGCGAGCGCGACCACGGTGCCGAACAGCAGTCGGCTCAGGTAATCCCATGCGAGATGCAGCCCGCGCGGCAGCCGCTCGATCGCCTGCGCGGCAACCAGCGCGAGCGGTGCGAAGAACGGCAGGATGTAGAGCTGGCGCGAGGTCGCGGACACTTGCAGCACCGCGAGGCCGACCCCGGCGAAGAGTACGGGCAGCGCGATGCGCGGCGTGCGCCATTCGCGCCATGCGCCGCGTGCCAGCGCGACGATCGCGAGCGGCGCGACCGGGAAGCCGAGGAGCAGGAACGCACGCAGGATGAAGAACGGCTTGTCGTTTTCCGCGCCGAGTTCCGGCACCGAGAAACCGAAGAAGCGGCCGACGTTGTTGTCCCAGAACCAGGTCATGAACAGCGTTTCGGAACGCAGGAACAGCGCCGTCGGCCAGATGAGCGCGAACGGTGCGAACACGAGCGCGGCGACACCGAGCGAGCGCGCGAACGCACGCGTGCGGCAGGCGGGGTAGAGCACCAGCGCGCCCGTGAGCGTGGCGGCGAACACGAGCGGCACGAACAGTCCCTTTGCCATCAGCGCGATGCCGACGCCCGCGCCGAAGATCGGCGCGGCCCAGCGGCCGGACGGTCGCACCGGCAGCCCGTGTCGCATCCGGCGCGCGCGCGCGACGTGCTGCATCACGAGCTCGAGCAGGCCGCAAAAGCCCATCGCGGTGCCCGCGAACAGCGCGACGTCGGTCATCATGTCGTGCACGTGCTTGACGACGACGAGCGTGCCCGCGCTCAGCACGACGGGGCCAATCACACGCAGGTCGAGCCAACTGTCGGCCCGGCTGGCACTGCGTGCCGCGCGTGCGACGAAGGCGAACGCGAGCGCCGCGAACAGCGCGCTCGCGAGCCGCGCCGCGTCGTGCAGCGGCATCACCCGCTGCAGCAGCCATGCGAGGCTCGTCGCGACCCACGCGTAGAGCGGCGGCTTTTCCATGAACGGCTGGCCGGCGTTGGTCGGCACGACGAAGTCGCCCGTCTCGAGCATGTGCTGGATGATGCCGAACGTATAGGTTTCGTCCTGCTTCCACGGATCGTGGCCGAGCACGCCCGGCAGCGTGTACGCGCAGACCAGCGCGGCAACCAGCAGCCAGACGCGCCAGCCCAGCCGCAGAGCGCGATTGCCGGCGGCGTCCGTCGCGGGGCTGCCGGCCACGGCGGGCGTGCCGGCGGCATGGAGGGTCGCGCTGAGGTCGGGATCGGCGGCTGATCGGGCGTGCATGGCCGAAGCGGGCACGGATGTGCGTCGCCGGCCGGGCGCTGCTGTTCCTGGCATGGAAAAGATCTCGGTCGGGTCAAGCGGGCCCGGCGACATGGGCCGGATCCAATAAGGGTCGCATCGAGGCGAGATGACAGCCGGATGACCGGCTGTTTTTGGTTGGCGCTAGTAGAACACGGAACTGTTACCGATGTTTACTGGAATGGTCACGATATTGTGGAGATTTGTGGTGTCGTGACCACGGACCGGCTTCAGCCGGTCCGTTTTTGCCCGTTGAGGGCGCGATTATCGGCCGCCGCCGACGTCGAGCAGGGCGCCCGTCGTGTATGACGCGGTGTCGCCGAGCAGCCAGACGATCGCTTCCGCGATCTCCTGCGCGTCGCCCGCGCGGCCGAGCGGCGTCTGCGCGCCGAGGCGTGCCGCGCGCCCCGGCTGGCCGCCGCTCGCATGGATTTCCGTCTCGATCAGGCCGGGCCGCACCGCGTTGACGCGCACGCCGTGCGGGCCGAGCTCCTTCGCGAGGCCGATCGTCAGCGAATCGACCGCGCCCTTCGAGCCCGCATAGTCGACGTACTCGTTAGGGGAACCGAGCCGCGACGCGATCGACGACACGTTGACGATCGCGCCGCCGCGCCCGCCGCGGTCGGTGGACAGCCGGCGCGCGGCTTCGCGCGCGCACAGGTAGGCGCCGAGCACGTTGGTATCGAACATCCGCCGCAGCCGGTCGAGCGGCATGTCGGCGAGCGGCATCGACGGCGCGACGATCCCCGCATTGTTCACGAGTGCGTCGAGGCGACCGAACGCGGCCGCGACGGTGTCGAACATCGCGATGACGTCTGCTTCGTTCGCGACGTCGCCGGCGACGACGCACGCGCGCGCGCCGGCGTCGCGAACCGCTTGCGCGGTCAGTTCGGCTGCTGCCGCGTCGCGTGCATAGTTGATGCCGACATCCCAGCCGCGCTCGGCCGCGAGCACGGCGGTCGCACGGCCGATGCCGCGACTCGCGCCGGTAATGAGGACGGCCTTGCGTTCGGACGACGGTGCGGGCATCGCGTGCGGCTCCCGATAAACTTTACTTGGCCGCGTCCGGCGCCCACTTGTCGCGCGCGGGCGGCTGGTAGCCGCGCAATTGTTCGATCAGCGCGACCGGTTCGGCGTCGATGCGCAGCGCGTCGAAGTAGGTCGGACGCATGAAGCCTTCGTCGACCGTGTGGCGCAGCAGCGCGATCAGCGGATCGAAGAACGAATCGATGTTGTACAGCGCGACCGGCTTGCGGTGATAGCCGAGCTGCGCCCACGTATAGACCTCGAAGAATTCCTCGAGCGTGCCGGCGCCGCCGGGCATCGCGACGAACGCATCCGCGAGGTCGGCCATCATCTTCTTGCGGTGGTGCATGTCGGGCACGACGTGCAGCTCGGACAGCCCGGTATGGCCAACTTCCTTGTCGACCAGCAACTCGGGGATCACGCCGACCGCACGGCCGCCGGCCGCCATCACTTCATCGGCGATCACGCCCATCAGGCCGACGCGGCCGCCGCCGTAGACGAGCGTGAGGCCCGCATCGACGAGCGCGCGGCCGAACGCGCGCGCGGCGTCCGCATAGACGGGCCGCACGCCGGACGCCGAGCCGCAGTAAACACAGACAGCCTTCATTGTTTCGTATCCTTTGCGGCGGGCTTGGCCGCGACCGGGCTGCCGGCGGGGCGCGGCGAACCGTCGCGCGGCGGCAGGTAGTCGGAGAACTGGCGCTTGGGCAGCTTGCCGGAGACGAGATCGTCGAACAGCTGGCGCGAACGTCCGCGCAGGTACGGGGCCATGACCGAGATCACGTGCATGCTCACCTGGTGCAGCTCTTCGCGGATCGCGTCCTGGTCGTTGTATTTGCGCGGGTGCATCACGTACTGATACGACAGCCAGTACGTCGAGATCACGGCCATGTTGGTGGCGATGACTTCGATCTCGGCGGGCGTCGCGACCATTTCGCCGTCGGACACGAGCAGCTCGCACATGTCGTGCGCGAAGCGCACCTTGTGGCTGATGATCTGCTTGAAGTGCGTCTCGAGCGTGCGATTGCGCGCGAGCAGGTCGTTGAGATCGCGATACAGGAACCGGTAGGTCCACATGAAATCGGCCATGTACTGCAGGTACGACCAGGTCTCGTCGATCGTCGGACGGTGATCTTCGGGAAAGCGCAACCGCCGTTCGATCTGCTGCTCGAACTGCGCGAAGATGCTGTTGATGATGTCGTCCTTGTTGCGGAAATGGTAGTACAGGTTGCCTGGACTGATTTCCATTTCCTCGGCGATCGTCGTCGTCGTGACGTTCGGCTCGCCGATCTCGTTGAAGAGTTTCAACGACAACTCGAGAATCCGTTCGCGGGTGCGGCGGGGAGGTTTCGCTTCCATGTCGTCCGGCCCTGTGTATGCCGGACTGGCGGGCGCTGCAATCGATGCTGCGAGATTCGTCCGGCGCGGGTTGCTGTTCTAGGTCTGGCCGACGATTATAAACCGCGGATTCCTTACAACGGGCGCATTTCGTGATCGCGATGCGTTGCGCGCATGGTGCACCGCCGCACGCGGTCGGTGCGCCGCTGGTGCCGCTAGAAGCCGAGCCAGCGCGCGACGACCGGGCCCAGCACGAAGGCCCACGTCGTCACGCACGCGAACAGCGCGACGGTAACCGCCGCGCTGCCCAGGTCCTTCGCGCGCTTCGACAACTCGTGGCGCTCGAGCGAGATGCGGTCGATCGCGGCCTCGACGCTCGAGTTCAGCAGCTCGACGATCAGCACCAGCAGGACCGATGCGATCAGCAGCGCGCGCGACGCGGCAGGCACCGGCGAGAACGCGCCGATCGGCAGCATCAGCGCGGCGAGCGTGAGCTCCTGGCGAAACGCGCTCTCCTCGCGGATCGCGACGCGAAACCCGTTCAGCGAATGCTTGAGCGCGTACCACGCGCGCGTGATGCCGCGGTGCCGCTTGTACGGGTTGGGCGGCAGCGGCGCCAGGCGATCGTCGGGGCCGAGCGGCTCGTGCGTGTGCACGTCCGCATCGGCGTGCGGTTCTTCTTCGTCGAACGGGCCATGCGGTTGCGCCGTCGCGGCGGGGAGCGGGGTCTTGTCGTTCAGGTCTCGTTTCAAACGGCGGCACCTTCGGCGGGCGAGTACGCAGTTTTCGGCAGCGGCTTCAGATGCGACGCGAACTGCTCGGACGCCGCGCGCCACGAGAAGCGCTCTGCCCACGCGCGGGCAGTTTCGCGTTCGATCTTGAGCGCCTCGAGGCAGGCCTCCTGCAGATCTTCGTGCATCGCGCCGGCGCCGCCCGTGCCGAGCACGTCGATCGGGCCCGTGACGGGGTACGCGGCAACCGGCGTGCCGCATGCGAGCGCCTCCAGCAGCACGAGGCCGAACGTGTCGGTGCGACTCGGAAACACGAACACGTCGGCCGCAGCATACACCTTGGCGAGCTCGGCTTGCGACAGGACGCCGAGATAGTTCGCCTCCGGGTAGCGCGATTTCAGTTCCGCGAGCGCCGGACCTTCGCCCGCGACCCACTTCGAGCCGGGCAGGTCGAGGCGCAGGAACGCCTCGACGTTCTTCTCGATCGCGACGCGTCCCACGTACAGGAAGATCGGCCGCGCGGTATTGAGCACCTTCGACTCCATCGGCCGGAAGATGTCGAGATCGACGCCGCGCGTCCACAGCACGACGTTCGTGAACCCGAACTTCTCGAGGTCCTGCTTCACGACCGGCGTCGGCGCCATCACCGCGAGCGACGGCCCGTGGAACCAGTGCAGGAACTTGTAGGTCGCCGCCAGCGGAATGCCGAAGCGTGCCTGCACGTATTCCGGAAAGCGCGTGTGATACGCGGTCGTGTACGGCAGCTTGCGTGCGCGTGCATAGCGTCGCGCGGCGAGGCCGAGCGGGCCTTCGGTCGCGATGTGCAGCGCATCGGGTGCGAACGCATCGATCCGCGCGCGCAGCTTGCGGTACGGCAGGATCGACAGGCGGATCTCGGGGTAGGTCGGGCAGGGCACCGTGCGGAATTCCAGCGGCGTCAGCATTTCGACGCGGTGGCCGAGCGCGGTGAGTTCGCGGGAGGTGCTCTTCAGCGTGCGCACGACGCCGTTGACCTGCGGTTCCCACGCGTCGGTGACGATCATGATCTTCATCGCGGCATGTGTCCTGTAAGTGGAGTTGTGTCAGGCGGCGGTGGCCTTGGCCTTGCGCGACGCAGCGGCGGACGGCGCGGTGCGCATCACCGTCCAGTAGACGATCTTCAGCTCGCCTTCCATCGTTTCGACGAGCGCGGACAGGCTCTCGACCCAGTCGCCGTCGTTGCAGTACAGCACGCCGTCGATGTCGCGGATCTCCGCCTTGTGGATGTGCCCGCACACGACGCCGTCGCAGCCGCGGCGGCGCGCTTCGTCGGTCATCACGGTCTCGAACTGCGAGATGAAGTTGACCGCGTTCTTCACCTGGTGCTTCAGGTACTGCGACAGCGACCAGTACTGGAAGCCGAGCCGGCTGCGGATCCGGTTGAACCAGCGGTTCAGCACGAGGATCAGCGTGTAGAGCGTGTCGCCGAGATACGCGAGCCATTTCGCGTGCTGGATCACGCCGTCGAACAGGTCGCCGTGCACGATCCACAAACGTTTGCCCGCGAGCGTCGTGTGAAATGCCTCGCCGCGCACCTGGATGTCGCCGAACGCGAGGTCGCAGAACTGCCGCGCGCCTTCGTCGTGGTTGCCCGGGATGTAGACCACCTGCGTGCCCTTGCGCGCCTTGCGCAGCACCTTCTGCACGACGTCGTTGTGCGCCTGCGGCCAGTACCAGCCCTTCTTCAGCTGCCAGCCGTCGATGATGTCGCCGACGAGGTACAGGTATTCCGAATCGTTGTGACGCAGGAAGTCGAGCAGGTACGGCGCCTGACAGCCGCTCGAGCCGAGATGGATGTCGGACAGCCAGATCGTGCGGTAGCGATGGGTGGACGGCTCCGGGTCGTCGTGTTGCCTGGCGTGCGTGGTCGTCGGTTCGTGCGACGAAACGGCATCGGTGGCGGCCGACCCGGACAGGAAGGCGGTGACGGCGCGAGCGCCGAGCGGTTGACGGAACAGGGAGGTCGCGGACGTTTTCTGGCCCATGCATGACTCGCGCCGGTTGACATTACCGGCATTGCGCCATGCGGGCGTGACCATGCCGTGACAGTCACGAGACGTTCTTATTACTGTCGTTCGGGCGTGTTTAGCAGTGAATGCGGCGGCGTTGCGTAATCTGGCGAACCGACTGTCTTGCGCCGCTCGGGCAGACGACGCGGATGGACGCCACAGTGCCTTCGAGTCATTTCGTCCGATGAATCCGCTTGGACGCGGGGCCTGTCGCCGTCGCGCGGCGCGTCAGCGCGGGATCGCGACGACGCGCGTGCGGGCGAGGCGGTCGTGCGGGAACTGGCGACCGGTGTGCAGGCGGGCCGCGCCGGCCCACGCGACGATCCACGCGGCAGCCAGCGCGAGCGTGACGGGCACCGACAGCCCGAGGAGCGGATGCAGCGCGAGCGGCGGCAGGAACCACAGCCACGCGAGCACGTAGCGGACGAGCGCGTGGCCGGCGCCGAGCGGGCGGCCGCTCGACGATTCGAGGCGCAGCCGCCAGGTCTTCATCGGCAGCGTCTGGCCGCCGTGGGTCCAGAACCAGACGAAATACGCGCCGACGACGAGCGCGATCCACGCGGCGAGGAGATTGTGATGAACGAGGCCGTTGCGCTGCTGCGTCGCGAGGCTGAATGCGAGACCGGCGAAGAACACGACGCCGAACAGCAGCACCGCTTCGTACAGCATCGCGGCGAGGCGCCGCCGCACGGACGGCGCGGCGGCGGCCGCGGCCTGGGATGCGGCGGGGGCGCTCGCCATGCCGGGTCAGGAACCCTTGAACATCGACGGCGCGTCGGCCGGCGAGACGGGCGTGACGGTCGCAGGCGCGGGAGCGGTGCCGGACGTGGACGATGCCGCCACGGGCGGCGCGCCGGCGCCCGGGGAAGCGGGCGCCGATGCCGGCGCGGCGCTGCTCGCCGGATGCTCGTGCGAATTGACGAGGCGGCGCACATCGCGGTCGGCGACCGCCGGCGGCGCGCTTACGACGCTCGGCCGGCGGCGGCGCTCGGTTGCGGCGAGGCGCTGCTTCTGTTCTTCGGGAAGTTGCTGGTAGGCCTTCCACGCACGCTCGCGGGCCTGCGCGGACAGCTCTTTCGCGCTCTGGTAATTCTCGCGCGCGACGCGACGCTGCTCGGGTGTCATCCGTGCCCACTCGGACATCCTGTCCTGCAGGTGCTTCTGCTCATCGGGCGTCAATTTCGCGAAACGTGACGCGATCTTCAGCCATTTACGCTTGCGTGCGTCGCTGAAGCCGTCCCACTGGTCGGCGAACGGCGCGAGGGCAGCGCGTTGCGCGGGCGTCAGGCGCGCCCACGACAGCGGGCCGTTGGCGGCCGGCAGCGGCAGGGGCAGCGGAACGAGTTCGGTGGTCTGCCCGGCGGCGGCCGAGGTCGGCGCGGGCGCGCTGCTGGCCGCGACGGAGGACGTCGCCGGAGGCGGGTTGAATCGGGAATAGGTGGCGACGTACGAAACGGCGATCGCGATCACGCATCCGAAAAATACGGCCAGGCCGCGTTTCTGACTCACCCGTGCGATCCCCTCGTTGTTCTCTGTTAGCGTGCGTGCGAAAGATACGCGTTGAACCCGTGGTCGAGATACGCGTTGAGCGGCAGGTCGTCGCTCAGCATCGCCGCGTCGATGTCGGCGAGCTCGGCGGTGCGCTGCATGTCTTCCCAGTACGCGATGCCGACCAGCCCGGCCAGCAGCAGCGCAAGCGGCCACGCGCGCAGCAGGCGGCGCGCGAACGACGTCTGCGGACGACTCGCGGGCGGCGTCCCGTACGCGGCGCCGGCACCGGCGAAGGCGGGCACGAACACCGGCGCGCTCGCGGTTTCCGGCTTCTTGCGCGCGAGCGCGGCCCGGCGCGCGGCGGCCAGGCGATCGGTGGTCGCGGCAGGCAGCGCCGCGGCACGTTCGTCCAGCGCGCGGCGGACCTTCAGCGCGAATTCGTGTTCTCGATTTACGGGAGCGGAGCTCATAGCGTGATTCCTTTGGCCTTGAGCGCTTGCGCCAGGGTGTGGGTGGCTCGCGAGCAGTGCGTCTTGACGCTGCCTTCTGAGCACCCCATTGCGGCGGCAGTCTCGGCGACATCCATATCTTCCCAATAACGCATCAGGAACGCTTCCCGTTGACGCGTCGGAAGTTTCTGGATTTCCTCGTCGATCAGGGCCAGAACCTGCTCCCGCTCCAGGCGGTGCTCGGTGCTCTCGACGCCCGCATTGTCGTCCGCGGACTCGAGCGTTTCCAGCGGATCGAAGTCCTCGTCGTCCGTGCTGTTGAGCGACGAGAAGAGCGTGACCCAGGTATTGCGGACCTTCTGCCGCCGGAACCAGTCGTGGATCGCATTCTGCAGGATCCGCTGGAACAGCAGCGGCAGCTCGGCCGCGGGCCGGTCGCCGTATTTCTCCGCCAGCTTGATCATCGCGTCCTGCACGATGTCGAGCGACGCATCGTCGTCACGCACGGCGTACGCAGCCTGCTTGAACGCGCGCCTTTCGACGCCCGCCAGAAAGTCGGCGAGTTCCTTGTCTGATGCCATTCCGTAAAGGTATGCGCTGCGGACTGCGGCGTGTGAAAGGTCGAAAAATTTCGTAAAACCCGCGGATGCTAACAAATTTTCGCGCGATTTGGCACCGGTGGCGGCTCGCTACGTTGCGCGGCAGCAGCGTCCGCGGCCCGGCCGGAGGCGGCCATGATGCGCTGCGGGATATTTTGCTTGACGCCCCCATCACGACCCGCTATCGTCAGCGATTCGCAACATGAAGTGATAGTCTCATTTGAGGCTGGCCCAAGAAGCCCGCCCTTCAAACTGGACGCGCCGCTTGAACCCGAGCCACAAGCCCGGCAGAGAGCACCCGATCAATTTTTTGCCGAAAATTCGAAAGGTCAAAATGAACATGCCCAGCGCGGAATTCTCCACGTCGGAACCCCTTTCCCCTCCCGATAGCGACTCCATCGGCGCCACCGTGCTCATGAAGGCACTGGCCGACGAGAACGTCGAATTCATCTGGGGCTATCCCGGCGGCTCGGTACTCTACATCTACGACGAGCTTTACAAGCAGGACAAGATTCAGCACGTGCTGGTGCGCCACGAACAGGCGGCCGTGCACGCAGCCGATGCGTATGCGCGCTCCACCGGCAACGTCGGCGTCTGTCTCGTGACGTCCGGCCCCGGTGTCACCAACGCGGTGACCGGCATTGCAACGGCATACATGGATTCGATCCCGATGGTCGTGATCAGCGGCCAGGTGCCGACTGCCGCGATCGGCCAGGACGCGTTCCAGGAATGCGACACGGTCGGCATCACGCGTCCGTGCGTGAAGCACAACTTCCTCGTGAAGGACGTGCGCGACCTCGCGGAAACCGTCAAGAAGGCGTTCTACATCGCCCGCACCGGCCGCCCGGGCCCGGTGCTGATCGACATCCCGAAGGACATCTCGAAGACCCCGTGCCAGTACGAGCCGGTCAAGAGCGTGTCGCTGCGCTCGTACAACCCCGTGACGAAAGGCCATTCGGGCCAGATCCGCAAGGCCGTGTCGTTGCTGCTGTCGGCGAAGCGTCCTTATATCTACACGGGCGGCGGCATCATCCTCGCCGACGCGTCGCGCGAACTGAACCAGTTCGCCGACCTGCTCGGCTACCCGGTCACGAACACGCTGATGGGCCTTGGCGGCTATCGCGCGTCGGACAGGAAATTCCTCGGCATGCTCGGCATGCACGGCACCTACGAAGCGAACATGGCGATGCAGCACTGCGACGTGCTGATCGCGATCGGCGCCCGCTTCGACGACCGCGTGATCGGCGACCCGGCGCACTTCGCGTCGCGCCCGCGCAAGATCATCCACATCGACATCGACCCGTCGTCGATTTCGAAGCGCGTGAAGGTCGACATCCCGATCGTCGGCGACGTGAAGGAAGTGCTGAAGGAGCTGATCGAGCAGCTGCAGACGGCCGAGCATGGCCCCGACACCGAGGCGCTCGCGCAATGGTGGAAGGACATCGAGAGCTGGCGTTCGAAGGACTGCCTGAAGTTCGACCGCGAAAGCGAGATCATCAAGCCGCAGTACGTGGTCGAGAAGGCCTGGGAGCTGACGGACGGCAACGCGTTCGTGTGCTCGGACGTCGGCCAGCACCAGATGTGGGCCGCGCAGTTCTACCGTTTCAACACGCCGCGTCGCTGGATCAACTCCGGCGGCCTCGGCACGATGGGCTTCGGCCTGCCGGCAGCGATGGGCGTCAAGATGGCGCACCCGGACGACGACGTGCTGTGCATCACGGGCGAAGGCTCGATCCAGATGTGCATCCAGGAACTGTCGACCTGCCTGCAGTACGACACGCCCGTGAAGATCATTTCGCTGAACAACCGCTATCTCGGCATGGTCCGCCAGTGGCAGCAGATCGAATACAGCAAGCGCTATTCGCATTCGTACATGGATGCGCTGCCTGACTTCGTGAAGCTCGCCGAGGCATACGGCCACGTCGGCATGCGGATCGAAAAGACCTCGGATGTGGAGCCGGCGCTGAAGGAAGCGCTGCGCCTGAAGGACCGCACCGTGTTTCTCGACTTCCAGACCGATCCGACCGAAAACGTCTGGCCGATGGTACAGGCCGGCAAGGGCATCACCGAGATGCTGCTCGGATCGGAAGATCTGTAACGGCGCGACGCGCGCGCGGGCCGAAGCGGCCGCCTTCACGAAGGGCGGTGCGGCATCGGGCGGTGCGCGGCGCGAGTGAATCGACACGGACACATTCTGGAAGAAGCGAACATGAGACACATCATTTCCGTCCTGCTGGAAAACGAACCGGGCGCGCTGTCGCGCGTGGTCGGTCTGTTTTCCGCACGCGGCTACAACATCGAAACCTTGACGGTGGCGCCGACCGAAGACCAATCGCTGTCGCGGCTGACCATCGTTTCCATTGGCTCGGACGACGTGATCGAACAGATCACGAAGCATCTGAACCGCCTGATCGAGGTGGTGAAAGTGGTGGACCTGACCGACGGTGCACACATCGAACGCGAGCTGATGCTGATCAAGGTACGTGCAGTGGGCAAGGAGCGCGAAGAAATGAAGCGGATGTCGGACATTTTCCGCGGCCGCATCATCGACGTGACCGAAAAGACCTACACGATCGAATTGACGGGCGCGAGCGACAAGCTCGACGCATTCATCCAGGGGCTGGACGCGACCGCGATCCTAGAGACCGTGCGTACCGGCAGCTCCGGCATCGGACGCGGCGAGCGCATCCTGAAGGTGTGATGCCGATATTGCAGAAAAGGCACGCCGAAGGCACGCCGGGTGCGCCGTCATGTCCCGGCCCGCAGTACTCCATCCGAACGAATTGTTGAATTTTTGAATTAGCGAAGGAACCATCATGAACGTTTTCTACGACAAAGACGCCGACCTCTCCCTCATCAAGGGCAAGCAAGTCACGATCATCGGCTACGGCTCGCAAGGCCATGCACACGCACTGAACCTGAAGGACAGCGGCGTGAACGTGACGGTCGGCCTTCGCAAGGGCGGCGCGTCGTGGAGCAAGGCCGAAAACGCGGGCCTGTCGGTCAAGGAAGTCGCGGAAGCGGTGAAGGGCGCGGACGTCGTCATGATGCTGCTGCCGGACGAGCAGATCGCCGACGTGTACGCGAAGGAAGTGCACGCGAACATCAAGCAGGGCGCCGCACTGGCATTCGCGCACGGCTTCAACGTCCACTACGGCCAGGTGATCCCGCGCGCCGACCTCGACGTGATCATGATCGCGCCGAAGGCGCCGGGCCACACCGTGCGCGGCACGTATTCGCAAGGTGGCGGCGTGCCGCACCTGATCGCGGTTGCGCAGAACAAGTCGGGCGCGGCGCGTGACATCGCGCTGTCGTACGCGGCAGCCAACGGCGGCGGCCGTGCAGGCATCATCGAGACGAACTTCCGCGAAGAAACCGAAACCGACCTGTTCGGCGAGCAGGCCGTGCTGTGCGGCGGCACCGTCGAGCTGATCAAGGCAGGTTTCGAGACGCTGGTCGAAGCGGGCTACGCGCCGGAAATGGCGTACTTCGAGTGCCTGCACGAACTGAAGCTGATCGTCGACCTGATCTACGAAGGCGGCATCGCGAACATGAACTACTCGATCTCGAACAACGCCGAATACGGCGAGTACGTGACGGGCCCGCGCGTCGTCACGGAAGAGACGAAGAAGGCGATGAAGCAGTGCCTGACCGACATCCAGACGGGCGAGTACGCAAAGAGCTTCATTCTCGAGAACAAGGCAGGCGCGCCGACGCTGCAGTCGCGCCGCCGCCTGACGGCCGAGCACCAGATCGAGCAAGTCGGCGCGAAGCTGCGCGCGATGATGCCGTGGATCGCGAAGAACAAGCTCGTCGACCAGTCGAAGAACTAAGCACGCCGTGCTGTTCCGGCCCTTCGAGTGGAGGGTCGGTATCAAAAAGCCGTCCGAAGGCAGCAGTGCCCCGGGCGGCTTTTGCTATCCTACGGGCTTTGCAATTCACCGAACACCGAACGAACCCATGAACTATCCTCATCCGATCATCGCGCGCGAAGGCTGGCCGTTCATCGCGATTGCAGCCGTCATCGCGTTGTTGATCCACGCCGTCGGGGGCTTCGGCTTCGCGTGGCCGTTCTGGCTGCTGCTCGTCTTCGTCGTCCAGTTCTTCCGCGATCCGCAGCGCCCGATCCCGGCGCAGCCGAACGCGGTGCTGTGCCCGGCGGACGGCCGCATCGTCGCCGTCGAGACCGCCCAGGATCCGTACGCGAATCGCGAAGCGCTGAAGATCAGCGTGTTCATGAACGTCTTCAACGTCCATTCGCAGCGTTCGCCGGTCGACGGTGCGGTCACCAAGGTCGAATACTTCCCGGGCGCTTTCCTGAACGCGGCGATCGACAAGGCGTCGACCGAGAACGAACGCAACGCGGTCGTGATCCAGACGGCGAGCGGCAAGACCGTCACCGCCGTGCAGATCGCAGGCCTCATCGCCCGCCGGATCCTCTGCTACGTGCGTGCGGGCGAGCCGCTGTCGCGCGGTCAGCGCTACGGTTTCATCCGCTTCGGTTCGCGCGTCGACGTGTACCTGCCGCTCGGCAGCCGCGCGAAGGTGTCGATCGGCGAGAAGGTCTACGCGTCGTCGACGATCCTCGCCGAGCTCGAACAGTAAGCGGCGGGACGCACGATGGCCGCATTCAAACCGCGTCGGCCGCGCAACGGCTCCGGCCAGACGCCACGCCCGTTCCGCCGCAACAAGGTGATGGCGTCCGATCCGGCGCCCATCGAAAGCCGCCGCGCCGCGCGCCAGCGGTTCCTCAAGACGCGCGGCATCTATCTGCTGCCGAACGCGTTCACGACCGCCGCGCTGTTCTGCGGCTTCTTCGCGGTCGTGCAGGCGATGAACGTGCGCTTCGAGATCGCCGCGATAGCGATCTTCGTCGCGATGGTGCTGGACGGGATGGACGGGCGCGTCGCGCGGATGACGCATACGCAAAGCGCGTTCGGCGAACAGTTCGACAGCCTGTCGGACATGGTGTCGTTCGGCGTCGCGCCGGCGCTCGTGATGTACGAGTGGGTGCTGAAGGATCTCGGCCGCTGGGGCTGGCTCGCCGCGTTCGTCTATTGTTCGGGCGCCGCGCTGCGTCTCGCGCGCTTCAACACGAACATCGGCGTCGTCGACAAGCGCTTCTTCCAGGGGCTGCCGAGCCCGGCCGCCGCCGCGCTGATCGCCGGCTTCGTGTGGCTCGCGACCGACAACCGCGTGCCGATGAAGCTCGGCTGGCTGCCGTGGGTCGCCTTCGCGCTGACGATCTATGCAGGCGTGACGATGGTGTCGAACGCGCCGTTCTACAGCGGCAAGGCGCTCGACGTGCGGCACCGCGTGCCGTTCGCGGCGATCCTGCTGGTCGTCGTCGCGTTCGTGCTCGTGTCGTCCGATCCGCCGTTGATGCTGTTCTGCCTGTTCGTGCTGTACGGGCTGTCCGGCTACGTGTTCTGGGCCTACATGGCCGTGCGCGGACGGGCGAACCCCGCGCGCTCGTCGCAGCGCGATCACTGACGCGCAACCTGCCCGGCAACGGCGGCCTCGAGGCCGCCGTTTTCATTTGCCCCTTTTTCGCACGGCGCGGCCCGGCATCGCGGGTGCCGTCCGATTGCGCACCCAGCGGAATGCCGCTATAGTCTTCGGCATGACTGCATTTTCCCGCCTCTCCCTCCTCCTAGCCGGTGCGCCGCTACGCGCGCTAGCTTTGGCGCGCCTGCCGCGCTGACCGTTCTCGCCCTCCGTCAAGCCTCGTCTGTTGTTGAGCGTCGCCAGCGGTGGCGCGATCTCATTACGTTTGATTCCCGTATAAAGAGCCCTGGAGCCCCCCATGACAGACAAGCTGATCATTTTCGATACGACGTTGCGTGACGGTGAACAATCGCCCGGCGCGTCGATGACGAAGGAAGAGAAAATCCGCATCGCGAAGCATCTCGAGCGGATGAAGGTCGACGTGATCGAGGCCGGTTTCGCGGCCAGCTCGAACGGCGATTTCGACGCGATCCACACGATCGCCGGCCTGGTGAAGGACAGCACGATCTGCTCGCTGGCGCGCGCCAACGACAAGGACATCCAGCGTGCGGCCGACGCACTGAAGCCGGCCAACAGCTCTCGGATCCACACGTTCATCGCGACGTCGCCGCTGCACATGGAGAAGAAGCTGCGGATGACGCCGGACCAGGTGTTCGAGCAGGCGCGCCTCGCGGTGCGCTTCGCGCGCAAGTTCACCGACAACGTCGAATTCTCGCCGGAAGACGGCAGCCGTTCGGATCTCGACTTCCTGTGCCGTGTGCTGGAAGCCGTGATCGCCGAAGGCGCGACGACGATCAACATCGCCGACACGGTCGGCTACGGCGTGCCGGAGCTCTACGGCAACCTCGTGAAGACGCTGCGCGAGCGCATTCCGAACTCGGACAAGGCGATTTTCTCCGTGCACTGCCACAACGACCTCGGGATGGCGGTGGCGAACTCGCTCGCCGGCGTGAAGATCGGCGGTGCGCGGCAGATCGAATGCACGATCAATGGTCTCGGCGAGCGCGCGGGCAACACGTCGCTCGAGGAAATCGTGATGGCCGTGAAGACCCGCAAGGATTACTTCGGCCTCGACGTCGGCATCGACACGACGCAGATCGTGCCGACGTCGAAGCTCGTGTCGCAGATCACCGGTTTCGTCGTGCAGCCGAACAAGGCCGTGGTCGGCGCAAACGCATTCGCGCACGCGTCGGGCATCCACCAGGACGGCGTGCTGAAGGCGCGCGACACCTACGAGATCATGCGCGCGGAAGACGTGGGCTGGACCGCGAACAAGATCGTGCTCGGCAAGCTGTCGGGCCGCAACGCGTTCAAGCAGCGTCTGCAGGAACTCGGCGTGTCGCTCGACAGCGAAGCCGAACTGAACGCCGCGTTCATGCGCTTCAAGGACCTCGCCGATCGCAAGGCCGAGATCTTCGACGAAGACATCATCGCGATCGTCTCCGAGGAATCGGCGCTTGCGCAGGAGCAGGAGCACTTCAAGTTCGTGTCGCTGTCGCAGCGTTCGGAGACGGGCGAGCAGCCGCAAGCGAAGATCGTCTTCGCGGTCGAAGGCAAGGAAGTGACCGGCGAGGCACGCGGCAACGGGCCGGTCGACGCGACGTTCAACGCGATCGAGGGCGAAGTCGGCAGCGGTTCCGAACTGCTGCTGTATTCGGTGAACGCGATCACGACCGGCACGCAGGCGCAGGGTGAAGTGACCGTCCGGCTGTCGAAGAGCGGGCGGATCGTCAACGGCGTCGGCACCGATCCGGACATCGTCGCGGCCTCCGCGAAGGCGTACATCTCGGCGCTGAACAAGCTGCATTCGAAGGACGACAAGGTCAACCCGCAGCGCTCGTAAGCGAAGCGCTGCGCGTCGAGCGTCCGACGCACACCAAACGCCCCGTGCGGCCTTGCGCCGCCGGGGCGTTTTCGCATGCGCCGCTCATTCGGCCGCCGGTGCGCGGAACTGCCAGCGGCGCGCGGCCGGGCGGGGCGCCGGGCTGCGGCGGCGAAATTCGACTGCGATCCCGCGCCGCGGCGCATCGGCGACGAACGCGTCGAGCAGTTCCAGCACGTCGTGATCGATGTAGTCGGCGCGCGTCGCATCGATGATCACGGCCGCGCGGTCGGGAATGTGCCGCAGGTGATGCTTGACCTGCACCTTGCCGAGGAACGACACGTCCTTGCGGAACGACAGCAGGAAGTGGTCGTCGTGCTGCGCGAGCGTGACGGGGCTTTTCAGGTTCGCCACTGCGACTGCCAGCACGCTGCACGCGAGTCCGAGCGCGATGCCGAACAGCAGGTCGACCGCCAGCACGCCCGCGATCGTCGCGGCGAACGGCACGAACGCGGCCGGGCCCTGCTTCAGCACCGAGCGGAACAACGCCGGTTTCGCGAGCTTGAAGCCGGTGTGGATCAGGATCGCGGCGAGGCTCGCGAGCGGGATCAGGTTGATCAGCCCGGTGAGCGCGAACACGCTGGCAAGCAGCAGGATCCCGTGCACGATCGCCGACATCCGGCTTTGCGCACCCGCGTGCACGTTCACCGAACTGCGCACGATCACCGACGTGATCGGCAGTCCGCCGACCGCGCCCGCGACGAGATTGCCGACGCCCTGCGCCTTCAGTTCGCGGTCCGGCTGGGTCGGCCGGCGCTTCGGATCGATCTGTTCGACCGCCTCCAGGCTCAGCAGCGTCTCGAGGCTCGCGACGACCGCGAGCGTGATCGCGACGCGCCATACGTCCGGATTGACCAGTTGCGCGAAGTTCGGGCCGAACTCGGCGTGCTTGAGCGACGCCGCGAGTGCCGCGAACGATTCGAGCTCCGGCAGCGTGACGCGATGTGCGGCGCCCGGCGCGACCGACGGTGCAACGACGCCGAGCGCGAGCGTCGCGCCGATGCCGAACACGACGACCGCGAGCGGCGCGGGCACCGAGCGCACCCAGCCGAAGCGCTTGAGCGCCGGCTGGTCCCACGCGATGAGCATGACGAGCGACACGAGTGCGATGGCCGTCGCGGCCCAGGCGGTCGGCAGGTTCGGCCATGACGCAAACGATTGCGCGGCCGGCCCGCCGATGCCGAATGCGAACGGAATCTGCTTGACGATCAGCAGCAGGCCGATCGCGGCGAGCATGCCCTTGATGACGGGCGACGGCACGTAAGCGGCGAAGCGGCCGGCGCGGAGCATGCCGAAGCCGAACTGCAGCACGCCGGACAGCAGCACCGCGAGCAGGAATGCGGAAAAGCTGCCGAGTTGCGCGATCCCTTCGACGACGATCACGACGAGGCCGGCGGCCGGTCCGCTGACCGACAGCGACGAGCCGCTCAGCAGCGCGACGACGATGCCGCCGACGATGCCGGACACGAGCCCGGCGAACGGCTCGACGCCGGATGCATTGGCGATGCCGAGACACAACGGCAGCGCGACGAGGAAAACGACGATACCGGCGACGATGTCGCGCGGCAGCGTGGAGAGGTGCTCGTTCAGTTTCATGGTTGGCGCAATTTCATTGGCGTAAGAGGGGCGGATCAGCCGAGTGCGGCGGCCGTGGCGGCATGCTCCGGCTCGACTTCGACCGGGGCTGCCGTGTAGCCGGAGTCGAGTTCCTTCAGGCGGCCGTCGGCGAGCGAAAAGATCCAGCCGTGCACGAGCGGCGGCCGCTGCCGGCCGCGCACGATCGGCGACGCACGAAGCAGCCGCACCTGTTCGAGCACGTTGAGTTCGGCCAGGCGGTCGGCGGCCGCCGTGTCGTCGAGCCCGGCGAGCGCGTCGCGATGGCGCCGCGCAAGCGCGCACAGCGGCGCGATGCGGCGTGCAACGTGCGGCAGGTCGGCGGGCGGCGGCAGCAGCGACGCGCGCACGCCGCCGCATCCGTAATGGCCGCACACGATCACGTGATCGACTTCGAGCACGCGCACGGCGTACTCGAGCACGCTCGCCGAATTGTCGTCGTCGGGATGGAACAGGTTCGCGATGTTGCGATGGACGAACAGCTCGCCGGGCGCGCAGTGCGTGATGGTTTCGGCTGGCACCCGGCTGTCGGCGCAGCCGATCCACAGCACGCGCGGGTTCTGGCCGCGGGCAAGTGCCTCGAAGAAGCCGGGCGTGTGTTCGTGCGTCTCGCGGGCCCAGGCGATGTTGGCAACCAGCATGCTCTTGGGGCGATTCATGAGGACTCCTTTCTGATAGGGGCAAACGGATACCGGACGAAGTGGAGCAATATGATGCTTTCTAAATTGAAAGGTTCAATTTCGTCCGATATTAGGGGTATGCCCTAACGTCTGGTGCCATTGATACAAATTGTTTCAACTGGATCTGACGAGGTGCATCGAATGCACCAATAGAACGCACGATATGTATCGTGCATGCCTTTTCCCGCTGGCGCCCATGTGGCAAGGGGTTCCGCATGATGCTGCCGGTGCGGCGCGAATCGGAAAGGATTGCCGCATCGAATGGGAAGTTAATCGAATATGACGGAAAAAATGAAAATGGCCATTCACGCAATAATTCGTGAATGGCCATTGTGAAAATTGCGTATGAACGCGCAATCGATCCGATCAGAACAGGTTTCGGCGGTCTGGGTCGTGCAGCGGGTCCGGCGTTTTCTGCGTGGTGCGCAGGATGCCCTGCTGGTCGAAGTAGAAGCTGTACATCATGTACCAGACGTTGTCTTCGAGATAGCGGTAAGTCCACACTTCGCGCTTCATCAGCGGAAAGTAGGACGTCTCGACCGGGCGGCCGAAATTGACCAGCACGTCGGTCTTGGTCCACTTGCCGATCTCGGCGCGATAGAACTCGCTCGGCTGCAGCACCTGGCGGACATTGACGATCCGGTGGGCCGCGTCGACGTCGGCGGCAATGGTGATTTCGCCCATCGGCTGGGTCGGCCACATCAGGCGCTTGCCGCCGCCGGGCAGATCGTAGATCTCGCGCGGCGGGCCCATGCGCGCGACGATCGCCGACTCGTCCTGGCCGGCCTGGTATTGCTGCCACGGTTGTGCACAACCGGCAAGCAGCGCCGCCGCGCAGGCGACCAGCACCGGCAGGCGCACGGGAATGCGAATGCGCATGTGTTTCTCCAGAGCTCTCTAACCGCGCAGTTGTATCACGGACGGCGCGCGCCTGTGCATCGTGCCGAAAAAATCGGTGCGGATCGCGGGCTGCGGCCGTCGACGTGTCGCGGCGCGCCGCGCTTGCGGGTGGCGGCGCTCGCGGCCTATGATCCGCGCTTCTCGGACAGATTGAAGGGCGAGGAGTCGATGCAGCTGTGGAAACGGTGTGCGCTCGCATTGAGCGCGGGGTGGATGTTTGCGTCGTCCGCGTTGGCGGCGGGCGAGCCGGTGCGGATCGCGCTGATCGAAGGCATGTCGGGCCCGTTCGCGAACGCGGGCGCGGCGGTCGAGCGCAACCTGCGCTTCGGCGTCGAACAGGTCAATGCGGCCGGCGGCGTGAAACTGCGCGACGGCGCGCATCCGCTCGAACTCGTCGTGCTCGACAGCAAGGGCAGCCCGGAGGAGGCGCTCGTGCAGTTGCGCGCGGCGGCGGACCGGCACATCGGCTTCGTCGCGCAGGGCAACAGCTCGGCAGTCGCGGCCGCGCTCGTGGCGGCGCTCGACAAGCTGAACACGCGCAATCCGGACAGCCGGATGCTGTTCCTGAACTATTCGGCCGACGATCCGGCGCTCACGGGTGCGCGTTGCAGCTTCTGGCATTTCCGCTTCGATGCGCACGCGGGGATGCGGATGGCCGCGCTGGCGGATGTCATGGCACGCGACCGCACGCTGCGCAAGGTCTACCTGCTGAACCAGGACTACAGCTTCGGTCACGACGTCAGCGCGCTGGCGCGGCAGGCGCTGGCCGAGCGACGCCCCGACGTGACTATCGCCGGCGACGAATTCCATCCGATCGGGCGCATCAAGGATTTCTCGCCTTATATCGCGAAGATCCGGGCGAGCGGTGCGGACGCCGTCGTGACCGGCAACTGGGGCAACGATCTCACGCTGCTGGTGAAGGCGGCGCGCGAGCAAGGGCTGAACGCGAAGTTCTATACGTTCTACGGCAACAGCCTCGGCGCGCCCGCCGCGCTTGGCGATGCGGGCGTCGGGCGGGTGGTGGCCGTCGCCGACTGGCATCCGAACGCAGGAGGCGCGAAGTCGGACGCATTCTACCGCGCGTTCCGGACCCGTTTCCCCGCGGCGCAAGACGACTACCCGGTGCGGCGCATGAGCCTGATGATCGAAATGCTCGCGGCGGCAATGACGCGGGCCGGCTCGGCCGATCCTGTCGCGGTGGCCCGTGCGCTCGAGGGGCTGTCGTTCGACGACGGCTTCCACGCGTCGACGATGCGCGCGCAGGATCATCAGTTGATCCAGCCCCTTTATGTCATGGAAATGGACAAGGCCGGCGCGCCGGGCGTGCGCTTCGACAACGAGGGCTCGGGATATGGCTTCCGGACGGTCCTCGCGGTGCCCGCGCAGCGTGCGCAGACGCCGTCGACCTGTTCGATGACGCGCCCGTGACAGGGGGCGGTAGGAACGGCGTGCAGTTGTGCTACAATGCCCGCCGGTTGTAAGTCACGGCACGGCCATTCTTCCGTGTCCGCCTGTTCAGTTAGCAAGTAGGAATCAAAGGAAATCACATGTCTGTTGCAGATATCAAGAAGTCGGAAGTCGTTGCTCAGTTCGCCCGCGGTACCAACGACACGGGCTCGCCCGAAGTCCAGGTCGCACTGCTGACCGCACGTATCGTCGAACTGACGGGTCACTTCAAGACCCACGCGAAGGACCACCACAGCCGCCGCGGCCTGCTGCGCATGGTGAGCCGCCGCCGCAAGCTGCTCGACTACCTCAAGGGCAAGGATGCCGACCGTTACCGCGCGCTGATCGAGAAGCTGGGTCTGCGTAAGTAATCGGGGCGATTGCCGCCAGCAAGATGCCTGTGTCAGTCCGCTGATGCAGGCATTTTGTTTTTGCGCGGTGCGTAGCGTCACGCGCACCGCGGGTAGTCCGGCACGTGAGTGCCGGCTGCCGGAACGGCTGATACCGGGGTCGGGATTTGTGTCATTCCAGCGAGGCGCTCGTCGAGCGGCGCGCTGGAATGGCATAAAAAACACACCTTGCTCCGGGTGATTCGGTCGGGACGCCGCCGCACGGGATGGCCCGCGCGGCGAATGAAATGAATGAATACAAAGGAGCAACCATGTCCATGTTCAACAAGGTCGTGAAGGAATTCCAGTGGGGCCAGCACAAGGTGCGCCTCGAAACCGGTGAAGTCGCTCGCCAGGCGAGCGGTGCCGTGATCGTCGACGTGGAAGACACCGTCGTGCTGGCAACCGTCGTCGGCGCGAAGTCGGCGAAGCCGGGCCAGGATTTCTTCCCGCTGACCGTCGACTACCTCGAAAAGACCTACTCGGCCGGCAAGATCCCGGGCGGTTTCTTCCGTCGCGAAGGCCGTCCGTCGGAACACGAGACGCTGACGTCGCGCCTGATCGACCGTCCGCTGCGCCCGCTGTTCCCGGAAGGCTTCTACAACGAAGTCCAGGTCGTGGTCCACGTGCTGTCCGTGAACCCGGAAATTCCGGCGGACATCCCTGCGCTGATCGGCGCATCGGCCGCGCTTGCCGTGTCGGGCCTGCCGTTCAACGGTCCGGTCGGCGCCGCGCGCGTTGCGTACATCGACAACGCATACGTGCTGAACCCGACGCGTGAGCAGCTCAAGGCATCGAGCCTCGACCTCGTCGTCGCCGGCACGGAGCGTGCGGTGTTGATGGTCGAGTCGGAAGCCGACCAGCTGCCGGAAGACGTGATGCTGGGCGCGGTCGTGTTCGGCCACGAGCAGATGCAGGTGGCGATCGATGCGATCCACGAACTCGTGCGCGACGGCGGCAAGCCCGAATGGGACTGGCAGCCGGCACCCAAGAACGAGGCGCTGATCGCGCGCGTGACGGAACTGGCGCACGGCGACCTGCTCGCCGCTTACCAGCTGCGCGACAAGCAAGCGCGTTCGACGAAGCTGAAGGAAGTCTACGCGGCGACCTCGGCGAAGCTCGAGGAAGAAGCGCTGGCGGCCGGCACGGTCGCGGCCGACAAGGCTACGGTCGGCAACATCCTGTTCGACATCGAAGCGAAGATCGTGCGTTCGCAGATCCTGAACGGCGAGCCGCGCATCGACGGTCGCGACACGCGCACCGTGCGCCCGATCGAGATCCGCACCGGCGTGCTGCCGCGCACCCACGGCTCGGCGCTGTTCACGCGCGGCGAAACGCAGGCGCTCGTCGTGGCGACGCTCGGCACGAAGGGTGACGAGCAGATCATCGACGCGCTCGAAGGCGAATACCGCGAGCGCTTCATGCTCCACTACAACATGCCCCCGTTCGCAACCGGCGAAACGGGTCGCGTCGGCTCGCCGAAGCGCCGTGAAATCGGTCACGGCCGTCTCGCGAAGCGCGCACTGGTCAAGTGCCTGCCGAGCGCCGAGGAATTCGGCTACTCGATCCGTGTCGTGTCGGAAATCACCGAGTCGAACGGTTCGTCGTCGATGGCGTCGGTGTGCGGCGGCTGCCTCGCGCTGATGGACGCCGGCGTGCCGATGAAGGCGCACGTCGCGGGCATCGCGATGGGCCTGATCCTCGAAGGCAACAAGTTCGCGGTGCTGACCGACATCCTCGGCGACGAGGATCACCTCGGCGACATGGACTTCAAGGTGGCCGGCACCGAGCACGGCGTGACGGCGCTGCAGATGGACATCAAGATCCAGGGCATCACGAAGGAAATCATGCAGGTCGCGCTCGCGCAGGCGAAGGAAGGCCGCATGCACATCCTCGGCAAGATGACGTCGGCGGTCTCGGGCGCGAACACGCAACTGTCGGAATTCGCGCCGCGCATGATCACGATCAAGATCAACCCGGAAAAGATCCGCGACGTGATCGGCAAGGGCGGTTCGGTGATCCGCGCGCTGACCGAGGAAACCGGCACGACCATCGACATCTCGGACGACGGCGTCGTGACGATCGCGAGCACGAGCAGCGAAGGCATGGCCGAGGCGAAGAAGCGCATCGAGAACATCACGGCCGAGATCGAAGTCGGCCAGGTGTACGAAGGCACGGTGCTCAAGCTGCTCGACTTCGGCGCGATCGTGAACCTGCTGCCGGGCAAGGACGGCCTGCTGCACATCTCGGAAATCGTCAACGAGCGCGTGAAGGACATCAACGACTACCTGAAGGAAGGCCAGCAGGTGAAGGTCAAGGTGATCCAGACGGACGAGAAGGGTCGCGTGCGTCTGTCGGCGAAGGCGCTGCTGAACGAAGCAGCGGCAGCGTCGCAGGCGGATACGCCGCCGCAGCAGTAAGCGGACAGGCGTGAGAACGGCCGGCAGTGCGAAAGCGTGCCGGCCGTTTTTTCTGTAGCATCGTTGTGCGGCGCAGCAGCGCCTGCGAGGCGCCCGTGCCGCGTGCGGGTGCGCCATCCGACCGATCCTGGAGCGACCACCATGAAAGCCATCGAAATCACCGAATTCGGCGCCCCCGACGTGCTGAAGCTCGCGGAGCGTCCACGCCCCGAACCGAAGCGCGGCGAAGTGCTGATCAAGGTGGCGGCTTCCGGCGTGAACCGGCCGGACGTGTTTCAGCGCAAGGGCGCGTACGCGCCGCCGCCCGGCGCATCGGATCTGCCTGGCCTCGAGGTCGCGGGCGAGATCGTCGGCGGCGACCTGTCCGATGCGGCGCTGAACCCGTTCGGCCTGAAGCTGGGCGATCGCGTCTGCGCGCTGCTCGCGGGCGGCGGCTACGCCGAATATGCGGTCGCGCCGCTGCCGCAATGCCTGCCGGTGCCCGACGGGCTGACCGACATCGAGGCCGCATCGCTGCCCGAAACCTTCTTCACGGTGTGGAGCAACGTGTTCGACCGTGCGCTGCTCGGTGCGGGCGAGGGCGGCGAGCAGGAAACGCTGCTCGTGCAGGGCGGCTCGAGCGGAATCGGCGTGACGGCGATCCAGATCGCGCACGCGCTCGGCTTTCGCGTGTTCGCGACGGCCGGGAATGCCGACAAATGCCGCGCATGCGAGGCGCTCGGTGCAGAGCGTGCGATCAACTACAAGACCGAGGACTTCGTCGAGGTAGTCAAGTCGCTGACGCACGATCGCGGCGTCGACGTGATCCTCGACATGGTCGCGGGCTCGTACGTGCCGCGCGAGCTGTCCGCGCTCGCGGATGGCGGCCGCCTCGTGCTGATCGCGCTGCTCGGCGGTGCGAAGGCCGAGGTCAACCTCAACGAGATCCTGCGCCGCCGGCTGACGGTGACGGGCTCGACGCTGCGCCCGCGCCCGGTGGAATTCAAGGCGCGCATCGCCGCGCAGCTGAAGGCGCGCGTCTGGCCGCTGCTCGCGGACGGCCGCATCCGGCCGGTGATCTACCGCGTGCTGCCGGCCGGCGACGCCGCGCAGGCGCATGCACTGATGGAGAGCGGCGAGCACATCGGCAAGATCGTGCTGGATTGGGGCGCGAACACGTAATGGCCCGGGCGGCGGGCTTGACATGCGTGGTTTGACCGGTTCAAGCCGTGCGCAGTAAAATCGCGGGTTTGCTTCGCCAGATCCAACCTGACGGGCCGGATTCCGGCGCGTCAATGACAAGATAGTGACGAGACAGACACGATGTCGAAACAACGAACGAAGCGAGTGATCGGCAACTGGAAGATGCACGGCCGGCTGGCCGGCAACCAGGCATTGCTGAACGAAGTGGTGCAGGGCGTGGGCGCGGTGCCGGCCGAAACGTCGGTCGGCGTATGCGTGCCGTTCCCGTACCTCGCGCAGGTTCAGGCGCAACTCGGCGGCGGCCGTATCGCGTTCGGCGCGCAAGATGTGTCCGCGCACGAGCAGGGCGCGTTCACCGGTGAAGTGGCGGCCGCGATGGTGGCGGAGTTCGGCGCGCAGTATGCGATCGTCGGTCACTCGGAGCGTCGCGCGTATCACGGCGAGCGCAACGAAACCGTCGCCGCGAAGGCGCAGCGCGCGCTCGCGGCGGGCCTCACGCCCGTCGTGTGCGTCGGCGAAACGCTCGACGAGCGCGAAGCGGGCGCGACCGAGCAGGTCGTCGGGGCGCAGCTCGATGCCGTGCTGGCCGTGCTGACGGCCGACGAGGCAGCGCGGATCGTCGTCGCGTACGAGCCGGTCTGGGCGATCGGCACGGGCAAGAGCGCGACGTCGGCGCAGGCGCAGGACGTACACGCATTCCTGCGTGCGCGTCTCGCGGCGAAGGGTGCGGCGGACGTATCGGTGCTGTACGGCGGCAGCGTGAAGCCGGACAACGCGGAAGAGCTGTTCGCGCAGCCGGATATCGACGGTGGCCTGATCGGCGGCGCGTCGCTGAAGGCGGAAGATTTCCTGGCGATCTGCCGGGCCGCGCGTTAAGCGGTCCGGGATCGAATTGAAGAACCATGATGGCGACCGGTCGATCCGGTTGCCTGATCCAATCGGGTGGGTGTGATGCTGTTATTCAAGACGCTGATTATTGTCGTGCAGGTGCTGTCTGCACTCGGTGTGATCGGACTCGTGCTGCTGCAGCATGGCAAGGGTGCCGACATGGGGGCCGCATTCGGCAGCGGTGCGTCGGGCAGCCTGTTCGGCGCAACGGGCTCCGCGAACTTCCTGTCGCGCACGACGGGCATCCTCGCGACGGTCTTCTTCGTCGCGACGCTCGCGCTGACGTACCTCGGATCGTACAAGTCGACGCCGTCGGCGGGCGTGCTCGGCGCGGTCGCGACCGCGCCGGCGTCGACACCTGCGGCTTCGGCGCCGGCCGTGGCGGCATCTGCTGCCGCGGGCTCGGCAGCGAGCGCGCCGGGCCAGGACGTCCCGAAATAAAAAGTTCGTTTTTTGCGTTTGTGCGTTGAACAAATCTGGAACTCGGGTTAGAATTTAATTCTTGAAGCGATTCGCGGGAACAAGCAGCACAACCCGAGTTGCATGCAGTGCCGACGTGGTGAAATTGGTAGACACGCTATCTTGAGGGGGTAGTGGCGAAAGCTGTGCGAGTTCGAGTCTCGCCGTCGGCACCAAAGTTACTCAATGCCAGCCGCTTCTAGTGGCTGGCATTTTTCATTTGTGGGGTGTGCCTTGCGATTGTCTTGTGATCGCATGCACTCCGAAATGATTCCTTCCGCCGGAAGTGGTATTCTCCGGACGCTCAGAACCAACCGATAGAGGATTGCCTTGAACCTCGCAGCCTATTACCCCGTCTTGTTGTTCCTCCTCGTGGGCACTGGTTTAGGTATAGCGCTGGTCAGCATCGGCAAGCTCCTTGGTCCCAACAAGCCGGACGTCGACAAGAACGCACCGTACGAGTGCGGCTTCGAAGCATTTGAAGACGCCCGGATGAAATTCGACGTCCGGTACTATCTCGTCGCAATCCTGTTCATCATCTTCGATCTCGAAACCGCATTCCTGTTTCCGTGGGGCGTCGCGCTCCGGGACATCGGCTGGCCGGGTTTCATCGCAATGATGATTTTTCTGCTCGAATTCCTGCTGGGCTTTGCCTATATCTGGAAGAAAGGCGGCCTCGACTGGGAGTGATGGGTTAATCGCCGGTTTGCATGGGCGGCCACGCTGGGCCGCTCGTCTGGAGTGGAAAGCAAATGAGTATCGAAGGGGTCTTGAAGGAAGGGTTTGTCACCACGACGGCTGACAAGCTGATCAACTGGACGCGTACCGGCTCGCTGTGGCCGATGACGTTCGGGCTCGCGTGTTGCGCCGTCGAGATGATGCATGCGGGCGCGGCCCGTTATGACCTGGACCGGTTCGGGGTCGTGTTCCGTCCGAGTCCGCGTCAGTCGGACGTGATGATCGTCGCCGGCACGCTGTGCAACAAGATGGCGCCCGCGCTGCGCCGCGTGTACGACCAGATGGCCGAGCCGCGCTGGGTGATCTCGATGGGGTCGTGCGCGAACGGTGGCGGGTACTACCACTACTCGTACTCGGTGGTCCGCGGTTGCGACCGGATCGTGCCGGTCGACGTCTACGTGCCGGGCTGTCCGCCCACGGCCGAGGCGCTGGTCTACGGCGTGATCCAGCTTCAGGCGAAGATCCGCCGCACCAACACCATCGCCCGTCAATAAAGCCCCGAGCGTCCCCTCAATATGGCAAGCAAAATCGAGACCCTCAAGGCAAACCTCGAAGCCGCGCTCGGCGCGCGCGTGGTGAGCCTCACCGAAGCGATCGGTGAACTGACGCTCGTCGTGAAGGCGAGTGATTACCTCGAAGTCGCAAAGATGCTGCGCGACGATCCGAAGCTCCGTTTCGAGCAGCTGATCGACCTCTGCGGCGTCGACTACCAGACCTACGGCGACGGCGCCTACGACGGCCCGCGTTTCGCGGCCGTGTCGCAGCTGCTGTCGGTCACGAACAACTGGCGCCTGCGCCTGCGCGTATTCGCGCCGGACGACGATCTGCCGATCGTCGCATCGCTCGTCGACATCTGGACCTCCGCGAACTGGTACGAGCGCGAAGCGTTCGACCTGTACGGCCTCGTGTTCGAGGGTCACCCCGATCTGCGCCGCATTCTCACCGACTACGGCTTCATCGGCCATCCGTTCCGCAAGGACTTCCCGGTGTCGGGCTATGTCGAAATGCGTTACGACCCGGAAGAAAAGCGGGTCGTCTACCAGCCGGTGACGATCGAGCCGCGCGAAATCACGCCGCGCGTGATCCGCGAGGATCGCTATGGCGGTCTGAAACATTAAGGGGGCGTCATGGCAGAAATCAAGAACTACACCCTCAACTTCGGTCCGCAGCACCCGGCAGCGCACGGCGTGCTGCGCCTCGTGCTCGAGCTCGACGGCGAAGTCATCCAGCGCGCCGATCCGCACATCGGCCTGCTGCACCGCGCGACTGAAAAGCTCGCGGAAAACAAGACCTTCATCCAGTCCGTGCCGTACATGGACCGTCTCGACTACGTGTCGATGATGGTCAACGAGCACGGCTACGTGCTCGCGATCGAGCGTCTGCTCGGCATCGACGTGCCGGAGCGCGCGCAGTACATCCGCGTGCTGTTCGACGAGATCACGCGCGTGCTGAACCACCTGATGTGGATCGGCGCGCACGCGCTCGACGTCGGTGCGATGGCCGTGTTCCTGTACGCATTCCGCGAGCGCGAAGACCTGATGGACGTGTACGAAGCGGTGTCCGGCGCCCGGATGCACGCGGCGTACTACCGTCCGGGCGGCGTCTACCGCGACCTGCCTGACGCAATGCCGCAATACAAGGCGTCGAAGATTCGCAACGAGAAGGCGCTCGCGAAGATGAACGAAGCGCGCAGCGGCTCGGTGCTCGACTTCATCGACGACTTCTTCACGCGTTTCCCGAAGTGCATCGACGAGTACGAAACGCTGCTGACCGACAACCGGATCTGGAAGCAGCGTCTGGTCGGGATCGGCGTCGTGAGCCCGGAACGCGCGCTGCAGATGGGCCTGACGGGCCCGATGCTGCGCGGCTCGGGTATCGCGTGGGACCTGCGCAAGAAGCAGCCGTACGAAGTGTACGACCGCATGGATTTCGACGTGCCGGTCGGCGTGAACGGCGATTGCTACGACCGCTATCTGGTGCGCGTCGAAGAAATGCGCCAGTCCGTCCGCATCGCGAAACAGTGTATTGAGTGGCTCCGCAAGAATCCGGGCCCGGTGATGACCGACAATCACAAGGTTGCGCCGCCGTCGCGCGTCGGCATGAAGACCAACATGGAAGACTTGATTCACCACTTCAAGCTCTTCACCGAAGGTTTTCACGTGCCGGAAGGCGAAGCGTACGCGGCGGTCGAGCATCCGAAGGGTGAATTCGGCATCTACCTCGTGTCGGACGGTGCCAACAAGCCGTATCGCCTCAAGATCCGCGCACCGGGCTTCGCGCACCTCGCGTCGCTCGACGAAATGGCGCGCGGCCACATGATTGCCGACGCCGTCACGATCATCGGTACGCAGGACATCGTGTTCGGCGAAATCGATCGCTAATGGTTGCGCCGCCCGCGCGAGCGGGCGGCGAGCAGTAAGTCACACGCGATGCGCGCTGAACCGGCGCGGCTTCGCAAGCTGTCAACAGTGAGCGCCAGGTCTGCCGTCCTTGCACAGCAGTGCGGCAGGTTGTTCGTTCGGTAGGAATTGAAAGAGTCGTGTCTGAAAATGATCTCAGCTGAAGGCCTGAAGGAAATCGATCGAGCGTTGACGAAGTATCCCGCCGATCAGAAACAGTCCGCCGTGATGTCGGCGTTGGCCGTCGCTCAGGAAGAGCACGGCTGGCTGTCGCCCGAACTGATGCAGTTCGTCGCGGACTATCTCGGCATGCCGGCCGTCGCCGTGCAGGAAGTCGCGACGTTCTACACGATGTACGAGCTCAAACCGGTCGGCAAGCACAAGATCACGCTCTGCACGAACCTGCCGTGCCAGCTTGGCCCGCACGGTGGCGCGGAAGCGACTGCCGACTACCTGAAACAGAAGCTGGGCATCGGCTTCGGCGAGACCACGCCCGACGGCAAGTTCACGCTGAAGGAAGGCGAATGCATGGGCTCGTGCGGCGATGCGCCGGTGCTGCTGGTGAACAATCACAGAATGTGCAGCTTCATGAGCCGCGAGAAGATCGACCAGCTGCTTGAGGAGCTCTCGAAATGACGTCCCTCCACGACCGTCACATCAAACCGCTGATCCTCGCTGGTCTGAACGGCGAGAACTGGCATCTCGAAGACTACGTTGCGCGCGGCGGCTACAAGCAGCTGCGCCGCATCCTCGAAGAAAAGATTCCGCCGGAGCAGGTGATCGCCGACGTGAAGGCATCGGGCCTGCGCGGCCGCGGCGGTGCGGGCTTCCCGACGGGCCTGAAGTGGAGCTTCATGCCGCGTCAGTTCCCGGGGCAGAAGTACCTCGTCTGCAACTCGGACGAAGGCGAACCGGGCACGTTCAAGGATCGCGACATCCTGCGCTGGAACCCGCACGCGCTGATCGAAGGCATGGCCATCGGCGCGTACGCGATGGGCATCACCGTCGGCTACAACTACATCCACGGCGAAATCTTCGAAGTGTATCGACGCTTCGAGGCCGCGCTCGATGAAGCGCGTGCCGCGGGTTTCCTCGGCGACAACATCATGGGCTCGGAATTCTCGTTCCAGCTGCACGCGCACCACGGTTACGGCGCGTACATCTGCGGCGAGGAAACGGCGCTGCTCGAGTCGCTCGAAGGCAAGAAAGGCCAGCCGCGCTTCAAGCCGCCGTTCCCGGCGAGCTTCGGCGTGTACGGCAAGCCGACCACGATCAACAACACCGAGACGTTCGCCGCGGTGCCGTTCCTGCTGTCCATCGGGCCGCAGAATTACCTCGAGATCGGCAAGCCGAACAACGGCGGCACGAAGATCTTCTCGGTGTCGGGCGACGTCGAGCGTCCGGGCAACTATGAAGTGCCGCTCGGCACGCCGTTCGCGACGCTGATGGAGCTCGCCGGCGGGATGCGCGGCGGTCGCAAGATCAAGGCCGTGATTCCGGGCGGCTCGTCGGCACCGGTGATCCCGGGCGACATCATGATGCAGACCGATCTCGATTACGACTCGATCGCGAAGGCCGGCTCGATGCTCGGCTCCGGCGCGGTGATCGTGATGGACGAGACGCGCTGCATGGTGCGTTCGCTGCTGCGCCTGTCGTACTTCTACTACGAGGAATCGTGCGGCCAGTGCACGCCGTGCCGTGAAGGCACCGGCTGGCTGTATCGCGTCGTGAATCGTATCGAGCACGGCGAAGGGCGCCAGGAAGATCTGGACCTGCTGAACTCGGTTGCAGAGAACATCATGGGCCGCACGATTTGCGCGCTCGGCGATGCGGCGGCAATGCCGGTGCGCGGCATGCTCAAGCATTACTGGGACGAGTTCGCGTACCACGTCGAGCACAAACAGTGCATGGTCGGCGGCCATGCGCACGCGGCGGCAGCCTGAAGCGAAGCACCGGTTGCGGAATTTGAGCGCACGGTCGGGCGAACGCGCGAACGGGCGGAAATAGGTTAAGGACCATTCACCATCATGGTTGAACTTGAAATAGACGGCAAGAAGGTCGAGGTGCCCGAAGGCAGCATGGTGATCCAGGCTGCGCACAAGGCGGATACGTACATTCCTCACTTCTGCTATCACAAGAAACTGTCGGTTGCGGCCAACTGCCGGATGTGTCTCGTCGAAGTCGAGAAGATGCCGAAGGCCGTGCCTGCCTGCGCGACGCCCGTGTCGGCCGGCATGATCGTGCGCACGCAGTCCGACAAGGCCGTGAAGGCGCAGCAGTCGGTGATGGAATTCCTCCTCATCAACCACCCGCTCGACTGCCCGATCTGCGATCAGGGCGGCGAATGCCAGCTGCAGGATCTGGCGGTCGGCTACGGCAAGTCGTCGTCGCGCTACTCGGAAGAAAAGCGCGTGGTGTTCCACAAGAACGTGGGCCCGCTGATCTCGATGGAAGAAATGTCGCGCTGCATTCACTGCACGCGCTGCGTCCGCTTCGGCCAGGAAATCGCCGGCGTGATGGAGCTCGGCATGCTGGGCCGCGGCGAGCATTCGGAAATCACGACGTTCGTCGGCAAGACGGTCGATTCCGAACTGTCGGGCAACATGATCGACCTGTGCCCGGTCGGCGCGCTGACCAGCAAGCCGTTCCGCTACAGCGCGCGTACGTGGGAATTGTCGCGGCGCAAGTCGGTGAGCCCGCACGATTCGGTCGGCGCGAACCTCGTCGTGCAGGTGAAGAACAACCGCGTGATGCGCGTGCTGCCGTTCGAGAACGAAGCGATCAACGAATGCTGGATCTCGGACAAGGATCGTTTCTCGTACGAAGGCCTGAACAGCGAAGAGCGCCTGACGAAGCCGATGCTCAAGCAGGGCGGCCAGTGGATCGAAACCGACTGGCAGACCGCGCTCGAATATGTCGCGAAGGGCCTGAAGGGCATCGCCGCGGATCACGGCGCGAACGCGCTGGCGATGCTCGCGAGCGCGCACAGCACGGCCGAGGAGCTGTTCCTCGTGAAGCAGCTCGCCAACGAACTGAAGACGCCGAACGTCGACTTCCGTCTGCGTCAGCAGGATTTCTCGGCACCGGTCCAGGGCGCACCGTGGCTCGGCATGCCGATCGCCGAACTGTCGAACGTGGATGCTGCGTTCGTCGTCGGTTCGTTCCTGCGCCGCGACCACCCGCTGTTCGCCGCTCGCCTGCGCCAAGCCGCGAAGAACGGTGCGACGCTGCACTTCCTGCACGCGACCGCCGATGACTCGCTGATTCCGACCGCGAAGCGCATCGTCGCCGCGCCGTCGGCATGGCTCGACGAACTGGCCGGCATCGCCGCGGCCGTCGCGCAACTGCGCGGCGTCGCGCTGCCCGACGCGCTCGCCGGCGTCGCCGCATCGCCCGCAGCGCAAGCTGTCGCGCAGTCGCTCGCGAACGGCCAGCGCCGCGCGGTGCTGCTCGGCAACGCGGCCGTCCGTCACCCGCAATTCGCGAAACTGCACGCCGTCGCACAGTGGATCGCCGACAACACCGGCGCCACGTTCGGCTTCCTGACGGAAGCGGCGAACACGGTCGGCGCGCACGTCGTCGGCGCCCTGCCGGGCGAAGGCGGCCTGAACGCGCGCGAAGCGTTCGCGCAGCCGCGCAAGGGCTACGTGCTGCTGAACGTCGAACCGGAATTCGACACCGCCGATCCGGCACAGGCGCTTGCCGCGCTGAACCAGGCCGAAATGGTCGTCGTGATGTCGCCGTTCAAGCATGGTCTCGACCATGCGGACGTGTTGCTGCCGATCGCGCCGTTCACGGAAACGGCCGGCACGTACGTGAACGCCGAAGGCTCGGTGCAGAGCTTCAACGGCGTCGTGCGCCCGCTCGGCGACACGCGTCCGGCGTGGAAGGTGCTGCGCGTGCTCGGCAGCCTGCTCGGCCTGCCGAACTTCGAATACGAAACGGCGGAAGAAGTGCGTCTCGCGGCGCTCGGCGACGCAGGCGTCGCGAACCGTCTGTCGAACCAGACGTCGGTCGCGCCGGCGCGCGCCGCGGCAGCTGCGGCGAACGGCGGCTTCGAGCGTCTCGCCGACGTGCCGATCTATCATGCCGACGCACTCGTGCGCCGCGCGGGTGCGCTGCACCTGACGGCCGCCGCGAAGGCTGCGAATGTCGCAGCGCTGCCGGCCGGGCTGTTCGACAAGCTGGGCTTGAAGGAAGGCGACGCGGTGCGCGTGCGCCAGGGCGAGCGTGCGGTGCAGTTGCCGGCCGTGCGCGACGCGAATCTTGCGGAGACGGTCGTTCGCGTGTCGGCGGCGACGCCTGCCGGCGCAGCGCTCGGCAGCCTGTCCGGTGAACTGGTGGTGGAGAAGGCGTAAATGAGCTTGTTCGATACGATCAACGCGGGCGGAGCCCAGCTTCTCGGCGTCGCGTGGCCGACGGTGTGGGCCCTCGTGCGCATCCTCGTCGTCGCCGTCGTGATTCTGCTGTGCGTCGCGTACCTGATTCTGTGGGAACGCAAGCTGATTGGCTGGATGCACGTGCGTCTCGGCCCGAACCGCGTCGGCCCCGGCGGTCTGCTGCAGCCGATCGCCGACGTGCTGAAACTGCTGCTGAAGGAAGTCATTCAGCCGAGCGCGGCGAGCCGCTGGCTGTACCTGATCGCGCCGATCATGACCGTCGTGCCGGCGTTTGCCGTGTGGGCGGTGATTCCGTTCCAGGCCGAAGCGGTGCTCGCGAACGTGAATGCGGGCCTGCTGTATGCAATGGCGATTTCGTCGATCGGCGTGTATGCGGTGATTCTCGCCGGCTGGGCGTCGAACTCGAAGTACGCGTTCCTCGGCGCGATGCGTGCCGCGGCACAGATGGTCTCGTACGAAATCTCGATGGGCTTCGCGCTCGTGCTCGTGCTGATGACGGCCGGCAGCCTGAACCTGTCGGAAATCGTCGGCTCGCAGCAGCACGGCTTCTTCGCCGGCCACGGCGTGAACTTCCTGTCGTGGAACTGGCTGCCGCTGCTGCCGGCGTTCGTCGTTTATTTCGTGTCCGGCATCGCCGAAACGAACCGTCACCCGTTCGACGTGGTGGAAGGGGAGTCGGAGATCGTCGCGGGTCACATGATCGATTACTCGGGCATGGCGTTCGCGCTGTTCTTCCTCGCCGAGTACATCAACATGATCGTGATCTCGGCGCTGGCCGCGACGCTGTTCCTCGGCGGCTGGGACGCACCGTTCGAATTCCTGTCGTTCATTCCGGGCATCTTCTGGCTGGTGCTGAAGGTATTCGCGCTGCTGTCGGTGTTCATCTGGGTGCGCGCGACGTTCCCGCGCTACCGGTACGACCAGATCATGCGTCTGGGCTGGAAGGTATTCCTGCCCGTCACGGTGATCTGGGTGGTCGTGGTCGGCTTCTGGATGATGTCGCCGCTGAACATCTGGGTGAAGTAAAGATCGGACGAAATCATGACGGCAATCCAACACTTCTTTAAGACCTTCTTCCTGACGGAACTGCTGAAGGGGCTCGCGCTGACCGGTCGTTACACGTTCCGGCGCAAGTTCACCGTGCAGTTCCCGGAAGAGAAGACCCCGATTTCGCCGCGTTTCCGCGGGCTGCACGCGCTGCGCCGCTATGAAAACGGCGAAGAGCGCTGCATCGCGTGCAAGCTCTGCGAGGCCGTGTGCCCCGCGATGGCGATCACGATCGAATCGGAAACGCGCGCGGACAACACGCGCCGCACGACGCGCTACGACATCGACCTGACGAAGTGCATCTTCTGCGGTTTCTGCGAAGAGAGCTGCCCGGTCGATTCGATCGTCGAGACGCAGATTCTCGAGTACCACGGCGAAAAGCGCGGCGATCTGTATTTCACGAAGGAAATGCTGCTCGCGGTGGGCGATCGCTACGAGAAGGACATCGCTGCGGCGAAGGCCGCCGACGCGCCGTATCGTTGATTGTGTTTGCAGTGCCGGCCCGGCATCAACGGGCCGAGCCGCCGCGACGGGTGCGGCACGCGAGAGCGTCCCGCAAGCCGCGCCTGACTATGGCCTAACGATGAACCGGTAATCATGGAATTCACGACCGTACTGTTCTACATCTTCGCGCTGCTCCTGGTGGTATCAGGGCTGAAGGTGATCACTTCGCGCAACCCGGTGGCGTCTGCGCTTTTCCTTGTGCTGGCGTTCTTCAACGCCGCCGCGATCTGGATGCTGCTGGAGGCGGAGTTCCTCGCGATCCTGCTGGTGCTGGTGTACGTGGGCGCCGTGATGGTGCTGTTCCTGTTCGTCGTGATGATGCTGGACATCAACATCGATTACCTGCGCCGCGACTTCAAGCGCTTCGTGCCGATGGCGACCGTCGTCGGCGCGATCATCGTGGTCGAGACCGCGCTGATCCTGTGGCGCGGCTACGGCGACACGAACACGGTGCACGCAATGGCGACGGGCGCGATGGCCGACTGGTCGAACACGCGACTGATCGGCAAGGTGATCTACACCGACTACATCTTCGCGTTTGAAATCGCCGGCCTGGTGCTGTTGGTCGCGATCATTGCCGCGATCGGGCTGACCGAGCGCAAGGGCAAGGACAGCAAGCGCCAGCGCGTGTCGGATCAGGTCAAGGTGCGCCGCGGCGACCGCGTGCGCCTCGTGAAGATGGAAGCGGACAAGCCGCAGCCGGAAACGGCGCAGAGCGAAGCCGGTACGAGCACCAACGGCTAAGCGGAGGAAAGGAAAACCATGCTGACTCTTGCTCATTACCTCGTGCTCGGCGCGATCCTCTTTGCGATCGCGATCGTCGGGATCTTCCTGAACCGCCGCAACATCATCATCATCCTGATGGCGATCGAACTGATGCTGCTGGCGGTGAACACCAACTTCGTCGCGTTCTCGCACTACCTCGGCGACGTGCACGGCCAGATCTTCGTGTTCTTCGTGCTGACCGTCGCCGCAGCGGAAGCCGCGATCGGTCTCGCGATTCTGGTGACCCTGTTCCGTAAGCTCGACACGATCAATGTCGAGGATCTCGATCAGCTCAAAGGTTAATTTCAGGCAACGCTGTTATGTCAACGACACTCAATGAAAACCTGCTGCTGGCGATTCCGCTCGCTCCGCTGGCCGGCTCGCTGATTGCGGGGCTGTTCGGGAACGCAGTGGGGCGCAAGGGCGCACACCGGATCACGATCCTCGGCGTATTGATCGCGTTCCTCCTGTCGGCGAAAGTCTTCGTCGACGTGATGGGCGGCGCGAGCTTCAATGCGACCGTCTACGAATGGATGAACGTCGGCTCGCTGAAGCTCGAAGTCGGCTTCCTCGTCGATTCGCTGACCGCGATGATGATGGTCGTCGTGACCTTCGTCTCGCTGATGGTGCACGTGTACACGATCGGCTACATGTCGGAAGAAGACGGCTACCAGCGCTTCTTCTCGTACATCTCGCTGTTCACGTTCTCGATGCTGATGCTCGTGATGAGCAACAACTTCCTGCAGCTGTTCTTCGGCTGGGAAGCGGTGGGTCTGGTGTCGTACCTGCTGATCGGCTTCTACTTCACGCGTGAGAGCGCGATCTACGCGAACATGAAGGCGTTCCTCGTGAACCGCGTGGGCGACTTCGGCTTCCTGCTGGGCATCGGCCTGCTGCTGGCGTTCGCGGGTTCGATGAACTACGGCGAAGTGTTCGCGAAGCGTGCCGAGCTCGCAAGCCTGCACTTCCCGGGCACCGACTGGGGCCTGCTGACCGTCGCCTGTATCTGCCTGTTCATCGGCGCGATGGGTAAATCGGCGCAGTTCCCGCTGCACGTGTGGCTGCCCGACTCGATGGAAGGCCCGACCCCGATCTCCGCGCTGATTCACGCGGCAACGATGGTGACGGCCGGCATCTTCATGGTGTCGCGCATGTCGCCGCTGTTCGAGCTGTCGGATACCGCGCTGTCGTTCATCACGGTGATCGGTGCGATCACGGCGCTGTTCATGGGCTTCCTCGGGATCGTCCAGAACGACATCAAGCGTGTCGTCGCGTATTCGACGCTGTCGCAGCTCGGCTACATGACCGTCGCGCTCGGCGTGTCCGCTTACCCGGTCGCCGTGTTCCACCTGATGACGCACGCGTTCTTCAAGGCGCTGCTGTTCCTCGGCGCCGGTTCGGTGATCATCGGCATGCACCACGACCAGGACATGCGCAACATGGGCGGCCTGCGCAAGTACATGCCGATCACGTGGATCACGTCGCTCGTCGGTTCGCTCGCGCTGATCGGCACGCCGTTCTTCTCGGGCTTCTACTCGAAGGACTCGATCATCGACGCGGTGAAGCTGTCGCACCTGCCGGGTTCGGGCTTCGCATACTTCGCGGTCGTCGCGAGCGTGTTCGTCACGGCGCTGTACTCGTTCCGCATGTACTTCCTGGTGTTCCACGGCGAAGAGCGCTTCCGCAAGCCGAAGCATCCGGAATCGCCGATGGGCATGGCGGCCGCGCACGGTCACGACGATCACGGCCATGGCCACGGTCATGACGACCACGCGCACGAGCCGCACGAGACCCCGTGGGTCGTGTGGGTGCCGCTGGTCCTGCTGGCCATTCCGTCGGTGATCATCGGCGCGATCGCGATCGGCCCGATGCTGTTCGGCGACTTCTTCCAGCACGGCGTCGCATTCGACAAGGTGATCTTCATCGGCGAAAACCATCCGGCACTGGCCGAGATGGCCGAAGAGTTCCACGGCTGGGTGGGCATGGGCCTGCACTCGGTGTCGGGCCTGCCGGTGTGGCTGGCGCTCGCCGGTGTCGTCGTCGCGTGGTTCCTGTACCTGAAGCGTCCGGAGCTGCCGGCGTCGATCCGCCGCGCGTTCGGTCCGATCTACACGCTGCTCGACAACAAGTACTACATGGACAAGATCAACGAAGTGGTGTTCGCCCGTGGTTCGGTGGCGATCGGCCGCGGCCTGTGGAAGGAAGGCGACGTCGTCGTGATCGACGGCCTCGTCAACGGCAGCGCCCGGTTCATCGGCTGGTTCGCCGGCGTGATCCGCTTCCTCCAATCCGGTTACATCTATCACTACGCGTTCGCCATGATCATCGGCATGCTGGGGCTCCTGACCCTGTTTGTAACGCTCGGCGGCAAATAAGGCGGGGGGACAACTAATGCACGCTTTTCCGATTCTCAGTACCGCGATCTGGTTGCCGATCGTTTTCGGCCTCCTCGTGCTCGCGGTGGGTAACGACAAAAATCCGGGGACGGCCCGCTGGGTCGCGCTGATCGGTTCGCTGCTCGGTCTCGCGGTCACGATCCCGCTGATCACGGGCTTCGACTCGAGCACGGCTGCGCTGCAGTTCGTCGAGAAGTCGACCTGGATCGAACGCTTCGACATTGCGTATCACCTCGGCGTCGACGGCATCTCGATGTGGTTCGTCGTGCTGACCGCACTGATCACCGTGATCGTCGTGATCGCCGCATGGGAAGTGATCACCGAGAACGTCGCGCAGTACCTCGCGGCGTTCCTGATCCTGTCCGGGATCATGATCGGCGTGTTCTCGGCGGCCGACGGCCTGCTGTTCTACGTGTTCTTCGAGGCGACCCTGATTCCGATGTACATCATCATCGGCGTGTGGGGCGGCCCGAACCGCGTGTACGCGGCATTCAAGTTCTTCCTGTACACGCTGGCCGGCTCGCTGCTGATGCTGGTCGCGCTGATCTACCTGTACACGCAGACGCATTCGTTCGATCTGGCGACGTGGCAGAACGCGAAGATCGCAATGACGCCGCAGATCATGCTGTTCATCGCATTCTTCCTCGCATTCGCGGTGAAGGTGCCGATGTGGCCGGTGCACACCTGGCTGCCGGACGCGCACGTGGAAGCGCCGACGGGCGGCTCGGTCGTGCTGGCGGCGATCATGCTGAAGCTCGGCGCGTACGGTTTCCTGCGTTTCTCGCTGCCGATCACACCTGACGCGAGCCACTTCCTGGCACCGGTCGTGATCACGCTGTCGCTGATCGCGGTGATCTACATCGGCCTCGTCGCGATGGTGCAGGCCGACATGAAGAAGCTGGTCGCGTATTCGTCGATCGCGCACATGGGCTTCGTCACGCTCGGCTTCTTCATCTTCAACCAGCTCGGCGTCGAAGGCGCGATCGTCCAGATGATCTCGCACGGCTTCGTGTCGGGCGCGATGTTCCTGTGCATCGGCGTGCTGTACGACCGCGTGCACTCGCGCCAGATCGCCGATTACGGCGGCGTCGTGAACGTGATGCCGAAGTTCGCGGCATTCGCGATGCTGTTCTCGATGGCCAACTGCGGCCTGCCGGGTACGTCGGGTTTCGTCGGCGAGTTCATGGTGATTCTCGCGGCCGTCCAGTACAACTTCTGGATCGCGTTCGGCGCGGCATTCACGCTGATCCTCGGCGCTGCCTACACGCTGTGGATGTACAAGCGCGTGTACTTCGGCGCGGTGGCGAACGATCACGTTGCCAAGCTGAAGGACATCGGCCGTCGCGAATTCACGATGCTGGCCGTGCTCGCCGCTTTCACGCTGCTGATGGGCCTGTATCCGAAGCCTTTCACCGACGTGATGCACGTTTCCGTGGAAAACCTCCTCTCCCACGTCGCGCAGTCGAAGCTGCCGCTGGCCCAGTAATCGCGAGCGGAGGAAATCAAGATCATGAACGCACCTATGAATGTCCTGTTGCCCGACGCGCTGGTGATGGTCGCCATCGTCGTCGCATGGCTGAACGACACCTTTACCGGTGCCGCCGGCCGCCGCCTGACCTATCTGATCGCGGTGGTTTCGTCGATCGTCGCCGGCGTGTGGTTCGCGGTTCAGGCGCTGGACCCGCAGCAGTATTACTTCTTCTCGCGGATGGTCGTCGTCGACTCGTTCGCGAGCATGATGAAGGCGGTCGTGTCGCTCGGCTTCGCGGTCTCGCTCGTCTATTCGCGCAAGTACCTCGAAGACCGTGACATGTTCCGCGGCGACGTGTTCCTGCTGGGCATGTTCTCGCTGCTCGGTCAGCTGGTGATGGTGTCGGGCAACAACTTCCTGACGCTGTATCTCGGCCTCGAACTGATGTCGCTGTCGCTGTATGCCGTCATCGCGCTGCGCCGCGATGCCGCACAGTCGAGCGAAGCCGCGATGAAGTACTACGTGCTGGGCGCGCTCGCGTCGGGCTTCGTGCTGTACGGCATCTCGATGCTCTACGGCGCGACCGGCTCGCTCGAGCTGGGCGAGGTGTACAAGGCGGTCGGCGGCAACACCGATGCGGCCGTGCTGATGTTTGGCGTGATCTTCATCGTCGCCGGTATCGCATTCAAGCTCGGTGCCGTGCCGTTCCACATGTGGGTGCCGGACGTGTACCAGGGCGCACCGACCGCGATGACGCTGTTCGTCGGCGGCGGCCCGAAGGTTGCCGCGTTCGCGTGGGGCCTGCGCTTCCTGGTGATGGGCCTGCTGCCGCTCGCACAGAACTGGCAGACCGCGCTCGTGATCCTCGCCGCGCTGTCGCTGATCGTCGGTAACATTACCGGTATCGTCCAGCGCAACATCAAGCGGATGCTCGCATACTCGGCGATCTCGAACATGGGCTTCGTGCTGCTCGGCCTGCTCGCCGGCATCGTGAAGGGCGACGCGACCGCACCGGCGAACGCGTACAGCTCGGCGATGTTCTACGCGATCGTCTACCTGATCACGACGCTCGGCTCGTTCGGCGTGGTGATGCTGCTCGCACGCCGCGATTTCGAAGCCGAAACGATCGACGACTTCAAGGGCCTCAACAAGCGCAGCCCGGTGTTCGCGTTCGTGATGATGGTCATGATGTTCTCGCTGGCCGGTATTCCGCCGACCGTCGGCTTCTACGCGAAGCTCGCGGTGCTCGAGGCGACCGTCAACGCAGGGCTCACGTGGCTGGCCGTGCTGGCCGTGATCACGTCGCTGTTCGGCGCGTTCTACTACCTGCGCATCGTCAAGCTCATGTACTTCGATGCACCGCAGGATGCGACCCCGGTCACCGGCGATTTCTGCAAGCGCACGATCCTCGTGCTGAACGGTATCGCAGTTGTCGTGCTCGGCCTGATCCCGAGCCCGCTGCTGACGGCCTGCCTGCAGGCAATTCGTCACACGCTGCCGCTGTAATGTCGGCAGCCGGCTGGTTTATCGTGCTGTTGGCGCTTGCGGGCGCCAACGTGCCGTTCCTGAACCAACGCCTCTTCGCCGTCGTGCCGATCGGTGCGACGAAGAAGAATGCGTGGGTTCGGATCGGCGAGCTGATCGTGCTGTATTTCGTCGTCGGCGCACTCGGCTTCTGGCTCGAATCGCGCGCCGGCAACCGCTTCGAACAAGGCTGGCAGTTCTACGCGATCACGTTCAGTCTCTTCGTCGTGTTCGCGTTTCCCGGCTTCACGTTCCAGTATCTCGTCAAACGACGCTGACGGCTCCGGCCGTCGCGTGCTCATTCCTCCGGAGCTGCCGATGGCCGAACTACCCAATCACGACGCCGCACTGACCGAAACCTGCCTCGAGAGCGAGGCGATTTTCGACGGCGCGTTCCTCAAGCTGAAGCGCGATACCGTCCGCTTGCCCGATGGCAAGCAGGCCACGCGCGAATACGTGCAGCACCCGGGCGCGGTGATGGTGATCCCGCTGTTCGACGACGGCCGCGTGCTGATGGAAAGCCAGTATCGCTATCCGATCGGCAAGGTCATGGCCGAATTCCCGGCCGGCAAGCTCGATCCGAACGAGGGCGCGCTTGCTTGCGCGGTGCGCGAATTGCGCGAGGAAACCGGCTATACGGCGCGCGAATACGTGTTCCTGGCGCGGATTCACCCGATCATTTCCTATTCGACCGAATTCATCGACCTGTATCTCGCGCGCGGGCTGACCGCCGGCGAGCGCAAGCTCGACGAAGGCGAATTCCTCGAGACCTTCACGGCGACGCTGCCCGACCTGCAGGAGTGGGTGCGCACGGGCCAGATCACCGACGTGAAGACGATCATCGGCGCGATGTGGCTCGACAAGGTTTTGTCCGGCACCTGGCCGCTCGGCCCGGTCGAGAAGCCCTGACGGCGCGTCAGCGGCGGGTGGAGCACCGCGTTACAATCCTGTGACGCGGCCGCTGTCCGGCCGCGCGATCCTGGTTTAGCACGATCGTTCACAAAAGCGCGTTTTGCGCTACACTCGCCACACGCCCTGATTCAGCATGAAGGTCCTCGATTTACAGTGCCCGCACGGTCATCGGTTCGAAGGCTGGTTCGCTTCCGCCGATGAGTTCGAAGCGCAGTTGTCCCGCAATCTGGTCGAATGTCCGGTGTGCGGGACGACCGAGATCACCCGGATGCCGTCGGCGCCGCGCCTGAACCTGTCGGGTGCGACGCAGGCGCAGCCGGCCGATCCGCGTGCGTTGCAGGCGCAGGTGATGCGCGCACTGCGCGAGGTGCTGGAGAAGACCGAGAACGTGGGCGAGCGCTTCGCCGAGGAAGCGCGGCGCATCCATTACAACGAGGCGCCGGCGCGCAGCATTCGTGGCGTCACGACGCCGGAGGATGCGCAATCCTTGGTCGAAGAAGGCATCGACGTGATGCCGCTGCCGATTCCTGCCGCGCTGAAAGAACCGCTGCAATGACGTACGCAGTGTGTCCTGGGCCGGGGACGGCCGCGGCCAGGAGACACTGCGCATGGATCTGGATTATTCCCCCGCCGACGACGCATTCCGCGCCGACGTCCGCGCCTGGCTCGAGGCCAATCTGCCTCACGCATTGCGCGCCAAGGTACTCGATCACAAACGACTCGACCGCGAGGATTTCGCGAGCTGGCACCGGATTCTCGGCCAGCGTGGCTGGTCCGCACCCGCGTGGCCGCCCGAATATGGCGGTCCGGGCTGGAACGCGACGCAGCGTCACATCTGGGATGAGGAGTGCGCACGCATCGGCGCGCCGACCGTGCTGCCGTTCGGCGTATCGATGGTCGCGCCGGTGCTGATGAAATACGGCAGCGAAGCGCAGAAGCGCCACTATCTGCCGCGCATTCTCGACGGCACCGACTGGTGGTGCCAGGGCTATTCGGAGCCCGGCTCCGGGTCGGATCTCGCATCGCTTCGCACCCGCGCCGAACGTCACGGCGACCACTACGTCGTCAACGGCCAGAAGACATGGACCACGCTCGGCCAGTACGCGGACATGATGTTTTGTCTCGTACGCACCGATCCCGCGGCGAAGAAGCAGGAGGGCATCTCGTTCCTGCTGATCGACATGAAGACGCCCGGCATCACGGTGCGCCCGATCATCACGCTCGACGAGGATCACGAAGTCAACGAAGTGTTCTTCGAGGACGTCAAGGTGCCCGTCGAGAATCTCGTCGGCGATGAAAACCGCGGCTGGACTTACGCGAAATATCTGTTGGGCCACGAGCGCACCGGCATCGCGCGCGTCGGCGCGTCGAAGCGCGAGCTCGCATTCCTGAAGCGCGTGGCGTCGAACCAGCGCAAGAACGGCAAGCCGCTGCTCGCCGATCCCGTGTTCGCCGCGAAGGTCGCGGCGCTCGAAGTCGAGCTGATGGCGCTCGAGGTGACGGTGCTGCGTGTCGTGAGCCGCGAGACGAGCGGCAAGGGGCCGGGCCCGGAGGCATCCATGCTGAAGATCAAGGGCACCGAGGTGCAGCAGGCACTCACCGAGCTGATGTTCGAGGCGATCGGGCCGCTCGCCGCGCCGTTCGACGTGCCTTTCCTCGAGGGCGAGCGCGAACACAGCTGCGCGGGCGACGACGATGCCGCGCCGCTCGCCGCCTACTACTTCAACTACCGGAAGACATCGATCTACGGCGGTTCGAACGAGATTCAGAAGAACATCATCGCGCAGATGATCCTGGGGCTGTGATCAGGGAACGGAGACAACCATGGATTTCAGCTTTACCGACGAGCAGCAACAGTTTGCCGACGCGCTGCGCCGTTATCTCGGCGAGCAATACGGTTTCGACGCGCGCCAGGCCATCGTGCGAAGCGATGCCGGCGTGTCGGACACGCAATGGAGCGCATTCGCGGAGCTGGGCCTGACCGCGTTGCCGGTGCCCGATGCACAGGGCGGTTTCGGTGGCGGCCCGGTCGACATGCTGGTCGCGATGCAGGAGCTCGGCCGCTCGCTCGTGGTCGAGCCATACTGGGCGACGGCGGTCGGCATCGAGGCACTGCGTGTCGCCGGCTCCGGCACGGGCGACGATGCCGCGTTGCTGGAAGCGGTCGCACAAGGGCAAAAGCGCCTGGCCGTGGCATTCCACGAACCGCGGGCACGTTACGACCTGTACGAACTCGACACGCACGCGCGCGATCAGGGCGGCACGTATCGGCTGACCGGGACCAAGTCGGTCGTTCAGCACGGCGCCCAGGTGCATGCGTGGATCATGCCCGCGCGTGTCGATGGCGGCGGCATCGGCCTGTTCGTCGTCGAGCGCGATGCGCCGGGAGCGAAGGTCGTCGACTACCGGACGATCGACGGTCAGCGCGCCGCGACGATCGAGCTGCACGACACGCCCGCACGCCAGCTGACGGGCGGCGCACGCGATGCGGCCGCACTCGAGCAGATCGCCGATTACGCGACCTTCCTGCTCTGCGCGGAAGCGGTCGGCGCACTCGACGAGCTGAATCGCGCGACGGTCGAATACACGAAGACGCGCGAACAGTTCGGTGTGCCAATTGCACGTTTCCAGGCGCTGCAGCACCGGATGGTCGACATGCTGATTCACGCGGAGCAGGCGCGCTCGCTGACTTACCTGGCTGCGGTGCGTTACGCGAGCAGCGACGCCGATGCGCGCCGCAAGGCAGTGTCGGCGGCGAAGGCGCGGGTCGGCGCGGCAGCGCGCTTTGTCGGCCAGCAGGCGGTGCAACTGCACGGCGGCATGGGCGTGACCAACGAGGTCGCCGCCGCACACCTGTTCAAGCGGCTGTCGATCATCGAGACGACACTCGGCGACACCGATCATCATCTTGCGCGCATCGCGGCACTGCCGGATTTCGCGCTGACCGACGCAGCATGACGGCGGCGCGTGCGCGCGCCATGGGAGACAGACAGTGGGTATCAGTTACGAAGATCTGGAAGTCGGCAGTACGACCGAAATCGGCCGCTATACGTTCGAATCGGACGACATCAAGGCGTTCGCGCAACGCTACGATCCGCAACCGTTCCACCTCGACGAAGCGGCCGGCAAGGCATCGCCGTTCGGTGGCCTGGTGGCAAGCGGCTGGCATACTTGTTCGGTATTCATGAGCCTGCTCGTCAAGAAGCTGGGACCGGATTCGACCAGCATGGGTTCGCCCGGCATCGACTCGATCCGCTGGCTCAAGCCCGTGCGCGCGGGCGACACGATCACGATGTACCAGAAGATCCACGACAAGCGCGTATCGGAGAGCAAGCCCGATCGCGGCATCGTGTCGACCGAGTGGATCGGCGTCAACGGCGCCGGCGACACGGTGATCACCGTGCATACCAAGGTGATCTTCGGCCTGCGTCATCCGCAAGGAGCGGGCGCATGACGGACGTGACACTGCCGCTGATCGCGTCGGCGCAGGCGCTGCACGAGCGTGTTGGCGCGGAGCCGCTGGCGAGCGGCTGGGTCGAGATCGACCAGCGCCGCGTCGATGGTTTTGCCGACGCCACCGGCGATCATCAGTGGATTCACGTCGATCCCGAACGGGCGCGGCGCGAGTCGCCGTTCGGCGGCCCGATCGCGCACGGATTCCTGACGCTGTCGCTGATTCCCGCGCTGATGACCGACGCGATGCGCTTCGAGCAGAAGATGGGCGTGAACTACGGACTGAACCGCGTGCGGTTCCTGAAGCCGGTGCCGGTCGGTGCGCGCGTGCGTGCGCTGTTCGCGGTGAAGGAGGCGGCAGAGGCCGCGCGGAGCGGCGTGCAGGTGACGTGGTCGGTGTCGATTCAGGTCGAGCGTCCGGACGTTCCGTTGCTCGTGTGCGCGGCGGAATTCATTACGCTGCACTACTTCTGACGATGCGCGCGGCGGCATCGACGGATGCCGCCGCGTCGCACGCTGCGTGCTTCGTCAGTGCTTCGCGTATTGCGTCGCCCCGAACAGCATCTCGCGGGCCTTGTCGTCCTGCAGCGGTTTGCGCAGCGACGCGAGTACCTCGACGCCGCGCTGCACGGCTGCACGCGCGGCAATCGTTTCGTGCCAGCGCTTCACATTCGGCAGCTCGTCGAGCACGATGCCCTGGTTCTGCCACGAGCGCGTCCACGGGAACGTCGCGATGTCCGCGATCGTGTACGTGTCGCCGGCGAGATATTCGGATTCGCCGAGGCGCTTTTCCATCACGTTGTACAGGCGCTTCGCTTCATTCGTGTAGCGATTGACCGCATAGTCGATCTTCTCCGGCGCATACAGCCGGAAGTGATGCGCCTGCCCGAGCATCGGGCCGACGCCGCCCATCTGGAACATCAGCCACTCGAGTGTCGCATAGCGCTCGGCCGGCTCGGTCGGCAGGAACTGACCAGTCTTTTCCGCCAGATACACGAGGATCGCGCCCGATTCGAACAGCGAGATCGGCTTGCCGCCGGGGCCGTCCGCGTCGACGATCGCGGGGATCTTGTTGTTCGGGCTGATTTTCAGGAATTCGGGCTTGAACTGGTCGCCCGCACCGATATCGACCGGATGCGCACGATACGCGAGGCCCGTTTCCTCGAGCATGATGTGTACCTTGTGGCCGTTCGGGGTCGCCCAGCTGTAGACATCGATCATCGTCAACTCCTTTGTTGCATGCGCGAAAACGGCGCCGACGGGGCGCCGCGACAGGCGGTCATTAGAGCATGGATCGATGCGGGCTGCAGGCGACGGAAACGGGCAGCGTGCGCGTGCGCATACGCGTCGTCGCAACGGCGCAAGCGCCGCTGCGGCGTGCAGCTCAGCGCTTGTAGCGCGGCTGGCGTTTCTCGAGGAATGCGGTAATGCCTTCCAATGCATCCGCATGATGCAGCGACGCGACGAAGTGATCGCGCTCGGTGCCCAGATGTGCATCGAGCGGCTGTGCGGTCGCATCGTCGAGCAGCGACTTGATGCGCGTGAGCGCATTCGGCGAGATGCCGGCAAGCGAGTCGGCCCACGCGAGCGCGTCGGATAGCGCGGCACCGGGCGCGGCGAGCCGATTGACGACACCGAGCGCATGCAGGCGCTCGGCCGCGACGGGCTTGCCCTCGAACAGGATTTCGGCGGCGAGCGCCCGCGGCAGTGCGCGCGCGAGGAACCACGAGCCGCCGCCGTCGGGCGTGAGGCCGACGCGTGCATACGACATGACGAACTTCGCGTCGTGCGCGGCAACGATCAGGTCGCATGCGAGCGCGAGCGAAAATCCCGCGCCGGCCGCCGCACCTTCGACGGCCGCGATCACGGGCTTGGTCGTTTCGCGGATCGCCGTGATCCATGCGGCGAGCTGATCGATGCTGTCGGCCTGGTAGGACGGGTCCTTCGAGCGGTTCTCGAGCAGCCGGTTCAGGTTGCCACCCGCGCAAAAGAAACGATCGGCGCCGGTAAGCACGACCGCGCGAATGGCGGGATCGCGCTCGGCGGTGGCGAGCGCTTCGACGCCGGCTGCATACATGTCGGGATGCAGCGCGTTGCGCGCGCCGGGATTGGACAGCGTGAGGACGAGCGTCGATTCGCTCTCGAGCGGACGCGAGGCCAGCAGTTCAGCACTCATGCGAGTGTGTCTCCATCGGATGGCGAGGCTGCGGCACCGCGCGCTACGCGGGCGCACGCGCATACCCGTGAGGGTGCTGCCGCAGCGGATGCATTGTTGTCGTGACGGACGCGAAACTGCTTTAGACTAGCACGAACGTGCTTTTCAGCGCGACGCATCCCGATGCGGCCGGCGTCGGCTCGGCCGTGCTTCAGCAACGAAGGAGACTCCGATGCTACAGCTGTGCGGTATTCCGTTGTCCAACTATTACAACAAGGTGAAGTTCGTTCTGCTCGAACACGGCATCCCGTTCGAGGAGTCGGCATGCAGCCTGCCGATCTGCGATCCCGCACTGCTCGCCGATTCGCCGCTCGGCAAGATTCCGTTCCTGAAGACGGAAGAGGGTGCGCTGTTCGAATCCCAGGTGATCGTCGAGTATCTCGCCGCACGTTATCCCGACAAGGCGATTTTCCCTGCCGGACCGTTCGCAGCCGCGAAGGTGCGCGAACTCGTCGAGACGCTCGAGCTGTATCTCGAATGGACCGCGCGCGAGGTCTATACGGAGGCGTTTTTCGGCGGCAAGGTCAGCGACGGCATGAAGGCGCATGTCGAAAAGCGCCTGCCGCGCGCGATCGACGCGTTCAAGCAGATGACGCGGTTCTCGCCCTACGTGCTCGGCGACACGTTCAGTCTTGCGGACATTGCCGCGGCAATCCATCTGCCGGTGATCGGAATGGCGACGAAGGCCGTCTTCGGCCGCGATTTTCTGCTCGATGCCGGCATCGACTGGAAGGCGCACGCGAAGCTGGTCGGCGAGCGGCCGGCCGCGCAGCGCGTGGCGGCCGATCGCAAGGCCTATGTCGAGGCGACGAGCGCCGCACGTTCGTAAGCACGGGCGCGGGCGCGGTGCCGCACCGCGCACGCCCATCCACGAATTACAGGCGTGCGAGCCGTTCGAGCGCGGATGCGAGCGTGCTTTCCTGTTTCGCGAAGCAGAAGCGCACGACGCCCGATTCGTGCGGCTCGTGATAGAACGCCGACACCGGAATTGCCGCCACGCCGATCTCCGACGTGAGCCACTTCGAGAATTCCGCTTCGGGCAGATCGCTGATCGCCGAATAGTCGACGCACTGGAAGTACGTGCCGGGGCACGGCAGCAGCTTGAAGCGCGTGCGCTCGAGGCCGGCGCGGAAGAAGTCGCGCTTCTTCTGGTAAAAGTCGGGCAGCGTGAGGTACGGTGCCGGATCGCGCAGGTAGTCGGCGAGCCCGATCTGCATCGGCGTGTTCACCGTGAACACGTTGAACTGATGGACCTTGCGAAACTCCGCGGTCAGTGCGGCAGGCGCCGCGACATAGCCGATCTTCCAGCCCGTCACATGGTAGGTCTTCCCGAAGCTCGACACGATGAAGCTGCGCGCGGCCAGTTCCGGGTAGCGCGCGACGCTTTCATGCCGCGCGCCGTCGTAGACCATGTGTTCGTACACTTCATCCGACAGGATCAGCACGTTGGTGCCGCGCACGATCTCCTCGAGCTTGCGCATGTCGGCCTCGCGCCACACGGTGCCGGTCGGGTTGTGCGGCGTGTTGATCATGATCAACCGCGTTTTCGGCGTGATCGCCGCGGCCAGGCGATCGAACGGAATTGTGTAGTCGGGCGCGTCCAGCGTAACGAACACGGGCTTGCCGCCCGCGAGCTCGATCGACGGCAGATAGCTGTCGTAGGTCGGCTCGATGACGATGACTTCGTCGCCCGGATGGACCGCGCACAGGATCGCCGTCAGCAGCGCCTGCGTCGCGCCGGCCGTGACCGTGATCTCGGTGGCCGGGTCGTAGCGTCGGCCGTAGACCTGCGCGATCTTGTCGGCGATCGCGTCGCGCAACGGCGCGACGCCGGCCATCGGCGGATACTGGTTGTGACCGTTGCGCATCGCGGCCGCGACCGCGTCAACGATGCGCGGGTCGCAGTCGAAATCCGGGAAGCCCTGGCCGAGGTTCACGGCGCCTTTCTCGGCGGCGAGCGCGCTCATGACCGTGAAGATCGTCGTGCCGACGTTCGGCAGGCGCGAGGGGAAAACGGGAGTCGTAGGCATGTCGGAAGGAGCGTTCATCGATACGGTCGCAAGCGGTGGCGCCGGGCTCGTCAGGCCGGCGTGGCAGTGGTGGCGGTGACGGCCAACGCGGCATCGAGCGCGCAGGCTTCGGTAAATGGCGCGGGCTGCGCGATCCGGAAGCCGAAGTCGCGCGCGGTGCGCTTCGCGAGCTTGAGCAGCGCGCGATCTTTCGACACGAGCCAGTCGGCCTGCGCGGCGCGCGCGAGTTCGAGAAACTTCTGGTCGTCGCGGTCCTTGCACTTCGGCAGGGGTGGCGCGCCGGCATCCACGGGCGGCGGCTCGACGAGGCTCGCCAGGCGTGCGACGGTCGCGAGCGCTTCGGCCTTGTCGATCGCGCGCGCCTGAAACTGCGGATAATCGAGCACGAGGTCGAGTTCGTTCAGGCAGCGGCCGTCGATGACGGCGGCCAGCGTGCCGCGTTCGAGCGCAGCCCGGATCGGGCGCGTGGCGGGGTCGTCGAATACGAGTATGTCGATCCAGACGTTCGAGTCGAGCACGACGCGATGTGCGGCATGCGGGGCGAGGGAGCGGGTCATTCGTTACAATCGGTGGTTTTCGTCTGACCGCAAGGCACGGCGTGCCAGCGAGCCTCTATGATAATCGTTCTCTCCCCAGCCAAATCCCTCGACTACGATACGCCCGCCCACGTTCCGTCTTACACGAAGCCTGCATTCATCGACGAAGCGTCGGAACTGATCGACGGCCTGCGCAAGTTGTCGCCGCAGGACATCTCGACGCTGATGGACATCTCCGACCCGCTCGCCCGGCTGAACTTCCAGCGCTATGCGGATTGGTCGCCCGTCTTCACGACGGCCAACGCGAAGCAGGCGGTGCTCGCGTTCAACGGCGACGTGTACGAAGGGTTCGATGCCAAATCGCTGTCGGCCGCCGATCTCGACTATGCGCAGCAGCATGTGCGCGTGCTCTCTGGCCTCTACGGGCTGCTGCGTCCGCTCGATCTGCTGCAGCCGTACCGGCTCGAGATGGGGACCCGTTTCGCGAACGCGCGCGGCAAGGATCTGTATGCGTTCTGGGGCGACCGGATCACGCGGGCGCTGAACGAGCAGCTCGAGACGCGCAGCGGCGCGGCGCGCGTGCTGATCAACTGCGCGTCGACCGAGTACTTCAAGTCGGTCAAGCCGAAACTGCTGGCCGCGCCGATCGTCACGCCGGTGTTCGAGGACTGGAAGGGCGGCCGCTACAAGATCATCAGCTTCCATGCGAAGCGTGCCCGTGGGCTGATGGCGCGCTACATTGTCGAGAACCGCATCGCCGAACCGGCGGCGCTGAAGGATTTCGCGGTGGAAGGCTACGCGTTCGATGCCGCTGCGTCGAACGATTCGACTTACGTATATCGCCGGCGAATCGGCGAGTGACCAAGCCGGCCGTTCACGAGACGGCCGGCGCATGCATGAGGCCGGACACGCGGCACACCGCCGGTTCCGGTCAACAGTGGAGAGATAGATGACCCTTTCGATCACCAGCAATTTCGACGCGGGCGCCATCGATGTCGTGTCGTGCGACAGCCCCGATGCGATCCGGCTGCGCGTACGCGGCGACAACCGTTCGGAATTTGCCCAATGGTTCTACTTCCGGCTGACCGGCGCACGCGGTGAGCGGTGCGTGATGTCGTTCGAGAATGCGGCCGAATGTGCGTATCCGTCGGGATGGCGCAACTACAGCGCGGTCGCGAGCTACGATCGCGTCGACTGGTTCCGCGTGCCGACGACGTTCGACGGCAAGACGATGACCATCGACCATACGCCCGAGTTCGACAGCATCTACTACGCGTATTTCGAGCCATATTCAGAAGAGCGCCATGCCGCGTTCCTCGGCGCCGTCCAGCAATTGCCGCAGGCGAGCGTCGTCGAGCTCGGCCGTACCGTCGAAGGCCGGCCGATGTCGCTGCTGACGCTCGGTACGCCGGAGGTCGACGGCGCACCGAAGAAGAAGGTATGGGTCATCGCGCGCCAGCACCCGGGCGAGACGATGGCCGAGTGGTTCGTCGAGGGGCTTGTCAAGCGACTGGCCGGTTGGGGCGACTGGGCAGGCGATCCGGTAGCGCGCAAGTTGTACGACCGCGCGACGTTCTACATCGTCCCGAACATGAATCCGGACGGCAGCGTGCACGGCAACCTGCGCACCAACGCGGCGGGCGCGAACCTGAACCGCGAGTGGATGGCGCCCGATGCCGAGCGCAGCCCCGAAGTGCTGGCCGTGCGCGATGCGATCCATGCGATCGGCTGCGACATGTTCTTCGACATTCACGGTGACGAGGATCTGCCGTACGTGTTCGTCGCGGGTTCGGAAATGCTGCCGAGCTTCACGGAGCAGCAGGGCAAGGAGCAGGCCGCATTCATCGATGCGTTCAAGGTCGCGAGCCCGGATTTCCAGACCGAGCATGGTTATGCGGCGAGCAAGTACAAGGAAGACGCGCTCAAGCTCGCGTCGAAGTACATCGGCCATCGGTTCGGTTGCTTGTCGCTGACGCTCGAGATGCCGTTCAAGGACAATGCGAACCTTCCGGACGAGCGGGTCGGCTGGAACGGCGAGCGCAGCGCCGCGCTCGGCGCGGCGATGCTGGCGGCGATCCTGGTGCACGTCGAGACGTTCGCGTAAGCGTTCCGTCGTCGATATGAAAAAGCCGGCGCATCGTGCGATGCGCCGGCTTTTTTGCTTTCGTCGTTGCTGCTCCGCGGATCAGGACTTCTTCGCGGTTTTCTTCTTCACGGCTTTCTTCTGGCCGCTTGATTTCTGCGTTGCGACGGCTTTCTTGCCGGTGCGGCCGGATGCCTTGGCCTTGCCCTTGCCGCGGTGCGACTTGCCCTTGAACTTCTTCGTCGACGACGACGGACGCTCGACACGCGGCTTCAGTGGCGGCACCGGATCGTTCCAGCTGAACGCAAGCATTTGCTGCCCGACATAGCCGCATCGGAACTTCAGCGGTGTCGGGTCGCTGCCGTCGCTGTGGACGCCGAGGCCGTCAACGGTGACGATGTTGTCGACCTTCACGCGCTGCTTGCCCTGATCGAACGAATCGTTCCATGGCGTGATCGTCGCGTTGCCGCTTTCGAACGCGTTCGGCGCGAAGTCGACGCGATCGAAGGCCGTCGACGTGCTGGCGATGAAGCTGCCGTGCGCCGCACAATCGGCGACGATCGGATCCGCATGCATCTCGTTGACGAATTTGTTGATCAGTTCGGAGCGCTGGTCGAGGAGGTCGGCGAATACCGGTGCCGGAAGCGCAAGCGACAGGCCCGCGACACAGGCTGCCAGCTTGCCGAACGCCCGGAAAATCCGAAGCGAGGCAGGTGAGCTGTCCATCTGGTTATTGGTGAGGAGCGAATGAGACATCGGGCACGTATAGATGCCCGATGAAGAACAGGAGTTCAATCTTAGCGTAAAAAAGTTGCGCGGCAGTAGATGTCGCACTCTCCCGCACTGCGCAAGTGGATCGTCACATGCGTCGCTTGCACCGGGGCCGGCATGTTCAGGCGCGCGGGCCTCCGAGGCGATAGCGCCGAACGTCGAACGTCGTGACCCACGCCGGACGATAGATGGCGATGAGCGCGGTGGCCATGCCCGTGAACCATGCTTCGCCGAGCGCGAGCAGCGCAGTGTTGAGCAGATAGCCTGCGGGAATGACGACGGGCACGCCGTCCGCGAGAGCAAGCTGGACACCGGCCGCGGCTGCGGCGACTGCGATGATCGCGATGGCCGGTGACAGGAATCCCTGGCCGGTGATGAACGACGCGAGATTGTGCGGGAGCCACGCGATCGCGGCGCGTTGCAGTAACGCGGATACGGCGACCGGGAGCGCGCCGTAGATGAGGTAGGTGACGCCGATGCCCTGCCACGGCGCATCGAAGACGACCGCGGCGACGGCTGTGACGGCACCCATCGCGATCAGCGCAAGCGTCCAGTCGAACAGCGTGACGAGCAGCGTCGCGCCGAGCAGGTGCATGACGATGCCGTCGTCGAGCCACGCATTCGAGGCCCAGAGCACCGTGATCGCTGTGACGAGCGCGAGCCAAACGTGCTGGAGCGTTGCATCCTGGAGGCGGACGAAGGGCCGATTCCAGAGCGCGAGCGCGAGCAGCGCCACGGCGGCGATCCAGCCACCGACGCCAACCCAGAGCGGAAGCGGTGTGAAAAGAAAACCCATGCGTTCATATTACTCGTTGAGCATCAAACGTGGGAATTCGCACATGTCGGCCGTCGCAATATCGACACTGTCCGATCAGCGCTCGCGCCGAAATCGCGCTGGCGGTTCGGCCGCGAGCGGCAGATCCCGCGTGCCGGTGTTCGCGGCGGGCAGCGGATATGGGCGGTCGTTCCGTTGTGTACGCAGCGGAACCGGGCCGCGTTCGCCGATGACGGGTTTGCTCGCGTGGTCTCGGTTCGCCAGCAACACTTCGAGATGCGGCGACAGCCACCCGTTGTAGATCGCGACGGCGGCGGCGCGGTTCGCCGCACCTAGTTGCTGAAAGATGCTGGCGAGGTGGATCTTCACGGTGCCTTCGCTGATGCCGAGCGTGCGAGCGATCATCTTGTTGGTGCTGCCCATATGGACGAAGCGCATGATCTGCGCCTGCCTCGGCGACAGGAGGCTGCTTGGCGGGCGGCGCGGCAGCGATCCGGCGAGCGTCTGGAAATGGGCGTCCTGGCGAACCGCGGCAGCGGAGGGCAGCAGGCTCAGTGCGATGGGCGGGATGTAATGGCCGCCCAGCAGAACCATTTCGAGCGCCCGCACGATCAGGTGCGGCCGCGTGGAGTGCGGAATCACACCCGCGACGCCATAGTTGTAGAAGCGCTGGATGGCTTCCGGCGTGGATTCGTCGATCAGTAACGCGGCCGGCGTCGGCGAGCAGGCGCTGCAGAGCGCCTGGAGTTCGCAGTGACGGTGTACGTCCAGCCAGTTGATGGCAACGAGGTCGAAGCGCTGGGTGCGCAGCAGCCGGCGCGCCTGGAAACCATCGGGCGCATCGTTGATGCTGGCGTGACGGTCGATCTGCCGTAGCAGAGCCTTCAGTCCGTCACGCCGTTCGGCGTCTGAGTTCAGCACCAGGAACCGCATATTCAACCTCCGTAAGGTGAGTCATTGAGCTGCCGTTGGCATGTGTTTGATCCGATGATGACAAAAACCTTACACGAAGTCTGCTTGGCTGAACGGCTTAGGAGAAGTCTGAAATTTCGTGTGACCGAGATGCGGACGAGAAAAAAGCCGCTCCGGCAGGAACCGGGAGCGGCTTCGTCGGGCAGGCTCTGGGGGCCTGCCGCGTGTCCATCAGTGGAAGTGCGGCTGGGCCGGCGATGCATCTTCCGGCATTTCCGCGTGGACGATCTCGCCGAGCGGATCGGCATAGAGCGGCACGCCGCAGTCGTCGCAGTATTCCGGCTCGAAGCGGCCTGCGTGCCTGCGGACGTCGGTTACGCCGCATTCCTTCAGCAGACTCACGATCTCCTCGAGCGGCCCCTCGATCGGTGCTTCGCCTTCGAGCGTCGCGCTATCGATCGACACGTCGCCGTTTTCACGACCGTAGAGCGGCCACACGACGCCATAAATCACATCGTTGCTGGCGCGTCGCGTGAACCCGACGCGATACTCGTCGATCCGTCGCTCGCCGAAGCCCGCGACCACGGCGCGCAGCTCTTGCGGTGCTGCACCAAGTGTGTCGAAAAGATAACGAATGGCCGTTCGGACCGTGTGCGGACGGATGCGTTCGTCCGCATCGCGGCAGGCCGAATAGTACGCGTCCGGAAGCAGGCATTCGAATTCGCAACCAGGGAGCGCAACCGACAGGTTCGGCCCGCCTTGGGCGGCCCATTGCTCGAGACACTGGCCGCGTTCGATCCGGTTGCCGTGCTCCTCTTCCTGCCAGCGGAACAGTGGTGCGCCGGCAGGAGCGGCGACGACGGCGAGCAGGAAGCGTGGGTCGGCCAGGATCGGCGAGGTTTCGGGCAGGTCGCCGAAGCCGAGCTTGGCGGCGTGCTGGCCGAGTGCGGCGTGCGCGAGCTGCTGGGCGAGCCGGTAGGTCTCGACGTGGTGGCGCGGCAGTTGGTCGATGCTGTACAGGAACGGGGCCAGCCCGACCAGCGTACCGGTCGCGAGTACGTGCGCCTGCAGGTGCGTGCGCAATGCGTCGGCGACGTCGGCTTTCAGCGGGCCTGACGGAATCATGTAGCGCGTCCACGCAAGCACGGGCACGGCGACGAGCAGCGCGTCATACGGCTGGCCCTCGTGCTCGATCACCATCGACTCACTATGCGTCTCGGCCATGTCGGCGAGCGCGCCGTAGGCGTCGGGGTGGTTCTGCTGCAGATGGTCGAGTGCTGCGTCGAGCGTGGTCTGGTTGCCGTTGCGGACAATCTTGGCGAGTAGCGCATCGAGCTTCGCTTCCCAGAAGCGATCCTCGATGCGGCTGCCAGAGGCGAAGAGCGCAAGCGACAGGCCGACCAGTTTGTCGGCGTCGGGGGGGAGGCGTTTGGCGATTCGCTGGCGCATATTAAATACGTATAGAAAGAGGCGAAGAACCTCACATTCTAGTCCGTTCTTTGCGCGATAAGCGGTCTCGTGCTCCGGCAGGGCCGGGAGGCCGAATCGGTAGGGAAGAAGAAAAATCCATCAAACCCTTGCGCGAATGCCGTGAGGTGCATAGAATCTCGCCTCTTTCGCGCTAACGGCAACGCGGCGCGGAGGAAAGAAGGAAAGCGGTGCGGTTGGGCTGGCTGTAGAGCCGCCGGCGCACACGAAGTTGAACCCCCGGTCGTCGCAACGAAGCAGTTCAAAAAGTTGTTGACGAACCGAAAAACGCGGTTCATAATCTCGCTTCTCTGCTGCTGAAAACGCAGCGCTGCTGAGAAACTCCAGGTTTCCTGCAGAAATGTTCTTTAAAAATTAACAGCCGATAAGTGTGGGCGCTTGATGGCAGCGAGCTGATCCTCGGATCAGATAGCAAAAGTATCAAGAGTCTCACACTAAAGTAAGTCAGGTTTATGAAGTGATTCATATTCCTGTCAGCTTTGAGTGAGCGACCGGTTCGAAAGAACCGAAAACAGTAACAGGTT
>NZ_CADFEJ010000005.1 GCF_902833055.1 Burkholderia territorii
GGTTGCCTGTGAAGAATCTTGATGATCTTCCACCTTGGGCACTTTGATGCCGTCGGCCCGTGAGGGTCCACCTGCCTAGCTCCCACCACCATTCACGGGTGGGAGGCGTTCATATCATTTCTCCTGTGAGCCGCGGCGTGCCTGTGAGCCGCACGTAGCCAGATTTGCATACGTGCGGCCCCCGCACGCTGATGCAGGTCAACGGATGCCGCGCGGTGCGCGCCGAGGCTGCCCGATCAGCTGATCGTGAGTTTCTTCTGACCGACCGGCGCCTTCTTCGGCAGCGTCAGCGACAGCACGCCATCCTGATACGTTGCCGTCGCGTTCGCATCGTCGATCTCGCCCGACAGCGAGAACGAGCGGCCGATCGCACCGCTGTAGCGCTCGCGCCGGATCACGCGCTCGCCATCCTTCTGCTCGTTGTTGCGCTCGACCTTCGCGTGGATCGATACGGTATTGCCCGTCACCTGGACGTCGATGTCGTCCTTTGCGACGCCGGGCAGTTCCGCGTTGACCGTATATGCCTTGTCGTTTTCGGTAACGTCGATCTTCATCGACGCAAGATCGGGTTCGTCGGCAAGCGCCATGCCGCGCAGCGGCCTGAACAGGCCCTGGAACAGGTCGGAAACGGGTTCCATCGAAAACGGATCGTGGCGGGTCATGTTGCTCATGGTTCGTACTCCTCATGCGGTGACATGCGACCGGCGCCTTCGTCCCGGCAGCATCGGCCGCGATGAAGATCGGATGGCACGACACCCCGTGTCGCGCATGGGACGAGTGATCGTTCGGAATCCAGCGTACCTTCACGCGCCGTCGTCCGCTTGATGCGCGTCAAGGGCAGCGGTCGATTACGTACAGAAACGGAAATGGCCGCTGCGGAGCAGGATCGGCCGCCCGCCGATTTCCTCCAGCAAGCGGCGCGCCGCACGTTCGATGGCGGGACGATGGCGCGCAAAGGCGTCGACGAGATCCGGCTCGCGAGGCGACGCCGCGCTGAAGTGATCTTCCAGCGCGGCCGAAGTGATCGCGCAGCGCACGCGGCGCCCTTCGACGAGCGCCGGAAAGCTCAGCGCGCAATCGAGGTCGCAATACGTCGGATGTTCGGCGGGAAACGATATCTGCATGATGATCACCTGGGCGGGTGGCGTGCCGGGCCGCAGCGGCGCTAGGCCACGGCGACCGTGGCTGGCGAGGTATCCTCGCCGCGCACGAGCAGCACCGGGCAGCTCGATGCGCGAAGGAAGCGTTCGGCGACGCTGCCGAGCACCAGCCGGCGGACACCGCGTCGACCGTGCGTGCCGACCACGGCCAGATCGATCGAACGATCGACGACGTAGCGCTGCAGGCGCTCCGCGACGTCCTGCCCGAAATCGGTCTCGATGATCTCCGTCTCGCCGTTGACTGCGGCGCGCGATATCGCCCGGTCGGCGTCTCGCAAGAGCGCGGCGCCATGGCGACGAATCTCGTCGAGCAACGCTTCGGGCTCCATGCGCGCGCCGTAGGCGAACAGCGTGGACTTGTCGACGACGAACACGGCAAACAGCCGGGCGCCGCATAACCTGGCCATCCCGAGACCTTCGTCGAGCGCCCGATTCGCGGAAGGACTGCCGTCCGTGGCAACCATGATATTCGTGTACATGCGAGCCTCGCTGATGAATCGACGCGCCGGTGGCGTCCGGATTCGCTTCCATCATCGGCGCTCGGCGCAAGCGGGCGTTGACCGAGGTCAACGGACTGGAGCCGCTGCAAAACCGCCGCCGGAAAAATCCGGCGGCGGTTGACCGGCATCCGCCGCTAGCCCGGCGGATTCTCGTCCGACCGGAAGCCTTGCTCTATTTCCAGGATCTTTCGCGCACACGCATCGTATTGCCATCCCGGGCCGCCGTTGCTGTTGTACATGCCCTTGCACATCGCCTTGAGCCGGATCACCGAGCCGTCGCCCGATTCCGAGCGTGACGCCCAGATATAGACTTCTCCGGCCAGAAACGCTGGCGCCGTTTCGATCCGGTCCGCGCTGAATCGCGTGATGCGGGTCGACGAATGGTTCTCGACGTAGCGTCGCGTGCGGCTCCACGCGCGATCGCATTCGGACGGTGTCGAACACTGCAGCGATGCGGCCTGCCGCATCGCAAGCAGCCGCGTTTCCATCGTCCTGAACGTCTCGGTTCGCTCCGCCGCCGCACATGCGCCCAGCGCGAGCAGCACACCCATCGCCAATGCCCGTTGTTTCATCGTCAATGCCTCGCCAGGCCGTTCATTGCGCGCAAGGTCGCGCGCTTCAGGGCTGTCATTGGGATCGACTGTATTGCTGCCTCGGCGAAAGCGGTTGACCTGCGTCAAGCGCCTTCTCGCGCGCGCCGTGCTTGACCGGCATCAAGCCGGAACGTGCCGGGGTCGGTTGCAATAGGGTTCGTCGAATCGGTCATGCTTGGCCTGCCAACTGGATCGTGCGGCATCGGGCAGGCGAGAACGCGCGTGCTCGTTTCGAATCCAACCCGCCGGGTGCGGCAATACGTTCGCGCGCCCCGCATGACCCGTCCGTTCATCATGTCCCGAGTGCCCCATGTCCCGTTCGCGCTGAGGCGCGGAAATGCACGACGAAAGTCGACGCAATTCGATCGCGCAATGCGCCGGCCCGCTACGTATCCGCACCCCGCGGGCCGGATCGAGCGGATCGAAACCCACCTGTCCGTCGTTTACCTGGCCGGACGCTACGCGTACAAGCGCATCAAGCCCGTGCACTTCGCCTTCGTCGATCTCACGCGGCCCGCACAGCGGCGCCGCTGCGCGCTCGCGGAGTGCGCGCTCAATCGGCGATACGCCGGCGAGCTGTACCTCGGTGTCTGGCCGCTTGTCTCGCACGGCCGGCGATGCGCGTTCGCTGCACCGGTGCCGACCGGCGGGCACCGGCGCCGGCGCGGGCGGCAGGCGGTGCCGGGCGAATACATGGTGCGCATGCGCCGGTTCGACGCGCAGGCGATGCTGTCGGTTCGCAGCGCATCGCGCGATGATGGTCTGTCGGATGCGGATGCCCTCGCCGATACGCTGGCCCGTCATCATCTTCACGCGCCGCGTCGGGCACCGCGCGGCCACCCCGGTAACGCGGCGAGCGTCGCGGCCCAGTGCCGGCCGTTGCTCGACAGGCTCGACGTTACGGTGCCCGACGAAGCCGCGCTGCACGCGTGGTATGAGGCCGAGCTGACCCGCATCGCCCCGCTGCTCGCCGATCGGCATGCGCGCGGTTTCGTGCGCGCATGTCATGGCGATCTGCACCTCGGAAACATCGTGCGCTGGCGGAACCGGATCCTGATGTTCGACTGCATCGAATTCGACGACGCGCTGCGCTGGATCGACGTGGCGAGCGATCTCGCGTTCGCGCTGATGGATTTCTCCGCCCACGGACGCGAGGATTGCGCGCACCGCCTGCTTTCCGGCTGGCTGGCACGCACGGGTGACCATGCGGCCCTGGGTGTGCTGCCGTGCTACTTCGTCTACCGTGCGCTGATACGCGCGCTGACCGCCCGATTGCGCGGCGACGAAGCGGCGCGCGCGCGTTATCTGCGCATCGCGTCGGCGATGGCTGATGCACGACGCGACGCGCAGCCGGCGTTGCTGCTGTGTCACGGGGTTTCCGGTTCAGGCAAATCGCTGGCCAGCCGTGCACTGGCCGTGCAACTCGGCGCCATCCGGTTGTCCAGTGACGTCGAGCGCAAGCGTCTGGCGGGTACATCGGACAATACGCGCCTGTCGGCCGGTGCCTATTCGGACACGGCGATCGACGCAATTTACGAAAGACTGCTTTCGGCGGCCCGCGTGGTTCTCGACAGCGGCTACACGGCGATCGTCGATGCGACGTTCCTGCGCCGGCACAACCGCGCGGCGTTCATCGCCCTTGCCGCACGGCTCGGCGTGCGCGTCGCGATGCTCGATTTCACCGCGAGCCGTGCGACGCTCGCCGCGCGTGTCTCAGCCCGGGCGGCACACGGACGCGACGCGTCCGATGCCGACACCGCCGTGCTGGCCCGGCAGATCGAGCATGCCGACCCGCTGACCGACGCCGAAGCGGCAATCACGATTCGTTTCGACACCGATTGCGATGCCGTGGCGTACGAAAGCCGTGCGTTCTGGTCGCCGTTGTTGGCCATGCTGCGAACGTCGCTGCATCGTGAACAAAAACACGGAAGCGTCAGACGTCATGATCCACCGTAACCGCGCGGTCGCCTGATGTATCGGCTCCGCACGCCTTCAGAAGGGGCATGCGATACAACACCGGACTCCCGGCAATACTACGACCGCTCGGGCCGTACTCAGCGCTTGATCGATTCTCTTTGAGCCGCGCTCGGCGGCCGCGGTGGCGGGTCGCCACCTTGCAGACGCGCCAGCGCATCGGCGACGCAAACTTTCGGGCGAGCGCGCCTCGCACTGATCCACAGCGGCGAGCCCTGCTGCCTGTACCACCTCATGCCGTTGCGATGCGTGATCTGCATCCCTCGGTCGGGACACACGCCATCGGCAATGTCCTCGAAGTACAGACGCATCGCCGCGTGCCGGCGCCAGTGCCGTAACGCATCCGGAACGATCCAGCACATCGTCGCGGCCCACAGCGCGGCCTCGATCAGCAGCGGCCAGGTGCTCCCCGGCGCCTGTACCGCGAGCCGGCAGACCGCCGTCTCCCATATCGCGCACAGCACCGCGCCGGTCCAGCACAGGTACAGGACGATATACGGCCGGTGCCGACTCCATCGCCGTGCTTTGCGTGTCGCGCGCTCGATATCGTGCCATGCGTCACGCTCCCTCATGTCCGGGCTCCCATGCGCCACAATTGCCGGTAGAAGTCATCCTCCAGCAGGCGACGCCTCAGCACCGAACCGCCAATCTGGATCAGAAACAGCAGCGCAAAGCCAGCCAGACACGCCCAGAACCATCCGGTGGAAGCGCTCAAGGCGTTCAGCGCAATCATGATCATGAGAAGGCAGCAGGATCCGCCGACGGTGACAGACAGGCTCAGCAAACGCATATAGCCCGCCTCGACGCGAGGCACGGGTGCAAGCTGTGTGCCGACCAGATTCAGCCGCACCTTGTGTGCGTCGGGCGTAGCGACCAACTGCGCGCCCTGGCCGTGCGCTACCATTTGCGCCGCGAGCGCCTGGAGCAACAGCGCATTCACCGGCCCCGGCTTGCCGATCGCGCGATCCACATCGTGCGCCGGCAGTTCCAGCCCCGTCTCCTTGACGGCGCCGAGCGCTGCATGCCGGCCTTGGGGCGGCAGATCGCTCAGCCACACATGCCGGATACGCGTGCGCGGCGTCTGTTCGGCAGCCAGCAGCGTTTCCAGTGCGTCGAGCACGGAATCGGACGGCATCGAAATCGGGCGAAACAGCCGCGCTTGCGGCCGCAACTTTCCCTTGAAGCTCTCGACCACGCGCGGCGATGTGACGAGCATCGCCACGGCAGCCTCCGACCAAGCCGGTTCCTCGCCCTCCGAATGCAGCTGACAGGACAGCAGGAGCCGGAAATCGGCTTGCCGATTGTCCTGGAACCACGCCTCGATATTCGTCTGCTGCGCACCGAACGGCACCCATTCGAACTGGACGAGGTCGGGAAGATCCAGCTTCCTCCAGACCGCCCGCAGCTCGGTCAAATCCCCCTTGTCGGTCGACTGCAGGATCACATCGACGGCACGGCGCGGTGCATGACGCGAGAGGCTGGCCGCGAATGGCGTCACCAGTTGCTCAAGAATCCGTCCGAGCCGCGACCCGCCCACCGAACCGTCGCCGCTCTCTGGCAAGGCCAGAATCTTGCCAGGGTGCATCGGCACATTGCCTTCCAGTTCCAACAGACGTTCGGCCAGTTCCGGCTCCGGAGTCAACGTGACGCTGTTGACGATTACCACGTGGGCCTGAGCCCATCGCCGCCACGCAGCCCGCTCGCTGCGGCACATGAAATTCCACCAGTCCACCCGCTCGATCCAATCCTCGTAGCCCGAATAGATCACCCCGCACACGGCTCCCGACACCAGCATCGGCAACAGTAGCGCGCGGGCGAAGAAAAGCTCGGACATCACCGGCTTGCCCTGCGGCCAAGTGAGCACCGCAATGAGAATGCCGCCGATCTGAATGACGACGATGGCGAGCACCGACCACCAGATCGGCGGCGGCTTGCCGTACTGATACTCCTCAACGTTCGAAATCGTCCACGTTCGGCTCATGCGATTTTCATCCCTGTGCTGCGCGCGATCACCTGGCTGCCGCATTGCGTGCGGCACATATGCACGACCCATTTTCGACCGCTCTCGCTGTAGCCCTCGCCGCATTCGACGATCGGGTTATCGCCGTGCTCCGGGCACGAGACGACGTCGTGCAGCAGGGCAACCTTGCGCCCGTCGAGATCGAATGTAGACGACGCGGTCTTGACGACGCCGCCATGCGTCGTTGTATCGCCCAGGCATACGGGTGTTTTCATGATGATGTTCTTCTTTGATGTGTGGTGGACGGGTCGCGCCTCACCGGGGGACGAGCGGTGCGTCCGGATTGGTGGGTTTGATCGATGCGTCGCAGACGATGCGGTCCTGGCCGGACGGTGTTTGCAGCTTTGAAAAAATGCCTGGTTGCTTCGATGCCATAAATGTAGAACCATGTATTCCTGGAGGATATGGTTGGCTTAGATCGATATCAGGAACCATCGGATACTCCTTCACATAAGGATCGCCGTTCTCGTCGCCATAATCGACCTGGGCGAGAAACATCTTGTCGCTTGTGACTATCACCGCGTATCTTTTTGAATCTTCGAAGGCGTTAAAGCTGTGATTCATATATACCTTCGTAGCGAAGGTTTTCCCGCCGTCTGTTGAGTACCAAAAAGGCACGGCGCAACCCTTTTCGCCGTTACCACAAAAGGCTCTCGGAGGATAGGCCAGCGGGAAAACAATGTTCGTTCCAGATGGGTCGGCATTAACGATGCGCCCCTGGAAGTTTTCGAACATGCCTCGGCCCAAGTACTTTCGAATGCCAGCACGGGTGTCGTTGTAGTACGAGTCCCCGTGATAACAGTCCCGATAATGTTCCAGCGTCACAAAGCGGCGGTCATCGATCCGGTAGATGATTTGGGGCGGGGAGTCATACGGCAACTCCTTGAGCGTCGAACTCCAAAAATCGCTAAGTCTGAAGGCTGAACGCTGCGGAGGCTGCGCCGTGCACCCCTGCACGAGAGCCACCAGCGCGATTATGGCAATGACGTGTCTCATCAAGCTCCTCTCCATTGTTGCTGCCTAAGCTGCTCGGCTTCGGCCTTGCTTTGTTCGTCGGCCACCGTGTTCCAATCGATATGCGATGGTTTGACGATGCTTTGGGGAGCGCCAAGCTCGAAGTAGTCGTCATAGCCCAGCGTCCAGTCGGCCAGCTTCATCAAGCGGTTCCAGAATGCCGGCTTCTCATACGCATCGCAGAAGCCGACCGGCAGGTCGTAGGCGGCCACACGACGCATGAATGCCTGATGCTTGGGCAGCGTGCTGTGATTGGGCGGTTCGGCGAGGTAGGTATCGAGTCGCGCCAGCATTTCGTCCTGCGTCTCTGGCCGAGTCGTGCGCCTGGAGCTGTAAATGTCCTCGGTCGTCACGGTGCGCTCAGGCTGATAGATCGAGCGTGTATATCGGTAGTCGGGATCAGCGTAATTCCCTGTGTTGGGATCATTCGGATCAGTGATCCACTTGCCCATAGAAGGTGCATCGGCGCGAGAGTCCTCAAAGATGGCCATTTCTTCCGCCGTGACCGGCTGCGGCACCTCCTCCGCGTTGATCGTCACGGTTTGGTCGGGATGGGGCATCGCCCAAAGTTTCATGAGGGGCGTAAAAACATTGCGGTTTCCATTCCAGAAATCCGTCGGCTTTGCACCGGCTACCAGCTTGTCCTCGGGAATCGGCGGCAACGTACCGAACTTTTTTACGCCCGGCGCATCGCCCACTGGCGTGCCGCGCGCCAGCATGCGCTGCTTGACGGTATCGCCCAGCTCGGCGAGCAGTTTGTCGTCCACACCCTGCCAACCGATGCTTTGCAGCGGCACCGCGCCCATGACGCGGTCGTGCGGCGTGAAGTACACGTACAGCCGGCCGTGATTGTCGCGCTCGTGCACGCCCGATTTGCGCTGGTTGTCTGGCCGCCAGAAGTTCATGTCCTCAGACGCGCCACACTGCAACTGCTGCAATTGCGCGTCGGTGAAGACGCGCTTGTCCTCCTTGATCCGGTTTGCGATATTCCGGAAGGTATTGACGCGTGCTTCTGGAGTCGGGCGCTCCGTACCACAGGCCAGTGCGTCCGTGAGCTTGTCATTAAGAGCGTACGGCGAATTCATCACGAACCGGGCATCAGGCGCGCGCGTCTTGCACAGTGCGGTCGCCGCCATCGCAATCATGGTGCCCTGGCTGTGCGACATCACCGTCACCGTATCGCGCGGACATTCTTTGCGGATGCGGTCGATCAGGTCGGCCAGGCGCTGGGCCGCATGCGCGTAATAAGAGCGCGGTGGCGCGTCCTGCAACTGGCGATCGGCTTCCGTGTTCAACGTCTGCATGTCGAATCCGAGCACATGACGTTTGAAGCCCGCTTCGCTCCATAGCTGCTGCAGGTTGTTGGTGCCGTTCTGGAAGGGGCCGCCGCCCCAAAACCAGGGCCCTTTCTCATTCGTGCAGTCGGGAGTGCCCCACGCCGCGAGATCCGTGCCGCGCAGGTTGCGCAACGGGATACGCCAGTTGCGCTCGGTGCCGTCAGCCGCGCGGTAACCCCAGTAGAAGCGGATTACGGGGGAGTTGCCTTCATCTCCTCTCTTAATGTATCTAGGTACGACACGCTCCCCATCCGTCGTGCTATAGGTGTTCGCCTTCAGATCGCTCCGTTTCAGCCGTTCGTTAAGCCCCTTACACAGCGCCTGTTCCGCTGCGTCATACCACTCACCCTCGGAATTGACGCCATGCACGAATATGATGACCCCCGGCATATGCGGCGGAATGCGACACTCGGCGCGCACCTGGAAGCTGGTCGGCGTGTGATATGACTCCCAGTATGGCCGCCCCAGATGATCGCGCTTCATCGGCACGATGCGCGTTGCAAACGGGTGCTGATAAGGCTTTGGTGCATCGTCGTCGTCGGATGTATCGTTTGGCTGATTGGGCTGGTCGGTCATGCGTCAGGCTTCCTTATTGTTCTGGAGCAGCAGCTTGAGGCCCTGAGCGACGTCCTGCCGGCTCAACGAGGTCTCGCCTTTGTCGCTGGTAATGCCCTCGACAACCTGGCCATTGGCGAGCTGTATCTTGTATGGGCGGTTCGCGACCGGTCTGCCGGTGATGTCATCGCTGAGAATGAACCGCTCGTCATGCGCGATATCGACCTGGTTGAACTTCGGCAGCGGCAACGACAGCGCACCCGGTCCTTCCTTCTGGATTTCGATAATCTTCAGGATCAGGCAGCCAGCCCCGCCAATCTCGACGTTATCGCCCTGCACCTTGATATAGGCCGTACCGCCGCCGCCCAGCACCACCCCGTTGGCGGCGTTGACTGTCGTGGTGCCGTCGGCACTCGTGATCCGCATGTCCTTCTGCGCCACCAGTTCCATCGCATCCGACTGTGCCTGGATCTGGACCTTGCCACGCGCCGAGAAGATCTTGATGCCCAGCTTGTGCGCGAACAGCGACAGCACGTCGCCGGCCGCGATCGCGACGTTGCGCAACGCATTCACGTTGAAGCGTGCGGACGTGCCGACGCTGACATCCTTGCCCGCCGACATCATCACCCGTTCCGGCGTTGCGAGCCCAATGCCGTTCGGCGCGGACAGCGCGATCACGGCCTTCTTCAGGCCCGCGAGTTCGTCCTTCAGCCATGCGTTTTCCGCCTTCAGGTCTGCGGTCTCCGCCTGCGCCACCGCGGCGGCATCGGCCAGACCCTGAGCCTGCGCCTGCGTCAGCGCAAACTGGTTCGCTGCCGGCCGCATGTCGGTCGTCTTCCCGATAGCCTTGTCCTGCTTGTCGGACGACACCAGCAGGCCGCCACCGGCGCGCACGTGCCCTCGATCGTCCGTTCGCAGCTCGAACCCTTCGCCACGGGGTTGCTGGTCCCGGTCCACCGTAAAGCCCAGGTTCAGCTGCGTCTTGCCGTGTTCGGTGGCAAGTTTGATGTGCTCCTTGCCGTCCCGGTCGTCCATCTCCAGGGTGTTGTTCGAGCGCGTGCGAAGCGTATTGCGCGTGCCCCAGGGCGCCCCCGCCACGATCGGATCCGTGTGTTGGGCGGTATGAAGCACGTGGCTGATGAACGGCAAGTCCACACAGCCCCACAGGAAGCTCACACCGACGACGGTGCCTTCGACGAGCCCGAAGTGAAAGCCCGTCTGGTCTGGTCCCGCGAACGGTTTCGCCAGGCGCATCGGGCAGCTTTGCAGGCCCGGTACACGTTTGTCGCGATCCATATGGATGTCGACGACGTAACCGCCCTGATTGCCCAGGTAGGGATCTTTCCAGCCGCCCGATGACGCGATCGTCCCCGTGATGACTCCGTCGATCCTCGGCCACGTTCCTTCCTTCAGCGGCATCCGGTACTGCCGATCGGACGGGATCGCCTCGAACTTGACGTGATAGGCCTGCTTGCGCGTCGCGCTGCATTTCGCCCGCACCACGACGAGCCCGTACTTCGCCTCGGGTAATGCCCGGTTCGACAGCTTCAGCACCGACGCAGGCGTGAGATCCAGCATGTCGCATTCGCCGTGATACTCGACCTGTTCGGCCAGCGCCGCCTCCCGGCGCAGTTGCGCCTCTTCCTTCGCCTCTTCCTCGCTCAGGTTCGGCGTGCCCCACGTATATGCGTCGCCATACGTGGTGCGATCCTGGTGGATCTGGCTGGCCGTCTGGATCGGCTCGGATATCGCCGTCTCGGTGTTGAACGTGCGCACCGTGTAGGTCGCGGGCAGGGTCTTCGCGCGCATTTCGAGCGAACTGACCGACTCGACCCCGTGCGCTTCCAGTCCACTGTGCGGCCGGTATGCGACCGTCAGGCGGTCAGGATCGCGACGGTAGTGTGCGTAGTCGTCGCCGAAACGCACCAGCTCACAGCGCTCGCCTTCCTCACAAACAAACCAGATACCCGAGCGGCGGCACAGCCGCGTGATGAATGCCAGGTCATCCTCGCCCCATTGCATCACGAAGCCGCGCTTGCGATAGGTTCGGTGCAGTTTGAATTCAAAACCTGCGAAGACCTGATTGAACTCATGCTCCCGCAAGATCTGCTCGATGATCTCGGGAATGGTCATATCAAGGAAAAATCGGCATTTCCGCGCGTTGCGCAACAGCGCAAGCCGCGATTCCAGCACGATCTCGTAGAGCGACTGATCGCGGTTGGTGGCCTTCAGCGCGAAACCTGTCACCACCCCTTGCACACGCCGCGCGCCTTCAGGTTCGCTCCAGCGGTCACGTGGCGGGGGCTGGACCACGAAGGCGCCGATCCGGTTCAGGAATTCGCTGCGCGACAGGTCGTGCCGCGGATGGGTGAACTCGATCGTGTACCTGGTCGGCTCGCCGATGCCGCGCGTGCCCTCGAATGCGTAGATGTCCGCGAGTGCCGCAGCGGGCGCTCCCATGAGCTCCAGGCTATAGAACTGATGGATGTTGACGCCCGCGCGCGCAGGCGTGTCGGAAAAGGCCGTGCTCGCAGTCAAGGACGATCTCCATGAGACGTTTTCGGAATACCCCGCGCAACCCTAATCGAATGCGGGCCGAATCGGAATCAGACCGTTCTGAATTTAGCGAGCATTGATATTTTGATAAATGGTTTACAAAGGATTCCGAATGAGCGATTCAGGATGGCCTGCTCAAATTAGCCAAGAGAGAGAAGGATTTTGTCTGCGAGGGCGGCGTTTTGGCATTGATTTTTTTAAGGCCGCCACGCATTGGAATCGCTCGCCCGAGGTATTGCGACGTCGCCAACTCCAATTCGTATTGAACTCATTTGCTTCGTCCGGAGGTCCGTTCCACGAATACGAACGAATCACGAGCTCCGATCTGGCGCCCAACGCTCAGCGGCCAAACGTGCGGGTATGGTCGTCGTAGTCGAACAGTCCCGCATAGCGGCCCCAGTCGGTCACGACTCGCAGCGCCTGGTCCGCGCTGCGCGGATCGAGATGGTCCTCGAGTTCGAGCTCGAAACGCTCGCGCGGCGCGCGATGTCCTGCACGTTCGCCCAGCACCTCGTCGATATGCGCGGCGAGCGGCACGAACCGCACGAGATGCTCGCGAAACAGACGCCGCCTCGCATCGTCGTCGCTTTGGGCAAACACGTGGCCCGCGGCACTCAGCCGGATGGCCCGGTCGTGCCATTCGGCGAACGCGAGCAGATGAAGCGCGGCCGCCGTCGGATACAGCGCGTCGGCCCGGAGCGCGAGCGCCGATGCAATCGTGCCGAGCTCCGCATGACCGTCGTACGGCGCGGCCGCGAGCGCGTCGACGAATCCGGCGAGATGGTGGCTCGACACGTCGGGCAGTTTCATGGCCAGCGCACTGCCCGCCGCTTCGCGGCCTGCCGTCGCGTCGGTGATGCGCGCGGTCAGCGTCGCATAGATCCTGCCGACGATCGCCTGAACGGCCGGATCATGCCGGCTGCGCGGACGCGGCAGCGGCACGCTCAGCGCTGCCTCGATATGCGCCGGACCGGCGCCGAGCACCAGGATGCGATCGCACATGAGCACGGCCTCCTCGATGTTGTGCGTCACCATCAGCACCGAGCGGATCGACAGCTGGCGCGCGTCCCACAGATCGAGAAAATCGGTGCGCAGCGTTTCGGCGGTCAGCACGTCGAGCGCCGAGAACGGTTCGTCCATCAGCATCAGCACGGGTTCGCTCACGAGCGCGCGCGCGAACCCGACCCGCTGACGCATCCCGCCCGACAGCTCGCGCGGAAACGCCGATTCGAACCCGTCGAGCCCGATCACCTCGATCGCGGCGGCCGCGCGTGCGCGTGCGTCCTCCGGCGCCAGGCCGAGCGCGTCGAGGCCCAGCTCGACGTTTTCGATGACGGTCAGCCACGGGTACAGCGCGAAGGTCTGGAATACCACCGCGATGCCGTCGGTCGGCTCTGTGAGCGGTGCGCCGCGATACGTCACCGCGCCGGACGACGGCTTCACGAGCCCGCCGGCAATCCTCAGCAACGTGGATTTGCCCGAACCCGAGCGGCCCAGCAGGCCCAGAATCTCGCCTTCATGCAGCGCGAGATCGATATCGGCGAGCACGTGCAGCGGTTCGCCGGACGGCTTCGTGAACGATTTGCATACGGCGCGCATCTCGAGCACGACGGGTGCCTCGTCCGAAGGCGGCGCAGCCGCGCTCGCGACACGCCCTTCCGTGGATTCGCCGAGATGGGTCACGCGGTTCTCCCGTAGGCCAATGATGGGTTGCCGGCTCAATCGAGCCGTGTGCGGCGTTCCGCGAACGCGTACATCGGGCGCCACACGAGCCGATTGGTCGCGATCACGAGCAGCGACATCACGGCGACGCCGAGCGCGATGCGTGGATAGTCGCCGGCGTCGGTCATCCGCGCGATATAGGCGCCGAGCCCGCCGGCATCCAGGCGTGTGCTGCCCCAGCTCACGGACTCGGTGACGATGCTCGCATTCCATGCGCCGCCCGACGCGGTAATCGCGCCAGTCACGAAGTACGGCAGCACGCCCGGCAGCATGACGCATCGCCACCAGGTCGTCGGCCGCACGCGGAAGCATGCGGCGGCTTCACGCAGGTCGGCGGGGAATGCGCTCGCACCGGCGATCACGTTGAACAGGACATACCATTGCGCGCCCAATATCATCAGCGGACACAGCCAGATGTCGGGGTCGAGCCGCAGGCGCACGATCGCGAACACCGCGACCGGAAACAGCAGGTTGGCGGGAAACGCGGCGAGGAACTGCGTGACCGGCTGGATGCGGGCGGCCACGCCCGGCCGGAGCCCGATCGCGATGCCGATCGGCACCCAGATCATGGACGCGAGGACGACCAGCACGGTCACGCGGACGAACGTCAGCGCGCCTTCGCTTGCGACAACGCGCAGGTCCGTCCAGGTGAGCGTCGCGTGACCGAGCCGGAACAGCTCGTATGCCGCATACGCGCATCCCGCGCTGCACAGCGCGAACCAGAGAACGTCGCCCGCGTGCCGCGGCAGCGCGATCCGGTCGTGCCACGCCCAGACGAATCCATGCAGCCGAGCGCGCGCCGCTCGATGCAGCGCCGCGCGGACCGGCCCGCTCGCCCGGGCCATCCATCGCGATCGGTGGAACAGATCGAGCATCCAGCTGCGCGACGCGACGGTTGACGCGGCATCGCCGTAGCGGAACCGTTCCGACCATGCGACCAGCGGCCTGAACAGCAACTGGTCGTACAGGACGATCGCGATGCTCATCGCGACGATCGCCCAGCCGACGGCAGCGAGGTCGCGACTCGAGATCGCATGCGCGACGTAGGCGCCGACGCCCGGCAGGTCGACGTGCAGGTTGCCGACCGCGATCGCCTCGGACGCGACCACGAAAAACCAGCCGCCCGACATCGACATCATCGCGTTCCAGACGAGTCCCGGCATCGCGAACGGCACGTCGAGGCGCCAGAAGCGCTGCCATGCCGACAGCCGGAAGCTGCGGCTGGCCTCGTCGAGATCGAGGGGCACCGTTCGCAGCGCCTGATAGAAGCTGAACGTCATGTTCCATGCCTGGCTGGTGAAGATCGCGAAGATCGCCGCGCACTCGGCGCCCAGGATCCGCCCGGGAAACAGCGACAGGAAGAACAGCACCGTAAACGACAGGTAGCCGAGAATCGGCACCGACTGCAGCACGTCGAGCAGCGGGATCAACACGCGCTCGGCACGACGGCTGCGCGCCGCAGCGGTCGCGTAGACGAACGTGAACACAATCGACGCGAACAGTGCCGCGAACATGCGCGCGACGGTGCGCAGCGTATAGCCGGGCAGCGCCGCGGGCGACAGCGAAATGGCCGGGGGATGCGCCACCGCGAGCGGGCCGGCCATCTGGTGCGCCCAGATGCCGGCCAGCAACAGGAAACCGACCACGATCAGCAGCGCGGCGAGATCCCGCCAGCCCGGCACGGGCAGCGTCCAGCGGCCGCCCCGCAATACCTCCGCATGGTGCTCCACGACGCCCCTCCCCGCCGATGATGGCGGTTCATCTTCCCGGGCGGGGCCGCCGGCGGGCTTGATATGCGTCAATGGTCCTGCATTGCGTGGCGCCACGCTTGCAGCGCGTCGTGCCACGCCACGACCATCGTTCACGCGCATTCCGACGACCCCCGTTCCGGACGCGCCGTGCCGCACCGCGCCGACCAGCGCACCTGCGCCGCTCATCCTGCCGGGTACGCGTTCGCGGGCGCCTCGACGAGCGCGTCGAGGCGGTCCGCTCGAGCTCGTCCGTCCGGTCTACCCGGTGGTAGCGCCCCGGTCCGAACGCGCCACCGAGCCGCCGTCGGCCACGCCAACCGGGTTGCGCATCCACCCTGCAATCCACGGCAGAATTTACAAATGTGGCGTCATCCGGCACCGCCGGCGCATGCCGGGCCTGTCCCGCAGGGCCGCGTCGCCTGCCCCGGGCGCGCGGCACGCGGCTTGCTCGCGTCGGCCCGAATATGGCTGCGGCACGGAATCGCCGGCCCGCCAACGCCATTGCCTGGTCGTGATCTATGAAAACTGCGTTTCCCCTGCTGGAATCGGCCCCGATGCGGGCCGATCACTTCGTCCAGTTTTACGAGTCCGATGCGCAACTCGTGTCGGAAGTCGCACTGTTCACGGCCGATGCGCTGCGCGACGGCGGCAGCGCGATCGTGATCGCGCGGCCCGATTGCCTCACGGCGGTGCACGCACGCCTGCGCACGCTCGGCGCGTCGATCGGCGACGCGGCCCGCGAGCGCATCTTCATGTCGAACGCGCAAACGCTGCTCGACACCTTCATGGACGGCGACCTCCCCGACCCCGCGCGCTTTCGCCGCTCGATCGGCACGATCGTCGAAGCGGCGATCCGCGCCGGCCGGCCCGTGCATGCGTTCGGCGAGATGGTCGCGCTGCTGTGCGCGCAGGAGCGCTACGCCGGTGCGCTGCGGCTCGAAGCGCTCTGGAACGAGTTGATCGAGCAGCACCGCTTCTCGCTTTACTGCGCGTATCCGTGCGACGTGTTTCCCAGCGCCGAGCAGTCCGAGACGTTCCGCCATGTATGCGCGCTGCATCGCCGCATCCTGCCCGCCGCTTCGCTGCGCAACGACGAAAACGCGCTGCACCTGACGCTGGCGCTGTCGCAACAGCGCTCGCGCGCGCTGAGCGACGAGATCCGCCGTCGCGAAGATGCCGAACAGCAGCGCAATGGCGTGCTGATGCACGCGCCGCTGCCGATCGCGCTGCTGTCGGGGCCGGCACACCGGATCGTGCTCGCGAATCATCGCTTCGCGGCGCTGTGCGGCCGGACCGACATCGTCGGCCAGTTGCTGACGGCGGTGCTCCCCGGCGGCGATACGCCGGCGATCGTGCGCGCGCTCGAAACCGCCCGCACGCTGGGCCGCTCGACGACGATCGGCGAGCACCACGATCGCCCCGAGCCCGACGGCGCCCGCGTGTACCGGCTGCACTTCAATCCGCAGCCGCTCGCGGACGGGCTCGGCGTGATCGTCAGCGCGGTCGAGGTGACCGAGCACGTCGCCGCGCGCGAGAAACTGGTCGCCGCGAATGTCGAGCGCGACCGGCTGCTCGGCGAATTGCGCGATGCGAACCAGGCGAAGGATCAGTTTCTCGCGGTGCTCGGCCACGAGCTGCGCAATCCGCTGACGCCGATCTCGCTGGCGCTGGAGCTGATCCGCAACCGCGACGGCCACGCGACGCCGAATGAAATCGCGATCATCCAGCGGCAACTCGATCACATGGTCCGGCTGATCGACGATCTGCTCGACGTGTCGCGCATCACGCGCGGCAAGATCACGCTGAAGAAGGAAGCCGTGCAACTCGCCGACATCGTCGACCGCGCGGTCGAGGTCGCGAGCCCGCTGCTCGAGCAACGCCGTCACCGACTGCATGTCGACACCGCCCCGGACGCGCGCTGCAACGGCGACCCGGTGCGGCTCTCGCAGGTCGTCGCCAACCTGCTGACCAACGCGGCGAAATACACGCCGCCCGGCGGCAACATCACGGTGCGCGTCAGCCGCGGTGCGGACGGCACCGTGCTCGTCGAGGTATGCGACAACGGCGCCGGCATTCCGCATGACCGCCTCGACAGCATCTTCGAGCCGTTCTACCGGCTCGACGGCGAGGCGAAACAGGCACACGGCGGCCTCGGTATCGGCCTCGCGCTCGTGCGCAGCCTCGTGACCCTGCACGGCGGCACGGTTCGCGCGGATAGCGCCGGGCCGGGCTGCGGCAGCACGTTTACGATCTCGCTGCCCGAGTACCGGCCGAAAACGATGGCGCTGGCCGCGCCGCAGCCGCCGCTCGGCATCCGCGACATGGCGCCGGGCCGCACCGGCCGGCGCGTGATGCTGGTCGACGACAACGAGGATGCCGCATCGACGCTCGCGCAATGGCTGCGCGAGGCCGGTCACGAAGTGGCCGTCGTGCACGACCCCGTGACCGCGCTGGCCGCGTACCGCGCTTACCGTCCGGAGGTCGCGATCCTCGACATCGGGCTGCCGGTGATGGACGGTTACGAGCTGCTGAGGCGGCTGAAGGCGATCAACGAAGTCACGCCGTGCATCTTTCTCGCGCTGACCGGCTATGGCCGCAACGCGGATCGCGAACGCTGTCTCGCGACCGGGTTTCTGCAGCATTTCGTGAAACCGGTCGACCCCGCCGCGCTCCATCTCGCGATGAGCCAGTCGACGCCGAGCGGCGATGCGCACGACGGCACGGGCACGCAACCCGGGCGCTGACCGCGGCACGCGCGATGCTCGGAAGCGGTATGCCGGCCGCACGCTGGCGCCCGTTCCGACGCAGAGGAAAACGATCATGAGCCCGACCAACACGACAAACCCGGTACCGGACGAAGCCCCGGCCGACATGCCCGACCAGCCCGACATTCCGCCGCCTGAACGCGATGACGACCTGCCCGACTTGCCGGACCCGACCGAAGTGGGCGAGGACGGCTAGCGCGCGATCGTGCACGTGGGCCGATGGCAGGAAGCTCGTCGCCGCCGCGCCGGCGCCGGCTGTGGCAGGCCAGTGCATCGTGATGCGTGAACAGGCGCTACGCGTCGTGCGACGGACCGCATCGCGCGACACGTCGCGGCCTCGGCGCAACTCACCGTTTGCGCCGCCTTTCGTGCGCAACCTCGCCGGGCGGCACGGCACCGGTGTCCTGAAGCGGCTCGCCGGGAATACGGCGCTTCGCCGATTGCTCCAGCGGCCGCGTCGTGGCGGACAGGGCGCCGTCGTCCGCATCGGCGTCATCGCGCCCGTCCGTGCTCGCGGCCGAGCCCTCCTCCGCGTCGATCAGTTGCTCGGCCCGCAACCAGTAGTCGTCGGCCTTGCCCTCCGGTGCACCGTCCGCTTCCCACAACCGATAGGCGCGCTCGCGCACCTGCGCTTCCCTTTCCTGATTCATGTCGCTCTCCTCGGGTATCGGCTCGTGCGCTCAGCGCTCCGGATGTGACGGCGACGACACGGCTCCGAGCGTGGACGACATCCCACCGTCGGCCGACGTCGCCAGATCGCCGAGCGCCACGATGCCGACGAGTCGCTTTTCACGATCGACCACCGGAACACGGCGAATCTGCAAATCTTCCATTTTCTTCTGTACCGCTGAAATATCGTCATCCTCGTAACACCAGTCGGCCGGCCCGCTGACGACGCCCTCGATCCGTTCGTCCGGCCGCACGCCTTGCGATACCGCGCGCACGACGATGTCGCGGTCCGTCAACATCCCGATCAATCGCGTGCCATCGCACACGGGCAGCGCGCCGACGTTCAGGTCCCGCATCAGCTTCGCCGCGTCGCGCAGGCTCTGCGTCGGGCCGACCGTCGCGGCGTCGCGTGTCATTACTTCGGATACCAAGGTCATGGTTCACTCCTGTTCGAACCGCTCATTGCGGCTTGCTGCACGAGCATCGGCCGTTCCGGCCATTCGTGCATGCCGCGCGGGCCTTCCCTTGATGCACGGCTCAGTTCTCGGGTGAACAGCGCACCGATGCGAGCCCGGCCGATTCCAGGATCCGGATCAGTTGCGGCAACATCACGTCGGTGTTGGCCGGCTCGCGCCACTGCACGAACAGCTCTTCCTCCCGCACGGCATGCGCGGCCGTTTCGCGGAAACCGCGCGCGCGGCACGTGAAGCCGGCTTCGCGCAGGCGGGCCGTCAGAAGGCCGCGGGCCGTCGAGCCGCGTTCGTATCCGATCGTGACCAGCGCGCTCCTGACGCTGCGCATGCGCCGCTCCACCATCCGCAGCGGCCACACGACGAAAAGAGCAAGCACGGCACCGAGCGCGCCGAGCGACAGTTGCCCGCCCCCGATACACAGGCCGATGACCGTCACGAACCAAAGCGTCGCGGCCGTGGTCACGCCGGACACGAGGCCGTCGCGATGCAGGATCGCGCCGCCGCCGATGAAGCCCATTCCGGTCAGGATGCCGAGCGGCAGCCGCATCAGGTCGAGCACCGAGAACGCGCCTTCCGGCTTGCCGGCCTGCAGCAGCAACGCATTGACCTGCAGCATCGACATGCACGCGGCAAGGCATACGAGGATCGTCGTGCGCAACCCGGCCGTCTTGCCGGATTCGCTGCGATTGAAGCCGATCAGCGCGCCGGCCAGCAGCGCAAGCGCGATTCTGACGAGAACGTCGTTCCATTGAAGTACGACCGGCATCGGCTCCATATGCGCCTCCATGCAGATCCGTCATGCGTGATGCGTCGCGGTGCGGCCGCGGACGGCGCTAGCCGGACGCAAGGTTCGAGCCCGGCTGGTTGCGGAACGACGAACGCGCGCTGCCCGGACCGTCGACGCCCGTCTTGTGCCCGGAGCGCCACGGGCGGGCAGCCAGTGACTCGGTGTACTTCTCCGGTCGGGGTGGCCGTCCCTGAGTGCGGGCGGCACAATGCCGAACCGAGTTCCGTATTCGATCGAATACGGAGCTGCCTTCAACATATGCCTCGACCGTCTTTCGTTTCCGATCAGGTACGAAATTGCCGCTGTGCCGCTGTTTCAGTGTTTTCGTTCCTGCTCGGAAACGGAATGATGCTCTGGTCGACGAGTTATGCAATACTGTTCCCGATCAGATACGAAGCACGGAGGACATCATGTCGGAGCCGCAGTCCGTCGACACGATCGGCGCGCTCGCCCACCTTATCCGCGCGGCGCGGCTCCAGCAGGGGTTCACGCGCGACGAACTCGCGCATGCGACCGGGCTGTCGCCGAAATTCATCAGCCAGGTGGAAGCCGGGAAGCCGACCGCTCAGATCGGCAAGGTCATGTTGCTGCTCGGCGAACTGGGCGTGCGCCTGTACGCGGAATCGTCGGTCGAGATTTCGGAAGCCATCGCGCTGAAGGCCGCGCAACGCCGCAGGAGCAGCCATGGCGGCTAGAACGTTGATTGCCTCCGCCAACGGCGAGCGCATGGGCACGCTGACCGACGACAAAGGCATCTGGTCGTTCGCGTACGACCCGCAATGGCTCGCGTCCCCGACCGCCTATCCGCTGTCGCCGGCCTTCCCGCTGCGCGCCGGCACCTTTACGGACACGTCGACCGATCGCCCGGTCCAGTGGTTCTTCGACAATCTGCTGCCGGAGGAAGGGATGCGCACGTCGCTCGCGCGCGAGGCGAAGGTCGATGCCGCGGACGCCTGGGGCCTGCTCGCGTACTTCGGGCGCGAATCGGCCGGCGCGCTGACGCTGCTGGCCGACGGCGAACAGGAGGCGCCCGGCGGCCTGCAGCCGCTGCCGTTCGACGAGCTCGACCGCCGAATCCAGGCAATGCCCGAGCGCGCGCTGACGGCCACCGCACCCAAGCGCATGTCGGCGGCCGGCGCGCAACAGAAGCTGCTGGTGGTGCTGCGTGGCGAAGCGCCCGACTACACGCTGTACGAGCCGGTCGGCAGCGAGCCGTCGATGCACCTGCTGAAGCCGGACATGCGCGCGGCCGGCTACCCGCACTCGGCGATCAACGAATTCTTCTGCATGAAGCTCGCGAAGAAGATGGGCCTTGATGTGCCCGACGTGCACTTCCTGCGCGCGCCGTCGGCGTGCTACGTGATCGACCGGTTCGACCGCGACGTCGCATCGGCGCCGGCCGGGCGCCTGCACACGATCGATGCGATGCAGCTGCTCAACTACGACCGCGGCTTCAAGTACCAGCGCGCGAATGCGCAGGAGCTTGCCCGCGCGATCGACCGCACGAGCACCCGCGCGCTGGCCCGCCTGTCGGTGTTCCGCTGGACCGTGTTCAACGTGGTGGTCGGCAATGCCGACGCGCACCTGAAGAACCTGTCGTTCTTCGTCGACGCGCGCGGTTACCGGCTCGCGCCGTTCTACGACATCGTCAGCACGGTCGTGTATCACACGCCCACGCACCGGCCCGACCATCGCGGCGATCATTGGCCGCACTGCGAACTGACGATGCCGCTCGGCACCGCGACGCGGTTCGCCGATATCGACGTGGATGCACTGATCGCGTTCGGGCAAGCCATCGGGCTCAGGGACAAGGCCGCGGCCAGCGAGTTGCAGCGTTTTCTCGAACCGCTCGATCGCCACGTCGCGCAGACGCTCGACGACGTGCGGGCAATCGCCCGTCCGGACGCCGGCGAGATGCGGTTGCTGAATTCGATCGCGGCGATGCCGATCGCGGAAATGGGGCGCGCGCTTCGGCGAACGCACGATTGAGCCGGAATGCTCGGCGGGCGCACGCGCTGAATCGTATGCCGAGCTCGTGCGGGGCGTCGATGCGCGTGTGCCATGCGTCTCGATACCGCAGCGCCGCCCCTTCCGACCGACCATGCGGGACAGCAGTTTCAGCCGCGAAATGCATTCGCATTGACGCCATCGGGATAAGTATTCTTATCACAATACCTCTGTTGCCGAGCAAAACTCGAGCGTACCGAACCACGTCGGACGTGGACGGCAACGCACGTGCATCATCGCCCGATCGGGAGCCCCGTCGGTTCGATCCACCCGAGCCGGTACGCGATCAGCAGCGACAGGAACAGCGTGATCGACAGCCCGACGCGCGCCGCGAGCGACCACGCCATGCGCTTGCTCCCACCGCGGTCATGGTTCATGAAATACAACGCGAAAACCAGGCTTCCGATAATCATGACGAAAGCCGCTGAAACCAGTGCAATCTTCATTGTTGACGTTCCTCCAGGCCGGAATCGACCTTCAGCAGTTCGGCCAGTCTTTGCCGCTCGACAGCGACGTCGGCGACACCCGACGCCGGCCAGTCCAGCGCCACGCCATTGCCCAGCGAATCGCGCACGAGCGTCTGGTAGCGCCGGTCGCTGATCCGGCCCTGCTCCATCGCTTCCGAGATTTCATGTCGAAACGGTAGCGGAAAGCTCGCGTATCCGCGCGACAACGCAGCATATTGGCGCGCATCGATCTCTTTCGACGAAGGCACGACAGCCCATATCACGACGGCCACGATGGCTGCGAAGGGAATCGCCGTGTAGCGGAGAACGAACTTGATCGGGGTCATGAGGTGGATAGCGAAGTGGCGGTGTAGTAATGGCGTCGTGGTAGCCACGCAGCGACGCGGTGACGACGCGTGCGGGCCGTGCGGCACCGGAAGCAGCCGGACGGACGGTCGCGCCGGAGCCGGCGCGGCCCGGCCACGCCCGGGCACGGACGGACAACTCCGGCCGACATTGTACTTAAAGCCCAATCTGGCTAACAGAGTATGATAATCTCGTTATCATATTTGCCATGTAATTCGAGCAACTCGTCACTCTGTCCGCGCCCCCGATCCGGGCGATTGAGCGAAGCCCTTGTGAAGCCCCTATGCCAGCGCAGTACTTTCGAAGCCTGACGGGAAAACACCGCAGCGCGACCGCGAACCGTCATCTCGGTTTTTCGCTGGCCTTCGTCGCCGGCGCGGCCAATGCAGGCGGCTTCCTCGCGGTCAAGCAATACACGTCGCACATGAGCGGCATCGTGTCGGCGATCGCCGACCAGACAGCGCTCGGCGACATCCCGCTCGCACTGGCCGGCATCAGTTCGCTGGCGTCGTTTCTGGTCGGCGCCAGTTGCTCGGCGATCCTCGTCAATTGGGGGCGCCGCCGCGGCCTGCAGAGCCAGTTCGTGCTGCCGCTCCTCGTCGAGGCCGTGCTGCTGCTCCTGTTCGGGCTGCTCGGCAGCCACCTCGCAATGTGGGAAACGTTCTTCGTGCCGGTGACGGTCACGCTGCTGTGCTTCATCATGGGATTGCAGAACGCAACGATCACGAAACTGTCGGGCGCGGAAATCCGCACGACGCACGTAACGGGCATCGTGACCGATCTCGGCATCGAGCTCGGCAAACTGTTCTACTGGAACCGGTCGGCCATCGACGTGGACGCGCATGCGGTGATCGCCAACCGTTCGAAACTGAGGATTCACGCGACGATGCTCGCGTCGTTCTTCGTCGGCGGGCTCGCGGGCGCGATCGGCTTCAAGCATGTCGGCTACGTGTCCACCGTGCCGCTCGCCGCCCTGCTCGTGATGCTCGCGGCCATGCCCGTCATCGACGATCTCTCCGCATGGTTCGAACGCCGGCGGTGAGCCCGCGCACGCGCCGGTACGGCGCCGAAGGCGAATGCATTATAATTTGATTAACATATCAACCGCCCTGCCACCTGATGGAAACGAAAACCGCCCGCCTGACTGTCCTGATCGATCCCGCCAAGAAAGAAGCATTCGAAATGCTCTGCGCCGAGCAGGATCTCACCCCGTCGCAAGTCGTGCGTCAGTTGATCCGCGAGTATCTCGACAAACACGGCGTCACCTACAAGACCAAGAGCGCGCTCGGCAAGCGGGTGAAGTAAGGGATCAGGTCATCGCGGTCGCCCCGCGCGGCCGTCACGCGCAGATTTCCCACCGGGGATGTTCGCGCGCGCGCCACACGAGCCGCGCGGAATCGATGCACTCCCCCGCCTTCATGCGCCGAGCGGTGGACGACAGCTTGAGCGCACCCGCCGAACCGAACCCGAGCGCGCGCTCGAGCAGGATGCGCAGCGACGGCAGCGGATTGCCGTTCTTCCACGCGAACGCGATGAAGTTGTTGTCGTCGCCGCACGGCACCAGCGTGAATGAATCGTCGAACACCGCGCGCAGTTGCTCGAGATGCCGCGGCAACGCCGGATCGTCGTCCATGAAATTGATCGCGAGCACGCCCGTTTCGCTCAGCCGCGCACGGCACGCGTAGAGAAACGCGGTGCCCGTGCAGCGGCCCGGCATGCCGTCGGCGACGAACGCGTCGTGCAGAATCACGTCCGCCTGCACGTCCGGCCTTTCGACGTAGTCGGCGCCGTCGGCGCAGACCACGGTGAAGCGCGCGTCGTCTTGCGGAATCCTGAACACGTCGCGCAACGCGATCACGTCCGGGTTGATCTCGATCGCGTCGATCGCCGTGTCGGGCAGGTGCCGATAGCAATACTTCGCCAGCGATCCGCCGCCGAGCCCGATCATGCAGATACGCGCGGGCGCCGGCTGCAACAGCAGGAAACCCATCATCACGCGCGTGTAGCCCAGTTCGAGCCTGACCGGATCCTTCAGCGACATGAAGCTCTGCGTGCCGAAGTGGTCGAAGTGCAGCGACACCGCATGCTTCGTCTCGAGCACGAACGGACGGCCGTCGTTCAACGGCGCCGCCAGGAATTGCAGGAACGCGTCATACGAAATTCGATCCTCGCTCATGCTCGACGTGCCCGGTTGATCGGAGTGTCGCTCGTACCGCGTGCGGTCATACCTTCTTCAGGTAGCAGGCCTTCAGCATGAAGCCACCCATGTCGGTCTTGCAATCGACTTCGTGATCGCCGCCGACGAGGCGAATGCTCTTCACCTTGGTGCCCATCTTCAGCGTGATCGACGAACCCTTCACGCGCAAATCCTTGATCAGCACGACCGAGTCGCCGTCCGACAGCACGTTGCCGTTCGCGTCCTTGACGACGTCGCCCGCCGGTTCGTCGCCCGCTTCGGCGCCGGCGCCAGCCGACCATTCATGGCCGCAGTCCGCGCACACGGTCAGCGTGCCATCCGGGTAGGTGTTTTCCATCGCGCATTGCGGGCAGGCGGGGGCGGCGTTCATTGCAGCTTCCATTCGTTCGGGGTTCGGGTCAATCGATAAAAAAATGCCGGGCACACGAAAACGTGACCCGGACCGCGCGCGGCACTGCCTCATCGACCCAGCGTCGGACAGCACGACACGCACACGACATTATAATGCAATTCACATAATTGCGTGACTGTATTATAATCGTCAACTTTCGATCATTCGCCGGACTTGATGGCGGTTTCGCTGAGGATGTCGACATGTTCGAGATGAATGATGCACCGGCGCCTGGCGCACAATGCCCGGCGTCCGATCGGGAAACCGCGGTCGGCGCGGTCCCGCCGTGCTGCCGGCCGGTCGTGGCACGCCCCTCCGACGACTTTCCCCGAGGCTGATTCGCACCGTGGCAACCGTCGTCTACGTTGAAATCGGCCCCGCATGGAACCGCGGCCGTGCGATCGCGTCGCGCGACGCGATCGTCGCGGCGGCACACCGCTTCGAAAGCGACATCCTGCTGCTCGCCAACGGGCTCAGCGGCAGCGCGAAGGATGCGACGGCCATCGCGGCGCTACGGATGCATGGCGGCACGTCGGCGCAGGTGCTCGCCACCGGCCCCGACGAGGACGCCGCGCTCCAGGCGCTGCTGCCGTTGCTGCAGGCGGGCTGACCCTGCGTCGCCCGATCCCACGGCCTCGTGCCGTTCACCCTGAATCACCACTCTCCGAGGAAGCGATGAACGACAACGTCATGTCCAACACCCCCAACCTGTCGGCCTCCGCGATCTGGGCGCTCGAGCGCCTCGCCGACGTGCGCTACGGTCGCGATGCGCCGGCGCTCGGCTGGTCGGTCGAGCAGGAACTCGTCGGCGCGGGCTTCGTCAGCCAGGCCGCGAACGGCCGATCCGGCGCGTCGATCACCGCGCACGGGCGCAATTTCCTGAAGAGCCGCAAGTAAAAACCCCCGGCACTGGCGCGATGCCGCCACGCGGCCGCGAGCCCGCGCCGGAACGTCGGGCGACGGCAAGCCGGACGATGCGGTCGCATTCCCCGCTGCAAACGGGGATTTGCGGCCGCGCCGCGCTTTCCGCGGTATCGTACGGGACCCAAACGGCGCACTGCGCCGCCGTCCATTTCTTCATGGAATGCCTGATGACACTCAGCGCGCTGCCGCCCGTCACGTCCCCGCCTGTTCTCGACACCCCTCGCCTTATTCTGGAAGGCCATCCGCTCGGCGACTTCGACGCGCTCGCGGCCATGTGGGCCGAGCCTACCGTCGTCGCGCACATCTTCAACGGCAAGCCGTCGACGCCGCGCGACGCGTGGATGCGGCTGCTCGCCTATCGCGGACTGTGGCCGCTGCTCGGCTACGGCTACTGGGCGATTCGCGAGAAGGCGTCGGGCCGCTACGTCGGCGATCTCGGTTTCGCCGATTTCCATCGCGCGGTCGAGCCGTCGATTCGCGGCGTGCCGGAGGCCGGCTGGGCGCTCGCGAGCTGGGCGCACGGCAAGGGCTATGCGAGCGAGGCGTTGTCGCATGCGCTCGGCTGGCTCGACATGCAGCACCGGTTCGAACGCAGCGTGTGCCTGATCGCCCCGACCAACGTCGCGTCGATCCGCGTCGCGCAGAAGGCCGGGTATGCCGATCCGGTGCCGGTTCGCTTCAACGACGCCGATTCGCTGCTGTTTTCGCGCGCGTGCCGGTAAGCGCGACCTCCCGCACTCGCCGCGTCGTCGCGGCTAAGGTGCGGGGAAGGTCTGCGGCGGCGGCGACGTGGCACCGACCGTAGCCGCGCCCGGCGCCGGGCCGCTCGTCTGCCAGCCGCCGCCCAGCGCCTTGTACAGCGCGACCAGATCGGTGGTCGTCTGCAACGCGCCCTGCACCGCCTGCTGCCGCCCCTCCGACCATTGCCGCTCGGCGTCGAGGACGTCGAGAAACGGCGACAACCCTTTCCGGTAACGATCGCGCGCGAGGTCCAGCGCGCCGCGCTCGGCCTTCACCGCATCGTCGAGCGCCGCCGCGCGCGTCTGGTCGGTGCGATAGACGGCCAGCGCATTGTCGACGTCGCGCAGTGCGACGAGCACCGCCTGCCGGTAGGCAAGCGCCGCTTCGGCCTGCCGCGCCTGCGACAGCCGCAGGTTCGACACCAGTTGCCCGCCCGAAAAAATCGGCAGCGACACGGCAGGCCCGAACGCATAGAACAGATGAGACCAGTGTGCGAGTTCGCGAACGTGCGACGCGCGCAGGCCGACCTGCCCAGTCAGCGAGATGTCCGGATAAAACTGCGCGACGGCGACGCCGACATCGGCGGTCGCAGCATGCAGATCGGCCTCCGCGCGGCGAATATCGGGCCGCCGGCGCGCGAGCGTCGACGGCAGTCCGACGGGCACGGCAGGCGGCACGGCCGGCAATGCGCGCGGCACGTCGAGCCAGTCGTCGAGCGCACCCGGCGGCCCTCCGACCAGATAAGCGAGGCCATTGCGCAGCAGTGCGATCTGCTGGTCGAACTGCGGCAGCTGCGCGCGGATCTGCGCGAGCCGCGCGTCGGCGCTGCGTACGTCGAGGTCGCTTGCAAGACCGTGCGCGGCCTGCTCGCGCGTGAGATCGAGCAAATCGCGTTGCGCGCGCTGGAGCTCGTCGGCGAGCGCGCGCTGCGCTTCGGCGCCGCGCAGCTGCAGATAGGTCTGCGCGACTTCGGCCTCGAGCGACAGCAGTGCGTCGTCACGGCTCGCGACCGCGGCGCTTGCCTGCGCGCCGGCCGATTCGACCGCGCGGCGCACGCGCCCGAACAGGTCGAGTTCCCACGATGCGTCGAATCCGGCCTGCCACAAGTTGACCGGCGCCTCGAGCGCATCGATCGCACCGCGAGCGCCCTGCTGCACGCTCGCGCCGGTGCCCGGCCCGTAGCGGTCGAGCGGCGAGCCCGGCGCGCCGAGCCGGTCCACGCGCTGGTCGATTCCCTGCTCCTCGATGATGCCTTTGAGGCCCAACTGCTCGCGCTGGTAGCTCGCGCTCGCGCGCACGTTGGGCAAGCCCTGCGCGGCGGCCGCGCGCACCTGCGCGCGTGCCTGCGCGATGCGCAGCACGGCGGCCTGCACGTCGAGGTTGTCGTGTGCGGCACGTTCGACGAGCCGGTCGAGCAGCGGGTCGCCGAACGCCCGCCACCAGCGTGGGTCGGGATCGGCACTGGTCACCGGCGACGACGGCGCGGCGGCACCGGGCGCCGATGCCGCCGATGCCGCAGCCGGCGCCTGCAGGTCATGCCAGTTCGCCGGCACTTCCGCCTGCGGCGGCTTGAAATCCGGCCCGACCGTGCAGCCCGCGAGCGCCATGCACACCGCAAGCGTCGCGGCGAGACCGCGTGCTTGCCGCGCATGCGTGCGGCGCGCGCCGCGTTGTGGATGCCGAGTCATCGTCAATGCCCTCCCGCGCCGCGTGCGGCCTTCACAGGCGAGAACAGGAACGTCAGCGGAATGCTGAACGCGCAGAACACCGCGAGGATCGCGAACACGTCGATATACGCGAGGATCGTCGCCTGCGAGATGAACGTCTCGTACAACCGGCCGGTGGCGGTCTGGAGCGCGGCCGGCGGCGGCGCGCCGGACAGCGCGCCGATCGTGCGGGCATTTTCTTGCAGCGCCTCCTGAAAGTTCTGCGACAGCGGCGACATGTGCGTGGACAGATGCGCGAGGCGCGCCTGCGTGCGCTCGCGGATCAGCGCGGTCGACACCGAGATGCCGATCGAGCCCGCGACGTTGCGGAACATCGTGAACAGCGCGGACGCGTCGTCGTTGAGCCGCTGCGGCACGGTCAGATACGCGAGCGTCGTGATCGGCACGAACATGAAGCCGATCGCGAGCGACTGCGCGCAGCGGATCATCACCAGGTGCTTGTAGTCGATGTCCGGCACCAGCATCCGCGAATAGATCAGCGCGCCCGCCAGCAGCACGAATCCGAAGCCGACCAGATAGCGCGTCTGCACGTGCGGCATCAGGCGGCTCACGATCGGGATTTCCATCGTGATCAGCAGCGCGCCGGGCGACAACACGAGGCCCGCGAGCGTGGCCGTGTAGCCGAGGTGCTGCTGCGCCAGCTGCGGCACGATCACCGCACTGCCGTACAGCACGGCCGCGAACGTCGCGATCGTCACGCAACCGAGTGCGAAGTTGCGGTCGCGCAGGCACGACAGGTCGACGACCGGTTTCCTCGTGTGCAGCAGCCACATCGTCGCGCCGATCAACCCGAGCGCGGACAGCGCGGCGAAGATGCGGATGAAGTTGGAGCCGAACCAGTCGGCGTCCTCGCCGCGATCGAGCATGACCTGCAGGCAGCCGAGCCCGATCGCGATCAGCCCGATGCCGATGTAGTCGACCGAGATTCCCCGCTGGGCGCCGCGCCGCCGCGGCGGATCCTCGACGAGCTGCATCACCGCGAGCACGGTCAGCGCGCCGATCGGCACGTTGAGCAGGAACACCCAGCGCCACGAGAAATGATCGGTGATCCAGCCGCCGAGCGTCGGCCCGAGCACCGGTGCGACGACGATCGCGATCGCCGAGATCGAGAACGCGCGGTTTCGCTGTTCGGGAGGAAACGTGTCGAGGATGATCGATTGCTGGTTCGGCTGCAGCCCGCCGCCGAACAGCCCCTGAAGCACGCGGAACACGATCAGTTCGCCGAGATTGGTCGCGACGCCGCACAGGAACGAGCAAACGGTGAACGCGGCGATGCACAGCACGAAGTATCGCTTGCGGCCGAGCAGGCGGCCCAGGAAGCCCGAAATCGGCAGCACGATCCCGTTCGCGACGAGATATGACGTGAGCGTCCAGGTCGCCTCGTCATAGCTCGCCGACATCGTGCCCGCGATATGCGGCAGCGCGACGTTCACGATCGTCGTGTCGAGCACCTCCATGAACGCGGCGAGCGTGACGACGATCGCGATGATCCACGGGTTCGCGGCCGGCCGCCATGCGCCGCTGCCGGACGATGCGTGCCGGTCGGGCGGCCGATTCATCGGCGCGCTCCGTGTGACGACGCGGGCTGACGGATGTCGGGCATCGGATCGCTCCGGTGATCGGTCATTTCAGATGCACGGTCGGTTCGACCGACAAGCCGAGACCGAGCGGCGGATTGTTCGGCAACGCGCCGTCGAGCACGATCTTGACGGGCACGCGCTGCACGATCTTCACGAAGTTGCCGGTCGCGTTCTCGGGCGGGAATGCGGAGAAACGCGCGCCGCTGCCGAGCTGGATGCTGTCGACGTGGCCGTGCAGGTCGAGATCGGGATATGCGTCGACCGACACGTCGACGCGATCGCCGATACGCATCCGTTCCAGTTGCGACTCCTTGAAGTTCGCGGTGATCCATACACGCGGGGTGACGATCGAGAAGATCGACGCGCCCGCCTGCAGGTAGGAACCCAGCTGCACGTTCCTGCGCGTGACCCAGCCGTCCGACGAGGCACGCAGTTCGCAGTACGACAGATTCAGGTTGGCCGTATCGAGTTGCGCACGCGCCTGCAGCACCTGCTGGCGACGCTCCTCGACGGCGGTTTCGGCCTGCCGGATCTGCTGCGGCACCAGGCTCGCGGTACGCGCCTGCGCCTGGGCCATCGCGACGTTCGCATCGGCGCTCGCACGCTGTGCGTCGGCCGCGTCGATCGCCTGCTGCGACGTCGCGCGCGCATCTACCGCGCGCTGCCGCTCCTGCGCGGCGAGCGCCTGACGGTACGCGGCTTCCGCCGACTCGATCTGCGCGCGCGCCTGCCGGTACTGCGCCGGATACTGCACGCGCGCGATGTCGAGCTGCACGCGCGCCGCGTCGAGCTGCGCCTGCGCGAGGCCGAGTTGCGCGCGTGCCGCATCGACCTGCGCGCGGTAGTCGCGCGGATCGATCTCGACGAGCACGTCGCCGCGATGCACGAACGTGTTATCGTCGACGGCGAGCCGTGTCACGTAGCCGGACACGTGCGGCGCGACGGCCACCGCGTTGCCGTCGGTGTACGCATCGTCGGTGCTTTCCTGATCGCGCGTCATGAGCCACCAAACGAGCCCCGCGATCAGCAGCACGAGCAACACCGCGCCGAGAATGATCAACGGCTTCTTGCCGGGCCGCTTGCGTTCGCCTTCGCCGTCGTCGCCATCGCCGCCCGTGCGGCCGCCGCGATCGTCGTGCGGATGGCCATCGCCTCCGCCACCGCCGGGCGCGTCGGTGTCGCGGTCGTCGTGGCGGCGTTGTCCGGTGCTGCCGCCGCTGCCGCTGTCGGCGCCGCCATCGCCCGCGCGGGCGACCGCCGTTGGCGGCGCAAGCCCGAGCGGCACGACGGCTGCGGGAAATGCCGGTTCCGCGCGTGCCGGGAAGAAGACGAAGTCGACGTTCCGCGCCTGCGCGCCGCGCCGCTCGGGCGTGAACGCGCGCGGGAGCGGCACGCGCCATCGCTCACGAACGGACAACGGGAACAGGGTCGCATCGGACATCGAAGATTCTCCCGGGCATGGACCGCGTGCGCCATTGCACGCGCCGGCCTCGGGCGGGCGAGCAAGCAAACGCCGCGCCCGGACGGCAGGTCGTCGCGCGAGTCGCGGCCGCATGCAGCGGCACGCACGATGCGCCGCGCATGCGCGCCCCCTCATCACGACAGGACACCGGCCCGATGACACGTTCCACTTCGCTCGACACCGATTCGCAAGGACAGGACCGCGGCGACAGCACCCCCGGCCCCGAAGGCAAGCGTCGCGGCACGGATACGCCGCCGCCGCGCAGCGCGCACGATCCGGCCGAAGGCAAGCAGCGGACGCCCGACGGCCGCGAACCGTCGCAGCGCTCCGACACGCCGCATCATCGCTCGTCGCGGGATGGCACGCCGACGAGCACGAGCCCGGCTCGCCGATAACGATCGCGTGGGTGCCCGGCAGAAATGACAACGCGTTGAAAAATCGCGGACGGGTGCATCGCATCCAGGCATCGCCGATGCGCGGCCGATACCCGCCTGCCGATGCACGCGGACGCAGCCCCGTTGCCCGCAGCGCGGCGCGGTGCGGACGGGATCGCGTATCCGCCACGCGCCACGCCGTCACTATGGGCGCGCGCCGTGCTCCGCCTGCGTCGCAGGTGCCGTCCACTTCTTCAACGGAGGATTCATGTTCATCCACAACACACGGCTTCAGTACACGGTGCGCGTCGGCGCGCCGAACCCCGGGCTCGCCAACCTGCTGCTCGAACAGTTCGGCGGACCGCAGGGCGAACTCGCGGCCGCGATGCGCTACTTCACGCAGGCGATTACCGAGGAAGATCCCGGCCGCAAGGACATGCTGCTCGACATCGCGACCGAGGAGCTGAGCCATCTCGAAGTCATCGGCTCGATGGCGGCGATGCTGAACCGCGGCGCGAAGGGCGAGCTCGCCGAAGCGGTCGACGAACAGGCCGAGCTCTATCGCAAGCTGCACGGCGCGGGCAACGACAGTCACGTGACGCAGCTGCTGTACGGCGCCGGTTCGCCGCTGACGAATTCGGGCGGCGTGCCGTGGTCCTCCGCATACATCGACACGATCGGCGAACCGACGGCCGACCTGCGCTCGAACATCGCGGCCGAAGCACGTGCGAAGATCATCTACGAGCGGCTGATCAACGTGACCGACGATCCGGGCATCCGCGACGCGCTCGGTTTCCTGATGACGCGCGAGGTGTCGCACCAGAAGTCGTTCGAGAAGGCGCTGTACGCGATCACCAACAACTTCCCGCCGGGCAAGCTGCCGCCGAAGGCGCCGTACGACCGCGTGTACTTCCGGATGCAGGACGGCGAGCCGGTGGCGGGCCCATGGAATCGGGGCGATTCGCTGTCGCTGCGGCGCGGCGAGCCAGCGGTCGACGGCGGCGACGGTGCCGCAAAGGGCGCGGTCGAGCCGCAGCAGTCGCAGGCGCTCGAAGCGATGGCGCGGCGACTCGCATCGGACCCGCGCTGCGATCCGGTAACGGGCGCCGAGCTGGGCGCTGGCGCACCGCGCGACAGCATCGCCGCGTCTCCGGGCAACACGCCGCCCGCCAAGCCTTGAACGCGCTTGCGCCGCGCACCGCGTCGCGCAAGGGCGCGGCGCGTGGCGCGGCCCGCCGCCGGGCGACGCGGCGGAACGACGGGACGGCAGGCCCGGGCACGCAGGTTGCGAGAGCAGTCGCCATGGACCTCGCACTTCTTCGCCGCCTGCCCGGCATGACACTCCCCGACCCGTCCGACTTCCCCGTGCGCGCGGTGCCGCTGGCCCCGCTGGCGAAGGAGCGCGCGACGATCGTTTGCCACCGGAACAATCGCGTGCTGCTGGTCGCACGCCGACCGACGTCGCGATGGACGCTGCCCGGCGGCGTGATTCGGCGCGGCGAATCGGCGCTCGACGCCGCGCATCGCGAATTGCGGGAGGAGACCGGTCTCGTCGATCTCGAACTCGCCTATTTCTTCTACGTGGACGGCAGCGTGAAGCGTCATCACGTGTTCGTCGCGATGCTGCCGCCCGGCCGCCGCGCGTGTCCGGGCCACGAAATCGCGTTGTGTCGGTGGGCGCATCTCGACGCGGTATCGCGCTGGCCCGCGAGCGCGCCGACGCAGCGGATCGTCCAGCGGATCGCGAGCCTGATTCGCGCGCAGGAGATGTCGCCGGACGGCCCCGTCACGCGTCGGTCGGCTTCCCGCTGAATGCGGTGATCGGCTTCTCCGGTTCGCGAGCAAGGCCCTGGGCGAATACCTTCAACCCTTCGAGCAGCGGCATGAGCGCATCCCACAGCGCTTCGTCGTTCAGCAGCCGATACACGCCGCGCACGCCCGGCGCCGCGTGCTCGTGTTCGGACGGCTGCCACGCGCCGACGTGACGCAGCGCATCGGCTGCCGCGAACATCGTCTTGCCGAACTGCTCGGGCGGGATGCTCGACAACGCCATCACCAGCATTGCAAGGTTCTGCACGCCGCTTTGCGTGCCGGGTTTGTCGAGCGCGCCGACCAGCACCTCCGCGATGCGTGCGTTCGCGCTCACGACATCGTTCGCGAAGCGCAGGAAACCGTGCCGGTGCAGGCTCCCGAGCAGGCGTTCGAGCGCGTCGTGCGCATCGGGCTCCGTCTGGGGAGGCGTCACATCGTGGGACAGGCGTTCGGCCATCAGCTTTTCTCCGGATGGGGCGCCGCATCGGGCGGCGCAACGTAGTCGGGCCGCGACCATTTGGCCTCGGCATCGATACCCGCATTCGGCGTACGCGCGCCGTAGCGGAAATTGCCGGCCGGCAACGGCCGGGGGCCGCGCGCACGCGGAAGCACCTCGAGGCGGACGGCCAGCTCCTTGTACGCCGGCGTGTTGACGTCGGGATCGTGATGCTCCCCCGTCAACTCGTTCACGCCGGGCTTGCCCTGGTGGATCGGCAAGAAAAGCGTGTTGCCGCGCACGCGATCCGTGACGAGCGCGATCATTTCGGACGATCCGCGCCGGGACGTCAGACGCACCCATGTGCCGTCCTCGATCCCGCGCGCGGCCGCGATCTCGGGGCTGACCTCGACGAACCATTCCGGCGACAGGCCGCGCAGGCGTCCGCCGCGCCCGCTCTGGTTGGTCGACTGGAAATGTTCGAGCATCCGGCCGTTGTCGGCGAGAAGGTCATATTCGGCGTCGGCGTCCTCGGCGGGCGGCTCCCACGCGACCGGATGCAGTTTTGCGCGGCCGTCGCCGGTATGGAAACGCTCCGTATAGAGCAACGGCGTGTCGGTGCCCTCGGCGTGCACGGGCCACACGAGCGACTGCCAGCCGTCGAGGCGCGCGTAGCTGACGCCCGCGAACATCTCGGCGATGCCGGCCACTTCGTCCATGATCTGCGACGGATGCGTGTAGCCCCAGTCGTGACCCATCCGCGCGGCGAGGTCGGTGAGGATCCGCCAGTCCGGCCGGCTGTTGCCGAGCGGCGGCATGACTTCGTAAAAGCGCTGGATGCGCCGCTCGGTGTTGACGAACGTGCCGTCCTTCTCGACGCTCGGGCAGCCGGGCAGCACGACATCCGCGAATTCGGCGGTGCGGCTCATGAAGATGTCCTGCACGACGAAGAAGTCGAGTTGCGAGAACGCACGGTGCACGTTCTCTGAATCGGCATCCGAGAACGCCGTTTCCTCGCCGATCACCATCATCGCCTTCAGACGGCCTTGCGCCGCCTGCTCGACCATCATGAAATTGTCCTCGCCGATTTTCGAGGACAGCATCTGCGGTTCGACACCCCACGCGCGTGCCCATTTCTCGCGCACGGCGTCGTCGGTCACCTTTTCGTAGCCGGGATAGACGTTCTTCAGGCATCCGAAATCGCTGGCGCCCTGCACGTTGTTGTGCCCGCGCATCGGGTAGCCGCCCGTGCCGGGACGGCCGTAGTTGCCCGTCACGAGCAGCAGGTTCGACAGCGCCGTGCTTGCATCTGCGCCGTGACTGTGCTGCGTGATGCCCATCGCCCAGACGATGCATACGCTCGGCGAGCGCGCGATCATCTCGGCCGCTTCGACGAGCTGCTCGCGCGCGATGCCGGTCACTTCCGCCGCGAAGTCCATCGTGAACGGCTCGAGCGACGCGCGGTAGTCGTCTACGCCGTTCACGCGCGCCGCGAGGAAGCCGGTATCGGCGAGCCCGTGGTCGAACGCGTAGCGCGCGCACGCCGATGCCCATACGAGATCGGTGCCGTTATGCGGCCGCAGATGGAGATCGGCGCGCTCGGCCATCTCGTGCCGGCGCGGATCGACGACGATCAGGCGCTGCCCGCGCAGCTTGCGCGCGGCTTTCAGGCGCGAGGCGATCACCGGATGACATTCCGCGGTATTGCTGCCGACGATCACGACGAGATCCGCGGCGGCGAGATCGGCGATCGTGCCGGCATCGCCGCCGTAGCCGACCGTGCGAAACAGGCCCATGGTCGCCGGGTTCTGACAGTAGCGCGACGAATTGTCGACGCTGTTGGTGCCGATCACGAGCCGCGCGATCTTCTGCGTCAGGTACGCCTCTTCGTTGCTCGCCTTGCTCGAACCGATGAAGCCGATGCTGTCGGGCCCGTGTGCCGCGCGAATGTCGAGCAGCCGGCGCGCGACGAGATCGAGCGCCTCGTCCCACGACGTTTCGCGAAAGCGCCCGCCGTCACGCACGAGCGGCATCGTGAGCCGCTTCGGATCGTTGACGAAGTCCCAGCCGAACCGGCCCTTCACGCAGGTGGAGATGCCGTTGGCCGGCGCGTCGACCACGGGTTGCACCTTCAGTATGTGGCGATCGCGCGTCCACATCTCGAATGCGCAGCCGACACCGCAATACGTGCATACGGTCTTGGTCCGCTTGATTTCCGGCTGGCGCCACGCAACGTCCATCTTCGACACGCCGGTGACCGGCGGTGCACCGATCGTGCGCTCCAGCACCTTCACGAAATCGATCAGCGGCCGCTTGATCGTGTCGGGCATCGCCGTAAACGGGCCTGCATCGGGCTGCATCGATTTCTCGAGCAGCGCGTTGCACGGGCACACCGTCACGCAGTGGCCGCAGCTCACGCAGCTCGATTCGCCGATCGCCTTGCCGCCGTCCCACAGCACGCGCGGATGGTCCATCGAGAAATCGATGCTCAGCGTCTCGTTGACCTCGACGTTCTGGCACGCTTCGACGCATCGGCCGCACAGAATGCACTGGTCGGGATCGTACGTGTAGAACGGGTTGGATTCGTCCTTCCGATATGGCTTGCGCTGATATGCATAGCGCTGGATCGGCAGGTGCATGTCGGCGAACGTGTTGTGCAGCGTGCAGTCGCCCGTGTTGTGTTCGCAGACGGTGCAGTACAGCTCGTGCTTGGCCAGCAGCCGGTCCATCCCTTCCTCGCGCGCGCGGCGTGCCCGCTCGGAGCGGCTCACGACGGCAAGCCCGTCGGCGCTGCGCAATGCGCACGCGCGTCGCAATTCGCCGTCGCCGGTCTCGACCCAGCATACGTCGCAGGTCTGCAAAGCCCCGAGCGCGCGGTGATAGCACACGTGCGGCAGCGTCACGTCGTGTTCGGCGAGAAAATCCAGCAGCGGCTGGTCGGCGTCGCCGCTGAGCGTGGCGCCGTCGAACGTGATCGAACAGGTGCGGGGTTGGGCCATGGGCGTCTCGTGCAAGTGGCGGGGCAATGCCGGTCCTGCATCGCATCTCGCGTGCCCGGCGTGTGCGGCCACGATGGCGGCGTGTGCCGGCGCCGGCGTGGCGAATCGCGGGCAGCTTTGTAATTTCGGCGCGTTGCCGTCGCCCCGCGCGTGCCGCGCTTGCGTGGCGCGCGATCGACGTCGAGGAACGCAGCTTGCTGCGGCGCACTGCCCTTTCCCGCCCCCTCGATTCATGATCCGACTCCGCGCCGCGCCGTCTTACCGCCGTGCCACCGTTCGCAGACGGGCGGCTGCTCGCCGCATCGCTGCCTGCGCGATGTTGGCCGCCGCGTCGTGCGCGCACGCGGCATGGCCCGATCAGAATGCGCTGCGTCCCGCCGGTGTCCAGGCCGCGCGAATCGCGTTGCTGTGGCACTGGACGCTCGTCGTGTGCGCGCTCGTGTTCGCGGCCGTGCTCGCGATGCTCGCGATGGCGCTGTGGCGCCGCGCAGTGTCCGGTACGACCGCCGACCCGGCGAACGGCGCGCCGCTGCCGCCGGATTCGCGCCGCGAACGGCGTGCGTTGCGCGTGACGCGGGCAGCCACCGCGCTTTCGGTGATCGTGCTGTTCGGCCTGATCGTTGCGGACGTGCTGACCGACCGCGCACTGTCGCGACTGCCGGTTGCGGATGCGCTGCATGTCGAGATGACGGGCTACCAATGGTGGTGGGACGTGCGCTATCCCGGTGCGGGCGGCGAACGAGGATTCGCGACCGCCAACGAATTGCACGTGCCGGTCGGGCGGCCGGTCATCGTATCGTTGAAGGCAGCCGACGTGATCCATACGTTCTGGGCGCCGAACCTGCACGGCAAGAAGGACATGATTCCGGGGCGCGATGCGACGATCGCGTTTCGCGTGGACCACGCCGGCGTGTTTCGCGGGCAGTGCGCGGAGTTCTGCGGGCTCGAGCACGCGCTGATGGCGTTCGTCGTCGTCGCCGAGCCGCAGGCGCAGTTCGACGCTTGGGTTGCGCAGCAAAGCCGGCCCGCCGCCGATACGACGACCGCGTTCGCCGACGCCGGCCGGCGCGCATTCGTGTCGGGCGCCTGCGCGACGTGCCATACGGTGCGCGGCACGTCCGCGTCCGGCACGCTCGGTCCTGACCTCACGCACGTGATGAGCCGCTCGATGCTCGCCGGCGGCACATTCGCGAACGATCGCGCGCATCTCGCACAATGGCTGCGCGCGCCCGGCACGCTGAAACCGGGCACGACGATGCCGGCCAGCACGCTGAGCGTGATGGAACAGCAGGCGGTGGTCGCCTGGCTCGAGACGCTGCGATGAGCACGGATCGCCCGCCGCCTCCCGCGACGCCGCTGCTCGACGGGCCCGCCGGCGGCCAGGCGGCCGTCGATGCGCTCGCGCGCACGTGGAGCGACCGCCCCGGGTTCCTCGGGATGCTCGCGGCCGTCAATCACAAGACGATCGCGCGCCGCTTCGTGATCACGACCCTGACGTTCTTCGTGCTCGGCGGGATGTTCGCCCTCGCGATGCGCACGCAGCTCGCGCATGCCGACAACCGGCTTCTGGGCCCCGCCGCGTACAACCAGTTCTTCACGATGCACGGCACGACGATGATGTTCCTGTTCGCCGTGCCGGTCATGCAGGCGGTCGCCGGCTGGATCGTGCCGCTGATGATCGGCGCGCGCTCGGTCGCGTTTCCGCGCATGAACGCGTACGCATACTGGGTGTTCCTGTTCGGCGGCCTCACGCTGTACGTCGGCTTCGCGCTCGGCGCGCGTCCCGACGCCGGCTGGTTCAGCTACGTGCCGCTCGCCGGCCCCGACTATTCGACCGGCAAGGGCGCTGACATCTGGGCGCAGATGATCACGTTTTCCGAGTTGTCCGCGCTGATCGAGGCGGTCGTGTTGATCACGACGATCCTGAAACTGCGCGCGCCGGGCATGTCGCTCGACCGGATGCCGCTGTTCGTGTGGGCGACGCTCGTCACGCAGTTCATGGTGCTGTTCGCGATGCCGGCCATCATGCTGTGCAGCACCGCGCTGATCCTCGATCGTCTCGTCGGCACGCATTTCTACAATCCGGCGCGCGGCGGCGATGTGCTGCTGTGGCAGCACCTGTTCTGGTTCTTCGGGCACCCGGAGGTCTATCTTATCTTCATTCCGCCGCTCGGCTTCATTTCGACGATCGTGCCGACCTTCGCGCGCCGGCCCGTATTCGGCTATCCGGCGATGGTGCTCGCGCTGATCGCCACCGCGTTTCTCGCGTTCGGGCTGTGGGTGCATCACATGTATGCGACGAGCCTGCCCGCGCTCGGCAAGAGCTTCTTCACCGCGGCGAGCCTCGCGATCGCGATTCCATCTGGAATCCAGATCTTCTGCTGGCTCGCGACGCTGTGGCTCGGCCGGCCACGTCTGAAGACGCCGCTGCTGTTCGTGCTCGCGTTCTTCTTCATCCTGGTGCTGGGCGGCCTCACGGGCGTGATGCTCGGCTCGGTTTCGCTCGACCTGCAGGTACACGATACGTACTTCGTGGTCGCCCACCTGCACTATGTGCTGCTCGGCGGCGCCGTGTTTCCGCTGTTCGGCGCGTTCTATTACTGGTTTCCGAAACTGACCGGACGGATGCTCGACGAAACGCTCGGGCGCGTGCAGTTCTGGCTGTTCTTCGTCGGCTTCAACCTGACGTTCTTCCCGATGCACCTGCTCGGCCTCGACGGGATGCCGCGCCGCGTGTGGACCTACCCCGCGCAGCGCGGCTGGGACGGCTTGAACCTCGTCGCCACCGTCGGCGCATGGACGATCGCGCTCAGCGTGCTGGTGTTCGTCGCCAACGTCGTGCGCAGCCGCATGCGCGGCGCACCGGCCGGCGCCGATCCATGGGGCGCGGGCACGCTCGAATGGCTGACACCGAGCCCGCCGCCGCCGCACAACTTCGACATGCTGCCGGTGGTGCACGGCCCGGAGCCGCTATGGGAGCCGGCGCGCGAGCCGCGCTGCGTATCGGGGCTCGCGACGGATCGTCGCGAAGTGCTGACGACCACCGCGCTCGATGCGACGCCGGACCTGCGCCCGCTGTTCCCTGGCCCGTCGCTGTGGCCGTTCGCAAGCGCGGTCACGACGACGATCCTGTTCATCGGCTCGATCTTCACGCCATGGGCGGTCGTCTGGGGCGCGGTCCCCGTCACGGCGGCGCTGATCGGCTGGTTCTGGCCGACGCGCCGCGAAACGTCACTCGCACGCGAACGGGAGCGACGGCCATGAGCGATGCGCGCGCACATGGCAGCTCGCCGGACACGCTGGACGTGAGCGCATTGCCGACCTACGCGCACGGCCCGCGCAGCGTGACGTGGTGGGCGACGGGCGGCCTGATGCTGATCGAGGGCACCGTCTTCGCGATCGCGCTGATGACGTATTTCTATCTGCGCAGCCTGGCGGGGCACTGGCCACTCGGCGCACCGCCGCCTGCGGCATGGGCGGGCACGCTCAACACCGTGCTGATGCTCGCGAGCCTGTTGCCGAACTTCGCCGCACAGCGCGCGGCGCAACGCGGCGATCTCGTCGGCGCGCGCACGTGGCTCGCCGTGTGCGCCGCTTGCGCGTGGGGATTCATCGTCGTGCGCGCCTCCGAATTCGGCACGCTGAACGTCGACTGGTACACGAATGCGTACGGCTCCGTGGTGTGGTTGCTGGTGGGTCTGCATACGACCCACCTGATCACCGATGCAATCGATACGTCCGTGCTCGCCACGCTGCTGTTCGTCGGACCGTTCGAAGGCAAGCGCTTCGGCAACGTCGGCGAGAACGCCCTTTACTGGTATTTCGTCGTGCTGAGCTGGCTGCCGATCTATGCAACCGTCTATCTCGTGCCGAGACTCTGAGGAGGATGCCGATGCGAATCTGGATCGCGTTGCTCGGCGCGCCGTCGGCCGTGCTCGCCGTGCTGTCGGTCGACTACGCGCTGGCCGGGCCCGCGTGCGCGTGGCGCAGTGCATCACCGATCCTTGCGCTGACGGCCGCGGCTGCGACAGCCACCGCCGCATGCGCGGTGCTCGCCTGGCGCACGCCGGCGGCGCATCGCCAGGCGGTCGACGCGGGTGCGCCGCGTGCACTGCTGGCCCGAGTCGGCGCATGGGCCGGCGCGCTGTCGACGTTCGCGCTGGTCGCGTTCTGGATCGCATCGTGGGTCGTCCCGGTTTGCGCGTCATGACGACGGCGACCGCAATCGCGACCGCGTGCACGGGACGCACGGTGTGTGCGCGCCTGCGCCGCGCGATGCTGCCGGCCGGCGCACTCGCATCGGCGGCTCACGCGCATCCGCTCGCGGCCGGCAGTGCGGGCGGGAATCCGCTCGGCTGGCCGTTCGAGCCGGTCGTCATCGCGCTGCTCGCGGCCGCGGCCATCGCTTACGCGCTCGGCTATCGACGGCTCGCCCGGCAAAGCCGGCATGGGCGTGCGCGGCTCGCGCGACGCGCGGCGGCTTTCGCGGCCGGCATCGCGACGCTGTTCATCGCCCTTTGCACGCCGCTCGACACGCTGAGCAGCGTGCTGTTTTCCGCGCATATGGTTCAGCACGAGCTGCTGATGATCGTCGCGGCGCCGCTCGCCGTGCTCGGGCGGCCGCTGCCGACTTGGCTGTGGGCGCTGCCGCCGCGCGCGCGGCTGCGCACCGCCCGTCGGGTGCGCTTGCGCTGGCTGCGCGCGACCTGGCGCGCGGCGACCGCGCCCGTCCCGGCATGGCTGCTGCACGCGGCAGCTCTGTGGATCTGGCATATCCCGCGCTGCTTCGATGCAGCGCTCGCGTCGCCGGTCGTGCATACGTTGCAGCATGCGAGCTTTCTCGGCAGTGCGCTGCTGTTCTGGCGCGCCACGTTCGACGATGCCGCGCGGCCCGCGCACGGCGCGTCGGCGGCGTTGTCGCTGTTCACGACGATGGTGCATACGGCCGCGCTCGGCGCGCTCATCACGCTGTCGCCGGGCATCTGGTACGTGCCGTATGCGGAAACCGCGCCGGCGCTCGGCATCGCGCCGCTCGACGATCAGCAACTGGGCGGGCTCGTCATGTGGGTGCCGGCCGGGCTCGCGTACGTCGCGGCCGCGCTCGCGATCGCGGCGCGCTGGGTGCGGCGCCCGGCGGGCATGCACGCGGAGGCCCCATGATCCATTCGACGCGCGTGCGGATGCTGCTCTCCGCGACCACGGTCGCGCTCACCGTTGCGCAGCCGGGCTGGGCGCGCGATCCCGATCCGGCGCTCGTCGAGCGCGGCGCGTATCTCGCCCGGATCGGCGATTGCGCCGGTTGCCATACCGCACCTGCCGGCGGCATCCCGTATGCGGGCGGCCAAGGCCTCGGCTCGCCGTTCGGCACGATCATGACGACCAACATCACGCCGGACCCGCTGTACGGGATCGGCCGCTATACGCTCCGGGATTTCGACCGCGCATTGCGACGCGGCATCGCGCGCGGCAACAAGCCGCTCTACCCGGCCATGCCTTATGCATCGTTCTCGAAGCTGACCGACGACGACGTGCGCGCGCTGTACGCATACATGATGCTCGGCGTGAAGCCCGTCGCGCGCCCGGCGCCGCCGAGCGACGTCGCGTTCCCGTTCAGCCAGCGCTGGACGCTCGTGTTCTGGCAGTGGGCATTCGCGCCGCGCCACGTCTACGTGCCGCGCGCGGATCGGGATGCGCGCTGGAACCGCGGCGCGTATCTCGTGCAGTCGCTCGGCCACTGCGGCGCGTGCCATACGCCGCGCGGCCCGGCGTACCAGGAGCGCGGCTATGACGAATCGTCGGCGCGGTGGTTGACCGGCGGTACGAACGACCACTGGTTCGCGCCGAACCTGACCGGCGATCCGGGCGCCGGGCTGGGCCGGCTCGACGCCGCAGAGATCGCCGCATTCCTGAAGACCGGGCACGCGGCCGGTTTCGCGGCATTCGGCACGATGGTCGCGCAGATCGAGGACGGAACGCAGTATCTGAGCGACGACGACGCGCGTGCGATCGCCGTTTTCCTGAAATCGCTTCCGCCGCGCCAGCCGACCGGCGGTTATTCGCCGCGCGCGACGCCGGCGCCGGTGCGGCACGGCAGCCGCGTGCCGGACGCGCGGTCGACCGGCTCGAACGTCTACCGTTCGGCGTGCGCGCGTTGCCACGGCGCGGACGGCATGGGCGCGCCGCCTGCATTCCCGCGCCTCGCCGGCAATCCGGCCGTCCTCACGGCCGACACGACGTCGCTGATCCGCCTGCTGGTGGAGGGCGGCAACTCGCCACAGACCGAGAGCGGGCCGCCGCGCACGTCGATGCCGGCGTTCGCCGGGGAGCTGACGGATGCGCAGATCGCGGCGGCGCTCACGTGGATCCGCACCGCATGGGGAAACGACGCGCTGCCCGTCACCGCCAACGACGTATCGAGCCTGCGCGAGAAGCTGCACAAATAGCCACGCGGCGCGCCGTGCCGCCGACATGCGGCGCCGCCCGGCGGCACGCCGCCGCGCCGCGTCAGTGCATCGGGCCGCCGGGCGGAGCCTTGTATTCGCTGCGCGCGCCCATCGCGTCCTCGACGGTCTGCACGCCGCGCAGTCCGGCCACGCCGTCGACGACGGCATGGCGTTCCGCCTCTTCCACCTGCCCGCTCAAGCGCACATGCCCGTGCTCGACCGTCACGTCGACGTCGCGCGGACGTCCGACCAGATGGCCCAGCGCGGCGCGCACGCGTTCGGCGACCTGCGCGTCGTCCGCGTCGCCCGCGAGCCAGTCGGCACGCAGCCCGGCAATCGTGCCGCGCGCACGGTCGGCCGCGCGCTTTGCCTGCGTGCTCGCGTAGTGGGCCACGCCGTGCTGGCCCGCAACGGCCTTGTCGCGCACATAGGCGCGCCGCCGCTTGCCCGAAGCCGGATCGAGGAAATACATCGCCGCCGCCCCGCACGCGACGGCCACCGCAAGATTCAACAGCGGGTTGTTCGAACGAGTTCTGGAAGTCATGTGAGCACCGTAATCGATACCCGGAACCGCCGGGCTTCGCCGTCACGGGCAGCATGCGCCGTTCCTCGGCCGCGCGGCGATGCGAGGCCGCAGCGTGCAGCAGCCGGGACCGTCGCGCGGCAACGCGACGCGCCCGAAATGACAAGCGCTTGAAAAATCCTCGGTTCGTGCGCCGTGCGGAGTGAAGCGCGCCGCACGTCATGCGGCGCGGCCGACGCTTGATGGATGGCCGGCTCTGCGCATCGTCCCGGCATGCCCCGACGGTGGCGCGCCCGGTGCAGCCACCGGCTGCGCACAGCCATGCCCGACAATCGGGCGACGAATACGAATAGCATCCGAAACCGGCGTGCCGAGCCCGCCCCTTTGCCTGAAGACACGCAGGTCATGCCGCGGCGCTTATCGCGGCGCATGCGTGTCCTCGTCGTCGGGAAAAAAGCGGATGACCGTTAGTTGCGCAATGCCGTCGAGGTCGGGAAAGATCGTCCCGATGCTGACGCCGACTCCGGCAAGCTGGCGGCGAATCGCGGCAAAGCGCTCGCCGGGCACGACGATGCGCGTGAGCCGCCCGGCCAGATCGGGATCCTCGTCGAGCGGCTGAAAGCGCCGCGCGCCGGCATCGTAGCGGTGAATCGTGAACCAGCCGTCCTGCGCGGTGATTCGCGGCATCACGTGACGCGGCCGAAACACCTTCGTGCGCGTGACCTCGAGCGGCGCGCGCCGCTCGCCGGCCGTCGCGATGTCGTCCGCGTCGAACGACAGACACCACACCACCCCGTCGTCGCCGGTGCCGTTCGCGTTCCTGACCGCGAACCACAGCGCCGCCAGCGCATTGCCCGACCAGTCGAGCAACCTGGTGTGCATCCCGTGCTGCTGCGCGAGCGCGAGCCAGTCGCACGCATCGAGATTCGGCGCCGGGTCGAGGTGCGGCAGCGCGCGCCGCATGAATTCGTCGAGCATGCGCGCCTCCACGTCGGGCGACGCGCGTTGCCTTGCGATGCTCGGCACGAGCGGCCAGCCGACATTGCATTGGCCACGAAACAGCCGCGACGCCGTCGCATCCTTCGCGGTGCCGATCATGCTCATGTAATCGGCGACGCTTTCTATCGCGTCGCTCGTCGGACGTCTTTCACGCTCCATTGCCGCCTCCGCGTTGCGGCGCGCGATGATCGCGGGTCACGGCGTCGCGCCGTGCTCCTTCTGCCAGCGCTCCATCAGCGCGATCTCGTCGCGCTGCGCGGCGATGATGCGCGTCGCGAGCTGCCTCAGCGTCGGGTCCTTGCCGTACTTCAGCTCGACTTGCGCCATGTCGATCGCCCCCTGGTGATGCGGCGCCATGTGCGACACGAAATCGCGATCGGCGTCGCCGGTATAACGCGCGCCCTCCATTGCCTCCATCATCTTGCTGTCCGCGCGCTTGTACGCCTGTGTCGACGTGTCGGGCACGCGCGCGGTGTCGGGCGGGCGCAACTGGCCCCAGGCCGGCGATACGGCGGCGGTCGCGGATACGGCCAGCACCGCGCACGCGGCGCACAGCCGGATCGCGTGGGCCGGGCGGCGAATGAAAACGTCCATGTCGTGGCTCCTGGATGGTTGAAAGAGAAAGTGCGCGGCGCGCACGCGGTGCGGGAAGGCCGCGGCTTATCGCCAGCGTGCGCGCGCATGCCCGTCGCCGCGCGCGACGAGCGCGCGGATGCGATCGGCCGTCCGGCATGCGATCGCCTGGATCGTCAGCGACGGGTTCACGCCGCCGACGGTCGGAAACACCGAACCGTCGCAGACCCACAGATTCGGGATGTCCCAGCTGCGGCAGTCGGCATCGACGACGCTCGTTGCCGGGTCGTCGCCCATGCGCGCGGTGCCCGCCAGGTGACAGGTGTCGTCCTGCTCGTTCCAGATGTCGCGCGCGCCGGCGGCTTCGAGCGATTGCCCCATCTGCGCGAATGCGTGACGCATCATCCGGCGGTCGTTGTCGTCGTACGAATAGGTGATGCGCGCGATCGGCAGCCCGAATGCGTCGCGCTCGTCGGCGAGCGTCACGCGGTTCTCCGCGCGCGGCAGCGTCTCGCCGACGATCTTCAGTCCGGCCTGGAAGTTGTAGCGCGCCATTTCGCGCTTCAGCGCATCGCCCCACACCCCGCGTCCGGCGATCTTGCGCGCCCATTCGATCGGCAGCGGCCCCTGGCTCATCCAGCAGTAGCCGCCGAAGAAATCCTTGCCTTCGTCCGCGTAATTCCAGTGCTCGGTGATCGACAGCGACGGCGGTCCCTTGTACCAGCGCACTTCGTCGTCCATCGTCCCCCACGACGCCTGGTTCAGCTGCGCCATCATGTAGCGGCCGACCAGGCCCGAGCTGTTCGCGAGGCCTTGCGGATGGCGTCCGGTCGCGGACAGCAGCAGCAAGCGCGGCGTCTCGATCGCGTAACCGGCGACCACGACGTTGCGCGCGCGCTGGAAATGCGTGCGGCCGTCGCGCCGGTAATGCACGCCCGTCACGCGATCGCCTTGCGCGTCGATCCGCAACGCCATCGCGAGGTCGCGCACTTCGGCGCCGGCCGCGACCGCGCGCGGAATCCACGTGACCAGCGCGCTCTGCTTCGCGTTGGTCGCGCAGCCGGCGATGCAGAAGCCGCGATACACGCACGGATGCGCGCGGCCGCGCGGCGCGGACAGCGTCGCGAGCGGCGTCGGCGTCCAGTCGATGCCGAGCGCCTCGGCGCCGCGCGCGAGCACGAGCGCGGCCGCGTTGAGTTCGTGCGCGCGGTACGGATAGCGCGGTCGCGGCGGCCCCCACGGGTAGCGCACCGGCCCGCTGATCTTCAACGCCTGCTCGACCTCGTGGTAGTAGCGCCACATCTCGCGCCAGTCGAGCGGCCAGTCGACGCCGTAGCCCAGCGCGCTGCGCGAGCGGAACCATTCGGGCCGAAAGCGCAACGACACCATCGCGAAGTGAACGGTGCTGCCGCCGACCGCGCGGCCGCTGTTGTTGGTGCCGAGCGTCAGCGGATCGGCGCCGTCGCAGATCCGCTCGTCGGTCCAGAACAGCTTGTGCTGGTGCGACTCGTCCGATGCGAATTCCTCGAGCGGGCGCCACCATGCGCCCGCATCGAGCGCGACGACCGAGAAACCGTGTTCGGCGAGGCGGCACGCAAGCGTGCCGCCGCCGGCACCGGTGCCGACGATCACGAAGTCGACCGGCTCGTCGTCGCGAAACATCCGCATCGGCGACCAGCCGCCGACGCGCAGCGGATCGGGCGCGCGGCCGTCGCAACCGCGCGGCTTGCCGTCGAACGACGATGCGTCAGCGGTCATCGCGATCGCCCTCCCCGTCCACCTGCGCCTCCCACGGATCGCGCCGGTTGAAATCCATTCGCACGTAGCCGCGCGGGCTCGCCGGCCCGCCGAAGCCGATCTCGTTCCAGGCGAACGGATGGCTGTAGTACGCGCCGCACAGGTCCATCAGCACACGCTTCGCGAAGAACGTGCGCGGGTCCATGCCGGCCCACGCCGCTTCGACCCGGCGGTCGATCCTGCCTTGCTGGACCGCATGCAGCAGCGCATCGGCCGCCTTCCCGTCGAGCGATGCGAACGGGCGATCGTGCGCATGGCGCGCCATCGCGTCGAGCGCCGCGAGCCCCGTATGCCATGCGGCACGCAGCGGCGGCAGACGCGCGTCGCGATAGCCGTCGCCTTCGTCGGCCGCGAGTCGCGCATCGACCAGCGCGGCAGTCGGCACCGTGCCGGCGCCGCCCGGCTCCTGCGGCACGATGCGCGCGCACAGCGCGTCGAGCGTCGCGAACTGCGCGGCATCGAGATGGCGCGGCGCTGACGCGGCGACGCGCAGTCGTGCGTCGATCGCGCGGCGCGTCGCATCGTTCCACGATGGCGTGTCGCGCTTGGCCAGCACGTCGTATCCGGAATAGCGCGGCAGCGCGACGGGCTTGTCGTTCGCGGGCTTCATCGCGCCGCCCCTTCCGACAGCGCGGTCGCGGCGAGACCGGCGATCGCGAGTGCGGTGAAGCTCGGCGGCGCCGGCAGCGGCGGCCCCGACAGCACGTTCTGCGACCAGTTGCGCCAGCCGCCCATCTGCCGCGCGATACCGCGTGCATGAAACGCGACGCCGACGAAACCGAGCACGGCCGTCACGCGCATCGACCAGCGACACCAGCGCCGATCGCCGGACGGCCGCGACAGTGCGAGCTGCGCGGCCGCGAGCGCGGCCACCGGCGGCACGACGAACGGCATGAACATCGCGCGATGCTGGAACGCACCGCGAAAATGCAGCAAGCCGACTTCGCCGAGCGTGCCGACGAGCCCCGCCGCGACGAGCCCGGCGAGCGCACGGGCGGCCGGCAAGCCGGCGAGCCGGGGCGCGTCGGCCGGGCACGCGCGCAGCCGCTCGCCGGCCGCGCCGAGCATGCCCGACAGCAGCAGCGCGAACGGCGCGCCGAGCGGCGCACCGTAGAACAGGTTGTGCCAGCTGAACCCGCCCGGCCGCTTCGTCACGTTGTACACGTGGAACGCCGACCCGGCGATGCCCACGGCGGCCGACGCCACGTGCACCGCGTCGCGCAGCCGGTGACGTTCGGGCGTGTCGTCCGCGTGGCCGTGCACGCTCGCGAGCACCGACAACGTCGACGCCACCAGCGGCGCGATCATCGCGCGATTGTGGATCGTGCCGCGGTAGTGCTCGACACCGCTGTCGGCGAGCACCGAACCGGCGAGCAGCAGCGCGCTGCGATTCAGCAGGCGCGCGGCATCGACGAGCAACGTGTCGTGCTCGGCCGCGCGGTGTCGGGCGTGTCGCATCGGTCCTCCTTGTTCGTGACGGTTGTCCGGAGCGTCGGATTCATTCAGATCGCGAACTCCTCGACGTCGGCCGCACGCAGGTCGAGCCCGAGCCCGTGGCGCGCGGCATCGATCTCGAGTGCACCGTCGACCAGCGCCGGCGCACCGTCGAACATCATTCGCTCGATGCGTACGTGGTCGTGGAACCACTCGACATGACGCATGCGCGGCGCGACACAACCGACTTGCCGATGCAGCGCCGGCGCGCAATGCGCGGAGAGGTCGACGTGATGCGCATCGGCCAGCGCGGCCGCCGCGAGAAAACCGCTGACGCCGCCGCAGCGCGTCGCGTCGGCTTGCAGCACGTCAATCGCGCGGCCTTCGAGCAGACGCCGGAAATCGTTCGGCGTATAGGCGTATTCGCCGGCCGCGACATCGACCCGCGCGCCGACGTGCTCGCGCACGAAGCGCAGGCCGTCGACGTCGTCGCTGCTGACCGGTTCCTCGAACCAGCGGATCGCGCAATCGGCAACCGACTCGGCGAATGCGAGCGCGGTGCGCGGCGCATATGCGCCGTTCGCATCGACGAACAGGTCGACGTCGGCGCCGAGCGCGTCGCGCGCAACCCGCACACGCGACGGATCGCGTGCGTCCGGCACGCCGATCTTGATCTTGCACGCGCGAATGCGTTCGCCGCGCCAGCCGTCGAGCTGCGCGGCGAGCGTCGCGTCGTCGTAGGTCGTGAAGCCGCCGCTGCCGTACACGGGCACGCGCTCGCGCCGACGGCCGAGCAGGATCGCGAGCGGTACGCCGGCCAGCTTCGCCTTCGCATCCCACAACGCGATGTCGAGCGCGGAAATGGCCGTGGCCGCGACCCCGGCCCGTCCGACATTGCGTACCGCGCGCCACAGCGCATCGGCGGCGGCCGGGATGTCGACGAGCGGCCGGTTTCGCAACACGTCGGCCAGCAGCGACATCGCGAGCGGCGCCGCGCTCGCGTCGGTGTACGTATAGCCGAGCCCCGTCACGGGCCCCGCGTCGATCTCGACCACGACGATCGTCGTCGCGTCCCAAGCGTACGTGCCGTCGGCTTCGGGCCGATCGGTCGGTATCCGGTACGCGCGGGCGCGCACGTCGTCGATCGTCGGTGCCGCGGAAAGTGCCATCGTCGTGCTCCGGATTGCCTTTTTTGCGTGCACCGTCCGCGTGCAACGCGCGTGCCCGATGCGGCGGCGCGGCACACGCCTTGCGCGACGCCCGGCAGCGCCGCGCAAGCCATCGCATGCGCGGCTCATCGGCTCTTCCGGAAACAAGGAGATACGGCATGGCGACAGTGGCGGATTTCATCGTCGAACGGCTGTACGACTGGGGCGTGCGCCGCGTGTACGGCTACCCGGGCGACGGCATCAACGGCTTCTTCGGCGCGCTCGGCCGGGCCGGGGGCAAGATCGAATTCATCCAGGCACGCCACGAGGAAATGGCGGCCTTCATGGCGTCGGCGCATGCAAAATTTACAGGCGAGCTGGGCGTGTGCGTCGCGACCTCCGGCCCCGGCGCCGCGCATCTCGTGACCGGCCTGTACGATGCGCGGCTCGATCACATGCCGGTGCTCGCGATCGTCGGCCAGCAGGCGCGCGCGGCGCTCGGTGGCCACTATCAGCAGGAGGTCGATCTCCCGGCCCTTTACAAGGACGTTGCGGGCGCATTCGTCCAGCTTGCGGTCGTGCCGGGCCAGGTGCGCCATCTCGTCGATCGCGCGGTACGCATCGCCGTCGGCGCGCGCACCGTCACCGCGCTGGTGCTGCCGAACGACCTGCAGGAACTCGACTACGCGCCGCCCAAGCGCGCGCATGGCACCGTGCACTCGGGCGTCGGCTATACGGCGCCGAAGGTCGTGCCGTACGCCGACGATCTGCAGCGCGCGGCCGATGTGCTCAATGCCGGCAAGAAGGTCGCGATGCTGGTCGGCGCGGGCGCGCTGCGCGCGACCGACGAGGTGATCGCGGTGGCCGACCGGCTCGGCGCGGGCGCCGCGAAGGCGCTGCTCGGCAAGGCCGCGCTGCCCGACGACCTGCCGTGGGTAACCGGCTCGATCGGGCTGCTCGGCACCAAGCCGAGCTACGAGCTGATGACCGGATGCGACACGCTGCTCGTCGTCGGCTCGGGCTTCCCGTATTCGGAATTCCTGCCGAAGGAAGGCCAGGCGCGCGGCGTGCAGATCGACCTGAAGGCCGACATGCTGAGCCTGCGTTATCCGATGGAGGTCAACCTCGTCGGCGACAGTGCCGAAACGCTGCGTGCGTTGCTGCCGCTGCTGAAGGAGCGGCAGGACACGGGCTGGCGCGACCAGATCGCGAAATGGAACGCGGACTGGCACGAGACGCTCGCCGCGCGCGCGGCCGCGAAGGCGAGCCCCGGGCGCGGCGTGAATCCGCAGCGCGCGTTCACCGAGCTGTCGCCGCGGCTGCCCGACGACGTGATCCTGACGAGCGATTCGGGGTCCTGCGCAAATTGGTATGCGCGCGACCTGATGATACGGCGCGGAATGATGGGCTCGCTGTCGGGCGGCCTCGCATCGATGGGCGCGGCGGTACCGTATGCGATCGCCGCGAAGTTCGCGTATCCGGTACGCCCCGTGATCGCGATGGTCGGCGACGGCGCGATGCAAATGAACAACATGGCGGAGCTGATCACGGTCGCGAAGTACTGGCGGCAGTGGCCGGACCCGCGCTGGATCTGCATGGTGCTGAACAACGAGGATCTGAACCAGGTGACGTGGGAACAACGCGTGATGGAAGGCGATCCGAAACTCGACGCGTCGCAGCAGATACCGAACGTGCCGTACTACCGCTTCGCGACGCTGCTCGGGCTGAAGGGCATCTACGTCGACGATCCGGAACAGCTCGGTGCCGCGTGGGACGAGGCACTCGCATCCGACCGCCCCGTCGTGCTCGAGGTCAAGAGCGATCCGGAAGTGCCGCCGCTGCCGCCGCACGTGACGCTGCAGCAGGCCAAGCATTTTGCCGAATCGCTGATGAAGGGCGACCCGCGCGAAGCCAACGTGATCGTCGAGACCGCGCGACAGGTGCTGTCGGCCGTGCTGCCGGGTAATGGCGAGCATGGCGGCAAGGGAGGCAGGCACGAGTCGTAGCGCACGACGCGCGGCAGGGGCACGGGCACGGGCACGGCGCGCGCGTCCCGTCGCGCTGCCGCGGCGTGCACGGTACAGCGCGGCGCGTCAGCCGATATCGACGTCGTCGCGCCCGTCGCCCTGCAGCGCGAGCGCCGCGTTGACCAGCCCGACCTGCGCGAGCGTAAAGGGAAAATTCCCGCACATGCGCCGTGCCTTCACGTCGTATTCCTCGGACAGCAGCCCGACGTCGTTGCGCAGGCCAAGAAGCCGCTCGAACAGCGCATGTGCGTCGGCGTCACGCCCCTGCATCCGGTACACCTGCGCGAGCCAGAAGCCGGCCGCGACGAACGCGCCCTCGGTGCCTTCGCATCCATCCCTGAAACGCGGCGGCCGGTAACGGAACGGCAGGCCGTCCTCGAGCAGCTCGTGCTCGATGGCGGCGACCGTCGCCGCGACGCGCGGATCCGCCGCATCGAGCATTCCGGTCAGCGGAATCAGCAGCAGGCTGATGTCGAGCCCGTCGCCGTCGTAGCGGTCGACGAAACGGCCGAGCTTCGGGTGATAGCCGCGGGCGAGCACATCCGCGCGCACGGTGTCGGCCCAGCGTCGCCATTCGTCGAGCGGCGCGTGATGGCCGAACGCGCGTGCGGAACGATACGCACTTTCGACGGCGGCCCACACCATCACCTTCGACGACGTGAACGGGTACCGGCCGCTGCGCACCTCCCAGATCCCTTCGTCCGGCTCGCGCCAGATCGTCGCGAGATGGTCGAGGAGCCGGCGCTCGAGCGTCCACGCATCGTCGTCGGGCGGCAGTCCGTGCCGGCGCGCCTGATACAGCGCGGCCAGCACCTCGCCGTAGACGTCCAGCTGCAATTGTTCGGCCGCCGCGTTGCCGAAGCGCACCGGCCGCGCGCCTTCGTACCCGGCCAGATGCGCGGCCGTCCATTCGTCCGCGCGCCGGCCGCCGTCGGCCGCGTACAGCACCTGCAATTGCGCGGGGTGATCGGCGATCGCGCGTACCAGCCAGTCCCGCCAGCGCGCGGCCTCCTCGCGGTAGCCGCAGCGCACCAGCGCGCGCAGCGTGAAGCTCGCGTCGCGCAGCCAGCAGAACCGGTAATCCCAGTTGCGCACGCCGCCGAATCGTTCGGGCAGCGAGCTCGTCGGCGCAGCGATGATGCCGCCGGTGCGCACGCTCGACAGCAGCTTCACGGTGATCAGCGCGCGCTCGATCGCGTCGCGATACGGGCCTTGCGCCGCATTGCACTTCGACCACACGCGCCAGAACGCCTGCGTGTCGCGCAGCGACGCGTACGCGTCGGGCACCGACGGCGGCCGGTCGAACGAACGCGCGTAGCTGATGCAGAAATCCGCGCGCTCCCCCGCCGCGATCCGGTGCGTGCCGACGAGCCGGTCGTCGCGCACGTCGAGGTGCACGTCGGCATCGAGCCACATCGCGTCGCCGCCCGTCATCATCCGCCAGCGCCGGCCGAGACGGCGGCACCACGGCAGCGCGTGGCCGTAGTCGAAGCGCACGCCGAGATCGACGTCGAACTCGACCGTCCCGCGCTCGCCGCGCACGCTGCGAATCAGGCACGGGTCGGCCGCGGCCCAGCTCATCCAGTCGATCACGACGGCGCAGCCCGACGCGGTCTCGAACGTCGTCTCGAGCACCGCGGTGCCGGGCAGGTAGCGGCGCGTCGCGCGGGCGTCCGGGTCGCGCGGCGCGATACGGAAACGGCCGTTCTCGGGCGTGCCGACGAGTGCGGCGAAGCACGGCGGCGAGTCGAAGTCCGGCCAGCACAGCCAGTCGATGCTGCCGTCGAGCGCGACGAGCGCGGCGCTGCGGCCGTCGCCGATCAGCGCGTAATCCTCGATCCGCATCGCGCTCACCGGTTCAGCTTGCGCGCGGCGACGAAACTCGCCGCGAGCACCGCGCAGATCGCGCCGAACGCGAGCGCGCGCGATGCGCCGAGCCCGGCCTCGGCGCCGGTGCGACGCGCTTCCGAACTGAACGCCCCGCGTGTCGCATGATGGCCGGGCACGGGCTGCCACAGGTTCGATTCGCGCGGGCCGGCCGGCTCCGCGCGTTGCTGGCCGCGCACCGCCTTGTGTGCGAGATAGCGATCGAACAAGCCGGGCGCGAGCGCGTTCGCGACGATCGCGGCAAGCGACGACCAGCCGACCCAGCGCTCGCGGCACGGATGGCGCGCCGCCTGCACGATCGCGTCGGCCGCCACCTCCGGCGCATAGACGGGCGCAACCGGGCGTGGCGCGTGCGGCAGCGCGGAGGCGGCCCAGTCGAACTGCGGCGTGTCGATCGCAGGCAGTTGCACCATCGTCACGCGCACGCGGCTGCCCGCATGCAGCAGCTCGCAGCGCAGTGCGTCGGTGAAGCCGCGAATCGCATGTTTCGCGCCGCAGTACGGCGCCTGCAGCGGAATCGACCGGTACGCGAGTGCGGAGCCGACCTGCACGATCGTGCCGCGATTGCGCGCGGCCATGCGCGCCAGTGCCGCGCGCGTGCCGTACACGCAGCCGAGATACGTGACCTCGGTCACACGCGCGTAGTCTTCCGGCGCGATCTCGTCGAACGGAGCGAACACCGTCACCATCGCGTTGTTGACCCACACGTCGAGCGGGCCGAGTTCGTTCTCGATGCGCTCGGCGGCCGCATCGAGCGCGGCGGCATCGCTGACGTCTACGGCAATCGGCAGTGCCTCGACACCATAGGCGCGCACTTCGCACGCGGTGTCGTCCAGCGCACGCGGATCGCGCGCGAGCAGCGCGACGTTCGCGCCGCGCCGCGCAAACGCATGGGCTGTCGCACGGCCGACGCCGGCGCTCGCACCCGTGATCGCGACGGTCTTCACGGTCGGTTCCTCCGGTTTCCCTGACGATGGGCGGTGGGCGGCACGCGGCGGGGACGCTCCCCGAGCGGCGTGCCGGAACACGATCGCCATAGCAAACGACGTGCCGCGCACCGTGATCCGGGCGCGCCATGGACGGTCGTCCAATTTACAAGCGGGCTGTAACGCGCAGCGCGCTGCATGAGCGCGCAGCAGTCGCGATGCATGCACTGCACGCGCACGGAAATTGCTGCGGCGCGAACGGCTGTCGTCACGCCGCCGAATCCGGCAAGGAGCCGTGTTGCCCGTCCTGACGCTCATGAAAGCGATGAAAGCGCGCCGTATCGTTCGCACTGCCGCGAGTGCGTGCGTCGTCGCCCCGCTGGCCGCGCGCGCGGCCAGCGAACCCGACGCACCGGGCGGGTCGCTGCCGCTCGCTTACGTCGTGCATGCGGCGGGCCCGGCCGCGCGGCCGGTCTTCGTGCTCGGCTGGGCGCTGCTCGCGCTGTGCACGTTCGTGTGCATCGCGATCGCGGTGCTGCTGCTGATCGCGACCTTTCGCCGCCGCGCGCGCGCGGGCGGCGGCCACGACAGCGGCCTCGCGATCGTGACGGTCGGCTCCGCGATCTCGGTCGTGCTGCTGTTCGGCGCGCTCGTCTACATGCTGCGCGTGCTCGGCACCGTGGCCTTGCCGCCGCGGCCGCCCGCGCTCACGATCGTCGTGACCGCGCACGACTGGTGGTGGGCCGTCCGCTATCCCGACGACGCGGGCGGCACCGCGTTCGTCACCGCGAACGAGATCCACATTCCGGTCGGCGAACCCGTGGCGGTCGAACTGAAAAGCGCGGACGTGATCCACGCGTTCTGGGTGCCGCAACTGGCCGGCAAGACGCAGACGATTCCCGGCCAGACGAATCATCAGTGGCTGCAAGCCGACCGGCCGGGCGTATACCGCGGTCAGTGCTCGCAATACTGCGGCGCGCAGCACGCGCACATGGCGTTCGAGGTCGTGGCCGAGCCGCCGGATGCGTTTCGCGCGTGGCTCGCCGCGCAACGGCAGCCGCCGCCGGCGCCCGCGGCCGGCGCCGAGCAACGCGGGCGGCATGTGTTCTCGATGCGCTGCGCGGGCTGCCACACGGTGCGCGGCACCGACGCGACCGGCGACGCGGGCCCCGACCTGTCGCATCTGGGGTCGCGCCGGCTGCTCGCGGCCGGCACGCTCGACAACACGCCCGACAACCTGCGGCGCTGGATCGCGCATGCGCAGCAGATCAAGCCGCAGACGCTGATGCCGTCGTTCGCGCTCGCGCCGCGCGACGCCGACGATCTCGCCGCCTATCTCGCAACGCTGCACTGAACGGAGGATGACGATGGCCGTAGCCCGCGACATGCCCGCTCCGCTCGACCGCGTGCCCGACCTCGGCGAAGCACCGCCCGGCTCCGCGCACGAGCGCGAACTGGCCGCGCTGTGGGAATCGGAACCCGGCTGGCGCGGCTGGCTCGGCACGGTGGACCACAAGCGCGTCGGGCTGCGCTATATCGTCACCGCGTTCGCCTTCCTGCTGCTCGGCGGCGTCGAGGCGCTCGTGATGCGCATCCAGCTCGCGCGGCCGAATGCGACCGTACTCACGCCCGCGCAGTACGACTCGCTGTTCACGATGCACGGCGTCACGATGATCTTCCTGTACGCGCTGCCGGTGCTGTCCGGCTTCGCGAACTACCTGTGGCCGCTGATGCTCGGCTCGCGCGACATGGCCTTCCCTAGGCTGAACGCGTTCTCGTACTGGGTATTCCTGTTCGCCGGCCTGTTCCTGTATGCGAGCTTTCCGCTCGGCGCGGTGCCGGACGGCGGCTGGTTCAACTACGTGCCGCTCACGTCCCTCGATTACAGCGCCGGTGCGAACATCGACATCTATGCGCTCGGCATGATCCTGCTCGGCATCTCGACGACCGGCGGCGCCGCGAACTTCGTCGTCACGCTGCTGCGCATGCGTGCTCACGGGATGTCGATCGACCGGCTGCCGATCATCGTCTGGGGCACGCTTACCGCATCGGTCGCGAACCTCGTCGCCGTGCCGTCCGTGAGCCTCGCGTTCCTGCTGCTGTGGCTCGACCGCAATGCCGGCACGCATTTCTTCGACGTCGCGAACGGCGGGCGGCCGCTGTTGTGGCAGCACCTGTTCTGGATGTTCGCGCATCCGTGGGTCTACGTCGTCGTGCTGCCCGCGATGGGCATCGTGTCGGACGCGCTGCCGACCTTCTGCCGGCGGCCGCTCGTCGCATACGAAGCCGTCGCGGTATCGACGGTGGCGACGATGCTGATCGGCTTCGAGGTGTGGGTCCATCACATGTTCGCGACCGGCATCGCGCCGCTCGCGCTCGCGTTCTTCGGCGCGGCGAGCATGCTGATCTCGATCCCGAGCGCGGTCGCGGTGTTCGCGTGGCTCGCGACGATCTGGACCGGTCGCCCGGTATTCCGCACGCCGTTCCTGTATTTCGCGGGCTTCGTGCTGATGTTCGTGGTCGGCGGCGTATCGGGCGTGATGACGGCCGCGGTGCCGCTCGACTGGCAGCTGACCGATACGTATTTCGTCGTCGCGCACCTGCATTACGTGCTGCTCGGCATCAACGTGTTCCCGGTGCTGGGCGGTGTCACGTACTGGTTCCCGAAATTCACCGGGCGCATGATGAACGAGCGCTTCGGCCGGCTGACGTTCTGGGTCGTGCTGGTCGGCTTCAACCTCGGCTTCTTCCCGATGCACGTGTCCGGGTTGCTCGGGATGCCGCGCCGCATCTACACGTATCCGTCGGGAATGGGCTGGGACACGTCGAACCTGCTGACGACGATCGGCTCGTTCGTGTTCGGCATCGGTATCGTGATGTTCGTCGTCAACGCGCTCGTCAGCGCGCGGCGCGGCGCGCGCGCCGACGACAATCCGTGGGGCGGCGCCGGGCTCGAATGGTCGGTCGCGTCGCCGACGCCCGTCTACAATTTCGCGGTGCTGCCGCTGGTCGCGTCGCGGCACCCGCTGTGGGAAACGCGGGAGGACCCGATGCGCACCAGCATGCGCGTGGGCTACCGGCTCGCGGACGGCCGCGAGGCGCTCGCGGTCACGCCGCTCGCGGCGACGCCCAGCGCGATCCTGAAGATGCCCGAGGACAGCTGCGTGCCGTTCGTGCTCGCGCTGCTCGCGACCGCCGTGTTCGCCGCGATGCTGGCGCGCTCGCCGACGCTCGTGTGCGCGGCCGTCACCGGTTGCGCGATCGGGACCGCCGTGTGGCTGTGGCCGCGCCGCACGCTCGGGCAACGTGCGCATCTGCCGGCCCGCGATGCCACGCAGGCTCCGCCGGCCGCCGCCGGCCCGCATCCGGACGAGCCGCGCTCGGTGAGTACGCCGTCCGGCGCGCCGGCCGCATGCGTCGAACCGCTGCCGGTCGGCAGTTGCGGCAAGCGCGCGGGCGGCTGGTGGGGTGTCGTCACGCTGATCGTGACCGAGGCCGGGTTGTTCGGCTACCTGCTGTTCTGCTATTTCTATCTGCAGTCGCAAACGACCGCGCCATGGCCGCCCGAAGGAATGCCGAAGATCGGGCTCGCGGCCGGCAACACCGCCGTGCTGCTGTCGAGCAGCGTGTTCGTCTGGCTCGCCGAGCGTGCGGTAAAGGCCGGGCGGCAGCGGCGCGCGGTGGCCGCGCTCGCCGTCGCGCTGCTGCTCGGCGTCGCGTTCGCGCTCGTTCAGCTGCACGAGTGGCACGACCATCCATACGGACCGACCGCGCACCTGTACGGCAGCCTGTACTTCACGCTCACCGGCTTCCACCTCGCGCACGTGGCGGCCGGTCTCGTCATTCTCGCGTTGCTCGCCGGATGGACCGCCGCCGGCTTCTTCGGCCCCGAACGGCGCGTCGCGCTCACGGTCGGCGGACTCTACTGGCACTTCGTCGACGTCGTATGGCTGTTCATCTTCACCGCGCTGTACGTATCGCCGTACTGGCTCAGGAGTCCCGGATGATCTTCGCACGACGCTCGTGGACGACATGGCTCGCGATCGCGGCCGGCCTGGTCGGCGCGCCCGCGCTGTGGTTCGCGCAGATGATGGCCTCCGAGACGCTCGCGTCGACCGCGTGCTATCCGCTCGGCGTCGCGCAGGCCGCGCCGCGCTGGGCGCACGTGGGCGTGTGGCTCGCGCTGATCGCCGCCTGTGCGTTCGCGCTGGCGACGGCGTTCGCCGCGTGGGTCGTACGCACGTGGCAACGCGGGCATGACCCCAACGTGCAGGCCGCGACGCGCGACGACAGCACGCGCTTCCTCGCGCGCTGCGGGATGCTCGCCGCGCTCGGATTCGTGATCGGTCTCGTGTTCACCGGGATCGTCACTGCTTTCGTCGGACCGTGCAGCCCATGGCGTTGATCTCGTTCGCTTCGCGTGTTTCGTTCGCCGCGCACGTCGCCCGGCGCTGCCGCCGCGCGAGCGTCGCGTTCGCCGTGTGCGCCGCGCTGTGCGCATGCGACATGCAGCAGGACGACCGCGCGGCGTCTGCCGGCGATGCGGCCGATGCCGCGTCGGCGACCGAGGCGCCCGAGCCGGCGTCGGGCTGGCGTTTCGTGCGGATACGCGCTGCGTCGACCGATGCCGGCGCGTCGATGTCGGCCCGCGTGAACCGCGATCCTCGGCTCGCGCAGCGACATGACGCGGCCGCCGCGCCGGCTGCGGCTGCGTCGTCGGACGCCGCCCCGGCTTCATCGGCTTCGTCCCCGGCACCTGCGGCATCTGCTTCGTCCGCATCGGCGGCTTCCGCAAGCCGCCGCCCCGTCGTTGCCGCCGCGGCCGCGAGCGCCGATGCCGCGACGATCGCGCGCGGCCGCTATCTCGCGCTCGCCGGCGACTGCGCCGCGTGCCACGACGCAGCCGACCACACGCCGTATGCCGGCGGCCAGCCGGTGAATTCGCCGTTCGGGCCGATCTATGCGCCGAACATCACGCCGGACAAGACACACGGGATCGGCAACGACACGCTGCGGCAGTTCGACGATGCGGTGCGGCGCGGAATCAGCGCCGACGGCAGCCGACTGTATCCGGCGATGCCCTACCCGTCGTTCGCGCGCCTGTCCGACGACGACGTGCGCGCGTTGTATGCGTACTTCATGCGTGGCGTAGCTCCGTCCGCGAACGCGGCAAAGCTCACGCAGCTCCCGTTTCCGTTCAACCAGCGCTGGGCGCTCGGACTATGGAGCGTCGCGTTCGGCAATCGCGAGCGCTTCGTGCCGCAACCGTCGCAATCGTCGGAATGGAATCGCGGCGCGTATCTCGTGCAGGGGCTCGGCCATTGCGGCGCCTGTCATACGCCGCGCGGCCCGGCCTACAACGAGCGCGGCTACGACGAACGCAGCCCCGCGTTCCTCACCGGCGGTGTCAACGATCACTGGTTCGCACCGAACCTGACCGGCGCGCAGGCGGACGGCCTCGGCCGCTGGACGACCGACGACCTCGTCGCGTTCCTGCGCAGCGGCCACGCCGCGCGCGGCGCGGTGTTCGGCGCGATGGCGCCGGTCGTCGCCGAAAGCACTGCACTGTTGACGGATTCGGATCGCCATGCGATCGCCGTGTACCTCAAGTCGTTGCCCGCGCAACCAACCGCGGCGGCGAATCCGCTCGGGATCGGCGTTCCGCGGCTCACTGCGGCGGGGCCGCGCCCCGAGGGCGGCCAGCAACCGCCGGGGGCCGGCGTCTATGCGGGATTCTGTGCGCGCTGCCACGGTGCCGCAGGCGCGGGCGTGCCCGATCGCGGGCCGCCGCTCGCGGGCAATTCGGCCGTGCTCGCGGCCGATCCGACCAGCGCGATCCGGATCGTCGTCGAAGGCGCGCGGCCGGCGCCCGGCACGCACGGGCCCGTGCAACGGATGCCACCAATGCGCGGCACGCTGACGAGCGACGAAATCGCCGCGGTGGTCAGTTATGTGCGCGGCGCGTGGGGCAATCGCGCCGCGCCGGTATCGGAGCAGGACGTGAGGCGGTTGCGGGCGGCGATCCATCGGTGAGCCGCCACGTCGTCGCCGCATGCCGGCGTCGCGTATCAGCGCGCCAGAACCGCTACCGCCTTGATTTCGACGATGTAACCGGGCGAGCCACCGAGCATGTGCGCGCCGACCGCCGTCCACGCCGGACGCGGATGCGCATGGAAATAGCGGTCGCGCACCTGCATGAACAACGGCAGGTCGCGCATGTCGGTATGAAAGCTCGTCAGGTCGACGACGTCGGCGAGCGATGCGCCGGCCGCCTCGAGCACGCGCTTGAGGTTCTCGAACGCCTGCACGATCTGCGCGTCGCGGTCTTCCACCAGTTGCATCGCCGCGTCGCGGCCGATCTGGCCGGACACGTACACGGTGTCGCCCACCTTGATCGCCGGCGCATAGCCGATTTTTTCGTACACGGCTTCCATGCCTGCCGGGATGATCGCTTCGCGATTGCGCATGAGTGTCTCCGTGGCCGCGCGCTGCGTGCCGGCCGGTTGTTGGATGGTCGTCGCGCGCACGTGATCCGACCGGTGCGCGCGCATGTCAGAAGCAGCAAGCGAATCGGCTGACGTGCCGCTCAGCCCGTATCGCCGCCCGCGACCGGCAGCACCGTGCCGGTGATGTAGCTCGCCTCGTCCGACGCAAGGAACAGGATGGGCGCGATCTGTTCGTCGAGCGTGCCGTAACGCTTGAAGAACGTCGAATCGGTCACCTGCCGTACCGCTTCGGCCATCCACGCCTGTTCCTGCGCTGTGTCGCCGGCCGCATTGCGCGGCACGCGGCGCGGCGGCGCCGTGGTGCCGCCCGGCGCGGTCGCGACCACGCGGACGCCGTGCTCCGCGTATTCCATCGCGAGCGCGGCCGTCAGCGCATTGACGCCGCCTTTGGCGGCCGAATACGGCACGCGACGAATGCCGCGCGTCGCGTTCGACGACACGTTGACGATCGTGCCGCCCCCGCCCGCCAGCAGATGCGGCAGCACCGCGTGGCAGCTGTAGAGCGTCGGCATCAGCGAGCGGCGGATTTCCGCGTCGATCTGCTCGGGTTCGAACTCGGCGAACGGCCGCATCCGGATCGCGCCGCCGACGCCGTTGATCAGCACGTCGATCCGGCCGAACGTCGCGACCGCGCACGCCATCGCCGCGCGTGCGCCGTCGTAGGTTTCGAGATCCGCGACGAAGCCGGCCGTGTTGCCGCCCGGCGCCTCGGCCGCGACCTCCGCGACGAAGTCCGCGCGATCGACGAACAGCACACGGCCGCCCTCCGCCGCCGCGCGCAGCGCGACGCCGCGGCCGATGCCCTGTGCCGCGCCGGTGACGACTACGACCTTTCCGGAGAATCGTTGCATGATCATGCCGCCTTTGCCGTGACGTTCGGGGTGAACTTCTCGTAGTGGAAGCTGTTGGGCTTCACGCCTGCGTCGTCGAAATACTGGCGCACCGCGTCGACCATCGGCGGCGGCCCGCACAGGTAGACGTCCACGTCGCCGTCGTTGAGCGCATCGGCCGGAATATGCTGCGTGACCCAGCCCTTGCGCGGATGGCTCGACGCCGCATCGGCGACGACGGTCGCGAAGCTGAAGTTCGGCAGCTTCGCCGCATACGCTTCGATCGCGTCGACCAGCACCAGGTCGAGATCGCGCGTCACGCCGTAGATCAGGTGCACCTTCTGCTGCGAGCCGCTGCGCGCGAGCACTTCCAGCATCGACAGGAACGGCGCGAGGCCCGTGCCGCCCGCGAGGAACAGCAGCGGCCGTGCGACGTCGCGCAGGTAGAAGCTGCCGAGCGGCCCGTTCAGTTCGAGCGTGTCGCCGGGCTTCGCGGATTCGAGCCACGTGCTCATCACGCCGCCGGGAATCTTCTTGATCAGGAATCCGACCTTCGTGTCGCCCGGCGCGGACGAGAACGAATACGACCGGTGCTGGCCGCTGCCCGGCACGCCGATGTTCACGTACTGGCCGGGCAGGAAGGCCGGCGCGGCCGCATCGACGTCCAGTTCGAGCACGATCGCCGCATCGTTGTGCGGCTCGACCTTCGTCACGGTCGCGGCGAACGCGCTGTGGCCGGTCTTGCATGCGACGGACGACGTCGGCACCGCGATCACGCAATCGCTTTGCGGCACCATCTGGCAGGTCAGCACGAGGCCGCCGTCCTTCTCGTCCTCGGTGAGCGCATCGTCGATGTAATCGTCGCCGAGGTCGTAGCTGCCGCTTTCCGCGCGGCACTTGCAGGTGCCGCACACGCCGTCGGAACAGTCCATCGGCAGGTTGATCTTCGCGCGGAACGCGGCGTCGAGCACCTTCTCGCCGGCCTTGCAGTCGATGAAGCGGGTGACCCCGTCCTCGAAGTTCAGTGCAATCTTGTAGGTGGACATGACATCGTCTCCCTGTGTTACGTATCGAATCGATCGGGGCGTCAGACGTGGTACACGTCGAGCACCTGCCGGATGTAGTCGTTCTTCAGCACGATCTTCTTGTTCGAGATCAGCAGCGCGTCGCCCACCTGGCGCAGCGTGACGAACATCGTCCCGAAGAAGTGATCGGTCACGCGGTAGCGGTGGTTCAGCGTGTGGAAGTTGTAGCGCACGTCCACCTCGCCGTCGCGCTCGGCCAGCACCTCGACGTTCGTCACGTTGTGGCTGGTGCGCGGCTCGGGCGTCGACGCGCCGCTGCGCTCGGTCTTGATCCGGAACACGCGATCCTCGAGGCCGCCGCGATCCGCGTAGTACATCAGCGAGATCTGGCTCTGCGGATCGTCGGTCGGCCGGTCGTCGTCGTCCCACGCGGGCATCCAGTACGTGACGTCTTCCGTGTAGCAGGTCAGCCACGCGTCCCACTCGCGGTCGTCGAGCAGGCGCGCTTCGCGATACAGCGCCGCGCAGATGGTCCGGTAATCGATGTTCATGCCTCTACCTCCCCACGTTCCTTCTTCAGTGCATCGCGCATCACGTGCACCCAGTATTCGTGCTGGCACACGAACAGCCCTTCGTCCTCGCTGCGCTCGCCCGACATGCGCGGGTTCAGTCCCATTTTTTTCGCGTTCTCGTCCGGCCCGTCGATCCAAAGCGGCGCGCCGCGCGACAGGTCGTTCCACATCGCCGTGATGCCCGCATAGCCGGCCTGGCACGCGCGGAACTCCTCAAGGTCGTCGGCCGTGCCCATGCCGGTCACGTTGAAGAAATCCTCGTACTGGCGAATGCGCGTCGCGCGGTCGGCCGCGCTCTCGCCCTTCGGCGCGAAACAGAAGATGCTGACTTCGGTCCTGTCGACGCCGAGCGGACGCACGACGCGGATCTGCGTGCTGAACTGGTCCATCAGGAACACGTTCGGATACACGCAGAGATTGCGCGTCTGGTTCACGATGAAGTCGGCCTGCACGTCGCCGACGCGCGCCTTGATCTCGTCGCGGTGCTGGTACACCGGCCGCACCTCGGGGTTCATCGTCTTGGTCCACAGCAGAATGTGCCCGTGGTCGAAGCCGTACACGCCGGCGACCGACTTGCTCCAGCTGTTCGCATCGACGGCCTTGGTGCCGTCTTCCTTGCGGCGGCCCATCGTCGCCGCGTAGTTCCAGTGCACGGTGCTCACGTGATAGCCGTCGCAGCCGTTCTCCATCTGCATCTTCCAGTTGCCTTCGTAGATGTACGAAGAGTTGCCGCGCAGCACTTCGAGGCCGTTCGGCGCCTGGTCGACGATCTGGTCGATGATCACGCGCGCCTCGCCGAGATACTCGTCGAGCGGCAGCACGTCGTCGCTGAGGCTGCCGAACAGGAAGCCGCGATAGTTCTCGAAGCGCGCGACCTTCTTCAGGTCGTGCGAGCCGTGCGTGTTGAACTGCACCGGATACTCGGTCGTCTTCTCGTCCTTCACCTTCAGCAGCTTGCCGGTGTTCGAGAAGGTCCAGCCGTGGAACGGGCACGTGAAGCTGCCCTTGTTGCCGTGCTTGCGGCGGCACAGCATCGCGCCCTTGTGCGCGCAGGCATTGATCACCGCGTGCAGCTCGCCGGCCTTGTCGCGCGTGATGACGATCGGCTGGCGGCCGATCCACGTCGTGTAGTAATCGTTGTTGTTCGGGATCTGGCTTTCATGTGCGAGGTACACCCAGTTGCGCTCGAAGATGTGCTTCATCTCGAGCTCGAAGAGCGCCTCGTTGGTGAAGATGTCGCGGCGGCAGCGGAAGACGCCGGCCTCCTTGTCGTCCTGCACGGCGGTGGCGAGCAGGTGGTCCAGTTCGGTGGTGTGGTCGATCGTGGCGGACATGTTGGTTCCTCCAGTGCGCGTGCCGGCTCCTGCAAGCACGCTCGCATCGGTATCGATTGAATCTCGCGGGTAGCCGGCCGGCGGCGGCGCTGACCGCGCCGCCGTGCCGTCGGGCGGTTATGCCGTGGCGGAAGCGCGCAGGCGTTCGACGATCTGGTTGTCCTTGCCCTCGACGCGCGGCGTCAGGACGAAGTTGAACTCGATGTCCTGGTATGCGTCCGCCTTCAGCCCGAGCGCGGCGCCGCCGGTCTTGCGGGTGACGGGCGGAATCAGCTCCTCGCGCGTCGCATACGCGAAGTCGTCCCAGATCAGCGGGTCGCCGTCGATGTTGAACTGCGTCGTGAGCTTGCGGTGGCCGTCGCTGGTCACGAAGAAGTGCACGTGCGCCGGGCGGTTGCCGTGGCGGCCGAGGCGGTCGAGCAGTTGCTGCGTCGCGCCCTGCGGCGGGCAGCCGTAGCCGACCGGCATCAGCGTGCGGAATTCGTACTTGCCGTCCGCGCCCGTCCTCACCGCGCCGCGCAGGTTGAAGTCGCTCTGCGTGCCGGTCGGGTCGAAGTGCGAGTAGAAGCCGTGCGAGTTCGCGTGCCAGCATTCGACCAGCGCGCCGGCAACCGGCTTGCCGTCGAGGCCGGTAACCGTGCCATGGATCACGAGCGGGCCCGCGCCTTCATCCGCATCGACGTCGATCTTCGCGACGCCGTCGCGCACCGGCGCGCCGCCGACATACAGCGGGCCTTCGATCGTGCGCGGCGTGCCGCCGTCGAGGCCGAGCACCTCGTCCTCGGCGTCCATCCGGATGTCGAGATACTTCTCGAGGCCGAGGCCGGCCGCGAGCAGCGCCGCCTCGCCGTCCTGGCCGAGCTTGTTCAGGTAGTTCACGCCGGCCCACACTTCGTCGGGCGTGATGTCGAGGTCGTCGATCGCCTTGAACAGGTCGCCGAGCAGCCGCAGCACGACCTGCTGCGTGCGCGCGTTGCCGCCATCGCCGCCCGCGTTCGACGCGGCCTTCAGCAGATCCTGCACTTCCTTGGTTTCGAATACTTTGACGCTCATGATGGTGTCTCCACGTGTATTTTGGGGAAAGGTGACCCGGTGCCCGCCGTTACAGCAGCGGCGGCTCCGTGGCTCAAACGTCGCCGTCGTGTATCGACGACGGGTGGCGACACAACGGCGTCACCGAAATCTTCATGTACGGGAACAGCGGCAGGCCGGTCAGGATCTCGTGCAGCTCGGCGTTGCCGGACACGTCGAACACGCTGTAGTTCGCGTATTCGCCGGCGATGCGCCAGATGTGGCGCCACTTGCCGCTGTGCTGCAGCGCCTGCGAATACGCCTTTTCGCGGGTCTTGATCTCGTCGGCCACGCCGGCCGGCATGTCGGCCGGCAGGTTGACGTCCATGCGTACGTGGAAAAGCATCGTGATGTCCTGTGCGTGATCGTGTTATTGCGGGTTATTGCGCGCTGTCGCGGGTCAGCGGGTCAGCGGGTCAGCGGGTCAGCGCGACACTTTCGTCAGCCCGTCGCGAGTGAAGCGTGCGACCTTCGCTTCGTCGAGTTCGATGCCGAGGCCCGGTCCGCTCGGCACGGTCAGTTCGAAATCGCTGTAGTCGAGCGGGGTCGCGAGAATCTCTTCGGTAATCAGTAGCGGTCCGAACAGTTCGGTGCCCCACTGCAGGTTCGCGAAGCTCGCGAACAGATGCGCGGACGCAACCGTGCTGAACGCGCCTTCGAGCATCGTGCCACCGTACAGCTCGATGCCGGCCGCATCCGCGATCGCCGCGACGCGCTGCGCGGCGAACAGGCCGCCGCTCTGCTCGATCTTGATCGCGAACACGTCCGCGCCGTGATGCTTCGCGATCTCGAACGCGCTGTCCGGGCCTTGCAGGATTTCGTCGGCCATCAGCGCAACCGGAAAGCGGCGCATCAGGCGCGCGAGCGCCGCGGCCGACGCGACCGGCTGCTCGACGAGTTCGCAGCCGGCATCGGCGAGCGCCGGAATCGCGCGCGCGGCCTGCGTTTCGCTCCACGCCATGTTCACGTCGACGCGCACCGACGCGCGCTCGCCGACCGCCCGCTTGATCTCGGCCACGTGCCGGATGTCCGCGTCGAGCGCCTTCGCGCCGATCTTCAGCTTGAACACGTTGTGGCGGCGCAGCTCCAGCATGCGCTCCGCTTCGGCGATGTCGGTCGCCGTGTTGCCCGAGGCGAGCGTCCATGCGACCGGCAGGCGATCGCGCCTGCGCCCGCCGAGCAGCTCGCTGACCGGCACGCCGATGCGCTTGCCGTGCGCATCGAGCAGCGCGGTTTCAAGCGCGCTCTTCGCGAAGTGATTGACCTTCGCGAGCTTGCCGAGGAACGCCATCAGCGCCTGGATGCGTGTCGCATCCTTGCCGATGACGGCCGGTGCGAGGTAAGCGTCGATCGCGAGCTTCATCGCTTCCGGGCTTTCCGGGCCATAGGCCATCCCGGCGATCGTGGTGCCTTCGCCCGTGCCCGTCACGCCGTCACTGCAGGTCACCTTCACCAGCATCAGCGTCTGGCCGTGCATCGTGGCGACCGACAGCTTGTGCGGACGGATCGTCGGCAGGTCGACGAGGCGGGTTTCAATGCGTTCGATGGTGACTGGGGACATGGGGCACGCTGCGTGTGGGGAGTTCATGGAACGGATTTATACGCGGCGCGGAAATGGACCGTCCAATACTTTTGGTCTCGCTTTTTCATACCTGACAGGTATTGAAATCGGCTGAAGATAGCGAAATATTGCAGTGCGCCATACCAATTTTGTCTGGTTGTCAGCGCTGGAAGGCTTGATGGGAGGCGCGGGAGGGTTTCGGCGCGCCGCATCGCGAACGGGGAGCGACGGGCCGGCCGGCGGTTGGCGACGTCAGCGGAAATCGACATCCGGGGCGGGTGGATCAGGGTTTTCCTGATGGGCAGGCGGTGTGGCCGGCCGCCCATCTTCCGCACGAACGCGCCACGATCCGGCCACGTCCCCGCGGCCCGGTCAGTGCGGCGGCGAAAGACGCCTGAAGCGCTTCCACAGCGTCTGCAACGTCCGATGATCGGCAGCCACGCGGGCGGTCAGAAAGCCTCGCGCAAAGGCCGCGCCCGGCGCGGCGGCGGGCGACGTGCGAGGCAGCGCCTTCAGAAGCCGGTCCGCGACGACGGCATCGTTGCGCCAGCCCAGATCGTCCTGAAGCGCGGTCAGCGCGCCGACGTATGACTTGACGGCCCGTTTGGAACAGAGTGACGCGAAGAATTCGGTCGCGTATCGGACTTTCTTCGCGGCGATGCGGGCACGGTGACGACGGTGATCGTCGAGATCGGCCAGACCCTTGCCGCGTTTGATCAGCTTGCGGTGCCGCCGACGCAGCACATCGACGGCAAACTCCGTCGCCGGCCGATCGATCGCCTCGCGCTGCGCGTCGGACATCCCGTCTCGCCAGCCTCGTCGGCTCGCCCACGACGCGAGTTGCAACGCGAGCCGCGTGTAGCGGACCGACTCGACCGCCTCGGCCGCGCGCTGCCGGTTCCTGACCGCGATCTGCTCGCACGCGTCGCGGGCCGCACGAACGTCGTCGGGATGGCCGTTCGCGCCGACCTGTTCTAGGGTGGATCCCGCAAGCACCTCCCAGTCCCGCGCGGTGCCCAATTCGGACGCGATCCAGCGCAGTTCGTCGTCAAGGCCCGGAATCGCGGGAATCACCTTCTCGAACAGGTCGAGGGCGGAACGCAAGCGCCGCAGCCCGACGCGCATCTGATGGACGCATGACGGATCGTGCCCCGACGCGACGCCTCGTTCGTTCGCATTGATCTGGTCCAGACAGTTGCTCGCGATGCGGCGAAATGCGTCTTCGATCGAATCGCGCTTCTTCAGTCGCACCGGTCGCGCCTTGACCGCCGGTCGGTGCTCGCCGACGAGCAGCCCGTAGCCGAGATCGGCCTTGCTGTCGCGATCGATCCGCAACGGCACGACGTCGAGCAATGCCCGCGCGACGCCGTACAGGCTTTCCGGCTCACCGTGCTTCAGCTCCAGTTCGACGGCGGCGATCGGGACCGAGCCCGGCTCCGCGTCGACGGTGCCCTTGTCGAGCGCGACCTCGAGTTCATCGCCGGACGGCAGGCGCAGCGGAACCACCGAGCGCCTGATCCGCGTGACGAATACCGGCTTGAGCTGGCTGGCCGTGGCCGCATCGCGCACGAGCCTGCCGCAGTCGCTGTCCTCGGGGATGTGCGCCTGCAGCGGCTCGAGATCGGGAACGTCGCCATCGACCGGCATTTCGAACTCGTCCCTGTCGAACAGCCCGGCCTGCGCCGCTCCTTCCAGCTTCAACGTCTGAATCCTGCCGTCGCCGCTCGCGCGCACCCGCAGCGACGCGCCGCACCGGTGAAAGGCCAGCGCGGGCGTATCGAAGTAGGTGCTCGTCAGCTGTTGCGACGTGCCGGCGCGCCCGGCTTGCGCGAGCAACGGCGCGTGACGCAGCCTGTCGAGGTCCTTTGCGGAGATCCGCAGTTTCAACTCGCGTTCCATACCGCCTCCGAAGTGCGTATCCATCGTGCTGGCTACGCCGGATCGGCCGGGCTGCCGGCCATGCGCGCGACGGGAACGGCCATCGCGAAGGATCCGGTCGCGCACGTCGGCGCCGTTCCGGGCGAACGGCAACATGGCCACGCGGCCACGTCATGGACGAACCGGCACGAACGCGCAAGGCGGCGCATGTCGCGTGCCTGCGCGCCGGACGGCATCGGTCACGGGTTGAAGGCGTCGAGGCGATCGGTCACGGTTTGAAGGCGCCAACGTGTCGCATCAAGGAGTCGGCGACCTTGCCGCAGCCGCGCGGCCGACAGCGACGGCGGATTACGCCACCGCCCGTCGCTCATGCAGCCGCAACGCGGCCCACGCGATGCCGGCGGAGACGATCCCGACCACCCCGCCGAACGTGCCGATCCACGGCAGGCCGAAATCCCCGGCGATATGGTTGCCGAGCAGCGCGCCGGCACCGATGCCGACGTTGTACAGCCCGGAAAAGATCGACACCGCGAGATCGGTCGCCTCGGGCGCGAGCTTCAGCACCCAGGCCTGCATCGCGAGCCCGAAGCAGACGATCGCGCCGCCCCACACCAGCGTGTGCACCGACAGCGTGACGATATTCAGCGCGCTCGGGAACAGGATCAGCAGACACGCCGACAGCGCGATGATCGATGCGAGCAGGAAATCGGCCGGCCGCTCCGGAAATACGCGGTTGAAACAGATCGCGGCCGGCAAGCCGGCGACGCCGAACAGGATCAGCACGTAGGTAATCCGGCTGCTGCTCGCATGATTGACGCTCTGCACGAACGGCTCGATGTACGTGTACGACGTGAAATGCGCGGACACGACCAGCACGGTGATCGCGTACAACGACACCAGCGCCGGCTTCCTGAGAAACATGCCGATGCTGGACAGCGATCCGGCGCCCTGGCTGGGCAACGCCGGCAGCGTGGCGCGCAGCATCAGCAGCGCGACGGCCGCCGCGCCGCCGATCACGAGGAACGTCACGCGCCAGCCGAGCGCCTCGCCGATCACGCGCCCGAGCGGAATGCCGGCGACCATCGCGATCGCCGAGCCCATCGCCAGCAGGCTCAACGCGCGGCTTTTCCGGTCGCTCGGCGCAAGGCGCACGGCCAGCGGAACGGAAATCGACCAGAACACCGCATGCGCGCACGCGATGCCGAGCCGGCCGATCATCAGCACCGTGAAATTCCACGCGACGCCGGTGACGACGTGGCTGCCGATGAACACCAGCAGCGCACCGCTCAGCAGCTTGCGGCGCTCGACGTGGCGCGTGACGAACGTGAGCGGCAGCGACACGACGGCAACGGCCCACGCATAGATCGTCAGCATCAGGCCGACGTCGGTCGGCTGCATGCGCAGGCTGTCGCCGATCGCGCTCAACAGCGCGACGGGCACGAATTCGGTGGTGTTGAAGATGAAGGCAGTGAGTGCCAGGGCCACGACGCCCCACCACGACTGTTCGGAACTGACGGCGTCCGGAGTTGCCATACGGGAATTCGACGAGGGTTGGAGGCGCGTGCGGCGCGGGCAGCCTGCCCGGCGCATCGGCGCCCGGCACATCGGCGCGATTGTACCAGCGGCAAATGACACGCCGGTGCCGGCCGCGGCGCCGGGACATGGCGATGACACGGCCGTGCGCCGATAATGCGTCGAAGGACTTTTCGCGGACGATTCGCCCGAACCTCATCGGGCCAGGAGATTCACATGCGCATTGAAACGTCGTTTCTGTTCGATCTCGACGGCACGCTCGTCGACAGCGTCTACCAGCACGTGCTCGCATGGAAGGAAGCGCTCGACGCCGAGGGCATCGAGCTGTCGGTGTGGCGCATCCACCGCAAGATCGGGATGAGCGGCGGCCTGTTCCTGAACCAGCTGCTGCGCGAGACGGCCGGCGACATCGACGCCGAGCGCGTCGAGCGGCTCGCGCGGCTGCACGCCGCCGCTTACCAGCGGCTGCGCGCGCAGGTCCGGCCGCTGCCCGGCGCGCGCGAGCTGCTGGCCGCGCTGTCGAACGCGGGCATCCGCTGGGCGATCGCGACCAGCGGGCGGATGGAAACCGCGGCGATCAATCTGGAAGCGCTCGGCGTCGATCCGGCGAAGAACGTGGTCGTCACGCGCGACCAGGTCAAGTATGCGAAGCCGGATCCCGATCTGTTCGTCACGGCCGCTGCAAAGCTGAACGTGCCGATCGAGCACACGGTGGTGGTCGGCGACAGCATCTGGGACATGCTCGCCGCGAGCCGCTGCCGCGCGCTAGGCGTCGGCTTGCTGTCGGGCGGCTACGGCAGCGACGAGCTGGAACGCGCGGGCGCGCTGCGCGTGTACGACGATCCGGCGGACCTTTTGTGGCACCTCGACGAGATCGCGGCGCGGCCGTGATGCGCGACGGCGCTACACGGTCCGCCTGACGAGCATCGCGCGAATCTCCGAGATCGCCTTGGTCGGATTGAGCCCTTTCGGGCACACGTCCGTGCAGTTCATGATCGTGCGGCAGCGGAACAGCCGATACGGGTCCTCGAGATCGTCGAGCCGCCGGGCCGTCGCGAGATCGCGCGAATCGGCGATGAACCGGTACGCCTGCAGCAGGCCGGCGGGCCCGACGAACTTGTCCGGGTTCCACCAGTAGCTCGGGCACGACGTCGAGCAACACGCGCACAGGATGCATTCGTACAGCCCGTCGAGCTGATCGCGCTCGTCGGGCGACTGCAGCCGCTCGCGCTCCGGCGGCATCGTATCGTTGATCAGGTACGGGCGGATCGAATGGTACTGGTTGAAGAAATCCGTCATGTCGACGATCAGGTCGCGCACCACGGGCAATCCCGGCAGCGGCCGCAGCACGATTTCGCGCGGTAGCGTCTTCATGTTCGTCAGGCACGCCAGGCCGTTCTTGCCGTTGATGTTCATCGCGTCCGAGCCGCAGATGCCCTCGCGGCACGAGCGCCGATACGACAGCGTCTCGTCCTCGCGCTTCACGCGGCCGAGCACGTCGAGCAGCATCCGGTCGTCGGGCGTCACGTCGATGTCGTAACGCTGCATGTACGGCGCGGTGTCGCGGTCGGGATCGTAGCGGTAGATCTGGAGCGTGCGCGGATCGTTCATGGGTCCTCCCGGCGCGGCGCCGGCGTGCGTTCAGGCAATGCGCGAGCCGCGCGCAAGCGCCATGCCGGCCGGCCGGCTCGCGCGCGGTCGACCCGCGCGCCGCCGCGTCAATCGTCGTCGACGCGCTTGTCGACCAGATAGCGTCCGCGCTCGACGCCCGCGCGCAGCGCCTCGTCCTCGGTCAGCCATTCGGGGCCGACCGGCTCCGGCACATACAACTCGATGCGCGCGCCATCCACGTACACCTGCACTTCATCGGCCCATGCGCCGCGTTCGTTGCGCCGCGCCCATACGCGGATCTCGTGGCCGCGATACGGGTCGCGGACCTGTGCGTCCTGTTGATGTTGCATCCTGGCCCCCTGTGCTTATCTGCGATGGCGATGCAAAAAATGCGCGCCGCATGATCGCCGCGCGCGCCGTGGGGCCTGCGCGCACGAGGCGTGCCCGCTATCCGGGAATCCGGCACGCACCTTGCATCCTCCTTGCGCATCGAACGCTCCGGAACACCGGACAAAAAAAGGAGGCCACGATGATCGGCCATGTCGAACTCCTCGGACGCCTGCTGCTCGCCGCCCTGCTCGGCAGCGTGATCGGGCTCGAACGCGAACGGCTCAACTGGGCCGCCGGCCTGCGCACGCACATGCTGGTGTGCGTCGGCTCGGCGCTCGTGATGCTCGTCTCCACCTTCGGCTTCGAAGACGTACGCGGACAGAACGGCGTCGTGCTCGATCCGTCGCGGGTCGCCGCACAGGTGGTGTCCGGCATCGGCTTTCTCGGCGCCGGCTCGATCCTGCTGCGCGGCGAGGTCGTGCGCGGGCTGACGACGGCCGCGAGCCTGTGGGCGGTGGCCGGCGTCGGTCTCGCGGCGGGCGGCGGCATGTACGTCGCGTCGATCGGCGCGACGGCGATCGTCCTCGCGATCCTCGCGGGCGTGAAGCCGATCGAGCGCCGCTTCATCGCGCAGCGCCAACAGCGCACGCTGCGGCTCGTCGTCGAGCGCGGCGGCCTCACGCTCGGCACGCTGCACGACACGCTCGGCACCGGCCGCGTGCGCGTGAAACGGTTCATCGTCCAGCAGTCCGACGACGATCCGGACACCGACGACATCTCGGTGTCGTTCTCCCGCACGAGCGGCGCGGAATTTGCGGCGATCTGCGAGGCGCTGCAGGGCATCGCCGGCGTGCGAACCTGCAGGCCCGACACCTCGTCAAGGAGTTTCGTGTGACCCAGACCGAATTGCTCTCCTACCTCGTGACGAGCCAGCTGACCGCGCGCATGCGCGGCGGCACATGGCTCACTACCGGCCAGGTGGTCGGCGCGCTGCGCGCATGGCTCGCGTGCCATCACGTCGAATGCGGCTGGCTCGACCGGATCCGGATCGCGGCCGCGTCCACCACGATCGCGCAAGGCATCTACGAGATCGCGGCCGCGTACGGCGATCCCGACAGCGGCGAACGCATCCGGATCGACGCCGATTCGCCGGAACTGCGGGCGCTGCGCGCGCGTTGCGACGCGCTGCTGCAACGCATCGACGGCGAGCCGGGGGGCGATGCCCGATGATCGTGCCGGACCGCATGCCGCGCGCCGCATTCGCGACGGCGGGCCCCGACGGCGCAGTGGCCGATCCCTCGCACACGAACGAGCCGGCAAGACACGGGCTGCTCGAATGCGGGCGCAACTGCGACACGATCCGCGATGCGGACCGCTTCGCGATGCTGGTGGACGGCGACGCGTATTTCGCGACGCTGCGCGCCGCACTGCGGCGCGCGCGCCACACCGTGTTCATCGTCGGCTGGGACGTCGACAGCCAGATGCGGCTGTCGCCTGCCGGCGCCGACGACGGCCTGCCCGACACGCTCGCCGCCTTCCTCCACGCGCTCGCGACCGCGCGGCACAACCTGCGCATCTACGTGCTCGCGTGGGACTTCGCGATGATCTACGCGCTGGAGCGCGACTGGCCGCCCGTCTATCGTGCCGCGTGGCGCGCGCACCGCGGCATCCGCTTTCGCCTCGACGACACGCATCCGCGCGGCGCGTCGCATCACCAGAAGCTCGTGGTGATCGACGACCGCCTCGCGTTCGTCGGCGGGCTCGACCTGACGCGCGCACGCTGGGACACGCCCGCGCACGCGGCCGACGATCCGCGCCGCCGCGACGCACAGGGGATGCCGTACGCGCCGTTTCACGACGTGCAGGCGATGTTCGACGGCGACGCGGCCGCCGCGATCGGGGAGCAGGCACGCTCGCGCTGGTTCAACGCGTGCGGACGCCGGATCGCGATCCGCGCGCGGCGGCATCTCGAGCGTGACGAGGACGTCGACCCGTGGCCGCCCGACGCGCGCGTCGACCTGCGCGACATCCGGCTCGGCATCGCGTACACGGCGCCGCGTCACCGCGACCGCGAGCCGGTGCGTCAGGTGCGCGCGCTCGTCGAGGACGCGATCCGCGCCGCGCGGCGCCACCTGTACATCGAAAACCAGTACCTCACCGCGACGGTGGTGCGCGAGACGCTGTCCGCGCGGCTGGCCGACGTCGACGGGCCGGACGTGACGGTCGTCGCGCCGCGCGTGCAGAGCGGCTGGCTGCAGGAAGCGACCATGGGCGTGCTGCGCGCGCGGCTGCACGCCACGCTCAAGTCTGCCGACCGCTTCGACCGCTACCGGCTGCTGTATCCGCACGTCGACGGCCTCGGCGATGCGTGCGTGAACGTGCACAGCAAGATCCAGATCGTCGACGACGAATGCATTGTGATCGGCAGCGCGAACCTGAACAACCGGTCGATGGTGCTCGACACCGAATGCTGCATCGCGCTCGTCGCGGCCGGCGAGCCACGGATCCGTGCCGCGATCGCGGGCATGCGCGACCGCCTGCTGGCCGAACATCTCGGCACGACGCCGGAGGCCGTCGCCGCTGCGCTCGCGCAAGCCGGCCGGCCCAACGCCGCGCTCGACCGGTTGCGCGCGAAACCGGGCCGCACGTTGCGCACGCTCGACCCGGTCGTGACGCCGCAGCTCGACGCGCTGGTGCCGGTCAGCGCACGGCTCGACCCCGAGCAGCCGATCGAGCCGGACCGGTTCGTCCGCGAATTCGTGCCGCACGAACAGCACCGCTCGCTGACCGCGCGCTTCTTCGTGCTCGGCGCGGCCGTGCTGCTGATCGCGGCACTCGCGCTCGCGTGGCGCTTCTCGCCGCTCGGCAAGGCGCTGAACGTCGCGTCGCTCGCGCAAGCGGCCACCCACGCCGCGCAACTGCCGGGCGCACCCGCGCTGCTGCTGGCCGGTTACGTGGTCGCGGCAACGCTGTCGGTGCCGATCACGCTGCTGATCACCGTCACGGGCCTCGTGTTCGGCGCGTGGCCGGGTTTCGCGTATGCGTCCGCCGGCACGATGGTGGCCGCCGCCGCGACCTACGGAATCGGCCGCTGGCTCGGCCGCGACGCGGTGCGCCGGCTCGCCGGCGCGCGCGCGAACCGGCTCAGCGAGCACATCGGCCGGCGCGGCGTGATCGCGATGGCCGTGCTGCGCCTGCTGCCGGTCGCGCCGTTCACCATCGTGAACCTCGTTGCCGGCGCATCGCACATCGGCCTGCGCGACTTCCTGGTCGGCACAGCGATCGGCATGCTGCCCGGCGTCGTGCTGACCGTCACGTTCGCGCACCAGCTGACCGCCGCATTCAGCCATCCCGGGCCCCGCGCGTTCGCGTGGCTCGCGGCGATCGGCGTCGTATTGGTCGGGGTGTCGGTGCTGCTCGTCAGGGTGCTGCGACGATGGCGCTGAGCCGGCAGCCGGCCCCGCCGCCGGACATCGTCGCGTCGGACGGCCCGCCCGCCGCCGCGCCGGGCGGGCGCGACCTGCGGATCGCGACGTACAACATCCGCGGCGGCTACGGCGCATGGCCCGCGCGCGCGGCCGACCGGATCGCGGCGGTCATCCACGAACTCGATGCCGACGTGGTCGCGCTGCAGGAGGTGCCGCTCGGCGGAACGCGCGCGCCCGACGTGCTCGCGCACCTGCGCGACGCGACCGGCATGCACGCGGTGGCCGGGCCGACCATCGACACGCCGGAGCGCCGCTACGGCAATGCCGTGCTGTCGCGCTGCCCGATCCGCGCGGCACGCACGCTCGACCTGTCGTTCCATCAGCGCGAACCGCGCGGCGCGCTCGACGCGGACATCGACTGCGGCGCGGGCACGCTGCGCGTGGTCGCGACCCATCTCGGGCTGTCGGCAAACGAACGCAGCGCGCAGGTCCAGCGGCTGCTGGCCGCGTTCGACACCGGCACGATGCCGGTGATCCTGATGGGCGACATCAACGAATGGTTCGTGCGCGGCCGCGCGCTGCAGGCGCTGGTCACGCGGTTTCGCCGCGCGCCGGCGCCGCGCACGTTCCCGACGCTGTACCCGGTGTTCTCGCTCGACCGGATCTGGATCCATCCGGGCGAATTGCTGATCGACGTGAACGTGCATCGCAGCATGTTGGCCCGGCGCGCGTCGGATCACTACCCGCTCGTGGCGCGAATGCGTGTCGCTTCGCCGCCTGGCACGCCGCTTGCGCACGCGTCGCACCGCGTTGACGAATCCTGACGGAGCCTGCCCATGCGAACCGACGAACTCGCCGGAACCGCCCTCGACTACTGGTGCGCGCGCGCATTGTGCGCGGACGACGAAGACACGCTGTGCTTCACGGCCGTCGACCCGCAGCTGATCGTGACCGCCGCGTGCGATGCGTTGCGGCGCCTCGACGCGCATTTCGCGCCCTCCACGTCGTGGGCCGACGCGGGCGCCGTGCTCGATCGCGTCGGCGACTTGCGGATCGCGCGGCGCGGCGACGGCGTCGAATGCGACGCATGCTTCATCGACGGCCCGTCGACCTGCGCGGCGCGCGCGCCCGACGTGCGCACCGCGCTGCTGCGCGCATTCGTGCGGGCGCGCTTCGGCGACGATGTCGACGCCCCGCCGTCGTTCGCGCACCGGATCGAGCGCGGCGCGCCCGTGCGTTACGACCCCGGCGTGCCGCTTCCCGAATCGGACGACGATCCGGCCGTCGGCGAAAGCTCGGACATCCGCTCGATTCCGCGCATGTGACGGAGGTCGTGCCGCCGGCTACGCCGCGCGCATGCTCCAGCGGCCGTACAGCGTTCATGTAAAAACGACAGAGGAATCGGCACCCTGCATCCGCACATCCATGGCCGCACGGGGCGCCGCGCCGCAGGCACGCGGGTTGCGGCGCACCGCCGTTACCGTTCGCCGCCGCCCGCCCACGCCATTCCATGAACGTCACGCCACCCTTCGCCCCACACCTCTATTTCTGCGATGCCCGCGTCGTCGGTCCGCTCGACGCGTGGCCGGACATGTTCGCGCACGTCGCGGGCATGGGCTTCGATCACGTGCTGATCGGCGGCTTCTGGGCCGCCAGCGTCGCGGGGTTCCCACGCCACGTCGCCGACTTCCACCGGCCGGCCGCGACCTTCGCGACGCGCGCCGGTGCGCTCGAGACGTTCTCGCGGCTCGCGCAGCTCGCGCACGGCCACGGGCTGCGCGTGATGCTCGAAGTGATACCGGACCGCATCGCGCGCGAGAACCCGCTGCGTGCCGAACACCCCGGCTGGTACGTCGAGCGCTCGCACGACGACGCGCTGATCGATCCGCGCCGCGCCGCCCACGAACTCGACGTCGCGCATGCCCAGGTCGGCGAGGACGCCGCCCACGATGCACTCGGCGCATGGTGGGTCGCGCATCTCGCCGCGTTCGCGGACGCCGGCGCGACCGGCTTCCTGATCGACGCACCACATCATCTGCCGGCCGCGTGGTGGCCGGGTTGGCGCGCGGCGCTGCGTCGCGCGCGCCCGGACGTCGCGGTGCTGGCCGGCGTACCGGGCCATGCGCGCGACGCACTCGCGCAATTCGAGGCGGCCGGCTTCGACGCCGTGTTCTCGTCGGTGCGCTGGTGGGATCTGCGTTCGCCGTGGTTCGCGGACGAACACCGGCTGCTGCGCCGCATCGGCTCGCCGATCGCGTTTCCCGACGCGTACGACGGCCCGCGCCTCGCCGACGACTGGAACGACGCGCCGGACGAAACGGTCGCCCGCGCGTACCGCCGCGCGTTGTGGACGGCCGCGGCGGTCGGCACCGGCTGGCTCGTGCCGATGGGTTTCGAGCGCGGCGTCACGCTGCCGCTGATGGCGCGCGATGCGGACGCGACGCGCTATCGCGCCGCGTTCGACGGTGCGCGCTTCGACCTGTCCGGCGCGATCGCCGACGCGAATGCGTGGCGCCGCGCGACGCCGCTCGCGGCAGAGCGCGGCGAAATCGTGCAACTGAGCGCCCCCGGCGCGGCCGCGACCGCGCTGCTGCGCGGCACGGGCCCGTCGCTCGAACACGACGATGCGGCACTCCTGATTGCGCTGAATCCCGATCTCGATGACGAAGCGACCGTCGACCCCGCCACGATCCTGCCCGGGGTGCCAGGCGCCTTCACGCACGTCGCGCCACCGGACGGCACGCCGCGCAACGCGCCCGTCGCGTTGCCGGCCTTCACGCTCGAACCCGGCGGTCATGCGCTGCTCGACGCACGGCGCGCGCCGCCCGCGACCGCGCGTGCCGATACCGCGCGCGAGCGGACCGCGCTGTCCGCCGCGCTCGCGGCCGACCGGATCGCGATCGAGCGCGTCGAGCCCGCGGTGGACGGCGGCCGCTTCGCGATCAAGCGCGTGATCGGCGAAACGCTGGTCGTGCACGCGTCGATCTTCTCGGACGGGCATGCGCATCTGTCGGCCGCGCTGCAGTGGCGGGCGGACGACGAGCGCGACTGGCGCGAGGTGCCGTTCGTCGCGGAGCCGAACGACCGCTGGCACGCGCGCGTCGCGCTCGACCGGCTCGGACGCCATGCATTCCGCGTGATCGCATGGCGCGACGACTGGGCATCGCTCGTCACCGACGTGGCGAAAAAGCGTGCGGCCGGGCAGGACGTGGCGCTGGAGGTGCGTGAGGCGCAACTGCTGCTCGCGACCGCGCTGAAGCGCGGCGAGCCGGCCGATCCGCGCGCTCGTGCCCGGATGGAACGGCTGGCGGCCGACTTCAACGATGCGTCGCCCGACGATCGCCTCGCGCTCATCGGCGCGCCCGAACTCGCGGACGCATACGCGGCGCTGCGTTACCGGCCGTTCGTCACGCACGACGAAACGGTCTACCCCGTCGAAGTCGAACGCCGCGCCGCGCGCTTCTCGAGCTGGTACGAGATGTTCCCGCGCTCGGCAAGCAACGACGCGCACCGGCACGGCACGTTCGACGACGTGATCGCGCAATTGCCGCGCATCCGCGACATGGGCTTCGACGTGCTGTATTTCCCGCCGATCCACCCGATCGGCACGACCGCGCGCAAGGGCCGCAACAACTCGCTGAAGGCCGGGCCGGACGACGTCGGCAGCCCGTACGCGATCGGCTCGGCCGACGGCGGCCACACGGCCGTGCATCCGCAACTCGGCACGCTCGCGTCGTTCCGCACGCTGGTCGATGCGGCACGCGCGCACGGGCTCGAGATCGCGCTGGACTTCGCGATCCAGTGCTCGCCCGACCATCCGTGGCTCGCCGAGCATCCGGGCTGGTTCGCGTGGCGCCCCGACGGCTCGCTGCGCTTCGCGGAAAATCCGCCGAAGCGCTACCAGGACATCGTGAATCCCGATTTCTACGCGCCGGACGCGCTGCCCGACCTGTGGCTCGCGTTGCGCGATGCGGTGCTGTTCTGGGTCGACGCGGGCGTGCGGATCTTCCGCGTCGACAACCCGCACACGAAGCCGCTGCCGTTCTGGGCATGGATGATCGCCGACGTGCGCGGCAGGCATCCGGACGTCGTGTTCCTGTCGGAGGCGTTCACGCGGCCGGGCATGATGTACCGGCTCGCGAAGGTCGGCTTCTCGCAGTCGTACACGTACTTCACGTGGCGCGAGACGAAGCGCGAATTCATCGACTACCTGACCGAGCTGACGGCGGGCCCGCCACGCGAGTTCTTCCGGCCGAACTTCTTCGTGAACACGCCCGACATCAATCCGCGCCACCTGCAGAACGCGCCGCGCTCGCAGTTCGTGATCCGCGCGGCGCTCGCCGCGACGCTCGCCGGCTCGTGGGGCCTGTACTCGGGCTTCGAGATCGGCGAATCCGCGCCGCTGCCGGACAGCGAGGAATACGCCGACGCGGAGAAATACGAGCTGCGCGCGCGTGACTGGAGCAAGGCCGCGCACATCGGCACCGAAATCGCGCGGCTGAACCGCGCGCGGCGCGAGCATCCGGCGCTGCAGACCCACCTCGGTCTTGCATTCGCCGACGCCGACAACGACCAGGTCATCGTATTCGTGAAGGCGACGCCCGCGTACGACAGCGTCGTCGCCGTCGCGATCAGCCTCGACCCGTGGCATCCGCAGGCCACCAACTTCACGCTCGACGCATCGCTGTGGCGCGGCCTCGGGCTGGTCGACGGCGAGCCGCTCGACGCGCTCGAACAGGATGCCGCGCATGCCGAAACCTGGCGCGGGCATCGCCAGTACGTATCGCTCGACCCGCACGTGCGGCCGTATGCGATCTGGCGGCTCGCGCCGTCTCCCGGCGCCGCGCGAGTGGCGGCGCCCGCGCCGGGCGATGCCCGGCATCCTTCAGGAGCACACGCCTGATGAATCGCGAAGACTCCCTCGACGACGTGCGCCGCGCGCAATTCCCGTCGCTCGCACCGGCCGGCACGCCGCGCCGGCGCCGTTCGCGGCGCCGCGCGCCCGCACTCTGCGCGGACGATCCGCTGTGGTACAAGGACGCGATCATCTACCAGGTGCACGTGAAGTCGTTCTACGACTCGAACAACGACGGGATCGGCGACTTCCCCGGCCTGATCATGAAGCTCGACTACATCGCCGAGCTCGGCGTCGACACGATCTGGCTACTGCCGTTCTATCCGTCGCCGCGCCGCGACGACGGCTACGACATCGCCGACTACCGCGACGTGCATCCCGACTACGGCACGCTGGCCGACGTGCGGCGCTTCATCCGCGAAGCGCACGCGCGCGGGATCCGCGTGATCACCGAGCTGGTGATCAACCACACGTCGGACCAGCACCCGTGGTTCCAGCGCGCGCGGCGCGCGAAACCGGGCTCGATGTATCGCGACTATTACGTGTGGTCCGACACCGACACGAAATACGCGGGCACGCGGATCATCTTTCTCGACACCGAAACGTCGAACTGGACGCACGATCCGATCGCCGGCCAGTATTACTGGCACCGCTTCTACTCGCACCAGCCGGACCTGAACTTCGACAATCCGGCCGTCGTGCGCGAGGTGCTGCAGGTGATGCGCTTCTGGCTCGATCTCGGCATCGACGGGCTGCGGCTCGACGCGGTGCCGTATCTGGTCGAGCGCGAAGGCACCAACAACGAGAACCTGCCGGAGACGCACGCGATCCTGAAGCGCATCCGCGCGACGATCGACGCCGAGTATCCGAACCGGATGCTGCTCGCGGAAGCGAACCAGTGGCCGGAGGACGTGCAGGAATACTTCGGCCACGAGGACGAATGCCACATGGCGTTCCACTTTCCACTGATGCCGCGCATCTACATGTCGATCGCGAGCGAGGACCGCTTCCCGATCGTCGACATCATGCGGCAGACCCCGGCGCTCGCGCCGAGCAACCAGTGGGCCGTGTTCCTGCGCAACCACGACGAGCTGACGCTCGAGATGGTGACCGACTCCGAGCGCGACCTGTTGTGGCAAACCTATGCGTCCGACCGGCGCGCGCGGCTCAACCTCGGCATCCGGCGCCGCCTCGCGCCGCTGATGGAGCGCGACCGGCGCCGCATCGAGCTGATCAACTCGCTGCTGCTGTCGATGCCCGGCACGCCGGTGATCTACTACGGCGACGAACTCGGCATGGGCGACAACATCCACCTCGGCGACCGCGACGGCGTGCGCACGCCGATGCAATGGTCGTCGGACCGCAACGGCGGCTTCTCGCGCGCGGACCCGGAACTGCTGGTGCTGCCGCCCGTGATGGGCTCGCTGTACGGCTACGACGCGGTCAACGTCGAGGCGCAGACGCGCGACCCGCATTCGCTGCTGAACTGGACGCGCCGCATCCTGGCGACGCGTCGCGCGACGCAGTCGTTCGGGCGCGGCACGATCCGCTTCCTGCGCCCCGAGAACCGCAAGGTGCTCGCCTACCTGCGCGAACTCGAAGGCCACGAGACGGTGCTGTGCGTCGCGAACCTGTCGCGCTCGTCGCAGGCGGTCGAACTCGACCTGTCCGAATTCGCGGGCCGCGTGCCGATCGAGATGACGTCGGACTCGCCGTTTCCGCCGATCGGGCAGCTCACGTACCTGCTCACCTTCCCGCCGTACGGATTCCTGTGGTTCGTGCTGTCCGAGCATGGCCGCGAGCCGTCGTGGCGGCAGCCGCACGCGGAGCCGCTGCCCGAGTACGTGACGATCGTGATGCGGCGCGGCGACGCGCGGCCGGACGTCGGGCAGCTGCACGCGCTCGCGCACGATGCGCTCGCGTCGTGGCTCGCGCGGCGGCGCTGGTTCGCGTCGAAGGACCGCAAGATCGGCGATGCGTGGCTGAATGTCGTCACGCCGATACCGGACGAGCCGTTCCAGTACGCGGAGGCGTGGGTGTCCGCGAGCGACGGCCGCGTCGAGCGCTACGTCGTGCCGCTCGCCGCCGCGTGGGGCGGCGAGACGTCGCATCCGCTGTTCGCCCAGCTCGCGCTCGCGCGCGTTCGGCGCGGCCACACGGTCGGCTACCTGACCGATGCATTCGCGCTGCCCGCATTCGCGCGCGGGATGCTGCGCAAGCTGCGCGACGGCGCAACGGTGCCGACCTCCGATGGCGGCCACCTCGAGTTCCTGCCCGAGCAAGCACTTGCCGCGCTCGATCCCGGCGACGACGCCGAAGTGCGCTGGCTCGCCGCCGAACAGAGCAACAGCTCGCTCGTGATCGGCGACCAGATCGTGCTGAAGCTGGTGCGCAAGGTCGCGCACGGCGTCCATCCGGAAGCCGAGATGAGCCGCCACCTGACGCGGATCGGTTACGCGAACACCGCGACGCTCGCGGGCGAGGTCGTGCACGTCGATCCGGACGGCTCGCCGCATACGGTCGCGATCCTGCAGCGCTACGTCGACAACCAGGGCGACGCGTGGACGCGCTCGTTCGACTTCCTGAAACGCGCGGTCGACGAGCTCGCGCTGCCGGCCGTCGCCGACGGCGAAGCGGCCGAGCCCGACGAGGAGCCGGACGCGCTGCTCGGCTACGCGGCGTTCGCGGGCATCGTCGGCACGCGGCTCGGCCAGTTGCACGTGGCGCTCGCGCAGCCGTCCGACGACCCGGCGTTCACGCCGGAGCGCGCGACGCCCGAACACGTCGACGGCTGGACCTTCGATGCGATCGCGTCGTTCAGGCACGCACTCGACGTGCTGGCCACCCGCCTCGATGCGCTCGAAGCGCTCGATCCGGCGGCGCGTGCGGCCGCCGACACGTTGCTCGCGTCGCGCGACGCAGCCGTGCAGGCGCTCGGCGAGCTGGTGCCGCGCACGCTCGACGCGCAATGCACGCGGATTCACGGCGATTTTCATCTCGGCCAGGTGCTCGACGTGCAGGGCGACGCGCTGCTGATCGACTTCGAGGGCGAGCCCGCGCGCCCGCTCGAGCGGCGCCGCGCGAAGTCGCACCCGCTGCGCGATGTGGCCGGGTTCCTGCGCTCGCTCTCGTACGTGAGCGCGACCGCGCAATTCGCGATCGAAAAGGCGCCGCCGCAGGCGGCCGGCCGCAAGCGTGCGCTGTTCGACCGCTTCGGGCAGGCCGCCGCCGACCGCTTCGTCGAATGCTATCGCGCGGCTGCCGACCAGGCGCCCGAACGCTTCGTCGACCCGCGCTACGCCGATCGCCTGCTCGCGCTGTTCCTGATCGACAAGGCGTCGTACGAGCTCTGCTACGAAGCGTCGAACCGGCCCGACTGGCTCGGCGTGCCGGTCAGCGGGCTCGCCGCGCTCGTCGAACGATTGCTGGATGCGAAACGCGCATCCGACCACGGAGGTACCCGATGACCGACACGCTGTTCGACCGCCGCGATATCGATGCGCTGCTCGCCGGCCGCCATCCGGACCCGTTCGCATGCCTCGGCCCGCATGCGGATGCCGGGCGGACCGTCGTGCGCGCACTGCTGCCCGGCGCGCGGCGCGTGCGCGCGGTCACGCCCGACGGCGACGAACTCGGCACGCTCGCGTGCGTCGACGACGCCGGCTGCTTCGCCGGGACGATCGCGCGCGACGGGCACTACCAGCTGGCGATCGACTGGCCCGGCGCGCGGCAGGTGACCGACGACGCGTATGCGTTCGGCACGCTGCTCGACGACGCCGCGCTGGCCCGCTTCGCGGCCGGCGACCCGGGCGCCGTGCTCGACTGCCTCGGCGCGACGCCCATCCGGATCGACGGCGTCGACGGCGTGCGGTTCGCCGTGTGGGCGCCGAACGCGCAGCGCGTGTCCGTGGTCGGCGATTTCAATAGCTGGGACGGCCGCCGTCATCCGATGCGGCTGCGGCGACCCTGGGGCGTGTGGGAACTGTTCGTGCCGGGCATCGGTGCCGGCGAGCACTACAAATACGAGCTGTGCGCGGCAGACGGCCGCGTGCTGCCGCACAAGGCCGACCCGTGCGCGCGCGCGACCGAAGCGCCGCCGCGCACCGCGTCCGTCGTCGCCGACACGGCCGCGCTCGACGGCTTCGCGTGGCACGACGACGGCTGGCTCCACGCGCGGCCGGATCCTGACCGGCGCTTTCGCGTCCCGTGGTCGATCTACGAGGTCCATCCGGAGTCGTGGCAGCGCGTGCCCGAGGAAATGGACCGCAGCGCAACCTGGGACGAGCTCGCGGAGCGGCTGATCCCGTACGTGCGCGGCATGGGCTTCACGCACGTGGAATTCATGCCGATTTCCGAGTATCCGTTCGGCGGCTCGTGGGGTTACCAGCCGCTCGCGCAATTTGCGCCGTCCGCGCGCTTCGGCCCGGTCGACGGCTTCGCGCGCTTCGTCGATCGCGCGCATGCGGCCGGCATCGGCGTGATCGTCGACTGGGTACCCGCGCACTTCCCCAACGATCCGCACGGTCTCGCGCAGTTCGACGGCACCGCGCTGTACGAGCACGCCGATCCGCGCGAAGGCATGCATCCCGACTGGAACACCTGCGTGTTCAACCTCGGCCGCAACGAGGTCGGCGCGTTCCTCATCGCGTCGGCGCTCGCGTGGGCGCGGCGCTATCACGTCGACGGGATCCGCGTCGACGCGGTCGCATCGATGCTGTACCGCGACTATTCGCGCAAGGAAGGCGAATGGGTGCCGAACGTGCATGGCGGGCGCGAGAATCTCGAAGCGGTCGCGTTCCTGCGCACGCTGAACGACACGCTGCATGGCGCGCTCGCGCCGGCCGGCGTCGTCACCTTCGCCGAGGAATCGACCGCGTGGCCGGGCGTCACCGCGTCGACCGGCGGCGGCGGGCTCGGCTTCGACTTCAAGTGGAACATGGGCTGGATGCACGACACGCTCGCGTATCTGCACGAGGATCCGATCCATCGCCGCTATCACCACGACCGGATGACGTTCGGGCTCGTCTATGCGTTCTCCGAACGATTCGTGCTGCCGCTGTCGCACGACGAGGTCGTGCACGGCAAGGGCTCGCTCGCCGCGAAGATGCCCGGCGACGCATGGCAGCGGCTCGCGACGCTGCGCGCGTACTTCGGTTTCATGTGGGCGCACCCCGGCAAGAAACTGCTGTTCATGGGCGGCGAATTCGCGCAATGGTCCGAGTTCGCGCACGACGCGACGCCGCATTGGGACCTGCTCGACGCGCCCGCGCATCGCGGCGTGCAACGGCTCGTGCGCGATCTCAACCGTGCATACGCGGCCGAACCGGCGCTCCATGCGCTCGACTGCCATGCCGCCGGCTTCGCGTGGCTGATCGGCGACGATCGCGACAACAGCGTGTTCGCGTTCGCGCGCCGCGACGATACCGGACGCCTCGTCGTCGCGATCAGCAACTTCACGCCCGTGCCGCGCGCCGGCTATCGCATCGGGCTGCCCGCACCCGGCCAGTGGCGCGAACTGATGAACACCGATGCCGCCGTGTACGGCGGCACCAACGCCGGCAACGACGGCGCCGTGTGGGCGGAAGCCGTGCCCGCGCATGGCGAGTCGTGGTCGGCCGTATTGCGCCTGCCGCCGCTGGCGACGTTATGGCTGAGTCCGGCTTGACACCCGGCGCCCTCGACACGGAGACCCTCCCCATGCCGACCGCCCTGCCACCCCGACTCGATCCCGGCCGCCCCTATCCACTCGGCGCGACCTGGGACGGTCTCGGCACCAACTTCGCGGTGTTTTCCGCGCATGCGCACCGCATCCAGCTGTGCGTGTTCGACCCGACCGGACGCAAGGAACTTGCGCGGCTCGACCTGCCCGAATGCACCGACGAGGTGTGGCACGGCTACCTGCCGAACGCGCATCCGGGCACCGTGTACGGCTTTCGCGCGGACGGACCGTACCAGCCGCAGCACGGCCACCGCTTCAATCCGACCAAGCTGCTGCTCGATCCGTACGCGCGCAAGCTGGTCGGTCATTTCCGCTGGTCGGACGCGCTGTTCGGCTATCGCGTGCACTCGAACCGCGCGGACCTGTCGATGGACCGCCGCGACTCGGCGCCCGCGATGCCGAAGGCCGTGGTCGTCGACGAGGCATTCGACTGGCGCACCGACCGGCGCCCGGACGTCCCGTGGCGCAGCACCGTGATCTACGAGACCCATGTGCGCGGCGCGTCGATGCGCCGCCCCGGGCTGCGCGCGCCGGAGCGCGGCACTTTCGCGTCGCTCGCGCATCCAGCGTTCATCGATCACCTGCTGTCGATCGGCGTGACGACCATCGAGCTGCTGCCCGTGCACGCGTTCCTGCAACAGCGCGCGCTCGTGAATCGCGGGCTGCGCAACTACTGGGGCTACGACACGGCCGCATTCTTCGCGCCCGAGCCGTCGTATCTGTCGACGCGACGGCTCGACGAAATGCGCATCGCGATCCGGCAGCTGCACGCGGCCGGCATCGAGGTCGTGCTCGACGTCGTCTACAACCACACGTGCGAAGGCAACGAGCTCGGCCCGACGCTGTCGTGGCGCGGCCTCGACAACGCGAGCTACTACCGGCTGCGGCCCGACGACCCGCGTTATCACGTCGACGAGACCGGCTGCGGCAACACGCTGAACATGTCGCATCCGCGCGTCGTGCAGATGGTGATGGACTCGCTGCGCTACTGGGCCACCGCGTTCAATATCGACGGCTTCCGTTTCGATCTCGGCGTGACGCTGGGCCGCGAGGATCATGGCTTCGAACCGGGCGCCGGGTTTTTCGACGCGCTGCGGCAGGACCCGGTGCTCGCGCAGCGCAAGCTGATCACCGAGCCGTGGGATCTCGGGCCCGGCGGCTATCAGCTCGGCCGCCACCCGCCCGGCTTCGCCGAATGGAACGACCGCTTTCGCGACACGGTGCGGCGCTTCTGGCGCGGCGATGCGGGGCAGCGCCCGGAGCTCGCCGCGCGCCTCGCGGGCTCCGCTGACCTGTTCAACCATCAACGGCGCCGCACGTGGGCGTCGGTGAACTTCATCACCGCGCACGACGGCTTCACGCTCGCCGATGTCGTGTCGTATGCGCACAAGCACAACGACGCGAACGGCGAGGACAACCGCGACGGCCGCGACGACAACTGCAGCGCGAACTGGGGCGTCGAAGGCGCCACCGACGACGCGTCGATCCGCGACCTGCGCGCGCGGGTCGCGCGCTCGATGCTCGCGACGTTGTTTACCGCGCTCGGCACGCCGATGATCGTCGCCGGCGACGAATTCGGCCGCACGCAGCACGGCAACAACAACGCGTATTGCCAGGACAACGAACTGTCGTGGCTCGACTGGGAGCTTGCGCACAGCGACGAAGGCGTGCAGATGATGCGCTTCGTGTCGCGGCTCGCCGCGATGCGGCGCATGTATCCGGTGATGTCCGCGCCGCAATATCCGTCGGGCGACCGCGACGGCGCGCCCGGCATGCACGAGATCGACTGGTTCGACGAACACGGCGACGCGCTCAGCGTGCCGGCGTGGGAGGACGGCGAGCGCCGCGCGCTGACGATGCGCCGTGTCGGCACGGGCCGCACCGGGCGCACCGAGGCGTTGCTCGTGATGCTGAACGCGTCGACCGAGGCCATCACGTTCAGGCCGCCCGCGCCGATGCTCGACTACCGCGTGCTGCTCGACACCGCGACACCCGACGCCGGCCCGCGTTCATGGCCGGAGGCCGGCCTCGACGTCGCCGCGCACGCCGCCGTGATCGCGGTCGCGGCCGTGCCGCCCGACCAGCCCTCGTGAGGAGCCACCATGACGTCACGCACCGCTCATTCTTCCGGCACACCGGCGTTCGTGCCGACATTCGGCGCGACCTGTATCGACGCGTCGCACACGCGCTTTCGCCTGTGGGCGCCCGCGAGCCGCACGGCCGCGGTCGAACTGCACGGCGAGCAGCGCATCGCGATGCCGGCCGCCGGCGACGGATGGTTCGAGGTCGTCGCGCCATACGGCCCCGGCACGCTGTACCGCTTCCTGCTCGACGACGGTCTTGCCGTGCCCGATCCCGCGTCGCGCTTTCAGCCCGACGGCGTGCACGGCCCGAGCCAGGTCGTCGATCCGGCCGCGTACCGCTGGCGCAACGACGCGTGGCGCGGCCGGCCGTGGCACGAGACGGTGCTGTACGAACTGCACGTCGGCGCGTGCGGCGGCTATGCGAACGTCCAGCGGCGCCTGCCGGAGATCGCCGCGCTCGGTGTGACCGCGGTCGAACTGATGCCCGTCAACGCATTCCCCGGTACGCGCAACTGGGGCTACGACGGCGTGCTGCCGTTCGCGCCCGACGCGTCGTACGGACGCCCCGAGGAACTGAAGGCGCTCGTCGACGCCGCGCACGGGCTCGGTCTCCAGATGTTCGTCGACGTCGTGTACAACCATTTCGGCCCCGAAGGCAACCTGCTGCCGCGCTATGCGCCGGAATTCTTCCGCGCCGACCGGCAGACCGCATGGGGACCCGCGATCGACTTCTCGCGCGCGCAGACGAGTGCGTTCTTCCTCGACAACGCGCTGTACTGGCTCGACGAATTCCGTTTCGACGGCCTGCGCATCGACGCCGCGCATGCGATCGACGACGATGCATGGCTGCGCGAACTTGCGCGACGCGTGCATGCGTATGCGGGCGAAGCGCGCCACGTGCACCTGGTGCTCGAGAACGAACGCAACGCGGCGAGCCTGCTCGAGCCCGGCGGCTTCGACGCGCAGTGGAACGACGATTTTCACAACAGCGCGCACGTGCTGCTGACCGGCGAGCGCGACGGCTACTATCGCGCGTACGCCGATGCGCCGCTGCGCCACCTGGCGCGCACCCTGGGCGAAGGATTCGCGTACCAGGGCGAGCCGTCGCCGCTGCACGACGGTGCGCCGCGCGGCGAGCCGAGCGCGCACCTGCCGCCGACGGCGTTCGTCACGTTCCTGCAGAACCACGACCAGATCGGCAACCGCGCGTTCGGCGAACGGCTGCGCGCGCTCGCGAACGACGATGCGCTGCGCGCGGCCACCGCGCTGATGCTGCTCGCGCCGCAGATACCGCTGCTGTTCATGGGCGAGGAAGACGGCAGCACGCAGCCGTTCCAGTTCTTCACGGACTATCGCGGCGAACTCGCCGACGCCGTGCGCGAAGGCCGGCGCCGCGAATTCGCCGCGTTTCCCGCGTTCGCCGACCCGGCCCATCGCGACGCGATTCCCGATCCGAACGACGTCGGCACCTTCGTGCGCTCGTCGCCCGGCCATGCGGGCGAGGACGCGTGGCCCGACGCCGACTCGTGGCGGCGCTTCTATCGCAGCGCGCTGACCGTGCGCGCGGCGCTCGTGACGCCGCATCTGCCGGGTGCCCGCGCACTCGGCGTCGAGCTGCTGGCCGGCAACGGCGACGACGCCCCGGACGCGCTCGTCGCACGCTGGCGGCTCGGCGACGGCAGCACGCTGACGATCGCGTTCAATCCCGGCTCGCACGATGCGATGCTGCCCGCGCTGCCGGTCGGCAAGATCGTGTTCGAGACGCCGCCGCGCGCCCGCGACCGGCTGGCCGACGGTCGGCTGCCCGCGCGGACCTGCATCGCGTGGCGCGACGGCGCGGTCAACCACGATGCGCTGAGCCATCGCGCGAACGGGCATGCGCGGCCATGACGACCGACGTCTCCATCGCCGCACTCGCGCGTGCGGCCGGGCTGGAGCCCGACTGGATCGATGCCGGCGGCGTCGCCCGGCGCGTGGACGACGACGCGCTGTTCGCACTCGTCGACGCGCTCGGCTGGCCGTGCGGCACGCCGATCGAGCGGGTCGACAGCGCGGCCGCGCTGGTCGACGCGCACGACGCGCCGCCGCGTGTCGTGACCGGCGACGCGGGCGTGCCGCTCACGCTGCCGCGCGGTGTCGCACCGCCTGGCACGCGCTTCCGGATCACGCTCGAGACGGGCGGCCACGTCGACGGGCGCGTGACCGGCTCGGGCGAGCACGGCACGTTGCCGCCGCTCTCGGTGCCGGGCCATCACGCGCTCGATATCGGCGAGCAGCGGATCGGGCTTGCGATCGCGCCGCCGCGTGCGCGGCCGTTCGACGGCAGCGACGACGCACGGCGCCACTGGGGCATCGCGGCCCAGATTTACAGCCTGCGCCGCCCGGGCGATGACGGCGCGGGCGACTATACGGCGCTCGCCGACCTCGCCACGCGCGCGGCGCGGCACGGCGCGCAGGCGGTCGCGATCAGTCCGACGCATGCCGGGTATCCGGCGCTGCCCGAACACGACAGCCCGTATTCGCCGTCGTCGCGGCGCTGGCACAACATCGCGTATCTCGACTGCGACGCGGTGCCGGGGGCCGATATCGTGCGGCGAACGCACGGTGCGGCGTCAGGCATGCGTGACGCGGGCGACGCGTCGCTGATCGACTGGCCGCACGCACTGCCGCTGAAACTGCGCCGGTTGCGCGCGTGCTTCGATGCGTGGCGCGCGAACGGGGAGCCGTCGCGTGACGCGTTCGAGCGATTCCGCGCGGCGGGCGGTGCGGCACTCGACGCGCATGCGCGCTTCGACGCGTTGCAGGCGTTCTGCATCGAACACGGGATCGGCGCGGACTGGCGGCAATGGCCCGCGCAATGGCGGATGCCGGCGTCGCCCGAGGTCGACGCGTTCGCTCATGCGCATGCCGAGTCGATCGCGTTCCATACGTTCCTGCAATGGTGTGCGTCGGACGCGCTCGGCCACGCACAGCGCGCGGCGCGCGATGCGGGGATGGCGGTCGGACTGATCGCCGATCTCGCGGTGGGCTCCGATCGCGCGGGCAGCGATGCGTGGGCGAACGGCACGACGTTGCTGCGCGGCGTGTCGGTCGGCGCGCCGCCCGACCTGTTCAACGCCGACGGCCAGGCATGGGGCGTCACGACGTGGACGCCCGCCGCGCTGCGCGCGAACGGCTTCGCGCCGTTCATCGAGCTGTTGCGCGCGGCCTTCGCGCATGCGGGCGGAATCCGCATCGATCACGTGCTCGGGTTCGCGCGCATGTGGATCGTGCCGGAAGGCCGGTCGCCGCGCGACGGCGCGTACCTGCGCTATCCGCTCGACGATCTCGTGCGGCTGGTCGCGCTGGAGGCCGCACGGCATCGCGCGGTCGCGATCGGCGAGGATCTCGGCACGGTGCCGGCGGGTTTTCGCGAGCGGCTCGGCGCGCAGGGTATCGCGGGCATGCGCGTGCTGTGGTTCGAACGTGAAGCCGATCGCGCGTTTCGGCCACCGTCGGCGTGGGATCGCGACGCGATCGCGATGACGTCGACGCATGATCTGCCGACGGTTGCAGGCTGGTGGCGCGGTGTCGATCTCGATTGGCGGCGGGCAGCGGCCGGAGCCGGCGCGGATGTGGATGTGGATGTGGATGTGGATGTGGATGTGGATGTGGATGTGGATGTGGATGCCGATGCCGATGCGCGCGAGCCCACGCGCGCAGTCGATCGAAGCCACCCGCCGCGGCCTGCCGCGCGAGCCCGCGATGCCGGCGACGACATCGGCCGCGCCGCCGCCGCACACGGCTCGAATCACGACGAACGGAACGATCCGGTCATGCGTGACGATGCACCGGCCGCGGATCACGGCCACGACCCGCGCTCCGCGCAGAAAACGCCCGCTCCCGACGTCACGGCCGCCCGGACCGAACGCGCCACTGAACGCGCGATGCTCTGGCGCGCGTTGCAGCGCGCGGGCTGCGCACCGGCGGGCGATCCGGTCCCGCCCGCCGATGCGCCGCCCGTCGGCGCCGTTCTCGCGTACGTTGCGCGCAGCCCGTCGCCGCTCACGATCGTGCCGCTCGAGGATCTGCTCGCACTCGCGGAACAGCCGAACCTGCCGGGCCCGCCATGCGGCCATCCGAACTGGCGGCGCCGGCTGCCGCGCGCGGTCGACGCGCTGTTCGATGCAGACGTGCGCACGCGCATCGCGGAAATCGAGCGCGCACGCCACGCCCCGGAGGATCACGAATGACGCCGCGCGCGACGCTGCGACTGCAACTGCACGCCGGCTTCACGTTCGACGACGCGGCCGCGCATGCGGACTATTTCGCGCGGCTCGGCGTGAGCCATCTGTACCTGTCGCCGGTCACGACGGCCGAGCCCGGCTCGACGCACGGCTACGACACCGTCGACCATCGCGCGATCAGCACCGAACTCGGCGGCGAAGCCGGTTTTCGCCGTCTCGTCGATGCGCTGCGTGCGCGCGGCCTCGGCGTGATCGTCGATATCGTGCCGAACCACATGGGCGTCGGCGGCGCGTCGAACGACTGGTGGAACGACGTGCTCGAATGGGGGCCGGCGAGCCCGTACGCACGCTACTTCGACATCGACTGGCAACCGCCCGACCCGGCGCTCGCCGGCAAGGTGCTGCTGCCGTGCCTCGGCGCGCCGTACGGCGACGCGCTCGCGGCCGGCGACATCACGCTCGGCGCCGATCCGTCGACCGGGCGCTTCTTCATCGCATGCCCGGGCAGGAGATTGCCGGTCGCCGTCGCGACTCATGCGGACATCCTGCGCATCGCGAATCGCGCCGACCTGAACGCGCTCGCCGAACGCTTCGACGCCGCGTCGGGGCGCGGCAGCGCACGTGTCGCGGACGCGCGCAACGCGTTGCGCGACTACGCCGCAGCGCAGGGCCCTCATGCGTTCGACGCGATTTTGCGTGGCGCCGATCCGCGCCGCGCGCGTTCGCGCGCCTGCCTTCACCGGCTGCTGGAGCGCCAGCACTACCGGCTTGCATGGTGGCGCACGGCCGCCGACGAACTGAACTGGCGGCGTTTCTTCGACATCGCGACGCTCGCGGCCGTGCGCGTCGAGGACGAAGCGGTATTCGACGCGGTGCACGCGCTGCCATTGGAACTTCATGCGGCGGGCTTGATCGACGGGCTGCGCGTCGATCACGTCGACGGCCTCGCCGACCCGCGCGCGTATTGCCGGCGCCTGCATGCGCGGCTCGCCGCGCAGCGCGACGAGCGGCCGTACGTCGTCGTCGAGAAGATCCTGGCGCCGGGCGAGACGCTGCGCGAGGACTGGCGCGTCGACGGCACGACGGGCTACGACTTCATGAACGACGTCGCCGCGCTGCTGCACGACCCGGCCGGCGCCGCGCCGCTTGCCGCGCACTGGGCAGCCGTGTCCGGGTCGGCGCGCTCGTTCGCCGAGGAAGCGGTGGCCGGCAAGCGGCGCGTGCTGATGCGGCAGCTTGCCGGCGAGCACGAACGCGTCGCACGGGCGCTGCACCGCATCGCGCGCGCCGCGCCCGCGACGCGCGACATCAGCCGGATTGCGATCCATCGGGTGCTGGGCGAGCTCGCCGTGCATCTGCCCGTGTACCGGCTGTACCCGACACCGGGCGACGAGCCGGCCGGCGCCGATCGTCGCGTGCTGACGCGTGCGTACGACGCGGCGTGCGCGGCGATCGATCCGTCCGACCGCTACGCGCTCGATCGCGTCGCCGGCTGGCTCGGGCTGCCCGGCACGCGCGTGCCGCGCGCCGATGTCGCGGCGCTGCACGCGGCGCGCGTCGCGTTCGCGCAGCTCACCGCGCCGCTTGCCGCAAAAGGCGTCGAGGACACGGCCAACTATCGCTACGGACGGCTGCTGTCGCGCAACGAGGTCGGCGCCGATGCAGGCGATTTCAGCCTGTCGCGCGGCGCGTTCCATGCACGCAACCGGCGGCGCGCGCGCACCGTTCCGCACACGCTCATCGCAACCGCGACGCACGATCACAAGCGCGGCGAGGATGCGCGCGCGCGGCTCGCGGTGCTGAGCGAAGTGCCGGACCTCTGGCGCGCGGTGTCGCTCGACTGGTCGGCGTTGAACCAGCCCCGGCGCGGCGGCGCGCAGCGCGATCTCGCGTGGACGCCGGGGCCTTGCGCGGAGGCGATGCTGTACCAGACGCTGGTCGGCTGCTGGCCGCCGGGGCTCGCGCCGGACGATGCGGCCGGACTCGCGGCGCTCGCCGAGCGTGTGGTGCGCTGGCAGACCAAGGCGCTGCGCGAGGCGAAACGCCATACGGACTGGCTCGCGCCGAACGCGGACTACGAGCGCGCGTGCGAGGCGTTCGTCCGCGCGATCCTGACGCCGCACGGCACGGGCGATTTCGTGCATCGACTGCATGCGTTCGTCGCGCGGATCGCGCCGGCCGGCGTCGTCAACGGTCTCGCGCAGGCGGCGTTGCGGATGGCGTCGCCGGGCGTGCCGGACCTGTATCAAGGTACCGAGTCATGGGATCACTCGCTCGTCGATCCGGACAACCGGCGCGACGTGCCGTTCGCGGAACTGGCGGCCGAGCGGGTCGACGAGCCGGTTGCCGCGTACCTGCGCGACTGGCCCGATGCGCGCGTGAAGCGCGCGCTCGTCGAGCGGATGCTCGCGGCGCGCGCATGCTGGCCGGCGACGTTCGCGGATGGCGCGTACCTGCCGCTGCGCGTGCGCGGAAAACTCGGGCGGCATGCCGTGGCGTTCGCGCGCCGCGACGAAACGGCGACGGTCGTGGTCGTGGTGACGCGGCTCGCATGCCGGCTGCTCGGCGAAGCGCCCGAGCTGCCGCGCGTGGAACCGCGGGAATGGGGCGATACGGCCGTGATCGTGCCGCGCGGCGCCGGCGAGCGGTGGATCGACTGCCTCGGCGACGGAAGCGAACTCGCGGCGCCGGACGGCGTGATTCGGCTCGATCGTTGTCTGGCCGCGTTGCCGGTCGCGGTGCTGGTGTCCGCCGATACGAAGGGCCCGTGACCGGTTAGACGCGAACGCGGCCAGCGCGCCGAGGTACCCTTCTCATCGCGTTCCGGCCTGTCCGCTCAACATGCAAGCAACATTGCGGTGGCCGTGTCCGGACATACGCGTTGAAACTGGCTGGACGCCAGCAGTGGGCGCGGTACATCGTCGCGGGCGACGCGCACGAATCCGAAACCGGCGAAATAATCCTCCGCGGTCGTCGTCAGCAAGCCGATCGAATGGACTTGCCGCGCGCGGCAAGTCGCGATCAGCCGCGCAACGATCGCGCGGCCGACGCCGTGACCTCGCGCGGCCGGTGCGACGGCAATCGACCGGAGCAACGCGAAGTCCCCGTGGTATTCGAGACCGCCGCATCCGCTCAAGCCGTGCGGATCGGCCTGCACGACGAAGTGCTCCAGAGACTCGGCGACACCCTCGACAGGCAGGTTCGACGCGCGAAGCAATGCGTCGATCGCGGCCAGGTCGGATGACGCGGCAGGGCGAAGTTGCATGACATCGACTCCCGATTGGACGAGCGATACGCGTACGGTTCAGATCGCCCGCTGATTCACCCGCTTCGACAATTCCTCCGCGCTCTCCTTGCGCTCGCTGTACCGGTCGACCAGATACGGACCAACGTCGCGCGTCAGCAGCGTGAACTTCACCAGCTCCTCCATCACGTCGACGACGCGATCGAAATAGGCCGACGGCTTCATCCGCCCTGCTTCGTCGAATTCCATGAACGCCTTGGCCACCGACGACTGGTTCGGGATCGTCAGCATGCGCATCCAGCGCCCGAGCACGCGCAGCTGGTTCACCGCGTTGAACGACTGCGAGCCGCCGCTGACCTGCATCACCGCGAGCGTCTTGCCCTGCGTCGGCCGCACGGCGCCGGCCGACAGCGGAATCCAGTCGATCTGCGACTTCATGATGCCGGTCATCGCGCCGTGTCGTTCCGGCGAGCACCACACCATGCCTTCCGACCACAGCACCAATTCGCGCAGCTCGACGACCTTCGGATGGCCTTCCGGCGCATCGTCGGGCAACGGCAGCCCGCTCGGATTGAACACGCGCACCTCGGCCCCCATCGCCGTGAGCAGGCGCGCGGCCTCCTCCACCAGCAGGCGGCTGAACGAGCGCTCGCGCAGCGAACCGTACAGCAGCAGAAAACGCGGCGCGTGAGTGGAAGGCGATGCCGGCCGCAAGCGGCTCGCGTCCGGCACGCGGAAGAGTTCGGGCGCGAGTTGCGGCAGGTCGGACAATCGGTCGGTCATGAATGGATTCCGGGGTTGGCTCGAGCGCGCTCGTACCAGCCCTTCGACCGGTTCACGATGCGCACCACCAGCAGCATGACCGGCACCTCGATCAGCACGCCGACGACGGTCGCGAGCGCCGCGCCGGAGTGAAAACCGAACAGGCTGATCGCGGCCGCGACGGCAAGCTCGAAGAAATTGGATGCGCCGATCAGCGCGGACGGGCACGCGACGTCGTGCTTCTCGCCCACCGCGCGGTTGAGCCAGTATGCGAGCGCCGCGTTGAAGAACACCTGGATCAGGATCGGCACCGCGAGCAGCGCGATCACCAGCGGCTGCTTCAGGATCGCCGCGCCCTGGAACGCGAACAGCAGCACCAGCGTCGCGAGCAGCGCGGCGATCGACCACGGGCCGATCCTCGCCATCGCGGCATCGAACGCCGCCTGCCCGCCGCGCAGCAGCCGCTTGCGCCAGAACTGCGCGAGGATCACCGGAATGACGATGTAGAGCAGCACCGACGTGAGCAGCGTCGCCCACGGCACGGTGATCGCGGACATCCCGAGCAGCAGCCCGACCAGCGGCGCGAATGCGATCACCATGATGCTGTCGTTCAGCGCGACTTGCGACAGCGTGAACAGCGGATCGCCGCCCGTGAGCCGGCTCCATACGAACACCATCGCCGTGCACGGCGCGGCGGCCAGCAGGATCAGGCCGGCGACGTAGCTGTCGAGCTGGTCGGCCGGCAGCATCGGCGCGAACAGCTGGCGGATGAACAACCAGCCGAGAAAGGCCATCGAGAACGGCTTGACGAGCCAGTTCACGACGAGCGTGACGCCGATCCCCTTCACATGCTGCCGCACTTCGTGCAACGCGCCGAAGTCGACCTTCACCAGCATCGGGATGATCATCACCCAGATCAGCACGCCGACCGGCAGGTTCACCTGCGCGTACTCGATGCGGCCGATCCGCTGGAACACGTCGGGCAGCACCTGGCCGAGCGCGATGCCGGCGACGATGCACAGCGCGACCCAGACCGTCAGGTAGCGTTCGAAGAAATTGATCGCCGGCTTCGCAGCGGCGTCGCAAGGCGGGACGGTGTTGGACGTATTCATCGGACAGGTTCGATACCGAAAAAGCGCAAGCGGCGCACGGTTCGCGCCGTGCGCCGGCGCGGACGCTCAGTTTCGCGAGATGGCGATCAACGCGGCCTGCAGTTCGGCGTCGTTCAAGCGCTCGAGCGGCAACGCCAGCAGTTGCAGCATCCGGTAGCCGATCGCCTCGCGCGTCAGCTCGAACGCGAGGCGCTTGCCGGCGTCGCCGCCTTCGGCGTTCGACGGATCGGCGTAGCCCCAATGCACGTTCACCGGGCTGCCGGGCCAGTACGGGCACGCCTCGGCGGCCGCGCTGTCGCATACCGTGATGACGATGCGCATGCGCGGCGCGCCGTCGCCGACGAACTCGTCCCAGCTCTTGCTGCGGTATCCGGTGACGTCGACGCCCGCGCGCGTGAGCGCATCGAGCGCGAACGGATTGAGCCGGCCGCTCGGCGCGCTGCCGGCGCTGTACGCGCGCACGTCGCGGCCGAGTTTCGCGGCCCAGTGATTGAGCATGCCCTCCGCGAGCACGCTGCGCGCGGAGTTGTGGGTGCAGAGGATCAGGACGTTGGTGGTCATCGGCGGGTGCTTTGCTTACGTTTGGTCGGCGCAGGCGGTCGAACAGGCGGAGACCGGCGCGCACGGATTGCCGCCGCAGCAGTTTTCGGTGAGGTAGCCGATCAGCCCGTCCATCGTCGCGAAGTTCGCGCAATAGATCACGAAGCGGCCTTCCTGGCGGCTCGTGACGAGCTGCGCGTGGGCCAGTTCCTTCAGATGAAACGACAGCGACGACGGCGGCACGTCGAGCAGCGTCGCGATTTGCCCGGCGGGCAGGCCCGACGGGCCGGCCTGCACGAGCGCGCGGAATACGGCGAGGCGAGATTCGTGCGCGAGGGCCGACAGCGCGGCGATGGTCTGGTTCGTTTCCATTTTTCGATATTACTCGAAATATGGAAACGATGAAACGGGACGCTCGCGGCGTGCGCCCGTCGATTCGTTCGCAACAGGAAATAGACGATCAACACATCAACTATTTGTAACTACCTTAGTTTCATTTAATCTGTGCGCACTCAACTTCCACCAGGGGTCTCGTCATGTCGCTTCGTCGTCTGATTTCTTCCATGTTTGCCGCCGCCGCGATGTTCGGCGTCGCGTCCGCGAGCATCGCCGGGCCGCTTACCGTCGATGTCTACAATCCCGGTGCCAAGGCAATCTTCCCGGTTTCGTCCGAGATCGTGTCGGGCAAGACCGAAGCCATCCTGATCGACGCCCAATTCCAGCGCGACGATGCCAAGGCACTGGTGAACCGGATCAAGGCGACCGGCAAGACGCTCAAGGCGGTCTACGTGAGCCACGCCGATCCCGATTATTACTTCGGACTGGACACCATTCACGCGGCATTCCCGGACGCGAAGATCGTCGCGACGCCGCAGACCGTCGCCGCGATCGAGGCCAGCAAGGACGGCAAGCTTGCATACTGGGGCCCCATCCTCAAGGACAATGCGCCGGCTTCGGTGATCGTGCCGCAGCCGCTCGCCGGCGACACGTTGCGCGTCGACGGGCAACCGCTGCGCATCGTCGGGCTCGACGGCCCGACGCCCGATCGCACGTTCGTCTGGATTCCTTCCGAGCGGACCGTGGTGGGCGGCATCCCGGTCGCCGCGAACATCCACGTGTGGATGGCCGACACGCAGACGCCGCTGTCGCACGCGAACTGGCTCGCGACACTCGACCGGATCGACGCGCTGAAGCCGGCGCGCGTCGTGCCCGGCCACTACCTGCCCAATCGGGATGGCAGCCTGCCGTTCACGACCGGCGTCGCATTCACGCGCGCGTATCTGACGGCGTTCGACCAGGAGACGGCGCGCGCGACGGATTCGGCCGCCCTGATCGCCGCCATGGACGCACGCTATCCGGGGCTTGGCGAGAAGTCGTCGCTCGAGTTGAGCGCGAAGGTCGCGAAGGGCGAGATGCAGTGGCCCGCGCCCGCCCCGTTTCCGGCCGCAGGCAAGACGGCGCGCGTGCAATTCGGCGATACCGTATTCGAACTGCGCTTCAAGGACGACAAGACGATGTCGTTCGTCGGCACCGCCGGCCAGTTCAAGGGCGTGACGGATACGGTGCAGTACACCGCGCGCGAGATTCGTCCGCAGGTGTACATGGTGTACTGGCATGAGCCGGCCACGGGTTCGAACGTCGTGCACGTCGAGGATTTCGCGCGCGGCACCGTGAACACGAACATCTCGCTGAAGGACGGGCAGTTCCTGCACATGGCAGGTACGTTGAAGCTGATCGATCCGCAGTGACCGAACCGGCACCGGCGGTTCGGTGCCCGCCCCCGCGTCACGACCACTCTTCCGGCGGCATCTCGCCGCCGTCGTCCTCCCAGTGCGGCTCGCCGGTCTCGTGGCGGCCGCTCGGCGCCACCGGCCCGTTTCCGCTGCCGCGTTCGGGCCGCCGTCCTGCGTCACGCGCCGTTCTCGCCCGCACCCGTGCCCGCGTGCGGGTCGGCGCCACGGTCCGCTGCTCGCCGCCGCGGCGCTCGTCGGTCGACGCCGCATCGTTCGTCTGTCGCACATTCGAAGCTGCGTTCATGTGTCCTCTCCCGAATCATCGAAGGATTCCGTCGCCCGAGCGCAGCAATTTCGATGCCGCGCAGCGGGCAGGCGCGTTGCTACGTCCGTTCGTATCGCAACGATTGCCGGAGGTGACCATGACGACCGCTCCCAGCACGGCGCCCGCCACGCGCCGTCGTCTCGGCGAATGGATGGCCCGCGAGGAATCGCATATGGCCGCGTATCGCGAGGCAATCGCCGCTGCGGCACGCGCGCATGCCGGCGAACGGCTGCGCACGCCGGCCGTGCAGGCGCTCGCGCAACTGTTCGACGACGATCCGGTGCTGCGCATGAACCTCACCCGCGCGATCGGCGAGGCACGCGAAGCAGGCCGCACGCTGGGCTACGCATCGATCGGCGAACTGATGACGGTGATCGATCATCTGATGACGTACACGCCACCCTTCAGCGAATCGAGCCTGATCGTGTGCCCGCTCAACGCGTTCCTCGACTGGCCGATGTGCATGCCGTCGGGCCACGCGGTGTTTCGCGACCCGACGGTCAACGCGCATCTGAAGCAGGTGCTGAACGTGTGGTGCGACTTTCTCGGCGGCCCGCATTCGCGCACGCATCTCGACACGTCGCCGCCGGACGGCTGGTTCTGCGACGAAGCGCGCAAGCGCCTCGGCCTGTCGCAGTTCCAGTATCGCGAGGACCAGCCTCACTGGGGCTTCGACTCGTGGAACGACTTCTTCACGCGGCGCTTTCGTGCGGGCGCCCGGCCGGTCGCAGCACCGGACGATGCGCACGTGATCGTCAGCGCGTGCGAAGCCGCGCCGTATCACACGGAATCGAACGTGAAGATCCGCGACACGTTCTGGATCAAGGGCCAGCCGTATTCGCTGCGCGACATCTTCACGCCCGCGCGGCTGCCGCTCGCCGAGCGGTTCGTCGGCGGCGACTTGTACCAGGCCTATCTGAGCGCGTACAACTATCACCGCTGGCACGCGCCGGTGCGCGGCACCGTCACGCATGCGTATCGCGTCGACGGCACGTACTACTCGGTCGCCGAAGCGGAAGGCCCGGACCCGGCCGGCCTCAACGACTCGCAGGGCTACATGACGGCCGTCGCCGCGCGCGCGATCGTCGCGATCGACTGCGACGACCCGGGGATCGGGACCGTCGCGGCGGTGTTCGTCGGAATGGGCGACGTTTCGTCGTGCGTCGTCGAAGTCGTGCCGGGGCAGCGCGTCGACAAGGGCGACGAGATCGGCTATTTCCAGTACGGCGGCTCGACCTACTGCCTGCTGTTCGAAGCAGGCGTGATCGATCGCTTCCTGTGCGCGCCGCCGTTCGACGGCGACGCACCGGTCGTGCAGGTCAACACGCCGGTCGCGATCGCGCGCTGAGCCGCGCAGCGGCTGCGCGCGAGCGCATCATGCATCGCGTGTCACGCGTCGGGGCCGCCGGCGTCGTGGCCGTCGTGCCGCTGCACGCAGCGGACGACGGTCAACCCGTCGTCGGTCAGCGCCGGGCGGCTCGCGCCCGACGCGTCCCGGCGCATCACGATCAACTGTCGTTCGAGCAGCGCGACGATGTCGTCGCGGTCGGTCTGGATCTGTTCCGGTGCGCGATGCACCAGGAACAGCGCGGCGAATTCATGGGCGGTCAGCATGCTCGTATCCCCGTTGGCGGCTACGCACGATGCAGCGGCGGCATCGCGGCGACGCGCGGCGCGAAAGGCGCGCCGGCGACGACACAAGCATGCAGGTAGCGTGCCAGATGGCGGGACGCGGCCGCGCCGCGTGCGAGCGGCGTGCGGCGCGATGTGTCACCGCAAGCGCGCGACGCGCCGCTGCAAAGTTTTCAACGGCGTGTAAGCACGCACGCGAGCGCGACGCCGGCCCGCTCGCGCCGCCCGGCCGATCACGACTTCCTCGCACGGAACAGCCCGGCCCGCGCGGTTTTGCCGGCCGCCGTGTCGCGCACGCGGAAATAGCCGCTGTGCAGTTCCACGCCGCCCTTGCCGTCCGCGAGCACTTCCTCGCACGCGGCCTCGATGCGCGCACGGCCGCGCTCGAACGCGTCGCGCAGGTCGGCTTCGAGCGCCGAGCGCGCGCCGAAATGATCCTCGAGCGCCTCGACTGTGATCGCGCACGTAAGCGGCTTCCCGTCGACGTCGACGACGAAGCGCATCTGCAGCGCCGCGCCGTCGAATTCCGGCGGCGCATCGGTCAACGTCACGTGACGGATCGAATCGGCCGGCATCGCTCACGCCCCTCGCGACGCGAGACACTGCACCAGCGCGCCGTTGAAGGCGGGCAGGTCGTCGGGCTTGCGGCTCGTGATCAGGTTCCCGTCGCGCACGACCTCCTGGTCGACCCATTTGCCGCCCGCGTTGCGGATGTCGTCCTGCAGGCTCGGCCAGCTCGTCATCGTGCGGCCCTCCACCAGCCCCGACGACACGAGCAGCCAGCCGCCGTGACAGATCACGCCGATCGGCTTGCCCGCGCCGACCGCGGCCGTCACGAATTCGCGCGCGGCCGTCACCATCCGCATCGCATCGCCGTTGACGACGCCTCCGGGCAGCACGACGGCGTCGTAGTCGCCTTCGCGCGCATCGTCGAACGTGCGGTCCACCTTTACGCGCTCGCCCTTGTCGACGTGCCTGAATCCCTGGATCTCGCCGCCCTTCTGCGAGATCACGTCCACCTGTGCGCCTTCGGCCTTGAGCGCGCGCTGCGGTTCGACGAGCTCGGCTTCCTCGAAGCCGTCGACGGCGAGTATCGCCACCTTGCAATGATCCAGCTTTCCGGTCATGGAGCGCTCCCTGTGATGTTGCGGCACCCGTCGTGCCGTGCCGGTCGCGCCGCAATCGGCGTGCCGCGCGGGATGACGTCGCGCAGCCATCGTCTCCATGGGGCATGACCCGCAATCGCGAAGGCACTCACGCACGCGAGCGGCCGCGCGACGCACAGGCCGGCCGGCCCGACGTCATGGGCATCTGCAAAGATTTCAACGGAGATGTAACCGGAATGCCTGGCGGCGGCCACCCGGCGCAATCATGCACGGCCACGTCCACGGCCGCGCGCGGGCCGCTGTCGGCCCGGCATGCTCACTGCAGATGGCGCGCCGCGTCGAGCATCGCGTCGGTCAGCTCGACCGTCAGCGTCAGGTCCTCGGTGACGTCGGGCAGCGTGTCGAGCGTGGCCTGCACGGCATCGTGCAGCATTGCGTGCACGCGCATCCGCGCGCCGTCGTCGAGATCTGCGTAGCGCTGCATCGTGTCGCAGTCGAGCGCGAGCACGACCGAGTGCCGCGGCGTCTCGGGCCGCGCGTCGGGCGCCAGCGCCCATGCCGCATGGAACGTGATCCTGCCGGTCTCGACGTCGAGATGGACCGTCGTATCGAGATCGTCGGTGTCGACCTCGTCGGTGTCGAGTTCGACCGGGTCGAACGAGGTTCGGTGATTCGAGTCCATGATGTGCTCCCGCGTGGTGGCAGTGCCGGCCCCGCGGCCGGCCCCCGCCATCGCGCCGCGCCGGTCGCGCCGGCGCGACACCGTGATCGTCAATAGCCGCTCGAGCCCGCGCTGCCCGTACCGCCCGCGCCGCCGCCGCCGGAGCCTGTCGCGCCCGACGAGCGGCCGTTACCGGCACCCGCGCCGGTGCCGCCCTCGCCGGCGCCTACGCCGCCCATGCCGGCGCTGCCCCCCGCGCTGCCGCCGCCGGTGGCGCCGCCCGTGCTGCCGCTGCCGCCGGTCCCGGCGCCGCTCGGGCCGCCCGGTTTGGTCCGCACATGCGGGCGCCCGTGCGAACGCGTGGCGCGCGGCTCCTGCATGCGCGTCGCGGGCGGTGGTGCTGCCGTATTGCCATTCGTCATACCGCCGCCGGTGCCCTGTGCCGATGTGTCCGGCGGCGACAGGATCGGCGCACCGGTGCCCTCGTCGGAGCGCTGCGAATTCTGCGCCCATGCGGCCGGCGCGGCCGCGACGAGTGCGACGGCCGCGCACGCAAGAATTCGGCGCGCGGCAGATTTCGATTCGAATACTGGCTTCATGGAACGTTCTCCCTCAATGGAACGGCTGTCGTGGAATTTCCTGCGCCCATGGTCCAGCAAGGCACGTGCCGTCGGCGATGCGCGGCACATCGCTTGCTGCGCAGCACGATCGACCCGTACGGAGCCCTGTCATGCCTTCAGCTACCGCCTCCCGTCCGCACGGCAAACGCGTGACGCGCCGCCCCGGCCGCGCGCGCAGCAACGATCCGCATCACCGCAAGCGCTGGTCCGCCGATGTCATGCGAAAGAGCGATGCGCTCGACATCGAACCCGAGATCTTCAAGTCCGACGACCCGGGCGAGATCGCGGCATCGCTCAAGCGCTCGGCCGAGCACAGCCGCCGCCGCAAGGCACCGCCGTTCCAGTCGGCCATGTCGATGCTCAACTTCTACGTGAACCGCGCGGGCCGCAACCTGCCGAAGACGCGCCGCGCGACGCTCGAACGCGCGAAGCGAAAACTGCGCGAGGCGTTCGGCCGCAAGCCGTGACGCCGTCCACCCGCTCCGTATCGACTCACTCCGCCAGCACGCAATGCATGAAACGCTGTGGTATCTGATCATCGGCGCGGTGCTGATGAGCATGGGCGTCGCGACGTCGGCGCTACGTCACCTGCCGTGCAGCAGCGCGATGATCTATCTCGCGCTCGGCGTCGCGCTCGGCCCGTCCGGCGCCGGGCTCCTGCATCTCGACATCGAACGCGACGCGCCGCTGTTGCGCGAGATCGTCGAGGTCGCGCTGCTGGTGTCGCTGTTCGCGATCGGCCTGCGCCTGCGCGTGCCGCTGTCCGACAAGTTGTGGCTCGTTCCCTGCCGGCTCGGCCTGCTCGCGATGGTCGTCACCGTGCCGCTGCTCGCCGGCTGCGCGGTGCTGACGCTGGGGCTGGGATGGGGGCCCGCGCTGCTGCTCGCGGCGATCCTCGCGCCGACCGACCCGGTGCTCGCGCACGACGTGCAGGTGCACGATCCCGGCGACCGGGACCTGGTGCGCTTCGCACTGTCCGGCGAGGGCGGGCTGAACGACGGCATCGCGCTGCCGTTCGCGCTTGCGGGCCTTGCGCTGTGCGGCGCGCCCGGCACGCCGCACGCGCAGCCGGCGCTCACCGGCGCGTTCGCGCTTGCCGTGTTGTGGGGCATCGCGGGCGCAGCCGCGATCGGCGGCTTGCTCGGTGCGGCCGCCACCAAGGCGATCGGCTGGCTGCGCACCCGCTACGCCCAGGCGCTCGGGTTCGAAGGCTTCTTCGCGCTCGCACTGATCGTGCTGTCGTTCGGCGCCGCGCAACTCGCGAATACGTTCGGCTTCATCGCGACGTTCGCCGCAGGCGTCGCGATGCGACGCGTCGAGCATCGCGCGAGCGGCGACCGGCGACCGCGCGAAGTGATCGGTCGAATCGACTCGGAAGACGTGGTCGCGACCGAGAAGCACCCGGAGAAGGTGCACGCGTTCATGACCGAATCGGTGCTGGACTTCACGATCGAGCTTGAACGGATCGCCGAGGCGCTCATCATGACGATGATCGGCAGCGTGCTCGCGACGCTGTCGGCCCCGCTCCTGACGTGGAGCTCGATCGGGCTCGCCGTCGTGCTGTTCGTGGCCGTGCGGCCGCTCGCCGTGCTGCTGACGCTGACCGGCTCGCGCGCGACCCACGCGCAGCGGCGGTTGATGGCGTGGTTCGGAATCCGCGGGATCGGCTCGTTCTACTACCTGCTGTTCGCGCTCGAACACGGGCCGGCCAGCGCGGTGCGCCCGCTCGCGGCGCCGGTGCTGGCCGTGGTGTCGGCATCGGTGATCGCGCACGGCGTGTCCGCGACGCCGCTGATGGACTGGTATTACCGCCTGCAGCAGCGTCGACGCTGACCGCGCGGGCGACGTCACGATGCATCGAGCCGCGCGCGCATCTGCGCGGTGATGCGCTGCCGCGTGTCGTCGTAGCCTTCCCACGGGTCGCCCTCGAGCCGGTCGAGGCGTTCATGCAGCGTGTCGATCGTCCATTGCGCGCCGCCGGTCGTGCCGGGCACTTCGTCCCAGCGCAGCGGCACGGACACGCCCATCCCCGGCCGCGCACGCGTCGAATACGCGGCGATCGTGCTCGCGCCGCGACCGTTGCGCAGGTAGTCGATGAAGATCTTGCCGCGACGATGACGCGGGCCCATCGTCGCGGTGAAACGGTCGGGCAACGCGGCCGCGACGTGCTGCGCGACGGCGCGCGAGAAGTCCTTCACGTCGTCCCAGCCGAGGTGCCGCGTGATCGGCACGACCACATGCAGGCCCTTGCCGCCGCTCGTCTTGCAGAACGACGCGAGCCCCAGCTCGTCGAGCAGCCCGCGCACGAGTTGCGCCGCCTCGATCATCGTGCTCCACGGCAGCGCCGGATCGGGGTCGAGGTCGAACACGATCCGGTCCGGCCGTTCGATGTTCGACGCATGCGCATTCCACGTATGCAACTCGATCGTGCCCATCTGCGCCGCGCCGAGCAGCGCGTCGACACTGTCGAGCGACAGCAGCGGACCGTGCCCCGGATCGAGCCCGGCGTGCTGCGTGACGAACGGAATCTCGCGCCGCTCGGCATGCTTCTGGAAGAACAGCTCGCCCGCGATGTCGCCAGGCGCGCGCACCAGCGACACGGGCCGCCCCTTCAGGTCCGGCAGCAGCCATGGCGCGACCCATTGCCAGTAACGCGCGAGATCGATCTTGCGTGTGCCGCTGGCCGGATCAAGCACGCGGTCGGGATGGGTGATACGCACGCGGCCAAGGCGGTCCGGGCCGGTATCGTCGCTGCCCGTCGTGCGGGCGGATGCGCGCGAACGCGCGGGGTGCTCGCGGCCATTCGCGTCGTGCGACGCGTGCTTCGCGCGGTGTTTGTCGTCGTGCGTGGTCTGACGTTGATCCATCGCCACCTCCGTATTCGCATGTTTCGGCACTTCGCGGACGATCTGCGTGGCCGGCTTGTCCTCGCGCAACGCGATGAATGCGGCCTGCCGCACGATGCCGTCGCCGGTCCACTCCGCGAATTCGCATTCGGCGACGAGCGTCGGCTCGATCCAGTGCAGACGCGTGCGCGAGCGCTCCCGCGGCGGCGGATCGAACGGCGCCGTATCGCGCTCGTGCTTGCGCAGGATCGACGCAAGCCGGTCGAGCATGCGCGCGTCGAAGCCCGTGCCGACCCGCCCGACATAGCGCAGCGGTGCCGGCCCGCGCGTGCGCTTGCCGCCCGGCGCCGGTTCGTGCACGCCGAGCAGCAGCGCACCGAAGCCGTGACGGCTGCCCGATGGCTCGGTGTAGCCGCCGATCACGAACTCCTGCCGGCGCCTGCATTTGAGCTTGATCCATGCGGGCGAACGTCCCGCCCGATAGCGCGAGTCCGCGCGCTTGCCGATCAGCCCTTCGAGTCCGGTATCGCATGCGCTCGCGATCAGCGACGCAACGTCGTCGCCGAGATCGGGCGAAAAGCGCACTCGTGCGGCGTCGCTGTCGGCCAGCAGCGGTTCGAGCAGCGCGCGGCGTGCGGTGAGCGGTGCGTCGCGCAAGTCGTGGCCGTCGAGATAGGGCAGATCGAATACGAACAGCGTGACCGCATCCGAGCGTCCCGCACCGAGTGCGTTCTGCAGCGCCTGGAAATCGGGAAGACCGTTCGCGCCGAGCACGACGGCCTCGCCGTCGAGCCATGCGTCGTCGACGGCGAGCGCCGCGAGCGCCTCGCGTTGCGCGCGCAGCTTCGCGGTCCAGTCGCGACCTTCGCGCGTCATCAGCTTCACGTGCCGGCGCGTGCCCTTGCCGGAAATGCGCGCGAGGATCCGGTAGCCGTCGAATTTCAGTTCGTAGCGCCAGTCGCCCTGGTGCGGCGGACCGTCGACCAGCGTCGCGAGCTGCGGCGCGACGCGCTCGGGCAACGGCGCGCGCACCGCGCCTTCGATCGCGGACGGATCCGCAGGCGCGCGATCGCGGTCGTCTCGAGCGCGGTCGCGGCCGTCATGCCGTGCGCCGCGCGCGTCGTGCTTTCCGGCCTCGTCGCCGCGGCCGCGCGGCGCCGCACGCGTGCGCTTCGAGCCGCCGCTCGAATCCACCCGCGCCGCCCGCCCGGCCCCGTCATGCACACTCCCCGGCCGCTCGCCGACGACGTCGAACTCGTCCGCGCCGCGCGCATCGTCGTCGCGCTCCTTGATCAGCAGCCACTGCTCCTGCCGCCCCTCCTGGCGCCCGCTGCGCACGAGCGCCCATCCGCCGTGCAGCTTTTCGCCGTCGAGCCGGAACGTCAGCTTGCCCGCGCGATAGCCGTCGCGTGCCTGCGCGAGTCCGCCGTCGGGCGTCCACGTGCCTTCGTCCCAGACGACGACCGACCCCGCGCCGTAATGCCCGGCCGGAATCTCGCCTTCGAACGACGCATATTCGAGCGGATGGTCCTCGACATGCACGGCAAGACGCTTCACCGACGGATCGAGGCTCGGCCCCTTCGGCACGGCCCACGACTTCAGCGTGCCGTCGAGTTCCAGCCGGAAGTCATAGTGCAGTCGCCTTGCATGATGTTCCTGGATCACGAAGCGCAGCGGATGGCCGGCACGCGCGCGCGCGCGAGCGGCCGGCTGCGCATCGGCCTTCGCCTTCGCCCGCCGACGCCCGTGCGCGCCTTCGGGTTCCGGCGTCTCGCCGAAGTGGCGCTTGCGGCGATATGGATCGAGCTTGCCGGGCATGACATCACCTCGCTTCGCGCCGCGTCATGCGGCATGCTTGCGGCGCGCAGTCGTTTTCTTCGCCGCATGGTCGCCGGTCGCGGCGCGTTTCGCGGGCGATCGTTTCGCCGCGGCGGTCTTCGCGGCCGCGCCCTTCGCGGCGGTCTTCGAAGCCGGCTTGCGGCGCCCGCTGTCGCGCGACGACGAAGGCGCCCGGTCTGCATTCTCGTCCTCGTCGCCCGCATCGCGCAGATCGGCCGCACGCGCTCCGCCGCCGCCTTTCAGGCTGCGCTTCAGCAATTCGGTGAGGTCGACCACGTTGGTCGCCGCACGGCTCGTCTGCGCGGGGCGCTCCTCGATCTCCTCGATCTTGCCCGCGCGTACCTTGCGCTCGACCAGCTCGAGGATGTCGTCGCGGAACGTATCGTGATATTGGTCGGGCGTCCATTTGCCGGCCATGTCTTCGATCAGCTTCTTCGCCATGCCGAGCTCGCGCGCGGTCACGCCCGCGCGCTTCGCGTCCTCGGCCGGCACCGACAGCTCGTCGAGCGGTCGCAACTCATCCTGCCAGCGCAGCGTATCGAGCGCGAGCAGCGGCCCGACCGGAATCAGCGCGCCGAGATGCTGGCGGTCGCGCATCACCACGAGCGCGATGCCGATCTTGCCGCTGTCCTTCAGCGCGTCGCGCAGCAGCGCATAGACCTTCTCGCCCTTGCGGTCCGGCACGAGATAGTATGGTGTGTCGAGATAGAGGAACGACACGGCGTCCTCGTCGACGAAGGTCAGGATGTCGACGGTCTGCGTCGATTCGGGGTTCGCCGCGCGGATTTCGTCGTCGGTCAGCACGACATAGCGCTCCTTCTCGTACTCGTAGCCGCGCACGATGTCCTCGCGCGTGACTTCCTTGCCGGTACGCTTGTTGATCTGCCGGTAGCCGATCGGATCCATCGACCGTTTGTCGAGCATCCGAAACGACGGCTTGACGGTGCGCGTCGCGGGAAAGAGCTGCACGGGCACGTGAACGAGCCCGAAACTGATCGCACCTTTCCAGATCATCCGCGGTGCCATGACTGTCCTCCTTGCCGCTTGCATGCGCGCCGGGCGAGCCGGCTGCGCCGTGCGGCGCCCGCATGGTGCCGTGCCGTCGGGTTGCGGCCGATGGCCGGCTCGCGGAGCTTCGTCATGCGCGCGTCCTCGTCATATCGGTTCGGTGAAGGACGGCGGCACGCGGGACCGCGTCGCGGCGCGCACGGAGCCGTCACGGAACGCGGACGAGCCGCGCGGCGCACGCCGCGGCGGCTCGCCGCGTTGTCGCGGCAGCCTGCCGCCGCGACGTCAGGGCGCGCTCAGCGCGCGATCCAGTTCCTCGCGCGTCACGTCGAGCGCGACGCTGCATTCGATCTCGGCGTCCTCGACGCGCGGCTTCTCTTCATCCACCGCGCGTCGCGCCATGTCGCACACATGCGTGCGCACGCGCAACCGGTCGGCGGCACCGAGCGACGCATAACGCGCGAGGACGTCCGGCTCGAAGCGCAAGTCCACCACGCAGCGCCACTGACGCGCGCTCGCCTCGGCCGGCACCCGCACCCACGACACCTGGATCGTCAGCCGCCCGGACGCATCGTCCGCGTGCACGACGAGGGTCGACTGAGACGGAAAGCCGTTCGCGAGCGCACTTTCGAGTTCAGCGATGCGCTGCGAACGGTCGGGCGTGACCGTCATCGGCGCACGACCCCCAGCAGCAGCGTGACCAGAAAGATCACGACGAAGATGTAGAACAGGATCTTCGCGATCTCGGCCGCACCGGCCGCGATACCGCCGAAGCCGAACACGGCCGCGATGATCGCGATGATGAAGAAGATGATGGCGTATCGAAGCATGAATTCCTCCTGGAGTCCTGACAAACGACGATCGTCGACGCGTTTCGCCGCCGATCAGGAATCGTGTTTGTGCCTGGGTTTGCCGTGGGTCGGCGTCGAAGCCATTTTTTCGAGTTCCTTTTCGCTCATCGACTTGGCCATCGACTTCGAAGGCGGCTTCAGGTCCTTCATCTTGGTGTCGCCGCGCTTCGCGGACAGGGCGGCCCCTGCGGCGCGTTGCTGGGCCTGGGACTTGGCTGGCATGGCATTCCTCCTCTCGGTGGTGCGCACGGCCCCCCGTTCAGCGGGCCGCGCGCGGTTCGGACGGTATCGTCATGCGGCGTCGCGCCGGCGCAGTTCGGCGGGCGGAATCTTCATCGCCTGGCGATACTTGGTCACCGTCCGACGCGCAAGAAGGATGCCGCGCCCCGCGAGGTTCTGCGCGAGCGCGACGTCCGACAGCGGATCGGTGTGGCGCTCTGACGCGATCATGTCGCGGATCAGCACCTTGGCGGCCGACGCCGAACACACGCCCTTGCCGGCTGCTTCCAGCTTGCGCGGGAAGAAATGCTTGAACTCGAACGTGCCGTGCGGCGTGGCCATGTACTTGTTGCCCGTCGCACGCGACACGGTCGATTCGTGCAGGTCGAGCTCCTCGGCGATGTCGCGCAGCACGAGCGGCTTCATCGCGATCTCGCCGTAGCGGAAGAAATCGCGCTGCCGCGCGACGATGCATTCGCCGACGCGCTGGATCGTGTCGAAGCGCTTCTGCACGTTGCGGATCAGCCAGCGCGCCTCCTGCAACTGCTGGCCGAGCGGCGAATCGCGCTCGCCGCTCGACTGTGCGAACAAGGTCGCGTAGCGCTCGTGCAACCGCGCGCGCGGCAGCACGGCCGGGTTGATCGTCACGATCCATTCGTCGCGCACCTGGCGCACGATCACGTCGGGTATCACGTAGTCGCCGCGCGCGCTGCCGTAATGATTGCCGGGACGCGGGTCGAGCGTGCGCACCAGCGCGCACGCGGCCTGCATCGTCTGCTGGCTGCAGCCGAGGCGGCGCTGGATTTCCGCCGTCTCGCGCCGCGCGAGCCGTTCGAGATGGTCGCGCGCGATCGCCTTCGCCTCCGCGAGCGCCGGCGTGCCGGCCGGAATCGCATCGAGTTGGAGGACCAGGCATTCGGACACCGAGCGCGCGGCGATGCCCGGGCGGTCCAGCATCTGCACGAGGCGCAGCGCGACCGCGAGATCCTGTTCCGACAGCAGCAGCGCCGGATCGGCCGCAACCAGCAGCTCGCCCAGCTCCTGACGCATATAGCCGTCCTCGTCGAGCGCGTCGATCACGATGCGCGCCGCTTCGCGGTCGCGCTTGTTCAACGGATAAAGGCGTAGCGCGTCGTGCAATTGCTGGTGGAGCGACGGCTCGGCCGCCATCCACTCGCCGGGCGACAGGTCGCTCGCGTCGTCACCCTGGCGGCTCGTGCCGCGCGGCGCCGGAGCGGCCGTGTACGACATCTCGCCGTCGGGCGGACGCACGTCGTCGCGCTCGGGCGCCGGATCGGGCGCCGCCGCCTCGACGGCGGGTACGGGCGCGTCGGCGGCGACTTCGTCATCGCCCTGGCCATCTTCGAGAAATGGATTCGAGTCGAGCGCCTGCCGCAATTCCTGCTGGAATTCGAGCGAAGACAATTGCAGCAGGCGAAGCGACTGCTGAAGCCTCGGCGTGAGTGCCAGATGCTGTCGCATCTGGAGCGCAAGCGTGACGGACATCGATGCCCTCCTGACAGTGTGCGAAATTGCGTTCGAACGAAATTACGCAGCTTCCATGCCAAGGCGGCAAAGCGCCGTCTGTCGGGGCTCTGGCGGGTTCGTACCCCCTGTGCGGCGCGTCCCGGTGGCGCCTTTTTTACAAGTGCCGGCAAGTTAGGGGCACGGCATTCGCGCCGGCGCACGCGCGCCGTCCCGCGCACTCAGTACTGCATCGGCGGCGGCGTGCCCGGCGTCGTCGGGCCGCCCTGCACACCGTTCGGCCCCGGCGGCGGCACGTCGGGCGCCTCGCCGCCGGCCGCGCCCGCCGGCATCGTGTTCTGCGGCGACGGGCGCGTGTCGTAGCGCGTATTCGCGTCCGGCATCGTCGTGGTCGGCGACGCGCCATGACCGTCCGGCGGCGCCGGCGGCGCACCGCGCGTGCCGTAGGTGCCCTGCGGTTGAGTGCATGCGCCCAGCGCGCACGCGGCGGCGAACGCACAGGCGCCCACACGCATCGACTGGATCGGTTTCATCGGAATCCTCCGTTGAGTCGACGGCACCGGGCCGGCCGTGGCGACACGGCTCAGAGCCGGTTGAAATGGAAATCGCCGGCATACGCGGTCGGCGCGCGGCGCGCCATCATCGTGTCGAACTCGGCGGCGACGCGTGCCAGCGCGCCGCGTTGCCGCTCGGTGCCGGCCTGCTCGAGCGCCGCGAACGCGTCGGTGTCGAAGGTGACGGTCAGCGACGCCGGATGACCGTCGACACGAAAGCCGATATGGAGCGCGCCGGCCGGCTGCTCCTCGACGTGGAACGGCATCGCGCGCGCCTCGAAATGGCGGCCGAGCGTCTCGGCCACGTCGCGCAGCATGCCGGGTTTCACGCGGATGCTCATCGTGGCCCCTCCGTGGATCGAGTGAACGCCACTGGCGGTATGCCCGTCGGCGGCACGTGGATCGGCGGCTCCCGCGTCGGCGGCTCGCGTTCCGGCGGCGGCCGCGCGGGCGGATCGCCTTCCGGATCGTGATACGGCTCGGGCGTGCCGGGCGGCAGGTCGTCCGGCGCGGGCGGTTCGGGATCCGGTTCGACGTCGGGCATCGGCGGGTCGGGCCGGTGCAGCGACCGGGCCGGGTTTCGGGTTGCGTCTCGGATCATGGGCATATGGGCGTTGTGCTGTCCTCTGGTGGAATCGGATCGCGCCGCCGCGCGCTTGGCGCCCGGTGCGCGATGCGCTGAAGTCCGCAAGCCGCGTGCCGGCCGCTCGCATCGCCTGCCGCGCGTCGACGTGCATGCGCGTCGGCCGCCGCGCCGTGCGACGTGTCTTCGCTACACCGCGCGCTGCAATTCTTTCAAGGCCATCGCGCTACGCGTCGTAGGCGGCCATCACGAGCCACAGCTCGTGATCGTCGTCGCGCACCCGCGCGGCGAGCGCGTACGGATCGGCCGGCTCGCACGCGCGCTGCAACGCGAAGCGCGCGGGCTCGGTCGAGCCGAACGTCTCGTCGAGCGGCCGCACGTCCGCCTTGCCCTCGAACATGCGGCGCTCCGGCCGGTAAATCAGCGGCTCCTGTTTCCAGGTGACGAAGTGGCTCTTCACCGACTCGAATCCTCCGCCGCAAATGTTGACTTCATAGCGCACTCCTGGCCGCCGTTTCGGAATCGTCATCGTGCCCTCCCGTTTGATGTGCGTGTGCACGCGCGCGTGGCGCAGCGTGTCGTCGTGGTCGACACCGTTGCGGCAAGTCGCGTGCCGTGCGGGTGCAGCGGGCACGGCCGTTGCGCTGTGAGTGGCCCATCGTCACCGACACGGAGCCCCGCCATGAAGGATTCGACCCGTTCCGGCCGCGACGCGCCGGCGCACGAACCGCATCCCGACCCGTCGCCGCCGCTGAAGGACCAGGACCGCACGAAAACGCGTCATTCGGAACGGCATATCGACAAGCAGCTCGAGGACACGTTTCCCGCGAGCGACCCGCCGGCCACCGGCGGCGTCACGCGCATCGAACCGGACACGCCGCCGGGCACGCACGACGACGGCCCTTGGCAGGACCCGGGCAAGCGCCGCGACGAATGACCGCCGGCGATTCGACGAAACGGACGAAACGCGCGTGCCGGACGGCGCGCCAACGGCACGCCAACGGCACGCCGCTTGCTGAATTGCACGGCCCCGCTTCAAACCGCAAGGAGAACTTCATGCATCGCGTCAACGAAATCATGTCGCAGGACGTCGTGCGCATCGCGCCGACCGACTCGATCCGTCATGCGGCGCAACTGATGGAGCGCTACGACATCGGCGCGCTGCCCGTGTGCGACAACAACCGGCTGATCGGCATGGTCACGGACCGCGATCTCGCGGTGCGCGCGATCTCGGCCGGCAAGTCGCCGGAGACGCGGATCCACGAAGTGGCGTCGGGCCCGATCGAATGGTGTTTCGAGGACGATTCGCTGGACGAGATCCAGCACTACATGGCGGACGCGCAGCTGCGCCGCCTGCCCGTCGTCGATCACGACAAGCGCCTGGTCGGCATGCTGTCGCTCGCGGACATCGCGACGCGCACGGCCGGCCCCGCGCGCGACGACGTCGCGAACACGCTCGAAGGCGTGTCGCAACGGAAGCGCACGTGACGGGGCGATCCTCGCCTCGTCCGATCACCCCGCGCGACCCGCTGGGCCCATCCCGGGCACGGCCGCGCTCCACTCAACCAGGAGGACAACCATGCAGACTTCCGATCGAGGACAGACGCGCATCGTCGGCAAGGGCGCCGCGACGGCGGCCGGCCCGGGCCCCGACGTGATGGCGGCCGACACGCTGGAAGGCGACAAGGTCTATACGACCGATGGCGACGACGTCGGCAAGATCAAGGACATCATGCTCGACGTGCGTTCGGGCCGCATCGCCTACGCCGTGCTGTCGAGCGGCGGCCTGCTCGGCATCGGCGACAAGCTGCTCGCGATTCCATGGAGCGCGCTCACGCTCGACACCGAACGCAAGTGTTTCCTGCTGTCGGTGTCGTCCGAGCGGATCCGCAACGCGCCGGGCTTCGACAAGGATCACTGGCCGGCGATGGCCGACCCGCAATGGGCCGAGCCGCTGCACGAGTTCTACGGCAGCACACCGTACTGGAGCGCGGGCGACGAGCTCGGGCTCACCGATCCGACCGAGGAACTGAACGACCCGCGCACGCGCGGCCCGCATTGACCGTTCGTGACGTGCCGGTAGTACAGGCAACGAGCCCCGCGCATGCGGGGCTTTTTTTGGGCTTTTCGACGGATCGGCGCAGCGCGCCGCCCGATTGATAACCATACGACATCAATCCTTCCAAAAATCGCACTTATCGTTTGACCGTCTTCAGGCGAACATTGCCGAAACCACAATAGACCGCTCCCCGGCGCATTCTTCCCGATTTCCCCTGGAGACACCCAGATGCACCCCTCGCCCAGCCTTCCGACCGGACGTTCGAAGGCCGCCGCGGTATTCCGCGTGACGGCCGGCAACTTCCTCGAGCAGTTCGACTTCTTCCTGTTCGGCTTCTACGCCACCCAGATTTCCGCCGTGTTCTTTCCCGCCGCGAGCGAGTTCGCGTCGCTGATGATGACCTTCGCCGTGTTCGGCGCCGGCTTCCTGATGCGGCCGCTGGGCGCGATCGTGCTGGGCGCGTACATCGACGACGTCGGCCGCCGCAAGGGCCTGATTGTCACGCTGGCGATCATGGCGAGCGGCACCATCCTGATCGCGTTCGTTCCGGGCTATGCGACGATCGGCCTGCTCGCGCCCGTGCTCGTGCTGGTCGGGCGCCTGCTGCAGGGCTTTTCAGCGGGCGCCGAGCTCGGCGGCGTGTCGGTCTATCTCGCCGAGATGGCCACGCCCGGCCGCAAGGGCTTCTATACGAGCTGGCAGTCCGCGAGCCAGCAGGTCGCGATCGTCGTCGCGGCAGGCCTCGGCTTCGCGCTCAATCACTGGCTGAGCGCGTCGACCATCGCATCGTGGGGATGGCGCGTGCCGTTCTTCGTCGGCTGCATGATCGTGCCGTTCATCTTCATGCTGCGCCGCAAGCTCGAGGAAACGCAGGCATTCAAGGCGCGCCGGCATCGTCCTGGCATGAAGGAAGTCTTCGGGACGCTGGCGCGCAACTGGGGCGTCGTGGTCGCCGGCATGATGCTCGTCGCGATGACCACCACGAGCTTCTATCTGATCACGGTCTACGCGCCGACCTTCGGCAAGACGGTGCTGCACCTGAGCACGGCCGACAGCCTGCTCGTGACGCTGTGCGTCGGCGTGTCGAACTTCGTGTGGCTGCCGATCGGCGGCGCCCTGTCCGATCGCATCGGCCGCCGCCCGCTGCTCGTCGGCATGACGCTGCTCGCGATTGCCACCGCGTATCCCGCGCTGTCGCTGCTCGCGCATGCGCCGTCGTTCATCAACATGCTGTTCGTGCTTCTGTGGCTGTCGTTCATGTACGGGATCTACAACGGTGCGATGGTCGTCGCGCTGACGGAAGTGATGCCCGTCGAGGTGCGCGTGGCCGGGTTCTCGCTCGCGTACAGCCTCGCGACGGCCGTGTTCGGCGGCTTTACGCCGGCCATCTCGACGGCGCTCATTCACATGACCGGCGACAAGGCCGCGCCCGGCTACTGGATGAGCATCGCCGCGGTGTGCGCGCTGCTCGCGACGTTCGCCCTCTATCGCCGGCACACGGCCACGCTGACGCCGGCACACTGAAGCCTGATGCCGAACGACCCGCTTCGACTCACAACGGCCAAGACCATGACCATCAAAAACCTGTTCCTCAAACTCTGCGCGAGCGCGCTCGTCGCCACTTCGGCGGTCGCCGCGAACGTGCAGGCCGCCGACCTGCACGTGATGAGCTCGGGCGGCTTCACCGCCGCGTACAAGCTGCTCGGCCCGCGATTCGCGTCCCGCACGGGCAACACGCTCGAGACCGCGCTCGGCCCGTCGATGGGCAAATCGCCTGAAGCGATCCCGAACCGCCTCGCGCGCGGCGAGCCGGCCGACGCCGTGATCATGGTCGGCTATGCGCTCGACGATCTGATCCGGCAAGGCAAGGTGATCGCCGGATCGCGCGTCGAGCTGGCCGATTCGCGCATCGGCATGGTCGTGCGCGACGGCGCGGCGAAACCCGATATCAGCACGGCCGAAGGCCTCAAACAGGTTCTGCTGCATGCGAAGTCGATCGCCTACTCGGACAGCGCGAGCGGCGTCTACATCGAGCGAGAGCTGTTCAGGAAGCTCGGCATCGAGGATCAGGTGAAATCGAAGGCGACCATGGTCCCGCGGATCCCGGTTGCGTCCGTGGTCGCGAACGGCGACTACGAGATCGGCTTTCAGCAGGTGAGCGAACTGCTGCCCGTGAAGGGTGCCACCTTCGTCGGGAAGATCCCCGAGTCGCTGCAGTCCGTCACGCGCTTCGCGGCCGGCATCCCGGTCGGCGCGCAGCATCCGGAAGAAGCGAAGGCGCTGCTTCAGTATCTCGCGTCGCCCGACGTGCAGCCGGATGTGCAATCGACCGGCCTGGATTCCGTTACCGCACGTTGAACACGAACGACGGGAAGGTGCGCGTCAGACCGCCTTCCCGCCGGGCCCGGCGTCGGCTTCATCGGCGCCGTTCGGGCCAGCCGGTGCGCTCGCGCCGAGCATCCGCGCAAGACGCGCACGATCGCACGCGCCTTCGCGCATCGAAACGAAGATCACCGCGCACGCGTTGCTGATCACGCTCGTCAGCGCACGTGCCTCGGACATGAAGCGATCGATGCCGACCAGAAGCGCGACGCCGGCGACCGGCAGGTCGGGCATCACGGCGAGCGTCGCGACGAGCGCGACCAGCCCGCTGCCGGACACACCGGCCGCCCCCTTCGACGTCAGCAGCATGATGGCCAGCATCGCCGCGATCTGCGGCGCGGAAAGCGTCACGTCGCACGCCTGCGCGATAAACAAGGCCGCGAGCGTCAGATAGATCGCGGTGCCGTCCAGGTTGAACGAGTAGCCGGCCGGCAGCACGAGCCCGACGACGCCCTTGTCGCAGCCGAGCGACTCCAGCTTGACGATCAGCCGCGGCAATACCGGCTCCGTGGAAGAAGTCGCGAGGACGATCAGCAACTCCTCGCGGATGTAGCGCAACAGCCGCCACAACGCGAAGCCGTGCAACCGCGCGAGCGGCGCGAGCACCAGCGCGACGAACAACGCGCACGCCACGTAGAACGACTCCATCAGCCACGCGAGCGAGCCGACCGAGCCGATGCCGAAGCGCCCGACCGTGAACGCCATCGCGCCGAATGCGCCGAGCGGGGCGAGCCGCATGATCATCGCGAGCACGCGAAACACGATCTGCGCGACGCCGTCGATCAGCGCCAGCACGGGCCTCCCGGCCTGCGGATACGCATTCAGCGAAAACCCGAACAGCAGCGACAGCAGCAGCACGGGCAGCACCTCGCCCTGCTGGAACGCGCCGAGCATCGTATCCGGGATCACGCTCAGCGCGAACGCGACGAGGCCGCGCGGTTGCGCGTGCTGCGCGTATTGCGCCAGCACGCTCGCGTCGAGATGGCGCACGTCGACGTGCATGCCGGCGCCGGGCTGCATCACGAACGCGGTGACGAGCCCGAATGCGAGCGCGGCCGCGGTCAGCAGATAGAACAGCACCAGCGCGTGGACGATCGTGCGCCCGATGGCCTTCCCGTTCGCGAGCGACGTGATGCCGGAGACGATCGTGCAGAACACGATCGGCGCGATCATCATCCGCACGAGGCCGACGAACGCGTCGCTGAGCGGCTTGAGCGCCGCGCCCGCCGACGGCCAGAAGTGGCCGACGCTCATGCCGAGCGCCATCGCGAGCAGCACTTGCACGTACAGCGAACGAAGCGGTGTTGCCAGCCTCACGGTGCAGTCTTCCTCGATGTCCCGGTCGTTTTCGTCACATGCATCATGCCGATGCATCGCTGCGCGGCGTGCCGCCGCCACGCCTTGCTTCGACGACCGCCCGGTGAAACTCCTCCGCGGCCGGCGTCAGCTGGCGTCCGCGCCGTTTCACGATGCCGACCCTGCGCTTGACCGTCGGTTCGACGAGCGGCACGCTGGTGAGCAGCGGATGGTCGTGTCCGGGCATCGCCATCGACGGCACCGCGGCGACGCCGAGCCCCGCCTCGACCAGCCCGAGCATGGTCGTCACGTGGCGCGTCTCGCACACGCTCGGCGCGCGCGGCGCGACGCTCGTCAGTGCCTGGTCGAGCAACAGGCGGTTGCCGGACGTCTTGTCCACCGACACGTATTCGTATTCGTAAAGCTCGCTCCAGGTCACGCGCTTCTTGCGCGCGAGCGGATGATCGCGCCGGCACGCGGCAACGAATCGCTCCTGCAGCAGCAGCTTGAACTCGACCTCGGATTCCTGGCTGCCCATGAAGCTCACGCCGAAATCGGCCTCGCCGCTGATGACGGCGCTCAGCACCTCGTTCGCGCTCGCATCCAGCAGCTTGACCCTGATGCGCGGAAAGCGGCGATGGTAGCTGGCGATCACGTTCGGCAGAAAGTAGTAGGCCACCGACGGCACGCACGCGATGGTCACGTGCCCGAGGCGGCTCGACGAGACGTCGCGGATGCCGAGCAGCGCGACGTCGAGATCGTCCAGCAGTTGCTCGGCGCTCGGCGCGAACACGCGGCCGACCGTCGTGAGCGTGACGCTGCGCGTCGTGCGCTCGAACAGACGCACGCCGAGCGCTTCCTCCAGCTTGTCGATCCGGCGACTCAACGCGGGCTGCGAAATGCTGATCGCCTCGGCGGCCTTCCGGAAGCTTCCCAGCTCCACCACCGCGCGAAACGCCTGCAAGTCGGTCAAATCGAAGTTGATTCCCACGGGCCAAGTCTCCGCATCTCGAATGCCGCGTATTGTGCCCGATTCGGGCAAGCACACCCAGCCGGGAGATGTCCGGCCGCGAAGCCGGGGGGCGCCGCCGTGCCGCGTGCGGCGGGCCAATGAGCGGGGCAAGGGCACGGCCGATACCGTTTTACAAGCTGCGTGTAAGCGCCCCGGGCGGTCACGCTCGCCCGTCGGCGGCCATGCGCCGGTTCCGCACAGCGGCGGTGTCGGCGGCATGGCGGCACCGTGGCGGCGTCCGGCCCGCCGCAAGATCGAACCGCATCGGGAATCTCTCCGCCAACCGCCCGGTGTCACGACTTGGCCCGCGCGCCGATCGACTGCATGCGGCATGCCGGTTGCTGTACGAAGTGCACTGCATCGATGAGGGAGCCGTCAATGCGCGCACTGCCGATGTTCCGACCCGGCCGGTTTTTCGGCCCGCCTGCCGTTCGCCGGCACGCGCACCGTCGTGCGCCCGTCGATGCGGGCGCCGCGCGGGCCGGTACGGGAAGCGCCGCATGACGCGCGCCGCGCCCGCGAAGCGCGCGGCCGTCCCGGCCGCCCCCGACGACGACGCACCGGCGACGCTCGATGCCTGCCGCCGCTGCGGACTGTGGGAACATGCGACGCAGCCGGTGCCCGGCGCGGGGCCCGCCGACGCGCGCATCATGCTGGTCGGCGAGCAGCCGGGCGACCAGGAAGACCGCACGGGCATCCCGTTCGTCGGCGCGGCGGGCCGCATGCTCGATCGCGCGCTCGACGAGGCCGGGATCGAACGCAAGTCCGTCTATCTGACCAACGCGGTCAAGCACTTCAAATGGGAGCCGCGCGGCAAGCGACGGCTGCACAAGACGCCCGCGCAGCGCGAGGTCGCCGCATGCCGCTACTGGCTCGAACGCGAACTCGCCGCGACGCACCCGCGCGTGATCGTCGCGCTCGGCGCGACGGCGCTGCGCGCGGTACTGCAGGACAACGACGCAACGCTCGAGCGCACGCGCAAGCCGGTGCGCTCGCCCGACGGCAGTCTCGTCGTCGCGACCTACCACCCGTCCTACGTGCTGCGCACGCGTGGCGCCGATTCGCGCGAGCACGCGTACCGGACGCTCGTCGATGCGCTGCGCACCGCGTCGCGGCTCGCGCGCGGCGCCCGCGGAGACGCCGAATGAGCGACCTGCGCGGCGACGACGCGGCGCGCGAACCCGCAACCGCCGCACCCACCGCACCCGCCGCGCAGCCGTGGTACCGGCGGCTCGGTCCCGGCCTGCTCGCGGGTGCGTCCGACGCCGATCCGAGCAATGTCGCCGTCTATGCGCAGGCCGGCAGCCAGTTCGGCTTCCACATGCTGTGGATGATCGTGATCACGCTGCCGATGATGGTCGCCGTACAGCTCGCGTCGGCATTCGTCGGGCGCGCGAATCGCGAAGGCCTCGTGGCGGGCATCCGCGAGCAGTTCTCCAGCCGCCTCGCCAAGGCACTGATCATGATGGTCGTAGTCGTCAACGTCGTGAACGTCGGCGCCGATCTCGCCGCAATGGGCGATGCGACCGCGCTCGTCGTCGGCGGCCGCAGCTACTGGTATGCGCCCGTCTACGGGATCGCGTCGCTCATGCTGCAGGTTTTCCTGTCCTACGAACGCTACGCGCGCTGGCTCAAATGGATGACGCTCGGGCTGCTCGCCTACGTGCTGGAGCTCGGCTTCGTGCACGTCGACTGGCGCAGCCTGCTTCACGCGATCGTGCTTCCGCACATTGCGTTCACCCACGACTATGCGACGACGGCGGTCGCGGTGCTCGGCACGACGCTGAGCCCGTACCTGTTCGTCTGGCAAGCCGCGCTCGAAGTCGAGGAAACCCAGGCCGAGCGCCGCAACGGCGATATCGCATGCGCGCCCGGCGCGCGGCGGGAGACCGAGCGACGCATCACGTTCGACACCTGGACCGGGATGATCGTGACCAACGCGGTATCGTTCTGCATCATGGTGATCGGCGCGGCCGTGTTCTTCGCGAACGGCGGACACGACATCGGCTCGACCGCGCAGGCGGCCGAGGCGTTGCGCCCGATCGCCGGCGAAGCGGCGTTCGTCGTGTTCGCGCTCGGCATCGTCGGCTGCGGGCTGCTCGCGATTCCGGCGTTCGCGGGTAGCGCCGCGTACGGCTGCGCGGAGGCATGGCGCTTCCGGGAAGGCCTGAACGAACCGGTGCGGCGCGCGCCGGCATTCTATGCGGTGCTGGCGGCGTGCGTGCTGGTCGGCATCGCGATCTGCTTCAGTCCTGTCGATCCGATCAAGGCGCTTTACTGGAGCGCGGTGCTCAACGGCGTCGCGGCGGTGCCGATGCTCGTGCTCGTGATGCTGTTGTCGCAGCGGCGCGATGCGGCCGGGCGACCCGGCAGCGGGCTCGCGTCGAAGGTGTTCGGGTGGCTGGCGGTCGTGCTGATGGCGGGATCGGTGATCGTAATGGCCATGGACATGCTGAGTTGACCGCGATGGGTGTGCTTCCGGTTCAGTTGTATCGGGCTCCGGTCACATTGCCCGCAAGGCTCCTTACACATGTATTGCCCGGCGGATCGTCCCGTAGATAGCGAGGCTGCTATGCTTTGACACCCCACGTGCACGACATGACCGGCCGCCCAATGAACCTGACTTTCGCTCCCACCACCCGGTCTGACGCCGAACGTTTGGTGGCCATTCGAATTTCCGCGATGCGCGAGAGCTTGGAACGTGTCGGTCGCTTCGACCCGAAGCGGGCACGAGAGCGTTTCCTCGCGTCTTTTGATCCTGCACTCTGTCGCTTCATCGAGGCCGATGGTATCCGTGTAGGCTTTGTGTTGATTCGCCCTCAAGAAGACCATCTGTACTTGGACCACTTGTACATCGAGCCTGAACATCAGAGAAAGGGTATCGGGGCAGCAGTGCTGCGAGAGATCTGTGCAGATGCCGATGCGCAACGGATGCCCATTCGCCTGGGTGCACTGCGAGGCAGCGAATCGAACCGCTTCTATCAGCGGCACGGCTTCGAGCAGACGGACGAAACGGAATGGGACATTTACTACGTGCGCCAGCCGTATGCCACCAAGGCGTAGGCCTTCAAGTTCTTGCGAACGAACCGAAGGCGCAGCCTGGAGAAGCATCAATCGCGAAAAACTTCATGCGATTGAAGATTCGTTCGGCATTCGCCCCGGGGCAACCCCGGCGCCGGCACGGCGAATCAACGACATCGGACAACCGGGCGGCCGCGCGAACAGCACGGCCCGGTTGCCCGACAACCATCGTTACATCATCTTGCCGCGTGACTTTTCGGCACGCGCGGCATCGGCCGCCGACTCGACCTTCTTCACTTCCTCCGGCGGCGGCAGCACCGCCTTGAAGCCCATCGAATCGATCCACATCTCGCGCGCCCAGCCGCGGGTGTGATACAGGTGATGGTCCTCGTCGGCCTCGACTTCATCGTGCGCGGCCTTCAGCGCCTTCGCCGCATCGCCGTCGGGCAACTGGTCGGCGGCATAGCCGATCAGCTCCCAGTTCAGGTGATCCTTGGTTTCCGCCAGCACCACGCATTCGGCCGCGACGACCTGCGCGACCGCCGGATCGGCCTGCTTCTTCGCCTGCTCGATCACCTGGACGAGCGACTTGCCGGTTGCCGCCACGGCGGCGCGGCCCGGCGACTGTGCATCCGGATCGAGGCCGAGCGTTTCGAATACCTTGCGCAGCACCTCCTGATGATGCATCGTCTCGCGGTGGTACTTCTCCCACTCCTTGTGCAGGTCCTCGTCGGTCGCGCACTGGAGCGCGGCCTCGTAGATCTTCGCGCCGCCAAGCTCGGTCTCGTATGCCTGGCAGAGCAGTTCAAGGATGCCTTCGTGCTTCGATTGCCGTTGGGCCATGACTGCCTCTCCGAAAAAACGGGCCGCCCGCGCGGCCCTTGGGTTGAAACGGGCGCGCGTTACTGCGCGCCCACCTTGCGTTGGAGTTCCTCCGCCATGCTCAGGTGATGCTTGAGCGTCGGCAGCGTGGATTTCGCGAACGCTCGCAGTTGCGCGTCCTTGCCGTCGCGCGCCTCGTCCTCGAACAGCGCGACCGCCTTCTTGTGCGCGTCCGGGCCGACCGCCGCGACATATGCGGTGTCGAAGTCGTGCCCGCGCTTGCCGCGCAGCGCCTCGACGTCCGGGTCCTGGATTTGATCCACCTGCGGTTTCATGCCGGCGCGCGCCGCAAGCGCGTTGAGCTTCGCATTCGCCTTGCCGTGATCGGCGACCATGCGCTTCGCGAACGCGCGGACGTCCGCCGATTGCGCCTGCTTCAGCGCAAGCTGGCTGGCCTGCACCTCGGCCTTGCCGGCGAGCGCGGCCTTGTCGACGAACTCGGCATCGCCGCCCTGCGGGGCCTTCGCGATACCGGCATCGTTCGCGCCGCCGCCCGACGACGGGTTGATCACGCCGCCCGGCACATGCGAATTCGATGCGGGCGGCTCGCTGGGCATCTGTGCCTGCGCGAATCCCGACACGGCGAGCACGCCCGCGGCAAGCGCCGCGATCGTCCAGTTGGGTTGTTTCATGCGCTTTCTCCTTGTGTGGACAGAGCCGTCAGCCGCCGACGATCGAGCCGCCGTTCGGATGCAAGGTCTGTCCCGTCATGTAACTCGCGCCCTCGGACGCGAGCAGCACGTAGCAGCCGATCAGTTCGTCCGGCTGCCCCGGCCGCTTGAGCGGCACGTTCGTGCCGAACTTCGATACCTGTTCGGCGGTGAAGGTGGACGGAATCAACGGCGTCCAGATCGGGCCGGGGGCCACGGCATTCACGCGAATGTCGCGCTCGGCCAGCTCGATCGACAGCGAGCGCGTGAACGCGACGATCGCCCCCTTGGTCGCCGAGTAGTCGGGCAGCTTCGGGCTGCCGTGATACGCGGTCACCGATGCGGTATTGACGATGCGCCCGCCCGCCTTCATGTGCGCCAGCGCGGCCTGCGTGCAGAACACCATGCCGTACACGTTGGTGCGGAACGTGCGCTCGAGCTGTTCCTCGGTCACGTCCTCGATGCCCGGCTGCGGATGCTGTTCGCCGGCGTTGTTGACGAGCACGTCGAGCCGTCCCAGCCGCTCGACCGTGCGTGCGACGGCGTCGTGCGCCTGCCGCCGGTCGCCGACGTCACACGCGATCGCCTCGCAACGCCGGCCCGCCTGCTCGATCAGGCGCTTCGTGTGCGCCGCGTCGTCCGATTCGTTCAGATAGACGATCGCGACATCCGCGCCCTCCTTCGCGAAGCCGATCGCCACCGCGCGGCCGATCCCGCTGTCGCCGCCCGTCACGAACGCGACCTTGCCGGCCAGCTTGCCGCTGCCGACGTAATCGGCCGCTTCGTCGTGCGGCTTCGGATGCATCTCCTGCTCGCGGCCCGGCTGTCGCGTCTGCGTCTGGGGCGGCGGGGCTTTGGTGTCGGTCATGGGTTTCCTCCTTGGTCGGGTGTCGCGAATGCATCGCAAGCCGCGTGCCGCCTGGCGCGCGGCGCGCACCGGCCCGCCGAATGGCAGGCTCGTGCGGAAATGGCCTGCTCAGCGCGGGTTGCCTTGCGTGGTGCCGTCCGGCCGGCGCACCGGATCGAAATCGCGCCATTCGCCGTCCTGCCAGTCGCCTTCGACGCACTCGATCGATTGCGCGCCGGTCGCGCGCAGCACGTCTTCCGCGGCGGCCGCGGTCGTGGCCGTCACGCGCGCGGCCAGGATCACGCCGGTTTCGGAATGCGCGAGCGTGCCCTTGCCTTCGGCCTGCTCGCCGCGCATCCGGCCCAGCGCGCCGCCGAATGCGCCGAGATACGCGCCCGCGAGCGCGCCCGCGGCCGGCACGAACCAGTAGTGCACGCCGAGCGCATAGACGATCAGCCCGACGATCGCGCCGATCAGCAGCCCGCGCAGCGCGCCGACCATCGCACCGCGACCGCCCGGCTTCGCGGCCGTATCGGCATACACGTCGCCGCCGATCGGAAACCGCGCGTGCTGGCCGCCCGGATTCAGGAAGAAGATCGACACGTCGTCCGGGCCGAATGCGCGCTCGTAAAGGTGGCGCGCGCCACCTTCCGCTTCATCGAACGTCGTGAAGCGTCCTGCGACGATCATGGCCATGTTCGTGCTCCTTCATAAGGTGCCGCGCACGCGACGGCGTGCGCGACGCGACGGGGCGGCGCTCACATCAGCCGCCCGAGCTCCTTCGATACCGATGCCGGCGTGTCGTATTCGCGTTCGGGGATCTGCCTGAGCATGTCGAGCACGCGCGGGTCGGCGTGCGAGCGCTCCGCGCACTGGACGACGTCCGACTTGCTCGCCGGATAGTCCATCCCCTTCAGCGCCTTCTGCACGTCGACCGGGCTCGGCGCCTTGCCGTGGCCGCCCTGATGGCCGCCCTTGTCGTGGTCCTGCTGCGTGCGCTCGCCTTCGTGCGCGCGCGAGTGGCTGTATTCGTGGCCCGTATGTTGTCGGGATGACATGGAAACCTCCTTCGGATGAGAAACCGGGAAACGGAATGGCAGGAACGGCACGCGATCACGTCGGCGCACGCCGTGCACGCGCGAGCGCGGCGACCACCAGTGCCGCGGCACCCAGCGCGACCGCTCCCGCCACCTTCGGCTGCTGCACCACCGCGTTGTACGCACAACCGCGCAGCACGGGCCCTTCCATCCCTTCGCGCTCGTGCAGTGCGTGGCGGGACTCGTACAGCGCGTTGTCGTCGCGCGGGCGCGCGGGGCGCACCGTGCGCTGGCCGCGCGAGAACAGCGTGGCCGCGACGCGATCGAACAGACGCGGCGCGTGGTACGCACCGGCCGACGTCAGCTTCGCGGCGCCGCCGACGAACAGCGCGCGGCGCGGATGCGCGGCGGCGAACAGAATCGCGTCGGCGACGAGTTCGGGGTCGTAGATCGGCGGCGGCAGCTTCGCCTCGACGTTCATGTAGTTCTTCGCGTGCATCACGAACATCGTGTCGATCGCGGCCGGCTTGATCAGCGTGACGGACACGGGCAAGTGATCCGACTCGAGCTCGAGCCGCAGCGAATCGGTGAAACCCTTCACCGCGTGCTTCGATGCCACATACGCGCTTTGCAGCGGCACCGGCGCATCGGACGCCTCGCTACCCATGTTGATGATCGCGCCGCCGTGGAAGTCGCTCTTGCGCCTGAAATGATCCGACGCGACGAGCGAGCCGTGCACGACGCCCCAATAGTTGGTGTCGAACAGCCGTCGCTGATCCTCGAGCGGCACTGCCGCCGCCGTACCGAAGATCGACACGCCCGCGTTGTTGACCCACGTATCGAAACCACCATAGGTATCGGCCGCCTTGGCGGCCGCGCGTTGCACGTCCTCGAGGACGCCGACGTCGCCGGCCACCGGCACCGCGAGGCCGCCGTGCTGGCGGATCTCCTCGCACAGCGTGTTCAGCGCGTCCTCGTTGCGCGCGAACAGCACCAGCTTCGCCCCGCGCCGTGCCGCCTTGCGCGCGGTGACGAGGCCGATGCCGCTGGTGGCGCCCGTGATCACGATCGTCTGCTCGCCGACCGGTTTGAGCATGCAGTTCATCACTGGACTCCTTCTACGGGGCCGCGATTATTTCGGGCGAATGGTCAACTGGTTGCGCACGTCCTGCACGCCGTCGATCTGCTTGACGACATTTGCGGCCTGCGCGCGCTGCTGGTCGTCCGGCACGCTGCCGGTCAGCATCACGACGCCGTGGCGCGTCTTCACGTGAATGTCGCCGGCCGACAGGCCGCTCGTGCCGACCAGCTCGGCTTTCGCCTTGGTCGTGATGGTCGCGTCGCGGATCTTCGTGCCGGTGCTCGAATGGGTCGACGACGACATGGACGATGTGGTGCCGTCGTCTCCGGCGGCAAACGCGTTCGGCGCGACGACGGTACAGGCAGTGGCCGCGGCGATCGCGATCGCCATGCCGAGACGCGTCGCCGCACGACGGCGGAATCGCGGCGCGCGGGCTTGCAGCGGGAATACCTTCATCGTGACCTCCTATCGTGTGATGCCGGCATGCCGGCGGACATCCGGATGACGCAAATCGCGTGCCGCGCGCAGCACGCCGCATGTACGCGCGGCACGGTGATCGGACGCCCTTTCATCCAACGCGTTGTAATTTTTTCGGCACATGAGCGGGGTGTGCGTCCCGCAAAGTGCCGGGCACGGCGATTGCCGCAGAGGGACGCAACGGGGCTCGCCGGCGTGGCCCCGACCTCGGGAGCAACACCATGCAAAGAATTGCGTTGATCAGTGAACATGCGTCGCCGCTGGGGGTGATCGGCGGCGTGGATGCGGGCGGGCAGAACATCTACGTCGCGAACGTCGCGAAGCAGTTGGCCGAGCGCGGTCTCGACGTCGACGTCTACACGCGCTGCGACAATCCGCACCTGCCGGAAGTCGTGCAGATCGGCCCGCGCATGCGGGTGATCCACGTGCCCGTCGGGCCGCCCGCCGATATCCCGAAGGAACGGCTGCTGCCGTACATGGGCGCGTTCGCGGACTACATGGTCGCGCGCATGCGGCGCGAGCCCGACCCCGTCGACGTGATGCACGCGAACTTCTTCATGTCGGGCGAGGCCGCGCTGCGCGTGAAGAAGCGTCTCGGAATTCCGCTCGTCATGACGTTCCATGCGCTCGGCCGTGTGCGCCGGCTGCATCAGGGCGCGGCCGACGGATTCCCGGACGAGCGCTTCGAGATCGAGGACACGCTCGCGCGCCGCGCGGACCGGCTGATCGCCGAGTGTCCGCAGGATGCGCTCGACCTGACCACGCACTACCGCGCCGATGCCGCGCGCATCGAGATCGTGCCCTGCGGGTTCGATGCGCGCGAATTCCGGCCGGTGCCGCGTGTCGACGCGCGGGCGCGGCTCGGCTGGCCGCACGATGCATTCGTCGTGCTGCAGCTCGGGCGGCTCGTGCCGCGCAAGGGAATCGACACCGTGATCGACGCGCTCGCGCGCATGCCGCGCGATCCGGCCCGGCCGACGCGGCTCTACATCGTCGGCGGCAGCCAGGCGACGCCGGACCCGGCGCGCGATCCGGAACTGGCACGCCTCGCCGCGCTCGCGCACGACACCGGCATCGCGGAACGCGTGACGTTCGTGGGCCGGCGCGAGCGCGACATGCTGCACCTGTACTACAGCGCGGCCGACGTATTCGTGACGACGCCATGGTACGAGCCGTTCGGCATCACGCCCGTTGAGGCGATGGCGTGCGCCGCGCCGGTGATCGGCAGCAACGTCGGCGGCATCCGCACGACGGTGGACGACGGCGTCACCGGCTACCTGGTGCCGCCGCGCGACCCGGCCGCGCTCGCCGAGCGGCTCGTGCAGCTGCGCGCACGGCCGGACCTTTGCGAGGCGCTCGGGCGGGCCGGCTATCTGCGCGCGCACCGCTTCTATACATGGCGCGGCGTGGCTGACCGCCTCATCGACATCTACCGCGACGTCGCCCATCCGCAACGTGCCGGCGCGGCGGCCAGCAACCGCCGAACGCCCGTCGCGACCACGCCGGGCGTCCTCGCGCACCGCAAGGAGAATGCATGATGAAGGGCTATGATCGCAAACGGGTGCTCGTCACCGGCGGTGCCGGGTTTCTCGGTTCGCATCTGTGCGAGCGCCTCGTGACGGCCGGACACGACGTGCTGTGCGTCGACAATTTCTACACCGGGACGAAGGACAACATCGCGCATCTGCTCGATGCGCCGAATTTCGAGCTGATGCGGCACGACGTGACATTCCCGCTGTACGTCGAAGTCGACGAAATCTACAACCTCGCGTGCCCGGCGTCTCCCGTGCACTATCAGCGCGACCCGGTGCAGACGACCAAGACCAGCGTGCACGGCGCGATCAACCTGCTCGGCCTCGCGAAGCGCGTGAAGGCGCGCATCCTGCAGGCGTCGACGAGCGAAGTGTACGGCGACCCCGACGTGCATCCGCAGGACGAACGCTACTGCGGCCGCGTGAACCCGATCGGCGTGCGCGCGTGCTACGACGAAGGCAAGCGCTGCGCGGAGACGCTGTTCATGGACTATCACCGCCAGTACGGCGTCGACGTCCGGATCGCGCGGATCTTCAACACATACGGGCCACGCATGCATCCGGCCGACGGGCGCGTCGTGTCCAACTTCATCACGCAGGCGCTGGCGGGCGAGCCGCTGACCGTCTACGGCGACGGCAGGCAGACGCGTTCGTTCTGCTATGTCGACGACATGGTGGATGCGCTGGTCCGGCTGATGGACGAGCCGGGCGACGCATGCGAGCCGGTGAACCTCGGCAGCGACGACGAGATCGCGATGATCGACGTCGCGCGCGAAGTCGTGAGGATCGTCGGCGCGGCGGTGGCGATCGAGTTCCGTCCGCTGCCGTCCGACGATCCGCGCCAGCGGCGGCCGGACCTCGACGCCGCGTACCGGCGCCTCGGCTGGCGTGCGACGACGTCGCTCGCGAGCGGGCTAGCGCATACCGCGCGGTATTTCATCCATCGGCAGGTCGTGCATCACACGCCGGGCGACCTCGTGCGCAGCACGCAGATCGCGTCGCACATGCTCGCGCAGATCAGCACGCAGAACCGGCCGGCGACGACCTGAACGCGGCGGCCTGGTAACGCGAATTCGCGCGGCCGTCCACCGATGCGGCCGCGGGCGGCCGATGCGCGGCGCGCATCAGCCGTCGCGCTTCGTCACGTGCGCGATCTTGTGTGCGAGTTCACGAACGTCGACGGGCTTGCACAGATAGCCGTCGAAGCCGGCCTCGAGCGCGCGTCGCTCGTCCGCGAGGCCCGCGTGCGCGGTCACGGCGAGCACGCGCAAGTCCGGCGGGCTGCCGCCGTTCGCGGCGCCGCGGCGCAACGCGTCGAGCAACCAGTAGCCGTCGCCGTCGGACATCGCGAGATCGGAGAGCACGACGGTCGGCTTCACGTCCGCGACAACCGCGAGCGCGTCGCGGCCCGACGATGCGATCGCGACGGTCGCGCCGAGCGTGCTCAGCGCGGCGGTCAGGCTGGTGCGCGTGGTCGCGTCGTCGTCGACGATCAGGATGCGCTGCGAGTCGAGCATCAGCGGCCCGCGCTGGCCATCGTCCTGCATCGCGCGCCATGCCATCGCGCCCACCGGCTGCCAGCCGGCCGGCAACGTCACGGTGAACGTGGTGCCGCGATTGCGGCCCGCGCTTTCGACGCGGACCTTGCCGCCATGCAGCTCCGCGATATGCCGCACGATCGACAGGCCGAGCCCGAGCCCGCGCCGCGACGAGGCAGGCGAATCGTCGGCGCGGCGGAACATGTCGAACACATACGGGATGAAGTCCGGCGCAATGCCCTGCCCGGTGTCGGCGACGGTCAGCGTCGCGTGCGCGGTGTCGCGCGACAGCGTGACCGTCACGGCACCGCCGGTCGGCGTGAACTTCAGTGCATTCGACACGAGGTTCGACAGCATCTGCCGCAGCCGCTCCGCATCGCCGGGCACCACGCATGCGGGCATGGCGCAGTCGAATTCGAGCGCGATGCCGGCCGACGACGCGGCCGTCTGGAACGCGGTCGTCGCATCGGCGAACAGCCGCACCACATCCACTGGCATCGAGTCGATCCGCAGCTTGCCGGTCGCGAGCGACGATGCGTCGAGAATGTCGCCGACCATGCGCGTGAGCGAACGCGCGCTGCGGTCGATCGCATCGATCGCCTGCTGCTGCAACCCGTCGTCGCCCGAGTTGCGCAACACCTCGATCCAGCCGTAGATCACGTTCAACGGCGTGCGCAGTTCGTGCGATACGGTCGCGAGCAATTCGTCCTTCAGGCGATTCGACGTATCGGCCTGGTCGCGCGCGTCGCGCGCGCCTTGCAGCGAGCGGTGCGTGCGCAGGTCGCGGCGACGCTGCGCGCCGGTCTCGCGCAGCGTCAGCGACAACGCGACGCAGCTGCGCGCGTCGCCTTTCACCGGGCATGCGGAGACCGTTGCACGAAAACGCCGGCCGTCGCGACGCACGCACAGCAGCTCGAGCGGGCCGACCGGTTCACGCATCGCGTCGAACGAGTCGACCAGCGGGTTGCGCGCCAGCCAGCGCATCGCGATCAGCGTTTCGAGCGGCCGCCCGCACGCCTCGTCCTCGTCGTACCCGAAGATTCGCTGCGCGGCCGGGTTCCAGCTGACGATACGGCCCTGATCGTCGAGCCCGACGATCGCGTCCGGCGATGCCTCGACGACCGCGCGCTGCAGCCGCGACTTGTCGGCAAGCATGCGCGCCCCGCCGTCGTCGCGCAGCAGCACGACCGCGCCGCCGATGTTGCCGTGCGCATCGGCGATCGGCGACGCCGCCTCGACGATCGGCACCGGCGTGGCGCCGTCCGCGCCATGCAGCCAGTGCCGGTCCGACGACGCATGCGCACCGGCGAGCGCGCGGTCGAGCGGCGTCGTCTGCACACGCCGGCCGTCGTGATCGAACACGCGCAGCACGTCGCGCACCGGCCGCCCGGCCGCCTCGTCGGGGCTGCAGCCGGCCAGTTCGGCCGCCGCCGCATTCAGGTACGTCACGCGGCCTTGCGCATCGGTCGAGATCACGCCCTGCGGCAGCGCGTCCAGCACGGCTTCGAGCTGCCGCCGCGTGGCGGCTTCGCGCCGACGCGCGCGCTCGTTCGTGAGTCGCGCGTGACGCAGCATCGCCGCCATCGCGCACACCAGCGCCCCGATCAGCATGAACGTGCCGAGCCGCACGAGGCGCGCCGCCAGCGGTTCGGTATAGGCGCCTGGATCGGACAGGAACAGCGTCCACACCAGCAGCCCGCTCACCACCGTCGACGCGATCCCGAACAGGAACGACGTCACCCATGCGGCGCCGGCCAGCAGCGGGTAGTACAAAGCGAGCGGCAGGTTCACGCCGCCGAAGCGGATCGCCAGCGCCTGCAGCACGGTCGCGATCGCGACGAGCATCACGGCGGTGGCGTAATTTGCGGCCTGCGGCCGTGCAACGTCAATCATCGGACACGCTCCTGCCGGCAGGCCGGCGGCGGCCCGCGCATGAACGAACGGGCACGTTGCATGCTCGGGCGCTTACGCTGACTTTGGAGACCTTCAGGCCATGACCATTCCGACACGCTGGCTCGTCGTCTCGCCGCATCTCGACGACGCCGTCTTCAGTTGCGGGCAGTTGCTCGCGCAGTCGCCCGGCTCGGTCGTCGTCACGGTGTTCGCCGGGATACCTGCCCACGGGACGGCCGCGCCGCCGTGGGATCGGCGCGCGGGGTTCCGCACGGCGGACGAAGCGATGCGCACGCGCCGCGACGAGGATCGCCGCGCGCTCGGTACGCTCGGCGCGCACGCGGTGTGGCTCGACTTCCTCGACGACCAGTACGGCACGCCGGCCGCGTCGACGGCGATCGCCGCGCGCGTGGCCGCGGCGATCGCCGCGCATCCGGGTTTCGGTGTGCTCGCGCCGGCCGGCCTGTTCCATCGCGATCATCTGCAGGTGCAGCAGGCCATGCTGACGCTGCTGCGCGACGACGCGCGCGCGGGCGAGACGTCGCGCGTGTGGCGCTTCTACGAGGACGTGCCGTATCGTCGAATCGACGGACTGATGGCCGAGCGCGTGACCGCCTGGCGCGAACACGGCTGGGCCGCCCGTCCGGTCGACATGCCGACCGGCAACCGCACCGACGGCTCCACGGCGAAGGCCGCGGCCGTCGACGCGTATGCGAGCCAGATTGCGCTGTTCGAGCCTCATATGCGCGCCGATCTCCGTGAACCCGAAACGTACTGGCGGCTCGAATGCGACGGCCCGTCCGCATAACGCCCGCGCATGCGGTGCTGCCGCCACGCGAAGCGCGCGTGACCGCTGTCGTGCTGACCTGGCGACGCCCGGCCGAGCTCGCGCGCACGCTCGAGCGGCTCTCGGGCCTCCCCGACCGGCCGGCGATCGTCGTCGTCGACAACGGATCGGACGATGCAACCGCGGCGCTCGTGCGCAATCGCTTCGCGCATGCGACGCTGGTGCAGGCGCCGGACAATCTCGGCGCATCGGGCCGCAACCTCGGCGCGGCCGTCGCACGCACGCGTCACGTCGCGTTCTGCGACGACGACACGTGGTGGGCGCCCGGCTCGCTCGCCGAAGCCGCGAACCTGCTCGATGCGTATCCGCATGTCGCGGGTGTCACCGCGCGCGTGCTGGTCGGGCCGGACCAGCGCGAAGACCCGACCTGTACGCTGATGGCGAACAGCCCGCTCGATGCGAGCGTCGCGCTGCCCGGCCGGCCGATCCTCGGGCTGCTGGCCGGCGCGACCGCGTTCCGGCGCGACGCGTTCCTCGCCGCGGGCGGCTATCATCCGCGCTACTTCCTCGGCGGCGAGGAAGCGCTGCTCGCGCTCGATCTGTATCGCGCCGGCGCGTGGCTCGTCTATGCACCGCATCTGACGGTTCATCATTACCCTTCGCTGCAACGCGACGCGAGCACGCGCGCGCGCGTGTCCGCACGCAACGCGGTGTGGACCGCGTGGCTCAGGTGGCCGGCCGCCCCCGCGCTCGCGCATACGATCCGCATGTTGCCGCGCCTGTGGCGCGAGCGCGGCATCGCGTCCGCGTGCGCGGGCCTGCCGTGGATCCTGCGCGAGCGGCGCGCGTTGCCGCCGCATGTCGAGCGCATGCGGCGCCGCCTCGACGACGATGCGCGCCGCCGCGCACGCGCGCGCGCATGAGCATGTGCGCCACGCCATCAGGAATCCGGTTTTTCGACTTCGTCTTCCAGCTGCGCGAGCCGGTTGTAGATCGTCTTCAGGCTGACGTCGAGCACCTCCGCCGCCTGCGCCTTCACGCCGCCGCATTGCGCGATCGTGCCGAGGATCAGCTTGCGGTCGACTTCCTCCAGCGGCGTGCCGAACGGCACCGTCACGCGATCCTCGTGCGAGTCGACCATGCTCGACAATTCCTCCATGATCGGCGGCGGCAGCGTGTCGATCACGTCCGCGTCGCTGAAGATGCTCGCGCGCTGCACGAAGTTGCGCAGCTCGCGCACATTGCCGGGCCACGCATAAGTCTTCAGCGCCTCGCGCGCGGCCGGCGCGAAGCGCAGGTTGCGGCCGCTTTCTTCGTTGTAGCGCTGCAGGAATGCGTCGGCGAGCATCGGGATGTCGTCGCCGCGCTCGCGCAGCGACGGCAGCGGAATCGGGAACACGTTGATGCGGTGATAGAGGTCGGGCCGCAGCTTGCCGTCGGCCATCGCGGCTTCCGGATCGCGGTTGGTCGCCGCGACGATGCGCACGTCGACGTCGATCTCGCGCGTCGAGCCGAGCCGCGTGAGCCGCCCGGTTTCCAGCACGCGCAGCAGCTTGACCTGCGACTCGACCGGCATCTCGGTGATTTCGTCGAGAAACAGCGTGCCGCCGTCCGCGCGTTCGAAGAAGCCCTTGTGCTGCCGTTCCGCGCCGGTGAAGCTGCCGCGGTCGTGGCCGAACATCTCGCTCTCGACGAGGTTCGCCGCGATCGCGCCGCAGTTCACCGCGAGGAACGGGCCGCGGCGGCGCAGGCTCAAATCGTGGACCGTCTGCGCGGCGAGTTCCTTGCCGGTACCCGACTCGCCGGTGAGCAGCACCGACGCTTCGGTACGCGCGACACGGCCGATCGCGTCGTAGACGGCCTGCATCGCGGGCGAGCTGCCGAGCATGCGGCCGAAACGGCCGAGACGCTTCAGCTCCGAGCGTAGTTCGGCGATTTCCTCGTGCAGTGCGGTGGTGCGCGGCACGCGCGCGAAGATGCTGTTCAGCCGCTGCATGTTGAGCGGCTTCACCAGGTAGTCGGTCGCGCCGCGCCGCAATGCGTCGATCGCGGTTTCGAGGCTCGCGTGACCGGTGGTCAGCACCATTTCGCAATGCCCGCGCTTGGGCAATGCGTCGAACAGATCCATCCCGTTGCCGTCCGGCAGCACGAGATCGCAGAGCACGAGATCGGGGGTATGCGTCGAGACGAGCGTGCGCGCTTCTTCGAGCGTCGCGGCCGTATCGCACGAAAGCTGCTGAGCCTGTGCGAGCGTCGCGAGCATCGTGCGCGTATCTGCATCGTCTTCGACGATCAGGACATAAGGCATCGAAGCTCCTTGTGGTGCGGTCCGGCGCCAGGGATTGGCCGAACCGCGTCGGGCATGCGATGCGGAGGTGCGGCGCCGGCACTGGCGGCACATCCGCACTGCACACGAATGAGCAGACTAGCTGTCCTGCCATGACAAACGAGTGCTTAGCAGTATAGAAGAAGCGCGTCGCGCATACGGCTCTCATCGAATAAATCTATCCCCGCGCGGCGGTCGCATTGCGAGATTCAATCCGGACCTAACGGTATAAAAGGTATGATGGGCACATGAAAAAACGACGCGTAACGGTCATTTTTTCATCTGCCTTCGACGATTTCGGTCAAACCTTCCCAACGCAATATCACTCATGTCGAAATCCGACGATGACGGCACGCGACTGTTCGGCCGCTCGCAAACGATCCAGAACCTGCTGCTGAAAGTGTCGCGCGTCGCCACGACACGCGTGAGCGTGCTGGTAGTCGGCGAAAGCGGCGCGGGCAAGGACATCGTCGCGCGGCTGATCCACGACATGAGCCCGCGCCGGCGCGGGCCGTTCGTGCCGGTCAATTGCGGCGCGATTCCGAAGGACATCGCGGAATCGCATTTGTTCGGTCACGAAAAAGGCAGCTTCACCGGCGCCGTTGCACAACATGTGGGCATGTTCGAAGCCGCGCGCGGCGGCACGCTGTTTCTCGACGAAATCGCTGAAATGCCGGCGGAATTGCAGGTGAAATTGCTGCGCACGCTCGAGTCGAACACGATCATGCGCGTCGGCGGGCACGAAGCGATTCCGCTCGACGTGCGGATCGTGGCCGCTACCCATCACGACCCCGTGGAGGCCGTGCGCAGCGGCCGGCTGCGCGAGGATCTGTTCTACCGAATCGCGACGATCGCGCTGCACGTGCCCGCGCTGCGACAGCGCGAGGACGACGTCGGCGACATCGCGCTGCAGATCGTCGACCGGCTGAATGCACGGCACCGCACGCGCAAGCGTCTGTCGATGCAGGCGATGAAGGCGTTGCGCGCGTACACGTGGCCCGGCAACGTGCGCGAGCTGCGCAATGCGCTGGAGCGCGCGTTCATCCTCGCGGACGAACAGATCGAACTGCAGTTGCCGCGCCGGCAACAGCCGCGCGAGGAAGTCCGGCACAACGCGATGACGCTGCATATCGGCACGACGCTCGCGCATACGCAACAGCGCTTCATCGTCGCGTCGCTGCGCCATTTCAACGGCGACAAGCCGCGCACCGCGAAGGCGCTCGGCATCAGCCTGAAGACGCTGTACAACCGCCTCGCGCTATTGCCCGAACACGAGCGCAATGCAGTGACGGCGGGCGCGAGCGGCACGGGCACGTCGAACGGCACGGGCGGTTCGAATGGTGCAAGTGCCGCCGGCAACACGGGCGCGGGCGCGCCGCCGAGCGCGACGAACCCGTAAGCGCGGCGCCTCGGCGCCCGCCCCGCTCACGACGTGACGTCGCTCAACGCGCTATCCCAGTCACGCACGAACCGCTCGATCCCGAACCGCTCGCATGCATCGCGCTTCGCCGCCGCGCCCCACTCGCGCGCGAGATCCGGATCGCGGATCAGCATGCGCATCGCGTCGATCAACACCGCAGGCCGCGTATCGGCGACCCCGTTGTGGCCGCTTCTGACGAGCTGCGCCATCTCCGTCGTTGCGAGCGCAACGATCGGCAGGCCGATGGTCATCGCCTCGATCACCGCGAGCCCGAGGCTGGTGTAGCGGATCGGATTGAAGAAGAACCGGTAGTGAGACAGAAACTGCGGCAGTGCCGGGTTCGGCACTTCGCCGATGCCGCCGAGCTCGGTCGATCCCATCCCGACCAGATCGAGCGGCACGCTGTGACGCACGACCTCGAACAGGTCCGCGCCGAGACGCCGCCCGCGTCGCGCGATGTTGTTCACGACCGTCACGCCCTTGGGCAGCGTGCCGTGATATTCGACGCCTTCGGGAACCAGCACGCCGTGCTCGATCACGCGCGTCGGCGTGATGCCGTTGTCCCACATCAGTGCGTTGAACGGCGTCACGTGCACCAGCAACACGTTCGGGTCCTGCACTGGATGCAGCGTGTCGGTCGGATGCTCGCGCGGCGGATCGTGTTCGACGAACAGCGCCGGCAATGCGCGCTGGGCATCGCTCAGCAGATGCAGCCGGTCGTGCGCGTAGTGACCGTGATGCTGATACAGCACGCAGTCGAACTCGGTGTCGCGCACGCACTCGACGGGCACCTCGTGCACGTTGTCGCCCCACGGCAGGTGCCCGACCTTTCCCGCGTAACCGGGCGGATGCTGCGGCTTCGTCACGATGTAGAAATCGTGCGGCGCCTGCGACAGGTAATACAGATAGTTGCCATGCACGTGCCAGGTGAGCACGCGCAACCGCTTACGTGACATGACGTCTCTCCTCCGCGAGCAGTTCCCCCGCCCGCTCCATCACGTCGTCGACGCCGATCGCCGTCGCGCACTCGTGCCCGTACGGGCACGTGTCGAACATGCACGGCCGGCAGGCCGGATAGTTCGCGAGCACGCGATGGCGTTCGGTGTCGAGCGGCGCCCAGCGGGCCGTGTCGCTGCCGCATGCGACGACGACGCTCGGCGTGCCGAGTGCCGCCGCGACGTGCGACACGCCCGTGTCATTGCACAGCAGGAGCCGCGCACGGCCGATCAACGCGGCCAGCGCGCCGAGCGGCGTGCGTCCGCACAGGTTCACGCACGGCCGCGCGAGATGTTCGACGAACGCGCCGGCCAGCGCGAGTTCCGCGCGCGTGCCGGTCAGCACGATCTGCCAGCCGTCGTCCGCGAGCTGCCGTGCGGCACTCGCGAAGCGCTCGATCGGCCAGCGGCGCGATGCCATGCGCGCGCCCGGATGAACGATCACGTAGCGGCCCGGGTCGAGCGCATGTTCGTCGCACAGCACGTGCCATAGTGCGTAGTCGAGGCCGCCGAGCGGAAATTCCAGGTAATCGCCCCAGTCCGGATAACCGAGCTTGCGCGTCAGCGACAGGTAGCGCGTGACCTCGGGTTCGCCGTCGCGCCAGACGACCGGGCAATCGAGCGCGGTGGTGCCGCCGTCCGGCGGCACGAAGCCGGCCGTGCGCGCCGCGCCGAGCGACGCGACGATCGCGTTGGTCTGCGCGCCGTTGCCGTGCAGCTGGATCGCCAGATCGAAGTCGCGCGCGCGGCATTCCGCGACGAACGCTTCGCGCGCTGCCGGCTCGGCGTCCGGCTGCTCGCCGAGCCCCGGTGCGCCGGGAAACGCGATGAAGTTGTCGATGTAGTCCGAGAAGCGCGACGCGAACTCGCGTGCCCACGGCAGCCCGATCAGCGTGATGCGCGCGTCCGGTTCGCCGCGCCGCAGCGCGCGCAATGCGGGCACCGCGCAGAGCATGTCGCCGAGTTGCAGCGCGCGGAATACCGCGATGCGGGCCGGACGGGATGACGAAACGGATTCGAGCTTCATAGGAAGAACACCCGGAAATGAATCGCACCGCGCACGCGCCAATAGAGCGACACAGGCGGAATCGCGATCGACGTGACGATCATCTCGGCGACGTGCGACGGCGTGAGCCGCGTGCCGCGCAGCCGCTTCACGCAAAATGCCGCCGTGATGACGGCCCAGGCCGCCGCGCACGCGATGCCCGCGTCGCGCCAGCCGGCCACGAAGCAGCCGATCGCACCGAGCACGAACAGCACGGCCGCGTAGTAGTTCCATGGCGGCATCGGCCGGATATGACGCCGGTACGTCGAGCGATGCTTCTTGTACAGCAGCGCGTCGAAATACACCTTCGATTGCTGGCCGATGCTCGCGCCCCAGCGCGCGGGGCGCACGGGATGCACGATCCGCGCGGCGTCGACGTCGACGATCGGTCCCGCATGCTCGCGCAGTGCGAACATCAGGTCGGCGTCTTCGCGCCATGCGCGCGTGAAGCGCTCGTCGAATCCGCCGACGCGCTCGAGCGCCACGCGCCGCACGAAGCAGTTTGCCGTCGCGAATTCCGCATGCGCGAGGCCGGCCGCGTCGCGCTCGTAGTCGGTCGGACGCGGGCGCAGCGGCACGTCGATGCGCCCGGCCGCGGCCGCCGCCGACGGCTCGGCGAGCAGCGCGGCCGCGCCGTGGCGCAGCCAGGTCGGATCGGGAATCGTGTCGTCGTCGGTGAACGCGATCAGCGCGCCGCGCGCACTACGCCAGCCGACGTTGCGCGCGCCCGCCGGCCCCTGCGTGTCGGGCGCGGTCATGTAACGGATCACCGGCACGTCGTTCACGCGCGCGCGGCACGCGTCGACGGTCTCCCATGCACTGCCGGCCGGATCGTCGTCGACGACGACGATCTCGTAGGTCGTCGGATCGAAGACCTGCACGCACAGCGCGTCCAGGCAGCGTGCGAGCAGGTCGGGCCGCCGGTACGTCGGCACCACGACCGACACGACCGGCGGCAGTTGCGCGTCACGCATGTTCATCGCGGCTTCTCCAGCAGGAACGAGCCGATCACGAGCGCGTCGAGCGGTGAAGTCCAGAAGCACTCGATCGCATCGCGCGGCGAACAGACGATCGGCTCGCCTCGCGTATTGAACGACGTGTTGACGAGCACCGGCACGCCGGTGAGCGCGTCGAACTCGGTCAACAGCGCATGCAGCAGCGGATGTTGCGCTTCATCGACGGTCTGCACGCGCGCGGTGCCGTCGATGTGGCGCACCGCCGGAATCGTCGCTTCGGCGCCGGGCGCGACGTCGTACACGAACAGCATGAACGGCGCGCGCAGCGGCGTGTGCCGGCCGCCCTTGAACCAGTGATGCGCCTTGCTTTCGAGCACGACCGGCGCGACCGGCCGGAAATCCTCGCGATCCTTGATCTTGTTCAGCTTGCGTTGCATGTCCGGATCGATCGGCGACGCGAGGATCGAGCGCGCGCCGAGCGCGCGCGGCCCGAACTCCATGCGCCCCTGGAACCAGCCGATCACGCGGTTCGCCGCCAGCAGCGCGGCCGTTTGCGCGGCGACATCCGCGAGCCGCCGGTACGGCAGTTGCGCTTCCTTGAGGAACGCTTCGATCGCATCGTCGCCGTATGCCGGGCCGAGATACGCATGATCCATCCGCCAGTCGCCGCGCATCCCGCGCATCCGGAAGTCGGTCCACAGCGCGGCCCCGAGCGCGGTGCCCGCGTCGCCGGCTGCCGGTTGCACCCACACGTCGTCGAACGGGCCGCGATCGCGAATCCGCGCGTTCATCACGCAGTTCAGCGCGACGCCGCCCGCCATCGCGAGCTGCCGCTCGCCGGTCTCCGCGGCGAGCCATTCGACCGCTTGCAGCGCCGTCTCCTCGAGCACCAGTTGAAGCGCGTGCGCGATGTCGCAATGATGCGGCTCGATCGGTCCGCCGCGCTCGCGCGGTGCGCCGAACAGTGCGGCGAGATCGCCGTCGGCAATCTCGTAGTAGCCGCCGCCGTTGTAGCTCACCAGCTTGCGCATCTCGTCGGCGAACACCGGCTTGCCGTAAGACGCGAGCGCCATCACCTTGTACTCGTCGGACGAATGCAGGAAGCCGAGGTAGCGCGTCACGCGCTCGTACAGCAGGCCGAGCGAATGCGGGAGGTTGACCTGGCCGAGGCGCCGGTACGACTGGCCGTCGAACACGCCGTAGCTCGTCGTCGCGCGTTCGCCGCGCCCGTCCATCGTCATCACCGCGCAGTGCTCGTACGGCGCCGCGAGAAACGCGCTGGCCTCGTGCGCGAGATGATGCTCGATGAAGTGCCAGCGGAACGGCCCGTCGTGCGAGACGCCGCGAAACCGCCGCTCCAGGTGGTGCGGCGCACCGCCGGCCAGCTGGCGCGGCGCATTCACGATCGACGACAGGAACAGCGGATGCCACGGCGACGCGCCGTCGGCGCGCGGCCCATGCGCGGACGGCGCAAGCGGCAATGTCAGCGCGGTCTCGCTGCCATGGCGATCGAGCTCGAGCCACGGATCGTACGAATACGCGACGTGGTCGACGTCGGCCAGCACGATGCCCGCTTCGGCGAGACAGTAATCGATCGCGTGATACGGCAGCTCCCAGGTCGAGAACGGTACCGGCCGCTTCGCGTGCTTGACGTGCGTGAAGCGTTCGTCCTCGGCCGCCGCGATCACCTCGCCATCGCGCATGAGGCACGCGGCGCTGTCGTGAAAGGCGGCGTTGATGCCGAGCGTATAGATCGGGGCGGGCATGCGTCAGCTCCTCGTGATGACGTGCGCGAAGGGAATCACGTTCGACGCGTTCGCCGCAACCGGCTCGGCCCCGTGCACGGCGGCCCGCGCGGCAGCGCGCTGCGCATGGCGCGCGCTGCCGCGCAACAGCGCATGCGTCGCGTCGACGACATCGTCCACGCTCACGCCGAGCAGGCACGGATGGCCGGGCTGATTGCATACGCTGCGGTAGCAGTTGCGGCACGGCACGTCGACGTTCAACGCGCGGTGCGGCACACGCCATGGCGTGTGCTGTGGATTGGTCAGCGCGTACAGGTCGACGACCGGCGTGCCGAGCGCGGCCGCGAGATGCACCGGGCCGCTGTTGTTCGACAGCAGCAGGTCGGCCGTCTCGATCAGCGCACCGAGCTCGCCGAGCGGCAGCGCGCCGGCGAGCGGCACGGCACGCGGCCCCGCGCGTTCGCATACGGCATCGACGAGCGCACGCTCGGCGGCGCTGCCCGTCACCGCGATGCCGTCGAACAGCGGCGCGAGCCGCGCGGCCGCGTCGCCGAAGCGCTCGGCCGGCCAGCGGCGCGACGCCGCGCTCGCACCCGGATGCACGACCAGCCAGCGCGCGGCCGACGGGTTCTCCCGGCGAGGGCCGCCGATCCGCTGCAACGCGGCGCGCAGCCGCAGTTGCAACGCCCGCCGCGCCGCGTCGCCCGGCTCGAACGCCATCCGCCAGTCGGCGGTCTTCGCACCGACCGAGCGCACCAGCGCAAGCTGGCGCGCGACCTCGTGGCGCACGTGCGAATCCGGCTCGGTTTCGGGTACGCGATCGGTCAGCAGTTCGTACGGATTTTCGCGGCAATGCGCGAGCCGCAGCGGGATGCCCGCGAGCCAGCACATCATCGCGGCGGGCAACGGACTCTGGCTGTACACGGTGAAGATCACGGCCGCATCGAAGCGTCCGGCCAGCAGCCGGTCGATCATGTCGAGATCGATGACCGGATCGCCGCGCGCGTCGGGATGCTTGACCCATGGCGCGTCATACGTCCACACGTCGTCGACCATCGGCAGGTGTGGCGCCAGCGCGGCGCCGGTGCGCGACGTCAGCAGCGTGAGCCGCCGCCCGTGGCCGCTTTCCTTCAGCGCGCGCAGCGCGGGCGTCGTCATCAGCACGTCGCCGAGGTTGTCGAGGCGCACGCACAGGATCCGGCGTGCCCGATCCCAGGCGGCGCTCATCGCCGCACCCACGAGCCGTGGCGACGCACGGCCTCGCGCACGACGATATCGGCGGCGAGATCGAGCCGGTCGACCACGTGGTGCGGCGTGCGCGCGGCATCGATCCGCCATTCGGTCTCGTTGCCGCAGTCGACGAGTATCGTGCCGCAGCGCGCGGCGCGACCGGCTTCGACGTCGTCGAGGATGTCGCCGATCATCCAGCTCCATTCGGCGACCGCACCGAGCGTGACCAACGCGCGGCGCACCATCCCTGGGCGCGGCTTGCGGCACACGCAATCGCACGTGTAGCGCGGCACGCTGCCCGCCGGGTGATGCGGACAATAAAAAAAGTCCGCCAGCGCCGCGCCGTTCGCTTCGAACAATTCGGCGAGACGCTGGCGGACCGCGCCAAGCTCCGATTCGGCAAAGTGGCCGAGCGCGACGCCCGGCTGGTTCGACACGACCGCGATCGGCATGCCGGTCGCCCCGAGCGTGCGCAGTGCGCGCGCGGCGCCGGGGGCGAGCTGCATGCGTGCGGGGTCGACGTTGTACGGCACGTTGCGCAGCAGCGTGCCGTCCTTGTCGAGCAGCACCGCGCCGGGCAGCCGTCGCTCGCGCCTCATGGCCATGACGTCTCCTTCATCGGCAGCACCATCAGCTCCGGCACGACGGTGCCCGGCGGCTGGGTCAGCACGAAGCGCACGGCGGCCGCGACGTGCTCCGGCGGCTGCAGCGTGTCCTCGTCGATGTCGGGGAAACGGTCGAGCAGGAACGGCGTGCGCATGCCGCCCGCGACGATCGCGCACACGCTTACGCCGGCCGGCCGAAGCTCCGCATGCAGCGCATGCGACAGGCCGAGCAGCCCCCACTTCGTCGCGTGGTACGCCGACGCATTCGGCCATGCGCGCTTCGACGCGGTGGACGCGATGTTGACGATGTGCCCGCTACCGCGCGCCTTCATCATCGGCACGGCCGCGTGGCACATCAGGTACGGGCCGAACAGGTTGGTCATCAACACTTGCTGCCAGGCAGCGACACTGACGTCGTCGATCGGCGCGGTCACGTCGATCGCCGCGTTGTTGACGATCACGTCGAGATCGCCGAGCGCTTCGCGTGCGTCGTGCACGACCTGCAGCACCGAGGCTTCGTCGCGCACGTCGAGCGGCCGGCCGACCGCGCGGCCGCCATGCCGCTCGAGGCGTTGCGCGACGGCCGCCGCACGATCGCCGTCGAGATCGGCGACGATCACATGCGCGCCGTGTTGCGCGAGTTCCTCGCAGATGGCCGCGCCAAGGCCGCGGCCGCCGCCCGTCACGAGTGCGGTGCGGCCGGCAAGCGGCGGTCGGGCGGGATCGTGAGTCGCGTTCACATGCACCTCCTGTTAGCGTCCGATGGAATCGTGGCGGTAACGCTTGTCGCGACAAGCGTCATACAGGATGTACAGCGAGAACCGTGCCCGTCCGCGCATGCCCGTGCCGTATCGGGACGTCGCGACATCCGCCGGGCTTTTTTATAAGCTGCTGTAAAAACCGGCGCGCCGCGCGGCGCTCAGATCGCGAGTGCGTCCGGCGTCGCCTGTGCGCGGTGCTTCGCGAGCGCGCGCAGGCAGTGCGCGATGCAGCCCGCGAACGCCTCGTCGAACCACGGCTGCGCGCCCGACACGCCGACCACGATCCCGTGCTGCGCGACACCGCCCCACAGATTCGTGTCGCCCGCGCGCAGCCGGTACGGCTCCAGCGCCTGCACGACGTGGCCGTCGCGACCGGTTTCCCATGACAGCCGCGCCTTCGCGCGTGCGTACGCACGATAGTCGGCGTCCCAGTCCTTCGGGTCGGGCAGCGAGAACTCGTACAGGATGGCGTCCTCGAACGTCACGTCGCCGGGCCCCAGCGCCGGATCCATGATCACGATGTGCAGGCAGCCGCTGTCGCCGACGAAGTCGCTCTGCAACGCGGCCGACAACGTCGGCAACAGCAGCTCGACGGCCGCGACCGCGGCCTGGCGGTCGGCGAACGCGCTACCCGCGCGACGCTCGGTCAGGGCTTCGGGTTTCGCCGGGTTCGGAAGGTTCGGCATGGATGTCTCCGGAGGAAAATGCGAGCGCGCGCAGCGTCGCGATCAGGTCGGCCGCTGCCGCGGGCTTGGTCAGATAAGCATGGAAACCTGCTTCGACCGCGCGCGTGCGGTCATGCTCGCGGGCGTGGCCCGACAGCGCCAGCGCTTCGACCGGCGGGCGGCCGTCTCGCGCACGCTCGGCATCGAGCTGGCGCACGTGCCGCATCACCGCATAGCCGTCTTCCTCGTCGTCGCCGAGGTCGATGTCGCAGACCAGGAGCGCGGGCCAGTCCGCGCGGCGCGCGCGCCACAGCTCGTCGAGCAGCGCCTGGCCGGACGCGAACACGCGCACGTCCGCGCCGGCGACCTTCAGCAGCGCGGCAAGCGCCTCGCGCGCCTCGTCGTGGTCGTCGACGCACGCGATGCGCAGGCCGTCGAGCGGTTTCGCGTCCGCGGCCGCAACGGCGCCCCCCGGTCGATCCGACGCGGCGGCGCCCGGTTGCATCGACGCCGGCGCCACCGCGTACATCGGTAGCGACAGGTGCAACGTCACGCCGACGTCGTCGCGTTCGCGCACGACGTAGCCGCCCGCGTCCTCTATCGTGCTTTGCATCCGCTCGAGATCGACCAGTGACAGCTCCGGTGCCTCGACGCTCGCGCACGTGATCGTGATCCGCGCGTCGGGGTCGTGCCGCGCGGTGCGCACCTCGATGTGGCCGCCGCCGCTCGCGTCGATGCCCGCGCGGCACAGCTCCCACACGAAGCGCCGCAGCGCGGCCGGATCGGCCTTGACGACCAGATCCTCGCCGGACAGCTCGCGGAATACCGGCACGCCGCGGCTCGCGGCCGCGTCGGCGAGCGAATCGAGCACCTGCGCCACCATCGGATTGATGCGCACCGGCTGGCGCGCGAATTTCGCTTCGGTGCGCTCCAGTTCGCGCTGCTTCGCCTGCAGCGCCCACATCTGCGCATACACGCCGTCGCTGGCCAGCAGCTCGTCGTGCGTGCCCTGCTCGACGAGCCGGCCGTGCTCCATCACGAGAATCTGGTCCGCGTCGACGATCGTCGACAACCGGTGCGCGATGATGAGACTCGTGCGGTGCTGCGCGACCCGCATCAGCTCCTGCTGGATCGCGCGCTCCGAGCGCGTATCGAGCGCGGATGTCGCCTCGTCGAACACGACGATCGGCGGCGCCTTGAGCAGCGCGCGCGCGATCGCGACACGCTGCCGCTCGCCACCGGACAGGCGCACGCCGCGCTCGCCGACGCGCGTGTCGTACGCATCGGGCAGCCGCTCGATGAACGCGTCGAGCTGCGCGCCGCGCGCGGCCGCGATCACTTCGCCGCGCGTCGCGTCGCGCTTGCCGTATCCGATGTTGTAGGCGAGCGTGTCGTTGAACAGGATCGTGTCCTGCGGCACGATGCCGAGCGCATCGCGCAGGCTGCGCGCGGTCACGAGGCGCAGGTCCTGGCCGTCGATCCTGATCGTCCCCGCATCGGGCTGGTACAGCCGGAACAGCAGCCGCGCGAGCGTCGACTTGCCCGAGCCGCTGCCGCCGACCACCGCCACCGTCTGCCCCGGCTCGATGCGAAACGACACGTCCCACAGGATCTGTCGGCTCGGCTCGTAGCCGAAGTCGACGTGCTCGAACTCGATCGCGCCGCCGCGCACCACGAGCGGTTGCGCACCGGGCGCGTCGCTCTCCTCGCCCGGCTTGCCGCGTGCGTCGAGCAGCCCGAACAGTCGCTCGACGTTCGTCATCGCGTCGTTCGCCTCGCGGAACACGAAGCCGAGCGCGTTCAGCGGCAGGCTGATCTGGATGATGTACGCGTTGATCAGCACCAGATCGCCGATCGTCATCGTGCCGCGTGCGACATGCTGCCCGGCGAGCAGCATGACCGCCGCGATGCCCGCGCCGATGCATGCGCTCTGGCCGATGTGCAGCGTCGAGAGCGCGTACTGGTTGTCGACGCCGGCCTCGCGCCACGCGTCGAGCACGCGTTCGAGCCGGCCGCGCTCGACGTCCTCGCGCGCGAAGTACTTGACGGTATCGACGTTGAGCAGGCTGTCGACCACGCGCGCGTTCGATTCGGCCTCGAGCGCGTTCACGCGACGCTGGTAGCGGGTGCGACGCCGTGTCAAGACGACCGTATATGCCGCATAGACGGCGAACGTGCAGAGGATGATCGCGGTGAAGCCGCCGCCGTACTTGCCGATCACGATCACCAGCACCGAGCCGATCTCGAGCGCGGTCGGCACGACGGTAAACACCGCGACGCCGAGCAGGTAGCCGATCCCCGCCGTGCCCTTCTCGAGGTCGCGCACGACGGCGCCCGTCTCGCGCTGCGAGTGAAAACGCGCGCCGAGCCGGTGCAGGTGGCCGAACGTGCGGACCGTAAACGACGCGACCGTGTGCTGCGTGACCTGCACGAAGGTCATGTCGCGCACTTCGTTCAGCGCATTCGCCGCGAAGCGCACGACCGCATACGCGAACAGCAGCAGGACCGGCAGCGCGATCGCCTGGCCGGCGGCGCGGCCGAATCCGTCGACGATCTCCTTGAGCAGCAGCGGCACCGCAACGGCCGCCGCCTTCGCGAGCACCAGCAGCACGATCGCGGCCAGCACGCGCGCGCGGTAATGCCAGATCGCGCGCCACAGCTCCAGCGCGATGCGAACGCGCAGGCCGCGCGCGCCGTCGCGGTCGCGGCGGCGGCCGGGATCGCGACGGCGCCCGTTACCGGCCGGCCCGCGATCGTCGCGATCGTCGAGCGGCCGCTCGCCGGTGCCGGTCGTCATGCGCCCGATGTCCGTGGCGGTGGCTGGATCGCTCCCCCGCATCGGCGGTCAATGGCGCGGTTCGCGATCGCGGCCCCCGCCGGTACCCGGTTCGGGATCGCGCGACGCCGGCTGCGTCGGGGTAACCGTCCGTTGCGACGGGTGAAGCACCATACCCGTGTCGTGTTCGCCCTCCTCGCGGCGTACGCGCACACGGTTTTCGACATCGCGCACGCACATGCAGCTGTCGGCAATGTCCTCGATGTCGTGCTTCATCCAGCGCGACGGCACGGTGCCGTCGAGTTCGACGCGGCCGTCACGCACCTGCACTGAAACGTCGCTCACGTCGATGTCGAGCGCGCGCGCGAGCCGCTCGCACACGTCCTCGCGAATCCGCTCGTCCGAGCGCGTATAGCCTTTCGGGCCGCGACGATGGCGCATTGCGTCGCGTTGCGCATCGCTGCCGAAGCGCGACAGGTCGGGCGCATCGGTCCAGCGCGCGTCGCGCGAAACGTCGTCGCGCTCGCCGCCGTACCAGCCCAGCCGGTGATGGCCGCTGAACCCGCGCGGGTCGCCGCCGTACCGGCCTCGACGGTCGTCGCCACCTTCCGCGCGACGGCCGCGATTCCCGTAGCCGCGTTCGGCTTCCCATCCCGCATCGCGCATATCGCCCGGCGCATCGCGCCAGTCGCCGCTCGCGCCGGGCCGTTCGGCTGACGAGCGCGCGGAACGTTCACTCCACTCGCTGCCCCAGTCTTCCGGTCCGACGTCCTCGCTCGCGAAGCGCCGGTACGCGGATTCATAGTCGGCATCGTGGCGTCGGAATTCGTCGCCGCGGAAGTCGCGCTCGCCGGTGTCGCGGTACCCGCGTGCGCCGCGCTCCGGCCAGTCGGGCGGGCCGCTTCGTTCGGCTCGCCGTCCGGGAGATCGTCGTTGCATCGTGTCCTCCTTGATCGCGCCCGTGCCGCGCATGGCCCCATGTCGCGTCGCGGCGCACGTCTGTCAATTCGTTCCGGGTCGTCGTTGCAAGTCGCGTGCCGGCTTGCCAGCCGGTGCAGCACGCCGCACGGCGAAAGGCCCGCGTCGACGTCCCGGTTGATTCCGTGATGCGCGCGCCGCGCGCCTGCGACCCGGCTGCGGCCGACGCCGATCCGTCACCCGTCGCCGCCCGTCCGTCGCCGGGCCTCCCTATCTGCAACGCAATTGCAGTTTTTGCGCAGCCGCGCGTCCTGCCACGCTATACGTCGCCGCTGCCGCGTTGCGCCGGTGCGTCCGGGTCGTCGGTGCTGCCGGGCTCGCTCAGCCGTTCCGTGCGATCCGGCTCGATATCGGCGCCTTCCTCAAGCCCGGAATCGCCGTCCGCGGACGCGCGCTCGCCCGTGCCCGCGCGGTCCGTATCGCTATCGAGGGTCGCATCGCCGCGCTCCAGCGCGTGCTCGTCGAGCGGCGAATCGACGTCGAATGGATGGCGCCGGGCGCCCGCGGTGTCGCTGCCGCTGTCGGACGAGTCGCTCGGCCCCAGCGCGCGGCCATCGCGGCCGCGCCGCGCGTTCTCGTCGTCCGGGCCGGCCGGTTCGTTGTCGGGGTTCAATGTGCTGTTCATGTCGATGTCCTCGGGTAGCCTTGACGCGGCGCGCCGCTCGTGGCGGGTTCTCGCGCCCGGTCGGTCGCGTCGTGCGAACCGCACGGCGATGCAATCGCCGTGCCGCATCGCGGGCAGTCTCGTCGTCGGCGGCGGGATTTCGCATCGTGAGCGCCACGCGGCACGGGCCATGCGCGCCCATTGATCAGGTGAATTGACCTCCCGTATGCTTTGGGAAGTGCCAATCCGGTTTGAATGGCCGCCGCCGGCTCCCCCGGCTGCGGCGGGGCGGCTTTTCTCCGCCCGTATCCGACTTGCCGTTCCGATGAAGACAGACGACACCGTTTCAAACCTGCCCCCGCCGCTAGGATCCGACGATGCGCGCGATCTGCGGCACCGCTTCGCCGAATTTCGTTTCGAGACCGTCGTCGATGCGATCACCGACTACGCGGTGTTCATGCTCGACACGCACGGCAACGTCGCGACGTGGAACGCCGGCGCCGAGCGCATCAAGGGCTATCGCACGGCCGACATCGTCGGCCACCATTTCTCGCGTTTCTATCCGCCCGACGCGATCGCGGCCGGGCGCCCCGCATTCGGGCTACGGGAAGCCGCTGCGCATGGCCGTTTCGAGGACGAAGGCTGGCGCGTGCGCAAGGACGGCTCGCTGTTCTGGGCGAGCGTGACGATCACGGCCGTGCATGACCATACGGGCCAACTCGCGGGCTTCATCAAGATCACGCGCGACATGACCGAGCACAAGCGGCTCGCGGAGCTCGAGGTGTCGACGCATCGGCTCAGCGTCTTCATCGCGATGCTCGCGCACGAATTGCGCAACCACCTGGCACCGCTGCGCCATTCGGTCGGCGTGCTGCAGAGCCTGCCCGATCCGGCGCCCGCGCTCGCGCAATGCCGCGACGCCGTGCACCGGCAGGTCGGACAGCTGACGCGGCTGGTCGACGACCTGCTCGACGTCGGGCGCATCACCGCCGGCAAGGTCGAACTCGACGACGCGCCGGTGACGGTGCGCGACCTCGTCTGCCGCGGCGTGGAAAGCATTCAGCCAAAGCTCGCCGCGCGCGGGCAGCACATCCGCGTCGACCTGCCGCCCGATCCGCTGGTGGTGCGCGGCGACGCCGCGCGGCTCGTGCAGGTGCTGCACAACCTGCTCGACAACGCATCGAAATTCTCGCCGCAGGGGGCGCGCATCGACGTCAGCGCGCACGCCGAATCGTCGATGGTCGCGATCCGCGTTACCGATCACGGCGTCGGCATCGCGCCGGGCGCGCTCGAATCGATCTTCGACCTGTTCGAACAGGAAGGCGTGCCGGGCCGGCGCCCCGCGGACGGCTTCGGGCTCGGCCTCGCAATCTGCCGGTCGTTCGTCGAGCTGCACGGCGGGATGATCGCCGCCGAAAGTCGCGGGCCCGGCCATGGCGCGACCTTCACGGTGCGGCTGCCGGTCGAGCATGCGGCGAGCGCGACGCCGGCCGATGCGCCCGCGCCGCGCATCGCCGAGCCGCCGGCCGGTGCGCCGCTGCGTATCGTCATCGTCGACGACAACCGCGACTCCGCCGACACGCTGGGCGTGCTGCTGCAGGTCAAGGGGCACGCGCCGCGCGTCGCGTACAACGCCGCCGACGCGCTCGCGATCGCGCGCGACGTCGTTCCGCACCTGATGCTGATCGACCTGTCGATGCCCGACGTCGACGGCTTCACGCTGCTGCATGAACTGCGCGCGATCGAGGTACTGGCCGGCACGACCTGCGTCGCGTTGTCCGGCCATGCGAGCCCCGCCGACCTGGCACGCACCGCGAGCGAGGGCTTCGACGATCACCTCGTGAAGCCCGTCGAGATGGCGGTGCTCGACGCGCTGCTGCAGCGCGTCGCGCGCCAGGTTCAGGACACGCGCTGATCGCTCAGGACATCGCGCGGCACATCGCGGCACACGTATCGCATGCGAGCGCGCAGCGGCGGCAATGGTCGTGTGCGTGCTGCAGGCACTCCGCCGCGCACAGCTCGCACGCGTGCGAGCACAGCGCGCATATCTGCGGCGCGAGCACGCTGCCGCGTGCCATTGCGCCCGATGCCAGGCGGCAGAGCTGCCCGCACTCGATGTCGAGCGCGATGCAGGCGGTCAGGGTCTGCGCTTCGGGTTCCGCAAGGCACCCCGCGATACACGCGTCGCACGCATGCGCGCACGCATCGCACGCGGCCATGCAGTTGGCGTAGCGATCGTTCATCTCGTTCATCACGGCACTCCTCGTTCGGGGTTCGAATCATCACGGCTCCAGCTTCACCTTCATCCAGCCCGGCTCGCGCACGTCGAACGCGCGATACGCGTCGATCGCGTTCGTCAGCGGCTCGCAGCGTGTCAGCACGGATGCCGGGTCGAACGCACCGCTGCGCACGAGCTCGATCAGTTGCGGCGTGATGGTCCGGTGGTTGCAGTTGCCCATCTTGATCGTCAGGTTCCGGTTCATCGCCTCGCCGATCGGAAACACGCGGGCCTGCGGCGGATACACGCCGATCACCGCGACCGTGCCGGCCTTCGCCACCGCGCGCACCGCCCATTGCAGTACTTGCGACGGTCCGTCGCCCGGTACCCAGTAGCGGCCGTCGGGCTTGCGGCGCGGTGCGACGGCGTCGACTTCCGCATCGAATGCGCGTGCCGCGTCGCCATCGGCAGCGGCCGGTCCGTGCGTCGCGCGCATCGCGTCCACGCCGACCGCATCGATCACGCGATCGACGCCGATTCCGCCGGTAAGCCGCAGCACCGTGTCGACGGGGTCTTCCTCGGAGAAATCGATGGTCTCGGCACCTTGCGCGCACGCCATCTCGAGCCGCGACGCGATGCGGTCGATCGCGATCACGCGGCCGGCGCCCATCAGCTTCGCGCTCGCGATCGCGAACTGGCCGACCGGCCCGGCGCCGAACACGGCCACCGTATCGCCCGGCTTCACTTCCGCGAGCTGCGCGCCGAAATAGCCGGTCGGGAAAATGTCGGACATCAGGATCGCGCGGTCGTCGTCGATCGCGTCGGGCAGCCGGATCAGGCTCGCATTCGCGAGCGGCGTGCGCGCATATTCGGCCTGCAGCCCGTCGAACGGGCCCGTGTCGGCCGGCCCGCCGTAGAACGCGGTGCCCGCGCGCGGCCCGCCCGGGTTCGCGACGTCGCACTGCGCGGTGTAACCCGCGCGGCAGTACACGCAGCTGCCGCACGCGATCGTCGACGGAATCAGCACGCGATCGCCGCGCTTCAGGTTGCGCACGTCGCGGCCAACCGTCTCGACGATGCCGACACCCTCATGGCCGAGGATCGTGCCCGGCTTCATCCCGCCGAGCGTGCCGCGCACCATGTGCAGGTCGGTGCCGCAGATCGCGCTGGCCGTCAGGCGCACGACGGCGTCGGTGACGTCGGCGACTTCCGGATCGGGTACCGTATCGATGCGAATGTCGCCGATGCCGTGAAATACGACTGCTTTCATGTCAGGCCCTCCTTGTCGAAAGCGGAAACGGTGTGAATACCGTCGCGCTGTTCGAGCAAGGCGCGCGCCTGTCGGCGTGTGGTCCGGCGTGCCGCGGCCAGCGCGGCGTGCATCGTTCAGGGCAGCATCGCCGGCATGCTCATGCGTGCGTCGCGGCCTGCTGCTCGAGTGCCGCTTCCGCGTGCAGGCACGCGAGATCGCGCCCGACCGTCGCGACCGCGAGCCGCGTGTCGCCGCGCCAGTACGTCACGGAACCGTCATGCGCGCGCAGGTCGCCGGCGATTTCGACGCGATCCCATTGCGCCGCGTGGCCGACGTAGCGCACGGTCAGGTCGTAGTGCTGGCTCCAGAAGAACGGCACCGCATCGAACGGCTGTTGCCGGCCCAGCATGTTGCTCGCCGCGGCGATGCCCTGCCGCTGCGCGACGACCCAGTGCTCGACGCGAATGCGTTCGCCCGTCAGCGGATCGGGCCAGCGCGCGATGTCGCCGGCCGCGTAGATGTCCGGCGCACTCGTCCGCAGGAAACGGTCGACCGTCACGCCGCGATCGACTGCCAGCCCGGCATCCTCGGCAAGCGCGACGTTCGGATGCACGCCGATGCCGACCAGCACGACGTCCGCGGGCAGCGTGTCGCCGTTCGACAGCACGACGTGATCCGGCGCGATCTGCGTGGGCGTCGCGCCGAGATGGAACGTCACGCCGCGCGACTCGTGCAGCGCGCGGATCGTTTCACCGAGCGCTTCGCCGAGCACGCGCGCCATCGGCTGCGCATCGGGCGCGACCACCGCTACGTCGAGCCCGCGCGTGCGCAGTGCGGCGGCCGCCTCGAGGCCGATGAAGCTCGCGCCGACCACGACGCAGCGCCGCGCGTTCTTCAGCTTGCCGATCAGCGCATCGCAATCGGCGCGCGAGCGCAGCATGCATACGTGCGGAAGGTCGGCGCCCGGTATGGTGAGGCGGTTCGGCTCGGCGCCGGTGGCGAGCAGCAGCGCGCCGTAGCCGACGCGGCTGCCGTCCGCGAGTTCGACCGCGCGTTGCGCCGGATCGAGCCGCACGACGCGCGTGCCGCAGCGCACGTCGATGCGCTGGTCGGTATAGAACGACGCGCCGCGCAGCGGCAGCCAGTTGGCTTCGGCCGTGCCGGCCAGATAATCCTTCGACAGATTCGGTCGATCGTACGGCGGCTCGCTGTCCGCGCTCAGCAGCGTGATCGCGTGCGGGTAGCCTTCCTGCCGCAGCGTCACGGCCGCCGCGATCGCGGCCGCGCCACCGCCGACGATCACCACCGATTCAGGCAATCCGGCCGACGTCAATACAGGCGGCGACGCGGCAGGCTGCGCGCCGAGCACGACCGCGCGGCCGTCGCGACGCTCGACGCGCCAGCTCGGCAGGCCGTCGAGCGCCGGCGCGCGCAACAACGCGCCGGTGCGCAAGCAGAATGTCGCGTGATGCCACGGACAGCGAATCGTGTCGCCGACCAATAGCCCGTGCGCCAGCGGCGCGCCGTAGTGCGGGCATTGCGCGCCCACGGCAAACAGCGCGTCGGCGCGGCGCACCAGCAGCACGGTCGCGTCGCCAACCTGGCCCTCGATCATCGCGCCGTCGGCGATGTCGTCGAGTGAAATGCCCTGTGAAAGATCGGGGCGTGAAGACGATGCGGCGCTTCCGGACATGGTGCGACTCCCGGCTGACGTAACGATCCCATTATCGGCGCCCTTCCTGGAAAGGGCAGGCGCGAACGACCCCGCAGCGCACGCAAACGCGGACAAAGCTTCGGGCGCGGTGCACGACCGGCGGGGAGCATCATCGACGTTGCGGCGCAACACGCGCAAGACGCGCGCGAGAGCGGCCCGCAGCGGGAGCAATCCGCATGCCGTGTGAGGCATGCGGCCCGGCATGTTTGCCGGCTGCGCGTATTCGGCGACGACATCGTCATATCGATGTGCAATCCCTCGCTCTCCGGCGATCGCGCGTCGACACGGGCGACTACCGCGAGCATGAGCGGTCCACGCGAGCGCTGCCAGTCGATGGATGCGCGCGGTGTTACCGATGCATGCGCGCATCCTCCTCGACATCGTCGACGTCGGCCGGAAAACGATGCTGACCGAAGCTGAGGATCAGTACGCCCACGGCGAGCAGCACGATCCCGAATGTGGTCATCAGCATTCGCTCCGGGCTGTCCGTGGCGCCGCGCAAGATCAGGTCGCGCGCGAGCGACGTCATCGCAATGAACAGCGGGAAACGCACCGGCAGCCGGCCGAGCCGAAGGTAACGCACGTCCATCGCGAGCACTTCGAGATACAGGAACATCAGCAGAAGATCGGTCAGCGACACCTCACCGGCGAGCACGACCTTCCACGCCTCCTGCGTCATCGCGAACGCGGTCGCGAGGCCGATCACGATCAGCCCGGCCAGCTCGGCCGCATGAAGGAAGTGCCCGAAGCGGCGGCGGATGCGCTCGGCGGCCGTGGCGGCGGAAACAGTGGACGTATTCAACGCGATGCCCCATGCAATGGCGTAGCGGCCGCAATCGACACTCCATCGACACGGCGAATGGAGTCGGGCGACGGGCGGCCTTCGGCCGGCGAATCCGCAACGGTTGCGCGCGCATCGATCCGGGAGGCAGCCTGCGCAACCGCGGACAGCGTCCGCACGCAGCACGCGCGAAACGCGACGCCGGCATCGGTACATGCGATGTCGCCGCCTGCGCGGTCCAGCAGCAATCTGCAGCCGAGATATCGTTCGAGGCAATCGAGCCGCGCGTCGACCTGCGCGTCGCCCAGCTCGAGCTCGGACGCCGCGCCGGACACCCCGCCATGCTCGACCACTGCGACGAAAATACGCATCGCTTCCAGCAGGTTCATCATTACGGGCCTCGTCGGTGAGCGGAGCGAATCCAATCTACTGCACGCGCCGCGCCCGCTCAAGAGCACAGCGCCACGCATGCCAGGAGTACAGCTGCACGCCCGCTACGCAAAATCGGACCACGATCAATGCATTCGAATGACAGATTGCCGATACGTGTTCCAAAGACCCGCCGAAGCTGCTAGATTGCATGCTCGACGACGTTACGCGGTGCGGCGAACTCACGCCCGGGCGAACGCGCGGCCACCGTGCCTGCCTCCGCCTTGCGCCCGGGTGGCAGGCCGCCGCCGCGGCCCGTTGCGCGATACCCGCGCGACGTCCTTCATCCGCATGTCACAAAGAGAACAGTCGCATGACCGAGTTCAACCGTTCGTCTTCGCGCGCCGCGGCATTCGCGGCCCGTCCGTCCCGACATGACTGACCGGCAGGCCGCGATGCAAACCCTTCCCCCGCTCTCCCAGGCCGTTCACAGCCCGATCACGCGCAGCGCGATCTTCCTCGTCGCAACCGTCAACCCGGGCGCGGATCGCGCCGACACGATCCGCGCGTGGTGCGGCGACATCGCCGCGCTCGTGCGCTCGGTCGGCAAGCGTGTGCCGGGCGGCAACCTGTCGTGCGTGTGCGGCTTCGGCGCCGACGCATGGGATGCGCTGTTCGGCGACCCGCGTCCCGCGTCGCTGCATCCGTTCCGCGAATTCGGCGCCGGCCAGCGTGTCGCGGTCGCGACGCCGGGCGACATCCTGCTGCACATCCGCGCCGAGGCAATGGACCTGTGCTTCGAGCTCGCCACGCAATTGCTCGGCGCGCTGGGCGATGCCGTCACGGTGGTCGACGAAGTGCACGGCTTCCGCAATTTCGACCAGCGCGCGATGATCGGCTTCGTCGACGGCACAGAGAATCCGGAAGGCCGCGAGGCGGTCGAGTTCACGGTGATCGGCGACGAAGACCCGGCGTTCGCGGGCGGCAGCTACGTGATCGTGCAGAAGTACCTGCACGACATGGCGGGCTGGAACGCGCTCGCGGTCGAGACGCAGGAGCGCATCATCGGGCGCACCAAGCTGTCCGACATCGAGCTCCCGCCGGACGTGAAACCGTCGTGCTCGCACAGCTCGCTGACCACGCTCGACGAAGACGGCAAGGAAGTGAAGATCCTGCGCGACAACATGCCGTTCGGGCGCCCCGGCTACGGCGAATTCGGCACCTATTTCATCGGCTACGCACGCTCGCCGGCGCCGATCGAACAGATGCTCGAGAACATGTTCGTCGGCCGCCCGCCCGGCAACTACGACCGGCTGCTCGACTACAGCCGCGCGGTCACCGGCTCGCTGTTCTTCGTGCCGTCGGCCGACCTGCTCGAAGCGCTCGCCGATCGCGCGGCACCGGCCGCCGCCCCTGCCACCGCGCCGCCGGCACCTGCCTCACCCGAGTCGCGCCGTGACGGCTCGCTGAACATCGGATCGCTGAAAGGAGCCAAAGTCCATGAATAACCTGCACCGCGAACTCGCGCCGATTTCCGCCTCCGCCTGGGAACAGATCGAGGAGGAAGTGGCACGCACCTTCAAGCGCTCGGTGGCCGGACGCCGCGTGGTCGACGTCGAGGGCCCTGCCGGCCCCGCGCTGTCGGCCGTCGGCACCGGGCATCTGCGCGAGGTTGCCGCGCCGCGCGAGCTGGTGAGCGCACGGCTGCGCGAAGTGCGCACGATCGTCGAGCTGACGGTGCCGTTCGAATTGAGCCGCGATGCGATCGACAGCGTCGAGCGCGGCGCGCGCGACGCCGACTGGCAGCCGGCGAAGGACGCCGCGCAACGGCTCGCATTCGCCGAAGACGGCGCGATCTTCGACGGCTATCCGGCCGCGGGCATCGTCGGCATCCGCGAAGGCACGTCGAACCGCAAGCTCACGCTGCCGGCCGACGTCGGCGCGTATCCCGACGCGATCAGCGACGCGCTGGAAGCGCTGCGGCTCGCGGGCGTCGACGGCCCGTACTCGGTCGTGCTCGGCTCCGACGCCTACACGGCGCTGAGCGAAGCGCGCGACCAGGGCTATCCGGTCCTCGGCCACATCAAGCGCATCGTCAGCGGCGAGATCATCTGGGCGCCGGCCATCAGCGGCGGCTGCGTGCTGTCCACCCGCGGCGGCGACTATGAACTGCACCTCGGCGAAGACGTGTCGATCGGCTACACCAGCCACACCGACAAGGTCGTTCGCCTGTACCTGCGCGAAACGTTCACGTTCCTGATGCTGACGAGCGAGGCATCGGTGGCCGTGGCGCCGCAGGCCAACGCGGCGACCTGACGTCCCGCGCGCGCGGTGTCCGCCGGGCATCGCGCGCACCGGCCGCGTTGCCGGCCGCACGTTCGTCGCCACCGAACCATCTTGCATGGAGCGTGAAATGAGCGAATCGAATGACGCACTACAGGCGCTGCAAGCGTCGGTCGACAGTCTGAAGCAGTCCATCGACGCAAACGCGAGCCGCCACACCGGCGACACCGCCGTCCTGTTTACCGTGGTGGCGCTGATGCTGGCCGAACTGCCGCCCGACACCCGCAACCTGATCGAGGATTCGTTCTCGGTCTGGGCGAACGGCCTGCAAGATGCGGCGCTATCGACCCATGTGAAACAGATCGCACGTCAGCGGCTTGCGATGACGCTCTCCGACTGACGCCGATTCGCCACGGTCGAGCCGTCCGGCCCGCGCCGTGCAACCGCCTGGCTTCGCCACCGGCCTCGCACCACGCGACGGATGCGTGGCGCGAGCGGCCCGGCGCGGCGCCCGCTCGCGCGTCGCCATGCCGGGCAACCGCACCGACACACGCGCGCCGCGCCACGCCGCGCGCGCACCCTCCCGTTCGCCTCCCGCCGGCGCCCTGCGCGCCGATGTCGCACCGCTCTTCGTGCGCAGCGCACGCCGCCACGTTTGCGTGTCGCGGACAGCGCGCCCGCATGCGCGCTCGTCTGTACTCCTTGCGTCCGCCGAATGCACGAATGCGAGGGTGCAATTCGCGGCCGGGGCGGCGCGCAACTGTGTCTTGGAGGCCCTGGGCCGATTCGCTATTTTGAACGCAGTCGAAGTGATGCCGCTGGCTGCGCGACGCAGCGGTGTTGCCGGTGTCGAACGCGACCGGCCGCCGTGCCGACGCGGCTGCGCGAAGGCGCCGGCGCGGCACGCGCGCCGCCGGTCGCGTCGTGTGGCAGGCAAAACCCGACGCCGTCGCGCATCGGGACTTCCGTTTCGATTCACGTTCATTGCCAGGAGCCAGACCACCATGCCCGCACTTTGCGATATCTGTCACGCCCGGCCGGCCGTCGCGCGCGCCACCGTGATGCAGGACGGCGAGCGCAGGACGATCTCGATCTGCGACTACCACTTCCGTCAGCTGATGCGGCATCAGAGCATGCTGAATCCGTTCGACTCGCTGCTGGGCGGCGGCGCGTCGTCGCTGTTCGGCGAGTCCGGCCACGAGCCGTCGCTTGCGGCCGAGATTCCGCGCGAATCGGTCGACCCGACCGACGCGTTCAGCGAGCAAACGCTCGAACTGCTGCAGCGCGCGGCGGAGAAGGCTCACGAGCTGCGTCGTAGCGAACTCGACACCGAACACCTGCTCTACGCGCTCGCGGACACCGACGTGTGCGCCGCGTTGCTGAAGGAACTGAAGCTGTCGCCGCAGGACATCCGGTCGTATATCGACGAACATGCGCACACCGGCACCGCCTCCGCCGATGCGTCGCTCGACAAGCTCACGATCTCGCCGCGCGTGAAGAAGGCCGTGCAGTACGCATTCCAGGCGTCGCGCGATCTCGGCCACTCGTACATCGGCCCCGAGCACCTGCTGATCGGTCTCGCGTCGGTGCCCGACAGCATCGCCGGCACGCTGCTGAAGAAATACGGCGTGACGCCCGAAGCGATGCGCCAGAAAGTCGTGAAGGTCGTCGGCAAGGGCGCGGAAGACGGCCGCGTCGACGCGCCGACCGGCACGCCGAATCTCGACAAGTTCGGCCGCGACCTGACAGCAATCGCACGCCAGGGCAAGCTCGACCCGGTGCTCGGCCGCGCGCAGGAAATCGAGAGCACGATCGAGGTGCTCGCGCGCCGCAAGAAGAACAACCCGGTGCTGATCGGCGAACCCGGCGTCGGCAAGACCGCGATCGTCGAAGGCCTCGCGCAGCGGATCGTAAACGGCGACGTGCCGGAAGTGCTGCGCGGCAAGCGGCTCGTCGAAGTGAACATCAACTCGATGGTGGCCGGTGCCAAGTATCGCGGCGAATTCGAGGAGCGGGCGAAGCAGCTGATCGACGAAGTGACTGCGAAGCATGACGAACTGATCCTGTTCATCGACGAGCTGCATACGATCGTCGGCGCGGGCCAGGGCGGCGGCGAAGGCGGGCTCGACATCGCGAACGTGCTGAAGCCGGCGCTCGCGCGCGGCGAGCTGAGCCTGATCGGCGCGACCACGCTGAACGAATACCAGAAGCACATCGAGAAGGACGCGGCGCTCGAACGGCGCTTCCAGCCGGTGTTCGTGCCGGAGCCGAGCGTCGAGCAGACGATCGTGATCCTGCGCGGGCTGCGCGACAGCCTCGAGGCGCACCACCAGGTCACGTTCGCCGACGACGCGTTCGTGGCAGCCGCGGAATTCGCCGACCGCTACATCACGGCGCGCTTCCTCCCCGACAAGGCGATCGACCTGATAGACCAGGCCGCCGCGCGCGTGCGGATCGGCGCGACGTCGCGCCCCGTCGACATCCAGGAAGGCGAGGCACAGATTGCCCAACTGAAGCGCGAACAGGACTACGCGACATCGCGCAAGCGCTTCGACGAAGCGAAGCAGTTCGAGGAGCAGATCAGCGAGAAGCAGAAGTCGCTCGACGAAAGGATGGAAGCGTGGCAGCGCAAGACCGGCTCCGAAACGCTCGAAGTGACCGTCGAATCGGTCGCCGAAGTCGTGTCGCGGCTGACCGGCATTCCGGTATCCGAGCTCACGCAGGAAGAGCGCCAGAAGCTGCTGAAGATGGAAGAGCAATTGCGCGAGCGCGTGGTCGGCCAGAACGACGCCGTGGTCGCCGTCAGCGACGCGGTGCGGCTCTCGCGCGCCGGACTCGGCCAGACGCACCGCCCGATCGCGACGTTCCTGTTCCTCGGGCCGACCGGCGTCGGCAAGACCGAGCTCGCGAAGGCGCTGGCCGAGACCGTGTTCGGCGACGAACAGGCGATCATCCGCATCGACATGTCCGAGTACATGGAGCGGCACGCGGTCGCGCGGCTGATCGGCGCGCCGCCCGGCTACGTCGGCTACGACGAAGGCGGCCAGCTCACCGAGCGCGTGCGGCGCCGCCCATACAGCGTGATCCTGCTCGACGAGATCGAGAAGGCGCATCCGGACGTCTACAACGTGCTGCTGCAGGTGTTCGACGATGGCCGCCTGACCGACGGCAAGGGCCGCGTGGTCGACTTCAGCAACACGATCATCATCGCGACCAGCAACCTCGGCGCCGCGATCATCATGGACAACCTCACGCAGCCGGAAGCCGCGCGCAAGACCGACAAGGCGATCCGCGAGCAGTTGATGCAGGTGCTGAAGGGGCATTTCCGGCCCGAGTTCCTGAACCGGATCGACGAGGTGATCGTCTTCCACGCGTTGTCGAAGGAGAACATCCGCGCGATCGTGCAGATCCAGCTCGACCGCGTGGTACGCACCGCCGCCGCGCAGGACATCATGCTCGTGATGGGCGAGTCTGTCGTCGAGCACCTGACCGAAGCCGGGTACCAGCCGGAGTTCGGCGCACGCGAACTGAAACGCCAGGTGCGGCAGATGATCGAGACGAAGCTCGCGAAGGAAATCCTCGCGGACAAGCTGCAGTCCGGCGATCGCGTCGCGGTCGACTACGACAAGGCCGGCGACGAAGTGAAGTTCACCAAGCTGGCGCCGCCCGAATCGTCGGATACGAAGCAGAACGCCGACGGCAAGGCCAGACCGAACGGCAAGGCCGCGAACGCAGCATCCGAAGCCAAGGATACCGAAGCGAAGGCCGATACGCCGCCACCGGCCGCGAAAGCATCAGGCAAGAAATCGTCCGTTACGAAGAAGGACGCGCACTGATCCCGACGGGCCCGGATGCACGGGCCCGCACGACCGGCTCCGTCCGCCGGACGGAGCCGCCGCACGCCGCGACGCGGCGCAACCCGAGCCACCCCGCAGCGGGCCCGGCTCATGGAGATTCACATGACAAATCGACGCGAAGTGCCAGGCATCAGGAAGTACGACGGGCCCGCCGGCGGTTGGGGCGCGCTTCGCGCGACAGCCGAGGCCGTGCGCACGCAGATGGAAACCATCGAGGCGCCGATCGTGCTGATGCGGACCAACCAGCCCGACGGTTTCGACTGTCCCGGCTGCGCATGGCCCGACAAGGAGCACAAGTCGACGTTCCAGTTCTGCGAGAACGGCGCGAAGGCCGTCACGTGGGAAGCGACGACCAAGCGCGTGACGCCCGAATTCTTCGCGGCGAACACGGTGTCGTCGTTGCTGCGCATGTCCGACTACGAGCTGGAGAACATGGGCCGGCTCACGCACCCGCTCGTCTACGATCGCGCGACCGACACGTTCCGCGCGGTCGAATGGGACGACGCATTCGCGCGCATCGGCGAGGTGCTGCGCGCGCTGCCGCCCGAGCAGGTCGAGTTCTATACGTCGGGCCGCGCGTCGAACGAAGCCGCGTTCCTGTATCAGCTCTTCGCGCGCGAGCTCGGCACCAACAACTTCCCCGACTGCTCGAACATGTGCCACGAGCCGACGAGCGTCGGGCTGCCGCAGTCGATCGGGATCGGCAAGGGCACGGTGTCGCTGGAGGATTTCGACCACTGCGAGCTGATCATCTCGATCGGTCACAACCCCGGTACGAACCACCCGCGAATGATGGGCACGCTGCACGAGTGCTCGCGCCGCAACGTGCCGATCATCGTGTTCAATCCGCTGCGCGAGCGCGCGCTCGAACGCTTCGCGGATCCTCAGGACATGATCGAGATGGCGTCGTTCGGCTCGACGCGCATCGCGTCGACGTACTACCAGGTCGACGCCGGCGGCGACGCGGCCGCGCTGAAGGGCATCATGAAGGCGCTGCTGAAGCTCGAAGCCGAACAAGGCAACGTGCTCGACCGCGACTTCATCGCGCAGCACACCCAGGGCTTCGATGCGTTCTCGGCCGATCTCGAAGCGACGTCGTGGGACGACATCGAACGCGCGAGCGGCCTGAGCCAGGAACAGCTCGAGCAGGTCGCCCTCGCCTATGCGAAGTCGAACGCGACGATCGTCACGTACGGGATGGGCGTCACGCAGCACAACAAGGGCACCGCGACCGTGCGCCTGATCGCCGACCTGCTGCTGATGCGCGGCAACTTCGGCAAGCCCGGCGCGGGCATATGCCCGCTGCGCGGCCACTCCAACGTGCAGGGCAACCGCACGGTCGGCATCACCGAAAAGCCTTCGGCCGAGTTCCTGCAGCGGATCGAGGACGTATGCGGCTTCAAGCCGCCCGCGCATCACGGGCACGATGCGGTGCAGGCCATGCAGGCGATGATCGACGGCCAGGCGAAGGCGCTGCTGTGCCTCGGCGGCAACTTCGCCGTCGCGCTGCCCGATCCCGAGCTGTCGTTTCCCGCGATGGCGAAGCTCGATCTCGCCGTGCATCTCGGCACGAAGCTGAACCGCTCGCATCTGCTGGTCGCGAAGGAAACCTACATCCTGCCCGTGCTCGGCCGCACCGAGCTCGACATGCAGGCGAGCGGGCGCCAGTCGATCACCGTCGAGGATTCGATGTCGATGGTCCATGCGTCGGCCGGCAAGCTCAAGCCGGCGTCCGACCAGTTGCGCTCGGAGCCCGCGATCGTCGCGGGGATCGCGCATGCGACGCTGCCGGACAGCAAGGTTGCATGGCTCGACCTGATCGCCGACTACGACCGCATCCGCGACCTGATCGATCGCACGGTGCCCGGCTTCGAGGCCTTCAACGAGCGCATTCGCACACCGGGCGGGTTCCGCTTGCCGTTGCCGCCCACCGAGCGCGTATGGCCCACGCCGACCGGCAAGGCGATGTTCTCGGTGTACAAGGGCGTGAAGGAAGACGCCGACGTGCTCGGCGCCGAGCGCGTGCTGAGGCTGATCACGCTGCGCAGCCACGACCAGTACAACACGACGATCTACGGGCTCGACGACCGCTATCGCGGCGTGTTCGGCCGGCGCGACGTGCTGTTCATGAACGCCGCCGACCTCGCGAAGTACGGGCTCGAACACGGCGACCTCGTCGACATCGAGACGATCACCGCCTCCGGCCGCACGCTGCGGCTCGAGAAGATCACCGCGATCGAGTACGACATCGCGCCGGGTTCGGTCGGCGCGTATTACCCGGAAGCGAACGTGCTCGTGCCGCTCGACTACATCGACAAGGAAAGCGGCACGCCGTCGTACAAGTCGGTGCCGGTGCGGGTCGCGCGTTCGGCGCTCGCATGATGCGCAGGCGGGCAGGTTCGCGACTGACGGGATGCTGCGAACCTGCCCGCCTCCCTGCTTCCCCTTTTCCCGGCCGCACTTTCATCGCGCCGGTTGATCCGCTTACCGCGCCGCCGACGACGGCAGCCCGGCATCCGTCTGCCGGCGCCGGTACGCGCTGTCGCGCGTCGCGAGCCAGTAGTACAGCGGCGACGTCAGCAGCAGCCCGACGAGCCACGACAGGTCGGCGCCGCCGAGATGGGCGGGAATCGGGCCCGCATACATCGGCGTGTTCATGAACGGAATCTGCACGACGATCCCGATCGCATACGCGAGCAGCGCCTGCGGATTGAAGCGACCGTACACGCCGCCGTCCGCCATGAAGATCGACTGGATGTCGTACTTGCCCTTGTGGATCACGTAGAAGTCGATCAGGTTGATCGCCGTCCACGGCACCAGCACGACGAGCAGCGCGAGCACGAGATCGACGAGATTGCCGACGAAGTTCGTCGACGCGCCGATCGCCGCGTAGCAGCATGCAACGAAGATCACCACCGACACCACCGCGCGCGTCTTCGCGGTCGGAATCCATTTGTACGCGAAGGTCTGCACCGACGTGATGACCGCCAGCACCGCGCCGTACAGGTTCAGCGCGTTGTGGCTGATCACGCTCAGCAGGAACAGCACCAGCATCAGCGGGCCGAGCGGGCCGGTCGCCTGCTTGACCGCATCCATCGTGTCCGCGCCGGCCGGTACCGCGAGCACCGCGACCGCGCCGAAGATGAACGCGAGCGTCGAGCCGACCGTGCAGCCGAGATAGGTCGCCCAGAACGTCGACGCGACGCCGACGTCCTCCGGCAGGTAGCGCGAATAGTCCGACACGTAGGGCGCGAACGCGATCTGCCACAACGCGGACAGCGACACCGTCGCAAGCCACCCGGCGAAGTCGAAGCCGCCGCGCGTGAGGAAATCGGCCGTGTTCACATGCGACAGGATCATCCAGAAGCCGACGACAATGCCGGCGCCGAGCACCCAGGTACCGATCCGGTTCAGGATGTGGATGAACCGGTAGCCGACGATCCCGATCAGCCCGGAACCCACCGCGCCGATCACGATGCCGACGGGCACCGGCACCGACGACGCGATGCCGTGCACCGACTTGCCGGCCAGCACGATGTTCGACGCGAAGAAGCCGACGTACATCACCGCCGCGATCACCGTGACCAGCAGCGCGCCCCACGAGCCGAACTGCGCACGGCTCTGGATCATCTGCGGGATGCCCATCTGCGGTCCCTGCGCCGAATGCAGCGCCATCAGCACGCCGCCGACCGCCTGGCCGACCACGATCGCGACGATCGCCCACATCAGGTTCAGGTGAAAGAGCTGCACGCCGAGCGCGCCGGTCACGATCGGCAGCGGCGCGATGTTGCCGCCGAACCAGAGCGTGAACAGGTCGCGCACCTTGCCGTGGCGTTCTGCGGGCGGCACGTAGCCGATCGTGTGTTTCTCTATCATGGGGGACGCGTTGCGGTCCGCGGTCGTCATGGCGAAGTCTCCTGTCGTGCGCGCCGATGCGCGCGTGCCGTTTCAGCCGGCGCGCGACGGGGCGCGCGCCTGCAATCGGGTCCGGATGCGCTGGCGAGTTCGCCGTGCATGCGCGCGACGTCGTCGACCGACACGCAGACACACGACGCGTGCGGGGACGGATGCTTTCCCGCCGGCGCATGCGCGCTTTTGTCGCGATCCGGATTGGAGACGATGGTGCGCCACGCATGCGGCGACCGGAAAATACTAAAAATATTTCCGAGACATACGAAAAAGCTCTGCAGCGGCAATTTCTGCGCGGCACTTCTTCCGGTAAGGTGCTACGCGAAACAATGGACAGAACGCGCCCCGGGCCGGCATGCGCCCGGGGCCCGGTATCAGAGGTGCTCGTGGCTCACTACACTTTGCGGCAACTGAAATATTTCGTGACGACCGTGGAATCGGGCAGCGTCGCCGAGGCGTCGCGCCAGCTCTTCATCGCGCAGCCGTCGATCTCCAGCGCGATCAAGGGGCTCGAGGAAAGCTTCGGCGTGAAGCTGTTCATCCGTCATCATGCGCAGGGCGTGTCGCTGACGCCTTCCGGCACGCGTTTTTACCGGAAGGCGCAGGAACTGCTGCGCATCGCGCACGAGTTCGAACAGAATGCGCTCGCCGACAACGACGTCATCACCGGGCAGATCGACATCGGCTGTTTCGAGACCGTCGCGCCGCTCTATCTGCCGCAGTTGATCGCGGGCTTTCGGGAGCGCTTTCCGGGTGTCAACATCCGACTGCGCGACGGCGACCAGCAGGAACTCGTGCAGGGCCTGACGGCCGGCACCTTCGATCTTGCGTTCCTGTACGACCACGATCTCGACGGCACGATCGAAACCGAGCCGCTGATGCCGGCGCAACAGCCGTACGTGCTGCTGCCGGAGAACCACCGGTTCGCGGACCAGTCGCACGTATCGCTGCGCGATCTCAGCGTCGAGCCGATGATCCTGCTCGACGTGCTGCCGAGCCGCACCTACTTCGTCAGCCTGTTTCACGAGCTCGGGCTCACGCCGAACATCGTGTTCGCTTCGCCTTCGATCGAGATGGTGCGCGGGATGGTCGGTCAGGGGTTCGGCTTCTCGCTGCTCGTCACGCGGCCGCACTCCGAATACACGTACGACGGCCGGCGCGTCGTGACGATCGCCCTGAGCGAAACGGTGAGTCCGTCCGGGCTGGTGAGCGCACGGCTCAAGCGCGGGCAGCTCACGAAGCAGGCGCAGTCGTTCGTCGAGTTCTGCCGCGAGCGGCTTGCGCAGATCGTCGCGGAATCGGCGCGATAACCACGCCGCTGCGCACGCGCCGCAAAGCGGCCGCGTGCGGTTTGCGTCCCCGCGGCCGGATCAGGATCAACCCGCCGAAGCGAGGTAAGTCGCAAGACGGCCCAGCATCGCGTCGCACCCGTGCAGCTGGTCGAGCGTGACGAACTCGTCGGGCTTGTGCCCCTGGTCCATGCTGCCCGGGCCGCACACGACGGTCGGAATACCGGCCTGCCCGAACAGCCCGCCCTCGGTGCCGAACGCGACCGTACCGAATGCGTCGGAGCCACTCAGCATCGCGAGCAGTCGCGCGGCTTCACTGTCCGGCGGCGTCGCGAGCCCCGGATACGCGCCGAGCGGGTGCAGACGGATATCGGTATCGGGCTGCACCGCCCGCATCTTCGGCAGCAGTTCGGATTCCGCATAATCCTGCAGCTTTCTCGGTACGTCGTGCGCGTCGAATGCCGGCAGCGCCCGCACCTCGAAATCGAATTCGCATTCGGCCGGCACGATGTTCAGCGCGCGGCCGCCCTTGATCAGCCCGGCCTGCACGGTCGAGAACGGCGGATCGAAGCGGCTGTCGTGATGCTCGGGCCGCGCGAGCGCCGCGCCGATCTCGCCGAGCCGGCCGATCAGCTTCGCCGCGTAGTCGATCGCGTTGACGCCCAGCGGCGCGTACGCCGAGTGACACGCGGCCCCCTTCACGTGACAGCGCATCGCGAGCTTGCCCTTGTGCCCGAGCACCGGCTTCAAGTCGGTCGGCTCGCCGATCAGGCACAGGCGCGGGCGATGCTCGCGGGCGGCCAGCGCATCGAGCATCGGCCGCACGCCGAGACAGCCGACTTCCTCGTCATACGAAAGCACGAGATGCACCGGCACGCTCAACGGCCGCGCGACGAACGCCGGCACGGCCGCGAGCACCGACGCGATGAAGCCCTTCATGTCGGCCGTGCCGCGCCCGTACAGCCGGCCGTCGCGCTCGGTCATCCGGAACGGCTCGACCGTCCATGCCTGACCGTCGACCGGCACCACGTCGGTATGGCCCGACAGCGCGATGCCGCCGCGATCGCGCGGCCCGATCGTCGCGTACAGGCTCGCCTTCGTGCGCTCCGCGTTGTAGAACAGCTCGCTCGCGACGCCGTGTCCGTCGAGGTAATCGCGGATGAATTCGATCATCGCGAGATTCGAATCGCGGCTGACCGTCGCGAAACCGATCAACCGTTCGAGCAATGCGCGGCTCGACATGTCACTCATCGCCCGGCACTCCGTAGCTCGGCGCGGCGGTCGGGTTCAGCGCACGTGTCTGGTAATCCTGCATCTGCGGGCGATACGCGTGCCACAGCGCATCCAGTTGCCCGATCGGATCGGCGTCTGCCCAGTCGACGCGCAGGTCGACGATCGGCCAGGTCACGTCGCCCGCCACCTGCAGCGCGGCCGAATGCACCGGCCCGGCCTCGCCGCCCGCCGCGATCGCCGCGTGCATCGCGGCGAGCAGCCGGTCGGCCAGCAGCCCGGGCGCCTGCTCGAACGCACGTACCATCGCGTCGATCACGCCCGGCGCGGCCAGCAGGTTGCCGGCCGCCACGCATTGCTCGCCCTGCACCGCATGGTGCGTGCCGAGCGCTTCCTTGCCGGTGAAGCACGCGGTCTGCCCCTGCCCGTCGATCACCGTGACCTGCCGGTACTGGCTCCAGCCATTCGCGCTAAGCGCTCGGTCGAGCGCGGCGGCCGGCGCGAGCTGCCGGTGCTCGATCAGATCGAGGATCTGCGGACCGAGCGCCGGCAGCGTGACGTTCTGCGTCGCGACCGCGCCGACGCCCGCGCGCACCCACGGGCAGCGCGCGCCCACCGCGATGCTCGACGAGCTGATCGCGATCCCGAGCTGTCCCGTTTCCGGGCAGCGTCCGACGATGGAGAAAGTCATCTCGCCTCCGGTGCGCGATTCGGCTGCCAGTTGTCCGGGATCACCGCGATCACGTCGATTTCCATCAGCCACTGCGGCTGGCCGAGCGCCGAGACGACGAGCCCGGTCGAAATCGGATAGACGCCTTTCAGCCACTTGCCGACTTCCTGGTACACGGGCTCGCGATAGCGCGGGTCGATCAGGTAGGTCGTCGTCTTCACGATGTGCGTGATGTCGCTGCCGGCTTCCTCCAGCAGCTGCTTCACGTTCTTCATCGCCTGCTCGGCCTGCGCACGCGGATCGCCGAGGCCGATCAGGTTGCCGTCGAAATCGGTGCCGACCTGGCCGCGCACATAGACGGTATTGCCGGCGCGCACGGCCTGACACAGGTCGTTGTCGAGCGTCTGGTTCGGGTAGGTATCCTTCGTGTTGAACATGCGGATACGGGTATGGGTAGGCTGGCTCATCGAGGTCCTTCGATCGTCGGTGTGTTCGCCGGCCGCGCCGCGAGCAGTCGCGGCGCGGGCGAGTTCAGGTTGTAGCGGGGTAGCCGGATCATCGCGTCCCGGTTTCGCGCGTGGCGCGGATCGTGACGCGAACGCGCGTCAGTCGATCGCATCGACGAGCGGACGGGCATCCGCCGGCTCCGTGCGCGATGCGTCGCCGTGCCATGTGCGCGCTTGAAGGCGGCGCTGCGACGCGTCGTGATAGTCGAGGTACTTGCGCTGCGTGACGATGTGGTCGGCGATGTGTTTCGCGTCGTGCCACACACCCCAGATAAAGCTGGAGCCGCGTCGCGACAGCCACGGCAGGCCGAGGAAATAGATGCCCGGCTCCTTCGACACGCCGCGTTGATGCTGCGGCTTGCCGTTCGCGCCGAACGCGTCGACGTTCAGCCAGCCGTAGTCGACCGCATAGCCCGTCGCCCAGACGATCGACGTGACGCCTGCGGCGGCCAGGTCGAGCGTGAGGATCGGCCGCGTGACGCAATCGGGATCCGGCAGGATGCGGCGCGCTTCGGGTTCTTCGGGCAGGTCGAGGCCGTTGCGGATCGCATACGCGTCGGCCGCGTCGAGCAGAGAGAGGTAGTTCTCGTCGCCGCGTGCGAGATTGACGGCGAGATCGGGTTCGAACACGGCGACGCCCCCGTCGAACGACTTCGTCAACCCGACGAGCGTCACGCCCTGGTGCGCGAGTGCGCGGAAATCGACCGTATGACCGCCGCGCGCACCGCTCACCGCGATCGTCACGTGTTCGCGTCCGGGCGTCGCGACTTCCTTGTCCCATTCGCCGAGCACGCCGAGCCACCAGCAGAAGTCGCGGCCCCGATACGCGCGCGGCGGACGGTCATGCGGGCCGACCGACAGGTAGACCTGCCGGCCCGCGCGCTGCAGTTCGTCGGCGATCTGCACGCCCGACGAACCGGCGCCGACCACCAGCACCGCACCGTCCGGCAATTGCGCGGGGTTGCGATAATCGGCCGAGTGGATTTGCACGAGGCCGGCGTCGTCCGGCGCGATCGGCGGGATGACCGGGCGCTGGAACGGGCCCGTTGCGACGACCACGCGAGTTGCCTCGATCGTGCCGTCCGAAGTGTCGACGATGAAGCCCGGCTTGCCCGTGTTGCGCACGACGTTCTTCACTTCGACGCCGGTGCGGATCGGCGCGTTGAACTTGCGCGCATAGGCTTCGAAGTAGTCGGCGACCTGGTCCTTCGATGCGAACGCATCGGGATCGAGGCCGTCGAATTCGAGCCCCGGAAAACGGTCGTGCCACGCGGGGCCGTTCGCGACCAGCGAATCCCAGCGCCCGGTGCGCCAGCGCTCGGCGATGCGGTCGCGCTCCAGCACGAGATGCGGCACGCCCAGCTTGCCCAGGTGCTCGCTCATGGCCACGCCGGCCTGACCGGCCCCGACGACCAGCGTATCGATTGAGGTTGTTTCCACTGCCACGGCTGTCTCCTTGAAGTGCGGCTCGCTGCGATGCGGGTGTCGTCGCGCGAGGAGGAATGGAGACATTCTGCTTACAGGTCAGCGTGGGCGAAATGATGTTTTTTGTGGTTGTTGACGAGAAAAATGCTGGGGGCGGGGGTGGCTAGCGGTCCGGGCATACAGCGCCTCGCCGGACGCGGGCGACTCGCCACTCGCCGCTGACGTAATACTTCCCCGTCGGATCGCAGGGCGTCGGAATGCCGGGTTTCATCCGCCCTTCGGCAACCTGAACCGCATGCTCGGAAGCACGAGCGACGGCTTCGCCTTGAGCGCACGCATTCACCGGATCGAACATCGCGTTCCAATGTTCGCGCTCGGCGGCCTTCGTCCACAGCCCGACTGCCGCCGTCGTCGCGCCGATTTGGCGCTGATCGGGGAACGCGCCTGCAAATGCTTGGGCTGGCCGCTCGAGTGTTCCCCGGACAATTCTTGACCATGTGCGCGCAGTCGAACTGATACGATACGCGTCGCCTAGGCCTGCGCGATGCGTGCTCAGGCCGATCGATCGTTCCCTTTTTCGATCCTTCTGCGTGAATCGCAGGCTGCGCCGGATCCCGGCCCAGCCGCCTCTCGCTGAATCCAGCAGCATCCCGGCGCCCACCCGGCCCCGTTGCAGCAACCGTTGAAGTGGCGCACATTGCGCCTGCAATCATGAAGAAACTGAAGCAGCACATTCGCACCCTGAGCGAGATCGACCGCACGCCGGTGATGCGCGTCTGCGCGCTGCTGCTGATGGCCGCCCTGCTGTACCTGCTATGGCCGTCAGCCGAAGTCGCGCGCCTTGCGCTGGAATCGGTCGTGCGCTGACGCACGGCTCGACGCCGCTGCGCTATACTCGCGCCATGCAAACCCAACCTGCCTCGCCGATCCTGCACCACTGGTGGCGCGCCTGACCCAGGCGGCCCGTTTCTGTTTGCATGTCCCGAACGTGATGCCGCCAGCCATGGCGGCATTGTCGTTTCTGCGCTCACGTCATGGCTGGCGGCTTCGATAACCCGGAGCCCATCCACACCATGACGCACCCGACCCGACCGACCATCCTCACCGGCGACCGCACGACCGGCCCGCTCCATCTCGGCCATTACATCGGCTCGCTGCGCGCGCGCGTGCAGATGCAGCACGAGGCAACGCAGTTCCTGCTGCTCGCCGACACGCAGGCGCTGACCGACAACATGGGCCGCCGCCAGCGTGTCACCGAAAACGTGATCGAAGTCGCGCTCGACTACCTGGCCGTCGGCATCGATCCGGCCATCTCGACGATCGTCGTCCAGTCGCAAGTGCCCGAGTTGGCCGAGCTGTCGCAATACCTGCTCAACCTCGTGACGGTCGCGCGCCTCGAGCGCAATCCGACCATCAAGGAAGAGATCCGCCTGCGCGGCTTCGAACGCGACATCCCGGCCGGCTTCCTGACCTATCCCGTGAGCCAGGCGGCCGACATCACCGCGTTCAAGGCGACGCACGTGCCGGTCGGCGACGATCAGTTGCCGATGATCGAACAGACCAACGAACTCGTGCGCCGCTTCAACGCGACGGTCGACAAGCCGGTGCTGGTCGAATGCGAGGCCGTGCTGTCGGCGGTCACGCGGCTGCCCGGCATCGACGGCAAGGCGAAGATGAGCAAGTCGCTCGGCAACGCGATCACGCTCGGCTCGACGCCCGACGAGATCGCGCAGGCCGTCAAGAACATGTACACCGATCCGAACCACCTGCGCGTGAGCGATCCCGGCCAGGTCGAAGGCAACGTCGTGTTCACGTTCCTCGACGCGTTCGAACCCGACGTGCAGAAGGTCGACGAACTGAAGGCGCACTATCGCCGTGGCGGCCTCGGCGACAGCGTCGTGAAGCGCATGCTGAACGAGCGGCTGCAGGCGCTGATCGAGCCGATTCGTGCGCGTCGTCGCGAATTCGAGGCGGACAAGGCGGAGGTGATGGCGATCCTCAAGCGCGGCACGATGCATGCGCGAGAGGTGGCGGGGGCGACGCTGGCCGAGGTGAAAGGCGCGATGGGTCTGACGTATTTCGAGTGAGCCGTCGCATCGCACGGCACGGCCGTCTTCACCGGACTTCAATGACCGCAGCATCGTGCCCGGAGAAAATAGTCGACAACCCTGATCTTAGTCTGCAACAGTCCGTCACGGTCTTTCCAAGGGGAAGCCAGGATGCCACTCCTCCGGCGTCAGAGTGGAAGGGCCGCGCCCTGGAGATTTCGCATCCATCTTGGCCGGACGCGCACCGGCAAATCCCGTTGCGCGTTTCAACATCCGCCGGCGAGCGATCTGCTCAAGTGTTACGCTCGGTTCGAATTCTGATGACCACATCGAATAACAACGACATTGAACGATCCACCGCGGGGAAACATATGGCAATGCTAGGGAACAGTCTGATCGGAATAGGCGTGCTCGCATCACTGATCGGCATCGGCGGCTTTATCGACACACGCAAGGTCGACCGACGGTTCAAGACCGGATACAAAAATAACGAACCGGATCTCAGGAATTTCGGCCTTTCCTGCAAAATCCTGTTGAGCGGCATCGGGCTGTTTCTGGTCGGCCTGACGGCCAATCGCATCCTGGATCCAGGAAGCGCGCCGATTCGTTCGCTGCAGCCGCAGACTGAAACAAGCGCCAAGGCCGGAAACGAACGGGGCATAACACCTGCGAATATCACTCAACCCGAGCACGAAGACTCGCCGCCCGCCGGAATCCACGCGTCACCTCGATCGATACCCGATATGTCAGGCCCAACAGGCACATCATCCGAAATATCCGCCCATCCCAACGACACTTCCGACGCCTTTGCCAATCGCGTCGTCCCGACGCGAACTTTCGTTACCAGCTTCGATTGTTTGCAAGCCACCTACGACGACGAACAGGCCATCTGCCACGACCCTGGTCTGGCAGCGATGGACAGAAGGCTGGCTCAGCTGTATTCAACCGCACTGCAAAACATCTCCGACAAGGAAGCCCTGCGGCAATCCGAATCGGACTGGATCACCGCACGACATCAATGCGGCAAGGATCTCGACTGTCTACGCCGCGCGTACGGTGAGCGGATTGGCCAGTTCGTCGGCTCGCTCGGCTCCCGGCCCCCGCTTTCCGTGGAAGGAAACTAGCTTTGCGCGTGCGCGAACGAATCGCGCGCGATACCCGGACGTCTGGCGTGCCGTCGCCTGCCGCCGCTCACCCCATGGTCCGCTGGCCCGCTTCCGTGCCCGACATGTCGTCCGTCTCGGCAACGACCTTGAGCGGCACCTCGCCGACCCCCATCGCACGTTCGATCAGCAGATCGTCGCCATGTTGCGCAAGCAGCGCTTGCAGTCGATCGAAGTCGCCGCACCAAAGCGTCTCGACGTCCTTGTCGCGGGCGACGTCGCGACTGGCGACGAGAGACACCGCCCGAACCTGCAGACGACCCGCTTGGGCCTGACCGCCGACTTCGACACCATAACCCGGTAGCGACGGCTTCTTGACGACGACGCGACCGTCCTTCGCCCACGCGGTCGTCATGCCCTCGTGCACGTCGTAGCCCAATCGCGCCAGGCCGCCCAGGATCGCGTTGCGCCGAGCCATCGCTGCTCGTTCCTGTCGCATCTGCGCGATCAAGTCCTGACCGGTTCGGGTCAATTCGGCGACGACATCCGGCAACGTCGTGGTGTCGCACTGCCGAGCGCGATCGACGAACGCCACTGTCGCCGCCGTGTCGTACGCACTCATCTCGGCCGTCAATTCCTTCAGTACCGTGATGGCCGCCCGACGTGCGCGAGCCGTCTCGATCGCATTCGACAGATCTAGGATCAGGCTGTCGAGCAACAGATTTCGCCGCGCGTCGTTCGTCTCGTCATCGAGCCCGTCCAGCCTCGACGAGAAACCAGCGACTTCCCGCGCCTCCAGGAACACTCGCGCTTCCCCGATCTGCCGATCGAGACGGTCAAGCGCCGGATCGCGAGACGCAGTCGACTGCGCCGCTTTCCACGCCTGCAAGTCGGCCGAAGTTTCGGCCGGCATCAGGCGATTCGCCAGTGTCCGTTGCGCTTCGTCAAGCGTACGCTCCACATTCGGTGTCAGCAGCGCATACCCTTGCGCCAGCAACACATCGGCATGCTCGAGCACAGCACCCGAACGCAAACGATCAAGTTGACTACGAAGCTCGATCGGAATCTCGATGCCTTTCCCATCGAGCGCGGCAAGCAACGTCATGGCGCCGTGCCGGCCCTGCCTGCGCCGTTTCGCCGCCTGTTCAGCCCGACCCACCGCCTCCAGTTGACGTCGAGCGAGATCCGCCTTCAGGAAAGCGATCTCGTCGGGCACCTTCTTCTGTAAATCCATGAATGCGTCAGCCGCAATCAATGCCGCCAGCGCGGCGCGGCGTGCACGGGTCGCCGCGATCTCTTCGTCCGACAACATGCCGATATGTGTGCCCTCTGCAACCCACATGGCAATGGTCTGGTCGAGGCGCTGCAAATGTCCTTCGCAGATCGCGACGATCTCCTCGCGCGTCACGATTCGGACGACCTTTGGTCCGCTCATGCCACCACCTCCTGGCTCAAGGCAAGCTCCACCGCGGCTTTCAAGCGCGCCTTCTCTGCTTCCGGTTCGTGGTACCACGCCTGCGACGAAACCCGGTGCAGTTTCGGAATGGCTCGCCCCAGAACTGACGGGCGCCAGATTTCCCGGGCCCGCGCGTGCTCGAGCAAGGGATGGCGCGGTGCATCGCACTCGATGCCGATCGAATACAGGCCGGTTCTCGGGTCTGCGATTGCGAAATCGAGCCCGAACGCATCCCCCTCCTGAGCAGGGACAGGTGACAGCCCAAGCCCATGCAGATAGGCAAGAACATCCTCGGCGAATCCGTCGATCGCGGCGGCCTGCCCCAACTTCGCATGCGCCCGCTCACTGCTCATTCGACCAAGCAATGCGCGGCCGGCGGACAGTTCGCCGTTTGACATCGCACGTGCATATTCCATATAGCCCTGAAGATAATCGCGCGGAATCGCCGGCTTGCGTTGCGTGCTCAGCATGTCGGAAATCTCGCGAATAGGCATCGACGTGATCAGCACGACCTTGTGCCGAGCACGCGTAACGGCCACATTCAGGCGTCGCTCGCCACCGCTCTGGCCGAGCACGCCAAACAGGCGCCGGAAGGTTCCCTGACCATTCCGTCCAAAAGTCGTGGAAAAGACGATGATGTCTCGTTCGTCGCCCTGAACATTCTCGACGTTCTTGACGAATACCGCCATGTCCTCACCGCGATCGGTCCGTTCCAGCTCTTCACGATAGTGCTCTCGAAATGCATCGTCGTCTTCCGCTCGTTGTTCCAGTCGCTCCTGGATCAGGTCGGCCTGCTTACGGTTGAACGTGACCACCCCCACGGACGGCCGCAGTGCGTACGGCTGTTGCCATAGTTGCGCCAGATAGGCCACTACGCGGTCCGCCTCGTCGCTGTTGGTCTGCTGTTCGTAAAGTCCATTCACCTGGATGAGTTCGAGCGGCTTGGCCTGGCGCACCGTCGCATCCGGATGGCGGACCGGCACACTGAGATTGTTCTCATAGAACGCGGCGTTCGAATAGCCGATCAATTCGCGATAGGCCGAGCGATAGTGGATTTGCAGCGTCGAGACAGGCAGCGCGCTGCGCGCAAGTTGCAGCAGGTCAGGGCAGTCCTTGATCTCGCGCCGATTCCAGGTGTCTTCGAAACGCTCGCGCTCGTCGTCCGTCGCTGCTTCGTCTGGTAGCTCGCCATCGAATATTTCCGTCTCGTCGCTATCGGCTCGACTGGAAAAGAATGCCGTCGGCGGCATTTGCTTCTCATCGCCGCTCACGATGGACACGTTGCCCCGGAACAGCGTCGGAATGGCGAACTCGACGGGCATCTGAGATGCCTCGTCGTAGACGACGGAATCGAATAGCCCCGATTTCAGCGGCAGCACGCGACTCGCAACATCGGGATTCATCAGCCAAATCGGTCGCAGCGCCATCAACCCGAGCCCGGTCCCCAGCTCGATGAATTCGCGCAGGCGCCGCGAGCGTCGGCCAGTCAGGCGCGTTACGTCTTCCCAATCGCGCACGGAGCCGAGCTTGCCCCGATCGATGCCATTGCGCAGCAATTCTCGATTCAAGCGACGCATTTCCTCGTCGGCAGCCGCGAGTGCCTCGATTTTCGCGGCGGTTTCACTCTGATCGAGCAGTAACTCGGGCGTGTCGTGCTCCATGCGGCGCTTCCATCCGAGTCGTGCCTCACGGTTGATCGAGCGTCGCACCGTTTCGTCAAGGTGTTCGGGCAACACACGCGTCAACGCGTCCTCGTGATCACGCATGATGGCAAACACGTCGAGCGCCTCGGCAGTGACATGTCGTGCCCGGGTGCGGAACTGCTGATAGGCCACCAATGTCGGCAAGGCATCGCCGATTCGGTTCAACGGCGCCTGATAACTGACGTTGTCGGCAATCGCCTGCCGACAGGCAGCCAGCAGTTCGTCCGAAAACCATTCCTCGAGCGGCATCAGTGCCTGAAGACTATGCGAACGCGCATTGTGGCGTACGAATGCGGTCTCGAAACCATCGAGCAACTGTTCGACCGGCGCGCGGTCTCCGGACATCACGGCCGAGTCGAACTCGTCACCGCGCGGGGCAATCGCAAGATGTTGCGCGAGCTCGCGGATTTCCTCGAGTTGACGCAATCGCGCATGACAGATCTCGACGAGTGCGGGTCCGCAGGTGGGTTCGACCACCTCGAGATGCAATGCCCTGCCGATCGTATTCAACGTGTCCCGGAGTGGACGCCAAACCTTTTCCAGCCGCGCCGCCCCCAGCAGCTTGCGCAGCGTCTCGTCCGTCCCGGGCGCGCCGCAACTGGAGACGAACTTCATCAAGCGACCGCGCCGCAAATAAGTCGCGGGATTCAGTCTGCTCAACAAAGACGGGGCGCGAGTCGCCAACGCCGCCTGAGTCTCGAGTTTGCCGAGTTCGCGATCGGGCAGACGCGCAACAGCCTCCGACAGGACGGCATCGAAGTCACCGCTTCCGATCGCCAACAGATCGCGATGCAGGTCTCCAAGCGCCTGGTGGTACCGGTGACCTTCCGCGTCTGCTTGATCAGCCGGTCGAAACAACGGCAACCACTGCGCCAACCGTTTACGTTGCGTATCGTCCAGCGCGACCAGACGACTGGCGTTTGCATCGAGCCAAGCTCGATACGGGGCCGGATCGTCGACATCGAATCGCGCGGGATGCGCGGCAAGCGTTTCGATCCGCACGCGCTCCGCGTCACGGAAATTCCCGAAGGTCGTATTGAATGCTGCGATTGTGGCGGCGTCGGTCGCGAATGACTTCAACTGCGCCAGTGCGCTGCCTTCGAACCTGGACGGCAGCCAGTAGCGTGCCAGCGGTGCGCAGTGCTCCTCCAGCGTTGTCAGTGCGGCAATATCGAGTGTGCCGAGCCTCGTACGCAATCGCGGCATGTCGACGGGTGCGGTGCCCGCCTCGAGCTGAATCAATTCCCCGAGCAGTGCCCGATAGCTGAGGCCGGTCGATTCGTCTACGCGATGAAGCGCCTCGTGATGACGATCCAGTTCACCCTCGAGCGCTTCGATGCGTGCGGCCATGCGTTCACGCTGGCGCATCGAGCCGCGATCGGACGCGGTACCGCGAAAAATCGCATCCAGTTGCTCGCGGACTGCCCGGATCGTCGGCTCCCGATCCTTGTTGACGTCATTGACCATCACGATACGATCACCCAGCCCTTCCGCGACGAGGCGCTTGCGAACGACTTCCAGCGCAGCATGCTTCTGGCAAACAATCAGCAGGCTCCGGCCCCGTCCGATCGCGTCGGCAACCATGTTGACGATCGTCTGGCTCTTTCCGGTACCGGGCGGCCCTTCAACCAGCAATCCGGGCCCGCGGCGCGCCTGCAGAATGGCCGTTTCCTGCGAAGGATCGCTCGCAACGGTCAGGAATCGGTCGAGTTCGGCCGGGGTCGCGTCCGATCCGTCGTACGCCGATTTGTCCTTGAGCCTGAGCATCGACTCGAGCGCGGTACCGGACGGCGAGAGCTGCTTGAGTTGACGAAGATCCTCGCCAATGGCCTGACCGGCGAAATCGACGTGAAACAGCACACCGGCACAGGCGATGCGCATTGCGCCGACCGACACATCGAGGGTCGGCGGCGGCAGCGCACCAAGCTTTCGACTGTCCACATCGGCCAGCAAGCCGAACGCGTCGACGACGTCGGCGGCCTTCAGCGCCGAGCGCCCGAGCACCTCGTCGGCCGCGACGCGCCATGCCTTCACGGCGTCGCGCCCCAGCAGGCCCTCGAGCGCCGGATTCAGGCGAACCTCTTCACGCTCGCCGTCGAAGGCCATTGCAACCTGCCCGCGCGTGCCAAGTTCCATCAACAGCCTGACCGGCCACAACAGGATGGGCGCGATGCGAGGGCGCGTGGTGCTGCGATGATCCTTGTAAAGCAGGAACGGGAAACCCAGATAGAGGCCGTCGATGCCAGTGTCCCGCTTATACAGCGAAGTCTGCCGGTACAGCGCGTGCAACCTGCCTTCGATCGTCCCGCCAGCGCCAAACACGGCCGGGTCCACCGACACCGTCTGGACGTTGCGCTGGAGTAGATGGTCAAGCAGCGCGGCGCTGGCGAACCGCTCGCCATTCAGTTCGTGAAGATCGACTCTCCCCGTCGTCTTCCCGATGGTCATCCTGACCAGCGGACCACGCAACACCGTGGTGGCCACTTTTTTCTCGAAGAAATCGAGAATCTGCGACACGTACTGCTGCTTCTGCGGCTCGAGCCACTGTTCCGCGGGGACGGACAACAGCACGACAACCTCATGCAGCGGCAGGCGACGCTCCAGCCGGAACTGCTCCGCCCAGTCGTCGATCGTCGGGTTACCGGTCCGCGCGAATCCGGCGATCCGATCGTCGACGGCCCGGAACAGCTCGGCGCGCGGCAGCGCCAGGGCGGCGCGGGCCGCCTGGCGATCGAATATCAGAATCTGTTCTCGTTCCGCGATGGCTGCCGCCTGCTCGAGAATCTCGTCAACCGATCGGAACTGGGAAATCGCCGCGCTCAACAGGACAATGAGATCTTCCTCGCTATGGACGCGGCGCTCCGATAGCGACAACAAACCGTGGTGACTCGAGTCCGGCAGCAACAAACGCCGCTCTTCCCACTGCGCCGCCAACAGCGCGCGCGACGTGGAAAGCAGCGCGATACGGAGCATGTCCTCGTTGAGTTCGATGCCAAGCTGGTCTGCCCGGTGCCGCACTTCCCCGGCTCGCGAACGCAAGCGCGACAGCCAGCTTTCCGCCCCGATCCGTTCCAGGAACGCGGGTACAGGCCCGGTTATCAGGTCGTAGCCCTCCAGCGGGTTTTGCAACAGCCAGCCGGGCGTGACGATATCGCCACGCAGAATAAGCGGCATTTCGGCATTCAACAGCTTGAGCGCGATCATCAAGCGACAATCGTCATCGACGCCGTCGAGTTGGACCACCTGTCGCAGGCCGGCGAGCGTCTTCGCGCCGACTCCTGCCTGTTCGGCCCACGTGATGATGACGCCGCGATTCAGGTGATCGCGTGCCGCCTCCCAATTCTCGCGCTCCGCCGCGGCCAGTGCGAAGACAGCCGGCCTGCGATATTGCCGCCCCGCCAACGCGATGCTCGCACCTTCGCCGCCATCGGAGTCGACCGTCATCGCCGACGGCGCCTCTACCGGGTTGCCGTCCAGCCAGGCTTTGACCTGGGGCCACTGCCAGCGTTGATGCCGGTCACGCGCCAACAAGCCACGCAGCAGCAAATGAAGTGACGGCTCCAGGTCGTCCGGCAGCGCGACGCCATTGGCCAGCACATGAATCAGAAAGGCACGCGGATTGATGTCCTCGAAGCAGCGGCCATCGGTAAGCTGCTCCAGCAGGATCATGCCGAGGCTCCACCAGTCGGACGCTGCGGCAACACCGCCGGCGATAGCCTCCGGCGCCATGTAGCGCGTCGTTTCGAGCGGCGAAACGATGTCGAGGTCGAACTCGGACAACCGTGCCGAACCGAAGCCGCTGATGACCAGATCCAGTGGTTCACGGCTGCGCACAAGCAGCGTTCCAGGCCGCAGATCGCGATGCCGCAGCCCTACTTCCGAAAATGCGTGCAGGATCCGCCCGAGCTCGTCGACCACGCGCCGGATCGTTGCAACATCGCGCACCGCGATGCCCAGATCCGCCAGCGTCCCACCGCTCAATTCTTCGGCCACTTCATACGCGCGTTGATCCCAGCGCCCGGTCGCAATGATTTCCGGCACATGCTCGCGCGGCAACCGGCGAATGACGTCGTAGACGGCCGGATCCGGCTCCGCCCCGGGCCGGTACAGCGTCAGAACCGCCTGTCGACCCGTTTCGTCCTGCTGCGCCGCGTAGCGTTCACGCACACCGTCCGTACTGGAAATCTGGTGCAATAATCGCCAGCCATCGATCCGCGTTTCTTCGCTCGGCGTCGTGTCCTCCGTCGTGCCGCCGTCCGGATCCGGGTGTGCGGTATCCAGCGCCCGCGGGCCCGAGTGCAAGGCTGGATCCGCGCCACATTCGAGGCACATCAGGTCGCCGTCGTTCATCGGATGGCCGTTCATGCATGCGAATGACGTTCGTGCAGCGGCACGGGACGCAACCGCTGCCGCCTCCTGGCTGAGGGCCTCGGCCGTGACCACATCCTGGGGACGCCAACCGGCGGCTCGGATCGGTACACTCGACAAATCCCAGTTGCAAGGAGCGCTGCCGACCGTGCCGGCACAAAACCACTCATCAACCGACCGCTCGGTCTGGCAATTCGGACAAAAACGCATCATGGCTGACATTTCCTGTCTTATCTGTTTTTCGCCTTGTCGGCGCTGATCCGGACTTGATGTCCCTGATCGATCAATAGGTCTCTCAAGCGTTGAAAATCGTCACGGTCCGGTATCCCCGCAAACCAGACACTGCCGTCCTCATCGAACATGACGTCGAGTGCTTTGCCACGCTTGGTCAACGTCGATTCATAATGGGAAAATCCGGCACGGCCGAGTGCCGTCAGGCAATGTAACCGCTGATTGTCGCTGCCACGCAACGGCCGTGTCTGTGGCGCATCGATGTCAAATGCATCGGAGATCAGTACATCGATCAGGCCGTCGGCTCGTGCCAAGGTATCAGTCAATGACTCGATCGGATGGCCACTGTAGACGAGAATGTCGCAGGTCGATAATTTGCGCAGGCCATGCAAGAGGTCGATCAGCGCTTCAGGCTGATCGAACGGTTCACCGCCAGAAATCGTCATGCCGGTCGCGTCGGGCAACCAGGTCCGAACCTGCGCCAATACGGCATCGACGGTGGTTTCGCCTCCCGCATTCGCCCAGGTATCCATTGAAATGCACCCGGGGCATCGGATCGAGCAACCCTGAAACCAGATTCCGATCCGCTGCCCCGGTCCGAGTGTCGTCACGGGAAAGTGAAGGCGCGAAATACGGATGTCCATGGGCTATTGCTTTTGCAACTGAAACGCGCCCGCATCAATGCCCGAGATGACGAACCGATCGCCGGGTTTCGCATCCTGATCGAACAAGCCACGTGCCAGCGGATTGAGCAAATGCGCCTCGATCTGGTTGCGAATGCCGCGGCCGCCGTTGGATAGGTCCCCGAGGCATCTCGCCCGCAGCGCATCCTTGGATCGCGCATCCAGTTCGATGGCAATTTCCTGGGACGCGATATCGCCAAGCACGGCTCCGACCATCTGATCGAAGATATCCGTCGCGATGTCCTCGCGGATGAAGTCGAAGACGATGATGTTCTCGCCGATGCGGTTGAGAATCTCGGGCCGGTTCAGGACCAACTTGAAATGCCGCTGGATTTCCCCGAGCACCTTGCTTTGAATCGCTGCAAAATCGTCGCCGGGCTGGACATTCGCGACACGCGCACCCGATTCGTCCTGACGATAGATGCCGAGGTTCGACGTAAAAACAATCAACGCTTCGGAAAAATAGACGCGATCGCCGCGCCCCGAAGTCAATACGCCGTCGTCGAGAATCTGCAGGAACTTGTCGAGAATGCGGGGATGCGCCTTTTCGATTTCATCGAAGAGCACGACACTGAACGGACGTTCGCGAATCGCATTCGTCAATTCGCCACCGACATCGTAGCCAACATAACCCGGGGGCGCGCCGATCAGTCGCTGATCGGCATGCTCGGCACTGAATTCCGACATGTCGAAACGAATGTAGGCGCTTTCGTCACCGAACAGCAAACTCGTGATGGTTTTGGCGAGTTCGGTTTTCCCGACGCCGGTCGGGCCGGCGAGGAATGCAACGCCGCGCGGCCGGTTTCCCTTGCGGCCAGAACCCACGCCCGTCATGGCCCGCTTGACGAGGTCGAGCATGTGCGTGACCGCGTGCACCTGTCCCTTGACCCGTTGCCGCACAAACGTGTCTGCCCGACGAATTTTGTCTCGATCAATCTGCAGCCACGGATCTTCGGTGACGCCAACCTTGTAGCGCCGCACGGCATCGGCGATTTTCTCGATGGGAACCTGTTCGACTCGAGCTAGCGTGGCGATCGCGTTCATGTCCGCGAGCAGCAATCCCTCGGAACCATCGACAAACGCGGCTTCCGCCTGTGCAAGGCTGTCCGGCGTAGCGGCCGGGGCGCCGGGTACGCCGCGCAGTAGCGCGCCCGCCAATGCGCGACGGGCGGCACTATCGGGTTTCGATACAGGAATGTGCCGAATACGCGGATTGTCGACCAGCAACCAGTCGGGCAAATCGCCCTCCTTGTCGACGATCCAAATCACGGTATTGAAAAACGGACGTCGCAATTCTCCCGCAGGGCGAGCCGCAGCCGTATGCGCCAATACCAGCGCCCGCGTGAAAAGTGCATGCTCGGCGGGATTCAGCGCCTCCGCGCGAATCGCGAGTCGCGAAGCAAAATCGACGACGAGTGCAACCGGCGGGCCCGGCAGCGCGGCAAGGCGATCGAGGCACGCGGTCAGCACATCGATGCCGCCGGGCGCCGTACCGTCGACCGGTGTCAGGCCAAGGCGCCGCAAGGTGTCGTCGGCAGGTTCCGTCGGCGGCAACCGGCTTTCCGGCACCGTAAAACCCGAAACCGGATTCCAGACAATCAACTGCGCGTAGCCTGCTTCCCGCAGATTGTCGCCCAACGTATTGACCAGCGACTGCGCCGTCACGATTTCAGGTGCAATCTCACCGGCTTGCAAGTCGCGCACATTTCCCGATAGCACGAACTGGCTCTTCAAAGGAAGGAAACGCAGCAGATCACGTAACCATCTTGGCTTCACGTATGCAGGCATGTCGTAACGGCAAGCGCAAAAAAACGAAAGCAAAACGTTACCATAGCCTGTCGATCGGCATATCCCGAATGAATGTCAATATCCGAAACATATCCGGACGCATCCGAATAGCGGATGATTTCCCCCGGTCAAATGATTATGTGCCTCGTTTCATCGAAGGCGGCAAGGCTGAAGTGATGGCGCTCCCGAAGCGCGGCACGCCGCCTGCGCGGGAAGTGGCAGGAGCGACGCTCGCGGGCGTGAAGGGGGCGATTGGATCGACGTATTGCGGTTGAGCGGCGCCGTCACGGCCGCTCGTGTGCCGACGGCGCAGCGTGGCATACGGCCTCGATCCGGTTGCCGGCCGGATCGATGACGAAGGCGGCGTAGTAGTCTGCGTGATACTGCGGCCTCAAGCCGGGGTCGCCATCGGGTCGCCCGCCCGCCGACAGCGCTGCCTCGAAAAACGCATGCACCTGCGCGCGAGAAGCGGCCTTGAAACACCAGTGCCGCTTGCTCTCCCCGACTTCGGCGGGATCCAGATAAATCGCCAGGAAGGTGGACGCGGTGTCGTCGGCATTGCAACGTTCGCCGTAACCGAGCGCGGTGCCGCGGTCATAAACCCGGGTCGCGCCCAGCGCGGCCATGACACCGTCGTAGAAAGGGCGGGCCTGGTCGATATCCGGAACGCCGATGGACACGTGGTCAAGCAGTTGCATGGTGTTGGCTCCATTGAACGAGCACGAGTCTACACAACCCGCCCCGGTCCGGCCGAGCAACCTTACCGACGACCACACTACCGCCCCCGTCGCTACGTGATCTGATAGGTCGACGCCGGCACGAACTCCTCCGGCATCGGCCGATCCCCGAGTTCCAGCACCGACCGCTCGATCGTACGCGCCATCGCATCGAGCGCGAGCGCATTCGGCGCAAGACCGAACGGCTCGGCCACTTCGTTCGCGATCGCTTCGAGCGCGATCAGCGTGTACGAGATGAATACGCAAATCAGCGGCGTGAAGAATTCCGTCGAATCGACGAGACCGAACGGCAGCAGCACGCAGTATGCATAGACCGTGCGATGCAGCAGCACGCTGTACGAGAACGGGATCGGCGTCGACAGGATGCGCTCGCAGCCGCCCACAGCCTTGCCCAGCTCGGCCAGTTGCGCATCGAACATCCAGCACGTCGCTTCGCTGCCGGGCGTGCGGCCCAGCGCACGCACGATCGCTCCACGCAGATCATCGAGAATCGCGACGGGCTGATAGCACTTGTGCGCGAACGCGGCCGCGCGCTCGGCGCCGAGGATGCGTGCCAGATCCTGCGCCGGATCGGTATGCCGCAACTGATGTTTCAGCGCATACGTGAACGCGATCAGCAGATCCGCGAGCCGGTTGCGCTCGGCGTCGCTCACGCTGTCGGGCAGGTAGCGCCGCAGCTGCGACGTGACGGTGCGCGCCGAGATCAGCAGGTTGCCCCACAGAAGCCGTGCCTCCTTGAAGCGCTCGAAGCTCGCGTTGTTGCGAAATGCGAGGAAGATCGCGAGCGCGAGCCCGAACAGCGTGAACGGCGCGGTGTTCAGCGGAATCTTCTCGCCGAAGATGCGCCCGTTCGTGAAGACCGCCAGCGTGCTGACGATCGCCATGAACACGAGTTGCGGAATGATCGACTGCAGCACGGAGCCGTTCCAGACGAACAGCATCCTGAGCCAGTTTTGTCGTGGTCTGACGATCATGGTGTTGTCCCGACTGCCGAAGAAATATGCGATGCGGATCGCCGCCGCCCGACGTGCAACGGCCCGCGCTTGGCGGGCCGCTGTCGGCTCGATACGACGCCGCGCGACGCCATTCGCGGCGTGCGCGCGTGATGATACGCGCGCGCACGCGCTGGCCCGTCGCCCGGCGTGGCGGTCAATGATAGCCGGCGTCGCCCTCGCGCACCTTGCCGCGGAACACGCGGTACTGCATCGCGTTGTACACGAGAATGATCGGCAGCACGATCACGGTGCCGACCAGCGCGAACAGCTGGCTCGAATGGCTCGACGATGCATCCCAGATCGTCAGCGACGGCGGCACGATATTCGGCCAGATGCTGATCACGAGCCCGGTGTAGCCGAGGAACACGAGCGCGAGCGTCAGCAGGAACGGCGTCGCCTCGTGCTCGCGCTTCACCGTGTGGAAAATGCCCCACACGCAGGCGACGACGAGGATCGGCACCGGCAGGAACCAGCCGAGGTCGCCGCTGCCGAACCAGCGATGCGCGACGGCCGGCAGCCCGATCACGGTCCACAGGCTGACCACGCCCATGACCGCGAGCAGCACGCCCGCGAGCGGCTTCATCAGCATGCGCATCTTGCGCTGCAGCTCGCCGTCGACCTTCAGGATCAGCCAGCCGCAGCCGAGCGTCGCATAGGTGACGAGCACGCCGATCCCGCAGAACAGGCTGAACGGCGACAGCCAGTCGAACGGCCCGCCCGCGAACTGGTTGTTCACGATCCGGATGCCCTGCAGCAGCGAACCGAGCGTGATCCCCTGGCAGAACGCGGCCAGCGCGGAGCCGCCGATGAACGCGAGATCCCACAGATGCTGCGTGCGATTCGCCTTCGCACGCAATTCGAACGCGGCGCCGCGAAAGATCAGTCCGATCACCATCAGGATCAGCGGCAGGTAGTTCGCCGGCAGCAGCGTCGAGTAAACGACCGGAAACGCGCCGTACAGGCCCGCTCCGCCGAGCACGAGAAAGGTCTCGTTGCCGTCCCATACCGGCGCGACGGTATTGAGCATGACTTCGCGTTCGGCCTTCGCGTCGAAGAACGGAAACAGCAGGCCGATGCCGAGGTCGAAGCCGTCGAGCATCACGTAGAGGAACACGCCGAGGCCGATGATCGCGGCCCACACGACAGGAAGATCGATGTGCATGACTTACTCCGCTTCGGTGACGTTCAGCGGCGTGGACAGCGCGCTCTTGCGCAGCCCCGGATGCCGGTGCAGCTCGATGTATCCGGCGTGCGCGGCCGGCCCGCGCTTCATCAGTTTCATCATGTAGTAGATACCCGTTCCGAACACCAGGAGATACACGACCACGAAGATCAGCAGCGATACGCCGACCTGCTGCGCGCTGAGCGGCGCAACCGAATCGACGGTGCGCAGCACGCCGTATACAGTCCACGGTTGCCGCCCGACCTCGGTCGTGATCCAGCCGGCGAGCAGCGCGACGATGCCCGACGGTCCCATGCACACGACGAACCACTGGAACCAGCGCGTTTCATACAGGCGCCCGCCCTTTCTCAGCAGCAGACCGAGCAGCGCGGTAAGCAGCATCAGCATCCCGAGGCCGGCCATGATCCGGAACGTCCAGAAGATGATCGGCGAATACGGGCGATCCTGCGCCGGGAATTCCTTCAGCCCGCGAATCTCGCCATCCCAGCTGTGCGTGAGGATCAGGCTGCCGAGGTGCGGCACCTGGATCGCATAGCGCGTCGTCTCGGCCTGCATGTCCGGCAGGCCGACCAGGTTCAGCGCGGTGCCGCCCTTCTCGGTTTCCCACAGCCCCTCGATCGCAGCGATCTTCGCCGGCTGGTATTCACGCGTGTTCAGCCCGTGCGCGTCGCCGACGAGGATCTGGATCGGTGCGAGCAGCAGCAGCATCCACAGCGCCATCGAGAAGCTGCGCTTCACCGGCTCGTCGCGACGCCCCTTCAGCAGGTGCCACGCACCGCACGCGGCGACGATGAAGCCCGCGACGATGAACGCGGCGATCGTCATGTGCGCGAGGCGAAACGGGAACGACGGGTTGAAGACGACCTTGAACCAGTCGACCGGCACGACGAGGCCATTCTCGATCTTGTAGCCCTGCGGCGTCTGCATGAAGCTGTTCGATGCGAGGATCCAGAACGTCGAGATCAGCGTGCCGACCGCGACCATCAGCGTCGCGAAGAAATGCGCGCGCGGGCTGACGCGCTGCCAGCCGAACAGCATCACGCCGAGAAAGCCGGCTTCGAGGAAGAAGGCCGTCAGGACTTCGTAAGTGAGCAGCGGGCCGGTGATGTTGCCGGCGACGCGCGAGAAGCCCGACCAGTTCGTGCCGAACTCGTACGCCATCACGACGCCGGAGACGACACCCATCCCGAAGCCGATCGCGAAGATCTTCGACCAGAACTGGAACATGGATTTGTACGCGGCATCGCCGGTGACGAGATAGCGCCATTCCAGCACCGCCAGGAAGCTCGCCATGCCGATGCTGATCGCCGGAAACACGATGTGGAACGACACCGTGAACGCGAATTGCAATCGGGCGAGATGGAACGCATCGAAGATTTCCATGACCGTAATTTGCTCGTGGTTGTGAGGACGTCAGCTCGAAGCAGGAAATCGCGCGACGGCTTCGCGGCGGCACGTGCGGACATGGACGGATCGCGGTGCACGGCAACGAAGCGTGAATGACGATATCGCGATTGCGACGATACTCGCAATCGCGCAAACGTGCGCTGAAACTGTGCTTTCCCCGGGGCCGGAGATGTGTGTACGGAAAAACCGTTCAACGGCCACGCAGCCCGCAGCTGTACTGCTTTCCGCATGGCGACGCTGTACATCCATGGCGCCACCGAACGCCCGTACCATCGGTCCGTGACCTTCCCGTGGCGAACCCGCGCAACACCGCCCCCGCAGAATCCGTTCCCGTCGCGTGACACGCGCCGGCCGATCCCCCAAGGAGAAATACGCATGCAGCCCAGCGACCGCCCCGACGCTCCGTCCGGCAGCCGCGCGTGTCGCGTGACGCGTCATCGTGCCGGCGAAGCGCGGGACACCGTCGATCGCGTCGTCGACGAAACGCCGGTTGCACTCGTGTTCAACGGCATCGCGCACTCGGTCATGATGGCGACGCCGATCGACCTCGACGCGTTCGGCCTCGGCTTCGCGCTGAGCGAAGGGATCGTCGAGCGCGCGTCGGACGTTTTCGACATCGAAAGCGAATGCCGGCCCGGCAGCGCCGAAGTGCGGCTCACGGTGTCGCAGCAGGCATTCATGGCAATGAAGGCGCATCGGCGCGCGCTGGCCGGCCGCACCGGCTGCGGCGTCTGCGGAATCGAAAGCATCGCGCAGCTCGACCTGCATCCGCCGCGCATCGCGTCTGCCGGTGCGGCGGCCGGCATCGGCACCGACGCCGTCGCGCGCGCCGCCCGCGCGTTGCCGGCGCGGCAGCCGCTGATGCATGCGACCGGCGGCATCCACGCTGCCGCCTGGTGCGATCGCGACGGCGCCGTGCTGGAAGTCTTCGAGGACGTCGGCCGCCACAATGCGCTCGACAAGCTGATCGGCCGGCTCGCGCGGCGCCGCGCCGACCTCGCCGCGGGCTTCGTGTTCCTGTCGAGCCGCGCGAGCTACGAGCTCGTGCGCAAGGCCGCACGCGTCGGCATGCCGATGATCGCGACGATCTCGGCGCCGACGTCGCTCGCGATCGACGTTGCACGCGAAGCCGGCGTGCGGTTGCTCGGCTTCTGCCGCAACGACGGCGTCGTCGAATACGTGTCACCCGATCCGCTCCCGCTACCCGAACCAACGCGTGCGCAATCGCATGCGCTCACCGCTCGATGAAACCCCTGACCGATTTCGATACCGCCCAACGGCAGTTCGCCGGCGCGTTCGCGCCGCCGCATGCGGCCCTTTCCATGCCGGTCGCGCAGGCGGCCGGCCACGTGCTCGCCGCACCGCTCATCGCCGTGCTCGACCAGCCGCCCGCCGACCAGAGCGCGATGGACGGCTATGCAATCCGCCACGCCGACCTCGAATACGGCGAGCCGCTGCGCGTCGCGCAGCACTGCTACGCGGGCGACGTGCCGTCGCCGCTGGCACCGCGCACGGCAGCGCGGATCTTCACCGGCAGCCTGATTCCGCCGGGCGCCGACACCGTCGTGATGCAGGAGCACGCGCGCGAGGTGGGCGGTCTCGTCGCGTTCGATGCATCGCCGCGCAGCGGGTCGCATATCCGCCGCCGCGGCGAGGAAGTGCGCGCGGGCGACCTGCTGATGCCGGCCGGCGTGCGGCTCGGCGCGATGCACGTCGGCGTCGCCGCCGCACAGGGTTGCGCGCGCATCGATGTGCGGCCGCCGTTGCGGATCGGGATCCTGACGACCGGCGACGAGCTCGTCCCGTGCGGCGAACCGCGTGCGCCCCAGCAGATCTACAACAGCAACGCGCCGATGCTCGCGGCCCTCGTATCGGGAACCGGTGCCTGTGTCGCCGCGGCCGAACACGCCGCCGACACGCCGGGCGCCGTCGGTGCGGCACTGCGCGAATTGGCCACGCGCTGCGATCTGGTCGTCTGCGTCGGCGGTGCGTCCGTCGGCGACAAGGATCTGCTGCGCCCGGCACTGACCGCGCTCGGCGCATCGTTCGAGGTGTCGGGCGTGCGGATGAAACCGGGCAAGCCCGTCGCGCTCGCGCGGCTCGACGAACGGCCCGTCGTGTTGCTGCCCGGCAATCCGGGCGCGGCGATGATCGCGTTCGCACTGTTCGTCGCACCGCTGATCCGCCGTTTGCAGGGGCGAGACGATTGCCTTCCGGCCGTGCCGTCGCTGCCGATCGACATCGACGTCGAGCCGGACGCGCAGCGCGAACGCTTCGTGCGCGTGCGCCGCACCATCGCCGCCAACGGCGCGCCCGTGCTCGACACGCTGCGCCAGCAAGGCGCCGGCATGCTGCAATCGCTCGTGCACGCGAGCGGGCTCGCGCGGCTGCCGGCAGGCCGGCGCATCGCACGCGGCGACGCCATGCCGTATTACGACTTCGCGCACTGGCTCGCATGAGCGCAAATGTAAGCGTGCACCCGCTCGTCATGCCCGCCTTTCGCGCAGGCAGGATGACGAACTGTATTCCTGCATTTCGGCCGCGATTGTGTCTCTGCCGACGGAATCCGGCGGACTATCCTCGCGATGAGGCTCGTCACGGCCGGTGCGCCGACATATCCGCATGCGCTCGGCCGGCCGGCGACGCCGTTCCGCTCACTTCCTGCAGGCAGACGAACCCATCGTGAATGCCATCGCTTCCGCGCCGGCCGCCGCATCGCCCGGCGCCCTCTCCCGCCCGCTCGACACGCTCGCGCGGCCGTTGCGCGATCTGCGGCTGTCCGTCATCGACCAGTGCAATTTCCGCTGCGGCTACTGCATGCCGCGCGACACGTTCGGTCCCGACTATGCATTCATGCCGTCGTCCGAGCGGCTGTCGTTCGCGCAACTGGAGAAGATCGCGCGCGCGTTCGTCTCGCTCGGCGTCGAAAAGATCCGCCTCACCGGCGGCGAGCCGCTGCTGCGCCGCAACCTCGAAGCGCTGATCGAACGGCTCGCGATACTGACGACGGTCGGCGGCAAGCCCGTCGAAATCGCGCTGACGACCAACGGTTCGTTGCTCGCCACCAAGGCACGCACATTGCGCGACGCGGGCTTGTCGCGCGTAACCGTGAGTCTCGACGCGCTCGACGACACCGTGTTCCGCCGGATGACCGACACCGACGTGCCGGTGGCGCGCGTGCTGGCCGGCATCGAGGCCGCGCAGGCGGCCGGCCTCGCCCCCGTGAAGGTCAACGCCGTGATCGAACGCGGTGCGAACGACGACCAGGTCCTGCCGCTCGTGCGCCACTTTCGTCATAGCGGCGTGACCGTGCGCTTCATCGAATACATGGACGTCGGCGGCGCGAGCGCGTGGTCCGGCGACAAGGTCGTGCCGGCCGCGCGGATGCGCGAGCTCATCGATGCGCGCTATCCGCTCGTGCTGGTCGGCGAACCGGGACACGACGCCACCGCGATCCGCTGCCGGCACATCGACGGTGCGGGCGAGGTCGGCTTCATCGCGAGCGTGTCGCATCCGTTCTGCGGCACGTGCTCGCGCGCCCGCGTGTCCGCCGACGGCCGGCTCTATACGTGCCTGTTCGCGACGCAGGGCACCGACCTGCGGCCGTGGCTCGGTGACGCCGCATCGATCGACCGCCTCGCCGATGCCGTACGCACGCGATGGACACGGCGCGACGACCGCTATTCCGAACGACGGGCCACGCTTGCGGCGCGGCCGTCCGGCAAGACCTATCCGACCGTGCGCATGTCGCTCGTCGGCGGCTGACGGGCAGCCGCGCGAAGCGGAGTGCACCGCCTACTGGAGAACCGTCATGACTCGTTTCACCGAATCCCGTGCCGCTTCATCCGACGCGCCGTCGCATGACGGCGGACATTGCGGACCCGCCGACGCGCATGCCGAGCCGCCACCGGCGATCGCAGCCGGCTTCGAGGTGCGCGTGCAGTACACGGCTATCGACGCGGGTGCCGAAATCGCGCCGATCATTCGCAATCCGAATGTCGGCGCGGTCGTGAATTTCGTCGGCGTCGTTCGCAACGAAGGCGACGTCGACGATGTGATCGCGCTGGAAGTCGAGCACTATCCGACGATGACCGAGCAGGCACTGTGGAGCATCGTCGAGGAAGCCGGCGCACGCTGGCGGCTCGAGGCGGCCAGAATCGTGCATCGCGTCGGGCGCATCCCGCTCGGCCACGCGGTCGTGATCGTCGTGGTGGCCGCCGCGCATCGCGCGGCCGCGTTCGACGCGTGCGAATTCATCATGGATTTCCTGAAGACGCATGCGCCGTTCTGGAAGAAGGAGATCCGGCACGACGGCGTGGCCGGCTGGGTCGAGCCGAAGGCGCATGACGATCAGGCGATGCGTCGCTGGGGATGAACGCGTCATCCCGCGCCATTCCGATTCCATCGATCCGATCTATTTCGCTCTGGATTCCGTAATGAAACTGACGATCAAATATTTCGCGAGCATTCGCGAACAACTCCATGCCGACGAGGAAATCGTCGAGATCGATGCGCATGAGCTCACCGTCGACGCGCTGCGCGGCACGCTCGCCGCGCGCGACGCGCGCAGTGGCGAAGCGCTGCGGATGGACCGGCCCGTGCGCGCGGCCGTGAATCTCGAGATGGTGACCGGCGACTTCGTCGTGCGGGAGGATAGCGAGGTGGCGTTCTTTCCGCCGGTGACGGGCGGCTGAATCGTTCACATCGAGCGGCAACCGGCAACCGGCAACTGGCAACCGCCAGATCGTCGACGCTCGATGCGCACCGGGTCGACTAAAGAAGCCCGCGCAGAAAATCCGGAACCGGATGGTCGATGGAAGCGAGATAACCCGCCATCGCACCGGCCACTTTCCGCACGGCCGGACGCGCGGTCATCCGTTCGCGCCACGCGAGCAGGTTCGGCGTCTCCGCCGTCATCGGCGCGCCCTTGCGCGCGCCGAACAACTGCGCCATGTAGAACGCGATGTCTGCGTACGAATAGGTTTCGGCGAGGAATTCCCGATCCGTCAGCACGCGCTCCATGCGTCGATAGTATTGCCGCGCTTCGTCGCGCGCGGCCTGCGCCACCGGATGATCGGGCGTCTCTTCGAGGCCCATCAGCCGGATCACGTGCGGAAAATAGATTTCATCGCTGCAGTGCTCGAGCTGACGTGCCGTCGCACGCGCTTTCGGCTGCGCCGGCCATAGCGCGGGATCGGGCTTCAGGTCTTCGAGATACTCGAAGATCTGCGTGGAATCGAAGATCTCCAGGTCGCCGTCGATCAGCACCGGCACCTGCCGCTTCGGATTGATGCGCAAGACGTCCGGATGCTTCGGATCGTAACCGCGCTGCTGGCTGAACGGCACCAGCACGCGCTCGAAGGCGATGCCCTTCTCGTGCGCCGCGATCTCGACTTTCGCGCCGAACATGCTCAGCGGCCCGGTGATGATTTTCATGTGTCGCTCTCCTCGATGGTTTTGGCCCGCAGCTTTCACGCGAACACCGGCCGCCTGCCGGCAAGCCCACCCGCGGCTCCGTTGCGCGAGCCGACGGCGGGCGTGTCGAATCATGGATCCGATAACATGACATCCTCTGTCATGTATTTCCGATGAGGTGCTGCGCATGAAAGCGAGCCGGCTGTTGTCGATCATGATGATGCTGCAGGCGCGCGGCCGCATGACCGCGCCGGCGCTGGCCGCCGCGCTCGAAGTGTCGGAGCGCACGATCCTGCGCGATATCGACCGGTTGTCGGCGGCCGGCGTGCCGATCTGGGGCGATCGCGGGCGCAACGGCGGCTTTCAGTTGCAGGATGGCTGGCACACAGATCTGACGGGCCTGACCGAGCAGGAAGCGCATGCGCTGATGCTGGCCGGTCTGCCGGGGCCGGCGGGAGAACTCGGGCTCGACGCGATGGCCGCGTCCGCGCGGCTCAAGATGATCGCCAGCCTGCCGCCGAACTCGCGCGAGCATGCCGATCGGGTCGCGAGCCGGCTGCATGTCGATACCGTCGATTGGTATCGCGCGCAGGAAACGCCGACGTTTCTGCGGGAAGTCGCCGATGCCGTGTGGCAGTCGCAGCGCATCGAGGTGACGTACGAGAGCTGGCGCGGTGTGTCGCGCCGCGTACTCGATCCGCTCGGCCTGGTGCTCAAGGGTGGCGCGTGGTACGTGGTGGCGAAGGTCGCCGGCAAGCGCGATGCGCTGACTTTCCGGCTCGCGAACATTCGGGAACTCGCGGCATCGCGCCGGCGATTCAGGCGGCCCGCGCGGTTCGACCTGGCGCGGCACTGGCGCGAGTCGATGAGCCGGCATGAGGCCGAGCTTTACAGGTTGCACGCGCACGTCGCGGTATCCGCGCGCGGATAGAGCTGGCTGGTCAATGCACGCGTGAAGGTCGCCCCCGTCGCGGAGAGCGCTGGCAGTCCCTCGATTCCGTCGGGATGGAAGGAATTCCTGATGCCGATCGAATCGATCGAGCACGGTGCGCGGAAGCTGCTGGGATATGGTGCGGAGCTGAAAGTGCTCGGGCCGCGGGAGCTCGTGGCTCGATTGACCGACGAGGTGGCAGCGACGCAGGCACTGTACTGACCCGCGCCGCCGAAGAGCGACGACGCGCCGCCAACATTCGCGGCGTGATCGGCGGGCCGCTGCTCGCATTCGCCATGTTCGCAAGACACGCCTTCGTGGCGGACGATCCTTCCACATAGTGAAACAATCTCCGCCGAGCCAACGCCGCATCTTCGACCTGCCGTTCGCTTCCCGGCGCCCCGCCCCGCAGCCGGCCGGCGGCCAGTCTCTGCACCGATCCCCCACCGAATCCGCCGCTGTCGTCCATACGAGACGCCGCCGCACCACACGCCTGCCGTCGCCCGACGGTCAACTCTTATATAAGACATAAGACATTTGACGCGTGACCATATTGCGATTAGAATCCCGCTCAAGCAGTGAAGCAGTGTCCGGAACAGCAGCCTCGGCGTGCCTGGAAAGCCCTTCCCCTGAAACGCAATCTCAGCAGGTCCCCCCATGCTTGAAAACTTTCGTGCTCACGTGGCCGCCCGCGCCGCGCTCGGTATTCCTCCCCTGCCGCTGACGGCTCAGCAAACCGCCGAACTGGTGGAACTGCTGACGAACCCGCCCGCAGGCGAAGAGCAGACGCTGCTCGACCTGATCACCCACCGCGTCCCGGCCGGCGTCGACGAAGCCGCGCGCGTGAAGGCCGGCTTCCTGGCCGCCGTCGCGAAGGGCGAGACGGCGTGCCCGCTGATCTCGCGCGAACGCGCGACCGAACTGCTCGGCACGATGCTGGGCGGCTACAACATCCAGCCGCTGATCGAGCTGCTGTCGGACGACGCAGTCGCGGCCGTCGCCGCCGACGCACTGAAGAAAACCCTGCTGATGTTCGACCAGTTCCATGACGTGAAGGAACTCGCCGACAAGGGCAACGCGCACGCGAAGGCCGTGCTGCAGAGCTGGGCCGACGCCGAATGGTTCACGAGCCGTCCGGAAGTGCCGGAAAGCCTGACCATCACCGTGTTCAAGGTGCCGGGCGAAACCAACACCGACGACCTGTCGCCGGCGCCCGACGCCACCACCCGCCCCGACATCCCGCTGCACGCGCTGGCGATGCTGAAGAACGCGCGCCCCGGCATCACGCCGGAAGAAGACGGCAAGCGCGGCCCGGTCAAGTTCATCGAATCGCTGAAGGAAAAGGGTCACCTCGTCGCGTACGTGGGCGACGTGGTCGGCACCGGTTCGTCGCGCAAGTCGGCCACCAACTCGGTGCTGTGGTTTACCGGCGAAGACATCCCGTTCGTGCCGAACAAGCGCTTCGGCGGCGTGTGCCTCGGCGGCAAGATCGCGCCGATCTTCTACAACACGATGGAAGATGCCGGCGCACTGCCGATCGAACTCGACGTATCGCAGATGAACATGGGCGACGTCGTCGAACTGCGCCCGTACGAAGGCAAGGCGCTGAAGGACGGCAAGGTGATCGCCGAGTTCCAGGTCAAGTCCGACGTGCTGTTCGACGAAGTGCGCGCCGGCGGCCGCATTCCGCTGATCATCGGCCGCGGCCTGACCGCGAAGGCGCGTGAAGCGCTCGGCCTCGCACCGTCGACGCTGTTCCGTCTGCCGCACCAGCCGGCCGACAGCGGCAAGGGCTTCTCGCTCGCGCAGAAGATGGTCGGCCGCGCATGCGGTCTGCCGGAAGGCCAGGGCGTGCGCCCGGGCACGTACTGCGAACCGAAGATGACCTCGGTCGGCTCGCAGGACACCACCGGCCCGATGACCCGCGACGAACTGAAGGATCTGGCTTGCCTCGGCTTCTCGGCCGACCTCGTGATGCAGTCGTTCTGCCACACCGCCGCTTATCCGAAGCCGGTCGACGTGAAGACGCACCAGACGCTGCCGAACTTCATCAGCACCCGTGGCGGTATCGCACTGCGTCCGGGCGACGGCGTGATCCACTCGTGGCTGAACCGCATGCTGCTGCCCGACACCGTCGGCACCGGCGGCGACTCGCACACGCGCTTCCCGATCGGCATCAGCTTCCCGGCAGGTTCGGGCCTGGTCGCGTTCGCGGCCGCCACCGGCACGATGCCGCTCGACATGCCGGAATCGGTGCTGGTCCGCTTCAAGGGCAAGATGCAGCCGGGCGTCACGCTGCGCGACCTCGTCAACGCGATTCCGCTGTACGCGATCAAGCAGGGCATGCTGACGGTCGCCAAGCAAGGCAAGAAGAACATCTTCTCGGGCCGCATTCTCGAAATCGAAGGCCTGCCGGACCTGAAGGTCGAGCAAGCGTTCGAACTGTCGGATGCGTCGGCCGAGCGTTCGGCAGCCGGTTGCACGGTGCGCCTGAACAAGGAACCGATCATCGAGTACCTGAACAGCAACATCACGCTGCTGAAGTGGATGATCGCGCAGGGCTATCAGGATCCGCGCAGCCTGCAGCGCCGTATCGCGGCGATGGAGCAGTGGCTGGCCGACCCGCAACTGCTGTCGCCGGATGCCGACGCCGAATACGCGGCCGTCATCGAGATCGACCTGGCCGACATCCACGAGCCGATCGTCGCATGCCCGAACGATCCGGACGACGTGAAGACGCTGTCCGACGTCGCCGGCGCGAAGATCGACGAAGTGTTCATCGGCTCGTGCATGACCAACATCGGTCACTTCCGCGCCGCGTCGAAGCTGCTCGAAGGCAAGCGCGACATCCCGGTCAAGCTGTGGGTCGCGCCGCCGACCAAGATGGACCAGAAGCAGCTGACGGAAGAAGGTCACTACGGCGTGTTCGGCACGGCCGGCGCCCGCACCGAAATGCCGGGCTGCTCGCTGTGCATGGGCAACCAGGCACAGGTGCGCGAAGGCGCGACGGTGATGTCGACGTCGACCCGTAACTTCCCGAACCGCCTGGGCAAGAACACGAACGTGTACCTCGGCTCGGCGGAACTGGCGGCAATCTGCTCGCGTCTGGGCAAGATCCCGACCAAGGAAGAGTACATGGCCGACATGGGCGTGCTCACCGCGAACGGCGACAAGATCTACAAGTACATGAACTTCGACCAGATCGAAGACTTCAAGGAAGTCGCCGACACCGTGCAGATCTAAGCATGCGGTCGAGCTGCGGCGGGCGATGCCCGTCGTGGCGACGCGCGTAGGCGCCGCGGGCTGAATGCCCGCGGCGCCTTTTTTTTGAAGCTGCCGGCCGTCGCTTCACCGCATGCACGAGGCCGCGAGCTTCCCGACCGCGATCACCGCCTGTTCGATTTCCGGCGACCACGGGCTGCTGTAGTTCAGCCTGATGAAGTTCCGGTAGTTGTCGGTGATCGAGAACATGTAGCCGGGGCCGATCGTGATCCCCTGCTCCAGCGCGAGCTGATACAGCCGCATCGCATCGACCTGCGACGGCAGCTCGACCCACAGCACGTAGCCGCCGGCGGGGCTCGAGATGCGGGAGCCTTCCGGGAAGAAGCGCGACACCATCGCGCGCATCAGGTTCGCCTGCTGCGCATACGCCTTGCGCAAGCGTCGCAAGTGATGCTCGTAGCCGTCGCGTTCGAGAAACTCGGCAATCGCGAGCTGCGGCAGCGACGGCGTGGCCAGCGTGTTCAGGAACTTCAGTTTCTCGACCTGATCGCGATACCGGCCCGGCAACGCCCAGCCGATCCGGTAAGCCGCCGTCAGGCTCTTCGAAAACGACGCGCAATGCAGCACGATCCCGTTGCGGTCGCAGGACTTCAGCGTGGTCGGATGCGACTCGCCGAAATACAGTTCGTTGTACACACCGTTCTCGATGATCGGCATGTCGACGCGGGTCGCGAATTCCACCAGCTCGCGCTTGCGCTCGTCGGGCATCTGGAAGCCCAGCGGGTTCTGGAAGTTCGGCATCACCATGCACGCGGCGATCGGCTGCGATTTCTCGATCGCAGCCAACGCGGCGATATCGATCCCGTATTCCGGATGCGTCGCGACCTCGATCGCCTTCATGCCCATCCGCTCGATCGCGTGCAGCATCGCGTAGAACGTCGGCGACTCCACCGCGATCGTGTCACCCGGTTTCGCGACGGCCTGCAGGCACAGGTTGATCGCCTCCGTCGCGCCGACGGTCACGATGATCTCGTTCGGGTCGACGGACATCCCGTTTTCCAGGTAGCGCCGCGCGATCTGCCGGATCAGGCGCGGATGGCCGGGCGGCAACCCGTCGGTCACGCCCGACAGCGACTTGTCCCGGCCGGCCGCATAGGCGTAACGGTTCAGCTTCTCGAACGGAAACAGGCTCGGGTCCGGATACGGCGAGCCGAGCGGCACGGCGTCATCGGTGCCGATCGAGCGCAACGTCGACAGCACGAGCCGGCTCATGTCGACCGACGACGAAATCGCGATCGGCTTCGACGGCCGCAGCTCGCGCACCGGCGCATGGTTGTCGTCGCGCCGCAGGTTCACGAAGTAGCCCGACTGCGGGCGGCTTTCCAGCAACCCGCGGCTTTCGAGCAGCAGATACGCGTGCAGCACGGTCGTGATGCTGATCCGGTGCTGCTGGCTCGCCTGCCGCACCGACGGAATCCGGTCACCGTGCCGGTACACGCCCTGGCGGATCAGGCGTTCGATGTCGTCCGCGAGTTTTTCGTAGAGCTTCATCGCGTGCGCCCCGCCGGCTTGCGCAGGCGCGCCGCCGCTCCATGCGCGCCCGCGACGCGCGTGTGCTGCCCGCCCGCCGGGCTGTCGTGATCCCTGATTGCTCCCTCCGGTTTTGCCTTTTCCATCGCAGTGGCTCGCTTTTGAAGATGTGCCGGGAGGCCCGTGATGCCTGGGCTTGCGGCACTGTGCACTTGATGGTGGAAGCTTAAGAGCAGAACAGTTGATGCGGAGTACACACATCGGATGCGCGGACAAGAGTACAGTTCGGCGCGAATTCGCGACTTCGGGCGAACTGTACGTCTTACGAATCTGGTCCGGGACGTGAGGATTGGAGAGCAATACGACGAGATGGGCAGCATCGTTCGGCGTAGCCGGTCATGCCCGGCCCCGGGACGGTCGACGCGACCCGGGACGAAGCGCCACCGCGAGGGTGGCGGCGCAAGTGGCGCGCGTCAGATCGAACCGAACAGCGCGCGCGGCCGGTCCTTCAGCGTGCCGGCCAGAATCCGCAATCCATTCACGAGTTCGTCGCGCGTCGTCGGGCACGCGAGATTGATGCGCACGCCGTGCTCGATTTCCGCGCGATCGACCGCGAACGTCGAAGACGGCATCACGATCACGCCACGCGCTTTCGCGTTCGCGGCGAAGTCATCGGCACGCCACGGCGGCGGGAGCCGCAGCCACACGAACATGCACGCGGGATCGGACTTCAGTTGACCGGCCGGCAGCAGTTCCCGCGCAAGGTCGACTCGCGCGCGGATCTCCGCCAACTGCGCGCTCATGATCCGCTCGGCCGTGCCGTTCTCGATCCACACCGTCGCGATCAGCATCGACGTCGGCGCGGGCATCCACGCGGTGGTGCGCACCGCTTCCGCGCACAGGGCGACGCTGTCGCGCGGGCAGCTCAGGTAGCCGAGGCGCAGCCCGGGCGCGAGGATCTTCGATGTCGCGCCGATATGGAACGTGAGCTCGGGGCACAGCCCTGCGATCGCCGGCAGCCGGTCGCGCACGAGCGGCCCGTACACGTCGTCCTCGATGATCGTCACGTGATGGCGGCGCGCGACGTCGACGAGCGCCATCCGACGCGCGAGGCTCATCGTCGTCACGGTCGGGTTCTGCAGATTCGGCACGACGAAGATCGCCTTGACGGGCATGCGCTGGCAGATGCGCTCTATCTCGTCGGGCAGCAGGCCGTCGTCGTCGGCCGGGGCACTGACGATCTCGAACTGGAACACCGGCGCGAGCGCCTTCAGCCCGTAATACGTGAGCCGGTCGGCGACGATCACACCGTCGGTGCCGATCAGGCTGTTCAGTACCGCGTAGAGCCCATGCTGTGCGCCGCTCGTGACGACCACCTGGTCGCGCGACGGCGTGAAACCCGGCGCGGCAAGCCACTGCGCGCCCGCCGCGCGCGCCCAGTCGGGGCCCTGCGGCGGCTGGTATTCCTGCAGCGACGCGAAACGCGGATCGGCCGGCAACGTGCCGAACGTCTGCGCGAGACTCGCCAGGAATTCGCCGGTCGCCGGCCGGTTCACCGTCAGGTCGATCACCTCGTTGCCCGCCGCGAGCAACGCACGGGCCGGCTCGATGCTCGGCATCGCGCCGCCGGTGACGAGCGAACCGCGCCGCTTGCTGCCGATCACGAGCCCGCGCAGTTGCAGTTCCTTGTACGCACGCGACACGGTCGACACGTTGATGCCGAGCTCGGCCGCGAGCTGGCGCTGCGGCGGCAGACGGCTGCCCGGCGGGTACATGCCGTTGCGGATTTCCGCCTCGATCGAACTCGATACCTCGACGTACGTCGGCCGCTTCGCCTGCACCGGCGCACTGCTGGCGCGCTCATCGGAAAGTTTGTCTGCTGCCATGTATCGTCCGCATCCACACAAAAAGCGTTTGTCTGCCACCTAAACCTGCCCAGCGATTGTATCCGACATCCCCTCGCGGTCAAACGTCTGCCGAAAGATCAGTCGGATCAACCGATTGTGATCGGGTAAACGCTATCGCCACACAATCCGTTTTTGATTGCACACAAAAAATTACTGTGTGATTCTAGATCCCATCTTTGTGTGAATCAGTTGCGGCAAAGGAGAGGCGTCATGGCGGATATCGCCATCGTGGGTGCAGGCTTCATCGGGCTCGGCGCTGCGGCATGGCTGCAGCGCGACGGGCACCGCGTCACGCTTTTCGATCCGGCCGGCGTGGGCCGCGGTGCGTCGTTCGGCAACGCCGCGACGTTCGCGCCGTATGGCTGCGTGCCGGTGAGCGGCCCGTCGGTGTTCCGCGACATGCCGCACTTCCTGTTCGCCGCCGACAGCCCGCTGCGCATTCGCTGGCCGTACCTGCTGCGCGGCGCGCCTTGGCTCGCGCGATTCCTCGTCGCGTCGGCGCCGGCGCACCACGCGCGCAGCGCGGGCGCGCTGGCCGCACTGCTGTCGCGCGCCGCCGACGGCTATGCGCCGCTGCTGGCTTCCACGCGTCTCGCGGCATTCGTGCGCCCGCGCGAATGCCTGTACCTGTATGCACGGCAGGCGTCGTTCGACGCCGCGCAGCCGTCGCTCGCGCTGCGGCGCCGGCTCGGTGTTCCGTTCGACACGCTCGACGCGGACGCAATCCGTCGGCTCGAGCCCGCGCTCGCGCCGATCTTCACGCGCGGCGTGCTATTCCACGGCAGCTGGCATTTCTCCGACCCGTGCGGCTTTCTTGGCGAACTGTTCGCCCACCTGGCAACCGGCGGCGCGACACTCGAACGCACGCGGGTCGACCGGATCGAGCCCGCCGGCAACGGCGTGAACCTGCATGCGGGCGATGCGGTGCGCTTGTTCGATCATGTGGTGATCGCCGCCGGCGCCCGCTCGCGGGCGCTCGCCGCCGCGTGCGGCGACACCGTGCCGCTCGATACCGAGCGCGGCTATCACGTGCAGTTCGCCGCGCACGAGCAGATCGTCACGCGGCCGGTCGGCTGGGCCGAGCGCGGGTTCTACATGACGCCGCTCGACGAAGGATTGCGCGCGGCCGGCACCGTCGAACTCGGCGGCTTCGACGCCCGCATGAACCGCTCGCTCGTCGCGCTGCTCACGCGTTCCGCACGCGAAGCGTTGCCGTCGCTCGGCGCACCGACGCGCAGCTGGCTCGGCTTTCGGCCCACCCTGCCGGACGGCGTGCCGGTGATCGGCCGCGCGCGGCGCAGCGATCGCGTGATCCATGCTTTCGGCCATCAGCATCTCGGCGTCACGCTCGCCGGCATCACCGGGCGGATCGTCGCCGATCTCGTCGCGCAACGCGCGCCGCCGCTGGATCTCGCGCCATACCGGGCCGCGCGATTCTGACGCGCGCCACGATTTCCACCACTGCAAGGAGGCATCATGAATCGTCGCAACTGGCTGGCATGGCTGGCCGTCTGTTCGCTCGGCACGGCCGCTTCCGCATACGGCGCGGACCCGGAAACCGTCAAGATCGGCTTCGCCGGCCCGCTCACAGGGCCGGTCGCGCGCGTCGGCAAGGATCTTCAATACGGCGCCCAGCTCGCGCTCGACGAGGAGAACGCGAAACATCCGGTCATCGGCGGCAAGCCGGTGCGTTTCGTACTCGACGTGCAGGACGACCAGGCCGATCCGCGCATCGCGATCCAGGTCGGGCAGAAGCTCGTCGACGACGGCGTGGTCGGCGTGATCGGCCACTACAATTCGGGCTGCAGCATCCCCGCGTCGGCCGTCTACAAGCAGGCAAACGTCGCGATGATCACGCCCGGCTCGACCAATCCGCAACTGACGATGCAGGGCTTCAGGAACGTGTTCCGCACGATGGGACACGACGGCGTCGGCGGCGTGGTCGCCGGCCGCTTCGCGGTCGAGCAGCTCAAGGCGAAGCGGATCGGCATCATCGACGATCGCACCGCATTCGGCCAGGGGCTCGCCGACGCATTCGAGAAAGGCGTGAAGGACGCACACGGCAGCATCGTCGGCCGCGAATACACGAACGACAAGGCCGTGGATTTCCGCGGCATCCTGACGACGATGAAGAGCAACAACATCGACCTGCTGTTCTTCGGCGGCCTCGACGAACAGGGCGCGATGCTCGTCAAGCAGATGCGCTCGCTCGGCATCCGCGCGCAGCTGTTCGGCGCCGGCGCGCTGAAAAGCAATGCGTTCCTGAAGATCGCGGGCAACGCGGGTGAAGGTACGCAGGATCTCGAGCCGGGCCCGGCGCTCGACAAGCTGCCGTCCGCCATCGCGTTCGCGCAGCGCTACAAGGCGCGCTTCAACCAGGACGTCGAGCTGTATGCGCCGTTCGCGTACGACGCGGCGCTCGCGATGATCGCGGCGGTGCACAAGGCCGATTCGGTCGACCGCGGCAAGATCGTCGCGAGCCTGCCGGGCGTCTCGGTCACGGGCGTGACGGGGAAAATTTCGTTCGACGAACGCGGCGACCTGATCAAGCCGCCCTACACGCTGTTTCGCGTCGAACAAGGGCAGTGGCGCAGCATTCGCACGGTCGGCGGCGCGTCGAACTGATCGGCGCCCGGCCGCCCGTCAACCCGGCAACAGCCGGCGTCACCGCGCCGCCTGTTGCCGCTGCACTTCCTGCGCTTTCATCTGCAGATACGCGCCGCGCTCGACTTCGTGCAGCTGCTTCGGATATTGCTCGGTCGCGTCGAACCAGCGCGCCAGGCGCTGGTCGAGCGGCTTGTCGAGCGTCGCGAGATACGCGTCGATCGCGAGGTAGTAGCGCATCGTGTTGCGCTCCAGCAATCCGCGCACGCCGCCGACGTACTGCGGCTGCGCCGCCGACGCGCCGCTGGCTGCCGTGAACCCGACCTTGTCGCTGCCGACCGTCGCGAGGTAGGTCTTCATCGCCATGCGGCCGACGGCGCCGAAGCCGTACGAATACGTCAGATGCAGGAACGTGCGCGACGCGCCGACAGGCACGGCTTCCAGCGCGATCCGGTAGTCCTTGGTGCCCATCGGGCCGCTGTCGGCGGTCAGGTCGACCTGGAAATAGTCGGGCGTCGCGGCGGCGACCCGGTAGCGGAACTGCACGCGATAAGTATCAGACAGCTTCTGCTCGATCTTGCGGCCGAGGTTCACGTCGAGCACCGGACCGTCGCTGCCGGCCGACGCGTGACAATACTTCGTGTTCAGGTGCAGGATCAGCACCGCGCACCAGTTCGCGGGGCCCTGCGCGGGATCGTTGAGCTTGCCGTTCACGACCGAAAACGGATAGTCGACGACCGCGTAGATGTCGCCCTTCAGCGATGAAGACGCCTCGGAGGATTCGAGGTACAGCGGGCGATGGAACGGATTGTTCTTCAGTTGCTCGCCGAGGCTGTGATAGCGGTCCAGCAATGCCGCCGCGCCGTCCGCGCCGAACGACAGCGCGCTCCAGCCGACGCATACGGCCGCGACGAGCGCATGCCACGCGCGGCGTGCGTATCGCGGTGCTTGCGGATGTTCGGATGTCTCCATTCTTGTACTCCAGCCGGGGGCACGATCGGCGCGTGCCTGTTGCCATACGGAATACTCGCTCTGACCGTCATCGATACGCGGTCGTTCCGTTCAATCGGGCACGCGCGGATTCATTTGTCATTTGTCATTTGTCAGCCGAGAACGCGCTCGACATCTGCCGCGCCCGCTTCACGTCGTCGCCATGCAGATAAATCGACGTCGTTGAGATCGACGCGTGCCGCAAGTTGTCACGCACCGTCGTGAGCTCCGCGCCGCGCGCGAGCGCGTGCGTCGCATGCGTATGACGCATCCAGTGCGGGCTCGCCTGGCGCAGCTTCTGCGCGAGCGACGGGTTGTCGGCGTCGACGAGCGCGGCCGCCTGCGCGAAGAAACGCTGCATCACCTTCCACAGCCGCACGCTCGTGATCCCGGCCGCGCCGTCTTCCGCAAGGCTCGGCACCAGCGGCGTATCCGGCCGCCAGCGCACCGGCGTCACCGGCAGCCGGCGCGCGACCAGATGCCGATCGAGCGCCGTGCGCGCGAGCGGCGGCAGCGCGACGCGCGCGGCCTTGCTGCCCTTGCCGATCACCTTCAACCACGCATCGCCGTGCGCGTCTGTTTCGATGTCGCCGAGCGTCGCGCCGACCAGCTCGCTCGCGCGCAGCCCGGTCGCATACCCGAAATCGAGGATGAAGCGCAGCCGTTGCGCGGCCGCCGGCGTCCACGCGCCCTGCCGCGCGCCGGACGATGTGTCCTTGCGAAACTCGAGGCCGTCCGCGACCGTGCGCACGAGCAGCCACTCGCCTTCGGTGAAAGCATGCGACGTATCCAGCGCGCTCGCGCCGCGCGTGTCGCGCACCTTGACGCCCGCGAACGGATTCGCGAGCAGATAGCGCTGCTCGATCAGCCAGCGGAACAGCGCGCCGAGAACGGACAGCGTGTACGCGGCCGACCGCGCGGACAATCCGCCCGAAAACGGCCGCCAGTCCGGCGCGCCGCGCGGCCGCACCGGGCCGATCCAGCGTTCGTGCGGCGTCGGGTTGCGCAGGAACGCGCGATACGCGACCGCATCCTCCGTGGTGAGCGACGACAGCGCGCGCCCGCGCTCGACGATCGCCCACAGGATCAACCGCTCGGCCTCCTTCCGGTATGCGCGGCGCGTGGCAGCCGATTCGTGCAGCGACAGCCACGCGTGCACGGCCGCGTAATCGTTGTCCGCGTCGAGCGTGCTGGTTGCGCGCGGCGCGCGGAACGTGCCGTTCGAGCCGTCGACTTCGTGCGGCAGCTTCAGCTGCTCCCACGGCACGATGGCACTGCGCGGCGTCGCCGCGATCAATGCGCGCGCCCGCTCGGTCAGGTCGGGATGCGCGGAAAAGAACGCCTCGATGCGCCGCGCCCTCGCCACGCCGAGCCCCGCGATCGCGCGCCACCATTGCCGCCGCCGAGGAATCCGCACGGTCAGGTCGGCCAGCGTCGCGATCCCGTGCGCACGCAGCGCGACGACTGCGCGGGCGGGCAGCCACAAGCCGACGTCGTCGCTGATCTGCGGCACCGGCGCGCGCGCATGGCGCAGCAGGCCGATCGCATCGGTCGCGGCCTTCGCCATCCGGATGCGCTCGCTATCGGCATGACCCAGTTGCTCCGCGAGCTCGGGCCGCCCGACCTGCCGCGCGACACGCACGAGACGGCGACGAATCGCGCCGATCACGCCGCGCGCCGACCGCCCTTCGCCGAGCCGATCGGGCAGATAGCGTTCGACCGCCTGACGCACGGTCATGCCCGCGTACCACGCGCGCAGCGCGGCCAGTTCGTCGGCGTCGGGAAAGCCCGCGGGCGCGGGCGGGGATTCGGAGGAAGGCGGTAAGGCAAGGCGCGATGTCATGGGTGCCAGTTTGACAGAACCGCGGGCGCTCGAAAACGCCCGGCGTGCTGCAGGTTGCGCGGCACCCGGCCTTCACGTCATGTGTTCGTTCGGCGCGGGCACTCGTAGCCGAAAGAAGCTCGGGATTCACCTGGATCGAGTGCCATTGAATCAACCGGTAATCGCCATCCGGAATCGCCGCGTGGCTCCCTTCTAGAAAGACTTCGAAACTGATTTGATGGCTTGCAGGGCAACACTCGATCACATGTTTGCGCATGAGAGTCGCATTGTCGCGACCTCACGCGTTTTCGCGGTGCGATGCTATCGCGCACGGCTCGCTGTCTCATGCGCGCGACCGGCTGCCGTGTCAGTCCGGAACGACGCGGGCATGCCAGCGAAGGAAAGCCGAGAGGACCGAACTCGATCACCGCGATGAGATGAGCAGCGGCGTACTCGCGCACGCTCGGGTCATTCAATCGAAGCGTGCGCTGCCTGATGCGGAATCGATGAGACGGGAGATGCCGGCCGGGCAGGACGGCGCGAATGCGCCGGACCTCACGGACGGAGCGATGCGGAACGACGGACCGGCGGTGCGGCGGCGGTGCCGGTCTTGCATGAAGCCGGGCTAGCGCCGTGCGTCATCCCTCGCCCTTCGGCCCCGGGTTGAGCATCACGACGAAGCAGGCCACGCCGACGATCAACGCGGCCGCGCCGCCGCGCAGCGCGATCGTTTCGTCGAACAGCAGCCCGGTCACCACGGCCATCATCCCCGCGAGCGACACGAACACGGCGATCGCCGCGACGACGATCCGGTATTGACGACGTACCATCGCACGCCCGCCGCGTCAGGCCGCCGCGGCGGACGCCGGCTCGCCGGCATCGTCGCCGCGAATCAGCAGCACCGGGCACTTCGAGCCACGCACGAAGCGCTCGGCGACGCTCCCGAGCAGCACGCGCCGGATGCCGCGCCGCCCGTGCGTGCCGACCACCGCGAGGTCGATCCCGCACTCCTTCACGTAACGCTGCAGGCGCTCCGCGACGTCCTCGCCGATGCTCTCGGTTTCGACAAGTTCGGCCTCGCCCTTCGCGCCGGCCCGCGCGATCGCCTGTTCGGCTTCACGCAGCACCTTGCGCCCGTCGTCGCGGATTTCCTCGATAAGCGCATGCGGATCGAAACGGCCCGCGTACGTGAACAGCACCGATTTGTCGACGACGTACACGACGCTGACGTGCGCGTCGCCCGCCAGTGCCACCTTCACTGCCTCGGCAAGCGCCTGTTTCGACGAACTGCTGCCGTCGACGGCCACCATGATCTTCTTGTACATGCGAACCTCGCTGGGGTGAGTTGCCGCGCGCGGTCGCGTGCGGCCATGTCCCCAATCATCGACGGACGGCCGCGTCGAAGCTTGACGGCGATCAAGGTCCGCCAAAAACGCGACGTGCGGCAAAGCGCCACGCGCCGGAATCGGCGCGCCACCGGGCGGCCACGCCGCGCGACCGGGCGGTCATGCCGCCGAAGGCGCTATCATCGACGTTGCGACCCTCGTCCGGCCCTTTTTTGCCGGCTCACTTTCAACTCGCTCAACCGACATGACAACGACTACCGAACGCGTGGACGGCGCCGCCCAGCATCTCGTCGCCGCCCGCCATGCCGGCGTGCCCGGCCCGCTGCTGCCCGACGCACTGCGCCCCGAGAGCGTCGATACCGCGCTGGCGATCCAGCATCGCGTCGCCGACCTGCTCGGCGAAGCCATCGGCGGATGGAAGTGCGCGCTGCCGCCGCCCGACCGCGTGATCGTCGCGCCGATCTTCGCGTCGACCATCCGCGAAGCCGACGCGCCGTACCGCGTCGTCGGCGGGCCGATCGTGCGGATCGAGCCGGAGATCGCGTTCGTGCTCGATCGCGACCTGCCCGCCCGCGCGCAACCCTACGACGAGAACGACGTGCGCGGCGCGATCCGCGAAGTGCGCATCGTGCTCGAGGTGCTGGGCTGCCGCTATGCGGAGCCCGCGCGCGCGTCGAAGTTCGAACTGCTCGCCGACGGGCAGTTCAACCAGGGATTGTGCGTGGGCCCTGCCGTACCCGACGCTTTGAACGTGCCGCTCGAGACGCTCGCGCTGTCGTTCGAGGGCGCGCTGAATCGCACGATCGACGGCCGTCATCCGGACGGCGATCCGCTCAAGCCGCTCGTGTGGCTCGCCAATTTCCTCGCGTCGCGCGGCGATGGCGCCCGTGCCGGCCAGATCGTGACGACCGGCTCGTATGCGGGCGCAATCGAAGTGCCGCTCGGCGATGTGCTGACGGTGCGCTTCGGCGAACTCGGCAGTTTGTCGGTCATGCTGACGGCCTGACGAGTTGACGGCCGACGGCTGACGGCGGCCGAGGCCTGCGCGCGCATCACGGCGCAGGCGCGGCCCGGCCCGGCTTCCGGTACTGCGTGATACCGTTGCACATCGTCCGTCGCGCACGAAGCGCGTGCCCCTCCCGCCATTCGCCATGCCGCCGACACCGTTGCCTGCCCTGCTGGACGAAGTCCTGCGAACCGTCGATCGCCGCTACCGGCTGCCGCCGTTCGTGCGCGCATCGTCGCTGACCGACGCCGCGAGCCCGGCCACCGTCATCGCCATCGTGATCGAGGAAGCGCGCCGGATGCAGGCCGACGGCCTCACGCCCGCTCCGGCATTGCAACGCCGTTTCATCGACGCGCTCGCGCGGATGATCGGCGACGCGATCGACACCCGATCCGGCGACCCTGCGTTCCAGGCGGCGGTGCTTCGACATGGTGTCGCGGCCGTGCGCGAATACGCGTCGCTCGCCGCGCATGCCGAGCAGGATCGGCGCACGCTGCGTTCGGCCGTCAACACGATCGCACACCCGGCCCGGCTCGAACGACATGCGCAGGCATGGCAACGCGAGCCGCTCGCACGGCTGCATGCGGCCGCGGCCGGCGCATCGTGGGTCGATCTCGATGCCGCGCTGCGGCACTTGCTCGCGCAACCGGAGATGGCGACCGACACCGCGTTCGAGCAAGACATCGCCAAACTGAAGGACAGCGCCGCACTCGCCCGGCTTCAGCGTCTCGACGCATTGTCGCCGGATCCCGACGTCCGGCAATACCGCGCGCTGTGGAGCCGCCAGGGCCCGCTCGAAGGCAGCGCGCTCGCCGTCGCGCAAGGCGCCACGTCGCAGCAGCGAGGCGCGGCCGTCGAAGCGCTGGCCGCGCGGGCGCTCGATGCGCTGGCCGCGCAACTCGAAGCGCACGACGCGCACCGCACGTATCGCGTGGTCACGTCGATGCGCGTGCCGGCGTCGATACCGGCCAGGCACGACCGCGCGAAAACCGAATGGGATGCCGTGTTGCTCGAGCGCGCGCGCGGCGACGATGCGTCGGCCGCCTGGCACGTGCTGTTTCTCGTCGAAGCGAAAGCGTCGGCGGATGCCGCGACCACCGACCTGCCGCGCCTGCTGCGCGGCCTGAGCCTGCTCGCGCAAGCCGATCCGGACACCGTCTACACGTTCGACACGCGCGAAGGCGCGGTACGCCTGCACGGGGCATCGCTGCACGCGCTGACGACCGACGACGCGGCACTGCAGCGCGAAGTGCTCTACTGCTGCGATGCAGCGGCGGATCCCGCGCCGCGCCTGCTGGGCGCGGCAAGCCGGATGCAGTTGCTGTCGGCGCCGGCGAGCCTCGAATATGCGAGCGCGCTGGCACAGCATGCGGATGCCGATCCGCACGGCCTCGGCGCAGTCTGGCAAGCGCTGCTGGAGCAGCCGTCATGGCGCGCCGTGCTGCATCAGTACGAATCGCTGCGGCAGGTTCGGGCGTTGATGGTGGGCGTCGACGATCTGATGGCCGCGATCGAAGGCGATGTCGACGACAGCGCCGCAAACGACGTGTGATCCATGATGCGTGCGGCGCGCTGCGGCTGCACGCGCGATCGCACGCACGCCGCGACGCGGCGGCAAGACGGGGCCGCGCGCACGCAAGTCGACGCGGCGCCCCGCGTGACCGGCCCGCACGGCGCAGCCCGCGAAAGCGGGCATGCGCCGATGGCGTTACGACTCGATGAAGGCCAGCAGATCGGCGTTCAGCACGTCGGCATTGACCGTCAGCATCCCGTGCGAATAGCCCGGATACGTCTTCAGCGTGCCGTTCTTCAGCAGCTTGACCGACTTCAGCGCCGAATCCGCGATCGGCACGATCTGGTCGTCTTCGCCGTGCAGCACCAGCGTCGGCACCGAGATCGACCGCAGGTCTTCGGTCTGGTCCGTTTCAGAGAACGCCTTGATGCCGTCGTAGTGCGCCTTCGCGCCGCCGATCATGCCCTGGCGCCACCAGTTCTGGATCACGCCCTGATGCACCACCGCGCCCGGCCGGTTGAAGCCATAGAACGGGCCGGACGGCACGTCCAGGAAGAACTGCGCGCGGTTGTCGGCGAGCGCCTTGCGGAAGCCGTCGAACACCTCGAGCGGCAGACCTTCCGGGTTCGCGTCCGTCTTCAGCATCAGCGGCGGCACCGCGCTGACCAGCACCGCCTTCGCGACGCGCCCTGCCGGTTCGCCGTGGCGAGCCACGTAGCGCGCGACTTCGCCGCCGCCGGTCGAGTGGCCGACGTGAACCGCGTTGCGCAGGTCGAGCGCTTCCACCACCGCGAACGCGTCCGCCGCGTAGTGATCCATGTCGTGGCCGTCGGAAACCTGCGTGGACCGGCCGTGGCCGCGACGATCGTGCGCAACCACGCGATAGCCCTTCTGGACGAAGAACAGCATCTGGGCATCCCAGTCGTCGGAAGACAGCGGCCAGCCATGGTGGAACATGATCGGGCGCGCATCCTTCGGGCCCCAGTCCTTGTAGAAGATGTCGACATTGTCCTTCGTGGTGATGTACGGCATGGCTGCAGGCTCCTTTGGGGTAGGTGAACGTCGCGTGCCGGCCGTCCACCCGGGCGGGTGTCGGTGACGAACCGCGGCGCGGCGGCACACCGCGCCGGTCGACGCGGCACTCCAGTGTTGTAGCGGAAAACCGCGACTATGTCATGAAGCCAAATTGCATGCGTGGAGCGTGGTTCCCCCAAGCAACCGCGACGTGCTGCAACATCACGCGACCACTTGCCGCGTTCGTCGCCGGTCCGCACGGGCACACCGTCGAAGCGGTGCGCCCGCGCCGCCAGGCCAGACATGCAACGCAACCCGCCGTACCGCTCGTCGCGCACGAGCGATCGCGCGTCATCCGTCCGTCGATACGGTCAGCTCCTCCCATGTGCGGATTTCGTCTTCCAGCGCCGACCATTTGGCGCGCACCAGCCGGAGCGCATCGCTGCCGAGCAGCAAATGGGCAGGCGGATGGTCCGCCTCGATGATCGCGAGCATCGCGCGCGCAGCCTTCGCGGGATCGCCAGGCTGCCGGCCGCTCTTCTCCTCGCGCGCCTGGCGGATCGGGTCGAACAGCGCGTCGTAATCGGCGATCGAACGCGGTGTGCGCGTCATCGAACGGCCGGCCCAGTCGGTGCGGAACGAGCCTGGCGCCACCGCCGTCACCGCGATGCCGAACGGCGCGAGCTCCTTGCCGAGCGTCTCGGAAATGCCTTCGAGCGCGAACTTGCTGCCGCAGTAATAGGCGATGCCCGGCATCGTGATGTGGCCGCCCATCGACGTGATGTTGAGGATCCGGCCGCGCCGGCGCTTCCGCATGAACGGCACGACGGCCTTCATCATCGCGACGGCGCCGAATACGTTCACGTCGAACTGTCGACGCATCTCCGACAGCGGCGACTCCTCCATGATGCCTTCGTGCCCGTAGCCCGCGTTGTTCACCAGCACGTCGACGGGCCCGACGCTCGCCTCGATTTCCGCGACCACGCCGTCGATGCGCGCGAAGTCGGTCACGTCGAGCACGCGCCCGATGGCCGCATGCGGGGACAGCGCGTCGAACGCCTGTTTCGCCGCTTCGCTTCTCACGGTGCCGACCACCGTATGTCCGGCGGCCAGCGCCGCTTGCGCGAGCGCCCGGCCGAAGCCGCTGCTGACGCCGGTGATGAGCATGATGTTGCCGGATGCCATGTGAGCTTCTCCCGAATGTCGATCGAAGCATGCATACTAGTCTTGCGAACCACTCCGAATAAGTCCGATTACGCTGAATTTCTTGCCTGAAACTATGAGCACCGCACCCGCGTCGTCCTGCCCTCCGTTGCCCGCCGCGCGCGGCCGCCAACGGCTGATCGCGTTGCTGCATGCGTTGGCGCCGAACGAGGGCTACAACCTGACCGCACTGCCCAGCGTGCGCATCCTGCGTTCGAACCGTGCGCTATCCCGCACGCCCGTGCTGTACGACCCGGGCATCGTGATCGTGTGCCAGGGCAGCAAGCGCGGCTATTTCGGGGGCGAACGCTACCTGTACGACGAAGATCATTACCTGGCCGTATCGGTGCCCGTACCGTTCAGCATGGAAACCGATGCAACGGCGGAGCGTCCGCTGCTCGCGCTGTATCTGCACCTCGATTTCCCGATGGCCGCCGAACTGGCCGCGCAGATCGATCGCGAGGGGATCCCCGAACCCGTGCAGGCGCCGAGAAGCATGATGTCGACGCAAATGGACGACGCGATGCACGCGACCGTGCTGCGCTTCGTCGAGGCGATGTACCGGCCGCTCGAAGCGGCGGTGCTCGGCCCCGGGCTGCTGCGCGAACTGTATTTCCGCGTGCTCACCGGCGCGCAAGGCAGCGCGATGAGAAACGCGCTGGCGATGCGCGGGCAGTTCGGCCGGATCGGTCGTGCGTTGCGCCTGATCCACGCCGATTACGCGCAGGCGCTCGACGTGACGCAACTGGCCGCCGAGGCCGGCATGAGCGTGCCGAGCTTCCATAGCCACTTCAAGGCGGTCACGCAGGTGTCGCCGATGCAGTACCTGAAGTCGACGCGGCTGCACCAGGCGCGCCTGTTGATGGTGCGCCAGGATCTGACCGCGGAGGCGGCCGGCCATGCGGTCGGCTATACGAGCGCGTCGCAGTTCAGCCGGGAATTCAAGCGGCTGTTCGGCGCGACGCCCGCGCAGGAGGCCAGGCGCATGCGCGCGCAGTTCGCGATTCCGGCGGCGTTCGACGATGCGGTGTACGTGTCGTCGCATTGACACGCCGCTGGCCGCTTCACGGGCGCGTCACCGCGCGCCTACCTTCCACACGGTCACTTCGTGCAACGTCTGGCCCGGCTTGAGCACCGTCGTCGGGAACGACGGATGATTCGGCGAATCGGGAAAATGCTCGGCTTCCAGCGCGAACGCGTCGGTCTGCCGGTAAACCGTACCGCCCTTGCCCGCGACGCTGCCGTTCAAACCGTTCGACGTATAGAACTGCAGCCCCGGCTGCGTGGTGTACACCTCGATGAAGCGCCCCGACGCCGGGTCGTATGCACGCGCGGCAAACGCGGGGGCCGGCTGCCCGCCCTGGTCGAGCACCCAGTTCTGATCGTAGCCGTGCGCGAGCACGAGCTGCGCATACCCGTCGCGCAAATGTGCGCCGATCGGCGTCAATTCGCGCAGGTCCATCGGCGTGCCCGTCACGCTCGCGAGCTCGCCGGTCGGAATCGACGTCGCATCGGTCGGCGTGAAGCGCGACGCGGCGATCTGGATCAGCTGCCGCTCGACACTGCCGCCGTCCTGTCCGGCCAGATTGAAATAGCTGTGATTGGTCAGGTTGACGACGGTGTCCTTGTCCGTCGTCGCGCGATAGTCGATGCGAACCAGGTTGTCGCGTGTCAGCGTGTAGGTCACGTCCACCGTCAACGTGCCGGGGAAACCGTTCTCGCCGTCGGGGCTGACGTAACGCAGCGTCACGCTCGAACCGCTCCCGTCGCCGTGCGTGCCGGTCACCGTCCAGACCTTCGCGTCGAAGCTGGCGGGGCCGCCGTGCAGCGTATTCGGCGGATCGTTGACGGGCAGCGTCCACGTCTTGCCGTCGAGCGTGAAGCGGCCGCGCGCGATGCGGTTTGCATAGCGGCCGATCAGCGCGCCGAAATGGATGTTGCCGTTGTGCGCTTCGTAGTCGCGCAGCGAATCGAAGCCGAGAACCACGTCGGCAACCTTGCCCGCGCGGTCCGGCACGTCGAGCGCGGTCACGATGCCGCCGTACGTGATGATCTTCAGCGTCACGCCGTGCGCATTGGCGAGCGTGTACTGGCTTACCGCTTGTCCGGCCGCGGTGGTGCCGTAGTCCGCGCGGCCGATCGATACGTCAGGGGCCGCCGATGCGGCACTCGCGCCAAGGGCGAAAGTTGCGAACACACCAAGTGCGAGCAGCGGGCGCCGCGGCAAGATTCGGTTCATGAGAAACCTCCGGAGCGTCTTCGTGCGTAGCGCCGCGCAATTTGCATGCCTGCGCGGCGTGCAGCGACACGCCGGCGTCATCACGATCACGACGACGATCGCGGTGGTCAGCGTCCACGTGAGGAGCGTCGATACCAGCACTGCCCGACGGTGATTCGCGCAGCATGTTCGGCCACCACTCCCACATAGTGAGCCGTCTCACATCATAAGATTGCATTCTCACATTTATTGTGATTTTATTCTCACTCGTGACGGCCACCGCTCATCGCGCAAACAGGCCGCCCATTCCAGGGAAGAGACACAGATGGAGACAATCGCCGTCATCGGCAGCAACATGGTCGACCTCGTGACCTACGTCACGCGCATGCCCGCCCGCGGCGAAACGCTCGAGGCACCGAGCTTCGCGCTCGGCTGCGGCGGCAAGGGCGCAAACCAGGCCGTCGCGGCCGCGCGCCTCGGCGCGCGTGTCGTGATGGTCACGAAGGTCGGCGACGACGTGTTCGCCGACAACACGATCCGCAACTTCGAGCGCGAAGGCATCGACACGACGCACGTGCGCAAGGTCGCCGGCGTGCCGAGCGGTGTCGCGCCGATCTTCGTCGAGCCCGATTCGAGCAACAGCATCCTGATCGTCAAGGGCGCGAACCGACACCTGCGCCCCGCCGACATCGACGCGGCCGCGCCGAAGCTCGTCGAATGCGCGCTGATCGTGCTGCAGCTCGAGATCGAGCTCGACACCGTCTATCACGCAATCGACTTCGGCGCACGACACGGCATTCCGGTGCTGCTGAACCCCGCGCCCGCGGTCGCCGGCCTCGATTTCGAGCGGATCCGTTCCGTCGAATTCTTCGTGCCGAACGAGACCGAACTCGCGATCGTATCGGGCATGCCGGTCGATTCGCGCGACAGCGCGACACGTGCTGCCGAATCGCTGGTCGCACGCGGGCTGAAGCAGGTGCTCGTCACGCTCGGCAGCGACGGCTCGCTGCTGGTATCGCGCAACGGCGCCCGGCACGTGGCCGGCGTGCAGGTCGACGCGCGCGACACCACGGGCGCCGGCGACGCGTACATCGGCTGCTTCGCACGCTGCTACGCGGCAACGGGCGATGCGATCGACGCGATGCGTTACGCGTCGGCCTACGCCGCCCATTCGGTCACGGGCCTCGGCACGCAGCAGTCGTACGCCGACGCCGCGACCTTCGAACGCTTCCTGCGCGACGCCACCCGCTGAACGGCGCCGTCCATCGACGAGACCATCCGGGAAGGAGACACCCATGAGCCGAGCCAGAATCGAACACACGCCCGACGGCTACTACCTGAACCGCACGCCCCTCTTCGCGTTCACGCTGCTGTGCTGCCTGTTCGCGCTGTGGGGCACCGCGGCCAACCTGAACGACGTGCTGATCGCGCAATTCAAGAAATCGTTCTTCCTGTCGGATTTCGAATCGGCATTCGTGCAGTCCGCGTTCTATCTCGGCTACTTCTTCCTCGCGATTCCCGCCGCGACCGTCGTGAAGAAGTTCAGCTACAAGACGACTATCCTCATCGGCCTGCTGCTCTACACGACCGGCTGCCTGCTGTTCTTCCCGGCCGCGTCGATGGCGAAGTACGGGATGTTCCTCGTCGCGCTGTTCGTGATCGCGGCGGGTCTGTCGTTCCTCGAGACGGCATCGAACTCGTATTCGACGCTGATGGGCCCGCGCGACACCAGCACGCGCCGCCTGAACATCTCGCAGACGTTCTATCCGTTCGGCGCGATGGCGGGCGTCTACATGGGCAGCTTCCTGATCTTCAAGGAAGGCGACGCATCGCACGCGCAGCTCGCGGCGATGTCCGCGGCCGACGCGCACCTGCATCAGCTCGCGATGATCCAGGCGACACTCGAACCGTACAAGTGGCTGATCGTCGTGCTCGTGGCCGTATTCGTCGTATTCGCGCTGACGCCCTACCCGGCCTGCAAGGGCAACGGCTCGAACGCGGCTACGCACCGGGTCGACGCGCGCGGCACGCTCGCGCGCCTCGCCGGCAACCGGCGCTTCGTCGCGGGCGTCGTCGCGCAGTTCCTGTACGTGGGCGCGCAGGTCGGCGTATGGAGCTTCACGATCCGGCTCGCGATGCAGATCGGCGGCCTGAACGAGCGCGGTGCATCGCGCTACCTGCTCGCGACCTTCTTCGCGTTCTTCGTCGGCAAGCTGATCGCGACGCTCGTGATGAAGCGCGTCGGCCCGGCCAAGGTGCTGATCGTGTACGGCGTGCTGTGCATCGCGCTGCTCGCGTATACGATCGGCGTGCACGACATCAGCGCCGTCTACGCGGCAGTGTGCGTGAGCGTGTTCCTGGGGCCGTGCTGGCCGACGATCTACGGCCTGACGATCGACGGCCTCGGCAAGGACACCGAATACGGCGGCTCGATCCTCGTGATGAGCATCGTCGGCGGCGCGGTCGTGCCGCTGATCCAGGGGCTGATCTCCGATCACACCGGCGGCAACATGCAGCTCGCGTTCGTCGTGCCGCTCGCGTGCTTCGTCGTGATCGTCCACTACGGGTTCTACTGCCTGCGCCACCTGCCGGCGGCGATGCCCGCCACGGCAGCCGACGGCGGCGCATCCGCGCGCTACGCCGACACGCGCAACACGTCAGGCGCCTGACGGTGCGACGCGAGATCGACCAGCGGCGCCGCCATTGCGCATCAGGTCACGAGTGCGATGCCGTGTTCGCGGATCGCCGTCTCGTACCGGCGGCTCAACTGCCCGTCGGAGATCACGTAGTTGAAGTCGGTCAGGTCGGCGAAGTAGGCGGCGCGCACTTCGTCGAACTTCGTGTGATCGACGAGCAGGAAGCGGTTCTGCGCACGCGCCATCACCTTCTTCTTCGCGTCGACCTCGTGGAAGTTGAAGCAGGTGACGCCGCATCGGTCGCTGACGCCGGCCGCCGAGATGAACGCCTTCGACACGCGCACCGTGTCGAGGATGCCCGTCTCCGCGACCGACTCGAACACCATGTTCTTGCGGTGATACACGCCGCCGCACAGGATCACGCTGCAATGCGGTTTCTGCTGCAGCTTCGCGAACACGTTCAGCGAATTGCAGACGGCGGTGAATTCGAGGTCGTCGGGAATGAAGTCGATGATGAACGGCGTGGTCGAGCCGCAATCGACGAAGATCGTGTCGCCCGTCTTCACGAACTGCGCGGCGAGCTTGCCGATGCGGCGCTTCTCCTCGGTTTGCCGATTGTTTTCGGCGCTGATCAGGTATTCGCCGATGTCGCTGCGCTGCGCGGCGAAATGGCGCGTCACGTAGCCGCCGATCAGGCTGAGGCCGTGCGGGTTGTCCGCGAGATCGCGGCGGATCGTCATTTCCGACACGCCGAACAGTTCGGCGACTTCCTTCAGATGAATCGCGTTCTGCCCTTGCAGCACGTTCATCAGCGTCTTGATCCGTTCGCCCTTCTTCGTTTCCATGCCCGTATCCTGCCTGCCCGTGCCGTGCGTCGCTCGTCGTGCCGGGCTCGCAGGCCCGGCCGGAATGTCGTATTTGTAACAAACCGATGTGAAAACATCAACTTTCCGTGTACCTTTTCGGCACACGATTCGTGGAGTCCCGACACATGCCGCTTTCCAACGCCCAGCTCGCCCAAACCATCGATCACACGCTGCTCGCGCCCGACGCCAGCGACGCGCAGATCCGCGAACTCTGCCGCCAGGCGGCCGAACATCGCTTCTACTCGGTCTGCGTGAACTCGGCGAACGTGCCGCTTGCCGCGCTCGAGCTGGCCGGCACCGGCGTGCTCGTCTGTGCGGTGGTCGGCTTCCCGCTCGGCGCGGGATTGTCCGCCGCGAAGGCGTTCGAGGCGTCGGCCGCGATCGCGGCGGGTGCGCGCGAGATCGACATGGTGATCAACCTCGGCGCATTGAAGAGCGGCCGCGCCGACGACGTCAAGGCCGATATCGACGCGGTGCACCGCGCGTGCGCGGCGGTCCCGCTCAAGGTGATCCTCGAAACGGGATTGCTGACCGACGACGAGAAGGTGCGCGTGTGCGAGATGTGCCGCGACCTCGGCGTCGCGTTCGTGAAGACGTCGACCGGCTTCGGTCACGGTGGCGCGAAATTGCAGGACGTCGCGCTGATGCGCCGCACGGTCGGCCCCGTGCTCGGCGTGAAGGCATCGGGCGGCGTGCGCGACCGTGCGACCGCGCTCGCGATGCTCGAAGCCGGCGCGACGCGGCTCGGCACGAGCTCGGGAGTGGCGATCGTGACCGACCAGGGCGGCAGCGACGCGGCGTACTGAGCGATCGCGGCCGGCTCGATGTCGATCGTCACTTCGTCCTGCGGCTGCAGCCCGGACAGGAACGTCGGTGCCGGTACCACGGGTGTGTCGCTGTACGCGCGAACGTGGCTGCTCGCCGATGCGTTGGCCAATGTTGCGCCAGGCACCACGCGGGCGCAACGCGGCGTGTTCGTGGATTTGATGATGATCCAGATCGCCGCGGCCGACGGCAGCACCGCAGTTGCTTGCGATGGTCACGCGGACGCTGCCGCGGGATCTGGCGGTGCTCCAAGCATAGGCGTGCCGCAAACAGCGCTGACCATTTGGGACATTGCAATACGCACGCATCACGCCATTTCGTCGATTTTCTGCCTGCGGCTCCGGCACTTTCGTACTTCTGGTCAGCACTGACTGATCGGGAAATTCCGGGGCCGCTCGGCAATGCTTTGCGAGCCCGGTAGCGCCAAGCTCGCTCCGGACGAGACCATCGAAATCCTTGTTGATGCGAGTCGATGCTGCTGCCGTGCCCCGAGGTCGCTACTGCTGGATGGTCGCGTTCTTCAACAGCCCACCGACAAACTGCGCACTTGCCTTTTCCAGCGCAAGCGCGCCGAGCTGCTGACGGATCGTCGCCTGCGCCTGGTTGAACGTCGGCACCTGCGTCGGCCGCTTCGCATCCAGCTTGACGATCGCGCGTGCGCCGCCAATCGGAATCGACTCGGGTGTGATGGCGCCGACAGGCAGCTTTTCAAGCGCCTGCGCGACCGCAACCGGCAAACCCGATGTCTTGCCCTCCGTCGCCGGCACCTTGAAGCTCACCCACGGCAGTTCTCCGCCCGTGTCCCGACTCGGCGCGATGCTGTATTGACGTGCGAGTCCGTCAAACGATTTGCCCGCCTTCAGTTCGCTCAGTACGGTCGCGGCCGTTGCCGCATCCCTGACGACGATCAGGCGCGGCTTGTATTCGTCCTTGCCGAGCGACGCGACGATCTCGTCGTAACGAGACTTGACCTGCGCATCCGTTACCGGATCCGGCTTCACGTTGTCCTTCAGATACAGCTGCGTCTCGGCATTCGCCTTGGCGACCTGCATCGCTGCCTGCACTTCCGGCTTGCTGCCGTAGTTTGCCTTCTCTGCTGCCTGCTGGATCAGCACGCGCGCAATCAGCTGATTCTTGATCGCCTGTCGCACCTGCGGCGTATCCGGTTGCCGCGACGCGCGCAGCACTGCGTCGACTTCCGCTTGTGTGATCGCGGTACCGTTGACCGTCGCAACGGAGCCGGTCGGCTGTGATGCAGCCGACGTCTGCGCGAATGCCGAACCCGTCAATGCCGCAGTGAGGGTTAATGTGGACAGCGTGTACCTCAGGTTGGTTTTCGTCATCATTTCGCATTTCCAATAAATGAGCGCACAAGCCCTTGGGATCGTCCAGGGCCGGTCAATAGTTCCAGTTGACCGTCGCCAATACCAACGTTGCCTTCGGCCCAAGCGCAGCGGGCTGCGTCAACGCACGCCCGACCAGGACCTCGCCTGACAGGTACTGCTTGTGCCACTGCCATTGTGCACGCAGCCCTGCGCCCGCCCCGGCCAGTGTCGGGAAACCCGGTATCGAGACAAGGCCGGCCTTACCCGCATCGACGAACACGTACGGCTCGACTCGACCGTCCTTCCACGCCGGCGCATTCACCCAGGCCAGTTCGTTGCGCGAGTAGAAGCCGCGATCACCAGCAATCTCGCCCGAGCGAAAGCCGCGCACGGTATCCATCCCGCCGAGGTATAGCTGTTCGGATCCGAACAGCGCCATGTTCGTATATTGCCCGCCGAGCACGCCCCGATACGCAAGCAGCGCGTGCCCGATCTTCGGCAACGGCAGCGTGAACGCAGCAGTCGCATCCACCTTTGTGAACTGGCTGTGCGCTTCGTCGCGCGTGATGCCGTGCGGATCATGGTTCGCGCCGAACCATGGCAGGCCCTGCGACACCCCGCCGTTCAGCGTGAAATTGCCCTGCGCGTCGTTCATTACGAACTTGTGCAGCCAGTTGCCGCCAAGTCGCAATACGGCAACCCGTTGCGGATCCAGATCGATGCCGTTGACCTCGCGATCGGTACGACGCCAGGACACCGTGGCGTCCACACTGGTGATATCGCTGACGCTGCGGCCCACAAGATAATTCCAGCCGAAGATGTGCGACAGCGTGCGACCGTATTCGAGTGCGGTCGTGCCGATCACCTGCTGGTATTCCGAATCGGAAATCGTATAGCTGAATGTATGACGGCCGAACGGCACGGCGAACGAGCCGACGATCGCGTTGCTATCGAGGCTGTCGAGGAAGTTCACGCTCAGCGATTCCTGCAGGCCGAGCAGGTTGTCGGCCTCGATGCCCGCGCGATAACGTGTCACGCCGGTCGCCGAACTGCCGTAGTTGTCGACGCCCAACGTGTAGTACAGCCGATCGCCCGACTTGTTACCGATGTCGACGATCGATTCGCCAGGATTCTGGCCCGGCAGGATCTGGACCGTCGCCTGGTTGCGGCGCAGACGGTTGATCTGCGCGACGCCCTGATCGATATCCGACAGGCGCAACGGCTCGCCGGTCGCCGCCGGAAACGCATTTTCGTAGCCGGCATCCGTCAGCCAACCGCCGCCCGCCGATGCTTCGCCCGCCTTGAGCCGGTGGATCGGCTTGCCGTTGACCGTGAACGCTTCGATCGTGCCGAGTTGAATCGTGATCTTCAGCGTGCCGGTGGCAAGGTTCTGCGGGCCGAGCAGCGCACGCGTCGTCACGAGACCGTGTGCGACGAACACGTCCGTGATGCGCTTCAGCAAGACGTTGATGCGATGCGAGCCGAGCTCGTGGTTCACGAACGGTTCGACAATCGCGTCGAGCTCCTCGGCCGAGATGCCGCGAGGTGATTGGAACGGCTTGCCGTCGGGTGCCTGCATGACGATCTGCTTGACCGTAAAGGTCGGCCCTGCTTCGACGATGGCATCGACCGGCGTATCGACCGGAATGTCGAGGGTCGCCTCCGGTGTCGGCGCGACCGTGATCGAAGCTGGTGGCTGTTCGAGTTGACGCTGGCGCGCTTGCTCGCGTTGCTGCTCGATGATCAGTTGCGCCGGATCCTGCACCGGCCGACCGGCGGGGGGCGGAGTCTGTGCGTGCGCCGGCATGTGGAATGCAGCGAGGCTCGCGACAAGCAGCGGCAGCTTCAATCGGGGGAATGCGCGTGATTTCATCGTTGTTGTGCGTGCAGGTGCCCGAGCGTTGATGCTGTCATGCCAGCGGTCTCGCTCTTAGCAGCGGCTACGATGGCCACGACGGCGAGAAACACGATGACAGCGACCCCGAGTCGATCTTTTGTTTGGTAGTTCATCCCGTCTACCGCCACCACCACGTCGTCAGGCCCAGATGCTGATCGATCTGGACCGGCGTGCGCGACGGCGCGCGTACCGTCGTGATGCCACCGGCCGCGGTGACGCCCTTGCCGGCACTGAATGATCCGCCATCGATGACGCCGTCGCCTGTGAGCGTCACGCTCCCGTTCGCGGTGAAGCTGCCGCCGACATCCATCGCGATGATCTGCGCCCACGTACTGCCGAAGAACGCCTTGAAGCCGCGATGCTGGTTGATCGCTGAGTAGCCGGTCACGCCTTGCGCGTATGTGATCGGCGCGTCGACCTTGATGTCGCCGGTCGCGAAGACATTGCCGCCGATGTTACGGGCGACCGAGCCGGCCTTGATGCCGATGTTGCCGCCTGCCTGGATTGTGCCGCCGTACGGCGTGACGTTGCTCGATGCGTCGGCGTGGCAGAAGATCCAGCAGCTGCGCGTATAGCTCGCCTGGCCAGTGAAGACAGCGGCGTTCATGAAGGTGCTCTGCGCGGCGATATTGACGTCCCCGTCGTTCGATTGAACGATCCCGCCGGCATTCGTGAAGTTGCGGCTCGTGATCGTCACCGGGCCGTGCACGGCGGCGACATAGGCGAGCTGATCCGGGTTGCTGACCATGCCGTAGTCAACATTGAATCCGCTCGTCGTATGCGTGAAGAACAGGAAGCTGCCGCCGCGGTCGGAATACGCGGTGGGTTGGCCGCCGTTCGTGCCGCCGGTATGGTCGATGATGTTCTGCACGTCACCGGCGGCAGTGAGGCTTACGGCGCCGTTCGACAGAATGCGGGCGTTGTCGTTGATGATGTTGCCGCCCGCCGTAAGCTTCGTCTGGCCGTTGGCCGCGAACATGATGCCGAGGTTGTTCGCGCTGGAGCGGTTCGTGATGTCGCCTGCTGCGGTGAGGATCACGTCCCCGCCGGTCGTGGTGCCGTCGCTCGCCGTCGTGCCGGCCTGAATCAGGCTGCCGGTGTTGGTAATCGCGCCGCTGCTCGTCAGGTTGAGCGTGTTGCCGGCGCTCACGGTCGTTGGGCCGGTAGCGTCGTCGGACAGCGCGATGCTGCCGGCCTGAACGTTCACGTTGTTCGCAGCCGTTACCTGTGCGCCCTGCAGCGACACGGTACCGGGTGTCGTCAGTGCGACGTCGCGCTCTGCCTTTAGCGAACCGTCGGAAATTGCGATGTCCCCGTTTGCCGTGACTACCACGTCGCCGGCGTTCGCGTAGATCTTGCCGAGGCTGTGCACGCCCGCGCCTTGGTCGGTAACGATCAGCTGAACGCGGCCGGCCGTCAGCCCGCCGGCCGCCGTGATGTCGACGGCGACGGCGTTGCTTTTGGTGCCTGGCGATGTCGTGCCGATCAGCCAGTCGTGGCCGTTGTCCGATGGAGAGAAACTCGTGTCGTACGTCGCGGTACTATCGCCGGCGATCGCGCGGATGCCGCTCGTCGAGCTCGTGAAATCGTTAGTGACCGGTCCGTTGATGCTCAGCTGTTTGGCGATCAGGTCGAGGTTGACCAGCGTGCCCGATAACCCGCCGGGACCGATCGTGATGGCACCGCGATTGGTCGTCAGGACGACGTTGCGCTGTACAACACCGGGCGCAAGCGTGAGGTCGGTGAAGCCCACCTGCCCCGTCGACAGAACGACGTGACCCGTATTTGTGAAGCTGCCACCGTCGACCGTGACCCCGTTCGGATTGGCCAGGATCACGTTCGCGCGCGGACCCAGCACGTTGATGTTGCCCTGAATCAGCGACGGGTTCGTGCTCGTGACCTGGTTGACGATCGTGCGTGCGTTGATGCCGACGTTGTTCAGGTCGGCGCCCGCTTTCGAGACGTTGAAGGACGAGTAGGTGTTGTTCGAGACGCCGCCGATGGTAGGGGCAATATTGACCGTTTGACGGCCCGTTGCGCCGGTTGACACCGAGGTTCTGGTCCCACCGTCCGGGACTATGCCCGCCGCGAATGCGCAACACGTCGTGCTGGCCCATGCCAAACCAAATGCTTTCTCGACAATCCCTCTTTTCATTCTCCCCTCGACATTGTTATTAGAAAGCGTCCTTCATGAGCCGTTAGCGACAGTCGCGAACCAGAATTGAGATCGGGCTTTGATCCAAGAATTCCGTCAATACAAACTATTCGAGCTTTAAATCGAATTCGGAAGGCGCATCCGCGCTCTGGGTCAACCTACCGCCATTTTTCAAAAACTGATACGCCTCGGCACCAATCCAATAGCCATTGATTTTTTCCTGAAATTGCTTCTTCATTGCCGAGGCGAACAGTCGCATTAACCGTTGAGCAGCCGAATCGTCTGACCACGTTCGGACCAGGCCATTTATCATTATCGTGCTAGACCACATCCCACCAGCATTGAACTCGACACCCTCCGGACAATTTCCGGCGCGATAGAATGTGTACCATTTTCCGCCTTCGGGCAGTAGCTCTCCAAAGAATTCAGTGACTGGCGAGACGGGCACATTCCTCTCAACCACAAGGTAATTTTCGCATCGCGTGGTCTGGCTGCCGGCCGCCGAGCCGATTTCAGGAATATTCCGAGCGGTTTCATAAATAGGCGCGTCGTCATACTTTTGGTAGACAGTGTGATGTGTCAATATGTACTTCAATTCCAGCTTGCGCTCGACCTCGTCGGTTACCGATAAGGTATCGTTTTTTGTTGCAAAGAAGTGAATTCGCTTCATTGTCCGATTCCGTTCTTAATCGCTTGCTTAATCTGATCCGGAGACGCTCCCTTGGGAATCAGAATCAGCCTATCACCCGGGGGCGAATTGCTTTGTATTCTCGCCGCGGCGGCAGCTTCCGATTGGGTTGGTGTTATACCATCCGGTTGGGTTGTCACAGTCTGAATTCGCACGATTGGGCCATTTCCATTGATCGGCTTTGCCGTAATGTCAACAAACGTACCGCCTCTTGTACCGGGTCCGGTTCCGGCAATGTATTCTTCGGACGCAATCCCGCCGCCTTCAGAAACTTCATATCCATAGCCTTTCAAGGTCTGCCCTACGTCATAGTTTAGCTGTCGAGTCGCTGCACTGCCCCAGCGTCCTCCTGAACTTGAAAGGTAGCGCTGAGTGAACGAGCTGATCCTGTCGCTGATAGCCTGCCCGAGGTTTTCGATTCTCGCGAAAGTGCCTTCTACGGACTCGACAACTCCCTTCTCGAATGCTGCCGCGGCCTCGCTCGTCGTCATCGATCCGCCAGCACCGCCACCATTCAAGCCGCCGACACCGTTACCCAGACCGCCTTCAAGCGGGATCAGGTCCTTGCCATGGGCAATATCTTCCGGATTCGTCGCATTGTTGATCGCCTCGCTGGTTGCTGCGTTCGCGCCGGCAACACCGTTCTGCCCAGCGGCATTCGCTGCGAGCCCGCCCAGCAACGTCGTTGCGGTGACGATCGCTGCGATTTGATCGGGGCGCAGATTCTGCACGCCACCGGCCTGATCCACCAGAATCGAACCAAGCACCGCGCTCGTAGCCGCACCGATAGCACCGCCGCCACAGCCCTGCCCTAATGCGGCACCCGAGGCACAACCGACTACCGCGTGCGCCAGCACAAAGCCCAGCGTATCCTTCGCCAGGAGTGAGTCGGAGTTCGTCGAGGACAGTCCGATCGCGTTGTTGGCTACCGCCGCGACGTCATTGACTGCACTCGTCAACATGGCGGTCCCATAGCTACCGCCGTTGATCGCCGTAGTGATCGCACCGTTCACCACGGCACGTTCAGCGATCGTCGCCGCGGTATTGCCGAGGTTTGTCAGTGTGACAGTCGTGTCAGCTGCGACCGCTCCGTTCCCGAGGTTGTTGAAACCGTTCAGGTTCAGCGCCGAGTCAGCAAACTGTGTCAGATACGCAGTGCCTACCGCCTTGCCGAGTGCTGCCAGACTCACACCACCATTGGCGATCTCCTGCTGCATGATCGACGTCGCCAACGCGCCACCGATCGGGCCGAGGACGTACGAAAACGCCACTGCCATAGCCGCCTGGAACACCATCGCGACGCCACCGTTGTGGCCATCGGACTGATACTCGCTATTCAGGTGGTTGCTGACCGTGCTCTGCTGGAAATTTCCGCCAAGCTGCGACTTGAGCTGCGCGAGCTCAGCCGCTGTGCCTGCCTGATCGATCGAGCCATCGGCGCCCAGCTTCTGGATCTGGCCGCCGATGTTGTCGATCATCGCGGCGTTGTTCGCGAAGTTCGCGGCGCTGATGAAGCCGCCCTGCTGCAGGACGGTGCCAGTCGTGCGCGTGTAGCCGTCGTCGCCGGCATCCGCGTAGTACGAACCGATGTCAATCGAACGCTCGAGGTTCGTGATGCGCGCGCCCGGCGTCGACAGCGTACCGGTCGCCGTGATCGAACCAGTGTTCGTGATGTCGTCCGGACGGCTTGCGTCGTGGAACGCCAGCGTCACGTCGTGGCCGCTGATCACCCCGTCGGTACTCATTGCCGCATAACCCTGCGGCAAGTACACTTGCGGCATCAGCGCGTCGACCGTGGGACACACCGCCCCCCCCGTGGCCGTACAACCCGGCTGCGGCACCGCTTGCTCGACGTACCAGAGCATCGGCTTATCGAGCTTCGCCAGTTGCTCGTCCGACAACGCCACGCCGACCTTCAGATCATGCGCCTTCGCGTAGTCGATCGCGTTCGCGTAAAGCGCGAACTTTTCCTGATCGACGACCGTGGTCTGATACTTGTTGTCATACGACAAGCCGTCGATGAAGCTGGCCTTGCCAAGACGCTGGAGCGCTGCCGTTTGAAGTGCCTGGTTCTCGTCGAACGGGTCGTAGTAGAACGGCACGCTGCCCGGCTGAAGGTTGCTCGGCAGTTGGCTGATGAGATACGACGGCCCGATCCCGCCGACGACCTGCGCGGCCGGGTTGTTGATCAGGTAGGCCACTGACGACGGCGATCCTGCAATCGTCTGCACCGAAGCGCCACTCGGCGCACCCGGCGTCCCGACCTTGGCACCTTGAATGCCGCTCTGGATCGGGCCAGTTGCCCGGCCGTTGACGTTTGACGCCTGCGCGGCGGCGGTGGCCGCTTGGCCCGCGACGCCCTGCGCCGTCGCGGCCTGTGCGGGTATGCCCAACGGCGCAAGCGCGACGACCTGCGTCGGCGCGACACCCGGCGGCGTATACACGTTGCCCGTGTAGCCGTTCACCAGGTGCAGGCCCGACATCGCGATCGTGTTACCGATGATGTTGCCGCTGTTGACTACGTTTCCTTGCGACTGCACCGTCAGCGTCGGCGCTTGAATCAGGCCGTAGATCGTGCCGACCGGCGACGGCGGGCTCAGGGGCTCATTCGTGCCCGTCCATGCACTGCCCCAGATTTGCTGACAGCTCGCCAGATCCGTGCAGCCATAGTTGTCGTGCCAGACGTACGAGCCATTGATGACCTCGTTCGAATGCGAATGCCAGTATGCGTTGAGCACCTGGTCCTGATTCGTCAGCGCATTGGTCGACAACAGGTTGATCGTCGCAGCTTGGCCAGCAGTCACGACGCTGCCGGTGTTTAGCATCGAGCCGGCCGTGACGCCCAGATTGCGTCCCGCGTTGATGATGGACGGCGGGCCCGACTGGTTATCGACCATCGCCTCGCAGTCCGGTGTGGCGCCCGTCATCGAACAGCCGTAGGTTGACTGCGCACCGTAGTTCTCGTGCGCCTTGACGGGATCGGCGATCGCGTTGGTCAGCGCGTTCGTCACAATCGTGATATCGCGGCCCGATTGAATCGTGCCCGACGTGTTCGTGACACTCGACGACTGCGTGGCGTTGCCGGAAGTCGTGCCGGCACCGCCGATCGTCACGTCCTGGCCTGCGACGAGCTGCCCGAGACTGTTGCTCGTCGTGTTGCTGGCAATCACCAGATTGCGCCCCGCGGACACCGTCGCGTAGCTCGGCGTACCCGGCGTAAAGACCTGACTCGTGTACGGGTTCGGGTTGAAGGTCGAGAAGCCGTGGTTGCAGTCGGCATCCGACACACCCGCCGCGCATCCGGCATTTGTTACGAGGCTCGACGTGCTGCGGCCCTGGTTCGTGAAGCTCGCCGCGTTGATCGTCACATCGGTCTGGCCCGCGATCGTTCCGCCGTTGATCAGATTTCCACCCGACACCGTCACGTTGTTGCCTGCGGCGATCGTGCCCGGCGACGGCGGCGCCTGCGTAACGGTGCTGACCCTGCTCGGCGCGACAACCGAGCTATTGACCGTGAAGATGTTGTCCGGCGCGAGCGCATAGCCGTCCGACGTGTGATAGAGCAGTCCTGAACCCGGGATCGTGATCGCACCGAGCTTTTGCAGCTGTGAGATCAGTGTGTTCAGTTCTTGCTGGTTCACCTGCTCGACCGATTTCCCGAGCGTGGTGGAAGGCGCCGGCCCGTTGTCAAGCGACTGGACGTTCAGGTTGATGTCATGGCCGGCGGTGATCGTGCTGCTTTCGTTCGACAAGGTGTTCGCGGTCAGATTGAGATCGTGACCCGCGGCCATCAGGCTCGGATTCGTGACAGCCTGCGAGCCGGATACGGTCAACGAAATGGTCGGCAGGTTCAGCACGATCGGCGTGCCCTGGGTGAGGCCCGAGCCCTGGTGCGCTGCCGCGTTGTCGACGACGTAGATGTTGCCGGAATCCGGGTAGTACGAGTACGCACCCTGCGGATCGCTCTGGAAATCCTGCGCCGGCAGCAGCGTGATCGTGCCGTTCGTAAAATTCGGGTTCAGGTCGGTCAACGGGCCTTGCGCGCCGGGCCAGCTCTCGACAGTCTGCACCCCGCCGCTGCCGCCATAGTCGCGTACCGTGAAGACGGTCTCGCTGCCGAGCAGAATCGTGCTGAGCAGCGCCGGATCGGAGACGATCGTCGTGGTGCTGTTGCCTGCGCTCCCAGCATTCGGTGAAACCGCGTTGTTGTTGACGCTCGCGGCCTGGATCGTCATGTCGTTGCCGGCGGTGAAGGTACCGACGACGTTGGTGAGCGCGCCGCTCAGGTTGGCCGTGATGTCATGGCCTGCCTGCGTCGTGCCATTCGAGTTGTCGTAACTGGCGCCCGTCAGGTGAAGGTCGTTCGCCGCTTCGACGGTGCCCAGATTGACTACCGCGCCGTCCAGATGCGCGTCGACGTTCGCGTGCAACGTCGCGCCCTTCTGATTCGTGAAGCTGCCCGATGTCGACACGTTGTGGCCGTTGATCGAACCGGCGTTCGTCGTCGTGCCGTTCAGCGCGATGTCGCCCGCGCTCACGATCGAGCCGGTGTTGCTGATGTTCGCCGAGTTGATGACCATTGTCTGGCCGGCGACGTTAGTCGTACCCAGATTCCAGGTGCCGGTGTTCGCGAACGACAAAGTATTGAGCGTCAGCGTTTGACCGGCCAGCATCGTCCCGCTCGAGGTGGCAAGCGGATCGAAGCTCAGGTTCGGGGCGCTGAACGTGACATTGCGGTGCGCCAAGATGCTTCCCGACGTACCATCGAAGGCGCCGGTGCCCCCGTTCACGGTGATATTGATGTCGCCCGTCGCAGCTGCCGGGTTCTGAACATCGCCCGCGAAAATCGTACCGCCGCGGTTGCTCAGCGTCGTAGTCGACAAATTCAGGGCGTTCGTCGCCATCAGCGCGCCTGAGTTCGTGACACTGTTGCTGGCCATCACGTTCACGGTCGGCCCATACACCGTCCCGCTGTTGGTCACGTCGGCGGCATTCACCGTTGCGGTTTGCAGCGATGACAGGCTTCCCGTGTTTGACACCGAACCGCCGGTCACATTCAGATTGCCTGCGCTCATCTGCGTGCCGACGTTCGACACCTTGCCACCGGCCAACGTCGCGTCGCCCTTGAACGCCGCCGTGCCGCCCGTCGTCAGGCTTTGCGTGCCGGTAATCTGCGTCGTGCCGCCGACCACCGCGTTCGCGGTCGTCACGTTCGCACCGGACAGCGTCGCGTTGCCGCCCACCGACAGCGCCGGCGCGGTGGCGCTGAAGGGCTGGGTGAGCTGGCCCGCAGACGTGTCGAGGTTGTCCGACGCGGTCGCGGTCAGATTGCCGCCGACGGCAACGTTTTGCGTGGTGATGTTGGCCGCCGTCAGGCTTGCGTTCTTCGAGACGGTCGTAGGGCCGTTCAAAGTAATGGCCTGACCGGCGTTGAAGTTGGCGCTGCCGGCGGTCGAAACATGGCTGCTCGCGGTGAAACTACCGAATTTAGCGTTGACCGACAGGTCGCCGAGGCTCTCGACGCTACGCTGCGTGTTCACGTCGGTACCGGCCTTGATTGTCGTCGTCCCGCCCGACAGGGCATTGTCGGTCAGCGTCGCGCTGCCGTTCGTCGCGGTCAACGTGCTGTTGCCGACCGCGGTAGTCGAACCGACCGACAGATTCTGGCCTGCGGTGACGCTTAAGTTGCTGCCGGTCTGGATCGGGCTAGAGATGCTGACGTTGTTGCCGGCGGCAAGCGTCGTATCGTTCGCGACGCTGATCGCACCCGTGCCGCTGATGTCGCGCCCCGCCGTCACACTCGCGTTGCCCGTGTTGTTGACGGACAGGCCGCCGTTCAGGTTCGCGTCGCGCGCGGCGGCGATCGTCGTGCTCTGACCGCTCTGGACCGTGCCTGCGATCGTCGCATCCTCTCCGGCGTTGATGTTCAACGCACCGGGTGTCGACACAGCGCCGGCCACCGCAACGCTTCCGGTGCTCGCGCTAATCGACGCATTGCGTCCGCTAAAGACCATCCCGCCCAGGCTGACGCCCTGCTGACCCGTTGCAGTCAGCGCGCCGAGTGCCGCCACGCTTCCCGTCGTCGTCAGCGATCCACCGTTAGCGGCCAGCGTGGTATCGCCGACCGAAGTAGCCGTGCCTTGAATATTTGTATTGCCGTCCGAGGTTACGCTGAGGTTATTGCCGCTGGTAACACTGCCCGACACGCTGGCCGAACCCGTCTGCGCAGCAATCGTGGTGTCGCCCACGCCTGAAACCTGCCCATTCACGGTCGCATTGCGCGCGCCCGTCAGCGCGACCGTGCTACCGCCCTGCACCGCACCATTGACGGTCAAATCGCGTCCAGCCCGTGCCGACACCGTTCCCGGCGCGCTCAACCCTCCGACCGTGAGATCGCCATTCGTCGTCTGCAGCGCAATGTCGTGCGCCGTCAGCGAGCCGATCGTCATCGACTGCCCGGCAGTGAGATTGGCCGCGCCATTGGCGGCAACGGACGCAGCGTTCAGATTGCCGCCTGCGGTCATCGTCACGTTCTGCCCGGCCGACACCGAGCCCGGCGCATTGATATCGCCGTTCGCGTTGACCGTGTAATTCTGGTTTGCGAGGCCAGTACCACCGATAGTGGTGTTGCCCGCGCTTGTCAGATTGACATTCTGATTGGCAAACGTTTGACCGACCGATACGTCGCCGTTCGCGTTGACGACCACATTGCCCGCCGTTGCCGACAACGGGCCTTGCGTGTTCACGCCCATGCCGGCCGCGGTCGAGACGATGTAGACGGTACCGCTCGTCACCGAACCATACTGATTCGCATCGATGGCAATCGCCTTGCCAATGGCGGAAGCCGTATTCGTCGCGCCGTTCGCCGCCGTGCCATACGTGGTGCCGGCTGGATCGCTGGCCGTCGGCGTAACGAGCTGATTGCCGGTCACGACGTTCACACGCTGATCCGCGCGCAACGGAGCCGCGAGAGTCACGCTCTGGCCAATGAGGTCGATATTGCCGACGGTACCTTCGATACCCGCACCGGGGCCATTGACTCCAGCCGGACCATTGATCGAAATGTTTCCCGACCGAACGTCGTATGCAACCGCCCCGGCATGAGCAAAATCGGTCGAGGTGCCACCGACGCCGGTAAGAAACTGCGGCGTGCCGGTCGTCAACGTCAGGCCCGGTACATTCGTCAGCGCCATCCCGTTCACGGCAATGCCGCCCGGCGCCGCAACAATGACGGCCGCCGGCGAGCCGAACACTTCGAGCGGCCCGTTCAGCGTCGCGATGCTGTTGGACGTGACCTGATTGATGATGGTCGTTGCAGGCCGGCCATTCAGGTTCGGGTTGGCGCCCAGCGTGCCGCCAAGCAGCGGCGTGCCCGCCACGGTACTGTTATTGAGCACCAGGCCGCGCGAATCGATGTCGAACGACTGGTATTGCCCGACGCTGATGCCGTTTGCATTGGCGCCGGGGATGTTGATCGCGGGCACACCCGTGCTGGTCTGCGTGACGGACGGCTGGAATGAAATCGGCGCGCGCGGATCGACGATCGGCGCGGCGTGCGCGGTCTGATCCATCAGCAGCACGGCCGGGCTGAAATACATCACGACCGTCATGATCCAGGCGGTCGCCTTGACCCAAAGCGCCGCTGCTTCGCCAGTCAGCGAACTGCGGTCGAAGATAATCCCCGATCTGGCCGTTTCCCGTTGAACGTGCCGTTTCTCGATTTCGCGCATGACGCGGCGCATGATTGGTCTCTCTTGGTATTTGCAGCAGATAATTGCACAAACGAAATCGCGAGATGGTCAAGAATTGTCACGGCATGCAATGAGCGCATCACCGACAATTACATATTGCTTTCTATTTGATTTATAACTTTTATTAAGTAGATCGCCTGCTTCGCAGTCGCTTCTACATATTGGTCGTCGTTCCCCTACGACAACCGTCAAATCCGAACGGAAAGACAACAGGTGCGGCACGACCGACAAATCACGATAAGGCATCATTCATCTCGGTTTATCGGCAATTCAAAACGAAACGACCGCGAGTGGTGCCTGATAATCTACGCGCGTGACTTAATCCGCGAGTTTTTCTATCGACACAGCAGGTGAACAGGCGACAAGGCGACGCGGAAAGTACCGGCTTCGAGGCACGGACACGTCGCCCACGCGCTTCAAATAAAAACGCGGATGACAATCCGACACCGGACACGACATCCGGCGCGGCTTGTCATCCGCGTTGAAAATCCGACGTGCCTGCGGGACGTCAGCTGTAGTCGTACACCCCCCGCCCCGTCTTGCGCCCCAGCCGCCCTGCCGACACCATCTCGCGCAGCAGCGGGCACGCGCGGTACTTCGTGTCGCCGAAGTCCTTCAGGAACACGTCCATCACCGCGAGACACACGTCGAGCCCGACGAGGTCGGCCAGCGCGAGCGGCCCGATCGGATGGTTCGCGCCTAGCTTCATCCCCGCGTCGATCTCCTCGGCCGACGCAATGCCTTCGGCCAGCACGAAGAACGCTTCGTTGATCATCGGCACGAGGATCCGGTTCACGACGAAACCCGGCGCGTTGCGCACGCCGATCGGCGACTTGTCGAAACGCTCGGTCAGCGCACGCACCGCGGACGCGGTCGCGTCGCTCGTCTGCAGCCCGCGGATGATCTCGACGAGCGGCATCAGCGGTACCGGGTTGAAGAAGTGCATGCCGACGAAGCGCGACGGATCGGCGAGCAGCGCCGCGAGCGCGGTGATGGAGATCGACGACGTATTGGTCGCGATGATCGCATCGGGCCGCGCGACCGACTCGATCTGCTTCAGGATGCGGCTCTTCAGCTCGACGTTTTCGGTGGCGGCCTCGATCACGATGTCGACTGCGGCGAGCTTCGCGTAATCGGTCGACGTCGTGATGCGCGCAAGCGCGGCGTCACGTGCGGCGGCGGTGAGCTTCTCCTTCGACACGAGGCGCTCGAGGCTGCCCTTCAGTGCAGCGACGCCCTTGTCGAGCGCCGCATCGCTGACGTCGATCATCACGACGTTCAGTCCTGCAACGGCGGCGGTCTGCGCAATGCCGTTGCCCATGGTTCCGGCGCCCACGACGCCGACGGTTTCGATGGCCATGACGATTCCTGTGTGTTCGGGTGCTGAGCGGTCGATTATCAGATGTTCTCGAAGATCGCCGCAATGCCCTGGCCGCCGCCGATACACATCGTCACGAGCGCATAACGCCCGCCGATGCGCTTCAGCTCGTACAGCGCCTTGACCGTGATCAACGCACCCGTCGCACCGATCGGGTGACCGAGCGAAATGCCGGAGCCGTTCGGGTTGACCTTGGCCGGATCGAGGCCGAGCTCCTGCGTGACCGCGCATGCCTGTGCGGCGAACGCTTCGTTCGCCTCGATCACGTCGAGATCGGTGATCTTCAGGCCCGCGCGCTCGAGCGCCTTCTGCGTGGCCGGCACCGGGCCGATGCCCATGTACGCCGGATCGACACCCGCATGCGCATACGCGACCAGACGCGCGAGCGGCTTCACGCCCTGCGCGCGGGCGGCGTCCGCGCTCATCATCAGCACCGCGGCAGCGGCATCGTTGATACCCGACGCGTTGCCGGCCGTCACCGTGCCGTCCTCCTTCACGAACACCGGCTTCAGCTTCGTGAAATCGTCCGGGCCCGCGTCGTGGCGCACATGCTCGTCGGTATCGAACGCGACCTCGCCCTTCTTCGTGCGAATCGAGATCGGCAGGATCTGATCCTTGAAGCGGCCTTCCGCGATCGCGCGCGCCGCGCGACGATGCGATTCGAGCGCGAGCGCATCCTGCGCATCACGCGAAATGCCGTATTTCTTCGCGACGTTCTCGGCGGTCACGCCCATGTGGATGGTCTGGAACGGATCGTGCAGCGCGCCGAGCATCATGTCGACGAGCTTCGCATCGCCCATGCGCTGGCCGAAGCGCGCGGACGGCACGCTGTACGGCGCGCGGCTCATGCTCTCGGAGCCGCCGCCGATCGCGACGTCGGCATCGCCGAGCATGATCGTCTGCGCGGCCGACACGATCGCCTGCAGACCCGAGCCGCACAGCCGGTTCACGGTCAGCGCCGGCGTGTGCTGCGCAACACCGCCGTTGATCGCCGCGACGCGCGCGAGATACATGTCCTTCGGTTCGGTGTTCACGACGTGGCCGAACACGACATGCCCGACCGCGTCGCCCGGCACGTTCGCGCGCGACAGCACTTCGCTCACGACCTTGGCACCGAGATCGGTCGGCGAAAAATCCTTCAGGCTCCCGCCGAAATCGCCGATCGCGGTACGGACACCGCTCACCACCACGACTTCCTTCGCTGCATTGCTCATCGTCTCACTCCGGTTCGTTCGCGCCCGCGGGCGCGGGGATGCGTTACATGTTCGGGTAATTCGGCCCGCCGCCGCCTTCGGGCGTGACCCACACGATGTTCTGCGTCGGGTCCTTGATGTCGCAGGTCTTGCAGTGCACGCAGTTCTGCGCGTTGATCACGAGCCGGTCGCTGCCGTCGTCGTTCTTCACGAACTCGTACACCGCCGCCGGGCAGAACCGCGCCTCCGGCCCCGCGTACGTGCGCAGGTTCACGTTCACCGGCACGCTCGCATCCTTCAGCGTCAGGTGCGCCGGCTGGTTCTCCTCGTGGTTCGTGTTCGAGATGAACACCGACGACAGCCGGTCGAACGTCAGCTTGCCGTCCGGCTTCGGATACTCGATCGGCTCGCACTGTGACGCCGGCTTCAGCATCTCGTGATCCGCGTGCTTGTGATGCAGCGTCCACGGCACGTTGCCGCCCATCACCTTCTGCTCGAGCCCGACCATCAGCGTGCCCAGGTACAGGCCCTTGGCCATCCACTGCTTGAAGTTGCGCGCGCGGTACAGCTCCGTGTGCAGCCACGACTGCTTGAAGGCGTCCGGGTACGCGTTGAGCTCGTCCGACTGGCGGCCGGCCTGCAGCGCGTCGAACGCCGCGTCCGCCGCCAGCATGCCCGTCTTGATCGCCGCGTGGCTGCCCTTGATACGCGACGCGTTCAGGAAGCCCGCGTCGTCGCCGATCAGCGCGCCGCCCGGGAACACCGTCTTCGGCAGCGACAACAGGCCGCCGGCCGTGATCGCGCGCGCGCCGTACGACACGCGCTTGCCGCCTTCGAGGAACGCGCGGATCGACGGGTGCGTCTTGTAGCGCTGGAATTCCTCGAACGGCGACAGGTAAGGATTTGTGTAACCGAGGCCCACCACGAAGCCGACCACGACCTGGTTGTTGTCCATGTGGTACAGGAACGAGCCGCCGTAGGTGTCGGACTTCAGCGGCCAGCCGGCCGTGTGGATCACGAGGCCCGGCTTGTGCTTGGCCGGATCGATTTCCCACAGCTCCTTGATGCCGATCCCGTACGCCTGAGGATCGGCGTTCGCGTCGAGCTTGAACTTCGAGATCAGCTGGCGGCCCAGATGGCCGCGGCAGCCTTCGGCGAACAGCGTGTACTTCGCGTGCAGCTCCATGCCGAGCTGGAAGTTCTCGGTCGGCTCACCGTCCTTGCCCACGCCCATGTTGCCGGTGGCGACGCCCTTCACCGAGCCGTCGTCGTTGTAGAGAATTTCCGCGGCAGGGAAGCCCGGGAAGATCTCCACGCCCAGTGCCTCGGCCTGCTGGCCCAGCCAGCGCGTGACGTTGCCCAGCGAGATCACGTAGTTGCCGTGGTTCTTGAAGTTGTCCGGCAGCGCCCAGTTCGGCGTCGTGACGGCGCTTTTCTCGGACAGGAACAGGAAGCGGTCTTCCGTCACCTCGACGTTCAGCGGCGCGCCGCGTTCCTTCCAGTCGGGGAACAGCTCGGTGATCGCGCGCGGGTCCATCACCGCGCCCGACAGGATGTGCGCGCCGATCTCGGAACCCTTCTCGAGCACGCACACGCCGATCTCGGTGCCTTTCTCGGCGGCCAGCTGCTTGAGCCGGATCGCGGCCGACAGCCCGGCCGGGCCGCCGCCCACGATCACGACGTCGTATTCCATCGATTCGCGCGGGCCGTATTGCGCGAGCAAGTCCTGTGTGGTCAAAATCCTGTCTCCTCCTGCGCCCCGACCGCGATGGTCAGAACTGGTCTTCCGTCAACGCGAGCACGCTCTCGTTGCCCTTCGCGCCGACGATCGACGCTTCGAGCGCGCCGGCCTGCACGAGGACGTGTTCCGCATAGCATTGCGCGATCGCGATCTTCGCATCGAAGAACGCCGTGTCGCTCGCGCGGTTCGCATGCGCCGCCAGCAGCGCGCGCGCCATCTGCCACCCGCACAGCACCACGCCCGCCAGCTTCAGATACGGCACGCTGCCGGCGAACACCGCGTTCGGGTCCTGCTTCACGTTCGCGAGCACGTAGTCGACCACCGTCGACAGCGCGCGCGCACCCTTTTCCAACTGCGCCTTCATCGATGCGGCCGCCGCGCCGTCCACCTTGCCGAGCGCCGCGACGGTGTCTCCGATCTCCGCGATCAGCGCCTTCGCCACCGCACCGCCGTCGCGCATCGTCTTGCGGCCGACCAGGTCGTTCGCCTGGATCGCGGTCGTGCCTTCGTAGATCGCGAGGATCCGCGCATCGCGGTAATACTGCGCGGCGCCGGTTTCCTCGATGAAGCCCATCCCGCCGTGCACCTGCACGCCGAGGCTCGCGACGTCGTTCACCATCTCCGTGCTCCAGCCCTTCACGACCGGCACCAGATATTCGTAGATTGCCTGATGACGCGCCCGCGTCGCCTCGTCCGAATGGCGGTGGGCAATGTCGCTGTGCGCGGCTGCCACGTAGGCCAGCGCCCGCGCGCCTTCGGTCAGCGCACGCATCGTGCCGAGCATGCGGCGCACGTCCGGGTGATGGATGATCGTCACGGACTGCTTCGCCGAACCGTCGACCGGGCGGCTCTGCACGCGCTCCTTCGCGAACGCCGCGGCCTTCTGGTATGCGCGATCGGCCACGCCGATGCCCTGCATCCCGACGCCGAAGCGCGCGGCGTTCATCATGATGAACATGTATTCGAGGCCGCGATTCTCCTCGCCGACCAGATAGCCGATCGCGCCGCCGTGGTCGCCGTATTGCAGCACCGCGGTCGGGCTCGCCTTGATCCCGAGCTTGTGCTCGATCGACACGCAGTGCACGTCGTTGCGTGCGCCGAGCGAACCGTCGTCGTTGACGAGGAACTTCGGCACGATGAACAGCGAGATGCCCTTCACGCCTTCCGGCGCGTTCGGCGTGCGCGCGAGCACCAGGTGGACGATGTTGTCCGCCATGTCGTGCTCGCCCCACGTGATGAAGATCTTCGTGCCGAACACCTTGTACGTGCCGTCGCCCTGCGGCTCCGCGCGCGAGCGCACCAGTGCCAGGTCCGAGCCGGCCTGCGGCTCGGTCAGGTTCATCGTGCCGGTCCATTCGCCCGAGATCAGCTTCGGCACGTAACGTTGCTGCTGTTCGTCGGTGCCGGCCGTCAGCAGCGCCTCGATCGCGCCGTCGGTGAGCAGCGGGCACAGCGCGAACGACAGGTTCGACGCGTTCAGCATCTCGATGCACGGCGTCGCGATCAGCTTCGGCAATCCTTGACCGTCGTATTCGGCCGGGTGCTGCAACCCTTGCCAGCCGCCTTCGACGAACTGGCGGAACGCGGCGCCGAAGCCGGGCGTCGCCGTCACGACGCCGTCCTTCCAGCTGCTCGGATTGCGGTCGCCCTCGACGTTCAGCGGCGCCAGCACTTCACCGCAGAATTTCGCGGATTCGTCGAGCACGGCCTGCGCGGTGTCGTAGCCGGCGTCCTCGAAGCCCGGCAACTGCGCGACGGTGTCGATGCCCGCGAGTTCCTTCAGCACGAACAGCATGTCCTTGACAGGGGCGTTATAGCTCATGGTCGATGTTCCAAATCAGGCGGTGAATGAGGCGCGCGGCCCGGGCGGCTGCGGCAAAAACGGCCAGCGCCGGGCGACGTCGTAAGCCATCGTAATGCCGCGCCGCCGGTTTTCCATTGTCATATCCGGCCCACATGGTGACAAAACCGGCCACGCGATGCGCGCGGCGATGACAAAAACATGCGCCCGGGACGGGCGTAGTCGACGACCGGCTTCGCCACCGGCGACGCGCAATCGGCGTGCCGGCGGGCTGCGCCGGGCGGCTGTGCGGTGTTCGATTCCGGGCATGCCGAAGAAATGCGTCACCGATTGGCATGGCGTCCGGCGCCAAATCGGCCGCCCTTTTTCGCCGTCCGCGCCCGCGCGTTTCTGCGTAGACTTTCGTCACATCATGCCAGGCAAGCGCGGGAGCGGAAACCGCGCGGCAAGCAGCGCGCCATTGACCTGCCGGCCGGTTGGAACCGCCAGTGGGCAGCGGGCCATCGGAAGCCGCACGGGAAGCCGGTCATGGGACGCCCGTGTCGTCCCGCCGCGCGGCAGCGTCGCAGCGTGGCAGCGTGGCAGCGGCCGCTCAATCGCGTCGTCAACATCCGTTCGGCCGACGCGATATCCGCCGCGCGTGGATAAAACGCAACAGAACATCGGAACACGCGATCGATATATTTGTGCACTCGATAGCGCCATCGTTATGCGGCATACTCTATCCGCATTCAGCGAACGATCGTTCTATTTGCGACGCACACCCTCGCACACGCCACTAAACACGCACATGATTCTGGTACCTTGACGCACCGGCCCACGTGATTCGCGATGGCCATCACCGATCCATCACCCATCTTTCCTACTATGACATTACAGATTGGGATTCCTCTGGAGACAGCCACTCAGGAACGGCGCGTGGCGACCGTCCCCGAAGTGGTCGAGAAACTGATCAAGCTGGGTTTTACGGTGGCCGTCCAAAGCGGCGCCGGGGCCGGCGCGAACTTTGACGATGATGCGTACCGCGCAGCCGGCGCAACGGTGGTCGCGACCGCCGCCGAGCTCTGGTCCGGCAGCGACATCGTGTTCAAGGTGCGCCCGCCGAGCGCCGACGAAGTCGCGCTGATGCGCGAGGGCGGCACGCTGATCGGCTTCGTGTGGCCCGCGCAGAACCCCGAGCTGATGCAGCAGCTGGCCGCGAAGCGCGCCACGGTGCTGGCGATCGATTCGCTGCCGCGCACGCTGTCGCGCGCGCAGAAGATGGACGCGCTCACGTCGATGGCCGGCATCAGCGGCTATCGCGCGGTGATCGAGGCCGCGCATGCGTTCGGCCGCTTCCTGAACGGCCAGGTCACGGCGGCCGGCAAGATCCCGCCGGCCAAGGTGTTCATTGCCGGCGCCGGCGTGGCCGGTCTCGCCGCGATCGGCACGGCCGCGAGTCTCGGCGCGATCGTGCGCGCGAACGACACGCGCGCCGAGGTGGCCGATCAGGTCAAGTCGCTGGGCGGCGAATTCGTCAAGGTCGACTACGAAGAGGAAGGCTCGGGCGGCGGCGGCTATGCGAAGGTGATGAGCGAAGGCTTCCAGCAAGCGCAGCGCGCGATGTACGCGCAGCAGGCCAAGGACGCCGACATCATCATCACCACCGCGCTGATTCCCGGCAAGCCCGCGCCGAAACTCATCACGGCCGACATGGTGCAGTCGATGAAGCCCGGCAGCGTGATCGTCGACATGGCCGCCGAACAGGGCGGCAACTGCGAGCTCACGGTGCCCGGCGAAGCGGTCGTGCGCCACGGTGTGACGATCGTCGGCTATACCGATCTCGCATCGCGCCTGTCGCGGCAGTCGTCCACGCTGTATGCAACCAACCTGCTGCGCGTGATCGAGGAGCTGTGCAAGGCGAAGGACGGCACCATCAACGTCGACTTCGACGACGATGCGATCCGCGGCCTCACCGTGATCAAGGAAGGCAACGTCACCTGGCCGCCGCCGCCGATCAAGCAGCCGGCCGTCGCGCCCAAGCCGGCCGCGGCCGCGCCCGCGGCGTCCGCACCGGCGAAGTCCAAGGGCCACGGCCATGGCGGCGAGCCGATGTCGGCCAAGGCGCTCACGATCGTGTTCGCGATCGGCGCGCTGGCCTTCCTGCTGGTCGGCCAGTTCGCGCCGTCGAGCTTCCTGTCGCACTTCACGGTGTTCGTGCTCGCGTGCTTCGTCGGCTACATGGTGATCTGGAACGTCACGCCGTCGCTGCACACGCCGCTGATGAGCGTGACCAACGCGATCTCGTCGATCATCGCGATCGGCGCACTCGTGCAGGTCGCGCCGCCGCTGGGCGAGCTGGCCAATGCCGGCGACCGTCCGTCCGGGCTGATCCTCGGCCTGGCGGTGGGCGCGCTCACGCTCACGGCCGTCAACATGTTCGGCGGCTTCGCGGTCACGCGCCGCATGCTGGCGATGTTCCGCAAATAAGGGGACGACAACGATGACTTCCAACCTGACTACCGTCTCCTATATCGGCGCCGCGATCCTGTTCATCCTCAGCCTGGGCGGCCTCGCCAATCCCGAAACCGCACGCCGCGGCAACCTGCTCGGCATGATCGGCATGCTGATCGCCGTGCTGGCGACCGTCGCCGGTCCGCGCGTGTCGGCCGCGGGCATTCCGTACGTGATCGCGGCGCTCGTCGTCGGCGGTGCCGTCGGCCTGTACGCCGCGAAGAAGGTGCAGATGACGCAGATGCCGGAGCTGGTCGCGCTGATGCACAGCCTGGTCGGCCTCGCGGCGTGCCTCGTCGGCTTCGCGAGCTACATCGACACGTCGCTGCAGTTCACGGGCGCGGAGAAGGCCATCCACGAGGTCGAGATTTATGTCGGGATCCTGATCGGTGCGGTGACCTTCGCGGGCTCGATCATCGCGTTCGGCAAGCTGTCCGGCAAGATCGGCGGCAAGCCGCTGCTGCTGCCGGCGCGGCACTGGCTGAACCTGGCCGCGCTGCTGATCGTGATCTACTACGGCCGTGCGTTCCTGCATGCGGAAACCATCCAGGACGGCATGCTGCCGCTCATCGTGATGACCGTGATCTCGCTGCTGTTCGGCGTGCACATGGTGATGGCGATCGGCGGCGCGGACATGCCGGTCGTGGTCTCGATGCTCAACAGCTACTCGGGGTGGGCGGCGGCGGCCACCGGCTTCATGCTCGGCAACGACCTGCTGATCGTGATCGGCGCGCTGGTGGGCTCGTCCGGTGCGATTCTGTCGTACATCATGTGTCGCGCGATGAACCGCAACTTCATCAGCGTGATCGCCGGCGGTTTCGGCAGCGGCGCGGGCGCACCGGCGGCAGCCGGCGGCGGCGCGGCACAGCCGGCCGGCGAGGCGGTCGCGGTCAGCGCGGCGGAGACGGCGGAGCTGCTGCGCGAGGCGAAGCGCGTGATCATCGTGCCTGGCTACGGGATGGCGGTCGCACAGGCGCAGCACACGGTGTTCGAGCTGACGAAGCTGCTGCGCGAGAAGGGCGTCGACGTGCGTTTCGCGATCCACCCGGTTGCGGGCCGCATGCCGGGGCACATGAACGTGCTGCTGGCCGAAGCGAAGGTGCCGTACGACATCGTGCTCGAAATGGACGAGATCAACGGCGACTTCCCCGAGGCCGACGTGTCGATGGTGATCGGCGCGAACGACATCGTGAACCCGGCCGCGCAGGATGACCCGTCGAGCCCGATCGCCGGCATGCCGGTGCTCGAAGTGTGGAAGGCGAAGACGTCGATCGTGATGAAGCGCAGCATGGCCTCGGGCTATGCGGGCGTCGACAATCCGCTGTTCTACAAGGACAACAATCGCATGTTGTTCGGCGACGCGAAGTCGATGCTGAATGAAATCTTCGGCGCTCTGAAAGCCTGAGTACGGCCGCGCGCGCGGAGCGGGCAGCGCTCCGCTCCGGCGCCGCGCGGCGCCTGCCTCTCCCGACGGAACTCGGGATACGCTACCGGCCGCTCGCCGAGTCGATGAACGACTTCTTTCAGCAACTGATCGAAACCGGGCAACTGAAGCGGTGACCGCTTCCTGATTGCACCGGGCTAGCCGGTCGTGCCGTTCGACCTCGGCGAATGCCTCTGTGCGTTGCTGCCGCGCGCGCCCGATACGCGGCGCAGGGCCGCGCGCTGTCCACGCAATGCGCTGCGCGACGACAGGGAGCCATCCATGGGATCGCACGAAGGATGCCGGTTATGGGAGCGGGTTCGAATGCACCGCGCGACGCGCTACGTGCGCCGCCGGTAAGTGCCCGGCGTGCTGCCCGTCCAGTGGCGGAACGCGCGATGGAACGCGCTCGGATCGTCGAAGCCGATATCGGCACCGATCGCCGCGATCGTGTCGAGCGTGTCGGTGAGCCGCTGGATCGCGATGTCGCGCCGCAGTTCGTCCTTGAGCGCCTGGAACGTCGTGCCTTCCGACGCGAGATGACGGCTCAGCGTGCGCACCGAACAATGCAGATGCTCGGCCGCCTGGTCGATCACCGGCAGGTTGGGCAGCGCCTCCGACAGGAATTGCCGCACGCGATGGCATACGAGCTGTTCGCTGAACGATTCGAAGATCCAGTCGCCGGGCGCGCGCGCGAGGAACTTGCGCAGGTTGCGCTTGCTCTGCCGGATCGGGGCGTCGAGGTAGTCGGCGCTGAAGCGCATCAACGTGCGTTCGCAGTCGAACTGCACGGAGCCGGTAAAGAAGTACAGATGCTCGACCGCATGGCGCGGACGCGGGCACGCGAACTCGATCTGCAACAGCGGGATCTTCTGCCCGATCAGCCACGAACACACGCCGTGCACAAGCTTGAGCATCAACTCCTGGCCGAGCGCGCCGATCGGGCCGATAGCCGGGTTCGGCCGCAGCAGCACCTGCGCGACCAAGCCGTCGCGCTTCGATTCGACGAAGAAGTCGTCGAGCAGGATATGGAAGAACTGGCCGAAACGATGCAGCGCCGTTTCGAGGTTGCGCGCATCGAGCAGGCTCAGGCACAGGTATTTCAGCGTGCCGCCGCGCAGCGGGCGCGAGAAGATGCCGGGCATCTCGTCGTCGAGGTCGATCGCGAGCGTGCGGTACAGCGTCGAGAACTGCTCTTCCGTCACGCGCGCATGCGGCTCGCCGAGCAGCTCGAGCGAAATGCCGGCCCCGCGCAGGTAGCGCTCGACCACGTCGCGCTGCGCGCCCGCACTCGCGAGGAAGCCATTGACGAGCGAGATCGGCACCGTCGCGCTCGGCGACGGCAGCGCACGCCCGGGCTGGGCGGAAGGTGAGTCTGAACCGGTCATCGCGTCCCCGTCGGTCGAACCGCTCGCATTGTACTTGAGCGGCCCGGGCCGGGCCTTCGGGGCCTTCGGAGCTTTCGGCGCACCGGCTCGCGCGCCGTCGGGCGCGCGGCGCTTCGGCGCCATCAGTCCGCGCGGCTGAGTTCCCGGCGCAGGATCTTGCCGACCGTCGACTTCGGCAGCCGGTCGACCAGGCGGATCAGCTTCGGCACCTTGTAGGCCGCGAGATTCGCGCGGCAATGCGCGACGATCTCCGCTTCCGTCACGACCGCGTCCGGCGCGAGCACCACGAACAGCTTGACCGCCTCGCCGGTGCGCTCGTCCGGCACGCCGATGCACGCGCATTCGGCCACGCCCGGCAGCGACGTGGCAGCGGCTTCCACCTCGTTCGGATACACGTTGAAGCCCGACACGATGATCATGTCCTTCTTGCGATCGACGATCTTCAGGAAGCCGGCCGCGTCGAACACGCCGATGTCGCCGGTGCGGAAGTAGCAGTCCGCGGTGAATGCGGCGGCATTCGCGTCCGGTTTGCGCCAGTAGCCGCCCATCACCTGCGGGCCCTTCACGCAGATCTCGCCCGCTTCGCCGATCTCGACCTCGCGATCCTGGTCGTCCAGCAGCTTCACGTCGGTCGACGGCAGCGGCACGCCCGTCGTGCCGGTGAACGCATCGACCGACTGCGGGTTGAACGTGACCACCGGCGACGTCTCCGACAGCCCGTACCCTTCGCGGATGAAGTTGCCCGTCACCGCCTGCCAGCGCGCGGAGATCACGTCGATCACCGCCGCGCCGCCGCCCGCCGACAGCTTCAGCCGCGACCAGTCCACTTCCTTCAGCCTCGGATGGCTCGCGAGCCCCGCATACAGCGTATTGACGCCGACGAACACGGATGGCCGCGCGGCCTTCAGCACGTCGATGAAGCCGTCCATGTCGCGCGGGTTCGCGACGAGCCAGTTCTCCGCGCCGATCGCGAAATAGGACAGGAAGTTCACCGTCAGCGCAAAGATGTGATACAGCGGGATCGCTGTGACGACGACCTCCTCGCCCGGCTGACGCGCGGCCGGCACGATCGCCGCGAACTGCTCGATGTTCGCGACGAGGTTGCGGTGCGACAGCGCGGCCCCCTTCGACAGCCCGGTCGTGCCGCCGGTGTACTGCAGCAGCAGCAGGTCGGCGCCGCCGAGCGCGACCGGCTCGAACGCGAGCGATTCGCCGGCGGCGATCGCGTCCGCGAGCGGAATCGAGCCCGGCGGCAGCGCGTCGCACGCGCCGGCCGGCGCATCGACCACGCCGAGATCGCCGCGCCCGACACTCAGCACGGTGCGCATGCGCGTCTTGCCGACCACGTCGGCGAACGTGCCCATCGATCCGCCGCACACCACGGCGACTTCGGCACCGGCGTCGTTGAGCTGATGCTCGAGCTCGTGCGCGGTGTACAACGGATTCACGTTGACCTGGATCGCGCCGATCCGCGCAACAGCGACGAACACGACCGGAAACGCGAGCACGTTGGGCAGCATCACGGCCACGCGGTCGCCCTTGCGCACGCCCACGACCCGCTGCAGATACGCGGCGAGCGCGGCCGACCGGCGGTCGACGTCAGCGTAGGTCAGCGTGCGGCCGAACGCGCGGAACGCGGGGCGATCGGCGAAGCGGCGCATCGCTTCGTCCAGCAGCGCGGTTACGGAAGGATGGCGATCGGCATCGATCTCGGCGGGGATCGAGCCGTACGACCCGATCCAGTGTCTCTTCGTCATGTCCTGCTCCTCGGGGGACGGCGCCGGGCAGCGCCGTTCGCACGGCGGCCCGTGCACCGGATGCGTCTGGGCCGTCGCCTGATCGGCGACTATCGCCTGCCAACGATGCTTTGAAAATGATCCCGGCGGTCGAAAAGATGATCGAAACGGACACGCCGGCGCGCGGCGCGCCGCCATCCACGCGGAACGCCCGCGCGTCGATTGGCCGTTGCCGGGCCATGCAGGCCTGCTCGCATCGGGGTGAACCCTATGGTGCGCCCGCGCGTTCCGGCGCAGAATCGCGAACCCGGAACGGTATCGAATCGGACGCAGAACCAGCCATGCCGCGCAGTGCGCTCTTGACCCCGACGGCCCTCGGCGCGGCCCCGCTGCCGGACGCCCCGCTCGCCCACGCGCTGCGCGAGAAGCGCTTCTCGCCGGCCAAGCTGGCCGTGCTCGTCGGTGTGGCCGGGGAACTCGGCCTCGACCCGGCCGACGTGCTCGACGGCACCGGCCTGTCGCCGGACGCCGTCACCGACCCGTTCACCCTCACGTCGCAACTGCAATTCCTGCACGCCGCGCGCAACGCGATCGGCCGCTACGACGGCACCGATCTCGGCGTGCGCGTCGGCCGCCGGCTGCATGCGTCGAGCTACGGCATGTACGGCTACGCGATGCTGTGTTCGGAATCGCTCGCGCATGCGTTCGATTCGGCCGTCAAGTATCACCAGCTCGCGAACGGAATGCTCGCGATCCGCTGGGTCGAACAGGGCGACACCGCGTCGTGGCTGTTTCCCGATCCGCACGAAACCGCGCTGCCGGAACCGGACCTGCCGCTCTACCGCTTCCTGATCGACATGCAGTTCGCGCTGCACGTGACGATCATCAAGGACGTGATGGGCGCGTGGTGCGTGCCGGCCCGCGCGCAGTTCGCGCAACCGCGACCGCCGCATGCGGCGCTATTGTCCGATGCGCTCGAATGCCCGATCGCGTTCGATCAACCGCACCATGTGTTGAGCTACCCGGCCGCATGGCTCACCCGCGCGCCGCAGCTCGCGAACCCGATCACGGCCGCGCAGGTATCGTCGCACTGCGCGCGGCTGCTCGACGAATTGCGCAGCCAGGCGGGTGTCACGCGGCGCGTCTATCAGGAGCTCACGCGCACGCCCGGACAGTTTCCGGACATCGACGCGATCGCCGACACCCTGTGCATGACGTCGCGCACGCTGCGCCGCAAGCTCGATGCAGAAGGCACGTCGTACAGCGAGTTGCTGACGAGCGTGCGCAAGGCGCTCGCGATCGACTACCTGTCCACCACCACGCTCAGCACCGAGGACATCGCACTCACGCTCGGCTTCAGCGACGCAGTGGGATTCCGTCACGCGTTCAAGCGCTGGACCGGCACGACGCCGAGCGACGTGCGGCGCAAGCGCGGCGGATAAGCGCCGCGCGTCGCCGAGCGGGCCGCGTTGCCGGTTTCAGTGCGCGTCGCCGGCCGCCGGCTGCGCGACCGCCAGCGCGAACTCGAACACCGCACCGCGCCCGTCGCGATCGACGAGCCGGATCGCGCTGCCATTGAGCGCCAGCATCCGGTGCACGATCAGGAGCCCGAGCCCGCCGCGCGTCGCCGCACCGCCGCTCGTCGGCCGCTGCGGCCGCTGGAACAGCCCTTCGCGCCGTGCGGGGGGAATGCCTTCGCCGGTATCCGACACGGTCACCACCACGCGATCGTCCCGTGGTGTCAGCGTCACTTCGACCTCGCCATGCTGCGGCGTGTGCCGCAACGCGTTGTCGAGCAGATTGGTGAGCACGCGCTCGATCATCCCGAGATCGGCCGACACGACCGGCACGCGCGGCGGGATCCGCGCATGCAGCGTGACGCCGCGCGACTGCGCCGCGAGTTCGAACTTCTCGAATACGTCCTGCACGAGATCGACGAGCGAGAACGGCTCGCGCTCGGCCTGCACGCCGCCCGATTCGAGCCGCGCGAGTTCGAACAGCGCCTGCGCAAGCCGGCCAACCTTCGTGCTCTGCGCAAGCGCGATCGACAGGTAGCGGCGGCGCTCGGACTCTGCGAGCGCGTCGGACTTCAGCGACAGCGTCTCCAGATAGCCGTGCAGCGACGTCAGCGGCGTGCGCAGGTCGTGCGAGATGTTCGTGATCAGCTCGCGCCGCTGCTGGTCCTGGCGCGTCAGCGCGCGCCACTGGTCGCCGATCCGGTCGGCCATCTGCGCGAACGCGGACTCGAGCACCGCGATGTCGTCGCCGCGCCGCCCCGGCGGCGAACGCGGCACCGGCGGCTGCGTGTCGGGCTCGGCGTTTGCGTCGAAGCGGCGCATCGCGTCGGTGAGCCGGCGCAGCGGGCGCGTGATGAAACTGAACGCGGTCAGGCCGGCGAGCAGGCCGAGCAGCGCGACCAGCGCCATCGACCACAGCGTCGTGCGCAGCACGTTGCCCGCGTCGACGCGCGCGGCCAGCCGGTCGTGCGCTTCCCCGAGCAGCACCACGTAGATGTAGCCGGACGGCGGCTGTCCCGCACGCTGCAGCGGCGCGGCGCTGAACACCTTGCGTGCGTCGGGGCTGCGGGGATCGTCGCCGAGGATCGGCAGCGGCTCGCCCGCGATGAAGCGCTGCACCGGCGCGAGATCGACGCGGTCGCGCTTCACGTGGCCCGGCGGCGCATCGTCTCCGCGGATACGCCCGGCGTTGTCGAGCAGGTAGACCTCGACGCTCGGGTTCACGCCCATCAGCTGGCCGAACAACGTGCGCACGGCATCCGGGCGCAGCCCGTTCGCGTCCATCAGCGGCGCGCTGCTCGCGATATGCGCGGCGAGATCGCGCGACAGGCCCTGCACGACTTCCTTCTCGCGCATGTCGTTCGCGCGGATCTGCAGCCACGCCGACGCGCCCGAGCATGCGAGCAGCAGGATCGAGAACGCGAGCGACAGCCGCTGGGTGAGGGTCAGCTTCATCACGTGTCCCGCTGATCCGGCGCGGCGAGCTTGTAGCCGCGTCCCCACACGGTGAGGATGCGCACCGGTTCGGCCGGATCGGCCTCGATCTTTGCGCGCAGCCGGTTGATGTGGGTGTTCACGGTGTGTTCGTAACCTTCGTGCTGGTAGCCCCACACGGCGTTGAGCAGGTCCATCCGCGAGAACACCTTGCCCGGATGCCGCGCGAAGAAATACAGCAGGTCGAACTCGCGCGGCGTGAGGTCGATGCGCGCGCCATCGACGGCCGCTTCCCGCGCGATCGGGTCGATCGACAGCCCGGCCACGTCGAGCGTGCCCGCATCGATCCGCGAATCGCGCGCGAGTGCATCGACGCGCCGCAACAGCGCCTTGACCCGCGCGACGAGCTCGAGCACCGAGAACGGCTTCGCGAGGTAGTCGTCGGCACCGAGCTCGAGGCCGAGGATCCGGTGCACCTCGCTCGAGCGCGCGCTCGTGATGATGATCGGCGTGTAGCGCGCCATCGCGCGCGCGCGCCGGCAGATTTCCAGGCCGTCGACGCCGGGCAGCATCAGGTCGAGGATCAGCGCATCCCAGTTGCCCTGTTCGAGCAGGCGCAGCCCTTGCGTGCCGTCCGCGCTGTGGACCACTTCGTAGCGCTCGTCGCGCAGGTGCAGGCTCAGCACGTCGGCGATGTCGGCATCGTCCTCGACGATCAGGATGCGTTTGGGGTGGTCCATGGCGGTCGGCGGCGGCACGTCGGTGGCGGTCTCGGCTGGTTTCGAGGAGTCGTTCCGGTTGCCCCGTCTCGACCGGAAGGCCGGCCTGCCGGGGCGATTCGCGGCAGCAACGCCGCGCTGTCGCCATTGTGCAAAATTTTGCGGCGCAGAGGGATCACAAATCGTTTAAGTTTGGATCCAGGCCGTCGGCCCGGCGATCCCGGCAACCCATGCCGATCCGGCCCCGGCCATTCGCAATGCGCCCGAGCGCGCACGCGCCGCGCGTCTGCGGGGCGGCGTCGTGCGACCGCCGTGCTGGAATTCGCGAATCCGGGCGCGGCTTCAGGATCCTGCGCGTCCGCCTCTCGCCGCGCCCGCAGACGCGTTCCGTGTGACAGCTATGCGGGCGCACGAGCGGCCCGCGCGCAATCGCCGGATCATGAAGGTCGCCAGCCCGGCCGCCTACATCTTCCCCGCCAGATGAAACCGCGACGCCGGATGCCACAGCCGGACCGACGTGGCGACGTGCTCGCCGACCCACGTGCGGCGCTTCAGCACGAGACACGGTTCGCCGATTTCCATCACGAGATGCCGGCGCACCTGCGCATTGGGTTTCTCCGCGTAGATCCGGAATTCCGCGCGCTGGATCGGGGCCAGCCGCACCATGTAATGGTTCGGTGTCTCGATCGTGAAATCCTGCTCCAGATAGGCCGGAAACAACGCCGGATTGACGTAGCGATCCTCGAACTGGATCGGCTCGTCTTCCTCGAAATGCACGATGCGCGAATGAAACACGGGCCCGGAACGCAGCCCGAGCGCGTCGATCGCGTCCGGGTCGACGCTGCGCTCGATCAGCAGCACGCGCGCGCTGTGCCGATGCCCGCGTTCGGCGATCTCGTCCGCGATGTTGCGGATCTCGAGCACCGTCGATTCGTAATGGCGGCGCTCGACGAAGGTGCCGGCGCCCTGGATGCGGGTCAGCACGCGCTCGGCCGTCAGTTCCCGCAGCGCGCGCGACACCGTCATCCGGGCCACGCCGAATTCCTTGACCAGCTCGGCCTCGGTCGGGATCGCGCCGCCCGGCTTCCAGTCGCCCTTCGCGATCCGCTCGACGACGTAGCGCTTGATCTGTTGATAGGCCGGCAGTGCGCGCGCCGGCACGGCATCGCCCGATGCCCTCGCCGGTCGTGCGGAAGAGTGTCGTTCCGTTTCGTTCATGCACCCTCGACCGAATGATTGTTGGATGATCCGCCAGTGCCGCCCGACGCTACCGCAACGACGGCGGTTCGCCGGCGACGATGCCGGTCGCGATCGCGATGTCGTCCGCAAGCGGCCGGTCGTCGTGGTAGGCCGGCACGCGTTCGCGCACATGGCGCCACAGCGCCTCGGTCGACGGCGCGGGCGCCGCGCCGTTCGCCTGCAGATCGTACGCCTGCGCGGCGGCAAGCAGCTCGATCGCGAGCACGCGCGTCGCATTCTCGATGATGTCGAGCGCCTTCAGCGCGGCGGGCGTCGCGTGACACAGATGATCCTCCTGCAGCCCGGACGTAATGCCGCCGTCGAGGCTCGCCGGTGCCGCGAGCCGCTGGTTCTGCGCGACCAGCGCGACCGCCGTGTACTGCGCGATCATGAATCCCGAACACGTGCCGCCCGGTGCCGCGAGAAACGCCGGCAGCCCGCTCACGAGCGGATTGACCAGACGGTCCAGCCGCCGCTCGGCGATGGCCGCCACTTGCGCCATCGCGGCCGCGAGGCTGTCCATCGCCAGCGCGATGCCCGCGCCGACCGCATGCGCCTGCGAATGAACGGCCGGCGCGTCGCGCGTACCGGCGACGATCGGATTGTCGGTCACGGACGCGAGCTCGCGATCGACGACTTCCGCGGTCGCCGCGAACACGTCGCGGGCCGCGCCATGCACGTGCGGAATCGTGCGCAGGCTGAGCGGATCCTGCGTATGCCGGCCGTTCGCCGCCGCAAGCATCGGGCTGTCGGCAAGCATCGTCCGCAAGCGCGCGCCGACGTGCGCGATACCGGGCGAAATCCGCAACGCGAGCGACGCCGGGTCGAACGCCGCGAGTTGTCCGCCGAGATTCTCGAAGCTCGTCGCCGCGATCCAGTCGGCCCAGTCGAGCAGCCGTTGCGCGCGCGCCAGCGCGAGCGCGGCGAGGCCCGTCACGCACGGCGTGCCGTTCACCAGGCTCAGCCCTTCTTTCGCGCCGAGCACGAGCGGTTCGCGGCAGATGCGACGCAGCGCCTCGGCGCCGCCGATGCGTTCGCCGCGGTGGCGTGCATGGCCGTGCCCGATGCAGACGAGCGCGACGTGCGCCATGTGGGTCAGGTAGCCAACCGAGCCGTGCGCCGGCACCTCCGGCAGGCAATCGTGCTCGAGCAGCGCGACGAGTTGATCGACGACGTCGGCGCGCACGCCCGAATGCCCGTGCGCGTAGTTGTTGATCGCGGCCGCGATGATCGCGCGCGTTTCGGCCGCGCCGAGCGGCGCGCCGACACCGACCGCATGGCTCATCAGGATGTTGCGCGACAGCGTGCTCTGCTGCGCCGGCGACACGATCACGTCGCACAACGCGCCCACGCCGGTATTGACGCCGTATGCGCGAATCCCGCGCGCGACGATCTCGTCGACGAGTTCGCGTGCCGCGACGACACGCGCGCGTGCATCGTCGGCCAGTGCCAGCGGCTCGCCTGCCGCCACTGCTGCAACCTGTCGCCAGTCGAGCGGCCGTGCCGCACGGAATACGGTCATGGCAGCCTCAGTTCGCGGTACGGTCATGGTGGCTCGACACGAATTGCCGGAAACGCTCGGAGCACTGGCCGCCGAACAGGTCGTCGGGCGTGCCGTCGGAGTCGACTTCGCCCTGATGCAGGAACATCACGCGATTCGACACGTGCCGCGCGAAGCCCATTTCATGCGTGACGACCAGCATGGTGCGCCCTTCTTCCGCGAGCGAACGCATCACGCGCAGCACCTCGCCGACCAGCTCCGGGTCGAGCGCGGACGTCGGTTCGTCGAACAGCATCACCTTCGGATGCATCGCCAGCGCGCGGGCGATCGCGACGCGCTGCTGCTGGCCGCCCGACAGGTGCGCCGGATAGTAGCCGCGCTTGTCGGCGAGGCCGACGCGCGCCAGCAGCGCCTCGGCCTCCTCGACCGCTTCCGCGCGGCTGCGCTTCTGCACGCGCAGCGGCCCCTCGACGAGGTTGTCGAGCACCGTCATGTGCGACCACAGGTTGAAGTTCTGAAAGACCATGCCGAGCTGCGAGCGAATCCGGTCGACCTGGCGCCGGTCGCTCGGATGCAGCTTGCCGTCGCGCGCGCGCTTCATCGCGAGCGTTTCCCCGGCAAGCGCGACGGAGCCGTCGTCGGGCGTCTCGAGCAGGTTCAGGCAGCGCAGGAACGTGCTCTTGCCTGACCCGCTCGCGCCGAGGATCGAGATGACGTCGCCCTCGTGCGCATCGAGCGAAATGCCCTTCAGCACGTGATGCGCGCCGAACGACTTGTGGATGTTCTTGACCGACAGCGCGACGGGTGCAGCGGTGTTCATCGGATTCTCCTGGAAAGGATGGAGGCGCTCGGGATTCAGGATGCGACGCGCCGGGGATTGCGCGTCGCCGCGACGGGCGCACCGGACGGCTTGGGCGCACGCAGGTGCCCGGAGAGCCGCCATTCGAGCGCGCCGAGCAGGCGCACGACGATGAAGTTCAGCGCCAGATAGATGAGCGCGGCGCAGACGAAGACTTCGGTCGTCCGATAGGTTTGCTGGATGATCTGCTGCGCGACGCCCGTCACTTCCCACACCGTGACGAGGCTCGCCAGCGCGGTCGACTTGACGAGCAGCACGGCCTCGGTCGAGTAAGCGGGCAGGCACTGGCGCAGCGCGATCGGACCGATCACGCGCCGCAGCAGCGCGAAGCCCGACAGCCCGATCGAATAACCGGCCTCGATCTGCCCGACCGGCACGGCCATCAAGCCGCCGCGCAGGATTTCGGCCGTGTAGCCTGCCGTGCACAGCGCGAGCGACAGCACCGCGCACACATATGGCTCGCGCAGCAGCGGCCACATGAAGCTCTCGCGGATCACGCCGAACTGGCCGAGCCCGTAATACACGAGGAACATCTGGATCAGCAGCGGCGAGCCGCGAAACACGAGGATGTAGGCGCGCGCGAAGCGGTTCGGCAGCCAGCGCGGCGACAGGCGCATCGTGACGATCACGAGCGACAGCAGGCCGCCGAGCACGAGCGACGCGAAGAACAGGCCGAGCGTGGTCGGCACGGCGGCGAGCAGCTGGCGCAGCGTATCGAAGAGAAAGGCGAAATCGATGGACATGCACGTTCTCCGTCAGTTGCGCGCAAAATTGCGGCGGAACGACCGGCCGACGATCGCTTCGGCCCGATTGAACACACGGTTCGACACGCCCGTCATCAGCAGATACAACACGCCGCCGGCGACGAAGAACACGAAGTACTGGTGGGTCGAATTGGCGGCGATCTGGCTCGTGCGCAGCAGCTCGGCGAGACCGGTGACCGAGATCAGCGCCGAATCCTTCAGGCTCAGTTGCCACACGTTGCCGATACCGGGCAGCGCGAAGCGCAGCACCTGCGGAATCAGGATGCGGCGCAGCACCATGGCGCGCGGCATGCCGATCGAGCGGGCCGCCTCCAGCTCGCCCTTCGACACGGCGAGCACGGCCGCGCGATACACCTCGGCCTGATAGGCGCTCGAGATCATGCCGACCGCGAGCGCGCCGATCACGAACGGCGGCACGCCGATGAAGCCTTCCGCGCCGAACCACTGGCCGACGGTCGTCACGAGCGTCGAGCCGCCGAAGTAGAACAGATAGATGACGAGCAGTTCGGGCACGCCGCGAAACACCGTCGTGTAGAGGTCGCCGAGCAGGCGGGCGCTGCGGTGACGCGACAGCTTCGCCGCCGCGATCGCCGCGCCGATCACGGCGCCGACCGCGAGCGCGGCAAGCGTCAGCGCGACGGTCATCAGCGCGGCGAGCAGCAGTACACCGCCCCAGCCTTCGGCCCCTAAGCCGAGCATTTCAAGAATCGCCATGCGTGCCTCCCGGCAAGCGTTGAGTGAATCTGGGTGCCGGCCGCCGCGGGTCGCTCGAATCGCTGAATCGCTGAATCGTCGACACGGCGGCGGCGGCGGACTGCGCGCTTACGGCGTCACGTCGGTCTTGAACCACTTGTCGGCAAGCTTCTTCACCGTGCCGTCCGCGAGTGCCGCGCCGATCGCCGTGTCGAACTTCGTCTTCAGATCGGCGTCCTGCTTGCGGAACGCAAGGCCTTCGCCCGGCCCCCAGATCGGCCCGCCGAGCTTCGGCCCCGCGAGCACGATCGACGCGTTTTCCTTCTTCGCGTTGTTCGCCGCGTAGTACGTGACGTCGTCGAACGACGCATCGATGCGCCCGGCGACGAGGTCGAGATCGCGCTCGGGCGAGGTCTTGTACACGCGAATCGACGCGATGTCCTTGAAGCTGTCGTTGATGAATTTCGTATAGACGGTGCCCGACTGGATACCGATCGTCTTGCCCTTGAGCTGCTTGCGCAGCGCGTCGACGGTGGGCTTGTCCGCGTTCGCGTCACCCGTGAGCTTGACCATCGGCGCGCCGGGCGCGGCCTTCGGCAGGATCTTGGTATCGGTGACGGCGAACGTCGCGGGCGTCGCCGCATACGGACGCGAGAACAGCAGGATCTTTTCGCGCTCGGGCGTGATGGAAATCGCATCCATCAGGACATCGAACTTGCCGGCCTGCAGGCCGGGAATCATCCCGTCCCAGTCCTGCGCGACCATGTTGCACTGCACCTTGATCCGCTCGCACACGTTGGCGAGCAGCTCGGGTTCGAAGCCGCCCAGCTTGCCGCCCGGCAGCGTGAGGTTCCACGGTGCGTAGCCGCCTTCGAGCGCCACCGTCACCGTCTTCCATTCCTTTGCCTGCACCGGCGCGGCAAGCGTAGCCGCTGCCGCCGCGATGACGCCGATCGTCCTGATTGCCCACTTGATGCGCTTTCCGTTCACGAGAGTTCTCCTTGCGTTGAAGTGCGTCATCCCTTCGGTGCAGCAAGCCGCCTCAGGAATTTGTCTATACAAGCATGCAAGAAGAAAAACGGCGAGACAAGCGATGATCAAAAAAAACCGCGAAAACGCGGGAAATCCCCTAACTACAGGGCTCTCGTGTGCGTCGTTGCGGGGAATTCAGGCACGCAGTTGGTGCACGTCGGGTAGTCGGATCGCAAGGATGACTAGACAAATCCTAGATTCGATCGTACGGCATAAGCGCGGCGAATGTGGCGCTCACAGGCAAACAGCGGCCAAGTGATCACGCTTCACCGGTCAGGGCGTGCATTCATTCCGGCCGTTGCCGTGCAATGCGCTTTTCGGGCGATTGGCGGGCGAAGCTTGGTTCGCGCATTGAAGAGGGACGGATCGCCGACGGCGGGCGCGTGCCGCCCGAGCGGGATCCGGCTCGGCAAACGGGCGTTTTACGCCCGTCGGTTCGACAGGCGCTCATTGCGCTGGAGATCGGCCGGCGTCGCAACCGACGCCCCCGCTATTCGACATTGTCCGAAACGTCGGTCATCCGGATCATGTGCGGCTTCACGCCTTCGTCGTCCGCTGCCACCTCCTTCGGATGGATCAGCGCCTCGAGCCGCGCCTTCGTCGCGATGAATTCCGGCGTATTGGCCTGCGAATAGTCCCGCGGCCGCGGGACCGGCACCTCGATCAGTTCCTGCACGCCGCCCGGGTTCGCCTTCAGCACGAGAATCCGGTCCGCGAGAAAGATCGCCTCGTCGAGATCGTGCGTGATGAACAGGATCGTCACGTCGATATTGCGCCAGATATCGAGCAGGTGTGTCTGCATCCGCGCACGCGTCTGCGCGTCGAGCGCGCCGAACGGCTCGTCCATCAGCAGGATGCGTGGACGGTTCGCGAGCGCGCGGGCAATCGCCACGCGCTGCTTCATCCCGCCCGACAACTGATGCGGATACACATCGGCGAACCGCGTCAGCCCGACCAGATCGAGCCATTGCAGCGCCTCGCGCTCGGCCTGGCTGCCGCTGCTGCCGTTCATCCGGAGTCCGAACATCACGTTCTTCTTCACGGTGAGCCACGGAAACAGCGTATAGCCCTGGAACACCATCCCGCGATCGGCGCCCGGCCCCTGCACCGGCTTGCCGTCCAGCAGCACCTCGCCGCTCGTCTGCGCGTCGAGGCCGGCCAGGATGCGAATCAGCGTCGACTTGCCGCAGCCGGACGGGCCGATCACGCATACGAACTCGCGCCGGTGCGTGCGGAAACTGATGTCGTCGAGCGCGACGCACTCGCCCTGCGGCGTCGCGAATCGCTTGCCGACATGACGCACGTCGAGTATCACGTCGCGGGCCTTGAGCCGCGCGAAGCGCTCGCGCACCGCGTCGGATTGAATCAGGTAATCGGGAACGGCGTGCGGATTCTGCATGATGCCCTCTACGGAAATCGGTCGATGGATGCGCGTCAACGGGCGTCACGCCTTCAGCGTGCGATCCCACGGAAACAGCTTGCGGCCGAGCAATCCGAGCACGATGTCGGTGCCGAGGCCGATGATCCCGATCATCAGGATCGCCGCGTATACGTTGTCGAAATGCTGGTAGCGCGCCTGCTGGCTGATGTACCAGGTGATGCCCGAGCTCGTGCCGACGAGTTCGGCGACGATCAGGTAGGTCCATGCCCAGCCGAGCAGGATCCGCTGGTCGCGATACAGGTCCGGCAGCACGCCCGGAATCACGACGTGCGTGAGCAGTTGCAGTTTCTTCGTGCCGAGCGTCATCGCGGCCTCGAACAGCCCGTACTCGAGCTTGCGCGTCGTGTTCGCGATGATCAGCACCTGCTGGAACAGCGTGCCGATCACGATGATCGCGACCTTCGGTGCATCGTAGATGCCGAGGATCGCGACCATCAGCGCGCCGAACGCCGGTGCCGGCAGGTAGCGGAAGAACTCGAGGAACGGCTCCTGCAGCCGCGCGAGCGCACTGAAGGTGCCGCAGACGATGCCGAGCGGCACGCCGATCGCCGACGAGATCACGAAGCCCCAGAAGATGATCCGGATGCTGTGCCACAGGCTCTCGTGCAGCCACACGCCGTCGCGCGATGCAGGCGGCGTCGTGAACGCCGTGTAGAACGCGCGCAGCACCTGATGCGGCGCGGGGAGGTACACCGGGTTCGCCCGCACGCCCTCGGGTACGGCCGCGTGCGTCGCGCGCGCATGCGCGAGCTCGTCGTCGAACACGTCGCGGTCGATCTGCATGCCGGTCTGGAAATAGTCGACGCTTCCCGGATTCGTGATGCGCATTTGCGGATGCCAGACGAAGGGCACATAGCTGATCAGGCACCAGACGGCGAACGGCAGCAGGAAGGACGCGAGGCCGAGCGTCCATTTGCCGCGCGCGGTCAGCTCGCGGCGCACGGCGAGCCAGCCGGTCGTGTTGCGGGTCGTTGACATGGGAATCTCCGTATCGTTTCGGGTGCCGGTCACGCGGGTGCCGAAGCAACGCGCGACCGGGCGTTCATTGCAATGCGCCGCTGGCGGCCTGCGCGCGGTAAGCCCGCCAGCCGCCGAAGCGCGTGATGTCCCGCGCATCGTCGAGCGCCGCGCTTTCACACATGAAGCCCTGCACCCGCGAGCCGTCCGCGAGCAAAAGCGTGCCGATGCCGAGCGGTGCCGCGATCCCGGCGACGAAGCTGCCGTATGCGTCGACGGGCATCTCCCATATCTCGACCGCGATCGGCGCGCCGCCGTCCGGCACGCGCACGAGGCCCGGCTTGGCGACGCCGCCGCTGGCCGCCGCGGACAGCGCGTAAAGCCGATAGGCCGCGGCGGTCGTCGTCGCGGCGACGAACCGCGCACCGCGCTGCGTGAGCTGCCCGTTCAACGGCTCGCCACGCAGATGCGCGCCGACGACGGCCACGCGCACGACAGCGTATGATTCGCCGCACGCCGATGCGGCCGGCGCTGGCGTCCCGGCATCGCCAACGCCCGCAGCGCCCGTAGCGTCGGCACCGTCGCCACCGTCGACCCACGCCTGTGCGAGATCGAGCAGCCGTGCATCGTCGTGCGCGCGGCCGACGAACGTGATCCCGAACGGCAGGCCCGCATGCCGCCCGCTTTCGCACCTGCCGGCCGGCACGGCGATCGCCGACAGGTCGAGCAGGTTGACGAAATTCGTGTAGTAGCCGAAGCGCGAGTTGACGCCGATCGGATCGGCTTCGAGCGCGTCGACGGTCGCGGTCGTCGCCGAGGTCGGCATCACGATCGCGTCGAGCCCGCTCCATGCGCGCGCCGCCTCGACGCGCAGCGTCGCGAGCCGGTCGAATGCGACGAACGCGTCGGCGGCGCTGAAGCGCGACGCGCCGCCGACGATTTCCCGAATCACCGGATGCAGCGCATCGGGCTCGCGCGCGGCGAATGCGCCGATCGCGGCGAGCCGCTCGGCGACCCACGGGCCGTCGTACAGCAGCCGCGCGGTGGCCAGGAACGGGCTGAAATCGATCTCGACGACCTGCGCGCCGGTCGCGCGCAGGCGTTCGAGCGCCGCACTCCATGCCGCGCGATACGATTCGTCACCGAAGAATTCGAGCTGATCGGCACGCGGCGCGCCGAAGCGAACCTCCGCGAGCGGTCGCACCCGAGGCGCGCGCAGCGCGCCCGCGCCCGCGGGCGGCTGCCATGCGCGCCCGTACGGATCGCCTTCGGTCACGCCGTGCGCGACATCGAACACCGCCCGCGCATCCGCCGGCGAGTGCGCGAACACCGACACGCAATCGAGCGACCGACAGGCCGGCACGACGCCGAGCGTACTCACGACACCGCGGGTGGGCTTGAGCCCGACGAGGCCGTGGAACGCGGCCGGCACGCGGCCTGAACCGGCCGTGTCGGTGCCGAGCGAGAACGTCGCGACACCGAGTGCGACCGCCACCGCCGACCCGGAACTCGACCCGCCCGACGCATAGCGCGGATCGAGCGCGTTGCGGCACGCGCCGTATGGCGAGCGCTGTCCCGACAGCCCGGTCGCGAACTGGTCGAGATTGGTCTTGCCGACCGGAATCGCACCGGCCGCGATGAGCCGCTCGACCACCGGCGCGCTGCGCGCCGGCGTGTACGCATACGCCGGGCAGGCCGCCGTCGTCGGTATGCCGGCGAGGTCGATGTTGTCCTTGATCGCGAACGGCACGCCGTAAAGCGGCAACGACGCGACGTCACGCCCGGCGAGCGCGTCGGCATACCGTGTCATCTCCGCGCGCGTCAGCGGCCGGATCCACGCATGATGCGGGTCGCCGGCGTCGAAATGCGCGGCGATCGCGCCGACGAGCGCGTGCGGCGTCAGGTCGCCCGCCACATAGCGCGCGCGCAGCGCGGCAATCGAGCGCAGCCCGGGCAGGATGGAACGCTCCGTCGTGCTCATGCGACCTCCTCGGCGGCGCCCGCCTTCATTACCATCAGCCGCTGCCCGGCCACCACCGCCGCGCCCGGCGCGCAATCGATCGTCTCGATCGTGCCGTCTTCCGTTGCCGTCACCGCCACCTCCATCTTCATCGATTCGACGATCGCGACGACCTGCCCTGCGGACACGCGCTCGCCGGCCCGGACCAGCACCTTCCACACGCTGCCCGACACGTCCGCGGCAATCGCCCGCTGCGTGTCGTCGAGCACGCCCGCTGCGCGTGCCGCCTGCGCGTCGCCCGGCTCCGCCTCGCCGACGTATTCCGCGTGCCCGGCCACCCGCCATCGCTCGCGCTCGGCTTCGAACGCGGTTTGCTGCGCGGCCTTGAACGTCGCGATCGAATCCGCCTCGTCGCGCAGAAAGCGGTTGTATGCGCCCAGATCGAACACGGATTCCTCGATCCTCAGCGCCGCACGGCCCGCGACGAAATCCGCGCGCAGCGCGCTCAGCTCCGCCTCGCTGACTTCGTAGAAGCGGATCTCGTCGAAGAAGCGCAGCAGCCACGGCTTGCCGGCCTCGAATTCGCGCGTGGTGCGGTGGCGGTTCCACATCTGCACGGTCCGGCCGACGAACTGGTAGCCGCCGGGCCCTTCCATTCCGTACACGCACAGATATGCGCCGCCGATGCCGACCGCGTTCTCCGGCGTCCAGGTGCGCGCGGGGTTGTACTTCGTAGTCACCAGCCGGTGCCGCGGATCGATCGGCGTCGCGACCGGCGCACCGAGGTAGACGTCGCCGAGTCCCATCACCAGATAGCGCGCGTCGAACACGATGCGCCTGACGTCGTCGATGCTCGACAGGCCGTTGATGCGCCGGATGAACTCGATATTGCTCGGGCACCACGGCGCATCGGGCCGCACCGACTGCATGTAGCGCTCGATCGCGACGCGCGTCGACGGGTCGTCCCACGACAGCGGCAGATGCACGATGCGGTTCGGCACGCGCATGTCGGCCACGTCCGGCAGTTCGCGCTCGGCGGCCTGCAGATGCGCGAGCAGCGTGGCGAGCGACAGCGTCCGCGCGTCGAACTGCACCTGCAGCGAGCGAATTCCCGGCGTCAGGTCGAGCATGCCGGGCAGCCGGTGCGCGTCGAGCCAGCACATCAGCGCGTGCACGCGAAAGCGCAGGTTGAGGTCGAGCACGAGCGGCCCGTATTCGATCAGCACGTTGCGATCGCCCGAGCGCCGGTACACCACGCCGATGCCGCCGCCGGCCGACGGATCGCGATGCAGCACGCAATCGTCCGGCGCGTCCGCGGATGCCGCCGGCGCGATCGCCGGGGCCGCCGGCACGGGCGACACGCGGGCGCGCACGAACCGCACGGTATCGCCGGGGCGCAACTGCCCGAGCTTCCACAACTCGTCGCGCACGACCGTCACCGGGCACACGAAGCCACCGAGGCTTGGACCGTCGGGGCCGAGGATCACCGGCATGTCGCCGGTGAAATCGACCGCACCGATCGCATACGCGTTGTCGTGGATGTTCGACGGATGCAGGCCTGCCTCGCCGCCGTCCACGCGCGCCCATTGCGGCTTCGGGCCGATCAGCCGCACGCCGGTGCGGCTGGAGTTGTAATGGACCGTCCACTGCGTGCCGTAGAGCATCGCGATGTCGTCGGGCGTGAAGAAATCGGGCGCGCCGTGCGGGCCGTCGAGCACGCCGAGCGTCCATGCATGTGTCAGCAGGGGAACGTCGGCTTCGGCCAGCTTCGCGCCCGCGTCGCCGCGCCCCGCGTCCGCGTGCAGATGCAGCACGTCACCCTTGCGCAGCGCGCGCCCCGCGTGGCCGCCGAACTGGCCGAGCGTGAAGGTCGCCTTGCTGCCGAGATAGTCGGGCACCTGCAGCCCGCCCTTCACGGCCAGGCATGCGCGCACGCCCGCGCCCGTCACGCCGCCGAGCTTCAGCACCGCGCCGGGCCGCGCGCGCAGCACCTGCCAGAACGGTGCGGGCTCGCCGTCGAGCGTGGCCGCGAGCGGCGCGCCGCCGAGCACGAACAGCGTCGCCGTGTTGAAGCGCAGCGTCGCGCCGACCATCGTGAATTCCAGCCCCGCCGCGTCGCGCGCGTTGTCGAGCAACGCGTTCGCAAGGTCGAACGCGCGATCGTCCATCGGCCCGGACGGCGGCACGCCGACGCTCCAGTAGCCGACGCGCCCGGGAGCCTGCTGCACGGTGGTCTGCACGCCGCCGTCGAGCACGTCGATCGTATGCGGCGCGAACACGAAGCGCGACAGAAAGGCCGTCGTCTGCGCGCCGCGCGCGAACGTGTCCGAACCAACGACGGCGCGCAGGTAGTCGAGGTTGGTCTCGATCCCGTACAGCTCGGTGCGCGCCAGCGCGGCCCGCAATGCGGCCAGCGCGTCGCGCCGCGTATCGCCGCGCACGATCAGCTTCGCGAGCAGCGGATCGTAATGCGCACTGATCTCGGTGCCCGCCTCGATCCAGCCGTCGACGCGCACGTCGTCCGGAAACGCGACGTGCGTGAGCAGCCCCGCGCTCGGCTGGAACTGCTTGTGCGGATCCTCCGCATAGAGCCGCACCTGGATGCTCGCGCCGCGCGGTGCGACGGCGAGCGTGTCGAGCGGCGGCAAGTCGCCTTCGGCCTGCAGGATCATCCATTCCACGAGATCGACGCCCGTCACCGCTTCGGTCACGCAATGCTCGACCTGCAACCGCGTGTTCACCTCGAGGAAATAGAACTGCCGCGCGTTCGCGTCGAACACGAATTCGACGGTGCCGGCCGACGCATAGTCGACCGCTTGGGCAAGCCGCACCGCGCTCGCATGCAGCGCGTCGCGCTCGGCGTCGGTCAAATCCGGCGCGGGCGTTTCCTCGATCACCTTCTGGTTGCGGCGCTGCACGGAGCAATCGCGTTCGCCGAGCGCGATCGCGCCGCCCCGGCCGTCGCCGAAGATCTGCACTTCGATGTGCCGCGCGTGTTCGACGAACTTCTCCAGATAGACGCCCGCATGCGCGAAGTTCGCGCTGCCGAGCCGCACGACCGATTCGAACGCCGCCTCGAGCTGCGCGGCATCGCGGCATAACGACATGCCGATCCCGCCGCCGCCGGCGGTGCTTTTCAGCATCACGGGATAACCGATTGCGTCGGCTTCGGCGAGTGCGGTCGCCACGTCGTCGAGCAGGCCCGTGCCCGGCAGCAGCGCGACGCCCTGCGCGGCGGCGAGCGCGCGCGCGGTGTGCTTGAGGCCGAACGCACGCATGTGATCGCCGCGCGGCCCGATGAAGCGCAGGCCGGCCGCTTCGCATGCATCGGCGAAACCGGCATGCTCGGACAGGAAGCCGTAGCCGGGATGGACGGCCTGCGCGCCGGTCTCGCGCGCGGCGGCGAGGATCGCCGCGACGTTCAGGTAGCTGTCGGCCGCCGGCGCGGGCCCGACACGCACCGCTTCGTCGGCGAGCGCCACGTGACGCGCATCGCGATCGGCATCCGAATAAATCGCGACCGACGCGATGCCGAGACGCTTGAGCGTGCGGATCACGCGGCACGCGATTTCGCCGCGGTTCGCGACGAGGACCTTGGCGAATCTCATGTTGCCTCCCGCGAATGACGGTGAGCGTGGGCGTGGTTCATTGCGCCTCCCAGATCGTCAGGCGCACGGGCGTCGGGTTGTAGCCGTTGCACGGGTTGTTGAGTTGCGGGCAGTTCGAGATCAGCACGGTGACGTCCATCTCCGCGCGCATCTCGACGTACTTGCCGGGCGCGGAAATGCCGTCCTCGAACGTGAGCCCGCCGAGCGGCGTGACGGGCACGTTCATGAAGAAGTTGACGTTGCCGACGAGGTCGCGCTTGCCGATCCGCGTGCCCGCGCCGCACGCGCAGTGCGCGATCGCATTGAGGAAGCTGTCGCGGCAGTTGTGCATGTAACGCTTGTCGAGCGCATAGCGCACGGTGTTGCTCTCGGCCGCGCACGCGCCACCGAGCGTGTCGTGGCGGCCGCAGGTGTCGGCGACGATCGTCACCATCGGGTTGCCCCGGCTGGACAGCAATACGCTGCCCGCACTCAGGTACAGGTTGCGCTGCGCGCGAATCGTGTCCTGCGCGCTATAGCGCTCCTCGGTGTCGTCGGATCGGTAGAACAACGTGTCGACCGCCTGGTTGCCTTCCAGGTCGAGGATGCGGAGGATCTGTCCGCGTTTCAGGTCGTGCAGCCACGGGTCGCCGGCTTTCAGCGTGGTGTCGTGGATCGCGTCGCGCGGGTCGAGACGGCTTTCGATGATGGGCATGGTCCGGCTCCTTACGCAAACAGGCGATCGGTGTTGGCGAAGCCGCGGAGGTTCTCCGCGCATGCGCAGCGGCACGGGTCGTCCTCGGGCGCGGCGCCGTCCGCCGGATACGCGCGGTACGCGATCAGCTGCACGGGCTTCGGTGCATAGTCCGCACGCGGATCGAGCGGATGCGGCGCGGTCGAGAACGCCGCGAGCGTGTTCATCTCGAAGCGCAGGTCGAGTGCGCTGCCCGCCGGCGAATGGCCGGGGACGAAGTCGAGCGCGCCGTCGTCGCGCGTGTCGAGCCTGCTGAAGAAGTTGACGTTCGCGGCGAGATCGCGTGCCGACAGTCCGTATTTCGCGAGCTCGAGCACGAGGCTGTCGCGGCCGTTGCGGATCATCGCGTTGCGATCGGCCTGGTACGACGTCGTGCCGTACTTGTGCGCGAACAACCGCGCATCGCCGACGCCGCCGAGCGGGTCGTGCCAGCCGAGCGTGTCGGCGGTGATCGACGCGATCACGCGCCCCATGTCCGTGTACAGCGCATGGCCGCGCGTGAGGTGCGCGGTGTGCTGCGCCTTCAGCGTGTCGGCCATGTTGTAGCGTTCGAGCGGGTCTTCCTGGCGATGGAAGACGGCGGACAGGTTCGCGCCGCCCTCGATGTCGACGATGCGCAGCGCGAGGCCGCGGCGCAGGATGCCCGACCAGTGGGTTCCTGCGGGGATCAACGTTTCCCACGCGACGTGTGGCGGTGGAGTCAGGACGGGAACGGCTTGGGGGCTCGGCGACATGGCGGCTCCGTGATCGGTTGGACAAAAGGCGTGAGAGGGCGACCGAACGACATCGCGACCTCCCGGGCTTTTATCCCTCCGTGGAGCCTCACCGCTTCCTCGAATCGAGGCGAAGGCAAGACCGGATTGCTCTCGGACCAGTCATCGCACGGCGCGAACGCCGCACGACCGGAACCCTAGCGATCCTGAAGATGATGCAAATTGCTTCGCACCTCTCGGGCGTCGATAAAGCGAGTTGCGTGCCAGCCCGCGCGCAACGACCGCGCGACGCGCCACGACGGCTCGATGATGCGCGGCATGCGCGACCGGGCGGCGGCCGCTTGCCCTCGCGGCGGGCGCACGACGCACCATGCGCACGCGATCGCGCACCGGCGCAGTGCGCGTCGCGCACACCCGTGCCGCACGTTCGGCAATGGCATGGGCTTTGCTGAACGGATGCACCATCACTCGCTACCGGCTCGTCATGAACAAGCTCGACCTGCTCCGGCGCGCATTGAGCGCGCTGTTCTCCGCCCGCTTCATCGAACTTCAGCGCGCCGTTCGCCGCCGTTGAATCGCGTTGCCGCGTGCCATTGGCACGCTTCTCGCTCGGCATGACGCCGAGAGGTGCGGCGGCGTCGCATCTTAGGGGTGCTAGGGTTCCGGTTCATCGAACGTCTGGTCCGAGAGCAACCCGGCGCGGGTTCGTCCGATCGCGAGACCGGATGCGCGTGCGCTACACGGCGGGACAAAAGCCCGGGAGATTGGCGATGGCAACGGCCGTCGCGCCTCTCCGTGGCCGCTTCTCGTTCCGCATCCGCAGGAACCGGCCACGCGGCCGGACCGCGCACAGGCACGGTCCGAATCGACGATCCCGATCCCGGTCTCCTGGAGAACAACGATGACCCGTCCCGCCCCGGCGCTCCGCCGCCTGCCGTCCCTCCGTTCATTCCGTTCATTCCGTTCCATCCGTCACGCATTGGGCGCGGCCGTCACGGCTGCCGCGCTGCTGGCAGCGCCCGCCGCGCACGCGGCAACGCCGCTGAAAATCGGCTACAGCGACTGGCCGGGCTGGGTCGCGTTCCAGGTCGCGCTCGACAAGGGCTGGTTCAAGGAAGCCGGTGTCGACGTCGACTTCGAATGGTTCGATTATTCGGCGTCGCTCGACGCGTTTTCCGCCGGCAAGCTCGACGCGGTCGCGGCGACCAACGGCGATGCGCTCGTCACCGGCGCGGCCGGCGCGAAGAACGTCATGATCCTGCTGACCGACTATTCGGCGGGCAACGACATGATCGTCGCGAAGCCGCCGCTGCGCACCGTCGAAGGCCTGAAAGGCAAGAAGGTCGGCGTCGAGCTCGGCCTCGTCGACCACCTGCTGCTCGAGACCGCGCTGCAGAAGCACGGGTTGAAGGACGGCGACGTGACGCTCGTGAATGCGAAAACCAACGAACTGCCGCAGGTGCTCGGTTCGTCGGCCGACATCGCCGCCGTGGCCGCATGGCAGCCGAACGCGGGCGAGGCGTTGAAACGCGCACCCGGCGCACGCGCGATTTTCACGTCGGCGGATGCGCCGGGGCTGATCTACGATGCGATCACGGTCGCGCCGGCGAGCCTCGCTGCGCGTCGAGCCGACTGGGCGAAGGTGGTCAAGGTCTGGTATCGCTGCGTCGCGTATATCAACGACCCGAAGACGCAGGCCGATGCGGTGAAGATCATGTCTGCCCGCGTGGGCCTCACGCCCGCGCAATATCTCCCGTTGCTGAAAGGCACTCACCTGCTCGACGCGGCGGCCGCGAAGCAGGCGTTCCGCAAGGGTGACGGACTCGACTCGATCTACGGCTCGACCCGCAACGCGAATGCGTTCAACGTGCGCAACGCCGTGTACAAACAGTCGCAGGACGTCGACGCGTATATCGATCCGCGCTTCAGCGAGCTGCACTGACCAGGAGCCTGGCGGCGCCGTCCCATGATGCCGTTCGACATGTCGTGGCCGACGGCAATGGCAGGACTTCGTGTATCCGGGCGGTGCCGAACGGCAACGGGAATTCCGCCGCTCGGCACCCGGCTCGCGGAAGAGCGCATGTGGCGTTGCATCAAGCCGCCAGCCCCGCCGATGCGACCGACATCAATGCCCGCGCCTCCGGATTGAACCGCGTCATGCAGTTCAGATCGAGCGCGCGAATCTGCTCGGTCATGAAATCGACGAAGATCCGGATGCGCGTCGGCAGGTGTTGCCGGCTCAGATAGCAGATGTAGTGGCCACGGTCGTCCGGCACATGCTTGGCCAGCGCGACGACGAGTTCGTTCGACGCGAGATGGTCGCGGATCTTCGTGTTCCTGATCAAGAACAAGGGAGCGCCGGTCCTCACGCCGGTGAAATAGCAAGGCCGTCGTCGGCGCGCCCGACACCGGGCCGGGCGGCAACGACGACGCCATTCACGTTCTTCGGCAAGACATGGCGCCGCGAGCGCGGCGCCATGATCGAACGATTTTCCTGTTGTGCGATGCGGTCGCGTGGTCAGGCGCGCCGATCCTCTTCCGCACGCGGTGCGTCACCCAGCATCGTGACAAGAGCCAGCGCCGCAATCAGGCCCAGATGCTCGAAGAAGCTGTTGAGCGCCATGAAGTGCGCGGTGCCCGTCTGGTTCCAGAAGTCGTTCGCCACCAGCATCGCGACGAGCGTCAGCATGCCGAGGCTGCCGGCCCCGAGCCACGTGAAGCGGCGAAACACCACGCAGAGCGAGCCGGCGATCTCGACCACCACCGCCAGTGCAGCCCACAGCGCGGCCGGCTGCAGCCCGAAATGCGCCTGCTCGGCCACCGCGTCGTCGAAATGCGTCGCCTTGTTGATGCCGCCGATCAGAAACGCGGAAACGAGTGCAAGTCGCACCAGCGCGCCGACCCTCGGTTGCGCAAGCAGCGCCCGGATCCACCCGGGGCTGTACCGGCCGGTTGTCGTCGACATGTCAGATCGCCCAGCACGAGCAACCGAACGCGCCCCAGAAGCCCTTAGCGTCCGACGTCGGCAACGCGCTGCCCCACGCGCTCGCATGCGCGTGCTGGTGCACGTTGCAGGCGTTCGCGCAGCCGCACATCGCGGCCGCCGCCGCCCGTTGCAGCGGCGCGTCGCTGCGCTGCGTCGCGCCCCAGCCGCCGTAGCCGCCGTACTCGCGCACCGGCGACCAGTCCGGCATCGCCGGCGGAATCGGCGCATCGTGCGACGCAAACGGGCCCGCGCCCCACACGATCTTGCCGCCGACCACCGTCAGCAGCGCGGTCGTGCCCGCGATATCGTCTTCCGCGCATGCGAAGAAGTCGCGATCCGGAACCACCAGGTCGGCGAGCTGCCCGACCGCGATGCGCCCCTTCTTGCCTTCCTCGTTCGAGAACCACGTCACGTACTCCGTCCACATGCGCAGCGCGGTCTCGCGATCGAGCAGGTTGCGCTGCGGGTACATCCGCAGGCCGCCCACCGTCTTGCCCGTCACCAGCCATGCGAGCGACACCCACGGGTTGTACGACGCCACGCGCGTCGCGTCGGTGCCGGCCGACACCTTCAGGCCCTTGGCGAGCATTTTCGCGACCGGCGGCGTGGCTTCGGCCGCCTGTGCGCCGTAGCGCTCGACGAAGTATTCGCCCTGGTACGCCATCCGGTGCTGCACCGCGACACCGCCGCCGAGCGCGGCGATCCGGTCCATCGATTGCTCGGAGATCGTTTCCGCGTGATCGAAGAACCAGTTCAGCCCTTCGAGCGGGATGTCCTCGTTGACCTTCTCGAACACGTCGAGCGCGCGGCTGATCGTTTCGTCGTAGGTCGCGTGCATGCGCCACGGCCAGCGGTTCTGCGCGAGCACGCGCACGACGCCTTCGAGATCATCCTCCATCTGCGCGGGCAAGTCCGGGCGCGCGACGCGGAAGTCCTCGAAATCGGCCGCCGAAAACACCAGCATCTCGCCCGCACCGTTGTTGCGGAAGTAGTCGGTGCCGTCGTGATACTTGACGCTCTGCGTCCAGTTCACGAAGTCTTCCTTCTCGGCGTTCGGCTTCTGCGTGAACAGGTTGTACGCAATCCGGATCGTCATCTCGCCCGCGTCGTGCAGCTTGCGGATCACTTCGTAATCGTCCGGGTAGTTCTGCGAGCCGCCGCCCGCGTCGATCACGCCCGTTACGCCGAGCCGGTTCAGCTCGCGCATGAAGTGGCGCGTCGAGTTGTACTGATACTCGAACGGCAGCTTCGGCCCTTTCGCGAGCGTCGCGTACAGGATCGTCGCGTTCGGGTTCGCGAGCAGCAGGCCGGTCGGGTTGCCGGCCGCATCGCGCAGGATCGTACCGCCGGGCGGCTCGGGCGTGTCCTTCGTATAGCCGACCACGCGCAGCGCGGCCGCGTTCAGCAGCGCGCGATCGTACAGGTGCAGGATGAACACCGGCGTATCGGGCGCGGCTGCGTTGAGCTCGTCGATCGTGGGCAGGCGCTTCTCGACGAACTGATGTTCGGTGAAGCCGCCGACCACGCGCACCCACTGCGGCGCGGGCGTCACGGCAACCTGCCGCTTGAGCATCTCCATCGCGACCGCGAGCGAAGGCACGCCGTCCCAGCGCAGCTCCATGTTGTAGTTCAGGCCGCCACGGATCACGTGGCAGTGGTTGTCGATCAGGCCCGGCAGCACGCCGCGGCCGTCGAGGTCGACCACCTTCGTCGCGCGGCCCGCGAGCGGCATCACGTCCGCGTCGCTGCCGACCGCGACGAAGCGGCCGGCCGCGATGGCCACCGCGGTTGCGACGGGGTTCGAGCGGTCGAGGGTCGTGAATCTTCCGTTATGGAGGATCAGATCCGGTTGGGTCCCGGTTGCGGTCATTGCTTCACCTCGCTTCGATCAGAAGCCAAAAAGCTGTTTGAGGGTGGGGATGGCCTGCACGCCGATCACCATGCCGAGCAGCCCGACCAGCGCGATCAGCGGTGGCGCGGGCGAGCGGACCTTGATTGCGCTGTAGATGATTCCGACCAGCACGCCCGCACCAAGGGAAACCAGATAAGGTTCCATACGATCAATCTCCCGGACAAGTTGAAATGCAGGCCCTGTGTCCTGGCAAACGCGTCGCGGACGGCATCGTGAATCGCTCACGGCTCGCCGTCCGCGTCGACGCATCGCCGAAGCGGCGCGTCCGGATCGAACGCGCCGCTTCGGCAGCGACAGTCATCGACTGTCCGTGCTTACTTCGCCGGCACGGCCGGGATCGACTCGTGCGGCGTCGCGGTACGCTGCGCGGCCTTGTGGACCATCGTGTACGCGTAGTCCACGCCCATCCCGTACGCGCCCGAATGCTCCTTGGCGATCGCCATCACGGCGTCGTAGGTCTCGCGGTGCGCCCAGTCGCGCTGCCATTCGAGCAGCACTTGCTGCCACGTGACCGGCACCACGCCTGCCTGCACCATGCGCTGCATCGCGAAGTCGTGCGCGGCCTGGGTCGTGCCGCCCGATGCGTCGGCGACCATGTAGATCTCGTAGCCGCCTTCGAGCATCGCGCAGAGCGCGAACGTCGTATTGCAGACTTCCGTCCACAGGCCCGATACGACCACCTTCTTGCGGCCGTTCGCGGCCAGCGCGTCGCGCACCTTCTGGTCGTCCCACGAGTTCATCGACGTGCGTTCGAGCGTCTTCTGGTTCGGGAACACGTCGAGCAGTTCCGGATAGGTGAAGCCGGAGAAGCTCTCGCTTTCGACCGTGGTGATCGTGGTCGGGATGTTGAAGACCTTCGCGGCCTTCGCGAGCCCGACGACGTTGTTCTTCAGCGTCTGGCGGTCGATCGACTGCACGCCGAACGCCATTTGCGGCTGCTGGTCGATGAAGATCAGCTGGCTGTTGTGCGGAGTGAGTACTTCAAGCTTCGGGTTGCTCATGGCGGTGATGTCCTTTGACGCGGATAAAAATTGAGGCTTGCCTCGCCGACCCATCCGGGAGGCATTCGATGCGCTGTGTCGGGAGGTTCGACAGCCGGCCCGCATCATTCAATACGCAAACCCGCGATCACGCCAATTAATCGTTCTGATTATCACGGCCCTCAAAATTCATGCTTAAAAGATCTGAATTTCATTGAACGGACTCGTGGCGAACGTGCAGACCTGATACGCTGAATCGATACTTTCGGATCGACGCCATATCGGTAGTTATCCATATTGTTTACCCGGTCGTCATTCCATTCATATTCCATGAAACCGTACATTGCCTCGCTGTTCGCCGGCATTCTCGCCGGCATCGTCTACGCGCTGATCGGCGTTCAGTCGCCCGCACCGCCGACCGTCGCGCTGGTCGGACTGCTCGGCATTCTCGCCGGCGAACAGATCCTTCCCGTCGCACGGCGGATGATCGGCGGGATCCGGCTCGGCACCGCGTGGCACGAAGCGAAGTGCAGCCAACACATGTTCGGTGCGCTGCCCGGCGCCCACGTGTCCGACGCTGCTACAAAACGCCGCGAGTCGACGCCGACGTGACCGGCAAGCGTTGACCGGGCGCCGCCCTACGCATCGGGCGGCGAATCGCGCCGAGCGTATTGGATTCGGCACCGCTTGACGCTAACATGACAGCCCGATGCCCCTTCCCCCGTGGAATTCGCCATGAAGCTGTCCTTCGAAGCGCTCGAAGCACTGGATGCGATCGACCGCACCGGTACGTTCGCCGAAGCCGCGGAGTTGCTGCACCGCGTACCGTCCGCACTGACTTACCTCGTACAAAAGCTCGAAAGCGACCTCGACGTCGCGTTGTTCGACCGCAGCGGCCGCCGGGCGAAGCTCACGCACGCGGGTCGTGTCGTCGTCGAGGAAGGCCGCCGGCTGCTGCATGCCGCCGAGCAGCTCGAACGCAAGGCGCAGCGCGCGCAGCAAGGCTGGGAAACCGAGGTCCGCATCTGCGTCGACGAAATCCTGCCGTTCGACGCGATGTGGCCATATGTGCATGCGTTCTACGATCTCGAGATGGACACGCGGCTGCGCCTGTCCACCGAAGTGCTGGGCGGCACCTGGGATGCGTTGATTTCGCGCCGCGCCGATCTGGTCGTCGGCGCGGCGGGAGAGCCGCCGGAGCTGCCCGACATCGTGACGCGGCCGATCGGCACGCTGAAACACGTGTTCGCGGTCGCGCCCACCCACCCGCTCGCGGCATTGCCCGAACCGCTGTCGATGGCGTCGGTCGTCGAATATCGCGGCGCCGTGATCTCCGACACCTCCCGCGAGTTGCAACCGCGCTCGGTCGCGGTCGACGCCGGGCAGCCTTATCTCGCCGTGCCGACGCTCGCCGCGAAACTGGCCGCGCAATGCGAAGGGCTCGCGGTGGGCACGCTCCCGGATTGCATCGCGGCACGCGCGATCGCGCAAGGCAGGCTCGTCGCGCGCCAGGTGACCGGCATGCGCGACACGACCCATTGCTATATCGCGTGGCGCGGCGACGAAGCCGGACGCGCGCTGCACTGGTGGGTCGAGCAACTCGACCGCCCCGATCTCGTCGACAGGTTCACCGCGCTTGCCTGACATCACGGTCGCGCCCCCCGGCGCCGCGTCAACCGAACGAAGCGTGCAGGCGCTTCATCTCCTTCTCGAGCCACTCGAACAGGTTGAATGACGCATGCGCCTTCGCGGCGGGCGGGATCATCATCCGTTCCTCGGTCGCGATGTGCTCGGTCAGCGATTCGCACATCAGCCGCCCCAGCTCGGGCTTCTTCGCGATCAGCGGCGACAGGTCGCGGCTGCTCAATTGATAGGCCGTCACGGCGGTCACCGCGTAGACGCTCGCATGAAGCTGCGTACCGGCGAGCACGACGGACTGGCCGATCGCGTCGCCGGGCGCCATGCGCCGGACTTCGATGTCGCCGGCCGCGCCCGGCACGAACACCGACGCGACGCCGCTGCCGATGATGGTCAACAGCCGCCCATCGGCATTCGACGCGTAGATCACCTCGCCCTTGTGGAACACGCGTGACGCCAGCGCATCGGCCAGCACCGCCAGATCGGCGTCATCGAGTTGCCTGAACAGATCGACCGCCCGCAGCAGGCACTGCCCCCGCGAAACCGGACGATGCGCCGCGACGGTCCCGGCGAGCGGGCGCAACGCGACATCGGCGGCGGCCAGATGCCGATGCGCGAGATCGTAGAGGCGGTTGCGGACCTCGACCTTCTTCTGCAGCGCGTCGACGTAACAGACGAGCTCGTATTCGATCGAGTTGGTCCTGAACGCCTTGACGACCGAGACCGGCGCGGGGCTCGCCAGCACGTCGAGCGAACTGGCGGCGGCGCGGTCGAGCGCATCGACGACCACGGCGGGCCGCACGCCGGGATCGATCTCGATCGTCAGCGTCACACCGTGCACGCTCACGGGTTCGCTGAGGTTGACGATCGTCGCCTTGGCCGCCGCGCTGTTCGGCACGACGACGAGGTTGCCGAGCCCGTTGATCATCTTGGTCGCGCGCCAGTTGCTCTCGACGATCCGGCCTTCGAGCTCGCCGATCGACACCGTGTCGCCGAGACGAAACGGCTGTGTCGTATTCAGGACCAGGCCGGAGAACACGTCGTTCAGCGTGTTCTGGAGCGCGAGGCCGAGGATGACCGCCACGGCGCCCGACGTCGCGACCACGCCGCTCAGCGGCAGCCCGAGGACGTAGCCCAGTGCCGCAACGGCCGCCGCACCGAAAACCGCGGCCGCGGCGATGTCGTGAAACAGCCGCTGGTTGCGCCACGCACGCGGCAGCAGCAGATGATCGAGCATCAGACTGAATACCAGCGCGCCCTGCAGCCACCACGCGACGGCGATCGCCTGGATCGCGAGCCGGTCGAACCGGTCGGGCGACGGCGGCACCGCGAGCGGGCTCACGCCGGTCGAGAACAATGCATAGGTCAACGCGGCGAACGACGCGCAACGCCAGGCCGCTTTCGTCTTCGAACGGCCATGGCCGAGCAGCCGCCACGCGACGAGGTCGGCGAGAACGATCGGCGCACCGTAAGCGACCGTGGCTGACAGGTTCGGCATGCTGAAATTGGCTGAAGGCGCGCTTCGCGACGGGCGGGGACCCTGCGCCGGCAATCAGTGGCGTCGCGACAGCGATAAGCGGATCGTCCCCGCGCATGCAATGTAGACGCGCCGGCCGGCCAGGTCCTGTATTCGGTCTGAAACGTTCTGAACGCGCCGTCGGTACACGGCACACGGCGCTACGCGTCGCGCGGCGGCAGTTCGGCGTCGCCCGCCTCGAACCCGAGCGCGTGCACCGCCGACCATGCGTCGTGCGCGACCTGCGTCGGTCCCGACGTATGGGCGAGCGCGGCCGCATACGCGGCCAGCAGCCGCACGCGCGCGTCGGCGCGCTCCGGCGTGTCGTCGACATCGCGCATCGCGTCGAGCGCCACGCGCGCCCGTTCGCGACATTCGTCCACGAGCGACAGGTCGAACAGGCACGGCACCGCGACCGCCGCCAGCGCGATGCCGACCTGCGCATCGCCGTTCGGCGAAAACGCCCAGTCGAGCGCCGCGCGCAGATTGCCGAGCTCGCGCCGGATCACGTCGAGCCGCGATTCGGCGAGCTGCCCGTCGGCGTCGCCGGGCGCCAGCCTGAACAGCGTATGGAAGTAATTCGCATGCGCGCGCGCCGCGGCCGCGCATTCGCCGTTGTTTTCGAGCTGCTGAAGCGCATACGCGCGCGTCGTCGTCAGCAGCCGGTAGCGCGGCGCGCCGTGTGCGCTCTCCAGACTCAGCAACGATTTCGACACGAGGCCGGCAATCGTGTCGAGCAGGTCCGCGCCGGCCAGCCCCTTCGAGCCGACGACTTCCCGCACGGCGTCGATCGAGAAGCCGTCGCGGAACACGCCGAGCCAGCGCAACAGCAGACGTTCCGCGTCGCCGAGCAGGCGGTAGCTCCAGTCATACATCGCCTGCAGCGTCTGATGACGCGGCAACGCCGTGCGAAAACCGCCGGTCAGCAACCGGAAATGATCGTCGAGATGCGAGGCGAGCACGTCGATGCCGAGCACGGCCGCACGCGCGGCGGCCAGTTCGATCGCGAGCGGCAGGCCGTCCAGGCGCCGGCAGACCGACGCCATCAGCGACAGGCTGCGCGCGTCGAGCGGAAAGCGCGGATCGGCGGCGCGGGCGCGCGCCGAGAACAGTTGCACCGCGCTCGCGCCGACGATCTCGCGCTCATCCGCGCCTTCCCCGGGCACCTCGAGCGGCGGGACCGGACACAGGCGCTCGCCCTGGATGCGCAGTGCCTCGCGGCTCGTCGCGAGCACGCGAAGGCCGGCATCCGCGTCGGTCAGCGCGGTCGCGATCTGCGCGGCGGCGTCGAGCAGATGTTCGCAATTGTCGAGCACCAGCAACATCCGCCGATGTGCGACGCTGGCGAGCACCGCTTCGAGCGTCAGCGATCCTGCCGGCTGAACGAGCTCGAACGCGTTGGCCAGCGCGTCGGGCACGAACTGCGGACACGCGACCGTGGCAAGCGACACGAACGCTGCGCCATCCGGAAAGCTCGCTTCTGCACGCATGGCCGCTTCGAGCGCCACCCGCGTCTTGCCGATGCCGCCCGCGCCGACCAGCGTCACGACGCGCGCGGCGTCGAGCGCGGCCAGGACCTCGGCAACCGTCTGTTCCCGGCCGATGAGGTCCGTCGGCGCCTGCACGAGCCGCGACGTCGCGGGACGCACCGGCGCCGCGCGCTCCGTTTGTCCGCCCACCAGCCGGTAGCCGCGCCCCGGCACGGTGACGATCAGGTTCCTGTCGTTGGCCAGCGCCTTGCGCAGCGCGGCGATATGCACCTGAAGGTTGTTTTCCTCGACGATCGTGTGCGGCCACACGCGCTGCATGATCTCGTCCTTCGACACCAATGCGCCGTTCGCCCGAATCAGGAGTTCGAGAATTTCGAATGCACGACTGCCGATTCTCAGCAGTTTGCCGTTCGAGCGAATTTCACGTCTGTCTAGAAAGACGTGAAGCGTTCCAATCCGGATCATGTGAATTTTTAATCGTTTCCATTCGGCGATGCCCTGTCAGAAATGACACCGCGGCCATGGCAATGCTACGGCATTCGCGTCGCGTAAAGATTCAAATTATCAGAACCCAATGAACAAATTTTTTGAATCGATGAAAACCACGAACCGGAGCGGCCGGCCGGCATTCGCTTTCATTCCGGCTCGGCGCCGCGCGGGGCCGCGTTCGATGCATCGTCAACACGCGAAACTGTGATTCATCAATGAACTCGTTTCGTGCGATAAAACCGCGCCATTCGCGGCCGGCTTTGGAAACCCGATTATTTGCCGCGACGAATTGAATGAATTGCATATGCATTTCGGGAAAAATGACTCGTGCCATTTCGACGGAACCGATTCCGGAGCGGCGGGCGGTCGATTTTTCCGTTCAGAACGATTCAGGCCGCTCTCAAGACATTCAGCCGCGCGGCGCGCGACGATGGGCATCAAGCGACCGCCGTCGCGCGGCGAGGAGGACAACGATGGGCCACCGTATCGCCGGCATCCGGATTCCCGACAGCGCGATCGCGCGGGAAGCAGCCGCGATCGCGCGGGCCGGCGAGCCTGAACTCCTGTTCCGGCATGCGATGCGCGTGTTCGCCTTTGCATCGGTGATCGGCAGGCGCCGCGGCGTCGCGTTCGATGCCGAACTCCTGTATGTCGCCGCGCTGTTCCACGACATCGGATTGACCGAAGGCCACCGCCACTCGCGCGGGCGCCATGAAATCGACGGCGCGAACGTCGCCCGCGCATTCCTCGGCGGATACGGTATCGGCGCGCAAGCGGCGGACGAAGTCTGGCGCGCGATCGCGCTGCACACGTGCTTCGGCATTCACGCTTACATGACGCCGCTGACCGCGCTGCTCGGCGCCGGCATCGAGACGGATCTCTTCGCGCTGCATTTCGACGAGGTGAGCCGCACCGAACGTGACGAGATCGTGAACGCGTGGCCGCGCGGCCCGTGTTTCAAGGAACTGTTCCTCGAGGCACTCGCCGCCGGCACCGCGCATCGTCCCGAGACGGCGTTCGGCAACGTATGCGCCGACGTGCTCGAACGATGCGATCCGGACTATCGTCGGACGAATTTCTGCGGCCTGGTGCTCGGGTCGACATGGGCGGACTGAGCACGAGCGGCCGGCCGCGATCATGCATGGGACAGCCTGACGATGAACCGATCCAGCTCGGACGCGAGGATCACCTCCCGATAGTTCGCGGGCCGCTTGGCGCCGCGCCATTGCGGCTTGTAGATCGCGTCGCCGGGACGAACCGTCGTGCCAGTCAGCGCGCAGCGCCCGAGGGCGCGCGACTTGGCGCTGATCCAGCGCTGCTCGTCGTAACGGCAGCGTGTCGGGTCGCTCCACGATATCAACACCGACGAATCGGTCTGTCGCTCGACCGCGACGATCGCACACCGGCGGCGCGCGTCGCCGCTCGAAGCGGGCGGCGCCTCGTCGCGATGGCGGCGGCGGGCGGCGTCGGAGTCGCGAAGCAGCGACAACGCTCCATGCACCGCCGCGGGCGACGGGTCGAGCAGCGTCATCACGTGTTCCCAGCGATTGAAGGCATTCATGGCGGCGTATCCAGGCAAGTGGCGACAGGCCGGTCGTACCGCACCCGGACGCATCGCGATCGTCGATCGTCATTCGCCGTCGCGACCCGGCACGGACCCGCGACGCGATGACCTGACGTTGAAGATAGCGGGCCATCGCTAAAGAGTCTTGATGCCGGGCTTAATTCTTCTGACCGGCGCCTGCCTGTGTCGCGCGACACGCGCCGCAGCCCGGGTTTCATGACAATTCAGCGCGATTTCAGTACAGATCGTGCGGCCGCGCGATAGGCTCCTCCGCGCATTCGTTCGCTCCATTGCGCGCTCGCGGGCTCGGAACGTGAACGCATGCCGGCTGCCGGCACGATTGCCGCATGCGGGCAGATCCGAATCCAACCAACCAGCCGCGGCACCGTTCCACCGCACGTTCAAGGAGTTCCCCATGCGTCCCGCAGACATCGACGCCGTTCCCTCGGTGCGTCGCCGAGACATGTTGCTGGCCGGCGCGACCGCCGTGGCAGCCGCCACGCTGCCGGCCGCCGCTGCCGCCGCCGCGCCCAAACACGCCGCTTCCACACATCAAGGAGCCCATGCGATGAACACGATCACCACGAAAGACGGTACGCAGATTTACTTCAAGGACTGGGGCAGCGGCCGCCCGGTCGTGTTCTCGCACGGCTGGCCGCTGTGCGCCGATGCGTGGGATGCGCAGATGCTGTTCCTCGTGCAGCACGGCTTCCGCGTGATCGCGCACGACCGGCGCGGCCACGGCCGTTCGAGCCAGCCGTCGCAAGGCAACGACATGGACACGTATGCGGACGATCTCGCGGCGCTGATGAATGCACTGGACCTGCGTGAAGCCACGCTCGTCGGCCATTCCACCGGCGGCGGCGAAGTCGCGCACTACATCGGCCGCCACGGCACGAAGCGCGTGGCGAAAGCCGTGCTGATCGGCGCTGTGCCGCCGCAGATGGTGAAGTCGGCGTCCAATCCGGGCGGCCTGCCGATGGACGTATTCGACGGCATCCGCAAGAACGTCGCCGAGAACCGTTCGCAGTTCTACAAGGATCTCGCCGTGCCGTTCTTCGGCTTCAATCGCCCGAACGCGAAGACGTCGCAAGGCACGATCGACGCGTTCTGGGCGCAGGGCATGATGGGCGGCGTGTACGGCCAGTATCTGTGCGTCAAGGAATTCTCCGAGGTCGACTACACCGAGGACCTGAAGAAGATCGACGTCCCGACGCTGATCCTGCACGGCGACGACGACCAGATCGTGCCGATCGACGATTCCGCGCGCTTGTCCGCGAAAATCGTGAAGCACGCGCAGCTGAAGGTGATTCCGGGCGGCTCGCACGGGATGTGCGTTGTCAACGCCGACCAGATCAATGCCGAACTGCTCGCGTTCCTGAAAGCGTAAGCGCCGCGGCGCGCCGGGCCGTTGCGCCGGCGCGCCCTTCAGGAAGATTCAGGATTTTTCAGGCCGGCGCCATTTCGTTGCGGCGGGCGCGATCGCTAAGATCGTCGCTGCACGCGGCCGGCTTTTCACGGCGCGCGCACCGGCCTGAGCAGCATGCCGATCATCACCCCCGCAACCGCGACCGCCATCGCGACCCGGAAATTGTCGGCCAGCGCGAGCGTGGTCGCCTGGACGCGCACCGCCCGGTCGAGCAGCGCATAGGCCGCGTGCTCGCCGGTCGCGAAGGTCGCGCCGTGCGATACGAGCGACGCCGCGCCGGCCCGCAGGCGGTCGAGCGTTTGCGGATCCGACAGCGTGACATGCAGACCGACGAGATTCGAATGGGTAGCTTCCATGATGCGCTGGATCACCGCGATCGACGTCGTGCCGAGCTGCCCGCTCAGCAGGCGCGTCGTCTGCACGACGGCGCCGAACGTCAATGCATGCTCGGCCGTCACGTGCTTGCCGAAGAAGAAGATGACCGACGTGAGCGCCATCGTCTGCCCCAGCGCCTGGAGCAGCTGCGACGGGATGAAGTCGGGTTCGGCCCAGGCGGACGTGAGACGCGCGCCGAGCGCGAACGCAACCGCCACCGTCAGGAAGCCGGCCACGATCAACCGGCGCGGATCGACACGCTGCAACAGCCATGCGACGCACGGCGCGAACAGCAGTTGCGGAATCGCGATCCAGCGCAGCGTATCGCCGATCTGCAGCGGGCGCAGCCCGTAAGTGCTCGCGAGAAACACCGACGGGATGAAGCTCGTGTTGAGCACGGTGAAGCGCACGAGGCCGACGAGCACGATCAGCCATGCGACGTTGGGCCGCGCGAGGTAGCCGAGATCGAGCCCGGCGCGCCGCGACGTGAGCTCGTGGATCAGGAATGCGGCAACCATCAGGATCCCGATGCACAGCAGCGCGACGATCAACGGCGACTGGAACCAGAACAGCCGTTCGCCCTGATCGAGCGCGATGCACAGGCACGTGAAGCCGCCGGCGCCGAGCAGCATGCCGCGCGTGTCGATGCCGGACGCGAAGCGTTTGATCGGCTCGTTCGACAGCGACAGCAGCAGGCAGACGATGAACGGCACCGTCAGCAGCGCGTTCTGCCAGAACAGCCAGCGCCAGCTCAGATGTTCGCTGTACCAGCCTTCGAGCGTCGCCGACAGGTTCAGCGACATCTCGAGATTCATCGCATATGCGGCGATGCCGAACGGAATGAGCCGCGGCGGCAACGTGCGCACGACGAAGCCGACGGTGAGCGGCACGAACACGCCGGACGCGAAGCCGGCGAGGCTCTGGAACACGATGAACGTGCCGAAGTTCGTGCACAGCGGCAGCACGCTTTCGACGACGAGAAACACCGAGGCGCCGGCCAGCAGCACGCGCCGCGTGCCGAACACGAAGGCCGCCGCGATCGCGAGCGGGCCGACGAACATCTGCGATGCGGTGAACGCCGTGTTGATCCACGCGCCCTCGTCGATCCCGACGCCGAGCGCGCCACGCACGTCGGCGAGCCCGAGCGACGTGATGCGCGAGGTCAGCGTCGCGATGATCGCGCCGAGCAGCACGGATGCGATCGCGGCGATCGAGCGAAACGTCGGTATGTCGGCGGCCGGCGCGAGGGCCGGCCCCGGTGTCGCGCCACCGGGGGCGAACGTGGTGTTCATCGTCGAGCGGCTCCCGCAATTGAGGCTCGCGCAAGCATAGCGCGATGCGAGAAAAACCGTCTGTTCGATGGAGTATCCCGACCGTGACCCCGAACCCGCCGGACACACCGTCCCCGCCCGCCGCGCGCTCGCGCAAGTGGCCGATCGTCCTGATCGCCGGGTGCGCGCTGCTGCTCGTCGCGCTGCTCGTCTACGAATTCGATGTGCACGAGCGCGGCACCGATGACGCATACGTGACGGGCCACCTGCACGTGATCTCCCCGCGCGTGGCCGGCACCGTCGAGCGCGTGCTGGTGGACGACAACCGGTTCGTGCGCGCGGGTGAGCCGCTCGTACTGCTCGACCCGCGCGACTTCGACGTGCGCGTCGCGCTGCAGCGGGCGCGCGTCGCGCAGGCACACGCCGACGCGAGCCGCGCGAAGGCGCTGGTCGAACAGGCCGAAGCGGCGCGTGTGTCGGCACACGCGGACGCCGAGAAAGCCGAACTCGATTATGCGCGGGCACGCGAGCTGACCCGCGAAACGCCGCGCGGGTTGTCGCAGCAGGAATTCGATGCCGCCAACGCGGCGCGCATCTCCGCCCGCGCGCGCGTCGAAGCGGCCGACGCGCAGCAGCGCGGCGCGCAGGCCGCATGGCAGGCGGCCGCCGCCGTGTCGAACCAGAACGACGCCGAGCTGCGCGACGCGGAGCTTCAATTGCAATACACGACCGTCGTCGCGCCGTCGGACGGCTATGTCGGCAAGAAAACCGTCGAGACCGGCGAGCACGTCGCGCCGGGCCAGGCGCTGCTGACGCTCGTCGAACCGCACCCGTGGGTGGTCGCGAATTTCCGCGAGACGCAGTTGCGGCACGTGCGCACCGGCGACGTCGTGCAATTGCGTTTCGACGCGCTGCCGGACCGGACCTTCAGCGGACACGTCGACAGCTTGTCGCCGGCGACCGGCGGGCAGTTTGCGCTGTTGCCGCCCGACAATGCGACCGGCAACTTCACGAAGGTCACGCAGCGGGTGCCCGTCAAGATCCTGCTCGACGGTCCCGCGTCGACCGAGCCGCGCATCCGGCCCGGGCTGTCGGTCGTCGTCGCGCTGCAGCGCGAGCGCTCGCGGCCATGATCCGCATCGCCGCCCTGTTCGCCGCCGGCCTGCTGAGCGCATGCACGATCGCGCCTCGGCCGATCGCGCCCGTCGCGGTCGGAGCCGACCGGTTTCGCCATGCGGATGCGGTGCGTGAAGCCGACGCCTCGCTCGCCGAGTGGCCCGCATGGTTCGGCGCGCCGCCGCTCGTCTCGCTCGTCGATGCCGCGCTCGCCGGCAATCCCGACATCCGCGCCGCCGCCGCGCGCGTCGATCAGGCACAGGCACTGCTCGGCGTGCGCGAAGCCGCGCTGGCGCCCACGGTCGGCGTCGCGCCGTCGTTCAGCCGCTCGCGCGTGTCGGGCACGGTCGACAACGCGTTACCGAAACGCACGATGCACAACTGGTCGGTGCCGCTCAGCGCGAGCTATGAAGTGGATCTGTGGGGGCGCCTGCGCGGCGACGCCGAGATCGGCCGGCAGAACGTGCTGCAGGCCGACGCCGATCGCGCGGCGGTACGCCTGCGCGTCGCGACCGAGGTCGCGGCCGACTACCTGACGCTCCATTTCGTCGAACGGGATCTCGCGACGCTCGAGCGCGCGATCGAACTGCGGCGCACCGCGCTCGACGTGATCGACGCGCGCGTGCGGGCCGGTGCCGCGAGCGATCTCGACGCGTTGCGCGCGTCGGCCGATCTCGATACGGCACGCGCCGATCTCGCGGACAGCCGGCGGCTGCGCGAAAACCTCGTCGATGCGCTCGCCGTGCTGACCGGCGTGTCGCCGACCGCCTTCGCCGTCGCGCCGACCGCATCGGTCGTGCGCGTACCGGACGTGCCGCCCGGCCTGCCGTCCGCGCTGCTCGCGCGGCGGCCGGACGTGTACGCGGCCGCGCGTCGTGTCGATGCGGCATCGCTCGAGATCGGCGTCGCCCGCACCGCGTGGCTGCCGACGTTGACGCTGACCGCGCAGGGCGGCTTCGCCAGCCGCGATCTCGGTACGTTTCTCGATCGCAACAGTTCACTGTGGGGGCTCGGCGCGAGCGTCGCCGAAACGCTGTTCGACGGCGGCAAGCGCGACGCCGCAGTGGCCGCCGCGACGGCCGGCGCGGAGCTCGCCGACGCCAGCTATCGCGCGACCGCGCTCGGCGCGCTGCGCGAGGTTCAGGACGCGCTCAACGACATCGCCGCGCAGAAGCAGCGGATCGCGCGCTACGACAGCGCGGCGCGCGCCACCGAGGCGGCGGCCCGATTGTCGCTGAGCCGTTATGCGCACGGCTACGTCAGCTATCTGGAGGTCATCGACGCGGACCGCGATGCACTGAGCGCGCAACGCCAGCTGATCCACAGCCGGCAGGCACTCGCGAGCGCGACGATCGGTCTCGTGCGCGCGCTGGGCGGCGGGTGGACGCCGCCTGCGCCAGCGTCCGCCGGCGATTCGCATCGCGCCGGGCTGTTCTGAAGATGCCGCGACGCCGTCATCGCACCGGTCAGCTTCCGCCCTGACGGTGGGCGTCCTCGCTCAGGAACCGATGGACGAAGGTCACGGCCATCGCCCCTTCGCCGACCGCCGATGCGACGCGCTTGACCGAACCCGAGCGGACGTCGCCAGCCGCGAACGAACCCGGCACGCTCGTTTCCAGATAGTACGGCCGGCGCTCGAGCGGCCACACGCGTTCGAAATCCGGACAGTCGTAAAGGTCGCTGCCGGTAACCAGGTACCCGCCATCATTGCGGATGATGTTCGTATCCCTTGCCCATTCGGTATTTGGCGCACCGCCGATACAGACGAACAGGTGCGTGGCCGGCAGCACTTCGCGCGCGCCGTCTTCCGTGCGCAGCACGATCGCCTCGAGCCGGCCGTCGCCCTGCAGCGCGTCAACGGTCGTGCCGTAGCGGACGGTCACGTTCGGCATGCGCTCGATCCGGTCGATCAGGTAACGTGACAGCGTTGCCGCGAGCGACGGCCCCCGCACGATCATCGTCACTTCGCGCGCGTGCCGCGCGAAGTTCATCACCGCCTGGCCGGCCGAATTTCCGCCGCCGACGATGAACACATGCTTGCCTTCGCACATCGGCGCTTCGCTCGATCCCGCGCCGTAGAACAGGCCCGCGTTGAGAAACCGCGCCTCGTCCGGCAGGCCGAGGCTGCGGTATTCGATGCCGGTCGCGCAGATGTTCGCGCGCGCGGTCAGGATCGAGCCGTCGGCCAGGTCGACACGGATCTTTCCGTCGACGAACGTCGCGTGCACGCCCTCGCGCATCATCAGCAGCTCGACGCCGAACTTGACCGCCTGCTGGCGCGCACGCTCCGCGAGCTCGGCGCCCGGGATGCCGTCCGGAAATCCCATGTAGTTCTCGATCAGCGAACTCGTCCCCGCCTGTCCGCCGATCGCATCGCGCTCGATCACGACGGCCCTCAGCCCTTCCGACGCCGCGTAGACGGCGGCCGACAGGCCGGCCGGCCCGGCGCCGTAGATCGACACGTCGTACTCGACGAAGCGCGGCCGGGCAACCCAGCCGAGCTTGGCGGCGATTTCCGGCAGCGTCGGCTGGTAGAGGCACGTACCGTCCGGAAAGACGACGACCGGCAGCCGGATGTCGCGCAGCGGCGCGATGCCCAGCTCGCGCATGCAGTCGGTGTCGGACGTCAGTTCGCACCACTCGTACTCGACCACGCCGCGTTTCAGGAAATCGCGAATGGCGTAGGCTTCCTTGCTGTTCGGCAAGCCGACGACCTTGACATGCTGAGACTGCGTCATGAGACCCTCCCGGCGACCGCACCGTGGCATCTCACGCGGGCCGCACCTGCGACTGTACGTCGTCGACGCGTTCGCGCCGCCACGTTTAATAAGAATTAAGGTCGTGCTCGCGCCGCGACCGTCCACAATGAACCTTCACTTCCGCTTGCAGCTTCATGCCGGCCGCGCTGCGAGCGCTCTGCAGTGCCGGCATCGGAGCGACAGATGGCCACGACCTGCACTCATCTCGGCGAAGCACGCGTGCTGAACACCGACAAGGACTATTGCGAGGAATGCGTGAAATCCGGCAGCCACTGGGTGCATCTGCGCCTGTGCCTGAGCTGCGGGCAAGTCGGTTGTTGCGACTCGTCGCCGAATCGCCATGCGAGCCGGCATTTCCACGCAACCGGCCACCCGCTCGCACGATCGATCGAGCCGGGCGAGCGCTGGGTGTGGTGCTACGCGGACGGCGTCATGGCCGGCGAGATCGCATCGTAGCGGACCGCGCGCCGGCATCCGGCACCCTTTTCGACCACGGGTAAACACCGCTCGATCGCGGCTTTGTGCCGCCGATCTTTTCCACTAGAATTTATCGAACGATAAGTTATCGTTCGATAAACACGAGGTGTCCCATGCCTGTATCCAGACTCGCGCACTACTCGATCCGCACGCTCGATCTCGAAAAATCGTGCCGGTTCTACGAACGCGTGCTCGGCTTCAAACGCGGCTATCGCCCGCCGTTCGACTTTCCGGGCGCGTGGCTCTACAACGGCGGCGACGAAGCCGACTACGGAATCGTTCACATCATCGGCGTCGATCCGGCCAATCCGGACGGGCTCGCGGCCTATCTCGGCGACAAGGCGCTGCCGGCCAGCGGCACGGGCACCGTCGACCACATCGCGTTCCTCGCGACCGGCGTCGAAGCGATGTGGCGCACGCTGCGCGCCGAGAACGTGCCGTGGCGCGACCGCACGGTGCCGAGCCTCGGGCTGCACCAGGTTTTCATCGAGGATCCGTCCGGCGTGACGATCGAACTCAACTTCCCCGCCGCCGAGGTCGAGGGCCTGGCGCTTCCCGGCACGGCCGCATCGGCCGGCGCCGTCATCGGAGACTGACATGAGCAACCTCGCTTCAACCCACCGCAAGGCCGTCATCGTCGGCGGCTCGCTGGGCGGACTGTTCGCCGCGAACCTCCTGCTGCGCAACGGCTGGGACGTGGACGTGTACGAGCGGGTGCCCGAGGCGCTGTCGGGCCGTGGTGCCGGCATCGTCACGCACCCCGAATTGTTCGACGTGATGCTCGCAGCCGGCGTGCGCATCGACGAGTCGATCGGCGTCAAGGTCGAGTCGCGCATCACGCTGTCGCAGGACGGTGCCGTGACGTCGGAGCGCCGGCTGCCGCAGACGCTCACCGCATGGAGCAAGATGTACCACGTGCTGCGCGCGGCGCTGCCCGACCAGCACTATCACCCGGGCGCCATCGTGACCGACGTCTCGGACGGGCCGGAGCACGCGGCCATCACACTGTCCGACGGCTCGGTCGTGCGCGCCGACCTCGTCGTCGCGGCCGACGGCTTCCGCTCTGCGATTCGCGAACGGCTCGTGCCCGACGCGCGGCTGCAATACGCGGGCTACGTCGCATGGCGCGGGCTGGTCGACGAAGCCGCGCTGTCGGACGCGACCCACGCCGCCCTGTTCGACAAGTTCGCGTTCGGCCTGCCGCCGCGCGAGCAGATCCTCGGTTATCCGGTCGCCGGCCAGGGCAACAGCACGCGGCCCGGCGAGCGCCGCTACAACTTCGTCTGGTATCGCGCGACGCGCGAAGACACCGACCTCCCGAACCTGCTGACCGACGAGACCGGCAAGCTCTGGGCGGGCGGCATTCCGCCGACGCTGATCCGGCGCGACGTCCTCGCCGATCTCGAGGACGCGGCCCACGCGCTGCTCGCGCCGCAGTTCGCGGAAGTCGTCTCCAGCGCGACGCAGCCGCTGTTCCAGCCGATCTACGACCTCGAGGTGCCGCGCATGGCGTTCGGCCGAATCGCACTGCTCGGCGATGCCGCGTTCGTCGCGCGGCCGCATTGCGGAATGGGCGTCACGAAGGCCGCCGGCGACGCGCTCGCGCTCGTCGCGTCGCTCGCCACGCGCGCGGACACGCTCGACGCACTGTGCGAATACAGCGAAACGCGCACGGCATTCGGCGTGGCGATCGTCCAGCATGCGCGCCATCTCGGCGCCTACATGCAGGCGCAACTGAAAAACGACACCGAGCGCGAAATGGCCGAGCGCTATCGAACGCCGGAAGTCGTGATGCGGGAAACCGCCGTGCCGCCGCATTTCTGAGTCGCGCGCGGGCGGGCGTCGCGTGCGACACGTGCGACACCCGCTCCCCGGCCATGACATTCGATTCATCGAGGAGACACCGTGAACCATCCGCTATCGGCCACCGTCGCCACCGCGCCCGGCCCGGACTCGCCGGCGCAAACCCCGCATCCGCTGCTGCGCGATGCGCGTTTTCGCACGCTCGTCAGGCGCAGAAGGCTGCTCGCGTGGTCGCTGACGCTCGTCATGCTCGCGCTGTATTTCGCGTTCATCCTGACACTGGCGCTTTCGCCGACGCTGCTCGGCGAGCCGATCGTGCCGGGCCGGCCGACGCCGTGGGGCATCCCGGTCGGCTTCGGCATGTTCGTCGTCACGTTCGCGCTGGTCGCGCTGTACGTGTTCCAGGCCAATTCGGTCCACGACGTGCTGGTCGCGTCCCTTCGTGACGGAGACGCGCAATGAAACGCCTGTTCCTCGCATCGATCATCGCCGCCGGCGCTTCACCGGCATTCGCGGCGGCCGGCCCCGCGACGCTCGCACACGGGCACAACCCGGTCGCGATCGGCATGTTCCTGCTGTTCGTCGCGTCGACGCTCGTCATCACGCGCTGGGCCGCGCGCAAGAATCACAGCGTGGCCGACCATTACGCGGCCGGCGGCCGGATCACCGCGCTCCAGAACGGCTGGGCGATCGCCGGCGACTACATGTCGGCCGCGTCGCTGCTCGGCATTTCCGCGCTGGTGTTCACGAGCGGCTACGACGGGCTGATCTATTCGGTCGGCTTTCTCGCGAGCTGGCCGATCATCCTGTTCCTGATCGCGGAACCGCTGCGCAATCTCGGCAAGTACACACTCGCCGACGTCGTGTCCTATCGCCTGCGGCAACGGCCGATCCGCGCGTTCGCCGCATCGAGCTCGATCGTCGTCGTGCTGCTGTATCTGGTGTCGCAGATGGTCGGCGCGGGCAAGCTGGTCGAGCTGCTGTTCGGCCTCGACTACACGGTCGCGGTGCTGGTCGTCGGCGTGCTGATGGTCGTCTACGTGTTCTTCGGCGGGATGCTCGCGACCACCTGGATCCAGATCGTCAAGGCCGTGCTGCTGCTCGCCGGCGCCGCGTTCATGGCTTTCATGGTGCTCGGCCGCTTCGGGTTCAGCCTCGACGCGCTGTTCGCGCAGGCCGTGCGCGTGCATCCGAAGCATGCGGCGATCCTGCGCCCGGGCGGCCTCGTCTCCGATCCGGTCTCGGCCGTGTCGCTCGGCCTCGCGCTGATCTTCGGCACGGCCGGCCTGCCGCACATCCTGATGCGCTTCTTCACGGTCGGCGACGTCAAGGCGGCCCGCAAGAGCATCCTGCATGCGACCGGCATCGTCGGCGTCGGCTACATGCTGATCGTCATCATCGGCTTCGGCACGATCGCGCTCGTCGCGCCGGACCGGCTGTATCACGACGCGTCGGGCGCGGTGACGGGCGGCGCCAACATGGTGGCAATTCACCTCGCGCATGCGGTCGGCGGCAACGTGTTCCTCGGCTTCATCTGCGCGGTCGCGTTCTCGACGATCCTGGCCGTGGTCGCCGGACTCACGCTCGCGGGCTCGTCGGCGATCTCGCACGACCTCTACGCGAACGTGCTGCGGCACGGGCGCGCGTCCGATCGCGACGAAATGCGCGTGGCACGCGTGACCACCGTGGTGCTCGGCGTGCTCGCGATCCTGCTCGGCATCGCGTTCGAGAAGCAGAACATCGCGTTCATCGTGAGCCTCACGTTCTCGATCGCCGCGAGTTCGAACTTCCCGGTGCTGCTGCTCGCGATCTACTGGCGCGGACTGACCACGCGCGGCGCGGTGCTGGGCGGCCTGCTCGGGCTCGCCACCGCCGTCACGCTCACGGTGCTGAGCCCGACCGTCTGGGTGACGGTGCTCGGTCATGCGCATGCGGTCTATCCGTACGAATACCCGGCACTGTTCTCGATGGCGGCGGCGTTCGCCGGCATCGTCCTGTTCTCCGTCACCGACCGCTCGGCCCGCGCGCGACACGAGCGCGCGCAGTTCGACACCCAGCTCGTCGCGTGCGAAACGGGCATCACGTCACGCGGCCGCGCCGCATGATTCGAAGATTCGATATCCTCATGAGACATCCCACGTTGACCTGCACCTGCTGCCCGTCGCCGACCCGGCGACGCCTGCTCGGCACATTCGCCGCGCTCGCCGGCGCCGCCATGGCCGGCCGCCCGGCCTCGGCCGCCGAAAGCGCGGGCACGCCGGCCGCATCGTTGGCCCGACCGACGCCGCGCCCGCGCGCGATCGATATCCACGCGCACTACTACCCCGAAAGCTTTTGCGATCTGGTCGGCGGCGAAGGCAAGCGCTTCGGCGGATCGTTCACGTGCGACGACACATCGTTCACGTTCCGCACGCCCGCGGGCGGCCTCGGGCCCCTGCCGATGAAATTCATCGACGTCGATGCCCGACTCAGGGACATGGACGCGTCCGGCGTCGACGTCCAGGCGCTGTCGCTCAGCGTGCCGATGGCGTACTGGGGCGACCGCGCGTTCAATGCGAAGCTCGCGCGCGACTGGAACGCGGCCGCGTCGCGCGTCTACCAGCGCCATCCGGCGCGATTCGCGGTACTCGCGACGCTGCCGATGCTGAACGCGACCGACGCGATCGACGAGCTCGAGCGCGCCGTGCAGTTGCCGGGTGTGCGCGGCGTGTACATGGGCACCAACATCGACAATCGCGATCTCGACGATCCGTTGTTCGCGCCCGTCTTCGCGCGCATCGAGCAACTGAACCTGCCCGTGTTCCTGCATCCGCAGCAAACGGTCGGCGGCGCGCGGCTCGGCGATTTCTACCTGAGCAACCTGCTCGGCAATCCGTTCGACACGGCGATCGCGGGTGCGCACCTGATCCTGGGTGGCGTGCTCGACCGCCATCCGGGCTTGCACTTCACGTTGCCGCATGCGAGCGGCGCGTTGCCGATCATCGCGGGGCGCCTCGACGCGGGCTGGACCGTGCGGCCCGAGACGCGCCGGCTCGCACAAAAGCCCAGCAGCTATCTGCGGCGCTTCAGCTACGACACGGTGTCCCATTCCGGGCCCGTGCTGGAGTTCCTGATCGCGAACGTCGGCGTCGACCGGCTCGTGCTCGGCAGCGACTACTGCTTCGACATGGGTTACGACCAGCCGGTCCGCTTTCTCGACCGCCTCGACCTGACGGCCGAACAGCGCGCGATGATCGTCGGCGGCAATGCGGGCAAGCTGCTGCGGATCTAGCGCGAGGGCCGCCGCGCGCGATGCATGCGCGGCCAGCGCAGGCCGCCGCCGCGCATGACATGATCCGGTGCATGACGCAGGCAGCGCGCGCCGTCTCGACGTCCGGCGAGCATCCGTCTGCCGCACACGGGAGCTTACGCACATGAAGATAGTGATTGCAGGCGGCTCGATCGCGGGCCTCTCGGCCGCGCTGACGCTCGATTGCATCGGCCACGACGTGACGGTCTGCGAGCGCTCGCCCGTGCCGTTGCGCGGACAAGGCGGCGGCGTCGCCGTGCTGCGCCGCATGATGGCGTTTCTCGAACAGCATGGCCATCACTGCCGTCGAACGATCAGCGTGCCGACACACCGGCGGCGCTGGATCGACCGCGACGGCGCGCTCACGCGGGACGAGCCCGAAATCCTCCCGTTCTCATCGTGGGATGCCGTCTACCGGTCGCTTTGCGCGACGCTGCCGCCGGGGCGGATTCGCTACGGTAGCGCGGTAACCGGCTTCGCTCAGGATGCCGAAGGCGTCGATGTGCACCTCGACGGCGAACGGCTCCGCGCGGACGTGCTGCTCGCAGCCGACGGCACCGGTTCGCGCCTGCGCGCGCGGCTCTTTCCCTGCTATGCGCCGTCGTTCGCCGGCTATCTCGCGTGGCGCGGCATCGTCGACGAAGCCGATTTCGATGCCGACGCGATCGCGACGCTGGTGGAGAACATGACGCTGCACAACGCGCCGGGCGAGCTGTTCATGGCTTTTCTGATTCCCGGGCTGGACGGATCGCTCGAGCCGGGCACGCGCCGCTTCAACTGGCTCTGGTATCGCAACGAAACCGATCCCGACGCACTGCGCCGCCACCTGACGGATCGTGCCGGGCACGTCCACCATGCATCGATCCCGCCGGGACAGCTTGCCGACGAGGCCGTTGCGATGCTGCGCCGGCTCGCCGCCGACCGTCTGCCGGCGACGCTGTCGCAACTCGTGCTGGCGACGCGCGCACCGTTCGTCCAGGCGATCTTCGATGCGTTGAGTCCCGGCTTCGCCGACGGCCGCGTCGCGCTGGTCGGCGACGCGGCCTGCACGGTGCGCCCGCATACCGCGTCCGGCACGTCGAAGGCGGCGCACGATGCGGTGTCGCTGGCCGAGTCGCTGCCCGCGGATGCACCCGACGTGGTGCAGCGACTGGCCCGATGGTCCGCGCAGCGGCGCACGGAAGTGATGTCGCTGCTCGAGAAAGGGCCGCAGCTTGCCGCGTCTTTCGGCCTCGGCACGCCGCGCGCGCAATGACGACCGTGTTCAGAACGTTTCAGCGCGGCTTCAGGATCTGACGACGACGCCCGCGTAGACTGCCTGCATCAGCCGCGCACGAGCGTTGCCCGTGCGTGGCCCCTTCCCCGGAGTGACGCGTTGAATTCCGCCGCGAATCTCCGCCGGTATCCGGCCGCCGCACGCTTGCGCGACGGATCGGCCCGCGTGGAGCATATATGAAGCACAAACGACTCTGGTTCGGTGCCGCCGGCATCGCGATCGTCGGCCTCGCGGTCGCGATCGGCATCATGTACGAGCCGTCGATCGCGCCGATCGATCCGCCCGCGCGCGCGTCGTTCGATCCGCAGCTCGTCCGGGCAGGCGCGCGCGTCGTCGCGCTCGGCGACTGTGTCGTCTGTCACACCGCGAAGGACGGCAAGCCGTTCGCGGGCGGCCTGCCGCTCGCGACGCCGTTCGGCACGATCTATGCGACCAACGTCACGCCGGATGCCGAGACCGGCATCGGCCGCTGGTCGCAGGCGGCATTCGCGCGCGCGCTGCGCAGCGGCATCGCCCGCGACGGCCATCTGCTCTATCCGGCGTTTCCCTACATTCATTTCACGCGGATGTCCGACGACGACATCGCGGCCGCCTATGCGTACCTGATGACGCGCGAGCCCGTCCGCGCGACGGCGCCCGCGAACGACCTGATCTTCCCGCTCAACTTCCGGCCGCCGCTGGCGTTCTGGAACATCCTGTTCCTGCGCAAGGGCGCCTACCAGCCCGACCCGTCGCAATCCGCGCAATGGAATCGCGGCAAGGCGCTCGTCGACGGCCTCGGGCACTGCGCGTCCTGCCATTCGCCGCTGAACGCGATTGGCGGCGAACAGGCCGGCAAGGCGTTCGACGGCGGCATCGTCGACGGCTGGGAAGCGCCGCCGCTCAATACGCTCGGCCACGCCGCGCGCCCGTGGACGCAGGCGCAACTGGTCACGTACCTGCGCACCGGCCGCGCGAGCGAGCATGGCGCGGCCGCCGGGCCGATGCTGCCGGTCACGCGCGATCTCGCGACGGTGCCGGTCGAAGACGTCGAAGCCATCGCGACCTACATCCTGTCGATCCAGAAGCCCGGCGGCCCGCGTCCCGCGGCAAGCGCCGAAGCGCGCAACGCGGCGTCGCCCGCCGCGCAGCGCGGCGCCGTGCTGTTCCAGGCGTCGTGCGCGCAATGCCACGGGCCCGCGTCGCCGATGCAGTCGATCGGCGAGCGGCCGACGCTCGCGTTCAGCTCGGCGCTTGGCGCCGACACGCCGCGCAATGCGATCCAGATGATCTTCAACGGAAACGGCTGGCATGGCGAGGACACGCTGAATTACATGCCGTCCTACCTCGACCAGTATGACGACGCGCAGATCGCGGACCTCGCCGCATACATCCGCGCCGCCTACTCCGATCGCCCCGCGTGGACCGGCGTCGAAGCAATGGCCGCGAAGCTCAGAAAGGAGGACAGCGCGCAATGATCAACCTCACCGTGAACGGCGTGCAGCACACGCTCGACATCGACCCGTCCACGCCGCTGCTTTACGCGTTGCGCAACGACCTGCACCTGCACGGCGCGAAGTTCGGCTGCGGCCTCGGGCAATGCGGCGCGTGCACCGTGATCGTCGGCGACAAGCCGACGTTCTCGTGCCTGATCCCGGTCGCCGCGATCGGCACGCGCAACGTCAGGACCGTCGAGAGCCTCGGCAGCGCCGAGCATCCGGGCAAGCTCCAGCAAGCGTTCATCGATCACCAGGCCGCGCAGTGCGGCTACTGCATCGCGGGCATGATCATGCGCGCGCAGGCGCTGCTCGAACGCAATCCAAAGCCGACCGAACGCGAGCTGCGCACGCACATGGAACCGAACCTGTGCCGTTGCGGCACGCATATGCGGATCCTGGCGGCCGTACGCCAGGTCGCGGGGCTGCCGCAGCCGGAACCGTCCGCCGCGCCCGTCACGATCAACAAGGAACTCTGATGAACGCCCCCGACGACATCGACGAAGGCCGCCGGCACTTCATGGTTTCCGGCGCGCTCTTCGTCGCGTTCACGCTGGCGCCCGCCGCGCGGGCGCTCGCCGAAGTCGTGATCGCGGACGAAGGCGCCGCCGTCCACGTCGGCAAGGCCACCGAAACGCTGGCCGGCAGCCTGAAGACCAATCCGCTGCTGGACGCGTGGATCAAGATCGCGCCCGACGGCAAGGTCACCGTGTTTACCGGCAAGGTGGAGCTCGGCACCGGCGTGCGCACCGCGTTGCTGCAGGTGGCCGCCGAGGAGCTGAACATGAAGCCCTCGCTGATCACGTTCCTGACCGCCGATACCGGCGCGTCCCCCGACGAGGGCCTGACGGCCGGCAGCCACACGATGGCCGACAGCGGCTCCGCGCTGCTGAACGCCGCCGCGCAGGTGCGCGGCCTGCTGGTCGACGGCGCGGCGAAACAGTTCGGCGTCGATCCGCGCACGCTGACCGTCGCCGACGCCGTCATCAAGGCGCCGGACGGCCGCACGATGCGTTACGCCGACGCGGTGCGCACCGTCGACCTGCATCGCAACGCCACGCCGAGCTCACCGCTGAAGCCGCCGGCCACGTTCGCCGTGATCGGCACGTCGCTGCCGCGCGTGGACATTCCGAACAAGGTCACGGGCGGCGTCAGCTACGTGCAGGACATGACGTTGCCCGGCATGCTGCACGCGCGCGTCGTGATGCCGCCGGTGTACGACGCGAAGCTGCTGTCGTTCGACGAAGCCGCGATCCTGAAGATGCCGGGCGTCGTGCGGATCGTGCGCAACGGCAGCATGCTCGCCGTCGTCGCGCAGGGAGAATGGCAGACGGTGGTCGCGCAACGCGCGCTGGCGGCCGGCTGCCGCTGGTCCGATGGACGGACGCTGCCCGATCGCGCAACGGTCCATGAGGATCTGAAGCGCATCGCCACCCAGCGTATCGAGATCGCCAACACGCATGCGCCGAGCGCGCCCGCGACGAAGACGCTCTCCGCCACGTTCCTGAAGAACTACCTGCTGCATGGCTCGATCGGGCCATCGTGTTCGGTCGCCCATCTCGAGAACGGCACGCTGACGGTGTGGACCCACTCGCAGGGCGTGTATCCGCTGCGCGACGCGCTCGCCGAGATGCTGTCGATGCCGAAGGCGAGCGTGCGCTGCATCCACACCGAGGGTTCCGGCTGCTACGGGCACAACGGCGCGGACGACGCCGCCGCGCATGCGGCGCTGATCGCGGCCGCGATGCCGGGCAAGCCGATCCGCGTGCAGTGGATGCGCGAGCAGGAACACACGTGGGACCACTTCACGCCGGCAATGGTCACCGAGCTCAGCGCGTCGCTCGACGCGGGCGGCCGCATCGTCGACTGGCAGTACGCGCTGTGGAGCAGTTCGCATAACGAGCGCATCGTCAACGCGGGCCGGTTGCTGCCCGCGCGCATGCTCGAGCCGCCGTTCGTGCCCGCGCCGTCGACGCCGATGCTGCAGCCCGAGGGCGGCGGCGATCGCAACGCGATCCCGCTGTACGCACTGCCGAACATGCACATCGTCAACAACTTCTCGCCGACGATGCCGCTGCAGACGTCCGCGATGCGCTCGCTCGGCGCGCACACCAACGTGTGGGCCATCGAAAGCTTCATGGACGAGCTCGCGCACGCCGCCGGCATCGATCCGGTCGAATTCCGCCTGCGTCACATGCAGGATCATCGCGCGCGCCAGGTGATCCAGCTCGCCGCGACCAAATTCGGCTGGCCGCGGCCGCCGCGCGCGCGCAATCGCGGCGTCGGCTTCGCGTTCGGCAAATACAAGAACCTGATGGCGTACGTCGCGATCGCGGTCGACATCACGGTCGTGCCGGAGACGGGCCACGTGACGCTCGACCACGCGGAAGTCGCCGTCGACGCCGGCCAGATCGTGTCGCCCGACGGCATCCGCAACCAGATCGAGGGCGGCATCGTGCAGGCGGCCAGCTGGACGCTGTACGAGGCGCTGCAATACGATACGCGACGCATCCGCAGTTTCGACTGGAGCAGCTATCCGATCCTGCGTTTCTCGGCCGCGCCGCAAAGCCTGAAGGTGCATCTGATCAATCGCCCCGGCGCGCCGTTCCTCGGCGCGGCCGAAGCGTCGATGGGTCCGACCGCCGGCGCGCTGGCCAACGCGATCTTCGACGCGACCGGCCAGCGCATGCGCGAAATGCCGTTCGCCGGCGATTCGCTCAGGAAACGCATCGACGCATAGCCGAATATCACGATCGATCGCGCCGGCACGAACCGGCGTCGACAACCAGACAGGCTGGAGATTTCTCAACGATGGATACCTTGCTTTCGATGCGCGTGTTCACGCGCATCGTCGAGACGGGCAGCTTCACGCGCGCGTCGGACACCACCGGACTCACGACGCCGCGCGTGTCCGCGCTGCTGAGCACGCTCGAGCAACATCTCGGCTGCCGGCTGCTGAACCGCACGACACGCCGCATCTCGCTGACCGAGGACGGGCAGGCCTATTACGAACGCTGCGTCGGCGTGCTGCGCGAGATCGACGACATGGAAGCGGCCGTGTCGCAGGCGCGCAACGTGCCGCGCGGCCGCCTGAAGGTGAACCTGCCGCCGGCGATGGCCAAGCAGATCATGGTGCCCGCGCTGCCGGAGTTTCTAGCCGCCAACCCGGCCATCTCGGTCGAACTCGGCGTGACCGACCGGCAGATCGATCTCGTCGGCGAAGGTGTCGATTGCGTCGTGCGCGTCGGCGCGCTCGACGACTCGGGGATGATCGCGAAGCGGATCGGCAGCCTCACGACCTGCACGTGCGCGGCCCCCGCGTATCTCGACCGGTGCGGCGCCCCCGAAACGGTGGACGACCTGACGCAGCACGTCGCGGTCAGCCACATCTCGGCCGACACGGGCCGGCCGCGGCCTTGGGACTATGTCGTCGACGGCGAACCGCGCATCGTGCAGATGTGCGGCACGGTCGCGGTAAACGACGCCGACACGTACATCGAATGCGGTGTCGCGGGGATCGGGCTGATCAAGACGTCGCTGTACCTGGTCGAGCCGTACCTGAAATCGGGGCGCCTGCGCGAGGTGCTCACCGACTTCAACGCGCCGCCGCGGCCGATCTCGATCCTGTATCCGCCGAACCGGCACACGCCCGTGAAACTCAAGCTCTTCGTCGACTGGCTCGCGGGCCTGTTCGCGGAGATTCCGACGCTGCAGGGCAAGCGCGGCTGAAGGCGGCGCCCTCGTCGAGTCCCTGTCGAGCCCTCGTCGGGCCGCGCATGAAACAAGTGAACCACGGCCGCGCGTCGGGGTAATGCAGTCCGCGTGATCCGGACTGGTTCAGGCGCCTCGCGGTCGGCGATATCCGCGCCGCGGGCTCGCTTCACGCGCGCGCACACGCTGCCGCACGACGCCCGTGACATCGCGACGCAAACCGCGTCGCGAGTAGCCATACGCCACGTCGCGCCCGCCAGACACACACGCGCCGACATCCGGCCCGCGACCGAACCGGGCCTCGGCGCCCGTGCATGAATCGGGGCACGATCCCCCCTTTGCGCGCCGCGCAATGCTCGATTGCGCAGCAGGTGTATTCCCTTGTTATCGGGCGATCAATAATCTGACGGCAATGCGGCGGTTGTCGTTTCGCCACACCGGCAATCGCAACGCTCGCCCGAGAAACGGGCTCCCGACATCTCTCTTCAAGGAGTCGACCATGTCAGCAGAATCCACCCCGCTCGCGCCTCACGGGCACGCGGCCAAGCTCACGCAGGGTCTCATCCTGCTGTTCGCGTTCAGTTGCGGCGCGATCGTCGCGAACCTGTACTACGCGCAGCCGATCACCGAACTCATCGCGCCAAGCCTGCACATGTCCGGCGAAACCGCGAGCCTCATCGTGTCGCTGACGCAGATCGGCTACGCATTCGGCCTGTTCTTCATCGTGCCGCTCGGCGACCTGCTCGAGAACCGCAAGCTGATGATCACGACCGCCGTCGTGTCGATCGCGAGCCTGGCGGCCGCGGCGATGGTGCAGACGCCCGGCCCGTTTCTCGCGATCTCGCTGCTGATCGGCTTCAGCTCGGTCGCCGTGCAGATCCTCGTGCCGCTCGCCGCGCACCTGGCGCCCGATCATTCGCGCGGCCGCGTGGTCGGCACGATCATGAGCGGGCTGCTGCTCGGCATCCTGCTCGCGCGTCCGCTGTCGAGCGTGGTGGCCGATGCGTTCGGCTGGCGCTTCGTGTTCGCGGCCGCCGCCGTGCTGATGACGCTCGTGACGGCCGTGCTCGCGCTGACGATTCCGTCGCGCCAGCCCGACCACCGCGCGACGTATTTCGAACTGATCGGCTCGCTGCTGCATCTCGTGCGCACGATGCCGGTGCTGCGCCATCGCGCGTTCTACCAGGGCCTGATGTTCGCGTCGTTCAGCCTGTTCTGGACGGCCGTGCCGGTCGAGCTCACGCGTCATTACGGCCTGTCGCAATCGGCCATCGGCCTGTTCGCGCTGGTCGGTGCAATCGGCGCGACGTCGGCGCCCGTCGCCGGCCGCCTCGCGGATGCCGGCCATACCGTACGGGCCACGCTGATCGCACTGGTCGCCGGCGCGCTGTCGTATGCGGTCGCGCTGGTCCACGGCGCCGGGCTGTACGGTCTCGTCGTCACCGGCATCGTGCTCGACTTCGCGGTGCAGATGAACATGGTGCTCGGCCAACGCGAGATCTACGCGCTGCATGCGGCGAGCCGCAATCGCCTGAATGCGCTGTACATGACGAGCATCTTCGTCGGCGGTGCCGTGGGCTCCGCGCTGGCGAGCCCGCTGTACGAGCATGGCGGCTGGCCGCTCGTCGCGGCCGTCGCCGGCGTGTTCCCGATCGTCGCGCTCGCCCACTACCTCGCGATCGGGCGGCCGCACGCGCAACGCCACGCACAGGCCTGAACCGGCGCCGGCACCGGTTCACGCGAACGCCGCTCAGGCCGCTCGCGCAACGGAACGCTGCCGGCACGTCATCTCCGACTTCCCGCAGGGCCGGCCCCCGCACCGTCCGCAACCGGACGCTGCGCGACACCGCCCTGCCCCACGCAAAAGGAATCCATCATGTCTTCCCTGCTCAGCCACTACGATCTGCGCGGCCTGCCGCTTCCCAACCGTATCGTGATGGGCCCGATGACGCGTTCTCGCGCGCCGTCGCGCGGCCAGCCGACTGCGCTCATGGCCGAGTACTACGCGCAGCGCGCGTCCGCCGGCCTGATCGTCACCGAAGCGACCAACGTCAGCCCGTCTTCCGCGGCGTTCGAGCTGACGCCCGGGCTCGTCACCGACGAACAGGTGGCCGGCTGGAAACACGTCACCGACGCGGTCCATGCAAACGGCGGGCGCATCTTCGCGCAGCTGTGGCACGGCGGCCGCGTCAGCTCGCTGACGCTGCTCGGCGGCGAAGCGCCGCTATCGCCGTCCGGCGTCAACGACGATCTCGAACAGCTGCAGGTGTGGGCGCAGTTGCAGAACGGCTACTACACGAAGATTCATGCGACGCCGTCGCGCGCGATGACGACCGACGAAGTCGCCGCGACAGTCGAGGAGTTCCGCCTGGCGGCGCGTCGCGCGAAGGCGGCCGGCTTCGACGGCGTCGAGATTCACGCCGCCAACGGCTACCTGCCGCACCAGTTCCTGTCGTCGACGCTGAACCGCCGCGACGACCGCTACGGCGGCTCGCTCGCGAACCGCGCGCGCTTCCTCGAGGAAATCGTCGATGCGGTCGGCGGCGAGCTGCCGCTCGATCGCGTGGGCGTGCGCATCTCGCCGTACGCGAAGTACAACAACGTGCGCGACGCGAATCCGGATGCGACCTACGCGTACGTCGGCCGCATGCTCGACGAAGCCGGCGTCGCCTACGTGCACGCCGCGGACACCAACGGCTGGAGCGGCGAGCCCGACCTGCCGCGCATCGTCGCCAATACGCGCAACGCGTATCGCGGCACGTTGATCGTCAACGGCGGCATCGCGCCGGACGCCGCGAATGCGCTGATCGACGCTGGCGATGCCGATCTCGTCGCATTCGCGCGCGCATACATCGCGAACCCCGATCTCGTCGAGCGCATCGCGGCGAATGCGCCGCTCGCCGCGCCGAAGACGGTCGGCTGGTATGGCGGCGACCGTGCGGGCTACGTCGACTACGCGCGTCACGACGGGGCGGCGTGAACGCCCGAATACGCCGCAGACGGCAGGCCGGCAGCCCGGCTGCCGCTGCGGCCGGCTCGGCCGCCGGGATCGCGAAACGCGCGCTCAGGCGATGCGTTCAGCCCTCCTGCCAGCGCGCACCGAGCACGCGGCCGCAGAAATTCGGCCGGCGAAAATCCGGATCTGCGCGTTCGAGCACGTCCGCGCTCCAGGTGCCGAACGTGGACGCAGGCCGATGCGCGACGCCGCGCGCGAGCGCATCGAGGAACGCATCGGCAAACCCTTCGCCGCGCGGGTAGGCGGCGACCAGTGCGCGGCGCTCGTCCGCCGAATACGCGTCGAGGCCGGTCGCCATCAGGTCGGTCGACACGGCGAACGCCAGCACACGCGCGAGCGGCGACACGCGCGCGGCCACACCGGGCGTCGTATGCAGCGCAATCGCGCGCCACACGTCGTCGCACAGGTGCTGCGACGTCTGGTGCCGCAGCAGGAACGCCCGCGCGGCGTCGGCGCTGTCGAGCTCGTAGCGCTCGGTGGAGCGGCTGTAGGCCGGGCTCAGGCCCATGTTCGCGTACATCGCGGCCACGTACAGCGCATCGGCATCGAGCGTCTCGCCGGCGCGGCGCGCGGCAAGCGACGCGAGAACGAACACCCGGCAGGCATGATCGGCGATCACCCGCGGCAGCGACGCGCGCGCGGCCTCGACGGCTTCGATCGTCATCGGCGTCCGGGGAATGCGAACGCCGGCGACTTCGTCGTCCGCCGGTGCACACGTGTGCGCAAAACTCATGTCGTCTCCTTCCGCCCGCTGCCGGGGCTCAAATTGTCCATTGGCCGCACGATACGCTCCGGCACCGCCATCCCGCCGCCGGCCGTCCTAAAAGGCGGCACCGTAGCGGACGAATCCTTCGCATTGCTCGGCGACATCCCGCACGGCCGCCTGCACGCACTGCGCGAAACGCCTCGCATGACCGCGCGCGACGCGCGCATCCGGGTTGCCGTCCGCGCTCGCGCGCATCGGCATCGACGCCGTCGAACGACGCCGCGCGAATCCGCCGAACTCGGCCACCGGCGACCACGCGGGACTGACCGGCAATGGCGGCGGCGCCAGCGTTTCGAATTCGTCGTCCGCATGCACGACCTTGCCGTCGACGACCGTCAGCACCGACGCCAGCGACTTGATCCGCGCCTCGTCGATCGTGAAATAGTCGTCCGTCAGCACCGCGAAATCCGCATACTGGCCCGGCACCAGCGCGCCCTTGCAATCGTCTTCGTTCGAGAACCACGCGCTGCCGACCGTATAGCGGCGCAGCGCCTCCATGCGGTCGAGCCGGTTGCGTTCGGGATACAGCGCCGTGCCGCCGACCGTGCGCCCGGACACCATCCAGTACAGCGACACGAACGGGTTGTAGCTCGCGATGCGTGTCGCGTCGGTGCCGGCGCCGACCGGCAGCCCGGCGTCGAGCATCGCGCGGATCGGCGGCGTGCGCGTGGCGGCCTGCGCGCCGTAGCGTGCGATGAAGTACTCGCCCTGAAACGCCATCCGGTGCTGGACCGTCACGCCGCCGCCGAGCGCGGCGATGCGCGCGATGTTCGCGTCCGAAATCGTCTCGCAGTGATCGAAGAACCAGCGCAGCCCGTCGAACGGAATCTCGCGGTTCACGGCTTCGAGCACGTCGAGGAAGCGGCCGATCGATTCGTCGTAGGTGGCGTGCAACCGGAACGGCCAGCGGTGCCGCACCAGCAGCCGGACCACCTCGGTCAGTTCGGTCTCGAGCGCGGCCGGCAGATCGGGGCGCGGTTCGAGGAAATTGCCGAAATCCGCGGCCGAATACACGAGCAGTTCGCCCGCGCCGTTCATCCGCAGGAACGCATCGCCGTCACCGGGCCTCGCCAGCGTCACCCAGCGCGCGTAGTCGTCGAGCTCCCGTCCCGCGTGCTGCACGAACAGGCTGTAGGCGATGCGCACCGTCATTTCGCCGCGTTGCGCAAGCGCGAGGACCGCGCCATAGTCGTCCGGATATGCCTGGAAGTCGCCGCCCGCGTCGATCGCGCTCGTCACGCCCAGACGGTTCAGCTCGCGCATGAAATGCCGCATCGAATTCATCTGGTCGTCGAGGCCGAGCTTCGGGGCCCGCTCGAGCGCCGCATGCAGGACGGACATGTCCGGACGCGCGATCAGCATGCCGGTCGGCCGGCTGAGGCGATCGCGCTGAATCTCGCCGCCGGGCGGATCGGACGTGTCGCGGCCGTAGCCGATCGCGCGCAACGCGGCCGCGTTCAGCAGCGCGCTGTCGCCCAGGTGCATGATGAAGACCGGCGTGTCCGGCGCGATCGCGTTGAGTTCGGCCACTGTCGGCCCGCGCTTTTCCGCGAACTGGAATTCGGTCCAGCCGCCGACCACGCGCACCCAGTGCGGCGCCGGCGTGCGCAGCACCTGGCGACGCAGCATGCCGAGCGCGTCGGCCAGCGTCGGCACGCCGTCCCAGCGCAGCTCCAGATTGAAGTTCAGGCCGCCGCGTATCGCGTGCAGATGCGAATCGTTGAGCCCCGGAATCACGGTGCGGCCGTTCAGGTCGATGCGTTGCGTGCGCTCGCCCGCATGGCGCATCACGTCGTGCCCGCTGCCGGTCGCGAGGATCCGGCCGTCCTTCACGGCGAGCGCGGTCACGAACGACCGCCGTTCGTCCTGCGTCGCGATCTTGCCGTTGTATACGATGAGGTCCGCCGCTTCGGCGGATGCCGTCGTCTCGAGCACCGTCAGGTCCCTCCGTTTGCGCCGAGAGCGGGTATGCGGCCGCGCGCGGCATGCATCCGGTTTGACGATCCACCGATCATCCCTTCCTCCTTGAACATTGAACGATCGCCCGCACGCCGTCACGCCGCCGACTGCATCGCATCCGCCGCCCCGTGGCGCACGCGCGCGAGGCCAGTCGAGGCGCTGCTCTCCTGGCGAACGAAGTTCTGCAGACGCGCGAGGCGCCGCACGTCGAACGCGCGCGATTGCGGGTCGACCTGCCCGGACAGGTCGGCCACCAGCGACGCAGCCTGCGCGGTGCGCCCGCGCTCGATCAGGTGGTCGGCGAGATCCAGCGTGCCGCGCAGCGCCAACATCGCGGCGCCTTGCGCGTTCGCGGTATGGATCGCCGTCAGCAGGTGACGTTGCCCGTCCGCTTCGAACGCGGCCGCGCGCTCCGGGTCGGCGGCGCGGGCCTGTTCGAGCGTCGCCAGCCCCCTCGCGCGCAGCAGTTCGGGCACGAACAGATGCTCGCCGTGCGCGCGGCAGCGCGCGAGCGTCGCGTCGAGCGTCGTGCATGCATCGGCCGCTCGGCCGGTGCGCGTCAGCCCTTCCGCGTATGCGACCGTCAGCGGCGCGAGCAGGCGCCGGAATCCGCTCGCCTCGATGCGCCGCAGCGCGGGCTCGAGCCGCGCGAGGCCGGCGCCCGGATGGCCTGCCTGCATGTCGAACCGCCCGGCGAGACATTCGGCATGGTTGCGCCAGATGTCGAACCCGTTCTCGTCGGCGCTCGCGCGCAGCGTCGCCAGATAATCGGCGATCACGTCGTGGTCGCCATAGCGCAGCGCGATCGGCACGGCAGCGGCGCCCAGCACGACGCACAACGCCAGCGCCGAGCCGCTGCGGCGCGCGCGCTCGACGGCCTGCGCCGCCAGCCGCATCGCGTATTCCGGATCGCTCTGGATCCAGACGAGCCGCGTCAGCATCGTCCGGCCGAGCGTCGCGACGTCGACGCCCAGCGCCGCTTCCGCACACGGCGGTTCACCGGCGTCGGCCAGCTCGGCCGTCGCCGCCTCGAGCCGCTCGCGTGCCTGCGCATGCTCGCCGAAGTAGTGCAGCGAGGTCGCGACCATCGCGTTCGCCAGCAACCGTTGCGGCCGGTCGCCCCGCCGCTGCGCGGCCCGCTCGAAGCGCGTCGCGTAGCGCAGCGATTCGTGAATGTCGGAGCGCGTCAGCATGGTGTTCCACAGCCCGACCAGCGCGCGCGCGTCGAACGCCTCGTCGCCGATCCGGCCCGCGAGGCCGAGTGTCCTCTCCCACATCGCGGCGGCCGTATGCGTATCGCCGTCGATATGCAGCAGCGCGGCCGCATAGCCCGCACGCAGGCGCATTTCTCGTGCAGTATCGACGGCTTCCGATGCCCCGGCGTCGAGCGCATCGAGCGCGCGTCTCGCAGATATCGCGCATTCGCGCATGCGCGCCGGCTCGAGCAACGCACGCGTGAGCCCGTCGATTTCCGCAACCTGCGGCGCGGCCGCCGCGCGTTCGCGAGGCGGCGCCACGTCCGCGGCGGGACGCAGGCTCACGCCGTGCGCGCGCTGCGCCTGGGCGAGCACGCGCGCTTCGGCCTGTTCGCGTTCGTAACGCGCATGCCGTGCGGCAACCGCGTCGAATTCGCCTTCGTTGTGCAGTTTCTCGAGCGCGTACGCGCGAGTCGATTCGGTCAGCCGATAGCGCGCCTGCGCGCCGTTGAATTCGACGGCGACCAGCGACTTCGCAACCAGTTCGCCGAGCAGCGCAACCATCTCGGCGGCCGGCATGCCCGGATCCATCGCGACGTCGCGCGCGGCGTCGAACGTAAATGGACCGATGAAGCACGCCATGCGGCGAAACAGCGATCGGGCGGCCGCATCCAGCAGCACATAGCTCCAGTCGAACGTGGCCCGCAACGTCTGATGGCGCGGCAAGGCCGATCGCAACCCGCCGGTGAGCAGGTTCAGCCTGTCGTCGAGACGCGACGCGACGACCTCGAGCCCGAGCGTCGCGACGCGTGCGGCCGCGAGTTCGATGGCGAGCGGCAACCCGTCCAGACGCCGGCAGATCTCGCCGATCAGCCTGAGGCTGGCCGCATCGACCGCGTAATCCGGCGTGGCCGCGCGAATCCGCGCGAGAAACAGCTCGACGGCGGAATGACGCGCGATCTCGTCGACGGACGCGCTGTCGTCCGGCACCGCGAGCGGACTCACGCGAAACACGGCCTCGGCCGAAATATGCAGCGGCTCGCGGCTCGTCACGAGCACGCGCGGCGTCGCGCCGTGCGACGTCAGCGTTTCGACGAGGTCGGCCACCAGATCGACGACGTGCTCCGCGTTGTCGAGCACGAGCAGGCCGCGCGTCGCGGCGAATGCATCGCCGATGCGCTCGACGGTCGGCACGCCGTCCACGTCGAGGCCGAGTTCCGTCGCAATCGCGCGCAGCACGTCGTCGCGCGTCGCCGCGCACGCCAGTTCGACGAACAGCACGCGCTGGCCCGAGCGAGCGCGCAGTTCGTGCGCGACGCGCTCGGCGAGGCTCGTCTTGCCGATGCCGCCCGCACCGACGAGCGTGACGACCGGCACCCGTTCGAGCATGTCGACGATCTGCCCGATCTCGGTCTGACGCCCGACGAGCGGCACCGGGTGGGACGCCACATCCGCGCCGCGCGCCGCGTCGGACGCGGGCGGCGGCACCGTGTGCGCGACCGGCGGATGCGCGATCAGCAGGTAACCTCGCCCCGGCACGGTCTTGATCAGGTCGCGGTTCGGGCCGAGCGCCTTGCGCAGCGTCGCGACGTGCACCTGCAGCCGGTTCTCCTCGACGATCAGGCCCGGCCACACCGCGTCCATGATGTCGTCCTTCGACACGAGCGAGCCATTCGCGCGATGCAGTACTTCCAGTATGTCGAGCGCGCGTGCGCCGATGCGCAACGACGCGCCGTGATGGCGAATGTCACGCTGCTCGAAATCCACCGACAAATTCCCGATCTGGATCATGGCCGCCTCCAGGTTCCCCACGATGACCGCCATGTGAACGCGCGGTTCACCGGGGCGGGAGCCCGCGCCGCGCCTGCGCGGCACGCGGGGCACGAAATGTCAAAAAGTGGGCCGAGTGTAAACACCGTATAAAGAAAAATCTTGAATGAAAATGCACTGGCGGCCGGCGCCGCCGCACGCGGTGCACGCGCGGGCAGCGCAAACCCAAACGGGGCAGTATCATGTGGCCCTGGTGCCTGCGCGTGACGGTCCCGCGCCGGCGATATCGTTCGGCAGCCGCGAAACGGATCGGCCGGGCCGATGCACTTTTCGTCAGCAAGCGGACATTTATTCAAGTTATCCTCGGCCTGTCGGGCGTGCGGTATCAACCGCACGCAACAATGCTCGCGCGCCGCACCCACCGAAGGACGCTCCATCATGTCGAATCCTCTCGTCGCGCCCGCCGCGGCGCCGCCGAAAGACACGCTCGGATGCATCGCGAGCCTGCTGTCCAAGGATATTGAAAGGTCGGCCGGCGGCCTGACGCTCCACCGCAAATGCATGCGCGACGAACAATTCGAGCGCATCGAAATGCCTGCGAGCGATCGCGGCTTCCTGATCGGCGTGTCGCTGAACGCCGGGCATCGGCGCACGATCTACGGTGGCGCCGGCAAATCCGAGCGACGCTTTCAGCGCAACTCCATCTACATTCGCGACTTTTCCCGGAATTTTCGCGCCGACCTGTACGGCAAGTTCGACTTCGTGCTGATCGAGCTGTCGCGCAGCTACCTCGACCACTTCGGCCGCGAGCACGACGGCGCCGAAATCGCCGGCCTGACCTGCGCGCCCGACGTGCAGGACCCGGTGCTCGGCCATCTCGCGCACGCGATCGCCGACAGCCTCGACGTGCCGGGCGCGCTGAACACGCTGTTCGTCGAGCAGATGGGCGTCGCGATCGGCACGCATCTCGCGTGCCGGTACGGCAGCGCGCATGCGCGCGACCTGGAGCGCAAGGGCGTGCTGTCGCCGGCCAAGACGGCGCTCGCCAAGGAACTGCTGATGGAGAAGGCGGACCTCGGCGTATCGATCGAGGAAGTCGCGAACGAATGCGATCTGTCGCGCGGCTATTTCATCCGCGCGTTCTCGCGCACCACCGGCCGCACGCCGCATCAATGGCTGCTGGAGCAGCGCGTGATGCGCGCCCGCGAGCTGATCGAGACGACCGACATGACGCTCGCGGAAATCGCGGCCGCATGCGGCTTCGCCGACCAGAGCCATCTGAACCGCCTGTTCGCGCGCATCGTCGGCCATCCGCCCGGCGCATGGCGGCGCGGGATGTCGCGCTGACGCCGTCGCGCGTGGCGTCCGTTCATCGCGACGCGCCACCTCGTGGTTGACCGCCACCGGGTTCAGTCGACCGGGTGATGCGCGGCCAGCAACGCGTCGCGAAACACGGCGGCCGGCTGCGCGCCGCTGACGATCACCGATCCGATGCGCGTCGACGGCACCGACGCGACACCCGCGCGCACCGCACCGGCCTCGAGCGCGATCACCGCGTCGCGCCCTTCGTCGGACGCGAGGAACGCCCGCACCGCGTCGCCCGGCAGACCGGCGCCCGCCGCGATCTCCGCCAGCACGTTCGCATCGCCGATGTCGCGGCCGTCGCGGAAGTACGCGGCGAACAGCGCATCGACCAGCGCCGCCGCGCCGCCGCGCTGCTGCGCGAACCAGACGAGCCGGTGCGCGAGCCGGGTGTTCGGCGTGCGCGCGATCCGCGCATGATCGAACACGAGGCCGGCCGCACGGCCGGCCTCGGCCACTTGCGCGTCGAGTGCCTGCGAGCGCGCCCAGCTGCCGAACTTCGCGCTGCGGTAGGCGGTGCGGTCCATGCCCGAGGCCGGCATCGTCGGGTTCAGCTCGAACGGCACGAACCGGATCTGCACGTCGCCGGCCAGCCCGGCTTCGTCGATCGCCTCGACGACCCTGCGCTCGGCGATCCAGCACCAAGGGCAGATGAGATCGTGGGTGATCGTGACTTCGACGGAATTCATTGCGCTCTCCTGTTGATTGCAGTTTCGAAGATAGCGCTTGCCGGCCGGCGATAGAATGCGAACGGCACGCAACGCATCGTTGCGGCACGCACAAAGGCAACGACATGGACAAATTCTCCGCGCTGCGCGCGTTCGTGGAAGTCGCGGAAGCCGGCGGCTTCTCGAGCGCGGGGCGGCGCCTCGATCTCGCGGCCTCGTCGGTGGTGCGCGCGGTGGATGCGCTCGAGGCATCGCTCGGCGCCGTGCTGCTGAACCGCACGACGCGCCAGGTCACGCTGTCCGATGCCGGCTCCGTGTACTACGCGCGGGCAAAGCGGCTGCTGGAGGAGCTCGCGGAAGCCGACGCGCTCGTCTCAGATCGCGGCGACGAGCCGTCCGGGCCGCTGCGCGTGTCGGTGCCCGTCGCGTACGGCATGCGCCGCATCGCGCCGCACATCGGGGCCTTCCTCGCCCGCTATCCGAAGCTCGACCTCGACCTGCAGCTCACCGACGAACGCGTCGATCTCGTCGCCGGCCGGATCGACGTCGCGATCCGTCTCGGCGAGGCGGCGCCGTCCGCGGAGGTGGTCGCGCGGCAGCTCGGCACGTTCCATCGCTTCGTCGTCGCGAGCCACGACTACCTCGCTGCGCACGGTGCGCCGGCTACGCCGGGCGAGCTGGTCGACCATCAGTGCCTGCGCTTTCACTTCGGCGGCGACCAGCAGGCGTGGTCGTTCGCCGATGCGCACGGCACGACCAGGGTGCTGGTCACCGGACGGCTGAAGTCGAACCACATTGAAGTATTGCGCGAAGCCGCGCTCGACGGCGCCGGCGTCGCGCTGCTGCCTGACTGGCTGGTCGACGGCGACGTCCAGGCGGGCCGCCTGCGCAGGCTGTTCGAAGCGTACGACGTCATGCCCGGCGCGGCGCGCTCGGTCGTCACCGCGCTGTACCTGCCGAACCAGCGCGGCTCGAAGCGCGTCACGGCATTCATCGACTTCGTCGGGACGCTCGCGGGCGCGCCGCACTGAGCCGCGCGGCGCGCCGCGTCACCAGCCGAACTTCGCCTCGACGCCGACATAGTCGGCATTGCGCGCGCCCAGCGCGCGAATCGAATCGGCGAGCTGGAAATGCACGGCCTCGACCGCCAGCGCCGTGTTCGCATTGACGAGCCAGTCCACACGCGCCTGCGCGTACATGCCGGTCCACGCGCCGCCCTTGCCGGCCGTGCCGGGCACGGCCTGCATCCCTTGTCCGTAGATCGCGTCGTTCGTCGTCGCGCGCCACTGGAAGCCGACCGCGGTCAGCACCGTCACGTTGCCGGCCGGCTTGAACGTCAGCGACGGCTTCACGTGAATCAGGTTGCTGTAGCCCGTGTAGCCGGCGAGCGTGAAGTAATAGCCGTTCGGGAACAGCGGGTTGAAGGTGCCCATGCGCCCGTCGCCGGGATGCTTGTCGCCCGACGCGCCGTCCACCTGGATGCCGATGCGCGGCGTGCCCGGCGTCTTCGCGAACGTATAGCCGCCCAACGCGCCGAACGCCCATGCACCGATCGTGTCCTGGCCGATGTGTCCGGTCTGCAGCATCGCCTCGGCGTCCCAGTCGAAACCGGATGACTTGCCCGCGTAGCGCATGTCGAACACGTCGCGCCGCTCGGTGCCGGCCCCGGCCAGATAGCGCGCGTTGTCGCGCGTGTAGCGCGACCAGTAGCCCGACAGTTCGCCCGGCCCGACCGCGTTGTGCTCGATGCGCACGCCATCGAATCTGAGGTGCCGGTTCGACACGTCGTCGAACACCGCGTCGTTGCGATACTGCACCGGGCGCGTCACATAGCCGATCAGCCGCCAGTTGCCGATTTCGTAATCGGCCCACAGCGCATCGAATGCCTGGCGCACGTTCGGGCCGTCGCGCACCGACACGAACCGCTGCAAGTCGAACGCCATCTCCTGCCGGCCGATGCGCGTCTTGAACGTGCCGCCGCCCAGCTGGTCGACATACGCGACGAACGCCTGCTCGATGTCGAGCTGGTCCTTGTCGACCGGGCCGACCGTGTCCTTGCCGAACGGCCGCGCATCGACGAACTGGACGAACGCCTGGAAGTGCCCGGCATAGCGCAGATCCGCATGCACCGTCGCGCGCTGGATCACGTAATTGTCGTCGTGCGCGGCGCCGAGCCCGAACAGCGGCGCGTTGTTCAGCTCGAAGCGCTCGCGCAGGTTCGCGCCGAGCGACAGGTAGGTCGACGGATCGGCGCCCAGCGGAATGTACTTCAGCCCGTCGAGCGGCTTGCGCGGCACGCATGGATTCGCGAGCACCGACCAGTCTTCCTGCCAGCGGTTGAACAGCACCGTGGGCCGCTTCGCGGTGCATGCCGCGCCGGCGGTCGACGCCGGCGCCGCGGTTTCATCGGCGGCCGCCGCCGGCGCGGTGTACGCGGCGACGCCGCCCGCCAGCACGGCAGCCGGCAGCACGCCACGCCACGCCCGCTTCATCGCGCGTCGCGCCATCACTTCGACCGCGCGTGGATCTCGGCGACGTAGCCGCCCGGGAACTGCACGAGCGCCGCATCGCGCCCGTCCGACGTGAAGGTCGGCACCAGCACCGTCACGCCGGCGGCCTTGGCCTTCTCCAGCGTGGCCGCGAGATCCGCCACTTCGTAGCCGGTCATCTCGCGCCCGAACGGATATGGCAGATGGCCGTCGGTGGCCAGCACGGTCATCTTGCCGAAGCCCGACTCGATGCGAATGCGGCGGTACGTGTCGTTCGGCCGGCCGATCTCGATGCCCGGCGCCTTGCGCACGTCGGACACGATCTTGCCGCGCGAGAACGCGACGAAGTCGTGCGCCAGCTTGGTCGCAGTTTCCGGCGACACGTACACGCGGTTTTCCGGCACCGTCTGCAGCGGATCGTAGTGCGGCGCCTGCGTGTGCCAGTACAGCTGCATGTTCACGCCGCCCGGCCAGCGGATGATCGCGTCGCGGCCGATCGGATCGGGGAACGTGTCGACGACCACGTCGGCGCCGTGCGCGCGCGCCGATTTCATTGCGACGTCGATGTCGGTCACGAGGTAGCCGGTGCGCTCCTGGCAGAACGGATACGGAATCGGCGTCTTGAAGCCGAACACCGAGATCGTGCCGGACGGCGTGAACACGAGCTGCGACATCGTCTGGCTCGGCGTCGGCGTGACCTGGAACACGCCCTGCTGCGACTTCTTGCCGCCGAACGTGGCGACGAAGCTGTCGGTGAAGCGGTCGAAGTCTTCAGGCGCGACGCACACGTGCGTCGTGTCGTACTGCGGGCCGACCGCGACGGCCGGCACCTTCGCGGACGAGGTGTCGAGCAGACGCGTTTCGTCCGCACGGGCCGGCGCGGTCGCCAGCAATGCGCCGAGCACGACCGTCGATGCGGCCGTCATCTGCAAGACTTGTCGCAACTTCAGTGAAATCATCGAAATTCTCCTTGAAAGTGGCAAGCGCTGCCGTGCGTCGCGCACGGATTCAGCGTGATGCCGGCCCGTCGTCGGGCCGGCCGGATCGATAGGCGAGGAAGCACAGGGTCGCGAGCGGCAGCGTGAGCGCCCAGAAGGCGGCGAACACGTACGCGGCCGCCCCCGCGCCCGCGCCGAGCGCGAAGCCCGCGACCGGCGGCAGCGTGCGCCGCAGCCGCGCACGCGCGGCGTCCCGCTCGGCCGGCGCGGCGAGCGGCACCAGCCAGTCGAACGCGTCGATCACGGCCTGCGTGACGTTGCCCGTCATCACCGTGTTGGCGACGACCGAACGCGCCGTCAGCCGGCCGTGTGCGTTCTGGACACCCATCGCCGCGGCGCCGAGCAGGCCGCACAGGATCGTGCGCGGCGCATCGGCGTCGGCGATCGGCGACGCCATCACGCCGGCCAGCATGAACCCCGCCAGCAACACGGCCTGAAGCGCGTACAGCGAACGTGCGCGCGGGCCGTGGCCCAGCGAGCGCATCCGGTGGTCGAGCACGCGCGCGCCGACGATCCCGGCGATGAAGGCCGGGAACGCGAGCCACTTGATCACGAGCCCTTGCCCGACACCGGCGAGCCCGGAGCCGATCAGGATGAAGTTGCCGGTGACGTGCGCGGTGAACAGGCCGAACAGTGCGACGAAGCCGAGCGTGTCGACGTACCCGGCGATCGACGCGAGAAATACGTCCTCGCCACGCACGTGATCGGGCGCCGCGGCAGCGCTTACCGGCTGCGTCGCCATGGCCCGGCCTCCTGGATGGCGACGGTTGCGCCGGTGCACGCGATGCCTGCGCCCGGCGAGATCAGATAACGCATGGTCCGCTCCGGTTGTGCCGAACGGTCCGGCGGTGCCGACTGGCGTCCGGTCCATACGGCGGTTCGGAAGCAAGACTAGTTAAGCAGCGTCTTAATGTCATGGCGATGGCCTGAATTTTCCTGAAGATGCCGCCCGGACGCCCTGCCCGACTGAGCGGTCGACGCGACGCATCGCGCTTGCGCGACGGTTCCGCCGTCGCGCCGGCAGCCTCGCCGCGTGGGTTTCTCGCGGTCCGGTCGTGTTATTTTTCGATCGATAGCCAAGCACGCACACGATCAGGAGCCGATGCATGACCGAAAGAAAACGCAGCACGCCCGCCCGCGAGCGCGGAACGGACGCCGACGGCAATGCCGTCACGCCGGGCCGGCGCCTTGCGCCGGAAGCGCGCGAGCGGCAAATCGTCGAGAAGGCGATCGAGCATTTCGCGACGCACGGCTTTTCCGGCAGCACGCGCGAGCTGGCGCGGCAGATCGGCGTCACCCAGCCGCTGCTGTACCGGTATTTCCCGAGCAAGGAGGCGCTGATCGATCGCGTGTACGACGAGGTCTACACGTGGAATCCCGACTGGGAAAAAATGATCGCGGATCGCACGGTGCCGCTGCAGGAGCGGCTCGTCGCGTTCTACCGCGCGTACGCGCAAACCATCCTGCGGCGCGAATGGATCCGCACCTTCATCTTCGCGGGGCTCAGCCGCGAGGGCTTCAACACGCGCTATCTGTCGCGGCTGCGCGAGCGCGTGTTCCTGCCGGTGCTGCGCGAATTGCGGCACGAATACGACATCGCCACGCCTGCGACGGAGGCCCAGCGCAACGCCGAAATCGAGCTCGTGTGGAGCCTGCACGCGAGCATTTTCTATTTCGGCGTGCGCAAGTGGGTCTACGGGCTGCCGGTGCCCGACGATCTCGACACCGAAATCGAACGGCTGGTCGACGCGTTTCTCCATGGCACGCCCGCTACGCTGAAGCAGCTCGCGTCCGGCGCGGCCGCACGGCGACGACGACGCGGGTGACGCGGCGGCAGGCGCAGCCGACGAATTCAGAACAATTCATCCGGCGCGCCGATCGCTTCGCCTATCCTCGAAAGGCATTTGCATTCGCGTCCGGGCCCGCAGGTGCCGGACCGGACATGGACCGTCACGCGAGCACCGACATGCCTTCGATTGCCCATCACGCCGTCACCGCCGACGGTGTCCGCCAGCACTGCTTCGATGCGGACGGCACGCGTGCCGTCGTGCTGCTGCACGGCCTCCCGGAAGCCGGCTTCGCGCGACGAATCATCGGGGGAGAAAAATCATGAGTGACGCTTCGCAACCGTCGGCGATCGTCATCGGCGGGTCGGTGGGCGGGCTGTTCGCGGCGACCGCGCTGCGCGCGGCCGGATGGCGCGTCAAGGTGTTCGAGCAATCGCCGCACGATCTCGACAGCCGCGGCGGCGGCATCGTGCTACAGGCGCCGATCGAACGCGCGTTCACGTTCGGCGGCGTGCCGGTGCCGCACGATGCGAGTGTCGATTCGATCGACCGCATCTATCTCGACGAACGTGACCGGATCGTGCAGCGCCTTTACATGCCGCAAACGCAGACCGCTTGGAACGTGATCTACACCGCGCTGAAGCGCGCGCTGCCGGCCGGCGTCGTCCACGCCGGCGTGTCGTTCGAGCGGTTCGAACACGACGGCGCGCGCGTGAGTGCGCATTTCGCGGACGGCCGCGTCGAACATGCCGACCTGCTGGTCGGCGCGGACGGCGGCCGCTCGGCCGTGCGCGCCCAGTTGCTGCCCGACGCGCGGCCCGCGTATGCGGGCTACGTTGCGTGGCGCGGGCTCGTCGACGAGCACACGCTTTCCGACACGGTGCTGCGGGTGCTGCGCGATCGGTTCACGTTCCAGCAAGGCGACGCGCATCTGTTCCTGACCTACCTGGTGCCGGGCCGCGACGGTGCGGTCGAGCCGGGCAAGCGGCGTGTGAACTGGGTCTGGTATCGGCGGCTCGAGCAGGATCGCGTGCCGTCGCTGTTTCTCGCGCGGGACGGCACGCAGCGCGACGGCTCGCTGCCGCCCGGCGCGATGCGCGACGACAACCGGCGCGAACTCGTGGACGCCGGCCGCCGACTGCTCGCGCCGACGCTCGCCGCGCTCGTCGAAGCGACCCAGGTGCCGTTCGCGCAGGCGATCCTCGATCTCGCGGTCGAGCGCATGGCGTTCGGGCGCGCGGTGCTGCTCGGCGACGCGGCCTGCCTCGTGCGACCACACACCGCCGCCGGTGTCGCGAAGGCGGCGCAGAACGCGGTCGGTCTTGCCGAAGCGCTGCGCGGCGGCGTGCACGAAAGTGCATTCGACGCCGCGCTGTCGCGCTGGGAGGCTGACCAACTCGCGACCAACGCTTCGTTGTCCGAACTCGGCATCTCGCTCGGCACGCGGATCATGGGGCGAGCGTGACGAGCGCCGGCGCGGTGTCGCGATTGCGCGCGCCATATCGATCATCCGCGAAACCGGGCGGCATGACGGCAGTCACGGCAGGGCTTTACGACGCGCAAGTCCGACCGGTCGCCGCCTTCCTTTCCGTGTCGTCGCTCCGATGCGAGGCGACGCCAACGGCCGAGCGCACGTGCGCTTCGTCGCTCGCGCTCGCGCTCGCCGGATCGAGCATGCGCAGCACGCCGGCGCGCGAGCCGTCGTCGTCGGGCAACTGAGGCATCCCGCGCGCAAAGGCGGGGGCAACCGCCGCCGCGAGCAGCGCGGCGATCGCCAGCCGGGAAACGACTTTCATCGCCCCGCTCATTGCGTGCTGACCGACGGCACGGGCGCCGACGCGGTCGCGGTGCGCGCTTCGCCGTGCGCGATCGCATACAGCTCGGCGTTGCGCGCGATCGTCCGGTTGCTCGGCGGATAGTCCCAGTTCGACGTCGGCACGGTCCCGTCGCGCTGCGCCTGGACGAGATCGGCGAGCACCTCCGCGCGGGTGAGACCCTGCGATGCTTGCTGCGCCAGCGCGGCAACCGGTGCGCCGAGGGTGAGTACGAGCAGCGCGGCGGCTGCGGTCAATCTGCGATTCATGATGAAGCTCCCGGAACGATTCGATGAGGACGCATCGTCGATGCGCCGCCGGCGGAACCGCGGATGCGATTGCCCCGCCTGACGCATTCATTCTGGTCATCCAGGCCGGCCGGACGCTGACGCGCGGATGACAAAACCGAAATCTGCGGCGCAGCCCGCGGATAACAGCTTCGTAATCTTCGAGTCAGGGCCGGGTCAACGCGGCGACGGCAGACTGCACGCTCGTCGCATCCAATGCGACCCCTTGCCCTGCTACGAGGAACAACATCATGTGGATCGTCCGGCTGGCGTTGCGCAGGCCTTATACCTTCGTCGTGCTCGCACTGCTGATCTTCATCGCGGGACCGCTCGCGATCCTGCGCACGCCGACCGACATCTTCCCGAACATCGACATCCCGGTCGTCAGCATCGTCTGGTCGTACAACGGCTTCTCCGCCGAGGACATGGCCAAGCGGATCACGTCGAACTACGAGCGCGCGCTCACGTCCGACGTCGACGACATCGAGCACATCGAATCGCAGTCGCTGAACGGCGTGTCGGTCGTGAAGATCTTCTTCCACCCGGGCGCGGACATCAACCGCGCGATCGCGGAAGCCGCGAGCAATGCCGCGTCGATCCTGCGGATCCTGCCGCCCGGCACGCTGCCGCCGAACATCATCACGTACAACGCGTCGACGGTGCCGATCCTGCAGCTCGGGCTGTCGAGCGACACGCTCGCCGAGCAGCAGCTGTACGACCTCGGCAACAGCTTCATTCGCACGCAGCTCGCGACCGTCCAGGGCGCGGCCGTGCCGCTGCCGTTCGGCGGCAAGATCCGCCAGATCGTCGTCGATCTCGACACGCGCGCGCTGCAGGCGAAGGGGCTCGCGCCGATCGACGTCGTGAACGCGATCAACGCGCAGAACCTGATCCTGCCGGGCGGCACCGCGAAGATCGGCACGCGCGAGTACAACGTGCAGATGAACGGCAGCACGCAGACGGTCGCCGCGCTGAACAACCTGCCGGTGAAGACGATCGGCGGCAACGTAGTGTACGTGCGCGACGTCGCGCACGTTCGCGACGGCTACGCGCCGCAGACCAACATCGTGCGCGCCGACGGCAAGCGCGCGGCGCTGCTGACCGTCGAGAAGACCGGCAGCGCGTCGACGCTGACGATCATCGATCAGGTCAAGGCCATGCTGCCGAAGATCGCGGCCGGCCTGCCGAAAGCATTGCACATCTCGACGCTCGGCGACCAGTCCGTGTTCGTGAAGGCGGCGATCCAGGGCGTCGTGCGCGAGGCGCTGATCGCCGCGTGCCTCACCGCGGTGATGATCCTGCTGTTCCTCGGCAGCTGGCGCGCGACGCTGATCATCGCGGTGTCGATTCCGCTCGCGGTGCTGACCTCGCTGCTCGCGCTCGCCGCGCTCGGCCAGACCATCAACATCATGACGCTCGGCGGGCTCGCGCTCGCGGTCGGGATTCTCGTCGACGACGCGACCGTCGCGATCGAGAACATCACGCATCATCTCGAGCGCGGCGCGCCGCTCGAGGACGCGATCCTGACCGGCGCGGGCGAGATCGCAGTGCCGACCTTCGTGTCGACGCTGTCGATCTGCATCGTGTTCGTGCCGATGTTCCTGCTGCAAGGCGTCGCGCGCTATTTGTTCGTGCCGATGGCCGAGGCGGTGGTCTTCGCGATGGTGGCGTCGTACTTCTTCTCGCGCACGCTGGTGCCGACGCTCGCGATGGTCCTGATGCGCGCGAAGGGGCAAGGCCGGCCGCCGCGCGGCGTGTTCGCGCGGATCGCGCGCTTTCAGGCCGCGTTCGAACATCGCTTCGAGGCCGTGCGGTTGCGCTATCGCGCGCTGCTGTCGGCCGCGATCGCGCGCCGCCGCCGTTTCGCGGCCGCGTTCCTGCTCGCATGCGCCGCATCGACCGCGCTGTTCGCGTTCGCCGGCCAGGACTTCTTCCCGTCGGTCGACACCGGCGAGATCCGCCTGCACCTGCGCGCGCCGACCGGCACGCGGATCGAGGAAACCGCGCGCCTGACCGACGAAGTCGAAGCACGCGTGCGCAACGTGATTCCCGCAAGCGACATCGCAAGCGTACTCGACAACATCGGCGTGCCGGTAAGCGGGATCAACCTCACGTACGACTCGTCCGACCCGGTCGGCACCGAGGATGCGGACGTGCTGATCACGCTGAAGCCGAACCACGCGCCCACGGCCGCCTACGTCGCGAAGCTGCGCAACCTGCTCGCGCAGTCGTTCCCGGGCGTCACGTTCGCGTTCCTGCCGGCCGACATCGTCAGCCAGATCCTCAACTTCGGGCTGCCCGCGCCGATCGACATCCAGATCGTCGGCAACAAGCTCGACCAGAACCGCGCGGTCGCGAACGCGCTGCTCGCGAAGCTGCGCGGCGTGCGCGGCCTCGTCGACGCGCGCATCCAGCAGCCGGGCGACGAGCCGGCGATCGACGTGAACGTGGATCGCACCAAGGCGATCCAGGCGGGCCTCGAACAACGCGACGTCGCGCAAAACCTGCTGATCGCGCTGTCCGGCAGCTCGCAAACGACGCCGAACTTCTGGCTCGACCCGCGCAACGGTGTCAGCTACCCGCTGATCGTGCAGGCACCGCAGTATTCGGTCGATTCGCTGCAGGCGCTCGCGAACGTGCCGCTGCCGGCCGGCATCGCGCGTTCGCCGCAGACGCCGGCCGGCGGTCCGGCCGCCGGCGCCCCCGCGCAGAACCTGCTCGGCGCGCTCGGCAGCTTCTCGCGCGCGACGCAGCAGGCGGTCGTCTCGCACTACAACGTCCAGCCGGCGCTCGACATCTTCGCGTCGGTGCAGGGGCGCGATCTTGGCGGCGTCACGGCCGACGTGGCGAAGCTCGTTGACGAGGCGCGCGCACAGCTGCCGCCCGGCTCGTCGATCGTGCTGCGCGGCCAGGTGCAGGCAATGCACGAGTCGTTCGCCGGGCTGCTCGGCGGCCTCGCGCTCGCGATCGCACTCGTCTACCTGCTGATGGTCGTCAACTTCCAGTCCTGGCTCGATCCGCTCGTGATCGTCGGCGGCCTGCCCGCGTCGCTCGCCGGCATCGCGTGGATGCTGTTCGTCACGCGCACGACGCTGTCGGTGCCCGCACTGACCGGCACGATCCTGTGCATCGGCATCGCGACCGCGAACAGCATCCTGGTCGTCAATGCGGCGCGCGAGCTGATCGCGGGCGGCGCGCCGCCGTGGCAGGCCGCGCTCGATGCGGGCTTCAGCCGCTTCCGCCCGGTGGTAATGACCGCGCTCGCGATGCTCATCGGCATGCTGCCGATGGCGCTCGGCCTCGGCGACGGCGGCGAGCAGAACGCGCCGCTCGGCCGCGCGGTGATCGGCGGCCTTGCGTTCGGCACGCTGTCGACGCTGCTGTTCGTGCCCGTCCTGTTCGGCTTCGTCCATGCGTGGCTCGAGCGGCGCCGCGACGCGGCCGCCGCACGCCGCGCGCCGGACACGCCGGCGTTGTCCTGAGCACGGTTTCACCTCGACTCCCTTCGCCTCGCCCGACCTCGAACCCATCATGAACGACTCGATCGAACCTCTCGCCCCGCCGCCGGCCGCCGAAGCGGACACGGCGCCGCCGATTGCACGCGGCACGACACCCGGCACGTCGCCCTCCCGCCGCAGCCGCAAGCTGGTCGTCCCACTGGCCGGCATCGCGGCAGCCGCCGCGCTGCTCGCGATCGCCATCGTGCCGCGCATCGACGCGCGCGCCGCGCAGCGCATGCAGGTGGCCGCGCAGCAGGCATTGCCGGTGTCGGTGATCCTGCCGGGCACCGCGCCCGCCGATCAGACGCTGACGCTGCCGGGCGCGGTGATGCCGTATGCCGAAGCGTCGATCTACGCGCGCACGAGCGGCTACATCGCGCACTGGAACGTCGACATCGGCGCGCACGTGAAGGCCGGCGCGACGCTCGCGCAGATCGCCGCGCCCGATCTCGATGCGCAGTTGCGGCAGGCACGCGCCGATGCGGCCACCGCACAGGCGAACTACGACTATGCGAAATCGACCGCGCAGCGCTGGCAGGAGATGCTGAAGACGCAATCCGTGTCGCAGCAGGACGCCGACACGAAGGTCGCCGACATGAACGCGAAGCGCGCGATGCTGGCCTCCGCGCAGGCAAACGTCGCGCACCTCGGCGAACTGGTGTCGTACGAATCGGTCACGGCCCCGTTCGACGGCGTGATCACCGCACGCAATGTCGACGTCGGCACGCTCGTCACCGCGGGCGGCACGCCGGGCAGCCCCGGCCTGTCCGGCGAGCTGTTCCATCTCGAACAGACGGGCACGCTGCGCGTATTCGTCGATGTGCCGCAGGACAGCGCGGGCGGCGTGACGGCCGGCACGGCGGTCTACCTGACCACGCAGCAGTATCCGGGCCGGCGTTTCGCCGCGCGTGTCGCGCGCAGCGCGGGCGCGATCGATCCGGTCACGCGCACGCTGCGCGTCGAGATCGACGTCGACAACCGCGCCGGCGCACTGCTGCCCGGCGCGTATGCGCAGGCGCACCTGCTCGTGCCGGCCGCGACATCCGCGTTCGAGCTGCCGGTCAGCGCGCTTCTGTTCCGGCCGAACGGCGTGACGGTCGCAACCGTCGGCGCGAACGGCACCGCCGCGCTGAAGACCGTGCAGATCGGCCGCGATTTCGGCACGCACGTCGAGATCGTGGCGGGGCTCGCCGCGAACGATCGCGTGATCGACAACCCCGGCGATTCGATCGCGTCGGGCGAAGCCGTGAAGATCGTGTCCGTCGCACACGACAAAACGCCGGCCATGTCGGCAGACTCGACGACCGGTTCGGCGGCAACGCCCGCCGCCGCTGCATCGGCGCGCGCCGCCGGTGCGGCGCCGGCTCGCGGCTGATCCGCTCATGAACACTCACGAGATACTCGCCATGCCCTTCGCCCGTCCGCTCCCGTTCGCCCGGCGCGTCGTCGTACCCGGTGTCGCCGCCGCCCTGACCGCGTTGTCCGCGTGCTCGACGCTGCCTGCCTATTCACCACCCGCCGTCGCGGTTCCCGCGCACTATGCCGGGGTTGTGGCTGCGGGCGTACCGGCTGCGGGCGTACCGGCTGCACAGCCCGGCTGGAACGTTGCATCGCCAGCTGACACCGCATCGCGCGGCACATGGTGGACCGTTTTCGACGATCCCGTCCTGAACAAACTCGAAGCGCGCGTCGACGTATCGAACCAGACCGTGAAAAAAGCCGTCGCCGATCTTCAGCAGGCGCGCGCGATGGTCGACTACCAGCATGCGGGATTCCTGCCGACGATCACGGCCGGCGTCGCGCAGAGCCGCGCACGCGTGTCGCGCAACAAGCTCGGCTCGTCGCTCGCGGGCAAGACGACGCCCGACTACCAGGCCGGCGTGGCGGCGAGCTGGGAGCCCGACGTATTCGGCCGCGTGCACGATGCGGTGACGAGCGCACAGGCGAACGCCGCTGCGAGCGCGGCCGACGTGCAGGCCGTGAAGCTGTCGGTCACGGCCGAACTCGCAACCGACTATTTCGCGCTGCGCTCGCTCGATACGCAGAAGCAACTGCTCGACGATACGGTACGCGCGTATGCGGACGCGCTGAACCTGCTGAAACAGCAGCTCGCGGCCGGCGCGATCGACGCATCGGCGGTTGCCCAAGCCGCGACGCAGCTGGAAACGACGCGCACGCAGGACACCGACATCGACGCGTCCCGCGCCCAGCTTCAGCATGCGATCGCGACGCTCGTCGGCGAAAGCGCGTCGACGTTCACGCTGGCGCCGCGCGTGCAATCGTTCGACGTGCCGGCGATTCCGGCCGGCGTGCCGTCGCAGTTGCTCGAACGGCGGCCCGACATCGCGGCGGCCGAGCGCCGCGTCGCGGCCGCGAATGCGCAGATCGGCGCAGCGCGCGCCGCATTCTTTCCCGATCTCGTGCTGTCGGCGAGCACCGGGCTCGAAAGCGGTTTCTTCGCGCCGTGGCTGAGCGCGCCGAGCCTGTTCTGGTCGCTCGGCTCGCAGCTTGCCGGCACGCTGTTCGATGGCGGGCGCCGCAGCGCGTCGCTGCGCGCCGCGCATGCGCAATACGACGGCACGGTCGCCGATTACCGGCAGACCGTACTCGCCGCGTTCCAGCAGGTCGAGGATCAACTTTCCACGCTCGATGCGCTCGCGTCGGAAGCAGACAGCCAGCAACGCGCGACCGACGCCGCCGACCTGTCGCTGAAACTGACGACCAACCGCTTCGAGGCGGGCGCCGTCAGCTACCTCGACGTCGTGACCGCGCAGACGATTGCCCTGTCGAACCGACGGCTGGCCGATCAGATCGCCGCGCGCCGGATGGAGGCGGCGGTCACGCTGCTGACGGCGCTCGGCGGCGGCTGGAACACGGCCGAGAATAAGGATGCGAACGCAACGAGCGCCGCGCCCGCGGCCGCTACGTCGTCGGCGAAGGCGTCGGTGTCTTGACGAACGTGAGGATGAAGCGCGTTCCGGCCGCGTCGCTTTCGACGCGTGCCGTGCCGCCATGCAGCTCCATCACCGAACGCACGATCGCGAGGCCGAGCCCGGCCGTGCCGCCCGGCCCGCCACCGCTGCGCGCGGGGTCGCCGCGCACGAAGCGTTCGAACACGCGCGGCAGCAGCGCGGGATCGATCGGCTCGCCCGGGTTCGACACGACGACGCGCACTGCGTCCGCCGTTTCGTCGACGGCCAGCGTGATGATGCCGCCCGCCGGTGTATAACGCAGCGCATTCGCCAGCAGGTTGCTGACCGCGCGGCGGAACAGCTCGAGGTCGGCGATCAGCTGGCCGTGCCCGGCGACATGCAGCGTCGAGCCGGCTTCGTCGGCCAGCCCTTCGAAATAACCGGCGATGCGCGTCAGTTCCTCATGCACGTCGAAGGCGCGTTGCCGCGTGACGAAGCCCGGATGCTCGGCACGCGCGAGAAACAGCACATTCTCGATCATCCGCGCGAGGCGGTCGTATTCCTCGAGATTCGACTCGAGCAGCGCCTGGTATTCGTCGACGGAGCGCGGCCGTGCGAGCGCCACCTCGGTCGCGCCGCGCATGTTGTTCAGCGGCGTGCGCAGGTCGTGCGCGAGATCCGCGCTGAATTGCGACAGGTGCCCGAACGCTTGCTGCAAGCGTCCGAGCATCGCGTTCTGCGCGTCGACCAGCGCCGTCAGCTCGCGCGGCGCGCGCGACGCGTCGAGCCGCGTATCGAGCTTGTCGACGGTGATTCGCCCCGTGTTCGAGACAATCTCGCGCAGTGGCGCGAGCGACGTGCGGATCAACCAGTAGCTGAGCAGCATCGCGAACAGCGCGCCGAGGCCGCCGGCAATCTTCAGTTTGTCGCGGTAGCCGTCGAGCAATTCGGTGCGATCGCTCATGTTGCGCGCGACCGCGATCCGGATCTTCGTACCGTCGCGCAATTGCGCATCCGTTACGACGCCGCGCACGGCCGTGCCGCCGTCGGCGGTCCACGTCACGATCCGGTCGGCGGTAATCCGCTCGTTCGCGGGTACGGGCATCGCGTGCGGCGGCAACAGGTCGACATCGGGCAACGCAGGCGACGCCGCACCCGGCGCGGCATCCCGCGCATCTTCCGGGTCGGTGCGCCGGACGTTGTGGCGCGCGAGCACGTGGCCCTGCCCGTCGACGACGGCCAGCGACAGCGCCTCGTTGCCGAGCACCTGGCTCGTCAGCCGGTCCGCATGCGTGCGCACCGCGTCGAGCGAATCGAGTTCGCCGGCCAGCCGCCGCGTATGCCGCGCGGCGAGCACGATGTCGAGGTCGTCCTGCGCGCTGACCTGCCGTTCGAGGCCCGTGTACGCGTATGCGCCGACGAGCGCGAATACCGCGAGCGTGGTCGCGCCGAATGCGAGCGCGAGCGTCGTGCCGATCGAGCGGGCGCGCGTCACGCGCCGTCCTTCGGCTCGAGCACGTAGCCCACGCCGCGCACCGTGTGAATCAGCTTGACCGCGAAATCGTCGTCGATCTTCGCGCGCAGCCGCCGGATCGCGACTTCGACGACGTTGGTGTCGCTGTCGAAATTCATGTCCCACACGTACGATGCGATCTGCGTGCGGCTCAGCACCTCGCCTTGCCGGCGCGCCAGCAGCTGCAGCAACGAGAATTCGCGCGGCGTCAGGTCGATCCGCACCGTGCCGCGCTTCACGCGGCGGCGCACGACGTCGATTTCCAGATCGCCCACCGCAATGCGCTCCGTCTCGCGCGGCGGCCCGCGGCGCGCGAGCGTGCGAATGCGCGCGAGCAGTTCGACGAACGCGAACGGTTTCACGAGGTAATCGTCGGCGCCGAGCTCGAGGCCGTGCACGCGGTCCTGCACGTCGTCGCGCGCGGTCAGGAAAAGCACGGGCGTCGCATGCGTGTCGCGCAGCCGCTTGAGCACGCTCCAGCCGTCGAGCACGGGCAGCATCACGTCGAGCACGATCACGTCGTAGCTTTCCTCCTGCGCAAGCGTCAGCCCCTCGCCGCCGTCCTTCGCGAGATCGACGCTGAATCCGGATTCCTCGAGGCCCTTCTTGAGGTACGCGCCGGTCTTCGGTTCGTCTTCGACTATCAGGATGCGCATGGTCGCTCCGTCGCATTCGGTGGTGGCATGCGCCGATGTTACAGGGAAACGCCGCGCGCATCCGTGCGAGCCGCGCTGATTACGAAACTGTAATCAACGGGTCAGTGTGGTGACGGCCGCGGAATCCAGAATTCAACGCGTGGGCCCGCCCACTCGACCGTTCATTCATTCGCCAGGGAGTTGCCATGAAACTCGTCGCCGCCTTCGCCGTTGCCGCACTGAGCCTGCCGTTCGGCACGCAAGCCTTCGCCCAGTCCAACCAGGCGCCCGTCACGCGCGCCGAAGTCCGCCAACAGCTGATCGATGCGGAAGCCGACGGCCTGCTGCCGTCGAACCGGAACGACTACCCGCCGTCATCGGCCGAGATTGCGCACAACCGGGCGCTTCATGCGGCTCGCCTGCATGACGGGTGGCCGAGCGCAACGACGACGGCCGAAAATTGACTTCAACCGCGAGTTGCTCACCGAAGCAGGCGCGGAAAAGCTGCCGAAGTCGGGCGTTGTCGATATCCGTAAAAGTGCCGACAACGCCCGCATTCAACGTGATGCATTTGCCGGAAACCTGCCACGGTTACGCGAGCGTGCTGGGATCACACGGCGCTGGGTCCATCAGCGGTGACGATCGAAAGGCCACCGCGAAGAAGGGATTCGGCTATTCGTCGTGGCTGACGATGACCAGAATTTCCGCCTGCGTAGTGCCGAGGCTGCGCGTGCGGTGCGGGATGAGTGCGTTGAAATAGACCGAATCGCCGGTCCTGAGTTGTACCGTCTCGTTTGGGAATTCGATTTCGACGCGGCCCTGGTGCACGAACAGGAATTCCTCGCCTTCATGCTCGCGGAACGTCGGCGCGACGCCGGCTGGACAGTTCATTCAAATGTATCGCCATGTATCTGCATAACCGTTACATACAGAAATACACGAATCGGCAGGCAGTCGACAAATCCCGGATACACGAGCCGAGCACAGTACTCCCACGCGAGCGCAAGACGCGACGCGGTTCGCGACTGTCACCCGTAAATCAAATTCCTGGGAGAGCCTCCATGTTTGCAGCAACCCGTCTGACCGCGCCTTTCCGAGACAACGCCCGCAAGGGATTAACGACGGCGATCGGATTGGTCCTGCTCGTCTCCGCAAGCTATCTGCGCCCCGCATATGCGGCGGACAACACGTCGATTCCCGCTGCAACGACGAGTAGCGACGACAGCATTCGGCCATTTCGCGTTCAGGTTCCGCAAGCGCAACTCGACGACCTGCGCAGGCGCATCGCGCAGACACGGTGGCCGGACAAGGAAACGGTCAAGGACGATTCGCAGGGTATCCAGCTGGCGAAAGTGCAGGAACTCGTACGCTACTGGGGCACCGATTACGATTGGCGCAAAGCCGAGGCTCAACTCAACGCGCTGCCGGAGTTCGTCACCCATATCGACGGCGTCGACATCCAGTTCATCCATGTCCGTTCGCGCTACCCGAATGCATTGCCTGTCATCCTGACTCACGGGTGGCCGGGTTCGACCTTCGAGTTCATCAAGGCGATCGGCCCGCTGACCGATCCCGTGGCTTATGGTGGACGCCCGGAGGACGCGTTCGACGTCGTGATTCCGTCGATCCCGGGCTATGGCTTTTCCGGCAAACCGACGGAGCTGGGCTGGGGCCCCGACCGCACCGCACGCGCGTGGGACGTGTTGATGAAACGCCTCGGATACACGCACTACGTGTCGCAAGGCGGCGACCATGGCTCCGTCATTTCCGATGCGCTCGCCCGCCAGGCGCCCCCTGGCCTGCTCGCGATTCACCTCAACATGCCCGCCACCGTTCCCGGCAATCTCGTGACGGCCATCAACAGCGGCGCCCCTGCTCCTGCCGGATTGGCCGGGCCCGAGCGCGATGCATTCGATTCGCTCAGCACATTCTTTGGCAGAAACGCGGCATACGGCGCAATCATGGTCACGCGCCCGCAGACGATCGGATACTCGCTCGCGGATTCGCCTTCCGGCCTCGCAGCGTGGATGTATGAGAAGTTTGCGCAATGGAGCGACAGCGGCGGTGTGCCCGAGCGTGTCCTGACCAAGGACGAGATGCTGAACGACATCACGCTGTATTGGTTGACCAACACAGGCGCATCGTCGTCGAGGTTCTACTGGGAAAACAACAACAACAATTTCAGCTCCGTCGCGCAGAAAACGCGCGACATCAAGGTACCGGTAGCGATCAGCGTGTTTCCGCACGAGATCTATCGTGCACCAAAGACCTGGAGCGAGCAGGCGTATCCGTCGCTGTACTACTATCACGCGGTTTCCAAAGGCGGCCACTTCGCGGCGTGGGAACAGCCCCAACTCTTTGCAGAAGAATTGCGCGCGGCATTCAAGCCGGTGCGTCAATCGACGGTTAAAGCCGAGTAGCAAGGACAGGTTACGCGCGCTCCTTTCATCAATCACTTCGTAAAGCGGTCGGCCCGCCTACCCTGCGTGCCGACCCGCGCAGACCTCGGGATCGGTTCGTGCCGGCATCCGTAATCGATGCCGGCCGTGCTCACGGAAGCGCAAGCAGGTCATCCGGCGCCGCGATGCGCGGGATGGCCGGGACCTATCGCTCGGCCGGCGGCACCAGGATGCTGCGCGGAATCGACATGATCAGCACGCAGCTGACCAGCAGGCACGCGCCGAGTGCATAAGTCCCGTTGTTGATGTCCCCGGTCATCTCCTTGGCGATGCCGGTGATCATCGAGCCGGTGAAGCCGGACAGGTTGCCCACCGCATTGATCAGCGCAATGCCGGCAGCAGCAGCGGTGCCGGACAGGATCTGGCCGGGGAATGTCCAGTAGATCGGCATCAGGGCCAGGATGCCGCAGGTGGCGATGGTCAGGAATACGATCGAAAGCGCCACGTTATGCGCGAATGCGGCGCTCATGATCAGGCCGATGCCGCCGATCAGCGCGGGAATCGCCGCATGCCAGCGGCGTTCGCCCGTCTTGCGCGAGTGCGATGCATTCCAGACCATCGCAAAAATGGCCGTCAGATACGGAATCGCCGTCAGCAAGCCGATATGCAGCATGCTGTGCACACCCGATGCGCGGACGATCGACGGCAGCCAGAACGCCAGCCCGTAGAAGCCGGTATTGAAGGTCAGCAGAACGAACGTGAGCAGCCACACGCGCGGGCTGCGCAGCGCGGCGCCGACGCTGTGCGACTTGTGCACGGCCTCGCGTTCGAGATTGCGCGACAGCATCGCCTTCTCTTCGGCGGACAACCATTTCGCGGACTGCGGACCGTCGCCGAGGCAGGCCAGCACGATGAACGCCACCACGATCGACGGCAGACCTTCGAGCAACAGCATCCATTGCCAGCCGCTCATGCCCGACAAGCCATGCGTCTGCTCCATCAGCCAGCCGGACACCACGCTGCCGAGCGTCAGGCTCAGCGGGATCGCCACCAGGAAACCCGACATGGCCACGCTCTGGCGGCGCGCCGGAAACCAGTAGTTCATGTACAGGATGACACCGGGGAAGAAGCCGGCTTCACACAGGCCGAGCAGAAAGCGCAGCGTGTAGAACATCGTGGACGTCTGCACGTGGAAGAACTGCGCGAGGGGCACGATAAACGCCATCGACGACGACACGATGCCCCATGTGATCATGATCCGTGCGATCCAGAAGCGCGCGCCGTATCGGTGCAGCAGCAGATTGCTGGGCATCTCGAACAGGAAATAGCCCCAGAAGAAAATGCTGGCACCGAGTGCGTAGACGCCGTCGCTCAGCCTCAGGTCGTCGAGCATCTGCAGCTTCGCGAAACCGACGTTCACACGATCGAGGTACGCCACCACATAGCACAGCAGCAGCAACGGGAGAATGCGCCGCATCACCCTGCGATAGACGGCGTCTTCGGACAAGTCGGCCGCGGCCGGCGCGGCAGCGGTCTGCGTGATGGATGGCATCCGTTCGTCTCCTGATTGTGTATGTCTTCTGCGTATCGACGGATCGGCGGATCGCAGATCGGCCGGCGCGATGATGTTACCGATAACATTCTCGAGCAAGAAAATCCGTCGATGGACGACGGAAGCCAGCGGTACGCTGATACCGGTAACAAACACGAACGTAGCACGCCGGAACAGGCGGATTCAAGGGCTGACCGACACGGGCTTTCCCTAGTACGGGCGTTATGTCGACGGGTGCGGCGGGTGGCCTGCACGGCAGGCCGGCACCGGTATCATATAGCCTTTACAGGCTTCTCCCGACCGCGATTCCGATGCCCAGTCCTACCGCCGTCCGGCCCGCCGGGCCGCCACGCATGTCCGACGTAGCGCGCCTGGCCGGCGTGTCGAAAATGACCGTGTCGCGCGTGCTTGCCGGCCATAGCGTGGCCGCCGACACGCGCGAGCGCGTCTGCCGGGCCATCGACCAGCTCGGGTACGTGGCCGACGCCGCGGCGGGTGCGCTGTCGTCCGGGCGCTCGGAGTTCGTCGCGGTGCTGGTGCCGTCGCTGTCGAGCTCCAATTTCTCCGACACCGTGCGCGGCCTGACCGATGCGCTCGAACCGCATGGCCTGCAGTTGCTGCTCGGCGATACCGACTACGACCTCGCGCGTGAAGAACGACTGGTACGCTCCATGCTGCGTCACCAGCCCCGGTGCATCGCGCTGACCGGCGCGCAACACACCGATGCCACGCGCAAGCTGCTGGAGCGTTCCGCCATTCCCGTCGTGGAAATGTGGGACCTGCCCACGCGTCCGATCGACACCGCCGTGGGCTTCTCCAACGTGCGCGCCGCGCGGGCGATGGTGCGGCATCTGGCCGAGCGCGGATACCGCCGCATCGGCTTTCTCGGCGGCGCCAGCGAACTGGACCGCCGCGGCCTGGACCGGCTCAAGGGTTATCAGGCGGAGATCAACGCGCTGGGGCTGGGCGAGCCGCGTATCGTGCGGCTCGGTGAATCGCCGATCACGATGAGCCACGGCGAACCCGCCATGGCAGCGCTGCTCGACAAGTGGCCGGACACCGATGCAGTCATGTGCGTGAGCGACATGTCGGCGTTCGGCGCGATCATGGCGTGTCACCGGCGCGGGCTCTCGGTGCCCGCGGACATCGCCGTAGCCGGCTTCGGGAACTTCGAAGTGGCGACATGCTGCCACCCGACCATCACCACGGTGTCGGTCGACGCCTACGGCATCGGCCTGCACACCGGCGAGGCGTTGCTGGCGGCACTGCAGGCCCGTGACGGCGGCGAGCCGATCGAATCGCGACGCATCCGCATCGACTACACGATCGTCGCCCGCGAAAGCGCCTGACACACGTCGACGACGAAGCCCGCCGTCGCCCGCGAAATCGGGCGACGCGCGGTGCGCAGCATGCGCGACTTCGTCGAAACGCATCGCGCCGCGCCACGCACCGCCGATGACCCTCCCCTTTCGCAACGCAAAACCGCCGTGCTAACATGCCCCACGATGTTACCGGTAACTATCCGGCACGCATGAACGGAATGCGGCCCCATTCGAAATTCGGAGACACCCCGCCATGTCACACACCCCTCGCCGTCTGCGCAGCCAGGCGTGGTTCGACGACCCCGCGCACGCAGACATGACCGCGCTTTATGTCGAGCGCTTCATGAACTACGGACTGACACGCGAGGAGTTGCAGTCGGGTCGGCCCATCATCGGCATTGCGCAAACGGGCAGCGATCTGGCGCCGTGCAACCGCCACCATATCGAGCTGGCCGAGCGCACCCGGGCCGGTATCCGCGACGCGGGCGGCATTCCGATGGAATTCCCCGTGCATCCGCTGGCCGAGCAGAGCCGCCGGCCCACCGCCGCGCTCGACCGCAATCTGGCCTACCTGGGGCTGGTGGAAGTGCTGCACGGCTTTCCGCTGGACGGCATCGTGCTGACCACCGGTTGCGACAAAACCACGCCGGCCTGCCTGATGGCGGCCGCCACCGTCGACCTGCCCGCGATCGTGCTGTCGGGCGGCCCGATGCTCGACGGCTGGCACGAAGGCAAGCGCGTCGGCTCGGGGACGGTGATCTGGCATGCGCGCAACCTGCTCGCGGCCGGCGAAATCGACTACGAAGGCTTCATGCAGCTGACCACGGCTTCATCGCCGTCGATCGGCCATTGCAACACCATGGGCACCGCGCTGTCGATGAACAGCCTCGCCGAGGCGTTGGGCATGTCGTTGCCGGGGTGTGCGAGCATTCCCGCGGCGTACCGCGAGCGCGGCCAGATGGCTTACGCGACCGGCAAGCGCGCGGTCGACCTGGTTCGCGAGGATGTGCGCCCGTCGAAGATCATGACGCGCGCGGCGTTCGAGAATGCGATCGTCGTTGCCTCCGCGCTGGGCGCATCGACCAACTGCCCGCCGCACCTGATCGCCATCGCGCGCCACATGGGCGTCGAGCTGAGCCTGGACGACTGGCAGCGCTTCGGTGAAGCCGTGCCGCTGCTCGTGAACTGCATGCCGGCCGGCGAATATCTCGGCGAAAGCTTCCATCGCGCCGGCGGCGTGCCCGCCGTGCTGCGCCAGCTCGACGCGGCCGGCCTGCTGCGGCGCGACTGCCTGACCGTGTCCGGCCGCGCGATCGGCGAAATCGCCGACGCCGCGCAGGACGCCGACCGCGACGTGATCCGCACGCCCGACGCGCCGCTCAAGCACGGCGCCGGCTTCATGGTGCTGTCGGGCAACTTCTTCGACAGCGCGATCATGAAGATGTCGGTGGTGGGCGACGCGTTCCGCCGGACCTACCTTTCCGAGCCCGGCGCGGAGAATACGTTCGAGGCGCGCGCGATCGTGTTCGACGGCCCCGAGGATTACCACGCCCGCATCAACGATCCGGCGCTGAACATCGACGAGCACTGCATCCTCGTCATCCGCGGCTGCGGCACGGTCGGCTACCCCGGCAGCGCCGAAGTCGTGAACATGGCGCCGCCCGCCGAGCTGGTGAAGCGCGGCGTGACGTCGTTGCCCTGCCTCGGCGACGGGCGCCAGAGCGGCACGTCGGCGAGCCCGTCGATTCTCAACGTGTCGCCGGAGGCGGCGGTCGGCGGCGGGCTCGCGCTGCTGCGCACGAACGATCGCGTGCGCGTGGACCTGAATCGCCGCAGCGTCGACGTCCTCATCGACGAGGACGAACTCGCGCGCCGCCGCGAGACCGCAAGTGTCAGCGTCCCGCAGGCGCAAACGCCGTGGCAGGAACTCTATCGCCGCTTCGTCGGCCAGCTGTCCACCGGCGGGTGCCTCGAACCGGCCACGCTGTACCTGAAGGTCATCGAGCAGCGCGGCAATCCGCGCCACTCGCACTGATCCAATCGCCCACGACTCCTGCGGAGCTGACCATGCGTACTCCTTCCGTTTCCGATTGCCTGCCGCACGACCTCGCCCACGCGCTGCTGGTCGGCCGCGTCTGGCGGCACGACGGTGCCTGCCCGGGCCCGAGTGTCGTCGCCGTGCGCGACGGCGAAGTGTTCGACATCACACGCACCGTGTCGACCACGGCCGACCTGTTCGACCGTCCCGATGCAGTCGGCGTCGCACGCACGGCTGCCGGCGAATCGCTCGGCCGCGTCGAACCGTTGATGCAGGCCGCGCTGGACGGCACGCCCGGCGCCACGCACCTGCTTGCGCCGTGCGACGTGCAGGCCGTCAAGGCGTGCGGCGTCACCTTTGCGGTCAGCCTGATCGAGCGTGTGATCGAGGAGCAGGCCGGCGGCGATCCGGCCAAGGCACGGGAGGTACGCGACACGATCGCCACGACCATCGGCACCGATCTGTCGAAGATCGTGCCCGGCTCGGACGCCGCGCTACGCCTGAAGGCGGAACTCGAGCGACGCGGCGCGTGGTCGCAATACATGGAAGTCGGCATCGGCCCCGATGCCGAGGTGTTCTCCAAGGCGCAGCCGATGTCCGCGGTGGGCTTCGGGGCGGATGTCGGGCTGCTGCCCGTGTCGGTGTGGAACAACCCGGAGCCGGAGATCGTGCTGGCGGTCGCCAGCGACGGCAGGCCCGTGGGCGCGACGCTCGGCAACGACGTGAATCTGCGCGACATCGAAGGCCGCTCGGCGCTGCTGCTCGGCAAATGCAAGGACAACAACGGTTCGTGCGCGATCGGCCCGTTCGTGCGGCTGTTCGACGACGGCTTCACGCTCGACAGCGTCCGGCAGGCCAGCGTGTCGCTTCGGGTCGAAGGCGCGGACGACGGCTTCGTCCTCGACGGCATCAGTCACATGCGCGAGATCAGCCGCGACCCGGCCGACCTCGTCGCGCAGACCTGCGGCGCGCATCATCAGTACCCCGACGGCTTCATGCTGTTCCTCGGCACGATGTTCTCGCCGATCCAGGACCGCGATGCGCCCGGCAGCGGATTCACGCATCACCTCGGCGATCGCGTCATCATTTCCACGCCAGAGCTCGGCGCGCTCGTCAACACCGTGCGGCTGTGCACCGAAATCGCGCCTTGGACCTTCGGCGTGCGCGCGCTGTATGCCAACCTCGCCGCTCGCGGTATCGGGCCGAACGCCGGGTGATCGCCGCGTTGCCGTCATCGCGATGACGGCAATCGCGGCGGCTCGAAGCGCCACCCGCCTGCCGCGGCAAATCAGCCGCCCCGATAAAGCTCGCTGAGGGCGGCGAGTTGGCCGTCCTTTTGCGCACGCACGAGTTCCGCTCGCACTTCGGCACGCGTCTTTCCCTTCGGCGTGTTGTTGACCGGCGCCCACTCGCGCGCTGACTGTGCCATTCCGCCATTCGTGTTCGCGGCGACTGCCGTGCTGGCAAAAGCGGAAGCCGTTGTTGCCACTGCGGTGAATGCCATCAAGACCATGGCGATGCTCTTTACTTTCATGTCGTACTCCTGGAGATGTTCAACGGGAGCGAACCTGGCCGGCCGTCGGCAGCCGCTGACTGCCGTGTCGACTCGTTCGGGCTCGCTGCACTGCTATTTGAACGAGCAGACGTATCGCGCATGTGTCTCGCCGCCCCACGATTGCAACGTCGTGTATCCGTACCGCGCCCAGCCACATTGAGATACAAATCTGCGCGCGCTCGCCCGGCAACCGAGTGGAAATGTCGCGCGTTATTCCGACACAATGGTGCAGCGACGGCGCGTTAATCGTTACGGGCCATCGCAGCAATCAAAGGAGAAATCGCCGATGTCTACTTATGCAATCGGGGCGCTGCTAGTCGGTGCCGCGCTCTTTGGCAGCGCCCATGCCGAAACCGTCAAGCCGGTCATGATGTCGAACACGGACCTTGCCGGCGCATTACTTGCGCGCGCAAATGCATCGGGAAAAAGCGAAGGCAATGACAGCGGCACGGACGTGACGACGTTCACGTCGACCGATACGGCTTTCCAGACCGGTATCTATCGATCAGGGCCGTCGCATGAAGAGATCAAGGGGCCGGGTGGCCTGCCGTACAACGAGTTTCTCTATTTTCTGTCGGGCAGTGTGAAGCTGACGTCAGCGGACGGCTCGGTCATGACCGTGAAGGCCGGCGAAGCCGTAACGCTGCCGAAGGGATGGACCGGGCATTTCGATACGTCCGGCTATACGAAGCTATATGCGGTGTACAGTCCACACGACGGGAACGAAGCCGCATGTGCGGTTAATCGCTGAACGCACGACAACATCCCGTCGGAAAATGCGACGTTGGAACCAGACCGGATCGTTACGCTGCTGGATCCGGCGCGCGCCGCTGATCGCCTGCCGAACGACGTCCCCCATGCTCGGCGCACTCGTCAGCGATCCTGCTTCCCGACACCTCCCGCGATCCGGAAACCGCAGGCATGCCAGTGAGACTGTCGCCCCGCGTCACATGATCGCGCCGCGCTGCCACGGCACGAACTCGCGCTCGCCGATGCCGTTGTCCTCGCTTCGGGATGTTCGTCCGGACGCGACGTCGAGCATCAGCCGAAACAGCAGCGCGCCCGCTTCGTCGACGGTGAGCGAACCGGCGAGGATGCCGCCGCTGTCGAAGTCCATGTCGGATCGCATCCGCTCGAACAGGCCGGTCGTCGTCGCGATCTTGATCGTCGGCACCGGCTTCGAGCCGAACACCGAGCCGCGTCCGGTGGTGAAGCATACGAGGTTCGCGCCGCCGGCAATTTGTCCGGTGGCCGACACCGGGTCGTAACCGGGCGTATCCATGAACACGAGGCCCGACTGCCGCACCGGTTCGGCATAATCGTAGACCGCGCGAAGCGCCGATCGTCCGCCCTTCGACACCGCGCCGAGCGACTTCTCGAGAATCGTCGTGATACCGCCCGCGATATTGCCGGGCGACGGGTTGTTGTTCATTTCACCGCCGTTGTCGGCGACGTAGCGCTCCCACCATTGCAGCCTGGCGAGCAGCCGCCCGGCCACGTCTCGCGACGCCGCGCGCGCGACCAGCAGATGCTCCGCACCGTAGATCTCGGGCGTCTCGGACAGGATCGCCGTGCCGCCGTTGCGCACCAGCAGATCGACGGCCGCCCCCAGCGCGGGATTCGCCGTGATCCCCGAGTAGCCGTCGGAGCCGCCGCATTGCAGGCCGACCGTCAGCCGCGACGCCGGCACGGTGCTGCGCCGCGCGCCTTCGGCCACCTCCAGCAGCTCGCGGACAATCGACACGCCGCGCGCGACGGATTCGCGCACGCCGCTCTCGTCCTGAATGACCAGCGTGCGAACGGTGCCCGCCGCGGATGCGTCCAACTGCGCCGCGAGCGCGCGCACCTGATTGACTTCGCACCCGAGGCCGACGAACAGCACACCGGCGAAATTCGGGTTGCGCGCGTACCCGACGAGCGTGCGCCGCAGCAGCTCGATCCCGTCCCCCGTGGCCGACATCCCGCATCCGCTCTGATGGGTGATCGCGACGACCCCGTCGACATGGCCGAACGCATCGAGTGCGCCATGCCGGTACGCGTCGGCGATGGCATGGCACACGCTCGCCGAACAGTTGACGCTCGCGATCACGCCAATGTAGTTGCGCGTTCCCACGCTGCCGTCGGGCCGCACGAATCCGTCGAAGGTATCGAACCGATCCGGCGGTGCGTCGTGCACCGAACCGGCAGGTCCGTCGTCGAGCGCATGCCGCTCGGGCATCCCGACGTTGTGCACGTGCACGTGCTCGCCGGCGCCGATGTCGCGCAGCGCGATGCCGATCGACTGCCCGCATTTGACGATCGACGTGCCGCGCGCAATCGCGGCCGTGGCGATCTTGTGGCCGGCCGGCACCGCCGCCGCGACGCGCAGCGGCGTGCCGTTCACGTCGATCGAGCCGCCCGGTTCGAGCGCGTCGAGCGCGACCGCGACGTTGTCGTCGCGGTGAAGGATGACGACTGTCGGTTGATTCACGATGCGATTCTCCCCGTCGTTGCATCGGCCGCGCTGCCATGGCGGGCAACGATTTGCCGCAAGCGCGGTTGCTCGGCCGGCACCGCCAGCGAATCCGCGAGCGCGAGCAGCGGCTCGATCCGCCGTGCGATCTTCTCGCGATGATTGTTTGCGATGTCGGCGAGGCGATGCGCCAGATATGGATTCAGAAAGCGCTCGCGCACGCTGTCGACATAGCGCTCGGCCGTTTCGCGCAAGCCGAGCGCCGCGAAGACCGGTCCGACCTCATCGCGCCACACCGCTTCGAGACCGTCGCGCAGCCGCGTGTCGTTCATCGCGTCCCGCACCGTTTCCGAATCGCGCCGCCCTGCCGACAGCCACTGTTCAGCGAGCCAGCTGTGCCCGAGGTTGAGAAAAAACAGCTTCAGCCGCTCGTGACTGTGTAAATCGTCGGTCACGACGATCTGCGCATGGCGGCAAGGCAGCGCGATGCCGGCGCGGCGTTCGATCGCCCATAGCGCGTAGGGCTCCGCAACCGCGCCGACCGGATCGATCGGCTCGGAAACGATGCGATCGACGAGCGAGTTGACCCAGATGCAGCGCTCGCGCAGATAGCCGGCGAACGCGTCGGGCACCCGCCACCGTTGCGCCAGGTCCAGCACGATGTCGCGCAGCGTGTCGCCGTTGTTCGCGACCAGCTCGCACGGCAGGATGGACACGCCATCGTCGGGCCGCGCCTGCCAGCGCGCGTACAGCAGCACGAGCAGCTTCGCCGGAAAGCCGTGCGGTGCCCGCGCCGTTTCGACGAGCAGGTCCGTGGCGTCGCGCGGATCCGCACGATAGCCCGCGTCGCCGGTGTTCGACACGATCACGCGCACCGTCTCGATCACGGCGCGGCGAATCTCGGCCCAGTCGGTTCCGGCATCCCACGCGCGCTGCACGGCCCGGCATTCGACGACTTCGTCGACGACGACACCGCGGTCGCGCCCCCGGATACGCACCGGATAGCGGCCGTTTGCCCGGAGCGCGTCGATTCGGGCGCGACTGGCCGGATTGCCGGTGGTCTGGACGATCCCGATGCCGCCCATCGCACTGCCCTCGTCCAGTGCCTGCGACACGAAGAGGTCGACGTGCGCGAGCAGGAAGCGGCTCGTGCCGAACTGGAGGATCGGTGGCGTCATGGCGTGCGCTCCGCGCGTCGACTGGCGTCGATCAGCATTCGACGAGCGCCTTCACGACGGTCTGTCCCGCGTCCAGCAGACGCGGAAATGCATCGGGCACATCCTCGAGCCGCATCCTGTGCGTGTTCAGCGCGCGGTCCGGAATGCGCGCCGCGCGCATCGCGTCGAGCACCGTCTCGAAATCTTCGGCCGTGGCATTGCGGCTCGCGAGCAACGTCGTCTCGCGCTTGTGGAATTCGGGATCCGAAAAGGCGACGTGCCCGCGCACGATCGAGATCAACGTGTATTTGCCGCCGTGCGCGACGAACTCGAAGCCGCGATTCATCGCATCGAGATTGCCCGTCGCATCGAACACCGCATCGAAATACTCGCCGTTCGTCAACTCCGCGAGACGCGCCGCATCGTCCGCTCCCGCCTGCACCGTCGCATCGACGGTCAGATGCTGCCGGCAGAACGCCAGGCGATCGGCCCGCGTGTCGAGGCACGTGACGTCGGCGCCGCGCAACCTCGCGAAGATCATCGCGGCCATGCCGATCGGCCCGGCGCCGACTATCAGCGCGCGCTGCCCGGCGCGGACGTCCGCGCGCCGCACCGCGTGCGCGCCGATCGCGAGGAATTCCAGCATCGCCGCCTGGTCGAGCGAAATGCCGTCGGCCTTGTGGACGAACTGCGCAGGCACGCTCAGGTATTCGGCGAGCGCGCCGTCGCGATGCACGCCGAGCACCTTGATGTTCACGCAGCAGTTCGTGTTGCCGTGACGACATGCGATGCAGTGTCCGCACGACAGATACGGCATCACATACACGGTGTCGCCCGCGCCGAGCCCCGACTCCGGCTCGGCTTCGACGACGACCGCGGAAAGCTCGTGACCCATCACGCGCGGATATTCGAGGTACGGCTGGTTGCCGGTGAAGATGTGCAGGTCGGTGCCGCAAATGCCGACGCGTTGCACGCGCAACAGCACTTCGCCGCTGCCGCGTGCGGGCAGTTCGCGCTGCTCCGCACGCAGCACGCCAGGGGATTCGCAAATCACGCTGAGCATGTCGGGTTCCTTTGGTTCTGGTTCATTCGTCGTGGCGTGCGGTATCGATCCGGTAGAAGTGACGCGCATTGCCGCCGAAGACGCCGGCCAGCGCCGCCGCGCCAAGCCACTGCGCGCAATCCTCCTCGCACGCGGCCAGCCATTCGCCGTAGCCGCCGCATGCCGATGCCAGCCGCAGCACCGGCCAGTCGCTGCCCCACATCAAGCGGGTCGGCCCGAACAGCTCGGCCAGCGCTTGCACGTACGGCCGTGTGCGCGCGCGCACCGTGTCCGGGCCGGCCGACGGCCCGGCCTCCGTCCAGAGGCCGGACAGCTTGCAATGAAGATTCGGCAGGCTCGCGAGCCTGCTCATCGACGACAGCCACGGCTGAAGTTCACCGCGCTCGATAGACGGCTTCGCACCGTGGTCGATCACGATCGGCAGACGTGGATGGCGTCGCGCGAACGCATGCAGCGCATCGAGATGGCGCGGCATCACCAGCGCGTCGAAGCCCAGTGCATGCTCGAGCATCGCCGCGACTGCGCGATCCAGCCGCGGATCGTCGATCCACGCGTCGTCGGGCAGATCCTGCAGCATCGGTCGCAAGCCGCGCGCCTTCGGCGCGGACGCGAATGCCGCGATCCGCGCGGCCGCGTCGTCAGCCTTCATGTCGACCCAGCCGACCACGGCGCCGACTGTTGGCGTTGCCGCCGCGACATCGAGCAGAAAGCGCGTATCGGCCTCGCTCGGCAGCGATTGCACGAGTACGGTGGCATCGATGCGCGCCGCATCGAGCAGCGGCGCCAGGTCGGCGGGGCCGAAATCCCGGTGAATCGCGTCGAGCTCGGCCGGCGGCCAGCCGCCGGCCCGCGCGTCGATTCGCCAGTAGTGCTGATGGGCGTCGATGCGTGCGGTCATGCATGTTCTCCCGGAACCGGCGCGCGCGCGTCGATCAGACCTTCGTCGCGCAGCGCGGCCCACAGTCCTGCGGGCAACGGGCGCTCGAACCATTCGATGTTCTGCTTCAGCTGGGCCACGCTGCGCGCGCCGATCACGCACGACACGACGGCCGGATGGCCGAACGGAAACTGCAATGCAGCGGCCGGAAGCGGCACGTCGAAGCGGTCGCACAGCGCGCCGAGCCGCGCCGCCTTGTCGATCACGTCGGCACTCGCGTCCGCATAGTTGAACTTGCCGTTGCCGGCGAGCAGGCCTGAGTTGAACACGCCGCCGATCACGATGCCCGTCCCTTCACGGACGCACGCATCGAGCAGCGGCTCGAGCGCCGTCTGTTCGAGCAGCGTGTAGCGGCCGGCCAGCAACACCGCGTCGAGTGACGCTTCGTTCAGCGCATCGGCGGCGACTTCCCATTCGTTCACGCCGAGACCGAACGCGACGATCTCGCCGCTGGAACGCAACGCATCCAGCGCACGAAACCCGCCGCCACGAGTCAACTGTTCCCAGTAGTGCGCGTGACGGTCGCCGTGCGTCATCGCGCCGATGTCGTGCACATACAGCATGTCGACGCGCGCGAGCCCGAGCCGTTGGATGCTGTCCTCGTGCGAGCGCATGATGCCGTCGTAGCTGTAGTCGTAGACCGGCCTGAACGGCAGCGGCTCGGCCCAGCCGTCGTCGCCCGGCCGCACGCCCGGATCGGCGCGCATTAGCCGCCCGACCTTCGTGCTGAGCGTGAACGTGCCGCGCTCGCGCGCGGCGAGCGCTGCACCCACGCGTCGCTCGGACAACGTGTACCCGTAATACGGCGCGGTGTCGAAATAGCGCAGGCCGGCCGCCCACGCGGCGTCGACGAGCGCGGCCGCGTCGGCGGCAGACATCGGCCGATAAAGGCCGCCGAGCTGCGAGCAGCCGAGCCCGAGCGTCGACACCGTCAACCCGCTGCGCGGCAATGTGCGCGTATTGTTTGCGTTCATGAAGCGTGACCGGATGTGAGAACGAGGCACGGGCGATCAGTACAGGACGTTCTTCGCAGCCTGCGAATCCAGGTTCTGCTTGTCGACCATCACGACGCCGGTGTCGATCAGCTTCGGCGCAGGCTTGCGCTCGATGACGTCGAGCGCCGTGCGCACGCCCTGGTTCCCCATTTGCCACGACCCCTGCACGGCGATCGCCTGGACGGTGCCGTCGCGCACGAAGCCCTGCAGATCCTCATTGCCGTCGAAGCCGATCGCCACCACCTTGCCCGCCTTGCCCGACTGCTTCAGCGCCCGACCCATGCCGACCGCGGTCGGCTCGTTCGCGCCGAAGATGCCCTTCAGGTCGGGATTGGACGACAGCACGTCGGTCGTCTGGTTCAGCGCGGTCGCCATTTGCGATTGCGAGTAGTACGGGCCGACGATCTGCAGCTTCGAATGGCTCTCGATGTACTTGCGGAACCCGCCGACGCGGCTGATCTCGGACCCGGCGCCCGGCACGTACGACATGATCGCGATCTTGCCGGACTGGCCGACGCGGTCGATCAGCGCCTTTGCGCACAACGCGCCGGCCTTCTCGTTGTCGGTCGACAGGAACGCCTGGTAGTACGGCTTGCCGGCATCCGAGATGGCCGAGTCGATCAACACGACGGGAATGTGCGCCTCCCATGCCTTCTTGATCGCGGGGACGAGCGCGTCCGGATCGGACGGCGCGAGCACGATGCCGGCCACGTGACGCGTGACCGCGTTGTCGACCATGTTGACCTGCCCGCTGATGTCGGACTCGGCCGCCGGCCCCTGGAACGTCATCGTGTAGCCCTTGACGCCGTCGAGTGCCGCCTTCGCGCCCTTCTGCACGTTCTGCCAGTAGTTCGAATTGACCGTCTTGACGATCACGGCGATCTCGCCGCCCGCCGCATACGCACCGCTGTTGCACATCGCGAACACACACGCCGATGCCGCCAGCAGGATGGATGTCTTCATGTCTCGCTCCGCTTCTCGTTGGTAGGGACTGCTTGCTGTTGGTCAGGGCCGGCGATTGCGCAACTGGTCGATCCAGACCGTGCCCAGGATCACGATGCCGATGATGATCTGCTGGATGAAGCTCGACACGCCGTTCATGTTCAGGCCGTTGCGCAGCACGCCGATCACGAACGCGCCGATCGCCGTACCGGAAATCGTGCCGACGCCACCCATCAGCGACGTGCCGCCGATGACCGAGCTGGCGATCGCATCGAGCTCGTACATCACGCCTTCGTTCGGCTGCCCGGTGACGAGCCGCGACATCAGCACGCAGCCGGTGACGCCCGCGAGCGCGCCCGACAGCACGTACGTGAACAGCTTCACTCCCCGCACGTTCACGCCCGACAGCCGCGCCGCCTCCGCATTCGAGCCGACCGCGTAGATATGACGGCCGAGCGACGTTCTCGACAGCAGGACGGACACCACGACGAACAGCACGACCATGATCACGACCGGGTACGGAATGCCGGGAAACGTCGTGTCGGGGAACCCGTCCGCCCCGATGCGCGAGATCCGCAGCAGCGCGCCGTTGCCGAGCGCGCCGAACGCGTCGCCGAGATCCGATACCGGGCGGGCGCCCGTGATCTGGAGCGCGATGCCGCGCGCGACGAGCATCATGCCGAGCGTCGCGATGAACGGCGGCAAGCCCATCTGCGTCACGCAGATGCCGTTGACGAGCCCGCACAGCGCGCCGACCAGGATGCCGGCCGCCATCGCGGCGGGTACCGGCACGCCGGCCTTGACCAGCAGCGCCGCGCACACGCCGGCCAGCGCGAGCACCGAGCCGACCGACAGATCGATGCCGCCCGTGATGATGACGCAGGTCGCGGCCACGCCCAGATAGGCGATCGACGTCACCTGCAGGCCGACGGTCATCAGGTTGTCGACCGAGAAGAACGCCGCGCTCGATACCGAGAACGCGAACACCAGCAACACGAGACTGCCCAGCGCCGCGAACTTCTGGATCAGGTCGCGTCGCCGCTGTCGCGCCGCCCGCTCGTCGGCCTGGCTTCGATCGGATGTCATTTCAAGCATGGGAACGCCCCGACGCGTAGTGCATGATCTCCTCCTGACTGGTGTGTTTCGTATCGAGAATTGCCGTCATTCGACCTTCGTGAAAAACGGCGATCCGGTCCGTCATGCCGATCAGCTCCGGCAATTCCGAACTGATCAGCACGACGCCGACACCGTCCGCCGCGAGCCGATCCATCAGCCCGTAGATCGCGAATTTCGCGCCCACGTCGATCCCGCGTGTGGGTTCGTCGAAGAACAGGATCTTCGAGCCGCGATACAGCCATTTGCCGATGACGACCTTCTGCTGGTTGCCGCCGGACAGGTTGCGCACACGCTGATGCACCGACGGCGTGCGAATCGCGAGCTCCTGCACGTAGCGGCGCGCCACGTCGAGCTCGTCGTCGAAGCGCAGGAATCCGAATCGGGAAGCGATGCCGCGAACGTTCGCGAGCGTGAGGTTCGCCGCGACCGGCATCGACAGCGCGAGCCCTTCGTTCTTGCGGTCCTCCGACAGATAAGCGATGCCGTGCCGGATCGCTTCGCGCGGCGAACGGATCGTTACCGGCCGGCCCTGCAACGCGATCGTGCCGCCGTCCGGGCGATCCGCGCCGAAGATCGCGCGTGCGATCTCGGTTCGGCCGGCGCCCATCAAGCCCGCGAAACCGAGGATCTCGCCGCGACGCAATGCGAACGACACCGGCCCGAACACGCCGTCCCGGCGCAGTTCTCGAACGTCGAGCAGCACTTCGTCCGTCGGCACCGATTGACGCGATGGATAGGCGTCGTCGAGCGTGCGACCGACCATGCGCGCGACGATGTCGTCGATGCTCACGTCGGCGAACACGTCCGTCGAGATGTGGCGTCCGTCTCGCAGCACGGTCACGCGATTGACGATCTGCGCCATTTCGTCGAGCCGGTGCGAGATGTACAGGATCGCCACGCCGTCGGCACGCAGCTCGTCGATGATGCGAAACAGCTGCGCCGTTTCCGTTTCAGTCAGCGACGACGTGGGCTCGTCCATGATCAGCACGCGCGCATCGTGCGACAGCGCCTTCGCGATCTCCACCATTTGCTGCTGCGCGATCGACAGCACACCGACCTTCGTGGTCGGCGCGACGTTCAGGCCGATGCGCGCGATGCAGCGCGCCGCATCCGCGTTCATGCGTTTCGTGTCGACGAACGGGCCGCGCCGCGGCTCGCGCGCGAGGAACAGATTCTCCGCCACGCTCAGGTGCGGCACGAGATTGAGCTCCTGGTGAATGATCGAGATGCCGGCCGCCTGCGCTTCGGATGCCGAACCGAATCGCACCGGCGCGCCGCGATAGTGAACGACGCCCTCGTCGGGCAGGTACTGTCCGCTGATGATCTTCATCAACGTGGATTTGCCCGCCCCGTTTTCGCCGCATACCGCATGCACCTCGCCGCGCCGCAGGTCGAGGCGAATCCCGTCCAGCGCCAGCACGCCGGGAAAGCGCTTGCGTATCCCTTCCAGGCGCAGGATCTCCCGGTCGGCTTCGGCCTGCGCGGCTGGAACCGGCGGTTTGCTGGGCATTGCCATTGCGTCTCCTTGGAGCGGGCCGACCTCGACACCACCTGGTCAGTCCAATTTCGAAGAATTACATCAATCTCGGCACGTTTGGTCAAGCCAATTTATATATATCTATCCTGTCTTACCAATGGTAGAAACCCGGAGGCCCGACGGAACCGGCTGCCGGAAGGCCGGCCAGGGCGGGCGTGATAGACTCCGTGACACGCGCGAGCATCGACCACGCCTCGACTATTACTCATCGAATGAAATCGACAGAACCAAAGCGGCTTTACCAATCTGTCGCGGCCCAGATCGTCGCGCTGATTCGCCAGGGGGAATTCGCGATCGGCGAGCGCCTGCCGCCCGAGCGCGAGCTGGCGCTCACGCTCGGCGTGTCGCGCCCGTCGCTTCGCGAAGCGCTGATTGCGCTGGAAATCGGCGGCCAGATCGAGATCCGGATGGGTTCCGGCGTCTATGTCCGCGATACGGCGGCCGATGATGTCGGCGCGATGGTCACGCTCGGCGACAGTCCGTCGGAGCTGATGCAGGCGCGCGCGGTGATCGAAGGCAGCGTCGCCGCACTGGCCGCCGCGCGAATGACGGCCGCGATGCTCGATCGCCTGCGCCGCACGGTGCAGCGCATGAAGCGGCTCGCGGAGGCCGGCAAATCGCCTGTCGAAGCCGACCGGCAGTTCCACATGCTGATCGCGGAAGCCGCCGGCAATTCGGTACTCGCTCGCTTCGTCGGCGAGCTGTTCGACAGCCGACACGACCCGATCGCCGCGGCCATGCGCGGCCACGCGGAGAATCCGCAGACATGGACGGCCGCCGTGCTGGAGCACGAGAACGTACTTCAGGCGCTGCAGGCGGGTGACCCGATCGCCGCGCAGACTGCGATTCGCGCGCATCTGCGCGCGTCCGAAGCGCGGTGGGTCGAAGGCGGGCTGAAAACCGACGCGGATTTGGGCAGCCCGGTGCAAGTACCGCAAGCCGGGGGCGAGTAAAGTTCGCTTCAGTGGCGGGGGACGGCCTCTCAGCGGCGAGCGGATAAACGGCCGTTGTGCCTCGGAATGCGGTCAAGCGCGTGATAACCGCGACGTGCTGGTTTTGGTGGGCTGTAGCCGGCCCGGAGCGTCCGCTCGGCGCTCCAAGCGGACGTCTTCGGTATGTCGGCATACCGTGACCAGCGCAAATCGGATGGACGCCCCGTGATCTATGCGCGGATCAGCGTGTCGCTCTGGAAAAGGCGATAGGGAACTGACTCAAGGTTCATGCGCTCGGGCATTGGCAGTCCATTTCCGCAGTAGTCGATCTCAATGTAGCTCAAATGACCTGAATCGTCGGCGAACAAAAGAATTTCCAGCGATCGTGACTCGTCGGGCTCGCTGAGGTCCCGAAAATTAGCTTCAAACACTAAACCGTAACCGTGTCCGCTCTTAGATATTCTGGGCACACCATCGGGCGCAGCCATTGAGAGCGAGAAACTGTTGCACCCGCATTGACAAAGCTCGCCGATTTCAGCATTCGCGAATTGTGCCGCGAGCGCATCGCGATTCGGAAACTGGCAGCGTTCGAGGATGAACGCAATCCAGCAGGCTGCGCGGTTCAGGTCATTTCGCATGTTGCGCCTGGATTGATGCGGAGCGAATCGCGGTTCGCCAGTGCATTGAATGTGGGCGATCTACGCGACAGTGTCAACCGTCCCCTCCCGGCCGACTGCCGCCCAACGCGGTCGGCCGTAGCCGACCCATTGCCGTCATTCCGATCCCGGCGAAGGCAATGTCCGTTGCACACGGCACATCGATCATTCATGCCGTCAAGTCCACGCAGCACTTGGACGAAAAATTGGGTCGGCACCAATTCAACTACTTTTCTTTTTTTGCGTGAACACGGCTTGCGACCGAATCCCGTCCTCTGTGAATACAACGGTCAGTCGAGCGGCGTTGTTATCATCGAGGATGGATTCGTCAGTGTGGAACACACGTCCAATTTTTTTATCCTCTTTCGTGTAGTCGCTGGCGGAATCAATCGGGAAATTTAATATTCCATTTTTCAAATCAAGATCAAGATCGACCCCCCTGATCGGATATTTCTCCTCGTCGCAAAAATAGTAATAATTCGGCGTCGGGAAAGTCAGCTTCACCTTAATGACTGGATTCGTTTCGCGCAACCCGACTCGTTCTTTTTCCATTTTTCCACACAATTCAACAACAAACTGTTTCAGACTTATTGGCATGTGATCAGAATATCGATGCATAAGTGTCACATCGAAGCCATGCACTCGCATCGCTGAATGCAAGTGCCTCTCCGCCGCTCCGCGTGGCCGGCCGTTGGCATCTAACTTTAGGCTCAGTTTTTTCAGTAAAGCCGTAAAGTTGTACCCGTGAAAGCTGATCGTATTTCTAAGCTCATCTAGCGCAGCCGCCTTCATTTCTGATAATTGGCGAAATTCGATTCCATTTTTTTTCGCTTTTTCCATCGCGGCTGGCGTGAAGCCCTCCGCCGATACAGCAATCAGCTTGTCGAGATTTAAAGATGATCTTTTGCCGATCAGCTGTTCAATCCACGTAACATCCTGCGGCGTGTTTCTTTTTCGACATTCAAATCCTATCAGCAACGTTGTTGAGCCCGCGTTAACACGCATCACTGCATCCACTTCTCGCGGCTCGCGAGTATCAACATCGATCAGAAAGTCTGGGGATTTAATGGACGCCAGACTACCAGATAACGCAGATTCAATCCTCGCCACCTGCTCCTCGAATTTTCGCCACTCGGCATCGCTTTTAGCTATCATCTTTCCCTATGGAAGTTTATTTCAACGTGGACATTTCACGAAAAGAATATTCTAAACGACAACGGCGGACCCGGTCCGAACGCGGCTCTTCGTGTCAGCGTTCGTTGTGAGTCTGCGGAGCAGTTGCCAGTGAACGTCGGTCATCTCGAGAGCAACTGCCATTCGAAAGTCTACGAGCGCACGCCGATCGATGACCGTTGTTGGCCGACAGCAGCCAGACGTATTCGGCTGTAGCCGACCCGAAACGGGCGTTCAACTCTCTCGGAAACAGCCGCGGTGCACCGCAGACAGTGCGTGAGTGACGTCAACACCGCAGTACCGCCACCAACCGATTCGCAAACCACGCCCCGGATTGACATCTTCGATTGGCTCCACGCCAGTCGACCAACGCGAAAACGGAAACCAAGCACCTCGATACGAAGACCGGCACCCCCGGGTCAGGCTGCGGTTGCGCACCCGCATGGATCAAGGACACCAAGAATCAAGATCGCCTTTTGATTCAAGGGCGGGACATTGCAATTTGTCGGCTCACCGCAATGAATTCGGGATCGTCGAACAACTGATGCAGAAGACTCTGGAAAATTGCAGTCGCCTGCATCATCCCGTCTCGTGCAGCCAGCACACCGATGAACTGCACATCCCACTTGGTCTGTGCGCGCAACACCTTGTCATAGATGACCGCCCGCCCGTCCGACACGACAAATCTCCCTGCGAGGTCCGCGTGCCCGTCGAGCACATGAACATCGGACAGGGAGGCGGTCAAAACGGCGGGTGCGTCCGCTGCATATAGCCCCGCCGACACGAGCTCGATGCGAAGTGCCTCTTTCAAATACGAGGTCCACGACCCATCCGCCGGCGCCGCGATGCTCAACGACCGAACGTGCGTCTGAATATCCGCAGGTTCCGCCCCGCGCACTACCTGATAGCGTGCCGTGCTCGGAACCTTCATCAATGCCATCTGATTTGCAATACTAATCTGATAGACAGGTGCCGGCGTCACGCACCCGCCGCAAGCAGCCAATATGCCGGCGAATAGCAACCGCTTCCCGAGCGACAAACCACACTTCCATCGCGGCACAGTGCGCAGCATCATTGAGCGAGATCGGAGGCTTGATCGATTTGTTCGAGGCTTTTCCCGATTATTTGACGCAGCATTGTCGCGGACGCCTCCTGCACCGTCATTCGCTGCAAGCCTTCCGGCCCGGAGGCATTACCGATCGTCGTATGAATTGCATGCTTGACGGTGGTGGTCACTGGATCGTGACCAGGCTCGAGGTAATTCGTCGTGCAGATGTAGCCGTCCGTTACCATCGTGCCGATCAAGCCAAACGTGAGGCCGGTTCCGAAACCTTTCGCTGCAACATTGTCGGTCAACGGAACGTTGTTGAGGGTGATCGAAAGCTTGCGTCCTGACGGGACCGGTTCGTACGAGACTCGACTAAACAACCCGGATTGCGACACTTGCTCGAAGATACGTGGACGCAGCGCTTCGGTTGCGTGAGCATTCGCGACGCCCTTCGTTTGGAACTCAACGAGCAGCTGGATTGGCTGCGGATTCGCGGATTTTTTCAACTCCGCATAGCGCGGTTCGCCAAGCGACCGATCGACATACGAATGAGGTGCCAAGCACGCAGACAGCGACAATGTCAGTCCAATGGTGGCGGCAACTCGAGCGATATAAATATTTTTGGTCATATTAGTAGATTTTTGAATACAGATGCCAAGAAGAAAAGCAGCCGTGTCGCATGCGCTTCCTTGGCAACAAATGATCCACGTCTTCCAGCCAAACTCCCCGAGCGGAAAAACGCGTCGAGCGCTCTGCTCAGCGACCTCCCCGTTACGGCCGCCATCGATGCAGTCTGCATGCCTGCGAATCGTACCGGATTGTTACAGTCACTTACAACGACCCACCATCAAACATTGTCAACCCTTCCCGCGCAAGCGATCCGGACGAGATATCGAACGTCTCGGACTGGCCAGCTGTAGCCGACCCAGAACGGTCGATCAGCTTCCCCAACCCATGTCGGCTGACGCCCCGCCCACTGCCCTTGTCACCACGCCGCTGACCGCAGCCTGGTAACCAACTGGCACGATGTCCCTTTTGCGCAATGGTGAATTCGATGTTCGGTACTTCTGGCACCAAGGCCCCGCGCATACAGTCAGGTCAGCCTTCGGATGCGGCGCTTTCCGCCAAAACGGACCCGCACGAAGCTTAGTTGACGTTCTAAAGGAACAATCATGCTGACCAGGACATCACCCACACTTGCCACCAACCCCGACGTGGCGACCGAAGACGCGCAATACTTCGAATACACTTCGTCCGCCAATCCGATCGGCGCGAAACTCATCTCGCGCGTGCCGTTTCGCAATTTTCCGCCTTCACTCTACTCCGACGGTCCGACGCGGGTGGTGCCGCTCGACCTGTCCGCCGAACTCGGGTGTCCCGGTCCCGCGACCGGTCCGGGCTTGAGCGCGAACTTCCTGCGCATCGAGGCTGGAGAAGCCTTGACGTTCGATCCGATCGCGACCTCGCAGGTCTGCTACGTGATCAGCGGAACGGGCCGGGTGGAACAAGGCGCAACGCGCTTTCCGTTCGCGCAGGGCGACTTCTTTACGCTTCCCGGCGGTATCTCTGCTGTGCTCAATGCGGATGCGACCGCCACGCTGTATTACGTCAACGATGCGCCATTGCTGAGCTACCTCGGCGCAACCCAGGTACAGGCGCGCTTTGCGCCCACACGCTATCCGGCAGCAGCGGCACAGGCGGCGCTGCGCGAAGTCGCGGAACAAAGCAACGCTGGCCGCCGCAATCGCATCAGCGTACTGTTGGGCAACGCCAACTTTCCCCAGACGCGCACGGTGACGCACGTGTTGTGGGCAATGTTCGGCATCGTGCCGCCGCGTTCGATGCAGAAACCGCATCGGCACCAGTCGATTGCGCTCGACTTCATCGCCGGCGGCGGCCCGGGCGTCTACACGTTGGTCGGAACCGAACTCGACGCAGAGGGCAATATCGTGAATCCCACTCGCGTCGATTGGGAAGCAGGCATGGCATTCGTGACGCCGCCGGGATACTGGCACGCGCATTTCAATGAAACCGATGACAACGCGTACGTGATTCCGATCCAGGATGCGGGCTTGCAGACGTATCTGCGCACGCTGGACATCCGCTTCGCCCGTTAAGGGGCGCGCTCCGGCTCGAGTCCGTCGTCCCAGTACGGCGGCTCGCCGAACGCTTCGGCGTAGAAGTCCACGAAGGCGCGCACTTTGGACGAAACGATTTTTTTGGGCGGATACGCCGCCCAGACCGCGGGTTCGGCTCGTCCGAGGCGCGCCTCCCACTCGGGCAGCACCTGTTGCAACTTTCCGGCGCGCAGGTCCGCGGACGCCAGCCAGGTCGGCAGAAGCGCCACGCCGCAACCGGCCACCGCGAGCGCGAGCACGGCCTCCTGGTCGTCGGCGCGCAATCGGCCTTTCAGTTCAATCATCAACGGCTCAGAAGCTTCCTGCACCGGCCGCAAAGCTGCGCGGGAACGTGTAAAAGACCATTTGTCGTCGGGCATCAGCGACAAACGAAGCGTGTCGTGAGCAGGCAGATCGTCTGGAGTACTTGGCGTACCACGACGTCCGAAATACGCGGGGCTGCCGCAGACGATACGGCGATGTGGCGCGAGGCGCCTCGCCATCAGTGACGAATCGGGCATCACGCCGGTGCGAATGGCCACATCGACGCCCGCGTCGATCATGTTGACCGTTTCGTCCGTCGAGACGATGTCGAGGTCGATGTCGGGATAACGCGCCATGAAGGCCGGCAGATGCGGCACGACGTGCAGCCGCCCGAATGCAGGCGGTATCGTCACGCGCAGCAGGCCCTGCGGCGAGCGATTCAGCGATGAGGTTGCTTCCCGTGCCTCGTCGAGGGCTTGCAACGCGAAAACTGCGCGTTCGCGAAAGAGTCGGCCGCCCTCTGTCAAGACGAGTCCGCGCGTCGACCGGTTGAACAGCGCGATGCCCATATCTTTTTCCAGCTCGCTTATGTAGCGTGAGACGGTCGAGGTCTTGACGGCCAGTTCATTGGCCGTCTTGCTGAAACTCTCCAGTTCAGCTGCGCGGACGAAAGCCCGTACTGCGGCAAAGTAATCCATGGGATCCCGGAGGCGAATTTGGTGACGTGGCTGTCTCGAACTTAGCACATTCCACTGGCTCGGCACGGCTGATGCGGACCGGCGGAGATTGTCGCGACGGAGCCTGGCGTCATGCAGCAAAGGGCTGCGGCTCTCTCGTACCCGTGCAAGCCGGCCCGGCGGTCGACGAACGTGTGTCGGAGTCGGTATCTCGGCAACTTGGCTAGACATCCGCTTCTGGCTCGCATCGGCATTGCACGGACGTCGGCGTCGGGCGGTACGAACCGGTGCAGGACGGCGCGCCGCGGCAGCCGTTCGTTGGTGCGCGACAGCTATAATTCATGCCGTTCCCCCGACGAATATCCGCGCAATGACGGACGCCAATCTTCCTCACGTGCTGGTGGTCGACGACGATCCGGTGATCCGCGAACTGTTGTCCGACTACCTGTCCGACAACGATATCCGCGTGACGGTTGCCGCCTGCGGCCAGGATATGGCGCGAGCGCTGGAATCCTTTGCGATCGATCTCGTGATTCTCGATCTGCGCATGCCGGGCGAAGACGGCGTGCAGATCGCCCGCGAATTGCGTGCGCGCTCGAACCTGCCGATCTTCATCGTGTCGGGCAAACGTGACGAAGCCGACCGCGTGATGGCGCTCGAGCTCGGCGCCGACGATTACCTTACCAAGCCGTTCAGCAATCGCGAACTGCTTGCGCGCGTCCGCGCATTGCTCAGGCGGGCTGGTGCGACGGCCCCCGCCACCGGGCGGGGCAACGACGCACGCGCATACCGGTTCAGCGGCTGGGAGTTGAACGTCGGCACTCGGCGGCTCACGGATCCGGCGGGCACGCCGGTCGAGCTCACCAACGGCGAATTCTGTCTGCTCAATGCGTTTCTGGCCGCGCCCGGGCGCGTGCTGTCCCGCGACCAGTTGCTCGAATCAAGCAGGCTGTACGACGACGTATACGACCGGTCGATCGACGTCCAGATCCTGCGCCTGCGCCGCAAGATCGAGCCCGACCCGTCGCATCCGGTCTTCATCCGTACCGTGCGCGGCGCGGGCTACGTGCTCGACGTGCCGGTCACCCGGTTGAGCGCGGCGGCCGGATGGACGAACGGAACGCCGGTGTGAGCGTGCACATGCCGCTCAGGCGCACGGCCCGCAACGAAAGAGGCGCGACGCGACTGCGGCCGCCGCCCGCGAGCCGCACGGCTCGAGCGGCGTCCGCGCGTGTCGTCAGGCCGCCGCAGCAGGACTGAACGTCGATGCCGAACAACTCGCCCTATCACCGAACGCTGTGGCGCGCGAGACGCTACCGGGCCATGATGCTGGCGGCGTGTCTGGCCGTGCTGCTCGTTCTGGTCGCGTTTGCGCGCGACACGACGTTCCGCGTCGGTGCCGTGAGCCTGTGCGTGATTCTGCTGATGTATGTGCTGACCGCCTACATGCGGCGTCTCGAACACGCGAACCGGGCAATGCGCACGAGCGAGCAGCACTGGCGCACGGTGTTCGAGAACGCACCGGTCGGAATCCTGGTGCTGCGTGCGCACGACCGCTATCTGATGGCGAACCCCGCGTTTCAGCAGATGGTTGGCTACAGCGATCGCGAACTGTCCGAGCGACGCGCATCGGATATCACGCACCCCGACGATCGCGCCCTCACGCAGGCGCACATCGATCAGCTGGTGCGCGGCCAGGATCGCGTCAGATTTCAAAAGCGTTACGTGCACCGAGACGGCCGCGTCGTATGGACCGACATGAGCGTCGCGCGCGTGTTTTCGGCTCATCAGCCGGCCGACACGGATGCGGAAGACCTGATCATCGCAACCGTCGAGGACATCACGCAACGCCTGGCCGATGAAGAAGCGCGACACGGCCTGGAGCGCCAACTCCGTCAGTCGCAGAAGCTCGAAGCGCTCGGCACCTTCGCCGGCGGCGTCGCGCACGACTTCAACAACATCCTCGCCGCGATCCTCGGCTTCGGCGATCGCGCACTCGCCGGCGTCGCACCCGCCACGCCCACGCACCGCGACATCGAGCAGGTGCTGAAGGCGGGAGAACGGGCACGGCTGCTGGTCGAGCGCATCCTGACATTCAGCCGCAGCGGCCCGACCGCGAGGGAGCCGGTGGACGTGGGCGCCGTTGTCGAGGAAACGGTGGAACTCGTGCGCGCGACGCTACCGCCGCACGTCGCGCTGGACGTCCGTATCAGCGTGCGCGATGCGTACGTGCTGGGCGACGCCACGCATCTGCATCAGGTCGTGATGAACCTCTGCGGTAACGCGATCCATGCGATGCGTGCCGGCGGCACGCTGCGCATCGAACTTGACGTCGTCAGCGTCGAGACGCCGCGCTCGCTGTCGCACGGCGCGCTGCGCGCCGCCCGCTTTCTGCGGCTCACGGTCGCGGACGACGGTTGCGGCATTCCGGCCGAGATACTGGAGCGCATCTTCAACCCGTTCTTCACGACGCGCCCCGCGGGCGAGGGGACCGGACTCGGCCTGTCGCTCGTCGACGGCATCGTCCGCGAACACGGGGGCGCCGTCGACGTGCACTCCGCGCCGGGGGAAGGTGCGCGTTTCGCCGTCTATCTCCCCGCCGCGGACGCGCGCCCGGCGCCGCGTGTCACAGGGAACCCGCCGCCTCGCGGGAACGGGCAGGTGGTGCTGGTGATCGACGACGAAGAGACGCTCGTGCGCCTCGCGGAAGACGCGCTGGCCGATCTCGGGTACGAGCCGGTCGGATTCTCGTCGAGCGAGGCCGCATGGGATGCGCTGAACGCCGATCCGGGCCGCTTCGATGTCGTCGTGACCGACCATACGATGCCGAATTTGACCGGCCTCCAGCTCGCGGCACGCATCGCCGACCGGCGCGCGGATCTGCCGGTGATTCTCTGCAGCGGCTTCAGCACGGCCTCGCTCGAGCGTGAAGCCCGCGCGCTCGGTGTGCGCATGGTGCTGCGCAAGCCGCTGAAGTCGCGCGACCTCGCCGACGCGCTCGCCCGCGTGCTGCGCTGACGTCGCGACCGGGCCGGCGGGCGCCGCGTTCGTTTCAAATGTAACGCAGCCGCCGCAATCTGCAACGCACAAGCAACACCCCGCGCCGACACTCCATCGCAATGCAATCTCGCAATGGAGCGTTCGCATGGAAGCAACGGCCCTCCTGTTGTCGCGAATCCAGTTCGCGGCCACGGTCTCCTTTCACATCATCTTCCCGTCTTTCACGATCGGCCTCGCGGCGTGGCTCGCGGTACTCGAGGCGATGTCCATCGCGACGGGCAACCGCGTATATCGCCGGGTGTTCGAGTTCTGGCTGAAGATTTTCGGCGTCGCGTTCGGTATGGGCGTGGTCTCGGGCATCGTGATGGCGTTCCAGTTCGGCACGAACTGGAGCGAGCTGTCGCGCGCGAGCGGCCCGATCCAGGGGCCGCTGCTTACTTACGAATCGTTTACGGCTTTCGCGCTCGAGGCGACGTTCTTTGGCGTGATGCTGCTGGGGCGCGCGCGTGTGCGGCCGTGGTTCTATCTGACGTCGTGCATCCTTGTCGCGGCCGGCACGACGATGTCGGCCTTCTGGATCCTCGTGAACAACTCGTGGATGCAGCATCCGGTCGGATACGTCGTACAAAACGGCATATTCGTACCGACCGACTGGGCAGCGATCATCTTCAATCATGTCGTGTGGGTGCGCTTCCCGCACATGCTGCTGGGTGCGTACCTGACGACCGCGTTCTGCGTGGCTGCCGTCGGCGCGGCCTATCTGCTGAAGGGCCGCTACCGGGTCGAAGCCACGATCATGGTCCGGATGTCCGTTACCCTCGCCGCCGCGCTCGTCCCGCTGCAGATCCTGTTCGGCCACCTGACCGGCGACTATCTGCACGACGACCAGCCGGCCAAGTTCGCGGCGGTCGAGGGTCGATGGACCGACGAGCAGCCGGCCGCCGAGGTGATTTTCGCGATTCCGGACGCCACGCACGAGCGTAATCGCTTCGAATGGAAAGTACCGGTGCTCGGCAGTCTGATTGCGTCGGGCACGGTGGATTCGCGCGAAGTCGGCCTCACCGACTTTGCCGCCGCCGACCGGCCGCCGGTGCTGATTCCATTCTTCGCCTTCCGCGTGATGGCCGGCTGCGGGCTGATCATGCTGGCGCTTGCATGGGCGGGCACCGTCGCGGCACGACGCGGCCGGCTCGAACGACGGCGCTGGCTGCTCTGGCCGCTCGCATGCAGCTTTCCGCTCGGCTTCATCGCGATCCTGGCCGGATGGTTCACGGCCGAAGTCGGGCGCCAGCCCTGGGCCGTCTGGGGCGTGCTGCGCACCGCGGACGCGCTCACGCCCGGGCTGACCGCACACTTCGCGGCCGCGACGCTCGCGCTGTTCGTCGCCCTGTACGCATTCATTTTCTGCTTCGGCGTGTACTACATCGTGCGGATCGTTCGGCGTGGCCTCGTGATCGGCAACGTGCTGACCGTCTGGAACGGTCACGTCATCCAGCAAACGCATACGCCCGCCGCGCTGCCGGTGCACGCGCCGCGCCGCGACGTCCTCAAGATTCGATAAGGAGAACTTCGATGATGAACTGGTTCTGGTTCGTCGAGCTCGCGTTCGCGCTCGTCGCTTACCTGATGCTCGACGGATTCGACCTCGGCGTCGGCATGCTGACGGCTTGCGCCGGCGATGCGCGCGACGAGATGATCGCGTCGATCGCACCGGTGTGGGACGGCAACGGCACGTGGCTCGTCATCGCCGGCACGATCCTGTTCGGCGCGTTTCCGTCGGTGTATGCGATCGTGCTGCCGGCGCTGTACGCACCGCTCGGCCTGATGCTCGCCGGATTGATCATGCGCGGCGTCGCGATCGAATTTCGCCACAAGGCGGTGCGCTCGCGCCGCCTCTGGGATGTGCTGCTGTTCGTCGGCTCGCTGCTTGCCAGCGTGATGCAGGGCGTGTGCGTGGGCACCTACGCGCAAGGGCTGCCGGTCGACCACCTGCGCTACGCGGGCACCGGTTTCGAATGGTGTTCGCCGTTCCCGCTGTGGTGCGGCGTGAGCCTCGCGCTCGGCTATGCGCTGCTCGGCGCCGGATGGCTGGTGTTGAAAGGGCAACGCGCATCGCAGCGCATCGGCCGCGACGCGATCACCCGGCTCGCGCCGATCACCGCACTGTTCGTGCTGTCCATTCTCGCGTCGACGCTGCTGACCGAGACGACCGTCGAAACGCGCTGGCTGCTGCATCCGCTGCTGTTCGTGCTGCCCGTCGCCGCGTGCGTGACGTTCCTTTACGTGCCCGCCGCGGCACGACGCGACGGCGCATCGGCCTATCTGTTCGCCGCGGCGGGATGCATCGCGATGGTGCTGATGCTCGCCGCATCGTATCTGCCGTTCATCGTGCCGTTCGACCTGACGCTCGATGCGGCCGCCGCGCCGCGCGCGAGCGAGACGTTCATGTTCTGGGGAGCCGGCCTGTTCGTCATGCCGTTCATCGTGTTCTACACCTGCGTCGCGTACTCGGTGTTCCGCGGCAAGGTGTCGAACGATCACGCATACCACTGACGCTTTCGCTTCCAGCGTTCAATTCAACCGAGGAATCCCATGAAAGTCGCCCTTTTCATTCCGTGTTTCATCGACGCGTTCTACCCGGACGTCGGGATCGCCACGCTGCAGTTGCTCGAGCGTCTCGGCTGCGACGTCGACTATCCGCTCGACCAGACCTGTTGCGGCCAGCCGATGGGCAACAGCGGCTGCGAAAAGCAGGCCGCCGCAACCGAGAACCTGTTCGTCAGGAACTTCACCGGCTACGACTATATCGTCGCGCCCAGCGGCAGCTGCGTGCACCACGTGCGTGACCACCTGACCGCGGCCGACCAGACGCGCGATGCCGTCGCCGTGCGCAAGAACACGTACGAGCTCGTCGAATTCCTGCACGACGTGCTGCGCGTGCGCGAATTTCCATGGGCCGAATTCCCGCACAAGGTGGGCCTGCACAACAGCTGCGGCACATTGCGCGGATTGCGGACCGCGAAGATGTCCGAGATCGACGAGCCGTTCTTCTCGAAGCCGCTGACACTGCTCAAGGGCGTCAAGGGCATCGAGTTCATCCAGCCCGATCGACCCGACGAATGCTGCGGCTTCGGCGGCACGTTCTGCGTATCGGAGGAACCGGTTTCCGCGCGCATGGGCGCCGACAAGGTGCGCGACCACAAGCGCAACGGTGCGGAGTACATCGTATCGGCCGATTCATCGTGCCTGATGCATCAGAAAGGCTGCTCGGATCGTCTTGGACTCGGACTGAAATTCATCCATATCGCACAAATCCTGAATGGAGCACGAGCATGAAACGCGTAGACCACGTCGGCGCATCCGCGAAATTCATCGCCGACGAAAAGCACATCCAGTTCCATGACAAGCGCCTCTGGGAGCTGCGCACGTCGCGGGATACCGAGGTGCACGGCATCCCCGAATGGGAGGAATTGCGCACGCTTGCATCCGCGATCAAGGAGCACACGCTCACGCATTTGCCCGAGTATCTCGAGGAATTCGAGCGCAACGCGACCGCCAACGGGGTGATCGTTCACTGGGCGAAGGATGCCGCCGAACACAACCGGATCGTGTACGACATCCTAGAGCGCCGTAACGCGAAGCTGCTCGTGAAGAGCAAGTCGATGCTGACCGAGGAATGCGAAATGCGCCCGTACCTGGAGGAGCGCGGCATTACCGTCGTCGAAACCGACCTCGGCGAGCAAATTCAGCAACTCGATGACGAGCTCCCTTCTCACATCGTCGTGCCTGCCGTACACAAGCTCGCCACCGACGTCGCGAAGATCTTCTCGGAGAAGATCGGCACCGACCCGAACGAGAGCAACATCCCGAAACTGGCCGAAGCGCAGCGCAACGCCACGCGCCCGTTGATCCTGAATGCGGACGCCGGCATGACCGGATGCAACTTCGCGGTAGCGGAAACGGGTGGCATCACGGTGTGCACGAACGAAGGCAATGCGGACTTGAGCGCCAACGTCCCGCCATTGCACATCGCGTCGATCGGCATCGAGAAACTGATTCCGAAGCTCGAGCATCTGGGCGTGTTCATCCGGATGTTGTCGCGCAATGCGATCGGCTCGCCGATCACGCAGTACACGTCGCACTTCCGCGGCCCGAAGAAAGGCGGCGAAATGCATTTCGTGCTCGTCGACAACGGCCGCTCCGAGCGGCTCGGCATGGACGACTTCTGGTACTCGCTGAAGTGCATCCGCTGCGGCGCGTGCATGAATACGTGCCCCGTCTATCGCCGCAGCAGCGGCCTGAGCTACGGCGGCGTGTACTCCGGCCCGATCGGCGCGATCATCAACCCGACCTTCAACCTGCGCAAGTACAGCTCACTGCCGTTCGCGTCCACGATGAACGGCAGCTGTACCAGCGTATGCCCGGTAAAGATCAATATCCACGAGCAGATCTACAAGTGGCGCCAGATCGTCGCGGAAAAGCATGAACTGCCGTTCGTCAAGCAGGAGGCGATGAAAGTCGCCGGGCAGGTGCTGTCACGGCCGGCGCTGTACCGCGCGGCCGTCAAGACGGCCGGCACCGCGGTATCGGTACTGCCGCGCGCCGTACTCTACAACCCACTCAACGTGTGGGGCAAGCATCGCGAAGTGCCCGATGCGCCCGAGCAGACTTTCCGTGACTGGTATCTGAAGAGGAACAAGAAATGAGCAGCCGAGACCTGATTCTTTCCCGTTTGCGCGACGTGCGTCCCACGCCCCGGCCGCTGCCCGACGTGCCGCTGTTCGATACGGTTCTGCCGCCCGCCGTCGATACGTTCCGCGCATCGCTCGCGCGACTCGGCGGCACGTGGTGCGCGATGCCCGAAAACACGTCGCTCGATGCATTCGTCCGCTCACGGTTTCCCGGCGCATCCGTGTTCTGCTCGGCCACGCCCGAATTCGACGGCAACCGCGACCTCGCGACGATCGACGATCCGCGCGCGCTGAACGACGTCGACGTCGGCATCGTGCGCCCGGCGTTCGCCGTCGCGGAAACCGGCTCGATCTGGCTCAGCGAGGCGCAATACGGCGTCAACGCGCTCGGTTATCTGTCGCAACACCTGGTCGCCCTGCTCGACCCCGCGGACATCGTCGGCAACCTGCACCACGCGTATCACCGCAGCGAGTTCTTCGCGGCCAATTACGCCGTGTTGATGAGCGGGCCGTCGGCGACTGCCGACATCGAGGGCGTGCTGGTGCGCGGCGCGCAGGGTATCCGCTCGCTCACCGTTATCCCGTTGCCGAGGCCCGTCGGCGATCGTTGACGCAGGAGCATCCGATGAGTGCCATCAAGCGCATCCGAGACTCGGCTATCCGCGTGGTACGCGACGGGCGGCATCACCTGCCGCTGCCCACGGCTCTGAAGGCCGGACTGGTGTGTGCGGCGCCCGCGCTGCTCGCCGCCACGCTGCACGCGCCGCTGCTGTGCTGGGCGGCGATTGCCGCGTTCTGGACCTGCCTCGCCGACGAGCCGTCGGAATCGATCCGCGAGCGTGCGCTCGCGGGCGTGCTGTTCGGACTGGTCGGCGCGCTTGCGTCCGCCGCCGCGACAGCCGTGGCGGATCTCGCCTGGCTCGCGATCGCCCTGACCGGCATTGCCGTCTATATCGGCGGCCTCGCCCGGCTGGGCGGCGCAACGATCGGCACGCGCGGCCTGCTGCTTGCCACCGCGTGCGCGGTGTCGGCCGCGTTTCCCGCACATCCGTGGCCGGCGCCGGCCGAGTATGCAGCAAGCTTCGCGGCCGGCAGCCTGTGGGCGGTCGCATGCCTCGTCGGCCTCTGGCACGAAACCCCTGCGACCCGCGCACGCCGGGCGGCGTTCGCCTATCTGTACGCGGCGGGATCGTTCGTGCGTGCGCTGGTGCCGGTCGCGCACGATGCGCGGCACGCGAGCGGCCCGAACCGCGCGGCACTGCGAACGCGCCTCGATGCGCTGGTTCGCGCGGCACGGAGCCACCCGGACGATGTCGGCGCCGCCGTGACGGCATGGCAGCGAGGCGGCGAACGCTCGATCGCACTGCTTGCGAGCCTCGATAGCTTGATGCGCAATCGGCCGACCGACAGCGGCGCCGCAGCCGCGCTGCTGGTTCCGTCACTGCATCGGCTCATCGCGTTGATCGACGCGCACGCCGACGCCGTGCTTGCGCGGCCGGATGCTTGCGCCGCCGTCACGCGGCTGCGCAACCGGCTGGCTGCGGATCTGCGCGGCGCGACGCTGCGAGCGGAAGGCGCGGCGCTGGCCGAACCGGCGCGGACGTGGCTGCAATCGTGTCTGGCGCTCGTGATGGCATTCACGGATATCGGCGGCACGGATGGCGTCAATCGACGCCCGACACCGCCGCAGCAAACGCGACGGCACGAGCCGTTCGGCGCGATCGCGACCGCGACAGGCTCGGCGCTGATGGAAATCCGCGCAAACGGACGCATCGCGCGCTATGCGCTGCGCCTGTCCGTGGCGGCCATGCTCTCGGCCATACTGGTGCGCGCGTTCGACGTCCAACAGGGTTACTGGATGGTGCTGACGACGTTGTTCGTCGCGCAGCCGACCGTGCCGCACACGCTCAGGACGTCGGCCCTGAGGGTACTCGGCACGATCCTGGGCGCGATTCTCGCATCAGCGGTCGCGCTCGTATGTCATAACCCGGTGGTTCTCGCGCTGGCCATCGTGCCGCTTGCGACGGGCACGTTTTCCGCGAGGCCGCTCGACTACGTGTCGTACATCTTGTTCCTGACGCCGCATTTCATCCTGGTCGCGTATCTCGGTGCACCGATCGCATCGCCGTGGCTCCTTGCCGGCATGCGGGTCGCGAACAGCATCGCGGGCGCGCTCGTTGCGCTCGGCGTCAGCGTGCTCGCGTGGCCCGATTGGGAGCGCGGGCGGCTCGACGCCGTATCGAGCAGTGCGATTGCGGCCGTCACGGAATACATCGAACTCGTCCGTACGTTCGTCACGACGCGCGGCATCGACGAAGATGCGCTCATCGCGACAAGGCGGCGCGCGTGCACAGCGACCGACGAACTCGACGCGCTGTTGACGGCCATGCGCGTTGAGACCGTCTTGAAGCGACGGTGCCATACCGGCGATGCGCGCGAGCTGGTTCGTCACCTGCGCGATGCAATCGGCGCAGCCGCGCCACTTGAATGCCTTGCGCCCGACTTGACCGGCGCTCGGCGGGCATGGTTCGCGATTGGCGCACATCCAGGCGACCCGCGACGGAATTTTGTAACCGATCAGGCAGTGCGTCTGATGTCGACGTTATCGGAATCCAGCCTGGCTCGACGGGCCGTTACGGGAGGCTGATAGCGATGCGGACCATCGGGCCGGCGCCGGTTGTAGAAATGCGTGTCGTGGCATCAGGCAAGCGTGCGCCCATCGCACCGACGTATCGTGATCCGAGCGTTGCGGCAACCTGGAGCCGACGCGGCAAGGCCCGCCATGCCAGCGCGCAATGCCGATCGGCGCGCTGGCGCGGCAGTATGGTCGGGGCGCCGCGATGCTGACGGCCACCTTGGCCGAGCTGCTGTCGCCGGCTTACACCAATGCAGTCTGCAACGTGTAATACGTCCCGAACATGACGACCATGCTTCCCACAAAACGGCCGATGCTTCTGAATGTGCGGAGGGTCGCGCCGGTCCGGTTAGGGGTGCATAGCAGTGCGATCAAGGAGGCCGCGAACATGCAATGGCCAATCGCATCGACCATGCCGAACGGAATGACGGCAATCCCGAAGAAGAACAGCAGCACTACGCAACTGCCTTTTGCCGATAGCCGCCCCGCGACGAGCAGATACGCGCACACGAACTCCACGAAGCCGGCGCTCCACAGGAAGAAGGTCCTGTCGAGCCCGAAGGTCAAATACGGGTATGCGTCGAACAGCTGATGGAAGCCGTCCGGATACGCGAATTTCTCGATGGCGCCCCAGAGCAGCGAGAATGCCGTCGAGAGGCGCAGTATCGCCAACGCCCTCTCGACGTGCTGGCCACGAAACAACGACACAAGGACCAGGAAGGCGGCGATACCGATGAAGATCACGTAGTCGAGCATATGAAACATGCCGTACTGGCTCGCGCCCATCGCATACAGCACAACGATCAGCACGCCGCCGAGCCACGCGGTCGCTTCGAACAGCACGAGCGCGGCAATGGCATAGTGCAGCACGGGAACGAGCGCGGAAGCGGATGCCAGTTCAGGCGTCAGCAGCACGTCGAGACCGGCGAGTTGCAACGAGACGAAGAACACGGCGGTCGCGGCGCGCACGAAACGGCTCGCGTACCGTTCGCCGGCATACTCGAGCCGCGCGATGCCCGATGGCATCGTGAGTCTGCGATCGATCGCGATCACGATCAGCACTGCGATCAGGCTCGCGGCGAACAACGTCAAGAACAACGTAGAGGTTGCGAGCTCGCTCAAAGCGAGCGGACTCGTTTTCACGTCGTATTCGCTGAACCACTTGACGTGGCCGTGCGCCGAAAGAGGCAATGCGGCGATCAGCGGTAGCATCAGGGCGGCCAGTGTTGCTGGCCGAAACTTTTCTAGGATCATGTCGGTTCTCGTTCTGTTGTGGTGAGGGTGTTGGGTCCGGCATCCTGCAGACACTGGCACCGCTGGAACAATGGCGGGACGGACGCCGGGCGCCCGCCGCCTTCGAGCGCGATTTCGTCGCGCCCGATCGCGAAACAGAGATATTGAAGATTGAACGCGCGTACAGACATCGGACTGCATGACGACGATGCGCGGGAAATGTAGGCCTGATCCGATTCTTGGGCGAAGCATCGCCTTTCCCGTCGCGACGCGCGTGCGCGGCTCGACCGCTACGACAGCTCGAAATGCCCGGCGAAACGGCAGCCGGCATCGCACGCGAACCGAATCAGCCGCTGATGGCGCTCATCACATACGCGCGACACCGGCGCCAGGGGAAGTGACCGGACTTGTCGGTCGAAACCGCGAATCCCGCCGAATCGCACATCGGCAAGCTGCCACCGTGCGGATGAAGGACGCCGTCACACAAAGCGCACTCCGTACCGCCAGTGGACCGATGGACGGCGGCACGGCGCCGCCGCCCGTCGCACGCATGCCGCTTACCAGTAGAAGCCGCCCCCCACGACCGCGCCCACGGCACCGCGGCTGCTCGTGTTCGCCGAGGCCTTGATCGTCCACTTGCCGTCGCGCGTCATGTACGACACACCCAGCGCCGAACCGTATTCGCCGCCGTACGTGCTGCCGGCGATTGCAACGAAAGTCCGGCCGGGCTGCGTCGACTGCGGCAGCCCGGCGACGGCCATCGCCGCCGCTACGCCGCCCATCGCGTCCTGACGCGCGCTGTGCGCGGCGTTGTTCATCTGCTGCACGTTCACCGCATCGGTGGGCGCGGTACCCGCCGCGACGTTGGTGATCTGCCGCTCTGCCCCCGCGCTGCCGACCGATACCGCGTTGTCGCGATCCGCGGTCGAACCCGCCCCGAGCGCGACGGAGTTGTTCCCCGCCGCATTCGCGTTCTGGCCGATGGCCGTGCTGCCGCTGCCCGATGCGTTCGAGCCCTGCCCCAGCGACGTGCTGTTCTCGCCCGACGCCACCGAGCCCTGGCCGATCGCCGTGCTGCCGCCGGCCGTGGCGCTCGCGCTGTTGCCGATCGCCGTGCTGTTGCTGCCCGCCGCGTCGGCGCCCGCGCCGAGCTGAACGCTGCCCGCGCCGCTGCCGGACGGATCGAAGTCGCCCGAACCGTTGCCCGGGCCGCCCGGCACACCGCCCGCTTCCAGATCGGACACGCGGTCGCCCAGACCGGCGAACCGGTTCTCGAAATCCTGCCGCATGTCGTACAACTGGCCGCCGTTCACCGCGTCCATGCTGCCCGACGCGATCAGGCCCGGCGCGACGTTGCGCAGGACCGTGCCGTTGACGCCGCCGAGCGTCGCGCTGGCCAACGACAGATCGTCGTACACCACCGCGCCGAGTTCCTTGCCATCCTTGTCGACCAGCCCCGATGCCTTCAGCTGGGCAAGCGTCACGGCTTCGTCGTCGTTCGCGGCGTTCGCGACACCCGACAGCGTGCGCGCACCGTTCGTGCCGGCGAAGCTCACCGAAGCGCCGCCCGTGTTCGCGGCGACTGAAATCGCGCCCGTCGCCTGGTCCTGGCGAACGAGGCCGAGCTGGCCGGTGGCGAGCCGGTCGTTGATGTTCGTGATCTCCGTGCGGTTGTCCGCGATGTCCGACGCGTTTTGCGCGACGGACCGGTTGGTCGCATGGAGCTGATCACCCGTGACCGCATCGCGGCTGCCTGCCGCGACGTCGCCGTTCGCGATGCCCGTCAGCTTTCGCTCGCCCGCCGTGCCGGCGAAGTTCACCGCCGCGCCGTCCGTGTTCTCGCCGACCGTCAGGTCCGCACCCGCCGCCGCTTGCTTGACCAGACCGATCGAACCGTTGTTCATTTCGCTGCGGATCTGCGTGATCGACGTTTCGTTGTTCGTCACCCGCTGATCGAGATGCGTGACGTCGACGGCCACCGCATGCAGTTGATCGCCCGTGACCGCATCGCGGCTACCTGCCGCAACGTCGCCGTTCGCGATGCCCGTCAGCTTGCGCTCGCCCGCCGTGCCGGCGAAGTTCACCGCTGCGCCGTCCGTGTTCGCGCCGACCGTCAGATCCGCGCCAGCCGCCGCTTGCTGCACCAGACCGATCGTGCCGCCCGACAGCTCGGCCAGTTGATCGTTGATCCAGGTGATGTCCGACGTATTCTTCGCGATATGCGTCTCGTTCTGCGTCACGCGACCGTCGATGCTCGTCACCTGCGTGCCGAGGTTCGACACGTCGCTGCCCAGACCGGCGATATCGGACGTGTTCTTCGCGATGTGCGTCTCGTTCTGCGTCACGCGACCGTCGATGTTCGTCACCTGCGTGCCGAGGTTCGACACGTCGCTGCCCAGACCGGCGATGTCCGACGCGTTCTTCGCGACGTCGCGATTCGTGGCGAACAACTGGTCGCCCGTGACGGCATCGGTGCTGCCCGCCGCGATTGCGCCATTCGCGACGCCCGTCAGCTTGCGCTCGCCGGCCGTGCCGGCGAAGTTGACCGTCGCGCCGTCCGTGTTCGCGCCGACCGTGATCCCGGCGCCGGCTCCGGCCTGCTGGACGAGCCCCGTCGTCCCGCTGCCGATCTGGTCCGCGAGCTTCGCGATGTCGCTTTCGTTGGTCGTCACGCGGCCGTCGAGATTCGTCACCACGTCGCCGACGTTATCGAACGTCTTCGTGCCGCCATTGCCGTCGCCCACCATGAAGCTCGGCGCCGCGATCGAGCCATCCGCGTTGACGGCCGTGCCCGCGCCGATCGCGCCGGCCACGCCCTTCAACTGGCCGACGTTGACCGCGTCGGTATCGTCCGTGCCGGCGGCCATGTGGATGATCTGGCGCTGCAGCGTCGCGGAGCCGACGGACACCGTAGCATCGCGATCCGCGACGGAGCGGATACCGAGGGCGACGGATTGGTCGCCCGACGCCGTTGCACCGACTCCGATGGCCGACGCGAAGTGCCCCGCTGCCGTTGCGCCCTTGCCCACTGCCAGGCTGGATTCGCCGGATGCTTGCGCGTCCACGCCCAGCGCGGTGGCGTTGTTGCCGGTCGCGGCCGCACGGTGGCCGACCACGACCGAGTAGGTCCCGACTGCCGTGGCCGCACCGCCGATTGCAATCGAGTCCGCCGCCGCCAGCGCGGGATCCGCTACCGTGTTGATCTTCACGTAGTCGTCGGTCACGGCCGCGTTCAGCTTGCTGTTGATATTCGTGATGTCGGACGCGTTCTTCGCGATATCGCCCTTTGCGATCGTCAGTTCGCCGTCGAGTGCGCCGAGCGCGTCGGCGACGGTGTGCTGCGTGCCGCCGTTCGCGAGCCCGTACGTCGGGCCGGTCACGACGCCCGTTACCGGATCGATCGCCGCGCCGCCGCCGAGTGCGGTTACGACCGGTGCGAGTTGAGACACGTTTACGGCGTCGGTGTCCTGCGTGCCGGCTGCCATGTTGGTGATCTGCCGTTGCAGCGTCGACGAGCCGACCGAGATGGTGTCGTTGCGCGTCGCGTTCGAATTCGTACCGAGTGCCATTGCGTTCGTGACGTTCGCGTCGACGGTCGCATGATTACCGATCGCAACGGAATTGGTGGCGCCCGCCGAAACGCCGGCGAGCGTGCCCAGCGCAACGCCGCCCGTGGCCAGTACCGACGTCTGGTTGCCTAACGCGGTGCTGTTGTCGCTGGTTGCGGTCGCAAGGCGACCGATTGCCACGACGCCGCTGCCGGTCGCCGTCGCCGAGGAACCGATCGCCAGCACCGACGTGCCGGACGCGATCGAATCGTTACCGATCGCGGTCGCGGAAGTGCCGCCGGTCGCTTTTGCAAGACGGCCGAATGCCATCGAACCGGTGCCGGTTGCGGTCGCGGCAGATCCGAACGCCAGAACCGACGTGCCGTTGGCGACCGCCGCATTCCCGATCGCGACAGCGGCCGTTCCCGATGCGGTGGCTGCCGTTCCGCCCATCGTCGCCGGCAATACCTTGATATACGCGTCGTCCACTACCGCACTGGTGCCGATGGCGCCCATGGTGCCCACCGACCCGATCGCTCCGGCGCTCGGCACCGTGCACACGCCCGCTTCGCCGACCACGCCATTCTGGCCGTCGGCCGTCGTGCACGCGTCTGCCCCCGCCGTAGCCGCGAAGGCCTGCGAAGCGCCCAAGCTCAGTGCGACGGCCGCCAGCGCGATCGCGCTGCGCACCAGCGCGCGCCGACCGCCGGACTTCTTGCGGGCCGTTGCAAGCTCGGAAACGGCGACCCAAGTGCCCGTGGCCGTATTGAAGAGAGTGCGATGTGCTTTGTTCATGGTGACTCCAGAGATGAGTTGATCCGTTGGAAATCACTGTATTTTTTCGATGCCTTCGGTTCGATAAGACCAGTCCGAAAGCAATGCGGCCCCAATGGATGGATACCGAGCCGGCGCTACCGCTGGCACGCCACACGGTCGGGCCGAATCAGACGGGTCCGATTGGATTGACGTCATACGGCTCGTAGACTCCGACGCGTGAATCTCTCGACCGAACCCCTTCGCCGGACGGTGCGCGCCGCGATCCGCGACGCCGCCCGTCACCGCCGCTTCGTGCGCGGACTCGACATCGCCGTGCTCGCGCTGATCGTCGCGAGCGTGTTCGTCGTGATGGCCGACAGCGTCCAGGAGTTGCACGCGCGTCACGGAAAAGCGCTGTACGCCGCCGAGTGGGCGTTCACGCTGCTGTTTACCGTCGAATACGCGGTGCGGCTCCTCACCGCGCCGAAGCCTGCCGCATACGCGCGCAGCTTCTTCGGCATCGTCGATCTCGTGTCGATCCTGCCGACCTATCTCGCCTTCTTCTTTCCGGGCCTGCATGCGCTGATCGACGTGCGCCTGCTCAGGCTGCTGCGCGTGTTCCGCATTCTCGGGCTGGCGATCTACCTGGAAGAAGGCCAGATGTTGATCCGCGCGCTCGCGCGTGCACGGCGCAAGATCTTCGTATTCATCGGCGGGATGTTCGTGATCGTCGTGATCCTCGGCACGGTGATCTTCCTCGTCGAGGGCCCCGAGAACGGCATCACGAGCATCCCCGTCGGCGTGTACTGGGCCGCCGTGACGATGAGCACCACCGGCTACGGCGACCTGACGCCGCACACGCCGCTCGGGCGCTTGATCACGTCGTGCGCGATCCTGCTGGGTTACGGCATCATCGCGTTCCCGACCGGCATCATGGGCGCCGAACTCGTGGCGACGGCACTCGAGCGCGGCCGCGCACGACAGGCCGCGTCCGCCGGCACCGACACGGGCACCTGCCCGCATTGCGGCGCATGCGTGGCGACACCCGGCGAAACGATCGCCGCGTCGACGCATCGCGCATCGAACCGGTAATCGCCGCCGCATCATGAAAATTTCCACTCGCATCGTGGCGCTGTCGGGCTGGCTTGCGTTGAGCCTTTCGGGGACCGCGCTCGTGCTGTCGCGTTCGGTGTCCGACGCGCACGACCGCTTTTTCCAGGACACCAGCATCGCGATCCGCGTGCTCGGCCAGAAAACGGCCCAGCAGGAAGCGATCCTCGCCACGCTCGGCGCCACGCCGTTGGGCACCGTGCCGCCGCACATGCTCGATGAGCTGCGCGAACGCATGCCGCAACTCACGGGGCTCGCGCGCTGGCGGCCCGGCAGCGGATGGCAGGCGGCCAACGGCGCGGCGCCCGGTGTGCGGCCGCCGCCGACCACAGCGGCAAATCCCTACGTGCTCGAATTCGACGCCGACGGCCAATACTGGCTTGTCGCCGCGACTGGATGGGCCGTGCGAATCGACCCGCGCGCGATGCTCCAGCCCGGCGACTGGCCGGCGTCGCTGACGTCCGTCACGCTGCAATTGAACGGGCGCAGGTTCGACGTGCTGAACCGGCCGCCGGCCGCCATGCCTCTCGCCTGGCCGATGACGCTCGACAAGCGCCTGCCGACCGGGCCTCAGGCGCTGCGGCTGCACGCGACGCGCGCACTGACCGTCGACGATCTGCCGTGGCTGCCGATCGCGCTGTGGAACACCGTCGCGATCCTGCTCGTCGGCGGCGTACTCGGCGCATGGCGCCTGCGCGACGCGCAACGCCGCGAACACGCCCGCGCGCGGCTCGACCGCTTCGGCCGCCTCGATACGCTCGGTGAAATGGCGGCCGGCATCGCGCATGAACTGAACCAGCCGCTGATGGCGATCGTCACGCACACGCGCGCCGCCGAGCGGCTGCTCGATCTCCCGGTCGAACGCGACAACGTCCGGCGTGCGCTGCAGACGAGCGTCGCGCAGGCCAAGCGCGCGGCATCGATTCTCGACCGGCTGCGCGTCGCCGCAACGTCGGCGCACGGCGGCGAGCGCCATGCGCTCGATCCGGACGCGATCGTGTCCGCGCTGCAACTTCTGTACCGGGACGAGCTGGCTCGCGAGCACATTTCGCTCAGCTGGCACAATGCGACGCCCGGCGCGCGGCCGCTTGCCGATCCGGTCGCCGTCGAGCAGATCCTGCACAACCTGATTCAAAACGCGCGCGACGCGCTGTCGGGTGCACCGCACGGATCGATCCGCGTGAGTGGCGAGCGGACCGGCCGGCAATATCGCTTCACCGTGATCGACAACGGCCCCGGCATACCGCCCGACATGCTGCCGCGCCTCTTCGAGCCGTTCTTCACCACACGCGGCCACGGGCTCGGACTCGGGCTGCCGCTCTGCGACACGCTCGCACAGCGCCAGAACGGCGCACTGGCGATTCACAACCGGCCGTCGGGCGGCGTCGAGGCCACCTTGTCGCTGCCGTTCGCGGAGATCCAGCCATGACGACCTCCGAAGCGACGGTCGTCGCGATCGTCGACGACGACGAAGCCGTGCGCGACGGCCTCGCGCTGCTGCTGCGCACCGTCGGCATAGCGACCCGCTGCTACGCGGACGCGCACGCGTTCCTCGACGACGCGCTCGACACCGCGCTCGGCTGCGTGCTGCTCGACATCCGCATGCCGGGCATGAGCGGGCTCGATGCGCTCGACCGTCTGCGCGAGCAACGCGACTTGCCGGTCATCGTGCTTACCGGCCATGGCAACGTCGACGCATGCCGTCGCGCATTCAAGCGCGGTGCCGTCGACTTCCTGCGCAAGCCGACCGACGACGACGAGCTGATCGACGTCGTGCAGCAGACGATCCGCCGCCACGCGGACCGGCGCGCGCGCGCCGAGGCCGAACGGCATCGCGCGCAGCGCGTCGCCGCATTGAGCGGACGCGAACGTCAGGTGCTCGAAGGCATCGTGCGCGGGCTGAGCAACAAGGAGATTGCGCGCGCACTCGCGTTGTCGCCGCGCACCGTCGAAACGTACCGGGCGATCGCCCTCGACAAGCTGGGCACCGCATCACTCGTCGAACTCGTGCGCGACTACGCGGCGTTGCTCGGCGCGGCGCCTCCGTAACGCTACGGAGGCGCCATCCGTACGTGAGCGGGTACAGAGCGAGCGGCGTAATTCCTACGATGACGGTTTTCATCGATCGTCTACAAGGAAACGCTGTCATGTCCCGACTCTTCATCGTCCCGTCGTCGCTCGCGATGCTGTTCTCCGGTGCCGCCCTCGCCGATGCCGCGAGCCCGACGTCCCGCACGTCGACCAACAGCGACGCCGGCTACTACGCGACGGCCCGCGTCGTCGGCGCGTTCGACAACGCCGCCAACATGGAACTCACCAGCCCGCGCGTAACGAGCCGCATCGGCGGCCCGGACGGCCAGTCGCGCGTGACCGGCGCCGTCGGCCTCGGGTACCAGTTCGGCAACGGCTGGCGCGCGGAAGGCGAATACACGTTCAAGCGCAGCGGCAATTTCGTCAGCTACTGGGCGCCGTTCGACGCCAACGCGAACCAGTTCCAGGTGTCGTCGCAACGGCTGATGCTGAACGGTTATCGCGATTTCGATCTGGGCCGCGGTTTCTCCGTCTACGGCACGGCCGGTATCGGCGTGGCGATCGTGTCGGCGGACGGCTGGCAGACCAACGATTCGCGCCAGTTCGCGTCGCGCACGCAAACGAATTTTGCGTATTCCGCAGGGGCGGGCGTCAGCTATGCGATCAACAAGCGCTTCACGCTCGACGTCGGTTATCGTTTCGTCGACATGGGCAACGTCGAATCCGGCTACAACACGTTCGTGAACCGCGTATCGGCGCGCGACGAACAACTGAAGGCGTCGCTGCGCTCCAACGAAGTGTTCATCGGCCTGCGCGGCCGCTTCTGATCGTTCGGCGAGCGCCGCCCGCGCGTATCTCTCTGGATTCCGATACGAAAGACGCCAGCGCGTCGCTGCCGTGCCGTTTCAGTCCAGTCCGATTGGCGGGCCGCCTGCCGGCCGGTATGCTTTCGATGCGCGGTACCGGAACGGTTCGTGGGCGGCAGTCTGGACATTGCATGCCGGGAGGAGCGAACCGCTCCGCTGCCGCGCCCCGTGTGCCGGCGACGGTTTGAACGCGGGTGCTCGATGGTGGCCGGTGGGCGCGGCCACGTGTCGTCCGACGCCATGTTCCGTACCTCTAGAGAAACGCTGCCTCATGCGAGCATCGAGCGCCCGCATCCAAGCCGCCTTCCTGTTCCCTTTCACGACCGACCTCCGCACGCGATGTAGCCGAAATGCAGCTGGTAACCCTGCATGCCCGGATACTCGGTGGTCAGCCGGCCGTTGAGCAGCGGCAGGAAGACGTCCGGCGAATAGCCGGGCAGCGAGATCACGCCGATCGCGAGCCCCTTGTACAGCATTGGATAGATCGCACCCGCCGCACACACGAGCAGCGCGAGCTGGAAGTAGCGGACGGCCGAGACGGGCGCGTTCGATTCGCCCGGCATCTCGATGGTCGATGCCGCGTCCTGATTCGCCATGTGCGCCTCCATTTGAATATTCGAAGTCTTCAGACGATGTGCGTGCGATGCGCTCGCCGCGTCGCCGCAGTCCATTCGAGGCTGCGCCGCCGACATGGACAAAAAAAGACCGCTCCGGGAAGAGCGGTCGTCAAGGAGAGGTCTCCGTGTCGAGGAGACACCGGCAGGTCACCACGTCCGGCCGGCACGTCCATTGTCGACGACGGTTGATCGGCTGAGAATCGGCCTGGTCCGAATCCGGCGATGGAATTCAATTCGTCTGTTGTACGAATGTTCTATTCGAACGCTTTCTCGCCGCCATGCATCGCGTGCGCAAGCGCCGGCCATATCGCTCCGTGAATGTCGCGACGCGCGGCTCGATGCAAGCCAGCGGATTTCGACGTCGCGCGATGCGCGAATCAACGATCCGTCAAGCGCGTCTGATTCGTCAGGCCGACGCGCAACGCGTCGGGATTCGACGGCGCAGGCGCAGCAGCCGCACGCGACGACTCGCGCGTCGCGTCCAGCCAGCGCGAGAACTCGGCGGCCGTCATGCCGACCGCGTCGGCCGCGCTCGGTACCTGCTCGACCGACGCCTCCCGCTGGCGTTGCACGGCAGGCTTCGCTGCCGCCGCGTGCGCCGGGACGCCGCCGAACGCGGCCGCGCGATCTGGCACCGCGACCGTTGCCTTCTTGCGTCGCGCAACGGCCGGTTTCGCCGCGGAAACCGGCGTCGCCAATGCATCGGCGGCGCGAACGTCGGCTTGCGGCGCGCTCGAGGTTTGCAGCGCGACTGCCGCTGCGCCGTTCGCGGCAGGTGGCGGCGAGTCCGGCGCCACGTTCGCCGCGGCGAGTGTCGTGACGACCGTCTCCGCCGGCCGAACGGCAATCGCCGCCCCGTAGACGGTATGCGGCGACGCCGCAGGCTTGCCGACGTCGAACAGCCGCGTGGCCGCAAAGCCCGCGGAGCCGAACGCGAGGCCTGCGATCAGCGCGAGCAGCGTGGGCCGCCAGCGGCGACGCGGCGCTTTCGGCTTCACCCACGGTCGGTTGTCCGAACCGAAATCCGTTGCGCGAACCTCGACGCGTGAAGCCTCCGTCGCCCCGCGCACCGCACGCAGATCGAACACGCCCGGCCGTGGCCGCTTGCTCTTCACGAACGGCATGCGACGCCGACCGTACGGCGGCGGCACGTCCGTGTAAGGACGCGCGAGCGGTAACGCGAAATGTCCGGTGATGTCCTGCATGCCCATGATGTCGACGACGAATCGTCTCGCGTGTGCCGCGCCGATCCGCTCTCCCGTGATGTGAATGAATGGCTCCGAGTATCGCTGCACGCACGGCCCGAGTAAATCGGACTGGACCTATTCGCGCGGCTGCGACATGCGACCCGCCTATCTCACGTCGTAACGCAGCAACGGCCGCCCGTTCAGCGGCTGCACCACCCGCGCGTTGTGCGAATAACGCATCCGGAACGCGGCGATGTCGTCGGCCGACAGCTCGACAGGCTCGTCGAGCACGTACCATTCGACGTTTTCGGTCAGCGGCGGCGTCGTCAGCGACCCGAGATAGTGATAGTAGGTATTGATGTTGCCCGGCATCAGCGCGGCCGCGTGGAACGACGACAGGCTCGCGGTGTCGCCCGTCTTGAGCGCGTCCATCACGGCCGCGAACTGCGCATTCTCCGCGCCGGTGCGATAGAGGACGGCCACGACCGCCAGGCGCCCGTCCTGCGCGCGAAACACGAAATGCCCCTCGATCGGATAGTTGCGACTGTCGATCGTGTGCTCCGACGGCGAATGGAAGTGAATCTGCTGAAGCCTGAAATGGCGCCCGCGAATGGTGGCGCTGCCGACGGCCGGAACGATCTGGATCGTGTGGCCGTTGTCGATCACCTTCGCGCGCGTATCGGCGACATGCATGCCGATCGCGTTGTTCTCGTCGGCATAACGGGTCGCTTGCCTGACCGTGCCCGAATCGATCGCCACCGGCGACTGCGCATCGCCGGATTCCAGATGCCAGTCGCGCTGGTGGTCGTAATCGAACGTGTCGGTGGCTGGCGTAGCGCTCGCCGGCGAAGGTGCATCGGCCGCATGCGCGGGCGTGAGCGACGTCGTCACCGCGCATAGCGTCGCGGTAACAAGCCGCGTAATCGCGGTTCGTGTAACGTTCATGTCGAGTACCGTGTTCCTTGATGAAATGCACGCGATGCGGCCGAATGCCTGCTCGCGCATCCTTGGCGCGCCATCCTGACGCAGCACGCATTGTCCGCACGATCCCGCTGCGCGTGGTCCGATACTGCGCGTAGGACCGGTAAGCCCAGTCCGATACGGCAAGGGCCGAACGCAAGTCGCCGCGAACGAGCCGGTACGCCGGATTCGACATGTACGCATCCCGCCCGCGATTTTCGGACCAGACCGATTCACGCCGTGCGCCAACGGCATCACAATTCTCCCGCCGGCATGCCTTCCCCGAATTCGGGCATGCCGTGCATTCCAGAGATAGTTTGTCGATATTCATCCCGCCTTCACGGCGGGATCTTTTTCGCGCGACATTCGTCTTTCACGCGCGCATCGAGTCCGTCCATGAGCACTCTTCCGTTCGCGCGGCGCGGGCGCATCGAAGCCGCATCCATCTCGCCGGACGAGCGCCGCGACAGCGCGGCACCCGGTTTCGGACGAGCCGCCGCGCGCCGGCGGCGCATGCAAGCGCGCAGGCCCGGCGCACCCGCGCGCCGCGCGCGCTGCCGGCATGCTTTCTGTACGCGCCGGTCATGACCGTCGACTCGACGCTCGTCATCGGCATCCTGACGCTCGATCATCCGTCACGCCATGCGTTCGACGACCGGCTGCGGCGCGCCGGCCACGGAAACGATCGCCTCAGGATCGACGACATCCTCCGGCGGGCCGGCTATCGTCCGGTTCGCTTCGAATACCTGCCCGAGTTGCTGGCCGCCTGCGATATCCAGCCTTTCGATCTGATCGTCGTGCAGTGCGAAACGCCGTGCTATCGGGCCAGCGACGCGATCCGCACGCTGCGTGCGCGCTTCGCGGATTCGATGCCCATCCTCGCGACCAGCCAGACCGACGGCGCCACGGCGCAAGTGCTCGCGCTCGAGGCCGGCGCGAACGAGTACCTGCCGTATACGTCCCCCGCCGAAACGATCGTGTCGAGCGTCGCGACGTGGCTGCGCTGGGCCCACTACCGGGCGACCGGCCATCGGCGCTGGCGCATCGGCGACTTCGAGGTCGATGCCGGCAGTCGCACGATCCGCGTCGCCGACCGCGAGCACGTACTGACCGACAAGCATTTCCAGATCGCCACGGCGCTGTTCATGAACGTCGGCCGGCCGCTGTCGCGCGCCCATCTGAGCCAGCTCGTCTGGGGTTCGCTTGCCGCGATGGCGAACGGTCGTCTCGATATGCACGTCGCGAACCTGCGCGACAGGCTGAAGCTCGACGGCCGGCACGGCCTGCGGCTGCTCACCGTCGACGGATGCGGCTATCGGCTCGTCGAATCCGGGCCCGAAGACGATCGCGCGGAACAGGATTAGCGCTCGCGCACTGCCCCTTTCGCGCGTTCGTCGCGCGATCAGCGACGGGCCGCGGCCCCGCGCGGTGCGCGCATGTCGCGCCCGCAGCGCGATCGGTCTCGCTTATCATGGCGGAACCTTCTCCGACCACCCCGTGCCACGATGGATCATCGCGCCGCCGCAGACCGCCGCCGTTCCGCCTCCCGCACGCCCGTCGGACGCCGTCAGCGCACACTGCTGTATGCGGGCGGCATCGGCGTGACGCTCGCGGCGCTCGTCGCGAGCGCGTCGCTGCTGTACGCGATGGGCCGCGACTACGTGCAGGAACGCTATACGCAGTTCGCGGTGCGCCAGTTCTTCGTCCGGTTCGAGTTCAACCTGCGCACGACCGGCATGGATACGCTGGTCACGCACGAGGAAGCGGTCTGGAGCACGCGCTCGACGGATCCGGCGCTCGCCGCGCGGCTCGCCGACGGGCACGGCCGCGTCGTGCTGCAAGGCAGCCCGCGGTTTCCGCCCGTGCTCGCCCTCGCCGACCTCTCGCCCGCGCAGCCCGCCGCGTCGTACGGCCGCGCGCTCGAAATGGCCAGCGACATGAGCTACCGGGTCGGCGCGTACGTCGCGAAACAGGAGGCCGACCGCGCGATCGCCGGCTACGCGTACGACCCGAACCGCCATTTCGCGCTCGTCATCCCGCAGCCTCAGCCGGCCGACCCGCTCGCGACGGTCGGCGCCGCCGACGTCGCCGCGCTGCTCGACAAGCTCGCACCCGACCTCGGGCCCGCGCCGCCCGGGCGCTACGTGTGGCACGCGCCCGCCTACGACCCGATCCAGCGGCGCGACGTGTTCCGGCTCGTCGGCACCGCGTACGACGCCGGCCAGCCGCGCATGGTGTTCGTGTCGACGCTGCCGGCCGGCCTGCTGCGCGAGCGGCTCGCCGGCCGTGACGACGGCGATGCCGCGATCGTCGTCGACTCGGCCGGCCGTCCCGTGCTGCGCGTCGGCGCGGCCGAACACGGCGATGCGGCCGACGCTGTCGTCGAGCGGCTGGTCGCCGCCGCGCGCGCGGTGCGCGCCGACGGCCCGCAGCCCGCGCATCGGGCAGGCGACTTCACGTTGAGCCAGCGTATCGGCGGCACCGACTGGACGCTCGTCCAGTCGTTCTCGATGCGCTCGGTGCTGACCGCGCTCGCGCGGCGCGTCGGCTGGTACGCGGCGCTGATGACGATCGCGCTCGGCGTCGCGTGGACGATGCTCGTGCTGTTCGACCGCAAGGTTCTGAAACCCGACGACGCGCGCACGCGGCGCATCGTCGAAAGCGAGAACCTGAACCGGACCATCGTCGAAGCCGCGCCATCCGGTATCGCGCTGCTGTCGCTCGACGACGGCACCGTGCTGATGCAGAACGACACGATGCGCGCGTACGACGCGCGCGCGGCCGGCGACACGTCGCTCGCCGCGCGCCTGTTCGCGCGCTTCGACCGGTCGCCCGGCGCGAATGCGTGGCAGCCCGATCTGCACGTGCCGCTGCCGACCACGCAGGGCGACACGGTCGACCTGCTCGCGACGCTCGTGCGCACACGCTTTCGCGATGCGGACGTGCTGCTCTGCAACGTGTCCGACATCACGTCGCAGAAAGCCATCGAGCGCCACCTCGACGACGCGCGACGCGCGGCCGACGCGGCGAACGACGCGAAGTCCGCGTTTCTCGCGACGATGAGCCACGAGATCCGCACGCCGCTGAATGCGATCCTCGGCAACCTCGAGCTGATCGGCCGCGAGCCGCTGAGCGACACGCAAGGCGAGCGCCTGCGGACGGTCGAAGGTGCGTCGTCGACGCTGCTCGACCTGATCAACGACATCCTCGATCTGTCGAAGATCGAGGCCGGCCAGATGACGATCGAGGCGATCCCGTTCGACCTCGCGGAGACGATCCGCCAGACCGGCGCGATGTTCGAGCCGCTCGCGGCGGCCAAGGGCCTGCAGTTCGACATCGTCGTCGACGACGCGCTCGCGCCGCGCTATGTCGGCGATCCGACCCGCATCCGGCAGATCGCCGCGAACCTCGTCGGCAATGCAATCAAGTTCACGAGCCGCGGCGACGTCACGCTCGAAGTCTATCTGCGCGACGACACCGATCCCGCGTCGCCCGTCGCGATCGGCGTCAGCGACACGGGCATCGGGATGACCGATGCGCAACGCGCGTCGCTGTTCAAACCGTTCACGCAGGCGGACACGTCGATCTCGCGCCGCTTCGGCGGAACGGGGCTCGGGCTTGCGCTGACGAAGCGGCTCGCGACACTGATGAACGGCACGATCGACGTCAAGAGCGAAGCCGGCCTGGGCAGCACGTTCGTCGTTACGCTGCCGTTGCGCGCGGCCGGCGACGCCGACGTCGCACGCAACGCCGACGCGGACGACGCAACGGCACTCCCCGCGCTCGCCGCGCGCGTGCTCGTGGTCGACGATCATCCGGTCAACCGCACGTTGCAGCAGAACCAGCTCGTCGCGCTCGGCTATGCGGCCGACGCGGCCGACGGCGGCGCCGCCGCGCTGCGCCGCTGCGCGGACACGCGCTACGACCTCGTGCTGACCGACCTCAACATGCCCGGGATGGACGGCTATACGCTCGCGCGCGTGCTGCGCGCGCAGTATCCCGACCTGCCCGTGGTGGCGAGCACCGCGCACGCGAGCGCCGACGAGCGTGCGCGCTGCGCGGAAGCCGGCATCGTCGCGGTACTCGTGAAGCCCGTGCTGCTCGAGACGATCGACCGCACGGTGCGGCGTTTCGCGAACGTCGCCACCGCACGCCCGCGCGCCTCGGCGCTCGTCGAACTCGCGGAAGGTCCGTTGCCGCCGGACGTGCAGGTGCTGCTGACCGACAGCGTCGAACGCTCGCTCGCGGCGATCCGCGCGGCACTGGCGCACGACGACCCGCGCGCGCTGCGCGACGAGTTGCATGCGCTGCGCGGTGCATTCGCGACGATTCACGAGCATGCGGTGGCCGACGCCGTGCGCGACATGCAGGACGCCGTGCGCACCGGCAATACCGCACCGCTCGCCGCGTTGTTCGCCGACACCGAACGCCTGGCGCGCGAAGCGCTGCGACGACGCGCGACACCGGCACCGGCGGCCTGACCGGCATCCGTCGTCCGCCCTCTCCGTCGCACGTTTTCACGGCCCGACTCGGACTGGGCTGATCGTCACACGCGCTTTCTGCCGCTACGATGGCACTGCGCCGTCGACACGGCATCGACCGTGTGCCATTTCCGTGACGCACGCTACGCATGCAGGCGAACGCAGCGGCGATTCGCGCGCCGTGTGTTGTCGCGACCGCTCTCGCGCGCATGGATCTCCGATCACTTTCAGCCTGGTCCGATTGGACGATACGGATGTTGAAGGTAAGCTGTCCTGACATGATTCCGGCAATAGTCGTTGCATTCATGCCGGGAGCCGACTGAGGGGCGAACGTTTGGTGGTGGCCGGTGGGCGCGGCCACGACAAAGATGGGTGATGGTGTTGATACGTACACGCTGCCAGATGCGAACACTGAACGCTCGCCCCTCAGTCCGTCGTTCCCGTTGCCGCGAAGGCGGCATGCGCGGCGGCGTGATCGCACCACGCAAATGCGCGTGCGATGCACCCGCGCATCGCACCGGCGCCGCCTTCGATCGAGTCGCAGCGTTGCGATCTCCCTACCCACGATGGTTTGCGGTCCCGCTTCATGCGAGCGGCGTCCGTCCTTCATTCTTCCGGCAGACCCGCAATGCGTGCGCTTCGACGCTGCATTGCCGCCCGGCAGCGGCCGCAGCGCGCGGCAAGCCCGCGTACCGGCTCGATCCCAATGCCTGCCCGTGCTCACGCCCGCCCCTCGAGCGCCGTTCAGGCACATGCCATGTCAAGCGGCCGCCCGCGTGTAGGACTGGCCCCACGACGATCACGCCACGATTCAGCCCCGGACGACAGAATCGGACGCGCCCGATCCCTACCATGCTTTCAGTTACCCAACAAACTGAAAGGAGTAGGGAAATGAACAAGACGTACCGCAATATCTGGAACGCCGCGACGGGCACGTGGACGGCTGTCGCCGAAACGGCGAAGTCGCATTCGAAGGGCTCGGCGCGCGTGGCGCGCAACACGGTGGTCGCGCTCGCGCTGAGCGGTGCGGGTATCGGTGGCGCGTTCGCGGCCGATGCGTGCACGACGGCGGACGGCGAGAATGGTGTGCTCGACGCGGCTGGCGTGTGCAAGATCGCAAGCACGATGAGCGCGCGCTCGGTCGGGACAATGGCGGCGCTCGACGATACTTACATTCAGTTGAGAACCGGCTCGTATGCTCCTGCAAACCCGGCGGTAGCAACGGGGGATAGTTCGATGGCCATCGGCCCGAACTCCACCGCAACCGGTATGTCGTCTATTGCACTCGGCGGCAGTGCGACGGCAAGCGCGCAAAACGCCATGGCGCTCGGCACAATTGCACACGCAATGGGTACCGAGTCCTTAGCCGTTGGTGTGGGTGCCAACGCCTCGGCAGGCTATACGGCCGCGCTCGGTCGTGCCGCGAATGCGACGGGGATCGGTTCGACTGCGCTGGGATATGGCACGACTGCATCGGCGAATGGTTCTACCGCGGTGGGAAGCGGTGCTGTTGCCGATCGTGCCAATACGATCTCGGTTGGCGCCGCGAGTTTCCAGAAGCAGATCGTCAACATGGCCGCCGGCACGCAGGATACCGACGCCGTGAACGTGTCGCAGCTCAAGCCGGTCGTGAAAGCACTCGGCGGCGCGATTGACGCCAAGACGGGCGCCGTCACCGGCCCCACGTACACCCTCGCGAACGGCGGCACGCAGACCACCGTCGGTGGCGCACTCGGCGCGCTCGACGGCAACATCACGACCATCAACAACAAGCTCGCCACGGCCGTGACCGACGACTACTTCAAGGTCGACACGTCGTCGGGCGCCGCCGCCGCACAGGCAGCCGGCAGCGCAATCGCCGTCGGCGCGAATGCGCAGGGCACCGGCGTGGCCGCTACGGCCGTCGGCAACAACACCGTCGCCAGCAGTCGGAACAGCTCCGCGTTCGGCTTCGGCGCGGAAGCCATCGGGGGTAACGGCACCACGACGGGCGCAGCCACCGCAATCGGCGCCTATGCGTCGGCCACCGGCTATCACTCGTCCGCCCTCGGCGTAGGCGCGATCGCATCGGGTTCGGAGTCGGTTGCGCTCGGCGTCAACTCGCGCGCCGATCGCGACAACAGCGTTGCCGTGGGTAACGCCACGCAGCAACGCCAGATCGTCAACATGGCCGCCGGCACGCAAGCCACCGACGCCGTGAACGTGTCGCAGCTCGAACCCGTCGTGACCGCGCTCGGCGGCGGCGCATCGATCGATCCGACGACGGGTGCCGTGACGGGCCCGACGTACACGCTCGTGAACGGCGGCACGCAGCACACCGTCGGCGACGCGCTCGGCGCACTCGACGGCGAACTGACGACGGCCAAGGCCGGCATCACGAAGAACGCGACCGACATCACGAACATCAACAACCAGCTCGGTGACCTGACGAGCGGCACGATCGGCATCGTGCAGCAGGCGAGCGCAGGCGCGGACATCACGGTCGGCGCGAGCAACGACGGCGCGGCCGTGAACTTCACGGGCACCGCGGGCGATCGCAAGCTGACCGGCGTCGCGGCGGGCGAAGTGACGGCGACGAGCAACGAAGCCGTCAACGGCTCGCAGGTGCACGGCGTGGCGGACAGCGTCGCATCGGCAATCGGCGGCGGCTCGACGGTCAACCCGGACGGCTCGATCACCGCACCGAGCTTCACCGTCGGCGACGGCAACGGCGGCACGACCATCGTTCACAACGTCGGCGACGTCGTGACCAATCTCGACGGCCGCGTCACGACCAACGAAGGCGACATCGCGAAGCTCGCCGACCAGATCGGCAACGGCACCGTCGGCCTCGTCCAGCAGGATGCGACCACGCGCAACATCACGGTCGCGAAGGACACGGACGGCGCGGTGGTCGACTTCACCGGCACCGCGGGCGAGCGCAAGCTGGCCGGCGTCGCGGCGGGCGAAGTGTCGAGCGCAAGCACGGAGGCCGTCAACGGCTCGCAGCTTCACGGCGTGGCGGACAGCGTCGCGTCGGCCATCGGCGGCGGCTCGACGGTCAACCCGGACGGCTCGATCACCGCACCGAGCTTCACCGTCGGCGATGGCAACGGCGGCACGACCATCGTTCACAACATCGGCGACGTCGTGACGAACATCGACGGCCGCGTGACGAACAACGAAGGCGCGATCACGACGATCAACAACCAGCTCGCGGCGGGCGAAATCGGCCTCGTCCGACAGGATGCGACGACGGGCACGATCACGGTCGGCGCGAGCACCGGCGGCACGTCGGTGAACTTTGCCGGCACGGGCGGCCCGCGCACGCTGAGCGGCGTCGGCAACGGCGTGAACGACGACGATGCGGTGACGATCGCGCAGCTTAAGGCGACCGGCCTGATCGACTACACGGGCAAGGAGCTCGGCGCCGTGGTGTACGACGGCATCGATCTCGACAGCGTGACGTTCGGCGGCATGAACGGCACGGCGCTGCACAACGTGGCGCCCGGCCTGATCGCATCGGGCAGCATGGATGCGGTGAACGGCGGCCAGCTGTATGCGCTGCAGCAGGACTTCGCGCTGCAGTACGGCCAGTTGAGCGGCCAGCTCGGCGACCTGTCGAATCGCGTCGGCGACCTCGAAACAGGTAGCGGCTCGGGCGGTGGATCGGGCGGCGGCATGGGCCCCGGCACGGGCACCGGCGGCGACGGCTCGCTCGTGGTCGGCGAAGGCTCGAACGCGTCGGGCGAGAACAGTTCGGCCATCGGCCAGGGCTCGGTTGCGTCGGGCGACAACGGCACGGCCGTCGGCCAGGGCTCGGTTGCGTCGGGCAACAACGGCACGGCCATCGGCCAGGGCGCGAGCGCGGGCGAAAACGGCACGGCCATCGGCCAAGGTTCGACCGCCGGCGAAAACGGCACGGCCATCGGTCAGGGTTCGAGCGCGAACGGCAACGGCTCGGTCGCGATCGGCGCGGGCTCGAAAGCGGACGAAGCGATGACCGTTTCGTTCGGCGACGGCACCGACGAAGGCAACCGCCGGCTCGTCAACATCGCGGACGGCGTCAATCAGACGGACGCGGCAACGAAGGGCCAGCTCGACCGCGCGATGGAATCGGTGGACCAACGTTTCGGCGAAACCAACCGCATGATCAACGACGTCGCGAAGAACGCGTACGCCGGTGTGGCCGCGGCCATGGCGATGCCGAACCTGACGCCGTCGCAGCCGGGCAAGACCGTCGTCGCGGTCGGTGCCGCGAACTACAAGAGCGGCTCGGCGGTGGCGGCCGGCGCGACCTACCGGACGCGCGACGGCAAGTGGCTGATGAACGGTGCGCTGTCCGTCACGTCGACGGGCGATGCGGGTGTGCGCGCCCAGGTCGGCTACGAGTTCTGACCGGCCGGCTCCGCGAATCGCTGCGGTTCGCGGAGCAACGGAGCGAGAGCGGGGGGAGCGATCCTTCCGCTCTTTTCGCCCGACGGCCGATGGCGGTTCGTTGCGAGCCGCCATCGGCCGTCGGTGCGAGGGTGTCGTCGCGCGGCCGCGAGGCCGGCTGCGATCGCGCTCTCACGCCGACGCCCGGCAAGCATTGATGCAGAACGACGAAACGCGCTCGCATGGTGCGGCGCGACAATCGAGACCAACATGATGAAGAGCTTCCCCATACGCGTGATCATTGCCGACGACCATCCGGCCGTCGTCGTCGGCGCGCAATACGAACTGTCGGCGTCGAGCACCGTGGCGGTCGTCACGACCGCGCACAATTCGACGGCGCTGATGGAGGCGCTCGCCGCCCATCCGTGCGACGTGCTCGTGTCGGACTACGCGATGCCCGGCAACGAATACGGCGACGGGATCACGCTGTTCAGCGCGATCCTGAAGCGCCACCCGAACCTGAAGATCGTCGTGATGACGATGCTGGAGAACGCGGTCGCGCTGCGCGCGCTCATCGATCTCGGGATCCATTGCCTCGTCAGCAAGTCGGACATGACGAACCATCTGACGATGGCCATTCACGCCGCCTATACGGATGGCCGGTATCTGTCGCCGTCGATGGATCGCGCGCTGCGCCAGCTTGGCGCAGGCGGCGACAAGACGCCCACGCTGTCGGTGCGCGAGGCGGAAGTCGTGCGGCTGTTCGCCTCGGGGCTGTCGGTGAACGAGATCGCGGACAGGCTGAACCGCAGCAAGAAGACGATCAGCACGCAGAAAAGCTCGGCGATGCAGAAACTCGGCCTCGAGCGCGACGTCGACGTGGTCCGCTATGCGATCGCATGTGGCCTGGTCGCCGATCCGGGCAACGCGGCGACGCCGATCGACCCGGCCTCCTGACGGCGCCGCATCCCGCGCCGGCCCGCCTGCTACCGGCCGCCGAACGCCGCGCTGACCGCCGGCAGCGGCGCCGGCTGGCCGCGCGGCCTCGTGCACGCGCCGCCGACGCTCACGCGCCGGCGCCCGGATTCCCGCCGGTTGCTTCCCCGCCCGCCTCTTCCCCGCCTTTCCCCTCGCTACCCGACGCGGCCACGATGCCGTTCTCGATCGCGTAGCGCAGCAGGTCGATGTCCTTTTCGATCCCGAGCTTCTGCATCGCGCGCGACTTCTGCGTGCTGATCGTCTTCTTGCTGCGGCTCAGCTTGTCCGCGATCTCGTTGATCGTCATGCCCGTCGCATACAGCCGCACGACCTCGATCTCGCGCGTGCTCAGCGCGGGCGCCTGATCGACGAAGCGCGCGCTCGAATGCGCGGACAGCGTGCGCACGACCTTGTCGACCGACGGCGAATGGTAGGTGCCGCCCGTCGCGGCCGCGTGAATCGCGGGAATCAGATGGTCGACCGTATCGGATTTGCTGACGATGCAGCCCACGCCGAGGCGCACCAGCGCGCCGACGACGGCCGCATTGTCGAGCATGGTCAGCACGACCAGCTTGACGTCCGGATAATGGCGCTGCAGGTAGGAAAAGAGCGCGATGCCGTCACCGTGCTCGTTGGCGGGCATCGCGTAATCGGACACGAGCACGTCGCACGCGCCTTCGTCGAGCAGGCGGATCAGCTCGGTCGAATTGCCGGCCTTGCCCGCGAGATGGATCGTCGGCACCGACGACAGGCCATGCTCGACGCCGACGAGCATCGCAGGGTGATCGTCGGCCAGTACCACGCGTATCTGATAGCTTCCCATAGTCGTCCGGGGGTTCACCGCTGTCGAGGCGGCGAACGGCCGCCCGGTTGCCGGCACCGGCGCGGCTGCGCGTGGCCGGATGCTGATTCGGCGCTATCTTCGCACGAAACCGGGGCGTGATCCACGGATCGCGGGCGGGCCACCGCCGCGCCGGCGTGTCCCCAAAAAGAAACAGGCCGCCGGCTCTTGTGGAGCGGGCGGCCTGAAGCCTGCCGGAGGAAGCTGCACGCGACGATCCGGCCACGTGCGTTCCGTGCACCGGTTCATGGCCGGCGCCGGCATGACGGGCGCCGGCTGTCCGGCACCCGCGATGCGTTACTGCATGTCGAGGCGAATCTCGACGCGGCGGTTCTGCGCGCGGCCTTCTTCGGTCGCATTCGATGCGACCGGGTCCGATGCGCCGAGGCCTTCTGCCACGAACGAACGCGCCTGCAGCCCGTTCATGCGCAGGTAGTTCACCACGGTGCGCGCACGTGCTTCCGACAGCGTGCGGTTGTGGGCCGCGCTACCCGTCGAATCGGTGAAGCCGGTCACGGCGACGCGCGCGAACGGCACGCCGCGATTGACCGCGAGGAAGCGGTCGAGGTCGTTGCGGGCCTGCGGCGTCAGCACCGCGCTGTCGGTCGCGAAGTTCGCGTCGCCCTGCAGCAGCACCTGGCGCTGCTGCACCGGCTGCGGCGCGGGTTGCGGTTGAGGCTGGGCCTGCGGCGCGGGCTGCGCGACCGGCTGCGGCTTGCCGCACATGAACGTGATCTCGCGCGGGTCCTTCATCGGCGCACGGCTGTACACGCGGTCGATCATCTCGAGCGGCGTGAAACCCTTGCCCTGGCAGAATTCCTCCGCCGCGCGGGCGCAGGAGTTGGCGCTGCCGAGCAGCCCGTCGCAGCTCACGCGGAACACGTTGTCCGGTTTGCCCGGCATCGATACCGCACGAATGTCGTAGGTCGGCCCGGACTGGGTCGTACAGGCGCCGAGCGCCATCGCGATCGCGCCGACCGATGCGGCGCGCAACAACAGAGTTTTCATGGTCATGATGAAACGTCCGCCCGAAGGCGGACGCCTGATTTGAATTGGAATGAACGGAATGCGTGACGCGGTGGTGCATGGGCGAAGCGGCGCGAGCCGCCCCGCCCTATGCGATTACCACTGGTACGACGCACCCACGCCGACGGTATTGCCGCCGCTCGACAGACCCACGCCGGCCTTCATCTTCAGGTTCTGCGTGATGCGGGCTTCGCCGCCGAACGCCACTGCCTGATAGCCCTTGTAGGTCGCGCCGCCGACACCGAACGACAACGTCTTGCCCGGATCCACGCCCGGGATCATCGTCAGCGCGGTGGCTGCCGCGATACCCGAGTACGCGTTCTTCGACACGTCGTTGATCTGCCCTTGCAGACCGCCCACTGCGCGGTCGAGCTGACCCTTCGTCGCCGCATCGCTCGCGTTGATACCGTCCGCGATGTTGACGATTCGACGGTTGCCGTCGTCGGTGCCGTTGCCGAACGAGACCGTGTTGGCTTCCGTGGCCACCGAGCCCTGGCCGATCGCGACCGAGTTGCCCGCGCCGGCCGCGACGCTCGACCCCTGGCCGATCGCCGTGCTGCCTTCGCCGCCCGCGCTCGAACCGGAACCGATCGCGGTGCCGTTCGAGCCGCCGACGTTCGAACTCGACCCGATCGCCGTGCCGTTGTTCACACCGTCGCTGATCGACGAACCCGAACCGATGGCCACGTTGCCGTTGCCGTTGCCCGGGTCAGCCGGCACGATGTTGCCGCCATCGCCGGCCGTGCCGCCGATGAGGTCGCCGCCACCCGAACCACCGCCCGAGCCGCTGCCCTGTTCGAGCCGAACGACGCGATCGTCCATGCTGCCGATACGATCGCTCAGTTCGGTACGCAGGTCGGACAACTGCCCGTAGTTCACGGCGTCGTACGTGCTCGTGCCGTTCGCGACGTTCGTCAGCACCACCGGCGCCGCCGCCGAGCCGCCAAGGGTCACGGAGCCATAGTTCACCGTGCCGTCGCCGTTCAGGTCGTAACGCACCGCTTGCGGATCGGTCGCGCCATACGCAGCCGCGGCCTGGACAGCCTCGGAAACGGTCTTGTACTTGTAACCGTTCACCTCGATCGCCGTGCCCGCCAGCTTGCCGTCCGCGTCGACCGTCGTGCCGCCGCCGATCGCGTCCGCCACGCTCTGCGCCGAGCCGTACAGCTGCGAGCCGTTGATCGCGTCCGTGCTCGCCGCGCTCACCGCGCCTGCCGCCACGTTCGTGATCGTCGTGCCGTTCGCACCGCCCAGCGTGATCGAACCCTTCTGCGCATCGTCGTAGCCGACCGCCAGCGACGTCAGGTTGCCGTTGCCGTCGTCGCCGACGAGGCCGGTCGACTTCAGCTGCGACACGTTCACCGCGTCATGGTCGTCCACGCCGTCCGCCACGTTCGACACACGTACCGGCGTGCCGTCGTTGCCCAGCTTCACAGCGGTCCTGGTGCCGTCCGTGTACGTCAGCGCCAGCGATTCGCCCGTCGCCGGATCGAACACGCCGCCATCGGACAGCTTGTCGCGAAGGTTCGACAGGCCATCCGCGTTGGCTTGCGTGCGGCCGTCCAGGTTCGTCAGCGCATCGCCGACGGTATGCACGTTCGTGCCGCCGACTGTGTAAGTCGGAGCCGTGACCGTGCCGTCCGGATTCACCGTCGAGCCGCCGCCCAGCGCGCCGGCCACGCTCTGCGCCGTGCCGAACAGTTGCGAACCGTTGATCGCGTCCATGCTCGTCGCGCTCACCGCACCCGCCTTCACGTTCGAGATCGTGGTGCCGTCCACGCCGGCCAGCGTGAGGCTCGACTTCGTCGTCGCGTCGTCGTAGGTCACCGCACCTTCCACCGGTGCGCCGCCGCTCGCCGCTGCCGCGTCGATCGCATCGGCCACGTTCGTGTAGTCCTTGCCGTTGACCGTGTACGTCGGCTGGACGATGCTGCCGTCCGCGCCAACCGCCGCACCGCCGCCGAGCGCGCCGGTCACACCCGCGAGCTGGCCGACGTTGACGGCATCGGTCTTCTGCGTACCGGCCGCGACGTTGATGATCTGACGCTCCGCGCCTGCACTGCCGATCGACAGTGCGTTGCCGCGGTTCGCGACCGAGCCCGCGCCGAGTGCGATACCGCCGTTCGCGCCGGCCGCGACCGATGCGTTTGCGCCAAGCGCAATCGCGTCGGCGACGTTGAGCGCAACGGTCGCACCCGTGCCTGCTGCAATCGCGTTCGTCGTTCCGGCGAGCGCCTGCGCGCCGTTGCCGAGCGCGATCGAGCTCTTGCCGATCGCATTCGAGTTGCTGCCGACCGCGAGCGCGTTGTCCGCGTTTGCCTGGACGTGCGCGCCGAGCGCCACCGCTTCCGCGCCGTTCGTCTGCGCGTCGGAGCCCATCGCCACCGCATACGGCTGACCGTTGCCGGTCTGCGCGAAGCTGCCGATCGCCACCGAGTTGTCGGAACCGGCGAGTGCCTGCAGGCCGATCGCGGTCGTATTGCTGCCGCTCGCGACGGAGGCCACGCCGACGGCGATCGCCGATGCGCTCGCCGGATCACCGCCGTTGAGCGAAGCGTAGTTGTCGATACGCTGGCCGTCGATCGCGACGAGCGGATCGGTCGCATCGTTGACGCCGATGGACTTCGCGCTCAGTTCGGCGATCTTCTGGTCGGTTTCCGATTTCAGCGTGGTCGTCAGGCCGTTCAACGCCGAGTAGAGCTGCGAACCGTTGATCGCGTCGGTGCTGCCCGCGCTCAGGTCACCCGCCGCGACGTTGACGATCTTGCGCTCGTTGCCGATGCTGCCCACCGACACGGTGTTGGCCTGGTTCGCGACCGAGTTGAAACCGATCGCCACCGCGCCGTTCGCGCTGGAGCGCGCGCCGGAGCCGAGCGCCAGCGAGTTCGGACCCGACGACGATGCGCCCGAGCCGATTGCCACGCCTTGCGCACCCGTTGCCAGCGCGGCGGTACCCGTTGCGTTGACCTTGATGTAGCGCAGGTCGATCGCGCCGTTGGTCAGGTCGTCGCGGAGATCGGACAGGCCGCTCGTGAGCTGGCTCACGTTCACCGCGTCGGTACCCGCCGTACCCGCAGCCACGTTGGATACGCGCACCGGCGTGCCGGCGTTGCCCAGCTGCACCGCCGTCTTGCCTGCGTTCGTGTACGTCACCGCCAGCGATTCACCCGTCGTCGGATCGATCACGCCGCCTTGCGACAGCGAGTCCTTCAGGTCGCCGATCGACTGGTTCGTCGCGAACAGTTGCGAACCGTTCACCGCGTCCGTGCTGGTCGCCGACAGTGCACCCGGCGCAACGTTCTGGAGCGTCACCGGCGTGCCGGCGTTACCCAACTGCACTGCCGTCTTGTTCGCGTCCGTGTACGTCACTGCCAACGATTCGCCCGTTGTCGGGTCGATCAAGCCGCTGTTCGACAGCGTGTCTTCCAGCGAACCGACGCGCGTGTTCGTCGCGAACAGCTGCGAACCGTTCACCGCGTCCGTGCTCGTCGCCGACAGTGCGCCTGCTGCAACGTTCTGGACCGTCACCGGCGTACCGGTGTTACCCAGTTGCACCGCCGTCTTGTTCGCGTCCGTGTACGTCACTGCCAGCGATTCGCCCGTCGTCGGATCGATCACGCCGCCGTCCGACAGCTTGTCGCGCAGGTCCGAAAGACCGTCCGAGTTCGCTTGCGTACGACCATCCAGGTTCGTCAGCGCGTCGCCCACGTTGTGCAGGTCCGTGCCGCCGATCGTGTAGGTCGGTGCCGTGATCGTGCCGTCCGCACCCACCGCCGCACCGCCGCCCAGCGCGCCCGCCACGCTTTGTGCCGTGCCGAACAGTTGCGAACCGTTGATCGCGTCCGCGCTCGTCGCCGAAACAGCACCCGCTGCCACGTTGTGGATCGACACCGGCGTGCCCGCGTTACCCAGCGTGATGCCTGCCTTCGTCGCGTCGTCGTACGTCACGGCCAGCGACGTCAGATCGCCCGTGTTCGGATCCTCGCCAATCAGGCCCGAATCGCGAAGCTGCTTCAGGTTCACCGCGTCGTTGTCCGCAACAGCGTCCGCCACGTTCGACACGCGCACCGGCGTGCCGGCGTTGCCCAGCTGCACCGCCGTCTTGCCTGCGTTCGTGTACGTCACTGCCAACGATTCGCCCGTCGTCGGATCGATCACGCCGCCTTGCGACAGCGAGTCTTTCAGGTCGCCGATCGACTGGTTCGTCGCGAACAGTTGCGAACCGTTCACCGCGTCCGTGCTGGTCGCCGACAGCGCGCCCGGCGCAACGTTCTGGAGTGTCACCGGCGTGCCGGCGTTGCCCAGCTGCACGGCCGTCTTGTTCGCGTCCGTGTACGTCACCGCCAGCGATTCGCCCGTCGTCGGATCGATCACACCGCCGTCCGACAGCTTGTCGCGCAGGTCCGAAAGACCGTCCGAGTTCGCTTGCGTACGACCATCCAGGTTCGTCAGCGCGTCGCCCACGTTGTGCAGGTCCGTGCCGCCGATCGTGTAGGTCGG
>NZ_CADFEJ010000006.1 GCF_902833055.1 Burkholderia territorii
GAAAGTCAGACAGATCTGAAAAGATTATGTCCCCTTCGTCTAGAGGCCTAGGACATCACCCTTTCACGGTGAGTACAGGGGTTCGAATCCCCTAGGGGACGCCAGATTCAGCGGCGTTTCGTAGTCGAAGTGTCGCAACGCTTGCAGGAACGTGAACGAGTCCTGCGGGCGAGAGTGAAGAAAGCTGGAGCGGTAGTTCAGTTGGTTAGAATACCGGCCTGTCACGCCGGGGGTCGCGGGTTCGAGTCCCGTCCGCTCCGCCAAAAAATGAAAAAGCCTGCCTTGTGCGGGCTTTTTCATTTGCATCGTCGATCGCGCCCGCTCGCGGGCGTGTGACTGCGGAGCGGAGGAAGCCGCCTGCGCGGCTTCCGGCGGGACTCGAAGGGCTGCGCGTGCACGCGCAGCCGCGGCCTGCAGTGTGTAGGCGAGTCCCGTCCGCTCCGCCAAAAAATGAAAAAGCCCGCCTTGTGCAGGCTTTTTCATTTGCATCGTCGATCCGTGCATCGCTACGAGAAATTCGCGATTGCATCCACCCGCGACTGCGCTATCGTGGCGGGATGCGTACTTGACCCCCGCGCGATGCTCGATCCGACCGACCTGCGTTTGTTGTATCAGCTCCGGCCAGCAGAGCCTGGCGATTTTCCGTTTGCCGAGGCGCTCACGCACGGCAACATGGGCGGCTATTACAAGCGCCATGGGCTCGTCTGGCGTAGCGACCTGTTCTATGCGAGCTGGCGCGAATCCGAGAACTTCATTCTGGAAGCCGATGGCGAGCGGATCGGCGTGCTGCGCGTGACCGAGGAGGGCGACTCGCTGCACATCCGCGATGTGCAGATCGCCGCCGGCCATCGCGGGCAAGGGGCCGGCACCTACATGCTCGACATGTCGCACCGCTGGGCGCGCGCCCGCGGGCTGCGCGAACTTCAGTTGCGCGTGTTCGTCGACAATCCGGCCGCACGGCTCTATGAGCGCCTGGGATACCGCGTCACCGGGCCGCGGCTCGCTCAGCTCGGATCGATCCGTCACATGGTGCGCGCGGTTTGAACGCGTAACGGCACGAGGCCCGAGGCAACGCGACGACGGTCAGCGTGCGGTGCCGAACGCGTCGTCGTCCGGGATGTCGTCGGCGGCGACGTTGCCTTCCGCGCCGCGATGCTCGTAGCCGCGCAGCATGAACGCGCGCGGGCTCTCGCCGAACGCGCGCCGGAACATCGCCGAAAACGCGCTCTGGCTCTGGTAGCCGAGTTCGCGCGCGATATGCGATAGCGGACGCCCCTGGTTCAACAGCGGAATCGCGCGCGCGAGCAGCGCCTGCTGTCGCCACTGCGAAAAGCTCACGCCGAGCTCCTGCTTGAACAGCCGCGAAATCGTGCGCGTGCTCGCGCCGACCTCACTTGCCCAGTGTTCGAGCGATTCCGCGTGCGCCGGTTGCGCGAGCACCGACTCGCACAGCATGCGAAGCCGTTTTTCGTCGGGCATCGGCACCGCGAGCGGCAGCGGCTCGGCGCGGCGCAGCTCGTCGAGCACGAGCCCGCCCAGCAGCCGTTCGCGCTCGCCGCTCAGGTCGCGCGCATCGAGCGCGACGATCAGTTCACGCAGCAAGCCCGTCACTTCGACGACCCGGCATGCGTCGAGCCCGGCCGGCACGACCGACTCGTCGATATACAACGTGCGCAGATACGCTTCCTCGACGATCACGACTTCGTGCGTGACGTGCGGCGGCACCCAGATCGCCCGTGAAGGCGGCACCATCCAGGTCGTCCCGGTCGTCGCAACGCGCAGCACGCCGCGCGACGCATACGCAAGTTGCGCCCACGCGTGCGTATGCAGCGGGATCCGGCGGCCGGCATCGACCTGCCGCGCCCGGACGCGCATCGGATGGACGCGCGTCGGCGCGAACTCGGGCGGGATGTCGATGACATCGTACGGATTCGATGCGTCGGCTTGGGCTGGCGGATTCATGGACGATTCGGTCGGCGCGGCGGCGATGCCGTTATTCTAGAAGGCGCCGCGCTGGCGCATGCGGCGGTTTTTCGGCCGATGATGCACCGCTCAAATGAACTTTGTGTGGGGCCGCACGCATTCCGGCCGACGCAAGCCGCGTTCGGGCGAGCACGCCGCGTCGTGCCGAACAGAACCATCCGGCCGCCGGCGCGGTCTATCAATGCGGGCGCGTCCTCGCGCGAGCGGCGCCCCGGCGACGCCGGCCTTGGCGGCGCGACCGCGACGGCGACGGCCCGGCCCGGCAATACCTGAATAGAAGAGGAGAACCACGATGCGCTACGTATTCGTCTACGGCACGTTGAGAGCGGGAGAAGCCAACGACATCGGCCATGCGGCCGCGCGGCACGGTGTCGCCGCGCCGACGCTGCTCGGTGCGGCCGCGCTGCCGGGCGAACTGTACGATTTCGGCACGTATCCGGGCATGGTCGCCGCGCCGGCCGGCCAGTCGCTCGTATGGGGCGACGTCTACGAGATCGACGAGCAACTGGTGCCCGTGCTCGACGAGATCGAGCGCATCTACCCGGGCGTCGACACACTGTTCCGGCAGGAGCCGGTGACCGTCGAGCTTGGCGGTCGTAAGTATGCGTGCGTCTACTATCCGGTCGCCGCGCATGCGGTAGCCGGCCGTCCGCGCATTGCGTCGGGCGACTGGGTTCAGCACCGCCGCGAACGGGAAGCCGCCTGAGCGCCCGCGCGGCGAACGGCTCCACGGCAAAACGAAAAAGCGCCCCGCGGGGCGCTTTTTTCATGCCGCCGTGTTGGGCGACCGGCGGCGTGCGGAGCGGGCGAGCGCGTCCGCGTCGTCAGATTTCCTCGTACAGCGGCAGCGTCAGGAATTCGGTGAAGCCTTCCGAAGTCGACATCTGTTCGAAGATCGCCGCCGCGCGCTCGTACGGCTGCGTGTTGCCACCGACCGAGCGCTTCACGTTCTCGAGTTCGGCTTTCGCGAACTCGCGCACGAGCTCGGCAGTGACCTTGCGGCCGTCGTCGAGCACGCCCTTCGGCGAGCGGATCCACTGCCACACCTGCGAACGGGAAATCTCGGCGGTGGCCGCGTCTTCCATCAGGTTGTGAATCGGCACGCAGCCGTTGCCGTCGAGCCAGGCGCCGAGATAATGGATGCCCACGTTGATGTTGTTGCGCAGGCCGGCTTCGGTGATCGGCGCTTCAGGCTGGAAGTCGAGCAGGTTCCGGCCTTCGATCTGGACGTCGTCGCGCTGCTTCGCGATCTGGTTCGGCTTGTCGCCGAGCACCTTGACGAATTCTTCCATCGCGATCGGCACGAGGCCCGGGTGCGCAACCCAGCCGCCGTCGTATCCGTCGGTCGCGTCGCGCTGCTTGTCCGAACGCACGCCGCCCATCGCCTTTTCGTTCGCTTCCGGATCGTTCTTGATCGGAATCAGCGCGCTCATTCCGCCGATCGCCGGCGCGTTGCGCTTGTGGCAGGTCTTCAGCAGCAGCAATGCATACGCCCGCATGAACGGCACCGTCATCGTGATCTTCGAGCGGTCGGCCAGGCAGAAGTCGCGGTCGTTCTTGAACTTCTTGATCGCCGAGAAGATGTAGTCCCAGCGGCCGGCGTTCAGGCCCGAGCTGTGTTCGCGCAGTTCGTACAGGATTTCGTCCATCTCGAACGCCGCGAGGATCGTCTCGATCAGCACCGTCGCGCGGATCGTGCCGCGCGGCACGCCGACCGCCTCCTGCGCGGCGACGAAGATGTCGTTCCACAAGCGCGCTTCGAGATGGCTTTCCATCTTCGGCAGGTAGAAGTACGGGCCCGAGCCGCGTGCAATCAGTTCCTTCGCGTTATGGAACAGGAACAACGCGAAATCGAAGATGCCGCCGGACACGCGCTGGCCATCGACCGTCACATGCTTCTCGTCGAGGTGCCAGCCGCGCGGACGCACGATCAGCGTCGCGACCTTGTCGTTCAGCCGGTACGACTTGCCGTTCTGCTCGAGCGAGATGGTGCGGCGTACGGCGTCCTTCAGGTTGATCTGACCGTCGATCTGGTTCGTCCAGCTCGGTGCGTTCGAATCCTCGAAGTCCGTCATGTACGAATCGGCGCCCGAGTTCAGCGCGTTGATGATCATCTTGCGCTCGACGGGGCCGGTGATCTCGACACGGCGGCATTGCAGGTCGGCCGGCAGCGGCGCGACCTTCCAGTCGCCTTCGCGGATCGCCTTCGTTTCGACGAGGAAATCCGGGCGCTCGCCGGCGTCGAGGCGCTTGGTGCGCTCGACGCGGGCCTGCAGCAACGCCTGGCGGCGCGGCTCGAATGCGCGGTGCAGCGCCGCGACGAGTGCGAGCGCTTCAGGCGTCAGGATCGCTTCGTAACCCGGCTTGATTTCGCCGGTGATCGCCATGCCTTGCGGCAGCGTGATCGGGGTGCTCATGAGTCTCATCTCCTTGGTCGGTCAGTTGCGGTTTCGGTGAAGGGGGAAGGCGGCAGCGCCGCGAACGTCATGCGCCCGGGCCGGGGCGCGCGCGGTTCGCGGGTCTGCCGGACGGAGCCGGGGTGGCGAGGAATGCGAGCAGGTCGGCCATGCCGCTGCCGGTGCCGTCGGGCGGCACGCCGAGTTCCTCGGCGGGCGCGCCCGTGCGGTTGAGCCAGAAGGTCGTGTAGCCGAACCAGGCGGCGCCCGCGACGTCCCAGGCGTTCGACGACACGAACACGATGTCGCGCGGGTTCGCGCCGAACGCGGCGGTGCCGAGTGCGTATGCGGCCGGGCTCGGCTTGTACGCACGCACCGCGTCGGCCGACAGCACGCGATCGAACAGGCCGGTCATGCCGGCGCTCTTGATCGCGATGTCGAGCATCTCGGGGTTGCCGTTCGACAGGATCGCGAGCGGCGGGCGCGGCTCGAGCGCGCGCAGCTTGCGCAGCGCGGGCACCGTGTCGGGGTAGGTGGACAGGCACGCGTACTCGTCCATCAGCCGCTTCTCGGCCGCGCTGTTCAGCGCGAGGCCGAGCACGCGCGCGGCGAAGCGCAGCGCGTCGAGCGTGATGTCGCGGAACGGGCGATAGCGGGCGCCGGACGGATCGGCGAGCGTGCGCAACTGCGAGTATTCGATTTGCTTGCGTCGCCAGAGCTGCGACAACCGGTCCCCGTGGCCCGGAAACATTTGCTCGGCCGCGGCCACGACCGCATGCACGTCGAACAACGTGCCGAATGCGTCGAAGAGAATTGCGTCGGGAGAGGAGAGTGTCGTTGTGGCCGACATAGCCTTGCGCTCCGGTTTCAGAGGTCGAGTCGATTCTATTCGTGATAACAGATGCTAAAAAAGAGGCTAATCATCACTTGATCTTTTACTTTCATATACATAATCTTGAGCGCTCAAGCGAATTGAAGGGCGGGAACTGCCGCCCTGGCGAGTCATGGACCGGTTCAAACAGATCGAAACGTTCGCCGCGGTCGCGGCGAAGGGCAGCCTGTCGGCGGCCGCGCATGCCGAAGGCGTCGCGCCCGCGATCATCGGCCGCCGCCTCGACGCGCTCGAGGAGCGGCTCGGCGTCAAGCTGCTGGTGCGCACGACGCGCAAGCTCACGTTGACGTTCGAGGGTTCGGCTTTCCTCGAGGATTGCCAGCGGATCATCAACGACATGCAGAACGCCGAGGCGAGCGTGTCCGCCGGCGGCGTGAAGGCCAGCGGTCATCTGCGCATTTCCGCGCCGGCCGGTTTCGGCCGGCGCCACGTCGCGCCGCTCGTGCCCGAATTCAGCGGCGCGCATCCGGACGTGTCGGTCACGCTCGACCTGTCCGATCGCATGGTCGATCTCGTCAACGAAGGATTCGATTGCGCGGTGCGGCTCGGCGAGTTGCCGGATTCGTCGCTGGTGTCGCTCAAGCTCGGCGAGAACCGGCGCGTGTGCGTGGCGTCGCCCGCGTATCTCGCGCGGCGCGGCACGCCGGCCACGCTCGCCGAGCTCGCGCGCCACAACTGCCTCGCACTCGCCGCGAACGCGAATCAGCAGCGCGGCTGGTCGTTTCAGGAGGACGGCAAGGTCGTGTCGATCCGCGTGAGCGGCACGATGGAATGCTCGGACGGCGCGGTGCTGCACGAGTGGTGTCTCGCCGGTTACGGCCTGGCATGGCGGTCGTGGTGGGAGGTCGGCGACGACATCGCGGCCGGGCGTCTCGTCAGCGTGCTGGATGCGTTCGCGGCACCGCCGATCGGCATCCACGCGGTATTTCCGCAGCGCCGCCATCTGCCGCTGCGCGTGCGCCTGTTTCTCGACTACCTGAAACATACGTACGAGCGGCCCGGGTATTGGGGCGAGTAGGGCGCGCGCGTCCGCGCGTTTCCGATATGAGGGCGAACCCGCTGCCGGTGCCGGCCGCCCGGTTTCGCGCACTACAATCGAAACTGGCATGCGCGATGCGCCGGGGCCGGCCCGCACGGGCTCGCGGCGCGCGCGGTGCGACTGACGCAGGAGGGCGCGATGTTCCGGCACATCCTCGTTCCAACCGACGGTTCCGAGCTGTCGCAGAAGGCGATCGACGGCGCGATCGACCTGGCGCGCGCGGTCGGCGCGCAGGTCACGGCCTATGCGTGCCTGCCGCAGTATCCATACTCGCCGTTTTCCGAAGTGATCATCGAGCCGCCCGCCGATTTCCGGGCGCGCAGCGAGCGCGAGGCGCGCGCGCACCTGGACGACGTGCAGGCGGCCGCGAAGGCGGCCGGCGTCGCCTGCGACACCTGGACCAGCGTGCATCCGTCGCCGTATCTCGGCATCATCGAGGCGGCCGAACGCGGCGGCTGCGACGTGATCTTCATGGCGTCGCACGGGCGCCGCGGGCTCGGCAGCCTGCTGATCGGCAGCGAAACGCAGCGCGTGCTGACCCATACGAAAATTCCGGTGATCGTCTATCGGTAGTCGCGGCGCCGTGTATGGCCGCGCGGGCGGCGGCATGGCAGCGCCGCTGAAAAAAGGCGCGCCGGACGAAGCCGGCGCGCATCGATGCTGGCGGCCGCAGGCCGCGCGGCGGGTCGCACGGGTCACCGCGCGCCTGCCGTCTCCTCCCTGATTGTCGTTCGGTGCCGCCGCTGCCGCGCCATCGTGTGAAGAGCGGGCATCGGCGTGACGCTTTTTCGCGTTACGCGACCTTCTTGCCGTCGAAGAACTGTTCGTCTTCGGTCGAGCCGTGCAGCGCGGTCGTCGACGCTTCGCGCTCGACCGTCTGCGTGACCGCGTCGAAGTAGCCGGTGCCGACTTCGCGCTGATGCTTGACGGCCGTGAAGCCCTTGTCCGCCGCCGCGAACTCGGCCTGCTGCAGTTCGACGAACGCGCTCATCTGCGTGCGCGCATAGCCGTGCGCGAGATTGAACATCGAGTAGTTCAGCGCATGGAAGCCGGCCAGCGTGATGAACTGGAACTTGTAGCCCATCGCGCCGAGTTCCTTCTGGAACTTCGCGATCGTCGCGTCGTCGAGATTCTTCTTCCAGTTGAATGACGGCGAGCAGTTGTACGACAGCATCTTGCCCGGGAACTGCTTGTGGATCGCTTCCGCGAATTTCTTCGCGTACTCGAGATCCGGCTTGCCCGTTTCGCACCAGACGAGATCGGCGTACGGCGCATACGCGAGGCCGCGCGAGATCGCCTGTTCGATGCCCGGCTTCGTGCGGAAGAAGCCTTCGACCGTGCGCTCGCCGGTCAGGAACGGTTGGTCGTTGTCGTCGATGTCGGACGTGATCAGATCCGCGGCTTCCGCGTCGGTGCGCGCGACCAGCACGGTCGGCGTGCCCATCACGTCGGCGGCGAGACGCGCGGCCGTGAGCTTCGCGACCGCTTCGCGCGTCGGCACGAGCACCTTGCCACCCATGTGGCCGCACTTTTTCACCGACGCGAGTTGGTCCTCGAAGTGGACGCCCGATGCGCCAGCCTCGATCATCGCCTTCATCAGTTCGAATGCGTTCAGCACGCCGCCGAAGCCGGCTTCCGCATCCGCGACGATCGGCGCGAAGTAATCGACGTAGCCTTCGTCGCCCGGGTTCTTGCCTTCCGACCACTGGATCTGGTCGGCACGCGTCAGCGTGTTGTTGATGCGCTTGACGACGAGCGGCACCGAATTCGCCGGGTACAGCGACTGGTCCGGGTACATTTCGCCCGCGACGTTCGCGTCGCCGGCCACCTGCCAGCCGGACAGGTAGATCGCCTTCAGGCCGGCCTTCACCTGCTGCATTGCCTGGTTGCCCGTCAGTGCGCCGAGTGCGTTGACGAACGGCTCTTCATTGATGAGGTTCCACAATTTTTCTGCGCCGCGCTTGGCCAGCGTGTGCTCGACGACGATCGAGCCGCGCAGGCGAACGACGTCCTCGGCCGTGTAGCTGCGCTTGATGCCCTTCCAGCGCGGATCGGTTTCCCATTGCTTTTGCAGTTCCTGTGCCTGTTGCTGTCGCGACATGATGAGCTCCTTGATGCGGTGTGTTGCCGAATCGGTCGAATCGAACGGTGCTGATGCCGTTGTCGAAACGGGGCGAGGCGCGTGCCGTTTCGCGAAGTCTTGTATAAGAGTCTAGGCAAACCGGCCGGAGCGAAACAGAGCTTGTTGCAGCGAATTCGAAACTTTTTAATCGTTATTAATCAATGGTTTGCCATTTTTGTTTCGCAATAAGAAACGGCTTTTCCCATCTCGCAATTGCCAGGTTGTGCCGCGCAGCATGATTTTTTACGACGCAAAAAAATTTTCCACATCGTGAAATTTGGTGCGGGGCGAAAAAAAACCGGCGCGGATGCGCCGGTCTGCCGGATGAGCGGGGCGGCGCAGGGCCGCCCGGGCGTGCTTACGACGCCGAATTGCTGCGACGCGGGCCGCTGCTGCGCTGGCCATCGCGACGCGGGCCGCCGTCACGGCTGCCGCCCGGCTTGCCGCTCCAGCCGCCGCCATTGCCGCCGCCGTAGCTGCGGCCGTTGCCGCCATGACCGCCGCCCGGCTTGCCGCCGAAACGACGACCGCCGTTACCGCCGCCCGGACGGCCGCGGCCGCCCATGCCGCGATCGTTGCGCGGCGGAGCCTTGCGCGGCTCGAAGCCTTCGATCACGTTGACCGGCAGCGGCGAGCGCACGAAGCGCTCGATGCGCTTGAGCGCGCCCTGTTCGGCGTGATGCACGAGGCTCACTGCGGTACCCGAGCGACCGGCACGGCCCGTACGGCCGATGCGGTGAACGTAGTCTTCCGCGAACTTCGGCAGGTCGTAGTTGAACACGTGCGTGATGCCCGGGATGTCGATGCCGCGCGCCGCGACGTCGGTCGCAACCAGCACGCGCACGCGGCGCTCGCGCAGCGCACGGATCGTGCGGTTACGCGCGCCCTGCGGCAGGTCGCCATGCAGCGCGGCCGACTGGAAGCCGGCGTCGGCAAGGCGGCCGGCGAGCTGGTCGGCGTCGATCTTGGTCGCCGTGAAGATGATCGCCTGGTCGAGCGCGTCGTCGCGCAGCAGGTGATCGAGCAGGCGATCCTTGTGATCGCGGTCGTCGACGTAGTGCACGGTCTGCGCGATGTTCGCGCGCGACTCGATCTTCGCCGTGATCTCGATGCGCTCCGGATCCTTCAGCAGGCGGCTCGTCAGCGAGCCGATCTTGCCGTCGAGCGTGGCCGAGAACAGCATCGTCTGACGCGACTCGGGCGTCGCGGCGACGATCGTTTCGATGTCGTCGATGAAGCCCATGTCGAGCATGCGGTCGGCTTCGTCGAGCACGAGCATCTTCAGTTCGGACAGGTCGATGCGGCCGCGCTCGAGGTGGTCGAGCAGGCGACCCGGCGTGGCGACCAGGATCTCGGGGTTCTTCGCGAGCAGCATCAATTGCTGGCCGTAAGCGACGCCGCCGAGGATGCTGACGGTGCGCAGGCGCTTGAGATGCTTGCCGTAGGTCGACGCGGCCGTGGTGACCTGCATCGCGAGTTCGCGGGTCGGCGTCAGCACGAGCAGGCCCGGACGGGCGACGGGTTGCGGGCGGCGCGCACGGCGGTCGCCCTGGTTCGGTTCGCGCGGCGCGCGCGGTTGCTGCGCCTGCGCCTTCTGAAGCTGCGCGAAACGTTCGATCGCGGGCAGCATGAATGCGGCCGTCTTGCCCGAACCGGTCGGGCTCGAAACCAGCAGGTCCCGGCCGGCGATGCCGGCCGGAATCGCGCGCTGCTGGACCGGCGTCGGCTTGGCGTAGCCGGCGGCCTGCAGCGCGGAGACGATCTCCGGCGACAGCCCGAGCGACGCGAAAGTCGGCTCGTCCGACGCCGGTTCGACCGCGGCCGGTGCGGCGGCGTCGAGACCGAGCGCCTGGTCGGCGATCGCGTTGAGCGGGCTGGTGTTGATGCTCGAAGTCATAACAATCCTTGAAACACAGTGGGTGAAACGTCGGCGCCAATCGCGCATACCCAAGTCGTCGGATTCAGCGAGCAAATCGGGAAACGGGTGCAATCCGCCGACCATTCGGCGGATGAGGCATTAGAAGCTGTTTTGGGTGCGGCGCGCTTCTGGAGCGGGGCCGCCAGCCTGATAAGTGACGACCGCGAGGGTCGAAGCAGGAGGGGACAGGTTCTAAACCGGATTGGAGCTTAACGCTACGAGGCGTCGTGCCGGAACGGCTTGCGAGCCGAGCGCGGGGATGACGCAGGCAGCATTATAAAGAGTTTTGCTGCGCTGCGCCACTGATTTGATTGTCTATTGCGGTGGCCGGCGGCAGGTCAGGACGCCGTGCCGTTCTTCAGCGATTCGACGAGCTCGATGTATTGCTGCTTCGCCGCGTCCTGCGACGTGCCTTTCAGCGCTTCCCATGCGTCGTACTTGTATTTGCCGACGATGTCGGTGAAGCCCGGCTTGTCGCCGTGCACGTCGCCGTCGGTCGCCTGCTTGAAGAGCGCGTACAGGCGCAGCAGCGTCAGGTTGCCCGGTCGCTCGGTCAGTTGCTTGACGTCGGCCTGGGCCTGGTCGAATTGGGCGGTGAGTTCGCTCATCGTGTGTCTCCGTAAGGGTTTCCAGTCGGGCGATCTTAACAAGCGCCGCGCCGCGCGGGGTCGAGCGATCCTTCCAAACCGCCGGCCGCGCGGCGCGCGCATCGCGGCCTGGTCGGATCGCCCGTCGGAGCGCGGTGCCGCATTACAATGTCGGCCATGACGCAAACAGTGCTCCTCGCCATCGATACGTCGACCGAATACTGCTCGGTCGCGCTGCTGCGCTCGGTTCTCGCCGATGACGCCGCTTCCCCCCCGCAAACCTGGGTCCGCCACGAGCTGACGGGCGCCGTGTCGAGCACGCGCGTGCTGCCGGCGATCCAGGAGCTTTTCGCCGAATCGGGGCTCGCATTTGCCGATTGCGACGCGATCGCGTTCGGCGCGGGCCCCGGCTCGTTCACCGGGCTGCGTACCGCGACCGGCATTACCCAGGGTCTCGCGTTCGGGCGCGGGCTGCCGGTCGTGCCGGTCAGCACGCTGCTCGCGTGCGCCGAGCATGCGCGGCTGCGCGCGCCCGGCACGACGCGCGTGCTGGCCGCGCTCGATGCGCGGATGGACGAAGCGTACTGGGCCGACTTCGCGTGGGACGACCACGCGGGCGACTGGCGCACGCTGCACCCGGCGTCGCTCGACGCGCCCGGTGCCGTCGGCGTGCCGGACGCGCCGTTTACGCTCGCGGGCAACGCGGCGGCCGCATTCGGCGCGCAACTGCCGGCCGCGGCTGCCGCGGCCGTGATCGACGGCGACGCGCTGCCGCATGCGCTGGCGGTCGCGCATGCCGCGCTGCGGGCATTCCGTGCCGGCCGTACGGTGCCGGCCGACCAGGCTGCGCCGGAGTACGTGCGCGACAAGGTTGCGCAGACCACCGCGGAACGCACCGCGGCGCGCGCCGCGCAGACGGGCGGAGCGAAAGGATGACAGGCGTATTGTTGAGCGATCGCTATCTGGCGCCGATGACGGATACGGATCTCGACGAAGTCGTCGCGATCGAGCAGGCGGCGTACGAATTCCCGTGGAGCCGCGGCAATTTCGAGGATTCGCTGCGCAACGGCTATTTCGGCGTGTGCCTGCGGCACGTGACGGGCACGCTCGTCGGCTATTGCGTGCTGATGCCGGTGATCGACGAGATGCACCTGCTAAACCTGTGCGTCGCGCCGGCCGCCCAGCAGTCGGGCGCGGGCCTCGCGCTGCTGCGCGAAGCGGTGCGGATCTCGCGCGCCGAACGGCTCGACGGCGTGCTGCTCGAGGTGCGGCCGTCGAATCCGCGCGCGATCCATCTGTACGAGCGCTTCGGCTTCGTGACGATCGGCCGGCGCAAGAACTACTATCCGGCGCGGCATCGCGGCAGGGAAGACGCGATCGTGATGCGTCTGACGCTGAACAAGGACGAAGGGGGCGCGCATGGCGTGGGCTGAAGCAGCGCTCGAGGAAATGGGGCTCGCGCAAATATGGGTGCGGCGCGGGCAGCGTGAGCAACGCGAAGAAGCGGGTGCAGCGCCGGCGGCCGCATCCGGCGCGCGGGCCGACGCGCCCGCCGTTGCGACCGCAACGGTCGCGGCAACGCCCGGGACGGTCGCGGAGCAGCGTCGCGACGCGCAGCCGCCGGCGACGCGCGCGTCCGCACGTGACGATACGCCGCCGGCCGGTGCAGCCGCGCGCGATGCGGCACTGGCAGGCGAAGCCCGATCGGCCGCGCGTGTCGCGAGCGATGGCGAGCGCGCGTCCACCCGGCCCGCGCCGGCCGCAGACGACATGCCGCCTGTCACCGAAGACGATTTCGCGTGGTTCGACGCGGCGCCGTCCGGCGCTCCGCTGCCGACGACCGAACCGCGTCCCGCCGCAGAGCCGGTGGCGATGCTCGACTGGGATGCGCTGGCCGCGCGCGTTGCCGGCTGCACGAGCTGCCGCCTGTGTGAGAAGCGCACCAATACCGTATTCGGTGTCGGCGATCGTGAGGCCGACTGGATGCTGATCGGCGAAGCGCCCGGCGAGAACGAGGACAAGCAGGGCGAGCCGTTCGTCGGCCAGGCCGGCAAGCTGCTCGACAACATGCTGCAGTCGCTCGCGCTCAAGCGCGGCGAGAACGTCTACATCGCGAACGTGATCAAGTGCCGGCCGCCCGGCAACCGCAATCCGGAGCCGGACGAGGTCGCGCGCTGCGAGCCTTACCTGCAGCGCCAGGTCGCGCTCGTGAAGCCGAAGCTGATCGTCGCGCTCGGCCGCTTCGCCGCGCAGACGCTGCTGAAGACGGACGCCAGCATTGCGTCGCTGCGCGGCCGCGTGCACGCGTACGAAGGCGTGCCGGTCATCGTCACCTACCATCCTGCGTATCTGCTGCGCAGCCTGCAGGACAAATCGAAGGCGTGGGCCGACCTGTGCCTGGCGCGCGATACGTTCCGGCAGGCGGAGAGTGCCGACGCGATCGGGCCGGCCGGACAATGACGCGCGGCGCGGCGTTCGCGTTCGTCGATACGCTGCACGATGCCGCGGTTCGCGATCTGGGCTGGCTTCTCGCGAGCCCGAGCCTGCTCACGGCGGCCCCCGGCGCGCCGCTTGCACATCCATGGACGGACGCGGTCGAGCGGGTGGCCGTCGAAGCATGGCTCGTCGCGCTCGACGCCGCGCCGCAGCCGCTGCACCGCGCGCTGGACGCGCTGCGGCCCGTGCGACTCGGCCGCTATGCCGAATGCCTGCTCGAATATTTCCTCACGCACGGGCCGTCGCTGCGGCTCGTCGCGGCCAATCTGCCGCTGCGCAGCAACGGCAAGACGCTCGGCGAAGTCGATTTTCTCGTCGATGCGCCCGGCGGGCAGCGCCTGCACTGGGAACTCGCGGTGAAGTGCTATCTATGCGCGCCAGTGGACGGCGACGCATCGCTCGCGGATTTCGTCGGGCCGAATCTCGTCGACCGCCTCGACCGCAAGCGCAGCCGCTTGCTCGAGCATCAATTGCGGTTGAGCGATCGCCACGGGTTCGCATTGCTCGGATACGGCGCGCCGTCCGATGCGCAGATGTTCATCAAGGGCTGGCTGTTCTATCCGCACGGCGTGCCGCAGGCGCCGGTCGCCGCCGAAATCGCGGCCGATCACCCGCGCGGTTTCTGGCTCACGCATGCGCAGTGGCCGGCGTGGGCGGCCGCGCAGCCCGACGGTGCAGCCTGGAACGTGCTGCCGCGGCTGGCGTGGCTAGCGCCTCGGCGGGTGACAGCCGACGCCGCGCCCGAACCGCTGGCGCAGTCGCACGCGCTGCCGTCCGTATTGACGGCGCGCCAGGCGCCTGCGCTGATCGGCGTGCACCGGCAGGATGGAGACGGCGTATGGCGCGAGACGGCGCGCGGCTTCATCGTTCCGGACGACTGGCCGGCGCGTGCGCGGGCATTCGCCGCGCAGGACCACTGACGCCGTGTCGGCCGGCGCTTACCACCAGCGATGGAAGTGATGGACGGGCCCGACGCCGTGGCCGACGTCGAGCTGGCCGCTCGCGGCGATCGCGCCGCTCAGATAGGCCTTCGCTTCGCGTACCGCGCACTCGAGATCAGGTTGTTGCGGTAGCAGTGCGGCGATCGCCGACGACAGCGTGCAGCCGGTGCCGTGCGTGTTGCTGACCGGCACCCGCGCGCCGTCGAACCGCACCGTATGCGCCGCGTCGACGAGCCAGTCGGGGCTCGCGGCCGCGTCGGGCAGGTGGCCGCCCTTCATCAGCACGGCGCGCGCACCGGTCTGCAACAGCGCACGGCCTTGCCGGACCATCTCGTCCTCGGTCGTCGCGGGCGCATCGCCGAGCAGGGCGGCCGCTTCGGGCAGGTTCGGCGTGACGACGGTCGCAAGCGGCAGCAGCATGTCGCGCAACGCGTCGACCGCATCGGGCGCGAGCAGCGCGTGCGAACTCTTCGAGATCATCACCGTATCGAGCACGACGAAGCGCGGCGCGTAACGCCGCAGCGCGTCGGCCACCGCGTGCACGATCGCCGCGTTCGCGAGCATGCCGATCTTGACGGCGTCGATGCGGATGTCGTCGAACACCGCGTCGAGCTGCGCGGTCACGAACGCGGCGTCCGGCGCGTGCACGCCGGTCACGCCGCGCGTGTTTTGCGCGGTCAGCGCGGTGATCACGCTCGCGCCGTACGCACCGAGCGCGGAGAACGTCTTGAGGTCGGCCTGGATGCCCGCGCCGCCGCCCGAGTCGGAGCCGGCGATCGTCAGGACGTTGGGTATCGGGTGCGTCATGATGGCAAGGCGTCGGTTCGAAGACCGGCGCCGACGGACGAAAACGGGAAGTGTAGCGTCAGTGCCGCGATTCGCCGATCAGCGCGACCGAGTCGAACTGACGCTGGTTCGCCTGATGGCGGCGCATCACGAGCCACATCGTCAGGCAGACGAACGTGCCGAACAGCACGATCACGACGCCGACCGGCACGTCGAGCCAGACCAGTACCGCATACAGGCACAGCATCACGAGCACCGAGAGGTTCTCGTTGAAATTCTGCACCGCGATCGAGTGGCCGGCCGACAGCAACACGTGGCCGCGATGCTGCAGCAGTGCGTTCATCGGAACCACGAAGTAGCCGGACAGCGCGCCGACGCAGATCAGGAAGATGTACGCGACGATCAGGTACGCCGGCAGGCGCAGGTGGCCGAAGTGCACGGCCCAGTGCGACGGGAACAGGTCGCGCGTGTAGAACGCCATCAGCATGACGGCGATGCCCATGACGATGCCGACCGGCAGCACCGTGAGCGACTTCTTCAGCGGGATCCGCGCGGCGGCGGCGATCGCGCCGCCCGCGACGCCGACCGCGACCACGGCCTGCAGGATCGCGCCTTCGGACAGCGACATGTTGAGCGAGACTTCGGCCCACTTCAGCACGATGAACTGCAGCGTCGCGCCCGCGCCCCAGAACAGCGTCGTGACCGCGAGCGAAATCTGCCCGAGCTTGTCGCGCCAGAGCACCATGAAACAGTCGGCGAAGTCGGTGAGAAGCTTGACCGGGCCGCGCTCCTGCTTCGGGTAGCGCGCGCCCGTATCGGGGATCCGCAGGTTGAAGATGGCGGCGATCACGTAGATCGCCATGATGATCACCATCGCCGCTTCGGCGGGCGTGGCGATCCACGCTGGCGTGTGCGCGATCACGTGCGACGCGATGTGCGGGCTGATCAGGGCACCGCCGAGCACGGTGCCGAGGATGATGGAGCTGACGGTCGTGCCTTCGATCCAGCCGTTCGCGGCGACGAGCCTGTCGGCCGGCAGCAGCTCGGTCAGAATGCCGTATTTCGCGGGCGAATACGCGGCGGCGCCGAACCCGACGATTCCGTACGCGATCAGCGGATGGGCGCCGAACAGCATGATCATGCAGCCGACCACCTTGATCGAGTTGGTGATGAACATCACGCGGCCCTTCGGGCGTGAATCGGCGAACGCACCGACATAGGCCGCCAGCACCACGTAGGACAACACGAAGAACAGCTTGAGCAGCGGTGTCATCCAGTTGGGGGCGTGGAGGTCTTTCAGCAGGGCGATGGCGGCGATGAGAAGCGCATTGTCGGCCAACGACGAGAAAAACTGCGCGGCCATGATGGTGTAAAAACCTTTTTTCATCTGATGCGATGCTTTCGTCGCTGCGGCAGGGCCGCGTAGGCCGCCTGGTATGCGATCGGCTTATTCCGTTCGAAATGGGTTGTGCGCACGGCTTTATAACACGAAAATACGGCAATTCGGACTAGCAAGATTCCCCGATCGTTCCGCAAATTGTCGGCTTCGGTGCTCAAAAGGCGCGGTAAGCTGATGATTCGCAAGCGTCTTTACGTAAATTTCCCATGCCGCGCCCGATCTCCGCCACCATCCATACCGCCGCTCTCGCGAACAATCTCTCCGTCGTCCGCCGATATGCCGGCCCCTCCAAGGTCTGGGCGGTCGTCAAGGCCAATGCGTACGGCCACGGTCTCGCGCGCGTGTTTCCCGGCCTGCGCGGCACCGACGGCTTCGGCCTGCTGGACCTCGACGAGGCCGTGAAGCTGCGCGAGCTCGGCTGGGCCGGCCCGATCCTGCTGCTCGAAGGGTTCTTCCGCTCGACCGACATCGACGTGATCGACCGCTACAGCCTGACGACCACCGTCCACAACGACGAGCAGATGCGGATGCTGGAGACGGCGCGGTTGTCCAAGCCCGTCAACGTGCAGCTCAAGATGAACAGCGGGATGAACCGGCTCGGCTACGTGCCCGAGAAATACCGCGCCGCGTGGGAGCGCGCCCGTGCGTGCCCCGGCATCGGCCAGATCACGTTGATGACCCATTTTTCGGATGCCGACAACGAGCGCGGCGTGGCCGAGCAGCTCGCGACGTTCGAGCGCGGTGCGGAAAACATTGCCGGTGCCCGCAGTCTCGCGAATTCGGCGGCGGTGCTGTGGCATCCGGATACGCATTTCGACTGGGTGCGGCCCGGGATCGTGCTGTACGGCGCATCGCCGTCGGGGCAGTCGGCCGATATTGCCGATACCGGATTGAAGCCCGCGATGACGCTCGCGTCCGAGCTGATCGCCGTGCAGACGATCGGGAAGGGGCAGGCGATCGGCTACGGCTCGACGTTCTCCGCGCCGGCGCCGATGCGCATCGGCGTCGTCGCGTGCGGCTATGCGGACGGTTATCCGCGCGTCGCGCCGGAAGGCACGCCGGTGATCGTCGACGGGATCCGCACGCGGATCGTCGGCCGCGTGTCGATGGACATGATTACCGTCGACCTGACGCCGTGCCCGCAAGCCGGCGTCGGCGCGCGGGTCGAGCTGTGGGGCAACGCACTGCCCATCGACGACGTCGCGCGCCATTGCGGGACGATCGGCTATGAACTGATGTGCGCGGTCGCGAGCCGCGTACCGGTGCGCGCGGAATAAGGGCAGCACGCGTGGCCAAACAGAAAACCGTCTACGTCTGCAGCGAGTGCGGCGGACAAACTCCGAAGTGGCAGGGGCAATGCCCGTCGTGCCAGGCCTGGAACACGCTCGTCGAATCGGTCGCCGAGTCGCCCGCCGCGCATCGCTTCCAGTCGCTCGCGAAGCGCGCGCCCGTGCAGCGGCTCGTCGACATCGAGGCGGCCGACGTGCCGCGCTTTTCCACCGGCATCGGCGAATTCGACCGCGTGCTGGGCGGCGGGCTGGTGCCGGGCGGCGTCGTGCTGATCGGCGGCGATCCGGGCATCGGCAAGTCGACGCTGTTGCTGCAGTCGCTCGCGGACATCGCCAGCGAGCGTCGTGCGCTCTATATCAGCGGCGAGGAATCGGCCGCGCAGATCGCGTTGCGCGCGCAACGGCTCGCGCTGCTCGACGGCGGCGCGCCCGCGGCCGAGCTGAAGCTGCTCGCCGAGATCCAGCTCGAGAAGATCCAGGCCGCGATCGACGCGGAGCGGCCGGACGTCGCCGTCATCGACTCGATCCAGACCGTCTATTCCGAAGCGCTGACGTCGGCGCCCGGTTCGGTGGCGCAGGTGCGCGAGTGCGCGGCGCAGCTCACGCGCATCGCAAAGCAGTCCGGCACGGCGATCATCATGGTCGGGCACGTGACGAAGGAGGGCAACCTCGCCGGCCCGCGCGTGCTCGAGCACATCGTCGACACGGTGCTGTACTTCGAAGGCGACACCCATTCGTCGTTCCGGCTCGTGCGCGCGTTCAAGAACCGCTTCGGCGCGGTCAACGAGCTTGGCGTGTTCGCGATGACCGAGCGCGGGCTGCGCGGTGTCGCGAATCCGTCCGCGTTGTTCCTGTCGCAGCACGAACAGGTCGTGCCCGGTTCCTGCGTGCTCGTCACGCAGGAGGGCACGCGCCCGCTGCTCGTCGAAATCCAGGCGCTCGTCGATACGGCTCACGTGCCGAACCCGCGCCGGCTCGCGGTCGGCCTCGAACAGAACCGGCTCGCGATGCTGCTCGCGGTGCTGCACCGGCACGCGGGCATCGCGTGTTTCGACCAGGACGTATTCCTGAACGCGGTGGGCGGCGTGAAGATCACCGAACCAGCCGCCGACCTCGCGGTGCTGCTTGCGATCCATTCGTCGATGCGCAACAAGGCGCTGCCGAAGGGCCTGATCGTATTCGGCGAAGTCGGGCTGGCGGGCGAGATCCGGCCGTCGCCGCGCGGCCAGGAGCGGCTGCGCGAGGCGGCGAAGCTCGGTTTCACGGCGGCGCTGATTCCGAAGGCGAACGCGCCGAAACAGCCGATCGAAGGGCTGAACGTGATGGCCGTCGAGCGCATCGAACAGGCGATCGACCGCGTGCGCGATCTCGAATGATCGTGCGCGCCGGCCGACGGCGATCTGTCGCGTAATTCGTTGTAAAGAATATGTAGGCTGATGTAACCCGCCGGACATCGCTTTTCCCTATCCTTGGGCGCATTGTCGAACCGCGCAATGCGAAGGGAACCTATGTTCAAACAGTATGGGGAAACGTCGGGCGGACGCAGTTACAACCTGCGCGGCTGCCGCGTGTCGGAGCCGATCGTTCAGCCGTGGGGCGGTGGATGCCGAATCGTCGAGTGGATCGACGACGAAGGGCGCCTGGCACGCCGGGTCGTGTCGGAAGACGTGACGGAGGCGGAGGTCGCCGCGGCGATCCGCCGGCCGACCGAAGGGCGGCGCCATCTGATGGGCGACGACGAGCAGATGCCGCGCGATACGTTGCCACGGCGTTGAACGGGCGGCGCCGACGGGCAGTTGATGCGACGACGGCGAACGCGACAATGACGACAAGGCCGGGCCAGGGTGCCCGGCCTTGTCGTTTCCGAGCCAGGCGCAGCCGGGGCGGTGCGTCGCGCGCTCACCCAGCACGGCGATGCCGCGCGTGGCCAATGCAACGATCGGCCGACGGCGCCCGAGGCAGCGTTCAGCCGATCTGCTCGAGTTCTTCCTGCGCTGCGAGCCAGTCCGCCTCGACCGTCTCGAGCCGCGTATTGACCTCGCCGAGCTTGCGGATCGCGTCGGTCAGTTCCGTCTTGCGCGCGGCCTCGTAGCTCGATGGATCGGCCACGAACGCGTCGAGGCGCGCCTTCTCCGCGTGCAACGTTTCCATTTCCTTTTCGAGTTTCGTGATGCGGTTCTGCAGCGGCTTCTTCAACTGCGACAGCCGCTGGCGCTCCTCGGCCGCCTGACGTTTCTGATCCTTGCGATTGACGCCCGGATCCGCGCCCGCTGCCGCCGCGCTGTCGGCCTTCGCGGCCGCGCGCTGCTCGGCCGCATGCTGCAGCAGCCAATCGCGGTAATCGTCGAGGTCGCCATCGAACGGCTGCAGACGGTGCTTCGCGACGAGCATGAACTGGTCGGTGGTCGCGCGCAGCAAGTGGCGATCGTGCGAGACGAGGATCAGCGTGCCTTCGAACTGCGCGAGCGCCATCGTCAGCGCGTGACGCGTTTCGAGGTCCAGGTGGTTGGTCGGTTCGTCGAGCAGCAGCAGGTTCGGCTTCTGCCAGATGATCAGCGCGAGTGCGAGCCGCGCTTTTTCGCCGCCCGAGAACGGGCCCACCGGGCTCGTCGCCATATCGCCCGAGAAATTGAAGCCGCCGAGGAAATCGCGCAGCTCCTGCTCTCGCGTATCGGGGGCGAGCCGTGCAAGATGCGCGAGCGGCGAATCGTCCTCGCGCAGCGTTTCGAGCTGGTGCTGCGCGAAATAGCCGATCGTCAGCCCCTTGCCGTCGCGCACCTGGCCCGACAGCGGCGCGAGCGTGCCGGCCAGCGTCTTGATCAGCGTCGACTTGCCCTGGCCGTTCGCGCCCAGCAGACCGATGCGCTGGCCGTTCTGGATCGACAGCGTCACGCGTTCGACGATGGGAATCTCGCCGCCGTCGTCGGCGTGGTAGCCGCAGCGGACATCCTCCATCACCATCATCGGATTCGGCGCGGCGTCGGGTGTGCGGAACTCGAAGGTGAACGGCGAGGCGATGTGCGCGGGCGCGATCAGCTCCATCTTCTCGAGCGCCTTCATCCGGCTTTGCGCCTGCTTGGCCTTGGTCGCCTTGGCCTTGAAGCGGTCGACGAAGCTCTGCAGGTGCTCGATCGTTTTCTGCTGCTTTTCGTATGCGCTTTGCTGCAGCGCCAGTTGTTGCGCGCGCAGCACTTCGAACTGCGAGTAATTGCCGCCGTAGCGTTTCACCTGGCGATTTTCCAGATGCAGCGTGACGTTGCAGATCGAGTCGAGAAATTCGCGGTCGTGCGAGATCACGACGAGCGTGCCGGCGTAGCGGTGCAGCCAGTCTTCGAGCCAGACGATCGCATCGAGGTCGAGGTGGTTGGTCGGTTCGTCGAGCAGCAGCAGGTCGGAGCGGCACATCAGCGCCTGCGCGAGGTTCAGCCGCATGCGCCAGCCGCCGGAGAAACTGGCGACCGATTCGCGCGTCTGCGCGAGCGTGAAGCCGAGGCCGAGCAGCAGCGCTTCGGCGCGCGCGGGTGCGGTATAGCCGTCGGCGTCGGCGAAGGCCGCATGCGCGTCGGCTTCGGCGGCGCCGTCATGTGCGGCCGAGGCGGCGGCGATCCGCGCCTCGATCTCGCGCAGCGCGGTGTCGCCGTCGAGCGTGTAGTCGAGCGCGGAACGGTCGACCGCAGGCGTTTCCTGCGACACGTGCGCGATCCGCCACGACGGCGGCATCGCGAAATCGCCGGCGTCGGAATGCAGCTCGCCGCGCAGGACCGAGAACAGCGTCGATTTGCCGGCGCCGTTCGCGCCGATCAGGCCGGCCTTCTCGCCGGGATTGAGCACGAACGAGGCTGACTCGAACAGCGGCTTGGTGCCGCGCGCAAGGCTGAACTGATTGAAACGGATCACGGCGGGAATGACTGACCAAAACCGCTATTCTAGACTGCACGCGCGTCGCCCCGGATATCGGCCGTTCGGCAGGTGCCGCAACGGCGCGATTTGGCCTAGACTCCACGTCGATCCGGTTTCGTAAAAGGAGTGCCCGATGTCCACCCTGTATTCGTTCAGCGCAGAGACGCTCGCCGGTCAGCCGGCGTCGCTCGATGCGTACCGCGGCAAGGTGCTGCTGATCGTCAATACCGCGAGCGAGTGCGGTTTCACGCCGCAGTATGCGGGCCTGCAGAAGCTGTACGACCAGTACGCGGCGCGCGGTTTCTTCGTGCTCGGCTTCCCGTGCAACCAGTTCGGCAAGCAGGAGCCGGGCGACGCCTCGCAGATCGGCGCGTTCTGCGAGCGCAACTACGGCGTCACGTTCCCGATGTTCGCGAAGATCGACGTGAAGGGCGACCACGCGCATCCGCTGTACCGCTACCTGACCGACGAGGCGCCCGGCATCCTCGGCCTGAAGGCGATCAAGTGGAATTTCACGAAATTCCTGATCGACCGTGACGGGCGGATCGTCAAGCGCTACGCACCGTCGACCAAGCCCGAGGAAATCGCCGCGGATATCGAGAAGCTGTTGTAACGCGTCGCAGCCGGGCGGGCCGTCCGGACCGAACGGGCAGTGGCCGTGGTGGCGAGCCGAGCGCCGCGAAAGCGTGTGCCGCTTCCGTGCAGCGCGCGTCGGGCGCTCGCTCGGCTGCTACAGGATCGGTGCGAACAGGCGTGCCACGTGCATCGCAATGCGCCGCCACGCGGGCGAGTGCCGATATTCGTTCGCATCGACTTCGTAGGCTTGCGCGAAATCGGCGTCGAGCATGGCCTCGACCTCGTCGGCAAACGCGCGATCGACGGTCAGCACCATGATTTCGAAGTTGAGCCGGAACGAGCGGTTGTCCAGATTCGCGCTGCCGATCGCGGCGGCGACGCGATCGATCAGCACGACCTTCTGGTGCAGGAATCCGGGCCGGTAGCGGAACACCTTGACGCCCGCGTCGACGAGATCACGCGCATAGAGCTTCGACGCCTCGAACACGACGTAGTGGTCGCGCCGGCTTGGGATCAGGATGCGCACGTCGACGCCGCGCATCACCGCCAGCTTCAGCGCGGCGATCACCGCTTCGTCGGGTATCAGATACGGCGTCGTGATCCACACGCGTTCGCGCGCGGCGTTGATCGCCTCGACGAAGAACAGCGAGCCGGTTTCCTGTTTGTCGGCCGGCCCCATCGGCACGGCGAGGCAATGCATCGCGTCGTCGGGCAGCGCCTGCGGCGGTGCTGCGAGCGGCGGCAGCGTCTGCGTGGCCCAGTGCCAGTCTTCGGCAAACACGTACTGAATGCTGGCGACCACCGGCCCGCGGATCTCGATATGCGTGTCGCGCCATGGCGACAGGCGGCGATTCGCGCCGAGATATTCGACGCCGACGTTGTGGCCGCCGACGAATGCGCGATTGCCGTCGACGACGACGATCTTGCGATGGTTGCGGAAGTTGAGCTGGAAGCGGTTGACGAACTTGCGGTGGGTTGCGAACGGATGGACCTCGACGCCGCCGCGGCGCAGCGTGTCGACGTAGCTGTGCGGCAGGTCGAAGCTGCCGATGCTGTCGTACAGCACGTAGCAGCGCACACCGGCCGCCGCGCGGGCGAGCAGTGCGTCGCGCAGCATTTGGCCCAGTGCGTCGTCGCGCACGATGAAGAACTGGACGATCACGTAATCACGTGCGGTGTCGATCGCCGACAGGATCGCCGAGAAGGTCGCATCGCCGTTCACGAGCGTGCGCACCGCGTTGCCACCGACGAACGGCATTCCGCCGAGCCGTGTGAGCGCGAGCATGGCGGCGCGGCCGATCGCTTCGGCGGCCGGCCCGTCGGTTGCGTCCGCATCGGTCCACGGCGCGAGCGGCGTGTGCGTGCGTAGCGCCTCCAGCTCGTGGCGCCGTGCGTCGACGTAGCCGGAGAACTTGCTGCGGCCGAGGAACAGATAGGGAATGAGCGTCAGGTACGGCATCGCGGCGAGCGACACGGCCCACGCGATCGCGCCTTGCGACGTGCGCGTGTTCATGATCGCATGACACGCCCCGATGATCCCGAGCACGTGGATGGCCAGGATCAGGGTGCCGAGATGTAGCCAGTCGAGGGTCATGGGCGCGTGACGGACTCCTGAAGTCGTGCGGCGCGACGGCCGCTTACGCGCATCTTACCCAACCGTGCGGGACAACGGTGTGCCGTACCGCACGGTTGGATCGCGGCGTGTCGTCAGGCTTTGCGCGGCAGGTCCGATGCCTGGATCAGGAACACGGCGTCGTCGCCTGCGCTGGTGGGCAGCCACGTGAGCTCGAGGCCGCCGAACGCGGCCTCGACGTGCTCGCGCTCGTTGCCGATCTCGACCACGAGCACGCCGTCGTCGTGCAGCCACTTGTGCGCTTCGGCGACGATGCGCCGCACGATGTCCATGCCGTCGTCGCCGCCCGCGAGCGCCATCTCGGGCTCGTGCCGGTATTCGGGCGGCAGCGCGGCCATCGACGAAGCGTTCACGTACGGCGGGTTCGTCAGGATCACGTCGTAGCGCGAGTCGGGATCGGTCCGGAACGCGGGCAGCGGTGCGTAGAGGTCGCCGCGGTAGAGCCCGATGCGGTCTTCGAGGCCGTAGTCGCGCACGTTGATTTCCGCGACTTCGAGTGCCTTGTCCGACAGGTCGACCGCGTCGATCTCGGCGTTCGGGAATGCGCTCGCCGCGAGGATCGCGAGGCAGCCGGAGCCGGTGCACAGCTCGAGCACCGCGCCGACCTGCTCGGGATCGGCGACGTACGGCTGCAGCCCGTCGTCGAGCAGTTCACCGATGAACGAGCGCGGCACGATCACGCGTTCGTCGACGTAGAAGCGGTGACCATGCATCCATGCTTCATGCGTGAGGTACGCGGCCGGCACGCGGTCGGTCGCGCGTCGCTCGATCACCGCGAGTACGGCCGCGATTTCGTCGGGCAAGAGGCGCGCGTCGAGGAACGGCTCGAGCGTGTCGAGCGGCAGGTCGAGCGTATGCAGCACGAGGTAGGCGGCTTCGTCGTACGCGTTGTCCGAGCCGTGGCCGAACGCGAGTTTCGCCTTCGAGAAGCGCGTGACCGCATAGCGCAGCAGGTCGCGAACGGTTGCAAAAGGTGTCGTCATGCGGGGCTCCGTCAGGCAATCAGTTGTTCGAGCACGCGCCGGTACACGTTCTTCAGCGGGTCGACGAAGCGCACGTCGATGTGTTCGTCGATCTTGTGGATGCTGCCGTTCGGCGGGCCGAATTCGATCACCTGCGGGCAGATGCGCGCGATGAAGCGGCCGTCGGACGTGCCGCCCGTCGTCGACAGTTCGGTCGTGAGGCCCGTTTCGGCGCGGATCGCGTTCTCGAGCGCGTTCGACAGGTCGCCGCGCGGCGTGAGGAACGGCAGGCCGCTCACCGACCACTTCAGCGTGTACTCGAGGCCATGCTTGTCGAGGATCGCGTGCACGCGGGCCTGCAGGCCCTCGACCGTGCTGGCCGTCGAAAAGCGGAAGTTGAACATCAGGTCCGCGTGGCCGGGGATCACGTTGGTCGCGCCGGTGCCTGCGTGCAGGTTCGACACCTGCCAGGTGGTCGGCGGGAAGTATTCGTTGCCTTCGTCCCACTGTTCGGCGGCGAGCTCCGCGAGCGCCGGCGCGAGCAGGTGGATCGGGTTCCTCGCGAGGTGCGGATAGGCGATGTGGCCTTGCACGCCCTTGACGATCAGCTCGCCCGACATCGAGCCGCGGCGGCCGTTCTTCACGACGTCGCCGAGTTCGGTGGTCGACGTCGGCTCGCCGACGATGCAGTAATCGAGACGCTCGCCGCGTGCTTCGAGCAGCTCGACAACCTTCACGGTACCGTCGGTGGCCGGGCCTTCCTCGTCGCTCGTGATCAGAAACGCGATCGCACCGCGGTGGCCGGGGTGCGCCGCGACGAATTCCTCGGAGGCGACGACGAATGCCGCGAGCGACGTCTTCATGTCGGCCGCGCCGCGGCCGTACAACTTGCCGTCGCGATGCGCGGGAACGAACGGCGGAGAGGTCCATTGCTCGAGCGGGCCGGTCGGCACGACGTCGGTGTGGCCCGCGAACGCGAGCAGCTTGCCGTCGCGGCCGTCGGTGCCGCGCTTGACGGCCCACAGGTTGGTCACGCCGTGCGACGCGATGGTCTCGCATTCGAAGCCGAGCGCGACGAGGCGCTCGGTCATGATCTGCTGGCAGTGCTGGTCGTCGGGCGTGACGGACGCGCGGGCGATCAGCTGTTCGGTAAGGGCTAGGGTGGCGGACATGGTTCGGACCACTTTCGATAAAAAATGCCGGCGCGGTGGCCGGCAGCGATGGGGCGTCGTGCAGCGCCAAGCGCCGCGCGGGCGGCCCTATGCGGCAAACAGCGCCGCGTACTGATCGGCGGCGAAGCCGAGCGATTTCACGCGGCCGTTGATGACGAGCACGGGGCGCTTGATGACCGACGGCTTGTGGATCATCAGCGCGACCGCGCCGGACTTCGTTTCCGCGGCTGCCTTCATGGCGTCGTCCAGGCCGCGCCACGTCGTGCCGCGCTTGTTCACGAGCGCGTCGAGCGACACGTCCTTCAGCCAGTCTTCGACGAGCGGTGCGCTGACGCCGAGCTTCTTGAAGTCGTGGAACTCGAACTCGACGCCGTGATCGTCGAGCCACACGCGGGCCTTCTTCACGGTGTCGCAGTTCGGAATGCCGTAGACGACCACGGTGCGCGGCTTGGCCATCAGTCGCCTCGCAGCAGCTCGTTCAGGCCGACCTTCGCGCGGGTCTTCGCGTCGACCTTCTTCACGATCACCGCGCAATACAGGCTGTGCGAGCCGTCCTTCGACGGCAGGTTGCCGGCGACGACGACCGAGCCGGCCGGAATGCGGCCGTAGCTGACTTCACCCGTTTCGCGATCGTAGATCTTCGTGCTCTGGCCGAGGTACACGCCCATCGAGATCACCGAGTTCTCCTCGACGATCACGCCTTCGACGACTTCCGAGCGCGCGCCGATGAAGCAGTTGTCTTCGATGATGACGGGGTTCGCCTGCAGCGGCTCGAGCACGCCGCCGATGCCGACGCCGCCCGACAGGTGCACGTTCTTGCCGATCTGCGCGCACGAGCCGACGGTCGCCCACGTGTCGACCATCGTGCCTTCGTCGACGTACGCGCCGATGTTGGTGTACGACGGCATCAGCACGACGTTCTTCGCGATGAACGAGCCGCGGCGCGCGATGGCCGGCGGCACGACGCGGAAGCCGCCCGCGGCGAAGTCTTCGGCCGTGTAGTTCGCGAACTTCGACGGCACCTTGTCGTAGAACTGCGAGTAGCCGCCGGCCGGCATCGGTGCGTTGTCCTCCAGGCGGAACGACAGCAGCACGGCCTTCTTCAGCCACTGGTGGACCGTCCAGTTGCCGTCGATCTTCTCGGCGACGCGCAGCGCGCCCTTGTCGAGTTGCTCGATCGCGTGAGCGACGGCTTCGCGGACGTCGGCGGGCGCGGCCTTCGGCGACAGCTCGGCGCGGTTTTCCCAGGCGGTGTCGATGATTTGCTGAAGTTGTTGCGACATGTTCGTTTTCGCAGGAGATGAATGGAATTGATCGGGATGGACGACTTACCGCGCGAGAGCCCGGCAGAAATCGACGATGCGTTGCGCGCCCTCGACGCATTCGGGGGTGCCCGCGACGAGCGCGATCCGGATGAAATCGCGGCCCGGATTCGTGCCGTGCGCGTCGCGCGCCAGGTACGAGCCGGGCAGAACCGTCACATTATAGTCGGCGTACAGGCGGCGGGCGAACTCGGTGTCCGACAGGCCGGTGCGCGCGACATTGGCCCACAGGTAGAACGCGGCATCGGGCAGCTTCACGTCGATCACGTCGGCCAGCATCGGCGTGACGGTGCTGAACTTCTGCAGGTACTGCGCGCGATTCTTGCGCACGTGCGCCTCGTCGTTCCACGCGGCGATGCTCGCGTGCTGCCAGACCGGCGACAGCGCGGCGCCGTGGTAGGTGCGGTACAGCAGGAATTTCTTCAGCAGCGCGGCGTCGCCGGCGACGAAGCCCGAGCGCATGCCCGGCACGTTCGAGCGCTTCGACAGGCTCGACAGCATCACAAGCCGCTCGAAGCCGCGGCCGAGGCGGTGAGCGGCCTCGAGGCCGCCGAGCGGCGGCGCCGCTTCGTCGAAATAGATCTCCGAATAACACTCGTCGGACGCGATCACGAAGCCGTGGCGGTCGGACAGCGCGAACAGCTCGCGCCAGTCGTCGAGCGTCAGCACGGCGCCCGTCGGGTTGCCCGGCGAGCACACGTACAGCAGCTGGGTGCGCGCCCAGACTTCATCGGGCACGGCCGCGTAGTCGCACGCGAAGTTGCGCGCCGGGTCGCTGTTCGCGAAATAGGGTTCGGCACCGGCCAGGAGCGCCGCACCTTCGTAGATTTGATAGAACGGATTCGGACAGAGTACGATCGCTTTCTTGCCGTCCGCGCGCGGGCGGGCATCGATCACCGTCTGCGCGAGCGAGAACAGCGCCTCGCGCGACCCCGACACGGGCAGCACCTGCGTGGCCGGGTCGATCGACGGCAGCCCGTAGCGGCGTTCCAGCCAGTGCGCGATCGACGTGCGCAGCGCGTCCGAGCCGGCCGTGGCCGGGTACGACGCGAGGCCGTCGAGCGAAGCCACGACGGCATCGCGGATCAGCGCCGGCGTCGGGTGCTTGGGCTCGCCGATGCCGAAGCTGATCGGTTTCAGGCCGGCGGAGGGCGTCACGTCCTTGAACAGGGCGCGCAGCTTTTCGAAGGGGTAGGGCTGGAGCGAGTCGAGTCGAGGGTTCACGGGCGAAGCGGCCACACGGCCGGTTGGAGCGAAAGGGGCGGCGCGGCTGCCGCACGGCTGCGAACGGGCGCCGACGGCGCGCGGGTCGCAACGGACAATTATAGCGTGACGCAATGCGGTCACGGCCCGCCGGAACGGCGGCCGGGCCGGTCGAACAAAGGGTATCGAAGCAAATGAACAACGCGGTACGCGGCAGCCTGCCGACGCTGGCCATCCTGATCGGCGCATCGGTATGGGGCCTGATCTGGTATCCGCTGCGGATCCTCGCATCGCTCGGCGTGACCGGCACTCTGGCGAGCGCGTTGACCAGCCTCGTCGCGTTCGTGTTCGTGATCGTCGTGCGGCACCGCACCATCGCGACGCTGCGCTGGCACTGGGTGCTGCCGGGCATCGCGATCACGGCGGGCGTGACGAACCTCGGTTTCGTGTGGGGCACGATCCACGGCGAAGTGCTGCGCGTGATGCTGCTGTTCTATCTGACGCCCGCATGGACCGCGATCTACGCGCATTTCCTGCTGCGCGAGCGGCTGACCTGGGCCGGCGCGGGGCTCGCGGCGCTGTCGATCGGTGGCGCGATGCTGATGCTGTGGTCGCCGAATCTCGGCATGCCGCTGCCGGCCAACCCGGCCGAATGGGCAGGGCTCGCGGCCGGCCTGAGTTTCGCGATGAGCAACGTGCTCGTGATCAAGGCGAGCCGCGAGCTGCCGGAGATGCGCGCGGAGATGCGCACCGCGACGCTGTTCGGCGGCGCGGCGGTGTTCGGCGCGATCGCGTCGCTGTTCGAGGGGCTGCCGGCCGCACCGGCAGGCGGCCAGCTCGGCATCGCCGCGATGATCGTCGCCGCGATCGGCGTGACGATGGCGGCGAACAACCTGCTCGTCCAATATGGCCTCGCGCGCGTGCCCGCGAACCGCGCGTCGATCATCATGCTGTTCGAAATCGTGATCACCGCGCTGTCCGCATGGGTGTTCGCGAACGAACTGCCGAGCGCGCGCGAGTGGGCGGGCGGCGCGTGCATCGTGCTGGCGACGCTGCTGTCGAGCCGCGTGCATCGTGCCGCGCCGGCATCGGGCAAACCCGGCGACGGGCGGGACGGCGCGCGCGCGATGGTATGATGGAAGCCGTTTGCGGGGCCCAACGCTGGATGCGCGCGGCCCCGCTTTTGAATTCCGGGGCGCATCGCGCGCACGGGCCGTCCGGCCCCGCGCGTCGCGGCCCCGTCCGTTTCACACCTTCTTCACATCCGATACCGCCGTGCGTCTGAGCTCGATCAAACTCGCTGGCTTCAAATCCTTCGTCGATCCCACGCATTTCCAGGTTCCGGGCCAGCTTGTCGGCGTGGTGGGCCCGAACGGGTGCGGCAAGTCCAACATCATCGATGCCGTGCGCTGGGTGCTCGGCGAGTCGCGCGCGTCCGAGCTGCGCGGCGAGTCGATGCAGGACGTCATCTTCAACGGCTCGACCGCCCGCAAGCCCGGCAGCCGGGCCAGCGTCGAACTGATCTTCGACAACTCCGACGGCCGCGCGGCCGGCCAGTGGGGCCAGTACGGCGAGATCGCCGTGAAGCGCGTGCTGACGCGCGACGGCACGTCGAGCTACTACATCAACAACCTGCCGGCGCGCCGCCGCGACATCCAGGACATCTTCCTCGGCACGGGCCTCGGGCCCCGCGCATACGCGATCATCGGGCAGGGCATGATCGCGCGGATCATCGAGGCGAAGCCGGAGGAACTGCGCGTGTTCCTCGAGGAAGCCGCGGGCGTGTCGAAGTACAAGGAACGTCGTCGCGAGACCGAGAACCGCCTGCACGACACGCGCGAGAACCTGACGCGCGTCGAGGACATCGTCCGCGAATTGGGCGCGAACCTCGAGAAGCTCGAGGCGCAGGCCGTCGTCGCGACAAAATACAAGGAACTCGTCGCCGACGGCGAGGAGAAGCAGCGCCTGTTGTGGCTGCTGCGCAAGAACGAGGCCGCGGGCGAGCAGCAGAAGCAGCAGCGCGCGATCGAGCAGGCGCAGATCGACCTCGAGGCGCAGACGGCGAAGTTGCGCGAAGTCGAGTCGCAGCTCGAGACGTTGCGGGTCGCGCATTATTCGGCGAGCGACGCGATGCAGGGCGCACAGGGCGCGCTCTACGAGGCGAACGCCGAAGTGAGCCGCCTCGAGGCCGAGATCAAGTTCATCGTCGAATCGCGCAACCGCGTACAGGCGCAGATCGCCGCGCTGAACGCGCAGCGCGAGCAATGGCGCGCGCAGGCCGAGAAGGCGCAGGACGAGCTCGAGGAAGCCGAAGAGGCGCGGGCGATGGCCGACGAGAAGGCCGCGCTCGCCGAGGACAACGCGGCCGCGAAACACGACGCGCTGCCGGCGCTCGAGGCGAAATGGCGCGATGCGCAGGCGCAGCTCAACGAAGAACGCGCGCGGATCGCGCAGACCGAGCAGTCGCTGAAGCTCGAGGCCGCGCACCAGCGCAATGCCGACCAGCAGCTCCAGCAGCTTCAGCAGCGCCATGAACGCCTGAAGTCCGAGGCGGGCGGGCTCGACGCGCCGGACGAAGCGCAGCTCGAGGAGCTGCGCATGCAGCTCGCCGAGCAGGAAGAGATCCTCGCCGAGGCCCAGGCACGTCTGGCTGATGCGCAGGAAGCGCTGCCGCGCCTCGACGGCGAGCGCCGTGCCGCGCAGGAGCGCGTGCAGGCCGAAAGCGCGCAGATTCACCAGCTCGAGGCGCGGCTCGCCGCGCTCAAGCAACTGCAGGAGAACGTGCAGACCGAAGGCAAGATCCAGCCGTGGCTCGACAAGCACGAGCTCGGCGCGCTGCCGCGTCTGTGGAAGAAGCTGCACGTCGAGGCCGGCTGGGAAGCCGCGCTCGAGGCTGTGCTGCGCGAGCGCCTCGCGGCGCTCGAAGTGTCGAATCTCGACTGGGTGAAGGCGTTCGCGACCGATGCGCCGCCCGCGAAGCTCGCGTTCTACGCGCCGCCCGCGGCCGGTGAGCCGCCCGCGGCCGCGGCCGGGCTGCGTCCGGTGCTGTCGCTCGTGCGCATCGACGATGCGGGCATTCGTGCGGTGCTGAACGACTGGCTCGGCAACGTGTACGTCGCCGACGACGTCGCGCAGGCGCTCGCGATGCGCGCGCAACTGCCGGCCGGCGGCGCATTCGTCGTCAAGGCCGGCCACGTCGTCACGCGTGTCGGCGTGCAGCTGTACGCGGCCGATTCGGAGCAGGCCGGAATGCTGGCCCGTCAGCAGGAAATCGAGAACCTGACGCGCCAGGTGCGCGCGCAGGCGCTGCTCGCCGACGAGGCGCGCACCGCGGCCGTGCGCGCGGAGGCGGCGCACACGCAGGCCACGCAGGCGCTCGGCGACGTGCGCGCGCAGGCCGAACGCGCGACGCAGCGCGTGCATGCGCTGCAGATGGACGTGCTCAAGCTCGCGCAGGCGCACGAGCGCTACACGCAGCGCAGCACGCAGATCCGCGAGGAGCTGGAGGAAATCGGCGCGCAGATCGACGAGCAGCGTGCACTGCGCGCGGAATCGGAAGCGAACTTCGAGCGTTTCGACGGCGAACTCGCTGAGCTGCAGGCGCGCTTCGAGGACAACCAGCTCGCATTCGAGGCGCTCGACGAATCGCTGACGCAGGCGCGCCAGGAAGCGCGCGACCTCGAGCGCGGCGCGAACGACGCACGCTTCGCCGCGCGCAACGCGGTCACGCGGATCGACGAGCTCAAGCGCAGCATCCAGGTCGCGCACGAGCAGAGCGAGCGCGTTGCCGCGTCGCTGGAAGACGCGCGCGCCGAACTCGAAACGATCAACGAGCAGACCGCGCACACGGGCCTGCAGGACGCGCTCGAAATTCGCGCGGTGAAGGAAGAGGCGCTGCAGGCCGCGCGGATCGAACTCGACGACCTGACCGCGAAGCTGCGTGCATCGGACGAGCAGCGTCTCGTCGCCGAGCGTTCACTGCAGCCGCTGCGCGACCGCATCACCGAGCTGCAGCTGAAGGAGCAGGCCGCGCGCCTGGCCGTCGAGCAGTTCGCCGAGCAGCTCACGGCGGCCGAGGTCGATGAGGAAGCGCTGCGCGAAAAGCTCACGCCGGACCTGAAGCCGTCGTACCTGCAGGGCGAGGTCACGCGCCTGAACAACGCGATCAACGCGCTGGGCCCGGTCAACATGGCCGCGCTCGACGAGCTGAAGGCCGCGAGCGAGCGCAAGGTGTTCCTCGATGCGCAGTCGGCCGACCTGACCGACGCGATCACGACGCTCGAGGATGCGATCCACAAGATCGACCAGGAAACCCGCACGCTGCTGCAGGGCACCTTCGACGAGGTCAACCGTCACTTCAGCGACCTGTTCCCGCGCCTGTTCGGCGGTGGCCAGGCGAAGCTGATCATGACGGGCGACGAGATCCTCGATGCGGGCGTGCAGGTGATGGCGCAGCCGCCGGGCAAGAAGAACGCGACCATCCACCTGCTGTCGGGCGGCGAGAAGGCGCTGACCGCCACCGCGCTGGTGTTCGCGATGTTCCAGCTGAACCCGGCGCCATTCTGTCTGCTCGACGAGGTCGACGCGCCGCTCGACGACGCGAACACCGAGCGTTTCGCGAATCTGGTGCGCGCGATGTCCGACAAGACGCAGTTCCTCTTCATCTCGCACAACAAGATCGCGATGGAGATGGCGCAGCAGCTGATCGGCGTGACGATGCAGGAGCAGGGCGTGTCGCGGATCGTCGCGGTGGACATGGAAACCGCCGCGGGTTTTGCCCAGAATTGACGTTTGACGAAACCGGACCGCGTTCGCGCGGCGCATGGGCGCCCGTTCGCGGGTCCGACGAACAAGAATTGCTGATGGAGCGTGCATGGACGAGTTGACACTCGGATTGATCGGCGCGGGCGCCGTCGTGGTGGGCGGCGTCGTGGTCTACAACGCATGGCAGGGCGCGAAGGTGCGGCGCAGGATGCCGCGCCCGATGCCGGAGGAAACGGCCGAGGCGATGAATCGCCCCGAGCGCGACGAAGAGTTGCCGTTTATCGAGCCGGTGCGCCAGCCCGTGCGCCGCGAATCCGCTGCGCCGGCACCGGCCGCTGCGGCCGCGGGCGCGCCGGCCGAAGCCGCGCGCGTCGAGCCGACCTTCGGCGGCGTGGCGCCTGCCGACACGCCGGCCGACCTGCAGGCCGAGGCCACCGGCGGCGACGTGCCGTCGGCGTCGAGCGGGCATGCGGAGCAGGTCGACGAAGGTGCGGTTGCCGCCGCACAGGAGGCACCGGCCGCCGATGCCTCGAACGAACCGGCCGAACCCGTGCTGCCCGCCGCGACGACGATTTCGTCGGCGCCGCCCGCGATCGTCGACCGCCGGATCGACTGCATCGTGCCGATTCGCCTTGGCGCGCCGCTGCCGGGCGACAAGATCCTGCCGGTCGCGCAACGGCTGCGCCGCGCGGGCACCAAGCCCGTGCATATCGAGGGCAAGCCGGAAGGCGGCCAGTGGGAGCTGCTGCAGAACGGCGTGCGCTATGAAGAACTGCGCGCGGCCGCGCAGCTCGCGAACCGTAGCGGGGCGCTGAACGAGCTCGAATTCTCCGAATTCGTGACGGGCGTCCAGCAGTTCGCCGACGCGATCGACGGCGCGCCGGAATTCCCGGACATGATGGAGACGGTCGCGATGGCGCGCGAGCTCGACGGCTTTGCCGCGCAGTGCGACGCGCAGTTGTCGATCAACGTGATGTCGGACGGCGCGCCGTGGTCGGCGAACTACGTGCAGGCCGTGGCTTCGCAGGACGGGCTGCTGCTGTCGCGCGACGGCACGCGCTTCGTGAAGCTCGACGCGAAACAGAACCCCGTATTCATGCTGCAGTTCGGCGACACGAACTTCCTGCGTGACGACCTGACGTACAAGGGCGGCAACATGATCACGCTGGTGCTCGACGTGCCGGTGGCGGAGGAGGACATCCTGCCGTTCCGGCTGATGTGCGACTACGCGAAGTCGCTGTCCGAGCGGATCGGCGCACGAGTCGTCGACGATTCGCGCCGGCCGCTGCCGGAATCGACGCTGGCGGCGATCGACCAGCAACTGATGAAGCTGTACGCGAAGCTCGAGGAAGCGGGCATCCCGGCCGGTTCGCCGGTCACGCGCCGCCTCTTCAGCCAGTAACGCGTTTCAAGGGGCGACGGTCTGCGGTGCCGTCGCCCGTCGTCGTTGCAGTGCACACATACACCGTCGGCATGCACTGCAGCGGCCCGCCGCGAGGCACGCATCGTGCGCCCCCGCCGCGACGTCAAACTGAGATAATCGAACATCCGATTTTCCAGAACGAATTGCCGCCAGCATGGCCCGAACCCAAGCCGAACCGCCAGCCAGCCAGCCCGACGCGCGTGCCGCGTGGCTGCGCGATCAACTCGAGCGGGCGAACTACGCCTATTACGTGCTCGACCAGCCGGATCTGCCCGACGCCGAATACGACCGGCTCTTTGGCGAGCTGCAGCAGCTCGAAGCCGATCATCCCGAACTCGTGACGCCCGATTCGCCGACGCAGCGCGTCGGCGGCGAAGTCGCGAGCGGCTTCACGCCGGTCGTCCATGATGCGCCGATGCTGTCGCTGAACAACGGCTTCGCCGACGAGGACATCGTCGCGTTCGACAAGCGCGTAGCCGATGCGCTCGACAAGACGACCGATCTCGCCGGCTCGGTGACGGACCCCGTCGAATACGCATGCGAGCTGAAGTTCGACGGGCTCGCGATCTCGTTGCGCTATGAGAACGGCGTGTTCGTTCAGGCAGCGACGCGCGGCGACGGCACGACCGGCGAGGACGTGACGGAGAACGTCCGCACGATCCGCTCGATTCCGCTGAAGCTGAAGGGCCGGCACGTGCCGGCCGTGCTCGACGTGCGCGGCGAGGTGCTGATGTTCAAGCGCGATTTCGCACGCCTGAACGAACGCCAGCGCGCGGCCGAGCAGCGCGAATTCGCGAATCCGCGCAACGCGGCGGCCGGCAGCCTGCGCCAGCTCGACCCGAAGATCACCGCGCAGCGTCCGTTGTCGTTTTTCTCGTACGGGATCGGCGTGCTCGACGGAATGCCGATGCCGGACACGCACAGCGCGCTGCTCGACTGGTACGAGTCGCTCGGCCTGCCGGTGAACCGCGAGCGCGCGGTCGTGCGCGGCGCCGACGGCCTGCTGGATTTCTTCCGCAAGATCGGCGAGAAGCGCGAGTCGCTGCCGTACGACATCGACGGCGTCGTCTACAAGGTCAACCGGCGCGACGAGCAGGATCGCCTGGGCTTCGTGTCGCGCGCGCCGCGCTTCGCGCTCGCGCACAAGTTCCCCGCGCAGGAAGCGCTGACGAAGCTCGTCGCGATCGACGTGCAGGTCGGCCGCACGGGCGCGATCACGCCGGTCGCACGGCTCGAGCCGGTGTTCGTCGGCGGTGCCACGGTAACCAACGCGACACTGCACAACGAGGACGAAGTGCGCCGCAAGGACATCCGGATCGGCGATACCGTGATCGTGCGGCGCGCGGGCGACGTGATCCCCGAAGTCGTCGGCGCGGTGCTCGACCGCCGGCCTGCCGACGCGGCCGAGTTCGTGATGCCGACCGAGTGCCCGGTGTGCGGTTCGAAAATCGAACGCCTGCCCGACGAGGCGATCGCGCGCTGCACGGGCGGCCTGTTCTGCCCGGCGCAGCGCAAGCAGGCGCTGTGGCACTTCGCGCAGCGCCGCGCGCTCGACATCGACGGGCTCGGCGAGAAGATCATCGATCAGCTGGTCGAGCTGAACCTCGTGCGCACGCCGGCCGACCTGTTCAATCTCGGTTTCGCGACGCTCGCGGAGCTCGACCGGTTCGCCGAGAAGTCCGCGCAGAATCTGCTCGACTCGCTCGAAAAGGCGAAGCATACGACGCTCGCGCGCTTCATCTACGGGCTCGGGATCCGCCATGTCGGCGAGTCGACCGCGAAGGATCTTGCAAAGCACTTCGGATCGCTGGACCCGATCATGAACGCATCGATCGAGGAGCTGCTCGAAGTGAACGACGTCGGGCCGATCGTGGCCGAGTCGCTCCACCAGTTCTTCGCGGAAGAGCACAACCGCACGGTGATCGAACAGCTGCGTGCGCCCGGCAAGGTCACGTGGGCCGAAGGCCCGCCCGCGCCGAAGGCGCCGCAGGGCGTGCTCGCCGGGAAGACGGTCGTGTTGACGGGCACGCTGCCGACGCTCACGCGCGACGCGGCGAAGGAAATGCTCGAAGCGGCGGGCGCGAAAGTCGCGGGCTCGGTATCGAAGAAGACGGATTACGTGGTCGCGGGCGCCGACGCCGGCAGCAAGCTCGCGAAGGCCGAGGAACTCGGCATCCCCGTGCTGGACGAAGACGGACTGCACCAACTCCTGGAGGGCAACACGCCATGATTCGCGAGATCCTGAAGATGGGCGATCCGCGCCTGCTCGAAGTCGCCAAGCCGGTCGAGCGGTTCGATACTCCCGAGCTGCACGAGATCGTCGCGGACATGTTCGAGACGATGCATCACGCGAACGGTGCGGGGCTTGCCGCGCCGCAGATCGGCGTCGGGCTGCAGATCATCATCTTCGGCTTCGGCAGCAACAACCGTTATCCGGACGCACCGCCCGTGCCCGAGACCGTGCTGATCAACCCGAAGGTCGAGTACATGCCGCCGGACATGGAGGAGGGCTGGGAAGGCTGCCTGTCGGTGCCGGGCATGCGCGGTGTCGTCAGCCGCTATGCGAAGGTGCGCTACAGCGGCTTCGACCAGTTCGGCGCGAAGCTCGACCGTGTCGCCGAAGGCTTTCACGCGCGGGTCGTGCAGCACGAATACGATCACCTGATCGGCAAGCTGTATCCGATGCGGATCACCGACTTCACGCGCTTCGGCTTCACCGAGGTGCTGTTTCCCGGTCTTGATCCGGCCGACGACGACTGACGTTCGGGCGGCCGCGCGCCGCCGCCGTGCCGAAACGAAAAGCCCGCTTGCGCGGGCTTTTTTGCATTGCGCGGCACGCGAGCGCGTGCCTGCCGTCAGAACGACTCGTCGGCCGACAGGTAGCGCCATTGCCCTTGCGGCAGCGCACCGAGCATCACGCGGCCCATCCGCACGCGTTTCAGGCCGATTACTTCGAGACCGACCAGTTCGCACATGCGCCGGATCTGACGCTTCTTGCCTTCGCGCAGCACGAAACGCAGCTGTTCGCCGTTCTGCCAGCTCACCATCGCGGGCTTCAGCGGGACGCCGTCGAGCTCGAGGCCGTGACGCAGCTTCGCGAGCGATTCCGCGGGGAAGTGCTGGTCGATGTCGATCAGTCGTTCGCCGTAGCGCACGCGTACCAGGTATTCCTTGTCGATGTCCGACTGCTCGCCGATCAGCTGCTTCGCGATCCGGCCGTTCTGCGTCAGCACGAGCAGGCCGGTCGAATCGATGTCGAGCCGCCCGGCGGGCGCGAGCGCGTGCAGATGTTGCGGCGAGAAGCGCACTTGCGAGCGATCGCCGCTCCACTGGTTCGCGCGCGTGATCAGCACCGACGCCGGCTCGTAGCCGTCTTCCGCCTGACCCGACACATAGCCGACCGGCTTGTGCAGCAGGATCGTCACCTGCGCGGCCTGCGCGGCGCTCGCGCGCCCGTCGATCTCGATTTTCTGGTCCGGGCGGACCTTGGTGCCGAGCGTGTCGATGCGTTCGCCGTCGACGAGCACCCAGCCCTTTTCGATCCATTCGTCCGCTTCGCGGCGCGAGCACAGGCCGAGTTCGGACATGCGCTTCGACAGGCGCATCAGGCCCGTTTCGTCGCCGTGGTCGACGTCGGCGGCGCGGCGCTTGACCGGTTGGGCGGTTTTCAGTGCGGCGCCGGTCGAGCGGCGGTCGGAGCTGGTGCGCTCGCCGAAGCCGCGCTTCTCGGCATAGCCGGTTGCCTTGTCGCGATACGGTGCGCGTGCAGCGCCTTCGGCACCTGCGCGGCGCGGGCGAGCATCGTCGTCGCCTCGGCGTGCGGGGCGATCGGACGACGTACGGCGTTCACCGAAGATGCGCTTTTCGCCTGCGCCGGCTGCTTTGTCGCGATACGGTGCGCGAGCAGCGCCTTCGGCGCCTGCGCGGCGCGGGCGCGCATCGTCGTCGCCTCGGCGTGCGGGACGATCGGACGCTGTGCGGCGTTCACCGAAGCTGCGCTTTTCGCCTGCGCTGGGCGCCTTGTCGCGATACGGTGCGCGAGCAGCGCCTTCGGCGCCTGCGCGGCGCGGGCGCGCATCGTCGTCGCCTCGGCGTGCGGGGCGATCGGATTGCGTGCGACGTTCGCTGAAGCCGCGCTTTTCGTCTGCGCCGGCCGCCTTGTCGCGATACGGTACGCGTGCAGCGCCTTCGCCGCTTGCGCGGCGCGGCCGAGTATCGTCGTCGCTACGCCGCGCCGGGCGATCGGAGGACGTACGGCGTTCACCGAAGCTGCGCTTTTCGCCTGCGCCGGCCGCCTTGTCGCGATACGGTGCGCGTGCAGCGCCTTCGCCGCTTGCGCGGCGCGGGCGCGTATCGTCGTCGCTACGCCGCGCCGGGCGATCGGACGACGTACGGCGTTCGCCAAAGCTGCGCTTTTCGCCTTCACCGGCTGCCTTGTCGCGATAGGGCGCACGTGCACCGCCTTCGGCGCGGCCGCCCGGCTTCGCATCGCTGCGATAACCGCGTTCGGCGGCGCCATCACGCGGTGCGCGCTTCGCCGGAGCGCGATCCGCACCCGGGCCCTCCGCGCCGCGCGGCTTGAATGCGCGCTCGCCGGCGGCGGCCGGTGCGGCGGCCTTCTTCGGGCGCGGCGGCTTGTCGGCCGCGGACGGCGCGGCCGGGCGCACCGCCTTGCGGGCGACGAGGCTGCCGGAGCGGACGGGTGCGCGGGTCGGCGACGCCGGCCGCGGATTCTTGACGGTCAATTTGGTGCGCATAAACGCTGTGATTCATTCAGACTGCGATCGCGCGCAGCAATTCGGTTTCGAGCTGGATCTGCAGGCGGTTGTCGGACAGGCCGGCACCGTCAAGCAGGAAGATGTCCTCGACGCGTTCGCCGAGCGTATTGATCCGCGCCGCGTGGACGCCGACCCGATGCTCGGCCAGGACGCGCGCGATCGAATAGAGAAGGCCCGGCCGGTCGTTGGCGGACACGGACAGGATGTAGTACTGGCCGCGCTCGTCGGCCCGAAGGTCGACGCGCGGCGTGATCGGAAACGTCCGGGACAGCCTCGACAGGCGGCCCTTCGACGGTTCCGGCAGCGAAGCGGCTTCGGCAAGGCGCGTCGCGAGTTGCTGTTCGACCAGATTCGCGATGTCGCGGTAGCGCACGTCGTGTTCGGTCTGCGTGACGATGAAGTTGTCGAGCGCGTAGCCGTGCCGCGTCGTGCTGACGCGTGCATCGAGCACCGACAGCCCGTTGCGGTCGAAGTACGCACAGATGCCCGCGAACAGGTCGGGGCGGTCCTTCACGTACACGAGCACCTGCAGCGCGTCGCCGATCGGCGACGGCCGTGCGCGCACGATCGCGGTTTCGGCGTTCACGTGCCGGTACAGCACACGCGTTTGCCAGGCGATGTCGGCCGCGTCGTGGCGCAGGAAAAAGCCGATGTCGAGCTGATCCCACAGCGCGCGGTGCGCGTCTTCGGGCACGGTTTCGAGGCGCAGCAGCGCGAGCGCCTGCTCCTGCCGCGACTTCAGTTCCGAATGCGCGTCGGGATTCGCGCCGCCGAGCACCGCCAGCGTGATCCGGTAGAGGTCTTCGAGAAGCTTGCCCTTCCACGTGTTCCACACCTTCGGGCTCGTGCCGCGGATATCGGCGACGGTCAGCAGGTAGAGCGCGGTGAGGTAGCGTTCGTTGCCGACGACTTCGGCGAAGCGCTTGATGACCTCGGGGTCGCTCGTGTCCTGCTTCTGCGCGACCTGGCTCATGGTCAGGTGATGCTGGACGAGCCACACGATCAGCGCCGCGTCGTCGCCGTCGATCCCGTGTTCGCGGCAGAAGCGTCGCGCGTCGGCCATCCCGAGCGTCGAGTGGTCGCCGCCGCGGCCTTTCGCGATGTCGTGGAACAGCGCCGCGACATACAGCACCCACGGGCGCTCGAAATTGCCGATCAGCTGGCTGCAGAACGGGTATTCGTGCGCATGCTCGGCCACCGCGAAGCGGCGGATGTTGCGCAACACCATCAGGATGTGCTGATCGACCGTGTACACGTGGTACAGGTCGTGCTGCATCTGGCCGACGATGCGGCGGAAATTCAGCAGGTAGCGGCCGAGCACGCTCGTCTGGTTCATCAGCCGGAACGCGTGCGTGATGCCTTCGGGCTGCTGCAGGATCTGCATGAACGTGCGGCGGTTCTGCGGATCGCGCCGCCACGTGTTGTTCATGATTTCGCGCGAGTTGTACAGCGCGCGCAGCGTGCGGGCGGACAGGCCCTTCACGCCGCGGGTCGTCTCGTACAGCAGGAACGCTTCGAGGATCGCGTCCGGATGGCGCTCGAACACGCCGTCGTCGACGATCTCGAGCATGCCCTGCTTTTCGACGAAGCGATCGGGCGACAGCACGCGCGTGATGCCGCTCGTCGCGGGAAACAGCTGCGCCTCGATGTTCTGGATCAGGATCGTCGCCAGCTGCGTGACCGCTTTCGCGGCCCAGTAGTAGCGGCGCATCAGCTGCTCGCTGGCGCGCCTGGCCTGCGTCGACTGGTAGCCGAAGCTCTCGGCGGCCTGCGTCTGCAGGTCGAACACGAGCATGTCCTGGCGGCGGCCGGCGATCACGTGCAGCCGCGCGCGCAACGTCTTCAGGAATCCTTCGTTGCGGCGCAGCTCGCGCGCCTCGCGATCGGTGATGAGGCCGCGCGTGTCGAGTTCGCGCCAGCTGCTGCCGAAACCGGCCGCGCGCGCGATCCACAGGATCGTCTGCAGGTCGCGCAACCCGCCCGGGCTTTCCTTCACGTTCGGCTCGAGGCTGTACGGCGTGTCCTGGAACTTCGCGTGGCGCTGGCGCATTTCGAGCACCTTCGCGGTGAAGAACGCGCGCGCGTCGAGCGCCTCGTGATACCGGACGGTGAAGCGCTCGAACAGCGCGGTGCTGCCGACGATGCGGCGCGCCTCGAGCAGCGACGTCTGCACGGTGACGTCCTGCGACGCTTCCTCGATGCACTGCGCGACCGTGCGCACGCTGCTGCCGATCTCGAGGCCGAGATCCCATGCCATTCCGATGAAGCGCTCGATGCGTGCGTCGAGCGACGGGTCGTGCGCATCGGGCAGCAACACGAGGATGTCGACGTCGGAGTAGGGGGCGAGCTCGCCGCGCCCGTAGCCGCCGACGGCGACCAGCGCGAGCGTCGCGGGCAGCGCGCAGTCGTCCCACACGCGCTTGAGCGCGTCGTCGGTGAGTTTCGACAGCGCGTGCATCAGCGATGCGACGTTCGCCGCGCTGCGAAAGCGCGCGAGCATGTCGGCCTTGGCGGCCTTGAATTCGGCGCGCCGCGACAGCGCTTCGGGCGAGGGGGCGGCGTGAGCGCTCATGGGCGGGCCGTTCGGGTCAGCAGGTCGGTGGGGCGGGCGGGGCTGGCGCGGCGGCTCAGACCGCGGCGGCCGGTTGCGCGAACACAGGGCGCGCCGGCGTGCCGGCGGACACGGTCAGCACCTCGTAGCCCGTCTCGGTGACGAGCACCGTGTGCTCCCACTGCGCGGACAGGCTGCGGTCGCGCGTCTTGACCGTCCACTGGTCGGGCATCGTGCGGATGTCGCGCTTGCCGGCGTTGATCATCGGCTCGATCGTGAAGATCATCCCGGCCTTCAGCTCGATGCCGGTGCCCGGGCGCCCGTAGTGGACCACCTGCGGATCCTCGTGGAACACCGTGCCGATGCCGTGGCCGCAGTATTCGCGCACGACGCTGTAGCCCTGCGCTTCCGCATGCTTCTGGATCGCGTGGCCGATGTCGCCGAGGTGGGCGCCGGGCCGGACCTGGTCGATGCCGAGCCACATGCACTCGTAGGTCGTCTGCACGAGGCGCTTCGCGAGGATCGAGCCCTCGCCGACGATGAACATCCGGCTGGTGTCGCCGAAGTAGCCGTTCTTGATCACGGTGATGTCGATGTTCAGCGCGTCGCCGTTCTTGAGCACCTTCTCACCCGGAATGCCGTGGCAGATCACGTCGTTGACCGAGATGCAGGTCGCCTTCGGGTACGGCGGATAGCCGGGCGGCTGATAATTCAGCGGCGCGGGGATCGTACCCTGCTCGTTGAGCATGAATTCGTGACAGAGCCGGTCGAGTTCGGCGGTCGTGATGCCTGCGACGACGTGCGGCGTGATGAAGTCGAGCACTTCGCTCGCGAGACGGCAGGCGACGCGCATCTCGGCGATGTCGTGTTCGTTTTTGAGCGTAATAGCCATCGAGGTATGCCTGGAATGCGGTGAATTGACGGATTATCGCACCTTATGGCGGGCCTCGCAGCCCCTGCCGGCGGTGCCGATGCGGGTTTTCGCGGATTGTCCGGCCGGCTGCCGGGCGGCAAGCGAAAGTGCCGGGCGACTTGAGAGCCGACAAATCGGCGTGCTATACTCTTCGGCTAAGTCGACATCCAAATGCCAAGCGTGCACCGTCATGGGGCGGTGCCGGGCGGCATGGCGATGAAAGGCTTGCGGCACGGGCATTTTCGCACGTGTCGAATCGCAAGCCGGCGCAACCAGGGTGCCGGCCGCGCGGAACGAGGGTCCTTCGGGGCGCGTTCGCGCGGCGGTACGGCAGCCGGCTTAAGACCCAACCCTCGTGGAGAATTTACATGGCAGTCACGATGCGCCAAATGCTGGAAGCGGGTGTCCACTTCGGTCACCAGACCCGTTTCTGGAACCCGAAGATGGCTCCGTTCATTTTCGGTCACCGCAACAAGATTCACATCATCAACCTCGAAAAGACGCTGCCGATGTTCACGGACGCACAGAAGTACGTGCGCCAGCTGGCAGCGAACCGCGGCACGATCCTGTTCGTCGGCACGAAGCGTCAGTCGCGTGACACGATCGCCCAGGAAGCGCAGCGCGCGGGCATGCCGTACGTCAACGCACGCTGGCTCGGCGGCATGATGACGAACTTCAAGACGCTGAAGGTTTCGATCAAGCGCCTGAAGGACATGGAAGCGGCAGTCGAGGCGGGCGAACTCGAGAAGATGAGCAAGAAGGAAGCGCTGCTGTTCGAGCGTGAAATCGCCAAGCTGCAGAAGTCGATCGGCGGCGTGAAGGACATGGGCGGCATTCCGGACGCGATCTTCGTCGTCGACGTCGGCTACCACAAGATCGCCGTCACCGAAGCGAACAAGCTGGGCGTGCCGGTCATCGCCGTGGTCGATACGAACCACTCGCCGGAAGGTGTGGACTACGTGATCCCGGGTAACGACGACTCGAGCAAGGCAGTTGCGCTGTACGCGCAAGGCGTGGCCGACGCGATCCTGGAAGGCCGTGCGAACGCGGTCAACGAAGTGGTCCAAGCTGTGCGTGGCGACGACGAGTACGTCGAGGAAAACGCGTAACTGGCCCCGAGCCGGCGCAAAAAGGGGGCTCTCAACAGGCCCCCTTTTTTTAAGCTTGTGCGCCGGACCTGATCGCGCGAAATCGGCGCGGGTCCGGAAACGATTTTCGGCCGTTCGCGTCCAAGCGGGCGGCGTTGTGAATACAGACTCAAGGAGCGAATGATGGCGGCAATTACCGCAAGCATGGTGGCAGAACTGCGCGCAAAGACCGACGCACCGATGATGGAGTGCAAGAAGGCGCTGACGGAAGCCGACGGCGATCTGGCCAAGGCTGAAGAACTGCTGCGCGTGAAGCTCGGCAACAAGGCGAGCAAGGCGGCATCGCGCGTGACGGCCGAAGGCGTCGTCGCATCGTTCGTCGGCGGCAACGCGGGCGCGCTGGTCGAACTGAACTGCGAAACCGACTTCGTCGCGAAGAACGACGACTTCCTCGCATTCTCGAAGACGGTCGCGGAACTCGTCGCGACGCAGAACCCGGCCGACGTGGCAGCCCTGTCGGCGCTGGCGCTCGACGGCAAGACGGTCGACGAAGTGCGTCTGGCACTCGTCGGCAAGATCGGCGAGAACATCTCGATCCGCCGTTTCGTCCGTTTCGAAACCGCGAACAAGATCGCGACGTACCTGCACGGCGCGCGCATCGGCGTGATCGTCGAGTACACGGGCGCGGACGAGCAGGTCGGCAAGGACGTCGCGATGCACATCGCCGCGATGAAGCCGGTCGCGCTGTCGTCGGCCGACGTGCCGGCGGAACTGATCGAAACGGAACGCCGCGTCGCCGAGCAGAAGGCTGCCGAATCGGGCAAGCCGGCTGAAATCGTCGCGAAGATGGTCGACGGCAGCGTCCAGAAGTACCTGAAGGAAGTGTCGCTGCTGAACCAGACGTTCGTGAAGAACGACAAGCAGACGATCGAGCAGATGCTCAAGGCGGCGAATGCGGCAGTGCAGAAGTTCGCGCTGTTCGTCGTCGGCGAAGGCATCGAGAAGCGCCAGGACGACTTCGCCGCCGAAGTGGCCGCGCAAGTCGCAGCAGCAAAGCAGCAGTAAGCAGTCAGGCAGTATCCGCGGCGGGCGTCCGCTCCGCCGCGGCCGGCGGCGCCGCCGGCCGGCCGGGAAACCCGGTCCGGTCGTCGGCGCTTGCCCGAATCAGTATTTCGCCCCTACAGTTCGTGGTTGTCATCCTCTCGTCGCTCGGAAGCCCCTATGTCCAATGCCTATAAACGCGTCCTCCTCAAACTCTCCGGCGAAGCGCTGATGGGCGACGATGCCTTCGGCATCAATCGCGCGACGATCGAGCGGATGGTGGCGGATATCGCCGAAGTCGTGGGTCTCGGTACGCAACTCGCCGTCGTGATCGGCGGCGGTAACATTTTCCGCGGTGTCGCGGGCGGCGCGGCCGGCATGGACCGCGCGACGGCCGACTACATGGGGATGCTGGCGACGATGATGAACGCGCTGGCGCTGCAGGACGCGATGCGCCACGCCGGCATCGTCGCGCGCGTGCAGTCCGCGCTGCGCATGGACCAGGTCGTGGAGCCGTACATCCGGCCTCGCGCGATCCGCCAGCTCGAGGAAGGCAAGGTCGTGATCTTCGCGGCCGGCACGGGCAACCCGTTCTTCACGACGGACACGGCCGCCGCGCTGCGCGGTTCGGAAGTGGGCGCCGAGGTCGTGCTGAAGGCGACCAAGGTCGATGGCGTATATTCTGCCGATCCGAAGAAGGATCCGTCGGCCACGCGCTACACGACGATCAGCTTCGACGAGGCGATCAGCCGCAATCTGCAGGTGATGGACGCCACCGCCTTTGCGCTGTGCCGCGACCAGAAGCTGCCGATTCGCGTGTTCTCGATCAACAAGCCGGGCGCGCTCAAGCGTATCGTGCTGGGCGAGGACGAAGGTACGCTCGTCCACGTGTAAACTCCCGCGGATGCGGGCAAGCGGCGTGGGTCGCCGGCCGCGGTGCGTGGCGCGCCGGGCGGGGCCCGCGTTCTTTGAAGGTTGGAAGGTTTGGAGGTTGAAATGAGTGTCGCTGATGTCAAGAAGGGCGTAGAGCAGAAGATGCAACGCTCGATCGAAGCGTTCAAGAACGATCTGGCGAAGATCCGTACGGGCCGTGCGCATACCGGTCTGCTCGATCACGTGCAGGTCGACTACTACGGTTCGATGGTGCCGATCTCGCAGGTTGCGAACCTGACGCTCGTCGACGCACGCACGATCGGCGTGCAGCCGTGGGAAAAGAACATGGTCGCGAAGGTCGAGAAGGCCATTCGCGAAGCCGACCTCGGCCTGAACCCGGCAACCGCGGGCGACCTGATCCGCGTGCCGATGCCCGCGCTGACGGAAGAACGCCGCCGCGAGCTGACCAAGGTGGTCAAGAGCGAAGGCGAAACGGCCAAGGTCGCGATCCGCAACCTGCGCCGCGACGCGAACGAAGCGCTGAAGAAGCTCGTGAAGGACAAGGAAATCTCGGAAGACGACGAGCGCCGTGCGAGCGACGACGTGCAGAAGCTGACCGACAAGCACGTTGCCGAAGTCGACAAGCTCGTGCAGACCAAGGAAGCCGAGATCATGACGGTCTGACGACCGTCCTCGCGCGCCGCCTTCTTCCCGCATTACTGTCTCAACGGCCATGACCTATACCAGCTCTACCGTTCGCGTGCCTGACGTCGGCGCCGTGCCGCGTCATATCGCGATCATCATGGACGGCAACGGCCGTTGGGCGACCGAACGCCGCTTGCCGCGCGTCGCGGGGCACACCCGCGGCGTGGATGCCGTGCGGGCGGTGGTCGAAGGCTGCGCGCGCGCCGGCGTCGAATACCTGACGCTGTTCGCGTTCAGTTCGGAAAACTGGCGCCGGCCGAGCGACGAAGTGTCGTTCCTGATGCGGCTGTTCATTACCGCGCTCGAGCGCGAGATCGGCAAGCTGCATGCAAACGGGATCCGCCTGCGGGTGGTGGGCGATCTCGAGCGCTTCGAGCCGCGCATCCGCGAACTGATCCGGCGCGCCGAAACCAAGACGGCGCGCAATACCCGTCTCACCCTGACGATCGCCGCAAACTACGGCGGCCGCTGGGACATCCTGCAGGCGACGAAGAAGCTCGTCGAGCAGGCCGCGCGCGAGGGCCGCGAGGTCGACGTGACCGAAGACGCGTTCGCGCCGCACCTGGCGATGGCCTATGCGCCGGAGCCCGATCTCTTCATCCGCACCGGCGGCGAGCAGCGTGTCAGCAATTTCCTGCTGTGGCAGCTCGCATACGCCGAATTCTATTTCACCGACAAATACTGGCCGGACTTCGACGGCGCGGCGCTGGCCGACGCGATCGCGTCGTATACCGAGCGCGAGCGCCGTTTCGGGCGCACCAGCGCGCAGCTCGAACCGCAATCGCAGAACGCCGATTCCCTTTCATGCTGAAGACCCGTGTGATCACGGCGGTCGTGATGCTGGCAGTGTTGCTGCCGGTGACGCTGTTCGCGCCGCTCGCGGCGTTCGGCGCGCTGATCGGCGTCGTGCTCGTGTTCGCCGCGTGGGAGTGGGCGCGCCTGCTCAAGCTCGGCGCGACCGGTTCGATCGTCTACGCGATCGTCGCGGCACTGGCGCTCGCGGCGACCGCGCCGCTCGGCGTCGAGGCGGCCTCGTCCCGTCCCCTTTTCATGGCGGCCGGCGTGTTCTGGCTGCTGGTCGGCCCGTTCTCGCTGCGGCGCAAGCCCGAGCTCGCGGGCCGCGTATGGCGGCCGTTCCTGCTCGCAGCCGGGCTCGTGGTGTTCGCGGCCTGCTGGCACGCGGTCGTCGCAGCGCGTGCGCAGGGCGTTCCGTTCGTGCTGTCGCTGCTTCTGGTCGTATGGCTGGCCGATATCGGCGCATACTTCGCCGGCAAGGCCTTCGGAAAGCGTAAACTGGCCGTCACGATCAGCCCCGGCAAGAGCTGGGAAGGTGCGATCGGCGGCTGGCTCGCCGTGATGGTCGTCGCGAGTGTCGCGATGGCCGCGCACTGGTTAGAACCGACCCTGTTTTCCGCATTCGCCGCACGCTACGGGATGCCCGGTGCGTGGGCCGCGCTGACGCTGCTGGTCGTCTACAGCGTGATCGGCGACCTGTTCGAGTCGCTGCTCAAGCGTCAGGCGGGCGTGAAGGATTCGAGCGGCCTGTTGCCCGGTCACGGCGGCGTGCTCGACCGCGTCGACGCGCTGCTGCCCGTGCTGCCGCTCGCAATGCTGCTGCTTGGTTAAACCACTATTTCTGCTATGCAAAAACGTCTGACACTGCTCGGTTCCACGGGCTCGATCGGAGACAGCACGCTCGACGTGGTCGCCCGCCATCCCGAGCGTTTCTCCGTCTACGCGTTGACCGCGCACCGCAACGGCGACAAGCTCGTCGAGCAGTGCCTGCGCTTCGCACCCGAAATCGCGGTGGTCGGCGATGCGAACACCGCGGCGCACGTCGAGGCGAAACTGCGGGCGGCGGGCAGCAAGACCACGGTGCTGCACGGGCCGCAGGCCCTCGTCGACGTGTCGAAGAGCGACGGCTGCGATACGGTCGTCGCCGCGATCGTCGGCGCGGCCGGCCTCGCGCCGAGCCTCGCGGCCGCGCGCGCCGGCAAGCGCATCCTGCTCGCGAACAAGGAATCGCTCGTGATGTCCGGCGCGATCTTCATGGACGCCGTGCGCGACCATGGCGCGATCCTGCTGCCGGTCGACAGCGAACACAACGCGATCTTCCAGTGCATGCCGCGCGACGAGAACGAGCACGGCGGGATCTCGAAGATCATCCTGACCGCATCGGGCGGCCCGTTCCGCACGCGCGAGCCGGCCATGCTCGTCGACGTGACGCCGGACGAAGCATGCAAGCACCCGAACTGGGTGATGGGCCGCAAGATTTCCGTCGATTCCGCGACGATGATGAACAAGGGCCTCGAAGTGATCGAGGCGCACTGGATCTTCGGCCTGCCGGGCGAGCGGATCGACGTGCTGATCCACCCGCAGAGCGTGATCCATTCGCTCGTGTCGTACCGCGACGGCTCGGTGCTCGCACAGCTCGGCAACCCCGACATGCGCACGCCGATCGCGCATGCGCTGGCGTTCCCGGAGCGCGTGGACGCCGGGGTCGACCAGCTCGACCTCGCGCAGATCGCGCAGCTGTCGTTCGAGAAGCCCGACTACACGCGCTTCCCGTGCCTCGCGCTCGCGCTGAAGGCGCTCGAGGAGGGCGGTATCGCGAGCGCCGCGTTGAACGCGGCCAACGAAATTGCGGTCGAAGCGTTTCTCGAGCGCCGGATCGGCTTCATGGCGATCGCGGCGACGGTCGATGCGGTGCTCAACGCACTGCCGAACCGTAACCCGAACGGGCTCGACGACGTCCTTGCGGCGGACGCCGAGGCACGCCGCCTCGCCGCCGAGATCATTGCGAAAGCGCCTGCGCCACGCGTGGAGCGCGCTGTCTGAATGAGGTGCTCATGAACGTGCTGGTCGAACTGATCGCGTTTGCGGTGGCGATCGGGGTGCTGGTCGTCGTGCATGAGTACGGACATTATCGCGTCGCGCGCTGGTGCGGCGTGAAGGTGCTGCGTTTCTCGATCGGCTTCGGCCAGCCCGTCGCGCGGTGGGTCAGCCGCAGGACGGGCACCGAGTGGACGCTCTCCGCGTTGCCGCTTGGCGGCTACGTGAAGATGCTCGACGAGCGTGAACCGGGGCCGGCCATCAAGCCCGAGGAGCTCGATCAGGCATTCAACCGGCAATCGGTGTTCAAGCGCATCGCGATCGTCGCCGCCGGCCCGATCGCGAACTTCCTGTTGGCAATCGTCCTGTTTTCCGCGGTATTCGCAACCGGCGTGACCGAGCCCGCGGCGGTGCTCGCACCGCCGGCCGCGGGCACGGTGGCCGCTCGTGCCGGGTTCGACGGCAACGAGACGATCGTTTCGATCCGCGACGTGCGCGAAGGCGACGCGCAAGGCGGCGAGGCCGTGCCGGTGCGCTCGTGGTCGGACTTGCGCTGGAAGCTGCTGTCCGCCGCGTTCGATCATCGCGAGGTCGTGCTGGGCGCGCGCGACGGCGGCGCGGCGACGTTCGATTTTCGCGTCGACCTGCGCAATGTGCCCGAAAGCCAGCTCGACGACGATTTCATGATGCACCTGGGCTTCGAGACCGGCGGCGGCACGCTGTCGGTGGCGTCGGTGCAGCCCGGCAGCGCGGCCGAGCAGGCGGGCCTGAAGGCCGGCGACAAGCTGCTGGCGCTCGACGGCAAGCCGATCGGCGGCGCATCGCGCTTCATCGATGCGGTGAAGCATCACGCCGGCCAGGCAGTCGAGTTGCAGGTCGAGCGCGGCGGCGCGACGCAAACCGTACAGATCGTGCCGCAGGCGCAGCGCGACGATGAAACCGGCCAAAAGATCGGCCGCATCGGCGCGGCGCTGTCGATGCACACGCCGTCGGTCGACGTCCGCTACGGGCCGATCGAGAGCCTGCGGCTCGGCGCGCATCGCACGTGGGACATCGCCGTTTATTCGCTGAAGATGTTCGGCCGGATGATCACGGGCAATGCATCGCTGAAGAACCTGTCCGGCCCGGTGACGATCGCCGACTACGCGGGCAAGAGCGCGCGGCTCGGTCCGTCGGCCTTCCTGTCGTTCCTCGCCCTTGTCAGCATTAGCCTCGGGGTGCTGAACTTGCTGCCGATTCCCGTTTTGGACGGGGGGCATCTGTTATATTATCTGGTTGAAGCCGCGACCGGGAAAGCCGTCTCGGAGCGTTGGCAGCTGATTCTGCAAAGAGCCGGGTTGATCTGCATCGTCGCGTTGTCGGCGATCGCGCTGTTCAACGACCTGGCTCGGTTAATCCATTTCTGAAGCGTCAGGCGGCGGCCAGTCGGCCGCCGCCTGATTTGATGCAGCTAAATATTGGGGATGCACGTTGTTCAAACCTCATCGCTTTGTACCTAAGACAGTTGCAGCGGCCGCGCTCGCCGCGCACGGCCTCGCGGCGCATGCAGCGGCACCGTTCGTGGTGCAAGACATCAAGATCGAGGGGTTGCAGCGCGTCGAAGCGGGTTCGGTGTTCGCCTACCTGCCGATCAAGCAGGGCGATACCTTCACCGACGACAAGGCATCCGAAGCAATTCGTGCGCTGTACGCCACGGGCTTCTTCAACGACGTGCGCATTGCCACCCAGGGCAACGTCGTGATCGTGCAGGTGCAGGAGCGGCCGGCCATCGCGTCGATCGACTTCACCGGCACGAAGGAATTCGACAAGGACAACCTGACGAAGGCGCTGCGCGCGGTAGGTCTGGCCGACGGCCGCTACTACGACAAGGCGCTCGTCGACAAGGCGGAGCAGGAGCTCAAGCGTCAGTACCTGACGCGCGGCTTCTATGCGGCCGAGGTCAAGACGACGATCACGCCGGTCGACGCGAACCGCGTGTCGATCCTGTTCGCGGTCGCCGAAGGCCCGAGCGCGAAGATCCGCCAGATCAACTTCATCGGCAACAAGGCGTTCAGCACCAGCACGCTGCGCGACGAAATGCAGCTGTCGACGCCGAACTGGTTCTCCTGGTACACGAAGAACGACCTCTACTCGAAGGAAAAGCTGACCGGCGACCTCGAGGCAGTGCGCTCGTACTACCTGAACCGCGGCTATCTCGAGTTCAACATCGAGTCGACCCAGGTGTCGATCTCGCCCGACAAGAAGGACATGTACCTGACGGTCACGCTGCACGAAGGCGAGCCGTACACGGTGTCGGGCATCAAGCTGTCGGGCAACCTGCTCGATCGCGAAGCCGAACTGAACAAGCTGATCAAGATCAAGCCGGGCGATCGCTTCTCGGCCGAAAAGCTGCAGCAGACGACGAAGTCGATCGTCGACAAGCTCGGTGAATACGGCTACGCGTTCGCGACCGTCAATGCACAGCCGGACATCGACCAGGCAAACCACAAGGTGAACCTGAATCTCGTCGTCGATCCGAGCCGCCGCGTGTACGTGCGCCGCATCAACGTGGTCGGCAACACGCGTACGCGCGACGAGGTCGTGCGCCGCGAAATGCGCCAGCTCGAAAGCTCGTGGTTCGATTCGAACCGCCTCGCGCTGTCGAAGGACCGCGTGAACCGTCTCGGCTACTTCACCAACGTCGACGTGACGACGGTACCCGTCGAAGGCACGAACGACCAGGTCGACGTGAACGTGAAGGTCGATGAAAAGCCGACCGGCGCGATTACGCTGGGCGCGGGCTTCTCGTCGACGGACAAGGTGGTGCTGTCGGCCGGCGTGTCGCAGGACAACGTGTTCGGCTCCGGCACGAGCCTGTCCGTGAACGTCAACACCGCGAAGAGCTACCGCACGCTGACGGTCACGCAGGTCGACCCGTACTTCACGGTCGACGGCATCAAGCGGATCACGGACGTCTACTACCGCACGTACCAGCCGCTCTACTACTCGACGAGCTCGAGCTTCCGGATCATCAGCGCGGGCGGCAACCTGAAATTCGGCATTCCGTTCTCGGAAGTCGACACCGTCTATTTCGGCGCGGGCTTCGAGCAGAACCGTCTCGATACCGACGACAACACGCCGGCGAGCTACAAGGCGTATGTCAACGAATTCGGCCGCGTGTCGAACACGGTGCCGCTGACGGTCGCGTGGTCGCGCGACGCGCGTGACAGCGCGCTGATCCCGAGCCGCGGCTACTTCACGCAGGCGAACGTCGAATACGGCGTGCCGGTCGGCAAGATCCAGTACTACAAGGCCGACCTGCAGGCGCAGTACTACTATTCGTTCTCGCGCGGCTTCATCCTGGGGCTGAACCTGCAAGGCGGCTACGGCAACGGCATCGGCAACCCGTACCCGATCTTCAAGAACTACTACGCGGGCGGTATCGGCTCCGTGCGTGGCTACGAGCCGAGCTCGCTGGGCCCGCGCGACACGAAGACGAACGACCCGATCGGCGGTTCGAAGATGGTGGTCGGCAACATCGAGCTGACGTTCCCGCTGCCGGGCACCGGTTACGACCGCACGCTGCGTGTGTTCACGTTCCTCGACGGCGGTAACGTGTGGGGCAACGCGCCGGGCGGCACGAGTACCGGCGCGAACGGCCTGCGTTACGGCTACGGCGTGGGTCTCGCATGGATCTCGCCGATCGGCCCGCTGAAGCTGAGCCTCGGCTTCCCGCTGCAGAAGCATGAAGGCGACCAGTACCAGAAATTCCAGTTCCAGATCGGGACGGCGTTCTGATCGAACGCATGACAACAGCAACGAGAGGGTAATTTTGCTAACCGGTAAGTTTTCGAAACGAGTGATGTGTGCGCTGACCGTTGCGCTGGCCTTGGGCGCGGCGACGGCGCATGCTCAGGACGTCGCCCGCATCGCGGCGGTCAATTCGGATCGGATCCTGCGCGAGTCGGCGCCCGCCAAGGCGGCGCAGACGAAGCTCGAAGCCGAGTTCGCGAAGCGCGACAAGGATCTGCAGGACCTCGCGGCGCGTCTGAAGTCGATGTCCGACTCGCTGGACAAGAACGGTGCGTCGCTGTCGGCGGCCGATCGCGCGCAGAAGCAGCGCGATCTCGCGCAGCTCGATACCGACTTCCAGCGCAAGCAGCGCGAATTTCGCGAAGACCTGAACCAGCGCCGCAACGAGGAGCTGGCGGCGGTGCTGGAGCGCGCGAACAAGGTCATCAAGCAGATCGCCGAGCAGCAGAATTACGACCTGATCGTGCAGGAAGCCGTGTACGTCAGCCCGCGCATCGACATCACCGACAAGGTGCTCAAGGCGCTCGCGTCCGGCTCGACGAACTGAACGGAGCAGACGACGAATGGCATTGACGCTTGAGGCACTCGTAACGCGGTTCGGCGGCGAGATCGTCGGCGACGCCCAGTGCAAGGTGGGCGGCCTCGCGCCGCTCGACCAGGCAGGCCCTCAGCAACTCGCGTTTCTCGCGAATCCGAAGTACCTGTCGCAGGTCGAGACGACCCGTGCCGGCGCGGTGCTGATCGCGCCGAAGGATCTCGAAAAGCTCGGTGAGGCCGCCGGCCCCCGCAACTTTATCGTGACGCCGAATCCTTACGCGTACTTCGCACGCGTCGCGCAGATGTTCATCGATCTCGCCATGCCGCCGCGCGCGGCCGGCGTGCATCCGAGCGCGACGATCGACCGGGCCGCGCAGGTCGCGGCGAGCGCGGTGATCGGTCCGCACGTGACGGTCGAGGCCGGCGCGGTGATCGAGGACGGCGTGCAGCTCGACGCGAACGTGTTCGTCGGGCGCGGCACGACGATCGGCGCGGGCTCTCACATCTATCCGAACGCATCGGTGTACCACGGCTGCAAGATCGGCCCGCGCGCAATCATCCACTCGGGTGCGGTGATCGGCTCCGACGGTTTCGGCTTCGCGCCGGATTTCGTCGGCGACGGCGATGCGCGCACCGGCAGCTGGGTCAAGATCCCGCAGGTCGGCGGCGTATCGATCGGCCCGGACGTCGAGATCGGCGCGAACACGACGATCGACCGCGGCGCGATGGCGGACACCGTCATCGAGGAATGCGTGAAGATCGACAACCAGGTGCAAATCGCCCACAACTGCCGGATCGGGGCCTACACGGTGATCGCCGGCAAGGCGGGCATCGCGGGCAGCACGACGATCGGCCGCCACTGCATGATCGGCGGCGCGGCCGGGATCGCCGGCCACGTGACGCTCGGCGACTATGTCATCATCACCGCGAATTCGGGCGTGTCGAAGTCGCTGCCGAAGGCCGGCATCTACACGAGCGCATTCCCGGCCGTCGACCACGGCGAATGGAACAAGAGCGCCGCGCTCGTGCGCAACCTCGACAAGTTGCGCGACCGCATCAAGGCGCTCGAAACCGCACTGGCCGCCCAGGGCGGCACGCACGCCTGAGCGCACCATGCGAGACCACGAACCGGGCACGGCCAGCGCATCCGGCCCGGTTTGCCAGACAGGGCCGCGCGGCGGCCCGCTTCAGCCTTTGCATCACCACCGCGCAGCTTCTGCGTGAGACGAACCATCATGAGCACTGAAAAAATCAATCTCGACATCCACAAGATCCTCACGCTGCTGCCGCATCGCTATCCGATTCTGCTCGTCGATCGCGTGCTCGAACTCGAGCCGCACAAGGGAATCAAAGCGCTGAAGAACGTGTCGATCAACGAGCCGTTCTTCCAGGGGCACTTCCCGAAGCGGCCGGTGATGCCGGGTGTGCTGATCCTCGAGGCGCTCGCTCAGGCGGCCGCGCTGCTGACGTTCGCGGAAGAGCAGCCGAAGGATCCGGAAAACACGCTGTACTACTTCGTCGGCATCGACGGCGCGCGCTTCAAGCGCGTGGTGGAACCGGGCGACCAGCTGATTCTGAACGTGACGTTCGAACGCTACATCCGTGGTATCTGGAAGTTCAAGGCGGTGGCGGAAGTGGACGGCAAGGTGGCGGCGGAAGCCGAATTGATGTGCACGGTCAAGACGGCCGACGCGGCGCCCTGAGCGACGCGGCACGCATGGGTAACGTAACGCGGGCAACGCGACACATCATATCGAGAGGCAACGGCGCATGACCAGGATTCATCCTACCGCGATCGTCGAACCGGGCGCGCAGATCGACGAGTCCGTCGAGATCGGGCCGTACGCGATCGTCGGGCCGCACGTCACGATCGGCGCGCGTACGACGATCGGCTCGCACAGCGTGATCGAAGGCCACACGACGCTCGGCGAGGACAACCGCATCGGCCATTACGCGTCGGTCGGCGGTCGTCCGCAGGACATGAAGTACAAGGACGAGCCGACGAAGCTCGTGATCGGCAACCGCAACACGATCCGCGAATTCACGACGATCCACACCGGCACCGTCCAGGACGCCGGCGTGACGACGCTCGGCGACGACAACTGGATCATGGCCTATGTGCACATCGGTCATGACTGCCGCGTCGGCAACAACGTGATTCTGTCGAGCAACGCGCAGATGGCCGGCCACGTCGAGATCGGCGACTTTGCGATCGTCGGCGGGATGTCGGGCGTGCACCAGTTCGTGCGCATTGGTGCGCATTCGATGCTGGGCGGCGCATCGGCGCTCGTGCAGGACGTGCCGCCGTTCGTGATCGCGGCCGGCAACAAGGCCGAGCCGCACGGCATCAACGTCGAAGGGCTGCGCCGGCGGGGTTTCTCGCCCGACGCGATCTCGGCGCTGCGCAGCGCGTACCGCCTGCTGTACAAGAACGGCCTGTCGCTCGAGGAAGCGAAGGTGCAGTTGCGCGAGCTGGCGGCCGCGGGCGGCGATGGCGACGCGGCGGTCGCCGCGCTCGTCGCGTTCATCGACGCGTCCCAACGCGGCATCATCCGCTAAGCGATGTCGCTCCCGACCAATCAGCTCCGGCTCGCGATGGTGGCCGGCGAGCCGTCGGGCGATCTGCTCGCGGCGTCGTTGCTCGGCGGGCTTCACGAGCGGCTGCCCGCGTCGACTCACTATTACGGGATCGGCGGGCAGCGGATGCTCGCGCACGGCTTCGACTCGCACTGGCAGATGGACAAGCTGACGGTGCGCGGCTACGTCGAGGCGCTGGGCCAGATTCCCGAGATCCTGCGGATTCGCGGCGAGTTGAAGCGCCAGCTGCTCGCGGAGCGGCCCGACGCATTCATCGGCGTCGACGCACCCGACTTCAACTTCAACGTGGAGCAGGCCGCGCGCGACGCGGGCATCCCGTCGATCCACTTCGTGTGTCCGTCGATCTGGGCGTGGCGCGGCGGGCGGATCAAGAAGATCGCGAAGTCCGTCGATCACATGCTGTGCCTGTTCCCGTTCGAACCGGCGATCCTCGACAAGGCGGGCGTCGCGTCGACGTATGTCGGCCACCCGCTGGCCGACGAGATTCCGCTCGAGCCCGACACGCACGGCGCGCGCATCGCACTGGGCCTGCCCGTGGACGGCCCCGTGATCGCCGTGCTGCCGGGCAGCCGGCGCTCGGAGATCGCGCTGATCGGCCCGACGTTCTTCGCGGCGATGGCGCTGATGCAGCAGCGCGAGCCCGGCGTGCGGTTCGTGATGCCGGCCGCGACGCCGGCGCTGCGCGAACTGCTGCAGCCGCTCGTCGACGCGCATCCGCAGCTCGCGCTGACGATCACCGACGGCCGCTCGCAGGTCGCGATGACGGCTGCCGATGCGATCCTCGTGAAGAGCGGCACCGTCACGCTTGAAGCCGCGTTGCTCAAGAAGCCGATGGTGATTTCGTACAAGGTGCCGTGGCTGACCGGGCAAATCATGCGCCGTCAGGGCTATCTGCCGTACGTCGGCTTGCCGAACATCCTGGCGGGGCGCTTCGTCGTGCCCGAGCTGCTGCAGCATTTCGCGACGCCCGAGGCGCTCGCCGATGCGACGCTCACGCAGCTGCGCGACGACGCGAACCGCCGCACGCTGACGGAAGTGTTTACCGAAATGCATCTTTCGCTGCGGCAGAACACGGCCGCGAAGGCGGCCGAGGCGGTCGTGCGGGTCCTCGAGCAACGCAAGGGGCGCGCATGACGGCAGTTCGTGCACCACGCCGCCGCGTGTCGATCGACGTGCAAAGCGGCTTCGACTTCAGCCGGCCCGACGAGATCGTCTGCGGCGTCGACGAAGCGGGCCGCGGCCCGCTCGCGGGGCCGGTGGTTGCCGCCGCGGTGATCCTCGATCCCGCGCAGCCGATCGACGGGCTCGACGATTCGAAGGCGTTGTCCGCGAAAAAGCGCGACGCGCTGTACGACCTGATCGTCGCGCGCTCGCGCGCATATTGCGTCGCTTCGGCCAGCGTCGACGAGATCGATACGCTCAATATCCTGCACGCGACGATGCTCGCGATGAAGCGGGCCGTCGAAGGCCTGTCGGTGCTGCCGACGCTCGCCCAGATCGACGGCAATCGCTGCCCGACGCTGAAGGTGCGTGCCGAGGCGATCGTCAGCGGCGACGCGCTCGTGCCGAGCATCTCGGCCGCGTCGATCCTCGCGAAGGTCGCGCGCGACCGCATGCTCGTCGAGCTGCACGAGCGCTTCCCCGTATATGGCTTCAACGTGCATGCCGGCTACGGCACCGAGAAACACCTTGCCGCGCTGCGCGAGCACGGCCCGTGCGAAGCCCATCGGCGCTCGTTCGCGCCGGTGCGTGCGGCACTTGACCTGATTCGATGAAAAGCATCACTTCCCGCGACAATCCGCTGTACAAGCGCCTGAAGGCGCTCGCGGGTTCGACGTCCCAGCAGCGCCGCGGCGGCCAGGCACTGCTCGAGGGTTTCCACCTCGCCGGCGCGTATCTCGACACGGGCGCGGTGCCCGAACTGTGCGTCGCCACCGAAGGCGCGCTCGCGCACGACGAAGCGCAGGCGCTCATCGCGCGCGTCGATGCGCAGCGCGTCGTCACGCTGCCCGATGCGCTGTTCGGGCAACTGTCGAACGTGGTCAGCGGTGTCGGCTTCCTGTTGCTCGTGGATCGGCCCGCGCAGCCGCTGCCGGAGCGCATCGCGCACACGTCGGTCGTGCTCGACGGCGTGCAGGACGCCGGCAACGTCGGCTCGATCCTGCGCAGCGCGGCGGCCGCTGGCGTGCGGCACGTCTTCTGCGCGCCGGGCACGGCCTACGCGTGGTCGTCGAAGGTGCTGCGTTCGGCGATGGGCGCGCATTTCCTGCTGTCGATCCACGAAGACGTCGAGCCCGACGCGCTCGCCGTGCGCCTCGACGTGCCGGTCGCGCTGACCGATTCGCACGGCGCGCAGGCCGTCTACGACTGTGACCTGTCCGGGCCCGTCGCATGGGTGTTCGGCAACGAGGGCGCCGGCGTGTCGGCGTTCTGGCGCGACGCGGCCACGCATCGCGTGACGATCCCGCAGCCGGGCGGCATGGAGTCGCTGAACGTCGCGGCAGCGGCGGCGGTGTGCCTGTTCGAGCAGGTGCGGCAGCAGCGGCGCGCGTGACATGACGGCGTGACGCACCGCGTTGCACGTGCGCCGTAACCCGCACCATGAAGAAAGGCCGCGTTCGACGCGGCCTTTCCGTTTCCGGCGGCGGCCGACGGCCAGGCCGTCAGTACGACTGCCGGTCGAGACGGATTTCCTGCAGGATCGTCGTGGCGATCTCCTCGATCGACTTGTGCGTCGACGACAGCCACTTGATCCCTTCGCGACGCATCATCGCCTCGGCCTCGTTGATCTCGTAGCGGCAGTTCTCCGGGGCCGCGTACTTGCTGCCAGGGCGGCGCTCGTTGCGGATCTCCGACAGACGCTGCGGGTCGATTGAAAGCCCGAACAGCTTGTCGCGATGCGGCGACAGCGCCGACGGCAGCTTGCCGCGCTCGAAGTCTTCCGGAATCAGCGGGTAGTTGGCGGCCTTCACGCCGTACTGCATCGCGAGATACAGGCTCGTCGGCGTCTTGCCGCTGCGCGACACGCCGACCAGGATCACGTCGGCTTCCGACAGGTTGCGGTTCGACTGGCCGTCGTCGTGCGCGAGCGAGAAGTTGATCGCCTCGATCCGCGTCTTGTATTCCTCGGTATCGGCGTTCTGGTGGCCGCGGCCCATCGCGTGGCTCGACTTCAGCTCCAGTTCCTGCTCGAGCGGCTCGACGAAGCGCTGGAACATGTCGAGCACGAGCGCATTCGAGCGCTTGACGATGTCGTTCGACTCGCTGTCGACGAGCGTCGTGAACACGATCGCGCGCCGGCCGTCGTGCACCGCGGCTTCGTTGATCTTCTCGACGGTCGCAAACGCCTTGTCGAGCGAGTCGACGAATGGCAAGCGCACGAGGCGGAATTTCTGGTCGAACTGCGAGAGGATCGAGTGCGCGAAGGTTTCGGCAGTGATCCCGGTGCCGTCGGAGACGATGAAAACGGTAGGCAGCATGAATCTGGGTGTCGAGCGTGAAGGGCGGTTGCGCGGGCGGCTGGAGGTCCGCCTCCAGACGCAGTGACAAGGTCGCGCCACATCCGGCATCCGGCACGGTAGAATAGCGGCAACCTGTTGGATAAGCAATTGCGGGGGCACGGTGCGAACGGCACCGCGGGCTTGCCCTGATTGATCGAAAACTCCCGGCAAGTTCGGCGATTCGTCTGAATATATCGCCCTTCTGCCGGGATTTTTGCAAATCGGGTCGGAAGATTTTCCGCCGCTGCGATTGTTTCTCCAACAGGTTGCGCAAGACGCGCCGCGCCTTTTTGCAAGCGCCCGCGTCCGAGCCCACTTGCGCAATCGAGCATTTTTTTCACACTTAGGGGCTTGTATGACTAACGCAGCAAACGTCGCAAAGGACCAGGCGTATGTAATCCCGTTCGAGCAGTTGCGGATGACCGATGTGGAGATCGTGGGCGGCAAGAATGCGTCGCTCGGCGAGATGATCAGCCAGCTTTCCGAAGCAGGCGTTCGCGTGCCCACCGGTTTCGCCACGACCGCGCTCGCCTTCCGTGATTTCCTCAAGCACAACGATCTGACCGATCGCATCGCCAAGCGTCTCGAGTCGCTCGACATCGACGACGTGAAGGCGCTCGCCGAAGCCGGTGCCGAAATCCGCAAGTGGATCGTCGAGGCGCCGCTGCAGGCACGCCTCGAGCAGGAAATCCGCGCACAGTTCGAAACCCTGAAGAACGGCTCGCCGAGCGAGTTGTCGTTCGCCGTGCGTTCGTCCGCGACCGCGGAAGACCTGCCCGACGCGTCGTTCGCGGGTCAGCAGGAGTCTTACCTGAACGTGGTCGGCATCGACGACGTGCTCGATCGCATGAAGCACGTGTTCGCGTCGCTGTACAACGACCGCGCGATCTCGTACCGCGTGCACAAGGGCTTCACGCACGCCGAAGTCGCGCTGTCGGCCGGCGTGCAGCGCATGGTCCGCTCGGACGTCGGCGCGGCCGGCGTGATGTTCACGATCGACACCGAATCGGGCTTCAAGGACGCCGTGTTCATCACGTCGAGCTACGGCCTGGGCGAAACCGTCGTGCAGGGCGCGGTGAACCCGGACGAGTTCTATGTGTTCAAGACGACGCTTGCGCAGGACAAGTATCCGATCATCCGCCGCTCGATCGGCTCGAAGCTGATCAAGATGGAATTCACGCAGCCGGGCGAGCCGGGCCGCGTGAAGACGGTCGACGTGCCGCACGAGCAGCGCAACCGCTACTCGATCACCGACGAAGACGTGATCGAGCTGGCGAAGTACGCGGTCATCATCGAGAAGCACTACCAGCGTCCGATGGACATCGAGTGGGGCAAGGACGGCCGCGACGGCAAGATCTTCATCCTGCAGGCGCGTCCTGAAACGGTAAAGAGCCAGGCGAGCGGCAAGGCCGAGCAGCGCTTCAAGCTGAAGGGGCAGTCGCAGGTGCTGGCGACGGGCCGTGCGATCGGCCAGAAGATCGGTGCGGGCCCCGTGCGCGTGATCCAGGATCCGTCGGAAATGGAACGCGTGCAGCCGGGCGACGTGCTGGTGGCCGACATGACCGACCCGAACTGGGAGCCGGTGATGAAGCGTGCGGCGGCAATCGTCACGAACCGTGGCGGCCGGACCTGCCACGCGGCGATCATCGCGCGTGAGCTCGGCGTGCCGGCAGTCGTCGGCTGCGGCGATGCGACCGACGTGCTGAAGGACGGCGCGCTGGTGACGGTGTCGTGCGCGGAAGGCGACGAAGGCAAGATCTACGACGGGCTGCTCGAGACGGAAGTCACGGAAGTGCAGCGCGGCGATCTGCCGGAAATCCCGGTCAAGATCATGATGAACGTCGGCAACCCGCAGCTCGCGTTCGACTTCTCGCAACTGCCGAACGGCGGTGTCGGCCTCGCGCGTCTCGAGTTCATCATCAACAACAACATCGGCGTGCACCCGAAGGCGATCCTCGAGTACCCGAACATCGACCAGGACCTGAAGAAGGCGGTCGAGAGCGTCGCGCGCGGTCACGCGTCGCCGCGTCAGTTCTACGTCGACAAGCTGACGGAAGGCGTTGCGACGATCGCGGCGGCGTTCTATCCGAAGCCCGTGATCGTGCGTCTGTCCGACTTCAAGTCGAACGAGTACAAGAAGCTGATCGGCGGTTCGCGCTACGAGCCGGACGAGGAAAACCCGATGCTGGGCTTCCGCGGCGCGTCGCGCTACATCGCAGAAGACTTCGCGCAGGCGTTCGAGATGGAATGCCGTGCACTGAAGCGCGTGCGCGACGAGATGGGCCTGACCAACGTCGAGATCATGGTGCCGTTCGTGCGTACCGTGAAGCAGGCGGAGCGCGTCGTCGGCCTGCTCGAGAAGTTCGGCCTGAAGCGCGGCGAGAACGGCCTGCGCCTCGTGATGATGTGTGAAGTTCCGACCAACGCGATCCTCGCCGAAGAGTTCCTCGAGCACTTCGACGGTTTCTCGATCGGTTCGAACGACCTCACGCAGCTCACGCTCGGCCTCGACCGCGACTCGGGCATGGAACTGCTGGCCGTCGACTTCGACGAACGCGACCCGGCCGTCAAGTTCCTGCTCAAGCGGGCAATCGATACCTGCCGCAAGATGGGCAAGTACGTCGGTATCTGCGGTCAGGGCCCGTCCGATCACCCGGACTTCGCGCAATGGCTGACCGACGAAGGCATCGTGTCGATCTCGCTGAACCCGGACACGATCATCGATACGTGGCAGGCGCTCGCCAACCGGAAGTAACGGTCGGTAATGTCCGCTCGGCACAAGCGCGCTCCGCCGCGCTTGTGTTGAAGGCAAAATGCAAGGTTCGTGTTATAAACACCCCGGTAAGCACCGGGGTGTTTTTGTTTGTCGGTACGTAACGGGCGAATTTCGGGTGTACCCGGGCGTGCCGGCCGCATCCGCTTGCGGCGGCGAAGAATATAGTGTGCGTACGGGAGCGTTTTTCTGGAGACCACAATGATGTCGGGGCATCTGTTCTGGTGGGTCGGAGTCGGCGTGCTGGTCGTCGCCGAATTGCTGACCGGCACGTTCTACCTGCTGATGATCGCGCTCGGCTTTCTCGCCGGCGGCTTGCTGCAACTGGCCGGTTTCGCGCCGCACGTGCAGTTCGGCGTGGCCGCCGCGGTCGCGATCATCGCGATGATCGTGCTGCGTCGGTCGGGGCTCGGGCGCAAGCAGAAGCGCGACACGTCGACGAATCCGGACGTCAATCTCGATATCGGCTCGACCGTCACGGTCGACGCGTGGCATGACGGCCGCGCGCGCGTGCAATATCGCGGCGCCGACTGGGACGTCGAACTCGCGCACGGCGAGCGCGACGATGCGCGCGTGTATCAGGTGCGCGCCGTGCGCGGCAACTGTCTCGTGGTCGTAGCGAAACCCGCGGGCTGATCGTCCGCCAATACAACAAGGAGGAAACATTTCATGGATTCGCTGATCATCTGGGTCGTCCTGCTCGTCATCGCCATCGTGATCGTGTCGAAGACGGTGAAGATCGTGCCGCAGCAGCATGCGTGGGTGCTCGAACGCTTCGGGCGCTATCACGCGACGCTGTCGCCCGGCCTCAATATCGTGCTGCCGTTCGTCGACCGGATCGCCTACCGCCACGTGCTGAAGGAAATTCCGCTCGACGTGCCGAGCCAAGTCTGCATCACGCGCGACAACACGCAACTGCAGGTCGACGGCGTGCTGTACTTCCAGGTGACCGATCCGATGAAGGCCTCGTACGGGTCGAGCAACTTCGTGCTCGCGATCACGCAACTCGCGCAGACCACACTACGGTCGGTGGTCGGCAAGCTCGAACTCGACAAGACCTTCGAGGAGCGCGACTTCATCAACCACAACATCGTGTCGGCGCTCGACCAGGCTGCCGCGAACTGGGGCGTGAAAGTGCTGCGTTACGAGATCAAGGACCTGACGCCGCCGAAGGAAATCCTGCACGCGATGCAGGCGCAGATTACCGCCGAGCGGGAAAAGCGCGCGCTGATCGCCGCATCCGAAGGCCGCAAGCAGGAGCAGATCAACCTCGCGTCGGGGGCGCGCGAGGCGGCGATCCAGAAGTCCGAAGGCGAGCGGCAGGCCGCGATCAATCAGGCGCAGGGCGAGGCGGCGGCGATTCTCGCGGTGGCCGAGGCGAACGCGCAGGCCATCCAGAAGATCGCGAACGCGATCCAGTCGCAGGGCGGGATGGACGCCGTGAACCTGAAGGTTGCAGAGCAGTATGTCGGTGCGTTCTCGAACCTCGCGAAACAGGGCAATACGTTGATCGTGCCGGCGAACCTGTCCGATCTCGGCACCGCGATCGCGTCGGCGCTGACGATCGTCAAGAACGCGGCGCCGGCCGCGGGCGCGAAGGGCTGAGCGCGCGTGCGTCGACCGCGTGCCGGGCGTTGCAGCGCTGGCCGGTCTCGCAGCGGTGTGGCGCCGCGCATGTGTTGAAGATGTGCGCCGCGTGCGACGAATCGTCGCGCAGGTTCACATCAGCAGCGCTTGCACGGCGGCAAGCGCGTGACGCAGCAATTCATCCGGCGCGACAGGCAGCGGTGCGACCGACGCCCACACGCATCGCACGACACAAAAAGAAACGGCCCGCTTCGAGCGGGCCGTGTCGTTTAGAGTGCCGGGTATTGCGCGTCAGGTGCCGGCTCGCATGATGCGGGCCTTTTCGCGCTCCCAGTCGCGCTTCTTCTCGGTTTCGCGCTTGTCGTGCAGCTTCTTGCCCTTCGCAAGCGCGATGTCGCATTTCACGCGACCGCCCTTGTAGTGGAAGTTCAGCGGCACGAGCGTGTAGCCGCGCTGCTCGACCTTGCCGATCAGTTTCTTGATCTCGTCGCGGTGCAGCAGCAGCTTGCGCGTGCGGACCGGATCGGGCTTGATGTGCGTCGAGGCTTCGGGCAGCGGGCTGATGTGGGTGCCGATCAGGAAGATCTCGGCGTTCTTCACCACGACGTAGCCTTCCTTGATCTGGCCGCGCCCGGCGCGCAGCGCCTTGACTTCCCAGCCCTCCAGCACGAGCCCCGCCTCGTAGCGTTCCTCGATGTGATAATCGAAGTGCGCTTTCCTGTTGTCGATGATGCTCATGAAAGGATCGGGCCAACTCGTTTAAAATCACGATTTTAGCAAAGCGGGGCGGGAATCGCCCGGCTTGCGTTCTCACCTTGAGCGATGCCGCGCGATTTATGGCAGATGTCCAGAAAACCGTATTGATCCGCCATTCGGCGGAACAGATGTTCGACCTCGTCACCGACGTGGCCGATTACCCCAATTTCCTGCCCTGGTGCGGCGGCGTCGAGATTCGCCGTCAGGACGACAGCGGGATGGAAGCGCGCATCGACATCAACTTCAAGGGCATCAAGCAGCATTTCGCGACGCGCAACACGCAGCAGCGCCCGACGCGGATCGACATGGAGTTCGCCGACGGCCCGTTCAAGAAGTTCACCGGCTCGTGGCGCTTCATCCCGCTGCGCTCCGATGCATGCAAGATCGAGTTTGCGCTGCACTACGAGTTCTCGAGCATCCTGCTCGAGAAGATCATCGGGCCCGTGTTCAGCCATATCGCGAATACGTTCGTCGATTCGTTCGTCAAGCGCGCCGACCAGCGCTACGGGAAGGGGTGACGCGATGCTGTCGATCGAAGTCTGTTACGCGCTGCCGGATCGCCAGACGCTGATTCCGGTGTCGCTGCCCGAAGGCGCGACGGTGCGCGCGGCGATCGACGCGAGCGGCGTGCTCGCGCTGCACCCGGAAATCGACCTCGCGCACGCAAAGACCGGCGTGTTCGGCAAGCTCACGCCGCTCGATGCGCCGCTCGCCGATCATGATCGTGTCGAGATCTACCGGCCGTTGATCGTCGATCCGAAGCTCGCGCGCCAGCGGCGCGTCGACAAGACCCGCCGCGAGGGCTCCATCGAGGGCCGCAAGTGGATGCACAAGGACGCGCGCTGACGCGTTGCGCCAGCATCGCTTCCTCTGTTTTTGTCCCGATTCGTCAGACCAGGCGCGCACGCGCTCAGTGGGCCGTGATGTTCGCGCTCGCGCGGCCGCGTGTGTCGCCGCCCGCATGCGTGTCGCCGTGCCGGCGCACCGACCCGTAGACGCCCGCCAGCAGCAGCGCGAGCGCCGCGATCTCGAGTACGCGCGGCATCCGCTGGTCGTAGATGAACGCGTAAAGCATCGCGAATACGGTCTCGAACACGATCAGCTGGCCGGACAGCGTCAGCGGCAGCCGCTTCGACGCCGCGTTCCACAGTCCGTTGCCGAGCCACGACGCGCCGATCGCGAGCACGAGATTCAGCAGCCAGAACAGTTGCCAGCGCGATGCCGGGGTTGCCGCCTGGATCGTGCCCGCCGGCAGCGCGAGGATCGCGAGCCAGCAGAGGCCGCCGATCACGCCTGTCACGACGCCCCACAGCACCGACCATTCGTTGCCGCCGAAATGATGGTGGCGCTGCAGGTAGCGCGTATTCGCGACCGCGTACCAGGTCCAGCTCGCGAGCGCGCCGGTCGCGCACGCGATGCCGGCGAGTTTCTGGCCGAGCGTCGTCGCATGCGCGGCTTCCGATGTGAAGAGATCGACGTTGATGCACGCGATGCCGGCGATCACCAGCGCGAGCGGGGCGGCGAGGCGCCGCAGCGGCATCGCGCCCTGGTCGCCGAGGCCGGCGAGCGTGACGGTCACGGGCAACACGCCGACGATCAGCGAGCTGGGCGCGATGCCGATCAGGTGCACGGCGCCGGACAGCAGCATGTAGTACGTGACGTTGCCGATCAGCGCGAGCTTCGCGAGCGCGACGAGATCCTCGCGGGTCAGCCGCGCGAGCAGCGAACGGGCGGCCGGCAGTGCCGCCGCCAGCGACACGAGGCCGTACATCGCGTAGCGGCCCGCGCTCAGCAGCAGCGGCGAGAAGTCGGTCATCAGCCGCGGCACCAGAAAGACCATTCCCCACAACGCGCCCGCCAGGACGCCATACACCACACCGCGCTGCATCGACTGCTCCGAACGAATGACCGACGAGCGCGCATCTTAACGACGGCGGCGCGACAGCGTCTTGTTCATTCCTGCACTCGAGCGCGGGCACGGCTCGGGATCGGCGGCGCGAGGCCGGGGCATCGCGATTCGCCGCGGTGTTTGCCGCGGATCGCGGCGGGCCGGGCGGCCCGTCGATGATCGGCGATCAGCGCTCGACCGGCTCGGTTGCCGTCGCACCGTCGCCTTGCGCGCGTGTTCGCGCGGGGCGGCGCACGGCGCGCAGCTTGCCGCTGTTGCCGCCGCCGCAATAGAACAGGTCGCGACCGTCGGATTCCAGCCCCGACACGCCGACACCCGGCGGCATGTCGACCTGTTCGAGTACCTGCCCCGTGCGCGGGTCGATCCGCCGCAGCGCGCTCTCGTCCGCTTCCCAGGTGCCGTGCCAAAGCTCGCCGTCGACCCAGGTCACGCCGGTGACGAAGCGGTTCGATTCGATCGTGCGCAGCACGGCGCCCGATTGCGGATCGACCTGATGAATCTTGCGCTCGCGATACTGGCCGACCCACAGCGTGCCTTCGGCCCACGCGAGCCCGGAATCCGCGCCGCCGCCAGGCGCGGGGATCGTCGCGAGCACGCGGCCCGAATCGGGATCGATCTTCTCGATGCGGTCCTCGACGATCTGGAACAGATGACGCCCGTCGAACGCGGTGCCCGCGTGCGCGGCGACGTCGAGGGCGCGCACGGTCGTGCCGCGTGCCGGGTCGAGCGCGTTCAGCTTGTCGCCGGACGCGAACCAGACGCGCTGCCCGTCGAACGTGACGCCGTGCACGCCGTCGACGCCCGGAAACGGGCCGTATTCGCGGATGATGTCTGCGGTGGAGCGTTTCATGTCCGTCACCTCGTCGTTGGTGTGCCCATCCTAATCGCCCGGCAGCGGCGCGGGGAGTAACAAGGTCGTCGCGAATCCGGGCAGCGGCGGCGTCATCCAGCGGCGCGCGCGCCCGAGCCCGAGCGCCTGCACCTTGTCCGCTTCGGCGAGCGCGTCGAGCGCCCGCTGCACGGTGCGCTGGCTCGCGCCGAGCGCGAGCGCCAGCGCGGAACTCGACCATGCCTCGCCGTCCGCGAGCAGTGCGAGCACGGCCGCGTGGCGATCGTCGAGCGGACGCGCGAGCACGACGGTCTCGCGCAGGCCGAGCGGCTCGAGCGCGAAGCCGCGTGGCGTCGCGGTGACGTTCGCGAGCGGGCGCAGCATCGCGCGCAAGCGGCCGATCTCGACGCGCAGGCGCGCGCGATGCGATTCGTCCGCGTGTCTCGCGCGAAACGCCGCGGCGACGAGCGCGTTTCTCGATACGTCGCCGGGCCACGCCTCGCCCAGCGCGCGGGCGAGCACGAACAGCACCGGGCGGCGCGCGAGCGACACGGTCGTGCGTGCGTCGCGTACCGTGTGGCGACATGCATCGACGACCAGCGCGTTCGATGCCAGCAGCGCCTCGACCTCGTCGAGCAGCACGAGCCGCGACGTGCCGCGTGCGATGAGTCGCGCGGCCGGCGTATCGAGCATGCGCGCGGCCGTCTCGACTTCGGCCGTCAGCGCGGCAATGCCGGCGTCCCGGGCGGCCGCGCGGGCACGGGCCAGTGCCGCGCGCGCGAAGTGCGGCCGGATGCGGCGCATCGCGATGCCGGCCGCGATCAGTTCGTGGGCCGCGCGCGACGCCGCCGGCAGCGGCGCGGGATCGAGGTTCGCGAGCTGCCGCTCCGCATCGTCGACGTGTCCGATCAGCAGCAGCCGGCGCACGCCGAGATAGCGTGCATGCGCGGCGTTCGCGCGATCGCCGTGTGCATCGAGCGTCGCGCAGGCGGCTTCGAGATCGCGCGACGGCCAGCCGAGGTCGCGAGACGCGAGCGCGATTTCGGCTTCCGCGACGACGCAGCGGGCCCGCGCGACGGCTTCCTTCGCGCCGAACGCGCGTGCCGCGCTGCGCACGAGCGCCCGCGCGCGCTCGAAATCGCCGAGCTGCGCCATCGCGATGCCACGCAACGCGAGCGCCGGCGCGTCGTCGCGCAGCGCGACGCGGTTCAGCGCGCCGAGCGGGTCGCCTGCCGCGAGCGCCCGCGCGGCCGCCGTGATCAGCGAATCCATCCGAATCCCGACACAGTTGTCACTCCCTTCGGTCCGAGGCCCGGCCCTAATCTAGCACCACGCACATGGCAGACGCGCCGTGTCCCGATATCCATCGAAAGGAGGAACCTGCAATGACGAGCCATCTCACCGGCACGCGCGCCGAATGGCTGACCGCGCGGCGCGCGCTGCTCGATGCGGAAAAGACGTTGACGCGGCAGAGCGACGAACTCGCGCGGCGGCGTCAGGCACTGCCGTGGGTGCGGGTCGACAAGGCTTACCGGTTCGACACCGAGGACGGTCCCGCGACGCTCGACGACCTGTTCGGCGGCCGCTCGCAACTGCTCGTCTATCACTTCATGTTCGGCCCCGACTACAAGGCCGGCTGCCCGTCGTGCTCGGCGCTTGCCGACGGTTTCGACGGCTTTGCGATCCATCTGGCGAACCACGACGTGACGCTCATGGCGGTGTCGCGCGCGCCGCTCGCGAAGCTGCTCGCGTACCGGCAGCGGATGGGCTGGCATTTTCCGTGGGCGTCGTCGGACGGCGGCGAGTTCAATTTCGACTTCAACGTGTCGTTCACCGAAACGCAGCAACGCACCGGCGACGTCGAATACAACTATGCGCGCGCCGGTCACGCGATGGACATGGACCCGCCGCCGGCGGCCGTCGCGCAGTTCGCGGCGACCTGCGGCACCGACGCGGCCACGTACGCCCGCGACCGGCCGGGGATGAGCGCGTTCGTGCGCGAGGACGGCGTGGTCTATCACACGTATTCGACGTACGCACGCGGGCTCGACGGGCTGTGGGGGATGTATCAGTGGCTCGATCGCGCGCCGCTCGGGCGCAACGAGACGGGCGTGTGGTGGCGCCGCCATGACGAATACGCGCGCGGTTGAACGCCGGCCGGCACGCGGCGGGCGCGGACCATGAACGCTGCGACGAAACCGGCTGCGCGCGGCAATGCGGGCGATGGCCGGCGGCTATTCGGCGCCGCGCTCGTCGCGGTATTGGGTGCCGCCATCTGGGCGACGCTCGTGCAGCACGCATCGATGGATGCGATGGGCGGCATGCCGATGCCGGGCGGCTGGACGCTGTCGGCCGGATGGCTCGCGCCGTGCGGATGGCGGGCAGGGCGCGCGTTCGCCGCGTTCGCTCGCATGTGGGGCGCGATGACAGTGACGATGATGCTGCCGGTCCTGGCACCGGTGCTCTGGCGATACCGGCAGTGCCTCGGCCCGGTGGGCGCCGCGCGCGCGGCATGGTTGGTCGCGCTCGTGAGCGCCGGGTATTTCACGGTGTGGATGGCGCTCGGCGCGCTGGTGTTTCCGGGCGGTACCGCATTGGCGGCGGTGGCCGTGCGGCTGCCCGCGCTTGCCGCCGCAATGCCGTTCGCGGCCGGCGCGGTCGTGCTCGGCGCGGGCATGCTGCAGTTTTCCGGCTGGAAGGCGCGCCGGCTCGCTGGTTGCCGGCATGCATCGGACGATGCATGCGAGCGGCGGCCGGGCGCCGCGGCCGCGATCGCGTGGCGGTGCGGCGTGCGGACCGCGCTCCATTGCGGCGCTTGCTGCGGGAACCTGATGGCCGTTGCGCTGGCGGCCGGCATGATGGATCTGCGCGTGATGGCCGCCGTGACCGTGGCGATCGCCGCCGAGCGGCTGGCGCCGGCCGGCGAACGCGTCGCGCGGATCGTCGGCGGCCTCGCGGTCGGCGCCGGCGCGGCGATGATCGTGTGCGCCGCGGCCGGGCTGGTCTAGCGCGTTGGCGGCAGGCCGCGCGTTTCCGGAGGGCAGGCCGAGGCCTCGCCGGCAGGTCCGGCATCGTGCGGCCGGGACGCGCCGTTTGGCCGATTCCGGCCGGCTGCGCGAATGGGTCGATGCGGAGGTGAAACGAAAGGCGATCGAAAACGAACCGAACGACGATCCGAACGATTCGGCCCCCGGCCGCTTGAAAACGCCTAACCCGTTGTTCGTGTTGTGAAAATTCGCAGCGCTTCGCGTATAATTCGCTTTTGCGCCCATAGGATTTGCCATGCGTCTGATCCAAAAAGCACTCACTTTCGATGATGTGCTCCTCGTTCCCGCCTTCTCCGACGTTCTCCCGCGCGACACCAGCCTGAAAACCAAGCTGACCCGCAACATCTCCCTGAACATGCCGCTCGTGTCCGCCGCGATGGACACGGTCACCGAAGGTCGCCTCGCGATCGCGATGGCGCAGCAGGGTGGTGTGGGTATCGTCCACAAGAACCTCACGCCGGCCGAGCAGGCCCGCGAGGTCGCGAAGGTCAAGCGTTTCGAATCCGGCGTCGTGCGTGACCCGATCACGGTCCCGCCGCAGATGAAGGTGCGCGACGTGATCGCGCTGTCGCGTCAGCATGGCATCTCGGGCTTCCCGGTCGTGGAAGGCCCGCAACTCGTCGGCATCGTCACGAACCGCGACCTGCGTTTCGAGACGCGTCTCGACGAGCCGGTCAAGTCGATCATGACGCCGCGCGAGCGTCTCGTCACGGTCAAGGAAGGCACGCCGCTCGCCGAGGCGAAGGCGCTGATGCACAGCCACCGCCTCGAGCGCGTGCTGGTCGTCAACGACGCGTTCGAACTGCGCGGCCTGATGACCGTCAAGGACATCACCAAGCAGACCGAACACCCGGATGCGTGCAAGGACGAACACGGCAAGCTGCGCGCGGGCGCGGCGGTCGGCGTCGGCCCGGACAACGAAGAGCGCGTCGAGCTGCTGGTGCAGGCCGGCGTCGACGTGATCGTCGTCGATACCGCGCACGGCCACAGCAAGGGCGTGCTCGAGCGCGTGCGCTGGGTTAAGCAGAACTTCCCGCACGTCGAGGTGATCGGCGGCAACATCGCGACGGCAGCCGCCGCGAAGGCGCTCGTCGAATACGGCGCGGATGCGGTCAAGGTCGGCATCGGCCCGGGCTCGATCTGCACGACGCGGATCGTCGCGGGCGTCGGCGTGCCGCAGATCAGCGCGATCGCGAACGTCGCGGAAGCGCTGAAGGGCACCGGCGTGCCGTGCATCGCCGACGGCGGCGTGCGTTTCTCGGGCGACGTGTCGAAGGCCCTCGCGGCCGGCGCGAACGCGGTGATGATGGGCAGCATGTTCGCGGGCACCGAAGAGGCGCCGGGCGACGTGTTCCTGTACCAGGGCCGCCAGTACAAGTCGTACCGCGGCATGGGTTCGGTCGGCGCGATGAAGGACGGCGCGGCAGACCGCTACTTCCAGGACAACTCCGCGAATATCGACAAGCTCGTGCCGGAAGGCATCGAAGGCCGCGTCGCGTACAAGGGTTCGGTCAACGCGATCCTGTTCCAGCTGGTCGGCGGCGTGCGCGCGAGCATGGGCTACTGCGGCTGCCGCACGATCGACGAGCTGCACGAGAAGGCCGAATTCGTCCAGATCACCGCGGCGGGCATGCGCGAGTCGCACGTGCACGACGTGCAGATCACGAAGGAAGCACCGAACTACCACGTGGACTGATCGGCGATGAAACCGTTGCTGCGAGCCGTGCTGATCGTCGATGCGGTGCTGCTGCTGGCGTTCGGCGTGCTGTTCGTGCTGACGCCCTGGCAGGCGCTGTTCAACGCGCTGCAGCTGGCGAACATCCAGCCGGCGATGCTCGGTCAGGCGTTCGGCATCGCGCTGCTCGGCCTCGCGTGGCTCGCGTTTCATGCAGCGGTCAACGGCGATCTCACGGCGCCCGTCGCGCGTGCGGTCGGCCACGTGAACTGGCTGATCGGCGCATTGGCGGTGGTGTGGTCGCTCGGCACCGGCAACGGTCCCGCGCTCGCGGCTGCCGGCCGCGTGCTGTCGGCGATGGCCGGTGTCGCGCTGATCGTGCTCGGTGTCGGCGGCGTACGCCTCGCGTCGGCGGTGCGGCGGCGCGAGAAGGCGCAGGCGCTCGAGGCTCGCGACGCGCAGCGTCCGCCGGCGCCGGCGCCGGCCGCCGCCGCGCAGCAGCGGGTCGAGCCGGTCGTCGGCCGTCCGGCGGCGCCGTCGTCGGCAGCCACGCCGGCCGCATCCGACCGAGTGTCAGGCAGCGTCGCGTTCGACGCCCGCCCGCCGTCGCAGGATTGACCGGCGGTGCGTCGCGCGAGCCGCCCGCCGCCCGACGCCGTTGTCCATGCTATTGACGCAGCGCTTCGTGCGCTGCTTTTCTTATTCTCTTCATCCTGTCCGCAGCCATGCACGACAAAATCCTGATTCTCGACTTCGGTTCGCAAGTCACCCAACTGATCGCGCGCCGCGTGCGCGAAGCGCACGTCTACTGCGAAATCCATCCGAACGACGTGTCCGACGACTTCGTCCGCGAGTTCGCGCCGAAGGCAGTGATCCTGTCGGGCAGCCATGCGAGCACGTACGAAGATCACCAGCTGCGCGCGCCGCAGGCCGTCTGGGATCTCGGTGTGCCCGTGCTCGGCATCTGCTACGGCATGCAGACGATGGCCGTGCAGCTCGGCGGCAAGGTCGAGTGGAGCGACCATCGCGAATTCGGCTACGCGGAAATGCGCGCGCATGGCCATACGCGCCTGCTCGACGGCATCGAGGATTTCCAGACGGCCGAAGGCCACGGGATGCTGAAGGTCTGGATGAGCCACGGCGACAAGGTTGCCGAGCTGCCGCCGGGCTTCTCGCTGATGGCGTCGACGCCGAGCTGCCCGATCGCCGGCATGGCCGACGAGGCGCGCGGCTATTACGCGGTGCAGTTCCACCCGGAAGTCACGCACACGCTGAAGGGCCGCCAGATCATCGAGCGCTTCGTGCTGCAGATCGCCGGCGCGAAGGCCGACTGGATCATGAAGAACCACATCGAGGAAGCCGTCGCGAAGATCCGCGAGCAGGTGGGTGACGAGGAAGTGATTCTCGGCCTGTCGGGCGGTGTCGATTCGAGCGTCGCGGCCGCGCTGATCCATCGCGCGATCGGCGACCAGCTCACCTGCGTGTTCGTCGATCACGGCCTGCTGCGCCTGAACGAAGGCAAGATGGTGCTCGACATGTTCGAGGGCCGCCTGCATGCGAAGGTCGTGCACGTCGACGCGTCCGAGCAGTTCCTCGGCCATCTGGCCGGCGTGACCGATCCGGAGCAGAAGCGCAAGATTATCGGCCGCGAGTTCGTCGAGGTGTTCCAGGCCGAGGCGAAGAAGTTGTCGAAGGCGAAGTGGCTGGCCCAGGGCACGATCTATCCGGACGTGGTCGAGTCCGGCGGCACGAAGACGAAGAAGGCGACGACGATCAAGAGCCACCACAACGTCGGCGGCCTGCCGGAAACGCTCGGTCTGAAGCTGCTCGAGCCGCTGCGCGACCTGTTCAAGGACGAAGTGCGCGAACTGGGCGTCGCGCTCGGCCTGCCGCCGGAAATGGTGTACCGTCATCCGTTCCCGGGCCCGGGCCTCGGCGTGCGGATCCTCGGCGAAGTGAAGCGCGAATACGCGGACTTGCTGCGTCGCGCGGATGCGATCTTCATCGAGGAACTGCGCGGCACGACCGCCACCGCGCAGGACGCGGCAGCGGGGCTGTGCGGCGAGGCCGACGTCGGCAAGACCTGGTACGACCTGACGAGCCAGGCGTTCGCGGTGTTCCTGCCGGTGAAGTCCGTCGGCGTGATGGGCGACGGCCGCACGTACGACTACGTGACGTCGCTGCGCGCGGTGCAGACGACCGACTTCATGACCGCGCACTGGGCACATCTGCCGTACGCGCTGCTCGGCCGTGCATCGAACCGGATCATCAACGAGGTGCGCGGGATCAACCGCGTCGTGTACGACATCTCGGGCAAGCCGCCGGCGACGATCGAGTGGGAATAACGGACGCGGCGAGGCCTGCCTCGCCAGCAGATCGACGCATCGGATGATGCGAACGCCCGGCAGGGAAACCTGCCGGGCGTTTTTTCTGTGCCACGCGAAGATTTGCCGGATTACCGATGATGGATGCTCGTTCCCCGGCGTATCCCGATGCTGCGTTCGAGAGCCGCACGAGCAGCACATCCTGCCCGCTCGGCACGACGCCGATCGCGGCGGGCCCGGCACGCAGCGGTGACGTGTGGCCGGTCAGTTCGAGCGCTGTCGTGAGACCGGCACGGCGAGTGACGCGACGCGGACATCGGTGTCGTCGCGTCCGAGTTCGGCCACATACGGCCACGGGTAGATCCCGCGCGCGTGACCGTCGCCGAACAGCAGGCGGATGCCGTAACCGGCGGCCTCCACGCCGTCCAGCTTCACGCCCGGCGGCGCGGCGACCCGGCCGCCATCGAGCCGGATCTTCCGGCACGCCGCGCATGGGCAGGCGCTGCGCAATCGCACATAGCCGATTCGCTGCATGTCGCCGTCCGGCCAGCGCAGCGTCAATACCTGCGCCGCATGGTCGACGAGGATTTCGGTCGGCGCAATCATCGAGCGTCTGCTTCGATCTGCGCAATGGCGATCCGCACGGCCTTGCGTACTTCGGGATCGCGATCGTTCAGCGCATCGTGCAGCACGGGCAGCGTCGCGGGGTCGCGCAATTCGCCGAGCGCGAGCGCCGCCTCCTTCCGGAGGTTGCTGATCGGATGCGACAGCAGCGGGGCCACGGCCGGAGCTGCGGCGGCGTCGCGCAACTGCCCGAGCGCACGCACGGCGCGCAAGCGAACCTGCCAGTAGTCGTCGTCGAGTGCGGCGACGAGCGGTGCGCGCGCGGTCGCGACCCGTAGCTTGCCGAGCGTCGCGGTCGCTTCCTCGCGCACCTGCCATTCGGTGTCGCGCAATGCCGCGAGCAATGCGGTGACGACGGACGTTTCGTCCGGCGCCGCGAATCCGATCGCGCCCACCGCGACGCGTCGTACGTCCGCATGTGTATCGTTCGTCGCGATGTGTGCGAGCGGCGCCAGCGCGCGCACGTCCTTGAGCCAGCCGAGCACGGCGACGGCCTCCGCGCGCACGGCCGGCGTCGGGGCGTCGAGTGCGCGCAGCGCCGGTGCGAACGCCCTTGGGTCGCGCAGTTCGCGCAAGCCGCGCAGCGCCGCGCCGCACACGAATGGCTCGGCGCGTTCGGCCCAGCGGCACAGCACGGCGCCGGACCCGACATCCTTCAGTTCGGACAGGCTTTGCGCGGCCGTGGCACGCACCTCGGCGTCGGCGTCGAGCAGTGCACGGCATAGCGCATCGACGACATCTGGCTGTTCCCACGCGGCGAGCACGCGTGCGGCTTCGCGGCGCACATCGGCGGACGGATCGGCGTGCAGCGCGGTGACGAAGATCGGCACGAGGCCGGGATCCTCGAGATCGTCGAGCTCGAGCAGCGCAATGCGGCGCACTGATGGGTCAGGCGCGGCCACGCGCGCGATGAGCGAAGCGAGGCCGGGATCGTGCGCGCCCGGCGGCGGGAAGGCAGGGGAAGAAGCGGTCATGGGTAAAAACTCGCAGCAGAAAGGTGACGTGCGATCAGGCTGGCATCGCGCAAGTGTGTGAGGCAGCGACGCTCGATGTCGATGAACGCAGGTTCGATGTTGCTGTCGCAGATACGCGGCCGCGAGCGCGGCACGCGAACGCCGGCGACGCGCACGCGCGACGGGGCGCAGCCGGCGCGAGCGACGCGGCAAACGGCAAACCGGCGCAGCGGTCGTTGGTCGGTTTTCATGTGTCGTGAGTCCGCAAGGCGGGAAGCGACGCACCGGTCAGCGCAGCAGGTACGGGATGTCGACCTTCACTGCGCCGGTCGGGCAGTCGCGCTCGCACGGCATGCAGTACCAGCATTCGTCGAACTGCATGTACGCCTTGCCTTTGGTCACGTCGATCGCGAGCAGGTCGAGCGGGCACACGTCGACGCAGACGGTGCAGCCCTTGTCGGCGATGCAGCGGTCCTCGTCGATCGTCACGGGCGCGCTGCTGCGCAGGAAGATGTCGTGCGGGGTATGGGGCACGGTAAGGCTCCTCGGAGTCAGAGGGCGGCCGCGACGGCGGCCGGTTCGCGGATGCGCAGGTGCGCGTAGGCGCTGCGCTCGTCGTCGGCGAGCGGCACGATGTAAGGCTCGACCGGCCGTTTCTCGCTGCGCATCGTGCCGTCGGCATCCTTGCGCAGCCAGGTATGGCAGAACCATTCGTCGTCGTTGCGATGCGGAAAATCGACGCGGTGGTGGTACAGTCCCCAACGGCTCTCGGTACGGAACAGCGACGCACGCGCGGCCATTTCGGCGCAGTCGCGAATCGCGCGCACCTCCGCCGCTCGCATCAGCTCGTGCGGGTTGTGCGCCTTAAGTTCTTCGGTATCCTCAATAATTCCGTCAAAACGCTGGAGACCGATTTCCATCTTGCGCGTGACCTTCGGCGGTTGCAGATAATCGTTCACCATGCGGCGCAGCTTGTATTCCACCTGTGCCGGCGCGAGGCCGCGTTCGCGCGTGAGCGGTGCGAGCACGCGGGCGCGTTCGGCCGCGACCTGTTCGTCGTCCACCGGCGCGTGATCGCGGCCGGCCACGTCGTCCGCCGCGTTCTGCCCGGCGAACCAGCCGTAGGTAAACGCGCCGAGCATGTAGTTGTGAGGCACGGCCGCCATGTCGCCTGCTGCGTAGAGCCCCGGCACCGTCGTTTCCGCGCGGGCATTCACGTACACGCCGGACGCACTGTGGCCGCTGCACAAGCCGATCTCGGAGATGTGCATCTCGACCATCTGGTGCCGGTAGTCGGTGCCTCGGCCCGCATGGAAGCGGCCGCGGCTCGGCCGCTCGTTCGTGTGCAGGATCTGCTCGATCGTCTGGATGGTTTCTTCCGCGAGATGATCGAGCTTCAGGAACACCGGGCCGTTGCCGCTTTGCAGTTCCTGATGGAACTCCCACATCATCTGGCCGCTCCAGTAGTCGCATTCGATGAAGCGCTCGCCCTTGCCGTTCGCGGTGAAGCCGCCGAGCGGGCCCGTCACGTACGCGCAGGCCGGGCCGTTGTAGTCCTTGATCAGCGGATTGATCTGGAAGCATTCGAGGTTGGCGAGCGCGGCGCCTGCGTGGTACGCCATCGCATAGCCGTCGCCCGCATTGGTCGGGTTCTCGTACGTGCCCATCAGGTAGCCGGATGCCGGCAGCCCGAGACGGCCGGCCGCGCCGCAGCACAGGATCACGGCCTTCGCGCGGATCACGTGAAAATCGGCCGTGCGGCAGTCGAAGCCGAGCACGCCGCTCGCGCGGCCGTGCGCGTCGGTCAGCACCCGCGTTGCGACGATCCGGTTGGTGATCGCGATGCGCGCGCGCTTCAACTGCCGGTACAGCACCTTCTTGATGTCGTGTCCTTCCGGCATCGGCAACACGTACGAACCCATGTGGTGAACCTTCTTCACCGCGTAGTCGCCGGTGCCGTCCTTTTCGAACTTCACGCCCCAGCGATCGAGCTGCTCGATCGTCGCGAAGCTGTGCGCCGCATACGCGTACACGGCTTCCTGATCGACGATCCCGTCGTTGGCGATCGTGATCTCGCGCGTGTACTGCTCGGGCGTCGCGTGGCCGGGAATCACCGCGTTGTTCAGGCCGTCCATGCCCATCGAGATCGCGCCGCTGCGCTTCACGTTGGCCTTCTCCAGCAGCAGCACGCGCAGCGACGGATCGCGTTCCTTCGCCTTGATCGCCGCCATCGGGCCGGCCGTGCCGCCGCCGACCACGACGATGTCGTATTCGAGTATATGAGTGTTCATTGGGGATTCCTTACGGGTTGATGTGTCTTCTGCCGATCGATGCGCAGCCGGTACTGGAAAGCGTCGCCGCGGAAGTACAGGTGTTCGTAGTCGACCGGCATGCCTGACGCGTCGTGCGTGAGCCGTTCGATCCGCAGCACGGGGCTGCTTTCCTCGACGCGCAATGCATCGACGATTTCATCGTCGGCGAGGATCGCGTCGATCGACACGTCGGCGTGGCCGAGCGGCACGCCGCAGTCGTTTTCCAGTATCAGGAAGATGTCGCGGGTCGCGAGATCGGCGCCCGCGAGCCGCTTGCCGAGCGCCTCGGGCACCCACGTCTGCTCGAGCGACACCGGCTCGCGGTTCAGCAGCCGCACGCGGTGGATCTCGACGAGCGGCGCGCCTTCCCGCACGTTCAGTTTCGTCGCGAGATGGCGGTCGGCATTCACGGTGCGAAAGCTGCGCAACTGGTTGACGATCTCGTAACCCATCGACGACATCGCCTCGGCGAAGCCCTGCAGCGATGTCACGTTCTGGAACGCCTTCGGTTTCGACACGAACGTGCCCTTGCCGTGCAGCCTGAACAGCAGGCCTTCCTTCTGCAGGTCGCCGAGCGCCTGGCGCACCGTGATGCGGCTCACGTCGAACATCGCGCAGAGTTCGTGCTCGGACGGCATCCGGCTGTGCGGCGCGTACGAACCGTCGAGGATACGTGCGCGCAGCGTGTCCTTGATCTGCACATAGAGCGGTGCCGCCGACAGCGGCACGACGTTGGATGGGTTCATGGGTCAACTTGTCATGACAAGAGGATTGGAGTGTAGTGAGCGCGCGTGCCTGCCCGAACCAACTATTTCTGATTTCGACTTTCCGATTCCGGGAAAGCGGGGCGGCCGGACGCGGATCGGATCTGCCCCCTTGTCACCCGCTCGAATGGGTCGACAATCGGACATTCGCGTCCGCACGGACCGCGCATGTCGATTTGCCCGCGTCTCGTTCGTCGTATCGATGCCGACCGGATTTGCGATGACGTCCGCAATCCGGTTCCTCATCAATCAATGCCTGACCGACAGAGAGAAAGGAGGTGCCAGATGCGTGATTCGCGCTATCGCTGGGTGATCGTCGCCGCGGGCGGCCTGATGGGCTGCATCGCGATCGGCGCGATGTTTTCGCTGCCGGTGTTCCTGCGGGCCATCGCACGGGACACCGGCTGGTCGATGACCGGCATTTCCGCCGCGATGACGCTCGGCTTCATCGCGATGGCCTTCGCGAGCATCGGCTGGGGTAGCCTGTCGGACCGGATCGGCACGCGTGCGGTGGTCGTGTCGGGCGCCGTCCTGCTGTCGGCGAGCCTGGCGCTTGCGAGTCGCGCGCCGTCGCTGCTCGCGTTCCAGCTGATTTTCGGGCTGGCCGTCGGCAGCGCGACGGCCGCGGTGTTCGCGCCGATGATGGCGTGCGTGACGGGCTGGTTCGACACGCACCGCAGCCTCGCGGTGTCGCTGGTGTCGGCCGGCATGGGCATGGCGCCGATGACGATGTCGCCGCTCGCGGCATGGCTCGTGTCGGGGCACGGCTGGCGTACGTCGATGTTGTTGATTGCCGCGCTCGCGGCCGCCGTGATGATTCCGGCGTCGCTGCTCGTGCGCCGCGCGCCTGCGCTCGACGCGCCGCCTGCGGGGCCGGCGCCGGCCGGCGGGCCCGCGCCGCTGTCGGTCGGCGGCGCGCTGCGTTCGCCGCAGTTCATCGTGTTGTTGCTGACTAACTTCTTCTGCTGCGCGACGCACTCCGGCCCGATTTTCCATACGGTCAGCTACGCGGTGACGTGCGGGATTCCGTTGATCGTCGCGGTGTCGATCTACAGCGTCGAAGGGCTTGCCGGCATGGGCGGGCGCATCGCGTTCGGACTGCTGGGCGACCGCCTCGGCGCGAAGCGCATGCTGGTGGCCGGGCTGCTCGCGCAGGCGCTCGGCGCGCTGGGCTACTACTTCGTGCGCACGCTCGACGGGTTCTACGCGGTCGCGACGCTGTTCGGCTTCATCTATGCGGGCGTGATGCCGCTCTATGCGGTGCTCGCACGCGAAAACTTCCCGCTGCGGATGATGGGCACCGTAATCGGCGGCTGCGCGATGGCCGGCAGTCTCGGGATGGCGGCGGGGCCGGTGGCGGGCGGGTTGATCGTCGACGCACTGGGCGGTTACGGCTGGCTGTACCTCGGATCGTTCGCGATCGGCATCGGGGCGTTCCTCGTCGCGATGATGTTCCGGCCGTTTCCGAAGACCCGGTCGCAAGCGCTCGCCGCGTGACCGGGCAGTCGCGAAACCGCGATTTCGGCCGGAGGACGAGCGCGGTCCAGCCGGGCGAAATTCAAATCCGGAGCGGAGCTTGCCTGCGCAAAATGCCGCGAAAATCGCGCGGAGCCTGCTGCGGCGCAGCACAGCGGGAAGTCGCGGTGATCGGCACGCATGCGCAGCGATTCGGCCCCTAAAACACAATATCGAGCATACCTTCGAAGGGCCTGTCATACGCACGTCACCCTGCTAGAATTCGGCTGCCGCATTTGTTCCGATTGACTGATGAGATTGCTTGATGCACTGGTCGAACAACGCATTGCCGCCGCTGCCGCGCGGGGCGAGTTCGACGATTTGCCGGGTACCGGCGCGCCGCAGGCGCTGGATGACGACCTGCTCGTACCGGAGGAGGTCCGGGTGGCCAACCGCATTCTGAAGAATGCGGGCTTCGTGCCGCCGGCCGTCGAGCAACTGCGCGCGCTGCGCAATCTGCAGGATGAACTGCAGGCGGTCAGCGATCGTGCCGCGCGCTGCCGGCTGCAGGCGAAGATCCTCGCGCTCGACATGGCGCTCGAATCGTTGCGCGGCGGCCCGATGGTGATGCCGCGCGACTATTGCCGACGCATCGCGGAACGTCTGTGCGAGCGCGGGCTCGACGACGTGCCGGCCGAAGCGGGGCCGATGTGAGCGCCGACGCGCTGCACGACGCGGCAGCCGGATCGGCTGCCGCTTGCGATTCTGCCGTTCCCGAAGCTGCGCCCGTGTCCGCCCGCGACCTGCATTTCATGCGGCTCGCGCAGGCGGCGGCCGAAGAGGCGCGCGCGGCCGGCGAAGTGCCGGTCGGCGCGGTGCTCGTGCGCGGCGACGAGGTGATCGCACGCGGCTTCAACCATCCGATCGGCGGGCACGACCCGTCCGCCCACGCGGAAATGGCCGCGCTGCGCATGGCCGCGCAGCATCTGCAGAATTACCGGATGCCCGGCTGCGAACTGTACGTGACGCTCGAGCCGTGCCTGATGTGCGCGGGCGCGATCATGCATGCGCGCATCGCGCGAGTCGTCTATGGCGCCGCGGATCCGAAAACGGGCGCATGCGGCAGCGTGATCGACGCGTTCGCGAATCCGCAACTGAACCACCATACCGTCGTGACGGGCGGCGTGCTCGCCGACGAGTGCGGCGCCGCGCTGAAGTCGTTCTTCGCGGAGCGCCGTCGCGCGCTGCGTGAAGCAAGGCTCGCCCGCGACACCGAATCCGGCGCACCGTAAGCCGCCGCGCCCGTCGCCTGAAGCGGGGCGGGCAGCACCGTTGCGTGAACCGGAGACGGTTCGGACCCTCTAAGCAGGTTTGACGATCCCGATACCTTTCGCCATGTCCCTCCAGCCCGCTGCGTCCTACACCATCCGCCTGCTGGCGCCGTCCGGTTATCCGCACGACCCCGACGCGATCAATCGCGCGCTCGAGCGCCTGAGCGGCGCGCAACATCGCATCGAGAACATCGAGGCGACGCAGCGCCGCTTCCAGCGATTCGGCGGCACCGACGGCGAGCGGGCCGGCGACCTGAACCGCCTCGCGGACCCGGAGCGCGCGCTGCCGGACATCGCGCTCGCGGTGCGCGGCGGCTACGGCGCCGCGCGCATCCTGCACGGGCTCGACTATCGCGGGCTCGAACGACGTCTGCGCGACCAGCCGATCGCGCTCGTGGGTCACAGCGACTTCACCGCGATCCAGCTCGCGCTGTATGCGAAGGCGCGCATCAAGACTTTCGGCGGGCCGATGCTCTCCGCCGACTTCGGTGCGGAAACACCGAGCAACTTCACGATGCAGCACTTCTGGCGGACGCTGTCGCAGCCGAGCACGACGATCGTCGCCGATGCGCCGCAGGTCCAGACCGCGAACGTGACGGGCACGCTGTGGGGCGGCAATCTGGCGATTCTCACGTCGCTGATCGGCACGCCGTACATGCCCGACATCGAGGGCGGCATCCTGTTCGTCGAGGACGTCAACGAGCAGCCGTTCCGGATCGAACGGATGATCTACCAGCTGCACCTGTCGGGTGTGCTCGCGCGCCAGCAGGCGCTCGTGCTCGGCCAGTTCACGGGCGCGCGGCCGTTCGAATACGACAACGGCTACGACATGCAGGCGATGATCGACCAGGTGCGCTCGGTGGTCGGCATTCCGGTCATCACCGGGCTGCAGTTCGGTCACGTGCCCGATCTGCTGACGCTGCCGTTCGGCGCGCAGGCTGAGCTCGTCGCCAATGCGCACGGCTTCCGGCTCACACTGTCGGACTATCCGCATCTCGGCTGAGCCGGTCGGCTACGATCGAAAGGCGGAGTTTTCCGCCTTTTTCTTTAAGCAAGTGTGCAACTAACGGTCAACTATTTTCGTCACCGTCGCTCGGCTTGGTGCCCGGGTGTGCACCAATTTTGTCAACAAAACGACCGCGAGGGTATACACCGTGAGCCGCCATGGAGAAGCAGGAGAGGCTTGCCGTGCCTAGATTTCGGGCGCGATGCACCGCTCTGGCACGGGCGGGTGCACGCGGATTGTGCGCATTTAGCGAAAAGAATTGTTGACAATCTTTATGTCCATCCTAGGATGAGGATCATCACGCGATGCAGAACATGAACGACCTCGATACCCATCCGTCCGGCGCTGCCGGTCCCGAAGCGATCGCCGAGCGGATCCGCACGGCGATCCTCGAGCATCGGCTCGCGCCCGGCGCGAAGCTGACGGAGGCGCAGCTCTGCGACGTGTTCGGCGTGAAGCGCGGGACGATCCGGCAGGCGCTCTCGCAGCTCGCGGCCGACAAGCTGGTCGATCTCGAGCCGAACCGCGGCGCGTTCGTCGCGAGTCCGACGCTGCAGGACGTGCACGAGGTATTCGAGATGCGCCGGATCATCGAGCTGGCCGTCGTCGAGCGGCTCGCGACGGGGCCGGGCGCGAAGCGGCTGAAAGGCATCGCTACGCTGATCGACAAGGAACGCAAGGCGTTCGAGCGGCACGACTTCGCGGCGTGGATCCGGCTGTCGGGCGAATTCCACACGGCGCTCGCGGCGCTGACGGGCAATGCGACACTCTGCGAGTGCCTCGACGGGCTCGTCGCACGCTCGACGTTGATGTCGGCGCTGTATGAATCGCACGGCCGCAGCCCGTGCTCGTGCGACGACCATGACGAGATCCTGACCGCGCTGGAAGCGGGCGATTCGAAGCGGGCGGTGACGCTGATGGCGCACCACCTGCAGCATGTCGAACTGAAGATGCTGGACCGGCCCGCGCAAGGGCAGGTCGATTTGCGCGAAGTGTTCGGCGGCGCCTGAGCGGCGACGCGAATCCGGCCGCGCGCCACACGACAAGAGCAATGCAGGCCGGCGGTTCGCGCCGTCGGCCGCCAGTCCGACTCCGGGCGATGTCCGGAGCGATATCGATGACGGTGGAGCGGCTCCCAGGCCGCGTCAAGGAGAAGTCATGGCTCAGTTCAGTGTGGCGCACGACAGCGCGTATCCGGAGGAAGAAGGCGGCGAGGGCGGCGGCCCGGCGTTGCCGGACGGTTACAGTCAACGTTTGTACAACGAAGATTTGGCACCCCTGAAGAATCAGACGTGGGGCGCCTACAACATCTTCGCGTTCTGGATGTCGGACGTGCACAGCGTCGGCGGCTACGTGTTCGCGGGAAGCCTGTTCGCGCTCGGGCTGACGAGCTGGCAGGTGCTGATCGCGCTGATCGTGGGCATCACGATCGTGAACCGGCTGTGCAACCTGATCGCGCGGCCGAGCCAGCAGATCGGCGTGCCGTATCCGGTCGCATGCCGTGCGACGTTCGGCGTGCTCGGCGCGAACGTGCCTGCGGTGATCCGCGGGCTGATTGCGATCGCGTGGTATGGCATCCAGACCTATCTCGCGTCCAGCGCGCTCGTGATCGTCGTGCTGAAGTTCTTTCCGCAATGGCTGCCGTACGCAGACGTCCATCGCTACGGTTTTCTCGGGCTGTCGGCGGTCGGCTGGGCCGGCTTCATGCTGCTGTGGGTACTGCAGGCGCTCGTGTTCTGGAACGGGATGGAGACGATCAAGAAATTCATCGACTTCGCCGGCCCGGCCGTCTACGTCGTGATGTTCATCCTGGCCGGCTACATGGTGTGGCGTGCGGGCTGGCGCAACATTGGCATCAACCTCGGCGGCGTCAAGTATCACGGCGCGGAAGTGATTCCGGTGATGATCACGGCCGTGTCGCTGGTCGTGTCGTACTTCTCCGGGCCGATGCTCAACTTCGGCGACTTCTCGCGCTACTGCCGCTCGTTCGGCGACGTGAAGCGCGGCAACTTCTGGGGGCTGCCGGTCAACTTCCTCGCGTTCTCGCTGGTCACGGTGATCACCACCGCCGCGACGCTTCCGGTGTTCGGCGAGCTCATCACCGATCCCGTCGAGACGGTCGGCCGCATCGACCATCCGACGGCCGTGATCCTCGGTGCGCTGACGTTCACGATCGCGACGATCGGCATCAACATCGTCGCGAACTTCGTGTCGCCCGCGTTCGACTTCTCGAACGTGGCGCCGCGGCTGATCAGCTGGCGCGCGGGCGGCATGCTCGCGGCCGTCGCGTCGATCTTCATCACGCCGTGGAACCTGTTCAACAATCCGGCCGTGATCCATTACACGCTCGACGTGCTCGGCGCATTCATCGGCCCGCTGTACGGCGTGCTGATCGCCGACTTCTACCTCGTCAAGCGCGGCCGGCTCGTGCGTGACGACCTGTACACGATGTCCGAGCGCGGCACCTACTGGTACACGGGCGGCGTGAATCGCCGCGCGCTCGCCGCGCTGCTGCCGGCCGCGGTGATCGCCGTCGTCTGCGTGATGGCGCCGGGCTGGCAGGCCGCCGCGAACTTCTCGTGGTTCATCGGCGCGGGGCTCGGCTTCGTGTTCTACCGGCTGCTCGTGAGCACGAAGGCTTGAGGAGCGCACGATGAAGATCAAGCTGATCAATCCCAACACGACGCAGCGGATGACCGATGCGATGGGCCGCTGCGCTCGCGAAGTCGCGGCCGCGGGCACCGAGATCGTCGCGGTGAGCCCGCCGATGGGTCCGCCGTCGATCGAAGGCTATTACGACGAGGCGCTCGCGACGCCCGGGCTTCTGGCCGAGATCGCGCAGGGCGAGCGCGATGGCTGCGACGCGTACGTGATCGCATGTTTCGGCGATCCGGGCCTTCATGCGGCGCGCGAACTCGCGCGCGGGCCGGTGATCGGGATCGCCGAGGCGGCGATGCACGCGGCGAGTGTGCTTGCGCCGGGCTTCTCGGTCGTCACGACGCTCGCGCGCACCTGCGGGATGGCGTGGCATCTCGCCGAGCGCTACGGGATGAAGCGGTTCTGCCGCAACGTGCGGGCGACCGATGTCGCGGTGCTCGAGCTCGACCGCCCCGGTTCGGCCGCGCGACGGATCATCGTCGATGAATGCCGGCGCGCGCTCGACGAGGACGGCGCCGACGCGATCGTGCTCGGCTGCGCCGGGATGGCCGAATTCGCGCACGAGATCGAGCAGCAGATCGGCGCGCCGGTGGTGGAAGGCGTCACGGCGGCCGTCAAGTGGGCCGAGGCGCTCGTCGCGCTGCGCCTCGCGACCGCGAAGCGCGGCGATTATGCGCGGCCGCTGCCGAAGCGCTACGACGGCGAATTCGCGCGGTTCAGCCCGCCGGAGGACGCGTCCACGGCCGGGCCGGCCGCTGCGGCCGCGCGCAGCGGCGGCGCGGACGAGGAACCGGTGCCGAATTTGCCGCAATCGCACATACACGCCGTCTGACATGCACTATCTGCGCCGCTGTATGGGCGCGTATGGACGTTTTCGCTACACTGGGCCGTCATCGCATCGGCCCGTGCGGCCGGCCCTCGGGCAGCCGCGCGCGTCGATGCGAACCCATTACTTCAGCAGGCTTTCGCCGCACCTCGAATCCATGTCACTCGATCCCGATTATCCTCGCGACCTGATCGGCTACGGCCGCCATCCCGTGCAGGCGAACTGGCCCGGGCGTGCCCGCGTCGCCGTGCAATTCGTCCTCAACTACGAGGAGGGCGGCGAGAACTGCGTACTGCACGGCGATCCGGGCTCCGAACAGTTCCTGTCCGAGATCGTCGGCGCGGCCGCGTATCCGGACCGCCACATGAGCATGGAATCGATCTACGAATACGGCTCGCGTGCCGGCGTGTGGCGCATCCTGCGCGAATTCGAGAAGCGCGGGCTGCCGCTGACGGTGTTCGGCGTGGGCATGGCGATCGAGCGCCATCCGGAACTCGCGCGTGCGTTCGTCGAACTCGGCCACGAGATCGCGTGCCACGGCTGGCGCTGGATCCACTACCAGAGCATGTCGCCCGAGCTCGAGGCCGAGCACATGCGCCTCGGGATGGAAGCGATCGAGCGCGTGACGGGCGAGCGTCCGCTCGGCTGGTACACCGGCCGCGACAGCCCGAACACGCACCGCCTCGTCGCGGAATACGGCGGCTTCCTGTACGACTCCGACAACTACGGCGACGACCTGCCGTTCTGGATGGACGTCAAGGTGTCCGGCGGCGGCACGTCGCCCCAGCTGATCGTCCCGTACACGCTCGATACGAACGACATGCGCTTCGCGACGCCGCAGGGCTTCAACACCGGCGAGCACTTCTTCGAGTACCTGCGCGACGCATTCGACGTGCTGTACGCCGAGGGCGACGAAGCGCCGAAGATGCTGTCGATCGGCATGCACTGCCGACTGCTGGGCCGGCCGGGACGTTTCCGCGGCCTGCAGCGTTTCCTCGACCACATCGAGAAGCACGATCGCGTATGGGTGACGCGCCGTGTCGATATCGCGCGTCATTGGCGTGAACATCATCCGTATCAGCCCAATCATCGAAACGAAGGGAAAGCATGAAGGCGATGCGTTACACGTTGGAGCAACTGAACACGATGGCGCCGAGCGCATTCGTCGCGGCGCTGTCGGGAATCTTCGAACATTCGCCGTGGGTGGCCGAGATTGCCGCGGGCGCGCGACCGTTCGCGAGCATCGACGCGCTGCACGAGACGATGTCGAACGCGGTGGAGACGAGCGGCGAAGTGCGCCAGCTCGCACTGATCAACGCTCACCCGGAACTGGCCGGGAAGGCTGCCGTGCGCGGCGAGCTGACGGCCGAGTCGACGCGCGAGCAGAGCGGCGCGGGCCTCGACCAGTGCACGCAGGAAGAGTTCGACAAGCTGCTGACGCTGAACCGCACGTATCGCGAGAAGTTCGGCTTCCCGTTCATTCTCGCGGTGCGCGGCTACGACCGGCACGGCATCATCGCGAATTTCGAGTCGCGCGTGAACCATTCGCGCGCCGAAGAACTGCGGGCGAGCCTCGACCAGATCTACCGGATCGCGCGCTTTCGTCTCGACGACCTCATCGACGCCTGACTCCGCAACATGGCCTGCTGCGGCGCAGCGGCCGGTTCGCTTTACTGAAACAAGGAAACATCATGGCTGTTCCGCTTCTCGATCCCGACGCACCCGATTTCACGCGGCGCTACGTGAACCTCGCCGACCCGCGCCTCGGTGCGCAGGCGCTCGAGGCCAGCGACGACTTCTTCGCGCCGAAGGAGCGGATGCTGAATCCGGAGCCGGCGGTCTTCATCCCCGGCAAGTACGACGATCACGGCAAGTGGATGGACGGCTGGGAGACGCGCCGCAAGCGCACGACCGGTTATGACTGGTGCATCGTCAAGCTGGCGCGGCCCGGTGTGATCAAGGGCTTCGACATCGACACGAGCCACTTCACCGGCAACTTCCCGCCGGCCGCGTCGATCGAGGCCGCCTACGTGGCCGATGGCGCGCCGACGCATGCGACCGAATGGGTCGAGATCGTGCCGTCGACGACGCTGCAGGGCAACAGCCATCACTACGTCGAAGCGAGCGACGCGCGTGCATTCACGCACCTGCGCGTGAACATCTATCCGGACGGCGGCATCGCGCGCCTGCGCGTGTACGGCCAGCCGCAGCTGGACTGGGCCGGCGCGAGCGCGACCGAGCAGTTCGACCTCGCGGCGATGGAAAACGGTGGTTACGTGGTGGCCGCGAACAACCAGCATTTCGGCGTCGCGTCGAACCTGCTGCTGCCCGGCCGCGGCGTGAACATGGGCGATGGCTGGGAGACCCGCCGCCGCCGCGAACCGGGCAACGACTGGGCAATCATCGCGCTCGCGCAGCCGGGCGTGATCCGCAAGATCGAAGTCGATACCGCGTTTTTCAAGGGCAACTATCCGGACCGCTGCTCGATCCAGGCCGCGTACGTGTCGGGCGGCACCGACAGCTCGCTGATCACGCAGTCGATGTTCTGGCCGGCGCTGCTCGGCGAACAGAAGCTGCAGATGGACAAGCAGCATTACTTCGAACACGAGATCGCATCGCTGGGCCCGGTGACCCACGTACGCCTGAACATCATTCCGGACGGCGGCGTGTCGCGCCTGCGTCTGTGGGGGACGCTCGACAAATGAAGACGCTTGCAATCGAACCGCTGACCAAGGACGCGTTCGCGCCGTTCGGCGACGTGATCGAAACGGAAGGCGCGAAGCAGATTCCGATCAACCTCGGCACGACGATCCGCTTTCACGATCTCGCGAAGGTCGACGTGACCGACGAAGGCGGCCGCACGCTCGTGAACCTGTTCCGCGGCCAGCCGCGCACGCTGCCGTTCGAGGTGAAGATGCTCGAGCGCCATCCGCTCGGCAGCCAGGCGTTCGTGCCGCTGAACGACCGGCCGTACCTGGTCGTCGTCGCGCCGGCGGGCGATCTCGATCCGTCGAAGATCCGCGCGTTCGTGACGAGCGGGTGGCAGGGCGTGAACTATGCGAAGGGCGTGTGGCATCACCCGCTGATCGCGCTCGGCGGCGTCAGCGACTTCATCGTCGTCGATCGTGGCGGCGACGGATTGAATCTGAACGAGCAGGACCTGCAGGAATCGCTGTGGCTCACCGAGGATGCGCTGGATGCCGTGACGGCCTGAGCAGCATTTCTGCAGTACCTCGTTTCATCAAGGAAACCCGCGCGAAACTGCGCGGGTTTTTTTATGTCCGCCGCGCACGCACGCGCATCGCGCGATCGCCATGTCGAAGACGTCGATCGCATGCTATCGTGCCCGCATCGCTACCGCACGACGCCCGGCTTCCGGGCCGTACCACGATGAGCCGCCCTGAAAACGACCTCGCGATCCTGTTGCGCACGATGCGTCCCGAACTGCATCGCGATGCGTTCGCCTTCGTCGCACTGCCGGCCGATGTCGACGTATCGTTATCCGAAGCGATTGCGACGTTCCGCGAAACGGAAGGCCTGACGGTCGTGGTCGACGAGGCGACGGCCGCGCGTCGTGGCTGGCCCGTGCTGTTTCGCGCTGCCTGGATCACGCTGACCGTTCATTCGGACCTCGCGGCGGTCGGCCTGACGGCCGCGTTCGCAAGTGCCCTCGGCGCGGCTGGCATCAGCTGCAACGTGATGGCTGCTGCGTATCACGATCACATCTTCGTGCCGTTCGACGACGGCCCGCGCGCGCTCGATGTGCTCGTCGCGCTGCAGCGCGATGCGATGCGCGGCTAGCGGAGACGCGTTCCGGACGCGCAAAAAAAACGGGCCCGTTTCCGGGCCCGCGAACGGAGAGGATTGCGCCGGCATCCAGTGCCGGCGCACGGCGGCTTACTTGACCGCGCCACCCTCGAACCAGGCGGCGAGCTTCACGCGCTCGTCGTCGGTCATGTGCGTGACGTTGCCGATCGGCATCGCCTTCAGGCGCACGGCCTGTTCGTAGATGCGCTGCGCGTTCTTCGACACTTCGTCCGGCGTGTCGAACATGACGCCGGCGGGTGCGCTGCCCATCAGCGTCGGCTTCGCCGAGTGACACTCGACGCAGCGCTGCTGCAGGATCGGCATGATGTCGTTGATCACGATCTTCGGCGCGTTCGCGGCTTGCGCTTCCGGTGCGACCGGCTTCGGCATCGTCCACACCAGTGCGCCCGACAGCAGCGCGACGCCGCCGATCGGCAGGTACCACAGCTGCTTGCCACGGTGGCGCATCACGAAGAACTGGCGGATCAGCGCGCCGGCCAGCATGATCAACACGAGCACGACCCAGTTGAACTTGTTCGTGTACGTCATCGCATAGTGGTTCGACAGCATCGCGAACACGACCGGCAGCGTGAAGTACGTGTTGTGCACCGAACGCTGCTTGCCGCGCTTGCCGTAGATCGGGTTCGGCTCCTCGCCCTTGAGCATCTTGTCGACCATCTTGCGCTGGCCCGGGATGATCACGAAGAACACGTTCGCCGACATGATCGTCGCGAGCATCGCGCCGACGATCAGGTACGCCGCGCGCCCGGAGAAGATGTGGCACGCGAGGTACGCGGCGATAACGACGTAGATGCCGACGCAGATGCCCAGCACGCGATCGTTGGTGCCGAGGATGCGGCACAGCGAGTCGTAGACGATCCAGCCGGCCGCGAGGAAGCCGAGAGCGGATGCGACGGCGACGACCGGGCCCATGTCGAGCACGCTCTTGTCGATCAGATACGTGTTCGGTGCGAGCAGGTACAACACGAAGAACAGCGAGAAGCCCGACAGCCACGTCGTGTACGACGGCCATTTCGACCAGTGCAGGTCATCCGGCATTTCCGGCGGAGCGACCGTGTACTTCTGCATGTTGTAGAAACCGCCGCCGTGGACGTGCCACAGTTCGCCGAACACGCCGCGCTTGCGCTGGTTCGCGTCGGTCGGCGGTTTCAGGCTGTTGTCGAGCGCGACGAAATAGAAGGACTCGCCGATCCACGCAATGGCGACGATGACGTGCAGCCATCGCAGCGCGAGGTTCAGCCAGTCGGTGATGAAGCCTTCCATGAAACTCCTCCAGACTCAGATCGTTGTCTTTGATGCGGGCGCCGATGCGTGTGTCAGCTGCCGCGATAGGTGCTGTACGACCACGGCGACACGAGCAGCGGCACGTGGTAGTGCGAGGCGGTGTCGGCAATGCCGAAGCGCAGCACGACGCGGTCGACGAAGCGGGGTTCGGGCACCTTCACGCCGAGCGACGCGAAGTAGTCGCCGGCATGGAACACGAGTTCGTATTCGCCGGCGGCGAGTGCGGCACCTTCGAGCAGCGGTTCGTCGCAGCGGCCGTCGCTATTGGTCAGCACGGTCTTGATCGCGCGGCGCGATTCGCCGTCCAGCGCGTAGAGGTCCACCTTGATGGCAGCGCCGGGGCGACCGTGTGCCGTATCGAGTACGTGGGTAGTGAGCTTTCCCATTCGCAATTGTCCTTGTGTGAATGCGAGGTTCGGCGGCGACTCGATCCATTGACTGTGCGGCGGATCGAGGCTCCACGTCACGTGGCTACATACCCGTCGGCGAGATTGAAGCGAGCGCCGTGCAGGCATTGTAAAAAGGTTCCCCGCGCGAATGCGGGCGCGATATCAAAGATAATGCGCCGCGCATGAACCGCTGTCGACGCCCGGCCGGGAACGGCCGGCGGCCCGGAATTCCGGCGCCCGCCCGGGCCGCGCGCGGCGTACCATATCGAAACCGTGAAGTGCGGTATTCCGGATCGCGCATTGTGCGTTGCGCGCACTTGGGCGATGCTCCGGCCGTGCGCGTCGGGCGTCGGTCCGCGCGTACCCCGAAGACGGCATTCACGCCGGGTAACCGGGCCAGCGCGTTCGAACGGACGCAGGCACCGGGGCGTGCCGCGAATCAGCGTTCGAACGGCCTTGTGACGGCCTCCGGGAGCGGCTCCCGGGGGCAGACGACGCGGAGAACGCATGAACCTCGAGCAGCACGCCGGCGCACGCGCGCCGCACCCATCCTCATCCCGCCCGAAAACCTTGCTGGTCAAGCACGCCGACGTGCTCGTGACCATGGACGACACGCGCCGCGAATTGCGCGATGCGGGGCTCTATATCGAAGACAACCGGATCGTCGCGGTCGGCCCGAGCGCCGAGCTGCCCGATACCGCGGACGAAGTGCTCGACCTGCGCGGCCACCTCGTGATCCCGGGGCTCGTGAACACGCATCACCACATGTACCAGAGCCTCACCCGCGCGGTGCCGGCCGCGCAGAACGCCGAGCTGTTCGGCTGGCTCACGAACCTGTACCGGATCTGGGCGCACCTGACGCCCGAGATGATCGAGGTGTCGACGCTGACCGCGATGGCCGAACTGCTGCAGTCGGGCTGCACGACGTCGAGCGACCATCTGTACATCTATCCGAACGGCAGCCGGCTCGACGACAGCATCGGCGCCGCGCAGCGAATCGGCATGCGCTTTCACGCGAGCCGCGGCGCGATGAGCGTCGGCCAGCGCGACGGCGGGCTGCCGCCCGATTCCGTCGTCGAGCGCGAGCCCGACATCCTGCGCGACGCGCAGCGCCTGATCGAGACCTATCACGACGAAGGCCGCTACGCGATGCTGCGGGTGGTGGTCGCGCCGTGCTCGCCGTTCTCGGTGAGTCGCGGCCTGATGCGCGACGCGGCCGTGCTGGCGCGCGATTACGGCGTGTCGCTGCACACGCACCTGGCCGAGAACTTCAACGACATCGCGTACAGCCGCGAGAAGTTCGGGATGACGCCTGCCGAATACGCGGAGGATCTCGGGTGGGTCGGCCATGACGTATGGCACGCACACTGCGTTCAGCTCGACGAGGCGGGCATCGGCCTGTTCGCGCGCACCGGCACCGGCGTCGCGCATTGTCCGTGTTCGAACATGCGGCTCGCGTCCGGCATCGCGCCCGTGAAGAAGATGCGTCTCGCAGGTGTGCCGGTCGGGCTCGGCGTCGACGGTTCCGCGTCGAACGACGGCGCGCAGATGGTCGCCGAAGTGCGGCAGGCGCTGCTGCTGCAGCGGGTGGGTTTCGGGCCGGACGCGATGACCGCGCGCGAGGCACTGGAGATCGCGACGCTGGGCGGCGCGAAGGTGCTGAACCGCGACGACATCGGCGCGCTGAAGCCCGGCATGGCCGCGGACTTCGCCGCATTCGACCTGCGCCAGCCGCTGTTCGCGGGCGCGCTGCACGATCCGGTCGCGGCGCTCGTGTTCTGCGCGCCGTCGCAGACGGCGTACACGGTGGTGAACGGAAAGGTGGTGGTGCGGGAAGGGCGGCTTGCGACGCTCGATTTGCCGCCGGTCATCGAACGTCACAACGCGCTGGCGCGCTCGCTGGTGGAGGCGTCGCGCTGACGCGTCGATGGGACGGTCACGCCGCGTGCCGCGGATCGGGCGCGCGGCGGCGGGCGTGGCCGCCGCACGCCGCGCATCGCACCGGGCCGCGCTGCAACGGCGCGACCGCCGCGCGCGTGCTGCGCGATTACGCCTCGATCAGCGTGCGGGTTGCTTCGGCGACGAGGCCGCGCAGCCAGCGCACTTCGTCCGAGTAGTGGCAGCGTTCGTGCCACAGCTGGTAGTACTGCATCGGCGGGAAGTCGAGCGGTGCCGGCACGACCGACAGCGGCAGGAACTTCGCGTAGTGATCGGCGAACAGGCGCGTCGTCGTGAAGATCAGGTCGGACTTCACCAGCACGTACGGCGCGAGGTTGAAGTACGGCAGCGTGACGACCACGTGACGCTTGAGCCGTTCGCGCGCGAGATGCACGTCGATCGCGCCGCGCTGGCCGACGGAGTACGGCGTGGGCGCGAGATGCGGCGCGTTCAGATACTGGTCGAGCGTGAGCCCGCCGCGCTTCGCGAACGGATGCGTGTTGCTCATCAGGCAGACGATTTCGTCGACGAACAGGTTCGACAGGTGCAGCTGCTCGGGCGGCTCCGGCCAGTTGCCGACGACGATGTCGAGCTTGCCGTCTTCGAGCGCGAGCTCGTAGTCGAATGCGGGGCCGAGCGAGTGAAACTCGAGCGTTGCGTTCGGTGCCGCCTGGCGGAAGCGCTCGACGACGGTCGGCACGAACAGCACGTTCAGATAGTCGGGGCAGCCGATCCGGTAGCAGCGGATCGACGTGGCCGGGTCGAAATTGTGCTGCTGGAACTTGATGCGCTCGATTTCGCGCAGTGCGTTCTGTACCGGCTCGAGCAGGCGCAATCCGTATTCGGTCGGGACCATGCCGGACTTGCCGCGCACGAGCAGCGGGTCGCCGGTGATGTCGCGCAGGCGCCGCAGCGCGGCGCTGATCGCCGGTTGCGACTGGTTCAGTTTGACGGCCGCGCGCGTGACGCTGCGCTCCATCAACAAGGTGTGCAAGACGCGCAAGAGGTACGTGTCGATCGCCTCGCGTTGCTGACTCATGATTTCTCCAGTTTATATGGCTGGGCTGATCGAGGGGTGCTGTGGGTATATGGTTTTTAATATGAACGAAAGTCAGCGTCAAGAGATGGATACCCGCAGACGACCGCCGGCCGGGCCTTGCGAAGGACGCGAACGGACGGAGGCGGGTGGGCGCGGCACCGCGCGGATGCGCATTGCACGCATCCGTTGGCCCCGCACCGCGCGTGAAGGTGAAGCGCGTGCGTCAGTCGTCGATGCGCATGCCGACTTTCAGCGTGACCTGCCAGTGGATGACCTGGTCGCCTTCGATGTGGCCGCGCGTTTCGGTGACCTGGAACCAGTGCAGGTTGTGCAGCGTCTTGCCGGCTTTCGAAATCGCGTTGCGGATGGCGTCGTCGCAAGACTGCCGCGATGAGCCGGTCAGTTCGATCAGCTTGTAGACGTGGTCGCTCATGATGCGCTCCCTGGAATGTCGGTATGTGCGGCCGGCGCAAGCGGCGGGCCCGAGGCGGCACCGCGCGTGTCCGGCTTCTTGAGTGATAGGTATGATGGGCGGCAAGTGCAACCCCAATTGGAGGCGAGAAACATCGTGGAAGTCGGATTTTGCGGACCGGGATTGATGGGCGCGCCGATGATTCGGCATCTGCTGGCGGCGGGCCATCGGGTCAGCGTATGGAACCGGACGCGCGGCAAGGCAGAGGCGCTCGAAAAAGACGGTGCACAGGTGGTCGACACGCCGCGCGAACTGGCCGAGCGCGTCGACACGGTGTTCGTTTGCGTGCTTGACGGTCGCGCGGTCGGCGACGTCGTGTTCGGCGAGCACGGGCTTCTTGCCGGCGATGCGAATGCGCGGCGCCTGAAGCGCATCGTCGATCATTCGAGCATTCCGCCGGCCGCGACGCGCGACTATGCGGCGCGCGCGGCCACGCTCGGCGTCGGCTGGATCGACGCGCCGGTGTCGGGCGGCGTGCCCGGCGCGCAGGCCGGCACGCTCGCGGTGATGGCGGGTGGCGGCGCGGCGGATCTCGACGCGGTGCGGCCGCTGATCGACACGTATGCGTCGCGCATCACGCACATGGGCGATGCGGGCGCGGGCCAGACCGCGAAACTCTGCAACCAGGCGATCGTTACCGCGACGGTGACCGCGATCGCGGAAGCGGTCGGCCTCGCGCAGGCGAGCGGCATCGACGCCGCGCGGCTCGCCGATGCGCTGGCCGGCGGGTGGGCCGATTCGGTGCTGCTGCAGACGTTCGTGCCGCGCATGACGTCAGGCGGTCACCCGCCGATCGGCGCGCTGAGTACGTTCCAGAAGGACGTCGACGCGATCGCCGACGCCGCACGCGACACGGGCGCGGTGATGCCCGTATCGGCCACGGTGCAGCAGGTGCTTCGGCTGGGCGCCGCGCAAGGGCTCGCCGGTGCCGATTTCGCCGCGTTCATCGACATCGTCCGGCCCGGCAACGGACGTGCGGCGGCGCAGTAAGCATGCGGCGACGCTGAAGCGGGAAGCCTGAATGGCCGATGGGCCGCTGCGAGGCGGCCCATCGTGTCGGTGTCGGTTCAGCCGAGCGAGCGCGGTGTCGTGTCGCCGGCGTTCTGGCGTCCGAGGCCGCCGCGCAGGCTGGCCTTCGTGCCTGCACCAAATTCGGGCAGGATGCGTGCCCGGGCGCGGCTTGCGAACACGAGGAAGCCGAAGCCGTTCGCCTCGTACCAGTACCCGCCGTTCTCGAGGCCGTCGAGCGGCTGTTCGAGTGCGTTGGCGATCGATTCGATACAGCGCTTGCGCAGTTCGGCGATGGCCGGATAGGGCGGCTGTGCGCCGCGCACACTGCACAGGAGCACGTCGAGGCCGGGCAGCACATGCGCATAGAGGACGGGCTCGTCCTGCGCGCGAGCGCGGGCAATCTTGGTGTCGAGTTGCGCGAACGGTTTCGAGTGGCGCAATACCGCGAGGAACGACTCCTGGCCGTCCTGTTGCGCACGTCGACGTTTTTTCGGGAAGGACATAAACACTCGCCTCAAAAACAATTGCAAGAAATGCGGCACTTTCATGCGACCCACTCCCGGCTATGTACGCCGCATGTCGATCCTTTATAGCACACGAAAATGCTGCACTCGCGCGGTACGACGATCAATGTCTCCCGTCGACCCGCTTGCCACGATGATCGACACAGCCAGCGTCTTGGCGCCCGTACTGTCGTTTAGTCTCCATCATAGACCTGCTTTTCCCGCGCGTGCATTCGCGCGTCACAAAAAAGTGCGATGGGCCACGCGCGGCACGCGCCCATGAAAAAGGCCCGCACTTGGCGGGCCCGGCGGATGCTGCGTGGCGCGAAGCTCAGCGCTGCTTGAGCGAATCGCGGATCTCGCGCAGCAGCACGATGTCTTCCGGCGTCGCGGCCGGCGCGGCTTCTTCCGGCTTGCGCAGCTTGTTGATGAATTTCACCATCAGGAAGATGATGAACGCGAGGATCACGAAATTGATCGCCACGGTGATGAACGAGCCGTAGCCGAATGCGGCCACGCCCGCGGCCTGCAGGTCCTTGAACGAATCGGGATTACCCTTGAACGACGGAGGGATGGTGCCGAGCAGAACGAACTTGTTCGAGAAATCCAGACCGCCCGTCAGCACGCCGATGACCGGCATGATGAGGTCTTTCACGACCGAGTCGACGATCTTCGAGAATGCGCCACCGATGATCACGCCGACGGCGAGATCCATCACGTTGCCTTTGACGGCGAACTCCTTGAATTCCTTGATTATGCTCATGAGCGGCTTTCTCCTGGTTGGGCGAGGGGAGGCGTGCCGCGACGCGCAGGGCTGCGAAGCGTCTGACGGGTCGGAGGGGGATCGGAGGCACGCCGATGGCCGCATGATAGCGAACGTGCCCCATTGCCGGTAGCCCATCTTGAAATGATTAACAAATCGCGGACGGGTCGGCGAGCGCGGAATTGAAAGGAAGCGCGGTGCGACGGGGCGGGCGTGGCGCGATGCGATGCGTCCATGCCCGCGTGTGCAATGCTCAGGTGTTGTCGTCGGTCCAGCCGTCGTCGTTGCTGCCGAGATCGACGCCGCCGCCGCTGTTGCCGTCGCTCCAGTTCGAGTCGTCGCCGCGGCCGAGGTCGAAGCCCGGCTCGTTGTTTTCCTGGCGTCGGCGCTGGTCGTCGACGATCACGTCGCGTTCGACCACGCGTTCGCGCCCGCCGGACATCGCCTCGCCGAGCAGCACGCCGGTCAGCAGGCCACCCATCCCGCCGCCGAAGCCGCCGCCTTGCTGGATCACGACGGGCGGCTGCTGTTGCGGATACGGTTGCGGCGGATAAGGCTGTTGCGGGTACGGTTGCTGCTGATATGGCTGGCCTTGCGCGCCGGTCACGCGATCGGCTTCCTGCGCGTACACGGAGCCGCTGCCGTTCGCGGGCGCCGCGGGTTGCGCGCTCGGATCGGGGCGGCCTTCGACGCGCGCCTTCACGCTCGCGTGTCGCTGTTCGAGTTCGTCGACGCGATACGGCGGCACGGGATTCTTGCCGTTCGACAGTGCTTCGACGAGCGTGCGTGCGTCGGTCTCGATGCCTTCGATTTCGCTGACGAGCGCGGCGGCGCCCGGCGCCGTCGACAGCTTCGCGTCGAGCTTCAGCGGACGGATGTCGTTCAGCACGTCGGTCGCGCGCTTCAATTGCGTGCGGCGTTCGTCGTCGGCACGACCGTCTCCGGCCGAGCGCGCGCGTCGCAACGTCCAGCGCAGCACCAGCGCGACGATCGCGACGATCAGGCCGAGGCCGATCCACATGCCGGTCGACGGACCGTGTTTCGCGACCGGCGCGGCAGGGGCCAGCGACGACTGCAGCGAACCGCTCTGCGTGGCAGACGGTGCGTTGCCGCTCGTGCGCGCGGCGTCCGCGCGGATGCGCGATTCGGTCTGCGCGAAACGCGACGCGTCGGTGAAGCGCAGTTGCGGGTCGAGCGACTTCGCCTTCTGCAGTTGCGCGAGCGCGTCGGACGCGCGGCCTTCGCGGTCCAGCACCTGCGCGTACAAATAGCGCGCATGCGCGTTGTTCGGGTGGGCGTCGATGACTTGCGACAGCTGCGTGTCGGCTTGCTGCCAGTTGCGCTGCGCGATCGATTGCTCGACCTGCTGCAGCGACGGGACCGCGAACGCGGCGGACGACAGCAGCATCAGCGAGAGGCCGAGAGCGGCGAGAGATTTCTTCATGGTCGAACCGGGCGCGAGCGCCCGTCTCCTGACGATCGGTGCGCGCCGCAGGCCCGGCGGGCCGCGGCGCGGTGGCCGTTACTGCGCGGGCGTGTCGAGCTGCTTCTTCAGCGCGGCGAGGCGGTCCTCCACCGACGGGCCCTTGTTCAGCGCGGCGAGCTTGTCGTCGAGCGCCTTGCCGCTCGACGTGTCGGCCGAATTGAGGCGCGCGTCCGAGCGGGCGTTCTGCAGCGCGACCTTGTCCTCGAGCTTCTGGAAATCCTCGGACAGGTTCTTGCCGCCGATGCCGCCCAGCGCGCTGGCTGCGACGTCCTTCGCCTGCGCGATTTCCTGCTTCGCCTGCAGGATGTTCGAGCGTGCGTTCAGATCGTTGCGGCGCTGACGCATGTCGGCGATCTGCCCCTTCAGCTTGTCGACCGACGGCTCGAGCGTCGCCAGCTCGGCCGCGAGCGCATCGCGCTCGGCTTCGGCGTTCGCCTGCGCGGCGAGCGCCTCGCGTGCGAGCGCTTCGTCGCCGGCCTGCAGCGCGCGCTTCGCGCCGTCCTCGTACTTCTTCACCTTGTCGTCGGCCGCGTCGCGCTTGCTGCGCTGGGTCGCGACCTGTGCTTCGATCTCGATCAGCGAATTCTCGGCACGGCCGATGCTGTCGTCGAGCTCCCGCACGATCTGCCGTGCGTCGCGCGACGGATCCTGTACCGAGTCGGCCGCGTCGTTCAGCAGGCCTTTGATCGTGCGCGAAACAGAGTCGAAAAGCGACATGAAATCCTCCGTGGTTAAAAGGTGCCGCGTGGGCGGCAAGGCCCGTCGCGAATCCGTTCCGACCCGCGCGAGCTCGCGGATATTACACCGCCGGCCCCTTAAATACGGCTTAAGTGCGCGAGTTCAAGCGCCATGCGCGTGCGGATGCCGACCTTTCGTATCTGAAAGAAATGCCGCGGCACGCAGCGGGTTGCGAGTCCATGATAGGCGGAGCATGGCGCGAATACGTTCCGCAATTCACGCTCGTGCGGGAATTTTTACAAAAAATCGCGAAGCCGGCCGGACGATTTCATTAAAATGCGCTGTCACGTCGCGGGAACGGATCGCCGCGCGGCGGGGTCTGTCGACGTGACAGTTGCCACGATGCACCCACTCTGACTCATCCGCTTGCATTTTCCGCATGCGTCCGAGGGCGCCACGCCGCCCGCCATTCCGACATGCCAATTATCAAACGACCGTCTTCTCCTTCCGACCGGAACGAACCTCACTACACGCTGCGCCGTTCGCCGTCGGGAGCCTATTACCCCGATGACGATGAGCGCGGCGACGACCGGCGCGCGCAGCGTCGCGGAAGCGGGGGCGGCGATCGCCGTTCGTTCGGCTCGCGCGTCGCGCTGTGGTTCGTCGGCCTGTTCGCGACGCTCGCGGTCGTCGGTGCGCTGATCGTCGGCTACGCGCTGGTCGTGATGGCGCCGCAACTGCCGTCGCTCGATGCGCTGACCAACTACCAGCCGAAGGTGCCGCTGCGAGTGTTTACCGCTGATCACGTGCTGATCGGCGAGTTCGGCGAGGAGCGCCGCAGCCTCGTGCGCTTCCAGGACATCCCCGACGTGATGAAGAAGGCGGTGCTCGCGATCGAGGACTATCGCTTCTACGAGCACGGCGGCGTGGACTTCCTCGGCATCCTGCGCGCGGGTGTTGCCGACCTGATGCACGGCGGCGCGCGGCAGGGCGCGAGCACGATCACGATGCAGGTCGCGCGCAACTTCTTCCTGTCGAGCGAGAAGACGTATACGCGCAAGATCTACGAGATGCTGCTCGCGTACAAGATCGAAAAGGCGCTGACGAAGGACCAGATCCTCGAGCTGTACATGAACCAGATCTATCTGGGCCAGCGCTCGTACGGTTTCGCGGCCGCCGCGCGCGTGTATTTCGGCAAGGACCTGAAGGACATCACGCTCGCGGAAGCGGCGATGCTCGCGGGGCTGCCGAAGGCGCCGTCCGCGTACAACCCGGTCGTCAATCCGAAGCGCGCGAAGGTGCGTCAGGAGTACATCCTGAAACGCATGCTCGAGATCGGCTACATCACGCAGCCGCAGTACGACCAGGCGGTGAAGGAAGAGATCCACGTGCGCACGCCGGGCAACCAGTACGCGGTGCACGGCGAATACGTCGCCGAGATGGTGCGGCAGATGATGTATCAGCAGTACAAGGACGAAACCTACACGCGCGGGCTGACCGTCACGACGACGATCAACGCGGCCGACCAGGAAGCCGCGTACCAGGCCGTGCGTCGCGGCATTCTCGACTACGAGCGCCGCCACGGCTATCGCGGGCCGGAAGGCTCGATCAACCTGCCGGCCGCCGGCGACGATCGCGACGAGGCGATCGACGATGCGCTCGCCGATCACCCGGACAACGGCGACCTGCAGTCGGCGGTGGTGCTCGCCGCGTCGCCCAACGCGGTCGAGGTGCAGTTCGTCGGCGGCGCGACGACGACGATCGGGCCGGCCGGTCTGCGCTTCGTGTCGGCCGCGCTGAGCCCGCGCGCGAATGCGACGCTGCGGATCAAGCCGGGCTCGATCGTGCGCGTGCTGAAGGACGGCAAGACGGGCTGGCAGGTCGTGCAGCTGCCGCAGGTCGAAGGCGCGCTCGTCGCGATCGCGCCGCAGGACGGTGCGATCCGCTCGCTCGTCGGCGGCTTCGACTTCAACAAGAGCAAGTTCAACCACGTGACGCAGGCGTGGCGCCAGCCGGGTTCGTCGTTCAAGCCGTTCATCTATTCGGCGTCGCTCGACAAGGGGCTCGGGCCGGCGACGATCATCAACGATGCGCCGCTGTACTTCCCGCCGAGCGTGCCGGGCGGCACCGCGTGGGAGCCGAAGGACGACGACCAGCCCGACGGCCCGATGTCGATGCGCACGGGCCTGCAGCGTTCGAAGAACCTCGTGTCGATCCGGATCCTCGCATCGATCGGCACGCAGTATGCGCAGGAGTACGTGACGCAGCGCTTCGGCTTCGATCCGGCGAAGACGCCGCCGTACCTGCCGATGGCGCTGGGCGCCGGCCTCGTCACGCCGCTGCAGCTCGCGACCGGCTATGCGGTGTTCGCGAACGGCGGCTACAAGGTCGATCCGTACCTGATCGCCGAAGTCGACGACGCGCGCGGCCAGCCGCTGCAGAAGTCGCAGCCGGTGATCGCCGGCGGCACCGCGCCGCGCACGATCGAAGGCCGCAACGCATACGTGATGAACAGCCTGCTGCACACGGTCGCGACGGCCGGCACGGGCGCGGGCACCAACGTGCTCGGCCGCAGTGACCTGCAGGGCAAGACGGGTACGACGAACGATGCGAAGGACGGCTGGTTCGCCGGCTACCAGCAGTCGCTCGTCGCGGTCGCATGGATGGGCTTCGACCAGCCGAAGAGTCTCGGCAGCCGCGAATTCGGCGCGCAGCTCGCACTGCCGATCTGGGTGAACTACATGCGCACCGCGCTGAACGGCGTGCCCGAGCAGCAGATGCCGATGCCGGACGGGCTGACGACGATCGACGGCGAGCTTTACTACGCCGATCGCACGCCGGGCAACGGCTTCGTCGGGAGCGTGGACATCAACCCGGCCGCGAACGCGATCAGCGCGAACGACGCGCTCGGCTCGGCCGGCTCGGAGGGGCTCGCGCCGCCGCCCGTCACGCAGCAGGAGAAGCAGCAGATCATGGACATGTTCGAGAACAAGTAACCGACACGCGGATGTCTCGCATGCGACGGGCGCCTTCGGGTGCCCGTTTTTTTGCGCGTCGTCGCGCGTCGGCCGGCGAGGACGAATCAGAACGACGCGCAGGCCGGCACGAGCGTGATGCCGACGGACTCCTGCCGGAAGCGCTCGCGGTACGCTTGCCGGATCTCGGCAAGCTTCGTGCGCGTGTCGGCCGTATCGTCGGCGACGATGCGGATCACGAAACTCGCTTCGCGGACGATCCGGCCGGTGGCGCGGTCGCGCCATTGGCCATGGGTGTCCCAGTACGTGAAACCGTCCGGAAAGCGCGGCGTGACGACGTCGGCGAGGAATGCCGCGCGTTGCGCATCGGTGACGGGGCCGCGTCCGGCGATATCGCGCCCGAACAGCAGGTCGGCTTGCAGCATGTGCCGCGCGTCCGGCTGCACGCAGGCGGCGGGGGTGTCGATGACGGGCGACGGCGGTGTCGCGCAACCGGCGAGCAGTGCGATGGCGGCAGCGCCGATCGCGTGGCGCGCGCGACGCGCCCACGTCGCGGCGTGGGCGTCCGCAGGCGTTATCTGCCTATTTCGCGTCCGGCACGCTTCACGCGCGTAAAACGCTGCGCGCTCAACTACTTGCGTGCATGTCCGGCGGGTTATCAACAGGGCTGTCAACATAAACTGGGGATAACCCTCGGTGCGGTGCGCGGCTTCAGCGCTGCAATTTCGCGTGCGCGAGATGCATGCCGAGCGTCGCGGGGTCGGTGTTCGTGCCCGACAGCAGCACGCCGACCCGCTTGCCCTGCAGCGTTTCGCGCAGCGGGCCGAGCAGCGCCGCGAGCGCCGCCGCGCACGCCGGTTCGACCGACAGCTTCAGGTGCGAGAACAGGAACAGCATCGCCGCGCGCAGCGCGTCGTCGGACACGGTCACGATGCGATCGACGTGGCGCCGGCACAGCTGGTAGCTGTATTCCTCGGTGTGCGGCGCCATCAGCGAATCGGCGATGGTCTGCATCGCGCTCATCTTGATCGTGTGATTTGCCGCGAAGCTGCGGCACATCGCATCCGCGCCTTCCGGTTCGACGCCATACACGTGCACGCGCGGATTCGCGAGCCGCAGCGCCGTCGCCATGCCGGCCGCGAGCCCGCCGCCGCCGATCGGCACGATCACGGCGTCCAGATCGGGCGTTTGCGTCGCCCATTCGTAGCCGAGCGTCGCGGTGCCGAGAATCGTGTGATAGCCGTTGAACGGATGGATGAAGAAGCGGCCTTCCTCGGCCTCGATCCGCCGCACGAGGTCGAATGCCTGCGACGCGCTGCCGGCGAGCACGACTTCCGCGCGGTACTGCTTGCACTGCGCGATGCGCGCCGGGCTCGCGGTATGGAACATCACGACCTTCGCGCTGCTGCCCAGACGCATCGCCGCGTAGGCGACGGCTGCCGCATGATTGCCGGCCGACACGCACGTGACGCCGGCGTTCTTGCGAGCTTCGTCGAGGGCCAGCAGGTGGGTGAACGCACCGCGCGCCTTGAAGCTGCCGCTCACCTGCAGCAGCTCGAACTTGAAGTTGACGTGCGTGCCCTCCAGCGACGGCAGGTCGGCGCGCTCGAACACGGGCGTGCGCGCGACCCATGGCGACAACGCGAAATGCTGGGCGGCGATTTCATCGAGCGTCGGGATCGGCTCGCCATCGATGGTCGTATGGGCGGTGCCCTGTTGTTCAGTCGACATGACGTGGCAGGTGGCGGGGTGGGCCGGCCCGCGCACGCAGGCCGGCGGGGCGGGGGCAGTCAGCGTGCGTCGACCGACATGCTGCGGATGAACTTGCGCAGGAACTGCTCGCAGGCGGCGAGCTGCGCGAGTTCGACATATTCGTTCGGCTTGTGCGCCTGTTCGATGTTGCCGGGCCCGCAGACGATGCTCGGGATGCCCGCGCGTTCGAACAGTCCGGCCTCGGTGCCGTAGGCAACCTTGCGTTTGTCCTGGTCGGCCGTCAGCGCGCGCACGAGCTGCGTGATCGCGGCCTGCTCGGTCGCGTCGAGCCCCGGTGCGGCCGCGATCTTCGAGAATTCGATCGCCGCGTTCGGATGCTCGCGACGCATCTGCGGCAGCAGCGTTTCCTGCGCATACGCTTCGATGCGCGCGAAGATCTGCTCGGGATCGAGCGTCGGCAGGTTGCGGAATTCGAAATCGAACCGGCATTCGGCCGGCACCGTGTTGATCGCGTTGCCGCCCTGGATCGTGCTCGTTTGCGCGGTCGTGAACGGTACGTCGTACAGCTCGTCGAACGGGCCTTCGGCGCGGAAGCGCTCGGCGATGTCGCGGATGTGGCAGATCAGGCGCGCCGCGTATTCGATCGCGTTCAGGCCCTTCGGCGTCAGCGACGAGTGTGCCGCATGGCCGCGCACGCAGCAGCGGTACGCGTTGATGCCCTTGTGCGCGATGATCGGCCGCATGCTGGTCGGCTCGCCGACGATGCAGCCGGACGGCTTCACGCCGCGCTTGACGAGATCGGCGATCAGCAGCGGCGCCCCCGCGCAGCCGATTTCCTCGTCATAGGACAGTGCGAAATGGATCGGCTGCGCGAGCTTCGTCGCCTGCATCTCGGGCAGCAGCGCGAGTGCCGCGCCGATGAAGCCCTTCATGTCGCACGTGCCGCGACCGTAGAGGCGGCCGTCGCGCAGCGCCGGTGCGAACGGGTCGCTGTCCCACTGCTGGCCGTCGACCGGCACGACGTCGGTGTGCCCCGACAGCACGATGCCGCCGTCGGTCGAGCCGTCGTGCGCGGGCACGGTCGCGAACAGGTTGGCCCAGCCTTCGCGCGGATCGTGCGTGAGCGTCGACGCGATGCCCTTGGCGGCAAGCGCGTCGCGCACCGTTTCGATCAGGCCGAGGTTCGGCACGCGGCTCGTCGTGTCCATCGACACCAGCCGCTGGATCCAGGGCAGGCTGACGGGCGAAGCGTCGCCTTCGGGTGCGGCGGACGGCGCCGGCGCGTCGAGTGTGGACATGGCAAGACTCCGTCTGATGAATTGGAAAATCATACTCAAAAACGCGTTCGCCCGCCTTCGTCGGCCGCGATGCGGTGCAACATCGCGGCCGTGCGGTCAACGTGCCGCGCTCGCCGCGTCGGCGCGCGGCGCGAGTGCGCGCAGCGTCTCCTTGATCGTCGACACGCGGATCGCCAGGTCGGGCGAGCGCGTCTCGATGCGCAGCTTGTCCTGGCCCGCGAGCTTTATGTGCCGGTGTTTCTGCACCATCTCGATGATCCGCATCGGATCGATCGGCGGGTTCGGCTCGAACTGCAGCCCGATCGCGGCCTCGCTCGCGTCGATCTTGACGATGCCGAGCGGCTTCGCGGCGAGCCGCAGCCGGTGCGTCTCGACGAGCGCGTGCGCCTGCGGCGGCAGCTTGCCGAAGCGGTCGATCAGCTCTTCCTGGATGCCGTCGATCGCGTCGCCGTGCTCGCAGTTCGCGAGGCGCTTGTACAGCGACAACCGCTCCTGCACGTCCGCGCAGTAATCGGCCGGCAGGATCGCGGGCGCATGCAGGTTGATCTCCGTCGTCGCGGCGAGCGGGGCGGTGAGGTCGGGCTCCTTGCCGTTCTTCAGCGCCTTCACCGCGTCGTTCAGCATGTCGGTGTAAAGCTGGAAGCCGATCTCGTGGATCTCGCCCGACTGCTTGTCGCCGAGCACCTCGCCGGTGCCGCGGATCTCGAGGTCGTGCATCGCGAGATAGAAGCCCGAACCGAGTTCCTCCATCTGCTGGATCGCCTCGAGCCGGCGTTGCGCCTGCTTGGTCAGCGACTGCGGGTCGTGGACCAGCAGGTACGCATACGCCTGGTGGTGCGAACGGCCGACGCGGCCGCGCAACTGATGCAGCTGCGCGAGGCCGAACTTGTCCGCGCGATGCATGATGATCGTGTTCGCGCTCGGCACGTCGATGCCGGTCTCGATGATGGTCGTGCACAGCAGCACGTTCGCGCGCTGCGCGACGAAATCACGCATCACGCGTTCGAGTTCGCGCTCGTGCATCTGGCCGTGCGCGATCACGATGCGCGCCTCGGGCACGAGTTCCTCGAGCATCGCCTTGCGGTTCTCGATCGTCTCGACCTCGTTGTGCAGGAAGTACACCTGGCCGCCGCGCTTCAGTTCGCGCAGCATCGCCTCGCGGATCACGCTTTCTTCCTCGCGCCGCACGAAGGTCTTGATCGCGAGCCGCTTTTGCGGCGCGGTGGCGATCACCGAGAAGTCGCGCAGCCCCTCGAGCGCCATGCCGAGCGTGCGCGGGATCGGCGTCGCGGTCAGCGTCAGCACGTCGACTTCCGCGCGCAGCGCCTTCAGCGCTTCCTTCTGGCGCACGCCGAAGCGATGCTCCTCGTCGATGATCACGAGGCCCAGGCGCTTGAACTGCACGTCCGACGACAGCAGCTTGTGCGTGCCGATCACGATGTCGACGCTGCCTTCGTTGATCTGCGCGATCGCCGCGTTCACTTCCTTCGTGGTCTTGAAGCGCGACAGCTCGACGATGCGCACCGGCCAGTCCGCGAAACGGTCGGCGAAGGTCTGCGTATGCTGCTCGGCGAGCAGCGTGGTCGGCGACAGCAGCGCAACCTGCTTGCCGCCCATCACCGCGATGAACGCCGCGCGCAGCGCGACCTCGGTCTTGCCGAAGCCGACGTCGCCGCACACGAGACGGTCCATCGGCTTGCCGCTCGTCATGTCGCCGATCACGGCCGCGATCGCCGCGGCCTGGTCGGGGGTTTCCTCGAAGCCGAAGCTTTCCGCGAACTTCACGTAGTCGCGCGGTTCCAGCGCGAACGCATGGCCTTCGCGGGCCGCGCGGCGCGCGTACAGGTTCAGCAGCTCGGCGGCCGTGTCGCGGATCTGCTGCGCGGCCTTGCGCTTCGCGCGCTCCCACTGGCCGGAGCCGAGCGCATGCAGCGGCGCGCTGTCGGGATCGGCGCCGCTGTAGCGCGAGATCACGTGCAATTGCGCGACCGGCACGTAGAGCTTGCTGTCGCCCGCGTATTCGAGATGCAGGAACTCGGTCTCGCCCTCGCCGAGATCCATCGACACGAGGCCCATGTAGCGGCCGATGCCGTGTTGCGCGTGCACGACCGGGTCGCCCACCTTCAGCTCCGACAGGTCGCGCACCATCGCATCGACGTTGCTCGCCTGTTCCTGGCGGCGGCGCCCGGCACGGCGGCCGAGCGCGCCGTACAGCTCGGTTTCGGTGACGATCGCGTAGCCTTCGCCCGGCACCGCGAAGCCGCTCGCGAGCGGCGCGACGCCGAGCGCGAAGGGCGCGTCGCTTTCGAGCCAGCCTGCGAAGTGGTCGTTCGACGCGGGGCGCAGGTGATGCTCGGCAAGCAGTTGCAGGATCGTTTCGCGGCGGCCAGCCGATTCGACCGTCAGCAGCACGCGCTTGCCGGACGATTCGACGAACGTGCGCAGCGCGGCGAGCGGATCGTCGGCATGGCGATCGACGGTGAGCTCGGGCAGGCCCGTCGCCCAGCCGCCGGCCGGCTGCGCGGGCAGCACGACGCGCGCGAACGGCTTCGCGAATGCGAAGAAATCCTCGTCGGACAGGAACAGGCGCTGCGGCTCGAGGATCGGCCGCTCGCGATCGTGCGCGAGGAACGCGTGACGCTGCTTCGTATCGGCCGTGAAGCGGCGGATCGACGCTTCGAGATCGCCGGCGAACACGAGGTGCGCATCCTGCGGCAGGTAGTGGAACAGCGTGGCCGTCTCGTCGAAGAAGAGCGGCAGGTAATACTCGATGCCCGCTGACGGCACGCCGTTGCCGATGTCCTTGTAGATCGGCGCGCGGCTCGGGTCGCCTTCGAAGGTTTCGCGCCAGCGGCTGCGGAACGCCGTGCGCGCGGCTTCGTCGAACGGAAATTCGCGGCCCGGCAGCAGGCGCACGTCGCGCACCGGGTAGAGGCTGCGCTGCGTATCGGGATCGAACGCACGAATCGAGTCGACCTGGTCGTCGAACAGGTCGATCCGGTAGGGCAGCGGCGAGCCCATCGGGTACAGGTCGATCAGCGAGCCGCGCACGCAGTATTCGCCGGGCCGCACGACCTGGCTCACGTGCTCGTAGCCGGCCAGCGTGAGCTGCGCCTTCAGCTTCGCTTCGTCGAGCCGCTCGCCCTGCGCGAACGCGAACGTGTACGCGGCCATGAACGACGCGGGCGGCATCCGGTACAGCGCGGTGGTCGCGGGCACCAGCAGGATGTCGCAGCGGCCCTCGCCGAGGTCGTGCAGCGTCGCGAGGCGCTCGGAGACGAGATCCTGGTGCGGCGAGAACGTGTCGTACGGCAGCGTTTCCCAGTCCGGCAGCAGACGCACGCGCGCATCGGGCGAGAAGTAGCGGAGTTCCTGCGACAGCCGCTGCGCGTCGACCGCATTCGCGCAGATCACCGCGAGGAGCGGGACCGCGTCGCGGTTGTCGGCGAGATAGCGGGCGATGACGAGCGCGTCGGCGGAGCCGTGCGTACCGTCGAAGGCGAACCGCTGGCCCGGTTTGACGCGGGCGACGGGCGAGGCGAACGGGGTGGAAGCGTTGTCTGGCATAGGGACGGCAGGGGTGGCGGGCACGGGCGCATCGCGGTGCGCCGGTCGAGACGAAAGACCTATTATAAAATCCGCTTCTCGATTTCATCTTTCCGGCGTTTCCCCTTCGTGACTCCCCGACTTTTCGCCCTGATTCCTTGCGCCGGCACGGGCAGCCGTTCCGGTTCGGCCGTGCCGAAGCAATACCGCACGCTGGCCGGCCGCGCGCTCCTGCATTACACGCTCGCCGCGTTCGACGCATGCAGCGAATTCGCGCAGACGCTCGTCGTGCTCGCGCCCGACGACACGCATTTCGACGCGCGCCGCTTCGCGGGCCTGCGTTTCGCGGTGCGCCGCTGCGGCGGCGGCTCGCGGCAGGCGTCGGTGCTCAACGGCCTGCTCGAGCTGGGCGAATTCGGCGCGACCGACCACGACTGGGTGCTGGTGCACGACGCTGCCCGCCCGGGCATCACGCCCGAGCTGATCCGCACGCTGGTCGCGACGCTGAAGGACGACCCGGTCGGCGGGATCGTCGCGCTGCCGGTGGCCGATACGCTCAAGCGCGTGCCGGCCGGCGGCGACGCGATCGCGCGCACCGAATCGCGCGACGCGCTGTGGCAGGCGCAGACGCCGCAGATGTTCCGCATCGGCATGCTGCGCGACGCGATCCTGCGCGCGCAGCGCGAAGGGCACGACCTGACCGACGAGGCCAGCGCGATCGAGTGGGCCGGCCATACGCCGCGCGTCGTGCAGGGCAGCCTGCGCAACTTCAAGGTCACGTACCCGGAAGATTTCGCGCTCGCGGAAGCGATCCTCGCGCGCCCCGCGAACGCTTCCTGACTTTCACCTCATCTCAACCGGAATACGCATGGATTTCAGAATCGGACAAGGCTACGACGTGCATCAGCTCGTCCCGGGGCGCCCCCTCATCATCGGCGGCGTGACGATTCCGTACGAGCGTGGCCTGCTCGGTCATTCGGACGCGGACGTGCTGCTGCACGCGATCACCGACGCGCTGTTCGGTGCGGCCGCGCTGGGCGACATCGGCCGTCATTTCTCCGACACCGACGCGGCGTTCAAGGGCGCGGACAGCCGCGTGCTGCTGCGCGAGTGCGTTGCCCGCGTGACGGCGGCCGGCTTCACGATCCAGAACGTCGACAGCACGGTGATCGCGCAGGCGCCGAAGCTCGCGCCGCACATCGACGGCATGCGCGCGAACATCGCGGCCGATCTCGGGCTGCCGCTCGAGCGCGTGAACGTGAAGGCGAAGACCAACGAGAAGCTCGGCTATCTCGGCCGCGGCGAGGGCATCGAGGCGCAGGCCGCCGCGTTGCTGGTGAAGCAGGGCGCGTGAGCGCCTGAAGCCGGTCCGGGCGGCGCGCCGTTGCGCCGCCGGAATGAAAAAATGCCACGCGCTTGCGTGGCATTTTCGTTTTGCGGTGCGAGGCGGTGCGCGCGTGATCGCCGCACCGCGGTGCCGCTTATTCGCCTTCGGCGGCGATCACTTGCGCGGCGGCATTGATCACCGACGCGATGCGGCCGACATCGCGCAGCTGCGTCGTCGTCATGCCCTGCTCGTTCTTCAGCAGCGCATAGTGCGACTTCACGCAGAAGTGGCACTTGCCGACGATCGATGCGGCGAGCGCATACATCTCGAACCGGCGCTTGTCGACGCCGCCGTGGGACGCATACGCGCCCATCCGCAGCTCGGCACGCTGGGTCTTCAGGTCGGCGTCGTCGGCCATCTCGACATACGGATACCAGGTGTTGTTCATCCCCATCAGCGCGGCTGCCGTCAGCGCGGCGTTCGTCTCTTCGGGCGACAGCACGCCGGCTTCGCGGATCGTCTTCACGAGCACGGTGCTCTTCGCCGCGACCGCCGCCGCCAGCGCGACGCCGACTGCATCGTTGCCTTCGAGCGACGAGCGCGAGATCGTGCCGTCGAGGTTCAGGCGAATGTCCTTCGCGTAGTCGGGGATGCGTGCCTTAATCGAGTCGATGAATTCCATTGATATCTCCTATGGGTTGGCCGTTAAAAAAGCCCGCAGGCAGGACGTGCGCCGCGGGCTTCGTGCATCGATGCGCTTACAGCGTTGCGCCGCCGACTGCGCGGTTGCACGGGCACAGTTCGTCCGTTTGCAGGCCGTCCAGAATGCGCAGGACTTCTTCCGGGCTACGGCCGACGTTCAGGTTGTTCACCGAAACGTGCTGGATCGTGTTGTCCGGATCGACGATGAACGTTGCGCGCAGGGCCACGCCGGCTTCCTTGTCGCGCACGCCGAGCTGGTCGATCAGCTCGCCCTTGACGTCGCCGAACGAGTAGTGGTTCAGCTTGTCGAGATCCTTGTGCTCACGGCGCCATGCGAGCTTCACGAATTCGTTGTCCGAGCTGCCGCCGAGCAGGACGGCGTCGCGCTCTTCGAATTGCTTCGCCAGCTTCGCGAACTCGACGATTTCCGTCGGGCACACGAACGTGAAATCCTTCGGATAGAAGTAGATGATCTTCCACTTGCCCGGGAACGACGCTTCGGTGACGGTCTCGAACGCCGACTGGCCGTTTTCCTCGTGATTGTTGAAGCCCGGCTTCGCGGCTACGACGGTGAATGCTTCGAGTTTATCGCCCACGGTTTTCATGCGGATACTCCTGTGTGAGTTGGGAAGAAGACTGAGTCAAGCTACCTCGGTGCTGCAACGCTGATGTGACAGCATGAGCTCGACTATAACACTATTAACAAGGCGCTTCAATAGTTTCTGACTAATGATTCCCATAGTTTTTTTCAACCGCGCCGATAGTGTGACGCGCAAGAAGCGTGCGCGAACGCGTCACGCCGTCGCACGCGCCTTGCCGGCGCCGGGGAATTCGAGCGTGACTTCGAGGCCCGCTTCGGGGCTGCGGTTGCGCAGGCGCAGCGCGCCGCGATAGCGGCCGACGAGGCGCAGCACGATCGCCATGCCGAGCCCGGTGCCGTCCGCCTTGGTGCGCGCCGTGTCGACGCGGTAGAACGGCCGCATCACGAGCGGCAGCTGATCCTCGGGGATGCCGGGGCCCTCGTCGCTCACCGACAATTCGACGCGCGCGTGCGTCACGCGCGTCTCGAGCGTGATGCGCGACACGCCGTCGTCGCGGCTCTGGCCGTACTTGCGCGCGTTCTCGACGAGATTGCCGATCACGCGGCGCATGTCGGTTTCGTCTGCTTCGATCACGGCGCTCGGCGCAAGCCGCGTGCGGATCTGCACACCGTCCTCGCCGGCCACGCGCGCGGCGACTTCGTGCGCGATCGACGACAGGTCGACCGGCTCCGGCTTGCGCTGGCTCGGACGCGCGTAATCGATGAAGGCCGCGATGATGCGATCCATCTGTTCGATGTCGTCGACCATCGCGTCCTTGGTCGCCTGATCGGACGGGCTCATCTCGGTTTCGAGCCGCAGCCGCGCGAGCGGCGTGCGCAGGTCGTGCGAGATGCCGGCGAGCATCAGCGCGCGATCGGCCTCGAGCTGCTCGAGGTCGCGCACCATCTGGTTGAAGCTGCGATTGGTTTCGGCCGCGACGCCCATCCCGCGCTCGGGCAGCGGGTCGGGCGCCTGGCCGGAACCGACCTGGCGCGCGGCGAGCGCGAGCCGCGAGAACGGCCGGTTCACGAGGCTCGTGATGAACGCGGAACCGAATAGCGACAGCGCGAGCGCGAACAGGCCCCAGCCGGCCCATTGCAGGCCGGTGACGCTGTCGAGCTGGTCGCGATCGAGCGCGACCCAGTAGTCGTCGTCATCGATCTTGAAACTGATCCACACGCCCGGGATGTCGTTGACCGACTGCGCGATCACGGTATCGTCGCCGAGGCGGCTGCGGATGTCGTGTTCGATCAGGCGGTTCAGCGATTCGTCGGGCTGCAGCTTGAACTTGTCGGTCTTTTCGCGCGGGTACACGCGCACGCCCTCGTTGCTTTCGAGATCCTGCAGCAGCGCACGCCGCAAGTCGGGATCGGAATAGAGCAGGGCGGTGCGCGTGAGCTTCACGATCGCGACGAGCTGGAGCGCGACGCGCTGCGCGCGCGGCTCGCGCTCGATCACGCGAAAGCTCTGGAACCACGCGGCGAGACTGACCGAGATCAGCAGCGCGATCAGCAGGAAGGTGCGCCAGAACAGCCCGCCGAACGCGAGCTGCAGGAGGCGCCGGTCGATACGCATGGGACGGGCCGTGGGCGGACGAAACCGCAAGGGAAAAAGATCAGGCAGCGCCGTCCGGGATGAACACGTAGCCGAGGCCCCAGACGGTCTGGATGAAACGCGGGCTGCCCGGGTCCGGCTCGATCAGCTTGCGCAGACGTGAAATCTGCACGTCGAGGCTGCGGTCGAACACTTCGTATTCACGGCCGCGCGCGAGCTCCATCAGCTTTTCGCGCGACAGCGGCTGGCGCGGATGGCGTGCGAACACCTTCAGCACCGAGAACTCGCCGGTCGTCAGCGGAATTTCCTGGCCCGACTTCGTCAGCGTGCGCGTCGCGAGGTTCAGCGAGAACTCGCCGAACTCGAACACCTCGGTGGTTTCCGACGGCGCGCCCGGCAGTTCGGCCGGTGCCTGGCGGCGCAGCACCGCGTGAATGCGCGCGACGAGCTCGCGCGGATTGAACGGCTTCGGCAGGTAGTCGTCGGCGCCCATCTCGAGGCCGACGATGCGATCGACGTCCTCGCCCTTCGCGGTGAGCATGATGATCGGCGTGCGGTCGTTGCTGCCGCGCAGGCGGCGGCAGATCGACAGGCCGTCCTCGCCCGGCAGCATCAGGTCGAGCACGAGCAGGTCGAAGCGCTCGCGCACCCAGAGCTTGTTCATCGCGGTCGCGTTTTCGGCGACGTATACGTTGAAACCCTGCTCGCCGAGATAGCGGCGCAGCAGATCGCGCAGGCGCGGGTCGTCGTCGACGACGAGAATCTTGGAGGGGTTTTTCGTTTCCATGAGCGGCATCTTATCGCGAATGGGAAATCACGCACGCTCGCGAATTTTCGCGCGTTACAGTCCGTTACAAAATTTACCCGTAGTGTCGCGCGGAGTAAAGGCAGGCTATAGAGATTCCTTTACTCGAAGCCGAAATTCGGTAGATACTCCCCTGCACTCCATCTTTCATCTTTGTACGCCCGAATTCCGCAGGGTTTTTCAAGTACCAGAGGTAACCGGTTGCCGCGTGACGAAGGGAACAAATCGACCAAAGAAGCGAGGACGGTCATGCGATCTGCCCGGATTGCACTGATGCTGACGATCGCACTTGCCGGTCCATATGCGTCGAACTTCGCGTATGCGCAGCGCCCCGAGCCGGGCGCCTCGTCGCGCAAGATGCAGCGCGGCAAGGCGCCGCAGTCCGATCGCGCCGCCGACACGGCGGCCCGTTCCGCCGTGCCTCCCGATCTCGAGCAGCGCCGCCGCGACGGGCACATGACGCCCGAGGAGCGCCACCTGTTGCGCCAGCACATCGAGGACGCCGTCCGCGAGCTGTACAAGCGCTGAGCCGCACGCGCGTTCGCGCGGCATGGAAAGATTCCGTAGCAATTTTTCCGTCAACTTTCGGATGCCTGCTGCCGTTGTACCGGCATCCGCACCGCCGGTGCGTTCCGGGAGTCCACGACGATGAAAGCGAACGCTGCCGCTCCGGCATCGCCCGCGATGCAGGCGCCGCTCGACGCCGACGATGCGCTGTTCTTCCTGAGCCGCACCGGCTTTTCTCCCGCACCGGCCGAAGTCGCCCGCATCGTCGGGATGACGCGCGCACAGGTCGTGGCCGATACGCTGGGCAACGTGCGCCGCGACCCCGTGACGAGCTGGCCCGACTGGCTGGCCGAATCGCCGCCGACCCGCGCACAGCGACAGGCGCTCACGCCCGACATGCGGCGCGACGAGCAGCGCGAACGCGATCGCCGCTACGATGCGTTGCGCGCGGCGTGGGTCAACGAGATGGTCATGACGCCGTCGCCGCTCACCGAGCGCATGACGCTGTTCTGGCACGGGCACTTCACCTCCGGACAGGACAAGGTTCCGTATCCGCAGACGATGGCCGCGCAGAACGCGCTGTTGCGCCGCGAGGCGCTCGGCAACTTCGGCACGCTGCTGCATGCGGTCGCGAAGGATCCGGCGATGCTTCAGTATCTCGACGGCGCGAGCAACCGCAAGGGGCGCCCGAACGAGAACTTCGCGCGCGAGGTGATGGAGCTGTTCACGCTCGGCGAAGGGCGCTACACGCAGCGCGACGTGACCGAGGCCGCACGCGCGATGACGGGCTGGAGCGTCGATCCCGATACGTTGCGATTCGTCGTGCGGCCCGAATGGCACGACGCGGGCGACAAGACGATACTCGGCGAGACGGGCGCGTTCGACGGCGACGGCTTTCTCGACATTCTGTTGAAGCGGCCCGATACCGCGCGCTTCATCGCCGGCAAATTGTGGCGCGAGTTCGTGTCCGATACGCCGGACGCCGGCGCGCTCGATATCGTCGCCGAACGGTTTCGCGCGAGCGGCTACGACATACGTGCGGCGCTCGCCGCGCTCTGGTCGACCGACGCATTCTGGGATCCGCGCAATCGCGGCGTGCTCGTGAAATCGCCGGTCGAGTTCGTCGTCGGGTCGGTGCGGCTGTTCGACGTCGCGTACGGCGATCCGCAGATGCTCGCGAACACCGTGCGCACGCTCGGGCAGAACCTGTTCTATCCGCCGAACGTGAAGGGCTGGCCGGGCGGCGCGATGTGGATCAACAGCACCACGCTGCTTGCGCGCAAGCAGTTCGTCGAGCAGTTGTTTCGCGCGACCGAGACCGCCGGCATGCGGGCGCCCGCGCATGCGATCGCGCAGCCGGTGCCGAATGCACGCGCGCAAGCGATGCCGGTCGCTGCTCCCGCGTCGGTTGCCGGCGTGCGCGGTGCGCCGGCGCGGCCCGCGCGCGGCGGCATGCGGTTCGACCTCGAACGCTGGCTTGCGCAGTATCGTGCGCGGCCGCAGGCGATCGCCGGATTGTCGACCGAGCTTCAACTGCAGCATGCGGTGCTGCCGGTGTCGCCGGTCGCGGCGATCGATACGGACTCGACCGGCAGCGCGTATCTCGAGGCGCTGCTGATGGACCCGGCCTATCAACTGAAATGAACGAAACGACGATGAACAGGCGCGCTGTCGCGGTGGCCATGCCGCGCGGCGAACCGAAGGATGCACGATGAACCGACGTGATTTTCTGACGCTGACGGGCGCCGCGGCTGCGGCGGGCGTGTCGTTGTGGCAGCCGCCCGCGCAGGCGGCGACATCGATGGCCGCGGCGGGGCGGCAGCCGACGGCCGGCTACGCGAACGTGCTGATCCTGGTCGAGCTGAAGGGCGGCAACGACGGACTGAACACGGTCGTGCCGTATGCGGATCCGCTCTACTACCAGTTCCGCCGCAGCATCGGCATCAAGCGCGACCAGGTGCTGCAGCTCGATGCGCAGACGGGGCTGCACCCGTCGCTTGCGCCGATGATGCCGCTGTGGCGTGACGGCCAGGTCGCGATCGTGCAGGGCGTCGGCTATCCGCAGCCGAACCTGTCGCATTTCCGATCGATCGAAATCTGGGATACCGCATCGCGCTCCGACCAGTACCTGCACGAAGGCTGGCTCACGCGCACCTTCGCGCAGGCGCCGGTGCCGCCCGGCTTCGCGGCGGATGGCGTCGTGCTCGGCAGCGCCGAGATGGGGCCGCTCGCGAACGGCGCGCGCGCGATCGCGCTCGTCAATCCGGCGCAATTCATTCGCGCGGCGCGGCTGGCCGAACCCTCGTCGCTGCGCGAACGGAACCCGGCGCTCGCGCACATCATCGACGTCGAGAACGACATCGTGAAGGCGGCCGACCGGCTTCGCCCACGCGGCGGGATGCGCGAGTTCAGGACGGCCTTTCCGTCCGGTACGTTCGGGACGTCGGTGAAGACCGCGATGCAGGTGCTCGCGGCATGCGAGGCCTCGGGGCCCGGCGCGCAGGACGGCGTCGCGGTGTTGCGGCTCACGCTCAACGGCTTCGATACGCACCAGAACCAGCCGGGGCAGCAGGCTGCGCTGCTCAGGCAGTTCGCGGAAGGGATGAGCGCGATGCGTGGCGCGCTGGTCGAGCTCGGGCGCTGGAACCAGACGCTCGTGATGACGTATGCGGAATTCGGGCGGCGCGTGCGCGAGAACCAGAGTAACGGCACCGATCACGGTACCGCCGCGCCGCATTTCGTGATGGGTGGCCGCGTGGCCGGCGGGCTGTACGGCGCGGCGCCGGCACTCGGACGTCTGGACGGCAACGGCAACCTGCCGGTCGCGGTCGATTTTCGTCAAATGTATGCGACGGTGCTTGGCCCGTGGTGGGGGCTCGATGCGACGCATGTACTGCAGCAGCGCTTCGACACGCTGCCGCTGCTGAAGGCGTGAGGCCGTGACGGCGTCGGTCAGCGGCGGCGCGCGGCGCGCCACGCGATCCACAGCTTGCGGATCGGCGTCAACGCGATGCGCTGATGCAGCACCTGATAGCCGTCGCGCTCGATTTCGTCGAGCAGCGCGCCGGCCAGTGCGATCTGCGCACGCAGCGTGCGTTGTGCGCGGCGTTCGGATGCCGGGATCGCCGCGTCGGCGGCGGTGAGCGCTTCGCGTGCACGGCCCGTCTGAAACTGCAGCAGCTCGGTGAAGGCCGGACTGTAGCGGCGGTTCAGCAGATCGGCGGCGGTCACGTTGTAGCGTTGCAGTTCGTCGATCGGCAGATAGATGCGGCCATGGCGCGCATCGTTGCCGAGTTCCTGCACGAATTGCGCGAGCATCAGCGCGCGGCCGGCATCCGCGGCCCACGGTTGCGGGTCGGCCGGATTCGCGGCGCTCGCGCGTGCGACCAGCGCCGCGAAGGTGCCGCCGACTTGCGCGATGTAGCGCTGCAGGTTCGCGAAATCCAGGTAACGTGCCTGTTCGAGATCCATCCCGTAACCGTTGACGAGCGTGCGCAGCGCCTCGGATTCGGCGCCGATCGCCGGGTGATGCTGCGCGAGCGCCTTCGTGACCGGGTGCGACGGTTCGCCGGCGGCGAGTGCTGCGAGTTCCTTGTGCCACCACGCGAGCTTCGTGTGTCCGACGGTCGGATCGCTGGTTTCCTTGACGGTTTCCTCGAGTTCGCGGCGCAGCGCGAACAACGCCGTCAGGCGCGGTGCGGCGGCGAGCGGTGCCTGGCGCAGCGCGTAATAGACGCTGGAGCCCGCGGGGGCGGCCTTTTGCTGACAGTAATCGTCGAAGTTCACGGGTGGGATCGTGGCGGAGGCGGGTTTGGGGACGCGCGCCGGCGCGCGGCCGGCACGTCGAGCGCGGCATTCTAGCACCGCTCTCCGACGGGTGTTGGTGGGGCGAGACAATGCTGCACAGATCGGGTAGAATCTCGCGCTCGCCTGATCGGGCGTGCCGGTTTTCTGGCCGGCATGAAGGCCCGGGCGCGTGGAGAACGCATCTTGCGTGCCGCGCAGTCAGGCGACAGACATGCGCGTGAGTGGCGAAATTGGTAGACGCACCAGGTTTAGGTCCTGACGCCCGCAAGGGTGTGCCGGTTCGAGTCCGGCCTCACGCACCACGAAGTCGAACGTGCCGCGCCAAGGCCGTTCCAGAAAAAGCGCTGCCGGTCGGTCGACCGCAGCGCTTTTTTGTTGCAGCCCGGTTTTCGCCCGTCCATACAACAGGCTCGTTAAGCACAAGCGGAAGGCAGAATCGCGTTCGGCGTGCCATTCCTCATTACAATGCCCGCACGCAGCGCATCTTGCCGAGGACCGCACATGAAGAACATCGCACATGCATCGATTGCCGTGCTGACATTCGCGCTTGCCGCACCCGCATTCGCCACGACGGCCGCCGACAACATCGCGCGGAGCGCCAGGCCCGCGCAGCCGGATGTGTCGTCGCCGGAGTGCTCGGCCTACTCGGGCCGGCTGATCGCCAGCGGCGTGCCGCTGTCGGGCGAAACCGTCCTGAAATCGGTCGGCACCGCACTTCTCGGCTCTGCGCTGGGTTTCGCCGGTGGATATCAGGGTTCGGTTCCCAACCCGTGCAGGCATGCCGGCCTGTGAGCGGCCGTGAGCCGATTGCCAATATCGCTACGCGTTGAACAAAAAGGCGCCGCACGTCTTCCGACCGCGGCGCTTCGTCGTCTCGAGCGAGCCTAATCCCAGAAACTCCGCACCGCGACCGCGACGATCACCGGAACCGAAAACACGAGCGGAATCGCGAAATACTGCGCTTCGCGATCGACGATCCAGCTATAGATCAACCACGCCGCGCCGATCGCGAACGTGATCAGGCCGACCAGCACGGCGGCGATATTCAGTGCGAGCCTGGAAGGCTGGCGGCGCGCCTTGTCTTTGTCGTTGGTGTCGCGGTCGCGCGGAGACGATTTCATCGAACGGGGGCCGGGCAGGTGTAAAGGCACAGGAAACCTCATCCGCACCGATCGCGCAAGGGTCGGCCCCGTATCGTTGGTGAACGCGCGTTACAAGCCGAACGACACGGCCAGTTCGTCGAGCAGCTCGCGCTGGAATCTCACGAACCGCTCGCCCGGCTGCTGCGCGATCGCGAGATCGAGCATCGGATCCGCGACATCGGTGCGGATGCCGGCCAGCTCCTCGACGATCGCGAGTCCGCAGAACGGCACGTACGCTTCCGAATAGCCGCCCTCATGGACGATCACGAGCCGTCCGCCGCAGTGGCGCTGCGCCGCCTCCTTCATCGCACGCGTCATGTACCGGTAACTGTCCGTATGCAGCTGCATGCGTGCGAGCGGATCGACCGCGCTCGCGTCGAGGCCGCTCGCGACGACGATCAGTTCCGGCCGGAACCGCTCCAGCGCCGGCAGCACGATTCGCTCGAACGCATGGCGATACGCATCGTCGCCGCTGCCCGCGAGCAACGGCACGTTCAGGTTCGCGCCGACGCCCGCGCCTTCGCCGCGATCGTCCGCGCCGCTGTAGCCGGGCGGAAAGCAGCGATCCTGATGCAGCGAGATCGTCAGCGTGTCCGGATCGTCGTAGTAGATCGCCTGCGTGCCGTTGCCGTGATGCACGTCCCAGTCGATCACGGCGACACGGGCGATGCCATGCTTCGCGCGTGCGGCCTCGATCGCGATCGGGATGTTCGCGAGCAGGCAGAAGCCCATCGGGCGATCGCGCAGGCAGTGATGGCCGGGCGGCCGCGACAGCGAGAACGCGTTGGCCGCGCGTTCAGTCACGACGGTGTCGACCGCCGCGATCGCGAGACCCGCCGACAGTGCGGCGATCTCGTAGCTTCCGTTGCCGAACGGCGCGAGATCGCCGAGGTCGCCGCCGTTCGCGTTGCTGAGCGCGCGGAACGCGTCGAGATAGCTCGCCGGATGGATGCGCAGCAGATCATCGGTGGTGGCCGGCGCGGCGCCGCGCATGTCGAGGTGGTGGGCCAGGCCCGACGCCTGCACGAGCGACAGGAAGCGGCGCTTCGAATCGGGCGATTCGGCGTAGCCGGCGCTCGACGGCGGCTGGACCCAGCCGCCGACGGGGAAGAACAGCGCGTGCGTGCCGCCGGTGTGCCAGAAGGTGCGTTCGTCGGTGAAGAAGGCGGTGCGATTCATGGATAGGCTGACCTGTCACGGTTGGGAAGAAACGGAAGTCGTGGAATTGCGCGTGCGCCGATCGATGTGGCGCAGCGCGGCAAACGACGCGATCGCGACGGCTGCCGCGGCCCCGAACAGCGCGTGCATCGTGCCGCCGGCATCGAGCAACAGCCCGGCGAGGAGCGGGCCGGCCGCAAGACCCGCGCCGATCACGAAATTGAGCGTCGCCACCAGGCGGCCGGACGTATCGATCTGCGCGACGGTCGCGAGAATGAACGGCAATACGAACGTCCACGCGAACTTGAACGCGAAGATCGCGGCGCTGTAGCCGCTCGCATGCGGCAGCGCGGCGAGTGCGACGAGCGACGCCGCGAGCAGCGCGTAACCGGCGGCCAGCATCGCGTGCCGGGCAAGCCGGCCGCCCGCGCACGATGCGAGCGCCGCGCCGGCGATCCCCATCACGCTCGCGATCGCGAGCACGTTGCCCGTCGACTGCGGATCGAGTCCGGCCTCCGCCGCCGCGCGGCTCGCGAACGTCCACACGCTGCCGATCGCGAGATAGAAGGTCAGCACCGCGCCGATCGCGAGCGCGACGAAGCGCCGGGACGCACGGGTCGCGGCGCCGTGCGCGGCCCGTGCGGACGCGTTCCGCGTGCCGAGCGTCGCGGGAAAGCCGCGCGACAGCGGCGCGGCGAGCAGCGCGAGCACGGCCAGTGCGACATACAGCGCGCGCAGCCCGAACGCGGCGAACACGTGCGGCAGCACGAACAGCCCGATCGCGCCGGCAATCAACTGGCCGACGACCCACAGCCCGTACACGCGATCGCTGTTCTCGCTCGTCGCCGCGCTGGTCATGCAAAGCACCATCAGCGAGCCGCCGCCGAGCGCGGTGGCGGCGCGCAGCGCGAGCAGCGCGACGAAGCCGGGCATCAACAACGCGGTCAGGAGATTGCCCGCGCCGAACAGCGCGATCGCGCACGCAGCGACGCGGCGCGCATCGATACGGCCGAGCCACAGGTACGACGGCACGGTCGCGAGGCTGAACGCGCCGAGTTCGACGAAGAAGTAGGTGCCGATCTGCGAAGCGGACAGCCCGAGCTGCATCGCGAGTTGACCGGCGACGGCCGGCGCGACGAGCAGCAGCAACGGCGTAATGGCGGCGAACACGACGAGTGCGACGACCGTCGAGCGCGCGAAACTCGACGCGCTGCCGTCGGACGGCAGCGCGGCGTTGGAGCTAAGGGTCTTCATGGCGGGTTCTCGCTGAAGGGAATCAGAACAGGTGATACATGCCGACCATCGCGCCGAACTGCGATGCGCCGGCAAGCGGTGTCGGGTCGTATTCGTAGACGGTTTGCGAACTCTGGCCGCTGTTGCGCGCAGAACCGAGGTTCACGTACGCGACGGTGCGTTTCGACAGCGCGTAAGTGGTGCTCGCGATGAACAGCGTCGGGTGGCCGATCGCGGGCGTGTGCGAATCGGTGTGGTAGACGCCTGCGTTCAGTCCGATTCCGCCCGGTATCAGGTATCGCGCGCCGCCCCAGACGATCGTGCGCGCCGCATCGAGGTCGCCGGTCAGGCGCTCGATGCCCGCGTAGAGGGTGAGCGGCAGCGTCGCGAACGCGTAACGCGCGGCGAGCGTACCGAGTTCGCGGCGGCGCGCGGACGTGTCGTCGGCGGCCGCCGCATCGCCGTGCGCCTGGTGCAGCACCGCGCTGACCGATAGCCCGTTGCTCGTGTACTGGCCGCCGAGTTCGAGCACGCGCCCGGCGCGCGCATTGCCCGCGACGCCGGCGGTCGCGGCGAGGGCCTCGACATCGAAGCCGGCCAGCGTCGGAGACTGGTACTTGATCGAGTGGTCGATGAAGTTCGCGGTCATCGGTACGAGCACGCCCTGGCCGCTGTACGACGCGTACCACAGCGGGTCGTAAAACAGCGTCTTGTCGAACAGCACGCTGAACTGCCGGCCGAGTGTCACGGTGCCGACGGGCCCCGCGACGCCGACGTATGCGCCGCGGAAGAATGCGTAGCCCGGCGCGGTCGCGGTGCCGTCGTTGACGTTGAGGCCCTGTTCGAGCTTGAACAGCGCTCGCCAGCCGCCGCCGAGATCCTCGTGGCCCTTGATCCCGACCTGCGAAGGCAGGATCCCGTAGTTCTGCAACTGCACGGCCGAGTGGCGCCCGTCGGCGTGCGTCAGGTACTGCACGCCGACGTCGAGCGCGCCGTAGAGCGTAAGGGCCGACTGCGCGTGCGCGGTGGCGCTGCACGCGGCAAGCGTCGCGGCGGCAGTGGCCATGCGGATGAAGCGGGGTGTCGTCACGTGGGGTTCTCCATACCGTCGTCCATCGTTTGTCGTTGGTGTTGTCGCGACGCAGTGTCGGCAGCAGGAAAACCGCTGAACAGTCGTGCAGATGAACGGTATGGAAAACCCGCGATGCACGGCGTGGACATGCCGCGACGCCGCGACGCGGCGTGCTGCGCGGCAGCAACGGGCGGCGCACCGTTCAAATGGATGGGATTGCCGCGTGTTCCGGCGACGCGGCCCGCCAAAAAAGGCGGCCGCTATAATCGGCCGGTCTGCGTTGCGCGCATCAGCGGCCCGATCGGGCAGGGGAGTGGAAGTTGAGGACCACGACGGATATCGGACAGGATCCCGATGCGCTGCGCGACGTGCCGGCCGCGATCGTGCTAGACGAGTCCGCATGGCCGGCGGTTCCGCCGCGCCGTGCCGACTTCGACGGCGTGACGCGCGGCGACGCGGCGCGACGCGAACTCGGCCTGATGCTGCTCGACCTGTACGCAGTGGCGGCGCGCTCGGGTATCGGCGAATTCGAGTGCCGCTTCTTTTCGCTGCTGCAGGGGCTCATCCCGTTCGATGCCGCGTGGACCGGCGTCGCGACGCACGTGCCGACCGGTCCCGTGATGCACAACAGTTTCCTGTACCGTCTTCCGCACGCGTTCTTCAGCGACTGGAAACGCGTGCGCGACTGCGATCCGCTCGCGCAGCGCACGCTGCTCGGCGCGCACGGTCGCGCGGTGCGCTTGTCGGTCGTCGAGCCCGGGGTCGACGCGCGGTTTCGCGACTGGTGCGTGAAATACGGGCTCGCGCAACTGATGTGCGTGTGTACGCTCGATCGCCGCTTCGGGCTGACGACGTTCATGTCGATCTACCGCCAGGGCTTGAATCGTCCGTTCAGCGACGACGACGCGAGTCGCTTCGAAGAAGTGATTCCGCATCTGGCGGCCGCGCTGACGATCAACCGCGCGGCACAGCTCACGCGCGAGCGTGCCGATGCGGTGGCGCCGACGGCCCGTGCGCTGTGCGACAACTTCGGCGTGCTGCACCACGCCGATCACGGTTTCGACGACGTGCTGCGGACCGAATGGCCGGCATGGACGGGGCCGCGCGTGCCGGAGCCGCTGGTCGCGCATGTGCGGCGCCACACGGGCCAGCCATACGTCGGCGGCGCGCTGCGTATCCAGTGCGTGCCCGTCGCGGGCCTGTTCCAGATCGAGGCGCGGCCGCGCTCGCTGCTCGACCGGCTGAGTCCGCGCGAGCTGGCGGCGATCCGCTATTACGGTGCCGGCCGCTCGCACAAGGAGGTTGCACAGCAGATGGCGATTTCGCCGACGACCGTGCGTCACTATCTGCGCTGCGCATACCGCAAGCTCGGCATGCACGACAAGAGCCAGATCGCCGGCGTGCTCGGCGCGACGCGCGGCCCGGCCGACGACGACCCCGCGGCGGCGGGCGTTGCGCCGCGCTGAATGCGGGTGCGAACCACGGCCTGCAGCGGTTTGCGCAGATAGTTGTATCCGCAACGATTGAGCGTTATGCTCGTCGTCTTCCGTCAGACGGATTTCCATCATGAACGACACGAATTCAGGAACGGCGCGTGCGGCGGTGGTCGGGGTCGGCGCGATCGGCGGGTTGCTTGCTGCCGCGCTGTCGCGGGCCGGCATGACGGTGAGTGCATTCGCGCGCGGCGCGACGCTCGATGCGCTGAACGCGCACGGCGTGCGCGTGATCGACGAGGCGGGTACCGTGTCGTCGGTCCCGGTGCGCGCAAGCGACGACGCAGCCGCGCTCGGCGTGCAGGATTACGTGGTGATCGCGCTGAAGGCGCAGGCGTTGCCGGCGCTGGCTGAGCGCATCGCGCCGCTGATCGGTCCCGGCACGGTGATCGTCGCCGCGATGAACGGGTTGCCGTGGTGGTTTACGCACGGGCTCGCGGGACCGCTCTGCGGCGTGCCGCTCGATGCGGTCGATCCGGCCGGGGCGGTGTCGGCGGCGCTGCCGCCCGCGCAGGCGATCGGCTGCGTGGTGCATTTGTCGTCGAGCACCGATGCGTCGGGTATCGTGCGCCGCGGCCGCGGCAACCGCTTGATCGTCGGCTCGCCCGATTCGCGGCTCGACGCGGCGACCGCGCGATTCGCGGCGGCACTCGCCGCGGGCGGCTTCGACGTCGAGTCGACGCCTGCGATCCGCACCGAGATCTGGGCAAAGCTGTGGGGCAACATGAACATGAATCCATTGAGTGCGCTGACGGGTTCGACCGCCGACCAACTGCTCGACGATCCGTTCACGCAGGGCCTCGCGTTGCGGATGATGGAGGAGGCGGCCGCGATCGGCGCGAAGCTCGGTCTCGATACGGGGATGAGCGGGCCGGAGCGGATTGCCGTGACGCGCAGGCTCGGCGCGTTCAAGACGTCGATGCTGCAGGATTTCGAGGCTGGGCGGCCCCTGGAAATCGGACCGATCCTCGGCGTGTTTCCGGAACTGGGGCGCAAGCTCGACGTGCCGACCCCGTATTGCGACGCGGTGCTCGGGTTGTTGCGTCAGCGCGCGGCGAACAGCGGGCTATAGCGGTGCGGGCGTCGCGGCGGTGGCCGGCACGCGCGCAAGCGCGAAGAAGTAACGGGAAGTTGCCCGGGCGCCCGGCTGGGAAGCCGCGCGCGCTGCAGTTTCGCCTGCGTGATGCGGGCGCCTGCGGGCGTCATCTCGTCTGAAGAAAGCGGGGGCGCGGCTCGCGCCTGAAGCGGGCGAAGTCGTCGCGACGTGCCCGATTCATGCCGCATCGTCGCGCCACCGCGCGCACTTGCCGCGCGCGACTCACTCGTCGCGTTCGACCGCGTTCGCGACGACCTTGTCGAGCAGTCGCTCGAACGTCTGGCGCTCGCTCTCCGACAGGCACGCGAGCAGGCCGTCATTCCACTTGCGCACGATCGGCATGATCTTGCGATGCAGCGCGCGGCCGTCGCCGGTCAGCGCGATCAGCACGACGCGGCCGTCTTCCTCGCTCGCGCTGCGCTCGAGCAGCCCCTGGCGCAGCAGCGCTTCCGCCGCGCGGCTCGCCTGGCTCTTGTCGAGGTTGGTATGACGCGCGAGATCCATGATCGAAAACGGACCGAAGGCACCGACGGCGGCGATCACGCGCGCCTCGGGCAGCGAGATGTCCAGCTTGTGCCGGTACACCTCGGCGATCCCGCGGTCGGATCGCTTCGTGAGCGCATGGAGGCGATAGGTCAGAAACTGATCGAGCCCGGCTTGGCGGCCTTTCATGTCGAATCCTGAAGAAAAAGGGCGGGCCCGATTGTTCCTGTATCGCGCGCTCGGGTCAACGGTCAGTGTGCGCCGTACTTCAGCCGTGTCAACTGTTCGGCTTCGTTCGCGAGCAGGTTCGCCGCATCGCGAATCGCGACGTCGAGCGTGATCGGGCCGGGGGCGGGTGAAAAGCAGCCGGAAAAGTGTTCGGACAGGCGCGGCAGCGCGGCCGGGTCGACCGCGCCGGACAGCAGCGACGCGGGCACGCCCGCGGCCTGTGCATGACGGCACGCGATGAACGGCGCCTTGCCATGCAGCGTCTGCACGTCGGAGCGACCTTCGCCGGTGATCAGCCAGTCGGCGCCTGCGAGTGCGGCATCGAGCCCGATCTGCCGCGCGACGACTTCCGCGCCGGCTTCGAACTGCGCGCCGAGCATGTGCAGCGCGAATCCGAGGCCGCCCGCGGCGCCGGCGCCGGCCAGATCGCGACCGTGCCGGTCGAGTGCGGCCTCGAGCAGGTCGGCGAAACGGCCGAGCGCGGCATCGAGGGTCGCAACCTGCACGGGCGTCACGCCCTTCTGCGGGCCAAATACCGCGGTCGCGCCGTGCGCGCCCGTCAGCGGGTTGTCGACGTCGGACATGCCGATGAATTCCGCTTCCTTCAGACGCGGATCGAGGCCCGACGCGTCGATCCGCGCGATATCGGCGAGCCGCGCCGGGACGGGTTCGACCGGCTGTCCGGCCGCGTCGAAGCATTGCAGGCCGAGGCCGGCGAGCAATCCTGCGCCGGCGTCGTTGGTGCTGCTGCCGCCGAGCGCGACGAAGAAGCGGCGCACGCCCTCGTCGAGCAGCGTACGGATCGCCTCGCCCATGCCGCGCGTGCTGCGCGCGTCGACCGGCACGCTCATGCCGACCGGGTCGGTAATGCCGACGATCTCGGCGGTTTCGATGATCGCGGTGCGCGCATCGATCACGCCGACCGCCGCATCGCGTGCCGCGAGCGACGCGCCTGCCACCCGCAGCGCGCGCCGCGTGCCGCCGCCCGCCAGCATCGCGTCGAGCGTGCCTTCGCCGCCGTCGGCCATCGGGCAGCAGCGCACGACCGCGTCGGGACGGGCGCGGCGGATGCCGGTGGCGATCGCGTCCGCGACCTGCTCGGCGGAAAGCGAGCCTTTGAACGAATCGGGCGCGATGACGACGACAGGCGCGGACGGGTGTTGCGGCATGGTGTCTCCGGAAGGCGTGATTGGTATGAAAAATGGTGGCCGAGACCGCGGCGCACCCTCAATCGGAGCTTACAGGATGGCGGCCCCGCAGAGGATATGCCGTCCGGCATAGCGGCGATCCGCGTGCATTGCCGTGCCCGGGCGCGGGCGGCACGGCCGGCGCGCATCGTTGTCGCGCCGATCTGGCGGTGCGGGGAAAATAGTTTGCTAGAATAGTCGATTCTTCCGGCCAAAGCCGTGCTCCGAGCCGCTTGCGCTAGCCATCCGGCGCGTGCAGGGATGGCGTGGCGCTCCGGCGCGGCGTGTGAGTGCGACGCACCGCGCGCTGCAGGCAGGCACGGCAAGGAAAACCCGATTCGCTCGAATAATTTTAGGACGATTGAAGCCATGGCTAACGTTGTTGAGAACCTCGGCAAGCTTGAACGCCGCGTGACGATTTCCCTGCCGAAGGACACCGTGCAGAAGGAAATCGACGCCCGTATCCAGAAACTCGCGAAGAACGTTCGCATGCCGGGTTTCCGCCCGGGCAAGGTGCCGCTCAAGATGGTCGCCCAGCAGTACGCGGGTCAGGTCGAGGCGGAAGTGCTGAGCGACAAGATCGGCCAGGAGTTCTTCACGATCAGCCGCGCGGAAAACCTGCGCGTCGCCGGCCAGCCGAGCTTCGAGCCGAAGCAGGAGCAGGCCGAGGACGCCTATGCGTTCGACGCGACGTTCGAGGTCTACCCGGAAGTGAAGATCGGCGATCTGTCGACGGCTGAAGTCGAGCGCTCGACGACGTCGATCGGCGACGCCGAAATCGACCGCACGCTGGACATCCTGCGCAAGCAGCGCGTGCATTACCACGCGCGCGGCGAAGCCGGCGAGCACGGCGACGGCGGCGCGGACACCGCAGCGAAGAACGGCGATCGCGTGACGGTCGATTTCGTCGGCAAGATCGACGACGTCGCGTTCCAGGGCGGCACGGCCGAAGACTTCCCGTTCGTGCTCGGCGAAGGCCGCATGCTGCCGGAATTCGAAACGGCCGCGCTGGGCCTGAAGGTCGGCGAACAGCGTACGTTCGACCTGAAGTTCCCGGACGACTACCACGGCAAGGACGTGGCGGGCAAGACGGCGCAATTCACGGTCACGATGAAGAAGATCGAGTGGCCGCACATGCCGGAAATCGACGCCGAATTCGCGAAGTCGCTCGGCATCGAAGACGGCGACCTGACGAAGATGCGCGCCGAAATCAAGGAAAACCTCGAGCGCGAAGCGAAGCGTCGCACGCAAGCCATCGTCAAGAACCAGGTGATGGACGCACTGCTGAAGATTTCCGAACTCGACGTGCCGAAGGCGCTGATCGAGCAGGATCAGCAACGCCTCGTCGAAATGGCTCGCCAGGATCTGGCGCAGCGCGGCGTGCCGAACGCGAAGGACGCACCGATCCCGGCCGAGATGTTCGCCGAGCAGGCAGAGCGTCGCGTGAAGCTGGGCCTCGTGCTGGCCGAGCTCGTGAAGGCGAACGGCCTGGAAGCGAAGCCGGAGCAGATCCGCGCGGAAGTCGACGAGTTCGCGAAGAGCTACGAAGACCCGAAGGAAGTGGTCCGCTGGTATTATTCGAACCAGCAGCGCCTCGCCGAGATGGAAGCGTTCGTCGTTGAAAGCAACGTCGTCGACTTCGTGCTGGGCAAGGCAAAGGTGACGGACAAGGAAGTGAGCTTCGAGGCACTCGCGAGCGCATCGGCGCAAGCGTAAGTGTCGCTCTAGCGGCGTGCCGGCTGTCGGAGCGACGGCCCGCACGCCGTTTTTACGTCAAGCGCACGGTTGCCATTAATATGGCGATTGAGTGGGCGGCTTCCCTCCGTTCAATTTTCCATTCGAACAAGGTTCATTGAATGATCACTCGCGCTGAATTGCTGGACATGCTTGCTTCGAACGCGCCGCAGGGTTTCGAGGCGCAAGCGCTGGGGCTGGTGCCGATCGTCGTCGAAACGAGCGGCCGCGGCGAGCGTTCGTACGATATCTATTCGCGTCTCCTGAAGGAGCGCCTGGTGTTCATGGTCGGCGAAGTGAACGACCAGACCGCCAACCTCGTGGTCGCGCAATTGCTGTTCCTCGAGAGCGAGAATCCCGACAAGGACATCAGCCTCTACATCAACAGCCCGGGCGGCTCGGTGTCGGCCGGCATGGCGATCTACGACACGATGCAGTTCATCAAGCCGGACGTGTCGACGCTCTGCATGGGCCTCGCGGCCAGCATGGGCGCGTTCCTGCTCGCGTCGGGCGCGAAGGGCAAGCGTTTCGCGCTGCCGAACTCGCGCGTGATGATTCACCAGCCGCTCGGCGGCGCGCGCGGCCAGGCGTCCGACATCGAGATCCAGGCACGCGAAATCCTTTACCTGAAGGAACGGTTGAACAACCTGCTCGCGCAGCATACGGGCCAGGACGTCGAGCGCATCGCGCGCGACACCGACCGTGATAACTTCATGTCGAGCGAGGACGCGAAGGCGTACGGGCTGATCGACCAGGTGTTGCTGAAGCGCCCGTGAGCTTAAGTGGGGTGCCGCCCCGATTCGGGCGGCGCTCTTGCAATGTCCCGAGTGCCCTGAGCATCTGCGGCAAGCGCATCCAGCCGACTCCGGTCGCGCCCTAGGCGCGGCGTTCGGAGCATTCGGCGTATCATGTCATTTACCTGTCCGGAGGCTCTACATTCATGGCGGACAAAAAAGGTTCGAACAGCGAGAAGCTGTTGTATTGCTCGTTTTGCGGGAAGAGCCAGCATGAGGTGAAGAAACTCATCGCGGGCCCGTCGGTGTTCATCTGCGATGAGTGCATCGACCTCTGCAACGAGATCATTCGCGACGAGGCGGCTGCCGCCGGCGTCGAGGCCAGCCTGTCCCGGTCGGATTTGCCGAGCCCGCAGGAAATTCGCGACATCCTCGATCAGTACGTGATCGGCCAGGAGCGCGCGAAGAAGATCCTCGCGGTGGCCGTGTACAACCACTACAAGCGTCTGAAGCATCTCGACAAGAAGGACGACGTCGAGCTGTCGAAGAGCAACATCCTGCTGATCGGCCCGACGGGCTCCGGCAAGACGCTGCTCGCGCAGACGCTCGCGCGGTTGCTCAACGTGCCGTTCGTGATCGCCGATGCGACGACGCTGACCGAAGCCGGCTACGTCGGCGAGGACGTCGAGAACATCATCCAGAAGCTGTTGCAGAACTGCAACTACGAGGTCGACAAGGCCCAGCGCGGGATCGTCTACATCGACGAGATCGACAAGATCAGCCGCAAGTCGGACAACCCGTCGATCACGCGCGACGTGTCGGGCGAGGGCGTCCAGCAGGCACTGCTGAAGCTCGTCGAGGGCACGATGGCGTCGGTGCCGCCGCAGGGCGGCCGCAAGCACCCGAACCAGGATTTCATCCAGGTCGACACGACCAACATCCTGTTCATCTGCGGCGGCGCATTCGACGGCCTCGAGAAGGTGATCACCGATCGTACCGAGAAAACCGGCATCGGCTTCGGCGCGACGGTCAAGAGCAAGCAGGAACGCGACGCGGGCGAAGTGCTGCGCGAAACGGAACCGGAAGACCTGATCAAATTCGGTCTGATCCCCGAATTGATCGGCCGTCTGCCGGTGGTCGCGACGCTCGGCAAGCTCGACGAAGCCGCGCTGATGAAGATCCTCGTCGAGCCGAAGAACGCGCTCGTCAAGCAGTATCACAAGCTGTTCGCGATGGAGCGCGTCGAGCTGGAAATCCGGCCGGGCGCGCTGCAGGCAGTCGCCCGCAAGGCGATCCGCCGCAAGACCGGCGCGCGCGGTTTGCGTTCGATCATCGAACAGGCATTGCTCGACGTGATGTACGAGCTGCCGACGATGAAAGGGGTCAGCAAGGTCATCATCGACGAGAACGTCATCGATGGCGACGGCAAGCCCTTGCTGATCTATGAGGACACGCCGAAGGTGGCGGGTTCGAACTGACCGGCTTGCCGACGATGTTCAGCGAAAAAGGCCGTTCATGAGTCCGTGGGCGGCTTTTTTTCGTTTATCTTGTGGGTAACTCTGACTCGATACGCGGTGGTTACTTTCTTACCGAATATTTCCCGCACTTGAAGGCTTGCAATTCGTTGTGGCGGCCTCAATTACCGAACAATTGATTCCACTCATGGGGAAATGAAATGTCAGGCACCCAACTTCTCCCGCCGGAACGCATCACGCTCCCGCTGCTGCCGCTGCGGGATGTCGTCGTTTTCCCGCACATGGTCATTCCGCTCTTCGTCGGCCGGCCGAAATCGATCAAGGCCCTCGAAGCAGCGATGGAAGGCGGCAAGCACATCATGCTCGTCGCCCAGAAAACCGCGGCCAAGGACGAACCGACCGAAAAGGACATGTACGAGGTCGGTTGTATTGCCAACATCCTGCAGATGCTGAAGCTGCCGGACGGCACCGTTAAGGTGCTCGTCGAGGGCCTCCAGCGTGCAAAGGCGTTGTCGATCGAAGAGCAGGAGACGCAGTTCTCGTGCGAAGTGATGCCGCTCGAGCCCGATCACGCCGACAGCGCGGAAACGGAAGCGCTGCGCCGCGCGATCGTGTCGCAGTTCGACCAGTACGTGAAGCTGAACAAGAAGATCCCGCCGGAGATTCTCACGTCGCTGTCGGGCATCGATGAAGCAGGCCGCCTCGCGGACATGATCGCCGAGCGCCTGCCGCTGAAGCTCGACCAGAAGCAGCACATCCTCGAGATGTTCCCGGTCATCGAGCGTCTCGAGCACCTGCTCGCGCAGCTCGAAGCCGAGATCGACATCCTGCAGGTCGAAAAGCGCATCCGCGGGCGCGTGAAGCGCCAGATGGAAAAGAGCCAGCGCGAGTACTACCTGAACGAACAGGTCAAGGCGATCCAGAAGGAACTGGGCGAAGGCGAAGAAGGCGCGGATCTCGAGGAACTCGAGAAGCGCATCAACGCCGCGCGCATGCCGAAGGAAGCGAAGAAGAAGGCCGATGCCGAGCTGAAGAAGCTGAAGCTGATGTCGCCGATGTCGGCGGAAGCGACCGTCGTGCGCAACTACATCGACACGCTGATCGGCCTGCCGTGGCGCAAGAAGAGCAAGGTCAACAACGACCTGTCGAACGCCGAGCAGGTGCTCGACGAGGATCACTTCGGCCTCGAGAAGGTCAAGGAACGCATCCTCGAGTACCTCGCGGTGCAGCAGCGCGTGGACAAGGTGAAGGCGCCGATCCTGTGCCTCGTCGGGCCTCCGGGCGTCGGCAAGACCTCGCTCGGCCAGTCGATCGCTCGCGCGACGAACCGCAAGTTCGTTCGCATGGCGCTCGGCGGCGTGCGTGACGAAGCCGAGATCCGCGGTCACCGTCGCACGTACATCGGCTCGATGCCGGGCAAGATCCTGCAAAGCCTCGCGAAGGTCGGCGTGCGCAATCCGCTCTTCCTGCTCGACGAAGTCGACAAGATGGGCATGGATTTCCGCGGCGATCCGTCGTCGGCGTTGCTCGAAGTGCTCGATCCGGAACAGAACCACACGTTCGCCGACCACTACATCGAAGTCGACTTCGACCTGTCGGACGTGATGTTCGTCGCGACGTCGAACTCGCTGAACATCCCGCCGCCGCTGCTCGACCGGATGGAAGTGATTCGTCTGTCGGGTTACACGGAAGACGAGAAGGTCAGCATCGCGCAGCGCTACCTGCTGCCGAAGCAGAAGAAGAACAACGGTCTGAAGGACGGCGAGATCGAGGTCACCGAGCAGGCGATCCGCGACATCATCCGCTACTACACGCGCGAAGCCGGTGTGCGTTCGCTCGAGCGGGAAGTGTCGAAGATCTGCCGCAAGGTCGTGAAGATGCTGCTGCTGAAGAAGGCATCGGGCGCGATCAAGGTCGACGGCGAGAACCTCGATACGTTCCTCGGCGTGCGCAAGTACGACTTCGGCCTCGCGGCGAAGGAGAACCAGGTCGGTCAGGTGACGGGCCTCGCGTGGACGGAAGTCGGCGGCGATCTGCTGACGATCGAAGCTGCGGTGATGCCGGGCAAGGGCAACGTGATTCGCACCGGTTCGCTCGGCGACGTGATGAAGGAGTCGGTCGAGGCTGCGCGTTCGGTCGTGCGCTCGCGTTCGCGGCGTCTGGGTATCAAGGACGAGGCGTTCGAGAAGCAGGACATCCACATCCACGTGCCGGAAGGCGCGACGCCGAAGGACGGTCCGTCCGCGGGCGGCGCGATGACGACCGCGCTGGTGTCGGTGCTGACGGGGATCCCCGTGCGTGCCGATGTCGCGATGACGGGCGAGATCACGCTGCGTGGCGAAGTGCTGCCGATCGGCGGGCTGAAGGAAAAGCTGCTGGCTGCGCATCGCGGCGGCATCAAGCTCGTGCTGATCCCGGAAGAGAACGTGAAGGATCTCGCGGACATTCCGGACAACGTGAAGAACGCGATCGAGATCGTGCCGGTCCGCTGGATCGACAAGGTGCTCGAGCTCGCGCTCGAACGTACGCCGACCCCGCTGCCGCCGGAAGAAGAGGCGAAGGCCGCGGCACCGGTCGGCGAGGCGGCGAAGGATGCCGGCTCGACGGAAGTCGTCAAGCACTGAAGGCCCGAACACCGTCGCTGACGGTTGTTCACGAAACCCGCGGCGTGTCCGCGGGTTTTTTTATGTGTGTCGGCTTCGTATGTTGAACGGCCGTTGAAATTTTTTGCGTGCGGGCTTGGCAAAATGATCGGGGATGAATTAAACTTGCGGGCTCGCTGGTTGTTGATGCCGAAACGCAGATCGCAGCCAGAACGAATCGGAAACGGGTGCTTAGCTCAGCTGGTAGAGCGGCGCCCTTACAAGGCGTAGGTCGGGGGTTCGAGCCCCTCAGCACCCACCAGTTTCCCGATTCAGCCAGACCAAGGAGCGGTAGTTCAGTCGGTTAGAATACCGGCCTGTCACGCCGGGGGTCGCGGGTTCGAGTCCCGTCCGCTCCGCCAGAAAATGAGAAAGCCCGCCTCGTGCGGGCTTTTTCATTTGCATCGTCGATTGCGCCCGTTCGTTGCGCACCTGCTTTTCTCCCGTGCCACCTCGTATGTTGTAATATCGGTCGTTTTGTCCAATTTTCCCGTCACGCATGCTCGATTTCTTCCGTAATCACCAGCGCCTGATGATGGCGCTCCTGCTCCTGATCGTGTTGCCGGGCCTGGGTTTCGTCGGGATCCAGGGTTTCCGCGGCTTCTTCGACGACAGCGCAAACGTCGCGGCGGTCAACGGACACAAGATCACGCGGGTCGAATTCGACGGCGCGTTCCGCCAGCAGATCGACCAGGCGCGTCAGGCGCTCGGCGGGCAGTTCGACATCAAGGCGTTCGACACGCCCGAACATCGCAAGCAAGTGCTCGACGGCCTGATCCAGCAACGCGTGCTGGCCGACGAGACGCAGCGCCTGCACCTGACGGCATCCGACAATGCGGTGCGCGACGCGCTGATGAGCGACCCGATGATCGCGTCGCTGAAGAAGCCCGACGGTACGATCGACGTCCAGCGCTACGCGCAATTGTTGTCGTTCCAGGGGATGACGCCCGAGCAGTACCAGGAACGCGTGCGCTACAGCCTCGCGCTGCAGCAGATTCCGGCAAGCATCGTGTCGAGCGCATTCACGCCGAAGGGCCCGGCGCAACGCCTGTCGGAACTCGCCGCACAGCAGCGTGAAGTGCAGGCACTCGTGCTGAAGGCGAGCGACTACGCGGCGAAGGTGCAGCCGACCGACGCGCAACTCGCCGCGTACTACGACGCGCACAAGCAGAGCTTCGCGACGCCGGAAACCGCGACGATCCAGTATCTCGTCTACTCGCCGGCCGCTGCCGCCGCGAGCGCGCAGCCGACCGATGCCGACATCAAGAAGTTCTACGATGACAATCCGACACACTTCCGTTCGGAAGCGCAGGTGCGCGTGAGCCACATCTTCATCGCCGCGGCGAGCGACGCAAGCGCCGCCGACAAGGCGGCCGCGAAGGCGAAGGCCGAGCAGCTGCTGGCCGACGTGAAGGCGCATCCGGACCAGTTCGCGCAGATCGCGCAGAAGAACTCGCAGGACGCACCGTCGGCGGCGAAGGGCGGCGATCTGGGCTTCATCACGCGCGGCTCGACGGCGGGCGGCAAGGCGTTCGACGATGCGGCATTCGCGCTGAAGCAGGGCGACGTGAGCGGTATCGTGCAATCGGATCTCGGCTTCCATATCCTAAAGGCGACGGAAGTGAAGCCGTCGGTGGTCAAGCCGTTCGCGGACGTGAAGGATCAGATCGCAGTCGAGCTGAAGCAGCAGTACGCGGCGAAGGCATTCTCGGACAACGCGGAAGGCTTCACGTCGACCGTCTATGAAAAGGCGAAGACGCTGCAGCCGGCCGCCGACAAGTACAAGCTGACGATCCAGACGGCCACCGTCACGCCGACGCCGAACCCGCAACTGCCGCCGACGAGCCCGCTGAACAATCCGAAGTTCCTCGCCGCCGTGTTCGCGAACGACTCGGTGAAGAGCCGCAACAACACGCAGGCGATCGATGTGGGCAACAACACGTTGATCTCGGCGCGCGTGACCGACTACAAGCCGGCTGCCGTGCCGGCGCTCGACGCGATCAAGGACGCGGTGCGTCAGAAGGTCGTCGCCGAGCAGGCCGCGGAACTCGCGAAGAAGGACGGCACGGCCAAGCTCGCCGAGCTGCAGAAGTCGAAGTCGGCCGACGGTTTCACGGCCGCGCTGAAGGTGTCGCGCACGCAGTCGCAGGGGCTGACGCCGGCGGCGTTGAGCGCCGTCTACAAGGTCGATGCGAAGACGCTGCCGGCATACGTCGGCGTCGATCTCGGCGCGGACGGCTACGCGATCTATCGCGTGAATGCGGTGATCCCCGGTACGGCGGTCGATCCGCAGCAGCTCGCGGCCGCGCAACAGCAGATGGCGCAGGTCGAAGCGCAAAGCGAAGGCGAAGCGTATCTCGCCGCGCTGCGCGACCGCTCGAAGGTGAAGCTGTACGGCACCACGCAGAGCCAGTCGCAGGACGGCGGCAACTAAGCCGCGACGCAGGCGACGCGCACGCGAAGCGCCGTTCACGGTTTCGCATGCAGCAACAGGAAGCCCCGCTCGAAGCGGGGCTTCTTGCTTTCCGGTCGCGCGCCAAGCGCCGTCGCGAGATCAGCTGCGCGGCTTGCCGAAGAGCGGCTTGAGCGTCGGCCAGACGTTGTCGAGCAGGATGCCTTGTGCCTGCTGCGCGGGATGCATCTGGTCCGCCTGGAACATCTCCGGCTTGTTCTCGATGCCGGCCAGCAGGAACGGCACGAGCGGCACGCCAAGCTCCTTCGACAGGCGCGTATAGACGGCGTGGAATTTCTGCGTGTAGTCGGGCCCGTAGTTGGCCGGCACGTACATGCCGACCAGCACGACCTTCGCGCGCGCCTGCCGCGCATCGGCGATGATCTCGCGCAGGTTCTGTTCGGTCGTTGCGAGCGGCACGCCGCGCAGCGCATCGTTCGAGCCGAGCTCGACGACGACGATCGACGGCTTGAGCCGTTGCAGCACCGCAGGCAGGCGCGCGCGGCCGCCGCTCGTGGTGTCGCCGCTGACGCTCGCGTTCGCGACGCTATAATCGATCCGCTCGGTCGCGAGCCGTTGCCGCAGCAGCGCGACCCAGCCGGTGTCGCGCGGCAACCCGTATTCGGCCGACAGGCTGTCGCCGAGCACGACGAGCGCGGGCTTGCCCGATGTCGAGGCCGCCGCCGTCGCGGCGCGGGCGGGCATGTTTGCTGCGAGCAGGGTAGCCAGCAGTGCGGCGAGTGCCGTGCGTCTTTTCCAGCGGAATGTCGTGTCCATGTTCAAGATTACCGATCCGATCATCGAAGTCCATGACGTGTGCAAGCGGGTTGCGGACGCAACGGGCGAGCTGACGATCCTCGACGGCATCACCTTCGCGGTGCGGCCGGGCAGCAGCCTCGCGATCGTCGGCGCATCGGGGTCGGGCAAATCGACGCTGCTCGGCCTGCTCGCAGGATTGGACAGCGCGACGAGCGGCACGGTTCGCCTGCTCGGCCGCGCGCTCGACCAGCTCGACGAGGACGAGCGCGCCGCGCTGCGCAACGGCGCGGTCGGGTTCGTGTTCCAGTCGTTTCAGCTGATGCCGCACCTGACGGCACTGGAGAACGTGATGCTTCCGCTCGAACTGCAGGGAGGCATCAACGCGCGCGACGCGGCCGATCGGGCGCGTGCGCTGCTCGTGCAGGTCGGTCTCGGCGAGCGCACCGCGCATTATCCGAAACTGCTGTCGGGCGGCGAACAGCAGCGCGTCGCGCTCGCGCGCGCGTTCGTCACGCATCCCGCCATCCTGTTCGCCGACGAACCGACCGGCAGCCTCGATGCAGCCACCGGCCACGCCGTCATCGACCTGATGTTCGAACTGAACCGCACGCATGGCGCGACGCTCGTGCTCGTCACGCACGACGCCGAGCTCGCGCGGCGCTGCGCGACGACGGTCACCATCGACGCCGGGCGCATCGTCGCGCCGCACGCCGCGTAGCGCGAGCCCGAACTTCTTGCCGGCCGCACGAGGAGGATTCCCCACTGCGGCCGGCATGCGTTCGACGCTGCCGCGTCAGCGCTTGAGTGCCGCGCGAGCGCGCTCGATCAGCGCGGTCGTCGACGAATCGTGCTTCGCGGGATCGACCGATTCGGCCGACAGGTCGGCTTCGACGACCTTGCCGAGAATCTTGCCGAGCTCGACGCCCCACTGGTCGAACGGATTGATGTTCCACACCGTTGCCTGCACCAGCACCTTGTGCTCGTAAAGCGCGATCAACGCGCCGAGCGTGCGCGGCGTGAGCGCATCGACCAGCAGCGTCGTCGTCGGGCGGTTGCCGGGGAACGTCAGGTGCGGCGCGAGCGCTTCCTTGCCGGGGCCTGCCACCTTGCGCGCTTCGTCGAGCGTGCGGCCGAGCATCAGCGCTTCGCTCTGCGCGAAGCAGTTCGCGAGCAGCTTCGGATGATGGCTCGCGAGCGGATGCTCGGGCGTCAGCACCGCGATGAAGTCGATCGGCACGATCGTCGGACCCTGGTGCAGCATCTGGAAAAACGCGTGCTGGCCATTGGTGCCCGGCTCGCCCCACGTGACGGCCGAGGTCGGGTAGTCGACGAACGTGCCGTCCAGGCGGGCGGACTTGCCGTTGCTTTCCATCTCGAGCTGCTGCAGGTACGACGGCAGGTAATGCAGTGCTTCGGAATACGGCGCGACGAGATAGCTCTGCGAGCCGAAGAAGTTGCGGTACCAGATGCCGATCAGGCCGAGCAGCACCGGCAGGTTACGGTCGAGCGGCGCTTCGCGGAAATGGCGGTCCATGTCGTTCGCGCCGGCGAGCAGTTCGTCGAACTGCTCGGGTCCGATCGCGATCATGATCGACAGGCCGACCGCCGACCACAGCGAATAGCGGCCGCCGACCCAGTCCCACATTTCGAACACGTTGTCGGCGGCGATGCCGAACTTCACGACCTCGGCCGGGTTTGCCGACACGCCGACGAAGTGCTTCGCGAGCGCGTCCTCGGGGCAGCCGCGTGCGATGAACCAGTCGCGCAGCGAGCGCGCATTCGTCATCGTCTCGAGCGTCGTGAAGGTCTTCGACACGATGATCGCGAGCGTTTCCTCCGGATCGACCTGTTCCAGCACGCGCGCGAGATCGGCGCCGTCGACGTTCGACACGAAGTGGGTCGAGATCTCCGGCGTCGCGACGTGGTGCAGCGCGTGAGTGACCATCTTCGGGCCGAGATCCGAGCCGCCGATGCCGATGTTGATCACGTGGCGGATGCGCTTGCCGGTGTAGCCGGTCCACGCGCCGCTGCGCACGGCGCGCGCGAAGGTCGCCATCTTCGCGCGCTCGGTGCTGACCTGCGCGTGGAACGGGGCCTGCGGGTCGGTCGCGCGCAATGCCGTGTGCAGCGCGGCGCGGCCTTCGGTCGGATTGACGATGTCGCCGGCGAACATCGCGTCGCGGCGTGCCTCGACGCCCGCTTCGCGTGCGAGCTGCACGAGCAGGCGCAGCGTGTCGTCGTTGATGCGGTTCTTCGAGAAGTCGGCCGCAAGGCCGCCGCCGGGGATCGTGAAGCGTTCGGCGCGGGTCGGCGCACGGTCGTTTTCCGGCGCGAACCAGTCGCGCAGCCGCGCGTGGCGGATCTGTTCGAAGTGGGATTGAAGGGCAGTCCAGGCGGGGAGCGAATTCAGCGTCATGGCGGTTCGAGTGAGGCGTGAATCGGGAGGAATGCCGCGCCGGCGCATCGCGATCGGAACGCCGGCGGACGAGCGGGCCCGCCGTGCGGCGGGGGCACCCAGTATAGCGGCGTTATATGTCGGCGCGCGCCGACGGGTAAAAAAGGCGATTGATCAGCGTGCGCACCATCGGCGCGAGTTCGCCCGCGGTGAGGCCGGCCGGACCCGTGCCGTTCGCGCTCAGCGTGTCGGCCGCGAGCCCGTGCAGGTACACGCCGGCGAGCGCGGCTTCGTACGGCGCGACGCGCTGCGCGAGCAACGCGCCGATCAGGCCGCCGAGCACGTCGCCGGTGCCGCCGGTGGCGAGCGCCGCATTGCCGGTCGGGTTGATCGTCAGGCGGCCGTCGGGTGCCGCAATCACCGTGCCCGAACCCTTCAGCACGACGATGCTCGCGTAGCGTGCGGCCAGCGCCTGCGCCGCGGCCAACCGGTCGTGCTGCACCGTCGCGGTATCGCTGCCGAGCAGCCGCGCTGCCTCGAGGGGATGCGGCGTCAGCACGCACGCAGCGCCCCGCGCGCCGCGCGCGGCAACGGCGTGAGCGAGGTCGGCATGGGTCGCGACGAGGTTCAGCGCGTCGGCGTCGAGCAGCGTCGCGGCGTCGTGCGCGAGTACGTCGCGCACGAGGGCGACCGCGGCTTCGCGCGCGCCGAGGCCGCAGCCTGCCGCGATCGCGGACATCGCATCGAGCTCGAGGCTGTCCGCGGGATGCAGCATCAGTTCGGGAAACGGCGGGTCGTACGGCGGCGCGCCGGCACCGAGAAAGCCGACATGCACCTTGCCGGCGCCCGCGAACAGCGCGGCACGCGCGGCGAGGATCGGCGCGCCGCACATGCCGGTGTCGCCGCCGAGCACGGCCAGGCTGCCGAACGTGCCCTTGTGCGAAGCGAACGCGCGGGCGGGCAGCGCGGCGGCGAACCGTGCCGGTGCGTTCAGCACGACGGCCGGCGCGGCGGGCGGTGCGACGTCGAGCGACGCGATGTGGATCTCGCCGGCGAGGTCGCGGCCGTCGCCGGTGTAAAGGCCGGGCTTCGCACCGATGAAGGTCAGCGTGTGCGTCGCGGCGACCGCGACGCCCGCGCCCACGATGCGGCCCGTGTCGCTGTCGAGCCCGCTCGGTACGTCGAGCGCGAGTACTCGGCCGCCATTTCGGGCATGGGCGGCGATGCGCGCGGCCTGGGCGGCGAATGGGCCGTCGAGGGCGCGAGCGAGGCCGATGCCGAACAGCCCGTCGACGACCCACGCAAAATCGTCGAGCGACGCGGGCGGTTCGGTCGACAGCGGCACGCCGGCCGCGCGTGCGAGGCCGAGTGCCCATTGCGCATCGTCCGGCTTGACCGGCACGGGCATCCAGGCCTGCGTCGCGACGCCGAGCTGCTGCAGCTGCGCGGCGGCCACCAGCGCGTCGCCGCCGTTGTTGCCGGGGCCGACCGCGAACCAGACGGGGCGGTCGTCGCCCGTCACGCGCTCCGACAGCCAGCGCGCGGCGGCGGCGCCCGCGCGGCCCATCAGCGTGTGCGGCGGCAGTTGGGCGGTCGCGGCGGCCTCGGCCGCGCGCAAGTCGGCGACGCGCAGCAGCGCGAGCGGGGCGGAGTCGGGAAGCGGGCGGGGATTCGTCATCGCGGGGTCATGGCGGCGGGAGGAAGCCGCCCCGGGCCGGGCCCGCGGCGGTCAGGTCGTGAAGCGTGCGGCGCTCAGCGCGGCCAGCGTGTCGCCGGGCCACTGCTGCGTGTTGCCGCTCAGACAGTCGGTCACCACTTTAGCAGACCCGCACGCGAGGCCCCAACCGGCCGGGCCGTGCCCGAAATTGACGAACACGCGCGGATGCGGGGTCGGACCGACGACCGGCAGGCCGTCCGGCGACAGCAGTTGCGTGCCTTGCCACGACAGCGCGGCGGAAATCTTCGCGGCGCCCGGCACCCAGTCGTGGACGGCCTGGCCGAGCAGCGCGAGCGCGGCCTCGGACAGCGGCTCGGGGAGCGGCTTCGCGGTGTCGGCGAGGCTCTGCAGCACGGCGCCGCCGCCGATGCGCAGCCGCTGGTGGGTGCGCGTGATCGAGATGCGCTTGATCGAATCGACGACGCTCAGGTGTGGCGCATGTTCTTCGTAAGCAACGGGGGCGGTCAGCGTATGCGCGCGCACCGGATGCAGCGGCAGCCGCCAGCCGAGCCGCTCCAGCAGCGGCAGGTTGCCGGCGCCGGCGGCGACCACGATCGCATCGGCCGATATCACATCGACCTCGTGCGCCTTCGCCGCATGCCGGCCGCCGGCGGGCGCGAGCTCGACCGCGGCCCGGCCGGTGTCGACGCGGATCGCGGCGACGTCCGCGCCGAAGCGGAACTGCACGCCGTGCTCGTCGAGCGTCTGCTTGACCAGTTTCGCGAACAGCGGGCAGTTTCCGGTGCGCTCGCTCTCGAGCAGCACGCCGCCGGCAAAGCCGGGTTCCGCCGGCACTGACGGCTCCAGTGCCGCGCATTCGTCGGCCGTGAGCACGCGGTACGGCTGGTCGAGCGCACGCAGCAGGTCGAGTGCCGGTTGCAGCGCTTCCCAGTCGCGCGGGTCGCGCACGACGTGCAGGATCCCGGTTTTCTGCTCGAATTCGAGCTGCAGGCGCGTCTCGATGTCGGCGAGCGACTCGCGCGACGCGTCGATCAGCGGGCGCAGCCGCGCGTACTGCGCGGCGAAGGCGTCGGGCTCGCGCAGCGCGGCGAGCTGCTTGACGAAGCGGCGCACGCCGCCGTTGAAGCCGGGCTTGTAGACGATGCCGGTGTCGCGCGGCTGGCGCTGACGCATGAAGGTCGGGCCGAACCAGACGTCGAGCGGGCTCGGCAGCAGCGCGCCGCCGTCGCCGTAGGTCGCGCCCTGCGCGACGGTCGCGTGGCGTTCGACCACGCATACGCGATGGCCGGCCGCGCGCAGCTGGTAGGCGGTGGCGACGCCGCTGATTCCGCCGCCGATGACGATGACATCCATGGATTGCTTCGATGACGGGCGGCATGCATGCCGCCCGGTGAGGATTCGCTGACGGGCCCCCGGCCCGGTGAATCGGCAATGATAGCGCCAAAATCGCGCGAACCGGCGTCGCGCGACCTCGTCCGGTTACGCCGCCGTGCGCTCGCGGGCTGGCGCAGCCGAGCGTGCCGGCCTCGCAGGCGGCCGTGCGCGGCGGATGCCGGTGCACCGTCGCGGTGCGCGACGGGTGCCGATCAGCCGGTCTGGGACGACCGACTTCCGGTTATAATTACGGCCTTCCTTTCGCCCCACGTCGCCACCTCGCGCGACTCATCGACGTCAGTCCAGCCCATGGCTCACTTCTCGTGTTTTCCCGGCGCTTCGGCCCTCTCCGATTTCCGTCAAACCCGTCTGCTCGACACGCTCAGGCAAATCGACGCCAACATCGTCGCGGTGCGCGGCCAGTTCCTGCATTTCGTCAATGCGGCCGAGCCGCTGTCGGCCGACGACAGCGCGCGCATCGACGCGCTGATGCACTACGGCGCGCCGTTCGAGCCGGCAGCCGAGAAGGGCACGGTCGAGACCTTCGTCGTGCTGCCGCGCTTCGGCACGGTCTCGCCGTGGGCGAGCAAGGCGACCGACATCGCGCAGCACTGCGGCCTCACGCAGGTGCGCCGCATCGAGCGCGGCGTCGAATTCACGGTCACGCTGAAGTCGGGCCTGCTCGGCGGCAAGAAGGCGCTGTCCGACGAAGCGCGCACGGCGGTCGCGGCCGCGCTGCATGACCGGATGACCGAAAGCGTGGTCGCCGCGCGCGACGACGCGAAGCACCTGTTCGACGAACTGCCGGCCAAGCCGCTCGCGACCGTCGACGTGCTGGGCGTCGGCCGCGGCGCGCTCGAGCGCGCGAACGTCGAGCTGGGCCTCGCGCTCGCCGACGACGAGATCGACTATCTGGTCGACGCATTCCGCAAGCTCGAACGCAACCCGACCGACGTCGAGCTGATGATGTTCGCGCAGGCCAACAGCGAGCATTGCCGCCACAAGATCTTCAACGCGCAGTGGACCATCGACGGTGAAGCGCAGGACATGTCGCTGTTCGCGATGATCCGCAACACCGAGAAGCTGAGCCCGCAGGGCACGATCGTCGCGTATTCGGACAACTCGTCGATCATGATGGGCGCCGAGGCCGAGCGCTGGTTCCCGCGCAACACGGGCGCGGCCGGCGAGCCGGGCGAACGCTACGGCCGTCACACCGAGCTCACCCATACGCTGATGAAGGTCGAGACGCACAACCACCCGACGGCGATCTCGCCGTTCCCGGGCGCGGCGACCGGCGCGGGCGGCGAGATCCGCGACGAAGGCGCGACGGGCCGCGGTGCGCGTCCGAAGGCCGGCCTGACGGGCTTCACCGTGTCGAACCTCGATCTGCCGGACGCACGTCAGGCGTGGGAAAACGCGCGCGACGCGGCCCAGCCGCTCGCCGAGCGCAACCCGAACGATGCGCACGGCCCGTACGGCCGCCCGGACCGCATCGCGTCGCCGCTGCAGATCATGATCGACGGCCCGCTCGGCGGCGCCGCGTTCAACAACGAATTCGGCCGCCCGAACCTCGGCGGCTACTTCCGCGTGTACGAGCAGAACGTCGGCGGCGTGGTGCGCGGCTATCACAAGCCGATCATGATCGCGGGCGGTCTCGGCAACATCGCGGATCAACACACGCACAAGCACGACGTGCCGGCCGGCTCGCTGCTGATCCAGATCGGCGGCCCCGGCATGCGGATCGGCATGGGCGGCGGCGCGGCGAGCTCGATGGCGACCGGCGCGAACACGGCCGAACTCGACTTCGACTCGGTGCAGCGCGGCAACCCGGAAATCGAGCGGCGCGCGCAGGAAGTGATCAACGGCTGCTGGCAGCTCGGCGCGGAAAACCCGATCCTGAGCATCCACGACGTCGGCGCGGGCGGCCTGTCGAATGCGTTCCCCGAAATCGTCGACGGTGCGGGCAAGGGCGCGCGCTTCGAACTGCGCAAGATCGCGCTCGAGGAATCGGGCCTGTCGCCGCGCGAAATCTGGTCGAACGAGGCGCAGGAGCGCTACGTGCTGGCGATCGCGCCGGCCGACCTGCCGCGCTTCGAGGCGATCTGCGCCCGCGAGCGCTGCCCGTTCGCGGTGGTCGGCGTCGCGACCGACGAACGCCAGCTGAAGCTCGTCGACGACGAAGCCACCGGCATCGAGGAATTCCCGGTCGACATGCCGATGGAAGTGCTGCTCGGCAAGCCGCCGCGCATGCATCGCGACGTCACGCGCGTGACGACCGAGCGCGCGCCGGTCGACGTGACGGGCATCGCGCTGTCGGAAGTCGCCGTCGACGTGCTGAAGCACCCGACGGTCGGCAGCAAGTCGTTCCTGATCACGATCGGCGACCGTTCGGTCGGCGGCACGTCGGTGCGCGACCAGATGGTCGGCCCGTGGCAGGTGCCGGTGGCCGACTGCGCGGTGACCGCACTCGACTACGCGGGCTTCAAGGGCGAGGCGATGACGATGGCCGAGCGCACGCCGCTCGCGGTGATCGACGCGCCGGCATCGGGCCGCATGGCCGTCGGCGAGGCGATCACGAACATCGCGAGCGCGCCGATCGCGTCGCTCGACAAGCTGAAGCTGTCGGCGAACTGGATGGCCGCGTGCGGCACGGCCGGCGAGGATGCCGCGCTGTTCGACACGGTCAAGGCGATCGGCATGGAGCTGTGCCCGGCCCTCGGGATCGGCATCCCGGTCGGCAAGGACTCGCTGTCGATGAAGACCAAGTGGGACGAGCAGGGCGTCGCGAAGGAAGTCGTGTCGCCGGTGTCGCTGATCATCTCCGCGTTTGCACCGGTCGAGGACGTGCGCCGTCACCTGACGCCGCAGCTGCGCCGCATCGCCGACGCGGGCGACAGCGTGCTGATCGCGATCGATCTCGGCCGCGGCAAGAACCGGATGGGCGGCAGCATTTTCGCGCAGGTCACGCAGCAGGTCGGTGACGCGACGCCGGACGTCGACGATCCGGAAGACCTCAAGCGCTTCTTCAACGCGATCCAGTCGCTCAACGCGCAAGGCAAGCTGCTCGCGTACCACGACCGCTCGGACGGCGGCCTGTGGGCGACGGTGTGCGAAATGGCGTTCGCGGGGCACGCGGGCGTGTCGCTGAACGTCGACATGCTGACGCTCGACCCGGATCACGAGTCGGACTACGGCGACGCGAAGGACTGGGCGAAGCAGACGAGCGGCCGCCGCGAGGATCGCACGCTGCGCGCGCTGTTCTCGGAAGAGCTCGGCGCCGTCGTGCAGGTGCGCGCGGCCGATCGCGACGCGGTGCTCGGCGCGCTGCGCGAGTTCGGCCTGTCGGCGTGCGCGCACGTGATCGGCACGGTCAACGATCGCGACGTGATCGAGGTGTACCGCGACGCGAAGAAGGTGTTCGACGCACCGCGCGCCGAACTCCATCGCGCGTGGAGCGAAGTGAGCTGGCGCATCGCGCGCCTGCGCGACAACCCCGCTTGCGCGGACGCCGAGTACGATGCGTTGCTCGACGCGGCCGACCCGGGCATCTCGCCGGTGCTCACCTTCGATCCGGCCGACGACATCGCCGCGCCGTTCATCGCAACGGGCGCGCGCCCGCGTGTCGCGATCCTGCGCGAGCAGGGCGTGAACTCGCATCTCGAAACGGCCTATGCGTTCGACCGCGCGGGCTTCGACGCGCACGACGTGCACATGAGCGACCTGCTGGCCGGCCGCGCGACGCTCGCCGATTTCGCGGGTGCGGTGGCATGCGGAGGCTTCTCGTACGGCGACGTGCTGGGGGCGGGCGAAGGCTGGGCGAAGACGATCCGCTTCAATGCGAATCTCGCCGACATGTTCTCGGCCTTCTTCGCGCGTCCCGACACGTTCGCGCTCGGCATCTGCAACGGTTGCCAGATGCTGTCGAGCCTCGCGTCGATGATTCCGGGTGCGCAAGCGTGGCCGAAGTTCACGCGCAACAAGTCCGAGCAGTTCGAGGCGCGTTTCTCGTTCGTCGAAGTGGAGAAGTCGCCGTCGATCTTCTTCGCGGGAATGGAAGGCTCGCGGATTCCGGTGGCCGTCGCGCACGGCGAAGGCTTCGCGGACTTCTCGCAGCAGGGCGACATCGATCGCGTCGCGGTTGCAATGCGCTACGTCGACCACCGCGGCGAAGCGACCGAACGTTATCCGTTCAACCCGAACGGCTCGCCCGCCGGCATCACGTCGGTCACGACGGCCGACGGTCGCTTCACGGTGCTGATGCCGCACATGGAGCGCGTGCACCGCACGGTGACGATGAGCTGGCATCCGGAAGGCTGGGGCGAAGCGAGCCCGTGGATGCGCGTGTTCCGTAACGCGCGCCGCTGGATCGGCTGATGTTCGATCCGCACGCACCGGTCGAGATCGTCACGCTGCGCGACGAACGCGCGAGCGATGTCGATGCGATCGGTCGCGTGATCGTGGCCGCGTTCGAGAGCGAGCCGCAGCACGGTCGGCTCGAATGGCGGATCGTCGAGACGCTGCGCGCGCAGCGTGCGCTCAGCGTGTCGCTCGTTGCGGAGCGCGACGAGCGCGTAATCGGTCACGTCGCGTTTTCGCCGGTGTCGATCGGCGGCGAGCCGGCCGGCAGCCAGCAGTGGTACGGGCTCGCGCCGCTCGCGGTGCTGCCCGAATGCCGGCGCCAGAGCATCGGCGCGGGGCTCGTGCGCACGGGCCTCGACGCGTTGCGCCGGCTTGGTGCGCGCGGCTGCGTCGTGCTCGGCGATCCTGCGTATTACGCGCGTTTCGGCTTCGTGCAGTCCGGCGACCTGGTGTTCCCGGAGGCGCCGCCCGAGTATTTCCTTGCGCTGCTGCTCGACGAAGCCGCGCCGCGGCCGTCGGGCGTGGTCCGTTACCACGACGCGTTTTATCCGGCATAGCGGTTCGCCGCGCTGCCCGTGCGCGATCGTGCAGTCCTGAAAAGCCGCGTCGCAGCGGCTTTTTTCTTGCGCGTCCGCCGCGTCGGCCGACCCGCCGCCCGCACGCGTGACAAAAAAAGGCCGCTCCTTGGAGCGGCCTTTGCATGGGCGACAAGCGCCGGCGTTACTGGATCTTCGCCTGCTGGCGCAGGCCTTCCTCGAACGCCTGCAGCTTCTGCTGCACGAGCTGCTGCGCGATCTGCGCCTTCACCTGGTCGAACGGCGGCGGGGCGATGTCGCGGACATCGTCGACACGGATGATGTGCCAGCCGAACTGCGTCTTCACCGGCGTGTCGGTCATCTGGCCTTTCTGGAGCTTCTGCGCGGCCGCCGCGAATTCCGGCACGTACGCCTTCGGATCGGACCAGTCGAGGTCGCCGCCGTTCTTGCCCGAACCCGGATCCTTCGAGTATTGCTTCGCCAGATCCTCGAACTTCGCGCCTGCCTTGATCTTCGCGATCAGGTCCTTCGCCTGCTGCTCGTTGTCGACGAGGATGTGGTGCAGGTGATACTCGCGGTTGCCGCCGGCACCCTTCACGAGTTCGTCATAGCGCGCCTTCACTTCCGCGTCGGTCGGCTGGTTCTTCTTCAGGAAGCTCTCGATCATCGAGCGCAGCACGACCGTCTGCTGCGCGACGGCGACCTGCGCCTTCACGTCCGGGCGGTTCGGGATGCCTTCACGGATCGCTTCCTGCATCAGGATTTCGCGATTGACGAGTTCCTGGCGCACGGCTTGTTGCAGCTGCGGGCTGTCGGTCTGGCCCTGCTGGACGAGCTGCGCGACCATCGCGTCGGCGCGCGACTTCGGAATCGGCGTGCCGTTGACGACGGCGATGTTCTGGGCGAATGCCGGTGCCGCTGCGAATGCAGCCGCCACGACCCACAGGCGGGGAGATTTCAGGATCATCGGGAATTCCTGTTGAGACTAGATTGAAGATTCGTTGAATTCTTCGGGCGTATAAGCCACGATCGCGAGCGCATGAATGCCGCGCTGCATCGCATCAGCGAGCGCATCATACACCAGCCGGTGCCGCGCGACGCGCGGCTTGCCCGCGAAGGCGGCCGACACGATCGTCACCGTGTAATGGCCGCCGGCGGCGGCGCCGGCGTGGCCCGCATGCTGGGCGCTGTCGTCGCGCACGTCGAGCGACAGCGGTGCGAGCGACGCGGTGAGGCGCGCCTCGATCAGCGCGATGCGCTCGTCGGGCGAGGCGTTGAGGAAAGCGTCGCTCATGTCATTCGTCCTTCAGATACTTCGTGAGCCACAGGCTTTGCAGGATGATGAACACGACCATCGCGCCCGTCGTGCCGAACAGCTTGAAGTTCACCCACTGCGATTCGGTGTAGTTGTGCACCACGTACAGGTTCGCGACGCCGAGCAGCGCGAAGAACAGCGCCCAGGCGACGTTCAGCTTGTCCCATACGGGGTGCGGCAGCGTGAGCTGCTTGCCCATCATCTTCTCGATCAGGTTGTTGCCGAACGCATAGCGTGCGGCGAGCAGCCCGATCGCAAACAGCCAGTACAGCACAGTCGGTTTCCATTGAATGAATTTCTCGTCATGCAGGACGAGGGTTGCGCCACCGAAGACGACGATCACGCCGAGACTGACCCACAGCATCGTGTCGACCTTCCGGTGCCGGAAGGCGACCCACGCGACCTGGGCCAGTGTCGCGGCGATCGCGACGGCGGTGGCGGTGAAGATGCCCCAGACCTTGAAGGCGGCGAAAAACAGGATGATCGGAAACAGATCGAACAGGAATTTCATGGCGCTCGCAGCTGCGTGAAAGGCCGCTTCGCGCGGCCTTTCACCGTTGTGGGGACCCGCCAGGCGCCACCGTCCGGGATCGGGGCAGCCGCGAAGGCTGTCCGACCGATCCGTCCGGCGCCGCTCATTCGTTTTCGGGTCGGGACTCGAAGTTTAACGCAGCCGAATTGATGCAGTACCGCAAACCGGTCTTGTCGCGCGGGCCGTCCTCGAACACGTGCCCGAGATGCGCGCCGCAATGGTTGCAGCGCACCTCGACGCGCACCATGCCGTGCGAGCGGTCGATCTTCTCGTCGATCACCTCGCCGTTGAGCGGCTTGAAGTAGCTGGGCCAGCCGCAGCCCGAGTGGAACTTGGCGCCGGATTCGAACAGCGGCGTGCTGCAGACGACGCATTTGTAGATGCCGGCGTCCTCGGTGTCCGTGTACTCGCCGGTGAACGCGCGCTCGGTCGCCGCATGCTGCGTGACTTCGTATTGAAGCGGCGTGAGCCGGCGGCGCAGTTCGGCGTCGTCCTTCTGATACGGGTAGGTCTTGTCGTCGGAATCGTGTGACATGTGGATGTTCTCCTGATCGGTCGGTCGGGCCGTGCGGGTCACGACGAGCAGCTCACTTCGAGCGACCCGGCCCAGTCGGGCGGCAATGCCGCATACGCTTCGTGTTCCGGCTGTTCGTCGAACGGCCTGCGCAGCACCTGTGCGAGTCGCTCGACTTCGGAAAAATCCTTTTCCTTCGCGCGCCGGATCGCGACTTCTGCCAGATGGTTGCGCAGCACGTATTTCGGGTTCACGCGATTCATCGCGGCCGCGCGGGCGGCATCGTCGCGTGTTTCCTCGGACAGCCGCGCGCGATAGAGGTTCGCCCATGCGTCGAAGGCGTCGCGATCGATGAAGAGATCGCGCACCGGCGCGTCGCGGCTCGCATCGTGTTTCGACAATTGCGCGAGACGGCGGAACGTCAGCGTGAAGTCCGCATGGCTCGCGTGCATCGTTTCGAGCAGCTTGTTCGCGAGCTCGGCGTCGTTTTCGCGCTCGAGCTCGAGGCCGAGCTTCGCGCGCATCGCTCGCTCGAGCGCGGGGCCGAAGCGCTCGGGAAACTTCGCGAGCACGGCCTGCGCGTCGTCGACCGCGCGCTCGGCGCGCGCATCGTCGTCGGCGATCCCGTGCTGCAGCCCGATCAGCGGCAGCAGCGCCTGCGCGAGGCAGTAACAGTTCCAGTGCGCGATGCGCGGCTGCATCCGGTACGCATAGCGGCCGCTCGTGTCGGAGTGGTTGCAGATGTGATTCGCGTCGAACGCGTCGACGAAGCCGAACGGGCCGTAGTCGATCGTCATGCCGAGGATCGACATGTTGTCGGTGTTCATCACGCCGTGGCAGAAGCCGACCGCCTGCCACTGCGCGACGAGGTCGGCGGTGCGCAGCGTCGCGGCCTCGAGCAGCGCGAGGTACGGATCGTCGGCGTCGCGGCATGCCGGATAGAAACGGTCGATCACGTGATCGGCGAGCTGGCGCAGCAGGTCCGGGCGATCGTTCGAGAAAAAATGCTCGAAGTGGCCGAAGCGCACGAAGCTCTCCGAAACGCGCGTGACGACGGCAGACGTTTCGATCTCCTCGCGCACCACCGGCTGGTCGGAACCGACCACCGTGAGCGCGCGGGTGGTCGGAATGCCGAGGTGATGCATGGCTTCCGAACACAGGAACTCGCGAATCGACGAACGCAGCACCGCGCGGCCGTCGCCCATCCGCGAATACGGCGTGCGGCCGCCGCCCTTGATCTGCAGTTCGTAGCGCCGGCCGTCGGTGCCGGGGAGCTCGCCGATCGTCAGCGCGCGGCCGTCGCCGAGCTGGCCGGCCCACACGCCGAACTGGTGGCCGGAATACACCGATGCATACGGCATTGCGCTCGCGGGCCAGTCGCGCGTCGGATTGCCGGCAAACAGCTCGGCGAATCCGGACTGCTGATCGAGCGACGCCGGCAGGCCGAGCAGGTGCGCGACTTCGTCGGAAAAGCCGACGACATACGGCGCGGGCAGCGGCGCGGCCGGCAAACGCGTATGAAACGCGTCGCCGAGCGTGACGAACGCGCCGTCGGCCGGCGCGCCGAGCGTCGCGGCGAGGTCGGGGAGGGTGTCAGCCGTAGCGGCTGCGCTTCGGGAAAACGACATGTTGAGCGCCTCTGGGTAAGCCGATATTGTAAGGCGGCGCCGCGCCGCCCGCATGGCGGCTCGCGCGCCTGGCGCCAGGCCTGTCCGGGCCGTGGACGGGCTGCAGGCTGGCGCACCGCTTCGAGGCTGGTCACCGATTCGCGTCCTTCCGGGAGAACAAGACGATGGGTAAGCCGTTGCTGGGCCAGATGATGGACATGCCGTTGCTGGTGTCGTCGCTGATCGCGCATGCCGCGCGTTACGCGGGCGATACGGAGATCGTGTCGAGGCGCGTGGAAGGCGACCTGCATCGCTACACGTACCGCGACTGCGAGCAGCGTGCGAAGCGGCTCGCGCAGGCGCTCGCGCGGCTCGGCGTCGAATCGGGCGACCGCGTCGGCACGCTGGCCTGGAACGGCTACCGGCATCTGGAGGCGTACTACGGAATCGGCGGGATGGGCGCCGTGTGCCATACGATCAACCCGCGCCTCTTTCCCGAGCAGATCGCCTACATCGTCAATCACGCGGAAGACCGCTACGTCTGCTTCGACATCAATTTCGCGCCGCTGGTCGATGTGATCGCACCGCAGTGTCCGCACGTGAAGGGCTGGATCGCGATGACGGACGCCGCGCATTTGCCGTCCGGCACGACACCGTTCCTGTGCTACGAAACGCTCGTCGACGCCGAGGACGGCCGCTACGACTGGCCGCGTCTCGACGAGCAGCAGGCGTGCGGCCTGTGCTACACGTCGGGCACGACCGGCAATCCGAAGGGCGTGCTGTATTCGCATCGCTCGACGGTGCTGCACGCATACGGCGCCGCGCTGCCCGACGCGATGAACCTGTCGGCGCTCGACGCCGTGCTGCCCGTCGTGCCGATGTTTCACGTGAATGCGTGGGGGCTGCCGTATTCGGTGCCGCTCACGGGCGGCAAGCTCGTGCTGCCAGGCAAGGATCTCGACGGCAAATCGCTGTACGAGCTGATGGAGGCCGAACGCGTGACGTTCTCCGCGGGCGTGCCGACCGTGTGGCTCGGGCTGCTGAACTACATGCGCGAGGCCGGCGTCCGCTTCTCGACGCTGAACCGCACGGTGATCGGCGGCTCCGCGTGTCCGCCCGCGATGCTGCGCACGTTCGAGGACGAATACGGCGTGCGCGTGATCCACGCGTGGGGGATGACCGAACTCTCGCCGCTCGGCACGCTCGCGAAGCTGAACTGGGCGCAATCGCAGCGGCCGCTCGACGTGCAGCGCCGGTTGCTGGAGAAGCAGGGCCGCGTGATCTGCGGTGTCGACATGCGGATCGTCGGCGCCGACGGCAACGAATTGCCGTGGGACGGCGTCGCGTTCGGCGAGCTGCAGGTGCGCGGGCCATGGGTGATCGACCGCTACTTCGGCAGCGATACGTCGCCGCTTGCCGACGGCTGGTTCCCGACCGGCGACGTCGCGACGATCGATCCCGACGGCTTCCTGCAGATCACCGATCGCAGCAAGGACGTGATCAAGTCCGGCGGCGAGTGGATCAGCTCGATCGACATCGAGAACGTCGCGATCGCGCACCCGGGCGTCGCGGAAGCTGCCTGCATTGCCTGCGCACACCCGAAGTGGACCGAGCGCCCGCTGCTCGTCGTCGTCCCGCGCGAGGGGGCGAACCTGACGCGCGACGCGCTGCTTGCGTTCTACGAGGGCAAGGTCGCGAAGTGGTGGGTGCCCGACGACGTCGTGTTCGTCGAATCGCTGCCGCACACCGCGACCGGCAAGCTTCAGAAGCTGAAGCTGCGCGAAACGTTCCGCGACTACGTGCTGCCGACAGCAGTCGGCGAGTCGTAAGTTGCGGCTGGCGACGGCCAGCCGCGCGGTCTGCCCGATCCGGCCCCGGATCGGGAAAAAATCAAATTGAACGACCGTGCTTTTTCGTTGTATGCTGCCTCCGTTCGATCCGGACATGCGGCCGTTCGACCGCGCACAATGAAGCGCAGCCACCCCGGCGCGCGATGCATGGAGGCAGGCAGATGGCAGTGGATTACTCGACTCGCGACGGCGTGGCCGTCATCACGCTCAACAATCCGCCCGTCAACGGGCTTGGCCTGTCGACACGCCAGGGCGTCATGGACGCGCTCGATCGCGCGGCGCAGGATCCGTCGGTCACGGCGATCGTGCTGACCGGCGCGGGCCGCGCGTTCTCCGGCGGCGCCGACATCACCGAATTCAATACCCCGAAGGCCCTGCAGGAACCGACGCTGCACACCGTGATCCGCTCGGTGGAGGCGAGCGCGAAGCCGGTCGTCGCGGCGCTGCACAGCGTCGTGATGGGCGGCGGCCTGGAACTCGCGCTGGGCGCGCACTATCGCATCGCGGCGCCCGGCGCCCAGGTCGCGCTGCCCGAAGTGAAGCTCGGCCTGCTGCCGGGCGCGGGCGGCACGCAACGCCTGCCGCGTGCGGTGGGCCTCGAAACCGCGCTGAACATGATCGTGTCGGGCGCGCCGGTGCCGTCGGAGCAGCTCGCGACGAGCGGGCTGTTCGATGAAATGGCCGACGGCGACCTGCTCGACGCGGCCGTTGCGTTCGCGCGCAAGGTCGGCGCGCGGCAGGGGCCGCATCCGCGCGTGCGCGATCGCAAGATCGTCCACGAGAACGCGGCGGGCTTCATCCAGTTCGCGCGCAATTCCGCGCGGGCCGCCGCGCCGAATTTCCCGGCGCCGCACAAGTGCATCGATGCGATCGAGGCCGGCGTGCTGAACGGCTTCGAGAAGGGCAGCGTCGCCGAGCGCGACGGTTTCGTCGCGCTGATGATGACGCCGGAAAGCCGCGCGCTGCGGCATGCGTTCTTCGGCGAGCGCGCGGCGAGCAAGATTCCCGACGTGCCGGCCGATACGCCGGTGCGCGAGATCCGCCGCGTCGGCGTGATCGGCGCGGGCACGATGGGCGGCGGGATCGCGATGAACTTCATCAACGCGGGCCTGCCCGTCACGCTGCTCGAGACGAAGCAGGACGCGCTCGACCGCGGGCTCGCCACGATCCGCAAGAACTACGACGCGCAAGTGAAGAAGGGCAAGCTCACGCAGCAGAAGCTCGACGCGCGCATGGCGCTGATCACGCCGACGCTGTCCTACGACGACCTGAAGGATGCGGACCTGATCGTCGAGGCCGTGTTCGAGGAGCTCGGCGTGAAGGAGCAGGTGTTCGGCCAGCTCGATGCGGTGGCGAAACCCGGCGCGATCCTCGCATCGAACACGTCCACGCTCGACATCGACAAGATCGCCGCATTCACGAAGCGGCCGCAGGACGTGGTCGGCATGCACTTCTTCAGCCCCGCCAACGTGATGAAGCTGCTCGAGGTCGTGCGCGGCGCGCACACCGCGAAGGACGTGCTCGCCACCGTGATGGCGGTGGCCAAGAAGATCCGCAAGACGGCGGTCGTGTCGGGCGTGTGCGACGGCTTCATCGGCAACCGGATGATCGAGCAGTACATTCGCCAGGCACTCTTCATGCTCGAGGAAGGCGCGCTGCCCGCGCAGGTCGATCGCGCGATCGAGAAGTTCGGCTTCGCGATGGGCCCGTTCCGGATGAGCGACCTCGCCGGCAACGACATCGGCTGGGCGATTCGCAAGCGCCGCTATGTCGAGCAGCCCGATCTGCATTACTCGAAGATCGCCGATCGTCTGTGCGAACAGGGCCGCTTCGGCCAGAAGACGGGCGGCGGCTGGTACGACTACGTGCCGGGTGAGCGCAAGGCGAAGCCGTCGGCGCTCGTGGACGAGATGGTCGTCGCGTATTCGAAGGAGCGCGGCATCGAGCGGCGCAAGATCGGCGACGACGAGATCGTCGAGCGGCTCGTGTACGCGCTGGTCAACGAAGGCGCGAAGATCCTCGAGGAGAAGATCGCGTCGAAGGCGTCCGACATCGACATGGTGTATCTGACCGGCTACGGCTTCCCGCTGTGGCGCGGCGGCCCGATGCTGTATGCGGACATGGTCGGCCTCTACAACGTCGAGCGCGCGATCCGCCGTTATGCGGCCGCGCCGAACGGCGACGCGTGGCAGCTCGCGCCGTCGATCGTCGAACTGGCCAGGGCCGGCCGCGGATTCAACGGCTGACGCCGCCCGCGACGGCGCGGCGAGGCCTGCAAGGAGAAACGCAATGAAACGCACCGACGACGTGTTGCTCGTGATCGACGTGCAGAACGACTTCATGCCGGGCGGCGCACTCGCGGTGCCGGACGGCGACGCGGTCGTGCCGGTGATCAACGCGCTCGCGCGACGCTTCGACCAGGTCGTGCTGACGCAGGACTGGCACCCGCGCGAGCACGTCTCGTTCGCGGCGAATCACCCGGGGCGCGAGCCGTTCTCGACGCTCGCGCTGCCGTACGGCGAGCAGGTGCTGTGGCCCGTGCATTGCGTGCAGGACACCGAAGGCGCGGCGCTGCATCGCGACCTCGACATCCCGCATGCGAGGCTCGTGATCCGCAAGGGCGGCGACGCGCAGGTCGACAGCTATTCCGCGTTCGTCGAAGCCGACCGCACGACGCGCACGGGGCTCGCCGGATATTTGCGCGAGCTTGGCGCGAAGCGCGTGTGGTGTTGCGGGCTCGCGACCGACTATTGCGTTGCGTGGTCGGCGCTCGATGCGCGCGCGGCCGGCTTCGAAGCGGCCGTGATCAACGATGCGTGCCGTGCGATCGACCTGAACGGGTCGCTCGCGCACGCATGGCAGCAGATGCAGGCGGCGGGCGTCGCACACGTGACGTCCGCGGGCGCGCGCCCGACGGCGTAGCGCATTCCCATCCGATTCAGGACATGAAGCAGGACCGAAGGAGACTCGCATGACCGAAGCCGTAATCGTATCGACCGCCCGCACGCCGCTCGCGAAGTCGTGGCGTGGCGCATTCAACATGACGCACGGCGCGACGCTCGGCGGCCACGTGGTCGCGGCCGCGCTCGAACGCGCGAAGCTCGACCCCGCGCGCATCGAGGACGTGATCATGGGCTGCGCAAACCCCGAAGGCGCGACCGGCGCGAACATCGCACGGCAGATCGCGCTGCGCGCGGGGCTGCCGGTGAGCGTGCCGGGGATGACGGTGAACCGTTTCTGTTCGTCAGGACTGCAGACCATCGCGCTCGCCGCGCAACGGATCATCGCGGGCGAGGGCGACGTGTACGTCGCCGGCGGCGTCGAATCGATCTCGTGCGTGCAGAACGAGATGAACCGGCACATGATCCAGGAGAGCTGGCTCGTCGAGCACAAGCCCGAGATCTACTGGAACATGCTGCAGACGGCGGAAAACGTCGCGAAGCGCTACGGGATCGCGAAGGAGCGGCAGGACGAGTACGGCGTGCAGTCGCAACTGCGCGCCGCGGCCGCGCAGGAAGCGGGCCGCTTCGCCGACGAGATCGTGCCGATCACCGTTCGTGCGGGCATTGCCGACAAGGCGACGGGCCGGCTGTCCACGCAGGAGGTGACGGTATCGGCCGACGAAGGCATCCGGCCCGACACGACGCTCGATGGCGTGTCGAAGATCCGTTCGGCCGTGCCGGGCGGCGTGATTACCGCGGGCAACGCGAGCCAGTTCTCCGACGGCGCGTCGGCGTGCGTCGTGATGAACGCCGATGTTGCCCAGCGCGAAGGGCTGCAGCCGCTCGGCGTGTTCCGCGGTTTCGCGGTGGCCGGCTGCGAGCCGGACGAGATGGGCATCGGCCCGGTGTTCGCGGTGCCGAAGCTGCTGAAGCAGGCCGGGCTGAAGGTCGACGACATCGGCCTGTGGGAGCTCAACGAAGCGTTCGCGGTACAGGTGCTGTACTGCCGCGATACGATCGGGATTCCTGACGAGCGCCTGAACGTGAACGGCGGGGCGATCGCGGTCGGTCACCCGTACGGCGTGTCGGGGGCGCGCCTGACGGGTCATGCGCTGATCGAAGGCAAGCGGCGCGGCGTGAAGTACGTGGTCGTCACGATGTGCATCGGCGGCGGGCAGGGCGCCGCCGGGTTGTTCGAAATCGTCTGACTTTTTTGCCCGCCGACGGCCACCGCCCGCATTGACCCAAGCGGCGGCCGTCGCTTGCGATTCGAAAGGATCGGGAGGCAAACGGCGCCGGTTCGATGCTGCCGTTTCCCCTTACTTGTCAAACGAATTGCCGCACCTATACTTGCTCTGACATTTGCCTTTCGGCGGGATGGGGCAACGCGTGCGTCGTACCGGCGTACGTGATGCGTTTCCGGTAGCCGGCGCAGTGGATGCATGCGCGCACATTTGGCGCCGTAAACGTTCGAACCACGCAGCAGACCGAACGGGGACCGAATTGAGCACGACCTATGCAGCCGGGGAACCGCCGCGCGTCGTCACCGCGGCCGCGAGGCTCTATGCGAGATGCCTGCTGGTCGGCTTCGCATTGCTGCCCGCCTATCTGATCGCCTATCTGTGGCTCTTCAGCGACCCGCACGTCGTGTTCGAGAGCCACGCCTTCCATGAAATCGCCATCGCCGCCGCGACCCTCGAAGGCGCATTCGTCACCTATGTGACGTGGGTGTGCTACCGATCGTCCGGCGAACCGCTGCTGCGCTGGCTGACGCTCGGCTTCCTGGGCTTCGCGATGATCTATGCGCTGCACGGTGTCTTCACCGGCATGGCGCACCACAACATCTGGCTGTTCCTGCTGTACGGGCCTGCGTCGCGCCTCGTGATGTCGATCCTGCTGCTGACGGGCCTGCTGTCGTATTCGCAGCCGCCCGATCGCGTCGAGAAGCGTACGCGCGTGCGAACGTGGCTGCCGTGGATCGTGTCGTTCCTCGTCATCAACGTGGCGGTCGCCTACATCGCGTATTCGCCGGTCGCGGGCGCGCTGGGCACGCGATTGTCGATGGAAGGCGGCGCGCTGGTGTTTTCGCTGCTCAACGTCGGCCTGCTGCTGGCGCGGCGCATCCGATCGCCGTTGATGGTGATCTACGGGATGTCGATCATGGCATTCGCGCTGTCGTCGCTCGCGTTCATCCTCGGCAAGCCCTGGAACCACATGTGGTGGCTTGCGCATGCGATCTTCGCGGGCGGGTTCTTCCTGCTCAGCTACGGTGTCGTGCAGGCGCTGCAGACGACGCGTTCGTTCTCGGCGATCTACAGTCAGCAAGACCTGATGAGCCGGCTGTCGGAATCGATGGCGCGCACCGAGAGTGCGCTGCAGGAGTTGCGGCGCACGAACCAGAAGCTCGAATACATGGCCGCGACCGATCCGATGACGGGCGCGTCCAACCGCCGTCAGTTCATCGCGCAGGTCGAGCGCGAGATCGTGCGCGCGGAGCGCGACGGCACGCCGTTTTGCCTGCTCGCGCTCGATCTCGACAACTTCAAGAACATCAACGACGCGTATGGACACCAGATCGGCGACGAGGTGCTGCGCGGCGTCGTGCGCCAGTGTCTCGAGGCCATTCGTCCGGCCGGTGCGCTCGCGCGGGTCGGCGGCGAGGAGTTCATGGCGCTGTTGCCCGAGATGCCGCTCGAAGGCGCGCGCATGACGGCCGAGCGCGTGCGTTCGTCGATCGCGAGTTCGCCGTTCGGGCTGGATTTCAAGCGCGTGCAGGTGACGGTCAGCGTCGGCGTTGCGCAGTACGGCGTCGATGGAAGCACGGTCGATGCGTTGCTGCGGGCGGTCGATGAACGGCTGTATCAGGCGAAGCGCGACGGACGCAATCGCGTGGTCGCGCATTGACGCGCGGCGGCCGCGCGTTGTGACCATGTGGCGCGCAGTCGTCACGCAATAGCGCGACGCGCGCGCTGTGTCCGTCTCGCATATACCGCAATGAAGCCCCGCACGAGCATGAGCGCGCGGGGCTTTCCTCTCACCGCACCGGCTATCGCGACGCGATCGCCGCCGCATGTTGCGGCTGCGTGTCCTGCATCCGCTGCGACGCTTGCCACCAGTACTTGCCCGCGCGCAGCTGCGGATCGCGAATCGCGAGATACGTCGTACTCCAAAGCTGTGCCGCGTTGGCCTCGGTCGCATCCGCGCTGCGGGTGCCGAATGCATCGGTCTGGTACTGACCGTTCACGTACGACCAGGTCCACATCTCCGACGTGCGCATGTCGCGTCCGTTCGAAATCACCTGCCAGATCTTCTGCCGTGCCTGCGTCAGCAGCGTGCGCGTCGTGTCCGACAGATCCTGGCGCGCGAGCTGGCGGTCGAGCCCGGCGACCCACATCGCCTGCTGCCATGACCAGATGACCGTGCCGTGATAGGCGGAACTGGTGAACTTGGGCCAGAGCGCCTGGTTCGCATACGCGGGGTTCGCGATCAGCATCCCGACATCGGTGACGAGCCCGGTCGGGAACGGCCGCGTGACGTCGGTGACGATCCGCTGGAGCTGGTCGTCCGGCGGTGTGCCGAACAGCAGCGCGAAGCCGCCGTCGGAATTCATCACCGGGATCGGCGTGCCTTGCTCGTCGAGCGACAGCGCGTAGAACGTCAGCGGCGCGCTCGGCGCGGTACCGGCCGGCACACCGGCAGACGGCGCATAGGCCGAGACGTCGGCCGCCGCCTGCGCGGCCGGCACGCTTACCTGGAACAGCGGCGGCGCCTGCTGCTCCCAGGTGGCCGCTTCGGTGGCCGTGTTCGCGAGCGTTGCGCGTTGGCCGGCGTCCAGATAAGGATCGAGCAGGCCGCGCGCGAGGAACGCATTCGCCGCACGCAGCGCGGCCGGCACGAGCACCGCATTCACGTCGTACGGATAGACGCCGCCGCCGAGCCCGTCGGTGCTGTCGCGCCAGTTGCCGACGATCTCGCCGGGCCGCAGGTGGATCAGGTTCGCGACCGACGGCTGCTGTGCAAACGGCTGCGCGGTCGCCGCGACGTGCAGCAGGTTGACGACGAGCCGGCTGCCGTTCGTCTGGCCGTCGGCGCCGCGTTGCGCGAGATAGGCGGCCGCGCGCGCCTGGCCGCGCGTGTCGTCGATCAGCCAGGCTGCCGCGATCGGCGCGAGCAGGTAGTCGCTGTCGATCATCTTGTAATCGTAGGTCGGCGTTGCATCGTTCGGGCGGCCGTGCTTCGCGTTGTCGACCAGCGCGAATTCACCGATGTCTTCCTCGTGCGCGACCTTGCCGTCGTTCGACAGGCGACTCAGCACCGACGTCAGGCCGGCCTCGATCGCCGCAGGCTCGAGCACCGGCATCAGCATGCGCACCGAGATCAGCGTGTCGCGGCCGAAGTAGGTGTCGTATTGCCACGAGCCGGCCAGCAGCTTGTCGTGGAAGCTCAGGAATTCGAGCACGTTCTGGCTGACCGGGTCGGGATTCACGGACGGCGCGAGCAGGTCCGCGCGCAGGATCGGCGACAACGGCGTCTCGCCCGACAGCGCGTCGACGTGCAGTTTCAGCGTACGTGCGCCGGCCGCCGCGCGCAGCACGAGCTTGCCGCCCGCGGCGGTCGCGATGCTGCCGCCGTCGCGCAGCGTGATGCGCAGCATCTGGCCAGGCGCGCCGTCGATCCGGTCGCGCTGCCACTGCACGGCGCTACCCTGGATCGTCGGGGCGGTGACGATCTCCGGCGGAATCGTCGCGCCGCCGTTGAAATCGCGCAGGAAGCGCACGCTACCGAGCAGGCCCTGGCGGATCGTCAGCGTGTCGGTGTCGACCGAGACGTCGGCGCCGATGCCGTAGAGCGGACGACCGTGCGTATCGGGCGCCGACAGCGGGGACGGCGACGTGTCGAGGTTCCAGTTCACCGGCTGGGCGGTGTCGTCGAACCACATCCCGGTGCCGCTGTTGCCGGCCGGGAACACCACGAGCAGACGCGGTTTCGTCGACGAGCGCACCAGCAGGTGCGCGGCGACCTTGTCCTGCCGGTAGAACGCGTTGATCTGCCCGCCGGTGTCCATGCGGAACGACAGTGCGGCGCTGTTCGACGGCGTGCTGCTCGACTGGACGTCGTCGTCGTTGCAGGCGGAAAGCAGGCCGGCGCAGACGAATCCGAGACACAGCGATTTCGTGAAGCGGTGCATGTTCATGACGACCCTCCTGATGAATGTATTTTTATCGGAATGCTCGAACGGAGCGGGTGATTCGATCGCTTTTGTGTTGTGTCGCGGGCATTCTGAAAATGCCCTGGATTAATCGTGACGTGACGCACGGCGGCGAATTGAACGGCTTTTAATCGAATGCCGATCAATGCCGAAAATTGAACGTAAAAGGACGCGCCGCCCGTTGTGATGCGGGTGCAGTCAGTGCAGAACGCGCTTCGTGCAGACGAGGGGCGACGTTCGTGCGGTGCTGAAAATCAAGATGAAATATGGTGTATGCGATTCTAAATTTCGATGAAAGCCGAAGTCAATGATGTCTTGCCGGGTTTTGAATATCCAATTCTTCGTTAATCGTAATTATTACCCGGCGGATCGGTAAAACCTGCGAATATTAAAATATCAATGACGAATCCGGATAGCGAGCGATCGAATGGTTCGTGATAGCGCTTCAATTGGCCAAGGGTCCAGCAATACGCGTTCCTGCCAGTCGGCCGGGGACTAGATGGCGTTGCGTCCGAACAGCAATCAATACGGCCTGTCCGTTGCGTGATCGCACATCGGCGTCATCAAGTTTGGTAGGCTTGGTGGCTGCCGCCGTTTCCCCGGATCGCGTCGTCGAATATCGATGCAGTGAAAAATCGCGTATCGTCGTCGGAACGACTGGACGACGGTCGATATTCGGCTTGTTTCGTCCCGGCTCGCCCGCACCCGCGGGTAACAGCGGAGACCGACCACACACACGGCGCGACGCCCGCTGCGCTTGCGGCGCGCCGGCGGCGCGCACGCCAACGAACAGGAGCAACGGAAGTGATCAGACATATCGTCATGTGGAAGCTGCATTGGCCGTCGTGACAATAAACTATTGATTGTTAAATGGTTTGGTAACGGAGGAGGTGTTTGATACCCCCTCTGATACCCTCTTTTTCACGTGCTGGGACAACTGGCCGCAGCGCGACCTTGGACAATGAGCCATTCCGTGGGATTCGTCGCCATCCCGGGCGGTGGTTCTTGATGGCGATGGACAGCTACCGGCCAACATCGGACGGTCGACGTTCCTATGAGAATTGTCGACAATTTCGATATTGCGAAGACGGCTACAGAGGGGGGGCGATCCCCTTGGAGGCGGTGTGCGTCGTGATTAAGGCTGCTGCGCAGTGAACCGCGCATGCAGTGACCAGTAATGTGCGCACTTCTCATCCATGTCGGCCCACGCGGTGACCAGCGCCGCGCGATGCGCCTCGGAGTACCGATTAAATTGCGCCTGGGCCTCGTCCAGCGTATGGCCAGTCTTGCGCAGTGAGGTAATGAGTGATTGGCGGCTCGCTGAGAGCTGGCCCCAATTGAGCTGCTCAAGACGAGACTTCTCTTCCGCAACCTCCCACGCTTCAAGTGCTTGGTCCAGCTGCTCCTTCGTTACCGTTGCCGTCATACCGATCTCTTGCTGTAATGTGATTGATGTTACGCGTAGGGTAGCGAGTTCTAGCACGGCTCAGCAGCAGCCAAGCATTGAACGAGCCAGAGGCTGCGTCTTGCAAAGAAAGCGCCGCTCCAATGCTCTTCTTGCACCCCGACCGCAAGTTCGGCACAGGCGGGTGCCATGCCGGCCCATACGGCCCAGCGCGCAAACGCGGAATTTTCCAGTGCGCGGATCACTTGCGCCGCACTGCCGACGGTGCGCCAGCCCAGGCGCCCGAGTCGCGATCAACTCCGGGAACGTAGGGGTGCTTCAGGAAGGGTACACGCGAGACGATTGTCGTATGTTCGATGATCTTCCTGAGCTGAGCGTTCATCCATTCGCCGACCACGTTGATATTGCGCCGCTCGTCACGCGACCAGTCGGGAAATTCCGGGAAGATGCCCTTGAAATTGTCCCAGCGCGAGGGCGGTTCGTAGTTCTTGCGCGAAATGAACGTGTCCATGTGCCAGGTCGCACCGCCATCGGAAATTGAGCCCACAAAGAGGCCGTCGCGTACCGGCACCGCGCACTGCTGCCATTGCTCACGCACACCAACCGTCATGAGGGGGATCGCACTGCCAAAGGCTTGGCTTAGGTGCTCGTGCATATCCTCGAAGCTCCGGCTTGCAGTGCGCTGCATGCAGCGCTCGATGGCGTGCCGCGACATCCTTAGCGGCTCATAGAACATGTACCGCTTCTCGATGAGCCGCATCACCAGGTGCAGCCAGTGAAATCCCGCTTCAACATTGCCCGCGACAATGGAGGCAATGAGCGTGGATTCACCCTCCTGCACCGCGACGTAGCCGGTCATGCCTATCGCTTCGAGCGGCAGCAGAACGTGATCGATCGCGTAGTGCTCCAAGGCCCTGCGCTCCAGGCCGGCGGGCGGTGGCGGTACAGCCTCGATGAGGCGCTGAATTTCTTGCTTGAAGCGAGCGGGATCGAGATCCGATCTGTTGCTCAGGCTGGTTTCGGTGATGCTTCTTGCGACGCGTCTATCGGTCAGCATGCGCGTTTCCAGTCGCCATGTGCGCGTTCGTAAGTGTTAATCGACATGAACAGGTCTCCCGTTGTCCATTAGGGAAGGAGAATTCTGAGGTTGTGACGATGCAGCCAACTGCGATCGCGGTGGGGTGACAGGGCTGCACGGGGTTAGGAGCGCCTCCTTGAGCAATAAATGGACCGCAAATGTGCCACAAACGGGCGGCAGACGGTTCACATGTGGGCATCGTTGAGTCCGCAACGTCAATCCACCGTTTATAACTGCCGTTCTCCCGTCAAGAAGGGCAACATGGACCACAACGTGAAGGTTTTCGACTTGCTATATGAGGTGGATTCGTGACTGAGTTGACGCTTCGCTCGGTAACCGTCTGCTGTACCTGGTCCGGTAGTGCGTCCTCCCTGTGTTGTTGTATGGACCCTCCCACATGAATTCATTCGCAGATCCGAGTTTTGAAACGTTGGACTTGAGAAGTGAGAATGCGTTTTCCGTAATTCGAGTCGAAAAATCATTATCAAGCCCAGAAAAACTATTCAGCTTTGCTGCATAATTTGCTGCTGGGCCGACCCAAGTAAGTTCCCCTGCGTTCCTGACGCCAACTTTAACGGCGAGGACGGACCCGCTATCGATTCCTACGGTATGTTTCATCTGGCGATGGGTTGTGCCGTATTGGGCGAGGAAAGTTGGATTAATTATTTCATGTACTGCGTAATTCAATTCAAGGGCGGTTGATACTGCATCGTCCGCCTGGAGTTCCCCGATGTATACACCCATTACTCGATCGCCATCGTAAGCTTGAATGTTTCCGTTGTGCCTGCGAATGAGTTGTGACGCGCAATGTAGGAAGGCCTTGTAGTACTCGGCCGCCAAAATATCCGCAATCGAATCGACCATCTGTGTTGAGCCAGCGAGATCCGCGTATAACACGGTCACGTTAAGCCGCGAGCCGGAATTTCCAAAAGTTAGAGTCGTTTCGTCTGGGATGGCTGTCGCGTTCGGAATTCCGTTCCAGGACATTTGTACGAGATCTTGCACCTTCGATTGCAGGTCTTCTTTGATGCCCACTGTTGTCCCCTCAAGGCTTAACAAAATAGCAAAGCGCGATTAGCCAAGCGATGACCGATCCGAAAGACCAAGTCATCGCGTGCCGGACGCAGTTATGCTTTTCATTAGCAATTCTCGCGTTCGTATGAATTTGGCGAGCCCAGTCGCCGATCAGATCAGCTTCGCTCGCGGTCAGTAGGGCATTCGCGTATTCGTCGGCATTTACATCCGCAATTCGGCCGAAAAACAATAGGGATTGTTTGGGACCATTCAGACGAGGAAAGGTCGCAAGGGCAGCACAGATCACCGCGATAATGAGCCCGATGCCTGCAAGTGTGGCGAAAACCTCCCCGGCTAGGGTTTTGTGGGCGGCGCCGCTGAATGCTGCCGCGAGGCCGCCGAGCAAAGCGAGATCGATGCTCACCACAACGCCAACTTTCACGTCTGCGGCTGCGATCCACGCTAGTTGCCGTTCAAAAACCCACTGCGCGGTTGCGAGCTTTTCTCTCGTTGGGGGCGTGATTTCCAAGCGGTCCACGGGCGTCCTCGGTGTGCACAACGGGGTACTCCGGCACAAAATCCGGCCGGCAAAGGGATTGCATCCCGCAAATCATACAGCCAGCGAAATCATCCGAGTAATCTGGCGGCCCAAATTGCGCATCAACGCTGTCTGCCCCTAATTGTGAGGGCAAGGGGAGACGGTGTGGGCACAATTGCAGCGCTGGGGGCAGTAACCGGCCACTATGAGACATTCGGCCCGGTCATCGAGGTCGTTGACAACTAGGTCAAAGATTGCGCAGCAATCTCATGTGCGCTGGATCTTACGATGTGGAAACGGTGATCGTAGCGAAACAGTGCGAACCCCGCTTAGCCAGGACTCGATCACAACGCCTTCGACATATGCTACGCTGAGCCTAAAAAAGGAACAACACATGCCCAATATTTTTGCGTTGCAGGGTCCGGGAAACTGTGGCAAGTCGAGCACCCTCGTTCATCTGTATCAAACTCTTCAAACTAAGTATCCAGCAGCCACTATCCAAACGGTCCACACTGGGCCACGCGATATCGCAGTCATCATGCGTGGAGTCAATGGTTTGGTGATAGGCATCGAGAGTCAAGGTGACCCAAACTCACGACTACCGCAAAGCCTATCCACATTCGTCGCGGCAAAGTGCGACATCATTTTCTGTGCCTGTCGCACCAGCGGAATGACTGTTGGGTGGATCAATTCCTTATCTACCATATTCAGCATTCACTTTGTCACGCAAGTTCGTGTCGCAAATAATTATGGCGCTTCGAATGCAGCCATGGCTGCAATGCTCATGCGGCAGGCCGGCATTTAAGCACAACTCTGTTTCTGGTTATTGGAGAATTGTCGTAGGGAGTTGTCTCGTAATGCTCAGTTGTAGTTTTTCACTGAAAATGGACGAAAATCATGAGTGTCGAAGTGCGCACCAGTGAAGAACTGAAAGCTGCTATGGAGAGCGGATCGACTGAGATCATCGTACTCGAAGGCAGCTTGGCCACACAGTTAAAAGCCGTGAAATACATCAAGTCTATCGGGCCTATCGCCGTTTCAGGCGTTGTTGCAGCCGTGCCATTAATAATCGGGGCTGGTGGATTTGGAGGCGTTGCTACAGCCGCGGTTGCGCCAGGGGCTGCGTGGGCAACCTCTGCCATTGTTGCTTTGTGTATTGCCATTGGCGGAACAATTGCAATCAGCTTATTCCCTGATTGGGACTACGTTGAGCTTCCATTTGGAATCAAATTCAAACGAAAGCTGCGGGATTGACTATTTCACCGGCACATGTGACAGGAGCTAACGAAGACTACAACGTCTTTTGCGGGTGAGAATCGACAGCGCAATATGCCGTCGCCCGGTGACCGTTTCGGGTGAGAGATGCGCCGCTCGGACGTCGCCGGCTCGCCGGAGCGGCACGACAGCATCGTATGGCGCAGTTCGGCCAACCTCGGACATTTCGCTTAGTCATTGTACGGACGCTCGGGCGTCGGCTTATTCGCCGAAAGCGGCCCCATGCCATGCGGCGGTTTGTCGCCGCGCACCAATTGGACATGTGAACCCAATTCGCTTCCCAATTTATCGGATCAGCACAAGTGACAGCTCGGTGAGCGGCAATCTCTTTGATAAGTAAGCCGATAGTCGCTCAATTTAAACATCGAGCGACCATGATTTCCTTACAGGCGACAGACAGTCGGCAACATCAGCTACCTTGCACTCACAGATAGCGGAGGCTTATCCTTGAAAAGGCGAAAGTCTCACTCAACTCCGACCTTCATGTTGCGGTTACTGAAAGCAGTTGCAGCGAACCAGGAAATATGGACTTATATTCCGTTTCACGAACTTCCCATTTAGGGGATTTGTTTCTTGAAACAATCGCCCTAAACAGGCAACCTATAATGCTATTTTTATCTTTTGGCTCGTCACCCTCGAAATCCAAATTGCAAAATTGAGAATTAACAACAGGTCGAATGAGAGCAATCCCGTTAACATATTGAACGGAATGGTAAGCATCCGCGTGCTGCATTATTTCAGACTTCAATATACCGACCGGTTTAGATTCAGCCAACTCTGCAAGCTGGTCAAAGCTTACAAAAGCATGGACACCTTCAACCGAAATCAGAATGCGCGCAAAATCTATAGGATCACAGCCAAAACTACCGAGGTGGGCCGCAACTACAGAGCGCTCACTATCGTTCGCGCCTTCATTTTGCAAGATATCTAACTGCTCCAAGGCCCAAGAACGCAATGTCTCAGTGGACGCCTCGAACTGGCTCGCTTCTCGCTTCGCCGACAAAGGCTTGCAGTCCATAAATCCAATAAACGACTCTGAATATCCATTTTCAAGCGACGTTGGCATTCCACCGACTGTCTGCCTCCCGAGTAACATCATTCCGAAATTCGACGTGGTTGCTAGCGCAGCAAACCCAATCAAACGCTCGCCCACGTTGATTGGACGCATGCGATGATAATTTTGGTCAATATACTGTTTCGGCGCGGTATCGCCACGTATGGCTAAAAAGCAGTTCCGACTTAGAATTTGACGTGCTGCCTCGGTAGTTACGGATGAGCCAGCATGAACCCGCGAGGGTTGGCCGTCATTGACGGCAACGGCAACAGGAACATCCAATCCGATCACGAGGGCAGCAATGAAATCCGGTAATGGACATGAAAATTCCTGCAACCCCATGTAGCCCGGTTTGACCTGAATCTGCGAATCCGTTGAAAGCAGTTTGGGGTTGATTCGCACACTCACTTTTGTCGACGTTTTCGACGAAAGGGTCCGGGACCGTCCGTGACGAAGAATTGGGCGTAAAGAGACGCCCGAAGCAAATACGAGAGTGTTTGCGTCATCTAATCCCTTATCCCATCCCCGGCTGGCCACTTCGACCGAGTCTCCGAGCATGAAGACTGAATAGAAGCCAATTCCAAATCGACCTATCGATCGGAACGCTGATGATCGAAGACCTGGAAATTCACTTTGAAGCAGCGATGATTTCCAGAAGCTGTTCCCGAAATCCAGCAAAGGCCCTGTCATTACGGCGCGCGACATGCCAATGCCATTGTCCTCGACCGAGATCCATTTTTCTTGATTGATCTCCGATAAGCTAACTACAATTTCACCCTCGAAACCTGGGTCAACAAAAGTCCGCGCCACAATGGCATCTCTCGCATTCTGTATCATCTCCCGAAGCGTTATGCCAAGTACATGCGCTGGCGAACCCTTGCCATAGAGCATCTCACCACCCAACTCTTTGACTAGCGACTCGACATTACTGACGTGTGGTTTTGCGTTACATGGCGTCCACCCTTCGACTCTCAGATATTTAGTGAGCTCCACGGTCGATGCTGCACCTTTGACTCGCTTAACTGCGAACTCGGGTGAAGAAGCACGATTACGTAGACGGAGTAACTCGTTTGAAGAATCAATTTCCTGAGCCACAACCCAAACGGCGTCATATGCAACCCACCAGGCTGCAGCATCGGCTTCTTTGAAAGGGCGACTCGAGGTGTACAACACTGTCGCCCTAGAAGGGTCGCCGGCGTCAAGCGAAGGGCCCATCATTCTATTCTGGGCCTTCCAGTGGTCTAATGAAACGCCCTGCCTCTTGATAAGTGCATACAAGAACAAGGGGGCGCGTCCTTGATTGATGTGGGCCGCGTCGGCACATCGCAAGAGACACGCAACTTTAACGGGATCTACAGACCATTCAGCCGGGAGAGAAAACGGGGCATTGAATTGATCCCCAAGGGCGACGGTGAGTTCAGCCAGATCCCAATGATGACTTGCCGCAATCTTGCCCGCTAAGGAACCGATTTCTGTGCGCAACTGGATATCGTCGATAAGATATATCTCTTGACTCGTGTCTGGATGCGTCCACTTCAGATCAGGTAAATTCTTGGCTTGATGGGCGTGCAGGGCTCGCAGAGCCGAAAAGTCCGCAGCTTTCTCGCGCATCTCGTCCGGCATGTCGGGCCACGCATCACATTCATGTGCATATGCGTCTTTCCACTCAATAGAATCTCGAACCCCATCTCGGCCGAGCTCGTATGCTTGCCAGCACATCGCTGAGTCATGGAAGAGAATTGACAAGCCAAAAACAAAGGCTTCCAATGGATTCAATGGATATGAACTACCCGCGATTATATCGGCAGTTTCCCAGAGTGCGTCAAGATGAGAGATATCGTGGACGGTGAGGCCCGGCAATACATGAGCAATCCGTTCGACAATAGGCGCAACTTTGTCTCGACAAGCCATATAGGCTGCGCGTAGACGTGTACGTTGTGGTTCAAAGGGGTCGTCTTGAACGGGCGCAAGTGACATTTTCCACAAGCTTGTTTTTTTAAAATTCTCCTCTGCCATCTGGTTCCTCGAAGCAATGAGTAAGTATTTTGTCGTAGTACGCAGGAACTAATGCTCGGGCATCCCAGCTCGAGTCATATATGTCCAAGACGTCGATCTTAGTTGAAGATTACGCTGTCTACCCATCTGGAAGATTACCAGCTTTCTGAACAGCACCGAACAGTCAAGTTTTCGGTGGCAGGCTCTCGGTGACCCGTGCTTTGACGGGGGGAGGCGCACTGGTTTGCGTAAATGCAAAGCGAGGTAGTGCGAGACTGGCAGTCGTTGAAATAACAAAGTTCGAACGCCGGAGTAGTGCTAATCTCCGCCGCCTATAGAGACCGCCGCTATCGGCCCCAAAGCGGTCACAACACTAACGTCTGCTTGAGGGGCCGGTCCGGGTCGATCACGGCCCTTCATGAGGCCGTATCCAAGTAAGTTTAGACCTGATCCGGCGCTGGCTGAGAGATCAGGTCTAGACCTGGACATGTTATTGGGCGGTGGATGTTTCGCGCGACGTGATGGAACGGATCCATGCTTGTACCTCTGTCTCTGCCCATAGTGAGAGATTGCGAACTCGTCGTGGTCTCGGGAAACTGCCTTCCTTCATCATGGCGTAAATCGTCGTCTTGCCCAAGCCGACCATGTCGAGAACGGTCGGAAGTCGCAACAGTCGTTCAGTCGTGGTGCTCACTGCATTGTTCCTCGTTATTTGGTCACGGGCTGAGTTGCTCGGGCGAGCTGCATGAGTCCCGTTTCAAGCGTGATCGCGGCGGTAGCAGCCCAAGTGCGTGCGTCCTGCGCCGCCTTGTGGCGAGCGAACGATCCGATCTCGTCGGCCATCAGGTCCAGTAGCTCGACGTCGGCCGCATGCGAGATCTCGGTGATCAACGCGCGGATCTCGATGCGAAGGGAGTCGAGGCGCGTGAGCCTGCCTTGGCGGGTCTCCGCCAGGGATTCGTTCGTCTGAATAGGTTTGCGCCGCGCGAGCGGCGCTTCGTCCTTCTGGATCGCATGTGCGGGCGTTAGCCCGTTGCAGTCGGACTGCATCGAAGTACCGTTGACGCTTGCCAGTGCGATAGCCGGGCGCTTCTTTGCGTGTTCCCGCTTTCGCGGCAGCGGACGTTGGGTAGAAGGGGCCGGGCGCGCGGTCAATTCGCGGCTCCGGTCGGGAACGGCCATGCGGATGCGGGGTCGAGGCCGGGCTTCACCTTCTGCGTCGGGAATGAAGAAGCGAGCAGCGCGCTGTTCGACTTGATCCGCTGCTTATGCTCGATGGCCGTCAACACGTCCGTGAGGTCTGGGCGCTCGCCTTTGGCAGTGGCCGTTGAGAACTCGATCTGTTGATGTTCACCAGAAACTGACCCACTTTTTTCATCTAAAACTGACCCACCCCTCAAACATCAGAAACGCTACTTTGATGCGTCAATCTCTTCGTCTTCAGCGGGTTTGCTTGTTGTTTTTCTCGGGGCAGCCCGCTTTGTGGGCTGCCCCGCCGTGCTGTTCTTGAAGCGCCACGAATCATTCCCCGTTTCGACTATGTGGCAGTGGTGCGTTAGGCGATCGAGTAGGGCCGTCGTCATCTTCGCTTCGCCAAAGACGTTCGACCACTCGGTAAAGCTCAGATTCGTCGTCACGATGATGCTCGTCCTCTCGTATAGCTTCGAGAACAGATGGAAGAGCAAGGCACCACCGGTTTGCGTGAAGGGCAGATAGCCGAGCTCGTCGAGGATCACGGCGTCAACGTACATCAGTCGATTCGCGATCTGTCCCGCTTTGCCCGCTGCTTTTTCGAGCTCTAGCTGATTGACCAGCTCAACGGTCGTAAAGAAGCGGACACGCTTGGCGTGTTGCTGCACGGCCTCAATACCAAACGCTGTCGCAAGGTGTGTCTTGCCAGTGCCAGGCCCACCAATAAAGACGATGTTCTGCGCCGATTCGCAGAACTTGATCGTGTGCAGTTCGCGCACCAGACTTTCATCAACGTTCGACTGGTTGAAGTCGAAGTTGGCGATGTCTCGGTGAGCCGGGAACCGCGCAGCGGTCATTTGATAGTTGATCGAGCGGACTGCTCGCTCGGCGATCTCTGCTTTCAACAACGCCTGCATAAATGCCTCCGGCGCAAAGTCGTTGTGTCTCGCCTGAGCCAGCAGTTCCGGCCACGTTTGAGCCATTCCGTGCAGCTTTAACGCCCGTAGTTGGGCGGCAGTTTCATTCGACATGACCATCCTCCTCGTTCGGACGTGGACGGAGCCGTTCATAGCGGTGAACGTCAGCCAATGGCTCGATCTGTAAAGTCAGAGCGGTCTTGACCTTCTCGCCCTTGCCGGGCGGTGGAGATTTCAGTCGAGCAAGGATGTTCAATACGTGTTCCCCGCTGGGGCGTCCTGACTCTAGTGCCAGCTCAACCGCAACCAGCACGGCGTCGAGGCCATGAATCGGGGTTGCGGCCAACACTTGAACCATTACGCGATCGCCACCTTCTTGCCGCAGGAGGTGACGCTGCAGGCGCAGCATCGGCTCGGGCATGGTTAGGAACGGCGCACCGTTCCTCAACGCACCGGGTTTCCGCGTTACCAAATTGACGTCGTAGAACGTCTGGTAGCGGTCAAAGCTGCGAGTATGTCGGGCGATTTCCGCGCCATCTGCCACGATGCTCAGGAAGGCCGGGTAGATACGCAAGCTGACGACATGGTTCGCGTACTCGGTCGGGACGCTGTAGCGATTGCGTTGGAAGTGGATCAGGCTAGTTGCTGACACTCGCACCGGCTGTTCGATGTAGCCGTCGAAGGGCTTGGGGTTTTGCATCAACCGCGGCTGTTCGTCTTGTAGCGCTTCTGCCACGGTCAGCTCAGGCCATTGAGGATGCCTCAGTTCATGCCATGCCTGACGGCAGCGCTCCGCGAGCCATATATTAAGCACGTCGAGTGACTCCCAACGCATCCGGATCGCCTCATGCCAGATTTGGCGGCGCCGATCCTGAACGTTTTTCTCGACGACTCCTTTCTCCCAGCCAGCGGCCCGGTTGCAGAATTCCGGCTCGAACAGGTAGTGATTGCGCATCGCATGGAAGCGGGCGTTGATGGCCCGCTCCTTGCCGGGGCCAACTTTGTCGACAGCAGTTTTCATGTTGTCGTAAATGCCGCGACGCGGCACCCCGCCGAACGCCACGAAGGCGCGAGCATGCGCATCGAACAACATTTCATGACTTTGGGTGTGGTACCCAACCAGCCAGAATGCCCGGCTTGCAGCGAGCTTCACATGCGCTACTTCGAGACGCCGGCGCAGCCCACTAATGAAGACGTATTCGCAGCTCCAGTCAAACTGGAACGCGTCCCCATATTCGAACGACATAGGCACGAACGCACCGCGCTGCGGACCTTCGTCCCGTTCCTGTTTCCAGCTCCGCACGAATGCACAGACGCGTTGATAGCTTCCGTCGTAGCCAGCGGCGCGCAACTCCTCATACATCTGCGTTGCTGTCCGCCGATCCCGCTTCGGCCGGCGTGAATCAGCAATCAGCCATTGACGCAGTTGCTCTGCCCACGCATCGATGACGCTCTTGCTGGCACGCTTCGGATACTTTGGCTCGCCCGTGGAAGGCTCTCGAAGCCATCGTCGGATCGTGTTTCTGGACAGCCCGGTACGTCGAGAAATGTCCCGAAGAGGGACGCCATCGCGGAAGTGCATCCGCCGGATGCAACATGCTCACCGTAACCACTCCGGTTCTCCTGCTTGGCGTCCCAAGCAGGCATTCGAACATGTGGGTCAATTTTCGATGAAAAAACTTGCCGCAAACGGGTCAGTTTTGGTCGGCTATCAACAGCCGCGCATCTTCGACTGGCAAACACATTCGTAGAGCGTCTGGATTGGGCAGCCTGCATCGATCGATACGACCGCCCGCATACGCTGTTCTACTTGGATCCGCCGTATTACGAGACGGAAGGGTATGGCGTGGCGTTTCCGTTCGTGGAATACGAGAAGCTGGCGCAGCGCTTGCGGTCGATCAAAGGGCGCGCGATCGTGAGCCTCAATGATCATCCCGATATTCGGCGTGTGTTCGACGGATTTCACATCGAGACCGTGCCGATTCAATACACGGTCGGTGGTGGGAGGGGCGTCGAGCGAAACGAGTTGATCATCTTCAATTGGGACGACGCTGCGCAACCGGTTGGTCTGTTCTAAGTTACGATGCCGGTGTGAACCTTCGCGCCGGCGTCGCACTTATGCGCCGCCATTCTTAAAGTGTCAGGTGATCTGCCAATATCCCTATAATAACTTTTGTGCCTGTTTCGATTTTGACATTTTCTGGCCTTCCTTTTCGTGCATAAAAGTGAATTCGGCCGCACGTGTTGGTTATTTTTGCGTGCCATTCGCAGCGCAGCTTCTCGCCATTGATTTTGATGTCGCGCTCTTCCATAGCGTCACCGTTTTTTCTGGTCTTAGGGCTCTCTGGAGAGATTGTCACTCCCTTCGAACCTGCATTTGCTATGATTACGTGATCTTCATCAGAGTCGAAATGATCCGAAGCAAAATCATTTAGATACGAGAAGTAATCAATTATCGATCGAACATGCTCTGTATACGGAACGCCAAGGTTTTTTAGCTTATCGGGCGACTCGTGGAAATAGAGGTTTGGGAACATTCCATTGCAGAAAAATGCGAAATGTTTTTGCTCGATCTTTGCTGCGATAAAATGCTTGCGTATTGCTGTCGGAAGATGAGAGGGTGCCGAAACCAGATGCATTCTCGCATCGTCCCACCAATCCGATGGGTCTGGGTGTACGCTCGCGAGTAGCGCACCCGAGCCATCGCTTTTAAGCACCGAAATCCCAATGCCTTCGGCTGTGTCGCTGGTGCCGCTCTCCGGAAGAGAATTCCATTTCGATATTAGTATTTGTAAGCGTACAACCAAGTCTCGGGAGCCACTGTTGGCATCGGAGAATAGTTCTTCATTTATATTTTTTCCGTCCAATTCAAGGGAGTAAAATTTTTCATCTTGAATTCCGATTACGTCCATAATCTCAGGGTCGGCGGATTCTGCTGCCGAAATCAGGCTGTCTAGATCTCGCTGATTCTTCTGTATATCGAACACTAATCTCGAAAAATCTATCTCATCAAGAATCAACTTAGCCTTTTGCATTTTTTTTGGCAAGCTCGCGAAGATTGATCGACATTTGATCGAAGAAGCCATTTGGCCATTTCGACAGCTTTCCGTCGGGCAGTACGGCTATATCTTCTATTTCCGTTTCCTCGTCGCGGTTCTTTGAGAAATACTTTATTGAGATGTTGTCGGGTTCAACAATTTCGGTGTGTTTCGCTGCGATACGAATGCCGTCTATGAAGTGATCGCTGTGCGTTTCAACAATTACTTGTAGGCCGCAAGAGGATGCAAGCGCCACCAACTGGCCAAGGCATGTTTGACCGCGTGGGTGCAGATGGGCTTCTGGGTTTTCGATCAAGAGGAGACCGCCTTGTTGCTGTAAGGAAGTGAACCAAGATCTGACACGCCAGTCAGAGTCGTCTTCTCCCATCGTCCCAGACATCGTCAGGAGGCAGAGCACTATAGGCATGACGTAGCTAATTCCAAATCCCGAGTTTGTGGGTCTGGCGCCGTCTACCTGTAGCTGAGATGCGTCGTACCTCTTCAAAACATCGAAATCGAGCTTAATGCCTGGAGAAATTTCGCCCATCCACTTCGTTAGCTGATGCTTGAGGGTGTTCGCCGCAGCTTCACCGTGGCGTAGAGGTTCTGCAACGATCATTCGTTCGAGGATAGAGGCGTAGTGGGCCGAGTATTCGCCGTGAACTCCGACGGTCATCGCCGCAATATCTTCCCTCATTGCTGGCAGTTGGACGCGAGGCCCATAGCGATCCGCGCAAACAAACTGGGCAAGGGGTAGCATCTCGGAGTGAGTAATCTCATGCCTCGATTCGAACAAACTCAGAACAGTCTTTCTGTTTTGTATCTCGAGGGTGATTGACATGGTCTCGTCGCTCGCAGACAACCGTGATTTCAATTCACCATATCCTCCATATCCATCGATATACGGATTGTCGTAATCTCGTGCGGCCAGGCACATCCGAACCGCCTGCATCAAGCTGCTTTTTCCGGAGTTGTTCAGTCCTGCAAGGACTGTCAGTCGCCCGAGCTTGGTTTCGCACGATCGGAAGGATTTGAATGCGTTTATTTGAATTGAATTAATCATTGCTCGGCTTAAATTCGTTTAGCAATTCAACAATTTTGGTATATCTGTTCTTTACGCCAATCAGATCTCCGCCATGCCGTCCGATTGAGTCGATGAAGTCATCGTCGTAATCGAGTAGATCGTAATACTTTATTTGGAATTCCTTCTTTCGCGAAATGATCGCGGCGAAGAAGTCATCCGATATTCTTGAAAAGCAGAACATCCACATTTCAAAGAGTGATTTGTTTACTGGTGTGCGACGCTGATCGCCCCGCGAACGGCGAAATGCGTGATCGCCAAATAACATCTTGTTTCGCGACAGCGCCATCTCGAATGTGGACGAGATTCGCACTCGGTCATACGGGTTAACTTTGTCAAATGTTATGTCTCCGTTTATCCATCGCATGGTGTCGGAGAGGAATGAATCCATGTCGCCCTTAAAGGCTCGCCAGCCTCTTATATTAAAGGAAAGGTACCGTATAATTAGTTCGCGGCCGGCCATGCGATTGTCTTTCACGGTTTCGCCGATAACGGATTTGTATTCGTTCGAGTTGACGAGTAGCTTAAGTAAATCGGTTGCCTCGCCCTGGTACAGTGCATGGCGGATTTCTTGGGCGGAGAGTCGCATCCCACCGGTATTAATTCTTTTGAAGATATTCCTCTTCACCTTTTCGGGTGTGTCTGGGTTTATTATGGTGAACGATAATTCCGCTTCCATGATGTTATTAATGATTCTTGCGACGTTCATCTTTTTCTCGATGTCGAAGAACATTTTTCCATCGAAGAGTTCTCCCCAGAATTCGAGGCCCTTCAAGGCAAATCCCTTTCCATCGTCATCCGGCCCAAGAATAAAATCGCGAATCGTAGTCAGCCGTTGCAGCCCGTCCACGACCTCCCAGACACCATCCTTGTCCTCTGAAACATAGAACATTGGCAATGGAATTCGCAACATCATCGATTCGATCAATAGACTTTTCCGCTGATCGTCCCAGACATAATTGCGCTGAAAGCTCGGTGCAAGTTTGATCGTCGAGTTTCGGATACGGCGCAGCACAGTATCTAACGCGACGACCTTAGACGAAATGGATATTGATGCCGGATCGAAAGGCTCATGGGTAGAGAAGTGTTCCGTCTCCTCTTGCTCTACGCCAGCCTTCATCCCTTCGTCGGCAAGTTCCTCTGGAGCGGCGTTTGTTTGGATCGTCACTGTACTGTTCCCCTACGGTCGCCTCCCTCGGGAGGCAAGATGCCAAGCATGGTGATGCGGGGATTCTATCTGAAGGACGTTGTTGCGCTGCGCCCTTGCGGTCGAATCCTTGTCGACACGAACTTGCAAGCGTCCCTCACGTAATGCAGGCTGTGAGCGTTCAAATGATCGCGCCTGAGGCAGAACAAGCCGTCAAATCTCTGGGAGCACCCGGGGAAGGGCTTTCCCGGCGCGTGATGGTTCGCGGAGGCATGTGACCGGGTTTCGGCGTAGTTTCCTCTGGCGGAACCCGTCCCTTTGAGACTCAGGCACCGCTGCATAATTTGTCATCAACAGAAGCGGCCACGGTACCGTTGTTTGTCCCGGCCTCTTCCTCGACAACATCTAGCCAGTTCGCCCACGCCTGCATCATGTCCCGTCGCTCTGGCAAGTACTTGGCGTGGTTGTACGTCGAGCGAGTCTTGTCCTTGTCCTTATGCGAAAGCTGTATCTCGACGACTTCGTCCTTCCAACCCATCTCATGAAGGTTCGTCGACGCGGTTGCTCGGAAGTCGTGGCCGGTTATCGGTTCGGGGTTATGCTGCATCATGGGATCGAGCGCCCGATTGATTGTTGCTCGACTCATGTGGGGGCGCTTCCGATTGCTATGAAGGATCGGCAGGATATATCCGCGATCGCCGTAGATTTCCTGCAACTCGCGTAGCAGACTGAGCGCTTGCGTAGGAAGCGGAACGATGTGCAGCCGTCGCGACTTGATCTTCTCCGGCGGAACTCGCCACTCGGCGGCGGCCAGATCGATTTCCTCCCAGCGCGCTCGACAAAGCTCGGCCGTTCTCGGAAACAGCATCATCAGCAGGCGGATCGCAATCGTGGTTCTCCTGCTCCTGTACATAGGCAATTGCCGAAAGAGCGCCTTCAGTTCTTCACGACTTAGCGGCCGAGCATGCTCGGTCGGCGGCTTGAGAACTGCTCCGCGCAACACCGAGGCTGGATCGGTGTCGGCGCGAAGTGTGATCACCGCGTACTGGAACACGTTGGATACGTACTGACGCAGTTTGATCGCTACGGAAGGGGAGCCGCGCTTTTCGACCCGACGCATCAACGTAAGCACCTCGTGCGCGGTAATAGAGCGCATCGGGCGGTTCCCGATGTACGGGTAAGCGTCTGCTTCGAGCATGCGCTGAATCTCGCCCAAGTGCCGCTCCGTCCACGTCTTGCGCTTCTTCTCCAGCCACTCGTCGCTGATGGCACGAAAAGTGGCTTTGCCTTCGCTAATGCGCGCAGACAAGACTTCCCGTCGTGCATGGGACGGGTGTAGCCCCTTTTTGACAAGTTCACGGGCATCGTCGCGTGCTACGCGCGCGGCCTGAAGGCTGATGGCGGGATACTCGCCGATCGCGAAGACATTTTCCTTTCCGGCAATTCTGTACTTGTACCGCCAGAGCTTCGAGCCGGACGGCTTTACCAGCAGATACAGTCCATTGCCATCGGTAAGTTTGGTAGGCTTGTCGCCTGCCTTTGCTTGTCGGATCTTGATGTCGGTAAGTGGCACGGTGGAAAAGGGGGTATCGTCTCTGGATGGTTGAAATGATCCCCCCTTTTGTACCCCCTTTTTTCTCGGCTGGACACGATTTTCGGCGAACGTAAGCGAACAACGGAAGGGTGTAGAGCACCCAACTGGTAAGGGTTTGGCGCAAATTCCCGAACCAACACGAACAGGAGCGAACGAAGTGATCAGACATATCGTCATGTGGAAGCTGAAGGAATCGGCGGAAGGCGGCACGCGCGCGCAGAACGCGCTGAAGCTGAAGGAAAAGCTCGAAGGCTGCCGCGACATCGTGCCTGGCATCCTGCAACTCGATGTCGGCATCGCGACGCCCGGCCTCGAAGCGACGTCGGACGTCGTGCTCGTGTCCGATTTCACGGACCAGGCCGCGCTCGATGCGTACCAGGTGCACCCGGTTCACCAGGAGGTGAAGAAATTCGTCGTGGCCGTGGCCGAATCGCGCCAGTGCGTCGACTACCTGTCCGACAGCGCACGATGAGCAACGCGGCATCCCCGACGGACGGCCCGTCGATCGAAAGCCCGTTCGTCGATCTCCTCGGCGTGCGGCTCGTGTCCGCGAAGGATGGTGCGAGCGAGATCGTGCTGCCGCTCGACGAGCGGCACATGAACACGTGGAGCATCGCGCACGGCGGCGTGACGATGACGCTGTCGGACATCGCGCTCGCGATGGCGGCCCGCAGCCTGACCGATGACGGCGTCGGCGTCGTCACGGTCGAGATGAAGGTGAATTTCATGCAGCCCGGCCGCGGCGAGTTGCGCGCATACGGGCGCGTGATGCATCGTTCGACGACGATGGCGTACTGCGAAGGCGAAGTACGCGACAGCGACGGCAACTTCGTCGCGAAGGCGCTCGGCACGTTCAAGTACATGCGGCGGCTCGCGGTGGGTCGCGACATCAAGCGGCAACGCACGCGCACGGCGCCGGACGCGCAGCCCGGCCCGAGCGACGCGTAAGCGCCGGGACGTGCGGCCCTGCCTGGTCACGGGCAGGGCCGTTTCTTTTTACGGCACGGATTCGCAGCGGGACGGCGTCACGGTGAGAGCGAAACCAATGAAGCGGGCCATGAATGCGATCAACCGCCAGTTCCTGATCGTGTCATGCCCGCAACGCGCGGCGAGCGCCGACGATTTCCGGGTCGCCGAAACGCCGCTGGTGCTGCTCGTGCCGCTCGTCCGATCCGCGCGTGGCATCATGTGACGCTTGTCCGTTCACGGCGCCGCACGCGCCGTTCTCCCCGATGCCGCTGAATCCGAAGATCGCCCAGATACTCGACATGGTCGAGCGCGCGAAACGCCCGTCCTATCACCACCAGACGCCGCAGCAGGCGCGCGCCGCGTACGAGAAGAGCGCACCCATCCTCGACGTCGCGCCCGCGCCGATGCATTCGGTCGAGAGCTGCGTCGTGCCGACGCGCGATGGCCGCACGATCGGCGCTCGGCTCTATCTGCCCGTCGAGCCGAGCCTCGCCGAACCGCTGCCGGCGCTCGTCTATTACCACGGTGGCGGCTTCACGGTCGGCAGCGTCGATACGCATGACGCGCTGTGCCGCATGTTCGCGCGCGACGCCGGGTGCGCGGTGCTGTCGGTCGACTACCGGCTCGCGCCCGAACACCGCTTTCCGACCGCGGTGAACGATGCCGACGACGCGTTGCGCTGGCTGCATCGCGAGGCCGCCGCATTCGGGATCGACGCGACGCGGCTCGCGGTCGGCGGCGACAGCGCGGGCGGCACGCTCGCGACCGTCTGCGCGGTGCTCGCGCGCGACGCGGGCATCGACCTTGCTCTGCAGTTGCTGATCTATCCGGGCGTGACGCGCGACCAGGACACCGAGTCGCACGGACGGCTTGCGAACGGCTATCTGCTGACGCAGGACACGATCCAGTGGTTCTTCACGCAATACGTGCGCGATCCCTCCGACCGGGACGACTGGCGCTTCGCGCCGCTCGACGGCACGCGTGGCGCGCCGTCGTTCGCCGGCGTGGCGCCGGCCTGGATCGCGACGGCCGAATACGATCCGCTGAGCGACGAAGGCGCCGCATACGCGGACAAGCTGCGCGCGGCCGGCAATACGGTAACGCTGGTCTGCTATCCGGGGATGATCCACGAGTTCTTCAAGATGGGCGGCTACGTGCCGGAGGTGCGGGCCGCGCATGCCGACGCGGTGGCGGCGCTCAAGGCCGCTTTCGACGACGATTGACGGCAGCGGCGCCGGGCGCCGCGCGGAGGAAGCGATGACCGACGGCTGGGTGGAAACGGGCGACTGGGCCGTGCTGGGCGGCGACGCCGCACGTATTCGCGATGCGGTGTTCGTGCGCGAGCAGCGCATTCCGCCGGAATGGGAACTGGACGACGAGGATCCGGTGTCGCTGCACGCGGTTGCGTACCGGGTCGATGCGGCGACCGGCGCGCGCCGCGCGGTCGCGACGGGACGGCTGCTGCGCACCGGCACGATCGGCCGCGTTGCGGTGCTGGCCGACGCGCGCGGGCAGGGCGCGGGATCGGCCGTGCTGCATGCACTCCTGGACGCGGCGCGGCAGCGCGGCGAGCCGATCGTACGGCTCTACGCACTGGTTGCCGCGGTGCCGTTCTACGTGCGGCACGGCTTCGCGGCGATCGGCGAACCGTTCGTCGAAATCGGCGTACCGCACGTCGAGATGGTGCGCGCACCCTAGCGCGCGCCTTGGGCTCAACGCGGCTGCGTCGCGTCGATGTCGAACGTGAACGCGCGCTCGAAACTGCCCGGCCGAACGGTGCGGTGCGAGCCATCGTCGTCGCAGCGTTCCTTGATGTCGACCGTCAGCCGCACGCCTTCCTTCATCGTCACGCGCAGCGCGGTCGTGCCGCGCGTGCCGTATTCGGGCGTCTCGATGAACGCAGCCGACAGTGCCCGCTCGCGCTCGAGCGGAATGCCGGTGTGCGGCAGCGCGTCGTCGTCCGCGACGTGCGGATCGCGCATCAGCTCGATCAGCTCGTCGAGCGACGGGTTCGGGTTGTCGGTCAACAGCGTGCCGAGTTCCGCGCGCTTGCGCACGACTTTCGGCCAGGGCGTATCGAGCCGCGCGTTCGACAGCGCATGCACGCCGGCGCCGATCGCGACCGGCGCCGCAACGCCGGTCTCGCCCTCGGCCGCGCGATTGCAGAACCACGCGAGCTCGCGCCGCTTCCAGTCGCCGACCAGCAGGTTGAAGCCGTTGTATACGGCCGCGTGCTCGGCCAGCTCGCCGAGATAGTCGAGCGGCGCGATGGACGGGCCGCGCAGGAAATCCGACACGAGCTTGCCGCGGGTCGGCGCGCCTGCGCGAATGTCGAACGGCGCACGGTAATTCGTCAGCGCCGCGAAGCGACCGTCGCGCGACACGCCGAGCCAGGTGCCGCCCGCTTCGAGATCGCGGCCGGCGAGCACGCCCGGCACATCTTCCCACCAGGAAAGCGGCGCACTCGTACGGCGAAAGAATTCGTCGCGGTTGGCGGTCAGGGTAAAGACAGGACCGGCGGCGGCATCAGGCTGCCAGTCGAAGGCAATCAGACACATCGGGCGAATCTCTCGCAGGAAACATCGTGCGCCGGCCACGATCGGGGAGCCGGCGTGCGAACGGGTTGTCAGTGCGTCACGCTTGCGTCGGCCATGCGTACGGCAGCGCGTCGAACGCGAGTGCCGCACCGTCGGCCGAACCGAGGTGCACCGTGCCGGTGTCGAGCGCGGCCAGCTTGATCTCGACGAGTGCGTCGACGCCGCCGGCCGGCGCGGCCGCCGCGTTGACGATCATCCCGCACGGCTGGCCCGGGTCGTCGCTGTGGAACAGCTCGACGCCGGCATGCACGGTGTCGGTCTCGCCGGCGACGTGCGCGAGCGCGGTACGGCGCTTGATCGTGCCGCGGTACTGGCTGCGCGCGACGACTTCCTGGCCCGGGTAGCACCCCTTGCGGAAGTTAACGGCACCGATCACGTCGAAGTTGACCATTTGCGGCACGAACTGTTCGACGGCCGGCTGCGTGATGCGCGGCTCGCCCGCGCGCACGTCGAGCCAGTCCCATACCGCAGGCGACACGACCGGCAGCGTGCCGGCGAGCGCGGCGAGACGCGCGTCGACTTCCGCGCGCGGCCCGATCCACAGGTAGCGTTTGCGGCCGGCCGCATCCGGCACGCGGATCAGCGCGCCGGCCGGGCCGTCGACCTTCACGTGCACGCCGTCGGGCAGCGCGTCGAAGATGCCCGACAGCGCGTTGCGCACGTCGCCCGCGAAGCCGACCACCGCGAGCGCGTCGCTCGCGTCCGTCAGTTTCGCCTTTGCACGCAGCACGAACATCGACAGCCGTTTCTGCACCGCAGCCTGGACGTCCTTCGACACAAGCAGGCGCACGCCGTGACCGGCGCGCCATGCGAGGAACGACGCAAGCAGGCGGCCTTTCGGCGAGCAATAGCCGGACAGGCGCGCGCTCGCGGCATCGAGATGCTCGATGTCGTTGGTGAGCTGGCTGTGCAGGAACGTCGCGGCGTCGTCGCCGGCCACGTCGATCACGCCGAATTGCGGGAGCGGCATGTACGCGCCCGGCGCGTCGAAATCTTCGGCGGACGGGCGGGAAAAAACGGGGAGCGAGACGGAAGCGGGCTGGGTAGCCGGTGAAGCGAACGGTGTGCTCATGGAATGAGGGAACAGTCAACCCTGACTTTGACGAAGGCGAGCAAGTATTATATGGGTCTTACCTGAGTCTCGTTTCCATGTCCCTACTGAAGAAATGCGCCGCGACTGTCGTGGCGCTGGCCGTCGTTGTGGCCGCTGCCGGCGCGGGCGGCGGGTATTACTGGGCGACCCGGCCGCTGCTGCTGGGTGCCGCATCGCTCGACGTCACGATCAAGCCGCGCAGCAGCGTGAAGAGCGTCGCGCTGCAGCTCAAGCGCGGCGGCGTGCCGGTCGAGCCGCTCGGCTTCGTCGCGATGACGCGCGTGCTCGGGCTGTCGAGCCGGCTCAAGTCCGGCAACTACGAATTCAAGACCGGCATCACGCCGTACGAGGTGCTGCAGAAGATCGCGCGGGGCGACGTGAACGAATACGTCGCGACGGTGATCGAAGGCTGGACCTTCAAGCGGATGCGCGCGGAACTCGACGGCAATCCCGATCTCGCGCACGCGACGGCGGGCATGAGCGACGCCGAACTGCTGCGTGCGATCGGTGCGCCGGAGAACGTGATTCAGCGTGGCAGCGGCGAAGGGCTGTTCTTTCCCGACACCTACCTGTTCGACAAGGGCACGAGCGACCTGAACATCTATCGTCGTGCGTATCATCTGATGCAGACGCGTCTCGACGAAGCGTGGGCCGCGCGCGTGCCGGGGCTGCCGTACAAGACGCCTTACGAAGCGCTGACGGTCGCGTCGATCGTCGAAAAAGAGACGGGCCACGCGGCCGATCGCGCGTTCGTCGCCGCCGTGTTCGCGAACCGGTTGCGCATCGGGATGCCGCTGCAGACCGATCCGTCCGTGATCTACGGCCTGGGCGACGCGTATGACGGCCGCCTGCGCAAGCGCGACCTGCAGGCCGACACTCCTTACAATACCTACACGCGCCGCGGGCTGCCTCCGACGCCGATCGCGCTGCCGGGCGTCGCCGCGCTGCAGGCGGCAATTAATCCGGCCCAGACGAGCGCGCTCTATTTCGTCGCGAAGGGCGACGGCACGAGCGTGTTCTCGGACACGCTCGGCGACCACAACAAGGCCGTGGACAAGTACATACGAGGTCAATAATGGCGAGCGGTAAATTCATCACGTTCGAAGGGATCGACGGGGCGGGGAAGACCACCCACCTGCAATGGTTCTGCGAACGTCTCCAGGCGAGGCTGGCCGCGAGCGGCCGACAAGTCGTCGTCACCCGCGAGCCGGGCGGCACGCAACTGGGCGAGAAGCTGCGCGAGATCCTGCTGAACCAGCCGATGGATCTCGAGACCGAAGCGCTGCTGATGTTCGCCGCGCGCCGCGAGCACCTCGCGCTCGTGATCGAGCCCGCGCTCGCGCGCGGCGACTGGGTCGTGTCCGATCGCTTCACCGACGCCACGTTTGCATACCAGGGCGGCGGCCGCGGGCTGCCGCGCGACAAGCTCGAGACGCTCGAGCGCTGGGTGCAGGGCGGTTTCCAGCCCGACCTGACGGTACTGTTCGACGTCGCGCCGCAGGTGGCGAGCGAGCGCCGCGGCGCCGCGCGCATGCCCGACAAGTTCGAAAGCGAGTCCGACGCATTCTTCTCGCGCACCCGCGGCGAATACCTGCGGCGTGCGCAGGAGGCGCCGCACCGCTTCGCGATCATCGACGCGACGCAGACGATTCCCGAGATCCGCGAGCAGCTCGAACGCGTGCTCGCCACGCTGTAACACGAAGGAACGCACCACATGATCTATCCGTGGCAGACCGACGACTGGAACCGCCTGCAGCAACTGCGTGCACAGTGGCCGCATGCGCTGCTGCTGCACGGCCAGGCCGGGATCGGCAAGCTGCAGTTCGCGCAGCATCTCGCGCAGGGCTTCCTGTGCGAGGCGCCGCGGCCGAACGGCGAGCCGTGCGGCACATGCGCGGCCTGCACGTGGTTCGCGCAGGGCAATCATCCGGACTACCGGATCGTGCTGCCCGAGGCGCTCGCGGGCGAGGCGCCGGGCGCCGTCGACGACGCGAAGCCGGCCGACGCGGACGAAGGCGGCAAGAAGACGCGCACGCCGAGCAAGGAGATCAAGATCGAGCAGGTGCGTGCGTTGCTCGACTTCTGCGGGGTGGGTTCGCACCGCGGCGGCGCGCGCGTCGTCGTGCTGTACCCGGCCGAGGCGCTGAACGTCGCCGCGTCGAACGCGCTGCTGAAGACGCTGGAGGAGCCGCCGTCCGGCGTCGTGTTCCTGCTGGTGTCGGCGCGCATCGACCGGCTGCTGCCGACCATCATCAGCCGCTGCCGGCAGTGGCCGATGACCGTGCCGGCGCCCGACGCGGCCGCGGCGTGGCTCGCCGCGCAAGGCGTCGACGATGCGCGCGCGCTGCTCGCCGAAGCCGGCGGCGCGCCGCTCGCCGCGCTGGCGCTCGCGAGCGACGAGAATCGCCCGCTGCGCGATTTCACGCTCGGCCAGCTCGCCGCCGGCGCCGCATGCGACCCGTTCGCGTGCGGCGAGACGCTGCAGAAGCTGCCGGTGCCGCTGGTGCTCGGCTGGCTGCAGCGCTGGCTGTACGATCTGCTCGCGCAGCGCATGGCGGGCGCGCCGCGCTACTTTCCGATGCAGGCAGCCGCGCTCGCACGATGCGCCGAGGCGGTCGACGCGAATGCGTTCGCGCGCTTCATGAAAGCCGTGACGCGGCAGCGCACGGTCGAGAACCATCCGCTCAATGCCCGCCTCGTATTCGAGGAACTGTTTCTCGGTTATCGGGAAATGTTCGCATGAGCGAGAATTGTTTCCTTTGGGTGAGGAAACGATTGCCCGCGAGCGCATGAGCGCCCGCGAACCGTATTCAGGAAACACGATGTTCGTCGATTCTCACTGCCACATCAATTTCAAGGGTCTCGCCGACCGCCTGCCGGCCGTGCTGGAGAACATGCGCGAGCACGACGTCACGCACGCGCTGTGCGTGTCGGTCGACTTCGAGACGCTGCCGGACGTGCTCGCGATCGCCGACGCGCACGACAACGTGTATGCGTCGGTCGGCGTGCACCCGGATCACGAGGATGCACGGGAGCCGACGCTCGCGGAGCTGGTCGAGCTGGCCGCGCACCCGAAGGTCGTCGCGATCGGCGAGACGGGCCTCGACTACTACCGCCTCGAAGGCCGCTCGATCGCCGACATGGAGTGGCAGCGCGAGCGCTTTCGCACGCACATCCGCGCGGCGACCGCGACGATGAAGCCGCTGATCATCCATACGCGCTCGTCGTCGGAGGACACGCTGCGGATCATGGCCGAGGAGCGCGCGGACGTGCCGGGCGGCGTGATGCACTGCTTCACCGAGCCGTGGCCCGTCGCCGAGCAGGCGCTCGCGCAGAACTTCCATATCTCGCTGTCGGGGATCGTCACGTTCAAGAACGCGACCGACGTGCAGGACGTCGCGCGGCGCGTGCCGCTCGACCGGCTGCTGATTGAAACCGACTCGCCGTACCTCGCGCCGGTGCCGTATCGCGGCAAGCCGAATGAACCTGCGTACGTCAGCCATGTCGGACGCTTTATCGCATGCGAGCGAGGGATCGCCGTCGAGGCGCTCGCCGATGCGACGACACGCAACTTTTTCCGGCTGTTCAAGATCGCCCGCTGACGACGCGCGGCCAGCCGACAACCCAGGGAAGGAGCCCACAACAATGACGAAGCCGACCACATACCTGCCCAAGCGCGCACTCGTCGCCGCCGCGCTCGTCGCGAGCGGCCTGCTGGCCGCCGCCGGCGCGCATGCCGAGTCGCTCGACGCGATCGTCAAGGCGGTCAAGTTCGACGACATCGCCGACATCGGCAAGCAGCTCAAGAGCGGCAAGCTCGATCCGAACACGCTCGCGCCGAACGGCGACCCGATCCTCGTGATCGCCGCGCGCGAGAAGTCCGACAAGGTCGCCGCCGCGATCGCCACGACACCGAACGTCGATCTCGAGAAGGAAGACAAGGCCGGCGAGAACGCGCTGATGCTCGCGTCGCTGAACGGCGACGTCGGGCTCGTCAAGCTGCTGATCGACAAGGGCGCGGAAGTCAGCAAGAAGGGCTGGGCGCCGCTGCACTACGCGGCGACCAACGGCCAGGACGAGGTCGTCAAGATCCTGCTCGACCACGACGCGTATATCGACACCGCGTCGCCGAACGGCACGACGCCGCTGATGATGGCCGCGCGCGGCAACCACGCGTCGACGGTGAACCTGCTGCTCGACCAGGGTGCCGATCCGCAGGTGAAGAACCAGCTCGGCATCACCGCGCTCGAGTTCGCGAAGCATTACAACGCGCCGGACGCGATCGACATCCTGAGCAAGCGGACGGTGCGCGTCGGTGCATCGGCGCCGGCAGATGCCCAAAAGAGTGCAAAATGACGGTTTCGGCGCGGTGGCCCAGCGCCCGGCCGGCCGCAACCCGGCCGGCAGCGGGCGGGCGGCCGCCGCGCCGGTCAGCGCAGTGAGCGGCCTCGGGCCGCATTGACATAAGGAACACCATGTTGCGGGCTATGTTTTGTGCCGCGGCGTTCGCCGTGCCGTTGTCGGCGGCGGCTTTCACGGGCGCGGATCTCGATCGGCTGTGCGCGAAGACGGACGTCAAGTCGCGGGCGTCGTGCGCGGCCTACATCGAAGGCGCCGCCGATGGCGTCTACAACACGATCGATGCGATCGGCGGCACCACGGGGCCGCGCGTCGGGCAGTATTTCTGCCTGCCGCCCGACATCCGGGCGCAGCAGATGACCGACGCGGTGCGCAAGTACATCGCGGAGAATCCGAGGCTGGCCGACTACAACGCGAGTACCGCGGTGTCGCTCGGTCTCGGCAAGGCGTTCCCCTGCCGGGGCGGCAGCTGATCTGACTGCCGGGTCCGGGCACGCGCGTTGCCCGGACGTCGCCGACGCATCCAGGACGAGGCCGCCGAGCCTCATAACCGAAGCATCCCGGGCGCCGATGGTTTCAATCGAGGAATTGCAGCGCATCGCCGATGCGCCGTTGCATGCGTGGCTCGGCACGCTGGGCGTGTCGGTCATCGTCGTGCTTGTCGTCGTGATCGTGCACCGTGTCGGCGCACGCATCGTCAAGCGCATCGCGCAGCCGTATCCGTTGATGAGCGTGATCCTGCGCTACATCGACAAACCGTCGCTGGTCACGCTCGCGCTGCTCGCGCTCGAGTTCCTGTGGCTTCAGGCGGACGAAGGCATGTCGTTCGTGGGCGGCATGCGGACCGCGGCCGCGGTCGGCTCCATCGTGTCGCTGACCTGGCTGCTGGTGCGGCTCGCGGCCGGCGTCGGCGATGCGATCATCCAGGCTCATCCGATGGATGCGGTCGACAATCTCCACGCACGGCGCATCCACACGCAAGCCAAAGTACTCGTGCGGACCGTCATGGTGCTGATCGTGATCATCGGCACCGGCGCCGCGCTGATGACGTTCCCGAACGTGCGCCAGGTCGGCGCGAGCCTGCTGGCGTCGGCCGGCGTCGCGGGGCTGGTCGCCGGTATCGCCGCGCGGCCGGTGCTCGGCAACCTGATTGCCGGGCTGCAGATCGCGCTCACGCAGCCGATCCGGCTCGACGACGTCGTCGTGATCCAGGGCGAGTGGGGGCGCATCGAGGAAATCACCGGCTCGTTCGTGTCGGTGCGGCTGTGGGACCAGCGCCGGCTCGTGGTTCCGCTGCAGTGGATCATCGAAAACCCGTTCACGAACTGGACGCGCAGCAGCTCGGAAATCATCGGCACGGTGTACCTGTCGGTCGACTACCGCACGCCGCTCGCGCCGCTGCGCGAGGAGCTCGCGCGGCTCGTCCATGCGGCGCCCGAGTGGGACGGCCGCGTGCAGGTGCTGCAGGTGACGGACGCGACCGAGCGCACGATGCAGTTGCGCGCGCTCGTCAGCGCGGCCGACTCGTCGGCGTGCTGGGATTTGCGCTGTCGTGTGCGCGAGGGCTTGATTGCCTATCTGCAGACGCGCTTTCCGCAATGCCTGCCGCGTAGCCGGATGGAACTGTATCCGCACGATTCGGCGCCGGGCGAGCCGAGCCCCGAACGGCCGCATGCGCGGCCGCCCGCTGCCAGCACGGCGGCCAACACCGCGGCCGATCCGAAGGCCACAGAAGGCCGCTGAACGCGTGCCGGTAACCGCCGTCATCTTGCTTCCATGAACGCGCTGAACACGCTCGCCATCGCCAACTACCGCTCGCTGCGCGAGCTGATCGTGCCGCTTGCGGCGCTCACCGTCGTCACGGGGCCGAACGGCAGCGGCAAGTCGAGCGTGTATCGCGCGCTGCGGCTCCTCGCCGATACGGCGCAGGGGCGCGTGATTCCGTCGCTCGCGCGCGAAGGCGGGCTGCCGTCGACGCTGTGGGCCGGACCGGAGCGCTTTTCGCGCGCGATGCTCGATGGCGATGCGCCGGTGACGGGCACGGTGCGCAATGGGCCCGTGAGCCTCAAGCTCGGCTTCGCGGGCGACGATTTCGGCTATGCAATCGATCTGGGCCTGCCGGTCCCGAGCCGTTCGCAGTTCGCGCTCGATCCCGTCGTGAAGCGCGAATGCATCTGGGGCGGCGCGTTGCTGCGTCCGTCGACGCTGCTGGTCGACCGGCAGGGCGCGCAGATTCGCGCGCGCACCGGTTCGGGTGAGTGGCGCACGGTGCCGCAGCCGGTCGCAAGCTTCGACAGCATGATGACCGAGTTCGCCGATCCGGTGGGCGCGCCGGAAATGATCGCGGTACGCGAGCGGATCCGGTCGTGGCGCTTCTACGACCATTTCCGCACCGATGCGCAGGCGCCGGCCCGGCAGTCGCACATCGGCACGCATACGCCGGTGCTCGCGGACGACGGCGCCGATCTGGCCGCCGCGCTGCAGACGATTCGCGAAATCGGAGATGCCGCCGCGCTCGATGCGGCGATCGACGATGCTTTCCCCGGCGCATCGATCGATATCGACAATCCGGGCAGCCGCGGTCGCTTCGACGTGCTGATGCGCCAGCCGGGGCTGCTGCGACCGTTGTCGGCCGCCGAGTTGTCGGACGGCACGCTGCGCTACTTGCTGCTCGCGGCCGCGCTGCTCACACCGCGGCCGCCGGCGCTGATGGTGCTCAACGAACCGGAAACGAGCCTGCATCCCGACCTGTTGCCGGCGCTTGGACGCCTGATCGCGCAGGCCGCGCAGCATTCGCAGGTGCTGGTCGTGTCGCACGCGGCACGGCTCATCGCGACGCTCGAACGCGAGGCCGGCTGCGAGTCGCTGGTGCTCGACAAGCAGCTCGGTGCGACCGTGCTGGTCGACGCCGATACGCGCGACCTGCCGCCGTGGAAGTGGCCGTCGCGCTGACGGGCGAGACGGTGCGGGCGGCCGGTCTTTCGCCGCATGCCGCCGGCAGTCCGTCGCCGGAAGCCCGCGGCCCCCGGTCCAGCCGCCGCCGATCCGGTACGGGCGGCCCGGCCAGCGAATGTATCCTGTCTGTAACAACGCCCATAAAATGAAAGCCCGGTGCTTCCGGGTGTCGGGATCGCGAATAATAATGAGATATTCGGCTGGCGCGAGACCCGCCGCATGCCGCCCCGAGCGCGGTGTGCGCCGGTCCGGTGCCGGCCGGCCGAGGACACAGGAGACGTCGACCATGAGAATTGCGCAGATCGCCCCGCTGACCGAATCCGTGCCGCCGAAGCTGTACGGCGGCACGGAGCGCGTCGTGTCCTACATTACCGAGGCGCTCGTCGACCTCGGTCACGACGTGACGCTGTTCGCCAGCGGCGATTCGACGACCCGGGCGAAGCTCGAACCGGTGTGGCCGCGCGCGTTGCGGCTCGACTCGTCGATTCGCGACCGCGTCGCTCCGCACATGCTGCTGATGGAGACGGTCGCGCGCCGCGCGAAGGATTTCGACGTGCTCCATTTCCACATGGACTACTACTCGTTTTCGGTTTTCAACCGGCAGGACACGCCGTTCGTGACGACGCTGCATGGCCGGCTCGATCTGCCCGAGCAGCAACCGGTGTTCGACACGTTCAACACCGCGCCGGTGATCTCGATCTCGAATTCGCAGCGCCAGCCGCTGCCGCAGGCGAAATGGCTGACGACCGTGTACCACGGGCTGCCCGACGCGCTGTACCTGCCGCAGCCCGTCGAGCCGCGCTATCTCGCATTCCTCGGCCGCATCTCGCCGGAGAAGCGGGTCGACACGGCGATCCGCATCGCGAGCCAGTGCGGGCTGCCGATCCGGATCGCGGCGAAGATCGACGCGGCGGACCAGGAATACTTCGAACGCGAGATCAAGCCGCTGTTCGCGCTTCCGCACGTCGAATACATCGGCGAGATCGCCGATCACCAGAAGGCCGAATTCCTGTCGGGCGCGCATGCGCTGCTGTTTCCGATCGACTGGCCGGAGCCGTTCGGGCTCGTCATGATCGAGGCGATGTCGTGCGGCACGCCGGTGATCGCGTTCAATCGCGGCGCGGTGCCCGAGGTGGTCGACGAGGGCGTGTCGGGCTTCATCGTCGAGGACGAGATCAGCGCGGTGGCCGCCGTGAACCGGCTGCACCTGCTGCCGCGCGCCCGCGTGCGGCAGCGCTTCGAGGAGCGCTTCACGTCGCGGCGGATGGCGCAGCAGTACGTCGACGTGTATCAGTCGTTGATCCGCGCGCAGAAGCGCTCGCGCTTCAAGGTGATCGATTCGACGACCTGACGCGCAACGCGCGCGGATGAAAAAACGGCGATGCCCGCAAGGACATCGCCGTTTGCACGTGGCCCGCGCGCGGTGCGCACGGGCGTGCACGCCTCGGCGTCAGATCTTCAGCTTCGTGACCTTCGTGCCGTTGATCGACACGTCGCCCATCAGGCCGGCGTTGGTCAGCACGATGACCTGGACCGGCGCGGTGGCCGTGGTCGTGTCGACCGCGCCGTTCGCGCCCATCTTCACGAGTGCGACCGATGCGCCGGCGCCGGCTGCCCAGCCGTCCGAGCCGCGGAATTCGTCGAGCGCTTCCTGCGTCATGAACAGGAACACGATGGCCTTCGACTGCGCGCCGGCCTGCAGGCCGACCGACAGCGACGACGTGTTGTAGTAGCCGACCGTGCTGCCGCCGACACGCAGCGCGCCGTTGCCCGTCTGGCCGCCGACGATGAAGCCTGCCTGGATCACGTCCGGGAACACGAGCACGCCGCGCGACTTCGCGACGAGTTCGCGCGAGCCCTTGACCGTGGAATACATGCGCGACAGCGTTGCGTCGACGCTCGAATCGATCGCCTGACGCTTCGACGCGTTGGTCGCGGCATTGTCGGGCTTGTCGGGGGTAGTGGTGCAACCGGTGAGCGCAAGGCTGCCGACGATGAGCGCAGCGGCGGCTTTCAGCACGAGGTTCCGTTTTTGCATCGTTCTTCTCCATCGGATGATGTTCGGAGTGAGTCTCGCTCAAGGAGCGGATCACGTCGGCAGTTATATCACAGTGGATTACAACCCCTTTTCGTCCGCGCATCAAAAAGCGTCAAATCGTTTCGCGGTGTCGCGGCGCACCAACGGACGGACCGGCGCGCGTACGGCAATACGTCGCGCGGCCGGCCGACGGACGGCAGGAAAGGGAAGCGGCAAAGCGGAGCGGTGGCCGCGCGTCAGTGCGGCGTGACGGGCGGTGCGGGCGGCGCGGGCGGCTTGATCGGCGGGCGCCGCAGCGCGCGGCGGATCAGCGCGATCACGACCCCGCAGGCGAACAGGAACGCGGCCGGCACGACCCAGTAGCCGACGAATGCGTGCCACAGATAACCGGCGAGCGTATTGCGGCGCACCACGTATTCGTCGCGGGCCGCCTGCTGACGCGCCGCATTGGCCGCGAGCACATCGGCCGGGCAGCCGGCCGCGCGCGCCGTGTCAGGATCGCCGTGGCACTTCGCGGCGGCACCCGCCGCCTGCTGCGCATCGGTCAACTGCCAGGTGGTCAGCGCGAGCTGCAGGTCGGCATTGTTGTACGCCATTTCCTCGCGGATCTCGCGTACGGCGACGATCGCGACGGGCACGGCCCAGAACACGATCACGATCAGCCAGCGGCGGAACCAGCGGTGTTGTCTCCATGCCATCCATGCCTCCGTTTGACGCGGCGTGCGCGTCCGTCTCGAGGGCGGCCCGATGGCGCTTCTTGTACTTGGATGGGCCGCGATGCAGCCATCATAGAAGAAATCGCGGCGAATTGCCGCACCATGTGGCGGTATTCGTACGGCGCGTGGGGAAAGCGGGGACGGCGGTGGAGCATCTCGCGGCCACGACCGCGACGCCGCCGCTGGACGGGCGGCGCGGCGACGCATCCGGCATCATCGCGCGCGTCGATGCGCGTGCAACCAAAATGAAAATGCCGCGCCCGCCGAAGCGGTGCGCGGCATTCGCGCGGGAGCGCCGGGCCTCAGGCAGCCGGCTGGCTGCTCAGGCAGCTCTTCATGAACGCCTTGCGGTCGTCGCCCTTCTTGTCGGCGGCCTGGGTGTTGCAGGCCTTCATCTTTTCCTGCTGGGACATCTTCTTCGCGGGCTTGGCCGACAGGCAGTCCTTCATGAACGCCTTGCGTTCGTCGCCCGTCTTGCCGGCTGCCTGGGTGTTGCAGGCCTTCATCTTGTCCTGCTGGCTGTTCGCCGCGAAAGCGGGGGAAGCCAGCATGCCGCCGAGAAGCACTGCGGCTACGAGCGATTGGATTTTCATTTCGACACTCCCATGGGGTGAATTGCGTTTTATATCGACGCCGTCACGAAGCCCGGCGCAACGGGAACAGGGTCAAGTCGCGCCGCGCGCTCCGATTATGGCAAATCAATGTGAAAACACCAAAACGGCATTCCTATAACGCGGTGGGCGGCGTCGCCGTTGACGGCGTGCGCACGCCGGCGATCAGGACAAACCATGATGCGGCGCGTTCGGCGCCGCTGCCGCGCACGTGACCTACCGGATGCCGGCCGCGAGCCATTACAATCGCGGCCATGAATACTCCGAACTCCGCAACTTCCTCGTCCGCGCCGGCGCTGCCGCGCATCGCCGTACTCGCCACCGGCGGCACGATCGCCGGCGCCGCGCCGGACGCCGCCAGCACGGCCGGCTATCAGGCCGGCGCGCTCGGCGTCAATTTCCTGCTCGACGCGGTGCCGGCGCTCGCGTCGGTCGCACGCATCGATGCCGAGCAGGTCGCCAGCATCGACAGCAAGGATCTCGCGCTGCCGCTGTGGAATACGCTCGCCGCGCGCATCGACGCGCTGATGGCCGATCCGGCAATCGACGGCATCGTGATCACCCACGGTACCGACACGCTCGAGGAAACCGCGTACGCGCTGCATCTGGTCGTGACCGGCGACAAGCCGGTCGTGCTGACGGCCGCGATGCGGCCGGCCACCGCGCTGTCGTCCGACGGTCCGCTGAACCTGCTGAACGCGGTGACGGTCGCCGCGCACCCGGGCGCACGCGGGCAGGGTGTGCTCGTCGCGTTCAACAACCGGATCCACGGCGCGCGCGATGTCGTGAAGACGAGCACCTACGCGGTCGACGCATTCCAGTCGCCGGAACTGGGCGCGCTCGGCTGGGTGCAGGACGGCCGCGTCGAATTCGCGCGCCGCGTGACGCGATCGCGCGACGCGTGCCTCGCGATCGCGGCCGCGTGGCCGCCGGTCGAAGTCGTCGCCAGCTACGCGGGCGTGACGCGCACGGCCGTCGACGCGCTCGTCGCGGCCGGCGTGCGCGGCCTCGTCGTGGCGGGCACCGGCAACGGGTCGATCCATGCGACGCTGCAGGCGGCGCTTGCCGATGCGGTGAAAGCGGGCGTGGCCGTGGTACGCGCGTCGCGCGTCGGCTCGGGGCACGTGATGCGCAACGGCGCCGCGAACGACGACGCGCTCGGTTTCGTGAGCGCCGGCTCGCTGAGCCCGTTCAAGGCACGCGTGCTGCTGATGCTTGCGCTCGCGAACGGCGTGCAAGGGCGCGACGCGCTGCAACGCGCATTCGACACGCTGTGAGCGCACGCCGTCGATCGGGCGGCGCGCATGAAAAAAGGCAGGCCACCGGCCTGCCTTTTTGCGTCAGCACTGCGCGAATGCTCAGGACTGCGGCGGAATCACGAGCTTCTGGCCCGGATAGATCCGGTCCGGGCTCGACAGCATCGGCTTGTTCGCCTCGAAGATCGCCGGGTACTTGTTCGCGTCGCCGTACACTTCCTTGGCGATCGCCGACAGCGTGTCGCCCGGCTTCACGTCGTGGTACTGAACTTCCGGATCGTCCGGCTGCAGATCGTCGTCGTTGACGCCCGCGACGCCTTGCACGTTGCCGGCCGCGACCTTGACCTTCGCCTTCGTGTCGAGGTCGGCGACGCTGCCCGACAGCGTGACGGTGCGCGATGCGCCGTCGAACGCGACGGTCAGGTTCGACGTGTCGAGACCTTGCGTGTTGATGTAGTTCTTGATCGCATCGGCCGCGGTCTGGTTCGCGGCATTCGGATCTTCCGCTGCTTGCGCATCGGCGTGACCCAGCAGTTTTTCACCCGCCTCTTTGATAAACGAAAGAAGACCCATCGCTGCACTCCCTAGGTGGTTGAAAAGAAAACGCGCCGTGAAGTGGCGAAAAAAACACCGCGCTGGGCGCGCTCACCGGGTGAGCGCAAGCGCGGCGGATTTCTCGAAAGGCGTGGCGAAAGTGTAGGCGTTCATCGCGACGATTGCATGAAAAATCGCACACCCGAACGTAAAGAAATGTAATACGCGAAATCCGACAGGCGGACACCCGACGACGACGTCTGACCGACCAAGGCTTCCCCGGCGCCGCCGGGTGCCGCTGCGGACCCCACCACGCCGCTCTCAGCCCAGAGCGGCGTTTTTCGCCCCGCCGCGCATGCATCTCGGCAATGCACGGCAGGGCGCCCCATCGCGATGCACGCCAAAGGCAGAGGCGCGCATCGATGCGACCGGCCGCAGCCGGATCGCGTGTGTGCGTCGCGCGTTCGCCGTTGCAGCGAAACGCGCGTCGTTGCGTCGGCGTTACGCGGCCGGCGCCTGGCCGATCTCGAAGTTCGACATGATTTCAAGCGCTCGCACGAGTGCCGAGTGATCCCACGCCTTGCCGCCGTGCGACGCGCATACGCTGAACAGCTGCTGCGCGCTCGCCGTGTGCGGCAGTGCGAGGCCGAGCTTGCGGGCGCCGTCGAGCGCGAGGTTCAGGTCCTTCTGGTGCAACTCGATGCGGAAGCCCGGATCGAACGTGCGCTTCGTCATGCGCGCGCCGTGCACTTCGAGGATGCGCGACGCGGCGAAACCGCCCATCAGCGCCTGGCGCACGCGCTCCGGATCGGCGCCCGAGCGGTCGGCGAACAGCAGTGCTTCGCCGACCGCTTCGATGTTCAGCGCGACGATGATCTGGTTCGCAACCTTGCACGTCTGGCCCGCGCCGTTCTCGCCGACGAGCGTGATGTTCTTGCCCATCTTCTCGAACAGCGGCTTCGCGCGCTCGAACGCCTTCTCCGGGCCGCCGACCATGATCGTCAGCGTCGCTTCGCGGGCGCCGACCTCGCCGCCGGACACCGGCGCGTCGAGGTAGTCGCAACCCAGCGCGTTGATCTGCTTCGCGAATTCCTGCGTGTCGAGCGGCGAGATCGAGCTCATGTCGATCACGAGCTTGCCGGCGGTCAGGCCCTTCGCGACGCCGTCGTCGGCGAACAGCACGTTGCGCACGTCGGGCGTGTCCGGCACCATCGAGATGATGATGTCGGCGTGCTGCGCGACTTCGGTCGAATTCGCGACGACCTTCGCGCTCGCGCGCAGGTCGTCGGGGATCGGGAACGCACCGTTCACGACGAGCTGATGATCGCCCTTGAGCAGGTTGCGCGCCATGTGCGCGCCCATGATGCCGAGGCCGATGAAACCGATGGTTGCCATGTGAATGTCTCCTATAGGGGGCGAAAGGGAAGGGCGGATCTCAGACAGCGCGACGCGCCGAGCCCGGTGCGCAGCCGGCGACGCCTTGCAGCCAGCCGAGCCCTTCCGTCGTGGTGGTGCGCGGCTTGTATTCGCAGCCGACGTAGCCGGCGTAGCCGAGCCGGTCGAGCAGCGCGAACAGGAACGCGTAGTTGATCTCGCCCGTGCCGGGCTCGTTGCGGCCCGGATTGTCCGCGAGCTGGACGTGGCCGATCGATGCGAGATTGCGTTCGATCGTCGCGGCCAGTTCGCCTTCCATGCGCTGCATGTGATAGATGTCGTACTGCAGGAACAGGTTGTCCGAGCCGACCGCGCGAATCACGTCGAGCCCTTCGGACGAGCGGTTCAGCGCGAAGCCCGGGATGTCGAAGCTGTTGCACGGCTCGACCAGCAGACGGATGCCTTCGCGCTTCAACGCATCGGCGGCGAAACGCAGGTTGTCGACGATCGTGACGAACGTCTTGTCGCGCGCCGTGCTCGCCGACGGGATGCCGACGAGGCAGTTCAGCTGCGGCACCTTCAGCGCCTTCGCGTACTCGATCGCACGGCCGACGCCTTCCTGGAACTCGCCGACGCGATCGGGCAGGCACGCGATGCCGCGCTCGCCCTGGTCCCAGTTGCCGGCGGGCAGGTTGTGCAGCACGAGGCGCAGGCGGTGCGTCTCGAGCCGCTCGGCGAGCTCCTCTTTCGCGTACGGGTACGGGAACAGGAACTCGACGGCGTCGAAGCCCGCGTCCGCGGCCGCCTTGAAGCGGTCGAGGAACGGCACTTCGTTGAACAGCATGGTCAGGTTTGCAGCAAACTTCGGCATGAGCTAAGCCTCTTCGGTCGGTCAGTCAAAAAATGTCGTGCGGATCAGTCGAGCATCGAGATCGCGGTCGGTGCATGCTCGGCCTTCTCGGCGAGTTCCTCGAACTCGTTGATCGCGTCGATTTCGGTGCCCATCGAGATGTTCGTCACGCGCTCCAGGATCACTTCGACGACCACCGGCACGCTGAACTCGTCCGCGAGCGCCTGCGCCTGCTTCAGCGCCGGCTCGATCTCCTCGGGCTTGAATACGCGCAGCGCCTTGCAGCCGAGACCTTCGGCGACCGCCACGTGGTCGACGCCATAGCCGTTCAGCTCTGGCGCGTTGACGTTGTCGAACGCGAGCTGCACGCAGTAGTCCATGTCGAACGCACGCTGCGCCTGGCGGATCAGCCCGAGGTACGAGTTGTTCACGACGACGTGCACGTACGGCAGCTTGAATTGCGCACCGGCGGCCAGCTCCTCGATCATGAACTGGAAGTCGTAGTCGCCGGACAGCGCGACGATCGGGCGGCGCGGGTCGGCCGCACGCACGCCGAGCGCGGCGGGGATCGTCCAGCCGAGCGGGCCGGCCTGGCCGCAGTTGATCCAGTTGCGCGCCTTGAACACGTGCAGGAACTGCGCGGCGGCGATCTGCGACAGGCCGATCGTGCTGACGTAGCACGTGTCTCGGCCGAACACCTTGTTCATCTCCTCGTACACGCGCTGCGGCTTGACCGGCACGTTGTCGAAGTGCGTCTTGCGCTGCAGCGTGCGTTTGCGTTCCTGGCACTCGGACACCCACGCGCTGCGATCCTTCAGCTTGCCGGCAGCCTTCCATTCCTGCGCGACGGCGACGAACAGCTCGAGCGCGGCCTTCGCGTCGGACACGATGCCGAGGTCCGGGCCGAACACGCGGCCGATCTGCGTGGGCTCGATGTCGACGTGCACGAACTTGCGGCCCTTCGTGTAGACCTCGACGCTGCCCGTGTGGCGGTTCGCCCAGCGGTTGCCGATGCCGAGCACGAAGTCGGACGCGAGCATCGTCGCGTTGCCGTAGCGGTGCGACGTCTGCAGGCCGACCATGCCGGCCATCAGCGGGTGGTCGTCGGCAATCGCGCCCCACGACATCAGCGTCGGGATCACGGGCACGCCGATCGTTTCGGCGAACTGGACGAGCAGGTCCTCGGCCGCCGCGTTGAGCACGCCGCCGCCCGACACGATCAGCGGCTTGTCCGCGTCGTTGAGCATCGCGAGCGCCTTCTCGATCTGCGCGCGGGTCGCCGCGGGCTTGTAGACCGGCAGCGGTTCGTACGTGTCGATGTCGAATTCGATTTCGGCGAGCTGCACGTCGATCGGCAGGTCGACCAGCACCGGGCCCGGGCGGCCCGAGCGCATCAGGTGGAATGCCTGCTGGAACACGCGCGGCACGAGCGCCGGCTCGCGCACGGTGACGGCCCACTTGGTGACGGGCTTCGCGATCGACTCGATGTCGACGGCCTGGAAGTCTTCCTTGTACAGACGTGCGCGCGGCGCCTGGCCCGTGATCGCGAGGATCGGAATCGAGTCGGCCGATGCGGAGTAGAGCCCGGTGATCATGTCGGTGCCGGCGGGGCCCGACGTGCCGATGCACACGCCGATGTTGCCCGGCGCGGCACGCGTGAAGCCTTCGGCCATGTGCGATGCACCCTCGACGTGGCGGGCCAGCACGTGGCTGATGCCGCCCGACTTGCGCATCGCGGAATAGAACGGGTTGATTGCCGCGCCCGGCACGCCGAACGCGGTCTGGATGCCTTCCTTCTCGAGCACGAGTACGGCTGCGTCGACGGCTCTCATCTTGGCCATGAATGTCTCCTTGAATGTGCGGATCTTGCGAATCGGTCTGTTGGGGACACTTTAGGGATGCAGGAAAGGTTTGATAAGATCAGCCGAAGTCGCTTATTTCGAAACTAAAAGTATGGAATGACGGCCGGACGGGGTTTCCCGCCGGTGTCGGAGCCGGGACGGAGACGGGAGATGGATCGTTTCAAGCAGATCGAGACGTTCGTGCGCGTCGCGGACGCGGGCAGCCTCGCGGCGGCCGCGCTCGAGGAGGGCGTGTCGCCGGTGGTGCTCGGGCGGCGCATCGACGCGCTGGAGAAGCGCCTCGGCGTGAAGCTGATGTACCGCTCGACGCGGCGGCTGGTGGTCAGCGAGGAGGGCGCCGCGTTCCTCGAGCGCTGCCGCGGGCTGCTGTCGGAATGGGACCAGGCCGAAAACGAGCTGGCCGCCGGCCGCCGCGCGGTCAGCGGGCACCTGATCGTGTCGGCGCCGGCCGCGTTCGGTCGCAAGCACGTGGCGCCGCACGCGCCCGGTTTCCTCGCCGACAAGCCGGAAATGCAGCTGTCGTTCAACCTGACCGATCGCGTCGTCGATCTTGTGCGCGAAGGCTACGACCTGTCGATCCGGATCGGCGGCTCGGTCGATCCGAACTTCGTCGCGGTGAAGCTCGCGTCGAACCGGCGCGTCGTGTGCGGCACGCCCGAGTACTTCCGCCGCCACGGCCGGCCAAAGTCGCTCGACGACCTGCTCAAGCACAACTGTCTCGCCTTCAACCTGCAGGGCGGGCAGAACCGCGGCTGGTATTTCCAGCGCCACGGCAAGATCGTGACGATGCGGGTGACCGGCAATCTCGACTGCAACGACGGCGAGCTGCTGCACCGCTGGGTCGCCGAAAGCCTCGGGCTCGGCTGGCGCTCGACTTGGGAGATCGCCGCGCAGCTCGAAACGGGCGAACTCGAGACGGTGCTCGACGAATATGCGCTGCCCGACTACGACATCCTCGCGGTCTATCCGCAGCAGCGCTACGTGCCCGCGCGCGTGCGCTACTTCATCGACTATCTGCGCGAAGCGTATGCGCGCCCCGGTTACTGGAGCAGCACGCCGTAACGGGCGGGGCCGGTTCCGGCATCTTTTTGCGCGTCATCGGCTTCACGCGGGAATAAACTCGACGCAGCGACGGTAAGGTCATCGAGTGCGCACGCTGCCGGTCTGTCCGGGCACCGGGCGCGGAACGGGCGCGGCTTCGGCCGCCGGGACCAGGGAGGCCACGTGGGGCAAGCCGGACAGGCGGTCGATGAACGGACGGAGAACGACGCGCTCGCGCGCGGCGAGCGTTTTCGCGCGCTCGTGCTGCCGCATCTCGACGCCGCGTACAACCTCGCGCGCTGGCTGAGCGGTAACGCGGGCGACGCGGACGACGTCGTCCAGGATGCGTGCATGCGCGCGCTGCGCTTCGTCGATTCGTGTCGCGGCGACAACGCGCGGCCGTGGCTGCTGACGATCGTGCGCCACACCTGGTACACCGAGTGGCGCCGCCGCACTCACGCGCACGAAGTGGCACTGCCCGACACGCTCGACGACGCGGAGGCGCCCGACGACTGGCAGCCGGCGACCGAGGATCCGCTCGCACAGCTGCTGCGCGGCGAGAACGTGCGGCTCGTGAACGCGGCGCTCGCGAAGCTGCCGCCCGAATATCGCGAGGTGCTGGTGCTGCGCGAGATGGAGGATTTGAGTTACCGCGAGATCGCGACGATTGCCGACGTGCCCGTCGGCACGGTGATGTCGCGGCTCGCGCGCGGCCGGCGCAGGCTCGCCGCGCTGCTGGGCGACGCGGCGGGGCCGGCGTCGGCGTCGGCGTCGGCGTCCAGACCCGCGCCGGGACGTGCGTCGGCAAGCGGAACCGCATCGGAGGCGATCGATGGACTGTAACGAAGCGCGCGCGCTGCTGGACGCGGACGTCGACCGCGAGCTGTCGGCGCCCGACGCATTGCGCGTCCAGCGGCATGTCGAAGGGTGCGACGCGTGCCGTCGCGAACGCGAACGAATCGTCGCGCTGGGGCGGATCGTGCGGCAGGCCGATTATCACCGCGCGCCGGACGCGCTGCGCGCGAGCATCGTCGCGCAGCTGCCGGCGGCGGGCGGCGCGGGAGCGCGCACGCAGACGCGTGCGCAAGCGCGGCCCGACGGGGCGGCGCGGCCGCGACCCCGGCCGAACGGCCGGCGCTGGTTCTCATGGCCGACCGGGCGCGGCGAGCCGGCTCGCCCGGCGCCCGCCGGGCCGGGAGCGCGTGCGCCCGCGCTGCCGGGGCTCGGCTGGGGCGTGGCGCTTCTGGTCGCGCTGGCCGCGGCTGCCGGGATGGCGGTGTCCGCGCACCGCGCCGAAACCGGCCAGACGGTCGATGAACTGGTCTCGAGCCACGTGCGGGCCGGCCTGTCGGCGCGCGACATCGACGTGATCCCCACCGACCGGCATACGGTCAAGCCGTGGTTCAACGGTCGGCTCGACTATGCGCCGCCGGTCGAGGACCTGTCCGCGAGCGGCTTTCCGCTGGCCGGCGGCCGGCTCGACTACGTGGGGCGGCGCCGCGTCGCGGTGCTGGTCTACCGATACCGCCAGCACGTGATCGACGTGTACGTGTGGCCGGCCGGCGTCGGGCGGCAGGCGGCGCCGTACGCGACCGTGTCGCAGGGTTACGCGCTCGACCGCTGGGATGCGGCCGGGATGACGTGGTGGGCCGTGACCGATGCCGAGCCGTCGGCGCTGGCCGCGTTCAGGACGGCGCTCGACACGCGGCTGGGCGGGGTGCGCAGCGAGTGACTGCGGCGCCCGTCGCCCCGCGCGGGATGCTCCGCCCCCGATTTGCGAACTGGCTTTCGCACCGCTTTCAGCGGCCGGAGCCATTCAAGTCGTTGAAAACATGGCCGAATCCGGTCGGAAATCGCCGATCGATGTTGCATGCGCCCCGTATCCGGGTTAGAATCTTCGGCTTCTCACTTGCCACACCGGTTCAGACGCCCGGGTGGCTTCAATCCACAAGGAGTGTGTAATGCGTCATTACGAAATCGTATTCATCGTGCACCCCGATCAGAGCGAGCAAGTGCCCGCGATGATCGAGCGTTACAAGACCACAATCACGACGCACGGCGGCCAGGTCCACCGTGTCGAAGACTGGGGCCGTCGCCAGCTGGCCTACATGATCGAGAAACTCGCGAAGGCTCACTACGTCTGCATGAACATCGAGTGCGACCAGACGACGCTCGACGAACTCGAACACGCGTTCAAGTTCAACGACGCCGTGCTGCGCCACCTCATCGTCAAGATGAAGAAGGCCGAAACCGGCCCGTCGCCGATGATGAAGGAAGTTCAGCGCGAAGAAGCCAAGAAGGCGGCTGCAGCTCAGCCGACCGAAGCGCAGGCTTAAGTTCGTCACTCATTAAGCCATCAAGGAGCGCGCCACTCACGTGAACAGGTTGCAATTGACGGCGAGCGTCGTCGAACGCGCACCGGTGCGATATACGCCGGCAGGTGTTCCGATTGCAAGCGCCACGTTGCATCACCGCACGGAAGTCGTCGAAGCAGGCATTCCCCGTCAGGTCGAAATGACGATCGAGGCGGTGGCGGCCGGTGAGGCGAGCGGCAAGCTGGAAAGCCGTGAAATGGGCGTCGAAACGCTGTTCACGGGCTTCCTGGCAAAGAAAAGCCGCAACGCGAGAACCTTGGTGTTTCACATCACTGCATTGCAGGACATAGGAAAGGACTGAAATCATGGCCCGCCCGACTGGTAAGAAATTCGACAAGCGTCGTCAGCAACAAAACCCGCTCTTCAAGCGCAAGAAGTTCTGCCGTTTCACGGCTGCCGGCGTCGAGCAGATCGACTACAAGGACACGGAAACGCTGAAGGACTTCATCGGCGAAAACGGCAAGATCACGCCGGCTCGTCTGACGGGTACGAAGGCGCACTATCAGCGTCAGCTGGATACGGCAATCAAGCGTGCGCGTTTCCTCGCGCTGCTGCCGTACACCGATCAGCACAAGGCGTAATCAGGCGACGCAATAAGGAGAATTCGAATGCAAATCATTCTGTTGGAAAAAGTCGCCAATCTGGGCAACCTCGGCGATATCGTCAAGGTCAAGGACGGTTACGCTCGCAACTTCCTGATCCCGAACCGCAAGGCTCGCCGTGCAACGAAGGAAGCGATCGCCGAATTCGAAGTTCGCCGCGCCGAACTCGAAAAGATCGCTGCTGAAAAGCTGGCGGCATCGCAGGCAGTCGGCGAGAAGCTGAACGGCCAGTCGTTCGAAATCACGCAGAAGTCGGGCGTCGACGGCCGTCTGTTCGGCTCGGTCACGAACGGCGACGTCGCGGAACTGCTGAAGAAGGCAGGTTTCGAAGTCGAGAAGCTGCAAGTTCGCATGCCGGAAGGCCCGCTGAAGATGATCGGCGAGCACGTCGTTCAGATCGCGCTGCACACGGACGTCGTCGTCGACGTCACGATCAACGTGATCGGCGACCACGCGTAAGCGTACGCAAGCTTGCCGGGCGGCTTCCGCCGTCCGGACAAGGGCAGGCGCCCGGGCAACCGGGGCCTGCCTTTTTTATTGCCGCATCACGGGTGGCCGGTATGGCGCCGAGCTGTGTAATTCGCGATAATCCCAACCCATGAACGCGCCGCAAGATCCTCAAATCGAATCGCTGAAAGTCCCGCCGCATTCGGTCGAAGCCGAGCAGTCGGTGCTCGGCGGCCTGTTGCTCGACAACGCGGCCTGGGACCGGATTGCCGACTTCCTGTCGCAGGGCGACTTCTATCGCTACGACCACCGGATCATCTACGAGCACATCGGCCGGCTGATCGCGTCGACACGCCCGGCCGACGTCGTGACCGTGTACGAAGCGCTGACCACGTCGGGCAAGGCCGAGGACGTCGGCGGTCTCGCCTACCTGAACGCACTCGCGCAGAACACGCCGAGCGCCGCGAACATCCGCCGCTACGCGGAAATCGTGCGCGACCGCGCGGTGCTGCGCCGGCTCGTGTCGGTCGCCGACGAAATCTCGGCCGACGCGTTCAATCCGCAGGGCAAGGAGGTTCGCCAACTGCTCGACGAGGCCGAATCGAAGGTGTTCTCGATCGCCGAGGAGGGTGCGCGCGGCAACCAGGGCTTTCTCGAGATCGGCCCGCTGCTCACGCAGGTCGTCGAGCGCATCGACACGCTGTATCACACCGCGAACCCAAGCGACGTCACGGGCACGCCGACGGGCTTCGTCGACCTCGACCGGATGACGTCCGGGATGCACGGCGGCGAATTGATCATCGTCGCGGGACGACCGTCGATGGGTAAGGCCCAGCCGCTCGACGCGCGCGTCCGGACGCTGACGGGCTGGAAGCCGATGGGCGAGCTGGCGGTCGGCGATGCGCTTGCTTCGGTCGACGGCGCGCCGTCGATCGTGACCGGCATCTACCCGCAGGGCGAACGCCAGGTCTACCGGGTCAGCTTTTCGGATGGGCGCTCGGCCGAATGCTGCGACGAGCACCTGTGGTGCGTCCATTTCCGCGAGTGGGAAAAGCCGCGCGTGCTGTCGACCGCGGAGATTCGCACGCTGCTCACGCGCGAGCGCTACCGGAACCGGTTGTGGATCGACATGCCGAGCGGTGAATTCGGTCATCGCGAGGCGCTGCCCGTCGATCCGTGGGTGCTCGGCGCGCTGCTGGGCGACGGTGCGCTCGGCGGTACGGCCGTGCGTTTCAGTGTGAAGGCCGAGGAAACGTTGAACCGGATGCGCGCGCGCGTCGACGCATCGCTCGAACTCGAATACGCGGGCCAGTACGACTGGCGCATCAAGCGTCGGTCATCGACGGCCGGCGCGGTCCGGCCGTCCGCCAATCCGCTCAAGGCTGCGCTCGAGCAGCTCGGTGTGTGGGGGGCGACGAGCTACGACAAGTTCATCCCGCGCATCTACCTCGATGCGGACAAGGGCGCGCGGCTGGATTTGCTGCGTGGGCTGCTCGACACGGACGGCTGGGTCGAATCGTGGGGCACGGTGCGTTATTCGACCGCCAGCGCGCAACTGGCGAGCGACGTGCGCGAACTGGCGCGTTCGCTCGGTGCGTGGTGCCAGATTACCGAAAAGGCGACGAGCTTCACGGTCGACGGCGAACGCAAGGCCGGTGCGATGGCCTACGTTTGCACGATCAGTCACCCGGATCCGCAGAGCCTGTTCCTGTTCGAGGGCAAGCGCGAGCGGCTCACGGGCGGGCGTGCGCGCCGCAAGATGCCGGTCATCGCCGGTATCGAGCCGACGCGCCGGACGGCCACGCAGTGCATTTCGGTCTCGCATCCGTCGCGGCTCTACGTGACCGACGATTACGTCGTGACCCACAATACGGCGTTCTCGATGAACATCGGCGAATACGTCGCGGTCGAGTACGGGCTGCCGGTCGCGGTGTTCTCGATGGAAATGCCGGGCACCCAGCTCGTGATGCGTATGCTCGGCTCGATCGGCCGGCTCGACCAGCACCGGATGCGTACCGGCCGCCTGACCGACGAGGACTGGCCGAAACTGACGCACGCGGTGCAGAAGATGAGCGAGGCGCAGCTCTTCATCGACGAGACGGGCGGCCTGAACCCGATGGAATTGCGCTCGCGCGCGCGGCGTCTGGCACGCCAGTGCGGCAAGCTCGGCCTGATCATCGTCGACTACCTGCAGCTGATGTCGGGTTCGTCGCAGGGCGAGAACCGTGCGACCGAAATTTCGGAAATCTCGCGATCGCTGAAGAGTCTGGCCAAGGAGCTGGACGTCCCGGTGATCGCGTTGTCGCAGCTGAACCGCGGGCTGGAGCAGCGTCCGAACAAGCGGCCGGTGATGTCCGACCTGCGCGAGTCGGGCGCAATCGAACAGGACGCCGACGTGATCCTGTTCATCTATCGTGACGAGGTCTACAACCCGGACAGCCCGGACAAGGGCACGGCCGAAATCATCATCGGCAAGCAGCGTAACGGCCCGATCGGGCCCGTTCGGCTCACGTTCCTAGGCCAATACACGAAGTTCGACAACTTTGCGGGGGCGCAGAACTTCTACGGCGAGTAACACTTCTTCGCCGGATGTAAACCGTTATTTCACCAAGCGTTGTATCCAATCCCGGCGCGCGCATATGCGCGCGTCGCGTCGCAACCGAAAACGGTACAATATCGCCCGTTTTCGTGACAGTCGTTTGACAATCTCTCAGGAATCCCATGTTCGGTCGATTCATGCCCACCGAGGGCAAGTTCTTTGAACTCTTCAACGCGCACGCGAAGCACATCGTTTCCGGTGGCCGCGAGCTCGAACTGCTGATCGACAATCTCGCCGACGCCGAGATTCACAAGCAAAACGTGCAGACCGCCGAGAAGGCCGCTGACAAGCTCACGCATGAAGCGATCGATCTGCTGCACAAGACCTTCATCACGCCGCTCGATCGCGACGAGATCCACAAGCTGATCACGACGATGGACGACATCCTCGACCTGATGGAGGACGTCGCGACGGCCGTGTCGCTGTACGACGTGCAGTCCGTCACGTCCGAGGCGAGCCAGCTCGCGCACATCGTCACGCAGTCGGCCCAGCACGTGCAGCAGGCGGTCGGATTGCTGTCCGACATGAAACAGTCGGCACAGATTCTCAAGCAGTGCGAGGAGATCGACCGCTGGGAGTCGGAGGCCGATCGCGTGCTGCGCGCGGCAATGTCGAAGCTGTTCCGCGAAGAAGACGACGTGAAGACGCTCATCAAGCTGAAGGCGATCTACGAACTGCTCGAGGAGATCACCGACAAGTGCGAGGACGTCGCGAACATCATCGAAGGCATCGTGCTGGAAAACGCCTGAGCGGACCACGATGCATTCGATACAACTCGCCCTATGGATGGTCGCGACGCTCGTGCTCGTCGCGCTCGTATTCGACTTCATGAACGGCTTCCACGACGCGGCGAACTCGATCGCCACCGTCGTGTCGACCGGGGTATTGAAACCCCAGCAGGCCGTGGTGTTCGCGGCCGCGTTCAACGTCATCGCGTATTTCATCTTCCACCTGAAGGTCGCGCAGACGGTCGGTAAAGGCACGATCGATCCCGAGATCGTCGACCACTATGTCGTGTTCGGCGCGCTGGTCGGTGCGATCGGCTGGAACGTGATCACGTGGTATTACGGGATTCCGTCGAGCTCGTCGCATGCGCTGATCGGCGGCCTCGTCGGCTCCGCGCTCGCCAAGTCGGGCTGGAGCTCGCTGAATATCGACGGCCTGATGAAGACCGTCGCGTTCATCTTCATCTCGCCGCTGCTCGGCTTCATCCTCGGCTCGCTGTTCATGCTCGGCGTGTCGTGGCTGTATTTCCGTACCGCGCCCAGCAAGGTCGACCGGCGCTTCCGCCGGCTCCAGCTGCTGTCGGCCGGCCTGTACAGCCTCGGCCACGGCGGCAACGACGCGCAGAAGACGATCGGCATCATCTGGATGCTGCTGATCGCGTCGGGGTATGCATCGGCGACCTCCGATGCGCCGCCCGCGTGGGTGATCGGCGCGTGCTACCTGTCGATGGGCCTCGGGACGCTGTTCGGCGGCTGGCGCATCGTGCGTACGATGGGCCAGAAGATCACGAAGCTCAAGCCGGTCGGCGGTTTCTGTGCCGAGAGCGGCGGGGCAATCACGCTGTTCATCGCGTCGTTCCTCGGCATTCCGGTGTCGACCACGCACACGATCACCGGTGCGATCGTCGGCGTCGGCGCGACGCAGAAGCTGTCGGCCGTGCGTTGGGGCGTGGCCGGCAATATCGTGTGGGCCTGGGTGCTGACGATTCCGGCGTCCGCGCTGATCGCCGCGGGCGGATGGTGGGTCGGTCATCAGATCTTCTGATTCCGACACAGCCGGACGACGCAAAATGCGCCGCAAACCGAAAGGTTGCGGCGCATTTTCTTTGGTGGTCGGGAAAGGGAGGGGCCGCGGATGGCGGGGTTGCCGTCGCGATGCGCGCGATCAGTAACTGCCGTTCGCGAAGCGGGCGATCGGGTCATCCGCAGTACCGGTGCGCGGGGCGAGCGGCGCGGATTGCGTCGACGCACGCAGCACCTGCACGGGCTCGGTGCCGCGCGGCGAGGGTGCGGCCGCCGCGGGCGGCGGCTCGGCATCGAACGCGGCAGCCTCGGCGGCCGTCAGTGCCATCGTCGGAATCTGCGTGCCGATCTCCGTCGGGGCTGCGTTCGCCGTCATGGCCGCCATGTCGCCATTCGCGGATGCCGCTTGCTGCCGGGCTGCCGGCATGCGCGCCGGCGGATGTTCGTACGGATCCGTGGCCGTTGCAGTTGCCGGCGCAACGGCTGCGGTCGTATCGACCGCAGCCGCCTGCATGACCGGCGCCGTCGCCGGCGCCGCGCCGGCTTGCGACGACGCGTACGCCGGCTGCCGAGGCGTGGCGGCCACGACAACCGGCGCCGGCGTGGCCGCCGGTGCATCGCGCCGCGCCTCGTAGGTCGGTGCATCGAACGGTGCCGGCGTGCCGCGCGGCGGCGCGACACGGCGAATGCCGTCGAAGCGCTTGGACCAGTATGGGTTCGTCAGGTAGTCGAGCCGCACCGTGCCGCCGGTCGACGGCGCGTTCACGAAGCGCAGCTTGCCGACGTAGATGCCGACGTGCGAATGCGGGCGGCCGGTCGTGTTGAAGAAGATCAGGTCGCCCGGCGCGATCTGTTCGGGGTCGATCGACACGCCGCGGCTGCTCATGTCGGCGGTCGTGCGCGGCAGGTTCACGTCGGCCGCGCGGCCGAGAACGTAGCGTACGAGCCCGCTGCAGTCGAAGCCGCTCGTCGGCGTGTTGCCGCCCCAGCGGTACGGCACGCCGACGAGGCTCATCGCCTGGATCGAGATCTCTTCCTGGCCGACGCTGTGATCGACGAATTTCGGGAAATTGGCCGGCGCGGGAAACGCGCGCGGCGTCGTGATCTTCATGCCGGAGGTGCGCGAAGCCGACTGCGGCGGCACGCTGGAACAGGCCGCGAGCAGTGAAACGACGGCGACGGGAACCCAGATTCGAAGCATGACAAGGCGGACGAGCGCGGCGCGCTCGCGAATCGTATGACAACAGACAGACCCGATGGTAGACGTTCCGGCGGGGCTTAGGCAACCATTCCTGAGAATTTACTTGAAGTTTCGCGCGTAAGTGAGGTCATTGCGTAACAGAGCATGACTAATGTTTCCGACCCCCAAAATAAAAACGGCGCTCCGGAAACGGAGCGCCGCATGGCGTCGACGGCCGGCAGACGGCCGGTCGCGCGTTACAGGATGTCCGACGCGTAGTCGGCGAGGCGCGAGCGCTCGCCGCGCGCCAGCGTCACGTGGCCGCTGTGGCCCCAGCCCTTGAAGCGGTCGACCACGTAGGTCAGGCCCGAGCTGCCTTCGGTCAGGTAAGGCGTGTCGATTTGCGCGATGTTGCCGAGGCACACGATCTTCGTGCCGGGGCCCGCGCGCGTCACGAGCGTCTTCATCTGTTTCGGCGTGAGGTTCTGCGCTTCGTCGATGATCAGGTATTTGTCGACGAACGTGCGGCCGCGCATGAAGTTCATGCTCTTCACCTTCAGGCGCGAACGGATCAGCTCCTGCGTCGCCGCGCGGCCCCATTCGCCGGCTGCGTCGTCGGTCTTCTGCAGCACTTCGAGGTTGTCGTCGAATGCGCCCATCCACGGCTGCATCTTCTCTTCCTCGGTGCCGGGCAGGAAACCGATGTCCTCGCCGACGGGCACGGTCGCGCGCGTCACGATGATTTCGTTGTAGCGCTTGTCGTCGAGCACCTGCGCGAGGCCGGCCGCGAGCGCGACGAGCGTCTTGCCGGTGCCGGCCTGGCCGAGCAGCGTGACGAAATCGATCTCCGGGTTCATCAGCAGGTTCAGCGCGAAGTTCTGCTCGCGGTTGCGCGCGGTGATGCCCCACACGTTGTTCTTGTGGTGGCTGTAGTCGCGCAGCGTCTGCAGCAGTGCCGTCTTGCCGTTCAGCTCGCGCACGATCGCATGGAAGGTCGGCTCGCCGTTCTGCGGCTCGAGATAGACGAACTCGTTGACGAGCATCGACGCGACGAGCGGGCCCGTCACGCGGTAATACGTGGTGCCCGTCTTCGTGTCCTGCCAGCTCTCCATGCCCTTCGCGTGCTTGGTCCAGAAGTCCTGCGGCAGTTCGCGCACGCCGGTATAGAGGAGGTCCTTGTCCTCGAGTACCTGGTCGTTGAAGTAGTCTTCCGCGGGCAGGCCGAGCGCATGCGCCTTGATCCGCATGTTGATGTCTTTCGACACCAGCACGACCTGGCGGTCCGGCCGGTCGCGTTGCAGCGCGCGCACGACACCCAGGATCTGGTTGTCGGCCTTGCCTTCCGGCAGGCCCTCGACGGGCGGAATGTTGGTGAGCGTCGTCTGGAAGTACAGGCGGCCGAGCGCCTCGCGGCTGCCGAGGCGCGACAGCGGAATGCCGTTCGTGATCGGGCCCGCGTCGGCGACCAGCGCGTCGAGCGTGCGGCTCACCTGGCGCGCGTTGCGCGCGACTTCCGACATCCCCTTCTTGTGGTTGTCGAGTTCCTCGAGCGTCATCATCGGCAGATAGACGTCGTGTTCCTCGAAGCGGAAGAGGCTGCTCGGGTCGTGCATCAGCACGTTGGTGTCGAGCACGAACAGCTTCTGCAGTTCGGCGTCGGCCGGCTTGCGGCCGCGCGACTTCGTCGCGGCGCCGGCATCGCGCGCGGGCGCGGCGGCCGGTTTCGCGGCGGCGGGCTTGTCGTGACGTGCCTCGACCGGTGCGGCGGGTGCCGTCTCGACCGGCGCCTGCATCGGCTGCAACAGCGCCGCGGTCTGTTTGCTCTTGCGGCCGCGTGCAGGCGTGCTCGCGGCTTGTTGCGCCGACGACGCGACAGCGCGCAGCGGCGCGGCCGTGTTCGCGGCTTCGGTCATCGGTTGGGCCACGCTGGCCGGGCCATAGTCACCGGCTGTGGATGCGTCCCCTTCGGCGGATTTCTTCGCGGCTTTCGCGGGCCGCGCTTTCGCCTTGTATTCGTCGGGCGGCAGCAGGCTGCCGAGCTTGCTGGGGGGAGTAGGCAAAGGCATGGTGTCCCTCGGGAGGAATCGTGTCGCATGAAGTGCGCCGCTGATCGCATCCTGCGTGACGTACACGCATGCAGTTTGCGCGCGGTGGCGCACAAGGAATATCGTTTAGCCGGTTCGCCTAAGTGTCGATCAGCTCCTTGACGGGGTGAGGGCCGGACCGAGGGCCGGCGCGCAATCCATAAAAAAAGCCGCTGCCCCGTCGACAGGGGCATGCGGCTCGGCTGATACCGTCGTAATGCGCGTCAGGTGCCGGGAAGCATCGCAACGGGCACCGGTGCAGCTACGAGAAATATGGGGCGAACTGGCATTCATTGCGGCCCAATATAACGCGGCTCAAAGCGCTTGTACAGCACTTAGCACGTCGTCCACGTGGCCGGGCACCTTGATGCCGCGCCATGCCTGGCGAAGCACGCCGTCGGCGTCGATCAGGAACGTCGAACGCTCGATGCCGCGTACTTCCTTGCCATACATTTTCTTCATCTTGATGACATCGAACAGCGCGCACAGCGCTTCGTCGGCATCGGAGATCAGCGGGAACGGCAGTTCGAGCTTTGCCTTGAAGTTGTCATGCGAGCGCAGGCTGTCGCGCGATACGCCGATGACTTCGGCGCCGGCCTTCTTGAACTTCGGATACAGATCGCGGAACTGCAGGCCCTCGGTCGTGCAGCCCGGCGTGTTGTCCTTCGGATAGAAATACAGGACGAGCTTCTTGCCTTTCAGGTCGGACAGCGAAATGTCGCCGCCCGTCGCCGGTGCGGTGAAATCGGGAACTTGACGGTCAACTTCGACGGACACGTGTTTCTCCTGTTGTTATGGAAAGGCGCCGCTCGGGCGGCGCGGTACGGCGGGACGTCGCGGCGGCACACCGCAAGGGCAGGGCCGGCTGCGCCGGCGCGCGCGAACTCAGTCGGGCTGGACGATCAGTTCGCCGGAGCGGCCGGGAATTTCGCCCCACGTGACAGGGTACGATGGCAGCGAGTCGCGGTCCAGCGTCGCGTGGTAATCGCCCATCGTCGCAAACGTATGGCCCTGCGCGCGCCACCCGGCGAGCAGTTGCTCGAACACCGGCGCGAGCTTCTGGCCTTCCAGTTCCGCATGCAGCGTGAAGACCTGGTCGTGCGGATTGGTCTGCGTGAACTTCAGGATATGCGCGGCGACGTTGTGCGTGTCGATGCCGTCGATGCCGAGCACTTCGTCGAGCGTCGGCAGCGTGGTCGGCATCTGCACGTGCGACAGCGTGCGGCCGCCGACGACCGGCAGGTACGGCGAATGGCCGCGGCCGTCGGACGCGTAGCGCATGCCCCATGCGTCGATCTGCTCGAACGCCGCGTCGTTCATCTGCCAGCCGGCTGCGCCGTGCGTGACGGGCGGCGCGCCGAAGATGTCGACGAAGCGTGCGTGGCTCTTCTGCATTTCACGCGCGGTCCAGTCGCGATCGCGCACGCGCACGTTGTCCTGCCAGTACACGTGATCCCATGTATGGATCCCGCATTCGAAGCCGGCCTCGTGGATCGCGCGCATGTCGGCGATCGCGCGGCGGCCGATGTCGGGGCCCGGCAGCAGCACGCCGTACATCAGTTGCTTCACGCCGTAATGCTCGACCACCGACGTGCGCGACACCTTCTTCAGGAAGCCCGGGCGAAACACGCGCCGCAGCGCCCAGCCCGTGTGATCGGGCCCGAGGCTGAAGAGGAAGGTCGCGCGCGCGCTGAAGCGGTCGAAGATGCGCGCGAGGTTCGGCACGCCTTCGCGCGTGCCGCGCAGCGTGTCGACGTCGATCTTGAGGACGATACGAGCCAAGCGAGCGTCCCGTCAGTTCTGCTGCTCGACCAGCGCGCGCGCGTCGGCGACATGGCCGCGATAGGCTTCGAAGATCTTGCGCAGCGCATCGTCGAACGTCGATTGCGGCGCCCACGCGAGCTCCTGCATCGTGTTGTCGATCTTCGGCACGCGGTTCTGCACGTCCTGGTAGCCGTTGCCGTAGTACGCGCCCGACGTCGTTTCGACGAGCTGAACCTGCTTCGCGGAGCTCGCGTATTCCGGATATTCGGCGGCCAGTTCGAGCATCTTGTGCGCGAGCTCGCGAACCGAGAAGTTGTTCTTCGGATTCCCGATGTTGTAGATCTTGCCCGACGCGACGCCGTTCTTGTTCTCGATGATCTTCATCAGCGCGCTGATGCCGTCGTCGATATCGGTGAACGCGCGCTTTTGCGAGCCGCCGTCGACGAGGCTGATGTTCTCACCGCGCACGATGTGGCCGAGGAACTGCGTGACGACGCGCGAGCTGCCTTCCTTCGGCGTGTAGATCGAGTCGAGGCCCGGGCCGATCCAGTTGAACGGGCGGAACAGCGTGAAGTTCAGGCCTTCCATCCCGTAGCCCCAGATCACGCGGTCCATCAGCTGCTTCGAGCACGCGTAGATCCAGCGCGGCTTGTTGATCGGGCCGTAGGTGAGGGCCGACGCGTCCGGGTCGAACTGCTCGTCCGAGCACATGCCGTAGACCTCGGAGGTCGACGGGAACACGAGGTGCTTGCCGTACTTGACGGCAGAACGCACGATCGGCAGGTTCGCCTCGAAGTCGAGCTCGAACACGCGCAGCGGCTGCTGGACGTAGGTCGCGGGCGTCGCGATCGCGACGAGCGGCAGGATCACGTCGCACTTCTTCACGTGATACTCGACCCACTCCTTGTTGATCGTGATGTCGCCTTCGAAGAAGTGCATCCGCTCGTGGTTGACGAGGTCGCCCAGCCGATCGGTCTGCATGTCCATGCCGAACACTTCCCAATCGGTGGTTTCAAGAATGCGCTTCGACAGGTGATGGCCGATGAAGCCGTTCACACCCAGGATCAGGACTTTTTTTGCTTTCATGAATGACGGGAAGAATGAATGAACTGCGCGAATTGCGCGGGCGTCACGACGGTTTCGCTACCGTCGCGCTGCTGCCACAGCTCGAGAATGGATAGGGCGCGGCTGTCGCCGCAGACGCCGAATAGCGCATTATCGCTTACGTGCAGGCCGGGCGGCAAATCCGCCGCGGCCGCGGCGATCGCGCTGCCGGGCGCCGCGAGGCGCGCGCGGGCGATCACGAAGCGCGTGCCGCCGACGTCGGTGAACGCGCCCGGATACGGCGGCGCGACCGCGCGAACCAGGTTGTAGACCTGCGCGGCCGGCTTCGACCAGTCGACGCGGCCGTCCTCCGGCTTGCGTCCGCCGTAGTAGCTGCCGTTCGCGAGATCGTTCGGCAGATGCGGCGCATCGCCCGCGAGCAGTGCGGGCAGCACGCGCCAGAGCGTCTGCTCGGCGGCCACCGTCACCTTGTCGAACACCTGCGCGGCCGTATCGTCGGGCAGGATCGGCACCGCGGTCTGCCCGATGATCGCGCCGGCGTCGGGCTTCGCGGCCATCTCGTGTAGCGTCGCGCCGGTTTCCGTCTCGCCGTTCAGCACCGCCCAGTTGGTCGGTACCCGACCCCGGTATTTCGGCAACAGCGAGCCATGCATGTTGTACGCGCCGCGCGGTGCGATCGCGAGCAGGTCCACCGGCAGCATGTGGCGGTAGTAGAACGAGAAGATGAAGTCGGGCCGGGCGTCGGATACCGCGCGGCGCAGTGCCGGATCGGCGGGGTCGGCCGGCGTGAGGACCGGGATCCCGTGCTCGACGGCCACCGAGGCGACGCTGCCGAACCAGATGTTCTCGTTCGGGTTGTCCTCGTGCGTGACGACCAGCGCGACGTCGACGCCGCGCGCCAGCAACACCTGCAGGCAGCGCACGCCGACGTTGTGATACGCGAAGACGACCGCGCGCGGCTTCATTGCACGGCTCCCGCGCGGTTCGCGGCAGCCGGCACCGGCGGCACGCCTTCATGCTGCTCGAGCACGGCCTGGATCAGGTAGCGCGGCCGTGCACGCACCTGCTGGTAGATGCGGCCGACGTATTCGCCGAGCAGGCCGAGCGCGAAGATGATCACGCCGAGCAGGAAGAACGTGATCGCGAACAGCGTGAACACGCCTTGCACTTCCGCGCCGACGATGAAGCGGCGCACCAGCAGCAGCACGAACAGCGCGGCGGAGCCGAGCGACAGGATCACGCCGATGAACGACAGCCACTGCAGCGGCACGACGGAGAAGCCCGTCACGAGGTCGAAGTTCAGCCGGATCAGGCTGTACAGCGAGTATTTCGACTCGCCCGCGAAGCGCTCCTCGTGCGCGACCTCGATTTCGGTCGGGTTCTGCGCGAACGTATAGGCCAGCGCGGGGATGAACGTGTTGACTTCGCCGCACACGTTGATCGTATCGATGATGCGGCGGCTGTACGCGCGCAGCATGCAGCCCTGGTCGGTCATCTTGATCCGCGTGATGCGCTCGCGCAGCCGGTTCATCATCAGCGATGCCTTGCGCCGCCACAGGCTGTCCTGACGCTGCTTGCGGATCGAGCCGACGTAGTCGTAGCCCTCGCGCATCTTCGCGATCAGCTTGCCGATTTCCTCGGGCGGGTTCTGCAGGTCCGCATCGAGCGTGATGACCATGTCGCCGCGCGACTGCGCGAAGCCGGCGAGAATCGCCATGTGCTGCCCGTAGTTGCCGTTGAGCAGCACGACGCGCGTCGTGTCGGGGCGCACGTGGAACTGGTCCGCCAGCATCGCGGCCGAGCGGTCGCGGCTGCCGTCGTTGATCAGGATCACTTCGTACGACGTGCCGAGTGCGTCGAGTGCCGGGTACAGCCGCGCGAACAGCGCGGCCAGGCCGTCTTCCTCGTTGTACACGGGGATGATGACCGATACCTCCGGGTTCGCGGCGCCCGGATGCCCGGCGCGTGCTTCAAGGTGATTCATGTACGCTTATTTTCCGTATTGTTCGCAAATCTGATTGACGGCGTCGGCCACGCGACGCACGTCGTCTTCCGTCATCTGCGTGAAGAGCGGCAGCGTGACGGTCGATGCGCCATATCGTTCGGCGTGGGGGAACATGCCCTCCTTGAAGCCGCGTGCACGATACAGCGTGAAAAGATGGATGGCCGGGTAGTGCACGCCGGTGCCGATCCCGCGTTCCTTCATCTGCGCCATGAAATCGGCGCGCGAGATCGACAGCCGCTCGAGCGGCAGCGTGACCTGGAACATGTGCCAGTTGCCGTTCTCGAACTCGGCCACGGGCAGGCCGAGGCCGAGCTTCACGGCCGGGCCGCCGTCGAGCGCGGCGAAGTACGCACGCACGAGCGCGCGGCGCTGCGCGGTGAAGCGCTCGAGGTGCGGCAGCTGGCCGAGGCCGACGCGCGCGGCGACGTCGGTCAGGTTGTACTTGCCGCCGAGCACGTCGCAGTCCATTCCGTCGAAGCCGGTGCGCGTGATGCCCTGCAGCCGGTACTTCTGCGCGAGCGTCGCCTCGTCCTCGTTGTTCAGCACGAGCGCGCCGCCTTCGATCGTCGTCAGGTTCTTGTTCGCGTGGAAGCTGAACGACACGATGTCGCCGATCGCGCCGATGCGCTTGCCTTTCCACGACGAGCCGAGCGCCTGTGCGGCGTCCTCGATCACACGCAGGTTGTGCGCGCGCGCGATCGCGTACAGGCGGTCCACGTCGACCGGCAGGCCGGCCAGGTAGACCGGGATGATCGCCTTCGTGCGCGGCGTGATCGCCTGCTCGAGCTTGTCGAGGTCGATGTTGCGCGTGACGGGGTCGATGTCGGCGAACACGGGCGTCGCGCCCGTCTCGAGGATCACGTTGCTGGTCGACACCCACGACGCCGGGGTCGTGATCACCTCGTCGCCGGGGCCGACGCCCGCGATGCGCAGGCCGATCTCGAGCGTGCAGGTACCCGAATTGAACACGCGGACCGGGCGGCCGCCGCAATACTCGGACAGCGCGGCTTCGAATTTCTGGCTTTGCGGGCCGGTGGTGATCCAGCCCGAGCGCAGCACCTCGACGACACCCTGGATGGTTTCCTCGTCGATCTCGGGGCGGGTGAACGGCAGAAACGGAGCGGTAGTCTGGCTCATGAAAGCTTGTGGCCTGTAATGGCTGGTAATAAAGGAGTCGGGCGATCCGGCCCGAAACCGGCATTAAACACCGGTTGCCGGATTCGTTCCGTGATTTTTTGTAGGCGAACGCTTAATGCGCAATCCACGACGGGCCGCTCAGCTGCGCGCGAGCACGAGCACGCCGATCAGGATGATGCCGATGCCGACGAGCCGCTGGACCGACAGCACCTCGCCGAACAGGTACCAGGCGGCGAACGCGTTGACCACGTAGCCGAGCGACAGCATCGGGTACGCGATCGACACGTCGACCCGCGACAGCCCCAGGATCCACACGACGACGCTCAGTACATAGCAGCCGAGGCCGCCGATGATCGGCAGCTGGGTCGCGATCTTCAGGCCGACCGGGATGATGTTCGCACGGCTGAATTCGAAGTGTCCAACGGCGTTGACGCCGGCTTTCAGCAGAAGTTGCGCACAGGCGTTGAGCATCACGCCGGTGATGATGCAGACGAACGAAACGGGATTCATGCGGCGGGCGTCCTTACGATTGCGGTTTCTCGACGATCACGCGGCGGTTGTCGCGCGCGATCACGCGCATCGGCACGCCTTGCCCGACCAGCGTGTCGTACTGGCCGGGCGGCATGATCGCGAGCGCATGGGTTTCCTGCTTCCAGCGTTCGATCCATTGGTCGACGGTCGGGATCCACTTGTTCGGCTCGACCGAGATCCCGAATGCGAGTTCGTCCTGGCGCTGGACCATGATCGTCGTGTGGCCCATGTAGAACGGGAACGTGTGATCGAGCATCTCGATCGAGTAGAACGGCGTGTCGGGCGGCAGCTTCGCGAGTTCGGCGCGTACGGCGGGCGCGAGCAGCGCGCCCGAGCTGTAGCGGCCGAATTCGTCGTGACCGGTGCCGCCGATCGTGCCGAACGCGAGCCACGCGGCGCCGAACGCGGTGATCGCGGCCGTGACGCCCGCGCGGCGGTTCAGCCATGCGGCCGCGAGCGTGAGCGCACCGGCCACCGCGAGGCCCGCGTACAGCCACAGCTGGAACGCGCGGTACAGCGCGTTCGGCGTGCGGGCGTCGCCCTGATACGCGAGGAAGATGATCCCGAATGCCGCGACCACGAAGAATACGAGGTAGCCGAGCAGGTGACGGCGGAACCGTTCGGCGCTCATCAGCGGCAGGTAGGCGCCGATGATCAGCGCGAGCGCCGGCGCGACCGGCAGCACGTAGGAAATCAGCTTCGAGTGCGACGCGCTGAAGAACAGGAAGATGAACGCGCTCCAGATCAGCAGCACGAGCATCGGCGAGAAGCCGTTCGGCTGGCGCGGCATGCGCAGCGCGTGGCGGATGCTCTGCCAGGCGACCGACAGCCACGGCAGGAAGCCCACCAGCAGCACCGGCACGAAATAGTAGAGCGGGCCCGGGCGGTTCTGCTCCGGGGTCAGGTAGCGGCGGAACTGCTGGACGATGAAGAAGAAGTTGAAGAATTCGGGATTGCGCTGCTGGACGAGCACGAACCACGGCGTGACGATCGCGAAGAAGATCACAAGGCCGCTGACCAGGTACAGCCGTTTCCACAGTGCCCAGTCGCGGGCGATCAGCGTGTAGAGCACCAGCACGGCGCCGGGCAGGATCACGCCGACGAGGCCCTTGGACAGCACGGCGAACGCCATCGCGGCCCAGCACGCCCACATCCAGCCGCGCGTCGCGCCGGGCTGCAGGCCGGGCCGCTGCGCGAGCAGCAACGAGCAGAGCGACAGCGCCATCCAGAACGCGAGGCCCATGTCGAGCGCGTTGAAGTGGCCCATCAGGTTCCAGTACGGCGAGCATGCGAGCACGACGGCCGCGAGGAGGCCGGACAGCGGGTTGAACAGGCGCGCGCCCGTGAAGCCGACCAGCAGCACGCCGGCGAAGCTGGCGAGGCCCGTGTAGAGGCGCGCCTGCCATTCGCCGATGCCGAACCACGCGAACGTCAGCGCGTTCAGCCAGGTCTGCAGCGGCGGCTTCTCGAAGTACTTGTAGCCGTTGTAGCGCGGCGTGATCCAGTCGCCGGTGACGAACATTTCCCGCGCCATTTCCGCGTAGCGGCCTTCGTCGCTCGGGATCAGGTGCCGCAGCCCGAGCGGCGCGAACCAGACGATCGCGAACGCGACGAGCAGGAGGACGAGCGTGATGCGATTGAGCGGTAGCCTCGACGGCGTATCGTTCATGGATTTTTCAGCCTGTTGGTTGTTGTAAGAGCCGTTGGCGGGTTGCGCCGACGGCGGCCGGCTTGCCGGTCATCGAGCCGGACGACGATCCGGGGATCGACCCGGGGTGCCGGCCCGTGTTTTACCGCATCGGTGATTAACGTTCAATTAAGAGCGCGGCGGCGACCTTGCGGCCCTCGGCCATCAGGATGTTGTAGGTGCGGCAGGCCGCCTGGAAATCCATCGTCTCGACGCCGATCCGCTTGGCCGTGAGCGCGGCCACGAGGCGCGGGTGCGGGAAGCGCAGCCGCGCGCCGCTGCCGAAGATCACGAGTTCGGGTGCCGGGTCGAGCAGCATCGCGAAATGCTCGGGCGCGAGCGCGTCGAACGACGACACCGGCCAGTCCCGCACCGGTGCGCCGGGCAGCACGATGACGCTGCCTTCGTGGCGTTGGAGGTTGACGTCGACATAATCGGGGCCGTAGCCGGTGACGGTGTTGAGCGCGCCGCTCGTGTCCTGGTGCAGTTTCAAATCGGTAATCCGCGGTTCCGTGGAGGAAATGTGTGGCACGGGCCGCACGGGCCCGGGCGGCCGGTTTCGCGGGCGCCGCGCACGGGACGCCCGACGGCGCGGGCCCGCAGCGGCCATGGTGCATTGCGAAAGTCGGCCAAAATCCGCTAAATTATAACTTTTTGGTCGCCCCCGGGCGCCACTTGCATCGGGCATTGCCACAAGCTGCGTCCGATCGCCCGCATTTTCCCAGTCTAGACAGCGCGCACAGACCGGCCGCTCTCCAGTTTTGATCCCGTCCCCCGGCCGCAAGGCCAACCCAGGAACCGTGTCGTCGTGAAACCGATTCAGAAGTCGAACAAGCTGCTCAACGTCTGCTACGACATCCGTGGCCCGGTGCTCGAGCACGCGAAGCGCCTCGAGGAAGAAGGCCACCGCATCATCAAGCTGAACATCGGCAACCTCGCGCCGTTCGGTTTCGACGCGCCGGACGAAATCATCCAGGACATGATCCGCAACCTGCCGGCGTCGTCCGGCTATTCGGATTCGAAGGGCGTGTTCTCGGCCCGCAAGGCCGTGATGCACTATACGCAGCAAAAGGGCGTCGTCGGCGTCGGTCTCGACGACATCTACATCGGCAACGGCGCGTCCGAGCTGATCGTGATGGCGACCCAGGCGCTCCTGAACGACGGCGACGAAGTGCTGCTGCCGGCACCCGACTACCCGCTGTGGACGGCCGCCGTGAGTCTGTCGGGCGGCACGCCCGTGCATTACGTGTGCGACGAGCAGAACGCGTGGATGCCCGACCTCGACGACATCCGCCGCAAGATCACGCCGAACACGAAGGCGATCGTCGTGATCAACCCGAACAACCCGACCGGCGCGCTTTATTCCGACGAATTGCTGCTGGAGCTGCTCGAGATCGCGCGCCAGCACGGGCTGATCGTGTTCGCCGACGAGGTCTACGACAAGATCGTCTACGACGGGCTCGAGCACACGGCGCTGGGCTCGCTGTCGGAAGACGTGATCACCGTCACGTTCAACAGCCTGTCGAAGAGCTATCGCTCGTGCGGCTACCGCGCGGGCTGGATGGCCGTGTCCGGCCTCGGCGGCGACAACCGCCGGCGCGCGAAGGATTACCTGGAAGGGCTCGGGATCCTGTCGTCGATGCGCCTGTGCGCGAACGTGCCCGGGCAGTTCGCGATCCAGACCGCGCTCGGCGGCTATCAGAGCATCAACGAGCTGATCGTGCCGACCGGGCGCCTGTACAAGCAGCGCGAGCTGGCGTACGACATGCTCACGTCGATCCCGGGCGTGACGTGCGTGAAGCCGCAGGCCGCGCTGTACATGTTCCCGCGCCTCGATCCGAAGCTCTATCCGATCCAGAACGACCAGCAGTTCATCCTCGACCTGTTGCTCGAGGAGCGCGTGCTGCTCGTGCAGGGGACGGGCTTCAACTGGGCGGCGCCGGATCACTTCCGCGTGGTCTTCCTGCCGAACCTCGACGATCTGACCGATTCGATCAACCGGATCGCGCGCTTCCTCGACGGCTATCGCAAGCGCCATTCGGTCTGAGCGGCACGCTCCTCGGCATTCATTCATTCTTACTCATCGATCACACGCAGCATGGAACCGATCAAAGTTGGCCTGTTGGGCTTCGGCACCGTCGGCAGCGGCACCTTCACGGTGCTGCACCGCAACCAGGAAGAAATCAAGCGACGCGCGGGGCGCGGGATCGAGGTCGCGCGCATTGCGGTGCGCAACCCGGCCAAGGCGCAGGCAGCGCTCGGCGCTCATGCCGGCGCCGCGCAGATCACCGACGATTTCAATGCGGTCGTCGACGATCCGTCGATTTCGATCATCGCCGAGATGATCGGCGGCACGGGCATCGCGCGCGAGCTCGTGCTGCGCGCGATCGCGAACGGCAAGCACGTCGTGACGGCGAACAAGGCGCTGCTCGCGGTGCACGGCACCGAGATCTTCGAGGCGGCGCGCGAGAAGGGCGTGATGGTCGCGTTCGAGGCGGCGGTTGCCGGCGGCATCCCGATCATCAAGGCGCTGCGCGAAGGCCTGACCGCGAACCGCATCCAGTACATCGCGGGCATCATCAACGGCACGACGAACTACATCCTGTCGGAAATGCGCGACCGCGGCCTCGACTTCGCGACCGCGCTGAAGGCCGCGCAGGAGCTCGGCTACGCGGAAGCCGATCCGACCTTCGACATCGAAGGCGTCGACGCCGCGCACAAGGCGACCATCATGAGCGCGATCGCGTTCGGCGTGCCGGTCCAGTTCGACCGCGCGTACGTCGAAGGCATCAGCAAGCTCGACGCGACGGACATCCGCTACGCGGAAGAGCTCGGCTACCGGATCAAGCTGCTCGGCATCGCGCGCCGCGCGGAAAACGGCATCGAGCTGCGCGTGCATCCGACGCTGATTCCCGAGAAGCGCCTGCTCGCGAACGTCGAGGGTGCGATGAACGCGGTCGTCGTGCACGGCGACGCGGTCGGCACGACGCTGTACTACGGCAAGGGCGCGGGCGCGGAGCCGACCGCGTCGGCGGTCGTCGCGGATCTCGTCGACGTCACGCGCCTGCACACGGCCGACCCCGAGCATCGCGTGCCGCATCTGGCGTTTCAGCCGGACAGCCTGTCGAACACGCCGATCCTGCCGATCGAGGAAGTGACGAGCGGCTACTACCTGCGCCTGCGCGTGGCCGACCAGACGGGCGTGCTCGCGGACATCACGCGCATTCTCGCCGCGACGGGCATCTCGATCGACGCGCTGCTGCAGAAGGAATCGGAGCAGGTCGACGACGCGAACGGCGAGACTGACATCATCCTGATCACGCACGAGACGCAGGAAAAGCACGTGAACGCGGCGATCGCGCAGATCGAAGGCCTCGCGACGGTGGTCTCGAAGGTGACGAAGCTGCGCATGGAAGCGCTGAACTGAGGACCAGGAACGACATGAACTACATCTCCACGCGCGGCGCCGGCATCGGCGAGCGCCACACGTTCTCCGACATCCTGCTCGGCGGTCTCGCGAAAGACGGCGGGCTGTACCTGCCGGCCGAGTACCCGAAGGTATCGGCCGACGAACTCGCGCGTTGGCGCACGCTGCCGTATGCGGATCTCGCGTTCGAGGTCCTGTCGAAGTTCTGCGACGACGTGCCGGCCGACGACCTGCGCGCGATCACGCGCCGCACGTATACGGCCGCCGTGTACAGCAACACGCGCCACGGCGAGAACGCGTCCGACATCACGCCGGTGAAGACGCTCGGCACCGAGAACGGTGCGCCGGTCTCGCTGCTCGAACTGTCGAACGGCCCGACGCTCGCGTTCAAGGACATGGCGATGCAGCTGCTCGGCAATCTGTTCGAGTACACGCTCGCGAAGCACGGCCAGGCGCTGAACATCCTCGGCGCGACGTCGGGCGACACGGGCAGCGCGGCCGAATACGCGATGCGCGGCAAGGCCGGCGTGCGCGTGTTCATGCTGTCGCCGCACAAGAAGATGAGCGCGTTCCAGACGGCCCAGATGTTCAGCCTGCAGGATCCGAACATCTTCAACCTCGCGGTCGAAGGCGTGTTCGACGACTGCCAGGACATCGTGAAGGCCGTGTCCAACGATCACGCGTTCAAGGCGCGTCACAAGATCGGCACGGTCAACTCGATCAACTGGGCGCGCGTCGTCGCGCAGGTCGTGTACTACTTCAAGGGCTATTTCGCGGCGACGACGTCCAACGACGAACGCGTGTCGTTTACGGTGCCGTCGGGCAACTTCGGCAACGTCTGCGCGGGCCACATCGCGCGGATGATGGGCCTGCCGATCGCGAAGCTCGTGGTCGCGACCAACGAGAACGACGTGCTCGACGAGTTCTTTCGCACCGGCGCATATCGCGTGCGCAGCGCGGAAAACACGTATCACACGAGCAGCCCGAGCATGGACATCTCGAAGGCGTCGAACTTCGAGCGCTTCGTGTTCGACCTGCTCGGCCGCGATCCGGCCCGCGTGATGCAGCTGTTCCGCGACGTCGAGGAGAAGGGCGGTTTCGATCTCGCGGCGAGCGGCGATTTCGCGCGCGTGGCCGAGTTCGGCTTCGTGTCGGGCCGCAGCAGCCACGCTGACCGCATCGCCACGATCCGCGACGTGTTCTCGCGCTACGACACGATGATCGACACGCACACGGCCGACGGCTTGAAGGTCGCGCGCGAGCATCTCGACGCGGGCGTGCCGATGGTCGTCCTCGAGACGGCGCAGCCGATCAAGTTCGGCGAGACGATCCGCGAAGCACTCGATCGCGAGGCCGAGCGGCCGGCCGCGTTCGACGGGCTCGAGGCGCTGCCGCAGCGTTTCGAGGTCGTGAAGGCCGATGCGCAGCAGGTGAAGGACTTCATCGCCGCGCACACGGGCGCATAACGTAGCGCCGGGTAGCACCCGGGCGGCCCCGGGCCCCCAGCCCGGCGCTGCAGGACGGCCGGAATGCCGATTCGTCGCACGGATCGGGGTTCCGGCCGTTTCGCTTCGTGGCGGCCGCGCGCACGCGAATTGCCGGATCGCGAGCGAAACAAGTGCCAGTGCCGCGCGTTCGTGCCGATCACAGTTCTCGCATGGCCGGCATATCGCGCGTGGGCGCGACGGCGTCGCTACAATGGCGTATTGATTCCAACGATCCCCGATTCCATCGATGTCGAACCCGAATCCCGCGGCGCCGCGCGCGCCGATGCTGTCGACCGCCGAAGCGCTCGCCGCGCTGCTCGAAGCCGCGACGCCGCTGCCCGGCGCCGAAACCGTCGCCACGCTCGACGGGCTCGGCCGCGTCTTGGCGGCCGACGTGAGCTCGCCGCTCGACGTGCCGCCGATGCATACGAGCGCGATGGACGGCTATGCGGTACGCGTGGCCGACCTGCTGCACGGCGAGCGGCGCCTGCCGGTGTCGCAGCGGATTCCGGCCGGCCACCCGGCCGCGCCGCTCGCGGCCGGCACGGCCGCGCGGATCTTCACCGGCGCGACGGTGCCGCCCGGCGCCGATGCCGTCGTGATGCAGGAGCAGACGTCGGCCGACGGCGATGCGGTCGAAATCCTCCACACGCCGAAGGCCGGTGAATGGATCACCGCGCAGGGCGCGGACATCCGCCAGGGTTCGGTGATCCTGCCGGCCGGCACGCGGCTTACGCCGCAGGCGCTCGGGCTGGCCGCGTCGGTCGGCTGCGCGCAGCTGTCGGTCGCGCGGCGGATTCGCGTCGCGGTGTTCTTCACCGGCGACGAGCTGACGATGCCGGGCGAGCCGCTGAAGCCCGGCGCGATCTACAACTCGAACCGTTTCACGCTGCGCGGGCTGCTCGAGCGGCTCGGCTGCCACGTGACCGACTACGGGATCGTGCCCGACTCGCTCGCCGCGACGCGCGACACGCTGCGCGAGGCCGCGCGCGATCACGACGTGATCCTGACGAGCGGCGGCGTATCGGTCGGCGACGAGGATCACGTGAAGCCGGCTGTCGAGGCCGAAGGGCGGATCGCGCTCTGGCAGATCGCGATGAAGCCGGGCAAGCCGCTCGCATTCGGCGCGGTGCGCCGCGGCGATGCGCGGCCCGACGCGCACTTCATCGGGCTGCCCGGCAATCCCGTGTCGAGCTTCGTCACGTTCCTGCTGTTCGTCCGGCCATTCCTGCTGCGCCTGTCCGGTGTGCGCGACGTCGCGCCGCGTGCGCTGTCGTTGCGTGCGGACTTCTCGCAAAGCAAGGGCGACCGGCGCAACGAATTCCTGCGCGCGCGCGTGAACGCGGCCGGCGGCCTCGACCTGTTCCCGAACCAGAGCTCGGCGGTGCTGACATCGACCGTCTGGGGCGACGGCCTGATCGACAATCCGCCGCAGCACGCGATCAGCGCGGGCGAGACCGTGCGTTTCATTCCGTTTTCCGAACTGCTGTCGTAACGCGGCGGCTTCCCGAACCATGAAGATTCAGCTGAAATTCTTTGCAAGCGTGCGCGAGGCGCTGGGCGTGTCCGACGAACAGGCCGACGTGCCGGACGGCGTGACGACCGTCGGCGACGTGCGTGCGTGGCTGCGCCTGCGCGGCGGCGCGTGGGCCGAGACGCTCGCCGAAGGGCGCGCGCTGCGCATGGCATGCAATCACGAGATGACCGACGCCGATACGCGGCTCACCGACGGTTGCGAAGTCGCGTTTTTTCCGCCCGTGACGGGCGGTTGAGAGGCAGGCGATGGCTACGGTACGAGTGCAGACCGGCGATTTCAACCTGAACGCCGAGGTGGCGGCGCTGCGCGCGCGCAACCCGAAGATCGGCGCGCTTGCCTGCTTCGTCGGCACCGTGCGCGACCTGAACGAAGGCGAATCGGTTGCCGCGATGGAGCTCGAGCACTATCCGGGGATGACGGAGAAGGCGCTCGAGAAGATTGCCGCCGAGGCCTGCCGGCGCTGGCCCGGGATCGACGTCGCGATCGTGCATCGCGTCGGCCGGCTGCTGCCGCTCGACCAGATCGTGATGGTCGCGACGGTCGCATCGCATCGCGGCGATGCGTTCGCGTCGTGCGAGTTCGTGATGGACTATCTGAAGACCGAGGCGCCGTTCTGGAAGAAGGAAACGACGCCGGACGGCGAGCGCTGGGTCGATGCCCGCAGCACCGACGACGCGGCGCTCGCGCGCTGGGGTGTCGAATCGGGCAACACGCCGCGTTGAGCGCGGCGTTTGTGTCGTGCGGCGATGCACCGCAGGCACGCGCGCCGACCCAGCGATTCGTCGTTCAGGCGTCCGGATCCGTGCCGCGCCCGATGATCTTCGCCGGGAACGGCTCGCCACGCGCCCGTGACGGCAGCGCATGCGGATCGTCGCCCGTGTCGCGCCGGCGTGGCGCGATCGCGTCGAGCAGCGCCTGCTGCTCGGGCGGAATCTGGTAATCCCAGCCAAAGCGGCTCAACTGCAGGCTCTGCGCGATACGCAGCGCCGGTTCCATGAAGCGGATGGCCGCGGGCGGCGTGTAGCGCCCCTCGACGGTCTTCAGGAACAGCGACAGCCAGCGGCTGAAATGCGCGGGCTCGATCCCGTCGAGCGGCTGGTGTGCCTGCTGCACGTTGCCGCGATAGCCCTTGGTGCCAAGCACGAGGCTCGACCAGAAGTTCACCATCTTCGGCAGATGGTCGTCCCAGCGGCCGTCCAGCTTCGCGTCGAACACCGGGCCGAGCAGCGGATCGGCGCGCACGCGGTCGTAGAACGCGTACACGAGGTCGCGGATGTTGTCTTCCGTCGGTTCGGCGTCGCGAGGACGGGCCGGGGCGGTATCGGGCGAGGCAGGCAGGGCGGTCATGGCAAAAAAGGGCCGGGAAGATCAGGGCGTCGGTGGCGTGCCGTCGGCGCGGCCGCGCGGGCAACGCGCAGGACGCGGACGGAATTTTGACGCAAAATAGCGTCCACCAATGCCTGAAAAATGCGTAGATATTATGCATCTTATTGCGCACAGGTCGTCCCGGCAACCCGGCGCCCCCGAGCGGCGTCGCGAACCGTGCCGGCGCGCGCTCCGATTGGCCCGGCCTGGTTGATCGGGGCGCGATCGCCCATTTTCCGTATTCGCTCATGAGACTCACCGACTACACCGACTATTCGCTGCGCGTCATGCTGTACCTCGCCGTGCGCGGCGAAGGGCTCGCGACGATCCAGGAGATCTCGGACGCCTACGGCATCTCGAAGAACCATCTGATGAAGGTCGTGCAGCAGCTCGGCGAGCTCGGCTGGGTCGATACCGTCCGCGGCCGCAACGGCGGGCTGCGGCTGTTCCGCGAATCGCTGAAGCTGACGGTCGGCCAGGTGGTGCGCGCGACCGAGAACGATTTCGCGCTGGTCGGCTGCTTTACGGCCGACGGCGGCGAGTCGAAAGGCTGCGTGATCGAGCCGCAGTGCCGCCTCAAGGGCGTGCTGGCTGCCGCGCGCGATGCGTTCTTCGCCGAACTCGACCGTCTTACGATCGGTGAGCTGGCCGCGCCCGCGTCGCCGCTCGTCGCGCTGCTCGGCATTCGTCCGGTCGCGCCGGTTCGTGGCGAGCCGTCAGGCGATGACGCAGTCGCGTCGGCCGAATCGCCGTCGAAGGTCGGTTGACGCGCCCGCACCGCCGCCGCCATTCGGGTACCGGGTCTCCCACGAGCCGTCGCGTCGCCGCACGGCGATTTTTGCGCTGAATCAACCGGAATTTCGCTTGAAACCCGTATAACCATCCTCATCTTGGTGTTAATCGAAAATTGGAGGTCTCGCCAAATGAGAATCGACAAGCTCACCACCAAGTTCCAGGAAGCACTCGCGGACGCGCAAAGCCTCGCGGCCGGCCGCGACAATCAATACATCGAACCCGTTCACGTGTTGGCGGCGCTGGTCGCGCAGCAGGACGGCTCCGCCCGCTCGCTGATGTCGCGCGCGGGCGTTCACGTGCAGGCGCTGCAAGGCGCGCTGAACGAAGCCATTTCGCGCCTGCCGCAAGTCACGGGCACGGGCGGCGACATCCAGGTCGGCCGTGAGCTGGCCGGGTTGCTGAACCAGGCCGACAAGGAAGCGCAAAAGCTCAACGACACGTTCATCGCGAGCGAGATGTTCCTGCTCGCCGTGTCCGACGACAAGGGCGAAGCCGGCAAGCTTGCCCGTCAGCACGGCCTCACGCGCAAGGCGCTCGAAGCCGCGATCGCGGCGGTGCGCGGCGGCTCGCAGGTGCACAGCCAGGATGCGGAAAGCCAGCGCGAGGCGCTGAAGAAATACACGGTCGACCTGACCGAGCGCGCCCGCGCGGGCAAGCTCGATCCGGTGATCGGCCGCGACGACGAAATTCGCCGCTCGATCCAGATCCTGCAGCGCCGGACCAAGAACAACCCGGTGCTGATCGGCGAGCCGGGCGTCGGCAAGACCGCGATCGTCGAAGGTCTCGCGCAGCGGATCGTCAACGGCGAAGTGCCCGAGACGCTGAAGGGCAAGCGCGTGCTGTCGCTCGACATGGCCGCGCTGCTCGCCGGCGCGAAGTATCGCGGCGAGTTCGAGGAGCGCCTGAAGGCCGTGCTCAACGACATCGCGAAGGACGAAGGCCAGACGATCGTGTTCATCGACGAGATCCACACGATGGTCGGTGCCGGCAAGGCCGAAGGCGCGATGGACGCGGGCAACATGCTGAAGCCGGCGCTGTCGCGTGGCGAGCTGCACTGCATCGGCGCGACCACGCTCGACGAATACCGCAAGTACATCGAGAAGGACGCCGCGCTCGAGCGCCGCTTCCAGAAGGTGCTCGTCGACGAGCCGAGCGTCGAGGCGACGATCGCGATCCTGCGCGGGCTGCAGGAAAAGTACGAACTGCACCACGGCGTCGACATCACCGACCCGGCGATCGTCGCCGCGGCCGAACTGTCGCACCGCTACATCACCGACCGTTTCCTGCCGGACAAGGCGATCGACCTGATCGACGAGGCTGCGTCGAAGATCAAGATGGAGATCGATTCGAAGCCCGAAGAAATGGACAAGCTCGATCGCCGGCTGATCCAGCTGAAGATCGAACGCGAGGCCGTGAAGAAGGAGCAGGACGAGGCGTCGCAAAAGCGCCTGCAGCTGATCGAGGAAGAGATCGAACGCCTCGGCCGCGAATATGCGGACCTGGAAGAGATCTGGACCGCCGAGAAGGCAGCGGTGCAGGGCAGCGCGCAGTTGAAGGAAGAGATCGAGAAGGTGCGGGCCGACATCGCGCGCCTGCAGCGTGAAGGCAAGCTCGAGAAGGTTGCCGAGCTGCAGTACGGCAAGCTGCCGCAACTCGAGTCGCAACTGAAGCAGGTCACGCAGGCCGAAGAGCAGGAGCAGCACAACCCGACGCGTCCGCGTCTGCTGCGCACGCAGGTCGGTGCGGAAGAAATCGCGGAGGTCGTGTCGCGTGCAACCGGGATTCCGGTGTCGCGGATGATGCAGGGCGAACGCGAGAAGCTGCTGCACATCGAGGAAAAGCTGCACGAGCGCGTGGTTGGCCAGGACGAGGCGATCAGCGCGGTGGCGGACGCGATCCGTCGTTCGCGCGCCGGTCTCGCCGATCCGAACCGCCCGTACGGCTCGTTCCTGTTCCTCGGCCCGACTGGCGTCGGCAAGACCGAGCTGTGCAAGGCGCTCGCATCGTTCCTGTTCGACTCGGAAGAGCACCTGATCCGCATCGACATGAGCGAGTTCATGGAGAAGCACAGCGTCGCGCGGCTGATCGGCGCGCCGCCGGGCTATGTCGGCTACGAGGAAGGCGGCTACCTGACGGAAGCCGTGCGCCGCAAGCCGTACAGCGTGATCCTGCTCGACGAGATCGAGAAGGCGCATCCGGACGTGTTCAACGTGCTGCTGCAAGTGCTCGACGACGGCCGCATGACCGACGGGCAGGGCCGCACGGTCGACTTCAAGAACACGGTGATCGTGATGACGTCGAACCTCGGCTCGCAGGTGATCCAGGCAATGACGGGTTCGCCGCAGGAAGAGATCAAGGACGCCGTGTGGCTCGAAGTGAAGCAGCACTTCCGCCCCGAGTTCCTGAACCGGATCGACGACGTCGTCGTGTTCCACGCGCTCGATCGCAGCAACATCGAATCGATCGCGAAGATCCAGCTCGCGCGCCTGCACGACCGGCTCGCGAAGCTCGACATGGCGCTCGACGTGTCGCCGGCGGCGCTCGAGCAGATCGGGAAGGTCGGCTACGATCCGCTGTTCGGCGCGCGGCCGCTGAAGCGCGCGATCCAGCAGGAGATCGAGAACCCGGTCGCGAAGCTGATCCTCGCGGGCCGCTTCGGTCCGAAGGACGTGATCCCGGTCGACGTCAACGACGGCACGTTCGTGTTCGACCGCGTCGTTCACTGATCGCCGGTGGCCGCCCGCGCGCCCGGTTCGCACCGGGCGCACAAAAACAAACACCCCGCCCAGGCGGGGTGTTTGCATATGGGGCGGCCGAAACCGCCGTCGCGGCCGTCAGGCGGCGCGATGCGTGCTCAGGCCTGCTTGTTGCCGCCGAACATGCCGGCGAGCTGCGTGAGCGTGCCGAGCACGTTCGACGTATCGATCTGGCCGCCGGCCGGCACTTCGCCGTTCGGCGTCGCGCCGTTGACGACGTGCGGCAGCACCTGCGCGAGGATCGACGATGCCTGGGACGGGTCGATGCCGACCTTGCTTGCCAGCGAGCCGACGACCTCGGAACCGAGCACGTTCTGCAGCGTGTCCGGCGAGATCGGCTGGTTTTCGCCGTTGCCGACCCACGAGCCGATGATGTCGCCGGCGCCGCCGGCCTTGAACTTCTCGATCAGCCCGTTCAGGCCGCCCGGCTGGTTGTTGATGAATTCGAGCGCGGTCGTGATGAGCGCGCTTTGCGAGTTGCCGCCGGACTGGCCGCCGATCAGACCGCCAACGATGTCGAGGAGACCCATGGTTCTTCACCTTCACAGAAAAGGGCGCCGCAACGACGGCGCCCGTTGATCGAATGCCGCGCTCACGCGACGCGTGCGCGCGGCGTACATCAGGCGCCCGACGCCGCAGCGGCGGAGGCGGCCTTGTCCTTCTTGCTCTTCTTCTTCGAACCCTTCGTCGCCTTCGTGGACGACGCTGCGGCCGGCGCGCTCGCGCCCGCATCGGCGGATGCCGCTGCAGCCGCGGCCGCCTTTTCCTTCTTCGACGCGCGCTTGCTCTTGGCCGGCTTCGACGCCGCTTCCGGCGCGCTGGCGGCCGGGGCCGGCGTGGGCGCCGGCGTAGCGGCCGGCGACGTCGCAGCGGTGCCGGCCGACGTCGTGGCCGAGGTGGTCGCCGGCGTCGTCGCGGCCGGCTTCGACAGCTTCACGCCCTTCGGCGGCGCCGATGAGCCGCCGATCGTCAGGCCGTTTTCCTCGAGATGCCCGACCGACTTCGTGCCGAGACCCTTCACGCGGTTCGCGAGATCGTCCGCGTCCTTGAACGGGCCGTTCTTGGTGCGCTCGTCGATGATCGCCTTCGACTTCACGGGCCCGAGGCCCTTCACCGATTCGAGCGCGGCCTGGTCGGCCGTGTTGACTTCGACGGCCGCGGCAAGGCCGGCGGCGAGCGACAGCGACAGCGCGACGAACAGCATCAGCAGCTTTTTCAGCATGGCAAGGGCTCCCTGGTTCTGACGGATGAATGGCTGTTGCAACGGACGGCGCGGCGAGACCTGGCCGGGCGTCGCCGTTAAGCATAGGACAAATGCGTGCCCTTTTTAAGACAGGCTGACTGAATCTTGCTGAAGGCTTGCGATGCTGTAAAGGCCGAAACCGGCGCCAGTCGCCGATTTTGACCATTGTTTACGGTGTTGAGGGGGCGAGCGGATCGTCGTCGCGCTGGTCGTGCGATCACGCTTGACTTAGAGTGAACTCTAACTCCTAACCTTGTTCCTGCCATGTCGAAAACCGTATCCCAACCTTCCGCCGCAGGCCCGCTGACGATCGGGCAAGTCGCCGAACTGACGGGCGTGTCGACGCACACGCTGCGGTACTACGAGCAGGCCGGCCTGCTGCGCGCGATTTCGCGCACGGCGGCCGGGCACCGGCTCTATGCGCCGGCCGACCTTGCCGGGCTGGCCTTCGTGATGCGCCTGAAGGCGACCGGCATGCCGATCGCGCAGATCCAGGCGTTCGCGGTGCTGCGCGAGCAGGGCGAGTCGACGTTCGGCGCGCGGCGCGACTTGCTGGTCGCGCATCGCGACGCGGTGCGTGCGCATATCGCGGAGCTGCAGGCGAACCTCGATGCGATCGGCGACAAGATCGCGTACTACGAGGCGCAGGGACGGGAAACGGCACGACGGGCGAAACCTTCTCTCTCATTATCGGAACAGGACGGACACGATGGAACGACTCGTTGAGGATCGCTACACGCGCGGCTGGAACAAACTGAAGGAAATCGACGGCGAAGTGGGCGAACGCGTGATCGCGGCGCTTGCGCCGATCGCACCGGACTTCGCGCGGCTCCTGGTCGAATTCAGTTTCGGCGACATCTACAGCCGGCCGCAGCTCGACCTGAAAGCGCGCGAAATTGCGACGATCGCCGCGCTGGCCGCGCTCGGCAACGCGCAGCCGCAATTGAAGGTGCATATCGAGGCCGCGCTGAACGTCGGTTGCACGCGCAACGAGATCGTCGAGGTGTTCATGCAGATGGCCGTGTATGCGGGGATGCCGGCCGCGCTGAACGCATTGTTTGCCGCGCACGAGGTATTCAAGCGGCGCGACGAGGCGGCCGGCGTGACGGACGCCGCGAACGAAGCGGCCGGGCAGCCCGCATGACGAAGCGTGCGCTTACGCGTCACGCGCGGTGCGGCGCGACGATCCGGTGCTTCGCGATGCGCCGGTACAGCGTCGCGCGCGACATGCCGAGCGCGTGCGCGGCCGCGTCGGGCCGCCAGCGGTGCGCGGTGAGTGCCGCGACGATGCGGCCGCGTTCGTCGTCGGGCAGCGCGCCGGCCGGACCGGCACCGAGCCGCGCGACGAGATCGGCCGGCAGGTCGCGCAGCGTCACGCGCGCGGTATCGCACACCGCGCACGCGTAGCGCAACACGTTGCGCAGTTGGCGCACGTTGCCGGGCCACGCGTACGCGGCGAGTTGTTCGGCGAGCGCCGGGTCGAGCGTGAGCACGTGGCCCGTCGCCTGCGCTTCCTCGGCGAATACCGCGGCGATCACGTCGCGCACGTCCGCGCGCTCGCGCAGCGGCGGCAGTTCGAACGTCGCGCCGCTCAGCCGGTAATACAGATCCTCGCGGAACGTGCCGTCGGCCACCATCGCGGCGAGATCGCGGTGCGTCGCGCAGATCACGTCGAGATCGACGCGCACGGGCGTATCGCTGCCGAGCGGCACGACTTCGCCGTCGGCGAGCACGCGCAGCAGGCGCGTCTGGAGCGCGAGCGGCATGTCGCCGATTTCGTCCAGAAACAGCGTGCCGCCGTCGGCGAGCGCGATCTTGCCGCGTGCGCCGTGCTTGCGTGCGCCGGTGAACGCGCCGGCCGCGTAGCCGAACAGCTCGCTTTCGATCAGCGCCTCGGGCAGCGCGCCGCAGTTGACCGCGACGAACGGCCGTGCGCGCCGTGCACCGGCATCGTGGATCGCGCGGGCGAATACTTCCTTACCGGCGCCGGTTTCACCCAGCACCAGAATCGGCAGCCGCTTGCTCGCGACCCGCAACGCAAGTTCGGCCTGTTGAGCGACGCGCGTGTCGCTGCTGTGCAGGAACGGTGTCAGCGCGCCGACGTGGCGCTGCGCGGCGCCGGGGCGGCGCGATGCCGGGGCGGCCCGTGCCGTGCCGGTTTCGCGGCCGGTGCGCCGTAGCGGCGCGCGCAGCCGCGCATAGAGCGGAGCGCCGGTCGCGCGCAGCCGCAGCGCGATGATCGTATCGAGCCGCGCGGCATCGCGCAGCGGCATTTCGGTCGCATCGAAGATCTCGTCGATATGGCGCGGTTCGCGCAGCGCGGGCAGCGCGTCGCGTGCCGGCCGGTTCGACGCGACGATGTTGCCGCATTCGTCGAACGCGATCAGCCATTCGGGCTGCGCCTCGACGTAATGACGATTCGGATGCCCAAACAATATCCAGTGCTGTGCGGTGCTGTGCACGAAGTAGCCGTCCTCGATCAGCGCCGCGCTTTGCCGAACGAGCTGGTACACGAGACGCTGGCTGTCGCGGCCGTCCGGCGACTGGACGGCCGACGCGTCGAGCACGCCGATCAGTTCGCCGCCGGGCGCGAAGATCGGGGCCGCACTGCAGGTGAGCGTGGTGAACGCGGCGCGGAAGTGGTCGGTCTTGTGCACGGTGATCGGTGCGAGATCGGTCAGCACGCTCGCGACCCCGCAGGTGCCTTCCTCGCTTTCCGACCAGCACGATCCGATGTGCAGCCCCGCATGACGGAAGTCGTGGCGACGTTCGCGATCGATCCGGTAGTCGATCGTCACGCCGTGCGCGTCGGTCAGCATCACGCAGTAATCGGCGACGCGAATCATGTCGTGCAGGCGCGTCAGGCACTGGCCCGATGCGCGCAGGAACGCTTCCTCCTTGTCGCGCACCTCGCGCAGCTCGGCCGCGGTCAGCACGCGCGGGCCGATCGACGACGCGGGGTCGAGCGCGTAGCGCTCGAGCGAGCGCTGCCACGACGACACCAGGCGCGCGGAATCGGCCGGCGCGGGCAGGCGCCCGGCGAGCGCGCCGAGCACACGGTCGGCGTGCTGGGCCTGGGGGACGGCATAGGGCATGGTCGGCTCCGGTTCCGTACGGCGGGGAATTCGATGTTCTTGTAGCACATCCGCCTGCGCCGATCACATTGCATCGCAGCACGCGCGCGACGTGAGACGTTCGTCTCAGCGGCATCTCAGCCGCTCTCGCGACGCTGAGACGCACGGGCATGCCACGCGTGCGGGCGACCAACCTCACGGCGTTGCGCGCCGCGCCGCGATGCGCGCGGCTTGCCGGCGCGACGCGCATCCGGGCGAAGGTGCCGAAACCGGCGCGCCGGGAGATCGACGGCGTGAGACGCGCGGACGATTTCGCGGGCGTCGGGCGATCGCGGCAGCAGGCTGGCGATGGGCGGCACCGCCGCCGCGCCAGTCTGCAAGCGGGTTTCGCGGTCGTTGCACGCGCGGTGGCACGCCGCTTGCAGATGTCACGGCAAGCCCGGCGCGGTTGCGTCGGCGACGACGGTCCGCTGCCCTCGACGACGGCGGACGACACATGCAGGGCCGGCGCGAGCGCCGGTCCACTGGATGGAGACAAACCCGTGACGACGCCCGTGACCGTCGGCGTGATCGCGAACCCCGCATCGGGGCGCGACATCCGCCGCCTGACGACGCATGCATCCGTGTTCCCGACGGCGGAGAAAGCCAACATGGTCGTGCGCCTGCTTGCCGGCCTCGGCGCGATGGGCGTCGAGCGCGTGCTGACCTTGCGCGACAAGACGGGCATCTCGACGCTGCTGATGCGTGCGCTCGATACGCATCGCGCGGTCGCGCCGCACGAGCGCTGGCCCGCCGTCGAATTCGTCGACCTGCCGATCTCCGATTCCGTCGCCGACACGCACGCGGGCGCCGCCTACATGCGCCGGATGGAAGTCGCGCTGATCGTCGTGCTCGGCGGCGACGGCACCCATCGCGCGGTCGCCGCGCATTGCGGCGCGACGCCGCTCGTCGCGCTGTCCACCGGCACCAACAACGCGTTTCCCGAGTATCGCGAGGCGACCGTCGCGGGCGTCGCGGCAGGGCTCGCCGCGACCGGCGTCGTGCCGGCCGAGGTCGCGTTCGCGCGCAACAAGCGGCTCGTCGTGCGCTGCACGGCAGGCGCGAGCGCGGGGCGTGAGGAGATCGCGCTCGTCGACGTGTGCGCGGCCCGCCAGCGCTTCATCGGTGCGCGCGCGATCTCGGGGCCCGACGACATCGACTCGCTCTATCTGACTTTCGCGGAGCCGGACGGCATCGGCCTGTCCGCGCTCGGCGGCGCGTGGGCGCCGCTCGAGCGCAGCGCGCCGCACGGGCTCGCGATGCGTTTCGCCGCCGACGGCAAGCACGCCGGCACGCCGCTCGTCGCGCCGATCGCCCCCGGGCGCGTCGATCGTGTCGTGATGCGCAGCTGCGAGCGGCTCGAACCGGGCGCGTGGCAGACGATCCCGTTCGAGCACGGCACGCTCGCGTTCGATGGCGAGCGCGAGATCGAGGTCACGCGCGGCGACCGCTACGAGATCGCGCTCGACTGGCGCGGGCCGCTGACCGTCGATGTCGGCCGCACGCTGCGTTACGCGTCGTCGCGGCAGTTGTTGCGCGATGCCGGCGGGTGGCGCGGCTGACCACGGCTTCACGTTTCACCGGCGGCCGCGGCCGCCGTGCAATCCGTCGCCGGGGCGTTGCCGCGGCGGCATTCGCAGTCAGACCTACTCAGGAGACACACATGACCGTTTCGACACATCTCGGCCGGGACACGCTGCTGGAAGCCTACCGGCTGATGCGCACGATCCGCGAATTCGAGGAGCGCCTGCACGTCGAGTTCGCGACCGGCGAAATCCCCGGCTTCGTTCATTTGTACGCCGGCGAGGAGGCCTCCGCCGTCGGCACGATGCTGCACCTCGGCCTTGAAGACTATGTCGCCACCACGCATCGCGGACACGGCCACTGCATCGCGAAAGGCGTGGACGTGCACGGGATGATGGCCGAGATCTACGGCAAGAAGACGGGCGTCTGCCACGGCAAGGGCGGCTCGATGCACATCGCCGACCTGTCGATGGGCATGCTCGGCGCGAACGGGATCGTCGGCGCGGGCGGCCCGCTCGTGTGCGGCGCGGCGCTCGCGGCCAAGCACAAGAAGACGGGCGGCGTCGGCGTGTGCTTCTTTGGCGACGGCGCGTCGAACCAGGGCGTGATCTTCGAATCGATGAACCTCGCGTCGGTGTGGCGGCTGCCGGCGATCTTCGTGGCCGAAAACAACGGTTATGCGGAAGCGACGTCGTCGAGCTGGTCGGTCGCGACCGACAACATCGCCGACCGCGCGAACGGCTTCGGGATGCCGGGCGTGATCGTCGACGGCTTCGACTTCTTCGCGGTGCACGAGGCGCTCGGCGAAGCGGTCGCACGCGCGCGCAACGGTGGCGGCCCGACGCTCGTCGAGGTGAAGTTCACCCGCTATTTCGGTCACTTCGAAGGCGACGCGCAGACCTATCGCGCGCCGGGCGAAGTGCAGAAGCTGCGCGACGAGAAGGACTGCCTGAAGCATTTCGAAGCGCGCGTGGTACGTGCCGAAGTGCTGACGACCGACGAGCTGCGCGCGGTCGATGCGCAGGTGAAGTCGTTGATCGACGACGCGGTCGCGCAGGCGAAGGCCGCGCCGCTGCCCGACGCGGCCGACCTGCTGACCGACGTGTACGTGTCGTACCCGTGAGCGCGATGTGACATGGCGGCCACCGGCCCGCGGCCGGCATGGCGAAACCAATATTCCAGGAGACGGACATGGCAAGAAAGATCACTTATTCGCAGGCGATCAACGAGGCGCTTGCGGAGGAAATGGCGCGCGACGACAGCGTGATCGTGATGGGCGAGGACAATGCGGGCGGCGCGGGCGCGCCGGGCGAGGACGACGCGTGGGGCGGCGTGCTCGGCGTGACGAAGGGGCTGTTCCACAAGTTTCCGGGCCGCGTGCTCGATACGCCGCTGTCGGAAGGCGGCTACATCGGCGCGGCGGTCGGTGCGGCCGCGTGCGGAATGCGGCCCGTCGCGGAGCTGATGTTCATCGATTTCATGGGTGTGTGCTTCGATCAGATCTTCAACCAGGCCGCGAAATTCCGCTACATGTTCGGCGGCAAGGCCGTGACGCCGGTCGTGATCCGCGCGATGTACGGCGCCGGCCTGCGCGCGGCCGCGCAGCATTCGCAGATGCTCACGTCGCTGTTTACGCACATCCCCGGGCTGAAGGTCGTGTGCCCGTCGACGCCTTACGACGCGAAGGGGCTGCTGATCCAGTCGATCCGCGACAACGATCCCGTGATCTTCCTCGAACACAAGCTGCTCTACACGCGCGAAGGCGACGTGCCCGAGGAATCCTATGCGATCCCGTTCGGCGAGGCGAACGTCGTGCGCGACGGCGACGACGCGACGATCGTCACGTACGGCCGCATGGTGCATCTGGCGACCGACGCGGCCGCCAGGCTCGCGAAGGACGGCATCCAGGTCGACGTGATCGACCTGCGCACGACGTCGCCGCTCGACGAGGAAACGATCCTCGAAAGCGCGGAGCGCACCGGGCGCGTCGTGGTGGTCGATGAAGCGAACCCGCGCTGCTCGATCGCGACCGACATCGCCGCGCTCGTCGCACGGCGCGCGTTCCGGTCGCTCAAGGCGCCGATCGAGCTCGTGACCGCGCCGCACACGCCCGCACCGTTCGCCGGCGTGCTGGAAGACCTTTACATCCCGTCCGCCGACGCGATCGCGCAGGCGGTTCTGAAGACGAGGAGCTGACACGATGTCGATTCACATGATCACGATGCCCAAGTGGGGGCTTTCGATGGAGCAGGGGCAGGTCAACGGCTGGCTGAAGGCGGTCGGCGAGCGCGTGACGAAGGGCGACGAAGTGCTCGACGTCGAGACCGACAAGATTTCGTCGGGCGTCGAGTGCGCGTTCGACGGCACGCTGCGGCGGCAGGTCGCGCAGGAAGGCGAGACGCTGCCGGTCGGTGCGCTGCTCGGCGTGGTGGCCACGGCCGACGCAAGCGATGCCGACATCGACGCGGCGATCGCCGAATTCCAGCGGGATTTCGTGCCGGCCGCGGCCGCCGACGACACGGCGGGCCCGCAACCCGAGAAGGCGCAGATCGGCGGACGCACGCTCCGGTTCCTGAAGCTGGGCGACGGTCCGGGCACGCCCGCGGTGCTGATCCACGGCTTCGGCGGCGACCTGAACAACTGGCTGTTCAACCATGCGGAGCTGGCCGCGCATCGGCCCGTCTGGGCGCTCGACCTGCCCGGGCACGGCGAGTCCGGCAAGGCGGTCGACACCGGCAGCCTCGACGAGCTGGCCGACGCAGTGCTCGCGCTGCTCGACGCGCAGCATATCGACCGCGCGCACCTGATCGGGCATTCGATGGGCGGCGCGGTCGCGATGGCGACGGCGGAGCGCGCGCCGCAACGCGTGGCCTCGCTGACGTTGATCGCGAGCGCCGGGCTCGGCACCGACATCAATCGCGGCTACATCGACGGCTTCGTCGCCGGCAACAGCCGCAATACGCTGAAGCCGCACCTCGGCGCATTGTTCGCCGACAACGCGCTCGTCACGCGGCAACTCGTCGAGGATCTCGTCAAGTACAAGCGGCTCGAAGGCGTGCAGGCCGCGCTGGAGAAGATCGCGAATGCCGCGTTCGACGGCGCGTCGCAGCGGCGCGTGTTCCGCGACCGCGTCGCATCGCTCGCGCCGCGTACGCTCGTGATCTGGGGCGAGCGCGACCAGGTGATTCCGGTGCAGCACGCGCACGGGTTGCCGGACGGCGTGCGGGTCGAGGTGATCGCCGGCAGCGGCCACATGGTGCAGATGGAGGCGGCTGCCGACGTGAACCGCCTGATCGTCGCGTTTCTCGGAGACTGACGATGACCGCCGCGCTCGAACGACCCAGCCTCACCGCACTCGGCCAGCCGGGCGCGCGCAGCCGCGACAAGCTCGCGCGCATTCCGGTGCGCGTCGAGCCCGCGGCCGGCGCGGCGCTGCCGAAGCCGCCGTGGCTGCGGGCGCGGCCGATGATGAGCGGGGCGGTCGCCGACATGGCGGCCGTGCTGCGCGATCACCGGCTGCATTCCGTCTGCGAGGAGGCGATGTGCCCGAACATCGGGGAATGCTTCGCGCAGCGCACCGCGACCTTCATGATCATGGGCGGACTGTGCACGCGGCGCTGCCCGTTCTGCGACGTCGCGCACGGCCGGCCCGAGCCGCTCGACCCCGACGAACCCGCGCGGCTCGCCGACGCGGTCGCGGCGCTCGAACTACGCTACGTCGTGATCACGTCGGTCGATCGCGACGATCTGCGCGACGGCGGCGCTGCGCATTTCGCGGCCTGCATCGCGGCGGTGCGCGCGCGCGTGCGGGGCATCGGCGTCGAGGTGCTGACGCCCGATTTCCGCGGCCGCGTCGCGCGGGCGCTCGATGCGTTCTCGTCGGCGTGGCCGGACGTGTTCAATCACAACATCGAGACGGTGCCGTCGCTGTATCGGGCGGCGCGGCCGGGCGCCGACTATCGCGGTTCGCTCGAACTGCTCGCGCAGGCGAAGGCCGCGCGCCCGACGCTCGTGACGAAATCGGGATTGATGCTCGGGCTCGGCGAGCGCGACGACGAGGTGTGCGACACGCTGCGCGACCTGCGCGCGCACGAGGTCGACGTGCTGACGCTCGGCCAGTATCTCGCGCCGTCCGCGCATCACCTGCCGGTGCGCCGCTACGTGAGCCCCGAGGCGTTTGCCGCGTGGCGCGACGAGGGGCTGTCGCTCGGTTTCAGGGAAGTCGTCGCGGGCCCGCTCGTGCGGTCGTCGTATCACGCGGCCGACGTGCTGGAGGACGCGTAGGTCGCGCGCCGCGCGTCAGGGCTGCACGGCAAGGTGCGTGCGGCTGACGTGGCGCAGGTAGAGGGCAAGGCCTGCGCCCGCGAGCAACAGGCTGACCATGTTCGCGAACCAGAAGCCGCGCGCGCCGGTCAGCCATGCGGGCGCGATGCCGCCGACGTCGAAGCCGAGCACGTAGCCGCCGCCGAGCCCGACGCCCCAGAGCGCGACCGCATAGATCACGGTCGGCACGATCGCGACCTTGTACGCGCGCAGGACGAAGGCGGACGTGATCTGAAGCGCGTCGAAGAAGTGGTAGCAGGTGACGATCGCGACCAGCGGCAGCGCGGCGGCGGCCACCGCCGGGTTCGGCGTGTAGGCGCCGACGATCAGCGGACGCAGCGTGAACACGAGCACGCCGTAGGCGGCCGCGATCGCGCACGCGAGCATCACGCTGTGCCGGCCGAGCAGGCGCGCCTCGTCCGGGCGGCCGGCGCCGAGCGCGCGTGCCACCAGCGTCGATGCGGCGACGCCGATCGACAGCGGCGTCATGTACAGCACCGCGCCGATGTTGCCGGCGATCTGGTGGCCGGCCAGCGTCGTCGTGCCGAATTGCGCGATGAAGAGCGCCATGCACGTGTACGACGTGACCTCGATCAGGTACGACAGGCCCATCGGCACGCCGAGTTTCAGGATCGCCTTCTGGCGAGCCCACACGGGCCAGCAAAAGCGCGAGAAGATCGAAAGCGGCGAGAACACGTCGAGCTTCGCGAGCAGCGTGAAGCCGATCAGCGCGAGCGCCCAGTTGATCAGCGTGCTCGCGAGCCCGCAGCCGGGGCCGCCGAGGGCCGGCACGCCGAAGCCGCCGAAGATGAACCACACGTTGAGCGGAAACTTGAGCAGCAGCGCGCCGACCTGCAGGATCATCGCGAGGCGCGGCTTGCCGGCCGCGTTGGTCAGCGCGTTGTAGATCCGGAACACGAGGCTCGCCGGGAGGCCATACGACAGGATCCGCAGGTAATCGACGGTGCGCTCGTGCAGCGCGGGCGGCGCGTGCGCGAGGCGCAGCAGCGGTTCGGGAAAATGCAGCAGCAGGAAGCCGGGCACCGCGAGCATCAGCGCGAGCCACAGCGCCTGGCGGACCTCCTCGCCGATTTCGGCGTAGTGTCGCGCACCGTAAAGCTGCCCGGTGATCGGCTGCAGCGCGGACAGAATGCCCGTCATCCCGATGTAGACCGACACGTAGATCGACGAACCGAGCCCGAGTGCGGCCAGGTCGATGGCCGAGTAGCGGCCGACCATCGCCGTGTCGATCACGCCGAACGCGATGATCGCGAGCTGGCCGACGAGCACCGGCCACGCGAGACTGACGATCCGGCGGATGTCGGCGAACATCGTCAATCGACCGTCCGGTGGCGCGGGCCGCGGCGCTTGGCGGGCGTCGTCGGCCGCTCGATGCGCTCGTACAGGCGGAAGCGTTCGTCGCGGTCGGCGACGCGGCGGCCTTCCCACACGAGGCGCCACACGTATTGCGACATCGCGCTGGGCTCGCCGAAGTCGGCGCGGTCCTGGCGCAGGATCACGTCGCAGTCGCCCGAGAATTCGAAGTGCATGTCGCCGAAGTACGCGAAGGTCGCGATCTGCGCGTCGCCGAGCCGCACCGGCGAGATGCACTCGTAGTCCTTCGGCAGATGCGACGCGATCTGTTGCGCGACGTCGCTGTAGGTCCGGCCATAGTTGACGATCGGCAGCCACAGCGTCATCAGCAGCACCCACATCAGCGTGGTGCCGGCGCCCGACAGCACGACACTGCGCCACAGCACCTTCGGCTGGCGCGAGATGCGCCAGCGCGCGAGCAGGCACCAGCATCCGGTGACGATCACCGCGCAGATGAACGACAGGATCTTGAAATGCGGTTCGTAGCCCGGCACGAGGCGCGCGAGGTTGCGTGCGAGCGGGTGCGGGAAGCCGGTGAGCGACGCGAGCCAGACGAGCCACACGAACGTGCCGAGGATCGTAAAACTCAGCACCGCGAACCAGTCGAACGCATTGATCGCGCCGCGTTTGAGCGTCGGCAGCGCGAAGGTGGCGAGCACCGCGAGCGGCGGCAACAGCAGCATGTACATGCGGTTCGACTGCTGGCTCTGCAGGATCACGAGCGCGACGAGCGGCACCACGACCGACAGCGGAATCGCGATATGCGCGCGGCGGCGCATGCCGGCCCAGCTCCACCAGGCCCAGATCGCGAGCGGCCACGCGGGCCACGTGAACAGCGGCAGGTTTTTCGCCGCGTAGGCGAGCACCGCGGTCGGCGGGCCCGAGAAGCGCATCAGGCTGCCGTGGATCCACTGATTGAAGAACCACGCGGCGTCGTCGGGTGCCGCGCGCAGCGCGGCGAGCGGCCACAGCGCGAAGATCGCGGCAGCGAGCGGCAGGCCGATCAGCGGCAGCCGCAGGTTCCGCATCTCCGGCGTGACGAGCCACAGCGCGGCCGTGCCGGCGAGCAGCGCGACGACGAGCACCGGGTTGCCGGACAGCGCGACGAGGCCGATCGCGACACCCCACCAGAGCGCACCCTGCATCGGCTTGTCGATGCCGCGCACGATGCCGTACACGAACATCGCGATCCACGCGAACTGCGCGAGCTGCGGCGTCGTTTCGTGGCCGCGCTCCGCGAGCCCGAAGCACGCGACGAGGATCAGCAGCGCGCCGTCGGCGAGCGTGCGGCCGTAATCGCGCGGCTCCGGCTCGCCGCCGAATGCGTATTTGAACGGCTGGACTTCGGCGCGCCGGCCGAGCAGGTAGGCCGCGTACCAGACGAACGCGCACGCGACGCAGAACAGCACGCCCGTGTCGATGCGCGACGCGTTGCTCGCGTCGACCCACGGCGCCAGCGCGCGGATGGACAGCGCGCCGAGCCAGTAGCCGAGCGGCCCGTCGGTCGTGATGAACTTGCCGACGAGATTCGGCAGCAGCCAGTCGTGCCAGCTGCCGGTGGCCATCGTCCACATCACGCCGAAACCTGCTGCGTCCTCGTTCTTCCACGGGTCGCGGCCGAACAGGCCGAACGCCGCGTAGACGAGGCAGAGCGTGAGCAGCAGCCAGCGCGGCAGCGCGCGCGTGGCGGAGGCGGTGAGACGAACGACTGGCTTCATGCAGATGAGCGATTTGTTATGGGCGGCGGCCGGCGCGGTCATGCGCCGACGGCGCGGGATTCGAGCATCCGGCATTGTAGACGCGCCGGCCGGTGCGCGTCAGATGATTGCCGGGCCGCCTGCCGACCGCACGGCGCTTTCCGGCGAGCGGAGACAAAAAAGGGCAGCCTGGGCTGCCCTTTCGTGCGGTACCGGTGCGTTGCAACCACCGGAGCGGTGCGAAGCTTACTTCGCGACCTTGCCGCTGGCGCGTGCGCCGAACTTGTTCTTGAACTTCTCGACGCGGCCTGCCGTGTCCATGATCTTTTGCTGACCCGTGTAGAACGAGTGCGATTCCGACGACACTTCGATCTTGGCGAGCGGGTAGGTCTTGCCTTCGTGTTCGATGGTTTCACGCGTCTGGATCGTCGAGCGCGTGATGAACTTGAAGCCGTTCGACATGTCTTGGAAGACGACTTCGCGGTAGTCCGGGTGAATGCCAGGTTTCATGATTTTCCTTGGTGAGAGCGGTAGCCAACCCGCCGCTTGCCGTGCCGGACCGCACGCATTTGCACGATTCAGCCGACGTCAAGCCCGGCGCGAGCCACTTGCCTAAGGTCGAAAAACGGCGATTATGCCAGAAAATCAGACGGTTGACGAATAATTTTCATCGCGCGTCGAGGGCCCCAGTCCGGGCCGGATCCTGCCGATAGTAGCGGGCGAGCAGCCGGTAGAGCTCCGGAAATTCGGACTCGAACGCGCGCGGCCGCACGAACAGCGCCTCGCTGCACACGGCGAAGAACTCCGACGGGTGGTCGGCCGCATACGGATCGATCAGCGAGTCGCGCTCGAAGCGCGCCCATGCGCGCTCCGGCACCGCATCGACGCGCGCGCAGAATTGGTCGTACGCGTGCTCGAACACGTCGGCCCACGCCTGCGCGTCGAGGTGCGGCGCATGCCAGCGGCGAAAAAGGGGCGGATACCCGTCGGCCGCGCCATTGACCATGTCGATCTTGTGCGCGAACTCGTGGATCACGACGTTGTACGCGTCGCGGCCGTCCGTCATCTGCGCGTCTTCCCAGGACAGGATCACCGGGCCGCCTTCCCACGCTTCGCCGCTCGCATCCTGCTCGACTTCGTGAACGACGCCGTCCTCGTCCTGCACCGTCTTGCGGATGACGAATTCGCCCGGATACACGACCACGCCGACCCAGCCGTCGTACAGCGACAAATCGAGGTTCAGCACGGGCAGGCAAGCCTGCGCGGCGATCGCGACGATCATCTCGTCGGTCAGCTCGAGGCCGTGCGCGGTCGAGAACGATTTCTTCGCGATGAACAGGCTCGTCAGCTCGCGCAGCCGGGCGAGGTCGGCAGGCGGCAGCGCGTCGAGGAACGGCAGGCGCGCGACGGTGTCCTGCCACAGCGTATCCGGAATCGGGTGGCTGCGCAGCGCGCGGTCGCGGCGGCGGTCGTCGAACCAGCGGGTCAGTTTCGAGAGCATGGAGGCGGCGCGGGATAATCCAAAGCCTGTCTTTTAACTCAATCGATCTCTTTTTGCCATGCCGCGAAGAGGCCGCCGACGAGCGCGACGCCCGCGAGGAAATAGAAACCGTCGAGCGACGCGAGGAACGACGCCTGTTGCGCGACCATCCGCGCGATCGACGCGATCGCGAGGGCGTGCGCTTCGTTCGGCGCATGGCCGGCAGCCGCGTAGCCGTGCGCGAGCGCGTCGACGGTTTGCTGGAACAGCGGATCGAACACGTTCGCGCGCTCGACGAGCCGCGTCTGATGGACGGCCAGCCGATGCTGCTCGACGATGATTACCGACGACGTCGCGAACGAGATCGTCAGTTGCCGCACGATGTTCTTGAGCCGGTAGCCGTGCGTGTATTCGTCGATCGCGAAGATGCGGAACGTGAGGTTGGCGACCGGCAGCACGATGAACAGCAGCAACAGCCCGCGCAGCAGCAGCGGCACGATCAGCGCCGCTTCGCCGACTTGCGGCGTCATTCGCGTCATCCACAGGGCGGCCGTGATCGCGATCGCGAACCCGGGCACGACGAACCATTTCTTGTGCGTGACGCGCTTCGCATGGCGCAGGTAGACGAACAGCGCGGTCGCCGAGATCAGCGACATCGTGCCGACCAGTCGCCCGGCATTCTCGACCGGATAGCCGAGGCCGCCTTCGAGCAGGCGGGAAGTGAGATAGCTGAAGCCCGTCGACTCGTAGTAATAGAACATGTAGAGCAGCAGGCCGACCTGGAAGGTGCGCTCGCGAAACGCGTGCAGCCGCACGAGCGGCGTCGGATGGTTCCACTGGTGGTAGGCGAACCATGCGAGCGCGCCGAGGCCCGCGAAGGTCAGCGCGATCAGCATCGGCGAGCCGCTGTAGAGCTGGTAGTGCACCTGCTGCAGCACGATCTGCAGCGCTCCCTGCGCGAGCGCGAACACGACGTACGGCCAGAAGTGTCCGGAGCCGCGTTCGTCGTCGGGCGTCCTGCCGGAATCGGGCAGCGTGAGGAGCGCGAGAATCGCGAACGCGATGCCCGCGGGTGCCGTGCACGCGAACAGCGCGCGCCACGTCGAGTGCGCGACGAGCAACCCGCCGACGATCGGTGCGAGCGCGCTGCCGAGCAGAATCATGATGAGGAATGCGCGTGTGGCGGGCGGCCGCTCCTGCGGCTTGAAGCTGATCTGGATCAGGATCCGGCATGCGCCCATCATCGGGCCGATGAAGTAGCCCTGGAAGCCGCGCGCGAACGCGAGCTCGAGCGACGTGTCGGCGAGCGCGGCCGCGATCGCGCCGAACGAGAACATCAGCATGCAGCCGGCGACGTAGCGGCGATGCCCGAGGCGATCGACCCACCATTGCTGCTGCAGGATCCCGAGCACGGCCGTGACTGCATACGCGCTCGACGACCACACGAGTTCGTCGGGCGATGCATTGATGCCGCCCGCGATGTAGCTCGCGAAGAACGAGAAGGCCGCGTTGTCGAAGTAGTCGATGCCGGTGACGAGCGCGAGCGCCCACGGGAACAGGTCCGCGCGCAGGTTCGCGCGGCTCCACAGCGGCGGGCGACCGGGCGCGACGTTCATTCCCGGTCCTTGCGCGCGCGCCGCGTGCCGGCTTGCGCTTGCCGCTGCGCGATCAGCTTGTCCGGGTTTTCGCCGGCGAGCCGCCGTTCGATGTAGTCGATGTCGTGCTGCAGTTCCTTGCGCAGCGCGACGGCCTCCTTCAGCTCACGCTGCACGGCCGCGATCCGCTTGTCGAGCGTGTCGATTTGCCCGGCAAGGCCCGAACGGATGTCGCGCAACGACGCGTCCGAATACCGACGCCGGCCGTCGCCCGTTTCTTCCAGCGGGCGCTTGAGCATCTCGGTGATGCCGTGTAGCGAAAAGCCGAGTGCGCGCAGCCGCAGGATGCGGGCGAAGCGCTCGAGATCGGCTTCGTCGTAAAGGCGATAGCGGCCGCCGCTGCGTGACGGCGTGACGAGCCCGCGCTCTTCGTAATACTTCAGTGTGCGAGGCGTGACGCCGAGCCGCGACGCGGCGTCGCTCACGGTCAGCAGCGAGGGGGAGGCATCGTTCGGCATCGGAATCGCTGGGCTTCGGGAGGTGGCAATGGCGCGATTATAGATCAACCTGTACGTTCACGTTCAGGTTGAGATGAAAAAACGGCCGCCGGGCGACATGCGCGGGCGGCCATTCGTTGCGGAGCGGGGCGATCAGCCGCCGCGGCGCATCAGGTCGAAGAACTCGGAGTTGCTCTTCGTCTGGCGGATCTTGTCGAGCAGGAATTCCATCGCCTCGACTTCGTCCATGTCGTGGATGAACTTGCGCAGCACCCAGATCTTTTGAAGGATCTCGGGCTTGATCAGCATTTCTTCGCGGCGCGTGCCCGACTTGTTCAGGTTGATCGACGGATAGACGCGCTTTTCCGCGAGACGGCGCTCGAGGTGCACTTCCATGTTGCCGGTGCCCTTGAACTCTTCGTAGATCACGTCGTCCATGCGGCTGCCGGTTTCGATCAGCGCGGTGCCGATGATCGTCAGCGAGCCGCCTTCCTCGATGTTGCGCGCCGCGCCGAAGAAGCGCTTCGGGCGCTGCAGCGCGTTCGCGTCGACACCGCCGGTCAGCACCTTGCCCGACGCCGGGATCACGGTGTTGTATGCGCGTGCCAGACGCGTGATCGAGTCGAGCAGGATCACGACGTCGTGCTTCATTTCGACGAGGCGCTTGGCCTTCTCGATCACCATTTCGGCGACCTGCACGTGACGCGTGGCCGGTTCGTCGAACGTCGACGCGATCACTTCGCCGGCGACCGAGCGCTGCATTTCGGTCACTTCCTCGGGGCGCTCGTCGATCAGCAGCACGAACAGGATGACGTCCGGATGGTTCTGCTTGATCGCATGCGCGATGTGCTGGAGCATCACGGTCTTGCCCGACTTCGGCGACGCGACGAGCAGGCCGCGCTGGCCCTTGCCGATCGGCGCGATCATGTCGATGATGCGGCCCGTGACGTTTTCCTCGCCGCGCATTTCGCGTTCGAGCGACAGCGGCTTGTTCGGGTGCAGCGGCGTGAGGTTCTCGAACATGATCTTGTGTTTCGAGGCCTCGGGCGGCTGCCCGTTGACTTTGTCGACCTTCACCAGCGCGAAGTAGCGCTCGCCGTCCTTCGGCGTGCGGACTTCACCTTCGATGGTGTCGCCGGTGTGCAGGTTGAAGCGGCGGATCTGCGACGGGCTGATGTAGATGTCGTCGGTGCTCGCGAGGTACGACATTTCCGGCGAGCGCAGGAAGCCGAAACCGTCCGGCAGCACTTCGAGCGTGCCGTCGCCGAAGATCGTCTCTCCCGTCTTGGCGCGCTTTTTGAGAATGGCGAACATCAGCTCCTGCTTGCGCAGGCGGTTCGCGTTTTCGATCTCCAGGCCATTGGCCATTTCGATCAGTTCGGACACGTGCAGAGACTTGAGCTCGGATAAATGCATACGGAGAACCCGCCAGGGAGGAGAAGCGACGAAAAGAAATAAGGGAGGAGGGCGAGCGGAAGCGCTCTGAGACTTAATGCGTCTTGTAGACGTTTTTTGATTCTAGCATACGCCGATTCGCGCCTGAGCGGCCGATCGGCGGCTTGACGGCGGACGTGTTGTCGGTTGACAACACGTCCGCGCGACGGCCGGTATTACAGGTGGCTGTCCAGGAATGCGGTGAGTTGCGACTTCGACAGCGCGCCGACCTTCTGCGCGGCGGCCGCGCCGTTCTTGAACAGGATCAGCGTCGGGATGCCGCGCACGCCGAATTTCGCGGGCGTTGCCTGGTTGTCGTCGACGTTGATCTTCGCGATCTGCAGCTTGTCGCCGTAGTCCTTCGCGACTTCGTCGAGGATCGGGGCGATCATCTTGCACGGGCCGCACCATTCGGCCCAGAAGTCGACGAGCACGGGCTTGTCGGATTTGACGACGTCCTGTTCGAACGATGCGTCGCTGATGTGTTTGATCTGTTCGCTCATTGGGTCAATACCTCTTACGGTTCGGGGACTGCCTGCTCGGCGCGTTGCGGCGCTCCGGCGGCCTCGTCGGCTGCCGGCCGCTGCGGCAGGTCACTCCGCTCCCCGGAAGGAGGGGCGTAAGCGCTGCATGGCGCGGCTCGCGGGTCGTTCGGGCGTCATATTAGCCTAAATTGCTATCTGCTGCGGGCGGCGATAGTAGCCGCTACGCGAGTAGGGGTACGACGCGCCGTTCGACCACTGCCCTCCGAAGGTGGAGGCTGGCGTACGAAATACAAGAGACGCCGATGGTTGCGATACATCCGCAAGTTCGCGCCGGATCGGCCTGCCCGCAGCGCGTCGGTTTGTTCGATCTTTCGCGTTGTTGCGAACAAACGGTCGCATTCGGGCAGAAGCGGTGATAGAATATGCCGTGACGGGCCTCCTCGCATGGTGGGGCGGTGAACCTGGTCAGGTCGGGAACGAAGCAGCCACAATCGTTTTCCGCCAGTGCCGAGGGTCGGGCTCGTCACCTTCCTCTTGCCCCGTTCGCCGGGCATTTTTTATTTCTGCATCATTCTCCGTTGTTTCGTGCGCGTTGCCCGTTTTCGGCACCGTTTCGCGTGTCGGCGCGACGCAGCGTTACTGATACAATTTCCCGATGACCTATCAAGTTCTCGCACGCAAGTGGCGTCCGAAGGATTTCGCTTCGCTCGTCGGCCAGGAGCACGTCGTCAGGGCGCTCACGCACGCGCTCGACGGCGGGCGTCTCCATCACGCCTATCTGTTTACCGGAACCCGCGGCGTCGGCAAGACGACGCTGTCGCGGATCTTCGCGAAGGCGCTCAACTGTGAAACCGGCGTCACGTCGCAGCCGTGCGGCGTGTGCCGTGCGTGCCGCGAGATCGACGAAGGCCGCTTCGTCGATTACGTCGAAATGGATGCGGCGAGCAACCGCGGCGTCGACGAAATGGCCGCGCTGCTCGAGCGCGCGGTGTACGCGCCCGTCGATGCGCGCTTCAAGGTCTACATGATCGACGAAGTGCACATGCTGACGAATCACGCGTTCAACGCGATGCTGAAGACGCTCGAGGAGCCGCCGCCGCACGTCAAGTTCATCCTCGCGACCACCGACCCGCAGAAGATTCCCGTCACCGTGCTGTCGCGCTGCCTGCAGTTCAACCTGAAGCAGATGCCGGCCGGGCACATCGTGTCGCATCTCGAGCGCATCCTCGGCGAAGAGCGGATCTCGTTCGAGCAGCAGGCGCTGCGCCTGCTCGCGCGTGCCGCCCAGGGCAGCATGCGCGATGCGCTGTCGCTGACCGATCAGGCGATCGCCTATTCGGCCAACGAAGTGACCGAAGCGGCCGTGTCGGGCATGCTCGGCGCGCTCGACCAGACCTACATGGTGCGCCTGCTCGATGCGCTCGCGGCCGCCAATGGCCCGGAGATTCTCGCGATCGCCGACGAGATGTCGCTGCGCAGCCTGTCCTTTTCCACCGCGTTGCAGGATCTTGCGAGCCTGCTGCACCGGATCGCGTGGGCGCAGTTCGCACCGGGCTCGGTCCTCGACGAATGGCCGGAAGCGGCCGACCTGCGCCGCTTCGCGGAGACGCTGAGCCCCGAGCAGGTGCAGCTGTTCTATCAGATCGCGACGGTCGGACGCGCGGAGCTCGGCCTCGCGCCGGACGAATACGCCGGCTTCACGATGACGTTGCTGCGGATGCTCGCGTTCGAGCCGACCGTCGGCACCGGCACCGGCAGTGCGCCGGGCGGTCAGTCGGCCGTGCCGCGTGCCGCAACTGCACCTGCGCCGCGCGTGGCTGCGGCCGCGTCGGCGGCACCCAAGCCGTCTTCCGTGCCGGCAGCCGCCGAGCCCGCAGCACGCCCGCAAGCGGCCGCGCCGGTTACGCCGGCCGTTCCGGTCGCTGCGGTTGCGCGTGCGTCCGGCGATGCAGCGGCTTCGCCTGCTGCGCAGCCTGTCCCGACGCAGGCTGCGCCTGCTGCCGCAGCGCCGGTCGCGCCGCAGCCGGAAGCGGCCCCGGCGCCGCAGGCGGCGCCGGCAAGCGATGCGCTGCCCGCCGTCCGCAACGAACCCGAAGCGCCTGCCGCCGCCAAGCGCAACGACGAACCGGCCCCGGCTGCCGAACCGGCGCCGCGTGCTGGCCCGGCCGAGCCGGCCGTGCGCCCGGCGGCCCGTGGCGGTGCGGCCGCCGCACTCGACGTGCTGCGCAATGCCGGCATGCGCGTGTCGTCCGACCGCTCGCGGGCGGGCGTCGCGCCGAAACCGGCGGCGGCCCCGCCGGCCGCTGAGAAACCGGCGGCATCGCGACCCGCCGTGCAGGTGCCGACGCCGCGCGCTGCGGCCCGCGCGCCGCAGCCGGCCGACACGCGTCAGGCCCCGCCGCCGTGGGAAGACATCCCGCCGGACGAATACGTGCCGCTCAGCGCGGACGAGATGTTCGGCGGCGCGGCGGACGACGGCTTCGTGCCCGTGTTCGACAGCGGCCCCGACGACGTGCGCATTGCGCCGAAGCCGGCGGAGGCGCGCCCGTCCGCGCCGGTCGACACGCGTCCGCTGCCGCCCGCGATCGCGCTCGATCCGGTCGGCTTCGACGGCGAATGGCCGGCGCTGGCCGCGCGGTTGCCGCTGAAGGGCGTCGCGTATCAGCTCGCGTTCAACAGCGAACTGACGGCCGTCGACGCGACGACGTTGAAACTGTCCGTGCCGGTGCCGCAGTATGCGGACGCCGCCCAGGTCGCGAAGCTGAAGGCCGCCCTGGCCGACGCGCTCGGCAAGCCCGTCGAGGTCGCGGTCGAGGTCGGGCCCGCGCGGCGCACCGCGGCGGCGCTCGACGCGGCCGCGCGGGCGGCACGCCAGCGCGAGGCCGAGCAGGACATCCATGGCGATCCGTTCGTCCAGCAACTCGTGCGTGACTTCGGTGCGCGCATCGTCGAAGGCTCGGTGCGGCCGCTCGCCGATTCGGCGCCGGACGGCACGCCGCCGACGCTGCATTGAACGAATCGCACCGCGACAGGCACAATCACGCCCGCACACATTGACCGGCACGCGCCGCGTGCCGGTTTTCACACGATCAAGAAGGAGTATTCCCATGTTGAAAGGCAACCTCGCCGGACTGATGAAGCAAGCGCAGCAAATGCAGGAAAACATGAAGAAGATGCAGGAGCAGCTTGCGCAGATCGAAGTCGAAGGGCAGTCGGGTGCGGGCCTCGTCAAGGTGACGATGACCTGCCGTAACGAAGTGCGTCGCGTGGCGATCGACCCGAGCCTGCTCGCGGACGACAAGGACATGCTCGAGGATCTGGTCGCGGCCGCGTTCAACGATGCCGTGCGCAAGGCCGAGGCGACGTCGCAGGAAAAGATGAGCGGCATGACGTCGGGCCTGCCGCTGCCCCCGGGCTTCAAGCTGCCGTTCTGAGCGCAGCGTCCGTTCAGCCCGATCCGTTCGTTCAGCTTTCAGCCGCCGTATGAAACAGCCGTCCGCCCTGTCAGCGCTCGTCGAAGCGCTGCGCGTATTGCCCGGCGTCGGGCCGAAGTCCGCGCAGCGCATGGCGTACCACCTGATGCAGCACGATCGGGAGGGCGCGGAGCGGCTCGGCCGGTCGCTGCTGTTCGCGACCGAGCACCTGCAGCACTGCGAGAAGTGCAACACGTTCACGGAAGCGCAGATCTGCGAGGTGTGCAGCGACGAGGAGCGTGATCCGACGCTGCTGTGCGTCGTCGAAACGCCGGCCGACCAGATCATGCTCGAGCAGACGATGACGTATCGCGGGCTGTACTTCGTGTTGATGGGGCGGCTCAGCCCGCTCGACGGAATCGGTCCGAAGGAAATCCATTTCGATCGTCTCGTGCGGCGCGCGTCCGACGGGATCGTCAAGGAGGTCGTGCTCGCGACCAACTTCACGAACGAGGGCGAGGCCACCGCGCACTACCTCGGCCAGACGCTGAAGGCACGCGGGCTGGCGGTCACGCGCCTCGCGCGCGGCGTGCCGGTGGGCGGCGAGCTCGAATACGTCGACGCGGGCACGATCGCCCGCGCGATGCTCGACCGCCGGACGATCTAAGCCGGGCGCCGCCGGCCGGCGGCGCCGTTCCTCATGTCAGGGAGACACATGAGCACCAGCCAGGGCCCCCTCGCGGGCGTCAAAGTGCTCGAATTCGGGACGCTGATCGCGGGGCCGTTCGCGTCGCGCCTCTTTGCCGAATTCGGCGCGGAAGTCATCAAGATCGAGGATCCGAATGGCGGCGACCCGCTGCGCAAGTGGCGCAAGCTGTATCCGGAGCAGGGCGGCACGTCGCTGTGGTGGTCGGTCCAGGCGCGCAACAAGAAATCGGTCACGCTCAACCTGAAATCCGATGCAGGCAAGACGATCGCGCGGCAACTCGCGCGCGAGGCCGATATCGTGATCGAAAACTTCCGCCCGGGGCTGCTCGAGAAGCTCGGCCTCGGCTACGACGTGCTGTCGGCCGACAACTCCGGTCTCGTGATGGTGCGCCTGTCCGGCTACGGGCAGACGGGCCCCTACCGCGACCGCCCGGGGTTCGGCGCGATTGCCGAATCGATGGGCGGGTTGCGTCACATCACCGGTTATCCCGACCTGCCGCCGCCGCGCATCGGCATCTCGATCGGCGACTCGATCGCCGCGCTGCACGGCGTGATCGGCGGGCTGATGGCACTTCACCACCGCAAGGTGAATGGCGGCGCGGGGCAGGTGGTCGACGTTGCGCTGTATGAAGCGGTGTTCAACATGATGGAAAGCGTGGTGCCCGAGTACGGCGTGTACGGGATGGTGCGCGAGCGCACCGGCGCGTCGCTGCCGGGCATCGTGCCGTCGAACACTTACGCGTGCCGCGACGGCAGCATCGTGATCGGCGGCAACAGCGACCCGATCTTCAAGCGGCTGATGAAGGCGATCGAGCGCGACGACCTCGCCGGCGATCCGGCGCTTGCAAGCAACGACGGACGCGTGCCGCGCACCCGGGAAATCGACGATGCGATCGCCGCGTGGCTCGCACCGCGCACGATCGACGAGGCGCTCGTCGTGCTCAACGCGGCGGACGTGCCGGCCGGGCGCATCTACAGCGCTGCTGACATGTTCACCGATCCGCAGTTCGTCGCGAGGCAGATGATCCAGCGTTTCAAGCTGGCCGACGGCACCGACATTCCGCTGCCGAACATCACGCCGAAGCTCTCCGACACGCCGGGCGAAACGCGCTGGCTCGGGCCCGAGCTCGGCGCGCATACGGACGAGGTGCTGCGTGGCCTCGGCTACGACGCGCAGCAGATTGCCGCGCTGCGTGAGGCTGGCGCGATCTGAGTGTGACGAGGCCGGGCGCGTCGCGCCGGGCTTTCGCGAGACGGCGTCTCCGGAGAGGCAACCCTTCGGGCCGGAAAACGCAGGCCGGCGCAACGTCGTCTCGCACGCGCGCAACGCCGGCCCGCAATGCGGCGGCGCACCGCGCGCACGTCGTGCGTTTCGGCCTGCGCGCAGCCGCCGGACTGTCGCTCTCGCGCCATCTTTCCTCGGTTACAATCGCCGGATGCGAATCCTACTCAGCAACGACGACGGCTATCTCGCCCCCGGTCTCGCCGCGCTCAGCGACGCGCTGCAGCCGCTGGCCGACCTCACGGTGATCGCGCCCGAGCAGAACTGCAGCGGCGCATCGAATTCCCTCACGCTGTCGCGGCCGCTGTCGGTGCAGCGCGCGGCGAATACGGGTTTCTTCTACGTGAACGGCACGCCCACCGATTCGGTGCACGTCGCGTTGACGGGGATGGCCGACGCGAGGCCGGACCTCGTCGTGTCCGGGATCAACAACGGCCAGAACATGGGCGAAGACACGCTCTATTCAGGGACAGTTGCAGCCGCCACCGAAGGCATCATGTTCGGCGTGCCGGCCATCGCGTTTTCGCTGGCCGACAAGGGCTGGGCGCATCTGGCGGATGCGGCGCGCGTCGCCGCGGAAATCGTCGAACACTATCTTGCGCATCCGCTGCCCGGTCATCCGTTGCTGAACGTCAATATTCCGAATCTGCCGTACGACGAACTGAAAGGCTGGCAGGTCACGCGTCTCGGCAAGCGTCACCCGTCCCAGCCGGTGATTCGCCAGACCGACCCGCGCGGCGAGCCAATCTACTGGATCGGTGCCGCGGGTGCGGCGCTGGACGCGAGCGAGGGCACTGATTTTCACGCCGTCGCAAACGGTTTCGTATCGATCACGCCACTGCAACTCGATCTCACGCATACGCAAATGCTGCCTGCAACGCGCGAATGGGCGCGTGCAGGAGGGCGGGCTTCATGAGCGGCGAGCGCGCGAAGCGGTTTCCGCTCGCGCTCGAAGATCTCAAGCGAGCGCCACGCAAATCGGAAGGTCGGGCCGGCGATCGCCATGCGGCGGGCGTGGTGGCGAAGGCCGTCGACAAGTCCGCCGCCGTGCCGAAACCCGTGGCGGTGAAGGCCGGCATGGCCCGCACGGTGTCCGGCACGACCACCGCGAAGCCTGCGAGCGCGCCGAAACCGACCGCGCCGAAGCCCGCGATGCCCAAGCCGGCCGCGCCGAGCGTCGCGCCGGCCGGTACGTTCGCGCTGACGTCGGAACGTGTGCGCGAGCGCATGGTCGAACGCCTGCGCGCGAACGGCGTCACCGACGCGCGCGTGCTGGATGCGATGGCCGCGGTGCCGCGCCACATGTTCGTGGATCCCGGGCTCGCGACGCAGGCGTACGAGGATGCCGCGCTGCCGATCGGCCACCAGCAAACGATTTCAAAGCCGTCGGTCGTCGCGCGCATGATCGAGCTCGCGATGGCCGGCCGCACGCTTGAGCGCGTGCTCGAGATCGGCACCGGTTGCGGCTACCAGGCCGCGGTGCTCAGTCACGTGGCGCGCGACGTGTATTCGATTGAACGCATCAAGCCGCTCTACGAGCGCGCGAAGCTGAACCTGCGGCCGCTGCGCGTGCCGAACATCCGTCTGCATTACGGCGACGGGCGTGTCGGCCTGCCGGCAGCGGGCCCGTTCGACGCGATCGTGATCGCGGCGGCGGGGCTCGACGTGCCGCAGGCGTTGCTCGAGCAGCTCGCGATCGGCGGGCGGCTCGTCGCGCCGGTCGGCGCGCAGAGCGGGCAGCCCCAGGTGCTGACGCTCGTCGAGCGCGTCGCGCACGCGCAATGGCGGGAGTCGCGGCTTGATCGCGTTTTCTTTGTCCCTTTAAAATCCGGAGTGATTTGAAACCGATGAGTATGTTGCGCGCGATGCAAAACAACCGAACCAGGGAACCGCTCACGTTCGCCCAGCGCGCGATCTGTGTGGCTGCGTTCTCCACGCTACTGGCCGCCTGTGCGACGCGGCTCGACAACGCGCCCGTCGTCGATCGCTCCGGCGCACTGGGCACGACCGCCGCCGCGCAGCCGGCGGTGCCGCTCGGCCCGCCACCGCCCGGCTTCTACCGCGTGAAACCGGGCGACACGCTGTACCGGATCGCACTCGAAAACGGGCAGAACTATCGCGACATCGCCGCGTGGAACAATCTGGCGAACCCGAACCAGATCGAAGTCGACCAGTTGCTGCGCGTCGCGCCGCCGGGCGGTGCCGCAGTGGCCGGCTCGCCGGTCGCCGCGCCGATCGCCGGCGCCGCCGTCGCGACCGCACCGCTCAGCAGCGGTCCCGCCACGCCGGCCGCTGGCTCGTCGTCCGCGGTCACGCCGCCGGCTGCCGCCGCATCGAGCGACACGGCTGCCGCGCCGAGCGGCCCCGTGACGTTTGCATGGCCCGTGCGCGGACCGGTGCTGAACGGTTTCGACGACGCGAAGAACAAGGGCGTCAATATTGGCGGCACGTCGGGCGAGGCCGTGAAGGCGGCGGCCGACGGCCGCGTCGTCTACTCGGGCAATGGCCTGCGTGGCTACGGCAATCTCATTATCATCAAACACGATGCAACTTACCTCACGGCGTATGCACACAATCGCGCTTTGATGGTAAAAGAGGGGGACGCGGTAACGAAAGGGCAAAAGATCGCCGAGATGGGTAACAGCGATGCCGACCGCGTGATGCTGCATTTCGAGGTTCGCCGTCAGGGTAAACCTGTCGATCCGCTGAAGTATTTGCCGCCTCAATAACCGAGACGACCATGCCGAAATCGAAGCGCCACGAGCCGCAAGCCGAGTCTGAGAAGATCAGTCGTGCCACGCAAGCATCGGTGGAGCGAGCTGGCGCTTCGACGGACGACGAAGACGACGTCGCGGAAAACGAACGTGATCTCGAGGCACGCGACGCCGAAGCGGACGGCGACGACGAGCACGAAGGCCGCGCGGAAGCCGCGCCCGACGTCGACGATTTTCGCGCATTGCTGCAGGCCGAACTCACGGCCGACACGATCCAGCATTACCTGAATCGCATCAGCGTGAAGCCGCTCCTGACCGTCGAGGAGGAGCAGCGCTATTCGCGTCTCGCGAAGGCCGGCGAATTCGAGGCACGGCAGGTGATGATCGAGCGCAACCTGCGTCTCGTCGTCAGCATCGCGAAGGGCTACCTGAACCGCGGCGTGCCGTTGCTCGACCTGATCGAGGAAGGCAACCTCGGCTTGATGCATGCGATCGAGAAATTCGATCCGACGCGCGGCTTTCGTTTCTCGACCTATGCGACGTGGTGGATCCGGCAGAGCATCGAGCGGGCGATCATGAACCAGGCTCGCACCGTGCGCCTGCCCGTGCACGTCATCCGCGAACTGAACCAGGTGCTGCGCGCGAAGCGCCACCTCGAAAAGAATTCGATGTCGACGGGCGAGGCGGCAGAGCGCCGCGAAGCCAGTATCGACGACATCGCCTATCTCACCGGCAAGACCGCCGAGGAAGTCACCGACATCCTCGCGCTCAACGAGCACACGGCGTCACTCGACGCACCGCTCGATCTCGATCCCGCGAGCAGCCTGCTCGACCTGCTGCCCGACGACCAGAGCCAGTCGCCCGATGCCGAGGTGCAGCACCGCGAACTCGAGACGCTCACGCGCGCGTGGCTGTCGCGTCTGTCCGACAAGCATCGGCACGTGATCGAGCGCCGCTTCGGCTTGAACCACATCGAACCCGCCACGCTCGAGGAGCTGGCCGACGAGATGGGCCTCACGCGCGAACGCGTGCGACAGATCCAGCAGGAAGCGCTGGTGCGCCTCAAGCGGTTCTTTGCCTCCAACGGCGTGCGCAAGGACGCCGTTCTGTAACTGATGACTCCGATTCTCGTTTTTGACATCGAGACCATTCCCGATGTCGACGGCATTCGCCGTCTGGAAGATCTGCCCGCGACGCTCGACGATGCCGCGGTGGCCGAACATGCGTTCGCCGCACGTCGCGAGAAGACGGGCAGCGATTTTCTGCCGCATCACCTGCAGCGGATCGCGGCGATTTCCTGCGTGTTCCGCGACAACAACGGTTTTCGCGTGCGCTCGCTCGGCACGCCGCAGGACAACGAGGCGACGCTGGTCCAGTCGTTCTATCGCGTGATCGAGAAATACACGCCGCAGCTCGTGTCGTGGAACGGCGGCGGCTTCGACCTGCCGGTGCTCCATTATCGTGCGCTCGTGCACGGCATCCCCGCGACGCGTTACTGGGATCTGGGCGAGGACGACCGCGACTTCAAATGGAACAACTACATCTCGCGCTATCACTCGCGGCACACCGATCTGATGGACGTGCTCGCGATGTATCAGGCGCGCGCGAATGCGCCGCTCGACGCGCTCGCGAAGCTGTGCGGCTTTCCGGGCAAGCTCGGGATGGACGGCAGCCAGGTGTGGCCCGCGTTCCAGGACGGCCGGATCGAGGAAATCCGCAACTATTGCGAAACGGACGTCGTCAATACTTACCTGCTGTATTGCCGATTCCAGCTGATGCGCGGCGGCCTGACGCCGAGCGAGTATGCCGACGAGATCCTGCTCGTGAAGAACGCGCTGGCACAGGAGCCCGCGTCGCATTGGGCCGAATATCTGGCCGGTTTCGACGTGTGACGCGGGCGGCCCGCGCTGCGGCAGCGATCAGTTGAGTTCGAGCACGACGGGCTGGTGATCCGACGCGCGCAGGCCTGCGTCGATCTCGCAGCGCGTGACCCGTGGCAGCAGCGTATCGGTCACGAACACGAAATCGCACGTGAGCGGTCCTTCCGACCATTGCGCCGTGTCGTAGACGCCGGCAGTCGGCGGCGGCGTGCAGCCCGGGTGGCGGGCAACCCACGCATCGACGAACGACGGCGCGTCCGCGAGCGGCGCCAGCATGCGCTGGTACGCGTCGCTGCCGAACGCGCTGTTGAAATCGCCGCAGACGATCGCATCGCGCGGCTGGTTGGTCGCACTGAACGGGCCCGTCGCATTTTCCGCCGGCGCGGGCCGATCCGCGTGGGCGCAGGCTTCGCGGTGCCGGTCGCGCAACGCATCGACCTGCGCGAGTCGCTGGCGCGCCGAATAGAATTCGAGGTGCGTCGTGACGACCCGCAGCGAGCCCGACGGCGTCACCACCTCGACGTCGAGCGCGACACGCGGCATCGACGGCGCGCCTGCGTCGGCCGGCCATGGCAGCAGTTGGCGCAGTACGCGCCGAACGGGCAGCCGGGTGGCGATCGCATTGCCGAACTGGCGGCGCGGCGCGCCGGGTTCGAGCGCCGGCAGGTCGGCGCCGATCGCGTCGACGACCGTATAGCCCGGGAGCAACGCCGCCAGTTCGGCGAACTGGTCGGGGCCCGGCCGGCCGGGCAGTGCGCCGAAGCCGCGCGTGACTTCCTGCACACACAACACGTCGAAGTCGCCGAGCTGGCGGGCGGCGGCGATGGTGCGCGGGAGATCGACGACGCCATCGGCGTCCCGACCCCATTGAACATTCCAGTCGATCAGTCTCATGGTCGAGTCTCCTGAGTCTCGTGCGAGTGAGCAGGGCTTGTGCCGCCCGGTGGCCTGCGAGACGCCGCGCATGCAGGTGCCGACAGCGCCTTCGTGCATCACGCGATGCGGCAGACGTATCCGTATCGATGCTTGCGCGACGAAAGCGGGCGGTGCGGGCTTTCGTCGTCTACAATCTCGCCTTCTTCAACGTTTTGTCAGGAAAAGCTGGTGTCCGAAGCCGTCCCCACTTCTGCGCGCAAATCGAAAAATGCGCCCGTCGCGCCCGGGCCTGCCCCGGTTCTCGAGATCGAATCGCTCGACATGGAAGCGCGCGGTGTCGGCCGCACGGCGACCGAGGACGGCTCGCCCGGCAAGGTGATCTTCGTCGAAGGCGCGCTGCCCGGCGAGCGCGTGACCTATTCGAGCTATCGGCGCAAGCCGAGCTACGAGCAGGCGACCGTTGTCGATATTCTGCGCCCGAGCGTGCTGCGCACGCAGCCGAAGTGCGAATTCTTCGGCACCTGCGGCGGCTGCTCGATGCAGCATCTCGACATGCGCGCGCAGGTGGCGATCAAGCAGCGCGTGCTCGAGGACAACCTGTGGCACCTGTCGAAGCTGCGCGCCGAAACGGTGTTCGCGCCGATCCACGGCCCGTCGTGGGGCTACCGCTATCGTGCGCGCCTGACCGTGCGCAACGTCGCGAAGAAGGGCGGCGTGCTGGTCGGGTTTCATGAAAGGAAGAGCAGCTATGTCGCCGACATGACGAGCTGCGAAGTGCTGCCGCCGCACGTGTCGGCGATGCTCGTGCCGCTGCGTCGGCTGGTGGAAGGGCTGTCGATCCGTGACCGGATGCCGCAGATCGAGCTCGCGGTCGGCTCGCAAGTCACGGCGCTGGTGCTGCGCGTGCTGGAGCCGATCAACGCGGACGACGAAGCGCTGCTGCGCGCGTTCGCCGACGAGCACAAGGTGCAGTTCTGGCTTCAGCCGAAGGGCCCGGACACGGTCACGCCGTTCTATCCGCTCGACGTGCCGCTCGACTACACGCTGCCGGAGTTCGGTATCCGCATGCCGTTCAAGCCGACCGACTTCACGCAGGTCAACCATCAGATCAACCGTGTGCTGGTGGGCCGCGCGCTGCGCCTGCTCGCGCCGTCGCGCGACGATCGCGTGCTCGACCTGTTCTGCGGGATCGGCAACTTCACGCTGCCGCTCGCGCGGCTGTCGCGCGAGGTGATGGGCATCGAAGGCAGCGAGACGCTGACCACGCGCGCGCTGGCGAATGCGCGCGAGAACGGCGTCGACGGCCACACGACGTTCGCGTGCCGGAACCTGTTCGAGGTTACGGGTGACGACCTTCGTGCGCTCGGCGCGTTCGACAAGTTCCTGATCGACCCGCCGCGCGAAGGCGCGCTCGCGGTGTCGAAGGCGCTGGCCGAAATCGCGCAGAGCGGCGAAGGCCCGCTGCCGAAGCGTATCGTCTACGTGTCGTGCAATCCGTCGACGCTCGCGCGCGATGCAGGGCTGCTCGTGCACGAGGCCGGCTATCGGCTGAAGGGCGCCGGGGTCGTGAACATGTTCCCGAATACGTCGCACGTCGAGTCGATCGCGCTGTTCGAGCGGGACTGAGCGGACGGGCGGTGGACGTAAAAAAACCGGCCTTCGAGGCCGGTTTTTTCATGGGAGGCAGCGACCGTCAGTTGCGGTTGCCGCCGAAGATGCCGAGCAACGCGAGCAGGTTCGTGAACACGTTGTACAGATCGAGGTAGATCGCAAGCGTGGCCGAGATGTAGTTCGTCTCGCCGCCGTTCACGACGCGCTGGACGTCGAACAGCATGTAGGCCGAGAAGATCGCGATCGCAAGCACCGACACGGTGAGCATCAGCGCCGGCAGTTGCAGGAAGATGTTCGCGACCGACGCAAGCAGGATCACGATCACGCCCATGAACAGCCACTTGCCTAGCCCCGAGAAGTCGCGCTTGCTGACCGTGGCGATCGTCGCCATCGCGGCGAAGATGATGCCGGTGCCGCCGAACGCGAGCATGATCAGCGACGGGCCGTTCGAGAAGCCGAGGATGAAGCTCAACAGGCGCGACAGCATCAGGCCCATGAAGAACGTGAAGCCGAGCAGCACGAATACGCCGGCCGCGCTGTTTTTCGTTCGCTCGATCGCGAACATGAAGCCGAACGCTATCGCGAAGAACGCGAGCAGGCTCATCATCGGGCTCGTGGCCGCGAACAGCGAGAAGCCCGTCGCGACGCCGACCCATGCCCCCAGCACCGTCGGCACCATCGACAGCGCGAGCAGCCAGTACGTGTTCCGCAGCACGCGATTGCGAAGCTCCGCGGTGCTGACGGAGCCGCCGCGGCCGAAATTGTACGGATAGTCGTTCATGGTTTCTCCTAACATTGAACGCGTGGGCGTCCGGGGCCGGTTCGGCGCACGCGGTGTGCGGCGCAGCAAACCGGAGCAGCTATGGCTAAGATACGTTCCGTGCCTCGAGGTTTCAATGGCCGCGCGGCGCAAAAACATATGGATTCTGAACCTTTCATTCGTGTAAGGGTTCAATCGCAATGATACACGGGATCGTGCTACAATAGCGGATTCATTTGAACCTGTAACTTCTTAATTTCTTGGAGTTTTTATGGCAATCGAGCGCACCCTGTCGATCATCAAGCCGGATGCGGTGGCAAAGAACGTGATCGGCCAGATCTACAGCCGTTTCGAAGGCGCCGGCCTGAAGATCGTCGCATCGCGCATGGCACACCTGTCGCGTGCGGACGCAGAGAAGTTCTACGCAGTTCACGCGGCACGTCCGTTCTTCAAGGATCTCGTCGATTTCATGATCTCGGGCCCGGTGATGATCCAGGTTCTGGAAGGTGAAGGCGCGATCCTGAAGAACCGCGACCTGATGGGCGCGACGGATCCGAAGAAGGCGGAAAAGGGCACGATCCGCGCCGACTTCGCCGACAGCATCGACGCGAACGCCGTGCACGGCTCGGACGCTGCCGAAACGGCCGCGGTCGAAATCGCGTTCTTCTTCCCGGAAATGAACGTCTACTCGCGCTAAGCCCTGGCTGGCAATACGTAGGCAGGATTCAGCGCACGCGGCAAGGCAGCACATCATGACGAGCGAAACTTCCGTCAATCTTCTCGACTTCGATGCCGAGGGCCTTGTCGCGTACTGCGGCAGCCTCGGCGAGAAGCCGTTCCGCGCCAAGCAGTTGCAGCGCTGGATCCATCAGTACAACGCTGCCGATTTCGACGGCATGACCGATCTCGCGAAGTCCCTGAGAGAAAAGCTCAAGGGCCGTGCGTCGATCGTGATGCCCGATATCGTCAGCGATCACGTTTCCACCGACGGCACGCGCAAGTGGCTGATCGACGTCGGAAACGGCAATGCGGTCGAAACCGTTTTCATCCCGGAAGAGACGCGCGGCACGCTGTGCGTGTCGTCGCAGGCCGGGTGTGCGGTCAACTGCCGCTTCTGCTCGACGGGCAAGCAGGGTTTCTCCCGCAACCTGTCGACAGCCGAAATCATCGGCCAGCTCCGGATGGCCGAATTTGCGCTGCGTGCGTCGCTCGGTCGCGCACCCGGTCCGAACGGCAAGGCCGAGCGGGTCGTCACCAACGTGGTGATGATGGGCATGGGCGAGCCGCTGCTGAATTACAGCGCGGTCGTGCCCGCGATGCGGCTGATGCTCGACGACAACGCCTACGGGCTGTCGCGCCGCCGCGTCACCTTGTCGACGTCCGGCGTGGTGCCGATGATGGACCGCCTCGGCGCCGAACTGCCGGTTGCACTCGCCGTTTCGCTGCACGCGCCAAACGACGCGTTGCGCGACGAGCTGGTGCCGCTCAACAAGAAGCATCCGCTTCGCGAGCTGATGGCTGCGTGCCAGCGTTATCTGAAAGTTGCGCCGCGCGACTTCATTACTTTCGAATACTGCATGCTCGACGGCGTCAACGACACCGAAGCGCATGCGCGCGAACTGCTGGCCGTCACGCGCGACGTGCCCTGCAAGTTCAACCTGATCCCGTTCAATCCGTTTCCGGAGTCGGGCCTCATCCGCTCGAAACCGGAGCAGATCAAGCGCTTCGCACAGGTCCTCATCGACGCGGGTGTCGTCACGACCGTGCGCAAGACGCGCGGCGACGACATCGACGCCGCGTGCGGCCAGCTGGCCGGCGCCGTGAAGGACCGCACGCGCCTGGCGGAGCGAACGGGCGCAGCAGCAAAAATCATCGAGATTCGGGCGGTTTGACGGGGATGCCCGGACTTTTTGGCGGTACAACACGCGAATAGCGATCGGTCGCGGTGCCTCTGCGCCGCGCATGATATGGACGGTTGCGGGAGCCGGCGGCGCCCGCCAGTGAAGAAGAATCGACGCGAGGACAAGGATGAGTGAGCCGCAGCCGACAAACGGCGCAGAGACGAATGCCGCGAAGCCGGCGCAGGCAGGGCTTGAATCGCTGGCGGCCGTCGGCAGCCGGCTGGCGCAGCTCCGGGAAGCGAAGGGCTGGACGGTCGACGACGTGTCGGCGCGGCTCAAGGTCGCGCCGCAGAAGCTGCGTGCGCTCGAGGCAGGCGATATCAGCCATTTGCCGGGCGTGACGTTCGCGCTCGGTGTCGTGCGCAGCTACGCGAAGATGCTCGGTGTCGATCCCGAGCCGTTTGCGCAGGCATTGCGCCGGGAGCGCGGGGTGCCGGAAGTCGATCTGTCGATGCCCGCGTCGTCGGGCACCGATCTGCCGCGCGGCCGCGTGTCGATTCCGCTCGGCGGCTCGTCGCGCCATCACCCGTGGCTGTGGGGAACGGCGATCGTCGTCGTCGCGGTGATCGCGGTACTCATGTGGCACACTGGCGGCGACTCGTCGAGCTGGCTTGCGCGCTTCAAGGGCGGCGCCGAGACCGAACACGCATCGGCGGCGAGCGCGCCGGCGGCGTCTTCCGCCGAAGAGGCGGCCGCGGGCGGCGCATCGACGGCCGCCGGCAACGAAGTTCCGGCGCAGGGCGCAGCGTCCGCCTCGGCGCCGGCCCCGACGGCCGCCGTACCTGCGTCGCAACCGATCGTCGCGACGGCAGCGGCGAGCAGCGCGGCCGAGTCGGCGCAGCCCGCGAGCGTCGTCGTGGCGGCAGGCCAGTCGATGGTCGAACTGAAGGTCAAGCAGGATTGCTGGTTCAGCGTGCGCGACAAGAACGGCAAGGAGCTGTTCTCGGCGCTGGTGCGGGCCGGCGAAACGAAGCAGGTCGCCGGCGACGGGCCGTTCAAGGTCACGATCGGCAACAAGGCCGGTCTCGATACGGTCGCGTTCGACGGAAAACCTGTCGATCCGGCGAAATATTCGGCAGCGCGGGGTAACGTGGCGCGGTTCACGTTGCCCTGACGTCAAGCGCCGTGACGCAGGCCCGTCCTGGACGGGTCGCTGGGGCACGGCGCTATTTCAATTCATGCGCCGCCTTGCGGCGCATTCCGCGTAAATGGATCTATCGATGCAATCCGAAGCTCAATCCCCACGCAGCAGTCAGATTTGTTCAACCGAGCCGGTGTTCGGCGGGCATCAGCCGCGTCGCGTGTCGCATGCGGTGGATGTTCGCTGGGGCGGGCAGCTCGTGACCATCGGCGGCAATGCGCCGGTGCGCGTGCAGTCGATGACGAATACCGACACGGCCGACGCGATCGGCACGGCGATCCAGATCAAGGAGCTCGCGAATGCGGGCTCCGAGCTGGTGCGCATCACGGTCAATACGCCGGAGGCGGCCGCCGCCGTGCCGGCGATCCGCGAGCAGCTCGACCGGATGGGCGTGACCGTCCCGCTCGTCGGGGATTTCCACTACAACGGGCACCTGCTGCTGCGCGACTACCCGGGTTGCGCGGAGTCGCTGTCGAAGTACCGGATCAACCCGGGCAACGTCGGTCAGGGCGCGAAGCGCGACACGCAGTTCGCGCAGATGATCGAAGCGGCGGCGAAGTACGACAAGCCGGTGCGGATCGGCGTGAACTGGGGCAGTCTCGACCAGGACCTGCTCGCGCGCATGATGGACGAGAACGCCGCGCGTTCGCAGCCGTGGGACGCGCAGAGCGTGATGTACGAAGCGCTGATCCAGTCGGCGATCGGCTCGGCCGAGCGCGCGGTCGAGCTGGGTCTCGGCCGCGACCGCATCGTGCTGTCGTGCAAGGTCAGCGGCGTGCAGGACCTGATCGCCGTGTATCGCGAGCTCGCCCGCCGCTGTGGCTTCGCGCTGCACCTCGGCCTGACCGAGGCCGGCATGGGCTCGAAGGGCATCGTCGCGTCGACCGCCGCGCTCGGCGTGCTGCTGCAGGAAGGAATCGGCGACACGATCCGCATTTCGCTGACGCCGGAGCCGGGCGCATCGCGCACGGGCGAAGTGGTCGTCGGCCAGGAAATCCTGCAGACGATGGGCCTGCGCTCGTTCGCGCCGATGGTGATCGCGTGCCCGGGCTGCGGCCGCACGACGAGCACGCTGTTCCAGGAACTCGCGATGCAGATCCAGACGTATCTGCGCGAGCAGATGCCGGTCTGGCGCAAGGAATATCCGGGCGTCGAGAAGATGAACGTCGCGGTGATGGGCTGCATCGTCAACGGCCCGGGCGAGTCGAAGCACGCGAACATCGGCATCAGCCTGCCGGGTTCGGGCGAAAACCCGGCCGCGCCCGTCTTCATCGACGGCGAGAAGGTCAGGACGCTGCGCGGTGAGCGGATCGCCGAGGAATTCCAGCAGATCGTCAGCGACTACGTCGCACGCAATTACGGCCGCACCGAGGCCCTGAATTAAATTCGTCCACACACACGAACGATGACTGAACAGAAACGCAAGATCGAGAAGCTCACCGGCGTCAAGGGCATGAACGACATCCTTCCGCAGGATGCCGGCCTCTGGGAGTTCTTCGAAGCTACCGTGAAATCGCTGCTGCGCGCGTACGGCTATCAGAACATCCGCACGCCGATCGTCGAGCATACGCAGCTCTTCACGCGCGGCATCGGCGAGGTCACGGACATCGTCGAGAAGGAGATGTACAGCTTCACCGACGCATTGAACGGCGAGAACCTGACGATGCGCCCGGAAAACACCGCGGCCGTCGTGCGCGCGTCGATCGAGCACAACATGCTGTACGACGGCCCGAAGCGCCTGTGGTACATCGGCCCGATGTTCCGTCACGAGCGTCCGCAGCGCGGCCGCTATCGCCAGTTCCACCAGGTCGGCGTCGAGGCGCTCGGCTTCGCGGGCCCGGACGCGGATGCCGAGATCATCATGATGTGCCAGCGCCTGTGGGACGACCTCGGCCTGACCGGCATCAAGCTCGAGATCAACTCGCTCGGCCTCGCCGAGGAGCGTGCCGCTCACCGCGTCGAACTGATCAAGTATCTCGAGCAGTTCGTCGATGTGCTGGACGAGGACGCGAAGCGTCGCCTGTATACGAACCCGCTGCGCGTGCTCGACACGAAGAACCCCGCGCTGCAGGAAATCGCGCAGAACGCGCCGAAGTTGATCGACTTCCTCGGCGACGAGTCGCGTGCCCATTTCGAAGGGCTGCAGCGCCTGCTGCTCGCGAACAACATCCCGTTCAAGATCAACCCGCGTCTCGTGCGCGGCCTCGACTACTACAATCTGACCGTGTTCGAGTGGGTGACCGACAAGCTCGGCGCGCAGGGCACGGTCGCGGCCGGCGGTCGCTACGATCCGCTGATCGAGCAACTCGGCGGCAAGCCGACCGCCGCGTGCGGCTGGGCGATGGGCATCGAGCGCATCCTCGAGTTGCTGAAGGAAGAGGATCTCGCGCCCGAGCAGGAAGGTGTCGACGTCTACGTGGTGCACCAGGGCGAGACGGCGCGCGAACAGGCGTTCATCGCGGCCGAGCGTCTGCGCGACACGGGCCTCGACGTGATTTTCCACTGCAGCGCAGACGGCGGCCCGGCAAGCTTCAAGTCGCAGATGAAACGGGCCGATGCGAGCGGTGCCGCATTCGCGGTGATCTTCGGCGAAGAAGAGGTCGCGAACGGCACGGTGGGCGTGAAAGCGTTGCGCGGCACGGGCGAGGACGGGGAAAAGAACGTTCAGCAGACCGTAGCGGTCGAAAGCTTGACCGAATTCCTAATCAATGCGATGGTTGCATCCGCCGAAGACGGCGACGACTGATCGCGCTGGCATTCGCTCGACAAGAAAAGCCTGAAAAAGGAAGGAATCGCTCGCCGATGAGTTATCACGACGAACAAGAATCGATTGAAAGTCTGAAGGCGTGGTGGGCCCGCTGGGGCAATCTCACCACGTGGATCGTGCTTGCGGCGCTGGTCGTCGCGGCCGGTTTCAACGGCTGGAATTACTGGCAGCGCCGTCAGGCCGCCGAGGCTTCCGGGTTGTACGAGCAGGTGCAGAAGGCCGCCGCCGCGAACGACAAGGCGACGATGGCCCGCGCGGCCGCCGACATGGAAGACAAGTTCGGCAGCACGCCGTATGCGCAGATGACCGCGCTGACGGCCGCCAAGACGCTGTACGCGGCCGGCGACGCCGCCGGTGCGAAGGCGCAGCTGCAATGGGCCGTCGATCACGCCAAGGACGACGAATACAAGCAGATTGCGAAACTGCGTCTCGCATCGCTGCTGCTCGACGAGAAGGCGTACGATGCGGGCCTCGCGCTGCTGTCCGGCACGCCGGTCGATGCATTCAAGGGCCTCGTGGCCGATCGCCGCGGCGATCTGCTGGCGGCGCAAGGCAAGACCGACGATGCGCGCGCCGCGTACAAGCTTGCGCTCGACGGCCTGTCGCAGGACGACCAGTCCGCGCGTCAGCTCGTGCAGTTCAAGCTCGATGCGCTCGGCGGCTGATCCCGGCCCCCTCAACCTCTTAACTCTGCTTCGCTAACCGATGAATTTGCTGAAACGTTACGCTGTGCCCGTAGCCTGCGCGGCGGCTGTCCTGGCATTGGCGGCCTGCTCGTCGTCGAAGGACGCGCGCCGCGTGCCGACGCCGCTCACCGAGTTCAAGCCCGTCATGGACGTGCAACAGGTCTGGAAGGCGAGCGTCGGCAAGGGCGGGCGCTACCTGTTCTCGCCGGTGGCCGTTGGCGACGCCGTCTTCGCGGCGGGCGAGAACGGTTCGGTCGAGAAGATCGATGCGAAGACGGGCCAGACGCTGTGGCGCACGAAGGTCGGTTCCGACCTGTCGGCCGGTGTCGGCAGCGACGGCAACCTGACCGCGGTCGGCGCGCTGAAGGGCGGCGTGTTCGTGCTGGGCGCGGACGGCAAGCAGCTGTGGAAGACGAACGTGCAGGGCGAGATCTTCTCGCCGCCGCTGGTCGGCAACGGTCTCGTGATCGTGCGCACGATCGACGGCCAGGTGATCGCGTTCAACGCGCAGACGGGCGAGCAGAAGTGGAACTACCGCAACCGCGCGGTGCCGCTGAACCTGCGCGTGTCGGCCGGCATGACGTTCGCCGGCGATGCGGCCGTGCTGGCGGGCTTCCCCGGTGGCGGTCTCGTCGCGATCAACCTGCAGACGGGCGAGCCGTTCTGGCAGACGCCCGTGTCGTTCCCGAAGGGCGTGACCGAAGTGGAGCGCATCAACGACGTCAGCGGTCCGCCGACGCTCGTGGGTGCCGAAACGTGCGCGGTCACGTTCCAGGGTCAGCTCGGCTGCTTCGACGCGAACTCGGGTCGCCCGCTGTGGGAAAAGGCATTCTCGAGCCGCAGCGGCCTCGCGCAGGACGATTCGGTCGTTGCCGGCGGCGACGACTGGTCGGTCGTGTCGGCTTATGATGCGGCGACCGGCAACCAGCTCTGGCGCAACGACAAGCTGAAGAGCCGCGACGTCGGCGTGCCTTACCTGCTCGGCCATGCGGTCGTGATGGGCGACTACCAGGGCTTCGTGCACTTCCTGTCGCGCGAAGACGGCAGCTTCATCGCCCGGATGAAGACCGACGGCAGCGCGATTACCGCGGCGCCGGTCCTGGCGGGCAACACGCTCGTCGTGCAGACGCAGGACGGCGGCCTGTACGGGTTCCGTCCGCGCTGACGCGCCAGGCAACGAGCGCAATCGCGGCGCGGCGGGCTCGTCCCGCGCGCGCGGTTGCGCGACATGAAGGCGGCCGGTGTTCCCGGCCGCTCGGTATTTGAAAGGCAGTTCGAAACGAAAGACGACGGCGCGCAACGCGCGCCCGGCGCGCGCATCCGGCGCGGCGCGAATTCGTGATATTTTCATTCAGCGCAGCCGCCCGCAGCAGCGGGCCTCCCGCTGCTGCGCATCACCGTAGAAAACACAGATGAAACCGGTCATTGCCCTCGTTGGGCGCCCCAATGTGGGGAAATCCACGCTGTTCAACCGGCTCACGCGCTCGCGCGATGCGCTGGTCGCCGACTTGCCCGGCCTGACGCGCGATCGCCATTATGGCGAAGGGCGGGTCGGCGCACGGCCTTACCTGGTCGTCGATACCGGCGGCTTCGAGCCTGTCGCGAAGGACGGCATCCTGCACGAGATGGCACGTCAGACGCGGCAGGCCGTCGAGGAAGCCGACATCGTCGTGTTCATCGTCGACGGCCGTAACGGCCTCGCGCCGCAGGACAAGTCGATCGCCGACTACCTGCGCAAGACCGGCCGTCCGATCTTCCTGGTCGTGAACAAGGCCGAGGGGATGAAGTACACGGCGGTCGCGACGGACTTCTACGAGCTCGGGCTCGGCGATCCGCGCGCGATCTCGGCCGCGCACGGCGACGGCGTGACCGACATGATCAACGAAGCGCTGGAAGTCGCATACGCGGGCCAGCCGGAGGAAGCGGACGAGGACGATCCGTCGCGCGGCATCAAGATCGCGATCGTCGGCCGGCCGAACGTCGGCAAGTCGACGCTCGTGAACGCGCTGATCGGCGAGGACCGCGTGATCGCGTTCGACATGCCGGGCACGACGCGCGATTCGATCTACGTCGACTTCGAGCGCAACGGCAAGAAGTACACGCTGATCGATACCGCGGGCCTGCGACGCCGCGGCAAGGTGTTCGAGGCGATCGAGAAATTCTCGGTCGTGAAGACGCTGCAGTCGATCTCCGACGCGAACGTCGTCATTCTTCTGCTGGATGCGCAGCAGGACATCTCCGACCAGGACGCGCACATCGCCGGCTTCGTCGTCGAGCAGGGCCGCGCGCTCGTGATCGGCGTCAACAAATGGGACGGCCTCGACGACCACGCGCGCGATCGTGCGAAAGCGGATTTGACCCGCAAGCTGAAATTCCTCGATTTCGCGAAATCGCACTACATTTCGGCCGCGAAGAAGACCGGCATCGGCGCGCTGATGCGCTCGGTCGACGACGCGTATGCGGCCGCGATGGCGAAACTGCCGACGCCGAAGCTCACGCGCGCGCTGATCGAGGCAGTCGAGTTCCAGCAGCCGCGTCGTCGCGGCCCGGTGCGTCCGAAGCTGCGCTATGCGCACCAGGGCGGCCAGAATCCGCCGCTGATCGTCATCCACGGCAACGCGCTCGACGCGGTGACGGAAACCTACAAGCGTTACCTGGAAAACCGATTCCGCGAAACTTTCTCACTGACCGGGACTCCATTGCGCATAGAGTTCCGTTCGTCGAACAACCCGTACGCGGACAAGGGCTGAAGCAGGTCCCGCAACGACCAGGCCGCATGGCCTATGCCCGGGCGGGGCATGCAAAATCAGCTATAGTGTAGCGATTGGCGCCGGATCTCTTTTTCTTCGTCGCCAATCCAGATCAACCTGCAAAACAAGATGGAGTACGCCATGAGCAACAAAGGGCAATTGTTACAAGACCCGTTTTTGAACGCACTGCGCAAAGAGCACGTTCCCGTTTCGATCTATCTCGTCAACGGCATCAAGCTGCAAGGGAACATTGAATCGTTCGACCAGTACGTCGTGTTGCTCCGTAATACGGTGACCCAGATGGTTTACAAGCACGCCATCTCGACGGTCGTGCCGGCGCGCCCGGTGAATTTCCACCCGGACGCGGAAGCCTCGTCCTAACCCATCGCAGCGGCCGGCGTCCGGTCGCCGCGAGCGACCGATGCCAGCCGCCTTATCTTGACACCCGATAATTTGATCAACGCAGCGCTCGTCGGCATCGATTTCGGCAAGACCGATTTCGAAGCCAGTCTCGAAGAACTCAGTCTTCTCGCCTCCAGTGCGGGGGCCCGTCCCGCCGTCACCCTCACCGGTCGTCGCGCCAGTCCCGATGCCAAGATGTTCATCGGCAGCGGTAAAGCCGAAGAATTGCGGCTCGCGTGCGACGCGCACAACGTCGAAATCGTCATCTTCAATCACGCCCTGGCACCGGCCCAGCAACGCAATCTGGAGCAGGCGCTTAACAGGCGGGTGGTCGATCGCACGAGCCTCATCCTCGATATCTTCGCGCAGCGTGCCCGCAGCCACGAAGGCAAGCTGCAGGTCGAGCTCGCGCAACTGCAATACCTGTCGACCCGCCTGATTCGCGCGTGGACCCACCTGGAGCGGCAAAAGGGCGGTATCGGCCTGCGCGGCCCCGGTGAAACCCAGCTCGAAACCGACCGCCGGCTGATCGGCGAGCGCATCAAGATGCTCAAGTCGCGGCTCGACCGGTTGCGCCGGCAGCACAGCACGCAGCGACGCCAGCGCGCGCGCAGCGGCACGATGTCGGTGTCGCTGGTCGGCTATACGAACGCGGGCAAGTCGACGCTGTTCAATGCACTGACGAAAGCGCAGGCCTATGCGGCCGACCAGCTGTTCGCCACGCTCGATACGACGTCGCGCCGGGTGTACCTCGGCGACGAGGCGGGCCAGATCGTCGTGTCCGACACGGTCGGGTTCATTCGCGAACTGCCTCACCAACTGGTTGCCGCGTTCCGCGCGACCCTCGAGGAAACGATCCACGCGGATCTGCTGCTGCACGTCGTCGACGCGTCGAGCGCGGTGCGGCTCGAGCAGATCGAGCAGGTCAACGGCGTGCTGCACGAGATCGGTGCGGACACGATCCGACAGGTGCTGGTGTTCAACAAGATCGACGCGGTGCCCGAGCTGGCGGCCCGCGGCGACGCGGTCGAGCGGGACGAGTATGGTAATATTTCGCGCGTCTTTTTGAGCGCACGCACCGGTCAAGGTCTGGATACGTTGCGTGCCGCCATCGCCGAGATCGCCTCCGCGGAACACCTTTCCGGCGCGACGTTACCCAACGGCGCGCTCGACGGCGCACCCGCTGAACCACGCGAAGACCACACGATTTCCGAACACGGGCGCTAACCGGTCCCGGCCGGTTCGCCGGCGTCCAATCTGGTGAACAAACTCTGGTGAACGAATACAACGAGCGGAGTACCTGGCGGCGGATGCGCGCCTTGCTGTCGATCAACGATCCCCGCTGGGGACGCGGCGACGGCAAGGGCAACGACGGATCCCGTCCGCGTGCGAACGAATCGAAGCGTCCGCCCGGTGGCGACGGTGACGGTCCGCCCGATCTCGACGAGATGTGGCGCAACTTCAACCGGCGTCTGAGCGGCCTGTTCGGCGGCAAGGGCGGCAACGGCTTCCGGCCCGACAACGGCCGGGCCGCGCGCGTTGGCGTCGGCATCGTGATCGGCGTGCTGGTCGCGGTCTACGCGGGCAGCGGGCTGTTCGTCGTGCAGGACGGCCAGACGGGCGTCGTGCTGCAGTTCGGCAAGCTGTCCGGCACGGTTGGGCAGGGCGTCCACTGGCGCGCGCCGTATCCGTTTGCGTCGCACGAAATCGTCGACACTTCGCAGGTCCGTTCGATCGAGATCGGCCGCAACAATGTCGTGCGCCTCGCAAACGTGAAGGAAGCGGCGATGTTGACGCGCGACGCCGACATTGTCGATGTCCGTTTCATCGTCCAGTACCGGATTCGTTCCGCAACCGACTACCTGTTCCGCAGCGTCGATCCCGAGCGCAGCGTGTCGCAGGCCGCGCAGGCCGCGGTACGCGCGATCGTCGGCACGCGCAGCGCCGCCGACATGCTCAACCAGGATCGCGACGCCCTGCGCGAGCAATTGTCCGCCGCGATCCAGCGCGATCTCGATCGCTACCAGTCAGGGCTGGAGATCACGGCCGTCACGATGCAGAGCGTCGCGGCGCCCGAGCAGACGCAGGCCGCATACGCCGAAGTCGCGAAGGCGCGCGAGGATCGCGAGGCCGCGAAGCGTGCCGCGCAGGCCTATGCGAACGACCTGCTGCCGAAGGCGCAGGGCGATGCCGCGAAACTCGCCGACGAGGCGAAGGCGTATGCCGATCGCGTGGTCACGGAAGCGGAAGGCGATGCCGACCGGTTCAAGCAGGTCTATGCGCAGTACTCGAAGGCGCCCGCGGTGATCCGGGAGCGGATGTACCTCGAGACGATGCAGGACATCTATTCGAAAGCGACGAAGGTGTTCGTCGGCAACAAGGGCGGCAACAGCGTCGTGTATCTGCCGCTCGACAAGCTCGTCGAGCAGGGGCGGCAAAACGCCGCGAATGCCGCCCTGCCCGCCGGTGCATCGGCGCCCGATGCGGCGTCGGCTCCGGCCGCCGCGGCATCGAGCGCACCCGCGAGCGCGGCTTCGGCTTCGGCCGCGGCGGCGCCCGCGCCGGGCAGCGACGTGCTGCGGTCGCGCGAAGCGTTCCGCAGCCGCTCGCGTGAAGACGATACGAAGTAACGGAGAGCGCAGAACATGAACCGAATCATTGCGCTCGTCGTCGCAATCGTGATCGCCGCCTTCGCGGCGTCGTCGACCGTCCTGACCGTCGACCCGCGCCACACTGCCGTGCTGTCGGGCCGCGATGGCGCGCAACCCGAACTCGCGGGCCCCGGCATCCATTTCAAATTGCCGCCGCCCCTGCAGACGGCGACGCTGATCGACACGCGCCTGCAATCGCTCGAGTCGTCGGATCCGCTGCAGCTGGCGACCGAAGACAGGCACGACCTGCTCGTCGCGTATGTGGTCAAGTACCGGATCAGCGATCCGATGAAGTATTTCACGGCGACGGGCGGCGACCCGGCGGCTGCCACCGAGCGTCTGGCCGGCGAGATGAAGAGCGCGCTCGGCGACGCATTCGGCAAGCGCGCGCTCGACGACGCGCTCGGCGGCCAGCGCGACGTCGCCAATGCGGTGCGCGAAGCGGTGCGCGCGACGGCGTCCGGCGTCGGTATCGACGTGGTCGACGTGCAGTTGACGCGCGTGGACTTGCCGGCCGCGCAGACGGATGCCGTCTATCAGCGGATGATCGCCGCGCTGCGCGACCAGGCCGCACAGGTGCGCGCGGAGGGCGCCGCCGATGTCGAGCAGATCAAGGCCGACGCGGAACGCGAACAGCAGGCGGTGCTCGCGAATGCGTACAAGTCCGCGCAGACGATCAAGGGCGAGGGCGACGCGAAGGCCGCATCGATCGCCGCCGATGCATTCGGCCGCGATCCGCAGTTTTACCAGTTCTACGCGAGCCTGCAGGCTTACCGGAATACCTTCAAGCGCAACGACATCATCGTCGTCGATCCCGACAGCGAGTTTTTCCGTTTCATGCGCAGTCCGACGGGCGGTGCCGCACCGGCGGCACCCGCTCCCCGCAAACACTGACCTTGGGGCGCCGCGTCGAGCGGCGCCGTCGCTCGCATGGATCTGGCTGGCTCGTTGTTGCTCGCGGTAGCACTGATGCTGATCATCGAGGGGGCGTTCCCCTTCGTGTTTCCCGTCGCCTGGCGCGACACGTTTCGTAGAATAGCGGAGCGGCCGCCGCATCATATCCGGATCGGCGGGCTCATCGTGATGGCGCTCGGGCTCGTCCTGCTGCTGCTCGCCACCTGATCCGGACGGCGCACCCGCCGTTCGTTCCGCCCGATTTCCGATTTCCGATTCATCTCGCGGCGCGCGTGTCGCGCCCTGTTTCCTGTCGTAGGACCGTACCGATGTCGACCTGGTTACTTCCCGAGAATATCGCCGACGTACTGCCGTCGGAAGCGCGCAAGATCGAGGAGCTGCGCCGCAGGCTGCTCGATCGCTTCCGTTCGTACGGCTACGAAATGGTGATGCCGCCGCTGCTCGAATATCTCGAGTCGCTGCTGACGAGCGGCGGCGCCGACCTGCGCCTGCGCACCTTCAAGCTGGTCGATCAGTTGTCGGGTCGCACGCTCGGCCTGCGCGCGGACATTACGCCGCAGGTCGCGCGTATCGATGCGCACCTGCTGAACCGCCAGGGCGTGACGCGCCTTTGCTATGCGGGCCACGTGATGCACACGCGTCCGCGCGGCCTGCATGCGACGCGCGAACAGATCCAGATCGGTGCCGAAATCTACGGGCATGCCGGGCTCGAAGCCGATCTCGAGATCCAGCAGTTGATGCTCGACGCGCTGCATCTCGCGGGGCTGTCGCGGATTCGTCTGGATCTTTGCCATGCGGGCGTGCTCGCGGCGCTGCTCGCACGCGACGCGCAGGCCACCGAGCGCGGCGAGGCGCTGTACGACGCGCTGTCCGGCAAGGACGTGCCGCTGCTGAACGAACTCACCGACGATCTCGGGGCCGATACGCGCGCGGCGCTGCGTGCGCTGCCGCATCTGTACGGCGACGCGAGCGTGCTCGACGAGGCGCGCGCACGCCTGCCGGTGCTGCCGGAGATCACGCGCGCGCTCGACGATCTCGCGCAGCTCGCGGCGCAGGCGAAGGGCGTCGAGGTGGCGATCGACCTCGCCGACCTGCGCGGCTACGCGTACCACAGCGGAGCGATGTTTACGGCATACATCGACGGCGTGCCGAACGCGATCGCGCGCGGCGGCCGCTACGACCATGTCGGGCAGGCGTACGGGCGCGCCCGCCCGGCGACGGGCTTCTCGCTCGACCTGCGCGAGCTCGCCCGGATTTCGCCGATCGAGGCACGCGGCACCGCGATTCTCGCGCCGTGGGCGCAGGACGACGCGCTCAGCGCTGCCGTCGCGGCGCTGCGCGATGCGGGCGAGGTCGTGATCCAGGCGTTGCCGGGACACGACCACGTGCTCGACGAGTTCGCCTGCGACCGTTCGCTCGTCGAGCGTAACGGCGCATGGGTGATCGAACCCCGTTAAACAGGCGTTCGCGGGCCGTCGTTCGGCGTGCATATCGTTGAAGCGAAACGGAAAAATTCGGAATCGCCCGCGAACATAGGTAGAATACGTTTTTAACCAGCTAACGAATCAACATGTCTGCCAGCGCAGTGAACGTGACTCCCGGGCGCAATGTCGTCGTCGTGGGAACGCAATGGGGTGATGAAGGCAAGGGCAAGATCGTCGACTGGCTGACGGACCACGCTAAGGGCGTCGTGCGTTTCCAGGGCGGTCACAACGCCGGCCACACCCTCATCATCGGCGGCAAGAAAACCATCTTGCGCCTCATTCCGTCGGGCATCATGCGTGAAGGCGTCGCCTGCTACATCGGCAACGGCGTCGTCCTGTCCCCCGAGGCACTGTTCAAGGAAATCGGCGAGCTGGAAGAGGCCGGCGTGAACGTGCGCGATCGCCTGTTCATCTCCGAAGCCACGACGCTGATCCTGCCGTACCACATCGCAATCGACCAGGCGCGCGAAGCACGCAAGGGCGCGGGCAAGATCGGTACGACCGGCCGCGGCATCGGCCCCGCGTACGAAGACAAGGTCGGCCGCCGTGCGCTGCGCGTGCAGGACCTGTTCGACGCGAAGACCTTCGCGGATCGCCTGCGCGAAAACCTCGATTTCCACAACTTCGTGCTGACCCAGTACCTGGGTGGCGCGGCCGTCGATTTCCAGGCCACGCTCGACACGATGCTCGGCTACGCCGATCGCCTGAAGCCGATGGTGGCCGACGTGTCGCGCCGCCTGTACGACGCGAACAACGCCGGTCAGAACCTGCTGTTCGAAGGCGCGCAAGGCACGCTGCTCGACATCGACCACGGCACCTATCCGTTCGTGACGTCGAGCAACTGCGTCGCGGGCGCGGCATCGGCCGGCGCAGGCGTCGGCCCGCAGAAGCTGAACTACATCCTCGGTATCACGAAGGCATACTGCACGCGCGTCGGTTCGGGCCCGTTCCCGAGCGAGTTGTACGACGCGGACAATCCGCAGCGCCAGGATCAGGTCGGCGTCACGCTGGCGAACGTCGGCAAGGAATTCGGCTCGGTCACCGGCCGTCCGCGCCGCACCGGCTGGCTCGACGCGGCGGCACTGCGCCGCTCGATCCAGATCAACGGTGTGTCGGGCCTGTGCATGACGAAGCTCGACGTGCTCGACGGTCTCGACGAAGTGAAGCTGTGCGTCGGCTACAAGATCGACGGCAAGGACGTGGACATCCTGCCGCGCGGCGCGGCCGATGTCTCGCGTTGCGAGCCCGTGTACGAAACGTTCGCCGGCTGGAAGGAAAGCACCGTCGGCATCAAGACGTGGGATGCGCTGCCGGCGAATGCCCAGGCATACCTGACCCGTGTCCAGGAAGTGGCCGGCGTGCCGGTCGACATGGTCTCGACGGGGCCGGATCGCGACGAGACGATCCTGCTTCGCCACCCGTTCAAGGTGTAATTCTCAGCATGACGCAGCAAATCACGATGACGGCGGCAGACTTGATGACCGATCCGCGCAACGACGACAAGAACCTGTGGGTAGGCTGGGACGAATACCATCGTCTGATCGAGCTGCTCGCGCTCCAGGTGCATGCATCGGGCTGGAAGTTCGACCAGATCCTGTGCCTCGCGCGCGGCGGCCTGCGCGTCGGCGACCAGCTTTCGCGCATCTACGACGTCCCGCTCGCGATCCTCGCGACGAGTTCGTATCGCGAAGCGGCCGGCACCCAGCAGGGCGAACTCGACATCGCGCAGTACATCACGATGACGCGTGGCAACCTCGAGGGCAACGTGCTGCTGGTCGACGATCTCGTCGACTCGGGCGTTACGCTCGCGCGCGTGCAGGAGCACCTGAAGGAGCGCTATCCGGCGGTCAAGGCCGTGCGTTCGGCGGTGCTCTGGTACAAGGGGTGCTCCAAGGTCAAGCCCGACTATCACACGCAATATCTGCCGACGAATCCGTGGATTCATCAGCCGTTCGAAGAGTGGGACACGGTTCGTCCGCACAATCTCGAGGCATGGATCAAGCGCGGTCGCGCGCAGCGCGACGGCTCGGGCGCGTGAGCGGCCGGCCGATCGAAGGAAAGCCTTGTACGGCGCCGCTTGCGGCGCCGTTTTTTATTGCGGCGCCGGGCCGGCGGGCGCCACAATGGGGCCTCGTGATAGGCAGATTGCGCGGCCCCGGCTATGATGGCAGCCCTGCCACAGCTTGCGCAGGATTGCATGCGCAGCGTGGATCACGTGGCTTCAGGGCAACAGGGCAGGACGGTTTTTCAGGGGGGCGCGAGTAGAATAGCGCTCGTTTTGTCCGAACCGGACCCGATTATTTAGCTTCATATGAACGACACGATCCAGGCGACCGACGCAGCCCATGCGCATTCGACGCACCAACATTCGATGCGGGCGCTTGCGATAGCGGCCATCGGCGTCGTATTCGGCGACATCGGCACCAGCCCGCTGTATTCGCTGAAAGAGGCGTTCAGCCCCGCACACGGCATTCCGCTCACCGAAAGCTCGATTCTCGGCGTGATCTCGCTGTTGTTCTGGGCGATCATCCTGGTGGTCGGTATCAAGTATCTGCTGTTCGTGATGCGGGCCGACAACAATGGCGAGGGCGGCGTGCTTGCGCTGATGGCGCTGTCGTTGCGGCCGCTCGACTCGAAAACGCGTGTCGCGGGCGCTTTGATGGCGTTGGGGATCTTCGGCGCGTGCATGTTCTACGGCGACGCCGTGATCACGCCGGCGATTTCCGTGATGTCGGCGGTCGAAGGCCTCGAGATCGCGACGCCGCACCTGTCCCATCTCGTGATGCCGATCACGATCGTGATCCTGATCGCGCTGTTCTGGATCCAGCGGCACGGTACCGCGACGGTCGGCAAGCTGTTCGGGCCGATCATGGTGTTGTGGTTCATCGCGATCGCGGCGCTCGGCGTGTATCACATCGTGCGCGTGCCGGGCATCATCGCGGCGATCAACCCGTATTACGCGGCGTCGTTCATGTCGGAGCACGTGCTGCAGGCGTATGTCGTGCTCGGTTCGGTCGTGCTGGTGCTGACGGGCGCGGAAGCGCTCTACGCGGACATGGGTCACTTCGGCGCGAAGCCGATTCGGCTGGCCGCATACGGGCTCGTGATGCCGTCGCTCGTGCTGAACTACTTCGGCCAGGGCGCGCTGCTGATCCAGAACCCGAAGGCGATCGAGAACCCGTTCTTCCTGCTGGCGCCGGACTGGGCGCTGCTGCCGCTCGTCGTGCTCTCGACGGTCGCGACGGTGATCGCTTCGCAGGCCGTGATCTCGGGTGCGTATTCGCTGACGTCGCAGGCGATCCAGCTCGGCTACGTGCCGCGCATGAAGGTGCTGCACACGTCCGAGCTGGCGATCGGCCAGATCTACGTGCCGGTCGTGAACTGGCTTCTGTTGTTCGTGATCCTCTGCATCGTGATCGGCTTCAAGAGTTCCGACAACCTCGCGGCCGCGTACGGTATCGCGGTGACGGCCACGATGGTGATCACGACCGTACTCGCGGCCGTCGTGATGGTGAAGGTGTGGAACTGGAACCGGTTGCTGGTCGGCGCGATCATCGCGGTGTTCCTCGCGGTCGACCTGGGCTTTTTCGGCGCGAACCTGCTGAAGGTCGCGCAGGGTGGCTGGCTGCCGCTCGGCATCGGCGCGCTGTTGTTCTTCCTGCTGATGACCTGGTACAAGGGCCGTCACATCGTCAAGGAGCGTACGGCTGCCGACGGTATCCCGCTCGAGCCGTTCCTGCAGGGGCTGCTCGCGCATCCGCCGCACCGTGTGTCGGGCACCGCGATCTACCTGACCGGCAACGACAAGCTCGTGCCCGTCAGCCTGCTGCACAACCTGAAGCACAACAAGGTGCTGCACGAGCGGACCATATTCCTGACGTTCGTCACGCGCGACATCCCGTACGTGCGCGACGACAAGCGCCTGAGCGCGCGCGACGCGGGCGGCGGCCTGTACATCGTGAAGGCCGAATACGGCTTCAACGAGACGCCGGACGTGAAGGCGGTGCTCGAGGAGTTCGGCCGCACGCACGACATGACGTTCGAACTGATGGACACGTCGTTCTTCCTCGCGCGCGAAACGGTCGTGCCGACGCATCTGCCCGGCATGTCGATCTGGCGCGAACGCGTGTTCGCATGGATGCATCAGAACGCGGCGAAGCCGACCGACTTCTTCTCGATTCCGGCGAACCGCGTCGTCGAGCTCGGCACCAAGATCGAAATCTGACCGGCGCGCGGGCGGCCCATGCGGCCCGTGCCCATCCGGCAGCACCTGTCGGAGCCAAGAAAAAGCCCGCCTTACGGCGGGCTTTTTTCGTGCGGCGACAACCTTCGTGTGGTCAGCGCTTGAGCTTCGCGAACGCCGCGGCCATCGCGCCGGCCGGTTCCGGCTCGCGCGAACGCAGCGGTCGCGCCGCGCCGCGGCCGGCATTGCCGCGATCCTGGCCGCCGCGCGGCGCCATGCCGGGCGCGGCGGCTTCGTCGTCGAGGCGCATCGTCAGCGAAATGCGCTGACGCTTCACGTCGACGTCGAGCACCTTGACCTTTACGACCTGGCCGGCTTTGACGACTTCGTGCGGATCCTTGATGAACTTCGTCGACATCGCCGACACGTGGACGAGGCCGTCCTGGTGCACACCGACATCCACGAATGCGCCGAACGCCGCGACGTTCGTCACGACACCTTCGAGCAGCATGCCCGGCATCAGGTCGGAGACCTTCTCGACGCCGTCACGGAACGTCGCGGTCTTGAATTCGGGGCGCGGGTCGCGACCCGGCTTTTCAAGTTCGGCCAGGATGTCGCGCACGGTCGGCAGACCGAAACGTTCGTCAACGAATTCGGCGGGCGACAGACCGGACAGCGCATCGCGGCTGCCGAGCACGTCGTCGATCCGCTTGTTGATCTTCGCGAGGATTCGTTCGACGACCGGATAGGCCTCAGGGTGGACCGACGAGCGATCGAGCGGATTCTCGCCACCGTTGATGCGCAGGAAGCCGGCGGCCTGTTCGAAGGTCTTGTCGCCGAGGCGCGGCACCTTGCGCAGATGATCGCGCGACGGGAACGGCCCGTTCGCGTCGCGGTAGTCGACGATGTTGCGCGCGAGCGTGGCGTTCAGGCCCGAAACGCGTGCGAGGAGTGCGACCGACGCGGTATTGGCGTCGACGCCCACCGCGTTCACGCAATCCTCGACCACCGCATCGAGCGAGCGGGCGAGTTCGCGCTGGTTCACGTCGTGCTGGTACTGGCCGACGCCGATCGCCTTCGGCTCGATCTTCACGAGCTCGGCGAGCGGGTCCTGCAGACGGCGTGCGATCGACACGGCGCCGCGCAGCGACACGTCGAGTTCCGGGAATTCCTTGGCAGCCAGCTCGGACGCCGAGTAGACCGACGCGCCGGCTTCCGACACGACGATCTTCTGCAGCCGCAGTTCGGGGTGCTTCGAGATCAGCTCGCTCGCGAGCTTGTCGGTTTCACGGGACGCGGTGCCGTTGCCGATGCTGATCAGCTCGGCCTGCGTCTGCGCGGCGATGCGCGCGAGCTTCGCGAGCGAGCCGTCCCAGTCGCGGCGCGGCTCGTGCGGGTAGATCGTGTCGGTGGCGAGCAGCTTGCCGGTGCGGTCGACCACGGCAACCTTCACGCCCGTGCGCAGGCCGGGGTCGAGACCGATGACGGCCTTCGGGCCGGCCGGGGCAGCCAGCAGCAGGTCTTTCAGGTTGCGGGCGAACACGCGGATCGCTTCGGCTTCCGCCGTTTCGCGCAGTTGCGTGAGCAGTTCGTTCTCGATGTGCGGCTGCACCTTCACGCGCCAGCACCAGCGGCACACGTCGGACAGCCATTTGTCCGCCGGGCGGCCCTGGTTCGCGATCCCGAAATGGCGCGCGATCATCGCTTCGCCGGGATGCGGGACCTGCGCGTCGAGTTCCTCGCCGAGCCCGAGCTTGACGGTCAGCACGCCGGCATTGCGGCCGCGGAACAGCGCGAGCGCGCGGTGCGACGGCACCGTCCGGATGGTTTCCGCGTAGTCGTAGTAGTCGCGGAACTTCTCGCCTTCCTCGTTTTCCTTGCCTTCGACGACCGCGGAGGACACGACGCCCTGGCTGTGCAGGTAGTCGCGCAGCTTGCCGAGCAGTTCGGCCGTTTCGCCGAATTGCTCGGACAGGATATCGCGCGCGCCGTCGAGCGCGGCTTTCACGTCGGCGACGCCCTTGTCGGCATCGACGTACGCGGCGGCTTCCGTCTGCGGATCGAGCAGCGGATTCGCGAGCAGTGCCTGCGCGAGCGGCTCGAGGCCGGCTTCGCGGGCGATCTGCGCGCGCGTGCGGCGCTTCGGCTTGTACGGCAGATAAAGGTCTTCGAGCACCTGCTTGCTGTCGGCCGCGTCGATCGCGGCGCGCAGCTCGTCGGTCAGCTTGCCCTGTTCGTCGATGCTCGACAGGATCGCCGCGCGGCGATCCTCGAGCTCGCGCAGATACAGGAGGCGTTCCTCGAGCTGGCGCAGCTGCGTGTCGTCCAGGTTGCCGGTTACTTCCTTGCGGTACCGGGCAATGAACGGAACGGTCGAGCCTTCGTCGAGGAGTTGCACTGCCGCCGCGACCTGGCGCGGCTGGACGGACAGTTCGGTGGCGATGCGCTGTACGATCTTGAGTGCTACGGTTTCCGTCATGTCGTGGATGATCTGCCTGCTGAAATCGCGGCACGGGCCGGCAGGCCGCGTGCGGCGGGCTGCGAGACGGGCCCGCCGGACCAGTTGCCGCGGGTGAGTGAAGCGGGGCATTTTGCCATAAATGGCGGAGCGTCCAGCCGGGGGTGATAGAATTTGACACATGTCCCGCAGCTTTCCTACGACGTTGCCAACTTCCCGCATTTCTCTCGTCGCGCTCGGCGCAGCGCTTGCCGCGGCTTTGTCCGCCGGGTCCACCGTCGCGTACGCGCAGGCATCGGGCGCAAGCGCGCCGGACGCCGCAGCGGCCGCGCCCGTCGCGCCCTCAGCCACGCAGGATTTTGACGCTCGTCAAAAAGTGCTCAATCAGCGTTCCGCGGAAAACGATTATCGTTATGCCGTGGCGGAGCACGATTGCTACAGCACGTTTTTCGTCAACCACTGTCTCGGCAAGGCGCGCGACCGAATGCGCGAGGAGCGGGCGAGCATCCGTCAGGAGCAGCTCGCGCTCGACGACGAACAGCGCGCGGTGCGGGCGCAGCAGCGTGACCAGCAGCAGGCGTTGAAGCAGGCGCAGAATGCGGCGGAAGCGCCGCAGCGCGCGGCGAACGATGCGGCGAACGCGGCTGCATTCCGCGACAAGCAGGAGCAGAATGCACTGAAGCGGGCGCAGCGCGGCGCCGAAGGGCCGCAGCGCGCCGCGAACAAGCAGGCATACGACCAGAAGCAGGCAGATTTTCAGCGCAAGCTCGACCAGGCGCGCCAGCAGGGCGCGCAGAAGGCGCAGGAGCGGGCGGACAATGCCGCGCGCTACGAGCAGAAGCAGAAGGAAGCTGCCCAGCACAAGGCCGATGTCGAGCGGCGTCAGCAGGAAGCGGCCGAGAAGGCCAAGCAGCAACAGCAGGGGCAGTAACGTGTCGGATTGATCCGGAGTCAGTCTCGTGCGTGCCGGCACGCCAGTCGGCGCGCTGCTTCGATGAGGAGGCGCATATGCAAAATCGTCCCACGGAACAGCAGCAGGAATTGCACAACCGTTTGGCTGCATTGCAGGAGCAGCACCGGCAGCTTGCTCGGGAGATCGAGCTGAAGGAAGGACACTCCGACATCGACGACATCACGCTGCACCGGCTGAAGAAGGAAAAGCTGGCCGCCAAGGACAAAATCATTTTGCTGCAATCGCAGCTGGAACCGGATAAGCGCGCCTGAGCGCGGCCTGGCAAGCGCCGGCGCCGCCCGGGCGCTGGACACAGGAACGCTTGCCTTGAATTCACCGCTTGAAGCCAACCCCGATGCCCGGCGTGACGCGTCGTCCGCCGGGCGCGTTCGTGCGCCCGAAGGCACGTTCGAGCTGAGCCGCAAGCGCGTCGACGAACTCGACACGATCTTCGGCGACGGCGGATTGCTCGCGCGCGCGCTCGACGGCTATCACCCGCGTCAGTCGCAGATCGAGATGGCGCGCGCGGTCGCGTCCGCGATGGAGGCGTCCGCGCGCCGGATGCCCGAGCCCGAAATCTTCGAGACCCGCAAGCGGCCGGCACGCCGCCTCGGCGAAGGCGACAAGGCGGCCGAATCCGCCGCGGAGGGGGCTGCGCTCGAAGCCGACGGCGACGCCGGCGACAACACGCTGATCGTCGAGGCCGGCACCGGTACCGGCAAGACCTACGCGTACCTGGTGCCCGCGATGCTGTGGGGCGGCAAGGTGATCGTGTCGACCGGCACGAAGCACCTGCAGGACCAGCTGTTCCAGCGCGACATCCCGACCGTGCGCAACGCGCTCGCGGTGCCGGTGACGGTCGCGATGCTCAAGGGCCGCGCGAACTACCTGTGCCACTACTACCTGCAACGCACGGCCGACAACGGCCGGCTGCCGTCGCGCCAGGACACCGCGTACCTGCAGGAAATCGTCCGGTTCGCGAAGATCACGAAGAGCGGCGACAAGGCCGAGCTCGCGAGCGTGCCGGAGACGGCGCCCGTGTGGTCGATGGTCACGTCGACGCGCGACAACTGCCTCGGCCAGGAGTGCCCGCACTACAAGGAATGCTTCGTGATGCAGGCGCGCCGCGAGGCGCAGCAGGCGGACATCGTCGTCGTGAACCATCACCTGTTCTTCGCGGACATCATGCTGCGCGACACCGGGATGGCCGAACTGCTGCCGAACGCGAACACGGTGATCTTCGACGAAGCGCACCAGCTGCCGGAGACGGCCACGCTGTTCTTCGGCGAGACGCTGTCGACCACGCAGATTCTCGAACTCGCGCGCGACACGGTGGCCGAAGGCCTGAGCCATGCGCGCGATGCAGTCGAATGGGTGAAGCTCGGCGGCGATCTCGAACGCGCGGCGCGCGACCTGCGTCTCGCGTTCGCGAACGACCAGATCGTGCGTATGTCGCTGGCGCAACTGGGCGACGATCATCCGATGTTCGGCGCGCTCGACGCGCTCGAAGTGGCGCTCGATGCGCTTGCCTCGACACTCGCGAGCCAGGCCGAGCGGGCCGAGTCGCTCGGCGCGTGCCTGCGGCGCGCGCGCGAACTGCAGGACCTGCTCGCGGGCTGGGTCACGCCCGGTGCGGCGGAAGCGGCCGCGAAGGCCGATGCGGAGGCTGCCGGTGACAAGACGGCGACCGACGACCCGAACGAAAAGGTGCGCTGGGTGGAAGTATTCGCGCATACCGTCCAGCTGCACGAAACGCCGCTATCGGTCGCGCCGATTTTCGCGAAGCAGCGTGCCGGCGTGCCGCGCGCGTGGGTGTTCACGTCGGCGACGTTGTCGGTGCGTGGCGACTTCACGCACTACGCGGCCCAGATGGGCCTCAGCTCGCGGCGCTCGATGACCCTAGCGAGCCCGTTCGACTATCAGACGCAGGGCTTGCTGTATGTGCCGCGCAACCTGCCGCAGCCGTCGTCGCCGACATTTACCGATGCCGTGTTCGATGCCGCGTTGCCGGCGATCGAGGCATCGGGCGGCGGCGTGTTCATGCTGTGCACGACGCTGCGCGCGGTCGACCGTATCGCGTCGAAGCTGCGCGACGTGATCGAGTCGCGCGGCTGGAACACGCCGCTGCTCGTGCAGGGCGATGCCAGCCGAACCGAACTGCTCGACCGCTTCCGGTCGTACGGCAATGCGATCCTCGTCGGCAGCCAGAGCTTCTGGGAAGGTGTCGACGTGCGCGGCGACGCGCTGTCGCTCGTCGTGATCGACAAGCTGCCGTTCGCACCGCCCGACGATCCGGTGCTGGCCGCGCGGCTCGACGCGCTGACCAGGAAAGGCTTGAGCCCGTTCGCGGTTCACCAGTTGCCCCAGGCCGTGATCACGCTGAAGCAGGGTGCAGGCCGCCTGATTCGCGCGGAGACCGATCGCGGCGTGTTGATGATCTGCGACACGCGGCTCGTCGACAAGCCTTACGGTCGGCGAATCTGGCAGAGCCTGCCGCCGTTCAAGCGCACCCGCGAGATCGCAGTCGTGCAGGACTTCTTCGACGAGCATCGCGCGGCGAAACGCGCGTGACGCGCGCGGCCGCCTGCTGCGGGCGGCACCAACAAAAAACCCGGCTCGATGGCCGGGTTTTTTGTTGGTGCGCGGGCGCCGCTCAGAACTGCCACCACGACTTCTTCGTGCCGGGGCGCGAGTGGCCGGTGATGTACGGGCTGTCCGGGAAGGTGCCCGCGAGCACGCGCTTCGTGTCTTCCGCGAGTTCCGGCTGGTTCAGCTTGCCGTACGACAGGATCATGATGTGCAGCGCGTCCTCGATCGCCGGCGCGCCCTTGTAGTCCTTGATCGCGAGCTGCGCGCGGTTGATTGCCGCGACGTAGGCGCCGCGCCGATAGTAGTAGTCGGCCGCGTGCACTTCGTGCGACGCGAGCGCATTGACGATGTAGCGCATCCGGGCGGCGGCGTCGGGCGCGTACTTGCTCTTCGGGTAGCGGTCGACCACGACCTTGAATGCGTCGTACGATTCGCGCAGTGCCTGCGGATCGCGCTCGCTCATGTCCTGGCCGGAGAAGCGGCCGAACAGGCCGAGATCGTCGTTGAAGTGGATCATCCCCTTCAGGTAGTACGCGTACGGGATATCCGGGTGATCCGGATGCAGCTGGATGAAGCGGTCGACGGCCTGGTCGGCGGCTGCCGCTTCGTTGTCCTTCCAGTTGCAGTACGCGACGTTGATCTGCGCCTGTTGCGCGAAATGGCCGAACGGATCGCGGCCTTGCAGCGATTCGAAATATTTCGCGCACTTGCCCCAGTCGCCGCCGGACAGTGCGTCCTGGGCCTCTGAGTATAATTTGTTGTTCGACCAGGTAGCCGTCTCGTCCTGCTTCTGCGGCAAGCCGTGGCAGCCGGCGATGAGGGCCGCGGCCGCTACCACCGCAGCTCGGGCGGCGATGGTTTTGGCCGTACGTTTGGTCGAATTCATCATGCTCGCATGTCCTAGCTTCAAGTCTCGGTGACCCAGTCTAAATGACCCGTTCAAGTTCGCAGAATGCCCCGCGGGGCAAGTCAAATCGCGAAGATTATAGCCCAAGCGATCGGCCCGCCGACGCTGCGTCGGGGGATTCCCCCGATGACGATCTGGCTGCAGACGCGATGCAGCCGCCTGTCGTGCCGTCCGCGGCGGCCGACGAGGCGCCTCGTGTCGTCGAAGTGCCGCTGTCGCTCGCGGGCGAACGCCTCGACAAGGCGCTTGCCCAGCTGTTTCCCGAATTCTCCCGCAGCCGCCTGCAGAGCTGGATCGAGGCGCAACGCGTGCTGGTCGACGGCGCGCCGGCGAAGATCCGCCAGCCGGTGCCGCTCGGCGCGAGAATCGAGCTCGTGCCCGACCTGCTGCCGGAACAGCTGGCGTTCACGCCGGAGCCGGTGCCGCTCGACGTGATCTACGAGGACGACGCGCTCGTCGTCATCAACAAGCCCGCGGGCCTCGTCGTCCACCCGGCCGCGGGCAACTGGAGCGGCACGATCCTCAACGGCCTGCTGCACCGCTACGGCGACGCGGCGGCCGGCCTGCCGCGCGCGGGCATCGTGCACCGGCTCGACAAGGAGACCTCCGGCCTGATGGTGGTCGCGCGCACGCTCGCCGCGCAGACCGACCTCGTGCGCCAGCTGCAGGCGCGCACGGTGAAGCGCCGCTATTTCGCGCTCGTGTGGGGCACGATGCCCGAAGACGGCACGATCGACGCGCCGATCGGCCGCGACCCGCGCGAACGCACACGCATGGCCGTCGTCACGGGTGCGTCGGGCAAGCCCGCGCGCACGCATTTCCGCACGGTTGACACATGCATGTGGCAACGTCAGCCGGTGTCGGCGATCCAGTGCGATCTCGAGACTGGCCGCACGCACCAGATCCGCGTGCACTGCTCGCATGTCGGGCATCCGCTGCTCGGCGATCCGGTGTACGGGCGCGCGCGCGGCAAGCGCTCGGTCGCGCCGCTGCCGGGCGGGTTCGCGCGGCAGGCGCTGCACGCGTGGCGGCTCGGCCTCGTGCATCCAGTCACGGGCAAGACGATGCAGTGGCGTTGTCCGCTGCCGGACGACATGAACGAGCTCGTCGCGGCGCTCGGCTTCGGGCAGGGCGACGAGGAGTTCGACGACGACGGCGTCTATGACGATGACGATTTCGCCGGCGAATATCAGGATCACGACGACGATTACGACGATGAGGAGGAGTGAGTGCCGATGACGAATCTGGCGCCGTTGACGTGGCAGGACTGCGTGCAGCCCGACTGGCAGGTGTCGTCGCGCGTGCGTGCACTGATCACGACGCGCAACGGTGGTGTGAGCGAGGGCCCGTACGGGCGGTGGCAGGACGGCGCCGCGTTGCCGGGCGGGATGAACCTCGGCCTGCACACCGGTGACGACCCGGCTCATGTCGCCACGAATCGCGCGCGCTTGCTCGCGCTGGCGGGCCAGTCGCGCGCGGCATGGCTCGAACAGGTTCACGGTGCGCGGATCGTGCGTGCGGACGAGGTGATCGCGGCCGCGCCGGGGACGGAGGCGCCCGTGCAGGCCGACGCGAGCGTGACGGATCGCGCGGGCGCCGTCTGTGTCGTGATGGTCGCGGACTGCCTGCCGGTACTGTTGTGCGACGGGCGGGGCCGGGCGGTCGGTGCCGCGCATGCTGGCTGGCGCGGGCTCGCGGCCGGCATCGTCGAGCAGACCGCTGCCCGCGTCGCGGCGCTCGCCGGTGGCGCGACGGACGAACTGCACGCGTACCTCGGGCCCGCGATTGGCCCGCAGGCGTTCGAAGTCGGCGCGGACGTGCGCGAGGCGTTTCTCGACACGGCCTCGCAGTCGGAGCATGATGACACGCGGCAAGCGTTCGCCGCGATCGACGGCGCGCCCGGCAAGTACCTCGCCGACCTCTACGCGCTTGCACGCTTGCGCCTTGCGCGCGCGGGCGTGGCGCACGTGAGCGGCGGGACCGCGTGCACGGTCACCGAACCCGCGCGCTTCTATTCGTACCGGCGCGAGCGCGTGACCGGCCGCATGGCTGCGGCCATCTGGCTGGCCGATTGACGGCAGACCGCGCGCATGCGCGCGCGGCCTGGTTTGTTGCGCTGCGAAATTGGTTATTGCGATTTTGGCGCGGCAATGCGGCGTTGCATGGACAACCGAATGGATAATCGCGAAGTCAAGTCGGTCAAAATGTTTTATGTCTCGCCGGAAGCCTTGTCCCGCTTGTTGCGCGCGGATTATCTCCCGGCAGAAATGTTCGATTGTTTGACGCAGTGCTTCACATGGGGAAAACGATAATGATAAAAATACCGCACTGCGGCAGAATCTGGAGACGCCTCTCCAGAGCATGACGGCCCGGCTCGCAGCCGGCATGCCGCGCGCGAGCAGGATTTCACGATTGACGCTCACGAATCACCGGTAAGGCAGGTAATGACAGCATCGAAAAATTCGTCGACGTCCGCTCAGGCGGGCGCTTCCGCGGGCAGCACCGGATTCTCCCAGGCCACTCAGCCGATGCAGCAGATGTTCGAGGCATGGCTGAACGCCTGGCGCGGTTTCGCCGATCCGGCGCGCGCCGCAACGGCGGCGACCACCGCGAATCCGTTCGCCGCATTCCAGTTCCCCGCAGCGGTTCCGTTCCAGATGCCGTCGATGCCCGATCTGGGCGCCTTTGGCGGCCTGGCCTCGCCGTTCGCGGGACTGAAGCTGCCGGTGGCCGCGATCCCGCCGGAACGACTCCAGAAGCTGCAGGCCGACTATGCGCGCGACTGCGTGACGCTGATGCAGCAGGCCGCCGCCGCGAAGCTCGAGCCGCCTGAACTGAAGGACCGGCGCTTCAGCGCGGATGCGTGGAAGGCATCGCCCGCTCATGCGTTCGCGGCCGCGTGGTACCTGCTCAACGCGCGCTACCTGCAGGAGCTGGCCGACGCGCTCGAGACCGATCCGAAGACGCGCGAACGCATTCGATTCTCGGTCCAGCAATGGACGGCCGCCGCCGCGCCGAGCAATTTCCTCGCACTCAATCCCGACGCACAGAAATCGATCCTCGAGACGCAGGGCGAAAGCTTGCGGCAGGGCATGATGAACCTGCTCGGCGACATGCAGCGCGGCAAGATTTCGCAGACCGACGAATCGCAGTTCGTGGTCGGCAAGAACCTCGGGTGTACCGAAGGCTCGGTCGTCTACGAGAACGACCTGATTCAGCTGATCCAGTACGCGCCGAAGACGGACAAGGTGTTCGAGCGGCCGCTGCTGATCGTGCCGCCGTGCATCAACAAGTTCTACATCCTCGACCTGCAGCCCGAGAATTCGCTCGTCGCGCATGCGCTGTCGAGCGGCCACCAGGTGTTCCTCGTGTCGTGGCGCAACGCCGATGCATCGGTCGCGCACAAGACGTGGGACGACTACATGAACGAAGGGCTGCTCGCGGCGATCGACGCCGTGCAGCAGATCAGCGGCCGCGAGCAGATCAACACGCTCGGCTTCTGCGTCGGTGGCACGATGCTCGCGACCGCGCTCGCGGTGCTCGCCGCGCGCGGCGAACATCCGGCCGCATCGATGACGCTGCTGACCGCGATGCTCGACTTCACCGACACCGGCATCCTCGACGTATTCGTCGACGAGGCGCACGTGCAGATGCGCGAGCAGACCATCGGCGGCAAGAACGGCGCGGCCCCGGGCCTGATGCGCGGCGTCGAGTTCGCGAACACGTTCTCGTTCCTGCGCCCGAACGACCTCGTGTGGAACTACGTCGTCGACAACTACCTGAAGGGCCGCACGCCCGCCGCGTTCGACCTGCTGTACTGGAACAGCGACTCGACGAGCCTGCCGGGCCCGATGTATGCGTGGTACCTGCGCAATACCTATCTCGAGAACAAGCTGCGCGTGCCGGGTGCGCTGACCGTGTGCGGCGAGCCCGTCGACCTGTCGCGCATCGACGTGCCGACCTTCATCTACGGGTCGCGCGAGGATCACATCGTGCCGTGGCAGACGGCCTACGCGTCGACGTCGATCCTGACGGGCCCGCTGAAGTTCGTGCTCGGTGCGTCGGGCCACATCGCGGGCGTGATCAATCCGCCGGCGAAGAAGAAGCGCAGCTACTGGGTCAACGACAACGACCTGCCCGAATCCGCGGACGACTGGTTTGCCGGCGCGACCGAGCAGCCGGGCAGCTGGTGGACGACCTGGGTCGAGTGGCTCGACCAGTACGGCGGCCGCAATGTGGCGCCGCCCGCCAAGGCCGGTTCGGCGCAGTTCCCGGTGATCGAGCCGGCGCCGGGCCGCTACGTGTTGCAGCGCGATTGACGAAAGCCGGGCAGCGGCGCACGCTGTCCGGTGCACCGCAGTTTTTTTAACAGGGCCGGTAGCGATGCGCCGTGTCGTGCGGGCCTGGAGGAAAGGGAAATGACGGACGTAGTGATCGTATCGGCCGCGCGGACCGCGGTCGGCAAATTCGGCGGCTCGCTCGCGAAGGTCGCGGCACCGGAGCTGGGCGCGACGGTGATTCGCGCGGTGCTGGAGCGTTCGGG
>NZ_CADFEJ010000007.1 GCF_902833055.1 Burkholderia territorii
GACCGTCCGGGCCACGATCGCCGTTATGCAATCGATGCACGCAAGCTCGAGCGCGAACTCGGCTGGAAGCCGGCCGAAACGTTCGAAACCGGCCTCGCGAAAACGGTGCGCTGGTATCTCGACAATCAGGTGTGGGTCGACGAAGTCGCTTCGGGCGACTACCGAAAGTGGGTCGCAACGAACTACGCGCATCGCGCGTAAGGAGAACGGACATGGCGCGCAAGGGCATCATTCTCGCCGGCGGGTCCGGCACACGGCTCTATCCCATCACGCATGCGGTCTCGAAGCAGCTGCTTCCAGTCTACGACAAGCCGATGATCTACTACCCGCTCTCGACGCTGATGGTCGCGGGCATTCGCGACGTCCTGATCATTTCGACGCCGCAGGACACTCCGCGCTTCGAGTCGATGCTCGGCGACGGCAGCCAGTGGGGGATGAACATCCAGTATGCGGTGCAGCCGTCACCCGACGGTCTTGCGCAGGCGTTCATCATCGGTCGCGAATTCGTCGGCAACGATCCGTCGGCGCTCATCCTCGGCGACAACATCTTCTATGGTCACGATCTGGCGAAACAGCTCGCGCACGCGGATGCGCAAGACGCCGGCGCGACGGTGTTCGCCTATCACGTGCACGATCCGGAACGCTATGGCGTCGTCGAGTTCGATCAGGACTTCCGTGCCGTATCGATCGAAGAGAAGCCGGCCAAGCCGCGGTCGAACTATGCCGTGACCGGTCTCTACTTCTACGACAACCGCGTGTGCGACATCGCGGCCGACATCAAGCCGTCGCCGCGCGGCGAGCTTGAAATCACCGACGTCAATTCCCGCTATCTCGAGGACGGTGCGTTGAACGTCGAGATCATGGGCCGCGGTTATGCATGGCTCGATACGGGTACGCACGATTCGCTGATCGAGGCCGCGAGCTTCATCGCGACGCTGCAGAAGCGGCAAGGGCTGGTCGTCGCTTGTCCCGAGGAAATCGCGTACCGCCGGCACTGGATCGATGCCGAACAGGTGCAGGAACTCGCGCAGCCGCTGTCGAAAAACGGCTACGGCAAATATTTGCTGAACATTCTCACGGATCAGGTTGCATGGCCATCACGGTAACTGCTACGGCGCTCCCCGAAGTCAAGATCGTCGAGCCGAAGGTATTCGGCGACGCGCGCGGCTACTTCTACGAAAGCTTCAACGGGCGCGAATTCGCGGCGCTCGTCGATGCCGACGTCGAGTTCGTCCAGGATAACCACTCGCGCTCCGCGAAGGGCGTGCTGCGCGGGCTCCACTATCAGATCGAGCACGCGCAGGGCAAGCTCGTGCGCGTGGTCGAAGGCGAGGTGTTCGACGTGGCGGTCGACATTCGGCGGAGCTCGCCGAATTTCGGCAAATGGGCCGGCGTGACGCTGTCGGCCGACAACCATCGCCAGCTCTGGGTGCCGCCCGGCTTCGCGCATGGCTTCGTGGTGCTGTCTGAGTCGGCGCAGTTTCTCTACAAGACCACCGACTACTGGTTTCCGGAGCACGAGCGCAGCTTGCTGTGGAACGATCCCGAGATCGGCATCGAGTGGCCGCTCGACGGCGAGCCCGTGCTCGCGGCCAAGGATGCAGCCGGCAAGCGGCTCGCCGAAGCCGAGTGCTACAAGTGAGCGGAATCGTGCAACAGAAAACATCGCCCTGCCAACGGACCATTCTGCTCACCGGCATCAATGGACAGGTGGGATTCGAGCTGGCGCGCACTCTGCAGGGTCTCGGCAACGTCGTCGCGCTCGATCGCGGTGCGCTCGACTTGTCGCGCCTCGATCAGGTTCGCGAGGTCGTGCGCGTCGTCAAGCCACACCTCATCGTCAACCCGGCCGCCTATACGGCCGTGGATCACGCGCAGAACGACGTCGCGATGGCCACGCGTCTGAATGCGGAAGCACCGGCCGTGCTCGCCGAAGAAGCGAAGCGCATCGGCGCGGCGCTGATCCACTACTCGACGGACTACGTATTTGCCGGAACGAAGAACGGCGCGTATCTCGAGGACGATCCGGTCGATCCGCAAAACGTGTACGGCGCGACCAAACTCGCGGGCGAGCAGGCGATCGCGGCATCGGGATGCGCGCATCTGATTTTCCGCACGAGTTGGGTGTATGGCACGCGCGGCAAGAACTTTCTGTTGACCATGCTGCGCCTCGGCGCGGAACGCGACGAACTGAAGATCGTCGCGGACCAGATCGGTGCACCGACGTGGTCGAAGACGATCGCTGCGCTGAGCGCGAACGTCGCCGCGCAGGCCATCGGCGCCTCCACGAACGAAAAGGACGGCCAGCACGAATGGTGGAACACGCATTCGGGTGTCTATCACCTGTGCGCGGCCGGTTCGACCTCATGGCACGGATTCGCCGAAGCGATCTTCCGTCTTTCGAATCTGTCGAAAAAGCCGTCGTTGTCGCCCATTCCCGCCAGCGCTTATCCGACGCCCGCGTCGCGCCCGGCCAATTCCCGCATGTCGAATGCAAAACTGGCGGAGCACTTCGGCTTGTGCGCGCCGCATTGGGAAGCCGCGCTCGAATTGTGCATGAAGGAAATTTGATGCACGCCGTCAGGCGCGACGCGTGAGCCGCATCCGTACCGAATCAAGCTCGGCAGGCAGTTGCCGCGAGCGTTTACGCGACCGCGGCAGCGCGGTAAAGCCGAGCCGCTCGTACAGTGCGCGAGCGCGCTCGTTGCGGGTCAGCACGTCGAGCACGATGTCGCGGCTGTCGTCGTCAGGCAACGCCCCCGTCCCGAGCGCGTCGCGCAGCAGTGCGGTGAAGATGCCGGTACCGCGCCGCCGCTCGTCGGTCGCGCAATGCGCAATGAGGATCTGCGCCCGCTTGGGCGCCGGAATCTCGGTTTCGAGCACCAGCCCCCGCAGCAACTGGCCGATCGTGCGGCGCACGCCGAAAAAGCGCGCGAGAGCCCACACGATGTGAACGTCGTCGAACATCGTGCGGCGCCCGTCATGGATGGCCATCACGGCATGCACGGTGCCGTCGGCGCCGACCGCGACCCGATGCCTGCGCCAAGAGAACCGGCCGTGACGCGACCGGAACGCGTGTTGCAGGAACGCGATGCACTGCGCGTCGCTTTCACCGAGAAAGAAGCCGAATTCGCCGACACCGGATGCGAACACAAGCGGCGCGCACGCTGCCGCATCGTCCGCGCATGCGGCGCGAAACGGCGTCGACGCACCGGCATGCGGCACGTCGAAGGATGGCGCGAGCGCGACGGCCGGCATCATGCTGCGCTCGCCAGCCGTGCCAGCACGCCAACCGTCCGGCTGATCTGCTCCGGCTCGTGCGTCGAGCAGATGAAGAACCGCAGGCGCGCGGCCTTCTCCTCGACGGCCGGATAAAAGATCGGCTGCACGTTGATTCCTTCGTCGAACATCGCGTTGGCCCACTGCGCGGCTTTCAGCGAACTTCCGGTGATCACCGGCACGACCGCATACCCGGCGCTCGTGCCGGTGTTGAGCCCCGCCGCGCGTGCCTCGGTCAGGAACTGCCGCCCGCGCGCCTGCAGTTGCGCAACGCGCGCCGGTTCGGCCTGCAGGCGTTCGAGCGCGGCCAGCGACGCCTCGGCGAGCGTCGGCGCGAGTCCGACGCTATAGAGAAAGCCCGGCGCCAGATGGCGCAGCATGTCCACGAGCGGCTGACAGCCGGCGATGAAACCGCCGCAGCCGGCCAGCGTCTTGCTCATCGTGCCCATCCATATGTCGACCTGGTCGGGCGCGACCGCGCAATGTTCGCGAATGCCCTTGCCCGTCTCGCCGAGCACGCCGAGCGAATGTGCTTCGTCGACCAGCAGGAACGCGCCGTGACGCGCCTTCACGTCGACGAAACGCTGAAGGTCCGGGAGGTCGCCGTCCATGCTGTACAGCCCCTCGATCGCGATCAGCACGTGCCGGTATTCGCGACGCACGCGCGACAGCAGTTCGTCGAGCGCCTGCCAGTCGTTGTGCGCGAAGCTCAGCCGTTTCGCGCCGCTCAGCTGCGCGCCCTGCACGATGCTGTTGTGCGCGAGCGCGTCGTGGACGATCAGGTCGCCGGGGCCGAACAGCGCGCCGATCACCGTCACGTTGGTCGCATGGCCGCTCACGAACGCGACGCAATCGTCGGTCTCGTAGAACGCGGCCAGCGCCCGCTCGAGAGCGCGCTGCACCGGACGCTCGCCCGCGACCATCCGGCTCGCGGACGCCGACGTGCCGTAGCGGTCGATCGCGGCCTTCGCGCGTTCGGACACGGTCGCGTCGCCGGCGAGGCCGAGGTAGTTGTAGTTCGCGAAGTTCACGTATTCGCGGCCGCCGATCCGGGTGGTCGCGCCGGCAACGCCATCGTGTACGCGGAAGAACGGTGAATCGACGCGCAGCTTCTCGCCCATCTCGCGCATGATCCTGACCTGCTGATACTGCGGCATCGACTCGAAACGGCTGCGCGCCGACACGGCGTGTGCCGCCGGTGCAGCGGGCACGCCGGGGGCCGCGGCGGCTTCCGTCGCGCGCTCGAGTTGCCGTTTGAGGGCTTTCGCCGCCAGTTGCTGGCGAAGGTGTTCTCCGAGTGCCATGTCCTTGATTCCGGGCAGTCCGTCCGTTGTGTCCGCGTTACGCGGATACGTCGACCCATTCGTACGCGTCGGGTGTACCGAGCAACGCGCTGAGGAGCCTGTAGTTCATTTCGTGGGTGGGGCGATGGGCAATGACGCGCCCGAGCAGCGGCGAGCCTGCAAGCGCCAGGTCGCCGACGAGATCGAGCACGCGGTGTCTTACGAATTCGTCGGGCGCGCGCAGTCCGCCGATCACGTGGTTGCCGATGATCGACGCCGTGCAGGACGGCCTCGCGCCGCGCAGGATCGGCGTGCCCGTCAGGTAGCCGGCCGCGATCGCCGGCACGGCCCATTTGATTCGCCCGTACGAACGCGACGAAGAAATCTCGCTGGCGAACGTCTCCGGCGTGAGCTCGCCGTCCCACTGCATGTCGCCGAAGCCCTTGAGATCGTCGCGCACGCTGAATTCGTATCGCTCGGCGGGCTCGACGCGCAATTCGCGTCGTGACGCACCCTCCCCGTCGGCCACACCCACCGGCTTGAGAACCCGCAAAAAGCGCTTCGAGCGCTGCAATTCGGCACGGCCGCCGGCCGTGATCGCGTCGATCCACGGCCGCGCGCTTCCGTCGAGAATCGGCACCTCCTCCGCATCGAGTTCGACGATCGCGTGATCGATCTCGCAAGTCAGCAGCGACGCAAGCAGGTGCTCGACCGTACGCACACTCATGCCGTCGTCGGCACGCAGCATCGTGCAAAGCGGCTGTGCGCGACGCACCGCCGGCCCGGCGGCGAGCATTCCCAGCTCACGGTCGCCGCGCATGCGGCGAAACACGATTCCGTGCCGTTTGTCCGACGGCGTCGCGGGCACGATCCGCACCTGAACCCGGCGCCCTGTGTGCAGACCGTGTCCGGTCATCGTCACTGGCCGCGCGACCGTCCCTTCGCTGGCCTGCCATCCCTGCGGTGCTTTCACCCGGCATGCACCGGCGTCGACTTGCATGTTTCTGCCCCCTGATTCCGTTCGTGATCCTGATGACATGCGAGCGTCGCTCGTGCCTCGTCGCCCAATGCATGCCGCGCGACCAGCGCTTCCGCCAGCTCGTCCGATGTCGCGGCCTTTGCATCGCCGTTGCCCGCGTCGAACAATTCGACGATGCGCTCGGCCAGCGTGTGCACCGTCGCACCTTCCGCGATCGCCATGATCGACAGCTTCACACCGAAGGTCTCCTCGACGGCCATGCCGAGCTCCATGCCCATCAGCGAGTCCATTCCGAGATCGAGAACCGACCGGCCGGCATCGACACGCTCCGGCGACATGTGCAGAATCCGCGCGATCTGGCCGCGCAGCACCGTCTCGACGAGCGCGACCGCCTCGGCTGGCGGCAACGTACGCAATTGCTCGAGCAACACGCGGTCCTCGCTCGACGTTTCGGCCGCCCCACCCGTCTGCAATGCCGCGTATCGCCGAGCGTGCGCGGCCGGCATGCCGCGCGCGACGGCGCCCCAGTCGAGGCGCACGACGGCTTCGCCCGCGGTCCCTTCGGCCAGCGCGCGTTCAAGCGCGGCCATCGCTTCGTCCGACGTGATCGACGCACCGCCGATGCGCGACTGCAGCGCCTCGCGCGTGCCGGCGTTGCGCGCCAGGAAGCCGACATCCTCGATCGGCCCCCACGCCATGAACAGAGCCGGTTGCCCGGCCGTGCGGCGATGCGCGACCAGTGCCTCGAGGAAACCGTTGGCGGCCACATACGCGCCCTGTCCGGGGTTGCCGAGATAGGTGGTAGCCGACGAATACACGACGAAGAAATCGAGCGCGCAACGCTGGGTCGCGCGATGCAGGTTCCATGCGCCCGCGACCTTCGGCTCGAGCACCGCCGCGAAACGCGCATCGTCGACGTTGCGCAGGAGCCCGTCATCGATCTGCATCGCCGAGTGCAGCACGCCTTTGAGCGGCGTTCCGCGACACTCGATTTCGTCGACGAGGGCGTTGAGCGCCGCGCCGTCGGTCACGTCGCATCGAGCAACCGAAACATCGACGCCAAGCTTGTCTCGCCAGCGATCGGCTTCGGCCTGCATTGCCGCACCCAGTACGCCGCTGCGGCTCGCGAGCGTGAGGTGCCGTGCGCCGCGCTCGATCATCCAGCGCGCGGTCGCGAAGCCGAGCCCGCCGGTGCCGCCGACGATCAGATACGCCGCCTGCGGGTCGAGCCGCAGCGTCGGCACCGCGACGCCGCGCGTGGGCACCGGCGTGCCTGACGGATAGGTCACGAGCACCTTGCCGATCTGACGCGCCTGCTGCATGTAGCGGAACGCTTCCTCCGCACGTGCCGCCGGGAACGCGCGGTATGGCAACGGATGCAGCACACCTGCGGAGAACAGGCTCATCACTTCCTCGAACAGTCGCGTCGTGAGCGACGGCAGCACGCCCATCAGCTGATCGGCGTCGATGCCGAAATAGCTGATGTTGTTGCGGAACGGTCGCAGGCCGATCTGGCTGTTCTCGTAGAAGTCGCGCTTGCCGAGTTCGAGGAAGCGGCCGAACGGGCGCAGCGTGTCGATGCTGCGCACCATCGCTTCGCCGGCGAGCGAATTGAGCACGATGTCGACGCCTTCGCCGTGCGTGCGCGCACGGATCTCGTCGGCGAACGCGAGGCTGCGCGAATCGAACACGTGATCGACGCCGAGCAGGCGGATGAACTCGCGCTTCTCGTCGCTGCCGGCAGTGGCGAAGACTTCCGCGCCGAGATGTCGCGCGATCTGGATCGCGGCGATGCCGACCCCGCCCGCGCCGCCGTGCACGAGCACGCGTTCGCCGCGTCGCAGTCGCGCGAGTTCGCACAACGCGTAATACGCGGTGAAGAACGTCGTCGGAATCGTGGCGGCCTCCTCGAACGACATCGCGTCTGGCTTGCGCGCGATCGCGGTAGCGCGCGTGATCACGCGCGTCGCGAACGATGCCGGTGCGAAACCCAGCACCGCGTCGCCCGGCGCAAAGCCTTCGACGTCCGCGCCGACCCGCGCGACGCGTCCCGCCATTTCCATGCCGATCGTCGCGCCCGCGAAGCCCGATTCGACGGCTTCGTCGGACAGCAGCCCCATCGCATACATCACGTCGCGGAAATTGAGCCCGGTCGCCATCGGCTCGATCTCGACCTCGCCCGCGGCGAGATCGCGTTCCGGTATCGCGAACCATTCGAGGTTGCGCAACGAACCCGGCATGTCGAATGCGAGCCGGGCACGCGGCCGAGCCGATGCGCTCGACGGCGCGTCGTCACGCTCGGCCGCCCGCGCAGCGGGCAGCATGCGCGGCACGTAGCGGCCCTGCGGCACAAGCAGCACTTCTTCCTCGCCATCGTCGCCAAGCAGCGTCATCGCAAGCTGCGAGGCCGGCTGCTCGACGGCACGATCGACGTCGATCAACCTGAGCGGCAGCGTCGGATACTCGTTCGCAATCACGCGGCCCAGCCCCCACAACGTTCCATGCTCGGGGTGTGACGACGTGCCCGCGGCAAACGGCGCGCCACCGCGCGTCACGACACACAGTCGCCCGCGCTCCGTCGCGCCGGCTGCATCGAGATCGCGCACGAGCGATGCGAGCGCGAGCGCGCCGCCCTGCTGCGCGCGCATCATGGCCGCACCGTCGGCGGTGTCGAGCGATGCAACGGGCGCCACGAACACGACATGCGCCAGATGCCCGGCCGGCTGACGCGCCGACCATGCCGCGGCGTCGCGAACCGCTGCCGACTCGACGCGGCAACCCAGCCGCTCGAGCGCGTCCGCCAGCGCGATGCCGAACGCGTCGTCGTCGTCCTGCGCGATCAGCCAGTGCGCGCCGTCACTCTGCGCCGGGCAATGCGCCCGCCCCTCGTCCCGCGACGCGCCGGCAGGCGGCTTGCGCGCGACGAAGAAGGTCGGCATGCCCTCGAGATCGAGGCCTTGTTCGGTATCGCGCACCACGTCCACCAGTCCGGCGCGTTCGCACATCGACTCGATCGCGGCGGGCGTCAGTGCGCCGTACGCACCGGCCATGCCGCCACCACCGGCCGTGCCGAACACGATGTCGGAGAACCGGCTGCGTCGCGCATCGGCAATGACGACGAGCCCGCCCGGCGCGAGCCGCTCAGCGATCGCCGTCAGCGCGGCGAGCGGATCCGGATGCTCGCCCAGCATCCGGTTGACGATCACGATGTCGAACGGCGTCACGTCGCTGCATTGCGAGAACAGCGGTGCGTCGGTCGCGAACGCCAGCGTCCGCACGTGCGCGTGCGCGTCGGCATCGAACCCCGCGAGTTGCTGCGGCGTACCCGCCAGCAGGTGTTCGCAGCGCCCCGCCGGCAGCTCCATGTCAAGCGGCTGCAGTACGTCGCCATTTGGCGCACCGAATTCCAGTACACGCAAGCGGCGTGTATCCGGCCACGCCGCGACGGCCTGCGTCACGCAGGCGGCGAGCAGCGCGCGCGCATGCGCCCACGTCGGCGATGCATCGAAAAGCTGTTCGACCAGACTGCGCCCGGCCGACGACAGCAGCGCACCCTCGGACGACGGGTCGCGCAACACGCGCGGCAGCGCCGCGCCGACGTGCGCCAGCAGCGTCAGCTCGGCAACGTGGGCAGGCGATGCCGCCAGCACGTCGCGCCACAGCGCGTCGCGCGCGGGCATCGCCGCGCAGGCTTCGTCATCGCGAACCAGACGATCGCCTTCGAAGCGGGCCAGTCCGTCCTCGACGACGATTTCCGCCAGTCGCGCGACCTGTTGCGGGTGCGTGTCCGTCGGCAGCGTCGGCTGGGAGAACGCGCCGAGCGCATCCAGCGCATCGAGCGCATGCAGACCGGCGAGCACATCGAGCAGCGGCAGCATTTCGGTCAGATGCTGCGTGCGGCGCGCAAGATCCTCACGCGCTGCGACATGCGCGTTCGCACGCTCGACGAGCACGCCCGGCGGCGGCAGCGCGTCGGCCGTGTGACCGGCCGGCAGCGGCCGCGCTTCGAGCACGTAAGCGAAGCGCGCCGGCGCGCCGTGACGGCGCCCGGCGAGATCGACGCGACGGAAGCGGCACGCTGAAAGGCGCGCGACGATCTTTCCGTTTGCATCGATGAATTCGAACGACGCGACGATCGAATGCGGGCTGCGGCGATGAATACGCGCCAGCACACGACGAATCGCTTCGCCGTTCAGGAAGTCGACACGGCTGATCTGCACGGGAACGAACGCCGAATGCGCATCGTTCGGCGCGGCGCCGGCCTGCGCCAGCACCGCGAACAGCGGATGGAAGCCGCTGTCCATCAACGCGGGATGCAGCAGATAGTCCGAGCGCGCACGCGCATCGGCAAGAACCGACGGCACATCGAGCTCGGCAAGCGCGTCGTCGCCCGACACGCGCAGCGACCGCACCCACCGGAACGCCGGCCCGTAGCTCAGGCCGATTGCCGTCGTGCCCGCATACAGTGCGTCGCCGGAAAGCGCCGGACGCGACTGCAGATGGGCGACGACGGACGCGTCCGGCGTGCTGTCCGCATCGAGCGTATTGCCGCTTTCGAGCAGCCGCCCCGTCACGTTCAGGTTCCATGGAGCGTCCGACATCCGGTCGCGCGTCTCGATCGTGAACGACGCGGTGCGCACGTCGATCGAGAACCGGAACAGCTTCGCGTGCTGCGGCTGGAACACGACCGGCATGCGGATCTCGACGTTCTCGACAGCCACATCCGGTGTGCCGAAGAACGTGCGCGCCGCCGCGAGTGCCATTTCGACATAACCGGCGCCCGGGAACGCGACACCGCCGTCCACCACGTGATCGGCGAGCATCGGCACGCGCTGCGGATCGAGCTGGTTCTCCCAGGCAAACGCGTGCTCGTGCAGGCGGTAGCCGAGCAGCGGATGATCGACGCGGCGGTTCACGAGCCCGTAGCCCTCGACGCTCGGCACGAGCCAGTAACGCTCGCGCTGCCACGGATAAGTCGGCAGCGCGGCGTGCGGCACATCGGGGACGAGGCGGTCGAGATCGACACGCGCACCGTGCGCGAGCGCCGACAGGATCGCATGAGCAAGCATCTCCGCACTGTCGTGCTGGCGCTTGAGCGTGGGCACGACGACGCCCGGCGCGACACGCGCGGCAAGCGTCTGCTTCACGTAGGTACGCAGGATCGAATGCGGCGCGATCTCGATGAATACGCGCACGCGATCGTCGGCCAGGTGGGCGATTGCATCGCCGAAACGAACGGGCTCGCGAATGTTGCGCCACCAGTAACCCGCATCGAGCGCGGTACCCGGCAACGTGTCGCCAGTCACCGTCGACACGAATCGCGTATGCGTATCGCGCGGCGCAAGATCGGCCAATCCTTCGCGCACGACCGGCTCGATCGCATCCATGCGACTGCTGTGGAACGCGTAATCGAGGCCGAGCATCTGGTAGAAATGGCCGGCGTCCACGAGTGCCGCGCCGATCGCTTCGAGCGCGGCTTGCGAACCTGCGAGCGTCACCGAGTCTGGGCTGTTGGTGCCCGCGATTTCGATGGCCGCGGCCAGATCGAGACGCGCGATCCAGTCGCGCGCCGCGGCTTCGCCGATGCCGGCCGCCGCCATCCTGCCCGCGCCGCGCGTCAGGCCCTGGGCACCGCTGCGAATCCGGATCACGCGCACCGCTTCGGCGAGCGTGAGCGCGCCCGACACCCAGGCCGCGGCGATCTCGCCGACACTGTGGCCGACTGCCGCGTCGAAGCGGATGCCGCGTGCGGTCAGCACACGCGTGATGCCGACCTGCATCGCGAACAGCAGCGGCTGCGCGTTCTCGGTTGCAGCGAGCCATTCGGCGTCGACACCTTCGCACATGACTTCGACGAGCGACGCGTTGCCGTCTGCACGCCACAGCGCATCGACTTCGTCGAGCGCGTCGCGAAACACCGCATCCTCCGCATAGAGCCGCTTGCCCATGCCGGCCCATTGACAGCCGTTGCCCGCGTAGACGAACGCGACTGGCGCGTCGCCTTCGATGGCCTGCGCCTGCACGGCGCAGGCCGGCAGCCCGCGCTCCGACGGCTGCGCGAGTGCAGCAAGCGCCGCCAGGCCTTCAGCCCGATCCGCAGGCGCGACGACCGCGCGATGCTCGAGCCACTGACGACGCCGCGCGGCGGCCGCCGCCAGCGCGGCCCAGTCGGCGCCCGACTGCAGGCGCGCGAGATGACGTGCGGCAACGGCTGCCAGCGCGGCCGGCGACCGGGCGGTAAGGACCAGCGGCGGCAACGGAGCATCGATCCTTGCCGCCGGCTGTGCGACTGGCGTCGGCGCCGCGGCTTCGGTGACGACGACGTGCGCATTCGTGCCACCGAAGCCGAACGAATTGATGCCGATGGTCAGCGGTGCATCGCCGCGCGCAAGCGGCGTGAACCGATCGACCACGCGCAGGCGGCCGCCCTCGAAATCGATGCCGGGATTCGGCGTGTCGAAATGCAGCGAACGCGGCACCGCGCGGTGCTTCAGGCACAACACGGCCTTCAGCAGTCCGGCCATGCCCGACGCCGTTTCGAGGTGTCCGATATTGGTCTTGACCGAACCGATCAGCAGCGGATCGGACTTTGGCCGACCGCCCGACACCGCGTCGATCAACGCGCGCGCCTCGATCGGATCGCCGACCGCGGTGCCCGTGCCATGCGCCTCGAGATACGCGAGCGTGCGCGGATCGATGCCCGCGCGCCGATACACGGCGCGCAGCAGGTCCGCCTGCGTCGCGGCGGCCGGCACGTTGATGCCGCCGTGCGAATGACCATCCGAATTCACACCCGATCCGGCGATGACCGCGTGGATCGTATCGCCGTCGGCCAACGCCTGGTCGAGCGGCTTGAGCAGCACGAATGCACCGCCTTCGGCTCGCACGTAGCCGTCGCCGGTCGCATCGAACGCGCGGCAGCGGCCGCGCGGCGACAGCATCGACGCCTTCGAGAAGCTGACGAATCCAAACGGATGCAGCAGCAGGTTGACGCCGCCGGCAAGCGCCATCGCCGTTTCGCCCGACTGCAACGCACGGACCGCCTGATGAAGCGCGACGAGGGAGGACGAGCATGCGGTGTCGACCGACATGCTCGGGCCGCGCAGGTCGAACAGGTAGGACACGCGGTTCGATGCGATGCTGAGCGTGTTGCCGGTGGCCGAATACGGATCGATCGTATTCATGTCGTCCATATTGCGGTTGCCGTAATCCATGCCCGCCACGCCGACGAACACGCCGCAATCGCGTCCGCGCATCGAGGCCGGACGAACCCCCGCGTCCTCGAACGCCTCCCACGCGAGTTCGAGCAACAGCCGCTGCTGCGGATCCATTTGCGCCGCCTCGCGCGGCGAGATGCCGAAGAAATCGGCGTCGAAGCCCGCGACGTCGTCGACGACTCCCGCGGCGAACGTGTAGCTCTTTCCCGGCTCCCGTTTCGACGGGTGCTGGTAGAACGATGTGCCGAATCGATCCGGCGGAATGGCGGTCACGGCATCGCGTTCATCGCACAGCAGTTGCCAGAAGTCGTCGGGTCCCTCAACCCCACCGGGAAAGCGGCACGCCATCCCAATAATCGCAATTTTCTTTTCCATCATCACGCTGGCGTCTGCAGCATCCCGGTCGGCGACGCAGCGCGGGTGCAATCGACATGCACCATCGCGCGCTGTATCGCGGCACCGAGACGCTCGACGCGAACGTCTCGGCGCTCGCCGAGATCGTTCGCGAAGTTGCGCCAAATAAAGTAGTCGCTATTGGTCGGTTCGGTTTCGAGCGCGTCGAACACCGAGGTCAGCGCGGGAACGTGGTCACCGTAAAAGCACAGCACGGTCGGCCGCTCCCGCTTGCGGAGATAATCGGTCAGTTTGCCGATCATGCCGTCGGCATTCTCGACGTGTCGAAGATAGGCGGTCAGGTCGCGCCAGCGTGCGTCGTCGCCGAGCGTGTGCCGCGATTCGGATTCACCCGGCCCGACCGATTCCAGATGCAGCGGGCCGTGGTTTTCCATCGTGATCGCAAACGCGAACAGCGGCCCGTCGCCGTGCTCCTGGACGGCCGCGATGATCGCATCGGCCACCGGGCCATCCCCGATATACGGCCCGATCCGGGCCGCATCGCCGAAATCGCGAATATCCAGAAAGCGGTCGAAATGCATGAGCCGGAATGCCCGGCTGCGCCCGAAGAAATCGGCGTGATACGGATGAATCGCGAGCGTGCGATATCCGCCCCGCTTGAACCAGCCCGCCAGCGACGCACATGCGCGGCGCACATACATGTACGGGTAAAAACGCGAGTAGCCGAGCGCGGACGACGGCAACCCCGTCAGCATCGCGAATTCGCTGCGCATCGTATTGGCGCCCCAGGCGGGAACGTTCAGGCTGCCGTGCATGAATGCCTCGCGGCGTGCGCGATCGAAATTCGCATACGGCGCCGACGACACGCACGCGCCGAGCCGGCGCGCGTCGAAATAGGATTCGCTCTGGATGACGATTACGTCCGGCGTGCTGTCCGGACGGCCATCGGAAAACGGCCCGGCGTCGACCGCCCGAAAGAACGCGTTGCGCTCCGCACGCCGCAGCCCGTTTACGAGGTAAGCGACGAATGCCGCGAAGAAACCCGTCCGACGCTGATCCGCCATTGGGTCGAGCGTCAGCGGCATGCGGCACGACAGCGCGACACAGGCCGGCACGCAAGCGATGGCGATCAGTGCGGCGGCGCCACGCGCCAGCAAGCCGGCCGGTTGTTCGAGCAGAAACCCGATCGTCGCGACCGCCACGGCGACAACGATGCCGAGCACCTTGCCCGCACTCAGAAACGGCAGATAAAGACGCGGATGGGCGAAAACCTGGCTGAACAGGCTCAGGTCGGTGAAGACGAAGGGCTCACGGAGGGATTCGTATTTCGCGTTGCTGATGACGGCCAGCAACGCGATCAGCACGAGGGCAACGGATGCCGAGAAAAGTGGCCGTGCCGTCACCGCGAAAGTCGCGCCCGCCACGATCGCGAACGCGCAGACATGCAATGCGATCGCCCCCGGCGAACGAGGGAGCGACGCGCGCGGATACGCGATGGCCTCTACGAGAAACGAGAGTGCGGCTGCGGCAGCCGCGAACGCGAATCCGGGCTGCACGTCACGCCTTCCCGCGCGGGAGATAGGACAGACGGCCGAGAATGGCATCTGCCAGCGTGGCGGGCAGCAGACGCAGCAACTTGATGCCGAAGGCAAGACTGAACGGAAAGGCAATTTCCACGCGGCGTCGCGCGAGGCGCTTCTTGATGTATCCGGCAGCCTTCTCCGCACTCCACATGAACGGTTTGCTGCCGGGGAAGACGTCACTCATCGCCGTGCGGACGAAGCCGGGCATCACGACTGACAGACCGATACCCTCGCGGGCGAGGATCGGGCGCACGGAATCGCAGTAAGCGACCAGTGCGGCCTTGCTCGCACAGTACGCGGGCGAGATGGCCATACCCCGCAATGCGGCCAGCGAACTGACTACCGCGATCTGCCCGCGCCGACGCATGCGCATCCGGTCGATGACCGGCAGCACCGCATGCAACGCGCCGTACAGGTTGGTATCGACGACGTCGGCGGTGCGCGCGATGTGCTCCCAGTCGTCCGCGGAACGCAGCGTGCTGGCCACGCCCGCATTCGCGATCATCAATTCGATTGGATGCCGCGTATCGAAATCGATCATCCAGTCCTGGACGGCGGTCGAGTCGCGCACATCCATGCAGCCGATCACGACGCGGGCGCCGCGCGCACGACACTCCGCGGCGACTGATTCCAGCCGCGCCGCATTTCTGCCGATCAACCCCAGCGTGGTATCGGGCGCGGCATAACTCAATGCCAGCGCGCGTCCAAGCCCGGCACTGCTGCCGGTTATCACGATTGCTCGCGGCCTGCTTGCGCTCACCTGCCCTCCCCGGTTGCGAATATTGCTGTTTTCCATCGTTTTAAACAGACTTTGTTTTTCAGCGATGTGTGGTTATCGATCTTCAAGCGCCGAGCGCTGCCTGATATTTCGATCAAGCAGCGGACAACATCGTCGATTTATTGCGTTTGATTATTTCGTATGATTTAACGGCGACCGCAACATGCGACGCACTGGTATCGCACATCGGCGTAACGACGTGCGACCGCCCAATCAGGGTTGCGAAAAAATGTGCGGACCATGCAGCGAAACGTCGCCGCATGGAAATTTGCGCGGCGCGAAAGGTTGTTGGCCACAAGCTTACAACGCGCCGACGCGATCATACATCAATATTAATATTCGAGTAATCCCTTACATGTTACATCCGCTTACATCAGACGCACCCTCAGCGGTTCCACGCCATGCAAAGGACAAAACTCGCGTTGTTTGCAATCCTCCGGCATCGGCAGCACACCGATTCGTGAGGTACGAATTTCGGCAAAAAATGCCGAATTATTCGTTTTACCCTCTGGCATCCACCGCGTCGCGAGTTACGTCCGACGCGCGGATACACGATGCCTGCGTCCGCCGTGCGACGAGGCGCACACGGCAATCCTGCAAGCCGTTTTAAAGTTTTCCCGGCTCCTTGTCAGACATGAATCTTCCGACTTGACGATCCGGCACGAGCACGTGTGATGGCATTCTGCTCCGTCCAATTGGGACGTACAGAATTCCTCGAATGTTCTTTGCAAATCTTGATGATCCTTCGACTCGCTTGATCCGCCGTGCGATGTATGGAAATCGTCAGGCGCTGCGCTCGGAACGCCGCCGGACCGGCGACACCGGCGAAGCCAGGTGACCGTGCCATCGGTAAAAGTGAAATGCGCGGCCCCGCTCCCGTCGCGCGGGACCAGCCGGCGAACATGGTGCGGCGCGCGGCATTCGTCGGACAACATCGTTTGTCGTCGTGCGCTGCCTCGCCGTGCAAGCCTCGACGTTTCGCTCTGTTTTGACAATTTCCTTACGCAAACTCATTACGAGAAAGGAAGTCACCCTAACCAAATCGATCATTCTTGCCCGTCACTCGAGTTTCACTGGACTGCGCTTACGCTGAAATCACGATTCCACCCGGGCACGATGCTCTTGCCACGACCAATAGAGGACCATGCCGAAGCCGGCACAAACCGTTACGTTGAGCGGAATCAGTACATAGTTCTTTTTCTGAATCGCAAGAAAAACCGTCACGAGCGAATAAGCAAACGTGGCGATTTCGCCCGCGAGCAGAACGGCATTGATGCGCGGCATCGCTGAACGATAGGCCTCCTTGCCTTTTGGCGTACGATGAAAACCGCTATATACGCCGAAAACCGCGCGCACACCCCCGGCGAAGTAATACCAGGCCATCGGTAAAAACATCGCGATATAAAGGTAGGTATCCCATACCGCTTTCAGAACGCTCGACTTGTCATCGAATCTCGCACCCTTGCGGGAGCCGAACGCATTCGCAAGCGCCCAGATTGCAACCAGAACGAAAAAAACGAATGCGCCGAGGTGGATGCCCACGCCGTCAAAATGCACGAGGCAGGTCAACGGCATGCTGAGCAGGATCAGCACGTAGATCGAAGCCAGCAGCACCGACGAGAACATCACCGAGATCGCGTGCATCCGCTTCATCAGCGGCATGCTTTGCGACAACATCTGTCCGACATGCTTGAACCCGCTGTGGATAAGACCGCGCCCCCACCGTTCCCGTTGTATCCGAAACGCACTGATGGTCTCCGGCAGCACCGACATGGAAACGACTTCTCGCATATACGCGTATTTCCATTCGCCGAACTGCGCGCGATAGCCCAGATCCACGTCCTCGGTGACCGTCGACGCATTCCAGCCGCCCAACGCATCGACGCACTCCTTGCGCCACACACACGAACTGCCGCTCAGCGACGCCATGTCGCCGTCCTCGCTCAATCCCACCGTCACGTATTGCTGGTGGCCCATTTCCATGGCCTGGAACCGTGTCAGGAACGACACGTCACGATTCTCGTAACCGATGCCGGTCTGCAGAAAACCGAGCTTCGGATCAGTGAAGCACGGGATCGTCTTCAGCAGGAAGTCCGGCGGCGGTACGAAATCCGCATCGAAGATCGCAAAGAATTCGCCTGATGACTGCTGGATGCCGTTGACCAGGTTGCCGGCCTTGTAGCCGGTTCGAGACTGACGCTTGATGAGCCGAATGTTGATCCCGTCGGCGGCGTAGCGCTCGACTTTCGCACGCGCGAGCTTCGTCGTCGCATCAGACGAGTCGTCGAGCACCAGGATCTCGATCTCGTTGGCCGGATAGGTCAGCCGGCACGCCGCATCGATCAGCCGCTCGACCACCTCGGACTCGTTGCAGATCGGAAGCAGCACACTGACCCGGGGATGAAACCCGTCTTCGGAGATTCGGACAGGCTGCGCCAGTTCGGTCAGCTTGCGCCGTTCGACCTTGCGGGAAATCCGCAGCACGCGCAATTCGAGCAGCACGTACAGCGCAAAATAGAGCACCACCAGCAGGAAGATCAACTGGGCAGCATAGGAAAGCAGCGCGAGCATCGTGACCGCTTCTCCTCAGATCTTCACGACGGCGCAGATCTCTTCCAGCCGATGCGCCCACGTATGGTTCTGTCTCACGTAGCGCGCGCCTGCCTCTGCTCGTTCGAGATCATCCTGTGACGGGCCATGCCGCAGCCGCGAAAACAGCTCGCGCGCGTCGTCATGCGTATCGATCACGTGGCAGAACTCGCGGAAATACCGGTCGACCGCGCGGCTTGCATTCGTCACCGCGATACCGCCGCACGCGAGAATCTCCAGCAGGCGCCGCGAGAACATCGTCTCGGAGCCCGTCACGGAATTCACGTTGATCGAGATCGCATGAGACTTGTACACGTGCGCGGTCTCCCGATGCGGCACCTTGCCGTGCACGCGCAGCCCGTTCCTCTTCGGATAGCGGAACTCGAAGAAGCGTGACAGGCGATCGTGGTTCCGGTCGAATACGTTGAGTTGCAGATTGCTCTGCTCGCAGGTGTCGAACACCATGTCGAGAAAGCGGCGGCGTTCGTTCAGGATGCGCCGATAGTAGCTGCCCGTAAAGCATGCCTCGTTGCGAACGAAATTGAAGCCCGAGAAATTGTGCGATGCCGGTTGATACGGCATCACCAGCGTGTTCACCGGCACGTGCGCGGGCACGTGCTGTCGATATCGGTCGAGACACTCCACGTCGGTCGTGAACACGTAGTCAAATACCTTCGCCACGTCGATGAACGTGTCGAAGAACGCGCCGTCGTCCTTGTTCCAGAATACGGTCGGAACGCCTGCGCGCTTCGCGAACTCGACCAGCCGAAAGATCGCTGTCGGCTTGCTCAGCCGCATCAGCGGCGTCTGTCGCGCCAGCTCGTAGCGCCAGCTCCCGTCCACGCCGTGAAACGCCGACTCCACGAGCACGAGATCGGGTTTCCAGTTGCCGATCACGTCCGCGTAGTTGGCCGGCGTCATGGTCCGCACGCGACATTCCGCCGACAGGCAATCCGCGGTGAAGTAATCGGTGACGAGCGCAATCTTCAGGCGCCCAAAGCGTCCGGCCTGCTCCACATCCTCCGCAACCGCCGGATAGTCGTAGACCAACGAACCCAGTTTTCTAATGACCCTGCCGACCATTTAACCCCTCACCCTGCGACATTGGCAGCGCGTTCATGACAAATTCGCGCCAGCGGCGCTGCGTGGTCGCGTATTCTCTCGACCGCCCCCGGTACGCCGCGAGCGTACTGCGATCGGACAGCGCCACATCGATTACCCGCGCCAGGTCGACCGCATCGCCGGCCTTGAAAAACCAGCCGGCCGGATTCGAACCCATTTCGTCGCGAAACACCGGCAGGTCCGGCACGATCACCGGCTTGCCCATCGCGAGCGCTTCCACGAGCTTGATTGGCGGCACGATCTCGCAGACCTTGAATGGCTTGCGCGGAATGCACACCAACGCGCAACGACCGAGCGTCCGACGCGCCTGCTCGGGCGAGGTCCGGCCCAGAAAGCGAATCCGCTCCGACAATCCGAGGCGCTGCACCTGCGCCTCCAGCGCCGGCCGCGCCTCCCCTTCTCCGACGATCTCGACCCGCACCGCGCGCCCTTGCCCGCTCAACCGGGCGACCGCATCGATCAATGTATCGAGCCCTTCATAGCCGATCAGCGAGCCCGCGTATCCGATCGTGTCGGCGTCGATCTCCTCCGGTGGCGACGGCGTAAACCGCTCGGGGTCCACGCAATTCGGCAGCAGATGCATGCGCTCGCCGGCGATGCCCCAGCGGTCGCGCGCGAACCGCCCCAGTTGCTCGGAGATCACGAACAACTTGTCCGCGTGCCGGGCCACCAGCCCCTCCAGCTGGAGCCCTTGCGCGAACCCTTGTCGTCCCTCGTATTCCGGCATGCGCGAGATGCGCGTCAACTCCCACAACCCGCGCATCTCGTACTGGAACGGAATGCCCAGTTGCCGTGCCGCCAGCAGCGCCGGCAACGCATTCACGTGATTCGACGCCGCATGGATCACCGACGCGCGACACTGCAAGGCCACACGCGCGATGACGGGCGCTGCCTGCAACGCATACATCAGCACCGGCCGGTTGTTGAACGGCGCGCTCGCATGCAGATACCGGACCTCGCTCACCTGCGTCTCGCTTCCGGCGACGTCGGCCAGACGATCCGCACGATCGCCGGGATAACCGGGCCGCGTCAGCGCATGCACGCGACCGCCCGCCGCTGCCAATGCGCGCACGACTTCATGCGTGCGTGTCGTATAGCCACTCGTGTGATACGGCAATGCGCTCGCCGCCACATACAGCATGCTGTTCGGATCGCCGATGAACGGCACGCCGCGCGAGCGCTGCTTCACCTTGCGCTCGAGCAGATGCGCCGTCAGTCGACGACTCATCGCGAGCAGCGGCTCGGTCAACGCCGTCTGCAACGAATCGAGCATCGTGCTCATGCTTTCACCGCCCCGGCCGCCTTCAGTTCGGCACGGTCGAGATCGGTCGTATGCGTGGGTCGAATCTTGCCGCGAGCCTGCAGGTCCAGGAATTCCGATGTCGTGATCACGTCGTAGTCTTTCGTCAGACGCGACAGGAGTTTCCGGTAGCCTTCGACCCGCTGGTCGTCCCGATAGGTCGCGTGCCCGTTCTCATCCCAATACAGCAGCGACCACGAATGGAGCAGGAAAATCGAGAACGTCGGACTGCCGCTGAACGCGTCGAGCAGCAGTTTTCCCCACCACGGACGAAACCGGAAATACGGCGATTCGGGGTAAGTCAGACGTGCCCACCATTCTTCCTTGCCGACCTTCGGCAGAATCTTCTTCTCCGTCATCGGCACCTCGATCACGCCGTTCGACCACTGGAACGGCAGATTCGTGGGCTCGCTGTAGTTGCACTGCCCGGCATGGACCGCACACAGGGAATTGTTGAACGACAGTGGTACGCCGGTGGACTTCAGCGCGCGAATCGTCGACGCGTTCCAGCGAAACGAGCCGGCGCGGTGCGCCAGCACCGGCTTGCCCGTTTCCGCAGAAATCAGTTGCCCGAAGTGGCGAATCACGAACTCCGCACGCGCATCGTCGGTGTACTGATTCATGTATTGCGGGCGCCGCGCAAGGCCGTGCTCCGCCCAGAACGTGTCCGGCAGGTATTCCGGGTGCGTATGCAGTTGAACGTCCTGCCCCGCGGCATCGAGCCGGCGGACGACCTCTTTCGTCTCGTCGAGGTACGCATACGCGCCGCACTGGTCCACGAAGAACACGTGCTTGACGCCGAACTCATCCCCGATGGAAGCCATTTCGGCGATTCCCGCCCGCCCCTTCTCGTGCACTCCCCACATCAGCCGCTTGACGTGATCCTCCGTGGCGCGCTTGGGCAACGCCTCGGTATCCACCGTCAACATGGCATAGCGATTTCTATCCATCATGTTCAGTTCACTTTCACCAATGCGTTCCAGTCGGCGTCACTGGCGCGCGCCGCGGCCGGCGGCACGATCCGCGCATCGCGATAGCGCCACGCCAGATACGCGCGCTTTCTTTCGCGATACGAACGATCCTCGCCGCTCAATTCCGGCAGGTATTCCACCAGCCAACCCAGCCTTGAATAGAACGCGAAATCGGCCACGTCGGTCACCAGTACCGGCGCCAGCGCTTCGTTGCCTTTCAGCCGCGCGGAAAAACCTTCGCACGCACGACGCAGTGCATCGCGCTCCGTACCCGGCGCCCAGATCAGCAGCGTGTTCGCTTCTACCGAAACCGGCGCGTGTTTCAGCGTCGGCAGCCACGGATAATTCGTCACGTGCGGCGCGATCACGCCCAACGTGGACAACGCGCGCTTGACACCACGCCATGCGCGCTCCTTCAGTGTGGCCGGCGGTTTCCCGGCGAGCAAATCATGGCGCGTCAGCAACGTCCAGTCGGGCTTTGCCGCCAGCGCGCGCAATTCGCGCCGCAACGTCCGGGTTTCGTCGATGATGCTCAATGCGTTCGCCTCTTGTCAGCAATTTTGGCGAGGATCTCGTCCGCCGCGAGCGACGCGCCGTTCATCGGCACCGCACGTCGCGCCGGTGCCGCCTCGCGCAACATGTCCAGCAACGCGTCGACGGCGGCCTTGCGTTCCTGTTCGGTCTCGCAAGCCGAGACGACGGCAGGCATCACGTCGGCGACCATCCGCGCGCGGCGATCCTGATCGTCCACCAGTTGCGCGTTGGGCACCAGCAGCGCGGGAACGCCCGACTGCACCAGCTCACAGCAGGTGTTGTAGCCCGCGGCGCCGACAAATGCATCGAACGCGCGCAGATAGCGCGCCAACGGATAGACCGAGATCGGCAGCACGCCGGCCGGCAATTCGACGTCGCGCACCGAGATGGGCGCCCTTGCCCAGACCACCTGGAAACCGGCCGCCTCGAACGCGCCAATCAATCCGTGCCCGATGCCGGCGACATCCTTCAGATTGCCCGGACCGAGCGAAAAGAGAACGAAGCGGCCGGCCTGCGGCAGGCCGAGCGCCGTTCTCGCCGCCGCGCGGTCGAGCAATTCGTCATCCTCCAGCAGGCAGACCGGTGGCACCGTCAGCCGCGTGCCGCCATTCGTCAGGGACGCGCGTGCTTCGGTCGTGCCCAGTTCACCCGGCTGGATCACAAGGTCGAACAATGCTTCATCCACCGGCACCGTCTTGGTATCGGCCTTGAGCAGCCCGCGATTGGACCAGACGAGAATGGGCGCGCCATACACTTCGCATGCCGTCAGCAGCCCCTTGAACGGCCACGTTCCGTCGAATACGACCGCATCCGGGCGAACTCGCTCCAGCATCATGCCCAGCCGCACGGCCAGTTCGCTGTTCCAGCCGAACGTCGAACTCGACGACCAGTAATGCGAAACGAAATAGTCCGCTTCGAATCCCATCTCCTCGATGATCTCGATCGCCGATGCCAGCGAGAAAAAGAACGGGCGCGCGCGGCCCCGCAGGCGACGCGCGTATGCGAGGCACCGGTTCAGATGGCCCATGCCCGAGCCGTTCACGTTGAAGAACAGGATGCGCGGCAACACGCTCGCCGCGTGCAGTGGGTGACCGGACTTCTGGTCGCTCATGCGTCCCCGCCGAACAGGTCGCGCGTGTACACCTTGCCTGCGACATCCGACAGATCACCGGTCAGGCGATTTGCAACGATCACGTCGGCGGTGCGCTTGAATTCTGCGAGGTCGTGGACGACCGACGAGTTGAAGAACGTCGGTTCGTGCAAAGCCGGTTCGTAGACGATGACCTCGACGCCTTTTGCCTTGATGCGTTTCATGACGCCCTGGATGCTGGATGCGCGGAAATTGTCGGACCCGGCCTTCATGACGAGGCGGTAAATGCCGACAATCTTCGGTTTGCGCTTGAGAATGCTCTCGGCGATGAAGTCCTTGCGCGTGCTGTTCGACTCGACGATCGCACGAATCAGGTTCTGCGGTACGTCGCGATAGTTGGCCAGCAACTGCTTCGTGTCCTTGGGCAGACAGTAGCCGCCGTAGCCGAAGCTCGGGTTGTTGTAGTGCGCGCCGATGCGTGGATCGAGACACACGCCATCGACGATCTGGTGCGTATCGAGACCGTGCTGCGCGGCGTAAGTGTCCAGTTCGTTGAAATAGGCCACGCGCATCGCCAGGTACGTATTCGCGAAGAGCTTGATCGCCTCCGCTTCCGTGCTGCCCGTGAACAGCGTGGGAATGTCCTGCTTGATCGCGCCTTGCTTCAGCAGACCGGCAAACGCTTCGGCTCGCTCGGAACGTTCGCCGATCACGATCCGCGAAGGGTGCAGGTTGTCGTACAGCGCGCGGCCTTCGCGGAGGAATTCGGGAGAAAAGATCAGGTTGTCGGTGCCGAGCGCCGCGCGCGTACGTTCGGTGTAGCCGACCGGAATCGTCGACTTGATCACCATCACCGCACGCGGGTTGATCGCCATCACGTCGCGAATGACGATCTCGATCGAGCGCGTATTGAAGTAGTTCGTGTCCGGATCGTAGTCGGTCGGCGTGGCGATCACCACGTAGTCGGCGCCGGCGTATGCGTCCTCCTTGTCCAGCGTCGCGCGGAAGTTCAGGCTCTTGTGACGCAGGTAGTCCTCGATCTCGGCATCCTCGATCGGCGACTCCTTGCGGTTGAGCATCGCCACTTTCTCGGGGACGATGTCGAGCGCCACGACTTCATTGTGCTGCGACAGCAGGACGGCGTTGGACAGGCCGACGTAGCCTGTGCCGGCGATGGCGATTTTCATGCGTATTTCTCACAGGCAAACACTGGAATCTTCATCTCTTATATCTACCTTCAAATTCATCGGCTGCTTGATACGAGCAGTTGAAAATAACGAATCCCGAGCCCCTGATAGTGCGAGCATCCTGGCGATGCGACACGCACGACAGGGCAAGTCTCCATCAAGGCGACTTGCGCTCGGTATGCAGGATCAGATCCGAAGTGAAATCGCATGGGACGGCAGTGTTATCGCAGTTGCGCGGCTTGTCCCGGTTGTCTGCGGGCAAGCTGAACCACGTCACGACATGACTCTCCTTCGATTCATGTGCCGCCATATTCTCGAGTCTCACCACCTGAACGTTAGGCACTGCGCCATTAGGTGCCTGGACCTTCTTGATAGCCGGAGACGGGTTCCACACATTCGGAGAAAGCGCCTCCGCCACCTTCATCGACTTGTCGTCATAAACAAGCGTCTTGGCACCGATTTCCGGCTGGCTCACTTGTTCGATCAGGTGGCCGTCACTCGCCTTGACGCCCGAGAAGTTGATTTCACCCTTGATGGTGCCTCCGCCTCTCGGATCCCACCGGTAGGTCCATTGCGTCGCCGGCGCCGTTTTCCAGATTCCATTTTCAAGGCGAGCATGAAACAGCTGCGTGGCCCCCTTTGAATCGAATTTCAGGTACGAGATGACGGGCCGCCCAGCCCCGTCGAACCCCAACCGGATATTGTTCAACAGACCGCTTTTTTCAGGGATCTCGTCCACGACTTCCGCCGACCTCGGTGTAATCGGCAAAGGAATGATGTCGCCCGCACTGTTTTGCCACGTCTTGAGGTCACGACTTTTCGCGTAGTTCACGTTGAAGTTCGTTTCGACGAAGTAATTTTCTCGCCAAACCCACGCAACATGGAAGAACCCGTCAGGACCGCGAACGTAATTCGTATGGTACGCATTCACGGGCTTTTTTTCTGACGCAGGGGCAAAAATCGGGCGATTCGTCCAACGTACCCAACCAGAGCTATCGAGTCGATTGATAAATTCCTCACCGTCACCGCTGTGACCTGAACGGTACGAAAATCCCAGCGCACCGTCCATGAACCTGAAAAAATAAGGATACGTCGCTTGCGCCTCGTCTGATCCGATCATCGGTCGAACTGCTTCGAGGCCCGCCAACTTGTCCGGAGCGTCCATTCGTGCGTATACAAGCGGAGAGGCGTGCATGTTTCCGGAAACATGAAGACGATTCGACTTGTCGAGCGCTATGACGATCGAGTTGTGGGCATCCCACCCGACAAAGCGCGACGCAACCCTCGTCTTCGCAACTTCCCCGGTGCATTTGTTTATCTGTGCAACCGACAGCCATCGATCCGCGTCGTAGTACGAAACATAAATAAAATTCTTGTCTTCCAGAGCATCGAATTTGACACGCGAAGCGCCCCACACCCGATCGATCTTCAGGTCCGGCGACATATCCGCACACTTCGCATCAGTTGCCTCGGCTGCCCACGATGTCGAAGACGCTACGACACCCAGCAACACCAGCAATCCAACTGCAAACTGCATCGTTTCCAAGGGCACCTCCTCTCCGAATTACCCAAGCCGCACCATACAAGGAAACCGGCTGAAGCGGCGACCTCTCCGACTCGCACATATCGTCGGCGGTCGCCGCAGTCCATTTAGCCGCTCACCGCAGCCCCGGCCGCCGTGCGCACGCGTCCCATCTCAACTCCCGCAAAGGCCGCTTTCACGAGCCCGGCGTACTCCGGATATCGCCGAGTGACCACATCAACGCCCGCCTTGACCAACGCCGTCTTTTCGCCCTTGAAGCTGGCCGTTCGAACGTGATAGACAAACGACCAGGGAGAAATCAGGTTGCGCCAGCCGGCCTTAAAAGCACGCATGCAGAAGTCGTTCTCCTCGCCGTAGCCTCGGGGGAAGCCCTCCTCGTCGAACAACCCACATTCGTCAATGAGGGCTCGGCGAATATACATACAGAATCCCGATCCGGTCGGCACTTCAGGCGGAATACATGCCTGTGTTGCTTGTGTCACGAGGAGTGCGTACTCGTCATGGCTGAGATGCGGCGGACGCGGGCAATATTCGTTGAACTTCGGGAATGAAAACGCTCCTGCGTTATCACTCATCGCAGTGACGGTCGCTATCTTCTCGCGACTATAGGCGGCGGCCCGCAACCCCTCGAGCCATCGAGGCGTTACCACCGTATCCGAGTTCAACAGTACAACATCGTCGTCGCCCGCCTCGCGAATACCGCGATTTATCGTCTTGGTATAACCGATATTCACGTCGTTCTTGAGAATGACAACACCAGGCACTCCCTCGAACTCTTCCAGCATCGGCGTGATACCCGGATCAGGACTCCCGTCGTCGATCACGATCAACCGGTCCCGAGTCAGATCGGTATGCTGGAGCACCGATCGCAGGCAATCGCGAACGGCCGCGACCGCGTTATAGACCGGCACGATCACGGTCGTCGGCTGCGCATAGCCGATTGTTCGCGCCGCAACAGCGGCAGGTGCAGCACCCGTCGCGACCAAACCCTGTCGCTCGAATATCTTTGCATAACCGTCGGAAAGCGCAGCCTTCAAATTGTCTTGTGTGAAATGCTGCTCGACAAACATGCGTCCGGCTCGCCCCATTTCGGACACGAGCTTGTCGTTTTCGCAGAAGCGCACCACCGCGTCCACGACTCCGTCGATATCGCGGTAAGGCACAAGAATGCCCGTTTTCCCGTGCTGCACCAGTTCGCCCAGCGCTCCCCAGTCATAAGCGATAACCGGGCGGCGGGCTGCCATTCCCTCGGCAACCGTGCGGCCGAAGCTCTCGGCAAAGTGCGAGAGATTGAGAAGCACATTCAATTCCGACATTGCCTTGCGCGGATGTTCGGCATAGCCGGCAATGATCAGATTATCGGGACGCGCACCGGACTCGACCTCTTCCTGCCACTTTTTGACCTGAGCATTCACCGGACCAACCACCACGAAGCGGGCTCGCGGTGCGCGTGCGGCGGCTCGCCGCGCCACCTCGACGAAATCCTCGACGCCCTTCTTCGGAATATTCGAACTGACAATGCCGAACTTGATCGTGTTTCCGAACTTGTTCTCGAGTTCGAAATCGCTCAGTGTCACCGCATTGGGTACGTAAAGCGTCTTTTCCGGACGCGAAAACAACTGGCTCGTGGCACGGCTGTTCCCAATCACCCAATCCGAACGTTCGAATACACGCCCGATGATTTCGCTGATCGTCAATCCAAGTTGTTCACGCAAAGGATCATCAAGCGAGATCAGTTCGCGTGAGTGAACGACTCGGGTCCTGCCCATGCGCGCCGCAGCCTCCAACGGCTCGAGCAGCACGATTGTGTTTGCGTGCACTACATCGACTGCGTGACGTGCGATGATGTCCGCAAAGGTCACCGTCAACCAAGCCTTGCTGGCCCGATTGTTCTTCCATTGCGGATACGGAAAGCAATATACACCGAGACTGCGCTCGCATATTTCGCGAATATAGGCCATGTTTCCGCCGGACGGCAGAGTCATCACGACGTTGACGGATTGTTCCGCGAACGCGCTCAGCACGTCCAGCAGGCTCCGCTCTCCGCCGAACAGATGATGGCCCGAGATATGCGCACAGAGCATCACTGTCGGCCAATCGGGGTTCGGCTGCCTCTGCCCTTTGTGCCACGCGACCATCGGAAGCGGCTTTCCGTCCGTGATGGCTTCCTTCGTATCCGCAAGCGCATTTTTCGACCGATCGTGTACGTCCGCCTCTCTCGGATAAGATGCGATCCCCGCCGGCAATACTTGCGGCGTGACTCCTGCGACAGATTCTGCAGCCGACGCGAAGGCCTTCAGATAGGACCGCCCCCACCGCTGGTCTGGCTCAAGATATGTGCCCTCCGCCCACTCATTCCAGGCGTTGATGAAGACGAGCGACTCGCCGCCTTGGTTGAATCGCTGCTCTTGCTCGAGGATGCGCTGCATCCAGCGACGGAAGCCATATGGTGTCGCTCCGTGGAACACTCGCGCATCTGTCAGACGGCGAGCGGTATTGTCCCAACCCAGCATGGTTCCTCGATGAACCGGCCACGAATAGCCATCATCAAACTTGGCGATATCACCGTCGACCACTGCCGAGTAATCGAAAATCTGGCCGCCAAAGTTCTTGTGCAAGTCTTGCACCTTGTCACGCAGGTCAACCCGCTCTGCCTCGTGAGGCGGAAACAAGACATAACTATCGAGCCCGTAATTCTCGGGCGAACCTTGTAACGTTTCCAGCCCGAATCGAACGGCGCACAAGTGAATCTCGCCCAGCCCGGCCTTCCGGCATTCCTCCCGCCACGCAGCAGCGGTTTCGAGCCAGTTCGGAATGATCGAAATTCGATACACCATCATCACCGGCTTGCCGCCATACCGAATCCAGCGCGGGTCCTTCATCATCGGGATCAGTTCCCGGATCAGCGCGACATTGCTCTCGAGCGTATAGGTCTGCTCCATCAGCACATGCCGGTTCTGGCCGTCCCAGTTCCGTGACCAGTTCTCGTTGGCCCAGCAAACGCAGAAACCAGTGTCGACCTTCTTGGATCGAGCCATCTGCTCAATTGGATGATTCAACAGTTTTTTGCCGTCAAACCAGTAGTAGTAATAGCAGAACCCGTGAATCCCGAATTCGCTGGCCAGCTTGGCCTGTGCGACCTGAGTTTCCTCAAGACGCAGATCGTAGTATCCGAGCTCGGTCGGCACTCGCGGCTGATAATGGCCCCTGAACAGCTGTCGGGCTCGGGTGACGTTAGTCCACTCAGTGAACCCTTTCCCCCACCACAAATCGTTTTCCGGGATCGGATGAAACTGCGGGAGATAGAACGCGATCGTCTTCAACGTCCGAGCGCGAGCGGGCTGAATCGCTTGAGCGCCCTTATCCGCTTCGGGCTGGACAGACAGATTCCCGAGTTTTGCAAGCACGGACAACACGCCCAGAACAGTGGGCCGTCCCGGAAAACCGCTGGCGGCATTCTTGTCGCCAACGAGCTCACTCGCCCAGAGCGCCGACGCCAGCCCTCTCAGCAACAAAGGTTTGAGCCACACTTCAGCTCCAACCGGCACCGTGATCGTCTCGTCTGAAAGGCTCAACCCCAAGCGGGACAGCGCAATCTTCACGCCGTCGATTACACGATGATTACCGCTTTCCTTGGGAAGCGACACGAACCGCTTCGCGCGTATGCCCCAGTCTGGATTCGCGGTAAATTCGGCTGCCCGGTTCGCAATGTCCGACAACTCGTCGTCACCCTCGCCGGGCGCGAGCCACAGCACGGCCTGATAGTCGTCGAATACATTCGATCCGGCCAGTCGAAGAAAATTCTGGGCGTTTCCATCGCCGTCGCAGTCACCGACGATGGTCACGGATGCCGTCGAGTTGCCGAAGGCAACGTGCTCGACGTCGGAGAACCCCATCACAAACAAATCGTGTTGCTGCCCCAGACCGGAAAGCGTCCTTCTCACACGCTCCCACGCCTCGTCGTTCATCACGTTTGCCACGATCGCGATCGAGGCCATTGGACGTAGTCCGCGCAGCATGAACGCGTCTTTACCCAACCTGAACATCGGTTGATCAGTCCGACGATTAACGTTCGACTTCATCACAACGTGATGGGCGCCTCGGTTAACCCTACTCGCATCGACACTTGCTTCGCGCTCGCGGCCTCGATTAATCAAATGACCAAAAAGTCGAACGATTTCCGAATCGTTCGAGCAACGAAGTTCTGCCACCCAGCGTTGGAGTCTTTCCGCGTTTGTGCCCACGGACAGGACGTCTTTAAACAGCGCGCTGCGGCGATTGCCCTGCATCGAGTTTCCGTCGACGGCACTCAACACGGCTCCGAGCGCGGGTGCCAGCTTGTCGATAGAGACCATCGAGACTTCGTCGTACTCGAACAGGTCCGCCATTGCCGGCGAGTCGCATACCAATACCGGAACCCCCATTCCGACGGCATCGGTAAGCTTTGCGGGAACCTGAAACTGCGCCGCCAGCCCGCCGTCGTGCAGGAAAACACAGACATCAGCCATCGAGACGATGGCGGGAATTTCCGAGAATGGCTTGTTGGCGATGAATGCCATCTGACAACCACGGACCTGCTTGAGCGTCTCCTTCAGTGTCTGATCGGGGAAATCTCCCACGATTGTGAACAAGACATCGTCCCGCGCGAGCTCGGCGATTGCTTCGGCGGTCTCGACCAACCCCTTGTGCGACCGCGGAGTACCGAAGAACAGCACGATTTTCTTGTCCGCGGGCAGGCCGTATTTTTTTTTGCTCTTGCTCTTCAACTCCGGCGACGGAACAAAAACATTTTCGTCACGAGCATGACGAACGATCAGACCTCCATATCGGTTCTGCAACGCCGGGTTCGAGACAGTAACACCGTCGAACAAATTCACCAGACCAACGGCAATGCGCGTCCAGTCCTGGCCGGCCAGGTTCAACTTGGGGATGTGTTGATGCTTGTCCAGATACTCGGCGATGCCGATTGGCGACTCGGCCTGCACAAACGCCAGCTCCTCGTCGTCGATGTCCATCAACACCTTTGCATCCCAGATCATCTTGTACAGCGCGCCGAACAAGACATTGGGGCCGCGCGGCTTCGAGAGATGCACGATATCGTAGGGATGCGCGACAACCAATTCGATCGCCTGCTCGACAAATCGCGACTCGTCCTCTACCAGGATCGCGTGCTTCGCGATTTCGGTTTCCTGTATCGGCCCCCAGATCTCTCGCCCGAACTGGGGAAAGAGGCTGCCGATGATCTCTACTTCGGCAAATCGTTCATACAGCATCGCCAGCGTATAGGCTCGTCCTGCCGAATTATGTGCGAGTTCCCAACTGCAGACACCCACTCGCGGCTTGCCGGCCTCATCGCGGCTCTTTCGATATCTTTGCTTCGCGAGAGCGAGGTTCGTCGACGCTATCCGAGCAAGCCCGGGCGTGGTGATCAACACCTCGGTGTATTTCCGAATGGCTTCTTCGTACTTCCCCGAACGCATGTATTCATTGCCAAGTGCGAGCGGCGTTTTCATATTCTTGTTCATCACATTTACTTATTCTTGAATTGGATGTCCAACAACGTGACTGCAGAGTTCACGACCTGACAGTCCAAATCGTGCGCCGGCTGCTCGTTACGCTGCAACAACAGGCTGAGAACACTCTCATTTTCCCAGCGAGTTCGATCGATGATTGGCTCGGCAAAGCCGAGATCCTCATCCAGAATGAACCGTGTGTTCTTTTCTGACCACATGTAATCGGGTGCCGCCAGCAGGGTCGCAGCCATTTGACCGTTGCTGTGATCTCCACGAGCGATGACATACACGTTGTCGAATCGGTCAATAACGACTTCAGGGCGACTTATCGGAATCTGCAGCGTCCCCTTCCCTCGCAGCGCAAACGGCTGGGTGCGCGCAGAAATGACCTGATGCCTCCATTTCGCGCCATCGAAGTACAAATGCTGATACTGCGGAATTCCATCCGAATCATCCGCATAGAAGACAATGTGCGGATGGTTTCGGCTATCCAGTGCCATGCTGCACTGATTGATCAAATTACTTCCAGGCGAGATCGGAAAAATTATTTCAGCATTAACCTGCGTGATCGGAAGTTGATAGCCTCGCCCCTTTGACGTCTGCCAACTGACGCCATTATCGAGTGAACATGCATATCCGATATTTATATTGTTGATGAGGTCTTCTTCACCGAGCGTGTGCGTACGCCATACGAAGCTCAGATGCAGACTTCCGTCGCTGCCGATAGCCGGATGGTTCCAGTAAGCATTGCTTGTCCAGGGCTTCGACTCACTGCCGCTGAGAATCGGCAAGGGGCGATCCGCCCAACTCTCCGTCTCTTCGTCATAGACCTTGAGGCGAGCGTTTCCGCTATCGTGCACGCCGTCACGGTAAAGCAGGACGAGCGGAAATCCGTGGTGCGGCTGAATAAATGTTGGATAGGTCACCCGTTCCTCGGACATGCCCGTCATCGGGAGCTCATCCGTCCATCCATTAATATCGCTGGCCACGATGCTGCGGCGATAGCGCAACCGCGTAGCGTGATGCCCGTAGCACAGGTGGATATGACCACTCCTGTCCACGCCAATGCTAATACTGTTGTGTGCATCATTCAGATCGTACGATCCTTGTATATCATGATGCGCGATCGCGTCCGTCTTCAGATCGCGCCGAACAAGGCGCAGCGTACGTGAATCGACGTAAAACGCAGTAACCTGCCAGTCCAGATGGGTCAGTATTCCGTGATGCCGGAAAATGACGGTATTGATGGTATTACCGGCCCAGGCATCACCGAGATGAAATTTTGACAGCGTCACGACGTCGAACGTGGAACGCGAACAAGCGAGTCCGCGCAGTGTCGCGCTCGCATCGCTTTCGAGATGGGCCGACGTCATGCCAAGCGCCTGACATTGTTGATTGATTCGTGCTTTGGTCAACAACGCCTTGTCCGCCCCGGGTGCGCCGACCCGAATCGACGATTCGAAATGTTTCAACGCATGGGGGAAACTCCCCGCTAGGACAGCGGCGCGCCCCAGGCTGTTGTGAACGCCGGCGACGAGAATCTGACAAAGATGACGCTCGCTGACGCCCCAGTCCCGAGCGAGCCGCACGTAGAGTTTCGCCTCGGCGAATCGTCCGAGCTGCAGGCGGCCCGATGCCGCGAGCAAGGCGAGCTTTGCACGCTCGGGATGGTGTTGCAGGGTGGCGCGCTCCAGTCTGGCGAGGCTTTGCCAATCTCCAAACTGCCATTGGGTGCGTGCTCGTTCGAGCAGATTTTCGTCGTAAGGCACGACGGTCTGCTCGGGCCGAATCTCGACGATTTCGTCCGGCCGCACACGTTGACTTGCCAGTGCCCTGTAACGCAAGCTCACCGACTTCTTTCTCATAGCTCTGGCTCTCGAAGCAGGATGTCCTTGATCAGCTCAAGCTGTGCTTCCGCGCGAATCATTTCCTCCTGCACCATTCTTTGACGCGCCTTCAACTCCGCATCGTTCTCTTGCTGACTTTCGAGTTGTTGTTGCAATGCATTGATTTGCTCGATGTGCTCCGTCACCAGTCGGGAAGACTCGCCATGCTGATTCAGCAAGGTCGACTTTTCACTTTCCAGCTGCTTTTTGGCTGCCACCAGAAGCTCGACTTCTCGTTTGTGTTCGGCCTTCTGTTTGACGACCTCTTCATACTGCGCTGCCAACGTCTGCCGTTCCCGCTCTGATACGGCATTGGCTTGCTTGAGCGCATCGAGCTCACGCGAACGCTCGGCCGCATGCGCGCTCGCGCCTTCGAGTTGGTCGGCCAGTGCGGAGTTTTGTTGTTCCAGTGTTGCTTTGACTTGCGTTAGCAGCTCAATCTCACGATCGCGATCGATCGCGTGCCTGACGACGTCTTCGTACTGCTCAACCAATGCCAAATTTTCGCGTTCGAGACGTGCACGATCCTGCGCAAGGGCATCCACTTGTTGCGCGCGTTCGGTCACCTGCGCCGCAATCTCCGCTTGATGCTGAGTGGTAAGCTCCGCTATTTCCTGCTCCAGCCGCTTAACCATTCGCTCGAGTTCGAGGACGCGCCGCGCCTGCTCGGTTGACTGCCTCAGCATCGCCTCATGCTGGCCCTCCAGTGCCACCTTTTCCTGTTTGAGCTGCATCGCGACACGCTCCAGCGCTTCGACCTGCCTTGTTCGCGCGACTACTTGAGCGCTGATCTCGTCGTGTTGCGCCAGCGCCGACACCCTTTCTTGTTCCAGTTGTGCCCACGCCTGCTTCATCGATTCGACTTCCTGGCTACAAGCGATCAACTGCTCGATCACCTCCTCGTGCATTGCGATCGAGGCAAGAAGCTCCTCTTCCAGTTGAGCTTTGGCCTCTGTCAGGTCGGTAACATCCTGACAAAGCTCGCCGACACGCTCGATGTTTCTCTCGTGCTGCTCGACAAGCTCGGAACGCTCTTGTCCCAGTCTTACTTCGACCTGCTTCAGGTTTTCAACTTCCCGCGTACGGTCGGTCACCTGCCGGGCTGCATTTTCGTAACGAGCCTCAAGCTCGGTTTTTTCCCGCTCAAGGCGCGCGTTGGCTTGTTTGAGCGCATCGATTTCCTGATCTCGGGCACCAGAATGCTGCAACGCTGTTTCCTGATGCTTTACCAATGCGGATTTCTCTTGCGTCAGTTGCGCATTGATTCGCGCCAGCGCCTCGACTTCGCGCGTGCGTTCGGCAAGCAACTGCGCGTTCTCGTCACGCGCTCTCGCCAGACTGATCAGTTGCTGCTCGATTTCGTCCCGACGCTCGGTAAATCCGGCAACCTGCTGCGCTTCGCGTTGGCGCGCATGCTTGGCCTCGTGACGCAACTGGCTGGCCTGACGCGCCTCCGAATCGCTGAATTTCGTATCCGACGGCAGAATGTCGAGCAATGCTTCCGCTTCGGAGAGACTGCCCGCCTCATGAAGCCTGAAAGCGAGCCATTTCAGTCGAAAGGACTTCGGCTCCAACGCGTATGCTCGACGCGCCGCCTCTGCCGCGCTGGCGCGATCGCTATTCATGAGATGGCGCCCGAGCGTCGTATAGCCGTTCGCCCGAGTGACCGGAGAAATCGAGTCGCGAGCCATCAGCTTTTCCACCGCCTCGAAGCCCCCGCCACCATACGCGTCAATGACCTTCGTAAAGCCTTTCCCACCTAGCACTTTGGGGGGCGACTGGCGACGATAGTTGCGCCAGATCTTCCCGAGCGCGCCGGGTACGGAGAACAGTGTCTTCGGCGAATCGACGCCTTGAATCAAAAGATTCCCGAGCTTGATGTTCAGGGCGTTATCCGTTTCAAGCCTATGCACCTTTCTCTGTGCGTTGACCAAGGCACGCAAACGCAAATTTTCGGCCAACGCATTGTGCAACTCGTCACCGGTCCTGCTCGCGCTGGGCCCCGGATTTCCGAATGTCCCGCTCGCCCCCCCTTCCTTCGCAGCCCTCTCCTGCTGATAGTAATGTTCGAGTTCTTCCTGAACCTGGTGAAGCTGCAACAGAAGAATCTCGTTCTCCTCCTTCATTGCTGCAAGGCGAGACTCATCATTGACCCCGACGGTCGAATTTTCTTGTTCGATCATTGTTCTATGCCCTTCCAAATGCCGCGAGTATCGATGAGTACCTTTCCACCGATCCGGTCAGGTTTCATGCTTTTGAATTCAGCGTGATCAACCAACAACACGAATATGTCGGCTCGCGAAACTGCCTCGTCCAGCGTCGCCAGATCCATTCCCGACGTCGCCAAGTGTCCCGGCATTTCTTCGAGGTTCGGCTCGACGATCATGATCTTGCCGGGATGGCTTTTGGCAAGAATTCCCGCGATCTGGAGCGCCGGACTTTCGCGCAAATCGTCGATATTTGCCTTGTAAGTAATGCCCAGGCACGCGATACGGATATCGCCACGCGTGGTGCCGGACCTCACCATCCGGACAATGGCGTCGTTCACCTTGCCAATGACCCATTGCGGCTTGGCGTCGTTGACGCGACGAGCCGCCTGGATCAACGTCGACTCATCCGGCGCGCTGTCCACGATGAACCAGGGATCGACAGCGATGCAGTGCCCGCCCACTCCGCAACTGGGTTGCAAGATATTCACGCGAGGATGCCGGTTTGCCAGCTTTATGAGCTCCCAGACATCGATGCCCTGCTTGTCGCAGATCATCGAGAGCTCGTTGGCAAAGGCAATGTTGACGTCACGAAAACTGTTCTCGGTCAGCTTGCACATTTCCGCGGTGCGAACGTCCGTGACAATGCAGTCGCCCTGCACAAATGACTTGTAGAGTGCGACGGCCGCATCGGAACATCCACGCGTCATGCCGCCGATCACACGATCGTTTACGACCAGCTCATGCACGATGCGGCCGGGGAGAACCCGTTCGGGACAGTAAGCGATGCGAATGTCGGAGTCGTCACCCACTTGCTGCGGAAAGCTGAGGTCCGGGCGCATCTCTGCCAGCCAGTTGGCCAACATTTCCGTCGTGCCGACGGGTGACGTCGATTCAAGAATGACGAGGTTGCCCTTGGAGAGCACGGGAGCGATTGACTTCGCCGCCGACTCGATGCAGTTCAGGTCGGGCCGGTGATCCGACGTCAATGGCGTCGGTACGGCAATGACGAATGCATCCGCCGGCTCGGCCTGCGTAGCCGCTCTCAGATAGCCGGCGCCCACTGCTGCCTGAACCAGGATGTCCAGTTCAGGCTCGACAATGTGGATATCGCCACGGTTGATCGTGTCGACGACGTACGGCGATACATCGATGCCAATGACCCGCAGTTTGCGTGAAGCGAATAGCGTTGCGGTCGGCAAGCCGATGTAACCGAGGCCGATGATTGAAATGGTGTTCAACGTGTACTCACTAGAATATCGCGAATGCGTTGCGCGGCCTTGCCGTCGCCGTACGGATTCGCCGCTCGCGCCATCGCGGCATAGCTCGCCGGATCGTCGAGTAATCTGGTTGCTTCCGCAACTATCTTGGCCGAATCGGTTCCCACGACCTTTGCCGTACCGGCCGCAACGGCTTCAGGGCGTTCCGTCGTTTCGCGCGTTACAAGTACCGGCTTGCCCAAGGCCGGCGCTTCTTCCTGAATGCCGCCGGAATCCGTAATGACCAGTGCTGCCCGGTTCATCAAGTAGACGAATGGCAAGTAGTCCTGCGGTTCAACCAGGAACACGCCAGGAGCATCTGCAAGAAGACGATGTACCGGCTGCTTGACCTTGGGATTGAGGTGAACCGGGAAAATGATTTCAACGTCGCGCCGCTGCGCGATTTCGAGCAGCGCGAGACAGACGGCCTCGTGGCCATTGCCCAGATTTTCCCGGCGATGGCCGGTCACGAGAATCAAGCGCTTTTCCGGATTGAGAAACGCGAATCGGGTATCCAGCGCTTTGCGCTGAACAGCATCCTCACGGATGCCGGCCACAGTTTCCAATAGGGCATCGACAACCGTATTGCCCGTTATGTGGATGCGATCTCCCGAAACACCCTCTCGCAAAAGATTGTCACGCGCACACGATGTCGGAGCGAAGTGATACTTCGCCAGTACGGTCGTAAGACGGCGATTCGCCTCTTCAGGCCACGGCGCCGAGAGATTCCCGGTGCGCAGACCAGCCTCCACGTGACCTACACAGATTTGCCGATAATGTGCCGACAGCGCTGCGGCAAGCGTTGTCGACGTGTCGCCCTGTACCAGCACGAGGTCCGGACGAGCATCGCTCAACACGGAATCAAGACCTGCCAATGCCTTGCTCGTCATCCCCAGAAGCGATTGATCGGGTGCCATGACGTCCAGATCGTAGTCGGGTCGAACGCGAAAGAATCCGAGCATCGAGTCGAGCATCTGCCGATGCTGCGCAGTCACGCAGACCTTCGTTTCGATATCGGGATCCTTCTTCAGCACGTTGACCAACGGCGCCATCTTTATGGCTTCCGGTCGCGTTCCGAGCACGATCAGGGTTCTCATTGCTGTCCCCGATCTCAATCCACATGATCCATGATGATGCTCTCCAGCAGCTTCACCACTCCGGCCAGTGCAGCAGCAACCAGCAACGTGACAAAGGCGTTGTAGAGCCGCCCCGGTTCCGTCGGATAGCCTGGCTTGGTCGGCGTCTGAATGATCGAAACCATTTTCAAGGTCCGCGCAGCATCCATCCGCCCCTTCTCCAATGCGGACAGTGCCGTCTTATACAGATCCTGGGCGAATCCGACTTGCATTTGAAGGCGCTGGAACTCCTCGACGGTGTAGTTGAGCGTTTTCCTCGACGGAGAAGCCAGTTCGGCGCGCTTCTGGGCGATCTGCTGCTCCAGCGCATTGAGCGTATTCCTGAGCATCACGACCGTAGGCTGATTCGGACTCAGGGATGCCGGCAGCGCCGACAGCTGAGTCTGAACATCGGCCTTTTGCGCCTCGAGCTTGTCGATGATCGCGTTCAGACTCTCCACCGTTGCCTGCGGAGCGACCAAACCCTTGCGATTCTGAAAGTCGATTACGGTATGCGTGGCATCGAGAAGGCGGTCGTGCGCTGCGGTCACTTGCCTCGACAGGAAGTCGACCTGCGATTGCGCCAGTTGATGACCGATCTGATTCATGTGAGCCTCGCCCTCCCGAACCATCAGCTTGACAATCGCCTGCGACATGTCGGGATCGTATGCCTGCGCTCGAATATGCAATACGCCGCTATAGTCATCGTACTGAACATCGACGCGCGACAACCAATACTGATAGAACCATTCGGTCGGCGCATTTTTGAACCACATCCGTGAAATGGGATCCCGGCGCCAGTTGCTGAAATGCGAGCGCAAATCCAGAGATGCATCGAGCTTCTTGAGCATATCGAGCGACAAGAGATACTCACGCAGCAGCAACTGGTCCGCACGATTCGGGCCACCGGCACCCGGCACGATCGCGGATACATCTACGCCCGGATTGCTGATCTGATCGGTCGTTTGAATGATGACGTTGGCCTCGGACACGTAACGATCAGACGCAATCAACAGCCAGTACGGAATCGACAGCACTGCGTAAGCAAAAATCAGCTTGATAATCAGCCTAAAGATCCTGACAGAGCACACGACATCCCTGGCCTTTCTAAAAATGGCCACTAGCCGAGCAACGACGCCCTCTTCCCCGATAGATAGCTGCTTTTTCATGCAAAAATACTTTCCTTGTACGCCCGCAGTGCCTCGTCGAGATCATCGAACCAGGACGCGCGACCTTCGTTTATCCAAATTCCAGACTGGCAGAACTGCCGAAGCGTGCTTTCGTCATGGGAAACCATGATCACACTCGCCTGACTTGTTTTTCCCTTGAATGCGTCAGCGGCCTTTTTCCTGAATTTCGCATCACCCGCAGCCGTAACCTCATCGGATATATACACGTCGAAATCGAATGCAAGCGACAATGCAAATTGCAAACGCGATCTCATCCCTGACGAATAGGTTTGAACCGGTCTGTCGAAAGCCTCGCCCAGCTCGGCGAAGTCCTGAATAAAGTCGAGCCGATCTCGAAGTTCGTCCTGCCGGCCGTGAATCCGGCACACAAACTTTGCGTTCTGCCGCCCGGTCAGCGTACCCTCGAGCCCGCCCGCTCCCATTGGCCACGACACACGGCACAACCGCTCGACGCGCCCCTTGGTGGGATGGTCGACGCCACCGATGATGCGCAACAACGTTGACTTACCTGCCCCGTTTACCCCAATCAATGCAACGCTTTGTTTTGGCGGGATTGTCATGTCAATCCCGCGCAGCACCCATTTCCCGACGCCGTGCTCGGTCATGTACCGCTTATGAACGCCCTCGATACAGATCATCGCGTCACCAATTTATTAGAAAAACGCCGGTAAAGCGCCAGACCCAGCAACATGGTGCCGAGGGCCCACCCATAGAGATAGGTGAGACTGATTCCAGGTGCCGTGTGATACGACGGCAAAAAGCCGGTTCGCACCAGTTCCAGGCCATGCACGACCGGGTTGATGAGCAGAATGTCCCGATACGGATTAGGTATCGAAATGATCGGGAACAAAGCCCCGGAGATGTAATAAAGCGGCAAATAAAACAACTTGAAAATGTGATCCACTTCGGGAACGAAATTCATCGCCACCGACGTTACCAATCCGAGTCCCAAGCCAAATAACCACAATCCCGTAAGGCTTACGATAGCCAATAGCGGATCCGCCGGAAGCAAAACCGGATTGAGTAGATCAGGGGTTATCACTCGTCCTGCAGCCAGCGCCGAAGCAATTATGATGATCGATATCGGGACCATCAAAAACAGCTCCAGCACCGCTCTTACGATCGCCGCGTCAAACGGTTTTACCTGCCGGTAAACAAAGAACGCGTAGTTGCAATCAATTCCGTGCAACACCTGGATCCACGTGCGCCTCCAGAGCAGGAAGCCAATGAATCCCGCGATGATCCACATCGTTATCGCAATTCCGCCGACTTCATGAATCCGGAAGGTCGTATATCCAAAAGCGTGTATCGCGATATAAATCACGGGCTCCATCAACAACCACAACCACGCCGCGCGCGCCTCGAACAACCGATCGAGTGCCTCGCGCAGGAACATGGCTCTCCAAACGGAGACCGTGACTTCGAACGGAGTACGCACCTTTCCCACCATCACGCCTTACTCCAGTTCCCGGTTGATGGTCGCCGCCGGGCTGGCCACCATCACGACGAGCGTGAGGAACTTCTTGAACTCCACCTCGGGCGAGTTCGAGACGTAAATCACGTCATGATTCTGAATCGGGAAGTTCTGCGTCACGAAGAACGCAGCGGGATCCCGCAGGTTGATCTCGTAGACCACCGGCACCGTGCCATTGATGGCGTTGACCGTCTTGTCCTGTGCGTCGACCAGCTTCGCGTCTTCGAACCGGAACACGAACACGCCGCGCGCATCGGCACGGTTGTCGTTGAGCCCCCCCGAACGCGCGAGCGCCTGGGCCAGCGAAATGCCTTGCGCCTCGAACGGAATCTCGTCGTTCTTGCCCGTTGCGCCCAACACCGAAAAACTCTGCGACTGGAAGAGCGCAGTCACGACATCGCCCGGTTTGAGCACGACGTTCTGACGCGGATCGCGAATCACCGAATCGAGCGGCATCGTCGCGGTGACACTGCCTCGCGACAGCTGCACGGCCATACGGTTGACCGACTGCTTCACGCCGCCGGCGAATGCCAGCGCATCGAGCAGACGCTCGCCCTTCGGCGTCAACGGCATCAGTGCGCTCGTGTTGACCTCGCCAACGACCGTGATATTCGACGCATTGTTCTTGGTGACGCTCACGAGCACTTGCGGCAAATTCGCCTTGCCCTTGAGATGGCTGACGATGCTCGCCTCGATCTGCTCGGTCGTGCGCCCCTTGACGGCGATCCGCCCCGCGAACGGGATGGTGATCGTGCCGTCCGCGGCCACCATCTGGTTGGGCAACGTGACGCTGTTGGTCGTGGTCGTCGTCATCGGTTGCGCCGGCGCCAGCGTGCTGAACAGCATCGCCGGCGGTGCCTCCCAGATCGTCACTTCGATGACGTCGCCCGGGCCGATCAAGTAGTTGTTCGTAACCGCACTGGGAAAGATGGTCGCGAACTGACCCAGTTTCTTGCTGTCCGCAAGCTTCCTCGCCAACGTGTCGTTGACGTCCACCAGTTGAATGCCTTCGATCCGCCCACCGGTCTCAGGTGCTTGCTGCACTTTCTGGCGCGACGCGCCGGAAGCAGGTATCCAATCCGGATAGGTCCCACACCCCGAAAGCGCCAAAGCGGCAAGAACGGAAATTGCCAATAAACTCTTTTTCATGGATCTTGCGGCCAAGACTTTTTACTATTGATTTGCCAGCGTTATTTCCCGGGCGCTCAATCAACGCATCCCCCGAACCCCCGGTCGCCCTTTCATCAGTCGATTGGCTCGATCAGGCCATCGACCTCTCAAAAATTCTTCACTTAAATTTGCATTCTTTCGGCCATTAGCGACCGAAAAAGCAACAAATCTCCCCTCTGTGACAGCAGAAGAAATGGTGACTGCATGTCAATTTCCGCCACGGATACAGGCTCGATGGCGAACGAACTTCCAGAGAACGACGGGGAATAACCAAAACAACGGCGCGCCTGAAAAGCGCGTGCGGCCTTACCAGCCAACAGTCTGCGCCCATTGTCGGGTGGTCGATCCTTCTCGAGCAATCGCACGGTCCGCTCGAGTTCTCGCAACTTGCAGCGCAGGGTTTCCCAAACGCCGGCATTATCGCATGGAAGTAGGACGCATCCGAATTTAGTCCGAAAGCGACAGGATCAGTCCGCACCCGAGAACCTGCGGTAATAGGCGGTAATTAATTCGGATTGCATGATGGATTTAACAATGCTTACGCACCGAAAAACAGCGTGCGTCGCGCTGATTGAAACGTTTTCGATGCCGTCGCCCAAGCAGGCGCGGTGGTTGTCTCGGTCTCAAGGGTCGGTTATAACCGTGCGACGAATATCGGCCGCAGGCCATCCTTTAAACCCGCCTTGGAGCCCTCATGCTGAATCTGGAATCCGCCCAACAATTCCTGATGACCCGCGGCCTCGACTTCGGCCTCAACCTCCTCGCCGCGATCGTCTTGTGGTTCGTCGGCCGCTGGGCGATCCGCATCGCCACGCGCCTGCTCGGCAAGGTCGTGCGCCGTAGCGGCAAGGTCGATCCGACGCTTACCGACTACCTGACCTCGGTCGTCAGCGTGCTGCTGACGATCCTGCTGATCCTCGCGATCCTGCAGATCTTCGGCGTGCAGACGACGTCGTTCGCCGCGCTGCTCGCCGGCCTCGGCCTCGCGATCGGCACCGCCTGGGGCGGGCTGCTTGCCCACTTCGCCGCCGGCGTGTTCATGCAGGTGCTGCGTCCGTTCAAGATCGGCGACGTGATCAGCGCGGGCGGCGTCACGGGCACGGTGAAGGAGCTCGGCCTGTTCGGCACGACGATCGTCACCGCCGACAACGTCGTGACGATCGTCGGCAACAACAAGATCTTCTCGGACAACATCGCGAACTACAGCGCGACGCCGCATCGCCGCGTCGACCTGACCGCCAAGATCGCGAACGGCGTCGACGCGGCCGATGCGATCAATCGCCTGAAGACGCAGATCCAGTTGATCCCGAACGTGCTGAAAGTGCCGGCGCCGGATGTCGGCGTGCTGCAGTTCACGCCGGAAGGTCCGCTCCTGTTCGTGCGTCCGTCGACGCAGCCGGAGAATTACTGGCAGGTGTACTGCGATACCAACCGCGTGATTCTCGAGACGTTCCGCGACGCGCAATACCCGACGCCCGAAACGCCGATCTTCCATCGCACGAACTGACGAAACGGTGCGGCCCGCACGGACGAAAAAAAAGCGTGGCAACCGCCACGCTTTTTCACTGCGCCGAAGCGAAATCGTCCGGCTCAGCGCCCGCCCGCGTTCGGCGTGCTGTCCGATCGCCGCCCACGCACCAGCTTCCACAGCGCGCCGAGCGCAACCGGCACGATCGCCGCACCGATCCCTGCCAGCACGATCACGTTCAGATACTGGCGGATGAACGGAATATTGCCGAAGAAGTAGCCGAGCAGCACCAGCAGCAGCACCCAGACCAGCGCGCCGATCACGTTGAACAGCTGGAAGCGCGCGACGCTCATCGACGACGCGCCGGCAACGAACGGCGCGAACGTGCGCACCACCGGGATGAAGCGCGCGAGCACGATCGTCTTGCCGCCGTGCTTGTCGTAGAAGGTATGCGTCTTCTGCAGCGCCGCGCGATCGAGGAAGCGTTCGAGCACCGGAATATGCGTATTGAAGACCTTCGGCCCGATCCAGCGGCCGATCATGTAGTTCACGGTATTGCCGGCGGTCGCCGCAACGAGCAGCAGCACGATCAGCGCGGCGACGTTCATGTCGCCCGTCGCCGCGAACGCGCCGCCGATGAACAGCAGCGAATCGCCCGGCAGGAACGGCAGCACGACGAGGCCCGTCTCGCAGAACACGATCAGGAACAGCACCAGATACACCCACGCACCGTACTGCCGGATGAAGTCGCCGAGGAACGCGTCGATATGCAGGACCAGGTTGACGAAATGAAGCAGCGTATCCAAATGCGATTCCTCGAAGGCGAAAGGGCCCGAACGGCCAAAATGCGGATATGCCCGCCGGACAAGGCGGCGCGCGGAACGGAGCCATCATACCGAAACTACCTTAAGGCTCCGTGAAAAAACGTAACCGGCACCGCCCCCGGCACGCCCGCGCCGCCTCGCTATAATTCGGCCATGTCCGAAATCACCGAAACGGCCGCGGGCGCCGCGCCCGCCCCCGCTCCGCGCCCGCTGCGCGCGATCCAGCCCCTGCCCGACCAGTTGATCAGCCAGATCGCTGCCGGCGAGGTCGTCGAACGCCCGGCGTCGGTCGTCAAGGAGCTGCTCGAGAACGCGATGGACGCCGGCGCGACGACGCTGCGCATCGTGCTCGAGGAAGGCGGCGTCAAGCGCATCTCGATCACCGACGACGGCTGCGGCATCCCGCCCGCCGAACTGCCGCTCGCACTGATGCGCCACGCGACGAGCAAGATCCGCTCGCTCGAGGAGCTGGAGGCCGTCGCGACGCTGGGGTTTCGCGGCGAAGCGCTCGCGTCGATCGCGTCGGTGGCCGAGATGTCGATCACGAGCCGCACGGCCGACGCCGCGCATGCGACGAAGATCGACGCGACCACCGGCGCGCTGTCGCCGGCTGCCGGCGCGGTCGGCACGACGATCGAGGTGCGCGAGCTGTACTTCAACACGCCCGCGCGCCGCAAGTTCCTGAAAAGCGAGCAGACCGAGTTCGGCCACTGCCTCGAAATGATCCGCCGCGCGGCGCTCGCACGGCCGGACGTCGCGATCTCGGTGCTGCACAACGGCAAGGCCGTCGAGCACTGGAATGCGACGGAGCCCGCACAGCGGGTCGCGAAGATTCTCGGCGACGGCTTCGCGACCGCGCACCTGCCGCTCGACGAGCAGGCGGGGCCGCTGGCCGTCTATGGCTGCGCGGGCCTGCCGACGGCGAGCCGCGGCCGCGCCGACCAGCAATACTTCTTCGTCAACGGCCGCTTCGTGCGCGACAAGCTGCTCACGCACGCGGTACGCGCGGCATACGAGGACGTCCTTCACGGCGACCGCTATCCGTCGTACGTGCTGTTCCTCGACCTGCCGCCGGAAGCCGTCGACGTGAACGTGCACCCGTCGAAGATCGAGGTGCGATTCCGCGATTCGCGCTCGATCCACCAATACGTGTTCCACGCGGTGCAGCGCGCACTCGCGCGCCATGCGGGCGCGTCGCCGGAAACCACCGCGGGCGGCCATGCCGCGCAACTCGCGCCGGCGCCAAGCAGCCCCGCATCGTTCCTGAATACGCCGCTCGGCCAGGGCACGGCCACCGGCGCGGGCGGCAGTAGCGGCTTCTCGGCGGCGCGGTCATCGTCGTCGTCGGGCAACACGTGGATGCGTCAGGCACGCATGACGCAGGGCACGCTGCCGGTCGCGCAACCGCTCGCGCTCTACGATGCGCTGTTCGGCCGCAAGGACACGGGTGCGGGTACACCGGACGGCACGACGGCCCTCGCGCGCGATTCGGCGGACGCAGCCAATGCGCCCGTCGCGCCGCTGCCGGGCTTCGCCACATCGCCCGCTGCCGCGAGCGTGCATGACGAGCAGCCGCTCGGGTTCGCGCTCGGCCAGATCCACGGAATCTATGTGCTCGCGCAGAACGCGCACGGCCTCGTGATCGTCGACATGCACGCGGCACACGAGCGGATCCTGTACGAACAGTTCAAGAATGCGCTGGCCGACCGCACGGTCGCGGTGCAGTCACTGCTGCTGCCGATATCGATGACGGCGACGCCGGTCGAGATCGGCACGGTCGAGGAAGAACGCGACACGCTCGAATCGCTCGGCTTCGACCTCGCGGTGCTGTCGCCGACGACGCTCGCGATCCGCGCCGTGCCCGCACTGCTGAAGGACGCCGACCTGCAGTCGCTCGCGCGCGCGGTGCTCGCCGACCTGCACGCGTTCGGCGGCTCGCGCGTGCTCACCGAGCGCCAGCACGAGCTGCTCGGCACGCTCGCGTGCCACCACGCGGTGCGCGCGAACCGGCGCCTGACGCTCGACGAGATGAACGCGCTGCTGCGCCAAATGGAAGCGACCGAACGCGCGGACCAATGCAATCACGGCCGGCCGACCTGGTACCAGCTCACGCTGAACGACCTCGACCGTCTCTTCATGCGCGGCCAATGAGCGCTTCATCGCAGCCCCGCCCTACGACGATCGCCTGTCTGCTCGGCCCGACCGCCTCCGGCAAGACGGCGGCCGCGCTGGCGCTCGCCGCGCGCCGCCCGATCGAGATCGTCAGCGTCGATTCGGCGCTCGTCTACCGCGACATGGATATCGGCACCGCGAAGCCGACGCGCGACGAGCGCGCGAGCGTGCCGCACCACCTGATCGACATCATCGACCCGGCCGACGCCTATTCGGCCGCCAGTTTCCGCGCGGATGCGCTGCGCGTGATCGGCGAGATCGCCGCGCGCGGCCGCACGCCGCTGCTCGCGGGCGGCACGATGCTGTACTACAGGGCGCTGACGCAGGGCCTCAACGACCTGCCGACGGCCGACCCGGCCGTGCGCGCGGAACTGGACGCCGACGCCGCACGCGACGGCTGGCCCGCGCTGCACGCGCGGCTCGCGCAGGTCGACCCGGCCACGGCCGCGCGGCTCGCCCCGAACGACTCGCAACGGATCCAGCGCGCGCTGGAAGTGTTCATGCTGAGCGGGCAGCCGATGTCGGCACTGCTCGCCCCGCCGACGCGCATCGACGACGCGGCGGCCGCTTACCGCTTCGTGCCGGTCGCGCTCGAACCGTCGGATCGCGCTGTGTTGCACGCGCGCATCGCGCAACGCTTCGACGCGATGCTCGACGCCGGCTTCATCGACGAAGTCGAGCGACTGCGCCGCCGCGACGATCTCCATCCCGGCCTGCCGTCGATGCGTTGCGTCGGCTATCGGCAAGTGTGGGAATTCCTCGACGGCGACACCGATTACCGGACGATGCGCGACAAGGGCATCTTCGCGACGCGCCAGCTCTGCAAGCGGCAGATCACGTGGCTGCGCGCGATGCCCGAGCGCGTCGTCGTCGACTGCATCGCGCCGGATTCGACCGGCCGGGCCGTCGACGCGCTCGAGCGCGTGCTGGACGGCCGTATCGAGGATCGCTGACGGGGCCGGATCGATACGCATCGATCCTGGCCGGCAGCGATGCTCCTCCCGCTCAGTGCACGAGCATCACGAGATTCGCGTCCCGCACCAACTGCCATCGGCCATTCGACTTGCGGAAGATCGTCAGCGTATGGCCGGCGCGGCGCACCGTCTCGCCGGCCGGGGGCGTCGCCTCGATCTCGATGAAATTGCGCATGTACGCCCAGTCGCCCATCACGCGCAGTTCGTCGATCCGGTAACGGCCGTCGACCTTCGGCCCATTGCCCGCCGCCGCGTTTGCATCGCGCGACGCGGCCGCGAATGCTGCCTTGTCGAACGGCGGCTGGCCGGCCACCATGAAAATCGCGTCGTCGGCGATCAGGTCGAGCACGCTCGCCAGATCGCCGCGCCGGCTCGACACGAACCAGGTTTCCACCAGATCGCGAATCGCGCGTTCGTCCTCGGTCATCGTCGTTCCTCCTTCGGCGGCCCGCCGATACGCGGGGCCATGCCAGAAAAAAAGCCGCCCGGATCGACTCCGGGCGGCTTTGCTTGCTGCATCCTGCGTGCGGTGCGTCAGACCACGACCGTCTGCGCCTCGCCTTCGCGGCTCGCACGCACGGTGCCGATCTTCCACACCTGTTCGCCGGCGGCCGTCAGCTCGGCGATCGCGGCGTCGGCATCGGCCGCCGCGACGATCACGGCCATCCCGATCCCGCAGTTGAACACGCGGTGCATTTCCGCGTCGGCGACGCCGCCGTGCTCCTGCAGCCACTTGAACAGCGGCGGCAGCGGCCAAGCGTTCTGGTCGAGCTCGGCCGTCAGGCCTTCGCGCAGCACGCGCGGAATGTTCTCGACGAGGCCGCCACCGGTGATGTGGGCCATGCCCTTCACCGACAGCTTCTGCATCAGCGCGAGCAGCGGCTTCACGTAGATGCGCGTGGGCGCCATCAGCGTGTCGGCCAGCGAGCGGCCGTGGAAATCGGCCGACAGGTCGGGATTCGCGCGCTCGATGATCTTGCGCACGAGCGAGAAGCCGTTCGAGTGGATGCCGCTCGACGCGAGGCCGAGCACCACGTCGCCTTCGGCGATCGTGCTGCCGTCGATGATCTTGCTCTTCTCGACCGCGCCGACCGCGAAGCCGGCCAGGTCGTATTCGCCGTCCGGGTACATGCCCGGCATTTCGGCGGTCTCGCCGCCGATCAGCGCGCAGCCGGACAGCTCGCAGCCGTGCGCGATGCCCTTGACGACCGTGGCGGCCGTGTCGACGTCGAGCTTGCCGCACGCGAAGTAGTCGAGGAAGAACAGCGGCTCGGCGCCCTGCACGAGGATGTCGTTCACGCTCATCGCCACCAGATCCTGGCCGACGGTGTCGTGTTTGTTCAGATGAAAGGCCAGCTTGAGCTTGGTGCCCACGCCGTCGGTGCCCGACACGAGCACCGGCTCCTTGTACTTCTTCGGCACTTCGAACAGCGCGCCGAACCCGCCGATGCCGCCGAGCACGCCGTCGCGCAGGGTTTTCTTCGCAAAAGGCTTGATCTTGTCGATGAGGGCGTCGCCCGCGTCGATGTCGACGCCTGCGTCGCGGTAGGACAGACCCTGAGCGTCGGGAGCGGATTTCGGAGGATTCATGGGGGAATGCGAGAAGGTCGGTAAAATGCGATTTTACCCGAAGCCGGCCCGTTGGCCGGAATTCCCAGCACCGAATCGTCAGGGATTGCATCTTGGTCGACACGTCCCCGTTTTCATCGCCACGCGAGCCGCGCCGAAACCCGCGCGCCGCCGTGCGTGCGGCCGAGTGTGCAGGCACCGGAGCAGCCCCCCGCGCGTGCCCGGCGTACGGCGCGCGTTTCATCAACCGACCCGCATTGTGACTGTTGTGTCCCGTCAACTGACGCTCGATCTCGGCACGCCGCCGCCCGCCACGTTCGACAACTTCATCATGAATGAGGAGAACGACGAGCTCATCTCGCGGCTCCAGAAGCTCGACCTCGCGCTCGCGGCAGGGCCCGTGCCGGACCGGTCGTTCTACATCTGGGGCGAGCCCGGCAGCGGCCGCACCCATCTGCTGCAGGCGCTCGTGAGCGACGCGTCGTACGGCTACGCGCGCTACCTGACGCCGCAAAGCCCGCTCGGCGCGTTCACGTTCGACCCGCGCATCGGCATCTACGCGATCGACGACTGCGACAAGATGAGCGATACCCAGCAGGTCGCGCTGTTCAACCTGTTCAACGAGGTCCGCGCGCACCCCTCGAGCGCGTTCGTCGCGGCGGGGCCCGCGGCGCCGCTCGCGCTCGACGTGCGCGAGGATCTGCGCACGCGGCTCGGCTGGGGGCTCGTGTTTCACCTGTCGCCGCCGTCCGACGCCGGCAAGATCGCCGTGCTGAAGCTCGCGGCGAAGGAGCGCGGGATCGCGCTCACCGACGACATCGCCGCCTACCTGCTGACCCATTTCCGCCGCGACATGCCGAGCCTGATGGCGCTGCTCGACGCGCTCGACCGCTTCTCGCTCGAGCAGAAACGCGCCGTCACGCTGCCGCTGTTGCGCCGGATGCTGGCCCGCCCCGGCGACGACATCGCGCCGCCGGGCACAGGCCCGAACCGCTTCGAGTAAAATGCGCATCCATGACTAATCTGGCACTCTTTGACCTCGATCACACGCTGATCCCGACCGATAGCGACCACGAATGGGGCCGCTTCATGGTGAAGCTCGGCATCGTCGACGCGGAAAGCTTCTCGCGTCAGAACGATCAGTTCTTCGCCGACTACAAGGCCGGCAAGCTCGACATCCATGCGTACCTGTGCGCGATGCTCACGCCGCTCGCGAAGTATTCGCGCGCGCAGCTCGCCGAATGGCACGAGCAGTACATGCACGAGGTGATTCGCCCCGCGATGACGCCCGCCGCGCTCGAGCTCGTGCGCAAGCACCTCGATGCCGGCGACCTGTGCTGCGTCGTGACCGCGACCAACGAGTTCATCACGCGCCCGATCGCGACCGCGTTCGGCGTCGACACGCTGATCGCGTGCGAGGTCGAAACGACCGACGGGCATCCCGACTCGCCGTACACGGGCCGGCCGACCGGCACGCCGAGCTATCGCGAAGGCAAGATCGTGCGCACCGAAGCGTGGCTCGCGTCGCTCGGCAAGCACTGGGACGACTTCGAACACAGCTACTTCTACAGCGACTCGCACAACGACATCCCGTTGCTCGAGAAAGTCACCGACCCGATCGCGACCAACCCCGACGACACGCTGCGTGCGCATGCAAGCAACCGCGGCTGGCGCATCCTCGATCTCTTCTGAACGTCGTGATCAAAAAATTCATTCGCAAGCTGCTCGGCCAGGACGGCGCCGAACAAACGTCGCCCGCCGAGGCACCCGCCGCCGACACGGCCGCTGCGCAGCGCCCCGCGAAGGGCAGCCGCGGCGGCGCCGCGAAGAAGCCGCGCAGCAATCATGAACCGACCGTCGTGCCGGCCAGCGTGCACCAGATCGATCCGTCGCTGATCTCGCGCAATGCCGTACGCGTGACCGACACGCTGCAGCAGGCGGGCTTTCGCGCGTTCATCGTCGGCGGCGCGGTGCGCGACCTGCTGCTCGGCATCGCACCGAAGGACTTCGACGTCGCGACCGACGCAACGCCGACCGAGGTGCAGCGGCTGTTCCGCCGCGCGCGCCTGATCGGCCGCCGCTTCCAGATCGTCCACGTGCAGTTCGGCCAGGAACTGATCGAGGTGTCGACGTTCCGCGCACTGGTCGACGCGCCGCCCGAAGCCGCCGCGGCCGAGCCGCCGAAGCGCCTGAAGCGCGACGAGCTCGACCGCCGCACGCATGCGGTGGACGCCAGCGGCCGCGTGCTGCGCGACAACGTGTGGGGCGAGCAGCACGAAGACGCCGCGCGCCGCGACTTCACGATCAACGCGATGTACTACGACCCGTCGACGCAGACGGTGCTCGACTACCACGACGGGATGGCCGACATGCGCGCCCGCCTGTTGCGGATGATCGGCGACCCGGCCACGCGCTATCGCGAGGATCCGGTGCGGATGCTGCGCGTCGTGCGTTTCGCGGCGAAGCTCGGCTTCGAGATCGAGCCGCACACGCGCGAGCCGATCAACGCGCTCGCCGATCTCGTCAACAACGTGCCGGCCGCGCGCCTGTTCGACGAAATGCTGAAGCTGCTGCTGTCGGGCCACGCGCTCGCATGCCTGCAGCGGCTGCGCAAGGAAGGGCTGCACCACGGGCTGCTGCCGCTCCTCGACGTCGTGCTCGAACAGCCGCAGGGCGAGAAGTTCATCACGCTCGCGCTGAACAACACCGACGCGCGCGTGCGCGCCGGCAAGCCTGTGTCGCCGGGTTTCCTGTTCGCGACGCTGCTGTGGCACGACATGCGCCAGCGCTTCGAGCAATACACGGCGGAAGGCGAATTCCCGGTGCCGGCGCTCCATCGCGCGATGGACGACGTGATCGACATGCAGACCGAGAAACTCGCGATCCACAAGCGCTACTCGGCCGACATGCGCGAGATCTGGGGCCTGCAGCTGCGCCTAGAAAAACGCTCGGGCCGCAGCGCGATGCGGCTGCTGGAACACCAAAGGTTTAGAGCGGGGTATGATTTCCTCCTGTTACGCTGCGAATCCGGCGAGCTCGATGCGCAAGTCGGACAGTGGTGGACGGATTTCATCGAAGGCGACGCGGCCGCGCGCGAGGCACTCCTCACGCAGGGCGGCTCGAAGGAGAAATCGCCCCGCAAGCGGCGCCGCCGCGGCGGCGCGCGAAACCGCAAGCCGGGCGAAAGCGCCGCCGAGCAGGCGCCGGACACCGCGGGCGGTTCCGACGACTGACGCGCACGCCGGCGAACGACGTAGGAAGTGATGCCATGACGGTTGCATATATCGGACTGGGGGCGAATCTCGGCGATGCGCGCCAGACCCTGAAGGACGCGGTGGTGTGCCTCGCGCAGCAGCGCACCATCTCGATCCTCGGCAAATCGAGCCTGTATCGCACGGCGCCCTTCGAAGCGGGCGGCGACGACTACTACAACTGCGTCGTCAAGATCGACACGACGCTGTCGGCCCGTGAGCTGCTCGCGCTCTGCCAGAAGATCGAACATCACTTCGGGCGCGAGCGCCCGTATCGCAACGCGCCGCGCACGCTCGACCTCGATATCCTGCTGTTCGGCTCAGATTCGATCGACGAGCCCGACCTGATCGTCCCGCATCCGCGCCTCACCGATCGCGCATTCGCGCTCGTGCCGCTCGTCGAGATCGAGCCGGCGCTCGACATCCCCGCGCGCGGCCGCGCCGATGCGTACCTCGCCTCCGTCGCGGATCAGCGCGTCGAGAAGGTGCAGACCTGTCAATGCCTGATGCAGAAGGCCCTTGCCGCCGGCGCTGACGCCGACAAGAACCGCTGCCGATGAACATCAATCCGCTGACCGTCACCGCGCCCGACCTGCGCGCCCCGCATCGCTATCTGGTGATCGAAGGGCCCATCGGCGTCGGCAAGACGACGCTCGCGCGCCTGTTCGCCGAGCGCTGGTCGATGCAGACGCTGCTCGAGCGCCCGCAGGACAACCCGTTTCTCGAACGCTTCTATCGCGACACCGCGCGCTACGCGCTGCCCGCGCAGCTGTCGTTCGCGCTGCAGCGCGCGCAGCAGGCGCGCGAACTGATCGGCGCGCTCGATACGGGCCGGCCCGTCGTCGCCGATTTCATGCCGCAGAAGAACGACATCTTCGCGCGGCTGAACCTGCCGGAAGACGAATGGCAGCTGTACCGGTCTATCGCGACGCACGTGGACGTGCCGCAAGCCCCCGCGCCCGATCTCGTCATCTATCTGCAGGCGAGCCCAGAGGTGCTGTTCTCGCGCATCCAGAAGCGCGGGCTGCCGATGGAGCTGCAGATCAGCGACGCGTACCTGCGCTCGCTCGTCGATGCGTACAACGAATTCTTCTACCACTACGACCGCACGCCGGTGCTCACGGTCGCAGCCGAACACCTGAACCCGCAAGACTCCCCCGACGACCTCGCGCTGCTGATCGAGCGCATCGACACGATGCGCGGCCGCAAGGAATTCTTCGTCAAGGGCGAGACGACGCGCTGACGCGTCCTCGCTCGGTCGCTCCTCCCTATCGAACCGGATTTCCCATGACCTATCTCCAGGAATCGAGCCGGCCTGCCGTCACCGTGCCCAAGCTGCAGGCAATGCGCGAGGCCGGCGAGAAGATCGCGATGCTCACCTGCTACGACGCGAGCTTTTCCGCGCTGCTCGATCGCGCCGGCACCGATGTGCTGCTGATCGGCGACTCGCTCGGCAACGTGCTGCAGGGCCACACCACCACGCTCCCCGTGTCGATCGACGACATCGCCTACCACACCGCATGCGTCGCGCGTGTGCAACCGCGCGCGCTCGTCGTCGCCGATTTGCCGTTCGGCACGTACGGCACGCCGGCGGAGGCGTTCGCGAACGCGGTGACGCTGATGCGCGCCGGCGCGCAGATGGTCAAGCTCGAAGGCGGCGAATGGCTCGCCGACACGATCCGCTTCCTCGTCGAACGCTCGGTGCCGGTGTGCGCGCACCTCGGTCTCACGCCGCAGTCGGTGCATGCGTTCGGCGGCTTCAAGGTGCAGGGCCGCACCGAAGCCGGTGCCGCGCAGCTGCTGCGCGATGCGCGCGCGATCGAAGATGCCGGCGCGCAGCTCGTCGTGCTCGAAGCGGTGCCGACGCTCGTCGCGTCCGAGGTCACGCACATGCTGAAGATTCCGACGATCGGCATCGGCGCAGGCCTCGATTGCTCGGGCCAGGTGCTGGTGCTGCACGACATGCTCGGCATTTTCCCCGGCAAGCGCCCGCGTTTCGTGAAGGATTTCATGCAGGGCCAGCCGAACATCCAGGCGGCCGTCGAAGCGTACGTGAGCGCCGTGAAGGACGGCTCGTTCCCGGGCCCGGAACACTCGTTCTGACGCGCGGTTAGCGTCCGTTCGATAAAAAAGCGCGGCACCCTTTGCAGGGTGCCGCGCTTTTTCTTTGGGCGGCGCCGCGTTGCCGAAGATCGACGGTGCCGGTTCTTCGGACACGCGGCCCGGGCGCTCATCGCGTCATTTCAATACCGCATCGAGCGCACCGCGCAGTGCATTGGTCAGCAGCAACGCGTCGGCGCGCGCCAGGTCGTCGAGCGTGACGATGCGCTCCTCGGCGCCGAACGTGCGATCGTCGAGCAGCACGCCGCGCATCACGCCCGGCAGCACGCCGCTCGACAGCGGTGGAGTCACCCATCGTCCGTCGAGCTTCACGAACAGATTCGAGCGGCCGCCTTCCGTCACCTCGCCGCGCTCGTTGACGAACAGCATGTCGAAGCCGCCCAGCGCCTCCGCCGCTTGCCATGCACGGTCGTATTCGGCACGGCGCGTCGTCTTGTGCACCAGCAGCGCGTCGTCCGTGCGCGTCGGTGCGAAGCCGTGCGCGGACGCGAGCATCACGCCGACCGGCCCCGCGGGCAGCGGCTTCAGCGGCGCGGCCGTGATGTCGACCGCGCCGTCCTTCGCGAGCGCGAGCTTCATCCGGTACGGGCCGTCGCCGTCGAGCGCCGCGCAGCGCGCGTCGATCTCGCGGCGCAACGCATCGGCATCGAGGCGGAAGCCGAATGCATCTGCGCTGCGCCGCAGCCGCGCGAGATGGCGCTCGAGATGCCGGATGCCGTCCGCTCGCGTCGCGGCGGTGGTCTCGAACAGCTGGAAGCCGGGATCGGCGTCGGTCAGGAATCGCGCCTTCAATTCGCACTCCGCATATTCGTCGGCGGCGACGCTGTCGAGCACGATGCCCGCGCCGACACCCATCGTGCCGCGTCGCCGGCCGGCCGCGGCCGTTGCCGCGTCACGCGTAGCGATCGTTGCGGCGCCCTCGGCATCGACCGCCTCGAGCGTCAGTGTCCGGATCGCGACCGACAGGCAGAAATCACCGCAGCCGCCCGCATCGTCGCGCGACGCATCGTCTGCCGACGCCCTGTTCCTCGGCGCGTCGAGCCAGCCGATCGCGCCCGTATAGAGCCCGCGCGGCGTCGACTCGATCGCGTCGATCAGTTCCATCGTCTTGTGCTTCGGCGCACCGGTGATCGATCCGCATGGAAACAGCGCACGCAGCATCTGCGCGAACGTGGTGCCGTCGCGCCAGCCGGCTTCGACCGTCGACGTCATCTGCCAGACCGACGCGTACGGTTCGACCGAGAACAGCGCCGGCACCCTCACCGTGCCCGTGCGCGCGATCCGCGACACGTCGTTGCGCAGCAAATCGACGATCATCACGTTTTCCGCGCGGTTCTTCGGATCGCTGGCGAGGAACGCGGCGGCGGCCGCGTCGTCGCGCGGATCGGCCGAGCGCGGCGCGGTGCCCTTCATCGGCCGCGCGCGCAGCACGCCGCCGTGCTTCTCGACGAACAGCTCGGGCGAGCACGACACGACCCACGTACCGTCGGGCAGCGCGATCAGCGCGCCGTAACGCACGGGCTGTCGCGCGCGCAACCGCCGGTACAGCGCGAGCGGTGTGCCGAACATGTCGAAATTCAGCCGGTACGTGTAGTTGATCTGATACGAATCGCCCGCGCGCAGCGCGTCGTGCACGGCGGCAATCGCCGCGTCGAACGCATCGCGCGACACGCTCTTCGCGACGTGCGCGACGCCCGCGATCGTCGGCGCACCGCCGCCGTCCTGCTGCGCGAGCCACGCGTCGACTTCGTCGCGCGACAGGCGCTCGCAGCGCGCATACAGCAAAAAGCGCAGCGGGGCATGGCCCGGCTGCGCTCTTTCGAGATTGCGTCCGAATTCGTAATCGCCGACGACGACCGCATGCAGCCCGTCGCGCAGATCCTGCATCACCGCCGCATCGAGTTCGTCGAGCCGTGCCGGATCCGTGCACACGCGTTCGCGCACGAAACCGGAATACAAACGACTCGACCGCGCGGACGCGGTCGAGTCGCAATCGTCCAAGAGCGCGAACGACGCGCTCTCGTTGCCTTCAGTCATGCCGTTACTCGAAGAAGCTCTTCACCCGGTCGAACCAGCTCTTGCTCTGCGGGCTGTGACGCGCACCGCCCTCGGCCAGCGACTTCTCGAACTGCTTGAGCAGGTCCCGCTGCTGCTCGGTCAGCTTCACGGGCGTCTCGACCTGCACGTGGACGTACAGATCGCCCGCGATGCTCGAACGCAGACCCTTGATGCCCTTGCCGCGCAGGCGGAACGTCTTGCCCGACTGCGTGCCTTCCGGCACCGGGAACGACGCACGGCCGGCCAGCGTCGGCACCTCGATCTCGCCGCCGAGTGCGGCGGTCGTGAACGGAATCGGCATCTGGCAGTGCAGATCGTCGCCGTCGCGCTCGAACACCGAGTGCGGCTTGATGTGGATCTCGACGTACAGGTCGCCCGGCGGCCCGCCGTTGATGCCCGGCTCGCCGTTGCCGGCCGAGCGGATCCGCATCCCGTCGTCGATGCCAGCCGGGATCTTCACTTCGAGCGTCTTGGTTTCCTTCACCTTGCCCGAGCCGTGGCAGTGCACGCACGGTTCGGGGATGTAGGTGCCGGTGCCGTGACACTTCGGGCAGGTCTGCTGGATGCTGAAGAAGCCCTGCGACATGCGCACCGTGCCCTGGCCGTGGCACGTCGGGCAGGTTTCCGGCTTCGTGCCCGGCTTCGCGCCCGATCCGTGACAGACTTCGCACGACACCCAGCTCGGCACGCGGATCTGCGTGTCGTAGCCGTGCGCGGCCTGCTCGAGCGTGATTTCCATGCTGTAGCGCAGGTCGGCGCCGCGATACACCTGCGGCCCGCCGCGGCCGCCGCGCGCGGCACCGCCCGCGGCCTGACCGAAGATGTCGCCGAAGATGTCGCCGAACGCGTCCGCGAAACCGCCGAAACCCTGTCCGCCCGCACCGCCCATGTTCGGATCGACGCCCGCGTGGCCATACTGATCGTACGCCGCGCGCTTCTGGTCGTCCGACAGCATTTCATAGGCTTCCTTCGCTTCCTTGAAATGCTCTTCCGCATCCTTGCTGTCCGGATTGCGGTCAGGGTGATACTTCATCGCAAGCTTGCGATACGCCTTCTTGATTTCGTCGTCGCTCGCATTCTTCGCGACGCCCAGAACCTCGTAGTAATCCCGTTTCGCCATATCGATTCGCTGTGCCGACGCGCGTCATGCACGCGGCGGCTCCTTTCGCCCGCAGTAAAGTCTCTCGACTCGTCTGGCGCTGCGCCGTCCGCGGACGGCTCGCGCAGCACCCGCCAAAAAACAAATGTGCCCGGAGGGCCGCGAAGCCCGCCAGGCGTGGAGTCGATCCGGCCATCCGGAAGGAAAGACAGACCGCTGTTCAGCCGCGCCGCGCGCGTGTCGCGCGCGGCGTGCGGTGCCATGGCAACCCGGCTCAGTCCTTCTTCACTTCCTTGAACTCGGCGTCGACGACGTCGTCCGCAGCCTGCTGCGCACCCGCGTGGGCCGCACCTTCCGCTGCACCCGCCGCGCCGGCCGCACCAGCCTGCTGCGCCTGCATGTCGGCGTACATCTTTTCGCCGAGCTTCTGCGAAGCCTTGCCGAGCTCCTCGACCTTCGAGTCGATCGCCGCCTTGTCGGCCGACGTATCCTTCAGCACGTCCTCGAGCGACTTCAGCGCCGCTTCGATCTTTTCCTTCTCGCCCGCGTCCAGCTTGTCGCCGTACTCGGTGAGCGCCTTCTTCGTGCTGTGGACCAGCGCGTCGCCCTGGTTGCGCGAATCGGCCAGCTCGCGCAGCTTGTGGTCTTCCGCTGCGTTCGCTTCCGCGTCCTTGATCATCTGGTCGATTTCGGCGTCGGACAGACCCGAGTTCGCCTTGATCGTGATCTTGTTTTCCTTGCCGGTCGCCTTGTCCTTCGCGCCGACGTGCAGGATGCCGTTCGCGTCGATGTCGAAGGTCACTTCGATCTGCGGCACGCCGCGCGGTGCGGGCGGGATGCCTTCGAGGTTGAACTCGCCGAGCAGCTTGTTGCCTGCCGCCATCTCGCGTTCGCCCTGGAACACCTTGATCGTCACGGCCGACTGGTTGTCGTCCGCCGTCGAATACACCTGTGCGTGCTTCGTCGGGATCGTCGTGTTCTTGTTGATCATCTTCGTCATCACGCCGCCGAGCGTTTCGATGCCGAGCGACAGCGGGGTCACGTCGAGCAGCAGCACGTCCTTGCGATCGCCCGACAGCACCTGGCCCTGGATCGCCGCGCCGACTGCGACGGCTTCGTCCGGGTTCACGTCACGGCGCGGATCCTTGCCGAAGAACTCCTTCACCTTCTCCTGCACCTTCGGCATGCGGGTCTGGCCGCCGACCAGGATTACGTCGTCGATGTCCGACACCTTGACGCCGGCGTCCTTGATCGCGATGCGGCACGGTTCGATCGTGCGCTCGACCAGGTCCTCGACCAGCGCTTCCAGCTTCGCGCGGGTGATCTTGAGGTTCAGGTGCTTCGGACCCGATGCGTCGGCCGTGATGTACGGCAGGTTGATTTCGGTCTGCTGGCTCGACGACAGCTCGATCTTCGCCTTTTCGGCGGCTTCCTTCAGGCGCTGCAGCGCGAGCACGTCCTTCGACAGGTCGACGCCCTGCTCCTTCTTGAATTCGCCGATGATGTAATCGATGATGCGTTGGTCGAAGTCCTCGCCGCCGAGGAACGTGTCGCCGTTGGTCGACAGCACTTCGAACTGCATTTCGCCGTCGACGTCCGCGATCTCGATGATCGACACGTCGAACGTGCCGCCGCCGAGGTCATACACGGCGATCTTGCGGTCGCCCTTCTCGGCCTTGTCGAGGCCGAATGCGAGCGCAGCCGCGGTCGGCTCGTTGATGATCCGCTTGACTTCGAGGCCCGCGATGCGGCCGGCGTCCTTGGTCGCCTGACGCTGGCTGTCGTTGAAGTAAGCCGGCACCGTGATCACGGCTTCCGTGACCGGCTCGCCGAGGTAGTCTTCGGCCGTCTTCTTCATCTTGCGCAGCACTTCCGCCGAAACCTGCGGCGGCGCCAGCTTCTCGCCGTGCGCTTCGACCCATGCGTCGCCGTTGTCGGCCTTGATGATCGCGTACGGCATCAGGCCGATGTCCTTCTGGACTTCCTTCTCTTCGAAGCGGCGGCCGATCAGGCGCTTCACCGCGAACAGCGTGTTCTTCGGGTTGGTCACGGACTGACGCTTGGCCGGTGCGCCGACGAGCACTTCGTTATCGTCCATGTAGGCGATGATCGACGGCGTGGTGCGCGCGCCTTCCGAGTTCTCGATGACCTTGACCTGGTTGCCTTCCATGATGGCGACGCACGAGTTCGTGGTGCCGAGGTCAATACCGATGATCTTTCCCATTTTTCCTAATCTCCAGAAATGCTTGTTTGCTGCGCGAAACGCCGCTTTTTTGGGCGGTTTCGCGCGCCAGAATTCAACTCTGTTCCCGAAATGCGTCCGGCCGATCCGTTTTCAAGACCCGCCAAGCGATGCGGATATTAAATTTTTTCAATCGCCGCCGGTAGACGGATCGTGCGGACCGCCGTCGCGCTCCGACGGCGCACCGGCGGCCGCGGCGATCTTCGCGCGCGCCGCCGACACCGCCGCCTGGAACTGCGCCAGGCCATGCCAGCCGGTCGCGCGGCCGAGCCGCTTGCCGCGATGAAAAAAGAACCACGTCGGCACGCCGTGCAGGCCGAAGCGGCGCCCCAGCTCATGATGTTCGTATACGTTGCAGTGGAACCACTTCAGATCCAGCGCGCGGATCGCGTCCGGCCGGGCGAGCATCGCCTTCTTCGCGATCTCGCAGTTGAAGCAGTCGACGCCCCAGAAGAACACCACGGCGAGCGCGTCGCCGGCGCCGGCGACAGCGGCGTCGAACGTGTCGGCCGCCAGCGCCTGCATGTCGAACGCTTCGAACGCGGCCGGATCGACGCCGGCGGGAATCATCGCGGCAGCCTTACTTCGGCTGGGCGACCGTGACGAGCGCCGGGCGCAGCACGCGGTCCGCGATCATGTAGCCCTTTTGCAGCACGGCCACCACGGTGTTCGGCTCCTGATCGGCCGGCACCATCGAAATCGCCTGGTGCTGGTGCGGATCGAACTTCTCGCCGACCGGGTTGATCGCGACGACGCGGCCCTTCTCGAGCGCGCTCGTCAGTTGGCGCAGCGTCAGCTCGACGCCTTCACGCACCTTCGCGATGTCGCCGGACGTGTCGCTGACGGCAGCCTCGAGGCTGTCCAGCACGGGCAGCAGGTGCTCCGCGAAGCCCTCGATCGCAAACTTGTGCGCCTTCGACACATCTTCCTGCGCACGACGGCGCACGTTCTCGGTCTCGGCCTTCGCCCGGAGGAAGCTCTCCTGCAGCTCGGCGACCTTGGCTTGAGCCTCCGCGAGCGCCGCGTCGGCTGCTTCGGCGGCGGGAGCAGCGCCTTGCGCCGCCTGCTTCTCGCTGCCGATCTCTTCGGCCGATTGGGTAGCCGGGTTCTCTTGCGTGTTTTCCATGTCGCTGAAAGTCGATTAGAGGTTGAAGCCAAATCGGCAACCGCCGGATCGTATGCCGGCGGCACCGCACATTGTTGGTGCAAATAAGGGCGAAAACTGCGATTTCAAGAGGGCTATTCGCCGGTATTCGCCAATACCGCGAAACAACCGCACCGCGCGCTGCCCGATTGCGCGCATTTGTCGTCAGATCAGACGAAACGGCCGGTAACAACGCTTACCAGGCAAGTACTAGCTCGCCACAGGGGGCTGCACTACACTCCATTCAAGCGTCGAGAAAGCGCGTTTACCCTAGCTTACCGCCGCCTGACATCCACCTGGCGCCGCATTCACCGTCCGAGCGAGGCGAGTACCGTGAAATTGACCTTTGCCATATCGGTGGTCGCGCTGGTACTGATTGCCGGCACCACCACCATCTGCCTGTCCGGAGCCGTGACCGACCGCACGACCGAATACGGAAGCGCGCGGGCTACCTTCGACCAGATGTTCAGCTCCCACCAGAAAATCTGTCGATGATGCGCCGGTCGCGCTTGGTCGGCCGGCCGTGCAGTTCCGCCGCCGGCTCGCGATACGTGCGGCGCCGCTCCAGTTCGGCGAGCCGCGCGACGCGCCCCGCTTCCGTTTCCTCGTAAAGCGTCTGCGCGATGCTCGCGGGCCCGCGCACGTCGCAGATGCCGAGCACGGCAATGTGCCAGACGACACCGTCGATCGCAATCTCGACCTCGTCGCCGACGCGCACGTCCTTCGCCGGCTTGACTGCCGCCCCGCCGATCTTCACGTGGCCCTTGTCGACCGCGTCGGACGCGAGCGAGCGCGTCTTGAAGAAGCGCGCTGCCCACAGCCATTTGTCGATGCGCAGCCTGGCGCCGGGTTCCGTCGAAATCTTGTAGTTCATCGCGTTCAGCTCACCGTTTCGGGCTGGGCGGCCTTCACCGGCCAGCCCTGCAGATTCTCGGCGACGATCTCGCCCAGCGCGCCGATCCAGGCCGGCGCGCCGTTCAGGCACGGAATCCGGTGGAAGGCCTGGCCGCCGCCCGCGATGAACTCGTCGCGCACCTCCATCCCGATCTCCTCGATCGTCTCCAGACAATCGGCCGTAAACCCGGGACAGAACACGTCGGCCCGCCGCACGCCGGCCTCCCCGAGCTCGCGCAGCGTCGGCGCCGTGTATGGCTGCAGCCACTCGGCCTTGCCGAAGCGCGACTGGAACGTCACACGGCATTCGAGCGTCGACAGCCCGAGCGCGGCCATCAGCAGCGCGCCCGTCTGCTGGCACTGGTCGTGATAGGGATCGCCCAGGTCGAGCGTGCGTTTCGGCACCCCGTGAAAACTCAGCACGAGCTTGTCGCCGGCCGCGAAGTCGGGCCGGCCGTGCTGCGCCCAGTAATGGCGCACCTGCTCCGCGAGTGCATGGATGTAGGCCGGATGGTCGGCATATTGCCGCACCGTGCGCACCTCCGGCTGGTTGCGCATCCGCGCGAGCGCGGCGAACGCGGCATCGAATGCGGTGGCGGTGGTGGACGCCGAGTATTGCGGATACATCGGCATCAGCAGCACGCGCTCGACGCCCGCCCGCTTGAACTGCGCGAGGGCCTGCGCAATGCCCGGACTGCCGTAGCGCATCGCGTAGTCGACCGTTACCTGGTAGCCGTTCGATGCGAGCAGGTGGCGCACGCCTTCGGTCTGCCGCTCGGTGTACACGCGCAGCGGCGAGCCCTCTGGCATCCAGACGGCAGCGTATTTCTTCGCGGACGCGCGGCCGCGCAGCGGCAGGATCAACGTGCGCAGCAGGACCTGCCAGATCGCCTGCGGGATTTCGACGACGCGGGGATCCGACAGGAATTCGGCCAGATAGCGCCGCACCGCGCGCGGCGTCGGGGCGTCGGGCGTGCCGAGATTGATCAGCAGCACGCCGATGCGATGGGAGGCGGCAACACTCGAAGGCGGCTCGAGATCGAAACGCATGGGCAGAAACGTGCTCGGGGCACGCAGTCGGACGGCCCTCAATTATAGCGGGCCGCCTTGCTCGGGTCGGCTGGCCGTTCGGCCGACTGGCGATGCACGCGGCGTCGCGGCACGATGGCGAAACGGTATCGGTTCGGGTTACTGCTGGCTCAGCGTGAGCGACAGCAGCCGCGCGGTGATGTCGACGATCGGGATCACGCGGTTATACGCCATGCGAGTCGGGCCGATCACGCCGAGCGTGCCGACGATCTTGCCGTTCACCTCGTAGGGCGCCGTCACGACGCTCATTTCCTCGATCGGCACCAGCGTCGATTCGCCGCCGATGAATATCTGCACGCCCTGCGCGTGGCTCGACACGTCGAGCAATTGAAGGAGGCCCGTCTTTTGGTCGAATACGTCGAACAACTTGCGCAGCCGCGCCATGTCGGACGACAGATCCGCCACCTCGAGCAGGTTGCGCTCGCCGGAAATGAGCACGGTGTCCTCGGTGTCGGGCACCTCGGTGCTGGCCGTCACGGCCGCGTGCATCAGCGTGGTCATGTCGCCGCGCAGCTGGTCGATCTCGTCGCGCAGGCGGCGGCGCACCTCGTCGAAGGACAGCCCGGCGAAGTGCGCATTGATGTAGTTGGATGCCTCGGTGAGCTGGGACGGCGAATAGTCGCGCGGCGTCGCGAGCATGCGGTTCTGCACGTCGCCCTCGGGCGTGACGATGATCAGCAAGATGCGCTTGTCCGACAGGCGCATGAACTCGATCTGCTTGAATACATGGCTGCGGCGCGGCGTCAGCACGACGCCCGCGAACTGCGACAGGTTGGACAGCACGCTCGCCGCGGCTGCCACCACGCGTTGCTGCGGTTCGCCCGCCTGCAGCGTGTTCTGCACCTGGCGCGCGACGGCCTCGGCGTCGATCGGCGCCTCGACCGTCAGCATCGTGTCGACGAACAGCCGGTAGCCGCGCGGCGTCGGTACGCGGCCGGCCGACGTATGCGGGCTCGACACGAGGCCGAGCTCCTCCAGGTCGGACATCACGTTGCGGATCGTTGCCGGGCTCAGCTCGAGCCCGGAATAACGGGACAACGTGCGCGAGCCGACCGGCTGACCGTCGGCGATATACCGTTCGATCAGGGTTTTCAGGAGGGTTCGTGCGCGAGGATCTAGCATGGTGGAAAATTTTAGCGCAACCGCGCGAGCACGGCGAGTGGCCGCGGCCACTGTCGCACGGGCCGATCGATCCGGCCCTGTCTTCACACAGCCGGTTCTTTTCGTCAACGAGCTATGGTGTAATGCCGGCATGAAAACCGGTAATCAGTTCAATACTGTTGCGCTCGTGGGCCGGAGCAACACGCCCGGCATCGCCGAGCCGCTCGCCACGCTGGCTGGCTGCATCGCGAAGCTGGGCTTCGAGGTCGTGTTCGAAGCCGAAACGGCCCGCGAAATCGGCATCTCCGGCTATCCGGCGCTCACTCCGGCAGAAATCGGTGCGCGCGCGGACGTGGCGGTCGTGCTCGGCGGCGACGGCACGATGCTCGGCATCGGCCGGCAGCTCGCGCCGTACAAGACTCCGCTGATCGGGATCAACCACGGGCGGCTCGGCTTCATCACGGACATCGCGGCGGCCGACATGCAGGCGCTCGTGCCGGTGATCCTGTCGGGCAAGTTCGAGCGCGAGGAGCGCTCGCTGCTCGAGGCCCGGATCGTGCGCGACGGCGAGCCGATCTACCACGCACTCGCGTTCAACGATGTCGTCGTGAACCGCAGCGGCTTTTCAGGGATGGTCGAGCTGCGCGCGTCGGTCGACGGCCGGTATATGTACAACCAGCGCTCGGACGGCCTGATCGTCGCCACGCCGACCGGCTCGACCGCATACGCGCTGTCGTCGGCCGGGCCGATCCTGCACCCGCAACTCCAGGGCATCGTGCTCGTGCCGATCGCGCCGCATGCGCTGTCGAACAGGCCGATCGTGCTGCCCGACGATTCGAAGATCGCGATCCAGATCGTCGGCGGCCGCGACGTCAACGTGAACTTCGACATGCAGTCGTTTACCTCGCTGGAGCTGAACGACACGATCGAGGTGCGCCGCTCGAAGCACACGGTGCCGTTCCTGCATCCGGTCGGCTACAGCTATTACGCGACGCTGCGCAAGAAGCTGCACTGGAACGAGCACGCATCGAACGAAGACGACAAGGCGTCCTGACGCACCCGAGCCCGACACCATGCTTCGCCACCTCTCGATCCGCGACTTCGTCATCGTCGCCGCGCTCGATCTCGAATTCGACAGCGGCTTTACCGTCTTTTCCGGCGAAACCGGCGCCGGCAAGTCGATCCTGATCGACGCGCTGGCCCTCGCGCTCGGCGAACGCGCCGACGCAAGCGTCGTGCGCGCCGGCTGCGGCCGCGCCGACATCACCGCCGAATTCACGCCGCACGACCGCGTCGCGCGCTGGCTCGACGAACACGCGTTCGACGCCGAGGACACCGTGATGCTGCGCCGCGTGATCGACGCAAACGGCCGCTCGCGTGCGTTCATCAACGGCACCAGCGCGACGCTCGCGCAATTGCGCGAGCTTGGCGAGATGCTGGTCGACATCCACGGCCAGCACGCGCATCAGCTGCTGATGCGCCCCGATGCGCAGCGCGAACTGTTCGATACGCACGCGGGGCTCGTCGCCGATGCCGCGAACGTCGCACGCGCGTGGCGCGTCTGGCGCGACGCGACGCAGGCGATCGATGCCGCGAAGGCGCACGAACGGGAACTGCAGCTCGAACGCGAGAAGCTCGCATGGCAGCTCGCCGAACTCGACAAGCTCGCGCCGCAACCGGGCGAATGGGACGAAGTCGGCAGCGAGCACAAGCGCCTGTCGCATTCGGCGAACCTGATCGCCGGCGTGCAGGGTGCACTCAACGCGCTGTCCGAGGCCGACGACGCGATGCTCCCGCAGCTCGGCGCGATCGTGTCGAAACTGCGCAGCCTGGCCGATTACGACTCCGGGCTCGGCGATGCGCTCGCCTCGCTCGAACCGGCCGAGATCCAGCTGCAGGAAGCCGTCTATTCGCTGTCGCACTACGCGCAGCGCCTCGATCTCGACCCGGCCCGGCTCGCGCAGGTCGAAACGCGCCTCGACGCGCTGCACTCGACCGCCCGCAAGTTCAGGCTGCCGCCCGACACGCTGCACGAGGAGCATGCGGCACGCCGCGCGCAGCTCGCCGCGCTCGACGCAGCGGCCGATCTCGGCGCGCTGGAAGCCGCGCAAGCCAAGGCGTGGGAAGCCTATCTCACCGACGCGAAACGCCTGTCGAAGTCACGCGCGCAGGCCGCGAAGGCGCTCGGCGCGGCCGTCACGGCCGGCATGCAGGAGCTGTCGATGGCGGGCGGCAGCTTCGAAGTCGCGCTCGTGCCGCTCGCCGATGGCGGCCCGCACGGGCTCGAGCAGGTCGAATTCCGGGTCGCCGGACACCCCGGCGTGCCGCTGCGCCCGCTCGCGAAAGTCGCGTCGGGCGGCGAACTCGCACGGATCAGCCTTGCGCTCGCGGTAATCGCGAGTGCCGCGAGCCCGACGCCGACGCTGATTTTCGACGAAGTCGACACGGGCATCGGCGGCGGCGTCGCCGAGGTGGTCGGCCGGCTGCTGCACCAGCTCGGGCGTGACCGCCAGGTACTGTGCGTGACGCACCTGCCGCAGGTCGCCGCGCGTGGCGACCATCACTTCCAGGTCGCGAAGGGTGCCGACGAGCGCGGCGGCACCGTTTCGTCGGTCGTCGCGCTCGACAAGGCGAGCCGGGTCGAGGAAATCGCCCGGATGCTCGGCGGCCTCGAGATCACCGCGACGACGCGCAAGCACGCGAAGGAAATGCTGGCGGCCTGACGCGGGCACCGGTCGCCGCATGCGACAAGGCCGGCGCCCGCGCCGGCCTTTCCCGACGAACGGCCGCGGCCACCCGACCGCCCCCAGCCCGCCTCGGCGATTCGAACAGTCGATTCGAACGCCCGCCTCAAACAGCCGTTTCGACCGCCCCGAACACCCGCTCCCAGAGCGCCGTCACGGCCGCCCGCTCGTCGGCCACCAGCGCCGGATCGACGCGAGCCTTTTCCATCCCGTCGAGCCGCAGCTTGTGCTGCAGCTTCCGGTACTTGCGGTACGCGGCGCCGACGCGCTCGGCTTCGTCCTCGCCCATCAGCCCGAACCGCGCGACCTCGCGCAGCAGCGCGATGTTGCCGGTGTTGCGGATCAGCTCGGCATCGCTCGATGCATGCAGCAGCACCCAGTACTGAACGATGAACTCGATGTCGACCATCCCGCCGCGATCGTGCTTCAGGTCGAACAGCTCGGTCTGGTTCGGGTGGCCGGCGAACACCTTGCCGCGCATGTCGACGATCTCCTTCGCCAGCACCGCCCCGTCGCGCGGCGTCGTCAGCACCTGCTGGCGGATCGCCTCGAAGTCCGCGCCGATCTGCGTGTCGCCCGCGCTGTAGCGGGCCCGCGTGAGCGCCTGGTGCTCCCACACCCACGCGGTATTCGCCGCGTCGCCCTCGCGCAGCTGGTAGCGGCGGAACGCATCGAGATCGGTCACGAGCAGCCCGGCCTCGCCGTTCGGCCGCAGCCGCAAGTCGATGTCGAACAGCGCGCCCGCGCCGGTCGCGGTCGTGAGCCACGTGATCAGCCGTCGCGTAAACGTCGTGTAGACGTCCGCCGAGCGCTCGTCGGGGTCGTCGTACAGGAAGATCAGGTCGAGATCCGATGCATAGCCGAGTTCCTTGCCGCCGAGCTTGCCGTACGCGATCACCGCGAACTTCGGCACGTCGCGGTGACGTTTCGCGAGCTGCGACCAGACGACCTCGATCGTCACGTCGAGCACCGCGTCGGCGAGCTCCGACAGGCGGTCGCTCACGTGCTCGACCGACAGCTGCCCTGCCAGGTCGATCAGCAGAATCCGGAACACCTCGGCGTGCTGCGCGTGCCGCAGCAGGTCCATCTGCTGCTCGGGGCCGTCGGCGGCGGCGAGACGCGCACGCAACGCGTCCTTGAACGCGGGCCAGTCGAACGGGCTGGCGATCGCTTCGTCATCGAGCAGTTCGTCGAGCAGTTGCGGATGGCGGATCAGGTAGCCGCCGCCCCAGCGCGTCGCGCCGAGCACCGACAGCACGCGATCGAGCGCGGCCGGATACTCGGTCAGCAGCGCCAGATAGACGCCGCGCCGGCTGACCGTCTCGAGCAGGTCGAACAGCCGCACGATGGTCTCGTCACGGCGCGCGGCGTCGATCCGCGGCGCCGCCTCGAGCGCGCGTTGCGCGACGCTGTCGAAGCGTTGCCGGCTCTTTTCCGGCAGGCCCGCGTAGCGCGACGATTGCCAGATCGCGCGCAGCCGCGCGAGCACGGTCGCCGGATCGGTGAAGCCCAGCCCGTCGAGGCGCGCGCGCAGCGCGTCGTCTTCGCCGTCGTCGGCGAGCGCCCCGCTCCAGATCCACGATGCGGCGGTGTCCTCCCCCGCCGCGCAGGGGCCGCCGTTCGCCTTGTCGGCAAAGATCTGGTCGAACTGCGCCTCGACGAAGGTGCGGTGGCCGTCGAGCACCTGCATCAGCGCCGCGTAGTCGGCAAAGCCGAGCGATGCGGCCAGCGCCGCGCGCTCGTGAGGATCGACCGGCATCGCGTGCGTCTGCGCGTCGTCGCGGTACTGCAGCCGGTGCTCGAGCGTGCGCAGGAAGTTGTACGCGTCGGTCAGGCGCTCGCGCACGTCCTCGCCGATCAGCCCGCGCGCCTGCGCATGGCGCAGCACCGCGAGCGTCGGCCGCACGCGGAATTCCGCATCCTGGCCGCCGCGGATCAGCTGGAACACCTGCGCGCTGAACTCGATCTCGCGGATGCCGCCGCGCCCGAGCTTGATGTCGTCGGCCTTGTCGGGCCGCATCGATGCGCGGCGCGCGGCTTCCTGGCGAATCTGCTGGTGCAGCGAACGGATCGCGCCGATCACGCCGAAGTCGAGATAGCGGCGATACACGAACGGCTTGACGATCGATTCGAGCTGCGTCGCGAGCCGCCGCGCCGCGTCGCTGTCGCCTTCCGACACGAGCCGCCCCTTGATCCACGCATAGCGCTCCCATTCGCGCCCCTGCACGTAGAAATATTCCTCGAGCATCCCGAGACTGCAGACGAGCGGCCCCGAATCGCCGTTCGGGCGCAGCCGCATGTCGACGCGAAACACGTAACCGTCGGCGGTGACCTCGGACAGCACGCCGATCAGGCGCCGGCCGAGCCGCGTGAAGTATTCCTGGGTGGACAGCGGCGAGCGCGTGCCGCCGGCCGTCTCGCCGTCGTCCTCGTAGACGAAGATCAGGTCGATGTCCGACGACACGTTCAGCTCGCGGCCGCCGAGCTTGCCCATCCCGACCACGCCCAGCACGACGCGCTGGCCGTCGGCGCCGCGCGGCTCGCCGTACATCGCCTCGAGTTCGGCCGACAGCAGCGCGAGCGAGCGCTGCACGGCCACCTCGGCGAGATCGGTCATCGCGGACGTCACCTCGGCGACGTCCGCGACGCCGCGCAGGTCGCGCTCCGCGATCGCGCCGAACACCTCGACCCGCAACTGCCGCAGCGCGCGCTTCAGTTGCTCGTCGCCCTGCGCGACCGCGCCGGTGGGCGATGCGAGCAGCTCGGTCAGGCGCGCGTCGAGCTGCGCGCGCACGAGCGGCGCGGCGGCCCACGCGGCGATCTGGTCGCGCAGCGCGGGACGGGCGGCGGCCGCGCGGGCGATATAGCGGGAGAAGGACGGGCTGATCAGGGCGGAAGCGTCGGTCATCGAAAAGCGGCCTGGCGGTAAGGCCTGCCGCTGCGCGAGCACGCTTGCGCGCCCCCGCCGCCGACAGGCCCCGTGGACTCGGCGCGGTTGTCGCGACGCGGATGCGCCGCCGCGACAACCGCGCGCCGGAAGGCCCGTGCCGCACTGCCGCGAAGGCCGCCGGCACGAACCCCTGTGATACATTTCAACGTCAGTCTGCAAAACTACCATATCGCCGCCCTTCCGCCGCATGTCCGACCGTCAGGAATCCGCGTTAGCCAAGCCCGAAGCGGGACCTCCGAAGCACGATCATCCCGTCCTGCGTCGCGTGTTCAGGGTGACGCTGGCAGTCGGGATCGGCACGTACTTCGTCGCGGCCGGCGCGTTCCTCGGGCTGCGCTATGTGCTGCTGCCGCGCATCGACGAATTTCGCCCGCGCATCGAGCGCGCGGTGTCCGACAAGCTCCACGCGCAGCTTTCGATCGGCAAACTGTCTCCTCACTGGTCCGGCATGCAGCCGGGCGTCGAAGTCGCCAACCTCACCATTCGCGGTCGTGACGGCCAGGTCGCGCTGTCCGTTCCGCACGCGACGGCCGCGCTGTCGTGGATGTCGTTGCTGCGGCTGTCGCCCGCGCTGTCGAGCCTGATCGTCGACCATCCGGACCTCGTCGTCGCGCGCACGGCCGACGGCTCGCTGAGCATCGCGGGCGTCGGCGTCGCGACCACCCATGGCGGAAACGACACGTTCGGCACCTGGCTGCTGAAGCAGGAAGCGATCGTGCTGCGCAACGGCACGCTGCGCTGGCGCGACGCGCAGCACGACGCGCCGGAGCTCGCGCTGGCGGGCATCCGCCTGGCGGTGCTCAACGACGGCCGCGAGCACCGGGCCGCGCTGCAGGCGCCCGCGAACGGCACGCTGCTGCTCGGCCCGCTCGATTTCCGCGCGCGCTTCCGGCACAAGCCGCTCGCGCCGATCGGCAAGCCCACGAACTGGACCGGCGACGCGTATCTGTCGACCGGCCCGGTCGATCTGCAGACGCTCGGCCGCTATCTCGACATTCCGCTCACGATCCACGCGGGCCGGATCGACAACGCCATCTGGGCGACCTTCGAGAACGGCCACCTGCGCTCCGCCGGCGGCGACCTGCAGGGCGCCGACGTCGTGCTGCGCGTGCGGCCGACCCAGCCGCGCCTCGACGTGCCGACGGTCGGCTTCGGCTGGGACATGGCGCTCGACGCCGGCCGCGACTACACGCTGCATCTGACGCGCTTCAACGCGGAGCTCGGGCAGACGCCGCTGCCGGACGGCACGCCGCTCGCCCGCTCGCTCGCGCTGTCGACGCTGACCGCCCGCTACCGCGTGCCGGCCGCCGACCAGGGGCAACTCCTGAGCGTCGTGGGCGACCGCGTCGATCTCGGCATCCTGAGCGAATTCATCCGCGGGTTGCCGCTGCCGGCGCGGCTGCGCAACGAACTGATCAAGCTCGACCCGCGCGGGATGGTGTCGAACTATCACATCGAGGTCGAACGCGCGAAGCCGGCGCGGGCCGAGCTCGCCGACGAGGAGCGCCGCACCGGCGCCGCGCCGATCGTTCGCTACCGCTTCCTGGGCGACCTGCAGGGCATCAGCTTCGCCGCGCAGGAGCCGCCGCCGGGCCTCTCGCCGCGCGGCCATCCGCGCGCCGGCTGGCCGGGCGTCGAGAACCTGTGGGGCCACGTCGACGCGAACGAGACGGGCGGCGCCGCGCACTTCGACGCGGTCAATGCGGCGGTCACGGTGCCCGGTGAATTCGACGAGCCGCGCCTCACCTTCGACCGGCTGCGCGGCAACGCCAAATGGGCGATCACGCCGGCGCCGGGCGAAAAGCACGCGCGCGTCGAGGTGACGTTGCCCGACCTGTTCGTCGCGAACCCCGATGCGGAAATCGCGGTGTCGGGCTCGTACACGAACCCAGGCCACGGCCGCGGCTCGCTCGACCTGCGCGCGGATTTCGCGCGCGCGTCGGTGGCGCGCATTCCGCGCTACCTGCCGACCGGGATGTCCGAGCACCTGCGCACGTACCTCGGCCATGCGCTGCAGGATGGCCAGGTGTCCAAGGGCGCGTCGATCGTCGCGCGCGGCCCGCTCGAAAAATTCCCGTTCGAACACGAGCCGGATGCCGGCGTGTTCCACATCGTCGCGCCATTTACCGGCGGGCGCTTCGAGCCGACGCCGTATCCGCCGCGCAAGCTCGCGAACGGCACGCCGAGCGTCTGGCCCGCGCTCGACGGAATCGACGGCGTGTTCGAGCTCGCGCAGAACAAGCTGCGCTTCGACATCGCACGCGCGCACTACAAGCGCGTCGCGCTGACGAAGGTCGCCGGCCGGATCGACGATCTCGGCAACCCGTCGAAGTCGCCGCTCGTCATCGACGGCCACGCGCAAGGCCCGCTCGCGGACCTGATCGACTACGCCGACAACAGCTCGCTCGGCGCGATGAGCGGGCACATCGGCCAGCGGATCGATGCGCAGGGGCCTGCGGCGCTCGCGCTCAAGATCACGATTCCGCAGCACGTTCCGCATCCGCATACGCACGTCGAAGGCGCACTGGCGTTCGGCGGCAACACGCTGTCGACCGACGGCGTGCCGCCGCTGTCCGCGCTGCGCGGCAGCGTGCGCTTCACCGAGGCCGGTGCATCGCTGCACGACCTGTCGGGGCGCTTCCTCGGCGGTCCGGTGCGCGCGAACGGCAACTTCCAGTCGCACGGCCCGTACGCCGTCGATGTCGACGGCAAGCTCGCGCTCGACGCCACGCGCGGCCTGAACCTGCGCGGCACGGCCGCGGCGCTGCTCGAGCACGTGGTCGGCGACGCGCCGTACCAGCTCGCCGTACGCGGCGCGCCGGGCCGGCTGCCGGAGGTCACCGCGCGTTCCGACCTGACGGGCGTCGCGCTCAACTTCCCCGCGCCGTTCGCGAAACCGGCCGGCACGCCGATGCCGTTCCGCTTCACGCTGCAGCCGGCCAGCCAGGCGGGCGGCAAACGCCTCGAGCATGCCGACCTGACGCTCGGCCCCGTGTCCGCGACCTACCTGCTCGACGCGACGCCCGGCCAGCCGCTGCGCGCGGTGCGCGGCGCGATGGGCATCCACCGGATGCCCGACCTGCCGCAGGAGGGCGTAAGCGCCGCCGTCGACGTCGACGAACTCGACGCCGACGCCTGGCTCGCACTGGCCCGCACGCTGCAGCACGACGCGACGCGCGCGCCGGAACCGCAAGCCGCGCCGCGCATCGACGTCGCGAGCTTCACGCCGAAGCGCTTCGCGCTTCACTTCGGCACGCTGAAGCTGCTCAAGCGCAACTGGGAGAACGTGATCATCGGCGCGTCGCACATCGACGAGCTGTGGCAGGCGAACATCGCGTCGAACCAGGTATCGGGCTACCTGTCCTGGGCGCCGGGCGGAGGCCACAACGGCGCGGGCGTGCTAAACGCGCGGCTCGCGAAGCTCGTGATTCCGGACAGCGCGCAGCACGACCTCGTCGGCCGCGCAATGAACCTGCCGACGCCGACCGACCGGCCGATGCCGTCGGTCGACCTGATCGTCGACCAGGTCGTCGCGCGCAACCACGACATCGGCCGCCTCGTCGTCAACGCGCGCAACATCGACGAAGCCGGCACGCCGGTGTGGCAGCTCGACAAGCTGGAGCTGTCGAACCCGGCCGCGAAGCTGACGGCAACCGGCAACTGGCGCACGTCGCGCCGCGCGCTGGCCCGCGGCGTCGACGAAAACGATGCGCCGCGCCGCAGCGTGTTCGACTTCAAGCTCGACGTCGGCAACGCGGGCGCGCTGCTCGACCTCGTCGGCCTGCCGCGCACGCTGGCGGACGGCCACGGCACGGTGACCGGCAAGGTCGGCTGGCGCGGCGGCCCGACCGCGGTCGACCTCCCGTCGCTCGGCGGCCAGGTCGCACTCGACCTGGAACACGGCCAGATCCTGAAGGTCGATCCGGGCGCCGCGAAACTGCTCGGCGTGCTCAGCCTGCAGAGCCTCGCGCGCTTCCTGACGCTCAATTTCCGCGACGTGATCGGCAAGGGACTGCCGTTCGACAAGATCACGGGCACCAGCCGCATCTCGAACGGCATCGCCCGCACCGACGACTTCTCGATGACGACCGCGCCGGCGAACGTGACCGTGCGCGGCGCGGTCGACCTCGGCACCGAGACGCAGGACCTGCACGCGCACGTCGCGCCGAAGATCGGCGCCGGCACGGCCGCGATCGCCGCCGCGATCATCAATCCGCTGCTCGGCGTCGGCGTGCTGGCGGCGAACTACGCGCTGTCGGAGACGCTGTCGCACGCGTTCGCGCTGGACTACGCGATCACCGGCTCGTGGGCGCATCCGCACATCGAGCGGGTGCGGGGCGATCAGGGTAAGATGAACCACGGTCCGGCCGATGCGGCGAGCCACTGATGCGCTCGGTCGGGCCGCACCCCATTTATGACGCAACCGATCCAGCGATGACCGATCACACCCGTTTAGCCACACCCTTTCGGGTCGCCGCGCTGCAGATGGTGAGCACGCCGGACGTCGCACGCAATCTCGCCGAAGCCGGCCGCCTGATCGCGGAAGCGGCCGGCGAGGGCGCGCAGCTCGTGCTGCTGCCCGAGTATTTCTGCTTCATGGGCCATCGCGACACCGACAAGCTCGCGCTCGCCGAACCCTACCGCGACGGCCCGATCCAGCGCTTTCTTTCGGAGGCCGCGCAGCGTCACGGCGTCTGGGTGATCGGCGGCACGCTGCCGCTGAAGGCGCCCGAACCCGATCGCGTGCTGAACACGACGCTCGTGTTCGACCCGAGCGGCCACGAAGCGGCGCGCTACGACAAGATCCACCTGTTCAACTTCGAGAAAGGCGACGAATCGTTCGACGAGGCGCGCACGATCCGCGCGGGCGACACTGTCGTCGCGTTCGACGCGCCGTTCGGCCGGGTCGGCCTGTCGGTCTGTTACGATCTGCGCTTTCCGGAGCTGTATCGCAGGATGGGCGACTGCGCGCTGATCGTCGTGCCGTCGGCGTTTACGTATACGACGGGCCGCGCGCACTGGGAGATGCTGCTGCGCGCGCGAGCCGTCGAAAACCAGTGTTACGTGCTCGCGGCCGCGCAAGGCGGCAAGCACGAGAACGGCCGGCGCACCTGGGGCCACAGCATGCTGATCGACCCGTGGGGCGAGATCGTCGCGGTTCGCGACGAAGGCGCGAGCGTCGTGATCGGCGCGCTCGATCCGCAGCGCATCGCCGACGTGCGCCAGAGCCTGCCCGCGTGGCGGCATCGCGTGCTGACCTGAACCGCTGCCCCCGGCGCTTGAAACGCCGCCCGGCCAACCCATCTGCCCAGAACGCACCCGACAACTTTTTGAGAACCCTCGATACCCGCATGAACATCATCGAACCCGGCATCCGCAATCTTGCGCTGGCGAAGGACATCCTCCTCACGCCGTACGGCCTCGACGAGAGCCTGCTCACGCGCACGATCGCCGACATCTTCACGCATCGCGTCGACTACGCGGACCTGTACTTCCAGGCAACCCGCAGCGAAGCGTGGAGCCTCGAGGAAGGCATCGTGAAGTCGGGCAGCTTCAGCATCGACCAGGGCGTCGGCGTGCGTGCGGTCGCGGGCGACCGCACCGCGTTCGCGTACTCGGACGACCTGTCGCCGGAGGCCATCGCCCAGGCGGCCGCGGCCACCAAGGCGATCGCGGCGGCCGGCGGCGGCCGCCAGAAGATCAAGGCGGCGACGTCGCTGAAGGGCATCTCGGGCCGCGACCTGTACCTGCCGTCCGATCCGCTCGCGTCGCTCGACGCGACGGCCAAGGTCAAGTTGCTCGAGCGCATCGAGCAGATGGCGCGCGGGCGCGATCCGCGCGTCACGCAGGTGATGGCGGGCCTCGCCGGCGAATACGACGTCGTGCTGGTCGCGCGCAGCGACGGCGCGCTCGCGGCCGACATCCGTCCGCTCGTGCGCGTGTCGGTCACGGTGATCGCCGAACAGAACGGGCGCCGCGAGATCGGCTCCGGCGGCGGCGGCGGCCGCTTCGACTACGGCTACTTCACCGACGAGGTGCTGTCGCGCTACGTCGACGACGCCGTGCATGCGGCGCTCGTGAACCTCGACGCGCGCCCCGCCCCGGCCGGCGCGATGACGGTCGTGCTCGGGCCGGGCTGGCCGGGCGTGCTGCTGCACGAGGCGATCGGCCATGGCCTCGAGGGCGACTTCAACCGCAAGGGCTCGTCGGCGTTCGCCGGGCGCATCGGCGAGCAGGTCGCCGCGAAGGGCGTGACCGTGGTCGACGACGGCACGCTGCCGAATCGCCGCGGTTCGCTGAACATCGACGACGAAGGCAACCCGACGCAGTGCACGACGCTGATCGAGGACGGCATCCTGAAGGGCTACATCCAGGACACGCTGAACGCGCGCCTGATGAAGATGCCCGTCACCGGCAACGCACGGCGCGAGTCGTATGCGGCGCTGCCGATGCCGCGCATGACCAATACGTACATGCTGAACGGCGACAAGGATCCGCAGGAAATCATCGCGTCGGTGAAGAACGGCCTGTACGCGGTGAACTTCGGCGGCGGCCAGGTCGACATCACGAACGGCAAGTTCGTGTTCTCGGCGTCCGAGGCGTACATGATCGAGAACGGCAAGATCACGTACCCGGTGAAGGGCGCGACGCTGATCGGCAGCGGCCCGGAATCGCTGAAGTACGTGAGCATGATCGGCAACGACATGTCGCTCGACTCGGGCGTCGGCGTGTGCGGCAAGGAAGGCCAGAGCGTGCCGGTCGGCGTCGGCCAGCCGACCCTGCGGATCGACAAGATGACGGTCGGCGGTACGGCATAACCGCATGGCGGCGCAGACAATCCGCGCATTTTGACTAAAACGCGCGGATTGTCCGCATTTTCGAGCATCCCCGGTTGCCAGCCGCCCGGCGACCGGGTATAAATTCCGAATCAACTTTTTTGACGAACCGAATCTCCGTCATGTCCGCCAAGTTTTACTTTTACTTTTTTTGGTATCTCAGACCGCTGGCGGATCGAGAGGGTTGATGGCGCGTAAAGCGCAACCGAAATTCCCGAAAAAACCGCCGGCGAACCCGGCGGTTTTTTTTCGCCCTTCGCCACCCGGTCGCCGCCGCAGCGGATCCCGCGGCCCCGACCGAAACCACTGAATCGCTTGAATTGATGAATCTGCCGCACGCGCACTGACCGAACGGCGCCCGCAAAATTAGGAGAAACAGCATGCCCCCGCACAACACCGACGACGTCCGCATTCGCGAACTCAAGGAACTGACGCCGCCCGCCCACCTGATCCGCGAATTCGCATGCTCCGAGGCCGCGTCCGAGCTGATCTACAACTCGCGCCAGTCGATGCACCGCATCCTGCACGGGATGGACGACCGGCTGATCGTGGTGATCGGGCCGTGCTCGATCCACGATACGAAGGCGGCGATCGAGTACGCGGGGCGGCTCGTGAAGGAGCGCGAGCGCTTCAAGGGCGAGCTGGAAATCGTGATGCGCGTGTACTTCGAGAAGCCGCGCACGACGGTCGGCTGGAAAGGCCTCATCAACGATCCGCACCTCGACAACAGCTTCAAGATCAACGAAGGGCTGCGCACCGCGCGCGAACTGCTGCTGCAGATCAACGAGATGGGCCTGCCGGCCGCGACCGAATACCTCGACATGATCAGCCCGCAGTACATCGCCGACCTGATCTCGTGGGGCGCGATCGGCGCGCGCACGACCGAGTCGCAGGTGCACCGCGAGCTCGCGTCGGGGCTGTCGTGCCCGGTCGGTTTCAAGAACGGCACCGACGGCAACGTGAAGATCGCGGTCGACGCGATCAAGGCCGCCTCGCAGCCGCACCATTTCCTGTCGGTGACCAAGGGCGGTCACTCGGCGATCGTGTCGACGGCCGGTAACGAGGACTGCCACGTGATCCTGCGCGGCGGCAAGACGCCGAACTACGATGCGGACAGCGTGAACGCCGCATGCGCCGACATCGGCAAGGCCGGCCTCGCCGCGCGCCTGATGATCGATGCGAGCCACGCAAACAGCTCGAAGAAGCACGAGAACCAGATCCCCGTGTGCGCGGACATCGGCCGCCAGGTCGCGGCCGGCGACGAGCGCATCGTCGGCGTGATGATCGAGTCGCACCTGGTCGAAGGGCGCCAGGACCTGAAGGAAGGCTGCCCGCTGACCTACGGCCAGAGCATCACCGACGCGTGCATCGCGTGGGACGACAGCGTGAAGGTGCTTGAAGGCCTCGCGGAATCGGTGAAGGCACGGCGCGTCGCGCGCGGCAGCGGCAACTGAGCGCCGGCAGGCCCGAGGCGGCGCCTGCCGCCCGCGGGCTGGCGGCCTGCGCCTCGCGCTGCAACGATAAGGCCCGGCTCGCGCCGGGCCTGTTCGTTTGGGGGAACCGCCGTCAGGTCCTCATTCGAGCGCACCCGAACCGAAGATCTCGGTATTGATGCGTGCCGGCTCGACGCCCAGCGCGACCAGCGCGTCGCGTTGCGCCTTCATGAACGCGACCGGGCCGCACACGTAGTAGTCGGCGTCCGGCACCAGCGCGTATTGCTTCACGCGTTCCGGCGTCAGGCGCCCTTCGAGGTCGTGATCGACGCCGCCGCAGTCGTTGGGGCCGACCCGCTCGTACAGCACCGTGCGCTTCACGTTCGCATGGTCGCGCACCGTATCGTTCAACCAGTCGCGGAACGCGTGCACCGCGCCCGACCGGCATGCGTGGACGAACCGCACGTCGCGCGTGCTGCCTTCGCCGACGAGCGTCGATGCCATCGACACCATCGGCGTCAGGCCGACCCCGCCGGAGATCAGCACGACCGGCGTATCGATGCCGCGCTTGAGCGAAAATTCGCCCATCGGCGCGGTCACTTCGACGATCGCGCCCTCCTCCACACCGTCGTGCATCAGCGTCGACACCTTGCCGGGCGGGATGGCTTCGGGCTGGCCGGCCTCGCGCTTCACCGAGATGCGCAGCCACTTGCCGTGCGGCGCATCGGACAGGCTGTACTGGCGCGGCTGGTCGACGCCGAGCTCGCCGACGAAGCGCTTCACCGTGACGTACTGGCCCGGCTCGAAGGTCGGCGCGTCGCCGCCGTCGGCGGGTGTCAGGTAGAACGACGTGATCTCGTCGCTTTCCCGCACCTTGCGGGCGACTCTGAACGGACGGAAACCGCTCCACGCGGCGCCCGCGTAGAGGTCGGCCTCGGCGCCGATCAGGATCTGCGCGAGCTGGCCGTACGCGACGCGCCACGCGTCGAGCGTCTGCGCATCGACCGCGTCGCCGAGCACCTCGACGATCGACGCGAGCAGGTTCTCGCCGACGATCGGGTAATGCTCGGGACGGACGTTCAGGCTCGCGTGCTTGTGCGCGATATGCGACACCGCGCCGCCCAGTGCGCCGAGATTGTCGATGTTCGCCGCATACGCATAGACGGCCTTCGCGAGCGTTTCCGGCTGGCTGCCCGTCTTCTGGTGCGTCTGGTTGAACAGGTTCTTCAGTTCCGGATGACGCGCGAACATGCGCTGATAGAAATGCTTCGTGATCGTCGCGCCATGCTCGGCCAGGACGGGGGCGGTGGCCTTCACTCGGGCCATCTGGTCAGCGGTGATGTGGGTCATGTTCGTTCTCCGTTAAACATGCACATACGATACATGTTTAAAAAAACGCCGCCCCTCTGGCAAATTGTCGCATCGCGCAAAAACGCTGCCGCGCGTCAGCGGATCCGGCCGCGCTCCCACAGCACGTCCGACCCGCCGTCCGTGCGGTTCAGCACGCGCGCCAGCACGAACAGCAGGTCCGACAGCCGGTTCACGTAGCGCCGCGGCGCATCGTTGAGCGTGTCGGTGCGTCCGAGCGCGACGATCGAGCGCTCGGCGCGCCGGCATACCGTGCGGCACACGTGCGCGAGCGACGCCGCGCGCGAGCCGGCCGGCAGGATGAATTCCTTCAGCGGCGGCAGCGTCGCGTTGTAGTCGGCGAGCCACCGGTCGAGGCGCGCGAGGTGCGTGTCGTCGAGTACCGCATGGCCGGGAATGCACAGCTCGCCGCCGAGATCGAACAGGTCGTGCTGGATCGTGACCAGCGCGGTGCGCACGTCGTCCGGCAGCGGCTCGGCGAGCAGCACACCGAGGTTCGAGTTCAGTTCGTCGACGTCGCCGATCGCGGCGATCCGCGCGTCGTCCTTGCCGACGCGCCGCCCGTCGCCGAGGCCCGTGGTGCCGTCGTCGCCCGTGCGCGTCGCGATCTTGCTCAAGCGGTTGCCCATCCGAATGTCCTCTCGTGCGCGGCCGCGATGCGGCCCGGTTGCGTAGGAACGCGATTATCGCAGCCCGCGGCGGCAGGCGCAGCCGGCGTTACAGCGTAGAATGGGCCGAAAGTTCGACAAGCAGTCGCCAGGAGACATTCGTGAATCACCCTGCCCCGCCGGCCACCGCGCGCCGCCCGCTGCCCCCCGCCATGCTCGATGCGCTGCGCGCCGCCTTCGGCGAGCGCGTGTCGACCGCCGATGCCGTGCGCGCCCACCACGGCCGCGACGAGTCGCCGTTCGATCCGCAATTGCCCGACGCCGTCGTATTCGCGCACAACGCCGATGAAGTACGCGAAGTCGTGTCACTGTGCTCGCTCTACAGCGTGCCGCTGATCCCGTATGGCGCGGGCTCGTCGCTCGAAGGCCACCTGCTCGCCGTGCGCGGCGGCGTCTCGCTCGACCTGTCGGAAATGAACCGCGTGCTGTCGATCAACGCGGAAGACCTGACCGTCACGGTCGAGCCGGGCATCACGCGCAAGGCGCTCAACGAAGCGCTGCGCGACACCGGCCTGTTCTTCCCGATCGATCCGGGCGCCGACGCCAGCATCGGCGGGATGACCGCGACCCGCGCGTCGGGCACCAACGCCGTGCGCTATGGAACCATGCGCGAGAACGTGCTGGGCCTCACGGCCGTGCTGGCCGACGGCCGCGTCGTGAAGACGGGCTCGCGCGCGCGCAAGTCGTCGGCCGGCTATGACCTCACGCGGCTGTTCGTCGGCTCCGAAGGCACGCTCGGCGTGATCACCGAGATCACGCTGCGCCTGCATCCGCTGCCCGAAGCCGTGTCGGCCGCGATCTGCACGTTCCCGTCGATGGGCGACGCGGTGCGCACCGTGATCGAGACGATCCAGATCGGCGTGCCGATCGCGCGCGTCGAGTTCGTCGATTCGCTCGCGGTGCGCTCGATCAATCGCCACTCGAACCTGACGCTCACGGAAGCGCCGACGCTGTTCTTCGAATTCCACGGCACCGAGGCCGGCGTGAAGGAACAGGCCGAGCTCGTGCAGACGCTCGCGGGCCAGAACAACGGCCAGGGCTTCGAATGGGCGACCCGCCCCGAGGATCGCTCGCGGCTCTGGGCCGCGCGCCATAACGCGTACTTCGCGATGCTGCAGCTCAAACCCGGCTGCCGCGCGGTGACGACCGACGTATGCGTGCCGATCTCGCAACTCGCCGCGTGCGTCGAGGAAACCGAAGCCGACCTGCGCGCATCGTCGCTGCCCTGCCCGATCGTCGGCCACGTCGGCGACGGCAATTTCCACGTCGCGATCCTGATCGACCCGGACAAGCCCGACGAAATCGACGAAGCCGAACGCATCAACGACCGGATCGTCGAGCGCGCGCTGCGCCTCGGCGGCACCTGCACCGGCGAGCACGGCGTCGGCCTGCACAAGATGCGCTTCCTGCCGAAGGAGCACGGCGACAACGCGATCGACGCGATGCGCGCCATCAAGCTCGCGCTCGATCCGCGCAACCTGATGAATCCCGGCAAGATCTTCACGTGCTGACACGGCGGCGCGCCGCCGCGCCGCCCGCAGGAGACCCGATGAACGCTTCCGTCGAACTGTCGAGCGCGATGCGCGCGCAGCGCCAGCGCGAAGTCGTGCAGGCGCTGATGGCCGTGCTGCCGACGCATTGCCTGCTGTTCCGCGACGAGGACACCGCCCCGTACGAATGCGACGGCCTGTCCGCATATCGCCGGCTGCCGCTGGCGGTCGCATTGCCCGAAACCGAATCGCAGGTGCAGCGGATCGTGCAGATCTGCCGGCGCATGGAAGTGCCGATCGTGCCGCGCGGGGCGGGCACGAGCCTGTCCGGCGGCGCGCTGCCGATCGCCAACGGCGTGGTGCTGTCGCTCGCGCGCTTCACGCGCATCGTCGAGGTCGACCCGTACGCGCGCACGGCCACCGTGCAGCCCGGCGTGCGCAACCTCGCGATTTCGGAAGCCGCCGCGCCTTACGGACTGTATTACGCGCCCGATCCGTCGTCGCAGATCGCCTGCACGATCGGCGGCAACGTCGCGGAAAATTCGGGCGGCGTCCACTGCCTCAAATACGGGCTGACGGTGCACAACGTGATGCGCGTGCGCGCGGTCACGATCGACGGCGAGATCGTCGAATTCGGCTCGCTCGGCCTAGACACGCCGGGCCTCGACCTGCTCGCGGTGATGATCGGCAGCGAAGGGATGTTCGCGATCGTCACCGAGGTCACGGTGAAGCTGATTCCGAAACCGCAGACCGCGCAGCTCGTGATGGCGAGCTTCGACGATGTCGTGAAGGGCGGCGAGGCGGTCGCCGCGATCATCGCGTCGGGCATCATCCCGGCCGGGCTGGAGATGATGGACAAGCCGGCCACGCAGGCCGTCGAGGCGTTCACGCACGCGGGTTACGACGTCGACGCGAAGGCGATCCTGCTGTGCGAATCGGACGGCACGCCCGAGGAGGTCGCGGAGGAAATCGTCCGCATGACGGCCGTGCTGCGCGAACATGGCGCGACACGCATCCAGGTGTCGCGCAACGAAAGCGAGCGGCTGCGCTTCTGGTCCGGCCGCAAAAATGCGTTTCCGGCCGCCGGGCGCATTTCCGCCGACTATTACTGCATGGACGGCACCGTGCCGCGCCGCGCGATCGGCCCGCTGCTCGCGCGCATCGAGCAACTCGAGACGCGCTACGGGCTGCGCTGCATCAACGTGTTCCATGCGGGCGACGGCAACATGCATCCGCTGATCCTCTACAACGCGAACGATCCGGACGAGCTGCACCGCGCCGAGCAGTTCGGTGCGGAAATCCTCGAGTGCTGCGTGGAATTCGGCGGCAGCGTGACGGGCGAGCACGGCGTCGGCATCGAAAAGCTCAATTCGATGTGCGTACAGTTCTCGCCGCAGGAGCGCGATGCGTTCTTCGCGGTCAAGCGCGCATTCGATCCGGCCGGGCTGCTCAATCCCGACAAGGGCATCCCGACCCGCGCGCGTTGCGCCGAATACGGCCGCCAGCACGTACGCGGGGGGCTGCTGCCGCACCCCGACCTGCCGCGCTTCTGAGCGGCGCGTGTCGACGCGCGGGCCGCGATGCGCGCCCCGCTCGCGCCAGCCATGCGCGCGGCGGCGGCTGCATGCCTTCGCGATACCGCGCTTAGGGATAGTCGCGATGTGGATTCGCGCCACCCCGGTACAATCGACCGGACAACAACGAGGCAGCAACGGAACATGGAAGAGGACGACATCGTCGCCGGATGGGCCGAGCGCATCCGTGCCGCCAGTGCAGACGGCCGGCCGCTGCGGATTCGCGGCGGCGGCACCAAGGACTGGTACGGCCAGGCGCTGGACGGCGAAATACTCGACACGCGCGCGTTTCAGGGCGTCGTGTCGTACGACCCGGCCGAGCTCGTCGTCACGGTCCGCGCGGGCACGCCGCTCGCGCAGCTTGAAACCGTCCTCGCCGAGCGCGGCCAGATGCTGCCGTTCGAGCCGCCGCATTTCGGCCGCGCGGCCACCGTCGGCGGCTGCATCGCGGCGGGCCTCGCGGGCCCGCGCCGCGCGACCTGCGGCGCGCCGCGCGATTTCGTGCTCGGCGTCACGCTGATGAACGGGCGCGGCGAAGTGCTGCGCTTCGGCGGACAGGTCGTGAAGAACGTCGCCGGCTACGACGTGTCGCGGCTGATGGCCGGCTCGCTCGGCACGCTCGGGCTGATGCTCGACCTGTCGATCAAGGTGCTGCCGGTACCGGTCGCCGAAGTCACGCTGAAGTTCGAGATGACCGCGACCGACGCGGTGCGCAAGCTCAACGAATGGGGCGGCCATCCGCTGCCCGTCAGCGCGAGCGCGTGGCGCAACGGCACGCTGGTACTGCGGCTGTCGGGCGCGGAAGCCGCCGTGAAATCGGCGAAGACGCTGCTCGGCGGCGAAGTCGTCGACGCGGTCGAGGCCGAGCGCTTCTGGGCCGGCCTGCGCGAGCACACCGATCCGTTCTTCAACGGCATTCCGCCCGGCTATGCGCTGTGGCGCCTCGCGCTGCCGTCGATCACCGAACCGATGCACCTGCCCGGCACGCAGCTGATGGAATGGGGCGGCGCGCAGCGCTGGTGGATCACCGACGCCGACGCGCAAACGGTGCGCATGAGCGCGAAGCAGGCCGGCGGCCATGCGACGCTGTTCCGCGCGGGCGATTCCTACGATCGCAGCGCGGGCGTGTTCACGCCGCTGCCCGCGCCGCTGATGAAGATTCACCGCGGGCTGAAGACTGCGTTCGATCCCGCGCGCATCTTCAATCGCGGCCGGCTCTACCCCGATCTCTGAGGGCTCGATGCAAACGAACCTCGCCGATTTCATCCGCAATACGCCCGACGGCGACGAGGCCGACGCGATCCTGCGCAAGTGCGTGCACTGCGGCTTCTGCACCGCGACGTGCCCGACCTACCAACTGCTCGGCGACGAACTCGACGGCCCGCGCGGCCGCATCTACCTGATCAAGCAGATGGTCGAGGGCGCGCCGGTCACGCGCAGCACGCAGCAGCATCTGGACCGCTGCCTCACCTGCCGCAGCTGCGAGACGACCTGCCCGTCGGGCGTCCAGTACGGCCGGCTCGTCGAGATCGGCCGCAAGCACGTCGAAGCGCAAGTGCAGCGTCCCGTGCAGCAGCGGCTCGTGCGCCGCATGCTCGCGAGCCTCGTGCCGAACGCGGCGCTGTTCTCGCCGGTCATGCGGCTCGGCCAGCACGTGCGGCCGCTGTTGCCGAAGCGGCTGCGCGACAAGGTGCCGCCGCGCACGCGGCTGCTCGAATGGCCGCAGCGCACGCATCCGCGCAAGATGCTGATGCTCGCCGGCTGCGTGCAGCCGTCGATGCTGCCGAACATCAACATCGCGACCGCGCGCGTGCTCGACGCGCTCGGCGTGGAGGCGGTCGTCGCGCCCGACGCGGGCTGCTGCGGCGCGATCCGCCTGCACCTGAACTATCACGACGAAGCGCTCGACGACGCACGCCGCAACATCGACGCGTGGTGGCCGTACGTCGAGCAAGGCGCCGAGGCGATCGTGATGAATGCATCGGGCTGCGGCGCGACGGTGCTCGAATACGCGCACCTGCTGCGCGACGATCCGGCCTATGCGGAGAAGGCGCAGCGCATCGTCGCGCTGACGCGCGACATCTCGGACGTGCTGCTCGCGTTCGAGGCCGAGCTCTCGACGCTCGCGCGGCGCCGCGCGATCCATACCGTCGCGTATCACCCGCCGTGCACGCTGCAGCACGGCCAGCAGTCGCGCGGCAAGGTCGAGCGCCTGCTCGAGACGCTCGGCATCGACGTGCGGCTGCCTGCCGACAGCCATCTGTGCTGCGGGTCGGCCGGCACCTATTCGCTGACGCAGCCGTCGCTGTCGTACCGGCTGCGCAAGCAGAAGCTGCTGAAGCTGCAGGCGCTCGAGCCGCAGATGATCGTGTCCGGCAACGTCGGCTGCATCGCGCATCTGCAAAGCGGCACGCAGATACCGGTCACGCACTGGATCCAGCTGGTCGAGCATCTGCTGTACGGGTAACGCGCGTTCCCGCTATCGGCGCGAACGGGCACTCGCGCGGCGGGCGCGCGGGCGTCCGTATAATGGGCGAGTCGACGCGGTGCGTGCCGTGCCGCGTTCGTCACCGTACTCGCTTCCCGTGCCTGCTTCCGTGCCCGTCATGTCCGACTTCGCCGCCCGTCTCGACTCCGTTCACCGCCGCATCGCCGATGCCGCCCGCGCCGCCGGCCGCGATCCCGCCACCGTCTCGTTGCTCGCCGTATCGAAGACTTTTCCCGCCGACGACGTGCGCGCCGCGCATGCGGCAGGGCAACGCGCGTTCGGCGAGAACTACGTGCAGGAATCGATCGACAAGATCGACGCGCTCGCCGATCTGCGCGCGGATCTCGAATGGCATTTCATCGGGCCGCTGCAATCGAACAAGACACGCCCGGTCGCCGAACGGTTCGACTGGGTCCATTCGGTCGACCGGCTGAAGATCGCGCAGCGCCTCGCCGAACAACGCCCCGCGCACCTGCCGCCGCTCAACGTGTGCGTGCAGGTGAACATCAGCGGCGAGGCATCGAAGAGCGGCGTCGCGCCGGCCGACGTGGCCGAGTTTGCGCGCGCGGTCGCCGCGCTGCCGGCACTCCGCCTGCGCGGCCTGATGGCGATTCCCGAGCCGGCCGGCGATACCGATTCGCAACGCGTGCCGCATCGTGCGCTGCGCGCGCTGTTCGATGCATTGCGCGCCGACGGCCTGCCGCTCGACACGTTGTCGATGGGCATGTCCGCCGATCTCGAAGCCGCCGTGCTCGAAGGCGCGACGATCGTGCGCGTCGGCACCGCGATCTTCGGCGCGCGCGACTATTCGCACTGAGCGCGGCCCTTTTCCGCCTTTCCGTTCACTCACCTGCTCAATCGGACATCATGAAAATCGCATTCATCGGCGGCGGCAACATGGCCGCGGCCCTCATCGGCGGCCTGATCAAGCGCGGCGTCGCCGCTGACGGCCTGTATGCCATCGACGTCAACGAGGACGTCCGCGCACGCGCGGCGCAGCAGTTCGGCATCCGCACCGGTGCTGCCATCGACGCGACGCTCGCCGACTACGACGCGATCGTGCTCGCGGTGAAACCGCAGGTGCTGAACGACGTCGCGCAGGCACTCGCGCCGCATCTGAAATCGCAGCTCGTGATCAGCATCGCGGCGGGCATCCGCGGCACCGACCTCGCCCGCTGGCTCGGCGACTACGCACGCGTCGTGCGCACGATGCCGAACACGCCCGCGCTGGTCGGCATGGGCGTGACGGGCCTCGCCGCGCTGCCGGGCGTCGACGCCGCCGGTCGCGAGCTCGCGTCGAACGTGCTCGGCGCGGTCGGCGAAATCGTGTGGTTCGACGACGAAGCGCAGCTCGACGCGGTCACGGCAATCTCGGGCAGCGGCCCGGCCTACGTGTTCTATTTCATCGAAGCGCTGCAGGAAGCCGCGCGCCGCCTCGGCATGAACGACGAACAAGGCCGCGCGCTCGCGGTCGCGACGTTCGCGGGCGCCGCGCAACTGGCCGCGCAATCGGGCGAGCCGGCGAGCGTGCTGCGCGAGCGCGTGACGTCGAAGGGCGGCACGACGGCCGCCGCGCTCGCGTCGTTCGACGCGCAGGGCGTGAAGGAAGCGATCGTGCGCGGTGCGCTTGCAGCCGAGGCGCGCGCGAAGGAAATGGGCGACGAGCTCGGCCGCGCGTAAGCGCAGCGACCCACGCGGTGCACGCCCGGCACCGCCAACAAAAAAGCGGCCTCGGCCGCTTTTTTGTTGGCATCGCGCGCCAGCGCGCGGCCGCTTCAGTTGCCCGTCGCACCCGCCAGCAGGTAATGCGCGGCGATTCCCGCGAACAGCACGCCGCCGAGCCAGTTGTTGTGCCGGAACGCCGCGAAGCACGGCATCCGCTCGCGCCCCTTGATCAGCGTGTAGTGATACAGCGCGCAGCCGACGGCCGCCGCCCAGCCGGCCCAGTACGCGAGGCCGAAGCCGAGCGTCATGCCGATCCATGCGTAGATGCCGAGCGTCGCCGCATAGCAGGCCATCACGGCCGCGACGTCGAAGCGGCCGAACGTCAGCGCGGACGTGCGGATGCCGATCTTGATGTCGTCGTCGCGATCGACCATCGCGTATTCGGTGTCGTACGCGACCGACCAGAAAATATTCGCGATCAGCATCACCCACGCGAGCATCGGCACCGTGTCCTGCACGGCCGCGAACGCCATCGGAATGCCGAAGCCGAACGCGATGCCGAGATACGCCTGCGGAATCGCGAAGAATCGTTTCATGAACGGATACGAACCGGCGACGAACAACGCGACGACCGACAGCTCCTTCGTCAGCGTGTTGAGCGGCAGGATCAGCAGAAACGCGAGGAACGACAGCACCACCGCGATCGCGACGGCTTCCCATGCGCGGATCTTGCCGGACGTCAGCGGCCGGTCGGCCGTGCGCTTCACGTGGCGATCGAAATCGCGGTCGGCATAGTCGTTCATCGCGCAGCCGGCCGAGCGCATCAGCAGCGTGCCGAGCGCGAAGATCACGATCAGCGGCCAGCGCGGATGGCCGTCCGACGCGATCCACAGTGCGTTGAGCGTCGGCCAGAGCAGCAGCAGGCTGCCGATCGGCTTGTCCATCCGGACGAGCCGCAGATACAGGGGAAAGCGGGCAAGCATGGCGAAGCACCGGGAAGATAATCCCGGCATTTTAGAGCCGAGCCGCGCTTCGCGTCATGTCGGGATCGCCCGCGAGCGCATGCGGCGCGCCGCGCGTCGGCCGCTTCGGCCCGGCGCAAGCAGCTTGGCCGGGGCCGCTCGCCAATCGACAGACGGACCTGCGCGACGCAGGCATCGGCGGCCGGGCGGAATTCGCGCCGATGCAGGCGACCTGGCCCCGATTCGGGCCGCGCTGCCCGCCGATGCGTGCCGCATGGCGGCCGACCGGCCGCAACGAACCTACGCGAGCAGCGAGCGCAGCATCCACGCGGTCTTTTCGTGCGTCTGCAGGCGCTGCGTCAGCAGGTCGGCGGTCGGTTCGTCGCTCGCCGCATCGGCGATCGGGAAAATCTCGCGCGCGGTGCGCACGACCGTCTCGTGTCCTTCGACGAGCTGACGGATCATTTCTTCGGCGGCCGGCACCCCGTTCGCCTCCGGCACCGACGACAGCTTCGCGAAATCCGCGAACGTGCCCGGCGCGACGACGCCGAGCGTGCGAATGCGCTCGGCGACCGAGTCGACCGCGAGCCACAGTTCGTTGTACTGCTCTTCGAACATCAGGTGCAGCGTGTTGAACATCGGCCCGGTGACGTTCCAGTGAAAGTTGTGGGTTTTCAGGTACAGCGAGAACGTATCGGCAAGCAGACGCGACAGGCCGTCCGCGATCTTCCTGCGGTCCTTGTCGCTGATGCCGATGTTGATCTGCGTGGCGTTGCCTTTCTTGGCCATCTTCGGGACTCCTCGTTCGAAATGTTGAACCGGCGAAAATGTGTCGAGCAAACCGCATGCCGTATTGCGCGGCATCCGTCCTCGACATGCAAGTCTAGCGCGGACGCGCGATTCGCTGCATTCAGGCACCCGCGCTCGACACGAGCGGCGCGAGCACGTGCAGCGCCTGCGCGGCCAGCTCGGCCGCGCCGCCGACGACGATCGCGAAACCGACGATGCGCCGCGCCCACTCGGCCGGCGTGAACGCGGTGCGCATGTTCAGCATCATTTGCATCATGGTCGTCACTCCTTCGACAAGGTTCTGGAGAAAAAACGGCCGGTCGTGCGACCGGCCGTTTCACGTTACAACGTGACTGCGTTACCGCATCGCGACATTCACGCGAGGTCGAAGCGATCGAGGTTCATCACCTTGTTCCAGGCCGCGACGAAATCGCGCACGAACTTCTCGTGCGCGTCCGCGCTGCCGTACACCTCGGCGAGCGCGCGCAACTGCGAGTGCGAACCGAAGATCAGGTCGACGCGCGTACCGGTCCACTTGACCTGGCCGGTCGCCCGATCGCGCCCCTCGAACACGTCGTGCGCGGCCGACGCCGGCGTCCACTCCGTGCCCATGTCGAGCAGGTTCACGAAGAAGTCGTTGGTCAGCGAGCCCGGACGATCGGTAAACACGCCGTGCTTGGCGTCACCGACGTTCGCGCCGAGCACGCGCAGGCCGCCGACAAGCACCGTCATCTCCGGCGCGCTCAGCGTCAGCAGCTGCGCCTTGTCGACCAGCAGCGCCTCGGCCGGGGTCTTGTACGCGCGCTTCAGGTAGTTGCGGAAGCCGTCCGCGACCGGCTCGAGCACGGCCATCGCTTCGATGTCGGTCTGCTCCTGCGACGCGTCCATCCGGCCCGGTGCGAACGGGACCGTCACCGCGACACCCGCGCTCTTCGCGGCCTGTTCGACGCCGGCCGCGCCGGCCAGCACGATGAGGTCGGCGAGCGACACCTTCTTGCCCCCCGTCTGCGCATCGTTGAACGCCTTGCGCACGCCTTCCAGCGTCTCGAGCACCGTCGCGAGCGCGGCCGGCTGGTTCACTTCCCAGTCCTTCTGCGGCGCCAGGCGGATGCGCGCACCGTTCGCGCCGCCGCGCTTGTCGGAACCGCGGAACGTCGAAGCCGATGCCCAGGCGGTCGACACGAGCTGCGCGACCGACAGGCCCGATGCAAGCACCTTCGCCTTCAGCGCCGCGACGTCGGCGTCGTCGATCAGCTTGTGATCGACGGCCGGAATCGGGTCCTGCCACAGCAGTTCCTCGGCCGGCACTTCCGGGCCGAGATAGCGGGCGCGCGGGCCCATGTCGCGGTGCGTGAGCTTGAACCAGGCGCGCGCGAACGCGTCGGCGAATTCGGCCGGATTCTCGTAGAAGCGGCGCGAGATCTTTTCGTAGGCCGGGTCGAAACGCAGCGACAGGTCGGTCGTGAGCATCGTCGGGCGATGCTTCTTCGCCGGATCGAATGCATCCGGAATCACCTCGTCGGCGCCCTTCGCGACCCACTGATGCGCGCCGGCCGGGCTCTTCGTCAGTTCCCATTCGTAGCTGAACAGGTGCTTGAAGAAATCGTTGCTCCACTTCGTCGGCGTCGACGTCCACGTGACCTCGAGGCCGCTCGTGATCGCGTCGCGGCCCTTGCCCGATGCGTACGTGCTCTTCCAGCCGAGACCCTGCTGTTCGATGCCGGCCGCTTCCGGTTCCGGGCCGACGTTCGATGCGGGGCCCGCGCCGTGCGTCTTGCCGAACGTGTGGCCGCCGGCAATCAGCGCGACCGTCTCTTCGTCGTTCATCGCCATCCGCGCGAACGTCTCGCGGATGTCGCGCGCCGCCGCGACCGGGTCGGGATTGCCGTCCGGACCTTCCGGGTTCACGTAGATGAGGCCCATCTGCACGGCCGCGAGCGGATTCTCGAGTTCACGGTCGCCCGAGTAACGGCTGTTCGGGCCGCCGCTCAGTTCCAGCCAGATCTTTTCCGAACCCCAGTAGACGTCGTCCGGTTCCCATGTGTCGACACGGCCGCCGGCGAAGCCGAAGGTCTTGAAGCCCATCGATTCGAGCGCGACGTTGCCGGTCAGGATCATCAGGTCGGCCCACGAGATGTTGCGGCCGTACTTCTGCTTGATCGGCCACAGCAGCCGGCGCGCCTTGTCGAGGTTGCCGTTGTCCGGCCAGCTGTTCAGCGGCGCGAAGCGCTGCTGCCCGCCGCCCGCGCCGCCGCGGCCGTCGGCGATCCGGTATGTGCCGGCGCTGTGCCAGGCCATCCGGATGAACAGGCCGCCGTAGTGGCCGAAGTCGGCCGGCCACCAGTCCTGCGACGTCGTCATCAGCGCCTGCAGCTCGCGCTTCACCGCAGCGAGGTCGAGCTTCTTGAACGCTTGCGCGTAGTCGAAATCCTTGTCCATCGGATCGGACAGCGCCGAGTGTCGATGCAGGATGTCGAGATTGAGCTGATTCGGCCACCAGTCCTTGTTCGACGTGCCGCCGGCCGCCGTATGGTTGAACGGACATTTCGATTCGGTCGACATGCTTTTTTTCTCCTTTACTTGCTCGTGAGCCCCCACTTGCCGGGCGCGGTTCGTGGAGCATTGCGGGGGGATGAAACGGAACGGTCGGTCCCGTCGTGCTACGGGGTGCCAGGCGGCGTGGCTTCCGATGCGGGCTGCGGAAGTTCGGACATGCGATGGTCCCTCATGGCTGGTTGGCGGTGAGGCTGGGAACACGGAACCGGCATGCCGCGGCACTCATCCACCATACACACGGTCCGCCAGATACGCGAACGCAATCGGACGCAGGCTGCGGGCCGCGGCCCTCGCGCGATTTACGACCTCGTCGCGCGACGGGATGTTCCGCTGCGCGTGCTGCAGTATCGACCGCATCATGACATCCTCCTTTGACAGCTGCATTCAGCGTGCAAACCGGCCGCCGATCCGTTGCAGTTCATGGAGTCGATTCTAGTAATTTCTATCGATTATTTGAATTTAATAAATTTCATCTATTCGATAGGCAAAAATAAACGGGACCACGAGGCCCCGTTCACCGGTCTCCCTGAATGCATGCTGCCCCGCTCAGTTCATCGTCGTCGGCATGTCGAGCTTCGCGACGCCCGGCAGATCGCACGCGGCGATCGCCTCGCTGATCGCGTCGATCGCCGGCATCCGCGTGAAGCTCTTGCGCCACACCAGCACGACGCGACGGTCCGGCACCGGTTCGTTGAACGGCACGTACGACAGCAGCTCGGCGTCGGGACCGTTCGCGCGCGGGCCGACTTCGGCAACCGACATCCGCGGCAGCACCGTGATGCCGACACCGCTCGCGACCATATGACGAATCGTTTCGAGGGACGAGCCTTCGAAGGTCTTCTGGATACCGTCGGCCGTCTGCGAAAAGCGCATCAGCTCCGGGCACACGCCGAGCACGTGGTCGCGGAAGCAATGGCCATTGCCGAGCAGCAGCATGGTTTCCTGCTTCAGGTCCTCGGCGTCGATCTCGTCGCGCTTCTCCCATGGATGGCCGGCCGGCAGCGCGACGACGAACGGCTCGTCGTACAGCGGCCGCACCATCAGGCCGGTCTCGGGAAATGGCAGCGCCATGATCGCGGCGTCGATCTCGCCCTGCTTCAGCAGCTCGAGCAACTTCAGCGTGTAGTTCTCCTGCAGCATCAGCGGCATCTGCGGCACGCGCTGGATCATCTGCTTGACGAGCGTCGGCAGCAGGTACGGCCCGATCGTGTAGATCACGCCGAGCCGGAACGGGCCGACGAGCGGATCCTTGCCCTGCTTCGCGATCTCCTTGATCGCGAAGGTCTGCTCGAGTACGCGCTGCGCCTGCGTGACGATCTGGTCGCCGATCGGGGTCACGCTCACTTCGCTCGCGCCGCGCTCGAAAATCTGCACGTTCAGCTCGTCTTCCAGCTTCTTGATCGCCACCGATAGCGTCGGCTGGCTCACGAAGCATGCTTCGGCCGCGCGACCGAAATGCCGCTCGCGCGCGACCGCGACGATGTACTTCAATTCAGTGAGGGTCATTGTGGGTCAATCAGGGATATACAGGCGATAGGTTTAATTTATACACCTGTTGGCATCGGTTCGCCAAGTTTCTCTGCATCTCGATGCACCCGATCGCTGCCAAATGGCGGTTTTAAATCCGGCCCTGAATACGCGGATCAGGCCTTCAGATATTGCTCCCGCGCGCCCAGCCAGCGCGCGAGATGCTGCGTGACCACGTCGGGATACGCGGCGATCAACCGCGCCGCTGCCTCGCGTGCCGGGTCGATCAGCCAGCCGTCCGTCTCGAGGTTCGCGAAGCGCAGCATCGCCGCGCCGGACTGGCGTGCGCCGAGAAATTCACCCGGGCCGCGGATTTCGAGGTCGCGCCGCGCGATTTCGAAGCCGTCGGTCGTCTCGCGCATCGTCTTCAGCCGCTCGCGGCCGGCGATCGACAACGGGCCCGTGTACAGCAGCACGCACACGGACGCCGCGGTGCCGCGCCCGACGCGGCCGCGCAACTGATGCAACTGCGCGAGGCCGAAACGCTCCGCGTGCTCGATCACCATCAGCGACGCGTTCGGCACGTCGACGCCGACCTCGATCACGGTCGTCGCGACGAGCAGCTGAACTTCGTTGCGCGTGAACGCGTCCATCACGGCCGCCTTGTCGGCCGGCGACAGCCGCCCGTGTACGAGCCCGACCTTCAGCTCGGGCAGCGCCGCGGCGAGCGTCTCGTAGGTTTCGACGGCCGTCTGCAGCTGCAGCGTCTCGCTCTCCTCGATCAGCGGGCATACCCAGTACACCTGGCGGCCCGTCAGCGCGGCCTCGCGCACGCGGGCGATCACCTCTTCGCGCCGCGCATCGCCGACGAGGCGCGTCAGCACCGGCGTGCGGCCCGGCGGCAATTCGTCGATCGTCGACACTTCGAGATCCGCGTAATACGTCATCGCGAGCGTGCGCGGAATCGGCGTGGCCGACATCATCAGCTGGTGCGGCTGGAAATCGCGCGCGCCGTTGGCCGCATTCGCGGCCTTCGCGCGCAGCGCGAGACGCTGCTCGACGCCGAAGCGGTGCTGCTCGTCGACGATCACGAGGCCGAGCCGCGCGAATTCGACCGTGTCCTGGATGATCGCGTGCGTGCCGATCACGAGCTGCGCGGTGCCCAGCGCCGCCGCCTCGATCGCCGCGCGCTTCTCCTTCGCCTTCAGGCTGCCCGCGAGCCATGCGACCGATACGCCGAGCGGTTCGAGCCACGCGCGCAGCTTGCGCGCGTGCTGCTCCGCGAGGATTTCGGTCGGCGCCATCAGCGCGGCCTGGTAGCCGGCGTCGATCGCCTGCGTGGCCGCCAGCGCCGCGACGACCGTCTTGCCGCTGCCGACGTCGCCCTGCAGCAGCCGCTGCATCGGGTGCGCGAGCGTGAGGTCGTGCGCGATCTCGTCGACGACGCGCGACTGCGCGCCCGTCAGCGTGAACGGCAGCGCCGCATAGAGGCGTGCCGTCAGCGAATCGGCGTCGGTCGCGGCGCGGCGCGGCATCGCGGGTGCCGCGCGCGTGCGGCGCTCCTCGTGCGCGCGCTTGAGCGACAGCTGCTGCGCGAGCAACTCCTCGAACTTGATGCGCGTCCACGCCGGATGCGAGCCGTCCATCAGCGCGGCTTCGTCGGAATCGACGCCGGGGTGGTGCAGGATCCGCACGGCCTGCGCGAGCGTCGGCACGCCGAGCGGCTTCAGGTAGTCGCGTTCGATCTCGGGCGGCAGCAGCTCGGGCAGCGGCGTGCGCTCGACCGCGTTCTCGATCGCCTTGCGCAAATACGCCTGCGACACGCCGGCCGTGCTCGGGTAGACCGGCGTGAGCACCTGCGGCAGCGGCGCATCGGCTTCGACGACGCGCACGGCCGGATGCACCATCTCCATCCCGAAGAAGCCGCCGCGCACGTCCCCGCGCACGCGCAGCCGCTGGCCGACTGCCATCTGCTTGACCTGCGAGCCGTAGAAATTGAGAAAGCGCAGCACGAGCTGCTCGCCGTCGTCGTCCCGGATCTTCACGACCAGCTGGCGCCGCGGCCGGTAGGCGACTTCGTTGTCGAACACCACGCCCTCGGTCTGCGCGATGCCGCCCGGCAGCAGTTCGCCGATCGGCGTGAGCGTGGTTTCGTCCTCGTAGCGCATCGGCAAATGCAGCACGAGATCGATCGAGCGCGTGAGGCCGAGCTTCGCGAGCTTGTCGGCGGTCTTCACGGGTTTGTCGGCGGCCGCCTTCTTCTTGCGCTTCGCGCCGGACGTATCGGCCGCCGCTGCGTCGTCGCCGCCGGCGCCCGGTTCGACGTCGGACGCGGCGGCGGCCGGCCGCGCGAGCCGCCCGTCGGCGCCGCGCTTCGGGCCCGCACGGCGCGTCGCCGCGCCGCGCGGCGCCGCGCTTTGCGCGGCTGACGCTGCATCGTCCGCGTCGAACGGATCGGCGGAATCGGCCATGGCGGCGGAGGAACGGCGTGGTGACACAGGCATCGGATCGTCTGGGTGCTTCGCAAGGCAAGTACAATAGCGGCTTTCACGTCGTCCGAACGAACGACGCCGGCCAGGCCGCGCATCCCGCCATCATAGCGGCTCGCGCGCTCCATTCATGCGTTTCCGCCGTGTCGGCGGCGCCCGCCGGCCGTTTCGAACCAGCCCGCATGTTCACGCTTTCCGATTTCGATTTCAATCTGCCCCCCGAGCTGATTGCGCAAACCGCACTGCCCGACCGCACCGCGAGCCGCCTGCTCGAGGTCGACGGCACCGTCGAGCCCGCGTGCCTCGTCGACCGCCGCTTCACCGAGCTGCCGTCGTGCATCGCGCCCGGCGACCTGCTCGTGTTCAACGATACCAAGGTGCTGAAGGCGCGTTTCTTCGGCCAGAAGGCCAGCGGCGGCAAGATCGAGGTGCTGATCGAGCGCGTGACCGGCACGCACACGGCGCTCGCGCAGATCCGCGCGAGCAAGTCGCCGGGCGCCGGCACGACGCTGCGCCTGGCCGACGCGTTCGACGTGACGGTCGGCGAGCGCGTCGAGCCGTTCTTCACGCTGCACTTCCCCGCGCCGTGCCTCGACCTGATCGAGCAGCACGGCCGCCTGCCGCTGCCGCCGTACATCGAGCACGACGCCGACGCGAACGACGAGACGCGCTACCAGACGGTCTACGCGGCCAACCCGGGCGCGGTTGCGGCTCCCACGGCCGGGCTGCATTTCGACCAGCCGCTGCTCGAGAAGCTCGATGCGATGGGCGTCGAGCGCGCGACGCTGACGCTGCACGTGGGCGCCGGCACGTTCCAGCCGGTGCGCGTCGAGAACATCGCCGAGCACAAGATGCACAGCGAGTGGTACGACCTGCCGCAGTCGCTCGTCGACAAGATCGCCGCGACCCGCGCGCGCGGCGGCAAGGTGATCGCGGTCGGCACGACGTCGATGCGCGCGCTCGAAGCCGCGGCGCGCAGCGCCGAGGAAGCGGGCCAACCGCTCGCGGCGATGCAGGCCGAGACCGACATCTTCATTACGCCGGGCTACCGCTTCCGCGTCGTCGACCGGCTCGTCACGAACTTCCACCTGCCGAAGTCGACGCTGCTGATGCTGGTGTCCGCGTTCGCGGGCGTCGAGACGATCCGCGCCGCGTACCGGCACGCGATCGACGAGCGCTACCGCTTCTTCAGCTACGGCGACGCGATGCTGCTCACGCGGCGCGACACGCCGGAGGCGCCGCGCGCGTAAGCGCGGCGGCGGCCGCATCCGTGTTCCGGCCGCGCGCCTCGAAGGCGCGCGCCTGCTTTTCCGACCGCCGGCTTGCCGGCGGCGTTTCCAACATGCGCCGGACTGTTTTCCGGTGGCAAGGAGAATGACGCGATGACCGAAGGTTCATCCCACGATACGCACGCTCCCGTGCACGCGCGCCCCGCCAACGGGCTCGAATTCGAACTGCTGACGACCGACGGCCATGCGCGCCGCGGCCGCGTGAAGCTCAACCACGGCGTGGTCGAAACGCCGATCTTCATGCCGGTCGGCACCTACGGCACCGTGAAGGCGATCCAGCCGCGCGAGCTGCACGAGATCAACGCGCAGATCATCCTCGGCAACACGTTCCACCTGTGGCTGCGCCCCGGCCTCGACACGATCGACGCGCACGGCGGCCTGCACGGCTTCATGGGCTGGAACAAGCCGATCCTGACCGACTCGGGCGGCTTCCAGGTGTTCTCGCTCGGCGACCTGCGCAAGATCACCGAGGACGGCGTGACGTTCGCGTCGCCGATCAACGGCGACAAGCTGTTCCTGTCGCCGGAAGTGTCGATGCAGATCCAGAAGGTGCTGAACTCGGACATCGTGATGCAGTTCGACGAATGCACGCCGTACGCGACCAACGGCGTGCCGACCACGCACAAGGAAGCGGCCGACTCGATGCGCATGTCGCTGCGCTGGGCGAAGCGCTCGCTGGACGAATTCGACCGGCTCGGCAACCCGAACGCGCTGTTCGGGATCGTCCAGGGCGGGATGTTCGAGGACCTGCGCGACGAGTCGCTCGCGGGCCTGTCGGAGCTCGGCTTCCACGGCCTCGCGATCGGCGGGCTGTCGGTCGGCGAGCCGAAGGAAGACATGATGCGCGTGCTGCGGCACGTCGGCCCGAAGCTGCCGGCCGACAAGCCGCATTACCTGATGGGCGTCGGCACGCCGGAGGATCTGGTCGAAGGCGTCGCGAACGGCGTCGACATGTTCGACTGCGTGATGCCGACCCGCAACGCGCGCAACGGCTGGCTGTTCACGCGCTTCGGCGACGTGAAGATCCGCAACGCGACGCACAAGAATTCGCTGAAGCCGCTCGACGCGAGCTGCGCGTGCTACACGTGCCGGAATTTCTCGCGCGGCTACCTGCATCACCTGCACCGCGTCGGCGAAATCCTCGGCGCGCAGCTCAACACGATCCACAACCTGCACTACTACCTGCAGCTGATGAGCGAGATCCGCGACGCGATCGAAACCCACACGTTCGACGCGTTCCGCCAGCGCTTCGCGGAGGATCGCGCGCGAGGGGTCGACTGACGGTCCGGCGCGCCAGCGCCGCCCACCGTCACATGCAACGTGTATCAAGTTGAGCGGTCCCGACACCGGTCGCGACCGCCAAACATTACAATTACCTTTCCAGACGCGCGGCCTCGCTGCCGGTTCGTGCTTTAACAGCTTGATCCGAAAGCGCATTTGCCGCGCCGTTTGCACAAGGGGCCGGTGGTAGAATAACCGGCTTATTTTTCGATCTTCCCCTACGGAGAGACCAACGTGCCGTTCATTTCCAATGCCTTCGCGCAAGGTGCCGGTGGCGCCGAATCGAGCCTGATGAGCTTCCTGCCGCTCATCCTGATGTTCGCGGTGCTGTACTTCATCATGATTCGTCCGCAGATGAAGCGCCAGAAGGAACACCGCAACATGCTCGCGGCCATGGCGAAGGGCGACGAAGTCGTCACGAGCGGCGGCCTCGTCGGCAAGGTGACGAAGGTCACCGAAGGCTACATCGGCGTCGAAATCGCCGAAGGCACCGAAATCACCGTGCAGAAGGCTGCCGTCACGACCATTCTGCCGAAGGGCACGATCAAGTCGCTGTAAGGCTTTCACCGAGCGTCCGGCTCCCCGCGTCGTGCCCGCCTGAGAGAGCGGGCCGCCGCGGCGCCGGACGCGACGCTTTCACGCCAACCACCCGTTCGGCCCCCTCATGAATCGTTATCCACTCTGGAAATATGTCGTGATGGTCGTGGCGCTCGCCATCGGCCTTCTGTACACATTGCCCAACTTCTTCGGCGAAGCGCCGGCGGTGCAGGTGTCGAGCGGCAAGGCCACGGTCAAGCTCGACTCGACCACGCTGACCCAGGTCGAATCCGCGCTCGCCTCCGCGCAGATCACGCCGGACGACGTCACCTTCGAGAACACGGCGTCCAACGCGAACATCCGCGTGCGCCTGAAGGACACCGATACGCAGCTGCGCGTCAAGGACCTGCTGCAGAAGTCGCTGAACGCCGATCCGAACGATCCGCAATACGTCGTCGCACTGAACCTGCAAAGCGCGTCGCCGCGCTGGCTGACCGCGCTGCACGCACTGCCGATGTATCTCGGCCTCGACCTGCGCGGCGGTGTCCACTTCCTGCTCCAGGTCGACATGACGGGCGCGCTCACGAAGAAGCTCGACTCCGACGCGTCCGACGCGCGCACGCTGCTGCGCGACAAGAACATCCGCGACGGCGGCGTCAGCCGCGTCGACCAGTCGGTCGTCGTGAACTTCAGCGATGCGCAGACGGCGGAAGACGCCCGCAAGCTGCTCGCCGCGTCGCTCACCGAACTGCAATGGGCGACCCAGCCCGGCGGCGGCGGCACGCAAGTCGTCGGCACGTTCACGCCGGCCGTGCAGAAGGCCGTCGAGGATGCCGCGCTCAAGCAGAACCTGACGACGCTCCACAACCGCGTGAACGAACTCGGCGTGTCCGAGCCGATCCTGCAACAGCAAGGCAGCGACCGCATCGTCGTCGAACTGCCGGGCGTGCAGGACACCGCAAAGGCGAAGGACATCATCGGCCGCACCGCGACGCTCGAGGCGCGCCTCGCCGATCCGATCAACACGCACCCGAACCCGAACGACCCGGTGCCGCCCGGCGAGGAGCTGTTCACGCAGGGCAACCAGGCGCCCGTGCTGCTGAAGAAGGACGTGATCTTCACCGGCGACCGCATCATCGATGCGTCGGCCGGCTTCGACGAACACCAGCGTCCGTCGGTCAACATCCGCCTCGACTCGGCGGGCGGCCGCTCGGTGCGTGCGGTGTCGCGCGAGAACATCGGCAAGCCGATGGCGATGGTGCTGTTCGAGAAGGGCAAGGGCGAGGTGCTGACGGTCGCGACGATCCAGTCCGAACTCGGCGACCGCTTCCAGATCACGGGCCAGCCGACGCCGCAGGCCGCGGCCGATCTCGCGCTGCTGCTGCGCGCCGGCTCGCTCGCCGCGCCGATGGACATCATCGAGGAACGCACGATCGGCCCGAGCCTCGGCGCCGACAACATCAAGATGGGCGTGCACTCGGTGATCTGGGGCTTCTGCGCGATCGCCGTGTTCATGATCGCGTACTACATGCTGTTCGGCGTGATCTCGGTGATCGGCCTGTCGGTGAACCTGCTGCTGCTGGTCGCGGTGCTGTCGCTGATGCAGGCCACGCTGACGCTGCCGGGTATCGCGGCAATCGCGCTCGCGCTCGGCATGGCGATCGACTCGAACGTGCTGATCAACGAGCGCGTGCGTGAGGAACTGCGCGCGGGCCAGCCGCCGCAGATCGCGATCCAGGCCGGCTACGCGCACGCGTGGGCGACGATTCTCGACTCGAACGTCACGACGCTGATCGCCGGCCTCGCGCTGCTCGCATTCGGCTCGGGCCCGGTTCGCGCGTTCGCGATCGTGCACTGCCTCGGCATCCTGACGTCGATGTTCTCCGCGGTGTTCTTCTCGCGCGGGATCGTCAACCTCTGGTACGGCGGCCGCAAGAAGCTGAAGTCGCTCGCGATCGGCCAGGTGTGGAAGCCGGAAGGCGCCACGGCCGGTGCCGCGGGTGCAGCGTTCGCCGCGGCCGACGAATCGACCGACACCGCGCGCGCCGCGAAGCTCGCCGCGCCTGCCAACGGCAACGCGCCGCGCGCCGGCAAGCCGCAGCTGCGCAACCGCGCGCAGCAGCGCGTGTCGCCGAAGAAACCGGGCTCGACCCAATAAGGCCCCGGAGACGAAGCCATGGAATTTTTCCGCATCCGTAAAGACATTCCGTTCATGCGGCACGCGCTGGTGTTCAACGTGATCTCGCTGGTCACGTTCCTCGCCGCCGTGTTCTTCCTGTTCCACCGCGGGCTGCACCTGTCCGTCGAATTCACCGGCGGCACGGTGATCGAGGTGCAGTATCAGCAGGCCGCGCAGCTCGAACCCGTGCGCAACACGCTCGGCAAGCTCGGCTACGCCGACGCGCAGGTGCAGAACTTCGGCACGTCGCGCAACGTGCTGATCCGCCTGCAGCTGAAGGAAGGCCTCACGTCCGCGCAGCAGAGCGACCAGGTGATGTCCGCGCTGAAGGCGCAGAGCCCCGACGTCACGCTGCAGCGCGTCGAGTTCGTCGGCCCGCAGGTCGGCCGCGAGCTCGCGACCGACGGTCTGCTCGCGCTCGCGTGCGTGGTGATCGGCATCGTGATCTACCTGTCGATCCGCTTCGAATGGAAGTACGCGGTCGCCGGCATCATCGCGAACCTGCACGACGTCGTGATCATTCTCGGCTTCTTCGCGTTCTTCCAGTGGGAGTTCTCGCTGGCGGTGCTCGCCGCGATCCTCGCGGTGCTCGGCTACTCGGTCAACGAGTCGGTCGTCATCTTCGACCGGATCCGCGAAACCTTCCGCCGCGAGCGCAAGATGAGCGTGCCGGAGGTGATCAACCACGCGATCACGACCACGATGTCGCGCACGATCATCACGCACACGTCGACGGAAATGATGGTGCTGTCGATGTTCTTCTTCGGCGGCCCGACGCTGCACTACTTCGCGCTCGCGCTGACGGTCGGCATCATGTTCGGCATCTACTCGTCGGTGTTCGTCGCGGGCTCGCTCGCGATGTGGCTCGGCATCAAGCGCGAAGACCTGATCAAGGAAAAGAAGACCGCGCACGATCCGGACGATCCGAACGCGGGCGCGCAGGTTTAACGCATCGCGCCGTTTCGGCGGATACCCGAAGGCCGGTCCTGTTGGACCGGCCTTTTTTCATGCGCGCGCCTCGCCCGCTTCCTGCGGTGCGGCGCACGGGCCGTCGGCTACAATCGCTTCACCATCCCGCCCCGCCACCCGTCGAAGCCGCGGTCCTCATGATGCCTGCCTCGCGTGTCGTTCATCGTATCGTCGCCTGGAGCACCGGTGCCGCCGTCGCGGCTGCATTCGTTGCATGCGCATCGGCCGGCGCCCGTGCGCAATCGGCGTCCGCACCGCCCGCTGCCGCCGCTGCTGTCGCGGCGTCACAACCGTCACCCTGCCCGCCCGACTGGGAACGCCAGCTCTGCGAACTGAAGGCCGCGGTCGAAGTGCTGAAGAAGCAGCACCTGACCGACGTCGACATCGGCGCGTTGCTCGACGCCACCGTGCACGACGGCATCAAGACGCTGCCGTACGCGCGGTTCTTCAACGCGACGGAGGAACAGGAACGGCGCGACGACGAGCGCCGCGCGCGCGACGGCACGCCGGGCATCGGCATCGTGTTCGAGACGCGGCCCGACGGACTGCACATCATCGACGTGATCCCCGATGCGCCCGCCGAACGCGCCGGCGTGCGGCCCGACGATCTCGTCGTCGCGATGAACGACCGGAGCGTGGTCGGCATCGACAGCAGCGAGGTCGTCAAACTCGCGAAGGGCGAAGCGGGCGTGCCGCTGAAGCTCACGGTCCGGCGTGGCGCGAACCGTGCGACGCTGACCTTCGCGCCGGTCCGCGCGATCGTCCACCCGCACCCGGCAACGGCAAAGCGGCTCGCCGGCGACATCCTGTACACGCGACTGTCGAGCTTCCCGGAGCCGGCGGTCGGCAACTATATCGACGCAGTGCAGGCCGCGCGCCGCGCGGGGCCGCCCGTGAAAGGCGTGATCCTCGACCTGCGCATCAACGGCGGCGGCGCGCTGAATGCGGCGATCGGCATCACCGCGCTCTTCGCCGGGCGCGACCGCACCGTGATGGTGACGCTCGAGCGCGACGGCACGAAGCGCCGCCGCTTCACGACCAACTGGCCCGACTACGAACTGCCCGTCATGCACGGCCAGGATCCGCTCGCGCCGCTGCAGGCGGACGACTGGTGGCGCACCGTGCCGCTCGTCGTGCTGGTCGACGGACAGAGCGCGTCGGCAGCCGAAGCGACCGCGGCCGCACTGAAGGATCTCGGCCGCGCGCGCCTGCTCGGGATGCCGACCTACGGCAAGGGACTCGCGCAGACCGGCGTCGACCTGATCGACGGCACGCGCATCAATTTCACGTTCGCGCGCAATCTGCGGCCGAACGGCTGCCCGATGGACGGCTACGGCGTCGTGCCGGACTGGCTCGTGCCGCCGCGTCGCGACTCGGACGTCGACGGCGTGCTGCTGTGGTACCGCGAAGTCGATCTCGCCCGCGCGCCGTATGCGGACCGGCTGGCGCCCGATCCGTTCGCGCAGGTACGCAAGGCACGGCAAGCACTGCGCGACGCACGCGTGCGCGACAAAATCGATACGTCGAAGAGCGCGGCGCTGCCGCAGCGGGAATTCGGCACCGCCGCCGACTGGCAGCTCCGGCAGGCGCTCGACGCGCTCGCCGGTCGGCCGGTGCAGACCGTCGCCGCGCCCGCGCAACTGATGCCGGCGCAGCCGGCATGCGAGCGCGTCGGCGACTGACGCGCCGCCGCGCACCGCGCGCTGCGCGTCACCGGAACCCGAACCGCCGGCGCAACACGATCAGCGCGACGAGGCTCAGCACGGCCGCGAACATCAGGTAGAAGCTCGGCGCGGTCTTCATCCCGGTCGCGCGGATCAGCCACGCGATGATGAACGGCCCGAAGCCGCCGAAGATCGTCACCGCGACGTTATACGCGAGCGACATTCCCGTCGTGCGCGTCTGCACCGGAAACACTTCGGACAGCAGCCCGGGCAGCGCCGCGAAATAGCCGGTCATCAGGAACGCGAGCAGCACCTGCAGCGCGATCAGCGTGCCGAAGCCCGGATGCGCGACCAGGTACGCGAACGCCGGGTAGATCAGCACGAGGATGCCGATGGCCGGGGCAAGCATCACGCGCACGCGTCCGTAACGATCGGACCAGTGGCCGACGAGCGGCGCGAACGCCATCTGGATCACGCCGACGACGAGGATCGCGGCGAACGCGGCCGACGGCGCAAGGCCGAGCTGCTTCACGCCGTAGGTCGGCATGAACAGCACGAGATAGGTCGCGACGGTGCCGAGCACCACCGCGCCCATCGCGGCGACGAGCCGCGCCTTGTGCGACGCGAACGTGTCGCGCAACGGGCTCGCGGTGCTTTCGGCCGCGAGGAATTCGGGCGTCTCGTCGACCTTCGAGCGGATGTAGTACGCGACAGGCCCGAGCAGCAGCCCGAAGAAGAACGGAATGCGCCACCCCCAGGCGGCCATCTGGTCGGCCGTGAGCTGCGCGTTCAGCACGGTGCCGAAGCCGGCGGCGAGCAGCGTCGTGAGGCCCTGGCTCGCGACCTGCCAGCTCGCGAAGAAGCCGCGCCGGCCCGGCACGTGCTCGGCCAGGAACGCGGTCGCGCTGCCGAATTCCCCGCCGGCCGAGAAGCCCTGCATCAGCCGTGCGGCGACGAGGATCAGCGGCGCGGCGACGCCGATCGTCTGGTAGGTCGGCAGCACCGCGATCACCAGCGTGCCGGCCATCATCAGCAGGATCGACAACGTGAGCGCGGCCTTGCGGCCCGCGCGGTCCGCGTATGCGCCGAGCACGATCGCGCCGAGCGGGCGCATGAAGAACGACACGCCGAACGTGCCGAGCGTGAGCAACAGCGACACGGTGTCGTTGCCGGCCGGAAAGAACAGCTTCGAGATCGTCACCGCGAAGAAGCCGTAGACGACGAGGTCGAACCACTCGAGCGCATTGCCGATCGATGCGGCGATCACCGCGCGCCACACGCGCGGTGACGAGGCGATGGAGCTGGACTGCGTGACGGCATGCATCGGCGATCTCCTTGTCGTTGTACGTTGTGTCCGGCGCGCCGGTTCTCGCGCCGCGCGCTGCGCCGACGATTATAGGCGCGCAAAAAAAACCGCCGCGCCCCCGGGGAAACGGAAGCGCGGCGGCTGGCTCGCGAGGGCCGGCGGCGCGACGCGGCGGCCGGCCCGACCGGGCGCGTTACTGCTGCTTGACGGCTTCGGCCGTGATCAGCAGCTTCGTCTTCATCTTGAAGCCGTACTGCTTGCCGTAGTCGAGGCCGAAATCGTCGCGGCTGAATTCGCCGACCGCGTCGACGCCGCACACTTCGCGCTTGAGCATCGGATGCGGCATGCACTTGAACGAATCGATCTTCAGCGTGACCGGCTTCGTGACGCCGTGCAGCGTCAGGTTACCGACCACCGACACCGGCTTGTCGCCGTCGAACTTGATGGTGCCCTTGTAGTTCGCCTGCGGGAACTTGGAGACGTCGAAGAATTCGGCCGTCTGCAGGTGCTCGTCGAGCTTCGCGCTGCCCGTGTGGATCGACGCGATGTCGGTCGTCACGTCGACCGTGCCGGTCTTCGCCGCGCGATCGAGCGTCACGGTGCCGCTCGACTTGTCGAACTTGCCGCGCCAGACCGACAGGCCGCCGAAGTGGTCGGCCTCGAAGCTCGGGTACGTGTGGCTCGGATCGAACTGGTACGTCGCGCTGTCGGCGAATGCCGAGAACGACAGCGAAGCAGCCAGCGCGCCGGCGGCGATGATCAGATGCTTTTTCAAACGCTTTCTCCTTGGAACAGCGCCGCGCCCTCGCGCGGCATTCGGGGTGGTGCGACAGCCCGCCGCTTACTTCGTGGCGACGAGATGGAACTTGATCTGCACTTCGTCGGCGACGATCGACGTGTCCTTCCACTCGCCGGTGCCGACGTTGAACGTCGAACGCTTGATCGGCAACACGCCGTCGAAGGTCTGGGTCGCGCCGCTCTGCGTGACCGTGACGGGCACGGTGACAGTCTCGGACTTGCCCTTGATCGTCAGCTTGCCGGTCACGTTGTACTTGTTGCCGCCGGCCGGCGCGATGGCCGTCGACGCGAAGGTCGCCTGCGGATACGTCTTCGCGTCGAACCAGTCCTTGCCCGCGACCTGGTCGTTGTACATCTTGTCGCCGAGGTCGAAGCTCGCGATATCGATCGTCATTTGCGCGCTGCCCTGCGCGGCCTTCGCCGGGTCGAACTTCACCTGCGCGGAGAACTTCTTGAATGCGCCTTCGGTCGGCACGTTCATCTGCTTCGACACGGCGGACACCTTGCTCTTCGCGAGATCGACGTCGGCATGCGCCGCGGCCGACGCGACGAGTGACACCGCGGCGAACGCGGCCAGCATGGAGCGGGAGAAAGACACTTTCATGGGATCCTTCATTTGGCGGAGGGAAGCATCCGCGACAGCAGGCCGTCGCGGTCCAACAACTGGTGCTTGAGCGCCGCGAGTACATGCATGGCGACCAGCGCAAGCAGAATGTAATTCAAAGACACGTGCAGCGTCTTGAAGGTTTCCTTCAGCACCGGATCGGGATCGATCAGGCGCGGCAGCGGCACGATGCCGAGGTAGACGACCGGAATGTTCGACGCGGAGCTGTACAGGTAGCCCGTCGCCGGAATCACGATCATCAGCACGTACAGCAGCATGTGCACGCCATGCGACAGCGCGCGCTGCCACGCCGGCGTGCTGTCCGGCAGCGGCGGCGGCTGATGGGTCGCGCGCCACAGCACGCGCACGACGGCGAGCGCGAACACCGTCACGCCGATCCACTTGTGCCACGAGAAATACTTGAGCTTCGTCGGCGTGAAGCCGGGGATGTCGGTCATCACCCAGCCGAGCGCGAAGCCGCAGACGATCAGCAGCGCGATCAGCCAGTGCAGCGCGATCGCGGTGTGCGCATAGCGTGCCGGCCGGGCCGGCGGCGATTTCGATGCCATCTTGGATTTCCTCAGTTGAGCGAACGGCCGCGCCGGTAAATTCGTCCGACGCTTGTCAAGGGCGCCATGCTACCGCAACCTTTTGTCACGCGCGGACTCTCAAGACAGGCTCGCCAGCCCGCTGCCATGTCCGCGCCATGTTACCGATCGGTCACGCGCACATGGGGCGTTGACACGCCGAAAAAGGCGTTTTGGTAAGATTGGCGCGGGTTCCGGCCCCGTCGACGCGTTCCCCCAGCCGTCGCAGCACCGCCTTTTCCATGCAACGATACGACCTGATTGCCTGCCACGAATGCGACGCACTGTTGCATAAACCGCGCCTGAGCGGCCGCGAAATCGCGCGCTGCCCGCGTTGCGACGCGCTGCTCTATCGCAACAGCACGACGCAGATCGAGCGCATCAGCGCGCTCGCGGTCGCGGCACTCGTCACGTTCGTCATCGCGCAGGCGTTCCCGATCCTCGAGATGGACCTGAACGGCACCCGCGTGCAGACGACCCTGATCGGCGCGATCGATGCGCTGTGGCATCAGGACATGGAGATCGTCGCGGTAATGGTGTTCTGCTCGACCGTGCTGTTCCCGCTCGTCGAGATGGCCGCGCTCCTTTACGTGCTGTTGCCGATCCGCCGCGGCGTCGTGCCGCCCGGCCTCGATCTCGTGCTGCGCACGATCCAGCTCGTGCGGCCGTGGGGGATGATCGAGGTGTTCATGCTCGGAATCGTCGTGACGATCGTGAAGATGGTGAGCCTCGCGCGCGTCGTGCCCGACGCGGCGCTGTTCGCATTCGGCGCGCTCACGCTGATGACCGCCGTCGTGCTGATGTTCGATCCGCGCACGCTGTGGGACATCGCCGACGAGCTGCGCGCCCGGCGCACGCCTGCGCCGCCCGACGGCAAAGCGCCGCTGCCGGAAGCGCCCCGCCGATGACGATGCCGACCGCCGCCCGGGAGGGCTACGCCAGCTGCCATGCCTGCGGGCTCGTGCAGACGATCGACCATCCGCATGCGCATTGCGCGCGCTGCGGCAGCGCGCTGCACTTTCGCACGCCGAACAGCATCATGCGCGCGTGGGCGCTGCTGATCGCGGCCGCGATCCTCTACATTCCGGCGAACCTGCTGCCGATCATGCGCACGTCGTCGATCGTCGGCTCGCAGGAAGACACGATCATGAGCGGCGTCATCTACTTCTGGACGTCCGGCGACTGGCCGCTCGCGGTGGTCGTGTTCGTCGCCAGCATCCTCGTGCCGATGCTCAAGCTCGGCGTGCTGACGATCCTCGTCGGCACCGCGCAGCGGCGCACCGCGTGGCGGCCGCTGCAACGCACGCGCCTGTACCGGATCGTCGAGCGGATCGGCCGCTGGTCGATGCTCGACATCTTTGTCGTGACGCTGACCGTCGCGCTCGTCCATTTCCGTTCGCTCGCCGTCATCACGGCCGGCCCCGGCGCACTCGCGTTCGGCTCGGTCGTGATCCTGACGATGCTTGCGTCGATGCAGTTCGATCCTCGCCTGATCTGGGATCCAGTCGAAACCTCAGGGAAACACCATGAATAGTCCGCAAGGCCCGCAGCAAGACGCGCCCCGGCCGCCCGATCCGGCGATCTCGACGAAAAGCGGCTGGCTGCCGTCGCTCGTCTGGCTCGTGCCGCTGATCGCCGCGCTGATCGGCATCGGCCTCGTGATCAAGTCCGTGCGCGAGCGCGGCCCGGAAGTCACGATCAGCTTCCACAGCGCGGAAGGGCTCGAGCCCGGCAAGACGCAGGTCAAGTACAAGGACGTCGAGATCGGCATGGTCAAGACGATCAAGCTGTCGAAGGACCTGTCGCGCGTGCTCGTCCAGGTGCAGTTGAAGAAGGAAGCCGAGGACTTCGCGGTCAAGGGCTCGCGCTTCTGGATCGTGCGTCCGCGCGTCGGTGCGACCGGCGTGTCGGGGCTCGGCACGCTGCTGTCGGGCGCGTACATCGGCGTCGATGCCGGCCACGGGCAGGACACGCAGACCGACTTCACGGGCCTCGAGACACCACCGGCCGTGACCGGCGACCAGAAGGGCACGCAATACGTGCTGCGCGGCGATTCGCTCGGCTCGGTCGACATCGGCTCGCCCGTCTACTACCGCCGCGTGCAGGTCGGCCAGGTGGTCGGCTTCTCGCTCGACAAGGACGGCACGGGCGTCACGTTCAACGTGTTCGTGAATGCGCCGTACGACCAGTACGTCGGCGTGAACTCGCGCTGGTGGCAGGCGAGCGGCGTCGACCTGCGGCTCGATTCGAGCGGCCTGAAGCTGAACACGCAGTCGCTCGCGACGGTCATCCTCGGCGGCATCGCGTTCCAGACGCCGCCGAACCAGGACAGCGGCGCGACCGCGCCGAACAACACGACGTTCCGCCTCGGCTCCGACGAAGCGGACGCGATGCGCGATCCGGACGGCCAGCCGCTGCAGGTCGTGATGAACTTCAACCAGTCGCTGCGCGGGCTCGCGGTCGGCGCGCCGGTCGACTTCCGCGGCATCGTGCTCGGCGAGGTGACGAACATCGGCATCGACTTCGATCCGAAGACCAAGAACTTCCTGATGCCAGTGACGATGAACGTGTATCCGGAGCGGCTCGGCCCGCGCTTCCGCGAGACGATCGAGAGCAAGGGCGAAGCGGCCCGCCGCGAGATCGTCGAGCGCCTCGTCACGCACGGGCTGCGCGGCCAGCTGCGCACCGGCAACCTGCTGACGAGCCAGCTGTACGTCGCACTCGACTTCTTCCCGAAGGCGCCGGTCGTGAAGATCGACGCGGCCCGCCAGCCGCTCGAGCTGCCGACCGTGCCGAACACGCTCGACGAACTGCAGCTGCAGGTCGCCGACATCGCGAAGAAGCTCGACAAGGTGCCGTTCGACCAGATCGGCGCGAACCTGAACAGCGCGCTGTCGAATGCCGACAAGCTGTTCAAGCAGCTCGACACGCAGGTCGCACCGGAAGCGCGCGACACGCTGTCGGCCGCGAAGCAGACCTTCTCGACCGCCGAGGCGACGCTGCAGCAGGATTCGCCGCTGCAGTCCGACGTGCGCGGCGCGCTGAAGGAGCTCACGCGCACGCTGCAATCGCTGAACGCGCTCGCCGATTATCTGGAGCGCCATCCCGAATCGCTGCTCAAGGGCAAGCCAGGAGATCAACAATGACGACGACACGCGCGAACATCGTCGCGAGCGGCGCGGCGGCAGTCTTCGCCGCGCTCGTGCTCGCCGCGTGCAGCTCGCCGCCCGCGCGGTTCTATACGCTGAGCCCGGCCGATGCGGCCGCGCCCGTGCGCAGCGCGCCCGCCAACCCGTCGTTCCTGATCGAGGTGCCGTCCGTCGGCGTGCCCGAGCAGGTCGCGAAGAACCAGCTCGTCGTGCAGAAGAACGCCGCGCAGGTCGACGTGCTCGAGCAGGAGCGCTGGGCCGCGCCGCCCGCCGACGAAATCCGCCGCGCGTTGTCCGACGATCTCGCCGCGCAGCTCGGCACGATCGACGTCGCGAATTCCGCGTATCCGGCCGGCGTGCCGGTCTATCGGATCAGCGTGAACGTGCAGCGCTTCGAGTCGTGGCCCGGCAAGCGCGCGGCGATCGATGCGGTGTGGAGCGTGCGCGCGCTCGGCACGCAGGCCGTGATGACGTGTCGCACGAGCGTCGCGGAACCGGTCGCCGACGGTTACGACGCGCTCGTCGCCGGCCACCGGCGCGCGCTCGAGGTGATCGCATCGCAGGCCGCGTCCGGCGTGCGCGCGATGGCCGCGCGACGCGGCGCCACCGCTGCGTCGACCACGGCGACGACTGCGTCCGGCAAGTCGATGGCCACCGCGCCCGTCGTGCCCTGCCCGGCCAATCCGACGCCCCGCGACGATGCGGGCGCGACCGGCAAGTCCGGCGCGTAAGCGCGACGCGCGGGCCGGCGGCCGGCGTCCGCCGCATGCGCGCGGTGCCGCTGCACTCGGCACACGCCGCCGATAATCATCGTCGGCCTGGGTGCGCGCGCAACCGCACACGCGAACCTGCCGCCCTCGCCGCCCGGGGCGCCGCTGGCCGTCCATCTGCCAAACGGCGGTTTTGCATTGTTTGAAAAAATCCGCCGGAACCGGCACGAGTCGACACGGTCGGCTTGCGTTTTCACGCCCGATTGACGATCCTACGCACTTTCCGGCTCGCGCCGCTCGTCGTGCGCGCGCGCCGGCGGCGATCCGCCCGTCGTGTCCGGTCCGATCGCCGCGTCTGCCGGGGCGCGCACGCGTGTCCGCGTGCGTCGCATCGGGGCAGTCCGCATCGCGGGGCGCCGCGCATCGTCCGGCCCCCAACCAGCCTCACCGTTCTCCCCGGTGCCGCGCCGTATTCCGGCCGGCATCCCGAACCCGCCCGCCCAGGGCTTTCGCTATTCCGTTTATGTTTCGTTCCCTGACGACCCTGATCAAGAAGTGGCGCGCGTCGCGCAGTGCGGGCCACCAGCTCGACGCGCTGCTCGCGCACGCAGACGCGGACGCGTCGTACGCCGAGCGCAGCGAATGGCTGATCGAGCTCGCGCACTGGCTGCGCCGCAACGGCGCGATGCAGGTCGCGCACGACACGCCGGCCGAACGCGCTGCCGACGCCGACACACGCGCGTATCCGGCGCACGCGCGGCTGCGCTACCTGTTCCACGTGCTCGACCGCAATCCCGCGTGGAAGTCGCACGCCGCGCGCATCCTGCGCGGAATCCTGCGCGAATGCGACGGCATCTCGCTGCTGTGCGACGCGGGGATGCCCGTGCATTCGGGCTTCTTCGGCGCGCTGTTCGAGCGCATCGACGCGTCGCTGATTCCGCCCGCGCCGAACCGCCGCGAACTGACGGCGCTGTTCACGCTGATGTTCCCGACGCCGGAAGACGCGCAATGGATCGATGCGCTGCCCGACGACCTGCTCGCCCGCTTAGCGGAGCTGATCTCGTTCGACGTCACCGACGAGGAGCGCCACGAGCCCGGCTCGTTCTCGCGCGACCTGCTCGCCGCGCTGCACAACCTCACCTGCCAGATCAGCTCGACCGGCCTGTCGCAGACGGTGCGCAGCCGCCTGTCCGACGACGACGCGCGCCAGCCCCTCGAAACGCAGCCGTTCTACCGGCTCACGCGCGCGATGCTCGCGGTCGAGACCGCGCACGCGGCCGTCGAGGACGGCGGCGACGCGAGCAAGCTGCTGCACGAGGTGAATTACCTGCGCGTGCTGCTCGACGAATGCCGGATCGCCGTCGACGACGTGTTCGCGCACTTGTACCGCAACGGCGTGTCGGTCGACATCGTGTTCCAGGTCGAACGCATGCGCATGCGCATCCTGCGCGCGGAAATGCTGCTCAATGCATGGATGGCACGCGACGACCTGCGCGGGATGGCGCGCCTGACCGCCGAGCTCGTCGACGCGAACCAGAACAGCCAGAGCGTGTCGCACCTCGTGCGCAGCAACTTCTCGCTGTTCGCGCGCAAGCTCGTCGAGACCAACGCGGACACCGGCGAGCACTACATCTCGCGCGGCCGCGCGGAGTACCTGAAGATGCTGCGGATGGCCGCGGGCGGCGGGCTCGTCACCGTCGTGACCGTGTGCGTGAAGTTCGCGATCACCGGCGCGCACCTGCAGTCGATGCTCGAAGGGCTGCTCGCGGGCATCAACTACGCGGCGAGCTTCATGCTGATGCACTTCCTGCATTTCACGCTCGCGACCAAGCAGCCCGCGATGACCGCGCCGACCCTCGCGCGCGAGCTCGACGACACGGGTCACGAGGAAGGCGTGAAGGCGTTCGTCGCGTCGGTGATCGCGCTGATCCGCACGCAGGCCGCGGCGATTTCCGGCAACGTGCTCGTCGTGCTGCCCGTGTGCCTGCTCGTGCAGCTGTTCGCGGGCAACCTGCTGCACGCGAACCTGATTTCGCCGGGCAAGGCGCATGCGACGCTGCATTCGTTCTCGCTGCTGGGGCCGACGCCGTTCTACGCGGCGCTCACGGGCGTGCTGCTGTGGGCGTCGAGCCTGCTCGCGGGCTGGGCCGACAACTGGTTCGTGCTGCACCGGGTCGGCGACGCGCTCGCGTACAACCGGCGGCTGCGGCTCACGCTCGGCGCGGCAGGCGCCGCGAAGCTCGCGCACTTCTGCCGCTCGAACGTCGCGGGCGTGGTCGCCAACGTCGGCCTGGGCCTGATGCTCGGCCTGATTCCGGCGATCGTCACCGTGTTCCTGTTCCCGTTCGAGGTGCGCCACGTGACGCTGTCGGCCGGCTCGATCGGGGTCGCGCTCGGCGTGCTCGGCAAGGACGCACTGCGCACGCCCGAGCTGTGGTGGGCCTGCGCCGGCGTGCTGAGCATGGCGATCCTCAACGTGCTCGTGAGCTTCGCGCTCGCATTCACGATGGCCGTGCGCTCGCGCAGCCTGCGCCGCACCAAGGTGCGCGCGCTGATCGGCGCGATCGTGCGCACGGTGCTGGCGAAGCCGTCCGCGCTGTTCTGGCCGGCCGGCACGCCGGCCGCCCGCGCCGGGCAGCCGGGCTCGCATTGAACTTCCAGCGTCGGCGCGCCGCGCGGGCGGGCGCCGACGCGCGGGCCGGCCGGCTCGACGTCACGGCCGGCGCATCGGCGCCGGCATCCCGAATCGGATGCGACGCCGGCTCCGGCCGTCCGCGCCGCGTACAATAGTGGACTTTTGCACGTCCTCACCCGCCTTATGTCCTCGCCCACCCTGTACGAATTCTTCGCTCCCTGCCCGCGCGGCCTCGAAGCGGCGCTTGCCGCCGAGCTGGCCGAAATCGCCGGCCGACACCTGGACGGCGCGCCGTTCACCGCGGGCGCGCAGGTGCCGGGCGGCGTTCATTTCCGCGGCGGCTGGGCTGCCGGCATGGCCGCGAACCTCCATTCGCGCATCGCGAGCCGGATCCTGCTGAAGATCACGCACCGCCCGTACCGCAACGAACAGGATGTCTACGCGCTCGCGCTCGAGCAGCCGTGGGAACGCTGGTTCGCGTCGACGCAGACGCTGCGCGTCGACATCACCGCGATCAAGTCGCCGCTGAAGAGCCTCGAATTCGCGACGCTGCGCGTGAAGGATGCAATCTGCGACCGGATGCGCGACAAGACGGGCGCACGCCCGAGCATCGATACCGGCGCGCCGGACGTGCGCGTGTTCGCGTTCCTGACGGCCACCGAGTGCACGCTGTACCTCGATACATCGGGCGAGCCGCTGTTCAAGCGCGGCTGGCGCCTCGACAAGGGTGCGGCACCGCTGCGCGAGAACCTCGCGGCCGGCATCCTGCGCCTGACGGGCTGGACGCCCGGCACGCCGCTGTACGACCCGATGTGCGGCAGCGGCACCTTCCTCGCGGAAGCCGCGCAGATCGCGCTGGGCGTCGCGCCGGGCGTCGAGCGCCGGTTCGGCTTCGAAAAGCTCAAGCAGTACGACATCACCGCATGGCAGGGCCTGAAGGTCGCGGCGATCGACGCGAAACGCGCGGCGCGCGGCAAGCGCGATTCGCTCGGCGTGTACGGCAGCGACATCTCGGGCGACATGCTCGAGAAGGCGCGCGCGAACCTCGAGCGCGCGGGCGTGCCGTCGGTGTGGCTCAAGCAGGTCGACGCGCGCGGGATGACGCCGCCGTGCGACGGCCCGGGCATCATCCTCGCGAACCCGCCGTACGGCGAGCGGATCGAGGTGCGCGGCCGCAGCGCGCGCGGCGAGGTGCGCGAGACGGGCCGCAATCGCGGCAACGACGACGCATTCCGCCGCACGCACACCGATGCGCCGGACAGCGAATTCTTCAACGCGCTCGGCGATGCGCTCAAGCAGCGCTTCACCGGCTGGCAGGCGTTCCTGCTGACGTCGGACCGCTCGCTGCCGGGCCAGCTGCGCCTGCGCGAATCGGCGAAAACGCCGCTGTTCAACGGCGCGCTCGAATGCCGGCTGTTCCGCTTCGACCTGATCGCCGGCAGCGTGAAGCCACGCCCGGCCGCGCCGGAAGGCGACGCCTGACACGCGCGACGGCCGCCGCGGCCGCCTGCCGACATCCCCACGACGCCCGGCCCGAGCCGGGCGTTTTATTTCCAGCGCACGCGCGCGGGACAAGCCCGTCCCGCATGACGCCACGCCGCCCTCGCGCCGCTTCGGTTCCCGCACGCCTTTGACCCTCGAAGCCGAGGGGCCTCCCCTTTTTGTCAGTACCGCCACGACTACTGACAGCACGCTGTCAGCAGCCCCCGATCACACTGCAATCCCGGCGCAATGCAAGGCTGGTTTCCATCAAGAATCCAAACAACAAGGAGCTCGTCATGACGTCCGCAACCGCAACTGCAACCGAAGCCGCAACCCTGGAACGCGCGATCGCGTGGTTCGACATCCCGTCCCTCGATTTCGACCGGGCGATCCGTTTCTACGAAACCGTGCTGCAGACGACGCTGCAGCGCGAAGTCATCGGCGGCGTGCCGATGGCCATGTTCGATCACGAAGCGTCGGGCACGGGCGGCAGCATCGTGTTCGATCCGCAGCAGATGAAGCCGAGCGCGAACGGCGTGCTCGTGTACCTGAACGCCGGCGAATCGGTAGTCGCGGCGCTCGAACGCGCGAAGCGCGCGGGCGGCGTCGTGCAGGGCTCGGTCGTCGAGCTGCCGAACAACTACGGCTACATCGGCTACCTGATCGATACCGAAGGCAACCGCGTCGGCCTGCACGCACCGAAATGCCACTGAGCGCGTCCACGATCCGGCCGGGGCGGCGCTATCATCGCGAAGTCCCCGTAGCCGTTGGAGTCGAGGTTCAGCCATGACGCGCCGTGCCGACCGCTTGTTCCAGATCGCCGAGCTGCTGCGCGGGCGCCGTCTCACGACCGCGCAGCAGCTCGCCGACTGGCTGTCGGTGTCGCCGCGCACGGTCTATCGCGACGTGCGCGACCTGCAACTGTCAGGGGTGCCGATCGAAGGCGAAGCCGGCATCGGCTACCGGCTGAACCGCAACGCGAGCCTGCCGCCGCTCACGTTCACCGCCGAGGAGCTCGCGGCGCTCGCGGCCGGCGCGCGGATGCTCGAGACCTGGGGCGGCGCGCGCTTCGCGGGCGGCGCGCGTTCGGCGCTCGCCAAAATCGCGTCGGCGATGCCGGCCGACAAGCGCACCGCGCTCGACCGCCTGCCGGTGTTCGCGCCGTCGTTCCACATCGACGAGACGTTCTGCGCGAAGGTCGACGCGATTCACCAGGCGGTCGACACGCGTCACGTCGTCAGCTTCGACTACCGCGACCGGCTCGGCGCGCACACGAAGCGCCGCGTGTGGCCGCTCGGGCTCGTCTACTGGGGCGGACGCTGGACGATCGGCGCGTGGTGCGAGCTGCGCGACGACTTCCGCACCTTCGACATCGCGCGAATGGGCGACATCACCGTGCACGAGCAGTTTCCGGACATGGAAGGCCGGCGCATCGCCGACTACATGCGAATCGCGGAAGCGCCGATGCGCTGACGCGCGTCGCCGCCATGCGCGTGCCGGGGCGCCCGCGCCCCGGCCGCGCCCGTCATTCGCAGAACACCACCGATCGCTTCGGCCGTTCGTCGACGTGCAGCGAAAACACGTCGGCGCGCGCGTAATGTCCGACCACATCGAAGTCGTAACGCGCCCGCACGAGCTCGTCCGTATCGATGCGCGCGGTCACGAGCCCGGCCTCGCCGATGAGCGGCTCCGTGAGCAGGTCGCCGAGCGGCCCGACGATCACGCTGCCGCCGCGGATCAGCGGTCGCTCGGGATCCCAGCCGGGCACGTCGATGCCGAGCGCGCGCGGCGACGGCTGCACCTGGCACGCGCTCACGACGAAGCAGCGCCCTTCGTGCGCGATGTGCCGCATCGAGCTTTGCCACAGATCGCGTTCGTCCACGGTCGGTGCGCACCAGATCTGCACGCCTTTCGCATACATCGCGCAGCGCAGCAGCGGCATGTGGTTCTCCCAGCAGATCGCGGCACCCGCGCGGCCCGCCGCCGTGTCGACCACCGGCAGCGTCGAGCCGTCGCCCTGCCCCCAGATCAGCCGTTCGGTGCCGGTCGGCATCAGCTTGCGGTGCTTCGCGACGAGCCCGTCGCGCGGATCGAAGAACAGCGCGGTGCAGTACAGCGTGCTGCCGCCCCGCTCGATCGCGCCGACCACGAGGCTCGCGCCGGTGCGCTGCGACAGCGCGGCCAGTTCGTCGGTCTCGGGGCCCGGCACGTCGATCGCCTGTGCGGCGTAGCGCGCGTACGCGTCACGGCCCTCGGGAAGCCGGTAGCCGAGCCGCGTGCCGAAGATCTCGCCTTTCGGATAGCCGCCGAGCACGGCCTCGGGCAGCACGACGAGCGACGCATCGCTGTCGCGGATCGCGGCTTCGTAGCCGAGGATCGTGTCGAGCGTGGCGCGCGTGCCGGCGGGCGATGCGCCGATCTGCAGCGCGGCGATGACTGAAGTGGACATGAAGGCGTCTCCGATGAATGGAGACGCCATCTTTGTCGATATCATTTCATCGATCAAATCGATAAAACGATAACTGATATGAATGTGGATGATATCGCCGGGCTCGACCTGAACCTGCTGAAGGTGTTCGAGGCGCTGTACGAGGAAGGCGGCGCGAGCCGCGCGGCGTTGCGGCTCGGCCTCACGCAATCGGCGGTCAGCGCGGCGCTCGCGCGGCTGCGCGTGATTTATGCCGATCCGCTGTTCGCGCGCACCGGCCGCGGGCTCGCGCCGACGCCGCGCGCGGACGAACTGAAGCCGATCCTGTCCGATGCGCTGGACCGCTGTCGCGCCAGCCTCGCGATCGCGGCGGACGGCGGCGAACGGGTCGGCCGCACGATCTCGATCGGGCTGTCGGACGACTTCGAGATCGCGCTCGGCCGCGCGCTGATCGACGCGGTCGCACGCGAAGCCGCGGGCATCCGGCTGATCTTTCGGCAGACGCACAGCGGTATCGCGGGCGACGCGTTGCTGCGGCACGGCGTCGATCTCGCGATCGCGTCGGGCGGTTTCTCGGCAAACGGGCTCAGCCGACGCGCAGTCGCGACGGGCGGCTACGCGTGCCTGATCGATCCGTCCGGCCGCGCGCAAGAGCCGCGCGCACTCGCGCTTGCCGATTTCGTGCAGCGCGATCACCTGCTCGTGTCGTCGGGCGGCGTGATCGGGATCGTCGACGAAGCGCTGGCCGCACTCGGTCACAAGCGACGCGTCGCGGCGTCGACCACGCATTTCGCGGCGCTGCCCTACCTGCTCGCGGGCTCCGACGCGGTGGCGACGATTCCGGCGCACGCGGCTCGCGCGATCGCAGAGGCGACGTCGCTGCGCGCGCTGGCGTGCCCGGTCGAGTTGCCGCGCTACCCGGTGGAAATCGGCTGGCGCACGAGCACACAGCGCGACCCGGCGATCATGCGCGTGCGCGACACGATCGCCGCCTGCGTCGCGACCATCGTCACTCCGTGATGAACGAGACGCGATTCCACCGGTGACCGTCATTCCGGCCGGCGCGGATCGGACCTCGCGGCGCCGCCCATGCGCATCGCTGGCGCCGGGCGCCGGGCGCGCGTCACCGCCGCAAGACCGATCGGGGTCGGATCCGTCCAACCTGCCGGCCGGCAGCGTCCGGGCGCAACCGGTAAAATGCCGAACCATGAAACCCGAAATCTGGACCCCGCATGTGACCGTCGCGGCGCTCGTCGAGCGTGCCGGTCGCTTTCTCGTGATCGAGGAAGAAACCTCGACGGGCCTGCGCATCAACCAGCCGGCCGGCCATCTCGAGGCCGGCGAGACGCTCGCCGACGCCGTCATCCGCGAGACGCTCGAGGAAACCGCGCATCCGTTCGTGCCCCACGCGCTCGTCGGCGTCTATCTCGCGCACTACGAGCGCCCGGGCAGCGCCGGCGCGACCTACCTGCGCTTCACGTTCTGCGGCACGGCCGGCGAGCCGCTGCCGGGCCACCTGCTCGACGACGGCATCGTCCGCGTGCTGTGGATGAGCGCCGACGAGCTGCGCGCGTGCAGCGAGCGCCATCGCTCGCCGGCGGTGATGCGCTGCGTCGACGACTATCTCGCCGGGCGGCGCATTCCGCTCGATTTCGTGCACACGCATTCGGTCGCGCCGCGCCCGGAGGCATTCGACCGTCAGGCGGTAAACAAATGAGCAAGCGCCGTGTGGTAGTGGGCATGTCGGGCGGCGTCGATTCGTCGGTGACCGCGTGGCTGCTGAAGGAACAGGGTTACGACGTGGTCGGCCTGTTCATGAAGAACTGGGAAGACGACGACGACGGCGAATACTGCTCGACGCGCCAGGACTGGATCGACGTGGTATCGGTGGCCGACCTGATCGGCATCGACGTGGAAGCCGTGAACTTCGCGGCCGAATACAAGGACCGCGTGTTCGCCGAATTCCTGCGCGAATATTCGGCCGGCCGCACGCCGAACCCGGACGTGCTGTGCAACGCCGAGATCAAGTTCAAGGCGTTCCTCGACCACGCGATGTCGCTCGACGCGGAAATGATCGCGACCGGCCACTACGCGCGCGTGCGCGAGCGCGACGGTCGCTTCGAACTGCTGAAGGCTTTCGATCATACGAAAGACCAGTCGTACTTCCTGCACCGGCTGAACCAGGCGCAGCTGTCGAAGACGATGTTCCCGCTCGGCGAGATCCCGAAGACGAAAGTGCGCGAGATCGCCGCGCAGATCGGCTTGCCGAACGCGAAGAAGAAGGATTCGACCGGCATCTGCTTCATCGGCGAACGGCCATTCCGCGACTTCCTGAACCGCTATCTTCCGACGAAACCCGGCCCGATGAAGACGCCCGACGGCAAGGTGGTCGGCGAACACATCGGCCTCGCGTTCTACACGTTCGGCCAGCGCAAGGGCATCGGCCTCGGCGGCAGCAAGGACGGCAACGGCGACCCGTGGTTCGTCGCGGCGAAGGACATCGCGTCGAACACGCTGTACGTCGTGCAGGGCCACGATCATCCATGGCTGCTGTCGCGCGAGCTCGTCGCCGGCAACGTGAGCTGGGTCGCGGGCGAGCCGCCGGCCGAAGGCTTCTCGTGCGGGGCGAAGACGCGCTACCGGCAGGCCGATGCGGCGTGCACATTCGGTCGGGCCGCGTTCGGTCGGGTCGCGCCCGGCCAGGCCGACGGCGAGCACTTCTCGCTCACGTTCGACGACCCGCAATGGGCGGTCACGCCCGGCCAGTCGGCCGTGCTGTACGACGGCGAGATCTGCCTCGGCGGCGGCATCATCGAGTTCGCGGCCACCGGCCAGCCCGGCCAGACGGCGCCGGCAGTAGCCCAAGGCGTGCTCGCCGAAGCACGCTGACATCCATTCGGTTTAGACTTGCGGCACGCCGCGCCCGGCGGAACACGATTCCGCCGCGGCCGGTGCGCCGCCGCGCAGCGTACGCATGGCGGCATTTCAAGATTCTTACGGAGTCCCCATGCTTTCCAGACGCTACCTCGCGATGTGGTGCGCCGTGCTGCTGCTCGTTGCGGCGGCTGCCCTCGCATCGCTCCACGTGCTTTCCTGGTTGTGGATCGTCATCCCCGTCGTGCTCGTCGCCGTCGGCCTGTACGACCTGAACCAGGATCGTCACGCGATCCTGCGCAATTATCCGCTCTGGGGCCATTTCCGGTTCCTGTTCGAGTTCATCCGCCCCGAGATCCGCCAGTATTTCGTCGAGGACGACACCGACGAGAAGCCGTTCTCGCGCGCGCAGCGCAGCCTCGTCTATCAGCGCGCGAAGAACGTCGCCGACAACCGCCCGTACGGCACCGAGCTGAACGTGAAGGCCGTCGCGCACGAGTGGATCAGCCACTCGCTCGCGCCGACCAAGCTGCCGAGCCACGACTTCCGGATCCGGGTCGGCGCGAGTCGCGCGCAGCCGTACGACATTTCGATCTTCAACATCTCGGCGATGAGCTTCGGCTCGCTGTCCGCGAATGCGATCCGCTCGCTGAACCTCGGCGCGAAGAAAGGCGGCTTCGCGCACGACACCGGCGAAGGCTCGCTGTCGAAGTACCACCGCGAGCACGGCGGCGATATCATCTGGGAAATCGCGTCCGGCTACTTCGGCTGCCGCAACGACGACGGCACGTTCAACCCGGACAAGTTCGCGAAGCAGGCGGCCGATCCGCAGGTGAAGATGATCGAGATCAAGCTGTCGCAAGGCGCGAAGCCGGGCCACGGCGGCGTGCTGCCGGCCGCGAAGATCACGCCCGAGATCGCCGAGACGCGCGGCGTGCCGATGGGCAAGGACTGCATCTCGCCCGCGACGCACTCGGAATTCTCGACACCGCGCGGCCTGCTCGAATTCGTCGAACGGCTGCGCACGCTGTCGGGCGGCAAGCCGACCGGGTTCAAGCTGTGTATCGGCCATCCGTGGGAATTCTTCGGGATCGCGAAGGCGATGATCGAGACGGGCATCGTGCCGGACTTCATCGTCGTCGACGGCGCGGAAGGCGGCACCGGCGCGGCGCCGCTCGAATTCACCGACCACGTCGGCGTGCCGCTGCAGGAAGGGCTGCTGCTCGTGCACAACACGCTCGTCGGGATCGGCGTGCGCGACCGCGTGAAGATCGGTGCGAGCGGCAAGATCATCACCGCGTTCGACATCGCGCGCACGCTCGCGATCGGCGCGGACTGGGTGAACTCGGCGCGCGGCTTCATGTTCGCGGTCGGCTGCATCCAGGCGCAGCACTGCCACACCGACCGCTGCCCGACCGGCGTCGCCACGCAGGATCCGGTGCGCCAGCGCGCGATCGTCGTGCCCGACAAGGCCGAACGCGTGTACAACTTCCACCGCAACACGCTGCATGCACTGCAGGAACTCGTGCAGGCGGCCGGCCTCGGCCATCCGTCGGAGTTGCGCGCGCATCACATCGTGCAGCGCGTCGCGCCGCACGAGGTGCGGCTGATGTCGCAATTGCTGAAGTACCTGAAGCCGGGCGCGCTGCTCGACGGCCAGACCTGCGGCTATACGCTGTACGACAAGTGGTGGCCGATCGCGCGCAGCGATTCGTTCGTGCTCGGCGAAACCGTTTACGCATCGATCGAATAACGCGCGATCGCGCGCCGCCGGCGCGTCTCGCATAAAGAAAAGCGCCCCGCGGGGCGCTTTTTCTTCGTCTGCCAGATCCGCCGCCGGCGGCCGCTCAACCTTGCGGCAGCGTGTCGACGAACGTCTGCCGCTGCGACAGCTTCGCGAAATGCTTGTCGAGGTTCGGATGGCGATCGCGCCAGTTGAGTTCGGGCATCCGGAAGTCCAGATAGCCGAGCGCGCAGCCGAGTGCGATATCGGCGAGCGTGTAATGATTACCGACGCACCACGTCTTGCCGCCGAGGCCCTGCGACATCGCGACGAGTGCGTCGTCGATCTTGCGTTGCTGACGCGCGATCCAGCTCGCGCTGCGCTGCGCTTCGTCGCGCAGCGTGTATTCGAGACGAATCGCCACGGCCGCATCCAGCACGCCGTCGCCCAGCGCTTCCCAGCAACGCACTTCGACACGTTCGCGCCCCGACGGCGGAATCAGCTTGCCGACCGGCGACAGCGTGTCGACGTATTCGCAGATCACGCGGGAATCGAACACCGCGGCACCATCCTCCATCACGAGACACGGGACCTTGCCGAGCGGATTCGACGCATGAATGTCGGTGTCCGGCGCCCACACGTTCTCGAGCTCCAGCTTGTAGTCGATCTTCTTTTCAGCAAGCACGATCCGCGCCTTTCGGACGTACGGGCTGCTGAGCGAACCGATTAATTTCATCATCTGCCTTTTTAAGGGAACCGCCGAGAGTATACGTTGTCGCCGATCATAACCGGGCGGCGCGACCGGGTAGAAAATCTGCCCGTCCGGCCTGTGGATGGTTTGCAACAGCCGTCGGCGAGCGCCGTCCGGCGCGGCTTGCGGCCACGCCTCTCACGCGCGGCGCCCGGCGGCGCTACAATCGCACGATGAATGCGCCCCTCGATACCGCCATCGCCGTCGACGTCTACCGCCAGCGCCGCGAACGCGTGCTTGCCGCACTGCGCGCCGCGGGCGGCGGCGTCGCCATCGTCCCGACCGCGCCGGAAATGCTGCGCAACCGCGATACGGCTTTCCCGTACCGGCATGACAGCTACTTCCACTACCTGACGGGCTTCACCGAGCCGGATGCCATGCTCGTGCTGAACGCGGCCGGGTCGCACGGCGCGCCGGAATCGATCCTGTTCTGCCGCGCGAAGAATGCCGACCGCGAGATCTGGGAAGGCTTCCATTACGGGCCCGAGGCCGCGCGCGATGCGTTCGGATTCGACGCGGCCTACGCGGTCGACGTGATCGACACCGAAATGCCGCGCCTGCTCGCCGATGCGGGCACCGTGCACTACCGGTTCGGCGCGTCGGCCGAGTTCGACCGCCAGCTCGCCGGCTGGATCGACGCGGTGCGCGCGCAGGCACGCACGGGCGTCGCCGCGCCCGACGCGCTGCTCGACCTCACGCCGCTGCTCGACGACATGCGGCTCGTGAAGGACGAACACGAACTCGCGATCATGATGCGTGCCGCGCACATCTCCGCGCTCGCGCATCGCCGCGCGATGCAGGTGTGCCGCCCGGGGATCCGCGAGTACGAACTCGAGGCCGAGCTGCTGTACATGTTCCGCAAGCATGGCGCGCAGGCGCCGGCGTACGGGTCGATCGTCGCGGCGGGCGCGAACGCGTGCGTGCTCCATTACCCGGCCGGCAACGCGAGCGCGCGGGACGGCGACCTGATCCTGATCGACGCCGCGTGCGAACTCGACGGCTACGCGTCGGACATCACGCGCACGTTCCCGGCCAACGGGCGCTTCTCCGCCGCGCAGCGCACGCTGTACGACATCGTGCTCGCCGCGCAGCAGGCCGCGATCGACGCGACGCGCGCGGGCGTACCGTTCGAGGTGCCGCACGACGCGGCCGTGCGCGTATTGGCGCAAGGGCTGCTCGATACGGGCATCATCGCGAAGTCGCGCTTCTCGAACGTCGACGACGTGATCGCCGAGCGCGCGTACGCACGCTTCTACATGCATCGCACCGGCCACTGGCTCGGCATGGACGTGCACGATTGCGGCGACTATCGCGAGCGGCTCGCCGCGCGCGATGCCGACGGCGCGTTGCCGTGGCGCACGCTCAAGCCCGGCATGACGCTGACCGTCGAGCCTGGCCTGTACGTGCGGGCAGCCGACGACGTGCCGCCCGAGTACTGGAACATCGGCATTCGCATCGAGGACGACGCGATCGTGCGCGAGCACGGTTGCGAGCTGATCACGCGCGACGTGCCGGTGGCGGCCGCCGAGATCGAGGCGCTGATGCGCGCGGGCGCGGCGCACGGTGCGTGAGCGTCCCGCAAGTTGCCATCGCGCCGCTGTCGCGCCACCTTCGGCTCGCCGTTGATTCGCCGTTGACCGTTACCCCGTTTCACGAACACTGATGACGACCGCTTCCTCCCCGGCCACGCCGGACTACGATCTCGCCATCGTCGGCGCGGGCCCCGTCGGGCTCGCGCTCGCCGGCTGGCTCGCCCGACGCAGCGCGACGCAGCACGCGTCGATCGCGCTGATCGACGCGCGCGAACCGGCCGCGAGCGCGAACGACCCGCGTGCGATCGCCGTGTCGCATGGCAGCCGCGTGCTGCTCGACACGCTCGGATGGCCGGGCGACGCAACGCCGATCGAGCACATTCACGTGTCGCAGCGCGGCCATTTCGGCCGCACGCTGATCGATCGCGACGAGCACGACCTGGCCGCCCTCGGCTACGTCGTGCGCTACGGCTCGATCGTGCAGGCCCTCGCGCAGGCGGTGCGCGGCACGCGCATCGACTGGCTCACGTCGACCACCGCCCGCACGCCGCGACAGGACGCCGACGGCGTCACGCTGACGCTCGACGGCCCGCAAGGCGAGCGCACGCTGCGCGCGCGCCTCGTCATCAATGCCGAAGGCGGGTTGTTCCACGAACGGCAGGCCGATACCGGCAAGCATCACCGCGACTACGGTCAGACCGCGATCGTCGGCACGGTCACGGTCTCGGCGCCGCGCCCGAACGTTGCATGGGAACGCTTCACGCACGAAGGCCCGCTCGCGCTGCTGCCGCTCGGCGGTCCGCGCCAGGCCGAATATTCGCTCGTGTGGTGCTGCGCGCCCGACGAGGCGGCCCGACGCGCGGCCCTTCCCGACGACGCGTTCCTGCGCGAACTCGGCGCTGCCTTCGGCGAGCGGATGGGCCGGTTCATCGCGATCGCGGGGCGCGCATCGTTTCCGCTGGGACTGAGCGCGGCGCAAACGCTCGTCAACGGTCGCATCGCGATCGTCGGCAATGCCGCGCAAACGCTGCATCCGGTCGCAGGCCAAGGGCTCAACCTGGGGCTGCGCGACGCGCACACGCTCGTCGACGCGCTGTCCGCCCAGGGCTTCGAACCTACCGCACTTGCCACCTTCAACGCGCGGCGCGCGCTCGACCGGCGCTTCACGATCGGCGCGACCGACACGCTCGCGCGGCTGTTCACGGTCGACGCCGGCCCCCTCCCGCTGCTGCGCGGCGCGGCGCTCACCGCGCTCGAATTCGTACCGCCGCTCAAGAAGGCGATCGCGCGCCAGATGATGTTCGGCCAGCGCAGCTGACGCGCGGCGCGGTGCGCGTTGCGCGCCGTCAGGCGATGCAAACCGGGTCAAATCGGCGGGGCATGGGAATACGGTAAAATGCGCGTTTTCCCTCCGCCCTTTTTTGCCCGCGACGCCCGGCGCCCGCGGGCGGTGCCATTGCGATGCCCGTTATCGGCTCTCACGTATTGCGTAACAACCTGTTCGTCGCCCCGATGGCCGGCGTGACGGATCGTCCGTTCCGCCAGCTGTGCAAGCGGCTGGGGGCCGGATACGCCGTGTCCGAGATGGTCGCGTCGAATGCGCAGCTGTGGAAGAGCGCGAAGACGATGCGGCGGGCGAACCACGAAGGCGAAGTCGAGCCGATCGCGGTGCAGATCGCCGGCGCCGATCCGGCGATGATGGCCGAAGCCGCCCGCTACAACGTCGACAACGGCGCGCAGATCATCGACATCAACATGGGCTGCCCGGCGAAGAAGGTCTGCAACGTCGCGGCCGGCTCCGCGCTGCTGCAGAACGAGCCGCTCGTGCAGCGAATCGTCGAGGCCGTCGTCGCGGCGGTCGGCACGGGCCCGGATGCGGTGCCCGTCACGCTGAAGATCCGCACCGGCTGGGATCGCGAGCACAAGAACGCGGTCACGGTCGCGCGCCTGGCCGAAGCGGCCGGCATCTCGATGCTGACCGTGCACGGCCGCACGCGCGCCGACCTCTACCGCGGCGACGCGGAATACGACACCATCGCGGCCGTGAAGGCGGCCGTGCGCATCCCGGTCGTCGCGAACGGCGACATCACGTCGCCGGCAAAAGCGAAGGCCGTGCTCGACGCAACCGGCGCCGACGCACTGATGATCGGTCGCGCCGCGCAAGGCCGGCCGTGGCTGTTCCGTGAAATCGATCATTTCCTGCAAACCGGCGAGCTGCTGCCCCCGCCGCGGATCGACGAGATCCAGCACGTGATGAACGAACACCTGGAAGACCACTACGCGTTCTATGGTGAATTCACGGGCGTCCGTACTGCGCGCAAGCACATCGGCTGGTACACTCGCGGCCTTTCCGGTGCCAACGGGTTCCGGCACAGGATGAACACGCTCGATTCCACCCGCGAGCAGCTCGCCGCCGTCAACGCATTCTTCGAGGCGCAAAAGGCGCTGTCGGACCACCTCGTCTACGTCGATGACGAAGAGGAAAACGGCCAGGGCGAGTCGGACGACCATAACCAGTTAGCAGCATGAGCAAGCACAACATCGAACAATGTGTCCGCGAGAGCCTGGACGTGTATTTCCGGGATCTAGACGGCTCCAATCCGCACGACGTCTACGAAATGGTGATGTCCTGCGTCGAAAAGCCGATGCTCGAGGTCGTGCTCGTACAGGCCGGCGGCAACCAGTCGCTCGCCGCGGAGTACCTCGGCATCAATCGCAATACGCTGCGCAAGAAGCTGCAGCAGCACGGCCTGCTGTAGGCGGCCGTCCCGTCCCCGTTTCCCTGGCTATTGGTGGTTCCATCATGATCAAGCAAGCGCTCATTTCCGTTTCCGACAAGACCGGCATCGTCGACTTCGCGAAGTCGCTGTCCGACCTCGGCGTCAAGCTGCTGTCGACCGGCGGCACCGCAAAACTGCTCGCCGACGCCGGCCTGCCCGTTACCGAAGTGGCCGACTACACGGGCTTTCCGGAAATGCTCGATGGGCGCGTGAAGACGCTCCACCCGAAGGTGCACGGCGGCATCCTGGCGCGCCGCGACCTGCCCGAGCACATGCAGGCGCTCGAGCAGCACGGCATCCCGACGATCGACCTGCTGGTCGTGAACCTGTATCCGTTCGTCGCGACGATCGCGAAGGACGACTGCACGCTCGCCGACGCGATCGAGAACATCGACATCGGCGGCCCGACGATGCTGCGCTCGGCCGCGAAGAACCACCGCGACGTGACGGTCGTCGTCGATCCGGCCGACTACGCGGTCGTGCTCGACGAAATGAAGGCGAACGGCAACGCGGTCGGCTACGCGACCAATTTCCGCCTCGCGACGAAAGTGTTCGCGCACACCGCGCAATACGACGGCGCGATCACGAACTACCTGACGAGCCTGACCGACGAGCTGCAGCACGCGTCGCGCAGCGCATACCCGGCCACGCTGAACATGGCGTTCGACAAGGTGCAGGACCTGCGCTACGGCGAAAACCCGCACCAGAGCGCGGCGTTCTACCGCGACATCGCGACGCCGGCCGGCGCGCTGGCGAACTACCGCCAGCTGCAGGGCAAGGAACTGTCGTACAACAACATCGCGGATTCGGACGCGGCGTGGGAATGCGTGAAGACGTTCGACGCGCCGGCCTGCGTGATCATCAAGCATGCGAACCCGTGCGGCGTCGCGGTCGGCAACGACTCCGCCGACGCGTATGCGAAGGCATTCCAGACCGACCCGACGTCGGCGTTCGGCGGCATCATCGCGTTCAACCGCGAAGTCGACGAGACGGCCGCGCAGGCGGTCGCGAAGCAGTTCGTCGAAGTACTGATCGCGCCGTCGTTCTCGGACGCCGCAAAGCAGGTGTTCGCGGCCAAGCAGAACGTGCGCCTGCTCGAAATCGCGCTGGGCGACGGTCATAACGCGTTCGACCTGAAGCGTGTGGGCGGCGGCCTGCTCGTGCAATCGCTCGATTCGAAGAACGTGCAGCCGAGCGAGTTGCGCGTCGTCACGAAGCGTCAACCGACCGCGAAGGAAATGAACGACCTGCTGTTCGCATGGCGCGTCGCGAAGTACGTGAAGTCGAACGCGATCGTGTTCTGCGGCAACGGCATGACGCTCGGCGTCGGCGCCGGGCAGATGAGCCGCGTCGATTCCGCGCGCATCGCGAGCATCAAGGCACAGAACGCGGGCCTCACGCTGGCCGGCTCGGCTGTCGCGTCGGATGCGTTCTTCCCGTTCCGCGACGGTCTCGACGTCGTCGTGGCGGCAGGCGCGACCTGCGTGATCCAGCCGGGCGGCTCGATGCGCGACGACGAAGTGATCGCCGCGGCCGACGAGCACGGCATCGCGATGGTCCTGACGGGCGTGCGTCACTTCCGTCACTGATCGCACGCGGCCCGCGCGGCCGCTGCATGAAAACCCGGCGGCATCACACCCGCCGGGTTTTTTATTGCGCGGCGCCCGCGCGGGCCACCGTGCGGCCGGTGCCGTACACCATTCGTTGTAGTATCGCTGCATCAGGTTTTTCTCCTCACTCATGCGAATTCTCGGCATCGACCCCGGCCTGCGCGTCACGGGTTTCGGCATCATCGACGTCAGCGGCCACCGGCTCGCCTATGTCGCAAGCGGCGTGATCCGCACGCCAACGGCCGACCTGGCGACCCGGCTCGGCACGATCTTCCAGGGTGTATCGACGCTCGTGCGCGAACACGCGCCCGACCAGGCCGCGATCGAGCAGGTGTTCGTCAACGTGAACCCGCAGTCGACGCTGCTGCTCGGCCAGGCGCGCGGCGCCGCGATCTGCGGGCTCGTCGCCGGCGGCTTGCCGGTGGCCGAATACACCGCGCTGCAACTGAAGCAGGCCGTCGTCGGTTACGGCCGCGCGACCAAGTCGCAGATGCAGGAGATGGTCACGCGGCTGCTCAATCTCACGGGCCAGCCCGGCAGCGACGCGGCCGACGCGCTCGGGATGGCGATCTGCCACGCGCACAGCGGCAATACGCTGGGCACGATCAGCGGCCTCGCGCCGGCGCTCGCGAAAAAGGGGCTGCGGGTGCGGCGCGGACGGCTCGTCGGCTGACGCGACGGCACGTACGTCAACGACGCTAAGCGCAGTGCGCGTGCGACCGCCCTGCCCGCCCGATCGCCCTGTGGCACGCACGCGTGCCGAGTCGCGTTGCCCCGCCGTGACGGCCAATCCATCGGCATCGCGCCGCACCTGCGCTACACTCGCGCTTTCTTCCTCGCTTCCCGCCATCCATGATCGGTCGCATCGCCGGCATCCTGCTCGAAAAGAACCCGCCCCACCTGCTCGTCGACTGCAACGGCGTCGGCTACGAGATCGACGTGCCGATGAGCACCTTCTACAACCTGCCGCAGACGGGCGAGCGTGTCGTGCTGCTCACCCAGCAGATCGTGCGCGAGGACGCGCACCTGCTGTACGGCTTCCTGACGCCGCAGGAGCGCACGACCTTCCGCGAACTGCTGAAGATCACCGGTATCGGCGCGCGCATGGCGCTGGCCGTGCTGTCCGGCATGAGCGTGCAGGAGCTTGCGCAGGCGGTGACGATGCAGGACGCCGCGCGTCTCACGCGCCTGCCCGGCATCGGCAAGAAAACCGCCGAGCGCCTGTTGCTCGAGCTGAAGGGCAAGCTCGGCGCGGACCTCGGTGCGCTCGCCGGCGCCGCATCCCCGTCCGACCACGCGACCGACATCCTCAATGCGCTGCTCGCACTCGGCTACTCGGAAAAGGAAGGCCTCGCCGCGATCAAGAACGTGCCGGCCGGCACCGGCGTGTCCGAAGGCATCAAGCTCGCGCTCAAGGCACTGTCGAAGGCGTAACGCCCGGCCGAGCCGGCTGTCGGAGCCAGTGTCGCGCCGCCGTGCGGCGCGCGCCAGTCGGCCGTTCGGCCAGTTCGACCGCGTGAGCGCGCGCGGTACAATGGCCGCATGATTGAAACCGACAAACTCGCCGCCGAGCGGATCATCGCCGCCACGCCCGCCTCGTCGCACGAGGAGGTGTTCGAACGCGCGCTGCGGCCGCGCCAGCTCGACGACTACGTCGGCCAGGAAAAGGTGCGCGGCCAGCTCGAGATCTTCATCGAGGCCGCGAAGCGCCGCTCCGAGCCGCTCGACCACGTGCTGCTGTTCGGGCCGCCGGGCCTCGGCAAGACCACCCTCGCGCACATCATCGCGCGCGAGATGGGCGTGAACCTGCGCCAGACGTCGGGACCCGTGCTGGAGCGCGCGGGCGATCTCGCCGCGCTGCTGACCAACCTCGAAGCGAACGACGTCCTGTTCATCGACGAAATCCACCGGCTGTCGCCGGTCGTCGAGGAAATCCTGTATCCGGCGCTGGAGGATTACCAGATCGACATCATGATCGGCGAAGGGCCGGCCGCACGCAGCGTGAAGCTCGACTTGCAGCCGTTCACGCTGGTCGGCGCGACCACGCGCGCGGGGATGCTGACCAACCCGCTGCGCGATCGCTTCGGGATCGTCGCGCGCCTCGAGTTCTACGATGCCGACCAACTGTCGCGCATCGTGCGACGCTCGGCGTCGCTGCTGAATGCGCAGATCGATCCGAACGGCGCGCTGGAAATCGCGAAGCGCTCGCGCGGCACGCCCCGGATCGCGAACCGGCTGCTGCGCCGCGTGCGCGACTATGCGGAAGTGAAGGCCGACGGCCAGATCACCGCGGCCGTGGCCGACGCCGCGCTCGCGATGCTCGACGTCGATCCCGTCGGCTTCGACCTGATGGACCGCAAGCTGCTCGAGGCGATCCTGCACAAGTTCGACGGCGGCCCGGTCGGTATCGACAACCTCGCCGCCGCGATCGGCGAGGAGCGCGACACGATCGAGGACGTGCTCGAGCCGTACCTGATCCAGCAGGGCTTCCTGCAGCGCACACCGCGCGGGCGCGTCGCGACGCTGCTCACGTACCGCCACTTCGGCCTCTCGGCGCCCGATGCCGGCAGCACCGAACGCGGAATGTGGGACGCCGCCGACGGGAAGTAACCGCCCGCCCGCGCCACGACTGCCATGACCACGCCGCCCGGCCCGCACCCCGCCACGCCCACGCCGGGCCCGCGCTGGGTCGAACCGATCCGCAAGCGGCTCGTGGCCGGCATCACGCACCTGACGACCGGCGGCGGCGGTCCGTCGATCGACCTGTCGTCGCCTCCCGGAGACCCGGGGCTGTTCGGCCCGGACGCCATCTGCTGGCGCGTGCATGCCGATTTCACGTCGATGATGACGGGCGGCATTGCCGCGCTGCTGCTGCAGGCGCTCCATCCGCTCGCGCTGGCGGGCGTCTGGGATCACTCGTCGTTTCGCACCGACATCCTCGGCCGCTTGCGACGCACCGCCACGTTCATCACGGGCACGACGTTCGGCAGCCGGGCGGACGCACTCGCGCTGATCGAGCGCGTAAAAACGATCCACGCACGCGTATCGGGTACCGCGCCCGATGGCCGGCCTTACCGGGCCGACGATCCGGCGTTGCTGACCTGGGTGCACGTCGCGGAAGTATCGAGCTTCCTCGCCGCCCATTTGCGCTACGTGAACCCGTCGCTGTCTGGCGAACTGCAGGATGGCTACTACGCTGAAACGGCATTGATCGCCGAATTGCTCGGCGCCCGCGACGTGCCCCGTTCGCGTGCGGAAGTCGCGGCGTATTTCACGCGGATGCGGCCCGAGCTCGAAGCAGGGCCGCGTACCTTCGCCGTCATGGACGTCCTGCTCAACGTGCCGATCTCGACGCCCGCGCTGCGGCCGGCCGCGTCACTGATCATGCATGCGGGCATCGACCTGCTGCCGCACTGGGGGCAGCGCATGCTCGGTGTGTCGACGTTCGCGCCGCTGCGGCGCGCGGTGGTACGGCCCGGTGTCAGGGCGGTCGCGCCCGTGCTGCGCTGGGCGCTCGTCAACGGCGCATCGAAACGCGCACGCCGTCGTGCCACCGCGACGCCGCCCGACGGCGCCCCACCCGCCTGACGATCCACTTCTTGAGATCATTTCGATTCGCCGTCGGATTCCCGTGACGGCCGCACCGATGCAATCAAGGGGGGGAAGAAGTACACCAAAGGAGAATGCGACGCACCGCGCCGGCCAATCGCGGCCGACAGCCCGGGAAGATCGCGTACGCGCTCAACTTCCAGACAGGCCGCCACGCGCTGCCGCACCAGGCCACTCCGGGAAGGCGGCACCGCCCGCTCATGCCGGCGAGACCGGCATGAACACATCAAAGTACCTTACGATACCCGTCGTCGTCGCTCGCGGTATCCAGATGCGACACGTCGGCCCATTGCACGACCTGCGCACGACCATCGACGTAATCGACAACGTTGATGCTGGTATTCAGCAACGGATAGCTGCGCGGCGCCGACAGGTCGAGGCCGTTTGCAAAGCGATACACACAATCGAGCACGCCGCCGTGCGCGACGCATGCGATCCGCCCGCCCGGATGCGCCGCGACGATCGGCTCGAGCGCATGCAGCACGCGATGATAGAACCCGCGCTGCGACTCGCCGCCGTCGGGCGCGAAACCCGGGTCGCGCGTCTGCCATGCGGCGTACGCGTCCGGAAACAGCGTCTCGATCTCGGTGCTGTCATGCCCCTGGAATACGCCGTACGCGCGTTCGCGCAGCCCTTCGCGCAACCGCAGCGGCAGCCCGAGCGCATCGGCAAAGGGTTGCGCGGTCTGCTGCGCACGCATCAGGTCGCTCGAATAGATCGCGTCGAGCCGCTGCCCTTCATGCATTTCCCGCGCGAGCCGCGCGGCCAGCCGCTGCGCCTGCGCGAGCCCGGTGTCGGCCAGCGGAATGTCGATATGGCCCTGGATGCGCTTGATGCGGTTCCAGGCCGTCTCGCCATGACGAATGAAGAGAATCTGCGTGGTGGCCATCGCGGCGCGTCTCCGGGGAAAGTCAGGGCCGCACTTGCAGCCAGAACGTCACGGGGCCGTCGTTGACGAGCGACACCTGCATGTCGGCGCCGAACTCGCCCGTCTCGACGATCGGATGACGCGCGCGCGCGGCCGCGACGAAATAGTCGAACAGGCGCGCGCCTTCGTCGGGCGGCGCGGCCGGCGTGAAGCTCGGCCGCAGCCCGCTGTTGGTATCGGCCGCGAGCGTGAACTGCGACACGAGCAGCAGGCCGCCGGCACCGCCCATGCCGTCGATGTTCGACACCGGCAGATTCATCTTGCCCGCCGCGTCGCTGAACACGCGATAGCCGAGCAGCTTCGCGAGCAGCTTGTCGGCCGCGGCCTCGGTGTCGCCACGTTCCGCGCAGACGAGCGCGAGCAGCCCCGCGCCGATCTCGCCCGTCGTGCGGTCGCCGACGCGCACGTCGGCGCGCTTCACGCGCTGGATCAGCGCGATCATGCGGTCAGCGTGACGCGCGCGAAGCGGCGTTTGCCGACCTGCACGACGAACTCGCCGGCTTCGACCTTCAGACCCTTGTCGGACACCGTCGCGCCATCGATCTTCACGCCGCCCTGTTCGATGTTGCGCAGCGCTTCGCTCGTCGACGGCACGAGGCCCGCCTGCTTCAGCAGCTGGCCGATCGCGAGCGGCGCGCCCGCGAGCGTGACCGACGGAATGTCGTCCGGCACACCGCCCTTCGCACGGTGATTGAAGTCTTCCAGCGCGCGCTCGGCGTCGGCCTGCGAGTGGAAGCGCGCGACGATTTCCTGCGCGAGCAGCACCTTGAAGTCGCGCGGATTGCGGCCGCCTTCGGCCTCGCGCTTGAAACCGGCGATTTCGTCGAGGCCGCGGAACGACAGCAGCTCGAAGTAACGCCACATCAGCGTGTCCGAGATGCTCATCAGCTTGCCGAACATGTCGTTCGGCTTCTCGCTGATGCCGACGTAGTTGCCCTTCGACTTCGACATCTTCTCGACGCCGTCGAGGCCTTCGAGCAGCGGCATCGTCAGGATGCACTGCTGTTCCTGGCCGTACTGCTTCTGCAGTTCGCGGCCGACGAGCAGGTTGAACTTCTGGTCGGTGCCGCCGAGTTCGAGGTCGGCGTTCAGCGCGACCGAGTCGTAACCCTGCATCAGCGGATACAGGAATTCATGGATCGAGATCGGCACGCCGCTCTGGAAGCGCTTCGTGAAATCCTCGCGCTCGAGGATCCGCGCGACCGTGTAGCGCGACGCGAGCTTGATCATCCCGTCCGCGCCGAGCGGCATCGACCATTCGCTGTTGTAGCGAATTTCGGTCTTGGCGCGATCGAGCACGAGCGCGGCCTGTTCGAAGTAGGTCTTCGCGTTCGACTCGATCTGCTCGCGCGTGAGCGGCGGGCGCGTCGCGTTGCGGCCCGACGGGTCTCCGATCAGCGACGTGAAGTCGCCGATCAGGAAGATCACGGTGTGGCCGAGATCCTGCAGCTGGCGCATCTTGTTCAGCACGACCGTATGGCCGATGTGAATGTCGGGCGCGGTCGGATCGAGGCCGAGCTTGATGCGCAGCGGCGTGCCGGTAGCCGCGCTGCGCGCGAGCTTCTGCGCGAACTCTTCCTCGATCAGCAGTTCGTCGACGCCGCGCTTCGTGACGGCGAGCGCATGGCGGACTTCGTCGGTGATCGGGAAAACAGGCTTGGAACTGGGTTCGGTGCTCATCGGTGCCGGGGAAGAATGTCGCAAAGACAGGGATTTTCCCATAACTTGCGCGTGCATCGCTTAACGATGCGTCAGGTTGCGCGGATAATCGGGCGCAAGGCGCGCGGCACCGGCCCGCGCCGCTCGATCCAGGAGAACCCAACGTGCCGCAACGACATCCGCAACCCGCCCATCCGGCCGACGGCATTTACTTCGGGCTGATGTCGGGAACCAGCATGGACGGCGTCGACGGCGTCGCCGTGCGTTTCGAGACCGGCCGCGCGCCGGTCGTGCTCGCGGAAGCGTTCGTCGGCTTCGCGCAATCGCTGCGCGATGCGCTGTTCGCGCTGCAGCAGCCCGGCGACAACGAGATCGACCGCGAATCGGTCGCGGCGAACGCGCTCGTCGCGCGCTACGCGGTGTGCTGTCACGAATTGCAGCGCACCGCCGGCCTGTCGCGCGACGAGGTGCGCGCGATCGGCGTGCATGGCCAGACGGTCCGACATCGTCCCGAGCGCGGCTACACGCGCCAGCTCAACAATCCGGCCCTGCTCGCGGAGCTTGCCCACATCGACGTGATCGCCGATTTCCGCAGCCGCGACGTCGCAGCCGGCGGCCACGGCGCGCCGCTCGCGCCGGCGTTCCACGCGACGATCTTCGGCGCGCCGGGCGAGACGCGGGTCGTCTGCAACCTCGGCGGCATCAGCAACATCACCATCCTGCCCGGCGATGGCGGCGACGTGCGCGGCTTCGACTGCGGGCCCGCGAACGCACTGCTCGACGCGTGGGCGACGCGCCATCTCGGCAAGCCGTACGACGACGGCGGCAAGTTCGCCGCACGCGGCACCGTGCACGCGCCGCTGCTCGACGCGCTGCTCGACGAGCCGTACTTCGCCGCGCCGCCGCCGAAAAGCACCGGCCGCGACCTGTTCAATCCGGCGTGGCTCGACGCAAAGCTCGCCGGGTTCGCGCAGCTCGCGCCGGAACACGTGCAGGCCACGCTGACGGCACTCACCGCCGTCTCGGTCGCCCGCGAAGTCGCGCAGCATGCGGCGGATTGCAAGGCCGTGTTCGTGTGCGGCGGCGGTGCCCGCAATCCGGTGCTGCTCGCCGCGCTCGCGAATGCGCTGCGCGAGGCCGGCGTGCCGGCGACGGTGGAGACGACCGCAGCGCTCGGCGTGCCGCCGCAACAGGTCGAAGCGCTCGCGTTCGCGTGGCTCGCATATCGCTTCACCGCGCGCCAGCCCGGCAACCTCCCAAGCGTGACGGGCGCCGCGGACGCGCGCGTGCTGGGCGCGCTTTATCCGCGCTGATGGCCGGCCGGGACGCGTCGAGACGCAGGCCGCGCGGTTCGCGCCGCGCGCAGGCATAAAAAACGGGGCATGAAGCCCCGTTTTTCACTCCGCCGGACCGGACAGAATTTGTCGTGCGCTCAGACCGAGAACGACGAGCCACACCCGCAGGTGGTCGTTGCGTTCGGGTTCTTGATCACGAACTGGGCGCCGTTGAGGTCGTCCTTGTAGTCGATCTCGGCGCCGACCAGGTACTGGTAGCTCATCGAGTCGATCAGGAGCTGGACGCCGTTCTTGTTCATCACGGTGTCGTCCTCGTTGACTTCCTCGTCGAACGTGAAGCCATACTGGAAGCCCGAGCAGCCGCCACCCTGCACGAATACGCGCAGCTTCAGGTCGGGATTGCCCTCTTCGTCGATCAGTTGCTTGACCTTGTCGGCCGCGGCGTCGGTGAAGACGAACGGTACCGGCATTTCGGTGGTCGTTGCTGCGGATTCGGTAACAGCGTTCATGCGAACTCTCCAAAAAGCTTTAGCCGCTATTGTAGGGCCGATCAGAAGATCGTGCTGATGTCCATGAAATCAATAGGTTCTTGTTGATTTCAGTAAAGGAGACGGCCCGCGGGACGCCGCCGCGCAGGCATAAAAAAACCGCCAGCGCGAATGCTGGCGGTTTTTCCGGCGGACGCCGCCCGAAAGCGGCGCGGCCATGAAGCGGAATTAACGCTTCGAGAACTGCTTTGCGCGACGTGCCTTGCGCAGACCAACCTTCTTACGCTCGACTTCACGTGCATCGCGCGTGACGAAGCCTGCGTTCGACAGCGACGGCTTCAGCGTCGCATCGTAGTCGATCAGCGCGCGGGTGATGCCGTGGCGCACTGCGCCTGCCTGACCCGTTTCGCCGCCGCCGTTCACGTTCACCTTGATGTCGAACGTCTGGCCGTGGTTCGTGAGTTCCAGCGGTTGACGCACGATCATCAGCGACGTTTCGCGCGAGAAGTAGTCAGCGATGGGCTTGCCGTTGACGATGATGTCGCCCTTGCCAGCCTTGATGAAGACACGTGCGACTGCGCTCTTGCGGCGGCCCGTGCCGTAGTTCCAGTTACCGATCATGTGGGCTCCCCTTAGATCTCGAGCGCCTTCGGCTGTTGAGCCGAGTGCGGATGCGTCGCTTCAGCGTAGACCTTCAGCTTCTTGATCATCGCGTAGCCGAGCGGGCCCTTCGGCAGCATGCCCTTGACCGCCTTCTCGAGCGCGCGGCCCGGGAAGCGTTCCTGCATCTTGCCGAACGTCGTTTCATAGATGCCGCCCGGGTAGCCCGAGTGACGGTAGTACTTCTTGTCCAGAGTCTTGTTGCCCGTGACCTTCAACTTGCTTGCGTTGATGATGATGATGAAATCACCAGTGTCGACGTGCGGGGTGAACTCAGGCTTGTGCTTGCCGCGCAGACGGCGTGCCACTTCGCTGGCAACACGGCCGAGAACCTTATCCGTCGCGTCAATCACGTACCATTCGCGCGTCACCTCATGGGCTTTTGCGGAAAACGTCTTCATGATCGATCCAAAAAAAATGCTTTGCCCGATGTGTTCTTCCTGCTTGTCTGTGTGCGCTTCGAGGCGCGGTGCAGGCTCTCCCTGTTCTTTTTCCGTGGGCATGAATGCGGAAAAGCCCTGAATTATAAAGGAAATACGGGAGCTCGGTCAAAAAGAATCCACGCCCCGTGCCGGCGACGCGTGAAATGGGCCAAAATTCGGTCGTGCCCCGATATCCCGGGCGAACCGAGCGCCCGGGGAGGCACCCATCGACGCGCGGCACCCGACCTTGCCGCGCCCGACCGGCCGACAACGGAAAAACAACAAACGAGCATGATGAAACAACGACTTACGCCCTTTCTCGCGGCCGCATTGCTGGCGGCCGCGACGCCTGCCGTCGCTGCCCGGGCCGGCTGCGAGGCCAAGCTCGACGCACTCGACGCCCGCATTGCCGACGCGCGCGACGCCCATGCCGAGGATCGCGTGGCCCGCCTGCGCGCGGTACGCGAACGCGTCCGCCATTTCTGCGCGCGCGGCCATGGCCACGCATCGGCCGCGCAGGTCCCGCCCACGGCCGCCGGTTCGACCGCCAGGCCAACCGGCGAGGCATCGCAAACGGCCGCACGACAACCCGCGTAGACGACGTCACGGCAACGCGTCACGACAGGCATCGGAACGCGCAAACCGCGCGCCGATGCTTGCATGGGACGAAAAAAAGCCCGAACGGCTGGTTCGGGCTTAATCCACCTTAGGAGGAGGGTGGAGGAGACATGCGGAGGTTGCCGCAGCGCGACAACCAATGAGGCTCATTATACGAATGAGCTGACGGTTTCACAAGAAAATTTGCATTGCGAAATCGATACCCACAATGTGGAACGAAGGGAATGTCACTCACCAAAGATGACTTCTTCATTAAAATCAAATACTTAGAAATCAAAACCGCGGCCTGCAGTCGATCGCACCTAGAGCAAAACCCCTAAAAACAGCAGGGAAATCGACGCACGACGCGCCGCGTGCGGCGGCGCGACGTTGCATGTCGTGCAGCGCATCAGCCGACCGTTGCGCTGCGGGCTACAATGCGTGATCGAATTCGAATCAGGCAACGCTGGAGTGCAAGCATGGAATGCAAAGTAAGCTGGATGGGTCAGGACGGCATGGCGTTTTCCGCCCAGACCGGGAGCGGGCACCTCGTCGCGATGGACGGCGCGCCGGAAGGCGGCGGACACAATCTCGCACCGCGCCCGATGGAAATGGTGCTGGTCGGCACCGGCGGCTGCACCGCGTACGACGTCGTGCTGATCCTGAAGAAGAGCCGCCAGGAAGTCACCGGCTGCTCGGTCACGCTGAAGGCCGAACGCGCGAGCGAGGATCCGAAGGTGTTCACGAAGGTCCACTTCCACTTCACCGTCACGGGCCGCAACCTGAACCCGGCCACGGTCGAGCGCGCGATCAACCTGTCGCACGACAAGTACTGCTCCGCATCGATCATGATCGCGAAGACGGCCGAACTCACGCATTCGTTCGACATCGTCGCGGTCTGACAGCCAGTCAGCCATGCATGAAAAAAAGGGCCGGCGCTCCTCACGGAGCGCCGGCCCTTTCGCATTCGAGCGGCAAAGCAGGCCGATAAGCCGGATTCTGTGCACGCTGCACGCCGAGGCGCACCGCGCGTGGCAGCCATTCCTCTAGGCGCGCCATTGCTGACGCGCTCAAGCTTCCTACCCGCAGACGAGACGGGGGCCCCGTCCTGCATCCGAAAATGCGCGCCTGCCTACTTGGAATTGCTCCGGGTGGAGGTTACCGTGCCGGCGGACGTCGCCGTCGCCGCGGTGCGCTCTTACCGCACCGTTTCACCCTTACCTGATCCCGGCTTGCGCCGGGCCATCGGCGGTTTGCTTTCTGTTGCCCTGTTCCGCGTGTCGCCACGGATGGCCGTTAGCCATCACCCTGCCCTGTGGAGTCCGGACTTTCCTCGCCCCCGCCTGCCCGAAGGCGGCGAGGCCGCGACTGCCTGGCCTGCTTTGCGACGCGCATTCTAGCACTGCGCGCCGCCGCCGGCAGCGCGCGAACGGCGGCCGCTGCGGAAAACCGCCGGATCGTCGTAGAACGCGGGTGCGGCATTCGCGTCGCACCAGCCCGGCACGCCGAGCACCGGGAGCGGCGCGAAATCGCGGCTCGTCAGGTCGCGGGTCGCGAGCTCCGCGGCGATCCGCTCGTCGACATGCGCGGCACGCTGCGCGTCGGGCCACGAGAAATAGTCGTCACTCACTTCGACGATCCACGTGTGCGCGGTGCAGGACTTGTACGGCGCGACGAGCTTCTCGAGCAGCGCATGGCCGACAAGCCGCGCCTCGCAGCGCGTGCCCCACGCGTCGCGCGCCGCCACCAGAAGCTGGTGCCAGCTGAAGCCGCGCAGCGCATCGGCAAGCGCGCGGTCGGCCGTCACGAACAGCGCGGCGTTCTCGTCGAACAGCGTGAGCGCATCGCGCAACGTGCCGCGCACGGGACCGACGCCGCCCGCGGCGTCGATCGCCGCGGCCTGGCGCGCGTTCAGCGCGGCCTTGATGCGCGGATAAGCGAACCACACGAGCGCATTGAAGAAGTCGTGAAGATTGTGGCGGGTCGGGACGCCGCCCGTGTCGGCAATATGCGTTTCGTATGCAACGCCCGGCGGCAGCTCCGCCTGCGGCACGAAGCGCAGCGGCCGGCCCCGGCCGCTCGCCCGCTCACCGCCGCGCAGCGCCCCGTTCAACGCGTCGAGCAACGCGCCCTCGCCCGCGAGCGCCGCCGCCTGCAGCGCACGACCGGGCACCGCGTAGGGCGCGAGCCATGGCGCCGCCCAGTCGATCTGCGCGAATACCGCCGCCCCGCCGCCGGCCGTCGGGCCGGCTCCGCGCGGCGGCGTGCCGGTCACGCGAACTTCCAGCCGATCGTTTCGCCGGCACGCAGCGGCACGACCGGCGTGTCGCCCGCGAACACCTCGAGCGGCAGCTCCCAGGTCTCGCGGCGCAGCGTGATCGACTCGGTGCTGTGCGGCAGCCCGTAGAAATCGGCGCCGAAGCGGCTCGCGAAGTTCTCCAGCTTGTCGAGCGCACCGGCCTGGTCGAACGCTTCCGCATACAGTTCGAGCGCGTGCAGCGCCGTGTAGCAGCCCGCGCAGCCGCACGCGGTTTCCTTCGCGCCGCGCGCGTGCGGCGCGCTGTCGGTGCCGAGGAAGAAGCGCGGGTTGCCCGAGGTCGCGGCTTCGACGAGCGCGACGCGGTGCGTTTCGCGCTTCAGCACCGGCAGGCAGTAGTAATGCGGGCGAATCCCGCCGACGAACAGCGCGTTGCGGCTGTACAGCATGTGCTGCGGCGTGATCGTCGCGCCGAGCAGGCCCGGCGCCGCGTCGGCGTCGCGCACGTAGTCGGCCGCGTCCTTCGTCGTGATGTGCTCGAACACGACCTTCAGGCCCGGGAAATCGCGGCGCAGCGGCGTCATCACGCGGTCGATGAACACCTTTTCGCGATCGAACATGTCGATCGCCGGATCGGTCACCTCGCCGTGCACGAGCAGCGGCATGCCCGTTTCCTGCATGACCTCGAGCGTCCTCGCGCACTTAGCGAGATCGCTGACGCCGTGATCGGAGTTCGTCGTCGCGCCTGCCGGATACAGCTTCACGCCATGCACGAAGCCGCTGTCGCGCGCGCGGCGAATTTCGTCCGGCGCCGTGTTGTCGGTCAGGTACAGCGTCATCAGCGGCTCGAACGCCATGCCCGCCGGCAGCGCGGCCAGGATTCGCTCGCGGTAGGCCTGTGCTTGCGCGGTGGTCGTGACGGGCGGCTTCAGGTTCGGCATGACGATCGCGCGGGCGAACTGGCGTGCCGTGTGCGGCAGCACCGCGGCCAGCATGTCGCCGTCGCGCAGGTGCAGGTGCAGGTCGTCGGGACGGGCGAGCGTGAGCGTCGCCGGAGAGGAAGCGTTCGAGGCAGTCATAGGAGGCGTCGTGAGGAACGGGCTGGCCTTCTGCGGGGCCGGAACGCGCGTGCGCGGGCCGACTGACGGCAAACCGCAACACGAGGCCTTCGGCCGGCGGAATCCGCTTTTTACCGCTCAAGGCTCGGTGATATGCTAGAAGCCACATTGTACCGGGGTTCACCCGGTTGGTTACTCCCAGCTTTCGCCCCCGCCCCCAAGTAAAATGTGCCAACTTCTTGGAATGAACTGCGCCGCGCCGACGGACGTCACATTCTCCTTCACAGGTTTCGCGGCCCGGGGCGGGCTCACCGATCACCATGCCGACGGCTGGGGCATCGCGTTCTTCGAGGACAAGGCCTGCCGCCTCTTCATCGACCAGCAGGCGTCGGCCACGTCGCCGATCGCCGAAATGGTGAAGCGCTACCCGATCAAGTCCAAGAACACGATCGCGCACATCCGCAAGGCCACGCAGGGTCACATCGTGCTCGAGAACAGCCACCCGTTCATGCGCGAGCTGTGGGGGCGGCACTGGATCTTCGCGCATAACGGCGATCTGCAGGACTACGAACCCGATCTCGACGGCAGCGTCTACCACCCGGTCGGCACGACCGACAGCGAGAAGGCGTTCTGCGTGCTGATGCAGGGGCTGCGCGAAGCGTTCCCCGGCGCGCAGCCGCCGTTGCCGGAACTGTTCGAGCGCGTCGGCGAGCTCACGCGCGGCATCACCGATCACGGCGTGTTCAACTTCCTGATGTCGAACGGCCAGGCGCTCTTCGCGCACTGTTCGACGCGGCTGCACTACCTCGTGCGGCGCTGGCCGTTCTCGACCGCCCATCTGGTCGACGAAGACCTGTCGATCGACTTCGCAAAATACACGACACCCGAGGATCGCGTCGCGGTGATCGCCACGCAGCCGTTGACCGACAACGAAATCTGGACGTCGTTCGAACCGGGCGAGCTGATCATGTTCCAGTGCGGCGACGTCGCCGCGCGGATGCAGATTCCGGTGCCCGAGCGCGTGCTCGAGAAGCTGCGCAACCCGGCGCTCGATGCGTCGGCGTCCGCGCCGTGCGGCGGTGTGCGACGCGAGGCGGTCGCGGCCGGCATCGCGGACGACGCCGACGACCAGATCGACTTCTAAGCGCGCCGCGCCGTCGGGCGCCGCCCTTCCCGCTTTCCGCTTGTGCGCGAGCGTCACGCTCCGGCGATTGCCGGCAGCAAGGTCTCGCCGCACGGCGTTTCACGGTTCATTCAGATCGCCATCAAATACACGCGATTATCGCCAGGCAACGCCCGCTTTTATTTTATTAATTTTCGAGCGAAAATAATTCACCGGCAAAAAAAAACAATAAATCCCGTTCGAAAGCGGATAATCCGGAAACCATATTTTAAAGCACGAACCAATCACCGACCGTGCGCTAACCCACCGACCGGACGACTCCGCCCGATCTATACAGAACCCCGCCAAGCCGCGCCCACCAAGGCTTTCAGTTCGATTAACCACAGAATCCAGAAATACCGCCCAATACCGTTACCATCCCCACACATCTTGATTTTTCAAAAATCGAGCACCTCGTCGATCAGTAGACTCACCCCATCTTCGGTGTAACGAATCCCGATTGGCACTCCCCGCAGCCACGGCTGCCGCGCGTCCATTCGAACCCCGCATCACCGTGGAATGCGCATTCGCCGACTACGGCGAATACCACTTCAAAAAAAGAAAGAGGGGCTTGTCGTGAATCACTCATTTCGATCGATATGGAGCGAAGCCGCCGGGTGCTGGATCGCGGTTGCGGAGACGGCCCGGGCGCGCGGCAAGCGTGCGGGCAGCCAATCGGCCGCAAGCCGCCGTGCCGGCCGCACGGCGATCCTCCGCTCGCCGCTGCGCGTCGCCGCGCTCGGTGCCGCGCTGGCCGCGCTGTCGGCCGGCTCGGCGTACGCGTCGACCTGCGGTAACGGCTCGGCGGTCGCAAGCGGCGGCAGTTGCGCGCTCGGCAGCGTCAGCCCGACCGTCAACGACAACCTGGCCGGTGCCACGACCGTGTCGGGCGGCGACACGGTCGGCGTGACGGGTGCATGGACCGGCGCCGCCGGCGACCCCGGCTATACGCTCACGCCGATCGGCAATACCACCATCGTGTCGGGCAACCCGAACCAGCCGCTGCTGTCGCTCGGCGGCAAGACGCAAAGCGTCAGCACGCCCGACACGATCACGGGCACCCATGCGGCGATCGCCACGTACAACTCGTCCGCGTTCGCCGCGTCGACGGCCGGTTCGACCAACGTGCCCGTCTACCATGACGTGAACGGCAACCAGTACGTGAACCTGCGGATCGGCACCGTCGACAACACCGGCGGCACGCTCAACGTATCGATCGGCAATCCCGCGAATGCGCCCGGCGCGCCCGGCAACGCAATCTCGATCGCGCCGAAGCAGACCGACCTCACCTTCGCGGACGGCACCGGCACGGCCAAGAGCGTCGTCAACTGGAATTCGCGCAACCAGGTCTGGCTCGGCACCGGCGACTATCTCGCGAACGGCGGTGCCGTCGGCAATCTCCAGCTCGACGTGCCGGCCTACGCGGGCACCTTCACCGCGTTCGACGGCAGCACGTGGACCGTCACCGACGCCGCGTCGCTCGCCGCGTACAACGACTTCCTGGTGCGCTCCATCCAGAGCGGCGCACTCGGCTCGCAGGCCGCGTACGACACCGCGTTCAGCCAGGCCGTCACGTTTTCGCAGGAAACCTTCCAGTACGCGAACCACGTGTCCGCCGGCGACAAGAACACGCTGCCGATCGATCACCTGTCGGCCATGCACGGCACCGGCGCGAAGGCGACGCTGCAGATCGGCAAGGACGGCCAGATCGACTTCCGCGGCACCGACACGATCGTGTCGAGCTCGGCCGTCCTCGCGGAAAACGGCGCGCACTTCGTCAACGACGGCCGCCTGTCGGGCGACTTCACGCTGGTGCGCCTGCTGAGCGGCGCGAGCGGCGTCAACAACGGCACGATCTCGTCCGGCTACGCGTCCGGCGACAATGTCGACACGAGCAGCAGCGCGCCGCCCGACAACTTCGGCTTCCACGCGTACACCGAGGGCAACGGCGTGTACGCGAGCGGCACGGGCACCTCGTTCGTCAACAATGGCGTGATGAACGTCGGCGCATGGACCCTCGACGGCAACCGCCCGGACCTGCAGAACTACGCGGTGGCCGTGACGAGCGGTGCGAACGCGTCGAACGCCGGCACGATCAACGTCGGCGTCAACGCGACGACGCTCGACAGCCAGGTGATCGGCGGCTTCGCGGCCGGCGGCACGTTCACGAACGCGGCCGGCGGCACGATCTATCTCGGCCGCGCGGCCCAGTACGGGCCGGGAGCGGCGACGAACGACGTCGCGCTGGCCGCGCATTCGTACGGGATCCTGCTCGGTGCATCAGGCACGGCCAGCAACCTCGGCTCGATCGTGATCGGCTCGCAGACGCAAAACGGCGCCGGGATGGCGAGCATCGGCTCGTCGTCCGGCACGCTGCTCAATGCCGGCACGATCGCCGTGAACGGTGCGGCAGCGGGCACGCCGTTCGCCAACGTCGGCATGCTCGCGGCGAACTCGGCCGCGACCGTGACCAACACGGGCACGATCACGCTGAACGGCGTGAACGGCATCGGCCTCATGGTGATCGGCACCGGCGCGACCGCGACGGCCGCGACGTCGACCGGCACGATCAACGTGGCCGGCGGTCTCGATCCGGCGTCGGACACGCGCAACTACGGCGTGTGGGCGGAAGGGCCGCGTGCGAAGGCCACGGTCGACGGCGCGCTCAACCTGACCGGCAACGGCGCGATCGGCGTCCATGCGCGCTCGGGCGCGACGATCAACGTCGGTGCCAACGCCGTGCCCGCCTTCATGTCGGGGACGAACCAGATCGGCTTCTACGCATACGGCGCCGGCTCGACGATCAACGTCGCCGCGCGGCACCTGAGCGTCGACACCGACGATTCGACGCTGTTCCGCATCGCGGGCGGCGCGACCTATACGGGCGCGTCGGCGGCCGGCACGCTGACGACCGACGTGAACGGCCAGCGCGCGCGCGGCGTACTCGCAACGGGTGCCGGCACGACGTTGTCCACCGGCCACGCCACGTACAACGTCAACGGCGCGAACGGCATCGCCGTCGCGGTCGAAGGCGGGGCAACGGGCACGATCGACTCGGGCGCAACCATCGACCTGAATGCGGCCGGCGCGACCGCGGGCACCGTCGACGGCCAGGCGCACGCCCTCACCGGCGCGAACGCGGGGACGCCGGTCGCGACGACGCTGACCAACAACGCGGCGGTCGCATCGTCGACGGCCGGCGTGACGGGCTTCGTCGCGCAAAACCTCGGCACGCTCGAGAACCGCAATACGGTGCTGCTGACCGGCGCCGGCTCGACCGGCGTCGTGGTCGGCACGCTCGGCACGGTGAACAACGCGTCGGCGATTCGCGTATCCAACGGCACCGGCGCGCTCGTGCAGGGCGCGTCGGCAACGCTGGCCAACGCGGGCACGATCGAGGCCGACGACGGCATCGCCGGCGTGCACCTCACGGGCAGCGGCGCGTCGGTTGCCTTGTCGGGCGCGGGCACCGTCGTCGCGAACGGAAGCGCCGACGGCGTGCTGATCGACTCGACCGTGTCGGGCGGCGGCATCGCAGCCGGCGCGACGTCGATCGCCGCGGGCGGCACCGGCAAGGGCATCGACAACCTTGGCACCAGCACGACGATCGTGCTGTCGGGCACGCAGATCGGCACGACCGGCAACGGCGCCGACGGGCTGTCGTCGACGGGCGCCGGCGCACGCATCGCAACCGATGCGGCAACCGCCGTGCGCACTGCCGGCGACAACGCGCGCGGCCTGTTCGTGACGGGTGCGGATTCGACGCTGGCCGCCAACGGCACGACCGTCGCGACGACGGGCGCGGGCGCGCATGCGGTCGTCGCCGGCAGCGGCGCGACCGCGCTGCTGTCGGGCGTGAAGGTTTCGACGGCGGGCGCGGCGGCCGATGGCGTCGTCGCGCAAAACGGCGGGCGCATCGGCGACACGGGTTCGTCGATCGCGAGCGCGGCCGGCAACGGCGCGACGGTCGACGGCGGCGGCGTGCTCGCACTGACCGGCACGACGCTCAAGGGCGCGACGGCCGGCGTGCTGAGCACCGACACGCTCGGGACCGGCGCGACGAGCGCGGTGCTCGTCGACGGCGGCAGCGTCGCGTCCGTCGCCGGGCCGGCGTTCGCCGCGCGCGGCGGCACGGCCGACATCGCGGTGCGCAACGGCACCGTCGTGACGGCCGGCAACGGCACGCTGCTGGATCTCGCGAACGGCAGCACCGCGACCTTCACCGCATCGGCCGTGAATCTCGCCGGCGACATCGTGTCCGACGCGTCGAGCACGGGCAACGTGTTCCTGACGAACGGCACGACCCTCACCGGCAAGATCGACCCGGTCGCGCTGAACGTCGACGCCACGAGCATGTGGCACATGACGGGCAGCTCCGTGCTGAGCAGCCTGAACAACGCGGGTCTGGTCGCATTCGCCGCGCCGTCCGGCGCGCCGACGGCGGCAGGCAGCTACCGGACGCTGACGACCGGCAGTTACGTCGGCAACGGCGGCACGATCGCGCTGAACACTTTCCTCGGCGCCGACGCATCGCCGACCGATCGGCTGATCGTGAACGGCGGCACCGCGACCGGCACGACGGGGCTGAAGATCGCGAACACGGCCGGCACCGGCGCACAGACCACGGGCGACGGGATTCCGGTGGTCGTCACGGCCAACGGCGGCACGACTGCCGCATCGGCATTCCATCTCGCGGGCCCGGTGCAGGCCGGCGCATACGAATACCGGCTCTACCGCGGCGGCCAGAGCGACGCGAACGGCTGGTACCTGCGCTCGCAGCTCGATCCGACGGATCCCGGCGATCCGGTCCATCCGTCGGGCGGCGGCGATGGCGGCGGAAACGGCAACGGTGGCAATCTCGCCTATCGTCCGGGCGTTGCAGGCTATGCGATGACGCCGCTGCTGAACGCGGACTACGGCTTCTCGACGCTCGGCAAGCTGCACGAGCGCGTCGGCGACATCTACAACCTCGAGAAGCAGGCGCCGGGCAACCGCGACGGCGTGTGGGGCCGCATCGGCGGGCAGAGCCTCGATGCGAACGCGGGCCGCTTCGCGGCCGACGAGCGCACGTTCTTCGCGCAATTCGGCAAGGACTGGACGCTCGACCAGGCACCGGCCGGCGGCAGCACGCATGCGGGCGTGACGGCAAGCATCGGCATCGCGAACGCGAGCTTCAGCGACATGGCACGCGCCGGCACGCCGGGACTGTCGACGTCGACAGGCTCGGTCGAGATGCACGCGCAGAGCATCGGCGGCTACTGGACGCGCTATCTGGCCGACGGCACCTACTTCGACAGCGTCGGCCAGGTCACGCACTACGGCAACCGCTATCGCGATGGCTACGGCAACGACGCATCGCAGAACGGCTTCGGCATCGCGCTGTCGCAGGAGGTCGGCAAGCCGTTCGGGATCGGCGGCACGCCGATCGCGGTCGAGCCGCAGGCGCAGCTGATGTATCAGTACCTGAAGCTGAACGGCTTCAACGACAACGTGTCGGCCGTGTCGGGCACGACGAGCAATGCGTTGCGCGGCCGCGTCGGCGTGCGCATCTTCCGGCCGAACCTCGACGCGAACGCGGGCGGCGGCGCCGCGACGCCGTACTTCACGGCCGACGTGCTGCACGACTTCCTGTCGCCGGGGCAGACCGTGGTCGGCGGCACGCCGTTCGCAACGCACCTGGGCCGCACGTGGTACGAGCTCGGCCTTGGCGTGACCGCGGGCTTCGGCAAGTCGGGCGAGTTGTACGCGAACGTGAAATACGCGCGCAACATCGGCGGCGATTACCGGCGCGGCGTCACCGGCCAGGCCGGCTACCGCTACAGCTGGTAACGCGCGGTGCCGGGATCCGTCCGCCGCCAGCCGCGGCCGACGGGCAGCCGGCGACGGGCAACCGGCGAAAAAAAACGCCCGGCGCTCGGCCGGGCGGTTTCGCTTCCCGCGTGCGCGAAGCGCGCGACGCGACATCACTCAGTGCAGGATCTTCGCGAGAAAGTCCTTCGCGCGATCCGACTTCGGATTCGAGAAGAAATCGTCCTTGCGGTCGTCCTCGACGATGGCGCCCTTGTCCATGAAGATCACGCGATGGGCGACCTTCTTCGCGAAGCCCATTTCGTGCGTGACGACCATCATCGTCATCCCTTCCTGCGCGAGCTCCACCATCACGTCGAGCACCTCGTTGATCATCTCCGGATCGAGCGCGGACGTCGGTTCGTCGAACAGCATCGCGATCGGATCCATCGACAGTGCGCGCGCGATCGCGACCCGCTGCTGCTGGCCGCCCGACAGCTGGCCCGGAAACTTGTGCGCATGCGCCTTCAGGCCGACGCGATCGAGCAGCTTCATGCCCTTCTCGGTCGCTTCGTCCTTGCCGCGGCCGAGCACCTTGATCTGCGCGAGCGTGAGGTTCTCGGTGATCGACAGGTGCGGGAACAGCTCGAAGTGCTGGAACACCATCCCGACCTTCGAGCGCAGCTTCGACAGGTTCGTCTTCCTGTCGCCGACCGACTGGCCGTTCACGAGGATCTCGCCCTGCTGGAACGGCTCCAGGCCGTTCACGGTCTTGATCAGCGTGGATTTACCCGAGCCGGACGGACCGCACACGACCACCACCTCGCCTTTCTTGACCTCGGTCGTGCAGTCAGTGAGGACCTGAAACTGGCCGTACCACTTCGAAACGTTCTTGATGGAAATCATCTTGTGACCTTTTTCTGGAGACCCTTGACGACAGCAGACGCCAACGAGCAAATCACGAAATAGCATGCACCCGCGAACAGGACCATCTCGACGGTCGTGCCGTCGCGATCGCCGATGTTGGCGGCCGTGCGGAAGAAGTCCGCGAGACTGATCACGTACACGAGCGACGTGTCCTGGAACAGGACGATCGCCTGCGTGAGCAGCAGCGGCACCATCGCGCGGAACGCCTGCGGCAGGATCACGAGGCGCATGGCCTGCCCGTAGTTCATGCCGAGCGCGAACGCGGCGTTCACCTGCCCGCGCGGCACCGCCTGGATACCGGCGCGGATGATCTCGGAATAATACGCGGCTTCGAACAGCGAGAACGCGACCATCGCCGATGCAAGCCGGATGTCGATCGTCGGCGACAGCCCGAGCACGCCCTGCAGCACCTGCGGCACGATCAGGAAGAACCACAACAGCACCATCACGAGCGGGATCGAGCGAAACACCGTGACGTAGCCCTTCGCGAACCACGCGAGCGGCTTCACGCCGGACAGCCGCATCAGCGCGAGCAACGTGCCCCAGACGATGCCGACGACGATCGCGATCAGCGTGATCTTGAACGTGACGATCGCGCCCGACCACAGCGTCGGTATCGCGCCGGGAATACTACTCCAGTCGAACTGATGCATCACTTGCCTCCGATGTAGCCGGGCAGCCGCGTGCGGCCTTCGATCCAGCGCATGAACGCCATCACGACGAGGTTGATGACCACGTACGCGAGCGTCACCGCGATGAACGACTCGTAGGTCTGCGCGGTGTAGTCGACGAGCTGGCGCGCCTGCGCGGACAGATCGAGCAGGCCGATCGTCGACGCGACCGCCGAGTTCTTGAAGATGTTCAGGAATTCGGACGTGAGCGGCGGCACGATGATCCGGTATGCAACGGGCAGCAGCACGTAGCGGTACGTCTGCCATTGCGTGAAGCCCATCGCGAGGCCGGCCGCGCGCTGGCCCTTCGGCAGCGCGTTGATCCCCGAGCGCACCTGTTCGCACACGCGCGCGCCGGTGAACAGGCCGAGACAGACGATCGACGCGGTGAAGAACTGCGTGCCGGGCGGTAACTGCTTGATCCAGGTGCCGATCGACGCGGGCAGCAGTTCGGGCACGACGAGGTACCAGATGAAGAACTGCACGATCAGCGGAATGTTCCGGAAGATCGACACGTACACGGTGCCGATCGCGGACAGCCATTTGTTCGGCACCGTGCGCAGCACGCCGAACAGCGAGCCGACGATCAGCGCGATGACCCAGGCGACGAGCGACACTTCGATCGTCACCCAGAAGCCGGACATCAGCCATCCGAAATAAGTCGTCGGCTCGCCGGTCGAGACGGGGCTCAGGAAGATGCCCCAGTTCCAGTGGTAAGACATGGGCAAGACTCCAGCAAAAAGAAACGGAAGAAGCGTGGCCTCTTCCGTTTCAGTAGCGTCATTTCTGCTTCAACGGCCGCTTGGTCAGTCGAGCGCCTTGTCGTTCGGGTTCGCGTACAGCTTCTTCATCGAATCGGACAGCGGGAAGTTCAGGTTGAGGCCCTTCGGCGGGATCGGGTTCTCGAACCACTTCGCGTAGATCTTCGCGGCTTCGCCCGACTTCTCGACTTGCGAGATCGCATCGTCGACGACCTTCTTGAAGTCGGCGTCGCCCTTGCGCATCATGCAGCCGTATGCCTCTTCCGACTGCGGCGTGCCGACGATCACCCACTCGCCCGGCTGCTTCGCCTTCGCGCGCTCGCCCGCGAGCAGCGCGTCGTCCATCATGAACGCGACCGCGCGGCCCGATTCCAGCGTGTTGAACGAGTCGCCGTGGTCCTTCGCGCTGATGATGTTCATGCCGAGCTGCTTGTCGTTGTTCATCTTGCGCAGCAGGCGCTCGGACGTCGTGCCGGCCGTGGTCACGACCGTCTTGCCCTTCAGGTCGCCGAAGTCCTTCACGCCGGAATCCTTCTTCGTCATCAGGCGCGTGCCGATCACGAAGATCGTGTCGGAGAACGCGGCCTGCTGCTGACGCTCGACGTTGTTGGTCGTCGAGCCGCACTCGATGTCGACCGTGCCGTTCTGCACGAGCGGGATGCGGTTCTGCGACGTCACCGGGATGTTCTTCACCTGCAGGTTCGGCAGGTTCAGCTTCTTCTTCACCGCGTCCACGATCTTCATCTGGAATTCGCGCGAATAACCGACGACCTGCTGGTTCTGGTCATAGTAGGAGAACGGAATCGACGATTCGCGGTGGCCCAGCGCGATCACGCCCGTGTCCTTGATCTTCTTCAGCGTGCCGGTCTCCTGTGCATGCGCGCCGCTCGCGAACGCGCAAAGCGCCGCGACCATCAGGACTGCCTTCTGGTATTTCATTTTGGTCATCTCCTTGGCTAAAACCCGCGCCAGTGTATCAAAGTAATATTTTTGAAAGTACTGGTTGTTTACCGCACTACGAATCGTCGTGTACGAAGCCGTCCTCCCGGCTTCGGGCGCCCTCTCGCGGCGCCTGAATGCACACGCGGGCGATGCCGGATTCGGCACCGCCCGCGAGGGTTCATGCATGCAATCGGGTGGATTGCGTCATGCTTTCGTCATAGTCGGCCGATCGAATCGGCAACGACCGATCAGGGATACAGGCCGCGCATTTCGCGCGCCATCAGGATGCGCTTGCACGCAACGATGAACGCCGCCGTACGCACCGACACCTTGTGCTCTTCCGCGACCGCCCACACGCCGGCGAACGCTTCGCGCATCACGCGCTCGAGACGGTGGTTGATCTCGTCTTCCGTCCAGAAGAAGCTCGAGAAGTCCTGCACCCACTCGAAGTACGACACGGTCACGCCGCCCGCGTTCGCGATCACGTCGGGGATCACGAGCACGCCGTTCGCGCTCAGGATGTCGTCGGCCGCCGTCGTCGTCGGGCCGTTCGCGCCTTCGACGATGATCTTCGTGCGGATCTTCGACGCGTTCTTCTCGGTGATCTGGTTTTCCAGTGCCGCCGGGATCAGGATGTCGGTCTCGACCGTCCAGAACTCGTCGTTCGGCATCGGTTCCGCGCCCTCGAAGTCCGCGACGCCGCCCGTGCGTGCGACGTGGTCGAGCAGCTTGTTCGCGTCGAGGCCGGCCGGCTGGTAGATCGTGCCCGTGTGATCCTGCACCGCGATCACCTTCGAGCCCGCTTCCTGGAACAGCTTCGCCGCGATGCCGCCGACGTTGCCGAAGCCCTGCACGGCGATGCGCGCGCCTTCGATTTCCAGGCCCTTCTTCTTCGCCGCTTCGCAGCCGACGACGAACACGCCGCGACCCGTCGCTTCCTTGCGGCCCAGCGAACCGCCGAGCGAGATCGGCTTGCCGGTCACGACGCCGGTCGACGTCTGGCCCTGGTTCATCGAGAACGTGTCCATCATCCACGCCATCACCTGTTCGTTGGTGTTGACGTCCGGTGCCGGAATGTCGGTGTTCGGGCCAATGATGATGCCGATTTCGCTGGTGTAGCGACGCGTCACGCGCTCGAGCTCACCGCGCGACAGCTTGCGCGGGTCGACGCGGATGCCGCCCTTCGCACCGCCGTACGGCACGTTCACGGCCGCGTTCTTCACCGACATCCATGCCGACAGCGCCATCACTTCCGACAGCGTCACGTCCTGGTGGTAGCGCACACCGCCCTTGCCCGGACCGCGCGACACGTTGTGCTGCACGCGATAGCCTTCGAAGTGCGCGACGGTGCCGTTGTCGAGCTCGATGGGCACGTCGACGACCAGGATGCGCTTCGGACGCTTCAGCGTTTCCAGCCAGCGCGACAGCGAACCGAGGTACGGTGCGACGCGATCGACCTGCTGAAGGTAGTTGCCCCACGGGCCGAGATCGTCGGCATGAAGGTAGGACGGGATGGACTGCAGTTGCGAAGACATGGACGCTCCAACGTTCAACGGATTGCGCACATTGTCGAAAAACCCGTTTTTTTTATCCAATGCCGTTTGCTTATTCGATTATGCGTTTCTTGCATGATCGTGATTTTTCGCAAATCCGCGGTCGATTTGCGCAAGAACGCGCGCGATCGGGCGCGCATCGGTTCGGCGAAGGATCGCCGGGCAAATGCGCGGAACGCCCGCCGGACGGCCGTCCGACAGGGGGGGCAAGCGCGTTGTCGGCCGCTCGCGCGGCCGGCCGGGTTAACCGCCGACGGTTAACCGGCGGTTTCGCGCAGCTCGTCGCGCACGACTTCCCACAGCGCGCGCACGAGCTTCTGATGCGGATCGTCGCCTTGCAGCGCGAGCTTGTCGCAATACAGGCGGATCTCCATCGTCAGCGTGAACGGGTGCGTGCCGCCGCGCGCGGACCGGTCGAGCCGGATCAGGCGGCCGCTCGCCACCGCGTCCTCGACGGCGCTGTGCGGCAGGAACGCGACGCCGTGGCCCGCGAGCGCCATCGCCTTCAGCCCTTCGGCCATGTCGGTCTCGTACACGCGATCGAGGAACAGCGACGTCGGCGCGTTCGCGATGATGACTTCGGTCATCCGGCCGAGATACGCGTTCGGCGTATACGACAGATACGGCACGCGCGCATCGGCCGTGCCCGGCAGCGTGTAGCGCGGCCGGCCCGCGCGGCCCGGCGCCGAAAATGCGCTGATCGGCTCGCTGCCGAGCACGAGCATGTCGTAGCGGGCCGGATCGAGCGCGACCGGGTGGCTCGGGTGGTGATAGCCCATCACGAGATCGCAGCCGCCCTCGACGAGCGACAGCACGGCGTCGTGCACGTTCAGCGCGCGCAGCCGCGTGTGGACCTGTCCCATCTTCGCCTCGATCCGCTGCAGCCAGCGCGGAAAATACGTGAGCGACAGCGTGTGCGGCACCGCGAATTCGATGGTCGGCACCGGCGCACCGACGTGGCCGCGCAGCAGCGTGCGCGCCTCGTGCGCTTGCGACAGCATCGTCAGCGCCTGCTCGTAGAAGATCTGCCCGGCCTGCGTAAGCCGCGTCGGATAGACCGAACGATCGATCAGCTCGGTCGCGAGCCATGCCTCGAGCGCCTGGATGCGCCGCGAGAACGCGGGCTGCGACACGTGCCGCAATTCGGCGGAGCGGCTGAAGCTGCGCGTTTCAGCGAGCGAGACGAAGTCTTCGAGCCATTTCAGTTCCATGCGGGCGGGCGCGGCGGGCGGCGGTCGGGAGGAAGCCAGCATTCTACCGGGCGGCGGGCGGCCGGGCGGCCGGGCGGCGGCGGGCCGTCCGGGTCGCCTCCGGTAACCCGGGCGGCGTGCACCGGCACCGGAACCGCACCAGCCCGCGCCCGCGCCTGCCCGCAGGCCGCTTGCGCGCGCCCGGGCGCCGCATGCCGTGCGGATCGTCCACGGCGGCGGCAGTCGCGCCGGTTCGGCCGGGATCGCCCCGCGCCAATGGTAAAATGCCGGATTCTCCCCCCTCGTTCGCACCGGCCCCCAAGGCCACGCCCGACCATGTCCGACACTCGTCCCGATACGCTTTTCGCCCTCACCGCGCTCTCGCCCATCGACGGCCGCTACGCCAGCAAGACCGAAGCGCTGCGCGACTGGCTCTCCGAAGCCGCCTTCATGCGCCACCGCGTCACCGTCGAGGTGCACTGGCTGATCGCGCTGTCGCGCGCCGGCTTCGCGGAAATCCCGCGCTTCTCGGAAGCCTCCGAACAATTCCTGCTGCAGCTCGCCGAGCGCTTCACCGCGCACGACGCCGCACGCATCAAGGAAATCGAGCGCGTGACGAACCACGACGTGAAGGCCGTCGAATACTGGCTGAAGGAATCGGTCAAGGGCCAGGCCGAACTCGAGAAGGCCAGCGAATTCATCCACTTCGCGTGCACGTCCGAAGACATCAACAACACGTCGCACGGGATGATGCTCGCCGGCGCGCGCGAGCACGTGATCGTGCCGGCGCTGCGCACGGTCCACCAGCGCCTCGTCGCGCTCGCGCATGCGCTGGCCGACCAGCCGATGCTGTCGCGCACGCACGGCCAGCCGGCCAGCCCGACGACGCTCGGCAAGGAACTCGCGAACGTCGCCGCCCGCCTCGCGCGCGCGATCGCGCGCATCGAGAAGGTCGAGATCCTCGGCAAGATGAACGGCGCGGTCGGCAACTTCAACGCGCATCTGTCCGCGTATCCGGAATTCGACTGGGAAGCGTTCTCGCGCGACGTGATCGAGAACCGCCTGAAGCTCACCTTCAACCCGTACACGATCCAGATCGAGCCGCACGACTACATGGCCGAGCTGTTCGACGCGGTCGCACGCGCGAACACGATCCTGCTCGACCTCGACCGCGACGTGTGGGGCTACATCTCGGTCGGCTACTTCAAGCAGAAGACGAAGGCCGGCGAAATCGGCTCGTCGACGATGCCGCACAAGGTCAACCCGATCGACTTCGAGAACTCGGAAGGCAACCTCGGCCTGGCGAACGCGACGCTGCGCCACCTCGCCGACAAGCTGCCGGTGTCGCGCTGGCAGCGCGACCTGACCGACTCGACGGTGCTGCGCAACATGGGCGTCGCGCTCGGCTACTCGCTGCTCGCGTACGACTCGCTGATCCGCGGCCTCGACAAGCTCGAAGTGAACCCGCAGCGCCTGAACGAAGACCTCGACGACTGCTGGGAAGTGCTCGCCGAGCCGGTGCAGACGGTGATGCGCCGCTACGGCATCGAGAACCCGTACGAGCAGCTGAAGGAACTGACGCGCGGCAAGGGCATCACGCGCGAGGCGCTGCAGGAATTCGTCGGCACGCTGGCGATCCCGCAGGACGCCAAGGACCGCCTGCTCGCGATGACGCCCGCGTCGTACATCGGCAAGGCCGTCGAACTCGCGAAGCGGATCGCGTAAGCGCCGCCGCGCCAACGCAAAACGCCCGATGCATCGCGCATCGGGCGTTTTTGTTTGTCGGGCCGACGATCGGCGCCGCCCGATCAGAACGAGATCATCTTTCCCGGATTGAGCGCCGTCATCACGCTCATCGCCGCCTTCGCGGCGGGAATCGCGATCGGCGACAACTGCCGGCCGAGCGGAATCTCGCGGTGGTCGATGCCGGTCAGCATCGAGAAATCGTCGTTGCGTCCGACGAAATCGTCGCAGATCGCCTTGCCGATCCGCACCGTCTGCGCGACGCCGTGCCCGCTCCAGCCCTGCACCATGTACATCGGCACGCGGCCGTCGGTCTTGCGGCTGTCGGTCGCGCCGTTCAGCGTGAAATCGCTGACGCCGCTCCAGCAGTAGTCGAGCGCGAACCGGCCGTCGACTTGCGGGAACACCGAATTCAGCCGTGTCAGCAGATACGCGTTGACGTCGGGCTGCGCCCAGCACGTGCCGGTGCCCTGCCCGCCGAACAGCAGGCGGTTGCCGCGCACCGGCCGGTAGTAGTCGATCTGGAACTGCGTGTCGTACACCGGCATGCCGGCCGGCATCAGGGTCGAGACGTCGACGTCGAGCGGCGCCGTCACGCTCACGTACGTGAAAAACGGCACGGTGGTCGCGGCGCCGTCGTCCAGCAGACGGAACGTCGTGTTGTGCAGCGCGAGCACGACGCCGCGGCGCGCGGTGATCGTGCCGCCCGGCGTCGTCGCGACGACGCCCGCGGGCGTTTCGTCGAGCTCCAGCACCTCGGTGCCCTCGTGCAACACGCCGCCGTTGAGCCGGAAGCCATGCACGAGGCCGCGCACCAGCGCGAGCGGATGAAGCTGGCCGCCGATCGCGTCGATCGCCGCGCCGTGATACAGCCCCGAGCGCACGTATTCGTCGTGCAGTTGATGGCGGCCGACGAGCGTCACGCCGGCGTCGCCAAGATGGCGGCGTGCGTCCGCGCCGTCGAGCAGCGCGCTCATGTGGCCCGGGTGGACCGCCGCCGTGACGTGGCCGCGCTTGCGATCGAGCTCGAGCGCGTAACGCGCGCCGATCGCATCGATCAAATCCATCGATTCGACCGACGCGAAGCGCCACAGCCGCTTCGCGTCGTCGTGCGACAGATGGTCGATCATGTCGGCCGCCTCCCAGCGCGCGAGGCCCGGCGTGAGCTGGCCGCCGTTGCGGCCCGACGCCGCGGAGCCGACGTGATGCTTGTCGACGAGGATCGTGTCGACGCCGGCTTCCGCGAGATGCAGTGCGGCCGATGCGCCGAGCAGCCCCGCGCCGATCACCAGCACGTCGCACACCGCGTCGTGCGCAAGCGGCGCGCTGTTTTCATGGCGCGACAACGACGCCTCGTACCAGTTGGCCGGGCGCTCGCCGTCGTAGCGGGACGGCTCGCACCAGTTCCAGTTGTCCTTTTCGATATTCAGTTGCGTCTGGTCAAAACGCGATTCTCCCTGGATCAGGGGTTTGTGATTGGAAGTCATGATTGCACTTGCATGGTCTTGGGCCGCCTGTCGAAGGGCCGTGAGGCTTCGCGGGTGGGGCAGCCGGTTCCACTTGGGTGTCAACGAGATAAAGGGCGCGATGGCCCGTGTTGACGGCAGGCACGCTCGTGTCTGCCTGGATCCCGGACCGTGCGAAAGCACGCATTGAAAGGTGCCGGGACACCCAATTTCTACACCGCAGAAATAATTCTACAGCGTAGAATATGCTTTCGTCAAGATTACAACGGCAGCCATCCCGCTTCCATGAAAGACAAACCCGCCCAAGGCCCGCGCGGCCTCGACAAGGACGCGATCGTCGCGGCCGCGCTCGCGCTGCTCGAAGAAGTCGGCGAAGCCGCGTTCAGCGTGCGCAAGCTCGCGCAGTCGGTCGGCTGCGACCCGATGAGCGTGCTGTATCACTTCAAGTCGAAAGAGGGCCTGAGCCGCGCGATCGCGAACGCGCTGTCGCGCTCGCTCGTGCCGGTCGACCCTTCGCTGCCGTGGCGCGAGCGGCTGCGCGATCTCGCCCGCCAGTACCGCGCGCTCGCGCTGCGTCATCGCGCCGCGTTCGCGCTGCTGCAGCGTCACATGAGCACCGGGCCGGCCGATCTCGCGCACATCGAGACCGTCCATCGTGCGCTGGCCGATGCCGGCATTGCGCGCAGCGCACTGCCGTCGCTGTGCGTCGGCTGGTATGCGAGCGTGATCGGGCTCGCCGCCGCCGAGGCCGGCGGCCTCACGCGGCCGGCGAACGAGGTCGAGCTCGCGGAAATGAACGCGCTGTCCGACACCGCGCACCCGCTCGTCAAATCGGCCGCCCCGCTCTATGCGCAACTCGACCCGGCGGCCGTGCACGACACGATGCTGGAGGTGCTGCACGACGGCATCGCGCAGTACGCCCGCGCAAGCTGAGCAGCGCCTCACGCTCACGCCGCCGCCAACGAAAAAGGCGCCCCGGGGGGCGCCTTTTCCACTGTTGCATGACGATTGCCGCGAACCGCGCTCAATGCTGCTGCGCGAGCCCGATCTTCGTCATCACTTCATCGACGATCTGTTCGGGCGTCAACTCGATGCTGACCACGATCGCTTCGTCCGGGCCCGGTTCCTCGAGCGTGTCGAGCTGGCTCTTCAGCAACGACGGATCGAAGAAATGGCCGGTGCGGGTCTTCAGTCGCTCCTGCAACACCTCGAACGTGCCCTTCAGATACACGAACCGCACGTCGGTGTCGGTACCGCGCAGCACGTCGCGGTACGACCGCTTCAGCGACGAGCAGGTGAACACGGCGGTCTCGCCGGCACGCTGCTTCTCCTCGATGGCCGCGCGAATCGTGCGCAGCCACGGCCAGCGGTCGTCGTCGGTCAGCGGAATGCCGTTGTGCATCTTTTCCTTGTTCGCCGCGCTGTGAAACGCGTCGCCGTCGGTATAGCTGCACGACAGGCGCTCCGCCAGCATTTCGCCGATTCGCGATTTGCCCGCGCCCGACACGCCCATTGCGATCAGAATCATTGACTACCCCTTGTTACAAAACCAGGCTCAGCAGCAGCGTAAAGCTCAGACCGAGCACCGAGATGATGGTTTCAAGCAGCGACCAGGTCTTGAACGTCTGGCCCACCGTCATCCCGAAATATTCCTTGATCAGCCAGAAGCCGCCGTCGTTCACGTGCGAGAAGATCAGCGAGCCCGAGCCCGTCGCGAGCACGAGCAGCTCCGGACGAACCGCCGCGCCCGACGCCGCCGCGATCGGCGCGACGATGCCGCAGGCCGTCGTCATCGCGACCGTCGCCGAGCCCGTTGCCAGGCGCATCAGCGCCGCGACGAACCAGCCGAGCAGCAGCGGCGACAGGTGCGCGTGCTTCGCGGTCTCGACGATCTGCTGCGAGATGCCGCTGTCGCGCAGGACGCCGCCGAAGCCGCCGCCCGCACCGACGATCAGCGTGATGCCGGCGATCGGCGCCAGGCACTCGCCGCAGAACTTCTGGATCTGGTCGCGGTTGAAGCCCTGCAGCTTGCCGAACGTGAAGAAGCTCACCAGCACCGCGATCAGCAGCGCGACGTCGGAGTTGCCGGCAAAGCGCAGCAGGTTGTTCGGCAGCGACTTCGGCGCGAACACCAGATCGGCCCAGCTGCCGACGAGCATCAGCACGACGGGCAGCAGGATCGTAAACAGCGTGATGCCGAAACCCGGCAGTTCGCGCGTGCGGCCGTCCGTGCGCGTATCGACGAACTGCGCGGCGAGCGGGTTGTTTTCCGGCAGCTTCACGAACTTCGAGATCATCAGCGCGAACAGCGGACCGGCGATGATCGCGGTCGGCACGCCGACGATCAGGCCGAACGCGATCGTCTTGCCGATATCGGCGCCGTATTGCTGAACGGCGAGCAGCGCGGCCGGGTGCGGCGGGATCAGCCCGTGCACGACGGACAGGCCGGCCACCATCGGCAGGCCGACGACGAGCAGCGACTTGCCGGTGCGTTTCGCGACGTTGAACGCGATCGGGATCAGCAGCACGAAGCCGACTTCGAAGAACACCGGCAAGCCGACGATGATCGCGACGAACATCATCGCCCAGTGGATGTTCTTTTCACCGAACCAGTCGATCAGCGTGGTCGCGATCCGTTCGGCGCCGCCCGATTCGGCCATCATCTTGCCGAGCATCGTGCCGAGGCCGACGACGATCGCGATGTGGCCGAGCGTGCCGCCCGTGCCCGTTTCGAACGACTTGACGATCTTGTCCATCGGCATGCCGACGACGAGACCCAGCCCCAGCGAAACGATGATCAGCACCAGGAACGGGTAGATCTTGAAGCGCGCGATCATCAAGATCAGCGCGGCAATCGCGATCAGCGTGAATACGAGCAGCATGCTGCCTTGGACAGCCCCCATGTGGCACTCCTCCTTGGATTGTTCGAAACCGGGCGAGTGGTTGCGAGTATGCCCGGCTATGCAGGTCTCCGAAACACGGGGGGTACCCACCCCGTCAGGACGCTGAATTTTACTTATCTTTAAGGTTCGCGGATAGAACCGGTTCCATCAGCAAAAACCCTCGGTAAAACAAGCACTAAGCGCTTGCTTTCCGAGGGTCAAACCATCATTGCGTACAAGGATCAACGGTGCAGCTGGCTCGCGGCTTGCGCGAGGCGCGTGACTTCCGCCCAGTCCTGCGCGGCGAGCGCGGCCTTCGGCGTGAGCCACGAACCGCCGACGCACACGACGTTCGGCAGCTTCAGGAAATTCGGCGCGGTGTCGACCGTGATGCCGCCCGTCGGGCAGAACTTCAGCGCCGGGAACGGGCCGTGGAACGCCTGCAGCATCGGCACGCCGCCGGCCTGCTGCGCGGGGAAGAACTTGACGATGTCGTAGCCGAATTCGAGCGCCTGGATGATGTCGCTCGGCGTCATCACGCCCGGCAGCAGCGGCAGGCCGGCGTCGAGCGACGCGAGATGCAGGTCCTTCGTCAGGCCCGGCGACACGCCGAACTTCGCACCCGCGCGCTTCGCCTGCTCGCAGTGCTCGGGCTTCGTGATCGTGCCGACGCCGACGACGATGTCGTCCGCGAGCTGGCTCGCGCGCTGGATCGCCTCCAGGCCCGCCGGCGTGCGCAGCGTGATCTCGAGCACCTTGACGCCGCCCGCGTGCAATGCGCGCGACACGTGTTCGCCCTGCTCGACCGAGTCGAATGCGAGCACCGGAATCACCGGGCCCAGCTTCACGATTTCAGCAATCGTCTTCATCAAATTCGCTCCTTGAAATTCATGCAGAGACGCGGACGGCCGCTTCGCCGACCAGCGCCCCGAAAACCGATGCGCCCTGCTCGGCCGGCGCGGCCGCCGCGCGGAACACGCCGAACAGTTCGCGACCGAAACCCGTTTCGTTGTCGGCCTGGTGCAGCGGCTGCGCGACCGGGCGCGCGTGCCACTCGGCGTCGTCGACTTCGATGTCGAGAATGCCGGCTTCCGCGTCGATCACGAGCGTATCGCCCGTCTTTACCTTGCCGAGCGGGCCGGCGAGCAGCGCTTCCGGCGACACGTGGATCACGGCCGGCACCTTGCCCGACGCACCGGACATGCGGCCGTCGGTCACGAGCGCGACGTGGAAGCCCTGATCCTGCAGCACGCCGAGCAGCGGCGTCAAACGGTGCAATTCGGGCATCCCGTTCGCGCGCGCGCCCTGGAAGCGCACGACCGCGACGAAATCGCGCTTCAGCTCGCCGCGATCGAATGCCTCCTGCACGGCTTCCTGCGAATCGAACACGATCGCGGGCGCGCTCACCTTGCGGTGCTCGGGCGCGACCGCCGAAATCTTGATCACGCCGCGGCCGAGCCGGCCCTGCATCAGGCGCAGGCCGCCGTCCGGCTGGAACGGGTCGCGAATGCCGCGCAGCACCTTCGTGTCGTGGCTCTCGGCCGCGCCGTCGACCCACGTGAGCTTGCCGTCGATCAGCTTCGGCTCCTTCGTGTAGTGCGACAGGCCCTTGCCCGCGACGGTCGTCACGTCTTCGTGCAGCAGCTCGCCTTCGAGCAGGTTGCGCACCAGGAACGCGACGCCGCCCGCCGCGTGGAAATGGTTCACGTCGGCCTTGCCGTTCGGGTAGATCTTCGCGAGCAGCGGCACGACCGCCGACAGTTCGTCGAAATCGTTCCAGTCGATCAGGATGCCGGCCGCGCGCGCGATCGCGACGAGGTGCAGCGTGTGGTTGGTCGAGCCGCCCGTCGCGAGCAGCGCGACGATCCCGTTGACGATCGCCCTCTCGTCGATCACATGGCCGATCGGCGTGTACTGGCCGCGCTCGACCGTCAGGTCGAGCACGCGGCGCGCGGCCTGGGCCGTCAGCGCGTCACGCAACGGCGTGTGCGGATGAACGAACGCCGAACCCGGCAGGTGCAGGCCCATCAGTTCCATCAGCATCTGGTTGCTGTTCGCGGTGCCGTAGAACGTGCAGGTGCCGTGGCCGTGATATGCGGCCGATTCCGCTTCGAGCAGCGCGTCGCGACCGACCTGGCCGGTCGCGAACTGCTGGCGGATCTTCGCCTTGTCGTCGTTCGACAGGCCGCTCGTCATCGGGCCGGCCGGCACGAAGATCGTCGGCAGATGGCCGAACTGGAGCGCGCCGATCAGCAGGCCCGGCACGATCTTGTCGCACACGCCGAGGCAGAGCGCCGCGTCGAACATGTTGTGGGTGAGCGCGATCGCCGTGCCCATCGCGATCGCCTCGCGCGAGAACAGCGACAGCTCCATCCCGGGATTGCCCTGCGTGACCCCGTCGCACATCGCCGGCACGCCGCCAGCGAACTGCGCGACGCCGCCGTTCTCGCGCGCGGCCGCCTTGATGATTTCGGGGAAATCCTTGTAAGGCGCGTGCGCCGACAGCATCTCGTTGTACGAGGACACGATGCCGATGTTCGGCTCGCGGATCGCCTTGATCTGGAACTTGTCGCTGCCTTCGAGGCCTGCGAAGCCGTGCGCGAGGTTCGCGCACGACAGTGCGCCACGCGCCGGGAACTTGCCCTGCGCGCCGTCGATGCGCTGCAGATAGGCGGAACGGGTCGATTGGCTGCGCGCGATCACGCGTTCGGTGACTTTCGCCAGGGTGGGATGCAGCGACGTCATGCTGGGCGCTCCTGTATGCCGGACGACACCGGCGGTTGGAATCGTGGGGACGGTCGACTACGTCGAACGAACGAAGCCAGTCTAGTAGAAAAACTACACGCACGCAATGCAAATCAACATGCGCGCAACCGTTATTCCCGCCACCAGCAAGGCTCTACCTAGTGAAAACCCTAATCCACAGCCGCCACCAATCGGGAAATCACCGGCGATTGAGCTAGCATTTCTTTGTAGATTTTCTACAATTCGATTGCGATACACTCGCTCATCCGAACCCGATTTTCATTCGTCGTCCCATGCTGCCTCGCATTGAAGCGATTCGCGCCGACCTGCGCCCGTCCGAGCGCAAGCTCGCCGACTACATTCTCGCCGCGCCGCGCGAGGTGCTCGACCTCGCGATGACCGAGCTGTCGACCCGCGCCGGCGTGAGCCAGCCGACCATCGCGCGCTTTTGCCAGGCGCTCGGCTGCAGCGGCTTTCGCGAATTCAAGATCCGGCTCGCGCAGAGCGTCGCCCCGGGCGTGTCGTCGGTCTATCGCGACGTCCAGCCCGACGAGCCCGCGCCCGGCATCATCGGCAAGGTGTTCGACCGGACCATCGGCGCGCTGATCGAAGTGCGCAACAGCCTGTCGGCGGGCAGCGTGGCGGAGGCGATCGCACTCTTGTCGAACGCGTCGCGCATCGAGTTCTACGGCGCCGGCGGCTCGGGCATCGCCGCGCAGGACATCCAGCACAAGTTCTTCCGGCTCGGCGTGCCGAGCGTCGCGTATTCGGACCCGCACACGTTCTCGATGTCGTCGGCGCTGCTCGGGCCGCACGATGTCGTCGTCGCGATCTCGAACACCGGCCGCACGCGCGACATCGTCGATGCCGCGCGCTCGGCGCTCGCGTGCGGCGCGAAGGTCGTCGCGATCACGCAGAGCCACTCGCCGCTCGCGAAGCTCGCGACGGTGAGCCTCGCGTCGAACGTGGCCGAGGAAACCGACGTGTTCTCGCCGATGACGTCGCGGATGTCGCATCTCGCGATCGGCGACATCCTCGCCGTCGGCGTTGCGCTGTCGCGCGGGCCCGCACTGATGGAGCGCGTCGGCCGTGCGAAGGAAGCGATCACGCGTCGCCGGATCGACGACGGCGCGAAGGATTGACTGACGAAGCGCGGCGCCCGACCGGCGCGCGCATCCGGCGCGTCGCTCTACATATGACTCGCGCGTAAACGAACAACGGCGCCCCGAAGGGCGCCGTTGCGCATCGGTCGGCGGGCAACCGCAGCGGCCGCACGTTGCCGGCCGCACCTGGCCGGCCGCACCGCTCAAAACGGCTTGATCACGACCAGCGCGACCGCCGCGAGCATGCCGAGCACCGGCAGCTCGTTGAACACGCGATACCACTTGTCGGTGCGCTTGTTCTCGCCGCGCTCGAACACCTTCAGCAGATGCCCGCAGTACGCGTGATAGATCACGAGCAGCAGCACGACCGTCACCTTCGCGTGGATCCAGCCCTGCCCCTGGCCGATGCCGATCACGAGCCAGAGCCACAGCCCGCATGCGAGCGCGGGCACCGCGATCATCGTCATGAAGCGGAACAGCTTGCGCGCCATCAGCAACAGGCGCCGCACCGCGGCCGGATCGGTCTCCATCGCCAGGTTCACGTAGATGCGCGGCAGGTAGAAGAGGCCCGCGAACCACGCGGCGATCAGAACGATATGGAACGTCTTGACCCAGAGCATTGCCATCGGTTGTGCGCCTCGCTTTACTGGCGGCCTTCGCCGTGTCCGAGCACGACGTACTTCAGCGACGTGAGCCCCTCCAGGCCGACGGGGCCACGCGCGTGCAGCTTGTCGTTCGAGATGCCGATTTCCGCGCCGAGGCCGAATTCGAAGCCGTCCGCGAAGCGCGTCGACGCATTGACCATCACGCTCGCCGAGTCGACTTCGCGCAGGAAGCGCATCGCACGGTCGTGATCCTCGGTGACGATCGCATCGGTGTGGTGCGAGCCGTAATGGTTGATGTGCTCGATCGCGGCGTCGAGGCCGTCGACGACCTTGATCGCGAGCACCGGCGCGAGATATTCGGTGTGCCAGTCTTCATCGGTCGCGTCGACGAGCGGGCCGATGCCTGCATCGGCGAGTACCGCGCGCGCGGCCGCATCGACGCGCAGCTCGACTGCCTTGTCGCGATACAGCTTGCCGAGCGGCGGCAACAGCGTCGCCGCGATGCCGCTCGACACGAGCAGCGTTTCCATCGTGTTGCAGGTGCCGTAACGGTGCGTCTTCGCGTTGTCGCACACCGTCAGCGCCTTCGCGAGATCGGCGCGATCGTCGACGTACACGTGGCAGATGCCGTCGAGGTGCTTGATCATCGGCACGCGTGCCTCGTTGATCAGGCGCTCGATCAGGCTCTTGCCGCCGCGCGGCACGATCACGTCGACGTATTCGGTCATCGTGATCAGCTTGCCGACGGCCGCGCGATCGGCGGTCGCGACGACCTGCACGGCGTCCTGCGGCAGGCCGGCCGCCTCGAGCCCTTCGCCGATCAGCTTCGCGAGCGCCGCGTTCGATTCGAGCGCCTCGGAGCCGCCGCGCAGGATCGTTGCATTGCCCGACTTCAGGCACAGCGCGGCCGCGTCGATCGTCACGTTCGGGCGCGACTCGTAGATGATGCCGATCACGCCGAGCGGCACGCGCATCTGGCCGACCTGGATCCCGCTCGGACGGTACTTGAGATTGCCGATCTCGCCGATCGGATCAGCCAGCGACGCAACCTGGCGCAGACCTTCGACCATCGTCTTCAGCGCCTTGTCCGACAGCGTCAGGCGGTCGATGAACGCTGCATCGAGCCCCTTTTCACGGGCACGCGCGACGTCGCGTGCATTCGCATCCTTCAGCGCCTGCGCATCGCGCTCGATCGCGCGGGCCACGGCGTCGAGCGCCGCGTTCTTCGCGGCCGTGCTGGCGCGCGCCATCGCGCGGGAAGCGTGCCGGGCACGGCGGCCCAGCTCCGTCATGTACTGGTCGATATCCATCGTGTGACTCGAAAAGCGAGCCGCTTGGCGCGGCGTGAATTCGTGGAAAGCGTGAAGCGCGGCGGCAAGCGGGCCGCGCCGGCGATCGAAACATTGTAAGCGGGTTGCGATGCGTGCGCTGAAGCCCCGGACAGGGCTCAACGCCGCACGCGGCCCGCGGTCGGCGGTCGTTCGCCGCGGGCGCCTGCGACCGTCATCGCGAGCTGGAACAGGCCGTCCCACGGATCGGGCGGCGGATCGTCCTGCGTGCGGCGGCCCGGCGTGACGGCCGCGAGCCCCTTCACCTGCCGATCGAGCTTCGCGGCAAACGCGAGCGCCTTCTCGAGCACGGCTTCCGATACGCGGCTCAGTGCGGGGCCGATCAGCCGCTCGCGCGGCCCCCACACGCGGTTCTCGCGCAGCAGCGTGGCCAGCGGCTTGCCGGCCGCCGCGCCGCGCTTGATCCGCAACAGCGTGCGCAATTCTTCGACGACGGCCCACATCACGAGCACGATCGCCTCGCCCTCGCCCTTCAAGCCATCGATCATTCGTGCGAGCCGCGCGGCGTCTCCCGCGAGCATCGCCTCGTTCAGCTTGAAGACGTCGTAGCGCGCGACGTTCAACACCGCGTCGTGCACCTGCTCGAACGTCAGCACGCCTTGCGGATAGAGCAAGCCGAGCTTCTGGATTTCCTGGTGCGCGGCAAGCAGGTTGCCTTCGACGCGCTCCGCGATGAACTGCAGCGCACGCCGGCCGTCGTCGCCCGGTGCGACGCGCTGGCCCTGCATCGACAGACGCTGGCCGATCCAGTTCGGCAGCTGCGCGCGGTCGACCGGATCGATCTTCAGCGCGACGCCGCCGTTCTGCAGCGCGGTAAACCAGGCGGATTTCTGCGTGGCCGCGTCGAGGCGCGGCAACGTGACGAGCATCAGCGCGTCGGGGTTGGGCGTTGCCGCGAGCGTCTTGAGCGCGTCGGCGCCTTCCTTGCCGGGCTTGCCCGACGGAATGCGCAGCTCGATCAGCTGACGCTCGCCGAACAGCGACATCGCCTGGGTCGCGCCGAGCAGCACGCTCCAGTCGAAGCCGCGCTCGACCGTGTGCACCGAACGTTCGGTGAAGCCGGCCGCGCGCGCGGCCGCACGAATGCGGTCGCACGCTTCCTGCGCGAGCAGCGGCTCGTCGCCGTAGACGGTGTAGAGCCCGGCCATCCCCTTCGCGAGGTGCGGCTCCAGCGCATCAAGTCGCAATTGCATCGGTGCGTGCGCGGGGGATCAGAGCGGCGGCGGCGGCAACGGCGCGCGCGGCGACACGCCCGGCACCACGTCCTCCGGCGCCGGCGTCAGCGAGTGGACGATCGCGAGACGCCGCATCAGCTGGTCGACCGCGTCGTTCTGCATGTCGCCGTACAGGATGTCGGCTTCCTGCGCCTTCGCGTTCGTGTACTGGTCGCTGTACGTCATCGCGCGGTTCAGCGCGATCGCGCTCGGCGGGATCAGCACGGTGCCGTCCTTGCTCGTCAGCGTGTAGTTCAGCGTATAGAAAAGCGCATATTCCTGCGCCGAACCATACTTGTTGAGCGTCAGCGTATTCTGCCCGCGCGACTCCCACATGCGCAGCACGGCGTCGGCGTCGTCCGCCGACTTGACGATCTTCGTGTCGCTGCCGGCCTCGACGAGGCGCACCAGGCGCGCCTCGACCGGCGCCGGCGCACCGGCCACCAGCAAGTGCTTGAACGCGTAGTTCTGCTGGCCGCGCAACTGGAAACCGCATGCCGACAGCGCGACTGCGCTGCCGACGGCGAGCATCAAAAACGATCTGCGGATCACCTTCGCTCCTTCTGTGTACGCCCGACGGCCGGCGGCCGTCAGACGACGATGTTCACGAGGCGGCCCGGCACGACGACGATCTTCTTCGCCGGCTTGCCGTCGCTGAATTTCGCGAACGCCTCGTCGGCCACCGCGGCGGCTTCGATCGCCTCGCGGCTCGCGTCCTTCGCGACCTTCAGCGCGCCGCGCACCTTGCCGTTCACCTGCAGCACGAGTTCGATCTCGGCCTGCTCGAGCGCGGCCTCGTCGACCTTCGGCCACGGCGCGTCGAGCAGCGTGCCGAATTCGTCCGCGTAGCCCAGGGCCTTCCACAGCTCGAACGTGACGTGCGGCACGACAGGGTACAGCACGCGCAGCAGCACGCCGTAGGTTTCGCGCAGCACGCCGGGCGTCGCGCCCTTCGCGCCGTCGATCGCGTTCAGCATCTTCATCGCGGCCGACACGACCGTGTTGTATTGCAGGCGCTGGTAGTCGAAATCCGCTTGCTTCAGCACGCTGTAGATCTCGCGGCGCAGTGCCTTGTCGGCGTCGCCGAGCGCGGCCGCGTCGAAGCCCGCACGCGCGGAGAGCGCTTCGCGGTTCGTCGCGCCGAAGCTCCACACGCGACGCAGGAAGCGGCTCGCGCCTTCGACGCCGGCGCCCGACCACTCGAGCTGCTGCTCGGGCGGCGCGGCGAACATCGTGAACAGGCGCGCGGTATCGGCGCCGTACTGGTCGATCAGCACCTGCGGATCGACACCGTTGTTCTTCGACTTCGACATCTTCTCGATGCCGCCGAGCACGACCGGCTGGCCGTCGCTGTTCAGCGTCGCGCCGACCGGGCGGCCCTTGTCGTCGTGCGTGACCGTCACGTCGGCCGGGTTGTACCAGGTCTTCTTGCCCGCCGCGTCTTCGCGGTAGAACGTCTCGTTCAGCACCATGCCCTGCGTCAGCAGGTTCTTTGCCGGCTCGCTGAACTTCACGAGGCCGAGGTCGCGCATCACCTTGGTCCAGAAGCGCGAGTACAGCAGGTGCAGGATCGCGTGCTCGATGCCGCCGATGTACTGATCCATCGGCATCCAGTAGTCGGTGCGCGCGTCGACCATCGTCTCGGCGTCCGGCGCCGTGTAGCGCGAGAAATACCACGACGAATCGACGAACGTGTCCATCGTGTCGGTTTCGCGCTTGGCTGCCGCGCCGCATTTCGGGCACGTGCAGTTCAGGAATGCTTCCGACTTCGCGAGCGGGTTGCCCGTGCCGTCCGGCACGAGGTCTTCCGGCAGCACGACCGGCAGGTCCTGCTCCGGCACCGGCACGTCGCCGCACGACGGGCAGTGGATGATCGGAATCGGCGTGCCCCAGTAGCGCTGGCGCGACACGCCCCAGTCGCGCAGGCGCCACGTGACCTGCTTGTCGCCGAAGCCGCCGGCCTTCAGATCGGCCGCGATCGCGTCGACCGCCGCGCCGTATGCGAGGCCGTCGTACTTGCCGCTGTTGATGCAGACCGCGACTTCCTTGTCGCCGTACCACTCCTGCCATGCGTCCTGCGAGTACGTCTGGCCTTCGGCCGCGATCACCTGCTTGATCGGCAGGCCGTATTTCTTCGCGAACGCGAAGTCGCGCTCGTCGTGCGCCGGCACGCCCATCACCGCGCCTTCGCCATAGCTCATCAGCACGTAATTGCCGATCCACACCTCGACCGGCTCGCCCGTCAGCGGGTGCGATACCGAGAAGCCCGTCGCGACGCCCTTCTTCTCCATCGTCGCGACGTCGGCCTCGGCGACACCGCCGCGCTTGCATTCGTCGATGAACGCCTGGAGTTCCGGCTTGCCCTGCGCGAGGCGCGTGGCGAGCGGGTGCTCGGCCGCGATCGCGCAGAACGTCACGCCCATGATCGTGTCGGCACGCGTCGTGAACACGCGCAGCAGCGCCTTCTCGCCGTCGAGCTCGTACGGGAAGCCGAAGTTCACGCCGAAGCTCTTGCCAATCCAGTTCTGCTGCATGATCTTCACGCGCTCGGGCCAGCCGAGGCCGTCGAGGTCGTTCAGCAGCTCATCCGCGTACTGCGTGATCCGCAGGTAGTACATCGGGATCTCGCGCTTCTCGACGAGCGCGCCCGAGCGCCAGCCGCGGCCGTCGATCACCTGCTCGTTCGCGAGCACGGTCTGGTCGACCGGGTCCCAGTTCACGGTGCCCGTCTTCTTGTACGCGATGCCCTTCTCGAGCATCTTCAGGAACAGCCACTGGTTCCACTTGTAGTAGTCGGGCTTGCACGTCGCGATCTCGCGCGACCAGTCGATCGCGAGACCCATCGACTGCATCTGGCCCTTCATGTAGTCGATGTTGTCGTAGGTCCACTTCGCGGGCGGCACGCCGTTGGCCATCGCGGCGTTCTCGGCCGGCATCCCGAACGCATCCCAACCCATCGGCATCAGCGTGTTGTAGCCGTTCATCCGCAGATAGCGGTACATCACATCGTTGATCGTGTAGTTGCGCACGTGACCCATGTGCAGCTTGCCGGACGGGTACGGCAGCATCGACACGCAGTAGAACTTCGGCTTCTGCGAATCTTCCTTCGTCTTGTAGGCATCGGCTGCGCGCCAGTCGCCCTGAGCGGCGGCTTCGACGTCGGCGGGTACGTATCTCTCGTGCATGGTGTGGTTCGGACTAGGCTTTAAGCGGCGCGCCACGAGGCGGGCACGCGGATGTGGACGAAATCGGGCAGCCCGGCGGCGGGAGCAGGCTCACGGTTCTCGGGCCTGCCTGATGATTCCGGATATTCGCCGGGTAACCCGGAGGGTCTCCAGGTTACCCGGCGAAACCCTGCCAACCGGGCGGAAACGACGATTATACCGTCCGTGGCGGGCGGGACGGCCGGTCTCGCGGGCCGGCCATGCATTCTTGCCCGCCCCGCATGCGCGGGCGGCCTGCGCGTCAGCGTGCCGGGCCCGCGGCAGCCGGCGCGGCGGCGCCCGCCGGCGGCGTGTCGGTGACGAAGCCGATCCGCGTGAGGCCCGCGGCCTGCGCGGCGCCCATCACCTGCGCGATCACGTCGTAGCGGGTCGCACGCGATGCGCGCAGCCGCAGCTCGGGCGGCGCGGCGCTCGCGGCGGCGGCCCGCAAGCGTGCCGGCAGCGCGTCGAGTGCGATTGGTGCATCGTCCCAGTAGAGCTTGCCGGCGTCGTCGATCGACAGCGTGACCGACTGCGGCGTGTCGCGCGCGACGCTGGCCGCGACCTTCGGCAGGTCGAGCCGGATCGCATGCGTCATCAGCGGCGCGGTGATGATGAAGATGACGAGCAGCACGAGCATCACGTCGATCAGCGGCGTCATGTTGATCTCCGCCATCGGCGCGGACGTCTTGTGGTGCTCCAGTCCGCCGAATGCCATGGTCGTTCCTCCGTGCCGCGCGTCAGGCGCCCTGCGCGCACACGAATACGTGCAGGTCGCGCGCGAAGCCGTCGAGTTCCTCGGCGAGCTGGCGCACGAGCCGCCCGAGGATGTTGTACGCGAGCACCGCGGGGATCGCGACGACGAGCCCGAACGCGGTCATGATCAGCGCCTCGCCGACCGGCCCCGCGACGTTCTCGATCTGCGCCTGCCCGCTCGCGGCGATGCTGCCGAGCGCGTGGTAGATGCCCCAGACGGTACCGAGCAGGCCGACGAACGGCGCGGTGCTGCCGATCGACGCGAGCAGCACCTGGCCGAACTCGAGACGCCGCTGCGAGCGCAGCATCGCGTGACGCAGCGCGCGCAGCACGCGTTCGCTGCGCTCGACCCGCGCGGCGAGCGCGGCCGGGTCGTGTTCGTCGGCGGCATCGCGCGCGGCTTCGGCAAGCGGGACGAATACGCGCTCGCGATCGGCACCGGCCAGCGCGGCGATGCCCGCGTCGAGCGACGCCGCGCGCCAGAACGCGGCGAGCGCGCGCGGCCCCTGCCGCTTCGCGCGGACCAGCAGCCAGGCTTTCATCAGGAGGAAGCACCAGCTGGCGATGGACATCGCCAGCAGCACATAGGCGACGGCGTGCGTGATCGCATCGCCGCTTTCGAGGTAGTGGACAACGCCGGTGGGAATCGCCATCGGAGTTTCCCCGTGAGGGTCAGCGCAGGCCGAGCACGTCCTGCATGTCGAACAGGCCGGCGCCGCGCGCCGACAGGAAGCGGACCGCACGCAGCGCGCCCTGCGCGTACGACACGCGGCTCGACGACTTGTGCGTGATCTCGATCCGTTCGCCGATCCCGGCGAACAGCACGGTGTGATCGCCGACGATGTCGCCGCCGCGCACGGCCGCGAAACCGATCGTCGACGGATCGCGCTCGCCCGTCACGCCGTGGCGGCCGTACACCGCGCATTCGTCGAGCGAGCGCCCGAGCGCGCCGGCCACGGCCTCGCCCATCATCAGCGCGGTGCCCGACGGTGCGTCGACCTTGTGACGATGGTGCGCCTCGATGATCTCGATGTCGTAGCCGTGCGAGAAGTGCTTCGCCGCGAATTCGAGCAGCTTCAGCGTGACGTTCACGCCGACGCTCATGTTCGCCGCGAACACGATGCCGATCTTGCCCGCCGCGGCCTGCAGCTCGGCCTTCTGCTCGGCGGTGAAGCCGGTCGTGCCGATCACGAGCTTCACGTCGTGGCGCAATGCGGCCGCGACGTGCGCGATCGTGCCTTCCGGCCGCGTGAAGTCGATCAGGTAGTCGGCCTGCGCGAACACGGCGTCGAGGTCGTCGGTCAGCTTGATCCCGGTTTCCTTGCCGAGGAACGCGCCTGCGTCCTGGCCGAGGAACGGCGAACCGGCGCGGTCGAGCGCGCCGACGAGCTGCGCGTCGGAATCGTTGAGAACGGCTTCGATCAACATCCGGCCCATACGGCCCGATGCACCGGCAATCGCAATCTTCATGGCTTTCTACACGACAGGTCTAAAGGCGGGCGGCGCATGCCGCCCTGTTTCCGCTCGCCGGCCGCTTACTGCGCCGGCGCGGTGAGCGGCTGGTTCTGCAGGGTGTCCGAGCCTTGCGGGCCGACTGGCGGCGCCGCTTCGTTCGTCGCGGCCGGCTGCGGCGGACGGTGGAACTGGAACTGCGGCTGGATCGCCGGCGCGGCGCCCGGCGGCTGGCCGCCCGGCACCGGCGCGCCGCCCGAGGCCTGCGCGGACGGCGTGAAGCGGCGGGCGGTCGTGCCCTGGCCCGACACCTGGTTGGTCGCGCGGTTCGCCGCGCGCGCGGCCTGCGCGTTGGCATCCTGGTCGACCGCCGCAGCGGAAACCGGCGCGGCCGATGCGCTCGCAGCGGCGGCCGCCTGCGCGGCGCTCGCGGCCGCCGCGGCTTCGGACGCCTTCTTCGCCGCGGCCGCGGCCTTCGCCTTCTTGCCGCCGCGATCGCCGTCGATATCCGCCAGCAGGTCGAGCTCGGAAGGCAGGTTCTCGGCACCCGTCCAGCTCGCGAGGCGATCGCCCGCGAACGTCAGCACGAGGTCGCGCTGCTGGACGACGGACGTCGAGCCGCGCTTGAAGTAGAAGAGGTAATCCCAGCGGTCGGCATGGAACATGTCCGACAGCAGCGGCGTGCCGAGCAGCGCGCGGACCTGCTCGCGCGTCATCCCGGCCTGCAACTGCGCGGCCTTCTCCTGCGACACGAAGTTGCCCTGCACGACGGTGATCCGATAGGGCGTGATGCTCTGCGCGATGCGCTGCGTCACGCTGTCGTACGACGAACAACCAGCCAGCGCGGCAACGGCGGCGGCAGCGATGATGGCACTCCGCATGCGACTCCTCTGAAGGTGCGAAAGAGATTCCGTGAACATTTCCGTCACCGTGCAGGCCCGCGTCGCGGGCCGCGCGTGTTTCTGGAACGGCGAAAAGCCGGTAACATTGAAGCCCTGCATTGTACTCTAGGGATGCCTAGCCATGACCAATCCGACGGATCTCAAGAATATCGGGCTAAAGGCCACCCTACCGCGCCTCAAGATTCTCGAGATCTTCCAGCAAAGCCCGGTGCGTCACCTGACGGCCGAAGACGTCTACCGCAACCTGCTCAACGAGCAACTCGACATCGGGCTTGCCACCGTTTACCGCGTGCTGACGCAGTTCGAGCAGGCCGGCCTGCTGTCGCGCAGCAACTTCGAATCCGGCAAGGCCGTGTTCGAACTGAACGAAGGCTCGCACCACGATCACCTGGTCTGTCTCGATTGCGGCCGCGTCGAGGAATTCTTCGATGCCGAGATCGAAACGCGCCAGCAGGCGATCGCGAAGGAACGCGGCTTCCGGCTCCAGGAACACTCGCTCGCGATGTACGGCTCCTGCACGACCGAGAACTGCCCGCACCGCAAGCACTGACCCGCACGCTTCACGCCTGCGCCACGGCCCGGACGGCATCTCGCCGCCGGGCCGTGTCGTTTTCGGGATCGGAATGCAAAAGGCCCGCAAGCTGCGTGCGGGCCGGTTCGAGAACGTTTCCAATCGTGAGCGGCACGCCGTGCCGCCGCCGCACGGCGCACGCTGCCCGCCCCCGATCGCGCGTTCGCCGCGCGTCAGACCGCGCTCGCGCAAGCCGGCGCGAACTCGAGCGCCCACGCGCCGTCGAGCGGAATCTCGTCGCAGTTCGGCTGCGGGCCGCCGCGGTCGACGATCACGAAGTCGCTGACCGCGTCGAGCGCGAGCAGCGGATGGTGCCAGACGCCCTTCGCGTAATTCACGCCCTGCCAGCCTTCGGCGAGAAACGCGCGCATCGCGTCGGGCCGGAACTCGCCGGCCGGCGCGACGACGATCGCGTACCGCGACACGGCCGCGAGCGGAATGAACGCCTGGCTGCCATGAGGATGGCGCTCCATCAGCGTGAGCGCGACCGGCAGCGCGCGCGGCTGTGCGCGAAACACGCTGACGAGCGGCCGGCCGCCGTCCGCGCAGACGTCGATCGTCGCGAGATCGTGGAAGCGCTCGGTCGTGCCGCCGTTGATCGGGAAGTGCCGCGCGCCTTCGAGCGCGATCACGTCGCCGAACGGCGCGAACGCCTCGCGGGTCAGGCGCTCGACGCGCAGGATGTGTGGTCCGCTCATGCCGATGCCTCCGTCAAGCCGGCTCGCCCCACAGACGCAGGCGCGACACGCCGCCGTCCGGGAAGATGTTGAAGCGCACGTGCGTGACGGGGCCGAGCGCCGCGAGCTGGTCGAACGTATGCACGTGGTCCATCTGCAGCTTCTGCTCGCCGAGCAGCTCGGCCCAGAACATCGCCTGCGTGACGAGCGAATCGTCGGTGCCGCCCGCGACCCGCGCGGCCTGCAGCGAACAGCGATCGGGGAAGTTGCCCTTGAAGAACGCCGTGTCGACCTCGACGCGCCGGATGATGCCCGGCCGCGCCAGCGCGACGATCGCCCAGTCGTTGCCGGGCTCGCGGCGGCGCCGCGTCTCCCACCCGTCACCCATGTTCGCGCCGCGCCCCGGCATCAGCATCTGCGAGGCCGCGCCGAAGTGCTGGTTGTTCGCGGCCACCAGGTAGCCGCCATTCTCGATCGCCGCGAGATCGACGAGCTCGCCGGCCGCCACGCGGCGCCAGTCTCGCTGCGGCTGGCCGTACACGCGCAGCCGCGCGAGCCCGCCGTCCGGATACAGGTTCACGCGCAGGTGCGTGACCGGCTGCCCGTCGTCGACGCTCACGTAGTGATGCGCATTGCCCTGCAGCGTCGTCGCGGGAACGATCGTGCGCCATTCGGCGTCGTCCGGCGGCGTGTCGCCGTCCACCGCGCACGCGTCGATCGACGCGGCCGGCGGGAAGTTGCCGGTGAAGTGGCTCGTATCGAGATCGACGCCGTGAATCACGCCCGGCCGCGCGAGCCGGACCACGCAGAAGTCGTGGCCGGTGGTGCGCTTGCGGCGCGTTTCCCAGCCGTCCATCCACTTGCCGTGGTCGTCGTACTTGCCGGGAATGAAGACGGCCGGCTCCGGATTCAGCATGCGCTCCTTCGGCGCGAAGAATTCGTCGCTGGCGAAGAGCGCCTGCGCGCCCAGGCGCGGGTCGGCGAGATTCATGTAGCGCCGCGTGAAGGCCGGCGCGTTCGGATCGAGGATGGGGGCTGCCATGTCGTCTCCATTGTCATGTCGACGGCCGGCGCATCGTCGCGCCGGCCGCAGGAAAGTCGTGCGCGCGAAGCGGCCGGGGAAGCGGCTTCGCGCGAGCGTGCTCAGAGCGCGTGTGCCTGGTCGCCGGCGACCGGTGCGGCGCTGCCCGGCTCGTCGGCCACGTAGCGCAGTTCGCGATTCAGCACGCGCGTCGCGCGGGCCCGGTCGATGTCGTTCTCCCACACGGCGACGACCACCGTCGCAACGCAGTTGCCGATCAGGTTGGTCAGCGCGCGGGCGATGCCGACGAACCAGTCGACCGGCAGGATCAGCACGAGGCCGAGCACCGGGATCGCGGGAATCGCCGACAGCGTCGCCGCCAGAATCACGATCGCCGAACCGGGAATGCCGTGCGCGCCCTTCGACGTGACGAGCGATACCAGCAGCACGACGATCAGGTCATGCGTGGACAGCGGCGTGTTGGTGGCCTGCGCGATGAACAGCACGGCAAGCGTCAGGTAGATCGAGAAGCCGTCGAGGTTGAACGAATAGCCGGTCGGGATCACCAGGCCGACCGTCGAATCCTTGATGCCCATGTATTCGAGCTTGCTCATCACCTGCGGCAGCACGGCGTCCGACGATGCCGTGCCGAGCACGATCGACAGCTCCTCGCGCAGGTAGCGGATCAGCTTGAACACCGAGAAGCCCGCGATGCGCATCACGATGCCGAGCACGACCGTGACGAACACGAAGCAGCTCAGGTAGAACACCGCGACGAGATAGCCGAGCTGCTTGAGCGACGCGACGCCGTACTTGCCGGTCGTGAACGCGATCGCGCCGAGCACGCCGAGCGGCGCGAGCTTGATGATGAAGCCGATGATGCGGAAGAACACGTGCGACAGCTCCTCGATCAGGCTGTTCACGCGCTGCGCCTTGTCGCCGAGCAGCGACAGCGCGGAGCCGAACAGCACCGCGAACACGAGGATCTGCAGGATGTCGCCCTTCGCGAATGCATCGATCGCGGTCTCGGGGATGATCTTCATCAGGTAGCCGGCCGTGTCCTTCAGGCTTTCGGCGTTCTTCGCGTACGACGACAGCGACGCCGCATCGAGCGAGCGCAGGTCAATGTTCATCCCGACGCCCGGGCGCGTGAACCATGCGAGCACGAGCCCGATGCCGAGCGCGATCGTCGTCATCACCTCGAAGTAGACGACCGCCTTCAGGCCGACCCGGCCGACCTTCTTCAGGTCACCCGCATTGGCCATCCCGCTGACCACGACGCAGAACACGATCGGGCCGATGACCATCTTGATGAGCTTGAGGAAACCGTCGCCGAGCGGCCGCAGCGACTCGGCGAAATGCGGGAAGAACGCGCCGAGCGCGACCCCCAGTATCAATGCGACGACTACCCGGCCAAACAGCGAATTGAGGAATTTCGACACGGCGCTCTCCCGATCCAACGGTTGCAGTTTCGTCTGTTCATACTGGTAAGACCAGTGATGTTATGGTGGATAGTAGGAAGCCGATATAGTCGAGTCAAGGCGAACAAAATAGGGATTTCCCGCCCATGCAGGGGCGGATCGTGGCTTTCCCGTAGGCCGCTCATGCACCGCGCGCGGCCGGATTACAATGCCGGTCAGACCGGCCATCGTTCACATCATGAAAAACGTTCCGCACACCGTGACCGACGCCGCCATCGCGACGATCCGCGACCGGATCGAGGCAGGCGTGTACCCGGTCGGCAGCCTGCTGCCGGCCCAGCGCCAGCTCTCCGAGGAGCTGGAGATCAGCCGTGCGTCGCTGCGCGAGGCGCTCTCCACGCTCGAGGCGCTCGGGATGCTGCGCATCCGCGCCGGCAAGGGCGTGTATGTCGAAAGCGCGCAGGCAACGGCGGCACATCCGTGGCAGTTCGCCGAGCAGTCGTCACCGCCCGACACGTACCAGATGCGCTATGCGCTCGAAGGATTCGCCGCGCGGATGGCCGCGCACGTCGTCACCGACGACGACATCGCTTGGTTCGAGGACAACCTCGCCGCCCTGCACGTCGCGCTGACCGAGAGTGCGCTCGACGAAGCGTCGCAGCTCGACTTCGACTTCCACATGCGGATCATTCATCTCGCCGGCAACGCGGCGATCGAGTCGGTGCTGCGCAGCAGCGCGGACATCATGAAGGAAAGCCAGCGCATGCCGTTCTACCGGCGCGAGCTGCTGCTGTCGACGTGGCACGAGCACCGCGCGATCGTCGATGCGCTGATCGCCCGCGATGCGGCCGCCGCCGGCACGGCGATCGAGACGCACATCGCGAACGCCGCGCAACGCGCGGGCATCTTCTTCCCTACACCGGGTACCTGACGCGACCGTCGGCCGGCGGTCGTGGCCGCGGCTGCGGTCACGCGCCGGACGTACCGATCAGCACCCCGAAGGATCGCGATACGCGAGCGCGCGCGCGATGAACGCGCGCGCCGCGACGCTGCGGTACGCACCCTTGCGCGTGAGCAATGCCGCCGTGCGCGACGGCAGTGGCGGGTCGAGCGCCAGCGCGCACAGGTCATCGCTCTCGCGCGCGACCGCATCCGGCAACACCGTCGCAAGCCGCCCGCGGCGCACGAGCTCCAGCACCGCGGTGACCGTGTTCGTCTCGATCGCGATCGTCGGCCGCGCATCTTGCTCGATGAAATACCGGTCGATGCTTTCGCGCGTCGCGAATGCTCGGCTCAGCAGCACGAGCGGCTCGCCGACGAGCTCGGCCGGGCTCAGCGCGCGCCGGCGGCGGGCAAGGCGGTGCGTGCGGGCCGTCACGAGCGCGAGCGATTCGTCCCATAGCGGCAGCGCGTCGATGTCCGGCGCGCGCGGCGGCACGAACGCGAAACCCGCATCGAGCCGATCGTCGGCGAGCAATGCCTCGATGCGCTCCTGCGGCATCGCGTCGATCGTCAGCGCGACGTTCGGGAAATCCGCGTGGAATGCGTCGATCAGCGAGCCGCTCAGGTAGGCCGCGAAGGTCGGCATCATCGCGAGCCGCAGCGAACCGCTACCGAGGTCGGCGACGTCGTGCAGCGCACGCTGTCCGGCATCGAGCTCGTGCAGCGCCGCGCGCGCATGACGCGCATAGACCTCGCCGAATTCGGTTAGCCGCACCGCGCGGCCCGAGCGGTCGAACAGCTGGACGCCGAGCATGTCCTCGAGCTGGCGGACCTGCTGCGACAGCGTCGGCTGCGACACGTGCAGCGCGTCGGCCGCGCGCGTGAAGCTGCGCTGCTCGGCGACGGCCAGGAAATAGCGGATGTGACGGAGTAGCATCGCGGCCCATGTATTGGCAATATCAATGGATGCCATAAGAATCCAGTCTTGGACGCTATGGCTCGATGTCCGCATCATACGCACATCCGCTCCCGCGGCGGCTGGCTGCCACACCGGAGCGGTCCCCCGGGCCCGCCCTCCCTTAGCCCGCCGTACGACGACGGTCGCGACCCGATCCGGGTGCCGGCCGCGCGTCACGCGGCGCGCATCGACGGATCGGCGGATCGCCGATCCGTCGACGCCGGCCCCGATTCCCGCAACCCCGCGTTGCCGATGGCCTTTGCCGCCGGCCGGCGACGCCGTCTTTTCGCGACCATGGAACCGCATCACGACAACCATCCTCCGCTGACCCGCGCGATGACGCTGCTGTTCGCGTGCGCATGCGGCATCGTCATCGGCAACATCTATTACGCGCAGCCGCTGCTCGCGGCGATCGCGCACAGCTTCGGCCGCCCGCCCGCCGAACTCGGCTATCTCGTCACGCTGACGCAGCTCGGCTATGCGGCGAGCCTGCTGCTGGTCGTCCCGCTCGGCGACGCGCTCAATCGTCACACGCTGATCGTGCGGCTGCTCGTGCTCAACGTGATCGCGCTGGCCGCCGTCGCGTTCAGCACGAACTTCACGATGTTCGTCGTTGCGAACGTCGCGCTCGGCTTCGTCACGTGCTCGACGCAGCTGCTCGTGCCGTTCGCCGCTTCGCTCGCCGATGCGCGCACGCGCGGCCGCGCGGTCGGCACCGTGATGAGCGGGCTGCTGCTCGGCATCCTGCTCGCGCGCGTCGCGGCCGGTGCGATCGCCGACGGGTTCGGCTGGCGTGCGGTGTACGGAATCGCCGCGGGGCTGATCGTCGTGCTGACCGGCGTGCTCGCGCTGAAACTGCCGAAGGACCGCCGCCACGCGCGGCTCGATTACGCGGTGCTGATGAAGTCGCTCGTCGCACTGGTGCGCGCGCAGCCGCTGATCGCGCTGCGCTCGATCTACGGCGCGCTCGTGTTCGCCTGCTTCAGCATGCTGTGGACCGGCCTCACGTTCCTGTTGAGCCAGCCGCCGTACAGCTATTCCGAAGGACAGATCGGCCTGTTCGGAATCGTCGGCGCGGTGGGTGCGCTCGCGGCAACGTCGGCCGGCCGCCTCGTCGATCGCGGTCACGGCAACGCGGCGACCGGCCTGTTCGCGGCGGCCGTGCTCGCCTCGTTCGCGCTGATCGCGACCGGCGCGCATTCGCTCGTCGCGCTGATCGCGGGCATCCTGCTGCTCGACGTCGGCGTGCAGGGCATGCACATCTCGAACCAGAGCGTGATCTATGCGCTTGCCGGCAACGCGCGCAGCCGCGTCACGACGATCTATCTGACGAGCTACTTCATCGGTGGCGCATTCGGATCGTGCGCGGCAAGCGTCGCGTACGGCATCGACGGCTGGCGCGGCGTGTGCATCGCGGGCGCGGCGCTCGCGGGCGTGTTGATCGCGCTGTGGCTCGCGTCGCAGCGCGCCGGCACGCGGCAAGTCACGCAGTAATCGGTTTGCGCCGGACAACAAAAAAGCCCGACCGGAAAAACCGGTCGGGCTCGTTCGCCACGCAGGCCGCCTTGCGGCGGCCGCGCGACGTGCAGGATTACTTCGCGTTCGCGAATGCGATTGCCGTATCCAGCATGCGGTTCGAGAAACCCCACTCGTTGTCGTACCAGCTCGACACCTTGACGAGGCGGCCCGAAACCTTGGTCAGCGTCGCGTCGAACGTCGACGAAGCCGGGTTGTGGTTGAAGTCGATCGACACCAGCGGTGCGTCGTTGTAGCCGAGGATGCCCTTCAGCGCGCCTTCCGATGCTTCCTTCATGATCGCGTTGACTTCCTCGACCGTCGTGTCGCGCTTCGCGATGAACGACAGGTCGACGATCGACACGTTGATCGTCGGGACGCGGATCGCGTAGCCGTCGAGCTTGCCGTTCAGTTCCGGCAGCACGAGGCCGACGGCGGAAGCCGCGCCCGTCTTCGTCGGGATCTGGCTGTGGGTGGCCGAACGCGCGCGGCGCAGGTCTTCGTGATAGACGTCCGTCAGCACCTGGTCGTTGGTGTATGCGTGGATCGTCGTCATCAGGCCGGTTTCGAGGCCGATCTTGTCGTTCAGCGGCTTGACGAGCGGCGCGAGGCAGTTCGTCGTGCACGATGCGTTCGAGATGACGGTGTGCTCGGCCTTCAGCACGTCGTGGTTCACGCCGTAGACGATCGTCGCGTCGACGTCCTTGCCGCCCGGCGCCGAGATGATCACCTTCTTCGCGCCGCCCTTCAGGTGCGCGCTCGCCTTTTCCTTCGTCGTGAAGAAGCCCGTGCATTCCATCACGACGTCGACGCCCAGCTCGCCCCACGGCAGTTCAGCCGGGTTGCGGTTGGCCAGCACGCGGATCTTGTCGCCGTTCACGACGAGGTAGTCGCCGTCGACCGACACTTCGCCCGGGAACTTGCCGTGTGCGGTGTCGTACTGGGTCAGGTGCGCGTTGGTCTTCGCATCGCCCAGGTCGTTGATCGCGACGATCTCGAGATCGTGCTTCTTGCCGTTTTCATAAAACGCGCGCAGCGTATTGCGGCCGATACGGCCGTAGCCGTTGATTGCGACGCGAATCGTCATGGTCTATCTCCTGATGGCTGAAAAAATTCGTTTCGTGCAGCTTCACGGTGCGACGCGCGCGGGGCGGCGCGCGTCGCGAATGCTTTTAGGCCAGCACGGCCTTCGCGGTCTCGACGACGCGCTCGACGGTGAAGCCGAAGTACTTGAACAGCACGCCGGCCGGGGCCGATTCGCCGAACGTGTCGATCCCGACGACGCCGCCCTCGAGGCCGACGTACTTGTGCCAGAACGCGGTCACGCCCGCCTCGATCGCGACGCGGCGCACGCCGTGCGGCAGCACGCGTTCGCGGTATTCAGCGTCCTGGCGGTCGAACACGTTGGTCGACGGCATCGACACGACACGGGCCGCGATGCCCTGCTGCGCGAGCGGCTCGACGGCCTTCATCGCGAGCTCGACTTCCGAGCCCGTCGCGATCAGGATGATCTTGCGCGCGACGATCTCTTCGTCCCAGTCCTTCAGCACGTAGCCGCCCTTCTCGATGTTCGCGATCTGCGCGTCGGTGCGCGGGTTGAACGCAAGGTTCTGGCGGCTGAAGATCAGGCTCGACGGACGGTCGGCGGCGACCGCGTGGGTCCATGCGACGGCCGTCTCGACCGTGTCGGCCGGGCGCCATACGTCGTGGTTCGGGATCAGGCGCAGGCTCGACACGTGCTCGATCGACTGGTGCGTCGGGCCGTCTTCACCGAGACCGATCGAATCGTGCGTGAACACGAAGATCGACGGGACCTTCATCAGCGACGCGACGCGCAGCGCGTTGCGGCTGTAGTCGGAGAACGTCAGGAACGTGCCGCCGAACGGCTTGTGGCCGCCGTGCAGCGCGAGGCCGTTGATCGCGGCGCTCATGCCGAATTCGCGCACGCCGTAGTTGATGTGGTTGCCGAGCAGCACGCCGGCGCCTTCCGGATTCGCGCGCACGGCCTTCGATGCCTTCCAGTTCGTCAGGTTCGAGCCGGTCAGGTCGGCCGAGCCGCCGAGCAGTTCGGGCAGTGCGGCGGCCAGGCCTTCGATCGCCTGCTGCGATGCCTTGCGGGTCGCGACCGTCTCGGCACGCTCGTTCGCGCCGGCGATGATCGCCGCGGCCTTCTCGGCCCAGTCGGCCGGCAGCTTGTTGGCCATCCGGCGTTCGAATTCAGCGGCTTCCGCCGGGAATTTCGCGCGATATTGCGCGAACGACGCGTCCCATTCGGCTTGCGCACGCTTGCCGGCTTCCTTCGCATCCCAGGCCGCATAGACTTCCTGCGGGATCACGAACGGTTCCCACTTCCAGCCGAGCGCTTCGCGCGTCTTCGCGATTTCTTCCGCGCCGAGCGCCGCGCCGTGCACGTCGTGGCCGCCGGCCTTGGTCGCCGCGCCCTTGCCGATCACCGTCTTGCAGCAGATCAGCGTCGGCTTGTCCGACAGCTTCGCCTTCGCGATCGCCGCGTCGACCGCGTCGACGTCGTGGCCGTTCACGTTCGGGATCACGTTCCAGCCATATGCCTCGAAACGCTTCGGCGTATCGTCGTGGAACCAGTTGACGACGTCGCCGTCGATCGAGATGCCGTTGTCGTCGTACAGCGCGATCAGCTTGTTCAGCTTCAGCGTGCCCGCGAGCGAGCAGGCTTCGTGCGAGATGCCTTCCATCAGGCAGCCGTCGCCGAGGAACACGTACGTGTGGTGATCGACGATCTTCGCGCCGTCACGGTTGAACTCGTCGGCCATCAACGCTTCGCCGAGCGCCATGCCGACCGCGTTCGCGAGACCCTGGCCGAGCGGGCCGGTGGTCGTCTCGACGCCCGGCGTGATGCCGTATTCCGGGTGGCCCGGCGTCTTGGAGTGCAGTTGGCGGAAGTTCTTCAGCTCTTCGATCGGCAGGTCGTAGCCGGTCAGGTGCAGCAGCGAGTACAGCAGCATCGAGCCATGGCCGTTCGACAGCACGAAGCGGTCGCGGTCTGCCCAGTGCGGGTTCGCCGGGTTGTGCTTCAGATGGCGCGACCAGAGCGCAACGCCGATTTCGGCCATGCCCATCGGCATGCCGGGGTGGCCGGAGTTCGCTTGCTGGACGGCGTCCATCGCGAGCGCACGGATCGCGTTGGCCATCAGGGTGGTGGAGGCGGGAGACGAAGTCGTCATGTCGAGTCCGGAGAACGAGTCGAGGAAACGGGGGCACGGCGGCATCCGGAAGCTCGAGCGTCAATCGTTCCCGGCGCGCGGTGCGGCGCCTGACGGACGCGAAGCGGACGGAGCCTACGGACGGGGCTGCAAAGCTCGTCATTTTAACAGATGGGCCGACATTTCCCCTGTCGGCACGCGGTGTTCCGGCACGCTTTTCCGCGCAACCGCGCGCCTCCTATAATTCAGGCGTCGGAACTGCCCGCCTCGCGCGGCCCGCCCGTGAACACGACCCTTCTCTTCCATCCCACGCCCGACGCCGCGTACGGCTTCCCGAACGCACGCCGGCTCGCGCACGTCGCGTCGCCGCACCAGCACATCGAAGTCTGGGAAACCCCGCAGCTCGGCCGCCTGTTCACGCTGGACGGACGGCCGATGACGTCGGTCGGCGACGAATACGTGTACCACGAGTGCATGACGCACCCGGCCGCGCTCGCCCATCCGTGCCCGAGGAAGGCGCTCGTGCTCGGCGGCGGCGACGGCGGCGCGGCGCGCCAGCTGCTCAAGCACGCATGCATCGAGCGGATCGTCGTCGCCGAGCTCGACGACGAGGTGATCGGCATGGCGCGCCGCTATCTCGACGACGTCCATCAAGGCGCGCTCGACGATCCGCGCGTCGAAGTCGTGATCGGCGACGCCGCGCATTTCGTCACGTCGACCGTCGAGCATTTCGATCTCGTCGTGTTCGACCTCACGCCGCCCGATTCGCCGGCCGCCGGCCTCTATACGCGCGAGTTCTACGCGCGGCTCAAGCGGATCCTCACGCCGCGCGGCGCGATTTCGATGCACCTTGGCTCGCCGCTGTTCCACGTGGCGCGCATCGCCGCGCTGCTGGACGACCTGCGCGCGAGCTTCGCGTTCGTCGATCCGCTGTCGGCGCACGTGCCGCTGTATGGCTCGCAATGGCTGATGGCGATCGCGAGCGACACGCTGGATGCGGCCGCGCTGTTCGCGCACGACATCGACGAGCGCCTCGCCGCGCGCCGCGTGCAGGGCTTGCGCTACTACGATGCGCGACTCCATGCGGCCCTCTTTGCCCTGCCGCGCGCGCTGCGCGATACACTGGGCGTTCGCCGCTGAGCGTGCGGGCGGACGCATCGTTGCGCGGACCGCCCGCGCGCGCTCCCGCGCCTGCCTCGCGATGCGCATGCCCGCGACGATGCGCTCGACCCGCCGGCGTATTCGCGGGACCGCACCGGGCGCCCGCGCGCCAATACCCGTTGGACTGCAAAGCATGGGACAGGCGTAACCGCTCAAGCGCCAACACCGTTCGACAGGAGATTTTCATGACCGATCCACGTCCGGCCAACGTGCCTTGGTTGACGCCTTACCTGGCCGTGCGCAATGCGCAGGCGGCCATCGAGTTCTTCAAGGCCGCATTCGGCTTCGAGTTGCGCGACGTCCTCGACGAAGACGGCGCAATCATGCACGTCGAGATGACCTACCGCGGGCAACTGATCGTGATGTTCGCGCCCGAACGCGCATTCGGCTCGCCCGCGCTCACGCCGAAGAGTGCGGGCGCGACCGCGCCGCAGTCGTTCTACCTGTATGTCGACGATGTCGACGCGACCTGGCAGCGCGCGCTCGACGCCGGCGCGAAGTCGCTGACCGCGCCGCAAGACCAGTTCTGGGGCGACCGCTTCGCGCAGATCGAGGATCTCGACGGCTACCGCTGGGCGCTCGCGCGCCGCCTGGCCGCATGAACGGAGCCGCGATACGCATGAGTGAAGCCACCACCACCGCGGCCGTGCCGCGCTTTTTCGTCGAAGCGGCGCTGCGCACCGACGCGACGCTCGCGTTGCCGGCCGACGTCGCGCGTCACGCGCAGGTGCTGCGGCTGCAGCCCGGCGACGCCCTGGCGCTGTTCGACGGCAGCGGCGGCCAGTACCGCGCGCGGCTCGTCGAGATCGACAAGCGCAGCGCGCTCGCGCAGATCGACGCGTTCGACCCGGCCGAGGCCGAGCCGCCCTATCGCGTGACGCTCGCGCAGGGCATCGCCGGCGGCGACAAGATGGACTGGGTGATCGAGAAGGCCGTCGAGCTGGGCGTCGCGGCGGTCGTGCCGCTGTCGACCGCGCGCGGCGTGGTGAAACTGTCCGGCGAGCGCGCGGACAAGCGCGTCGCGCACTGGCGCGGCGTCGTGCGCGCGTCGTGCGAACAATGCGGGCGCAATCGCGTTCCCGACGTCGCGCCGGTACGCAGCTTCGGCGCCTGGCTCGACACGCTGCCGGCCGCGCCGGCCGGCGGCGAGCTGCGGCTGCTGCTGTCGCCGCGCGCGAGCATCCCGTTCGCGTCGCTGCCCGGGGCGCCGCCCGCGGCGGCCGTCACGCTGCTGATCGGCCCCGAAGGCGGGCTGTCGCCGGACGAGGAAAACGCGGCACGCGCACACGGGTTCACCGCGTTGTCGCTCGGTCCGCGCGTGCTGCGCACCGAAACGGCCGGCGCGGCCGTGCTCGCGGCGCTGGCCGCGCGCTGGGGCGGCTGGTGACGACTCGACGTGCCGCGACACGCGGCGCCCCGGCTCGCGGGGTCGCCACGTGAATGCGGCACGCTTCGCGCATTGCAACCGGCTGCGCGCACGGACGCAAAAAAGCCCGCGCAAGGCGGGCCTTTTGCCGGACTGACCGCACTCTGGCGGCCGGTAGATTCGCGCTTTACGCGAACGAATAGAACACGCGGAACGCGACCTTGCGCTCGGCCCAGAATTCGGCGGCTTCGCGGAACACGTCGAGCAGCGTCTCGCGCCCTTCCTTGTCGAATTTCTGCGCGATCGGCAGCCCTTCGAGCACGATCACGAAACCCGGCTGCGCGCCGGCCTTCGCGACGAGGTCGGTCAGGCAATCGTACAGCGCATCGTAGTTCTTCCCGAAATGCTTCGGAAACAGGAACGACGTCGCGATCGTCTCCATCACTTCCTGCTTCGACTGCGCGGCGCCGCAATATGCGTACAGGAAATGCTGGCCGAGCCGGCCGGCTTCGTCGGCAAGATCCTGCACGCGGAACGCGCGGATCGACTGCACGAGATTGGGTCGCACGGTCGTGAAAAGGCTCATAGGCTCCTCGTTCGATGAAAGCCCGGGCTCGGCTTCCTGTTGCTCAGGCGCGCCGCCGGCCTGTGCCGCCGCGTGGAGTTGCATCACACGCTGAAACAGATTGCCGTCGCCGGCCGCGAACAGTTCCGCCGCCGCCGTATCGTGCGCGTAGATGGAGTCGCTCATGCCGTTCATCCCGAAGTCATTCAACAATACGTTTAAAACTGTTGTAGTGGTCGTCCGTGTAATAACAGTTGTCGATCCGGCGCAATGGCCCGCCACAGACGATCCGGCGCGCGCCGCGATTGCGTGCACGCGGCGTCGGCACCGTGTACTCGTGGTAGTAGCCGCGCTTCGCCTTCGGCAGGATCCGCTCGCGGTTGCCGAAGACGACGCCGTCTTTCTCGTACGGATAGGGGCCACCGGCGCCGATCAGGCCGAGCGTGGTCACGGCCTCGCGCGGCAGACGGGCGGTCGGGATCGTATCGACCCCGCCGACGGCCATGTCGGCCGAAACGGCCTGCCGTGCGTAAGCGGCGGAAACCAGACTGCCCGTCGGTGTACCGACGATACCCATCGCGAACATCGCGAAGACGGACGCCAGCGCGCCGTTGCGGAGCCACTTGCGTGCCATGAACCAGGGTTCCCGCTGTTAAATCAAGTAGTTGACGACCAACCAAAGGCGTTAGCGTAGCGCTATTGTCCGCGCGAATCAATGTTCGTTTGGGAATCGAAAGGCTGGCTTCGCCCCGAAGCGCGCATTTTTTACCGAAAATAGACTACATTTAGCTTACATGGGATAAAATGTCGGCGGCATCTCTCGTGTGGCAAGACCCTGCCTCCTTGCCACGCTCGCTGCCCTGGGTGGAGAGATGCTGCTGTTGCTTACGGGAAGCGCGTTTGCGCCCTGCCCGACGGCGTGCCCATTGCGGGCACGCCTCTTTTTGCTTTTGTTTACAATTTCGCCCGCCGCGCGGCGCCGGTTTCGACCGTTGCCGCGCGGTTCGCGCCGGCTCAGCGTGCGGCGTTCACGTCGGCGACCAGCAGCGCCGCCATGTTGACGATGCGGCGAACGGTCGCCGATTCGGTCAGCACATGCACCGGCTGGGCCGCGCCCAGCAGGATCGGTCCGATCGCGATGTTGTTGCCGGCGGCCGTCTTCAGCAGGTTGTACGCGATGTTCGCGGCATCGATGTTCGGCAGGATCAGCAGGTTCGCTTCGCCTTCCAGCGTCGACTCCGGCAGGATTTCCTTGCGCAGCGCCGCGTCGAGCGCGACGTCGCCGTGCATTTCGCCGTCGACTTTCAGCTCGGGCGCACGTTCCTGCAGGATCGCGAGCGTATCGCGCATCTTCTGCGCCGACGGCGCGTTGCTCGTGCCGAAATTCGAGTGCGACAACAGCGCGACCTTCGGCTCGATGCCGAAGCGGCGCACTTCTTCGGCGGCCATGATCGTGATCTCGGCGAGTTGCTCCGGGGTCGGATCGACGTTCACGTGCGTGTCGACCAGGAAGATCTGGCGGCCCGGCAGCACGAGGCCGTTCATCGCCGCGTACACGCTGCAGCCCGGGCGCTTGCCGATCACCTGGTCGATGAAGTGCAGGTGGCGGTGCGTGGTGCTGATCGTGCCGCAGATCATCCCGTCCGCTTCGCCCTTCTTCACCAGCATCGAGCCGATCAGCGTCGTGCGGCGGCGCATCTCGACGCGGGCCAGCTGCTCGCTGATGCCCTTGCGCGCCATCATCTTGTGGTACGTCTGCCAGAAGTCGCGGTAGCGCTCGTCGTGCTCGGTGTTGACGACCGTGAAGTCGGTGCCGGGCGTGAGGCGCAGGCCGTAGCGCTGGATACGATGCTCGATCACCGACGGACGGCCGATCAGGATCGGCTTCGCGAGCTTCTCGTCGACGATGATCTGCACGGCGCGCAGCACGCGCTCTTCCTCGCCTTCCGCGAACACGACACGCTTCTTCTCGGCCGGCGCGCTGCGCGCGAGCTGGAAGATCGGCTTCATCGTCGTGCCGCTGTGGTACACGAACTGCTGGAGGTGCACGCGATACGCCTCCATGTCCTCGATCGGGCGCGTTGCGACGCCGCCGTCCATCGCAGCCTGCGCGACGGCCGGCGCGATCTTGACGATCAGGCGCGGGTCGAACGGCTTCGGAATCAGGTATTCGGGCCCGAACGACAAGTCCTGGATCCCGTATGCGGTCGCGACGATGTCGCTTTGCTCCTGCTGCGCGAGTTCGGCGATCGCATTGACGGCCGCAATCTCCATTTCACGCGTGATCGTCGTCGCGCCGACGTCGAGCGCGCCGCGGAAGATGAACGGGAAGCACAGGACGTTGTTGACCTGGTTCGGATAGTCGGTGCGGCCGGTCGCGAGAATCGCGTCGGGGCGCACTTCGAGCGCGGCTTCCGGCAGGATCTCGGGCGTCGGGTTCGCGAGCGCGAGGATCAGCGGGCGCTCGGCCATGCCCTTCACCATTTCCGGCTTCAGCACGCCGGCGGCCGACAGGCCGAGGAAGATGTCCGCGCCGTCGATCACCTCGGCCAGCGTGCGGGCGTCGGTTTCGCGGGCAAAACGCTCCTTGTCCGGATCCATCAGCTCCGTGCGGCCCTTGTAGACCACGCCGGCCAGGTCGGTCACCGTGATGTTCTCGAGCGGCAGGCCGATGTCGACCAGCAGGTCCAGGCACGCGAGCGCGGCCGCGCCCGCGCCGGACGCGACGAGCTTCACCTTCTTGATGTCCTTGCCGACGACCTTCAGGCCGTTCGTGACGGCCGCGGCCACGACGATCGCGGTGCCGTGCTGGTCGTCGTGGAACACCGGGATCTTCATCCGCTTGCGCGCTTCGCGCTCGACGATGAAGCAGTCCGGCGCCTTGATGTCTTCCAGGTTGATCCCGCCGAAGGTCGGCTCCAGCGCGGCGATCACGTCGACCAGCTTGTGCGGATCCGACTCGTTCAGCTCGATGTCGAACACGTCGATGCCGGCGAACTTCTTGAACAATACGGCCTTGCCTTCCATCACCGGCTTCGACGCGAGCGGGCCGATGTTGCCGAGCCCGAGCACCGCCGTGCCGTTCGTGACGACGCCGACCAGATTGCTGCGCGCCGTGAAGCGCGCGGCGTTCAGCGGGTTCTCGACGATCTCCTCGCACGCAAACGCGACGCCCGGCGAATACGCGAGCGCGAGGTCACGCTGGTTGATCATCTGCTTGGTCGGGGCAATCGCGATCTTCCCCGGCGTGGGGAACTCGTGATAGTCGAGAGCGGCTTCGCGGAGCTTGGCTTTGGAGGAGGCTTGAGTCGACATGTGTCTCTTGACGTGCGGATTAGAATAACTGTTCGACGGCATTGTAGCGCCAATCGAAGCCCGCCAGACCGGCGATTCGGGTGCAACAGCCGCGACAAAAATGTACTGAACGGTGCAGGAACGGCACCGTTCGCTGCGTACAATGCCGTTCCTTTCACCGCTTCCGGGTTCGTCCGCCGTGCCAGCCGCCTTGTCCGAGTTTTCGCTGATCGATCGCTTCTTCGCGCGCCGCGCGGCCCGCGGAGCGCGTGCGTCGACGCTCGGCATCGGTGACGATTGCGCACTGATCGCGCCTCGATCCGGAAAATTGCTGGCCATTTCGACGGACATGCTGGTCGAGGGGCGCCATTTCTTCCCCGATGTCGCGCCCGACGCGCTCGGCCACAAGACGCTCGCGGTGAATCTGTCGGATGTCGCGGCGATGGGCGCCGAGCCGCGCGCGTTCACGCTCGCGTGCGCACTGCCGCGCGCGGACGCCGCGTGGCTCGAGGCATTCAGCAACGGGCTGTTCGCGCTCGCCGAGCGGTTCGACTGCGAACTGATCGGCGGCGACACGACGAGCGGGCCGCTGAACCTGTGCGTGACCGTGTTCGGCGAAGTCTCGCCGGACGCGGCGCTACGGCGCGATGCCGCGCGTGACGGCGACGACGTCTGGGTGTCCGGCACGCTCGGCGACGCCCGCGCGGGGCTTGGAATCGCGCGCGGCGAATGGACCGCCGGCGCGCACGAAGCCGCCGCGTTCCGGCAGGCGCTCGAGCGTCCCGAGCCGCGCATCGCGCTCGGGCTGGCGCTCGCGGGCGTCGCGCATGCGGCGCTCGACATCTCCGACGGCCTCGCCGGCGACTTGCAGCACATCCTGACCCGCTCGAACGTGCGCGCCGAAATCGACGCGGACGCGGTGCCGCGCTCGGCCGCGCTCGCGACGCTGCCGCCCGACGTGCAGCGACGCTGCACGCTCGCCGGCGGCGACGACTACGAACTGTGTTTCACCGCGCCGGCGTCGGCCCGCGCGGCGATCGACGCGGCGGGCGCGAGCGCCGGCGTCCGCGTCACGCGAGTCGGTACAATACATGCGTTGTCCTCGCCGTCCGAGCAGCCCGCGATCGCGTGGCGCGACGCCACCGGCGCCCCCCTGACTCTCACGTTGCACGGCTTCGACCACTTCCATGCAGACTGACCCGCCCGCGCAATCCGCGGCCGCGCCCGGCGCCGCCCGCAACGTGCCGCAGCGCGCCACCGCGCGCTTCATGCTGTCGCACCCGGCGCACATCGTGTCGCTCGGCTTCGGCAGCGGGCTCGCGCCGTTCATGCCCGGCACGTTCGGTTCGCTGTTCGGCTGGCTCACGTTCGTGGTGCTCAACCGCTACCTGACGGTGCCCGAATGGTGGGCGCTGATCGCGGTCGGCTTCGCGGCAGGCACGTGGATCACCGGTTTCACCGCACGGAAGATGGGCACGTCCGATCCGGGCGCCGTCGTCTGGGACGAAATCGTCGCGATCTGGCTCGTGATGCTGTTCGTCACGCCCGCGACCTTCATCGGCCAGCTGTGGGCGTTCGTCGTGTTCCGCTTCTTCGACATGCTCAAGCCGCCGCCGATCCGCTATTTCGACCGTCGCGTGAAAGGCGGGCTCGGCATCATGATCGACGACCTGATCGCCGCGTTCATGACGCTGCTCGTGATCGCCCTCTGGCGCTCCGTCGTCGGCTGACCGATTTCCCGACTCCCGTTTCCCGACGCGCATGCCAACCGATTCCGTCGTCCATCAGCTTGCGATCCGCGCAGGCAACAAGCTGCGTGACGAGCACCTGTCGCTCGCCACCGCCGAATCCTGCACGGGCGGCATGATCGCCGCCGCGATCACCGACATCTCCGGCAGCAGCCAGTGGTTCGAGCGCGGCTTCGTCACCTACTCGAACCAGGCGAAGAGCGAGATGATCGGCGTGCCGCCGGACCTGATCGAGAAACACGGCGCCGTCAGCGAGCCGGTCGCGCGCGCGATGGCCGAAGGCGCGCTGCGCAACAGCCGCGCGCAGGTCGCGTTGTCCGTCACCGGCATCGCCGGACCGGCGGGCGGCAGCGAGAAGAAGCCGGTCGGCACCGTCTCGTTTGCCTGGAGCAACCGGCTACACACCGACGTCGAGACGCTCGTGTTCAGGGGCGATCGCGAACAGATCCGCACGCAGGCGGCCGCGCATGCGCTGCGCGGGCTGCTGAAGCTGCTCGACGAGCGCGAAGGCTGATTGGCAGGCGCGGCGCACGGGCCGAGCGCGGCCCCTGCCCGCTTGCCGGATCGCGTCGGGCTTCCCGACGGTCCCGTTCTTGTCCGAATCGTTCGCGTGCGCCCGATGGCGAATACGCGAAGCAGGCGCGCGGCCCGCGGATGCGGGCTCGGCGAGGAAAGGCCGCCCCAGCGGGCGGCCCGTGTTTCAGCGATATTTCAGCGATGCGCGTTGATCGTGTCGCGCGTCTTCTGCGCCGCGAGCGCCGCGGCTTCGGCGAAGTCCTCGCCGCGGCTCGCGTACAGGATCGCGCGCGACGAGTTGATCATCATCCCCGTGCCGTCGGCGGTGCGGCCCGCGTTGACGGTCGCCTGCACGTCGCCGCCCTGCGCGCCGATGCCGGGAATCAGCAGCGGCATGTCGCCGACGATCCCGCGCACGATCTCGATTTCCTTCGGGAACGTCGCGCCGACCACGAGGCCGAGCTGGCCGTTCTTCGCGTTCCACTTGTTCGCCGCGAGATCGGCGACGACCTGGTACAGCGGCCGCCCGCCCGTTTCGAGGAACTGCAGATCCGAGCCGCCCGGGTTCGACGTGCGGCACAGCACGATCACGCCCTTGCCTTCATGCTCGAAGTACGGCTCCACCGAGTCGTAGCCCATGTACGGGTTCACGGTGACCGCGTCCGCGCGATAGCGTTCGAACGCCTCGCGCGCGTACTGCTCGGCCGTGCTGCCGATGTCGCCGCGCTTCGCGTCGAGGATCACGGGCAGGCCCGGATGCTGGAGGTGGATGTGCGCGATCAGGCGCTCGAGCTGATCTTCCGCGCGATGCGCGGCGAAGTACGCGATCTGCGGCTTGAACGCGCTCGCATATTGCGCGGTCGCGTCGACGATCTGCCGGCAGAACTCGAAGATCGCGTCGGGCTGGCCGTCGAGCTGCACGGGAAAGCGCGACGGCTCGGGATCGAGGCCGACGCACAGCAGCGAATTCGTGCGCTGCCACGCGGCGCGCAGCGATTCGATGAAAGTAAGCGGGGAAGACATGGCGGGTACTCGCGGCAAACCGTTGGTAGACCGTGTATTTTACCCGCGTCGCCGGCGCCCTTCGCGCGCGGCGGCGTCGATGCGCGCATCGGACCGCTCGACGGTGAACGCGAAACGCCGCGCGAGCCGCTCGCCGGGCGCGAGCAGCGTCATCCCGTGCGCGGCCGCGCCGCCCGGCAGGTTCACCGCATTGATCGGATGATCGACCGGCTCGAAGCAGAAGAAAGGCTCGCCGGGCGGCGTGTAGAGCACGTACGAGTCGGCGTCGGCCGCGATCGTCAGCAACAGCCCGCGGCGCGGCCAGCTCACCGTCGCGTGGCCGCCCCAGCCGGTAAATGCATGATTGACGAGCGTCGCCGGCAACGGATACGCGACGCCAAACTGCCAGGCCGGCGGCACGCTCACATGCCGCACCGGCAGGAAATCCGCGCCCGACAGCCACAGGCCGCCCGCGGCCGCGGCCAGCTCGGTCGCGTCGTCGCGCACCAGGAACGGATGCAGGCCCAGCCCGAACGGCAACCGCGCGCGCCCCGTATTCTCGATCGTCAACGCGATCGACAGCGTCGTGTCGTCGAGCGCGAACGACTGGATCGCGCGAAACGCATACGGCGCGCCGCTTGCGCGATCGAGCGACAGCTGCAGCGTCGTGTCGGTCGCGTCGTCCACCTGCCACGGCGCGAGCCAGCCGTCGCCATGAATCGGCAACGGCTCGTCGCGGCGGTTGCGCGGCACCACGATGCGGCGTCCGTCGAGTTCGAAGCGGCCGTTGCCGATCCGGTTCGAGTACGGCAGCAACGGATAGCACGCGAGCGCGTTCGGATCCGTCGCCGTGTCCGGATGCTCGCAGCGGCGGAACACCGGCACGAGCGCGCCGTGATCGCCGCGCCAGTCGAAGCGCGCGATGCCGCCGCCCAGGTGCGGCAGCACGTCGAGCCGCAGCGCCGCGTTCGACAGCGTGACGGCCGCCGCATGCGCGGCGCCGACGCCCTGCGCGAACGCGGCGGTCTGCGGGCCCGCACTGACCGGCTGCGCGGCGGCAGCCAGCCGCGCGCGGCGCGACTGGCTCGTGGACGACGACGATGCGCGCGAGGACGTGGCGGTCATGATGGACTCCTTTCCTTCGTCGATGAAACGATACGGGGCGCCGCGCGAGCGCGGCCCCCGGCAATCAGGCCCAGCCGCCGTCGACCACCACGTCCTGCGCGGTGATCATCCGGCTGTCGTCGGCCGCGAGAAACAGCGCCATGCGCGCGAGATCCTCGGGCAGCAACTCGGCGTCGATGCACTGGCCGGCCTTGATCGACGCGCGACCGGCGTCGTCGAGCCACAGCCTGCGTTGCTTGTCGGTCATCACCCAGCCGGGCACCAGCGAATTCACGCGGATGCCGAACGGGCCGAGATCGCGCGCGAGCCCGCGCGTGAGGCCCTGCACCGCGGCCTTCGCCATCACGTAGACGGGGTAGCCGCCGTTCTTCAGCATCCAGCTGATCGAGCCGAGATTGATGATCGCGCCGCCGCCGCGCTGCTTCATGTCGTCGATCACCGCCTGCGCCGCGAAGAACTGGTGGCGCAGGTTGACCGCGATGCCCGCGTCGAACGATTCGGGCGTCACGTCGGCGATCGCGTGGCGCGTGTCGTTCGCCGCGTTGTTCACGAGCACGGCGATCGCACCGATGCGCGCGCGGATCGCGTCGATCGCACCGCGCAGCGCGCCGATGTCGGTGAGGTCGCACGGCAGGAACAGCGGCGCGTGGCGCACGTCCGGCGCCTGCGCGAGGCTTTCCGCGAGGGCGTGGCCGGCGTGCGCGTCGAGATCGACGAACGCCACGCGTGCGCCCTGCCGCGCGAAATGCTCGACGAACGACGCGCCGATGCCGGTCGCCCCGCCCGTGATCAGCACCGCGCGATCCGCGAGACTCGGGTAGCGCGCATAACGCGCGTCGCTCGCGGCGTGCTGCGCTGGCGCGGGTGTTTCGATGGTCATGCGAATCGTCTCCGTGTATTCGGTCAGTCGCGTACGCCGCGGTTCTTCAGCTGGTCGAGCAGCACGGCCGCGAGCAGGATCGCGCCGCGCACCAGGTACTGGTAGAACGCGTCGATGTTCAGCAGGTTCATCACGTTCTCGACGGTGCCCATGATCAGCACGCCGATCACGACGCCCGAGATCGTCGCGCGGCCGCCCATCAGCGACACGCCGCCGAGCACGCACGCGGAGATCACGTTCAGCTCGAAGCCCTGCGCCGCGTTCGGCTGGCCCGACGTGATGCGCGACGCGAGGATCACGCCCGCGAGCGCCGTCACCGCGCCCTGGATCAGGAAGATGTACACGCGCGTGCGTTCGACGTTGATCCCCGCGAGGCGCGACGCCTCCGGGTTGCCGCCGATCGCGAGCGTATTGCGGCCGTAGACGGTCTGGTTCAGCAACACGCCGAACACGACGAAGCACATGAGCGTGACCCAGATCGGCAGCGACACGCCGAAGAGCGACAGCCCGCCGAGCGCGATGAACGTATCCGACGACACGCCGACCGCCTGCCCCTTCGACACGATGAAGCCGAGCCCGCGCACGATTTCCATCGTCGCGAGCGTCGTGATCAGCGCGTTGATGCGCAGGTACGCGATCACCGCGCCGTTCACGAAGCCGATCGCGGCACCTGCCGCGACCGCCGCGACGATCGCGACGAACGTGTTGCCGGTCGCGTTCAGGACCATCGCGCACAACACGCCGGAGAACGCGACGGTCGAGCCGATCGACAGGTCGAAGTCGCGCGATGCCAGGCAGAACATCATCGTGCACGCGACCATCCCGATCTGCGAGATCGACAGCGCGAGGCCCAGCATGTTGTCGATCGAGAAGAAGTGCTCGACCGTCAGCGACATCGTCACGAACATCACCGCGAAGATCGCGATCAGGCTGTATTCGGTGAGGTGCTGCCACCACTTCTGGCGGTCGCTCTGCTGTGGAACCAGCGCGTCGGCCGACGGCTTCACGGCTGCGCTGGCGAGGTTTTCCCTGACTTGCATGATTGTGTCTCCTGCTCCTGCATCGCGCGGCCCGCGCCGCGCTCGATCGATTCGAAAGTCCTGCGTCGCACGCGGCGACCTCAAACTGCGTCAGCCGCCTCGACAACGCTCGTCTGCGGCAGCGCGAGGCTCAGCACCGCATGTTCGTTCGCCCGCTCGCGCGGCAGCTCGCCCGCGATGCGGCCTTCGCGCATCACGACGATGCGGTCGGACACGCCGAGCACTTCCGGCAGCTCCGACGACACCATCACGATCGCGCAGCCGCGCTCCGCAAGCCGGTAGATCACGTCGTAGATCTCGTGCTTCGCGCCGACGTCGATGCCGCGCGTCGGCTCGTCGAGGATCACGACCTTCAGGTCGGGCTCGGCGAGCCAGCGCGACAGGATCGCCTTCTGCTGGTTGCCGCCCGACAGGAAGCGGATCTTCTGCCGCCGGTTCGGCGTCTTGATCTTCAGCCGCTGGATGAAGCGGTCGGCCGTTTCGGACTCGGTCTTGCGGTCGATGAACAGCCCCGCGCGCAGCGAATGACGGCGGCAGCTGATGTTGATGTTCTCCGCGACCGACGCCATCGCGATGATCCCTTCCTCCTTGCGATCCTCCGGGCACAGCACGATGCCGTGACGGATCGCGTCGCCGGTGCGCTTCACGTCGATGCGCTTGCCGTCGAGCGTGAGCACGCCCGCGCGCCGGCGGTCCGCGCCGTACACGAGCCGCATCAGTTCGCTGCGGCCCGCACCGACCAGCCCGAAGAAGCCGACGATCTCGCCCGCGCGCACCGAGAAGCTCGCGGGCTCGCGCAATGCGGGGCCATCGACGCCTTCGGCCGAAAACCGCACGTCGCCGAGCGCACGCGGCGCGTAATGGTAGATATCCGCGATCTCGCGCCCGACCATCTCGGCGACCAGCCGCTCGCGCGGCACGTCGGCGAGCGATTCGTGCGACGCGATCTTGCGACCGTCGCGGAAGATCGTGCACGCGTCGCACAGCCGGTAGATCTCGTCCATCCGGTGCGAAATGTAGATCAGCGCGCGGCCCTGCGCGCGCAGGTCGTCGACGAGCTTGAACAGCACCTCGGTCTCGCGGTGCGACAGCGAACTCGTCGGCTCGTCGAGCGCGATCACGCGCGCGTTGCGCATCAGCGCCTTGCAGATCTCGACCATCTGCCGCTGCGCGATCGACAGCCGCCCGAGCTTCGCATCGGGATCGAGATCGACGCCCATCGCGGCGAGCCGCTCGCGCACGTGACGCTTCGCCTCGCCCTTTCTCACCCAGCCGAGCGCATTCGGCAGGCGGCCGAGCAGCAGGTTCTCCGCGACCGTCAGGTCGGGCACGTACTGCAATTCCTGGTGAATCACCGCAATGCCGGCCGCGATCGACGCGGCCGCACTCGAGAAATGCACGGGCTGGCCGTCGACCAGCACGCTGCCCGCATCGGGCTGGTATTCGCCGCCGAGAATCTTCAGCAGCGTCGACTTGCCCGCGCCGTTCTCGCCCATCAGGCCATGCACCTCGCCCGCGTGCACGTCGAACGAGATGCCGTCCAGTGCGCGCACGCCGGGAAATACCTTGCCGATATTGTCAAAACGCAGTGCCGCTGACACGTCGTCTCCCCACTAGCAGTTCCATCGATCGCCGGCCGCCGCATCGCCGCGGCGGCCGGCGGGCCGCTTACTTCGATGCGAGCCCCATCTCCTCGCGCACCTTCGACACGTTGTCGCGCGTGGCGAGCATGCCCGTCGTCAGCGTCAGGGGCGGCGGTGCCTTGCCCTGCGTGATCCATGCGTACATCAGGTCCGAGGTTTCCTCGCCGTGGCGCTTCGGGCTGATGATCACCGTGCCGTAGAAGCCCGTCGGCTGCGGCTTCTTGAATTCGTTGAGCGCCGAATCGGATCCGCCGATGCCGATGCCGATCATGTTGTCCGCCTTGAAGCCGCGTCCTTCCGCCGCGCGCACCGCGCCGAGCACGGCCTCGTCGTTCAGGCCGTACGCGACCCAGTGCTTGAACTGCGGGTTCTTGGTGAGCGCGATGTTCGCCGCGTTGAACGCGTTCTCGGTGTCGGTCTTCGCCTGCGGCGCCGCGATCACGTTCGCCTTCGGGAAGCCGGCCGCCACCAGCGCGTCGGTCGCGCCGCTCGTGCGATCGTGCGCGGTCGGCAACTGCTCGTAGGTGATGTCGATCGCGCCGACGTCCTTCATGTCCCAGCCGCGCTTCTTGATCTCGGCCGCGATCCCGTCGCCGACCTGCTTGCCGATGTTGTACGCGGAGATGCCCATGTGCGGCACCGCCTCGATCGGCTTGCCCGCGCCGTCGACGAGGCGATCGTCGACCGTCATCATCTTCAGGTTGTGCGACTTCGCCTTCGCGACGATGCCCGGCCCGAGCTTCACGTCGGGCGTGCAGATGATGAAGCCCTGCGCCTTCTGCGCGGACAGGTTGTCGATCGCGCTCATCACCTTCTCGCCGGACGGCGCGCCGATCTTCACGAGCGTGAAGCCCTTGTTCTTCGCCGCGATCTCGGCGAACTTCCATTCGTCCTGGAACCACGGCTCTTCCGGCTGCTTCACCAGGAAGCCGATCTTGACCGGGTCGGCCGCGTGCGCGACCGGGCTGCCGATCACCACTGCCGCCGCCGCGGCCAGCGTTACGAAGGTTCTGCGTTTCATCTCCAGTGTCTCCTAGTCTTCATCGAACGAAATGCAGCCGCTTGTTGGTTTCGACGCAGCGTGCGCGCGGCCGTCGCACGTGCGGTCTTTCGAATCGTTGCGTCAGTCGTGGTACAGCGCCGCGCGCCCGCCGTCGACGGTGATGCACGCGGCATTGATGAACGGCGCCTCGTCGGACGCGAGGAACACGGCCGTCATCGCGACTTCCTCCGGCTTGCCGATCCGCTTCATCGGCTGCAGCTCGAGCGTCTCGGCGCGCGCGGCGGCCGGGTCGGGCTGCGCGTCCCACCAGTCGCGCGTGAGCTGCGTCTCGATGTAGCCCGGCGCGATCGCGTTCACGCGCACGTTGCGCGCCGCGTATTCGATGCCGAGCGCCCGCGTGAGGCCGAGCACGCCGTGCTTCGCGACCGGATACGGAAAACAGCCCGGGATGATCCGGAACGCATGCGTCGACGCGATGTTCACGATGCTGCCCCGGCCGCGTTCGACCATTCCCGGCAGCGCCGCGCGGCAGCCGTGCCACACGCCGTCGAGATCGACCGCGAAGCAGCGCCGCCAGTCGTCGTCCGTCATCGTCAGCGGATCGGCGAACACGTTGATGCCCGCGTTGTTCACGAGCACGTCGAGCGGGCCGAATGCGGCTTCGGTCTGCGCGAGCGCGTCGCGCACCGACTCCTGCCGCGCGACGTCCGCCTGCAGCGGCAGCACGCGCGCGCCGTCGCATTCGTGTGCGATCGCGGCGGCCGTGTGCTGCGCCTGCGGGAAGTCGAGATCGACGAGCGCAACCGCCGCGCCTTCGCGCACGAACGCGCGCGCGATCGCCGCGCCGATGCCGCGGCCCGCGCCCGTCACCAACGCGACCTTGCCCGCGAGGCGGCCCATCATGCGGCTCCGCCGCGCGCCGCGCGCAAGCCGGCCTGGAACGCGCGCGCGTTCGCCGCCGTCGCATCCGCCGACTGGCCGGGCCGGTACAGCGCCGAGCCGAGCCCGAAGCCGTTGGCGCCGGCCGCGAGGAACGGCTGCATGTTGTCCGGGGAAATCCCGCCAACCGGGATCAGCGGCACCGCACGGTCGATCACCGCGCGCCACGCCTTCACGACGGACACGCCGAGCTGCTCGGCCGGGAACATCTTCAACACGTCGGCGCCGTTCGCGAGCGCGGCGAACGCCTCGGTCGGCGTCGCGACGCCCGGCGCGCTGGCCAGCCCGCATTCGCGCGCGCGGCGGATCACGGCCGCGTCGCTGTGCGGCATCACGATCAGCGAGCCGCCGGCGTCGCGCACGCGGTCGACGAATTCGGCGCGCAGCACGGTGCCGGCGCCGACGATCATGTCGTCGGGCAGCGCGCGACGCAGCGCCGCGATGCTGGCGAACGGTTCGGGCGAGTTGAGCGGCACCTCGACGATCCGGAAGCCCGCTTCGTGCAATGCGAGGCCATGCTCGGCTGCTTCGCCGGGCGTGATGCCGCGCATGATCGCGATCAGCGGACACGCGTCGAACGCGCGCATCAGCGCGGCGTGCGGCGTGTACGGTGCGGGCAGCGTAAGGTCGGACGACATCGGCAATTCCTCTTCAATCGGTTCATTGGTCGGCGCAGACGGGCGCGCCGTCCGCGCGGACGAGCCCGGCGCGCGACGCGATCCACCACAGGCCGCGCTCGGTCGCCTGCGCGACGACGCGCGCATGCGTGCAGCCGAACACGCTCAATGCGTCGACGTAGCGCGCGCACAAGCCGTCGTCGCCGATCAGCAGCAGCGGCTGGTTCGCGAGCGCGACACCGCGCTCGGCCAGCATCGCGTCGAGCGCGTTCAGCTCGTGTCCGATCAGCAGCCCGGACAGGTAATCGCCCTGCGCATCGGGCGCGAGCCGGTCGGTCAGGCCGAGCGTGCGCGTGCTGAAGATCGTCGCGAGCAGCCCCGCGCGCTGCGCGCCGCGGGCCACCGCGACACCGCGCGCGAATGCCGCGCGGTCGGGCGACGCGCTCGCGCGCATCGTGCGGCCGAGAATCGTGTGGTCGCGCAGCGCCGCGAACAACTCGCCGGTCATGAAGGTCTGGAAGCGCTCGATGAGCCCGTCCTTCACCCATGCCCACTTCGCATGCGTGCCCGGCAAGCCGATCAGTACCCCTGAACGATCTGCATCAAGCATCGGATCGTTCGCGAGTGCACCGAATATCTGCGTTTCCTCGCCGCGCATCACGTCCGGCAATTCGCCCGTCGCGATCACGCCCGGCACGATCGACACCGTCGTGCCGCGCGACGTCGTCACCGTGACAAGCCCCGCGACGAGCGCGTCGGCGCCCGCCGGCACTTCGACGTACGGCGCCTCGCGCCAGCCCTGCGCGCTGCCGACCATCCCGGCGGCCAGCACCGGCACGCCCGGCGCGCGGTCGAGCCAGTCGCCGCACGCTTGCTCGAACACGACGTCAAACGCACGCGCGCCGCCGGCCGGCACGTGCATCACGCCCGCGGCACGGCTGCGCGTGTCGAGCAGCGCGCCGTGCGCGTCGAACAGATACGCGCGCAGCGACGTGGTGCCCCAGTCGAGCGCGATCAGCGACGGTGCGGCGCGGGAGGCGTCCGGAGCGGTCCGGGTCGAATTGGTCATCGTTTGATCCTGCGGGTACCCTGCGGCGGGCTCCAGCCCAGTTCCGCGGAAATGGCTCGCGCTTCGCGCTGCACGAGCGGAATCAGTTCGTCCATCCGGTCGTGCGGCATGTACGGAATCGTGCTCGCGACCGATACGGCCGCGACGATCGCGCCCGACGCGTCGCGAATCGGCGCGGCCACGCAGCGGATCGACGCCTCGTTTTCCTCGAGGTCGAACGTGTAGCCGCCGGCCGCGTAGTGCGCCATGCGCTGCAGGAACGCGCTCGTCTCGGGCCGGTTGTCCGGCTTGAAGTTGACGCCGGCCAGCGCGCGCCGCGCGGCTTCGAACAGCGAGCGCCACAGGTCCGGATCGAGGTCGAGCATCATCGCCTTGCCGATGCCGGTCGACGCGAGCGGCATCCGGTGGCCGACGCGCGAGCGCATTTCGAGACCGCGCGTGCCGGGAATCTTGTCGATGTACAGCACGTCGTCGCCGTCGCGCACGCCGAGGTGGATCGTGTCGAGCGTCGCCTCGGCGAGCGCCTCGAGGTGCGGCCGTGCGACGGCCGTCAGCGGCATCTGTTCGAGCGCGATCGTGCCGAGCTCGATCAGCTTCGGGCCGAGCAGGTAGCCGCCCTGCACCTGGCGCAGGTAGCGCGCCTGCACGAGGCTGCTGACGAGACGGTGCGTCGTGCTGCGAGTCGTGCCGAGCGCCGCGCCGATCGCACGCATGTCGCGCGCGCCGTTCGCGATCGCTTCGAGGATCGCGAGACCGCGCAACAGCGTCTGCGTGCCGGCCTGCTGCGCGGCGAGATCGAGCGGCGTGCTGGTCGCGCCGATCGTGTCGGTGAGCGGCGCATCGTCCGGCGTCGCGCGCCGGGCGTCGAGAGCAAGGGAATCGGGCATCTTGGTCATGGAACGGGCTTCGTCAACGGAATCGGTGAAGCCGCTGTCGCGACGCCGCAACGAGGTCGGGCGTCGCGGCAACGCGGCGGTCGATGCACCGAGGAAAGCGCCCGGCGAACTTCATGGAATGTGTCTCCGTATGCGTCGGGCGCCGCGCGGTGCGTGGGTCCGAAGCTGTCGATGTGCTTCGGATTGTAGGAGCGCACGCACTCGTCTCCAATATTTGAATGCGTTGTCCAGATAATGAGAAAACGTGCGAATGGCTGGGCCGTGTCGTCGCGAAACGGCCGCACCATGCGCACGGGGGCGGAACCCGGCGCATCGCGGGTTCCGCCCCCGTCGAGTCACGCGCGCCGCGCTTACTGCTGGTTCGTGCTGCGCGCCTGCATGTAGCGCTGCACGTCGGAGAACGACACGCGGCCGCTACCGCTCGCATCGATCTGCCGGAAGTGATTCGCGACATAGCCGAGGCCGGCCGCGCGCGCCTGCGCTTCGGTGATCGAACCGGTGTTCTGCGTATCGGCCGCGCCGAACTGCCGCGCGAGCTTGCGCACCACCTGCGCGTGCAGCGCGGCGCCCGTCGTTTGCGTGCCGGCGGTCGGCTTGCGCGCGGCCGGCGGCACGTACGGATCGCCGAGCTGCGCCTGGCGCGCGCGTGCCGGGGTGGCGGTGTCGCTCGCCTGCGCGAACGCGGATACCGATGCGGATGCTGCAACGCCGGCGCATGCGAGCGCCGCGGCAACGACGATGAAACGTTTCTTCATGTCAGGCTCCAGTCTGGAATGAGGTCGTCGACGGCCGGCGAACGGCGCCACGACGGGCGCGCGCCGCCAGGCCCGCACATCGCATCAGTGCGCGGCCGCGTTGTAGAAAGTCACGAGGTCGGCTTTCTCCTGCGGACGCGACGTATCGTCGAGATAGACCATGTGTCCACCCTGATAGTCCTTGATCGTCAGGTTCGGTTGCGAGCCAAGCCGCGCGAGGTCGAGCTCGGTCTGGTAGAACGGCGTCGCGATGTCGTGATACCCGTTCAGCGACAGCACCTTCAGCGACGGATTCAGCGTCAGCGCAGCCGCGAGATCGGGGATCGTGTCCGGCATCGCGAGCCCGTCGTGCGTCCAGTCCCAGGTCTGGATCGCATTGCTGCTGACCGAATACGCCGACTGCGCGCTGTACTTGAGCACGTTCGGCAGGTAGCTGCCGATCGTGTCGGTGAACGGCTTGGTGATGAACGTGCTCGACGGGTCGCCGTCCGCCGCGAGCGGGCTCGACGACGGCACGTTCACGCGCGCGTCGTAGCGGCCGATCAGCGTGCCCGGAATCAGCGATACCTGGAAGCTGTTGTCGAAGAAGGTCGGGACGACGTTGAAATCCGCGTTCCACAGCGCCTGCTTCACGCCGGTCGAATTCACCATCGTCGTGACGAGCGTCGGCGAGGGCGGCGTGTGGCTCGCGAGATACGCGTTCACGGCGGGCGCGTAGCTGCCGGCCGTCAGCTGGCGCATCTGGTCCGCGTATTGCGGCAGGCTCGACGGGTTCGGGTTGTCGAGCTGGTAGTACGCGCCGACCGTGCCGTACGACGGCACGAAGCCCGCGCAACTCACCGGGCTCGCCCCGTTGTTCGAGTTGCCGACGTAGTCGCTCGCCATGTCGCAGTTCGCGTTGTAGTTCAGGATCGACGACTGCAGCACGATGCCGTCGAGCTTCACGCCGGCCGTCTCGAGCAGGTTCGCGAGCACGTCGGTGCGCGGCGTGCCGTACGACTCGCCGAACAGGTATTTCGGCGAAGTGTCGCGCTGGTTCACGGCGATGTAGCGCGTCACGAAATCGCGGAACGCGCCGGCATCCTGGTCGACACCCCAGAACGTCTGGTTCGTGTTCGGCGCGATCGCTTCCGAGAAGCCGGTGCCGATCGCATCGACGAACACGAGGTCGGTCGTATCGAGCAGGCTTTCCGCGTTGTCGACGAACGGGAAGGTCGACGTGTTCGCATTCGGGTCGCCCGTCTGGATCCGCTTCGGACCGAACGAGCCGAGATGCAGCCACACCGACGCGGAGCCGGGGCCGCCGTTGTACAGGAACGTGACGGGGCGCTTGGCCGCGGGCTGGTTGTCGGCGGTGTACGCGACGTAGAAGAACGATGCTTCGGGCGCGCCCGTCTGCGGATTGCGCGCGACGAGGTGGCCGGCGGTGGCCGTGTAGCGAATCGTCTTGCCGTTCAGCGTGATCTGGTGATGGGTGACGGCGGCCTTTTCGACCGCGGCGGACGCGTCGAGCGACGCGGTCGCGCTCGACGAATAACTGTTGGGATCGTTGTACGGCTTGTCCACCTGAGCGGCGGGATCGGCTGAATTGTCGGTACCTGCTGCCGAGGACGACGTCACGTCGTCGTTGCAGGCCGTCAGAATCAGCGAAGAGAACACGACTCCCAACAACAGCTTCGCTTTGCTCGCTGGCATCGTTGCTTTCCTTCTCTCGAATGTTTTTTATGTCGAGCAGCCGGGTAAGCCGCCCCCCGCCTCGATTGCGGCCGATAAGCCGAGGCGCTGGCCAATATACGTGAGCAGGTGGGCTTTGAAAAATTTGGAAATATTCGATCGACGCTCGGTGCGGCGCACACCTTTCAGGAATGCTTCGATTCGCGCACCGTTGCGTTTCAACAGTCTTTCAACTGCTTTCGCGTTTACCCGGAAATGCTAAAACCGCGCGGATTTCGTGCCATATCGGCAAACAAAATCCCGCGCGGGCGCGCATTGCTCAGTAAAGCGAAATAGACGAATTCGTCTAATGGATGTGTCCCGAAATGCGGGCGACACGAATGCGCTGCAGCGCACCAATGGCGCACCGGCGACGGAATGGACAACGTGACGGCGCGTTCGCGTCGCTCATTGCGATTGCGGAAGTTCGGCGGCGCCCATCCGGCGGGCGATCACGGCCGCGCGCTGCGCCTGGTAGGCCGAGCCGCGGTGCGCGTCGAACCAGCGCGGCTTCGGCAGCATCACCGCGAGACGCGCCGACTGCCACGCACCGAGCCGGCTCGCGGGAATCTTGTAGTAATAGCGGGCGGCAGCCTCGGCACCGTACACGCCGCGGCCCCATTCGACGGAATTCAGGTAGATCTCGAAGATCCGCTCCTTGTCGAGCACCGTCTCGAGCATCCACGTGATGATCAGTTCCTGCCCCTTGCGGATATAGCTCTTCTCGCGCGACAGGAACAGATTGCGCGCGAGCTGCTGCGTGATCGTCGAACCGCCCGCGACGATCCGGCCGCGCGCCTTGTTCTTCTCCCACGCCTGCAGGATCGCATCGACGTCGTAGCCGTTGTTGGTCGCGAAGGTCGAATCTTCCGATGCGATCAGCGCACGCTTCAGATTGCGCGAGATCTGGTCGTACGGCACCCACTGGTGCTGGATCCGCGCGGGCGGATTGTCGCGCGACAGCCACCACGCGTCGGTGCGCATGAACGCGGTCGACCCTGGATTGATGAACGACCACAGCGCGATCTGCGCGAGATAGAACAGCTGCGTCGCGAGCCACGCGCCCGCGAACACCGAGGCCGCGTAGACGATCCAGCGGGTCGCGCCGATCGTCCGCGTGCGCTGCGTGCCGCTTACCGCCACCACTTGCCGCGCTCCGGCTCAGGCCGCCGCGAGCGCCTGGCGCAGCGCGGCCAGCACCGGTGCACCGTCCGGCCGCACGCCGCGCCAGATGAAGAACGATTCGGCCGCCTGCTCGACCAGCATGCCGAGCCCGTCGGCCGTGCGCGCGCCGAGCGACGCCGCATGCTGCATGAACACGGTCGGCTGCGCGCCGTACATCATGTCGTACGCGAGCGTGTGCGCGCCGAACGCGGCCGCGTCGCACTCCGGCAGCGCCGCGTCGAGGCTGCCGGCCGTCGCGTTGACGATCACGTCGTACGGTTGCGCACGCACGGTATCCGGGCCGCCGCCCGACAGCACGCAGCCGGCATCGTGCGCCGCCTGCGAGAACTGGCCGACGAGCGCCTCGGCCTTGCTCGCGGTGCGGTTCACGATCGTGATCGACAGCGGCGCGCGCTCGAGCATCGGCAGCACGACCCCGCGCGCCGCGCCGCCCGCGCCGAGCAGCAGGATGCGCGCGCCCGCGAGCGACACGCCGAGGTTCGCTTCGATGTCGCGCACGAGGCCGACGCCGTCCGTGTTGTCGCCGTAGAGGCTGCCATCGGCTTCGATGCGCAGCGTGTTCACCGCGCCGGCCGCCGCCGCGCGCGGCGACAGCGTGTCGGCGAGCGCATGCGCGTCGAGCTTGAACGGCACCGTCACGTTGGCGCCGCGGCCGCCTTCGGCGATGAACGCGCGCACGGCGGCCTCGAAACCGTCGACCGGCGCGAGCCGGTGCTCGTAGACGATCGCCTCGCCCGTCTGCGCGGCGAACTGCGCGTGGATGAACGGCGACTTGCTGTGCGCCACCGGATTGCCGAACACCACGTAGCGGTCGGCGCCGCTCGTCGACGCGGCTGCATTCATGATGCGCGCCCCTGTTCGCCTGGTTCGCTTTCGCGGTCGTTGCCGGCGTCGCCGCCATCGGCCGCCGCGCCGTCCGCTTCGGCCAGCGCCTCGGCCTCCGCTTGCGCCGACGCGTCTTGCGCATCGACCAGCGTGTCGTCGCCGCCTTCGGTCTCGTCTTCGTCGTCGGCCGCATCGCCACTCGTCACCGTCGGCGCGTCGAGCACGTTCAGCAGCCGCACCGACGCCTCGATCGTCAGCTCGTCGAGCGACATCACCTCGAGCAGCACGCGCGTGCCGCGCGCATGCACGCCGAGGCCCGGCACGTGCAGCAGCAGCGGAATTTCCTCGAGGCGCACGAGATCGCCCTTCACGACGCTCGCGACAACCTGCTTCTTCTGCTCCTGCGCGAGCCAGCGCAGGCACCAGAAATACTCCATCCGGCGCTGGTAGTCAGCGTAGGCCGTGTACGTATCGTCGAAGCCCTGCACGACCGCGTACAGGTCGGCGTCCTTCGGCTTGAACGGCGCGGCGAGCTTCGCGGTGACGCCGTGCTGCACGCACGCGAGCAGCTGCCACTGGTTCACGAGGTCGACGTAGCGGCGCAGCGGCGACGTGCTCCACGCATACTGCGCGACGCCGAGGCCCTCGTGCGGCGCGGCCGTCGTCTGCATCCGCGTGCGCTTCGGGCCGGGTGCACCGAAGCCGCGCTGCGAGCGGTAGATGCCCGGCACCGTGTGATCGTGCAGGAACGCGCCCCAGGTCGAGTTCGCGAGGATCGCGAGCTCCGACACGATCAGGTCGAGCGGCGAGCCGCGGCGGCGCGGCGTGATCGTCACGTGCTCGCCTTCGACGTAGAAGTTGTAATCGGTGTTGCGCTGCACTTCGCGCTTCAGGCCGTAGCCCGCGCGCGCGACCTGGCGCTTCTCGAACAGTGCCTGCGCGAGCGGCCACAGCACGGCGATGTCGTCCTTGTGCGGGTAGTCGCCGGTGCCGGCCGCGAGCGTCTCTTCGTTGACGAGCTCGTCGAGCGTGTTGTGGCGCAGGTTGTTCTTCACGTACACGAGCTCGGCGCGCGTCTCGTTCGCCACGATCTCCTGCGTCTCGCGGTTGACGATGATGTACAGCGACAGCGCAGGACGGTAATCGCCTTCCTTCAGCGTGAACACGTCGACGACGTCGTCCGGCAGCATCGTGATCTTGTCGCCCGGCATGTAGACGGTCGACAGGCGCGCGCGCGCGATCGCGTCGACCGCGTCGCCGCGCACGATGCCCAGCGCCGGCGCCGCGATGTGCACGCCGATCCGCACGCGACCGTCGGCCAGGTGCTCGACCGAGAACGCGTCGTCGATTTCGGTCGTCGTGATGTCGTCGATCGAGAATGCCTCGACGTCCGCGCGCGGCAGGTCGTCCGGCAGCGGGCCGACCGTGACGGGCGGAAAGCCCGTGCCGTGCGGGAAGAATTCCGCGAGGAAGCGCGCTTCGTGCAGCGCACGCGGCGACTCGATGCCGCCGCAGTCGAGCATCAGCCGAGCCGGCGACACGCCGCGCGCGCCGGCCGCCGCTTCCATCGCCTTGTATTCGATCGAATTCTTGTCCGGCCGCGTCAGCAGGCCGAGCACCTTGCCCGCGAATGCCTCCGGCAGCTTGCCGGCCTTCAGTTCCTCTTCGTACTGCGCCTGCACGAGTGCCTGCTGGCGCTTGCGCTCGAGCGACGCGAGCGCCATCTTGAGCTGCTCTTCCGGCGCGCGCTGATACTGGCCGCGCCCCTTGCGGCGGAAGTAGACGGGCGAGCCGTGCAGCCGCAGCACGAGCGCCGCGCGCTCGACCGGGCCGTAGGTCGCGCCGAAGTATTCCGCGGCCAGCGCCGTATACGCGAATTCCTCGGGCGGCGCGCACTCCCACAGGAAATCCAGGTCGATCTGTTGCGCGGCCGTGTCGGCTTCCTGCATCAGCTCGCTCGCGGCCGGCTTCTCGAATTCGATCAGCACGTCTTTCGCACGCACCTTCGCGCGCCGCCCGCCGGGCAACTCGACCTGAAATGCGTCGCCTTGGCGCGACAGCACGCTGCCCGCCTTGAAACTGCCCGATTCCTCGAAGAAAACGTTCACTCAGTACTCTCGTTCAGACTGCCGGGCGCCGTATCGGCGGCGCCGCAAGATGATGGGAATTCGATCGGCATGACGCCGGATTCATGACGTACGTTCGTCGCAAAAGGCGAGAACGTCGTCGACGTAGTCGGCAAATTCGCTGATCCCGTGATCGCTGCCTTCGATCACGCGCGTTTTCGCGCCCGGGTAATGGGCGAGCATCTCGCGGTAGTCCAGCACTTCGTCGCCCGTCGCCGCGAACAGATAGTAGCGTTCGGGCCGCGAAATCGCCGGCACGCGCAGCGCATCGAGTTCGTGCAGGTGACGGCGTTCGACGACGATCGACCCGCCGCCGTGCCAGAGCGGCTGTTCGCCCAGATACTGCTCGAGATCGCGCTGCGGGACGATCGCCGGATTCAGCAGCACCGCCTTCCAGCCGCGCTTCTCGGCGAGCCAGGTCGCATAGTAGCCGCCGAGCGAGCTGCCGATCACCGTCACGTCGCGCGCGCCGGCCACCTCGGTTTGCGCGAGTGCGATCGCCTCGAGCGGCGACACCGACAGCGACGGGCAGCGCCACTCGTGCGAGCGGCCGAGTTCGGCCATGCGCGCGGCGAGGAGCCGCGACTTCTGCGACTCCGGCGACGACCGGAATCCGTGCAGGTACAGGATCACGCGCGGCTCCCGAGCGCGTCGAGCAACTTCTGGTGCACGCCGCCGAAACCGCCGTTGCTCATCACGAGCACGTGGTCGCCCGGGCGCGCGGCCTCGACGACCGACTTCACCAGCAGATGGAGATCGTCGAACGCGCGAGCCTTGTCGCCGAGCGGCGCGAGCGCGTCGCCGAGGTTCCAGCCGAGCGCGTCACGCCCGGTCGGCGCACCGTAGCCGAACACCAGATCGGCGTCGGCGAGGCTTGCCGGCAGTTGCGCCTTCATCACGCCGAGCTTCATCGTGTTCGAACGCGGCTCGAGCACGGCGAGAATGCGGGAATTTTCGCGACCGATGCGCGCACGAAGGCCGGCGATCGTCGTTTCGATCGCGGTCGGATGGTGCGCGAAGTCGTCGTAGACGGTCACGCCGTCCACGCTGCCGCGCACTTCCATGCGCCGCTTCACGTTGCGGAACGATGCGAGCGATTCGGCGGCCTGCGCGGGCGGCACGCCGACGTGGCGCGCGGCGGCGATCGCCGCCAGCGCGTTCATCCGGTTGTGGTCGCCCTGCACCTGCCATGCGACTTCGCCCACGCGCTCGGCCTGCGAGTACACCGCGAAGCGCTCGTCGACCGGCACGCCGTCCTCGGCCGGGAGCGCCTGCCAGCCGCCGTCGACACCGAAGCGCTCGACTTCGCTCCAGCAGCCGCGCGCGAGCACACGCTCGAGTGCGTCCGAGCGGCCGTTGGTCACGATCCGGCCGACGCCCGGCACGGTGCGCACGAGGTGATGGAATTGCGTTTCGATCGCGGCGAGATCCGGGAAGATGTCGGCGTGATCGAATTCCAGATTGTTGAGCACCGCGGTGCGCGGCCGGTAGTGGACGAACTTCGAGCGCTTGTCGAAGAACGCCGTGTCGTATTCGTCGGCCTCGATCACGAAGAAGCTCGAATCGGTCAGCCTCGCGGATACGCCGAAGTTCAGCGGCACGCCGCCGATCAGGAAGCCCGGGTTCAGGCCGGCATCTTCCAGCAGCCACGCGAGCATCGACGAGGTGGTCGTCTTGCCGTGCGTGCCGGCGACCGCCAGCACCCATTTGCCGGCCAGCACGTGCTCGCCGAGCCATTGCGGCCCCGATACATACGGCAGGCCGCGATCGAGGATCGCCTCCATCAGCGGGTTGCCGCGCGTGACGACGTTGCCGATCACGAACAGGTCGGGCTTGAGGTCGATCTGTTCGGCGCCGTAGCCCTCGATCAGCGTGATGCCCTGCGCCTCGAGCTGCGTGCTCATCGGCGGATAGACGCCCGCGTCGCAACCCGTCACCGTGTGCCCCGCCTCGCGCGCGAGCACGGCGAGACCGCCCATGAAGGTGCCGCAGATGCCAAGAATGTGGATGTGCATAGATGAATGCTTTCGCGCCGCCGGGCGCCGTCGATTCGGAAAGATGGTCTGCGGCACGCCGGACGGGCCGTCCGGCCAACGACTTTCGCCGCGACACGAAGACCGCCATTGTAACTGACGGCCCGCCATGCCCGGCGGCCCGAACGACGGATCCGAACACCGCGCGGCGCGGCGGGCGGCACCGGGGCGCACCACGCTCGGCCGTGGCGTCGATCGAGTATGATTGCCGGATCATGTCTCGCAAACCTCTTGTCGACCCGCGGCGCGCCCGCGAGGAAATTGCCCAGTCCGCCGCCCGCCTGATCGCGGAGGACGGCCTCGATTACGCCGGCGCGAAACGCAAGGCCGCGCGCCAGCTGTTCGGCGACACGCGCGTTGCCGGCGAATGGCTGCCTGATAACGACCTGATCGAGGAAGAACTGCGCGAGTACCTGGCCTTGTTCCAGAGCGACACACAGCCGGGCGAGCTGCGCCGCCTGCGTGAAATCGCGCTCGACTGGATGCGCCGGCTCGCCGACTTCAATCCGTTCGTGACGGGCGCGGTGCTGAATGGCACCGCGAACACGCATTCGGACATTCATTTGCAGATATTCACCGACAACCCGAAGGACGTCGCGATCTACCTGCTGAACCAGAACGTTCAGTACGACGTGTCCGAGACGCGGCATTTCGCCGGCCGCGCCGACGTCGAGACGCTCAGCTTCCTGTGGCGTCCACGGCGCGACGTGGACGCGATCGGCATCCACGTCGCGCTCTACGCGAGCGACGACCTGCGCGGCGCGGTCAAGGCCGACGCGCGCGGCCGAATCGCCCGTGCGGACGCCCACGTGTTGCGCGCGCTGCTCGAGGCCGGCAACGCCCCTTCCGAACCGGAATGATTCAACGATGATGATGAAACGCATGTTGGCGCTCGCGGTGGTCGCGGCCGCCGCCGTCGCCGGCGGGCTCGCCGCCGGCCATTGGTTCCGCGGCGGCAGCGCCGACGACGGCGTCGCCGTCGCCGCATCCGCCACGCCAGGCAGCCCGGTCGACCAACTGTGGGCCGCGTCGCTGACCGGCGTCGACGGCAAGCCGGCGTCGCTCGCCTCCTTCAAGGGCCAGAAGGTCGTCGTCAATTTCTGGGCGTCGTGGTGCGGCCCCTGCGTCGAAGAGATGCCGGAGCTCGTCGCGTTGTCGCACCAATACAAGCAGAAGGGCATCCGCTTCATCGGAATCGGCGTCGATTCCGACCAGAACGTGAAGAACTTCCTGCAGAAGGTGAAGGTCGACTACCCCGTCTTCGTCAGCGGCTATGCGGGCGCCGATCTGGCCCGTAATTTTGGAAATACCGCGGGCGCGCTTCCGTTTACGGTCGTCATCGACGAAACCGGCAAAGTTCGCGAGACAAAATTGGGACAAATCCAACCGGCGGAGCTGAAAAAGACCCTGGACGCGTTGTGATCGCCGTGAGCCGCCGCTTGCGCGTTGGCGGCGATTTATCCGTCGATCACCGCAATTTCACGTGATTTCGCTGAGACTTTGCGATGGCACCGGTAATTCTTGCAGGTCGCGCGCGCCCGGCCGTTCGGCAAAACTAGACAAATTTCTCTAAATAGCGCTAAAGTTCGCGCAATTCCGCAGAAATAGAAGCGACCATGACACGATTGCTGGTGCTGCACGGCCCCAACCTGAACCTTCTCGGCACCCGGGAACCGGAGGTGTACGGCCGCGTCACGCTCGCGCAGATCGATCAGGCGCTTGCCGCGCGGGCACAGGAGGCCGGTGCCGAACTGTCGTCGTTCCAGAGCAACCATGAAGGCGCGCTCGTCGACCGCATCCAGGCCGCGCGGGAGGAACAGACCGATTTCATCCTGATCAATCCCGCCGCGTATACGCACACGAGCGTCGCGATCCGGGACGCGATCGCCGGCGTCGGCATCCCGTTCGTCGAGGTTCATCTGTCGAACGTGCACCGCCGCGAAGCGTTCAGGCACCACTCCTACTTTTCCGACCAGGCCGAAGGCGTGATCTGCGGGCTGGGCTGGAAAGGTTATCTGTACGCGCTCGAGTACGCGCTGGACAAGCTGCAAGGCGCGTCGCGCGGCTGATTTCGCGATCTAGATTCAGCGCCGGTCTCACCGGCGCTTTCACGTATTGAAAGGGGAATTCCCGATGGATCTTCGTAAGCTGAAAACTCTGATCGACCTCGTCTCCGAATCCGGCATCTCCGAGCTGGAAGTGACGGAAGGCGAAGGCAAGGTGCGTATCGTCAAGAACGCACCGCCGGTCTATGTCCAGCCGACGGGCGGATTTGCCCCGCAGGTCAGCGCGCCGGCCCCGGCGGCCGCACTGCCGACCGAAGGCGCGGCTGCCGCGCCGGCCGCCGGCGCCGCTGCCGCGCCCGCCGCACCGCAAGGCCACGTCGTGACGTCGCCGATGGTCGGCACGTTCTACCGCGCGCCGTCGCCGGGCGCCGACCCGTTCGTCCAGGTCGGCGATTCGGTCAAGGAAGGCCAGACCATCTGCATCATCGAAGCGATGAAGCTGCTCAACGAGATCGAGTCGGACAAGGCCGGCGTGATCAAGGAAATCCTCGTCGAGAACGGCCAGGCCGTCGAATACGGCCAGCCGCTTTTCGTGATCGGCTAAGCCCGCCGCGCGGCCCGTCCGGCCGCGCTCCGCCGATGCTCGCCAGGCGCCGTTCGCGCGCCCCTCGAAGAGACGAATACTCGCTATGTTTGAAAAAATCCTCATTGCCAACCGCGGTGAAATCGCGCTGCGCATCCAGCGCGCGTGCCGCGAGCTCGGCGTCAAGACGGTGGTCGTCTACTCGGAAGCCGACAAGGAAGCCAAGTACGTGCGCCTCGCGGACGAAGCCGTCTGTATCGGCCCGGCCCCGTCGAATCTGAGCTACCTGAACATGCCGGCGCTGATCAGCGCCGCGGAAGTCACCGATGCCGAGGCGATCCACCCCGGCTACGGCTTCCTGTCGGAGAACGCCGACTTCGCGGAACGCGTCGAGCAGTCGGGCTTCACGTTCATCGGCCCGCGCCCGGAAACGATCCGCCTGATGGGCGACAAGGTCACCGCGAAGCAGACCATGATCAAGACGGGCGTGCCGTGCGTGCCGGGTTCGGAAGGCGCGTTGCCGGACGATCCGAAGGAGATCGTGAAGATTGCCCGCGCGATCGGCTATCCGGTCATCATCAAGGCAGCGGGCGGCGGCGGCGGGCGCGGGATGCGCGTCGTGCACACCGAGGCCGCGCTCGTCAATGCGGTCAACATGACCCGCGAGGAAGCCGGCCGTGCGTTCGGCAACCCGCAGGTGTACATGGAGAAGTTCCTCGAGAACCCGCGCCACATCGAAATCCAGGTGTTGTCGGATGCGCACAAGAACGCGATCTGGCTCGGCGAACGCGACTGCTCGATGCAGCGCCGTCACCAGAAGGTGATCGAGGAAGCGCCGGCGCCCGGCATTCCGCGCCGCCTGATCGAGCGCATCGGCGACCGCTGCGCGGACGCGTGCAAGAAGATGGGCTATCTCGGCGCGGGCACGTTCGAATTCCTGTACGAGAACAACGAGTTCTACTTCATCGAGATGAACACGCGCGTGCAGGTCGAGCACCCGGTGTCGGAGATGATCACGGGCGTCGACATCGTGCAGGAACAGATCCGCATCGCAGCCGGCGAGAAGCTCACGCTGCGCCAGCGCGACATCCAGTTCCGCGGACATGCGATCGAATGCCGGATCAACGCGGAAGATCCGTTCAAGTTCACGCCGTCCCCGGGCCGGATCACGTCGTGGCATACGCCGGGCGGCCCCGGCGTGCGCGTCGATTCGCATGCATACAATGGCTATTTCGTGCCGCCGAACTATGATTCGATGATCGGCAAGCTGATCACCTACGGCGCGACGCGCGACCAGGCGATCCGCCGGATGCGCATCGCGCTGTCGGAAATGGTCGTCGAAGGCATTCAGACCAACATCCCGCTGCACCGCGAGCTGATGATCGACTCGAAGTTCGTCGAAGGCGGCACCAGCATCCATTACCTCGAACACCGGCTCGCCCAGAAGCAGCAGGTCGCACCGGAAGAAGCGTAAGCATGAGCTATCGCGAACTCGTCGTCGAACTGGCCCGGGAGCATGCGGAGGCGCTGTCCGATGCGCTGCTCGAGCTCGGCGCGCTGTCGGTGTCCGTCGAGGATGCCGATGCCGACACGCCCGACGAACAGCCGCTCTTCGGCGAGCCCGGGCTCGTCCCCGAACGCACCGCGTGGCAGCACTCGCGCGTGATCGCGCTGCTGTCGCCCGATCACGAGCCGGCCGTGCTGCTCGCGGCGGCCGCGAACGAGATCGGCGTCGCCGAGACGCCGAAGTTCGACGTGCGCGAAGTCGAGGAGCAGGACTGGGTACGGCTCACGCAATCGCAGTTCGAGCCGATTCCGATCGGCGAGCGGATCTGGGTCGTGCCGTCGTGGCACGACGCACCCGACCCCGATGCCCTGATCCTCGAGCTCGACCCCGGCCTCGCATTCGGCACGGGCAGCCATCCGACCACGCGCCTGTGCATGGAATGGCTCGAGCAGTCGGTGAAACCCGGCCAGTCCGTGCTCGACTACGGCTGCGGCTCGGGCATTCTCGCGATCCTCGCGAAGAAATGCGGGGCGAATCCCGTGGTCGGCATCGACATCGATCCGCAGGCGGTCGAATCGGCGCGGCAGAACAGCGAACGCAACCATGCGGAAGTCACGTACGGGCTGCCCGACGCGTGCCCGGCCGGCGAATTCGACATCGTCGTCGCCAACATCCTGTCGAACCCGCTGAAGCTGATGGCGTCGATGCTCGCATCGAAGGTGAAACCGGGCGGGCATATCGCGCTGTCGGGCGTGCTCGCGCGCCAGGCGGACGAGGTCGCGGCCGTCTACGCGCGCTACGTCGACATCTCGGTCTGGCGCGAACACGAAGGTTGGGTATGCCTCGCCGGAACGCGGCGCGAAAGCCATTAGAATAGCGCTGTCCTTCACTCTGGCCAGCAGGCCGCCCGGCTCGACATGCTTCTTGCGACGCGCTGCCCTCATTGCGAAACCGTCTTCCGGCTGCAGCAGGAACAGCTCTCGCTGCATGACGGGCTCGTGCGCTGCGGACACTGCCAGCAGATCTTCAACGCGTCGCACTCGCTCGTTCCCGAGCCGGCACCGCAGCCCGAGCCGGCGCTGAGCGAAGCGGCTCCGGCCGGCCCGACCGCCGCCGAACCGCAACACGAAGCCGCGCCCGCGCGGCTCTTCACTACCGACGCACCGGTCGAGCCGGCATCGGCCCGTTCCGACTACCAGCCAGAAGGCTGGGACATGTGGGCGCCCTGGCTCGACGCCGGCGTCGATCCGTCCCTGCAGCACAACGTTCGGACCGTGCGCACCGAGCCGCTGGTGCCGCTCGCGCTGCCGGCCATGGAGGCCGGTGTCGTCCATCTGTCCGGCACGCCCGCCCCGATCGCATCGGCGCCGGCCGAACTGCACGCCGTCGTGTCGGGCGAGCCGGATCGGGCGCCGCACGAAACCGACCGGTCCGACACGTCGCAGGCGACGCCCCCGGCCGAACCGGACTTGCGCGAACCGCGCTTCGTCGCGCACACGCCATCGGCGGCCGATGCAGGCGAACCGCTCGGCAACGCGCACTTTCCCGTACTCGACGACGATCGCGAGCCGCGCGAACCGCGCTTCGCATTCACGCCGGCGCAAGCCGTTCCTGAACACGATGCCAACGCCGACGAGCGCTCCTCCGCTGCGGCCGCGGCTGTCGGCGAAGCGCACGCCCGAGCGGACGCACAGCCGGCCGTCCAACCGGCCGTCCGACCGGCCGTCCCCTTCCCCGCCGCACTGGGCGACGACGATCGCCCGCACTTCGCCGTGACCCGCGAGACGCGCGCGCCGCAGCGACGCGGGATGCTCGGCGGCTTTTTCGGCGGGCTCGTCGCCGCCGCGCTCGCGGTGCTGCTCGTCGCGCAACTCGCATGGTGGCAGCGCGAAAACGCGATGATCTACTGGCCGGTCACGCAGGGCTGGTTCCGGCAGGCGTGCGCGCCGCTCGGCTGCACGGTCGCGGCGCCGCGCGCGATCGACGGCCTGCGGCTCGACGCGGCCGACTTGCGCCAGCTCGACGGCCCGCGCGTGCTGGAGCTGAAGGTGCCGCTGACGAACCGCTATCGCGTCGCACTCGCCTACCCGTCGCTCGAGCTGACACTGCTCGACGACACGAATCACGTGACCGTGCGCCGCGTGCTCGCGCCGCGCGACTACGTCCGCCCGGGCACGCCGATCGATGCGGGGCTGCCGCCCGGCACGACGCGGACGATGGTCGTCCGCCTCGACACGAACGGCGCACCCGCCTCGAATTTCCGCGTCCAGATCTTCTATCCGTGACGCCCCGCGGCGCGCGCATGCGCGCCGTCTCAACCCGCGCGCCGCAGCGGCGCGCTATTTCGGAGCACGAACATGAGCAAAGTTACGCTGGGTGGCAACCCGATCGATCTCGCCGGCACGTTTCCGGCCGTCGGCTCGCAAGCCCCCGACTTCAAGCTGGTCGGCAAGGACCTCGCCGATCTGTCGCTCGCCAGCTTCGCCGGCAAGCGCAAGGTGCTGAACATCGTGCCGAGCCTCGACACGCCGACCTGCGCGACGTCGACCCGCAAGTTCAACGAAGCCGCGTCGTCGCTCGACAACACGGTCGTGATCGTCGTGTCCGGCGACCTGCCGTTCGCCGCGACGCGCTTCTGCACGACGGAAGGCCTCGCGAACGTCGTGACGGCCTCGACGTTCCGCGGCGGCCGCGCGTTCGCGAACGCGTACGGCGTCGACGTGACGAGCGGCCCGCTGAACGGCCTGACGGCCCGCGCGGTCGTCGTGCTCGACGCGCAGGACAAGGTGATTCACGCGGAACTCGTCGGCGAGATCAAGGACGAGCCGAACTACGACGCGGCACTCGCCGCACTGAAGTAACCCGCTGCCGCCCGGCCCCGCCGCGCGAGGCCCGACGGCCTCGTCGCACCGGCCGGGCGGCCGCTTCTTATTGCTCTCTACAGGAACGCACGCCTTGACTACGCTGATTTGCGGCTCGCTCGCCTACGACAACATCATGACCTTCGAAGGCCGGTTTCGCGAGCACATCCTGCCCGACCAGGTTCACCTTCTGAACGTGAGCTTCCTCGTGCCGACGATGCGTCGCGAATTCGGCGGTTGCGCGGGGAACATCGCCTACGCGCTGCACATGCTCGGCGGCGACGCGCGCATCATGGCGACGGTCGGCGCGAACGACGCCGATCGCTATCTCGAACGTCTCGACAGCCTCGGCCTGTCCAGGGCCAGCGTGCGCGTGGTGCCCGAAACGCACACCGCGCAGGCGATGATCACGACCGATCTCGAGAACAACCAGATCACCGCATTCCACCCGGGCGCGATGATGCAGTCGCACCTGAACCGCGCGGACGAAGTCGCCGGCGTGAAGCTCGGCATCGTCGCGCCGGACGGCTTCGACGGGATGGTCCAGCACGCCGAGCAATTCGCGAAGGCCGGCATCCCGTTCATCTTCGATCCGGGCCAGGGGCTGCCGCTGTTCGATGGTGCGACGCTGCGCCGCATCATTGAACTCGCGACCTTCGTCGCGGTCAACGACTACGAGGGCAAACTCGTCAGCGACAAGACGGGCTGGTCCGAACAGGAAATCGCCAGCCGGGTTCAGGCGTTGATCATCACGCGCGGCGAGCACGGCGCCACCATTCTTCACAAAAACGGCGAAGAACAGATTCCGGTCGTGCAAGCCGAGCGTATCGTCGATCCGACCGGCTGCGGCGACGCCTTCCGGGGCGGCCTGCTGTACGGCATCGAGAACGGCCTCGACTGGGCAACCACGGGCCGCCTCGCGAGCCTGATGGGCTCGATCAAGATCGCCCACCAGGGGCCTCAAACTTACGCACTGACGCGCGCCGAAATCGACGCGCGTTTCGAGGCTGCCTTCGGGTACAGTCTCAAATGAATATTGTGGGAGAGCAAAAATGTTGACCAGGAAAACCCTCACGCTCGCCGCGATGCTGACGGCCACGCTCACGCTCGCGGGCTGCTTCACGGCGCCGGGCTCGGCGGATGTCTATAGCGTCGGCCAGGCGCAGCGCGAACAAACCGTCCGCATGGGCACGGTCGAAAGCGTCCGTGCCGTGCGCATCCAGTCCGACGGCGGCGGCAGCGCGATCGGCACGCTCGGTGGCGGTGCGCTCGGCGCGGTCGCGGGCAGCGCGATCGGCGGCGGCAAGGGATCGATCCTGACGGCCATCGCCGGCGGTCTCGTCGGCGCGGTCGCGGGCAACGCGGTCGGCGAAAACCTCAGCACGGCGAACGGTGTCGAAATCACCGTGCGCCTCGACAACGGCGATCTGCGCTCGATCACGCAGGCGGCGAGCGGCGAAATGTTCCGCGCCGGCGAACGTGTGCGACTGCTCTCGAGCGGCGGCGTCACGCGCGTCACGCACTAACGGGCATCCTCAGCACGCGGCGCAGGCCGCGGTCGAACGCATGTGCGAAGCTGCACATGCGTTTTTTTTCGTCCGTGGCCGGCAACCACCGATCGACACATCGACGAATGCGGACGAAAAAAATCCCGCCACCTGAGCCAGATGGCGGGATCGATTGAGTAGCGCTACTCAACCCACGGACACCGCGTGAGTGTCCGGGTGGTACGGCTCAGCCGCGATTACGGACGGCTGCCGGTCGGGAACGGCCATGCCGCTGCCGGGTTGAGCGCGGTCTTCACGCCCGATGCCGGCGCGACCGATGCGGTCGACGCGGTGGTTGCCGGTGCAGCCTTCTTCACGACGGCCTTCTTCGGAGCAGCAGCCTTCTTCGCCGGTGCGGCGGCCTTCGGTGCAGCAGCAGCCTTCTTCGCGGGCGCAGCCTTCTTGGCAGGAGCGGCCTTCTTCGCAGCAGCCTTCTTCGCAGGCGCGGCCTTCTTCGCGGCAGCCTTCTTCGCCGGTGCGGCCTTCTTCGCAGCAGCCTTCTTCGCCGGTGCTGCCTTCTTCGCAGCAACCTTCTTCACCGCGACCTTCTTGGCTGCAACCTTCTTCGCTGCGGCCTTCTTCGCCGGTGCTGCCTTCTTCGCGGCAACCTTCTTCACCGCGACTTTCTTCGCTGCGACCTTCTTGGCTGCAACCTTCTTCGTTGCGACCTTCTTTGCCGCGACCTTCTTCGCAGCAGCCTTCTTCGCCGGTGCTGCCTTCTTCGCGGCAACCTTCTTCACCGCGACCTTCTTGGCAGCAACCTTCTTCACTGCAGCGGCCTTCTTCGCCGGAGCAGCAGCCTTCTTCGCAACGGTCTTCTTGGCAGCGACCTTCTTAGCAGCCGGTTTTTTCTTGGCAGTAGCCATGTTGTTCTCCTTCAGGTTCAGATGAGAGTCAGTTCAAACTACACCCTTCGTCAAAACCCGCTTCCCGCGGACGCTGTTCAGGACGTGCGCTTCGAAGCGGGCTATTCATCGGCGTACGCGGATACCGCGCGCTTACGCTAATGAATACGGTATGGCGCGCGTGACCCCATGGCCTCGCGCGCCAAATCAAGTCGGTAGCCGGCGCACCTCGCGCCGCTACCCCTAATCGCTTGATCAAGCGGACCGCCACACGGCCGCCCGCTTTTTCCGGAGGGAAGTTTGCCCATCCCACTGAAGGGTTCGCAAAGTGCCGATCATGTCGTTGGGCCGTTAAGGCACCGGGCATGCTTTGCATCAGGCGTTCTTGCTCCTAAACCTTGGGCCGGGGCCGAGAGGCCGCCGGCTGCTCCATCATGTGACGGGTTCGCTGCTGCGGGTTATTCCCAGGACAGCGCACCGCCCGTCTGATACTCGATCACACGCGTCTCGAAGAAGTTGCGTTCCTTCTTCAGGTCGATCATCTCGCTCATCCACGGGAACGGGTTTTCCTCGTTCGGGAACAGCGGATCGAGGCCGATCTGCTGGCAACGGCGGTTGCTGATGAAGCGCAGATAGCTCTTGAACATCGACGCGTTCAGGCCCAGCACGCCGCGCGGCATCGTGTCCTCGGCGTAGCGGTATTCGAGTTCGACAGCCTGCTTGAACAGCTCGCGGATCTCGGCGCGGAATTCCGCGGTCCAGAGATGCGGGTTCTCGAGCTTGATCTGGTTGATCAGGTCGATGCCGAAATTGCAGTGCATCGACTCGTCACGCAGGATGTACTGATATTGCTCTGCAGCACCCGTCATCTTGTTCTGGCGGCCGAGTGCGAGGATCTGCGTAAAGCCGACATAGAAGAACAGGCCTTCCATGATGCAGGCGAACACGATCAGCGACTTCAGCAGCTTCTGATCCGCTTCGAGCGTGCCGGTCTTGAAGGCCGGGTCCGTCAGCGTGTGGATGAACGGGATCAGGAATTCGTCCTTCGCGCGGATCGACGGTACCTCGTGGTACGCGTTGAAGATCTCGCCTTCATCGAGACCGAGCGATTCGACGATGTATTGATACGCGTGCGTGTGGATCGCTTCCTCGAATGCCTGGCGCAGCAGGAACTGCCGGCACTCGGGCGCCGTGATGTGGCGGTACGTGCCGAGCACGATGTTGTTCGCGGCGAGCGAGTCGGCGGTCACGAAGAAGCCGAGGTTGCGCTTCACGATGCGGCGCTCGTCCTCGGTCAGACCGTTCGGGTCCTTCCACAGAGCGATGTCGCGGGACATGTTGATTTCCTGCGGCATCCAGTGGTTCGCGCAACCGGCCAGATACTTTTCCCACGCCCATTTGTACTTGAACGGCACCAGCTGATTGACGTCAGTCTGGCCGTTGATGATGCGCTTGTCGGCGACATTGACCCGCGCTTCCGAACCGCCGGCGGGAACAGCCGATGCTTGCGGCGGCACCGCAAGATCGCCTTCGAAAATGTCGCGGACCTGATGGGCGGCAGGCGTTGCAGCCTGCAGTCCGACAGCCATCCCTGCGGAAGTGCGCATCGCGTTTTGCTGCGCTCCGCTCGCGGGGGTTACGGCAGTCTTCTCGTCATCCCAGTTGAGCATAAATTCTCACCATCAATTTAGAACGGTTTGTACCATCTTTTCCTGAGCGATAAAAGGGTTCGCTCACGAAAAATCCTTTTTTCGATTCGCGTTGCGACCTCGATACAACACTTTGAGCAACGCATCGTCGTTCATGCAGAGCGCGACGCGTGTCACGCATGTATCGCGAGGTGCGCTCGACGCATCGAACGCTGATCGAAACGCGACGTCGTCGGGGATGTTTCGATCGCTTGTCACTGCCTGCAACGCAAGTGCCGCGTTACAGATTCCTTATCATTTTTTTAGTAGAGAGCAGCGCACACTTCAACCTTGATCGGTTGCCGTGCGCGCTGCCCGAACCTTCTTCAGGTCATGCGCGCCCGCGTTACTGGCACGCTTCGCACTCGTCGAAACCCGGATCGCCCGGACGCATCGTGCACACCGGACCGTCTGCTTCGACCGGCGCGAGTGCCGGTGCCGCGTCGAGTGCGCCCGACGACGACGCCGCGCCGCCTGCCGCACCGAAGCCGCCGGCCGCGCCTTGCGCGCCGCCGCTGCTCGAGCCGCCCGTCGGCACCGCGTTCAGCGCGCCGTGCGCGACCGTCGACTTCTCGACGTGCGTCGCCGCCATCGTGCGCAGGTAGTAGGTCGTCTTCAGACCGCGCAGCCATGCGAGCTTGTAGACCTCGTCGAGCTTCTTGCCCGACGCGCCACCCATGTAGATGTTCAGCGACTGCGCCTGGTCGATCCACTTCTGACGACGCGATGCCGCTTCGACCAGCCACGTCGGGTCGACTTCGAACGCGGTCGCGTAGATCGCGCGCAGGTCGGCCGGGATGCGATCGATGCGCGACAGCATGCCGTCGAAGTACTTCAGGTCGGCGACCATTACTTCGTCCCACAGGCCGCGTTCCTTCAGGTCGCGAACGAGGTACTCGTTGACCACCGTGAATTCGCCCGACAGGTTCGACTTCACGTACAGGTTCTGGAAGGTCGGCTCGATGCATGCCGACACGCCGATGATGTTCGAGATCGTCGCCGTCGGCGCGATCGCGACGCAGTTCGAGTTGCGCATGCCGTGCGCGGCGATGCGCGAGCGCAGCGTCGTCCAGTCGAGCGTCTCGGACGTGTCGACCTCGACATAGCCGCCACGTGCTTCCGTCAGCAGCTTCAGCGTGTCCTGCGGGAGGATGCCGCGATCCCACAGCGAGCCGCGGTAGCTCGAGTAGCGGCCGCGTTCCTCGGCCAGCTCGGTCGACGCGTAGTACGCGTAGTAGCAGACCGCTTCCATCGAACGATCGGCGAACTCGACGGCCTCTTGCGACGCGTACGGCGTGCGCAGCAGGTGCAGGCAGTCCTGGAAGCCCATGATGCCCATGCCGACCGGACGGTGCTTCAGGTTCGAGTTACGCGCCTTCGGCACCGCGTAGTAATTGATGTCGATCACGTTGTCGAGCATGCGCATGGCGACGCTGATCGTGCGCTTGAGCTTGTCGTGGTCGAGCGCGTAGCTGCCGTCGGCCTGCTTCACCAGGTGGGCGACGAGGTTCACCGAGCCCAGGTTGCACACCGCGATTTCGGTGTCGCTCGTGTTCAGCGTGATTTCCGTGCACAGGTTCGACGAATGGACGACGCCGACGTGCTGCTGCGGCGAGCGCACGTTGCACGGATCCTTGAACGTGATCCACGGGTGGCCGGTTTCGAACAGCATGCCGAGCATCTTGCGCCAGAGCTGCTGCGCCGGGATCTTCTTGAACAGCTTGATCTCGCCGCGCGCGACCTTCTCTTCGTAAGCCGTGTAAGCCTTCTCGAACTCCGCGCCGAACTTGTCGTGCAGGTCCGGGCAGGTCGACGGCGAGAACAGCGTCCAGTCGCCGCCTTCCATCACGCGCTTCATGAACAGGTCGGGAATCCAGTTCGCCGTGTTCATGTCGTGCGTACGGCGGCGGTCGTCGCCGGTGTTCTTGCGCAGCTCGAGGAACTCCTCGATGTCGAGGTGCCACGATTCCAGGTATGCGCACACCGCGCCCTTGCGCTTGCCGCCCTGGTTGACCGCGACGGCCGTGTCGTTGACGACCTTCAGGAACGGAACCACGCCTTGCGACTTGCCGTTCGTGCCCTTGATATGCGAGCCGAGTGCGCGCACGCGGGTCCAGTCGTTGCCGAGACCGCCGGCGAACTTCGACAGCAGCGCGTTCTCCTTCAGCGCTTCATAGATGCCGTCGAGATCGTCCGCGACCGTCGTCAGGTAGCACGACGACAGCTGCGAGCGGTGGGTGCCCGAGTTGAACAGGGTCGGCGTCGAGCTCATGAAGTCGAAGCTCGACAGCACGTTGTAGAACTCGATCGCGCGCGTTTCGCGGTCGATCTCGTTCAGCGACAGGCCCATCGCGACGCGCATGAAGAATGCCTGCGGCATTTCGATGCGGGTGCCGTCGACGTGCAGGAAGTAGCGGTCGTACAGCGTCTGCAGGCCGAGGTAGCCGAATTGCAGGTCGCGGTTCGCGTCGAGCGCTTCGCCCAGACGCTTCAGGTCGAACTGCAGCAGCTTGTCGTCGAGCAGGCCGGCGTCCACGCCGCGCTTCAGGAACTGCGGGAAGTACTCGGCGTAGCGCGCCGACATGTCGGCCTGCACCACCTCCTCGCCGAGGATCTCGCGACGGATCGTGTGCAGCAGGATGCGCGCCGTGACCTGGCTGTACGCCGGATCCTTTTCGATCATCGTGCGTGCTGCGAGGATCGCCGAGTCGTAGACCTGGCTCATCGGCACGCCGTCGTACAGGTTCTTCACCGTCTCCGCGACGATCGGGTCAGGGTTAACCGCGGTACCGAGGCCGTCGCATGCCGACACGATCAGCGCGCGCAGCGCATTCAGGTCGAGCGGGCGCGTGACGCCGTTGTCGACGACGTTGATGCCGGTGCTCGACTCGCCGCCCGCAGCCGCTGCTTCCTCGCCCGCATGCTGACGCTCGAGGTGACGCTTCTCGCGATACAGCACGTACGCACGCGCGACGTTGTGTTCGCCGCCGCGCATCAGCGCGAGTTCGACCTGGTCCTGGATGTCTTCGATGTGGAACGTGCCGCCGTTCGGGCGGCTGCGCACGAGTGCGCGCACGACGTTGTGCGTCAGTTGCTCGACGAGTTCGCGTACGCGCGCCGATGCCGCGCCCTGCCCGCCGTTGACGGCCAGGAAAGCCTTGGTCACCGCAATCGCGATCTTCGAAGGCTCGAACGACACCACGCTGCCGTTGCGGCGGATCACCTTGTAGTCGGCGAACGTGGCCTGCGGCGCGAGCGCCTGCGCGCCCTGTTCGGTCCCGCCGAGCGGACGGCTCGAGGCGCTCTCGTACTGGGACGTCGCGTTGTCGGTGGTTTGCATGTGCAAAGCTCCTGGTGTTGGATGGTGCGGAGAGAACCGCGGATTAAAACGAACGCTGCGCAAGGAAGTGCGCGAGCGGTAAGAGGCGAGCGATGCGTCGGGGAAGCCGGTTCGGTCGATGCGCGACAACCGTCCCGGTCGTGTGCTTCGTCATGTGTACCCTGCCCCGTCGAAGTTCGCTGCGCTTGATCGCGACGCCCGGACCGCCCGGCCTGGCGCGCCGCCCTGAGAACCCTGTCCGCCGGCGTTGCCCGCCGGCCGGTGCCGCTCGGGTTTCCCCTGCGACACACACTATATCTAGTACAGAACTGCTCAACTGGCACCAAGTATAGTGGACATTCGGACGAGGTCAAAACGGATAATTTGCGGTCGAGGTCTTGACATCGCTCGCGCGCAGATACGACAAGGCATTGGTCGGAGAAAAAACTTTCCCCGGCCAAAAAACCCTGCGCTCAGTGCTGACGGAAAGGAAAGTATTCGGCGGAAAAGCCGGCATCGCGTGCGAAGCGTTGCCAATCGAAGTGCGGGCCCGGGTCGGTCTTGCGGCCCGGTGCGACGTCGGAATGCCCGGCCACCGCATCGATCGGGTAGCGCGCGGCGAGCGAGCGCGCGAGCACGCCGAGCGTCGCGTACTGAGCCGCGTCGAACGGCACGTCGTCCGCGCCTTCGAGCTCGATGCCGATCGAGAAGTCGTTGCAGCGCGGCCGGCCGAAGAACTCGGATGCGCCCGCGTGCCACGCGCGCTCGTCGCACGACACGAACTGCACGAGCTCGCCGTCGCGACGGATCAGGAAGTGCGCGGACACGCGCACGCCGCGCAGATGGCTCTGGTAATAAGGGTGCGCATCGCAATCGAGGCGATTGAGGAACAGCGCCTCGATCGCATCGCCGCCGAACTCGCCGGGCGGCAGGCTGATGTTGTGGACGACGACGAGCGTCGGCACCGCGCCCGCGGGCCGCGCCTCGAAATTCGGCGACGGCGCGTGGCGCGCTTCGCGCACCCAGCCGTGCGCGTCGACCGACAGCGGCGCTGCGTCGTTCATCGCGCGTCGTGGCCGCTCGCGTGCGCGCCGTGGCGCTGCGCGTGCTCGGTGCTGCAGAAGTATTCGCCGCCCGCGACGACGGCGTCGCCCTTCGGCGCATGCACGCCGCATTCGGCGCAGCGAACCATCGGTTCGGGCAGCGAGCGCGCCTCGCCGTTCGGGCGTGCCGCCCCGGCGCCGGAACCGGGCGCGCCGTCGAAGCCGCCACCGCGGCCGGTGCGCGCCTGCGCGTGCTCCTGGGCCTGGCGCAGCTTGCGCGTGAGCCACGAACCCGCGAAGAAGAGAAGAATCAGGAGAAGAATCTGTCGCATCGGAGACCTGCGTTCAAACCACGGAGCGGTGCAGCAGCACCTCGAAAACGAACCGGCTGCCGACATACGCGAGCAGCAGCGCGGCAAACGACACGAGCACCCAACGCGCGGCGCCGCGCCCGCGCCAGCCCGACGTCTTGCGAGCCACCAGCAGGCCGCCGAACATCAGCCACGACAGCACCGCAAACACCGTCTTGTGATCGAGCCGCAGCGCGCGCGCATCGACCTGCTCGCTGAACAGGATTCCCGACGCGAGCGTGAGCGTCAGCAGCACGAAGCCGGCGCCGATCAGGCGGAACAGCAGCTTCTCGAGCGTGAGCAGCGGCGGCAGCGTCTCGAGCCAGCTCGCGATCCAGCCGGTCGAGCCGTCGCGCCCGCCGCTCCTCAGCGACTGCAGGCGCCGCTCGACCATCAGCATCAGCACCGCGTGCAGCGCGGCGATCGCGAACAGGCCATACGCGATGTTCGCGATCAGGAAGTGCATCTTGAACAGCGGCGCTGCGGCATAAGGCAGCACCCGCACGCCGCCGAACACGAGCGGCAGCAGCGACGCGCCGCATGCGAGCGGCAGCACCAGCAGGCGCAGGCTGTCGAGCGGGAAGAAGAAGCTCTCGATCCAGTAGATGCCGGCGCCGAGCCAGAACATCGCGGACAGCGCGAACGCGAAGCCGAAGACCATCGCGTCGTGCGGAAAAATCGTCATGTGCAGCAGCACGCCGTGCGCGACGAGCGCCGCGAACAGCAGCGCGCGGCCGGCCCCGCTCATCCCCGATGCGGCGGACGCCGGAACCGGCACGGCCGGCACGCTCGCGACGAGCGAGGTCGCGCCCTGGCGGTGCGTGCGCCAGCCTGCGACGGCGAGGCCGCCGTACAGGAATGCGGTGAGGGCATACAGTACAATATCCATGTTCGAAGTTTACACTAGGCCCCCTTCCCGCGACGGCTCCCTTTGTTCAGTTCCGTTGCGCCTTCGGGCCCCACTGTCCATCGCTCCCCATGCTCGACAATCTCACTCAACGGATGGCGCGCGTCGTCAAGACGCTGCGCGGCGAGGCCCGGCTTACCGAGGCGAACACCCAGGAGATGCTCCGCGAGGTGCGTCTCGCGCTGCTGGAAGCCGACGTCGCGCTGCCCGTCGTCCGCGAATTCATCGCCAAGGTCAAGGAAAAGGCGCTCGGCGAGGAAGTGATCAGCAGCCTGTCGCCGGGCCAGGCGCTCGTCGGCGTGGTCCAGAAGGAACTGACCGCCGTGATCGGCGGCGACTACGAAGGCAAGGCCGCCGAGCTGAACCTCGCGGTCACGCCGCCCGCGGTAATCCTGATGGCCGGCCTGCAGGGCGCCGGCAAGACGACCACCGCCGGCAAGCTCGCAAAGCTGCTGCGCGAGAAGTACAAGAAGAAGGTGCTGACGGTGTCGTGCGACGTGTATCGCCCGGCCGCGATCATGCAGCTGAAAACGGTGAGCGAACAGGTCGGCGCCGACTTCTTCCCGTCGACGCCGGACCAGAAGCCCGTCGACATCGCGCTCGCGGCCGTCGACTGGGCGAAGCGCCACTACCATGACGTGCTGATCGTCGACACGGCCGGCCGCCTCGGTATCGACGAGGCGATGATGCAGGAAATCGCCGCGCTGCACGGCGCGCTGAAGCCGGCGGAGACGCTGTTCGTCGTCGACGCGATGCTCGGCCAGGACGCGGTCAACACCGCGAAGGCGTTCAACGACACGCTGCCGCTCACCGGCGTCGTGCTGACCAAGCTCGACGGCGATTCGCGCGGCGGTGCCGCGCTGTCGGTGCGCCACATCACGGGCAAGCCGATCAAGTTCGTCGGCGTCGCCGAGAAGCTCGACGGCCTCGAGGTGTTCCACCCGGACCGGATGGCGAACCGGATCCTCGGCATGGGCGACATCCTCGCACTCGTCGAGGAGGCACAGCGCGGCGTCGACGTGCAGGCCGCACAGAAGCTCGCCGACAAGGTCAAGAAGGGCGGCGACTTCGACCTCAACGATTTCCGCGCGCAGATTTCGCAGATGAAGAACATGGGCGGCCTGTCGTCGCTGATGGACAAGCTGCCGGCGCAGTTCCAGCAGGCGGCGGCCGGCGCCGACATGAGCCAGGCGGAGAAATCGATCCGCCGCATGGAAGGGATCATCAGCTCGATGACGCCCGCCGAGCGCGCGAAACCCGAAATCATCAAGGCGACGCGCAAGCGCCGCATTGCAGCCGGCGCGGGCGTGCCGGTGCAGGAAGTCAACCGGATGCTGAACCAGTACGACCAGATGCGTACGATGATGAAGAAGCTGAAGGGCGGCAACATGCAGAAGATGATGCGCGGCCTGAAGGGCATGATGCCCGGCATGCGCTGATTCCGCCCGTCGGTCGGCGCGCGGGTTTTTGCCGTAGCGCGCGCTGGCCGTTCTGCCTCATCCTTATTTGTATACCGACTGCCCGCCAGAACACATGAACCGCGAAGAAGCCCTCCACATTTTCGACCACTCCGAAGAGATCGTCTCGGCCGATGCCGTCAACGCATCGATCGCCCGGATGGCCGACGCGATCCGCGCCGAGATCGGCGATGCGTTCCCGCTCGTTCTCTCGGTGATGGGCGGCGCCGCGGTGTTTACCGGGATGCTGCTGCCGCACCTCGATTTCCCGCTCGAGTTCGACTACATCCACCTGACCCGCTACCGCAACACCACGCAGGGCAGCCCGGAGATGCACTGGCGCGTCGCACCGCGTGAATCGGTGAAGGACCGGATCGTGCTCGTGCTCGACGACATCCTCGACGAAGGCGAGACGATGGCCGCGATCCGCGACCGCATCCTCGACATGGGCGCGAAGCGCTTCATGTCCGCCGTGCTGTGCGAGAAGACGCTCGCGAAGGCGAAACCGCTGCACCCCGACTTCTGCGGCTTCTCGGTGCCGGACCGCTACGTGTTCGGCTGCGGGATGGACGCAAAGGGCTACTGGCGCAACCTGCCGACGATCCGCGCGCTGACCGCGAACGTGTGATCGCCGCCCTGCCCGCCATATAAATGGAAAGCGGCGCTCCGGTTTCCCGGAGCGCCGCTTTTTTTCATCGACCGCACCGCCCGCGCTACGGCTGCAACTGGTGCACGAACGCGCGAATGCCGGCCAGCAGCATCTCGACCGAGATCGCGACAAGCACGAGGCCCATCAGCCGCTCGAACGCGGCGACGGTCCGCTCGCCGAGCCACGCCTGAATCCTTTCAGCCAGCACCAGCGTGATCGCGCAGACGATCATCGTGACCGTCAGCGCGCCGACCCACTCGAACATCTTGCCCGGCGCCTGCGACGTCAGCAGCATTACCGTCGCGAGCGCGGACGGCCCGGCAAGCGCCGGAATCGCCAGCGGCACGATGAAAGGCTCGCCGCCTGCGCGCGGATCGCTGCCGAGCGCGCCGTCCGGATGCGGGAAGATCATCCGCAACGCGATCAGGAACAGCACGATCCCGCCGCCGAGCCGCAGCGACAGGTCGGTGAGGCTCATCATCCGCAGGAAGCGGTCGCCGACCACCATGAAGAACAGCAGGATCACGAATGCGATCCCCACTTCACGCAGGATCAGCTTCACGCGCCGCTCGCGCGGCACGTCGCGCATCGCCGTGATGAACAGCGGAATGTTGCCGAGCGGATCCGTGATCAGCACGAGGAGCACGGTGGCCGACAGGAAGGTGTATTCCACCGTGTCCCCCGGTTGCAGCGCTTAGCGCGCGAGCGCGGCGCGGATCTTCTCCGTCACCGTCGCCGCGGCCGCGTCGGCCGGCAGCAGCGTCGCTTCGGCGTCGCGGCGGCCCTGATACTCGATCTTGCCTTCCTTCAGGCCGCGCTCGCCGATCACCAGGCGATGCGGCACGCCGATCAGCTCCCAGTCGGCGAACATCACGCCCGGGCGCTCGCCGCGGTCGTCGAGGATCACGTCGACGCCGGCGGCGGTCAGTTCCGCGTACAGCTTGTCGGCCGCCTCGCGAACCATCTCGCTGCGATCGTAGCCCATCGGGCACAGCACGACCTCGAACGGGGCGATCGATTCGGGCCAGATGATGCCCTTCTCGTCGAAGTTCTGCTCGATGGCCGCGCCGAGAATGCGCGTGACGCCGACACCGTAGCAGCCCATCAGCATCGGCTGCGGCTTGCCGGATTCGTCGAGGAACGTCGCGCCCATCGCTTCCGAGTACTTGGTGCCGAGCTGGAACACGTGGCCCACTTCGATGCCGCGGCAGATGTCGATCACGCCCTTGCCGTCCGGCGACGGATCGCCCTTCTTCACGTTGCGCACGTCGGCGACTTCCGGCTCCGGCAGGTCGCGGCCCCAGTTCACGCCCGCGATGTGATAGTCGACCTCGTTCGCGCCGACGACGAAGTCGCTCATGTTCGCGACCGTGCGATCGGCGATCACCTTCACCGGCTTCTTCGTGCCGACCGGGCCGAGATAGCCCGGCGGCGTGCCGAACCACTCGACGATTTCCTGCTCGGTCGCGAAGCGGTGGTTCTTCAGCCCCGGCAGCTTCGACACCTTGATTTCGTTCAGGTCGTGGTCGCCGCGCAGCATCACGAGCCAGATGGTCGGCTCGGCGCCTTCGTTGTCGGTGGCCAGCACGATCGACTTGATCGTGCGCTCGAGCGGGATCTCCAGCAATTCGGCGACGGCTTCGCACTTCGCCTTGCCGGGCGTCGCGACCTTTTCCATCGCTTCGGCCGGCGCCGCGCGTTCGGCAATCAGCGGCAGCGCTTCGGCCGCCTCGATGTTCGCCGCGAACTCGGACGTCGGGCAATAGGCGATCGCGTCCTCGCCGGTATCGGCGATCACGTGGAACTCGTGCGAGAAGTTGCCGCCGATCGAGCCGCTGTCGGCCGCGACCGCACGGAATTCGAGGCCGAGGCGCGTGAAGATGCGCACGTATGCGTCATACATCTTGCGATACGACTCGTTCAGGCCGGCTGCGTCCTTGTCGAACGAATACGCGTCCTTCATGATGAATTCGCGGCCGCGCATCACGCCGAAGCGCGGACGAATCTCGTCGCGGAACTTCGTCTGGATCTGATAGAAGTTCACCGGCATCTGCCGGTAGCTCTTGATCTGGTTGCGCGCGATGTCGGTGATGACTTCCTCGTGCGTCGGCCCGATCACGAAGTCGTTGTCCTTGCGGTCCTTGAAGCGCAGCAACTCGGGGCCGTATTGTTCCCAGCGGCCCGATTCCTGCCACAGCTCGGCCGGTTGCACGGCCGGCATCAGCAGCTCGATGGCGCCCGCCCGGTTCATTTCCTCGCGCACGATCGCCTCGACCTTGCGAATGGAACGCAGGCCGACCGGCAGGTAGTTGTAGATGCCGCCGGCGACGCGACGGATCATGCCGGCGCGCACCATCAGCTTGTGGCTGACGATCTCTGCGTCGGCCGGTGCTTCTTTGAGGGTGCCGATAAAGAAACGGGAAGCTTTCATGCGGACGGTTCCAAATGCGGCGCCCCAAGGCGGGGCGCCCGAAAAAGTTTCAAGGTGAAAAAGCTGCGCGCGACGAACGGCGATGGCGCAGATGACGTAGCAGACAAATCAGGGACAATTCAGCCGATGCACCCCGCGCGGATTCGCTCCGTCACGGTGCGCAGCGCCCGTTATCTGTTTATAATCAAAGCAATTTTAAAGGATTCGAAGGTGGTTGTATGCTGGATCGTGAAGGCTTTCGCCCGAACGTCGGCATCATCCTCTTGAACGCGCGCAACGAGGTGTTTTGGGGCAAGCGGCTCCGCGAGCACTCCTGGCAGTTTCCTCAAGGTGGGATCAAGTACGGCGAGACCCCCATGCAGGCGATGTACCGGGAACTGCACGAGGAGACCGGCCTGCATCCGGAACACGTCAAGATAATCGGCCGCACCCGCGACTGGTTGCGTTACGAGGTGCCTGACAAGTTCATCAAACGCGAAGTACGCGGCCATTACCGCGGCCAGAAGCAGATCTGGTTCCTGCTGCGGATGGTCGGACGCGATTGCGACATTTGCTTGCGCGCGACCGATCACCCGGAGTTCGATGCGTGGCGCTGGAACGAGTACTGGGTGCCGCTCGATGCGGTGATCGAGTTCAAGCGGGATGTTTATCAGTTGGCGCTGACGGAACTGTCGCGCTTCCTGCGCCGCCCGGCGCAGCGAGCCGAAAAGCCGCGCGGGCCGCGTCCGGCGCGCTATCCGCGCGTCGTCGGGGCGCAGGTCCAGCAGACGCTGACGATTGTCGACACATCGGTAGTGTGTTCGGAGATCGAAGCGGAGGCGAGCACGCTCGACGAGATGCCGCCCCGCGAGATCGTCGGCAAATGACGAGTCGGACTGCATGACCGGGCGCGACCTTGTGTCGCGCCCTTTTTTTACGAGGAATGCATATTGAAAGCGATTGCTCTCGCGCTCGCATCGATTGTCGCGGCGGCCACGCTGGCCGGTTGCGCGAATTCGAAGACGCCGACCAACAAGGACGACAGCGAATTCGTGTACCTGCTGGACCGCCAGGGCAACTGGAAGGAAAACCCGGTCGACACGCTGCCGCCGCTTCCGCAAGCGGGCGACCTGCTGCCGTTCAACGTATCGCAGAACACGCCGCTCAAGTTCTCCGTCGATGCGAAGTCGCTCGCGGTCGGCACTGATGGCGTCGTGCGCTATGCGGTCGTCATCACGAGCCCGGCCGGCGCCCGCAACGTGAACTACGAAGGCATCCGCTGCGACACCTACGAATGGCGTCAGTATGCGGGACTGAATGCGGATCACGACGGTTGGGACCGCACGGTCGAGAACGACTGGCGTCGCATCGAGAACGGTGAGCTGAACGCGTATCACTCGGCGCTGTACCAGGACTACTTCTGCTCGAACAAGATGCCGCAGGGCACGACCCAGCAGATTCTCGAGAACATCCGGTTCCATCGCACCGCGATGAGCCAGTTGCGCTGACAGCGCGACGCCGGCCGGAAGCCCTTCGGCCGGCCGCAACAAAAAGCCCGCACGATGCGGGCTTTTTTAGTATCTCGAGACGCCTTGACCGGGCGCTTACACGAGCACGAGGTTGTCTCGGTGAATCAGTTCCGGCTCCAGCATGTAGCCGAGCACCGTCTCGATCTCGCCGCTGGGTTTGCGGTGAATCAGCTTCGTTTCCGCGCTGCTGTAGTTCGTGAGGCCGCGCGCCACTTCGCGTCCATCGGGGCCGACGCAGGCGATCACCTCGCCGCGCGCGAAGGCGCCCTGCACGCCGGTCACGCCGATCGGCAGCAGGCTCTTGCCGCCGGCCGTCAGCTTCTCGACCGCGCCGGCATCGATCACGACGTGCCCGCGCACCTGCAGGTGATCGGCCATCCATTGCTTGCGCGCGGCCATCCGCGCGGTGCGTGCGACCAGCTGCGTGCCGATCGCCTCGCCCGCCGCCAGCCGCACCAGCACGTCGGCTTCGCGGCCGCTCGCGATCACGGTGTTCGCGCCGCTGTGCGCGGCGCGCTTCGCCGCGAGGATCTTCGTCAGCATTCCGCCGCGGCCGAGGCTCGAGCCGGCCCCGCCCGCCATCGCCTCGAGTTCCGGCGCGCCCGCACTGGCTTCCGCGACCAGCGTCGCGTTCGGATCCTTGCGCGGATCGGCGGTGAACAGCCCCGACTGATCGGTCAGGATGATCAACGCGTCGCCTTCGATCAGGTTCGCGACCAGCGCGCCGAGCGTGTCGTTGTCGCCGAACTTGATTTCGTCGGTGACGACCGTGTCGTTCTCGTTGATGATCGGCACGACGCCGAGCCGCAGCAGCGTGAGCAGCGTCGAGCGCGCATTCAGGTAGCGTTCGCGATCGGCAAGATCGGCGTGCGTCAGCAGGATCTGCGCGGTGCGGATATCGTGCTCGGTGAAGCGGCTTTCATAGACCTGCGCGAGGCCCATCTGGCCGACCGCGGCGGCAGCCTGCAGTTCGTCGATCTCGCGCGGGCGCTTGCTCCAGCCGAGCCGCTGCATCCCTTCGGCGATCGCGCCGGAACTCACGAGCACCACTTCCTTGCCCTGCGCCCGCAGTGCGGCTATCTGGGCCGCCCAGCGGCCGATCGCTGCATGATCGAGCCCCTTGCCGTCGTTGGTTACGAGGCTCGAGCCCACCTTCACCACCAATCGCTTCGAATCCGCGATGATCGAACGCATCGTGCGCTGTCTCCTGTATCTGATGCCTGCCCGGCCGGGCGCGATTAAATTCCGGCACCGGGCGCGATGCCCGGTGCGCTCCGGCCCCGCTCAGGCGTCGTCGCCGGGCGTCGCGCCGCCATCGGCGGACGGCGCATCGCGGAACCGCACGTCAGCGGCCAGGTCTTCCTCTTCCGCCGCGCGATGGGCGTCCGAATGCTCGGCGAGGTAGTCGTAGATCGCATAGCACAGCGCTTCGCAACCCTGCCCCGTGAGCGCCGAAATTTCGAACACCGGGCCATCCCAGCCGAAACGCTCGAGGAAATCGGCGACGCGCGCCTCGCGCTCGTCCTCCGGCACCATGTCGAGCTTGTTGAGGACGAGCCAGCGCGGCTTCTCGTAAAGCGCCTCGTCGTACTTGCGCAGTTCGCCGACGATCGCCGTTGCCTCCGCGACCGGATCGACGCTTTCGTCGAACGGGGCCAGATCGACGAGATGCAGCAGCACGCCGGTGCGCTGCAGGTGTCGCAGGAACTGGTGGCCGAGGCCCGCGCCTTCGGCCGCGCCCTCGATCAGCCCCGGGATGTCGGCGATCACGAAGCTCTTGCTCGGGCCGACCCGCACGACGCCGAGGTTCGGCGCAAGCGTCGTGAACGGATAGTCGGCGATCTTCGGCTTCGCGTTCGACACCGACGAGATGAAGGTCGACTTGCCGGCGTTCGGCATGCCGAGCAGACCGACGTCGGCGAGCACCTTCAGCTCGAGCTTCAGCATGCGCCGTTCGCCGGGCTTGCCGTCGGTCTTCTGGCGCGGCGCGCGGTTCGTGCTCGACTTGAAATGCAGGTTGCCGAGACCGCCGGCGCCGCCCTTCGCGAGCATCACCAGCTGGTCGTGCTCGGTCAGATCGGCGATCAGCTCGCCCGTCTCCATGTCGGTCACGACCGTGCCGACCGGCATGCGCAGCGTGACGTCGTCACCGCCCTTGCCGTAACAATCGGATCCGCGACCGTTTTCGCCGTTGCGCGCCAGGTGCTTCTTCGCGTAACGATAGTCGATCAGCGTGTTGATGTTGCGGTCGGCGATCGCGTAGACGTTGCCGCCCCGGCCGCCGTCGCCGCCATCCGGCCCGCCGAACGGAACGAATTTCTCGCGGCGCATCGACGCGCTGCCATCGCCTCCGTCGCCGGCGATGACTTCGATTCGTGCTTCGTCAATGAACTTCATTCGTCACTCCGACCAGTATTTCCGCTATTGTGCCGCGCGCCGGCGCGCTTGAACAATCTGCCGTTTGGCGGATTGCGTGCCGTTTCGCGACAGCCGCCGGTGCGCACATGCGCCCGGCGGCCAAATAAAAAAAGGCCCCGCGAAGACTGCGGGGCCTTTCGGCTACGAAGCCCGTGGGTGCCTGAACTTAGGCAGCCGCCGGGACGACGATGACCAGATGCTTCTTGTCCGCGCCCTTGGTCGCGAACTTGACGTGACCGTCGACCAGCGCGAACAGGGTGTGATCCTTGCCCATGCCGACGTTCTCGCCAGCGTGCATGCGCGTACCGCGCTGACGCACGATGATGCCGCCGGCGTTGATCGCCTGGCCGCCGTACACTTTCACGCCGAGACGTTTCGACTCGGAGTCGCGGCCGTTCCGGGAAGAGCCGCCTGCCTTTTTGTGTGCCATCTGATTGCTCCTTTACCGAGGCGCTTACGCGTTGATCGCGTCGATGCGCAGCTCAGTGTAGTTCTGGCGGTGGCCGCCGTGCTTTTGGTAGTGCTTCCGGCGACGCATCTTGAAGATGGTGACCTTGGCATGACGACCGTGCGACACAACGGTGGCCTTGACGGAAGCCCCACTGACCAGCGGCGTACCGAACTTAATCGATTCGCCTTCGCCCACTGCGAGAACCTGGTCGAGCGTGATTTCAGCGTCAATGTCAGCCGGTATCTGTTCTACTTTGAGTTTTTCGCCAACGGCAACCTTGTACTGCTTGCCGCCGGTTTTTATGACCGCGTACATTGAGAACCTCACTCTGGATCCAATTTTTCCGCACACCACGCGCGGAAAACACGTGATTATACATGGGGTTAGCACCCAAGTCAAAGCCGATCCACGATTGCCGCGCGCAAGCCCTGGCCGGACGGCCAAAATCACGGCGCCGGCACGTCCGACAGACCGGGATACCGCGGATTCGACTTATAATCCGCGGCATCACCCATTTCGATCATCATGTCGTCGTCCACCGCCTCCCCCACCCTCAGCGCCGCCCACCTGCTCGCCCCGATCGCCAGCGACATGGAGCAGGTCAATCGCGTTATCCGGCAAAGCCTCGCGTCCGACGTGCTGCTGATCAACCAGATCGCCGAGTACATCATCGGCGCGGGCGGCAAGCGGCTGCGTCCGGCGCTGCTGTTGCTCGTCGCCGGCGCGCTCGGCGAGACGTCGCACCAGCGGCACGTGCTGGCCGCCGTCGTCGAGTTCATCCACACGGCCACGCTGCTGCATGACGACGTCGTCGACGAATCCGAACTGCGGCGCGGCCGCCAGACGGCCAATGCGCTGTTCGGCAACGCCGCGAGCGTGCTGGTAGGCGACTACCTCTATTCGCGCTCGTTCGAGATGATGGTCGGCGTCGGCAAGATGCGCGTGATGGAAATCCTGTCGGAAGCGACGACGATCATTTCCGAAGGCGAAGTCCTGCAGCTCCTGAACATGCACGACGCGGACGTCGACGAGTCGCGCTACATGCAGGTAATCCGCTACAAGACGGCAAAGCTGTTCGAGGCATCGGCCCGCCTGGGCGCGGTGCTCGCCGGCGCCGATGCGCCGACCGAAGCCGCCGCGGCCGAATATGGCCGCCGCATCGGCACCGCATTCCAGATCATGGACGACTGGCTCGACTACGCGGGCACGGCCGAAGCGATGGGCAAGAATGCCGGCGACGATCTGCGCGAAGGCAAACCGACGCTGCCGCTCATCTATCTGATCGAACGCGGCACGCCCGAACAGTCGGCGCTCGCGCGCGAGGCGATCGAACAAGGCGGCACCGATCGCTTCGATACGATCTTCGATGCGATCACCCGTTCAGGCGCGCTCGACCACACGCTCGAATGCGCGCGCCAGGAAGCACAGGCCGCTGCTGCCGCGATCGCCGCGTTCCCGGACTCGATCTACAAGGAAAGCCTGCTCGCGCTGTGCTCGTATTCGACGTCGCGGCAGTCGTAAACGCGCCGCGAAGGGAACGCGATACCTTCTCTCGAAAAATTTCTTCGCGAAGGTATTCCCTTTTAGAAAAAACATCGTTATAGTTACGTTCTTGCTTGAGACGACGCAGCGATCTTCACGAAGGCGCCGGAGTCGGAAGAGCAAAAATCGGGGTGTAGCTTAGCCTGGTAGAGCGCTACGTTCGGGACGTAGAGGCCGGAGGTTCGAATCCTCTCACCCCGACCAGATTTGAAAAAACCGTGCACCACGTGCACGGTTTTTTTTTTGCCTTTCCTCTGCCGATCGCGTGGTCGCCATGCGGCGCGCGACACGACCCGGCCGCCGGCCTCTGCTATATTTCCTCCATCCCTGTCCTTCACTGCCCTTTCTGACGCGTGGACCAAATTCCCTTATGGGCGCAAATCGGCGCCGTCTTCCTGCTTCTCCTCTGTTCCAGCTTCTTTTCCATTTCCGAGACCGCGATGATGGCGCTCAACCGCCATCGGCTGAAGCATCTCGCCGGCCAGGGCGTACTCGGCGCGAAAACCACGCAGGGTCTTCTCACGCGCACCGACCTGCTGCTCAGCGTGATCCTGATCGGCAACAATCTGTTCAACACGATCATCCCGGTCCTGACCACTTCGCTCGCGCTGCACACGTTCGGCCGTAACAACCTCGCGCTGTCGATCGCGACCGGCATCGTCGCGTTCCTGATCATCGTGTTCGCGGAAATCGCGCCGAAGATCGTCGGCGCGACCTTCCCCGAGCGCATCGCGCTGCCCGCCAGTCTCGTGATCGCGCCGCTGATGCGCGTGTTCAAGCCGGTCGTGTGGTTCGTCAACGCGCTCGCGAACGGCGTGCTCTGGGTGCTGCGCATCAATACGAAGAAGGGCCGCGACCAGCGCATGTCGGCCGACGAGCTGCGCGCGATCGTGCTCGAATCGAGCAGCTTCATGCCGACCAAGCACCGCAGCATCCTGCTCAACCTGTTCGACCTCGAGAACATCACCGTCGACGACGTGATGGTGCCGCGCCGGCAAATCGAATCGCTGAACTTCTACGCGCCGCTCGACGACATCCTGCATCAGCTCGAGACCTGCTATCACAACCGCCTGGTCGTCTACGAAGGCGACATCGACAAGGTGCTCGGCGTGCTGCATGTGAGGAAAACACTCACCGCGCTGCACAACCAGGATTTCGATCGCGAAACGTTGCGCACGCTGCTCGCCGAGCCGTACTACGTGCCGTCGGGCACGCCGGTGGTGCAGCAGCTCCAGTATTTCCAGGAAAGCCGGCAGCGAACGGCGCTCGTCGTCAACGAGTACGGCGAACTCGAGGGGCTCGTCACGCCCGAGGACATCATCGAGGAACTGATCGGCGAATTCACGACGTCGATGCCGCGCGGCGAGCGCGCGGGCGGCTGGGATCAGAACGGCGAATGCATCGTCGCCGCCAGCATGCCGTTGCGCGAACTGAACCGCTGGCTGCACCTGCAACTGCCTACCGACGGACCGAAGACGCTGAACGGCCTGATCCTCGAGATCCTCGAGGAAATTCCCGAAGGCGACGTGTGCCTGAAAATCCAAGACGTGATGCTCGAGGTCATGCGCAGCGACGACCAGGCCGTTCGAACCGTCAAGCTGTTCAGGCCACGCGGCACGCGCGCGCGCGCCGCACGCTAGCCGAACGGCCGACTGTCGGCGCCGCTCGCGATACGCGACCATTTGCAGGTCACGATCAACAGGCGGCCGAGCGCCGGCTCACATGCACTTCCCAGCACCCGGGGCGCCGCTGCGCGGGCAGCGGCCGCCCGCCTCCAGCAACGCATCGTCCGCTGAAACGCCACGGCCGCTCGACGCGGCGCAGCTCGACGACTCGCCCGCCGTCCGGCTGCTGACAGACACGCTGCACGCCGCCCGCGTGCGCGACGCGTCCGACGTCCACATCGAACCATCCGAAGCAGGCTGGCGCATCCGCCTGCGCATCGACGGCGTCCTGCATGAACACGCGCGGCCGCCTGCGCATTTGCGCGACGCACTCGTGACGCGGATCAAGGTGCTCGCCCGCATGGACATCGCCGAGCGCCGGCTTCCGCAAGACGGCCGGCTGCGCATCACGGTCGACGGCGGCATGCGCGGCGACTACCGCGTCAGCTCGCTGCCCACGCTGTTCGGCGAGAAGCTGGTGTTGCGCCGCCTGGAAACGTTGCCGCCCGATCTCACGCTCGCGCGCCTGGGCTTCGACGCGCGGCAGGCCGCGGCAATGGAGGCCGCGATTCGGGCGCCGCACGGCCTCGTGCTCGTCACCGGGCCGACCGGAAGCGGCAAGACGCTGTCGCTCTACTGCGCGCTGCAAATGCTCGACCGAGATGCGCACAACGTGTGCACCGTCGAGGATCCGGCCGAGATTCAGCTCGACGGCATCAACCAGGTCGGCGTGGCCGAAAAAGCCGGGCTCACTTTCGCCACGGCGCTGCGCGCGCTGCTGCGGCAGGACCCGGACGTGATCATGGTCGGCGAGATTCGCGATGCGGAAACGGCCGACGTCGCGATCAAGGCCGCGCAGACCGGGCACCTCGTGCTGTCGACGCTGCATACGAACGACGCGCCGGCAGCCGTCGCGCGACTGCTCGACATCGGCGTCGCGCCGTACAACCTCGCGGCCGCATTGCGCCTCGTCACCGCGCAACGCCTCGTTCGGCGCCTTTGCACCGTCTGCCGCGTGCGTTCGGACGCATCGGCACGCGCGCTGTGCGAAGCCGGCTGCGATCCGGCAGCGCTGGAATCCGGATGGCGTCCGTTCGTCGCACGCGGCTGTCCCGCCTGTCACGGCATCGGTTATCGCGGCCGGATCGGCCTGCATCAGACGATGCCGGTTTCACCGGCGATGGCGGAGCACATCGTCGCGCGCGCGAGCGTCGGCACGCTCGCGCAATGCGCGGCCGCCGACGGCGTACGGACTCTGCGCGACGCGGCACTCGCGCACGTCCTCGACGGCACGACGAGCGTCGCGGAAGCGTTGGCCGCGACGCCTGACGCGTGATTGCCATGCCTGCACCGCCAAACGAAACCCGCTTCGCGTGGCGCGGCCGTCGTCGCGACGGCACGCCATGCCACGGCGACGTCATCGCATTCGATGCAGCCGCCGCACGCGCAGCGCTCGCGCGCGACGGCGTCGCGGTGCTGTCGCTCGACATTCGCGGCGCGGCCCGGCCTCCGGCCGCCGGTGCAAGAGAGGTCACGCGCTTCACGCGTCAGCTCGCGAGCTTGCTGCAGGCCGGACTGCCGCTCGCACCGTCGCTCGAGATGCTCGCCCGCACGCGCACACGCGACGGGCTGCCGCGCATCGCCGCCGGCCTCGCGCGCGAGATCGTCGGCGGGCAACGCTTCGCAGCCGCGCTCGCACGCTATCCGGCCCAGTTCGGCGCGCTGTATCGTCAATTGATCGAGGTGGGCGAGGCCTCCGGCGCACTCGGTACCGTGCTGACCCGCGTCGCGGAGCACCGGGAACGCACCGATGCGCAATGGCGCAAGCTGCGTGCCGCGCTCGCGTACCCGGTCGCCGTCATCGTGTTCGCGCTCGCGATCTCGGCCGCGCTGATGGTGTGGGTCGTGCCGACGTTCCGGCAGATCTTCGACGGCTTCGGCGCGGCGCTGCCGGCGCCGACCCGCGCCCTCCTCGCCCTTTCGTCCGCGACATCGGCGTGGGGCGGCATGTTGGTTGCCGGCGCAGCCATCGCGGGGCTCGCCGCGCGCCACGCGCTGCGGCGCTCGCCGTCGCTGCGCCATACGGTCGCGCGGCATTCGCTGAATCTGCCGCTCGTCGGCGGCGCGCTCACGCGCTTCGCGACCGCGCGCTGGTGCCGCTCGCTCGCAACGCTGCTCGGTGCCGGCGTCCCGCTCGCCGATGCGTTCGCCACGCTCGAGCGCACCGCCGGCCATCCGGTGTTCGAACGGGCCACCGCGCAGATTGCGTCGCGTGTGCTGCGCGGCGCGCGTCTGGCCGATGCGATGCACGCGGCGGGCTGCTTCCCGGACGACGTCGTGCAGCCGATCGCCGTCGCGGAAGAAACCGGCGCGCTCGACACGATGCTCGCCGATATTGCCGCGCTATGCGAGCGTCAGCTCGACGCGCGCCTCGATGCGCTCGGCGCGCTCGGCGAACCGCTGATCGTGATCGTGCTGGGCGCACTCGTCGGCGGCCTCGTGATCGCGATGTATCTGCCCATCCTTCAGCTGGGCAACGTGGTGTAGCATCGCAACCGATTCCGTCGCCTTTCATGCCGAACCCGAACCTCATGACGTCCGCGCCCCTGATCACCGTTTTCGACTCGCCCGACAGCACGCTGCTCGCGCTGGCGATGCTGCCGCCCGCGGTGCAGTACGCGTTTGCCGTCGTGCTCGGCCTGTGCGTCGGCAGCTTCGTGAACGTCGTCGTGCACCGCGTCCCCGTGATGATGCAGCGCGCCTGGCAAGCCGAGATCGCCGAAGCGACCGAGGGCGCAAGCACGGCGCCGGACGACGGCTATCCGCCGCGCTACGATCTGTGGCGCCCGCGCAGCGCTTGTCCGCATTGCGGTCACGTGCTGCATGCGTGGGAGAACATCCCGGTCGTCAGCTACCTGCTGTTGCGCGGGCGCTGCCGTCAGTGCGGTCATGCGATCGGCGCGAGCTATCCGCTCGTCGAGCTCGCCGGTGCGCTGCTCGCTGCCGGTTCGCTCGCCGCGTTCGGTCCTACCGTCGCGGCATTCGCCGCGTTCGGACTGTGCGCGGCTTTACTGGCGATGAGCGCAATCGACATCCGGACCGGCTACCTGCCCGATTCGATGACGCTGCCGTTGCTCTGGGCCGGTCTCGCCCTGAACCTCGGCGGCACCTTCACGTCGCTGCGTTCGGCCGTGGTCGGCGCGATGGCCGGTTACCTGTTCCTGTGGTCGATCTACTGGCTGTTCAAGTGGTTGCGCGGCATCGAGGGCATCGGTTTCGGCGACCTGAAGCTGCTCGCCGCGCTCGGCGCATGGATGGGCTGGGCCGCGCTGCCGCAGGTCGTGCTGTTCGCCGCGGTAACGGGCGCGCTCGTCGGGCTCGTCGCGACCTGGCGCGGACGCATGCGCTTCGAGGAGCCGATTCCGTTCGGCCCGTTCCTCGCGGCAGGCGGCGTCGCGACGCTGTTTTTCGGCACCCCTTTCTATTCGGCACTCGGCGGCTGACATGGCGCATCGCCGGCGGCCGCCATGTTCGCTGCGTCGCGGGGCGGCGCGCCGCTGCCTCGCGACGGCCCGGCGGAGGCACACATGTTTGCAATAGGACTCACCGGCGGCATCGGCAGCGGCAAGACGACCGTCGCCGACATGTTCGCCGCACGCGGCGCATCGCTCGTCGATACCGACCTGATCGCGCACCGCATCACCGCACCGGCCGGCCTCGCAATGCCGGCGATCGAACATGCATTCGGGCCGGATTTCGTCGCGGCCGACGGCTCGCTCGATCGCGCGAAGATGCGCGCACTCATTTTCAGCGACGACGACGCACGCCGGCGTCTCGAAGCGATCACGCATCCGCTGATTCGCGCCGAGACCGAGCGCGAGGCCCGCGAAGCGCAGGGCCCGTACGTGATCTTCGTCGTGCCGCTGCTCGTGGAGTCAGGTAACTGGAAGGCGCGCAGCGATCGCGTGCTGGTCGTCGACTGTGCGGTCGAAACGCAGATTGCACGTGTGATGCGGCGCAACGGTTTCACGCGCGAGCAGGTCGAGGCGATCATCGCAAGACAAGCCTCGCGCGAAGCGCGTCTCGCCGCGGCCGACGACGTGATCGTCAACGATGCAACGACACCCGCTGCGCTCGCCGCCCAGGTCGATGCACTGCACCAGCGCTATCTCGCATGCGCGGCCGCCGCGCACTGACCGCCGCGCGCGATCGTGATGGTGTACGAAATTGGTGCGTTGCTAGGGTAGACCGTGAGCATTAGAATGTCCTGCATTGTTTCAATCCCTACCCTAGAGGCGAGCGCGCTTGATTCTTTACGAGTATCCGTTCAACGAGCGAATTCGCACGCTGCTGCGCCTCGAAGACCTGTTCGAGCGCTTCGCGTTCTTTTTGGCTCAGGAGGACCCGCGAGAACATCACGTCGCGCTGACGACGCTGTTCGAAATCGCCGAGGTCACAGGCCGCGCGGACCTGAAATCGGATCTGATGAAGGAGCTCGAACGTCAACGCCAGACGCTCGCCCCCTTTCGCGGCAATCCGGGCATCGAACAGAATGCGCTCGAGGCCGTGCTCGGTGAAATCGAGCAGACGCTTGCCAATCTTGCGCAGATGCAGGGCAAGACCGGGCAGCATCTGGTCGACAACGAATGGCTCGCCAGCATCCGTAGCCGCGCGGTGATTCCCGGCGGCACGTGCAAATTCGATCTGCCGTCGTACTATGCGTGGCAGCAATGGCCCGCGGAACAGCGGCGCCAGGACATCGCCAAATGGATTCTGCCGTTGCTGCCGCTGCGCGACGCCGCAGCGATCGTGCTGCGGCTCGCGCGCGAATCGGGCCAGGCTTCGAAGGTGATGGCGATGCAGGGCAGCTACCAGCAGATGCTGTCCGGGCGCACCTACCAGCTAATGCAGGTGCGCGTGCCGCCGGAGCTGCGCGTGATTCCCGAAGCGAGCGCCAACAAATACATGCTGTGGGTACGGTTCACCATGCAGGACGGCGACGTGCGGCCGCGCGCGGTGGACATCGACGTACCGTTCCATCTGACCCTGTGCAATCTGTAACGGCCACGTGCCGGTTCGACGCTTTCGTATGACTACCGTTGTGAAATGTCCGTCGTGCGGCGCAGAAGTGCGCTGGACGCCCGAAAACAAGTTCCGTCCCTTCTGTTCGGCCCGCTGCAAGCAGCTCGACCTCGGCGCATGGGCCGCGGAAAAGTACCGGATCGGCGGGGCCTCCGACGAGGGTCCGTCGTCGGAGGAAGACGGCACCGACGGCCGCCGCGACAGCTGAGCAGCGCGCGGGCCGCCCGCCCAGCCGATATGGCCCGCCTTTCAGGCGAGCCGCCACGGCGTCATTGCGACGCCACCTCCTTCTCCAGCAGCTCCAGCACCGGCAGCGCCGCCGGCAACAGCGGTGCGACCTCAACCGGCAGTTGCTGCCACACGAATGCCTGCCCTTCCTTGCTGTGCGGCTCGCCCGTCCAGCCCGTCACCTTGCAGAAATAGAGGCGCACGTACGCGTGCGGATAATCGTGCTCGAGCGTATGCCAGCGGTGGCTGGCCGTGACTTCGATGCCGAGTTCCTCGTGCAGTTCGCGCGCCAGCGCGTCCTCCACGCTCTCCCCGGCCTCCAGCTTGCCGCCCGGGAACTCCCAGTAGCCCTCGTACGGCTTGCCCTGCAGCCGTTGCGCGAGCAGGTAACGGCCGTCCGGCTGCACCATCACGCCGACCGCGACCTCGGTCACCTTGCGGCCATCGGGTGCGTGCGCGCCGCCTGCTGCGAAATCCGCGCTCATGCCTGCTCCTTGCGACCCGACCAGTCGCGCGCGAACTGCCATGCGACGCGCCCCGAACGCGAACCGCGCTCGAGCGCCCAGACGAGCGCGTCGCCGCGCGCCGTCTCGATCTCGGCGTCCGCGCAACCGAAATGGCGCAGCCAGTGCGCGACGATGTCGAGGTAGTCGTCCTGCTTGAACGGGTAGAAGCTGACCCACAGGCCGAAGCGCTCCGACAGCGAGATCTTTTCCTCGACGACTTCGCCGGGGTGGATCTCGCCGTCCGGCAGATGCTTGTACGACTCGTTGTCGCTCATGTACTCGGGCAGCAGATGGCGGCGGTTCGACGTCGCGTAGATCAGCACGTTGTCGGATTGCGCGGCGATCGAGCCGTCGAGGGCCACCTTCAGCGCCTTGTAGCCCGATTCGCCTTCCTCGAACGACAGGTCGTCGCAGAACACGATGAACCGCTCCGGGCGCTGCGAGATCAGATCGACGATGTCGCCGAGATCGTGCAGGTCGTCCTTGTCGACCTCGATCAGGCGCAGCCCGTCCTTCGCATAAGCGTTCAGGCAGGCCTTGATCAGGGACGACTTGCCGGTGCCGCGTGCACCGGTCAGCAGCACGTTGTTTGCCGGTTTGCGCTGCACGAACTGTCGCGTGTTCTGCTCGATCAGCCCTTTCTGTCGATCGATGTTGTGCAGATCGTCGAGCGTGATCGACGATGCCGCCGGCACCGGCTGCAGATAGCCGCGCCCCTGGCGCTTGCGCCAGCGGAACGCGGTGGCGGCATTCCAGTCGATGGCCGCCGGCGCGGGCGGCAGCATTCCCTCGAGGCGGCCGAGCAGCGCTTCCGCGCGCGTCAGAAACTGTTCGAGCTTGTCCATGTCGTCCGAATGCTCCCGATCAGGAGCGGTAATCCGCGTTGATGCTCACGTAATCGTGCGACAGGTCGCACGTCCAGACGGTTGCCTGCGCGTCGCCGCGGCCGAGCAGCACGCGGATCGTGATCTCGCTCTGCTTCATCACGCGTTGGCCGTCCTCTTCCTGGTAGGCCGGGTTGCGGCCGCCCGCTTTCGCGACCAGCACGTCGTCGAGATACAGATCGATCTTGCCGACGTCGAGATCCGTGACGCCCGCGTAGCCGATCGCGGCGAGGATTCGGCCGAGGTTGGGGTCGGATGCATAGAAAGCCGTCTTCACCAGCGGCGAGTGCCCGATCGCATACGCGATCTGGCGGCACTCGGCGACGCTCTTGCCGCCTTCGACCTGCACCGTCATGAACTTCGTCGCGCCTTCACCGTCGCGCACGATCAGCTGCGACAGCACCTGGGCAACCTGCGTGACCGCGTCGCGCAGCGCCGCATAGGCCGGCGAGTCGGTCGACGTGATCGCGGGCAGCGTGCTCTTGCCCGATGCGATCAGGATGAACGAGTCGTTCGTCGACGTGTCGCCGTCGATCGTGATGCAGTTGAACGAGCGGTCGGCGACTTCCTTCACGAGCGTGTCGAGCACCGGCTGCGCGACGTTCGCATCGAACGCGAGGAAGCCCAGCATCGTCGCCATGTTCGGCTTGATCATGCCCGCGCCCTTGCTGATGCCCGTGAGCGTGACCGTGTGGCCGTCGATCGTCACCTGTCGCGACGTGGCCTTCGGCAGCGTGTCGGTCGTCATGATCGCCTGCGCGGCGTCGTACCAGTTCTCGGCCTTGCGGTTCGCGAGCGCGGCGGGCAGCCCGGCCTTCAGGCGCTCGATCGGCAGCGGCTCGAGAATCACGCCGGTCGAGAACGGCAGCACCTGCGCGGCATCGATGCCCGCGAGGCGCGCGAGTTCCGAGCAGGTCTCGCGCGCGTTCACGAGGCCCGGCTCGCCGGTACCCGCATTCGCGTTGCCGGTGTTCACGACGAGCGCGCGGATGCCCGAGCCGCCGGCACGCACCTTGGCCAGGTGCTCGCGGCACACCGTCACCGGCGCGGCGCAGAAGCGGTTCTCGGTAAATACGCCGGCGACCGTCGCCCCTTCGTCGACGGAGATGACCAGCACGTCCTTGCGATTCGGCTTGCGGATGTTCGCTTCCGCCCAGCCGAGCGTGACGCCGGCGACGGGATGGAGTTGGGCGGGATCGATCGACGGAAAATTGACAGCCATGGGGCACACCTGCCGGATGGAAAATGCCGGCATGCGCCGGCATCGATTGGAAGAACCAGCGGCCGCATGCGCGGGCCGCCGCAACTCACATCACTATCACTGACTCGAAGCTGGGAACGACGCGGCACGCGGACGCGCGCCGCCGTCGATCATGACAGCTTCCCGTGACATTGCTTGTACTTCTTGCCGCTGCCGCACGGGCACGGGTCGTTGCGGCCGACCTTCGGCATCTCGCCGCCCGGGCCGCCGTGAGTCATCGCGCTGCCTACCATGTCGGCCGTCGCCGTGGCTGCGGTGGCAGCCGCAACGTTCGCGACCGGCGCGCCCGATTCCGCGTAGTCGGCATGCTGGTACTCGACATTTTCGAGATGACCGCCGCGCTCCTCGATCTGCTCGGCGGCTTCCTCGAGCTGCTCCGGCGACTGGATCTGCACGTTCATCACGATACGCGTGACTTCCTGCTTGATCGCCTCGAGCATCGCGGCAAACAGCTCGAACGCTTCGCGCTTGTATTCCTGTTTCGGGTTCTTCTGCGCATAACCGCGCAGGTGGATGCCCTGGCGCAGATGGTCGAGCGCCGCGAGGTGCTCGCGCCACAGGCGGTCGACCGTCTGCAGCATCACCGAACGCTCGAACGCGCTGAACGATTCGCGGCCGACCATCGCGACCTTCGCCTCGTACTGCTCGTCGGCGGCGGCCGTCACTGCTTCGAGAATCTCCTCGGCCGTGATCGACGACGACTCGTTCACCATTTCCTGGATCGCGAGGTCGAGCTGCCAGTCGTTGCGCAGCGCTTCCTCGAGCTCGGGCACGTCCCACTGTTCCTCGATGCTGCCTTGCGGCACGAACTGGTGGACGACTTCGGCGATCACGCCGTGACGCATCGCCGAGATCGTCTCGGTGATGTCGTGCGCTTCGAGCAGTTCATTGCGCTGCTGGTAGATCACCTTGCGCTGGTCGTTCGACACGTCGTCGTATTCGAGCAGCTGCTTGCGGATGTCGAAGTTGCGCGCTTCGACCTTGCGCTGCGCGGACTCGATCGAACGCGTGACGATGCCGGCCTCGATCGCCTCGCCTTCCGGCATCTTCAGGCGATCCATGATCGCGCGCACGCGGTCGCCCGCGAAGATGCGCAGCAGCGGATCGTCGAGCGACAGATAGAAGCGCGACGAGCCCGGGTCGCCCTGGCGGCCCGCACGGCCGCGCAGCTGGTTGTCGATCCGGCGCGATTCGTGGCGCTCGGTGCCGATGATGTGCAGGCCGCCCGCGGCCTTCACCTGTTCGTGCAGCGTTTCCCACTCGTCGTGCAGCTGCTTGATACGGCGCGCCTTTTCGTCGGCCGGGATCGCGTCGTCGGCTTCGATGAACGCGGCCTGCTTCTCGGCGTTGCCGCCGAGCACGATGTCGGTACCGCGACCGGCCATGTTGGTCGCGATCGTGATGCGCTTCGGACGGCCGGCTTCCGCGACGATCGCGGCTTCACGCTCGTGCTGCTTCGCGTTCAGCACTTCGTGCGGCAGGCCGGCCTGCTTCAGCAGGTGCGACAGCAGCTCCGAGTTCTCGATCGACGTCGTGCCGACCAGCACCGGCTGGCCGCGCTCGTAGCAGTCGCGAATGTCGCGGATCACCGCGTCGTAGCGCTCCTTGGCCGTCTTGTAGATCTGGTCCTGCTTGTCGATCCGCTTCGGCGGGCGGTTGGTCGGGATCACGACCGTCTCGAGGCCGTAGATCTCGTTGAATTCGTACGCCTCGGTGTCCGCCGTGCCGGTCATGCCCGCGAGCTTCGCGTACATGCGGAAGTAGTTCTGGAACGTGATCGACGCGAGCGTCTGGTTCTCGCTCTGGATCTTCACGTGTTCCTTCGCCTCGACCGCCTGGTGCAGGCCGTCGGACCAGCGGCGGCCCGCCATCAGGCGGCCCGTGAATTCGTCGACGATCACCACTTCGCCGTTCTGCACGACGTAGTGCTGATCCTTGTGGAACAGCGTGTGCGCGCGCAGCGCCGCATACACGTGGTGCATCAGCGTGATGTTCTGCGGCGCGTACAGGCTCTCGCCCTCGCCGATGAGGCCCCACTCGGCGAGCAGCCGCTCGGCCTTCTCGTGGCCCGACTCCGTCAGGAACACCTGGCGCGCCTTCTCGTCGAGCGTGTAGTCGCCCGGTTTCTCGACGCCCGTGCCGTCGGCCTTCTCCTCGCCGATCTGACGCTCGAGCAGCGGCGGCAGCGCGTTCATCCGCACGTACAGGTCGGTGTGGTCTTCCGCCTGGCCCGAGATGATCAGCGGCGTGCGCGCCTCGTCGATCAGGATCGAGTCCACTTCGTCAACAACTGCGAAGTTCAGCGCCCGCTGCACGCGCGCGTCGGTCTCGTAGACCATGTTGTCGCGCAGGTAGTCGAAGCCGAACTCGTTGTTCGTGCCGTACGTGATGTCCGCCGCGTAGGCCTGCTGCTTCTGGTCGTGCTCCATGCCGGACAGGTTGATGCCGACCGACAGACCGAGGAAGTTGTAGAGGCGCGCCATCCACTCGGCGTCGCGCTGCGCGAGATAATCGTTGACCGTCACGACGTGCACGCCGCGCCCGGCCAGCGCATTCAGGTACACGGGCAGCGTTGCGACGAGCGTCTTGCCCTCGCCGGTGCGCATTTCCGCGATCTTCCCGTAGTGGAGCACCATGCCGCCGATCAGCTGCACGTCGAAGTGGCGCATCTTCAGCACGCGGCGGCTCGCCTCGCGGCAGACCGCGAATGCCTCGGGCAGCAGCTTGTCGAGCGACTCGCCGCCCGCGATCCGCTGACGGAACTCATCCGTCTTGCCGCGCAACTGGTCGTCCGTCAGCTTCTCGATCTGCGTTTCGAGCGCATTGATCGTCGCGACGGTCTTTTGGTATTGCTTGACGAGCCGCTGGTTGCGACTGCCAAAAATTTTCTGGAGAAAACCGGTTGTCATCGGATCGGATCCTGCGTCGCTGCACCGGCGCCCGGCGCGCGTTGCGCGCCCCGACGCCCGAGCCTCGGCGGCTTAGCGAATTAGTGGAATCAAACGAGCAATTTTAGCACGCGAGTCGGCATGCGCCGGTGTCCCGGCCGGACTCGCGCCGCACGCCGAACCCGCCCGCGCAGCCGGGCGCACGGCCCGAAAGCCGCCCCTGCGCGAGCCGGCGCGGGTACAATCGGCGCAACGTCCGCGCGCGTGCGCGCCCGAAGAATGCCTCGATGAACCGATTTTCCAAGCGTTTCGGCCCGCTCCCCGCGTATCGCCCGCAACCCGTGTCCGAAGTGCTCAACCGCACGGACGCGTTCGCCGCCCTGCGCGCCGGCGTCGAACAAGTGGCGTCGCTGCAGCGCGACCTCGCCGCCCTCCTGCCCGACTACCTTGCAAATCACGTCGAACCGGGCTCGATCAAGGACGGCACCCTGACCCTCTTTGCCGCGCACAATGCGCTCGCCGCCCGCCTGCGGCAGGTCGAGCCGCGCCTGCTCGCCGATCTCCAGAAGCGCGGCTGGCCGGTCTCGGCGCTGCGCGTGCGCGTGCGGCCGAAGGATGCGCCGGAGCCGCCGCACGTGAAGCGGGCGCGCATGACGAGCGTGGGCGCCGCCGCGTTGCGCGACCTCGCCGATCACCTCGAGCCGTCGCCGCTGCAGGCCGCACTCGCGCGGATGGCCGCGCGGCACGGTGCGAAGTCTTCGCGCTGAACGCCGCGCCGACGCGCAGGCGGCCGCCCAACAAAAAAGCGACCCGAAGGTCGCTTTTTTATCGCAAGGCTGACCGCCGGTCAGGCGAACGCCGTCTGCGTATCGAACGCGAAGCCGCTCGGCGCGGCTTGCGGATCGTCGAACGTGACGATCTCGTACGCGTCTTCGTGCGCGAGCAGTTCGCGCAGCAGCGCGTTGTTCAGTCCGTGACCCGACTTGTATGCGGTGTACGACGCCAGCAGCGGATGGCCGACCACGTAGAGGTCGCCGATCGCGTCGAGCATCTTGTGCTTCACGAATTCGTCGTCGTAGCGCAGCCCGTCGTTGTTCAGGATCCGGTATTCGTCGAGGACGATCGCGTTGTCCATGCTGCCGCCGCGCGCGAGGCCCAGCTCGCGCATCATTTCGACTTCATGGGCGAAACCGAACGTGCGCGCACGCGCGATCTCGCGCACGTACGACGTATTCGCGAAGTCGACCTCGAGTTCCTGGCCGGTCTTGTCGACGGCCGGATGACGGAAGTCGATCGTGAACTTCAGCTTGAAGCCGAAATACGGATCGAGACGCGCGAACTTGTCGCCGTCGCGGATTTCGACCGGCTTCTTCACCTTGATGAAGCGCTTGGGCGCGTTCTGCTCCTCGATGCCCGCGGACTGGATCAGGAACACGAAGGACGCGGCGCTGCCGTCCATGATCGGGATTTCCTCGGCCGTCACGTCGACATAGAGGTTGTCGATGCCGAGGCCGGCGCACGCCGACATCAGGTGCTCGACCGTCGACACGCGCGCACCATCCTTCTGCAGCACCGATGCGAGCCGCGTGTCGCCGATCGACATCGCGGATGCCGGAATGTCGACGGGCGTGGGCAGGTCGACGCGCGAGAAAACGATTCCCGTGCCCGGCGCGGCCGGGCGGAGCGTCAGTTCGACCTTGCGGCCCGAGTGCAGACCGATGCCCACGGTCTTCACGATCGATTTGATGGTGCGCTGCTTCAGCATGATGTTCTTCAACTTGATTGAGAATATCAATCAGGAGTTATATTCGATAGGCGAGATTATAGCGTAATTCCCTATTCAACGCTGTTTGAAACTGCGTATCAATCTGTTTCGACTGTTTACCCGCGCCGATACGGGACGGGCCGATGCCCGGAACGGAGGCGTTTCCGGTCATCGGCCCGTGTTACAACTGCCCTGAGGCCGGTGAGCAGCGTTGCCGGCAGGCAACGGCGCACCGCACGATCAGGACGTCAACGTCGCGAGCACACTCGCCGCATCGCTCACTTCGAACTTGCCCGGCGCTTCGACGGCCAGCGTCTTGACCACACCGTCGTCGATCACCATCGCGTAGCGCAGGGAACGGATTCCCATGCCACGCGCGGACAAATCCTGCGTCAGCCCCAGCGCATGAGTGAAAGCAGCGCTGCCGTCCGCCATCATGCGCACCTTGCCCGCGGTGTGCAGATCACGTCCCCATGCGCCCATCACGAATGCGTCGTTGACGGACACGCACCAGAGCTCGTCGATGCCCGCCGAGCGCAGTTGCTCGGCGTGCTCGACATAGCCCGGCACATGCTGCGCCGAACAGGTCGGCGTGAAAGCGCCCGGCAATCCGAAGATCACCACCCGCTTTCCCGCAACCTGGTCGCGCACGCTGAAGGCATTCGGCCCCAGCGTGCAGCCTTCGCGCGCGTCGTCGATGAACTCGAACAGTTGCGCGTCGGGCAGCGCGTCGCCCACTTGAATCATGGCTGGTCCCTCATAGCGATACGGTTTTCGGCGTATTGCGGACAGCACGTCCCATCCCGCTTCGCTGATGCGAAGAGGGCACGTTTCCCGGCCCGGCGTCGCATCCGACGCGGCCTGTCGTGGTTCGTGGCATCCGTCACGCCGGCGTTACCGCGGCAATCTCGTCGATCGCGCCGCGGCTTCGCCTGTGTGCGTCGTCAGTCGGCCTGCTTGCGCAGGAAAGCCGGGATGTCGTACGTGTCGACACCCTTCTCCTGCAGCGCCTGCACGTGCGATGCCGCGGTTTCGCGCGAGTTGCGCCACACCGCCGGCGTATCGAGCGCGCCGTAGTCGGCCGTGCTGACGTGTTGCGGCTGTGCATACCCGTGCGAGACCGCGCTGACCGGCTGGTTGTCGGTGCCCGTGCGCAGCAGCGTCATCGGAGCCGATTGCTGCTTCTTCGCCGCACGGCCCAGACCCGTCGCCACGACCGTCACGCGCAGTGCATCGCCCATTGCGTCGTCGTACACCGCACCGAAGATCACCGTTGCGTCTTCCGCCGCGTAGCTCTTGATCGTGTTCATCACTTCGCGCGTTTCCGACAGGCGCAGCGAACGGCTCGACGTGATGTTGACCAGCACGCCGCGCGCGCCCGACAGATCGACGCCTTCGAGCAGCGGGCTCGCCACGGCCTGTTCCGCCGCGAGGCGCGCGCGATCGACGCCGGCAACCGTCGCCGTGCCCATCATCGCCTTGCCCTGCTCGCCCATCACCGTCTTCACGTCTTCGAAGTCGACGTTCACGAGGCCATCGACATTGATGATTTCGGCGATGCCTGCCACCGCGTTGTTCAACACGTCGTCCGCGCACTGGAAGCACTTGTCCATCTCGGCGTCATCGCCCATCACGTCGAACAGCTTGTCGTTCAGGACGACGATCAGCGAGTCGACGTGATCCTCCAGTTGCTGCGAGCCTGCTTCCGCGACGCGCATGCGCTTGCCGCCTTCGAATTCGAACGGCTTGCTGACGACACCGACCGTCAGGATGCCCATCTCCTTCGCGATCTGCGCGACCACCGGCGCCGCGCCCGTGCCCGTGCCGCCGCCCATGCCGGCCGTGATGAACACCATGTGCGCGCCACGCAGTGCGTCGGCGATGCGCTCGCGCGCCTCTTCCGCCGCCGCCTTGCCCATTTCAGGCTTCGCGCCGGCGCCGAGGCCGGTGTTGCCGAGCTGGATCACGGACGGCGCACGCGCGCGCGACAGCGCCTGTGCGTCGGTGTTCATCACGATGAAGTCGACGCCCTGCACGCCACGGTTGATCATGTGCTGAACGGCATTGCCGCCAGCGCCGCCAACGCCGACCACCTTGATGATGGTGCCGTTGGTTTCGGTTTCCAGCATTTCGAATTCCATTGTTGCCTCCGTCAAGAAAATAAAACTACTCGGCCGTTATTCGGCAGGAGATCGGGCAACCTCCTGTCGCGCGCCAGCCGCCGGCACCGGCGCGAATTTCGATTCGGTTCGTCAGAAGTTGCTCAGGAACCATTCCTTCATCCGCGAGAAGATCTGCCCCGCGTTGCCGGACTGCACGGCGACCTTGCGGCCGCGCATGCGCTGAGCGCTGCCTTCGACGAGCAGGCCCATCGCCGTCGAGTAGCGCGGGTTGCGCACCACGTCGGCCAGGCCGCCTGCGTATTCCGGCGCGCCGATGCGCACCGGTTTCAGGAAAATGTCTTCGCCGAGCTCGACCATGCCCGGCATCATCGAAGCCCCGCCGGTAATGACCACGCCGGAGCTAAGCAGTTCTTCGTAACCCGACTCGCGCACGACCTGCTGCACCAGCGAGAACAGTTCCTCGACGCGCGGCTCGATCACGGCCGCGAGCGCCTGACGCGACAGCGTGCGCGGGCCGCGTTCGCCGAGACCCGGCACTTCGACCATCTCGTCCGGATCGGCGAGCGCCTGCTTCGCGATCCCGTAGCCGACCTTGATGTCTTCCGCGTCCGGCGTCGGCGTGCGCAGCGCCATCGCGATGTCGCTCGTGATCTGGTCGCCGGCGATCGGAATCACTGCCGTGTGGCGGATCGCGCCTTCGGCGAAGATCGCGATGTCCGTCGTGCCGCCGCCGATGTCGACCAGCACCACGCCGAGATCCTTCTCGTCTTCCGTCAGCACGGCCAGCGACGACGCGAGCGGCTGCAGGATCAGGTCGTTCACTTCCAGCCCGCAGCGGCGCACGCACTTGACGATGTTCTGCGCGGCACTGACCGCGCCCGTCACGATGTGCACCTTCACTTCCAGCCGGATGCCGCTCATCCCGATCGGCTCGCGCACGTCTTCCTGGCCGTCGATGATGAATTCCTGCGTGAGGATGTGCAGCACCTGCTGGTCGGTCGGGATGTTGATCGCCTTCGCGGTCTCGATCACGCGCGCGACGTCCGTCTGCGTGACTTCCTTGTCCTTGATCGCGACCATCCCGCTCGAGTTGAAGCTGCGGATGTGGCTGCCGGCAATCCCCGTGAACACGTTGGTGATCTTGCAGTCGGCCATCAGCTCGGCTTCCTCGAGCGCGCGCTGGATCGACTGCACGGTGGCCTCGATGTTGACCACCACGCCCTTCTTCAGACCTTTCGATTCGCTCTGGCCGAGGCCGATCACCTCGTAATGGCCTTCGCCCTTCAGCTCGGCGACAATGGCCACCACCTTCGACGTGCCGATGTCGAGGGAAACCAGCAGATCCTTGTAGTCTTTGCTCATAAAGTGCTCTTGCGTGTGATCTCTCGTTACTTCTTGCGCTTGTCGGTATCGGTCAGGAACCGCATGCCTGCCGCACGAATCGCGAATCCGTTCGGATAACGCAGGTCCGCGTACTCGATGTCGTTGCCCCAACGCTCCGTGACGGCCGGCCACGCGGCGACGAGGCGCTGGCTCCGGTCATGCAGGGTCTCGCTGGTGCGCTCCTTGCCCAGTTCGACCTGCATGCCGTTCGACAGCTTCACCGTCCACGCGTAGCGCGCCGACAGCGTCACTTCTTCCGGCGCCGCCTTCAGCGGCGCAAACCAGTTCGTGAAGTCGCGATACCGCGTGACGACTTCCTTCGCACTGCCCTCCGGGCCGTCGAACGCCGGCAGCTCCTGATCCAGTTCGCCCTGGTTCGCGGTGAACAGCTCGCCGTCGACGCTCACCAGTTGCGCGCTGCCCCAGGTCCCGAGCGGTTTGTACTCCTCGAGCGTGACAGCCAGCGCATTCGGCCACACCCGGCGCACGCTCGCGTGACGCACCCACGGCATCTGCTCGAACGCGGCACGCGCCGCGTCGAGATCGACCGTGAAGAAATTGCCCTTCAGCCGGCCGACCACGCCCGCACGCACCGTCGGCGTGTTGATGTGCTCGGTGTCGCCGTCGATCCGGATTTCGCGCAGCGCGAACGTCGGACGCTGGATCAGCCAGTAGCAGCCGGCCGCCGCCAACACGAGCAGCAACAGCGCGTACAGCGCGCTGGCGGCAAGGTTGAGTTGGCGAACGTTGTTCCACATACGTCGTTCCGTTCCTGCGTCAGTCGTTGAGCGTAAGCGACAGCACCTTCACGACCAGCTCCGAATAGCTGATGCCGATCGAGCGCGCGGCCTTCGGCGGCAGCGAGTGGTCGGTCATCCCGGGGGCCGTGTTCACTTCCAGGAAATACGCGTTGCCGGCGGCGTCGAGCATGAAATCCGCGCGGCCCCAGTCGGTGCAGCCGAGCACGTCGAACGCGCGACGTGCGATGCGCTTCAGTTCCGCTTCCTTGTCGGCCGGCAGTCCGCACGGAATCAGGTATTGCGTGTCGTCGGCGACATACTTCGCGTGGTAGTCGTAGAACTCGCCGGCCGGCACGATCTTGATCAGCGGCAGGTCGAGATCGCCGGCGATGCACGCGGTGTATTCGCCGCCACCTTCGATGCTCTTCTCGACGATCACGATCTTGTCGTGCGTCGCGGCTTCCGACAGTGCGGCGGGCAACGCGTCGGCCGTCTTCACCTTCAGCACCGCGACGCTCGAGCCTTCGCTCGCCGGCTTCACGAACAGCGGCAGGCCCAGTTTCGCGACGATGTCCGTCGCGCGCGCCGCGTAGTCGTCGCCGCGCATCACCGTCTCGAACGGCGGCGTCGGCACGCCCGTCTGCTGCCACACGAGCTTCGTGCGGAACTTGTCGAGGCCGAGCGCCGAGCCGAGCACGCCGCTGCCCGTGTAGCGGATCCCGTAGAAATCGAGCGCGCCCTGGATCTGGCCGTTCTCGCCGTAGCCGCCGTGCAGCGCGTTGAACGCGCGCACGAAGCCTTCGTCCTTCAGCGCCGACAGCGGCCGCTCGGCCGGGTCGAACGGATGCGCGTCGACGCCCGCGCCACGCAGGCCCTGCAGCACGAGACGGCCCGAGGTGAGCGACACCTCGCGCTCGGCCGATTCGCCGCCGAACAACACCGCCACCTTGCCGAAACGTTTCGGATCGATCCCGCTCATGTCATGCCTTCTGTTGTGTGTGTTGCACGAGCTTCGCCGGCACGCCGCCGATCGAACCCGCACCCATCGTGATCACCACGTCGCCGTTCTGCGCGACCCTGGCCAGTGCGTCCGACACGTCGTCGACCGTGGCGACGAACACCGGATCGACCTTGCCCACCGCGCGCAGCGCCCGCGACAGCGCGTCGCCGTTGGCCGTCGCGATCGCCGCTTCGCCCGCGGCATAGACTTCCGTCAGCACCAGCGCGTCGACCGTCGACAGCACGTTGACGAAATCGTCGAAACAGTCGCGCGTGCGCGTGTAGCGGTGCGGCTGGAATGCCAGCACGAGCCGGCGGCCCGGGAATGCCCCGCGCGCGGCCGCGATCGTCGCGGCCATCTCGACCGGGTGGTGGCCGTAGTCGTCGATCAGCGTGTACCGGCCGCCGTCCGCGGTCGGCACCTCGCCGTAGCGCTGGAAGCGCCGGCCGACGCCGTTGAATTCCGCCAGTGCGAGCTGGATCGCGTCGTCGGCCACGCCGAGATCGGTCGCGATCGCGATCGCCGCGAGCGCGTTCTGCACGTTGTGCAGACCGGGCAGGTTCAGCACGACCGCGAGCGGCGCACGGCCTTCGCGGATCACCGTGAAATGCATGCGGCCGTCGCGCGCGTCGATGTCTTCGGCGCGCACCTGCGCGTCCGGCGACAGCCCGTAGCGCACGACCGGCTTCGAGATGAACGGAATGATCTGCCGCACGTTCGGATCGTCGACGCACACCACCGCGCTGCCGTAGAACGGCAGGCGCTGCGTGAATTCGATGAACGCCTGCTTGAGCCGCGCGAAATCGTGGCCGTAGGTGTCCATGTGATCGGCGTCGATGTTCGTGATGACTTCGATCACCGGATACAGGTTCAGGAACGACGCGTCCGACTCGTCGGCCTCGGCGACGATGAAGTCGCCCGTGCCGAGCCGCGCGTTCGCGCCGGCGCTGATCAGCCGGCCGCCGATCACGAAGGTCGGATCCAGCCCGCCCGCCGCGAGCACGCTCGCGACGAGGCTCGTCGTCGTAGTCTTGCCGTGCGTGCCGGCGATCGCGATGCCCTGCTTCAGGCGCATCAGCTCCGCGAGCATCACCGCGCGCTGCACGATCGGCACGCGCTGGTGGCGCGCGGCCAGCACCTCGGGGTTGTCCGAGCGCACGGCCGTCGACACGACGACCGCGTTCGCGCCCTCGATGTTCGCCGCGTCGTGGCCGATCGCGATCCGCGCGCCGAGGGCCGCGAGGCGGTCGGTCACCGCGTTGCGCGACAGGTCGGAGCCGCTGACCTCGTAGCCGAGGTTCACAAGCACTTCGGCGATGCCGCTCATGCCCGCGCCGCCGATCCCGACGAAATGAATGTGTTTGACGATGTGTTTCATTGCAGTTGTTCCAGGTTCGCGCCGGCCACCTTCGCGCAGACGCGCGCGACTTCGTCGGTGGCCTCGGGCTTCGCCAGCGAGCGCGAACGCTCCGCCATGTCCGCGAGCGACGCCCGCGTCTGGCCGCGCAGCCAGTCGGCAAGCAGTTCCGCCGACAGGTCGCGTTGTTGCACCAGCACCGCCGCGCCCGCATCGGCGAGGAACGCGGCGTTGGTCGTCTGGTGATCGTCGACCGCGTACGGGAACGGCACGAACAGCGCGGCCACGCCCACCGCCGCGATCTCCGACACCGTCATCGCGCCGGAGCGGCAGATCACGAGATCGGCCGCCGCGTACGCGCTCGCCATGTCGTCGATGAACGGCACGAGCCGCACGTCGTCGCCGCCGGTGAATCCCGCCGCTTCGTAATTCGCCTTCAGCGCGTCGATGTGCTTCGCGCCGGCCTGGTGCACGATGCGCGGGCGCTCGCCCGGCGCCAGCAGCGCCAGCGCGCGCGGCACGACTTCATTCAGCGCGGCGGCGCCGAGACTGCCGCCGACGACCAGCACGTTCAGCGGGCCGCTGCGCGATGCATAGCGTGCTTTGGGCGTTTCCGTGCGCGCAAGTTCCGCGCGGATCGGGTTGCCCGTCCATTCCGCGTGCGGCAGTGCGCCGGGGAACGCGACGAGCACGCGCTTCGCGAATTTCGCGAGCACCTTGTTCGCCAGACCGGCGATCGAATTCTGTTCGTGCAGCACGAGCGGGCGGCCCGACAGCGCGGTCATCACGCCCGCCGGGAACGTGATGTAGCCGCCCATCCCGAGCACGACGTCCGGCCGCACGCGGCGCAGCGCGCCAAGGCTCTGCCAGCATGCGCGCAGCAGGTTGAATGGCAGCGTCAGCTTGGTCTTCAGTCCCTTGCCGCGCAGCCCGCCGAAGCGCACGTATTCCATCGGAATGCCGTGCTTCGGCACGAGCGTCGCCTCCATCCCGGCCGGATTGCCGAGCCATACGACGCGCCAGCCCGCCGCTTCCATTCGGTGCGCGACCGCGAGCCCCGGGAACACGTGGCCCCCGGTGCCGCCTGCCATCACCATCAGCGTGCGTCGCGACGCGGTCATACCTTCCCTCCGCGCATCAATACGCGATTTTCATAGTCGACCCGCAGCAGCACCGCGAGCGCGACACAGTTCAGCAGAATGCCCGAGCCGCCGTAGCTCACGAGCGGCAGCGTCAGGCCCTTGGTCGGCAGCAGCCCGAGGTTCACGCCCATGTTGATGAACGTCTGCGCGCCGAACCAGATGCCGATGCCCTTGGCCATCAGGCCCGCGAACGTGCGATCGAGCGCGAGCGCCTGACGGCCGATCTCGAACGCGCGACGCACGATCCAGTAGAACAGCAGGATCACGACCATCACGCCGACGAAGCCGAGCTCCTCGCCGATCACCGCGAGGATGAAGTCGGTATGCGCTTCGGGCAGGTAGTTCAGCTTCTCGACGCTGCCGCCGAGGCCGACGCCGAACCACTCGCCGCGGCCGAACGCGATCAGCGAGTGCGTGAGCTGGTACGCCTTGCCCTGCGCGTAGCGTTCGTCCCACGGGTCGAGATACGCGAAGATCCGCTCGCGACGCCACGGCGACAGCCACACGAGCATCGTGAAGGTGCCGACCGCCGTCGCAACGAGGCCGCCGAACAGCTTGCCGTTCACGCCGCCGAGGAACAGCACGCCCATCGCGATCGCGGCGATCACCATGAACGCGCCCATGTCCGGCTCGAGCAGCAGCAGCGCGCCGACGAGGCCGACCGCGCAGGCCATCGGCAGGAAGCCCTTCGCGAAGCTCTGCATGTATTCCTGCTTGCGCACCGTGTAGTTCGCCGCGTAGATCGTCACCGCGAGCTTCATGACTTCCGACGGCTGCATGTTCGTGATGCCGAGCGGAATCCAGCGGCGCGCACCGTTCACGCCCTTGCCGACGTGCGGAATCAGCACGATCACGAGGCCGACCAGCGCGATCAGGAAGAGATGCGGCGCGTATTTGTCCCAGGTCGACACCGGCACGCGGAACGCGATCACCGCCGCGATGAACGCGACGACGAGCGACACGCAATGGCGCATCAGGAACGCGTAATCGTGATACGACGCGTATTTCGGCGAATCGGGCATCGCGATCGACGCCGAATACACCATCACGACGCCGAGGCCCAGCAGCGCAATCGCCACCCACAGCAGCGAGTAGTCGAAGTCGAGCATCCGCGAGCGGCTCGGCCGCACGCCGTTGACGACGCTCGCGAGCCCGCCGGTCGCGGCGCGCGTGGCCGACGCGACGCGGCCGCCCGCGGCATTGCCGCCGGTGTCGCGCCGGTCGTTGAAACGGGAGACGAGGCGATCGGACCAGCTCATGGCGTCGCTCCTTTGTCGAGGGCGATTTCATCCACCGCCGCGCGGAACACGTCCGCGCGATGGGCGTAGTTCCTGAACATGTCGAGGCTCGCGCACGCGGGCGACAGCAGCACCGCGTCGCCCGGCTCCGCAAGCCCGGCAGCCGCATGCACCGCGGCTTCGAGCGTCGCGTGATCGGCAAGCTGCACGCCGGTTTCGGCGAGCGTGTCGCGAAGCGCGGGCGCATCGCGGCCGATCAGCATCACCGCGCGGCACCAGCGCGCGACCGGCGCGACCAGCGGCGCGAAATCCTGGCCCTTGCCGTCGCCGCCGGCAATCAGCACGATCTTCTGCGCGAGCCCGTCGAGCGCGGCCACCGTCGCGCCGACGTTCGTTCCCTTGCTGTCGTCGACGTAGTCCACGTCGTCGATCGTCGCGATCACTTCGACGCGATGCGCTTCGCCGCGGTATTCGCGCAGCGCATGCAGCAGCGGCGCGGCCGGCAGGTCGATGGCGCGTGCCAGCGCGAACGCGGCCAGCGCGTTCGCCGCGTTGTGCAGCCCGCGGATGCGCAGCGCGTCGGCCGGCATCAGGCGCTTCTGCGCGATGTCGGGCGTATGCGCGCCGTCGCGCTTGCGCCGACGGCTCGTCGTGGTCTCGTCCGGCGCATCGCGGTCGACGGCTTCGACGAGCCATGCAATGCCGTTGTCGCGCGACAGGCCGTAGTCGCCGTCATGCACCGGCTCATTCAGGCCGAACGTGACGGTGCGCGGCGCATCGGCGGCGCCAGCGGCCGGCGCGAACTTCATCACGGCCGCATCGTCGCGATTGAGCACGCGCGTCGTCGTCGCACCGAAAATCCGGCCCTTCGCCGCCGCGTACGCGTCGAAGCTGCCGTGCCAGTCGAGGTGATCCTGCGTGATGTTGAGGATCGCGGCCGCGTCCGGCGCGAACGTGCGCGCGGTTTCGAGCTGGAAGCTCGACAGCTCGAGCACCCAGACGTCGGGCAGCGCCGTATCGTCGATCGCGGCCGCAAGCCGGTCGAGCATCGCCGGGCTGATGTTGCCCGCGACGGCCACCTTCTTGCCCGAACGCTGGCACAGCAGGCCCGTGAGGCTCGTCGTCGTGGTCTTGCCGTTGGTGCCGGTGATCGCGAGCACCTTCGGCTGATAGCCGCTCGTGCCGAGCGCGCGCAGCGCCTGCGCGAAGAATTCCAGTTCGCCCCACACCGCGATCGCGCGCTCGTTCGCGGCCGCGATCAACGCGGCGAGCGCCGGCTCGAGCGGCGACAGGCCGGGGCTCAGCCCGACGATCTCGACGCCGCCGTCGAGCAGCGCAGGCGTGAACGGCCCGCCGACGAACTCCGCGTCGATGCCTTCGGCCTGCAGCGCGGCAAGGTTCGGCGGCGCCTCGCGGGTATCGGCAATACGCAGCCGGCACCCGTGCCTCGCGCACCATCGCGCGATCGCGAGACCCGATTCCCCGAGCCCCAGTACGAGCACCATCGGCCGCTGCCGATCTCCAAACATCTCGCCAGACATCCTTGTTACCTTTCCTTTACCGCAACTTGAGGGTGGACAGACCGAACAGGCACAGCATCAGCGTGATGATCCAGAAACGCACCACCACCTGCGTTTCCTTCCAGCCGGACAATTCGAAATGGTGATGCAGCGGCGCCATCTTCAGCAGGCGCCGCCCTTCGCCGTAACGCTTCTTCGTGTACTTGAACCACGACACCTGCAGCATCACCGACAGCGTTTCCGCGACGAAGATGCCGCCCATGATGAACAGCACGATTTCCTGGCGCACGATCACCGCGACCGTGCCGAGCGCGCCGCCGAGCGCCAGCGCGCCGACGTCGCCCATGAACACCTGCGCGGGGTGCGTGTTGTACCAGAGGAACGCGAGCCCTGCCCCGCCCATCGCGGAACAGAAGATCAGCAGCTCCCCGGCGCCCGGAATGTGCGGAAACAGCAGGTATTTCGAATACACCGAGCTGCCCATCACGTACGCGAACACGCCGAGCGACGCGCCGACCAGCACGACCGGCATGATCACGAGACCGTCGAGGCCGTCGGTCAGGTTGACCGCGTTGCTCGCGCCGACGATGACGAAGTACGTCAGCACGATGAAGCCCCAGACGCCCAGCGGGTAGCTGATCGACTTCAGGAACGGCAACATCAGGTCGGCCCGCGCGGGCAGCCCCATCGACAGGCCGCTCCTCACCCAGGCCATGAACAGGTCGAACACGCGCACGTTGTTCGCCTCGGACACGCTGAATGCGAGGTAGACCGCCGCGAACAGCCCGATCACCGACTGCCAGAAATACTTTTCGCGCGACGACATCCCGCGCGGGTCCTTGTAGACGACCTTGCGGTAGTCGTCTACCCAGCCGATCACGCCGAAGCCGAACGTCACGAGCATCACGATCCAGATGAAACGGTTCGTCAGGTCGCCCCACAGCAGCGTCGCGACCGCAATGCCGATCAGGATCAGCACGCCGCCCATCGTCGGCGTGCCGGACTTGACGAGATGGCTCTGCGGGCCGTCCTTGCGCACGGCCTGCCCGACCTTCATTTGCGTCAGCTTGCGGATCACCCACGGTCCGCACACGAGCCCGATCCCGAGCGCGGTGATGGTAGCCATCACCGCACGGAACGTCAGGTACGTGAACAAGCGCAAAAAGCTTGCGTCTCCTTGCAGCCATTGCGCCAGCGCCAGCAGCATGCTTCCTTCCTTCTACTCAGTGTGCAGCGGGCACCGTGCCCGCCGCGGATTGTTTCGTCAGCGCGTCGACCACGCGCTCCATCTTCATGTACCGCGAACCCTTCACGAGCACCGTCGCGCGCGCGCCGTAGCCCGCCGCGAGCAGTGCCGTCACCAGCGCGCCGACGTCGTCGAAATGCCGGGCCGTGTCGCCATACGCGGTGCAGGCATCTCGCGACGCATCGCCGAGCGCGAACAGCGCATCGATGCCGCGCTCGCGTGCATACGCGCCGATCTCGCGGTGAAACGCCGGGCCTTCGTCGCCGACCTCGCCCATGTCGCCGATCACCAGCACGCGCGGCGCCGGTTGCGCGGCCAGCACGTCGATCGCCGCGCGCATCGAATCGGGGTTCGCGTTGTAGGTGTCGTCGACGACCGTTGCGCCCGCGAGGCTGCCGACGTCCGCCTGCCGGACCTGCAAACGGCCCTTGACCGGCTCGAACGATTCGAGGCCCTGCTTGATCGCAGCCAGCTCGATACCGGCCGCGAGCGCCGCGGCCGTTGCAGCCAACGCGTTGCGTGCGTTGTGCTCGCCGAGCGCGCGCAGGCGTACCGTCACCGGGCCCGACGGCGTGTCGATCGCAAGCTCGCCGCCGTGCAAGCGGCCCGTGACCTGCGCTTCGACCTGCCGTTCGGCGTCGTGCAGCGCGAAATCGAGAATCCGGTTGCCGGTCGCCGCGACACGCCAGATTCCGGCGTACGCATCGTCGGCCGGAAACACCGCGACGCCGTCCGGCGTCAGCGCGTGGATCACGGCCGCATGTTCGAGCGCGACCGCCTCGACCGTCGCCATGAACTCCTGGTGTTCGCGCTGCGCATTGTTGACGAGCGCGACGGTCGGCGCCGCGAGGCGCGCGAGCACTTCGGTCTCGCCCGGGTGATTCATTCCGAGCTCGATCACCGCGACGCGATGCGCGCCCGACAGGCGCAGCAGCGTCAACGGCACGCCGATGTCGTTGTTCAGGTTGCCGGCCGTCGCCAGCCGCGCGTCGGCGCCGACGGCCGCCGCAAGGATCGACGCGATCATTTCCTTGACGGTCGTCTTCCCGTTGCTGCCCGTCACCGCGACGAGCGGCACCGCGAAGCGCTTGCGCCAGCCATGCGCGAGCGCGCCGAGCGCCGCGCGCGTTTCCCCGCCTTCGATGACCGGCATTGCAAGGCCCGCCGGCGCGTGCGCGACGAGCGCCGCGGCTGCACCTCGCGCGGCCACGTCGCCGAGGAAGTCGTGCGCGTCGAAGCGCTCGCCTTTCAGCGCGACGAACAGGTCGCCCGGGCCGACCGTGCGGCTGTCGGTGGACACGCGCTCGAACGTGGTGTCCGGATCGCCGTGCACGGAGGCACCGGGAATCAGGCGCGCGGCTTCGCCGAGACTGAGCATCGTCATTCGCCGCCTCCCTTGCCGTGCGTCGCGCGTGCCGCAAGCGCGAGCCGCGCGTGATCCTGATCGGAGAACGTGCGCTTCTTGCCCATGATTTCCTGCGTCGCCTCGTGACCCTTGCCGGCCAGCACGACGACATCCTCGCGGGCGGCGCCACGCACGGCTTGCAGGATCGCGCTCGCGCGATCCTCGATGCGGCGTGCGCGATCGGGCGCGGTCATCCCCGCGATGACCTGGTCGATGATGCGCTGCGGATCCTCGCTGCGCGGATTGTCGCTCGTGACGACGACTTCGTCCGCGAGCCGCTCGGCGATCGCGCCCATCAACGGACGCTTCGTCGCATCGCGATCGCCACCGCAGCCGAACATGCAGATGAGCCGCCCGCCGCGCGCCGCCGCGATCGGGCGCAACGCGTCGAGCGTCTTGTCGAGCGCATCGGGCGTGTGCGCGTAGTCGATCACGACCAGCGGTTCGTCGCTCTGCAGCCGGCCGCCAAGGCGCTGCATGCGCCCGTTGACGGACTCGAGCCGCGCGATCTCCGCGACGGCCGCGTCGAACGGCACGTCGGCCGCTAGCAGCGAACCGAGCACCGCGAGCAGGTTGCTGACGTTGAACGTGCCGAGCGTGCCGACTTCGACGTCCGCTTCGCCCCACGACGAGCGCAGGCGGAAAGCCGTGCCCGTGGCGGTCGCGCGCACGTCGAGCGCGACCAGCTCGCGATCGGCGTCGGCTGCCTGCGCGTCGCCGATACCGTAGGCGATCGTGCGCACACGGCCGGCAAGCTTCTCGAGCAGGCGGCGGCCGGCTGCGTCGTCGCGATTGACGACCGCGGCCCGCAGCCCGCGCCACGCGAACAGCTTCGACTTCGCGGCTTCGTACGCGTCGAACGTGCCGTGATAGTCGAGGTGATCCTGCGTGAGGTTGGTGAAGACGGCAATGTCGAATGCCGTGCCGTTCACGCGGCCCTGATGCAACGCGTGCGACGACACCTCCATCGCGACGGCCTTCGCGCCCGCGTCGTGCAACTGCGCGAGACTGCGCTGCAGCTGCGGCGCGTCCGGCGTCGTGAAGCCGGTCGGCACGAGTTGCCCCGGCATGCCGCTGCCGAGCGTGCCGATCAGCGCGCACGGCTGGTGCAGCGCCGTCAGCGCGGCTGCGATCCAGTGCGTGCAGGACGTCTTGCCGTTGGTGCCGGTCACGCCGACGACGAGCAGGCCGTCGCTCGGGTCGCCGTACCAGCCGCTGGCGATCTCGCCGGCCAGCTGGTCGAGCGCCGGCACCGCGAGCGCGACGGGCGCCGCCGGTGCGGCTTCGAGGCCCTCCGGCTGATACAGCACGGCGGCCGCGCCGCGCGCGACGGCATCGGAAATGAAGGCGCGATTGTCTGCCCCGTCGACTGCATAGCCGAGGAACGCGTCGCCCGCCTGCAGGCTGCGCGTGTCGGCATGCAGTTGCGCCGCGGGGGCCACATGCTGGCGCAGCCACGCAAGCGCGGCCGCGATCTGCTGATGCGCCGGATGGGAACTGCGAGCGGCGCTCATCGAACAACTCCTGGTGAATTACGTGTCGTGCTGGATACGATCATATGCTTCGCACCGCTGCCCGCGGCGAGCTTTTGCGGGCCCGTCCCGGCGGGCGCGCCGGGTGCGTCGTCGGACACGACGAGCTGCTTGATCGGCATGTTCGGCGGCACGTTCAGCGCGCGCATCGTATCGCCCGCGATCGCCGAGAATACGGGGCCGGACACCTGGCCGCCGAAGTGGCTGCCGGCGGTCGGTTCGTCGACCGACACGGCAACGACGATGCGCGGATTCGGCATCGGCGCCATGCCGACGAACGACGCGCGGTACTTGCGCGTGTAGCCGTGGCCTTCGTGCTTGTAAGCGGTGCCGCTCTTGCCGCCGACGCGATAACCGGGCACGGCCGCATCGGGCGACGTGCCGCCCGGCGCCACCACCGTTTCGAGCATCGCACGCACCTCGCGCGCCGTGGTCGGGTTGAACACCTGCGTGCCCACGACCGGCTGGTTGGGGTCGGTCTTGAAAATGGTCACCGGCATCAGCTCGCCGTCATGCGCGATCGCCGTGTATGCGCGCGCCAGCTGGAACAGCGACACCGACAGGCCGTAGCCGTACGACATCGTCGCCTGCTCGATGCGACGCCAGCTCTTCCACGGACGCAGGCGGCCGGCCACCGCACCGGGGAACCCGACCTTCGGCGCCTGACCGAGGCCGATGCTCGTATACATATTCCACATTTCCTCGGGCCGCATCGTCATCGCGATCTTCGTCGCGCCGATGTTGCTCGACTTCTGGATCACGCCGCCGACCGTCAGCGTGCCGAAACCCGCATCGTCGGTGATCGGTGCGCCGTCGAGCACGAAGTGCCCGTTGCCCGTCTCGACGAGCGTGTTCGGCGTCACGCGGTGCAGGTCGAGCGCGAGCGACACGGTAAACGGCTTCATGATCGAGCCCGGCTCGAACACGTCGGTCATGATCCGGTTGCGCAACTGCTCGCCCGTCATGCGCGAACGATCGTTCGGGTTGTACGTCGGGTAGTTGACGAGCGCCAGCACCTCGCCGGTGCGCACGTCGACGACCATCGCCGCGCCGGCCTTCGCCTTGAACTTCTCGACGGCGGCCTTCAGGTTCGCATACGCGATGTACTGGATCTTGCTGTCGATCGACAGGTCGACGTCGGTCCCGTTGTGCGGCGGAATCTGCACGGCGACGTCCTCGACGATGTGCCCCATCCGGTCCTTGATCACGCGGCGCACGCCGGACGTGCCGGACAGCAGCTTCTGGTCGCCGAGCTCGACGCCTTCCTGGCCTTCGTCCTCGACGTTCGTGAAGCCGATCAGGTGAGCGGTGATCTCGCCTTCCGGATAGAAGCGCTTGTATTCGTTGCGCTGATAGATACCGGGAATGTCGAGCGCGGCGACCTTGTCCGCCACGTCGATCGGCACCTGGCGCTTGACGTAGACGAAGCCCTTGTCTTCCGACAGCTTCACGCGCAGCTCCTTCGGCGTCATGCCAAGGAGCTTGCCGAGCTGATTGATCTTGTCCGCGCCGAGATCGTCGGGCACCGCGTCGGGAATCGCCCAGATCGCGCGCACGGGCAGGCTCGTCGCGAGCACGAGCCCGTTACGGTCGAGGATCTTGCCGCGCGTGGCCGGCAGCTCGATCGTGCGCTGGTAGCGGCTCTCGCCCTGCTTCTGATAGAAGGCGTTGCCGGGCCCCTGGATCCAGAACGCCCGCGCGGCGAGCGCGACGAACGCCATGAACAGCAGGAACACGACGAGTTTCGAGCGCCACATCGGCAGGTGCACGCCGAGCACGGGGCTCGACGAGAACTTCACGTCCTGGCGCTTTTGCGACGGCTTCATCGCGCGCCTCCGCGGCCCTTCGTGGCCGTATCGGCCGACGCGGGAATCGGCGCATCGATCGCCTTCGCGGCGCCCGGCGGCAGCGTCAGGTACTGGGTGCGACCGGTCGTGATCGGCTGCATCTTCAGCGAATCGTTCGCGAGCTGCTCGATGCGCGACGTCTTCGACAGCGCGCTCTGCTGATATTGAAGCTGCGCGTAGTCCTGCTGGAGCTGACGCTCCTGCGACTGCGCGCGCTGCAGCTGGATGAAGATCTGGCGCTGCTGGTTCGTCGAGTTGACGACCGACAGTGCGCAGCCCATCACGATGATCAGCAGGAAGATGTTGAAGCGGCTCATGGCGTGACGCGCTCCGCGATGCGCATCACGGCCGACCGGGCGCGCGGGTTCGCGGCGACTTCCGCGTCGCTCGGGAACTGGCGGCTGATGATCTTGAGCGGCGGGCTCGGGAGGTCGACGGCGCGGATCGGCAGGCGACGATCGACCGCAGGCGCACTCGCGTGCGCCTGCATGAATCGCTTGACGATCCGGTCCTCGAGTGAATGAAAGCTGATGACCACCAGCCGCCCCCCTTGCTCCAGCAACGACAATGCCGCGCCTAGTACGACTTGCAGGTCCGCAAGCTCTTGATTGACGTGAATCCGTATAGCCTGAAAGGTGCGGGTTGCCGGATCCTTGCCCTTCTCACGGGTTTTGACGACGTTACCCACGATTTGGGCAAGCTCGCCCGTGGTGTCGAGAGGCCCAAGACGGTCGGACTCTGCCCGGCGAGCAACAAGCGCCTTTGCAATCTGAAAAGCAAACCGTTCTTCCCCATAATCCCGTATCACCTCCGTCAATTCCTGCACCGAAGCCCGTGCGAGCCACTCGGCCGCCGACTCGCCGCGCGTCGGATCCATACGCATGTCCAGCGGGCCATCGGCGCGAAAGCTGAAGCCGCGCGCCGGATCGTCCACCTGCGGCGAGGACACGCCCAGGTCCAGCAACACCCCCGACACCTTCTCGACACCGCGCGCCGCAAGCGCGTCGCGCATCGATGCAAAGCTGTCATGCACGATCGAGAAGCGCGCATCCTCGATGCGCTGCGCCGTCTCGATCGCCCTCGGATCCTTGTCGAACGCGATCAGCCGGCCGGCCGGCGCCAGCCGCGCGAGCACCGCGCGGCTATGGCCGCCGCGCCCGAACGTGCCGTCGACATAAATGCCGTCCGGCCGCGTCACGAGCGAATCGACCGCTTCGTCCAACAGCACGGTCCGATGCTGCAATTCGTTTCCCATCGCGGGCGTCTCCGTCACCGCAATCAGAACGTGAAATTCTTCAGCGCGTCGGGCATGCCCTGCGCCATCGCTGCCTGCTCCTTCGCGATGTAGGTCTGCGAATCCCACAGCTCGAAGTGACTACCCATTCCCAACAACATGACTTCCTTTTCCAGTCCGGCCGCCATTCGCAGCTCGGGCGATACGAGAATCCGGCCTGCGCTGTCGAGATCGACGTCCATCGCATTGCCGAGAAAAATTCGCCGCCACCAATGAGCGTCCATCGGCAGCGCGGCGATCTTGGCGCGGAACACTTCCCATTCAGGGCGCGGAAACAGCAACAGGCAGCCGTCCGGGTGCTTGGTCACAGTCACCCGTCCTTCTGCCTGTCCTTGCAGCGCTTCGCGATAGCGAGCCGGCACCGACATCCGCCCTTTCGCATCGAGCGTCAGCGCCGACGCCCCTTGGAACACGTTCCGCTCTCCCGTTCAGGGCACCGAAGCACCCGCTCAATGCTCGAGAATTTAGCCCGAATAGCCCGCCAAATCACACAAAAATACACTTTCTCACACTGTCTCCCACTTTAGTGGAAGGGTTTGGCACGGTCAAGGGAGCGGCCCGGATTTTTGACGAATTTTGTTAGTTAGAACAAGGACTTACGCGCGCATGCTCATGCGGCCCCTCATACCAAAAACCGTTATAAATGAATGAGCTAGTGCAACTTGTGAAGGTGATACGTGAGAAAGACGGGCCAGACTGGCGTGCGGAAGGGGCTTCGGGGGCGGGAAAACGCGGAAAAAACGGGCGGTATCGAGGACGGCGGACCGGGACGGCATCGCGCGCCGCCCCGGCCCGAATGTCAGAGATAGTACGCAGTGCTCGTCATGACTTTCGATGCGGCGCGCATCAGCATCCGTGCGGGCAGCGGCAACTCGACGCCGCCGGCATCGGTCGCGGCCTTGCCGTGCTTCACCTCGTCGAGCCGCATCTGCTCGACGATCGCACGCGACGCCGTGTCGGTCGCGGGCAGCTCGGACAGATGCCCGTCGAGATGGCTCTCGACCTGGCGCTCCGTCTCGGCCATGAAACCGAGGCTGACCTTGTCGCCCAGCGTGCCGGCGACGACGCCGATCGCAAGCGCGCCAGCGTACCACAGCGGGTTGAGCAGACTCGGGCGCGAATCGAGTTCCTTCAGCCGATGGGCAGTCCACGCGAGATGATCCTCCTCCTCGCGCGCGGCCTCCTCGAACATCGCCTTCGACGACGACGAGCGCGCGGTCAGCTTCTGCGCCTGATAAAGCGCCTGCGCGCAGACCTCGCCGACGTGGTTCACGCGCATCAGTCCGGCGGCATGCGTGCGCTCCGCGGGCGTCAGTTCGGCGGCCGGCGGCTCCGCCGGCGCGGGCACCGGCCGGCTCATCCGGCTAATGCCGGTCAGCGATCGCAGGCCGCGATCGAATTCGCTGATCAGTTCATCCAACACCATCCTGTTCTCCTGGCTGCGTGTGCTGCCGCGGGCGGCAAGGGCACGTGCTCCGCTGCGTAACCGACTTGATTATTCAGCGGAAATTGCGGTTAACCCGTGATTTTAACCATTGTTGCATAAAGGAAACATGGCAACCTTGCGCCACGGCATTTCGCTTTGTCGGAAAAAACGGCTTTGCTACATTACGTGCGACTTCTTGCGAAGTTGATGGGGCGCGTCAACACAACATAACTATCCGCCCCGCCAAAAAAATTCAGTGATTCTTGGAGATCCGTTAATGAAAAAGTCGCTTCTCGCGCTCGTCGCGCTGGGCGCGTTCGCTGGCGCAGCTCATGCGCAAAGCAGCGTGACGCTTTACGGCATCATCGATGAAGGCCTCATCTTCAACAACAACGCCAAGGGCGGCCACCTGTACGGCCTGGCAAGCGGCGTGATGCAAGGCAGCCGCTTCGGCCTGCGCGGCACCGAAGATCTGGGCAGCGGCCTGAAGGCGATCTTCGTGCTCGAAAACGGCTTCGACGTCAATTCCGGCAAGCTCGGCCAAGGCGGCCTGATGTTCGGCCGTCAGGCTTACGTCGGCCTGTCGAGCCAGTACGGTACGGTCACGCTGGGTCGCCAATACGACTCCGTCGTCGACTTCGTCGGCCCGCTCGAGGCAGGCGACCAGTGGGGCGGCTACATTGCGGCTCACCCGGGTGACCTCGACAACTTCAACAACGCATACCGCGTGAACAACGCGGTCAAGTACACGAGCCCGACCTACGGCGGCTTCTCGTTCGGCGGCCTGTACAGCTTCGGCGGTCAAGCCGGCCAGTTCTCGAAGAACCAGGTCTGGTCGCTCGGCGCCGGTTACAACAACGGCCCGCTGGTGTTGGGTGTCGGCTACTTGAACGCACGCACGCCGGCAAACTTCGGCGGCATGTTCAACACCGGCGCGTCGGCTGCGGCGACGGCGGTGTCGTCGCCGGTCTACGGCGCGTATGCGAACAGCGCGAACACGTACCAGGTCATCGGTGCGGGCGGTGCGTACACGTTCGGCGCAGCGACGATCGGCGCGACGTACTCGAACACGAAGTTCAAGGGCTTCTCGGTCGGTCCGTTCGTGAACCAGACCGCGACGTTCAACAACGGCGAAATCAACTTCAAGTATCAGCTGACCCCGGCGCTGATCGTCGGCGCGGCGTATGACTACACGCAAGGCAGCAAGATCGACGGCAACTCGGCAGCCAAGTATCACCAGGGCTCGCTGGGCGTCGACTACTTCCTGTCGAAGCGCACGGACGTCTACGTGATCGGCGTGTATCAGCACGCATCGGGCAACGCGCTCGATTCGAAGGGCAATGTCATTCCGGCCACCGCATCGATCAACGGTCTCGATCCGTCGAGCACGAGCAACCAGGTTGCAGCGCGCGTCGGCATCCGTCACAAGTTCTAATCAGCTTGCCTGACAAGCCGCAGCATATTGAAGGCGCCTTCGGGCGCCTTTTTCTTTTGCGGCCATGAAGCGGTGTGGGAGGAGAACGGGACGATCGCCCGTACGGGGCGTGCCATCGACGTGAATGCCACGGCTGCTCGTCTGCACCCTGCACCCTGCACCCTGCACCCTGCACCCTGCACCCTGCACCCTGCACGCAGGGTATCGCATCAAGCGAATTGCGGATCACGGTCGCCGCCGAGCCGGCCTGGCGGCTCCGTCGACCATGGCGCCTCCCGGTAGAACGCGTACCGTTCCCGCGACCGTCGAATCACGGCGCGGAAGCCTCGCTGCAGCATTACAAATGAAAAAGCCCGGCACTTGCCGGGCTGACTGGTTCCACTTCGGCGTTACGCGCGTCCGTCGCGCAATTCGCGCCGCAGGATCTTGCCTACGTTCGTCTTCGGCAGCTCCGTGCGGAACTCGACGAGTTTCGGCCGTTTGTAGCCAGTGAGACGCTCCTTGCAGTACGCGAGGATGTCCTTGTCGGTGAGCGCCGGATCCTTCTTCACGACGAACAGCTTCACGGCTTCGCCCGAGTGCTCGTCCGGTACACCGACCGCCGCCACCTCGAACACGCCCGGATGCGACGCCACCACGTCCTCGACCTCGTTCGGATACACGTTGAAACCGGATACCAGGATCATGTCCTTCTTCCGGTCGACGATCTTCACGTACCCGCGCGCGTCCATCACGCCAACGTCGCCGGTCTTGAAGAAACCGTCCGGGAACATGACCTTCGCGGTTTCCTCCGGACGATTCCAGTAGCCGGCCATGACCTGCGGCCCGCGGATGCAGATCTCGCCCGGCTCGCCGAGCGCGACGTCGTTGCCGGCGTCATCGCGGATGGCCACTTCGGTCGACGGCAGCGGCAAGCCGATCGTCCCGCTGTATTCGGTCGCGGTCACCGGATTGCAGGTCGCGACCGGCGAGGTCTCCGACAGACCGTAACCCTCGACGATCGCCGTATGGGTCTTCTCGTACCAGCGTTTCGCGACGCCTTCCTGGATCGCCATACCGCCGCCGTTGGCGATCACGAGCTTCGACAGGTCGAGCTGGTTGAAGTCAGGATGGTTCAGCAGGGCGTTGTACAGCGTGTTGACGGCCGGAATCGTCGAGATCTGATAACCCTTCAACTCCTTGATCATGCCGCCGATGTCGCGCGGATTCGGGATCAGGATGCCCATGCCGCCCGTGCGCATCGTCAGGAAACCGCACACCGTCAACGCGAACACGTGATAGAGCGGCAGCGCGACGACCGTCACGAACTGTTTCACCTCAGGGTACTTCTCGTGCGCGGGATGGTGCCATGCGCCGGCCTGCAGCACGTTCGACACGATGTTCCGGTGCAGCAGCGTCGCGCCCTTCGCGACACCCGTCGTACCGCCCGTGTACTGGAGGAACGCGACGTCGTCGGGGCCGAGCTGCTGCGGCTTGAAGGTCTGCCGCGCGCCTTCGGACAGCGCGGCCTTGAAGCGCGTGAACGACGGAAGCTGCCACGCCGGCACCATCTTCTTCACATTGCGCACGACATAATTGACGAGCCAGCCCTTGATACCCAGTAGATCGCCCATCGACGCGACCACGACATGCTTGACCGCGGTATTGGCGATGACGGCCTGCAGCGTCGACGCGAAATTCTCGAGGATGACGATCGCCTCCGCCCCGCTGTCCTTGAGCTGGTGCTCGAGCTCGCGCGGCGTATAGAGGGGATTGACGTTGACGACGGTGAAGCCCGCGCGGAGCACTGCGACGATCGCCACCGGGTACTGCAGCACGTTCGGCATCATGAGCGCGACGCGCGCGCCGCGCTTCAGGCCGCGGGACTGCAGCCACGCGCCGAACTGGCGCGACAGTGCATCGAGCTCGCCGTACGTGATGCTCTTGCCCATGCAGACGAACGCCTTGCGGTCGCGATACTGCTTGAAGCTCTCGTCGAGAAGATCCGGAATGGAAGGATACGGGGACGCGTCGATTTCGGCTGGAACGCCGGGCGGGTACGATTTCAGCCAAATTTTGTCCATACTGCGCGTCTCCTCACTGATTTTCGAATGGTCGTGCTAAAACGCATCGTAGCGGCTCGCCCACCCCGAGACAACAGGGTTAGATGCCCACTTCCAACTTTCGGCCAGAATCGTCTGATGATATCTCGAAGTTCGGTCAAATCCGCTCAACTTCCACCAGACAATCGTAAAAAGTCGCCGAGTTGCCGAGATCGGTCAGCGCCTGGCTCGTCACCTCGTTCGCGTTGCGCCCATCGGGCGACAATTTCTTCCACCAGATCGACAGCCCGACGACGAGCCCCGCTCGCGCACGATCGGTCACTCGCGCAACCGCCTGCATCGATCCGCGGTCGTTGAAGATGCGCACGATGTCGCCCTCGCCGATGCCGCGCGCGTCTGCGTCTTCCGGGTGTATGTCGAGGTGCGGCTGGCCTTCCGTACTGCGCAGGCTGTCCACGTTCACGAACGTGCTGTTCAGGAAGTGACGGGCCGGCGGGGAAATCATCGCCAGTGGGTAGCGCGCGGCGAGTTCCGGCGCGGCCTCCGCAGATTCGAACGGCGGCAGGTAATCGGGCACCGGGTCCATGCCCATCTGCTCGAGTCGCGCACTGTAGAACTCGCATTTGCCGGACGGTGTACGGAAACCGCCATTTGCGAAAGGCGCGTCCGCCAACTTCAGTTTGAGCCAGCCGGCACGCTTCAACGTTTCCCAATCACTGTCGAGCGCCGGATCGTCCCAACGCAGCGCCACCCGCGCGACCTCTTCGTCGCTGTGATAAAGCGCCGGCTCGTCGAGCTCCATGCTGCGTGCGATGCCGCGAAAGATTTCCGTGTTCGGCCGCGCCTCACCGACGGGCGGAATCGCCGGGAGATTTGCCATCACGTAGGTATGGCCATACGACTTGTGGACGTCGAGATGCTCGAGTTGCGTCGTGGCCGGCAATACAATATCGGCGAAATCGACCGTATCTGTCTTGAAGTGCTCGAGAACGACCGTGAACAGATCTTCGCGCGCGAATCCGGCGGCGACTTTCGACGAATCGGGCGCGACCGCGACCGGATTCGAGTTGTAGACGATCACCGCTTCGACCTTGGGCCCGAAGGTTGCGTCGCCCGGGTGCAGCAGCGCGTCGCCGATCGCATTCATGTTGATGACGCGCGGCACTGTATGAGGCCAGCCGGGCATCAGGTCCGGACGCTGCAGCGCCGCGTGATTGACCGGTGCGGATTCGGACGATGACAGCAGCAGCCCGCCAGCCCGATCACGCCACGCGCCTGTCAGCGCGGGCAAGCTTGCAATCGCGCGCACGGCATTGCCGCCGCCGCGCACGCGCTGCATGCCGTAATTGAGGCGAATCGATGCCTTGCGGGTCGCACCGTAAAGGCGTGCGAGTTCGATCAGTTCCGATACTTCGATGCCGCAGATTTGCGCGACACGCTCCGGCGGATAGGACAGAGCTCGCGCCTTGAGCGCATCGAAGCCGATCGTATGGCGCGCGATGTAATCGTGATCGAGCAGATCTTCGGTAATCAGCACATGCATCATGCCGAGCGCGAACGCGCCGTCGGTACCCGGTTTCAACGCGATGTGCTGATGGCATTTTTCTGCCGTCAGCGAGCGGTAGGGATCGATTGCGACCAGACGGGCGCCTCGCCGCTTGGCTTCTTGCGCCCGGGTCCAGAAATGCAGGCTGGATGCGATCGGGTTGGCGCCCCAGATCAGGATCAGCTCGCTCTCCTCGAAATGCTCAAGATGCATGCCGATGCTGCCGCCATACGTATAGCGCAGCCCTGCCGCACCGGCCGCGGAGCAGATGGTCCGCTCGAGCCGGGACGCACCGAGTTTATGGAAGAACCGCTGCGCAATGCTTTCGCCCTGCACGAGTCCCATCGTTCCCGCGTAGCTGTACGGCATGATCGCCTCCGGCGCGCGCGCTGCGATTTCCCCGAGACGTCGGCCAATCTCGTCAAATGCGTCGCTCCAGCTGATCGGCACGAAGCGCCCTTCCCCCTTCGCGCCGACGCGCTTGAGGGGCACGGTAAGCCGGTCGGGATGATGAACGCGGTCGGCATACCGGCTGACTTTCGTGCACAACACGCCCTGCGTAGGCGGATGGTCGGGGTCACCCGTAACCTTGATGGCTCGGCCGTTTTCGACGGTCACGCGCATCGCGCACGTATCCGGACAATCGTGCGGGCAAACGGCCCGAGCTATCTGAGTGGCGACGTTCATCGTTCTGGATGCGACTGGATGGAGATTCGCAAATTTTACGTGGGTGGACCCGATAAGGCCTCATTTCACATGAATTTTGCGTCTATGCGGTTTCGCCCGAGGCGGTACGAGCCGTCTGTGTGGCCGGAAATGCAGCGATTAAGACGGGGATGGGTTCGGGATGATGAAGCGGGGATTCAAGGTACGCCACTCGAACGACACGTGCGGAGGTTCGGTTACCTCCACGTGCATTTGCGCCGCTCCAAATGCAAAAACCCCCGCCTTTTGGGCGGGGGTTTCTGGCTTGAGGGGAGCCTGACGATTACCTACTTTCACACGGGAATCCGCACTATCATCGGCGTAGAGTCGTTTCACGGTCCTGTTCGGGATGGGAAGGGGTGGGACCGACTCG
>NZ_CADFEJ010000008.1 GCF_902833055.1 Burkholderia territorii
CCGGTCCAGCAGCCCAGTGCCTGAAGTGCCTTTCGATCGAGCAATTGCCTCCTCCGACATCCTTAGAATCAGGTGTCAGATTATGCAATCGCTTGAAAACCCTCCACGGTTTTCTGCGATGAACCAAAAAAAAGCCCGGCACTCACAGTGTCCGGGCCCAACGCGTGATCGCGCCGTGCGACGACGATACGCTTGCGTGGATTGCAACGGGGCATCCCCGTCACGCATTCGATGGTAGCGGCACGATTCATCGGGAGCCTGACCCGGAGATGAAATTTTCGTCATGCCCGTGCCCGGACGTTGCCGTTGCCTTGATCGGAAGTGATCGCGTCGCCGGAGATTGACGTGCGTCGTGTGCGCGTGCCGCCCGAACTGCAGGAGCCGATCGACGCCTATGTCGTTTGCGCACCGCCGCCCGCCGTGCGCTGCTCGCCGTTGCCTGATAGTCGACGCAGCGCGAGCGATGACGAAATCGTCATCCCGGGTTCACGATCGCGCACCGCCGGCAGATCAATCTTTGAACACCCGTTATCCATTCCGGACAAGGATTGAAGCCCATGAACATTCGACGCCCCGTGATTTCTATCGCCGTTGCCGCGCTGGCGATCACCGCTTTCTCGCAGTCTGCCGCCGCACAGTCCAGGACCCGACAGGAAGTGCGCCAGGAACTGCTGCGCGCCCGCCACGATGGTGTGATTCCGAGTCCGAAGCACGACTACCCGCCGAGCCCGGCCACCATCGCCCGCAATCAGGACATTCATCGCGCGACGGTCCATCGCGGCGAATCGGCGCCGGTCGTCGATGCGCACGACAGCAGCTTCGCGCTGCGTTGACATGTTTGCGGGGAGATGCGAACGATGCGCAACATGATGAAAGCAATCGTACTGGCCGCTTGCCTGACGGCGTCGACCGTGATGGCAGCCGGCTGGCCGGAGCGTGCGTTGTCGCATGCATCGGAGCATGATGTCGGCCGCCGCGCGAGCGAACGGATGCGATGCGAGTTCACAATCGTGCCGGCGGGCGAGTGGAGCGCGACGTTTGCGCGCGGGCAATGCGAAGTCGGCAACGGACTGCTGACGTTCGTGCCCGTCGATGCGGGCGGCGTGCCCGCGCCGCTCGCCGAGCAGCGAATCGTGCTCCGGGAAGTCCGCACGGCCTCGCATCAATCGCGCAAACTGAAGGAGCAGTTGCAACTGACCACGCGCGACGAAGTGATCGCGCTGAACGTGCTGACCGACGACGGCAGCCGCAAGTCGCGCGAACATGCAATCGACTTGTGGACCGCATTACGCAACGAGGGCGTGACGCCCGCCAACGGCACGCGCATCGTCGACGCGTATCCGACGGCCGCGACGACGTGGTGAAGCTCGCTTATCAGCCGGCCTTCACCGAACCTTCGATCAGGAAGAACGCGATGAAGCCGATGAAGAATGCGGCGGTTGCAAACGGCGTCTCCGGCACTTCGTGCGCTTCGACGAGCAGTTCCTCGGTGACGAGGTAGAGCAGCGCGACCGTGCCGAGCCCGAGCAGTGCCGCGTACAAATTCGCGGGCAGCCCCGCGAACACCGCATTGCCGACGACGGCCGCGAGGCTCAGCAACGCGGCCAGCGCAACGGGCACGACGATCGCGAGCAAGCGGCCGACGCCTGCCGAAGCCAGCGCCGCACTGACCGACAGCGCGAGGAACAGCACTTCGAGCGTCAGCGCGACGGTCAGGATGATGCCGCTTTCGTCGCTCGCCGAGAACGCGATGCCGAGCACGAGGCCGTCGACGACGAGATCGATCGCGGTGACGATGATCAGGCTGACCGGCAGCCGCGCGTCCTCGAAGCGCGTTTCGACCGCGCCGGACAGCGCGCGGATCGCGAGCATCAGCGCAAGACCGAGCACGAAGCCGACGACGACCGGAAACAGCGCGTGCGCACGGTCCTGCGGCAGCAACTCGAGCGCGGCCGCCGCGAACACGATGCCGCCGGTGAAATGCTGGATGACGCTCGACGTCTTCGGGCCCGGCGCGCGCCATGCGGCGGCGAGGGCGCCGAAGCAGGCCGCCAGCAGCGGCGGTAACGTAAGGAGTGCAAGCTTTTCGGTCGGTGTCATGTGGCCTCGGCGGTGGAGCACGCCGCCGAGGGTACAGCGGCGCGCGACGGTTTTGCGCCGGGCATCGCCCCGGCATCAACCGGGGATTGAACACCTTGAAGCCGCTTCAAGGTCAAGACATTTGATGCGGGCGCGTTGGCGCCCGCGTCGGTTCACAGCTGCGCGAGCGCCTGATCGAGATCGGCGAGCAGGTCGTCGATGTGCTCGATGCCGATCGACAGCCGCACCGTCTCCTCCTTCACGCCGGCCTTCGCGAGTTCGGCCGGCGACAATTGACGGTGAGTCGTCGACGCCGGATGCGTCGCGAGCGATTTCGTGTCGCCGATGTTGACGAGCCGCGTGAAGAGTTTCAGCGCATCCTGGAACTTTGCGCCGCCGTCGCGGCCGCCCTTCACGCCGAACGTCAGGATGCCGGGCGCGCGGCCCGACAGGTAGCGCGCGACGAGCGGGTGATCCGGGTGATCGGGCAGCCCCGCGTAGTTCACCCATTCGACGTGTTCATGGCGCGCGAGATGCTGCGCGATCTTGAGCGCGTTGTCGCTGATGCGCTCGACGCGCAGCGCGAGCGTCTCGATGCCCTGCAGGATCTGGAACGCGTTGAACGGCGAGATCGCCGCGCCCATGTTGCGCAGCGGCACGACCCGCGCGCGGCCGATATAGGCGGCCGGCCCGAACGCTTCGGTGTAGACGACGCCGTGATAGCTGACGTCGGGTTCGTTGAGCCGCTTGAAGCGATCCGCGTGCTGCGCCCACGGGAACTTGCCCGAATCGACGATCGCGCCGCCGAGGCTTGTGCCGTGCCCGCCGAGATACTTCGTCAGCGAGTGCACGACGATGTCCGCGCCATGTTCGAACGGGCGCAGCAGATACGGCGACGGCACCGTGTTGTCGACGATCAGCGGGATCCCGTGGCGATGCGCGACTTCCGCGAGCGCGGCGATATCGGTCACGTTGCCGAGCGGGTTGCCGACCGATTCCGCGAAGATCGCCTTGGTGCGCGCATCGATCAGGAGTTCGAACGATGCCGGGTCGCGCGGATCGGCGAAGCGCGTCGTGATGCCGTATTGCGGCAGCGTATGCGCGAACAGGTTGTAGGTGCCGCCATACAGCGAACTGGCGGACACGATGTTGTCGCCGGCTTCGGCGATGGTCTGGATCGCGTAGGTGACCGCCGCCTGGCCCGACGCCAGCGCGAGCGCGCCGATGCCGCCCTCGAGCGCGGCGATGCGCTGCTCGAGCACGTCGGTCGTCGGGTTCATGATCCGCGTGTAGATGTTGCCCTGGACCTTCAGGTCGAACAGGTCGGCGCCGTGCTGCGTGTCGTCGAATGCGTACGCAACCGTCTGGTAGATCGGCACCGCGACCGCGCGCGTGGTCGGGTCGGGGCGATAGCCGCCGTGCACGGCGATGGTTTCGAGGCGCCAGTTCGAAGAGGCCTGATCGGTCATGGGTGCTCCGTTCGTTGTTGTCGTGGTCGAGCGATTATAGGAGCGGTGTGCTGCCGCCTTTAGAACGAATGGTTGGTTGCTTATGGGGTGGTTGCGCAAGCACCTGGCGCGATTCGGGCTCGATTGGGACAGCGTGCGGGACACGCTGCGCGCGACGTCGTCAGGCGCGCGCCGATCGACCATTCAAGCGTGGCAGATCGCGATGATCTCCGCGCTGGCCGATTCATCGAACGCCGCACCGTGCCAGTCGCCGCACCATTGCGCCGACGAGAAGCCGGCAGCCGCCACGCGCGCCTGCAGTTCCGGCTGCGCGACGAAGCGCAGCCGGCTCGTGTTCTTCACCCGCGTATCGTCGCGATGAAAGTGGTAGATCGTGTCGAACGACACGATCGCGCCGTCGATCGCCGTGACCGCATGGTGCAGCTCCACGATGCCGAACTCCGGCGAATCGATGCGGGCCGTGGATGCCTGCGGTGTCCAGCCGCGCCACGGCGCGAGTCGCGGGTTGCGGGTGTCGAACAGGAAGCGGCCGCCGTTGGCCAGTACGCGTCGCGCGCCGCGCAGCGTCGCGTCGATGTCCGCGTCGGTCAGCAGGCACTGGAACGCGTGCCCCGTCATCACGACGATGTCGAACGGTGCGCCGCGCGGCAGGCCGCCGAGATCGCACGCGAACCAGCCGACCGCGGCGGCACCCGGCTGGCGTCGCGCATGGTCGATCATCGCGGGCGCGGGATCGATCGCGACGACGTCGTGCCCGGCCGCCGCGAGCCGGCGCGCGAATGTGCCGGTGCCGCAGCCGAGATCGAGAATCCGTTGCCGCGTGGTGCCGATGCGCGATGCGTAGAACGCGAAGTCGTGATCGCCCGCGTTGAACCGGTCGTAGACCGCGACGAGGCGCGGGTCGGTGTAGAGGATTTCGCCGGTGGTCGCGGCGTCGGACGTCATGCGAATCGCGCGCGTCAGCGCTGCTGCACCGCGACGCGCAGCCCGAGTGCGATGAAGATCGAGCCGATGATCTTGCCCTGCCAGCGCGTGAGCCACGCGAGCCGCTTCACGAGGCGGCCGAGCGGGCGGATCGAGCACGCGATCAGCGTCGTGTACAGCGAGCTGAGCACGACGAAGATCAGTCCGAGCACCGCGAACTGCACGAACGTCGAGCCGCGTTCGGGATGCACGAACTGCGGCATGAACGCGAGGAAGAACAGCGCGGTCTTCGGGTTCAGCACTTCGGCGGGAATCGCCTGGAGGTACGCCTTCAGCGGCGTGACGGGCGCCACCTTCGGCAGCGACGGATCGGACGGCCGGTCGAGCAGCGCGCGCACGCCGAGGTAGATCAGGTACGCGGCGCCGGCCAGTTTCACGATGTTGAACGCGAGCGCCGACGTCATCAGCAGCGCCGACAGCCCGACCGCCGCGAACAGCGTATGCACGAAGTCGCCGCTCGCGACGCCGAGGCCGGTCAGGATGCCGGTCTTGCGGCCGCCCTGCACGGTGCGGCTCAGCACGAGCAGCACGGCGGGGCCGGGAATCAGGAACAGACCGAGTACGACGGCGGTGAAGGTGGTCAGCGTGGTCAGGTCGAACATGGCGGCTCCGGCAAGGTTGGCGCAGCGGCGGGGGGATGATGCGGCAGCGCGGATATTCCGATCATTCCGAGGTCGATTCGCCAGACAGAATATCAGCGTTTCGGCCACCGATGCCCGCTCCGCCTGCCGCCCGTCATCCGCCCGGTTCCCGATCGGAAAATTCACGAACGCTCGTACCGGGCGCCGGCGTGGCCGCCGGGATCGCGATGATCAAGATCGATCGGCAACCTTGGCGGGGGCGGCGCGCCGTTCACGCGAATGACGGTGAGGGGGCATGAGCCGCGCCGGAATTCGAACGACTGGCAGCTTGCCATGAACGCAGCAGCGTATGCAGCGTCGTTCGCGGGCGACGCGGGCGTGATGCGATGGCGGGAAATGCAGGAAGGGGGAAGCGGAGGGGAAACGGCAAGCCGCGCATGCAACGACGCCTGCGCGGCTTGCCCGGCCGGAGCGCGTATCGGCTACGCGCCCGGCGTCGAACGACGCGGCTTACTTGCCGCCGTCGCCCTTGATCTGCGGCAGCGCCGACGATTCACCCGGCGTCAGCAGGCCGACTTGCGTGTACACGCGCAGCTTGTCGCGCGTATCGGTGATGTCGAGGTTGCGCATCGTCAGCTGGCCGATCCGGTCGCGCGGCGAGAACGTCGACGCCACCTTCTCCATCGACAGACGTTCCGGCTGATACGTGAGGTTCGGCGACTTCGTGCTCAGGATCGAGTAATCGTTGCCGCGGCGCAGTTCGATCTTCACTTCGCCGGTGATCGCGCGCGCGACCCAGCGTTGCGCCGTTTCGCGCAGCATGATCGCCTGCGGGTCGAACCAGCGGCCCTGGTACAGCAGGCGGCCCAGACGGCGGCCGTTCTCGCGGTACTGCTCGATCGTGTCTTCGTTGTGGATGCCGGTGACGAGGCGCTCGTACGCGATGTACAGCAGTGCGAGGCCCGGGGCTTCATAGATGCCGCGGCTCTTCGCCTCGATGATGCGGTTCTCGATCTGGTCGCTCATGCCGAGACCGTGGCGGCCGCCGATGCGGTTCGCCTCGAGCAGCAGCTCGACCTGGTCCTTGAACTCGACGCCGTTCAGCGCGACCGGCTGGCCTGCTTCGAAGCGCACCGTGACTTCTTCCGCGGCGATCTTCACGTCGTCGCGCCAGAACGCGACGCCCATGATCGGGTTCACGATCTTGATGCCGCTTTCGAGGCTTTCGAGATCCTTCGCCTCGTGCGTCGCGCCGAGCAGGTTCGAATCGGTCGAATACGCCTTCTCGGCCGACATCTTGTATGCGAAGCCGGCCTGGTTCATGAATTCGGACATTTCGGCGCGGCCGCCGAGTTCGTCGATGAACGTCTGGTCGAGCCACGGCTTGTAGATCTTCAGATCCGGGTTCACGAGCAGGCCGTAGCGGTAGAAGCGCTCGATGTCGTTGCCCTTGTACGTGCTGCCGTCGCCCCAGATGTTGACGCCGTCTTCCTTCATCGCGGCGACGAGCATCGTGCCGGTGACGGCGCGGCCGATCGGCGTCGTGTTGAAGTACGTGACGCCGGCCGTCGTGATGTGGAACGCGCCGCTTTGCAGCGCGGCGATGCCTTCGGCGACGAGCTGCGCACGGCAGTCGATCAGGCGGGCGCCGGCTGCGCCGTATTCGATCGCGCGCTTCGGGATCGCGTCGTAATCGTCTTCGTCGGGCTGGCCGAGGTTCGCCGTATATGCGTACGGGACGGCGCCCTTCAGTTTCATCCAGTGCAGCGCGGCGCTGGTGTCCAGGCCGCCGGAGAAGGCGATACCGACCTTCTGGCCGGTCGGGAGGCTTTCGAGAATCGTGCTCATAGGAATTACCGTGGATTGAAGCCGGTGGGATCGTATTTCGCGGAATATGCGAGTATCGGCTGTCCGGGAAGTTGGGGCAAGACCTGATTTTCGCGCCAAGACGTCGCCGGGCCCGTCGCGGCGGGCCTGGCGGGCGATTAACCGGCCGGAGAATCCACCGGGGAGCCGAGCCGGGCGGCTGTTGAAACCGGCGGAATTGCGCCGCCGCGCGGGCCTGGTTTACGGGGCCGGATCGGCCGGCCGGCACCTGGCCTTCGTCAGGTACCCGCCGGCCTCGATGAAGGGAATTTGAAAGGTTTGCCGACGCCTGCCGGCATCCGCGCACCCTTCAGATATTCCACGCCTGCGCGGTATCGAGCAGTTTCTCGCGCAACTGGTCCACTTCGCCGACCAGCTTGGCCGTGATCGATACGTAGCCCGACAACTGCGGCGGCGGCATGTCGTGCGGCGGTTCGGCCAAACGGCGGCGGGCCGCGAGCCGGCTCGGCGTGCCGAACTTCAGCGCGCGGCTCGCGCCGACGAGCGTGTCGCGGATGCGTCGGTTCATGGGCTTCATTTCGTCGCGCATGTATTCGCGGGCAGCCAGGTCGTCGCGGGCCGGCACCGCGCTCGACAGGATCTCCAGGTAGCCGATGCACAGGCGCAGGCTGCGCTGGATCGCCTCGAGGTGCGTGATCGAGATGTCGCACTCCTTCGATACCGACGGCATCAGCGAACGCAGTTGCACCAGCAGCGCGCTCAGCGCGGCCATCTCCTTCAGGTGCGCGTCGTCGCTCACCTGCCGGTCGCCCGCGAGCCGCGCATGCACGGCCGCGCACGCGCGCAGCGCGTCAGCCAGCTTGTAGCGCCACGAGTAGGTCGCGTAGAGCGGCAGCGCGAACGAGAACGCCAGCGCGATCGCGATGCCGGTCAGCACGTTCACCGCGCGCCACAGGCCGTCGACGATCTCGTTGTCGCCATGCCCGGCCACGATCACCATCGTAATCGCCGACAGCAGCGCGATGTAGCCGGCCTTGCCGATCGCGTGATACGCGCAGACCCCGCACGCGATCGCCATCAGCAGGTAGATCGCGAGCGGCGCGTGCAGGACGGAGTAGAGCAGGATCAGCCCGAGCCCCGCGAGTGCGCCGATCGACGTGCCGAGCGCGCGCTCGGCCGCCTTCTTGCGGATATTGCCGTGATGCTGCAGCCCGCCGACGACGATCAGCACGGTGATCGTCGACCATTCGCCGTGCGGCACGCGCAGCCCGGTGGACAACGCGATCGACACGAGGATCGCGAGCGCGACGCGCGCCGCATGGATCAGCTTCGCATGCTGGTAGCGGCGGTAAGGGTCGAGCAGGGGGCGCAGTGCGTGGCGCAGGAGCGGCGGCAGTCGGGCAGGAAGCTGGGCGTTCATGACGGAGCGGGGTGGCCGGCGCAATGGCCGGCGGGATGGCCAGGATACGCGCGGGCGGCCCGCGCGGGCCGGCGCCGCGCCGCACGCGCGGCTGACGTAACGCTAGCCGAACACGCGCGGGCTGTCCACGGCCGCGCGGCGCGCGTGCCGCCGCACCGGCCGCCGTGTCATGCGTCGGCCGTGTTCGCCTCGGCGTTCGACACGCGATTGCGTCCGCCGGACTTCGCGCGGTACAGCGCCTCGTCGGCCTGCCGCAGCAGCGTCGCGGCGTTGACGCGCCCGCCGGCGGCGGTCGCGGCGCCGATGCTCGCCGTCACGTGCCCGTACGGGCTGCGCCCGTGCGCGATGTCGAGCTCGGCAATCGCACGGCGGATGCCTTCGGCGACGATCGCCGCTCCACGCGCATCGGTGTCGGGCAGCGTGACGACGAATTCCTCGCCGCCGTAGCGGGCGACGTGATCGCTGTCGCGGCGCAGGCAGCCCGACGCGGATTGCGCGACGCGGCGCAGCACGTCGTCGCCGGCGAGGTGGCCGTAGTAGTCGTTGAACGCCTTGAAATGATCGACGTCGACGAACAGCACCGACAGCGGGCGGCCGCTGCGCGACGCGCGCTGCGCTTCCTTCGCGAGCACCGTGTCGAACGTGCCGCGGTTGTCGAGGCCGGTCAGCGAATCGGTGTGCGCGAGCCGGTACAACTTCGACTCAGCGATCTGCCGGCGCTTGAGTTCGCGCGACAGCGCGAGCGCGCCCCAGCCGATGAATGCCGTAAACAGGCACATCAGCACGGCAGCCCAGATCGTGCGATGGCGCCACGATGCATAGACGTCGATTTCGGCGGGCGCGACGTCGACGACGAGCGGCAGGTTCGCGAGATGCTTGTAAACATAGATGCGGCGCACGCCGTCGATCGCGCCGACGCCGGTGAGCGCGCCTTCGCTGCGGCGCTGCGCCTCGATGAAGAGCGGGGCGTCGTGAAGGTCGAGGCCGACCACGCGCGCATCGTACGGCAGGCGCGACACGAGCGTGCCGTTGTCCTCGACGATCGCCGCGCTGCCGTGCTTGCCGACCGCGAGACCGTCGAGCAGTGCGCGGAAGTAGTCGATGCTGAGCGTGCCGACGACGATCCCGCCGAAGCGGCCGTCGGCCAGCGTGATCCGCCGGCTGAGCGCGATCGTCAACGCGCCGCCGCGCAACCGGGATGCATAGGGCCGGCTGATGTACAGACCCTGCGCGAGCCGGTCGCGATGCACCGCGAAATAATCGCGGTCGGCGAAATTGCCTTGTCGCGGCGACGATTCGGCGGAATCGATCACGATATTGCCCTGCGCATCCATCACGAAAATGGCGCCGAGATACGCACCGGTCGCCGCGCGATCGAACAGCAGCCGATGACGCTGGCGCGGCGGCAGTGTCATCAACTCCGGATCGGCGAGACCGTCGACGACGTTTTGCAGCGACAGATCGTACAGTTCGATATTGCGGGAAATATCGCGCTCGATCAGCAGCATCAGGTTGCGCGCATTTTCGACCGCATGGTCGTACGCGTCGCGGCGTGCCTCGATTAACAGCGATGCCGAGAGCCCCCAACTGAACAGCAACAGCACGACGCCCGCGACGAGCACGCCGCGGGGCGACAGAATGCGTGCCACGGCCGACGCGGTATGATCGCGCAGCGCGGCGAGCGGCGTGGGTGGCTTCATTCTCGGGGACGGGCGGCGGATATTTGCGTCGCAGACGATTCCGCGCACTGATTAATTCGCATTATTCGGCATTATCTCGCGAATTCCCTGCTTTCGCCGCGCGATGCAAAACATGCATGTCCCGAGCGTGATTCGGAACGATTACATACCGTTACCGTGAGTCGGGGTTCAATTTGATTTAAATCAATTGCGGGCGGCCGGTATTTTGTCTGATTATTGGCACGCATGCCGATCGATTTGTCGTTTTAATACAGGATCGGACGATTGCGCCGGCGTGATTAGCGACCACACGGTTCGCATCGTGGATGGCCGCGTGAGTGACATGACCTGTGTTACGCGCCCGCCAACCGTGCTGCCGTTTCTCCGCTCGGCCGCCTCCAACCCGTTGATTCTGCTGCGCCTGCATGTAGCGCCGGGGTCGTTCGGCGCTCAGCTGTCGCCACGGCGAATCAGGTAGAATCCGCGCTTCGCCGCAGGCGCCCGGCGCACGACGCATATCGGGGCCGCATCGAATGCATCGCAACAGGCGGCGCGTCGCGCCCCGATCCCGCATGCGCCGGCTCCGGATGCCGGCCCGCTCAACGTTCGTCTCGTTTATGTCCGCAACTCCGAATTCCGACCAACCCGGTTCGTCCGCGAACCCACCCAAGCTTCATCGCGCGCTGAAGGCGCGCCATCTGACGATGATCGCCATCGGCGGCTCGATCGGCACGGGCCTGTTCGTCGCGTCCGGCGCGTCGATCTCGCAAGCCGGCCCCGGCGGCGCGATGGTCGCTTACATGCTGATCGGCCTGATGGTCTACTTCCTGATGACGAGCCTCGGCGAAATGGCCGCGTTCATGCCGGTCTCGGGCTCGTTCGCGACCTACGGCGCGAAATACGTCGACGAAGGCTTCGGCTTCGCGCTTGGCTGGAACTACTGGTACAACTGGGCCGTGACGATCGCGGTCGAGCTCGTCGCCGCGCAGCTCGTGATGCACTACTGGTTCCCGGACGTGCCGGGCGTCTGGTGGAGCGCCGCGTTCCTCGGCGTGATGTTTCTGCTCAATGCGCTGACCGTGCGCGGCTTCGGGGAAGCCGAATACTGGTTCGCGCTGATCAAGGTCGTTACCGTGCTCGCGTTCATCGGCGTCGGCCTGATGATGATCTTCGGCATTCTGAAAGGGGCGCCGGCCAACGGCTGGGGCAACCTGACGATCGGCGACGCGCCGTTCGCGGGGGGCCTGCCCGCGTTGATGGGCGTCGCGATGATCGCGGGCTTCTCGTTCCAGGGCACCGAGCTGATCGGCGTCGCGGCCGGCGAATCGGAGAATCCGCGCACGACGATCCCGCGCGCGGTGCGTCAGGTGTTCTGGCGCATCCTGCTGTTCTACGTGCTGGCGATCTTCGTGATCGGCGTGCTGATTCCCTATACCGATCCGAATCTGCTGAAGAGCGACGTGACCGACATCGGCGTGAGCCCGTTTACGCTCGTGTTCCGCCACGCGGGCCTCGCGTTCGCGGCCGGCGTGATGAACGCGGTGATCCTGACGGCCGTGCTGTCGGCCGGCAACTCGGGCATGTACGCGTCGACGCGCATGCTGTACAACCTCGCGACGGAAGGCCGTGCGCCGAAGCTGTTCGCGAAGCTGTCGCCGGGCGGCGTGCCGCGCAACGCGCTGTACGCGACGACGGCGGTCGGCGCGCTGTGCTTCTTCACGTCGCTTTACGGTGACAAGACGGTGTACCTGTGGCTGCTGAACACGTCGGGGATGACGGGTTTCATCGCGTGGCTCGGCATCGCGATCAGCCACTACCGGTTCCGCAAGGGTTACGTGAAGCAAGGCTACGCGCTCGACCAGCTGCCGTACCAATCGAAGTGGTTTCCGTTCGGCCCGCTGTTCGCGTTCGTCCTGTGTCTCGTGATCGCGCTGGGCCAGGACTATCAGGCGTTCCTCGCGAACCGGATCGACTGGGCGGGCGTGGCCGCGACCTACGTCGGCATTCCGCTGTTCCTCGTCGTATGGCTCGGCTACCGGCTCCTGAACAAGAGCCGCTTCGTGCGCTACGAGGACATGGAGATCGCGCCGTGGGTCGCCGCGAACCGCGGCGCACAGATGCAGCGCGTGGAGAACCGCGAAACCGCGGGCTGATTGCCCGCGCGGCACGCGGCCGCACGATGGCGCAACGAAACGGGAAGCCGCGCGCTTCCCGTTTTTTTTGTCCGCTTTCGCCTGTACGGGGTCAAAGCCGGTTATATTGCCCGACCCTGCCGGGCCAACGCCCGGCCGGCGCGACGCGCGCGACGCGGATCGGGCTTCCGGCGCGCGCGTCTCGCGACGGCCGGCGGCGCCCGGCGTTTCCATCGTTCCGCCGCGGCCGGCACGGCCCGCGGAGCGCGCAACCTTAGAGGAATCCAGGAATCCATGAGTGCATCACCCGCCGAGCGGAAAGCCGGACCCGTTTCCATCGTGCGAATCGAAGCCGCGATCAACGCGTGGCGCGAAGTGTATCCGCCGGCACCGGACGGCGAGGACGGCTACGCGCTCGACGCCGGCAGCAACTGCCTGGCCGAGCTGTATGGCACGATGATCTGCTATCGGCTGCCGGACGTGCCGCTCGACTCGCTGAGCGACGCGCAGCGCGACGCGCTGTACGCAACCGAGGCGTGATGCACGGCCGGGACGCTGCCACGGCGCGGCGTCGATGACGAAACGGGAGGCCCTGCGGCTTCCCGTTTTGCCTGGCGCGGTGCCGGGCGCCACAGCGGCACCGCGCGGCTCGTGCCGGTACCGGCGCGGGCTGAGGTATCGTCATGGCATCGGGATCGGGCGATCACCGGACGTCAGGCGCGGCACGCGTCCGTGCGGGGTGAATGAACGTCCGTTGCCGGTCCGGGAGGGTTCGAACATGGAGTTGAGACACCTCCGCTACTTCGTCGCGGTTGCCGAGGAGCGGAATTTCACGCGTGCGGCCGAGCGCCTGCACATCGCGCAGCCGCCGCTCAGCCGGCAGATCCAGCAGCTCGAGGAGGCGCTCGGCGTGCCGCTGTTCGAGCGCAACGCGCGGCCGCTGAAGCTCACCGACGCGGGGCGGTTCTTCTATTCGCACGCGGTGCAGCTGCTCGCGCAGACCACCGAACTCGAATCGATGACGAAACGGGTCGGCAAGATCGAGCGCAGCATGTCGGTGGGATTCGTCGGTTCGACGCTTTACGGGATGCTGCCGAAGATCATCCGGCGCTTTCGCAGCGAGTATCCGGCCGTCGAATTGAGCCTGCACGAGATGTCGACGATGGACCAGATCAAGGCGCTGAAGGAAGGGCGCATCGACGTCGGGTTCGGGCGCATCCGTCACGAGGATCCGAGCGTGCGGCGCGTCGTGCTGCGCGAGGAGCGGATGATCGTCGCGCTGCCGGTCGGTCACGTGCTCGACGGCGCGAAGCCCGTGCTGTCGCTGCACGATCTCGTGAACGACACGCTGATCATCTTTCCGAAGGCACCGCGGCCGAGCTATGCGGACCAGGTGCTCGCCGCCTTCCACGATCGCGCGTTGCAGCCGCGCAAGATCTACGAGACGCGCGAACTGCAGATCGCGCTCGGGCTCGTCGCGATGGGCGAGGGCGTGTCGGTCGTGCCGCACAGCGTCTACGGCCTGAAGCGCGACGATATCAGCTACAAGCCGCTCGACGATCCGAACCTCGTGTCGCCGATCATCATGAGCATGCGGATGCTCGACGAGTCGGAGGACATCCGCGCGATGCAGGCGTTGATCTACCGGCTGTACGACGAGTCGCAGATGGAATATCTGCCGCCGCAACCCGAATGAGCGTGCGCACGGCAGGGCTCGCTTGACGCGGCACGCGTCGCCGGGCCACCATCGTCGGCATTCGATGCGGCCCGCTCGCGTGCGGCTGCCCCTCATGCAGACGACACACACATGACTGAAATCGTGACCGAGGAGACCTGGGTGGAGACGCCGCAAGGGCGTCTTTTCGCGAAGCGCTGGCACGGCGTGCCGGGGCAGCCATCGGCGGCGGCAGAGCCGGCCGTGCCTATGCAGGCCGCGCCTATACCGGCCGCGCCTATGCAGGCCGCGCCTATGCAGGCCGCGCCAATCGTGCTGCTGCACGATTCGCTCGGCTGCGTCGAACTATGGCGCGACTTCCCCGCGCAACTCGCCCGTGCCACCCGGCGCGACGTGATCGCCTACGACCGGCTGGGCTTCGGTCGGTCCGATCGTCATCCCGGGCAACTCGCGACGACGTTCGTGCGCGACGAGGCCGATCATGGGTTCCGTGCGCTGCTCGAGCGATTCGGCATCGACGCGTTCGTGGCGTTCGGACACAGCGTCGGCGGCGGCATGGCGGTCGGATGCGCGGCCGCGTATCCCACTCGTTGCCGCGCACTGGTGACGGTCTCCGCGCAGGCGTTCGTCGAGGATCGCACACGCGACGGCATTCGCGACGCAGCGCAGCAGTTCGCCGCGCCCGGCCAGCTCGATCGGCTCGCGCGCTATCACGGCGACAAGGCCGAATGGGTGCTGCGCGCGTGGGTCGACACCTGGCTGTCGCCGGCGTTTCGCGACTGGAGCCTCGACGACGAGCTGCCGCGCGTGCGTTGCGCGACGCTCGCGATTCACGGCGAGCAGGACGAATACGGATCGGACGTGCATCCGAAACGGATCGCCGCGCGCGTCGCGGGGCCGTCGTCGTTCCTGCTGCTCGCTGGATGCGGACACATGCCGCATCGCGAGCGGACGGACGACGTACTCGCGGCCGTGACGACGTTCCTGCGCGGCGCGCCCGCCTGAACGCGAAGGGCGCCTGCGTGCGAGGCGACCGGCGGGCCGAACCCGCCGGCGCTCAGAACGACAGCTGGATTGCGAGGTCGATCGCGAGAATCGCGATCGAGCAGCCGATGCCGAGCACCACGTTCGGCAGCCGGTGTTCGAAGTCGCGATTGTCGCGACGCATCGCGGCACCGAGCAGGAAGATCGCCTCGACGACGATCTGCAGGCCGACGAACAGCAGCATCAGCAGATACTCGTAGCCCATCTGCTTGAACGCGCCGAATTGCATCCCGTGATCGCGGATCCATTGGCCGACGCGCAGCAGTTCGTAGACGAACAGCAAGGCGGGAAACAGGTAGCTGATGAAATACGTCGGCGCGGTGGCGTGCCGTAGTTCGAGGTGGAAGTGCTGATGCGTGGTAGCCATCAAGAAGCCCTCCTTGCAACGCATGATTGCGGTCGCGACGGCGGCGCGACGACGTGCGGACTAAGGGATTGCCCGAGGCATCGTGCGCGGTCGTACGGCACCAGCATACTGCTGCGCGCGGAATTTGGCATCCCGTCCGTGCAATCGTTGTAAAAATCCCTCCTCGTCGCGCGATACCTTCGATGGTCGTCGCCCGCGATGCTCCAGTGCGACAGGCTGCCCAAACATCACGTTCAACGCGATTTCGCGCGAAAGCGGCATCGACAACGGCGGGTTGATGCAGCAGCGCCGCGCGAAAGGCGATGTGGCGAAAGCGCCGATGGCACATCGGCAGGACTACTACGAACGATTCAAGCGCGACTGCGCGGCGGCGCGCGACCCGGGCGAAGTGCAGCAGCCGACGCTGTCCGCGCCGACGCGACGATCCACGAGGCGATCGGATCGGCGGCCGTTGCCGGCGCCAGGCATGGAATGGCCGCGACGGCCGCTCACGCTTTTGCGCGCGCACCTTCGACGAACAGCGTCGCGACCGACCGGAATTCCCGTTTCAGCGACAACCCCGGCACGGTCAGCCAGCGCAGCATCGCCGCGAGATACAGATGATGGAACCATGTGGCGAGCTGGTCGGCCGCCAGCGCCGGGTTCAGTTCGCCTGCCTGCTGCCCGGCCGCGATCAGTTGCTGCCAAACGGGCGCGATGTCGCCGCCGTTGCCGGTTTCCGCTTGCGCCACGCCGATGCTCAGGAAACGATGCCGCAGGTAGGCGAGCAGGTACGCCGGATGTTGTTCGCACCACGCGGCCGACGCGTCGAGCACGCAGGCGATCCGCGACGCGAAGGTCTTCCGTCGCGCGATGTCGCGTTGCAGGTGCGCGAGATCGCGCGCGAGTTCGCGTTCGAGCCAGTGCGCGAGCACGGCCTCCTTCGTCGGAAAGTGGTTGTACAGCGTGCGTTTCGCGACATCGGCCTGCGCGGCGATCTGCTCCATCGTCACGGCATCGTAGCCGTGCGCATCGAACAGCCGTGCGCCGGTGTCTGCGAGATGCGCGAGCATCTGGATGCGCTTGCGTGCGCGGCGGCCCGGATCGTCGTTCGTCGTCGGCATGGTTCGGTATCTGCTGAAAGTGCACGAATTGCATTAGTATACGACGTGCATTTTTATGAATCCACTCGCCTGCATCGTGCACAAGGAGCCACGTATGAAGCTCGTCATCGCCACCTACGGAACCGAAGGCGACACGCGCCCGCTTGCGGCGCTCGGCCGCGCGCTGCTGGATGCCGGTCATGAGGTCACGTTGCTGGCCGACCCCGCGACGCTCGGTTCGGCTGTCGCGCTCGGCGTGTCCAGCGCACCGCTGTCCGGCGACATCCGCGCGGCGATCGCGCCGCAGGGCGCATTGTCCGACGCGGTGCGCGGGCGAGGTGGCTTCAACGACACGTCGAAGGCGCTCGCGGCGATCGCGAATGCGAACACGGCGGCATGGATGCGCGAAGTCGCGGACGCATCGGCCGGTTGCGATGCGATCCTGGTGTCGGGGCTGGCGTCGTTCGTCGGGCTGTCGATCGCCGAGTATCGCGGCGTGCCGGCGATCGGCACGGGAATGATCCCGATCACGCCGACCGCAGCATTCGCGTCGCCGTTTCTGCCGCCCGGCAACGTGCCGCGCTGGCTGAATCGCGCGAGCCACCGGCTCGTGAACGCTCTGCTGTGGCATGCGTTCAAAAGGGCGACCAATGCCGCGCGCGCCAGCGTGTGCGGACTGCCGCCGCGCCGGCGCGTATGGACCGATCATCCGATGCTGTACGGCGTGTCGCCCGCGCTGCTGGCCGACCCGGCCGACTGGCCGCCGCATGTGATGGCATGCGGCCAGTGGCGCGTCGACGCGCCGGCGTGGACGCCGCCGCTCGCGCTGTCGCGTTTTCTCGACGCGGGCGATCCGCCCGTGTATATCGGCTTCGGCAGCATGGCGGGGTTCGACCGGGCCGCGATGGTCGCCGCGCTGGTGCACGCGCTCGACGGCCGGCGCGCGCTGTTTCATCCGGGGTGGAGCGGCATCGATGCGTCGATGCTGCCGGCGCACGTGTGCGTGATCGGCGAGACGCCGCACGACCGCTTGTTCCCGCATGTTTCGATGGCGGTCCACCACGGCGGATCGGGGACCACGCATTCGGCCGCGCGGGCGGGCATTCCGTCGGTCGTCGTGCCGTTCGCCGGAGATCAGTTTTTCTGGGCGAGCCGGCTGCAACGTCTCGGCGTGGCCGACGCGCCGGTGGCGGGGCGGCGTGTGGACGCCGCGGCGCTCGCACGCGCGATCGCGTTCGCGGCACGCGCCGACACGCAAGCGCGTGCCGCCGAGCTCGGTGCGCGGCTCGCGCGGGAGGACGGCGTGCGGCTGGCGGTCGGCGCGATCGAACGCTGGGGACGCAACGGCGTGCGGTGAATGCGCCTGTCCCGCGTCAGAAGTGCCCGGTGAACCGGTAGCGGCTGCCCGGATGCCACAGATTGGCCACCGACGCGACCATCCCTTGCGACCACGTGCGTCGGTGCAGCAGCAGGCACGGCTCGCGTTCGTCCATCGTCAGATGGCGGCGCGTCGCCGCATCGGGCATCGCGGCCTCGATCCGGTACTCGACCCGCTGCAGCGGCGCGACGCGCGTCAGGTACTGGTTCGGCGTCGTCGTCGTGAAGTCCTGCAACGCATATTCGGGCGCGCAGGCCGGGTTGACCCAGCGCTCCTCGAGCTGCACGGGCGTGTCGTTCTCGAAATGCAGCACGCGCGAATGGAAGATCGGGCTGCCGGTGTCGAGCTGCAGCTCGTCGGCGAGCTTCGCATCGGCGACGGCCGCGCCGACCTCCAGCACCTGCGCGCGATATGCATGGCCGCGCGCGGCGACTTCATCCGAGATGCTGCGGATCGCGACCAGCGTCGATTCGTATTTCGGCGACGCGACATACGTGCCCGAGCCGCGCGTGCGCGTGAGCACCTGTTCGGCCGTCAGCTCGCGCAGCGCGCGGTTGACCGTCATCCGCGCGACATTGAATTCGCGCGCGAGCTCGTTCTCCGACGGCACCTGGTCGCCTTCCGCCCACTCGCCCGCATGAATGCGCGCGAGGATGAAATCCTTGATTTCCTGATAGATCGGTGTGGTCATTGCATTGCTGTTCAAGAGACGGCGGCCGCGTGCCGTCGCGGGCCGGCCTTCGTGCGGTGTCCGGGCGGAGTGTACCGGGTTCGACGCGGCGCGGGCCCGACTGCGGGCCCGGGATTCGGGTTATTCCGGCCTGTGTCCGGCCCGCCGATCGGCAGCGGGCAGAGCGCGTACGGGCCACCGCCGTCTCGCCGTCGAGCGCGACGGCCCGGGAAGTATAGACAAATGCACGCAGGACGACGACGCGCCGAATCCGCACAGAAAGCCGGATTTTATCTGCATGTAATCTGTAGTGAATTGAAATATAAGGAAAATTCGCTCATCAAAATAATCAGCAGACAATTAGAGATAAACACGGATTGCTGGTGGCGACCTGAAAAAGGCAAAGTTGTATGTACAACTTCGGAGGTCGCCGGACGGGCGACGCCCGGGTTGCAAGGGTTCGCGGCGGCGACGCCGACGGCCCGTGCCCAGTTTGCCCACGACAGGAACGCCATGAAGAAACTCGCGCTCAGTATTGCCCTTGCCTGCCTCGCGGTCGGCGCCCACGCCAAGGATTGGTCGACGATCCGGTTCGGCGTCGACGCCAGCTATCCGCCGTTCGAATCGAAGGATGCAAGCGGCAAGGTCGTCGGCTTCGACGTCGATCTCGGCAACGAGATCTGCGCACGGCTGAAGGCCAAATGCGTGTGGATCGAGAACGACTTCGACGGGATGATCCCCGCGCTGAAGGCGAAGAAGTTCGACGGCGTGCTGTCGTCGATGTCGATGACGCCGGCGCGCGCCGAGCAGATCGCGTTCTCCGACAAGCTGTTCAACACGCCGACGCGCCTGGTCGCGAAGAAAGGCGCGAACCTGCAGCCGACGGCCGAATCGCTGAAGGGCAAGTCGGTCGGCGTCGAGCAGGGCACGATCCAGGAAACCTACGCGAAGACGTACTGGGCGCCGAAGGGCGTGCAGGTCGTGCCTTACCAGAACCAGGACGGCGTGTACCAGGACCTGATGTCCGGCCGCCTCGACGCCGCGCTGCAGGATGCGGTGCAGGCCGATCTCGGCTTCCTGAAGACGCCGCGCGGCGCGAACTTCGAGTTCGCCGGCAAGGACATCGACGATCCGAAGACGCTCGGCAACGGCGCCGGTATCGGCCTGCGCAAGGACGATGCCGACCTGAAGGCAAAAATCGACCACGCGATCGCCGACATGATCAAGGACGGCACGTACAAGAAGCTCGAGAAGAAGTACTTCGCATTCGACGTCTACGGCGGCTGACGCCTTCGCGGCGCACGCGGCTCGCACCGCGCTGCGCCGCCCGTCTTTCTGGATACGCTCACATGATCTTCCAAGGATTTGGCCCGCTGTTGTGGGCCGGCACGGTCGAGACCGTGAAGCTCGCGGTGCTGTCGCTCGCCGCGTCGCTGATACTGGGCCTCGCGGGCGCGGGCGCGAAACTGTCGGCGAACCGCGTGCTCAAGTCGGTCGGCACGTTCTACACGACGCTGATCCGCGCGGTGCCCGATCTCGTGCTGATGCTGTTGCTGTTCTACGGGATCCAGATCCTGCTGAACAATGCGACCGACCTGCTCGGCTGGGATCAGATCGACATCGACCCGTTCGTGGCCGGCGTCGTGACGCTCGGCTTCATCTACGGCGCGTACTTCACCGAAACGTTCCGCGGCGCGTTCCTCGCGGTGCCGCGCGGCCAGCTCGAAGCGGGCTTCGCATACGGGATGAGCGGCTGGCGCGTGTTCCACCGGATCCTGTTCCCGCAGATGATGCGCTTCGCGCTGCCGGGCATCGGCAACAACTGGCAGGTGCTCGTGAAGGCCACCGCGCTCGTGTCGATCATCGGCCTGGCCGATGTCGTGAAGGCGTCGCAGGACGCCGGCAAGAGCACGCTCGATTTCTTCTTCTTCACGCTCGCGGCCGGTGCGATCTACCTCGCGATCACGACGGTGTCGAACGTCGTGCTGCACCACCTCGAGAAGCGTTATTCCGCCGGCGTCCGGAGGCTTGCACTGTGATCGAACTCGTCAGCCAGTACTGGCAAAGCTATCTCTACACCGACGGCTACCGCTTCAGCGGCCTCGCGATCACGCTGTGGCTGCTGGTCGTGTCGATCGCGCTCGGTTTCGCGCTGGCCGTGCCGCTCGCGATCGCGCGTGCATCGTCGAACCGCTGGATTTCCGGCCCGGTGTGGCTCTATACGTACGTGTTCCGCGGCACGCCGCTCTACGTGCAGCTGCTGATGTGCTACACCGGCATCTACAGCCTGCAGGTCGTGCACGATCACGTGCTGCTCGACACGTTCTTCCGCAACGCGATGAACTGCACGCTGCTCGCGTTCGTGCTGAACGAATGCGCGTACGCGACCGAGATCTTCGCGGGCGCGATCAAGGCGACGTCGGCCGGCGAGATCGAGGCAGGGATGGCCTACGGGATGTCGCGCTTCAAGCTCTATACGCGCATCATCCTGCCGTCCGCGCTGCGCCGCTCGCTGCCGAGCTACAGCAACGAGGTGATCCTGATGCTGCACGCGACGACGCTCGCGTTCACCGCGACCGTGCCCGACATCCTGAAGGTCACGCGCGACGTCAATTCCGCCACGTACATGTCGTTCCAGGCCTACGGCATTGCAGCCGTGCTGTACGCCATCGTCGTATTCGCGCTCATCTGGGCGTTCCGCAAGCTCGAGGCGCGCTGGCTCGCGTACCTGTCGCCGCGCGGCCATTAACGCATTCGCAAGATTCGCAAGGAAGGACCAAGCATGTACAAGCTCACCGTTGACAACCTGCACAAGAAATTCGGCGACAACGAGGTGTTGAAGGGCGTGTCGATGAAGGCGAAGGCCGGCGACGTGATCAGCATCATCGGCTCGAGCGGCTCCGGCAAGAGCACGTTCCTGCGCTGCATCAACTTCCTCGAGCAGCCGTGCTCGGGGCAGATCACGATCGGCAACGAGCCGATCGAGACCACGCGCGACCGCAGCGGCGCGCTGCGCGTGGCCGACCAGAAGCAACTGCAGCGCATGCGCACGAAGCTGTCGATGGTGTTCCAGCACTTCAACCTGTGGGCGCACATGACGGTGCTCGAGAACGTGATCGAGGCGCCGATGGCCGTGCTGGGGATTGGCAAGGAAGAGGCCGTCGCGCGCGCACGCAAGTATCTGGAGAAGGTCGGCCTCGCGCCGCGCGTCGAAGGCATGTATCCGTCTCACCTGTCGGGCGGCCAGCAGCAGCGCGTCGCGATCGCGCGCGCGCTCGCGATGGAGCCGGAGGTGATGCTGTTCGACGAACCGACGTCGGCGCTCGACCCGGAACTCGTCGGCGAAGTGCTGAAAGTGATGCAGAAGCTCGCCGAGGAAGGCCGCACGATGGTCGTCGTCACGCACGAGATGGGCTTCGCGCGCAACGTGTCGAACCATGTGATCTTCCTGCACCAGGGGAAGATCGAGGAGGAGGGCGATCCGCGGGAGATTCTCGTCAATCCGAAAAGCGAGCGGCTCGGGCAGTTTTTGTCGGGACGGCTCAAATAAGCGGGCGCTGCCGCAGCCTGGAACGCTAAATGCTTGTCCCGGATGACTCTGTCGACCGAGGAGCGCCGCGATGAGCACGCCGACCCCTACCGCGTTTTCCCACGTGAAGCCGCAAGACACCGCGTATCAAGGCGAAGGCCTGCGCGACTTCTTCCTGTATCGCGATCTCGGCATCGCGGCCGCGACGAACGGCAAGGTCATCGCGCAGCTCGTCAGGGCGAATCATGCACCGGCGGCGGGCACCGGCTGGCACCGTCACGAGGCCGAGTTCCACATCGTGATCATGCTGAAGGGCTGGGCGCGCTTCATGTACGGCGACCGCGAGACGCTGGTGAGCGCCGGCGACTGCGTGCACCAGGCGCCGGGAATCGTGCACTATCTGTTCGACTACTCGCCCGACATGGAGTATCTGGAGATCGTCGGGCCGGCCGATTTCAAGTCGATCGACGTCGAAGGGCCCTGCGAAGTGCCCGCGCCGACGCCGTGGGGCGACGCGGGCGCGTAGCCCCGTTCCTCCGTTCCGCCGTTGCTCCGCACGCGGGCATCCCCGCGTGCCTGCCAAAGACCGCCTTCCGGCGGTTTTTTTATTGGCCGCGTTCGGCGCTTCGTGCTGCTTCGGTCATTCGGTATCCCAAGCGTTCGCCGCGTAAGGAAATCGAAAAAATAGACGGCGATTCGTCAGCCGCGCGTGACGTTTCGTTACACGCTGTCAAAGATGGTCAATTCGCGACAGGTGCGGTGCACGGCGTGTCGGCACCCCGCGTTAAGGAGGGGACAGCCGGACCACCGGCTGCCCTACCCAGGAGAATGTCATGACCCGCATCGCGAAGATCCTGACCGTAACGGCCGTCGCCTGCGCCACGCTCGTGCCGGCACTGGCCGAAGCGCATTCGCACCGCGTGTGCCATTTCGATCATCACCACCACCGCGTGTGCCGCTGGGTCCATTGACCCGAGGCGCGGTATGCCCGGCATCGTGCCGGGACGTTTTTCCCATTCAGGCAAATCAGGAGAGGAATATGAAAAAGACGATGTTGATCGCCGCGCTCGTCGCGGGCATGGGCATGTCGATCGGTGCGTTCGCACAGGTTCCGGCCAGCGCGCCGGCCGGCACGACCGGGCTGTGCAAGGACGGATCGTTCTACTCGGGCGCGTCGAAGAAGGGGGCATGTGCCGGCCACAAGGGCGTGAAGACGTGGTACGGCGCATCGTCGGCCGCCGCGGCGAGCGCACCGGCCGCGGCCCCCGCGACCGCGGCTTCCGCTTCCGCCGCATCGGGCGCGGCCCCGGCGAAGAGCGCGCCCGCGACGACCGCGGCAGCGGCGCCCGGCGGCGGCGCGGGCAAGGTGTGGGTCAACGACAGCACGAAGGTCTACCACTGCTCGACCGACAAGTACTACGGCAAGACGAAGCACGGCAGCTACATGTCGGAAGCCGATGCGAAGGCGAAGGGCTATCACGCATCGCACGGCAAGGCCTGTTCGTAACGAGAGGTCGCGCGAGTCTTCGCGCTCGCGCCCTGCCCGGTATCGCGCCCCGCACCCGTGCGGGGCGATTCATTTGCACCGCCGACGTGCCGCGCCGAACGCCGCCATGCCGCGCGGGTTCAGTGCACGCGATCGGATTGCGTCGCGGTCGCCGCATCGTGCGTGGCCGCGCGCGCGTCGAGCAACGACCGCAGCGTCACGTAGCGCGCGCTGCTCGCGCTGCCGTCCGTGTCGGCGGTGCGATCGTACGGTTCGTTGTCGTGGATCGTCGCACGCACGATCGGATAGATCTGCGTCTCCCAACGGCTGCCGTTGAACACGCCGTAGTGGCCCACGCCCGTCTGCACGTGGTGCGTCTTCAGGTACGGCGGCAATCCCGAGCACAGCTCCTGCGCGGCCACTGTCTGGCCCACGGCGCAGATATCGTCCTTCTCGCCCTCGATCGTCAGCAGCGCGGTGCGGTGGATCGCGGCCGGTTCCACCAGCCGGCCGCCGACCATCAGCTCGCCGCGCGCGAGCGCGTATTGCTGGAACACTTTCTCGACCGTTTCCAGATAGAACTCCGCGGTGAGATCGGCCGTCGCGAAGTATTCGTCGTAGAAGTGGCGAAGCGTGTCGGCTTTCGCCGGGTCGCCTTTCGCGCGCTCGTAGTAGAGGTCCGCGAACGACGCGGCGTGGCGGTCGGGATTCATCGACATGAACGCGCCGACCTGCACGAAGCCCGGATACACGCACCGCTGCGCGCCGACGAAGCCGGCCGGCACGACACTGATCAGGTTGCGCGCGAACCATTCGATCGGCCGGCTCGTGGCGAGCGCATTGACCTTCGTCGGATTCACGCGGCAGTCGATCGGCCCCGCCATCAGTGTCAGGCTCGCGGGCTGGGTCGGATCGCCGGCGGCCGCCATCAGCGCGACCGCGGACAGCGCGGCGACGGTCGGCTGGCAGATCGCGAGCACGTGTGCGTCCGGGCCGATCTGGTGAATGAAATCGATCACGTGACCGACGTATTCGTCGAAGCCGAAACGCCCGGCCGAAAGCGGGATGTCGCGCGGGTTATGCCAGTCGGTGATGTACACGTCGTGATCGGCCAGCATCGTGGCGACCGTGCCACGCAGCAGCGTCGCGAAATGTCCGGACATCGGCGCGACGATCAGCACGCGCGGCTGGCGCGGAACCGGCCGCGTCTTGCGGAAATGCAGCAGCGTGCCGAATGGCGTGGCCGCCGCGGCTTCCTCGGCGATCGGCACCGATTCGCCGTCGACGACGACCGACGCAATGCCGAACGGCGGGCGCCGGTGCGAAAACGCGCAGCATTCGAGCAGTTCGCACAGTGCGTCTACCATGCGACCCGTCGGCGTGGCCGTGGCGGCCGGCCACAGCGACATCGTCGCGCGCGTGGCGACCGCCCATGCGCGCGCCGGGCGCAGGCATTCCGCAGACCATTGGTAGAGCGGATAGGCAAGCAGGTTCATGTCCGTCGCTCGTCGCGTCACGTTGCATTGACCGAGGCAAGCCGTGTGCCAGCGTGCGGCTGGCACGCGCGTTGCACGCGGTTCGCGCATGCGGCACCGCACGCGGTGACGCACGGGCCCCCGTGCAGCCGGACGGCCGAACGTCACACGCTGCTGCAGCGGTTCGGGATCACGGTCGTGCCGCCACGTCGTGCGGCGATGCGCCACTTCGGCGAACGCGCGGCACCGGCGTGGTGCGCTCGACGTGGCGCGGCGTGCGCTTTCGGTGCAGGGGCACGAACGGCAATCAGCAGGAGAGCGACATGGACTCTACCGGACAGACCACGTTGACCATCAGCAGCCGAAACTACTCGTCGTGGTCGATGCGCGGCTGGCTGCTCGCGAGGCTGAGCGGGCTCGTCTTCGAGACCGTCAGCGTGCCGATCGACGCGGCATCTCGCGCGGAGTTGCTGCTGCTGTCGCCTTCGATCCTCGTGCCGTGCCTGACGCACGACGGCAGCACGGTGTGGGACACGCTCGCGATCGCCGAGTACCTGAACGAAATCCGGCCGCAAGCGCGGCTGCTGCCCGACGACCGGCATGCACGCGCGCATTGCCGCTCGATCTGCGGCGAGATGCATTCCGGTTTCAGCGCGCTGCGCTCCGCGCTGCCGATGAACCTGCGCGCGCATTTTCCCGGTTTCCGGATCTGGTCGCGTGCGCAGCACGACATCGAGCGCATCGTGACGATCTGGCGAGAGTGTCTGACCGCGTATGGCGGCCCCTGGTTGTTTGGCGAGCAGATCGGTGTCGCCGATGCGATGTACGCGCCGGTCGTCACGCGCTTCCTGACCTACGACGTGAAACTCGAACCCGAAATCGCCGAGTACTGCATGCGCGTCCTCGCGCATCCGTTCGTCGCGGAGTGGATCGATGCCGCGAAAGCGGAGCATGAAGACATCGACGAACTGGACATGGAGTTCTGACGCGCGTCGCATCCGGGTGCATTGAATCGGACGCACGCACGTCGTTCGAAACGAATCGCCGGTGCGGCCGCGCAACTCGCAAACGTTTTACGTTGATTTTCGCCGGAAACGAGAACGAATTCCCTAAAGGATGCTGGGCCGATGACGTTAATCGGGCACGGAGACGACTGTCGATCGCATGCATCCGACATGCGACGCGCAGTCCGAAAATACAGCGCAGCAGGGGAACCAACTTGAACCGTCAGCAATCGTGGACGCGCACGGCCGCGCCCGGCGAGATCATCTACTCGGAGGGCTTCGCCGGCGAGCCCGTCATCTTTCTGATCGCCGACGGCAAGGTCGAGCTGTCGACGCGCTGCGAAGACAAGCGCGTCGTCGTCGCGACGCTCGGACGCGGCGAGTTCTTCGGCGAATCCGCGCTGCTTGCATCCGAGCCGCGCGCGCATACGGCGAAGGCGCTGTCGTTCTGCCAGCTCACGGTCGTGCCGGCCGCGCTGCTCGATGAGGAAATCGAGCACGTGTCCGCGCTGCTCCGTCATGTCGTGCGCACGATGATCCGGCGCGTGAAGCGCAAGGACGACCAGCTTGCGACTTATACGCACGCGGATTTCATGCCGGGCGTGCTGTCGTATGCGCATGTGCTGTCGCTGATGGCGGGTGCCGACACGCGCGGCGCGGACGACGCGTGGTCACGCCGGCCGATGCAGGCGCAGGCGGCCGAGGCGTCGGTGCCGCTCGCGGACGTGATTCGCCGCTGTCGCGCGATCGCCGGCCATTCGCGCCCGCACGTGCTGGCGATGCTGCGCCGCATGGAGAAGCTCAATCTCGTCACGATCGAAGCCGCGCAGGCCGACCATGCCGGCGGCGCGGCCGATTACACGGCGGCGTCGTCGGATGCGCGCCAGGTCGTTACGTTCGATGCCGCGCGCGTGATCGATCGCGCGCAGCAGGTTGCCGATCACGATCTCGACCTGTCGATCAACAGCGAACTCGAACTGATCGAGCTGGCCGATCTCGAAGCGCTGATCGGTGTCGACCGGAAGCTGCTGCTCAACAAGCTGTCGCACGGCGAGATCGCCGATGAAGTGTTCGCGTTCCGCAAGTCGAAGGTGCTCGGTTACGTCGAGCAAAAGGGTGTCGCGTATTTTTCGCGTCGCAGCCCGCGCGCCGGCGGCGACGTGCGCGCGCTCGAGGATATCGTGTGGGTCGACCAGCGCACGCTGTTCGACGTGATCAGCGCATTCGATACGTACGATCTCGCGAAGCTGATCGCGAGCCTCGACGATCGCGCGGTGGCGGACAAGCTGTTCTCCGTGATGACGGAAGCGCGGCGCAACGAGGTGTCGTGGGTGATGCGCCGCGAGCTGAAGCTCGACCCGATCGAGATCGAGGAAATCGAACGGCGCGTGCTCGATGCGGTGCGCGCGGCCAAGGCACCGGCGGCGGGCGCGGCGCCCATGCCGCTGGCTTCATCCGACGCGTAACGCGCGGCCCGACCGGAGACACCTATGGACCTGTTGACCCTGGCCGGCGTGCTGCTCGGCGGCGCGGCCATCGTGTTCGGCTTCGCACTCGAAGGCGGACATTTTTCGATGCTGTTCCAGTGCGAGGCACTCGTGATCGTGCTCGGCGGTACGCTCGGCGCGGTGATGATCCAGAACACGTGGGCGCGGTTCTTCGATGCGGTGAAGCAGTTGCGGCTCGCGTTCGTGCGGGCGCAGGAAGTCGACCGCAAACATCTGACCGACCTGCTGGAGTGGGGCGATCGCGCGAAGCTCGACGGCCTGCTCGCCTTCGAATCGATGGACGTGAGCGGCATCCATCCGTTCGCGCGGCGCGGGCTCGAGCTGCTCGCCAACGGCGTGTCGACCGCCGTGCTCGAAGACGCACTGCACCGCGAGCTCGACGCATACGAGCGCAGCCGGCTCGCGGCCGCGCGCGTGTGGCAGCAGGCCGGCGGCTATGCGCCGACGTTCGGCATTCTCGGCTCGGTGCTCGGGCTGGTTCAGGTGACGAGTCACATTCTCGAACCGGCACAGCTCGGCCCGGGCATCGCCGTCGCGTTCATCGCGACGCTCTACGGCCTCGCATTCGCGAACCTCGTGTTTCTACCGCTGTACGGCAAGCTGCGCGCGCAGATCGACAGCGAGCTGCGGTTCCGCAAGCTGTATCTCGACGGCCTGCTCGCGATCTCGCGCAAGGAGTCGCCGCATACGATCGAGACGCGGCTGACCGGCGACGTGCGCGGCCGCGCGGCGGAGTCGCTCGCATGACGCACCGGGAGCTTCGACATGACCGCTCGAACTGACGGCGCACGGGCGGCGCCGGCCGCCACCGATCACGACGACGAAACGGAAGGCACGCAGTCCGGACGCTGGCTGATTTCCTATGCGGATCTCGTCACGACGCTGATGGTGCTGTTTCTCGCGTTGTACGTGCTGCAGCTCGCCAAATACAACGCGCTCGATGCGCGCTATCGGACGCTCGCGCGGCACGACAGCGTGACCGCAAGCGCGTCCGATGCAGCGGTGCCTGCGCGTGCGCCCGCATGGCTGGCCTCGCTCGACGCGCTGAAATCGAACGGCCGCATCTCGCTTGTGCGCGCGCCGCACGCGATCGAGATCGGCATCGACGCGAAGGTTCTGTTCAACGTCGGCGATGCGCGTTTGCTGCCCGATGCGACGCCGGTGCTGAGCCAGATCGCGCAGGCGCTGAGCGAGCATGCGACCGGCGACATTCTCGTCGAAGGTCACACCGACAACGTGCCGATCGCGAATGCGAAATACGAATCGAACTGGGAGCTGTCGTCCGCCCGGGCCGGCAGCGTCGTGCGCTATCTGGCCGATCGCGGCGTCGCGCCGCACCGGCTCGCCGCGATCGGTCGCGCCGATACGCAGCCGCTCGTGGCGGGCGACGACGCGTCCGCGCGGGCGCGCAACCGTCGCGTGACGATCTTCGTCGCCTATTGAGCGCGCGATCCTCGGCCACCGTGCGACGAACGGCCGTCACCGACATATCCGATCCCGCATGACGAACATGTGAATCGCACGATGCGATTCCGCGCGCGCCTGCCGATAACCCAGGCTGGCTCAGACCGAGCGGTTATCGAGGGTATCCCATGCATTTCTGGCGCAAGCTGTCCATTCAGAGCAAGCTGATTCTCAGCATGACGAGTTGCCTGCTCGTGTTCGTCGCGATCTCGAGCGGGTTGAGCGTTCGTCTGATCGGCAACGCCGTGCGCGATCGCATCGTTCGCGGGGAGTTGCCGACGGCCGTCAGCGGCATTCGCGCCGACGTGCAGCGGCAAATGGCCGGGCCGATCGCCGCGTCGCGCGTGCTCGCACGCGATGCGTTCCTGCTGCAATGGGAAGCCGACGGCGAACCCGACGCCGGCACGCGCAACTGGATCCAGCTGGCGACGAACGTGAAAGGCGAGCAGAAGGCGGCGTCCGTGCAATGGGTGTCGGTGAAGAGCGGAAACTACTACAACGAGGCCGGCCTGCAGCGCAAGGTCAGCGACCAGGATCGGTGGCTGACCGACTTCCTCGCATCGGGCAAGACTTACGACGTGAACATGGATCGCGAGGTCACGGCCGGCGGCTACATGATGTTCATCAACAGCCGCGTGGAGCTCGACGGCAAGCCGGTCGGCGCGACCGGCATGAGCCTGTCCGTCGATGCGCTCGCGAAGGGGATCGCCGCGTACCGGATCGGCGATACCGGGTTCGCGTATCTCGTGCGGCCCGACGGCGCGATCATGATGCATCGCGATACGTCGCTGATCGACGGCAAGCACTTCCTGAAGGACGAACCGGGGCTGCCCGGCGATGCATCGTCGACGCTGCTGGCCGGCAAGCCGTATGCATTCCTGGGCTACGACGGCGACGGCGGTGCGCGCTTCATCGCGACGTCGTTCATTCCGGAGCTGAATGCGTACGTGGTCGTGGAGGTGCCGCAAGCCGAACTGCTCGGCCCCGTGACGCGTGCGATTCGCAGCGCGGCGCTGGTCGCCGCGATCGCGGGCCTCGGCGTCGCGCTGGTCGTGATCTGGCTGGTCGGACGCGCGATCGCCGCGCCGATTCGCCGCGCGGCGACGCTGCTGTCGGAGATCGCGAGCGGGCAGGGCGACCTGACGCGCCGGATGACGGTCGAGAGCGAGGACGAGATCGGCCAGCTGTCGGACGCGTTCAACCGCTTCGTGTCGTCGTTGTCGACGCTGGTTCACCGGATTCGCGCGGCGTCCGCATCGATCGCGACCGGGTCCGCGCAGATCGCGTCGGGCAATGCGGACCTCAGCGAGCGGACCGAAGGGCAGTCGAGCAACCTCGAGCGAACGGCTTCGTCGATGGAGGAAATCACGGCGGTCGTCCGCAACAACACCGAGACCGCGACGACGGCCGCGAAGCTGATCACCGGCGCATCCGATACGGCGATGCGCGGCGGGCACGTCGTGGGCGAAGTCGTGACGACGATGGAGCAGATCAGCGACGCGTCGCAGCGCATCTCCGAGATCATCGTGATGATCGACAGCATCTCGTTCCAGACGAACATCCTCGCGTTGAATGCAGCGGTCGAGGCCGCACGCGCCGGCGAGCAGGGACGCGGGTTCGCGGTCGTTGCGTCGGAAGTGCGCAACCTCGCGCAGCGCAGCGCGCAGGCGGCGAAGGAGATCAAGGCGTTGATCGAGCACAGCGCGGGGACGGTGAGCGCCGGGACGCGGCTCGTCGGCGAGGCCGGGGCGGTGATGCGCGACGTCGTATCGCAGGTGCAGGGCGTCAGCGCGATGATGAGCGAGATCGCCGAGGCGAGCCTCGAACAGAGCGCCGGCATCGACCAGATCGGCGATGCGGTGCAGTCGCTCGATCAGATGACACAGCAGAATGCGGCGCTGGTGGAGGAAAGCGCGGCGGCAGCCGAAAGCCTGCGGCAGCAGGCGGCGGAACTGACGCGACTCGTATCGGCATTCAAGGTGGATGAGTGAAGCGCGTGCGACGTTAGAATGATGCGCTTCCGAGGGCGTCGGTCGCGGGATCTGGCGGGCGTCCTCGCTGTCGGCGCGGCGATCGCACGGCGCGCCACGACGAGCGACGGGCGGCGACATCGCGCATCACTGCCCGCCGCGCCCGTCGGAAAATTGCCAACCGATCCGTTTCAAGGCGACCGCAACGCCTGCAACCCGAGCGTGAGCGCGTTGAACGGCATCTCCGCGGCCCCCAGCGAAAAGCTCGTCGCGTTCGCGGTCGCCCCGGGCGAATGCATCAGCGCGTGAACGATCCGCTCGCTCGCATGCCCGTCGCCATACGGATTGCTCGCGCGTGCCATTTCCTCGTAAGCGCTCTCGCTGTCGAACAGCCGCGACGCTTCCCAGACGATTCGCTCCTGGTCCGTGCCGACGAGCCGCGCGGTGCCGGCCTGGATCGCTTCGGGCCGCTCGGTCGTCTCGCGCGTGACGAGCACCGGCTTGCCGAGCGCGGGCCCTTCTTCCTGGATGCCGCCCGAATCCGTGATGATGAAATGCGCGCGCGACATCAGGAATACGAATGAAAGATATTCCTGCGGTTCGATCAGGTAGATGTTCGGCACGCTGCCGAGCAGCGCGCGCGCCGGCTCGCGCACGTTCGGATTCAGGTGCAACGGATAGACGAACTGCGCATCGCGATAGCGGTTCGCAAGCGCGCAGAGCGCCTCGCAGAAATGCCGAAACGGCTCGCCGAAGCTCTCGCGACGATGGCCGGTGATCAGCACGACACGGCGGGACGGATCGAGGAAGGGAAAGCGCGCGGCGATCTTGTGGTTGAGCGCGATGTCGCGGTCGAGCATGCGTTTGACGTCGTGCAGCGCATCGATCACGGTGTTGCCCGTCATCACGACCGCGCCAACCGGCACGCCTTCGCTGAACAGGTTGTCGCGCGCCTGGCCGGTCGGCGCGAAATGCCACGACGATACGGCATCGGTCACGCGGCGATTCAATTCCTCGGGCCACGGCGACCAGATGTCGCCGCTGCGCAGGCCCGCCTCCACGTGCCCGACCGGCAAGTAGCGGTAGAACGCCGCGAGGCTGACCGCCAGCGTCGTCGTCGTGTCGCCGTGCACGAGGACGACGTCGGGGCCGAAGTCGTCGAAGACGATCCCGATCGCCTGCAGAATGCCGGTCGTCACGTCGGTCAGCGTCTGGCCCTGGCGCATCAGGTTGAGATCGTAGTCGGGCTGGATGGCGAACAACGTGAGGACCTGATCCAGCATTTCCCGATGCTGGGCGGTAACGCACACGCGGGCGTCGACATCCTTGCGCGACTTCAGCGCGCGGACGAGCGGCGCCATCTTGATGGCTTCCGGCCGAGTCCCGAATACAAGCAAGATCTTCTTCATCGTTATCCTCGTTGAGCATCTTCGCGCCGGAAGGCCCGGCACCCGGCGCCAAGCCTGGTTGCAGGCGACTCGTCCCGTCCTCTCATGCGGCCGCGCCGGCCGGCGTCGGCCGCGCGACATTCAGCGCAGGGGCGGGCGAGCGCACCGTTCTTGTCCGCGCGGTCTCCGCCGCGCAATCGTCGGACTACGGTCGTCCCCTTGCATCTGTTCCATCGCGTCACGTCATGAGCGTTCCTCACTGTGTCGATCGCCACGTCCTTGCGTCACACGATTCGCGTTGCCGCACGCCGTCGCACCGGGAAGGTGATCCCGCTTTCGATACAGCAATATTCAAACCAGCGGCCCGTGCGTCCGGCTCCGATTCGCGCGGCACGCGCGGTTCGTTGCGGAACGTTTCACAACTGCTACGGACGCCGCATTGCCGAAGCGGCGCGATACAGATAAACGGGCGACCATTCGCGCGGGGCGGTCTGGCTGCGTCATTCGAAGAATCGCGGTGCGGCTCGAGCGTCGACTGCCCATCGAACGGCGTCCATCTTTCGAAGCGCTTTGAATCGCTTTGCTATGCGAATTTCGTCTGGGCAATGAAAGGTGTGTCGCCAATGATCCGCATCGGATCACGGACGAATGATTCGTCCGTCGTACCGCATCGTCAGCGCTGCCCGAGCCGACAGGCCGGAAATGTTGCGTATCTGTAACGCGCGGCCCGAATGCGGCGGGCGGGCCCGCACGATGGCCTTCCGGCGCGCGCCGCAGCGGCAGCGTGCACCTTGCCCGGCCGTGGTCAGCGCGATGGCGATTCGCGACTGACCGCGTCTCGAAGCCGCATCGCGCGACGCAGCACTCGTGCGATGAACAGACGATTCGCCGCGCAACGCGAACGGATCGCGATGCCGATGGCCCATGCAGTGCCAAAAGCTGATTCGCCGGTGAATCAAAAACACCCGGCCGCCGCTCCGGCCGCGCCCGGTGCCTCAACGCCGGCCCTTGCCGCACGGGGCACGGCGGCCGATGGCTCGCCGCTTGCTTGTTCTGGGCGGACACGTGCGTTCCGACATGTTCCAACGACAGCCTGCGAAGCGGGACGCCAAAGCAACGAATCCGGGAAGCGGCACCGCACTTTCGTCCGGCGAGGAAAACGTTCGCACTTGCACGACGGACGTGCGGCCGCTTCCCGTTCACATCGGCGCGATTCACGGCCCGGGCACGAACGCACGGCCGCCATCGTCGCCGGCTCGGGGGCCAGGACATGAAGAACCGTCGGACGGTGTCGCTCTGCGTCGAAGGCATCCTGCTGTTGATCGTGCTGGCCTGCTCGCAGGTCGTGCACGACACCGCATCGCGCCCGTTCGCCGAGGCGGCGCGCATCGGCGTGCCCGCTGCCGGCGCGGCCGAACGTAGCGCCGCCTATGCCGGGGCCGCGCCGCGCGCGGTGCGCGCGTCGACCAAAGCGGACGCTCTGCTCGAACCGGCGCCGGCCGATACCGCACCGGTGGCGTTCGGTCCCGGTGTGCTTCTCATCCCCTGTGTCGCGTACCTGTGGCTGTTCACGCTCCTGACCTGCGTCTATGCGGCGCGGCATTACGTGTTCAGTCTCGACCGCCTGTTCAAGCCGCAGCGTGCGCCTTATCGGGCGGTTACCCACGGCGATTGGCCGAGGCTCACGGTGTTCGTCGCCGCGCACAACGAAGAAGCGGTCGTCGTCGATTGCCTGATGGCCCTGCTCGCGACGACCTATCCGCACGACCGGCTGACGATCATTCCGGTCAACGACCGCTCGACCGACAACACGCGCGCACTGATCGACGAAGTGCGGGCGCTCGCCCCCGAGCTCATCAAGCCGTTTCACCGCGAGAGCGGCAAGCCCGGCAAGGCGGCCGCGCTGAAGGACGCGTTGCGCTTCATCCGCGGCGACATCATGGTGGTGTTCGATGCCGATTACCTGCCGCGTCCCGGATTGTTGAAGGAACTCGTCGCGCCGTTCTTCGATCCCGAAGTCGGCGCGGTGATGGGCCGCGTCGTGCCGCAGAACGCCGACAGCAACCTGCTCGCGCGGTTGCTCGATCTCGAGCGCGCGGGCGGCTATCAGGTCAACCAGCAGGCGCGCAACAACCTGAACCTCGTGCCGCAGTACGGCGGCACGGTCGGCGGCATCCGCAAGAGCGCGCTCGATGCGGTCGGCGGCTGGTGCGACGACATGCTCGCCGAGGATACCGACATGACCTATCGGCTGCTGTTGAGCGACTGGCGCACGGTGTATCTGAACCACGCGGAATGCTATGAGGAAGTGCCCGAGCGCTGGGCGGTGCGCGCGCGGCAGCTGACGCGCTGGGCAAAGGGGCACAACCAGACGCTGCTGCGCTATCTCGGCCCGGTATTGCGCAATCCGCTGATCTCGCGGCGCTGCCGGCTGGACGGCGCACTGCTGCTCGGCGTGTTCCTGATGCCCGCGCTGCTCGCGATCGCGTGGGGCACCGCGATCACGCTCTATCTGCTCAACGGCGTCAACTCGACGACGCTTGGTCTGATCGTTTCGCTGTTCGCACTGTTCGCGTTCAGCACTTTCGGCAACTTCGGCGTGTTCTTCGAAATCGTCGTCGCCGCGCGGCTCGACGGGCGCGCGACACGCCTGCGGCTGGTGCCGGTCAACGTGGTCGGCTTTTGCGTGACGATCGCGGCCGTGGTCTCCGCGCTTTGGGGGCTCGTGCTCGACGCCGCGTTGCGCCGCGAACTGAAATGGGACAAGACCGAGCGTTTTCGCCGGCAACTGAAACCGGGGCGGTGAACGATGACGACCTTCAATGTGATGGTGCCGGTGGCTGGCGTGCTGAGCCTGCCGTTCCTGCCGCTGCTGCACGAGTTGATCCGGCGCAGCGACGTGGCGGCGCTGCCGATCGGCGACGGGCCGTTCGTCGACCAGGCGCTGCTTGCCGCGCGCTGGCGCGGTGCGCTGCGCGTGCATGCGGGCGCAGCGCGGCCGGCCGATTCGTCCGCGCTGCCGCCGTGGCACGCGCTCGGGCTCGTGGTGCGGCATGACGACGAGATCCGCATCGTGCGCGACGCGCATTGCGATGACGTGCTGTATGCGGATCGCACGATCGCGCTCGATCGCGGTGCGCGAGCGACGTATGCGTTCGCCGAGCAGCGCATCGACGTTCATGCCGGCGCGACGATCGGCATGCTCGCGCACGCGCCGCATATCGACGTCGACAGCGCGGTGCTGCGTGGCGTGGTGGTGGGCGGGACGGTGCACCTGCACGGCGCCGGCGGCTTCGCGTGCCTGTACGGCGAGCCGATCGTTTTCGGCAACGCGCCGGTGCCGCCGGCAGACGACGCGGCGGTCGCACCGCGCCGCGCGATCTCGCTGACGCGCCACTTTTCCAGAATGCCGCATCGCTACGTGCACGGCCGCTATCTGCTGCCCTGCGACGTGCGTCTGCCCGCACATACCGTCGTGCAGGGCAACCTCGTCGTGGACGGCACCCTGGTGCTCGGCGACGGCTGCGTGTTGCGCGGCAGCGTCAAGGCGCATCGCGTCGAGCTGGAGCGCCACGCATTGCTGCACGGTTCGGTGTTCGCGCGGGACGACGTGCTGCTCGCCAGCGGCAGCTGCATCGACGGCGTCGTGTCGGCCGGTGGCCTGCTGCGCCTGACCGGCGCGCGCATCGGCGCAGCCGGCCATCCCGTCAGCGCGTGCGCGCGCGATGTCTCGATCGTCGGCCATGCGTGCGTGCACGGCGATCTCGTCGCATGCCGCAGCGGCTGGTTCCACGCATCCCGTTAAGGAGCGCCTCCATGTCCGATCGTTCCCGCCGGCGCGGCTCGCGCGCACAGGTCGCCGCACTGGCGGTGCTGTGCGGCGTTGCCGTCGGCCCGCTGCCGGTGCGCGCGGCGCAGCCGGATGATGCCGGCGTGCCGGTACCCGCTCCGCCCCCCGATGCCGCCGCGCCCGTCATCGTGCCGCGCACCCTCGACGCGCCCGCGTTCGTGCGCGTGTCCGCCGACGGTTTGCCGGACGGCACGCAGCTCGCCGAATTCTCGCCTGACGATACGAACCGGCCGCCGTTGCCCGATGCCGTGATCGCGCACGTGCAGGCGCCGAGCGAACCGCATGCGGAGATGTCGCTCGGCGTGTCCAGCGCGCACCTGACGCACGGGTATGGCGACTGGTACGGCGTGCACGTGCGCGGCGTCTATCAGGACGGCGGCCGCACGCTACTCGGCGAGCTGGCGCAACTGCATCGCTTCGGCGAAAACACGCAGCTCGGCGCACTGACGTACGTGCAGGACCTCGGACCGGACTGGTTCGGCGGCATCGGTTTTTCCGGCACCACGTCCGGGACGCTCCTGCCGAGCGCGCGCGTCGATCTCTCGATCAATCGCAAGCTGCTGTCCAACCGGTCGCTGATCGTGTCGCTGGGCGCCGGCTATGCATGGAACCGCAGCGGCCACCGGGATCAGCTGTATCACGCGGGCTTGATCTGGTATGCGCTGCCGAAGTGGATCTTCGAGGCGGGGACGAACTACACGGTCGATTCGCCGGGCTCGGTGAAGGCGCCGCAATACTACGGCGCCGTCACCTACGGCGAGGTCGGGAAGAGCGTGATCGTGCTGCGTGGCGGGTTCGGCCGCGAGGCGTACCAGGTCACCGGATCCGGTGCTCAGATCGCCGATTTCCGCAGTCACGAAGTGATCGCGAAATGGCGCTACTGGTTCACGCGCAAGTGGGGCACGCAGGTCGAGTTCGACTATTACCATAACCCCTACTATTCACGGGTCGGCGGCGAGCTGAGCGTGTTCTATCGCTGGTAACGGGAACGGGCGCCATGCAGACGCATCCCGTCCGTCCAGCCGTCGACCGTTCTCTGCGGACCCACCCGCATCCGCAGCGCTGGCTGATGTCGATCGTCTTGCTCACGCCGATGCTCTATGCGTCGCTGTGGCTCGGTCTGCCGCTCGCGTGGCGCTACTGGCGTGCGGTCATGGCGTGGGGCGCGCACGAGATCGATCCGGCACTGCACGTGATCGTGATCGGCTACCCGCCCGATGCGCCGCGCGTCCCGCTGCTGTCGATCGACCTCGCCGCCCGGATGCCGAGCGGGACGCAGCTGGCCGCGACCGCCGCGCTGTGCGCGGCCGGCTTCGCCGCGTCGTTCTTCCGGCGTGCGAACTGGTTGCCCGTTGCATATCTGTTACGTATCGCGAGCTTCACGCAGCTGCTGATCTGCGCGTATTTCTGGCTCGCGCCGGGCGCATTCCCGTACGTGCCGATGCTGCATCTGCGCGACATGTTCGTGCTGCACGGCGCGGCCATCACGCTGATTCCGCTGGTGATGGCGGCGCTTTACTATCCGCTCGATTTCACGCCGCTGCAAAAGCTCGGCGCTTCGCTTCTCGTGCTTGGCTACTTCGTGCTCGCACTGCCGTTCGTGATGCTGCTGCATGCGGCCGTGATCCATCATGGTTCGTTGCTGTTTCTGCCGTTCTGCTATTTCCTGCTCGGCGGCCCGCTGCTGATCGGCCTGCTCGTCACGCTCTACACCTACTGCGCGAGCTGGCCCGGTTCGCTGACGAATCCGTCCAACGATTCGCGCGAAACGCCGCCGTATCAGTGATGAAACGATTCGGCCGCGTTTTTCGCCGCACCGCACGGCACGCGATGCACGGAGCGAGCACGACAGGGCTTCCGGAGCCAATGGCACGTTGTTCGCTTCTCCGTCCGTGTCGCATCGATTCCTTTTCGACGAAGAAAACGGCCCGGCCGCCGCTGGCCCGCGTCGTTCGATGCTCGACGAACTGGGCAGCCGCACACATCTACCGGGCAAGGCGGGCCGAGCTGGCGGCGCGCTCATCGCTGCTGTGGCGCCACCCATTCCTTAAGCGAGGAGCACACCATGTTGGCAAAGTCAGGCAAGTTCTTGCGGATCCTGTTAGCGCTATTCGCGCTGGCGTTCGCATTCAGTCCGGGCGGCGTTCAAGCAGCCACCAACCAGCTTCTGCTGTTGGTGCCCGACACGCTGACGCTGCCTGATTCCCGCGTGTCCGCGTGGCTCGATACGGCACAGGAAGAGGGGTTGCAGATCACGGTCATGACCGACAGCCAGTTCATGGCCGCCGGCGCTTCGCTGTCGCAGTATCCGGGCCTGATCCTGCCGGATCAGGTCCATACGACGGCCGCCGACGCGCTCGTGACGGCGATCCAGAACTACGCGCTGAACGGCGGAAAGGTGATGCTCGTCTACGATTTCGGCGTACTGAATTCCGCCGGCTTCTATGTGAGCCCGAAGTCTCGTTTCAGCAACATGGTCGGTGTCGATTACGTGTTGTACGACCAATACGGCGGCAACATGATCGGCCTCGGCAACGTGACGGGCATGAGCAGCTGGCTGCGCACGCTGCAGGTGCCCCCCGGCAAGTCGATGGCATGGACGACGACTTCGGCGACCACGGCCGCCAGCCCTACGACCTCGCTTGCGTCGACGAGCAGCTCCGGCTCGTCGACGACGTCGGCGTCGACATCGACATCGACGTCGGGCAGCGCGCTGTTCCTGGCCGCCAGCCCGTCGAACCCGGGCGGCCTCGCGAATTACAACCACAATGCGTGGTTCCAGTACACGACGCCTCCCACGGGCAGCGGCGTGCTGAGCCAGACACTCCCGAAGCTGACCGGCACCGTCACCGGCAAACTGAAGAAGACGACCACGTATAGCGCCGGCTCGCTGCTGAGCACGGCGACCGGCAAGACGGCCAACACGCTTGCGTCCACGCTGGCGACCACGACCGACACGCTCGAAGGCATCTCCGGCTACGTGTACGGCTTCCTGACCTACCCGAGCTTCGTCACGCAGGGTACGTATTCCGGCACGACGATCCTGACGTCGCCGACGTTCGGGCTGGTGTCGGGCTACAACCCGTACGGCAACGGCGGCGTGCTGTTCGTCAACCTGCCGCTCGCCTACCTCGACGGCCAGACCGACGGCATGCTGATCCACGGCTACCTGCATTATTTCGGCACGCAGATGCTGAACCTGCCGTCGCTGTCGCCGCTGCCGAAGGCGCAGGCCGGCCTCGTGTTCAACTGGCACTTCTGCGCGGGCGACCAGATCCAGCCGGCGCTCCAGCTGAAGAACCTCGGCGTGTGGAACAACGGACCGTTCTCGCTCGTGATTACCGCCGGCCCCGACGAAGCGACGTTCGGCGACGGCAACGGCATCAATCTCGCGAACAACCCGACCGCGCAGAATCTCGTGAAGTATTTCGTGAGCAAGGGCCAGCACGTCGGCAGTCACGGCGGCTGGATCCACGACTACTGGGGCGCGAATGCGAGTGAAACCAACGCGAGCACGTTCACGCAGTACCTCGTGATGAACCATCAGGCGGTCCAGGCCGCGACCGGCCTGCCGGATGTCGAGTACGCGGCACCGGAAGGCAACACGCCGACCTGGTCGGTGAACTGGCTCGAAAGCAATGGCTTCAACGGGTACTACTTCACCGGTCATACCGGCTCGGCACCGACCCGCGCATACCGCAACGGCGCGATGCTGAACCCGGGCCTGTGGGCTTACCCCGTGATGCCGTTCGGCAAGTACGCGACGTTCGAGGAGTTCCAGCAATACGCGGTGCCGACGACCGACGTGAACAACTGGTACGCAGCGCTGATGAACTTCGTCGTCGCGAACCGCACGAGCCGCCTGATCTATGCGCACCCGCTCGGCGCGTCGTCCTATACGTCGACGCTGTCCGCGATCTTCTCGCAAGCCAATACGCTGAAGCTGACCGGGCAGTTCCGCTGGTACACGATGACCGATATAACGACCTTCGACCGGGCGCGCCTGAACGTCACGTGGTCGGCCACCGACACGGGTAGCGGCTGGGCATTCTCCGCCAGCCACCCGACGAGCCTGACGAACATGACGTGGCTGCTGCCGAAGGCCGCGTATGGGTTGCCGATCATCACGCAAGGCAGTGGCAGCGTGAGTATCACCGACTCGACGTACTGGCTCGTGACCGCGAACAGCGGCACCAGCCTGAAGTTCACCAGCGCCAAGGTGCACTGAGCCGCAACGTCGAACCACTCGCCGGCGCGCGACGCGGCCAACGCCGCGCCCGGCGGGAATTGCGCAGGACTACCGCGCAGGAGCCCCCGATCATGAACCGGCCCGCGCTTTTCCCGGCCGCACGCGCGTGCGTGGCGGCCCTTGTCAGGTTGTGCCATGCATGGCGCGTTGCCTGCTGCGTCGCCGCGTGCTGCGCCGTGCCTCTCGCGGGCGCCGCGGAACTTCAGCTGAACGGGTTGTATCAATGCCCGGACGGCGCGATCACCGTGCGCCTGAACGGCGCCGGCATCGATCCATATTTCGCGGCGAAGGCGCTGCTTGCCGCCGCCGACACCCGGATGGACGCCCGCCAGGCCGCGCTTGCGTGGATCGCATGGGTGTTGCCGCGCCAGCGTCTCGACGGCGGCTTCGACCGTTACTGCGTGAAGGCAGGGGTGGCTGCATCGTGCGCGGAAGCCGATGCGGACGACGCGATGATGGCGACCTGGATCGAGCTGCTCGCGCGCTTTGCGCCTCCCGACGGGATGCCGGCTGCCTGGGAACTGAGCCTGAACCGCGCGGGCGCGCACCTGGACACGTTGCTCGACAAGGCGAGCGGCGTCTATCAGATCTCGTCGACGCTGCACGTCGCGCTGCTGATGGACAACGTCGAGGTGCACAGCGCGTTCCAGGCGCTTGCCGCGTATTACGTGCGACGCGGCGATTACGCGCGTGCGGGGCCGTGGAGCCAGCGCGCCGACCGGCTGTCGTCCGCGATCGTCAAGGTGTTCTGGCGCGGCACGCAATCCGGCTTTCGCGCAAGCACGCAGAAGATCAGCGACACGAGCTTCTATCCGGCGAAAGTCGCGCAGATATTCCCGATCCTGTCCGGCATCCAGGTGCCCGATCAGTCGAACGAGACGATCTATGCGCAGTGGATGCAGAAGTACGGCAAGACGTGGATGCAACTGGCCGGCTCCGATTTTCCGTGGGGGCTGATCGCGCTGGTCGCATTCAAGATGAACGACTGGGGCACCGTCGCCTGCTGGTATGCGCGCTCGGGCCCGTACCGTCATGGCGCGCACTGGAACGTACTGGAGGAGGCGTTGTATCTGGCATTCGAAAGCCGGATGGCCGACCCGCTCGCGCCCGCCACATGCGGGTTCACGACGGCGGAGGTATCGGTGAGCGGGTCGCGCTGACACGACGGCGCCTGGTCGAGGAACGGAAACAGGGAAGGAGACGTGTCATGTGTGGCATCGTCGGCGCGGTCGCGCAACGGAACATCGTTCCGGTTCTGATTGAAGGTTTGCGCCGCCTCGAATATCGCGGCTATGATTCATGCGGCGTGGCGACCGTCGTCGACGGCCAGGCGCGCCGCGAGCGCAGCGTGTCGCGCGTTGCAGATCTCGACGCGCACGTGCGCAGCGCCGGGCTGTCCGGCAGCACCGGCATCGCGCACACCCGATGGGCCACGCACGGCGCGCCCGCGACCTGCAATGCGCATCCGATCTTCTCGTGCGACGAAATCGCGCTCGTGCACAACGGCATCATCGAGAATCACGAAACGTTGCGCAGGCAACTTGCGGACGAGCATTACCAGTTCGACGGCCAGACCGACACCGAGGTCGTCGCCCATCTGATTCACAGCAAGTATCGCGGCGACCTGCTCGCCGCCGTGCGCGATGCGACGTCGCAGCTGCACGGCGCATACGCGATCGCGGTGTTCAGCAAGCACGAGCCGCAGCGTCTGATCGGCGCGCGGGTCGGCTCGCCGCTCGTCGTCGGCCTGAAGGATGACGAATGTTTTCTCGCATCCGACGCACTCGCGCTCGCCGGCATCACCGATCGGTTCATCTTTCTCGAGGAAGGCGACATCGTCGAATTGACGCCGGGCGGCGTGCGCATCCTCGAACGCGGCGGCACGCCGGTCGAGCGCCCGGTTCAGACCGTCTCGTCGGCGCAGGCCGTGGTCGAGCTCGGGCCTTACCGGCATTTCATGCAGAAGGAAATTTTCGAGCAGCCGCGGGCCGTGGCCGCCACGATTCCGGATGCGGGTCTGTTCGACCCGGCGATATTCGGCCCGGACGCCGCGCGCGCGTTCGAACAGATCGACAACGTGCTGATTCTCGCGTGCGGCACGAGTCACTATTCCGGCCTGACCGCGCGCCGCTGGCTCGAGACGATCGCGCGCCTGCCCGCGCAGGTCGAGATCGCGAGCGAATACCGTTACAGCGACGCGCTTGCGCTGCCGAACACGCTCGTGGTCAGCGTGTCGCAATCCGGCGAGACCGCCGACACGCTCGCCGCGCTCAAGTATGCGCAGGCGCTCGGCCACATCGATACGCTGGCGATCTGCAACGTGCCGACCAGCGCGATGATGCGGCAGACGAGCCTGCGGTTCCTGACGCGCGCCGGCCCGGAAATCGGCGTCGCGTCGACCAAGGCATTCACGACGCAGCTCGTCGCGTTGTTCATCTTGGCCGTGACGCTCGGCCGGCTGCGCGGCTACGTCGACGATGCGCAGCTCGCGCGCTATACGACGCAGTTGCGGCGGCTGCCCGGCGCGCTCGAGGACGTGCTCGCGCTCGAACCGCAGATCGAGCGCTGGGCCGCGGAATTCTCGCGGCACGAGAACGCGCTGTTCCTCGGGCGCGGGCTGCATTACCCGATCGCGCTCGAAGGCGCGTTGAAGCTGAAGGAGATTTCGTACATCCACGCGGAAGCGTATCCGGCCGGCGAGTTGAAGCACGGGCCGCTCGCGCTCGTGACGCACGCGATGCCGGTCGCGACGATCGCGCCGAACGACGCGCTGCTCGAGAAGCTCAAGTCGAACATGCAGGAAGTACGCGCGCGCGGCGGGCAGCTGTACGTATTCGCGGATGCCGATACGCGGATCGACAACGGTGAAGGCGTGTCGGTGTTGCGAATGCCGGATTACTACGGGCTGCTGTCGCCGATTCTGCACGTCGTGCCGTTGCAGCTGCTTGCGTATCACGCGGCCTGCCTGCGCGGCGCGGATATCGACAAGCCGAGGAATCTCGCGAAATCGGTGACTGTGGAGTGACGGGAAAGGGGCGGTTCCGGAACGGCAGGCCCGAACGAAGTCGAAAAAATCTTCCGCATTCGTGCGAAGATTGACGACCCGTTCCGACCACCGCACCCGAGACCGTCGTGACCCGATCGAACCCCGCGAGCAACCCGCAAGCCGGCCATCCGCCGTGGATGGCCATCGCACTCGCCGAGCTGGGCATTCGCCGCTTCCCGCCCGGCAGCATCAATCCGCGCATCGTCGAATACAACAACCACACGAATCTCGTCGGCTACGACGACAAGATTTCCTGGTGCTCGTCGTTCGTCAACTGGTGCATGACGCATGCCGGCATTCGTGGCACCGGGTCGGCGCTCGCGCGTTCGTGGCTCGACTGGGGGCGGCCGCTGGAGCGTTCGGTGTACGGCTGCATCGCGATCTTGACGCGCGACGACCCCGCGAGCTGGAAGGGGCATGTCGGGTTCTATCTGCGTCACGACGACGAGCATGTGTACCTGTTCGGCGGCAATCAACTCGAAGAGGTGCGCGAGCTTGCGTATCCGGCAAGCGAGGTGATCGGATACCGGTGGCCGGACGCGGGCTGATCGCGGCGCACGCGCGGCATCCGGTGCGCGGACGACGGCGCCGCCGTCCAGGGGCGACCGCGGTCAATCCCGCGCGGCGGGGGCCGCGACGGCCACCGCCTGCGCTTCACCTGCCGCATCGTTCCTGCTCCACCCGCCGCCGAGCGACCGATACAACGCGACTGCCGCCAGCGCATGCTCGCGCCTGACCTGATTGAGCGCGTCCGAATCCCGCAAATACACCTCCTGCGCCGACAGCACGTCCAGAAAATCCGTCGCGCCGCTCTTGTAGAGCTGGTTCGCGAGCCCGAGCGCCTTGTCCGACGCGGCAAGCGCGCTGTCGAGCCGGCGCGTCGCTTCATCGCTGCTGACGAGGTTCGCACGCGCATCCTCGACTTCCCGCAGCGCCTGCAGCATCGTCTGCCGCAACCCGAGCTCGGATTCGCGCATCCGGCTTTCGCTTTGCGTGATGTCGGCGGTGATTCGGCCGGCATTGAAAATCGGGCTCGTCGCACTCAGCGCCGCGCTGAACAGGTTGTCGGTCAGCGTCGGCAACCCGAGATACGATGCGGCCAGAATCCCGTCCGTCAGGTTCAGCGAGAACTTCGGATACCGCTCCGCCTTCGCGACGCCGACCTGCGCCGCGCGCCGCTCGACCTGTGCGTAAGCGGCGAGCACATCCGGCCGGCGCAGCAGCGCCTGCGACGGCAGCGTGGCGGGCGACCCGGCAGGCGGCGCCGGAATCGCGCCGGCCTGCGCAAGCAGGAGCCGGTCGATCGACTCCGGCGTGCGGCCCGAATACACGGCAATCAGGTTGAGCTGATGCGCGATCTGCGCGCGCGTCGGCGGAATCCGGGCTTCGAGCGCATCGAGCTGGTTTTGCGCGCGCGTGACGTCGAGTTCCGTCGACAGCCCGAACGCCTGCCGCTTGCGCGTGAGTTCGAGCGCATGCCGGCGGATCGCCGCGTTGTCCTGCAGGATCGTCAGTTCCTGCTGCGCCCAGCGCAGATCGACATAGGCCGACGCCGCATCGGCCGCGAGCGCGAGCCGCATCGCGTCTTCCGCGTGCTGTTGCCCGACCAGTTCGGCCTGCGCGGCCAGCAGGTCGAGCCGTTCGCCGCCGAATACGTCCGGCGACCAGCTCAGCGCGAGTCCGGCGCCCGCCTGCCGCACATAGCCGAGCGGCGGCGGCGTGTTCTGGCGCGCGTCGGACGCACGGGCGGTCGCGTCGAGTTCCGGCAGCAACACCGCGCGCTTCTGCACGGTCAGCGCCTGCGCCTGCTTCACGCGCTCGGCAGCGGCTTGCAGATCGAGATTGCCGTCGAGCACGGTCGCGATCAAGCGGTCGAGCACGGGATCGTTGAACTGCGCCCACCACGCGGCGGCGTCGATGTCCGCATGCGGCACGTCGGTGTCCCATGCGGCTGGCGCGAGCGATCGAACGGAATCGGGCAGCGCGGGATGCTGCGCGGGCTGCACCGCGCACCCTGCGGCGAATGCGCTGACGGCCAGCGCGACGAGTAGCTTTTTCATGATGATGACCTTGGCGTCAGTGCGCGTCCGGCGGCGGCGCGTTCAGGGTGATGGGACGGGAAAACGCGACGGCGACCAGCGCGACCACGAAGCACAGCGACAGCGCGTAGTACGCATCCGCGTAGGTGAGCGTCAGCGCTTCGCGATAGATCAGGCGATGCAGGTTCGCGAGGCCGGCCTGCGCGGTATCCAGCGTGTTGCCGGCTACCGCGCTCCAGTACGCGGCCTGCCGGTCGAGCAGCGACGCGACCTGCGGTTCGCCGGCGCTCACGTGCTCGTTCAGACGCAGGTAGTGGAAGTTCAGCCGGTCGTTGAGCATCGTCGCGCTCACCGCGATGCCGATCGCGCCGCCGAGGTTGCGCATCAGGTTGAACAGGCCGCTCGCCGATTTCAGCCGCGACTGCGGCAGCGAGCCCAGTGCCATCGTGACGATCGGCGGCACGCTGAACTGCTGGCCGATGCCGCGCAGCGCCTGCGGCAGCAGCAGTTCGCGCCAGCCCCAGTCGTGCGTGATCGGCGTGTACAGGTAGCAGCCGAGGCCGAAGCAGACGAGCCCGAACACGAGCAACGCGCGCATGCTGACGTAGCGCGCGGCGAACGCATACGCGCAGAGCGCGAGCAGCTGGAACGCGCCGACCGACAGCAGCGCGATGCCGATCTGCAGCGAGCTGAACGCACGCACCTGCGCGAGGAACAGCGGTGTCAGGAACACCGTCACGAAGATCCCGATGCCCGTCACGAACGACAGCAGGCTGCCGATCCCGAAGTTGCGCACGGCGAGCGCGCGCAGGTCGACGATCGGGTCCTTCGCGGTCAGCGCATGCACGATGAACAGGAAGCCGCAGATGCCGGAGATCCATGCGCAGATGACGATCGCATCGTCGCTGAACCAGTTCTTGCGCGGGCCTTCCTCCAGCACGTATTCGAGGCAGCCGAGGAAGCCCGACATCAGCGCGATGCCGAGATAGTCGCCGCGTTTGACGAGGCTCAGGTCCGGTTCGTCGATGTGAACGTAGCGCGGCACCAGCGCGGCTACCACGATGCCCGGCACCAGGTTCAGGTAGAACAACCAGTGCCACGACCATTGATCGGTGATCCAGCCGCCGATCACCGGCCCGATCGCCGGCGCGAGCGACGCGAGCGCGCCGATCGTCGTCGACGCGATCAGCCGCTGCTTGCCCGGAAACAGCACGAATGCGGTCGTGAACACGGTCGGGATCATCGCGGCGCCGAGCGCGCCCTGCAGGCCGCGGAACAGGATCATCGAATTGATGTCCCACGCGAGCCCGCACAGCATGCTGGTGATCGTGAAGCCGACGGCCGATGCGACGAACAGCCAGCGCGTCGACATCACCTTCGACAACCAGCCCGACATCGGGATCACGATGATCTCGGCAATCAGGTAGGCCGTCTGCACCCACGACAGCTCGTCCTGGCTCGCGGACAGGCCGCCGCCGATGTCGCGCAGCGACGACGCGACGATCTGGATGTCGAGCGTCGCCATGAAGAAGCCGACGCACATCAGCGCGAACGCGAAGACGCGCTGCTTTGTCGGTTGCGACGCGGGGTCGCCGGAAAACGCGGTGGTCATCGCAGGCTCCCGTTCAGTTCGCGTGGTCGGTGTGCACGGTCACGACCGCGGACAGCCCCGGGCGCAGCACCTGTTCGATGCCCGGCTGCGGATCGAGATGCACGCGCACCGGCACGCGCTGGACGATCTTCGTGAAGTTGCCGGTCGCGTTCTCGGGCGGCAGCACGCTGAAGGTGGCTCCGGTCGCGGGCGCCAGGCTGTCGACGCGGCCGTGCAGGCGCACGTTCGACGCGTCGAGCGCGACGTCGACGCGATCGCCCGCGCGCATCTTGCGCAGCTGGTCTTCCTTGAAGTTCGCGTCGATCCACAGCCCGGACACGGGCACGACCGTCAGCAGCGGCACGCCCACGTTCGCGAGCATCCCGACGCGGCCCGTGCGGTTGCCGACATAACCGTCGACCGGCGAGCGAATCGTCGTGTACTCGACGTTGAGCGCCGCGACGCGTTGCGCGGCGAGCGCCGTGTTCACGCGGGCCCGTGCATCCGCGAGCTGTGCGCCGAGCACGTCGAGCTGCCGCTTCGATGCGAGCAGCGCGGCGTCGCTGCGTGCGACGGCCGCATCGGCCTTCGAATAATCGGCGTCCGCGCGTTCGACGATCTGATTCGACACCGCATCGGATTTCACGAGCTCGCGGTAGCGCACGCGGTCGGACGACGCACGCGTGAGCTCCGCCGACGACGCGTTCCTGTCCGCGGCATGCTGGCCGATCACCGCGTATTGAAGTTGCTGCTTCGCTTCGAGCTCGGCCACAGCGGCGCGCGCGCTGTCGACTTCGGCGCTCGCCTGCGCGAGCTTCGCATCGTAGTCGCGCGCATCGAGCCGCACGAGCACGTCGCCGGCCTTCACGCGCTGGTTGTCGGTCACGAGAATCCTGTCGACGAAGCCGCTCACCTTCGGCGCGAGCACCGTGACGTCACCGCCGACGTACGCATCGTCGGTGCTTTCCTGGAAGCGCAGCACGAACAGCCAGTCGAGCGCCGCGGCCGCGACCACGACGACGACGGCGCCCACCGCGATCCGCATCCACGGCACGCGGCGTCGCTGCGCCGCTGGCCGGTCTGTGGTGGCTGCCTCACGCGAGGCAGCGGTTTGGGTCGTTTCCATCGAATCACCTATGTATATGCACTTATTGAAACGACCGACGACGCGTCGCCGATCGGGGAAAGGCACGTTTGCGAACCCGTCGTCGACGGGAAGGGCGCCTAGCGTTCCGGAAGGTTGTGGGTAATCCGGAACAATTCGTCTCTGAGGCGGGCGGCCTGCGCCGACCCGAACCGCTGCTCGAACGCTTCCTGCGCGGCGAGCCAGTGCACTTGCGCGTCGGCGATCTTCGTTTCGCCGAGCGCGGTCAGCGCGAACGTCTGGCGGCGGCAACGCGGCTCGATCCGGCCCGCGACCAGCGCCGCGCCGACCAGCGGCTTGAGCGCGCGCAACAACGCGGTGCGCTCGATCACCAGCACCGCCGACAGCGTCGCCATCGTCTGGCCCGGGCGCTCCCGGAGCAGCGCGAGAATGCTGTACTGCGACGGCGTGACGCCCGCGCGCGACAGGTAGCGCTCGTAGAACTGCGAGATTCGCCGGGCGGCTTGCCGGACCGCGAAGCAATCGTCATCGGTAAGCGTCGTCTTGTGCATGTGCACATGTTAGGCGGCGGAGCGGCCTGAAGCGAGGGGCAGGACGGGATCAGATTGGTGCCGTGGCTGTACCAATCGACGATGGAACGGCGCGCTTTCGCGCCGGATCACGCAGCGGCCGGAACAATTCCGCCTTCGCGGTCGGCGTACGCGGCCGTGTAGTCGATGAACGCCTTGACCTTCGCCGGCATCAGCGCGCGGTTCGCGTAAGCGAGCTTGATCTCCACGAACGCGTCGACGAGGTCGGCGCCGTCGAGCAACTGCACGAGCGCGCCCGACGCGAGCTCGGCTTCGACGAGCGTTCTCGGCACGACACCGATGCCGAAGTCGTGCATCACCATTTCGCGGTTGAAGACGGGGCTGTTCGACGAGATGTCGAAGGTCAACGGCACGGTCAGTGTGTCGCCGTCGACGCGGAACGACAGCGCGGGCCGGCGCAGCGACGGCGACATCGGCACGAACGCATGACCGGCGAGGTCGGCCGGCGTGTCGGGCCGCGGATGCGCGCGCAAATACGCTGGCGTCGCGACGATCACCACCGGAATGCGCTCGATCAGGCGCACGACGGTCGTCTCGTTCGTCAGCATGTACGGCACGATGATGCCGATGTCGTAGCCTTCGCCGACGAGGTCGACCGGGCGCTCGGTCAGCGTGACGTCGAGGCGCACCTTCGGATACGCGGCCTTGAATCCGGCGATCAGCGGCACCAGCCGGTTCAGCGCGGCCGTCGTGTGCGCGACGAGGCGCAGCAGCCCTTCGGGCTCGCGCGTGTGCGACTGCGCCTGCGCCTCCAGCGAGTCGAGTTCGTCGAGCACCGCCGCGCAACGCTCGTAGATGCGCTCGGCGGTTTCGGTCAGCGAGACCTGGCGCGTGGTCCGGTGCAGCAGGCGACTGCCGAAGCGCGCCTCCAGATCCGCGACCGCCCGCGACACGACCGGCCGCGCGAGGCCGTGCATGTCGGCGGCGCGCGTGAAGCTGCGCATTTCCACCACCGACCGGAAGATCCGCAGCTTGTCGATGTAGTCCATGTCCGTCTCCTCGAGGCGATGGCGGGGCGCGGATGCACGCGGCCGACCCGGCCATGTTACGGCGGAGTGTACATTGACTTTATGCATATGCACATATAAATTGCCGTTCATGAACGATATCCAGATCTCCCAGGCCTGCAATTGCCTCGCGCTGCGTCAGGCGGCGCGTTTCGTCACGCAACTTTACGAGCGGCATCTGGCCCCGGCGGGCGTCACGCCCGCGCAGTTCTCGATCATGGCGAACCTGTCGCGTCGGCCGGGCCTGCTGATGAGCGAGCTCGCCGACACGCTGGTGATGGATCGCACGACGCTGTTGCGCGCGCTGAAGCCGCTGCAGCGCGACGGGTTCGTCGCCGCGACCGCGTCCGAGCATGACGCGCGCGCCCATGCGCTTAGCCTGACGAAGCTCGGCGAGCGCACCTACGCGCAGGCGAAAGTCGCGTGGCAGGCCGCGCAGGACGAGTTCGAGACGCAGTTCGGCCGCGAGCGCGCGAAGGCGCTGCGCGACGAGCTGTTCAGCGTCACGGCGCAGCGCTAGGCGCAACGCGCGGTAGTATGACAAAAGCGATCCGGATCCGCCGGACGAGACACGAGGAGCACCCTCCATGCTGCAGTTGAGCGAGCGCGACGACGCGATGTTGCGCGGCGCATTCGGCGATGGCGTCGCGCGCGCGATGCGGATCGTCGCGCGCACGGCCGACGTCATGTCGGCGCCGCATTTGATCGACATCACGTCCGCGCATATCGATGGCTGTCTTTACCACGGCCGGACCAGCCTCGACTTTGTCGAATATTTCGTCGACACCGGCGCGCGGGTCGCCGTGCCGACCACGCTGAACGTCGGGTCGCTCGACCTGATCCATCCCGAGCTGTATCACGGCGACCGCACCATCCAGCGCGACGCGCAACGTCTGATGGATGCGCACCTGCAGCTCGGCTGCGAGTCGAGCTTCACATGCGCGCCGTATCAGCTGAAGAATCGTCCGCGCGTGGGCGAGCAGATCGCGTGGGCCGAATCCAATGCGATCGTGTTCGCCAATTCGGTGCTCGGCGCGCGCACGAGCCGCTACGGCGACTTTCTCGATCTGGCCGCCGCGATCACCGGACGCGCGCCGTATGCGGGGCTGCACGTCGAATCGAATCGTGCGGCGCGGATCGTGTTCAACGCGCCGGACTTCGGCGGCCGGCCGTCGCGCGACATCTATTTCGCGGCGCTCGGGTTGCTGATCGGCCGGATCGCGGGCGCGACCGTGCCGGCAATCGTCGGACTGCCGGCGGACACCACCGAGGACGAGCTCAAGGCGCTCGGCGCAGCCGCCGCCTCGAGCGGGGCCGTCGCGCTGTTCCATGCCGTCGGCGTCACGCCCGAGGCGCCGACGCTCGACGCCGCGTTGCACGGGCAGGCGGCGCAGCGCACGGTCGACGTCTCGATGGCGGATCTCGACGAGATCCGCCGCACGTTGAACCACGGCGCGGCCGGCGATGCGCTCGTCGCGGTCGCGCTCGGCACGCCGCATTTCTCGCTGGCCGAATTCCGCACGCTCGAAGCGCTGCTCGACCAGTTCGACGGCAAGCCGAAGTGCGATTTCTACGTGAACACGAGCCGCTTCATCCTGTGGGAGCTGGGCGAGCTCGGGCTTGCCAGCAAGTTCGATGCGCGCGGCATCCAGATCGTCGTCGACACGTGCACGTACATCACGCCGGTGATGAAACAGCTGTCGGGGCTGGTGATGACGAACTCGGGGAAGTGGGCATCGTATGCGCCCGCGAATATCGGCGTCACCGTGGCGTACGGCAGCATGCGCGAATGCGTGCGTTCCGCGTTCGAAGGAAAGGTGCGATTCGATGACTGAAGCAATGGCGAGAAAGCTGACGGGCGACACGCTCGTGCCGGGCAGCGCATGTGCGCAGACGATCGTGCTCGACAAGCCGCTCAGCTTCTGGGGCGGCTACGATTCGGGCGCGGGGCGGATCGTCGATCGCGGGCATCCGCAGGCGGGCGCGAGCCTGGCCGGCCGGATCATGGTGATGCCGCATGCGAAGGGCTCGAGCTCGAGCAGCAGCGTGCTCGCGGAAGCCGTGCGTAACGGCACGGGGCCGGTCGGGATCGTGCTGAAGGAGCGCGACCTGATCATCTCGATCGGTGCGATCGTCGCGGCCGAGCTGTATGCGATCGCGGTGCCGGTGGTGTGCGTGACCGATCAGGTGTACGACGCGATCGTCGCCGCGACGGGTGACGTGCGGATCGACGCAGGCGAGGGCGACGGCGGCGCGTGGATCGATGTCGGCGGCTAACGTGTCGTGTGCTCGCCGCGTTGGACGATGCGAAGATGCGGTACGTCTTCGTTCGCGAGCGACAGCGCGCTCCGGCGACATGCATGTCGCGCTTGCCGCCGGGTTATCCGGGCCGCCGGATTTCGGGCCACGGAATTTGACCGAATGCCGAAGGCCGGATCTTGCCCGGTACGAAGCGGCCGACCGTGGTTCCGTCGAATGATGAAACACCACCCGGGCCCGTCGTGTCGTCCGCCTTTTCCGGTCATTCGTGCATCGTATCGCCGCCTGCCGCTTCCCGATAAGCGCTCGGCGTCTGCCCGGCCCAGCGCCGGAACGCGCGCGTGAAATTGGCCGGGTCGGTGAACTGCAGCCGCTCGGCGATCGTCTTCAGGTCGAGGTCCGATGCCGACAACAACTGCTTCGCATCGCGAAACCGCGCTTCGTCGAGCAGTTGCCGGTAGCTCGACCCGGCTTCCTCGAGCCGGCGCCGCAACGTGCGCGTCGACACGAGCAGCGCGTCGGCGAGTGCCTCCGGAGTCGAGTAGTTGCCGGCCGTTCGCGCCAGTTCCGCGCGCACGCGCTCGACGAGATCGCCTTCATCCTGACGCACCTGCGCATACTCGCGCTCGACCTGCACGAGCGCTTGCCGATGCGCGACTTCGTCGGCGAGCGGCAGCGGCCAGTCGAGCACGTCGCGCGCGATCCACAGCGCGTTCGCCGCGCAGCCGAATTCCACCGGCGGCAACTGGTCGCGATAACGCGCGAAGTAATCCGGCTCCGGCCACGCGAAGCGCAGCGCGATTGGCGGCGACGCGCGCCCGGACCACTGCGAGATGTTCTGCGCAAGCCCCGTCAGCACGAACTCGAACATCACGTGATGCTGCAGCACCGGGCTCGCCTGCACGCCGTGCAGTTCGAGCGTCGCGCCGCGTTCGTCCTCCGCGTAGGTCAGTCGATACTGGCGGTTGCGCATCCGGAAGTAGCGCTGCGTGACGACCAGTGCTTCGCGGATGTCCCGCGCGGTCAGCGTCGCATAACCGAGGAAGCCGTGCACGGTCGGCTTCAGCAGCAGCCCGAACGCGAGCCCGATGCCCGGATCGCCGCCGATCTCGATCGCATTGAGCACGAGCCGCCCCCATTGCGACGGCGCGACGCGCGCGTCCGGCTCGGCCAGCACGGCATCGCGCAGCCCGGTGCCCGCGCGCACGGCGGCCGGATCGATGCCGCGTGCGGCCAGCGCCTGCAGCAGCAGGCGCGTATAGGCGACCGGAATCGTCGGCCGGCGTAGCCCGAGGTGGTCCTTGCGTGACGGGGAAGTCATGTCGATTTGGCCGGAAATGACAAGCATTATGGCTGTTTGCCCCCTCACGTTCAAGGTGGCGCGCGGCCTACGATGACGCTCATCGCTAACCGGCAGAATCATCATGACGACCTCCTTTCCCCACCTGCTCGCGCCGCTCGATCTCGGCTTCACCACGCTGAAGAATCGGGTGCTGATGGGCTCGATGCACACGGGCCTCGAGGACAGCCGCAAGACGCTGCCGCGGCTCGCCGAGTATTTCGCCGAGCGCGCGCGCGGCGGCGTCGGCCTGATCGTGACCGGCGGCTTCGCGCCGAACGTGGCCGGCTGGACCAAGCCGTTCGGCGGCACGCTGATGACGTCGGCCGGCGCGCGGCGCCATCGCGTGATCACCGACGCCGTGCATGCCGACGACGGCAAGATCGCGCTGCAGATCCTGCATACCGGCCGTTACGGCTACCACCCGTTCGCGGTCGCGCCGTCGAAGATCAAGTCGCCGATCTCGCCGTTCGCGCCGCACGAGCTCAGCGCGCGCGGCGTCGAGCGGCAGATCCGCGCATTCGTCCGCTGCGCGCAACTCGCGCGCGAGGCCGGCTACGACGGCGTCGAGATCATGGGCTCCGAGGGCTACCTCATCAACCAGTTCATCTCGATGCATACGAACAAGCGCGGCGACCAGTGGGGCGGTTCGTACGAAAACCGGATCCGCCTGCCGATCGAGATCGTCGAGCGCACGCGCGAGGCGGTCGGGCGCGACTTCATCCTGATCTACCGGCTGTCGATGCTCGACCTGATTCCCGACGGCAGCGACTGGAGCGAGACCGTGCAGCTCGCGAAGGCCGTCGAACGCGCGGGCGCGACCATCATCAATACCGGGATCGGCTGGCACGAGGCGCGCGTGCCGACGATTGCGACGTCGGTGCCGCGCGGCGCGTTCGCGTGGGTGACGAAGAAGATGAAGGGCGAGGTCGGCATCCCGCTCGTGACGACCAACCGGATCAACCGGCCCGAGGTGGCCGAGCAGATTCTCGCGGACGGCTGCGCGGACATGGTGTCGATGGCGCGCCCGCTGCTCGCGGATGCCGAGTTCGTCGTCAAGGCCGCGCAGGGCCGGGCAGACGAGATCAATACCTGCATCGGCTGCAATCAGGCATGTCTCGACCACGCGTTCAAGAACAAGATCGCGTCATGCCTGCTGAACCCGCGCGCGTGTCACGAGACCGAGCTGACCTATGTGCGCGTGCAGCAGCCGAAGCGCATCGCGGTGGTCGGCGCGGGGCCGGCCGGGCTCGCGTGCTCGACCGTGCTCGCGCAGCGCGGCCACCACGTCGACTTGTTCGACGCGGCGGCGGAGATCGGCGGCCAGTTCAACATGGCGAAGCGGATTCCGGGCAAGGAGGAGTTCCACGAAGCGCTGCGTTATTTCGGCCGGCAGGTCGAGCTGACCGGCGTGAACCTGCACCTGAACCGCCGCGTCGATGCGAGCGAGCTGATCGCGGGCGGCTACGACGAGATCGTGCTGGCGACCGGCGTGGCGCCGCGCGACCCGAAGATTCCCGGCCAGGACGGGCCGAACGTGCTCAGCTACATCGACGTGCTGGCCGGCGGGCAGCCGGTTGGACGGCGTGTCGCGGTGGTCGGCGCAGGTGGCATCGGCTTCGACGTCGCCGAATATCTGGTGCAGGGCGGCGAGTCGCCCACGCTCGATCTGGAGGAGTGGAAAGCCGAGTGGGGCGTGACCGATCCGGCCGCGACGCGCGGCGGCGTGACGCGCGCGCAGGTCACCGCGCCCGCCCGCGAAGTGACGCTGCTGCAGCGCAAGGCCGCGCCGCTCGGCAAGGGGCTCGGCAAGACGACCGGCTGGATTCACCGCGCGACGCTGAAGATGAAGCAGGTGAAGATGATCGGCGGCGTGAATTACGAACAGATCGATGCGCGCGGGCTGCACGTGTCGTACGGCGAGCAGCGCACCGATCACGAGCTGATCGAAGTCGACACGATCGTGCTGTGCACCGGGCAGGAGCCGCAGCGCGCGCTGCTGGCACCGTTGCAGGCAGCCGGCCGCTCGGTGCATCTGATCGGCGGCGCGGAACTGGCGGCCGAGCTCGATGCGAAGCGTGCGATCGATCAGGGCTCGCGGCTCGCGGCGCGGCTGTAACGAGCGTCGTTCCGCGTGGCGAAGGCGGCGTGCATCGCGCGGCGGTGGTCTGCCCGCGCGACGGCTCGCGACTTCCCGCCTGATGATTCGCGCGACATGCCGGCGCATGCGGACGACCGGGAAGGAATGCACCGCGTCGGGATGCAACATGGCGACGCGACCCCGGCAGGACGCCATGCGCCACCGGCGGCGTACGTCAGGCCGCCTCGGCCCGTTCTTCCTCTTCCGCTTCCAGCATCGCCTTGACGATCAGATAGACGGCCGGCAGGTCGTCGTCGTCGCGACGCCAGTCGACCGGCTCTTCGACATCCGCCGCGACGAGCCGGCTGTCGCGCAGGCGGATGAACGCGTCGACGACCCTCGGATCGTTGCGGCTCAGGAAGCCGGCATTGGAGAACGCGAGTTCCTCGACGTTCAGCAATGCCTGCCAGGACATCGTGCGGGCGGCGGCCGGATGGGTGCGGCGGCGCAGGCCGAGCGCGCGTTGGGCGGGGCCGCCCACGACACGCTGCAGATCGATGACCGCCCGCTGCGCGGCACGCTCGAAGTGGACGGGGTTGAAGCCGGGTTGCTCGGGATCGAATGCGGATGACTGGAACATGGTCGCCTCACAAAAGTCCGTCCGTCATGGATGACGGAATTCGGGTCAAATGGTGCAAAAGCACTGTAAATATATACAGTGTCCGAGGCGGTTTCAAGTCCTGAATGCATGTGTGCCCGGCGGCACCGCATCGCGCGCGGCGGCGACGGTGGCCGGCGCGCGCGTCGCACGGCATTCGCGAACGGCTTACACCGACGCCGCGATCGTCTCCCGTAGCCACCGATGCGCCGGATCGCGGTGCACGCGCTCGTGCCACAGCATCGACATTTCATAGCCGGGCACATGGACGGGCGCTTCCACCACGCGCAACGCGGGCGAACCGCGCACCAGACGCTCGGGCAACATCGCGACGAGATCCGTGCTGGCGACGGCCGACATCACGAACAGGAAATGCGGAACCGACAGCACGACGCGTCGTACGGCGCCCGCTTTCGCGAGTGCCTCGTCCGTTACGCCGACGAAGCCGCCGCCGTCGGGCGACACGATCACGTGTTCCAGCGCGCCGAACTGTGCGAGCGTGGGGCGCCGCTTGAGCTTCGGATGACCGGCGCGGCCGACGAGCACGTAGCGCTCGACGAACAGCGGCAGGCGCCGCATCCCTTCCGGCGAACCTTCCGTCGTGTGGAAGGCCAGGTCGATACCGTTGCGCTCCGCATCGTGTTCGATGCGCGGCGGCACGAGCTCGACCACGGCAAGGCGCGTCGCCGGGGCGGCCGCGCGCAGCGTGTTCAACGCGGGCATCACGATCGTCGATTCACCATAGTCGGTCGCGGCCACGCGCCACGTATTCGTCGCGGTCGCCGGATCGAACGGCGTGGCCGTCAGCACCGCGCGTTCGAGCACGTCGAGTGCGTCCCGCAGCGGCTCGCGCAGCGTTTCCGCGCGTGCGGTCGGCCGCATGCCGCGCGGCCCCGGCAGCAACAGCGGATCGCCGAACAGATCGCGCAGTTTCTGCAACTGCACGCTGACCGACGGCTGCGACATGTTGAGTTTTTCGGCTGCCCGCGTGACGTTGTGCTCGGCGAGCAGCACGTCGAGCGTGACCAGCAGGTTCAGATCCAGTCGTCTGAGATTATTCACGGCTATACCTGAAATATTGGAAATTCATTTCCAATATACCTGCGGCGACGGCATCCTGCAGTCATTCAATCGACGGAGTGCCGAACATGAATGTGTTGATCGTCTATGCCCATCCGGAACCGCGTTCGCTGAACGGCGCGCTGCGCGACTTTGCCGTCGAGCATCTCGAAGCGGCGGGGCACCGCGTGCAGGTGACGGATTTGTACGCGATGAACTGGAAGGCCGCGTTCGATGCGAACGACGTGACCGATCGCAGGCCGGGCGAGCGTTTCGATCCATCGCTCGATTCGAAGCACGCGTTCGAGGCGGGCACGCAAAGCGAAGACATCGCGCGCGAGCAGGAGAAACTGAAGTGGGCCGACGCGGTGATCCTGCAGTTTCCGTTGTGGTGGTTTTCGATGCCGGCGATCATGAAAGGGTGGGTCGAGCGCGTGTATGCGTATGGTTTTGCATACGGCGTCGGCGAACATTCCGATCTGCACTGGGGCGACCGTTACGGCGAAGGTTCGCTGGCGGGCAAGCGCGCGATGATCGTCGTCACGGCGGGCGGCTGGGAATCGCATTACAGCGCACGCGGCATCAACGGGCCGATCGACGACGTGCTGTTTCCGATTCAGCACGGGATCCTCTATTACCCGGGATTCGACGTGCTGCCGCCGTTCGTGATCTACCGGACGCACCGGATGGACGACGCGCGCTTCGAGGCAACGTGTGCGGCGCTCGGCAAGCGTCTCGACGAACTGTGGACCACGAAGCCGATTCCGTTCCGCCGGCAGAACGCGGGCGATTACGACATTCCGGCGCTGACGCTGAAGGCGGATATCGCGCCGGGGACGGCGGGGTTCGCGGCGCATCTGGCGCACGAGCGGTGATCGCCGCTGGGTCGTCGTAATGCGGAGCGATACCAGGCCTGACCGCTGCAAAACGATACGGGCGATCGGCGAGAACATCGCCGGCCGCCCGCGTCGTGCTCTTCGCGGCCGTCAGACAATGCCGCGCTTCGCGTTCACTTACCGATCATCCTCCCGCACCGAAGACGGATGCCGGCACAGCGCCCGCACCTCCATCTCCATATACGGAAACAGCGGCAACTGACTCAACACGTCATGCAGTTGTTGCACGCTTTCCACGTCGAAAATACTGACGTTCGCATACTGACCCGCGATCCGCCACAGATGCCGCCAGACTCCTTCGTTCATCAGCCGCTGGCACATCGCCTTTTCTTCGGCCTTCAGCGTGGCCGCCTTGACCGGATCCATGTCCGCCGGCAGGCGGACGGTCATTTCCACATGAAACAGCATCCTGCACTCCTTGCGTTGTCGATTCGTCGAACGAGACGGGGACGGCCGCTCAGGCCTGTGCACGCGCCCGCTGGACTTCGCTCGCCGGCACGTCCTGCTTGTCCTTGAGCAGCGAGAAATCGAAGTCGATCAGCGCGAACTGCCCGTCGACGCCATACGGCTTGCCTTCCGCGCCCTCGGCCTGCTTGATCTTCGGGATCAGCCCTTCGCGGGTCGCGAATGCGAAGTCGTCCCAGATGTGCGGATCGCCTTCGATGTTGATCTGCGTCGTCAGCTTACGATATCCGTCCGCCGAAACGAAGAAGTGGATATGCGCCGGGCGATGGCCGTGGCGGCCGAGCTGGTCGAGCAGTTGCTCGGTCTTGCTGCCCGGCGGCACGCTGTAGCCGACCGGCAGCACGCTGCGGAAACTGTAGCGGCCCTCGGCATCGGTGCGGATCGAGCGGCGCAGGTTGAACGCCGGCTGCGATTGATCGAAGTACGAATAGTTGCCCAGATGATTGGCGTGCCATACCTCGACGAGCGCGTTCGCGATCGGCGTGCCGTCCGGGCCGAGCACGCGGCCGCGCATGACCAGCGTCTGGCCCGGATCGGTGCCGTCGTCGAGGCGCGCATGGCCGACCGATTCCGGCGCGCCCGCGACATACAGCGGCCCTTCGATCGTGCGCGGCGTGCCGCCGTGGAAGCCGGCCTTTTCCTCGGCCTCGTCCATCCGCACGTCGAGGAAGCGCTCGAGGCCGAGGCCCGCGGCGATCAGCCCGAATTCACGGCCGGCTTCGTTCAGGTAGTTGAGCGCGGTCCAGAATTCGCTCGGCTGCACGTCGAAGTCCTCGATCGTGTAGCAGATGTCCCTCACGATCCGGTTAACGATCGCGCGCACGCGCGGGTTGCCGGGCTTTTCCGCGGCATCGTCGAAGGTTTTCAGCAGGGCGTCGATGGCTTGCTTGTTCATCTGTGTCTCCGGTTTCGGTTGTCGTGTCATGCGGGATCAGCGGGCGTTGCGTCGCATCCGTTCGATGCGCGCCCAGTCGAAGGTGATGCCGAGGCCGGGCGTCGCCGGCAGGTGCAGCTTGAAATCCTGGTAACGCAGCGGCTCGACGAGGATTTCCTCGGTGAGCAGCAGCGGGCCGAACAGCTCGGTGCCCCATTTCAGCGAACCGAACGTGCTGAACAGTTGCGCGGACGCCATCGTGCCGGCCGCGCCTTCGAGCATCGTGCCGCCGTACAGGTCGATGCCGGCGGCCGACGCGATTGATGCGACGCTCGCCGCACCGAGCAGGCCGCCCGATTGCGCGATCTTCACGGCGAACACGTCGGCCGCGCGCTCCTGGGCGAGCGCGAATGCATCGACGGGGCCGTGCAGCGCTTCGTCGGCCATGATCGGAATGTGCGCGAGCTGCGTGAGCCGCTTCAAGCCTGCACGGTTGGTCGCGGCAATCGGCTGTTCGACGAGGCTCACGCCGGCCTCCGCGAGCCGAGCGCCGGCACGGATCGCGTCGGTTTCGGTCCACGCCTGGTTCACGTCGACGCGCACGTCGCCGCGCTCGCCGAGCGCGCGCTTGATCGCGATGACATGCGCGACGTCGTCGTCGACCGCGTTCGAACCGATCTTCAGCTTGAATGCGCGATGGCGGCGCGCGTCGAGCATCGCCTCGGCTTCCGCGATGTCGCGCTGCGTGTCGCCGCTCGCGAGCGTCCACGCGACATCGACCGCATCGACGGTGCGGCCGCCGAACAGCTCGGACAGCGGCACGCCGAGGCGGCGCGCCTGCGCGTCGAACAGCGCGGTCTCGATCGCGCACTTGGCGAACCGGTTGCCCTGGAACAGCTTGCGCGCCCGCGCCATCGCGGCGCCCGGGCGCGTCGCGTCCATGCCCTGCAGCAGCGGCGCGAAGTAGGTGTCGATGTTGACCTTGATGCTCTCGGGGCTCTCCTCGCCATACGCGAGACCGCCGATCGTGGTCGCCTCGCCGACGCCTTCGATACCGTCCGTGCATCGAACGCGAACCAGCACGAGGGTCTGGCAATTCATCGTGGCGACCGACAGTTTGTGGGGCCTGATCGTCGGCACGTCGACGAGCAGCGTCTCGATGCATTCGATGGTGGCGGCAGTTGCTATCATGCGATTCCTCCTGTTGGTGCACATGGTAGGAATTTCCGCCCGGCGTCGTCCAACACTCTTTCCGACTACTTCCATACCTTCGAGGCATGAAATGGAATTGCGCCAGCTCAGGTACTTCATGGCCGTCGCCGAGGAGATGAACATCACGCGGGCGGCCGAGCGGCTGCACATGACGCAGCCGCCGCTGAGCCGCCAGCTCCAGGCAATCGAGGAGGAGGTCGGGTTGCCGCTGTTCGAGCGTGGTGCGCGCCCGCTGAAACTGACCGACGCGGGCCGCGTGTTCTATGCGCAGGCGAAGCGCGTGGTCGAGCAGGCCGACGAGCTCGGGCCGCTGACGCGCCGGCTCGCGCAGTTGTCGGAGCGGATCGTGATCGGCTTCGTGCCGTCGACGCTCTACGGCGCGCTGCCGGACGTGATCCGCGCGTTTCGCGACGCGCATCCGGGCGTCGAGCTGTCGCTGATCGAAATGTTCACGCTCGAGCAGCTGGGCGCACTGAAGGGCGGGCGGATCGACGTCGGGTTCGGCCGCCTGCGCTTCGACGACGACCAGCTCGTGCGCGAGGCGCTGATCGAGGAAAAGCTGATCGCGGCGCTGCCGCTCGGGCATCCGCTCGCCGACCCGGAGCGGCCGCTGACGCTCGCGGACATCGCGAACGAGACGCTGATCGTCTATCCGAGCACGCCGCGGCCGAGCTTCGCGGACCAGCAACTGTCCGCGTTGCGCGACGGCGCGCTGGTGCCGGCCGCCGTGCACGAGGTGCGCGAACTGCAGACGGCGCTCGGGCTCGTCGCCGCGCAGGTGGGCGTGTCGCTGGTGCCGGAAAGCGTGGAAGCCGTGCGCGTGAAGGGCGTGGTCTATCGGCGGCTGCCGGAGCCCACGGCGACGTCGCCGATCATCATGAGCCGCCGGCGGCACGGCGAAAGCGCCGCGACGACCGCGTTCTGCGCGATCGCGCGCGAGATGATCGTGCCGGCGGCCTAGGGACGGTCGTTTTCGTATCGATTGCAACTAACGGTCGGGTCCGGCATGCCCGATCGAATGCGGAACGGGTGTCGCGATGCAGATGTCATCCGCCGCTGGTGCGGACGGAGGAGGGCAAGAAAGGAAGCCGAACCGGCCGGTAATCCGCCACGCGGCAAGCCAGCACCGGCGTACCGCCTACCGCTTCCCGTCGAGCGTCTCCGATGGCGATTCGCCGAACTTCTCCCGATATGCGATCGCGAACCGCCCGAGGTGCGTGAATCCGCAATCGAGCGCGATATCGGCGATACGCCGTTCGGACACCGACGCGCGCAGCAACTCCCGTGCATGCTCGAGCCGCGTCGCGCGCAGGTATTGCATCGGACTCATCCCGCGAAACTGCAGGAAGGCATCGCGCAGCGTCCGCTCCGGCACGTTGGCAGCCTGGACGATATCGGCGAGTTGCAGCGGTTGCGCGTAGTGCGCGTGCACGAACTCCTGCGCGCGCCGCACGAAGCCCGGCACGGGTTCTTGCCGCGCGCTCGGCACCGATGGCGGGTGGCCTTCGATCAGCAAATCGATCAGCAGATGCTCGAGCTGCGATGCAACGCGCGGGTTCGCGTTCGCCCGTTCGAGCAGTTCCGGCGAGCGGGCGACGAGCATCAGCTGCTGGCGCCACGCGGCCAGCGCGGCGTCGCTGATGTGCAGCACGGGATCGAGCATCGCGCGCGGGTCGCCGGTCAGCGAACCGACGGTCGCGGCATCGATGCGCAGCACGAACTGCTCGCAATCGGCGGACAGCACCGCGTCGAAGCGCTCGCCGGGCGCGCACAGCACGCCGGTCTGCCCGTCGACGCCGAGCCGGCGCCCCATCGCGTGCACTTCCGCCTGCCCGGACAGGCAGAACATCAGCAGGTAATAACCGTCGACGGCATCGACCTGCACGCGCATCGCGTCGCCGAACGCGATGGTGCCGATGCCGAGCCCGCCGAGCCGCACGAAATCCATATGGGACGCGCCCCGCACGCGGCCGCTCGGCAGCAGCGCGTGCGGCTGCATCACACGCGAGATCCGCTCGCGCGTCTCGTCGAGATCGCGGGATTCGAACAGCCTGTGCGCACGCAGCGCGAGCGGCTCGAACGACGTTGGGGACATGGGCATCGGCCTTGGTATGAACAACGGGCGCTTCGATCCGACGATTGGGTCGCGATCGTGCGCGGGTCGCGTGTGTCGCCATGCTAGCGCAGAAATCCGCCGAAAGTGGATATTGCACCGCCGCAATCGCACTTTCCGGATAGACGCCGAATATTAGCTTTTCAAAAATCGGCTCCATGCAATCAACGAAACGGAACCAGAAGGAGTCCGACATGGAGCAGACAGAATCGCCCGTCGTATTCGCCGCGCGCGACGACGCGTCCGATGTGCGCTTTCCGCACGACGACGGCTCGCGCGTGCCGTACAAGGTGTTCAGCTCGCGCGCCGTCTACGATCGCGAGCAGGAACGCATCTTCCGCGGGCCGACGTGGAACTTCGTCGCGCTGGAAGCGGAAATCCCGAACGCCGGCGACTTCAAGAGCACGTTCGTCGGCGACACGCCGGTCGTCGTCACGCGCACCGAGGACGGCACGCTGTCCGCATGGGTGAACCGCTGCGCGCACCGCGGCGCGCAGGTGTGCCGCAAGTCGCGCGGCAACGCGAGCTCGCACACGTGCGTGTACCACCAGTGGAGCTTCGACAACCAGGGCAACCTGCTCGGCGTGCCGTTCCGGCGCGGCCAGAAGGGCATGACGGGGATGCCCGCCGACTTCGACCCGAAGCAGCACGGGCTGCGCAAGCTGCGCGTCGACAGCTATCGCGGGCTCGTGTTCGCGACCTTCAGCGATGACGTGGCACCGCTGCCCGACTATCTCGGCGAGCAGATGCGTCCGTGGATCGACCGGATCTTCCACAAGCCGATCGAGTATCTCGGCTGCACGCGCCAGTATTCGAAGTCGAACTGGAAGCTGTACATGGAGAACGTGAAGGATCCGTATCACGCGAGCATGCTGCACCTGTTCCATACGACCTTCAACATCTTCCGCGTCGGGATGAAGGCGCGCTCGATTCCGGATGCGAACCACGGGCTGCACAGCATCATCACGGTGACGAAGACGGGCGACGACACGTCGGCCGCGTACAAGCAGCAGAACATCCGCTCGTTCGACGAGGGCTTTCATCTGGAAGACGAATCGATCCTCGATCTCGTGTCGGAATACGACGAGGATTGCACGAACCATATCCAGCCGATCTTCCCGCAGCTCGTGATCCAGCAGATCCACAACACGCTGGTCGCGCGCCAGATCCTGCCGAAAGGTCCGGACAACTTCGAGCTGATCTTCCACTTCTTCGGTTACGCGGACGACACGCCCGAGCTGCGCGCGCTGCGCATCAAGCAGGCGAACCTGGTCGGGCCGGCCGGCTACATCTCGATGGAAGACACCGAGGCGACCGAACTGGTGCAACGCGGCACGGTGCGCGACGCCGACGCGACGTCGGTGATCGAGATGTCGCGCGGCAACCCGGACCAGCAGGACACGGTGATCACCGAAAGCCTGATCCGCAAGTTCTGGGTCGGGTACCAGAAGCTGATGGGCTATTGAAGCGGGAGCACGGAACGATGGAAAACCTGACGGAAGACATGAAGACGTGGTTCGAGATTTACATGCTCCAGAACCGCTACATCGGCCATCTCGACAACGACCGGCTCGAACACTGGCCGGAAATGTTCACCGAGGACTGCACGTACGAGATCGTGCCGAAGGAGAACGCCGATCTCGGGCTGCCGGTCGGGATCGTCCACTGCACGAACCAGCGCATGCTGCGCGACCGCGTGGTGTCGCTGCGGCACGCGAACATCTATGAAGAGCACACGTACCGGCACATGACGTCGGGCCTCACGATCGTCGCGGAGCGCGACGGCGAGATCGACACCGAGAGCAACTACGTGGTCGTGCAGACGCGCAGCAACGGCGAATCGAACGTATATCAGGCCGGCAAGTACTACGACACGGTCGTGCGCACGCCCGACGGGCTGCGCTACAAGACCAAGCGCGTGATCTACGACACGTCGCGCGTGCAGACGCTGCTCGCCACTCCGATCTGACAGCCGAGGAAACGACATGACCGAAGCAACGCTCGCCGAATGGCATCCGCTGGGCGCATTCGACGAATTCTCCGAAGACGAACCGGCGGCGCGCGTCGCCGGCCAGAAGCCGATCGCGGTATTCCGGATCGGCGACGAACTGTTCGCGATGCACGACCTCTGTTCGCATGGTCACGCGCGGCTGTCCGAAGGCTACGTGGAAGACGGCTGCGTCGAATGCCCGCTGCACCAGGGGCTGATCGACATTCGCACCGGGGCGCCGAAATGCGCGCCGATCACCGAGCCGGTACGGACTTATCCGATCCGGATCGTCGACGGGCAGGTGGAAGTCAATGTCGGCTGACCCGTTCGTGATCGTCGGCGCCGGCCATGCGGCGCGGCGCACGGCCGAGGCGCTGCGCGCGCGCGACGCCGATGCACGCATCGTGATGATCGGCGCCGAACGCGAGCTGCCGTACGACCGGCCCGCGCTGTCGAAGGACGCGCTGCTGGGCGACGGCGGCGAGCAGCGTGCGTTCATTCGCGACGCGGCCTGGTACGACGCGCAGCGCATCGAGCTGCGGCTCGGCACGCGCGTCGATGCGATCGAACGCGACGCGCAGCGCGTTCGGCTCGACGACGGCGCGACGTTGCCGTACGCCGGGCTCGTGCTCGCGACGGGTTCGCGTGTGCGAACGTTCGGCGGGCCGGTCGACGAAGGCGTCGTCCCGCATTACGTGCGCACCGTTGCCGACGCGCGCGCGTTGCGCGCGCAGCTCGCGCCCGGGCGTCGCGTGGCGGTGCTCGGCGGCGGCTTCATCGGCCTCGAAGTGGCGGCCGCGGCACGCCAGCTCGGTTGCGACGTGACGGTGATCGACCCGGCTGCGCGCTTGCTGCAGCGTGCATTGCCGGAAGTCGTCGGCGCGTATGCGCGGCAACTGCACGATGGGCGCGGCGTGATCTTCCGGATGGCAACACTGCCGCGCGCGATTCGCCGCGCGCCGGGCGGCGGCGCGATCGTCGAGACCGATCGCGGCGACGTGCCGGCCGATGTCGTCGTGGTCGGCATCGGTGTCGTGCCCAATGTCGAACTCGCGCAGGCAGCCGGCCTGGAGGTCGACAACGGCATTCGCGTCGATGCCGGATGCCGGACGGCTGATCGCGCGATCTTCGCGGCGGGCGAGGTGACGATGCACTTCAATCCGCTGCTCGGGCGCCACGTGCGGATCGAGTCGTGGCAGGTCGCGGAGAATCAGCCGGCGGTCGCGGCGGCGAACCTGCTGGGTGCGGACGAAACCTATGCCGAGCTGCCGTGGCTGTGGTCCGATCAGTACGACTGCAACCTGCAGATGCTCGGGCTGTTCGGCGGCGAGCGCACGATCGTCGTCCGTGGCGATCCCGCGAGCGGGCCGTTCACGGTGTTCGGGCTCGACGACGACGGGAAGATCGCGGCGGTGGCCGCGGCGAATCTTGGCCGCGACATCGGTGCATCGCGGCGCTTGATCGCGGCAGGCGCCGTGCCCGATCCGGCGAAGCTCGCCGATCCGGCGGTGAATCTGAAGACGTTTCTCTGACGCAGTGCGCGAACGCGGCCGCCGCGGCCGTGTTCGCGTCGGGTAGCGGAAACGCGGAATGAACCCTGTTCCGCACGGCCTCTCCGGCTCGCGCGACGCGTATGGGTTTGTCGCGGGCCGACGATCGGTGCATATTAACGACATTGCCGTTTCACCGGTCGCCCATGACGCCAGACAAAGCCCTCGAACTGAAACGCAGCAAGCGCCGCGCGCTATGGCTGCTGCTGGCCGCGGTCGCGGTATTCGTCACGACGATCCTGCTGCCGCGCGGCCCGTGGGTCGATGGTTTCAAGGCGGTCGCCGAAGCCGCGATGGTCGGCGCGCTCGCCGACTGGTTCGCGGTCGTCGCGCTGTTCCGCCGCGTGCCGATCCCGTTCGTGTCGCGCCACACCGAAATCATCCCGAAGAACAAGGACAAGATCGCCGACAACCTCGCGGTGTTCGTGCGCGAGAAATTCCTCGGGCCCGATGCACTCGTCGCGCAGATTCGCCAGCACGATCCCGCGCGCAAACTCGGCGCATGGCTCGGCGAGCCGGCGAATACCGACGCGCTCGGCGGCTATGTGACGAAGCTGATGAGCTTCGCGCTCGACATGACCGACGACGCGCGGATCCAGTCGTTCGTCCACGACGCGTTCCGTGCGGTGATCGACCGGGTCGACCTGTCGCAATCGATGGGCGCGATCCTCGACACGCTGACGAAGGACGGTCGCCATCAGGCGTTGCTCGACGACGCGATCGAGCAGGTGGTCGACGTGCTCGACAAGGAAGAGAACCGTGAGGTGATCGCGGGCTTCATCGTCGAATGGCTGAAGACGCAATACCCGAAGGTCGAGAAGATCATGCCGACGCAGTGGTTCGGCGAGAACGGCGCGCGCATGCTGGCGAACGCGGTGAGCCGCGTGCTCGAAGGCGTGGCGGCCGATCCGGAGCACGAGTTGCGGCAACGCTTCGACCGCACGGTCGTGCGGCTCACCGAGCGGCTGAAGCATGACCCCGCGTTCATCGCGAAGGGCGACGAGATCAAGCGCTACATCCGCGACGGCGACGCGTTCAACGACTACGTGCGCGATCTGTGGGACCAGTTGCGCGCATGGCTGAAGGCCGATCTCGCGCGGTCCGATTCGACGCTGCACCGGCAGGCCGCGACGCTCGGCGGCTGGCTCGGCGCGCGGCTCGCGCAGAGCCCGGCGTTGCGCGCGTCGCTGAACGAGCACATCGAGAAGGCCGTGCACGAAATGGCACCGGATTTCGCGGACTTCCTGATGCGTCATATTCGCGATACGGTGCGCAACTGGGATGCGCGCGAGATGTCGCGGCAGATCGAGTTGAACATCGGGAAGGACCTGCAATACATCCGCATCAACGGCACGCTGGTCGGCGGGCTGATCGGGCTCGGGCTGTATCTGGTGTCGCTGGCGCCGCGCTGGGCGGCGGGGTGGTTGCATTGATGAGGCTTCGATCGGTCGCCCGATCGTCAAGAGAAGCAGTTCTTTCGACGTGAGCCGTTCATGCTCGGTTCGGTCCGGGCGCCAGCGGGTGCCCGTCAGCGTGAAGCCCCGAACAACTGAATCACGAGGCCGCGCAGCCAGCGATTGCCCGCCTCGTGGTGATATCGCGCATGCCAATGCTGCCGTACGGCAAATCCTTCGACCGGGATCGGACATGCATGTACCGCGAGGTCACTGGCGTGCGCCAGCGTCTCGCCGATATGACGGGGCAGCGTCGTGATCAGGTCGGTGCTCTGGATGATCGCGCCCAAACCGAGAAAGCCCGGCAACTCCAGCACCACGTCACGCTCGATGCGCGCCTGCCGCAGCGCCTGCTCGAGAAGCTGGGCGCCCGTTCCGGCCGTGATGGCGACATGGCCCTCCGAACGATACTGCTTTCCCCCAAGACGGCCGCGGATCCGCGGATGATGCCGGTTGGCCAGGCATACCCAGTCCTGGTCGTACAGCTTCTGCTGATAAATGCCGCCGCCGAGCCACGGTACATAGCCGATGGCGAGATCGGCCTCGCCCGATTCGAGCGCGCGCTCGGTGTTGCCGTCGATCCGTGCGGCTTCCAGCCTTACGCCGGGCGCCTGCGCGCGGACATGGGCGAGTAGCCGTGGAAGCAGCGTGATATGGCTCGCGTCGGTCATGCAGATGCGAAACCGCCGCTGGGCCGTGGCCGGATCGAACGCGATCTCCCAGGCGGTGAAGCGCCGCAGCGATTCGAGGATTTCCCGGCACGGCCCGATCAGCGCATCGGCCTGCGGCGTCGGCGCCATGCCGCCGGGCGTTCGAACGAACAACGGATCGTGCAGGTATTCCCGCAAATGACCGAGCCAGATGCTGACCGTCGGCTGGCTTTGCCCGAGCTGTTCGGCCACGCGCGTGACGCTGCGGATCTCGTAGAGCAGATCGAAGAGCTGAAGCAGCTTCAAATCGGGCAAGTCGGGCGGCGTCATCGCGTTATTGTCCAGTGCAATGACGCCATTGTACTCATTGAATTGCCAGTATGAGCGGCAAATCCTATCGTGCAGCCATACATCAAGGAGAAGCGAGTGAAGATTGCGATTCTGGGTGCCGGCGCGCTGGGCTGCGCGATTGGCGCCACGCTCACCGAAGGCGGCCACGAGACCTGGCTGATCGACCGCTCTGCGGCACATGTCGATGCGATGCGCCGCGATGGCCTTCGGGTCGACGATGCTGACGGGTCGCGGCATGTCCGCGTCCATGCGACGACGCAAGCCGCCGAAGTCGGCGCCGCCGATCTGGTGATCGTGCTGGTGAAATCGTTCCACACCGAAGCGGCGATGCGCGGTGCGCCGGAACTGGTCGGCCCCGATACGCTGGTGCTGTCGCTACAAAACGGCCTGGGCCACGAGGACATCCTTGCCGATGTGGTCGGCCGCGAACGCGTGCTCGCGGGCAAGACCTACGTCGGCGGCGTGCTTCGCGGCGCCGGGCACATCGAGTCCGGCGTGCGCGGCAAGCTGACCTATATCGGCGAACTCGACGGACGCATCACGCAGCGCGTGCAGGCGGTCGCGGACGCATTCAACACGGCCGGCCTCGGCACGACCGTCAGCGACAACATCATCGGCACGATGTGGGACAAGCTGCTGGTCAATGTCGCGACGGGCGCACTCACCGGCGTCACCGGGCTGACCTACGGACAGCTTTACGACGAGCCCGTGCTGAAGTCCACATCGCTTGCGGCCGTGGCCGAGGCAATTGCGGCCGCGCAGGCGGCCGGCGTCAGGCTGTCGATGACGGACCCCGAGCAGGCGTGGACGCTCGCCGCCGAGGGGCTGCCTGCGGCGTTCAAGACGTCGATGCTGCAAAGTCTGGAGAAGGGCTCGATCACGGAGATCGACTACATCAACGGTTCGGTCGTGCGCTGGGGCCAGCGGTACGGCGTGCCGACGCCGGTGAACGCGACGCTCGTCGCCTGTATCAAGGGAATCGAACGCGCGATGGCCGACCGCAAGCACGGCGAGGCCGCCCGATGAACGCGCCGAAAGCCTATCTGGAGCATGTCGCGATCTGGGTGAAGGACATCCGGTGGCACATCCGTTTTTTCGAAGACGTGTTCGGCATGACCATGCGTGAAGTGGACGGCGAGCTCGACGCGCCGCGGCAGTACTGGACGCTCGGCGGCCTGCAGTTCATCCACGCCCCGGACCATGACGGACCCGAAGGCCGGCTCGCCCACCTTGGCGTGATGTGCGAAGACATGGAGGCCGCACTGGCCTCGGCACGGCGCTTCGGCGTGACCGAAATGCCGCAGGGGCGCAACTGGCTGCGCCTGCCGGACGGTCTTGCCGTCGAATTCATCCAGGCGAGGCCGGCCTCCTGCGTCGCGCAGGCGCTGGCGATCGACCCACGCGCGGAGGCATGAAGATGACGATCATCGAAAGATACTGGGACGATGCCCGCGAAGGCGACGAGTGCGTCAGCCCGCAATACAAAGTGACCAAGGCGCGCATCCTCGCGTACGCCGACCTCACCGGCGACCATACGCCCGTGCATGTTGACGAGGACTACGCAAACGCGAGCCACTTCGGCTGCATCGTCGCGCACGGCCTGTTCGGGCTGTCGATCGCGGACGGCCTCAAGACGCAGAGCGACTACCGCTTCCTGCCCGGCATGTCGCTGGGCTGGAGCTGGGATTTCCTGCTGCCGATCAAGGTCGACGACGTGCTGCACGTGAAGTTTCGGGTCGGCTCCATGCGAACCAGCAAGAGTCGCCCGGGCTGGGGCATCGTCGTGCTGCCGTCCGAGCTGATCAATCAGGATGGCCAGGTGGTTCAACGCGGCGAGCATCGCCTGATGGTGCCGCGCCGGCCGGGAGCGTTCTGATGCAGGCCCGTCCTCTCGAAGGTATTCGCGTCGTCGACTACAGCCATTTCCTCGCCGGTCCGTACGTGGGGCGATGCCTGGCGGCGCTCGGCGCCGAAGTCATCAAGGTCGAGCGCCCGGGCAGCGGCGACGCCGGGCGCCAGCACGCCACCGTGCTCGACGACCAGCAAAGCGGCTATTTCCTGCAGCTCAACATGGGCAAGCGCGGCGTGAGCGTCAACATGAAAGACCCGCGCGGCAAGGCATTCATGCAGCGCCTGTGCGACTCGGCGGACGTATTCGTCGAGAACTACCGGCCCGGCGCGCTGGACAAGCTGGGGCTCGGCTACGCGGCGCTGTCGGCACGCAATCCGGGCCTGGTGTATTGCTCGATTTCGGCCTATGGCCACACGGGGCCGGACGCGCACCGTGCCGGCTTCGGACTGATTGCCGAAGCCAAAAGCGGGATCATGCAGATGGTCGGCACGCCAGGCGAGCGCCCGCCGTTGCTGCGCATTTCGCTGGGCGACATGTACACCGGCATTCACGCGGTAGCCGCGATCAACGCCGCGTTGCTCGGACGTGTGAAGAGCGGACGCGGTCAGCACATCGACATGGCGCTGTACGACACGCTGGTGTCGATGCACGAGTACGCGGTGCAGTGCTACACACTGCAAGGTGCGCTGCCCGAGCAGACGGGCCACGACATGCCGACTTCGACGCTGTATGGCGTGTTCCGCGCCGCGGACGGCGATCTCGTGATCGCGGCACAAGTCGACGATGCGTGGAAACGCTTCGCAAACCTGATCGAAGCGCATGGCGGCCCGGCGGGTTTCGGCGCCGACGCGCGATTCCACGACAGCGTCGGCCGCAACGCGCATCGCTCGGAGATCCTGTCGGTCGTCGAGCCCTGGGTGGCCGCGCGCTCCGTCGCGTCGATCCTGGCATTGCTGGACGACATCGACGTCCCGTGCGCCAAGGTGCAACGCATCGACGAGGTGCTGGCCGACCCGCAGATTCACGCACGCGGCATGGTGGTCGAGCAGCAGCACCCGCGCTACGGCACGCTGCGCCTGCCCAACCTGCCGTTCCGTTTCTCCGATTGCGACACGACGATTCGCGACGTCGCGCCCGACCTCGGGCAGCACAACGCCGAGGTGGCGCGCTCGCTGGGCTACGACCCGGCCGAGATCGACGCGATGCAGACCGATGGCGTTCTTTACTCCAGGTGAGCCCACGATGACTGACCATTACGCGGTGATCGGCAACCCGATCGGACACACGAAATCACCGCTGATCCACGGCCTCTTTGCCGAAGAGACGCGGCAGGACTTGCGCTATACGGCAATCGAGGGGCCGGTCGAGCCGCAGGAGGCCTTTGCCGACGTGGTGCGGGCGTTCGCCGCCGCGGGCGGCAAGGGCATGAACGTGACCGCGCCGTTCAAGCTCAAGGCTTTTGCGATGGCCGACGAATGCAGCGAGCGCGCAACGCTCGCCGGCGCCGCCAATGCACTGAAATTCGAGGACGGGCGCATTCTGGCCGACAATTTCGACGGCATCGGGCTCGTTCGCGACATCGAGGTCAATCTTCGCCTGTCGCTGGCCGGCAAGCGCGTGCTGATGCTCGGTGCCGGCGGCGCGGCGCGCGGCGCATTGCTGCCGTTCCTGGAGGCGGGCCCGGCTGAAATGGTCATCGCGAACCGCGACGTCGCCAAAGGACGGGCGCTGGCGGCCCAGGTCGCAGGGCGCGGTGCACTCGTCGCCTGCGGCTACGCCGATCTCGAGCGCATGGGACGTTTCGATCTGGTGGTCAATGCCACGTCGGCGAGCCTGACGGGCGACCTGCCGCCCGTGCCGCCCGGCGTTTTCAGCCCGGAGGGCACGGCCTACGAGCTCGCGTACGGCAAGCGATTGACGCCGTTCCTGCGGCTGGCGAGCAATGCGGGCGTACTCGGCGTGGCGGACGGCGTGGGCATGCTGGTCGAGCAGGCAGCCGAAGCGTTCGCGTGGTGGCGCGGCGTACGTCCGCCGACCAGCGCCGTGATCGATCAGCTGACCGTTCCTCTCGACTGAACGCGCGCGCCGCTGAATCACGCGTGCGCCTTCGCGCCGTGCAGTTGGAGGCCGAGCGCCTTGATCACCTTCAGGATCGTGCCGAAACTCGGATTGCCGTCGTGCGACAGCGCCTTGTACAGCCCTTCGCGCGACAGGCCCGCGTCGCGCGCGACCTGCGACATGCCGCGCGCACGGGCGATCACGCCGAGCGCATGCGCGATGAAGGCCGGATCGTCGCCGGCTTCCTGCAGACAGGCCTCGAAGTAGTCGGCCATGTCGTCGTCGGTCTTCAGGTGTTCGGCCGAATCCCACGGCCGGGTCTTGATCTTGTCCATGATCACTCCAGGTCGAGCCGCTCGAGCATCGCGTGCGCGGCGCGGATGTCCGCCTGTTGCGTCGACTTGTCGCCGCCGCAGAGCAGGATCACCCATATCGTTCCGCGTCTGACGTAATAGACGCGATAGCCGGGGCCGTGGTCGACACGCATTTCGACGACGGGTGAGCCGGCGGATTTCCAGTCGCCCGGGTTGCCCATCGACAGACGATCGATGCGTGCCTGGATGCGCCGCCGCGCGACGTGATCCTGCAGGCCGGCAAACCATGCATCGAAGACGTCGGTGGTCCGGATACTGAATGTAGGCGCACTGTAGGGCATGAATGGCAATGTGTCAACCATGGTTCACAGATGGATTGGGTGAATGGAATCTGGTTGCCCCCAACGATAGGGCCGCGCGCGCCGTTTGACGTCGAATTGGCCGTCAGGCCGATGCTTTCGCGCGGCCGCACCCGGCCATTCGGCCGAAGTCGGATTTCCGCGAATCCGTCTACAATCAAAAACGTCCTTGCCGCCCGTGCGTGCTTGCCGCGCGCGGGCGGATCCGTTCGCCCTCCTGCACAGGGAGGCGCCGCCGCGCGTTGCGCGGCGGGCAGTGCCGTGGTCAGTGTCCAGTAGGTCAAGCGTCCGCGTGCCGTAGGCCGGCGCGCGTTCTGAACGCCGCGCGTCCGTAAGCCGGGCAGGCGGCATCAACCGAGAGTCCCCCATGAAAGCATCGGATCTGTTCGTGAAGGCGCTGGAAGCCGAGGGCGTCGAGTACGTGTTCGGCATTCCCGGCGAGGAAAACCTCGATCTGCTCGAATCGCTGCGGCGATCCAGGATCAAGCTCGTGCTGACCCGGCACGAGCAGGCGGCCGGGTTCATGGCCGCCACCTACGGCCGCCTGACGGGCCGCACCGGCGTGTGTCTCGCGACGCTCGGGCCGGGCGCGACCAACTTCGTGACGGCTGCCGCGTATGCGCAACTCGGCGGCATGCCGATGCTGATGATCACCGGGCAGAAGCCGATCAAATCCAGCAAGCAGGGCCACTTCCAGATCGTCGACGTCGTCGGCATGATGCAGCCGCTCACGAAGTTCACGCGGCAGATCGTGTCGATCGGCAACATTCCGTCGGCGGTGCGCGAGGCGTTTCGTCGCGCGGAGGAGGAGCGCCCGGGCGCCGCGCATCTCGAGCTCCCGGAGGACATCGCGCACGAGGAGGGCGACGGCAAGCCGATTCCACGCAGCTACAGCCGGCGGCCGGTGGCCGAGGAGAAGGCCGTCGCGCACGCGGTCGACGCGATCCAGGCCGCGCGCCACCCGTTGCTGATGATCGGCGCGGGCGGCAATCGCAAGACGACCTGCAAGATGCTGCTCGAATTCGTCGACAAGACGGGCATCCCGTTCTTCACGACGCAGATGGGCAAGGGCGTGATCGACGAAACGCATCCGCTGTGGCTCGGCAACGCGACGCTGTCCGACGGCGACTTCGTGCACCGCGCGATCGAGCATGCGGACTGCATCATCAACGTCGGCCACGACGTGATCGAGAAGCCGCCGTTCTTCATGCGCACGGACGACAAGACCGTGATCCACGTGAACTTCCTCGGCGCGCAGGTCGATCCCGTCTACTTTCCGCAGATCGAGGTGGTCGGCGACATCGCGAACGCGGTGTGGCAGATGAAGGAAGCGATCGCGCCGCAGCCGCACTGGGATTTCGCGCGCTTCGCGATGATCAAGGAGCATTTCGACGCGCACCTGCAGAAAGGGCAGCACGACCCGCGCTTCCCGATGTACCCGGTGCGGATCGTGAACGATCTGTACAACGCGCTGCCGACCGACGGGATCGTCTGCCTCGACAACGGGATGTACAAGATCTGGTTCGCGCGCTACTGGCGCGCGCACGAGCCGAATTCGCTGCTGCTGGACAACGCGCTCGCGTCGATGGGCGCGGGCTTGCCGTCTGCGATCGCGACGAAGATCGTGCATCCGCAGCGCAAGGTGATCGCCGTATGCGGCGACGGCGGCTTCATGATGAATTCGCAGGAACTAGAAACCGCCGTGCGGCTCAAGCTCGACATCGTCGTGATGATCCTGCGCGACGACGCGTTCGGGATGATCCGCTGGAAGCAGGAGAACATGAACTTCCCCGATTTCGCGATGACGCTGAAGAATCCCGATTTCGTGTCATATGCGCAGAGCTACGGTGCGCACGGGCATCGCGTCGAAGCAGCCGACGAGCTCGAACCGCTGCTGCGCGACTGCTTCGCGACGCCCGGCGTGCACGTGATCGACGTGCCGATCGACTATTCGGACAACGAGCGCGTGCTCAACCGCGAAATCAAGCGCCTGTCGGCGCAACTCTGAATCCGCAGTTCACCGGAAGGAGCATTCCATGTTGAAGGATACCTATCCGTACTATCTGGCCAACGAGGCCGTCTACGCGAACACCGATCTCGAAGTGACCGACAAGTTCAGCGGCAAGGTCGCCACGCGCGTCGCGCTGGCCGACGCGAAGGCGATCGATGCGGCCATCGGCGCGGCGGTCGGCGCCGCGAAGCCGATGCGCGAGTTGCCGGCCTACAAGCGTCAGGCGGTGCTCGACCATTGCGTCGCGCGCTTTCGCGAGCGTTTCGACGAGCTGGCCGAGGCGCTCTGCATCGAGGCCGGCAAGCCGATCAACGATTCGAAGGGCGAAGTGACGCGGCTGATCGATACGTTTCGCGTCGCATCCGAGGAGTCGGTGCGCATCGACGGCGAGGTAATCAACCTCGAGATCTCGGCACGCGCGCAAGGCTACACCGGCTATACGCGGCGCGTGCCGATCGGCCCGTGCTCGTTCATCTCGCCATTCAATTTCCCGCTGAACCTGGCCGCGCACAAGGTCGCGCCCGCGCTGGCCGCAGGCTGCCCGTTCGTGCTGAAACCCGCGAGCCGCACGCCGATCGGCGCGCTGATCATCGGCGAGGTGCTCGCCGAAACGGACCTCCCCAAGGGCGCGTTCTCGGTGCTGCCCGCGCATCGCGACGGCGCGGACCTGTTCACGACCGACGAGCGCTTCAAGCTGCTGTCGTTCACGGGCTCGCCGGCCGTGGGCTGGGCGCTGAAGGAGAAGGCCGGCAAGAAGAAGGTCGTGCTGGAGCTCGGCGGCAACGCGGCGGCGATCGTCGATGCGGACCAGCGCGAGCAGCTCGACTACGTGGTCGAACGTCTCGCGTTCGGCGCGTATTACCAGTCGGGCCAAAGCTGTATCGGCGTGCAACGGATCCTCGTGCACGCGGACCTGTACGACGCGCTGCGCGACAAGCTGATCGCGAAGACGCGTTCGCTGAAGATGGGCGATCCGAAGGATCCGTCGACGTTCGTCGGCCCGATGATCTCCGAATCCGAATCGCGTCGGCTGGCGGGCTGGATGGACGCGGCCGTTGCGGCGGGGGCGAAGATCGTCGCGGGCGGCAAGGTCGACGGCGCGATGTTCGAGGCGACGCTGCTGGAAAATGTCGGTCGCGACCAGGACCTGTACCGCAAGGAGGCATTCGGTCCGGTCGCGATCCTCGAGAAGTTCGAGCGTTTCGACGATGCGCTCGCGCGCGTCAACGACAGCGACTTCGGGCTGCAGGCCGGCGTGTTCACCGATTCGCTCGCGCATGCGCAGCGCGCGTGGGACGAACTGGAGGTGGGCGGCGTCGTGATCAACGACGTGCCGTCGTTTCGCGTCGACAACATGCCGTATGGCGGCGTGAAGGATTCGGGGCTCGGCCGCGAAGGGATCCGTTACGCGATCGAGGACATGACCGAGCCGCGCCTGATGGTCGTGCGGCGCCGCTAGCGCGAAGGGCGCGGCACACGGCACGCGGGTTGGCGAGCACGCCGGCCCGCGTGCCGTTTTCGTTTCGGCGCACTCCGGTGGGCGCGGCGCTGTCCGCGCGGTGCGCCATCGTGGCGGCATCGCGTGCAGCGCTTGCCGAACGCGCTCGACTGCACGCATCGCATCGTGATGTAATCGCGCGAATCGGCCAACCGGGGTACGACACCGGCTGGCGTGCGCATTCATTCTTCACGAGGTCGATTCATGTCCCCCGTCTCGGCATTCAAGCTGGTTCTGTTGTCATTCCTCGCGATCGTCGCGCTCGAATGCATCGCCAAGCGGTTGCGATTGCCGCCCGCGGCCGCGCTGCTGATCGGCGGCATCGGCATCGCGTTCATTCCCGGCCTGCCGCCGATCAATCTCGATCCGGAACTCGTGCTGCTCGTGTTCCTGCCGCCGCTGCTGATGGACGGCGCGTATTTCTCGGTATGGGAGGAGTTCAAGCACAACGTCGGCGGCATCCTGATGCTCGCGATCGGCGCGGTGGTGTTTACGACGTTCGCGGTCGGTTTCGCCGTGCACTGGGTCGTGCCGTCGCTGCCGTGGGCCGCGTGCTTCGCGCTCGGCGCGATCGTGTCGCCGCCCGACGCGGTGGCCGCGAAAGCGGTGCTCGAACGCGTCGCGCTGCCGCGCCGGCTGATGGTGCTGCTCGAAGGGGAAAGCCTGTTGAACGACGCGGCCGGCCTGGTGCTGTTCCGCTTCGCGGTCGCCGCCGCGCTGACGGGTGCGTTCAGTCTCGAGCACGCGGTCGTGCGCTTTGCCGAACTCGGGCTCGGCGGTGTCGTGGTCGGCTTCGTGGTCGGAAAGCTCGTCGTGTGGTTCCTGAAGCTGCTCGATGACGACTATCTGACGATCACCGTCGCGGTGATCGCCGGCTGGATCGCATACATCGCGGGCGAGATGGTCGAGGTGTCGGGCGTGATCGCGACGGTCACGGCGGGCATGATCGTCGGCTGGCATCAGCACGAGGTGTTCTCGGCCGCCGTGCGCACGCGCGGCACCGCGTTCTGGCAGGTCATCGTGTTCCTGCTCGAAGCGCTGGTGTTCGTGCTGATCGGGCTGTCGCTGCGCGGCGCGATCCACCGGCTCGGCGGTTTCGAGCAGGTGCTCGCGACGATGGTCCCGCCGGTGCTCGCGGTGCTGGTGGCGGTGGTCGTGTCGCGCTTCGTCTGGATCTATGCGGTCGAGGCGCTGAAGGTGCCCGTGCGCGGGATCATCCGGCGGGGTGCCGCCCCGGACTGGAAAGCCGCGACGATCATGAGCTGGGCCGGGATGCGCGGCGTCGTGACGCTGGCGATCGCGCTGTCGTTGCCGGAGGCGATGCCGGGCCGCGACGTGATCCTGGTGGCGTCGTTCGCGGTGATCCTCGTCACCGTGCTCATGCAGGGCACGACCATCGGGCCGCTGATCCGGCTGCTGCGCCTGCCCCAGCGCGAGGAGCGCGCCGCGCATCATCTGACCGAGCCGCAGGCGTGGGCGCATATCGAGGCTGCGCAACTCGCGGCGATCCAGCCGCTGGTGCGCGACGACAGCGGCAAGGTGATTCATCCGCGCCTGCTTGAGCAATACACGTATCGCGCGGAACTGACCGAGCGCACGAAGAACGAGCCGGCCTATCCGGCGGAGGTGCGCACCGCGCACTACGACGTCGTGCTGGCCGCGATCAAGGCCGGGCGTGCGGAATTGTTGCGCCTGCATCGTTCTGGCCGCATCCACGACGAGATGCTGCACATGCTCGAGCGCGATCTCGATCTGCAGGAAGTGTCCGCGCAGCACGCACGCGGGTAAGCGCCCGCGCGGGCGCGCCGCGAAAGCGCGGTCGCGCCAATCGCGCGGTGCCATGCGCTCGCGCGTCGCGCCGATCCGGTCGCGACACGCGATTTTCCTCCCTCCGATCTCCCGATTCCCTCGCATTGGAATCCGGCCCCAATACGTTCGAGACGACGGCCTTGCAGCGCATGCAAACCTCGCGGTGCCGGCCGCGCAAACGTTATCGTCTTTCGCGTCCGGAAATGATCTGATTTATCTGAATCCCGCTCTTTCACCATATTTGGCAAAACTAAACCGGAAGGAGATAGATGCTGTGTTCTAATTTCATTTAGAATCAGCCGGTTATCTTTATTGAGAGAAAGCGCGCGGAGGTAATACGATCGTCGTCGGGGTGAAATCGGCGTTCGGATCCCCGCGAGGCAATGCCGACAGGCCAGATCGGCAACCATAGGCGGATTTCTCTCCCGCCGGATTTAAGATGGCGTCCAAGTCGGATAAACAACTCCTATGAAAGAATCAATTGGAGATTTGGCGTTTGAAACGGTATTTATGAAAGAATCCAGCGGTGATAATGCGCCGGATTGTCTCGAATCGGGGCTATCGGTTCTGCTCGTCGACGATCAGCCGTTCGTCGGCGAGGTGATCCGCCGTGCGCTGCGCAGCGAGCACGATATCGACCTGCATGTGTGCACCGACGCGCATCGGGCGATGGCGGTCGCGCGCGAGGTGAAGCCGACGGTCATCCTGCAGGATCTCGTGATGCCTGAAATCGACGGCCTCGATCTCGTTCGCGCGTGGCGCGCGGACACCGACACCGCACGCGTGCCGATCATCGTGCTGTCGGCGAAGGAAGAGCCGATCGTCAAGCGCGAGGCGTTCATCGCCGGCGCGAACGACTACCTCGTGAAGCTCCCGGACGCGATGGAGCTGACCGCGCGCATCCGCTATCACTCGAATTCGTACCTGATGTCGCGCCAGCGCGACGAAGCGCTGGATTTCCTGTCGCACGACATGCGTTCGCCGCAGACGTCGATCCTCGCGCTGCTCGAGGTCTACCGCAGCGAGCACGGCGACATGCCGCCGATCATGGAGCGCATTGCCGGCCACGCACGGCGCGCGCTCGCGCTCGCCGACGGTTTCATCCACCTGACCCGCGCGCAGTCGGAACGCCGCGCGCACGAGGTCCTGAGTCTCAACGAAATCGTGCTCGACGCCGTCGACCAGCTGTGGGAGAAGGCGGCCGGATTCGGCAGCCGGGTCGTGGCCCACGTGCCCGATGCCGAGTGCGTGACGATGGGCGACCGCATGATGCTCACGCGCGCGGTCGCGAATTTGATCGACAACGCGCTGAAGTACGGCCCGGCCGGCACGGACGTGCACTGCACGCTGAGCGAGGACGACGGCGCGTGGCTGATCGGCGTCGAGGACGCGGGCCCCGGCATCGCGCCCGAGCAGCGCACGGCCGCGACCGAGTCGTTCGTGCGGCTCGAATCCGCGCATGGCGCGGCGCGCGGCGGCTTCGGCCTCGGTCTTGCGTTCGTTCGCGCGACGGCCGCGCGGCATCGCGGCCAGATCCTGATGCGCAATACGGCGCGCGGCTTCATGGTCGCGCTTCGGCTGCCGGCGCAAGCGGAGCGATGATTTCGCGGCGCGGCCGGCCGGCGCCGCGCTGCCCGCAGACCCAGATGCGCTCGTGGCGCGCCGTTCGGCGCGCGGGCGGGCGCGGTTTTTTTCAACGCTGATTTTAGAAAGCCCACAACGAACATGGCCACCGTGACGCCCCGCGCGACCAATGAAAGCCTGCACCCGACGATCGGCACCGCCCGGCTGACGCTCGGCAACCGTATCCTGCTCAGCTTCGGCGTGCTGTTCGTGCTGATGCTGGTGATGGCCGGCGTGTCCTACGAGCGCCTGCGCGCGATCAACACCGAAGCCGTCAGCATCGAACGCGATTCGCTGCCGGGCGTTTATCTCGCGGCGTCGCTGCGCGGGGCGGTCAACGAATCGTTCACGATGCTGCAGCAGGCGACCTTCGTCGATGCCGACCCGGAGGCCGTACAGCGCGATCTCGCGAAGATCGGCGATGCCGTGAAGGACGTCGAGTCACTGTCGATCGACTATCAGAACACGACGTTCCGGGACGACGACCGTCAGCGCTTTGCCGCCTTTCGCGCGTCGTTCGATCGCTACCTGCCGCTGTTGAACGATGCCGTGCAAAGGCATCGCGTGTCGCGTGAAGAGGCCGTCGCCGCCTACGCGAAGGTGCAGCCGGCGTGGGCCGAGGTCGTGCGCGGCGCGAACACGCTGGTGCAGGAGAACCGCAAGTTCGCCGACCAGTCCGCGAAGCTGATCCGCGAGTCCGTGCAGGATACCGAGATCGTGCTCGCTGCCGCGCTGGGCATCGTCCTGTTCTCCGCGCTCGCGCTCGGTTACGGGCTGTTCCGCGCGGTCACCGTGCCGATGGCGCGGCTCGTCGAGGTGCACGACGTGATGCGCACCGGCAACCTGACGCGCCGCCTCGACCTGCGTCGCCGCGACGAATTCGGCACGCTCGAGACGGGCTTCAACCGGATGGCCGACGAGCTGACCGAGCTGGTCGCGCGTGCGCAGCAGTCGTCGCTGCAGGTGACGACGTCGGTCGCCGAAATCGCGGCGACCTCGCGCGAGCAGCAGGCGACGGCGAACGAAACCGCGGCGACGACGACCGAAATCGGCGCGACCTCGCGCGAGATCTTCGCGACCTCGCGCGACCTGCTGCGCACGATGAACGAGGTGGCCGGCGTGGCCGAGCAGTCGGCGACGCTCGCGGGCGTGAGCCAGAGCGGCCTCACGCGGATGGGCGAGACGATGCGCAGCGTGATGGACGCGGCCGGTTCGGTGAACGCGAAGCTCGCGATCCTCAACGAGAAGGCGCTGAACATCAACCAGGTCGTCGCGACGATCACCAAGGTGGCCGATCAGACCAACCTGCTGTCGCTGAACGCGGCGATTGAGGCCGAGAAGGCCGGCGAGTACGGCCGCGGCTTCGCGGTCGTCGCGACCGAGATCCGGCGCCTGGCCGACCAGACGGCGGTGGCGACGTACGACATCGAGCAGACGGTGAAGGAGATCCAGTCGGCGGTGTCGGCGGGCGTGATGGGAATGGACAAGTTCTCCGAGGAAGTGCGCCGCGGGATGCTCGACGTGCAGCAGGTCGGCGGGCAGCTGTCGCAGATCATCGCCGAGGTGCAGACGCTTGCGCCGCGCTTCCAGATGGTCAACGAAGGGATGCAGACCCAGGCGAACGGCGCCGAGCAGATCACCCAGGCGCTGTCGCAGCTGTCCGAGGCCGCGCAGCAGACGGCCGAATCGCTGCGCCAGTCGTCGCAGGCGATCGACGACCTGACGCTCGTCGCGAACCAGCTGCGCACCAGCGTGTCGCGTTTCAAGGTCGACGCGTGACGCGCGCCGAACCGAACGGCGGCGCGCACGCGCTGTTCCTGATGTTCGAGCTCGACGGCGAGCGCTATGCGCTCGACGCCGCCGACATCGACGAGGTGTTGCCGCTCGCCACCACCAAGGTCGTGCCCGGCGCGCCCGAATGGATCGCCGGGCTGCTGATGCGCGGCGGTCAGCCCGTGCCGGTGATCGACGTGTCGATGCTGGCGCTCGGGCGGCGCGCGCATGCGCTGCGCTCGACGCGGCTGGTGATGGCTCGCTGTCGCGTCGGGCAGCTCGAGCGCGATCGCGTGATCGGCCTGATCGTCGAGCGCGCGACGCAGACGCTGCGGATCGACCGCGCCGCGTTCCGCGCGAGCGGCGTATCGACCGCGCGCACGCGCTGGCTCGGGCGCGTCGCCAACACGTCCGACGGGATCGTGCAGCAAGTCTCGGTGGCCGACCTGATCGACGACGTTGCACGCCAGTATCTGTTCGACGGCCTGCCGGGCCACGGAGGGGAGTCCGCATGAAAGAGTCCGATTCGCGATTTCGCGCGTGGCTGCTGCGCGAGACCGGCATCGACCCCGATTCGCTCGGCAACGATTTCCTGAGCCGCGCGCTGACGGAGCGCGTGCACGCGCTGCAGGGCGACGGCGAGCGGCTGCCGTCGGCGGCGCGGCCGCCCGTCACGCCGGAAGCGCTCGATGCTTACTGGCAGCAGCTCAACGCATCGGCCGACGAACGGTGCGCGCTGATCGAACTGTTCGTCGTGCCCGAGACGTGGTTCTTCCGCGATCGCGAGGCATTCGCGACGCTCGCGCGGCTCGCGGCCGAGCGGCTCGCCGCGATGCCCGGGCGCGTGATCCGCGTGCTGAGCGCGCCGTGTTCGACCGGCGAGGAGCCGTATTCGGCGGCGATGGCGCTCCTCGACGCCGGGCTCGATCCGGCCAGCTTCACGATCGACGCGATCGACCTGAGTGCGCGCGCGATCGAACAGGCGCGGGTCGGCTGCTATGGGCGCAATGCGTTTCGCGGTACGGCGACCGAGTTCCGCGGCCGCTACTTCACGCCGGTCGCCGACGGCTGGCTGCTCGACGAGCGCGTGCGCGCGTGCGTGCAGTTTCGCCAGGCGAACCTGGTCGAACCGGGCACCGACACGGGCATTCGCTACGATTTTGTGTTCTGCCGCAACGTGCTGATCTATTTCGATCGCGACGCGCAGGACCGCGTGGTCGAATGGCTCGAAAGCTCGCTCGCCGATGACGGAATGCTGTTCGTCGGCCCCGCCGAAACGGGCGTTGCGATGCGGCACGGGATGCGTTCGGCGCGCGTGCCGCTGGCGTTCGCGTTTCATCCCGCGCGCGGTGGCGCCGCGGCGGACGGCCATGCGGCACCGATGCCCGCGACCACGCCATACCGGCGCGCCGGGCGCTTTGCTGTCGCACCGCCGGCCGCGTCGCGCCCGCTGCTGGCCGTCGTACCGCCGACGTGGAGCGACGCCGCGCCGTCGGGCGCCGCGTTCACGGTGGCGGTCGAGCGCACGACGGCGCGCGAGTCGCAGGCCGATTCGCGCGGCGACTCGCCGGCCCATGCAGCCAACCTGGCCGAGATGCCCGTGCAGGCCGCGCCGGTCGCCGACAGCGCCGCACCGACGCTCGAGGAAGCGCAGGCGCTGGCCAACGCGGGCGCATTCGACGAGGCCGAGCGCGTGCTCGCGCAGTTCTCCGCGCACGCCGGGCCGCACGCGGACGCGTTCTATCTGAACGGGCTGATCGCGGATGCGCGCGGGCGCGTCGCGGAAGCGGGCGATTTCTACCGGAAGGCGCTGTATCTGCGGCCGACGCACCATGAAGCGCTGACGCATCTCGCGACCTTGCTCGACGTCGGCGGCGATGGCGCCGGCGCGCGATGGTTGCTCGAGCGTGCGCGGCGCTCGGCCGGATAACGAGAATACGGGTTGGGAGCCGACATCGGGATGACCGAGGAAAGAATGAATCGCGACATCGTTGCCACTGACGACACGACGATCGGCGTCGACGATTGCTGGAACCGGATCGGCACGCGCGGCGACCGCTCGTGCGAGCGGCTGGCCGACTGCCTGCGCTGCCTGAACTGTCCGGTCTACGCGTATCACGCAGCGAAGCTGCTCGAGCGCCCGCTCGGCGTCGCCGAGATGGCCGACGCCACGCAGCGGATCGGCGCGCTCGATGCGACCGCACACGGCGACGACGATACGCGCCAGGCCGCACTCGCGTTTCGCGTCGCCGACGAGTGGCTCGCGCTGCCGATCGGCGTGCTGCGCGAGATCGCCGGCACGCGCCCGATCCACTCGCTGCCGTATCGGCGCCATTCGGCGGTGCGCGGCGTGGTCAACATTCGCGGCACGTTGCGCATCGCGATCTCGATCGGCGCGCTGCTCGGCCTCGATGCGGGCAAGGGCGGCAAGGGCGGCAACGGTGGCGCGGACGGCCGTTTCACGCGGCTGCTGGTCGCCGCGCACCAGGGCGAGCCGGTCGTGTTTCCGGTCGATGAAGTCGAGGGCGTGCTGCACTTCGGCGCATCCGAATGGGTGCCGGTGCCCGCGACGGTCGGGCGCGCGAGCGCCGGCCTGTCGCGCGGCGTGCTGTCGTGGCGGGGCAAGTCGGTCGGCCTGCTCGACGACGATCGGCTGTTCGACGCCGTGACACGGAGCATGCGATGAGCGGCGATGACGATCTGAGCCACCTGTCGCTGCTCGAGCTGTATCGCGAGGAGACGCGCACGCAGACCCAGGCGCTGTCCGAACGCCTGCTCGCGCTCGAATCGGGCGAACCCGATTCCGTCGCACTCGAGGCATGCATGCGTGCCGCGCATTCGCTGAAGGGCGCCGCGCGTATCGTGGGCGTGCCGCTCGGCGTCGACATCGCGGGGCGGATGGAAGAATGCTTCGTTGCCGCGCAGGCCGGCACGATCGCGCTGACGGCCACGCACGTCGACGTGCTGCTCGCCGGCGTCGACCTGCTGGTGCGCGTCGCCGATCCGCAGGCGCAGCCCGTGTCGCCGGCCGAGATCGAGGCGTTCGCGCTGGCGCTGACGAGTGCCGACGGCGCGCACGCGATGCCTGCCTCTGCGCCGACTTTCTCGCCGCCCCCGTCGGCGCCGCCGTCCGTCGTGCCGCTTCGCGAGCACGACGGCGCCGCGAACGAATCCGTCGGGGCGGGTGCGGCGGTGCCGCCGCTGGCCGTGTCGGCGGCCGTGCCCGACCCCGTCCAGGCCGGCCGCGCGGCCGGCGCGGGCGCGATGCGCCGCGTGCGTGCCGATACGCTGAACCGGCTGCTGAGCCTGTCCGGCGAGTCGCTCGTGGAATCGCGCTGGCTCAAGCCGTTCGCGGAGTCGATGCTGCGCGTGAAGCGCGCGCAGCGCGACGCGGCCCGTTCGCTCGATCTGTTGTACGAACAATTTGCCGACGATCTCGACGCGGGCGTGCTCGCGTCGGTGAACGAAGTGCGGCACATGCTCAACGACTTGCAGCGTTCGCTCGCCGAGCGCATGGATGAATTCGACCGCTTCGAGCGGCGCAGCACGCACATCGCCGAGCAGCTGTACGACGAGGCGCTGCAGTGCCGGATGCGGCCGTTCGGCGACGCGACGCGCGCGTATCCGCGCATCGTCCGCGATCTCGCGCGCTCGCTCGGCAAGCAGGTGCGCTTCTCGATCGTCGGCGAAGGCACGCAGGTCGACCGCGACATCCTCGATCTGCTCGACGCGCCGCTCGGCCACCTGCTGCGCAACGCGATCGATCACGGCGTCGAGGCGCCCGACGTGCGTCGCGCGCGCGGCAAGGCGGCCGAGGCGAGCGTCACGCTGGAGGCGCGCCACAGCGCCGGTTCGCTGCTCGTGAGCGTGATCGACGACGGGCCGGGCGTGGACATGGACGCATTGCGCGCGGCGGTCGTGCGCCAGCGCCTGACCGACGACGAGACGGCCGCGCGGCTGTCCGATCCCGAGCTGCTCGAATTCCTGCTGTTGCCGGGCTTCTCGATGCGTGATGCGGTGACCGATGTGTCGGGGCGCGGCGTCGGCCTCGACGCGGTGCAGGAAATGGTGCGCGGCGTGCGCGGCGCGGTGCGCATCTTCAACGAGCCGGGCGCGGGCATGCGCTTCGTGCTGCAGTTGCCGCTCACGCTGTCGGTGATCCGCAGCCTGCTGGTCGAGGTCGGCGGCGAACCCTACGCGTTCCCGCTCGCACACGTGCGCCGCACGCTCGAGCTGTCGCACGACGACATCGACGTGCTCGAAGGCCAGCCGCATTTTCCGTTCGACGGCCGGCGCGCGGGCCTCGTCGCCGCGCACCAGTTGCTCGATGCCGGCGAACCCGACGTCGCGCGCGCGAGCACGGCGGTGGTGGTCGTCGGCGGCGAACCCGAACTCTACGGTGTCGCCGTCGACCGCTTCCTCGGCGAACGGATGCTCGTCGTGCAGCCGCTGGACAGCCGCCTGCACAAGATTCAGAACATCGCGGCCGGCGCGTTGCTCGAGAACGGCGACCCGGTGCTGATCGTCGACGTCGAGGACCTGATCCGCTCCGTCGACAAGCTCGTGCGCGGCGGACAGCTCGCGAAGCTCACGCGCGATCCGCAGCTCGCGCTCGCCGACCGGCGCCGCCGCGTGCTCGTCGTCGACGATTCGCTGACGGTGCGCGAGCTCGAACGCAAGCTGCTGGAGAAGCGCGGTTACGACGTGACGGTCGCGGTCGATGGAATGGACGGCTGGAACGCGGTGCGCAGCGATGCGTTCGACCTGGTCGTCACCGACGTTGACATGCCGCGCATGGACGGGATCGAACTCGTCACTTTGATCAAGGGCGACCCGATGCTCAAGCGCGTGCCGGTGATGATCGTGTCGTACAAGGATCGCGACGAGGACCGCCGGCGCGGGCTCGATGCGGGCGCCGACTACTACCTCGCGAAGAGCAGTTTCCACGACGAGGCGCTGCTCGATGCGGTGCACGACCTGATCGGAGACGCACGCGGATGAACATCGGGATCGTCAACGATCTGCCGCTTGCCGTCGAGGCACTGCGCCGCGTGATCGCGCTGCGCACCGATCATCGCGTGCTGTGGGTCGCGACGGACGGCGACGAGGCGGTGGATTTTTGCGTCGCGCACCCGCCCGACCTCGTGTTGATGGATCTCGTGATGCCGAAGCTCGACGGCGTGGCCGCGACACGGCAGATCATGGCGCGCGCGCCGTGCGCGATCCTCGTCGTGACCGCGAGCGTCAGCGCGAACACGTCGTCGGTCTACGAGGCGATGGGCGCCGGCGCACTCGACGCGGTCGACACGCCGACCCTTGCGCTGGGCCTGCCGTCGGATGCGGGGCCGCAACCGCTGCTCGCGAAGATCGACCAGATCGGCCGGCTGCTCGAAAGCCGGAGCGTGACGCTCGTGCCGCCAGGGCCGGCTCCCGCTCGCGGCCTGCCGACGCTGGTCGCGATCGGCGCGTCGGCCGGCGGGCCGACTGCGCTCACCGCGCTGCTGCGCGCGCTGCCGGCCGATTTTCCGGCCGCACTCGTGATCGTCCAGCACGTCGACCAGGCGTTTGCGCTCGGCATGGCCGAGTGGCTCGACGGCTATACGCGGCTGCCCGTGCGTGTCGCGCGGGAGGGCAGCGTGCCGCGGGCGGGCGAGGTGCTGCTCGCGGCGACCAACGATCACCTGTACATGTCGCCGCGCGGCGTGCTCGGCTATACGCGGCATCCGGCCGAGACGCCGTACCGGCCGTCGATCGACGTGTTCTTCAACAGCGTCGCCGACGGCTGGCAGGGCGACGCGCTCGGCGTGCTGCTGACCGGAATGGGCCGCGACGGCGCGCTGGGGCTGAAAGCGATGCGCGCGAAGGGCTGCTACACGATCGCGCAGGACGAGGCGACGAGCGCCGTCTACGGGATGCCGAAGGCAGCCGCGGCGATCGGCGCCGCATCGGCGATCCTGCCGCTCGAGCGCATCGCGCCGCAACTGATCTCGCGCGTGACGCGCATGCCGCTCGACTGACGGCGCGCCAACCTGGGCGCCTTGCGCGCGCGGCGCGGCGCCGCGTACAATTGCCGCCTGCGGAGATGGCATGCCTCCCTGCGGTCGATTCCGGCGCGTCGTGCGCGGTTCGGCCCTCAACCGCCGGTTGGCCGGCTGATGATGCCTGCGTGTTCCTGGGTCGTCAGGAGGTCGCAGGCCGTCCATGCGGTATTCTGCCGCCCAGGTTTTGATGTTCCGTCGAATCTGGAAATCATGCTTTTCTCGACTTCTGCCGATTTTTTCGCGACCGCGCGCTACGTGTGCCGCTGGCTCGCGCTCTCCGCGCTGCTTGGCGCGCTGGCCGGCACCGCTTCCGCGTTGTTCCTGATCGCGCTCGACTGGGCGACCGGCTCGCGCATCGCGCATCCGTGGCTGTTGTGGGGGCTGCCGGCCGCGGGCTTCGCGACCGGCTGGGTCTACCACCGGTTCGGCCAGTCGGTCGCGCGCGGCAACAACCTGCTGATCGACGAAATTCACGACCCGCAGTCGCTCGTGCCGAAGCGGATGGCGCCGCTCGTGCTCGTCGCGACCGTCGTCACGCATCTATTTGGCGGGTCGGCCGGCCGCGAGGGCACGGCGGTGCAGATGGGCGGCGCGCTCGCCGATCGCATCACGCACCTGTTCCGGCTCGATCGGGAGCATCGGCGCGTGCTGCTGATGGGCGGGATCGCGGCCGGCTTCTCGTCGGTGTTCGGTACGCCGCTGGCGGGCGCCGTGTTCGGGCTCGAGGTGCTCGCGATCGGCCGCGTGCGGTACGACGCGCTGCTGACCTGCGTCGCGTCGGCGATCGTCGCGGACATCGTGTGCCGCGCGTGGGGCGTGCATCACACCGTGTATGCGATTCCGGTCGTGCCGGCCGTGTCGGCGACGCGGTTGGCCGCGACGGTCGTCGCCGGTGTCGCGTTCGGCGTCGTCGGCCGGTTGTTCGCGTTCGCGACGCATGCGCTGACCGCATGGTTCCGCCGCGCCGTGCGCCATGCGCCGCTGCAGCCGGTGCTCGGCGGCGCGCTGGTGGCCGTGGCCGCCACCGTGCTGAATGTGCCGCAGTATCTCGGGCTCGGGATTCCGACGATCGAGGCCGCGTTTCACGGGCCGCTGCCGGCTTACGATTTCGTGGGCAAGTTCGCGTTTACCGTCGTTACGCTCGCGTCGGGATTCAAGGGTGGCGAGGTGACGCCGCTGTTCTATATCGGCGCGACGCTCGGCAACGCGCTCGGCCAGGTGCTCGCGCTGCCGGTGCCGGTGCTCGCGGGGCTCGGCTTCGTCGCGGTGTTCGCGGGCGCGGCCAACACGCCGATTGCGTCGACGATCATGGCGATCGAACTGTTCGGCGCGGATGTGGGCGTGTACGCGATCGTCGCTTGCGTGGTCGCGTATCTGTTTTCCGGACACGCCGGGATTTACCGGTCGCAGCGCGTGGCGGTGGGGAAGGGAGCGCGGGTGGAGGCGGAGGCGGAGTGACGGCGGCCGGCGCCGCGTGTCGACGCAAACCGGCACCCGATGATCGCGCCGATCACCGGGTGCGGGGCGCGTGCGTCACGCCTTCGGCAGTTTCGCGACGTTCCGCGCGAGCAGTTCCTCGATGTCGATGCCTTTCTCCGCGAGCAAGGCCGTCACGACGCCCGTCAATTCCCCGAGCGTTTCCTTGACCGACTCGCGGATCGTATCCACGACGACCTGGGTGCTGCGTTCGATCTCGATATTGACCTTGTCGTCGACGCCCTTGGCGTCGAAGGTGGTCGCGCGTCGCGTTTCGGGAATCAGCCAGACGTCGAACCAGCCTTCGTCGCGATTGACGTCCGACACGGTGAGGCTGCAGCCGTTGATCGCGATATAGCCCTTCGCGAACACATAGCGCTTGAAGTCGGCCGGCACGCCGATGCGGATCATCCGGTTGTGTTCGGACGACGCGATCTGCAGGATGGTCCCCATGAAGTCGACGTGGCCGGACAGCGGATGCCCGCCGATTTCCGCGCCGTCCTTCGCGGCCCGTTCCACGTTGACGCGCGCGCCGGCCGCCAGGGCGGCCAGCGTCGTGATTCTCAGGCTCGGCAACATCACGTCGAAGTCGATCAGCAGCGGCGAGTGGATGGTCGTCACCGTCAGGCAGACGCCGTCGACCGAAACGCTCGCGCCGATCTCGATGTCGGTGGTGAACCGCTCCGGGAACTCGATGGTGAACGTCCTCAGTTCGCCGTGATCCTTGATGGCCTTGATGACGCCAACACCCTGAACAATGCCTGTAAACATGATCCGCCTTTCGTCGCAAATTGCCTGGCCGACATGATAAGTGATCCCGGAAAAGGCGACGCGGCGGCGCGCGGTTCAGGGGCGGCCGCCGATATCCGCAGACGAAAAAAGGGCCGTGCACGTGGCACGGTCCCGCTCCGGCTCCGGTCGGGGCGATGCGGCCAGGCGGCGATCCCACCGCCGGGCCGCATCGCGACACGCTTGCGTTACACCTCGGTCGGCTCTCCCAGCGGCCCGGTGGCGTCGTCCGCCGTGTGCCGCGGCGAATCGATCAGGCCCTTCGCGAGCTCGAGCGCCTGCCGCTCGAACAACCGGCGATAAATGCCGCCGTCGATGCGGATCAGCGCGTCGTGGCTGCCTTCCTCGACCACCTTGCCGCGATCGAGCACGAGCAGGCGGTCGAGCGAGCGCACCGTCGACAGCCGGTGCGCGACGACGAGCGTCGTGCGGCCGACCATCAGCCGCTCCATCGCCTGCTGGATCAGCACCTCGCTTTCGCTGTCGAGGCTCGACGTCGCTTCGTCGAGGATCAGGATCGGCGCATCCGCGAGGAACGCGCGCGCGATCGCGACGCGCTGGCGTTCGCCGCCCGACAGCTTGATGCCGCGCTCGCCGACGAGCGTGTCATAGCCGTCCGGCAGCGCGGCGATGAAGTCGTGCGCGCTGGCGAGACGCGCGGCGCGCTCGATCTCCGCACGGCTCGCATCGGGGCGCGCATACGCGATGTTCTCGGCCAGCGTGCGGTGGAACAGCACCGGCTCCTGCTGGACGATCGCGATCTGGCTGCGCAGCGAATCCTGCCGCACTTGCGCGATGTCCTGGCCGTCGATCGTGATGCGCCCGCCCGACACGTCGTACAGACGCTGGATCAGCTTGATGAACGTCGTCTTGCCCGACCCGGAGTGACCGACGAGGCCGACGCGCTCGCCGGGCGCGATGCGCATCGAGAAGTCGTCGTACAGCGGCACCGGATGGTTGCCGTAACGGAACGTCACGTGCTCGAAGCGGATTTCGCCTTCGCCGATCCGGATTGCCGGCGCGCCGGGACGATCGTCGATGCCGAGCGGCTGGCGCTCGAGCGCGACGAGTTCTTCCATGTCGTTGACCGAGCGCTGCAGGTTGCGGATGTGCATGCCGACGTCGCGCAGGTAGCCCTGCAGCATGAAGAACATCGTCAGCGAGAACGCGATGTCGCCGACGCTTGCTTCGTCGTTCGCCCACAGGCGCAGCGCGACGCCGATCATCGCCGCCTGCATCGCGACGAGCATCGCGCCCTGCAGCCCGCCGTTGAGCGTGCCGCGCACCCACGTGCGGCGCGTGCGCTGGCGCCACTTGCCGATCACGCGCGCGAGCCGCGCTTCCTCGCGCGTTTCCGCGCCGAACGCCTTGACGACCGCGTTGCAGCTCACCGCATCCGCGAGTGCGCCGCCCATGCGCGTGTCCCACAGGTTGCCGAGCCGTGCGGCCGGCGCGACGATGCCGAGCGACACGGCGACCGTCACCGAGATGTACAGCAGCGAACCCGCGCCGACGACGACGCCCATCACCGGCCAGTGCGTGCCGAGCAGCACGGTCGCGCCGACGAGCATCATGACCGACGGCAGCAGTGCGATCAGCACGGTGTCGTTGAGCAGGTCGAGCGCCCAGATTCCGCGCGTGATCTTGCGCACGGTCGAGCCCGCGAAGCTGTTCGCGTGCCAGTCGGTCGAGAAACGCTGCACGCGATGGAACGACGCGGCGGCGATCTCGCTCATCATCTTCAGCGTGAGCGTGATGATGTTCAGGTAGACGCCCTGCCGCAGCAGCGTCGCGCCGATGCCGAGCGCAGCCAGCGTGCCGAACGCGACGACGGCCGAATGCCACGCGGCCGCGCGGTCGGTCAGGCCGGTCGACAGCGCATCGACGAGGCGCCCGGCGAACAGCGGCGTGAGCACGTCGGCAAGCGCGCCGAGCAGCGCGAGGGCCGTGATCGCCGCGATGCGCACCGGCTGCTTGCGCCAATAGCGGAATGTGAAGCCGAAGACGGCCTGGAATGTCTGGCCGCCCAGAAGGGTGGTTTTTCTGGTCATGTATCGTTGCCCGGCGCATCGCGCGACGGGACTTTCCGGTTCGGAGAACGTCGAAAACGCGACAGCCGGCCGCGCGGACGGCGCGGGCGAAACGTAGCGGACTGTCGGAAAAAATGCGCGGGCTGGCGAGTTAGCGGAGCGCTCGGGAGCCTGCGCGGACGACGGGCTGGATCAGCCGCGCCGTGAGACCACGTTCGGGAAGGCTGCTGGCATTCGGAACATCTGCACCTCCCTGAAGTGAACGGTTGAAAGGACGCCGAAAAGACGTGAAGGGATTTTATCAGCAGAGCGCGAGCCGCCGCAACGTCTGACAAATGCGGCGTTGCGGCGTCGATACGGTTAGTATTCAGCGTTTCGGCCCTTTTTCGCGTCGGCTCCGTGGTGCGGTGCCGCACAGGCCGGCGGACCGCATCGATTACACTTTGCGGTTGCGCGCCGGCCGCCAAGGCCGCGCGGCTTCACCCCCGATACATTCCTGAGGAAACGATGAGCGACGTTCAGCAAGGCATCCTGGCTCCGATCGACACGGCGGCCCGATACCTCACTTTCACGATTTCGAACAACGGCAACGTGGCAGCGGCGCTGACGGCATTACGCGAGCTCGTCGACGGTCGCGGCACGGTCGCGGGCTTCGGGCACGCGCTGGCCGCACACCTCGGGCGCCCGGTCCCGGGCCTCACCGAATACCCGGCGTTCGCGGTGAACGACCGCACGCTGCCGATCACGCCGGCCGACGTCTGGGTCTGGCTGCGCGGCGACGACCGCGGCGAGCTCGTGCTGCGCGCGCGGGCGATCGAGCAGGCGCTGGCGCCGGCGTTCGCGCTGCAGGACGCGGTCGACGGGTTCCGCTACTCGAACGACCGCGACCTGTCGGGTTACGAGGACGGCACCGAGAACCCGACCGGCGACGACGCGCTGGCCGCGGCGATCGTCACGGGGCAGGGCGCGGGTCTCGACGGTTCGAGCTTCGTCGCGGTTCAGCAATGGCTGCACGACTTCGACCGGATGGAGCACATCGCCTCCGGCGACATGGATCACATCATCGGGCGCCGCCGCTCGGACAACGAGGAACTCGACGACGCGCCCGAGTTCTCGCACGTGAAGCGCACCGCGCAGGAGAGCTTCGAGCCGGAGGCGTTCATGCTGCGCCGTTCGTCGCCGTGGTCGGACGCGCGCCGTGCCGGGCTCTACTTCGTCGCGTTCGGCTGTTCGTTCCGCGCGTTCGACGTGCAGATGCGCCGGATGAGCGGCGCGGACGACGGCATCGTCGACGGCCTGTTCCGCTTCACGCGGCCGCTGACGGGCGCGTATTTCTGGTGTCCGCCGATGAAGGACGGCAAGCTGGACCTGTCCGCGCTCGGGCTGTAAGCGCCGGACGATATCCGCAAACGGGCGGGCCGCGCATCGCGCGCGGCCCGCCCGTTTTTGTTTGCCGCGTATCGATCGTGTGACGATCGCGCGGCGTGGCACATCGCTGCGTCAGTTCAGCGTCGTTTCGATGCGCGTGCCGCGTTTGACGAACAGCGTCACCGGCGTCTTCTCGCAGATTTCCGCGAGCCGCTGGCGCTGCGCATCGTCGAGCGCGCCGTCGAGCGTCACGACGCGGCGCACGTATTGCTGTCCTTCGCGATCGGCGTGTAGCTCGGTGCGCACGTCGATGCGCGCGGCCGGCCACGTCTTGCGCTGCATGTACATGCGCAGCGTCGCGGCCGTGCACTGCGCGAGGCCGGCCAGCACGAACTCGAATGGTGCGGGCCCGAGGCCCTGTCCGCCTTCGCGCGGCGCCTCGTCGCCCGTCAGCGCGTGCGTGCCGGCCTGCAGCTGGACGACGTAGTCGGGCGCGTCGGCGGCGAGGGTGGCGGCAGCATGGATGAGCGGCATGGCAAGTCTCCGATAAGCGGGGAAAAAGGCGGCCGCGACGATGCGCGGCGTGCGAGCCGTCAGCATACCGTCTCGGGAAAAATCGCGGGCGCTGCGTGCGTCGCCGGGCACGCCGCGATCAGCCGGCGACGCCGGCACTCACGCGCACGAGCGCGGCGACGCGTTCGCGCACCCACTGATGCGCGCGGTCCGTCTCGCGCGACTCGTGCCAGTACGCGAGCAGCGGAAACGGCTTGAGCCGCAGCGGCAGCGGCTGCACGGCGATCGGCAGCAGCGCCGCCATGCGTAGCGCATACGTGCGCGGCAGCGTCAGCAGCAGGTCGCCCGTCGCGGCGATCTGGCACGCGGCGAAGTAATGCTGGCAAACGAGCTGGATATGGCGGAAGCGTCCGTCGTTGCCGAGCAACACGTCGAGCGATTGCGGTTCGCCGAGCGACGACACCGCGACGTGTCGCGCGGCGAAATAGTCGCCGCGCCGCAGCGGAGCGCGCGTCAACGGATGATCGTGCCGCATCGCGACGACGAGCGAATCGTCGAGCAGGTGTTCGGTCACGATGCGCGGACCGGTCTGCACACGTCGATCGATGGCCAGATCGAGATTGCCCGATGCGAGTTCGCGTTCGATGTCGTGCACCGCGATGCGGCGGCTCACGAATCGCAGGCCCGGCGCCTCGTCGGCGAACGCGGCGACGATGCGCGGCAGCGCGATCGATTCGAGCACGTCGCGGATGCCGACCGCGATGCTCAGGTCGAGCGTCGCCGGGTCGAATGCCGACGGGTCGCGCGCGGCGCGTTGCAGGCCGGCGAGGTGAAGCTGCACGTCCGCGATGATCGTGCGCGTGCGCTCGGTCGGCACGACACGGTTGCCCTGGCGGACGAACAGCGGGTCGTCGAAATGCGCGCGCAGCCGGTTGAGCGCATGCGTGACCGCCGGCTGCGTGAGGTGCAGCGCGCGGGCGGCCGCGCCGATGCCGCCGTATACGTAGACAGCATCGAGCACGCGGAACAGGTTCAGGTCGAGACGATGGTCGGCGGGCACGGACGAAGTCGGCGTGGTGGACGGTGGAGCGATTCTAATGGATGCGCGAACAACGGAACGCGGCTGCGTGCGGCAGGGAGTCGACCGATGCCGTTCGATGCAAGCCGATGACGATCGATGCGCGACGCGACGGTGCGCGCATCGGCGGCGCGATTGGAATGATGCGCACGATGCGAGCTGCCCGTCGGCAGGCGCATTTCCGCGCGCCCGCACCAGCGTGCGGCGACAGCCTGTAGAAATCCGCCATCATACTGTCCCGGTCGGCCAATTCGCGCCAAAGACACGACCCCTTCGGCTAAGATGCCGTCGCTTCATATTTCGAGATAGCCGTCCCTGTCGCACGAGTTCAAACCAAATATAAGCCTGACAGTTCGACGGTATTAGAAGAAGTCGAAACAGTCCGGGGGCTTGGCAGTGGAAGCAGCAGATCAAAGATGGGTCGTCATCTATTTGAGTAAAGGGTTTTCCTTGGCACAGGCCGCGCGCCTTGGCGAGGCCTTCAATCTGGCGAATCGCCTGCACGCGTTCAGTGCGGATTACCAGCTGAAGTACGTATCGGAAAGCGGAGGATTGTTGCAGTCGTCGTCGGGCGTGCAGATCGCTGCCGATCCGCTCGGCGACGAGCACGGCCACCGTGCACTCGCGTTCTTTCATCTTCATGGCGACCGCGCGTCGGTCAACTGGAACGATGCATTGCGCCGCCGCCTGGCCAACATTCGCCGGCATGCGCGATGGATCGTCGATGCGATGGACCTGTCGACGCTCGCGGCGTCGCAACGGCAGACGGATGCCGGTCACGCGCGAGCCGATCCCGCGCGCCGTGCGCCGCCCGCGATCGAACCGCAGGCCGGGGAGGCCGACGTGTTCGCGACCGTGCTCGACATGTTCCGCACCGATCTCGGCGACAGCGCCGCGCAGGAGATCGCCAGCAACCTCATGCGGCCGGTCGAGCAGCGCTACGCGCAGTCGATGTGGGCGTTTCGCGAGCTGAGCGCGAGCCCGTCGATCAGGATGTCGGCGCAACGGCTGCGCGCGCAGAGCGCGAACCGCATTTCGATCGCGGAAGTCGCGCGGACGGCCGCGATGAGCGAGCGCAATTTCCTGCGGCGCTTCAAGAAGGAAATCGGCGTGACGCCGACCGAGTTCGTGCAGCACGTGCGGCTCGAACGTGCATGCCACATGTTGATTCACACGACGCTGCCGGCCGACAAGGTCGCGCGGCGAACGGGCTTCGGAAGCGGCGAGCGTCTGGCGAAGCTGTTTCGCCAGCGCCTGTTGATGTCGCCGACGGAATTTCGCGTCACCGAGCGCGAGCGGATCCTGACGAGCGGTGCCGGCGCGGCCGATCCGCAACTCGGGCCGCTGCCCGCGAAATCGGCTGGGGAGCGGGCGAGCCGGGGCATGCTCGCCGATGTGCGCGAGAAAACGGGACGGATAACCGTAAAATCACCGTGTCGCGATCACGATCCCCGGTTTCCATGCCCCTGCTCCCCACTACCGCCACCGCCCCCTTCTGCCCGTCGGAAGTAAAGGGCAGCATCACGATCGACGCCGGCGCGTCGCGCTGGATGAAGCTCAAGCGCTTCTTCGGCCCGGGCCTGCTGGTCGCGATCGGCTACATGGATCCCGGCAACTGGGCCACCGACATCCAGGCCGGCTCGCAATTCGGCTATTCGCTGCTGTGGGTCGTCGCGTTCTCGAGCCTCGCCGCGATCTTCCTGCAGATGCTCGCCGCGCGGCTCGGCCTCGTCGCGGGCAAGGATCTCGCGCAGGCGAGCTACGACCGCTATGGCCGCTTCGGACGCCTCGTGCAGTGGGTCACCGCCGAGGTGTCGATCATCGCGTGCGACATCGCCGAAGTGCTCGGCTGCGCGCTGGCGTTCAAGCTGCTGCTCGGCGTGCCGCTCGCATGGGGGATCGTGCTGACCGCGCTCGACACGGTGATCGTGCTCGGGCTGCAGGGCAAGGGCGTCCGGCAGATCGAGGCGATCGTGCTCGGCCTGATCGCGACGATGGCGTTCTGCTTCGTCGCGCAGGTCGCGATCACGCCGCCGGACTGGCATGCGGTCGCGGCGGGGCTCGTGCCGGGCAATCCGGGCCACGACCGCAAGGACGCGATCGTGCTCGCGCTCGGCATCGTCGGCGCGACGATCATGCCGCACAACCTGTATCTGCATTCGTCGGTCGTGCAGACGCGCCACGTCGTCGGCGGCGCGCGCGGCCTGATCCGCGACACGCTCGCGCTGGTGCGGATCGACACCTGCGTGTCGCTGTTCGTCGCGATGCTGGTCAATGCGGCGATCCTGATCGTCGCGGGCGCGGCGTTTCATGCGACCGGCCAGCACGACGTGACCGACATCGAACAGGCGTACCGGCTGATCACGCCGATCGCGGGCGGCGCGGCCGCGCTGCTGTTCGGCATCGCGCTGCTCGCGTCGGGGCAAAGCTCGACGCTGACCGGCACGATCGCCGGCCAGGTGATCATGGACGGCTTCCTGCACACGAAAATCCCGTGCTATCAGCGCCGGCTGATCACGCGCGGGCTCGCGCTGATGCCGGCGCTGATCGGCGTGCTGTGGCTCGGCGAGAACTCGGTCGGGCGACTGCTGGTCTGGAGCCAGGTGCTGTTGAGCCTGCAGTTGCCGTTCGCGATGTGGCCGCTGATCCGGTCGGTAAGCGATCGCGACACCATGGGCGAACATGCGATCGGCCGCGGGATGCAGGTCGCCGCGTGGGCGCTGTTCGTCGTCATCACCGGCACGAACCTGCTGCTGATTACGGGTGTCGCGGGCTGATACAGCCTGTCACAGGCTGAAACAGGCGAGCGGCGCGGCTGCGTTAAACTGCGCGTTTTGCCAGCTGTTCGACCTGTGTTATGTGGAGTGAAATCAGCAACATCGGCGACGCCGCGCTGACCCTGCCGGTCGCGCTGACGTGCGCGATCTGGCTCGCGCTGTCCGACTGGCGGCTCGCGGTGCGCTGGGTCGCGCTGCTCGCGGCCGGCATGAGCCTGGTCGGGGCGACCAAGATCCTCTACGCGGGCTGCGGTGTCGAGATTCCGCAGTTCGACTTCCGCGTGATCAGCGGCCATACGATGCTGTCGACGTCCGTATGGACCGTCGCGCTGTCGATGCTGTGGCAGGCGTTCCGTGCGGGCAAGGCGCCGGGTGTGGCGGCCGGTCTCGCCGTCGGCGCGGTGACGGCCGTCGCGCGCGTGTTCGACCATTCGCACACGATTCCCGAGGTCGTCGTCGGCTGGCTGCTCGGCGCGCTCGTCGCGCTGGCCTTCCTGCGTGCCTACGACCGCGCGCACACGCGCTCGTTCTCGCCGCGCGTCGCGGCCGTCTGCCTGCTTCTCGTGTCCGGCATCGCGTACGGGAATCGCGCACCGTTCCAGCAGATGATCGATACGCATTCGCCGCAGTTCTGCGCATTCATGCGCACGTCAGGCAACGGGTTCTGACGGCCGTTCGTCCGGGGCGTCGGTGCCTCGACGTCTGCGCCGTGGCGGCCCTCCGAGTCGCAACTCATTCTTTCCGCCATTGAACCGATATTCCTGACGATCCGGCGCGCTGGACGGCGCATGCGGGGATACGACGGTCATGAATCGGATCTATGACCGGGCATTACGAATATTCATTTCATCGATCGGCGGCAATCGCGTACGCTGGCGTTCGTTCGTCCACGGCCAGCGGCGGCGGCCTTGATGCGTCCGGCGCGGTGCGGCCGGCTCGCTATACTCGCGCAAAGCGCGCGGCCGTCGGCCAGCGCACGGCAACCGCCGTCGCGGCGCCGGCTCGCCACGACGATTCACGACAGGAGCAGGTCCCATGACAGTCGTTTCACCGCGCCTCGCAGGCAAGTGCGCGTACATCACGGGCGCCGCCGGCGGCCTCGGCCGCGCGATCGCGCGCCGGATGGTCGAGCAGGGCGCGCGCGTGTTCCTGACCGACATCGCCGACGCGGCGGTGCTCGACGCATTCGCACACGAACTCAACGCGGGGCGCGCGGCGCCCGTCGCATTCGCGGCCACGCAGGACGTGCGCGACGACGCGCGCTGGCAGGCGCTGCTCGCGCAGGCGAACGAAGCGATGGGCGGCTTGTCGGTGCTCGTCAATAATGCCGGCGTCGGGTCGATGGGCGCGCCCGCGCAGATCGAGCTGGACGAATGGCGGCGCGTGATGGCGGTCAACGTCGAGAGCATCGTGCTCGGCTGCAAGCATGCGCTGCCGTACCTGGGCGCAAGCCGCCCGGCGTCGATCATCAACATCTCGTCGGTGGCCGCGTTCAAGGTCGAGCCGGATTTCACCGCGTACAACGCGTCGAAGGCGGCGGTCGCGTCGCTGACGAAGTCGGTCGCGATCGATTGCGCGCGCCGCGAGCTCGATGTGCGCTGCAACTCGATTCATCCGGCGTTCATTCGCACGGGCATCGTCGAGCCGCTGTTCCAGTCGCTCGGCGAACGCGATGCGACGCGCAAGCTCGCACGCGGCATTCCGCTGCGCCGGCTCGGCGATCCGGACGACGTCGCGCATGCGGCCGTCTATCTGGCATCCGACGAAAGCCGCTTCGTGACGGCCGCCGAACTCGTGATCGACGGCGGCATGTGCGCGATCTGACGCGCATCGACCACAACAACCGGAGGAGAACATCGTGTCGACACCCGTGAACCGCCAGCTGCTGCTGAAGACGCGCCCGGAAGGGCGCGTCGGCCGCGAACATTTCTCGCTCGTCGAGACGCCGGTGCCGGCGCTCGCCGACGGCGAAGTGCTCGTGCGCGTGCTGTATCTGTCGATGGATCCGACCAACCGCGTATGGATGAGCGACGTGCCGCAATACCTGCCGCCCGTCGCGATCGGCGAAGTGATGCGCGCGCTCGGCATCGGGCGCGTGGTCGCGTCGCGCCATGCGGGTTTCGCGCAAGGCGACCTGGTGCAGGGGCTCGTCGGCTGGCAGGACTATGCGGTCGTGCCGACCGACCAGGCCGCGCAGCTCGTGAAACTGCCCGCGCAGTCGGGCCTGCCGTTGCCGACGCTGCTCGGCGCGTGCGGAATGAGCGGCCTGACCGCATATTACGGACTGACCGACATCGCGCCGGTGCAGCCCGGCGAGACGCTCGTCGTGTCGGCGGCCGCCGGATCGGTCGGCTCGATTGCCGGCCAGATAGGCAAGATCCACGGCGCACGCGTGGTCGGGATCGCGGGCGGCGCGGACAAGTGCCGCTATCTGACCGAGACGCTCGGCTTCGACGCGGCCGTCGACTACAAGGCCGACGATTTTCGTGAGCAGCTGAAGGCCGCGACGCCCGACGGCGTGCACGTCAACTTCGAGAACGTCGGCGGCGAGGTGATGCGCGCGGTGCTGTCGCGGATGGTGATCGGCGGGCGCGTCGCGCTGTGCGGCGTGATCTCGAACTACAACAGCGGCCGCGCGGCGGACGACGTCGGCGTGCTGATCTCGAAGCGGATCACGATGCGCGGCTTCCTGATTCTCGACTACCGCAAGAGCCGCGAAGCGGTGCAGACGCTCGCCGGCTGGCTGCGCGACGGCCGGCTCAAGGCCGAGGAAACCGTCGCCGACGGGCTCGAGAACGCGCCCGACGTGCTGAATCGCCTGTTCGACGGCGACCATCGCGGCAAACTCGTGCTGCGCGTCGATCCGGACGCATGAGTCGCGGCGCTCGCGCGTATCGAGTCTGAATAGTTCGGCATCAATTTAGGATTTGTCCCATATATTGTTCCGACTGCTCTCTTTAAAGTAATTGCCAGCAAGCGGCGGCGTGACATGCGCGTCACGCCGCCGTTTTTCATTTGCGCGGCGAAAAGGGAGGCGAAACATGCAAACGAAGACGGGACAAACCGCACGGGCGGCGCTGCACGATCGAACGAAGCGGCGCATCGGCGCCAGGCTGCGGATCGTCGCGACCGGGTTCGGCATCGCGTTCGCGATGTCGGGCGCCGGTGCGGCCGAGCAGGTGCATGCGGACGGCATCGTGCGCTTCGCCGGCACGCTCGTCGATCTGTACGACGTGACATTCGACGCGCCGTCGGTCGACGCATCGAGCGGCGCGACCGCCGCGATGCTCCGGTTCGATGCACATGGCCGCCGCCTGCCCGGCGCGCATGTGGCGCTCGTGGAACTGGACGGCCGGCCGCTTTCGCGCGCCGCGGGCGCGGAGGTTCGCGCGACATGGCGCGATGCGCGCGACGATCGGATCGTGCCGCTGGAAGCTGCCGGTACACATCGTGTCGGCCCGTATGGCGGCGTGCTGACGGTCGCGGGGCCCGACATGGAAACGGGCGCCGTGGCGCCCGTCGTGATCAGGATTCGACATCCGTGACGCGTTGCGTCATTCGCCTTGCTCGGCGCGCGCGTAGATGTCCCAGCTCGCCATGAACAGCGCGGCGACGAGCGGCCCGATCACGAAGCCGTTGATGCCGAACAGCGCCATCCCGCCGAGCGTCGAGATCAGCACGACCCAGTCGGGCATCTTCGTGTCCTTGCCGACGAGGATCGGGCGCAGCAGGTTGTCGACGAGGCCGATCACGCCGACGCAGAACGCGACGAGGATCACGCATTTCCAGATCGCGCCGGTCGCGAGGAAGTAGAGCGCTGCGGGCACCCACACGAGGCTCGCGCCGATCGCCGGCAGCAGCGACAGGAACGCCATCAGCGCGCCCCACAGCACGACACCTTCGATCCCGAGGATCCAGAAGATCAGGCCGCCCAGCGCGCCCTGCACGAGCGCAACCGCGATGTTGCCCTTCACGGTTGCGCGTACCACCGTCGTGAACTTCGCGAGCAGCAGGTTCTTGTGTTCTTCGTCGAGCGGCATCGCGCGGCGCACGCGGCGGCCGATCTCGCCGCCGTCGCGCAGCAGGAAGAACACCATGTACAGCATCACGCCGAAGCTGACGACGAACTGAAACGTGTTCTGGCCGATGCTGAGCGCCTGCGTTGCCGCGAACTGGCTGATCTGCGCGGCGCCGTCGGTCAGCTTCTTCTGGATGCCGGGGATGTTGGTCAGCCCGTATTTCTGCAGCAGATTCTGGATCGACGTCGGCAGTGCATGAATGATGTCATGGAAGTACTGCGAATAATTCGGCTGCGCGTTCTTCAGTTCCTGGTACACGTACGCGATTTCCTGCACGAGCGTCGCCATGACGAACACGAGCGGCAGGATCACGATCAGGATGATCAGCGACAACGTCACGAGCGCGGCCAGGTTGCGCCGCTTGCCGAAACGCGCGGCGAGCCAGCGCTGCACCGGCTGGAACAGGATCGCGAGAATGGTGCCCCAGAAGACGGCGCCGGAAAACGGCGCGAGAATCCAGCAGAGTCCGACGGTGACCGCGAACAGCAGGAAGTAGAAGAATTTTTGGTGATCGTGTCCGCTATCCATGGATGATTCGCGCAGATTGATGCCTGGTTTGATTGAATCTCGTTGCCTCGGGCGCGATCGGCTCGCGAACGTCACGGCTCGCGGCGCAGCGCGCGCAGGGCGGCCCGATCGGCAGTATGCCCGCAAAGGTGCCGCCATCATAGCCGCTGTGCGCGGCGCACACGAAAACGCCGCGACCGGAGTCGCGGCGTTGCCGGCAAGCAAATCGGCCCGGGGGCCGTGCCGCCTCGTCAGATGTGGAGCCGGGTGATCTTGGTGCCGTTGACCGACAGGTCGCCCATCAGGCCCGCGTTGGTCAGGACCAGCACCTCGACCGGTGCGGTGGCCGTGTTGGAGTCGACCGCGCCGTTCGCGCCCATCTTCACGACCGCGACGGAAGCGTCGGCGCCGGCCGACCAGCCTTCGGACTTGCGGAACGAGTCGAGCGCGTCCTGCGTCATGAACAGGAACACGATCGCCTTCGATTGCGCGCCGGCCTGCAGACCCACCGACAGCGACGACGTGTTGTAGTAGCCCACGGTGCTGCCGCCGACACGCAATGCGCCGTTGCCGGACTGGCCGCCGACGATGAAGCCGGCCTGCAGCACGTTCGGGAACACGAGCACGCCGCGCGATTTCGCGACGAGTTCACGCGAGCCCGGCACCGTCGAATAGAGGCGCGACAGCGTCGCGTTCACGCTCGCGTCGATCGACTCGCGTTTGGACGCGCTGGTCGATGCGTTGTCGGGCCTGTCATGCGTGGTGGTGCAGCCGGCAAGTGCGAGACTGCCGAGCATGACGGCGGCGGCGGCCTTCAGGGCGAGGGACTTCTGCATGGCGTTTCTCCTTCGTTGTCGGGTTGAGGACGGATGGGGCGGGCGGCGGTGCGGGCAGCCCCGTTCAACGGCGGGCAAGCAGCAAGCCCGCGACGAACGCGAGACCGGCGACGACGCCTGCGGTCTGCCATGGGTTGTCGTGCACGGCTTGTGCGACGCGTTCAGCCGAATCGCGCAGCCGCGCGGCGGCGGTGCCCGACGCGTAGTCGAGCGTGCTGCGCGCTTCATCGAGCCGCGACTGCACGCGCTTGCGCAGCGCGGCGATGTCGCCGTCGCCGTCGTTCTTCAGCAGGTCTTCCAGTTCATCGACCAGCCCGCGCAGATCGTCGGACACGTCGGCATGCAGGTCACGGGCAGCCGAGCGCGTCGTGCGTCCGACGCGCCGGCCGGTACGGCGGATATCGGAGAGGCCACGGTCCAGCTTGTGTTCGATCGAGTCGGTGAGCGCCATGATGTTTATCCTCCTTGGATTTGGTTTGCAGCCCGGATTTGCAGGCCAATTTGAAGATAAGACGTATCCCAGCAACCAATGTGATTCACATCAGCCAATTGAGTTTCGAGACAAATTTTCAATTCGCCGGCAAGTTTCCCGGAAAGCCCCGCGCGACGGGGCGCGGCGACGGTTGAAAAAATTTCGCACTTCCGTCGAAACGACGTAGCGAGCCGTCGGGCGACGTGAAAGTCCGGTAAATATGGCGTCGTCCGATGTGTCAGGTAAATAGTGCCATTGCACCTGCATTGCCGATGCAATTGCACTAACCGTCCATTTCCTGGTGGAGCAGGGTTTGTGCCCGAGGCGATTCGCGCAGCATCGTCACCCGATGCCAGGTCGTCATCCTGACAGCAAAATCGCGAGTCGCGATCCAATTGGCCATCCGGCCAGTGCCGAATGGCCAACGATGCGCGCAGGGCCGGCCGGTGCTGCTACGCTTCGCATCTGACGTATCGTTCGCCCGCGATCCGAGTGCTTCCGCGGAAAGCCCCCACCGGAGATTTCCATGTCCTACATGCTGTTGATTGTCGAACCGACCGGCCAACGCGCCGAACGCACGCTCGAAGACGGGCAGGCGCTTTACGCGCGGATGGTCGATTTCGCGCAGACGCTGAAGGCGCGCGGCGTGCTGCGCGGCGTCGAGTCGCTCGAGCGCTCCGAGCGCGCGACCCGCGTGCAGGTGCGCGAAGGCGAGACGCGCCTCGTCGACGGGCCGTTTGCCGAAGCGAAGGAAATGGTCGGCGGCTTCTTCATCGTCGACGTCGACACGCGCGACGAAGCGATCGAGATCGCGCGCCAGTGCCCGGCCGCGCAATGGTGCACGGTCGAAGTGCGCGCGGTCGGCCCGTGCTTCCTGTGACGCGTGCATCTCGGTATTTACCCTGATTCGTCGCGCGGCACGTCGATTCGACGGTCGGCCGCCCGTCGTGCGAATAAGGCGCCGATGAGCGGACGCCCCTTTTCACCGATGACAAGGAGTGAACGATGCGATTCATGATCATGATCCGGGCGAACGCCGTCAGCGAATCCGACGCGTTGCCGGACGATCGGCTGGTCGAGGCGATGACGGTCTACCACGAGGAACTCGCCAAGGCCGGCGTGCTGCTCGACGCGAACGGCCTGCGGCCGAGCGCGCACGGCTGGCGCGTGCGGTACACCGGCGGCAAGGGCACGGTGGTCGACGGCCCGTTCGCGGAGACGAAGGAGCTGATTGCCGGCTACACGCTGATCCAGGTGCGCTCGCGTGACGAGGCGCTCGAATGGACGCGCCGGTTTCCCGCACCGTTCGGCGCCGAAATGGATTGCGAGATCGAGGTGCGGCCGCTGTTCGAGCTCGACGACCTCACACCGAGCGACGCGGTCGAGCGGTTTCGCGATCTCAACGTCGGCCGCACCCACGCCTGAAACTGTTCGAGTCCAATCTCACCGGAGCATCCGTCATGCACAAGATGGTCTTCATCAATCTGCCCGTGGCCGACCTGCCGCGCTCGAAGACGTTCTACCAGGCACTCGGCTTCGAGGTCGTACCGGCCTATACCAACGATCAGGCCGCCTGCATCAAGATCAGCGACACGATTTTCGCGATGCTGCTCGTGCGGCCGTTTTTCCAGACCTTCACCGGCAAGACGATCGTCGATCCGGCGACGCAGGTGCAGGCATTGTCGTGCCTGTCGTGCGACAGCCGCGCCGAGGTCGACGCGATCGTCGCGAAGGCGCTCGCGGCCGGCGGGTCGGCCCCGCAAGCGCCGCGTGAGTATCCGAACATGTACGGCCACGGATTCGACGATCCGGACGGTCACGCATGGGAGCTGATGGCCATGCCGCTGGATGCGTCCGCCGAGGGGCAGGCGTCGTGACGCGTGAGGCGACTCACCGTGCGATCGAAGCGGTCTGGCGGATCGAGGCGCCGAAGATCATTGCGCGCGCCGCGCGGGTGGTGCGCGACGTCGGCGTGGCCGAGGAGCTCGCGCAGGACACGCTCGTCGCGGCGCTCGAGCACTGGCCCGTCGACGGCGTGCCCGACAACCCGGCCGCATGGCTGATGACGGCCGTGAAGCGGCGCGCGCTCGATCGGGTCCGGCAAGAATCGCTGCATGCGACGAAGCGCGATCAGCTCGGGCGTGAAATGGATGCCCTGGACGCGCACGTCGTCCCGGACATCGCGGATGCGCTCGCCGATGCGCGCGACGACGATATCGGCGACGACCTGCTGCGGCTGATCTTCACGTCGTGCCATCCGGTGTTGTCGACCGATGCGCGCGTGGCACTCACGTTGCGGCTGCTCGGCGGATTGACCACGAGCGAAATCGCGCGTGCGTTCCTGTCGCCCGAGCCGACGATCGCGCAGCGCATCGTGCGCGCGAAGCGCACGCTCGCGGCGGCGCGTGTGCCGTTCGAGGTGCCGGCCGCCGATGCGCGGCCCGCGCGGCTCGCGTCGGTGCTCGAAGTGATCTACCTGGTGTTCAACGAAGGCCATGCGGCGACCGCGGGCGACGACTGGACGCGCCCGGCGCTGTGCGACGAGGCGCTGCGTCTCGGCCGCGTGCTGGCCGGCCTCATGCCGGACGAAAGCGAGGTGCTCGGGCTCGTCGCGCTGATGGAACTGCAGGCGTCGCGCATGCACGCAAGGACCGATGCGCAGGGGCGGCCCGTGCTGCTGCTCGACCAGGACCGCTCCCGCTGGGATCCGCTGCTGATCCGGCGCGGGCTCGGGGCGCTCGAGCGCGCGACGAAGCTCGGCGGCGTGCGCGGCCCGTACGCGCTGCAGGCCGCGCTGGCAGCGTGCCATGCACGCGCGCGGCACGCGTCGGAAACCGACTGGGCGCAGATCGTCGCGCTGTACGACGCGCTCGCCGAAGTCGCGCCGTCGCCGGTCGTCGAGCTGAACCGCGCGGTGGCGGTGGGGATGGCGTTCGGGCCTGCCGCGGCACTGGAAATCGTCGACGTGCTGCGCGACGATCCGGCGCTCGCCCGCTATCACTGGTTGCCGAGCGTGCGCGGCGACCTGCTCGCGAAGCTCGGCCGCGCCGACGAAGCGAAGCTCGAGTTCCGTCGAGCGGCGGAATTGACCCGCAACGAACGCGAAAGGGAATTGCTGCTGAAGCGTGCGACGGATGCGTGACACATCACGAGCGACGCCGGTGCGAATGCAGCGGTCGTCGCGCGGGAAGATCGAAGCCGAAGCCGAAGCCGCAGCCGCAGCCGCCGCGCGCCGCCCGCCGCCCGCCGCCCGCAAGCCGCAAGCCGCAAGCCGCAAGCCAAGCGAAACGCCACCCCACCCGGCGACACGACCCACCCCGCCATCCCCTCAACTGCCCCTCATTCCCGCCGTCCGCTATCGCACGGATTGAAAAAGCCTATTGGGGGATGCGAACGCCAGCGCCTAGATTAAAAGGCACGAAGCGTGCGCGTCCGGCATGCGCTTCGTTCCCCACATACATGAACGATCGGCCCGGCTTCGCACGCGGCCGCGCCGACTCGAACGGAGGCGCAAATGGCTCAACTCAAGGGCAGCAAGACCGAAGAGAATCTGAAGGCCGCATTCGCGGGCGAATCGCAAGCGAACCGGCGCTATCTGTATTTCGCTTCGAAGGCCGACGTCGAAGGCCAGAACGATGTCGCCGCGCTGTTCCGCTCGACTGCCGAAGGCGAAACTGGCCATGCGCACGGCCACCTCGAATATCTCGAAGCCGTCGGCGATCCGGCGACGGGGCTGCCGTTCGGCTCGTCGCGGCTGAACCTCGAATCGGCGATCGCCGGCGAGACGCACGAATACACCGACATGTATCCGGGCATGGCGAAGACGGCGCGCGAGGAAGGCTTCGACGAAATCGCGAACTGGTTCGAGACGCTCGCGAAAGCCGAGCGCAGCCACGCGAACCGCTACACGAAGGCGCTCGACGCACTCGTCGACTGACACGCGTCCGGCAGCAACGCAGCACGGCCAGGCCCGACATGCTGCGGCCGGCCGTGCGTTGATCGCTGCCCGCGTCGCGCGGGCGGCGCGTGCGCGCGCATGCGCGCGAAGCTGGAGCGCCCCATGCCACACAAGGAAGGCAGTCTCGAAGCCCCGACGCGGCATCCGCTCGACTGGCAGTCCGAAGCGTTCTACGATCAGGCCGCGATCGATGCGGAAATGACGCGCGTGTTCGACATCTGCGCCGGGTGCCGGCGCTGCGTGTCGCTGTGCGGCGCATTTCCCGCGCTGTTCGACCTCGTCGACGACACGCCGATGGGCGACATCGAGGAAGTGCCGAAGGACGCGTTCGGCAAGGTCGTCGACCAGTGCTACCTGTGCGACCTCTGCTACATGACGAAATGCCCGTACGTGCCGCCGCACGCATGGAACGTCGACTTCCCGCACCTGATGCTGCGCGGCAAGGCGGCGCGCTACAAGCGCGGCGAGGCACCGCTGCGCGACAAGGTGCTGTCGAACACCGACGCGCTCGGCCATTTCGCGGGCATTCCGATCGTCACGCAGGCGGTGAACGCGGTGAATCGCACGCCGCCCGCGCGCCACGCGCTCGAAGCGGCGCTCGGCGTCGATCGCAACGCGTGGCTGCCGGAGTTCGCGCCGCGTAAGTTCCGGCGTGCCGCGAAGCGCTCGGACGGCCTGCCGGTACGTGACGGCGAACGCACGCCCGGCAAGGTCGCGATCTACGCGACGTGCTACGTGAACTTCAACGAGCCGGGCATCGGCCACGACCTGCTCGCGATCCTCGCGCACAACGAGATTCCGTACGAGCTCGTCACGCGCGAAGCGTGCTGCGGGATGCCGTTCCTCGAGCAGGGCAACCTCGAGGGCGTCGCCGCGAAGAAGGCCGTGAACGTTCCGGTGCTGGAGCGCTATGCGCGCGAAGGCTATGCGCTGATCGGCGCAATCCCGAGCTGCGTGCTGATGTACAAGAGCGAACTGCCGCTGATGTTTCCCGGCGACGAAGCCGTGCGCGCGGTGGCCGACGCATTCTGGGATCCGTTCGAATACGTGATCGCGCGGCATCGCGACGGTTTGCTGAAGACCGACTTCAAGCAGGGCCTCGGCACCGTGTCGTACCACGTGCCATGCCATGCGCGCGTGCAGAACATCGGCCGCAAGACGGCCGACACGCTGTCGCTCGTGCCCGATACGCGCGTGAACGTGGTCGAGCGCTGCTCGGGGCACGCGGGCACGTTCGGCGTGAAGAAGGCCTTCCACGCGGACGCGATGCGGATCGGCGCGCCGGTGTTCAAGGCGATGGCCGAGCCGAAGCCGGATGTCGTGTCGTCGGACTGCGCGCTCGCCGGCCATCACATCGCGCAAGGCATCGACGAGAAAGGGTTGCCCGCGGCGCCGCTCGCGCATCCGCTGACGCTGCTGCGCCGCGCCTACGGCATCTGAGGCCGCCGCTGCACGAAGACATCGACGCTATCCGAGGACATCCCATGACGCTGACCCGCGACTCGCTGCTGACGCTCGAAGCGTACGCGAAGATCCGCAAGGCCGAACACGCGCGGCTCGTCGCGTACAAGCGCCGCCGCGCGGTGGCGCTCGGCAACCATCTGCGCTTCCTGTTCGAGGACGAGACCACGATTCGCTATCAGATCCAGGAAATGCTGCACATCGAGAAGATCTTCGACGAGGCCGGCATCGAAGGCGAGCTGGAAGCCTATCTGCCGCTCGTGCCCGACGGCACCAACCTGAAGGCGACGCTGCAGATCGAATACGAGCACGAGGCCGAACGGCGGGCGGCGCTCGCGCGGCTGATCGGCGTCGAGGATCGCGTGTACCTGCGGGTCGACGGGCACCCCGACGTCTACGCGATCGCCGACGAGGATCTCGACCGCGACAACGCGGAGAAGACCTCGGCCGTGCATTTCGTGCGCTTCGAACTGGACGGGCCGACGCGCGCGGCGCTCAAGGGCGGCGCGGCGCTGTCGATCGGCTGCGATCACCCGGCCTATACGGTGCCGGCGCAACGCGTGGACGCGGACGTCGCCGCGTCGCTGGCGGGCGATCTGCGCTGACTGCAAGCGGCAGGGTGCCGCTTCCCGTATCGCGCGGACTCCCTGTCATTCCGACCCGAAACGAGACGCCGCGCCCATCGCCCCGGCCGCTGTCGGCGGTTTGCTACTGCAAGATGTAACAAACCCGTCGACGCTTGCACGCGAGGAAACAATGTGCATCCCACCCGCGACCGCTTTCATTACTTGCAGAGAAACAATAAAGAGATTGTGCATCAGGAAAATCGACTCCAATGGAGTTTGAACGATTTACCGATTCGTGAATATCTTGTTACGAAATTTTCCCTGATTTACCGATTTGCGGCGGCAATTCCCGGCAATGTCGCCGATGAGGGTCGGACCAACGCGGACGCCCGCCTGGCGCGTCGCTTCGGCACCCCGCAGTGCCCCGCCAGACGGGGCTTCCCAGCCTCCGGCATAACGATCGCGTAAAAAAATTCAAGCATAAATGGATTGCGCATCCTTGGGAGGTTGTTTCAGTGAGTAACATTAAGTCATTGTCATATTGAGATAAACCCTGAGGATGGTATGCTTCGTGCACAAAAATTCCCACATTGGAGTGAGACCGTGATTTGTGCGCCATTGCCGTGAATGGCGGCACCGTGAAAGTGCGGTGTCGCACCGGCATGCACAACATTCGGATAACCATAATGTGCAACCGGGCCGCCGCGTGACGCGATGCGTGACGACGGCGCCGACAATCGCAGCCCCGGCCTGGCTGCGTGGAGAAATCAACTATGTTCTTCGATGAGCTTACCGATGAAGAGTGGTTTCGACTTTCACCGCTGATCGCCGATGAACCCATTCGGCTGAACCGTCGAGGCCGCCCGCGAGCCGAACCGCGCGTCGTCGCCAACGCGGTTCTGTGGATCCTCACGACCGGTGAAGCGTGGTCCAAGCTGCCCGGCCGCTATCCGTCCGGGCCGACGTGCCGCCGTCGCTACGAGGAGTGGCTCGCGAACGGCACGCTGCTGCAGATGATCGACGTGCTGACCCAGTTCAGCGGGCGCACTTTCGCGTACGTGCCGCCGCCGCCGGCGCCGGCCGCACCGGCATGCCGCGCGGAGCCCGTGCCCGACAACGATCGTCTGCGCGGCGTGTTCTGGCAGAACCCCGAGTCGTGGCAACTGCCGGTCGCTCGGGCAAACGTTTGGGATGGCGAAGGCGCGACGTTGACCGCGATGCCGAACGCCGCCGCCGTCGCGTCGCCCGGTGCATCGTTCGCGGTGCCGGGCGCGCAGCCAGCGGGGTTGCGTCACGGGCGTCCGTCCGCCGCGAGCTTCGCCGCGGCCGAGCCGCAAGTCGACGAATACCGCGGCTACACGATCTACGGCAGCGCGCAGCCGGTGCAGAACCTGATGTATCGCGCATGGGCCGAGATCATGCAGGACGACCGGCGTGTCGAGCGCTCGGGCCTGATCGGCCCGCGCTTCACCGATGCGGAGGAAGCGGAGCAGTACGCGCTCGACTGGGCGCGTCAGTGGATCGATCGCCATGGCGCCAGCGACGAACCCGTGCGTACGCCGCAAAGCGAGGTGCTGGCCGGCCTGTCCGCGCTGGCGCGTGCCGAGTCGGACATCAAGCGCTTCATCGCCGAGCGCCGCGCGGGCGCGCTGGCGGAGAGCCGCAACGACCCGGTGCAGTCGGATCGCCGCGAGTACGCGTATCGCGTAGGTTGATCGTCGTCCGAACGAAAACGCGCGGGTCGCCGTCCGTCACGGCGCCCGCGCTTTTTTTTGTCCTCGCCATGCAGTCGATGCCGGACGCACCGCAGAGACGGCGCGCGCGGCATGCATTGCGTCACTGGCGTCCGTAGGTATCGTCGAAGCGGACGATGTCGTCTTCACCGAGATAGGCGCCCGACTGCACTTCGATCAGCTCGAGCGGCATCTTGCCCGGATTCTCAAGGCGGTGCGACACGCCGAGCGGGATGTACGTCGATTCGTTTTCGGACAGCAGGAAGGTTTCGTCGCCGCGCGTGATGCGCGCGGTGCCGCGCACGACGATCCAGTGTTCGGCGCGATGGTGATGCATCTGCAGCGACAATCGCGCGCCCGGCTTCACGACGATGCGCTTCACCTGGAAGCGTTCGCCCATGTCGACCGAGTCGTAATGCCCCCAAGGGCGATGGACCTTGCGGTGATCGGTCGCTTCGGCGCCGCGTTCGGCCTTGATGCGCCCGACGATCTTCTTCACGTCCTGCACGCGGGATTTGTCGGCGACGAGCACGGCATCGGGCGTTTCGACGACCACGAGGTTCTGCGTGCCGACGCACGCGACGAGCCGGCTTTCCGCATGCGCGAAGGTCGATTCGGCGTTTTCGAACAGCACGCGGCCGCGGCCGACGTTCTCGGCTTCGTCCTTCGGCAGGATCTGCCAGATCGCGTCCCACGAACCGACGTCCGACCACCCGGCGTCGAGCGGCACGACGACGCTTTCGCACAGCTGCGGCAGGCTCACGAGCCGCTCCATCACCGCGTAGTCGATCGAGTTCGACGGCGACGCGGCGAACGCGTCGCGATCGACGCGGAAGAAGTCGCCGTCGTCCCGGCCGCGCGCGACGGCCTGCTCGCAGGCCGCGAGGATCTCGGGCTCGAGCTCGCGGATCGCATTCAGCCACACCGACGCGCGCACGATGAAGATCCCGCTGTTCCACCAGTATTCGCCGGATGCGACGTACTGCTGCGCGAGTTCGAGGTGCGGCTTCTCGACGAAGCGGTCGAGGCGGCGCACGTCGAGGTTGCCGGTGGCGGCGTCGCCAAGCGGCGCGCCGACGCGGATGTAGCCGTAGCCGGTTTCGGCGCGGCCCGGCACGATGCCCATCGTCGCGATCTTGCCCTGCGCCGCGCAGTGCACGCCCGCCGCGACGGCCGCATGAAAGCGCGCCTGGTCGGCGACCGCGTGGTCGGCCGGCATCACCGTCATCACGGCGTCGCCGCCGCCGGCGACGATTCGCAGCGCGGCGAGCGTCAGCGCCGGCGCGGTGTCGCGGCCGAGCGGCTCGAGCATGATCGATGCGCGCTTGCCGGTCAGGCGCAGTTGCTCGGCAGTCGTGAAGCGGTGGTCTTCGCCGCATACGATCAGCACGTCGTCGTTCAGCGGATGACCGGTCACAAGGCCGTCGAGTCTCAGCGCGGTGGATTGCAGCAGCGAATGATCGCCGAGCAGGCCGATCAACTGCTTCGGATAGTGTTCGCGCGACATCGGCCACAGACGCGTGCCCGAACCGCCGGCGAGAATCACCGGCTGCACCGCGACACGCGTTGCGGCGTCGGTTGCGGCGGAAGAAGAAGGGCGCGTATCGGCTGCCACGGCCGGAGCATTCATGATGACACTCTCCTCGATTGAAGTCAGTGCCTGTTTGTAGCATGAAGTAAATCGACAATAAAACCGGGCGATTTGCACGATACTCGTCGCGCACGTGTCAGGGAAATTTTTCCTCGATAGCATGCGATGCAAATAAAAAAATAAAAAATAATTCGGCAAATCCGGCTGGATCGCCGTCCCGCAAAGGGTTTACGGGAACCGTAAAGTTGCCGAAAAAATCCCGATTTGCGATCGATTCGGGAAAACCTGCCGATTTAATTCAAGAATGTCGCGGCAAGAATTTCCGATTATTTTTCGAAATACTTGTGCGCTTGAGGGGCGATTTTCTTGTCGCTTCAATAGCGTCATGCAACGTTTGAATCGAAGGTGCGGCACGGGCTGCACGAGGAGCTGTTCGGCAAACGCCTGTTCAAAGAGGAAGCGGACATGTTGAGCGTGCTGGCGAGAGTCATCGATATCGCGATGGTCGTGTTGGGGGCGTTGATCGCCGCCGCGCTGCACGGCGGCAGCATCTGGCTCAACGACCTGCAGCGCACGATGGTGCTGTTCGACTGCCTGCTGGTCGTCGTGTTCTTTCCGGCCATGGGCATCTACCAGTCGTGGCGCGGCAAGCGTCTCGTCGGGCTGGTGGGGCGTGTCGCGTTCGCGTGGCTGGTGGTCGAGCTCGCGGGCATCCTGATGAGCTTCAGCTTTCACCAGTCGGGCGACCTGTCGCGACTGTGGCTCGGTTACTGGGCGCTCGCGACGATGGCGCTGCTTGCCGGCTCGAAGGCATGCGTGCACGTCGTGCTGCGACAACTGCGGCGCGGCGGCTACAACCTGAAGGCGGTGGCGATCGTCGGCGGCACGCCGGCGGCGCGACGGCTGATCGCACAGATGCGGGCGCGTCCGGAAGCGGGCTTCAACCCGGTGTGCGTGTACGACGAAAGCGAGGCGCCGGGCGAAGTCGCGCTCGACGACGTGCGCATCGAGCGGCAGTTCGAATCGCTGGTATGGCTGGTGCGCAGCCGCGCGATCAGCGAGCTGTGGCTCACGCTGCCGATCACGGAGGAACGCCGGATTCACCAGATCGTGACGGTGTTCCGCCACGACTTCGTGAACATCCGCTTCATTCCGGACGTGCGCACGCTGTCGTTCTTCAACCAGGAAGTGGTCGAGGTGCTCGGCGTGCCGGCGATCAACCTCGCGGCGTCGCCGATCACCGACGTGCGGATCCTGCCGAAGTTCGTGTTCGACCGGCTGTTCGCGCTGGCGGCACTCACGGCGCTCGCGCCCGCGATGCTGGTGATCGCGTGCCTGATCAAGCTCACGTCGCCCGGCCCGGTGTTCTTTCGCCAGAAGCGCAAGGGCATCGACGGGCACGAGTTCGAGATCTACAAGTTCCGCTCGATGAAGGTGCATCAGGAGGTCGCGGGACAGGTCACGCAGGCAACCAGGAACGACACGCGCGTGACGCCGATCGGCCGCTTCCTGCGCCGCACGAGCCTCGATGAACTGCCGCAGTTCATCAACGTGCTGAAGGGCGAGATGTCGGTCGTCGGCCCGCGGCCGCACGCGCTCGCGCACGACGACATCTACAAGGATCTGGTGAAGGGCTACATGTTCCGCTACCGGATCAAGCCGGGCATCACCGGCTGGGCGCAGATCAACGGCTTTCGCGGCGAGACCGACCAGATCGAGAAGATGATGGGACGCGTGAAGCTCGATCTGTACTACATGCAGAACTGGTCGTTCTGGCTCGACATCAAGATCGTCGTGCTGACGCTCTGGAAAGGCTTCACCGGCAGCAACGCTTACTGACGCGGTGCCATTGCGCAGACACCCCGGTTTCACGAATTTCGAATCATTGGTCACGAGGTCCGACACATCATGAATCTGACTATCATCGGCAGCGGTTATGTAGGTCTTGTCACCGGCGCCTGTCTCGCCGACATCGGGCACGACGTGTTCTGTCTCGATGTCGATCAGGCAAAGATCGACATCCTGAACAACGGCGGCGTGCCGATCCACGAGCCGGGCCTGAAGGAAGTCATCGCGCGCAACCGCGCGGCCGGCCGCCTGCGCTTCTCGACCGACATCGAGGCAGCGGTCGCGCACGGCGACGTGCAGTTCATCGCGGTCGGCACGCCGCCCGACGAGGACGGCTCGGCCGACCTGCAGTACGTGCTCGCGGCGGCGCGCAACATCGGCCGCTACATGAAGGGCTTCAAGGTGATCGTCGACAAGTCGACGGTGCCGGTCGGCACGGCCGAGCGCGTGCGCGCGGCGGTGGCCGAAGAACTCGCGAAACGCGGCGGCGACGTGCCGATGTTCTCCGTCGTGTCGAATCCGGAATTCCTGAAGGAAGGCGCGGCGGTCGACGATTTCACGCGGCCGGACCGCATCGTGATCGGCTGCGACGACGACGTGCCGGGCGAGCGCGCGCGCGAGCTGATGAAGAAGCTCTATGCGCCGTTCAACCGCAATCACGAACGCACGCTGTACATGGACGTGCGCTCGGCCGAATTCACGAAATACGCGGCGAACGCGATGCTCGCGACGCGCATCTCGTTCATGAACGAGCTCGCGAACCTGGCCGACCGCTTCGGCGCCGACATCGAGGCCGTGCGTCGCGGGATCGGCTCCGATCCGCGCATCGGCTATCACTTCCTGTATGCGGGCTGCGGCTACGGCGGCTCGTGCTTCCCGAAGGACGTCGAGGCGCTGATCCGCACCGCCGACGAGCATGGCCAGTCGCTGCAGATCCTGAAGGCCGTGTCGTCGGTCAACGCGACGCAAAAGCGCGTGCTCGCCGACAAGATCGTCGCGCGCTTCGGCGAGGACCTGACGGGCCGCACGTTCGCGATCTGGGGGCTCGCGTTCAAGCCGAACACCGACGACATGCGCGAGGCACCGAGCCGCGAGCTGATCGCCGAGCTGCTGTCGCGCGGCGCGCGCATCGCGGCGTACGACCCGGTCGCGCAGCAGGAAGCACGCCGCGTGCTCGCGCTCGATCTCGCGGATCACCCGAGCTGGCTCGAGCGCCTCACCTTCGTCGACGACGAGGCACAGGCCGCGCGCGATGCCGACGCGCTGGTGATCGTCACCGAGTGGAAGGCGTTCAAGAGCCCGGATTTCGTCGCGCTCGGACGTCAATGGAAGTCGCCCGTGATCTTCGACGGCCGCAACCTGTACGAGCCGGAGACGATGAGCGAGCTGGGCATCGAATACCACCCGATCGGCCGCCCCGGCTCGCGCCAGGCCGTCGCCGCCCGCATGCCGGGCGCCGCGCGCGCGAACGCGTAACCCGCGCGCCGTCGTGACCCGTAACCCGACTCGAGACGCCATGTTCCGGAACATCCTGATCGTCTGTCATGCGAACGTCTGCCGCAGCCCGGCGGCGGAACTGCTGTTCAAGTCGCACGCGGCGTCGCGTGGCGGCCCGCGCGTGACGTTTCACTCCGCAGGCGTGCGCGCGAACGACGGCGACGGCATCGATCCGGTGATGCGGCAACTGCTCGCCGAGCGCGGCGTCGATGCGACGAAGCACCGGTCGCGGCGGCTGTCGCGCCGGATCGTGCGCGACGCCGACCTGATTCTCGTCAGCGAGCGCGAGCAGATCAAGGCCGTCGAATCGGTCGATCCGTTCGCGCGCGGCAAGGTCCACCTGCTCGGCAAGTGGGAGGACGCCGAGATCGCGGATCCGCATGGCGGCCCCGAGGCCGACTATCGCGAGAGCTACTCATTGATCGAACGTCTGGTTCAAGGATGGCTGCAAAAACTATGCTGAAACGTCCCATGCGCCCGCTGGCGCTCGCCGTCGCGATGACGACTTTCCTGTCGGCCTGCGCGAGCGCGCCCGGCAACTATCTCGACTCGTCGAACCTGAAGGACGACGGCCGCCAGGGCCAGGCCGAAACCTACCCGGTTCATTACATCGACGCGAAGCTGGTGATGGATCAGCTGCAGAAGCAGCAGGTCGAACACCCGCTGCCGCCGGGCCGTTACAGCGATCCGTCGCAGTACGTCTATCACATCGGCCCGCAGGACATCCTCGGCGTCACCGTGTGGGACCACCCGGAACTGACGACGCCGCAGGGCCAGTCGTTCTCGAGCGGCGGCAACACGACGCAGACCATCGCGGGCGCGCTGCAGCAGCCGTATTCGTCGTCGCTGCCGGGCCAGGCCGATCCGTATGGCCAGACCGTGGCCGCCGACGGCACGATCTTCTTCCCGTTCGTCGGCCGCATCCACGTGGCGGGCAAGACGATCGCGCAGACGCGCGACGAGCTGGCCACGCGCCTTGCGCGCTACGTGAAGAATCCGCAGCTCGACGTGCGCGTGCTGTCGTTCCGCAGCCAGAAGGTGCAGGTGACGGGCGAGGTGAAGACCCCCGGCCCGCTCGCGATGAGCGACGTGCCGCTGACGCTCGTCGACGCGATCTCGCGCTCCGGCGGCTCGACCGCCGAGGCCGACCTGCAGCGCGTGCGCCTCACGCGCGACGGCAAGCTCTACACGCTCGACGCGAACGGCGTGCTCGACCGCGGCGAGGTGAAGCAGAACGTGATGCTGCAGCAGGGCGACATCATCAACGTGCCGGACCGCAGCGACAGCCGCGTGTTCATCATGGGCGAGGTCAAGACGCCGGTCACGGTGCCGATGCTCAAGGGCAGGCTGACCATCGCCGACGCGCTGACGGCGGGCGGCGGCATCCTCGACACCGATGCGAACCCGCGCAAGATCTACGTGATGCGCGGAATGCGTGACAACCCGACGAAGCCGGAAGTGTTCCGTCTCGACATGACGCAGCCCGATGCGCTGATGCTGTCGAGCCGCTTCCCGCTCCAGCCGCTCGACGTCGTCTACGTCAGCACGGCCAGCTCGGTGCAGTTCAACCGTGTGCTGCAGCAGGTGCTGCCGACGATCCAGACGATCTTCTACATGCGGCAAATCACGCGCTGATAGCCCGCCGGGGCGGCGCCTCCGCCCCGGCACCACTCAAGCGGGAACGAATGGTGAACACGCAAGCAAAACACGCCTACGCGGATCTGGCCGCGAAAACCGAGGAAGAGGACGTCGTCCTCGGCCAGCTGCTCCAGGTACTGATGGACGACATCTGGCTGCTGCTCGGCATCGCGGCGACCGTCATCGCGCTCGCCGGCCTCTACTGCTACGTCGCGAAACCGGTGTACCAGGCCGACGTGCACGTGCGGGTCGAGAGCAACGACAACACGTCGCAGGCGCTCACGCAGACGCAAACGGGTGCGACGATCAACAGCGGCCCGCAACAGGCGCAGACCGACGCGGAAATCGAGATCATCAAGAGCCGCGGCGTCGTCGCGCCGGTCGTCGAGCAGTTCAAGCTGAACTTCTCGGTCGTGCCGAAGACGATTCCGCTGATCGGCAGCCTCGCCGCGCGCGTCGCGACGCCGGGCGAGCCGTCGCGCGCGTGGTTCGGCCTGCGGTCGTACGCGTGGGGCGGCGAAGTTGCCGACATCGACGCGATCAACGTCGTGCCCGCGCTCGAAGGCAAGAAGCTGACGCTGACGGCCGGCCCGAACGGCACCTACACGCTGGTCGACCCGAGCGGCAACCGGCTGCTGTCGGGCCGCGTCGGCGAATCGGAGCAGGGCGGCGGCGTCACGCTGCTCGTGCAGAAACTGGTCGCGCGTCCGGGCACGCAGTTCACGGTCGTGCGCTACAACGACCTCGACGCGATCACCGGCTTCCAGTCGGGCATCCAGGTGTCCGAGCAGGGCAAGCAGACGGGCGTCGTGCAGATTTCGCTCGAGGGCAAGGACCCGAGCCAGACCGCCGCGATCGCGAACGCGCTCGCGCAGTCGTACCTGAACCAGCACGTGATCGCGAAGCAGGCCGAAGCGACCAAGATGCTCGAATTCCTGAAGGGCGAGGAGCCGCGCCTGAAGGCCGATCTCGAGCGCGCGGAAGCCGCGTTGACGCAGTATCAGCGCACGTCCGGCTCGATCAACGCGAGCGACGAGGCGAAGGTCTACCTCGAAGGCAGCGTGCAGTACGAACAGCAGATCGCGGCCCAGCGCCTGCAGCTCGCGTCGCTCGCGCAGCGCTTCACCGATTCGCATCCGATGGTGATCGCCGCGAAGCAGCAGCTCGCGGAGCTGCAGGGCGAGAAGGAAAAGTTCAGCAACCGCTTCCGCAGCCTGCCGGCGACCGAAGTGAAGGCCGTCCAGCTCCAGCGCGACGCGAAGGTCGCCGAGGACATCTACGTGCTGCTGCTGAACCGCGTGCAGGAGCTGTCGGTGCAGAAGGCCGGCACGGGCGGCAACATCCACCTCGTCGATTCGGCGTTGCGCCCGGGCGATCCGGTCAAGCCGAAGAAGGTGCTGATCCTGTCGGCCGCGGTGTTCCTCGGGCTGATCCTCGGTACCGGCATCGTGTTCCTGCGCCGCAACCTGTTCCAGGGCATCGAGGATCCGGATCGCGTGGAGCGCACCTTCAACCTGCCGCTGTACGGGCTGGTGCCGCAAAGCGCCGAGCAGGTGAAGCTCGACGCCATGGCCGAGAAGGGCGGCGGCCGTGCGCGGCCGATCCTCGCGAGCCTGCGCCCGAAGGACCTCAGCGTCGAAAGCATGCGCAGCCTGCGCACCGCGATGCAGTTCGCGATGATGGACGCTAAGAATCGCGTGATCGTGCTGACCGGCCCGACGCCGGGTATCGGCAAGAGCTTCCTGACGGTCAACCTCGCGGTGCTGCTCGCGCATTCGGGCAAGCGCGTGCTGCTGATCGACGCCGACATGCGCCGCGGGATGCTCGACCGCTACTTCGGCCTCACCGTGCAGCCGGGCCTGTCCGAACTGCTGAGCGACCAGTCGCCGCTCGAGGAGGCGATCCGCGAGACGCCGGTACAGGGCCTGTCGTTCATCTCGGCCGGCACGCGCCCGCCGAACCCGTCGGAGCTGCTGATGTCGACGCGCCTGCCGCAATACCTCGAAGGGCTCGGCAAGCGCTACGACGTCGTGCTGATCGACTCGCCGCCGGTGCTGGCGGTGACCGACGCGACCATCATCGGCCGCATGGCCGGCGCGACCTTCCTGGTGCTGCGCTCGGGCATGCATACCGAAGGCGAGATCGCCGACGCGATCAAGCGTCTGCGTACCGCGGGCGTCGATCTGGAAGGCGGGATCTTCAACGGCGTGCCGCCGAAGGCGCGCGGCTACGGCCGCGGCTATGCGGCCGTCCACGAATACCTGAGCGCCTGACGGCATTGCACGAAACCGGGCCGGCGTGCGCAGCGCCGGCCCGGCCGACTGGAGAACCCTCGATGAAAATTTCCGTGCTCGTTCCGACCTTTCGGCGTCCCGCCGACCTCGCGCGCTGCCTGCTGGCGCTGCAGCGTCAGCAGCGGCTGCCCGACGAGGTGATCGTCGTCGCGCGCCCGGAGGACGACGCCACGCACGAGCGCCTCGCCGATCCGTCGGTCGGCGGCACGCTGCCGCTGCGAATCGTGCCGGTCGACGTGCCGGGGCAGGTGGCCGCGTTGAACAAGGGCCTCGACTCGGCGAACGGCGACATCGTCGCGATCACCGACGACGACGCGGCGCCGCGCGCCGACTGGCTCGCGCGCGTCGAAGCCGTGTTCCTCGCCGATCCGCGCGTCGGTGCGGTGGGCGGCCGCGACTGGGTGCACGAGAAGGGCCGCGTGCTCGACGAGTCGCGCGAGCGCGTCGGCCAGCTCACGCTGTCCGGCAAGATCATCGGCAATCATCATCTGGGCGTGGGCGGCGCGCGCGAAGTCGACATGCTCAAGGGCGCGAACATGAGCTATCGCCGCGCCGCGATCGAACGTCTGCGCTTCGACACGCGGTTGCGCGGCGCCGGTGCGCAGGTGCACAACGACATGGGTTTCAGCATGCAGGTGCAGCGCGAAGGTTGGAAGCTCGTCTACGACCCGGCGATCGCGGTCGATCATTTTCCGGCCGAGCGCTTCGATGACGACCGGCGCGATGCCGCGTCGCTGAATGCGATCAGCAACGGCGCGTACAACCTGCACCTGATCCTGCGCGAGCATCTGCCGCCGCTGCGGCGCGAGATCGCGTGGTGGTGGTGGACGCTGATCGGCACGCGCGTCTACCCCGGCCTCGCGCACCTGCTGCTGTCGCTGCATACCGCGCGGCGCGAGCGCGTGCGCGAGCACTGGCGCGCGGTGCGCCGCGGCGCACGCGATGCGCGTCGCGCCGACCTTGCCCCCCATCGTGCGGCGATGCCGCCGGTGACGTCTTGAACGGGCCGCGCGCAGCGCGCGCCGCCATCCCCGGAGGGCTTGCATGAATTCCACGAAGGTTCACGTCCACCTGTTCTACGGCGCCGATCCGCGTACTTATCGGAAAGGCGAGAACATCGGCTGCCTGTACGGCTATCACCACGCGGAATCCGACGAATTCCAGCTGACTTATTCGCAGGACGGCCGCGAAGGGCGCGTCGCGAGTCTCGCGCGCCGTGCGCTGAAGGCGGCGCTCGGCTTCGACGTCGTGCACGCGTGGCGCAATCGCGCGGCGCTGTTGGGCACCGACGTGATCTGGACGCACACCGAGCAGGAGCATCTCGCCGCCGCGCTGATCCTGAAGCTCGCCGGCGCACGCGGCAAGCACCCGCTGCTGCTCGCGCAGAGCGTGTGGCTGTTCGACAAGTGGAACACGTTCGGCGCGCCGCGCCGCTGGCTGTACCGCAAGCTGCTCGCGCGCGCCGATGCGCTGACGACGCTCGCGCGCGACAACGCCGAGCTGTGCCGCCGCTTTCTCGGGCGCGAAGCCGAGTTCGTCTACTACGGGCTGAACACGCAGGACTTCCCGCCGACGGAGCCGCGCCAGTGGCAGCCGCACCGGCCGCTGCGGATCGCCGCGATCGGCAACGACCGCGACCGCGACTGGCGCACGTTCCTCGCCGCGTTCGGCGGCGACGAGCGCTACGACGTGCGGCTCGCGACGCGGCGCCGCGTGCCGCGAGAGTGGCATGCGCCGAACGTGAAGATCGGTTCGGCCTCGGGTCTCGCGAAGCAGCACGAGCTGTATGCGTGGGCCGACGTCATCGTCGTGCCGCTGCGGCCGAACTTCCACGCGTCGGGCATCACGGTGATGCTCGAGGCGGCGGCGGTCGGCAAGCCGATGATCGTGTCCGACGTCGGCGGGCTCAGCGACTACTTCCCGCACGACACGGCCGCCTACGTGCCGGCGTTCGACACGGCGGCGATGCGCGAGGCCGCCGATCGCTTCGTCGCCGATCCGGCCGCCGCGCTCGCGTGCGCGCGTGCCGCGGCCGCGTGCCTGCGCGAGCGCGACCTGACCACGCAGGCGTTCGCGGAACAGCACGTGCGGATCACGCGCGACATGCTGCGCCGGCGCCGCACGCCGGCGGCGACCGGTCTGGCGATGCCGCTGGCGGATTCGCGCGCGTCGTCGCAGTGAGAGCCGGTCGATGAGCACGATTGCCGCCGAACGCGCACCGTCGCGCAGCCGCAGCCGGTTACCCGAGCGCAAGCACTGGGTCGGGCAGGCCGGGCTGTGGACGTTTACCGCCGCGCTGATCGCCATTCACCAGGGCAAGGTGCTGACGCTCGCGTTTCCGGTGCTGGCCATCGCGGTCGGCATCTGGCTGTATTTCAAGAGCCCGGCGCGCTACGTCGGCTTCATGTGGTGGGTGTGGTTCCTGAGCCCCGAGGTGCGGCGTCTCGCCGACTGGTCGAAGGGCGCGTTCACGCCGACGAGCCTGATCCAGGTCGCGCCGCTCGCGGTGACGATGATCGCCGGATTCGGGCTGCTCAGGCATTACCGCGTGCTCGCGCAGCGGCGCGGGATTCCCGTGCTGCTGATGCTGTTCGGGCTGACGTATGCGTATCTGGTCGGGATCGTGTCGAGCGGCGTGATGGCCGCGACCTACGACCTCGCGAACTGGGTGTATCCGGTGCTGATCGGCTTTCACATCATGGTCAACTCGCGCGACTATCCCGAGTACCGCGACGTGCTGTTGTCCACCTTCATGTGGGGCATGCTCGTGATGGGCGTGTACGGCGTCGTGCAGTACTTCGTGATGCCGCAGTGGGACGTGCTGTGGATGATCGGCTCGGACATGGGCTCGCAGGGCGAGCCGGTGCCGTACGGTGTCCGCGTCTTCAGCACGATGAACTCGTCGGGGCCGTTCGCGTTCGCGATCATGGGCGCGCTGGTGTTCGTGTTCGCCGCGCCGCAGAAGGTCCGCTGGTTCGCGGGCGCCGCCGGCTTCGTGTCGTTCGCGCTGTGTCTCGTGCGCTCGACCTGGGGCGGCTGGGTGATCGCGCTCGCGATCCAGCTCGTGCAGTCGAGCAACCGCGTGCGGATGCGCATCCTGATCAGCGGCGTCGTGCTCGTCGGGCTATGCGTGCCGCTGCTGACCGTCGGGCCGGTGGCCGACCGGCTCGGCGCGCGCCTGCAATCGATCGCGAACCTGAAGGACGACCGCAGCTACGACGACCGCAACAAGTTCTACGCGACCTTCGCGCAAACGGCGTTCACCGACGTCGCCGGCGAGGGGATGGGCGCGACGGGCGCGTCCACCAAGCTGTCGAGCGACAGCGGCGAGCTCGGCAAGTACGGCAGCTTCGACAGCGGCGTGATGAACGTGCCGTTCGTGCTCGGCTGGCCCGGCACGCTGCTGTACCTGTCGGGCGTCGTGATGCTGCTCGCCCGCACGCTGCGCGCGGCGTTCAGGCTGCGCAAGGACAAGTTCGTGGGCGCATGCCTGAGCCTGTGCCTGTCGGTGTTCGCGATGCTCGTGTTCACCAACTCGCTGATCGGCACGGGCGGCCTGCTGCTGTTCACGGCCATTTTTTCGATACTTTCCGCGGCGCACTGGCAGAAGGCGCAACGCCTGCCGGCCGCCGCGCGTTCACGGGGAGGCGACCATTGAGAATCGCGATCGTCACGCACGTCGTGCGACATAACGACGGGCAGGGCCGCGTCAATTACGAAATCGCGCGCGCGGCGCTGGCTGAAAACTACGAGGTCACGCTGGTCGCGTCGCATGTCGCGCCCGAGCTGCTGGCCGACCCGCGCGTACGCTGGGTGCCGGTGAAGGTCGGCGGCTTCTGGCCGTCGAATCTCGTCAAGCAACAGGTGTTCGCGCTCAAGAGCGCGTGGTGGCTGCGCGCGCATCGCGGCGAGTACGACGTGCTGCACGTGAACGGCTTCATTTCGTGGATCAAGGCCGACGTGAACACCGCGCACTTCGTGCACGGCGGCTGGTTCAAGAGCCCGTATTACCCGTTCGGGCTGACGAAGGGGCTGTGGTCGGCCTACCAGTACGTCTACACGCGCGTGAATACGGCACTCGAGCGCTGGGCGTACCGGCGCTCGCGCGCGATCACGGCCGTGTCGCAGAAGGTGGCCGACGAGATCGCCGGGCTCGGCATCGACAGCCGCAAGATCAGCGTGATCTACAACGGCGTCGACGGCAGCGCGTTCGCGGGTGCGCAGGCCGATCGCGCGGCGTTCAAGCTGCCGGACGATGCGTTCCTGCTGCTGTTCGTCGGCGACTTGCGCACGCCGCGCAAGAACCTCGGCACCGTGCTGAAGGCGCTGACGAAGCTTCCAGCGAACGTCCATCTCGCGGTGGCCGGCTATCTGCCCGGCAGCCCGTATCCGGACGAGGCGCGCGCGCTCGGCGTCGATTCGCGCGTGCACTTCCTCGGTCTCGTGAAGAACATGCCGACGCTGATGCGTTCGGTCGACGCATACGTGTTTCCGTCGCGCTACGAAGCGATGAGCCTGTCGTTGCTCGAAGCGATGGCCGCCGGGCTGCCGGTCGTCACCGCACGCACCGCCGGCGGCGCGGAAATCATCACGCGAGACTGCGGGATCGTGCTGGAGGACCCGGACGACCCGGCCGCGCTCGCACAGGCGATCGGCGCGCTCGCGGCGTCGCGCGACACCTGCCGCGCGATGGGCGACGCGGCCCGTGAACTGATGACCCGTTTCGGCTGGGCCCACATGGGCGCCCAGTATGTCGCGCTCTACCGGCGCATCGGCCAACCCTCGCAGCCGTCCGCGTTCGAGCGGGTCGAGCATGCGGTTACGCAGGAGCAGTCGTAATGTCCCAATCTTCCCGGCCGATCAAATCGTTGCAGATCGGCATGCATTGGTTCCCCGAACGCGCGGGCGGCCTCGACCGGATGTACTACTCGCTCGTCGGCGCGCTGCCCGGGGCGGGCGTCGAGGTGCGCGGGCTCGTCGCCGGCTCGCCGAAGGTCGCCGACGACACGGGCGGCGCGATCCAGGGCTTCGGACCCGCGTCGCAGCCGCTCGCGCGCCGCATGCTCGCCGCGCGCCGCGCGTTGCGCGACCAGATCCGCAGCGAGCGGCCCGACGTGATTTCATCGCACTTCGCGCTGTACACGTTCCCGGGCCTCGACGTGACGCGCGGGATCCCGCAGGTGTCGCATTTCCAGGGCCCGTGGGCCGACGAGAGCCAGGTCGAGGGCGCCGCGTCGCTCGGGCAGCGCGCGAAGCGCTATCTCGAACAGGCCGTCTATACGCGCTCGTCGCGCCTGATCGTGCTGTCGCAGGCGTTCGGCCAGATCCTGACGAACCGCTACGGCATCGATCCGTCGCGCGTGCGCGTGATTCCCGGCTGCGTCGATACCGCGCAGTTCGACACGCCGCTCACGCCGGCCGAGGCGCGGCACAAGCTGCAACTGCCGCAGGACCGGCCGATCGTGCTTGCGGTGCGCCGGCTCGTGCGGCGCATGGGTCTGGAAGACCTGATCGATGCGATCGGCCTCGTCAAGCACCGTCACCCGGACGTGCTGCTGCTGATCGCCGGCAAGGGCAAGATCGGCGAGGAACTGCAGCAGCGCATCGACGAAGCCGAGCTGCAGGACAACGTGAAGCTGCTCGGGTTCGTGCCCGACAATCATCTGGCGGCGCTGTACCGCGCGGCGACGGTCAGCGTCGTGCCGACGGTCGCGCTCGAAGGCTTCGGGCTGATCACGGTCGAATCGCTGGCGTCCGGCACGCCGGTGCTGGTGACGCCGGTCGGCGGGCTGCCGGAGGCGGTGGCCGGGTTGTCCAACGATCTCGTGCTGCCGTCGACGGGGGCGCAGGCGATCGCGGACGGGCTCGGCGGCGCACTCTCGGGCGCGATCGCGCTGCCGGACGAAGCCGCGTGCAAGCGCTATGCGCGCGAACATTTCGACAACGCGGTGATCGCGCGACGCGTCGCCGGCGTGTACGAAGAGGCGATCCAGGCGGCGGGGTGAGCGAACGCGGCACGCCGCCGCGACGGTCGAGCCCGTGCATGGACATGCGTGGGCTCCGCATGCCGGCCGCCCGATCGGGACGCGCCGGCTTTTTCGTTCCGCGCCACGCACGCCGCGCTTCGTGTTCGACGTTTCGACACGCGTCACGCACGCCGGAGCGTCACGGCCCATACGGCGAATGCGACCACGCTGACCGCCGCGCCGAGCGCGCAGACGCCGATCCATCCGGCGTGCGCATACGTCATCGTCGACGCAATCGCGCCGAGCCCGCTGCCGGCCGAATAGAACAGCATGTAGCAGCCGACGAGGCGCGCATGCGCATCGGGCCGCGCGCCGAGGATCATGCTCTGGTTGACGACGTGGACGGCCTGCCCGCCGATGTCGAGCAGCACGATGCCGACGACCAGCAACGCGATCGACGTACCGGCGAACGCCAGCGGCAGCCACGAGAGCGCGAGCAGTGCGAGCGCGGTGCCGGTGGTGGCTTCGCCGAGGCCGCGATCGGCGAGCCGCCCGGCGCGTGCGGCGGCTGCCGCGCCCAGCGCGCCGACCAGGCCGAATGCGCCGATCTGCGTATGCGACATCGCATGCGGCGGCGCGCTCAGCGGCAACACCAGCGCGCTCCAGAAGATGCTGAACGCCGCGAACAGCAGCAGTGCGATCGCGCCGCGCACCCGCAGCACGCGCTCGTTGCGCAGTAGCGCGACCATCGAACCGAGCAGCGCCGCGTAGCCGATGCGCTCGCGCGGCGCGTCCGCATCGGGCAACAGGCGGGCCAGCGCGGCCAGCATCGCGACCGCGAGCGCACCCGACACCAGATAAACCGCACGCCAACCGGCGAGATCCGTCACGACACCCGCGAGCGAGCGCGCGGCGAGCAGGCCGATCACGACACCGCCCTGTGCCGCGCCGACCACGCGGCCGCGCTCGCCGGCCCCGGCAAGCGCGGCCGAGCAGGCGATCAGCCCTTGCGTCATCGCGGTGCCGAGCAGCCCGACGGCGACCATGCCCGCCAGCAATGCGCTGCGCGTCGACGAGGCGGCCACGCAGATGCATGCCGCGGTCAGCAGCAGAAGCTGAACGGTGAGCAGGCGCTTGCGGTTCAGCAGATCGCCGAGCGGCACGACGAACAGCAGCGCGAGCGCGCAGCCGAGCTGCGTCGCGGTAATGACGCCACCGACCGCCGCCTGCGATACGCCGAAGTCATGTGCGATCGAGTCGAGCAGCGGCTGCGCGTAGTACACGTTCGCGACGCTCGCCGCGCAGCAGACGGCCAGCAGCACGACGAGCGCCGTCGACACGCGCGCGATGTCGGCCGGAGGCGCGGTGCGCGATGTCGCGTTCGACGCGGCCGATCCCGAGCAGGACGATTCCATGGAGCCTCACACTCATTGAAGTAGTTGCAATTTGAAACTAGTCGGAGTGTAGGAAAAGTAGTTTTAAAATGCAACCTGTGTGGCGGCGGGCAATGGGCTCGCGCACGGACGGCCGGCGGCCCGCGAAGGCACCGGCGCGACAGCGGAGATCAATATGGCCAGGCAGAGAAGTCTCGCGGATTCGCCGTGCCCGGTGGCACGGGCGACCGATATCGTCGGCGATCGCTGGGCGTTGCTGATCGTGCGCGACGCGTTTGACGGCGTGCGCCGGTTCGGCGATTTTCGGGCGAGCCTGGGCGTCGCGAGCAACATCCTGTCGGACCGGCTCAGGATGCTGGTGGACGCGGGTGTATTCGAAGTCGTGCCCGCGTCGGACGGCAGCGCATATCAGGAATATGCGTTGACGAAGAAGGGCGAGGGGCTGTTTCCGGTGATCGTGATGTTGCGGCAGTGGGGCGAGGCGAACCTGTTCGAGCGCGGCGAGCCGCATTCGGTGTTGGTCGAGCGCAAGACGGGCCGCGCGATCCGCAAGCTCGCGCTTCGGCACGACGACGGCCGGCCGCTGAAGGCGTCAGAGACGGTCGTGCGGAAGGTGGGCGAAAACGGGGGCGGAGGCGTTACCGGATAAACCGCGGCCGAGAGGCTCCGTGAGCCGTGACGCGGCTTTCCGGCAGCCTGAAGCGGTGCGCGCGAATGCGCTAGTGCCGCTCGCCGCGCCAGCGCCCCGGCGCGACGCCGAAGCGCTTCGTGAAGGCGTGCGTGAACGCGCTCTGGTCGGCGAAGCCGACCATGCCGGCGATGTCGACGAGCGGATGGCGGCCGTCCGCGAGCAGCACGACGGCGGCGTCGAGCCGCAGCCGCTGCAGGTAGCGATGCGGCGTTTCGCCGAATGCGTCGACGAACAGTTGATGAAACCGGCGCATCCCATAGCCGCAGTGCGCAGCGAGATCGGCGATGCGCAACGGCTCCGCGAGCCGCGCGCGCAGCCAGCGGTCGATGCGCGCGAAGTCCAGTCCCGCCGCGGGCGCGGCGACGCCGATGTCGCCGAGCAGCGCCTCGCACAGACGCACGGCGGCCTGCCACTGGAAACGATGGGCGCGACGCATGTCGCTGCCCGGGCCGTCGAGTTGCGTGGCCGCCGCCGCGACCTGCGCGACGAGCGACGTCATCGCCGGGTCGATCGACACGGCACGCGCGCTGTCGAACAGCCGCTGCGGCATTGCGAGCGACGCGGCGGGCAAGTCGAGCACGAGCTGGCGATTGTCGCCCAGGCCCGCGTAGTCATGGCGCGCGCCGGCAGGAATCAGCCACGCCGCGTGCCGGTCGATGCGCTGGCCGACGCCGTCCACCGCCATCACCATCGCACCGTCGACGCCGATCACGATCTGGTGAAAGTCGTGCACGTCGGACGCTTCGCACGTGTCGTAACGGCGCAGCGAGACGGCGGGGGACGGGATGCGTTCCATCGGGAGGACGTCGGCCGGCGGCGTCGTCAGACGTCGAGCAGTTCGACTTCGAACACGAGCGTCGCGTTCGGCGGAATCACGCCGCCTGCGCCGCGCGGGCCGTAACCGAGTTGCGGCGGGATCGTGAGGCGACGCACGCCGCCGACCTTCATGCCCTGCACGCCTTCGTCCCAGCCCTTGATGACCATGCCGCCGCCGAGCACGAACGCGAACGGGTCGTTGCGGTCCTTGCTCGAGTCGAATTTCTGACCGTCGGTCAGCCAGCCCGTGTAGTGGACGCTGACGGTCTTGCCGGCTTGCGCTTCCGCGCCGGTGCCTTCGGTCAGATCCTCGATCTTGAGGCCCGATGCGGTCGTGGTGACAGTCATGACTTCTCCTGAAAAGAGTTCGATAAAGCCGCTATTGTAGGCGAGCGCGCACCGTGCCGCCGCGCGCGCCTCGGGCGCGGCGGCATACCGCTCTTCCATCGATCGGACGTCGATCGGACGTCGACCGGCGCGACGTTCGGGCCTCGCGCCCCGAACGCGAATGGAACGCGCGTTTGAATTTTCTCGCGAACCGGTTCGACGCGGGCGCGCGGAGCGAATGCCGCATGCGTATGAATCGGTGCGGCCCGGCCGCTCGGCATCGCGCCGAACGCCGCCCCGCGAATGCGCGCGATGCCCGTCGCACGGGGCTTTCGCGCCGATTTCGACCACGGCGCACGACACACCTGTGCCGGCCGCGCGACGGCGTTCGCGTTCGAACCGCGACGCGCCCGCATGCCGTTTCGGCGGCGCTTTTTTCGCGGTCCGGACCGTGCCCCGTTTGGAAGTGCGCATCTACCGCGCGACTTGCGCGCGGCGCCGGCCGGCGCCTATCTTTACAGTTATCGATGTCAAGATTTCGGCGTTGCGCGATGTGCTGCCCGGGCCGCGCCGACCAGGCCGCGAAGGCTGCCGGGGCCGCCGAAAACCAGGAGAACGACGAACATGAAGTCAGCCGCTTCCGCCACCGCGGCCGAGGTGATGCCGGTGCGCCGCGACCTGCGCTTCGACCTGCCGGTCGAACGCGCGAAGGACTGGAACGGGCTCGGCCCGCACGTGACCCACTTCTTCAATGCGCTGTCGCTGCTGTTTCCGGCCGGCGAACGCTTTTTCATGGATTCGGTGCGCAATTATCGCGACCGGATCGACGATCCGGTGCTCAAGCGCCAGGTGCTCGGCTTCATCGGCCAGGAAGCGATGCATACGCGCGAGCACGTCGAGTACAACGAGCTGATGCAGGCCAACCGCCTGCCCGCGCGCAAGCTCGACAAGCGCGTATGGACGGTGCTCGGCTTCGCGAAGCGCACGCTGCCGCATTCGGTGCAGCTCGCGCACACGGTCGCCGCCGAACATTACACGGCGATGCTCGCGGACTGGCTGCTGCGCGACCCGACGCGCCTGGACGGCTCGGTGGAAGGCTACCGGCAGATGTGGCTGTGGCATGCGCTCGAGGAAACCGAGCACAAGGCCGTGTCCTACGACGTATGGAACGCCGTGATGAAGCCGGGCCCGCGCCGCTACCTGATCCGCATCGGCGTGTATCTGCTGACGACGCTGACCTTCTGGCCGACCGTGTTCCTGATCCATATGACGCTGCTGTCGCGCGATCGCGACATCAGGCATCGCGTGCGCGGCATGCTGCGCATGATTGCATTCCTCTACGGGCCGCGCCGCGGGCTGTTCCCGCGCATCGCGCGTGAGTGGCTGAGCTTTTTCCGGCCGGGGTTCCATCCGTGGGACCACGACAACCGCCACCACCTCGCGCGCGTCGACGCGCTCGTCGCCGCCTACGGCGAACACGACGGCGCGTCGGCCGGCCGCGGCCGCGCCAACGCACTCGCGCCGCTCGCGTCGGGGCGCTGACGCCGCCGCGCCGCGCGGCACGTGTTGCGTTCGTGCATCAACCCGGCTTCTTCCGACGATTGACAGGCGTCAAGCGGGAAACGATTGCGCGAGCGCGTGCCGGTGCCGCCGCCCGTGCCGCGTTGGTGCCCGCCGCCGGTTCGATTCCACCTTCCATGTGTCGCATGTCGCACCGGCGCGCCCGCACCGGCGCGGCTTCGCGCGCCCGATACGCGTACGACCGCGTTTTCGCACGGTTTTCGCCACCGGGATATCACCCATCTAGCCGCGCATCGGCGGCACCGATATACCGTTCATGAAAGGATCCGCCCGGCGCGCGATTATTGCCCGGGGGGATTTTATTCGGACGGAAATGCGGCCAATATGTCGGTTCGATCGAGGTCCTTCGGATGCGGCGGCGAGCCGGCGCACGATACCAACGCCAAGCGGGGAACAACGATGGTTGCAAGGTCATCCGACGCAAGCGGGACGGCGGCGTCCGAGACGCCGCTCGTGTCCGTTACCGCCCCCGAGGCCGGACGCAAGCTGTTCGTGATCATGCGTTCGCCGGACGAGCCGTTGCTGGCGCAACTGCGCGGCCTCGGCTGGGACATCTCCGTCGCGAAGACGGCCGGCGCCGCGCAGAACATGACGTCCGGCGTGAACGTCGCGGCCGGGCTCATCGATTTCTCGGGCTTCACGTCGCGCGACTATCCCGCGCTGAAGGCGTGCCTGAGCCAGCCGGCGATCGGCTGGATCTCCGTTGCGCAGGCAGGCATCACGATCACCGCTGCCGTGCGCGAACTGATTCGCAGCTACTGTTTCGATTACGTGACGCTGCCGTTGCCGTACGAATGGATTTCGCACGTGCTCGGCCATGCGCGCGGGATGGCCGCGCTCGATCGCGTCGACGGCGCGGCGTACGCGGCGTCGATCGGCGAGCACGGGATGATCGGCAACTGCGAAGCAATGCAGCAACTGTTCAGCACGATCCGCAAGGTCGCGAAAACCGATGCGAGCGTGTTCATCTCCGGCGAGTCGGGCACCGGCAAGGAGCTGACGGCGCTCGCGATCCACGAGCGCTCGGTGCGCGGCAAGGGGCCGTTCGTCGCGATCAACTGCGGCGCGATTCCGCATCACCTGCTGCAGTCGGAACTGTTCGGCTACGAGCGCGGCGCATTCACCGGCGCGAACCAGCGTCGCGCGGGCCGGATCGAATCCGCGAACGGCGGCACGCTGTTTCTCGATGAAATCGGCGACATGCCGGTCGAAAGCCAGGCGAGCCTGTTGCGCTTCCTGCAAGAAGGGAAGATCGAACGGCTCGGCGGCCAGGAGTCGATTCCGGTCGACGTGCGGATCATCTCGGCGACGCACGTGGATCTCGACGGCGCCGTCGAGGCCGGACGCTTCCGCGCGGATCTCTACCACCGGCTCTGCGTGCTGCGCATTCACGAGCCGCCGCTGCGCGCGCGCGGCAAGGACATCGACATCCTCGCGCATTACGTGCTGCAGAAATACAAGGCCGACAGCGGCCGCAAGATCAGCGGCTTCACGTCGGCCGCGCTCGACGCCATGCGCCGCTACGAGTGGCCCGGCAACGTGCGCGAGCTGATCAACCGGGTGCGCCGCGCGATCGTGATGGCCGAGAGCCGGCTGCTGACGCCGCACGATCTCGGGCTCGAGATCCCGGGCGAAACGGACCCCGTGACGCTCGAGCAGGCGCGGTCGCTCGCCGAGCGCACCGCGATCGAAAACGCGCTGCTGCGCAACGATCACCGGATCAACAAGGCCGCCGCCGAGCTCGGTATCTCGCGCGTCACGCTTTACCGGATGATGATCGAGCACGGGCTCAACGATCACGACGGCAATGGCGACAACGGCGGAAAGGACGGCGCACCGCCCGACGACGCCGACCATCAGCGAGTCGGCTGAACGGCGGCACGGAGGCGCTCGCGCGCGCCGCTGACGGGCGTGTCCGGCACCATGTAAAGCGCGTGAAACGTTTCCCGCCGGCGGCCGCCCGAATCGACCCGTGAAACCCGCGTGGCGGCATGCCGCCCGTGCCGGGAAAATTTTCCTCATCGTCCGCGCGCCTTGTCCCGCAAGGCGTTGCCGCCTCACGAACGTGCCCGCCTGCGCGCGGCATGTTTCAGTTTCGCAACGTCCGGCCGGTTGCGCCCGTCCCGGCCACGGGCTTGTCCGACGAAAGCCTTGTGCGGCCGACCCGTAGCGAAGCTGGCCCGCTCCTTGCGCAGTTCGAGTGGCGAAAGTCGACGACGTGGCGTCCGGCCGGTTCGGCAACGAATCCTGCGAGAACCGGCAAGGACGCAGTCCACGGGGATGACCGCGCGCACGGGCAGCACGGCCCGTTCGCCACGGCATGGGCCGTCATCGACAGATCGTCGGGGCACCGGCTGTGTCCGGTCGCCGGTACAAGCTACGGAGAACACGGGGTAGAAAAATGACGAACGATCGCCACACGCCGCGGCCCGCAGGCCGCGATCGCAGTGATTCGGCCCATCGCCGGTCGACCGCGCAACTTTCCGCCGGCCGGCATGCGTCGACAGGCCATCTCTCCGCGCCCGGTGCGAGGCGGATCCGGCTGATACCCGGTCATCCGCGCCGGGCCGGCACTTTCCTGCTCGCCAACCCGATCCGCATGGGGATGTGCACGCGGGCACCGGTCCCCCGGCGCCCGATCTTCGCTTATTGACGACGTCGAGCGCCTGCGGTCGCCAGCGCAGGCGTTCCGTCTGCAATGCGAATGATGTGCGACGTCCGATGCGCGAGTCGGACGATGAACCGGCGCGGCGGCGAACGTCAGGGAGGCGTCGTCGTCCGGCGGGCAGGGGGAGGGGCGGTCGGTCCGCGCGCGACGGTTATCGCACCCGTGCGCGCGCGGCGCCGCTTCAGCCGCCGTAGATGTCGAAGTCGAAGTACTTCGACGCGAGCCGCTTGTACGTGCCGTCCTTGACCATGTCGAGGATCGCGCGATCGATCTTCGCCTTCAGGTCGGTGTCTTCCTTGCGCAGCCCGATGCCCGCGCCGATGCCGAGCACCTTCTCGTCGACGAGTTCGGGCCCGACGAACTGGTAGCCCGCGCCGCGCGGCGACTTCAGGAAGCCGATCGCGGCCTGCACCTCGTCCTGCAGCGCGGCGTCGAGGCGGCCCGCCGTCAGGTCCGCGTACACGCCGTCCTGGTTCTGGTACGACACGACGTTCGCCCCTTGCTTCGCCCAGTACGCCTTCGCATACGCTTCCTGCGTCGTGCCCTGTTCGACGCCGATCGACTTGCCCTTCAGCGATTCAGCCGTCGGCAGCAGCGGCGAGCCCTTCTTCACGACGAGGCGCGTCGGCTGGTTGTAGATCTTCGTCGTGAAGCCGATCTGCTCGGCGCGCTGCGGCGTGATCGACATCGACGACAGCACCGCGTCGAATTTCTTCGCCTTCAGCGCCGGGATCATGCCGTCGAAATCGTTCTCGAGCCACACGCACTTCGCCTTTAGCCGCGCGCAGATCTCGTTGCCGAGGTCGATGTCGAAGCCGACGAGCTTGCCGTCGGGCGCCTTCGATTCGAACGGCGCGTAGCTGGCGTCGGTGCCGAAGCGCAGCGTGGTCCAGTCCTTCGCGACGGCGGGGCCTGCCGATACCGCGAGCAGGGCGATCGAAACGGCGGCAATCAGTCTCTTCATGGTGGTTCCTTGGCGTGGTCTATCCGGTTCCGGGCGATACGGTCGCGGCGGAGACGCATCGCGTCCCGCCGCGCTGTCCGCACGGTCATTAACGCAGAAAATAAAATCGCAGTCCAGAATGGACAAAAAATATCGATTCTTCGGAGGAAGGTCGACACCACGGGGGACGACCCTTGCAAAAATACGGAAATGGACTAATCTTGTTAGTAAATTCGTTTCGAGACTAACGATCATGTCACAGCCCGCCTTCAATCCGCATTCCGCCCCGCGGCAGGCGTCGGTCGCGCAGATGTCGGCGGCCGGCCTGCGCGCGTTCTTCAATATCGCGCGCGACTGGGAGCTGACGATCGACGAACAGATCGTGCTGCTCGGATCGCCCGGCCGCTCGACGTTCTTCAAGTGGAAGGCCGCGCCGGAATCGGCGCGCCTGCCGCGCGATACGCTCGAGCGGCTATCGCTGCTGCTCGGCATCTACAAGGCGCTGCAGATCCTGCTGCCGCAGCCTGCGGCGGCCGACACCTGGGTCAAGCGGCCCAACGATGCCGCGCCGTTCGGCGGCAAGCGCGCGCTCGACCGCATGCTCGCGGGCAACGTCGGCGACCTGGTTGCCGTCCGTCAATATCTCGATGCGATGCGGGGTGGCTGGGCGTGACGATGCCGATCGAAGAAATACGCCCCTGGCCGACGACCGTCGTCGACTGGGCGCCTGCCTATCGCGTCATTCCCACCCGTTTTCCGGCCATCAACCTGTTCGACCGCGTCGCGGCCGCCGAGGATTTCGACGCGCTTTATGCGCTCGAGTCGCTGACCAACGACCGCATCCGCAACGAAGTCGGCACGCTCGAACTCGTGCCGCCGGCAGAGCGTCGCTACGGCCCCGGCTGGGGGCCGATCATGGCCGCGTTCACGCATCTCAATCCGCAAGGCAGCCGCTTTTCCGACGGCAGCTATGGCGTGTTCTACTGCGCGCGCTCGCGCGATACGGCGATCGCCGAGACGCGCTATCACAGCGGGCTGTTCCTGGCCGCGACGAAGGAGGCGCCGATGCGCCAGCAGATGCGGCTGTACACGGTGTACGCGCAGGGCGAAGTCGCCGACGTGCGCGCGTGGCCGCAGCGCAGCCCGGGGCTGCTCGATCCGCTCGACTACAGCGCCGGGCAGGCGCTCGGCCGCGCGGTGCGCAATGCGGGCGGCGCGGGGATCGTCTATCCGTCGGTGCGCGACCCGCGCGGCGAGTGTCTCGCGGCGTTTCGCACGACGTTGCTGCGCGATTGTCATCACGCGGCATATCTCGAATACAACTGGAACGGTTTCGCGATCGATGCGGTGTTCGAGCTGAATCAGGTTGGCTAGCCAGCGTGCGCGCCGGGTCCACCGCCCGCGCGCACGCGTGCGTGTCGCGCCCGCCCGGCGCGCTGCCGGTTCGAGGCCCGTCACGGGCGACAGGCATCAAGGCAGCGGCAGGTCGCCCGCGTGACGCGCGCGCGCATCGGCCTGGGTGAGCGACCACGTCTCGCCCGTGCGCGGCTCCACGATCGTCAGGCGTCCGGACGGCGCGAACGCGCCGGTGTCGATGAACCATTGCGCGCCGATACGCTGCGGCGCGCGCACCGGCGTGTGGCCGGTGCAGGTGAGCGACAGGCCGGCTTGCCGGCCCGGGTCGGCGAGGCCCTGCACCAGGTCGCGCCCCCAGATCAGCCGCTCGCGCACCTCGGGCGAATAGCTGCCCGTGTCCAGTTCGGCGTCCGTGCCGAAGAATTCCGCATGCAGCACGTTGAAGCGCGCGGGGCCGTCGCCGATCACGCGCACGAGCGGCAGCGCGTCGACGCGCGCCGCATGCGCGTGGAGCCGTTCCGGCGGGAGATCGGCGCCCCAGTCGCCGCCGATTCCGCGCCACGCGTCGGGCGACAGCTTGCCGCGCGACACGAGGCTCAGTACTTCTTCATGATTGCCGCGCACCACGTGGCACCACGGGCGGTCCAGCAGCTCGAGCGCCGTTTCGGACGCGGGGCCGCGATCGACGAGATCGCCGACCGAGAAGAGCCGGTCGCGAGCCGCGTCGAAGCCGATGTCGTGCAGCAGCGCGCGCAGCACATCCACGCAACCGTGCAGATCGCCGACGACGAAGTCGCGGCCGGCCGTGTTCGCGGGGTGGTGGCAGAGGACGGGAGTCATCCCGATATCTTAGGCGCTCGCGCCCATCGCAACGTCACGCAGGAATGGCGATAATCGGGGCGGTACCGCACGGCGCCGTGCAACGGGCCGTTCGCACGCCGGCGAATCCTTTCCATCCGCTTTCGGAATCGTACGATGACGCTTTATCCGCAGGTATTACGCAACCGGCCGCGCATGGTCGCCGCCCTGGCCGTGGGCGTGCTGTGCGCGGTGCTGCTGCCGTTGCAGTTGAGGCCGACCGCGCGTGCGCTGATCGGCTGGGATTGCACGATCTGGCTGTATCTAGTGCTGATGTGGGTGCGCATGGTCAGCGCGCATCATCACCAGGTGCGCGAGATCGCGATCCGCGAGGACGAGAATGCGACGACGGTACTGACGGTCATCTGCATCGCGACGGTCGCGAGTGTCGCCGCGATCGCGATCGAACTCGCCACCGCGAAGAACGTCGGCTTTCGCGCCGGGCTCGGCCATTACGCGATCACGGGCGCGACGCTGTTCGGCGCATGGTTCCTGATTCCGACGATCTTCACGCTGCACTATGCGCGGCTTTATTACGGCTCGCCGAGCGGCGATCGCGCATTGCGGTTCCCCGATCGCAATCCCGAGCCCGATTACTGGGATTTCCTGTATTTCGCGTTTACGCTCGCGGTCGCGTCGCAGACGGCCGACGTGTCGCTCGCGAACCGCTCCGCCCGGCGCGCGGTGCTCGCGCAGTCGATTCTGTCGTTCTACTTCAACATGGCCGTGCTCGGGCTGTCGATCAACGTCGCGGCAGGGTTGTTGAGCTGAAGCGGACGAATTGAGCCGCGCATGCGGCGGCCGGCCGGGCCGCGCGTGGATCGCCGAAGAACGCGCGCGATCGCCTGGCGCGTGCCGCCGTCGCCGCGCGCCATCGTGGCTTCGCGCGGGAAGCAGATCCGGATGTCGGCCGCGCCGAAGCTGCCGCGTCGCGCCGTTTCGCATCGTCACGCACCGCGCCGCACCGCGATCCACGCGCCCCAGAACAGGCTCGAGAAAAAGCGCAGCGGTGCATCGAAACCCGCATCGCGCAGCAACGCGAATACGGCTTCCTCGTCAGCCGGCGGATCGGCGCCCTGCAGGATTTTCGCAAGCTGCGCGCGCACGGCGTCGGGCGTCGCGCCCTTCATCCGCCAGCGCTGCTGCCATGCGTCGAGCAGGCGAGGGTGCTCCGCGTAGCGGCGATGGTTGCCCGCGATCACGAGCGGTGCGCCGGGCTTTACGCGTCGCGCGATCGCATCCAGCAGCGCGGCTTTCGCCGCGTCGCCGGGGACGTGATGGAGCACGCCGATCAGCGTCGCGCCGTCGAACGCACGCTCATCGGCCAGCGCGTCGACGCCGGCCTCGACGAATTGCGTGCGTGCGGCGAAACCCGCCGCTTCGACGTTGGCACGCGCGAGCGCGAGCATCGGTGCGGATGGATCGACGGCCGTGAACTGCCAGCCGGGTTCCAGCGCGGCGGGCACGCAGATTTCCTGTCCGGTGCCGCCTGCACCGACGACGAGGAGCCGCGCGTCGGGCGCGGCGATCGCCGAAGCAAGCATGCACGCGGCAAGTTCGTGGCACGCGTCGTAGCCGGCGAGCGCGATGCGGGATTGTTCGGCGTATTCGTGCGCGCGTGCCGGATCGAACTTCGCGGCGCTGGCGGGGAGCGACATGACGGATTTCCTCGGTGCGGGTGCCGGCGCGGACGGGGCGTCCACGCGCTTCGCCCCGAGCGTAAGCGCGGGCCGGCCGCGCAACAAGGCGAGCGGACATTCCGGTATGCGAACTACCCGACTCGGCGTGCGCTGCGCGCAAACGCCGCCGGGGTCGATTCGCATTTAAAAATGTGAAGATTCCGTGCGTCGCGGCCGCGAAACCGGCGCATACTTTTCTTCCCCCCTGCCTGGCCGTCGCATGCCGGGTCCGATGTGCCGCGCCGACGCGCGGCCATGCCGCTCGGCACGCACGAGGAGCGCATGATGTCAGATTGTCCGCACGATCCGTATGCGCAGCACTACATTCACTGCCTGCCGTTCGGCGCGCAGCCGTGTGGCGCGCTCGGCACGTCGCCGCGCACGCATTTCCGCGTATGGGCGCCCGGCAGCACGCACGTTCAACTCGAATTCGATACGGGCATGGGCCCCGCGCTCGTCCCGATGGCGGCGGCCGGTCCGCACTGGTTCGAAGCATTCGTCGAATGCGGTGCGGGCACGCGTTATCGTTACCGGCTGGACGACGTCACGTCGATTCCCGATCCCGCATCGCGTTCGCAGCCGGACGGGCTCAACGGGCCGAGCGAGGTCGTCGATCCACGCGCGTTCACTTGGCGCAACACGTTCTGGCGCGGACGTCCGTGGGAAGACATCGCGTTGTACGCGATTCGCCCGCATGCGGTGGGCGGCTTCGACGGCGTGCGCCGGCGATTGCCCCGGCTCGCTCGTCTCGGCGTGACCGCGCTGGAATTGCTCGCGTCGCCGCACGACAGCCTGCCGTTCGCGCCGCTCGCGGCGGAGGGCGGCCCCGACGCGCTGAAGGCGCTGATCGACGATGCGCACGGCTACGGCCTCGCGGTCCTGCTGGAGCTCGACTACGCACGCTTCGGCAGCGGCACCGACGCGCTGCGCCATTACGCGGCGCCGTTCTTCCATACGCGCGACGATCCACTGCAGGCGCCGCCGCTCGCCCTCGACCATCCGGAGGTTTGCGACTTCTTCTGCGACAACGCGCTGTACTGGATCGACGAATATCGTTGCGACGGCTTGCGGTTGCGCGAGGCCGACCGGATCGGCACGTCGTGGCTGCGCGAGATCGCCGATCGCGTGCGTGCGGCCGTGCCGGCCGACCGGATGATCCACCTCGTGCTCGGCAGCGAGCGTCATCCGGTGCATCTGGCCGATACGCATTTCGATGCGCAGTGGAACGGTTGCGGAGAACGCGCGCTGCACCGGCTGACGGGGCGCGACGCGGCCGCGCACGAAGGGATTTCGCCTCACCAGTCGATCCACACGCTCGCGCGTGCGCTGACCGCGGCAGGCGCGGCATTCCAGCCGGCCACGGCGGGCGACGGTTCGCACGCCGAAGGGTTGTCGCTCACGTCGCTGGTGTTGTCCGATGGCGCATGGCGCGAGAGCGAGCATCGCGATCGCGAGCAGACTCCCGGCCTCGCGGCGCTTGCACTTTCGCTGCTCACGCCGCAGATTCCGCTGGTCTACGATGAAACCGCCCGCGATGCCGATCGTGCGCATTTCGTGCAGTCGGCGCTCGCGGTGCGCGCGAAGCTGATTGCGCCGCGCCTGTCCGATTGCCGGCCGCAGGACGCGCACGCGCTGAAGGCGAGCGGTGACGGCGACGCCGATGCGCTGCTTGCGTCATGGCGGCTCGCCGATGACGAGACGCTGACCATCGCATTGAACCTGTCGCCCGACGCGGTGCCGTTCGATGCGCCGAGCGGGCAGGTCGTGTTCGAGACGCCGGCACGCGCACGCGACCGGATCGATGAAGGGGAGCTGCCGCCGTATTCGCTCGTCGCGTGGCTGACGGGTGACGTCAACCAATACGCGCTGACGCACGACGTGCGCCTGATTCGCGACAACGCATGGCGTGCGATGCGTCCCGTTCCGCGCGCATGATGCCTGCGGACTGGCGGGGCCGGCGTGCCCCGCTGCACATTCACCAGAAGCTGCGAATGCCCGCGACGCCGTACGCGCCGTGGCGGCGCGCGTCGTCGAGATGCGCGCGCGTCATGCCGCCGAGCGCATAGACCGGCATCGTGGCCTGTGCGGCCAACGTGGCGAAGCGTGTCCAGCCGAGCGTCGGCGCGCCGGGATGGCTGAGTGTCGGCAACACCGGCGACAGCGTGACGAAATCCACGCCCGCGCGTGCGGCCAGCGCAAGATCGTCGGCCGCGTGGCATGCGGCCGACATGCGGCGCGCGGCCGGCAGCGGCCGTTGCGCGACGGCGCGCAGCGCGGCGCCGTCGAGGTGCCAGCCCGCGCCGTGGAACTGCATCACGCCCACCGCGTCGATCGGTCCGTTGAGCATCAGTTGCGCGCCGGCCGCGTTGCAGCGCGCGAGCGCATCGGCGGCCAGCCGCGCGAACGCGTCGGCATCGAGCGACTTCACGCGCAACTGCACGAGCGTCTCGCCGCGCGCGAGCACGGCCGACAGCCTGTCGAGGAATGCATGGCAATCCGCGGCCGACGCGGACGTCGGCTCCGGCGTGATCACGTAGCAGCGCGGCAGCGTCGGCGTCATCGCACGCGGCGGGCGGTGGCCGTCACTCGTCGGCCTCCTTCGCGATCTTCGGATAGACGCGCACGAGGACGATGCGCGGGCCGTTCATCTTCTTCACGACGACGTCGAAGCGGTCGAACGACACGCGCTGCCCTTCGGTCGGCAAATCGCTGAGCGCCTGGATCACGAGGCCGCCGACCGATTCCGCGCGTCCTTCGTCGATGTCGATGCCGAGCGCCTGCTCGAGCGACACGACGGGCAGGCTTCCCTTGCCCATCAGCGTGCCGTCGTCGAGACGGCTCCAGTCCGCATCGCCCTGGCGGAACTCGTCGTGAATCTGGCCGACCAGCGCGCCGAGCAGGTTGTCGAGCGTCAGGAAGCCGATCGGCTTCTGGCCCTTGTTGCCGACCAGCGCGAAGTGCGGTGCGCCCTTGCGGAAGCGGCGGAACAGCTCCAGCGCGGGCGTGTCGGGCTTCACGTACTGCACCGGGCGCACGTAGTCGGACAGGTCCTCGAGCGCCGCACCGGCATGCCGCGCGAGCAGCAGGTCCTTCAGGTGGATCAGCCCGCTGACCTGCTCGCGCGACGCATCCTCGAACAGCGGATAGCGGCTGAAGCGATGCCGCGCGACGATCTCCATGTTGTCGGGCAGCGGCAGGTCGCGGCGCAGGCCGATCATTTCGTGCGCCGGCCGCATCAGGTCCGACACCGTCATCGACGAAAAATCGAGCGAGTGCGCGAGCGTGTTCCACTCGTCGTTGGAGTACGTGCCGCGCGCCGGTTGAGCCGTGTTGCCCGCGCTGCGGCGGCTGCGCAGGATCAGCTTTAGTTCGTCGGTCGAGTAGTGCGCATCGCCGCCATGGTCGGCCGACAGCCCCGCGAGCCGCAGCACCGCGTTCGCGCTGGTGTTGAGCACCCAGATCGCCGGATACATCGCCCAGTAGAACGCGTAGAGCGGCAGCGCGACCCACAGGCCGACCTTTTCCGACTGGCGGATCGCCATCGATTTCGGTGCGAGCTCGCCGACCACGATGTGCAGGAACGAGATCAGCGAGAACGCGAACACGAGCGAGATCAGGTGCACGATGCGTTCGGACTGCACGCCGATCAGGTCGAGCAGCGGGCCGATCAGTTCCGCGAACGCCGGCTCGCCGACCCAGCCCAGGCCGAGCGATGCGAGCGTGATGCCGAGCTGGCAGGCGGACAGATACGCGTCGAGCCGGCCGTGCACGACCGCGAGGATGCGCCCGCGCAGCCCGTGCTTGCGGGCGAGTGTCTTGACGCGCGTCGCGCGCAGTTTGACGAGGCCGAATTCGGCGGCGACGAAAAACCCGTTGAGGGCCACCAGGAACAACGCGCCGATGAGCGCGAAGATCTGTAACAAAGAATCGCTCCAGTCATGACAGGCCCATCAGTATAGGGCCGGAAAGGGAAATGTAATGATTCGGGCGGCCGATCGCTTACACCGGCGCCTCGCAGGGGACGGAGAGCGAGAGGGTGACGGCGGAGCCGTCGGCGAACGGCGTGTGCGTGAAGGAGCCGCCGTGCGCGAGCGCGACACGCTGGCAGAGCGCGAGCGTCCACGCGACGCGCTTCGCGTCGCGCGCGCGCAGCATCTCGCGGCGGGCGAATGGCTCGAATACGTGCGGCAGCGCCGGATCGGCCAGCGCGCCGGCGTTCACGTCGCAGGAGACGCGCGCGGCGCACAGCGCGCCGTCGCGCGTGCACGTGAAGGTTACGCGGCTGCCGGCGGCGCTGGTTTCCACGGCGGTCGTCAGCATCGTCCAGAGCGCCTGCGCGATGCGTTCGCGATCGGCGCTCAGCGACGGCTCGCCGTCGGGCAGCATCGCGTCGACGGTCACCTGCCGAGCGTCGGCGAGCGCGAAGCGCACCAGCGCGAGCGTGTCGTCGAGCAGCGGGCGCAGCGCGAACGGCTGCGCGGCGATCGCGAGCGTGCGCGTTGCCGCGCGCGGCGCGTCGAGCACGTCGTCGATCAGCGCGACCTGCTGGTCGATTCCCGCGCGGATGCCCGCGAGCGCGCGCTGCAGGTTCGGGTCGGCATTGGCGAGCTGGCGCTCGAGCACATACGCCCAGCTGTGCATCGCGTTCAGCGGGCTGCGCAGGTCGTGCGATGCGGTGGACAACGCCTGGTCGCGCAGGAACAGCGCGGCTTCGGCGGCATAGTGCGCTGCGCGTTCGCGCAGGAGGTCGGCGGCGGGATCGACGGGATGGGGCGTCACGGAGCTGGCCTGTCGGAAGCGGTTGGCATGAAAGACACGCGAACCGCCATTATAGGGATCGCGCGCGTCACGCCGGCAGCGCGTCCTCGTCCTTTTTCCGCGCGTCGCCGTTCGGCAGCAACTGGCACGCGAGCAGGCCGGCCAGCATCAGCGCGCAGCCGAGCAGCGCACGCAGCGTCAGCGTCTCGCCGAGCGCGGCCCAGCCCGCGATGGCCGCGAACACGCCTTCCATGCTGAAGATCACGGCCGCATGCGCGGGCGCTGCATCGCGTTGCGCGACGACCTGCAGCGTATAGCCGACGCCGACCGACAGCAGCCCGCCGTACAGCAGTGTCGGCAGCGCGCTGCCCAGCATCGCGACGCTGACCGGCTCGATCGCGAGGCCGACCGCGAGGCAGAGCGCGCCGCACGCGACGAACTGCAGGAACGCGAGCACGAGCGGATCGTGCCGTTTCGCGAAATGTCCGACGGCCATCACGTGCGCTGCGATGATCACGGCGCCCACGAGCTGGAACCAGTCGCCGTAGAGCACCGAGAAATGCTCGTCGATGCTCAGGAAGTACAGCCCGATCGCCGCGAGCAGCGCGCCGAACCACGTGCCGGCGCCGATCCGGTGGCGGACGAACACGCCCATCAGCGGCACGATCACGACATACAGCGAGCTGATGAAGCCGGCGTTCGCGACCCGCGTGTACTGAAGGCCGAATTGCTGCAGCGAGATCGACACGGCGAGCAGCCCGCCGAGCGCGAGGCCGGGCGCGAGCAGCGCCGGCTCGCGCCGAATCGCCGCGAGTTGCGCGCGCGGGCCCGCGTTGAACGCCAGCAGCGGAATCAGCACGAGTGCACCGAGCAGGAAGCGCAGCCCCGTAAACAGGAACGGCCCGATCACGTCGAGGCTCAGTCGTTGCGCGACGAACGCCGAGCCCCAGATTGCGGCGGCGGCGAGCATCAGCAGGTTGGCACGGAGGTGCTTGCGGGCTTCGGGCTTCATCGGAATTCTTCGGAGGATTGCGAACGGCGAAACCGGTCAGTTTACGCCGAGATTGCAAGGCTGTCGGAAAACCTTCGCAGCGCGGCCGCCGCGCGGGCGTCGCGCACGCGCGAATACAGCACGACCTGCGAGTGCGGCAGCGGCGGCAAGCCGAATTTCGCGCCGACGTCGACGAGCGTGCGCGGCGCGACGCGCCGGGCCAGCGGACAGACCGCGAGCCCGGCCGCGGCGGCCGCCGTGACCGCCGCGACACCGCCGCCCGTGAATCGCTCGCGCCACGGCCGCCCGGCATGCTCGAGCGCGCGCAGCGCGGCGGCCCGCACGCCGCACGGCCCGGCGAGCACCGCGAGCGGCAGCGGCTCGCCGGCGCGGGGCGTCCAGTCGGGCGCGGCGAGCCACGCGAGCGGTTCGGTGAACAGCAGCGTGCCGTCGTCGCGCGGCGGGTCCTCGCCCGGTTCGTGTCGCACGATCGCTGCGTCGAGGCGCCGTTCGTCGTATTGCGCGAGCAGATTCGTCGACGTCCCCAGATGCATTTCCAGCGACAGCCCGGGATCCTGCCGGTGCAGGCTCGTCAGCACGGCCGGCAGGTCGGGCACCGCGACGTGCTCGCTGACACCGAGCGACAGACGATGCGTGCCGGCCGAAATCGCGCCGAGCGCGTGATCGTGCGCGTCGAGCAGCGCGCGGGCGGCGGGCAGGAAGTTCTCGCCGTCGGCGGCCAGCTTGACGACGCGCGGCGTGCGCGCGAGCAGCGGCTTGCCCAGGTGCGCTTCGAGCCGCTTCAGCTTCAGGCTGACGGCCGATTGCGTGATGCCGAGCGCGTCGGCGGCGCGCGTGAAGCTCGCGAGATCGGCGACCAGCACGAACGCCCGCACCGCATCGAGGTCGAGGACTTTCATTTCAAATGTAAATGAATGAAATATTGAACAATGACTGTTCATTATAGTTCTGCGCGCCTAATCTGACGTGGCGTTTCCATTTTTTCCATGTCACCGAAAGGAGCAGACCATGCCGTTCACCCGTATCGCAGTACGCGAAGGCAAACCGGCCGCCTACCGTGCGGCGCTCGTCGACGGCGTGCATCGCGCGCTGATGCACACGTTCAACGTGCCCGAGGACGACATCTTCATGGTCGTGACCGAGCATTCGGCCGAGAACTTCGTGTTCGGCCGCCACTACCTCGACATCGAACGCAGCGACGATCTCGTGATGATCCAGATCACGGCGAACAACACACGCACGCTCGAGCAGAAGCAGGCGCTGTACCGGACCATCGCCGAGAACCTCGCGCGGGAGCCCGGCGTGCGGCCGCAGGACGTATTCATCAGTCTCGTCGAAGTGCTGAAGGAGGACTGGTCGTTCGGCAACGGCATCGCGCAATACGTCGTCTGATATGCCGTTTTGATGCGCGACAGGCGCGACAGGGCCAGATCGTTTCCTGCGCGTTTTTGGGGCGTGTACTATGGAAGCTGCTTCATTGGCGACGCCGGCGTGGATCATGCGCCGGCGATTCTTCATGTGCGGGAGCCTCCATGTCGCGTGTGCTGGAAATCGTGTTGTGCCTGTCGCTGGAAGGTTGGCCGGTCAAGGCGGGAAGCCGGGCCCGCGGCGAGCACCGCGACTTCGGCGCCGAACTCGTTCGCGCGTGGCGGATTTGCCCGCAGGTGCGGATGCGGCGCGGCCACGAGCGCGTGACGATCGAGCCGTGCCAGGTCGAGGAAGCCGAGCCGAATCCCGGCGAGTGTTGGTGGACGTGGATCGAATCGACCGCGCAGGGGCGCCGGGTCGTCGCGTCGCGCACGAAGGCATTTGCGCCCGGCGTCGTGGAGCGCGAACTGTTCGATGCAGAGCATGCGGACATTGCGGTGGCCACGCCCGCGCCTGTGCAGGCCACCGATGCGGAATCGTCGCAGGCCACGGGCGATGGCGATTGCGTGACGGCCGGTGCCGTCGATGAGGCGGTGCTCGCCGCAACGTCCGCGCCGGCGCCGTTGCGGCTCGTCAGCGAGCGACGGCGCGGGCGCTGGGCGGACGACAGCGGCGTGGTGGTCGAGATGACGCTCGACGACGTCACGCTGCACGGCGGCACCGAGCCGCCGCGCCGCCATGTCGAGCTGCGGCTCGCGGCGCCCGACTGGGAAACCGTCGCCGCGCGCACGGCCGCGTTGCGCGCGCTGTTCGCCGCCGCACGCGAGCTGAGCGGCGCATGGCCCGCGTTCGTGCAGCTGGCCAGCGTGATCGATCGCGCGTGCGCGGGCGAGCCAGCCGTTGCCGGGCCGATCAAGGCGCAACCCGTCGACCTGACCGGCATCCGCACGCAGCGGGCCGCACTGTTCGCGCTGTCGGGCGACATCGCCGCGCAATGGCTCGGTAACGAGGCCGGCGTGCTCGAGCGCGACGATCCAGAATTCGTGCACCAGATGCGCGTCGCGCTGCGGCGGCTGCGTACGCTGATGCGCTTTTTCCCGCGTTTCGCGGACGATCGATGGCAGGACACGTTCGGTGTCGACTTGCGCTGGCTGGCGGCCCTGCTCGGCACGGTGCGCGACTGGGACGTGTTCTCGACCGAGAGCCTGCCCGCGCTGATCGCGGCCGACGGCGGCAGCGCAGACTGGGACGGCACGCTCGACGCCGCGCGCGTACAGGCGGCGGCCGCGCGCGTCGAACTACGCCAGGCGCTGCATTCGGCGCGCTATGCGCGACTGACGCTCGGCTGGCTCGAGTGGCTGAGCGCGCTCGCGCTGCCGCCGGCCGATGCCGACGACGACGCACCGCCGCTGCGACGTCACGCAACCAAGCGCGTGCGGCGGCTGTTCGGCCACCTGTATGCATCGCCGTCGCTCACGTCGCTCGACACGGCTGCGCGGCACCAGGTGCGGATCGACGCGAAGCGGCTGCGCTACGCGCTCGAATTCTTCGCGTCGCTGGCCTCGCGCCGCACGCGCAACGAAACGGTCAAGACGCTCGCGCGCGTGCAGAGCGTGCTCGGCGAGGCGAACGACACGATCGTCGCGCTGCATCATCTCGAGCAACTGGCGGCGCCCGCTTATCAGATCGGTTTCGTGCGCGGCTACGGTGCCGCGCTCGAACAACGCGCGGCGCGGGACGCCGAGACGCTGCTCGCGAGCCTGCGCCCGCCGAAGCTGGACGGCAAGCCGCCGCGTTGAGCGGCGCACGCTCACTATAATGGCCACCCGTTTTCTTCAGACAGACCGATGAGCGACGCGTCGCCTCCTTCCTCTTCCGCCGGACCGCTCGAACTGGGCGGCGAACTGTGGCTGCGCGCGGGCGCGCAGACGCTCGGCGGCGCCACCCGCATCGCGCTGCTCGCGGCGATCGGCGACACCGGGTCGATCACGCGCGCGGCGAAAGCCGTCGGCCTCAGCTACAAGGCCGCGTGGGACGCGATCGATACGATGAACAACCTGGCCGGCGAGCCGCTCGTCACGCGTTCGACCGGCGGCAAGGGCGGCGGCGGCACGACGCTGACGCCGCGCGCGACGTCGCTGATCGCCGCGTTCCGCACGATCGAGCGCGAGCATCGCCGCTTCATCGACGCCGCGAGCGCGGCGGTGTCCGGTTTCGACGTCGACTGGGCCCTGATCGGCCGGATCGGGATGAAGACGAGCGCGCGCAACCAGTTGTTCGGCAAGGTCGAGTCGATCGTGCGCGGCACGGTGAACGACGAGGTCACGCTCGTGCTGCCCGGCGGGCAGCTGATCGTCGCGGTGCTGACGCACGAAAGCGCCGAGGCGCTCGGCCTGCAGCCGGGTGCGGATGCGTGCGCGCTCGTGAAGGCGTCGTGGGTCGTGCTGGCCGTCGACGATGAAGGCGGAGCCGAAGCCTCTCTGAAGATTTCCGCGCGCAACCAGTTGCGCGGGACGGTCGAAACCGTCGCGGCGGGCGCGGTGAACAGCGAGGTGACGCTGGTGCTCGACGGCGGTGGCACGCTCACGGCCGTCGTGACGAACGATAGCGTCGGCGCGTTGCAACTCGACGCCGGCCGGCGTGCGATCGCGCTGTTCAAGGCATCGAGCGTGATTCTCGCGGTGACGGGCTGATCGCGCGAGGCGGTGCGGTGGCCCTGCGGCGCGGCGCGCGGCGCGCTCCGCGATGATCGTGGGCACACGAGGCGAAACCGGCGCCGCCCACGATGCGCGAGGCGCCGGCTTCGATCCCGCTTTCCGCTTGTGCCGCCAGTGCGGCTTCTCTCAGGTTCGAACGTGGCTGCTCTGGCCACTGCGTCTGCGCGATCAGGTGACGCGCGTCGGCCACTCGGCGTGCGGCGTGGCGGCCTGCACGCGTCCTTCGCTCAATTGCACGACCTGGTCGCCGAACGCGGCGACGTCGTCGGGGTCGTGCGTGATGAGCACCATCGGGATATCGAGCCGCGCCTGCAGTTCGGCCAGCTCGTGGCGCATGCGCTGGCGCATCGCACCGTCGAGCGCCGCGAACGGCTCGTCGAGCAGCAGGATGCGCGGCTGCGCGACCAGCGCGCGGGCCAGCGCGACGCGCTGCTTCTGCCCACCCGACAACTGCGACGGGAATTGCCCGGCGAGCGTGTCGAGTTCGAACGCCTGCAGCCAGTACGCGACTTCGGGCGGCACGGCTTTCGCACGCGGATTGCGCAGGCCGGGAGTGAGCCCGAATGCGATGTTCTGGCGCACGTTCAGGTGTGGAAACAGCGCATAGTCCTGGAACAGGTACGCGACGCGGCGCGCACGGGCCGGCACGTCGATGCCGCGCGCGGAATCGAACAGCGGTTCGCCGTTCAGCGCGATCGTGCCTTCGTCGGGCGCAAGCAGGCCGGCAATCGCCTGCAGCGTCATGCTCTTGCCCGCGCCGGACGGCCCGAACAGCACGACGCGCTGTGTATGGGCCGTAAACGACACGTCGAGCGTGAAGCGGCGCTCCGCATTCGCGTAGGTCTTGCGGATGTCGACGGCGATGCTCATGCGGGCCTCCGTCGTGCCGTGCCGCGCGTGCGGGACGCCGCACGTGCGACCGGAAGGCGCTTAGCTTTGACCCGCGACGTGCAGCGGTACGGATGCGGCGGGCGCGTCATGTCAACTGGCTCCGCCCGGCGCGCGACGGCACGAGCCAGCCGGTCGCGAGCAGCACGAGCACGCAGGTGATCGACGTCACCAGCACGAGGAAGTTGGCCGTGTTGTCGTCGCCGGCCTGCACCGCCGCATAGATCGCGACCGACAGCGTCTGCGTGCGGCCGGGCAGGTTGCCGGCGATCATCAGCGTCGCGCCGAATTCGCCGAGCGCGCGCGCGAAGGCGAGCAGCGCGCCGGCCAGGATGCCGCGCGCGGCGAGCGGCAGCGTCACGCGGAAGAACACCGCGGCTTCGCCGAGCCCGAGCGTGCGGGCCGCGCGCTCGAGATGCGGGTCGACGCTTTCGAACGCCGTGCGCGCCGATTTCAGAATCAGCGGAAACGCGACGACCATCGATGCGATCACCGCGCCCTGCCACGTGAAGACGAGCTGGATGCCGAGCGTGTCGAGCCATGCGCCGAACACGCCGCGTCGGCCGAGCAGCACGAGCAGGTAATAGCCGAGCACCGTCGGCGGCAGCACGAGCGGCAGCGTCAGCAGCGAATCGACCACGTCGCGCAGCGGCGAGCGCCAGCGCGCGAGCATGAACGCGGCGGCGACGCCGAGCACGATGTCGAGCGCGGTCGCCCAGCCGGCGACCTTCAGCGACAACAGCAGCGGTACCCAGGCGTCCTGCATCATGCCGTGCTCACTTGCCCGCGGGCTTGAAGCCGAACGTCGCCAGCACGGCCTGGCCCTGCGGCGACGTGACGAAATCGATGAACGACTGCGCCTGTGCGGCATGGCGGCTGTCCTTGACCACCGCGATCGGGTAGGTAATGGCCGTTTGCGTCGGCACGGTCAGGGCCACCTTCACGCGGCCCGGCATGATCGCCGCGTCGGTGCCGAACACGAAGCCCGCGTCGACTTCGCCGCGCGCGACGTAATCGAGGCTCTGGCGCACGTTGGCGGCCAGCACGCCCTTTGCACTGACGGCGTCCCACACGCCTGCCGCGCGCAGCGCGCCTTCCGTGTAGCGGCCGACCGGCACCGACGCCGGGTCGCCGTACGCGATCCGCTTCACGCCGGGTGCCGTCAGGTCGTTCAGCGACGTCGGCGCGGGCGCGTGGCTGTCGGCAGGCACGATCAGCACGAGCGAGTTCGCCGCGAAATCGCGGCGCGTGCCCGGCACGATGACCTTTTCGCCGATCGCGCGATCCATCGCCTTCTGGTCGGCCGATGCGAACACGTCGGCCGGCGCGCCCTTGGCGATCTGCTGCATCAGCACGTCCGACGCGCCGAAGTTGAACAGCACCTTGGTGTCCGGATGCTGCTTCTGGTAGGCATCGCCGACCGCCTTGAACGCATTCGTCAGGCTTGCGGCCGCCGACACCACGAGCTCGTCGGCAGCGGATGCCGGCGCGCTGAACGCGATGCCGGCGGCAAGCGCGGTGAGCGGCAGCAGTCGGAGCAGGGTGCGGCGAAGCGGGCGGACGGTCGAGCGCATGGTGTGGTCGTTCGAATGGTTGAAACCGTAATCGTAATATAGGGCTGGTTATAACGCTCGACATACCGTTCATGCGACGGCGTGCATGAAGATCTTCAGACCTGAAAGACGACGGGAATGAAGTGGGCGCGGCCCGTCACGCGTGCAGCAACGGCTGCGACGATCCGGTGCGGTGCAGCGACGACGGCTGCGATGCCGGCCGGTAATTCGGATTGGCTTTCCAGCGGGCGCGGACGAACGGCCGTTCATGCCCGGACAGTTCCAGCGCGACCCGCGTGACCCAGCGGTGCGACGGCACCGTGATGCCGTGCAGCGCGACCGTGACGAGCGCGAGGCTCGCGACGACCGCCGGCACCGACCAGCGGTGCGGCACCGCGTGCCAGGAGCCCGCAATGAATGCCAGCGCGGCGATCGCGCCGACGATGCAGCCGGTGATCGACTCGGACGGCGAATGCGCGTCGAGCGCGACGCGCGACACGCCGACCGCGACGCCGGCCGCGAGCCCGAGCGCGATGCCGGCGATCCGCACCGGCGTGCGCGTGCGGATCAGCGCGAGGAAGATCGCGACGGGATAGACCGATGTCGACAGCATCGCGTGGCCGCTGAATCCCGTGAAGTCCCATGCGCGGATGCCCACGCCCCAGCCGAGGAATGCGATCTTCGTGAGCGCGACGACGCCGATCGCGGCGGCGAGCACGCCGAGCCATGCGGCCGCGCGCTGCCACGAATAGCCGAGCGCGAGCCACACGGCGATCGTGATCGCGAGCGGCAAGGTCAGGCCGGCGCCACCGAACGCGGTGATCGTGATCCACAGGTGAGAGGGCAGGTCGAACATCGGAAGGGGAGCGAACAGAGGCGGGACGAATGCTTAAATCAACGCGCGAACCGGGAAGAACGACTACAACGGATACAAGCGGCCAGGCCCCAGTATAGCGCCGCGTGTGCTCGAGGCCCTTTTTTGCGCCGTGAGGAACTCTCCGCGTGCAGGAAAAATCCCAGAAACAATGTTATGGTGCATTGCACAAAGTCGAATGATGCACCGATTGCTGTATCCCTTTTTTCCTGACTGCGAGCCCGATCGATGACCAAAAGTCTGACGAAGGTATGGCTGGGCGGCATGAAACGCATGCTGTCGCCGGCAGCCAAGCGTGCGGCGCGCGACGCGCAGCGTATCGCGCGCGAGACGCTCGAGGCCGCGGCGTCGCCCGGCGCTACTGATCTTTCCCCGCCGCGTGAATCGCGCGTGCGGCCGCGCGCGGCTGCATGGGCGGCCGGCGAGTGGACGCGCGGCGAACATCCGATGGCGCCCGCGATCGGCCGCCTGGTCCAGCAGCTCGCTTACGGGCTCTACGTTCCGCCTGGCCGCCGGCGCGGGGCGCTACCGCTCGTCGTGATGCTGCACGGCTGCCAGCAGTCGGCCGACGAGTTCGCTCAGGGCACCCGGATGAACCTGCTGGCCGACAAGCACGGCTTCGCGGTGCTGTATCCCGAACAGTCGCTACGCGCGCATGCCCACGGCTGCTGGCACTGGTACGAAGATACCGATCGCGCGGGCCGTGGCGAGGCGGATGCCGTCGCGTCGCTCGTCGACGCGCTCGTCGACGAGCACGGCTTCGACGCATCGCGCGTCTACGTCGCCGGGTTGTCTGCCGGCGCAGGCCTCGCGGCGCTCGTCGCGCTGCATCACCCGGAGCGCTTTGCGGCGGCGGCCCTGCACTCGGGCCCGGCGCTCGGCGAGGCGAATTCGGGCATCAGCGCGATGGATGTGATGCGGCGAGGCCTGCGGGAGAACCCGGCCGCGGTGGTCGACACGCTGGTCGATGCGGCCGCGTATCCGGGCATGCCCGTGCTGATCGTACAGGGCGACCGCGACCATGTCGTCGCGCCGAAGAATGCGGATCAGCTGACGGTGCAGTTCATGCGCGTGAACGGGCTCGCGGACAGCCGTGGCGCACTGCGCGGCGGCGAGCGTGTGGAAACGCGCGTGGCAGGCGCCCACATTACCGATGTGCGACGCGACGGCGAGTCGATCGTGCGCCTCTGTCATGTGAAAGGGCTCGATCACGCATGGGCGGGCGGCGACGAAGCCGTGCCGTTTCATGCGGCGATCGGCCCCGATGCGAGCGCGATGATCTGGTCCTTTTTCGAACAGAATCGGCGCACTGTGGCGACCGAACGACGCACTGTTTGATCGATGCTGGCCAAAGCCTAGGGTTTTCCCTATAATTCGGGAAAACCCTAGTCAAAGAACCTTTGGATTGCGAGATCGAACATGTACCTGCTGAGCCACCTCTTCCTGATGCTGACCAAGAACGCTGAAAAGGCCGCGAAAGAGCGCGCCGACGCTTACCTGGCCGAAGCAACCGACATCTACGATCTCGAATTCCGCATGCGCAAGATCGATCGCGAAGCAGCGATGAACCGTCCGTTCTCGTTCGGCTCGCGTTAAGCAGCGCAGCGCGGGCCGGCTCACCGGCCGGTCCGGCGAATCACGCAAAAGGGCGTGTGCGGCAAGCAGCCGCACACGCCCTTTTTGCATTCGGCGTCGCGCGCCGAGCGCCGCGTCAGACGACCGTCAGGCGCACCGGCACGTTGTTGCGCGTCGCGTTCGAGTACGGGCATACGTGGTGTGCCTTGTCGACCAGCGCCTGGGCGTCGGCCTTGTCGAGGCCCGGCAGCGATACGCGCAGCTCGATGTCGAGCCCGAAGCCGCCCGCGTCGTTCGGGCCGATACCCACTTCGGCGGTGACTTGCGTGTCGGCCGGCAGCGTCTGCTTGTTCTGGCCCGCGACGAACTTCATCGCGCTCAGGAAACAGGCCGAGTAACCTGCGGCAAACAACTGCTCCGGGTTCGTGCCTTCCGCGCCCGTGCCGCCGAGCTCGCGCGGCGCGGCCAGCTTCACTTCCAGCTTGTTGTCTGCGGATACCGCACGGCCGTCGCGGCCGCCCGTGCTCGTGGCGCTGGTCTTGTACAGAATGTTCATGGTGCAGCTCCTGTCGGAAGAGTGGTAGGAAGCGGCCCGGTCGGACGGTTGTCGCCGGCCACGAACGAAATATAGAACACAAATGATTTGCGTGCAAATGAAATTTTGAAGAAAAAGCCCGGCACTGCCGGGCTCATTCGCGATCGACGCGTTTCAGCCTTCGTTGGCGGCCGTCAACGCGTTGCGCAATTGCTGGAGATCCGCGCGCAGCCTGACCAGGAATTCGGGCGTTTGCTGCATCGCGCAAAAGAGATCGGCGGGCACCGAGCGTGCCTTGAGCCTCAACGCACGGCCTTCCGCCGTCACGCGTACGTTCACGACGCGTTCGTCCGTCGCGCTGCGCACGCGCTCGACGTAGCCGAGCGCCTCGAGCCGTTTCAGCAGCGGCGTGACGGTGGCCGGGTCGAGATCGAGGCGGGCGGCGATGTCCTTCACCGCGATGTCGTCACGCTCCCACAGCACGAGCATCGCCAGATATTGGGGATAGGTCAGCGACAGCTTGTCGAGCAGCGGCTTGTACGTCTTCGTCATCGCGTGCGAAGTCGAATAGAGCGCGAAGCAGAGTTGCTCGTCGAGCGTTTGGGGCAGCGGGGGAAGGCGGTCCATGATTCGAGTGCGCGGCGCACGCGCTAACGATTTGCATGCAAATTATTTTGCGCGCAATGGATTCGATTGAACAGGGGGCGCTACGAAGATCTGCCCGCCGGGCGGGCGGGGAGGCAGGATGGGTCGGCCGGCGGCGTGCGCCGGCCGAGCTGCGTCAATGGCCCGAGTCAGCGGCCCGACGCGGGTGTCGCGGCCCCGGGTTCCTGCACGCCGAAGCAGCCGCGATAGGTCGCGTAGAACGAGCAGTACATCATCGTGACGATGATGATCGTCACCGGCATCATGATGGTCAGCACGTAGGCGCCGGCGCCGAGCGCCTGCAGCAGCAGCGACAGGCCGAACGACGTGCCGAGCGCAACGCCGAACCACAGCAGGCCGTACACGACGAATGCGCCGCGATTGCGCCAGCAGCTGACGATGCTGAAGAACAGCGCCTTGGCGGGCGGGATGTCGTGCCATGCGGTGAGCACCGGCGCGAACCAGAACAACATCGCGACCGGCGCGTAAAGCAGCGTCGCCAGCAGCAGCGCGCCGAGCGTGCCTTGCGCGGCAAGCGCTTCCGGCGTCGGAGCCGTTTCGTTCGTCGCGCCCATCATCATCGTGAGCAGCCCGCCGCCGTCCACGATGGACGACGCGGCGAACACCAGCACCATCAGCGCCACGTACACCACGCCGAGCACGAGCAGCCGCTGCGTCGTCACGGAGCCGTACGAGCGGAAGCCGTCGATGAGGATCGTCGGCATCACCGGCTTGCCGGCCACCGTGTCGCGGCACGCGGCCATGAAGCCGACGGCGATGCCGGGGATGAACAGCAGCGGCAGTGCCGCACCGATCACCGGCACCATCGACACCAGCGTGATCGCCAGCAGGTACGTGAAAAACAGCGTGATGAACGCGAGCGGGTTCCGGCGGAACAGCCAGATGCCCTGTCGGAACCAGACATAGCCCGCTTTCGCGGGTACTTCGATCAGTTGCATGCGGTATGGGTCTCGGGAAGCGCGGGCGTGTGGGCGATACGCTCACGCAGGATGCGTTCGAAATGACCGGGATCGTGCGGTTTGAGCATTTCCGCCGCACGCGGCAGGTAGAAGTCGTACAGGCGCGACACCCAGAACCGGTACGCGCCCGCGCGCAGCATGTCGCTCCAGTGGCGGCGCTCCTCGGCGGTGAACGGCCGGACCGTCTGATACGCGCGCAGCAGTGCGTCCGCGCGTGCGACGTCGAGCACGCCCGTCGCGAGGTCGACGCACCAGTCGTTGACGGTCACCGCGACGTCGAACAGCCATTTGTCGCAGCCCGCGAAATAGAAATCGAAGAAGCCGCCGAGGCGGACTTCATGACCGGTGCCGGGCGCCGCGTGTGCGAACAACACGTTGTCGCGGAACAGGTCGCAGTGACACGGGCCGCTCGGCAGCGCCGCGTAGTCGTCCGACGAGAAGAACGCGGTCTGATGCGCGAGCTCGCTCTCGAGCAGCGTGCGCTGCGCGTCGGAAATGAACGGGACGATCGCCGGCACGTTTTCCTGCCACCACGGCAGGCTGCGCAGGTTCGGCTGGTAGCGCGCATAGTCGCGCCCCGCGAGGTGCAGGCGCGCGAGCATCTGCCCGACCTCGATGCAGTGTTCGACCCCCGGCGCGAGTTCGGCGGCGCCGTCGAGCTTCGTGACGATCGCCGCCGGCTTGCCGTGCAGTTCGCCGAACAGCGCGCCGTCGTCGCGCGGCACCGGGTCCGGTACCGGCACGCCGTGGCTTGCCAGATGGCGCATCAGATCCAGGTAGAACGGCAGCTGTTCCGCCGTCAGTTTTTCGAAGATCGTGAGGACGTATTCGCCGCGCGTCGTCGTCAGGAAGAAGTTGCTGTTTTCGATGCCGGACGGGATGCCGCGGAACGCCAGCACGTCGCCCAGTTCGTAGTGGCGCATCCATTGCGCGAGATCGGAGTCGGAAACAGCGGTGAAAACGGCCATGCGAGATGCGTCTGGTCAGTTGTCGGCACGCGCGCGGCGTGCGGCGCGACAGGAGATGAAGGGAAAGCCGGCGCGCCGCGTCGGGATCGACGCGGCGCGGCAGGAAATCAGTAGCGCAGATTCACCGACGGCAGGCGCGTGATCGGAACCCCCGCGTCGTGCGGCTTCGGCGACGTGTCGAGCGTGGAGCTCATCTGGTAGCGGGTGCCGAAGTTCGACTTCACGTCGATCTCGACCGGCTTGCCGCGATCGCGATACTCGGTGACCTCGGTGCCGTTCTTGCTCTTTTCGTGGAAGCTCGGCGTGCGGCGGATGTCGGCGAAGTCGACTTTCGACGTGACTTCGGCGGCCGGGCGATTGATCTTGCGGAGATCGGGCAGGCCGGCGGCTTCGTTGGCCTCGGCCCGGGCCTGCGCGTCGGCGTCGGGCGTGCCGCCGGCGGCGTAGGCGGCGCCGGCAGCGGCAAACGTGCCGGCAAGCATGGCGGCAGCGGCGACGAGAATGAGCGGCTTCATGATGAGTCTCCAGTGAACCTTCCGATTTTAGCAAATACTGCGCGCGGCCCGGCCCTCGCGTGCACGCGGCGTGCAAGCGGGCGGCCATGAGCGTGACCGGGTTCCGTGGTAATGTCGTTCGATCAGACGAGGTGATGAAAATGAAGAACGATTTGAGCCGCCGGCATCGGGTGCTGACGCCCGAGAGCCCGCCCGTCGAAGCATTCGACGATTCCGTTGCCGCCGTCGCGCGGCTGTCGGCCATCTACGATACCAATACGGGCTTCCTGCGCGACGCCTTCGCGCGATACCGCCGCCATGAGCCGATCACCGAGCACGTGCGCGCGTGCTATCCGTTCGTGCGGATCCGCACCGACGTCAACACGCACGTCGATTCGCGCCGTTCTTACGGCTTCGTCGCGGGCCCCGGCGTGTTCGAGACGACCGTCACGCGTCCCGACCTGTTCGCGAACTACTATCGCGAGCAACTGCGCCTGCTGTCGAAGAACCATCATGTGAAGATCGAGATCGGCGTGTCGTCGCAGCCGATTCCGGTTCACTTCGCGTTCCCCGAAGGCATCCATCTCGAAGGCGAACTCGACCGCGACCGCCTGCTCGCGATGCGCGACATCTTCGACACCCCCGATCTGTCGTACCTCGACGACCGCATCGTCAACGGCACCTTCGAACCGGCGCCGGGCGAGCCGCATCCGCTCGCGCTGTTCACGGCCGCGCGCGTCGACTTCTCGCTGCACCGGCTGCGTCATTACACGGCGACGTCGCCCACGCATTTCCAGAATTACGTGCTCTACACGAACTACCAGTTCTATATCGACGAATTCGTGAAGCTCGGCCGCACGCTGATGACGGAAAGCGACGATCCGGACGTGCGCGCGTATCGCAGCCAGTACAGTTCGTTCGTCGAGCCGGGCGACGTCATCACGTACAACGCGAACCTTGGCAGCGAGCCGGCCGAGGGCGCCGCGCCGCCACGGCTGCCGCAGATGCCCGCTTATCACCTGAAGCGCGCGGACGGCAGCGGGATCACGATGGTCAACATCGGCGTCGGTCCGTCGAATGCGAAGACGATCACCGATCACATCGCGGTGCTGCGTCCGCACGCATGGGTGATGCTCGGTCACTGCGCGGGCCTGCGCAACACGCAGCGCCTCGGCGACTACGTGCTCGCGCACGGTTACGTGCGCGAGGATCACGTGCTGGATGCGGACTTGCCGCTGTGGGTGCCGATCCCGGCGCTCGCCGAAGTGCAGCTCGCGCTCGAGCGCGCCGTCGCCGAAGTGACGCAGCTCGACGGCGCCGAACTGAAGCGCGTGATGCGCACGGGCACGGTCGCGAGCGTCGACAACCGCAACTGGGAACTGCGCGATCACCGCGAGCCGGTGCAGCGGCTGTCGCAGAGCCGCGCAATCGCGCTCGACATGGAAAGTGCGACGATCGCCGCGAACGGTTTCCGTTTCCGCGTGCCGTACGGCACGCTGCTGTGCGTGTCGGACAAGCCGCTGCACGGCGAGTTGAAGCTGCCGGGCATGGCCGACACGTTCTATCGCGGGCAGGTCGACCAACATCTGCAGATCGGCGTGAAGGCGATGGAGATTCTGCGCACGAACGGGCTCGACAAGCTGCATAGTCGGAAACTGCGCAGCTTCGCCGAAGTGGCGTTTCAGTGATGCAAACGCCGCGCAAGCCGCGCGGCGTAACGACAAAGGCCGCACGCGAACGTTCGTTCACGTGCGGCCTTGTTCATTGTCCTGCGATGCGCGGCCTAGACAGACCGCGCACCCGGATGCTCAGCACTCGCCCTTCTTCGCATGTCCCGGCGGGCAATGGTAGCCGCCGTGCCCGCGATGGCGCTCATGATCTTCCCACTCGCGACGCTCCCAGTAACGGCGGCCGTCCCAGTAACGGTCGCCGTGCCAGCCGACCACGATCGCAGGCGCCGGTGCGACCACGACAGGCGCGGGTGCGACCACGACCGGTGCGGGCGTGCCGATGTTGACGTCGACGTTGACAGCGTGGGCGAGGCCGGACAGCGAAAGGCCGAGGCCGGCGAAGGCGAGGGCGATCAGCGAGCGTTTCATGTTGTTTTCCGTGATGTCGTTGTCAAAAGGCCGGCGCGACGCGATGGACGCGAGGGGGATCGTTCCACCGGGGGGACGCCACGCCGACGACATGCAGTGTGCAGGCGCGGCGCGGAAAATGCGATACGGGTTTGTTACGGAGGATTGACGTCGTGCACGCCGGCCGGGATCGACGACACGTCGCATGATTTGACAATGCCGGGCCGAGCATCCGGAGCGTCGATCGCATCGCGCGATGCAGGCTGCCCGGATTTGACATTCGGGCGGCGCGCGGCTGGCGGCGGAATTAATACGGCGTTACAAAATGACGCGCGCCAGGTGGCGGAATTGCCGTGCCTGCCGCGCGGGAGACGGGATAACCGGCCATGAGGCCGGCCATCGCACCGATCGAGTTACAGATAGAACATGCGGTCTTCTTCGGGCCGCGGCGGATGATCTTCGCCGTCCGCGCCTTCTTCCTCGCCGCTGTCCTCGTAGAACGCGAGCACGGCGTCGAGCACCTGGTCAGGATCGTCGATCACCTGCATCAGGTTCATGTCTTCCGGATTGATGAGGCCGTTCGGAATCAGCTGATCGCGGAACCATTGCAACAACCCCTGCCAGAATTCGCTGCCGACGAGAATGATCGGCACGAGGCGCGATTTCTTCGTCTGGATCAGCGTGAGCACCTCGGAGAGTTCGTCGAGCGTGCCGAAGCCGCCCGGCATCACGATCACCGCGTCGGAGTTCTTCACGAACGTGACCTTGCGCGTGAAGAAGTGACGGAAGCGCAGCGAGATGTCCTGATAGTGGTTGCCCGCCTGCTCGTGCGGCAACTCGATGTTCAGGCCGACCGACGGCGCCTTGCCGGCGTGCGCGCCCTTGTTCGCGGCTTCCATGATGCCGGGGCCGCCGCCGGAGATCACCGCGAAGCCGGCATCGGACAGCTTGCGCGCGATCTGCACGGCCAGCTTGTAGTGCGGCGTGTCGGGCTTGAGACGGGCAGAACCGTAGATGCTGACGGCCGGGCGGATCTCCGACAGGTACTCGGTCGCCTCGATAAACTCTGCCATAATCGTGAACATCTGCCACGATGCGCGCGCCTTCTTGGCCGTCGCGCGTTCTTGATCTGCGAGCGAACGCAGACTCGGAATCACTTTTCTCTTGTTCATAATGCCTGAAGAACGAAATCTGGAAGGTAAGACCCTGCTATTGGTTGACGGTTCGAGCTATCTGTATCGGGCTTACCATGCGATGCCTGATTTGCGTGGCCCTGGCGGGGAGCCGACCGGAGCGCTCTACGGAATCATCAACATGCTGCGCCGTATGCGCAAGGAGGTCAGTGCAGAGTATAGCGCTTGCGTGTTCGATGCAAAGGGCAAGACGTTCCGCGACGACCTTTATGCCGACTATAAGGCAAACCGTCCGTCGATGCCGCCCGATCTTGCGCTGCAGGTCGAGCCGATTCACGGCGCGGTGCGCGCGCTCGGCTGGCCGCTGCTGATGGTCGAGGGCGTCGAGGCCGACGACGTGATCGGCACGCTCGCGCGCGAAGCCGAGCGGCACGGGATGAACGTGATCGTGTCGACCGGCGACAAGGACCTCGCGCAGCTCGTCACCGATCGCGTCACGCTCGTCAACACGATGACCAACGAGACGCTCGATCGCGCCGGCGTGATCGAGAAGTTCGGCGTGCCGCCCGAGCGGATCATCGACTACCTCGCACTGATCGGCGACACCGTCGACAACGTGCCCGGCGTCGAGAAGTGCGGGCCGAAGACGGCCGTGAAGTGGCTGTCGCAATACGACAGTCTCGACGGCGTGATCGAACACGCGGGCGAGATCAAGGGCGTGGTTGGTGACAACCTGCGCCGCGCGCTCGATTTCCTGCCGCTCGGCCGCAAGCTCGTGACGGTCGACACGGCCTGCGATCTCGCACCGCATCTCGAATCGATCGAAGCGTCGCTCAAGAGCGATGGCGAAGCGCGCGACCTGTTGCGCGACATCTTCGCGCGCTACGGCTTCAAGACGTGGCTGCGCGAAGTCGACAGCGCGCCCGCGGAAGGCGGCGGCGCCGATGCGCCGGAAGGCGATCCGGCGCCGATGGTGGCCGCGGACATCGTCCGCGAATACGACACGATCCAGACCTGGGAACAGTTCGATGCATGGTTCGCGAAGATCGATGCGGCCGCACTGACCGCGTTCGATACCGAGACCACGTCGCTCGATCCGATGACCGCGCGGCTCGTCGGCCTGTCGTTCTCGATCGAGCCCGGCAAGGCCGCGTATCTTCCGGTCGCGCACCGCGGCCCCGATCTGCCCGAGCAGTTGCCGATCGGCGACGTGCTCGCGCGCCTGAAGCCGTGGCTCGAATCGGCCGACCGCAAGAAAGTGGGCCAGCACCTGAAGTACGACGCGCAGGTGCTCGCGAACTACGACATCGCGCTGAACGGCATCGAGCACGACACGCTGCTCGAATCGTACGTGCTCGAATCGCATCGCACGCACGACATGGACAGCCTCGCGCTGCGTCATCTGGGCGTCAAGACGATCAAGTACGAAGACGTGGCCGGCAAGGGCGCGAAGCAGATCGGCTTCGACGAGGTGGCGCTCGACCAGGCCGCCGCCTACGCGGCCGAAGATGCGGACATCACGCTGCAGCTTCATCATGCGCTGTATCCGCAGGTCGCGCGCGAACCGGGCCTCGAGCGCGTGTATCGCGAGATCGAGATGCCGGTGTCGCTCGTGCTGCGCAAGATGGAGCGCACCGGCGTGCTGATCGACGACGCACTTCTGCAGGCGCAGAGCAGCGAGATCGCGACGCGTCTCATCGAGCTCGAAGGACAGGCGTACGAACTGGCCGGCGGCGAATTCAATCTCGGCTCGCCGAAGCAGATCGGACAGATCTTCTTCGAGAAGCTGCAATTGCCGGTCGTGAAGAAGACGCCGAGCGGCGCGCCGTCGACCGACGAGGAAGTGCTGCAGAAGCTGGCCGAGGATTATCCGCTGCCGAAGCTGCTGCTCGAGCATCGCGGGTTGTCGAAGCTGAAGTCGACCTACACCGACAAGCTGCCGCGCATGGTGAATCCCGCCACGGGCCGCGTGCACACGAACTACGCGCAAGCGGTCGCGGTCACGGGCCGCCTTGCGTCGAACGATCCCAATCTTCAGAACATTCCGGTGCGCACGGCCGAGGGCCGGCGGATCCGCGAGGCGTTCATCGCGTCGCCGGGCCACCGCATCGTGTCGGCCGACTATTCGCAGATCGAACTGCGGATCATGGCGCACATTTCCGGCGACGCGTCGCTGCTGCGCGCGTTCTCGCAGGGCGAGGACATCCACCGCGCAACTGCCGCCGAAGTGTTCGGCGTGACGCCGCTGGAGGTCAATTCCGATCAGCGCCGCATTGCGAAGGTGATCAACTTCGGGCTGATCTACGGGATGAGCGCGTTCGGCCTCGCGTCGAACCTCGGCATCACGCGCGATGCGGCGAAGCTGTACATCGACCGCTATTTCGCGCGCTACCCGGGCGTCGCGCAGTACATGGAGGACACGCGCGCGGCGGCGAAGGAAAAGGGCTACGTCGAAACCGTTTTCGGCCGCCGCCTGTGGCTGCCGGAGATCAACGGCGGCAACGGCCCGCGCCGTCAGGCAGCCGAACGTGCGGCCATCAATGCACCGATGCAGGGCACGGCGGCCGACCTGATCAAGCTGTCGATGATCGCGGTGGACGACTGGCTCACGCGCGACCGGCTCGCGTCGCGGATGATCATGCAGGTACACGACGAACTGGTGCTCGAGGTGCCCGACGACGAACTGTCGCTCGTGCGCCAGAAACTGCCGGAAATGATGTGCGGCGTGGCGAAGCTGAAGGTGCCGCTCGTCGCTGAAGTCGGTGCCGGCGCGAACTGGGAAGAGGCACACTGACGCACCCCGCGTGATTCCCGCTTCCCGCGGCATATTGTTGCAGGGATGCCGAATATCGAGATGGTTTGCTTGTGGTCAACGCGCAAGCTCCCGGACAATGCATGTCAGTCAGTCATTGTCGCGGGGGCAGCGCGCCCCGCGTTCCGGGATCGGCGCATCGAAGTGTTTCGAACTGCACATCGATGATGTCCGAACCGGTTAATCCAACGGGCGGCGCGTACGCATCGCGTCTGCATCGTCCGGCGGCAGCAGTTTCGAATCGCAAAGGGGGAATCGGATGCATCGGATCATCATCGTAGGGGGAGGCGCGGGTGGCCTGGAACTGGCGACGCGGCTCGGCGACCGTTACGGCGCGCGTGGCAATCGTCCCGCGCGTGCGCTCGTCACGCTCGTCGACCGCAATCCGACCCACATCTGGAAGCCATTGCTGCACGAGGTCGCGGCCGGCAGCATGGACCCGTTCACGCAGGAACTCGAATACGCGGCGCAGGCGCGCTGGCATGGCTTCGAGTTTCAGCAGGGCGAACTGACATCGCTCGATCGCGCGGCGAAGCGCATCACGTTGTCGCCGGTCAACGACAGCGACGGCGCGGAATTGCTGCCGGCGCGTGACCTCGAATACGACACGCTCGTGATCGCGATCGGCAGCACGACGCATTTCTTCGGCGTGCAGGGCGCGGCCGAAAACGCGATCGCGCTCGATACGGTCGGCGAGGCCGAGCGCTTCCGCAAGCGCCTGATCGCCGCATGCATGCGCGCCGAGCACCAGGCGCCGGCGCAGCCCGCGCCGGGAGCGGCGGACGAGCCGCGCATCCAGGTAGTGATCGTCGGCGGCGGTGCGACGGGCGTCGAGCTGTCCGCGGAACTGCGCAACACCGCGCAGGTGCTGTCCGTCTACGGGTTGCACAAGCTCGACCCGCAACACGACGTCGGCATCGTGCTGATCGAATCGGGGCCGCGAATTCTTCCCGCGCTGCAGGAGCGCGTGTCGACCGCAACGGCCGAGCTGCTCGAAAAACTCGGCGTGCGATTGATGCTCGCCGAGCGCGTGACCGAGGTTGCGCCCGGTTTCGTGCACACCGCGAGCGGCAAGACGGTGCGCGCGGATCTTACCGTCTGGGCGGCCGGCATCAAGGCGCCGTCCGTGCTGTCGAATCTCGATGGCCTGCAGGTCAACAAGCTCGGCCAGCTCGACGTGCGCCGCACGCTGCAAACCTTCACCGACGACAACATCTTCGCACTCGGCGATTGCGCGGCATGCGTATGGCCCGGCAACGAGCGCAACGTGCCGCCGCGCGCGCAGGCCGCGCACCAGCAGGCGAGTTTCCTGCTGAAGGCGATCGGCTGCCGGCTTGACGGACGTCAGCTGCCGGAGTTCACCTATCGCGATTTCGGTTCGCTCGTGTCGCTGGGTCACTTCAGCGCGGTCGGCAACCTGATGGGCGGGCTGATCGGCGGCAACATGCTGATCGAAGGGCTGTTCGCGCGCTTCATGTACATGTCGCTGTACCGGCTGCACATCGCGGCGCTGCACGGCTATCCGCGCATGATGCTCGATACGGTCGCGCACTGGTTGCGCCGCACGACGCTGCCTCGCGTCAAGCTGCACTGACGCGCACTTACGTGTACTTCGGACGGGCAGGGAACACGCAGCGCGCGTTTCCTGCCCGTTGTCGTTTCAAATGCGGGCGATCGCGAGCTCGCGCACTGGGCCGGCTGCATCGCGATGATCGATACCGTCGGATGCCGCTGCATTACATCGTCGTAATCGAGTCTTACACATCTGACAGTTGACGCGACAACGGATTATTGGGCATCTTGTCCGGGTTTCCGCTTGCGGCGGGGTGCCAACCGCCGCGACATCCGCGCTGTCCGCCGGCGTGAAGCCGGGCCGAGCCCCGGCCGTGGCGGCAGCGCTCAATCGAGGAGTGCATTCATGTTGAAACCCGAAGTCGACAGCCTGGTTCCCCACGTTCCGTTCTCGCGCCGCAAGTTCATGCAGGCCGCGCTGGGCGGTACCTTCGCGGCGGCCGTGCTGCCCGTGTCGGCGCAGACGATCACGACCGACAGCACCGGCCTGGACGTCGACACCATCCAGATTCGCTCGGGCGACGCCAGCATCCCCGCGTATCGCGCGCAACCGGTCGACAAGACGAACCTGCCGGTCGTCATCGTGATCCACGAGATCTTCGGCGTGCATGCGCATATCGCCGACGTCTGCCGTCGCTTTGCGAAGCTCGGCTATCTGGCGATCGCGCCCGACCTGTTCGCGCGGCAGGGCAATGCGTCGAAGTATCCGACGATGAAGGAGCTGTACGACAACATCATCAGCAAGGTGCCCGACCGGCAGGTCACCGAGGATCTCGATGCGACCGTCGCGTGGGCCGGCAAGAACGGCGGCGATCTGTCGCGTCTCGGCGTGACGGGTTTCTGCTGGGGCGGCCGCCAGGCATGGCTGTATGCGGAGCACAATCCGCACGTGCGCGCGGCCGTCGCGTGGTATGGCTTCGTCGAGGGCAAGACCGACGAGATGACGCCGTTCAATCCGGTCGATCATGCGTCGCTGCTGAAGGTGCCGGTGCTCGGGCTGTACGGCGAGAAGGACACGAACATCACGCAGGCGTCGCTCGCGGACATGCGCAAGGCGATCCAGGCGAGCGATTCGAAGCTCGCGCGCGAATCGGAGATCGTCGTGTATCCGGATGCCGGTCACGCGTTCTTTGCAGACTATCGGCCGAGTTACGTGAAGGGCGATGCGGAGGACGGCTGGAAGCGCGCGATCGAGTGGTTCCACAAATACGGCGTGATGTAAACGACGAAGCGGCGGCAGATGCCGCCGCTTTGCCGTCACGCCGCGCAGGTGTTTACGGGTTCGGGCCGGTCGCGATCGGCCGCGACGGATCGGCGCTCCACTCGCTCCACGAGCCCGGATACAGCGACGCGCCATGCAGCCCCGCGATTTCGAGTGCGAGCGCATTGTGGCATGCGGTCACGCCGGATCCGCATTGCAGGATCACACTGTTCGGTTCGGTGCCGGCCAGCAGCGTGGTGAAGGTCTCGCGCAGTTCATGGCCGGTCTTGAAGCGGCCGTCGGCGGTCAGATTGTCCTTGAAGAACCGGTTACGTGCGCCGGGAATGTGGCCGCCGACACGATCGATCGTTTCGTTTTCGCCGCGATAGCGATCCGGTGCGCGGGCATCGATCACGACGCGCTTGCCCGACGTCACGTTCGCGAGCACGGCTGCCGCGTCGACCGTCGATTCGAGCGGAGTCGTCGCGCGGAAATCGCCTGCGGCCGGATGCGGCACATCGGTGGTCAGCGGCTGGCCGGCCGCTTCCCATGCCTGCAGGCCGCCGTCGAGCACCGCGACGGAATCGTGTCCGAGCCAGCGCAGCAGCCACCATAGCCGCGCCGCATAGGCGCCGCCTTGTGCGTCGTAGGCGACGACCTGCTGGCCCTGCCTGACGCCGCGGGACGCCATCAGCGTCGCGAATGCGTCGCGGGTCGGCAGCGGATGGCGGCCGTTGGTGCCGGTCTTGCGGCCGGACAGATCGCGGTCGAGATGCAGATACTGCGCACCGGGGAGGTGGCCGGCCGCATAGGCCGCTTCGCCTGCGGCCGGATCGACGAGGTCGAAGCGGCAGTCGAACACGGCGACGCTGCCCGGCGCCGCGGCCAGACGCTCGGCGAGATTGGCGGCGGAGATGAGCGTGGTGTAGTGGGTATGTGGCATGACGGCTCCCTGGAGTGCAAACGGCCCGATACTCCAAGTCTAAACAAAAAAAGACGGGCCGAAACCCGTCTTTTCATATGCCGCATGCGATGCGGCGCTCGCGCGCCGCGCGGACGATCAGAGGTCGCCGAGATGGCGGCGCAGGAACTCGTGGAAGTGCTGCATGCCGTCTTCCATCGGGCTCTGGTACGGGCCGACCTGCGATTCACCGCGCGCCATCAGTGCGCGGCGGCCTGCGTCCATGCGCATCGCGATTTCGTCGTCCTCGACGGCCGTCTCCATATAGGCGGCGCGCTCGGCCTCGACGAACTCGCGCTCGAACAGCGCGATTTCCTCGGGGTAATAGAATTCGACGATGTTGGTCGTCTTCTGCGGGCCGCGCGGAATCAGCCACGACACGACGAGCACGTGCGGATACCACTCGATCATCAGGCCCGGGTAGTAGACCATCCAGATCGCGCCGAATTCCGGCGGCACGCCGTTGCGGAACTTGAGCACCTGCTCGTGCCACTTCTGGTAGGTCGTGCTGCCCGGTTTCGCGAGCGCGTTGTGCACGCCGACCGTCTGCACGCTGTACCAGTCGCCGAACTCCCATTTGAGATCGTCGCACGACACGAAGCTGCCGAGGCCCGGGTGGAACGGGACGACGTGATAATCCTCGAGGTAGACCTCGATGAACGTCTTCCAGTTGTAGTCGCACTCGTGCACTTCGACGTGATCGAACTGATACTCGGAGAAGTCGAAGTGATGCTTCGTGCCGAGATTCGCGAGATCGCGCGCGACGTTGCGGCCCTCGGCCTCGAACAGCAGCCCCTGCCAGTTCTGCAGCGGGCTCTTGCCGAGGTTCAGGCACGGCTTGTCGGGGAAGTGCGGCGCGCCGAGCAACTGGCCTTCCAGATCGTACGTCCAGCGGTGCAGCGGACACACGATGTTCTGCGCATGGCCGCGCCCGTTCAGCATGATCGCCTGGCGGTGACGGCACACGTTCGACAGCAGTTCGATCTGGTTCGCCTGGTTGCGGACCAGCACGCGGCCTTCGTTCTCGGAAGGCAGCGCAAAATAATCCCCCGCCTCGGGCACCATCAATTCGTGCCCGACGTAACGAGGTCCTTTCTTGAAGAGGGTTTCGATCTCGCGCTCAAGGAGCGACTCATCGAAATAGGCAGTGACTGGAAGCTGGCTGTGAGCCGACTTCAACTGAAGCGCATCGCTCAGATTGGACATTCCCACTCCCGGTGTTAGCGTGAAAGCAGTGAACAACCCAACCATCGAAAAATCGATTTAGGGAAACGTGGAATTATACCCGGTTCGCCCCGCAAGGCTAGGATTAAGTGCCTGATTTGTGTCAATTTTTTGTCCGGAGGCAATCGGGGTGCGCACCTCGCGTGTCGAAGATGGGGCCGGAAGATGTGCGCGACTGCCCACGTCGGCAGATCGGAGAATTCTCTTTTGCCGTAGAATGTCCGACTTGTTTTGAAATTTGACACCCTCGTCCATGGCGAAAACCGCATCCCCAGGCGCCACGCCGCCCGGCAATGGCGCCGAACCGTTGCCGGACAATTATGAGATGGCGCTCGCGGAACTCGAGACGCTGGTTGCCCGGATGGAAGGCGGCGCGTTGAGCCTCGAGGATTCGCTGGCGGCGTATCGCCGCGGTGCGACCCTCGTTGCGTTTTGCCAACAGCAGCTCGAGAAAGTGGAGCAGCAGGTTCGCGTGCTCGACGGCGCGACGCTGAAGCCGCTTTCGTCCGGAACGGCCGCCACGGACGGCGAAGACGACGATCTATGACATTCGAACAATGGATGCGGTCCGTGCTCGACCGTGTCGAGGACGCACTCGGCCAATATTTGCCGGCTGATAATGTGGTGCCCACGCAACTTCACGAAGCGATGCGCTACGCGGTCCTTGGCGGCGGCAAACGCGTTCGCCCGCTGCTGTGCCATGCAGCAGGCGAACTGACCGGCGCGACCGAAGCGGCGCGCAACGCAGCGGCGGCGGCGCTGGAGATGATCCACGTGTACTCGCTCGTGCACGACGACATGCCGTGCATGGACGACGACGCGCTGCGACGCGGCAAGCCGACCGTGCACGTGCAGTACGACGAGCCGACTGCGCTGCTGGTCGGCGATGCGCTGCAGTCGCAGGCATTCGTCGCGCTGACCGACGCCGCGGCGCTGTCGCCGGTGCAGCAGGCCGCGCTCGTGCGCGAGCTGGCGCTTGCGAGCGGCTCGATCGGCATGGCCGGCGGGCAAGCGATCGACCTGGCGAGCGTCGGCCTCAAGCTGACGCGCGAACAGCTCGAGACGATGCACCGGATGAAGACGGGTGCGCTGCTGCGTGCCGCCGTGCGGATGGGCGCGCTGGCCGGCGACACGCCGTCGGCGGAAGCGATGGCCGCGCTCGACGTGTACGCGGGTGCCGTGGGTCTGGCGTTCCAGGTCGTCGACGACATTCTCGACGTCACGACCGATTCGGCGACGCTCGGCAAGACGGCTGGCAAGGACGCGGCGAACGACAAGCCGACCTACGTATCGATCCTCGGCCTCGACGCGTCGCGTGAGCTCGCGGCCCAGCTGCGTGCCGAAGCGCACGATGCGCTGAAACCGTTCGGCGCACGTGCACAGCGTCTCGCCGAACTTGCCGACCTGGTGGTGAACCGGGTCAGCTGACGCGAAGCCCGCCGCTGCGCACACGCTACGGTGCGTGCAATAGAATGCGGGCGCGTTTGATTTCCTACAATGGAACGACGATGTACGACTTGCTGAAAACCATCGACGACCCGGCGGATCTGCGCCGCCTCGATCGTCGCCAACTCCAACCGCTCGCGGATGAACTGCGCGCGTTCGTGCTCGACAGCGTGTCGAAGACGGGCGGCCATCTGTCGTCCAACCTCGGGACGGTCGAGCTGACGATCGCGTTGCACTACGTGTTCAACACGCCGAACGACCGGATCGTCTGGGACGTGGGTCACCAGACCTACCCGCACAAGATCCTGACGGGCCGCCGCGACCAGATGCATTCGCTGCGCCAGTACGACGGCATCTCGGGTTTCCCGCGCCGCAGCGAGTCCGAATACGACACGTTCGGCACCGCGCACTCGAGCACGTCGATCTCGGCGGCGCTCGGGATGGCGATCGGCAGCCAGCTGAACGGCGACGACCGCTTCTCGATCGCGGTGATCGGCGACGGCGCGATGACGGCCGGCATGGCGTTCGAGGCGATGAACAACGCAGGTGTGTCGGAGGATGCGAAGCTGCTCGTGATCCTCAACGACAACGACATGTCGATTTCGCCGCCGGTCGGCGCGCTGAACCGCCATCTCGCCCGCCTGATGTCCGGCCGCTTCTATGCGGCCGCGCGTGCGGGCGTCGAGCGCGTGCTGAGCGTGGCGCCGCCGGTGCTCGAACTCGCGCGCAAGCTCGAGGAGCACGCGAAGGGCATGGTCGTGCCGGCCACGCTGTTCGAAGAGTTCGGCTTCAACTACATCGGCCCGATCGACGGTCACGATCTCGATTCGCTGATCCCGACGCTGCAGAACATCCGCGAGCTGCGCGGCCCGCAGTTCCTGCACGTGGTCACGAAGAAAGGCCAGGGCTACAAGCTCGCCGAAGCCGATCCCGTGCTCTATCACGGCCCCGGCAAGTTCAACCCGGCAGAAGGCATCAAGCCGTCGGCCACGCCCGCGAAAAAGACGTACACGCAGGTGTTCGGCGAATGGCTGTGCGATGAAGCCGAGCGCGATTCGCGCGTCGTCGGCATTACGCCCGCGATGCGCGAAGGCTCGGGCATGGTCGAGTTCGAGAAGCGCTTCAAGGATCGCTATTACGACGTCGGCATCGCCGAGCAGCACGCGGTGACGTTCGCGGGCGGCCTCGCGACCGAAGGGCTGAAGCCCGTCGTCGCGATCTACTCGACGTTCCTGCAGCGTGCATACGACCAGCTGATCCACGACGTCGCGCTGCAGAACCTGCCGGTGGTGTTCGCGATCGACCGCGCGGGCCTCGTCGGCGCCGACGGCGCGACGCACGCGGGTGCGTACGATCTCGCGTTCATGCGCTGCATCCCGAACATGACGATCATGGCCGCGTCCGACGAAAACGAGTGTCGTCAGATGCTGCACACGGCGCTCCAGCAGCCGAACCCGACCGCGGTGCGTTATCCGCGCGGCGCGGGCACGGGCGTGGCGACGGTGAAGGAATTCACCGAAATCCCGCTCGGCAAGGGTGAAGTGCGCCGCCGCACGTCGCAGCCGGAAGGCAAGCGCGTGGCGATCCTCGCGTTCGGTACGATGGTCGCGCCGTCGCTCGTGGCAGCCGAGGAGCTCGATGCAACGGTCGCGAACATGCGCTTCGTGAAGCCGCTCGATGCGGCGCTCGTGCGCGAGCTCGCCGAGACGCACGATTATCTCGTCACGGTCGAGGAAGGCTGCGTGATGGGCGGTGCGGGTTCGGCCTGCGTCGAAGCCCTGATGGAGAGTGGGGTTATCCGACCCGTAATACAATTGGGCCTCCCTGACCAGTTCATCGATCACGGCGATCCCGCGAAGCTGCTGTCGCAATGCGGCCTCGACGGCGCGGGCATTGCGAAATCGATTCGCGAACGCTTCCTGAGCCCGGCGGCCGATGTCGCCGGTCAGGCGAAGCGGGTCGCATAAGCTGGCGCCGCCTGCGGGCGGCGTCGGTGCGACTGGCGCAACCGGTCACCATTGATGCGGAAAACATGGGCCTGCGGGCCCATGTTGCTTTTCCGGCTGCCGCATGGCGCGGCGTGCGCGTCGTCGGACGCGCGGCTTACAAGGATTGAACAAGATGAACCAGATGAATCCCGCCTTCGTGATGCCCGACGTGCAGAGCACGGTGGATACCCGCCAGATTCCGATTCAGCGCGTGGGCGTGAAGGCGGTCCGGCATCCGTTGACGGTACGCACCGAGAGCGGCGACGTGCAGCCGACCGTCGGCGTCTGGAATCTCGACGTGCGCCTGCCTGCCGATCAGAAGGGCACGCACATGTCGCGCTTCGTCGCGTTGCTCGAGGAGAATCGCGCGCCGCTGACGGTCGAGCGCTTCCGTGCGATGCTCGCGTCGATGCTCGAGAAGCTGGAAGCCGAGGCTGGCCGCATCGAAGTCACGTTCCCGTACTTCGTGAACAAGACGGCACCGGTGTCGGGCGTGCAGAGCCTGCTCGACTATGAAGTGACGCTCGCAGGCGAAAGCCGCGACGGCGAAGCACGCGTGTTCCTCAAGGTGCTTGTGCCGGTGACGAGCCTGTGCCCGTGCTCGAAGAAGATCTCGCAGTACGGCGCGCACAACCAGCGCTCGCACGTGACGATCGACGCCGAGCTCGCCGCCGACCTGCCGGTCGAAGCGCTGATCCGCATCGCGGAGGAAGAGGCGTCGTGCGAGCTGTGGGGCCTGCTGAAGCGTCCGGACGAGAAGTTCGTCACGGAGCGTGCGTACGAAAACCCGAAGTTCGTCGAGGATCTGGTGCGCGACGTCGCTCAGCGTCTCGATGCGGACGAGCGCGTGATCGCCTACGTGCTCGAGGCCGAGAATTTCGAGTCGATCCACAATCACAGCGCGTATGCGCTGATCGAGCGCGACAAGCGGCACGCTGCGTAACGTCATGCCGCTGCGGCGTTTTGCCGCTGCAACGAAAAAGGCCGCTCGAGAACGAGCGGCCTTTGTGTTTTTGGCGGGTGAATCTCGATGCGTGCCGGTGCGTCGTGCGAATCAGCGTGCGAGCGACGCCAGATCCCAGCGCGGCTTCACCGTGAACGCGTAATCGGCGTTCGCCTGCTCGGGCCAGCGGCCGAGCCGCAGCGCGCCGGCCAGCGCGATCATCGCGCCGTTGTCGGTGCAGAGCGCGAGATCCGGATAGTGCACGTCGAAGCCGCGCTTGGCCGCAGCAGCCGACAGCGCGGCACGCAACTGGCGGTTCGCGCCGACGCCGCCCGCGACCACGAGGCGCTTGAGCTTCGTCTTCTTGAGTGCGGCGAGCGACTTCGCGACGAGCACGTCGACGGCCGCGTCGACGAAGCCGCGCGCGAGATCGGCTTTCGCACGTTCGAGCGCTTCGCCTTCGAGTTTTGCCGCCTCGAACTTCTTCATCTGCGTGAGCACGGCCGTCTTCAGGCCGCTGAAGCTGAAATCGAGATCGCCCGAATGGAGCATCGGGCGCGGCAGCACGACGGCGCCCGGCGTGCCCGTTTCCGCAAGCTTCGATACTTCCGGGCCGCCCGGATAGCCGAGGCCGATCAGCTTTGCCGTCTTGTCGAATGCTTCGCCGGCCGCGTCGTCGAGCGTCTCGCCGAGCGTTTCGTACACGCCGACGTCGGTCACGCGCATCAATTGCGTGTGGCCGCCCGACACCAGCAGCGCGATGAACGGGAACGGCGGCGGCTCGTCGACGAGCAGCGGGGACAGCAGGTGGCCTTCGAGGTGATGGATGCCGACGGTCGGCTTGTTCCATGCCAGCGCGAGCGCATTCGCGATGCTCGCGCCGACCAGCAGCGCGCCGGCGAGGCCGGGGCCTTGGGTGAATGCGATCGCGTCGATGTCCTCGCGGCGCGTGTCGCTTTGCGCCATGACTTCCTCGAGCAACGGCAGCGCGCGTCGGATGTGGTCGCGCGATGCGAGCTCGGGCACGACGCCGCCGTATTCGCGGTGCATCGCGATCTGCGAATGAAGCGCGTGCGCGAGCAGGCCGCGCTGCGTGTCGTACAGCGCGAGACCGGTTTCGTCGCAGGAGCTTTCGATGCCGAGAACGAGCATGGGCAAGAGTGGGGCGCACTGCATCGAGCGCGCCGCGGGAAGATCAACGTAACCGCAAATTATAGCAGGCGATGGCCCGCTGCCGCCTGCGGCGGCCCGCCCGCGCGACCGGGCAGGTACAATCCGCGCCATGGAAACTTACGATATCGCCGTGATCGGCGCGGGCGCCGCCGGGATGATGAGCGCCGCGGTCGCCGGGCAACTCGGCCGCCGCGTGGTGCTGATCGATCACGCGCCGCGGCTCGCCGAGAAAATCCGCATCTCGGGCGGCGGCCGCTGCAACTTCACGAATCTCTACGCGGGCCCCGACAACTACCTGTCGTCGAATCCGCATTTCGCACGTTCGGCGCTTGCGCGCTATACGCCGCGCGACTTCCTCGGCCTGCTCAAGCGCCATCACGTCACCTGGCACGAAAAGCACAAGGGGCAGCTCTTTTGCGATCACGGCAGCGACGCGATCATCGACGTGCTGAAGCACGAATGCGACGCGGGCGGCATTGCGTGGCGCCGGCCGGTGGTCGTCGACGCGGTGCGCCACGCGCCCGCCGACGGTTTTACGCTCGACACGCAGCAGGCAGGGCCGATCCGCGCACGCGCGCTGATCGTCGCCACGGGCGGCCTGTCGATCCCGAAGATCGGCGCGACCGACTTCGGCTACCGGCTCGCGAAGCAGTTCGGCCACAAGCTCGTCGATACGCGGCCCGCGCTCGTGCCGCTCACCTTCGCGCAGCAAGACTGGGAACCGTTCGCGGCGCTGTCCGGCGTGTCGCTCGAAGTGCGCGTGTCGACCGGCGACAAGAAGCGCGGCGGCGAATTCGTCGAGGATCTGCTGCTGACCCATCGCGGACTGTCGGGCCCCGGCATCCTGCAGATTTCGAGCTACTGGCAGCCGGGCGACCCGATCCGCATCGACCTGTTGCCGCAACGCGACGCGGTGGCCGACCTGCTCGACGCGAAGCGCACGTCGAAGCGCCAGATCGGCTCGCTGCTCGCGGACTGGGTGCCGTCGCGCCTCGCTCACGTCTGGCTCGACACGCACCGCGTCGCGGCCGATGCACGGCTCGCGGATCTGCCCGACAAGACGCTGCGCCAGATCGGCGACGCGCTGTCCGGCTGGACGTTGACGCCGAACGGCACCGAAGGCTACAAGAAGGCCGAGGTGACGAAGGGCGGCGTCGATACGCGCGAACTGTCGTCGGCGACGATGATGAGCGCGCGGGTGCCGGGGCTGTTCTTCATCGGCGAGGCCGTGGACGTGACGGGCTGGCTCGGCGGCTACAACTTCCAGTGGGCGTGGGCGTCCGGCACGGCGGCCGGGCAGGCGGCGGCGGAGTTTGCGCGGAGCGCCTGACACGGCGGCGCCGGCCCGCCGTTGACGGAACCCGGCCCTTATGTCTTTGCGCGGCGCTCTGCTATACTCATGAGTCTTCCCTGCAAACCTTTATTCGTGTCGGATCATGACGATCATTCGCGTTAAAGAAAACGAGCCGTTCGAAGTCGCCATGCGCCGCTTCAAGCGCACGATCGAGAAGAACGGTCTGCTGACCGAGCTTCGTGCGCGGGAGTTTTACGAGAAGCCGACCGCCGAGCGCAAGCGCAAGAAGGCTGCCGCGGTGAAGCGTCATTACAAGCGGATCCGCAGCCAGACGCTGCCGAAGAAGCTGTACTGAAAGATTGAGCGCCGCGCGGTTCGCTGAGCGGCGCACCGGCGAGCTCCGCACGATCGGCCTCGATTCGGGGCCGCGAGTCGCCGATGCCGGATTCGAGCAACCCGCTTGAGACTTAGTCCCAAGCGGGTTTTTGTGTTGACGCCCGTTCGCGGGTGCCGAAGTCACGTTTTCATCCCGGGTGCAAGATGAGTTTGAAAGAGCAGATCAGCGAAGACATGAAGGCCGCGATGCGCGCAAAGGAAAGCGAGCGTCTGGCGACGATTCGCCTGCTGCTGGCCGCGATCAAGCAGCGCGAAGTCGATGATCGGGTGACCCTCGACGACGCGGGCATTACCGCCGTGATCGACAAGATGATCAAGCAGCGCAAGGACTCGATCAGCCAGTTCCAGGCTGCCGGCCGCGACGATCTCGTCGAGAAGGAGCAGGCGGAACTGACGGTGCTGGCCGCCTACATGCCGGCGCAGTTGTCGGACGCGGAAGTAGCCGCCGAAGTCCAGGCCGCGGTCGCTGCAACCGGGGCAGCCGGCCCGCAGGACATGGGCAAGGTGATGGGTGTGCTGAAGGGCAAGCTCGCGGGCCGGGCCGACATGACGGCCGTTTCCGCGCAGGTCAAGGCCGCGCTGTCGAAGTAAAACCCGCTTTCCGGCGCCGCATGCGCGTGCGCCGGGGCGTCGTATTGTCTTTTTTCGCTCGATCCCACGGTGATTCCGCATTCGTTCCTGCAGGATTTGCTGAACCGCGTCGATATCGTCGACGTGGTGGGCCGGTACGTGCAGCTCAAGAAGGGCGGCGCGAACTTCATGGGATTGTGCCCGTTCCACAACGAGAAGAGCCCGTCGTTTACCGTCAGCCCGACCAAGCAGTTCTATCACTGCTTCGGCTGCGGCGCGCACGGCACGGCGATCGGTTTCCTGATGGAACACGCGGGGCTCACGTTTCCGGAAGCCGTGCAGGAGCTCGCGCAATCGGTCGGGCTGACCGTGCCGCACGAGCCGTCGATGCGCGGTGGCGGAGGCGCTGCGGGCGGCGGCGACTATCCGGCGCCCGTGTCGAAATCGGTCGCGACCGCGCTGTCCGACGTGATGTCCGCCGCGTGCGACTACTACCGCAAGCAATTGCGCGGCGCGACGGTCGCGATCCAGTATCTGAAGAACCGGGGCCTGACCGGCGAGATCGCTGCGCGCTTCGGGCTCGGCTATGCGCCGGACGGCTGGCAGAACCTCGAAGCCGCGTTCCCGGACTACCGCGACGACTCGCTCGTCGAATCGGGGCTCGTGATCGTCAGCGAGAAAACCGATGCGCAGGGCGTCGCGCGACGCTACGACCGGTTCCGCGAGCGGATCATGTTCCCGATCCGCAACGTGAAGGGGCAGGTGATCGGGTTCGGCGGCCGCGTGCTCGGCAGCGGCGAGCCGAAGTACCTGAATTCGCCCGAAACGCCGCTGTTCAACAAGGGCAGTGAACTGTACGGGCTGTTCGAGGCGCGCCTCGCGATCCGCGAGCGCAAGTACGTGCTGGTCGTCGAAGGCTACATGGACGTCGTCGCGCTCGCGCAGCTCGGCTTCCCGAACGCGGTCGCGACGCTCGGCACGGCATGCACGCCGATCCACGTGCAGAAATTGCTGCGCCAGACCGATACGGTGATTTTCAGCTTCGACGGCGACTCGGCCGGCCGGCGTGCGGCGCGCCGCGCGCTCGAGGCGTGCCTGCCGCATGCGGCGGACAACCGGACGATCCGATTCCTTTTCCTGCCGCCCGAGCACGATCCGGACAGCTACGTGCGCGAATTCGGCGCGGACGCGTTTTCCGAGCAGGTCGAGCGCGCGATGCCGCTGTCACAATTTCTGTTGAACGAAGCAATTGCCGGCAAGGCGCTCGACCAGCCGGAAGGGCGTGCGAAGGCGTTGTTCGACGCGAAGCCGTTGCTGCAGGCGCTGCCGGCGAATGCGTTGCGCGCGCAGATCATGCACATGTTCGCCGACCGGCTCGATATCCCGTTCGAGGAAGTCGCGGCCCTGTCGGAGGTCGATGCGCGCATCGCTGCGCCCGCGCGCCAGGCGCCCGCGCGCAGCGAGCGGCGGCGCGTGACGGACAGCGAAAAGCGCGCGTTGCGCACGCTCGTCATGCATCCGCGAATCGCATCGCAGCTCGACGACGAACAGCTTGCGACCCTGTGTGCGCTGCCGCGGATCGGCGAGCTGTTCGCCGAAGTCGTCGAGCATGCGCGTGCGCTGGGCGACGGCGCCGAGTTCCGGCTGCTGTCGGATGTCCTGCGGACGTCCTCGAACGCGGCGACTTACGAGGAAATCTTCCGCGAAATTCTGGACTATGATGAAAACGTCCGCGATTTGCTGTTACAGAATCCGGAAGACGAGACGGTGCCCGAGCGGCAGCGTGAGCAGGAACGGATCGCGGGCGAGGAGTTGCAGGCCGCAGTGCTGAAGATGCGCTATGACGCCTGCTGCGACAGGCTCGATCGGCTTGCGCGGCAGTCCAATTTCACACCCGAGGAACTGGCTGAATTGACGGAATTGAACCAGCAGCGAACCGACATGAAGCGTCGGCTCGGGCTGTAGGCGGCCGGGGCGTCGGGAGAGGACGCCCCAGCGTGCTATAATATAAGGTTTCCAGCGGTTTGTTTTCTAAGCAGAGGCGAGATTCGCGATGGCAAAGACGACAGGCGGAAAGAAAGCAACGGGCAAGGGCTCGACGGAGCCGACCACGAAGGTCACAGCGGCCAAGTCTGCTTCTTCCACCAGGACAACGTCTTCAGCCACGTCAGCCCCTGCAGGAAAGAAAACCGCGGCCGGCACTGCTCAGGCTGCGCCGGCGCCGGCAGCCAGAACACGGGCTGCCGCCAGACCCGACTCCGGGCCGGCCAAGCCGGCGGCGAAGCGGGCAAGTGCGAAAAGCGCAAGGGACACGACTGCCGCCGCGGACGAAACGGCAGTACGTACTACTCATGCACCCACGGTTCAACCGGCTGTCGTCCAGCAGCCGCGAGTCGATATAGCCGGTACGGCGAACTCCATGACCAAAAAGCTGAACGAAGTATCCGTCGATGACGACGCAAATCAGAGCGACGAGCAGCCCGCAGCCGCGGCTGCCCCGGGCAAATCCAAGGTGCGCGATCGTCGCGCCAAGGAAAAGGCGCTGCTGAAGGAAGCGTTCGCGACGAGCACGCCCGGCACGGCCGAGGAGCTCGAAGAGCGCCGCGTGAAGCTGCGCGCGCTGATCAAGCTCGGCAAGGAGCGCGGCTTCCTCACGTATGCCGAAATCAACGACCACCTGCCGGACAACTTCACCGAGACCGAAGCCCTCGAAGGCATCATCGGCACGTTCAACGACATGGGCGTGGCGGTTTACGAGCAGGCGCCGGACGCGGAAACGCTGCTCCTGAACGACAACGCGCCGGCCGCGTCGTCGGACGATGAAGTCGAGGAAGAAGCGGAAGTCGCGCTGTCGACCGTCGATTCGGAATTCGGCCGCACGACCGATCCGGTCCGGATGTACATGCGCGAGATGGGCACGGTCGAGCTGCTCACGCGCGAAGGCGAAATCGAGATCGCGAAGCGGATCGAGGACGGCCTGCGCCACATGGTGATGGCAATTTCCGCGTGCCCGACGACGATCGCCGACATCCTCGCGATGGCCGAGCGCGTCGCGAACGAAGAGATCCGCGTCGACGAGCTCGTCGACGGCCTGCTCGATCCGAATGCTTCGGACTCCGCCGATACGGACGGTTTCTCGGCTAAGGAAGCCGAAGCGATCGAGAACGAGGACGAGGAAGCCGAAGAGGAAGAGGAAGAAGAGGAAGAGGAGGACGATGACGGTGCCGCCCAGGCAACCGCCAACGCCGCCCAGCTCGAAGCCCTCAAGCGCGCGTCGCTCGAGAAGTTCTCGCAGATCAGCGAGTGGTTCGACAAGATGCGCCGCGCGTTCGAGAAGGAAGGCTACAAGTCGAAGTCCTACCTGAAGGCGCAGGAAACGATCCAGAGCGAACTGATGACGATCCGCTTTACCGCGCGTACCGTCGAGCGTCTGTGCGACACGCTGCGTGCGCAAGTGGACGAAGTTCGCCAGGTCGAGCGTCAGATCCTGCACATCGTCGTCGACAAGTGCGGCATGCCGCGTTCGGAATTCATCGCGCGCTTCCCGGGCAGCGAGACGGATCTCGACTGGGCCGAGAAGATCGCGGCCGAAGGTCATTCGTACAGCGCGGTCCTGTCGCGCAACATCCCGGCGATCCGCGAACAGCAGCAGCGTCTGCTCGACCTGCAGGCGCGCGTCGTGCTGCCGCTGAAGGACCTGAAGGAAACCAACCGCCAGATGGCGGCCGGCGAACTGAAGGCACGTCAGGCGAAGCGTGAAATGACCGAGGCGAACCTGCGTCTCGTGATCTCGATCGCGAAGAAGTACACGAACCGCGGCCTGCAGTTCCTCGATCTGATTCAGGAAGGCAACATCGGCCTGATGAAGGCGGTGGACAAGTTCGAATACCGTCGCGGCTACAAGTTCTCGACCTATGCGACGTGGTGGATCCGCCAGGCCATCACGCGCTCGATCGCGGACCAGGCGCGCACGATCCGTATTCCGGTTCACATGATCGAAACGATCAACAAGATGAACCGCATCTCGCGGCAGATCCTGCAGGAAACCGGTCTCGAGCCGGATCCGGCAACGCTTGCCGAGAAGATGGAGATGCCGGAAGACAAGATCCGCAAGATCATGAAGATCGCGAAGGAGCCGATCTCGATGGAAACGCCGATCGGCGACGACGACGATTCCCATCTCGGCGATTTCATCGAGGACAACAACACGGTCGCGCCGGCGGATGCCGCGCTGCATGCAAGCATGCGCGACGTCGTGAAGGATGTCCTCGATTCGCTGACGCCGCGCGAGGCGAAGGTGTTGCGGATGCGTTTCGGTATCGAGATGAGCACCGATCACACGCTCGAGGAAGTCGGCAAGCAGTTCGACGTCACCCGCGAGCGGATCCGTCAGATCGAGGCCAAGGCGCTGCGCAAGCTGCGTCACCCGAGCCGTTCCGACAAGCTGAAGTCGTTCCTCGAAGGGAACTGATTTCCAGCGTCTTGACTGCGAACGCCGCCGGTATCCGCGTGATGCCGGTGGCGTTTGTCCTCTTGGGCGTCTTTGTTGTTACAATGCCGGCCCGGCTTCGTTGCCGGGGTGGCGTGTAGCACACGTTGCTTCCCGTCTGGGCCCCTAGCTCATGCTTGGTTAGAGCAGCGAACTCATAATTCGTTGGTGCCGGGTTCGACTCCCGGGGGGCCCACCAGATTCGCTTCCACGGTTATCCGGGGAAGTCTCGAAACCCGCGACGCCGCAAAGCCTCGCGGGTTTTTCTTTTGCACGCTACCCGAATGTGTCGCGCGTGTTGAATGCGCTCACGCCGGCGTCGCGTGTCGCATCGCCGCCACCGGGAAAGCGCGCGCAGCGTGCCGTCCCGCCATCAATCGAAGTATGCTGTAGCCCGGTCGGCGCGCACGATCGAGCATCGGCGAGCGCGCGAACCGGGGCCAGCGCCGCGTTCCGTCCGGCAGCCAGAACAAACACAAGCAGACTTCGCCTGACAGTGGGGCGGCCATCATGATCATGTTGCGTTCGTGGAGTGCGATTCTGTCGTTGCTGATGCTTGCCGCATGCGCGAGCCTGCCGCCGCAGGCCGGGCGCGCGCAAACGCACGCATTCACCGATACGGAAACCACCCGCCTTGCCATCGCGTTCCGCCAGCAGGCCGCTGCCCATCCGGGGCAGGACGCGTTTCATCTGCTGCGCGACCCCGTCGATGCGCTGGACGCGCGCGTGCTGCTCGCCGATCGGGCCGACCGCTCGCTGGACCTTCAGTACTACATCTGGCACGACGACCTGACCGGACACGAGCTCGCGGACGCGATCATCCGCGCCGCCGATCGCGGGGTTCGCGTGCGTGCGCTGCTCGACGATCTCGGGACGAACGCGGACGACCGCAAGCTGCTCGAGATCAGCTCGCATCCGAACATCGAGATCCGGCTCTTCAACCCGGTCGCCACACGCCACTTCAAGAAGATCGGCACGGTGCTCGAATTCTCGCGCGTGAACCGGCGCATGCACAACAAGGCGATGATCGCGGACAACCAGGCGGCGATCGTCGGCGGCCGCAATATCGGCGACGAGTATTTCGGTGCGTCGTCGATGCTGGAGTTCGGCGATCTCGATGTGGTCGTGCACGGCCCCGTCGTGCGCGACATCTCGACCGAATTCGATACGTTCTGGAATTCGCCGTACGCGTATCCGATCGATGCGCTGGTCGGGCACGACGCGGCCCCGGACGGACTGGACCGCGAGCGCGAACGGCTGCGCGATTACCTGCGCGCGATGGAGGACAATCCGTACGTGCTCGAGGCGCGACAGAGGCTCGACCAGATCGTGCACGGTCAGGGCACCGAGCTTTCCTGGGGGCGGGCGACCGTCCTGTACGACGATCCGGCGAAGATCGCACGCTCGCCGAAGGACAGCGACGGGCACCTGATGCCGCAACTGCGCGCGCTCGCGTTGCGGCCCGAGCAGGAACTGCTGATCGTGTCGCCATACTTCGTGCCGGGCAAGGACATGGTCGAACGGCTGCACGCGCTCACGGCACGCGGCGTGCGCGTGACGATCCTGACCAACTCGCTCGCATCGACCGACGTCGCGGCCGTGCATGCCGGTTACCGGCGCTATCGAAGTGCGCTGCTGGAAGCCGGCGTAAGACTTTACGAACGGCGGCCGTCCGGCGACAAGAGCATCTCGAAGCAGGTCATCATCGGCTCGTCGCGCGCTTCGCTCCATGCGAAGACCTACGTGTTCGATCGCAAGAGCATCTTCATCGGTTCGATGAATCTCGATCCGCGCTCGTTGAATCTCAATACCGAGATCGGTGTTTACTGCGAGAGCCCGGCGATTGCGTCGGAGGTCGCGACGGATCTGGAGCCGCGGCTCGACCGCATCGCGTGGCGAGTCGAATCGAGGACCGACCCGGCCGGAAAGGGGCGGCTGAAGTGGATTCAGACTGACGCGGACGGGAAAGTGACCGAGCTCGATCACGAACCGGAAGTTTCGGCCGCGCGGCGCATGGAGGTGTGGTTTCTCGGCTTGTTTCCGATCGAATCGCAGCTGTGATTCCGCGTGCCCGCGTGCCCGCGGCTGGCGCAGGCAGCGCGCGCCGCCGCACCGCGTCGATCCGGCGCGGTGCGCCGTTGCGCCGACACGGCCCCGGGTGCGCAAACGATCCGCACCCGGAGCCGCATCGCTCATTGCCCGATTACCGCGCGAAATCGGACGTGCCCTGGATGAACGCGTTCAGCTTCGAGATGTTGACGCTGCCGAAGCCCGTCGTCGCGTCCCAGCCGGCCTTCGCCTTGTAGCCGTACGTGCCGCTGCCGTTGTTGCCGGACGTCACGTCGTGCACCAGCGCCGCATTGCTCGGGAAGTACTTGTAGATGCTCGACGCCGGGAAGCCGAGCGCGTTGTTGTTGGCCGATTGCAGCCGCGCCCAGATGCCGGTGAAGATCGGCGCGGCGAGGCTCGTGCCGCCTTCGTTGTTGAGGTAACCCGAACCCCACAGCGTGTCGGACGTCTGGCCGTTCACCACGAGAATCGCGCCGGTGCGCAGGTCGGCGTCGAAGCCGACGTCCGGCAGTGCGCGCTTGGTCGACCCGGTGAGGCTCGACGATTGCCACGACGGCGCGGCTTCGTACTTGCTGTAGCCGCCGCCCGTCGACCACACGGTGCCGGGCTGCCAGCTCGGATCGTTCCACACGATTTCGCTGTTGTACGTGTTGGTCGACGTGTTGGTGAACAACGTCGTGCCGCCCACCGCGATCACGTACGGCGACGTCGCGGGCTCGCTCACCGTGTAGGTCGAGCGCGACGGCGTGCCGCTCGCGCATTCGTACGCGCCGTGGTCGCCGGCCGACACGGAGAAGGTCTGCCCCTGCGCAACGGCCTGCTTGAAAATGGTGTCGTCGGTCGCCTGCGAGCCGGTGCTGTACGCGGACGATTCACACACGCCGAGCGACACGTTGATGACCTTCGCGACGTTGTCGCTCACTGCCTTGTTGTATGCGGCGGTGATTGCCGTGAGCGTCATCGACGGTGCCACGTAGAACACGACCTGCTTCACGCTGCCGCCGGCGGCGCCGACGATCGACTGGCTGTCGAGGTTCCATTCGACGGTGCCGGACGTATCGGTGTACGAACTACCCGACGGACCGGTCTGCACGACGCTGCTGCTGATCGTGCCGAGACCGTTGTTCGCGGCGAACGTGTTGAGGTCGCTGACCGTTTGCGACAGGTCGCCCTCGGAGATGATGCCGACGGTGGTCTGCGAGGCTGTCGGCGTGCCGTCGCCGCCGTAGAGCGACGAGAATTCCGTCGGATTGTGCGGCACCGCGGATGCGCCTGCCGGAATCGTCAGGTTGCTGGTGTTGCCTTGCGGCTTGCTGCCCGCGCCGGTGTGCATGAGCTCGACGTTCTGCAGGCCCAGCACGGCGCCGACGATGCCGCCGATCGAATTCGGCACCTGCGCGGCATCGGTGTTGGCATAGACGCTGCGGCCGTTGCGCGTGAAGCGCTTGAGCGTCGTGCGGAACGCCGATTTGACCGTTGCCGCGGTGCCCGACGCGGACACGAGCAGGCGGTTCGGCGCGACCACGATGTTGACGAAGCCGGCCTGGCGCAGGTGCGCGACGACGGCGGCGACCTGCTGGTCGGTCGGCGCGTATTGCGCGGCGAACTGGGCCGACGTGAGGAACTGCCTGTAGTGGGGCGAGCCGGGCGTATGCAGGTCGTGCAGGTACTGGTCGAGTTGCGCTTCGTTGCGCAGGTTCAACCCGAGCACGATGTCGACCGATTCGCCGGGCGCCATCTCGGTGGCAGCGGAGGCCGCGGCGGCGGTGCTGGCCGCCGGCGCGCCGGCGGTACTGCTGCTTTCTCCCTGCTGGACGAGCGGCAGGAATCCCTTGGTGCGCGTTTCCGTCCAGCCGGCGGCCGGTGCGGCATGGACGGCCGTCATGCCGAACGACGCGGCCGCTGCCGCGGCGAAGGCGAGCCTGGCGATGCGGATGTGTTTTTGTTTCTTGTCTGCAACCTGATTCATTTTGAATTACCCCTCCGGTTGAACATCGAACTGCACGAACAACAACGGTCGACGGCGGTGCGGATCGTGCGCCGCCGATATCCGTCGCGCTCACGCGGATGGCGCGGACGCGACGGGGCCTTTCGCCCGACCCGGCGGGTGGTGATCCACCGGGGGCGAAATGCTGGAATGCTCGGTGAAGGAGGCGCTGCGCCGCGATGCGAATCGGCCGCGCCCGCAGGCCTGATGCAGGCGGGATGGCTAGAGCAACAGTTTTGGAGTCCTGCTCATCTGATTCGGTCCTTCGGCTTGCTGCCGGATGGCAGCTGCCCAAATGAATGCATCGGGATGTTGCATGCGCCGACACGTGAGACGACGATCGGCGGCGAGAACTTCGGTGCGGCGGAAACGAGATGCGTCGAGCAGGAACGATTGCGTGTTGGCAATTCGTCGGATTGCTTGCATCGGACGGTATCAAGAACGAAAGTTCGGTGTCAAACTTTTTCTGATTATATGAAACAAAGTTAGATTGAATAAGGTGAAATGTTTTTGAAAAGTCTTGAGGTGTTTTGTAATTTTCAACTCAGAAAACGGATGCAATCGCGGTCACGTCGGTCGAATAATTCGCGATTGGATTCGTAATGAGCGAACCATATTCGAGAGGTCACTCGAATCACCGGCACCCGTCTTCTGCCGGGGAGCGCATTGGGTGACCCGATCAGATCGGCGGCTGGTCGCGAGCCGGCCGGCGACAGCCTCGCGAGAATGGGCACCGCATCGTGATGGATCGCACCGCGCGGCGACGCGACCGGATGACACAACGGGTCGACGATACGCGAGGCCGGGCGGGACGGCGACGCGGCAAAGCGCGTTCAGCGCATGAAGAAAATCGCCGCGTGTCGAGCGCGGCTATCTGTCGTTCGATGTCGGCGGCACGGTGCGACGCGCGGTGGCCGGGCCGACGGCATGCGCACGATCAGATCAGTCCGGCTTGCGGTCCGCTTCGGCGGGCGGCGGCGCTTCGGCGGGCGGCGTGCCGACGGTATGGTCGCCGTCCTCGTCGTTCGCGGGCGCCACCGGCCGCGAACCGTCTTCATACGCCACGACGCTGCGCTGCGGATTCGCGATTCGAATTCCGCGCTCGCCGAACAGCACCGCGATACGCCGGTTGAATTCGCGCTGCACGCCCCAGCGTGCCGAGTCCTTGCACTGGATCTGTCCGGCCAGCGCGATCGTCGCGCCGTCGACCTGGTCGATGCCCCAGTAGCTGAAATCCGACAGGATGCCGTCCTTGTAGTTCGGATCGTCGCGCAACGCGGCGCCGATTTCCTTCAGCGTCGCGATCGCACGATCGATGTCCTGGCCGTATGCGATGCTGACCTTGACGGCCGCGTTGCCGAGCCCGCGATTCGTGTTGTTGACGGTCGTCACCGAGCTGAACGGGATCGTGTACAGCGACCCGTCGCCCGCGCGAAGCCGCACGGTGCGAATCGACAGGTATTCCACGGTGCCGGACACGCCGGCGAGCGTGACCCAGTCGCCCACCTGCATCGCGTTCTCCATCAGCAGGAAAATCCCGGTGATGAAATCCTGCACGAGCTTCTGCGAGCCGAAGCCGAGCGCGACGCCGAAGATGCTGGCGCCCGCGAGCAGCGGGCCGATGTTCACGCCGATCTCGCTGAGGCCCGTCAGTACGACGACGAGCGCGATCATGATGAACAGCAGCGAACGCAGCATCGGCAGCAGCGTGCGCAGCCGCGCCGCGCGCACGAGGTTGCCTTCGCGCGTCCACTGCTGAAGGCGGCGTTCGATCGCGATGTTCGCGGCTTCCCAGACGATCAACGCGACGACGGCCGCGATCGCGATCGTGATCAGCGCCGACGCGAGCCGATGGCCGATCGTACCGGCTTGAAACGCATGGAAGATCGGCACGCCCCAGATCTGCAGCAGCAGCACGATGGTCACGACCGCGATCACCGCCGACACGATCTGGCGCATCAGCGGGTAGTAGCGGTACGCGTGCAGGTGGACCAGCGTGCGATCGTCGTCGCGGCGCTGGAACAGCCGTGCGAGCGCGCCGAACACGACGATCGACACGATTCGCATGCCGATCATCACGGCGATCGAGCGGCCGCCGAGCGTGATCAGCACGCGGTAGCCGTTATGCACGTCGAGCGCCCACACGAACCACAGCGCCATCACGACGAACACCGACACGGGCGCCCACGCATCGGCGAGCGCGTTGCCGACCATCGCAAAGGCCGGTCGTTCGTCGCCGGCCGCGCGGATGCGGGCAGCGACCGGCTGGCGGCACCTGAGAATCAGCGCGGAGACCATCAAGTGGCCGACGAGCGCGACGGCCTTCAGCAGCGCGACGTGACCGGCATCGCTGAGGCCAAAGGTCGCGGCGATCTCGACCGCGGCGGTGCAGACGCCGACGACGATCACGATCCGCGTGATCGAGCGCTGCGCGATCGCGGCCCATGCGTCGCTGACGTGCAGAAGCCGCAACTGCCGCGCATCGGGCTGGAAGAACAGCCGGCTGACGATTGTCACGAGGCGGCAGATCACGTAGATGTCGATCAGCGATTCGAGTGCGGTATCGGTCGGCGTGCCGGCGCCGTCGAGCACCGACATCGCCAGGCTCGCGACACCGACGAACACCAGCAGCGGCACCACGCGCAGCGCGAGGCTGACCAGCGCGCGCGGCATGCGGCGCAGCAGCGTGGTGTGGCGCCGCGCATGGCCGCGGCCTTGCGACGACGTATCGGGCGTGGCGGTGCCGTCCGCGCTGGCGGTGCCCGGCGCCGATGCCGCAGAGTCTGCCGGTGTGGCCGGCTCGTGCTCGGCGCGCCGCGATGATTCCGCACGACGCGTTCCCAGGGCGGCCAGCGCGCGCCGCAGCAGCCGCTTCGCGAACCACTCGACGACGATCGCGGGCACGAGCACGGCAAGGATGACGAAGAGCGAACGCATGAGATCCGCGCGTTCGTCTGCGCGTACCAGCCGCTCGTGCCACCACACGCCGACCGAGCCGACATCGAGCAACGAGCGCAGCGATTCGTTCAGCGCGCCGCCGATTTCGCCTGCCCAACGTGCTCCCTGCCGGACGAGCATCGATGCGAGCCCGTTCGTCGTGAGCGTGGCGGTGGCGGCGGAGGCCGATGCCGCGCTGGCCGGTGCCGCGGCGCTCGCCGGAAGTGCGGGCGTGGTGAGCACGCCGACGGCCGCGATCGCCCGCAGCGTCGTTTCGACCTGTTCGCGTTCGCGCGGGTTTTGCAGGACGGAGAGGGCCTGCTGCGCCTGTTGCGGCGTCAGTGCCGGCGCGGCGCCGGAGGCAGCCGATGCGGCGGCCGGTGCAGAAGAAGCCGCGTGGGCGATCGATACGACGGCGGCGAGCAGCCAGCCGAGCAGGAAATGTCGCATGGGTGGGCATGCGGGCGCGCATCGATATGTGGCCCGCCGGTCTGGACGATGGACGGAAGTTAACATGATCGCGAACGGACCCGAATAGTTCCGTGGACAAATATTCACATCGGACATTGGGCGGCAGTCTGTTTCGTTTGGCCCGGCGACGACGGTCAAGTCAGGAACGATCCCTGCTCTGCGGCACATCGATTCGGTGCCAACCACCGCCGCCGCTACTCGCAATGAAATATGGATTCCTGATGAATCAGTCCTGCTCGTCGTGAAAGACCGGCAGCACGTGCTCCGCGATTTCCTCGATGATCTCGCGCACGGGCCGGTCCGAGCCGGGATTCAGCGTGACGTGGTGCGTGCCGGCAGCGCGCATGGCCCGCAGGATGCCGACCAACGCATTGCGGCCGGTCGCGTAGCCGAGCGGCAGCGCGCGGGCAGGTGCGTCGCGATTTGCATCGAGATCGAGCCGCATCGATACGCCGAACGCGCGAAAGCCCGGAGGCGCGAGCCGGTCGACGGCCGCGCGCCACATCGAATAACGGGAACGCTGCGTATCCGGATCGCGGTGGTACGTCATCCAGCCGATCGCGTTCCGAGCGATCCAGTCGACGCTCTGTCCGCCGGATCCGACCGCGAGCATCGGCACCGCGGCATCGCCGCGCGGCAGCAGCGTGAAGTCGGGCGCGTCGGGCGGCGTTTCGTCGGGCAGCACGCGGGGCGGCGCGCCGAGCGCGGCCGCGACGACTTCCCAGTGGCGCCGATACCGGTCGCGCCGCGTTTGCGCGTCGACGCCGAACGCTGCATATTCGGGCGGCCGGTCGCCGGAGCCGAGGCCGAGGATGAAGCGTCCGCCGGACAGCGTCGCGACCGACAGCGCGCCTTTCGCGATATGCAGCGGATGACGCAACGGCAGCACGATCGCGCCGCTGGCGAGCACGATCCGGCGCGTGCATGACGCGAGCGCGCCGAGCAGCACCCACGGATCGAGGTGTCCGACCGGGTCGGGATAGTCGGCGCTGTTCAGCGGCACGTCGCGAATCCACAGTGCGCGAAAGCCGAGCGAATCGGCCAGCGCCGCGAGTTCGAGCTGCTCGTTGAAGTCGGCGACGGTCCGGCCGCTGCGCAGCAGCGGCAGCGTCAGGCCGATCGACAGCCGCTCGGCCGAGAAGACGCGTTGCGCGACGTCGGCGCGGCCGGACGCGGGCAGGGGCATGTTCACTCCTTGATTGCGGGGCGAAGCGGGCGCGCTCCGTGCGGTGTTCGCATGCTAACGCGTTTGCGCGACGCTTGTGGTTCGCGGCGAGCGATACGCGACGGCATCGGCGGTTCCTGCGCGATCGGCGCATCCGGTCACCGCGCAATCGACCGGCATGAACACGCGTGAAGATGTTCGACGCCTGTCATCGAGCGCGTTGGGCGCGCGTGGCCGACAGCCGGAGGGCGCTCACGTTCGACGTGCGCGCTCGATCGCGCCTATGCGCGAAGGGTCGGCGATCGTAAGCAGATCGTCGGCGTCGCGCAGTGGCAACCGTCTCGCCGGCGCACATGTCACGTTCCCGCAACGCCGGCGGCGCGCCTATGCGCCGCTCGCGCGGACCGTGTCCGGTCGTTTCACTTTCGAAACGTTCGCGCATTTCCGTCGCGGCCCGATTTGCGTCGGGGTCACTTCACCGGCCGCGCGGCCTTGTACCGCGAAGCATGGTGCGCTCCTTGCATATCTGTATGCGCCGTGAGCGCGATTGCCGGCGCAGTAGTGGCCCGGCCATCGCTTCAGTGGGTCGGACGCATCGAAGACGGGGACAAGACAATGAGAACAGACCGAATCGCAACGCATCGTGTTGCAAACATGAATCGCCGACCTGCCCGTGAATTCGCCTCGCCGTTGATTGCGGTGACATGAGCGTGCGGCTTTTCGTTCCATCCGAACAATTCGGGTTCGTTCCGAACGATGACGTGCATGCGTGACGCACGAGGTCGACCGGTGCCGGTCGGCCGTCGGGGATGAACCGCCCGTGCACGCAGATGGGCAATCATGAGTTCCGGATCGTCATGCCGGCGCGCGAAACGTACGCGCGCCGGGCGCGCCGCGTGCGTGCGCGTGCCGCACGCGGCGCACCGTGGCGATCTGCCAACCATCAGGAAACAGAAGGTGTAGTCAACGGGGAAGGTCCGCCGGCCGCGCCGCGGCGGATTCGACGTCATTGTGCTGTCAGTTGATCCACTACCCCGATGGATCAATTGTTGGAGCGCCCATCGCCATCTGGTCGATGGGCGTCTTTTTTTGCTGCGCCGGTGTCGCGCGCACCGCCAGCCCGATCGCGCGGCGTTCTGTATCATGTGCTGGCGCGCTGGCCGTGTGCCTCGCCACCGCGCCGATCACGCGCCGCCAACATGAATGACATCGCCTTGCCCGACCCCTCATCCGCCAGCATCGATCCGGCCGCGCTCGACGCGCTGCACGCGTTCGTCGAGCGCCATCCGCGGCTGCTCGTGCTGACCGGTGCCGGCATCAGCACCGATTCCGGCATTCCCGGCTATCGCGACCGCAACGGTCAGTGGATGCGCTCGCCGCCGATCCAGCTTCACGAATTCCTCGGTTCCGAAGTCGCACGCCGCCGCTACTGGGCGCGCAGCATGATCGGCTGGCCCGTGGTGGGCCGCGCGCAACCGAACCGCTCGCACGTCGCGCTCGCGCGGCTCGGCAGCACCGGCCGGATCGAGCGGCTCGTCACGCAGAACGTCGACGGGCTGCACCAGCGTGCCGGCAGCGGCGACGTGATCGAGCTGCATGGCGGCATCAACGCCGTCACGTGCCTCGATTGCGGTGCGCATCATGCGCGCGCGACGATCCAGACCTTGCTGGAAACGGACAACCCCGAGCTGCTGGGCGCGCAGGCGGAACCGGCCGCCGACGGCGACGCGCACCTCGAATGGGCGGCCCTCGACACGTTCCGCATTCCGGCCTGCCCGGCCTGCGGCGGGCTGCTGAAGCCGGCGGTGGTGTTCTTCGGCGAGAACGTGCCGCGCGAACGCGTCGCGTTGGCGTCGCAGGCGCTCGATGCGGCCGACGCGTTGCTCGTCGTCGGCTCGTCGCTGATGGTGTATTCCGGCTACCGGTTCTGCGTGTGGGCCCAGGCCCGGAACAAGCCCGTCGCCGCGCTGAACCTCGGCCATACGCGTGCCGATCCGATATTGACGCTGAAGGTCGAGGCGCGTTGCGCGCCCGCGCTCGACGCGCTGAACGCGCGGCTGGGTGTCGGTAGCGGTGCGCCGGAGCACGCATCGTGACCGGGCCGACGTCCTCGCGCGATCCGTCCGCGCGGCTGTCGGCGCCGGCGGCCGAACGCAATCGCGGGCCGATCCTCGACGTCCTGCGTCGCGTGCTGCCCGCCAGCGGCGACGTGCTGGAGATCGCGAGCGGCACCGGGCAGCATGCGGTCCATTTCGCGCAGGCGTTGCCGGCGCTGCGCTGGCAGCCGAGCGATCCCGACGTGCACGCGCGCCGCTCGATCGCCGCGTGGGTCGCGCATGCCGGCCTCGCGAACCTGGCCGAGCCGCTGGCGTTCGACGTGCGCGATGCGTCGTGGCCGGCCGCGGCGTTCGACGCGATCGTCTGCATCAACATGATCCACATCTCGCCGTGGGCGTGTGCCGAAGCACTGTTCGCCGGCGCATCGCGCGTGCTGCGCCCGGGCGGCGTGCTGTTCCTGTACGGCCCATATCGCCGCGACGGTCGGCACACGGCGCCGTCCAACGAAGCGTTCGACCAGCAGTTGCGCAGCCGCGACCCGTCGTGGGGCGTGCGCGATCTCGAGGCGGTCGTCGCGCTGGGTCTCGATCGCGGGCTCGACTGCATCGAGGTCGTCGAGATGCCGGCGAACAACCTGAGCGTCGTGTTCAGGCGCCTGCCGCACGCGGAGCAATGACACGCAAGCGCGCATCGCAGCCGGGTTTCCACTATCCTTTCGCCTGTGCGCGCGGCCCGGTTCGGGTCGCGCCCCGTTTTTTCCGGAGAATTGACTAATGGGCAAACAAGCAATCGGTGTGATCGGGCTCGCGGTGATGGGCCGCAATCTCGCACTCAATATCGAGAGCCGCGGTTACGCGGTGTCGGTGTACAACCGCAGCCGCGAGAAAACCGACGAACTGATCGCCGAATTCCCCGGCCGCAATCTGGTACCGACCTATACGCTCGAAGAATTCGTCGCGTCGCTCGAGACCCCGCGCCGGATCCTGATGATGGTGAAGGCCGGCGAAGCGACCGATGCGACGATCGCATCGCTCAAGCCGCTGCTCGAGAAAGGCGACGTGCTGATCGACGGCGGGAATACGCACTTCACGGACACGATCCGCCGCAACCAGGAGCTCGCGCAATCGGGCCTGCATTTCATCGGCACCGGCGTGTCGGGCGGCGAAGAAGGCGCGCTGCGCGGCCCGTCGATCATGCCCGGCGGCCAGCGCGACGCGTACGACCTGGTCGAGCCGATCCTCAAGCAGATCGCCGCGAAGGCGCCGTCCGACGGCGAGCCGTGCGTCGCGTACATGGGCCCGGACGGTGCGGGCCACTACGTGAAGATGGTCCACAACGGCATCGAATACGGCGACATGCAGCTGATCGCCGAAAGCTATGCCGTGCTGAAGGATGTCGCCGGCCTGACCAACGACGAACTCGGCGCGGTGTACACCGAATGGAACCAGGGCGAGCTCGACAGCTACCTGATCGAGATCACGTCGAAGATCTTCGGCAAGAAGGACGAAGAAACCGGCAAGCACCTCGTCGACGTGATTCTCGATCGCGCCGCGCAAAAGGGCACCGGCAAGTGGACGAGCCAGAACGCGCTGGATCTGGGCGTGCCGCTGCCGCTGATCACCGAGTCGGTGTTCGCGCGCGTGCTGTCGTCGCTGAAGACCGAGCGCGTCGCGGCGAGCAAGATCCTGTCGGGCCCGGCCGCCGCGTCGTTCGACGGCGATCGCGCCGCGTTCGTCGAAGCGGTGCGCCGCGCGCTGTACCTGAGCAAGGTGATCTCGTACGCGCAGGGCTTCGCGCAACTGCGCACGGCGTCCGAAGAGTATGGCTGGAACCTCGATCTCGGGACGATCGCGAAGATCTTCCGTGCGGGCTGCATCATCCGCGCGCGCTTCCTGCAGAAGATCACGGACGCGTACGCGAAGGATCCGGCACTCGCGAACCTGCTGCTCGACCCGTATTTCAAGGACATCGCCGCCAACTACCAGGCGTCGCTGCGCGACGTCGTCGTGGCCGCGGTGAAGGCAGGCGTGCCGGTGCCGGCGTTCGCGTCGGCGGTTGCGTACTTCGACAGCTACCGTTCCGAGCGGCTGCCGGCGAACCTTGTGCAGGCGCAGCGCGACTTCTTCGGCGCCCACACGTTCGAGCGTACCGACAAGCCGGGCAGCTTCCACGCGAACTGGTCGTAACCGGCAGGCGAGGACGTCATTGTTGCGAAATTCTATTCTTTGAGTAGGGTTTTTCGTTCCCGGATCCCGGAATTGTTGGCTCCGAGGAAACAGTGTTTTCGTTCTTTCATGGTTTTCCCTAGGTGATCTCGGGACTAAACTTTGTTCAATCGCTGCAGACATGGTGTGTGCGGCGGAGCAAAAAAATCCCGGAGGTTAATCATGAAATCGCTGATCGCAACGTTCGCTGCTGCTGCTGTCCTCGCCGTTCCTGCCGTCTCGTTCGCCCAACAGAACGCGCCCGTCACCCGTGCGCAGGTGAAGGCCGAACTGGTTCAACTGCAACAGGCCGGCTACAAGCTGGGCAGCGATCGTACCGACTACCCGGCAGGCATCCAGGCGGCTGAAGCCCGCGTGAACCCGCAACAGAACGTGGCCGCCGCCGATACGAGCGGCTACGGTGCGCAACCGGCCGCCCAGCAGGAATCGGGCGCTCCGGCTGCCGCCAAGACCGGCTGGCAGGTCAAGCGCGTGTCGGATGGCGCACCGGTCTACAAGGGTCGTTAATCGCCATCGGTCGCCCGGCCGCATGTGCGGCCTGATGTGACCCCATGCAGTACTCGCAGCCCGTGGTTCCGCCGCCCGGAACGACGGGCTGTTTTCATTGGTGTCCCGCGCCGCGTCAATGCAGCGGCCGTGGGCCGCGGCCGATGTCCCGGAACAGCGCGTCGGCCGGCTCCAGCGCCTGCAGCCAGGCCTCGTCGTAGCCGCTCAGCGTGTCGAGTGCGTCGCGTAGCCGCTCGATCGCGAGGATCGGCAGCTCGACGCTGTGGCGCGTGGCGCCGCTCAGGTGCGCGACGCTCGCCAGCTGGACGAGGGCGTCCGCTGCTTCGGCGACGTCCGTCGCGAACAACAGGTGCCGGTTGAGCAATTCGACGAGGCCGCTGGAACCGGCGAAATCCTCGGCGTTGAGCTGCACGGACAGAAACGTCGCGTTGTTCATGGTCTTCTCCTCGTTATCGCGGGTCGTGCGGTGCACCTTCGAGTATAGGAGGCGGCCCGCGGCAGGGTGGCGATCATCCGCGCGGCACGGCTGGCGGCCCGCCGGCATGCGCGTGCGATACCGCAAGATTGTTGCCGGATCGGGCACCTGTCGCGGCCCCGACTACGACAGATGGTATCTTTGACGGCCGGGACGACCCGAAAATGGCGCGAAAAAGGGGCCGATGAGCCCGTTCGTGCCGACGTCCCGCTGTGGAAACCGAAGGCCGCGAGAGCGGTCGGATACTGGTAGTCCGGCCGTCTGGCCGGACATCGTGCGTCGCGCGCCGGAGGGCGGTGGGCGGCGCAACGACGCAAATCCGGAGGACCCTTGAGAAAAACGATTCCGATCCACGATGCGCTGGCGCGCTGGTTGCCGCAGGCGGCACTTGTCGCCGCGGCTGCCGCGCTGACGGGCTGTACGATGACGCCGTGGACCGACAACTGGCAGCCGGCACGGCCGTCGACGCCGGCGTCGGTCGCCACGCCGGGCGTGATCGCCGGCTATTACCGCGTGAATCCGGGCGACACGCTCGCTGGCGTTGCCGCCGCCTACGGGCAGCGCGTGCAGGACGTGGCCAGCTGGAACCATATGTCGCCCAACGACGCCGTGTCGCCCGGCCAGGTGCTGCGCGTCGCACCACCGCCGGCCGCGACCTCGCTCGGACAGCCGCCCGCCGCGGCCGCGCAACCGGGCTCGCTGGCCTGGCCGGCCACGGGCATGGTCGCGACGCCGTTCGTCCCCGGCAAGACGCGCGGCATCGTGATCGCCGCGACCGGGCCCGACCGTTCGGTGCGGGCCGCGGCAAACGGGCGGGTGGTCTATGCCGGATCCGGCGTCAAGGCATACGGCCCGCTCGTGATCCTGAAGCACGACAACGGCCTCATCACGGCCTACGGGCACAACGGCAAGCTGCTCGTCAACGAAGGCGACGCGGTGCGTGCGGGCCAGCCGGTCGCCGAGATGGGCACCGACGCGAGCGGTCGCGCGACGTTCGACTTCGAAGTCCGGCAGAACGGCAAGGTCGTCGATCCGATGAACTTCCTGCCGCGCAACGGCGGCTGACGCGCCGCGTCACGACGTGTGCGCCGCGCGGCGCACACGTTCCCGTCTTCACCCTTCCTTGAGTTCCGCGGTGCCAGGTTGCCTCGCGTGGTTGCCGAGCCAGCGAATGCCCAGTGCAAGTCCCGCCGCGCCGAGCGCGATCAGCGAACACTGAATCGCGACCGGCAGGTATCCGTGCGGCCGCGGATCGACGAACGGGTACGGATACCAGTTCTCCAGCGCACCGCGAACGAGCGTATAGCCGAGATAGACGACCGGAAAGCCGAGCCACGCGAACGCGCTGCGCCACGCAATCGGCGAGCGCGGCTCGACGTACAGCCAGTCGCACAGCACCACGAGCGGCACGATCCGGTGCAGAACCCAGTTGTTGAGAGCCGGCGTGACGTGCCGCAACGCATCGAGCCGGGCGAGCAGCAGTTCGTAGACGATCGCGGTGATCAGCACGTAGAGCACGGCGGCGCCACGCATCGATTCGTAGCGCGCCGAACCGGGGCGCGTGATGCGAGACAGCCCCACGATCAGCATCGCGGCGGCGTAGAGGCTGCTCAATTGCGTGAAATAGCTGAGGTAGTTGCCGAGATGGAAAGTCGGCATGCCCCAGTAGCCGGCTACGCTGTGCAGCGTGGTCGATACCGCGAGCAACGCGGCGATCAGCCGGTAGGCCGCAACGAAGAACGCTTTGCTCATGATGCCCGCGCAACGTCGCACCAAAGCTTCATCCTGCCACAGCCGTGGACGCGCGCGATTCGGACTTTCCTTATGGCGGGCCGGCGGGCGGGCCGCGCGGATTCGTCGGATATTTGATCCGGTCGTACAACGGCGCTCGCGCGTGAGGCTACAATCGGGGCAACCGCCGGGGCGCCGGCCGCAGCGGCATGTGCGTGCCCCTGCATACCCCACGAGAAATCACGAGACACAGCATGAAAAACATCCTCGCGAAACAGACGCGCTACAGCTCACCCGCGATCTTCTTCCACTGGGCCATCTTCCTGCTGGTGGCGCTGGCCTATCTGGCCATCGAAATTCGCGGACCGAAAGGCAGCGACAGCCGCGCGTTCTGGATGAACGTGCACCTGCTGGCCGGTACCTGCGTGCTCGTGCTGTCGGTGCTGCGCGTGCTCTGGCGCATGATCAGTCGCGTGCCGGAGGCCATTGCGCAGGCGGCGCTGCTCAAGTGGCTGTCGAAGCTCGCGCATTTCGCGCTGTACGTGTTCATCATCGCGCAGCCGTTGCTCGGCATCATGATGATCAACATGGGCGGCAAGCCCGTGTCGCTCGACTGGATCGGCGTGTCGTTCACGCTGTTCGGCCCCGACAAGGCGCTGCGGCCGACGATCAAGGAAGCGCACGAACTGATCGGCAACGCGTTCTACTTCGTGATCGGCCTGCATGCACTGGCCGCGCTCTACCATCACTTCATCCGGCGCGACGACGTGCTGCGACGCATGGCACCGTGATTACCGCACGCTGAAGCCGCACGGCAGCCCCGGGGGGCGCATGGTTGTCGACACAACCATGCGCCCCCGATCCGTTTGGCCCGATGCGCGGCTGGTCATTGCCGCGAACATTCTGTAACATCTCGGCTGCTTTTACATTCCGCTTACGCATCGCCGCGCATGTTGCATCGACATCGTCACCTGACCGCCTGGCTCGGCGTGTTCGCGATCTGGCTCGCGATCGCGGCGCCGCTGGTGTCGCAGTGGCGGATCGCGCAGGCGGCGACCCCCGACGCGATCGTCTGTAGTGCAGAGCATGGTGCGCACCGCGCGCCCGATGCGGGCCCCGCGCACGATCACGCATTGCATCTCGATGCGTGCGGTTATTGCGGCTTCTTCGCACACAGTCCCGCAATCGGCGGCACGGCCGCCGTATCGTTCGCTTTCGTTCCCCCTCATGCCGTATCCGCCGCCGCGCCGCATGCCGTCGCGGCGCGCGCCGACCGCTATCCGCGCGCGTACCCGCGCGCACCGCCCGAGCGCGCCTGACGCGCTGTCTTCCGTTCCATTCATCGCCTATCCGTGCGGTCCGTCGAGGCCCTGTGGAGGGCGTCACTCGGGCTTTCGATCATGATCCTTCTTTCGTTGCGCGCGCCGAGGGCGGCGCGCCATTCCCGTACGCGGCCCGTGCCGCGCGTGCTGAAACTCACCGTTCCCGCACTGGCCGTCGGCGCGATGACCGCGGCGGCTGCCGCGACCGAATCCGCGCAGGCGGCCGGTGCGCCGACGGACGACGCGGCCGCGCTGCTGCCGGCCGTCGAAGTCGTCGCGTCTCCGCTGTCGACACCGCTGGTCGTCGTCACGGATCCGAAGACGCCGCGTCAGCCGCTGCCGGCAAGCGATGGCGCGGACTACCTGAAGACGATTCCCGGCTTCACGTCGATCCGCAGCGGCGGGACGAACGGCGACCCGGTGCTGCGCGGGATGTTCGGGTCGAGGCTGAACATCCTTGCGAACGGAATGCCGACGCTCGGCGCGTGCCCGAACCGGATGGATGCGCCGACCTCGTATATCGCGCCGGAAAGCTATGACAAGGTCACCGTCGTGAAGGGCCCGCAGACGGTGCTCTACGGTCCCGGCGCATCGGCCGGCACGGTGCTGTTCGAACGCGTGACGCCGCGTTTCGAACGCCCGGGCATGCGTTTCGACGGCAGCGTGGTCGGCGGATCGTTCGGCCGCAACGATCAGAACGTCGACGTGACGGCCGGCACGCCGGACGTCTACGGCCGCGTGACCGCGAATCACGCGCACGCGCAGGATTACGAGGACGGCAACGGCAACACCGTGCCGTCGCAATGGGACAAGTGGAACGCCGACGCGGCGCTGGGCTGGACACCGGACGATCACACGCGCGTCGAACTGACGGCGGGCACCGGTGACGGTTATGCGCGCTACGCGGGGCGCGGGATGGACGGCGCGCATTTCCGCCGCGAGACGTTCGGCCTGTCGTTCGACAAGCGGCATCTTGGCGACGTGCTCGACCGGATCGAAGCGCGTGTGTTCTACAACGAAGCCGATCACGTGATGGACAACTACACGTTGCGGCAGCCCGACCCGACCAGCAGCATGCCGATGAGAATGGCATCCGAGGTGCGGCGCCGCACGCTCGGTGCGCGGGCGGCCGCGACGTTCCGTTTCGGCGACGACTTCAAGCTCGTGACCGGCGTCGATGCGCAATCGAACCGGCTGGATGCCCGCTCGGCGATGGGGCGACAGAACTACGGCGACCAGCCGTGGGATGCACAGGCGACGATGTGGAACGCCGGCGCGTTCGGCGAGCTGACGTGGTATGCGAGCGATGCGTCGCGCGTGATCGGCGGCGCGCGCGTCGACTACGCGAGCGCGCGCGACAAGCGTGCGACGACGCGCGGGATGATGGGCAGCAAGCCGAACCCGACCTTCGACGACGATCGCGCGCGCGTGCTGCCGAGCGGCTTCGTGCGATACGAGCGCGATCTCGCGGCGCTGCCGGTCACGTGGTACGCGGGAATCGGTCACGCGGAACGCTACCCGGACTATTGGGAACTGTTCTCCGCGAAGCGTGGCCCGACCGGTTCGGTCAATGCATTCTCGGCGGTGCAGCCGGAGAAAACGACGCAGCTCGACGTCGGCGCGCAGTTCAAGAGAGAGCGGCTCGATGCGTGGGTGTCGGCCTATGCCGGTTATGTGCAGGATTACATCCTGTTCAACTACGCGGCCGGGATGATGGGCCCGACCACGCAGGCGGCCAACGTCAACGCGCAGATCATGGGCGGCGAAGCCGGCGTGTCGTGGCGGCCGGTCGCACCGCTGCGCGTCGAGACGTCGCTCGCGTATGCGTGGGGGCGCAACGCGACGAGTGGCGATCCGCTGCCGCAGATGCCGCCGCTCGAGGCGCGCTTCGGGCTCGAGTACACGCACGGTGCATGGTCGGCAGGCGGTCTGTGGCGCGTCGTTGCGCCGCAGCATCGTTACGCGCTGAACGAGGGCAACGTGGTCGGCAAGGACTTCGGTCCGAGCGCCGGCTTCGGCGTGCTGTCGCTGCACGCACAGTACAACGTCAGCAAGAAGGTGCAGATCTCGGTCGGTATCGACAACGTGCTGGACAAGGCCTACACCGAGCACCTGAACCTCGCCGGCAACGCCGGCTTCGGTTATCCGGCAAACGCGCCGGTGATGGAACCGGGCCGCACCGCATGGTTGCGCGTGAGCGCGAAGCTGTAACGTGCGGCGCGTGTGCGATGCAGCATGCGCGCGCGTGAACGCAGCCCCGCCCGAACGGGCGGGGCGCGTCAACCGATTAGAGAACCGTATCTAGTCAGGGCGCAAACGTTCGCGACTCGTGATTCACTCCGGCATTCGACGCATACGGTGCCAGCGACCGTTCGCGACTTGCCGTGCGCGTCGATCCGATCTCATTCGCACCGGCAGCACAATAATCAGGAGAACATCCATGGCCAGATCGATGCGTTCCAGGGTGGTGGCAGGGGCAGTGGCTTGCGCGATGAGCGTCGCGCCGTTCGCGGGGACGACCGCGCTGATGACGCTTGCAACGACGCACGCGGCAATGGCGGCAACCGCAGCGGCGGACAACTACGCGGCGACGCGTTATCCGATCATTCTCGTGCACGGGCTCACCGGCACCGACAAGTACGCGGGCGTGCTCGAGTACTGGTACGGCATCCAGGAGGACCTGCAGCAGCACGGCGCGACCGTCTACGTCGCGAACCTGTCGGGATTCCAGAGCGATGACGGGCCGAACGGTCGCGGCGAACAACTGCTCGCTTACGTCAAGACGGTGCTCGCCGCCACCGGTGCGACCAAGGTGAATCTGGTCGGTCACAGCCAGGGCGGGCTCACGTCGCGCTATGTCGCGGCCGTCGCGCCCGATCTCGTCGCGTCGGTGACGACGATCGGCACGCCGCATCGCGGCTCCGAGTTCGCGGACTTCGTGCAGGGCGTACTCGCGTACGATCCGACCGGATTGTCGTCGTCGGTGATCGCGGCATTCGTCAATCTGTTCGGTATCCTGACGAGCAGCAGCAACAACACCAACCAGGACGCGCTCGCCGCGCTGAAGACGCTGACGACTTCCCAGGCCGCCACGTACAACCAGAATTACCCGAGCGCGGGTCTCGGCGCGCCGGGCAGTTGCCAGACGGGTGCGCCGACGGAAACCGTCGGCGGCAATACGCATCTGCTGTATTCATGGGCCGGCACGGCGATCCAGCCGACCGTCTCCGCGTTCGGCGTGACGGGCGCGACGGATACCAGCACGATTCCGCTGATCGATCCGGCGAACGCGCTGGACCTGTCGACGCTTGCGTTGTTCGGCACGGGCACGGTGATGATCAATCGGGCCTCCGGCCAGAACGACGGGCTCGTATCGAAGTGCAGCGCGCTGTACGGGAAGGTGCTGAGCACGAGCTACAAGTGGAACCATCTCGACGAGATCAACCAGTTGCTCGGTGTGCGCGGCGCGAACGCGGAAGATCCGGTCGCGGTGATCCGCACGCATGCGAACCGGCTGAAGCTCGCGGGCGTGTAATCGATGACGGCACGTGAAGGACGCGCGCCGCTCGCGCGGCGCGTTGCAATCTACGGCGCGGCGGGGCTGGCGGCGATCGCCGGCGTCGCGATCTGGAACAGCACGGTATCGCATCGCGGCGCCGACGCGACGCATGCGTCGGCCGACACGGCAGTGCCCGGCGGCGCGAATGCCGCGCCGCCCCAGGCCGCAGTGCCCGCGAGCGCGGGCCTGCCGCCGCCGCTCGCCGGTTCCAGTGCACCGAGGCTGCCGCTCGATGCCGGCGGCCATCTTGCGAAGTCGCGTGCGGTGCGCGATTTCTTCGACTACTGCCTGACCGCGCGGAGCGACCTGAGCGCGGCCGAGCTCGATGCGCTCGTCGTGCGCGAGATCGCCGCACAGCTCGACGGTACGGTTGCGCAATCCGAGGCGCTCGATGTATGGCATCGATATCGCGCGTATCTCGACACGCTGGCGAAGTTGCCGCAGGCGGGCGCGGTCGACAAGTCCGATCTCGGTGCGCTGCAGCTCGCGCTCGATCAGCGCGCGTCGATCGCGTCGCGCGCGCTCGGCGAGTGGAGCCAGCCGTTCTTCGGCGCGGAGCAGTGGCGGCAGCGCTACGATCTCGCGCGGCTGAAGATCGTGCAGGACCGCACGTTGACGGATGCGCAGAAGGCGGAGCGGCTCGCGGTGCTCGCACAGCAGATGCCCGCTGACGAACGTGAGGCACGGCAGAAGGCGGACCGGCAGCAGGCCGCGATCGACCAGATTGCGCAGTTGCAGAAGAGCGGGGCGATGCCCGAAACGATGCGCGCGCAACTGGCGCAGACACTCGGCCCCGAAGCTGCCGAGCGCGTCGCGCAGATGCAGCAGGACGACGCATCGTGGCAGAGCCGTTACGCGGACTATGCGGCGCAGCGTGCGCAGATCGGCGCGGCCGGATTGTCGCCGCAGGAGCGCGACGCGCAGATCGCGGCGCTACGGCAGCGCATGTTCACGAAGCCCGGCGAAGCGATGCGCGCGGCGTCGCTCGACCGCGGCGCGGCTGCCGCGCAGTAACGTGCGCGCTCATGCCGCGCGCGTGAAGTGTTGCGGCAGATGCTGTTCGATGGTGGCCGCGAGCGTGTCGAACGCGGGGCCGATGCTTTCGTGCGCGACGCACGCGTAGCCAAGCAACAACCCGCGCCGCGCGGTGTCCTGGCTGCTGTAGTAGCTGGTCAGCGGGCGCACGATCACACCCGCGTCGAACGCACTTTGCGTGACCGCGCGGTCGTCGCACGTATCCGGCAGGCCGAGCACCAGATGCAGGCCGGCCTCGTCGCCCATCACGGGCAGCGCGTCGCCGAAGCGCGCATGGATCGCATCGATCAGCAACTGCCGGCGCTCGCCGTACAGCGTGCGCATCCGTCTGACGTGCGAAGTCAGGTGCCCGTCCATGATGAATTCCGCGAGCACGGCCTGTTGCATCAGCTGGCCCTCGCGATACAGCTCCGACAATCCGGTGCGGAACGTGTCGACCAGATGCTCGGGGACGACCATGTAACCCATTCGCAGGCCCGGGAACAGCATCTTGCCGAGGCTGCCGACGTAGATCACGCGGCCGCCGTCGTCGAGGCCCTGCAGCGATGCAAGCGGGCGGCTGCCGTAGCGGAATTCGCTGTCGTAGTCGTCCTCGATGATCCAGCAGCGGTGCTGGCGCGCATACTCGAGCAGCATCCGGCGCCGCGCAAGGCTCATCACCATCCCGAGCGGATACTGGTGCGACGGCGTGACGAGCACGAGCCGCGGCGGATGCTGCATGTCGGACGCGCTCGGATCGATGCCTTCCTGGTCGACCGGCACCGGCGTGAGCGCGAGGCCGGTCGCCTGCAGCACGCTGCGCACGCCCCAGTAGCACGGCTCCTCGACCCACGCACGATCGCCGATGTCGGACAGCAGCCGCACGGCGAGGTCGATCGACTGGTGGATGCCGGTCGTGATGATCACCTGGTCCGGCGAGCATTTGACCGAGCGCGCGACGCGCAGGTAGTCGGCGAGCGCGCGGCGCAGCGGCCGGTAGCCGCCGCCCGGCGCATAGGTCAGCAATTCGGGATTCGCTTCCTTCCACAGGCGCGCCTGCAGGCGGCTCCACGTGCGGCTCGGGAATTCCGACACGTCCGGCACGCCCGGCATGAACGCGCCCCACTGACGCCGCGATACGCCCGCATGTTCGATCAGCTGCCGGCCGCGCATCGACAGGCCGCCTTGTGCATCCTGTTGCGCCGCCGCATCGCTGCCGGACGGCGGCGCAGCGGCCGGAACGCGGATCGCGGCCGCGTCCGGGCGCGTGTCGGCCACGTAGGTGCCGCTGCCGGTCGTCGTCAGCACGTAGCCTTCCGCCGTCAGCTGGTCGTACACGTGCAGCACGGTATTGCGTGCGATCGACAGGTCTGCCGCGAGCGTGCGCGAACTCGGCAGCTTCGTCCCTGGCCCTAATTCCCCGGTGAGAATCGCCTGCTGCATCAGTTGCAGCAGCTGCCGGTACATCGGCTCGGACGAGCTGCGGTCGAGCCGGGCGGAGAGCCAGTCGGCCAGGATCACGGTATCCAAAGTGGTCCTACTTGGAATATTGAAATGGTTCCCTATTGTAGAACCGTGCCCGCCGTATAGTGGGTCCATCTCAAAAACATTTGTCGCGCAGCAAGGGGACAGCCACGATGAAGTCCGATGATGTGATCGTCAGCTTTCGCGGCGTGCGGAAGACCTACGACGGCGAGACGCTGGTCGTCAAATCGCTTGACCTCGACATCCACCGAGGGGAATTCCTGACGCTGCTCGGGCCGTCCGGCTCGGGCAAGACCACCTGCCTGATGATGCTGGCGGGCTTCGAGTTCCCGACGGGCGGCGAGATCCGCCTCGACGGCGAACTGCTGAATACCGTGCCGCCGCACAAGCGCAACATCGGCATGGTGTTCCAGAACTACGCGCTGTTTCCGCACCTGACGGTCGAGCAGAACGTCGCGTATCCGCTGTCGGTGCGCAAGCTGCCGGCGGCCGAACGTGCGGAGCGCGTCGCGCATGCGTTGAAGATGGTGCAGATGGAGCGTTTCGCGAAACGCTATCCGGCGCAGTTGTCGGGCGGCCAGCAGCAGCGCATCGCGCTCGCGCGGGCGCTCGTGTTCGAGCCGAAGCTCGTGCTGATGGACGAGCCGCTCGGCGCGCTCGACAAGCAGCTGCGCGAACACATGCAGTACGAACTGAAGGCGCTGCACGAGAAGCTCGGCGTGACCTTCGTCTATGTGACCCACGACCAGGGCGAGGCGCTCACGATGTCCGATCGCGTTGCCGTGTTCGACAAGGGCATCGTGCAGCAGCTCGACACCGTCGACCGCCTGTACGAATCGCCGTGCAACGAATTCGTCGCGAACTTCATCGGCGACAGCAACCGGCTGCGCGGCACCATCGCGCGCATCGACGGCGAATTCTGCGAATTCCGGCTCGACGACGGCACGCAGCTCGTCGGTCGCCGTATCGGCGACGCGGCCGAGGGCGCGCCGGCCGTCGCGTGTATCCGGCCCGAACGCATGAGCCTCGCGAACGGGCACGCGAACGGCACGGCCAACCGCGTGACCGGCGAGGCGCGCAGTCTCATCTATTTCGGCGATCACGTGCGCATGCGCTGCGCGCTGCCGGGCCAGGACGAATGCTTCGTGAAGGTGCCGCTCGGCACGGGCGCGCTCGACGCGTTCTCGCCCGGCGCGCCGGTATCGCTCGCATTCGCGCCCGAGCATTTGCGCGTATTCGCCTGACGCAGGGTTTTTCCGCTTTATCGCAGCACGTCGTCAACAACAACTGCCCACTTCCACCACGAGAGGAGAGGAACCACCATGAACGGAGCAAGCACTACCGCGCGTCGCACCGCACTCGCACTCGCGCTCGCCGTCGTCGGCGCATCGGCCACGGCGGCCGAACTCACGGTCGTCAACTTCGGCGGCGCGAACGGCGACGCGCAGAAGGCCGCATTCAACCAGCCGTTCGAAAAGGCCACCGGCAACAAGGTCACGGCCGTCGAATACAACGGCGAGCAGGCGAAGGTGAAGGCGATGGTCGAGGCGAAGCACGTCAACTGGGACGTGGTCGAAGTCGAATCGGGCGACCTGAACCGCGGCTGCGACGAAGGGCTGTACGAGAAGCTCGACTGGTCGAAGATCGCGAAGAAGTCCGACCTGATTCCGGAAGCGCCGCAGGTGTGCGGCGTCGGCTTCTTCGTGTGGTCGACCGCGCTGTCGTACAACGCGGACAAGCTGAAGGCCGCGCCGACCGGCTGGGCCGACTTCTGGAACGTGAAGAAATTCCCCGGCAAGCGCGGCATGCGCAAGGGCGCGCGCTACAACCTCGAGTTCGCGCTGATGGCCGACGGCGTCGCACCGAAGGACGTCTACAAGGTGCTCGGCACGAAGGCCGGCCAGGATCGCGCGTTCAAGAAGCTCGACGAGCTCAAGCCGTACATCCAGTGGTGGGAAGCGGGCGCGCAGCCGCCGCAGTTCCTCGTGGCCGGCGACGTCGTGATGTCGACCGCGTACAACGGCCGTATCGACGCCGCGCAGAAGGAAGGCAAGAACCTGAAGGTCGTGTGGAACGGCAGCATCTACGACCTCGACTACTGGGCGATTCCGAAGGGCTCGCCGAACAAGGCGCTGGCCGAGCAATACATCGCGTACACGCTGACGCCGAAGCCGCAGCAAGGATATGCGCAGCACATCGCGTATGGTCCGACGAACATCGCGGCGATCAAGTCGCTCGACGCGAAGACGCTCGCGAACCTGCCGAACTCGCCGGCCAACGGCAAGAACGCGGTGCTGGAGGACATCGGCTTCTGGACCGACCACAGCGACGAGCTCGAGCAGCGCTTCGCCGCTTGGGCGACGAAGTAAACGCTACTCAGGTGTCCTGATGCAACCTGCCGCGCGGCGCATCGACCGCGTCGCGCGGCATTCCGCCGGATCGAGCCCGGCCGGAGAGAACCGTTGAACACGATGACGATCGCTCCTTCCTCGCCGTCGACAGCCGCGCTCAAGCGCGAGCTGAAGGCTGCCGAGGCCCGCAAGCGCACGATGGCGTTGCTGCTGATCGCGCCGCTCGCGATCTTCCTGCTGCTCATCTTCGTCGTGCCGATCGGCACGCTGCTCACGCGCGCGGTGCAGAACCCCGAGATCGCAACGGCGCTGCCGAACACGGTCGCCGCGCTGTCGGGCTGGGACCGCAAGGCGCCGCCGGCCGATGCCGCGTACGTCGCGCTCGCGGCCGACATGACGAAGGTGGCCGACAGCGAGGCGATGGGCGCGCTCGCGCGGCGCCTGAACACCGAGATTCCCGGCTATCGCTCGCTCGTCGCGAAGACGGCGCGCGCGATGCCGCTGAAAGGCGACAACCACGCCGCGCTCACACCCGCGCAAACGCGCACGAAACTGATCGACCTCGATTCGCGCTGGGGCGACGTTGCGTACTGGCAGTCGATCGCGAAGAACGGCAGCCAGGTGTCGCCGTTCTACCTGCTCGCCGCGCTCGACCACAAGCAGGACGGCTTCGGCCGGATCGTGCAGGCCGATCCCGATCAATCGATCTATCTCGCGATCTTCGGCCGCACGTTCGTGATCGGCGTCGCGGTCACGCTGTTCGCGCTGCTGCTCGGCTATCCGCTCGCTTACTGGATCTCGACGCTGTCGGAGCGCCGCGCGAACCTCGTGATGATCCTCGTGCTGATTCCGTTCTGGACCTCGGTGCTGGTGCGTGTCGCCGCGTGGATCGTGCTGCTGCAGAGCGAAGGGCTCGTGAACAAGGCGCTGATCGGCAGTGGGCTGATCTCGCATCCGCTGACGCTGCTGTTCAACCGCGTCGGCGTGTACATCTCGATGACGCACATCCTGCTGCCGTTCATGATCCTGCCGCTCTACAGCGTGATGAAGTCGATCCCGCCGACGTACCAGCGCGCGGCCGTGTCGCTCGGCAGCCACCCGTTCGCCGCGTTCTGGCGCGTGTACGTGCCGCAGACCTACCCGGGCGTCGGCGCCGGCGCGCTGCTCGTGTTCATCCTCGCGATCGGCTACTACATCACGCCCGCGCTGCTCGGCGGGCCGAACGACCAGATGGTCAGCTACTACGTCGCGTACTTCACGAACGTGACGATCAACTGGGGCATGGCGTGCGCGCTCGGCGGGTTGCTGCTCGCGGCGACGCTGGTGCTCTATGCGGTGTACGGGCGCTTCACGCGCACCAACGTGAGCCTCGGCTGAGCGCCGCGCACAACGAAACGGGAAGGGGATGCCCACCATGAAACTCGCCAGGCCGCTGTTCGCGCCGCACATGTCGTTCGTCGAGCGCGCGTGGTACGTCGCGCTGCGCGTGCTCGTCGTGCTGACGCTGCTGTATCTGATCCTGCCGGTGCTTGCGATCGTGCCGCTGTCGTTTTCGTCGAGCACGTTCCTCGTCTATCCGATCCCGGGCTTCTCGACGCGCTGGTACGAGAACCTGATCGCATCGGACGAGTGGCGGATGGCCGCGAAGAACAGCTTCATCGTCGCGCCGTCGGCGACCGTCGTCGCGACCGTGCTCGGCACGCTCGCCGCGATCGGCCTCACGAAGGCGGATTTCCGCGGCAAGGGCCTCCTGATGGCCGTGCTGCTGTCGCCGATGATCGTGCCCGTCGTCGTGGTCGGCGTCGGCATGTACCTGTTCTTCGCACCGCTCGGGCTCGCGAATACCTACACCGGCCTGATTGCCGCGCATGCGGCGCTCGGCGTGCCGTTCGTCGTGACGACGGTCGCAGCGACGTTGCAGGGCTTCAACCAGAACCTGGTGCGCGCGAGCCTGTCGCTGGGCGCGAATCCCGTCACGACGTTCTTCCGCGTGACGCTGCCGGTGATTGCGCCGGGCGTGATGTCCGGCGCGCTGTTTGCGTTCGCGACGTCGTTCGACGAAGTGGTCGTCACGCTGTTCCTCGCGGGCGCGGACCAGACGACGCTGCCGCGCCAGATGTTTACGGGCATTCGCGAGAACATCAGTCCGACGATCGCCGCGCTCGCGACGATCCTGATCATCTTCTCGACGAGCCTGCTGCTCGCGCTCGAATGGCTGCGCGGACGCAACGCGCGACGCGCGGTGTCGTGACGGCCGCCATCGCGGCGCCCGGCGTGCGGTCGATCGTTGCGATCTCAACGATGGCGCGCACCGGGCGCAGCACACCAAAGCTTTCGTTTCGCTGACTGACGAAGCGGCTGCCTGCACGCTCGATGAGGCTCTGCAACAATACGGCTCGCGGCGACGCGCGTTCCGTTCCTGCAGGATGGGCGCCCGGTGCCGCGCCGCTCAATCCGCGACGCCGTGCGTCGCTCGTCAGCCGAGCCTCATCTTGTCAGAATTCGCATCTCCTGCCGGCACCCGCGAGCCGGTCGTCAACTGGCGCGCGATGTCCGCCGTGCTACTGGCCGTCGCGCTCGCGACGCTCGATACGGCAATCGCGAACACCGCGCTGCCCGCGATCGCCACCGACCTGCACGCGTCGCCGGCCGCGTCGGTGTGGATCATCAATGCCTACCAGCTCGCGATGGTCGCGACGCTGCTGCCGTTCGCGTCGCTCGGCGACATCGTCGGGCACAAGCGCGTGTATGTCGCCGGCCTCGCGGTGTTCACGCTCGCGTCGCTCGGCTGCTCGCTCGCGGCGACGCTGCCGCAGCTGACGGCGGCGCGGATCGTGCAGGGCTTCGGCGCGAGCGCGATCATGAGCGTGAACGTCGCGCTGATCCGCAACCTGTTTCCCGCGCACCGGCTCGGGCGCGGCGTCGGCTTCAACGCGCTCGTCGTCGGCGTGTCGTTTGCGGTCGGGCCGACGATCGCGTCGCTGATCCTGTCGGTGGCCGCGTGGCCGTGGCTGTTCGCGGTGAACGTGCCGCTCGGCATGCTCGCGCTTGCCGTCGCGATTCCGTCGCTGCCGCAGACGGCGCGCGGCAAGCATGCGTTCGATCCGCTCGCTGCGCTGTTCAACGTGATCACCTTCGCGTCGCTGATCTTCGCGCTCGGCGAATTCGCGCAGCGCGGGCCGCTGTCCATCGTGTTCACGGCTGCCGCCGTCGCCTTCGCGTTCGGGGCGCTGCTGATCCGTCGCCAGGCCGGGCACCCGGCGCCGATGCTGCCGGTCGATCTGTTCCGCCGCCCCGTGTTTACGCTGTCCGCACTGACCGCCGTGTGTGCGTTTGCCGCGCAGGGGCTCGCGTTCGTATCGCTGCCGTTCTATTTCGAAACCGTGCTGCATCGCGACGCGGTGGAGACCGGCTTCCTGATGACGCCGTGGTCGGCGATCGTCGCGCTTGCCGCGCCGATCGCGGGCCGGTTGTCCGATCGTTATCCTCCGGGATTGCTCGGTGCGATCGGGCTCGCACTGCTGAGTGCGGGGATGGTGTCGCTCGCCGCGTTGCCGGCCGCGCCGAACGTCATCGACATCGGCTGGCGGATGATGCTGTGCGGCGCGGGCTTCGGCTTTTTCCAGTCGCCGAACCTGAAGGCGTTGATGTCGAGCGCGCCGCCCGAGCGCAGCGGCGGCGCGAGCGGCATCATCGCGACCGCGCGGTTGATCGGGCAGGCGACCGGCGCGGCGCTCGTCGCGCTGTCGTTCGGGATCGCCGGACGTCACGGGCCGACGCTCGCGCTGATGCTCGGCGCGGGCTTTGCGGGCGCCGCGAGCGTCGCGAGCGGGCTGCGGCTCTTCACGCCGTCGCATCGGGCCGGCGTGCCGGTCGCGTCGGCAGCCGCTGCGCCGACGAAGGAACAGGCGACGCAATAGCGTTGCGCGGCGCCCGCTGCCCGCGAATTTCCCCGCCGGCACGCAGCGAACGAGCGCCGCGCGCCGGCCTTCGCATCACGCTCAGAAGCCGCCCGTCTGGATCAGCTTGTTGAGGTTCGCGATATTCAGGCTGCCGAAGCCGGTCGTCAGATCCCAGCCGGTGCCTGCCTTGTAGCCATACCCCTGATAGCCGTTGTTCCCCGACACGACGTCATAGCGCACGAGCGACGGGTTCGACGGAATGTCCGCATAGAACTTGCCGGCCGGGAAACCGAGACCCGTGCCGTTCGCCGCGAGCAGACGCGCCCAGAAGCCGGTGAAGATCGGCGCGGCGAGGCTCGTGCCGCCGATCTGCTGCAACTGGCCGTAGTTGTAGATGTATGCGCCCGTGCTTTGCGCGGCGTCGAACGACACGTCGGGCAACTGGCGATTGCTGCCCGATTGCCATGCCGGTGCCGGCAGGATCGTGCTGACGCCGCCGCCCGTCGCCCACAGCTTGCCGTTCCCGTCGAGACCTTCGTTCCACACCGTTTCGTTCGAGAATGCGCCCGCCGACGTGGTGTACAGCGTCGTGCCGCCGATCGCGAGCACGTGCGGCGACGCGGCCGGCCACGATACCGTGTAGTTCGCGCCGTCCGGATAGCCGCGGTTGTTGCATTCGTACACGCCTTCGTCGCCCGACGATACCGAGAACGTCTGGCCTTGCGCTGCGGCCGTCGTGAAGATCTGTTCCTCGGCGTCGAGCGTGCCGTCCGCGTTCGCGTCGGTCTCGCACCAGCCGAGCGACACGTTGATCACCTTCGCGGTGTTGTCCGATACCGCGCGGTTGAATGCCTGCGTGAGCCCGGTGTTGCCCGCCGCGTTCAGGTCCGCCATGTAGAACACCAGCTTGCCGACCTGACCGCCGGCCGAGCCGACGATTGACTGGCTGTCGAGATCCCATTCGCCTTGGCCGTCCTGGTCGTCGCTGTAGCTGCCGCTCGTGCCGGTGCCGTTGGTCTTCACGGTCTGGGTCGTGACCGTGCCGTAACCGTTGCTCGACGTGAACTGCTTCAGGTCCTGAAGCGTCTGCGACACGCCGCCGATCGTGATGATGCCGACGGTCACGCCGGCCGCGGTCGGCACGCCGGTCGCGTTGTAGAGGCCCGGGAATTCCTTCGGATAGTGGCCGGTGGCCGTGCCGGCCGCGAGCGCCTGCGGCTTCGCGACGTTGCCGATGCGCAGCATCGGCCGTGCGCGCGCGACGTTCTGCAGCCCTAGCACCGAGCCGACGACGTCGCCGAGCGCGCGCGGCACCTGCGCGGTCGACGCGTTCGCGAAGCCCGAGCGGCCTGCGTACTGGAAGTGCACGAGCGACGTGTTGAACGCGGTCTTCACCGTGCCGGCCGTGCCGCGCGCGGACACCAGCAGCCGGTTCGGCGCCACTTCGATGTTCACGAAGCCGCTCTTGCGCAGATAGTCGACGACGGATTTCACCTGGGCATCGGTCGGTGCGTAGTTGGCGAGAAACTGCTCGTGCGTCAGGTACTGGCGGTAATGCACATTGCCGGGCCGGTTCACGTCGTGCGCCAGTTGCTTCAGTTACGCGGCATTGCGCAGCATCAGGCTGACGACGATGTCGGTCGTCTCGCCGGCCGCGAGTTCGAGCGATGGCGCCGCACTGCGCGCCATCAATTGCGGGCCGGTGAGAAAGGCCTTCGTGTGGGTGTCGACCCAGTCCGTCGTCGCATGTGCCGCGCCGGCGGCGAGCACGAGCGGCCACGCGCATGCGAGGCGGCGGGGCGACGGAAGGGGGAGGGCAAACCAGGCGTTTCTTTTCATCGGGAGTCCTTTTTAGGAGAGACGACGTTGCTGGAGCCCCCGGCCCTTGTGAGGCCGCGAGCGGTGACGAGCGTAGGGCGTCGGTGCCGTTCAGGTAGCTGCCAGTTTCCATAGCTGTCAGTTCTGACATCGGCGCGTTCGCGCGCATGCGCGGCGTCGTGCGCGCGTACGCCTTCGGTGTCGGCAAACGGAACCGGTTCGCGACGCGATCGCGCTGCGATCGACGACGCTTGCACGCACGACTCGTTCGTTGGGGGATCGGAATGCGCGTGATCGCGGAGCGAATCGCCGCGAACGCGCATCGCGTGCGATCGGACCTCGGCGCGTCGCGCGTCGCACTATGTGGTCAAGCGCGGCCGCGGCGCCCACGCGACGCGGCCGCAACGCGCGGATGCACGAAAACGGGGCCGGTCGATCACGAGCGTTTCCCGAACTGTGGAACAGCGCATTGCCGAGTCTTGCAGCGTGCTTTCGGTTAACCGATGCGCCGGGCGGATTAGAGGAAACACTCGAATGCTGACGACGGTGTGCCGACGTGACGCGTCCGACGTCCATCGCCGAGCGCTTCGTTGTCGTTCGGCCCGCGCCGCCGAACGAGCGCGCGGCGGGAGCGAAAGACGCCGCCCGCGAAATTTCGCCTTGACGCGGACCGATCGACTGCTATCCTTCGATCCATAACCGATGAGTTATGAATCTGGACATGCAGACCGCACACGACATGCTTTTCAGGACGCTTGCCGATCCCACGCGCCGCGCGCTCTTCGAACGCCTGTGCGCGGACGGCGAGCTGACGGTGGCCGCGCTGACGGCCCATGCGGGCGTCTCGCAGCCGGCCGTCTCGAAGCATCTCGGTGTCCTGAAGCAGGCCGGGCTCGTGACCGACCGTCATGAAGGCCGGCAGACGCACTACAGCGCACAGCCGCAGGCGCTGACTCCGTTGATCGACTGGACCAGCCAGATGGCCGGCTTCTGGCAGAACCGGTTCGACGCTCTCGAAGATCTGCTCAAAAGGATGGATCAATGAACCAGTCCAATGCCGAAACGCGTACCGTCGTCGTCGAACGCGAACTGTCGCATCCGCCGGAGAAGATCTGGCGTGCGCTCACGCAACCGCACCTGATCGAGGCGTGGCTGATGCAGAGCGACTTCGAGCCCGTCGCGGGGCGCGCGTTCAGCTTCCGCGCGGACTGGGGTTCGGTCGACTGCAAGGTGCTGACGATCGAGCCGCAGCGCGTGCTTTCCTATACATGGGCCGCGTACGGTCTCGAAAGCGTCGTCACGTGGACGCTCACGCCGACGCCGCGCGGCACGCTGCTGCGCATGGAGCAGGCCGGCTTCCGCGCGGATCAGGAACAGGCATATCGCGGGGCGCAGCACGGGTGGGTGCGGTTCTTCGAGTCGCTCGAACAGGTGCTGGCGCGTCCCGATGAAGAATCGGAGGCCGGGGCATGAGCGCATCTGACCTCGCACCGTCGGCCCGCATCGACGCGCTGATCGCGGGCATCGCCGACTGGCGCGGCAAGACGTTCGCCGCGCTGCGCGAGACGATCCTCGCCGCCGAAGACGGCATCGTCGAGGAATGGAAATGGATGGGCAGCCCGGTGTGGTCGTGCGACGGGATGATCGCCGTCGCGAACGCACACAAGGGCAAGGTGAAGCTCACGTTCATGCACGGTGCACACCTGCCCGATCCTGACGGGCTGTTCAACGCAGGGCTCGACGGCAATGCGCGCCGCGCGATCGATTTCCTCGAAGGCGACACGCTCGACAAGCGAGCGCTGAAGCGCCTCGTTCGCGCGGCGATCGACTACAACCGTGCGCACCTGAAGAAGAACGTGCGCGCACGCGCGGGGGCCAAGACACGCGGCGACAAGGCCGCATGACGGACAGGCGGCATCGCCCTTGCGCCGCCGCGCGCGCATAAAAAAAGGTTCATCGCAGAAAACCGTGGAGGGTTTTCAAGCGATTGCATAATCTGACACCTGATTCTAAGGATGTCGGAGGAGGCAATTGCTCGATCGAAAGGCACTTCAGGCACTGGGCTGCTGGACCGG
>NZ_CADFEJ010000009.1 GCF_902833055.1 Burkholderia territorii
CGAGTCGGTCCCACCCCTTCCCATCCCGAACAGGACCGTGAAACGACTCTACGCCGATGATAGTGCGGATTCCCGTGTGAAAGTAGGTAATCGTCAGGCTCCCCTCAAGCCAGAAACCCCCGCCCAAACAGGCGGGGGTTTTTGCATTTGTGGCCGGATTTGCCGCGGGCGACCCTGAGCCAAACGGCCTGCCGATCCGGGTTATCGGTCAGTCGATTGTCGTTGTGACGGTTGTCGACGATCGTCCGTTGGACTGCGCCGCTATTGCAGACCGATAAGGACGCTGAGCAATCCACAGATGCGGTGCGGGCCACACGAAGCGGCCCTTGCTACTTAGCGCGCAAACGGGCTGGGGCCAGTCGTTTGATGGTAAGGCTGCTCGCGGAAATCAAGATCGCCATAGTCCGGCGTGATATGGATCTGCCGTGTCTTGTGATTGATTTCGAGATAGACGCGATCACCAGGCTCGAATCCGAACAGCTTGAAGTGTGCATCGATGACGGCCATCCAAGGCAGGTACGGCCAGCCTCGCTTGGGCTTGTCAGGCGTGCTGCGGAGGATCATCTGAAGCACAGTTTTCGGGTCTTGCTGCTTGCGCTTACGGAACAGCGCTTTAATATGGGCGACAGCCATTTCCGACTCCTGAGGTGAGTTGGTTGTGGTCAGCGGGTCGTATGGGTGGCAGCCTATGCGGCCCGCGCTTTTTTGCGGTGATGCTGGTTCAGTCTACGCGAAGAAGAACGCTTTATGACATCAATACGAGCGAATTTGCCGAACGGTATAGGGACCATTAGTGCTTGGAACTTCGCGTTGCCAAGTGGATGGGACTAGCGACGAAATAGTCGAAATGCTTGGGGTCGGCGCCGGAGCCAGTGTGTTCTGGAAGCTCGACGCGTGACGACCGAATGCTCCCTCGCCGCAGAGCAGCGGGACGCGTGGGCCGAATGCGACGGGCCATATATAGCGCAGCAACCGCATCTCCTGAATCTCGTGCTGCAGGGAACGCATAGCAACTTCCATTGACCCGTCACCCTTGCCTTTGCCCGAGCACCTTCACTCAACCTCGGTCGACCTCGTCGGTTGCCCATGTCGCGATTTGGCGAGTGTGCATTGGCGGAGCGATCTTGAACCCCAGCCGTACTCGTCGCAGTTGACCTTGGGTCAAGGTCTGTCGAACGACATATGGACTCCACCCATCTGAGGCTTTCACCATGTACGCAGGTGCCCATTGGGCGCTTGAGCACCCTGCTTGGACCTTACGACGTTCTCATGCTTCCTGTCAGATGGTCGCTACAGAAGGAGGTCCGCGATTCTCGGAGCGGTTAGTCAACTCTTGCTTGACTCCGGGAATCAAAGTCAGCAACATGCACGAAAAATTCCCAGCGAATCCATGAAATCCCCTGACAACACTTTGGCACTTCAGTACCTGCAAGAGGCGGCGCGCTACTTCTCCCGAACGGAGATTGCGGAGCGGCTCGGCGTAGGGCACTCAACGGTCAGTCGTTGGCTCTCGGAAGCTACTGCGCCGAAGCCTTATGTCGTCGACACCCTCAAATCGATGCTGCAGCCGTTCGGAACGACCGCAGCGACTGCGGACTTCACCTTCATTGACCTGTTTGCAGGCATAGGCGGGATACGCAAGGCATTCGAGCTCAACGGCGGGCGGTGCGTGTTTACCAGCGAATGGGATAGCTACGCGCAGAAAACTTATCATGCAAATTTCCCGGACGGGATGCGGATTCACGGCGACATTACGGATGTCGACGAAAAAAGCATTCCCTCTCATGACGTATTGCTTGCTGGATTCCCCTGCCAGCCATTCAGCATCGCCGGGGTATCCAAGAAAAATGCACTCGGGCGGGCCCACGGCTTCCAAGATGAGACGCAGGGCACATTGTTTTTTGACGTTGCACGAATCATCCAGGAAAAACGCCCGAAGGCATTTGTGCTAGAGAATGTCAAGAACCTGCAGTCCCATGATAAGGGACGGACTTTCGACGTGATTATTCGGACGCTGCGGAACGAACTGGGCTATTACGTTCACTACCGTATCATCGACGGTCAGCACTGGACGCCGCAGCACCGCGAGCGGATCGTAATTGTCGGGTTTCGCGAGCCGACTCCATTTAGCTGGGACTCACTTCAGTTGCCGGAGAAGGGCCAAGTGAAGATGAAAGACATTCTGCATAAGGTGGATGGTAGCGAGCCGCGGCTCGAGCATGATGGAGATCGATACTTTGACCATGAAGCCCGGAAGGTCAACGACAAGTACACATTGACGCCCAATCTTTGGAAGTACCTACAGGATTATGCTGCGAAGCATCGGGCGAAGGGCAACGGCTTCGGATACGGTCTCGTCGGCCCGCAAGACATTGCTCGCACACTGTCTGCGCGTTACTACAAGGACGGCTCCGAGATTCTAGTAGCGCAAAAGAAAAAGAATCCGAGGCGTCTGACGCCTCGTGAATGCGCAAGATTGATGGGATATCCTGACAGTTTTGTGATCCCGGTGTCGGACACGCGCGCGTACAAGCAGTTTGGAAATTCGGTTGTTATGCCGGTATTCAGGGAAGTTGCTCGGATTGTTAAGCCCTGGATTGTAGAAGATGCCTTTGTTCCGGTTATCGGAGATCTCTTTACAGACCAGTGTGCCGATCACCAAGTGGCGACAACTTGATGGTGGCAAGCGGCGAGAGCTGGCTGTCGCGTGGCCTCTTGGCGGTAACTTCTGAAATGCGGAGACGTGCGTGACGGATATTGTCGACAGGGAGACCCGTAGCCGCATGATGTCTGGTATTCGCAGCAAAGATACCAAACCGGAAATGCTTGTGCGACGCGCGTTGCACGCGAGAGGCCTTCGATATCTTTTGCATTCGCCAAACCTGCCGGGAAAGCCGGATATGGTATTTCCCAAGTATCGAGCAGTCGTATTTGTGCACGGTTGCTTTTGGCACATGCACGACTGCAAATACTTCAAGCTTCCTGGAAGCCGGACCGGGTTCTGGCAGGAAAAGCTACTGAAGAACAGTCGAAGAGACCAGACCGTTCGCGATATTGTGCAGTCGCTCGGCTGGCGAGTGCTGGTCATCTGGGAATGTGCGACACGAGAGGCCCGGTTGATCGACTCAGATACCTTGCTCATCGACACGATCGTGCAATGGATTACTGGTGGAGCACCGAGCGCAGAAATTGGTTCGGATGGCACGCCTCACTCCTTGATTTCAAGGGCCGAGTCTGCGAAAGATTTGGATTAACCCCTTCCCAGCTCAAATGCCAATTGACTGGTATTGTCCCCGAAATAGTGGTTGCCATCATCTGGTCAACGCCCCTAAGTTATAATCGAGCAACTGTCAACGTGCACTCTCATATGGTGCGTTGCGATAGTCTTGGACTATACGCGGATCTGCTTCAAGGCATATTAGATATGCCTCGATCAATCGCTGGCTCGCGTGGTGACCAAGACTCATTCAACACAGAAAAAGGGGAACGGGGTTGCGAGAGTTCGAGACGCTGGACGGATTGCTTCACTGCCTAGCAGGACATGGCGCTCAGCACATTTATTGCAAGTTTCTAGCCGAAAACGACAATAGCAAACAGCAGATATATCTTGGAAAAAGCTTCGAAGTTTTACAATTGCTGGTTTTTGGAACTATTCGCCCCGAAGCAAGCGTAAAAGTCCCTAATTTCAAGGCAGACATCCCGCTGTTTTGGATTGACGGTGATGGCAGAAAAGCCGCTGCTCCTGGTGCGCAGTTAATTTTGTATCCAAAGTATCCCGAGGTCCGGCTTTCCGGTTTTTTGAGAGGTTGTCCGCTTGCCCCCGCGATGATGCTCCGTCCAATACCAAAGAGCGAGCGGCGATTTAACAATGGGTCCGACGGCCGAATACTCTTCTTGGGCGTTTCGAACAATTCCGTGTTTGCATACTTGGCTGCGGCAGCTTCACCTATTGCAGCTGCTATGCGAGACCGCATGGGAGCCGCGCAGCCCGATGCCGGTACACTACGCGAGATCACGCTCAAAGAAGGACCCGATGCACGTAGTCAATTGCTTGAACGGTTGCGCGAGATTTACAAGTCTAATCCGCACCCGTCGATGAAGCTCGATCGTACCGGAAATCGAGTCGTCTATTCGGCAAGAAATGGCGGTGGATATACGCTCGAGGCCTTGTTCGGTATTGTGCCAAACGGGCGCTCTGCACCAGACTTTATGGGGTGGGAGTTGAAGGCATACAGTGGATCAAGGATCACCTTGATGACGCCGGAGCCGGATGCCGGGTATTACGGTAAAAATGGCGTGGAGGCCTTTCTCCGGAAATACGGACGAAATTTACCTAACGATGTTATTTACTTCACGGGTTCCCATAAAGTTGGTGTGCCAGCGAAATCGTCGGGCCACACTCTTGTCACTGTAGGTTTCGATGAAAGATCAAAAAAAATCATTGATGTGGATGGTGGAATTAGGCTAATTGACGATAAGGGTGACGTGTCCGCGGAATGGACATATTCAGGGCTTGTCGAGCAATGGGCGCGAAAACATGCGGCGGCAGCCTATGTTCCATACACGAAATCGTTAAATTTGCCATTTGATTATAGTTACAAAACACCGGTCTTGCTGGGTGAAGGCACGGAATTCGGACTGTTTTTGAAAGCCCTTTCAGATGGCAAGGTAATTTACGATCCCGCTCCGAAAATCGAACGAGCAAGTATGCAAAATTCTAAAACAAAGGCGAGAAGTCAGTTTCGAATTGGAGTAAAGGATTTGGCATGTTTGTATCAAAATTTTGAATCGATCGACATTGGCGACGAGAAATGCTAACGGAGGTACCATCAATCTATGTCGAAGCGTTTCGCACATCGTAATCCATCACGTGATGATGGAGACGGGATGTCGCCGCGACGCTGATCGCGACTCGGCCCAAGCCCGGCCTAAAGGCCGAGAGGTCGATACCGTGGCTCGACCACAGTCAAAGCGTGGAAGGACGGCCGACGACCGTTCATTAAGCCCACAGTAAAAAAGTAGGCCCCTAAATTTCCATTTATGGGCCTACATTTGTGGTCATAAGTCGTTCCCAAACTTCATCAAACGTCAATATTCCCCGCCCGCAACGCATTCGACTCAATAAACGCCCTACGCGGCTCGACCTCATCCCCCATGAGGGTAGTAAAGATCCCATCCGCCGCAATCGCGTCTTCGATCTGCACGCGCAGCAGACGCCGCACGGTCGGATCCATCGTCGTTTCCCACAGCTGCTCAGGGTTCATCTCCCCAAGCCCCTTATAGCGTTGCTTCGACACGTTCCGCTCAGCATCCGCAAGCAGCCACTTCATCGCGCTCTTAAAGTCGTTCACAGCCATACTGCGCTCACCACGCTTGATCACCGCCCCAGCCTGAATCAGCCCTTCAAACGTCTTCGCGGTCGTCACCAGCTGCTGATAATCCGCCGTATGCTGGAACTCTTCATCGATGACCGAAACGCGCACGTTCCCGTGATGCGCCCGCTCAACGCGCAGCGACCGCAGCTCCCGCACCGGATCATACGAAGGCACCACGCGCACTTCATTCTTCAGCGCGTCATCATGCAACGCCGCATGCAGCGCCTTCGCCGAAGCCTCCGTAGAAGCCTCGCTCGACAGATCGATCGCCACGCCATCCATGATCGCCTCGAGCGCTGCCGGGTCATACAACCGGCTCAACCGGTCGATGACGCTCTGCGACAGCAGATACGACCGTGCCAGCTCCCCAAGCGCATCACCGGAAATCGCCACACCATTCTCGCTAGGCACCAGCTCCGACCCTTGCAGCGCCAACCGCAGCATATGTGCATTGAGCTCCGTATCGTCCTTCAGATACCGCTCATCCTTCCCGGCTTTGATCTTGTAAAGCGGCGGCTGCGCGATATACACATACCCGCGCTCGACCATCTCCGGCATTTGGCGATAGAAGAACGTGAGCAGCAGCGTCCGGATGTGCGCACCGTCGACGTCCGCGTCGGTCATGATGATGATGCGGTGATAACGCAGCTTCTCGAGGTTGTAATCGTCCTTGCCGATCCCGCAGCCGAGCGCGGTCACGAGCGTGACGATCTGTTCCGACGACAGCAGCTTGTCGTAGCGCGCCTTCTCGACGTTCAGCACCTTGCCGCGCAGCGGCAGGATCGCCTGGAACTTCCGATCGCGCCCTTGTTTTGCCGACCCGCCTGCCGAGTCACCCTCGACGATGTAGATCTCGCACTTCGCCGGATCCTTCTCCTGGCAGTCCGCGAGCTTGCCCGGCAGGCCGACGCCGTCAAGCACGCCCTTGCGGCGCGTCATTTCCCGCGCCTTCCGCGCCGCATCGCGCGCACGCGCAGCCTCGACGATCTTGCCGCAGATGATCTTCGCGTCGTTCGGCGTTTCGAGCAGGAACTCTTCCAGCGCCTTCGCGACGACTTCCTCAACCGGCGCACGAACCTCGGAAGAAACCAGCTTGTCCTTCGTCTGCGAACTGAACTTCGGCTCCGGCACCTTCACCGACAGCACGCACGACAAACCTTCGCGCATGTCGTCGCCGGTCGTCTCGACCTTCGCCTTCTTCGCGATTTCGTTGTCAGCGATGTACTTGTTGATGACGCGTGTCATCGCGGCCCGCAAGCCGGTCAAGTGCGTGCCGCCATCGCGCTGCGGAATGTTGTTGGTGAAGCACAGCACATTTTCGTTGTAGCTGTCGTTCCACTGCATCGCGACTTCCACGCCCACGCCATCCTTCTCGCCATTGACGTGGAAGATGGTCGGATGCAGGTTGCTCTTCGTCTTGTTGATGTACTCGACGAAGCCCTTCACACCGCCGGCGAACGCGAAATCGTCTTCCTTGCCCGAACGAAGATCGGTGAGACGAATCCGCACGCCGTTGTTCAGGAACGAGAGCTCACGCATGCGCTTCGCGAGAATGTCGTAGTGATACTCGACGGTCCCGAAGATCGTCGGATCGGCCATGAAATGCACTTCGGTGCCGCGGTTCTCGGTATCGCCGATGATGTGCATCGGCGACACTTCCTCGCCGTCCACCTTCTCGAGCACGCGATCCTGCGCGACGCCGCGATGGAATTCCATGAAGTGCTTCTTGCCGTTGCGGCGCACGGTGAGGCGCAGCCAGCTCGACAGCGCGTTCACGCACGACACGCCCACGCCGTGCAGGCCGCCCGACACCTTGTAGCTGTTCTGGTCGAACTTGCCGCCGGCATGCAGCTCGGTCATCACGATCTCGGCAGCACTGCGCTTCGGCTCGTGCTTGTCGTTCATCTTCACGTCGGTCGGGATCCCGCGGCCGTTGTCGGTCACGGAAATCGAGTTGTCGGCGTGAATCGTCACGTGGATGTCGTTGCAGTACCCGGCCAACGCTTCGTCGATCGAGTTGTCGAGCACCTCGAACACGAGGTGGTGCAGACCGGTGCCGTCCGACGTGTCGCCGATGTACATCCCGGGGCGCTTGCGCACCGCTTCCAGACCTTCGAGGATCTGGATCGACGAGGCGCCGTAGCTGCTGTTATCGGGTTGCGAATTGTGCTGTTCACTCATGGATATCTTCCGGTTCTGCGAGGCCACTCAGGTGGCGGCGCGGTGCGTTTCAGCGAGAAATCGCCGGGCCGCTCCAGTTTCCTGGCCCGCCCGAAGTGCCGAAAAGGCACTAAAAGGGCGGGTTGTCGGTTCGCCATAAAAACGCCAAAGGGGCTTGCCGCCCCCTGGTGTGTGTCGCGATGTCGAGCGCGTCAGATGCGCATCGGCATCACGACATACTTGAACTCGTCGTTCTCGGGCACGGTAATCAGCGCGCTCGAGCTGGCGTCGCCGAGGCTCACCTGCACGGTGTCGACCTTCAGGTTCGCGAGCACGTCGAGCAGATACGTGACGTTGAAGCCGATGTCGACGGTATCGCCCTGGTAGGCGATTTCGAGTTCTTCCTGCGCCTCTTCCTGATCGGCGTTGGTCGACATGATCTTCAGCTGGCCCGGCGCGACGATGCAGCGCACGCCCTTGAATTTGTCCGAGGTCAGGATGGCCGCGCGTTGCAGCGAACGCTGCAGCTCTTCACGGCCGATCTCGAACGTGTTCTTGTGCGCCTTCGGGATCACGCGCTGGAAATCGGGGAACTTGCCCTCGACGAGCTTCGACACGAGCTCGACCTGGCCGAACGTGAACTTCGCCTGGGTCTGCGCGATGTCGATGGTGACGGTGTCGTCGATGTCCTCGAGCAGGCGCTGCAGCTCGAGAATCGTCTTGCGCGGCACGATGACTTCCTGGCGGCCGAACGTGCCGCCCTCGATCTTCATCGACGAGAACGCGAGGCGGTGGCCGTCGGTGGCCACGGCCATCAGCTGGTCGCCGTCGACGACAAGCAGCATGCCGTTCAGGTAGTAGCGGATGTCCTGCTGCGCCATTGCGAAGTGCACCATGCCGAGCAGCTGGCGGAACGACTTCTGCGGGACGCTCAGGGTCGCGCCGAAATCCTTCGCCTGCGCGACGGTCGGGAACTCGTCGGCCGCGAGCGTCTGCAGTGCGAAGCGGCTCTTGCCCGATTGGACGGTGAGGCGCTTGTCGGCGAGCGACAGCGTGACCTGGCCGTCAGGCATCGCGCGCAGGATGTCGAGCAGCTTGCGGGCCGCGACGGTGGTGGCCACCTGGTCGCCGCCGACGCCGAAATCGGCGCGCGTGGTGATCTGCAGCTCCAGGTCGGTCGACAGGAATGAAACGTCCGGGCCGTTCTTGGTGATCAGCAGGTTGGCGAGGATCGGCAACGTATGGCGGCGTTCGACGATGCCGCTGACCGTTTGCAGCGGCCTGAGGAGTGTGTCTCGTTCGGTCTTGACCAGTTGCATAGAGTTCCTTCGTTGAGTAACGGCCTGCAGCGCAGCAGCCTCGCAGCGCCCCGCCGGCCGGGCTCTCGGCCCGCCACCACCGGGGCGGTCAAACCTGTATTGTGCCTCAAAACCGAACGGCCCCCCTTAAATTGGGGCGGAGGCCGAATTATCAAGCGCGGTGCGCGCGCTCAGCCCTTCAGCGTCTGTTCCAGCACGTGCAGCTCGTGATTGAGCTGCGCGTCCTTGCTGCGCTCGTCGGCGATCTTGCGCACCGCGTGCAGCACGGTGGTGTGATCGCGCCCGCCGAACAGCTCGCCGATTTCCGGCAGGCTCTTCTGCGTGAGTTCCTTCGCCAGGTACATCGCAATCTGCCGCGGCCGCGCGATGTTCGCGGGACGCTTCTTCGAATACATGTCGGCGACCTTGATGTTGTAGAAGTCGGCGACGGTCTTCTGGATGTTCTCGACCGAAATCTGCCGGTTCTGCACGGTCAGCAGGTCCTTCAGCGCTTCCTTGGTCAGCTCGATCGAGATCTCGCGGCCGTGGAACTTCGAATACGCGAGGATCTTGCGCAGCGCGCCTTCGAGCTCGCGCACGTTCGAGCGCAGGTGCTTCGCGACGAAGAACGCGACGTCTTCCGACAGGTTCACGCCTTCGGACTGCGCCTTGCGCATCAGGATCGCGACGCGCATTTCCAGCTCGGGCGGCTCGATCGCGACGGTCAGGCCCGAGTCGAAGCGCGAGATCAGGCGATCGTCGATGCCCGAGATTTCCTTCGGATACGTGTCGCTGGTGATGATCACCTGCGCCTTGTTCGCGACGAGCGCCTCGAACGCATAGAAGAACTCTTCCTGCGTGCGCGACTTGCCGGAGAAGAACTGGATATCGTCGATCAGCAGCAGGTCGAGCGAGTGGTAGTAGCGCTTGAAGTCGTCGAACGCCTTGCGCTGGTACGCCTTCACCACGTCCGACACGTATTGCTCGGCGTGGATGTAGCGGATCCGCGCGCCGGCCTTGTCGAGCAGCAGCTGGTTGCCGATCGCGTGGATCAGGTGCGTCTTGCCGAGGCCGACACCGCCGTACAGGAACAGCGGGTTGTACGAGATGCCGGGGTTGTCCGCGACCTGGATCGCGGCGGCGCGCGCGAGCTGGTTCGCCTTGCCGGTCACGAAGTTGTCGAACGTGAGCACGGGGTTCAGCTTCGAGCGTTCGTACATCGAATCGGCTTCGCCGCCGTTCGCGGGTGCGGCGCCGGGGCCCGGGCGCCACGTGCGGCGGCCGGCGGCCGCTTCGTGCGCGGGCAGGCTCGGCAGGTCGATGTCGGCGTCGTCGGCGTTCAGGTGGTGCGCGGCGGCCGCCGACGGCGTCATCGGCACGTCGGCCGGCGCGCTGGGCGCGGCCGATGCATTGGCGGTCAGGTTGGCGGCGATCGCGGCGACCGTCGCGGCAGGCCCGCTCGGGGCCAGCGGCGCACGCGGGGCGGCCGCTGCGGCGCCCGCGGGCGCGCTGCGCATGCCGGCCTTCGGATCGAGGACGAACTGGACTTCGATCGGCGTGTTCCAGAATTCGCGGGCCAGATCGGAGATCCGGCCCGAAAACTGGCTCTTGACCCAATCCAGCTTGAAGCGGTTCGGCGCGGCGATGGACAGCGTGTTCGCCGACGCATCGAAGGCCACCGGGGCCAAGGGTTTGATCCACGTCACGTACTGCTGGGGCGTCAACTCGCGCTCCAGCAGTGCGGAACAGTGTTGCCAGAAATCGTTCATCAAGTAACTGTCGTTTTTTGCGTGCACAGCGCGGCTCGCCGGCGCCCTTGTCGCGGTCGTGCAACAAGGCCCGAAGCGGTCGTGCGAGCGTGCGTCGGACGCCTGCGTCACAGTGCTGGAGGGGCAGGCGCGGGCCGAAGCGGCGTGCGGGATTCTTGGAGATAAGGCGAGATTCTACCGCCAAACGCGGCCACAGCGGGACTTATCCACAGGCTGCGATTGTGGGCCGCGGGGCCGGATCGGCGCGGGCCGGCACAGGCGGACGACTCGTAAAGTATTGACCGTCAAGAGAAAAACGGTTTAAATAGCGGGTTCCGCGAAAACCAATCCTGTATTCCCGGCGATTGCGTTCGCCCGAATGCCTCCGGTTAAGGGCACGCGGTCCCCTGAATTTCGACATTCTCGAACAAGTGAGAACATCATGAAACGTACTTACCAACCGTCCGTGACGCGCCGCAAGCGCACCCATGGCTTCCGTGTCCGCATGAAGACGGCAGGTGGCCGCAAGGTCATCAACGCTCGCCGCGCGAAGGGCCGCAAGCGCCTCGCCATCTAAGGCAGGTTGCGCGCTGTGTCCGCCGTCCGCAGTCCTGCGGAAGGTGCCGTCGAGCCGGGTGCGAATCCGTCGCAGACGAAAGCCGCCTTCCCGAAAGCTGCGCGACTTCTGAAAACGGATGAATTTTCATCCGTTTTTCGTTTGCGCCCCTGGCGGCGCTCCGCGCACTTCGTGATCTACGGCAAGCCGACCGGCCAGCCTGCCCGCCTGGGGCTCGTCGTCGGGAAGAAGTATGCGCCGCGTGCAGTGACCCGTAATCTCGTGAAGCGGCTGGCGCGCGAAGCGTTTCGCCTGCGCCGCGCCGAATTCGCCGGTTACGACCTGCTGCTGCGGCAGCACACGCGCTTCGACAAGAAAGCGCTGCCGAGCGCGGCTTCCGCCCCGCTCGCGGCGATGTGCGCGACCGAAATCCGCGAGCTGCTCGACAGGGCGGCCCGGGAGATCGCGCGCCGGGCGTCGAAGCCCGCGTCCGAGTGACGCATCCGTTCGCGGTGCGGCGTTCGCGCCCGCCCGGCCGGTTTTGACGCGGCGTCGAACGGCGCCGCCCAAGGTATGAAAACGGTATTGATCGCGTTGCTGCGCTTCTACAAGGTTGCCGTGAGCCCGATGCTCGGCGACCGTTGCCGTTTTTATCCTTCCTGTTCGGATTACGCGCGCGAGGCAATCCAGTATCATGGCGCCGCGCGCGGCACGTATCTCGCCGTCAGGCGCGTGTGCCGATGCCATCCGTTTTCCGCGGGCGGCATCGACCTCGTCCCGCCGCCCAACTCCGACACTCGCGCTCGCGGCGAAGCCGACGCGCGGTCCCATCGACTCTGAGACAACGCATGGATATCAAACGCACCGTCCTATGGGTGATCTTCTTCATGTCAGCTGTCATGCTGTACGACAACTGGCAGCGCGACCATGGACGCCCGTCGATGTTCTTCCCGAGCGCCACGCAGACGGCCCCCGCGGCTGCCGGCGGTGCATCGGGCACGGGCGCGACGACGACCGCAGGTGAAGTGCCTGCCGCGGCCGCGGGCGCGGCACCGTCGACGACGGCACCGGCCGCGCAGGCGCAGCTCGTGAAGTTCTCGACCGACGTGTACGACGGCGAAATCGACACGCGCGGCGGCACGCTCGCGAAGCTGACGCTCAAGAAGCAGGGCGACGGCAAGCAGCCCGACCTGTACATCACGCTGTTCGACCACACGGCCGGCCACACGTATCTCGCGCGCTCGGGGCTGCTCGGCGGCGACTTCCCGAACCACAACGACGTCTACACGCAGCTGAACCCGGGCTCGACGTCGCTGACGGGCGACCAGAACACGCTAAAGCTGTCGTTCGAATCGCCGGTGAAGGGCGGCGTGAAGGTCGTGAAGACCTACACGTTCACGCGCGGCAGCTACGTGATCGGCGTCGATACCAAGATCGACAACGTCGGCACCGCACCGGTCACGCCGACGGTCTACATGGAACTGGTGCGCGACAACACGGCCGTCGAAACGCCGATGTTCTCGCATACGTTCCTCGGGCCGGCGGTCTACACGGACGCGAAGCACTTCCAGAAGATCAACTTCAGCGACCTCGACAAGAACAAGGCCGACTACGTGACCTCCGCCGACAACGGCTGGGTCGCGATGGTGCAGCACTACTTCGCGTCGGCCTGGATTCCGCAGCAGGGCGTGAAGCGCGACATCTACGCTGAAAAGATCGATCCGTCGCTGTACCGCGTCGGCGTGAAGCAGCCTGTGGCCGCGATCGCACCGGGCCAGTCGGCCGACGTGCAGGCACGCCTGTTCGCCGGTCCGGAAGAAGAGCGCATGCTCGAAGGCATCGCGCCGGGCCTGGAGCTCGTGAAGGACTACGGCTGGGTGACGATCATCGCGAAGCCGCTGTTCTGGCTGCTCGAGAAGATCCACAGCTATGTCGGCAACTGGGGCTGGGCGATCGTGCTGCTGACCGTGCTGATCAAGGCCGTGTTCTTCCCGCTGTCGGCCGCGAGCTACAAGTCGATGGCGCGCATGAAGGAAATCACGCCGCGCATGCAGGCGCTGCGCGAACGCTTCAAGAGCGATCCGCAGAAGATGAACGCCGCGCTGATGGAGCTGTACAAGACCGAGAAGGTGAATCCGTTCGGCGGCTGCCTGCCGGTCGTGATCCAGATCCCGGTGTTCATCTCGCTGTACTGGGTGCTGCTCGCTTCGGTCGAAATGCGCGGCGCGCCGTGGATTCTGTGGATTCACGACCTGTCGCAGCGCGATCCGTTCTTCATCCTGCCGGTGCTGATGGCCGTGTCGATGTTCGTGCAGACGAGCCTGAACCCGACGCCGCCGGACCCGGTCCAGGCGAAGATGATGAAGTTCATGCCGATCGCGTTTTCGGTGATGTTCTTCTTCTTCCCGGCCGGCCTGGTGCTGTACTACGTCGTGAACAACGTGCTGTCGATCGCGCAGCAGTACTACATCACGCGCAAGCTCGGCGGCGGCAAGAAGGCCTGATGGATGTCCCGCACGCGGGCGGCCAGCCGCCCGCGATGCACGAGAAAAAGCCGCATGGTTTTATCCATGCGGCTTTTTCGTTTTCGGCGACTGGCGGCGCGGCAGGGTGTGGCGAAGGCCGGCCGTTGCGGTTCAGCCCTTCTTCGCTTCGTTCTTCGCGTCGCTGCCGTAGAACTGCTCGATCAGTTCCTGGACGAGGTAACGTTGATGCGGCGGCAGCGCCTCGATCTTCGACGCGAGCTCGATCGTCTCGGGTGTCGGCGGATAGCGCTCGTCGCGCGGCAGCGGTTGCGGCGTTGGATGTTCGGCCACGCTCGGCGATGGGCCGTAATGCAGCCAATGCAGTTCGACGCGCAACCATTCGGCGAGCGTTTCGAGTTTGTCCGGCGTCGGGATCGTCCGGCCGGTCAGCCATTTGTGCGCGGTTTGCGGCGAAACCGGCTGCGCACCGTGGTGACGCAGGTTGAACCGGTTCGCGAGTTCGGTCGCGCCGGTGACCTTCTCCGGGCTGCGCCTCAAGGCGAATTTCAGGCGTTCCGAAAACGCTGATTTTTCTTCGGGTGTCGGCATGAGGTGATTGTGCAATTCCACCGGCACCTCTCAGACAACCATATAGGATAAACATAGCTTATTTGGATGAATCCGAACCTGTCGAGGATCGTCCCGAGCAATGAGGAGGGGCGAGCGCGGGCCTTTGCGGAAGGCATACTCGTCCGAAATGGACAGTACCTAGCGGCGCGGCGGTAATACTCGACTTAGCTCCGTCGGGATAAATTCGGGCGAGTTCGAAACCGACGTGGCGTCGGGTAGCGTTCGGGCCGGCACGCTACAATGCCGGCGTCCCGATGCCCGAACCGTTGCGTGAGCGCATCATTGACCCTCCGTTCACCCGATTCCAGCGATTTCCATGCTTGCTACCGATTCCGATCCGATCGTCGCCATTGCCACTGCTGCCGGCCGGGGCGGTATCGGGGTCGTCCGCGTATCGTTCGGGCGCGCCGGCGAGGCCGCCGCGCTGCCGCTGATCGACGCGTTGTGCGGGCAGCGGCTCGCGCCGCGCCATGCGAGCTACGTGCCGTTTCTCGACGAGCACGGCGCGCCGCTCGACCGCGGGATCGCGCTGTATTTCCCCGCGCCGCATTCGTACACCGGCGAGCACGTGCTGGAACTGCAGGGGCATGGCGGGCCGATCGTGATGCAGCTGTTGCTGCAGCGCTGCCTGGATGCGGGGCGCGGCTTCGGGCTGCGGCTTGCGGAACCGGGCGAATTCACGCGGCGCGCGTTCCTGAACGACAAGCTGGACCTCGCGCAGGCCGAGGCCGTCGCCGACCTGATCGAGGCGAGCACCGAAGCGGCGGCGCGCTCGGCCGGGCGCTCGCTCGACGGCGCGTTCTCGCGGCAGATCCACGCGCTGGTCGAGGATGTGATCACGTTGCGGATGCTGGTCGAGGCGACGCTCGATTTCCCCGAAGAGGAAATCGACTTCCTGGAAGCGGCCGATGCGCGCGGCAAGCTGGTGAAGATCCGCGAGCAACTGGCGCACGTGCTCGGCGACGCGCGGCAGGGTGCGCTGTTGCGCGAGGGGCTGTCGGTCGTGCTCGCGGGGCAGCCGAACGTCGGCAAGTCGTCTCTGCTGAATGCGCTGGCCGGTGCGGAGCTGGCGATCGTCACGCCGATCGCGGGCACGACGCGCGACAAGGTCGCGCAGACGATCCAGGTCGAAGGAATTCCGCTGCACATCATCGATACGGCGGGGTTGCGCGAGACGGAGGACGAAGTCGAGCGGATCGGGATCGCACGGACATGGAGCGAGATCGAGCGCGCGGACGTCGTGCTGCACCTGCTCGATTCGCGCACCGGGATGACGGCGGACGACGAGACGATCGCCGCGCGGTTCCCGGATGGCGTGCCGGTGGTGCGCGTGCTGAACAAGACGGATCTGACCGGCGTGCCGGCGTGCGTCGAGCATCCGGCGGCCGAAGGCGATCTGACCGAGGTGCATCTGTCGGCGAAGCGTGGCGACGGGATCGACCTGCTGCGCGCTGAACTGCTGCGGATCGCGGGGTGGCAGGCCGGTGCCGAAGGCGTTTATCTGGCGCGCGAGCGGCATTTGATCGCGCTGCGGGCTGCGCAGGCGCATCTCGCGCAGGCGGCCGATCATGCGGAGCAGCGGGCGCAATCGCTCGATCTGTTCGCGGAGGAACTGCGGCTCGCGCAGGAACAGCTCAATGCGATTACCGGGGAGTTCACTTCGGATGATCTGCTGGGCGTGATTTTCAGCAGGTTCTGTATTGGGAAGTGAGCGGACCTTCCCGCCCAATGCTGGCTCTTCGAGTTCCCCCTCTTGCCATTTTCGGCATCTCAAGTCCGTTGCGAGACGAGCGCTCTTCCGATGACGGACGCCGTGCCACGCAGCATCAAGCGGCGGACACCATCGAGCGTTGACGGGGAAAACTTGCCGGGGTCGGCTTCGCGTTCGAGGCCGGACGTGATTTGGGCAGAATCCGCAGATAGATGCCGAAGGTTACGAAGGCTTTCCGAAATTCATGAGGAAAGACGCAACTGCCGTTTCCGTCAGTCCGGATCAGTCGACCCGGACGGCGCCATCGACACAGCCGGGATGGAATACCTCAATCCCAATCCCGATGATGATGGTGGTAATACCCGCCTCCACCGTAATACCCGCCACCATCAGGCACCACGATGCAGCCGCTCAACAACACGGCCACGCCGGCAATCAGCAAAAGGGTTTTCTTCATCGCGCTCACCTGCTCGGATTCGACATGAACCCAGCATAGCGAGCGCCTTCAACACCGGCTGTAAGCGATCGTTTCCCGGTGCCGCATTCGGTAACGGCGGATTATTCCGGTCACAATGACCGTAACAAATTCCCAATCCGCAGACGTTTTCACGCGACCACGACGCGGTTTCGTCCCGCATCCTTCGCGCGATACAGCGCGGCATCGGCGGCTTCGATCAATGCATCGGGCGTCGAGAGCTCGTCGGCCGACACGGTCGCGCAGCCGACGCTGACGCTCACGCGCCCGGCCGGCGACGACGGCATCGCCAGATCGAGCCGCAGCACGGCTTCGCGCACTTCCTCGGCAACGACGCGTGCCCCGCGCGCGCCGGTGTTCGGCAGCACGATCGCGAACTCCTCGCCGCCGTAGCGCGCGACGAGATCCGCGGGGCGCCGCACCGCGCCGGCCAGCGCATTCGCGACGGCGATCAGGCATGCATCGCCCTTCACGTGACCGAACGCGTCGTTGTAGGCCTTGAAGTGATCGACGTCGACCATCAGCAGCGACATCGGCTCGCCTTGCCGCCGCGCCTGCAGGAACAGCGTGTGGAAATGATCGTTGAAGTGGCTGCGGTTGAACGCGCCGGTCAGCCCGTCGCGCGCGGAGGAGCGAACCAGCGTCGCATGCGCCTCGAACAGCTGCTGATACAGCTTCGTCACTTCCCATGCGAGCACGCACACCAGCACACCGGGCGTGAACATGCTGAACACGCGCGCGAGGTACCAGCCGACGGTGAAGCGGTTCGTGGTCAGCAGGTTCAGCGTCGTGTCGGTGAGGCATGCGAGCACGGCGATCGCGAGCCAGAGGTCGAGCGTCGTGCGCAACCGGCCGGCGGCCAGCACGGCGACGAGTGCGAGCGCATTGAGGATCCACACGATCAGCGCGATGCCGTTGACGGGAAGCGCGCCTGCATCGGCCGGCGGACGGAATGCGGGCGGCAGTGCGACGTTCAGCGCGAGCACGCACAGCAGCGCGGCGGCGACGGCCGGGCCGCCGACGAGCGCATAGGTCCACAGGCGCGTCTGCGCCGTGCCGACCGGCGCGCGCGTGAGCCGCTCGCGTGCGAGCAGCGCGGCCATCACGAAGCATGGAAAGCCGGCATGCCAGAAGACCCACATCCACGCGGCGCTTTGCGGACGCGCGCCGAGCAGGCCATGCGGCGCGAATACGCCGGGAAAGGTGAGCAGCTGCAGCGCGACGGCGAGTGCGGTGAACGCATAGGCGCCGCCGAGCGCACCGAGCACGGGCTGGCGGGTGACGGTGAACTGCGCGCCGAGGAAAAACGCGGCGATGCTCGCGGTCGTGAATACGGTCAGCGCGCACATCGGCATGAACGGCTCGACGGCCGGCAGCGCGACGTTCGCGTGCGGCACGGCGATCCCGAGCGCAAGCACGATGACGAGCGCGGTCAGCGCGCCGAACCAGAGCTGCCGGCGCGTGGTGTGCTGGATCAGGATGCCTTCCATGGATTCCCCCGGGCGCTCGTGCGGTCACGCCCGGTCTTGGCGCCGGGCGGCATGCATCCGGCCGCGGCGCGACCGGTGCGGCCCGATCCTATCGCGTTATTCGCGCGCGCTCAAATTCCGAGGCCGGGGCCGAAATTGCCGGCGACCCAGCGCGTGACGGCATCGACGTCCGCGTAGTCCTGTTCGGGCAGGCCGTCGAGCATCGCCAGCACTTCGTTGCTCGCGCCGGCGTCGCGCGCGGCGTCGACGATCGCATCCTTGTTCGCCGGGTAGCGCACGGCGGCCAGCACGTCGGCGATCTGCAGATCGATCGCCTCGCCGGGGATATCGTGTGGAGGAAGGGCGGGTTTGTCGTTCACGTCGGCGTCTCGCTGGTTGAGCGGGAATCGGTTCGTAGCGGATGCGGCACCGTCCGACCGGCTGCGGACGAGCGGCCCGGACGGCATGCCTGCGGGAATTTCGATGGACTCAGTGTCCGCGCCGCACGCGGCGCCACGGATGCTTCCAGTCGATATGCGGGGCGTTTTCGTCGCGCGGATGCTGGCGCCGATGTTCCTGCCACAGTTCGTCGGAGAACAGCGCAGCCACGATCACGAGTGGCAGCACGAGGAAGATGCCGAGTATGACTTGCTCGATCACGATAGCCTCCTTGCGGTGGCAGGAACCCTTGCTCCCATTCTAGGCTCTGAACCTCGCCCGCGTTCAACTTCTTGCAGCGCGGAATGCGCCGCGTTCGCGGTGTCGCGCCACGGGCGCTTCATGCGCACGCGGCCATCAAAAAGGACACGAACATGCAACTCCAGAACGACAAGCACACGCTTGCACTGCGGCCGCTGGAGCGCCAGGACCTGCGCTTCGTTCACGAGCTGAACAACGACGCGAAGATCATGCGCTACTGGTTCGAGGAGCCGTATGAAACCTTCTCCGAGCTGTCGCAACTGTATGACCGTCACGTGCACGACCAGCGCGAGCGCCGCTTCGTCGCGGTCGATCCGCAGGGCGAGCTGGTCGGCCTCGTCGAATTGATCGAGCTCGACTACATTCACCGGCGCGGCGAATTCCAGATCATCATCGCCCCCCAATGCCAGGGGCGCGGCTATGCGGGCCAGGCGACGCGGCTCGCGATCGAATATGCGTTCAAGGTGCTGAACATGCGCAAGCTGTACCTGATCGTCGATACGTCGAATGCGGCGGCGATCCACGTGTACGAAAAATGCGGATTCCAGCACGAGGCGGAATTGAAGGAAGAATTTTTCGGAAACGGCGCGTATCACAACGCTTATCGCATGTGCATTTTCCAGCGCGATTATTTCGAGCGGCCGCAATCGGTCGAATGACGCCGGGTAAACCATTGGCGAAGACGCCCGGCGGTCATGTGCTGCCTCCGGTGTTCGGCCCATTCGGGAAAATACGGGTAAATACGAGTGCGCTTATACCTGGCATTTTTCTTGTATGGAGTAAATCCGGTTCCGCACTGCGGTAAATTCATGTCGTTTCGAATGACTTTATGTGCAACGCATCAAAATGCCCCGGATATTGAAATGAATTATCCAAGCCGTTCATCCGGGGCTTTGCGAATTCGCTGACAACCTTGCCTGACAATGCTTTGCGCCCGGCGGCGCGGGCGAATCATCCTGAAGGCAGACGTTGCCGCGCGTGTGCGCCAAACGAAAAACCGTGTGCGCGCAGGGTGCGACAATTCGCCGCTATTGCGATCGCACAACAAATGTGCTTGATATCGCTTGCCGGTCTTCTAAAGTGAAAAACGCGGGTTGACGATCACCTTTAAACACATAGCTAACCGAGCCTGGTGCCCGCAAGCCTGGAGACAGAACATGATGAAGCGTACCGGTGTCCTCTTTGCCCTCGTCGGCGCATTTTCGCTGGTGTCGATCGCCCAGGCGGGCGGTGATGCGGCTCTCCAGCCGAAGCAGGAAATCCAGCTGACGAAGAATGCGTGGGGCTGTCTGTCGAAAGACAATCTGGATTCCGTACTGAGTCACGAGCGTGATGGCAAGTCGCAGGCGAAGCAGCAGTACTTCGACGACTACCGTTGCCTGTCGGTGCCGGAAGGCCAGCGCTTCCGCGTGGTGTCGGTCGAACAGGGCGACGTCCAGTTCGTCAGCGCCGACAACAGCGACCAGCAGGGCCTCTGGACCGACTCGCGCTTCGTCAAGCAGTAATCCGCACGAACGCCTCTCGCCCCCGCACGCCGGCCGGAACCGCCGGCGGCGCGACACGAACGCGGCCCGGCCGATGCCGGGCCGTCGTGCTGTGGAGCGCCCGTCGCACGCCCGGCGGCGCGCATTCGGTATCATCACGGCCCGACCGAACCGAATGCCCGCCCGGGCCGACTCCGCATGGCGCTGAAATCCACGATCTACAAAGCCGAACTGCAAATCGCCGACATGGATCGGCATTACTACGCCGATCACGCGTTGACGGTCGCCCGTCACCCGTCGGAAACCGACGACCGGATGATGGTGCGCATCGTCGCGTTCGCGCTGTTCGCGCACGAGCGTCTCGAGTTCTGCAAGGGGCTGTCGGACGTCGACGAACCCGATCTGTGGCAGAAGGACCTGACGGGCGCGATCGACGTGTGGATCGAGGCCGGGCAGCCCGATGAACGGCGCATCTCGAAGGCGGCCGGCCGCGCCGGGCAGGTCACGGTAATCGCGTATGGCGGCAAGACCTCGGACATCTGGTGGCAGGGCGTGCGCAGCAAGGTGGAGCGGCTGCGCAACGTGCAGGTGCTGTCGCTGGCTGACGGCGTCGCGGCCGCGCTAGGACGTCTCGCCGAGCGCACGATGCGCCTGCAGTGCACGATCCAGGACGGTGCCGCATGGATCTCGAGCGCCGATCACGATCCGGTCGCGGTCGAGTGGACGGTCCTGAAGGCGCGCGCCGACGCGTGACGGCAGGCGTTCAGCCGAGCGCGGCGGGCGGCCCCTTGAATTCCAGCATGTTCCCTTCGGGATCGAACACATAGATCGACGGCCCGTAGCCACCGGCGCCGTAACGCTCGGCGGGCGCGCCGGGGCGCCCGCCATGCGCGGCGAAATGCTCGATCAGTGCATCGGGGTCGAATGGCTCGACGCGCAGGCACACATGGTCGAGATTGCGGCCGGTGCCGGGCGGGCCGCTGTCGGGACGGTCGATCGGGCCGCCAACGGACAGCAGGTCGATCAGTGCGTCGCCGGCGCGCAACTGTACAAGGCCCAGTTCGGGTTGTTCCTTCTCCACGTGGCAGCCGACGGCATCGCAATAAAAGCGCGTCATCGCAGCCATGTCGGTCACGCGCAGCACGATGTGATCGATCGCGCGGATGGTCGGTTTCATGAGCGGGCACTCCTTCGCGAAAGGCGTGCACCGAGTGTAGACGGCGCCGGCAACGTATGCTGGAACGCGGCACGATCGACAGACGAAAAAAAGCCCGTTCACGCAGAGCGGAACGGGCTTAATCCATATCAGGAGGAGACATGGAGGAGACAGTTCCAACTATACACACGGCGATGGTGCGTTGCAATATTCCAAATGAAAAAAATGGTCAGGACGGCGATTTGTCGCATCTGCGCTGCAGCAAAATAGTGACGCGATGATGACGAAACCGGCGCCGGCGCAACGCACGCGCGGTTTTCTTCTGATCGAACGGCTTCGGCGGGTTCGTGGTTGCGTCCCCGATTTCTCCGCGCGAATCACAGAGCAAGATTCAGGGCGCGACGGCCCACGTCGATGTCTAGAGTAGGCACCATCTACACTGGAGAGTGCGAGGTTCAGATGAAAACCGCCTATCAGACCGACGATGCCCGCTGGGGCGCCGTGACCGCACGCGATCCGCATGCGGACGGCGCGTTCTTCTACGCCGTGCGCACGACCGGCGTGTTCTGCCGCCCGAGTTGCGCGTCGCGACTGCCGCGGCGCGAGCACGTGTTCTTCTTTCCCGATACGGCCGCCGCACGCGCGGCCGGGTTCCGCCCGTGCAAGCGCTGCCAGCCGGAAGGGCTGCCGCGCGAGCTCGAGATCGTCAACCGCGCGTGCGCGGTGCTCGACGCGCAGCCGGAGCGGCTCACGCTGCAGCAGCTGAGCGACGCGGTGCACGTGAGCCCGTTCCACCTGCAGCGGCTGTTCAAGCGCGTGGTCGGCGTGTCGCCGCGCCAATATCAGGCCGCGCAGCGCGGCGCCGCATTGCGCGAGGCGTTGCAAAGCGGGCAGCCGGTCACGCAGGCGGCCGTCGACGCGGGGTTCAATTCGCCGTCGCGGCTTTACGCATCGGTGCCGCGCGAGCTGGGGATGGCGCCGTCCGCGTTTCGTCGTCAGGGCGCGGGACTGCGAATCGATTACGCGACCGCGTCGACGCCGCTCGGCACGGTGCTCGTCGCCGCGACCGAACAGGGCATTTGCCGGATCGCGTTCGGTGACGAAGCGGCGCCGCTCGTCGGCGAACTGAAGGACGCGTTCGCACGTGCCGAACTGGTCGAATCGCCGTCGCGGCTCGCGCCGTTCGTCGCGCAGATCCGCGCGTATCTCGACGGCACGCGGCACGCGTTCGACCTGCCGCTCGACATCGCGCCGACCGCGTTCCAGCAACGCGTGTGGGAAGCGCTGACGCATATCCCGTACGGCGAGACGCGCAGCTATTCGGAGATCGCCGAGGCGCTGGGCACGCCGCGCGCGGTGCGGGCCGTCGCGTCGGCCTGCGCATCGAACCCGGTTGCGCTCGCGATCCCGTGCCACCGTGTCGTGCAGAAGGGCGGCGCGCTCGCCGGATATCGCTGGGGCGTGCGCCGCAAGGCGACGCTGCTCGCGTCCGAGGCGCGCCATGCGCGCGACGATGAAACCGAAGCCGTTGCGGAGGGCAACGCAGTTTGAGCATCGATCACACCACGATCACGTCGATCGCGAACGGCGGCCACGTGCCGCCGTCCGCGCAGATGGCGCTGCGCTTCAAGGCGCCGTACGACTGGGCGCGCGTGCTGCGCTTCTTCAGCGGACGCGCGATTCCGGGTGTCGAACAGGTCGTCGACGGCATGTATCGCCGGATCGTCGACCTGAACGGCGACGCGGGCAGGCTCACGGTCACGAAGCATCCGCGCCGGCATTGCCTGATCGCGACGCTCGAGGGAGCGGCCGCGCGCCATGTCGACGACGCGTTCGCACAGCGTGTCGCGTCGATGTTCGACCTCGGCGCCGACCCGGCCGCGATCGGCGGCGGGCTCGCGCGCGACCCGTGGTTCGCGCCGCTCGTCGAGGCCGCGCCGGGGCTGCGCGTGCCGGGCGCCTGGTCGGGGTTCGAGCTCGCGGTGCGCGCGATCGTCGGCCAGCAAGTGAGCGTGAAGGCGGCGACGACGATCGTCGGCCGGCTCGTTCAGCGGGCCGGCGAGCGCGTCGCGCACGACGACGGCATGGCGGCGCCGGACGGCGCCCCCGCATGGCGCTTTCCGACCCCGGACGCGCTCGCCGCATGCGATCTGGAGAAGATCGGGATGCCCGGCAAGCGGGCCGCGGCGCTGACGGGCATGGCGCGCGCGGTGGCGGCCGGCCACGTGCCGCTCGATCCCGCGCAGGCCGATCTCGCGACGCTGCGCCGTGCGTGGCTCGAGCTGCCCGGCATCGGCCCGTGGACCGTCGAATACATCGCGATGCGCGCGTGGCGCGACCCGGACGCGTGGCCGGCGTCCGATCTGGTGCTGATGCAGTCGATTACCGCGCGCGATCCGTCGCTCGACCGGCTCGCGAACCAGAAAAGCCGGACCGAAGGCTGGCGGCCGTGGCGCGCGTATGCGGCGCTTCATTTATGGAACGACGTGGCGGACCGCGCAGGCGGCGCGCGCGGCGGATGACGTCGCCGCGCGCCAGCCGGCCGGCGCGACCGGGCAGCGCCGCGATGCAACCCGCGACGGGCGCCCGCCGGGCAAGGATCGGTCGGTGGTCCTCATCGTTGCAGTGTTTGACGGCGAGCAATCGGCTGCCCCGGGGGTGGATGCGTTCGGAGCGACCTTGACGACGATGCGTCGCCGATGCGGTTGCGCGGCGGGTTGCACCTGACGGCGCCGCCGTGCCCGCCGCGCACGTTCCTTCCGACGAATGTCGCGTGATCGCAGCGTTCGTCGATGCCGACGACGGTCTGCCGCGCGCGCGGCCATCGGCCCGCCAGACGGCCTGCCACGGCCCGCGCGCACCGCCCGGCGCCACCTCAAGCGCGTGTTCCGGCGAGATGTTAAAGTGCCCGCTACCAACGAAGCGACCAATAATCCAGCCGGCCGCGCGCGGCATTTCGCGCGCGGCCGTCACGCACTTGCGTCTCCATGCCGAACACCATGACTCACCGCCAGTCCGAACTGCTGCTGAATCGTCTCGAAGCGCTGAGCTCGGGGCCGACGCGGCAGCATCTGCCCGACGGCCTGCGCGGCATCGAAAAGGAAAGCCTGCGCGTGACGCGCGACGGGATGATCGCGTTCACGCCGCATCCGCGCGCGCTCGGTTCGGCGCTCACGCACCCGTCATTGACGACCGACTATTCCGAAGCGCTGATCGAACTGATCACGCCGGCGGAAAGCGACGCGTCGATCACGCTCGAACGTCTCGACGATCTGCACCGCTACGTCTATGCGTCGCTCGGCGACGAGATGCTGTGGAACGACTCGATGCCGGGCCTGCTGCCGGCCGACGATGAAATTCCGATCGCCGACTACGGCACGTCGAACATCGGCCGCCTGAAGACGGTGTACCGCCGCGGGCTCGCGTATCGCTACGGCCGCACGATGCAGTGCATCGCCGGCATCCACTACAACTACTCGCTGCACGAGGAAGTGTGGCGGCGCCTGCATGCGGAAGAGGGCTCGACGGCCACGCTCGTCGACTACCAGTCGGAGCGCTATCTCGCGCAGATTCGCAATTTCCGCCGCCGCAGCTGGCTCCTGATGTACCTGTTCGGCGCTTCGCCGGCGCTCGACGTGAAATTCCTGCGCGGCAAACCGCACAAGCTCGACGTGTTCGATGCCGATACGCTGTACCGGCCGTACGCGACGAGCCTGCGGATGAGCGATCTCGGTTACTCGAACACGACCGCGCAGGCCGCGCTGCACGTCGACTACAACACGCTGCCCGGCTATCTCGATGCGCTGTCGAAGGCCGTGAGCGAGCCGTATCCGCCGTACGAGGCGATCGGCACGCATCGCGACGGCGAGTGGATCCAGATCAACACGAACGTGCTGCAGATCGAGAACGAGTTCTACTCGACGATCCGGCCGAAGCGCGTCACGTATTCGGGCGAGCGTCCGCTGCATGCGCTCGCGTCGCGCGGCGTGCAGTACATCGAAGTGCGCTGCCTCGACATCGATCCGTTCGAGCCGACCGGCATCGCGCTGGAGACCGCGCGCTTCATCGACGCGTTCCTGCTCGCATGCGCGCTCGACGACAGCCCCGCGCTCGACTGCGATGCGTACAAGGAAGCGAATGCGAACTTCGCCAGCGTCACGATGGACGGGCGCAAGCCGGGGCTGACGCTCGTGCGCGACGGCCAGTCGGTCACGCTGCAGGCGTGGGCGGACGACCTGATGGCCGATATCGAGACCGTCGGGCTCCGTCTCGACGAGATCCGCGGCGGCGACGAGCATGCGCGTGCGATCGCCGCGCAGCGCGAGAAGCTCGGCGATCCGGAGCGCACGCCGTCCGCGCGTGTGCTGCGCACGATGCGCGAGAACGGGCAGTCGTTCCTCGCGTTCGCGCGCGCGCATAGCGAAGCGCACGCCGCGCATTTCCGCGCGAACCCGCCGTCGGCCGAGACGATGCGCGCCGAGCAGGCGCTCGCGGCGAAGTCGCTGGCCGAGCAGGCCGAGCTGGAAGCGAAGGAGGCCGGATCGTTCGATGCGTTCGTCGCGGCCTATCGGGCCTATACGCTGAACCGCTTCAGCGTTTGACGGCCGCCACCCGCTGCGCGGCGCGCGGCGGGCATCGGGCTGCGGGCCCGGTGGTCGAGCGCTGGCGCACCCGCCACGGCTTCGGCCGCTTCAGTGATGCGCGTACGTGTCGCGGTCGATCACGTGCGGCAGCGCCGGCTTTCCCGATTCCACATTCACGTGGCCGTCGCTGCCGTGGCCGGCCGCGTCGCCGCGCGCCTGCGCGGCGCGCTGCATGATCGTCTGCATGTTTTGCGGAAAATCGGGGCCGCTGGCGAGACTCGGTCGATAGCCGGCGGCCTGCAGTTCCGCGAGTTCCTGGCGAACTTGCGCGCGTGTCAGCGTCGACTCGGCCTGAGCGTGGGCGGCGACGGCCGAGCCGATCAGCATCAACGCGCATGCCGCACGTTTCATGGTCTTCATCTTGTTTGCTCCGTGAGCGTTCCGGAGCCGCGCCTTGGTCTGCGTCGGCGCGGGCGGAATCGATGCAGCGAGTCTAGGCTTCGGATCCCAAACGAAACACCCTGCGCTGCGTCAGTCACCTTTGCCGGTTGAGCAACATTGCGCGGCCGCTTGCTGGCGCGCGCGTCAGCGGGGCGCCAGCGGTCGTTCAGCGTGCGGCGGATGCCGCGTATCGGCACCGCGCGCATCGGGCTTGCCCTCCTTGTAGAAGCGCGATGCGCCTCCTAACCTCTTTTTAAGCGACCGATCGGTCGGCGCGCCGGGATGGTTGCGTGCGCAAGCGTCGGAGGATCGTTGCGGCCGTGGAACGGACGTTTGAACGGGATCGAGGTGTGCGCGGGCGCTGATGCGCGAACCTGGGTCGACCGCGAAGCATGGGACGGGAGTAAGTGCTGAAGCGCCAACTCCGGTCGACCGCAAAGCATGGGACGGGAGCAAGCGCTGAAGCGCCAACTCCCATCGACCGCGAAGCATGGGATGGGAGTAAGCGCTAAAGCGCTAACTCCCATCGACAACGGAGACACGATGAATCCAACCGCAGCCCTGCCGCCCGGCATCCTCTTCGCGCAGCCATTGACGCCCGTCGCCAACTCGCTGTTCCTGTCGTTCCTCGTCGCCGTGATCCCGATCGCGGTCGCGCTGATCGCGCTCGGCGTGCTGCGCCGGCCCGCGTGGCAGGCGTCGCTCGCCGGCCTCGTCGCCGGCCTCGCGGTCGCGATCGGCGCGTGGGGCATGCCGGCCGGCCTCGCGTTCAACGCGGTCGGCGCCGGCATGGCGCTCGCGGTCGTGCCGGTGATGTGGATCGTGTTCAACGCGCTGCTGCTGTACAACATCGCGGTCAAATCGGGTCGCTTCGACCAGTTCCGGCAGTGGATGCTCGACAACCTGCCCGACGACCGCCGCCTCGTGCTGCTCGTCGTCGCATTCTCGTTCGGCTGTCTGCTCGAAGGGATCTCCGGGTTCGGCACGCCGGTCGCGATTACCAGCGCGCTCTTGATCGCGCTCGGCTTCCCGGCGCTCGAAGCACTCACCTACACGCTGCTGTTCAACACGGCGCCGGTCGCGTTCGGCGCGCTCGGCGTGCCGATCACCGTGCTCGGCGCGGTCACGTCGCTGCCGCCCGCGACGCTCGGTGCGATGGTCGGCCGGCAACTGCCGTTCTTCGCACTGCTGCTGCCGTTCTATGTGGTCGGCGCGTACGGCGGCCTGCGCTCGATCTCGAAGCTGTGGCCCGCGTTGCTCGTGTCGGGCGGCAGCTTCGCGATCGCGCAGTTCGTCACGTCGAACTTCCTCGGCTATCAGCTCACCGACGTGCTGTCGTCGCTCACCTCGCTGATCGTCACGATCGGCTTCCTCCAGGTGTGGAAGCCGCAGCCCGATCCGCAATACGCGCTCGCACGCAGCGCGCCCGCTGCGGCCGGCGCCGCGCGCGCCGGTTTTGGCGGCTGGCTGCCGTGGATCGTCGTGTCGGTGGTCGTGATCGTCTGGGTGCACGCGAATGTCGCGGCGATCGGCGACGTGAAAATCAAATGGCCGGGCCTGCACAACGCGGTGTTCGTGTCGCTGTATCACAAGCCGTATGCGGCGATCTGGGACTTCCAGCCGCTCGGCACCGGCACCGCGATCCTCCTGTCGGCAATCATCACGGCCGCGCTCACGCGCACCGGCATCGGCGCGTTCTTCGAATGCGTGGTCAAGACCTGGCGCCAGACATGGATCGCCATCGTCACGGTGATGATGATCGTCGGGCTCGCGTACCTGCTGAACTATTCGGGCATCAGCTATACGCTCGGCACCGGCGTCGCGTCGACCGGCGCGCTGTTCCCGCTCGTGTCGGCGTCGCTCGGCTGGATCGCGGTGTTCCTGTCCGGCAGCGACACGTCCGGCAATGCGCTGTTCGGCAACCTGCAGGTGGTCGCGGCGCGGCAGCTCGGCTTCGATCCGGTGCTGATGGCCGCGACCAACTCGTCGGGCGGCGTGATGGGCAAGATGATCTCGCCGCAGAACATCGCGACGGGCGTGTCGACAACCGATCTGAAGGGGCAGGAAGGCGTCGTGTTCGCGCGCACCTTCTGGCACAGCGTGATCCTCACGCTGCTGCTCGGCGTGCTCGTGTTCCTGCAGCAGCACGTGTTCACGTGGATGATCCCGGCGCTGCCGAAGTGACGCACGGCGGGAAGCAAGAAGGAAGGCACGAGGAAAACGACGACGGCGGGCGCGGGAAAAGCGCCCGGAATATGCAGCGGCGTGCGGGGGAATGCGCGAAATCCGGTGAGCGCGCGGCGGCTCAGCGCGCGTTCGCCGGCCGCGCCGCGTGTGCGCGCTCGTGCGTCGCGGTCGGCACCGGGAGGATGCACGCGAGGAACGCATCGATCGCGGGGCTCTGGCGGCGCGCCTTCAGGTAGTACACGTATTCGTCGATCGTCGTGTCGACGCCGCGCAGCGCGACGACGCGCAGGTCCGGATGGCGCTCGGCCTCGCCGCGCGGAAACAGGCTGCCGCCCACGCCATGCAGGATCGCCTCGCGGATCGCTTCGCGGCTGCCGATCTCGGCGACGGATGTGGCCGCCACGCCGGCGGCCGCGAGGATCGTCTCCGTGCAGCGGCGCGTGACCGATCCTTCCTCGCGAATCAGCAGCCGCACGTCGGCGAGCTGCGCGGCGTCGATCGCGTCGAAGCGCGCGAGCGGATGGTCGCGATGCACGACGAGGACGAGCGGATCAGTGGAGATCACCTTGCGTTCGAGGCCGTCCGCGTCATTGCGTTGCGACGACACCGCGAGGTCGATGCGGAATTCCTGCAGCGCCTGCAGGATTTCCTCGGAATTGCCGATCCGGCACGTGAGCGCGATCGACGGATGCGCATGCGAGAAGCGGCCGACTGCGTCCATGATGTAGTACGGCCCCGTCGCGCCGATCCGCAGGTGTCCTTCGAATAGCCCGCCGACGTTGCGCAGCATGATGTCGGCCTGCGCCTCGAGCGCGATCATCTTCTCGACGAGCGGCAGCAGCTCGATGCCGGTCTCGGTGACCTCGAGCTTGCGGCCGCTGCGATAGAACAGCTCGACGCCGTACAACTGCTCGACCTGCCGGATCTGCGCGGCGATCGTCGGCTGGCTCACGCCCAGATGGCGCGCGGCGCGCGTGATGCTGCCCTGCCGGACGGTCGCATGAAACGCCTTCAGCTGATCGAACACGGCTCGGCTTCTCCCCCCCTCTTCATCGCGCGTCAGCGTAGCGCAGGCATGTGTCGGCCGGATGAAAGGCACGCCGGGCGCCGCTTCGAAAAAAAACTGGGGATGAGCGCAAGAAACCTGCTGGAACCGGTCACGGCCGGGACACGCCGGTGCGGAGTAATAACGGCAACGCACCGACCGCCGGCCCCGCTCGACCGGCGCCACCCTTACCGACCCACAGGATCTTCTTCATGTCCGCCACCAATCGACGCGATTTCCTGCGCCTTGCCGCCCAGTCGGCCGGCGCGATGGCCGCCTACGCCGGTTTTCCGCCCGCGATCCGCAAGGCCCTGGCCATGCCGGCCGCCTATCGCACGGGCACGATCCGCGACGTCGAACACGTCGTGATCTTCATGCAGGAAAACCGCTCGTTCGACCATTACTTCGGCGGGCTGCGCGGCGTGCGCGGCTTCAACGACCCGCGCCCGCACCTGCTGCCGAGCGGTGCGCCGGTGTGGCAGCAGCCGCCGGCGTCGGTGTTCACGAAGAACTACCATTCGCGCGGGCTCGACCCGTCCGCGCCGTACGTGCTGCCGTTCTACCTCGACCCGAAGCAGACGACCGAATTCCAGCCGGGCACCAACCATGGCTGGAGCAGCGGCCACCTCGCATGGAACAACGGCCAGTGGGACCAGTGGGTGAACCAGAAGCAGGACGTGCTGACGATGGGCTACCTGAAGCGTCAGGATCTTACGTACCACTACGCACTGGCCGACGCGTTCACGATCTGCGATTCGTACTTCTGCTCCGCGCATGCCGACACGGCGCCGAACCGCATCTACCTGTGGACCGGCACGGTCGATTCGCGCAACGTGTACGGCACGCAGCCGAACGGCCCGGGCATCGGCGAGCGCAACGACACGAACGGCTACACGTGGACGACCTACGCGGAACGTCTCGAGAACGCGAAGATCAGCTGGAAGGTGTACCAGGGCGGCACCGGCATCCCGGGCGACCCGACCGACAACTACACCGACAACTCGCTGATGTTCTTCAAGAAGTTCCAGGTGAAGGAGGGCGCGAGCGGCCCGCTGGTCGACAAGGGCGCGTCGAACCATACGCTCGCCGAGCTGAAGGCCGACGTGCAGGCGAACCGGCTGCCGCAGGTGTCGTGGATCGTGTCGCCGTACAAGTACAGCGAGCACCCGCAGGCATCGCCGACCGACGGCGCGTTCTACATCAACATGGTGCTCGAGGCGCTGACGTCGAACCCCGAGGTGTGGGCGAAGACGGTGTTCATCCTCAACTACGACGAGAACGACGGGCTGTTCGACCACGTCGTGCCGCCGGTGCCGCCGGTCACGAGCGGCGTGGGCGGCCAGGGCATCGTGTCGTCGAACCTGCTGTCGAACCTCGGCGACGAATTCCTCGACCTGAACAAGTACCCGGGCGAGATGAGCCCGCTGGTGCCGGGCGCGGATCCGGGCGGCATCCAGCCGATCGGCCTCGGGCCGCGCGTGCCGCTGATCATCATCTCGCCGTGGACGAAGGGCGGCTGGGTCTGCTCGGAGACGTTCGACCATACGTCGGTGCTGCGTTTCCTCGAGGCGCGCTTCGGCGTGCAGGAGCCGAACATCAGCGCGTGGCGCCGGTCCATCTGCGGCGACCTCACGTCGGCATTCGACTTCTCCGCGCGGCCCGATACGCGCACGGTGAGCTTCACGGTGCCTCAGCACATCGCCACCGCCGGCCAGGCATACCAGGTGCCGGCGCAGCAGACGATGCCCGCGCAGGAGCCCGGCACGCGCCCGGCGCGCGCGCTGCCGTACGAGCTGTTCGTGCATGCGCGCGTGAACGGGCGTGACGACAGCGTGCAGCTCGACTTCGCGAACTCGGGCGACGCGGGTGCCGCGTTCTACGTGTACGACCGCCGCAATCCCGCGACGCCGCCGCGCCGCTACGCGGTGTCGTCGCACGACCGCTTCGCCGATACCTGGAGCACGTCGGCCGCGCGCGGCGACTACCATCTCGCCGCCTATGGCCCGAACGGCTATCTGTGCGAATTCCAGGGCAACACGCGCCTTGCCGCGGACGGCCGCCACGCGAATCCTGAAGCGAAGATCGGCTACGACGTGCGCAATCGCCACGTGTACCTGCAACTGCGCAACAGCGGCCGTGCGGCATGCCGCGTGGTCGTCGACAACGCATACAGCCACGCGCATGCGCGCACCTACACGCTGGAGCCCGGCGAGCGCATCGAGGATCACTTCGAGCTGTCGTCGAGCCACGGCTGGTACGATCTGACGATCACCGCGACGACGCTGCGCGGCGGCGACGACAAGGTGGTGCGCCGCTTCGCGGGCCACGTCGAGACGGGCCGGCCGAGCCAGAGCGATCCGGGGCCGGTCAAGCAGACGGCCTGACGGCAGGCCCGCGTCGCGCGGCCCGGCGTGCTCGCGCCGGCCGCGCGATGCCGCGGCGGCGGCCTGCCGCTGGGTGAGAGCGGTTTTGGAAACTGAAAACTGTTGACAATATCGCGGGCCGAGGGTATACAACGATCATTCGCCGACATGGCGCCCTCGTTCTCATCCGCAGCTTCGCTGCCTGCCCGACCATGACTGCCCCGAACGCGCTCAACGCCATCGAACTCCTGCAAAGCCAGTCGCTCGCGATGATTGTCCAGGACATGCTCGAGCGCGCGATCGTGTCCGGCGAATACGCGCCGGGCGAGAAACTCAACGAAGTCGATATCGCGACGAAGCTGAACGTGTCGCGCGGCCCGGTGCGCGAGGCGTTTCGCGCGCTCGAGCAGGCCGGGCTGCTGCGCAACGAGAAGAACCGCGGCGTGACGGTGCGCGTCGTGCCGCTGCGCGAGGCCGAGGAAATCTACGAAGTGCGCGCGATGCTCGACGAGTCGGTGGCGCGCGCGCTCGCGAAACGCATTTCGCCCGACACGCTGAAGGTGCTGAAGGGCATCATCCAGTCGATGAAGGATGCGGCGAAGACGCACGACGTCACGCGCTACACCGAGCTGAACGTGCAGTTCCACGATGCGATGGTGGTCGGTGTCGGCAATACGCATCTCACCGACACCTATCGCCGGCTCGTGCGCCAGCTCGGGCTGCTGCGCCAGGCCGCGATCGAGGCCGAGGAGAATGCGATCGCGGTGTCGGCGGCCGAGCACGACAAGATCGTGCAGGCGCTCGCGAACGGCGACGAGGAGAAGGCGGTCGCGCTGGTGCGCGAGCACGTCGCACACGGCCTTGCGCGGATGCGCCGCACGCACGAGCAGGGGCTGCCCGCGGCGGGCAAGGCCGCGCGCGAGAAAGCCGCGCGCGCGTGACGTAGCCGCACGGACAGTCGCGCCAAAGGCAACGGGACGCTTCGCAGCGTCCCTTTTTCATTGCGCGTCACGTCATCGCATCGGCGCATCGTCACGCCTTGTCCGCTTTCCCCGCCGCGCTCGCGAATTTCGCGAGCCACGTGTCGATCCTCGCCGGCCGTCGGCCCTCGTCTTCCGCGCGCTCCTTGCGGCGGATCGCATTGCGCACGACATGCGCGCCCACATAGCGGATCGGCTCCGGCGGGAAATGGCCGAGCGGGCCGCGCACGATCGGACTGCGCGTCCACGCGTTGTCGAGGCCGAGCACCAGCGACGACAGGATCTGCCCGCCCATGTAGGTCGGCCCGACGCCGTTGCCCGAATAGCCGAACCCGTAGAACACGTTCGGCGCGTCGTCGAGGCGGCCGAAGAACGGGAAGCCCGTCACCGAGCGGTCCGACGGCCCGTTCCAGCTTGCGGTGACCGGCACGCCGGCGAGCGACGGGAAGAATTCGCGCAGGCTCTGCGTGAGCTGCGCCTCGTACGGCGAGCGCCGGTCGAACACCGGCGCGATGCGGCTGCGCCACGAGAACGTGTTGCCGCCCTTGCCGAGCATCAGCCGCCCGTCGGCGGTCGTGCGGTAGTAGTACACGAAGATCCGCGAATCGAGCACCGACACACCGTCCACGAGGCCGGTCCGCTCGAGCAGCTCCGGGCATTTCTCGGTGATGACCATGTCGCTCGACACGACCGCGATCGTGCGCTCGAACTGCGGGAAGCGGCTCGCCATCCACGCGTTGATCGCGAACACCAGCTGGCCCGCCCGCACGCTGCCGGACGGCGTGCGCACGACGGCCGGCTGCCCCGGCGTGAAGTCGACGAGCGGCGTGCGCTCGTAGATCCGGATTCCCATCTCGAGCGCGACGCGGCGCAGCCCGCGCACCAGCTTGCCCGGATGCACGGTCGCGGCGATCGGCGAGTACACGCCGTCGAGATTGCGCGCGGAACCCGAGCGGCGCGCGACTTCGGCGGCCGGCAGCGGCTCGTAGCTGTGGATGCCGCACGCGGCGAGCGCATCGAGCACCGGCGCGAGCGTGCCGACCTGCGCGCGCGACGTTGCCGTGTACAGCGTGCCGTCGAGCCGCAGCTCGGCATCGATGCGATGCGCGCGGCAGAAGTCGGCGATGTGCTGAACGGCCGCCTCCGACGCCTTCACGAGCCGGATTGCCTCCGCTTCGCCGAACAGTCGGCGCAACGTCAGGAATTTCGCGGACCACGTGAGCAGGCATCCGCCGTTGCGCCCGCTCGCGCCGGCGCCGCACAGGTCGGCCTCGAGTATCGCGATGTCGAGCGCGGGGTTCTGCTGCTTCGCCTGGATCGCCGTCCAGAGCCCGGTGAAGCCGCCGCCGACGATACAGACGTCGGCCTGCGTTGCGCCTTGCAGCGCGGGGGCGAGATCGCCGTCGTTGAACAATGCTTGTTCGATCCAGAAGGGTCGCATCGGATGTCGTGCCGGTAAGGGTAGGCCGCCGTGCCGCGCACGGCGGGAAAACATGACGAACGTGCCGCCCGGCGATGCATGTCGCCGGGCGGCGGGGCATCGCGTCAGGCCGCCGCTTCGGCGGACACGCGGCGCACGCCCATCGCTTTCAGCGTGTCGGCGATTGCGGCGACCGCGCCGGGAATGCCGGCTTCGCCGAAGTGCCCGATGCAGCCGACGCGGAACGTGTCGACTTCCGTCAGCTTTCCCGGATACAGAATGTAGCCGCGCTTTTTGACCTCCTGATAAAACCGCTTGAAGTCGTAGTTCGGATCGTCCGGCGCATGGAACGTGACGATGATCGGCGCCTGGATCGCCGGATCGAGGAATGGCCGGAAGCCGAGCGCGCGCATCCCGTCGACCAGCGCGCGGTAGTTGCGCTGGTAGCGGCCGCCGCGTGCGGCGAGCCCGCCTTCGTCGACGTACTGCGCGACGGCCGCGTCGAGTGCCGCGACCACGTGCGTCGGCGGCGTGAAGCGCCATTGCGTCGTGCGCTGCATGTAGACCCACTGGTCGTACAGGTCCATCGCGAGCGAGTGGCTGTTGCCCTCGCAGCGTTCGAGCGCCGCGCGCTTCGCGATCACGAAGCCGAGCCCCGGCACGCCTTCGAGACACTTGCCCGACGCGGCGATCACCGCGTCGAACGGCGTCGTGCGCGCGTCGATGTCGACCGCGCCGAACGAGCTCATCGCGTCGACGATCAGCCCCCGGCCGTGTTTCGCGACCACCTGCGCGACGTCGTGCAGCGGATTCAGCACGCCGGCGCCGGTTTCGCAGTGGACGAGCGCGACGTGCGTGATGGTCGGATCGGCGGCGAGCGCACGCTCGACGTCGGCCGGGTCGACACGGCGATCCTCGCTGTAATCGATCGTCGTGAGCGTGCGGCCGAGCACGCGGCAGATCTTCGCGATGCGCTGGCAGTACGCGCCGTTGTTCGGCACGAGCACGTGGCCGTCGCGCGGCACGAGCGTGCCGATCGCCGCCTCGACCGAGAACGTGCCGCTGCCCTGCAGCGGCACGCATTCGTGCGTGCCTTCGCCGTGCACGATCTGCAGCAGCCGTTCGCGCAGCCGCGCGGTGATCGCGTTGAAGTCGCTGTCCCACGAGCCCCAGTCGCGCAGCATCGCGTCGCGCGTGCGCTCCGAGGTCGTCAGCGGGCCGGGGGTGAGCAGGATGGGCTGGGTGGCGAGCGTCATGGTGTCTCCTGGGTGAAGTCGGAACGTCACGTGAATGCGGCGAGGGAATCAGCGGCGATGCGTGGTGCGCCATGCCTGCGTGCGACGCAACAGGCGATGCGAGATGCACGCGAACAGCACGCACGCGAACGACGAGGTCGCGAGCACGAGCGTCGCCATCGCGGCGGCGGGGCCCATCTGGCCCGCGTCGTCGAGGTTCAGGATCGCGACGGAGGCGGGCTGCGTGTCCGGCGAGTACAGGAACGCGACGGCGGAAACCGTCGTCATCCCGTTGACGAACAGGTAACGCGCGATCAGCAGGATCGCTGGCATGCATACGGGCACGGTCACGCGCAGGAAGGTCTTGTAGAACGGCACCTTCAGCGACGCCGACACGGCCTCGAACTCGCTGTCGATCTGCCGCAGCGCGGTGACGGCGGTCAGGTGGCTCGACGCGTAGTAGTGGACGACCGTGACGATCGCGAGCAGCCACAGCGACCCGTACAGCCCGTTCAGCGGATTGCCGGGCGCGTTGAACAGGAAGATGTAGCTGATGCCGAGCACGAGGCCCGGTACGCCCATCGGCAGGATCGCGCACAGGCTGATGAAGCCGCGCAGCCAGCGCGCGCCGCGCGTCTTCTCGATCAGGTAGGCACCGCCGAACACGACGATCGTGCCGCCGAGCGCGACGGTCGCGGCCATCCGCAGGCTGTTCTTGTACGCATCGAAGATGCCGGCCGCGATCAGGCCCATCCGGTAATGCTGCAGCCCGACGCTCATCTGGTACGGCCAGAACTTCACGAACGACGCGAACACCGAGATGCCGACTACCGCGATGAAGAATGCGCACACGAGCGCGCAGTACGCGAGCATCGCGGCGTCGAAGCCGCGCGACGGCTTCGGCTGGTACGGCGTCGAGCGCGCGCCGAGCTGCGACTGCTGGCGGCGGCGGATGAAGAAGTCGACGCCGAATGCCACCAGCGCGGGGCACAGCAGCATCAGGCTGACGACCGCGCTGCGGTTGAAGTCCTGCAACCCGATGATCAGCTTGTAGATGTCGGTCGACAATACGTTGTACGAACCGCCGATCACCACCGGCACGCCGAAGTCGTTGATGCACATCGTGAACGCCACCATCGTCGCGCTGATCAGCCCGTACTTGGCGCCGGGCAGCGTGATCGTGAAGAACTTGCGCGTGCGGCTCGTGCCCATCGCGTCGGCGGCCTCGTAGAGGCGGCCGTCCGCGAGCGACAGCGCGGTGACGAGAATCATCAGCACGTGCGGAAACGATGCGTACACCATGCTCAGCACGATGCCCGGCAGCCCGTAGATCGAGTGGCCGTGCAGCAGCGGCTTGAGCAGACCCGCGTTGCCGAACCAGTAGATGAACGACACGGCGGACAGCAGCGTCGGCGCGAGCAGCGGCAGCAGCGCGATCGTGCGCGCGGCGTTCTTCAGCGGCATGCACGAGCGCGTCAGCGCATACGCGAACGTGAACGCCATCGGCACGACGATCGTCGTGACGAGCGCGCCGACCGTCAGCGAATGGAGCATCGAGCGCAGCACGCCGCTGTCCTCGAGATACTCGACGAAGTTGCGCGTGCCGACGAAGCGGCCATCCGCATCGACGAAGCATTTCTGCACGACCAGCGCGAGCGGCAGCAGCAGGAACAGCGACATCAGCGCAGCCATCGCGACGAGCGCGAGCTGCGCGATGCGATCGTGCCAGTGCGTGAGCTGCCGCACGTCGGCAGGCGCCGCCGCGCCGCGGCGGCGTTCGGTGAGGACGGTGCTCATTGCAGTCGCTCCTTCGCGCACGGGAACACGCGGACATGCTCGCGATCGAGCGCGAGATCGATGCGCGCGCCGGCTTGCACGCCGGTGCGGTCGACGTCGTGATACGACAGGTCGGCGACGATCTCCTGGCCGTCGAGCCCGTCGATGCGAAAACTCACGCGGCAGAACGCGCCGAGGAATTCGAGCTTCTCGACGCGGCCGGCCAGCACGTTGTCGGCGGTTTCGCCCGGCACGCGGATGCGCAGGTCCTCGGGCCGCACGTAGACCGACACGGCCGCGCCTTGCGCCGTGCCGTGGCGGCAGTCGAAGCCGATGCCGCCCGCGCGCAGCGTGCCGTCCTGCGCGACTTCGGCGGGGATCGTGTTGACGCGGCCGATGAAGTCCGCGACGAACGGCGACGCCGGCTGCCGGTAAATTTCGAGCGGCGTGCCGATCTGCTCGATGACGCCGTGGTTCATCACGACGATCCGGTCGGCCATCGACAATGCTTCTTCCTGGTCGTGCGTGACCATGATCGTCGTCACGCCGAGCCGTTGCTGCAGCGCGCGGATTTCCTGGCGCAACCGCACGCGCACGCGCGCGTCGAGCGCCGACAGCGGCTCGTCGAGCAGCAGCAGGCCGGGCGAGCTCGCCAGTGCGCGCGCCAGCGCGATGCGCTGCTGCTGGCCGCCGGACAGCTGGCCCGGGTGCTTGCGATGACTGTCGGGCAGGCCGACCAGCGCGAGCAGCGTATGCACGCGTTCGTGGATCGCGTCGCGCTTCATCTTGCGATTCACGAGACCGTATGCGACGTTGTCGTAGACGGTGAGATTCGGAAACAGCGCGTACGACTGGAACACGATCCCGTAGTCGCGCAGTTGCGGCGGCAGCCGCGAGATGTCGCGGCCGTCCTGCATGATGTGACCGGCGCCTTGCGCCTCGAGCCCCGCGATGATCCGCAGCAGCGTGGTTTTCCCGCAGCCGGACGGCCCCAGGAAGCAGATCATCTCGCCCTTCATCACGCTCAGGTTGATGTCGGTGAGAACCTGTGTGTCGTTGTACCGCTTTTCGATGCGTTCTACGCTCAGATAGGGTGCCATGCACGCCTCCACGCTGCGGGCGGCCCGGACGCGGGCCGGTTACGACCATGGAAAGGGATGCGGGGCGGCGCGTCGCGCGGCCCCGCCGCCGGTTGCGGCGTTACCGCCGGGTCATTGCTGCGCCTTCGCTCCGTAGCGCTTCTGCCAGGTCTCGAGGATCGACTGGCGGTTCTTCGCGGACCACACGAAGTCGTTCTTCACGAGCAGGTCCGCATAGTTGTCGGGAATGCCGGCCAGCTTGCGCGCGACGCCCGGGTACGCGACGATCGCCCACCACCGCGCGGTGATCTGGTTCGCTTCCTTGCTCGCCATGAAATCGGCGAGCTTCTTCGCGGCATCGGGCTGCTTCGTCGTCTTCATGATCGCCGTGCCTTCCATGTCCCAGCCGAGCCCTTCCTTCGGGAACACCAGATCGATCGGCGCGCCCTGCGACCGCAATTCGTGGCCGCGGAACTCGAACGAGATGCCGATCGGGAACTCGCCGGTGCCGGCGAGCGTGCACGGCTTCGAGCCCGAGTGCACGTACTGCGCGACGTTCTTGTCGAGCGCGTCCATGAATTTCCAGCCGCGGTCCTCGCCGAAGGTCTGCAGCCATGCGGTGACGTCGAGATAGCCGGTGCCCGACGACACCGGGCTCGGCATCACGATCGCGCCTTTGTAGACCGGTTTCGTCAGGTCTTCCCACGACGTCGGCTTCGGAATGTTCTTCGCCTGCGCGGCGACGCGGTTGTAGCAGATCGTCGCGCCCCACACGTCCATGCCGACCCAGTGCGGCGGCGTGTTCGCGTCGCTGTACTTGCGCGTGAGCTGGTCGAAACCCTTCGGCGCGTACGGCATCAGCATCCCCTGCAGATCGAGCAGCGTGAGGCTCGATGCGGCGAGGCCGAGCACGACGTCCGCGCGCGGGTTGTTCTTTTCCGCGAGCAGCTTCGCGGTGACCGAGCCGGTCGAGTCGCGCACCCAGCGGATCTCGATGTCGGGGTTCGCCTTCTCGAATGCGTCCTTGTAGGGCTTCATCGCCTCGTCCTCCAGCGCGGTGTAGACGAGCAGCGGCGTCTTCGCATGCGCCGCCTGCGCGGCGCCGAGCGCGACCGCGACGGCCAGCGCGACGCGCGCCGCACCCGTCGCCCATGCATTCAAACGCTTCTGTACCGGCACTTCGTTCATCTTCAGACCCCTTGACTGTGGCGCCGCCGCTGCGGCGGATGAGTGGAGACCAGCCCTCTTGCTGCTACGTTGTTTTGCTTTCTGTTCTCTGCATGTTGTTGACAATCTACAAATCATCAATTTTAATGTCAAGCATGGAAAACACCTCCTCGGCGCGGCGCGGGCGCCGACAGCTCAACCCCCTTCGAACCGAAAGGACTGAACGTCATGAGTGAAACGCCTGTATCCGTGGAAGTGAACGGCCGCCGCTACAACTGGATGAGCCGCCCCGTGGTCGTGGTCTGCGTCGACGGCTGCGCCTATGAATATCTCGAGATGGCGGCCGAGGCCGGCGTCGCGCCGTTCCTGCGCACGCTGCTGAAGCCGGGCACGGCGCTCAAGGGCGAGTGCGTGGTGCCGAGCTTCACGAACCCGAACAACCTGTCGATTGTCACCGGCGTGCCGCCGGCGATCCACGGGATAAGCGGCAACTACTTCTACGATCGCGACACCGGCGCCGAGGTGCTGATGAACGATCCGAAGTATCTCGTCGCGCCCACCGTGCTCGCGACCTTCGCCGAACGAGGCGCGCGCGTCGCGGTCGTCACCGCGAAGGACAAGCTGCGCCGCCTGCTCGGCAAAGGGCTCAAGGGCATCTGCTTCTCGTCGGAGAAGGCCGACGAGGCGAGCCTCGAGGAAAACGGCATCGACAACGTGCTCGAACTGGTCGGCAAGCCGGTGCCGAGCGTGTACAGCGCGGAGCTGTCCGAGTTCGTGTTCGCGGCCGGCGTGCGCCTGCTCGAGACGCGCCCGATCGACCTGATGTATCTGTCGACGACCGACTATGTGCAGCACAAGTGCGCGCCCGGCACCGACGGCGCGAACGCGTTCTACCAGATGATGGATGCGTACCTGAAGCGGCTCGACGAACTCGGCGCGATCGTCGCGATCACGGCCGACCACGGGATGAACGCGAAGCACGACGGCGAGACCGGCGAGCCGAACGTGATCTACCTGCAGGAGCTGTTCGACGAATGGCTCGGCCACGACGCCGCGCGCGTGATCCTGCCGATCACCGATCCGTACGTCGTGCACCACGGCGCGCTCGGCTCGTTCGCGACCGTCTACCTGCCGGCTTCCGTCGATGTCGATGCGCTGCGCGCGCGGCTCGCCGCGGTGGACGGCATCGAGGTCGTGCTGACGGGCGCCGAAGGCTGCGCGCGTTTCGAACTGCCGCCCGCGCGGATGGGCGACCTGATCGTGATTTCGAAGCAGGACGTCGTGCTCGGCACGCGCCGCGTCAAGCACGACCTGTCGGGCCTCGACGTGCCGCTGCGCTCGCACGGCGGGATCTCCGAGCAGATTGTGCCGCTGATCTTCAGCAAGCCGGTCGCGACCGACGTCGCGGGTCGCGCGCGACTGCGCAACTTCGACATCATCGACATCGCGCTCAACCATCTGCAGTGACGCGGACGCATCCGCGAGGGAGACATCATGAACGCCATTGCAGCATCGACGGAAGCCGGGACGGTTCATCGTGAAGCACTCCGAATCGATGGGGAAAGGATCCATCGCGACGCGGTGATCGAAGTGCGCAATCCTTACGACGGATCACTTGTCGGCACCGTGCCGAAGGCGACACTCGACGACGTGCGGCGCGCATTCGCCGTCGCGCGCGCCTACCGGCCATCGCTCACGCGTCACGAGCGTGCGGCGATCCTGCGCCGCGCGGCCGACATCGTGCGCGCGCGCACGGCTGCGATCGCGGCGCTGATCACGGCCGAGGCCGGGTTGTGCATCAAGGATTCGACGTACGAAGCCGGGCGCGTGGCCGACGTGCTCACGTTCGGCGCGGGCGAAGTGCTGAAGGACGACGGTCAGATCTTCTCGTGCGATCTGACGCCGCACGGCAAGAAGCGCCGCGTGTACACGCAGCGCGAACCGCTGCTCGGCGTGATCTCCGCGATCACGCCATTCAACCATCCGATGAACCAGGTCGCGCACAAGGTCGTGCCGTCGGTCGCGACCAACAACCGGATCGTCGTGAAGCCGTCGGAGAAGGTGCCGCTGTCGTGCTACCTGTTCGCGGACATCCTGTACGAAGCCGGCCTGCCGCCGCAGATGCTGCAGGTGATCACCGGCGATCCGAAGGAAATCGCGGACGAGCTGATCACGAACCCGGCGATCGACCTGATCACGTTCACCGGCGGCGTGTCGATCGGCAAGTCGATCGCGTCGCGGATGGGCTACCGGCGCGCGGTGCTCGAACTCGGCGGCAACGATCCGATCATCGTGATGGAAGACGCCGATCTCGACGAGGCGAGCACGCTCGCCGTGTCGGGCTCGTACAAGAACTCCGGGCAGCGTTGCACCGCGATCAAGCGCATGCTCGTGCACGAGGCGGTGGCCGATCGCTTCACCGAGCTGGTCGTCGAGAAAACCCGCGCGTGGACGTACGGAAATCCGGCCGATCCGTCGGTCGACATGGGCACCGTGATCGATGAAGCGGCCGCGAAATTCTGCGAGCAACAGGTGAACGATGCGATTGCGCGCGGTGCGCGGCTCCTGGTCGGCAACGTGCGCGACGGTGCGCTGTATTCGCCGACGGTCGTCGATCGCGTGACGCCCGACATGCCGCTCGTGAAGTACGAGACGTTCGGGCCCGTGTCGCCGATCATGCACTTTCGCGACATCGACGAGGCGATCCGGATGTCGAACAGCACCGACTATGCGTTGTCGTCGTCGGTCTGCACGAACCGCTTCGACAACATCACGCGCTTCATCACGGAGCTCGAGGTCGGCAGCGTGAACGTGCGCGAGGTGCCGGGCTACCGGCTCGAACTCACACCGTTCGGCGGCGTGAAGGATTCGGGTCTCGGCTACAAGGAGGGCGTGCAGGAGGCGATGAAGAGCTTCACGAACACGAAGACCTATTCGCTGCCGTGGTAAGCGGCATGTAACGTGCCCGCGCCCGCACCGGCTTCGCGGCCGGTGCGGGTGTTATTCGTTCCGCGCATTCGTCGGGTGGTCGCGCAGGCGGCGGTGTTTGTCGCGGATGGCCGTGCCGGCGCGGCCGGTGCATCGCGCGAGTTGTTCGGGCGACCGCGCGAGCCGCGAACTGCGTCGCGATGCCCGCGCAGAGCGTGCCGGTAATCCTACGGCCACACGACATGGCTGCGTGGGCGATCAATCCGGTCGGTGGCCGTCGAGCACGGCGGCGACGATCGCTTCCGGCGCATCTTCCTGAACGAGGTGGCCCGCACGCGGCACGCGGATCAGTCTGCCGCCCGCGATGCGATCGGCGAGGGCTTGCCCCTGTTCCAGCGGAATCCACGCATCGTCCTCGCCCCACACGATGCGCACCGGGAAGTCCGGCGGCGCATAGCGTGCCTCGGCTTCCTCGATGTAACGCTGGCGCATCTGCGCGATCTGTCGATAGAAAGCCGGCTGGCCGGCCGGCGTGAGCCATGGCGAGCGATAGATCGACAGCGCGTCGTCGCTCAACGGTTGTGCGACGGCATTGCCGATATAGGCCGACACGAGCGCATGGTGCGCATACGCCGGCAGCCCGGCGAACGCGGCTTCGTGTTGCGCGACGTGCCGCACGAACGGCGAGCCTTGCGGCGCGATCGCGACCGGGTTCACGAGCGTCAGGTCCGAATACGCGATGCCGTCGAGGAAGTGCGCGCGCAGCACGGTCGCCGCGCCGTAATCGTGCGCAAGCACGCGCGGGCGGGAAATATTCCATTCATCGAGCAGGGCGCCGAACAGCACGTTCTGCCGGCCGAGCGAGACGTCCGCGTCGGGCATGTCCGACGCGCCGTAGCCGAGCAGGTCGTAGAAGAACACGCGATGGCGCCGCGCGAGCCACGGCGCGATCCGACGCCACACCTGCGACGAAAACGGCGTGCCATGCACGAGCACGAGCGGCGGCCCTTCGCCGAGCGTGCCCCATGCGATCCGGTGACCGTCGAAAACGAAGCGATTCGCGAGATCGAGCATCGGTGCCTCCGTGATAACCTGTTTCGGTTGATAACAGGTTACGCCTGTTCATCCGGATATGAAACCGATAGGTGGAAATAAATGGTTACTCGACATGAGCCGGCGCGACGGGCGCACGCGTGGAGCGCGGCCGATTTCGTCGGCGGTCATCCGGCGCTCGACTTCCTGAATACGGTGGCGGACACCGGCAAGACGCGCGACGAGGACAAACTCGTCGACTGGGCGGCCGTGCACGCATGGGCGGGCAAGTCGGGATTGCTGTCCCGGGCCGACCTGACGCGGTTCATGCGTCATACCCGGCACGACGGCGCGGACGCGCTCGCCGCGCTGCACGATTTTCGCGAGGATGCATACGTGGCGCTCGCGCACCTGACGAGCGGCGGCGGTAGCGTCGGCACCGGCGCGCGAGCGGTCGGCCGGCTCGCGGAGGCCATCCGCGATGCGATCGGGCGCAGTTCGCTCGACGCGGTCGATGGACGCTTCGCGTGGCGGCCCGATGCGCGTGGCGTGTCGCGCTGGGTCGACGCGGCCGCGCTCGGCTTCGAGCATCTGCTGCGGGGCGACGACTTCGCGCGCGTGCGGCAGTGCGGTCGCTGCACGTGGTTCTTCGTCGACCGCGGCCGTGGCGTCGGGCGACGCTGGTGCGACATGCGCACGTGCGGGAATCGCGCGAAGGTGGCGGCGTTCAGGGAGCGGTGAGGCCGCGATGTCGACGGCCCGGCCACTGCGCGCTCGTCATTCAGCGAGTTCGTGCGGCCGGTGGTCGGGCCACAGCGCGCCGATGACGAACAGTCCGCCGACGAGGAACGGCGCGCCGATCGCGAACAGGATCGCCGTGAGCCCCCACCGGTCCCAGAACCGGTCGATGACCGCGCGCTCGGGTATGACGGGGTCGTACAGCACGTTGACCACTTCGCCCTCGTACAGCCCGGGGCGCGATGAAGCCGAGCCTTGCGCGAACGTGACCGGGCGGCCGCTGTCGGTCGTGAACGCGATGGTTGCCGAATAGAGCGGCGACGTGCGTGTGCGGGACGATTGTGCGGATTCGTTGATCTCGACGACGTGGCCGGTCGAATGCGCGTAATGACGCGCGATCTGCCACTGGCGCAGCCCGGCCGCGCCGGCGCCGGCCAGGAAGCCGGTGCCGATCACGATCGGCATCAGCGCGATCGCGATGTTCCAGCGGCGCCGGCCCGGCTTGCCGCCGCCCGGCGCGGGCAGCGAGTCGGCTTGCCTGCCGCGTTGCCCGTTCGCGTACAGCAGGCTGCCGATCGCAAGTGACGCGACCGCGAGCAGTGCCGGCACTGCGACGGGAAGCCAGCGCTGCGTGAAATCGTCGATCAGCGCGGGTCGATCCGGATGGTCCGGATCGACCAGCACGTCCACGCTTTCGCCGATGTCGTACGCCGGGACCACCGATGCGGTATTGCCGGCGACTTCCCGGCGGCGGCCGTCGTTCGCGAGATAGGCGACGATCGGCCGATATCCACGCATCGCGTCGCTGTCCTGCACGATGCGCACGACGGTGCCCGGCGCCCGGACCAACCCGCCCACCGCATGGTTCGCGGTGACGGCGAGCATCGCCGCGACCACGAGCAGCGCGATGCCGAGCGCGAGTGCGACGAGCGCGTCCTTACGTGGCATGACCGGATCCGCGGCGTGCGTCGTGCGATGCGGCCGGATGCGATCGGAGGCGTGGCGCGACTCGACGCGCGCGCCGCTGTCGGCGTGACCATGCCCTCTGAATGGTCGCGTCTCGCTCACATGATTCCATGTCTGACGTCCCATGCTCTCTCAGTGCCGGCGGCGATACGGCGTTCGCCGTGCCGGTCGTGTGATAATTTTGTCGGACGATTCTAGCGGAAAGTATCGGCGGCGAGGCATGTATGTAATTGCATGCCGTGATGCAGCGAGTCGGGCGGGCGCGTGAATCGCGGCGCCGAAATGGAAAAAGGCCGGTCAGCTTGCGCTGACCGGCCTTTGGAATTCCTGGTGGGGCGTGAGTGACTCGAACACTCGACCTACGGATTAAGAGTCCGCTGCTCTACCAACTGAGCTAACGCCCCCAACAGAAGAAAGATTATGCATGGGTATTTCGGTCTTGGCAAGCCCTTTCTGCAAATTTCCTGAAAATACTTGGTCACGGCCCCGCCGGCCCTGCGTGCGGTAGCGAGCGATCGCAGTTGGCGCGCTCCCGGTATGATGACGTCCACATCTGTTGCGCGGCGGTCGCGCAACATTCTCTGGACTTCCGAAGATGGACGAAAACGCAGTCCGCGAATTGCTGGATCGCCTGCTGGCCCCGTGGGTCCGCTCGCTCGGTCTGGTCCCCGTATCGATCGGCGACGACAGCGTCACGATGCGCCTGCCGTTTTCCGGCGAATTCCGTCATTCGGGCGGCATCATCTGCGGGCAGGTGTTCACGGCCGCGGCGGACACCGCGATGGTGGTCGCGATCTCGGCCGCGCTCGGCGAGTTCCGGCCGATGACCACCGTATCGCTGAACACGAATTTCATGCGCCCGGTGCGCAAGGGCGACGTGCTCGTCACCGCGCGCGTGCTGCGGATGGGCCGCAACCTGGTGTTCGGCGAAGTCGAGCTGTTCGACGAGGACGGCAAGATGGCCGTCCATGCGACGTCGACCTACGCGCTCGTCGGCTGAGCGCCGCGATGTTCGACCAGATCGTATTCGCGGGCGGCGGCAATCGCTGCTGGTGGCAGGCCGGCTTCTGGGACGTTGCCCGGCCGGCGCTCGGCTTGCGTCCGCGCGTGATCGCCGGCATCTCGGCCGGCGCGGCCACCGCCTGCATGCTGTATACACGCGACGCCGCGTGGGTGATGCGCTATTACGAGGAAGCGCTGCGCCACAACCGCAAGAACGCGTACTGGGGCAACCTGTTCGGGCGCGAGCCGGTGTTTCCGCATTACCGGATCTATCGTCAGGCGCTGCTCGACATCTATGGCGAGCCGTTCGCGAAGCTCGCCGACGCGCCGGAGATCCGCATCGGCGTGTCGCACGTGCCGCGCTGGCTCGGCGCGCGCAGCGCGGTCGCGGCGGGCCTCGTCGCATACAACATCGAAAAATACGTGCGCAAGACGCTGCACCCGACGCTCGGGCGCAGGCTCGGCTTCCGGCCCGAGTTCGTGCGCGCGCAAGCATGCGCGAGCGTCGAGGAACTCGCCGACCTGATCCTGCAGTCGTCGTGCACGCCGCCGTTCACGCCGGTGCTGCGCCGCGGCGGCCGGCCGGTGCTCGACGGCGGCATGGTCGACAACGTGCCGGTCGACGCGCTCGACGCATCGCCGGGCGACGTGCTGGTGCTCGTCACGCGGCTGTATCCGCGCCCGCAAATGTTCACGGTCGCGCACGGCGACCAGCGACGGCTTTATGTGCAGCCGTCGAGCAAGGTGCCGATTTCGAGCTGGGATTACACGAGTCCGTCGCAGATGCTGCATGCGTACGACCTCGGGCGGCGCGACGGCGAGCATTTCCTCACGCGCGTGGCCGCGATGACGGGCGGCCGCGTGGCTGCCTGAGGGCGGAAAGGAAGAGCGGGGGCGGCGAAGCCGCGCGGCGAGCGCGGCCCGCTTCGGTCAGCGTACGCGGCGCGGCGTCAGCGCTTCCGGGTTGACGACGCTCGACAGGTCGCCCTGGTCGAACGCGAGGATGTTGCGGAACGCCGCGCTGAAGTAAAGCTCGTAGCTTTCGCGCTCGACGTAGCCGATGTGCGGCGTGCAGATCACGTTTTCCATGCGCAGCAGGCTGTAGCCCTGCAGGATCGGCTCGCTCTCGAACACGTCGATCGCGACCATCCCCGGACGGTTGTGCGACAGCGCGTTGACGAGCGCGTTTTCCTCGAGCAGCTCGGCGCGGCTCGTGTTGACGAGCAGCGACGTCGGCTTCATCCGCATCAGGTCTTCCTGCTTGACGATCCCGCGCGTGTCGTCGTGCAGGCGCAGGTGCAGCGACAGCACGTCGCTCTGCTCGAACAGCGCTTCGCGGCTGTCGGCGGCCGTGTAGCCGTCGGCGCGCGCGGCCTCGAGCGAATGCTCGCGGCCCCAGATCAGCACGTTCATCCCGAAGGCCTTGCCGTAACCGGCGACCAGCCGGCCGATCTTGCCGTAGCCCCAGATGCCGAGCGTCTGGCCGCGCAGCACCTGGCCGAGACCGAAGTTCGGCGGCAGCGCCGACGTCTTCAGCCCCGACTGCTGCCACGCGCCCTGCTTCAGGTTCGCGACGTATTGCGGGATGCGGCGCTGGGCGGCCATCACGAGCGCCCAGGTCAGTTCGGCCGGTGCGATCGGCGACCCGGTGCCTTCGAGCACCGCGATGCCGCGGTCGGTACATGCGTCGAGGTCGATGTGGCTCGAGATACGGCCGGTCTGGCTGATCATCCGCAGGTTCGGCAGCTTGGCGAGCAATTGCGACGAAATCGGCGTGCGCTCGCGAATCAGCACGAGCGCCTCGACTTCCGCGAGACGGCTCGCGAGTTGCCCCAGGCCGCGTACCGTGTTGTTGAAGACCTTCACGTCGTGCTCGGCGAGCATCTCGAAGCAGTTCAGCTTGCGGACGGCGTCCTGGTAGTCGTCGAGGATGGCAATTTTCATGATCAGCGGGAGTCGCGCGTTGAAAGCGGCAGTGGCGGCGGCGCACGTCGCGCACCCGTCCCGCCCGGCCGGGGCCGACATGATGCTACGTCGGCGCACGGCGTGGGGTCTTTTTAACAGGTTGTTACGCTCCGCCGCAATCGGCGCTGGCCTGAGCCTGCGCCGCTTCCATCGGACGCGCCCGAGTGCGATGTTGTGTCGCATCAGACACGTCCTTTCTGATTCGGCCGCTTACCGGACGAGGTTCACCCAATTGTTGCTCCAATCAGAATAATTGGATCATCCATTCGCGATGACTGAGGATTTTTGACTATTTTTATCGTCAACCGGGGCCCTGTTGAGCAACTCTGCATCATTTCCGCTGTCGTAGGAGAATTACGCATTTGCTTCAACTTTTTGAAGTTGTAACAGCGGCAGGAGTCGTTTATGGATCATTTGCAGTCGATGCGCGTGTTCGTCAAGGTTGCGGATCTCGGCAGTTTCGCGCGGGCCGCGAGTGCAATGGATATCTCCAACGCGGTCGCGACGCGTCACGTCGCCGATCTGGAAGGCCGGCTCGGCACGCGGTTGCTGAACCGCACCACGCGCAGCCTTTCGCTGACGGAGTCGGGCCAGGTCTATCTGGAGCGGGCGCGCCAGATTCTCGATGAACTCGAGGATGTCGAGCAGATGGTCGTCGCGCGCAATCACGAGCCGGTCGGCACGCTGCGCATCGTCGCGCCGGTCGTGTTCGGGCTGCACAATCTCGCGCCCGTCCTGCAGTCGTACACCGAGAATTTCCCGAAAGTGGTGCCGGATCTGACGCTGGTCGATCGGCAGGTCGATCTCGTCGAGGAAGGCTTCGACGTCGGCATCGTCGTCACGCGCCAGATGCGTAGCGCGAGCATCGTCACGCGGCGGCTCACCACGGGCTGCATGACCGTGTGCGCGACGCCGAGCTACCTGGAAAAGCACGGCGTGCCGACCCACCCGGAACACCTCGCCGAGCATCCGGCGCTGAGCTTGCCGACCGAATACTGGGGCGACGAGCGCGTGTTCACGGGGCCCGACGGCGAAGTGCGCGTGCGCCCGACCAACGTGATCGTCGCGAACAACACGGCGATGCTGCGCCAGTTCGCGCTGCTCGGAATGGGCGTCGCGATCCTGCCGAGCTACCTGATCGGCAGCGACATCGCGCGCGGCGCGCTGGTGCGGCTGCTGCCGGATTTCCGGCTGCCGCAGGTGGAAATCAACATCGCGTATCCGAGCCGGCGCCATCTGCCCGCGAAGGTGCGCACGTTCATCGATCACCTCGTCGAGTATTTCAGCCACTCGACCGACGCGATGATGGGCGAACAGTGGGCCGCACAGGGGGCCGCGCCCGCGCCGATCGGCGTCGAGATGCGTGCCGAGCCGCCCGAATCGACTGACCCGAACCTGCAGCCGCGCCTCGCGCGTTCGACGCGCGCGCGCGTCGCGGTGCCGTCGCCGCTGTAACTCACGTCGCGGCGGTCGCGCACCGGCACGGCCAGCACCAAGAAAAAACGCGGATCGAGCGATCGATCCGCGTTTTTTTTATCACCGCGTTGACGGGCGTTCGCCCGGCGCGTGACGCGCCGGCGGCCGGAGCATCACGAGCCCGTCTTGCGCGCCGTCGTCTTGCGGGCGGCGGTCTTGCGGGCCGGTGCCGGCTTCTCGTCGGCGCCTTCCGTCACGGTTTCGGCGTCCTTCGTCGCCGATTTTGCCGTCTTCTTCGCGGCGGCGGCCTTCGGCTCCTTCTTCTCGAACTCGAAACCGATCTTGCCGTCAGGCTGCTTCACGAGGAAGGCCTTGAAGTTGCGGCCCGTGCGCGACGACTTGAAGTTCGGCAGCAGATCCGTGCGGCCGTCGGCCAGCAGCTTCGCCATTTGCTCGCGCGTGATTTCCTGCTGCAGGATCACCTTGCCCGAACGGAAGTCGCAGGTCTTCGGATTCGCGACCGAGTGCTCGCACACGTAGCTCATCCCGTGCTCGAACACGCGGCCCTTGCACTTCGGGCACGCGCCGACCGGTTCCTGCGCGGAGAAGTCGGGCGCCTCGCCTTCCTCGCCGCCCTGGTCCTGGCCGAAGTCGAACTCGAGCTTGTAGTTCTTCGTTTCGTCGTCGAACGACAGCTTGAGGATCGCCGAGAACGGACGGCCCATCTTGCTGCGGAAGCCCGACAGCGGGCCGATCGTCTTCTCCCGCAGCAACTCCTCGACTTCCGCGATCTCGAACTGCCGGCTGCCCGGAATCTTCGAGATCGAGAAGTCGCACTTCGTGCACGCGAAGCGGCGGTAGTTTTCCTTCACTTGTCCGCCGCAGTTCGGGCACGGCGTCTCGAGCGTCGCGTAATCGCCGGGGATCGTGTCGGAATCGTATTCCTTCGCGCGCTTGACGATCTGCTGCGTCATGCGCGCGATTTCCTGCATGAACGCGTCGCGTCCGAGGTTGCCGCGCTCCATCTGCGACAGCTTGTATTCCCATTCGCCGGTGAGCTCGGGCGCGGTCAGCTCCTTCACGCCGAGCCCGCGCAGCAGCGTCATCAGCTGGAATGCCTTCGCGGTCGGGATCAGTTCGCGGCCTTCGCGCACGAGATATTTTTCGCCGAGCAGGCCTTCGATGATCGCCGCGCGCGTCGCCGGCGTGCCGAGGCCCTTCGCGGCCATCGCCTCGCGCAGCTCGTCGTCCTCGACGAGCTTGCCGGCGCCTTCCATCGCGGACAGCAGCGTCGCTTCCGAGTAGCGTGCGGGTGGCTTCGTCACGAGCGCGACCGCCGCGATCTCGTCCGTCTTCACCTTCTCGTCCTTCTGCACCGGCACGAGGTTCGCGTCCGCGCCTTCGGCGTCGCGGCCGTACACCTGCAGCCAGCCCGGCTCGACGAGCACCTTGCCTTCGGTCTTGAAGTGATGGCCGGCGACTTCGGTGATCCGCGTCGTGACGCGGAATTCGGCTGCCGGGAAAAACACCGCGAGGAAGCGCTTCACGACCATGTCGTACAGCTTCTGCTCCGGCTCGGACAGCGACTTCGGCGCCTGCAGCGTCGGGATGATTGCAAAGTGGTCGCTGATCTTCGAGTTGTCGAAGATCCGCTTGTTCGGCTTCACCCAGCCCTTGTCGAGCACCTGCTTCGCGTGCGGCAGGTAGTTGTGGCTCTCCTTGAGCATCTCGAGCGTGGACTGCACCGTCGAGAGGTAGTCTTCGGGCAGCGCGCGGGCGTCGGTACGCGGGTACGTCAGCACCTTGTGCTTTTCATACAGTGCCTGCGCGAGACCGAGCGTGTTTTTCGCGGAGAAGCCGAAGCGGCTGTTCGCCTCGCGCTGCAGGCTCGTCAGGTCGAACAGCAGCGGCGACAGCTGGGTCGACGGCTTCGATTCCTCCGACACCGTGCCGATCTGGTCGCGGCACGCGGCGACGATCGTTTCGGCGGCCGGCAGGCTCCAGAGGCGCGAGTCGCGCTTTTCCGGATCGAATTCGTCGCGCTTGAATTTCGGGTCGAACCACTTGCCTTCGTAGAAACCGCCGGCGCATGCGAACTCGGCCTTCACTTCCCAGTAGTCGCGCGGGACGAAACGGCGGATTTTCTCTTCACGTTCGACGACGATCGACAACGTTGGCGTCTGAACGCGACCGACGGTCGTCAGGAAGAAGCCGCCGCCCTTGCTGTTGAACGCGGTCATCGCACGCGTGCCGTTGATCCCGACGAGCCAGTCGGCTTCCGAGCGGCAACGCGCGGCGTCGGCGAGCGGTTGCATGTCCGAGTCGCTGCGCAGGTGCGCGAAGCCGTCGCGGATGGCCTGCGGCGTCATCGACTGCAGCCACAGGCGCTGAACCGGCTGCTTCGCCTTCGCGTGCTGCACGATCAGGCGGAAGATCAGCTCGCCTTCGCGCCCCGCGTCACATGCGTTGATCAGGCGATCGATGTCCTTGCGCTTCATCAGCTTGGTCAGGACTTTCAGGCGCGACTCGCTTTTTGCGATCGGGTTCAGGTCGAAATGCGGCGGAATGACGGGCAGATGAGCGAAGCTCCATTTTCCGCGCTTGACCTCGTACTCTTCCGGGGCGGCGATTTCGAGCAGGTGGCCGACCGCGGACGAAAGGACGAATTCGTCGCTCTCGAAGTATTCGTCATGCTTGGTAAAGCCGCCCAAAGCGCGCGCGATGTCGTTCGCGACAGAAGGCTTTTCCGCAATGATCAGTGCTTTGGACATGACAGATGTGTGTTGGTAGACCGGGTTCGCCGGTGTGGGTCCCTTTTACGACGGCTTTATAGCACACGCTGCGGCGACGGCGGCGCGGCGTGCAAAAAGCGGCTCATCATAGTGGGGGGCCGCAACGGCGGCAAGCGCCCGGCACGGCGGCGCGCGCAATGGCGCGAAAAGCTGCCGGGCCGGTGCGTGGCTTACGCCTCTACATTCAGGACGTTGCGCAATTTCGGTGCGTGCGGCGCGCCGGGCACGGCGCTCAGGTCGGACAGCATCCGTTCGACGATTGCCGCGTGCGGCAGCACCGTGCCGAAGAAGCGCGCGGTGTTCGCGTCCTCGATCAGGATCGTCGGGAAATTCTCGACGTCGAGATCGTCGAGCCGGTCGGCATGGGTTTCGATGTCGATCCACGCGAAGCACACGTCGGGATGGGCGTCGGCGAGCTGGTCGAAGGCCGTTCGGTAGTCGCGGCAGGTGCCGCACCATTCGGCGCACAGGCAGGCGACGAGCAGCGTATCGGGATCGGCGAGGCGCTCGGCGATCCGATCGGCATCGGTGTCGAGATTCAGCGCGGGCATGGAATTCCTTGGGTAGCATCGGCGGCACGGCCGCCTCTATGCGGGGGAATGTAGCACGCCGGACGCGGGCGGGGTGGGCGTTGCGTCAAGCCGCGCAAAGCGTCCGCCGGGCATGCTGGCGACCCGCCCGGCCAGTTCGAGCGCGAGCAGCGCCCGGTGCAGCGCGTCGTCGGAAAGGGCAGTGTGCTCGGCGAGCCATTCGTAGGTCACGGGGCCGTATCCCAGCGCGGTGAGCACGGATCGTTCGGCCGGGTCGCCGGGCGGCGCGGCATCGATCTCGGCGGAGGCGGTAGCTGCAGCAGCAAAATCCGTTTTGCCGGCCTGCTCGCCCGTGCCGCGCTCCGCGGCGTCGGCTGTTTCTCCTTTATCGGGGCGCGAACGCGAATTCGTCGTGGCGCGGGCTGCAGGAGTCGCCGGTTCACCCAGCCCGTATTCCTCCAGCACGTCGAGCGGTGTCGCAGTGAGCTTCGCGCCGTCGCGGATCAGCGCGTGGCAGCCTTGGGCAAGCGGCGCGTGGATCGAGCCCGGCATCGCGAATACGTCGCGGCCGAGCTCGTTCGCAAGGCGGGCAGTGATCAGCGAGCCGGAGCGCGGCGCGGCTTCGACGACGAGCACACCGAGCGCGAGCGCGGCGATCAGCCGGTTGCGCTGCGGGAAATGCGGCGCCCGCGCGGGTGTGCCGAGCGGCCATTCGGAAACGATCGCGCCGCGTGCGGCAATTTCGTGCGCGAGGGCGCGGTGCCGTGCCGGATAGACGAGATCGGCACCCGTCGCGATCACCGCGATCGTGCCGGCGCGGCCGTCGAGCCCGCCGCGATGTGCGGCCCCGTCGATGCCGAGCGCGAGGCCGGAGACGACCGCGAGGCCCGCATCGGCGAGCGCCTGCGAGAAGCGCGTGGCATCTGCGAGCCCCTGCGGCGTTGCGTGGCGGCTGCCGACCACCGCGAGCCCGCGTGCGTGCAGCAGGTCGAGCCGGCCCTTTACATATAGCAGCGGCGGCGGATCGTGCAGGTCGCGCAAGCGCGACGGATAGACGGGGTCGCCGAGCGTGACGATCGCGTTGCCCGGCCCATCGAGCCATGCGAGCGCGGCGTCGGTGCGCGCGTCCAGGTCGCTCCGCTCGCTTGCGCGTACCGCACGCGCGACCGCCGCGCTGCTCGCCGCGCCGATGGCCTGGTCGGATGCGCGCAGCAGCGCCGCCGGCGAGCCGAATGCGTCGAGCAGCGCGTGCAGCGCGGCAGGCGACAGGCCCGGCGCATGCGCGAGCTGGAGCCACGCGCGCAACGTCGAGGGCGTCAGCGCTTGCGGCGACATGAGGTTCCCCTCGAATGCGACGGCCAGCGGACCGCGTGGCGCCATGATAAAATTTTCATCATCCGAAATACTCGACAGGGCCGTGCGCACGAGCGTCCGGCCAATTGCAGGAGGCAGACCTGCGGCATTGACATGCCGCGCGTCAGCCTCATCTTCATTGCATCCCGGCGGCGGCGCCAGCCGGCCGGATGGCCGATGCGGCACGTCGCTCCACCGAATACCGAACACCATGGCTTTGCTGAACATTCTTCATTACCCCGACAAGCGGCTGCACAAGGTCGCCAAGCCCGTCGACAAGGTCGACGACCGGATCCGCAAGCTCGTCGCCGACATGGCCGAAACCATGTACGCGGCGCCTGGCATCGGCCTCGCGGCGACGCAGGTCGACGTGCACGAGCGCGTGATCGTGATCGACGTCTCCGAGGAGAAGAACGAGCTGCGCGCGTTCATCAATCCCGAGATCATCTGGTCGAGCGACGCGAAGCAGGTCTACGAGGAAGGCTGCCTGTCGGTGCCCGGCATCTACGATGAAGTCGAGCGTCCCGACCACGTGCGTGTGCGCGCGCTCAACGAGCACGGCGAGACCTTCGAGCTCGACTGCGAGGGCCTTCTGGCGGTGTGCGTGCAGCACGAGATGGATCACCTGATGGGGCGTGTGTTCGTCGAATACCTGTCGCCGCTGAAGCAGACCCGTATCAAGACGAAGATGAAGAAACTCGAACGCGCGATGTGACGCGCGTGTGCCCAGCCCGATCCCGAACGCTGTCATGACCCATACGTTGCGCGTGATTTTTGCCGGCACGCCGGAATTTGCCGCGGCCGCACTCGCCGCGATCCACGAGGCCGGTTTTCCGGTGCCGCTCGTGCTGACCCAGCCCGATCGCCCCGCCGGGCGCGGGATGAAGCTGCAGGCGAGCGCCGTGAAGCGCTATGCCGTCGAGCACGGCATGCCTGTCGCGCAGCCGCCGTCGCTGCGCCGCGCGGGCAAGTACCCGCACGAAGCCGCCGATGCGATCGAGCTGCTGCGCACGACGCCGCACGACGTGATGGTGGTCGCCGCATACGGGCTGCTGCTGCCGCAGGAAGTGCTCGACATTCCGCGCGCGGGCTGCATCAACATCCACGCCTCGCTGCTGCCGCGCTGGCGCGGCGCCGCGCCGATCCATCGCGCGATCGAGGCCGGTGACGCCGAGACGGGCGTCACGCTGATGCAGATGGACGTCGGCCTCGACACCGGCGCGATGATCGAGGAAGCGCGCGTCGCGATCGCGCCCGACGATACGACCGCGACGCTTCACGACCGGCTGGCCGCCGACGGCGCGCGGCTGATCGTCGACGCACTGGTGCGGCTCGAGCGCGACGGCACGCTGCCTGCCACGCCGCAGCCGGCCGACGGCGTGACCTACGCGGAAAAGATCGGCAAGCACGAAGCGGCGCTGGACTGGCGCAAGCCGGCCGACGTGCTCGCGCGCCAGGTGCGCGCGTTCGACCCGTTCCCGGGCGGTGTCGCGATGCTCGACGGCGCGGCAATCAAGCTGTGGGCGGCCGAGCCCGTGGCGACGCACGACGGGCTCGTCGACACGGCGCCCGGCACGATCGTCGACGCTGCGCCGGAAGGCGTGGTCGTTGCATGCGGCAGCGGCGCGCTGCGCGTCACGCAACTGCAGAAGCCGGGCGGCAAGCGGCTGCCCGCGCGCGAATTCCTGGCCGGCTCGCCCCTTGCCGCAGGCCAGCGCTTCGCGTTGCCCGACGGGTCTTGAGCGCCATTCGACCCGACCTGCCGGTCGCGCGCAATCGGCCGGATGGCCGAGTCGCGCGGCGCGACAGGCGCGCGTAGAATTTCCGTGCGCTCTCCGGTTTCGAGGTTTTCATGCTTGGTATTACCCATTTCGGCTTCTTCGTGCTGGCGGTTTTCCTGCTGAACATCACGCCTGGCCCCGATACGGCGTACATCGTCGGCCGCAGCGTCGCGCAGGGCCGTGGCGCGGGGCTGATGTCCGCGCTCGGTATCTCGGCCGGCGGCTGCGTGCACACGCTTGCGTGCACGTTCGGCCTGACCGCGCTGCTCGCGGCGTCGGCGGCCGCGTTCACGGTGATCAAGCTGGTCGGTGCCGCTTACCTCATCTACCTCGGCGTGCGCATGATCCTCGCGAAGCAGGCCGCCGCGCCGGCGGGCGCCGAGGCCGCGCGGGCCACGGCCGCGAAGCCGCTGCGCCAGCTGTTCATGCAGGGTTTCTGGACCAACGTGCTGAACCCGAAGGTCGTGCTGTTCTTCGTGTCGTTCTTCCCGCAGTTCGTGTCGGCCGACAGCCCGCACAAGGCGCTGGCGTTCCTGGCTCTCGGTTCGGTGTTCGTCGTGATGAGCACGGTCTGGACGTGTATCGTTGCGTGGGTCGCGGGCAGCGTCACGCAGCGCTTTTCCGGCAAGCCGGGCGTCCGGAAGTGGCTTGACCGCACGGTAGGCAGCGCCTTCGTCGGCCTCGGGCTGCGGCTCGCGGCGACGCAACGCTGAAATTGAATTTTTCCGGCAAGACCTTATCTAACAAATCGCTTACAATTTTTCGCTGCGCACATGAGGTGCGGCGGGTCCCCTGACGGATAAGGAGTGGGTATGTTCAATTGGGTCAAAACGGCGATGCTGATGGCCGCGATCACGGCCCTGTTCATCGTGATCGGCGGCATGATCGGCGGCTCGCGCGGCATGACGATCGCGCTGCTGTTCGCGCTCGGCATGAATTTCTTCTCGTACTGGTTCTCCGACAAGATGGTGCTGCGCATGTACAACGCGCAGGAAGTCGACGAGAGCACGGCGCCGCAGTTCTACCGGATGGTGCGCGAACTCGCCACGCGCGCGAACCTGCCGATGCCGCGCGTCTACCTGATCAATGAGGACGCGCCGAACGCGTTCGCCACGGGGCGCAATCCCGAGCACGCGGCGGTTGCCGCGACCACGGGTATCCTGCGCGTGCTGTCCGAGCGCGAGATGCGCGGCGTGATGGCGCATGAGCTCGCGCACGTGAAGCATCGCGACATCCTGATCTCGACGATCACCGCGACGATGGCGGGCGCGATTTCGGCGCTGGCCAACTTCGCGATGTTCTTCGGCGGTCGCGACGAAAACGGTCGTCCGGCCAATCCGATCGCGGGAATTGCGGTCGCGCTGCTCGCACCGATCGCAGGCGCGCTGATCCAGATGGCGATCTCGCGCGCGCGCGAGTTCGAGGCCGACCGCGGCGGCGCGCAGATTTCCGGCGATCCGCAGTCGCTCGCCACCGCGCTCGACAAGATCCATCGCTATGCGGCCGGCATTCCGTTCCAGGCGGCCGAAGCGCACCCGGCCACCGCGCAGATGATGATCATGAATCCGCTTCACGGCGGCGGTCTGCAGAATCTGTTCTCCACGCACCCGGCGACCGAGGAACGCATCGCGCGCCTGATGGAAATGGCGCGCACCGGCCGCTTCGACTAAGTCGCCGCGCCCCCGCACATCGCCCCGCATGCCCCGCGCTGCGGGGCGTTTCATTTGCGCGCCCCGTAAAGGGGCAGCATGGCCTCACGCTACAATGCTCGGTTTGGAATCGAGGCGGCCACTGCGGCCGCAGGGTTCCCGCCGCTCGCGGCGCCCGTTTGCCGATTTTGCTCCGATGACACGAACCCGCTCCTCCGCTCAGTCCTCCTCCGGCCGCGCCGCGCGCCTGTCCGCGCTGCATCTCGCGCCCGATTCGCTGGGCTTCGCGCTCGACGCGGCCGCGCAGGCCGTCGATGCGGTGCGGCGCGGCACCGCGCTGCCGGCGGCGCTCGCCGCGGTATTCGCGCAGATGCCGGCCGGCGCGCAGGCGCTGGCGCGCGGCGCGACGCAAGACGTCGCGTACCGGACGATGCGTCGTCTCGGCAGTGCGGACTGGCTGATCGGCCGGCTCGTCAGCAAGGCGCCGCCCGCGCATGTGCATGCGGTGCTCGCCGGGGCGCTCGCGCTGCTGCTCGATCCGCAGGAGGCAGCGGCATACCCGGCCTTCACGATCGTCGACCAGGCCGTGACCGTGATCGGCGCGCGGCGCGAATTTGCGTTCGCGAAGGGGCTGGTCAACGCCGTGCTGCGGCGTTTCCAGCGTGAGCGCGACACGCTCGTCGCGGCGATGCAGAACGATCCCGTCGCACGCTGGAATTACCGCGCCTGGTGGGTCGATGCGGTGAAGCGTGCATGGCCGGATGCGTGGCAGGCGATTCTTGCGGCCGGCGAACATCAGGGGCCGCTGACGTTGCGCGTGAACGCGCGCCGCGCGACCGTCGACGCGTATCTCGACACGCTGCGCGCGAGCGGAATCGAAGCGACGGCGATCGGCCGCCATGCGGTGCGGCTCGCGTCCGCGCTGCCGGTCGACCGCATTCCGGGCTTCGCCGATGGTGTCGTGTCGGTGCAGGATGCCGGTGCGCAACTCGCGGCCGAATGGCTCGGTGCGCGCGACGGCATGCGCGTGCTCGACGCGTGTGCGGCACCGGGCGGCAAGACCGGGCATATCCTCGAGCTGGTCGATGCCGAAGTCGTCGCACTCGAAAGCGACGCGACCCGCGCGGCGCGCATCGGCGAGAACCTCGCGCGCCTGTCGCTCGAGGCGGACGTGCGCGTCGGCGATGCGGGGGCGCCGGGCGCGTGGTACGACGGCCGTCCGTTCGACCGCATCCTGGCCGACGTGCCGTGCTCGGCGTCGGGCATCGTGCGTCGTCATCCCGACATTCGCTGGCTGCGCCGCGAAGCCGACATCGACGCGCTCGTCACGGAGCAGCGCCGCATCCTGACGGCGTTGTGGCCGCTCGTGAAGCCGGGCGGCGAACTGCTCTACGTGACCTGTTCGATCTTTCCGAAGGAAGGCGAGTTGCAGGCTCGCTGGTTTGAAGCGGCCTGTGAAGATGCGGTACGATTGGACGCGCCCGGCCAACTGCTGCCAGGCGGCGCGCACGGCGGGGCGGCCGGCGCACTCGACCAGAACACCGATCACGACGGATTTTTCTACGCGCGGTTTCAGAAACGGTGACAATCAAACACCTTTTTCCACTACGGCTCGCGGCCGTCCTGCTGGTCGCGTTGACGCTGTGCCTGACCGTCGTTCGGTCGGCGCGTGCCGAGTCCATCGCCGTGCAGCGCGCATCGCTGCAGGCCGACGGAAGCGGCTGGAGCCTCGATGCCCGCTTCGATTTCGAGCTGAATCCGAACCTCGAGGATGCCGTCAACAAGGGCATCCCGCTTTACTTCACGACCGACTTCGAACTGAGCCGCGCGCGCTGGTACTGGTTCGACGAGCAGCCGGTGTCGGTATCGCAGACGATGCGCCTGTCGTTCCAGCCGCTCACACGCGAATACCGCGTGTCGACGGGCGGGCTGCAACTCGGCTTCCCGTCGCTGAAGGACGCGCTCGCGGTCGTTCGGCACATCACGTCGTGGCACGTGATCGACCGCAACCAGGTGCGCGCTGGCGAAACCTACACCGCCTCGGTACGCATGCAGCTCGATACGGCGCTGATGCCCAAGCCGTTCCAGGTCGACGCGGTGAACAACCGCGACTGGACGCTCGGGTCCGACTGGAAGCGCTTCACTTTCACGGTGACCGAACGTGCTAAATAAAGTGCGCCGCGCGGCCAGCGGGAAAAGCCTCCTCGTTCGCGTGATCGTGTCGACCGTCGCGCTCACGGCACTGCTGCTGCTCGTGCTGCTCGCGGCCGCGAGCGCGAACACCGAATTCTTCGACCGCTACTACTCGTGGCTGTACGCGATGAACATCATCGTCGCGCTCGTGTTCCTGCTGGTGGTTCTCGGGCTGATCGGGATGATCGTCGTGCGCCTGCGGAAGGGCAAGTTCGGCACGCGGCTGCTCGCGAAGCTCGCGGTGTTCTTCGCGCTCGTCGGCGTGGTGCCGGGCGGGATCATCTACATCGTGTCGTACCAGTTCGTGTCGCGCAGCATCGAGTCATGGTTCGACGTGAACGTCGAGACCGCGTTGACGGCCGGCCTGAACCTCGGCCGCGGGATGCTCGACGCGTCGCTGTCCGACCTGCAGACGAAGGCGCGGCTGATGTCGGACCAGCTCGCGAGCGTCGATGCGAACACGAACGGCACGACGCTCACGCTGTTGCGCCTGCGCGATCAGTTCGGCGTGCAGGACGCGACGATCGTCGAGCCGAGCCGCGGCGGCTCCGGCGCGGCGCCCGACCTGCACATCGTTGCGCAGGCATCGGGCAATTTCGCCGCGCTGATTCCGGACGACCTGCCGACGCCGCTGATGCTGAGCCAGGCGCGCGAACACGGCGCATACGCAGCGATCGAGGGCGAGGTCGATGGCGATCCGCGCGCGCACGGCGCGAAGGGCGCGCTGCGGCTGCGCGTCGTGCGGCCGATTCCCGATGCGACGACGTCGTTGCTGCAACCGGCGGAGCGATTCCTGCAGCTCACGCAGCCAGTGCCGCCCGCGCTCGCGCACAACGCCGACGCGGTGCAGCGCGCGTATCGCGAATATCAGGAGAAGTCGCTCGGCCGCACCGGGCTGCGCAAGATGTACATCGGCACGCTGACGCTCGCGCTGTTCCTTGCGACCTTCATCGCGATGATGCTCGCGCTCGCGCTCGGCCAGCAGCTCGCGCGGCCGCTGTTCCTGCTCGCGCAGGGCACGAAGGAGATCACGGAAGGCGACTACACGCCGAAGCGCGAGATCAAGTCGCGCGACGAGCTCGGCTTCCTCACGCAGTCGTTCAATGCGATGACGCGCCAGCTGTCCGAGGCGCGACAGGCGGTCGAGAAGAACCGGATCGCGCTCGAGCATTCGAAGACGTATCTCGAGAGCATCCTCGCGAACCTGACGGCCGGCGTGTTCGTGCTCGACCGCCAGTTCCGGCTGACGACGGCCAACCGCGGCGCGGAGCGCATCTTCCGGCAGCCGTTCGGCTCGATGATCGGCACGGCGCTCGACCGGATCGGCGTCGTCGCGGAATTCGGTGCGATGGTGCGCAAGGCGTTCGCCGATCGCGAAGCGGCGTCGGACGGCGGCAGCGGCGATCGCGGACACTGGCAGCAGCAGTTCGCGATCGAGGTGCCGGGCGAAGCCGATCCGCTGACGTTGCTCGTGCGCGGCACGCGCCTCGTGTCGACGGTCGAGGGCGAGGCCGACGATCCGCAAACATCGGGTTACGTCGTCGTGTTCGACGACATCTCCGACGTGATTTCCGCGCAGCGCTCGGTTGCATGGGGCGAGGTCGCGCGGCGGCTCGCGCACGAGATCAAGAATCCGCTGACGCCGATCCAGCTGTCGGCCGAACGGCTGCAGATGAAGCTGTCCGACAAGCTCGCACCGTCCGATGCGGATGTGCTCAAGCGCGGCGCGACGATGATCGTCAACCAGGTGGCCGCGATGAAGCGGATGGTCGACGACTTCCGCGAATATGCGCGCACGCCGCCGGCGGTGCTCGCGAATCTGCAGTTGAACGACCTGGCGAGCGAAGTGCTCGGGCTATACGGCGTGGGCGAAGGCAAGAGCGCGATCGTCGCAGAGCTCGCGCCGTCGCTGCCGGTGATTCGCGGCGACGCGACGCAATTGCGCCAGGTGATTCACAACCTGCTGCAGAACGCGCAGGATTCGGTCGCGGAAGTCGCGCATCCGCGTGTGTTGATCGAAACCAAGACAGTAGAATATGGCGATCCCGACGCCGAGGGCAAAACGCGCGTCGCGGTACGTCTTACCGTGTCCGATAACGGGCCGGGTTTTCCGGCACGCATCCTGACCCGTGCGTTCGAGCCTTACGTGACGACGAAGGCGAAGGGTACGGGCCTCGGGTTGGCCACGGTCAAGAAAATCGTCGACGAGCACGGCGCGCGAATCGATCTGCGCAATCGCATGCACGGCGAGACCGTCGAGGGTGCGCAGGTGTCGATCCTGTTCCTGCAGATGGCGAGCGATACGCCGGGCGCCGAAACGGGCGCGCAGGGCGGGGCGGCCCCCGCAAAGACAAAAGCAAGTGTGCAGACAAAGGCAGCGTAAATGGCAACCATCCTGGTGGTAGATGATGAAATGGGCATCCGGGAATTGCTCTCGGAGATCCTCAGCGATGAAGGACATGTCGTCGAGGCGGCGGAAAACGCGCAGGCCGCGCGGGAATACCGTCTGAATCAGGCGCCCGATCTCGTGCTGCTCGATATCTGGATGCCCGATACCGACGGCGTCACGCTGCTCAAGGAATGGGCGGCACAGGGCCTGTTGACGATGCCCGTGATCATGATGTCCGGGCACGCGACGATCGACACGGCCGTCGAGGCGACGAAGATCGGCGCACTCGATTTCCTCGAGAAACCGATCGCGCTGCAGAAACTGCTGAAGTCCGTCGAGCACGGGCTCGCGCGCGGCGCGGCACCGGTGTCCGTCAACGCAGCGGCGAAATCCGGTGTCGGGCCAGCAGCGGGGCCGGCGGCAGTCGCATCCGCGGCGGCGCTGCCGACGCTCGGCGACGACATGGCCTCGGCACTCGGCCTCGCGGGCCAGACGGCCGCGATTCCGTTCGACATCCCGTTGCGCGAAGCGCGCGACGCCTTCGAGCGCGCGTACTTCGAATATCACCTCGCGCGCGAGAACGGCAGCATGACGCGCGTCGCGGAAAAGACGGGCCTCGAGCGCACGCACCTGTATCGCAAGCTCAAGCAACTCGGCGTCGAGCTCGGCAAGAAGCCGTCGGAAGGCGCCGCGTAAAATATTTCGCGAAAACACTTGCGCAAGTGGAGATGGGTGGATATACTTTCTCTTCTTCGTTGGCCCGGTAGCTCAGTTGGTAGAGCAGCGGATTGAAAATCCGCGTGTCGATGGTTCGATTCCGTCCCAGGCCACCAGCAGTTCCAACCCCAAGAATCGGAAGGTTCTTGGGGTTTTTCGTTTGTGGTGGGCTTGCGCGGCATTGGCGGTGCGCCCGGCAGCATTCGTCGGGGCGTGATAAAATCCGTGCCCGCTCAATGACTTAGCGCACCGCTTCATGCGCACGGCAGGGCAGCCCGCAGGCGCCGCCGTGACGCGCGGCAACGATGCCGCGCGATGGGCGGTATAAGCGCGCTGCCGCGTTCGCGGCCGACCGCGCTGCCTATACTGGTCGAGCCGGCGCAGGCCGGCACGCGTCGGGCCGTCCGGCGGCAGCCGGCCCCGGGCGCAGCGCGACGCGAGCCTACACATTCACGGAGTATCACGGTGATTCGGACAGACGCTAAAGACGGCGCGCTCGTGTTGTTTTCCGGCGGGCAGGACTCGGCCACGTGCGTGGCCTGGGCTCTGGAACGCTACCAGACGGTCGAGACGCTCGGCTTCGATTACGGCCAGCGTCATCGCGTCGAACTCGAATGTCGCGAAGGCGTGCGCGACGCGCTGAAGCGTCAGTTTCCCGCGTGGGCGGGCCGTCTCGGCGACGATCACATGATCGACCTGTCGGTGCTCGGCGCGATCAGCGATACCGCGATGACGCGCACGATCGAGATCGAGACCGCGGCGAACGGCTTGCCGAACACGTTCGTGCCGGGCCGCAACCTGCTGTTCATGACGATCGCGGCCGCGATTGCCTATCGCCGCGGCTTGCGCGTGCTGGTCGGCGGGATGTGCGAGACCGACTTCTCGGGCTACCCGGACTGCCGCGACGACACGATGAAGGCGCTGCAGGTCGCGCTGAACCTCGGGATGGACACTCGCATCGTGCTCGAGACGCCGCTGATGTGGCTCGACAAGGCACAGACCTGGCAACTCGCCGAGCAACTCGGCGGCGAGGCGCTCGTCGAGCTGATTCGCGTCGAGACGCACACGTGCTACGTGGGCGAGCGCGCGGAACTGCACGACTGGGGCTTCGGCTGCGGCGAATGCCCGGCCTGCAAGCTGCGCAAGCGCGGCTACGAGGCCTACCTGAAAGGCGAGCGGGTGACCGAAGCGCCGCTGTGAAGCGGTGCGCCGGCAGCGCTGGATGAACAACGGATTCTGATCGACAACGAGCGGCGCGAGCCGGACGAAGCACGATGACTTACGCGGTCAAGGAAATTTTCTACACGTTGCAGGGCGAGGGCGCGAATGCGGGCCGTCCGGCCGTGTTCTGCCGGTTCGCCGGCTGCAATCTGTGGTCGGGCCGCGAAGAGGATCGGGCGGACGCCGTGTGCCGCTTCTGCGATACGGACTTCGTCGGCACCGACGGCGAGAACGGCGGCAAGTTCAAGGACGCCGAAGCGCTGGTGGCGACGATCGCCGCGCTGTGGCCGGACGGCGAAGCGCACCGTTTCGTCGTCTGCACGGGCGGCGAGCCGATGCTGCAGCTCGACCAGCCGCTCGTCGACGCGCTGCACGCGGCAGGCTTCGAGATCGCGATCGAGACCAACGGCTCGCTGCCGGTGCTCGAGACGATCGACTGGGTCTGCGTGAGCCCGAAGGCCGACGCGCCGCTCGTCATCACGAAGGGCAACGAACTGAAGGTCGTGATCCCGCAGGACAACCAGCGGCTTGCCGACTACGCGAAGCTCGATTTCGAGTATTTTCTCGTGCAGCCGATGGACGGCCCGTCGCGCGATCTCAATACGAAGCTCGCGATCGACTGGTGCAAGCGGCATCCGCAGTGGCGGCTGTCGATGCAGACCCACAAATATCTGAACATTCCCTGAGCCACGGCTTTTGACATCGTGCTGATTACCCGAAAACTCGAATTCGACGCGGGCCACCGCATTCCCGATCACCGCAGCCAGTGCCGGAACCTGCACGGCCATCGTTACGTGCTCGAAGTCACGCTGCGCGGCGATCTCGTCGATACCGAGGGGGCACCCGATCGCGGCATGGTGATGGATTTCGCCGACGTGAAGGCGCTCGCGGTCGAGCACCTCGTCAACAAGTGGGATCACGCGTTCCTGGTCTACGCGCGCGACGAAGTCGTGCGCTCGTTCCTCGAGCAGATGGCCGACCACAAGACCGTCGTGCTCGACCGGATCCCGACCGTCGAGAACCTCGCGGCGATCGCGTTCGACATCCTCGCGAACGTGTACGACGCGCACTACGGCGTGAACCTGCGTCTGGAACGCGTGCGCCTGTACGAAACGCCGAACTGCTGGGCCGACGTCGAGCGCCAGCCCGGCCGCTGATCCTGCCATTTCGGCAGCCTCGCCAAGCGGCGCGGGCTGCCTGCCACGGCGCCGTGCAGCCTTGTGCGCCGCCGCTCCCCGCCAGTTCCCACATTCCGCGTAACGCCGCGCTATGATCGCTGCGTGGCACCGGAAAGCGCTTCCGCGCTCTGCTGCGCGACCCGCGCTGTCATATCGGCGGCCCACGTCCGACTGACGTTCCAGCGCCTGGTTCGGCGCCGCCGTGCATGGCGGCACCGCGTGTTGCGCCCGCTTCGCTTGTTGCTTGTCCCGTTCGATTGCCGTTCCGTCCCGGAGGCCGTATCGATGAGCACGCTCACCAATTCCCTCAAACAACGTCTGCACGACGGCGACGAGCCGCTGTACGGCCTGTGGCTGTCGCTCGGCTGCGAAACGGTCGCGGAAGCGCTCGCGCACGCCGGCTACGACTGGCTCTGCATCGACATGGAGCACGCGCCGAACGACAGCCGCGACGTCGCATCGCAACTGCGCGCGCTGGCCGCCGCGCACCTGCCGAGCGAGCCGGTCGTGCGCGTGCCGGGGCGCGAGCCATGGCTCGTGAAGCGCGCGCTCGACGCCGGCGCGCGCACGCTGATGTTCCCGTGCATCGAGACGGCCGACGAGGCCGCGCACGCGGTGCGGCTCACCCGCTTCCCGTCGCCGGATTCACCCGACGGGCTGCGCGGCGTAGCCGGCATGGTGCGCGCGGCGGCGTTCGGCATGCGCCGCGATTACCTGCAGACGGCGAATGCGCAGGTCGCCGTGATCGTGCAGATAGAATCGGCGCGCGGCATCGATGAAGTCGACCGGATCGCCTCGACACCGGGCGTCGACTGCCTGTTCGTCGGCCCGGCCGATCTGGCAGCGAGCCTCGGGCATCTCGGCGACAGCCGCCACCCGGACGTCGAAGCCGCGATGGCGCGCGTGCTCGCGGCCGGCAAGCAGGCCGACGTCGCGGTCGGCATCTTCGCGAGCGATACCGCGAGCGCGCGTCAGTATCGCGACGCAGGCTACCGGATGATCACGCTGTCGGCCGACGTGAGCTGGCTGCTGCGTGCGACGCGCCAGGCGCTGCAGGAGGTGCGGTCATGAACGGGTGCGAGGGCGCGCGGCATACGAGCCGCGCACGCGCGCGGATCGGCGCGATGCTCGGGCTGTGGGCCGTGTGCGTCGCGGCGGTCGCGCAGAATGCGCCGCATGCGAAGCCGGACCCGGCGCGCGAGACGCAATCGGCGGTGGCCGACTACAACGCCGGCGACTATCGCGCGGCGCTGGTGCAGTTCCACGACGCGGCCGAACGCGGCGACCGGCTCGCGCAGTTCAACTACGCGATGATGCTGCTCACCGGCGTCGGCGTGACCGCGAACGTCGACGAAGGGCTGCGCTGGCTGAAACGGGCGGCCGACGCGAACATGTCGCACGCGCAGTACGTGTACGGGCGCATGTTCGACGACGGCGAGTTCGTCGCGCGCAATCCGGCCGAGGCGCACCGCTGGTTCCTGCGTGCGGCGAAGCAGGGGCACGTGCAGGCCGAGCTGTCGCTCGCGAACCAGTTCCTCGACGGGCGCGGTACGCCGCGCGACAACCGCCAGGCGTTCGCGTGGTACAAGCAGGCGGCCGACGCGGGCGAGCCGACCGCGCAGTACGTTACCGCGTCGTTCTACGAGCGCGGCGGCGACGGCGTCACGCAGAACCTGAACATCGCGCGTGCGTATTACGCGGCTGCGGCCGCGCAGGGCGACGAGACGGCCGGGATGAAGTTCAAGGAACTGAGCGCGCGCCTGAAGACCCAGGAGCCGGCATCGGGCACCGGCGCGGATCACGCGAGCCCGCGCGCGACGCCGCAGTGAGCGCGCCGCACACATCGCATTCGATCTGCCAACGAAAAACGGCGCCTCGTGCGCTGTTTTTCATTGCCGCGACTGCGCCGCAGGCGGCGGTGTGCCGCAGCGAGGCGTCAGCTCTTCATCAACCGCCGCTGTCGCCCGACGCTCATGATCATCCCGATCGCGATGCCGAGCGTCGTGAGCGCGGTGCCGCCGTAGCTCATGAACGGCAACGGCACGCCGACGACGGGCAGCACGCCGCTCACCATCCCGATGTTGACGAACGCATAGACGAAGAACGCGAGCGTGAGCGAGCCCGCGAGCAGCCGGCCGAACAGCGTCGCGCCCTGCGCGGCGATGTAGAGCCCGCGCGCGATCAGCGCCATGTACAGCGTCAGCAGCACGAGGCCGCCGACGAGTCCCCATTCTTCGGAGAACACCGCGAAGATGAAGTCGGTGTGCTTCTCCGGAATGAACTCGAGGTGGGCCTGCGTGCCTTTCAGGTAGCCCTTGCCGAGCACGCCGCCCGAGCCGATCGCGATCACGGCCTGGATCGTGTGGAAGCCCTTGCCGAGCGGGTCGGAGGTCGGGTCGAGCAGCGTGCACACGCGATGCTTCTGGTAGTCGTGCATCAGCGGCCACTGCACCTCGGGCTGGCAGATGCGCTCCTCGAACACGGCGATCGAGCCGACCGCGATCACGCCCGCGACGAGCACCGGCACGATCAGCTTGAACGACAGGCCCGCGAGGTAGATCACGAAGAAGCCGGCCGCGAACACGAGCAGGCCCGTGCCGAGGTCGGGCTGCTTGGCGATCAGTCCGACCGGCACCATCAGGATCCCGAACGCGGCGACGAAGTCGTACCAGCGCAGTCCGCCTTCGCGGCGCTGGTAATACCACGCGAGCATCAGCGGTGTCGCGATCTTGAGGATTTCCGACGGCTGGATCACGACGCCGACGTTCAGCCAGCGTTTCGCGCCCTTCTTGGTCATTCCGAACAGCGCGACCGCGACCAGTAGCGCGACCCCGAACGAATAAAGCGGGACCGCGAAGCGCATCAGCGTCGTCGGTGGAATATTGGCGATCACCCACATCAGCACGAACGTCAGCAGGATGTTGCGCAACTGGTCCTCGACGCGGCCCGGCATGTCGATCGACGCGCTGTACAGCGTGACGATGCCGACGCACAGCAGCAGGAACACGATGAGGGCGAGCGGGCGGTCGAAGCCCGCGAACATCTGCTTGATCTTGTCGAGCCAGGCGCGCTTGTCGAATTGCATGCCTTTCTCCGTTAATGAGCGGTGCCGGCATTCGCCGCTTTCGCGGCGGCCACGGCACGGGAGTTGTCGTCGCGCGGCACGGTGGCGAGCGGTTGCGCATCGCTGGCGGGCCGGCGCGGCCGGTGCGGGCGCCGGATCGGCGGCAGGCTCGCGGGCATCGGCGCCGCCGCGCTCGCGACGGCCGGCTGCGCCGCGCTTGCCCCGGCCGCACCCGGCGCACCCGGCGCACCTGACGCCTCGGGCGCCGACGCGGCCGATGCCGCATCCGCCGCGCTGGCCGCGGCCGGCACGACGGGCTGCGGCAGTGCCTTGAAGCCGGCCGCGACCGACACGGTCTTCGATGCATCGCCGATCACCGGTGCGTTGATCGGCTCGGTCGCCGACGCGGCGGCGGCGACGGCGGCCGCCTCGTTCTCCGGTTTCTGGCGGTCGACGAGGTAGAAGTCGAGCACGCGGCGCGCGATCGGCCCCGCGGCCTGCGCGCCCCAGCCGCCGTTCTCGACGATCAGCGCAAGCGCGATCTGAGGATGGTCGACCGGCGCGTACGCGATGAACAGCGCGTGGTCGCGCAGGTGCTCGGCCAGCAGGTGCCCCTTGTAGTTCGAGCCCTGCAGCGAGAACACCTGCGCGGTGCCGGTCTTGCCGGCCGCGAGGTACGGTGCGCCGCGGAACACCTTGTACGCGGTGCCGGACGGGTTCTCGATCACGTTCTCCATCCCGCGCTTCACGACGTCGATATCGGCCTGCTTGAGCGGAATCGTTTCGCTTTCCTTCGGCACGGTCAGGTGGCGTCCGCGCGTGATCGGATCCTCGATTTCCTTCACGAGGTGGGGCTTCATCACGACGCCGTTGTTCGCGAGCGTCGCGGTGGCGTGCGCGAGCTGCAGGATCGTGAACGAGTTGTAGCCCTGGCCGATCCCGAGGCTGATCGTCTCGCCGTCGAACCACTTCTGCTGCGCGGCCTTCTTGAATGCCTTCTTCTTCCAGTCGGTCGACGGCAGGATGCCGCGCGCCTCGCCCTGGATGTCGATGCCGGTGATCTGGCCGAAACCGAACGGCTTCATGAAGTTCGCGATCGCGTTCACGCCAAGGTCGCGCGCGAGCATGTAGAAGTAGGTGTCGTTCGACACCATGATCGCCTTGTTCATGTCGACCCAGCCCTGGCCCGAGCGCACGTCGTTGCGGAACGTGTGGCCGCCGAACGTGAAGTAGCCCGGATCCTGGAAGCCCCAGCCCGGCGAGCGCTTGCCGAGCGTGAGGCCCGCCAGCGCCATGAACGGCTTGTACGTCGAGCCGGGCGGGTAAGTGCCGTGCAGCGGCCGGTTCAGCAGCGGCTTGTCGGGCGAGTTGTTCAGCTCGTCCCAGGTCTGCTGGTCGATGCCGTCGACGAACGAGTTCGGGTCGAAGCTCGGCGACGACACGAACGCGAGCACGTCGCCCGTCTTCGGCTCGATCGCGACGAGCGCGCCGCGCTTGCCGGCGAACGCCTGCTCTGCGACCTGCTGCAGCCCGATGTCGAGCGACAGCACGAGATTGTTGCCGGGCGTCGCCTGCGTGCGCGACAGCGTGCGCACCGGGCGCCCGCCCGCCGTCACCTCGACTTCCTCGAAGCCCGTGAGGCCATGCAGCTCGGATTCGTAGCTCTGCTCGACGCCGATCTTGCCGATGTAGTCGGTGCCCTTGTAGTTGTTCGCGTCGCGACGCGGATCGTAGTGTTCCGGATCGCTGTCGTTGTCGTCGCTCATCGCGTCGATGCGATCCTGGTCGCGCTTCGAGATGCGGCCGATGTAGCCGATCACGTGCGCGGCCGTCGTGCCGAGCGGGTATTGGCGGAACAGGCGCGCGCGCACGTCGACGCCGGGGAAGCGGAAGCGCTGCGCGGTGAAGCGCGCGACTTCCGCGTCGGTGAGACGCGTGCGGATCGGCAGGCTCTCGAAGTTCTTCGAGTCTTCCTGCAGCTTCTTGAAGCGGCGGCGGTCGCGCGCGTCGATCGGGATGATCTCGGAGAGCTTGTCGATCGTGTTGTCGAGCGTGTCGTCGAGCTTCGACGGCGTGATCTCGAGCGTGTACGCCGAATAGTTCTTCGCGAGGACCACGCCGTTGCGGTCGGTGATGATCCCGCGGTTCGGTACGATCGGCGCGACCGAGATGCGGTTTTCCTCGGCCTGCAGCGCGTATTTGCCGTGCTGCATCAACTGCAGGTAGAAGAAGCGGCTCGCGAGCAGCCCGAAGCAGACGAACACGAACACGCCCGCCGCCGCGACGCGCAGGCGGAACTTCGAGAGCTGCTGTTGGGTGTCGTTGAATTCGGTCATGCGGTTACGATCGATCTGGCCCGGGCGCGGCGAACGCGCGCGGGCGAGGAGCCGCCCCGGAGCGCGGCGCGCGGGCGTGGGGGCGGCGGGTATTCAAGGTCGGTCCGGCTCAGATGGGGCGCGTATCGTCCGGGTCGACCGGGCGGCGTTGCGGCATCAGCAGCAGGTGGCTCGCGATCGGCCACAGCGCCGCCTCGACGAAGCCGTCCACCAGATAGCGCCAGCCGGGAAACGCGGCGCCCATCATCAGGCGGATCACGAACGGCACCAGTTGCGCGCCGACGAGCAGCGGCGTGACGTACAGCACCTGCACGCCGATCGGCATCCACAGCACGCGCCGGTGGATCGTGATCGCGCCGTACGAAAGCAGCGTATAGGCAAGCGCGTGCTCGCCGAGCAGCCCTGCGTCATGCACGTCCATCAGGATGCCGAGCGCGAAGGCGACGCCCATCCCGACCTTGCGCGGCTGGTGGATGTTCCAGAACAGCAGCACCAGCGCGACGAAGTCCGGCACGCCGGGCAGGCGGCCCCACGGCATCAGGTTCAGCAGGAAAGCGGCGGCGAGGCTGAAGACGATGAAGTACGGGTTGACCGGCTGCAGGATGTATTGCGGGCGGTTCATCGCTGGGCTCCTGGTTGCCCGGCCGCGGGCTTCGCGGGCGCGGCGGCGGGCTTGGCCGGAGCGGCAGGGGCCGACGGCGCGGGTTTCGCGCCGGGCGCCTTCGCGTCCGCCTTTTCGGTCTTGTCGGCCTTTTCGCTCTTGTCGCTCTTTGCAGCGGCCTTGGCGCCTTTCTTGCCCTTCGCGTTTTTCTCGGCGGCCGGGTCGGGCTCGGCCGGGCGCGGCGGGGCGTCGTTCTGATAGTGCAGCACGAGCATCTGGCGCGCGCCGCGCACCGCGGCGACCGGCGCGCAGGTGACGCGGGCGAACGCGGTATCGGCGAGCTTGTCGACGCGCACGACCTTCGCGACCGGCAGGCCCGGCGGGTACACGCCGTCGAGGCCGCTCGTGACGAGTTCGTCGCCGGCGACGAGATCCGAGCTCGTCGGCACGAAGCGCAGGTCGAGCGAATCGCCCTTCGGCGTGCCGTAGATCACGCTGCGCAGGCCGGTGCGCAGCACCTGCACCGGAATCGCGAGATCGCGGTCGGTGATCAGCGTGACTTCGGCCTGCAGCGGGAACACGCGCGTGATCTGGCCGACCACGCCGTCCTCGCTGACGACCGGCGCGCCGTTCTGGATGCCCTGCTGCGAACCTTGCCCGATCACGATCTTCTGCGTGAACGGGTCGCTCGTGTCGTACTGGATCTCGACGGGCGTCGATTGCGTCGCAATGTGCTGGCGCAGCTCGAGCACCGCGCGCAGGTGCATGTTTTCCTGCGTGAGCACCGCGGCCTGGTTGGCCTGCGTCGACAGCTGCAGGTTGCGCTTGCGCAGCGCGTCGTTCTCGTGGCGCAGCGAAGCGCCCGTGACGGCGATGTCGGCCGCGCCCATGAACAGGTCGCGCGGCACGAGTGCCGCGCGCTGCAGCGGATACAGCACGGTGCCGAGCACGCCGCGGACGATTTCGAGCGTGCTGAAGCGCGCGTCCGACACGAGCAGCGCGATGGCGAGGGCGACGAAGAAGATGAGCCGCGCGAGCGCGGGCGGACCTTGCTTGAAGAGGGGCGGCGGACTGTATTCCATGGTCGGCGCCGGGCGCGTGGGATCGGTTAAATAATGCTCAGACGCGCAAACGGCGTGGCGGTTCGTTCTGAACGAGCGATCCGGCCACGCCGCGGGTGCGTCATATCAAACGGGACTGCTCAGGCGATCACTCGTACGAGAAGATGCTGCCGAGCTTGTCCATGCGCTCGAGCGCCATGCCCGAACCGCGGACGACGCAGGTGAGCGGGTCTTCGGCGACGAGCACCGGCAGGCCGGTTTCTTCCGCCAGCAGGCGATCGAGGTCGCGCAGCAGCGCACCGCCGCCCGTCAGCATCATCCCGCGCTCGGCGATGTCGGCGCCGAGTTCCGGCGGCGTCTGCTCGAGCGCGATCTTCACCGACGACACGATCTGGTTCAGCGGATCGGTCAGCGCTTCGAGGATTTCGTTGCTGGAGATCGTGAAGCTGCGCGGAATGCCTTCCGACAGGTTGCGGCCCTTCACTTCCATTTCCTTGACTTCGGAGCCCGGGAACGCGGAGCCGATTTCCTTCTTGATCGCCTCGGCGGTCTGCTCGCCGATCAGCATCCCGTAGTTGCGGCGGATGTAGTTGACGATCGCCTCGTCGAACTTGTCGCCGCCGACGCGCACCGAGCCCTTGTAGACGATGCCGCCGAGCGAGATCACGCCGACTTCCGTCGTGCCGCCGCCGATGTCGACGACCATCGAGCCCGTGGCTTCCGACACCGGCAGGCCGGCGCCGATCGCGGCCGCCATCGGCTCCTCGATCAGGTAGACCTGCGAGGCGCCGGCGCCGTGCGCCGCTTCCTTGATCGCGCGGCGCTCGACCTGGGTCGAGCCGCACGGCACGCAGATGATGATGCGCGGCGACGGCGAGAACATGCGCGACTCGTGCGCCGTCTTGATGAACTGCTTGATCATCTGCTCGGTGACGGTGAAGTCGGCGATCACGCCGTCCTTCATCGGGCGGATCGCCTCGATGTTGCCCGGCACCTTGCCGAGCATCTGCTTGGCTTCCTTGCCGACCGCCTGGATCGTCTTCTTGCCGTTGGGGCCGCCTTCCTGGCGAATCGACACGACGGACGGCTCATCGAGCACGATGCCCTTGCCGCGCATGTAGATCAGGGTGTTTGCGGTGCCGAGGTCGATCGCCAGATCGTTGGAGAAGTAGCTGCGCAAAAAACCGAACATTCAGAATCCTGTTTCGCTCTGGGCCGGCCCTGCATAGCGAACGCTGAGGGCGGCAGCGGAAAAAATAACAGCCTCGGGAAGCGTGGCGGAAGCGGCCGCCGCGGCGCACGAAGCTGCGAGTGATGTCTACCGGGGATCGCACGAAGCACGCACGGCTTGCCGAAGCGGGCGAAACGGTGCGGGAAAAGGCTGCCGGGTTTGGGTCGAACGCGTAATGATACCTTATAATTTCGCGGTATTTGAATCGAAACGGGCGGTATTTTTGCCGCTTCGGCCCCGATTTTTGAGGGTGGGATCGCACCCTCCAACCCCCCGCCGCAGCGCTGCTTTCGATGCGCTGCGCAGCCTTGTTTTTCCGGTGATCGCATGGCCCTGACCCTGACCGATGTGAAACGCATCGCGCACCTGGCGCGACTCGAAATGGCCGACGCCGACGCCGAGCATACGCTCGGCCAGCTCAATGAATTCTTCGGCCTCGTCGAGCAGATGCAGGCGGTCGACACCGCCGGCATCGCGCCGCTCGCCCACCCGATCGAACAGATCCAGGAAGTCGCGCAGCGCCTGCGCGACGACGCCGTGACGGAAGTCGTCAATCGCGACGACAACCAGCGTCCGGCGCCGGCCGTCCAGGACGGCCTCTATCTCGTGCCGAAGGTGATCGAGTAAGCATTCGATGACAAGCGCGCCGCCTTCGCGCCGCGCGCCACCCAGAATTCCCAGGAAAACACTCAATGCACGCAAAAAGCCTGACCGAACTGCGCGCCGCGCTCGCCGCCAAGGAATGCTCGGCCGTCGAGCTCGCGCAGCTCTACCTGAAACGGATCGACGCGGCCCGCGACCTGAACGCGTTCGTCCACGTCGACGCCGACCTCACCCTCGCGCAGGCGAAGGCCGCCGACGCCGAGCTCGCGCGCGGCGCGGGCGGCGCGCTGACCGGCCTGCCGATCGCGCACAAGGACGTGTTCGTCACGCGCGGCTGGCGCTCGACCGCCGGCTCGAAGATGCTCGCGAACTACGAGAGCCCGTTCGATGCGACCGTCGTGGCCCGCCTGCAGGCGGCCGGCATGGTCACGCTCGGCAAGACCAACATGGACGAGTTCGCGATGGGCTCGTCCAACGAGAATTCGGCGTTCGGCGCCGTGAAGAACCCGTGGGACACGAACGCCGTGCCGGGCGGCAGCTCGGGCGGCAGCTCGGCGGCGGTCGCCGCGCGCCTCGCGCCGGCCGCGACCGGCACCGACACCGGCGGCTCGATCCGCCAGCCCGCGTCGTTCGCGGGCGTGACGGGCATCAAGCCGACCTACGGCCGCGTGTCGCGCTACGGGATGATCGCGTTCGCGTCTTCGCTCGACCAGGGCGGCCCGATGGCGCAGAGCGCGTCCGACTGCGCGCTGCTGCTCAACGCGATGGCCGGCTTCGACGAGCGCGATTCCACGAGCCTCGAGCGCGACGACGAAGACTTCACGCGCCACCTCGGCCAGCCGTGGGCGCCGGGCAACGATGCGGGCAAGCCGCTCGCGGGCCTGCGCATCGGCCTGCCGAACGAATACTTCGGCGACGGCCTCGCCGACGACGTGCGCGCGTCGATCGACGCGGCGCTCAAGCAGTACGAGGCGCTCGGCGCGACGCTCGTGCCCGTGTCGCTGCCGAAGACGGAACTGTCGATCCCCGTGTATTACGTGATCGCGCCGGCCGAGGCGTCGTCGAACCTGTCGCGTTTCGACGGCGTGCGCTTCGGCCACCGCGCCGCGCAGTACGGCGATCTGCTCGACATGTACAAGAAGTCGCGCGCCGAAGGCTTCGGCCCCGAGGTGAAGCGCCGGATTCTCGTCGGCACCTACGTGCTGTCGCACGGTTACTACGATGCGTACTACCTGCAGGCGCAGAAGATCCGCCGCATCATCGCGAACGATTTCCAGGAAGCGTTCAAGTCCTGCGACGTGATCATGGGCCCGGCGTCGCCGACGGTCGCATGGGACCTCGGCGCGAAGGGCGACGATCCGGTGCAGATGTATCTCGCGGACATCTACACGCTGTCGGTGAGCCTCGCGGGCCTGCCCGGCATGAGCGTGCCGTGCGGCTTCGGCGCCGGCGCGAACGCGAAGCGCCCGGTCGGTCTGCAGATCATCGGCAACTATTTCAACGAAGCCCGGATGCTGCAGGTCGCCGACGCGTTCCAGCGCGCGACCGACTGGCACAAGCAAGTTCCGGCGGGGGTGTAAGCATATGACTCAATGGGAAGTCGTCATCGGTCTCGAGACGCACGCGCAACTGTCGACCGTCTCGAAGATTTTCTCCGGCGCGTCGACGCAGTTCGGCGCCGAGCCGAACACGCAGGCCTGCCCGGTCGACCTGGCGCTGCCGGGCGTGTTGCCGGTGCTCAACCGCGGCGCGGTCGAGCGTGCGATCCGCTTCGGCCTCGCGATCGGCTCGACCATCGCGCCGCGCAGCATCTTCGCGCGCAAGAATTATTTCTACCCCGATCTGCCGAAGGGTTATCAGATCAGCCAGTACGAGATCCCGGTCGTGCAGGGCGGCCAGATCACGATCCAGGTGCCCGCCAACGAAAAGGCCGGCAAGCAGGCGTACGAGAAGACCATCAACCTGACCCGCGCGCACCTCGAGGAAGATGCAGGCAAGTCGCTGCATGAAGACTTCGCCGGGATGACGGGCATCGACCTGAACCGTGCGGGCACGCCGCTGCTCGAGATCGTCACCGAGCCGGAAATGCGCAGCGCGGCCGAGGCGGTTGCCTACGCGAAGGCGCTGCATGCGCTCGTCGTGTGGCTCGGCATCTGCGACGGCAACATGCAGGAAGGCTCGTTCCGCTGCGATGCGAACGTGTCGGTGCGCCCGGTGGGCCAGGAAAAGTTCGGCACGCGCGCCGAGATCAAGAACCTGAACTCGTTCCGGTTCCTCGAGGAAGCGATCAACTACGAAGTGCGCCGCCAGATCGAGCTGATCGAGGACGGCGGCGAAGTCGTGCAGGAAACGCGCCTGTACGATCCGGACAAGCGCGAGACGCGCTCGATGCGCAGCAAGGAAGACGCGCACGACTACCGCTACTTCCCCGACCCCGACCTGATGCCGCTCGTGATCGGCCGCGACTGGGTCGAGCGCGTGCAGGCCGGAATGCCCGAGCTGCCGGCCGCGATGCAGCAGCGTTTCGTCGAGCAGTACGGCGTGTCCGCGTACGACGCGGGCGTGCTGACGTCGAGCAAGGCGATGGCCGCGTACTTCGAGGCCGTGGTCGCGAAGGCCGGCGCGGCGAACGCGAAGATCGCCGCGAACTGGCTGATGGGCGACGTGTCGTCGCAGCTGAATCGCGACGGCATCGAGATCGACGCGATTCCGGTCTCGGCCGCGCAGCTCGCGCTGCTGCTGCAGCGCATCGCCGACGGCACGATCTCGAACAAGATCGCGAAGGAAATCTTCGCGACGATCTGGGACGAGAAGGCGACCGACGAAGCGGCGGCCGACCGCATCATCGACGCGAAGGGCCTGAAGCAGATCTCCGACACCGGCGCGCTGGAAGCGATCATCGACGAGGTGCTCGCGGCGAACGCGAAGTCGGTCGAGGAATTCCGCGCGGGCAAGGAAAAGGCGTTCAACGCGCTGATCGGCCAGGCGATGAAGGCGACCAAGGGCAAGGCCAATCCGCAGCAGGTCAACGAGCTGCTGAAGAAGAAGCTCGGCTGAGCATGGCCGCGCGCCTGAACCGCGCCTGACGACGGGCCGCCGCCGAACCTGTTCGGGGCGGCCCGTCGTTTTGCTGCATGCGTTATCGTGTGCGCGTATGCGTCGCACCGTCCAACGGAGGAACGAATGGCGAAACAACCGTCGCTCGACGATTTCCGCGTGCCGTACAGCACGCGCGAGAAGGAAGCCGCCGCATTCTCGCTCGATGCGTTCGATCCGGCCGCGAAGCCGTTCTCGTCGGGGTCGAAGGAGGCCGACCGCGAACGGCTGTCGGCCGTGTCGACCGAGCTCGACGTCCAGCAGGAACGTTTGCACACGCAGCAGAAGAAGCGTGTGCTGCTCGTGCTGCAGGGGATGGACACCAGCGGCAAGGACGGCACCGTGCGCGCGGTGTTCCGCGAGGTCGACCCGCTCGGCCTGCGCGTCGTGTCGTTCAAGGCGCCGACGCCGATCGAGGCCATGCACGACTTCCTGTGGCGCGTGCATCTGCAGGTGCCGGCCGCGGGCGAGCTGGCGATCTTCAACCGCAGCCACTATGAGGACGTGCTTGTGCCACGCGTGCTCGGCGCGATCGACGGCAAGGAATGCGAGCGCCGCTACCGGCAGATCCGCGATTTCGAGACGATGCTGTTCGAGAACGGCACGACGATCGTCAAGTGCTTCCTGCACATCTCGAAGGACGAGCAGCGCGAGCGGCTGCAGGCGCGCATCGACGATCCGACCAAGCACTGGAAATTCGACATCGCCGATCTCGACGCGCGCAAGCACTGGGACGCGTACCAGTCCGCCTACCGCGACGCGCTCGCCGCGACGTCGGCCGAGCATGCGCCGTGGTACGTGATTCCGGCGAACTCGAAGACGCATCGCAACGTGATGATCGCCGAGCTGCTGCTGCGCACGATGACCGACATGAAGCTCGAATTCCCGCCGGCGAAGCCCGAACTCGAGGGCGTGAAGATCCGCTAGACCGCGATCGTGCAAGAACATCGAACAGAACAGAACTGAACAACGGAACCCGACATGATGCGAGTGATTACCGCCAACCTGAACGGCATCCGCTCCGCCGCGAAGAAGGGCTTTTTCGAGTGGCTCGGCGAACAGAACGCCGATTGCGTGTGCGTGCAGGAAATCAAGGTTTCGGCCGACGACCTGCCGGCCGAATTCGTGGAGCCGCACGGCTTCAGGAGCTATTTCCACCACGCCGAGAAGAAGGGCTACAGCGGTGCGGGCGTGTACAGCCGCCACGAGCCCGATGACGTGATCATCGGCTTCGGCAGCAGCGAATTCGACCCCGAAGGGCGCTACGTCGAGGCGCGCTACGGCAAGCTGTCGATCGTGTCGGTGTACGTGCCGTCCGGCTCGAGCGGCGAAGAGCGCCAGCAGGCGAAGTACCGCTTCATGGACGAATTCATGCCGCATCTTGCCGAGCTGAAGAAGAAGCGCGAGGTGATCCTGTGCGGCGACGTGAACATCGTCCACAAGGAAATCGACATCAAGAACTGGAAGAGCAACCAGAAGAACTCGGGCTGCCTGCCCGAAGAGCGTGCGTGGCTCACGCAGCTGTTCGACGATGTCGGCTACGTCGACGTGTTCCGCACGCTCGATCCGCGCCCCGAGCAATACACGTGGTGGAGCAACCGCGGCCAGGCATACGCGAAGAACGTCGGGTGGCGGATCGATTACCAGATTGCGACGCCGGGCGTGGCCGCCACCGCGAAGCGCACGTCGATTTTCAAGGACATCAAGTTCAGCGATCACGCGCCGCTGACGGTGGATTACGACTACAAGAAGTGATCGCCGGCGCCGCGCCGCGCGCGTGGCAGTCGAGCCGTCCGGTCGCCGGATGCAGAACGGGCCGCATGTCGAACATGCGGCCCGTTTTTCGTCTAGCGCGTCGCTTACTGCCTGAGCGACGCCATGTCGATCACGAACCGGTACTTCACGTCGCTCTTCAGCATCCGCTCGTAAGCCGCGTTGATCTGCTGCATCGGAATCACTTCGATATCCGACGTGATGCCGTGCTGCGCGCAGAAGTCGAGCATTTCCTGCGTCTCGGCGATTCCACCGATCAGCGAGCCCGCGAGGCGGCGGCGCTTGAAGATCAGGTTGAACACCTGCGGCGACGGATGGTCGTGCTCCGGCGCGCCGACGAGCGTCATCGTGCCGTCGCGCTTCAGCAGGTGGAGGAACGGGTTCAGGTCGTGCTGCGCGGCGACCGTGTTCAGGATGAAGTCGAAGCTGTTCAGGTGCGCGTTCATTTGCGCTTCGTCCTTCGAGATCACCACTTCGTGCGCGCCGACGCGCTTGCCGTCCTCGATCTTCGACGGCGACGTCGTGAACAGCACGACGTGCGCGCCCATCGCGCGCGCGAGCTTCACGCCCATGTGGCCAAGCCCGCCGAGGCCGACGATCCCGACCTTCTGGCCCGGGCCGACGTTCCACTGGCGCAGCGGCGAATAGGTGGTGATGCCCGCGCACAGCAGCGGCGCGGCGCCGGCCGGGTCGAGCGTCTCGGGCACGCGCAGCACGAACGCCTCGTCGACGACGAGCTGCGTCGAATAGCCGCCGTACGTGACGTCGCCGGTCACGCGATCCTGGCCGTTGTAGGTGCCGACGAAGCCGTTCTCGCAATATTGCTCGAGGCCTTCCGCGCAGCTCGGGCAGGTGCGGCACGAATCGACGAGACAGCCGACGCCGACCAGCTCGCCGACCTTGAAGCGCGACACCTGCGGGCCGGTCGCGGTCACGCGGCCGACGATTTCGTGGCCCGGCACGACCGGGTAGATCGTGTTGCGCCATTCGTTGCGGGCCTGGTGCAGGTCCGAGTGGCAGACACCGCAGTAGAGCACCTCGATCTGGACGTCGAGGTCGCGCAGCGCGCGGCGCTGGAATTCGAACGGGGCGAGCGGCGAGCGTGCGTCGGTCGCCGCGTAAGCGTAGGTTGTGCTCATGCAGGGGGGCTCCTTGTCCGGGAAAACGCCCGGCGAATCAGACTGCCGCCGCGTCATGTGGCGACGCGGCGAGACAGGTGCCCATCGTAAGGAGCGGGCGACATCGGCGAAATACACGAAGGTCTCGAAGATTTGCCTATTCCTCTCGAATTGCGCGCGAACGGCCGTCAAAGTGCTTTCAAGGTGCTACATTGCAAGCCTGATTCTCTTGCCGGACCGGACGACGCCGATGACCTTCCAGCCCCTTTTCGACGACTCGGGCGACCGTGTGCGGCGCCGCATGATCGAGCTGCATTCGCGCCTCGCGCCGAATGAGGGCGATACGCTGGCGGCGCTCGACGGCGTGCGCTTCATCCGCGTGAGCCGCCCCGTGCCGCGCATGCCGGTGCTGTACGAGCCGAGCATCGTCGTCGTGTGCCAGGGCCGCAAGCTCGGCTACCTCGGTGACCGCTCGTTCGTCTACGACGCGCAGCAGTATCTCGTGCTGTCGGTGCCGCTGCCGTTCGAATGCGAAACCTTCGCAAGCATCGACGAGCCGTTTCTCGCGATCTCGATCCGCGTCGATCTCGCGGTGATCGCCGAGCTCGCGATCCTGCTCGACGAGACGCTCGGTGCGGCGGTCAGCGAGCCGCACGGCGTCTATTCGACGCCGCTCGATGCGCCGCTGGCCGACGCGGTCGTGCGGCTGCTCGAAGCGCTCGCGTCGCCGCACGACACGTGCGTGCTCGGGCCGGCGATCATGCGCGAGATCGCGTACCGCGTGCTGACGGGCGCGCAGGGCGACGCGATCCGCGCGGCGCTCGCCCAGCAACATCATTTCGGCCGCATCGCGAAGGCGCTGCGGCGCATTCATGCTGACCTGAAGGCCGATCTCGACGTCGAGACGCTCGCGGGCGAGGCCGGCATGAGCCTCGCGGTGTTCCACGCGCAGTTCAAGCATGTGACGGCGACGTCGCCGATGCAGTACGTGAAGGCAGCGCGCCTGCACCAGGCGCGGTTGATGATGGTGCAGGACGGCCTTGGGGCGGGTGCCGCCGCGGCGCGGGTCGGCTATGCGAGCGCGTCGCAGTTCAGCCGCGAGTTCAAGCGGCTGTTCGGCCGCAGCCCGGGAGACGACGTGCGCTGGATGCGCGAAAGCGGCAGCCGGCCCGTCGAGTCGGAAGCCGGCGCGTAGCGCCCGGCTTCATGTGCCGCCGATGCGCGCCTGCAAAACCGCCGAGGACGCCGCTCAGCGCCGCACGATCTTGCGCCGCTGCGCGCTGATGCCCGCATAGTCGGGCAGCGTGTCGACCCGCTTGCCGACGGCCTTCGCATACAGCGGCATCAGGTCCGGCAGGCGGTTCAGCAGATCCTGCCGCCGCGCGGCGCTGTACGGATGCATGTAGATGAAGCCCGATGTCCGGTTCGCGCGCGTGGCTGCCGCGAGCTTGTCCCACAGCGTGATCGCCGCGCGCGGATCGAAGCCGGCGCGGGCGGCAATGTCGCCGCCGATCACGTCGGCCTCGGTTTCGTCGGTCGGATCGTAGCGCAGCGTCTGCAGCCGCGCGCCGAGGTTCAGCGCCTGCGGCAGCGGATCGCCGACGCCGAACAGCGGCGGCAGCGCGGCCGCGCGCAGCGACGTTTGCGAGGCCGTGCCGAGATTGCTGCGCGCGTGTTCGCGCAGCGCATGCGCGATGCCGTGCGCGAGCAGCACGCCGAACTCGTCGTCGTTCAGGCGGACGCGGTCGAGCAGCCCGCCGTACACGAGCACCTTGCCGCCCGGCAGGCACGTGACGCGGATGTCGCGCGAGCGGATCGCATTGACGTCCCACGCCCAGTTCTTCACACGATCGTTCCACTTCACCGAATACGGCGCGAGCTTCATGAGGATCGCGCGCAGCCGCTTCACGCGCGGCTGGTTCGCGGGCAGCAGGCGGTCGTTGTCGGCGGCTGCCTGCACGATCTGCGCGTATTCGCTCGCGGTCAGTTGTTCGAGCAGCGGCGACGGGATCAGCGTGCGGAACGCGATCGCGTTGCCGTAGCGCACCTGCTGCGACGTCGGCGCATAGGCCTTCGCGGGCACGGCCGCGCCGCTCGGCTGCGCGGCTTCGGCGGCGGACTGCGCAACGGGAGCGGCGGGCGTGGCGGGCGCGGACGGCGCGACGACGGGTGCCGGCCCGGGCGCGCCCGCGCCGGCATCGGCCGCCGGCGCGCTGGCCGCCGCGCCGAGGGTCGCGATGCCGACGCTCAGCGCGGCGGCGGCGCGTGCCGCGCGACGCTGTCGATCATTGCGCACGGCTGGCCTCGCCGTTGCGCGCGGTGCCGTTCCACGGCGCGATCTTGAACAGCAGCAGCATGCCGGGGATCGCGAGCGCGGTGCACACGATGAAGTAGTCGAACCAGCCGATCTTCGCGACGATGAAGCCGCTCGCGGCCGATGCAAGCGTGCGCGGCACCGACGCGAGGCTCGTGAACAGCGCGAACTGCGTGGCCGTGTAGCGCGGGTCGGTCGTGCTCGCGATATACGCGACGAACGCGGCCATCGTCAGGCCGGTGGTGAACGTTTCGGCGGCGTAGACGAGCGCGAGCGCGACCGTCATCGGGCTCAGGTGCGGCGTGACCTCGAAGCCGAAGATCGACAGGAACGACGCGAGCGCGTGACTGGCCGCGACGGTGAAGTCGTAGAGCAGCGCGAGCACCGGCGAACCGGGGCCGACCTGCGCGAGCCATGCGAAGCCGAGCGTCGACACCATCTGCAGCGCGCCGAAGATCCACAGCCCGCGGCCGATGCCGATCTTGACGAGCCAGATGCCGCCGATGATGCCGCCGGCCACGCTCGCGACCAGCGCGGTGGTTTTCGCGACGATGCCGATCTCGGTGCGCGTGAAGCCGATGTCGAGGAAGAACGACGTCGATAGCGTGGTCGCCATCGTGTCGCCGATCTTGAACAGGAAGATGAACGCGATGACGAGCAGCGCGCCGCTCCAGCCGTCGCGCTGGATGAATTCGCGGAACGGCAGCACGATCGCGTCGCGCAGGTTGCGCGGCGGCGCGCCGGCCACCTCGGGCTCGCGCACGACGAGCGTCATCAGGATGCCCGGCAGCATGAACGCGCCCGTGATCGCGAATACGACGTCCCACGGCATGTGGTCGGACAGGATCAGCGCCAGCGAGCCGGGAATCAGCGCGGCGAGCTTGTACGCGTTCACGTGCACCGCGTTGCCGAGGCCCTGCTCGGTGTCGCGCAGCAGTTCGCGGCGATACGCGTCGATCACGATGTCGGAGCTTGCGCCGAAGAACGCGACGAGCGTCGTGAGCGCGGCGACCGTCCAGATCGAGTCGCGCGGCGACACGAAGCCGAGCGCGGCGATCGCGCCGGCAACCAGCACCTGCGTGAGCAGCATCCAGCCGCGCCGGCGGCCCGGCCGCCAGCCGGGCAGGCGCGGGATGAAGCGGTCCATCAGCGGCGCCCACAGGAACTTCCACGTATACGGGAACTGGATCAGCGCGAACAGGCCGATTTCCTTCAGGTTCACGCCCTCGGAGCGCAGCCATGCCTGCACGAGGTAGACGAGCGTGAACAGGGGCAGCCCCGACGTGAAGCCGAGAAACACGCAGATCAGCATGTGCGTGTTCAGATAGGCGCGCCAGCCGGGATGATCCTCGTGAGCGGTGAGTGCGGGCGCCTCGTGTGGCGTTTTGGACATGGACAGGAACTGGGTAGCGTTGACTGATTGCGGCGGCAGCGCAGGCGGCGCGCACGGCGCGGGAGGGGCGGCCGCACGCGGAGTGCGGGCCGGATCACCCGTCAACGGCTCCCCGGCTCAGCTGCGCTTGACGCGGTAGACAGCAAGACTACCACGCCAGTTCGCTCCCCATCGAATCGGCTGGCCTTCGTGCAGCACGACGCGGTCGAGGATCGTGACGCCGACTTCGGGCGCGAGCGCCTCGAAATCCTTGATCGTCAGCACCCGGACGTTCGGCGTGTTGTGCCATTGGTAAGGCAGCGACTTCGACACCGGCATCCGGCCGCGCAGCACCGACAGCCGGTGCGCCCAGTAGCCGAAGTTCGGGAACGACACGATGCATTCGCGGCCGACCCGTGCGGTCTCGCGCAGGATCGCGGCCGTCTGGTGGATCGTCTGCAGCGTCTGCGACAGGATCGCGAAATCGAAGCTGTGATCCTCGAACAGGCGCAGGCCGTCTTCCAGGTTCTGCTGGATCACGTTGATGCCGTTCTTCGCGCTCGCGAGCACGCCGGCATCGTTCAGTTCGATCCCGTAGCCGGACACGTCCAGTTCCTCGGACAGCAGCGACAGCAGCGAGCCGTCGCCGCAACCGAGATCGAGCACGGTCGAGCGCGGTTCGACCCAGCGGGCGATCGCACGGAAGTCCGCGCGTGCGGACAGGGAGTTCAGCGCTTGCTGGTTCATGCACCCACCTCGTTGGCGATTCGTTCGTAATACGCGCGCAGCAGGTTGTGATAGCGCGCGTCGTCGAGCAGGAACGCGTCGTGGCCGTGCGGCGCGTCGATCTCCGCGTAGCTGACCGTGCGCTTGTTGTCGAGCAGCGCCTTCACGATCTCGCGCGAACGCGCGGGCGCGAAGCGCCAGTCGGTCGAGAAGCTCGCGATCAGGTACTTCGCCTGCGTGTGTGCGAGCGCGGCCGTCAGGTTGCCGTCGAACGCCTTCGCCGGGTCGAAGTAGTCGAGCGCGCGCGTGATCAGCAGGTAGGTGTTCGCGTCGAAGTAGTCGGCGAACTTGTCGCCCTGGTAGCGCAGGTACGACTCGACCTCGAATTCGACGTCGAAGCTGAAGTTGTACGCGTCGAGCGCGCCGTCCGCGCGGCGCAGCGCACGGCCGAATTTCTCGGCCATGTCGTCGTCGGACAGATACGTGATGTGCCCGATCATCCGCGCGACGCGCAGGCCGCGCTTCGGCTTCACGCCGTGCGCGTAGTAGTCGCCGCCGTGGAAGTCGGGGTCCGACAGGATCGCCGAGCGCGCGACCTCGTTGAACGCGATGTTCTGCGCGGACAGCTTCGGCGTCGACGCGATGTCGATACAGTGGGCGACGCGCTCCGGATACATCAGGCTCCACGCGAGCGCCTGCATTCCGCCGAGGCTGCCGCCCATCACGGCGGCGAAGCGCTCGATGCCGAAGGCGTCGGCGACGCGCGCCTGCGCGTGCACCCAGTCCTCGACGGTGACGACCGGAAAGCGCGCGCCATACGGCTTGCCGGTCGACGGATCGATGCTCATCGGGCCGGTCGAGCCGAAGCACGAGCCGAGGTTGTTCACGCCGATCACGAAGAAGCGGTCGGTGTCGAGCGGCTTGCCGGGGCCCACCATGTTGTCCCACCAGCCGGTGCTGCGCGGATCGTCCGCGTAGATGCCGGCGACGTGGTGCGACGCGTTGAGCGCGTGGCAGACGAGCACCGCGTTCGAGCGCGCGGCGTTGAGCTCGCCGTACGTCTCGACGACGAGCTGATAGTTGCCGATCACGCTGCCGCTTTGCAAGCGCAGCGGTTCGGCGAAGTGCATGGTCTGTGGAGCGACGATGCCGATCGATTCCATTCGTTCCGCCTTATGACTGGGCGGCTAAACGGTGTCGGCGATGCGCGGAGGCGAAGGTGCGCGGCTGACGACCTCTTTAGCCGCATTTGTAGTGAACCGCCGGGACGAAGACGCATCAATGCCCCGGCCGGTTCGCGCGCCCGCAATCGAGTCAGCAAATCGGCGCGCTTCCGGCCTGCCGCCAAGGTGGCCGCAGGTCGGAGGAGTATAGCGGAATTCCGTGCCGCGCGGATTGCGCGGGCCGGCCGCGCGCGGCTACTGCAGGATCAGCCGCAAATGCGCGTCGGCCTGCTCGCCGGGCGGTTTCTGGAATCCGCCTTTCGCGAACCGGTGCCACTTGCCGATCACGTAGCTGACGAGCAGGCTCGCGCGCGCGGCGGGATCGTAGTCGGCCGGCAGCACGAACGGCGCGGCGCCATCGGGCGCCTGCGCCTCGCTACGCGCGACCCGCAGGCACTGTTTGACGGTCGCCTCGATCCGGTCGAGCAGCTGGTTCACGCGTTCGGTGAGGCGCTCGTCCTCGCCGACCAGCGCCTCGCCCGTCAGCACGCGCGTCATGCCCGGATTCTTCGCGGCGAAATTGAGCATCGTCAGCGCGATCGTGCGCGCCTGCTGCACGCCGTTCGGCTCCTTCGCGACGATCTGGTTGACGAGCCCGAACAGCGCCTGCTCGATGAACTCGATCAGCCCTTCGTACATCTTCGCCTTGCTCGTGAAATGCCGGTACAGCGCGGCTTCCGACACGTCGAGGCGGGCCGCGAGCGCGGCCGTCGTGATTTTTTCGGGCTTCGGCGCCTCGAGCATCGCGGCGAGCGTCTGCAGGATCATCACGCGGCGCTCGCCCGGCTTCGGGCGCGGGCGGGACGGTGACGCCTGGTCTTCCGTTACGGCTTGGTCCTGCGGGTAAGTCGGCTGCATTTCTGTCGCCCCGATCGTGTGCCCAGTCGGAGCGATTTTAACGAACGAATGCGCTGGTCGACATAATGCGGACGGCCGATGTTCGGCAAATGGCCCGGCAGGTGGCCGGTGATCCATACCGTGCCGATGCCGAGGCGCTTGTAGCGCTTCAGGTGGCTGCGGGTATCTTCGACGAGGATCGCGTCTTCGAGCCGCGCGTGCGCGGCTCGCAAGATCCGGCGCAACATCGTATGGTCGGGCTTCGCGCGCCACGTGCGACGGTCGCGCATGTGCTCGATCGCGATCACGCGCTCGAACAGCCGCTCGATGCGCAACTCGCGCAGCACCGCGCGCGCGTAGTTCTCGGGAGCGTTGGTCAGCACGAACTTGCGGCCCGGCAGCGCGGCGACGATGCGCGCGAGCCCGCGCTCGGCACGCAGCATCGCGGGCAGGTCGGAAAACGTGTGGACGACACGCAGGAAGTCGTGCGGATCGATCGGATGATGGCGCGTGAGGCCGAGAAGCGCCGCGCCGTAGCGCTGCGTGTAGCCGGTGCGCAGCCGGTCGGCTTCGGCGCGCCCGACCTGCAGCGCGTCGATGATGTACTGCGTCATCGCGCGGTTGATCTCCGGGAAGATCGCGTGCGATGCGTGATGGAGCGTGTTGTCGAGATCGAACAGCCAGACGGGCGCGCCGGCGCGCGGGCGGCTGCGGGAGATGCGCCGGCGTCGCAGCGACGCCGGCAGGCCGGGACGGGCAGTTGTGCGGCGCGCGCTCAATGCGAGCGGATCATCGTGCCGAACGGCTGCTCGGTCAGGATTTCCAGCAGCACCGAATGCTCGATGCGACCGTCGACGATGTGCACCGACTTCACGCCGCTCTTCGCGGCGTCGAGCGCCGACGAGATCTTCGGCAGCATGCCGCCGGAGATCGTGCCGTCCTCGAACAGCGCGTCGATCTCGCGCGCGGACAGATCGGTCAGCAGGTTGCCGTCCTTGTCCATCACGCCGGGGATGTTGGTCATCATCAGCAGCTTCTCGGCGTTCAGCACGGTGGCGAGCTTGCCGGCGACGAGATCGGCGTTGATGTTGTACGAGAGGCCGTCCTCGCCGAAACCGATCGGCGAGATCACCGGAATGAACGCGTCGTCCTGCAGCGCCTTCACGACCGCCGGGTTGATCGCCTCGACTTCGCCGACCTGGCCGATGTCGATGTACTGGCCCGGGTTGTCGCGGTCCGGCATCAGCAGCTTGCGTGCGTGGATCAGGCCGCCGTCCTTGCCCGTGAGGCCCACCGCGTGGCCGCCGAAGTGGTTGATCAGCATCACGATGTCCTGCTGGACCTCGCCGCCCAGCACCCATTCGACGACTTCCATCGTCTCTTCGTCGGTCACGCGCATGCCCTGGATGAAGGTGCCGGCCTTGCCGATCTTCTTCAGCGCGTGATCGATCTGCGGACCGCCGCCGTGGACGATCACCGGATTGATGCCGACCAGTTTCAGCAGGATCACGTCGCGCGCGAAGCCTTGCTTGAGGCGCTCTTCCGTCATCGCGTTGCCGCCGTATTTGATGACCACCGTCTTGCCGTGGTACCGGCGGATGTACGGCAGCGCCTCGGCGAGGATTTCTGCCTTCAGCGTGGGGGCGATCTGCGAGAGGTCGATGGGCTCGGACATGGCGGCGGCTCTGGCTGGGAACGGTTGAAACAGGGCGAATTGTACAGGAGTGGCGCAGCGCAGCATCGGGTTTTTGGGCTGGCCGGACGGCCGATCGCGCGGCCTGCCGCCAGCCGCGGCGGCCCGCCGGCCATGGCGCGGGACCCTGCACGGGACCCGCGCGACGCAGGGGCGGACCGCGCGGCGGGCGGCGTCGGCGGCGCGCATCGGCCGACCGGCCGACGTGCAAAATCCGTCCGTCGCGCTATGCTTGTCGCGTAGGGTGACGTTCATGCCCGCTTTCCGCCCTTCCGCGTTTCCGCCATGACCGATACCGCCGCCGACGCACGTTCGACTCCCGGCCGCGCGCGTTGCCCGCACTGCGGGCGCGGCTTCGACTGCGGCGCCCGCACGCAGCCGTTCGACTGCTGGTGCGCGTCGATGCCGACCTTGTCCGGCGGCGCGCCGCCGGCGCCCGGTACGCGCTGTCGCTGCCCCGAGTGTCTCGCCGACGAGATCGCCCGCAGCATGGCGCGCGCGGGCGGCTGACGGCGCGGGCCTGTTGCAAGCCGGTACGGCGCACGCCCGCCCGGCGCGCCCGCTCGGCGCGCCCGTCCGTCCGCACTGGTCCGGCCCCCGGTAGAGGTGCCGGGCGCTAAACGGGTAAACTGCTCGGATGCAACGAATTACCACCACCGGGCGCGTCAACCTCAGCCACCTGTTCTGGCTGCGCAATCTCGCGATCATCGGCCAGCTCGTGACGATCGGCGTCGTGCAGACCTATTTCGGCGTGCATCTGCCGTTGCCAGCAATGCTGATGGTCATCGCGCTCGAAATCGTTTTCAACGCGCTGACCTGGGTGCGCGTGCTGCGCGCGCGTCCCGAGACCAATTTCGAGCTGCTCGGCCAGCTGTGGGTCGACCTCGGCGCGCTGTCGGCGCTGCTGTTCCTGTCGGGCGGCACGACTAATCCGTTCGTGTCGCTGTACCTGCCGTCGCTCGCGATCGCGGCGGCCGTGCTGCCGTGGCACCTGATGATCTGGCTCGCGGCGTTCGCGGTCGCGTGCTACGCGGCGCTCGGTTTCGATTCGGTGCCGCTCAACATGGACAACCCGGCGAACCTGTTCGACTACTACCGCACGGGGATGTGGGTGAACTTCATGGTCAGCGTCGGCCTGATCGCGTGGTTCGTCGCGCGCATGTCGAATGCGTTGCGCCAGCGCGATGCGGCGCTCGGCGAAGCGCAGGCGCATCTGCTGCGCGACGAGCGGGCGGTTGCGCTCGGCGTGCAGGCCGCCACCGTCGCGCACGAGATGGGTACGCCGCTGTCGACGATCGCGATGCTCGCGGAGGAGCTGCGCGACGCGGCACGCGCCGATCCGGGGCTCGCGCGCTACGAGGCCGACCTGAAGGTGCTGGAAGAACAGATGACGCTCTGTACGTCGGCGCTCGCGCGCCTGCGCAGCCGGGCGAGCGCGCCGGCGAGCCGCCAGCCGGTGGACGACTGGCTCGACACGTTCGTCGAGCACTGGCGCCTGCGGCATCCGCACGTGCAGTTCGAACTGCTCGGCGCGCGCCCGTCGGGCGTCGGCCTCGACGATACCGTCGCGGCCGGCCAGATCCTGACGATCCTGCTCGACAACGCCGCGCGGGCGAGCCCGCACCGCGTGACGCTGGCCGCGAAGCTCGCGCACCACGAGCGCGCCGCGGACCAGATCGAATTCGAGGTCTGCGACGACGGCCCCGGCATCCCGGCCGCATTGCGGGACTCGCTCGGCTCGATGCCGGTCGACAGCACACAGGGCGGGCACGGGGTCGGCCTGTACCTCGCGTTCAGCGCGGCCGTGCGGCTGGGCGGCGAGATCGAGCTGTCCGATGTCGCGCCGCGCGCGACGGGCGGCAACGGGCGCGTCGGCGGCGCGAACGGACACGCGGCAACCGCGTCGGGCCAGCGCGCGACCGAACGCGCGGCGGCCATGCCGGACAGCCGCCCGGCCGGCACCCCGGGCCGCGGCACGCGCGCGGTGCTGCGCCTGCCGGTGACGCGTATCGCGGTGCCGGCCGCCTCAACCAACACGTAGACGGAGAAACCACATGAGCGAGAACAATTTCCTGGTGATCGACGACAACGAGGTGTTCGCGGGCACGCTCGCGCGCGGCCTCGAGCGCCGCGGTTACGCGGTCCAGCAGGCGCACGACAAGGAGGCGGCGCTGCGGTTGGCGGCCGGCGGCAAGTTCCAGTTCATCACCGTCGACCTGCATCTCGGCAACGATTCGGGCCTGAGCCTGATCGCGCCGCTGTGCGACCTGCAGCCCGACGCGCGGATTCTCGTGCTGACCGGCTACGCGAGCATCGCGACCGCCGTGCAGGCGGTGAAGGAAGGTGCCGACAACTATCTGGCGAAGCCCGCGAACATCGAGTCGATCCTGGCCGCGCTGCAGACCAACGCGAGCGAGGTGCAGGCCGACGAGGCGCTCGAGAATCCGGTGGTGCTGTCGGTCGACCGGCTCGAATGGGAGCACATCCAGCGCGTGCTGGCGGAGAACAACAACAACATCTCGGCGACCGCGCGCGCGCTGAACATGCACCGCCGCACGCTGCAACGCAAGCTCGCGAAGAAGCCGGTGCGGCAGTAACGGGCGCGGCGGCATCGCCGGGCGCACCAACGAAAACGGGCGGCTCCAAGGAGCCGCCCGTTTCGCATTCGACACCGCGCGCGTTACAGCACGTAGCGCGACAGGTCTTCGTCCTGCGCCACTTCGCCGAGCGCGCGATCGACGTATTTCGCATCGATCGTCACGCGCTCGCCGGCATGGTTGCCGGCCGAGAACGACACTTCCTCGAGCAGCTTCTCGATCACCGTGTACAGGCGGCGCGCACCGATGTTCTCGGTCTTCTCGTTGACCGCGTACGCGATCTCGGCGAGGCGGCGGATGCCGTCCTCGGCGAACTCGAGTTCCACGTCCTCGGTGGCGAGCAGCGCCTGGTACTGCTTGACGAGGCTCGCGTCGGTCGCGACGAGGATCGCCTCGAAATCCTTCACCGACAGCGAGTCGAGCTCGACGCGGATCGGAAAGCGCCCCTGCAGTTCGGGAATCAGGTCGCTCGGCTTCGCGAGATGGAACGCGCCGCTCGCGATGAACAGGATGTGATCGGTCTTCACCATCCCGTACTTCGTGTTGACCGTCGTGCCTTCGACGAGCGGGAGCAGGTCGCGCTGCACGCCCTGGCGCGACACTTCGCCGCCGCTGCCTTCGTTGTTGCGCGACGTGATCTTGTCGATCTCGTCGAGGAACACGATGCCGTTCTGCTCGACGTTCTGCACGGACTTCGTCTTCACTTCCTCGTCGTTGAGCATCTTCGCCGCTTCCTCGTCGGTCAGCAGCTTCAGCGCTTCCTTGATCTTCACCTTGCGGCGCTGCTTCTTGCCGCTGCCGAGGTTCGAGAACATCGAGCGGATCTGCTCGGTCATCTCTTCCATCCCCGGCGGCGCCATGATGTCCATGCCCACCGACGGCTGCTCGAGGTCGAGCTCGACTTCCTTGTCGTCGAGCTGGCCTTCGCGCAGGCGCTTGCGGAAGGTCTGGCGCGTTGCGTTGTTGTCGTCGTTCGCATGGTCCGCGTTGCCGCCGAAGCCCACCGCGCGCGGTTGCGGCAGCAGGATGTCGAGGATGCGGTCCTCCGCCTGGTCGGTCGCCTTGCTGCGCACCTTGCGCATCTCGGATTCGCGCGTCTGCTTGACGGAGATCTCGATCAGGTCGCGCACGATGCTGTCGACGTCGCGGCCGACATAGCCGACTTCGGTGAACTTGGTCGCCTCGATCTTGATGAACGGCGCGTCGGCGAGCTTTGCGAGGCGCCGCGCGATTTCGGTCTTGCCGACGCCCGTCGGCCCGATCATCAGGATGTTCTTCGGCGTGATTTCCTGGCGCAGCGGCTCGGCGACCTGCTGGCGGCGCCAGCGGTTGCGCAACGCGACGGCCACCGCCTTCTTCGCCTTGTCCTGGCCGATGATGTGCTTGTCGAGTTCCGAGACGATCTCGGCAGGGGTCATGGTGCTCATGGTGCGGTCCTTACTCGATCGTTTCGATGATGCGGTTGTGGTTCGTGTAGATGCACATGTCGCCGGCGATCTCGAGCGACTTCTCGACGATCTCGCGCGGGGACAGCTCGGTGTTCTCCGCGAGCGCGCGGGCCGCGGCCTGCGCGTAGGCGCCGCCCGAACCGATCGCACAGATGCCGCCTTCCGGGTCGAGCACGTCGCCGTTGCCGGTGATGACGAGCGTGGTGGTCGCATCGGCCGTGATCAGCATCGCCTCGAGGCGGCGCAGCATCCGGTCGGTGCGCCAGTCCTTCGCGAGTTCGACGGCCGCGCGGGTCAGGTTGCCCTGGTGCTTCTCGAGCTTCGCTTCGAAGCGATCGAGCAGCGAGAACGCATCGGCGGTGCCGCCCGCGAATCCGACCAGAACCTGGTTGTTGTAGATTCGCCGCACTTTCCGCGCGCCACCCTTCATGACGATGTTGCCGAGGGTTACCTGGCCGTCGCCGCCGAGCGCGACCTTGTCGCCGCGCCGGACCGAAACGATGGTCGTGCCGTGAAATTGCTCCATCTGCGTTCCTTGAGAAAAACGGGGAAGAGTCGGGCGGCGCGTGGCGCCGCCGCATGAATCGCAGTGCGCCGGGGAGCGGCCCGGCGCGCATCCGTTTCATTTTAGGGCGGGCGCCGGGATATCAAGAGGGGCGGGCAAATCGGCCGGCGGGCCGGGAGGCGCGCCGGAAAAACAAAAAGCGCGCGGCAGGCCGCGCGCTTTCGGGAAGCAGCGTGTCGGAGCGGAACGCCGCTCGATCAGTCGCCGAACAGCTTCTGGCGCAGCTCGCGGCGCTCTTGCGCCTCGAGCGACAGCGTCGCCGTCGGACGCGCAAGCAGGCGCGGGATGCCGATCGGTTCGCCGGTTTCCTCGCACCAGCCGTAATCGCCGGAATCGATGCGGGCGAGCGACTGCTGAACCTTCTTGAGGAGCTTGCGTTCGCGATCGCGCGTGCGCAGCTCGAGCGCGTGCTCTTCCTCGATCGTCGCGCGATCGGCGGGATCGGGCACGATCACCGTCTCGCGCAGGTTCTCGGTCGTCTGGCCTGCGTTCTTGAGGATGTCCGCCTGCAACTGTTCGAGCCGATTTTTGAAGAAGGCGAGCTGATCCTCATTCATGTAATCCTTGTCGCTCATCTTCAGGATTTCGGCTTCGGTCAAGAGTTTCTTCGTCATCTGCTTGCTTCTTCAATGTGCGGCAAATCAGGAGATATTGCCTGCACTTTGGGATTACCCGCAACTGCGCTTGCAATCATTTGCGATTTGCCGCCGCGGGGCCGAAAGCCTCTGGAAAACCGGTTCTCAAATACCAGGATAGCCCTGGCGCGGATTTGCGCGCGCGGCGAACCGGTGCTGCGCGGCAGATCGCATCGGCCGCGGCCGGGTGGCGGATGGGCGATCCGGCGCGGTTGCGATGCCCGGGTAATGGTTCAGCAAGAACCGGGCCTGTTATTGCCGTACTCCAGCGGGCACGTATTGTAACTGAATCGCAAGCGGGCGCCGTATCGGGTCGATCCCCGTCGGCTGCGCCAATATCTTGAAAATATAACGCGCAAATCGCGAAAAAGCGATGACGGCGAAACCCTGCCCGGAAAAGCACCGCGCACGCGCCGCGGCCGCCCGGGCAGGCGGCCGCGCGCAAGGCCCGCGCCGGCGCCCGAACGCTCAGGCGAGGCAGGCGTCGAGGCCGTCGGTGATCAGGTCCTGCGGCAGGTCGACACCGATGAACACCATCTTGTTGGTCTTCTTCTCGGCCGGCAGCCATTTCGCGGCGAGGTCGCTGCCCATCATCTGGTGCACGCCCTGGAACACGACCTTGCGGTCGACGCCCTTCATGTACAGCACGCCCTTGTAGCGCAGCATCCGCTCGCCGTAGATCTGGAGGATGCCGCCGAGGAAGTCTTCCAGTTTGTTCGGGTCGAACGGGCGGTCGTTGCGGTACACGAACGACTTGATCTTGTCGTCGTGGTGCGCGTGGTGATGGTTGTGATGACCGTGGCCGTGATCGTGCGCGCATTGACCGTGATCGTGGTCGCAATGCGCGTGATCGTGATCATGGTCGTGATCGTGATGATCGTGCGCGTGGTCGTCCTCGGCGAGGAAGTCCGGGTCGATCTCGAGCTTCGCGTTCAGGTTGAAGCCGCGCAGGTCGAAGATTTCCTTGATGTCCGCTTCGCCGAAGTTCACGACCTTGATCGTCGCCTTCGGGTTCATGTGCATCAGGCGGTGCTTGAGCGCCGCGACGGCCTGGTCGTCCACCAGGTCCGACTTCGTGATGAACAGGCGATCGGCGAAGCCGACCTGGCGCTGCACCACTTCGTGTTCGTCGAGCTGCGCGTTCGCATGCTTCGCGTCGACCAGCGTGATGACCGCGTCGAGCAGGAAGTCGTCGGCGATCTCGCTGTCGATGAAGAAGGTCTGCGCGACCGGGCCCGGATTCGCGAGGCCGGTCGTTTCGATCACGATGCGGTCGAAGTCGAGCTTGCCTTCGCGCTTCTTCGCGGCGAGATCGCCGAGCGCGCGTGCCAGGTCGCCGCGGATCGTGCAGCAGATGCAGCCGTTGCTCATCTGGATGATCTGCTCGTTCGTGTCCTGAACGAGGATCTCGTTGTCGATGTTCTCTTCGCCGAATTCGTTCTCGATCACGGCGATCTTCATGCCGTGCTGTTCGTTCAGGATGCGCTTGAGCAGCGTCGTCTTGCCGCTGCCGAGGAAGCCGGTGAGGATGGTGACGGGAGTGGCCATGTCGGTCGCCTGTGGTTCGTGAATCGGGGTCAAAACCAGGATGTGTGCGTCGCGCCGTCGACTGGCGAGCCGGGGCGCACAACCATCCATTGAAACATACCTGTCAAGCCCTCGCCCGTCGTCCGGACGACAGGCTCGAGCGCGGGGCCGCCAGCGGGCAACGGCCGGCGGACGCGAGCGTGCGCGTAGATCGGGGCGATCAGACGATTTGCAACAGCAGGCCCTTCAGATATTCGCCTTCCGGGAACGCGGCGAGCAGCGGGTGGTCGACGCCCGCACCCAGCCGCTTCAGGATCCGCGCGTCGACCTTCGCGTCGGCCGCCGCGCCCGCGACGATCTTCTGGAACAGATCCATGTCGATCGCGCCCGAGCACGAGTACGTGAACAGCAGGCCGCCCGGACGCAGCAGCCGGAAGCCGCTCAGGTTGATGTCCTTGTATGCGCGCGATGCGCGCTCGACGCTGTCGCGGGTCGGCGCGAACTTCGGCGGATCGAGCACGATCAGGTCGAAGCGCTCGCCTTCGTCGACGAGGCGGCGCAGCGTCTTGAACGCGTCCGCGTCGAGCCAGGTCGCGCGTTCGGCGTCGAAGCCGTTGGCCACGACGTTCTGTTGCGCGAGCGCGAGCGCGTCGCCCGACGAGTCGATCGACACCACGCGTTTCGCGCCGCCCTTGAGCGCCGCGAGCGAGAAGCCGCCCGTGTAGCAGAAGCAGTTGAGCACGTCGCGGCCGGCCGCGTATTGCGCGACGAGCGCGCGGTTGTCGCGCTGGTCGACGTAGAAGCCCGTCTTGTGGCCGTGCGGCACGTCGACGTGATAACGCACGCCGTTTTCGTTCGCGATCAGCGTCGCGGGCGGCGCGTCGCCGGCGAGCACGCCGGTCGTCTGCGCGAGCCCTTCCTTGTCGCGGATCGACACGTCCGAGCGCTCGTACACGTTCGGGCAGCCGGTCGCGCCGACGAGTGCCGCGACGATCGCGTCCTTCCACGCGTCGACGCCCGCGGCCATGAACTGGCACACCAGCTGGCCGCGCGGCGCGGCGCCGGGTGCGGCCGTATCCGCGACGTAATAGTCGACGACCAGCCCGGGCAGCCCGTCGGCTTCGCCGAACACGAGCCGCACCGCGCCCGTGCCCGACACCATCGACGTGCGGTGCGCGACCGCACGCTGCACGCGGCGCTTGAAGAATGCGTGATCGATCGGCTCGTTCTCGTCGAAGCTCCACACGCGCACGCGGATCTGCGACTGCGGGCTGTACGCGCCGCGCGCGAGAAAGCGTCCGTCGTGCGCGCGCACGATCACGGTGGCGCCGGGCGCGGGCGTGCCGTCGACGCGGTCGATCGCATTGGCGTAGATCCACGGATGCCGGCGCAGCAGCGATTTGTCCCTGGACGGTCTGAGTGTGACGGTTTGCATGATCGGATCGAAAGAGGCCGCGGCGGGTGCCGGCCGTGGCCGGCCGCCGTGCGCGGCGGGTATGGCGGGATGCGCGTCAGTCGCGCTTCTTCGCGCGCGGATGCGCGCTGTCGTAAATTTTCGCGAGATGCTGGAAGTCGAGCGACGTATAAACCTGCGTCGCGGCGACGCTCGCGTGGCCCAGCAGCTCCTGCACCGCGCGCAGGTCGCCGCTCGACTGCAGCACGTGCGTGGCGAACGAGTGGCGCAGCACGTGCGGATGGACATTGGCGGGAATGCCCGCGCTCAGCGCCGCGCGCTTCACGCGGTCGCGCACGACGCCCGGTGCCATCCGGTTGCCGCGCACGGACACGAACAGCGGATGCGGATCGTGCTTCACGAATTCGTCGCGCACCGCGAGCCACGCGTTGAGTGCGTCGATCGCCTTGCGGCCGACCGGCACCTTGCGTTCCTTGTTGCCCTTGCCGCGCACGGTGACTTCCGCTTCGGCGAGATCGAGCCAGCCCGCCGAGCGGTAGCCGTCCGCCTCCGTATACCTGACGTCGAGCCCGACCAGTTCGGCCAGGCGCAGCCCGGACGAATAGAACAGCTCGAGGATCGCGTGATCGCGGATGCCCTCGGTCGTGCCGGCGAGCGGCGCGTCCATCAGTGCCGCTGCGTCGTCGACCGACAGCGCCTTCGGCAGGGTTTTCGGGCGCTTCGGCGCGCGCACCGCGGCGACGGGGTTCGCGGGCATCTCGATGCGCTGCGCGAGCCAGCGGTAGAACGCGCGCCACGCGGACAGCCGGTGCGAGATCGAGCGCGCGGACAGCCCGCCGGCATGCGCGCGGGCGACCGCGCCGCGCATGTCGGCGGCCGTGAGCGCATCGAGCGGGCGGCCGGCGGCGAGCTTCTTCAGTTCGTCGAGTTCGTGCGTGTACGCGCGCAGCGTGTGTTCCGACAGCTGCCTGACGTGCTTCAGGTTCGACAGGTAGGCGGCGATCGGATCGTCGGTCATCGCGGGCGGTGGATCAGTGCGGCAGCAGGCGCGTAAGCGCCGCGCTCGCGAGCGTTGCGATCTGCGCGAGGAAGTCGGTCGCCATCCCGTCGTGGAAGCGGCGCGGATCGGGCGAGCCGAGCACGAGCAGGCCGAACGCCGGCGCGTCGGTGCCGGCGAGCGGCGCGCGCAGCGCGAGCAGCGCGACCGACGTGGCCGCGCCGTCGCCGGCCGGCGCGGCTTCGGCGCCTTCCGTCGCGGTCGCGGCCGGTGCCGGAAGCGCGGGCGCGAGCCACTGGGCCGCTTCGAAGCCTGTGTTCGCGCCGCAATACGGCGTCGACAGCCCGTTCGCGAACAGGCGCACTTCCTCGCCGACCTGGCGCGCGAAATCGGCCTGCGCGTAGGTGTCGGCGACGTCCCACACGCGCAGCGCCGTCTGCGGCACGTCGAACACGTCGGCGATGCCTTCGGCGATCGTGCGCGGCAGCGCGTACGGGTCGCGTTCCGCGATCACGCGCGCCGTCCAGCGGCTGAACTTCGCGGACAGGCTGTCGTTCTCGTGGCCGTAGCGCACCAGTTCGGCGAGCCGGCGCTCGAGATGCTTGTTCTTGTCGCGCAGCATCTCCATCTGCCGCTCCTGCAGCGAGATCGCGGCCTTGCCGTGCGGGTTCGCGAGACGGATCGTCGCGAGCAGTTCCGCGTGTTGCGCGAAGAATTCGGGATTGGCGAGCAGGTAGTCGGCGACTTCGCGATCGTTCATGTGGCTGGAGCGTTCAGTTATCAGGACGTTGAAGGGTCAGACGTTCAGGTCGATCTCGCCTTCGAACACGGTCGCGGCGGGCCCGGCCATCATGAGCGCGGCGGATTCGTCGCGCGCGCCGTCCCAGCTGATCGTCAGCGTGCCGCCGTGCGTGTGCACGGTCACCGGCGAATCGAGCAGGCCGCGCCGGATGCCGGCCGCCACCGCCGCGCACGCGCCGGTGCCGCACGCGAGCGTCTCGCCCGCGCCGCGCTCGTACACGCGCAGCTTCACTTCGTGGCGCGACACGATCTGCATGAAGCCGGCGTTCACCCGCTGCGGGAAGCGGGCGTGACGCTCGATCAGCGGGCCTTCGTCGAGCACCGGCCACGCTTCGGCATCGTCGACGACCTGCACCGCGTGCGGGTTGCCCATCGACACCGTCGAGATCCAGCGCGTATGGCCGCCGACGTCGAGCGGCCACAGCGTGTCGTTGCCATCGGCGCGGCCGTCGAGCCCCGACGCGTCGAACGGCACGTGCGCCGGCGCGAACACGGGTGCGCCCATGTCGACGACGACTTCGCCGTCGTCCTGCATCGTCAGCGTGATCAAGCCCTTCATCACCTGTACGCGCACGCTGCGCTTGTCGGTCAGGCCGCGGTCGCGGACGAATTTCACGAAGCAGCGCGCGCCGTTGCCGCAATGTTCGACCTCGCCGCCGTCGCAATTGAAGATCCGGTACTTGAAATCCGCGCCGTCGACGGTCGGCTTCTCGACGAGCAGCAGTTGATCTGCGCCGATGCCGAAGTGTCGGTTGGCGAGCGCGCGCACCTGCGCGTCGGTGAGCGGCGGCAGCGCGCGCGAATAGCTGTCGAGCACGACGAAGTCGTTGCCCGCGCCGTGCATCTTGGTGAACGAGAGTTTCACAGGGTCCGGAATTCCATGGCGAACAGGGCGGTCGGCACGGTGGACGTGCGAGCCGGCCTCGCGGGCCGCGTCGTTCGTCGTGCTGATCTCAACCGCAAATGATACATGCAGCCGACAGGGGCGTCCTGCGCTGCGCGGGGTGTCGTTCGGGGCGCAGGCACGCCTCTGACGGCGCGCCCGCGGGTTCGACTCAGTAGAGGCTCGGCTCGCCGGGCGGGCGCGTCTTGAAGCGCTTGTGCACCCAGTAATACTGCTCGGGCATCAACGGAATCTGCTCCTCGAGGAATTCGTTCATCCGCCGTGCGTCGAGATCGTCGTCGCCGGTCGGGTAGTTGTCCCACGGCTTGAATACCTTGAGCCGGTAGCCCTTGTAGTTCGGCAGCACCTCGCCGATGAACGGCACGACCTGCGCGCGGCCCGTTTTCGCGAGCCGGCCGACGGCCGTCAGCGTGCACGCCGGCACGCCGAAGAAGGGCACGAACGTCGAATTGCGCAGGCCGTAGTCCATGTCGGCGCCGAGCATCACGGGCTTGCGGTCGCGCAGCCAGCGCAGCACGACGCGCGCGCTGTCCGCGCGGCCGACCATCTCCGCGTCGAAGCGCCCGCGGGCCTTCTTCGCCTCTTCCTCGAGCACGGCATTCGAGAACGGCTGGTACAGCGACCCGCAGCGGCGCTGCAGCGAACGGTTCAGCCAGATCGAGCCGGCTTCGATGCCGACGAAATGCAGGCCCAGGAACAGCGTCGGCGGCAGGTCCGGATCGGTGAGGTCGACGGCGCTGTCGACCTGGATCAGCTTCGCGAGCTTGCGCTCGGAACCGAACCACTGGACGCTGCGCTCGACGTAGCTGCGGATCGCGTGGCGGAAATGCCGGCCGGCCACTTCTTCGCGCCGCTCGTCGCTCCAGTCGGGGAAGCAGAGTTTCAGATTGGTGTGTACGATGCGCTTTCGCCGGCTGGGAATCTGGTACAGCAGCCAGCCGAGGCCGTCGCCGAACCGTGCGGTCAGGCCGTACGGCAGCAGGGCGAGCAGCTTCAGCAAGCCGATGGCGAGGTGCGTGCCGAGGCGGCCTAGCATGCGAAGTCTCCGTGAGGCCGGCAGGCCGGCACGTTGCGAACAGGGGGGTAGGACAGCGGAAGATGCAGCACGGGCGGCGCTCTGTGACAATTCACGAAAGCCGCTATAATACGGGCTTCGCCGAGTTAACTGACAACTTGCGGGGCGAAGCCGGCTGGCGCGAAGCGCGCTGCCCGGTCCTGGTAATCCGCTAAAGCGTCGCCGCTTCAGGCCCAACGAAGCTGGCTACGTGAAACCAACCGTAACCACACAGGAGCCTGAAAAAGTGGCAAACGATTATCTCTTCACGTCCGAATCCGTCTCCGAAGGCCATCCGGACAAGGTCGCGGACCAAATCTCGGACGCGATTCTCGACGCCATCCTCGAGCAGGACAAATACTCCCGCGTTGCAGCCGAAACGCTGTGCAACACGGGTCTCGTCGTTCTGGCCGGTGAAATCACCACGACGGCCAACATCGACTACATCCAGATCGCGCGCGACACCATCAAGCGCATCGGCTACGACAACACCGACTACGGCATCGACTACAAGGGTTGCGCGGTGCTGGTCGCGTACGACAAGCAGTCGCCTGACATCGCGCAAGGCGTCGATCGCGCGCACGACGACAACCTCGATCAAGGCGCGGGCGACCAGGGCCTGATGTTCGGTTACGCATGCGACGAAACGCCGGAGCTGATGCCGCTGCCGATCTACCTGTCGCACCGTCTCGTCGAGCGCCAGGCGAGCCTGCGCCGCGACGGCCGCCTGCAGTGGCTGCGCCCGGACGCGAAGTCGCAGGTGACGGTCCGCTACGTCGACGGCAAGCCCGATTCGATCGATACCGTCGTGCTGTCGACGCAGCACGCACCGGACATCGAACTGCCGGCACTGCGCGAAGCCGTGATCGAGGAAATCATCAAGCCGACGCTGCCGGCCGAGCTGATCAAGGGCGACATCAAGTTCCTGGTGAACCCGACCGGCCGGTTCGTGATCGGCGGCCCGCAGGGCGACTGCGGCCTGACGGGCCGCAAGATCATCGTCGACACCTACGGCGGTGCCGCACCGCACGGCGGCGGCGCGTTCTCGGGCAAGGATCCGTCGAAGGTCGACCGTTCGGCTGCGTATGCCGGCCGTTACGTCGCGAAGAACATCGTCGCGGCAGGCCTCGCATCGCGCGCGCTGATCCAGGTGTCGTACGCGATCGGCGTCGCCGAGCCGACTTCGGTGATGGTCAATACGTTCGGCACGGGCCGCGTGTCGGATGCGGTGATCACGAAGCTCGTGCGCGAGCATTTCGACCTGCGTCCGAAGGGCATCATCAAGATGCTCGACCTGCTGCGCCCGATCTACGAGAAGACGGCAGCTTACGGCCACTTCGGCCGCGAAGAGCCGGAATTCTCGTGGGAAGCGACCGACAAGGCGCTCGCACTGGCCGAAGCGGCCGGCGTGGAGCCGACGGCTCGCGTCGCGTAAGCGTCGTCCTGCCATCGTCGGGCGTTGGCCCGGCAGCACTCCGCTCGAACCCGTGAAGTATCGATAGTGGTTGCGGCCAATAATGCCCCGTAAGTCGTGGACTTCCGGGGCATTGTCTTTTTCCCTTCTCAAAACGGCCATCGTGGCCGTTGACGGCGCGCGTTGATTCGTCCCGCTGGCCAACCATCTTCGCGCCGCCGCTTCTCGGGGCGTGTTGTTTTCGGCTTCGCAGACGAAATACGCGGGACTGTTTCGCCGTGCCGATAGAACACGCCTGCGCGATGACGGGCGAACGATGTACCGACGCGCGGTGAATTCAAATATTCAATTTCGTTTCGATTTTCAATCAGGTCATTTATCGATCGGATCGATATTGATCGACGTCACGCTGAGCGATCTATTCACTATCTCTAAATTGTTACAAATGTTGACATTCGTTGACGTTGACGATCCTGTTTTCGAGAAGTAACTTTTCAAATGACGGGTTGAAGCGAGTTGTGTTCGATCTGTCCGTAAATGGAAATCTTAATTTAATGGAGAAAATGATGGAATCGATTCAATCGAGTAATGAAAATGTCGCGGCCGAAGTGATGCGCTCCGAATACAACATCGATATCGCCGTACCAGGCGAACCGGCTGATTTCACCGCTATCAATGTCGAGGGCTGCTTGAGCAGCTCCAGCGTGCTTGGCTGACCCGCGTAGAGATCAGCAGCAGGCGGGAGTGGAGGGTGCCTCCTGCTCCCGTCAGGGATGAGAGGCCGTCATGAAAAAAATCGAGGCAATGGATTTTCCGCTGTTCGTTAAATGGTATATCACGCAGCGATGCAATCTGCGTTGCACGCACTGCTATTTGACGGACTATCAACGCGCTCCCGAATTTAATGAAATTGTGCCGATTATTGATTATCTCGGTGCTCGCGGCGTTTTCGGAATTGTCTTAATAGGCGGCGAGCCGGTTGCGAGAAACGATCTGGCTGAAATCGTCAGGAGAATCACTTCGCACGGGATGCGGTCGAAAATCGCGACCAATGCGACATTGGTCGATACCGAGAAGGCGCACGAATTGGTCGACGCAGGTGGCGTGCAGTATCAGGTCAGCCTCGAAAGCCCCGTGGCGGAGGAAAACGACGCCATTCGCGGCCCCAGGACATTTGCGCGCGCCGTCCGCGGGATTCGGGCGCTGGTCGACGCAGGCGCACGTATTCATCTCGCATTTACCCTGACCGGGGTCAATTATCGTCGGCTCGAAAGCATGTTCGAACTGGCGGCCGCCTTGGGGGTAACCGGCATCAAGTTGAATGCCTTTATCCCTATTGGGACCGGTCGATTGCTGGCTCGGCAACACTTGCTGTCACCCGACATGTGTCGAGAAATTGCGGAAGCCATCGTGCATCACTCGTCCCGATTTCCGGGGCTTGATGTCGAAGGGGGCGCCTTCGTGAAGCGGATACACATCTCGCCGAATCGGTCTTCCTCGGATGCGACTTTCGGATGCGGTGCGGGCACGACGTCGATGATCATCAATAGCGATCTCACCGTTTCGGCGTGCGACATGCTCGTCGAAGAGGACCGGACCGAGCAAGCCATCCAGTCGCCTGCGGATATAGACGCGATGTGGCGAGGTGACGCCTTGTTCCGGCGGTGGCGTGGGCAAGCTCAGGGGGAGCGCACACCGACAATCAGATCGTTCGATGACGTTCATCAACACGGTTGCCATGTCGCATTCAACGCCTACTCGCGCAATCTCTTTACATCGGAATCGTGATGGCCGATGAGCTGAAGCGCTGGCGGCGCCTTTGCTATTTACAGGCATGCCTCGCTCTCGAAGCATTCTCGGCGCCCGTTCTCGTGTTTTTTTACACGTCCTATGCCGGATTCACGTTCGCCCAATACAGCTCGATCATTTCGCTGATCTTCGTTTTTTTGTGGTTGCTCGAGATTCCGACAGGCGTGCTTGCCGATCGGTATGGCAGAAAGTTCGCGCTGGTGACCGGCAACGTCGTGTATTTCGCCGCGATGGTTTGTCTGGTCCGCTACGGGCATCGGGCATCGCCGTGGCTGATCGCATTTCTGTTCGCATGCGGGGGGGCACTATCGAATGGAGCATTTCAGGCAATGATGTTCGACGCGTTCGCCGCATGCGGCCGAGATGCCGACTTTCACACCGTCAATGCTCGTGCGACGAGCGTGTCTTTGTTGTGCGGGGGGGCTGCTTCGGTAGTCGGTGGCTGGCTTGCGTCGCGCTCCCTCGCATTCCCGATGTATCTCGACATGGGCATTCTCGCCGCATTGACGTTGTCGTTTGCGCTTTGGATTCGCGAACCGGTGTACGAGCATCGATCGCGCCGGCCCGGGCTTGTCGAAATCGCGAGAGACGGCATTGCGACCACCATTTCATCCCGCGCTTTGCTGGGAGCCATCCTCGTAGCGGCTGTCACGTTCGCCTGTCTGCGGGCCGGCTTCAATTTTTATCAGCCGTTGCTGCTAGAGGGCGGCGCAGATGTCGAGGCCATCGGGTGGATATTCGCCGCGATGTACGGGTTTTCTTCAGCGGCAGCCTACGTGTTCAGCCACATACGCAAATCCGCGTTGTTGTCCCGTGTCCCGGCGACGGTCTTGATTCTCCTGTTCGCGGCGGCGGCTTGCGTGATCACCGTTCCGAATGCTTTCGCTTCGTTGGAATGGGTGTTGTTCTCGATTGCTTGTCACCAGATCGTCCGAGGCATGTATCCGTCATATGCCGCCTACTTGATTAACCGCTGTTTACCCGCGGGGACAACCAACCGAACCACGATTCTGTCGGCGGCGTCTCTGGTCAGAGCGGTGTGTGCCGCGGTGTTCTTGTGGGGAAGCGGGATGATCGCGCAACGGATCGGATTCGCGAGCGCGTTCGTCATGTTGAGCGCGTCTACCGCGGTCTTGATTGGTTTGATTTCACTTTTTCGAGGTGATGTCGATGGCGAACGTATCGTCCCCGTTTCTCCCTCAAACGATTAGCCTCTACATCACGTATCGCTGCCAGTCGCGGTGCAGGCACTGCTTTCTGGTGGAGAACGACAAGATTGGCCGTTATGAGTTGCCGCTCGAGCAGTGCCTGTCGATCATCGACGAGGCGCGTGATCATCGGGCCTACATGCTCGTATTGTCAGGGGGCGAACCGCTTCTTCACCGCGATTTCGATTTGATTGTCGAATATGCGCGAACCGCCGGCCTGTTGCCGTTGGTCGGCCTGACCGGCGCCGGAGTCACGGACGAGCATGTCGAAACCCTTTGCAGGCATGGGATTCCGAGCGTTCAGGTCAGTCTCGACGGTGCAACCGCACGGTCTAACGACGCTATCCGCGGTGCCGGGAGTTTCAATGAGGTCGGGGATGCGATCGTCCGCTTGCGCGCGGCCGGACTGAAGGTCAACCTCGCCTTGTGCTTGCACGAACAAAACCGGGGCGAAGCGATGGCGTTGTTCGAGCATGCGTGGCGGCTGGGCGTCGCGCGAGTCAAGCTGGCCTTTTATGAATCGTCGGGGTCTTGCGCCGCATTTGAGCCGCTCACGCCCGGGATGAAGCGGGAGGTGTTGCAAGCCGCGTCGGCCTTCATGGACAGCAAAAGCGGCGACGGCTGGATTGCTTGCCCTACCCATGATGTCCGGACCGGTCGCGAAATTCGCCCGACCAGGCGCCTTCCTCCGCTCGTTATCGGCGCAGACGGCGAACTTGCTGCCGGCGAATGGGGAGAGCGAATCGGCTCGTTGTCGGAGGGGGCACTCGCCGAACAGTATTGCACTTTCGTTGCAGGCAAGCAGGCGGCCTTCTTCGAGCGCGTTGTGCTCGATGCGGCGACGCAACATGGAATAGCAAGCGTGACGGTTGCCGCCCATGATATCGGTGCAAATGCGCTCATTTATGAGCATGGCGGTCAGCGCCATGTCGTCGTGAGCGAAAGAGTGGAGGGCGCCTTGAGATTCTTCACGACCCTGCACGAAATCGGCCATGTCGCGACGCGTACGCTGGCAACAGATCCGAGGCGTCATGCTTCTATCGACGTAGAGCGCCAGGTCAACCTGTGGGTGCTGGACATGCTGCGCGATCACATCTCGGCCGATTCGCTGGCCGAATACGTGGCAGCGGCTTCTTGTTCGGAGGCCGCGCTGTACAGGCTTGTGGATCAGCGACTCGATAAGGACTTGACGAACTACTGGTGCTAGACGGAGGGCCTATATGTACGAAATTAATCGAAACTTGATTGAGCGAAAGGCGGATCGCAGCTTCTTTGATGCCGCGCATTTTTTTGTATTCAAGTTCAACGCGAATGGTTACGCGATGATCGACGCGCTAGCCGGCGGACCGTTTACACGAGAGCGTTTCGTGGCAATGTGCGAGGCGCTGGAAATGACCCGGGAAGCGACCGACGCGTTCTGGGACAAGTGCGTACGGCATCGAATCGTGGTTGAACCAGCGGGAACGGCGATGCCGGACAGATGCTGACGTGGACGGCGGTCCGACGCACCGACTTCGACTGACCCATCGAAGGGGCAAATCAGCGCGAGTACTCGAACGTATGAGATTGCGCATTGCGGACAGCATCGTCCGCAATGGCTTTCATGGGGGGGGCTCAGCGTGCGCTGAACCCGAACCACCCATTGCTGGCCGCGAGGCGGCGCGGGCGGTTGATGCGCCGCTGCGGCCCGAGCGTGCGGCGCAGCGCGAGCGCGCGCAGCGACGACGGCTTCTGCAGCAGCGAGCGCAGGCCGGCACGGCGCGCGAACGCCTGCGCGCTCATCATCGAGAAGAACGCGTGGAACCACGCGCGGATGCCGTCCAGCCGGCTGTGCGCGTGCGTGTGCTCGGCGAGCGCCTGCGTGCGTGCGCGGTGATGGCGCAGCGGGCGGGCGGGAGCGGAGGGCGCGACGCGCTTGGCAGTGCGGTTGAAACGGGAAGTCAGACGGAATGGCATGTGAACGATGCTTCGCTTGTATGGATGGCGCCCTTGAAAAGCGCACTGGTATGAACGGCCTCGGATTGCGCAACGGATCTTACCGAAAGTCGTTGCGCGCCGCGCCCGCCAGAATTGACAGGCCGCGACAGGCTACAAGGGTTTCGTGACGTGCAAAAGTCGCGATAAACCCTTGTGCCGCCGGCGTGTCGCCGCATACCGCCTGTCGCTGAGGCTCGCGCCGCGCCGCACAGTTCCCTTGCGCCAGATCAAATCGACGATTGGCATGCCCCTGCGCACGACAATGGCGCTGTTCGCGGCATCCGGCGCCGATTTACAATCGTCACATTCACACGATAAACGTCTGGCATCCCATGTCGTCTCCATTGCAGTCGGAATCGATCCGCGCGCAAGTCGCGGAATTGCGCGAACGCGGTTTCGTCGTCGCGCGCGGCCTCGTCGACGAGGCGCAGTGCGCGGCGCTCAGGCAGATCGCGGTGCGCCAGTTGCAGGAAGCGGCGGAGCCGATCGAGTTCGAGGCGGATTTGCGCTACCCGGGCGCACCCGAGTCGAAGCATGCGCCGGGCGGTCACACGGTGCGGCGGCTGCTCGACGCGTATACGCGCGACCCGGCGTTCGCGGCGCGCGCGATCGCGCCCGAAATCGGCGCGTGGATGCGCGAGTACTTCGGCGAGCAGCCGGTGCTGTCACGCGCGCATCACAACTGCATGATGACGAAGCATCCCGCGTACGGCAGCCTGACGGGCTGGCATCGCGACTTCCGCTACTGGTCGTTCGAACGCGCGGACATGGTCTCGGTGTGGCTCGCGCTCGGGCCGGAAACGAATGAAAACGGTGCGCTCTGGCTGGTGCCGGGTTCGCACACGGCAGAATTCGGGCCGGAAGCGTTCGACGACGCGAAGTTCTTCCGCAGCGACCTGCCGAAAAACCGCAAGATGATCGATGCGGCAACCTGTCCGTCGCTGCAGACGGGCGACGTCGTGTTCTTCCACTGCAACACGCTGCATTCGGCGGGGCAGAACCGCTCCGACCAGGTGAAGTTCTCGCTCGTCTATACGTACCACGGCGTGAGCAACCGGCCGCTGCCTGGCACGCGTTCGGCGGCGAAGCCGGAAGTGCAGTTCTAGCAGCGTTCGGCGGCGAGGCGGCCGCGCCGGTTGTCCGATGCGGCACTGCGGCCGCGTGGGCAGATGAACGAACGGGCGGCCTGGGCCGCCCGTTGCGTTTTGCGCAGCGCGCTCAGCGCTTGTTGGCGGGCATCGCGAGGCCGATCAGGCCGATCAGCGATGCGACGGCGCCGCCGGCGATCAGCAGGATCGTCTTCGTGGCGGGCGAGCCGGTGAAGAAGCGCGACACGTTGTCGTTGATCGAATGAAACGACTGGCCGCCGAAATACAGCAGCACGACGCCGCCGACCAGCAGCGCAACCGAGATGACCCGGGACATACCAACCTCGCTGTAACGGTGATTCGAGACGCCGCAGTGTAGGCGACGCACGCGGCCGCGTCCATTGCCGTGCGCGCTTCGGCTACGTTCGATACCATAACTGTCGTACGTTTCCCTCGCCGCCGCGCGCGATGTTCGCGCGTGGCGCGCGTCCCACCCCGACGTCTTCACGGAATCGACTCATGGCCTACCAAGCAGCTTCCGAACGTTATGCCGACATGCAATACCGCACCTGCGGCAAATCCGGGCTCAAACTGCCCGCCCTGTCGCTCGGTCTGTGGCACAACTTCGGCGACTCGACGCCGATCGCCACGCAGCGCGAGATCCTGCGCACCGCCTTCGACCTCGGCATCAATCACTTCGACCTGGCGAACAACTACGGGCCGCCGTACGGCAGCGCCGAGACCAATTTCGGCAGGTTGCTGAAGGAAGATTTCCGCCCATACCGCGACGAACTGCTGATCTCGACGAAAGCCGGCTGGGACATGTGGCCGGGGCCGTACGGCAGCGGCGGCGGATCGCGCAAGTACGTGCTGGCGAGCCTCGACCAGAGCCTGCAGCGGATGGGTCTCGATTACGTCGACATCTTCTATTCGCACCGCTTCGACGCGCACACGCCGCTCGAGGAAACCGCCGGCGCGCTCGCATCGGCCGTGCAGCAGGGCAAGGCGCTGTACATCGGCATCTCGTCGTATTCGGCCGCGAAGACGCGCGAGATGGCCGAACTGCTCGCGCAGTACAAGGTGCCGCTGCTGATCCACCAGCCGTCGTACAACATGCTGAACCGCTGGATCGAGCAGGATCTGCTCGGCACGCTCGACGACATCGGCGCGGGCAGCATCGCATTCACGCCGCTTGCGCAGGGGCTGCTGACATCCAAATACCTGAACGGCGTGCCGGCCGATGCGCGCGTGAACAAGCCGGGCGGCGGTTCGCTGAAGCAGGAGCATCTGAGCGCGGACAACCTCGAGCACGTGCGCAAGCTCAACGGCATCGCGCAACGGCGCGGGCAGAGCCTCGCGCAGATGGCGCTCGCGTGGGTATTGCGCAATGGCCGCGTGACGTCCGCGCTGATCGGTGCGAGCCGTGCGGAGCAGGTGCGTGAAAACGTCGGCGCGCTGAAGAATCTCGACTTCTCGGCCGACGAACTTGCGGAGATCGATCGCTACGCGACCGAGGGCGGCATCAATCTGTGGGAAAAGCCCTCAACCGATCAGGCAATCTGAGCGGCATCGAGCATTGTCGATACGGGATGCGAACCAACGCATCCCGTATTGCTGCGCACGCACACACGAACGGTTACGCTGCTGCGATGCAGCGGCGTGACCGGTGCACGTCAACGCCCGCTAGAGCAGCGCAGGCAGGCCTTCGACGAGCAATACCGCTACGCCGACGCCGAGAATCACGCCGAGCGCGCGCAACAGGTTGTGGCGGAATTCGGTTGCGCACGGCACCGCGCCGAGAAATAGCGCGCCGGCCAGCGCCATCGGAATCAACAGGATGAAGTCGCCGATCGTGAAATAGGTCGTCATGCGTGTCTCCGTAGCCGGCCGGAACAGGCGCACGCGCGTCTTCCATCTCCATGCCGGGCATTTCTCATGTTGCGCCGCCCCCGATTGCGAACGGGGCGGTCAATTCGAGTATAGGCAACCTCGCCGCGTTTTTCGCTATCCGAACCATTAAAAGTATGCGGAAAACCCGTGCAATTCCGCGTTTTTCCGGCAAGCCGGACGAATGCCTTGCACCATTCTTTCCCGCTCCTTTCGGTTGGCGCCGAAAAATCACGCACATGTCGATGCGGGCCGCCGCGTCCGCGGGCGCGGCGGCCCGTTCGCTTACGCGCGATCCGCTCGCGCGCGAACGGCCGGCGTGCGGAACACGAGCGCGAGCCCCGCGACGATCGCGCCCATGCCGACGAGTGCGAGCGGCTCCGGCCGGTTGCCGGGCCAGATCGCGTCCATCAGCGTGGTGACGACGGGCACGAGATAGAACAGGCTCGTCACGTTGACGAGATCGCCGTGTTGCATCAACCGGTAGAACAGCAACTGCGCGATCACCGAGATCACGATGCCGAGCCACAGCAGCGACACGACGAATGCCCAGCCGATGTCGAGCGAGACCGGCCGCGACGGCAGGATCGCCACGCACAGCGCGAGGCCGATCGCGTTCTGCAGCGGCAGCACGTCGGCAGGCGCCGCGCGCATGCGCTTTTGCAGCAGCGAGCCGGCGGTCAGCGCGACGAGCGCCGTGAGCGCGCAGGCCACACCCGTGACCGGCAAGCCGGCACCGCCCACGCCCCGGCACACGACGAGCGCGAGGCCGGTCAGCGACAGCGCGAGCCCCGCGACGCGCATCGGTCGCCAGCGACGCTCGACGATTGCCAGCGTGAGGATCGGCTGAACGCCGAGGATCGTCGCCAGCACGCCCGGCGCGATCCCGCGCTCGAGCGCGAGCAGATAGAAGATCGAATAGCCGCCCATCATCAGCAGGCCGGTCATTGCGGCCATGCGTCGCGCGCCGCGCGGCGGCAGCCAGCGTCCGCGCACGATGGCCGGCACGAGCAGCACGAGTGACGCGAGCGCGAATCGCGCGGTGAGGAAGACGAACGCGGATGCGTGACGCAGACCGAGTTCAGCGAAGATCGCGCCGCTGCTCCACAGCAGCACGAAGAGCGACGTCACGCCATGCGCGGCGAGCGCGCGTTTGAGCGAAACCATGTGAATTCACCTGTCGAACGGATCGAAACGTTCCATGTCGCGTGCGCGGAAACGCGCCGTGCGCGACGGCGCACGAACGGCTGCGGACGAACGAATGGAAAACGGGAAACCGAAAGCCGGCCGGTCAGCCGACGCGTGCCGCCGGCGGGGGCGGCGCGGCGCCGACGAGCGGCGGTGCGACAGGAGGAGGGAGGACCGACGGATGCGCGCACGCCTGCGGCCGCGAGTCGAACTGCGGCCGGGATGTTGCGAGGGCGGACGTGGGCGATTGCATCGTGTCGGAATGCGCTTGAACGCGAATGAGCGTCAAAGGTAACGCAGGGCGGCCGTCTCGCGCAACACCTTGCGCGGAAGCCGGCGCCGCGCGCGTGGCCGGATTCGGCGGACGGTCACATTCGACAGGGTATGATGGGGGTATCCGCTCGTGCAAGCGCACGCGCGGCGCAGTGGTTGATTGGAGACATTCGACGAATTCGCGGCACTTCGCCCGCTTCTTCTTCTTTTCGCGCTTCGATAAACCGTGAACAATGGGATCACGCGCAACACCCCGGCGAGGGCGGCGCGGATCGTGCATTTGCCGGCTCGCCAGCGAGCCGGGATTCAAGTTTCAAGAGTGGGGAACCATCATGCATGTCGGGTCGATTGTCTGCACTACCCATATCGCGGTGCCGAAGGGCGCGCGCGGCATCGTCCAGCGCGTTCTGGGCGACATGGCCATGGTGACCTGGTACGCGGGCGTGCCGGGCGAGTCGAAGGAACTCAACACCGAGCCGTTCTTTCTCGAGGACCTGATCGATACCGGCGAATCCGTGCTGCCGGCCGGCGCCGCGATCCACTGACCGCGCGTGCCGCACCGGACGCTCGTGTTTCGGCGCGGCTGACGGCACAATGCGGGGCATGAAAGACGTCACTTCCGCCCCCGCAGCTCCCGCCGGCCCGCCGTTCGCCGGTCTCACGCCCGAGTGCGTGCTCGACGCGCTCGACAGCGTGCTGATGCCGGCCGGGCTGCGCACCGACGGGCGCCTGCTCGCGCTCAACAGCTACGAAAACCGCGTCTACCAGGTCGGTATCGAGGACGGCCCGCCCGTCGTCGCGAAGTTCTATCGGCCCGCGCGCTGGTCGGACGAAGCAATCCTGGAAGAACACGCGTTCGTCGCCGAACTCGCCGCACGCGAGATTCCGGCGGTGCCCGCGCGCGTCATCGACGGCCGCACGCTGCACGCGTTCGACGGTTTCCGCTTCTCGATCTTCGAGCGGCGCGGCGGCCGTGCGCCCGACCTCGACCGCAGCGACACGCTCGAATGGCTCGGCCGCTTCATCGGCCGGATTCACGCGGTGGGTGCGACGCAGCAGTACGTCGCGCGTCCCGTGCTCGACATCCGCACGTTCGGCTACGAGCCGCGCGACTACCTGCTCGCGCACGATTTCCTTCCCGCCGACGTGCGGCCCGCCTACGAGACGGCGGTGGCGCTCGCGCTCGAAGGCGTCGAGGCAGCGTTCGAGCGTGCCGGCGAGATCCGCCTGCTGCGCACGCACGGCGACTGTCATCCGAGCAACGTGCTGTGGACCGACGCGGGCCCGCATTTCGTCGACTTCGACGACAGCCGGATGGCGCCCGCCGTCCAGGATCTGTGGCTGCTGCTGCCGGGCGATCGCGAAGGCGCGTCGCGTGCGCTCGCGGACCTGCTCGCCGGTTATGAGGACTTCTGCGAATTCGAGCCGCGCGAGCTGCATCTGATCGAGGCGCTGCGCACGCTGCGCTTGATCCACTACGCGGCCTGGCTCGCGCGACGCTGGGACGACCCGGCGTTTCCCGCCGCGTTCCCGTGGTTCAACACGCATCGCTACTGGGAAGCACGCGTGCTCGAACTGCGCGAGCAGATCGGCGCGATGCAGGAAGGGCCGCTCTGGCCCGTATGACGGCGCGCGCGGCGGCATCGCCGCGCGGCATTCGGAAGCGGGGCGCCGCGTGTGGCGCCGCCCGCCACGCGTCGCTCAGAACTTCAGCATCATCTTGATCACCGCGGCGAAGCGCTTGCCGTAAGGCGGCGCGATCAGCCCGCGGGTATTCAGGCGCGCCTGCGTGAGCACGGGCTTCATCTTCGAGAACGTCACGAAGCCGTCGTAGCCGTGATACGCGCCCATTCCGCTCGCGCCGACACCGCCGAACGGCAAGCTGCCGCACGCGATGTGCAGCAACGCATCGTTGACCGTCACGCCGCCGGAGATCGTTTCGCGCATCACGCGCTCGACCGTGCCGCCATCCTCGTCGAACAGGTACAGCGCGAGCGGTCGCGGACGCGCATTCACGTATGCGATCGCTTCGTCGAGCCGTTCGTACGGCACGAGCGGCAGCAGCGGCCCGAAGATTTCCTCCTGCATCAGCTGCGACGCGGCCGGCACCTGCGTGAGCGCACACGGCACGAACCTGCGCGACGCGGGATCGGACGGCGCATCCGACAACGGATGCAGTTGCGCGCCGGCCGCCTGCGCATCGGCCGCGAGCTGTTGCAGCCGCGCGTAATGGCGCGGCGACACGATCGTCGTGTAGTCGCCGTTGGTCGACAGGTCCGGATACAGCTTCGCGAAACGCACACGCGCGCGCTCGATGAACGCGGCTTCCATCCCGCGCGGCAGCAGCACGTAGTCGGGCGCGATGCAGGTCTGGCCCGCGTTCAGCGTCTTGCCGCCGATGATCGCGTCGACGGCCGCGTCGAAGCGCGCGTTCGGGCCGATGATTGCGGGCGACTTGCCGCCGAGTTCGAGCGTGACGGGCGTGAGATTGTCGGCCGCGGCGCGCATTACGTGGCGGCCGACATGCGTCGAGCCGGTAAACAGCAGATGATCGAACGGCAGCGCGGTGAACGCGGCGCCGATCTGCGCATCGCCGTTCACGACCGCGACGTGGTCGCGCGAGAAAGTTTTCGCGATCAGCTGTTCGAACAGCGCGGACGTGCGCGGCGTCAGTTCGGACATCTTGACGATCGCGCGGTTGCCGGCGGCGAGCGCGCAGATCAGCGGCCCGGCCGCGAGCAGGATCGGATAGTTCCACGGCACGACGATGCCGACCACGCCGAGCGGCTGCGGCAGCACCTTCGCACGCGCCGGCCGCAGCCACTTGTTCATCGGCTTGCGGATCGGCTTCATCCAGCGCTTGCCGTGCTTGAGCGCATCGTCGATCTCTTCCTTCGCCATCCAGATTTCCGACAGCAGCACTTCCTGCTTCGCGCGATGCCCGAAGTCGGCGCTGATCGCATCGGCAAGCGCATCCGCGTGATCGATCAGCATCGTGCGCAGCGCGCGCAAGTGCTGCGCGCGGGTGTCCCACTCCGGGTACGGCGCGCGCAGGTAGGCCGCGCGCTGGTCGCGCAGCAGCGACGTCAGCGCATCGACCGACGGCAGCGCTTGCGGGGCCAGTTCGGGCATGTCGTTCTTCATGTCGTCTCCTCCAGTTGGGCGTGGCACGCGGGCCAGCAGTCAGGCCGCACGTACCCGCTCGGTGAGCGTGGCGGGGCGGGTCAGGATGGCGCGCATCGCATGGCAGGGTGCCGGATGCGATGCACGGTCGAAAACAGCGCGTTGAACGCGGCAAGCGTCGCATCCGCGCGACGGTGTTCGGGCGCGAAAACGGGATTGCACGGTTCGCGGGGACGGCCGCATGCGATCTCTTGCCGGCGCTCGACGGCGCGTGGCGCGCACCTGAGCGTGCACCGAAGCAGCGCAGCGTGACGCGCGCGGCGACGCACGCATCGGCACGCCGAGTCGCGCGTGCGACGAGCCGTCCAAACGGTCGGCGATACGCGACGTCGTTCGATTTCGGCCGGCCGCGCGCACGGTGTTGCACGTCACCGTCGGGGCGTCCGTTTGAAATGAAATGCGGGCCGCGCGCGGTGCGTCCGGACAACCCGGTCGGCACGCGGCCTGCAGAACGTCGCGCTGCATCGTCGTCTCCCCAGTTTCGCGACGGCGCGGCTTCTGTTGGCCGCTGCATCGCGTCGCATCAGTCGATACATCTTAAATTTAGTTCACGCGGGCGTTTAGAGGAATCGCTCTTGAATCGGCGCGCCGCGCGCACGACCGCCATTCCTACAATGCCCGAACATTACAAGCGGGAGCCGGGCTGCACCGGGCGCCGTCCATGACACGAAGGAGACGTGACATGCAATACGACTACATCATCGTCGGCGGAGGATCCGGCGGCTCGAGCCTCGCCAGCCGCCTCGCCGATGCATGCCCCGACGCGACCATCGCACTGATCGAGGCCGGCTCGCACACGGCGCGCAATCTGCTCGTCAACATGCCGGTGGGGATCGCGGCGCTCGTGCCGTTCAAGCTCGGCACGAACTACGGTTACGAGACGGTGCCGCAGCCGGGCCTCGGCGGCCGCCGCGGCTACCAGCCGCGCGGGCGCGGGATGGGCGGCTCGAGCGCGATCAACGCGATGATCTACACGCGCGGCCATCCGGCCGACTACGACGAGTGGGCGCAACTCGGCGCGACGGGCTGGGGCTGGCACGATGTGCTGCCGTATTTCCGCCGCGCGGAAGGCAACACGCGCGGCGCCGATGCATGGCACGGCGCCGACGGCCCGCTGACGGTGTCCGATCTGCGCTTTCGCAATCCGTTCTCCGAACGATTCATCCAGGCGGCGCACGCGGCCGGCTATCCGCTCAACGACGACTTCAACGGCGCGACGCAGGAAGGCGTCGGCTTCTATCAGGTCACGCATCGCGACGGCTCGCGCTGCAGCGTCGCGCGCGCGTATATCTACGATCGCGAGCGGCCGAACCTGCATGTGATCACCGATGCGACGGTGCTGCGCGTGGGCTTCGACGGCAAGCGCGCGGTCGGCGTCGCGGTGTCGCGCGACGGACGCGTCGAGACGCTCGGTGCACGCGCGGAAGTGATCCTGTCGGCCGGCGCGTTCAATTCACCGCAGCTGCTGATGTGCTCGGGGATCGGTCCGGCTCAGCAACTGCGCCGGCACGGGATCGCCGTCGTGCACGACGCGCCGGACGTCGGCGCCAACCTGATCGACCATATCGACTTCATCATCAACACGCGCGTGAATTCTTCGGAGCTGGTCGGCGTCTGCCTGCGCGGGATCGCGAAGATGACGCCTGCGCTCGCACGCTACTTCTCGAGCCGCACGGGAATGATGACGAGCAACGTCGCGGAGGCCGGCGGCTTCATCAAGAGCGACCCGTCGCTCGATCGTCCGGACCTGCAGCTGCATTTCTGCACGGCGCTCGTCGACGACCACAACCGCAAGATGCACTGGGGCTTCGGCTATTCGCTGCACGTGTGCGCGCTGCGCCCGTTCAGCCGCGGCACGGTCGCGCTCGCGAGCGGCGATGCGCGCGATGCACCGCTGATCGATCCGCGCTTCTTCAGCGATCCGCGCGATCTCGATCTGCTGGTGCGCGGCGCGCAGGCGATGCGCCGGATCCTGTCGCAGGCGCCGCTCGCGTCGCAAGGCGGGCGCGAGCTGTACACGCGGGCCGACCAGAGCGAAGCCGAGTTGCGCGCGACGATCGTCGCGCATGCCGACACGATCTATCACCCGGTCGGCACCTGCCGGATGGGCTCGGATGCGCGCGCGGTCGTGGATCCGCAACTGCGCGTGCGGGGCGTCGAAGGGTTGCGCGTGGTGGATGCGTCGGTGATGCCGACGCTGATCGGCGGGAACACGAATGCGCCGTCGGTGATGATCGGCGAGCGCGCGGCGGATTTCATCGTCGCGGCACGCCGGGGCGTCGTGCCGCGCGGCGAGACGGCCGCGGCCGCGCACGGCCGCTGAGCGGCGCGCACCGACCCATATCGGCGCGCGCGACGCGATGCTCAGGCGAACGTATCGACGAGGCCGGTGCGGCTCACGCTCGCGCCGGCCGCTGCGGATTGCGCGACGTCGACCGGTGCGTCGACGGTTGACGATCCGGCGCGCGCGCGCGATGACGGCCGGCCGCCGGCGAAGCTTTGCTGCGGGTTCTGCTGCTGCGACGCGAAGCCGCCGTCGCTGACGGTCGTGCTGCCCAGGCCGAGCCCGCCCGCTTCCATCGCTTCACGCAGTTTCGGCAGCGCGGCTTCCACCGCGTCGCGCACCTGCGCGTGCTGCGACACGAACAGCGCGTGCGCGTGGTTGTCCGCGACGCGCAGCACGACCTGCAGCGGGCCGAGGTCCGGCGGGTTCAGCGTCAGCTCGGCGCTTTGCTGGTGCGCGTTCGACAGGAACACGACCTTCTGGCTCAGCGCATCCGTCCAGTCGGCGGTGCCGACGTGCGGCGCCAGCACGTGTGCGTTGGCCGCGGCGATCGAGCTTGCGGCGGGCGATGCCTGGAGGTTCGCCTGTGCGGCTGCCGCAGCCGTTGCGGCGGCAGCGGCCGTTGCGTCGGCGGCCGGGCTCGCGGTTTCTTCGACGGCCGCGAATGCATGCTGCGCGGCGGATTGGGCCGTGGCACCGGCCTGCAACGCCGGTGCGGTCGCTTGTGCGGGTGCCTGCTGCGTCGCGAGCGCGCCCTTCGCATCGGCGAGCGTGCGGTCGAAGGCCGGGACTTTCTGCGTCGGCGTCGGCGATGCGCCGGCGGCCGATGCGGCCGTCGTCGTCGCGGGCGCGGCCGCTGTCGCTGCCGTGCCGGTCGCGGGCATCGCGATCGCGCCCGCGCCGCCGGTCAGCTTCGCGAGCGCCGCCTGCAGCGTGTCGCGACCGGACACCGGCACGGCGGGCTCGGCGCCCGCATCCTTGCTTGCATGATTCGTCAGCGCGGCCGTGGCATCGGGCTGGCCGGACACGGCCGTGGCCGTCGTTGTTGCGGCGGCGGCAGCCGTATCGGCATCGGCCGGGACCGCATCGTTCGCGCGTACCTGCAGTTGTGCCTGCACGGCGGCTGCAGCGGCGAGCGCGGCCGCGTCGGGATTGACGGGCGCGATTGCGTCTTCGGTCGACGGGTCGTCGTTGCGGTCGGCGGACTTCGTGCCGGCGGAGGAGCCCGACGAAGCCTGTTTCGTCGGGGCGTCCGGCGTGCCGGCGGTTGCCGCGTCGTGCCGCGTGACGACGCTTTGCTTCAGCGTCTGCGCGAACGGCATGGCGGCCGGGCTGCTTGCGGCATCGTTGCCGGCGGGCCTGGACGAAGCGGACGAACCCGCGTCGCGGATCGCCTTGAGCGCGGTGCCGGCGGTGTCGAGCAGCACGCCGAGCAGGGGCAGTGGAGGCATGACGATTCTCTCGTTCGAAAGCGGTGAGCGGTTACGCTGAACGGGCCGCGTCGGCCCGCATGCGCAGGATCTTCGCGGCGTGTTCGTCGGCGTCGCGCTGTTCGCGCTTGGCCGTACGCTGCGCTTCCTGCGCGACGCCGCGCGCCTGCAGGATTTCGTATGAACCGACGGTGCGTTTCTTCTGTTGCCAGTTCGGGCGTGCCTCGTCGATGCGGACTTCCGCCGCGGCCAGCACGTTGCGCTGCTGCGCGATGGCCGCGTCGAGCGTATCGATGAACGCCTGGAAGTTGCGCCAGTTGCCGGCCGGCATGCCGCTTTGCGCGGACTGCGCGAAGCGCGCGTGGTATTCGTCGCGATAGCGCAGCAGCGCATCGAGCTGTTCGGCGGCGGCGGTGCGGTCGCGCTGCGCGGTGCCGAGCTGCTTCGCGGCCGTGTCGAGATCTTCCTGCGCGCGATCGAGCAGCAGTTGAAGGGGAAAGCCGTGTGCCATCGGGGTCAGCCTCCGTGTACGTCGAACAGCGCATCGAGCGCGTTGAGGCTCGACGCGAACGGCGCGCATTCGCGAAAGCCCTGCTGCAGGAACGATTCGATGCGCGGGTAGAGCGCAATCGCGCGGTCGAGCTGCGCGTCGCGACCGGGCGCGTACGCGCCGACCGCGATCAGGTCGCGATTGCGCTGGTAGCGCGACAGCATCTGCTTGAACTGCCGCACGCGGTCGAGATGCGTGTCGTCGATCAGCGCGGTCATCGCGCGGCTGATCGACGCCTCGATGTCGATCGCCGGATAGTGGCCGGCTTCGGCGAGCGCGCGCGACAGCACGATGTGGCCGTCGAGGATCGCGCGCGCCGAGTCGGCGATCGGGTCCTGCTGGTCGTCGCCTTCGGTCAGCACCGTGTAGAACGCGGTGATCGAGCCGCCGCCTTCGGGCCCGTTGCCGGTGCGCTCGACGAGCGCGGGCAGCTTCGCGAACACCGACGGCGGATAGCCTTTGGTCGCGGGCGGCTCGCCGATCGCGAGCGCGATCTCGCGCTGCGCCATCGCGTAGCGCGTGAGCGAATCCATCAGCAGCAGCACATGCTTGCCCTGGTCGCGGAAATACTCGGCGAGCGACGTCGCGTACGCGGCGCCCTGCATGCGCAGCAGCGGCGACACGTCGGCCGGTGCCGCGACGACGACCGAGCGCGCGAGCCCGTCCTCGCCCAGGATCTGTTCGATGAATTCCTTCACTTCGCGGCCGCGTTCGCCGATCAGTCCGATCACGATCACTTCCGCGCTGGTGTAGCGCGCCATCGTGCCGAGCAGCACCGACTTGCCGACGCCGGAGCCGGCGAACAGGCCCATCCGCTGCCCGCGGCCGACGGTGAGCAGCGCGTTGATCGCGCGCACGCCGACGTCGAGCACGTGGTGGATCGGCTCGCGATCGAGCGGGTTGATCGACGGCGCCGACAGCGGCGCGTCAACTTTCGACGCGAGCGGGCCGAGGCCGTCGAGCGGGCGGCCCGATGCATCGACGACGCGCCCGAGCATTTCCCAGCCGACCGGCAGCCGCTTTGCGCCCGCGAGCGGATCGGCGACCGGTGCGGCCTCCAGCGGCCACACGCGTGCGCCGGGCAGCACGCCCGCGACGTCGGTGGTCGGCATCAGGAACAGGCGATCGCCGGAGAACCCGACGACTTCCGCTTCCGCATGCGGCAGCGTGCTGCCGGGCGGCAATTCGATCGTGCATTCGGCACCGACCGACAGGCGCAGGCCGATCGCCTCGAGCACGAGACCCGCGGCGCGCGTCAGGCGCCCGCACGGCCGCAGCGGCAGCGCGCGATGGCTGCGGGCGGAGAGCCCGTTCAGATGCGTGCGCCAGTGCGCGAGATGCGGATTGTGCGGCGCGCGCGGCGTGTCGGCCGCGGGATCCGCCGCGTGCGCCGCGTGCGCCGCGTGCGCCGGCGCGTCATGCGCGAAGCCGTGCGTAGTCTCGGGGCCGAACGACGCGAGCGCGAGCTCGCGCTCGAGCGGCGTCATGCCGTCGTGCAGGATCGATTCGGGCGTCGGCGCGGGCGTCACCACGCGCTCACCTTGCCGATCGCGGCGGCGACGCGCTGCCAGCGGGTGGGCAGCGTCGCGTCGACTTCGCCCGTCGCGGCGTGCGCGCGGCAGCCGCCGCGCTCGATCGACGCGTCGGTGCGCACGTTCCAGCCGAGCTTGTCGAGATCGTCCTGCAGATACGCCTCGACGACGGGCAGGTCGGCCGGATTCACCGCGAGATGCGGCGCGCCGGACAACGCCGGTTCGGCGGCGAGCACGTCGCGCACGGCCGCGACGAGCGCGGCGGGATCGTGCTTCACGTGCTGGCGCACGACCTGCTGGGCGATGTCGAGCGCGAGCTGCGCGAGCTCGGACGCGAGGTCGTGCTCGGCGTTCGACACGGCTTCGCGGAACGACGCGGCAAGCGCCGCGAGTTGCGCGGCCTGTTCGCGGGCTTCGGCCCGGCCGGCCTCGAAGCCTTGCTCGCGGCCTTGCTCGAAACCGGCCTGGTAACCCAGCGCCTGGCCTTCGACGTGACCGGCCGCATGGCCTTCGGCATGCGCGGCATCGCGCACGCGCTGCAGTTCCTCGGCGAGCGCGGCGGCGGCCGCGGCCGCGTCGTCGGGCGGCGGCGGGGGCGGCGGCGGATCGAACGACGCCATCTCCCACCGCTGGTACGCGGTGAGGGTACCGGCGCGGTCGCGCGCGGAATCAGACATATGCGTCTTCCGCCTTGCCGCCGATCACGATCTGACCGCTCTCGGCGAGGTTGCGCACGATCTGCAGGATGCGGCGCTGCTGCGTCTCGACTTCGGACACGCGCACCGGGCCGCGCGCGTCGAGATCCTCGGCGAGCAACTCGGCCGCGCGTTGCGACATGTTCGCGAGGAATTTCTGGCGCAGCGCGGGCGGCGCGCCCTTCAGCGCGATGATCAGCGTCTCCGACTCGACTTCCTTGAGCACCATCTGGATCGCGCGATCCTCGAGGTCGAGCAGGTTCTCGAACACGAACATCTGGTCGACGATCTTCTGCGCGAGGTCGGCGTCGTACTGGCGCACGCTTTCGAGCACGCCTTCCTCGTGATTGCTCGTCATGAAGTTCAGGATCTCGGCGGCGGTGCGGATGCCGCCCATCGGGCTGCGCTTCAGGTTGTCGCTGCCGGACAGCAGGCCGGTCAGCACGTCGTCGAGCTCGCGCAGCGCGGCCGGCTGGATGCCGTCGAGCGTCGCGATCCGCAGCATCACGTCGTTGCGCAGCCGCTCGGTGAAGCACGATGCGATCTCGGACGCCTGGTCGCGGTCGAGGTGCACGAGGATCGTCGCGATGATCTGCGGATGCTCGTTCTTGATCAGTTCGGCCACGGCGCCCGAGTCCATCCACTTCAGGCCCTCGATGCCGCTCGTGTCGCTGCCCTGCAGGATCCGGTCGATCAGCACGCCGGCCTTGTCCTCGCCGAGCGCCTTGGTCAGCACCGAGCGGATGTATTCGCTCGAGTCGAGCGACAGCGCGGTGTGCTGCTCCGCTTCCTTCGCGAACTCCTGCAGCACCTCCTCGACCTGCTCGCGCGTGACGTTCTTCAGCGCGGCCATCGCGGCGCCGATCTTCTGCACCTCGCGCGGCGCGAGGAACTTGAATACTTCAGCGGCCTCTTCCTCGCCGATCGACATCAGCAGCAGCGCGCTCTTGGTCAGGCCTTCAGCGTTCATCGGACACCCAGTTCTTCACGACGGTGGCGACGATCTTCGGATCCTGGCGGGCGATCGTGCGCGCGTAGTCGAGGTTGCGTTCGTAGCGGTTCTTTTCGTTCTCGAAGCCGAGCAGCAGCGGATCGGGCTCGTCCGCCTGTTCCAGCGCGGGCAGGCCGTCGAGCGCGACCGGATCCTCCGGCGCCGCGAGTGCCGGCGCGGCCGGCTCGGGCGGCGGGAACGCGCGGCGCATCGCCGGGCGCACGAACATGAAATAGAGCGCCGCCGCGGCCGCCGCGATGCCGAGCCACTTCGCGGCTTCCTTCGCCATCGCGATCATGTCGGGCTGGCGCCACCACGGCAGGTCGGCGTACGGATCGCCGACGGTCGAGAACGCGCTGTTCACGACGTTGACCGAGTCGCCGCGCTTCTCGTCGTAGCCCATCGCGTCCTTCACGAGCTGCTCGATCTGCGCGAGCTTCGCGGGCGGCAGCGGTTGCATCGTCACGTGGCCCTTCGCGTCGGCGACCGGCTGGTAGTTCACGACGACGGCGACCGACAGCCGCTTCACGTTGCCCATCGGCTGCTCGACGTGGCGGATCGTCTTGTCGAGCTCGTAATTGGTCGTCTGGTCCTTGCGGTCGCTGACGGGCGTCGACTGCGGGCCGTTCTGGCCGTTGCCCGCGACGATCGGCGCCGAAGCCGGCTGCGGCGGGGTGTTCGACAGCGCACCCGGCACGCCCGAGGCGCCGCCCTGCGCGAGTTCGGTCGCGGTGCTGGTCTGCTGGCTGCGGATCGCGGCCTGCTGCGGCGTGCCGTTCGGGCCGTAGCTTTCCGAAGTCTGCTCGAGCTTCGAGAAATCGATGTCCGCGCTGACCTGCGAGCGCGCGTTGCCGGCGCCGAAGATCGGCGCGAGGATCGCGTCGATGCGCTTTTGCGTGTTGTGCTCGACCTGCTGCACGTACTTGAGCTGGCTCGCGTCGAGGCCGGTGGCCGACGCGGTCTGCGTCAGCAGGTTGCCGTCCTGGTCGACGATCGTCACGTTCTTGGCCGGCATGTCGGGCACGCCCGACGACACCATCCGCGTGATCGCCTGGACCTGGCCCTCGTCGAGCACGCGGCCCGGATAGAGGTCGACGAACACCGACGCGCTCGGCGCTTCCTTGTCGCGCACGAACACCGACGGCTTCGGGATCGCGAGATGCACGCGCGCCGTCTTCACGGCGTTGATCGATTCGATCGTGCGTTGCAGCTCGCCTTCGAGCGCGCGCTGGTAGTTCACCTGCTCGGCGAACTGGCTGATGCCGAATTTCTGGTTGTCCATCAGCTCGAAGCCGACCGAGCCGCCCTTGGGCAGGCCCATCGCGGCGAGCTTCAGGCGCGTTTCGTGCACTTGGTTCGACGGCACGAGGATCGCGCCGCCGGCGTCGGCGAACTTGTATGGAACGTTTGCCTGCTGGAGCGCGGTAATGATCGCGCCGCCGTCGCGGTCCGACAGGTTGCTGTACAGCACGCGATAGTCGGGCGCGCGGCTCCACAGCACGAGCGCGGTGATCGCGGCGATGGCGAGCGCGACGGCGATCACGAACGGCAGCTTCGGGTTGCCCTTCATCCGCGTGATGCCGGGGATGCGTTCCGCGAAGCCGCCGAACCCGAAGTCCGCGCCGGCGCCGCCTGCTCCCGGCAACGCGGCGGCCGCGGTGGCGCCTGGCACCGGGCTGGCGAGGCCCGCGCGGGCGTCGGGGTTGATCAGCGAGTTGGCCTGCGAATCCATGCGTGGAATTTCTCCGGAGCGGGACGACTGAGCCGCTCGGACGAGCGGACGGACAATGACACGATGCGATTATCGGGACCCGGGCCCGACTCCGATCGACCGAAAAGAGCGGGGTTTCCCCCGTACTTTCGCGGCTTTGGCGCGCGCCGCGCTGCTATCCTTTTTCGCGATCCGGCATGGTGCGCGTCGTGCGGCGCCGCCTGACCGGCCGGTGCGTCCGGGTTTCTTCTCTCATATGTCTGGGGACAGCATGGCTGCCAACGTCAGCGGAATCGGTTCGGTGTTGCAACAGATGCAGGCGATGGCCGCGCAGGCGAGCGGCGGGGTCGCGAGCCCGACGGCGGCGCTCGCCGGTTCGGGCGCGGCGACGGCCGGCACGTTCGCGAGCGCGATGAAGGCGTCGCTCGACAAGATCAGCGGCGACCAGAAGCACGCGCTCGGCGAGGCGCAGGCGTTCGAGGTCGGCGCGGCGAACGTGTCGCTGAACGACGTGATGGTCGACATGCAGAAGGCCAACATCGGTTTCCAGTTCGGGCTGCAGGTCCGCAACAAGCTCGTGAGCGCATACAACGACATCATGCAGATGTCGGTTTGATGGGACGGCCACCGGCGACGGGCATCCGGGGACGGGCATCCGGGGACGGCCAACCGGCGACGGACCACCCGGGACCCCCGCCGGCGACCCGCCCCCGGGCTCGCCCACCCGGCGGCCCGTGCACCTAAAGCTTTTCAATTCCCTTCCGATAACTCTGGAACAAGGCCGCGTCGTGCATAGCAGGGCGGCGGCTACCGCATAGCCAACGCATCACAAGGAGAAGCGCATGTTTTCCCCAGGACACGCTGGAGCCAGTGCGTACGCGCGTGTCGGCGTCGAGACGGGGGTGATGGGCGCCTCCCCGCACCGGCTGATCGCGATGCTGTACCAGGGCGCGCGCCAGGCGATCGCGCTTGCGCGCATGCACCTGCAGCAAGGCAACGTGCCCGCACGCGGCGAAGCGATCGGCAAGGCGATCGGGATCGTCGAGAGCGGCCTTCAGGCGTCGCTGAACCACGACGCGGGCGGCCAGATCGCCGGGCGCCTCGATGCGTTGTACGCGTATATCGGCCGTCGCCTGCTGGAAGCCAACATGCACGCGAGCGACGCGATGCTGGTCGAGGTCGACGGGTTGCTCGCGACGCTCGAGGAAGCGTGGACGGGCATCGCGCCCGAAGTCGCGCGCATGACCGCGCAACAGGCGGCGGGCGCGGCACGATGAATCTCAAGGCCGAATACTTCGCTCGCTACGAGGCGCTCGCGGCCGTGTCCGGCCGCATGCTGTCCGCGGCGCGCGGCGCGGACTGGAGCGCGCTGCCGGAGTTGCAGGCCGAATTCCTGCGTCTCGTCGACGGGCTGAAGGAGGCCGATCCGGGCGTCGCGCTCGACCAGGCGGATCTCGGCCGCAAGCTCGGGCTGATCCGCCGCATCCTTGCCGACGACGCCGCGATCCGCGATCTCGCGAGCCCGGACGTCGCGCGGCTGTCCGCGCTGTTCGACGCGCGGCGCTCCACCCAGGTATTGACCGATCTCTACCGCGCTCGCGGGTAGTGCCCGTTTGCCGGGGCGGCGGTTGCCGCGTGCCCGGATTTGCAACGATGTGGCTGAGGTGAGCAGGCTCCGATCATGACCGGTATCGACTCCGTTGCGGCCGCCTTGCTGGCGAGTCGCCTCGACAGCCTGCTGACCGGCCCCGTGACGGCGCCCGCCGGCGGCGGCGCGGCCGTGCAGGTCGGCACGCCGGGCACCGGCGCGCCGTCGTCGTCTTCGCCAGGGGCCGCGCCGGCGCCGCCGCCGGCGTCCGCGCAGACCGCGCTGTCCGATGTCGCGCTCGTGCTCGACGCGATCTCCCGCTCGGGCGGTGTCGCGACGCCCGTGATCGCCGGGCGCACGCCGCTGCTGGCCGATCCTGCCGTGCTATTGGGCACGGCGGCGGCCGTGCCGCCCGACGGGCAGCCGGCCGCAGGTCCGGCTGCATCCGCCGCCATGCCTTCGGCCGCCGCTCCCGCGCCAGACGTCGCAGCCGCGCGCGATGCGGCGGCCGCATCGCCTGTCGCGGCGCTGCGTGCGGCGCTCGCGCAGGCCGTGAGCGAAAGCGGTTTGTTTTACGAATCCCATCTCGCGCAGTGGCTGGCCGGCCAGCGCCCGCTCGCGGCGTTGATGCGCGAGCCGCAGGCGCGCCTCACGACCGCGCCGGTACAGCCCGCCCCGGATGCCGCGCAGCACGAGGCGCCCGACGTGCTCGACGAACTGCTCGCGCAGCGCCTGCCGCTGCCGACGGCGGCGCGAACGGCCACGCAGCCGGGCGTGCCCGCATCGGGCGGTGCGGTGCCGCGCGAGCTTGCACAGAACGCGGCTGCCGCCGCTCGGCAAGGCGCGGCGACGACCGCGACCGCGACGACCGACCCGCTCGGCGAGCGCCCCGACGCGCGCTGGACGCCCGCGCGCGCCGAACTGGCCGCCGCGTCGGCCGATCCGCCGACACCGGCTCCCGTGCATCCTGCCGCCGTGCCGATTGTCCGGCAGCAGCTCGATGCGCTCGCGACCGACCAGTTTCGCTGGGCGGGCGAGGCATGGCCGGGCGCACGGCTCGACTGGACGATCGAGCCCGACGATCCGGGCGGACACGCGTCGCGCGGCGCAGACGACACCGGGTACGGGATTGCGTGGCGCACGCGGCTGACGCTCACGTTGCCGTCGCTCGGCACGGTCGACGCGGAGCTGGTGCTGAACGGCGCGCAGCTGGTCGCGCGGCTGCGCGCGAATTCGGCCGGCGCGGACCGGCTCACGCGGAACGAGGCCGCGCTGCGGCAGCGGTTCGAGGGATCGGGGCTGCAGCTCGGCGGACTGTCGATCCGTGCGGTCGGCGACGAACCGGACGGCTTCGATGCGCTCGTCGCGCAGGCGGCCGCCGCAGCATATGCGCGCAGCGCGACCGGCGGCAGCACGCCGGGCGCCGACGGCGAGGTGCCGGAATGAGCATGACGTCCCGCAAGCGCGCGGCCGCGCTGGTCTACGATCCGAAGGGCGGCGACACCGCGCCGCGCGTGGTGGCGAAGGGCTACGGCCTGCTCGCCGAGATGATCGTCGCGCGTGCGCGCGATGCCGGGCTGTACGTGCATACCGCGCCGGAGATGGTGTCGCTGCTGATGCAGGTCGATCTCGACGACCGGATTCCGCCGCAGCTTTACCAGGCCGTCGCGGATCTGCTGGCGTGGCTGTACGCGCTCGATCGGACCGAACCCGGGCCGGATGACGCCGCGCCGCGCTTTCCGCTGCCGCCGCTGCGCCGCTGATCGTTCGTCGGCGCCCCGGTTTCTCCTGCGAAATGCAGTTTCGGCCTTCCGCGGTCATTTGGACGGCATTTCTCTTCTATCCGCCGGGATCGACGTGCAATTTGCGCGCTATGTCGGCTACCGATGAATTTTCGTGTGTCGCCAGCCGCACAGCAGCAGATTGAGCCGTCGCTCCATTTGTGTAATGATATCCATTCTCATTTTCATGTTACCCGGGCGGTGCACGTTTTCCGTGCGCCGCCCGTTGCTTTGACCGAATGGATACTCTCGCGTGAACGCGCCCGACACGATCGCCCCGCCGCAGGCGGGCAGGCCCCCTGCGGGCGTCACCGTGCTGCATCCGGCCGCACGGCCCCTGAGCGATGCCGAACTGGCGGCGCGCCGCCAGCGCTCGCGTCGCGCGACCTTCATCAAATGGCTGCGCAAGGTGCATGGCTGGGTCGGGCTCTGGGGCGCGGTGCTCGGGCTGCTGTTCGGCGTGACGGGCGTGCTGCTCAACCATCGTGCACCGCCGCTGAAGATCCCGACCGGCGAGCCGCAGGTCGAGCAGTTGCAGATCGCGTTGCCGGACCCGGCGCCGAAGTCGCCGGCCGCGATGACGAAGTGGCTGCAACGTGAACTCCACTTCGACGGCCGGCCGGGCCGCGTGCGCAAGGAGCCCGCGCAGCCCGTCGCCTGGGGCGACAAGCGCGTGATGCAACCGGAGCACTGGCAGATGGGCCTGTTCGGTCCGCACCAGAACCTGCAGGCGGAATACTGGGTGGGGAACGGCTACGTATCGGTCAAGCGTACCGGCAATACGTTCCTGACCACGCTGAACAACCTGCATCGCGGTGTCGGCATGAATCTCGGCTGGGTACTGCTGATGGACACGATCGCGGGTTCGCTGATCCTGTTGTCGCTGACGGGCGTGCTGCTGTGGACGGAGCTGAACAAGCGCCGCACGGTCGGCGTCGTGCTCGTGGCCGGCTCCGTCGCGGCGGCGCTTGCCGCGGGTCTCGCCTGATTCGGCCATCGACGCGCGCCGGTTTCCCGTCGGCGCATGACGGCCCTGCGGCGCGGCCGGGCGCCGCGCCGGCGAGCGGCCTCAGAGGCCGCAGGTCGCGCCGCTGTTTGCCGCGATCTCGCGCGCGGCCTTCGCGCCCTCGACCTGCAGGATCGTCGGCAGCGATACGTTGTTTTTCGCGGCCGTGACCTCGGCGAGGATCGAGATCGCGATTTCCGGCGGCGTGCGGCTGCCGATGTAGATGCCGGCCGGCCCGTGCAGCCGTGCCAGTTCCGCCTCGCTCAGATCGAATTCGAGCAGCCGCTCGCGCCGGGCGGCGTTGTTGCGCCGCGAGCCGAGCGCGCCGACGTAGAACGCGGGCGTCTTCAGCGCCTCCATCAGCGCGAGATCGTCGAGCTTCGGGTCGTGCGTGAGCGCGATCACGGCCGAACGCGCGTCGAGCTTCATGTCGAGCACCGTGTCGTCGGGCATCGTATGCACGACGCGCGTGCCCGCCACGTCCCACGCATCCGTGTACTCCTCGCGCGGATCGCAGACCGTCACCTGATAATCGAGCCCGACCGCGATCTGGCACAGATAGCGCGACAACTGCCCCGCGCCGATCACGAGCATCCGGTAGCGCGGCCCGTGGATCGTCACGAGCCGCTCGCCGTCGAACGCGAGCCCGTCGGTCGCCTGCGCGGGCGACAGCGACGCGCGGCCGGTCGCGAGCGTCATCGTGCGCGTGACGAGGCGGCCGGCTTCGACTTGCGCGCACAGCGCGGCGATCCCGCTGTCGCGCGTGAGCGGCTCCAGCACGAGCTGGATCGTGCCGCCGCACGGCAGCCCGAAGCGGTGCGCCTCTTCGGCCGTCACGCCGTACTTGACGGCTTCCGGGCGTGCATCCGCCGCGATCCCGCTCGCATGCACGCGGGCGATCAGGTCGTCCTCGATGCAGCCGCCGGACACGGAGCCGACCACGAGGCCGTCCTCGCGCACCGCGAGCATCGCGCCCTCGGGGCGGGGCGACGACCCCCACGTCTTCACGACCGTCACGAGCAGCACGCGGCGCCCTTCTTCGAGCCAGCGCGCGCTGGATTTCAGTACATCGAGATCGACGCTTTCCATCATCTTGTCCCTGTTGCCGGACGGCCCGCCGGGCCGTCGTTCGATGGCCGGATTATGAACCGCCCGGCGCGCACGCGCTGGCAGCGTGCAGCCCGCCCGGGCAAATCCGGACGATCGGGCAAGAAATCACGACGATCGGGCAGCGATCGCGTGCGTGCGGAGCGCGGCGGCGCGTGGCGTGCGCCGCACGAGGGGGGCGATGGCCGGACCGGTTCGGTCGGGGGAGGGAGGTATCGTGCCGCTGCGCGCGGGGGCGCGCGCAGCGGCGGCGGTCAATGCGCGTCGTGCCGACCGTGCGCGAGCTTCGAGTGATGGCGCGAATACAGGAAGTAGATCACGAGGCCGATCACGAGCCAGATGCCGAACGCGGCCCAGGTGACGGGCTGCAGGTTCAGCATCAGGAACAGGCACGCGCCGACCGCGAGGATCGGCACCACCGGCACGCCCGGGCAGCGGAATGCGCGCGGCAGTTCAGGGTGCGTGCGGCGCAGCACCAGCACCGCGATCGACACCATCGAGAATGCGGCGAGCGTGCCGATGTTGATCAGCTCGGCGAGCACGTTCAGCGGCACGAGCGCGGCGATCAGCCCGAAGAACAGGCCGACGAGCCAGGTCGTCAGGAACGGCGTCGCGTAGCGCGGATGCACGCGCGACAGCGCCGCCGGCAGCAGCCCGTCGCGCGACATCGCGAAGATGATGCGCGTCTGGCCGTAGCTCATCACGAGGATCACGGTCAGCATGCCGAGCACCGCGCCGAGATCGATGAAGCCGGCGACCCACTTCTCGCCGGCGATCTGCAGCGCATACGAGATCGGGTGGGACACGTTCGCGTATTGCGCCGACGGCACGATGCCGGTCGCGACCGCCGCGACCGTCACGTACAGCACCGCGCACACCGCGAGCGACGCGATGATGCCGATCGGCAGGTCGCGCTTCGGATTCTTCACTTCCTCGGCCGCCGACGATACCGCGTCGAAGCCGATGAACGCGAAGAACATCACGGCCGCCGCGCCGAACACGCCGTTCCAGCCGTGCGGCATGAACGGCTGCCAGTTCGCCGGCGTGACGTGGAAGATGCCGACCGCGATCACGAGCAGCACGACCGACACCTTGATGAACACCATGATGTTGTTGATGCGGGTCGACTCGCGGATGCCGATCGACAGCAGCGTCGTGATCACCAGCATCACGAGGAACGCCGGCAGGTTGAACCACGTGACGACGCCCGGAACCGCGCCGGGCGCGGCCGTCAGCACGGTCGGCAGCGTGAGCCCGAAGCCCTGCAGCAGCGACTGCAGGTAGCCCGACCAGCCGACCGACACGGCCGAGGCCGCGAGGCCGTATTCGAGCATCAGGTCCCAGCCGATGATCCACGCGACGAGCTCGCCGAGCGTCGCGTACGAGTACGTGTAGATCGAGCCCGCGACCGGAATCGTCGAAGCGAATTCCGCGTACGACAGCGCCGCGAGACCGCACGCGATCGCGGCGATCACGAACGACAGCATCAGCGCGGGGCCGGCCTGCACGGCGCCCGTGCCGGTCAGCACGAAGATGCCGGTGCCGATGATCGCGCCGATGCCGAGGAAGGTGAGGTCGATTGCGCCGAGCGCTTTCTTGAGCCCGGCGCCGTGCGCGCCGGCGATCATGCGATCGACGTTTTTCTTGCGGAAGAGGGACATTGCGGATGAGTGTCCGGCGCGCGCGAGGCCGGCGCCGCCGAGTGAGTGAAAACCCGCAATTTTAGCCGATTTGGCGTGGAAGGCCCGCTGCGGCGCAGCGGTGCGCGCGGGAATCGTCCGATAAAACAAGCGCTTGTAGGCGGCGTTCCGCGCGCCGGGCACGGCGTGCAGCCGGCCGGCGCCGCGACGACGATGAATCAGGCGCCCGACGCGGGCGCCATGTCGACGAGCCGGTTGCTCATCACGTAGAACGTCAGTTCCGCGTTGTTCGACAGCCGCATCTTCTCGAGCAGCCGCGAGCGATACACGCTGACCGTCTTCACCGACAGCGACAGCGTGTTCGCGATGTCGGTGAGGCGCTTGCCCGACGCGAGCATGCAGAGCGTCTGGTATTCGCGGTCGGACAGCTTCTCGTGCGGCAGCGGCTCGTTCTCGAACGACACGTATTCGGCGAGCGCCTCGGCCATCGCCGGGCTCACGTACTTGCGGCCGGCCGCGACCTGCTGGATCGCGCCGATCATCTGCGCGGCGTTCACCGTCTTCGACAGGTAGCCGGCCGCGCCGGCCTTGAGCGCGCGCACCGCGTACTGGTCCTCGCGATACATCGAGAACATCAGCACCGGCGCGCCCGGCAGCTTGCGCTTGATGCGCTTGAGCACCTCGATGCCGTTCGTGTCCGGCAACGAGATGTCCAGCAGGATCACGTCGAAGGCCTCGCGTTCGACGGCGGCCACGGCGTCGCTGCCGGTCTCGGCTTCGGTCACGTTGCGCGCGATGCCGCGGTCGATCAGCAGGTGGCGGATCCCTTGACGGACGATTGCGTGATCGTCCACGAGCAGGATGTTCAGGCTCATGACGGCCTCACGAGTGCGACGCGCGGCGCCCGGCCGCCGGCACCGCGAACAGCGAGTCCCACGCGAAGCGCGCGGTGACGCGCGTGCCGCGGCCGGCTTGTGCTGCGCTCGCGTCGAAGCTGCCGCCGAATGCCTCGCAGCGTGCTCGCATCCCGGCGAGGCCGTAGCCGGCGCGCCGGTCATGACGGAAACCGGTCCCATCGTCGGTGACGATCAGGGACATATGCGAGTCGTCGGTGTCGATCCGCACGTCGACGGACGTCGCGCGCGCATGCTTCGCGACGTTCGACAGCGCTTCCTGCGCGACGCGGAAGATCGCGAGCGCACCGGCGCCGCCGAGTTGCGTGAGCCGCGCGTCGGCCGCGCAGACGAAGCTCGTGCGCAGGCCGGTGCGGGCGGTGTGGCTGTCGACCCACGCCGACAGCGCGCCGACCACGCCGCCGTCGAGCGCCGGCGTGTCGCGCTCGTCGATCAGGCGGCGGTTGGCATCGGTGGCGGAGTCGAGCGCCTGCTGCGCCAGCTCGAGCGCGCGCAGGCAGCCGTCCGGCGCATCGGCCGGCAGCCACGTTTGAACGTTTGCGAGTGCGAAGCGGGCGGCGGTGAGTTCGGCGCCGAGCCCGTCATGCAGTTCGCCGGCGAGATGGCGGCGGGCTGCTTCGTCGGCGGCCATCAGCTGGAGGGACAGCGCCGCGATCCGGGCGGCGGACGTGTCGCGTTCGGGGAGGGCTTCGGCCGTGGGTGCGGCTGCGTTGCAGCCGTGTAAGAGCGGCTGCGAAGGGAACGGGGCATGAGCGCCGGTAGGCGCGTTGAGCAACGTATCCATGACTCTCCCTGCTGTCAGAAAGCGGTTCAGACACCGGCTGGCTGCGTGGCCCGGCTGCCGTTTCGATGACGGTCGCTGCCAGAGAATCGCCCCATGTCCGGGTAACAAAAGTTACATCTTGTAACGTTTGACTCCGACCCTTCGATGACCTTTGGAACGGCGACCACGCGGCCCGAATCATATCTCAAAAATTCTGAAAAGGTCATGTCAGGCGGACATTTAAGGGTAAATGTGAATAATCGGAGTGAAGCTGTTGTAGGAAAAATACCGACACGAAAGTGCCCGCGTCGCGCGTATCCAAATGTAACGATTTGACATGGAATGATCGTGCTTTGTTACGAATTCGCCAAGTAGCGACGAAAAAAAACCGGAGCTTTTGCTCCGGTTCTTGATGCGGCACAAATTCGGGGTTCGATCAGTCCACGAACGCGCGTTCGATCACGTAGTGACCCGGCGCGCTGTTCTTGCCTTCGACGAGGCCGGCCTGCTTCAGCAGATCCGTCGTGTCCTTCAGCATCGCGGTGCTGCCGCACAGCATCACGCGATCGTTTTCCGGCGAGAACGCCGGCACGCCGAGATCCGTGAACAGCTTGCCCGTCGCGATCAGGTCGGTGATCCGGCCCTCGTTGTCGAATGCCTCGCGCGTGACCGTCGGGTAGTAGACGAGCTTTTCCTTGATGATGTCGCCGAGGTATTCGTGGCCCGGCAGGTCGTGCTTGATGTAGTCCATGTACGCCAGCTCGCCCTTCAGGCGGCAGGTGTGCGTCAGGATGACCTTGTCGAAGCGATCGTAGATCTCCGGGTCGCGGATGATCGACATGAACGGCGCGAGGCCCGTGCCGGTCGACAGCATCCACAGCGTCTTGCCCGGCAGCAGGTTGTCGACGACGAGCGTGCCGGTCGGCTTCTTGCCGATCAGCACCGAGTCGCCCACCTTCAGGTGCTGCAGGCGCGACGTCAGCGGGCCGTTCTGGACCTTGATGCTGAAGAATTCGAGGTGCTCTTCGTAGTTCGGGCTGACGATCGAGTAGGCACGCGCGAGCGGCTTGCCGTCGACTTCGAGGCCGACCATCGTGAATTCGCCGTTGTTGAAGCGCAGGCTCGGCTCACGGGTGCAGGTGAAGCTGAAAAGCGTGTCGGTCCAGTGATGGACGGATTGGACGGTGGCGGTGTCGTATTTGCTCATGGCTTTGAAAACGGACGCGCGTCGCTAACGCGTGTAACGGGCCCAAAAACGGGCAAAAAAAACGAGTGCGTCGGCCCGATCGCGGATCGGCCGGCCGGCGCGTCGGACACGCGCCTTCTCGATGACAGACGATTGACGAACTGGTTATTTTACCCTGCTTGGGGCAGATGCGGGCTTGACCCGAGCGGCCGCGCGGATTTGGCGCAACGAAACCTTGCAATATGCTTTCATCGATCGGCGGCGAGCTTCGCACAGCAGCTGCGCCGGCCCGCGAGCGACGGCTGCCAAATCATGAAGCCGTTCGGGCCGGGCGCGATCGCCGCGACGGGTTAGACGCCAGCGATTTGCGGCAGGATCGGCAGGCAACTCGTGGCGGGCAGCGGCGCGAAGCGGGCAAGCCGCCACTCGCGTGCATCGAGCGGCCGCGCTGCCGCGTCACTGCGGATCGAGGCGCAGCCGCGCGATATACGGCAGGTGGTCCGACAGCCACGCGGTTTCGCCGGACGGCGCCTGCCATTCGAGCGGCGTCAGCCCGCGCACGAACATCTTGTCGAGCGCGAGCGCCGGGGAGAACGCAGGGAACGTGCGGCCCGACTGGCCGAGCAGCGTCGCGACCTCGGACAGCCCGATCTCGCCGAACAGCGCGACCGAATCGTTGCGCCAGTCGTTGAAGTCGCCGGCGAGCACGAGCGGGTCGTCGCCCGCGTTGCGCACGATCCAGTGCGCGATCCAGTGCATCTGGCGCAGCCGCGCCGCGCGCGTGAGCGCGAGGTGCGCGCACAGCAGCGTGACGGGCCGCGCGCCGGCGAGCGTCGCGCGCGCGACCAGCAGCCCGCGCCGCTCGAAACGGTGCGCGGAGATGTCCCAGCGGCCGCCCAGGTCGAGCGGATGCGGCGACAGGATCGCATTGCCGTGCCGCCACGACGGCTTGAACACGTTCGGCCCGAGCGCGATCTGCCAGTCGAGCGCCTGCGCGATCTCGGTGGCCTGGCAGTGCCACACGTCGTCGACCGCGTCGTCCATCGGCGCGCCGAAGCCGGGCGCGAGCATCGGGCGCGGCATGCGGCGCGCCATCGCTTCCTGCAGGAAATACACGTCGGCGTGCGTGGACTGCATCCAGTTGCGCATCGCGTTCCATGCGGTGAAGCCGAGCGGCGAGCGGCCCTTGTGCAGGTTCCAGCTGACCGCGGTGATTTCGTCGGGTGCGGCGTGCGGCTCGGCGAACGGCAGGGACAAGGCGTCGGCGGACATGGCGTTCAGTCCTTCGCGACGTGCGCGCGCACGCGGTAGACGAGATGCGGGTGCTGCTCGACGAGCGTCCAGTCGGTCCATGCGTCGCCGCCGACCGCGAGCCCCGGATGACTCGCGACGATCTGCCGCGGCGACGCCGGCAGGCATGGATCGCTGCGCGTCGCATTTTCGTCGTCGAGGGTTTCCTGCACGTCGAGTGCGAGCGACACCGTGTGCGCGGCGTCGTCGACGGTGAGCGGCGCGACCGTCACCGAGCGCGAGCGTTCGGTCGGCACGACGCGCGCGGCATTGCCGCAGCCGACGGGCACGGCGGACGGATAGCGATGCGTGTCGGTACGGGTTTGACCCACGGTGGTGCGTTGCTGGAACGTGTCGATCGTCTGACCGTCGCGCACCACCTGGATCTCCCATGCGACGGCGGCCGGTGCGGGGCTCTGCGCATGGGCCGCGAGCGCGGCGCTCGCGAGCAGGACGGCCAGGCCGTGTTTCAGCATGAAACTTCTCCGGAAACGCGGGGTAGCGGGAAACGGACGCACATCTTACGCCCGATCGATCCGGGCGGTCGTGTGACAGGATGCATCGCCGCAGGTTCGCAGCACGATCCGGTCCTGATCGAAAGGTAGGTGCGCGTCACGCGTTTTCAAGCGAAAAAGCGCGCGAACTCGGCGACGCTCGCGCGCTCGGTGACGAGGCGGTTCTCGATCGCATCCGGATCGGCATGGCCGAGCGACATCCCGCAGACGAGCAACTCGTTGGCCGGTATGCCGAGATGCTCGGCGACGATCCGGTGGAACGGCACGACCGCGGCTTGCGGGCAGGTGTCGAGGCCGCGTGCGCGCGCGGCCGTCATCACGCCCTGCAGGAACATTCCGCAGTCGAGCCATGCACCGTGCGTCATCACGCGATCGAGCGTGAAGAACAGCGCGACGGGCGCATCGAAGAAGCGGAAGTTGCGCGCGTGCTGCGCGTGCATGCGGGCCTTTTCGTCGCGACCGATGTTCAACAGGCCGTACAGGTCCCAGCCGACCTTGCGGCGGCGGTCGATATACGGCGACACCCATTCGCGCGGATAGTATTCGTACTCGGCGACGTATTTCTCGTCGCGCGCCGGATCGTCGTATGCCGCGCTCAGGGCCGCGGCGAGTGCGTCGCGCGTCGCGCCGGTCGCGACGTACACGCGCCACGGCTGGATGTTGGTGCCCGACGGCGCGCGGCTCGCGGCTTCGAGGATCGCCTCGAGCGTGTCGCGCGGCACGGGCGTCGGCAGGAACGCGCGAATCGCGCGGCGCGACTTGAGCGCGGCGTCGACGGCGTGGATCGCATCGGTGTCGACGCGCGGGACGGCAACGGAGACGGACATCGGCATACCTTCGAAACGAAGCGCGCGGCGCCGCGCGGGCGCCGTGGCGAGGCCGGCGCGGCGGCCGGTGAATCATCGATCATACGCCGCGCGGCGCTGCGCTGCAGCGCGCCCGCGGTGTTAGCAGCAGACCGGGGCGGCTGCTTGCTTGCACGTCGATGCGGGATCGCTACACTGAAATCGTAAGGGTCTGATGATCGTGTGACGGCAGCGGTAGCGAGGTTGGTATGACGACGGAGATGGTGAAGCAGGAACTGGCGGTGGCATCCTTCAGCACGGTGTACGACCTCGAGCAGGTCGAGACCGCATTGAACGACCTGAACGAGAGCGCGAGCGACGCACTGCGCGCCACCTACGAGCGGATGCTCAAGACGGGCAATCTGCGCTTTTGCGTGAAGCCGAACCGGATGCCGTCGTTCGACGAGCTCGGCGACGCGCTGCCCAATTTCACCGAGCCGCTCGAGGACGTGCGCAAGCAGGTCGCGCTGTGCCTCGAGACGGACGACCGGCTCGAACTGATGCCGATCCTGCTGCTCGGGCCGCCCGGTATCGGCAAGACGCATTTCGCGAAGGCGCTCGCGCACATGCTCGGCACCGCGTATCACTACGTGCCGATGAGTTCGCTGACGGCCGGCTGGATCCTGTCGGGCGCGTCGTCGCAATGGAAGAACGCGAAGCCCGGCAAGGTGTTCGATGCGCTCGTCAACGGCAGCTATGCGAACCCGGTGATCGCGGTCGACGAGATCGACAAGGCCGGCAGCGATGCGCAATACGATCCGCTCGGCGCGTTGTACGCGCTGCTCGAGCACGACACCGCGCGCGCGTTCGTCGACGAATTCGCCGAAGTGCCGATCGATGCGGGCAACGTGATCTGGGTCGCGACCGCGAACGATGCGCACGCGATTCCCGAACCGCTGCTGAACCGGATGAACGTGTACGAGATCGCGCCGCCGGACGCGGCCGGCGCGCGCCGGATCGCGCAGACGATCTACGACGAGATCCGCACGTCGCACGCGTGGGGGCGGCGCTTCCCCGACACGCTCGACGACGACGCGCTCGACGTGCTCGCCGCGACGCCGCCGCGCACGATGCGCCGTGCGCTGCTGCATGCGTTCGGCGCCGCGCGGCTCGACGGCCGCGACGTGATCGCACCGTCGGACATTCGCGCCGACGAGGGCGCGGCGAAGCGCCGGCCGATCGGATTCTGAGCGGGCGGCGCGCGCGTCGCCGCCCCGCACGCGTTGCGCCGTGCGTTCATCGCGCGACGCGTGCGGGGCGATCGGGATGCGTTCGGCAAGCGGGCGAACCGGGACGTACAATTCTCTTCTCTCCCCTTGATGCGCAAGCGACGCGAAACGTCATGGAGCAGATGGATTGTGTGGTGATCGGCGCGGGTGTCGTCGGTCTTGCGATTGCGCGGGAACTGGCCGCGCGCGGGCGCGAAACCATCGTGCTCGAGGCGGCCGATGCGATCGGTACGGGCACGAGCTCGCGCAACAGCGAGGTGATTCACGCGGGCCTCTACTACCCGCGCGGTTCGCTGAAGGCAACGTCCTGCGTGCACGGGCGCGACCTGCTGTACGAGTTCTGCGACGCACGTCACGTGCCGCACCGGCGCGTGGGCAAGCTGCTCGTCGCGACGAACGCCGCGCAGGTGAAGCAGTTGAAGGCGATCGCCGCGCGCGCGGCGGAAAACGGCGTGCTCGACCTCATGCCGCTCACGCGTGCCGAGGCCCAGACGCTCGAGCCCGCGCTCGAATGCGTGGAGGCGCTGTTCTCGCCGAGCACCGGTATCGTCGACAGCCACCAGCTGATGCTGGCGCTGCTCGGCGACGCCGAGCGCGACGGCGCAATGTGCGCGCTGAAATCGCCGGTCGAGTCGATCGACGTGCTGCGCGGCGGACGTTTCGTGGTGCGTACCGGCGGCGACGCGCCAACCGAAATCGAGGCCGCGTGCGTGATCAACAGCGCGGGCCTCGGCGCGCAGGCGCTCGCGCGCCGCACGCGCGGGCTCGACCCGCGCTGGGTGCCGCCGCTCTATCTCGCGCGCGGCAACTATTTCAGCCTGTCCGGGCGCGCGCCGTTCTCGCACCTCGTCTATCCGATGCCCGATCGCGCGGGGCTCGGCGTGCATCTCACGCTGGACCTGGGCGGACAGGCGCGCTTCGGCCCGGACGTCGAGTGGGTCGATGCGTTGCGCTACGAAGTCGATCCGGCGCGCGCGCCGGCGTTCTACACGTCGATCCGCACATACTGGCCGGGGTTGCCCGACGACGCACTGCAGCCGGCCTACGCGGGGATCCGGCCAAAGCTCGCGGGGCCCGGCGAGCCGCCGGCCGACTTCATCGTGCAGGGCGCGGCGCAGCACGGCGTGCGCGGGCTCGTGAACCTGTTCGGCATCGAATCGCCGGGGCTGACCGCATCGCTTGCACTCGCGCAGCGTGTCGGCGACATGACCTCGCGTGCATGACGCACGCGGCCTGCACGCGTGCGGGCCGGGCGTGTGAAATCCCTTATCTCCGGCATTTCGGCGCGCACATTTGTCCGCTTGAGCGTTATTCTGTCGAACGCCGTCGCCAGAACGGCTTTCAAACCGATAACGTTGGAGCGAGTCCCCATGAAAGCAACCCGTCGGAGTTTCCTGATTACGAGCATTGGCGCCGTGTCCGCGCTGGCGCTGTCGCGCGAAGCGCTGGCCGATGCGCCGATGCTGTCGGAAACGGATCCGACCGCGGTGGCGCTCGGCTACAAGGCCGATGCCACGAAGGTCGACAAGGCGAAGTATCCGAAATACGCAGCGGGCCAGGATTGCGCGGCCTGCATGCTGTACCAGGGCAAGAAGGGCTCGGCATCGGGCCCGTGCGGCGCATTTCCCGGCAAGCAGGTGTCGGCGAAGGGCTGGTGCAGCGCATTCTCGAAGATGGGCTGACGTCCGCGGCGGCATCGTGCAATGCCGCAATGTGGCGAAAACCGCAAAACGCCCGCCATCGGACGATGGCGGGCTTTTTTATGCTTGAAAACGGTTCCGTCGCTTTCTACACTCGCTGCACACCAAGCGCGCCCGCGGCATCCCGCGCCGCGCCGGCCGATACGGCGAATCCACGAGGACGAGGCACGCATGGCGACGATTGCGAATTCAACGAAAACGGTCCGGCCCGAGCGTGCGCTGAACCGGCGGGCAGTCGCGGCGGCCGTGATCGGCAACGCGCTCGAGTGGTACGACTTCACGGTCTTCGGCTTCATGACCGTCGTGATCGCCGAGCTGTTCTTCCCGACGACCAGTGAATACTCGTCGCTGCTGCTGACCACCGCGACGTTCGGCGTCGCATTCTTCATGCGCCCGATCGGCGGCATCGTGTTCGGGCTGTACGCCGATCGTGCGGGCCGCAAGGCCGCGCTGTCGCTCGTGATCCTGCTGATGACGGCCGGCATCTTCCTGCTCGCGATCGCACCGCCCTATGCGGCGATCGGCATCGGCGGCCCGCTGCTGATCGTGCTCGGCCGCCTGCTGCAGGGTTTCTCGGCGGGCGGCGAATTCGGCAGCGCGACCGCGTTGCTGATCGAAGCCGCGCCGTTCTCGAAACGCGGGTTCTACGGCAGCTGGCAGATGGCGAGCCAGGCGGCCGCACTGCTGATCGGCGCGCTCGTCGGCGCGGCCGTCACGCGCGGGCTGTCGCACGACGCGCTGCGCAGCTGGGGCTGGCGCGTACCGTTCATCCTCGGGCTCGTGATCGGCCCGATCGGTTTCTATATCCGCCGTCATCTCGCGGATTCCGAAGCATTCCTGCATGCGCAGCAAAGCGCACGCCGCGCGACGCTCGGCGAAGTGTTCACGCGCCATCCGCGCGAGGTGCTGTGCGGGCTCGGTTCGGTGATCGCGCTGACGGTGACGATCTACGTGCTGATCAGCTATCTGCCCACTTTCGCGGTGAAGCAGCTCAAGCTGCCGTATGCGGAATCGTTCTACGCGGTGATCGTCGGCAACCTGCTGCTGATGGTGCTGTCGCCGGTCGCGGGCGCGTGGTCGGACCGCATCGGCCGCAAGGGCCTGTCGCTGTGGTCGCTCGTGCTGACGCTCGCGCTGATGTATCCGTTGTTCGCGTGGCTCGACGCGGCGCCGAGCATCGCGCGGCTGATCGCGGTGCAGGCCGTGCTGTCGGTGACGCTCGCCGGCTACTACGGGCCGTTCGGCGCGATGATCGCCGAGCTGTTCCCGGCCAACGTGCGCTCGACGGGGCTGTCGATCGCGTACAACGTCGCGGTGATGCTGTTCGGCGGTTTCGGGCAATTCATCGTCACGTGGCTGATCAAGGCGACGGGCACGCCGCTCGCGCCGACCTATTACGTGATGGCGGGGCTCGCGCTGTCGATCGTCGCGGTCGCGTTCGTGCCCGCGCGCAGCGCGGATCTCGACGCGCCGGTCTGACGGCTGCATCGCCGCGCGGCCATCGTTGCGAAAGCTGCAATGATGCGCGCATTGGCCCCGAAACCGGCGCGGCCATCGTTCGCGTCCGCGTACGAATTGTTTAGTTCGTAGAAGGAAACACGCGCGGGATGAGCGAATTCGCCGCTCGCGCGCGCAGACGCACTTTTCGCGCGCGCGAGACATCCGCAAAAACCCGCGCAAATGCGTCTAGAAGAGTTTTTTCTCCAGCTTGTTGCAAAATCGCTAGCTCAAGTAATATCCCGCGTACCCGGCCCCTGGGGGACCGGTTCCGATCTGGAGACCTGGAGGAAACATGGAATACAACCGTCTGTTGCACACCCTGCGTGTTACCGCCATGGCAGGCGTGGCAGCGGCATCGTTCGGCATCGCGGGTTCTGCATTCGCACAGATCCCGAACAAAACGCTCGTCTACTGCTCAGAAGGCAGCCCGGCGGGTTTCGATTCCGCGCAATTCACGACCGGCGTCGATTTCACCGCCGCCACGTTCACCGTCTATAACCGTCTCGTCGAATTCGAGCGCGGCGGCACCAAGGTCGAGCCGGGCCTCGCCGAGAAGTGGGACGTCTCGTCCGACGGCAAGGTGTACACGTTCCACTTGCGCCATGGCGTGAAGTTCCACACGACCGACTTCTTCAAGCCGACGCGCGAATTCAACGCGGACGACGTCGTGTTCACGTTCGAGCGCATGCTCGATCCGAACCAGGCGTTCCGCAAGGCTTACCCGGTGTCGTTCCCGTACTTCACCGACATGGGCCTCGACAAGCTGATCACGAAGGTCGAGAAGGTCGATCCGTACACCGTGAAGTTCACGCTGGCCGAACCGAACGCGCCGTTCATCCAGAACATGGCGATGGAATTCGCGTCGATCCTGTCGGCCGAATACGGCGATCAGCTGATGAAGGCCGGCAAGGCCGCCGACATCAACCAGAAGCCGGTCGGCACGGGCCCGTTCATCTTCCGCAGCTACACGAAGGATGCGACGATCCGTTTCGACGGGAATCCTGACTACTGGAAGAAGGGCGAAGTGAAGATCTCGAAGCTGATCTTCTCGATCACGCCCGACCCGGGCGTGCGCGTGCAGAAGATCAAGCGCAACGAGTGCCAGGTGATGAGCTATCCGCGCCCGGCCGACATCGCGACGCTGAAGGCCGACTCGGGCATCGACATGCCGTCGCAGCCGGGCTTCAACCTCGGCTACCTCGCGTACAACGTCGAGCACAAGCCGGTCGACAAGCTCGAAGTGCGTCAGGCGCTCGACATGGCGATCAACAAGAAGGCGATCCTCGAATCCGTCTATCAGGGTGCGGGCCAGGCCGCGAACGCACCGATGCCGCCGACCCAATGGTCGTACGACAAGAACCTGAAGATGGCGCCGAACGACACCGCGAAGGCGAAGGCGCTGCTCGCGAAGGCCGGCTATCCGAACGGGTTCGACATCACGCTGTGGGCGATGCCGGTGCAGCGCGCATACAACCCGAACGCCCGCCTGATGGCCGAGATGATCCAGGCCGACTGGGCGAAGATCGGCGTGAAGGCGAAGATCGTCACGTACGAGTGGGGCGAGTACATCAAGCGCGCGCATACGGGCGAGCAGGACACGATGCTGATCGGCTGGACGGGCGACAACGGCGACCCCGACAACTGGCTCGGCACGCTGCTCGGCTGCGAGGCGATCAAAGGCAACAACTTCTCGCACTGGTGCTACAAGCCGTTCGACGAGCTGATCCAGAAGGGTCGCACGACGACGGGCCAGGACGCGCGCACGAAGATCTACATGCAGGCGCAGCAGATCTTCGCGCAGCAGCTGCCGTTCTCGCCGATCGCGAACTCGACGGTCTACCAGCCGGTACGCAAGAACGTGGTCGACATGCGCATCGAGCCGCTCGGCTATGCGCGCTTCGACGGAGTCGGCGTGAAGTAACGCGGCCCGTGTAAGCTGTCGTCATCGAGAAGACCGGCTTGAACTCATCCGGCGGCGAGGGGCCAAAAGCCCCTCGTCGCCGGTCGCACATTTCCCACGAGAAAATACGAGACGCATCATGTTCACATTCGTGTTGCGCCGCGTGGGCATGGTGATTCCGACCTTCATCGGCATCACCATCCTGGCGTTTGCGCTGATTCACCTGATACCGGGCGATCCCATCGAAGTGATGATGGGCGAGCGCGGCGTCGATCCCGCGATGCATGCAGAGGCGATGAAACGCCTCGGGCTCGACCAGCCGCTGCCCTTGCAGTACGTCCACTACATCGGCCGGGCGCTGCATGGCGACCTCGGCACGTCGATCATCACCAACACCAGCGTCGCGGGCGAATTCTTCGCGCGCTTCCCGGCCACCGTCGAGCTGTCGCTCTGCGCGCTCGTGTTCGCGCTCGTGGTCGGGCTGCCGGCCGGCGTGATCGCGGCGCTGCGGCGCGGCTCGGTCGTCGATCATGGCGTGATGGGCACCGCGCTCACCGGCTATTCGATGCCGATCTTCTGGTGGGGGCTGATCCTCATCATGGTGTTTTCGTCATACCTCGGCTGGACGCCCGTGTCGGGGCGCATCGCGGTCGAATACGACTTCCCGCATCCTACGGGCTTCATGCTGATCGACGCGCTGCTCGCGCCGGACGAAGGCTCATTCAAGTCGGCGCTCAGCCATCTGATCCTGCCGTCCATCGTGCTCGGCACGATCCCGCTCGCGGTGATCGCGCGGATGACGCGCTCGTCGATGCTCGAAGTGCTGCGCGAGGACTACATCCGCACCGCCCGCGCGAAGGGGCTGTCGCCCGCGCGCGTGGTCGTCGTGCATGCGCTGCGCAACGCGCTGATCCCGGTCGTCACCGTGATCGGCCTGCAGATCGGCACGCTGCTTGCTGGCGCCGTGCTGACCGAGACGCTCTTTTCGTGGCCCGGCGTCGGCAAGTGGCTGATCGATGCGATCGGCCGCCGCGACTATCCGGTCGTCCAGGGCGGCATCCTGCTGATCGCGACGCTCGTGATCGTCGTGAACCTGGTCGTCGACCTGCTGTACGGCGTGCTGAATCCGCGCATCCGCCACACGAGGTAATTCCATGAGCAATCTGCAAAACACCCTGCCGAGCGAATCCGCGCCGGCCGGCGGCCGTGCGCTCGCGCTGCGCGAGTTCTGGGCCAACTTCTCGCGCAACCGCGGCGCCGTCGGCGCCGGCATCGTCGTGCTGCTGCTGATCCTGGTCGCGATCCTCGCGCCGCTGATCGCGCCGCACAGCCCGGTCGAGCAATACCGCGACTACGTGAAGATCCCGCCCGCATGGCTCGCGGGCGGCAACTGGCAATTCATCCTCGGCACCGACGAAGCGGGCCGCGACATCCTTTCGCGCCTGATGTTCGGCGCGCGCATGTCGTTCTGGATCGGCTTCGTGTCGGTCGTGCTCGCGCTGATTCCCGGCATCGTGCTCGGGCTGGTCGCCGCGTTCTTCCAGAAATGGGCCGACACGCCGGTGATGCGCATCATGGACGTGCTGCTCGCGCTGCCGTCGCTGCTGCTCGCGGTCGCGGTCGTCGCGATCATCGGCCCGGGCCTCACCAACACGATGTTCGCGATCGCGATCGTCGCGCTGCCGGCCTACGTGCGTCTCACGCGCGCATCCGCGCTCGGCGAGCTGCAGAAGGAATACGTGACGGCGTCGCGCGTGGCCGGTGCCGGCACGCTGCGCCTGATGTTCTCGCAGGTGCTGCCGAACTGCACGGCACCGCTGATCGTGCAGGCGACGCTCGGCTTCTCGTCGGCCATCCTCGACGCCGCCGCGCTCGGCTTCCTCGGCCTCGGCGTGCAGCCGCCGACCGCCGAGTGGGGCGCGATGCTCGCGTCCGCGCGCGACTACATCGACAACGCATGGTGGATCGTGACGATGCCCGGCCTGTCGATCCTGATTTCGGTGCTCGCGATCAACCTGCTCGGCGACGGGCTGCGCGACGCGCTCGATCCCAAACTGAAGCGGATGGCCTGACATGACCCAGAATCTCCTGACCATCCGCAATCTCGCGGTGAATTTCAACGGCTTGCCCGCCGTCGACCGGATCAACCTGTCGATCGCGCCGGGCGAGGTGGTGGGCGTCGTCGGCGAATCGGGCTCCGGCAAGAGCGTGACGATGATGGCGCTGATGGGCCTGATCGACGCACCGGGCAAGGTGACGGCCGACGAAGTCACGTTCAACGGCGTGGATCTGCTGAAGGCGTCGCCGAAGGCGCGCCGCAAGATCGTCGGCAAGGACATCGCGATGGTGTTCCAGGACGCGCTGACGAGCCTGAATCCGAGCTACACGGTCGGCTACCAGATCAAGGAAGTGCTGAAGCTGCACGAAGGCCTGCGCGGCGACGCGCTGCACCGGCGCGCGCTCGAGCTGCTCGACCAGGTCGGCATTCCCGACGCGAAGAATCGCATCGCCGCGTTCCCGCACCAGATGTCGGGCGGGATGAACCAGCGCGTGATGATCGCGATGGCGGTCGCGTGCAACCCGAAGCTGCTGATCGCCGACGAGCCGACCACCGCGCTCGACGTGACGATCCAGGCGCAGATCATGGATCTGCTCGTGAAGCTGCAGAAGGAGCGCGGGATGGCGCTCGTGCTGATCTCGCACGACCTCGCCGTCGTATCGGAAGTCGCGCAGCGCGTCGCGGTGATGTATGCGGGCGAGATCATCGAGACCAATCGCGTGCCGGACATCTTCCGTGCGCCGCATCATCCGTACACCGAAGCGCTGCTCGCGGCGATTCCCGAGCACAATCAGGGGGCGCGTCGCCTTGCCGCATTGCCGGGCATGGTGCCCGGCCGCGATGATCGCCCGTCCGGGTGCCTGTTCGCGCCGCGCTGCAAGTACGTCGTCGACGATTGCCGCAAGGCACGTCCGGCGCTCGATACGCTGGTGCCGGCCAACGATGCGATGCGTGCGCGCTGCATCAAGCCGCTCAATGTTTCCAACCTCGACCTGACGGGAGGCGCACGATGAATGCAGATAAGGAAGTCCGCGCCACGCCGCACGACGAGGAAGCGGTGCTGGTCGCCGATCGGCTCGCGAAGCACTACACGGTCAAGCGCGGGATGTTCGGGCAGGGCACGGTGAAGGCGCTCAACGGCGTGTCGTTCTCGTTGAAGCGCGGCAAGACGCTCGCCGTCGTCGGCGAATCCGGCTGCGGGAAGTCGACGCTCGCGCGCCAGCTCACGATGATCGAAACACCCACGTCGGGTCACCTGACGATCGACGGCAAGGACGTGGCCGGCGCGAGCCGCGAGACGGTCGCCGACCTGCGCCGCCGCGTGCAGATGGTGTTCCAGAATCCGTTCGCGTCGCTGAACCCGCGCAAGACGGTCGAGCAGACGCTGTCCGAGCCGCTCGAGATCAACGCGAACCTGACGGCCGCCGAACGCGCGGCGCGCATCGCGCAGATCATGCGCACGGTCGGCCTGCGGCCCGAGCACGCGAAGCGCTATCCGCACATGTTCTCGGGCGGCCAGCGCCAGCGGGTCGCGATCGCGCGCGCGATGATCCTCGATCCGCGGATCGTCGTCGCCGACGAGCCGGTGTCCGCGCTCGACGTGTCGATCCAGGCGCAGATCCTGAACCTCTTCATGGATCTGCAGGAGCAGTTCAAGACGAGCTACGTGTTCATCTCGCACAACCTGTCGGTGGTCGAGCACGTCGCCGACGACGTGATGGTCATGTACTTCGGCAGCGTCGCCGAGCTCGGCGACAAGGCGACGATCTACGCACGTCCGCGCCATCCGTACACGCGCGCGCTGATGTCGGCGACGCCGGCGATCTTCGAGGAAGACCGCCGCGTTCAGATCAAGCTGCAGGGCGAGCTGCCGTCGCCGCTCAATCCGCCGTCCGGCTGCGCGTTTCACCAGCGCTGCCCGTACGCGGTCGAGCGCTGCCGTGTCGAGGAACCGCAGCTGCGCGACGTCGACGGACGCCGCGTGGCCTGCCATCGCGCCGAGGAGGTGGGGGAGGCGAATGCCTGATGGTTTGGCGGCGCGCGCGTCCGGCGTGCGCCGTTCGGGGGCCGGCCGCGCGCGGATGATGCGCGCGTGCCGCAACGCACGGCGCTGGAGCGTGCGCACGGTCACGGGCGCGGCGCTGGCCGGCGCGTGCGTCGCGGCCGGCCTCGTCGTTCCCGTCGGGGCCGCGCGTGCCGAAGGGCGTGCGCCGGCCAGTTCGCCGATCCATACGTCGCAGGTTCCGCCGCCCGGCATGAGCCTGCCGGGCTTCCACGCGCCTTCCGTGTCCAACGGCACGGTCGCGCGCGGCACGGTTCGCGTGCAGCCCGCGCGCATGCCGTTCTACGTGGCGACCAAGGGCAAGGTCACGCTGTACGTGCTCGGCACGCTGCACACGGGCGACCCGTCCGACTATCCGCCCGCCCAGCCGTTCCGGCCGCGCATTCTCGGCGCGCTCGCGGCATCGCCGACGCTCGCGCTCGAGCTGTCGCCCGACGATCTGCTCGAATCGCAGGACGACGTGTCGAAATACGGCGTGTGCCGCTACCCGTGCCTGCAGCGGCTGCTGCCGGAGTCGCTGTGGCAGCGCCTCGCGGGGCGCCTGCGCGGCAATCCGGCCGCGCTCGCGGAAATCCGCCGGATGCGGCCGTGGCTGGCGGCGCTGGTCGTCGAGACCTACGACTCGCTGTCGGCCGGCCTGCAGACCGAGTACGGCACCGAGGCACAACTGCAGAACGTGTTCCTGAAGAAGAAGGGTGGCCGGGTGATCGGGCTCGAGACGCTGGCCGAGCAGATGCGCGCGTTCACCGGGCTGACGCTCGCCGAGCAGCGCGAGATGCTCGCGCAGGACATGGTGCAGACGCCCGCGCAGAACGCCGACGACATCAAGGCGCTGCACCGGCTGTGGCAAATTGGCGACGCCGATGCGATTTTCGCGTGGGCGGTCGCGAAGAGCGAGCGGCTGGCTCGTTCGAAGACGCTGTCGGCGTCGATCGACAACAAGATCCTGTACGAGCGCAACCGGCGCTTCGTTGCACGGATGACGGCAATCGCCGCGCCGAACCGGCCGGTATTCGTCGCCATCGGCGCGCTGCATCTGGGCGGCCCGCGCGGCGTGCTCGAATTGTTGCGTCAACAAGGTTACAGCGTCGACGCGAACTGAGCGTCGCGGGCGTGCCCGAACCGATCCTCCCCTGTTTGATCGACGCTGCGCGCGTAGCGTCAAACGCCTGTATGGGCGTGCGATTCGATAAGGAAAACCCTCGATTCGTCAGAAAATAGCGTTTCAAACGATTGACATCCCGTTCGGCCAATATCTATTCTTCGATCCACAAGTTGAAAAAATGAAAAGAATAGAAAAAGTTCTACGGGGTAGCAGAAAACAAAGCGCGGGGTGAGCGCGTTGCCGGCACGTGGTGCACACGTGTCGGCCGCGGAAAGCGTCTGCATGTACGGCGGGGCCAACCATCGTCGGACAACAACAAGGCATGCAGGCCGACTTGCGAATAAGCGACGCTCCGTCGTCCAACCGGGGTAAGCAGTAAATCGGGCGGCGGCGGACGTTTTTTAATCCGGAAGGTTTTCCGGTCACCGTCGACAGACGGTTTCGGGGGGCGAGAATCGACAGACGGCGAAGCCGCAGCGATCGCGCCAACGGAAAAGCGCCACGAGGGCGCTTTTTTCTTTTGTGCGGCGATATTCTTCGAGCGGCAGCGCGGCGTGCTCGCCGAGACGACGCGTCACGCGTCCTCGCCAGCCTCCAGCGCGCCCGGCGCCACCACATCGATTCCCGCCGCCTCCAGCGCCGCACGAATCCTTTTCGCGAACGCCAGCGCATGCGGGCCGTCGCCGTGCAGGCAGACCGTCTGCGCATTGAGCGGCACCCACTCGCCGCTCACCGCCCGCACCTGCCGCTCCCGCACCATGTCGAGCGTGCGCGCGAGCACCGCTTCCTCGTCGTCGATCAGCGCGCCGGGCTGGCTGCGCGGCACCAGCGAGCCGTCCGCGCGATAGCCGCGATCGGCGAACACTTCCTCCACCGCGGCGAGCCCCGCGTGCCGCGCGGCCGCGACGAACACGCTGTTCGCGAGCCCGAACACGGCAAGCGACGGATCGAAGTCGTGGATCGCGGACACCACCGCGTCGGCGATCATCGGGTCGCGCGCGGCCTGGTTGTACAGCGCGCCGTGCGGCTTCACGTGCGCGATGCGGCCGCCCTCGGCCTGCGCGATCGCCGACAGCGCGCCGAGCTGGTACAGCACGCCCGCATAGATGTCGCTCGCCGGCAACTGCATTTCCTTGCGACCGAAATTCTCCGGGTCGTGAAAGCTCGGATGCGCGCCGATCGACACGCCCTTCTGCACGGCCCAGCGCACGCAGTCGCGCATCGCGTTGGCGCCGCCTGCATGCCAGCCGCACGCGATGTTCGCCGACGTGACGAGGTCGAGCAGCGCCTCGTCCGATCCGCATCCTTCGCCGAGATCGGCATTCAGATCGATTTCCATGATGTTCCTCGTCCACTGATGGCGTGGCGCGTCCTTCGTCCTGCTTCCGCCATTGTCACGCCGCGCGCGATTGCGCGCGGCGGCGGGTCTCCTCGCGCATCTCGATCGCAACGTCGATCTGCCGCAGATAGGCACGTTCAGCGCTCAGGGCGGCGCGCGCGGCATCGGGTGTCGTGCGCACGAAGCGGATCGGCAGATTGAGCCGCGCCTGCGCGAGTTTCCAGAGATCCGCGCGGATCACCGTGCCGATCTTCGGGTAGCCGCCGGTGGTCTGCGCATCGTGCATCAGCACGATCGGCTGGCCGTTCGGCGGCACCTGGATCGTGCCGGGCAGCACCGCGTGCGACAGCAGCTCGACCGGCCGCTCGCGCACCAGCTCGGCGCCGGCGAGCCGATAGCCCATCCGGTTGCTGTTCGCGGTGACGAGCCATTCCTCGTCCCAGAACGCCTGCTGGGCGTCGGCCGCGAACGACGCGTAGTCGGGGCCCGGCAGCACGCGCACGGGCATCGCCCACGGCGCATGCGCGGGCCGGTGGCGGCGCGGCGGCTCGTCGACGCGCACGAACGCGCACCACGCGGGCGCCTTCACGCCGAATTCGGGCGCATCGGCCGCGAGGCAGCCGGCGCCGGCCGGCGGCACACCGACCGGAAGCCGATCGCCGTCGCGCAGCGCGCGGCCGCCGAGCCCGCCGAAGCGCGACGCGAGATCGGTGCTGCGCGAGCCGAGCATCGGCAGCACGTCGATGCCGCCCGCGATGCACAGGTAGCCGCGCATCCCGCGCTTCGCGGCCGGCAGCACGAGCGTCTGCCCGGCGTCGACCGGCAGGCTCCACCACGAATACACGGGCTTGCCGTCGAGCGTCGCGCCGAACTCGGTGCCGGTGATCGCGATGCGCGTCGCGCGCGTGAAGCGGAACGCGGCCGGGCCGATCGTGATTTCGACCGCCGCCGCGTCGGGGCGGTTGCCGACCAGCCGGTTGCCGACTTCGAGCGCGAGGCCGTCGAGCGCGCCGCCCTGCGCGACGCCGAGATGGCGCATGCCGCGGCGGCCGAGATCCTGCACGGTCGACAGCGGGCCGGCGCGGACGACCTCGATCGTGCCCGGTGCTGAGTTCTGGGTCATGTCGCGTCGACTCCGGCAATGGTGAAGCGCACGCGGTCGCCGGGCAGCAGCAGCGTCGGCTGCGGGCGCGCCGGGTCGAACAGCACGTGCGACGTGCGGCCGATCAGCTGCCAGCCGCCGGGCGACGTGGCCGGGTAGATGCCCGTCTGCGCGCCGCCGATGCCGACCGAGCCGGCCGGCACTTCGAGCCGCGGCGCCGCGCGGCGCGGCGTGTGCAGCGACGCATCGAGGCCGCCGAGATACGCGAAGCCCGGCTGGAAGCCGATGAAGAACACGACGTATTCGCCGGCGGCGTGCCGCGCGACGACTTCGTCGGCCGACAGCCCGGTATGCGCGGCGACGGCCGCGAGGTCGGGGCCGGCAGCGCCGCCGTATTGGACCGGAATCTCGATCTCGCGGCCGTCCGCGTGCTCGACGTCGGCGGTTTCCCACGCGTCGCGCAGCGCCGGCGTGAGCGACTCGGCCGTCGCGGCGAGCGCATCGAATACGATCGTCAGATTGTTCATGCCCGGCACGACGTCGATCACGTCGGGCCACGCGCGCGCGGCCTCGGCGACGGCCCAGACGCGGCGCTGGCAATCGAGCGTGGCGGGCGGCGGCACCTCGCAGACGAGGGCGGCATCGCCGAGCGGATAAATGCGGGGTTGCGTCATCGGACTGGCACGGTTCGGACGGCAATGTTAGCGCACATTGTCAATAAAATATCGACAACTTCCCAATAAGCGTTTTCGCCTAGCCCGTATGGCCGGGCTTCTGGCGTACACTCGGCACACCCTGTCATCCGGCTTGCGCCGCCTTTCCATGAAGCGTCCTGCGACCAAGATCGTGTCATCCGAACACCTCGTTTCCGATTCGAGCGCGGAGCTGTCGGAACTCGAATACGGGCTCATCATGGCCGGCAACGCATTCAACCGATGGATGGTGCGCTGCATGTCGGCCGCCGGCGCGAAGGACATGACGGCGGTCGAGGTGTCGCTGCTGCACCACGTCAGCCATCGCGAACGCAAGAAGAAGCTCGCCGACATCTGCTTCGTGCTCAATATCGAGGATACGCACGTCGCCACCTATGCGCTGAAAAAACTGATCGCGCGCGGCTACGTGAAGAGCGAGAAGAGCGGCAAGGAAGTGTTCTTCTTCGCGACCGAGGCGGGCCGCGAGCTCTGCCTGAAGTATCGGGAGGTGCGCGAGCATTGCCTGATCGAGACGCTCAAGGACAGCGGCCTCACCAACGAGCAGATCGGCGACGCGGCGCAGCTGCTGCGCCACGCCTCGGGCCTCTACGACACGGCCGCGCGCGCGGCGGCGTCGCTGTAAACGATTGCGGACGGGACGACGAACGCGGTGACGCGCGGCATGCCGCTCGAGCGACGTCGCGCGCCGCGTCATCCGGCGGCCGGGTCCGGGTAAAGCGCGCCGTCGGTCACGATCCACTGCATCGCGAGATCGTGCGCTTCGGCCGGCAGCGCATCCACGCGGCACGCTTCATACGCGATGCCGACCGTCACCGGCAGCGCCGTGCCCGGCCACATCGCGAGCGTGCGGTCGTAATAGCCGCCGCCATAGCCTAGCCGGTAGCGCTGGAGATCGAATCCCACACACGGAATCAGCAACAGGTCGGGCACGACGACGACGCCCGACGCCGGCTCCGGAATCCGGTGATGCCCTTCGCGCATCGGCGTGTGCGCATTCCACGCATGGAACGCGAGCGGCGTGTGCTTCTCGCCGATCACCGGCAGCGCGACACGGCGACCGGAGCCTGCCGCCGACCACGCGAGCACCGCGTCGCGTGCGTCGAATTCGCCCGGCAGCGGCCAGTAGAAACCGATCGTGCGCGGCGCGAGCCGCTCGAGCAACAGGCGCAGCCGCGCGTCGAGCGCGGCGTTCGCGGCGGGCTGCGACGCGGCGTCGCGACGCGCGCCGGACAGCGTTTTGCGCAGTGCAACCTTCGGGTTCGGCACAGGGTTGCATGCTATGCTTTCGCTCACTTCGTGCTCCATTCAAAACGATGTCGAACAGCCTTTTCCGAGTATATCGCGCGGTCGCGCTCGCGCTTTCGGCCGCCGCGCTCGTCGCGGGCACGGCCGCGTGCGCCGCGCCGAATGACGACACGCTCGCCGGGGACGACCAGATCTTCGTGCAGCTGCGCGAAGCCGCGCGCCGCAACGACGCCGCGAAGGCCGCGCAGCTCGCGGCGATGATTCCGAACTATCCGGTTCCGTCCTACGTCGAGTATTTCCAGATCAAGCCGCAGCTGTTCGATTCGACGGGCCGCGCACGTGTCGATGCCCCCGACGCTCCCGTGCAGTCGTTCCTGCAGCGCTACGACGGCCAGGCGATCGCCGACCGCCTGCGCAACGACTACCTGCTCGTGCTCGGCGCGCGCCACGACTGGCGCAGCTTCGACGATCAATACAAGCGCTTCGTGCTCGACGACGACACGCAGGTCAAGTGCTACGCGCTCGAATCGCGCGCGGCGCGCGGCGAGAACGTCGCGGATGCGGCGCGCGCGCTGCTCGTCGAGCCGAAATACTACGGCGACGCCTGTGTCGACCTGATTACGGCGCTCACCGTCAACCAGCAGTTCACGAGCGACGACGTGTGGCAGCAGGCCCGCCTCGCGTACGAGCAGAACTACACGACGCTCGGCGGGAAGATCGTCGACGCGCTCGGCGCGCGGCCGGCCGGCTTCGACCAGGCGACCAGCGCGCCGCCGCTGTATCTCGCGCGCGGCATCGGCCCCGACGCGGCCTCGCACCAGCTCGCGCTGATCGCGCTCGGCCGCATGGCGCGCAACGACCCGGACGCCGCAGCGGGGATGCTGACGTCGGTCGCCGGCTCGCTGACGAAGCAGGAGCAGGCGATCGCGTGGGGCGCGATCGGCTACCAGGGCGCGATCAAGCGCTCGCCGCTCGCATCGGTCTGGTATGCGAAATCCGCGAACGCACCGCTGTCGAACCCGGGTTACGAATGGCGCACGCGCGCCGCGCTGCTCGCCGGCAACTGGCCGATGGTGCGCTGGTCGATCGAACAGATGCCGCCGTCGCTGCGCAGCGATCCGGCATGGATCTACTGGCATGCGCGCGCGCTCAAGCAGAGCGGCGACACGCTGCAGGCGAACCAGGAATTCGAGCAGGTCGCGGGCCAGTTCAACTTCTACGGGCAGCTTGCCGGCGAGGAGCTGGGCCAGCGCACGTCGATCCCGCCGCGCACGAAGGTGAGCGACGCCGACGTCGATGCGATGAGCAAGATCCCCGGCTTCGCGCTCGCGCAACGCTTCTACGGGCTGAACCTGCGCCTCGAAGGCAACCGCGAATGGAACTGGCCGCTGCGCGGGATGACCGATCGCCAGCTGCTCGCGGCCGCCGAATACGGCAAGCGCATCGACCTGCTCGACCGCACGGTGAACACGGCCGACCGCACGAAGGCCGAGCACGACTTCACGCTGCGCTACCCGTCGCCGTACCGCGACATCGTCGAGCGCTACGCGCAGTCGAGCGGCCTCGACATCGAATGGGCCTACGGGCTGATCCGCCAGGAGTCGCGCTTCATCACGAACGCGCGTTCGTCGGTCGGCGCGGGCGGGCTGATGCAGCTGATGCCGGCCACCGCGCAGCTCGTCGCGAAGAAGCTCGGGATGGGCACGATCACGCGCGCGCAGATGCACGACATCAATACCAACGTCCAGCTCGGCACCTGGTATCTGGCGGACATCTACAACAACTTCGACAGCTCGCCGGTGCTGGCGACGGCCGGCTACAACGCGGGCCCGGGCCGGCCGCGCCAGTGGCGCCAGGTGTTGACGCAGCCGGTCGAAGGCGCGATCTTCGCGGAGACGATTCCGTTCAACGAGACGCGTGACTACGTGAAGAACGTGCTGTCGAATACCGTCTATTACGCGGCGCTCTTCGAGGGCAAACCGCAATCGTTGAAGAAGCGTCTAGGCATGATCTCGCCCTGATCCGCAATCTTCACACTGCCGCGCGAGACGCGGCAGTGTTCTTTTGAGGTCACCATCATGGATCGCCAGACCGTCGCGCTGCTGGGCGGCACCGGCTTCATCGGCAGCCGGCTCGTCAATGCGCTGATCGATGCCGGCAAGCAGGTGCGGATCGGCACGCGGCGGCGCGAGCATGCGCGCCACCTGCAGATGCTGCCGATCGAGATCGTCGAGCTCGACGCGCTCGATACGCGCACGCTCGCGCGGTTCGTCGCCGGCGCGCATGCGGCCGTCAACCTCGTCGGCGTGCTGCACGGCGGCCGCGGCACGCCTTACGGGCCCGGGTTCGCGCGCGCGCACGTCGCGCTGCCGGCCGCGCTGGCCGCCGCGTGCGTCGAAGTCGGCGTGCGGCGCGTGCTGCACATGAGCGCGCTCGGCGCCGATTCGCAAGGCCCGAGCATGTACCAGCGCTCGAAGGGCGACGGCGAGGCCGCGCTGCATGCGGTCGCGGCGACCGATTCGCTCGCGCTGACGATCTTCCGCCCGTCGGTCGTGTTCGGCCCCGGCGACGCGTTCCTGAACACCTTCGCGAACCTGCAGCGCACGCTGCCGGTACTGCCGCTGGCGATGCCCGACGCGCAATTCCAGCCGGTGTTCGTCGGCGACGTGGTGCGCGCATTCGTCAACACGCTCGATCTCGCGGCAGCGCATGGCAAGACCTACGAGCTCGGCGGCCCGACCGTCTATACGCTCGAGCAGCTGGTGCGCTATTGCGGCACGCTGGTCGGCCGGCAGGCACGCATCGTGCGCCTGCCCGACGCGCTTGCGCAGTTGCAGGCGCGCGTGTTCGAATGCCTGCCCGGCGAGCCGGTGATCACGCGCGACAATCTTGCGTCGATGTCGGTGCCGAACGTGCTGTCCGGGCCGCTCGCGCCGGAACTCGGGATCGCGCCCGCGAGTCTCGAGAGCATCGCGCCCGCGTATCTCGGCCATGCCGCGCGGCGCTCACGCTTCGACTGGTTCCGCTCGCGCCGCTAGGCGTCGCGGGCCGTCGCTTCCGTTATTCACCTACGCGCTTTTCGGAACCCCGCCATGAAACTCGTCATTGGAGACAAGAATTACTCGTCGTGGTCGATGCGGCCGTGGCTGCTGCTCGCGCATTTCGGCATCCCGTTCGACGAGATCGCGATCGAGCTGCGCCGCGACGACACGGCCGCGCGCATCCGCGAGTATTCGCCGACCGGCAAGGTGCCGTGCCTGATCGACGACCACGGCTTTGCGATCTGGGATTCGCTCGCGATCGCCGAGACGCTCGCCGAGCGTTATCCGCAATTCCCGATGTGGCCGGCCGATCCGCTCGACCGCGCGCATGCGCGCTGCATCTCGGCCGAGATGCACTCGGGCTTCGCCGCGCTGCGTACGGACATGGGCATGAACGTGCGCGCGTCGATGCCGGGGCGCGGCGCGACGCCCGAGGCGCTCGCCGACGTCGCGCGCATCGACGCGCTGTGGAGCGCATGCATCGAGGCATCGGGCGGCCCGTTCCTGTTCGGTGAATTCGGGATCGCCGATGCGATGTATGCGCCGGTCGTGATGCGTTTCAACACGTATGCGCCGGCGCTGTCGCCGGAGGCAGCCGGCTATGCCGCGCGTGTGACGGCGCTGCCGGCGGTGCAACGCTGGATCGATGCCGCGCGCCGCGAAACCAACGTGATCGCCGAATACGAACCGACGCCATGAACATCTACGCAGTAGGCGGAGCGATCCGCGACGAATTGCTCGGCGTGCCGGTGCAGGACCGCGACTACGTGGTCGTGGGCGCAACGCCCGAGCAGATGGTCGCGCAGGGCTTCCGGCCGGTCGGCAAGGATTTCCCCGTGTTCCTGCATCCGGACACGCAGGAGGAATACGCGCTCGCGCGCACCGAACGCAAGACGGCGGCCGGCTATCACGGCTTCCAGTTCTACTACGCACCGGACGTGACGCTCGAGGAGGATCTTGCGCGGCGCGACCTGACGATCAACGCGATGGCGCGCGAAGTGAGCCCGGAAGGCGCGCTGGTCGGCCCGGTGATCGATCCGTTCGACGGACAGGCCGACCTGCGCGCGCGCGTGTTCCGGCACGTGGGCGACGCGTTCGTCGAGGATCCGGTGCGGATCCTGCGGATCGCGCGCTTTGCCGCGCGCTTCGCCGATTTCACGGTCGCGGACGACACGCTCGCGCTGATGCGGCGGATGGTCGACGCGGGCGAAGCGGACGCGCTGGTGCCCGAGCGCGTGTGGCAGGAGATCGCGCGCGGGCTGATGGAGGCGAAGCCGTCGCGGATGTTCGCGGTGCTGCGCGAGTGCGGCGCGCTCGCGCGCATCCTGCCCGAGGTCGACGCGCTGTGGGGCGTGCCGCAGCGCGCGGACTACCACCCGGAGGTCGACACGGGCGTGCACGTGATGATGGTCGTCGATTACGCGGCGAAGCAGCGCTATTCGCTGCCGGTGCGCTTCGCGGCGCTCACGCACGATCTCGGCAAGGCGACCACACCCGCCGATGTGCTGCCGCGCCATGTCGGCCACGAAGGGCGCAGCGTCGATCTCATCAAGCCGCTGTGCGAGCGGCTGCGCGTGCCGAACGAGTGCCGCGATCTCGCGCTGGTGGTCGCGCGCGAGCACGGCAACCTGCATCGCGTGATGGAAATGGGCGCGGCCGCGCTCGTGCGGCTCTTCGAGCGCAGCGACGCGCTGCGCAAGCCGGCGCGCTTCGCCGAGATGCTGCAGGCGTGCGAATCGGATGCGCGCGGCCGGCTCGGGCTCGACACGCAGCCGTATCCGCAGGCCGAGCGGCTGCGCGTGGCGCTGGTGGCGGCGCGCAGCGTCGACGCGGGCGCGATCGCGCGCGGCCTTGCCAACGATGCGATGCAGATCAAGGACGCCGTGCATCGCGCGCGCATCGAGGCCGTCAAGCAGGCGCTGGCGATCGCCGAATAACGGACGAGCGCCGGGTGGCGGAGCGCGCCGCCCGGCAGCTGGCTGTCACTGCTTCGTGCGGGCGGTGGCGCGGCGAGGCGGCGTGGCGGCAGCCGCTCGCTTGGCGGTGGCGGCGCGCGGCTTCCCGGTTGCCGGCTTGGCCGGCGTGTCGACGGGCGCGGCCGCGTTCGAATCCGTGTCGCGCTCGGGTTTCGCCGCGGGTTCGCGGCGGCTCACGCGCGGCTCGCCCGGCCTTGCGCCGGCATCGCGTGCGAGCAGCCTGATCTTCATTGCCGCGGATCCGAGCTCCGCATCGTCGTCGTCGAAGAGCGGCAGCGTGCCGACCGCGATCATCTCGGCGGGCCCGTCGCCGACGTTCGCGACGCGGTGGCGTTTCCTTGCGTCGAAGTGCAGCGAGTCGCCGGCGGACAGCGGGTAATCCTTCCTGCCGATCGTGTAGCAAAGCCGTCCGGTCAGCACGTACACGAACTCGTCGCCGCCGTGCGCGACCCATTCCGAACGGTAGCCCTCCATCATCCGGACCTTGAGCGCGTTGATCTGACTGCCGTCGAAGGTGGTGGACAGCCGCTCGTACCACTGCGACGCGGCATCGACGGCGTACGGCTCGCGGCGGCCCGCGTGCGAGTCGGGCTGCGCCTGGCGCGGCTGGTCGATCAGCGTGCCGAGCGGCACGTTCAGCGCCTTCGCGACGTTGACGAGCGACGAGAGCGAGATGCCGGTGAGGTGGCGCTCGACCTGCGACAGGAACCCGACCGACAGGTTTGCTTCGGTCGCGACTTCCAGCAGCGTCTTCTTCGCTTCCCGGCGCAGGCGGCGAATGCGCTGGCCGATACGCATGATGTCTGAATCCATGAATCTCTTTCGTGGCAACGAGCCGCAAGGCGGGCAGAGGGGCGGTGCCGTCGCCGGGATGCGGCGTTGCGCGAATCGCACGAAGCACGGCCGTCGGGACGACGATGCCGGCGCATTGTACCGCGCGTACCGCGCACGCCGGCGCGAGGACGTTGCGCGCCGGACGCGGCCGCGCATGACCGCGCCGCCGCCGTGCGCGGTGTCGGAAATTTTAGCCCTACGAAAATTTTGGCTTGACCGCGATTTCAGCGTGCTCTAGATTCTGTCGCTCGCATCAAACAAAGTTAAGTGAGACAAAAATTTCCCCGAAAATCCGGCGATGGAACGGCACCGCCGCGCGGCTGTGCTCCGCGCCGCGCGTCCCCGCACGGGCGGTGTGTCGCGCCACGCATGCGCCGGCGCGTGTCGCCGCCGGCCGCCTACAACAATCAATAACGGGTATCCGATGATCGATCGACTGAAATACAGCTTCTCCGGCCTTCCTCCGTACGACGCGTGCGTCGCCGATACGCAGGCCGGCCTGTCGCGACTGCTCGATGCCGCCCGGCTCGACGCGGTCGTGGTCACGTCGCAGGACGAGTACATCACCGAATACCTGCCGCGCCGCAACAACCCGCGCTACGCGCTGTCGGGCTTCGACGGCTCGGCCGGCTGCGGGATCTTCCTGAGCGCGGCAACCGCGCAGGCGCTTGGCATGCCGCCGTTCGTGCTGTTCGTCGACGGCCGCTACCACCTTCAGGCCGAACAGCAATGCGACCCGGCGCGCGTGCGCATCGAGAAGCTCGGGATGAACGTGACGATCTGGCAGGCGCTGGCCGACTGGCTGCTCGCGCATGCGAGCCGGCTCGCGCGGGTGGGCTACGACGCGCTGCGAATCAGCGTCGCGCAGCGCGACCGGCTGGTCGAGCGCACGCAGGCGGCGTCGCTCGACTGGACGAGCTTCGTCGAGCGCGAGATCGACCGCGCGATCGCGCTGCCGGGCTGGGAGGTCGAGCGGCCGATCTTCGAGCTGCCGGATGCGATGACCGGCGCGAGCATCGCGCACAACGTCGATGCGCTGAACCGGCGACTCGCCGGGCACACCGGCGCGGCGCCGGGCAAGACCGCGTTCTTCACGTGCGCGTCCGACGATCTCGCGTATCTGCTGAACAGCCGCGGCTATCACATCCCGAATGCGTCGTCGCACCTGGGCTTTCTGTTCGCGCTCGGCGAGCAGGTCGCGCTGTTCCTGCCGGAGGGTTGCGACCGGTGCCCGGTCGAAGTGACGTCGTATCCGGCGCTGCAGGTGATCCGGCGCGACGTCGCCGAACTCGAGCGCTTCCTCGCGCGGTTCGCGGTCGACCACGTGTGCTACGGCTTCGAATCGGTCAACTGCGCGCTCGTCGAGTCGGTGCGTCGCGTGTGGCCGCACGCGCGCCACGCCGATTTCAACCCGGTGGAGGCGCTGCGGGCCGCCAAGACGCCGGCGGTCCTCGAGCGGTTCCGCGACGCATTCGCGCGCAGTTCGGCGGCGATCGCCGAAACGATGCGCTGGGCGAAAGCCGGCGAGCCGGGGCAGCGCCATACCGAGTACGACCTGGCCCGCACGATCAACGACGCATACGGCGCCCGCTCGGCGGTCGCGCTGACGTTCCCGTCGATCGCGGCGAACGGCGCGAACAGCGCGTTCGCGCACTACACGGCGGCGAGCGCCGACGTCGAGCTGACCGAAGGCGAACTCGTGCTGCTCGACAGCGGCGCGTACTACGACGCCGGTTTCGCGACGGACTGCACGCGCGTCGTGCTGCGCCGCACGCAGCCGGATACGGTCGCCAGGCCGTGGCAGCGCGAGATCTACACGGTCGCGCTGAAGGCGTGCATCAAGGGGCTCGTCACGCGCTTTCCGAAGACGGCGACGGGCGGCGACGTCGATGCGACGGTGCGCCAGGTGTGCCGCGATCACGGCTACGATTTCGGCCACGGCACCGGGCACGGTGTCGGCATCCACGTGCACGAAGGCGGTGTGCGGTTCGCGCCGGGCGCGAAGTACGGGCTGGTGCCGAACGCGGTGATTTCGGTCGAGCCGGGCATCTACGTGCCGGGCAAGGGCGGCGTGCGGATCGAGAACATCGTGATCGTGCGCGCGGACGACGACGCGTCCGACACCGTGGCGTTCGAGAACCTCGTCACGGTCGGCTACGACTGGGACCTGATCGATCTCGAGATGCTGGACGACGACGAGCGCGCGTACCTGCGCGACTACGAACGGCTTTGCGTGGAACGCGGCACGCAGGTCACCGCGTGTCCGCTGCTTTGAAACGGGGAAGGTGCGCGCGGCCTTGGCAGGGCCGCGCGATGCGCAGCCGGCGCGTCGCTGCGCCGGCGTGACGGGGGCGTCAGTGGAGTCGGTGCAGCCGGAGCGGTCGGGGTCTCAGCGCATCAGCGCCGACACGCGCCCGTCGGGGCCGTAGACACCGGCCGGCGCGGGCGCCGAGCGCAGCACCGCGAGCGCGCGCTCGTTGAAGTCCATCCGGATCCGGATCAGCATCCCGTTGGTCGCGTTGGCCTGGCGCGCGCGTTCGGCGGCCTGCAGCAGCAACTGCCAGCGACCGGCGAGGCGGGCATCGCGCTCGGCGGCCTGGTCCATCCCTTTCTTGCCGGCCGGAAAGCCGAGCGCGGACAGCTGCGTGTCGCGCGTGCGCTCGAGCTGCGCGAGCCGGTCGATCAGCTCGGTTTTCCTTTCGACGATGCCGGGCAGCATCTCGAGCGGCTCCGGTGTCGTCAGCGCCTTTTCCTCGTAGGCGAGCAGGGACGCGAACGCTTCGACCGTCGCGTGTTCGTCGTTGACCGTGGCCAGCAGCTCTTCTCTCATCGCGTCATGCTCGTCGCGCCGGCACGCGTGCGCATGCCGGCAAACCAGGGGACCGGTCAGGGCGTGACGGGCCCCGGGCCGGCTCAGTTGCCCTGCGAGCGCTGCTGTTGCAGCAGGTCGCGGGCGGTATTCAGTACGCCGTCGGCGATCTTGTTCACGTCGATCGTCAACGTGCCGTTGTTCAGTGCGTCCTTGATCGACTGGACGAGGGCCGTGTCGATGTCGGCGCTGCCGGAGGCCGACAGCGAACGCAGCTGGCCGGACAGACCCGACAGGTTCACGGTCGTGTCGCCGCCGGTCGATCCTGCGTCGGCCGCCTGCGCGGACGACGACGAAGCCGCGCCGGATTGCGCGCGGGTCGCGCCGTTGCCGGTCGACGCGAGTGGGCTCGGGTTCGGAGTGGAATCGATCTTCACGATGGGTTTCCTGTACGGTATGACCCAGATAACGGCCGGGTCGGCCCGAACTTTAGCATCGTGAGCCCGACATTCTCCGAATAAACAATTCTTTACACTCTTTCGCCGTGATCCGCCCCTAAAGCGGAATTTCCACGGTTCCGGCGTCCTTGACGATCGCCGTGACGATCTGGCCCGCCGCCATCCTGACCCGCACCGACTGGCCAGGCGCCGCATTCGCGAGCGCGCTGCCCTCGGCCGAGATCGTGAAGCCGGGCCCGGCCGCGACGACGCGGACCGTCTGGCCGGCCGACACCGACGCGGCGCTCTTCAGCATGTCCTGGCGCAGCGGCAGCCCGGCCGAGATCCGGGCCAGCGCGGTCGCGCCGACCGCCTGCGCGGGATCGGTGATCACCGCCAGCGGCAGCACCGTCAGGTCGCCGTCGCGCGCGACCAGGTCGGCCGCGGTGAGCGGCTCGCCGGGGGCGATCTGCCGCGCGGCGACGTAATAAGTGGCCTGCACGGCGACCTTCGCCTGCAGATAGACCGTCCACGGCCGCGCGCCGGCGCAGCGCACGCCGACCGTCGTGCGGCCCCACAGGCGCGCGCCGGTCGGCAGGAACGGCTCGAGCGTCGTGCACGCGGCGAGTCCGCGCGGAAATGCGGCGGCAACCGTCGCGGTGGTCTTGCCGGGCAGGCCCGCGACCTGCTGCTGCAGGAATGCGAGGGCCGTGCGCCGGATCGTGTCGGGATCCTGCTGGCCGGGCGGGGGCGCCGGCTGGGGTGCGGTGGTGGTCTGGGCCGGCGCGGCGGCAACGGCGGGCGCGGCCGAAGCGGCGCGGGCCGCCGCCATGCGCGCGGCGATGGCCGATCGCGACGGATTCGATGCGGCATCGGCCGTGCCCGCGACGACGGTCGCGACGGCACCCGGCTCGGCAGCGCGCCGCGCGCCATCGCCCGCGTTCGCGCGCGCGGCGGCGTAGACCGGGCGCGATGCCGGTGCCGGTGCCGGTGCCGGTGCCGGCACGGCGGCTGGCGGCGCAACGCTCGTCACGACCATCGAGCCGGCCGAGGCCGCGCCATTGATGCCGGCGCCGCCGCTTGCGTCCCGGGCGCCGCCTGTCGTCGCCGTTCCCGTACCCGAAGCCCAGGCCGAAGCCGAAGCCGAAGAAACCGTGCCCGCATTCGCGCCGAACTGCCCGCCGCTCGCCGCGTTCGCATGCGCGAGCGCGGTCTCGGCCGTCTCGCCGCGTCCCGGAATCACGATCATCCCGTCGTCCGCGTGCGCGAGCGGCACCGCGAGCCACAGCGCCGCGGCGAGCGCGCATGCACGCGCGATGCGCGTGCCGCGTCCGTCGTTTCCGCGAAATGCGCGTGTCATCGCCGTGTCCTCGAAGCCGTTGATCCGATTCGCATTCTAGGGACGCGGGCCGTCGCGCAAACGATGAATAGAGGGGGCCTTTGCCGCGTTATTCGTCCGATTGCCGGTTGCGGGCGGCGCCTACCATCGCTGTCATGGAAAAAAGCCCCTTGGGCCGCCATCCGGCGCAACGGGCGTGCAGCGCTTCATACGGAGAGACGCACACATGCTGGACAAACTCGATGCCGAATTCGCGTTCGGCCGACAGGCGCTCGACGTGCGCGCCTATCGGCAGGAACTGCTGTCGTCGAACATCGCGAACGCCGACACGCCCGGCTACCAGGCCCGCGACGTCGATTTCGCGTCGACCCTCGCGCGCTCGCTGAAGCAGACGGGCGGCGGCCTCGCGCCGAGCAACGCCGCACAGCTGCCGATGGCGCAGCCGGCCGGCGTGACGAGCGGGATGACGATGGTGTCGACGGCGCCGGGCCACATGGCCGGCACCGCGAAGCTGATTCCGACGGGCGGCCCGGCGGACGACTACGGTCGCGCGCAGTACCGGATGCCGCTGCAGCCGTCGCTCGACGGCAACACGGTCGATCTCGACGTCGAGCGCGTGCAGTTCGCGAACAACGCGCTGCACTACGAAACCGGGATGACCGTGATGACCCAGCAGATCAAGGCGATGATCGCCGCGATCTCGACGAACTCGTAAGCGCGCGCCGCTTCCGAACCCGAACAAGGAGCCTCCATGCCCTCGTTGATGAACATCTTCGGCGTCGCCGGTTCGGCGCTGTCCGCGCAATCGCAGCGCCTGAACGTCACCGCGTCGAACCTCGCGAACGCCGACAGCGCGACCGGCCCCGACGGCAAGCCGTACAAGGCCAAGCAGGTCGTGTTCGCGACCGACCCGATCGGCGGCGCGCGCACCGCGTCCGGCCAGGGCGTGGGCGGCGTGCGCGTGACGAAGGTGGTCGACGATCCGTCGCCGATGAAGTCGACCTACGACCCCGCGAACCCGGCCGCCGACGCGAACGGCTACGTGCAGATGCCGAACGTCGATCCGGTGCAGGAGATGGTGAACATGATCTCGGCGTCGCGCTCGTACCAGGCCAACGTCGAAACGCTGAACACCGCGAAGACGCTGATGCTCAAGACGCTGACGATCGGCACGTAAGCCGCGCGCCGATCGCACTTCCACACCGAGACAGACCCGACAGTTCCGACACAAGGCCACCCAGGATGACTTCCTCCAGCACGACGATCGGCAGCAACGGCACCAACGTGTCGACCCTGCCGACCGACACGATGAACACCAACAACGTGTCGAGCACCGGCACGTCGGCGAGCGACCTGCAGGCGACGTTCCTGAAGCTGCTCGTCACGCAGCTGCAGAACCAGGATCCGACGAGCCCGGTCGACAGCTCGCAGATGACGTCGCAGCTCGCGCAGATCAACACGGTGAGCGGCATCGCGCAGCTGAACACGTCGCTCACGTCGCTGTCGACGCAGCTCGCGGCCGGCCAGCAGACGCAGGCCGCGCTGCTGATCGGCACCAACGTGCTCGCGCCGGGCAACAGCGTCGGCGTGAAGAGCGGCGCGGCGTCGCCGTTCGGCGTGTCGCTCGCGAACGACGTGTCGAACCTGACGATCACCGTGAAGGACAAGTCGGGTGCGGTCGTCAACACGATCAACGCGGGCAAGCAGTCGGCCGGCACGGTGCCGTTCAACTGGACGCCGACGGATGCGGCCGGCAACACGCTGCCGGACGGCACCTACACCGTGAGCGCGCAGTACACGGGCAGCGACGGCAAGACGTATACGCCGACCGTGCTCGCGGCCGCGACGGTGCAGAGCGTGATCAAGCAGGCCGACGGCACGGCGGGGCTCGTGCTGTCGAACGGCACGACGGTGGGCTTGACCCAGGTCGCGTCGATCTTCCCGAACACCGCGTCGTCGTCGTCCGGCGGCACGACCACCACCAACTGATCCAGCTTTCTCGAAAACGGAGACCGAAATGGGTTATCAACAGGGTCTGAGCGGCCTCGCCGGCGCATCGAACGCGCTCGACGTGATCGGCAACAACATCGCGAACGCGAACACGGTCGGCTTCAAGTCGAGCACCGCGCAGTTCTCCGACATGTACGCGAACTCGGTCGCGACGTCGGTCAACACGCAGATCGGGATCGGCACGTCGCTCGCATCGGTGCAGCAGCAGTTCGGCCAGGGCACGATCAACACGACGAACTCGTCGCTCGACGTCGCGATCAACGGCAACGGCTTCTTCCAGATGTCGAACAACGGCGTGACGACGTACTCGCGCGACGGCACGTTCCAGCGCGACAAGAACGGCTTCATCGTCGACTCGCAAGGTCGCAACCTGATGGGTTACGCGGCGAGCTCGGGCGGCGTGATCAACACCGCGCAGACCGTGCCGCTGCAGGCGCCGACCACCAATATCGCGCCGACCGCGACGACCAGGATCACCGGCCAGTTCAACCTGAACTCGCAGGACACGGTGCCGACCAAGACGCCGTTCAGCGCGACCGACACGACGACGTACAACTACTCGACGTCGATCCAGGTGTACGACTCGCTCGGCGGCTCGCAGGCGGTCAACATGTACTTCGTGAAGTCGGCGGCCGGCACGTGGGAAGCCTACGCGGGCGTGCAGGGCGGCGCCACGACGGATCTCGGCACGGTCACGTTCAACTCGTCCGGCGCGATCCAGAGCACGACGACGGGCACGCCGGCCACGCCGACCGCATCGCTCGGCCAGTTCCAGTTCACCGTCCCGAACACCGACGGCTCGGCGACGCCGCAGCAGCTCACGCTCGACCTGACCGGCACCACGCAGTACGGCGGCAAGGACGGCGTGAACAACCTCGCGCAGGACGGCTATGCGAGCGGCACGCTGACGACCTTCTCGATCGGCGCCGACGGCAAGCTGACCGGCAACTACTCGAACGGCCAGACGGCGGTGCTCGGCCAGATCGTGCTCGCGAACTTCAACAACCCGAACGGCCTCGTCAATCTCGGCGGCAACCAGTACGCCGAATCGTCCGCGTCGGGCGTGCCGCAGATTTCGGCGCCGGGCAGCACGAACCATGGTTCGCTGCAGGGCAGCGCGCTCGAGAACTCGAACGTCGACCTGACGTCGCAGCTCGTCAACCTGATCACCGCGCAGCGCAACTACCAGGCGAACGCGCAGACGATCAAGACGCAGCAGACCGTCGACCAGACGCTGATCAACCTGTAATGCGCGGATAACCGGCAGCCATGGACCGACTGATCTACACGGCGATGACGGGCGCGTCGCAGTCGCTCGACCAGCAGGCGATCGTCGCGAACAACCTCGCGAACGCGTCGACGACGGGTTTTCGCGCGCAGCTCGCGACCTATCGCGCGGTGCCGATGAATTTCGGCGACGGCAGCAACATCGACCCGTCGACGACGCGCACCTACGTGCTCGCGTCGACGCCCGGCGCGGATTACGCGCCGGGCCCGATCACGCGCACCGGCAACCCGCTCGACGTCGCGGTGCAGGGCGCCGGCTGGCTGTCGGTGCAGACCGCCGACGGCGGCGAGGCATACACGCGCGCGGGCAACCTGCACGTCGACGAAAACGGCCAGCTCGTCAACGCGAGCAACCTGCCGGTGATCGGCAACGGCGGCCCGATCTCGGTGCCGCCGAACGCGGAAGTCACGATCGGCAAGGACGGCACGGTGTCCGCGCTGATGCCGGGCGATCCGCCGACGGCGGTCGCGATCGTCGACCAGATGAAGCTCGTGAACCCCGACCCGGCCACGCTCACGCGCGGCAACGACGGGCTGTTCCGCACCGCCGACGGCAATCCGGCCGACGCCGACCCGAACGTGGTCGTCACGCCGAATTCGCTCGAAGGCAGCAACGTGAACCCGGTGACCGCGATGGTCGCGATGATCGACAACGCACGGGCGTTCCAGCTGCAGTCGAAGCTGATCCAGACGGCCGACCAGAACGAGCAGTCGGCGAACCAGCTGCTCAACTTCAGCTGAGCGGCACGGCCGTAGCTACCAGGAGAAGATTCAACATGAACCGATCGCTCTACATCGCCGCCACCGGCATGAATGCGCAGCAGGCGCAGATGGACGTGATCTCGAACAACCTCGCGAACACCAGCACGAACGGCTTCAAGGCGTCGCGCGCGGTGTTCGAGGATCTGCTGTACCAGACGATCCGCCAGCCGGGCGCGAACTCGACGCAGCAGACCGAACTGCCGTCGGGCCTGCAGCTCGGCACCGGCGTGCAGCAGGTCGCGACCGAGCGCCTGTACACGCAGGGCGGCCTCACGCAGACCGGCAACTCGAAGGACGTCGCGATCAACGGCGCGGGCTTCTTCCAGGTGCTGATGCCGGACGGCACGAACGCGTATACGCGCGACGGCTCGTTCCAGACCAACGCGCAGGGCCAGCTCGTCACGTCGAGCGGCTACCAGATCCTGCCGGCGATCACCGTGCCGCAGAACGCGCAGTCGCTGACGATCGGCAAGGACGGCGTCGTGTCGGTCACGCAGCCGGGCTCGAGCAACGCGGTGCAGATCGGCTCGCTGCAGATCGCGACCTTCATCAACCCGGCCGGCCTCGAGGCGAAGGGCGAGAACCTGTTCGCCGAGACCACGTCGTCGGGTGCGCCGAACGTGTCGCAGCCGGGCCTGAACGGCGCGGGCGTGCTCAACCAGGGCTATGTCGAGGCGTCGAACGTGAACGTCGTGCAGGAGCTCGTCAACATGATTCAGACGCAGCGCGCGTACGAGATCAACAGCAAGGCCGTGACGACGTCCGACCAGATGCTGCAGACCGTCACGCAGATGAAGAGCTAACCGGAAAGTCCCGTCGTCGCCATGAAGCAGGTTCGCCTCCTCCCGTCAGCCTCCGTCCGCGCCGCGTGCGCGGTCGCGGTGGCCGCGCTCGCCGGTTGCGCGCAGATTCCGCGCGACCCGATCATCCAGCAGCCGATGACGGCGCAGCCGCCGATGCCGATGTCGATGCAGGCGCCCGGCTCCATCTACAACCCGGGCTACGCGGGCCGGCCGCTGTTCGAGGATCAGCGGCCGCGCAACATCGGCGACATCCTGACGATCGTGATCGCGGAGAACATCAACGCGACCAAGTCGTCGGGGGCGAACACCAACCGGCAGGGCAACACCGACTTCAGCGTGCCGACGGCCGGCTTCCTCGGCGGGCTGTTCGCGAAGGCGAACCTGTCGGCGGCCGGCAACAACAAGTTCGCGGCGACCGGCGGCGCCAGCGCGGCGAACACGTTCAACGGCACGATCACGGTGACCGTCACCAACGTGCTGCCGAACGGCAACCTCGTCGTCAGCGGCGAGAAGCAGATGCTGATCAACCAGGGCAACGAGTTCGTGCGCTTCTCCGGGGTCGTCAACCCGAACACGATCTCGGGCGCGAACTCGGTCTACTCGACGCAGGTGGCCGACGCGCGCATCGAATACTCGGCGAAGGGCTACATCAACGAAGCCGAGACGATGGGCTGGCTGCAGCGCTTCTTCCTCAACATCGCACCGTGGTGACGACGATGCAGCAGCCTCTTTTCCATCGCCTGTCGTCCCGTATGTCGTTCCGCGTGTCGCGCGTGCCTGCCGTCGTGCGGCTCGCTGCCGTGCTCGTGGCGGCGGCCTGCGCGCTCGGCGCGGCACCCGCGCACGCGGAGCGCCTGAAGGACCTCGCGCAGATCCAGGGCGTGCGCGACAACCCGCTGATCGGCTATGGCCTCGTCGTCGGCCTCGACGGCACGGGCGACCAGACGATGCAGACGCCGTTTACGACGCAGACGCTCGCGAACATGCTCGCGAACCTCGGCATCTCGATCAACAACGGTTCGGCCAACGGCGGCACGTCGTCGCTGAACAACATGCAGCTGAAGAACGTCGCGGCCGTGATGGTGACCGCCACGCTGCCCCCGTTCGCGCGGCCGGGCGAGGCGCTCGACGTCACCGTTTCGTCGCTCGGCAACGCGAAGAGCCTGCGCGGCGGCACGCTGCTGCTCACGCCGCTCAAGGGCGCGGACGGCCAGGTGTATGCGCTCGCGCAGGGCAACATGGCGGTCGGCGGCGCGGGCGCGAGCGCGAACGGCAGCCGCGTGCAGGTGAACCAGCTCGCGGCCGGCCGGATCGTCGGCGGCGCGATCGTCGAACGCTCGGTGCCGAATGCGATCGCGCAGATGAACGGCGTGCTGCAGCTGCAGCTGAACGACATGGACTACGGCACCGCGCAGCGGATCGTGTCCGCGGTCAATTCGAGCTTCGGCCCGGGCACTGCGACGGCGCTCGACGGCCGCACGATCCAGCTCGCCGCGCCGGCCGATTCCGCGCAGCAGGTCGCGTTCATGGCGCGCCTGCAGAACCTCGACGTGAGCCCGGACAAGGCCGCCGCGAAGGTGATCCTGAACGCGCGCACCGGCTCGATCGTGATGAACCAGATGGTCACGCTGCAAAGCTGCGCGGTCGCGCACGGCAACCTGTCGGTGGTCGTCAACACGCAGCCGGTGGTATCGCAGCCGGGGCCGTTCTCGAACGGGCAGACGGTGGTCGCGCAGCAGTCGCAGATCCAGCTGAAGCAGGACAACGGCGCATTGAAGATGGTGACGGCCGGCGCGAACCTCGCCGACGTCGTGAAGGCGCTGAACACGCTCGGCGCGACGCCGGCGGACCTGATGTCGATCCTGCAGGCGATGAAGGCGGCCGGCGCGCTGCGCGCCGATCTGGAGATCATCTAAATGGCAGCGAACCTCCCCAACGCAAACGACCTCACGCAGCGCTTCGCGCTCGACGTGCAGGGCTTCGACGCGCTGCGCGCGCAGGCGAAGCAGTCGCCGCAGGCCGGCGCGAAGGCGGTCGCGGGCCAGTTCGACGCGATGTTCACCGAGATGATGCTCAAAAGCATGCGCGACGCGACGCCCGACGGCGGGCTGCTCGATTCGCACACGTCGAAGATGTACACGTCGATGCTCGACCAGCAGCTCGCGCAGCAGATGTCGAAGCGCGGAATCGGCGTGGCCGACGCGCTGATGAAGCAGTTGCTGCGCAACGCGGGGCAGGGCGCGGGCACCGATCCGGCGGCCGATGCCGGCGCGGCCGGGCTCGGCCTCGGCGGCCTCGGTGCGGCCGGCTCGGGCACGTCGGGCAACGAAGGCAGCCTCGCCGCGATGAACGCGATGGCGCGGGCGTACGCGAACGCGTCGAACAACGGCGGGCTCGCCGGCGCGCGCGGCTACTCGGCCGGCAGCGCGCTGACGCCGCCGCTCAAGGGCGCGAGCGGCGTGCAGGACGCCGACGCGTTCGTCGACCGCCTCGCCGGCCCGGCCCAGGCGGCGAGCGCGACGACCGGCATCCCGGCGCGCTTCATCGTCGGCCAGGCCGCGCTCGAATCGGGCTGGGGCAAGCGCGAGATTCGCGCGAGCGACGGCTCGACCAGCTACAACGTGTTCGGCATCAAGGCGAACAAGGGCTGGACGGGCCGCACGGTGTCGGCGCTGACGACCGAATACGTGAACGGCACGCCGCGTCGCGTCGTCGCGAAGTTCCGCGCGTACGATTCGTACGAGCACGCGATGACCGACTATGCGAACCTGCTGAAGAACAACCCGCGCTACGCGGGCGTGCTGAGCGCGAGCCGCAGCGTCGAAGGCTTTGCGCACGGGATGCAGAAAGCCGGTTACGCAACCGACCCGAATTACGCGAAGAAGCTGATCTCGATCATGCAGCAGATCGGCTGACGGGCAGCGGCCGCAGCCGCTCCCCAGCAGCCTTTTTGCAATCTTACGGACCGCGCCCGGCACCCGCCGCGCGCGGTTTCAACGTTTGCGCGAAAAAAACCGGCAATTCGATCTAAACTTTCGGTGAGCACTGCCGCTAAGTGTGTGAGACCTGCAACCGGGCCATGTTCTGGCCCGGTTTTACTGCGCACCGGTCGCCCGGGCGCCCATGAAAAGAAAACCGGCTAGCCATGAATATCGAAACGTCGACCGATCCGAGCCTGGATGCGGGCCATTCCGGGCCTGACTACGCCCGCCGTAATCCGCTGGAGATCGGTGTGCAGCTGCGCAACCTCGTGAACCGCGGCGACTTCCTGACCGTCCAGTACCCGGGCGGCCAGCTCGTCACGCGCCTGCTCGAGGTCGACGTCGGCGCGCGCACGTTCACGTTCGACTGGGGCGCGCTCTCCGAGCAGAACGCCGGCATTCTCGGCGCATCGCATTGCACGTTCGCGGCGGCGCCCGAAGGCGTGCGCGTCGAATTCACGACGAGCACGCCGCGCGAGACGCGCTACGAGGGGCTGCCGGCGTTCGTCGCCGACTTCCCCGACGTGCTCATGTGCATCCAGCGCCGCGAGTATTTCCGTGTCGATGCGCCGATCGTCGATCCGTTCCTTTGCCGCGGCAAGCTGCCGGACGGCGAGGGCTTCGTGTTCGAGGTGCACAACCTGTCGCTCGGCGGCGTCGGGCTGCGCACGGCCGACGAGCGCGTCGAGGCGCTCGAGGTCGGCACGCTGCTGCCGGAGGTCGAGCTCGAACTGACCGGCCACGGCAAGCTGTCGCTCGACCTGCGGCTCGTGTCGCAGCGCTCGACCCAGATGCCGAACGGCTCGCGGCGCTACCAGCTCGGCTTTCGCTTCATGTCGCTGCCGGGCAGCGCGGAGAACACGCTGCAGCGCCTGATCACGCAGCTCGAGATGAAGCGCCGCTCGCTCGCGCGGGCCTGACGCATCGCTGTCGCGGCCCCGTCCGGGGCCGCTTTCGCACCGGCGCCGGCAGCGTTCGCCGGCGCGCTCGACGCACGGCGCGCACGCGTGCGTCGCCCGCGCATTTTTCCCTCAATTTTTCCGATCCGCGGCCGTTATACCGGGAGTCACGCAACCCGGCGGCCGCAGCGCGGCCGGCTCATCAGGATCGCGCATGTCCAACACACTCATGAACCTCGGTGTCAGCGGCCTCAATGCCGCGCTCTGGGGCCTCACGACGACCGGTCAGAACATCAGCAACGCCGCGACGCCCGGCTATTCGGTCGAACGCCCCGTCTATGCGGAGGCGAGCGGCCAGTACACGTCGAGCGGCTACATGCCGCAGGGCGTGAACACCGTCACGGTGCAGCGGCAGTACAGCCAGTACCTGAGCGACCAGCTGAACAGCGCGCAGTCGCAGGGCGGCGCATTGTCGACGTGGTATTCGCTCGTCGCGCAGCTGAACAACTACGTCGGCAATCCGACGGCCGGGATCTCGACGGCGATCACCGGCTATTTCACCGGCTTGCAGAACGTGGCGAACAGCGCCGCCGACCCGTCGGTGCGGCAGACGGCGATCAGCAACGCGCAGATTCTCGCGAACCAGCTCAACGCGGCCGGCCAGCAATACGATGCACTGCGCCAGAGCGTGAATACGCAGCTCACCAGCACGGTGTCGCAGATCAACACGTACACCGCGCAGATCGCGCAACTGAACCAGCAGATCTCGGCGGCGAGCAGCCAGGGGCAACCGCCGAACCAGCTGATGGACCAGCGCGACCTCGCGGTGTCGAACCTGTCGAGCCTTGCCGGCGTGCAGGTGGTGCGCAACGACAGCGGCTACAGCGTGTTTCTCGCGGGCGGCCAGCCGCTCGTGCTCGCCGACAAGAGCTATCAGCTCGCGGCCGTCACGTCGCCGTCCGACCCGAGCGAACTCACCATCGTGTCGCAGGGCATCGCCGGCGCGAATCCGCAGGGCCCGAACCAGGCGCTGCCCGATGCGTCGCTGTCGGGCGGCACGCTCGGCGGCCTGCTCGCGTTCCGCAGCCAGACGCTCGACCCCGCGCAGGCGCAGCTCGGCGCGGTCGCGGCCAGCTTTGCCGCGCAGGTCAACGCGCAGAACGCGCTCGGCATCGACCTGTCGGGCAAGCCGGGCGGCAACCTGTTCACGGTCGCGGCGCCGTCCGTTTATTCGAACCAGGGCAATACCGGCAACGCGTCGCTTTCCGTGTCGTTCGCGAACCCGTCGCAGCCGACGACGAGCGACTACACGCTGTCGTACGACGGCACCAACTACACGCTGACCGACCGCGCGAGCGGCACGGTGGTCGACCAGAAGGCCGGGCCGATGCCGCTTTCGCTCGGCGGGCTGAACTTCTCGTTCTCGTCCGGCGCGATGAATGCCGGCGACCAGTTCACCGTGCTGCCCACGCGCGGCGCATTGACGGGTTTCGGCCTCGCGACGACGAGCGGCTCGGCGATCGCGGCCGCGTCGCCGGCCATCACGTCGGCGTCGAGCACCAATATCGGCACCGGCAAGATCGCGCTGAGCGGGGTGAGCGCCGGCTACCAGGTGCCGACCACCAAGCTGACCTACGACGCGGCGACGAAATCGCTGTCGGGCTTCCCGGTCGGCACCACGGTGACGATCCCGGGCACGCCGCCGACTTCGGTGACGATCAGCAATCCGACCGATTCCGTGCCGTACGACCCGTCGACCGGTGCGGCGATGACGATGTCGGGCACGGCCGCCGGTGCGCTGAACGGCGTGACCGTCACGCTGTCGGGCACGCCGTCGGACGGCGATTCGTTCACGATCGGGCCTTATGCGGGCGGCACGAGCGACGGCAGCAACGCGCTCGCGCTGTCGCAGCTCGTCAACGCGAAGACGCTCGGCGGCGGCACGACGACGCTCACCGGCGCGTATGCGAACTACGTGAACAACATCGGCAACACCGCGAGCCAGCTCAAGTCGTCGAGCACCGCGCAGACGGCGCTGGTCGGCCAGATCACGTCCGCGCAGCAGTCGGTGTCGGGCGTGAACCAGAACGAGGAAGCCGCGAACCTGATGCAGTATCAGCAGCTCTACCAGGCGAACGCGAAAGTGATCCAGACGGCGTCTTCGCTGTTCCAGACCGTGCTGGGCCTGTTCAGCTGACCGGATTCGAGAGGATAGAAACGATGCGGATTTCCACGACCCAGTTCTACCAGCTGAACGTCGGCCAGATGAACGATCAGCAGGCCCAGCTCGCGCAGCTCTACCAGCAGATCTCGAGCGGCGTGAGCCTCACGACGCCGGCCGACAACCCGGTGGGCGCGGCGCAGGCCGTGCAGTTGTCGATGACCTCGGCCACGCTGTCGCAGTACGCGGCCAACCAGAGCACGGCGCTCGCGTCGCTGGGGGCGGAGGACCAGGCGTTGCAGAACGTCAGCACGGTGCTCGGCAACATCCAGTCGGTGATCGTGCGCGCCGGCGACGGTTCGCTCGCCGACAGCGACCGCGCGGCGCTCGCGACGCAGCTCGAGGGCTATCGCGACCAGTTGCTGTCGCTCGCGAACTCGACGGACGGCGCCGGCAACTACCTGTTCGCCGGCTACAAGAACGCGGCGGCGCCGTTCACGAAGAACGCGGCCGGCGGCATCAGCTACGTCGGCGATACGGGCACGCGCACCGTGCAGATCGACGATTCGCGCAGCGTGCCGCAGGGCGACTCGGGCCTCTCGGTATTCATGTCGGTGCAGTCGCTCGGCAGCTCGCCGGTCCAGGCGGCCGGCGCGAGCAACACGGGCACCGCCACTATCGGCAACGTCACGGTGACGGACCCGTCGGCCGCGACGAACGGCCATCAGTTCACGATCACCTTCGGCGGCACGGCGGCCGCGCCGACCTACACGGTGACCGACAACACGGCGTCGCCGCCGACGACCACGCCCGCGCAGGCCTACACGTCGGGCACCGCGATCGCGCTCGGCAGCGGGATGAAGGTGGCCGTGTCGGGCACGCCGGCCGTCAACGATACGTTTTCGGTCACGCCCGCACCGCAGGCGAGCGGGGTCGACGTGTTCTCGACGCTCGATTCGATGATCACGGCATTGAAGACGCCCGTCACCGGCAACGCGACGGCGATTGCCGCGCTGTCGAACGCGATGGGCACGGCCGCGACGAAGATCAACAACTCGATGCGCAACGTCACGACGGTGCTGGCATCGGTCGGCGGCCGCGAGCAGGAGGTCAAGGCGATGCAGGCCGTGAACCAGACCGCGGCGCTGCAGACGACCAGCAACCTGTCGGACCTGACCGGCACCAACATGGTGACGACCATCAGCCAGTACCTGCAGGTGCAGAACGCGCTGAGCGGCGCGCAGAAGGCCTACGCGCAACTGCAGAACATGTCGCTGTTCCAGTACATCAATCCGTGATGGCCATGGTGCCCGCCTCGATGTGAGCGCACGCTTACATCGAGGCGGGCGTGGGCCGACCGCGGCCGGCCTTCATCGGCGCGATCGTGCCGTCCGGCACCGCGCCCGGCGTGCACGACCGCCGCCCCGCCGCCTCCGGCGGTTCGCGCTTGCCAGCCCCATTTCCGCTCCGTAAACTCGCGCCAGATTCCAGACCGGCGCACCGTCCGCAGCCGGCGTTCGACAGGAGCCCTTTTCCCCATGTCCGATTCCTACTTCCCGCGCTGGCGGGTGCAGCCGACCGGCGCCGCCGCGCGCGTGGTCGGCCCCGACGAGCGCCTGCCGTGGCCGCAGATGGTCGCGATGGGCGTGCAGCACGTCGTCGCGATGTTCGGCTCGACCGTGCTCGCGCCGCTGCTGATGGGCTTCGATCCGAACCTGTGCATCTTCATGTCGGGCATCGGCACGCTGCTGTTCTTCGTGCTGGTCGGCGGCCGCGTGCCGAGCTACCTCGGCTCGAGCTTCGCGTTCATCGGCCTCGTGATCGCGGTCACGGGCTACGGCGGCAGCGGGCCGAACCCGAACATCCCCGTCGCGCTCGGCGGGATCATCGCGTGCGGTGTGGTGTACGTCGCGCTCGGCGCGCTCGTGCAGGCGATCGGCACGCGCTGGATCGAGACGCTGATGCCGCCCGTCGTCACCGGCGCGGTGGTCGCGGTGATCGGGCTGAACCTGGCGCCGATCGCGGTCAAGGGCGTGTCGGCGTCGACCTTCGACTCGGTGATGGCGCTCGTCACGGTGCTGTGCGTCGGCGGCGTCGCGGTGTTCGCGCGCGGGATGATGCAGCGCCTGCTGATCCTCGTCGGGCTGGTGATCGCCTACGTGATCTATGCGATCGCCACCAACGGGCTGGGCCTCGGCAAGCCGGTCGATTTCTCGATCGTCGCGCATGCCGCATGGTTCGGGGTGCCGAGCTTCCGGGCGCCGGTGTTCGATCCGCACGCGATGCTGATGCTCGCGCCGATCGCGGTGATCCTGGTCGCGGAGAACCTCGGCCACATCAAGGCGGTGAGCGCGATGACGGGCACCAACCTCGACCGCTACGTCGGTCGCGCGTTCATCGGCGACGGGCTGGCGACGATCGTGTCGGGCAGCGTCGGCGGCACGGGCGTGACGACCTACGCGGAGAACATCGGCGTGATGGCCGTCACGCGGATCTATTCGACGCTCGTGTTCGCGGTCGCCGCGCTGATCGCGATCGGGCTGGGCTTCTCGCCGAAGTTCGGCGCGGTGATCCAGACGATTCCGGGCCCGGTGCTCGGCGGCGTGTCGATCGTCGTGTTCGGGCTGATCGCGGTGACGGGCGCCCGGATCTGGGTCGTCAACAAGGTCGACTTCTCCGACAACCGCAACCTGATCGTCGCGGCCGTCACGCTGGTGCTCGGCGCCGGCGACTTCTCGCTGAAGTTCGGCGGCTTCGGGCTCGGCGGGATCGGCACCGCGACGTTCGGCGCGATCATCCTGTACGCGATCCTGCGCAAGGAAAAGGAACCGGGGCCGGTGGTGTGAGCCGCGGCGGGATCGGGGCCGCGGGCGCCGGCGTGCCGCGCGTCACGGGTTCGGCTGCACCGAGAACGTGAGCGGCCATGCAAAGGTCCCGTCCTTCGCCTTCGGCGCGAACACGAACCGGTAGGTCAGCGCGAACGTCGTGTTCAGCGCCGTATAGGGCACGGATATCGTTCCGCCCGTGCCCGGGAGCACGACCTTGCCGCCGAAGCCGCTGATCTCGATCGAACTGAACTGCGACTGACTGGCGGCCGCGACCTGCACGCGTACCGTGTACCCGGCGCGGTCGTTGGTCTGGATCGCGAGCGTCGTCCCGGACGGGTTGCTGGTGTTCGGCACGGCGAGGTAGCCGATGCTGGTGTCCTTGTTCGCGATCACGAGCTTCGCCGGATTGGTCGCGTTGAGCCGCGCATACGCCTGGACCGTCGCGCCGACCTGCACCGACCGGCTGGCCTGCTTCGCGTCGCTATGGCCGGGCACGGCGCCGAGCAGCGCGATCGATAGCGCGGCCATTGCCGCAACCCGCGCGCGTGTGCGACCGCCGGCCCGCTGAGGCGCGAGAGGCCGCGTGCAGGTCCATGCGCGTCGGGCGCACTGCGATGCGGCGGCGCCCGCTGTCTCGGTTCGATTCATGTCTGCCCCCGTTGTCCGAGTCCGTGATGGCGATCGATGACGGCATGCGCAACGCATGCGCCGCCAGCACGCCTAGTAAGTGAACAGGATCGTGATGTTGTGGTCCGCATAACTGCCCGGCACGACGTTCTGGCCGCCGCGGATCAGCCCGTACACGGTAGCGTTGAAGGCGCCGGCGCCCGTGATCTTGCCCCACGAAATCGCCGACGTGCCGCTCGTGCCGTCGCCCCAGATCGACGTGTGCGCGCTGTCGAGATACAGGTTGTAGCCGAGCGTCTGCGTGGCGCCGGTCCGCGTCATCAGGCGGTTCGCGAAGGTACCGCCGCCCGCGCTCGCGGTGATCGTCGGCGTCGCGTTGCCGCTGCCGGTGCAGTTGACGGAGATCGTGACGGCGGAAGTGGCGGCGTTGATCGTGTCGTACGTGCCGAATGCCATCGACGACGGCGCATTCATCGTGCAGGTCGTCGCCGCGCGCGCGGGCAATGCGAGCAGCACGACGGCACCGGCCGCGAGCGCCGCGGCCGCGGCCGCCGCGTGAGAGCGTGCGAGCCGGACCAGCCGCCCGGCATGCTTGCGATGTCTCATGGTGTGACTCCCTTGCAAAGATGGGTGCCCAGGTCCGGCAGCGGGTCGTCGCCGGCGGGAAAGCGCACGGTCACGTCGCACTGCCGGTCGCGCCATGCCGCATGCAGGTGGTTCTGCTCCGACAGTCCGGTCACGTAGACGACGCCGTCGCGGCCGACGGGAAATGCGTCCTTTTGCCCGTCGATCGTGACGGTCGCGCCGGCGGGCAGGTGCGTGCCGTTCTCGAGATCGAGCGTCAGCACCGCGCCGCGCGAGCGCGTGATCGGGAACACCAGCGCCATGCCGCTGCGGAAGTAGGGCACCGCGTCGAGCTTCAGCGTGCCGATCGTCGCGTCGAACGGCAGGTCGGCCTGCTCGATCGAGATCGGGTTGCTTTCATACGCGCGCAGCCGCGGCAGCAGCGCGACGCCGCCCGCGTCGGTGCGCGCGACGAGCTGGTTGTCCGCGAGGATGCCGACGTTGGCGAAACCCGGCACCTTGACCAGCGCGAAGCTGTCCGTGATCTGCCGCGACAGGCGCGCGGTGCCGTCGACGAACGCGATGCCGCCCGCCGCGTTGGCGCGCACGCCGGCGCGGCCGCGATACGAAGCGGCCTCGACGCTGTAGGTGCCGGTGCGTGTCTGCAGCGTCGCGCTGGCATCCTGCGTGTCGTTGCCGGCCTGCAGCGAATAGCCGAATCCTTCGCCGACCGGCAGGCTGCGCTGCAGTTGCGCGAGCATTTCGGTACCGCTTTGCTGGCGTGTCAGCGTGACGGATGCGCTCGTCCGGTTGTCGACCGGGATCGTCCATGCGACGCCGACGATCGTCGCGCCCGAGCCGCTCAACGGCTTGCTGACGCTGATGTTGGCGAAGCCGAAGCGCCCCAGCTGCGCACTGTAGCTGAGCGACAGCAACTGGGTCTTGTAGCCGTCGCGATTGTCGAGGAATACGTGCGCGAGCCCGAGCGAGCCGAAGCGGCCCATCCCGACGCCGACGTTGACGCTCGTCAGCAGCTTGGGCGCGAGCGTGCCCGGCTCGAGCCCGATCTGCGCGAAATGCGGGCTCGCCCATTGCGCGTGTGCGCCGATTTCGACGAGGCCGGCCTGGCTCTCGGCGCCGATCGTCGCCAGCGCACCCGGGCCGCCGGCGCTGCGGCTCGCCGCCGCGGACGCGTTGACGACGCCGAGCGGCCCGGCCAGCACCACGCCGCCGACGCCGAGGTTCTGCCGCGACCCTTCGGCTTCCGCGTGGATCTCGCCGGTGAACCGGTCGGTGAGACCGATCCGGTGCGTCGCACTGGCGAACCAGCGCCCGTAGTCGTTGCTCGCCAGGCCGAAATCGCGCCGCTCCTTGCCGATCTCGTACGAGTAATCCTGCATGCCCTGCTTGAGCAGGTTCGCGCTCGCATAGAACGACTGGGTGATCACCTGCTCGCGGCCCATGACGTCGCGCACGACGACCCGCACGTCGCCCTGGCCGGTCACCACCGGCACGTTGTTGATCGCGAACGGACCGGGCGCGACCTCGCGCGTCGACGTCAGCGCGTTGTTGACGTAGACGTCGACCGTCGAAGGCAGCACGGCCTGGCCGCTCACGCCCTGCAGCGGAATCGTGACGAGTCCTGGCTGCGTCGCGAAGTTGGTCGCGTACTGGATGCCGCCGAAGCGGATCGCGCGGCCCCACGTGCCGGGACGGCTGATCGCGTCCCCGATGCGCAGGCTGGCGAGGTGGCCGGGACGATCGGTCGTCCACGTGGTTTCGAGGCGCGTCAGGCGCCGGGCCGGGCCCGATTCGTCCGCGAGGAACGTGCCGACGCCGACGCCGAATCGGTTGAAGAACCCGAGCTCGAACAGCCCGGCGCCGTGCGTCTGCCCGGCGGCCTGCTCGGCGAGCAGATCGTAGTTGAAGAAGCCGCCGATGCCCGGCTCGACCGCGGGCGCGCGGTGCCGGTCGGCCTCGTCGAAGGTCGCGCCGACGAACGCCTGCGCGGGGACGTTGATCGCCATCGTCAGGCTCTGCTCGTCGACGGAATACGTGAGCCCCGCGATCGCCTTCAGCGGATAGAACGGCGCGTCGCTGCCGGCCAGCGGCGCGACGTCCGGCTGCCTGAGTCGCCAGCGCTTCAGGTCGTCGGCCGACACGTAGAACTCGCCGTCGGCCGCCTTGATCAGCAACGCGGTTTCGTCGAGCCCCTGGCGGTTGATGTCGACCTGGTACAGCAGCTCGGCCGGGCCGCCCGCCATGCCATGCGACGCTTGCGCGGCCGGTGCCGCGACAAGTCGCTCTTCCGCGAGGGTGGTCTGCGCGCTCATGAGAATCGCGATCAGCAGCGCCGCGTCAACGCGCGTTCGGCGCGACCGTCGAATCGATATCGCCCGCATCGGAGTAGCCGACCAGGTGCATTCCGGAAGCCGCGGCCGGCGCCGCTCCGGCGCCGGGCTTGAACATCAGTTCGCGGGACTGGCCCGGCAACACGTACGCGAATTCCGCATGCGTGGCGACGGGGCGATCGCTGCCCGGCGCGAGCAGCGCAAGGTTCGCCACCTGCGCGTGCGCGGTGCCGTCGTTCGTCACGCGCAGCGCGAGCAGCCCGGTGTTCCCGGCTCGCGGCTCCGCGCTCCAGCGCAGCCGCGGGGCGGTGTCGGCGGCCGGCTTGACGAAGATCGGCAGGCTCATTTCCAGCGCGATCTGCACGCCGGCGAAGCCCGGCTTCGGCGCGGGCGGAATCTCCTGCAGATAGAGCCGATAGCTGGTTTCCCGATCCCCGCCCGGCGCGTGCCGCAGGCCGATGCGCACGACCTGCGAACTGCCGGGCGCGATCGTGAAAATGGGCGGCGCGGCGATCAGGTCGCCGGTTGACGCATAGACGTCGTCGCCCGCGTTCTGCGACCACGCCGCCGTGCGCAGCTGCACGACGACGGGCTGGTCGGGCGACTCGTTCTTCACCGTGAGCGCGACGCTGCGTTGCGCGGCGGAGAGTTCGACGCGAACGGGAGACACGGTGAAGTCGGTGGCCTGGCTGTCGGCGCATGCGGCGGCGAGCGTCACGGCCGCGATCCAGGTCGCGAGTTTGCACACGTTCGGTTTCATCACGGATCCACCTCCAGGAGATTCCCTTCGACGCGCTTGGCGTGTCCCGCTCGGGAGGGGCGCGCGCATCCGCGATGCGGCGCACCCTCCGCGCGGCGCTAGAACGTGACGGTGACCGTCACCGTATCGGCGTAGCTGCCGGGCACCGCGTTGGGCTGGTCGGGCACCTTGCCGTAGACGGTCTTGGTGATCGCCTGGGCCATCGCCATGCCCTGGCCGGTGCCGTTGACGGTGTCGGTCGGCGGCGTGTTGCCCCACACGACCGTGCGGCCCGAATCCTGGTACAGCGAGTAGTTGAGCTGATTCGAGCCGCTCGTCATGATGCGGTTGCTCACCGTGGCGCCGGACGTCATGCCCGCATTCAGGCCGATGTTGAAGTTCGTGCCGTTCGTGCAGCGGACCGTGATCGCCGATTGCGCGGATTGATCGCCGGTGCCGGGCGTGTAGGCGGGGAAGGTCAACGCGCCGGCCGAGTCGATCAGGCAGGTTGCGTTGACGGTGGCGGACACGCCGAACGTCGTACTGGCTTGTCCGGCCGAGACGGCGACGGCCACGCAAGCGAGCGATGCGGCAAGTGCCGCCTTGGTCAGTAAGGAATGCTTCATGATGTATTTCTCCCTTGAGAGCTGAAAAGTGCGGCCGGTGCGACGAGCGGGTCGTTCGGGACGGAATCTCGATCGTCCGGATGCGCGATAGGTCTTCTCGGTGCGTCGGAATCGGATCGCTGGCTGGGCGGGCACCTCCTTTGTGTCGTGATGCGGAGTCGGAGCGGCGCGGCGCCCGGGCACGCTGCGGTGCTGCGGCATACGACGTCAGTCGCGGCTGTCACCGCCCGCATGCGCGTCGGCATGCGAGCGAGCACGGGCCGACATGCCCGCGCGAAAGGCACGACTCGTCGTGGCGCGCATGCGCCCGGCAGTGGGTTCCCGGGGTTCGCCTATTGGATCGAGGCGCGGTGACGTCGGTTGACGGTGTGGGCCGTGTTCGCGCACCGGACGGGGGCGGCGCGAAGTCGCGCCACGCGCATCGGCGGATGCGTGACAGGAGCAGTAATGAACGACAGTAGCCGTGTGACGGCCGATATCAGTTTGGACATGATTTCCCCGACCCGCTTGATGATTGTTTGTCGCCTGCGTTGGGCCGTTCGCCCGTGCAGTGTCGTTGTGTGCACGGCTGCATCAGCAAGCAGCGGGCCAGCACGCGGACTTCCGCGCAAACAGGGGCTGGGCGGACGCGGCGTGCCGCCGGGGCGACGTGGCGGATGCGTAAGTGTTTCAGCCGTGAAACGCGAGGCGGCAAGCCGGTCGGATGCACGCCAGAACCGGCGTGCGGTGGCTGGAATGACGGGATAAACGCCGGGGCCGCGCGACGGCGATTCCGCAGGGGAATCGTGCGCGTTGCATGCGGATCGGTTTCATTCGTGCAACGCGCGCGCAAACGCAGCGCGGCGCATCGTGGCCGTTACAGGCGGGTGCCAGGTGCGCGACGCGTCATGCGTTCACATTCGACTGCGCCGCGAGCCAAGCGCAGAACTGCGCGACGAGCGGATCCTCTGCCGCCGCGCCCGGCGCGATCCACCAGTAGCTGCGCGTCGCGATGCGCGGCCCGGGCAGCGGCATCACGAGGCGGCCGCTTGCGAGTTCGTCGTCGATCAGCGGGAGCGGGCCGAGCGCGACGCCCAGCCCGTCGACGGCTGCTTGCAGCGCCAGGTAGAAGTGGTCGAACGACTGCCGCTTGCGCCCCTTCATCGTCACGCCGGCCGCCGCAAACCAGTCGCGCCAGCCTTCCGGCCGCGTATCCGAATGCAGCAGCACATGCCGCGCGAGATCGTCCGCGCTGGCAATCGGCGCGCGCTCGAGCAGCGCGGGGCTGCAGACCGGAATCACGCTTTCGTCGAGGAAGTGGCCGCTCGTGTAGCCCGGCCAGTGGCCGGGGCCGCGACGGATCGCGACGTCGAAACCGTCGAGCGTGTCGAGCGGCGCATTCGACGTGGACAGCTTCAGCTCGACGTTCGGCATGCCGCGCTGGAACCGCGACAGGCGCGGCAACAGCCATTTCATCGCGAAGGTCGGCAGCGCATTGATGCGCAGCACGCGCGCGGCCCCCGTGTTGCGCAGCTGCTCGGTGGCGAGCGCGATGCTGTCGAACGCGCCACGCACGGTATCCAGATAGCGGCGGCCTTCGTCGGTGAGCTTCACGCGCTTGCCGTAGCGATGGAACACCGGCTTGCCCAGCCACGCCTCGAACCCGGCGATCTGCCGGCTGATGGCACCGTGAGTCACATGCAGCTCGTCGCCGGCTGCGCTGAAGCTTTCGTGTCGTGCCGCTGCTTCAAAGGCCCGAAGCGCGGAAAAGGGCGGGAGATCGCGTGCCATGCTTGTGATTCTAGATCACAAAGGCGTGCCAATAAAATCGTTTTGCCGGGACGCGCAACGGCGGTAACCTCGGGGCATCGTTTGATGAGGACCCCCATGCAATCCGTTTCTCCGCCGCCCGCCGCGTCCGCGCGCCGGATCGGCCTCGCCGAGTTGTTCACCGGTTTTCTGTCGCTCGGCCTGATGTCGTTCGGCGGGGCGCTGCCGTTCGCGCGGCGCACGATCGTCGACGAGCGCAAATGGCTCACCGCCGACGAATTCACCGATCTGCTCGGGCTGTGCCAGTTCCTGCCGGGCGGCAACGTGATCAACCTGTCGGTTGCCGTCGGCATGCGCTTTCGCGGCGTCGCGGGCGCGTTCGCCGGCATTCTCGGGCTGATCGCGGGCCCGACGCTCGTGGTCGTCGCGCTCGGCGTGCTGTACGCGAAGACACAGGGCGACCCGCGCGTGCAGCACCTGTTCGGCGGGCTCGCCGCCGCGGCCGCGGGCCTGCTGGTCGCAATGGCCGTGAAGGTCGTGAAACCGCTGCGGCACGCGCCGCGCGCCGCGGCCGGCATCGCGGTGCTCGCGTTTGCTGCGATCGCTGTGCTGCGCATCCCGCTCCTGACGGCAATGCTGGTGCTGACGCCGGTGAGCATCTGGCTCGCGTCGCGGCGTCGCGATACGCCGGCATCGCAGCGCGCGGCCGCGCGCGACGGGGGCCGGCCATGAACGAAACGCTGATCGCGATCGCGACGATCTTCAGCCAGCTTTCGCTGCTCGCGTTCGGCGGCGGCAATACGATCCTGCCGGAGATGCAGCGGCAGGTCGTCGACGTGCATCACTGGATGAGCGCGCACGAGTTCACCGCGCTGTTCGCGCTCGCGCAGGCCGCGCCGGGCCCGAACATGATGATCGTGTCGCTGGTCGGTTGGCATGTGGCCGGCTGGGCCGGGCTGCTGGTCGCGTCGATCGCGAAGTTCGGGCCGTCGTCGCTCGTCACGGTGCTGGCGCTGCACGCGTGGGAGCGCTTTCGCGACCGGCCGTGGCGGCGCTACGTGCAGCAGGGGCTGATGCCCGTCACGGCCGGGCTCGTCGCGGCCAGCGCGCTGCTCATCTCCGAAGCGTCGAACCGCACCGCGATCCAGTGGGGCATCTCCGCCGCATGTGCGGTGCTCGCGTGGCGCACGCGCATTCATCCGCTTTGGCTGCTCGCGGCCGGCGCGCTGATCGGCCTCACGGGCATCGGCCAGTAAGCGGCGGCCGTTCCGTGCCGGCTTCCGTCGGGCGATAGCAAACGCCAGGCAGACGCCGGCCGGTCTCCGTTCACGAGATCGGGCCGAGCCGCCGCCCGCGCGCGCAGTCGCCGTGTGCCCGCTCGCTGCGCATCCACCGCCGATGCGTCGGGCTGCATCGACCGCATTCCCGGCCGATCCTTACAGCATCGGCCGTCGTTCCCCCATCACCGCGCCACGCTTCGGCCGCGCGCGACGCAAGCCCGGCGCGGGAAACGTTGTTCCAGGACGACAATCGCGGCGTTGCCGCGCATTTCAATTTCTTTCAGGGCGCGCACTGGTCTTATGATTCAGCCCACATCGCGCGCGCCATGAACGTGCGCGATCGCCACCCGGCTGCGCACGCGGCCGGCCATGAATGGAGACACCTACAAAAAGGAAAGCTCATGAAGCAGACCACCCGACTCGCAGCCATCGCAGGGGGCGCGGTGCTGGCCTTCGCCAGCCAGTACGCAGCAGCACAAAGCTCGGTCACGCTCTGGGGCGTCGCCGACGCCAGCATCCGGTATTTGACCAACGCCAACGCCAAGAACGACGGCCTGCTGTCGATGACCAACGGCGCGATCACCAACAGCCGCTTCGGCATCTACGGCACGGAAGATCTGGGCGGCGGCCTGAAGGCCCTGTTCAACCTCGAAAGCGGCGTGAACCTGCAGAACGGCGCATTCGCCGACAGCGGCCGCCTGTTCAACCGCGCAGCGTACGTCGGCCTGCAGAGCCCGTACGGCACGGTGACCCTCGGCCGCCAGAAGACGCCGCTGTTCGACCTGCTGGCCGACACCTACGATCCGCTGACCGTCGGCAACTACCTCGAAAACGCGTGGCTGCCGGTCGCGCTCGGTGGCGGCCTGTATGCGGACAACCAGATCAAGTACACGGGCAAGTTCGCGGGCCTGACCGCCAAGGCGATGTACTCGACGGGCACGAACTACGAGTCGACCGGCGCGGGCGGCTTCTCCGGCCAGATTCCGGGCTCGCTCGGCAAGGGCAATGCATGGGGCGTGTCGCTGTCGTACGTGGCGGGCCCGCTCAGCATCGCGGCCGGCGCGCAGCAGAACAGCGACAACTCCGCACGCAAGCAGACGATCTACCACGCGAACGTCGTGTACGCGTTCAGCAAGGCGAAGGTCTATGCGGGCTACCTGCGCTCGAAGGACGACACCGGTTTCGTCGACAGCCTGCTCGCGCAGCAGTCGATTCCGGTCGCGAAGGGCACGGGCCGGATCGACGACGGTCCGTTCGCGGGCGTGAGCTGGCAGGTCAGCACGCCGCTGACGCTGACGGGCGCGTTCTACTACGACCACATGCGCAACGCGATGACCACGAACGGCACGCTCGCGAGCGGCAACCGCTACGCGATCGTCGGCATCGCCGAATACGCGCTCAGCAAGCGCACCGAAGTCTACGGCACCGTCGACTTCAACAAGACGAACGGCGCGGCGAACGTCGAGCTGCCGGGTCGCAGCAACCAGACCGGCATCGCGATCGGCCTGCGCAATATCTTCTGACGAAAAATCGGCATGCGTGCGCCGGGCCAGGCCTGGCGCGCATCGAAGAGGCTCCTGCGGGAGCCTCTTTTTTTTGTGCGCGCGACCTTCATCCACACGGGCGACCATTCAGCGACCGCTCCATCGGGAATGGCCGGCCCGTAAGGATTCCGTCGGGATTCCAGAACATACTTTGACAGTGCGCGCGAAGCGATTCCGCTACGCTGCGTGCAGGGTCCGCCGTGTGCCGTAGCGCACGCGCGGGCGTGGTTCCGGCGCGCGTCTCGCATGCGGCCGGCCTGGTGCGTAACTTGTGTATCCGGTGATGACAAACACGGTCCGCCGGTTTTTTTCGTGGGACGATGCGCTCACGATTTTCTTGAAAGGGGATGACGATGGGTATCCTGAACACCGTGGGTGAAATCGCTGGCGCAGTGGCAGCCGTCGAGGCGGCGGAGAAGGTCGATCCGGATGCGGGCCTGCTGACCAAGGCAGCGGCGGCCGTTGCCGGCTTCAAGGGCGCCGAGGCGATCGAAGGCATGCTGGAGAAGAAGGAAGAGCAGCCCCAGCAGGCAGACGATACGCAGGCGACGGACGGCGGCGACACGTCGCAGGCCTGAGCATGGCGGCCGGTCCCGCCGCGGGTGCGCCCTTCGCGCGCCCGGGCGAACCGGTGCCGCGCGGCCGGCAGGTCGGGCATGTGGTCGATCGGTGACGCATGGCACACCCGGCAGCTGGTTTGACCGGCGAGAGGCGACGTCTCTCGCCGTTTTTTTATGGCGCACGCGTGCTGCGGCGCCATGTTCCGCACGAATCCCCGAATCTTGCTATCGTGCCGTCATCCGAACTGCGATGAGGGCTTGCGATGGAATTCGACTACGACCTGTTCGTCATCGGGGCCGGCTCCGGCGGCGTGAGGCTCGCCCGGATGTCGGCGTCATACGGCGCGCGCGTCGGCATAGCGGAACAAGAACAGATCGGCGGCACTTGCGTGCTGCGCGGCTGCATTCCGAAGAAGCTGCTCGTCTACGCATCGCACTATCCGCACGAACTCGAGGACGCAAAGGGCTTCGGCTGGACCTTCGGCGCCGGCACGCTCGACTGGCCCGCGCTGATCGCCGCGAAGGATCGCGAGATCAACCGGCTCAGCGACATCTACATCGACCTGCTGCGGCAATCCGGCGTCGAGATGCACGCAGGGCGCGCGACCCTCGTCGACGCGCATACGGTCGCGATCGGTGAGCGCACGATCCGCGCGCGCCATATTGCGATCGCGACCGGCTCGCGCCCGTCGATGCCACCGCGGCCCGGCATCGAGCATGCGATCACGTCGCGCGAGGCGCTGTCGCTCGACAAGCTGCCCGCCCGCATCGCGGTGGTCGGCGGCGGCTATATCGCGGTCGAATTCGCGGGCATCTTCACCGGCTTCAGCAGCCATGTCGATCTCTTCTATCGCGGCGAGAAGATCCTGCGCGGCTTCGACGACGACGTGCGTCAGTTCCTCACCGACGAAATGACGAAACAGGGTGTCGCGATTCATGCGCGCGCGGTGATCGAGTCGATCGAGCGCGCAGAGGACGGCACGCTGTTCGTGCGCGTCGGCGATGCGCGGCACGGGCCATACGACCAGGTGCTCTATGCGACCGGCCGCGTGCCGAACGTCGACGGGCTCGGGCTGGAGCAGGCGGGCGTCCTGCTCGACGCGCGCGGCGCGATCGCCGTCGATGCGTATTCGGCGACGTCGGTGCCTTCGATCCATGCGATCGGCGACGTGACGTCACGGCCGCAGCTCACGCCGGTGGCGACACGCGACGGCGCGCTGCTCGCGCGGACGCTGTTCGGCGGCGCGCGCGTCGCGGTCGATCACGATTACGTGCCGTCGGCCGTGTTCAGCCAGCCGGAGGTCGCGACGGTCGGCTTCACCGAGGCCGATGCGCGGCGCCTGCGCGGCGACGTCGACATCTACCGCACGTCGTTCAAGGCACTGCGCCACACGCTGTCGGGCCGCGACGAACGCACGCTGATGAAGCTCGTGGTCGCGCGCGACAGCCAGCGCGTGATCGGCGCGCATATGGTCGGCCGCGACGCGGGCGAGATCATCCAGGGCATCGCGATCGCGATCCGCGCGGGCGCGACGAAGGCGCAGTTCGACGACACGATCGGCATTCATCCGACCGCAGCCGAGGAATTCGTGACGATGCGGCAGAAAGTGGCCGAGTGATGGAAACCGGGGCGCCGGCTCGCTATGTGCCGCACGCACCGATGCGCCCCGTTCAATGCACACCGAACGCGTCGAGCAGCCGATACCAGCTCATCGCGAGCACCAGCGCCGGCGTGCGCAGCGTCGCGCCGCCGGGAAAGTCGCGATGCCTGATCTTGCCGAACAGGTCGAAGCGGCTCGCCTGGCCGTCGATCGCCTCGGCGATCAGCTTGCCCGCCAGCGCGGTCGTGTTCACGCCGTGCCCCGAGAAACCCTGCGCGAAATACATCGTCGGCGCGACGCGCCCGAAGTGCGGCGCGCGGTTCATCGTGATGTCGACGAAGCCTCCCCATGCGTAGTCGACCTTGACGTCCGCGAGCTGCGGGAACGTCTTGAGCATGTCCGCGCGCATCGCCGCCGCGAGATCGCGCGGTTCGCGCGTCGAATAGCTGACCTTGCCGCCCCACACGAGCCGCGTGTCGGGCGCCGGCCGGAAATAGTCGAGCACGAAGCGGCTGTCGCAGATCGCCGCGCGCGCGGGCATCAGCGCGGCGGCGCGTGCTTCGCCGAGCGGCTCGGTGGCGATCACGTAAGTGCCGACCGGCATGATCTTCTTCGCCAGCGCGGGCGCGAGCGTGCCGACGTACGTGTTGCACGCGAGCACGACGAAGCGCGCGCGCACGTGCCCGTCAGCGGTCTCGACGACATGGCCGCCCGACACGTCGCGCACGCGCGTCACGCAACTGTCTTCGTGGATTCGCACACCCGCGTCGGTCGCCGCTCGTGCGAGCCCGAGCGTGTAGTTCAGCGGATGCAGGTGGCCGCTGTCGGGGTCGTACAGGCCGCCGCGATAACGCGCCGACTGCACGTAGTCGCCAAGCTCGTCCGCTTCGACGAAATGAAAGCGGTCGTAGCCGAAGCGTTTCGCGGCCTCGTCGCGCCAGCGCTTGAGCCCGTCCGCGTCGCGCTCGGTATTCGCGGCGGTCAGGTAGCCGGGTACCAGCGCGCAGTCGATGTCGTGCCGCGCGATGCGCGACTTCACGAGCGACAGCGTTTCGAGGCCCATGTCCCAGATCCGCTTCACGTCGCTTTCCGGCATGAAGCTGCCGAACGTGTCGATGTCGCATGCAAAGCCGCCGATCAGCTGGCCGCCGTTGCGACCGCTCGCTGCCCATCCGACCCGCGAGGCCTCGAGCACGGTCACCGAATGGCCGCGCTCGGCGAGGTTCAGCGCGGCCGACAAGCCGGTGAGGCCGGCGCCGATCACGCACACGTCGGCGTCGGTCGCGCCGGCGAGCGGCGCATGGCGGGTCGTATCGTTGGCGGTCGCCGCGTAGTACGACGCGACGTGCGGCTGGTTGGCGAATGTCTGCATGATCAGGAAAACGAATGAAAGAGGTTCAGAACAGCTCGCGCACGCGGTGATACAGCATCCCGAGTTCGAGCGCGGGCTGCCGCCACGCGTCGCCGCCCGGAAAGCGCCGGTGGCGCAGTTGCGCGAACAGGTCGAACGCGCGCGTGTCGCCCGCGATCGCGCCGGCGATCGCGCGCCCGGCGATGCCGGTCAGCGCGACGCCGTGCCCGCTGAAGCCCTGGACGTAGAAGAAGTTCGGATCGAGCGCGCCGAAGTCCGGCGCACGATTGCGCGTGACGTCGACGAAGCCGCCCCACGCGTGGTCGACGCGCACGTCGGCGAGCTGCGGGAACACGCCGACCATGCGCCGACGAATCGTTTCCGCCAGCGTGTCGGGCGACGCGCCCGCCGAGTTCGCCCGGCCGCCGAACAGCATTCGATGGTCGGCCGACAGCCGGAAATAGTCGAGGAAGAAATTGTTGTCGCATACGGCTTCGCGCTGCGCGATCAGCGCGTCGGCGCGTGCACGGCCGAGCGGTTCGGTCGCGATGATGTACGACGCGATCGGTGCAATGCGCGCGGCGGTGGCGGCGGGCAGGATGCCGCCGGGGCCCGCGTTGCAGCACGACACGACGAAGCGGCAGCGCACTTCGCCCGACGGCGTGCGCACGACGGGCCGCGCGCCGCGCACGACCTCGAGCGCGGGCGTATGCGCATGGAGTGCGACGCCCTCGCGGCGCGCGGCATCCGCGAGGCCGAGGCAATACTTGAGCGGATGCAGGTGGCCCGACAGCGGATCGTAGACACCCGCCAGATAGCGGGACGACGCGATGCGCGCGCGAATCGCGCCGGTGTCGAGCCACGACAGCGACGGATGGCCCCAGCGCGACGTCGCGGCATCCATCCATGCGCGCAGGTCGCCGATGCGGCGCGGCTTCGTCGCGACCGTCAGGTAGCCGCGCGTGAAATCGCAATCGATGCCGTGGCGCGCGATCCGCTCGGCGATCAGCGCGACGCCGTCGAGCGACAGCGACCACGCGGCACGCGCGCCGGCGGCGCCGAGCTGCCGCTCGATCACCTCGTCTTTCGCGAAACCCGTGATTGCCTGGCCGCCGTTGCGGCCAGATGCGCCCCAGCCGGGCCGGTGCGCATCGATCACGGCGACCGACAGCCCGCGCGCACGGCAATCGAGCGCCGTCGACAGCCCCGCGAAACCCGCGCCGATCACGCACACGTCGACGTCGATCGCGTCGTCCAGCACGGGGTCGTCGACCACGGGGCGCGCGGCGCTCGCTTCGTAATACGAATCGCGCGCGAGCGCGTCGGCGCGGCGGGTGAAAGACTGCGTCATCGAACCGGCTCCCTCGAAGACGGCCGCACGCGGTGCGCGACGCACCGCGATCCGGCCGGTTGAAACGATGCGGGACGCCGTGCGCGCGGCACGGCGTCCCGCGTGGCCCGCATCAGAACGAATAGATGAACTGCGTCGCGAGCAGGTCGTTGGACTTGCCGTACGAGCCGTCGTTGCGCAGGAACACCTTGTTGTTCGCCCAGTCGTGCCGGTATTCGACCTTCACGGTGATCTGCTGGGTCGGATAGAACAGCAGGTCGAGCGCGACGTCCTGGCGCACCGCGCCCTTGCACTCGAAGCCCAGGCCGCCGCCGGCCTTCGACATCGCGAGGCAGTCCGCATCGACGCCGAAGCCGTTGTTCGGATCCATCCCGTTGCCGTTCAGCGCGATGCCGCCGCCGCCGCCGCCGTTCTTCGTGTTGGCGAGCAGGTCGTAGCGCAGCGTCACGCCCATGCGGCCGACCACCGGCGCGTTGAACTTGCGATGCGCGAGCAGCGACAGGCCGTACCACTGCGCGAGCCCGCCGTTGAACGCCGCATGCTGCTGCCGGCCGTAGTCGACTTCGGCGTTGTACTGAACGTCGGCGAGCGTGTAGGTCGCGTCGAGTTCGCCGAAGAAGAACGAACCATACGCGCTCGGTGCCGCACCGCCCGGGCCGTAGTGGACATTGCCCTGATCGTCGATCGCGCTCGCCAGCGTCTGCCGCCCGATGTTGAACGACCCGCCGATATCGAGCGCGCTCGACCACGTGTAGTCGGCGCGTGCCGTGAAGGTCGGCACCTTGTTGCTGGTGCTGATCGGATCGCCGAGCGCATTGGTGCCCGTCTGCGTGACCGAACCGTACGTGCGGTACTGCTCGTTGCCGAGGAAGAACTTCCACGCCCAGTTGCCCTTCGTGTAGTTCGCGCCGACGCCGACGTAGCTGCCCGGATCCGAGAAATCGTACAGCAGGTTGTGCGTGAGCGTGAGCATCTGGTTCGACTGCTGCACCTCGTAGCCGCCGAAGCTCGGGATCAAGCCGGCGACGAGCGTCGTCGACGCGGTGATCGGCACGTTGACGACGGCCGTGTTCAACAGGTTGTCGGTGATCGAGCCGCGCGAGTTCTGCAGCAGCGTGATGCCGTTGCCGCGGTTCGGCATCAGCGTGATCTCGGCCGACGGCGCCATCGGGCCGACGCCGAAGGTCTTCTTGATGTCGAGGTACAGATCGCCGAACGTGCTGTTGAAGTAGTTGTACGCGTTCTCGTGGTTCGCGAACAGGAACGACGACGTGCCGGCCGCGCGATTGTAGATGTAGGTCGGATCGATGTAGCCGGTGACCGACAGGCCCGCGAGCGGCCCGGTGTTGGCCGCGTCCGTCAGCGAGTCGACCTTCAGCTGCTGGTTCGCGATCTGCTGCTTCATTTCGCTGACCTCGTCGTTGGTCAGCGTGGCCTGGGCGCGGCCATAGTCCGGCGACGACGGATCGGCCGCCACGATCGCCGGTTTTGCCGAAGCCGTCGCGCCGGCCTGCGCGAGCGGTGCGCCGCCCGGCTTCGCGGCGAGCTGCGCCTGCATGGCCTTCATCTGTTTCTGCAGCGCGGCGACCTGCGCCTGCAGCGCCTTGATTTCGGCGGAAGTCGAGTCGGCCAGCGCGATGCCCGGCAACGCGCCGGCCACCAGCAGGCAGATCAGTTTCTTCTTCATTCGGATTCTCCTTGTCGTGCGCCTGTCAATGTGTGATCGGTTCGCGCGCCGCAACACGCGGCGCGCGGGTCTTGTTATCGAGAGAAACGGAAGAGGGGCGTCAGGCCGCCGCGAACGCCGCCTTCATGTCGGCCACCCGGCGTCGTTCGCGTGCGATCATCATCTGGTTCACGACGATCACGCCGATCGTCACCGCGGTGATGAACAGCGTCGCGAGCGCGTTCATTTCCGGATTCAGGCCGAGACGCACGCGCGAGAACACCACCAGCGGCAGCGTGGTCGAGCCCGGCCCCGACAGGAACGCAGACAGCACCAGGTCGTCGATCGACAGCGTGAACGACAGCAGCCACCCGGACAGCAGCGCCTGCGAGATCAGCGGCAGCGTCACCACGAAGAACACCTTCAGCGGCGTCGCGCCGAGATCGAGCGCGGCTTCCTCCAGCGACTTGTTCATCTCCTTCACGCGCGACTGCACGATGATCGCCACGTACGACACGCACAGCATCACGTGGCCGATCCAGATCGTGACCATCCCGCGACCCTTCGGCCAGCCGAACATCTGCTCGAGCGCGACGAACAGCAGCAGCAGCGAGATGCCCTGGATCACTTCCGGAATCACGAGCGGCGCGTTGATCATCCCGGTGTACAGCGTGAAGCCCTTGAAGCGCCCGAAGCGCGCGAGCACGAAGCCGGCCCACGTGCCGATCGCGACCGACGCGGTGGCCGTCAGCAGGCCGATCTTCAGCGACAGCCACGCGGCCGTGAGCAGCTCGTCGTCCTGCAACAGCGCCGCGTACCACTTCAGCGAGAAGCCCGACCACACGGTCACCAGCTTCGACTCGTTGAACGAGTACACGACCAGGCTGATGATCGGGATGTAGAGGAACAGGAAGCCGAAGGCGAGAACGCCCGTCGACAGCGGTTTGCTCGGCTTGATCATTTCGCTTCCTCCAGTTCCTTGACCTGGTAGTACTGGAACAGCGCCATCGGCACCAGCAACAGCAGCACCATCGCGACCGTCACCGCGGACGCCATCGGCCAGTCCATGTTGTTGAAGAATTCATCCCACATCACGCGGCCGATCATCAGCGTGTCGGCGCCGCCGAGCAGCTCGGGAATCACGTATTCGCCGACCGCCGGGATGAACACCAGCAGGCTGCCGGCGATGATCCCGTTCTTCGACAGCGGCAGCGTGATCCGCGTGAACGCGACCCACGGCTTGGCGCCGAGGTCGTACGCGGCCTCGAGCAGCGTGAGGTCCATCTTCACGAGGTGCGCGTACAGCGGCATCACCATGAACGGCAGGTACGAATAGACCATCCCGATGTAGACGCCCGCGTCGCTGTGATAGAGGCGCAGCGGCGTGTGGATGATGCCCAGCGCGATCAGCGCGTGGTTCAGCAGGCCGTCATCCTTCAGGATGCCGATCCATGCGTACACGCGGATCAGGAACGACGTCCAGAACGGCAGCATCACGGCCATCATCAGCACGTTGCGCCGGCCCGGCTCCGAGCGCGCGATGTAGTACGCCATCGGGTAGCCGATCAGCAGGCAGAGCAGCGTCGACACGGCGGCCATCTTCAGCGAGCTGAGGTAGGTCGCGATGTACAGGTCGTCCTGCAGCAGGAACGCGTAGTGCGACAGCTGCAGCGCGAAGTGCACGACGCCGTCCTTGATCTCGACGAGCGACGTGTATGGCGGGATGCCCATCACCTGGTCGGCGAAGCTGATCTTGAACACCAGCACGAACGGCAGCGCGAAGAAGACCGTGAGCCACAGGAACGGCACGCCGATCGCGACGCCGCGGCCCGACGGCAGGAAGCGCGACAGCGCGGCGAAGCGGCTGCGGCGTCTGGCGGCCGGCGTCGTGACGGTCGCACCGGTCGACACCGGTGCGGACGGAGTGGAAGCGGAAGTTCTCATCATGTCGCCCTCACTGCGTCAGCACGACGCCGCTGGCCGGCGACCACGACACGAACACGTCGTCGTTCCACGCGGGTGCGCTGTCGTGCATCAGGTGCGAGCTCGACAGGTTCGACACCACCGTCTTGCCGCTCGGCAGACGCACGTGATACAGCGAGTAGGCGCCCATGTACGCGATGTCGGTCACGACGCCGCGCGCCCAGTTGTGATGCGAACCGGGCTTCTCGCGCGACACGTGCACGCGTTCCGGGCGCACCGAGATGCCGACCGGCATGCCGAGCGGGCCGGTCACGCCGTGGCTCACGTACATCCTCGCTTCGAGATCGTCGCTTTCGACGAAGATGTGATCGGGTTCGTCCTCCACCACGCGGCCTTCGAACAGGTTCGTCGAACCGATGAACTCGGCCGAGAAGCGGCTGTTCGGGTATTCGTACACTTCGCCCGGCGTGCCGATCTGCACGATCTTGCCTTCGCTCATCACCGCGAGGCGGCTCGCCATCGTCATCGCCTCTTCCTGGTCGTGCGTGACCATCACGCAGGTCACGTCGACCTTCTCGATGATGTTCACGAGTTCGAGCTGGGTCTTCTGGCGGATCTTCTTGTCGAGCGCGGACATCGGCTCGTCGAGCAGCAGCAGCTTCGGGCGCTTCACCAGCGAGCGGGCGAGCGCGACGCGCTGCTGCTGACCGCCCGACAGCTGATGCGGCTTGCGCTTCGCGTATTTGCTCATCTGCACGAGCGCGAGCGCGTCGGCCACGCGCTCCTTGATTTCGTTCTTCGGCGTGCCTTCCTGCTTGAGCCCGAACGCGACGTTCGACTCGACCGACATGTGCGGAAACAGCGCGTACGACTGGAACATCATGTTCACCGGCCGGCGATACGGCGGCAGCGATGCGAGGTCCTCGCCGTCGACGAAGATCTTGCCGGAGGTGGCCGTCTCGAGCCCGGCGAGCATGCGCAGGAGCGTCGACTTGCCGCAGCCCGAGCTGCCGAGCAACGCGAACAGCTCGTTCTTCGCGATCGTCAGGTTGACGTTGTCGACGGCCGTGCTGTCGCCGAACTTCTTCACGACGTTTTCGATGCGCACGAACGCGTCGTTCTTGGTGCGGGCCGTGGCGGCCGGTTGGGTCTGGCGTGCGGCAGCGGAAGAGGGTATCGATTGCATGGGAGTCACCATTCGTTCTTCACGGATTGCGGGCGTGAGCGTCCCCGCGCGAGGCGCGCAACGCGACTCGCGGACAACGGCTCATGCCGGATGGAACAGTGCGCGCGGCGCGCGCGGGCGGACGCAGGTCCGCGTATCTCAGGCGGCGAGGCGTGCAGCGATGCCTGCGCCGCCGTGATGCATGGCGATCAGTGGCCGGTTTTCAGTTGCGCCCACAGACGGTTCTCGAGGCGCAGGATGTCGGCCGGCATCGGCTTCATCAGCACCATCTTCTTCAGCACGTCTTCGGGCGGATAGACGGTCGGATCCTGCGCGACGGCCGGCGTGACGAACTGATGCGCGGCCTTGTTCGCGGTCGGGTAGAACACCGTGTTGGTGATTGCCGCGTTGACCTTCGGGTCGGACACGTAGTTGATCCACTTCATCGCGGCCTCGGGGTGCGGCGCATCCTTCGGGATCACCATCACGTCGAACCACAGCAGGCCGCCTTCCTTCGGGTTCGCGAACTTGATGTCGTACGAGCGCTTCGCCTCGGACGAGCGGCGGTGCGCGATGCCGACGTCGCCCGACCAGCCGAGCGCGACGCACACGTCGTTGTTCGCGAGATCGTTGATGTAGCCGGACGAGTTGAACTGGGTAATGTACGGGCGGACTTTCTTCAGGACTTCGAACGCAGCCTGGTAATCGCCGGGATTCTTGCTGTTCGGATCCCTGCCCATGTATTGCAGCGTCGCGGCGAACACGTCGACGGCCTGGTCGAGGAACGATACGCCGCAGCTTTTCAGCTTTTCCATGTTGGCCGGGTCGAACACGAGTGCCCAGCTGTCGACGGGCGCCTTGTCGCCGAGCACCTTCTTCACGGCCTGCGCGTTGTAACCGATGCCGTCCGTGCCATACGCCCAGGGCACGCCGTACTGGTTGCCCGGGTCGGCATCCGCGATCATCTTCATCAGGAGCGGGTCGAGGTTCGCGAGGTTCGGGATCTTCGACTTGTCGAGCTTCTGGTACACGCCGGCCTGGATCTGCTTGGCCATGTAGTTCGACGTCGGCACGACGATGTCGTAGCCCGAGCTGCCCGCCAGCAGCTTGGCCTGCAGCGTGTCGTCGCTGTCGTAGTTGTCGTACTTGACGTGGATGCCCGTCTGCTTCTGGAAATTCGGGATCGTGTCGGGGGCGATGTAGTCGGACCAGTTGTAGACGTTCAGCTCTTCGGCATGCGCCGACGGGCTGGCAACCGACGTGAACGCGGCCGCGGCGGCAAGGGCCGCGACGGAACAGGCTTGGCGAAGAAAGCAGGCACGCATGGTGGAATTCCCCTGGTTATGGTGGCGTGCGGCGCCCGCCGCACGCCTGTAGGCAAAGTCGTTACGAAAGGCCCAGCTGCTGGGCGGTCGCATCGACGGCCTTCTTCGCCTTCGATACGAGTTCATCGATTTCCTGACGCGAGATCACGAGCGGCGGCGACAGCAGCATCCGGTCGCCGGTCGCTCGCATGATCAGGTTGCCGTTGAAGCAGAAGTCGCGGCAGATCGTGCCGACGTCGCCGCCGTTCGCGAAGCGGCGGCGTTCGGCGGGCGACTCGGCGAGCTGCAGGCTCGCGACCATGCCGTGGCCGTGCACCTCACCGACGATCGGGTGACGCGCGAAGGTTTCGCGCATCAGCGCCTGGAAGTACGGGCCCGTGTCGTGCTTCACGCGCTCGACGATGCCTTCGTCGCGCAGCAGCTTCAGGTTCGCGACCGCCACCGCCGCCGCGACCGGATGGCCCGAGTACGTGAGCCCGTGATTGAATTCGCCGTTGTCGATGATCGGG
>NZ_CADFEJ010000010.1 GCF_902833055.1 Burkholderia territorii
CCAGCGTCGTCGAAGGCATCAACAACACCATTAAGGTCATCAAGCGTCGGGCCTACGGGTACCGCGACGAGGAATACTTCTTCCTCAAAATCCGCGCCGCGTTCCCCGGTAATCCTCGATGAACCTTTTTTTTCGTTCTTTGCGGGATTGTGTGGGGTGGCGGTTGCCGAGCCGCTCCGGGCACACGGGGCTTCTCCAGAATCACGGTCGCTCCCGAACCATAACGGCCACCCGACGAAAGTAGCCGTTCACCGACCTTGAATTCAATCGGACGTCCCGGTCAGCGCTGAAAACGCCGGCTGTCCTTTTACGCTGGCGCGCTCTTGCATCCTCGCGTACCACGCGTGAAGCGCCTCGCATTCCGCTGGCACCGGCAGGTTCACAATCGACGCAAAGATCAGACCGCCGATAACCGTGATGTCGGCCATCGAGAAAACTTCGCCAGCGACGAACGGCTGTCCTTTCAAAACGCCATCGAAGTAGTGCATACCCCGCAGGGCTTTGTCGCGTTGACGGAATCCCCACTCGGCGTTCTGATAGATTTCGACGTCCGGTCCCAGGCCCGGCGTACCGTGGTGGAAATAGACGCTGATGGCATCGAGCAACTCCAGTTCGGCGCGCTTGTTCATCATGTGGATCAAGCCTTTTTCGAGCGGTGTCCTGCCTGTCAGCGTAGGCGCGCCGTCAAGTGCGTCAAGGTACTCGGTAATGGCCGTGCACTCTGCAATGACGGTGCCGTCGCCAAGCTCGAGCACCGGCAGCGTGCCCGAGTAGTTCTTCTCTGCAATGAATTCGGGCTTTTTGTGTTCCCCTTTATAAAGATCGACCATCACGAACCGGGCGCGCGATTGCAGGTTCTTCTCGGCCAACGCGATACGGACGCGTGTCGGGTACGGCCCTGTCGGGAAGTCGTAAATCTTCATCAAAGGAAGTTTGCTCTCGTCGAAATTGATCATGTCGGAACTCACCGTTTCCCTCTCTGCAGGTCGGTTACATCGAAAAAGGGAGGTGCGACACTCATCGCCACCGCCCTACCTAACGTTTGTTAGGGTAAACGTAGGAGGTATAATGCCGGCTGTCAACATCCATTTTTGTCTCGAGGTCGGCAGCAGTGAAGAATGATGCGAGCTCAAACTCCCGGGAGCGAATCCTGGCGGCCGCCACAAGGATTGCGCAAGCACATGGCTACAGCGGATTGAATTTTCGTGATCTCGCTGAGGATGTCGGCATCAGAGCCGCAAGCATCTATCATCACTTCGCAAGCAAGGCCGATCTCGGTGCAGCCGTAGCCAGGCGGTATTGGGAGGATTCAGCGGCTGCTCTGGACACCTTGCTGGCCGAATCGCGGGATCCGATGCAGTGCCTGCGCCAATATCCCATTACCTTTCGCAAGGCGCTTGAAAGCGGTAATCGCATATGCCTTTGCAGCTTCATGGCCGCCGAAAGTGACGATCTGCCGGAAGCGGTGATGAAAGAGGTTCAGACGTTCGCTGATGTCAACGTTGCGTGGCTGAGTAAAGTGCTGCGCGCTGCGGTCGGGCTCGGTTCCGAGGAGAGCGGACGGCGGGCGCGCGCCATCTTCGCCGCCATCGCCGGCGCCCAGCTCATTGCCAGGAGCCGCTCGGATATCTCGTTGTATGACACATTGATAGAGAGCTATCGCGTGAGCGGTCTCTTGCCGGCTTAGCGGCGCATCGCCCGTTGCGAATTCCGTATTGATCGAAACCTGGACGCCGGTTTTTCGGGAGAAGCAAACCGACGAACGTCGGATCGCGCGACGTGCTGATTGTCCCTTCCTGGCCGAATTCCGGCAGCCACTGTCCTGCGACGTGCGGCCGGCAACACTCCCCAAAGCCTGCGTTCACCGCTCCTGATCGCGGTAACTCGTGTGGAAATTCCAGGCTTGCCGGCAGCCCTGCCCGCCATGCTTGGCGAAAGCCAGACGACTCCACGTCACGCCCATGCGCCGATTTCCTCGCTGACAAGATTCGGTCCGAATGCTCATCACGGTTCGCAGGCCATTGGCATTCGCGAGTTGCATCGTCTCCTCGGCCGAAACATCGAACATCCGCCGGCCTGCGGGAACGGGGCCATGGCGCAACGACATGACTAGAACCGCACCATCGCACAGAAGCGCGCTGACATTCGGCATCGCGCGGCGACGTTCGTGCTCGTCAAGGTGCATCCAGACAGCGGATAGCATGACAAAGTGAAATTCCTTTCGTTCGGAGCGCAGTTTCGCGAGATCCGGAAGGCTGTCGTCGAGCCACTCAATCCGGAGAGACGAATGCTGCCGCATTCCTTCGACTCGTAGCGCGTCTACCGGCTCGACGGCTACGACCGAATGCCCCTTCGTCGCCAATGCAGCAGCGTCGGTTCCGATACCGGCCCCGATGTCGAGGACGCTGGAGGGCGCCTGCGGAACGAGATGCATGATGGGCGCGTGATGCTCCGCGAACGAAATATCCTGCCATTGCTCGATGAGCGATGGCGCGTTCTCCGCGTAGCCTTCCGTGCCGCTGACACCAATGGACACGCAGCCCTCCTTGGCCCTGTGTTTCGGCAAATTTAGCCGATTGTCGTCGATTCAGTGCTAGCGTCCCGATCTTCGGAACGGACCGAACTCGAGCGTAGCGCATCGCCGTGTAGCTCATACGCTTCGAGCGCGCATTAGTGAAATGCGCCAACCGGCTGCCACGGATCGTCCGACATCTCGCCTGACGCGCATTCAACGCCGCTGCGTAATCGGACCCTCGGCGCCAACTGTCCCGACGGTGCCGACCTCGCCACCGACGGTGATCGGGCCACGTGCTTCCAGATCGCCGTGCACGATCAACGGGCCATGCACGGTAAGCGGGCCGTAAAACGTATTTTCTCCCGGGCGTCTGCGTATGGCACGATTGTCGGGAGGAATCCGTTCAATCGAGGCCGCGGTGATCGGCCCGCGGGCGGAGATATTGCCGGCCACCGTCAGCGAACCGTCGACAGTCACCGGCCCGAGAACGACGAGCGATCCGTCGACGCTGAGCGGCCCCGTGACGATTGGCTCGGCGTGTCCTGACGTGAAAAAGACAGAAGACGCCAGCAGAACCGAGGCCACCATGGCCCTCGCTGCCATGCTCGTTCCTCGCTCCAGCTCGAAGCGTTTCATATGCGTTCCTGATCGATGCAACCTGCGCGAACAACAGCGGCCTGCCGAAGCACGCCCGACCGATATTCTCCAGTCTAGTCATGGAGCTGACGAACTCAAGTGGCATCGATCGATGGCGCGACGGGCACGATTCGTGACTGAACGTCTACTGTGTAATGAGAAGCGACCGTCAAGCGTCTGCGCGCGCATGTCGGTGAATGACGGGTACCGGACGAGCAACGGCGTTTTTCCCACATTCCTCGGAAATCCGCAACGCATCCCGTTTCGCGTATGTACGACCAATCACCGTCTCGGAAACAGGCACGGATGCGTCTTCACGTAGAAATTCGGATTGCCGCAGCGATGCCCCGCATAGTCGATCGGCCCCTCGGGTATCGAACGGGTGGACTCCACATCGCGCGTCGTTTTCTGAACCGCCGATCCAATCGTTTCGGTCTCCCGATGAACGGAAGCACACGCGGCGAGCAACGGGGCGAACAACAAAGCAAGCAACGACAAGCGAATGGCGGAACGATCCACGATTTGGTCCGGAGAAAAAATCGAAACAAGGCCGCCCGCTTCCATACGAGCTCAGTGGACGGTGCGCATGCCGGCGACACGATCTGTCGCCGGCACGCGTCATGCTCCGCCTCCCGCTCATCGCACACATGACCCGAACATGACGATTGCGTCATGCGGCCGGCCCCGCACGTTGCACACACCGCCGCGCAATCTGACGCATTTTTCATTTCCCGATCACGGCCACGCTCGGCTGCGTTCGCATACTGGTTCCATGGATCGCCACCCGGCGGCCTCATCAAGGAGAGCTCCATGAAAACGGTAAAACTCGCTGCGCTGTTCGTCACCGCGACGCTGTCGATCGGCATCGCGACGCAATCCGCATTCGCGCAAACGCAGACACAGACGCAGGGCAAGACCCGCGCGGATGTCGTCAACGAACTGAAGCAGGCGCAGCACGACGGCACGGTGCCGACGAGCAAGACGCAATACCCGCCGACCAGCGAGATCGTCGCGCGCAACAAGGAGCTTCACGGGATTTCGGTGCATGCCGGCGAGAAGGCGCCGCAGGCCGACAATCACGACAACCTCGCGACCCGCTGATGCCGGTCACGCGCGGGCGCTGCCGCACAATCGCGTGCAGCGTGCCGCGCGCCGCCGTATTGCGGCGAACGCGCGGCCGTGCCGGCGTGCGATCTCACGCATGGGCTGCCGGCACCGCATTCGACGCGATCGCCGGACGCTGCGGAAAGCGCAGCCAGAATGTCGTGCGCCGGCCGGGATCGCTGTCGACACCGCATTCGCCGCCATGGTTGTCCATGATCGACCGCACGATGGCGAGGCCAAGGCCCGTCCCGGATGCCGAATTGTGTCGCGACGGATCGACACGATAGAAGCGCTCGAAAATCCGTGCGACATGCTGCGCATCGATGCCCGGGCCCGTATCCGATACGGCGATCGTCGTCGCCCCGGCCTGTTCCGAACAATCGATCGTCACGACGCTGCCGCGCGGCGCATACGCAAGCGCATTGGACAGCAGATTGCTCAGCGCGCGCTGGTACAACGTGAGATCCGCATCGACCCATGCGTAGCCGTCCACCTTCACCGTCACACCCGCATCCTCCGCAAGCGGCTCGTAGTAGCCGGCGACACGCAACGCTTCCTCGGCCGCATCGAGCCGGCGCACGTCGATCGACGTGCCGGCCTGCTCCGAGCGCGCGAGGAACAGCATGTCCTCGATCATCCTCGACAGCCGCTGATACTCGTCGATGCTCGACTCGATCACGCTCCGGTATTCGTCAGCGCTGCGCGGCTGCGACAGCACGACCTGCGCGGCCGCCTGCAGGTTCGTGAGCGGCGTGCGCATGTCGTGCGCGAGGTTCGACGAGAACTGGCTCAGGCGCGTGAACGATTCGTTCAGACGTGCAAGCATGCCGTTGAACGCATGCTCCAGCTCCTTCAGTTCGCCTGACGTATCGAGTTCCGGCAGCGGATGGGCCAGCCGGCTCGTCGACATCTGCTCGGCCCGCGCCGCGAAGCGCCGCAGCGGGCCGAGCCCGAGCGCGGCGATGCCGTATGCGATCGCGGCCGCCAGCACGACGCCGAACACCTCGATCACGACGATCGTATAAGCATGCGTGCGCAGCAGCAGCACGTCGGCGCTGCGGTCGTACTGCACCGCGACGCGCACGACGGGCGCGCCCGCGCCGGCGAGCGGCACGGTCGTCACCAGATACTGGTGCCGCATGCCGGGCGGCGCGACGAATACCGGCATACGACCCGCATCCGTCGACAGCAGCGGCGCGTACGTCCGGAACCCCGGTGTGCCGACGATGCGCGTGCCGGCCGCATCGTAGATCGCCAGGTCCATGTTCGGATGCCCGTGCAACTGGTCGAGCCAGATATCGGCGTTGCGTGCGACCTCGGCCGTCGAATGCGCTTCCGCCAGATGCGTGCCCAGCGCCGCGGAAATACCGGCCATCTGCTCGGCGGCCGTCGTCTCGATGCGATTGCTCAACGCTTCGTACAGCGCAACCCCGCTCGATGCGAGGATCACCGACGTCGACAGAATGATCAGCGCGGTCAGGCGTCCGCGCAGCGTGCGCGGCAGCAGGCGCGCGATCATGTCGCCGCGCCGTCGCGCACTTCGAGCACGTAGCCCATCCCGCGCACGGTGTGGATCAGCTTCGGTTCGTACGCGTCGTCGATCTTCGAGCGCAGCCGCCGGATCGCGGAATCGACGACGTTCGTATCGCTGTTGAAATTCATGTCCCATACCTGTGACGCGATCGTCGCGCGCGGCAGGATCTCGCCTTCGCGACGCATCAACAGCCACAGCAACGCGAATTCCTTCGCGGTCAGCAGGATCGTGTCGCGCTGCCGCGTCGCCTTGCGGCGCGTCAGGTCGAGCTCGAGATCGGCCACGCGCAGCGTGTTCGAATCGCGCGGCTGGCCGCGCCGCAGGATCGACTTGATGCGCGCGGTGAGCTCGACGAAGTCGAACGGCTTGGCCAGGTAATCGTCGGCGCCGAGTTCGAGGCCTTTCACGCGATCGCCGACGTCGTCGCGCGCGGTGAGGAACAGCACGGGCGTCGACTTGCTGCGGCGCAGGTTCTGCAACAGCGTCCAGCCGTCCTGCCCCGGCAGCATCACGTCGAGCACGAGCAGGTCGTACTCCTCGGTCTCGGCCTGGTGCTGGCCCGTGATGCCGTCCTCCACCCAGTCGACGACATAGCCGGCTTCAGTCAGGCCCTTGCGCAGATAGGCGCCGGTTTTCGGTTCATCCTCGACAATCAGAATTCGCATCACGTATTACCCTTGAAGAAACCCAGCCGGCGCAGCACGTCCGCGCCGAAGCCGCCGCGCAATACCGCACGCCACGACACCGCATGGCTCATGCGGTACAGCACCGGCAGCACCAGCAGCGTCAGCGCCGTGGACGACAGGATACCGCCGATCACGACGGTCGCAAGTGGACGCTGCACCTCGGCGCCGGTGCCGGTCGCGAACGCCATCGGCAGAAAGCCCAGCGATGCGACGAGCGCGGTCATCAGCACGGGGCGCAACCGCGTGAGCGCGCCTTCGCGCACGGCCGCGTCGAGCGGCATCCCCTCGTCACGCAGGTTGCGGATGAACGAGATCATCACGAGACCGTTGAGCACCGCGACGCCGGACAGCGCGATGAAGCCGACCGCCGCGGTGATCGACAGCGGAATCCCGCGCAGCCACAGCGACACCACGCCGCCGCTCAGCGCGAACGGAATGCCGGTGAACACCAGCAGCCCGTCCTTCACGTTGTTGAACATCACGAACAGCAACACGAACACCATGAACAGCGCGAGCGGCACCACCAGCTTCAGCCGCTCGCTTGCACTCTGCAACTGCTCGAACTGGCCGCCCCACGACACCCAGTAGCCGGCCGGCACGCGCACGTCCTGCTGCAACTGCTCGCGCGCGTCGGCGACGAACGAGCCGACGTCGCGGCTGCGCACGTTCGCACTGACGACGACGCGCCGCTTGCCGTCCTCGCGGCTGATCTGGTTCGGGCCCGGCGCGACGTCGATCGTCGCGAGTTCCGCGAGCGGCACGTACGGCGCCTGCGCGAGCGGCGCGCTGGCGCCGGCGGCCGGCGCGGGCAGCGCGATCGGCAGCCGCTTGATCGCCTCGATGTCGGAGCGCAACTCGTCGGGCAGCCGCACGACGATGTCGAAGCGGCGATCGCCCTGGAACAATGTCCCCGCCTTCCGCCCGCCTACGGCGGCGGCCACCGAATCCTGCAGGTCGGCGACCGTCACGCCGTAGCGGGCGAGCTTGTCGCGGTCGAGGTTGACGGTCAGCACGGGCAGCCCGGTCGTCTGCTCGACCTTCACTTCGGATGCACCCGGCACCTTCTGCAGCGCGGCGGCGATCTGCTCGCCGGTCTGGTTCAGCACGGCCATGTCGTCGCCGAAGATCTTCACCGCGACGTCGCTGCGCACGCCCGAGATCAGCTCGTTGAAGCGCAGCTGGATCGGCTGCGAGAACTCGTACGCGTTGCCGGGCAGCTCCGCGAGCGACGCCTCGATCTCGCGCACGAGCTGGTCGCGCGGTTTGCTCGGGTCGGGCCACTGGTCGGTCGGCTTGAGCATGATGTAGCCGTCCGACAGGTTCGGCGGCATCGGGTCGGCCGCGATCTCGGCCGTGCCGGTGCGCGCGAACACGCGCTCGATTTCCGGGAAGCGCGCCTTCAGCGTCTTCTCGATGGACTTCTGCATCTCGACGGACTGCGACAAACTCGTGCCGGGAATCCGCAGCGCGGCGACCGCGAGATCGCCCTCGTTCAGGCTCGGGATGAATTCGCTGCCGAGCCGCGTCGCGAGCCCGAGCGTGACCAGCACGATCGCGCCCGCGCCGAGCATCACGCGCGCGGGGCGCGTCATGAACGCGGCGAGCACCGGTTCGTACGCGCGCCGCGCCCACCCCATCAGCCGGTTTTCCTTTTCCTCGACGCGCGCGCCGATGAACAATGCGACCGCTGCCGGGATGAACGTGACGGTCAGCGCCATCGCGGCCGCGAGCGCCATCACCACGGTCACGGCCATCGGATGGAACATCTTCCCTTCGACGCCGGTGAGCGCGAAGATCGGCAGGTACACGACCATGATGATCAGTTGCCCGAAGATCAGCGCGCGGCGCGCCTCCTGCGATGCGCCGAATACTTCCGCGAAGCGTTCGTCGCGCGTCAGCGGCCGGCCGGCGGCGGCCTGCGCATGCGCGAGCCGCCGCACGCAGTTCTCGACGATCACGACGGCACCGTCGACGATGATCCCGAAGTCGAGCGCGCCGAGGCTCATCAAATTCGCGCTGACTTTCGCATTGACCATCCCGGTGAAGGTCATCAGCATCGACAGCGGGATCACGAGCGCGGTGATCAGCGCCGCGCGGATGTTGCCGAGGAACAGGAACAGCACGGCGATCACGAGGATCGCGCCCTCCAGCAGGTTCTTCTTCACCGTCGCGACGGCCTTCTCGACGAGCACGGTGCGGTCGTAGACGGGAATCGCCGTCACGCCGGCCGGCAGCGTGCGGTTCACGTCCGCCATCTTCGCGGCGACGGCCTTCGCGACCGAGCGGCTGTTCTCGCCCATCAGCATGAATACCGTGCCGAGCACGACCTCCTCGCCGTTCGACGTCGCCGCGCCGGTGCGCAGCTCGCGGCCGATGTCGACCTGGCCCACCTCCTTCATCCGCACGGGCACGCCGCCGACGTTGGTCAGCACGATGTTCGCGATGTCGTCGACGGTGCGCGCCTGGCCCGGCACGCGCACCAGGTACTGCTCGCCGCGCTTCTCGATGTAGCCGGCGCCGACGTTGTCGTTGTTGCGTTCGAGCGCGCGCACGACGTCGGCGAGCGTCAGCCCGTACGACATCAGCTTCGCCGGGTTCGGCGCGACGCGGTATTCCTTCACATAGCCGCCAATTGAATTCACCTCGGTCACGCCGCGCACGTTCCTCAGTTGCGGCCGGACGACCCAGTCCTGCAGCTCGCGCAGGTCGGCCGCCGTGTAGCGCGTGCCGTCGGGCTTGCGTGCGGCCGCGTCGGCCTCGACGGTCCACAGGTAGATCTCGCCCAGGCCGGTCGACGTTGGCCCCATCGCGGGCGCAATGCCGACCGGCAGCTTGTCCTTCGCTTCCTGGATGCGCTCGTTGACGAGCTGGCGGGCAAAGTAGATGTCCGTGCCGTCCTTGAAGATCACGGTGACCTGCGACAGACCGTAGCGCGAAATCGAACGCGTCTGCTCGAGGCCCGGCAGGCCGGCCATCGCGGTCTCGACCGGATACGTGATGCGCTGCTCGGCCTCCAGCGGCGAGTAGCCGGGCGCGGCCGTATTGATCTGCACCTGCACGTTGGTGATGTCGGGCACCGCGTCGATCGGCAGCTTCTGGTAGCTGAACACGCCCAGCGCGGCCACGGCGGCGATCGCCAGCATCACGAGCCAGCGGTGCGCGATCGCAAAGCGAATCAGGCGCTCAAACATGGCGGAATTCCTCGAAGCGCGGAACGGCTACCGCATTGGCCCTCGGTACGTGACGTTCATTCATGTTCCGCGCTCCCTTTGCCGAGCTCGGCCTTCAGCACGAAGCTGTTCGAGGCCACATATTCCTGGCCCGGCCTGAGCCCCTTCAGCACTTCCGTCGCGCGCTCGTCGCGCCGCCCCGTCTCGACGGCCTGGGCGACGAAGCCCTTCGGCGTGCGCACGAACACCGACGGAGCACCGTCGACGTCCTGCAGCGCATCGCTCGCGACCGCGAGCGGCACGGCCTGCTTGCCCGCGTCGACCGACACGTTCACGAACATCCCCGGCCGCCACACGCCATCCGGATTCGGCAATACGACACGCGCGGGCGCGGTGCGCGTCTGTTCGCCGAGCAACGCGCCCACGTACGCGATCGGGCCGCTCGAGCGCGACTCGAACGCGGTCGCGCTGACGGTCGCGTCGCGGCCCACACGCACGTCGTTCAGCCGCTGCGCGGGCACCGCCATCTCGGCCCACACCGTCGACAGGTCGGAGATCACGAACATGCTCGCATCGGCTGCGATCGCTTCGCCAGGCGTTGCATGTTTTTCGACGATCGTGCCCGCGAACGGCGCGCGCAGCTCGTAGCGGTTCAGCGCGCCCGCGCCGGCCGGCGCGTTCAGCGCGGCCAGTTTCTGCCGCGCGTTCTGCACGGCGATCTCGGCCTCGCGCAATTGCACCTGTGCCTGCTGGTAGTCCTGCTCCGCCGAGATGCGCTCCTGCCACAGCGTGCGTTCGCGTTCATAGGTCGCGCGCGCACCGGCCAACCGGCGCTCGGCGGTCAGCAGTTCGCTGCGACGGTCCGCGAGATCGGTGCTCGCGATCACGGCCAGCACCTGCCCCTTCGCGACGTTCTGCCCAAGCGACACCGACACCTGTTCGACAATGCCGGCCACGCGCGGCACGACGTGGGCGGTGCGATCCTCGTTGAACTTGATCTCGCCCGGCAGCTGGAACGGCGTGGCGATCTGCGCGGGGCCGGCCTTCGCGAGCGCGATCCTCGACGTCTGGAGCTGCGCGTTGGTCAGCGCGATCGCGCCGTCCGCGCGGGCGAACGGGAAGGACGCGGCCGCGTTGCCCGCCTTGACGTCGATCGTCGCGTCGAACACGTGCGGCTTCGCGATCGGCTGCGCCGACACGAACTTCCGGCCGTCCGCGTCGAAACGCATTGGTTCGTGCGAGCGGTCGTACCGCACCAGCGTGCCCGACACGGCAACGCCCTTGTCGAGCGGCTTGCCGTCGACGAACGGATAGACGACGAGCCGCGCGTCGCCGGGCTTTTCCGTCATCACGATCTCGATGGACAGTCTGCCGCGCGTGAGCACGACGCCGCCGTGCGAGCCGGTGCCCGCGCCGTCGGCCGCTTGCGCGGCGTCGGTGCCCGCGGGTTCGGATGCACCGCCGCGTGTGACGGCGAGCGCGCCGAGCACGAGCCCGACGCCGCCGAGCACGGCCGCCGCCATGATGAAGATTCTGCTGCGTGACATGATGATCCTTCTGGTGAAAGGCGCGGCTATTGCGCGGCGGCAGTCAGCGGCGCGCCGACGAGCCGGCCGATGTCGGCGCGCGCCGCGTGTGCGTCGGCAAGCGCGCGCACGTATTGCGATTGCCCCTGGAACAGCGTGCGCTGCGCGTCGAGCACGTCGAGGAAGCTGAACTTGCCGAGCTCGTAGCCGCGCGACATCGCATCGAGCGCGAGCCGCGCGCCGGGCAGGATGTCGGTCTTCAACCGCCGCGCTTCCTGCGCGGCCGCATCGAAGTTCGCATACGCCTGCGCCAGTTCGAGCCGCAGCCGCATGCGCGCGCGGTCGAGATCGGCGCTCGCACGCTCGGCCTTGTGCGTCGCTTCGAGCAACGCGCCGCGGTTCGTGTCGAACAGCGGAATCGGAATGGATACGCCGACCACGGCCTGGTTGTCGGGCACGCCGCCGGTCGTCACCCGCTTCACGCCCGCGCTCACCGTCACGTCCGGAATGCGCCGCGCACGTTCGAGCGACACCGACGCATTCGCGCGCAGCATCTCCGCTCGCGCGACGCGGGCGAGCGGCGCATCGTCGAGCCGCGCGGTGAGCGCGGACAACGGTTCGACCGCCGGCACCGTTTCCAGATCGCCGAGGGCGACGCGCCGGTCGCCGCGCGCCTCGCCCATCACCGCATTCAGCTTCTCGCGCGCGACGTCGACCCGGCCACGCGCGGTCGTCACCTCGATCAGCACGCCTGCCGCCGCGACCTGCGCCTTGGTCGCCTCGACCGGCGACACCTTGCCGGCCTGTGCGCGGCGGCCCGCGAGTTCGGCCGAGCGCGCCGCGATGGCGGCCGATTCTTCGGTAACCTGAAGTTGGCGCTGCGCGGCGAGCAATCCGTAGAACGCCGCGATCACATCGGCGCGCACGGCGGCACCCTGCTCGTCGAGCGACGCATTCGCGGCCTCGCGGCCGTACGACGCGACGTCGACCCGTGCACGGCGCTTGCCGCCGAGCTCGATGGTCTGGTTGATCAGTGCGGTCGACGTGCGCTCCGCGCGGCTGAAGCCTTCCTGCAGCAACGACACTTCCGGATTGGGCCGCACGCCAGCCTGCATCAGCGCGCCGGCCGACGCATCGACGTCCGCGCGCGCGCCGCGCAACGCCGGGTTGTTGCGGGCCGCGGCCGCTAGCGCGTCGGACAGCGTCAGCGATGAGAAAGAAGATGCGTCGGAAGGCAGCGCGGCGCCGGCGGCCGTCGGCGGCGAGGCCGGCACCGGCGCCGCAACCTCCAGCGGCTGCGCATGGACCGCCGCGGCCGTCGCGAAGACGACCGCCGCGGCGAGGGTGAGCTTGAGCATGTTCGGTTCTGCGATAACGGTTCGCACCGATGCTACGGAGCGCGCGCAGTGCGAACATGAGCCGAAAATGACAATTCCGTCATGTTGGACGTGACGCAGTGCGGACGTGCGTCGTCCTGCGGGAGCAGCGTCCCGCGTCGAAGATCACGCAGTTCGGATGAACGTGCGGCGCGGTCGCCGCACCGAGGCAATGGAGGAAAAGGAAGCCCTGGCCGCCGACACGGCCGGCACGCGGCTTTACACGCTGCCCCGCTTCGCGCGCCGGCGTTGCACCAGCCAGTCGAGCAGTTGTCGTCCGTCGCGCTCGCCGAACCAGCGCGCGTGCCCGAGCAGGTAGCCGTCGTACGCGATGTCGACGATCGCCGGGGCGTCGATGACGCACCCGAAATACGCGACCTCCGACAACGCGAACTCCGTATGCGCGATCGGCAGCATCGCGACCAGCGCCGCATACGCATCGTCGCTCAACGGCTCCAGCGATTCGTAGCCGTCGAGCAGCGCATCGATGTGCGCATACTCGATGCGGCGCGCATTGGCGGGCGCCATCCAGTCGATCGTATTGCGCTCGATCGCGAGCGCGACGTCCATCACCGCGCACGTGCGATCCGACAAGCCGAAATCGAGCACGGTGCGCACCTCTGCGCCGGGGCCGGCATCGGTCCACAGCAGGTTCGACGCGTGCCAGTCGCCGTGCGTCCACAAAGGCGGCAGCGCGGGCAACAGCGGCACGAGGCGTGCGTGATACGGGCCGATCGCAGCCGCGACGTCGCCACGCCAGTCGCGCGTACCCAGCGCGCGCGTGAGCAGCGGCTGCGCGTCGACCCACCGTTCGAGCGCACCGGCGAGATCGGTGGACGACAGCACACGGAAACTCGACAACAGCGTGCGCACGGGCCGCGCCGGCGCATCGTAGCCGGCCGACGCGCGATGCAGTTCGGCCAGCGCGCGGCCTGCCGCATACGCGTGCGAAGGATGCTTGAACGGCTGCCACGACATCACGCCGCGATACGCGTCGACGCCGGGCGCGACCGCGTGCACTTCGTAAGTCCAGTCGCCGGATGCGAACGCAGTCGCACCGTCGCGACCGGCGAGCACGTCGGCGACCGCAACACCGCGCTCGCGCAGATGCGCGATGAAGCGATGCTCTTCCTCGAGTCCGGCGACATCGCGCAAGCTCACGTGATGACGCTTGACGAACAGTGCGCGCTCGTCCGTCGTGCGCACCAGCACGGCCGCCGAGAACGGCCGCGGGCTGTGCCACGTGAGCCGCGCCGGCGCGCCGACGCCATCGATCCGCGCGAGCACGCCCGCCACTTCGGCGTGCGTCATCAGCGGCCAGTCGCGCTCGGCCTGCTCGCCGTCGACGCCGAACTGCGGCGGTGCGACGTCTCGCGCGTCGGCGGCGTCACACGATGCAGGCGCGTTCGGCTCGAGAGGAAATGTCATGAACGACGCAGCTCCGTGGTTGAATCGGCCCGTGAATCAGTTCGCCGGGCTCGCCGTCGCGCGCAGCGCGTCGGCCGTCCGGCTCCAGTCGCGCCAGCCGACGACGGCGAGTGCGATGAACAGCGCATAGAGGCCGGCCGTCAGATACAGCGCCTTGAACACGAACATCCCGACATATACGACGTTCACGACGATCCACAATCCCCACGACGCGATGTAGCGCCGCGCGGTCCAGTATTGCGCGACGAGGCTGAACGCCGTCAGCGACGCATCGACGAACGGCAGCGCCGCATCGGTCCAGCGCGCCATCATCCCGCCGAGCAGCGCGCTGCCGACGACGGCCGCGATCAGGTCGGGCAGCATCTGCCGCGGCCGCACGCCGGTAACGGGCGCGACGTCGCCTGCCGGCGCCGCGCCGCCGCTCGCTTCCAGCGTGCGCTGCGCGATCCAGCGGCGCCAGCCGTACACCTGCAGCACCGCGAACGCGCCCTGCAGCAGCATGTCGGAATACAGCTTCGCGTCGAAGAAGATCCAGCCGTACAGCGCGACCGACGCGAGCCCGACCGGCCAGCACAGCATGCGCCGCTTCGCGGTCAGCCAGATCGCGAGTGCGCTGACGATCACGCCGGCGATTTCGAGTGGGGACATCGTCTGTGCTCTCCTGGTGGACTGTCGGGGCCGCGCATCACGCGGCCGGATGCGGACGATCAGAAATCATAGGTCAACGATACGCGCGCCGTGCGCGGCGCGCCCGGGAACAGATAGGCATCGCCCTGCTGCTCGCCTGCGTCGCGCCAGTAGAACTTGTTGAACAGGTTGTCCACCGACACGCGCAACACCGTGCGATGGCCGCCGATCTTCGTCGTGTAGCGCGCGCCGAGATTGAACACGAACCACGACGGCACGCGCGCGGTGCCTTCCTCGTTCGCGTTGCGCGCGGCGCTGTACTCGACGCCGCCGAGCACGTTCAGGCCGGCGACGCCCGGCACCGCGTAGTCCGCATACAACGACGCGCGCAGCGCCGGCACGTTGATGATCTGGTGCCCTTCGTACGCAGGCGAACCCGAATCGTACGCGCGCGCGCGGATCGCCGCGACGCTGGCCGTCAGCCCGAGCCGCTCGGTCACCCGCCCGGCCGCACCGAGCTCGATCCCCTGGTGACGCTGCGTGCCGCGCTGCACGAACGTGTAGCTCGTGCCCGACGCATCGGGATCGGCGAACTGGAACGGCTTGCTGATCGAGAACACGGCGGCCGTGAGGCTCAACCGGTCGAGCCAGTCGTATTTCGCGCCGAGCTCGAACTGGTGCGATTCGACCGGCGGCAGGAACGCATACGCGTTGGTCGCGCGCACCGGCGCCTGGTCGCCGAGCGACAGCGCCTTGCTGTACGACGCATACAGCGACAGCACGTTCACCGGCTTGTAGACGAGCGCGACCTGCGGCAGGAACACCGAGCGGTCGGTGTGCGTCGCGTCGCCGTCGACGCTGGTCCAGCTGCGCTGGCGCAGCAGCACTTCCTTGCCGCCCGCGAGCACCTGCCAGCGCTCGCCGATGCTGATGCGGTCGAGCCCGAACACGCCGTACTGCCACGAATCGAGCTGCGGATACGACGGTCCGGCGGTGTTCGGCGACGGCGCGAATGCGACGTCCGGTCCGTAGATGTTCTCGCTGCCCACGTAGTCGTACACGGCGTTCGCCATGTGCACGACGCGGCGCTGCACATTCACGCCAAGTGTCAGCTCATGGCGCAGCGGGCCGGTCGTGAACTTGCCCGTCGTCACCGCGCGCAGGTCGTCGTTGCGGCGATATTCGCCGGGGCTGCGGAAGTCGTACACATCGTAGTCGCCGTTCGCGCCGAAGAAGAACGGCGACGTCGTGCCGGCCGCGCAGCTCGCCGCGTAATAGCAGCCATACGCGAACGCGCTGTTGTCGTCGATCATCGTGCGGCTGCGGCCCGCGGCGATGTAAGCCTTCCAGTCGTCGTTGAACTGGTAGTCGAAGCGTGCGTTCAGGTTCAGCGCGTCGGTCGTCACCGGCTTCGCCCACGGCTGCGTGCCGAGCGCCTTCGACGTCGTGTTGACGGACGGCACGACGGTGCCGCCGAGCAGTTGATAGCCGGGCGCGGAACGCTGGATCCACTGCTGGAATTCCGCGTTGAACTGCAGGCTCGCGCGCGGGCTGATGTCCCAGTCGGCGGCGATCGAGCCGAACGTTCTCCGCCCGTTGGTGCCGTCGATGTACGAGTGCATGTTCTCCTTCGCGGCATTGATCCGGAAGCCGAACTGATTGTCGGGACCGAAGCGGCGACCCAGATCGACGGCCGCCGACGTCGACCCGCGGCTGTCGACGCCGGTCGTCACGCTCGCGACGTTCGCCGAGCGCTTCGTCACGAAGTTGATCACGCCGCCCGGCGCAACCACGCCGCTGTCGATGCCGGCCAGGCCCTTCAGGATCTCGACGCGCTCCTTGTTCTCGAGCGGCACGTTCTGCTCGCCGGACACCGTCAGTCCGTCGATCCGGATCGCGCTCGCGAGATCGACCGGAAAGCCGCGAATCGCGAAGCCTTCGAAATAGCCGACCGGCGCATAGTCGTTGACGACCGACGCATCGTTGCGCACCACGTCGCTCAAGCGTTTGGCCTGCTGGTCGTCGATCTGCTCGCGCGTGACGACGTTGACGGAAGCCGGCGTGTCGCGCAGCGGCGCATCGTCGAGCCCTGCGACCGACGCCTCCCGCACCCGAAACGTGCTGCCGCGCTCGGCGCTGACCGTGATCGCCGGCAGTATGGCAGTGCCGGCCGCATCGGCGTCGGATGCCGGCGTATCGCCCGGTGCCGCCGCGGCCTGCGCCGCGAAAAGCGTGATGCCGACACCGACGCCAAGCCCGACCTTCGCGCGCCGCCGTGCGCGCGCCGCTGTTGTTTTGTTCACCGTCATTGTTCTGGATGAAAACTCGCCACTCGACCCTGTCGAGACACTCGAAACTCGTTATGCAGCCGCGAAGCGCGACCCGGCGCAAGAACCCGCGACCGTTCCTGCGGAAGCGGCGCGCAACCGTCGACACGATATTCATCAGACGAATCGGGCGATCGGGCCGCATGCGGGCCGATCGATCGGGAAAGCGCAGGATGGGACATCGGATGACGGTGGCGCGCCCGGCACCGGCGCCGCCATCGATCCGTGGATCGCGAGCGTGTCGGGCGGCCGGCGCCTTGCGTGTTCCGGTCATGCGCGGGCGCTTCATGCGCCCCGGTGCGGGCGCCGGGCATCCGCGTGCGCCATTCGTCGGAACGGCGGCGTGCCCGTCGCGCACGACATCGCGGCGCGGCGCGCATTTTACCCCGGGCGGGACCGACCGCCGCGGAATCGGGCAAGTCGGGGATGTGGAGTGGAAGGCGGGATTGGAAACCGCGTGATTCACGCGGCACGGCGACGGTGCCGATGTGCGCGAGGCGGGCATCGTGCGCGGCCACCTCGGCGGCCGGCACGGTCACGTGCGGCTCACGTGGCCGAAAGCCGGAGCGAGAACGTTCGCCCGCTCGCGATTCTGCAGTCGATCAAAACCCCTGCATCGTCGCGGTCGGATCGACGACCAGATGCACGACGCCGTAGATGACCGCGCCGACGAGCAGCGCGAGCACGATCGCCACGAACGGCAGCAACGTGTAGTTGACGTTCGCAAGATCGGCGGCGTGCGCCTTGCTGTTGCGTACGCCGAAGAAACTCCACAGGACCAGCTTGATCATGCCGAGCAGTTTCATGATTGCGCTCCTTTCATCGAATCGGTTGACGCTATCGTCGATCCGACCGGCATCCAAAAGAAGTAGCAGTTGCACGCGCTTTTCGCGCAGCAGGCCGTCTGCGGCGGCATGTCGCATGGTGGCGTTCAACGATCGAGCACGAGCGGCACCGCGGCCCCTTCGGCAGGCCGCGCGACGCACAGCAGCGCACAGCCGGGTTCGACCGGCGCATCGGGCGCCTGCACGTACTCGACCGCACCGGACAACACGCGCGTCGCACACGTGCCGCACGACCCCGCCCGGCACTCGGACGGCACGGCCACGCGCTGACCTTCGGCGAATTCGAGCAACGTGCCGTCGGCGGGCGTCCATTCGGTGTCGCGCGCCGAGCGGCGGAACACGACGGGGATGCTTGCCGCCGGTGCGCGCGCCGCGCGGCTCGCGTGGCGCGCGATGCTCGACGGCCCGAACGCCTCGAAGCGGATGCGCTCGTCCGGTACGTTCAGCGCACGCAATCCGTCGTACAAGTCGCGCATGAACGCGGACGGCCCGCACAGGTAGAAATCGTAGTCGTCGAACGGGAGGATGCGCTTCAGTTCCGCGATGTCGATGCGCCCCGGCCGCGCCGCGCCATCGCGCTGCGGCCGGCTGTCGAACCAGTGCAGCGACACGCGCGCGTCGGCATCGGCGATGCGCGTCAGTTCCGCGGCAAACGGCCGGTCGGCCGCGTCGCGCGCGCCGTGCACGAACACGAGGCGACGCGTTGCGTCGCCGTCCGCGAGCGCACGGCGCAGCATCGCGATCATCGGCGTGATGCCGATACCGGCCGACACCAGCACGGCCGGTCGCGGGCTCGCGACGTCGAACGTGAAGCGGCCGCGCGGCATCTGCGCGTCGAGCGTCGTGCCGACGCGCGCATGATCGTGCAGCCACGCCGACATGCGTCCCTCGCGCTTCACGGTGATCCGGTAACGCGGTGCGCCAGGTGCATCGGACAGCGTGTAGCTGCGGATCGTCGGCGCCTGTTCGCCCGGCAGCGCGACGCGCAGTGTCAGGTGCTGCCCGGCTTCGTACGCCGGCAACGCGTCGCCATCCACCGGTTCGAAATGAAACGAGCGGATCGCGCGCGCTTCGTCGACGATCTGCGCGATGCGAAGCGGGCGCCAGCCCGAGCGCGAGGACGAAGCGGACGTGGATGCAGGCGCAGGTGCGGATGTGGACGCCGATGCGGCCTGCACACCCGCTCCCGCCATCGCCGCGAATTGCGGTGCCCGCTCGACCGCCGACCACTTGAACGGCAGCACGCCGCGCATGCGCCGCACTTCGCGCACATGAAACCGCACGACCCGCTGCGCGCCGTCGAACGACGCGACGAGCGGCCCGTCCCACACGATCTCCGCGCGCGCGGCGACATACAGCAGATCGCCGCTGTCGAAATCGACGAACAGCAGCCCCGCGCGCGGATCGTGCTGCAGATTGCCGAGCGTATTGAAGAAGCGATTGCCGCTGAAATCCGGCGTCGTCAGCGTGTGCGCATCGTCGACGCGCACGAAGCCCGGCATGCCGCCGCGATGCGACACGTCCGCGCCGCGCGCGGCGCCCGCGTCGGCCGACGTGTTCGCACTCGCGACGAAGAACGTATCGGCCTGCTCGAGCAACGCGACATCCTCATCGCTCAGCCGGTCCGACACGTCGGGTGCACCGGACGCCCCGGCTTCACGCGCGACGAACACGGGTTTGCGGCCCTGGATGTACTTCGCACAATTGCCGAAGCTCTGCTCGACCGCGATCGTCAGCCCGCCGCCGTCGGCCGCGCGCACGACGCCGTTCACGCGATTGCGCCGGCGCGTATCGAATTCGATCCCGAGCCCGCCGAGCGGCGCGCCCGGCTGCCACGCGCCGGCCAGCGGATCACCGGGCAACGCTTCGCCGTCGATGCGCAGCGTGCGCGCGTCCGGCGTCGTCACGAAGCCGGGCGTGCCGACCCGCAGCGTCGCCCATGGCTGGCCGTGCGCGTCCACGCCGCCGAGCACGAAAAACGGCAACTGCGCGAAGAATGCGCGATGCTGGTCCGGCATGAAGCGGCGAATCCCGCGCCGGCCGGCGGCGCCCGCGGCCTCCGTCACGCCCGCGCGCTGTTGCACGGCGAGCTCGCCCGCATGAAACGGCGCAACGTCGAGTTCCCAACCCGGTACGACGGCGGTGGGCGCGGTCATCGCATTCTCCCGGTAAAGGCGTGGCGTCGCGTCAGGCGGCAAGCAGGCCCGCGCGCGTCGGCGGCATCGCGATGAAGCCCGGCAGCGCCTCGACGCGCGCGAGCCACGCGCGCACGTGCGGATACGGTTCCAGCGACACGCCGCCTTCCGGCGCGTGAGCGATGTACGTATAGGCGGCGACGTCGGCGATCGTCGGTTGCTCTCCTGCGGCGAACGCCTTGCCGGCGAGTTCCTGGTCGATCGCGGCCAGAATCTTCGCGGCCGTGCGCTTGGCGGCGTCGTGATCGAGCGGTGCGCCGAACACGGTGACGAGCCGCGCGGCCGCCGGCCCCGATGCGATCGGCCCGGCCGCATACGACAGCCAGCGCTGCACGGTTGCCGCGCCGACGGCATCGTCGGGCAGCCAGTGCGCGTCGCCGTAGCGCTTCGCGAGATAAACGAGGATCGCGTTCGAATCGGCGAGCACGGTGCCGTCGTCGTCGATCACCGGCACCTGCCCGAGCGGATTGAGCGCGAGAAACGCCGGTTCGCGCTGCGCGCCGCCTGCGAGATCGACATCGACCGTGTCGAACGGCAGCCCCAGCAACGACAGGAACAGCCGGACACGATGCGCATGCCCGGACAGCGGGAACGAATAGACGCGAACCGGACGGGCGGGCTTGCTGGCGACGGACATGGAAACGCTCCTGGATCTCGCGCCGCCGGGAATCGGCGACGAACGGCTCAAGCGTAGCGCTCGCCGTCGACGCCCAGAAGATGGATAATCGCTGAAACATTATCCGCTTCCATAGGACAATCGCCGATGGCCGATCTTCGCGACGTGAACCTGAACCGGCTGGCGATCTTCGTCGCGGTGGTCGATGCCGGCTCGCTGACGGCCGCGGCCGAGCGGCTCGGCCTCGCGAAGACGGTCGTCAGCACGCACATGCAGCGGCTCGAATCCGAGGTCGGCGCGAACCTGCTGGTCCGCACCACGCGGCGATTGAGCGTCACCGATGCGGGACGCGCGTTCTACGATGCGTGCCGCGACATCGTGCGGGCGACCGAACGCGCGCTCGACGCGGTGTCCTCCGACGCGGGGCCGCTGCGCGGCACGCTGCGCGTGAGCGTGCCGATCGACTACGGCGCACTCGTCGTCGCACCGGCCGTCGTCGCGCTGCGCGACGCACACCCAGGGCTCGACGTCGAACTCATCGCGAACGATCGCGTCGTCGATCTCGTCGCGGACAATCTCGACGTCGCGATCCGAATCGGCCGCCTCGCGGATTCGAACTATCGCGCGGTACAGCTCGGCGAGTACGAGAAATGGCTGGTCGCGAGCCCGGCATTCGTCGCGCGGTACGGGCTGCCGCGTGCCCCGGACGCGCTCGCCGCGCTGCCGTTCGTGATGCTGTCGACGCTGTCGCGCCCGCACACGCTCGAACTTCACGACATGCGCGGCGGCCACGCGTCGGTGCGCTGCGTCGCGCCGGTCGTGTCGAACACAGCGACGGCGTGCCGGGCGATCGTGCTGGCCGGCGGCGCATTCGGACTGCTGACGGATTTCTCGATCGCGGACGACATCGCGGCCGGGCGGCTCGTGCGGCTGCTGCCCGCGTGGCGCTCGGCGCCGGCCGGGATCCATGCGGTGTATCCGTCGACGCGGCTGCCGTCGCCGAAGGTGCGGGCATTCATCGATGCGATGAAGGCGACGCTTGGACAAACGCGGCCCGCGACGCCGGCACGTTCGAAACGCTCGAGGGGCCAAAACGCCGGATGACGCTGCGACGCAACCGGATCTGGATCGCGCGAGTCCGTTCGTCGCCGCCTCACCCGGCTTCCCGCAACGTCCCCAGCAACACCTTCCTGCAACTCGCGACCATCTGCGCCTCCGGGTCGCGATACCCGGTGAGCAGCCACGCCGCGCCGACGTTCGTCATCGCGCCGACCAGCGCGAGCCCGACGAGCCGCTGCTCGGTGCGCTCGGCGGGCGTCACCGCCTCGCGCGTGGAGCCGATCGCCATGATCAGCTTGCCGAAGTCGATCAGCATCCGCTGATACGTCATGTCGGTATCCGCGCTGACGCCCATCACCTCGAGCAGCAGCACGCGCGCCGCGCACGGATCGCGCAGGAATCCGAAGAATGCGGCGAGCCCCGCGTCGACGCGCGCGCTCAAATCGCCGCCGCGCTCGGCCACCGCCCGCGCGACCGCGTCGTGCAACTGCTGCGCATGATGCAGGTAGGTGCAGCGCAGCAGATCCTCGGTGCTGTCGAACGCCGCATAGAAATAGCGATCGTTGAGCTTCGCTTCCTGGCAGATCGACCGCACGGTCGCCTTGCGGAACCCGACCGTGCCGAACACGCGCGTCGCCGCGCGGATCAGCGCATCGCGCCGCTCGGCGGCCCGCACCTCGGGCGCCACGCCGCCGTACGCGCGGCCCCGTTTTTCCGTTTCGAGTGCTTTCTCCATTTCGCTATTTGACATCAGGACACCCGAAAACTAAAGTGGTGACGAATAACACCACAATATGCGCGCCGCCGACGCAGCGCAAGCGGAACGGGAGGAACGACGAATGAAGGGTTTTTCCGGCAAGGTCGCCGCGATCACGGGCGCCGGTTCGGGCATGGGCCGCAGCCTTGCGCTCGAGCTTGCGCGGCGCGGCTGCGAGGTTGCGCTCGCCGACGTCAACGATGTCGGGCTCGCCGGCACGGCGGCCGCGTGCGCAAAGCACGGCGTGCGCACGAGCACGCGGCGGCTCGACGTCGCCGACCGCGATGCGGTGTTCGCGTGGGCCGATTTCGTGCGCGCCGAACACGGCAAGGTCAATCTGATCTTCAATAACGCCGGCGTGTCGCTGGCGGCGAGCGCCGAGACCGCGCGCATCGCCGATCTCGAATGGATCGTCGGCATCAACTTCTGGGGCGTCGTGCACGGCACGCAAGCGTTCCTGCCGCATCTGCGCGCGTCTGGCGACGGGCATGTGATCAACACGTCGAGCCTGTTCGGGCTCGTCGCGATGCCGACGCAAAGCGCGTACAACGCGACCAAGTTCGCGGTGCGCGGTTTCACCGAGGCGCTGCGGATGGAGCTCGAACTCGACGGCGCGCCCGTGAGCGCGACCTGCGTGCATCCGGGCGGCGTCGCGACCGGCATCGTCGACGCGAGCCGCGTCGACACCAGCATCCGCGCGCTCACGGGCCAGGACGAAGCGACCCATCGCCGCCAGGCGAACCGCCTGATCAACGCGACGACGGCCGACGACGCCGCGCGGCAGATCCTCGCCGGCGTCGAGCGCAACGCGCGCCGCGTGCTGGTGGGCGCCGATGCCCGCCGTCTCGACAAGCTCGCGCGCCTGCTCGGCGCCGGCTACCAGCGGCTGGTGCTGCGCCACGTGCGGCGCGCCCGCGCACGCAATCTCGAGCGCGCACATGCACCGGCCGCGCTCCCGACCACACCGACCAAGGATCACGCATGAGCTCGACGACGACCGACCGGCGCGACGCGCCGACCGCCTGCGGCGACGGCCGCGACCTCGACGTGCTGATCGTCGGCGCCGGCCTGTCCGGCATCGGCGCCGCCTATCACCTGAAAAAACGCTGCCCGTATGCGAGCGTCGCGATCGTCGAGGCACGCGACGCGCTCGGCGGCACGTGGGACCTGTTCCGCTATCCGGGCGTTCGTTCGGACTCCGACATGTTCACGCTCGGCTACAGCTTCCGCCCGTGGCACAGCGACAAAGCGATCTCGGACGGCCAGACGATCCTCGACTACATCCGCGAGACCGCGCGCGTGTACGGCATCGACAAGACGATCCGCTACGGCCAGAAGGTGGTCGCGGCCGACTGGGAATCGAACCGCGCGCGCTGGACGGTGCGCATCGAGCGCACGCGGGACGGCGCGGTCGACACGCTGGTCTACACGTGCCGCTTCCTGTACATGTGCAGCGGCTATTACGACTATGACGGCGGCTACCTGCCCGACTGGGCCGGTATGGAATCGTTCGAAGGCCGAATCGTCCATCCTCAGCAATGGCCGAAAGACCTGTCGTACGCGAACCGGCGCGTCGTCGTGATCGGCAGCGGCGCGACGGCCGTCACGCTGGTGCCGTCGATGGCGGCCGATGCGAAACACGTGACGATGCTGCAGCGCTCGCCCACCTACATCGTGTCGCTGCCCGCGCGCGACAAGATCGCGAACGCGTTGCGCCGCGTGCTGCCGTCTCGCGTTGCGCACCGGCTCGTGCGCATGAAGAACGTCCTGCTGACGATGTACCTGTACAACGTGTCGCGCCGCAAGCCCGAGCGGACGAAACGGTTCATCATCCGCGCGGCCGCCAGGCAGCTCGGCCCCGGCTTCGACGTCGCGAAGCATCTGACGCCGCGCTACATGCCGTGGGACCAGCGCGTGTGCCTCGTGCCGAACGGCGACCTGTTCAAGTCGATCCGTGCGGGCCGCGCATCGATCGTCACCGACGAGATCGAGCGCTTCACGCCGACCGGCCTGAAGCTGAAGAGCGGCCGGCAACTCGACGCGGACGTGATCGTCACCGCGACCGGGCTGAAGGTGAAGATGCTCGGCGGCGCGCGCGTCACGGTCGACGGCCGCGCGGTCGATCTGCCGAAGACCGTGTCCTACAAGGGAATGATGTACAGCGACGTGCCGAATCTCGCGTCGTCGTTCGGTTACACGAACGCATCGTGGACGCTGAAGGCCGAGCTGATCGCGCGCTACGTGTGCCGGCTGCTCAACCACATGCGCGCGAACGGCTACGACACCTGCGTGCCGCGGCTCGGTGCCGGCGATCTCGGCGACGTGCCCGCGGTGAACCTGAGCTCGGGCTACATCCAGCGCGCGGCCGGCATCCTGCCGAAGCAGGGGCATCGCAAGCCGTGGAAATTCCACCAGAACTACGTGCTCGATCTCGCGTCGCTGAAGTTCAGCGGGCTCGCCGATTCCGCGATGCAATTCGAACGCCGCGCGAAAGCCGGCCCGGCCGCCGCGCCGGTTGCCGAACCCGTACTCGAAACCCGTTGAGGCCGACATGAGCCATACGCTCCATCTGATCCAGAACGTGCTGCTCGGCGTCGTCGCGGTGCTCGCCGCGCTCGCGCTGTTTTCCGGCTACGTCGCGCGCCGCGTGACGCGCGCGTTTCCGCCCGAAGGCCGCTTCGTCGACATCGGCGACGACCACATTCATTACGTCGAATACGGCAGCGGCCCGCCGCTCGTGTTCGTGCACGGGCTGGCCGGGCAGTGGCGCAACTTCGCGTACCTGCCGCTCACGCGGCTCGCGCAGCATCATCGCGTGATCTTCGTCGACCGGCCCGGCGCGGGCCGCTCGCTGCGCGGCGCCAGCTCGCAGGCGAACGTGTTCGCGCAGGCCCGCACGATCGCCGCGTTCATCGATGCGCTGAAGCTTGATCGCCCCGTGCTCGTCGGGCACTCGCTCGGCGGCGCGATCGCGCTCGCGGTCGGACTCAACCATCCGGAGCGCGTGAGCCGGCTCGCGCTGATCGCGCCGCTGTCGCACGAGCAGACCGAACCGCCGGCGCCGTTCAAGCCGCTGATGCTGCCGTCGCCGCTGGTGCGCCGCTTCGTGTCGTGGACCTTCGCGATCCCGCTGACGATCCTGACCGGCCGCAAGGCCGTGAACCAGGTGTTCGCGCCGGAAGCCGTGCCGCGCGACTTCCCTGTAAAGGGCGGCGGCCTGCTCGGGCTGCGGCCGCACGTGTTCTACGCAACGGCGACGGACCTGCTGTCGGCCCCCGTCGACCTCCCCGCGATGGAGCGCCGCTACGCGGACCTGTCGCTGCCGGTAGACGTGCTGTACGGGCGCGCCGATCCGATCCTGAACTGGCGTACGCACGGCGAGGCGCTCGCGCAGAAATCGGCGCGCGTGCGGCTGAAAGTCGTCGAAGGCGGGCACATGCTGCCGGTCACGATTCCGGATGCGACGGCGGACTGGCTGCTCGAAGTCGCCGCCGCGCCGATCGACGCGCCGGCGCAGGGCGCGCACGTCGCGCATTGATCGTCGGCGAGCCTGCCGGCCGCGATGCGCGGCGGGCCGGTCAGGCTTCGTCGTCGGGCAGCGACAGCCCGAGCTCCGCAATGACCTCGCGCGCGCTGCGAAACGCCTCCACCGCCGCCGGCGCACCCGCGTACAGCGCGCTGTGCAGCAGCACCTCGCGGATCTCGACGAGGCTCGCGCCGTTGTTGATGGCGCCACGCACGTGGCCCTTCAGTTCCGTGCCGCGGCCGAGCGCGGCCAGCATCGCGCAGGTGCAGAGGCTGCGTGTCTTCAGGTCGATTCCGCCGCGCTGCCACGTGCTGCCCCACGCGTGCTCGTTCAGCCAGTCCTGCAGCGGACGCGAAAAGCCGTCGAGGTCACGCATCGCGCGCTCGACGAATGCCTCGCCCATCACCTCGGTGCGGCGTGCCTTGCCCTGCTCCATGTCCTGTTCGCTCATGTCGTGTCCTGTCTGAAGTCGTGGCCGCTTCGGCGTCGCCTGCGGCCCGGGGGATTTGCTTCATGTTCGCGGCGCGCGGACGTTTCGTCAAAGACAGCCCCCTCGGATCGCGACCGGCCACGTCATACGCGCCGCGCCGGGTCGAACGCTACGTAACATCCGGCCCGGCGTTACGGTTCCTTACGGGAACATCACGGCATGCCCATCCGCGCACCGGGTGCGCCCATCTCGCGAAACCACCGTTCCTCCGTTTAAATCGCGCCGATATTCCCGATTCCCGCAACAAAGCGCGGGTGTATTGCGCGGAAGGTGTCATGGCGCGGAATTTGCAGTAATCGGCCCGACACAACTTCCAATGTCGAGGCCACCATGCACCATTACTTGAAGAAGACGGCGGTATCGCTGGCCGTCCTTTCGCTGCTCACACTGTACGGCTGCGGCTCCGTCGACGGGCCGGTCACGCCGACGATCAAGCCGAGCACGTCGGGCGGCGGCGGTAGTTCGGGGACTTCGGGGACTTCGGGTACCTCCGGCACGTCGGGTACTTCCGGCACCTCGGGCACTTCGGGTACCTCGGGTACCTCGGGCACTTCGGGTACTTCGGGTACTTCGGGTACTTCGGGTACTTCGGGTACTTCGGGTACTTCGGGTACTTCGGGTACCTCCGGCACGTCGGGTACTTCCGGCACCTCCGGCACGTCGGGTACTTCGGGCACCTCCGGTACTTCGGGCACTTCGGGCACTTCGGGCACTTCGGGCACTTCGGGTACTTCGGGTACTTCGGGTACTTCGGGCACTTCGGGTACTTCGGGTACTTCGGGTACTTCGGGCACCTCGGGCACCTCGGGCACCTCAGGCACCTCGGGCACCTCGGGCACCTCGGGCACCTCCGGCACCTCGGGCACCTCCGGCACCTCCGGCACTTCCGGCACCGGCGTCACCCCGCTCGGCAATGTCCTTCAGCAGACCGGCACGCTCGTCACGGCACTCGGCACGACGGTCGCGAACGGCGGTGCGCAGATCGGCGGCGTCCAAGTCCCGGGCACGAACCCGACGACGGCCAGCAGCATCGGCAACGCGGTCACCAGCCTCGGCAACGGCGTGCAGTCGCTCGGCAACGGCGTCGCGGCCGGGCTCGGCTCGATCGGCGTGTCGCCGAACCCGCTCGGCCCGACGCTCACGTCGGCCACCGGCCTGGTAACCGGCATCGGCGGCGCGGTCAACAATCTCGGCAACGCGGTGACGAGCCTCGGCACCGGCCCGCTGTCGCCGCTTGCGCCGGCGACGACCCTCGTCGGCAGTCTGGTCAACACGGTCGGCACCGCGGTGAACTCGACCGCATCGGCGCTGAACACCGCGCTGAACAGCGCGCCTGTCCAGCAACTCGAGACGCAACTCGGCAGCGTGATCAACCCGATCACGAACACGCTGACCGGCGGCGTCACGACGCCCGGCGCCACGCAGACGCTCGGCGGCGTGACCATGCTCGGTGCCCCGCTCAACAGCCTGCTGAGCACGCTCGGCAGCGGCCTCGGGCTCGCCGGTTCGCAAATCGGCAGCGCGACCGGCAACCCGGTCGGCACGAGCGCCGGCAACAGCGTGTCCCAGCTCGGCAACACAGTGGCATCGGCCGGCGGTCTGCTGTCCAGCGGCAGCGGCAGCTCCAGCAGCGGCACCAACCCGCTCGCGCCGATTACCGGCCTGCTCGGTACGCTGACGGGCGGGCTCGGCGGCGGCAGCAGTTCGAGCGGCTCCGGCGGCACCAGCGGCACGAGCGGCACCAGCGGCGGCCCTCTCGCGCCGATCACGGGCCTTCTCGGCACGGTGACAGGTGCGCTCGGCGGCCTCGGTTCGAGCGGCACGGGCGGCACCAGCGGGACGAGTGGCACCAGCGGTACCAGCGGCTCGGGTATCGGCGGCCTGCTTGCACCGGTCACCGGCCTCGTCAACGCGCTGACGCCGCTTGGCGCGAGCCTCACCGGCACGGTCACGACGCCGGGCGGCAGCCTGACCGGCAACCTCGGCGGTGCGCTGACGAGCGGCCCGGTCGGCACGCTGACGGGCTCGCTGACGTCGCCGGCCGGCGCGCTCGGCGCAGTCGGCACGGCCAGCCCGGGCGGCGCGGCCGGCACGGTGACGACGCCGTCCGGCAGCGGCAGCGTCACGGCCGGTCTCACGGGCAGCTCGAACGGCGGCAGCACGGCAGGCGCGACCAACCTGCTGTCACCCGTGACGAACCTGCTCGGCGGCCTGCTCGGCGCCACGCCGAAGAAGTAACGCTTCACGTATCAGAACTACAGGCCAATGGCCGGGCACATACCAATCCAAAGCCCGGTCGACGGCCGGCGCCACCCGCCAAGCGGGGGCGCCGGCCCTCATCCCGACGAGGATCCGATCATGAATTCCACGCTCGACGGCATCGCCGCGGTCCAGGACCGCCCGCCCCGTTCCGCCACGCCATTCCGCGCCGGCCTGCTCGGCATCGCGGCCGGTCTCTTCGCGCTGTGGATCACGCGCGACCAGCCGAACCTCGACGCGGCCGCGCGCGCGGTCATCGCAAGCCTCGCGATCATCGGCACGATCGCGCTGCACGAAATCTTCATCTCGCGCGTGTACCTGCGCCCGAGCGCGGGCCTGTCGCGACAGGCCGTACGCCCGCTCGGGCTCGCGCGCGTCGCGACGCGGCTCGGCGCGCTGACGTCGATCTACGCCGGCATCGGCATGATCTACTGGCTGCTGCCCGAATATCACGGCGCGTTCTACCTGCCCTTCTGGTCGCTGCTGCGCTCGCTCGCGCCGTACGTGATCGTCGCCGCGCCGTTCTACTTTGCGTGGATGGATCGCCACCAGCGCGAGACCGACGATGCGTACCTCCTGTGGGGCCGCTACCTGTTTCGCCGCGAGAAGCCCGCGAGCTGGCAACCCGTGCGCGAGATGCTCGCCGGCTGGGGGGTGAAGGCATTCTTCCTGCCGCTGATGACCGTCTACCTGTCGAAGGACGCCGATCACCTGAGCGCGTCGCTCGCGAACGCGCTGCACGCGCCGATGACGCTCGCGACCTTCGTGTTCCTGTACGACCTGTCGTTCACGATGGACCTGATGTTCGGCACCGTCGGCTATCTGTGCACGTTCCGCATCCTCGACAGCCACGTGCGCACCGTCGAGCCGACCACGCTCGGCTGGGTCGCCGCGCTGATGTGCTACCAGCCGTTCTGGTCGCTGATCTCGAACAACTACATTCGCTACGAAGGCTCGCTGTTCTGGGACAACTGGCTGCTGTCCGCGCCGACGCTGCGCGTGATCTGGGGCGCGGCGATCATCCTGCTGCTGATGACCTATGCACTGTCGACGATATCGTTCGGACTGCGTTTCTCGAACCTCACGAACCGCGGCATCATCACGTCCGGCCCGTATCGTTTCACGAAGCATCCGGCGTACATCACGAAGAACCTGTCGTACTGGATGGTCTCGGTGCCGTTCGTCGAGCCGCTCGGCTGGCAGGTCGGGCTGATGCACTGCGCGGGGCTCGTCGCGGTCAACCTGATCTACTACACGCGAGCGAAGACCGAGGAGCGGCACCTGATGCGCGATCCCGACTATCGCGCGTATGCGGAATGGATCGCGCAGCATGGGCTGTTCGCGCGGATCAGGCACGCGTTCGGGGGGCGGCAGGCGGTGTAAGGCGGCGAGCGGCTTCAGCGAACCCGCCCCTTGCGACCAATTGTCGCGAAACACCGCGATTCTCCGCGTTTCGTCGCTTTTCTCCGTCAGTCCGATTGCCCGCCGCGTGCCCGTCGCGTATGGTGCTGACCGTCCGCGCGCCCGTCGCCCGGACCTCCGACCGTCGTCCCGCACGACGGCCGCGCGGGCCGTGCCCGCCATCACCGTCTCCGCGGCACAGCATTCGGCGCCGCGCATTCATGAGGAGAGAGGCGTGATTCACAAAGTCCTGATCCTGTTCGCACTCTGCATCGCGGGCCTCGCCGCGATCGCCGCCGGTTTCCAGCACATCCCCAGCTGATTCGCGGCCCCGGCTCGCTCGCCGAGCCCGGGGGCCGCTGCCATTTTCTTTCCCGTTTGCGATGAAATCCTTTCTCGATGCGCCCGGGACGGGCGCCTTTTGCCATGCGTATCGACGTACAGCATTCCCAACACGACATCGACGATGAACTCGACACGCTCTACGCGCGTCTGCACCAGCCGGGCCATCGCCTGCACGGGCTGCCGGCCGTCGCGCTCGGCGATTCGGGCCTGATCGTGCGCCACCGCGAGGCCGACGGCGAATACTTCCTTTACGTCGAGGATCCGTCGGCCCGGCAGCTCGCCGGCTACACGATCTTCAACCGCCTGCCCGAACTGCCGCGCCGCGCGGACCGCTACCTGCGCGCGCCGCACACGCGGCTGCGCGGCTCCGCCCAACGCAAGGGAATCGCGACGACGCTGTATCGATGGGGGCTCGACGCGGGCCTCTGCCTGATCAGCGGCGCACGTCAGTCGGTCGGCGCGGCGCAGCTGTGGAACGCGCTCGCGCACGACTACCGGCACGGCTTCGTCGACGTCGAAGGCCGCGCGCTGCGCTATCTCGGCGAAGCCGTCGCGGACGACGTCTACGGTGCACTGCATACGCGCCGGCTGTTGCTCGGCAACGGATGGACACTCGGCGACCTGGCACGCGCAACCGGAATGATCGACACGCCCGCAGCCGCGCGCCAGGACGCGAGATTTCCACGGGAAGGAAACGAATGGCGCCACCTGCGCCGCGTCGCGAACGCGCGCGCCGGCGCTCACGCACCGATGCGATAATCCGTCGAATCCGCGCGGCGTCGCCGCGCGTGCCACCTTCCCCTACGCTCGTCGATGGCTACCGAACCCCGAACCGATTCCGAACGCCGCATCGAGATCGTCGCGCTGTGCGGCAGCCTGCGCGCGCAGTCGTACAACGCGGCGCTGCTGGACGCAGCCGCACGCGTCGCGCCGCGCGGAATGCGCATCACGCGCTTCGATCGTCTCGGCGAATTTCCGCTGTTCAATCCCGATGCCGAATATCCGTCGCCAGCCGCGGTGCGCGACCTGATCGAGCGGCTGAACGCCGCGGACGGCGTGCTGATCGCGAGCCCGGAATACGCGCACGGCGTGACGGGCGTAATGAAGAACGCGCTGGACTGGGTCGTGGGATGCGAAGCCGTGGTGTACAAGCCGGTCGCGGTATTGAACGCGTCGCCGCGTGCGACGCATGCGGACGCGGCGCTGAGGGAAACACTGTCGGTGATGTCGGCGCATATCGTCGAGCGCGCATCGATCACGCTGCCGATCCTCGGCAGCCAGCTCGATGCGGCGGGCATCGCCGCGCATCCGCCGTTCGCGTCGGCGCTGACCGACGCGTTGCACGCACTGCGCGCGGCAATCGACGCGCAGGCGCCGCAGCGCTAGACGGCGAGCGGCGTGGCTGGAAGCGTGTGCTATCGCGCCTTGGCGCGCGTGGTCTTCTTCGCGGGTTTTGCCGGCTTCGCGGCCTTCGCGCGCGGCGCTTCCTTCTCGGGCTGACCACCGCCGCCGGCGAGATCCTCGAGCCACGCCAGCGCATCGACGTACGACAGGAATTGCTGCAGGTATTCCGGCGACAGCTCGCGCATCGTCGCGAGCGACCGATGCACGAGGCTATTCGAATTGAGCGGCCCCGCGTTGCGCGGCACCTGGTCGAGCGACTGGCGATACTGCTGTTCGGTGCGCACCTTCGACCACGTCGTGCGGAAATAGTCGATCAGTTCGGGATCGATCCCGCGCCGATCGGCCTGCGCATCGCGCGCGAGCTGCTCGACGAGCCCGCCGAGCAAGCTGCGCGCAGGCGCGTTCGCTTGCACCGTCTCGCTCGCGACTGCCGCTTCACCGGCTCGCGAGACGATCTGTGCAAACCCTTCCAGCAGCGTCTCGAGCCGCGCGTCGAGCAACGCGCGCGCGTCGCCATCGAGCGCGGCCGCGCGCTTCTCGAGCGCGTCGAGCCGATGGAAGCGCACCGGATCGAGCCGGTCGGCGCCCTGCTCGCGCCATGCGTCGAGCGTTGCGCGCACGCGGGTCGCGTCGCCCGTCACTTCGCCTTCCCTCCGTTCGATGCGCTCTTGCGCGGCACCGGCGCGATTTCCACGCGGCGGTTCTTCGCGCGGCCTTCATCGTCCGCATTCGAGCTGACCGGCTGCTCGGAGCCGAACGCGGCCGCGAATACCGACGGCGCCGGCACGCCGGCGTCGATCAACGCACGCGTGACCGTCAGCGCGCGCTTGGCCGACAGTTCCCAGTTGTCCGCGAACTGGCGGTTGCCGGCGCGCACCTGCTGGTCGTCGGCGAAGCCGCTGACCATCAGGATCTCGTCGCGCGTCTTCAGGTACGCGGCCAGCGGCGCGGCGAGCGTCTTCAGCAGATCGCGCCCCTCGGGCTGAAGCTGGTCGGAGTTCAGCGCGAACAGCACATTGCCGCTGATGCCGATGCGGCCGTTCACGAACGTCACGCGCCCGGCCGCGAGCGGCCCGGCGAGCGCCTCTTCGAGCGACTTGCGCTGCTGCGCCTCCTGCTGGCGCGCGCGCACGGCCTCCTCGAGCTTCGACGTGAGCTGCAGCTGCATGCCGATCACGCCGACGAGGATCAGCACGAATGCGCCGAGCAGCACCGACATCAGGTCGGCAAACGCGGGCCACACCGGCGCGGAAGGCGCGCCGTCGTCGATTTCGTCGTGCATGCGTTACGCTCCGACCGATGCCCGCCGACCGGCGATCTGCTGCAAGTCTTCCACAATCTGCTTCTGCGACATCATGCTCAGGTCGATCACCTCGCGCGCCTGCGCGACGTAGTACTCGAGCTGCTCGTCGCTGCGCGCGAGCGATTTCTCGAGCGCGGCCTCGATGCGCTGCAGATGGTTCAGCAGCTTGTCGTTCGATTCGCCGAACACCTGCACGGCCGCGCCGAACGCGTCGCCGAGGCTCGCGACTTCGACCGCCCCCGCCGTGACCTGCGCGGCCACCGAATCGAGCTTGCGCGTTTCGGCATCGACGGCGTCGTTGAAGCGCGCGCCGACGCGCTCGAGCAGGTCGGCCGACGTGCTGACGAGCGCGTCGATCGCGGCGCGCTGCTCGGTCGATGCGTGGTTGACCGCGCCGAGCAGTGTCTCGAGCGTCGCCAGCAGGCGGCTGCGTTCCTCGAGCATCGCGGTGTCGCGAACCATGCTGTCGGACAGGCGCTGGCGCAGTTCGGCAACGACGTCGGCCGCGGCCTTCGGCGCTTCGGATGCAGCCTGCACGAGGCGCGAGATTTCGTTGATCGTGTCGCTCGCGTGCACCTGCGCCTGGGCGGTGATGTCGTTCGCGGTGCGGGTCAGCGTGTCGCAGATGTCCTGCTGGCGCGTCGCGGCCTGTGCGCTCGTCCGCGCCCATTCGTCACGCAGCGCGGCGGCCATCGCGGCCAGCGAGTCGTTCCATGCGGACAGGCGTTCTTCGTCGCGTGCGGCCAGTTGCGTTTGCAGGCCAGTGTGCGAATCGCAAATCGTTGCGAGCAGATCGTTCGAGCGTTGTTCGAACGTCGACGCTTGTGCTGCGAGGTCGCGCGTGGTTTGGGCGAGTGCGTCGCAGATTTCCTGCTGACGGCCCGCGCTGTGCACGCCCGCGCGCTGCCATTCTTCGCCGAGCTTCGCGGCCAGCGCGGCCAGCGATTCGTTCCATGCCGCCAGACGCTCTTCATCGCGTGCGGCCAGTTGCGTTTGCAGGCCAGTGTGCGAATCGCGAATCGTTGCGAGCAGATCGTTCGAGCGTTGTTCGAACGTCGACGCTTGTGCCGCGAGGTCGCGCGTCGTTTGTGCGAGCGCGTCGCAGATTTCCTGCTGACGGCCCGCGCTGTGCACGCCCGCTCGCTGCCATTCTTCGCCGAGCTTCGCGGCCATCGCGGTCAGCGATTCGTTCCATGCCGCCAGACGCTCCTCGTCGCGCGCAGCCAGTTGCGTTTGCAGCCCCGCATGCGACTCGCGCATCGCGGCGAGCGCCGCGCTCGAATGCCGCTCGAACGTCGCGGCGGCGTCGCCGAGCGCCTTCGCATGCTGGCCGGCCAGCGTCTCGCCAACCTGCTCCTGACGCGCGAGCGCATCGCGCCACGCGTCGGACAACCGGCTTTCCGTCGATTCGAGGCGCGTCGCAACACCGTCGAGCAGCTGCGTCGAGCGCTGCGCGAACGTATCGGTGAACTGGCCAAGCGTCGTCTGCAGCTGCTGCGCGACGGCATCGCCCGCGCGACGCTGGTCGTCGAGTGCGCGGCTCCAGACGACCGTCACGTTCGCGGTGGTCTTCTCGAAACCGTCGGTCAGCCCGTCGAGCTGGCGCTGCACGGCGCCCGTCACGGTATCGCGCAGCGCGGCCATTTCCTGCGCGAGCCCCGCCATCGTCGCCGCGACGACCGGTTGCAGCGCGGCGCCCGCCACGCGCGCGCTCTCAGCGGCGCTTTCCTTCAGCGCATCGCCGACGTTCGAGGCGAGGCCCGCGTACGCACGCTCGGTACGATCGAAGAACGCCTGCTGACTTTCGATCTGGCGATCGTGCAGCGCGACGCTGCGCGCCTCGAGCGTCGTCATCATCGTCTGCAGCCGGTCGACCAGCGCCGGCATCACGTCGGCCTGGCGCTGCAGCAGCCGGAACGATTCGTCGCGCTGGTGCGCGGACGAATGCACGCGCAGCGTCGTCGCGATCTTCGCGTCGAGCTGCTGGCCCGCGTCGAGCCGTTCGCGGCGCACGAGCGCGGACAGCAGCCCGAGCATCGCGGACGTGGCGACACCCGCGATCGACGTGCCGAATGCGAAGCCGAGACCCTTGACCGGCGCGATCAGCGACGCGCGGATCGCGTCGAGGTCGGTCGCGCTTTCGAGCGCGGCGCCCGTGCCGTTCAGCGTCACGACCATCCCAAGCAGCGTGCCGAGCATGCCGAGCAGCACGAGCAGGCCGACCAGATACGGCGTGAGCGACGGGCCCGGCAGCGCGACGCGCGCGCCTTCGACGCGTGCGCGCACGGCGCCGCGCAGGCCCGGCGGCAGCGTATCGAGCCATGTGTCGAGCTTCGCCGGCGGTTCCGTCAGGCCGGCCACCGCGCGCGACAGCGCGGCGGTGGCCTGCCGGTAGCGCTGCAGCTCCCAGGCACCGGCGACGTAGCACGCGCCGATCAGCAGCGTGACGGCCGTCGCGAGCGGGTTCGACGCGACATAGCCGGCGCCGATCCAGCACACTGCGAGCAGGCCGGCGATGAAGACAACGAGATCAAGACGAATTCTGGACATAGCGTAGGAATTAGCAGGTACGAAGGGCCGCGAGCAGCCCGTCTACCGTTTGAAACCGGACTTCGAGTTCGGCGAGCAGGATGCTTTGCATCTCGTCGCGGAACGTGTCGAGCCACGTGCCGGGCACGATCGCCGGGGCCGACGGCGCGTCGCCCGCGGCAGCGGCGTCGGCCGCCGCTTGCGCATCGGCCAGCGCCTGCCGTTCCGCGTCGCGCAGCCGCTCGAAGCGCGTGCCGAGCAGCGCGGGCACGGCGGACAGCAGGCTGCGCTCGCGCGCGCCGAGCACGCGCTCCATGATCGCGTCGAGCGTCGCGAGCCGCGCCATCCCGGGCGAGCGCGCGGCGATCGCGACCCGCAAGCGGCCACGCAACTGGCCGATCGCGGTCTCCATTTCCTGCTGGAGCGTCAGACAGCTCTGGCGAAAATCCGCGAAGTCGGCCGTGTCGGCGGGCGGCGGCGGCAGCTCGCCGGGACGCCGCCGCGTGCGCGGGCGGTGGGCAGCCGTGATCGCCTGCGCGAGATCGTGACGCACGCGCGCGCAGTCACGCTCGGCGTCGTAACCGCGCACGCCGGCCGCGACGCCGGGCGGGCTCGCATTCAGCGCGGAAGACAGCGTGATCGCGTCGGTCCAGCCGAGCCACTGGCTCAGGCGGTCCGACAGCGTCTGCCGGGATTCCGCGACGTCGGCATCGGTCAGGCGCGCGAGCAGCCGGACGAGCGTCGGGCCGCTCAGTGCCGGGCGCGGAGATGCTTGCACCATGCTGCAAACCGTCAAAAAAGGCAGCAGTTTACACGTCGTCGCGAGGTCGGCCGCCAGAATCGGGGAAGCGGCCCGGCACCGCACGCCGTGCAACCGGCCCGAACGCCCGCAGCACAAGGCTCGCCGGCCGATCGCACGGATTTCCCGGTGCGCCGGCCCGCGCCGGCCGCTCGTGCGGACGCCTTCGGAACGCTCCCCGGCGGGCGCGGGTTCACGCCGGATCGTCATGTTCGCCGACGTGCGTATTCGTCGCGGACGTGCGGTACCATCGCGACACCCGCCACGCGATTCGCGACCGATGCGGGCCCGCGCCGCCCGGCTACCGGCGCGCGGGCCGCCGGACGCAGCATGGATATCCGGCCGATATCCGCGGGCCGCAGGCGGCGCCCCGGCGACGGGTGCCGCCGCCCATGACAACGACCGATAACAGACGGGCCTGCCCGACCGCTCACGATGCTTTCCGACTTCGTCGCGCGCCTGCGCGAGCGCTTCAGCAAGCCGCCTACGCGGCAGGACTTCGCCAACCGCCTGATCGCCGCGCTGCGCGCGACCGGCGACACGCGCGAGTGGCTTCACGAGGACGACAAGGGCCGTCTCGTGCAAGCGGATGTCCCGTCGAACATCATCAACCTGCACAACCTGTTCCGCGACTACGCAAACGCGAAGCCGGCCGAGCGCGAGGCGACGTTGCAGCGCCAGGCGAGCGCGATGATGCAGCACGAGATTCCGGCGAACTTCGCGGATGTCCGCGCGCGGCTGCGCCCCGTGATCCGCAGCGCGACCGAGCGCGGCACGGTCGCGTTGCAGCTGGCCGGACAGCCGGCCGCCTCGGAAGTCGCGTTCCGGCCGCTGTGCGAAAACCTCGAGATCGGCATCGCGTACGACGGCGAATTCAGCGTCGCGCGGCTGACGAGCGCGCGGCTCGCCGAATGGGGCGTCAGTTTCGACGACGCATGCGACATCGCGATCGACAACCTGCGCGGTGTGTCGTCGGCGCCGTGGGCCGCATTGCGCGACGGCGTGTTCCTGTCGCAGTTCGGCGACTACTACGACGCCGCGCGGCTGCTGCTGACCGACCTGCTGCACCGCCAGCCGATCTCCGGCGCGCCGGTGGTGATGGCGCCGAACCGGGCCGTGCTGCTGCTCACCGGCGACCGTAATGCGGCCGGGCTCGCGACGATGGTCGAACTCGCGGAACAGGCGCGCGCGCAGCCGCGTCCGCTGCCGCCGCTGATGCTGCGCTGGGACGGCGCCGCGTGGCGGAATTTCGTCCCGGCAGGGCTGGAAGCGAAGCTGCACGCGTTGCGCGTGGACGAGCTCGCGGGCGACTACCAGGATCAGCGCACGCTGCTGGACGATCTGCACAAGCGGGAGGGCATCGACGTCTTCGTGGCGTCGTACACCGTGTACCGGCGGCACAACGGCGAGCTGTTCAGCGTCGGCGTGTGGAGCGACGGCGTGCCGACGCTGCTGCCCGACACGGACATCGTCGTGCTCTATCGGGAAGCGACGCGGCAGTCGGCCCACGTGCCGATGGCCGCGCTGCGCGACGCATGCGGCGACCTGATGACGGCCACCGCGCACCAGCCGGTGCGGTATGAAGTGACGGCGTTTCCGGATGACGCGCGCTTCGCGGCGCTGCTCGAGCGATTTCCGGCGGTGTGACGCGCGCTCGCGCGGCGACGGGCGACCATTCGGAGTCGGGGCACGCCACGCCGCCTCGCCGCCATGCGCAATGAGCGGCCGTGGCCGCATGCGTTCCGGGCAGGCAATGGCGGCGCGCCGCGGCGCACCGCCTGCCGTCAGATCCCCGCCTTCGGCGCGTTCAGGATCAGCCGCAGGCCGAGCAGCGTGATCGCGCCGGCCGCGACGCGATCGACCCACTTCTTCGCGCGCAGGTAGAGCTCGCGCGGCCGGCGCGTCGAGAAACACAGCGCGACGATCGTGTACCAGCCGAATTCGACGCCGAACACGAGCGGCGGCAGCGCCAGGTAGCACCAGAGCGGCGGATGCTGCGGCAACAGCGCCGCGAAGATGCTGCCGTACCAGATTGCCGTCTTCGGGTTGCTCAGCTGGGTCGTGAGGCCGGTCCAGAACGACTTGCGCGCGCTGCCGGCCGCGACGGCGTGCGAATCGTCCATCGCGACCGGCCGGTCGGCGCCGCGCCAGATCTTCGACGCCATGTAGATCAGGTATGCGCCGCCCGCGAGCTTCAGGCCGACGTACAGCCATTCGACCGCCTGCAGCAGCGTGTACAGGCCGGCCAGCGCGACGCCGCCGAACGCGATCCCGCCGACGCCCATGCCGAGTGCGGTCGCCAGCCCGTCGCGGCGCGACAGCCCGATCGAGTTGCGGGCGACCAGCACGAAACTCGGGCCCGGAATCATCGCGCCAAGCCACAGCGCGGCCAGAATGGCGAGTACGGCAGCCGATGCAGTCATCGAAGTCTCCTTGATCAGCGACGGCGAAGCGCCGGCGGCACCTGCGCGCCGATTCCCGACGTTGAAGCGAATGATTCTGGCACGCTTCGCCGCCCGCCGAAAGCACCCGCGCGCTGCTATGCTGGGTGCCGTTCCCGCCATCGCGCCACGCTTCCCATGATCGAGATCCGCGCCGCCCGCTATCCCGACGATGCCGCCGTCGTCGAAGCGATTTTCCGCGAATACATCGCAAGCCCCACGGTCAGCCTCGCGTTCCAGGATTACGAGCCCGAACTCGCCGCGTTGCCGGGCAAATATGCGGCGCCGCGCGGGCAATTGCTGCTCGCATGGCGCGGCGAGCGCGCGGTCGGCTGCGCGGCGTTTCGCGAAATCGACGCGACGACATGCGAGATGAAGCGCGTGTACGTGCGTCCCGAAGCGCGCGGGCTGAACGTCGGCCGCCAGCTCGTCGAACGGCTGTTGCGCGACGCGAAGTCGGCCGGTTATGCGCGGATGTGTCTCGACGTGCTGCCCGAATTCGTCGCCGCAAGGCAACTGTATGGTTCGCTCGGCTTCACGCCGGCGCCGCCCGTTGCGTTCAATCCGGTGCCCGGCACCGAGTTCCTCGGCCGGGATCTGTGATGGCCACCACCGCGCGCGGGGCGCTCGTCGCGCTGCTCGCCGTGCTGGCGTGCGGCGCACGGGCCGACGGGCTGCCGCCGTCCATCGCGGCGCAGTTGCCGGCCGGCTACCGGCCCATGGTCCCGCGGGAAGGGCCGGACCTCGGCGACGGGCGGCGCAGCTTTCTCGTCGTCGTGCATCGCGCGGTCGATACGCGCGCGGAGCCGTCGCCCCGCCCGCTGCTGATTTTCGAGGAGCAGCCCGGCCACGCGTATCGCCTCGCCGCGCGCAACGACCACGTGGTCCTGCGCGCGAACGAAGGCGGCCAGTGCGATCCGTTCGATCCCGAAGGCGCCGCCGACAGCGGCCTGTCGGTGAAAGGCCGCTATTTCACCGTGCAGAATTTCGTCGCGTGCGGCCAGCACTGGAGCGACTACGTGACGTTCCGCCACGACCCGCGCACGCACGGCTGGCTGTTCTCCAGCGAGATCTACACCGAATCGTTCCCGCTCGACGACAAGCCCGACGAAGTCACCGTCACGCGCGCCGATGCGCACCGCCCGGTGACGTTCGGCCAATGGCGGCGCAAGGACTGAAAAGCCGTCGGCAAACCGCGCTCGGCCGCTTGCATCGACGCGACTCGCGTCGCCCCGCCAACCGGTCTACCATGGGCGCTCGTCGCCGTTCGGGCGCGCGCCGGCGCGGCATGCGGCTTGCGCGTGCCCGTTTCCCACGTTGAACCAGCGCAGGAGAACGTCATGACGCAACACTTCGACGCGATCGTCATCGGTACGGGCCAGGCCGGTCCGCCGCTCGCCGCGCGGCTCGCGGGCGCCGGCATGAAAGTGGCGGTGGTCGAGCGCGGCCGCTTCGGCGGCACCTGCGTGAACACCGGCTGCATTCCGACCAAAACGCTGATCGCGAGCGCGTACGCCGCGCAGCTTGCGCGCCGTGCGGCCGAATATGGCGTGTCGGTCGGCCCGGTCAGCGTCGACATGAAGGCCGTGAAGGCGCGCAAGGATCGCATCTCCGGCCGCTCGAACCACGGCGTCGAGCAATGGGTGCGCGGCCTCGACCACACGACCGTGTTTCAGGGTCACGCCCGATTCGAGCGGGCCAACGCGGTACGCGTCGGCGACGACCTGCTCGAAGCCGACCGCATCTTCATCAACGTCGGCGGGCGCGCGCAAATCCCGCCGATGCCTGGGCTCGACACGGTGCCGTACCTGACCAACTCGACGATGATGGATGTCGACTTCCTGCCCGAGCATCTCGTGATCGTCGGCGGCAGCTACGTCGGGCTCGAATTCGGTCAGATGTACCGCCGCTTCGGGTCGCGGGTCACGATCGTCGAGAAAGGGTCGCGCCTGATCCGTCGCGAGGACGAGGACGTGTCGCAGGCCGTGCACGAGATTCTCGCGAACGAAGGCATCGACGTGCAGCTCGATGCGAACTGCCTGAGCGCACGGCGCGACGGCGACGGCGTCGTGGTCGGCCTCGACTGCACCGGCGGCCGCCGCGAGGTCGCCGGCTCGCACCTGCTGCTCGCGGTCGGTCGCGTGCCGAACACCGACGATCTCGGGCTCGAACAGGCCGGCGTCGCGGTCGACGCGCGCGGCTACATCACGGTCGACGACCAGTTGCGCACCAACGTGCCCGGCATCTGGGCGCTCGGCGACTGCAACGGGCGCGGTGCATTCACGCACACCGCGTACAACGACTACGAGATCGTCGCGGCCAATCTGCTCGACGACGATCCGCGCAAGGTGTCCGACCGCATCACCGCGTATGCGATGTACATCGATCCACCGCTCGGCCGTGTCGGCATGACGCTGGCGGAAGCGCGGCAGACCGGCCGCCGGCTGCTGGTCGGCACGCGGCCGATGACGCGGGTCGGCCGCGCGGTCGAAAAAGGCGAGAGCCTGGGCTTCATGAAGGTGATCGTCGACGCCGACACCCATGCAATCCTCGGCGCGTCGATCCTCGGCGTGACGGGCGACGAGGTCGTGCACGGCTTGCTCGACGTGATGGCGGCCGGCGCGCCATACACGACGATCAGCCGCGCGATGCACATCCACCCGACCGTGTCGGAGCTGCTGCCGACGCTGCTGCAGGATCTGCATCCGGTCGACTGAAACGCGGCGGGCGCGCGAGCGCCATGCGCGCCGGGTTCGCGCGTGCGTTGCGTGCCGCGCCCCGGCGCCGAACCGTGTGCGAAGATGGCCGTTCGCCACGACACCCGGAAGCGCCATGGACCGTCTGCAAACGATGCAGATCTACGTACAGATCGTCGAACGCGGCAACTTCACGCAGGCCGCCGATGCGTTGCAGCTGCATCGGCCGGCCGTCACCAAGGCCGTGCAGCAGCTCGAACAGGAACTCGGCATTCGGCTGCTGAACCGCAGCACGCGCCGCGTCAGCGTGACGGCCGAGGGCGAGGCGTTCTATGCGCGCTGCGTGCAGTTGCTCGGCAGCATCGACGACGCATTCGCCTCGTTCCCGAAGCAGCGAACGGTGCCGAAGGGCAGGCTGCGGCTCGATATCGCCGTCGCGCTCGCGAAGACGGTCATCATCCCCGCCCTGCCCGACTTCCAGCAGCGCTACCCGCAGATCGAGCTCGTGCTCGGCGCCAGCGACCAGCCGGCCGACCTCATCGGCGAAGGCATCGACTGCGTCGTGCGGGTCGGCACGCTGAAGGATTCGAGCATGGTCGCGCGCACGGTCGGCGCGGTGCCGATGGTCACGTGCGCATCGCCGGGATATATCGTCCGCCACGGGCTGCCGCGCACGCTGGACGATCTGCGCAAGCACCGCGCGGTCAACTTCTTCACGGGCAGCAATCGCAAGATACTCGAATGGACGTTTCGCCAGAACGGCGAACGCGTCGACGTGAAAGTGCCGAGCAGCCTGCTCACGAACAACTCGGAGGCGCTGCTGTCGTGCGGGCTCGCCGGCCTCGGCATCGTGTACGCATTGCGGCCCGCGCTGCAGCCGAGCATCGATGCCGGCCACCTGATCGAACTGTTGCCCGGCATTCCGGCCGAGTCGAAGCCCGTGTCGGTGATGTACCCGAACCGCGCACACTTGCCCGACAAGGTGCGCGTGTTCATCGACTGGATCACGGAATTGTTCGCACGTCGTTATCCGGCCTGATGCGCCCAGTCGCGCGCACGCGTTCGAGCGGCGATTGTTATTCGTCGAATAACAATCAGTAATCGCGTCGCGCGTTTATCCGGCACGGGCCGCCGCCTACAGTGCTCCTTCATCGACACCCGTTCATCGAAGGAGTCCTCCATGTCCCGTATCGTTCGTTTCCATCGTACCGGCGGCCCCGACGTGCTGCAGATCGACACCGTCGACGTCCCCGCGCCGGGCCCCGGCGAAGTGCAGCTGCACGTCAAGGCAATCGGCATCAACCGTGCGGAAGTCATGTACCGCAGCGGCGAATACACGTTCCCGCCGCGCTTTCCCGCAGCGCTCGGCTACGAAGCCTCGGGCGTCGTCGCATCGGTCGGGCCGGACGTCACGTCGTTCTCGGCCGGCGATGCGGTGAGCGTCGTGCCGTCGTTCTCGTTGGCCGACTACGGGATGTACGGCGAGGTGGTCAACGTGCCCGCGCATGCGCTCGTCCGGCATCCGGAGAACCTGTCATTCGAGGAAGCCGCCGCGACATGGATGATGTTTGTCACGGCCTGGGGCGCGCTGATCGAACTCGGCGGGCTCGAGCAGGGCGACGCGGTGCTGATCGGCGCCGCGTCGAGCAGTGTCGGGCTCGCGGCGATCCAGGTCGCGAACCGCGTCGGCGCGATGCCGATCGCGCTCACGCGCACCGAAGCGAAGCGCCAGGCGCTGCTCGACGCGGGCGCCGCGCACGTGATCGTCGGCAGCCCGGCGGACCTGCCTCGGCAAGTCGCGGAACTGACGGGCGGCCTCGGCGCGCGCATCGCGTTCGATCCGGTCGGCGGCCCCGGCGCGGCGAATCTGCTGCGCGCGTTGCGCAACAACGGCACGTTCTTCCAGTACGGCGCGCTCGACACGCGCGACATCGCGGTGCCGGTGATGGACCTGCTCGCACGCCACCTGACACTGCGCGGCTACGAGCTGTTCGAGATCACCGGCAACGCGCAACGGCTCGAACGCGCGAAGCGCTTCATCGTCGACGGGCTCGCGGCCGGCGCGCTGAAGCCGTCGATCGACCGCACGTTCGCGTTCGACGACATCGCTCAAGCGCATCGATACATGGAAGCCGGCGCGCAAGTCGGCAAGATCGTCGTGACCGTCTGAAGGTCGCGACAGCAGGCGTGCCGACCGGAAACGGCGGCACGCGTCGCGCATTCGCATACTCGCGCATCAGGTCTCGAAGTACCGCGGCCGGTCGATATCGGCCAGCAATCCCGGCTGCACCGGCGTCCAGTCGAGCCATGCCCGCGTGCGCTCGCTCGTTGCGGGCGCATCCATTCCCGCGAACATCGCGAACCACCCGAAATGCTCGGCGGCCTGCTCGGCCGATTTCGACACGACCGGCACGTTCAGCCGGCGGCCGATCACTTCCGCGATCTCGCGGAACGGCACGCCCGTGTCGGCGACCGCGTGATAGCGCGCCCCGGGCACGCCGCGTTCGACCGCAAGCCGGTACACGCGCGCCGCATCGAGCCGGTGCACGGCCGGCCAGCGGTTGCCGCCATCGCCCACATACGCCGACGCGCCCTTCTCCCGCGCGAACGCGATCAGGCGCGGCACGAACGCGTGATCGCCGTCGCCGTGCACGGACGGCGGCAGGCGCACGACCGACGCGCACACGCGTTGCGCGTGCAGCGCGGCCGCCGTCGCTTCCGACGCACGCGGATAGGCGGCCGACACCGGCACGTGCGGATCCTCCTCCGTCGCCGCCCGGCCGGGCGCGACGAGCGCAAGGCCCGACGTGACGACCAGCGGCCGCGCCGACCCCGCGAGCACCGCACCGAGCGCCTCGATCGCGCGGCGATCGAGCTCGCAGTTTTCCGCGAAGCGCGAGAAATCGTGATTGAATCCCGTGTGGATCACGGCGTCGGCGGCCTCGGCACCGCGCTTCAGGCTGTCGAGATCCTCCAGCGATCCGCGATGGACGTCGGCGCCCGCGGCCGCGACCGCCGCGGCGGCTGCGTCGGAACGCGCGAGACCGAGCACCGCATGCCCGGCGGCCACGAGCTCCGCAACGACCGCGGAACCGACGAAACCCGACGCTCCCGTAACAAAGACACGCATGTTCGACCCCTCGGAATGAATGTGAGGCTTACTATCTGTCCACCGTCGCGCACGGTGAAGACGTGACGGTTTACCGGTAAACGAACTAACAGGCTATGGCTGACGCATCCGACAACCTGCTCGGCGCGTACCTTCGGGACCGCCGCGAGAAACTCGACCCGGCCGCGCTCGGGCTGCCCGTCGCGCGGCGCCGCACGCCGGGCCTGCGGCGCGAGGAAGTCGCGCAGCGCGCGCACGTGAGCGCCGCCTGGTACACGTGGCTCGAACAGGGGCGCGGCGGCGCGCCGTCGGCCGACGTGCTCGACCGGCTCGCCCGCGCGCTGCTGCTCAACGATGCCGAGCGCGAACATCTGTTCCTGATCGGCCTCGGCCATCCGCCCGAGGTGCGCTATCACGCGAGCCGTGACGTCACGCCGCGCCTGCAGCACGTGCTCGATTCGCTCGAAGCCAGCCCCGCGATCGTGCGCACGGCGACGTGGGACGTCGTCGCGTGGAACGACGCGGCCGCCGCGACGCTGACCGACTATGCGACGCTGCCGCCGCCCGCGCGCAACATCCTGCGGCTGATCTTCGTCGATGCCCGCGTGCGGGACGCACAGCAGAACTGGGAACGCGTCGCGCGGTTCGCGGTGGGCGCGTTTCGCGCGGACATCGCACGCGGCGGAGCGACGCAGGCCGTGCAGACGTTCATCGACGAGATGCGTGCGACGAGCGCGGAGTTCGACGCGATGTGGCGCGATCACGACATTCATTCGCATGACGAAGGAACGAAGGAGATTCGTCATCCGACGGCCGGGCGGATCGCGCTCGAGTACTCGGCATTCTCGGTGACGGGCCGCCCCGATCTGAGTCTGGTCATCTTCACGCCGGCGACGCCGGCCGATCGCGCGCGCATCCGGGCACTCGTCGCCGCGCGCGACAAGGCTCGCGAACGGGCCGATCAATCGCACGCGCCGGCCGCGTAGCGCGTCGATTCACGTACGACGCCGCTGCCGCAATCGCACGCGGTACCGCGCCCGAAATGGACGCATCGCGCGCGCGGCCGGTGCCGCGCCGCCCGGCGCACCGGCATCGGCGCCTGCCGGTGCGAACGCGCGTCTCGCGCGTGCGCTGTCCCTTTTCCTGCTTCAGCTTCCGTTTCGCCGCGTTCCTTTTGACCAACGGCCAGTGAAAAATGCGCGGCTCATTCGTCTGACGACAGCCACCGGATCGACATGCGCGAAACGCTGCGCCGCGATGAACGCATCGGACGACGGCGAACGCGCGGCAGCATGCGCGGCGCGCGCCGCGCGTGTGCGCATGCAACGATCGAACTCGGCGGCCTGCCCGATGCGGCGCCTTGCGCAACGGGCATGAAGCTTGCGCCTTCCGCGCGCTCGCGATCTCCAGCTGCGAGTGCGCGTCGATTCGCGGCGGCGATGCGTGACCGGACGGTCAGCCGCGTCCCATAACGAAGGAGAACGTTGTCATGGACGAGACGAATGCATATCGCCGCTACAATCGCCGACGCTTTCTCGCGGGCGTTGCAGCGATGGCCGGCAGCGTTGCGCTGCCCGGCTGCGGCGGAGATGGCGATGGGCCGGGCGCGGACGGCAACGCGCCCGCACCGTCGATCGGCGACACGCCGTCACCGAACGGCCGCGATCGCTACAACCTGCCACGGCCCGCGTTGCCCGACCCCGCGAGTTCCGGCATCGATCACATCGTGCTGGTCACGATGGAAAATCGTTCGTTCGACCACTACCTGAGCTGGGTGCCCGGTGCCGAAGGCATGCCCGCCAATCAGCAATTCAAGGACGCGTTCGGCGGGACCAATGCACCGTTCCAGCTGTCGGCCAATCCCGCTTACGGCTACCAGGCATGCGCGTACCACGACCCGAACCACAGCTACGAGGGCGCGCGCACGCAACTGGCGTCGGGGGCGATGAACGGCTGGCTACTGACACCCGGAACGAGCCTCACGCGCGGCGACCTGCTGCCGATCGGCTTCTACACATCGGCCGACCTGCCGTTCTTCAGCGCGGTGGCGAGCAGCTACACGATCGGCGATTTCTACTTCAGCGGCGTGCTGGCCAACACGTTTCCGAATCGCCTCTACCTGCACAGCGGCGCCACCGACCGCCTCACGGACACCGCCGACAACTCGTCGCTGCGCACGATCTGGGACAACCTGAGCGATGCCAACGTCGGTTGCAGCTACTACTACCACGACGTGCCGTTCACCGCGCTGTACGGCACGCGCTATCTCGGCATCTCGCACATGTTTGCGGATTTCCTGTCGAACGCGGCGGCGGGAACGTTGCCGCCGTTCTGCATGGTCGACCCGGCTTTCACGGGCGAGCAGCAAGGGGTTTCGGCGGACGATCATCCGCATGCGGACATTCGCGACGGGCAGGCGTTTCTCAACCAGGTTTACGACGCGTTGCGCACGAGCCCTGCGTGGAGTCGCACGCTGATGATCGTGGTGTACGACGAATGGGGCGGCTTTCTCGAGCACGTGGTGCCGCCGATCCGCCCGATCAGCAACAGCGAGCACGCGCTCGGCAACGACGGCAAGCTCGGCTTTCGCGTGCCGCTGGCGCTGCTCGGCCCGCGCGTTCGCGCCGGCACGGTGACGCGCTATCCGTTCGACCCGAGCTCGATTCATGCGCTGCTGCAATGGCGTTTCGGATTGAAGCCGCTCGGCGTACGCGGCAGCGACCCGGCGACGTTCAACCTCGCTTACGCGCTCGATTTCACCGACCCGCCGCGTACGGACGCGCCGGCGTTCACGGTCGCGCAAGGGCCGTTCGGCGGAACGTGCGCCGGCGCAACGGCGCCTGCGCCGTCCAGCTCGGTCTCCGGCATCGATCCGTCGCAAATGGCGGCCGGCGCGTCATCCGGTCAGACAGCCGATCGTTTCGCCGAATTGCGCGCAAAGGCAGCCGCGCTCGGGTTCGGCACGGGTGCCTGACGACGGCGCGCACGCGGCTGCGCCGATCGAAATCGATGCAGCCGTCCCTTTGCGCGCACACGGCGCCGGAGGACAATACGCCGTTATTCCCTTCGAGGTCGCTCGACATGGCCCGATTCCAGCCCGACGGGTGGCATACCGTCACGCCCCGCATCGTCGTTCCCGATCCCGAGCACCTGATCGCGTTCATCAAGGCGGTCTTCCACGCGCACGGCGAATTCCGTTCAGGACTGCCAGCCGAAATCAGGATCGGCGATTCCGTCGTGATGGTGAGCGGCGGGGACGGGCTGCGCGATCCGATGCCGGCGTTTCTCTACGTCTATGTCGAGAACACCGACTCGACCTACCGCCGCGCGATCGCCGCAAATGCGACTTCGCTCGAAGCGCCGGCCGACATGCCGTACGGCGACCGGCGCGCGATGGTCCGGGATCCGTGGGGCAACACGTGGCAGATCGCCACGCATCGACACGATCTGTCGATTGACGAGATCCGGTCCCGGCTGGCCGGCGACGAGTAAGCGACAGCGCGGACGCCCGGCACACATCCGCACTTCGCGCGCGTCGCAACCCGTGCATGCGATGCGGGCGCCGGCCGTCGGCACGCCATTCACCAGGACGGCGCATCCGTCTTCCATCGCCGTGCCTGTCGCATTCGTTCAGATTCGCGTCGCGTGCGGATAAAACCTGCGCGCCGCGCCTGCCGTTAATCCGTTCGCAACCCCGGCGCCCCGCATTCCGACGCGGCGCCCCGTCGTCGTTCGTGATCCGGAATCCATATCCGCCGTCGGCCGCCCGTCGGGCCGCCGGCAAGGGAACGTCATGCGAAAACTCACCATCCGCGGCGGACTCGTCGCGACCATCGCCGGCTATACGGCGCTGCTCGTGCTCGTCGTCGGCGCTTGCATCGCCGCACTCTATGCGGGCAACGGCTCGCTCGAAGCGATGTACCGCGACGACACCGCGTCGCTGCTGCACCTGAAGACCAGCTCAGAACGGATGCTGGTGCTGCGCGAACGCGTGAGCGACGTCGCGCAGATCATCAGCGCCGGCCAGCCCGCGAAGGCGGAAATCGCGCAACTCCACACGCTCCTGAAGCAGAGCGATGACGAACTGGACGCGTACACGCGCCTGCACGCGCGCGACGCCGACGAGCAAGCGCTGTTCGACACGCTGCGCAATCGCCGCCGCACATTGCTCGACCAGGTGTTCCTGAAGGCGATGTCGCAACTCGATCACGACAACGCATTCGACTTCCTCGACACGCACCGCACCGCGCCGCCGGCACTCTTCACTGCCTACCAGGAAGCGATCGACGCGCTCGAATCGTTCCAGGTCGCACGCCAGAAGGCGCGTTACGATGCGGCCGGCGAGCGCTTCCACCGGATCGTGTGGGCCATGGCGGCCGTCGCGCTGTTCGCGCTCGTCGTCGGCTTCGTCGCGCAGCGCGTGCTTGCGAAGGCGATCATCGCGCCGATCCATCTCGCCGTCGCGCATTTCGACAGGATTTCGAAAGGCGACCTGACCGGCACGGTCGTCATTCCGGGCGAAAACGAAATGGCGTATCTGCTGAACGCATTGAAGCGGATGCAGGATGGCCTCGTCGAAACCGTGAACCAGGTGCGCTCGAGCACGGAGACGATCGTCGGCGACGCCCGCACGATCGCGAGCGGCAACGTCGACCTGTCGGCGCGCACGGAGCAGCAGGCCGTGTCGCTGCAGCAGGCGGCGGCGAGCGTGGAGCAACTGACCGCAACCGTGCGGCAGAACGCGGACAACGCGCGCGATGCGCGCACCTACGCGCAAGGCGCGGCCGGCATTGCGTCGAAAGGCGGGGACGCGATGCAGCGCGTCGTCGAAACGATGTCGGCGATCTCGCACAGCTCGACGCGGATCTCGGGCATCGTCGGCGTGATCGAAAGCATCGCATTCCAGACCAACATTCTTGCGCTCAATGCCGCCGTCGAAGCGGCGCGTGCGGGCGAACAGGGGCGTGGCTTCGCCGTGGTGGCAACCGAGGTGCGCGGGCTCGCGAAGCGCTGCGCGTCGGCGGCAAAGGAGATTCGCGAGCTGATCGGCCACTCGGCGCAGCGCGTCGAAGACGGCAGCAGCCTCGTCGCGCTTGCGGGATCGGCGATGAACGAACTCGTCGCCGCGGTCGAGCGCGTGAACGCGATCATGGGCGAAACGAGCATCGCGTTCGACGAGCAGACCGCCGGCATCGAGCAGGTGAACGCCGCCGTCATCCAGATGGAGCAGACGATGCAGCGCAATGCCGCGCTGGTGGAAGAAGCGGCCGCCGCCGCGCTGTCGCTCGAAGATCAGAGCACGCGGCTGAGCGATGCCGTCGCGCAATTCCGTCTGCGAGAGGCCGCGGCGGCGATGTGATGCGACCGGCCGGGCCCGATGCCAGGCGCGCCGGCACGGTACGACACCCGAGCCGCGGCCGGTGGCGTTGCCGGCAGATGTGGATCGTCCGGTGTGCCGTTCGCGCCTAGGCCGCCCGTGCCAGCAGGTCCATCGCGAAGGACTTCGCGTGCGCGACAGCCTCCTGCGCGTCGGGGAATACGCCGAGCTGCTCCCAGCGCTCTTCGGCCGCGTAGGTTCCCCTCACGGCGAGCGCCCGCTGCACGCGCAACTGCGCCGCGAATCCGCCGTCCTCCAGCGGGCGCGCCGTCGCGACGACCTTGTGCGGAGGACTGGCTCGCTCCGGCTGATGCAACTCGACAGGACCGCCCGGCACGCCGATGCTCGTCAACTCGTTCCTGGCCTTGCAGTCGGGGCAGTAGAAACACCAGCCTGCTTCTTCATGACTGGCCTTGACCTGACCACGAGCCAGCACGGCACGGCATTCAACGTTTTCGCAGATGAACGGCATGGCAGTCTCCGGAGTTGTTTGTCGGAAATCCTAGCATGTCCGTCGGTGGCGAAACCAGGAAAAAACCCGGGCCGGATCGGTGCGGCGGCGCGGTCGTTGCACCGTGCAAACCGTGACCGCCGCGGCGTCTTCGGTACGTCGACCCGGTGCCGCAATCCGCTGCGCGCGATCATCGTCTGCGCGACTGTCGTCCCGGGCTCGAGAACCTCGTTCCCGTCGACCGACAACACGCGACGATCCTCCGGCGGCGCGCCGCGCGCAATGGGACACGCGCTGGAACCGGCAGATCGAGCGGTAACGGGTTACCGGCGCGCGGGCATGGCCGCGCGCCGGGTCCGTCCGACCATCATTTGCGGGAGTGATGACACTCCCCTTTTTCTGCGGATTTGACCGGGGCGGCGGTGCCGACAACACTAGCCCGCAGTGCCGCATGCATCGCAAAGACGACACGCGCCCGCCCCCTTCAGAGTCCGCCATGTATCCAACCGACACCGTGCAGTCCCCGAGCGCCGCCCGGCCGCTCGCCGACCGGCAGCTTCGCCGCATCGTCATCGCGTCCGTCGCCGGCAACGCGATGGAATGGTATGACTTCTTCGTCTACGGCACGGCCGCCGCGCTCGTGTTCGGCCACGTGTTCTTTCCGCCCGGCGCGTCGCCACTCGCCGGTAGCCTCGCGGCATTCGCCGCGTTCGCGCTCGGCTTCATCGCGCGGCCGCTCGGCGGGATCGTATTCGGCCACGTAGGCGACCGCTACGGGCGCAAGGCGTCGCTCGTCTGGACGCTGCTGATCATGGGCGCGTCGACGTTCGCCATCGGCCTGCTGCCGACTTACGCCCAGATCGGGCTGTGGGCGCCGGCCGCGCTCGTCGTGCTGCGGCTGCTGCAGGGCATCGCGTCCGGCGGCGAGTGGGGCGGCGGCGTGCTGATGATCAGCGAGAACGCACCGCCCGAGCAGCGCGGTTATTACGCGGCCTGGAGCCAGCTCGGTGTGGGCGGCGGCTTCGTGCTGTCGTCGGCCGCGTTTCTCGCCGCGCAGGTGCTGCCGGACGACGCTTTCCGCACCTGGGGCTGGCGGCTGCCGTTCCTCGCCAGCGTCGCGATCTTCGCGATCGGCATCTATATCCGCCGTCACCTGCCCGAAAGCCGCGACTACGAGCAGGCCGCCAAGCGCGGCGCGCATACGCATCTGCCGATCGTCGAATGCATCCGCCGCCATCCGAAGGAAATCCTGCTCGCGATGGGCCTGCGCGTCGCCGAAAACGGCGGCGCATACATCTTCCTCGCGTTCTCGCTCGTCTACGGAAAATACGTCGGGATTCCCAACGGCGTGATGCTGACGGGCGTGATGATCGCGATGGTCGTCGAAATGGCGGCAATGCTCGCGTGGGGCCGGCTGTCCGACCGGATCGGCCGCAAACCCGTGTACCTGATCGGCGCGCTGAGCCTCGTCGCATGTGCGTTCCCGTTCTTCTGGCTGCTCGACACGCGCGTGACGCCGCTCGTCTGGCTTGCGCTGACGGTCGGCACGGCGGTGAGCCACGGCGCGATGATCGGCACGCTGCCCGCGCTCGTCGGCGAGCTGTTCAGCACCGAGGTGCGCTATTCGGGTGTCGCGCTCGGTCACGAAGTCGCATCGATCTTCGCGGGCGGGATGTCACCGTTGATCGCGACCGCATTGCTCGCGCGTTATCAAGCGTCGTGGCCGGTGTCGCTCTTGCTCATCGCGCTCGGCCTCGTCACGGTCGCGACGCTGTGCGTGATGCGCGAGACGCGCACCGCGTCCGTCTCCGGCACGCGCGGCGACGCGGCATGAGTGCGAGCTCCGCGCGGCCGCCGCGCGCCGTGCGGCGCCGCTCACGCAGCGGGATCGCGTGTCGCCGCGTCGAATACGGGCGCGAGCCCGAGGTGGTCGAGCAGCCGCGCGAACTCGCCGAGCCGATGCCGCATGTATGCCGGCACGTCGACCCGCGCATAGTCGTGGAACCCGGCACCGGTGCGCACGCCGTCACGGCCTGCCTCCATGTTGCGGACGACGCTGTCCGCCGGCGCGAAACGCGGCCCGATCACGCCGGCCAGATACGTCGATGCGTAATACAGGATGTCGCACCCGCCCCAGTCGATGAACTCGAGCAGCCCGAGCACCGCGAAACGCGGGCCGAAGCCCGTGCGGATCGCGGTGTCGATGTCCGCCGCGCTCGCGACGCCCTCCTCGACCATCCGGGCGGCCTCGTTCATCGCGAGCGCCTGGATGCGCGGCACGATGTAGCCGGGGGCCGGCCCGCAGATCACCGGCCGCTTGCCGACGCGCTCGAGCACGGCGGCCAGCGCGTCGACGACACGCTGGTCGGTCGCATCGCTGCGGCTGATCTCGACGAGCGGCATCAGCAGCGCGGGGTTCAGCCAATGCGCGTTCAGCATGCGCTCGGGATGCACGACATGGCGTTGCAACTCGGTGACGACGAACGTCGACGTCGTCGACGCAATCGTTGCGTGCGCATCGACATGCGCGGAAAGCCAGCGCAACGCTTCGGCCTTCGCGTCGAGCACTTCCGGCAGTGCTTCGAACACGATGCCGGCGTCGCGTACCGCATCCGCGGCACCGTCGCGCGCGACCAGCTCGATCCGGCCGATGACGGCGTCCGCCTGTGCCGCATCGATGCGGCGGAGCTCGACCTGTGCGTGCAGCGGCCGCACGATCTCGCCGCGTGTGCGCGCTTCAAACGCGCGCCATCCGTGCGCGTCGCGCGGCTTGAAGTCGATCAGCGTCACGTGCAGGCCGGCGAATGCGAATACGAGCGCGATTCCCTGCCCCATGCGTCCCGCACCGAGCACGTGCACGCGTGTCACATCGGAGGCGGCCGTCATGCCGCGTACCCCGCATCGAGCAGCGCGCGCATCGCGTCGCGCGACAGCGCGGCGAGGCCGAGCCCGTCGAGCGTTCGCCCTTCCGCGTACAGGTCGCGCGCGGTCACCGCCGACGCGATGCTCAGTAGCCCCTGCGCGACAGGTGTCGGCACGCTCGCCCAACGCCCGCACGACACGATGAACGACAGCCCGAGCCGGGTGTCCTCGAGCATGTAGCGATGCGTGCGCAAATCGATCTTCTCGCGCCAGTCGCCGCTGTCGGTCAGCTTGCCATGCGCACCGCGCCCGTACATCCATTCGTCGCCGTCGCTCGCATAGTGGTCCGCGAGCGGGAAATGCGGCGCGCGGTACCCGAGCGCTTCGCGTATCGCGATGCGCTCGGCGTCGAGCGCGTTCGTCACGCGACGGATCGATGGTTGCGTACCTTCGTTGTGGATGTCCCACGCTTCGAAGTATTCGAGCGGCCCGGCGTTCATCAGGATCAACGGCGGATGGATCACCGGGCCCGCATTCATCAGCGCGCCGGACAGCGCATCCTCGACCGGCTCGACCGACGGATAACCGGCACGCAGCACGTCGAATGCCCACCCTGCCGCGTTGGCCGGAAACACGCCGGTCGGCAGGCGCGTCGCATACGCGCTGATCACGACGTCGTCGATGCCGTGCTTACGCACCAGGTACGGCAGCGTGCCCGTCTCCGCGTACGCGACGCGCGCGCGATTGCCGGCCTCGGCCGCCGCGCGCGCGAACACGAAGCTGCCGAACGTGCCGGGAGGCAGGAACACGACCTGGCCGTCGGCAAGCAGCGGCGCGACCTGCGCGGCGAGCGTGTCGTGCGACACGGCCGGCAGCGGCACCACGACGAGCCGCGCGCCGCGCAGCGCGGCCGCGAGATCATCGGTCAGGCGGATTGCGCCGGGTGCATCGCCGAGCGGCACGGTTCGCTTGCCCCGGTAGTCGGTCACGTGCAACGCGCCGAGTTCGCGCAACCGCGCATGCGGTTCGCGGTCGCGCCGCCACCACGTCACGTCGTGGCCCTTTTCGAACAGATCGATCGCCGCCGCATGGCAGCCGTGGCCGCCACCCAGTACACATACCTTCATCGTTGTCTCCCGGTGAGTGAATGGCTTCGAGCGTACGCGGCAGCCGGCACCGCGTCGCTTCAAAACGCGCAACGGCACGACGGTTTGCGCAACGCAATCGCGGCAACACGCAGCGAGCCGCGCCAACGCACCCGACACGAGGCTCCCATATGGATATCGCCCTCTCACGACATGCGCCGAACCGGCTCGACACGCTGCATGCGCCTGACGAAGTCGAACGCGCGGTCGCGCACCGGCTCGGGGCGCACCGGATGGCCGCGCACGGCTGCGCTCCGTTCCATGCAGAGTTGTACGAGGTGCCGCTGCACCATGGCACGCTGCTCGAGCTCTGTTACGGCCGCGAAACGCGCATCGACTTCGGCGACGACACCGATCACTTCCTGTTCCGGCTGACGCTGGCCGGTGCGTGCGAGTTGCAGTCAGGGCGGACGGTGGCGCGCGCCGCGCCGGGCGAGCTCACGGTATCGTCGCCTGCGCTCGCGAGCCGCCTGATCACGAGCCCCGATTGCCGCAACCTGGTGCTGCGACTCGAACGCGGCGCGCTCGAACGCAAGCTGCAGGACATGTTGCAGATGACGCTGACGCGACCGCTGCAATTCGATCTCGCGGCCGGTGGAAAGGGCAACGGCAAAAGCAATGGCGTCGGCGCGGCGGCCGTGCTGCCGACTTTCGAATACCTGTGCCGCATCGGCCCGCAGCCGGGTAGCGGCACGGCGGCCACGACGTTCGTCGCCGATCTCACCGCCGCGCTGATGTCGCTGCTGCTCGCACACCTGCCGCATTCGTACAGCGACGCGCTCGCGCGCGGCACGCCGCCGCTGCCCGCGCACGTGCGTCGCGCGTGCGAACACGTCGATGCGCATCTGGGCGAGCCGCTCCCGCTCGCGACGCTGGCGGCCGTCGCGGGCGTCGCGCCGCGCACGCTGCAGCATGCGTTCCGCGCATTCCTCGATACCACGCCGGCCGCCCACGTGCGCGATCGCCGGCTGGCCGCGGTGCATGCGGCTCTGCAACGCGGCGACGCGCGCAGCGTGACCGACGTGCTGATCGCGCACGGCATCCACGGCTTCGGCCATTTCGCGAAGGCATATGCGCGGCGTTACGGCCACGCACCTTCCGTCACCGCGAGGCAAACACGATGATGCACTCCGCCCGCGGCCGGCAGCCGGCCCGCTCCGAATCCGCATCGCACGACACGGATACGCAAGACGGCCTGCGCGTGCAGGACCTCGACCTGAACCTGTTGAAGACGTTTCGCGCCGTCTACGAAGAACGGCACGTCGGCCGCGCGGCGTTGCGGCTCGGCGTCACGCAGCCGTCGGTGAGCTATGCGCTCGGCCGGCTGCGGCTGATGTTTCGCGACGCGCTGTTCGTGCGCACCGGCAGCGGCGTCGAACCGACGCCGCGTGCGCAGCGGCTCGCGATATCGGTCGACAAGGCGCTCGCGATCCTGCAGCACGTGCTCGACGAAGGCTCGCGCTTCGCGCCGGACAGCACGCAGCGTGTGTTCCGGCTGCACATGAGCGACTTCGCCGCGAGCGCATTCCTTCCGACGCTGCTCGCGGCATTCGACCGCCGCGCGCCGGGCGCGGTGATCGAGACGTTGCACGTCGACGAATGCCAGTTGAACGTCGCGCTCGAATCGGGGCGCATCGACTTCGCGCTCGGGCATTTCGCGGACGCATCGAGCCACTTCCAGCGCACCGCGCTGCTGCACGAGCGCTGCGTACTCCTGATGCCGCGCCGCACCGCGCAGCACCTCGCGCTCGCCGACGCTTTCGTGCTCGACGGCGACGCGCCCGACGCACTGCGCTTCGTTGCCGTGACGTCGCATCCGCAATCGATGCAACTGCTCGAGCGGCACGGGCTGATGCCGCGCGTGCGCGCGGCGCTACCCGACTTCATGGTCGTGCCCGCGCTGCTCGAGCACGGCGATTACGCGCTGATCCTGCCGGAGACGATCGCGATCACGTTTTCCGCACGGCAGCCGTGCGTGCTCTATGAGATCGCCGGAGCCGGCGAATGGGCCGTCAATGCGTACTGGCACCGCCGCTTCGATGCGGACCCCGGCCATCGCTGGCTGCGTGCGCTGCTGCTCGAATTGTTCGATATCGGCCGGCAGGCGCCGTTCGACGCATGGCTCGCACCGCAGCCGCCTGCTTGCGCGTAGCGGCGCGAGCAGGATCGCGCACCGGTGCAGGTCGCACGCAACGGTCAAAACGACGTGAGAATCCCGGCGACGATCGAGCTGGCGGTCGCGCCCGGCTTCGCGACCGCGACGCCGCCGCCCGCCGCGCCGTTCACGACGAAGCGCGCGTGCGCGCCGTTGCGCACCATCGCGGCCCCCGTATACAGCACGGTGCGCTTCGACAGCGGATAGTCGAACCGGATGCCGTACGAATTCGCATTGCCGTCGCTGTCGGCAACTTTCCGGTAATGACCGACGCTCAGCAGCAGCGACGCGCGTCCGATCGGCACCGTCGCACTGAGTTCCATCGTGTCGCTGTGCGGATACGCGCTCTGGCTGTCGATCGCGGCCGCGACGTCGGGGCCGCCACGATGCCGCAGGTACAGCGCGGCGACCTTCACGACGTTGAAGTCGTACGAGATCGCACCGAGCGTGTAGTTGCCGTTCGCGGCCGTGCTGGCAGGGCCGAGCGTCGGCGCGGCTGCCGGGCTGAACTTCTGCTGCATGTAATCGGCGTCGATCGACAACCCGCCGCGCACGTAGTTGACGCCGACGCCATACGTATCGCCGAGCGTCGCCGGCTGGCCGGCCGCACCGTTGGTGCCGCGCGCGGCCATCGCGCGCAGCATGAAGCCCGCGTAACGTGGCGACGTGTAGCGCATCGAGTTGCGCACGCGCAGGAATGCGGGGCCGACGAAGTTGTTCGTCGCGTTGCCCCATGCAAGACCTGCGCCGAGGCCCGGCAGGCTGTATGTGACGAGCGTCGTGTGCAGGATCGTGTAGAGCTCGCCGAACTGCACGCCGCCGAAGGGACCGGTGATGCCGACCCAGGCCTCGCGGCCGAACAGTGCGCTGCTGTTCGACAGCGCGCCGCTCGCCGCGTTGAAGCCGTCCTCGAGCTTGAAGATCGTCGCGTAGCCGCCGCCGAGATCCTCGACGCCTTTCAGCCCCCATTGCGATGCCCACAGGTTGCCGCTGCCCATGCGCGTCACATGGTTCGGCCCGGCGTTCGCGTATTCGATGGCGGTATCGACGCGGCCGTAGAGCGTCACGTTCGATTGCGCGGCCGCCGGCAACGTTGCACACGCCAGAAGCGCGGCAACCAGCCGCGCAAGCGGCACGGCAAGCCGGTCGGCCGGCCCGTTCGGATGGTTCATCTTGGTCGTCCAGTAGAAATTGCGGCGCCCGTCGGCGTCGCGCCGCTCGTTGTGAAGCGCATTCGCGTTTCGGCGCGAACACTGCCGATCAAAACCGGGCCGAGTCTAGGAACGACAATTTCGGACGTCGACGCAATCCGCTCTATAACGCTTATAGACGTGCCACATGATGCGCGCGTGCCGCGCCGCACGTGCGCCGCGCGGCGGCCGGCGCGCACGGCCTCGGTGTTTTCTTTATCCGGGTCGGTAAATGTCCGTGTGGCGCCGCTGTCACTCCGGCTATGGCGGCCGAATTTGGCCGACTACGCTGCGTCTCCGATCGTGTCATCCGCACGCATTCGCGCCGCGACGGCGCCCGGCCTGCCACGCCGGCACCGCGCTTTCCCACCGCCCGCTCCAGGAGAATCCGCATGTCCGCACCCACGGCCCGCGCTGCCGACGGCAAGCGCTATACGTACGAATGGTATGTCGTCGTCATCTGCATGCTCGCGTATGTGTTTTCGTTCGTCGATCGCCAGGTGCTCGTCCTGATGATCGAACCGATCAAGCGCGACCTGCACCTGACCGACACGCAGTTCAGCCTGCTCAACGGCTTCGCGTTCTCGCTCTTCTACGCCGTGATGGGGCTGCCCGTCGCGTATCTCGCCGACCGCTACGCACGCCCGCGCATCATCTCGCTCGGCATCGCGCTGTGGAGCGTCGCGACCGCCGCTTGCGGGCTCAGCCAGCAGTTCGTGCAGATGTTCATCGCGCGCATGGGCGTCGGCGTCGGTGAAGCTGCGCTGTCGCCCGGTGCGTATTCGATGCTCGCCGACTACTTTCCGAAGGAAAAGCTCGGCCGCGCGATCGCCGTGTATTCGCTCGGCTCGTTCATCGGCGGCGGCGGCGCGTTCCTGATCGGCGGTTACGTGATCGCGCTGCTCAAGCATGCGAGCGCGTTCACGCTGCCGGTCGTCGGCCAGGTGCACGCGTGGCAGGTCACGTTCCTGATCGTCGGGCTGCCGGGGATTCTCGTCGCGCTGCTGTTCGCCGCGACCGTGCGCGATCCGCAGCGCAAGGGCCTCGCGCAGGATCGCTCGGGCGCCGTACGGCGCGTGTCGATGCGCGATTCGCTGCGCTTCGTCGGCACGCATCGCGCAACCTTCGCGTGCCACTACCTGGGCTTCTCGTTCTACGCGATGTCGCTGTACTGCCTGTTGAGCTGGACGCCCGCGTTCTATATCCGTCGATTCGGGATGACGGCCGTCGAGGCCGGCTACACGCTCGGCATCGTGCTGCTCGTCGCGAATACGGCCGGCGTGTTCTGCGGCGGCTGGCTCAACGACTGGCTGCTGCGCCGCGGCCGCAGCGACGCGCCGATGCGCGCCGGCGCGATCGGCGCCGCATGCATGGTGATTCCCGCGACACTGTTCACGCAGCTCGACAGCCTGCCCGCGTCGCTTTCGATGCTGGTCGTCGCAATGTTCTTCGCGTCGTTCCCGATGCCGACGTCGACGGCCGCGATGCAGACGCTCGCGCCGAACCAGATGCGCGCGCAGATCTCCGCGCTGTTCCTGCTCGTGTCGAATCTGATCGCGCTCGGGATCGGCACGACGGTCGTCGCGCTATTCACGGATCGCGTGTTCGGCTCGCCGGCGGCGGTCGGTCATTCGATGTCGATCGTCAACGTGGCGGCGGCCACGCTGGCCGCGTTGTTGCTGGCTGCCGGCTGCCGCCACTATCGCCGCAGCCTCGATCGCGAGCGTGGCCACGCACCGGCTGCGGCGCCGCACGCGGCCACGGCGGCCGATGCAATCGCCGCGCGCTGAGCACCGGACACAATCAGCCGCACACCTTCATCCATGCCATTGATGCAATCGTCGATTTTTAATCGATTTGATTTATGCGATGCACGTCCCTATTCTCGGTTGCATGACGGCGCGGCAATCGCCGCGCCGGTTTCCTCCTACCCCACGGAACATTCCATGCAAGCGAACCGTCATCAGGTCCGGGTCGACGCGCTGATCGATGCGGCGCTGGACATCCGCTGTTTCCGGGTCTCGCGCGTCGACGGCCAGCCGTTCGACGCGTACGAGCCGGGCGCCCATATCGACGTGACCGCGCCGTCCGGCGTCACGCGGCAATACTCGCTGTGCGGGCGCCCCGACGAGCGCGGCAGCTATCTGTTCGCGGTGAAGAAGGAAGCGCGCTCGCGCGGCGGCTCGCGATCGCTGCACGACGACGTGCGCGTCGGCGCCGAGTTGTCGATCGGCGCGCCGCGCAATCTGTTTCGTCTGACGGATAACGCGAGCGAGCACGTCCTGATTGCGGCCGGAATCGGCATCACGCCGCTGCTGTCGATGGCCTACGCGCTCGCGCAGCGCGGTGCGCGTTACCGGTTGCACTACTTCGCGCGCAGTCGCGAGCATGCTGCATTCGTCGACGAACTGTCGGCCGACCCGTTCGCGTCGCACGCAAGGTTCCATTACGGGATCGAGCCCGTCGCGCTGGCGGCCGAACTCACACGTTGCGTCGAATCGATCGACTCGAACGCGCATGTCTATACGTGCGGCCCCGGGCCGTTCATGGACGCAGTGGTCAAGGCCGCGGCCACGCGAATTCCGGAAGACGCGATTCATCTCGAACGCTTCGCGGCGGAACCTGCAGCGGCCGATACCGCCGCGGACGCCGCGACGGCTCCGACCGACGGCTTCGAAGTGCGGCTGCAACGCAGCGGCCGGTCAGTGCGCATCGCGCCCGATACGTCGATCGTCGACGCACTCGCGGCGATCGGCATCGATGTCGATACGTCGTGCGGCGAAGGCGTATGCGGCACCTGCATGGTGCCCGTGCTCGACGGCGAACCCGATCATCGCGATCACTGCCTCAGCAAGGCCGAGCGCGCGAGCAACACGGTGATCTGCTGCTGCGTGTCGCGTGCGCGCTCGGCGGTGCTCGTGCTCGATCTCTGATTCGGCGCGCGCGCGCCGACTTGCCGCCGCGTCGATCCATCGACTGAGCGAGATGACGGTGCGCCGGCGGCGGACACCCGGTCGTGCCGATGGCGTCACGCACGCGGCGCCCGATCGTCAGGCGTCGAAATGCTCGACGATCTCCGCGAGCAACGCGCGCATCCACGCGATCCCCTCGTCCTCGTGGAAATGCTCGTGCCAGTGCATCGTGACCGGCGCGGGCGGCAGTGTCACCGGCAGTTCGTACAGCCGGAACGCATTGTCGCGGTTCAGGATCCGCGCGAGCCGCTTCGGCAGCGTCGCGTACAGATCGGTAACGGAAAGTACGCTCGGCAACGCGACGAAATGCGGCACTTCGAGTGCAATGTTGCGGCCGACGCCCTGCGCCCGCAGCGCATCGTCGAGCGCGTGGTGGCTGTGTTCGACCGACTTCACGTTGACATGCGCGGCACGCACGAACTGCTCGAGGCCCAGCGCCGCGCCGGCCGGCAGCCCGCGCCGGCGGCCCGTCATGCACACGTAGGTTTCCTCGAACAGCAGCTGATGCCGTGTACGCGGCATCAGTTCGGGGAGGTTGCCGATTGCGAAGTCGAGCCGGCTTGCGCGCAGCGCCTCCTCGATCTCCTCCACCGGCAGCGGCTGCACGCTGAGCGTCACGCGCGGCGCGCGCTCGCGCAGCGCCTGGCAGATCGCGGGCAGGTACGCCATCTCGCCCGCATCCGACAGCGACAGCCGGAACGTGCGTGTGCTCGTCGCAGGGTCGAAGCGCTCGGCGTAGCGCAGCGCGACGCGCACCATGTCGAGCGCCTTGCCGACGATCCCCGCGAGTTCGAGCGCGACCGGCGTCGGCTGCATCCCCGAACGCGTACGCACGAACAGCGGATCGTCGAACAACGTGCGCAGCCGGCCTAATGAATAGCTGACGGCCGGCTGCGACAGCGCGAGCCGTTCGCCGGCCTTCGTCAGGCTGCGCTCTTCGACGATCGCCTGAAACACCCGCAGCAGGTTCAGATCGAGATGATCGACCGATGTCATGTACGCCTCCACTATTCGTCGAATTGATGCGTGGACGCATTTTAAATCAGTGCAGTGGATTTTTACGCGGACTGATGAAACCGTCGTCAGCGCTGCGGACGATAGAACATGTCGTGAATGAGGTCGCGCAACCACGCGATGCCGGGATCGGCCGAGAACTGCACGTGGGTATGCATCTGGATCTCGATCGGCGGCAACACGAACGGCAGCGGAAAGATCCGGAACACGCGGCCGCGGTTGAAACGCTCGGCGACGCTGCGCGGGAAGATGATCGCCAGGTCCGTGTGCTGCACGATTTCCGGCGCGACGATGAAGTGCGGCAGGCGCAGCACGACGGTGCGCTCGACGTGCAGTTCGTCAAGCCACTTCTCGACCATCCGGTGACCGGTGGCATTGCTGCTCGCGTAGACGTAGCGCAGCGCGGCGAGGTCCTCCCGCGTCGGCGCGCGCTTGCGAAGCGGATGGCCGGCCCGGACCATGCAAACATGCTCGTCGGAGAACAGCGTCTCGCTCACGCAGCCGGGCCCCGGTTCGGGCACGTAGCCAAGCGCGAGATCGATCTCGCCGCCGCGCATCGCGGCGCCGACGACATCGACCGCCGCACTGGCGATGTCGACGCGAATACCCGGTGCGATTTCCGCGAGCCTGGCCAGCAGAGGCGGCAGGAAATAGAACTCCGACATGTCGGACATCGAAATGCGGAAGGTCCGGCACGCGGTCGCCGGATCGAAATGCGCGACCTGCTGCACCGCGAGGTCGATGATCGCGAATGCGCGCGTCAACGGGCCGTGCAGTTGGCGCGCCGTATCGGTCGGCGCCATGCCGGACGGCGTGCGCACGAACAAAGGATCGTCGAAAAGCGTGCGCAGGCGCCGCAACGCATGACTGACGGCCGGCTGCGTGAGCCCGAGCCGTTCGCCGGCTGCGGTCAGGCTGCGCAGCTCCGAGATCGCGAGGAACACGCGCAGCAGATTGAGGTCGGTGACGACCGGATGGGATTGGGTCATGGCGCTCGGGAGGCCGCAGCGGGGCACGTCTCACGCCCGGCGAGCGGTCGCACGACGCGGCGCAGACTACTTCGATGATGTTATCTCAAAACTTTCGCTGGCCATCGGGAAATGCGGCGTGGCGCCGGCAAACGGCGGCAGCGCGTCGAAGTCTTCGCGCATCGCCATGCGCACGGGGGAAGCCAATGCGTGCTCCAGGGCACCGGCATCGTCGAACACGACCTTGTTACGCTGCATCGCGTATGCGCGGGGCACCGGCAGCGCGCTCCGATAGTCGACCCGCGTGTAGATTTCGACCGCGCGAATGCCGGGCAATTGCGCCATCAACGGCGGGTGATGATCGAGGTAGTGCGACAGCCACGCGTTCGGGTCCTCGGCCTCGCCCTCGTAGCCAACGAGGTAGGTGCAACCGCGCGGTGCCGCGCCGGGGCCCGGCACCGCGATGGGCCGCACGGCCATCGCCTGCTGCACGACGCGCGTGCCGGCCGCGAGCCAGTGCTTCGTCCACTCGTGCGCGGCGCCCGTCGGCCCGAGCACCGCTTCGAGCGCGGCGAGTTCGGCGAAATAGCATTGCAGCACGCACGCCGGCGACGGCGGACGCGCGGCGGGGTCGGCGCGATCGGCGGCCATCGCGACCGGCCGATGTACGACGAGCCCCGTGAGCCCAGCCGCCGCGCGCATGGCCGCCAGTGCGTCGTCGGCCGCCGGCAGCAGCGGCACGACGGCGGCCGCGCCGTCGGTGGCCTCGGCGATCAGGAACAGGCAGAGCTCCATCCGTCACCCCGCTTGCGCGGCCAGCGGATGCGCGAGCCGGTGAAACGTGCGTCCGAAATAGATCAACCCGTCGGCCGCCGCAAGCAGAGCGATGTGGTCGATCTCGACAAACAGCACCGAGTGCGACCCGACCGGCTTACTGTCGATGATGCGCCCTTCAAGGCTGACGTTGGCGTCGGCCAGCACCGGCACGCCGGTCATCCCGTCGTGCCACCGTGCGTCGTCGAAGCGCGTATCGCCCGACGCCGACGTCATGCCGGCAAAGGCCGCCGCGACCTGCTGGCACGTGGACGGCAACAGATTGATCGCCACGCGGCCGTTGCCGCACATGATGTCGTGTGCGCGGCTGCCGCGGTTGATGCACACCAGCATCGTCGGCGGCGCGTCGGTCACCGAACAGACCGCGCTCGCCGTGATGCCCCAGCGGCCCTGCACGCCGTCGGTGGTAATGACGTTGACGCCGGCCGGAAGGCGCGACATCGCCTCGCGAAAGTCCCGGCGGACATCGTCGTGGATCGTTGTATCGTTCATCGAAGACTCCTGCTGCGAAAAAGAGCGGCACCCGTTCCGGTCACGGATACGGCGTGACAGGCGTGATGCCCGCAAACATGGCACCGGACCCGTCGTACGTCGCGTCGCCGAGAAACGCATGCTGCGTGACCACCATCGAGTCGCGCGCCAGCTGCTGCAGACGATTGTCCCGATAGATCGCGGCCGTGCCCGCCAGTTGGTACGCGCGCATCACGACGTTCGCGCACACCTGGGCGGCATGCGTCGCACTCAAGCGCAGCAGGTTCGCCTGCTGCGGCGACACCGGCCGGCCGGCGCTCAGCGACGCCCATGCCGCTTCCGCCGTCTCGTAGAAGAATGCCCGCGCACTGCGCCATTCGGCTTCGGCCTTCGCGAGCCCCTCGCGGTAGTACGGACGATCGGCGAGACGCGGCGCACCCGTCGTGGTTCTGGTCGCGCCCGACATCGCGGTAAGCAGGTCGAGCGCCGCACGCGCGAGGCCGACGTTGACGGCCGCGTGAACCTGCGCCTGGTACGCCACGGCCGGATAGCGATACAGCGGCTCGTCGACGGTCGGCTCGCCGCCGCGCACGAACGTCCATGCATCGGCAACGAAACGGTCGTTCAGCGCAAGATCGTGACTGCCCGTGCCCTGCATGCCGACCACGCACCAGTTATCGACAATCTCGACCTGATTGGCGGGGAACACCGCCGTGAACGGCTTGCCGGGCGTACCGCCGTCAGCCGGCGCACCGCCGATGCCGACGCCGATCCAGTCGGCACCCTTGCAGCCGCTCGCGAAGCGCCAGCGTCCCGTCACGCGATAGCCGCCGGGCACGCGCGTGGCGGGCTGCAGCGGATACAGCCCGCCTGCGAACACCTGGTCCGGTCCGTCCGCATAGATCGTGCGCTGCGTGTCGAGCGGCAACGCGGCGAGGTACGTATTGGCCGAGCCGAATGCGGCGACCCATGCGGCCGAGCCGTCCGCGATCGCGATCTTTTCGAGCATCGCGAGGAAGGCGTGCGGCGGCAGCGCGTCACCGCCGAAACGTGCCGGCGTACCGGCGCGGAAGATACCCGCGCGCTTCATCAGCGCGATCACGTCGCGCGGTACGTGCGACAACCGATCGAATTCGTCGCGCCTGCGTTCGATCTCCTGGATCACCGTCTCGAGCGCCAGTGGTGAAAGGTCCTCGGATTCCTGGCGGGCGTCGGCGTATGTGCCGGCCACGACGGCGCGAATGGCGGAATTGGCTTGCATGGTGGAGTCCTGTGTCTGGATTGGAACGGGAATGGCCGGTGCGATTAGCGCGATCGCACCGCGTCGCGTGCGGCCTTCGGATGCGTTTCGGGTGCGATCCACGTCGCGACGATCGTCAACGCGCCAAGAATCACGAGATAGATGACGATCGGCGTCGCGCTGCGGTAGTGCGCGAGCAGCGCGGTCGCGATCATCGGCGACAGCCCGCCACCGAGCACCGACGCGATCTCGCGGCCGATGCCGAGCCCCGAGAAGCGCAGATGGACGGGCAGCAGTTCGCTGATGAACGCGGGCTGCGCACCCTCGAGGATGCCGATGGCAATGCTGTTCGCGAGAATCAGCGCGACGATGACATGCCAGAACCGGCCGGATTCCAGCAGCATGAAATAGGGATACGCAATCAGCACGACGACGACTGCGCCGAGCAGGTAGACGGGCCTGCGGCCGACGCGGTCGGTCAGGCGGCCTGCGAACAGCGTCACCGGAATCATCAGCAGCATCGAAATCACGAGCCCGCTCAGCAGCCACGATGCGTTCAGGCCGATGAACTTGCCGTATGCAAGCGAGAACGCAAAAAACAGGTACGACACCGCACCTTCGCCAAAACGCAGACCGAACACGGTCAATACCTGCCGCGGGCATTCGCGCAACACGTCGACGAGCGGGGTTGAGCTAGCCTTGCGCGCCGAGCTGGCCGTGGCGAATTCCGCGCTTTCGCCGATCGAGCGGCGCATCCACAGGCCGAACGCAACCAGTACGATGCTGGCAAGGAACGGGATGCGCCAGCCCCAGCGCTCGATATCGGCCGCGGGCAGTTGCTGCACGAGCAGGAAGGCCGCAGTCGACAGCACGAAGCCGAACGCCGCGCCGCACGGACTCCACGCGGCCAGCGCGCCGCGCTTGTCGGCCGGCGCATTCTCGTGAATCAGCAGGATGCTGCCGCTCCATTCGCCGCCGGCCGCCAGCCCCTGCAGCACGCGCAACAGCACTAGCACAATTGGCGCCGCGACCCCAATCTCGCGATAGGTCGGCAGCAGCCCCATCCCGACCGTTGCCGCCCCCATCGTCAACATCGTCAGCGTCATCACGGTCTTGCGGCCGTAGCGATCGCCGATGTGCCCGCAGAGCAGACCGCCGATCGGCCGGGCGACGAAGCCGACTGTGAAGCCGCCGAACGCCGCGATCGTGCCGGTCAGCGGATCGCTGCCCACGGGAAAGAACAGCTTGCCGAACAGCAATGCGGCGGCCGTACCATACAGAAAGAAGTCATACCATTCGAGTGCCTGGCCAAGTACGGCGGTCGTGACCGCGCGCCGGACCGAATTCGTGCCGCGGGAAACCGGCAACGCGCCCGCCGACAGGGGTGCTGGTGTATTCATGGGAAGCCGCAAGTAAGTTCAGTTGTCCTGCCTGTCGTACATCGGGCGACAGGTCCTCGATCGAATCCGTGTGCTGCGTCGAACCCACGATAAGAGCGGCGCCGGTCGCGGTCAAATTCCCGCCAAAAATGACCACCATGAATCGCATTCATGGTCGCGTCGCCGCGTGAAGCTGCCGACAAATTATCGATGCAACTTATTTTGCATGCCGTTTTAGATCAATTTGACCGATTGGGACGCGACGACGAAACTGGCCGTGTCATCCGCACGTGGTCCGCCTCAAAGCGGCCCCGGCCTTTCCTCGCGACTCTTTCCCCACGACGATGAACGACATTTCCTGCCAGACGATTGACACAAGCGCGTTGCACGGTCTCGCGCAGCCCGATCGCATTGCACCCGCGATGTATCACGACCCCGCACTGTTCGAGGCCGAGCTCGACCGCATCTTCTACCGCACCTGGATCTGGGTCGCGCACGAAAGCGAACTGCCGAACCCGGGCGACTTCATCACGACGACGATCGGCCGCCAGCCGGTGATCGTCGTGCGCGACAAGACCGGCGACATCAACGTGCTGCAGAACCGCTGCCGCCACCGCGGGGCGACCGTGTGCGAATCGCACAAAGGCAACGCGAAAGGCTTCACGTGCCCGTATCACAGCTGGTCGTACGCGCTCGACGGCACGCTGCGCGCGCTGCCGTACGGCGACGGCTACGAAGGCGTATGCGAGAAAGGCGACCTGCCGCTCGTGAAACTGCGCGTCGGCGTGTACCAAGGGCTGATCTTCGCGAGCTTCAACGACGACATCGAATCGCTCGAGGATTTCCTCGGCGGCGCGAAGCCCTGGATCGACCTGTTCATGAAACAGGGGGCCGGCTACCCGATCAAGGCGAACGGCGAGCACAAGTTCAGGTTCAAGGGCAACTGGAAGATTCAGCTCGAAAACACGACGGACCTCTATCACTTCCCGGTCGTGCACAAGTCGTGGATGAAGTCGATCGACGACGAGACGGCCGCTGCGATCACGAGCTTCATGACGAGCGAGGACGCGTTCTGCCGTGCGCTCGGCAACGGCCACAGCCTCGCGGTGCTGATGCCGGAGCTGATCGATCTCGACGACGACGACGGCGCGCCGCTGCCCGAACGCTTCGCGCCGCTCGCCGCGAAACTCGCCGAGCGCCACGCGCCCGAAGAAGTGCGCCGCATCGTGCGCTCGCTGATGGGCGTCGGCTTCAACCTGAACCTGTTCCCGAACCTCGCGCTGTCGATGGCGTTCTTCCGCGTGCTGCGGCCGATCTCCGCGACCGAGACGGAGATCCGCCACGTCGCGCTCGCGATGGACGGCGGCCCGGAAGAAGCGAACCGCGAGCGGCTGCGCATTCACGAGCACTTCCAGGGCCCGTTCGGCTTCGGCAGCCCCGACGATGCGGAAGCGTGGGAGCGTGTACAGCGCGGCGCATACGCCGGGCCCGACGTGCCGATCCTCGTGAACCGCGGGCTGAACCGCGAGACAACCGCCGCGAACGGCGAAAAAACCGCGCATGCAACCGACGAGACCGGGATGCGCGAGGCCTATCGCCAATGGCGCAACATGATGGAGCAACAGTGATGGACGACCGCAACGCCCTCCTTTCCGAGCAGACCTTCGCCCGCGCGGTCGAATTCGTGTGGCGCGAAGCCGAGATGCTCGACCGCCGCGACTATCGCGCATGGCTCGACCTTTGGGATCCGGCCGGTCATTACGTGGTGCCGATCGATCCCGCCACGACCGACTTCGCGGCGACGCTCAACTACGTATTCGACGACCACGACATGCGCGAAAAGCGCGTGCAGCGAATGGTGTCCGGTTACTCCGCGTCGGCGACGGATGCCGCGCGCACGGTGCGCACCGTGTCGCGCTTCACGCTGGAAAGCGGCAGTGCCGGCACCGTCGAGCTGAAATCGGCGCAGGTCGTCGTCGCGTACAAGCGCGGCACCGCGACGCTGTTCGCGGCCGACGTCACGCACAAGCTGCACGTGGATGCGGACGGGGAAATGCGGATCGCGGAGAAGGTCGTGCGGCTGATCGACTCGACCGAAGCGCTCAGCGCGATCGGCTTCCTGCTGTAAGCGGCAACCGGCTCGCCGTCGCGAACGCAACGGTGAGCCGGTGGCCTTCACCTTTCCCGACGACCATGCCCACACTCGAAGTTTTCTTGCCGGCCGGCCATGACGACGCACACAAGGCCGATCTGATCACCCGGCTCAGCGCTGCGACCGTCGACGCGATCGGCGCACCGCTCGAATCGGTGCGCGTGCTGCTTACCGAATTGCCCGCGACGCATGTCGGCCTCGGCGGCCGCACCGCAGCCGATGGCGCGCCGCCGTCGCTGCCGGTGATCGTCGCGATCCTGATCGCCGGCCGCACCGACGAGCAAAAACGCGCGCTGATCGCGGCGCTGTCCGACGCCGCCGCGAACGTGCTCGATGCGCCGTTGCAAGCGACACGCGTGATCGTCAAGGACATCCCGAACACCGACTTCGGAATCGGCGGCCGCACCGCCCGGGCATTGGGACGCTGATCATGCGCCGCGCGCCGCTGCCCTGCCGTGACGCAACGCAGCCGCTACGCCGGCACGTCGGCAAGCGGCAACATCACGCGGCAGTCGAGCCCGCCGCCTTCGGAAGGGCTCGCCACGATCCTGCCGCCGTGGCGCGTGACGATGCTCTTGCACAGCGACAGGCCGATCCCGTTGCCGCCTGCCTTCGACGACGAGAAGCCGTCGAACAGCCGGTCGTGCGCGCCTTCGGCGATCCCGGGCCCGTTGTCGATCGCACGCAACTCGGCATGGCCGTCAACCTTCGCCGTGCCGAGCACGAGCGTGCGCGGCGTGCGCGTGCAGCCGGCAAACGCCTCGATCGCGTTGAACGCGAGATTCAGGATCACCTGCCCGATCAGCACGCGCTCGCACCGGATCGGCAGCGGCGCGTCGGCCTGCACGATCGCGACCGTCACGTCCGCTTCCCTCGCCCGCAGCTCGATGAAGTACGCGACGTCCGCGAGGATCTCGCGCAAGTCGGCGGACGCGACGACAGGCTCGCGCTTCACGATGAATTCGCGCACGCTCTTGATGATCAGCGCCGCGTGCTCGGCCTGGCGATCGGCGCTGCGCAGGCCCCAGATCGCGTCGTCGACGGCGCCGCGCGCGTTCAGGCGCTGCACCGCGCCCTCGATGAAGTTGCGCACGGCCGCGAGCGGCTGGCTCAGTTCGTGTGCGATCACGGTCGCCATCTCGCCCATCGCGTTGTAGCGGCCCGCGTATTCGAGCATCCGCGCCTCCGCGCGCCGCGCGTCCTCGATCGCGACTTCGTCGCTCACGTCGCGAAACTGCACCAGCATTCCGTCGAGATCGCCTTCGATCTCGACCTGCCGGCACAGGATCCGCAACCAGCATGGCGAGCCGTCGCGGCGCACGATGCGGTAGCGCTGCGGCGCGCTCGGGCATGCCGACGGCGCATCGCGCAGTTGCGCGACGAGCCGGTCGCGATCTGCATCGGCGAAGTAGCCGAGCACGTCGCCGAGCGGTTCGCCGGGCGCGAGCGCGAGCACGCGCCGGCCCGACTCGCTGATGAACTGTACGCCGCCATCGCGTGTCACCACCGCGATGCCTTCGTCGAGGTCCTGCATGAACTCGCGCAGCCGCGCCTCGTAGCGGCGCAGTTGCCGGCGAACCGCCTCTTCCGCGCTGATGTCGCGGAACTGCACCATCACGACGTCGCGTCCGCGCAGCGGCACGTACGTCGCGGTCGCCTCGGACAGCATGTCGACGCCAGTGCGCGACCGATAGCACCATTCGTACACCTGCGGGCCGTCGACCAACGCGCGATCCCATGCGCTCACCGCGATCTCGCGCCGGTATTTCGGCTCGGGACGCGTCATGTCCGGCGCCTTCAGCGGCAGCAGTTCCTCGACGGAAAAGCCGAGCGCGATGCACGCGGCACGATTCGCCCACACGATCGCGCGGGTCTGCGCGTCGTGGAGCAGCACGCAGGTCGTCAGCGCGTCGAGCAGCCGGTGGAAGTCATCTTCGTCGGGGAAACTCATGATCGGATTCGTATGAAGGCGCACGGCGTCGCGCAGCCGGACGACCAACATAGCACCGCGATGCGCGGCCCGCATCTGAAGATTTCTTTAGGCCTGCACGGAGCGACACCAGTCGCGCGGCCCTACGCCCCAATTGCTGCGTGTTTTCGGCGTTTCTAGACTCGTTGCATCAAGTTGCCCGCGCAATCGAACCCTACCCCAGGAGACCGCCATGCCCCACGCCGCCCTCGCCCTCGACGCCGCGTCCACTTCGCCGAATGCGCTCCGCGAAGCGGCCGCGCGCGTGTCGCCGCTCGACGTGGTGATCGAGACCGTCGTCGCGCGCCGCGACGAGTTCGACCGGCTGTCGCACGTTCCGCGCGACGTGATCGCGCTGTTCAAGGCGGCCGGCATCTATCGCGCGGGCACGCCGCGCCGCTTCGGCGGAGACGCGCTCGCGCCGACCGCTTTCCTCGACATGATCGAGCGGATCGCGACCGCCGACGGGTCGGCCGCGTGGGTCGCGAGCTTCGGCTCGGCAAACGTCTACCTGGCCGCGCTGCCGCTCGACACGCAGGCCGAGCTGTACGCGAGCGGCCCCGACCAGGTATTCGCCGGCGGCCTGTTCCCGGTGCAGCCGGCGCAGGCGGCGCCGGGCGGCTGGCGCGTGAACGGCACATGGAAATTCGCGAGCGGCTGCAAGGGCGCCGACTGGCTCGGCGTCGGCATCGCGCCCCCCGGCGCGCAGGGCGCCGTGCCGAACAAGCCGCGCACGGCCGTGTTCCGCGCCGCCGATGTCGAGATCGTCGAGAACTGGAGCGTGGTCGGGATGCAGGGCACCGGCAGCCACGACCTGCGCGTGAACGACCGCATCGTGCCCGAGGCGTGGACCTTCGTGCGCGGCGGCGAGGCGAGAGTCGACGAGCCGCTGTACCGCTATCCGACCGTCGCGTATGCGGCGCAGGTGCTGGCCGTGGTCAACCTCGGGCTGGCGCGCGCGGCGCTCGACGTCGTGAACCGGATGTCGGGCGGACGCCAGACGACCACCGGCGCGCCGCGTCTCGCCGATCGTGCGTATTTCCGCATCGAACTCGCAAAAGCCGAGGCGCAGCTGCGCTCGGCGCGCGCGTTCTTCTACGACGCCACCGACGCCGTCTGGCAATCGATCCTCGCCGGGAACCCGGTAACGGCCGAACAGGTCAGCCTGCTCCGGCTCGCCGCGACGCACATCGCCCGCGAAGGTGCGAGCGTCGTCGAGCGCGCGTACCGGCTCGGCGGCACGGCCGCGATCTATCGTACGCATCCGCTGCAGCGTCTGCTGCGCGACGCGATGGTCGTCACGCAGCACGCGTTTCTCGGCGAAGGCAACTTCGACGGCGCGGGCGCGGTGTTCACCGGCGTCACGCCGTTCCCCGGTTATCTGTGATCCGCGTCGACCCGCTTCGATCCCGCTCAACGCATTCTTCAGGAGAACATCCGATGTCCGAAACCAATCCGTTGCCGCTGCGCGTGCTGTTCTGCTGCGGCGTGTCGCAGAACTTCTTCGACCTGCCACGCGAGAAGATCGGCGAAGTGTGGCAAGCGTACGGCGCGATGCTCGCCGCGATCGAAGCCATGCCCGGCGTACGCGTGCTCGGCGTGATGGATGACGACCGCCTCGTCGTCGGCCAGGCCGACGGCGCGCCGTGGACGTTCTACATCATGGCCGACGTCGCCGACTTCGACACGACGGTCGCCGTGTGCAACCTGTATCGCACGACGCCCGTCGGCGAATACAACCTGTGGCGCTACGGCAAGATCGAGGCGCGCGTCGGCCGTGCGCTGACCGTGCCCCCGGCCGCGAAGCCCGCAGCGTGACGCAGATCATGACCGGCCCCGATTCGACACGCACGATCGAAGCGCTCGCGCAGCGCGTCGCAACGCTCGACGCCGAACGCGCTGTGCGCGCGACGATCACGCGCTACATGGCGCTGTGCGACGTGCCCGAGGACGCGGGCGACGGCCCGGCGCTCGCCGCGCTGTTCACCGGCGACGCGGTATGGGAAGGCATCGGCCCGCAATACGCGCGCAAGTTCGGCCGACTCGAAGGCACCGACGCGATCGTCGCGATGCTGCGCCGTTACCTGCCGCCTGATCCGCATTTCGCGGCGAACCTGCATTTCCTGACGTCGGAGTCGATCGATGTCGACGTCGGCCACGCAACCGCGCGCGGCCGCTGGATCATGCTGCAGGCGTCGCGCTACGCGGACGGCACGGCCGAGCTGATCGCCGCGCGACTGACGATTGACTTCACGCGTGCCGACGACGGCTCGACGTGGCTGATCCGCCATTTCCGCACCGAACGCGTGCTCGACGGCCCATGGCCGCTCGCTGCCGCGCCACGGCTCTGAACCCTATCACGCGCTCGTACGCCATCGCATCCATGACAGGCTTCATCGATACATTCACGCTGGGCGGGCCCGGTCCGACGATCGCAATCAAGGACACGATCGACATCGCCGGCCATCCGACCCGTGCGGCGAGCCGCGCGCTCGCCGACACGCCGCCCGCCGAGCAGCACGCGGACGTCGTCCGTCTGCTGCTCGACGCCGGCTGGCAGATCGCCGGCAAGGCGAACATGCACGAGCTCGCGTTCGGCATGACCGGCATCAACGACTACACGGGCACGCCGGTCAACCCGCAGGATCCGACACGCATTCCGGGCGGCTCGTCGAGCGGCTCCGCATCGCTCGTCGGGCTCGGCGCGGTCGACGCCGCGCTCGGCACCGATACCGGCGGCTCGATTCGCGGGCCCGCCGCATGCTGCGGCGTGGTCGGCATGAAGCCGACGTTCGGTCGCGTATCGCGGCGCGGTGTCGCGCCGGCCGTGACGACGCTCGACTGCGTCGGGCCGTTCGCGCGCGACGTGCGCACGCTCGCGGCCGTGATGGCCGCGATCGCGCCGGGTTTCGAACGCACCGGCGCCGCCGGGTCCACGTCCGGCTGTACGATCGCGCGCGTGATCGTCGACGCCGATCCGGCGATCGTCGCCGCGCTCGACGCCGCGATCGGCGCATCGGGCCTGCGCGCACACGACGTCGTGCTCGATGAAATGCCCGACGCGTTCACCGCGGGGCTTGCGGTCATCAACGCGGAAACGTTCCGCGCGTTCGGCCATCTCGTCGAAACCGGGAAGCTCGGCGCGGATCTCGATGCGCGGCTGCGCATGGCGGCGACGACGACGCCGGCCGCGCTCGCGCAAGCCGAAGCCGTGCGTAGTCGCTTCACCGCGCAGGTCGACGCCGTGCTCGAACGCGCGGACGTGCTGGTGCTGCCGACGCTGCCCGCGCTGCCGATCACGCTCGCGCAGGCGCGCGACGGCGTATCGGTCATTGCGATGTCGTCGCTGATCCGCCCGTTCAACCTGAGCGGCCATCCGGCGCTCAGCCTGCCGCTGCCGCTCGCGGGTACGCCGCTGAAGGCCGCGCTGCAGATCGTCGGGCGCAACGGCGCCGACGAACAGGTGTGCGCGGTCGCCGCGCACTTCGAGGCGGCACTCGCCGCATGAACCACGATGCGCGCGCCGCTTCGGCAGCGCATCCGCGAACCAGGGAATCACGCACCATGTCAGACCGAGTCGTCCTCGTCACCGGCGCCGCGCGCGGGCTCGGCGCCGTCATTGCCGAACGCTTTCATGCGGCCGGCTATCGCGTCGCACTGGCCGACATCGCCGTCGATGCCATTCATGCACATGCGCGCGATCTCGATCCGGGCGGCGAACGCGCGATCGCGCTGCCGCTGGACGTCACGTCGAAGCGCGATTTCGAGGCCGCGCGCGATGCGCTCGTCGCACGCTGGGGCGCAATCGACGTGCTCGTGAACAACGCCGGCGCATCGAAAGTCGTGCCCGCGATGGAGATCACGGCCGAGCAGTTCGACCACGTGATCGACGTGAACCTGCGCAGCGTGCTGTTCGGTTGCCAGGTGTTCGGCCAGTACTTCGCGATGCGCGGCGCGGGACGCATCGTCAACATCGCATCGCTCGCCGGGCAGAACGGCGGCTCGGCGACGGGTGCGCACTATGCGGCCGCGAAAGGCGGCACGCTGACGCTCACCAAGGTGTTCGCGCGCGATCTCGCCGCGCATGGCGTGACCGTCAACGCAATCTCGCCGGGACCGCTCGATTTGCCGATCGTCCATGAAAGCGTCGCGCCGGAGAAGCTGCGGCAAGTGCTCGCGAGCCTGCCGGGCGGCAAGCTCGGCTCCGCGAGCTTCGTCGCCGATGCGGCGGTGTTGCTCGCATCGGGCGACGCATATTTCGCGAACGGAGCGTGCTGGGACATCAACGGCGGGCTGTACATGCGTTGAATGGCGGCAGGCAACGACCACGCGCGCGCCGCCGGTGCCGCGCTGCGTGCCGGTGCGCGATGTGCGATGTGGCTCACATCCTTCGCCAGTCGCCCGCGCCACTAACGCAGCGGTTCGTCGCCGTCGCCCCACACGACCATCACGTCGCGCACGAGCGCCGCGATCGAGGTCGCGCCGAGTTTCTCCTTGATGCTCGCGCGATGCACGTCGACGGTCTTCACGCTGATCGACAGGTCCGACGCGATCTGTTTGCTGCCCTTTCCGTCGACGACGCCGCGCAGCACTTCCTTCTCGCGCGCGGTCAGCGCATCGAGCCGGTGGCGCAGCTCGCGGTGACGCTGGTCGACCGCGTGCCGCTGCTGCGCGAGCCGCAGCGCGCGTTGCACGCGCTCGAGCATCTGCTGCGAGTTGTACGGCTTCTCGACGAAATCGATCGCGCCATTCTGCAGCGCGCGCACCGACATCGGAATGTCGCCGTGTCCGCTGACGAAGATCACCGGCAACGTCGCGCCGCGCGCATTCAGTTCCGCCTGCACATCGAACCCGCTCTTCTCCGGCATCCGCACGTCGAGCACGAGGCATGCCGGCAGGTTCACGTCGAAGCGCCCGAGAAAATCGGCGGCATTCGCGAACCCTTCGGACGCGATGCCGACCGATTCGAGCAACCATGCGAGCGACGTGCGCATGCCGCTGTCATCGTCGACGATGTATACGATCGGATTGGGTGACGTCATCGGGGTGTCTCGCAAGATATCGGTATCGCACGCGCGGCATCCGGGGCCGGCGTCGTTTGTCGGGGATGTGCGGCACATCATAACGAGCCGAAAATGCGCTGAATACCCTTTTGAGTCCCGGACGAACACGGCAATCGCATTTTTTCGCGCGCCGTGCCGCGCATCTAGGTAGAACCTTTAGACGCGTTGGCGGGAACGCCAGCCGCGCCATCAATCTTGCGAATGGTCGTCGGCTTTTTCGCGACGTACGCTGGGGTCACCGTCGACGTTTACGTGCCGCATCGACCGCGCGCACAGTCGTCGCCTTCATCCATCCAGGAACGCCCATGTCCGCAACGATCGATAACCCGCAACCGGCGCGCGGAGCACCCGCCGACGCGCAAAAGGCCTTCCGCCAGGCAATGGCCCACCTCGGCGCGGCTGTCAACGTGATTACCACCGCAGGGCCGCACGGCCGCTGCGGGATCACCGCGAGCGCTGCATGTTCCGTCACCGACACGCCGCCGACACTGCTCGTTTGCCTGAACCGGTCCAGCGCGATGCACGCGATCTTCGAGCGCAACCGGCACGTGTGCATCAACGTGCTGCCGGCCGAGCACGAACTGCTCGCGCGTCATTTCGCGGGAATGACGGAACTGCCGATGGAGCGCCGCTTCGAGCTGCCGGTATGGGATCGCGGCGAACGGGACGTGCCCGTGCTGCGCGATGCGCTCGCGAGCCTGCAGGGAACGATCGCCGAGATGAAGGAAGTCGGCTCGCATTCGGTGATGTTCATCGAGGCGACGTCGATCCGTGTGCGTGACGACGGCGACAGCCTCATCTACTTCAGCCGTGCGTTCCATCGCGTATCGCGCACGGCCTGCGTGCGATAACCGTCACGGTGCGTTGCCGCGCGCGGCTCGCGCGAGCGCACGCCCGCGCGGTGCTACGCGGGCGCCCGCAACGCACGCTGTCCCGCCGCGAGCGCCGCGCCGGCGAACAGCGTCAGCGCCGAATAGACGAGCCCGCGCGCGAGCCCCGCGCTGTCGGACACCCAGCCGATCGCGACAGGCCCGGCGATCTGCCCGAACGCGAAGATCGTCGTGAACGCGCTGATGCCCTTCGCCCAGCCTTCCGGCTGCAGGTTGTGACGCACGAACGCGGTCGTCGACGCGACCGCCGACAGGAACGTCGCGCCGAACAGCACGCCCGATGCGAACGCGGCCGCCGGATGCACGAACAGCGCGGGCATCAGCGTCGCCACGCCGAGCAACGCATTGAGCATGGCGAGCGCCTGGCCGCCGCGCATCCGGTCGAGCAGCGCCGACCACAGCCGTGCCGACACGACGGTCGCGACGCCGAGCATCACGTAGAACGCGGACACGACCGCGCCGCTCATCCCCGCGCCCCGCAGCAGCGCGACGATGAACGTCATGTAGCCGATATAGCCGACGCCGAACAGCCCGTAGCCCGCGAGCGCGAGTGCGAAGCGCGCGGGGCTCGTGCTCGCCACAGGCGCCGCACCGTCGCGCCGCACGGCCGCTGCCGCGTGCGCATGCTCGATGCGACGTGCCGCCGCCACCGCGATCGCCGAGAACAGCACGCACGCGAATGCGAGCGCGAACCATGCCGGTTGCCAGCCGTGCGCCCGGTGCACGAGCGTCGCGGGCACGAGCAGCGACGACGCGACGATGCCCCATCCCGTGCCGCCGTAATAAAGCCCGAGCAGCAGCCCCGCATCGCGCGGCGACGCGGACGCGAGCCGCGCGGCCAGCACGCCGCCGCTGATGAAGATCAGTGCACTGCCGATGCCGGTCGCGAGCCGCTCGACGAGCAGCACGTTCATGCCGGACGTGAGCCCGCATGCGGCCATCAACATCGCGGTCAGCGCGCAGCCGGCGGCGAGCAGCGAGCCGCTGCGCCAGCGGCGCGACAGGAACGGGAAAACGAGTGCGCCGATCAGGTAGCCGGCCGCGTTGGCCGTGTTCAGCGCGCCGGCCCGCGCGAAGGTCCAGCCGAGATCGGCCTTCATCGGCGGCAGTAGCAATGCATACGAGAAGCGCGCGAGGCCGAGCGCGATCGCGCTGCCGAGCGACAGGCCGATCGCAAGCCGCCATGCGGCCATCCGGTCGGGGTCGGTGGCGCGTGCATCCGGCCGTGCTCGGCCGGCGTGCTCCGGTTGCGGCGCTGCGCGCATCGCGTGTCTCCATCGTGGTTCGATTCGTGCCGCCGGGACGGCGGTGCGCGCACGGCTGCGGCCCGCACGCGATGTCGTCAGATGGTGCCAGAAAATCGTCACCGCCGCCGAAGCCGGCCCGTCGACGGCTGGCCGACCGTCCGCATGGACGCTGGCCGCGCGCCGCGCAACGTTCGTGAATGGTGAAAATCGAAATGATCGACGCGATTGCACGCGCAATTCAAATAAATCACCAAATCAATTCATCATTAACGGCCTCGATATTCAAAAAATAACCGATGCTCTTCTCGCCCCGATTTATTCGCCTTCATTGCGCGATCCGCGTCGAACCCGCTTGTTTAGCACACCGCAGCTAAAAACGAATCAACGCATTGCATTCGCGAAATCGTCAGACTAATATCGACGCCACTCGTCCGGCATTCACGAAATTCCTGACGAGTGGCGGTCATTCCTTTACCGCGCTTCATGTTGAATCGCTCATGTTCACCACAGGAGAATTGACATGCAGGAAACCACGCAGATCGAATTGCTTGACTGGATGCAGGAAGATACGCACCCCGAGGCCGTCGACATGATGGTCGAGGACGCCGTGGTGCCGTTCGGCACCGCGCTCTGGCCGGTCTGAGCGGCCAGCCCGTTCCCGCGGAGGGGCTACGGCCCCTCCGCCGCTTCCGGAGACACGCATGCGGAACCTGCACCGCGCGCTCGGCCATCACCCGGCGCTGCGCGACAAGCTCGCTCGCGGCGAAACGGGCAAACTGCTGGTCGGCTACGACACCCGCAATCGCGACGTCGCGTTGCGCGCGTTTTCCGCCTTGCCCGACGCGTTCGACGCGACGACCCTCTGCCTCGAAACCACCCCGCCCGACGACATCGCCGCCGCCCTTGCGCGCGCGGATCTGTTCGTACTGCTGTACGACTCGTCGTGCTTGCCGACACCGTCGCCGAGCGGCCCGCCGTTCCTGGCCGCGATTCGCCCCGCGATCGTCGAGCACTGGAGCAAGTCGGTGCTGTTCAAGGATTACGGCCCGCATCTCGACGAAGCGTTCGCCGAATCGCTCGACGACATCGCCGCGCGCAACGGCCGGCTGATCGAAGCGGCCGCGCGCGCGTCGCGGATCCACTTCATCGACGAAGCCGGCAACACGCTCACCGGCTCGCTTTCGCCGGACCAGAAATGGACGAGCGTGGACGGGATGGGCAATCTCGACGTCGTGCCAGGCGAGATCGCGACGCACGTCACCGACCTGCACGGGTCGATCGTGTTCAGCGGCACGTTCCTCGGCACCGTGCCGTTCGCGATCAAGTACCGCGTGACGGAGCGGCTCGCGACGCTGCACGTCGAAGACAGCCAGATCGTCGATTTCGACAGCGACGACGCGGGCTTCCGGCGCGACTTCGCGTCGTACCTCGACCGGCATGACAATCACCGGCGCATCGAGGAGTTCGGCATCGGCACCAACCTTGGCATCCGCGCGCTGTACGGCCGCAACGCCGGGTTCGAGGAGCGCCATCCGGGCCTGCATCTCGGCCTCGGCGGCGGCGCGAACGGCAGCCACCACCTCGACCTGATCTTCGCGCGCGGCACGCTCGCGTTCGACGAGCGGATCGTGTTCGACGGCGCGTTCGCCGTCTGACTTTCGATCAGGCCTCGGCGGCCGCGGTGTCGCCGAGCCACTTGTACATCACGAAGCAGTCGACGAAGCCGAGCCGCGCGTGGCGATACGCGCGCGGCAAGCGGCCGACGATCTCGAAGCCGAGCTTCTGCCACAGCGCGACCGCCACCTCGTTCGTCGCGACCACCGAATTGAACTGCATCGCGAGAAAACCGCGTTCGCGCGCGACCTGCTGCGAGTGCTCGCACATCATTCGCGCGACGCCCTTGCCGCGCGCAGCCTCGCCGACCATATACCCGCAGTTGCAGACGTGATTGCCGGGCCCGGCCGCGTTGGCCTTCAGGTAGTACGAGCCGAGCAGCACGCCATCCTCCTCGGCGACCCACGTGCAGAGCGGCGCGTCGAGCCACAGCGCGCGAGCGGCCTCCTGCGTCGCCGCCGGATCGAATGCGTAGGTTTCCTGCGCGGTGACGATCGCGTGGTACGTGGGCCAGAAGCGGGGGAAGTCGTCTTCGGTCATCGGGCGAAGCGTGATCATGCAGGTCCTTTCGAGTCGAGGGATCGAGGCGGCATCGCGACGGTAGCGCAGCGAGCCGTGCGTATCGCGCGATGGTGCCAGAAACGAGCGGACCATGTCGCTCCATTCAAGGGCTGCCGACAAGATTGCCGCGCTCGCCCGGGCATGCGCGGGCGGCGCACGCGCTGCACGCCAGCGAGATCGGCCGTTCGGTCGAATCGCCATCGCTCGTGCCGAATGAAAGAATGATCTTCGTTCGGAAAGCCGGCCTCAATGCCCGATATACCGCGCCTCACAGGCACCGGACACATTCTCGTGCCGCGCCTTCACGTCGCGCTTCGGCTCGATCCGGTAGTCGGCCAGCGAACGTCTTGCTTCATCAACCGCACCCGGCAGATCAGCCGACCACGTCGACATCTCTACCCACCATGTAACTTATAAGCTACAATGCTCTCCAGGTTCGAACTCCTTCGCTATCAGCGCGACGACGGTCGCGAGCCTTTCACCGAATGGCTGAACGCCGTGCGCGACAAGGTCGTCCAGGCGCGGATACGCGAGCGCCTGCGTCGCGTACAGACCGGAAATTTCGGCGATTGCGAGCCCGTCGGCGAAGGTGTGATGGAACTGCGCATCCATGTCGGTGCCGGCTATCGCGTGTACTTCGGCCGGTACGGTAGCGCGCTCGTGCTGCTGTTGTCCGGTGGCGACAAGCACGGCCAACCCGATGACATCAGGAATGCGAAGGAATACTGGTCGACCTGGAAACGGAGGCAAGCATGAACAAGGTCAAAGGCGCGGTATCGCACCACGACGCGGAAGTCGCCGAACTCGGCGCCGACCGCGAGCTCGCGGTGGCCTATCTGCGCGTCGCGATGGAATCGCTCGACGATCCTGACAACCGCGCGGCCGCGCTGCTCGCGCTGCGCACCGTCGCGGAAGCCTACGGCGGGCTCGGCGCGGTCGCGGCCGAAGCCGGCATCAGCCGCGAATCGCTGTATCGCACGCTGTCGCCCAACGGCAACCCGACACTGAAAACCCTGCTCGCAGTACTCAAGACGGTCGGGCTGCGCCTGTCGGTCGTCCCCGCGCAAGCGGCGCACGCCTGACACGCTGCACACGCTGCACACGCTACACACGCTTCAAGGCTGCACCATCCACACGAGCAGCACCGCGGCCGGTGCCGCGCGCATCCCCGCCGGCGGCCGCTCGACCGTCGGCTCGACCCGTAGCGCCTGCGCAATCGTCGCCGCATCGTCGACGGTCGTCGTGCGCACGATCGTCATCAGCCGCGCGGGCCGATGCAGCGTCTCGCGATACAGCGCGCCGTACCACAGCGGCCGCATGCCGAGCGCATCCTGCAGCACGTACGGATAACGCCACAGCCGCAGTACGAGGCGGCTGTCCGGATGGGCCGGATCGACACGCACGAACACCCGGCGCGGGCTCTCGCCCTGCGTGTAGCGCGGCAGCACCGGCAGCGCATCGGCCGGCGCCTGCGGCAGCAACCAGCGCAGTGCCGTGGCGGGCGACCACGGCGTCGCGCGCTGCCAGCCGGCCAGCGCAAGATGGCGATCGAGCGTGTCCGACGTCGCGCACCATTGCAGCGGCAGATATTCCTCGCGATCGCCACCGATCTCGGTGCGCCGCGTCGGCACGCGCTGCCACCCGCCACGCATCCACTGATCGACGGACATCGCGACGACGTCGCCCACGTGCGGACGCGCCGCGCGATCGAGCTGCCATTGCGCGGGCACGGTCCAGACGCCGGCCGTCGCGAGCACGACGAGCACCGCGACCAGCGCGCCGCGCGGCTGCACATGCTCGCGCACGCGCCAGTACGAATAGGTGCCCGCCAGCATCGCGAACCACGCGAGCCCGAGGCTCCAGCCGCCGAGCAGGCCCGACAACCACGTTTCGCCGACGTACAGCCGCGCGAAACCGCCGAGCACGATCCACAGCACGACCGCCGTCACGACCGGGATGCGCCAGAGCGCGGGCCGGTCGCGCGTCAGCACCCAGCCGATGCCGCTGCTCGCGAGCATCGCGAACGCCGCATCGGCGTCGGGCAGCGGCACGTGCGGCGCGCCGGGCGGCAGGCTCGCGGGCATCGTGCCGGGCGGGCCGGCACCGAACACCGGCACGAGCACGACCGCGATGCCGACCGTCGCCAGCCACCATGCGGACGTCAGCCAGCAGCGATGGATCATCAGCCACACGAGAAACGCAGCCGCGACGATCAGCCCGGTATCGTGCCCGTGCAGCACCGCGAGCGCGCGCATCGCGGCATCCACCGGCGGCGTGTGCAGGCGCTGCAGGACCGCGTACAGCGCAACGTCGGCATGCATCAGCGGATCGTTGGCGACGACGTCCTGCACGATGCCGGCAAACAGCCACACGCAACCGACGAACAGCAGCGCGAACACGGGCACCGCGCCCGGCAGGCGGCGCACACGCACGAGCGTGTCGTGCAGCCGCGCGCCGAGTCGCGGCCAGCGGCGCAAGCACGCGTACATGGCCGCGACGAGCACGCGGCACAGCAGCGGCCAGCCGCGCCGCAACGCGACGCGCACGCCGATCCACACGAGCGCGACCAGCGCCGCGACAACCAGCAGGATCGCGGCGACCCGCACGCTGATCGCGGCAGCCAGCGCCGCCGACGCGCCGAACAGGATGCCCGGCGCGACGTGCACCGGCGCCCAGACCAGCGCCGACACGATATTGACGGGGTAGAACGATCGGCGCGGCAGCGTCGCGCACCCGACCACCACCGGCACGACCGCGCGCACCGGCGCCAGGAAGCGTGCGAGCACGATGCTCTTGATGCCGTGGCGCAGCACGAACTGCTCGCCGCGCGCATAGGCATCCGCATAGCCCAGCCGAACCCAGCCGTTTCGGATCGCGCCACGGTAGCGGCGTCCGAGCTCGTAGCTGATTCCGTCGCCGACGACCGCGCCGGCGGCCGCGACGCCGATCGCCGTCCAGGCGTCGAGCGCGCCTGCGCCGATCAGCGTGCCGGCCGCGAACATCACGGCACCGGCCGGCACGACCGTGCCGATCAACGCGATCGCCTCCGCGCAAGCGGTGGCGAACACGATCGCCAGCACCAGCGCCGGGTGCGCGCCGATCGCGCCGAGCCATGCGTGGATCGTGTCGCTCATCGCGGGCCGCGCGGCGTGGCGGCGCGACGGGTCTGCACCGGGCCGGCGATGGCGTGGGGAAGGTTCATCGGAATGCGTGCTCGCGTCGGCCGGTGGCGTCAGTCGAACTCGTGCTGTCGCGCGTCGGCCTCGAGCGGCGCGTCGTGGTAGCCGACGGTCGCGATCTCGTGCAGATAGCGTGCGAGAAACGCGCCGATCGACCCGGCCTCCTCGTACTGATGCACATGGCGGAATTCATGCGTGAGCAGGCGGCGCGTATCGTGGCCGCGCAGCACGAACACCGCATGGCCCAGCGTGAGGCCGATGGTCCCCGGCGACAGCAGCCCGGTGTCCCGCGCAATCGCGCCCAGCGCCGGCGCGTCGGGGAACGGCAGCCGGTCGTCGACCACGACGCGGATCCGCTCCGGTTGCGCGACGCCGACGATACGTGCGTCGTGCGCCTGCGCGGGTGTCAGCGGCACGCCCGTGGCGAGCCCGTGGGCCGCCTGCGCGTCGGCCCATGCGACGGCGTCGGGCAACGCGGACGACAGGATGCGGGCAAGATCGATCATCGTGGCGGCTCCTCGGGTCTCGACGGGGCAATCGGGCACCAGTTACCAGTTTATCCCTGAATCACGAAGGTCCGCGACGCACTCCGTCCGCCCGACCGTGACGATTCCTCGGGAATACCCTCCCCGTCCGCCTCTACCGCCCGTGCCATTTCGCGACGATTATTTCGCTTCAGCACACATTCGACACCCGGATGTCTCAAAAATGTCCCTGAGGCGCACCATTTCCCGTTGTGGCGGCATATATTGATCAGAAGAACCGCCGCGGCGACAACCGGCAGAGCGGCCCGCGGCGTCATCCCGAAGAGGACCGCTAGATGATCAGGGTAATTCTGGCTGACGATCACGCAGTCATGCGAGACGGACTGCGCTACATCCTGGAAACGGCCGGCGGTTTCGAAATCGTCGGCGAGGCGAGCGACGGCGCGACCACGCTCGCGCTGGCCGAGCAGCGTGCGGCCGACGTGTTGCTGCTCGACCTGTCGATGCCCGCGCCGACCGGTATCGAATTGATCCGGCTGGTCAGGACGCGGGCGCCATCCCTGCGCATGCTGGTGCTGACGATGCATGCGGAAACGCAATACGCGGCGCGCACGTTCAAGGCCGGCGCGACCGGCTTCCTGACCAAGGACAGCGCGACCGCCGAACTCGTGGAGGCGGTCACCAAGGTCGCGGCCGGGGGCGTGTACGTGAGCGCGTCGGCGGCCGAAAGCCTCGCACGCACGATGCGCGCGCCGTCCGAAATGCTGCCGCACGAACGGTTGTCCGAGCGCGAGCTCGACGTGATGCGCCGCATCGTCGCGGGCCAGACGGTCACGCGGATCGCGGCCGACCTCACGCTGAGCGCGAAGACGGTCAGCACCTACAAGACCCGCATCCTCGAGAAGATGGAGCTGCCGCACGAAGCCGCGCTGGTGCGCTACGCGATGCGCCACGATCTCGACTTCGGCGTCGACGACGCATGATGCCCGCGTTCCGCTTCCGCGCGGCCACGGCCGATCACGACGACGACGTGTCGGAGCCGTCGCGCCTGTTCATGTCGTCGCTGCCGCCCGAGCGGCGCGAGCGGCGGCTCGCGATCGCGACGGTCGTCGTGTCGGCCGTGATCTTCATCGCCCTCGCGCCGTTCGCGGGCATGCCGCTTGCCCGCGTGTGGGGCTTCATTCCCGTGTACCAGTCGGCGATCGTCGTCAACGACATGGTCACGGCCGGCCTCCTGCTCGGCCAGTACGCGATCCTGCGCGAGAAATCGCTGCTCGCGCTCGCCAGCGGCTACCTGTTCACGGGCTTCATGGCCGGCACGCACATGCTGACCTTTCCGGGGCTGTTCACGCCGACGGGCCTGCTCGGCGCGGGCGAACAGACGACCGCGTGGCTCTATCTGTTCTGGCACGGCGGCTTTCCGCTGGCGGTCGCCGCATACGCACTGCTGCGCGCGGCGCCGCGCGCGCAACAGCCGTCGCTCGAGCAGCGCCGTGCCGCGATTCCGCTGCTGCTCTGCATCGTCCTGACGGCCGGCGCCACCGTCGCGCTCGCGGTGCTCGCGACCGTCGGCCACGACCTGCTTCCGCGCATCATGCAGGGCAACCGGATGGCCTCGGCGATGACGAATGCGATCGCGGTCGTCTGGGCGCTCAACCTTGCCGCGCTCGTGCTGATGTGGCGGCAGCGGCGCCGCCATTCCGTGCTGGACCTGTGGGTGATGATCGTGCTCGTCGCGTGGCTGTTCGACATCGCGCTGTCGTCGATGCTCAACCATGGACGCTTCGACCTGGGCTTCTACGCCGGTCGGACCTACGGCCTCGTCGCATCGGCCGTCGTGCTGTTCGCGCTGCTGTTCGAAAACGGCCGACTGCATGCGCAGACGGTGCGCGCGCTGGCCGGCGCGCGCTATCAGCACCTGCTCGTCGTGCAGAAGAGCGCGCAGCTCAACGAGGCGAACGAGCGGCTCGAGCAGCGCGTCGCGGCCCGTACCGCGCAGTTGAGCGCATCGAACCGCGACCTGCGGCGCGAGGTGGAGGAGCGCGTGCGCGCGGAGCGGGCGCTGCAGGCGTCGCGCGAGGAACTGCGCGAGATCGCGGCGATCAGCGCGAGCGCACGCGAGGCGGAACAGCGCCGCATCGCGCGCGAACTGCACGACGAACTCGCGCAAACGCTCGCGACGCTGAAGAACGATCTCGAATGGCTGCTCGACCGCGTGCCGCAGGACGATGCGCCGCTGGCGCGCAAGATCGCGGCAATGCACGGGCTTGCGCGTGGCGCGGTCACGGCCACACGACGCATCGCGTCGGACCTGCGACCGCTGATGCTCGACGATCTCGGTTTCGCGGCGGCGATGCAATGGCTCGTGGAGGATTTCCGGCACCGTCACGGCATGGCCTGCACGCTGCATGTCGAGCCGGGCGAATTGCAGCTCGACGAACCTTATGCGACGGCCGTGTTCCGCATTGCGCAGGAGGCGCTCGCGAACGTCGCGCGGCACGCGGCCGCGTCGAGCGCGACGGTGGCGCTCGTTTATCGTGACGAGACGATCGCGCTGACGATTCGAGACGACGGCGCGGGATTCGATCCCGGCGCACCGCGCAAGTCGGGATCGTTCGGGCTGGTCGGTTTGCGCGAGCGTGCGTATCTCGTTGGCGGCACGTTGCGGATCGATACGACGCTCGGCGAAGGGACGACGGTGGAGGTCGATATTCCGGTGGCGGCTGCGCATGTGGCGATTGCGCATGACACACGAGGAGTGTCGCGGACCCAGGGGTGAGGGCGCAGCGTCGGGAACCGGCTGAGCGGGATCAGTGGTAGTCCTCTTCTCGCTGATGCCGAACGGTTAGGATTGTGACTTGATCTACGCTTTCGATCTCGAACAACAACACATAGCCTGACGCGCCGAACGACACGATCAGTTCGCGCAAAAACGGATTGTTCTCATCGATCTTGCGGCACGAAAACGAAAACAATCGCAGCATGGCGACGCCTCGTCCGATCGCTTCCGACGCTCTCGCTGCCGCTTCCACGTCACGTTCGAGCAGGTATCGATACAGCGCATCAAGTCTTCACGCGCCGCGCGCGTATATCTGACCTGATAGCTCAATCGGCCGCCTTCTTCGAACGAGCCGCTTCCAGCATGCTTTCCAGTTCACGCTGAACATCCGCGGCATCGACGTATTCGCCCGTGCGTCTCGCCTCGTCGCGCGACGCCAAACCTCGTGCGACAAATTCGCGCTGCAAGCGTCGCCGTACTATGCCATCGCGCAGCGCTGATTCCATGAACGCTGACAGCGTCTCGTTTTCCGCCAGTACCGATTCTGCGTCTTCCCGTAACTGCGGATCAACTCGCAGCGCAGGCATCGTGGCCGTTTTCATCGCATTCTCCATGCATTACATATGCAATGCATACTCGCACATCCCTCCGATCAACGACAGTTGCCCATTCGGGCTGGCCACGGCCGTAGCGCCATCGCTCACGCCTGCGCGGCCACCATCCCCCGCTCCGAGCGCGTCCACGCAACCAGCGCGCCGATCCCGAGCAGCGCGAGGCACACGATCGGCACGATCATCGGCCCGAACGCAGTGCCCGTCACCTTGCCCGCGAACGGCATCAGGTTCTGGCTGAAGAAGCCGCCGAGGTTGCCGATCGAATTGATCGCCGCAACGCTCGCCGCCGCGCGCGCGCCGGTGAAGTAGCGCGGCGGCATCGACCAGAAGCACGGATACAGCAGCGGAATGCACGCGCCGCCGAGCACGAGCGCGATGAAGCGCAGCGGCGTCGACGGCAGCACGAGGCTCAGCAGGAAGCCGAGCGCGCCGAGCGCGGCGACGATCGCGATCGTGCGCAGGATGCTCTTCGCGCGACGCAACTTCGACGGCAGCCACAGCAGCAGCAGCACCGCGAGCGCCCACGGCAGCATGCTCAGCAGGCCGTTCGTGCTGCTCGAAACGCCGAACGATTTGACGAGCGTCGGCAGCCAGTACGTGACGCCGTACAACGACGTCGACATCAGCATGTAGGTTGCAGCGAACAGCATCACGCGCGGATCGAGCAGCGCCTTCCACGGCTGCGCATGTTCGGCCTGCGCCGGCTTCTCGCGCTCGAGCGCGGCCGCGACGATCTGCTTCTCGCGTTCGTCGAGGAACGGCGCATCGCGGAACGACGCCGGCAGCACGCGGAACACGACGATCGCGACGACCACGGCCGGGATGCCCGTCGCCACGAACACCCACTGCCATCCCGCGAGCCCCCAGACGCCGTTCAGGCTCAGCAGCACGCCGCCGACCAGCGAGCCGAGCATGTTCGCGAGCGCGCTGCCGAGCGTGAAGATGCCGAGCACCTTCGCGCGGTAGCTTTGCGGAAACCACAGCGTCAGGTAATAGATCACGCCCGGATAGAAGCCGGCCTCCGCGATCCCGAGCAGGAAGCGCAGCGAACAGAATGCGGGCATCGACGTCGTGAAGCCCATCAGCACGGTGATGAGGCCCCACGTCAGCATGATCCGCGCGAGCCATACACGTGCGCCGTAGCGATGCAGCGCGAGCGTGCTCGGCACCTCGAACAGCAGGTAGCCGATGAAGAACAACGACGACGCGAGACCGAACGCGGCCTCGGTCATGCCGAGGCTGTGCACCATCTGCAGCTTCGCGAAGCCGACGTTCTGCCGGTCGATGAACGCGATCAGGAACATCACGACGAGAATGGGCAGCAGGCGCCGCGCCATTTTCGACATGATGCGCCGCTCTTCGGCGGACGCGGGGTCCAGGGTTTCGGTGGTGTTCACTGCGGGCTCCTCCGTGAATCGGTTGCTTGTCGGTTGAATCGGCGCCGCGCGCGATGCACGCGCGGGCGCGGGGTTGTTCGATGAAATCGCGGTCCGGGAACGGACGGCGGCACTCAGCCGGTTCGGTAATCGTCGAGCATCGGCGCGAACATCTCGTGCCACGCGCGCGGCTTCGCCTTGATCGTGCCGGCGAGATACAGGAATTCGACGTAGTCCATCAGCTGGTTCGGCCGCACCGAGAAACGCGTGTCCGGCGCGGCGAGCATCCGCATCACGTCGTCGTGCGACACGCCGACACCCGACGAGGCCGCATACAGCGCGGCCGCCGCGCGCGGATCCTGCGCGATCAGACGGTTCGCTTCGTCGAGTGCGCCGAGAAACGCCGCGGCCAGCGCGGGCTCCGTATCGACGAGCCGCTTCGGCGCGAACACGACATCGAGCGTCAGCGGGCCGAGCACGTCGACCGAATTCACGACGCGATGAATGCCCGGCTGGCGCAACTCGAGCGTCGAGAACGGCGGTGACGTGAAGTGCGCGGTGACGCCGTTCTCGCGGCGAATCAGCGCCTGCATCGCCTGCGGATGCGGCAGATTCACGGTGATCGAATCGAGCTGCGCGAAGTGCGTCGCGCCGAGTTGCCGGCTCGCGACCATCTGCAGCACGACCGCCGACAGCGACGTGCGGATGCCCGGCACGGCGATCCGGTCGGCCGGCGTGAAGTCGCGCAGCGACGCGAGGCCCGGCCGATTCGCATTGAGCGACAGCGACGTCGTGGACAATCCGCTGATGCCGATCACCTCGACGTTCGGGATCCCGCGCGCCCGCGCCCACAGCTCGATGAAGCCCGGCGCGCCGGCGCCCGCGAAATCGAGCGTACCGGCCATCATCGCGTCGTTGACGGAATTGCCGCCGTCGAGCAGCACCCAGTCGACCGCGACCTCGCGCAGGCCATGCCGCACCGCGTGCCGCTCGAACAGCCGCTGTTTCTCCATCACGAGCAGCGGCAGGTACAACACGCCATAACCTTTCGAGATCCGCACCGTGCGCGGCTTCGCGCGCACCAGCGTCGGTGCGGCGAGCATGCCGAGGCCGGCTGCGAGCAACGCGCGGCGACGCGGCGACGCGATCATGCGCATGCCCGCGTGCCGGGCGCGGCGAGCACCGCGAACGAGAAGGCGGCCACCCGCGTCGGGCTTCGCCGTGGAATCGGCCGCGCCTTCGTCGTGCCCGTGACATGCTGCATGTTGCCGTCTCCTCTGGTATTAATGCCGTCATCGCTCGTTCCGGCTCAACACAGGTTATCGAGCGAGTCTGAGAAAATGCTGACATCCCGCCCCCGGGGAAACCCCTAACTCATCTACCTGCAAACGGCACCATGCGCATTCTCGTCGTGGAGGACGATGCCGAAATCGGCGCGGCGATCCACAGCCGCCTCGCGCGGCTCGGCCATGCCGTCGATCTCGAAACCGACGGCTCGATCGCGAACGGCTTGCTGCGCGTCGAGCGCTTCGACCTCGTCGTGCTCGATGCGAACCTGCCCGGCCTCGACGGCTTCTCCGTGCTGCGCAACCTGCGCGCATCGGGCAGCACGACGCCGGTGCTGCTCGTCACCGCGCGCTCCGCGATCGACGACCGCGTGAGCGGCCTCGGCCTCGGCGCCGACGACTATCTCGTGAAGCCGTTCGACTACCGCGAACTCGATGCGCGCGTGCAGGCGCTGCTGCGCCGCAACAGCGGCCACGCGAACGACGTGCTGACGCTCGGCGGCCTCGTGATCGACCGCAGCAGCCGTCTCGCCGAACTCGACGGCCAGCCGCTGTCGCTGTCGCGCCAGGAGTTCGCGCTGCTCGAGATTCTCGCGAGCCGCCCACAGCGGATCTTCTCCAAGGACGAACTGCTGAACCAGTTGTTCAGCTTCGGCAACGAGCCGACCGCGAACGCGGTCGAGCAATACGTGACGCGCGTGCGCAAGAAGCTGCACGGCAGCACGGTCGAGATTCGCACCGCGCGCGGGATGGGGTATCAGATTGCCGCGCATTGACTGGTTCCCGAAGACGCTGTTCGGGCGCACGCTGCTTTTCATCGCGCTCGTCGTCGCGACCGGCGCGCTCGCGCTTGCCGCGATCGCGCGCTACTACGCGGGGGTCGCGGCCGAGCGCGCATACGACCAGTTGCTCGCCGGCGCCTCGATCCAGGTCGCGGAAAACCTGTACGTACAGGGCGGCGTGCTGGCGCTGAACCCGCCCGTCGCCGCGCTGTCGACGCTGTCGCGCTACGACCTCGTCTACTACAAGGTCGTCGATTCGCGCGGCGTCGTCGTGGCCGGCTACAACGATCTCGCAAGCCCCGCGACGCTCGCCGCCGCGAAACAAGGGCCGGCGTTCGCGAACGCCGTCTACCAGGGTCACCGGATCCGCACCGCCACCATCGCGCGCTACATGCCCGAGGAGAGCACGCCGGGCTGGGCGCTCGTCACCGTTGCGCAGACAACCAATGCGCGGCAGCAGCTGACGAACGACATGAGCATCAAGGTGTGGACGCTGATCCTGCTGATGAGCGTGCTCGCGATCGGGGCGAGCGGCCTGGCGATCCGGCGCGGGCTGCGCCCGCTCGCGCAGATCGGCACGATCATCGCCGCGCGCGACCCGGCCGATCTGCGGCCGGTGGCCGTCGACACGCCAAGCGAGATCGACGCGATCATCGGATCGATCAACGGACTGATGCGCCGCCTCGCCGAGCGGATCAACGCGATGCAGCGCTTCATCGCCGACGCCGCGCACCAGATGCGCACGCCGCTCGCGCGCCTCGACGCGCAGATCGAATTGCTCGACGGTGAAGCCGATCCCGCGCGTCATGCGGCGCGGCTCGACGCGCTGCGCGCGACCTGCTCGGACGTCGGCCGCCTCACCGGGCAGTTGCTCAATCATGCGATGGTGATCCATCGTACCGAGGTCGTGCCGCTGCAACCCGTCGACCTCGTCGCACTCGCGAAGGACGTGCTCGGCCGCTCGATTCCGCTCGCAGGCGCGCGCGACGTGGCCGTCGCGTTCGCGAGCGACGCGCCGCATGCGTGGATCGACGGCGATGCGATCAGTCTGCAGGAGGCGTTGTCGAACGTGCTGCACAACGCGTTGCTGCATGGGCATGCGGACGACATCGTCGTGTCGGTCGCCAGCGCGGGCAACGTGGATCGTGCGGTGACGCTGACCGTCACCGACAACGGGCAGGGAATTCCACGCGAGCATTGGGACGCGGCGCTGCAGCCGTTCGTGCGGATTGCGCCGGACGGCAGCGAGCGCCGCACGGGATCGGGGCTCGGGCTCGCGATCGTGCGGGAAGTGATGAAGGCGCACGGCGGACGCGTCGGGTTCGCGTTTCCCGATGCGGGCGGGTTCGCGGTGGTGCTGACGTTCCCGCAGGCAGCGACGAAGCGCGCGGGCGAAGCTTAGGGAACCGTACGATCTTATGCACGCGCCATCGAGCGCCGCATGACGACAGACGCGCGGCCGTCGCTGTCGCCGTCGTCATCGGCAATGCGCTGCGCGCGTCGCCGCAGCAACCGCTCCGGCTCGTCAAACCGGCAGTCGCGCAACGGCCGCCACAACGCGCCGACGCCGGCGCGTTTCCCGACATCCACGGCATCGCTCTTTCGGCAAAACCGATGCAACGAAATGGCTAGGCCTTGTGCGTCGACAACAGGATGCTCGTTTCGGTATTCGCGATCCCGTCGATCAGGCGGATCGCGCCGAGCACGCGATCGAAATGCTCGAGCGAATCGGCATGCAGCTCGGCGACCAGGTCCCAGCGCCCGTTGGTGCTGTGGATCGACGCGACGTTCGGATGCCCGCGCAGCACCTTCACCACTTCCGCGCCGCGATTGCCCTGCACGGCGATCGACATCAGCGCGCGGATCCGGTGTCGTTCGGCCGCCGGCTTGAGCCGCACCGTGTAGCCGACGATCACGCCGTTCTTCTCCAGCCGCGTCAGCCGGTTCTGCACGGTCGCGCGCGCGACGCGCAATTCCTTCGCGAGGGTGACGACGGGCATCCGCGCGTTGTCGCGCAGCAGCGCGATGAGCTGCCGGTCGACGTCGTCGAGCGTAATCATGAACGGACCTTCCTGTTGAGCGTGAGACGACCGACAGCGTGTCGGACCGCGCGCAATTCGACCAGCGCGGTTTGTACAAACTGCCGGATACGACCAGCAATTTGCCAAGTCTATCGATAAATCTGCCACTTTTGCCGTCTTTTTGTTGGCTCGACTCACCGAAATAATGACTCCATCGACCGGCCGCACACGCCGCGCCGCCGCTTTTGATGGAGCCGGGGCCCGGGCCGTCGCGCCCGCCCCGGTCGACCAGCATGCCTGGACACCCGTACCGGCACAAATTGGAGACAGACCGATGACCCGCTTCCTCGACGTTCCCGCGACCGCCCGACTGATCGCCAGCACTGGCGTCACGCCGTTCCTGCGTGAGCTCGTCGACACGCTGCGCGCCGACTACCTGCGCTGGGCCGATTTCGACAAATCGCCGCGCGTCGCCTGCCACTCGCGCGACGGCGTGATCGAGCTGATGCCCGTGGCGAACGCTTCGTTGTTCGCGTTCAAGTACGTGAACGGCCATCCCGTCAACGCCGCGCGCGGCATGCACACGGTGATGGCGTTCGGCGCGCTTGCCGAAGTCGACACCGGGTACCCGCTGCTGCTCGCCGAACTCACGCTGACCACCGCGCTGCGCACGGCCGCGACGTCGGTGCTCGCCGCGCAGGCGCTCGCCCGCCGCGACTCGCGCACGATGGCGCTGATCGGCAACGGCGCGCAGAGCGAATTCCAGGCCATCGCGTTCCACACGCTGCTCGGCATCGACGAAATCCGCGTGTTCGACGTCGACCGCCACGCGACCGACAAGCTCGTGAAGAACCTCGCCGCGTACCCGGAATTGCGCGTCGTGCGCGCCGCGTCGACGGCCGACGCCGTGCGCGGCGCCGACATCGTGACGACCGTCACCGCCGACAAGGCATACGCGACGATCGTCACGGCGGACATGATCGAGCCCGGCATGCACCTGAACGCGGTCGGCGGCGATTGCCCGGGGAAGACCGAGCTCGAAGCGGGCGTGCTGACCGCAGGCCGCGTGTTCGTCGAATTCGAGCCGCAGTCGCGTATCGAGGGCGAAATCCAGCAGATGCCGGCCGACTTCCCCGTGACCGAATTGTGGCGCGTGCTGCAAGGCGAGACGACCGGCCGCGAACGCGCGGACGAAGTCACCGTGTTCGACTCGGTCGGCTTCGCACTCGAGGACTACTCGGCGCTGCGCTACCTGTATGCGCTCGCGCAGCAGCACAACGCGGGCGTCGAGATCGCGCTGATTCCGCCGGCCGTCGATCCGAAGAACCTGTTCGCGCTGATCGACGATCCGGCCGCGGTCGCGCAAGGGCACGCAGCCTTCGTGACCGAAGCCGTCGCCGCGTTCGCGCGCTGATTGTCATCCCGGGCGGCGTGCACGCCGCCCTGCTCCCCGCCTCTCGCCGTTACCGCTCATGAATCTCGTATCGATCCAGGCGCCGGCCGCCGTCGTGATGATCCGGCCGCACCGCTTCCTGCCGAATCCGCAGACCGCCGCCGACAACGCGTTCCAGCGCACGGCCGCCGCCGGGGCAAACGACACCGCGTCGGTGTCGGCCGCCGCGCGCGACGAAGTCACGGCCGCGGCGCACACGCTCACGGACGCAGGCGTGCGCGTACATGTGTTCGACGACCACGGCGAGCGCGACACGCCCGACTCCGTATTCCCGAACAACTGGTTCTCGACGCATGCAGGCGGCCACATCGCACTGTTTCCGATGTATAGCCCGAACCGCCGCCGCGAGCGGCGCGCGGACATCGTCGAGATGCTGAAAGCGGAATACCGCGTACAGGACGTGATCGACTACTCGGGGCTCGAATACGACGACGTGTTCCTGGAAGGCACCGGCGCGATGGTGCTCGACCACGTCGCGCGGATCGCATACACCGCGCGTTCGCGCCGCGCCGATCCGGTCGCGCTCGAGCGTTTCTGCACGAACTTCAACTTCGAGCCGATCTGCTTCGACACGGCCGACGCGCACGGCAAGCCGATCTATCACACGAACGTGATGATGAGCGTCGCAACCGACTTCGCGATGGTGGGCGTCGACCTGATCGCCGATCGGCGGCGCCGTGACGAAATCGTCCAACGACTGACCGAGACGGGCCGCGCGGTGATCGCGCTCGATCACGCACAGATCGCGAATTTCGCGGGCAATACGCTGGAACTGTCGGGCACGAACGGCCGCGTGCTCGCGCTGTCGCGGCGCGCGTTCGACTGTCTCACCGGCGCGCAGCGCGCGACGATCGAACGCAGCGCACGGCTGCTGCCGCTCGACGTGCCGACGATCGAACTGGCCGGCGGCTCGGTGCGCTGCATGCTCGCGGGAATTCATCTCGCGCGGCGGACGACCGCGCGGGATGCGCCCGCCGTGGAACCGTCCGCGTTGCCGCGCGAGACGTCGCCGCAAATCTGACCACCCGGCTTACAAAGCGCAGAACGGTTGCCGATGCGATGCAACGACAACCGTTCCTTATTTGAAGGCGATTGAACCGGCGAGCGTCAGCCCGCATCGGCAATGCCGCAGAATGCTCCGGGATCCGAACGATACCCAAGCCCGCCGCACTGCTCACCCCGCCAGCAGCTTCAACCCGGCCGGCAGCGTTTCGCCGAACACGCGTGCGGTGTCGGCCTCGTCGAACGCGATCGCCTCGCGAACCATGTCGATCCACGCGGCCGACACATTCGCGGAAGACAGACGCTTGATCACCGCCTCGCGCGTTTCATCCGGCAAATCGCGTTCGCGGTCGCCCGTCATCCGCGCGATTTGCGCGACCGCGAATGCCGCGGGTTCGACCTGCTTCCAGTCGAGCGCGAACAGCGCATCGAGCCAGCGCGTCGCGACGTCGGCCGGCACGACACTGTGCGCGCTGCCGTAGAACGGCCGCCGCGCGCCGATCCGTCCGAGCGCCCACGCGCACAGCGTGCGTTCGGACGGCTTCTGCAATTGCACGATCAAACGCTCGGCCAGCTCCACCTTGCGCTCGACCGGCAATCGCTCGAGCGACGCGGACAAGCGCGTCATGTCGGCCGGGCCGACCTTGGCCGGATCGAACGGCAGCTTGCGGCGCTTGTCGTCGGACGGTTCGAGGAACGCGATCGCATCGCGCACCTGCGTCTGCGCGTCGTCGTCGAGGCCGCCTGCCACGCGCCGCCACAGCGTCCACCACTCGGACCACACCTGCGCGTCGTTCACGTACTGAATCCCGTCGTCGAACAGCGGCCAAAGCTGCTCGATGCGCCACGCATCGAGCGGATGGCCGAAGCCCGGACGCAGGCAATAACCGGCAAGGTTCAGCCATGCCCGCTCGTGATCGGCCGAACGCCGGCGACGGCGCGCGCGCGCGAGCAGTGCGTCGAACAGTTCGCGCGCGAGCGCGACGTCCCACTCGTCGCGCGGCCCGAGCACCTGTTCAAGTTGCGCACGCAACCGTCGCGTGTCCTTCGGCGTGACGTTCGCGGCCTTGCTGCCGAACGAACGGTCGATCAGCTCGATCGCTTGATCGAGACGCGGATGGCGCGCAAGCGCGGTGTCGTCGGCCTGCGCGGGCGCATCGCCGCGCAACTGGAATTCGAGCCGCCAGCGCCGCGTCGCATCGTCAGTCGCGATGCAGTGCATTTCGAGCGTGCCGACTTCGGTCAGCGACGCGGTGAGTTTCACCGGCGTTTCGCGCGCATCGCCGCCGGCTTGCCGGTCGACGACCGTCGCGATCGGCGGCAACCGCACGAAATCGCCGCCGTCCAGTTCGACGAGATCGCCGGGCCGGTATGCCGTGTCGGCTACCGTCGATACGAGGTGGAAACGCACGGGCTGCCCGAGCTGCAGCGCAAACGTGCGCTGCTCGAGCCGGATCTCGCGGCCCTCTTCCGAACCGCGCGGCAACAGGCAGACACCGCGCGGGGCCGCGTCGGCGTCGCCATCGTCGAGCACGAGGAAATAACTGCGCGCGGAGCCGCCGCCGATGCGCGGTGCATGCCCGGCCCGCGCCAGCCCGTAGGCCACCGCGCCGCGCGCGACCGCCACGTCCGGATGCGCGTTGTGCAGCACGTCGAGCGGTGCGCCGCGCCACGCGCCGAGCGTCTGCGCGAGACGGCCGGCGAGCGCGCCGGCGCGAAATACGCCGCCATTGAGCAGCAGCGTGTCGGGCAGCGGGCCTTCCGCATGGCGATTCAGGAACGCGGCGACGTGGCGCGTGACGGCCGGGTCGCTCGCATACGGCAAGCCGAATTCGACGATCGCGGCCCGCGCGCGGCGCGGCAGCTCGCCGGCCTCGACCTGCGGAAAGAAACCGTCGACGACGATCTGCTCGACCTCCTGCCGCGTCAGCTCGGCCGAGCGCGCGCCGCCGACGAGCTTGCTGCCCGCGCCGAGCAGCGTCACGGTGACGGACGCCGGCGCGTCGTCGCCGAGCAGCCGCTCCTTCGCCGCGCGGCAGCGTTCGACGAGCTGCGACAGGCTCGCGGCCGACAACCGCGTGCCGGGCTCGGTCAACCTCGGCTCGAGCAGGCGCGCGAGCGCGAGGTCCATGTTGTCGCCGCCGAGCATCAGGTGATTGCCGACCCCGACGCGCGTGAAGGCTGGTTCGCCGTCGTCGCCCGGGGCAACGTCGACGAGCGTCAGATCGGTCGTGCCGCCGCCGACGTCGCAGATCAGCACGCGGCGCGCGGCGGCAAACGTGTCGCGCAACGTCGCGCGCTGGCCGTACAACCAGTCGTAGAACGCGGCCTGCGGCTCTTCCAGCAGCCGCAACGCCGGCAGCTTCGCGCGTCTGGCGGCCTCGACCGTCAATGCGCGCGCGCCGTCGTCGAACGACGCCGGCACCGTCAGAATGACGTCCTGCTTCGCGAGCGGCGCATCGGGAAAGCGTGCGTCCCACGCGGCACGCACGTGCGCGAGATAGCTCGCGCTCGCATCGACCGGCGACACCTTGTCGACGCCCTCGGCCGCGCCCCACGGCAGGATCGCCGCGAGCCGGTCGACCGATGCGTGCGACAGCCAGCTCTTCGCGCTGGTGACGAGCCGGCCCGGCACCTGCGCGCCGAGCGTGCGCGCATAACGTCCGATCACGGGCGGCGGCGCATCGTCGGCGCCGCCGTCGCGACCGGCCGAACCGCCCTCACCGCCGCCGCCGGAACGGGCGGCCGCGTCGCGCGCGCCGGCCGCCTGCCACGGCAACCTCAACGCTTCCGCCGCGAGTTCGCCCGCCGCCGGGTGATAGCGCACCGACGGCAGCAGCGGCTGCGCGGCCACCGCGCCGGGGCCGACCAGCTGCTCGACGTCGAACACGCGGATCGCGTCGGAGCCGGCCTCGACGTATGCGACGACCGTGTTGCTCGTGCCGAGGTCGATGCCGACCGTATAGCGCTTCATCGCGCTCAGGCGGCGCCGCGCACGTCGAACTCGACCTTCCAGCGCTCGTTCGTGCCGCTCGGGATCGCCTCGAGCTCGAGCGTGCCGGCTTCGGTCACGCGCGCATGCAGCTTCACCGGCACGACCTCGCCGACCGTGCGCCCTTCGGCGGGCAGCGTCGCCTGGATTTCCTCGAGCTCCTGCAGCTCCTCGGGCGACCAGTAGTCGAGCAGCGTGCCGACCTGGTCCTGGCGGCGCACCGACGACCCGAAGAAGCGGAACTGCACCGGCTCGCCGACGACGAGGCCGAACTCCTGCGGCGGCAACGCCGCATCCGTGCCTTCCTCCATCCCGAACGGCGCAACGCAGAGCGCCTGCACCGGCGGCTCCAGCCCCGGCACGGCGGGCATCGCCGATTCGATCGCGACGTAGTACGCGCGCGCCGTGCCGCCGCGAATGCGCACGCCGCGGCCGCGCTTCACGTAACCGTAATAAGCCGCGCCGCGCGCGACCGCCAGATCGAGATCCGCGCCTTCGAGCAGGCGCGCGGGCGCTGCGCCTTCGGCGGCCAGCCAGCCGTTGAGCGTGTCGAGCACGCGCTGAGTGAGCAACGTCGACTTGAACACGCCGCCGTTGAACAGAACCGCCGTCGGATGGAGGAACGTCGCGCCTTGCGGCAGCGTGCGCTGCACGCCGTCGAGCGTGTCGAGCGCCGCGACCTGGCGGCCGAGGAACGCCGCGAGATGGCGCGTGATGCCCGCGTCCTGCGCATACGGCAGGCCGAGCTGCGTCAGGCCGACGCGCGCACGGCTCACCGGACGCGCCGCCGCGTCGACTTGCGGGAAGAAGCCTTCGAGGATCGTCTGCGTGAGTTCCGCGCGCGTCAGCTCCGTGCGGATCGAGCCGCCGATCAGCTTCGAGCCGCGGCTCGGCACGACGAGCGGCACCGCATCGGTCGTCGGGTCGGACAGCAGCGTTTCCTTCGCCGCGCGGCACGCGTAGGTCAGCGCGCGCAGTTGCCACGGATCGGCCTGCGTGCCCTGCTGCGCGAGCTTGCGCGCGACCACGTGCGCGAGCGCGAGATCCATGTTGTCGCCGCCGAGCAGGATGTGCTCGCCGACCGCCACGCGATGCAGTTCGAGATTGCCTTCGCGCTCGACCACCGCGATCAGCGACAGGTCGGTCGTGCCGCCGCCGACGTCCACGCACAGGATCAGGTCGCCGACCTGCACCTGCTTGCGCCAGCCGCCTTCGCTCTTCTGGATCCAGCTGTAGAGCGCGGCCTGCGGCTCCTCGAGCAGCGTCATCCGCGAATAGCCGGCGGCACGCGCGGCTTCGGCCGTCAGTTCGCGCGCGGCCGGATCGAACGACGCGGGGATCGTGACCGTCACGTCCTGGTCGGCGAACGGCGCGTCCGGATGCGCGTGGTCCCACGCTTCGCGCAGATGCGTCAGGTAGCGGATCGAGCTTTCCAGCGGCGACACGCGCGACACTTCCGGCGGCGCATCGCTCGGCAGGATCGCCGCGCGGCGGTCGACGCCCGGATGGCACAGCCAGCTCTTCGCGCTCGACACGAGGCGAATCGGCGTGCCCGCGCCGCGCGTGCGCGCCATTTCGCCGACGGCGAAGGTGCGCGTGGCCGTCCACGGCAGCGTCAGGTCGCCCTGTGTCAGCTCGCTTTCATGCGGAAGATAGAGGAACGACGGCAGCAGGTCGCGCGACTCCAGCGCACCGGGTGCGGTCAGCTGCGCGATCGGCAGCACCTGCTGCGTGATCTTCTCGCCGTCGCTGGCGGCGCTGTCGACGTACGACAGCGCGCAATGGGTCGTACCGAGGTCGATACCGATCGAATAGCGCGGATCGCTCACAGTTCCACCTCCGCCGGTGCGATCACCGATGCGTCGTGGCTGCCCGTCAGCTTCGGCAGGCGCACGTCGGCCACGCGCCAGCCGCGATGGCTGACCGTGCCCGTGAACGGCGCGGCGCCGACCACGTTGCCCGTCACGCGCACGGCCGTCGCGTCGAAGCCGGCCGGCAGCGTCACGCGGCTGCCTTCGGCTTCATCGCGCACCGGCACGATCGTGAAATGCTCGCGCAACGCGGCACGGCAGCCGTCGTGCACGAGGCGTGCGGCCGCGCCGATGTCGGCGTCCGTATAGCCGGCGATGTCTTCCTCGACGAAGTCGATGAAGCGCGCATCGCGCTGCAGCAGGCCCAACAGTTGCAGCGCGGCTTGCGGGCTCGCTTCGCGCAACTCGGGGGCCGGTGCCTTCACGGGCGCGGGTGCGGGTGCGGGTGCGGGTGCGGGTGCGGGCGCCGGGGCTGCGGCGGGTGCCGGCGCAACCGGGGCCGGGGCGCCATCGCGCACGCGCAGCACGTCGGCCGCGAACTCGCGGTTGCCGATCACGGAGAAGAACGTGCCGACGGCCAGCGACAGCCGGCCGAAAAAGGACAGGTTGGATTCGGGCATGGGGTCTGGACTCCTGTGGGCTCGCAACACGGCGAGCGTCTTGCCTGGGCGCCGGGCGGCGGCGTGCGATGGCGCACCGCCGCCGCCCCGGCGCGTGATTCGGGCGCGCCCTCTCGGGTGCGGAAAACCCGTATTTTGCCCTGTGGCGGGCAAACCGGGCAGAAGTTGGGGGACAGAACACGACGGCACGCGGGTTTCGCGCCACGCCGGATTGTGTCGGACTGCCGTCTATCGGGTGACGGTCGTGCGGCGGCCGCGATGTTGCGGCGCGTCAGCGCGGCTTGCGGCGGCGCGCCGCCTTCGTGTCGAAATCGCGTGACGGCGTGCCGAGCGTGACCTTCCCGAAGTGCGCAAGCAGCACCGCCCCGGCCTCCTTCAGCGTGACCGACAGATGCGCGTTAACCGCCTGTTCGACCAGGCATGCGGGTGCATCGTCGGCGCCGACGGGCAGGTCGTGCGGATCGATGCGCTGTTCATCGGCGCGCGCACGGAGACGGCGTGATATCTTCCATCGCCATGCATCTGTCCAACGTTTCCGCCATCTCGTTCGATCTGGACGACACGCTGTGGCCGTTCGGCCCGTCCGTCGAACGGGCCGAGGCGTCGCTGCATGCGTGGCTGGTCGCGCATGCGCCCAACACCGCGAGCGTGCTGCCCACGTCGCAGGCACTGAGCCGGCTGCGCGACGAATACGAGCGCTTGCGGCCGGACCTCGCCGGAGACTACCGTGCGTTGCGCATCGGCTCGATCCGGCTTGCGCTCGAACGCGCGAGCGAAGACGTCACACTGACCGAGCGCGCCTACGACGTGTTCTATTCCGCGCGAAACGAGGTCGAGTTCTTCGACGATGCATTGCCGGCGCTCGCATGGCTGAGCGCGCGATTTCCGCTGATCGCGGTGACGAACGGCAATGCGGACCTTCGGCTGACCGGCGGCGGCGAGTTCTTCCGCGAAACGCTCAGCGCACGCGCGTTCGGGTTCGCGAAACCGCAGCCTGAAATCTTCCATGCGGCCGCCGCGACGCTCGGCGTGCCGGCGGCGGAACTGCTCCACGTCGGCGACGACTTTCACCTCGATATCGTCGGCGCGTTGAATGCGGGGCTGCAGGCGGCGTGGGTCGTGCGCGACCAGGAGGCGGAAGCGGAGCACACCGCGCAGCGTACGCCATCCCCGCATCTGACCGTTCGCGACTTGTCGATGCTGTGTCGCGCGCTCGGCGGCCCCGCCGACACGCGATAACCGCACGCTCGCCAGGCCGAAAGATCGCGCGTTCAAAGTCGATCGCGCCGATCGGCACGACCGACCACCGCTTCACGCCGCCTTGCGCGCGTCCGCGATCCGCTGCGGCGCCTTCGGTCGCGCATAAAGCCGCTCGAGATACGCGCGCAATTGCGGGAACGGTTCGATCAGATGGCATTCGCTTGCCCAGTCGATCAGGTACACCGTCACGCAATCGGCCACCGTCAACGAATCGCCGACGATGAATTCGCGTCCTTCGAGATGCTTGTCGAGGATCGCCGCCATCGTCGCGAAATCCTCGCGGGCCAGCTCGATATCGGCCGGCGAGCGCTTTTCCGGCGGATAGATGAACGAATGGCGCGTAATCCGCCACAGCGGCTGCTCGAGCTCCGTCACCGCGAACATCACCCACCGATAGGCCTGTGCGCGCAGCGCCGGATCGGCGGGCAGCAGCGCCTTCTCCGGGTACTTGTCCGCGAGATACAGCACGATCGCGGCCGACTCGGGAATCACGAGGTCGCCGTCCACGAGCACGGGCACCTTGCCGGCCGGATTGAGGCGCAGGAATTCCGGCCGCTTGTGCTCGCCCTCGAGCAGGTTGACCGACACGAACTCGAAATCCGCGTCCAGTTCCTTGAGCCCCCAGAGCGCGCGTTGCGAGCGCGTGCCGGCGAATCCGTAAAGCTTCATCGCAATGTCTCCATCGATAATATGGGGAAAAATCGCCGCGCACGGGCGACGGGCCAGTGGCCGCGACGACCGCGCACGCAGCGCCAGTCGCCGCTCACATGCCCGGCACCGCCAGCACCGGCATCACATCGATCGCGTCGCCCGGGAACAGCGTGAAATGCGGATGGCCTTCGAACAGCGCGGCGGCCGCATCGTGCGAAGCGGCACGCACGACGGTGAAGCCGCTCATCGCATTGGCGGTGTCCGTCACGCCGCCCTTGTCGATCCTCTTGGTCTTGCCGAGCGGCCCGCCGAGCTCGACGACCGCATCGCGATGCCGCTCCACCCACGCGTGCCACGCGGCGATCCCGTCGCGCTCGCGCGCACGCCGCTCGTCCTCCGGGAGCGCCATCCATGCCTTCATCCCCGGGCTGTCCTTGCTGCCGAGGAATACCGCGAGATACAACTGCTGTTGCGCACTCATGCTTCCTCCGTCCGATGGCGGGAACGGCGGGTTGCCGCTCCTCGCCCTTGACACAATAGGTTGATATCAACACAATTGCAACATGGCACGCAAAGAAAAGCTCCCTTTCGAAACGACGCTGATGGTTCGCGATTGCTGTCTGTGCCTGCACATGCAGCGCGCGGCGCGCAATCTCGCGCGCATCTTCGACGATGTGCTGCGTCCGCTCGATCTCACCAACGGCCAGTTCTCGCTGCTGATGTCGCTGAACCGGCCGCAGCCGGCCCCGATGAAATCGGTCGCGTCGTTGCTCGCGATGGACCGCACCACGCTCACCGCCGCGCTCAAGCCGCTCGAGCGGCGCGGGCTGCTCACGATCACGCAGGATCCGGCCGACAAGCGCAGCCGCCTGCTCGAACTCACGCCGGCCGGCCATCGGTTGCTCGCCGAAGCGTTCCCGCTGTGGCAGCAGACGCATGCGGAGATCGAACGGCCGTTCGCGGCCGGCGAAATCGATGTGCTGCGCGGGCAGTTGCGCGCGCTGTCGGAGGATCCGGCTACGCGCGGCTGACGCGGCGCGCCGTGCGTTTCACTTGCGCGCTTTCCTCGGCATCAGCAGTTGCGCGAACTCCTGCAGAAAGCGCGCGGGCCCGTGCGCGTGCAGCGCCTGGCCGCTGCTGAGCGCGCCGTCGATGACGGTCGCAAGCCGCAGCGCATAGGTTTCCGGTTCGTCGATCCGCATCGCGCTGGCCAACTCCGTGAGCCGGCGCCGCAATTCCTGCTTGTGCGCGACCGCGACCTTGCGGGCCGGATGATTGGCGTCCGCGTACTCGGCGGCGATGTTGATCTGCGGACAGCCGCGATAACCGGGGCGCTCGATCCGCTCGCCGATCCATTGCAGTTGCGCATCCAGCTCTTCGCGCGGCGCGCGCCGGTACCGCGCGGCCACCGCGTCCCAGTGCGCCCAGAAGTCCGCATCCTCGCGCAGCAGAAATGCCTCGATCAGGTCGTCCTTCGTCGCGAAGTGTCGATATAGGCTCGTCTTCGCGACGCCCGCCTGCGCGACGATCAGGTCCACGCCGACCGCCCGCGTCCCTTCCTGGTAGAACAACGCGCTCGCCGTTTGCAGAATGCGTTCGCGCGTATCGAGTGTGCGCCCGTTCGTGTCCGTTCCCTGTTTCATTCAAGCCCGGCCGCCATGGCCGCCTGTCCCGCGAAAGTGCGTTCGATGATAGCACCCGGAAGTTGACGACGCTACAGGTCTGTACTATAAAACAGACCGATCTGTATCGGAGTTGACCATGGACGATCGAATGACGGTTGCTGTGTATGGAGCGACCGGCCACACGGCGCGGTTCGTCGTGGCCGAGCTGGAACGGCGCGGCGTCGGCGCGATCCGCATCGGGCGCGATGCCGCCCGGCTCGCGCAAGGCGGCCACGACGCGGCGCCGTGGCGCGTCGCGTCGGTCGACGATCCGGCCGCGCTCGACGCCGCATTGCGCGGCGCGCATGCGGTGATCAACTGCGCCGGCCCGTATCTCGATACCGCGCTGCCGCTCGCCGATGCGGCGTTGCGGGCCCGCATCCCGTATCTCGACCTGACGGCCGAGCAGCCGTCGGTCCAGGCGCTGACCGACCAGCGCGACACCCGGGCCCGCGCCGCCGGCGTGACGCTCGTGCCGGCCGCCGCGTTCTACGGCGGCCTCGCCGACCTGCTCGTCACCGCGGTCGTCGACCCACGCGAGCCGATCGAGCGCGTCGATGTCGCGACCGGCCTCGACAGTTGGCATCCGACGCGCGGCACGCGCGTGACCGGCGCGCGCAACCATGCGATCCGGCTGATCCGGAAGGACGGCAAGCCTACCGAGGTGCCGTCGACGCCGCGCGAACGCAGGTGGTCGTTCCCGGCGCCGCTCGGCGACATCGACGTGACGCTGCTGCCGTTTTCGGAAGTGATGACGCTCGCGCGTCATCTGCGCATCGATACGATCGAGTCCTGGCTCGCGACGCGTGCGCTGCGCGACGTGCGCGATGCCGGCACGCCGCCGCCGCAACCTGTCGACGCGCTCGGCCGCTCGGCGCAGCAATTCGTGATGGACGTGATCGTCGTGCAGAACGGCACCACGCATCGCGCGAGCGCGTCGGGGCGCGACATCTATGCGGTCAGCGCACCGCTCGTCGTCGAGGCGACGTGCCGCCTGCTGCGCGGCGCAACGCCGACGCCGGGCGGCGTACGCAGCCTGGGCGAACTGTTCGACGCACGCGATTTCCTCGCGGCGCTCGACACCGTCACCGTATCGTTCGACACGATCACCGATCGAAATTTCAACCGGAGGAACGAGCATGAGCCGCAATAACGACGAGAAAGCCGCGTATTTCCGTTCGCTTCACCGCGCGGGCCAGCCGCTCGCGCTGTTCAACGTGTGGGACGCCGGCAGTGCGCGCACGGTGGCCGACGCGGGGGGCGTCGCGCTGGCGACCGGCAGCTGGTCGGTCGCGGTCGCCAACGGCTTCGTCGACGGCGAGCAGATTCCGAAAGCGCTCGTGATGGAAGTGCTCGCGCGCATCGCGCACGCGACCGACCTGCCCGTCACCGTCGATCTCGAAAGCGGCTATGGCGAGCGGCTGGAGGATGTCGCCGACACGATCGCGCGCAGCATCGAGGCCGGCGCGATCGGCTGCAACCTCGAAGACAGTTTTCCGGCGACGGGCGAACTGCGCGCGGTCGACGCCGCGGCAGCGCGGCTGGCGGCGGCGCGGCAGGCGGCCGACCGCGCCCTGACCGGCTACTTCATCAACGCGCGCACCGACGTGTTCTTCAACGCCGCGGCCGACACGCACGACGAACGTTTGCTCGACGACGTGCTGACGCGCGCCCGTGCGTATGCGCAAGCCGGCGCCGACGGGCTCTTCGTGCCGGGGCTGCAGTCGCCGTCGCTGATTCGCGCGCTGACGGCGGCGTCGCCGCTGCCGGTGAACATCATGCGCGTGGCGGAAACACCGACGCTGGCCGAACTCGCGTCATACGGCGTCGCGCGCATCAGCCACGGGCCGTACCCTTATCTGCAGGCGATGAAGGCACTTGCGGCGGTGGTCAGGCAGGGAGGCTGATCGGCCGATGAGCTTCACATGAAACAAGCAGCGGGCGCGCTGCAACGTGCAGCGTGCCCGCGTCGGTCACTTCATCCGGATACACCGGATGCCCGACCGACGGGCCGCACCGGCGCGCGCTCACCGCGCACGTCGAGCGGCCCGCGTGCGTGTCACTCGGCGAGCGCCGATGCCACGCCCACCCGCTTCGGCACGCCGGTCACGATCGTCGCGACCGCCACGGCCAGCACCGCGGCCGCGCCCAGGAACACGCCGCCCGCGCCGTTCGCGTCGAACACGACGCCGCCCGCCGCCGCGCCCGTCGCGATCGCAAGCTGGATCGCCGCGACGATCAGCCCGCCCGCGCTCTCGGCTTCATCGGGCACGGTGCGCGTGACCCACGTCGACCATGCGACCGGCACGCCGCCGAACGCCATCCCCCACAACGCGACGAGCACCGCGTCGATCATCGGTGCGCGGCCGAGGGCGACGAGCGCGACGCCGAGCACGACCATCAGTGCCGGCATCCCGATCAGCATCGGCCGCAGCCGGCGCTCGAGCACGCGCCCCGCGAGCGACGTGCCGACGAAGTTCGCGATCCCGTAGCCGAGCAGAATCGCCGACAGTCCGTTCACGCCGACACCGGCAACCTGTTCGAGGAACGGCCGCAGATACGTGAAGAACGCGAAATGCCCGGTAAATACGAGGATCGTCGCGAACATGCCGAGGCCGACGGTCGGCCGGCGCAGCACGTCGACGAGCGTGCGCAGCCGCGTCGTGCCGCTCGGCGGCATCGACGGCAGCGTCAACACCTGCGACACGAATGCGAGACCGCCGAGCCCGGCCGCGATCAGGAACACGTTGCGCCAGCCGATCAGGTGCCCGAAATAACTGCCCATCGGCGCGGACGCGATCGTCGCGACCGCCACGCCGCTGAAGATGATCGACAGTGCGCGCGGCACCATCGCGGTCGGCACGAGCCGCATCGCGGTGGCGGTCGCCATCGTCCAGAAGCCGCCGAGTGCGACGCCGAGCACGACGCGGCCGATCAGCAACGTCGTCAGGTTGGGCGCGAACGCGACCGCGAGATTGGAGGCGACCAGCAGCACGGAGAACGCCAGCAGCACGCGCCGGCGGTCGATCGTGCGCGTCAGCGCCGAGATCAGCAGGCTCGTGACCAGCGCGACCGTCGCCGTGGCCGTGACGGCCTGGCCGGCCACGCCTTCGGTCACGCGGAGGCTGTCGGCCATCGGCGTGAGCAGGCTCGCGGGAAGGAATTCGGCGGTGACGAGACCGAACACGCCGAGCGTCATCGCAAAAACGGCGCCCCAGGCCGGCTCGCGGGGGGCCGCCGGGGTGGCGGCAGAGGAGATTCCGGGATTCATGCGTCGTTCCGAGTCGTATAGGGAAAATACTGATGAGGGCGTATCGTAAGGAACGGCAGCAGGACGGTCTATGACATACAATCCGCTCTTGTTGATCGATCGTCCGAATCTTGCGATGTCCGAACCTCTCCTTCCTCCCGTCCCCGACGTGCACGACCTCGTCAGCGAGCTGCTGCTGGGGATGCGCCTGAGCGGCGTGCAGTACCGCCGCATCCAGGTGCCGCGGCCGTTCGGGCTGAGTTTCGGCCATGCGCCGGGCCGCGCGCAGTTCCATTTCGTCGGGCGCGGGCCCGTGCTGCTGCGCGATGCCGACGGCACGACGATGCGGCTCGAGGCCGGCGACGCGATCCTGCTGCCGCACGGCCGCACGCACGCGCTGGTGTCCGACCCGGATGCGCCGTGCCGCGAAATTGCCGGGTTCGAGGCCGCGAAGATCTGCGACACGGTCGCGGCGGTGGGCGCGACGTCGTGCGCCGCGACGGAGCCGGCTGCCGGCGATGCGCTGATCTTCAGCGCGTGCATGGAGCTCGATCTCGGCGGCATGCAGCCGCTCGTCGGGACGATGCCGGAATTCATGCACGTCGGCACGCTGCTCGCGCGCTACCCGGAGATTCGACCGATGCTCGACGCGATGGAGCGCGAGTCGTGCTCCGAGCGCGCGGGCTTCGCGGGCATCCTCGCGCGGCTCGCGGACGTGGTCGCCGCGTTCATCGTGCGCGGCTGGGTCGAATGCGGGTGCGGCGACGCGACGGGCTGGGTTCAGGCGCTGCGCGAGCCGAAGCTCGGCCGTGCGATCGTCGCGCTGCATCGCGATCCGGGGCGCAACTGGAGCGTCGCGGATCTCGCCGCCGAAGCGGGCGTGTCGCGCTCGGTGTTCGCGGAGCGCTTTCTCGCGGCCACCGGGATGACGCCGGTGCGTTACCTGACCGAGCTGCGAATGCGGCTCGCCGCGCAGTGGATATCACGCGAAGGCGAGACGATCGAAGCCGTCGCGTACCGGCTCGGCTACGGGTCGCTCGCGGCGTTCAGCCGCGCGTTCAAGCGCGTGGTCGGCAGGCCGCCGGGGGCCGTGCGCGCCGAAAGCGACACGCACGCCGACGCGTGACGTGTAGCGCTCGCGCGCGGCGCGCGGCCACGCGAATGCCTGCCGAATCGCACCGGCATCGATCGACGCGCCGCCGCCCGTGATGAATTGCGGTCAGCCGCCGCGCGCGTCGAGCTTGTCGACCAGCGCCGTCGCGCACTGCACGGCCAGCGCCGCGCACCGCTCTGCGTCCACGGGCGCACCGTTTGCGACGGTGCCCTGCACGATCCGGCCCAGCAAATCTTTCGAGAGTTCGGCGATCTCGTTGTCCCGTTCCGTCATGATGTCCGTCCTTGCGCGTCGACCGATGGCGAGCGGCGCGCTCAATTTCCCCTGCCCGTTCATCGCCCTTTCGCCCGCACGACGATCTGCGCCTGCGTGTCGCGTTCGATGCGTTCGAGCGACGCACGCAGCGCCGCGAACGCGTCGGGCGTGCAGACCTGACGGCCGAATTCGGCGTTCATCCGCCGCGTGACCTGCACGACCCGCGTGGCCGCATCGAATACGTAATGCGACGTGAAGTCGACGAAGCGGTCGTGCACGGCCGCGTCGGCCGGCAGGTCCGTCACCGCAGCGTCGGCCGGCAGCGCGATCTGTCCGGTCTCCTCGAACGTCCCGCCGATGCACGTCCACGGCTGCGTGCGCACGGGTTCGGCCAGCCAGCCCTCGACCTGCGTCGCGATGCCGCCCGTGAGGCTCGACAGCATGGGCACGGCGGTCGTGCCGTCCGGCCATACGAAGTGATCGAGCGTGCCGTCATACGTCACGTCGAACGGGCCGGCCGTTGCGCGGCGATCGCTCGTCGCGATCCGTGCGCGACCGCGCAGCCCGCTTTGCCGCAGGCGTTCGTTCGCGAGCTGCCGGATGCGCTCGGGTGCCGCACGGCGAAACAGCGTGCGTTCGAGCTCGGCGGTCCAGCCGTCGTCCTCGACGAGCGCGTGAAACTGCGCGGCGCCCGGTTGCGCGGCGTCGATCGCCACGCGCGCGGTGCGATGCTTCGGCTGCGTGGCGGGCGTGCGCGACAGCACGCCGGTGTCGACGAGCAGCGCCGGCCGATCCATCACGATCGGCGGCAGGTAGCCGAACGCGATGCCGGCCGTCGTGGTGTCGGCGTACAGGCCCAGATCGGGCAGCCACGTGATCGCGTGATTGATCGCGCCGCCGCCGTAACCGGGCACCGACGGCAGCGTGTACACCGAGCCGAGATTGATCAGCACCGGTTCGCTGCGGATGCCGACCGCCGCGAGCAACGCGCCGAACAATGCGACGTGATCCTTGCAGTCGCCGTAGCGGTTGCGCAGGATGTCGGTCACGCGATGCGGCGCGGCAGCCGTCTCGCCGAGAAAGAGCGCGACGTAGCGCACGTTCGCCTGCACCCAGTCGTACAGGATGCGCGCCTTGTCGCGCGGATCGGCGGCACCGGCAGTGAGCGCGCGCGCGAGCTGCACGACGGCCGGATCGTTCGCGCCCGGGTCGACGGCCGCGTCGCGGTAGCGCGCGGCGAACGCCGCATAGTCGGGCAGCGTGGATACCACGAGCCGGTCGCCGTACGTCGGATAGCCGACCGCGCCGCTCTCGATGCGCTCGTACGGGCCGTGCCGGTAGTCGAATTCGTAGCGCGTGCGGCCGTTCGCGGTCACCGGCGGCAGTGCGACGTAGCCGCGCGCGTCCGCGTGCAGCGTCATGTCGGCCGGCACGTCGAAGATCAGCCGCTGATTCTCCACCGGCTCGCGCGACGGCTCGACGTAGTAGCCGAAATACCCGGCGTTGACGGGCCGCGTGCGCGACTTGCGGAATGCAACACGCGTGCTCGAGCCGGCCTCCACGCCCGGAAACACGACGGTGCGCAGCAACCCGTCCTGGAACGTCGGCGCGCCGGCCGAGCGCGGCTCCTGCACGTCGCGGATGCCGTCGGGGCCGACCGGATGCGCGACGCCGTCGCGATCGATCGTCTCCGCCGCGAGCAGGTCGACCTTTTCCAGGTTCTTGTCGAACCACACGTAGCGCTGCGCGACCGCGTCGATGCCGTTCGCGTTGTTCGCTCGCAGTGTCGAATCGTCGTGCTCGTCGAGCGAACCGTCGTGCTGGATCACGAATACATGGACATCGCTGACGAGCGTGACGGGCGCTTCGTCGTCCGCGTCCGCGAACACGGGACGCGCGAACGACAGCGCGGCCGCGACGGCGGCAATCGCCGGCACGGCGGCGCGGCCCGGCAGCCTGCGCATCGATCGGAACGGAAGACGCACCACGTCGAAGCTCTCCGCGCGTTCGTGTTCATGTCGGGACACAACGGACACGCATTCGCGCACGCCGCGCCCCGTCGTTCAAATCCAGTGTGGGTGACGTGCGCGCGAGCGTCAAGGCGCGGTGCGGCCGCCGCACCGGTCCGCACATTCCATCAGACGCGACCGACGGCGCGACGCCGCTTTCGACACGCAAACGATTGGCAAGTCGCGCCTTAGCCGCATGCCCGTAGCGGCCCGCGGGCCGCACGCACGCACGCACGCACGAACGAACGAACGATCACCGCATCGTCACACCAACCTCGCCGCCCGCGCGCGCCGGCCGGTGCTCGTCGTCGCCATCCTCGCGCCACGCGATCACATCGACCGCTTCGCCCGCTTTATTCGCAAGGCTCGCACGGCCCGTGCCGAACGCAATGCCCACTCGTGTCCCGTTCATGCGTTGTTCCGCGCATTTCGGCTGATATGCGCGGGCAACAATGGCGATGCCTCGCGGCCGGCGCCGTCCGGGGGAAGGTTTCCACGACGCCGGCCGCGGCGGTTCTTGAAAACCACATCTCACGAGGACATACCATGCAACTCCAATCCCATCCGGCGTGCCGTCCGTTTTACGAAGCAGGCGAGCTCACGCAACTGACCGCGTTCTACGAAGAAGGCCGCAACGTCATGTGGATGATGCTGCGATCGGAACCGCGACCATGCTTCAATCAGCAACTCGTCACCGACATCATCCATCTCGCGCGCGTCGCACGCGACTCGGGCCTGCCGTTCGACTTCTGGGTGACGGGCTCGCTCGTCCCCGAGCTGTTCAACGTCGGCGGCGACCTGAGCTTCTTCGTCGACGCGATCCGCAGCGGCCGCCGCGACCAGCTGATGGCCTACGCGCGCTCGTGCATCGATGGCGTCTACGAAATCTACACGGGCTTCGGCACCGGCGCGATCTCGATCGCGATGGTTGAAGGCAGCGCGCTGGGCGGCGGCTTCGAGGCCGCCCTCGCGCACCACTACATGCTCGCGCAGAAGGGCGTGAAGCTCGGCTTTCCCGAGATCGCGTTCAACCTGTTTCCGGGCATGGGCGGCTATTCGCTGGTCGCGCGCAAGGCGGACCGGGGGCTCGCCGAATCGCTGATCTCGTCCGGCGAGGCGCATGCGGCCGAGTGGTACGAGGATCGCGGGTTGGTCGACCAGACGTTCGACGCGGGCGACGCCTATCTCGCGACGCGCACCTTCATCGACGTGATGAAGCCGAAGCTGAACGGCATCCGCGCGATGCTGCGCGCACGCGAGCGCGTGTTCAATCTCACGCGTTCCGAGCTGATGGACATCACCGAGCAGTGGGTGCATGCGGCGTTCACGATCGAGCCGAAGGATCTCGCGTATATGGAACGCCTCGTGATGCTGCAGAACCGGCGCGTGTCGAAGCTGCGCACGGTGTGACGTGAGTGGGGCGCCGCCGCGAAACCGGCGGCGCCACGTCATGCGGCCGGACTCAGGCGATCAGCCTGAGCTTTCTCGTTTCCGCGAGCCAGGCCTCGAACGCCTGGGCCGGCATCGGCCGCGCGAAGTAGAAACCCTGTGCGTGATCGACGTTGATCTGCTTCAGGAATTCCGCTTCCGCGTGCGTCTCGACACCTTCGGCGACCACCGAGAAATTCAGCGCTTTGGCGAGCGACACGACCGAGCGCACCAGCGCCTGCGAGCGCGGGTTGCGGTCGATGCCCGTGATGAAGGTGCGATCGAGCTTGATCGAATCGAGCGGCAGCCGCGACAGTTGCGACAGCGACGAATAGCCGGTGCCGAAATCGTCGAGGTGAATCTCGGCGCCGAGCTGGCGGAATTGCTTCATCAGCTCGTGCGCCGCTTCCTCGTCCTCGATGAAGCTGCTTTCGGTGAGCTCGATGTCGACGAGGCTCGGCTTCAGCCCCGCGCCGTCGAGGATCGCCGCGAACTGGTCGACGATGTTCATGTCCTGCAACTGCCGCGCCGACACGTTCACCGCGATCCGCACGCCGAGCCCCTTCGCCTTCCATGCGGCGGCCTGCGCGGCGGCGGTGCGCATCACCCAGCGGCCGAGCGGCGCGATCAATCCCGACTCCTCCGCGAAACGAATGAACTCGATCGGCGCGACGATCCCGCGATCCGGCGACTGCCAGCGGATCAGCGCCTCGACGCCATGCACGTCGCCCGTCGCGATATCGACTACCGGCTGATAGTGCAGCACGAACTGTTCTTCCTCGAGCGCCTTGCGCAGGTTCGTGTCGAGCCACATGTACTTCGCGACCTTCTGGTTCATCTCCAGCGAGAACACGCGGTACGTGTGCTTGCCCTCTTCCTTCGCGACGTACATCGCGGTGTCGGCGCTGCGGATCAGCGTCTCGAGCGAATCGCCATGTTGCGGATACATCGCGATGCCGATCGAACAGCTCGTGTAGACCTCCACCAACCCGAGATGGATCGGCGTGCGCAGCCGCTCGAGGATGATCTGCGCGGTCGCCTCGAGCAGCGGCCGCGTGCCGTGCTCGAACAGCACCAGGAATTCGTCGCCGCCGAGCCGCGCGAGCGTCGCGCCGGACGGCAGGCAGCCGCCGATGACCGAGGACACGTCCTGCAGCAGGCGGTCGCCGGTGATGTGACCGTAGTGATCGTTGACGCGCTTGAAGTTGTCGAGATCGAGGAACAGGATGCCGACCTGGCCGCGCGCGTCGGTGCGGTCCGCCGCCAGCGCGATACGGATGCGCTCGCTGATGGCGTGACGGTTCGGCAGGCCGGTCAACACGTCGGTGTTCGCGAGCTCGGTGAGCCGCTGCTGCGCGTTGCGCTCCTCGGTGACGTCGATGCCCGAGCAGATCAGGAACTGCTCGTCGACGCCGCTGCCGCTCTGCACGAACTTGTTGCGGAACTGGAACAAGCGCGGGCCGTTGACCGTGTTGATGTAGCGCTCGACCGCGAACGAACGGTTGTTCTGGAAAAAGCCGGTGATGTTGCTGCGCGACTGCGCGCCCTGCTCGGGGCTCATGAACAGCTCGAACGCGCTGCGGCCGATCACGTCGACCTCGCGCTTGCCCGTCACTTCCTCGCACAGACGGTTGAAGCGCTGCACCATGCCGTTGCGGTCGAGGATCACGACGAGCGAATTCACTTCGGACACGACCTGCTCGGCGAACGCGAGCCCGTGCGCGAGGTCGCTCGCGACGGATGCGGTATCGGAATAGGCGGAGGCCGTGCCGGCCCAATTGGCGGTATCGACCTTCCGGCCGACCAGATGGAGGCTCACGGAATCGCCGAACAGCGCGAGGTCGAGCACGAGGTGCGACGTGACACCGGTGAGCGCGCGGATGCGCGCGGCCTGCTCGCCGGTCAGTGCCACCGCGACATTGGTCAGGCCGCGAACGGCGGCCAGTTCGAGTGCATTGCTGTCGCTGCCGAGACGCCAGCATGGGCTACGCGTACCGAGATGCGCTTCGAGCACGGCGCTATCGTTTTCGTCATCCATGGACACGCCCCGATCCAAAAAAAACGCACAGTGTAGACGGAGGCGAGCCGGCCGCCACCGATGCCCGGACGCGCTGTGCGCGTACCCGGCGGGGCGGACGCGATGACCCTGCCAACGGCCCTCGTTCCGTACTTGTTTCCAACCAATGCGAACCGGCGTTCGCGCATGTCGCGCGCAGGTTTCCAAGCGAATGATGCAAGCCATCTTATCAAATGACGAAGAAGATTGGCACTCACATTTTGAACGGGGTGTCAAGGAATCGGCGTTCGATTGGCACGGCGGATTTTTCGTGATCGGCAGGCCGCGCGCGGGCGCGCGCGGCCACCCGCAACCGAATCGGCGAAATTGCCGCTGTGCATTGCCAGGCGGGCGTTTCGCGGGATTGCAATCGCATCGCGACAATGCGCCCGCGCCGGTTCATTGGAGGGTCGGATCGTATCGGGCGACACGTGAAATGGAGAATTTCCATTTCCGTTCATGCGGGAATATTCGTCTTTATTCCCATATCCAGTGGAATGCCGGCCCAACTCAGCACAAGCGAATATATCGCCGCGCCGCGCGGGCTGGCGGCGGCACGTGATGGAACCGGTGCAATTGTCCCGCCGCACCCGCCGCAACGCGCGAAAAACGTCCGGCGCACCCGCCGCCGCATCGGTTCCGCGCGTTGCATCGCGTGGCGTCGTGCGGCTCAGCTCGCCGCGCCGTAACCGCCGCCGCCCGGCGTTTCGACGACGAACACGTCGCCCGGCGCCATCTGCGCGCGACCGACGTGCCCGAGCGTCTCGACCGTGCCGTCCGCCCGCTCGATCGTGTTGCAGCCGAGCGCGGCGGCCTCGCCGCCCGCCGCGCCGAACGGCGCATGGATCCGGTTGTTCGACAGGATCGACGCGGTCATCGGCTCGAGGAAGCGGATCCGCCGCACCGCGCCGTCGCCGCCGCGCCAGCGACCGCCGCCGCCGGAGCCCGCCCGCAGCCGATGCGAGTCGAGCCGCACCGGATAGCGCCATTCGAGCACTTCCGGGTCGGTCAGCCGCGAGTTCGTCATGTGCGTCTGCACCGCGCCGACGCCGGCGAAGCCGTCGCCCGCGCCGCTGCCGCCCGCGATGGTCTCGTAGTACTGGTAGCGATCGTTGCCGAATGTGAAGTTATTCATCGTTCCCTGGCTCGATGCCACACAGCCCAGCGCGCCGTACAGCGCGTTGGTGATCGCCGACGACGTCTCGACGTTGCCCGACACGACCGCCGCCGGATACTCGGGGTTCAGCATCGAACGCGCGGGCACGATCACCGTCAGCGGCTTCAGGCAGCCGGCGTTCAGCGGGATGTCGTCGCCGACCAGCGTACGGAACACATACAACACGGCGGCCATGCAGACGGCCTTCGGCGCGTTGAAGTTGTTGTCGAGCTGCGCGGACGTGCCGGTGAAGTCGATCTCCGCGCGGCGCGCCGCGCGGTCGACGCGAATCGCGACGTGAATCTGCGCGCCGTTGTCGAGCGGATAGCGGTATGCACCGTCCTGCAGCGCGCCGATCACGCGCCGCACCGCCTCTTCCGCGTTGTCCTGCACGTGTTGCATGAACGCGAGCACGACATCGCGGCCGAACTGCCCGACCATCCGCCGAAGCTCGTCGACGCCCTTCTGGTTCGCCGCGATCTGCGCGCGCAGATCGGCCATGTTCTGCTCGACGTTGCGCGCCGGATAGCGGCCCGATGCGAGCAGCGCGCGCGTGTCGGCATCGCGCAGCACGCCCGCCGACACCAGCTGCCAGTTGTCGATCAACACGCCCTCCTCGTCGATGTGCGTCGAATCGGGCGGCATCGAGCCCGGCGTCGTGCCGCCGATGTCCGCGTGGTGGCCGCGCGAGCCGACGTAGAACAGCGGGGTGTCCGAACCGTCCGCGAACACCGGCGTGATGACGGTCACGTCCGGCAGGTGCGTGCCGCCGTGATACGGGTCGTTCAGCATGAACACGTCGCCGTCGCGCATGCGGCCGCGGTTGCGCTCGATCACCGTGCGGATGCTCTCGCCCATCGAGCCGAGGTGCACGGGCATGTGCGGCGCGTTCGCGATCAGATTGCCGTCGCCGTCGAAGATCGCGCACGAGAAGTCGAGCCGCTCCTTGATGTTCACCGAATACGCGGTGTTCTGCAGCCGCAGCCCCATCTGCTCGGCGATGGACATGAACAGGTTGTTGAAGATCTCGAGCCGCACCGGGTCGGCGTCGGTGCCGAGCGAGCGGCGTGTCGGCAGCGGCGTCGTGCGCGTCAGCACGAGGTTGCCCTGTGCGGTCATTCGCGCGCGCCAGCCGGGCTCGACAACCGTCGTGCCGTTCTTCTCGGCGACGATCGCGGGGCCGTCGATCGCGTCGCCGGCGAGCAGCGTGTCGCGCACGTACAGCGCCGCGTCATGCCATTGGCCGCCGGAATAGAAGCGCACGGCGCTGTGCGCACGCGGTGCAGCGCCCGCGTCGCGCGGCGCGAGCGGCGCGATCTCGACCGGCGCATCGGAGCGGCCGATCGCCTCGACCGACGCCAGTTCGACGACAAGCGGCGTGCCGGGCATCAGGAATGCGTAACGCTGCCGGTATGCGGCTTCGAACGCGTGCTGCATCGCGGCGACGCTGCCGGCCGGCACGTCGAGCGCGGAATCGGTGCCCTGGTAGCGCAGGTGCACGCGCCGCTCGGTTGCGATGCGTTCCGGCGGCACGCCCTGTTCGAGCAGCGCGCCGACCGCGTCGTCGGCCAGCCGGTCGAGCGCGGCATTCAGCGCCGGCAACGTTTCATCGGACAGCACGGCCTCGATCGCGCGCTCGCGCATCGCGGTCTGGTCGGCAAGACCCATCCCGTACGCGGACAGCACGCCGGCGAGCGGATGCGCGAACACCTGCGTCATTCCCAGCGCGTCGGCCACGCCGCACGCGTGCTGGCCGCCCGCGCCGCCGAACGTCGTCAGCACGTAGCGCGACACGTCGTGGCCGCGCTGCACCGAGATCTTCTTGATCGCGTTCGCCATGCTGCCGATCGCGATTTCCAGGAAGCCTTCGGCCAGCGCCTCCGGCGTGTCGCGCCGCCCGGTTGCCGCGTGGATTGCGTCGGCGAGCGCGGCGAACTTCGCGGCCACGCCGTCGCGGTCGAGCGGTTCGTCCGCGCGCGGGCCGAACACGCGCGGAAAATGATCGGGCTGGATCTTGCCGAGCATCACGTTGCAATCGGTCACCGTCAGCGGGCCGCCGCGCCGATAGGCGGCCGGCCCCGGATTCGCGCCGGCCGATTCGGGCCCGACGCGCAGCCGCGCGCCGTCGAAACCGAGCACCGAGCCGCCGCCGGCCGCCACCGTGTGAATGCTCATCATCGGCGCGCGCATCCGCACGCCGGCCACCTGCGTCTCGAACACGCGCTCGAATTCGCCGTTGTAGTGCGACACGTCGGTGGACGTGCCGCCCATGTCGAAACCGATCACGCGGTCGAAGCCGGCCGCGCGCGCGGCGCGCACCATGCCGACGATGCCGCCGGCCGGCCCGGACAGGATCGCGTCCTTGCCCTGGAATGCATCGGCGCGCGTCAGGCCGCCGCTGCTCTGCATGAACTGCAGGTTCACGCCGGGCATCTCGTGCGCGACCTGCTCGACGTAGCGGCGCAGGATCGGAGAAAGATACGCGTCCACCACGGTCGTATCGCCGCGCGACACCATCTTCATCAGCGGCGACACCTCGTGCGACACCGACACCTGCGTGAAGCCGATCCGGCGCGCGAGGTCCGCCAGCGCGCGTTCGTGCGCCGTGTAGCGATAGCCGTGGATCAGCACGATGGCCAGCGCCCGCACGCCCGAGTCGAACACGCGGCGCAACGCTGCCTGCGCACCTTGCAGGTCGAGCGGCACGACGACGTCGCCGTGCGCGCCGATCCGCTCGTCGATTTCGACGACCGTCTCGTACAGCGCATCAGGCAGCACGATGTCGAGATCGAACAGGCGCGGGCGGTTCTGGTACGCGATGCGCAGCACGTCGCGAAAGCCGCGCGTCGTCGCGAGCGCGGTGCGTTCGCCCTTGCGTTCGAGCAGCGCGTTGGTCGCGACCGTCGTGCCCATCTTCACCATGTCGACGCGTTCGGGCGTGATCGGCTCGCCGTCGGCGAGACCGAGCAAGTGGCGGATGCCGGCCACGGCCGCATCGCGATACTGCTCGGGATTCTCCGACAGCAGCTTGTGCGTGACGAGCGAGCCGTCGGGCCGGCGCGCGACGATGTCGGTGAAGGTGCCGCCGCGGTCGATCCAGAATTGCCAGCGCGCGGTGTCGGAGGAAACGGGGAAAGTGTGTCGGTCAGTCATGGCGATGAACTCGATGCGTCGTTGAAGCGAGGGACGAGCGCCGCCGCACGGCGCGCGTCGCGCGCCGCGTGAGGGCTTCGATGAAACGGGAGTGGTGAAAAGGCGGCGGGCGCGAGCCCGCTCAGGCGGCGTCGAGTTCGCGGCCGCGCGTTTCGGGCAGCGTCAGCGCGGCGACGATCACCACGCCGTACGCGGCGACCGCGAAGATGCCGATGCTCATGCCGAGCCCGTACTGCTTCGACAGCGCGCCGATCAGGAACGGAAACAGCGCACCGATCGCGCGGCCGACGTTGTAGCAGAAGCCTTGCCCGGAGCCGCGCACGCGGGTCGGGAACAGTTCGGTGAGGAACGCACCCATCCCGGAGAAGATTCCCGACGCGAAGAAGCCGAGCGGGAAGCCGAGCCACAGCATCGACGCATTGGTGAGGTTCAGCGACGTGTACGAGAACGCGATCACCATCGAGCCGAGCGCGAACAGGATGAAGTTCGGTTTGCGGCCGAGGCGATCGGTCAGGTATGCGCTCGTCAGGTAGCCGACCCACGAGCCGAAGATGATCATCGCGAGATAGCCGCCGGTGCCCATCACGGTCAGGTGCCGCTCGGTCTTCAGGAACGTCGGCAGCCAGGTCGTGATCGCATAGTAGCCGCCCTGCGCGCCGGTCGTCAGCAGTGCCGCGCGCAGCGTCGTCGACAGCAGCTTCGGCGCGAAGATCTCGGTGAGGCGCGGCGCGTCCGCGACCTTCGCCTGCGTGGCCTTCTCCTTCTCGTAGACGTCGGGTTCCTTCACGTAGCGGCGGATCGCGACCACCAGCAGCGCGGGCGCGAGACCGACGAGGAACAGCGCGCGCCAGGCCTGCTCGGCCGGCAGCACCGAGAACAGCAGCGCATACAGCAACGCCGACAGCCCCCAGCCGATCGCCCAGCCCGACTGCACGAGGCCGACCGCCTTGCCGCGATCGCGCGCGCGGATCACCTCGCCGATCAGCACCGCGCCTGCCGTCCATTCGCCGCCGAAGCCGAAGCCCATCAGCGCGCGCGCCGCGAGCAGCTGATGGTAGTTCTGCGCGAGCCCGCACAGCGCGGTGAATACCGCGAACCAGAGCACGGTCAGCTGCAGCGTGCGCACGCGGCCGATCCGGTCGGACAGGATCCCGGCGATCCAGCCGCCGAGCGCCGATGCGAGCAGCGTCATCGTGCCGATGAAACCGGCGTCCGCGAGCGAGATGCCCCAGGTCGCGACGAGCGTCGGGATCACGAACGACAGCATCTGCGTGTCCATTCCGTCGAGCATGTAGCCGACCTTGCAGCTCCAGAACGCGCGGCGTTCGCGAGTCTGCGCGTGCGCATACCATCCGAACAGGCCGTTGCGCGCGGGGCCCGAAGGGTCGGCGACGGGCGCCGCGAGGATCTTGCTTTCCATGGTGAAGCTCCTGTCGAAGTGTGCGGTCGGAAACCGTGCGTGTCGTGCGTGTCGTGGTCGCCCGGCTGCGGATGCGCGCCGCCCTCCGGTCGGGCGGATCGTCCGCGGCGGTGCGCCGCCGTGTCGTGGTCGCACCGGCGATCGTGCGGGCCGGTGCCGGCCGGGATCAGAACACGGCCAGCGATGCGTTCGTGATATCGGTCATCAGCATGTAGCCGGGCGTATGCGCGATCGCGAGCGGCAGCTTCGCTTCCATCAGCGCGGTTTGCGGCGTCACGCCGCACGCCCAGAACACCGGCAGTTCGTCGTCGCGCACGGTCACTGCGTCGCCGAAATCGGGCGCGGCGAGATCGGCGATACCGAGCGCGCGCGGATGGCCGATATGGATCGGCGCGCCGTGCACACCCGGGAACCGGCTCGTGATCTGCACCGCGCGAATCGCGTCGGCACCGCGCAGCGGCCGCATCGACACGACCAGCTGGCCGCCGAAGATCCCCGCGCGGCGGTTCGCAATCGTCGTGCGGTACATCGGCACGTTGCGTCCTTCCTCGATGTGGCGCAGCCCGATGCCTTCGCGCGCCAGCATGTCCTCGAACGAGAACGAGCAGCCGATCGCGAACACGACGAAATCGTCGCGCCACAGCGCCTCGAGCGATTCGACCCGCTCCGTCAGGCGGCCGTCGCGATACACGTTGTAGCTCGGTACGTCGGTGCGGATGTCGAGATCGTCGCCGAGCACGTCGAGCCGGAACGCACCGGGTTCGCCGACGCCCAGCAGCGGGCACGCTTTCGGATTCGCCTGGCAGAAGCGCAGGAAATCGTGCGCATACGCGTTCGGCAGGATCGCGAGATTCGCTTGCGCGAACGGCCCGCACTGGCCGGCGGTCGGGCTGCGGAACGCGCCGCTGCGGACGGACTGGCGGAATTCGGAAGGCGTCATGATGGTCGTTGGCGGATCGGTATGTCGTCGGGATGACGGTTGCGTCAGCGGATACGGCGAAGAATAGAAAAGAAAAAATTTTGTCGCCAACGAGTTTTTCTGCGTCGCGTGTATAGAATTCCTTAACGGATCTCGGGGTTTCCCCCGATCCCGTTCACTTTTCTTCACCGGCAAGCTGCGCGTCCCTCGTCCGTCAGACCGCCATGAACACGCGTTTCCTCGAAACCTTCGTCACGCTCGCGAAACTGCGCAACTTCCGCACGACGGCCGCCACGCTGCACGCGACGCCGGCCGCGATCTCGCAGCGCCTGAAGGCGCTCGAGGACGAATTGCAGACCGTGCTCGTCGATCGCGACAGCCGCGAGTTCCGGCTCACGCCAAACGGCGAATACCTGCTCGGCTATGCGAAGGCCGTCGTCGAGGCCACCCACGAGCTGCAGGCCGCCGCTGCCGGCGAAAGCGCGCTGCGCGGCAAGCTGCGGCTCGGCGTGATCGAAACGGTCGTGCACAGCTGGTTGCCGAATTACCTGCGCCGCCTCGCCGCCGACTATCCGCAGCTGGAGATCGACCTGACCGTCGACGTGAGCGTCGTGCTACAGCGCCGGCTGATGGCCGGCGAGCTCGACCTGATCATTCGCGTGGAAGGCAGCGACGAGCCGTCGGTCGTCTGCGACGCGCTCGCGAACTATCCGGTGCGCTGGATCGCGCGTGCGGGACTGTTGCCGACCGCGCGCACGGGCCTCGCGCGGCAGGTGCTGCGCCAGCCGATCCTGACCTACGGGCGCGGCACCGCGCCGCACCGTGCGCTCGAGGACATCGTGCGCACGCTGGCGCACGCGCATGGCGTGCCGCTGTCTGAGACGCGCATCACGGGCTCGCCGTCGATCTCGGTGATCGTGCAGCTCGTGAGGGACGGGTTCGGTGTCGCCGCGATTCCGGTGCTGTTCGTCGATGCGCTGATCGAGAGCGGCGAGGTCGTCGAGTTGCCGCTGCAGCCGTCGCCGCCGTCGATCGTCGTGTCGATGTCGCGGCGGGCGGACGCGCCGAAGTTCGTGCATGGCGCGTCGATCGCGGCGCGCACCGCTTGTCACGAGTATTGCGAGAAGAGCAATCGGCTGCTGGTGGAAGCGCTTTGATACGGTGCGACATCAGCGCGCGAATCGCCCACGAGCGCGATCGGCGACGCGAACCGGCCACGCCGCATCACGCGTGTCCCGTATGCGGCTGCGCGAGCTTGCCGTCGCCGTACTCACGCAGCACCTGCGAGATCACCACGCGATAGCCGTCCAGCCAGCGCGCCTGCTTCGCCTTCGCTTCCAGATGCGCGGGATGCCGCATCAACTGCTGCAGCGCCGCCTCCGATTCCCAGTAGTAGACGTTCTGGATCAGCCCGGCCTCGGCGTTCTCCCACGTCTCCTCGCCGAGGTAGCCGGGCGTCGCGCGCGCCATCTCGGCGATCCGGCTGTCGAGCCGGTGAAACTCGTCGTCGTATTGCCCGGCGCGGAAAATGAAGGTCGACGCGTACATGCGCACTCCATCGGAGACGGTTGAAAGAGCGGCAAGTGTAAGGCACGCGCGGCGGCAGCCGTCTACCACGGCCGGCGCACGGAGTCCTGATAGCGCGTCAGAATGAAATGCGCGACGTCGTCCGAGTGATATGCGGCGACGAGTTGCGCGACCCACGGCTTCGTGCGGTCGGCGTCGCGCACGGTCAGCACGTTTGCGTACGGCGAGCGTGCATCCTCGAGATTGATGCTGTCGCGCGCCGGCTGCAAACCCGCGCGCGCGGCATCCTCGCTGTCGATCGCGACGAATGCTGCCGAATCGAGCGCCTCGTACAACCGCTCGCGGCGCACTGCGACGAACTTCAGCGCGAGCCGGTTGCCCGTCACGTCGCGCAGCGTCGCATGCAGGCCGGCCTTGTCCCGCAGCGTCACCAGCGTGTCGTTCTGCAGCAGCACGAGCGCACGTGCCAGCCCGCGCGGATCGGTCGGGATCGCCACCGTGTCGCCGGGCTGCAGATCGTTCAGACTCCTCAGCTTGCGCGAGTACAGCGCCATCGGCAGCGTGACGGTCGGCGCGACCGCCGTCAGTGCATAACCTTTCGCCTTGCGCGTCGCGGCAAGGGACTGCGCGTCCTCGAAACTCGCGACATCGATCCTGCCTTCGGCGAGCGCGGTATCGATGCGCGACGCATCGGCGAATTCGACGACGTCGACGCCTAGCCCGCGCCTGGCCGCAACGCGCTTCACCTCGTCGAGGATCTCCGCATGCACGCCGCGCGTCACGCCGACGCGTACCGCCGGCGCGGCCGATTCGGCGGCAGCGGCGACGACCGGGTGGGCAAGGCCGCAGGCGACGGTCAGCCATGCGGCAATCAAACGCAGCATCTGTTTCATGACGCATCCCGCAGGATCGTGCGAAACCCGATATGCGATGCACCCAGATCGGCTTCCTGCTGTTCGCGCGACGATGCGCGGTAGCGCACGCAGTAATCGCGCGAGCACAGGAACGAGCCGCCCTTGATCACCATCGGCGTGTCGTGCCGGCGCGTCGGCGGCGCGACGGCCGCCGTGTCGCCGTTCGTATGCGACTGATGCGGGCCCGTGTATGCATCCTTCGTCCATTCCCATGCGTTGCCGATCATGTCGTACAGGCGGAAGCCGTTCGCCGCATAGCAGCCGACGGGCGCCAGCCCCGCATGACCGTCCTCCGCCGTGTCGAGCACCGGAAACACGCCCTGCCAGTAGTTGGCTGCCGGCTTGCCCTGCGCATCACGCGGCGCCGCGTCGAGCGACGCATCGTCGCGACCGGCCTTGCCCGCGTATTCCCATTCGGCTTCGGTCGGCAGGTCGCGCCCGAGCCAGCGCGCATACGCAAGCGCATCGCGCTGCGTGACGAGCGTGACGGGCAGGTTGCCGAGCCCGTCGACGCTGCTGCCCGGCCCGCGCGGCTGCCGCCACGACGCGCCTTTCACCCAGGTCCACCACGCGAGGTCACGCGCATTCAACTCCTCGCGCGTCGGCACATGAAACACCGCCGCGCCGCCCTGCCGTTCGGCCTCGGTCACGTAGCCGGTCGCCTGCACGAACGCGGCGAACTGCGCAATCGTCACGTCGGTCTGGTCGATCCAGAAACCGCCGACACGCGTCTTCCCGTCGCCGGCCGGGCGCTCGTCCTCATAGCCGCGCGTGCTGCCGAACACGAACGCGCCGCCGCTCAGGTGCACCATCCCGGCCTTCGGGTCGTCGCGCCACTTCGCCGGCAGCCCCGAGTAGCGTGCGCACTGCCGCTCCGAGCCGAGCGGCGCGAGCGTGCGGCCGCGATTCGCATCGTCGAAGGCGCTGCCGGGCGACGCCGGCGGGCTCGCATAGCCGGCGGCGAACGCGGCGACGAACAGCGTGCCCGCGAGCGCCGTGCCGAGCGTCCAGAAGCGCAACCGCATCGTGTCGTCCTCAGTAGTAGCCGCGCGGACGCAGCGGCTCCACGCCGCCGACGTTGCTCATGTAGGTCTTCCACTGGTCGACCAGCGTGCCGATCACCGACGGATTCTGCGCGGACACGTCGGTCGTCTCGCCGCGGTCCGCCGCGAGGTCGTACAGCTGCCAGTGGCCATCGAGCGGGCCGAGCGGCGGCTCGGTCCACAACGCCTTCCAGCGGCCGTCGGCGCTGCGCAGGTACGCGCGGCCATACGCTTCGTCGCCGAACGGCGTCGTATGCACTTCGCCCGTCGCCGCCCCGGTGAGCACCGGCAGCAGCGACTGGCCCGTCACCGGATACACGTAGCGGTTGTTGTAGACGACCTTGCCCTTGTTCTGGTCGACGCCCGTCAACGTGTTCACGAGCGGCGGCGCCGGCTGCGACGGCGGCGTGACGCCCGCGACCGCGAGGAACGTCGCCGTGTTGTCGGTCACGTGCGTGAACGCACGCAGCGTCGGCAACTGCCGCGTCTGCCCCGGCAGGCGCACGATCGTCGGTGTCGACACGCCGCCTTCGGCCGAATAGCCTTTGGTGAGCCGGAACGGCGTCGCGCTCACTTCTGCCCAACGCAGCCCGTATTGCAGCCGTTGCGCGTTCTGCTTGCCGTTGTCGGTGCCGAGCGTCGAATAGATCGGCTCCTGCCCATTCGCGGTGTCGGTCGCCGTCGGGTCCGCGCCGGAGTCGATCGGCCAGCCTTCGGCGCCGTTGTCCGACTGGAACATGATGAACGTGTTGTCGTATTCGCCGATGTCCTTCAGGTGCTGGATCAGGAGGCCGATGTTGTAGTCGAGGTTCTCGACCATCCCCGCATAGATCTCCATGTAGCGCGCCTGCGCGCGGCGCTCGGCCGCGCTCAGGCTCGCCCACGACTTGTCGACCTTGCCGGTGCCGTAGTCGCTGTAGCCGTCGGCGGCCGAGTGCACGGCACTGATGTACTTCGCGTTCGCGGTGCCGTTGTTCGCGGTGGCCGGCGATGCCGACGTCGTTTCCGGCAAGCCGTCGAACGGCTTGAAGTCGGCGGGGATCAGGCCGAGCGCCTTCTGTCGCGCGATCCGCGCGTTGCGGATCGCGTCGTAGCCGGCGTCGTACACGCCCGCATATTTGTGCAGCCACGGGTCCGGCACCTGCAGCGGCCAGTGCGGCGACGTGTACGCCGCATACGCGAAGAACGGCTTGCCGTCCTGCTTGTTCGAATCGATGTACGAGATCAGCTTCTGCGTATAGAAGTCGGTCGAATAGAACACGGCCGGACTGCCCCCCGCGCCGCCCGGCTGCCCCGGCTGGCCAGGCTGCACGTAGCGGCCGTCTTCCGTGTAGTTCGACGAGCCGGCCGGCTCATGCGCAAAATGGTTCGTCGCCGCGCCGGCGAGCAGCACGTAGCTGCGCTCGAAGCCCCACTGGTCCGGCGTCTGGCCGCTGCCCGTCGCACTGCCGACGATCCCCGAGCCGATATGCCACTTGCCCGCGATGTAAGTGTGATAGCCGGCGTCCTTCAACAGTTGTGCGAACGAAAGCGCGCGATCGTTCAGGTAGCCTTCGTAACCGGGCAGCCCGCGCCGTTCGTCGGTCGGCACGCCCATCGTGCCTTCGCCGACGAGGTGATGATCGGTGCCGGAAATCAGCATCGCGCGCGTAATCGCGCATACGGTGCCCGTGTGGTGATTCGACAGGATGCGGCCCGATGCGACGAGCGCGTCGAGGTTCGGCGTGTTGATCTCGCCGCCGAATGCATGGATGTCGGAATAGCCGAGATCGTCGGCCATGATGTACAGGATGTTCGGGCGCTTGGCCGCGGGCGTCGCATTGGCCTGCGGCGGCGGATCGCCGTCGATGCCGCCGCACGATGCGAGCGACAGCGCGCCGGCAGCCGCGGCGCAGACGACACGGAAACGGAAAGCATGCAACGGCGACGCGGAGTTTTTCATTTTGTCGAACGCTCGATCTACGGATCGGCGATCTTAGCGTCGCGCGCGCGGCGCCCAAAGTCGGATTCGTCACATGCTAACGGGAACGGGGAATATGCACGCCGGCGCCCGTTTCACGACGCGCGCGACGATGCGTGCGCTGCGCGAGAACCCGCCTGGTCGCCTCCGTTCGCGTCGACCGATCCATCGCGCGCGCGGCTACGAAGCCCGGGCGGTGCGTCGCGGCACGCGCTCGCCGTCCGCATCGGCCGACGCCAGCATGCGCGGAATCTCGTCAATGAGCGCATCGATGACGACGCGCACCTTCATCGGCACATTGCGCGACGCCGGCCGCACTACGAATACTTCGGCACCCGAAACGCTGTCGCTGTCCATCACGAGCGCGAGACGGCCGTCGCGCACATATGGCGCCATCAGCCAGCACGGCAGCCACGCAAGCCCCGCGCCGGCTGCCGCCGCATCGGCGATCGCCTGCAGGTCGTCGAATCGCAGGCGGCCCGCCGGGCGATGGTCGTGCACGGCGCCGTCCGCGCCGATGATTCGCCACGGCGTCGGCTGCCCGCCGCGCGAATAAGCGATGCCGTCGTGCGACGCGAGTTCGTCCGGCCCCGACGGCCGGCCGTGGCGGGCGAGATAGGCGGGCGATGCGCAGATGCCCATGCGCTGCACGCCGAGCTTGCGGCCGACCAGCGCATTCGTGTCGGCAAGCGGGCCGATACGCACCGCGATGTCGAAACCGTCGTTGACGAGATCGGCGACGCGATCGCTGAACGACACGTCGATTTCGAGCCGCGGATGACGCTCGACGAGGCGCCGCACCACGGGCGCCACGCATTGGCGGCCGAACAGCACGGGCACGCTGACCCGCACGCGCCCGGACGGCTCGCGTCGGTTCGCGTCGAGCGCGGCTTCCGTCTCGCCGAGTTCGGCCAGCAAGCGCCGACACTGCTCGTAATAGACGAGCCCTTCGTCGGTCAAGCCGAGCTGGCGCGTCGTGCGCCGCAACAGCCGCGCGCCGAGGCGTTGTTCGAGCCGCGCGACGATCTTCGCAACCGCCGAGCGCGTCATGCCGAGCCGCAGCGCGGCCGCCGCGAAGCTACCCGCCTCCACGACGTCGACAAATTCGGCGATGCCTCTGAGCCGCTCGTCCATGCAATTGCGCTCCCGTGGGATGACTGGTTTGTGTCCGCTCCGGCGACAATCGTTGGCCGAATTCTCGCCAATGCGTCCCGTTGCGCGACACTATGATAGTCCCGTCTATCTCGAAAAAGGAGCAGCCATGCACGCATGGCAAATCAAACCCGGGGACGGCATTGCCGGGCTCCGGCGCATCGACGTGACCCCGCGCGCGGTCGGGCCGACCGACGTCGTCGTGAGGATCCACTCGGCAGCACTGAACTATCGCGACCTGATGTTCGCGCGCGGCGACTATCTCGGCATCGGCACCGACGCACTGATACCCGTCGCCGACGGTGCGGGCGAAGTCGTCGAAACCGGTCGCGACGTCACGCGGTTCAAGCCGGGCGATCGCGTGATCAACACGTATTTCCCGCACTGGATCGACGGGCCGCCCACGCCGTGGAAAGTGTCGGCGTCGCCCGGCTCGCATTTCGACGGCGTGCTCGCGGAACGCTTCGTATCCGACGAAACCGCACTAGTCGCGATTCCCGCGCATCTCGACTACGACGAAGCCGCAACGCTGTCGTGCGCGGGCATCACCGCGTGGAATGCGCTGTTCGTCGACGGCGGGCTCGGGCCGGGCGCGACCGTCGTGCTGCTGGGCACGGGCGGCGTATCGATCATCGCGCTGCAGCTCGCTCATGCGGCCGGACTGCGCACGATCGTGACCTCGTCGAGCGATACGAAGCTCGAACGCGCTCGCGCACTCGGTGCGGACGCAACGATCAACTACCGCACGACACCCGAATGGCAACATGAAGTGCTGCGGCTCACCGGCGGTGCGGGCGCGGATCTCGTCGTCGAAGTCGGCGGACGCGATACGCTCGCGCGCTCGGTCGCCGCGACGAAACTGGGCGGCATCGTCTCGGTCATCGGCGGCCTCAGCAGCTTCGGCGGCCCGGAACTCGGGCTGCTGTCGCTGATCGGCGGCATCCGGCGACTGCACGGCTTGATGGTCGGCAGCCGTGCGATGCTCGACGACGTCGTGCGGCTCGTCGACGCGAAGCGGATCAAGCCGGTGGTCGATCGCGTGTTCGACTTCGACGAAGCGCCGCAGGCCTATGCGCACCTGCAGTCGGGACAGCATTTCGGCAAGGTCGTGATTCGCGTCGCGTCGTGACGGATGAAGGCCGCGCGCGCCGCCTTCTCCGCGCCGCGCACCGATCGCCGAGCCGCTGCCGGCCACCGCTGCGACCGTGTTCGGAGCGTCGAAGGTGCTGCGCCGGCCGCCACGCGGCTTTCGTATGCAAGCGGTGCGCGCGGCGGCGTCAGAACGTCTGGCGCAGACCGATCGCCGCCCCGACGTTGTTGGTCCTGCCGATCTGGTCGACCTTGCCGGTGAGCCGGTTGGTGGCTCCCGGATAGTCGGCCGCGAACGCGCCGTTGCCGCGTGCGAAATCGACCGTGCCGTACACCTCGGTGTGCTTCGACAGCGCATATTCGGCCAGCACGGTCGCCGAGTAGTTGATCCCGGAGCCGAGCGTGCCGTCGAGCCGCTCCGCATTGCGCGCGTGGCCGTAATAGCCGGCCACCGTGATCAGCAGCGGCGCGGTGGCCTGCCAGTTCGCGCCGACGTAGAGCGTATCGTCGATGCGATTCGGGCTGCCGCCGCCCAGCGACGGCGCGCCGGCCTGCTGCATGTTGAAGTCCGTCGTGCCCGTCTTGTCCTGACCGTGCAGCCAGCCGGCCAGCAGGCGCACCGACGGCGTGACCTGGTACGCGCCGCTCACGTGCAGGAAGTTCACCTTCGCGCCGTTGACCGCGCTGCCGTTCACGGACGACACCGAGGTTTGCTGGAAGCCGGCGTTGATCGATGCGGGCCCTTGCGCATAGGTCAGTTCGACACCGTACGTGCTGTCGAGGCCCATCGCGCCCGCATGGTTGCCGAACCCGTAGATCGCATCGACGCTGAAGCCGTCGTACGAGAACTTGTACTTCACGGCGTTCGGCACGGTCAGGTAATTGCCGATGCCGTTGTACGCCCAGCTGTCCTGCCAGTAGTCGCCGACGGTCATCGGGTCGAACACGTCGCCCATCGTGTCGTACAGCGGGGCGTACTGGCTGCCGAAGGTCAGCGAACCGTACCGGTCGCTCGACAGGCCGACGTATGCCTGCCGGCTGAACAGCGTGCTCGCGACGTGCAGCTTGCCGTCGCCGAGCTCGAAGCCGTTTTCCAGACGAAAGATCGCCGACAGGCCGCCGCCGAGATCCTCGCTGCCGCGCAAGCCCCAGCGGCTGTGCGTTTCGGGGCCGACCGTCATGCCGATCAGGTCGCGGCCGTCGGGGCCGGCGTTCGTCTGATAACGGATCGCCGTGTCGACGAGGCCATACAACGTGACGGAACTTTGCGCAAATGCGGACGACGCCGCTGTCAAGACGATTACCGCGCCGACACCACCGGATACGACGATGCGTTTCATGAAAGGCCTCCCTGAGCGATTGATTTTGTAAGCAGTCCGACAGCATTCGCGTCTGACCGCCGGTATAGCGCTCGGGAGAATAATCGGTCACATTCGCGGCACCTATTGCCGCTTCTGGATTGGACCTTTCCAGTACCGTCAACAATGACGGCAGCGCGCCGAGGCAATCGTCGGCTCGTGCCGCAACGACCGCCTCGCGCCGTCGGCGGTTCAGCGAAGCTGCACCATCCGGCGGCTGATCGCGAGCCACTCGCGAATCGCGCTCTCGCGCGCCGAGCCCCGGCGCCAGAGTATGCCGAAGCGCCGCGGCTCGGTCGGCTTGGGCAGCGCCAGCCGGACGATCCGCAGCCGCTCCGCGAGCGGCGACGCGATGTCCGGGACCAGCGATACGCCCAGCCCGCGCTCGACCATCATCGCGATCGCCAGCAGCGAATTGATCTCGAAGCGCTCGTGCGGATCGATCCCGTGATCGCGCAGATATCGGTCCGCCTGCTTGCCGCCGCCGAGACTTCGGTCGTAGCGGATCAGCGGCTCGTGGCGCAGCAGGTCGTGCGCGTCGCGTGCGGCGAGATCTTGCGGTGCCAGCACGACGAGCGGCTCGATGCGCAGCAGTTCCCACACCATGCTTTTCGGCAGCGCAAAACTCGGATGCAGGCAGACGGCCGCATCGTGATCGCCTCGCCGCACGGACTCGTAAAGCTCCGCCGACGTACCGGACTGGATCAGCACCTTCAACCGCGGATGCCGGGTTGCGAACTCGGCAAGCACGTCCGGCAGGATGCTGTGCAATGCGGTGTTGATCGCGCCGAGGCGCAATTCCCCGGACAGCTGCGCATCGTCGGCCGCGACCGATCTAAGGTCGTCGAACTCGCGGATAAGCCCGCGCGCACGCTCGAGCACGCGATAGCCGGCCTGGGTGGGGCGCACTGCGCGGCCCGCGCGTGCGAGCAGCGCCACGCCCAGCTCCCGCTCCAGCACCCGCATCTGCAACGCAACCGCGGCGGGCGTGAGATCGAGTCGGCGAGCGGCCTGCGCCATCGAGCCCGTGTCCGCGACGAGCACGAAGCTCTTGAGGAACACGATATCCATAAAGATAGTTTTTCTATCGTTTGAATGAATCAAACCTGTATTCATCCAGTGTAGCGGGATTTCTATACTGGCCACATGAAAAGCAAACTGTTCGTTCCGGGCTCCCGTCCCGACCTTTTCGACAAGGCGTTGAATGGTCCCGCCGATGCCGTGTCGTTCGATCTCGAGGACGCGGTCGCCGAAGACCGCAAGGATGCCGCGCGCGCTGCGCTGCGTGCGCGGCTCGACCAGCCGCTGCCACCGACGAAAACGATCGTGGTGCGCGTGAATGCGCTCGGCACGCGTGGCTTCGACGCCGATCTCGACGCCGTCGCCCGTCCCGGCGTCGCGATCGTCAACCTGCCGAAGCCTCGCGACCCGGACGATGTGCGCGCGGCTGCGGCCGCGCTTGAACGGGCCGAGCGCCGCAACGGCGTCACGACGCCGATCAGGCTGCTCGTCAACATCGAAACGCCGCGCGCGCTGCGGCTCGCATCCGAACTCGCGGCGGCCGATCCACGCGTGATCGGCTTGCAGCTCGGCCTCGGCGATCTGTTCGAACCGCTCGGCATCGATCGCCGCGAAACTGCAGCGCTCGTGCCCGTGATGCTCGCCGTGCGCATCGCCGCGGGCGAGGCCGGCATCGCAGCCTACGATGCCGCGTTCGCCGACATCGGCGACGCCGACGGCTTCCGCAGCGAAGCCTCGCTCGCACGGCGGCTCGGCTTCGCCGGCAAGAGTTGCATCCATCCAACGCAGGTCGACATCGCGAACGACGTGTTCCGACCGACGCTCGACGAAATCCGCGCTGCGTTGCGCGTGCTCGACGCGGAGCGGCGGGCCGTTGCCGACGGCCGCGGCGCGTACGTCGTGGACGGCCGGATGATCGACGCACCGTTCATCGCCCGCGCCCGCACGATCGTCTCCGAGGCGATCGCATTCGGCCTGATCCCGCCAGAGGGCATCGCCCAGCCACCCGCATGCCTCGCACCATGACCCGATCTTCCATCGACGTTCCCGCCACACCGCACGCGGCCGGTCGCGGCCACTCCGGCGCAGGCCCGCTCGCCGGCATCCGCGTGCTCGACCTGAGCGCCTATATCGCCGGCCCGTACGGGTGCACGTTGCTGGCCGACCAGGGCGCCGACGTGATCAAGATCGAGCCGCCCGCCGGCGACAACCTGCGCAACTATCCGTCGACGCTGGACGCGCAAAGCCGCGCGTTCCTCGGTGTCAATCGCGGCAAGCGCGGGATCGTGCTCGATCTCAAGCAGCCGGCCGGGCGCGAGGTGCTGCTCGAACTCGTGCGCGGCGCAGACGTGCTGGTCCACAATTTCCGGCCGTCGGTCCCGGCACGGCTCGGCATCGATTACGCACGGCTTCGCGAACAGAACCCGCGCCTCGTTTATTGCGCTGTCACCGGCTACGGCGACTCTGGCCCGCTGAAGGACAAGGCCGGCTACGACCAGGTGCTGCAGGCGATGACCGGCATGTGCGCGCTGCAAGGCGAACCCGGCGCGCCGCCGTCGATCGTGTACGGTTCGGTCGTCGACTACTACGCGGCCTCCCTCGTCGCCGCCGGCGTCGCGTCAGCGCTGTACGAGCGGACCCGCAGTGGGATCGGGCAATACGTGGGCATCTCGCTGCTGCGCGCTGCGCTCGCGATGCAGTCGGCGCGACTCGTGTGGGCCGAAGGCGAGGCACGCGAGGTCGGACGCGACATGCGATCGGGTGGCGTCACGGGCCTGCATCCGACCCGCGACGGCTATCTTTACCTGTCCGCGAACACGCCGCATTTCTGGCGCGCGTTGTGCGTGAAGGTCGGGTTGCCCGCGCTCGCCGACGATCCGCGCTACGACACGGTGAGCAAGCGTGCGCGCGCACACGACGAACTCGTCCCGCTGCTGCGCGCCGCACTGTTGACCCGCTCCGCGCGCGACTGGGAAGCCATGTTCGGCGACGAGGTGCCCTGCGCCGCATTGCGCGAAATCGAGGACATGTTCGACGATCCACAAGTCGCCGCAGAGCAGCTCATTGCCGATTTCGACCATCCGTCGACGGGCCGCTATCGCGGCTTCTGCCGCCCGATCGCGTTCGAGCGCACACCGCCCCCGGATCCAGTCGGCGCGCCGGCGCTAGGCGAGCATTCGGACAACGTGCTCGCCGAGCACGGCTACGATGACGAACGGCGCGCCGAGTTGCGGCGTCGCGGCGCCATTCGCTGAAACTGCAAACCGCCGGCATCACGCCGGCCGAACGACAAGATTGGCCCGGAGACATCATGAGAAGACGTCCGTTCCTCGCCTCGCTCGCCGCCGCGAGCGCATCACGCGCGCATGCATTCGGCCCTGCGGCGGCCAAAGCGACGATGCAATCGGCGCGCGCCGCGCCCTTGCACGCATGCGACGCGCACCTTCACGTCTTCGATGCCCGCTTCCGGTCCGAGCCTGGCGCGCAGATCTTCGCGCACGCGACAGCGGACGACTACCGCCGCGCGATTCAGGCCCGGCTCGGCACGACACGCGCCGTCGTCGTCACGCCGCGCGCGTATGCGACCGACAATAGCGTGACGCTCGACGCGATCCGACGGCTAGGCGCGGACCGCACGCGCGGTGTCGGCGTCGTGCGCGCAGATGTGTCGGACACCGAATTGCACGCGCTGCACGCCGGGGGCATTCGTGGCATCCGGTTCACACTGTATCGCCCCGAGCATGCCCCCACGCGCTTCGACATGGTCGAAGCGCTGTCCGCGCGCGTGCATGCGCTCGGCTGGCACGTGCAGCTTCACTGGACCGCCGACCAGATCGTCGCACACGAGGCACTGCTCACGCGCCTGCCGTCGACCATCGTGTTCGACCACATGGCACGCCTGCCACAACCGGCGGGCACGTCGCATCCCGCATACGCGATCGTGCGCCGTCTCGTCGATCAGGGCAAGACGTGGATCAAGCTGTCAGGGCCATACCTCGATTCGCGCGTCGGCGTGACCGGTCGGTTCGCCGACGTCGACACGGTCGCCCGTGCATGGGCCGTCGCGGCACCCGAGCGCCTCGTATGGGGCAGCGACTGGCCGCATGCAACGGAGTCCGCCGCGCCCGACGACGCGCGGCTGTTCGATCAACTCGCGGACTGGGTGCCCGACGAACGTCTGCGCGAGCGGATTCTCGTCGACAATCCAGACCGGCTGTACGACTTCCACGACTGACCGCCGCCCTGACGCGGCGGCGCACCGTCGACACGTATTGCCGACACGACAAACACCAACAGGAGACATGCATGCGCCTCGCCGATTCCCCACCTCGTGCGGCTCGCATCCGCCTGACGGACGCGACGATTCGCGTGTTCGAGCGAACGATTCCCGATCCGTTCGTCCTTGCGCTGCTGATCACCGCGTTCGTCGCCGCACTGGCCGTCGCGATCGCACCGCGCACGACGCCGGCCGCGATGATCGCTGGATGGACCAAGGGATTCTTCGATATCCTCACGTTCACGGCGCAAATGGCGCTCGTGTTCGCGACCGGGCACGCGCTGGCCCATGCGCCGCTCGTGCAGCGAGCATTCCGCGCGATCGTATCGTTCGCGCGCACGCCGGCACAGGCGGCGACGCTGGTCTTCCTGTCGGTGGCCGTCACGTCGTTCGTCAACTGGGCATTTGGCCTCGTGATCAGTGCACTGCTGGCGCGCGAAGTCGCTAAACGCCTGCGCGTCGATTTCGCGTGGATCGTGGCGGTCGGCTTCTCGGGGTGGGTCGTGTGGGCGAGTGGAATGTCCAGTTCGATCGCGCTCGCGCAATCGACGCCAGGCAGCGCGATGAACGTCGTCGAGAAGCTGACCGGCCACGTGCTGCCGTTCAGCGAAACCGTGCTGACCCGCTTCAACCTGGTTCCGACGCTCGCGATGCTCGTGCTGACGCCGGCGCTGCTCGTCTGGTTCATGCCCGATCCTGCTCGCGCCGAAGCGCTGCCGCCCGACACACAGCCGGCCTCGCAGGCCGCATCCGCTTCGACCGCGCCCGGCGCCGCCGGACACCGCTCGCCGGCGCAGTGGCTCGAGCGCTCGTGCGTGCTCAGCGTTCTGGCCGGACTGTTCGGCCTGTCTGTACTCGGGCTGGCATACGGAGGCCACATTCCGCTGGCGGGCGTGAATGTCGTGATCCTCGCAATGCTCACGGCGGGCGTGCTGCTTCATGGACATCCGCTCGCCTACGCGCGCGCGATCAAGCAGGCGACCGCGCAGACGGGTTCGCTGCTGATTCAATATCCGCTGTACGGTGGCATCATGGGCCTGATGGATGCGACCGGCTTGCCCGGCGTCATATCGCACGGCTTCATCGCGATCGCGACGGCCGACACGCTACCGTTCTGGAGCTACGTCTGCTCGCTGGCGATCACGTTCCTGATCCCGAGCGGTGGCGGCCACTGGGCCGTGCAGGGCCCTTTCGTGATACCGGCCGCCGTCGCGTTGCACGCATCGCTGCCCGCGACGACCATGGCCGTCGCGATGGGCGAACAGGTGTCGAACATGATGCAGCCGTTCTGGGTGGCACCGGTGGTCGCAATGGCCGGCATTGGCGTGCAGCGTGTGCTCGGCTACACCGCGCTGACGTTCGTGCTCGGCGCGATCGTCTACGGCTGCGCGCTGTTGTGGCTCGTCTGACGCGCACGGAGGCACGATGAAGCGTAGAACGTTTCTCGCCGCGCTCGGCACGGCCGCCGCCTGCCCCGCCGTCGCGCAAGTCGCGCGCGCGACGCCCACTCTCGCGCGCCAGCTGGCCGACTATGCCGTCGCGCTGAGCTGGGATGCACTCGCGGCAACGACAATCGAAACGGCGAAGGCACACCTCATCGACGCACTCGGATGCGCACTCGTCGCCCATGATGCACCACCCGTCGCGATGTGCCGGCGCATCGCGACCACGGTCGCTGGGCCCGCGACGCTCATCGGCACGCTACACCGCTCGACGCCGGAACTCGCTGCCTTCGCCAATGGCGCGGCCATCCGCTACGAAGATCTCAACGATCTGTACGTGGGCGCCGAGCCCGGCCATCCAAGCGACAACATCGCGCCATGCCTGGCCGTCGCCGAAGCTGCGTGCGCAAGCGGGCGCGACCTGCTGCTCGCGATCGTGCTCGCCTACGAGATCGACTGCCGGCTCCTGGACGCCGCGAACATCACGAGCCGTGGCTGGGACCATCCGGTCTACAGCCTGCCTGCCGTCGCGCTGGCGGCCGGCAAGCTGATGCGGCTCGATCGCGACCGGATGGAGCAGGCGGTCAATCTATCGCTCAGCGGTCATCTTGCGATGAACCAGACACGCGTGCAGCAACTGTCCGACTGGAAAGGTCTCGCGGATGCGTCGGCATCGCGCGACGGCGTGTTCGCCGCACAATTGGCTCGCGAAGGCGTCACCGGGCCGGCGCCGATCTTCGAGGGGCGTGCCGGGCTGTTTCAGCAAATATCCGGCCCGTTCGCGCTCGACGTCGAATCATTCGGCGGCCCGGAACGCGCGTTCCGGATCGACGCATGCGCCATCAAACCGTATCCGGCCCAGGGATACACGCTGACGGCGATCCCGGCCGCGATCGACCTCGCGACGCGGATTGGCGATCTCGCGCGCATTCGTGCGATCCATATCGACACGACGCACATGGGCTACGTGACGGCCGGCCGCGATCCGGAGAAATGGCGGCCCGAAACGCGCGAGACGGCCGATCACAGCCTGCCATACATTGTCGCGCGAGCGATGATCGAACGCGACGTCACGCGCGACAGCTACGGGCCGGCCGCGCTGCGCGACGCGGCCACGCGCGCGCTGATGGCCGTCACGACGGTCGCGGAGGACGCGCGCCTCACCGCAATGCAGCCGCACGCGATTCCGAATCGGCTGACGGTGACGCTCGACGACGGCCGCAAGCTCGAACGGCAGGTCGACACTTTGCCCGGCTTTCCCGGACAGCCGACATCGCGCCCCGACACCGAGCGCAAGTTCCAGCACAACGCCGCGTCGCATCTTTCGGAGACGCGCGCGCGACACGCACTTGACGCATTGTGGGCGCTCGATGCTCGCACCGATCTGAACGGACTGCTCGCACTGCTCGCCGTCGAATCCCGACCGTGAACGGCGCACGCACGTCGCGAAACGTCGCACTCGGGACAGGCGGCACGCGGCACGCGGCACGCGGCACGCCAAGGTAAGATGAACACCCCGTCCATCGCTTCACCGCCCAAGCCATGTCGACCGCCATCGCCACCCTGCTGCCGCTCGCCGGCGTCCTGCTGCTCAGCGTAGCCAGCCCGGGCCCGAACTTCGTGATCGTCACGTCGACCGCGGTCGCGCAACGCCGCGCCGGCGTGATGACCGGGCTCGGCCTCGCGGCCGCATCGGGCACCTGGGCCGCGATCGCGATTGCCGGCCTCAGCCTGCTCGTGACCCACGTCGCCTGGGTGCACACCGCGCTGCGCCTGGGCGGCGCCAGCTACCTGATCTGGCTCGGACTGAAAATGGTCCTGACCGCGCGCAAGCCGGTCGCCGTTTCCGCGCCGCGCGCGTCCTCCGGCTGGCATGCCGCACGGAAGGGCTACGTGGTCAGCATGACGAATCCGAAAGCCGTCGCGTTCTACGGCAGTATCTTCGCGTTGATGGTGCCGGCCCATGCGCCGGCGTGGCTCGATCTGGCCGTCGTCGCACTGTCGATCGGAATCTCGGGCGTGTGGTACTGCACGATGGCGCTGCTCGCGTCGCACCCGTCGGTGCGCCGGCTGCTGATCCGGCGCAAGGCGGTGCTCGACACGACGGCCGGGCTGCTGCTGATGGGAGTTGGCGGGCGGATGCTGGCAGGGCGCTGAGCGCCGTCACATGCCCGCATCGGCACGGGAAAGGACCGCTTGCGACACGCTTCACGCGACGTGCGTTGCGCTGCGTTGCAACGGAATCCGAAACGAAATCGCGCGCCGGGCAGAATGGCGCGCGTCGATGAAACGATGATTCGATGAACGACGGCCGACGGGCATCGCGCATCGTCGATGCGCGCCGGCCCGTCACCGCATCAGCGTGCCGAATCGATGGCCACGATCGGCACGCCGCGCGCCTCGATGTCGCGCCCCGCGAGCAGGCACAGATCCTCGCGATGATGCGCGGCAACCACTTGCACGCCCACCGGCACGTCGTTCACGATCGCGGTGGTCACCGCGAGCCCCGGTAGCCCCATCGCCGGCAGCGCCCGCAGCGTGAGCTGCGCCTCCCATACGCGCTCGAACCCTTCCGGCCCTTGCCGGTCGAGATCGTCGGGAAACGGAAGCTCGGACGACACCGGCAACAACAACACCGGATAGTCGTCGAGAAAGAGCCGCCATTGCCGCGTGAGCGTCGTCCGTCGCACGAGCGCGCGGCTGATCACGTCGGCCGGCAGATCGCGCACCTTGCCGCGCACGGCGGCGATCACCGCGGCCGCGCCAGGATCGCCGTCGCTCTCGACGGCGTTCGCCAACGCGTCGAATCCATCGCCGAGCCAAAGCTGCTCCTGCAGCAGCGCGGCCTCGCGCATCGGCGGCGTATCGTCGATTTCGTCGACGGTCCACCCCGCGTCGACGAGCCGTCGCGCGGCATCGCGCAACGCGGCCTCGACCTCGGGAACGACCTCCAGGCCGCGCGGGCGCACGCACAGCGCCGCGCGCTTCGGCACCGCGGGGCCGTCGATCGGCACCGGCACGTACCACGGGTCGCGCAGGTCCGGCGCGGCCAACGCACGCAGCGCCAGCGCGAGATCGTCGATCGTACGCGCGATCGGCCCGGTCGTCGACATCAATTGCGCGCCGATCGCACGCTCCGGCGACGACGCGTTGAATGCCGGCACGCGCCCGAGCGACGGGCGGATGCCGTGCACGCCGCACGCATAGGCCGGATAACGCACCGAGCCGCCGATGTCGGTGCCGAGCGCGATCGCGCCGATCCCGGCAGCCACGGCAGCCGCCGCGCCGCCGCTCGAACCGCCGGGCGTCAGCGAACGATTGCGTGGATTGTATGTATGGCCGTGCACGAGGTTCGACGTGAACCAGCGCAGCGCGAACGTCGGCGAATTGGTGCGGCCGAGCAGCACGGCGCCCGCCTTTCTGAGGTTCGACACCGACGGGCTGTCGGCGCTCGCGATCAGGTTTTCCTGCAACCGCGTGCCGTTGGTCGTCGCGAATGCCGCGACGTCGACGTTGATCTTGACCGTCACGGGCACGCCGGCGAGCGGGCCCGGGTCGTCGCCGCGGGCGATCGCGCGATCGACGTCGTCGGCCTGCCGCCGCACGTCGTCGGGGCGATGCTCGACCACCGCGTTGATCGCGGGATTCATCGCTTCGAGGCGGGCCAGCGCGGCATCCGCCACTTCCCGCGCCGACACTTCACGCTGCCGCACGCGTGTTGCAATTTCAGTCGCCGACAGTTGCCAGAGTTGCTGCGTCATGACTTCTCCTCGTGAAAGGACATCACAATCACCGGCGGCGCCGCATCGTCCGCAATGCGGCACCGCACTCACTCACTGCGCATTCTGCTTCACACGCTGCGCGGCCGCGATGATCGCGTCGGCCACGGCCTTCGGCTGGCTCAGCATCGCGACGTGACTGCCGTTTACGCGCGTGACCGTCGCGCCGATCCGCTTGGCCATCGCCTCCTGCAGTTCCGGATCGATCATCCGGTCCTGCGTCGCGACGACGAACGACGACGGCTTTGCATGCCAGGCCGCCTGCGCGACCTTCTCCGAAATGCAGCCACCGTACCACGGTCCTTGCGTCGCCGCGACGACGCGCTGTTGCACGGGCGGCAGGTCCGGCGCGAAATCCTGCGCGATCGCCTTGTCCGACAGCTTCGCGAAACCGCCGCTGTCCTTGCGCAACTCGCCGGCCCAAGACGGTGCCGGCAACCCCTGCGTGACGTCGGCGATCGACTGGCCGTTGTCCGGCGCGAATGCGGCGACGTAGACGAGCGACTTCACCTTGTCGTCGTTGCCGGCGTCGCTGATCACGACACCGGCCCACGAATGGCCGACCAGCACGACCGGGCCCTTCTGCTCGTCGATCGCGCGCTTCGTCGCGGCCGCGTCATCGGCAAGCGAGCTCAGCGGGTTCTGCACCGACACGACGTGCAGGCCGCGCGCCTCGAGCAGCGGAATCACGCGGTTCCAGCTCGACCCGTCGGCGAATGCGCCGTGCACCAGCACGACGTTCGTGCCTTTCAGGTCGTCCTTCGGCGCGGCCTGCGCCGAGACCGCACCGAACAGTCCGCCGAGTACCGCCGCGGACACCAGAACCCGTTTCGTGAAACCGATCATCGTCATGCTCCTTTTGTCGTCTCGTTCATCCGAAGTGTTTTCGATTCGGCCGCGCGCGCGTGCGGCAGGCGCGGCACTGCATCACGAATGGGCGTACAGGTCGTCCGCATCCGTGCGCGCGTTCCGTGCGGCGCGCTGGTCAACGGCGGCGTAGCGCGCGGCAGGCGCCGATGCGGCCGCCACGTTGTCGCCCTGCGACTTCGACGGCCCGTTCTGGTCGGAGCGCGCGACCTGCTGCGCGGCGGCGACGGCGTTCTGCGCGGCGGCGATGTCGTCCGGATAACGCGCGTCGCTGCCGGCCGGGTTGTAGCCGGCCTTCTCGAGCCGGACAAGATCGGCGCGCACGTCGGCGCGCGTGAGGCCGTGGCCGGTATCGGCGAACGACAACGCGGGGATCGAAGCGAGCACGGCAACTGCGAGGATTCGAGCGGCTTTCATGAGGTTTCTCCTTGGCGGAAGTTGGGGTATCGATCAGTCGGCATCCGGTGCGAACGTGTCGCACCGAACGTTTGCTGCATGTCGACAGTAGAACCCGCTCACGTATCCGGCATGTTTCCGAAACGGGCCGGTTGTGCAATCCGATGTTTCCGCAACGGTTGCCGATACAGTGCGATACAAAGCCGGCAACCGTTACGCGGCATGCTCGTTCCGCCACCATGAAAAAAGGCGTGCCGCGAGAGGCACGCCTTTGCATCGAACCGCTCCGCCCGGGTCACACCCGGCCACTTCAGGGCGCGAGCCGCGTGAACACGAAATCGTGATTCTTCACGCGCGCCTGATGGCACGCGAAGCAGGTCTGATGCTGACCGATATCGGCCGGCACGCCGTTGATGAAGCGCCCGAAGCCCCAGCCGCCCGTCGATGCATAGCGGCGCGAATCCTTCACCATCACCTGCACGGTCGTGGCCTGCCCGGGCACCGTCGCCGGCGCGAACTCGTCCGATTGCTTGCGCTTGTACGCGAGCTTCACGAGGATCGTGCCGTCGGGAAACGGCAGCGTCGACTGCTCGAGCGCGCGAATCGCGACGGGATTGCCGAGGACCACGCGCAGTTCGTCGAGCGGTGCCGCTTCCTCCGCCGGCGCGACCATTTCCCACTTGCGGTAGCCGGGCGGGATCGTCACGCCGTAGATCGGCGATGCGGCCGGCGTCGGCTGCTCCGCCAGCGCGGCCGGTCCGCCGGCCGCCAACGCACCGGCCAGCAGCACGCCGGCGACCGATGCGCGCCGCGCGCCGCGACGCATCGTGCGAAAGGCGGCCCGCATCACAGGTGCTCCACTTGCAGGATCGCGTCGGCGAATGCCTGCGGCGCTTCCTGCGGCAGGTTGTGACCGATGCCGCCGGTAATCGTGCGGTGCTGGTACTTGCCCGTGAACTTCTTCGCATACGCGGCCGGCTGCGGATGCGGCGCGCCGTTCGCGTCGCCTTCCATCGTGATCGTCGGCACGCCGATCGTCGGGCCGGCCGCGAGACGTCGCTCGATGTCGTCGTATTGCGCCTCGCCCTTCGCGAGCCCGAGGCGCCAGCGGTAGTTGTGGATCACGACGGCCACGTGGTCGGGATTCTGGAACGATGCGGCGCTGCGCGCGTAGGTCTCGTCGGAGAACTGCCACTTCGGCGACGCGAGTTGCCAGATCAGCTTGTTGAACGCATCGCGGTTCGCCGCGTAGCCCAGCGCGCCGCGCTCGGTCGCGAAGTAGAACTGATACCACCACTGGAGTTCCGCCTGCGGCGGCAGCGGATTTCGGTTCGCCTCCTGACTGCCGATCAGGTAACCGCTCACCGACACCAGCGCCTTCACCCGTTGCGGCCACAATGCCGCGATGACGTCGGCCGTGCGCGCGCCCCAGTCGTAACCGCCGAATACCGCGCGATCGATCTTCAGCGCGTCCATCAGCGCGACGATGTCGACGGCCGTCACCGCCTGCTGGCCATTGCGCACGGTGTCGGCGGAGCGGAACGTCGTCGATCCGTAACCGCGCAGATACGGCACGATCACGCGATAGCCGGCCGCCGTCAGCAACGGCGCGACTTCCGCGTAGCTGTAGATGTCGTACGGCCAGCCGTGCAGCAGGAACACGACGGGGCCGTCCTGCGGCCCGAGATCCGCATACCCGACGTTCAGCACGCCCGCGTCGATCTGGTGGATCTTGCCGAGCGAGGCCGCACCGGCCGCGCGCTTCGGCGTCTGCGCATCAGGGGCCGACTGCGCGTGCGCGAGCGAGCCGAACCCGAGGTCGGCAAGGCTCAGGCCGGCGAGCGTCGTGCCCAGGATCAGGCGGCGGCGGGTGTTCACGGTATCAGGCATGACTCGTTCTCCATTGTCGAATCGCTAAGAAAGGACGCCTGCTGCACGCGCGGGCGCTCCGGTATCGCCGTTCGCGCCGCCGGTGCATGGCACCGCGCCACCGACGCGAATCGCTTCACCGCTTTTATATCCGAACGATCCGGACGCTTTGTATCGCAACGTATCTGCGTTTCGGTGCGACACATGACGATTCAAAATCGCGTGCGAAACGGGCGGCTGCGGGCCGGCTGACGCCCGGCGCGGGCCGCGGCGGCGCCGCCTGCGGGCCCACGATGCCGTCGCTGGCCCGATCGAATCGCGCGTGCAGGCTACGCAACGGCGGGAACCCGGCGCGCGGCTGGCGAGCGGATATGCATGGTGGGCAGCAGCGCGGCCACAGAGGTGGCAAGCAAGCGGCGACGCAGCGGGGAAAACGGTGTCGAACACAGCGTTCGGCATTTCCTTTCGTGAAGTGGAAAGTGAACATGCCGCGCGGCGGACGATGCCTGCGCTATCGTTCGGGCGTGCGTCGGCCGTGCGACGTTGCCCATTCGAGCGGCCTGACGTATCCCGGAGGTGCGCGGTTTGTACGCGCTCGTGGCAAAGACGCGGTCGATGCCGTCAGGGCGCGACCCAGCGGCCTTCGAAGCCGTCGTCGCTCACGTCGAATACCGCGCGGCGATGGCCGTTGCGCGCGAGTTCGAGCCAGTCGATGCGCGTGACCGTGACGTGGAGCAGGCAGAAGTTCTGATAACCGTCGTCGACAGGCGTCGTGCCCTGGCTTGCGGGCACATGCGCCTCTTCCGGCGACTCGATCGGCATGCCCGGGCGCAGCGGCACGCGATAGAGCAGCAGCGTGTGCGGACGGTTCGATCGCCAGACCGCGCGACGTTGCGCTTCGTCGTCGCATATCGTCGCAACGCCTTCCGCGCGAATCTGTACGAGTGACTCGAGATCGCTCGCGACGATCGCGATGCGTGGATCGCGGCGCAGCTCCGCGACCTTCTCCGAGCGCGCATCGGTGTGGAACGACAGACGACGATCGGCGCGGCTCACTTCCCGCAGCACGACCGTGCGCACCTTCGGCGCGCCGTCGAGGCCGAGCGTCGCGGCCTGCAGCATGGTGAACGGCGAGCGCTGCGCGCCCACGCCGGACGCGAGGCACGACCAGACGCGGTCGTACGTTTGCGTGAGCGATTCGATGCGGATGTCGGACATGATGAGCCGGCGCGCGTGCGTGGTTCGATCGCGCCAGCTTAACCGTTTCGGCGGCGACACGCGCGGCCGTCGGTGCGCGTCCGCCGCCGCGTGGGTCAGTTGTAGCCGAGGACGACCGCCGCGGCGTCGCGCGTGTCGGTCGAATCGGCGCCGAAACGGCCGAGCACGTCGGCGACGTATTGCGGCCCCGCGCTGATCTGCGACGACCTGTGTTCGACGGGGCGGATAGCGGCGATGCCCGGCGCTTCGTTGATCCAGGCGGTGTCGTTGATGTTCATATCTCTCTCCTCCTCACGCGGCCAGTGCCGCGCCATACGCGCGCACGAGGCGCGCCACGCCTTCCCGGATCGCGTCGACGTCGGGCGCCGCGAATGACAGCCGCAGCGAAGCGGCATCGACGTTGTCCGCGAAGAATGCCTTGCCCGGCACGAAGACGACCTTGTTCGCGATCGCCTGTTGCAGCAGCACGTCGGACGACACCGCGCCGATCCGCGCCCACACGAACATCCCGCCTTCGGGACGGTGGAATGCGATCGCATCGCCGAAGCCGTCGCGCAGCGCGTCGCACATCGCATCGCACTTGCGCTTGTACGCCGCCGTGATGCGCGGCAGATGACGTTCGAGCGCACCATCGGCGAGATACTCGGCGGCGGTGGCCTGCGTCCACGGCGTGCTGCACAGGTCGACGGTCTGCTTCGCGATCACGCAGCGGCGCGCGATTTCGGCTGGTGCGATCGTCCAGCCCACGCGCAGCCCCGGCGCGACGATTTTCGACAGGCTTGCGAAGTGCACGATCCAGTCGCGTGCGCCTTCGACTTCGTTCGACAGCGCGAGCATCGACGGCACGGGTTCGCCCGCGAAACGCAGGTCGCCGTACGGATCGTCCTCGACGATCAGGAAACGGTATTGCACCGCGAGACGCAGCAGCTTCAGCCGGCGTTCGCGCGCGAGCGTCGCGCCGGTCGGATTCGCGAAGGTCGGCACCGTATAGAGCAGCTTCGGCTGCACGATCGCGCCGGATGCGAGTTGCGATGCGAGGCGATCGACGTCGAGGCCATCGCCGTCGACGGGGATCGTCACGATGCGCGCCTGCTGCAGACGCATCGCCGACAGCGTGGCCGGATACGCCGGTTGCTCGGTCAGCACGACGTCGCCCGGCGCGACCATCACGCGCAACAGCAGATCGAGGCCCTGTTGCGAGCCGGTCGTGACGAGCAGTTCGGCCGGCGTGCACGTCACGTTGCGGCGCGCCATCAGTGCGATCAGTTGCTGCTTCAATTCGGCGAGGCCGTCGGTCGGGCCGTATTGCAGGCAGCGGACCGGCTGCGCGTACGCGCGTTCGGCGGCTGTGTTCAAGCCGTCGATGTCGAACAGGTCGCTGGCCGGGTAGCCGCCCGCGAACGAAATCATCCCCGGTTCGGAGAGATACCTGAAGAGCTCGCGGATCGGCGAACCGGCGGGATTCTGGAATGAGGGCGTGAACGCGTACATGTCGTCGTGAGCTGGATGGCGGCGACGGCCGGGATAGCCGACAGGTGCCGCCCGCCGAGGCGCTTCAGGCGCAACGGCGGGAATTCGAGCCACGATTGTCGATAGTCATTAACGCTGCGGCAAACGATATCTATGCACTAGGTCTTGCGGTTTGGTCATCAAATGGGAGAGGCACGCTGGCTGACGGGACAAATGCATGCGTCCGCATGGCCCGTCCGATCGATGTCCGGACTGTTCTCCATCCGTTCCGGACTTTTGGCCCAGCGGAATCGCCAGCTCTGCATAACTGGCCACCGTCGACAAACTATCGCCGTGTCTCAAATGGTGCCTTCGTCGACGCATCGCGCACGCGACACGCGGACCGCGTCCCTGACGGGGCCGCCGAGCTACCGCGACGTTTCAAATCTGCAACCTGATGCGCGTTCCGGCTGGCACTGTCGCTCCCGATGCGCAAGCGGCACGACAAGACTGCCGGTTCCGGTCATGTGCAGTGCCGTCGACGCTCTGCGAGTCGTCCGGCGCGCATGCGCCCCTTGCGCAGCAACGGTTCCGTGATCCATTCGCCTGCCACTGCTTCCGGGCTGAAATCGATCATCCCGCTCCTGCGTCCGGCAGTCAGTAGCACAGCGCGCAGACGGTCGACACAATCAGGCGATTCCGATCGTTTCAAGATCGACACATTTCCCGCGATGATCAGTATCCCCGCTTCCATCGAGGTTGCCTCATCAGCCCCAAACGCGCGGCCTGGAAGACGTGGCACGCTCCGTGCGTTTACGTCAAAGGCGCCGGACCAGCCGTCCCGGCCGCCCAATCAAATATTTCGACAAAGTACGTGTCCGGCACACCGGTAAGGCGCATTTTCGGTGCAGGACGCATCGGGGGATGCAATGAAAACTAGCACTACGATTTCGATCGCGGCGTCGTCGGGGATGAACAGCTGCGCGGTAACGATGGCACCGTGGCCGCTCCGCCGCACATTCCGGCACGCAGCCGCGCCCGCTCGGAAACAACCAGCACACGCACGAGCGCTCGATACCGCCTGTCACTTCACAGGCATGCCCGTCTGCCTCCTGCATACGACGGACAGCACGGCGAAACGCGCGCCCTGAGTTGCCCCCGGCATCTCGCCTGAAGGCCCTCTGGCCGTCAGGCGTGCACCACACCGCCGCCCGCGAAGCCGGGACCTCATGGTCTGCCGGCTCACGAAATATCGTCGATAAAAGTCTTCCATTCGATCATGAATCGGACTGAGAAAAGCACTTGTTCGGTCATCGCATTCGCACTTACGTTGGCCGTTCTGTTCCTGATAGCGCATCCTTACACAGGCATTCGCCACGACGCGATCCTGTACACCGCACAGGCACTCTACAACGCACATCCGGAGCATTTTTCGCACGACCTGTTCTTTGAATTCGGCTCTCAGGATCACTGGACGATTTACGGTCGGATCTTCGCGAAGCTGATCTCGGCTTTCGGACTCCGCACCAGCAATCTGGCGTGTTTGATCACGATCCAGACACTCTGGTGGACCGGCATGTGGCGCCTGACGAAGAAACTGCTGCCCGCTCCGTGGCACTGGCTCGCATTGTTCTTCGTCGCCTGCATGCCGTCTGATTACGGCGCTGGCCTAGTCTTCTCGTATGACGAAGGATTTCTCACCGCCCGCCTTCCGGCCGAAGCCCTCGGCCTGTGGGCGATCGGGTCGATGCTCGGAGGCCGTCATCGCGTTGCCATTGCGCTGACGGTCGTCGCAACCGCCATTCACCCGCTGATCGGCGGTGCTTCGCTCGTCTTCGTCGTGCTCGGCCGGATGCCAAGCGCGAAGTGGTGGCGGCTATTGCCGCCTGCGCTCTTGATTTTCGCCATCGTCGAGATGCCGCCGTTCAAGGTGCTCCACCTGTATCCGTTCGATCCGGAATGGCGGTCGATCGTGCGATACAACGTGCCATTCCTGTTCCCGACCTTGTGGTCACTTACAGAATGGAGCAAGGTCTGTTGGGCGATCGCACTCCCCGCGGCACTATGTGCGCACCCAGCGCAGGATCACCGTTCGCTGTGGTCGAATCTCACACTGACCGGCGTCGCCGGTATCGCACTGACCACAATCGCGGACTTGGCCGGGCAGGACGCGCTCTGGATACAGATACAGCCCTGGCGGACGCTGTGGCTACTGACGTTGATGCAATGGCCAGCAGCCATTTTGCTCGTGCGACGCGAACGTTACGCACGGCCGACCCTGATCTGGCTGCTTGTGATTTGCTGGCTGCTGCTCGACGTCGGCGGAGGATTCATTGCGCTCGCAGTTGCCGCGACACTCCACGCGACAGCCCGTCGGCAGGCGCCCGCCGCCCCCGGCGCGCGGCTTGCCGACCTTGCCCCGACGCTTCGCCATATGTGGATTGGGACAACCCTTGCCGCCGCGCCAATCTGGGTCATTTACCAGTGCGCGTATCAAGTCGGTCGCGTCGCGTATCCAACTGGCAGCGTGATGTTCGACATCCCGTGGCTCGAAACGCTGATTCACACGCACTTGGCCGTCTCACTGGTCGCGGTGCTTGCGATGCTCAATCTGTCGCGCAAGCGAATCGCAGCCGTCGGCCTGCCGGTGATATTGGCCGCGTTTGCAGCATACGGAATCGTCAACATCGACCAGCGGTCGGAAGCAGCCAGAATTATGGAAGCGGATGCCGACCGCGCTGACTTCGCCCCGTTCAAGGGTACGGTCGCGCGCGGCAACATCGTCTATTGGGACGGCCCGGCCGACGAAGTCGTCTATCCATGGCTGATGATGAAGACGTCGAGCTATTACTCGTCGACGCAAGCCGCCGGCCTCATCTTCCATCGCCAGACTACTTTCGAGGCGGTGCGACGGGTCGAACTGATCAAACAAGACCCGCATGCCGCACGACCGCCCGGCAGGTTCGACGCAAACAGGAAGTCGACCGTATTCGTGTCCCGGTACGAATACGTGCCACTCGACAGAGTGGGTATCCAGCATATCTGTGCAGACCCGGTGTTGGATTTCGTCGTGTCGCATCGGCACTACCCCGAATTGGCAACCGGCGACGCCTGGTCGCCCGAACCCGAAAACACCGTCTGGCTGTACGACTGCCGAAGCATCAGGACGACTGTCGCAACTCAGGGCACATCGTCCGCACGCATGCCACCACACGGCAGCACGAACGCGATACTCGCACGCCCCTCCGTCCGAGGCGACGCTTCCCCGCCTCGCAACACGCAAGTGCGCGACGTCTGAAGGGGACATCCGGATCATCGATTCGACATGGCAGTTTGCCGTCTGCTGGAGCGGCCGATACGACAGTCAATGAACCAGCGACTTGAAACTCGGGGTGACAACATGGATCAATCGGTTGACGTACTCATCATCGGTGCCGGGCCCGGCGGCCTCACCGCTGCGTATTTGCTGACAAGGCAGACCGACCTGTCGGTAGCAGTCGTGGAGAAAGATCCACGATATGTCGGCGGCATCAGTCGCACCGAACAGTTCGACGGCCACTGCTTCGACATCGGAGGACACCGATTCTTCTCCAAGTCCGCGGATGTTGTCGCACTGTGGCACGAACTGCTCCCGGACGACTTCATCGAGCGACCGCGCAGCTCGCGCATCTTCTACCGAAATAAGTTCTACCGATACCCTCTTGATGGGATCGAGGCCTTGCTGAATCTCGGCATCGTCGAAAGCACTCGCTGCGTGCTTTCGTACCTCTCAGCCCGCGTCAGGCCCTGTCCAGACCCGAAGTCCTTTCATCAATGGGTCGCCAATCAATTCGGAGAGCGACTTTTTTCGATCTTCTTCAAGACGTACACCGAGAAGGTCTGGGGCATGTCGTGCGACGAGATTTCGGCCGATTGGGCCGCTCAGCGCATCAAGGGCTTGAGCCTGTCCACTGCCATCGTGAGCGCAGTGAAGCGCTCGCTTGGCATCCACACGGGCAAGTCCAACGTCAAGACACTGATCGAGTCCTTCCATTACCCGCGCCGCGGCCCCGGCATGTTGTGGGAAGCTGCCGCCCGCAAATTCCAGGACCAGGGCGGACAGCTGATGATGGGGCAAGCGGCCAGCGCAATGCAATATGACAGTCGCACGCGGCGCTGGCTCGTCGAAACCATCGGCCAAGACGGACGGATGAATCGCATCAGCGCTCGTGATGTGGTGTGCACCGCACCGCTGCGCGAAACACTTCGCGCAATTTCGCCCCGTCCGTCATCCGCGGCCGCCGCGGCGAGGCTGCAGTATCGAGACTTCATCACGGTCGCAGTGATACTCGACCGGCCCGCTACCTTCACGGACAACTGGATCTACATCCACGATCCGTCCGTCAAGGTCGGGCGAATCCAGAACTTCGCATCGTGGTCGCCCGAAATGGTACCCGACGCGGCGACAGGCGGCTGTCTCGGGCTCGAATACTTTTGCTTTGATGGCGATTCGATGTGGGAAAGCAGCGATGCCGACATCACCGAACTAGCGATCGGTGAACTCGAGAAGATCGGCCTGGCGACGCGCGACCAGATTCGCGGCTCACGCGTCGTTCGTCAACCGAAGGCGTACCCCGTGTACGACGACAAATATCGCGACATCGTCGACGAGATCCGTTCGGACTTGGCCGAGCACTATCCGAACCTACATCTCGTGGGTCGCAATGGAATGCACAAGTACAACAATCAGGATCACGCGATGATGACCGCAATGCTGACCGTCGAGAACATCGTCGCAGGGCATAAGCTTCGTGACGTCTGGGCAGTCAACGAAGACGCGGAGTATCACGAGAGCGGCAGCGAACCGCAAGCCGGCGCATCGGGGTTGCGCGCGGTCCCCGCCCGCACCGTTCAGTGGGGGCGGACATGATGTTTTCCGGCTATTTCATCGTGAGCGCCGTGTCGCTGATCGTCGACTGGGCGCTGTTCCTCGCGCTCACCTCGGCCACGCAGATCGACGCCGGGATATCGGCATCGGCCGCATACCTGGCTGGCGGCGGCGTGAATTACGTGCTTTCGCGTCGCTTCGTGTTCCGCTCGACTACGGCTGGCCGCGAGCGGGTCCGCGAAGCGCTGTTGTTCGCGGCGAGTTGCGGGTTCGGCTCGCTGTTGACCGCGGGCATCGTGCATTTGGCCGCGGGACTGCTCGGCAATATTGCATCGAAATGGCTCGCGGTAACAGTCAGTTTCATCACGCTTTACCTGGTACGCAGTATCGCCGTATTCAGGATACGGGCAGCACGCCCGCTAGCCGCCCTTCCGGCAACCGGGCGCCGGAAAGTTGCCGCAGACGCTTGTGTCGAGGCAACGGTTCGTTGAGCGCGAGCGGATGGAACTGAAGCCGGATCCGGAGACGGACCGTCGGCCAACTCCCGGCACCTTATGGGGAGGAGGAGATGACGGATCAGCCCGCTCCCTCCTCCAAAAGCCGGCAAAGCCAGGTCCACTCCCCCGATTACCTAGGTAATTGACACGTATGGACCTAGGTAATTGGCATCCCTACCATGGTTTGCGACGCGAATCCAAGCGCCCACACGAAGAGGACACGACCATGACCACCCAGGACGTCGATACCGGCACGCTGCGACGCGTGATCGCCGCAGCATCGATCGGCAATTTCGTCGAATGGTTCGATTTCGCCGCATACGGCTTTCTCGCCACCATCCTGACGCGCGAATTCTTCCCCAGCGGCGATCCGACGATCGGGCTCCTGAAGACATTCGCCGTCTTCGCGGTCGCCTTCGCATTCCGCCCGCTCGGCGGGCTCGTTTTCGGCGTGATCGGCGACCGGATCGGACGCAAGCGCACCCTGGCGCTGACGATCCTGATGATGGCCGGCTCGACGACGTTGATCGGTCTGCTGCCGACCTACGCGAGCATCGGCTACTGGGCACCGTTGCTGCTCACGATCATTCGCTGCGTGCAGGGATTCTCGGCCGGCGGCGAATACGCCGGCGCGTGCGCGTACGTGATGGAGCACGCGCCGCGCCGCCGCCGCGCGTTCTTCGGCAGCTTCGTGCCGGTATCGACATTTTCGTCGTTCGCGTGCGCGGCGGTCGTTGCCTACCTGCTCGAATCGTCGCTGTCGTCGCAGGCAATGGTCGACTGGGGCTGGCGCGTGCCGTTCCTGATCGCCGCACCGGTCGGCCTCATCGGCGTCTACCTGCGTGTCAACCTGAACGAAACGCCCGCGTTCCAGGCGCTCGAAGGCAAGCACGACATCGCGCATGCGCCGCTGATGGAAACGCTGCATTCGCAGTCGTGGAACATCCTGAAGCTCGGCGCGTTCGTGTCCGTGACGGCGCTGTCGTTCTACACGTTCACGACGTATTTCGCGACCTACCTTCAAGTGGCCGGGCACCTGTCGCGCGGCACGTCGCTTCTCGTGACGGTGCTCGCACTCTTCTTCGCCGCGGCGCTGTGCCCGGTCGCCGGCTTCTTCTCCGACCTCGTCGGCCGGCGCGCGACAATCGCCACCACCGGCATCTTCATCATCGTGTCGGTCTATCCGGCGTTCTCGCTCGGCGGCTCGGGCGTGCTGTCGCAATCGCTGATCGGCGTCGCGCTGCTGGCGATCGGCGCGGTGTTCTCGGGCGTGGTGACGGCACCGCTGATGTCGGAAGTCTTCGCGACGAAGACGCGCTACACGGCATCGGCGATCACGTACAACCTCGCGTACACGATCTTCGGCGGTACCGCGCCGCTCGTCGCCACGTGGCTGATCGCCGCGACCGGCACCAACCTGTCGCCGGCGTACTACCTGATCGCCGTGTCGATCTTCGCGATGATCGGCGGCCTGGCCCTGCCGGAGACGTCGAAGACGGCACTCGAGGAAGCCGGCCCGGCGACCGCGAGCGCCGCTCGCGCCGCCAAGCGCGGCGTCGAACGCGCCGTTTGAGCGCGCGCGGCCGCTCCCCGTCCGCAAGCGCTCGACGCACAGGCAAACACCATGACCCGCCTTCACGACTCCAGCATCATCATCGATGGCCTGAACATTTCCCGGTTCGAGCGTTCGGTGTTCGAAGACATGCGCAAGGGCGGCGTCACGGCCGTCAACTGCACGGTCTCCGTGTGGGAAGACTTCCAGAAGACGATCGACAACATCGTGGAGATGAAGCAGCAGATCCGCGAGCACGGCGAAATCCTCATGCTCGTGCGCACGACGGACGACATCCTGCGCGCGAAGCGGGAGAACAAGACGGGCATCATTCTCGGCTTCCAGAACGCGCATGCGTTCGAGGACAATCTCGGCTACATCGAGGTGTTCAAGGAACTCGGCGTGAACGTGGTGCAGCTCTGCTACAACACGCAGAATCTCGTCGGCACGGGCTCCTACGAACCGGACGGCGGGCTGTCCGGATACGGCCGCGAAGTGATCCAGGAGATGAACCGGGTCGGCATCATGGTGGATCTCTCGCACGTGGGCGCGAAGACGTCGTCCGACGCGATCGCCTGTTCGAAGCGGCCGGTCACCTACTCGCACTGCTGCCCGGCCGCGTTGAAAGCGCATCCGCGCAACAAGACGGACGATCAACTGCGCGAGATCGCGGAAGCGAACGGCTTCGTGGGCGTCACGATGTTCATGCCGTTCCTGCGACGCGGTGCCGATGCAACCATCGACGATTATCTGGAAGCGATTGAATACGTGATCGACGTGATCGGCGAAGACAAGGTCGGGATCGGCACGGACTTCACCCAGGGCTACAGCACCGAGTTCTTCGACTGGATCACGCACGACAAGGGCCGCTATCGTCGTCTGACGGACTTCGGCAAGGTCGTCAATCCGGAAGGAATCCGTACGATCGGCGAATTTCCGAACCTGACGGCCGCGATGCAACGCGCCGGCTGGAGCGAATCGCGCATCCGGAAAGTAATGGGCGAGAACTGGCTGCGCGTGTTCGGCGAAGTCTGGAATGCTTGAATCGCACGACGCATCCGCATCCGCCATGCAACCTCAATTGCCCATCGACGTCGATCCGGACACCGGCGTCTGGACCACCGACGCGCTGCCGATGCTGTACGTGCCGCGCCACTTCTTCACGAACAATCACGTCGCCGTCGAGGAAGCACTCGGCGTCGAGGCATACGCCGAGATCCTCTACAAGGCCGGCTACAAGTCGGCCTACCACTGGTGCGACAAGGAAGCGAAGCTGCACGGCATCGAAGGCATGGCCGTGTTCGAGCATTATCTGAAGCGGCTGTCGCAGCGCGGCTGGGGCATGTTCAGCATCGCCGAAGCCGATCCGGCGACGGCGCACGCGTGCATCCATCTGCACCATTCGTCGTTCGTGCTGGCGCAGCCCGGCAAGCACGGCAAGCTCTGCTACATGTTCGCGGGCTGGTTCGCCGGCGCGATGGACTGGGTCAACGACACCGCCGCCGACACTGCGATCAAGGGCCCGCGCGCGCATTCCGCGGAAGTCCGGTGCGCGGGCGAAGGGCACGACTGCTGTGTCTTTCATGTCGGGCCTCGGCCCGCGCAAGCGCTACAATCCGACGGGAGCGAACCCGCCCGATAGCCTTGTCCGAACACGGTTCGGACCGTCGACAAGATGCCGACCATGACCGACACGACGCCGCGCCTCGACTACGAAGATCTCTTCAGGCACCTGCCCGTCGCGGCCATCGTCGCGCGAGAACGCATCATGGTCGACTGCAACGAGAAGGCGTTGCAACTGTTCCGGGCAACCCGCGACGACATCATCGACCAGTCGTTCGCGAAGCTGTATCCGCAGCAGAAGGACTTCGCGACGACCGGCCGCCGCCTCGCGCCGCTGCTCGCGAAACATGCGGGGTTCAGCGACGACCGCATCATGCGCCGCGTCGACGGCAGCCATTTCTGGGTCACCGTGTGCGGCTTCGGCTACAACCCGAAGCGGCCGTTCGAGCTGGCCATCTGGACCTTCACCGACATGTCGGAGAACGCAAAGCATCCCGACGTCACCAGCACCCTGACCGATCGCGAACGCGACGTCGCGGCATTCCTGGTCCACGGGCTCACCAGCAAGGAAATCGGCAAGGAACTGAGCATCAGCCCGCGCACGGTCGACATTCATCGCGCGAGCCTGTTGAGGAAATACGAGGTACGCACGACCCACGAACTGATCGCGTGCCTGCTGGCGTGAGCGGCGCGCGCGAGAACGGCGTATCCCGCATCGCCTCCGCGTTCCGAAAAAAAGCCCGGCAAAGCCGGGCCAATCAGATTGAGACACAAGGAGAATCCCGCCCATCGCACACCGGGCGGTCACGCCGCGCTACACGACGTTCTTTTCGACGATCGGCCGGTTTTCGAGCACACGCTCCCAGCCGAGCGACGACAGGTCGAGCGATTCATATCGCCCGCCCAGGATCAGTTCACTGACGCCACGCCCCGTCGCGGGCCCCTGCTGCAGCCCGTGCCCGCTGTACCCGTTCGCGAACACGACGTTGTCGAGCTCGGGGTGATACCCGATGATCGCGTTGTGATCGAACACGTTGTACTCGTAGTACCCCGACCAGCAGTTCTCCACACGCAGCGCTTCGAATTCCGGCACGCGATTCGCGAGCGTCGGCCAGATCACCTCGTCGAACAGGTCGTGATCGACTTCGTCGAGCGGCAGGTCGTCGGGATCGCGATCCGGGCTCGGCGACGTCCCGCAGATGTACGTGCGCCCTTCCGGCCGGAAATACACACCCGTCGGATCGATCAGCAGCGGGCAATCGGTGAGCTTCGCCGGCGACGACACGTTGAAGATGCTGCGACGTCGCGCATACACCGGAATGTCGATGCCCATCATCGACGACAGCGTGCGCGTCCACGCACCGGCCGCGTTGACGAGCGTGTCGCATGCGTAGCGCTCGCCATCGTGGGTCACCACGTGCGTGACCTTGCGGCCGTCGCGAACGACGCCGGTCACATCGGCCGGCACATACCGGGCGCCCAGCGCCTGCGCCTTCTTGCGCAGGGCCTGCACGAGCCCGTATCCGTCGAACCAGCCTTCGCCGCTCACGCCGTAGGCGCCCGACACGAGATCGTCGACGTTCAGCCACGGAAACTTCGCGCGCAGCGCGTCGCGGTCCATCAGCCGGATATCGGCGCCGAGCTTCGTCTGCAACGCATGGTTCTCGCGCAGCGTCGCATCGCCCGCCGGCGTCGCGAGGAACAGGTAACCGCCTTCATGCAGATCGATCGACGGCCGCGTGCCGTCGACCTCGAGCCGCTCGCCGATCGTGCGCAGGAAATCGATCCCGAACAGCGACATCTCGATCGACAGCGGCGTCGAGAACTGCTGACGAATCGACGCGGCCGACAGCGCCGATGACGATTTCGCATAGGTGGGATCGCGTTCGATGACGGTCACGGACACCGTCGGATCGGTAGCACGCAGGAAATAGGCGATCGAGCTGCCGATCACACCACCGCCGACGATGACGACTTGAGAACTCACGACTGACTCCAGTTGCACGTGAAAGGCGCGACCGGCCGGCCGCGCCCGAAGGTTGTTCGTGCCGCGTCGCGCGCGGCGCCGTGCGTGCGAACCATCCGGCGAAGCGCCCGACGTGCGCCGCGACCGCATCGGGTCGCTTCGGCTATTTCAGCACGTCCTGCATCGCCGCGAAAGTCCGCGCGCGTTCGGGTATTCAGTCCGCCGTTTGCGTGGTGACGGGCTGCCACGCGGCGTTCTTCACTTCATACAGCGTCGAGCTCGGGTTCTTCAGGTCGCCCGTGTTCGTGAACGCGATCGTGCCGGTGATGCCGTCATAGCGCGTGCCCTTCAGCGCGCCGTTGAAATCGGCCGGCTTCGTCGAGTTCGCCTTCTGCATCGCGTTGATCGCGATCCACGTCGCGTCGTACGCGAACGGCGCATACGCGAGCATGTCGACGCCGTATTTCTGCCTGAATTTCGTTTCGAACTGCTTGCCCTTCGCGAGACGCGCGAGCGGCTGCCCGTATTCCCACACGGCCGCGCCTTCGGCCGCGTTGCCGGCGAGCTTGATGAAGTTCGCGTTCATCACGCCGCCGCCGGCCAGGAACTGCGCACGAATGCCGAGCTGGCGCATGCGCTTGACCAGCATCGCCGATTGCGCGTCGAGGCCGCCGAAGAACACGAGGTCGGCATTCGTGCTCTTGATCTTGGTGAGCTGCGCGCTGAAGTCGACGGCCTTGTCGTTCGTGAATTCGCGCGCGACGATCGTGCCGCCGTTCGCCTTCGCGGCTTTCTCGAATTCGTCGGCTTCGCCCTGGCCGAACGCGGTGCGATCGTCGATGATCGCGATGCGCTTCGCCTTGGTCACGCTCGCCGCATACGCACCGGCATTGCCGGCGTTTTGCGCGTCGGTCGCGATCACGCGATACACGGTGCCGAGGCCGGCGCGCGTGATGTCGGGATTGGTCGCCGACGGCGTGATCATCGGAATGCCGGCCTTCGCGTAGATCTTCGATGCGGGCAACGTCGTGCCGGAATTGAAGTGGCCGATCACGACGGCCACCTGCGCGTCGGTCAGCTGCTGCGCAGCCTGCACGCCGATGCGCGGATCGCTCTGGTCGTCTTGCGACGCGACGACGAACTTCACCGGCTTGCCGCCGATCGTCGTGTGCGCGGCGTTCGCCTCGTCGACGGCCATGCGCACGCCGTTCTCGATGTCCTTGCCGTATGCGGCGCCGCCGCCGGTCAGCGGCACGGCCACGCCAACCTTGACGACCGTTTCCTGCGCGTGAGCCGCGCCCGTCTGGAACGCGAGGATCGCGGCGGTCAGTGCAATGCCGGAAAGCGAACGAATGCGGAACATCATCGGCCAATCCTTCTTCTATGGGTCGGGATGCGACGCGCGACCATCGCGCGCCGGCGACCTCCTGCGTGCCGGTGATGTTTTCTGTCGACGGGGGCATTGCCGAACGCGCATCGCTTGCCCGTCGATCACCGCGGTTCCGTCTCCGGGGAACCTGTCAGCGCGAAAGAGGTGAACCGATTGTGGATAGCCAATACGCGTGCAGCAAACGAAATATCGGAACTATGTTGTGAGGAATTGTCATCAAGTGCCGGCGCTGGGGCCGGCACGCGGCCCGCGCGATGGCGGGCCGGGAAGAGGAAACACCGGCGGGACGCGCGCCTCGCGCGTTGGCCGCGGTCGCGCCGGTCATGCCGATGGAGAATCATCGCCATATCGGGCAGCGGCAACGCCCGGCATATCGCGCGCTCAGGTCGGTCGCGCCGGGGCGCCGGTCAATGCCGGTCGGTGCCGGTGTGCTCGCGCACCGCGTCGGCCGCCTCGCCGGCCTTCTCCTGGACCTTGCCGGCCTGTTGTTCCGCCACGCCTTCCGCTTCCGTCTCGCGATCGCCCGTCACCTTGCCGAGCGCTTCCTTGACCGAACCTCTCACTTGTTTGAGCTTGCCTTCGATGCGATTCCTGTCCATGGTCGTCTCCTGCGATGAGTTGGGGAGAGCCGGCGGCGCGGCGGCCCGCGCCGCCCCGCCGAGTGGACAGGATCGCAGCCGCGCGGCGCACGCGGCAGATGCGGATGCACCAGCCCGCATGGTGCATTCGCACCGATGGCCGGATGCCGGGCGTCAGTCCGTGCCGTTGGCGCCGCCTTTATCGGCACCTTTATCGCCGCGCGCACCGTTCGCATCAGGCGCGCCGACGATCCCGCGTTCGCGCGCCCACACGATCGCCTCGCCGCGACTATGCACGTCGAGCTTCGCGTAGATCGTCGCGACGTGATTGCGCACCGTGTTCGGCGCGAGCCCGAGGCGAGCGGCAATCTCCTTGTCGGCGAGGCCGTGACACAGCAGGTCGAACACGTCGCGCTCGCGCGCGGTGAGATCCGACAGCTGCGCGCCCGCGTCCGGCGCATTCGCGCGCCGCACGTTCGCCAGTTTCTCGATCAGCGTGCGGCTGAACCACGATGCGTCCTGCATCGCCGTCTCGATCGCATAAACCAGTTCCATCTCGGTGCGCTTGCGATCGCTGATGTCGAGCAGCGCGATCAGCAGGCAATCCTGGCCGTGAATCGCGACCGGTTCGGCCGACATCACGCAATCGCGCACGTCGCCGTCGCGCGTGCGGATCTGCACGTCCGCGTTGCGCACGTTGCCGTCGCGCGCGAGCTCGCTGTCGATGTGCTGCCGGGCGCCGCGTTCGGCCCATAGCCCGATCTCGTCCGCGGACCTGCCGAGCAGATCGTCGCGCGCATGGCCGGCCATCGCGACGAACGCATCGTTCACGTCGAGCAGCTCGAAGCGATCGACCGTGACGATCGCGGTCGCGACCGGCGTCATCCGGAACGCCTTCGCGAAACGCTCCTCGCTCTGCCGCAGCGCGAGTTCGGCCTGCTTGCGCGGCTCGAGATCCATGAACGTGAACAGCATGCACGCCTCGCCGTTCATGTCGATCGGCTGCCCGGCGACCACCACCGCCTTCGTGCCGCCGTCCGCGCGCTTGAGCACGGCCTCCATCTGCGGGATCGTCGCGCCCTCGGCCAGCCGTTCGATCGCAAGCTCGCGCCGCTCGGCCTGCTCGAGCACGTCGACTTCGTACACGGAGCGGCCGAGCACGTCGTCGCGCGCATGGCCCGTCATCTCGAGGAAGCCTTGATTGACCTTCACGTAGCGCAGGTCGTCGAGCCGGCAGATCACGGCCGGCGCCGGGTTCGCATTGAACGTGCGCTCGAAGCGGTCCTCCGCGCTCGCCCATTCGGTCGCATCGTGCAGCACGAGCGCGAGGCAGTCGGGCTCGCCGGCCGCGTTCGTCAGCACGAGGCTGCGGATCCGGTGAACCCAGCTCACGTTCTCGTCGGCGGCCGATTCGACTTCGACCGTCACGTCGCTGAACTCCTCGCCGGCAATCACGCGATCCATCGGATAGTGGCCGTCGCGCACCGGGTGGTTGTTCCGGTAGCGCAGCCTGAAACGCTCGCGATACTCGGTGACGTCCGCGCCGAGTTCGGCAAGCTCGGTGACGCCGTGCATCGCGAGGGCGGCTTCGTTCGCCCACACGATGCGCTGGTCGGGTTCGATGAGGATCACGCCCTCGGTGAGCCCCGCGATGATCTGGTGCAGCTGGCGCCGGTCGGTATGCGACTTGAGCGCCTGTTCGTTGACTCGTTCGTCCATTGATCGGTGGTCCACTTGGTCGACATCGTTGTCCGGCCGGCCGCCTCCGCGCCGATACGCGGCGACCTGCGCCGGCTGGCGCGTGCACGCGATGATCGCGTGCGGCCGATGCAATCGACAGGCGCGGATGCACCATGCGCAATAGTACATTCGCACGCCGCCCTTCTGCGTGCGTCATCCCGCCGAGCGCGCGCGCCGCGCCCCGCGTGCCGGCCGAGCCGCATCGCGCGCATCATCGCGCATTTTCCGTTCCCGCCCGTGCTTGCGTTCCCGTGCAAACGCACTAGCCGATCCAGTGAATTTGCGCGATGTCCGCGTGCATTCGCGCCGGTACGCTGGTACTGCATCGGCGCTCGCGCGCCGCCTTTTCATACCGCAGAGGAGGATCACCTGATGAAACTGCATCAGACACCCGATCCGACGCGACCGGAGCCGGCCCCGGACAATCCGCCCGAACCGTCGCCAGGCACCGATCCGCCGGTACCGCTGCCGCCCGACGTGCCGCGCCCCGACATGCCGCCGCGCGAGCCGGGCTACGACACGCCGATCGCGCGGTAGCGCGCGACGCGCTCCGCATCCGTCGATTCATCCATCCACCACGCCAATCGAAGGAGAACATCAATGAACAAGACCTCGCACCTTTCGACGCTACTCGCCGCGAGCGCGGCCTTCCTGCTCGCCGCCGCACCGCTCACGAACGCACAGGCGCAGACCCAGGCATCGTCGTCCACCGACACCACGATGACGTCGAATTCCGACCAGCCGGTGACCGACACGTGGATCACGACCAAGGTGAAGACCGAACTCGCGACCACCAAGGGCGTGAAGAGCACCGACATCAGCGTGAAGACGGTGGACGGCGCCGTCACGCTGACGGGCGTGCTGCCGTCGAAGACCGCCGTGAAGAAGGCCGTCGCCGTGACGCGCTCCGTGAAGGGCGTGAAGCACGTCGACGCATCCGGGCTGAAGCCGAAGGCCTGAGATATCCCGCGGCCGAGCGCCGCCCTTTTTTCCCCTTACTCCAGGAGCACACCATGAACGAAGACAAGATCAAGGGTCAATGGAAGCAATTGACCGGCAAGCTGAAGGCCAAGTGGGGCAAGCTGACCGACGACGATCTGACCGTCGCGGAAGGCAATCGCGACTATCTGGTCGGCCGGATCCAGGAGCGTTACGGCATCGCGCGTGACGAGGCCGAGAAGCAGTTGAGGGAATTCGATCGCGAGCTTTGACGCGCCGGTCGTCTCACCCCGCCGCGATGCGTCCCGCATCGCGGCCACGTGGAGGAACACGACATGGGCAAGTATCTGATCGCATGGCTGCTGGGCGTCCCGCTCGGCGTGCTGGTGCTGTTCTATCTGGTCACGCACCTGTTCTGACGAGCGCGGCGCCCATCCAGCGCAAACGGGCCGGCGGCTGTCATCAGCCGCCGGCCCGTTTGTCTGCCCGCGTCGCGCTTACTTCCCCGCGTTCGCCGTCATCTTGAAGATGCCCTGCGCGTTGCCCGCGTCGAAACGCAGGTCCGTCACCCAGCGGCGCGTCGCCTGGTCGAACGTGCGACGGCGCGTGATGAATTCGTAGAACGAGCCCGGCACGTTGCGTTTCACGATGCCGCCGTCGCGCGTGCGGAATTCGCGTTCGACGATATCCGCGCGATAGGCGGTCTGGAACACGCGGCCCGAACGCGAGCGTTCGACCTCCGGCTTCATCGGCCGGCCCTTCGCCTTCTCGTCGTCGGACAGCTTGAACACGTCGGCCACGCGGTCGGTCGCATGATTGAACGCGTTGCCTTCGGTCGCGATCCACGCCATTTCGGCCGATTCGAGCAGCAGCGTCTCGTAATCGAGTTCGTTCGGCACGTCGTGCTGACGCGCGAATGCACCGACGATCTCCGGCAACAGCGCATGCGCGGCCTCGAGCGGCAGCCAGCCTTCGCGCTCGATCTCCCACAGCAGCGCGACGGCCGCCGGCGACAGCGGATCGCGCGACGAGCTCACGACGTTCGTCACCGCCTGCTGGAATTCCTTCGAGAAACGCTCCGGGTGCAGTTCGCTGACGAAGAACTGCGCGATCTCGTCCGGCGCGTCTTCATGCGCATACGCGCGGCCGGTCATGCCCAGCTTGTCGAGCGGATAGCGGCCGTTCAGGCGAAAGCCGAGCGGACGCAGGATGCGCGTGAACGCGGCTTCGCCCGGCGGCAGCGCGCCCGTGTGCGGCCAGCGCACCGTGCGCAGCGCGCCGTGGTCGAAGTAGACCGAGCCGCCGTTTTCGATCGCGTCGGCGGTGTACGCGCGGCCGTTGGCCGAACGCTCGAGCAACCCTTCGAACAGCGCCATGTTCATCGCCTGCGCGATTTCCGCGCGCGTGACGACGTCGGGTTCCCATTCGTCGAGAATGGCCGGCATGTTCAGGGTCGCGAACAGGGCGTCGGTCTTCGCCTGTCCCAGCAGCTTCGTCAGCAGGCTCTCGATATTCGGATTGCGCATCAGGATTCTCGTGTTCAGGGGACCGCCGGCAAGCGTGCCGGCCATTCGCATGCCGGCCGCCCAGCGGGCGCCTGGCCTTGCGTGGGAAGCATTATTCAAAGGGTTGCAGCGGCGCGTAAAGCGAGATTAAATTGAGATGTAATGAGTTTTTGGAATCATCGGCCATCTCCGCACCCGTCCGCCGCTCCGCCGCGGGCGGGTCCGTTCGTCAGACGAAACGAGCATCATGCGCAAATTCAAGATCCCCAACATGGGTGCGCTCGTGGCTTTCGAAGCCGCGGCGCGCCACGAGAGCTTCACGCACGCGGCCAAGGAGCTGTTCCTGACCGAAAGCGCGGTATCGCGGCAGATCGCGACGCTCGAGGCGAGCCTCGGCGTGCGGCTGTTCGCGCGCGTGAAGCAGCGCGTCGTGCTGACGCGCGCCGGCAAGCTGTACGGCACGCAGGTGCGGCGCGCGCTGGAGGCGCTCGATCGCGACACGCTGTCGATCATCGCGCACGGCAGCGGCGGCGGCTATCTGGAGCTCGCGGTGCTGCCGACCTTCGCGTCGCACTGGCTGATCCCGCGCATCAAGAGCTTCTATGACCGCACGCCGGACGTGCGCGTGAACATGGGCAGCCGCACCGACCTGTTCTCGTTCGAGGACACGCACTTCGAGGCCGCGATCCATTACGGCAAGCCGACCTGGCCCGGCACGTCGTCCGATTACCTGTTCGGCGAGGAAGTCGTGCCGATCTGCTCGCCCGCGCTGCTCGACGGGCCGGTCGAACGCGTGGAGGATCTGCTCGCGTATCCGCTGCTGCACTCGACCACGCGTCCCGGCGCGTGGGCGCAATGGTTCGAGACGCACGGCGTCGAGGACATCCGCACGATGCAGGGTGTGCGCTACGAACTGCACACGATGCTGATCAGCGCGGCCGCGGCCGGGCTCGGCATCGCGCTGGTGCCGAAGTTCTTCGTCGAGGAGCAGCTGCAGCAGCTCGGCCTCGTCGTGCCGTGCGACGCGGCAACGGTCGGCGATTCCGCGTACTACCTCGTGTATCCGACGGAGCTGAGCCACAGCAAGCCGCTGGAGCTGTTTCGCGGCTGGCTGCTTGAGCAGGCGAGCGCGTATGCGGCGCCGGCCCCCGATGCGCACGGCGACGACCTGGACGACGACGAGGACGTCGAGTGACCGAGCGGCCGCGCGATCGCGGCCGCCGGCGCGGGTGAAGGGCTTACATGTGCCATTTCACCGTGGCGGTCAGCGTGCGCGGGTCGCCGGGCATGTTGTACAGATCGGCATTGCCGTGCGCGGCAATGAAGTACCGGCGATTGAACAGATTGTCGAGCGTGAGCGTCACGTCGACCTTCTTGCTGCGATAACCGGCGCCGAGATTGAACACCGTGAACGACGGCAGCGTGACCAGATCGCTGGCCGACGTGTAGCGGGCCGACTGGAACTGCATCCCGGCTGCCGCATAGAAACCGTACGGCAGCTCGCGCTTGAGCCACAGGCTGGCACTGTGCCGCGGCATCAGCCCGGGCGTATTGCTCGATAGCGTGAGGCCGGCCGCCGTCGATTGCGGCGAGCCGTCGACCGTGCCGTTCAGGTACGCGTAACCCGCATACACCGACCATTTCGGCGCGATCTGGCCGGTGAAGCCGAGTTCCGCGCCGCGCACGTGCTGCGTGCCGATCGGCAACGCATAGCCGGGATTCGCGGGGTCGCCGATCTGCTGGTTCGTCTGCCGCATGTCGAACAACGCGACGCTGGCCGTCGCCTTGCCGCCGATGTCGAAGCGCGAGCCGATTTCATATGCGGTCGTCTTCTGCGGCGCGAGCGCGCCGCCGTTCGAGAACGCGCCGGAACTGATCAGCGTGTCGGCCAGCGGCGAGAACGACTGGCTGAACGAACCGTACAGCGTCAGCCAGTCGAGCGGTTCGTAGATCAGGCCGACGCGCGGGCTCCACGCATGATCGGTGCGGTCGAGATTGACGTTCGACGACGTGTAGTCGTGACGAATCTGGTTCAGGTAGTCGAAGCGCAGGCCCGCGAGCACCTTCCAGTGTTCGGTGAGCGAGATCAGGTCCTGCGCATACACGCCCGCGAGCCCGACGACGGTGGACGCGTTCGTCTTCGCGCGCGCGCCGATCGGCACGCCGGGCAGCACGACCGGCTGCGGGTTGAAGAGATCGTAGGTCGCGACCTTCGACACGCTGTAGACCGTATCGAATTTCTGCTGCTGCGACAGCTCGAGCCCGTACAGCAGCTCGTGCCGCATGCCGAACAGCGACGTCTTCTGCGTCAGTTCGAACAGCCCGTCGATGCCGTGATCGGTGCGCTGGCGTGTCGACTGGTCGAGCGTGACGACCGGGTGCGCGGCGGTTTTGATCGGCTCGTAGGTCACGTAGTTCTTCCGCTCGAGCGAGAAGTCGTACGCGCGAATCGCGCCATGAAACGACAGCGAATCGTTGAAGCGGTGATCGAGCGACACCGTCGCGCTTTTCGCCGAAACGTCGTTGTACGAACTGTTCACGCCGTCGGCCGAACCGTAATACGTGTTGATCGGCACATCGACCGGCCGGCCCAGGTAAGCGGGCAGGCCCTGGTCCGACGTGCGGCGATCGTGCAGATAGTCGAATTCGACGTTCAGCACCGTGTCGCGGTCGAGCTTGAACTGCGCCGACGGCGCGATCGCCTGCCGGTTGAGCTGAAACTGGTCGCGGAAGCTGTTCGAGTTCTCGGCCGCGCCGGTGACGCGAAAGCGTGCGGCGTCGTTCGCGTTCCAGCCCAGATCGAATTCGCCGCGCCGCTCGCCGCGCGTGCCGAGCGTCACGCCCACCTCGTTTACCGGGTTCGCCTGCGGCCGCTTCAGCACGCGATTCACGATGCCGCCCGCAGAACCGCGCCCGTACAGCACGGCGGCCGGCCCCTTCAGTACCTCCACGCGATCGACGTTCGACAGGTCGCGATAGTAAAGCGCATCGTCGCGAATGCCGTCGACGTACTGGTCCGTGATGCTGTTGAAGCCGCGGATCGTGATCTGGTCGCGCTGGCCGTCGCCAACCGAGAAACCGACGCCCGGCACGTTGCGCAGCGCATCCTGCAGCGACGTCGCGTTCTGATCCTCGATCACGGCGTGCGGCACGACGTTCACGGTCTGCGGCACGTCCATCAGCGACATGTCGGTCTTGGTCGCCGCGCGCGAATGACCGCCGTCGTACGACGCGTGCTCGGCGGACGCGTTGACGGAAATCGCGGGCAGGGTCGCCGCGGTGTCGCTTGCCTGCGCGCAGGCGGCGCGTGTACCGGCCAGCGTCGAGGCGATCAGAAGTGCGTGGCACGCGCTCTTGTTGAGTTTCATCGTGGAAGTGAAGACAGAAGGAAAAACGGTGAGCGCAAACGCGCCGGCCGCCGCGCGAACCGGCGATTCGACGTGCGGACACCATTGCGCGCACAACGGACGGCGCACGGGAAATCGCTCCGTCGCGCGGGCCGGCAGGCCCGTCAGGAAAACGCCGTTACGACGCGTCACGGCTCGTAACGGAGCGAAATATTAAACGAGAATGATTCGCGTTATTAGTTAATTTTTAACATGTCGCCTTCGTGCAACGTACATCCGGCTGACACTGGGGATTCCTGACAAATTGCCTTCGATTTATCGCGCAAATGCGCAGATGGCGTAATTGAAACGAAAGGATATGGGCGAGCGCGGCGCGAAATGGCCGCGTGGATCGAAGGCCTGCTGCGGGGATACATCGGAAAGACGACAGAGGATCGCGAACGACGCGATGGCGGAAACGGGAATCGCTGCTCGCGGAAGGTCCGGTGCGCGCCGGGCCGGGCAACCCCGACCCGGCGCTCCGGGCAGCCGACCTCGCATCGGCGGCGCGGCGGACCTTCTCTCTTTCTTCACTGCGTGTGATCTCTCAGGTTCCGGGGCATTTTTCTACTTCACCGCGCTCGGCCATTATCCGCGCAATCCGGCCAAAGTGAAACGTTTGCGCATGCAGCAAACCGCTTATATCCAGGATTCCGACACAGTCATACAAAAACCTTACGCAACGCGCGGCAGCATTCGGCAAATCTTGCATTCGGTTCGGCGTTCCTTTTAAATGGAACTGGTTCCATTCCGCGTTTCGGCCATGCCGTCGCGTGACGCCGCGTCGTGCGCGCGTCATCATGCCGATTCAGGATCGAGGATCGTTCAGCTCAGGATTCCGCATCGCCCGTCCTTCCCGGACACCCCGTCAAACGAGACCGTCATGCCCGATTCCGCCTCCCTGCAGCAGCTGTTTCCCGCCTATCAAGACATTCCCGCCGAATTCCGGCTCGCCGCGCCGATCCACCAGCGCGTGTCGCTGGTCGACGGCGAGTTGCGCCCGTGGGACGGCGCGACCAAGACCGTGCTGTCACCCGTGTGCGTGCGCCAGCCGGACGGCAGCGTCGCGCAGATGGAGATCGGCAGCTATCCGGTGATGGGCGAGACGGAAAGCGATGCGGCGCTCGACGCCGCGGTGCGCGCGTACGATTCCGGCCGCGGCGAATGGCCGACGATGAAGGTCGAGCAGCGCATCGCGTGCATGCAGGACTTCATCAAGCGGATGGTCGCGCAGCGCGAGCTCGTCGTGAACCTGATCATGTGGGAGATCGGCAAGAGCCTCGCCGATTCGCAGAAGGAGTTCGACCGCACCGTCACGTACATGACGCAGACCATCGACGCGCTGAAGGAGCTCGACAACGCGAACTCGCGCTTCGTGATCGCGGAAGGCACGATCGGCCAGATCCGCCGCACGCCGCTCGGCGTCGTGCTGTGCATGGGCCCGTATAACTATCCGTTGAACGAAACGTTCGCGACGCTGATTCCCGCGCTGCTGATGGGCAACACCGTGGTGTTCAAGCCGCCGCAGTACGGCACGCTGCTGTTCGAGCCGCTGCTCGACGCGTTCCGCGATGCGTTCCCGAAAGGCGTGATCAACACGATCTATGCGCCGGGCGCGGTGGTCGTGCCGCACATGCTCGCGTCGGGCAAGATCAACGTGCTCGCGCTGATCGGCTCGAGCAAGGTCGCCGATCATCTGAAGAAGCAGCATCCGAAGTCGCACCGGCTGCGTGCGATTCTCGGCCTCGATGCGAAGAACGCGGCGATCGTGCTGCCCGACGCCGATCTCGACCTGACCGTGAAAGAGTGCCTGCTCGGCGCGCTGTCGTTCAATGGCCAGCGCTGCACCGCGCTGAAGATGCTGCTCGTGCACCGCTCGATCGTCGACGAATTCCTGAAGCGCTTCACCGCCGCGCTCGAACAGCTGAAGATCGGCATGCCGTGGGAGAAAGGCGTCAGCATCACGCCGCTGCCGGGCATGCACCGCACCGCGTACATGACCGACGCAATCGACGACGCGAAGGCCAGGGGCGCGCAGGTCGTCAACCATTCGGGCGGCGAATTCAGCAAGACGCTGTTCTACCCGGCCGTCGTGTATCCGGTCACCGAGGGGATGAAGCTGTATCGCGAGGAACAGTTCGGGCCGATCATCCCGGTCGCGCCGTTCGACGACGTGGAAACCGCGCTCGACTACGTGACGACGTCGGAGCACGGCCAGCAGGTCAGCATCTTCGGTTCCGATCCGGCGCAGATCGGCGCGCTCGTCGATCCGCTCGTGAACCAGGTGTGCCGCGTGAACATCAACTGCCAGTGCCAGCGCGGGCCGGACGTGTTCCCGTTCGCGGGGCGCAAGGATTCGGCCGAGGGCACGCTGTCGGTGACCGACGCGCTGCGCGCGTTCTCGATCCGCTCGATGGTCGCGGCGAAGCAGACCGACGGCAGCAAGCAGTTGCTCGATTCGATCGTGTCGGATCACTACTCGAAGTTCATCAACACGGGCTTCATTTTCTGAAGCGCGGAAGCGGTCCGCCGCGTGGTCGCGCGGCGGACCGTTCGTCCCACTGCACGCGGGCGCGTTGCGCGTTCACGTGTTCGACGTCAGCAACCGGATCCCCGCCACACCGAACACCACCGCGAGGCATGCTTCCATCGCGCGGCGGCCGCGCACGTACAGCCGGCGCGCGCCGTCCGTCGAGAACACCAGCGCATAGCCGCCGAACACCAGGCATCCGATCGCGATGCAACCCGGCACCACCGCGCCATGCGACGCGCCCGCGCCGTTCGACGACAGCGCGACGATCGACACCCACACCAGGATGGCTTTCGGATTCGTCAGATGCAGCATCGCGCCGCGCGCATAGAAGCGCGACAGCTTCCGATCGGCGGTCGCGTTCGGCGTGGCGGCCGCCTTGGCCGACCACGCGGTGCGGCCCGACTTGAATGCGAGCCACAGCAGGTACACGCCGCCGAACAGCTTGATCGCGACCAGCAGCTTCGACCACGCGAGCAGCGCGGCCGACACGCCCAGCGCGGCCACCGTCGCCCAGAACATCGAGCCCGAGATGACGCCGAGCGCGAATATGAGCGCTGCCTTGCGGCCGTGGTTCGCGGCGACCGACATGATCGCGAGATTGCTCGGGCCGGGGCTGGCCGTCCCGACGAAATAGGCCGTGTAGGCCAGCAGCAGATTGGCCGAGAAGAAGGCGTGGACGCTCATGTCGAACCTCGCGGAGATGATGTGGTGATTGTTCGCAAACACCGCGCGGCTGCCCATGGACAGTTCTCCGGTTATTCGCTGGGCCAGTTGGGCGGCGTGCGTTACACCGGTTGCGCACGCATCCGGTGTGCCGCGCACGAGACGTCTCGGATATGAAACATCCGGCGCATGCTTGGTGAGCGTTCATCGCGACGCGGATGAGGCCGCGGCTCGCCGCGCGAGACCGCCCCGACTTGGGCGACGCGCCGTGAGCGGCACCGGCACACACGGGCCCGGCATTGCGCCGACGCGTTGGCCGAAACACGCGGCCGGTTTCAGCCCGGCGTTACGTTACATCGCTGAAGCATTTCATTCGCCCGGCCCCGGTCGCGCTGCCGCACGCGGTCGCACCCGGCGAATCGACACCCTTCTCGATTTTCCGTGCAAGCCAGTATCGGCGGGGCGCAATGGCCGCTGCCGCATGCCGCGTCAACATTGCTCAACACTCGGATCGCCGGGCTGGTACGGAATCTGCATTCCCGACGGATGACAATCGCGCCGACGCACGGCGCGGACATGAACCCGGATCGCGGCCCGGCACCGGACACGGCCGAACGATCCACGCAAAGTATGAGGCTCTTCATGGATGCGCTGCCCAACTCATCCGATACGTCGTTCCAGATCTTTCTCGCGAAACTGCTCGAACAGCCGCAGCCCGAATGGACGGAAAAACAGCAGATGGAACTCGAGATGGCACGCACGCTCTCGACCCAGATGGTCAACTACGCGGAAAGCATGCGCGGCGGCAACGCGGATCTCGCGCGCTGCCTCGTGCTGCTGCGTTACGCGAAGGTCCTCGACTTCATGCTGACGTCGCTCGCCGCGCGTCGGGACATTCATCCGCAGACGCTGCGCACGCTGTTCCGGCTCGCGAACCTGAAGGTAGACGATGCGTATCCGGTGTGAGCGCGCATCGGGCAGCCCGACGCCGCGCGTGCGCGGCTAGCGCGCTACCCGCCCCGCCATCCACCTGCGGTAACGCCGCGTCTGACATTGCGCGGCGAGTTGCTGCGACACCAGCGCGCGCAGCGGCGACACGCCCGGATGCGTGCGCCGCCCGACGCTCAACCGCGCGAGCTGGAACTTCACGACGGCCATGTTCGCCAGCGCACCCAGCGCCTTGCTCTTCCACCGGATCGGCTGCAGCGCCGGCGCGCTGTCCTTGCCGGCTTGCCAGTCGCGCGGCAGGTTCGGCTCGATCGACAGCGCGGTCGCGATGCCGACCATCGCCACGCCGCTGGCCACCACCCGTTCGGCGACCGCGCGGCGCCGGATCCCGCCCGTGACCATCAGCGGCATGGCCGCGACGGCCATGATGTCGCGCGCGAATTCGAGGAAATACGCTTCGCGGGCCAGCGTGCGCCCGTCGCGCGCCTCGCCCTGCATCGCCGGCACTTCGTAGCTGCCGCCCGACAGCTCGACGAGGTCGACACCAAGCGGATTCAGCAGTTCGACTACACGCTTCGCATCGTCCGCGCTGAAGCCGCCGCGCTGGAAGTCCGCCGAATTCAGCTTCACTGACACGACGAATGCCGGCGACACCGTCGCGCGCACCGCGCGCACGATCTCCAGCAGCAGCCGCGCGCGGTGCTCGATGCTGCCGCCCCATGCATCCTGCCGGCGGTTCGTCAGCGGCGACAGGAACTGGCTCAGCAGATAGCCGTGCGCCGCATGGATCTGCACGCCGGTGAAGCCGCTTTGCTCGGCAAGCTGCGCGGCGCGCACGAAGCGCTGCCGCACGTCGGCGATGTCGGCCTCCGTCATCTCCTTCGGGACCGGGAACTGCTTCGACAGCGCGCCGAGCGCGAGCGGCACGGCCGACGGCGCGAGCGTCGTCTGGCCGAGCGCCGCCTGCATCTGCCGGCCCGGATGGTTGATCTGCATCCACGCGTGCGCGCCGCCGGAACGCGCGACCTGCGCCCAGCGGCGGAAGCGGTCGAGATGCGCGTCGCTGTCGAGCACGACGCCGTTCGGGCCCGTCATCGCGCGGCCGTCCACCATCACGTTGCCCGTGAGGATCAGGCCCGCTCCGCCGTCGGCCCACGCCTGGTACAGGCGCAGCAACGCGTCGGATGGCGCGTGGTCCGCATCGGCCATGTTCTCTTCCATCGCGGCCTTGGCGAGCCGGTTCGGGATCACCGCGCCGTTGGGCAGGGTGAGAGGCGCAAACAGGTTCATGGTGGACTTCCTCGATTGACGATGCCCAACCATAACTTTAAAGTCAGCTTCAAGGTCAAGCCCCTCTGGAGCATGAGGATGAAGATTGGAGAGCTCGCTCGAACCAGTGGCATCGCGGCATCGCGCATCCGCTTCTACGAAGCGAGCGGCCTGCTCGAACCGGCGCGCCGGCAGGCGAACGGTTATCGGGAATACGGGCCGGAAGCGCTGACGCGGCTCGCGATCATCGACTGCGCGCAGCGCGCGGGCTTCACGCTCGACGAGATCCGCGCGGTGCTGCCGCCCGATCTCGGCGCGTGGCCGCGCGACGAACTGCTGCAGACATTGCGGCACAAGGTCGACGAAATCGCGCTGCTCGAACAGCGGCTTGCGCAGAACCGGCGCAACCTGCAGGCGCTGATCGACGAAATCGCGAACAAGCCCGCCGGCGAGGATTGCGCGGGCGCCGCGCAGCGCATGCTCGACAAGCTGTGCAAGGAAACGGCCGGGTCGGAGCCGGAGCCGGCTCCTGTGCCGCGCGCGCGGCCGATTCGAAAGCGCGCATAAGCGCATAAGCGCGTGGCGACGTCGATATCCGTGACGTGCGGCATGCGGCCGGCTTCGCGCACGTCGACGCGGATTTGCTTACGTCGGAGGTAATCGACGCGCGCCGCCCTGGCGCCGATCATGGCTTCATCGATCGACCCATCGCGTCGACACCAAGGAGCCTGCCATGACCGCCTACGCCATCGCCCACCTGCACGACGTCGACATGTGCGACGACATCGTCGAATATCTCGAACGCATCGACGGCACGCTTGCGCCGTTCGGCGGTCATTTCGTGATTCACGGCGCACGGCCCGACGTGCGCGAAGGCGTGTGGCGCGGCGACCTGATCGCGATCGCGTTTCCCGATCTCGCTACGGCGCGCGCGTGGTACGAATCGGATGCGTACCAGCAAATCCAGCCGCTGCGCGCACGGCACGCGAGCGGCCCGCTGATCCTGATCGACGGCGTGGACGAGCGGCACAAGGCCACGGACATCCTGCGCTGATCCGCGACGCCGCCGCCTGCGCGGCTTACTTCGCGTTGCGCTCCATCGGCTCGCCGACGACGAACCCGCCGCCCTGGTAGCGCTGCGCGGGATCGTCGTAGTCGGCAGTCGGCGCCGTCACCGGGAACAGCCCGGCGAACTGCTCGGAGCTGTCTTGCGGCCGGTAGCCGAGGAAGCCCGCCTTCGTGTTGTCCCACCATTTCACCGGGTTGTCCGACACGCCGTAAACGATCACGTGCCCCACGCGGTTCGTCAGCAGCGAGCAGCGCACGAGCTCGATGAGGTCGCGATAGCTGAGGAACGTCACCAGCATGCGCGGATTCTTCGGCGCCTCGAACGACGAGCCGATCCGCAGGCACACCGTCTCGATCCCGAAGCGGTCGAAGTAATAGCGCGACAGCGACTCGCCGAAACACTTCGTCACGCCGTACAGGCTGTCCGGACGCTGCGGCGAATCGGCATCGAGCACTTCCGTGACCGGATGGAAACCGATCGCATGGTTCGAGCTCGCGAACACGACGCGCTTCACGCCGTGCTTGCGCGCGGCTTCGTACAGGTTATACGTGCCGGTGATGTTCGCATCGACGAGATCGTCGAACGGCGCGTCGACCGAAATGCCGCCGAGGTGGACGATCGCGTCGACGCCGTCGACGAGCGCCATCACCGCCGGCCGGTCAGCCAGATCGACGACCCGGATTTCTTCGTGAGGCGCCGCGTCGTCCAGCGCGGCGATGTCGCTCACGCGCACGACGTCGGCCCAGTTCGCCAGCGCGCCGCGCACCTGACGGCCGAGGTTGCCGGCCGCGCCGGTCAGCAGCAGGCGCCCGAACGGCTTGCGTGCGCCGGTGGATGTGGCGTTCATCGAATCTCCTTGAATCTGTTCTGTTGTGTGCTGGACGTCGCCCGAATGCAATCGAATCGGAAAACGTTTTCCAACTATACGCGGGACAAAAGCCGAACGTCAATGGCCGGAGCCGTCCGGAATCATCCGCATTTTCCCGATATCGGCCGGTGGCCGGATGCCGGCTTTTTCTGCCACAATCCGGTGCAATCGAACGAAAACGTTACCCTTCCGATGAAAAAAGTTTCCCCGACGATCCGCGACGTGGCGGCGGAAGCCGGTGTGTCGGTCGCGACGGTGTCCAAGTACGTGAACGGCACGCAGCGCTTTTCGCCGACCGTCGAAGCGCGGCTCAAGGAAGCGATCGAGCGGCTCGGCTACCGTTCGAACCCGCTCGCGCGCTCGATGATCACCGGGCGCACGCGCACCATCGGCCTCGTGATCCTCGACATCAGCAACCCGCACTTCACGAACGTCGTCAAGGGCGCGAACCGCGTCGCCCTCCAGCACGACTACACGCTGCTGCTCGTCGATACCGAAGAGAACCAGGCGCGCGAACGCTCGCTGATCGAGGCGCTCGCGCAGCGCGTCGACGGGCTGATCGTCAGCACGCGGATGCCCGACGACCAAGCCGGCTGGATGCTCGACCTGCACAAGCCGCTCGTGCTGCTGCGCCGCAGCCCCGGCCTGCCGATTCCGAGCGTCGGCATCGACAACCGGCTCGCCACCTACATGCTCGCGCGCCATCTGCTCAATCTCGGGCATACGCGCATCGCGTACCTCGGTTTCGGCCCGGCGCGCGTGAACGACGAGCGGATCCAGGGCGCGCGCGACTGTCTCGCCGAAGCGGGGCTCACGCTCGACGTGCACGACGCGCATGCGCCGACCGCCGATGCCGGCGAGCGCGCCTGCTCGCGCGTGATGCTCGGACCGCACCGTCCGCAGGCCGTGATCTGCTACAACGACCTGATCGCGCTCGGCTTCATGAAGGAAGCCGCGTCGCTCGGGTTCCGGTTGCCGCAGGACGTGTCGGTCGCCGGCGTCGACAACGTGCCGTACGGCGAATACGCGGCACCCGCGCTCACCACCATCGACATCCAGAGCGAGAACATGGGCGAGCTTGCGATGCAGAAGCTGATCGACGCGCTCGCCGGCCGCACCGACGCGAGCTACTCGACGTTCGAGCCGCGGCTGATCATGCGTGCGTCGACGGCCGCGGCCGGTTGAAGCGCGGCGGCGCGTTCGCCGTCTGCCGCATCTTCGTCATCGCATCGCCTTCACGCATTGCAAATAAAAACGCGCCGCCTCCGGGCGGCGCGTTCGTTTGCCGGCACGCGATCAGGCGTCGAGCTTCGCGGGCTTCATCTTCGGCGTGAGCATGTGCATGACCGCCAGCGCGAGCAGATAGGCCAGCGCGCCGATCGCGAACAACACCCAGTAGTGGCCCGTGCGCTGGAGCACCTGGCCGATCACTTCCGAGAACAGCACGCCGCCGATCGAACCGGCCATCCCGCCGATGCCGACCACCGACGCGACCGCGCGGCGCGGGAACAGGTCGGACGCCGTCGTGAACAGGTTCGCCGACCAGCCCTGATGCGCGGCGGCCGCGAGCCCGACGATCAGCACCGCGATCCACAGGCTCTGCACCTGCGACACGAACGCGATCGGCAGCACGCAGCACGCGCAGATCAGCATCGCCGTCTTGCGCGCGCGGTTCACGCTCCACCCCGCGCGCAGCAGCATCGACGACAGCCAGCCGCCGCCGATGCTGCCGACCGTCGTCAGCGCATAGATGCACACGAGCGGCAGGCCGATATGCTGCATGTCCATCCCGCGCGACTCGTTGAGCCACTTCGGCAGCCAGAACAGGTAGAACCACCACACCGGGTCGGTCAGGAACTTGCCGATCAGGAACGCCCACGTCTCGCGCTTGCGGATCAGCTCGCTCCAGCGCGGCGCGCCGGCATCCGCATTCGCCGCGTCGAGCGCTTCGGCTTCGTCGCGCGGCTCGTCGTATTCCGCGGCGAGCGCGCGCGTGTCGGCCGTGCGATACATCAGCAGCCAGACCGCGAGCCACACGATGCCGATCGCGCCGATGATCACGAACGCCGCTCGCCATCCGTAGGCCACCGCGATCGCCGGAATGATCGCAGGCGCGAACACCGCGCCGATGTTGGCGCCCGAGTTGAAGATGCCGGTGGCAAGCGCGCGCTCGCGACGCGGAAACCACTCCGCCGTCGTCTTGATTGCCGCCGGGAAGTTGCCGCCCTCGCCGATCCCGAGCAACGCGCGCACGGCCGCGAAGCCCGTCACCGAGCCGACCGCCGCGTGCAGCATCGCCGCGATGCTCCACACCAGCATCGCGACCGCATACGAGATGCGCGTGCCGAGCCAGTCGACGATGCGTCCGAAGCCGAGCAGGCCGATCGCGTAGAACGCGGAAAACGCCATCACGATGCGGCCGTACTGCACCTGGCTCCAGCCGATGTCGTGCTGGAGCATCGGCGCGAGCAGGCCGAGGATCTGTCGATCCATGTAGTTGATGACGGTCGCGAAGAACAGCAGCGCACAGACGGTCCAGCGATAGCGGCTGGCGGCCGCGCGGACCGCGCCGACGACGGCAGATTGCATGAGTGTCTCCGATGCGCGGCCGCGCCCGCCGCGCCGCTGGATGTTGTCTGTCCTGGACCGGCGACGGGCGCCGGGGCGGGCGGCGGTTGTCGCCGCTTGCGTGGCGCGGCCGCTCGTCCGTCGAAATCTGGAAAACGTTTTTCAAAGAATAGGATGCCGGGCCGGACGTTGTCAGTCCGGGATTTCGATGAGTCATCTCAAATTGATGCGCGCGAAAAGAGACGACTGTTTCGCAGAGTGGCATTAACCGTTTTTTCGGGATTTTCCCGTGGACGGAAAACGGGGCCGGGACGCGTGTCGGCGTGTCGGCGTGTCGATACACATGTCCGATTCCAGCCAGAATCGGCAGCGAGGATGGGTTACAGTCGGCTCATGCAACTCGATCCGGACACCTGCTACGACGCGCTGCTTTCGCGGAACCGCCGCTTCGACGGCTGGTTCTTCGTCGGCGTGTCGACGACGGGCGTGTATTGCCGCCCCGTTTGCCCGGTGAAGCCGCCGAAGGCGCGCAACTGCAGTTATTACCCGACCGCCGCGGCCGCGGAGAAAGCCGGCTTTCGGCCCTGCATGCGGTGCCGGCCCGAACTCGCACCCGGCCACGGCCTGCTCGATCTGTCCGGCAATCTCGCCGCCGCGACCGCGTCGCTGATCGAGAACGGCTTCCTGAACGAGCATTCCGTCGATGCGCTCGCGCAGCGGGTTGGCGTGACCGAGCGCCATTTGCGCCGAATCTTCGCCGCGCAGTTCGGCGTGTCGCCCGTCGAATTCGCGCAGACGCACCGGCTGCTGACGGCCAAGCGTCTGCTGACCGATACCGCGCTGCCCGTGGCCGTGGTCGCGTCGACCGCCGGGTTCGGCAGCGTGCGACGCTTCAACGATTTGTTCCGCCAACGCTACGGCCTCAATCCGCGGCGCTTGCGCAAGGGCGCCGGCGCATCCGCCAGCGGCGACATGACCTTTCCGCTGCCGTACCGGCCGCCGTTCGCGTGGCACGAGCTGATGCGCTTTCTCGCGTCGCGCCAGATCGACGGCGTCGAGCGGATCGATGCGCACGGTTATGCGCGCGCCGTCGCGCTGTCCGACGGGCACGGTAACGCGCCGGTGACGGCCTGGCTGTCGGTCACGCACGTGCCGCAACGATTCGCGCTCGCGGTGACCGTGTCGCCCGCGCTCACGCCCGTCGTGCCGGCCGTGCTCACGCGCGTGCGGCGGCTGTTCGATCTCGACAGCCGCCCCGACGTGATCGACGCGCATCTGGGCGAACTCGCGGACGGCTCGCCCGGCCTGCGCGTGCCCGGCGCGTTCGACGGGCTCGAGATCGCGATTCGTGCGATTGCGGGCGAACGATTGGCGGCGACGCAAGCAGGCGCAATGCTCGCGCGCATGGCCGAACGCTTCGGCACGCCAATCGACCATGCACCGCCGGCGCTTGCGCGTGCGTTGCCTTCTGCCGCGACGCTGGCGAGTGTGCCGGCGGCAGCGCTCGAAGCAATCGGCGTGACGCGCGGTGCGGCACGGGCGATCGTGTCGCTGGCACGTGCGGTCGCCGACGGCACGCTCGCGCTCGAGCCGATGGCACCGCTCGATGCGACGCTCGATGCGTTGCGCGCACTGCCGGGCTTCGACGAACGCGCGGTGCAATATGTCGCGATGCGTGCGATGGCCTGGCCGAACGCGTTCCCCGCCGACGATGTGTGGTTCGCCCCGCTTGGCTGCGCCACCGAGCGTGCGCGCACCGCATCGTCGGCGCCGCCTGCGGCGCGCTGGGCGCCATGGCGCGCGTATGCCGCACTGCATGTGTGGCGCCTTCATGGAGAAGCTTCGCGATGACTCCCGCCTTTTTGACGCCGAGCCCGCTGGGCGACATCGCCATCCGTATCGAAGACGATGTGTTGACGGGCCTCTTCTTCGTCGGCCAGAAATACTATCCGTCCCTCACGATCGCGCCGGATGCGACCGGCGGCGCACGCAACGCGTCGCCGCTCGCGCGCAAGGTCGCCGATGAAATCGCCGAATACTTCACCGGCGTGCGCGAGACCTTCTCCGTGCCGATTCACCTGCGCGGCACCGCGTTTCAGCGCAGCGTGTGGAAGGAACTGCTCGCGATTCCGTTCGGCGAACTCGTGTCGTACGGGGACATCACCGAACGTATCGGACTACCGATGAGTGCCGCGCGCGCCGTCGGCGGCGCGGTGGGCCGCAATCCCGTGTCGATCATGGTGCCGTGCCACCGCGTGATCGGCGCGCCGGGCAGCCTGACCGGTTATGCCGGCGGCATCGAACGCAAGCGTGCGTTGCTGTCGCTCGAAGGCGCCAGGTTCGCGCGCGCGGAACACCATCCGACTCAGCAGGCGTTCGCGTTCTGACGTCGCGCGTGCAGGTGTCGCGCGCGTCGTGTGGGCTAGTCGTTGCCGCGCTTGCGCATCGCGTGCGTGACCCGCGCGTTCGCCTCGAACTTCGCACGATGCGTCGAGAAGAACGTCCGCACATTGCGGACGTTCGATGCGCCGGTGAACAGCCGCCGCGCGAACGCGTCGTATTCGGCGACGTCGGCCAGATCGGCCACCACCACGAAATCCGGCCCCGGCGACACGCGGTAGCACTGCGTGACCGTCGGCTCCGCGCATACGTAGGCCTCGAACGCGTCGTAGTCTTCCGCCGTCTGCCGGTCGAGGCTGATTTCGATCAAGGCCGTGACGGTCGTGCCGATCGCGACCGGATCGAGCACCGCGACCTGCCGGCGGATCACGCCAGCTTCCGTCAGCCGCCGCACGCGGCGCATGCAGGTCGGCGGCGACGACAGCGCGCGCTCGGCGAGTTGCAGGTTCGACACCGATGCGTCGTCCTGCAGGATCGCGAGAATGCGCAGGTCGAGATCGTCGAGCGTGATGCCGGCCATCGGCAACTCCTTTCGGTCATGACGTGAAATTTAATTTCAACATGATACACGGCATGCTGTCCGTTTCATTTCTGTACATATTTTGAAATTTAATTCCAATCGACCGCCCCTACCATCGCTGTCACGGATCCAGACAGGACATTTACGGAGCGCGATATGTGTGGAATTGTCGGGGCGGTTGCCCAGCGGGACATCCTGCCGAACCTCGTCGAGGGCCTGAAGCGGCTCGAATACCGCGGCTACGACTCGTGCGGCGTCGTGGTCTATCGCGACCGTGCGCTGGCACGCGCGCGCAGCGTCGAGCGCGTCGCCAACCTGCAGCGTGAGATCGCCGCGCACGCGCTGTCCGGCTACACCGGCATCGCCCATACGCGCTGGGCAACGCACGGCGCGCCCGTCACGCTCAACGCGCATCCGCACTTCTCGCCGAGCGACGACAACGCGCGCATCGCGCTGTCGCACAACGGGATCATCGAGAACTGCGATCAACTGCGCGCGGAATTGCAGGCGCACGGCTATGTATTCGCGAGCCAGACCGACAGCGAAGCGATCGCGCATCTGATCGATCATCTGTACGACGGCGACCTGTTCGACGCGGTGCGCCGCGCGGTCGCACGACTGCGCGGCAGCTATGCGATCGCGGTGATGTGCCGCGACGAGCCGCACCGGATCGTCGGTGCGCGCGACGGGATGCCGCTCGTCGTCGGCGTCGGCGATGGCGAGAATTTCCTGGCATCGGATGCGATCGCGTTATCGGGCGTCACCGATCGCATCGCCTATCTGGAGAACGGCGACGTTGCCGATATCCAGCTGCATCGCTACTGGATCGTCGATGCGGCCGGCCAGCGCGTGGAGCGCGTGGTGCAACGGGTCGCCGCGCACAGCGGCGCGGCCGAGCTCGGCTCGTATCGCTATTACATGCAGAAGGAAATCTTCGAGCAGCCGCAGGCAGTGGCCGATACGCTGCTCGACGTCGCGTCGATCATGCCCGAGCTGTTCGGCGATGGCGCATGGCGCGTGTTCAACGACGTCGATTCGGTGTTGCTGCTCGCGTGCGGCGGCAGTTATCACGCGGCGCTGACCGCGAAGTACTGGATCGAGAGCATCGCGAAGCTGCCGGCGAGCGTCGAGATCGCGAGCGAGTTTCGCTATCGCGACAGCGTGCCGAATCCGCGCACGCTGGTCGTCGCGGTGTCGCAGAGCGGCGAGACGGCCGACGTGCTCGGCGCCGTGCATGTCGCGAAGCAGCGCGGGATGATGCATACGCTCGCGATCTGCAACGTCGCGACAAGCGCGCTGATGCGCGAATGCGCGCTGCAGTTCGTCACGCGTGCGGGAATCGAGATCGGGGTCGCTTCGACGAAGGCCTTTACCACGCAACTCGTTGCGTTGTTCTTGCTGACGCTGTCACTGGCGCAGGTGCGCGGGCGCTTGAGCGATGACGAGGAAAAGAAGCACTTGCGCGCGCTGCGGCATCTGCCCGATGCGATGTCGAAGGTGCTCGCGCTGGAGCCGCAGATCATGGGCTGGTCGGAGTTGCTCGCGCGACGCGACAACATGCTGTTTCTCGGGCGCGGGATGCATTATCCGATCGCGCTCGAAGGCGCGCTGAAGATGAAGGAGATTTCGTACATCCATGCAGAGGCTTATCCCGCCGGGGAGTTGAAGCACGGGCCGCTGGCGCTGGTCAGTCATGAAATGCCGGTGATTGCCGTGGCGCCGAATGACGTGCTGCTGGAAAAGCTCCGGTCGAACATGCATGAGGTCAGTGCGCGGAACGGCAGGCTTTTCGTATTCGCGGATGTGGACTGCGGGCTGGTGCCGAGTGACGGGATCGAGGTGATTCGGCTGAATGAATACTACGGGCCGCTTTCGCCGATTCTGCATACGGTGCCGATGCAGTTGCTGGCTTATCACGCGGCGTTGGCGAGGGGCACGGATATCGACAAGCCAAGGAATCTGGCGAAGTCGGTGACGGTGGAGTGAGGGTGTCTCGCTATCCGCAATATTCAAGGTAGCGCATTGCGAGGGAACTGCAAGTGCCGCCGAGCTACCGATTCGAATGAGTCGAAGCCGGCTCCCGCTATGCAGTTCCCAACCCGCGCTTCGAGAGCTCGAGCGCGACGCGCAATGTATCGACGAACTCACGAAACCGCACGCGCACATCCGTAATGCATGCGGTTTTTCAAACTGCCGCCTTACTTCGCAATAAGAAAGCGGTCGCGGTTCTTCGCGTCGCGAATCCACAGCGGGGCGCGGCCGCGGCCCGACCACGTCTCCCCGGTCTTCGGGTTTTGATATTTCGGCTCGGCCGTTCCTGCCGGTTTCGCGGCCGTCTTCGCGCGCTTACGACCAAAAATCTGTTCTTCAGTGATGCCGTACTCGTCAACGAGCTCGCGAATCTGCGCAATCACGGCTTCGAGCTCCGCGATGCGAGCGGCTTCGGCGCGCTTCTGGAGCGCGTCAAGTTGTGCCTTCAGCTTCTTGTAGGTTTCAGCCATTCGTTAATTCTCCTGTATTTCGATAACAATACGTAAATCCTGATAATTCATCAACCGTTCGGTCGCACGCAATCACTACTTCGACAAACTCAGCTTCTTCGACAGCACGACGCCGCTCGACGGACTCACCAGCCGGATCGATTGGAGATCCATGTGCAACCTCGAGATCCGGGTCGTGATATCCGTCGGCTCGTCGATGCTCGGATCCGCATGCTCGGTTTGTTCGCTCAGATAAGGTCGAACCAGCCGCCCGGAAAACACGAGCGCGAAGTCGCCGTGCGCCTGGGCGTACATGGCGGGGGAAATCCGCATGCGACTGCGAATCGACGTCTTTTTACCTTGGCCGGCATCGAGCTCGATGATGTCGACCTGCTGGACGTACCCTTTCGCCTTCGCTTCGGGTGCAATCACGAGCCCGCGTCCTCGCGGCCCCGTCGTGACCTTTCTGAGCAGGATGCTCGTGCGGTCGTCGCGCTCCGCGTCGAACAGGTCGACGTCCAGCGTCAACAGGTGTCGCTGCGACCGGTACCTCAGCCCGTACCGCACCGGCACCACGAACGTCACGTCACGATCGAGGCCGACTGCCGCCAGGTCGGGATTCGGGGCATGCCGATCGGTGGCGCTGGAGACGAGGCCGCGAACCCGTGTACTCAAAGAAGGTGCGGCAGCGCTGAAGTGCTGCTTCTTCAGCGCATCCCGGATTGCAACCGGATCGTCTCCGACGATCGGTCGTCCGGAGGAGGCGTCGTGATCGACAGCGGACGCGACACCCGCCGTGCCGTCGACAGCCTGCGTGTCTGCGTATGCCGCCACTGGCGCCAGCATCGTCGCCAGGGCGACGCCCCACGCGATGCTCGAACGACGCAACTTGGATTTCCTGTGAAGCACGACGAACTCCTGATTCTCTTTCGGATCGGTCAACGACGAGCACTATAGGGCGGAATCACGCGAGACGCACCCAGTTTGCAATGACTCATGACGCGCTCGCCGATCAGGAAATCGGCATGCTCATTCCCGCCCGTCCTCCCTCCGATACTCCGCCGGCGCCTTCCCCACCAGCTTCCGAAAATCGCGCGTGAAATGCGCCTGGTCGAAATACCCCAACGACTGAGCCAGTTCCGCGAGATCGACCGGCTCGCCGCCGGCGAGCTTGTCCGCAGCCTCGTGCAGGCGATAACGACAGATCACCCACTTCGGCGTCACACCCACGTAATTGGAAAAGAGCTGTTGCAGCGTGCGCTCGCTCATGCCCGCGCGCTCGGCCAGGTCGCGCACCTGCGTGAGCCCGAGGTCCTGCTGCAGCATCTGCAAGATCGCATGAATGCGCTCGACCTGCGGATCGGCCGTCGGCAGCACCCGCAACAACAACGCCTCGGCGGCGGCCACCATCCCGGCATCGTCCTCGGCTCCGAGCACGGCGTCTTCGGCTTGCGCATCGTCACAATCGAGCAGCGTCGACACCGGGAGAATCTTGTCGGTCGCCAAATGCACCGGCTTGCCGAAGAACGCCCGGAATGCCCCCGGCCGAAACCGCAAGCCGATCACCGTCCCGGCCCCGGCCAGCGTCGTCTCGAACGCGCCCGACACGACCCCGAAGATGCCCGTCCGCCGCCGGTCGAACACCAGATTCACGCACGGATACGGCAGCGTGCGCTGCACATACGGCGGCTGGTCGCGCAGATCCCATTCGACGATCCAGTGGTGATCCAGCACCCCGGCCAGTTCGGCACACGGGTAATAGCGATTCAGGCGGAAGCGCTGATTGAAGGCTTTCGGGCCAACGACGCCCTTGGGCGTCTCGGTCACGTTACGCAAGTCGGCCATGGTGACGAGCCATCGGGATGATTGCGTGATGATGCACCGCCACAGCGGATTTTTCCAAGACGAAGCCGCGCGGCCGTCCTACATTGGAACACTCGTCCCGAACGCACACCGGAGCCCGCGATGCCGCAAGACCGTCACCTGACCCTGTACCACTCGCCGCGCAGCCGATCGGCCGGCGCGCGGATGCTGCTCGAGGAACTGAGCGCCGACTATGAACTGCACGTGTTCGACCTCTGCGCCGGCAAGCATCACGACGCCGAATACCTCGGCATCAATCCGATGGGCAAGGTGCCGGCGCTGCGTCACGGCGACGTGATCGTGACCGAGCAGGCCGCCGTCTACATGTACGCGGCGGAACTGTATCCGGAAGCCGGCCTGTCGCCGGCGCCCGGCGATTTACTGCGCGGCCCGTATCTGCGCTGGATGACGTTCTACGGCTCGTGCCTCGAACCGGCCGTCGTCGACCGCTCGAAGAATCGTCCACCCGCGGCGTACTCGACGTCGCCCTACGGCGACTTCGATGCCGTCATCAACGCGATCGATACACAACTGGAAAAGGGACCGTGGCTGCTGGGCGAGCGCTTCACGGCCGCCGACGTGCTGTGGGGCTCCGCGCTGCACTGGACCACGATGTTCAAGCTCGTGCCCGAGACGCCGAACATTCGCGCCTATATCGATCGCGTTCTTGCCCGCCCGGCCATCCAGCGCGCGCAGGCGGCGGATGCGGCGCTCGCGGCCGAGCAGGACAAGGCCAAAGCGGCAGCGTCCGCTGCAAGGTAGCCAAGTGCCGGGCGGACCTTGACGCACGGCCCGCCCGGCACGCCGTCAGAACATCGTGTGCACGCCGACGCGCGCCACGGCCTGACTCGCCGAACTCGACGCCCCGTTCGGATCGAGCACGCCGTTGATCTGTGCGTTGGCTCCGCTGTTCGCACGCTGATAATCCGCCGACACGTAAACCATCGTCCGCTTCGACAACAAGTATTGAAGCGCGACGCTGACCTGATGCGCATGGTTGTCGTTCACGGCTTCGTTGCCCTTCATGTACATGTATTTCGCGCCGAGAAAGATGTCCGGCCTGACGCGCCATACGCCACCGGCTTCGGCCATCCACACGCCCGCGTCGTTGAACGAATTGCGCACGGTGGTCAGCAACGCCTTCGCGGTCACCGCGCCGAAGTCGTAGTGCATTCCAATGCCCCAGTTGCGCACACTGGTCGACGGCGTGCCGGGCGCCGGACCATACTTCTCGTTCGTATAGGCCGCACCGATACCCAACGCTCCGACTTCGTAGTTCAGCCCGGCGCTCACGGTATTGTCGGCACCGACGGAACCCGCCACGCCACCGAACGCATACATCGCGCCCCCGGAAAACCCGGCAATCGTCGGCGAACTGTATTTGACGGAATTCGCAACCGGCTTGCTGCCCGCCGTGCGGTCCCAGTCGAATGCGCCGGTCGGATTGCCCGGCAGCGCGAGACGCTGGAACGGGCCGTTCCTGAACCCGTACAGCCCCGTCAGATCCATCGAGATCGCGTTGCCCCTCGCAAACAGGGAATCGACCATGAAGTCGTATTGATTCCCCAGCCTGACGCTGCCGAACCGGTCGCTCTCGATGCCCACGTATGCGTTGCGCCCGAAGATGCCGGTGCCGACGATGCTGCCGTTCGCCATCGAGAACTGGTTCACGAGCGCGAACGTCGCGTGATATCCGCCGCCGAGATCTTCCGTGCCGCGCAAGCCGAACAGGTTCGGCGTAAAGATGCCGTCGTCGAACTTGACGTTCTTTCCACCGCCCTCGTTGCTGACATACGAGATGCCACTGTCGATCAAGCCGAACATGGTCACGCTGCTCTGCGCGTACGCAACCGGCGCGATGGCAAGCATCGCGACTGCTCCAAACCTGAGTTTCATTGTGTCTCCGTCTTTTTTGTCGATGGGAATCGGGCACTCGTCCGATTCTTCGTGAAACAACGATTTCCCCGGCCCGGCTTCGAATTCATCCGGGTCGTGAAAATGGTTACTTGATTAGCTTTACTGATTGAATGGAGCGGATGAAATCCAGTTTATTGCCGATTTCATCCCGCGTCATTCGATTACAGCGCGGCCCGTATCCAGTCGCGCAATCCGGCCTTCAGAATCAGGCGCTGCGACAAATCACCCACGCCGCCGAATCCACCTCGACGGCCACGGCTTCCAGCCCGGCACCCGAACATGGCCCGTCGATGCACACGCCATCGTCGAACCGGAACAACGCGCTGTGATGCGCGCACATCAGCACCTGGGACCGATAGCAGGAAACGTTGCCCGGCACGAAATCGAGCGGAACCGAGAAATGCGGGCAACGATTCACGTAAGCCCACACCTGCTCCCCGCGCCGCACGACGACGACAGGGCGCCCGATGCGCGCTTCGTCGACGACGTGTGCCCCGCCGTCCGGCACGTCGGAGAAGCGGCAGAGTCGAGCGGCACCCATGATTCACGCTCTCCGTTCGGGATTGCCGAGGCTCCAGTCCCACGGTCGTACCTCCACGCGCGAGAACAACCCCTCCTTCACGTACGGATCGTTGCCGACGAACTGCATCACCGCATCGATGTCGTCGGCTTCGACGACGAGCAACGTGCCGTTCATCGCATCGCCCTGCGGATTGAGCGTCGGGCCGCCGAGCCGCACATAGACGCCGTGCTGCGCGGCGGAGCGCAGGTAGGTCCGATGCGTGGACCGCACGCGGTCGCGCACTTCGCGCATGCCGGGCTGGTCGGTCGCAAACACCGCAAAGAATCGCGCCATGTCGGTCAGCTCCGGTCGAGCACGAAGTCGTACGTCGCTTCGCGGTACGCACCGCTCATCCCGAACCGACGCGCGAGTTCATCGTCCGCCGCACGCGGACGATAGGCCACCATCAGCGACGGCTTCACGCCGAAGACGGCATCCGACTTCAGATACACATCCTCCTCGTCGAACAGGTGCGTGACGAGCTTGCGGTAGCCCGGCGCGTCGATCATGAAGTGCAGATGCGCGGGCCGCCACGGATGACGGCCGGTGGCATCGAGCATCTTCCCGACCGGGCCGTCGGTCGGAATCGGGTAGCTGACCGGCAGAATGGTCGTGATCGCGTAACGGCCTTCGGCGTCGGTGCGATAGCGGCCGCGCAGGTTGCCGTGCGGCTGCGCGGTGTCCTGCCCGGAATACATGCCGTTTTCCGCCGTCTGCCACACGTCGAGCACGGCGTCGCGCACCGGCGCGCCGTCGGTGTCGAGCACGCGGCCATGCACGACGACGGGTGTGCCTGGCGTCAACGCCATGTTCTCGCCATACGCGCGCTCGGGCATGCCTTCGATGTAGAACGGGCCGAATACGGTCGTTTCCGTCGCGCCGGTGGCGAAGCGATGGTTGATCGCATCGACCAGCATCGACACGCCCAGCGTGTCGGACAGCAGGATGAATTCCTGGCGCACGACGTCGTCGCACATCTGCCCGGTTTCGGTCAGGAAGCGAATCGCGGCCATCCATTCGGCCTCGGTCAACTCCGTTTCGCGGACGAACGCATGCAGATGCCGCACGAGGCTCTGCATCAGCACGCGCAGGCGCGGGTTCGGCGTACCGTCGAAGCTGGCAACGACCTGCTCGGTCAGCCGCGTATCGCCGTCGTCATGAAGCTCATTAGTCACGTTCGTCTCCTGTCATGCAGCCGGCCGCTCAATGCGGCTCGCGCCCTTGCCACGCATGCTGAAGCAATTCGCGAATCGGCGCGCGTTCGATCGGCCGCGGATTCGCATAGGGATTGCGGCAGGCGAGGTCGGCGGCTTCGTCGAGGCCCGCTTCCGGCATCCCGATGTCGGCAAGCGCCGGCGACAGGCCCAGTTGCCGGTTCAAGCGAAACAACAGCGGGCCGGCGTCGGCCGCGTCGGTGCCGCCCAGCGCCCGCGCGGCACGGCGCAGCGCGTCGGGGGCCGCGGCATGGTTGTAGTGTGCGGTATGCGGCAACATCGCGGCGTGCGTCTGTGCATGCGGCAGGTTGAAGGTGCCGCCGAGCGTATGACACAGCTTGTGATGCAACGCCATGCCGACCGAGCCGAGACACGTGCCGGCAAGCCATGCGCCATACAGCGCACGGCTACGCATCTCACGATCGTCCGGATCACGAACGATCGCGGGCAGCGCCTCGCCGAGCGCACGGATCGATTCCTCCGCCATCAGGCTGATCACCGGGTTCGCATCTTCCGCGTAGAGCGCCTCGACCGCGTGCGCCATCGCATTGACGCCCGACGCCGCCGAAATCCCCGGCGGCAGCGAGAGCGTCAGCGACGGATCGTAGAGCACCGTGCGCGGCAGCACGCGCGCATCGCGCCCGGTGCGCTTGAGGCGGCCTTCCGTGAGCCCGAAGATCGGCGTCATCTCCGAGCCCGCGTAAGTGGTCGGCACGGCGAGGATCGGCAGCGACGACTCGAGCGCGATCGCCTTGCCGAGCCCGATCGTCGAGCCGCCGCCGATCGCGACGCAACAATCCGCGCCCAGTTCGGCGGCCATCTCGCGCGCGGCCCTCGCAACCTCGACCGGCACGTGCATCACGGCTTGCGCGCATACGCCGGCCGCGCGCTCGCCGAGCACGCTCCTGACCCGCTCGGCGAGCGGCTGCTGTTCCGGCGTCGACAAAATCAGCGCCCGCTGCGCGCCGAGCGCGGACAACTCGTCCGGCAGCCGTTCGAGCGCGCCCCACTCGAACACGACGCGCGACGGCGTTCCCTGATAGACGAAGCGCTCCATCGCGACCTCAACGCTTGAAGTGCGGCGGCACGTTGCCGTCGACATTGACCCACACCGAGCGCGCTTCCGTGTAGTCGTGCATCGCCTCGAAGCCCATCTCGCGGCCGTAGCCCGACTTGCCGATGCCGCCGAACGGGCTGCCCGGATTGACGCGCTTGTAGCAGTTGATCCAGCACATGCCCGCATCGATTCGCGCCGCCATCTTGTGGGCGCGGGAAAGATCGTTGGTCCACAGGCCGCTGCCGAGCCCGTATTCGGTCGCGTTGGCAATCGACAGCGCTTCCTCGTCGCTGCCGAAGCGCAGCACGGTCACGAACGGACCGAACACTTCCTCCTGCGCGATGCGATCGGCGGCGCTCTTCGCTTCGATGACCGTCGGGCGCACGTAGTAGCCGTTGGCGAGCGCGGCATCCTGCGGCGGACTGCCGCCCGCGAGCACGCGGCCGCCCTGCTCGCGCGCGACGTCGACGAACGACAGCACGCGGTCGAGATGCTGCTTCGACGTCAGCGGACCCATTTCGGTATCCGGATCAAGTGGGTTGCCGACGCGGATCGACGACGCCAACGACACGAAGCGCTCGAGAAATGCGTCGGCGATGCGTTCGTGCAGCACCAGACGCGAGCCCGCGATGCAAGCCTGCCCCTGGTTGTGGAAGATCGCCCACGCGGCGCCGTTGATGGCGGCGTCGAGGTTTGCATCGTCGAACACGATGTTCGCGCCCTTGCCGCCCAGTTCGAGCTGCACGCGCTTCAGGTTGCCCTGCGATGCGTCGACGATCCGGCGGCCGGTCGCCGTCGAACCCGTGAACGCGATCTTCCCGACACCGGGGTGTTCGGCAAGACGCTGGCCGGCCGTATGACCGTAGCCGGGGACGATATTGACGACGCCCGCCGGAAAGCCGACCTCGGCCATCAGCTCGACGATGCGCAGCGTCGACAACGGCGTGATCTCCGACGGCTTGAGCACGACCGTGTTGCCGGCCGCCAGCGCCGGGCCCATTTTCCAGCTCGTAAACATCAGCGGAAAATTCCACGGCACGATCTGGCCGACGACGCCGATCGGCGCGCGCTGCACATAATTCAGAAAGCCGGTTTCGACCGGAATCACCGAACCCTGCAGCTTGTCGGCCATGCCGCCGAAGTAGCGGAAGCATGCGGCCGTGCGCGGCACGTCGAGCGCGCGCGAATCGCGGATCGGGTGACCGGTGTCCAGCGATTCGAGCTGTGCGAGTTCCTCGGCGTTGGCTTCGATCGCGTCGGCGAGGCGCAACAGCAGCCGGCCGCGTTCGGCCGCCGGCATCGCCGACCACTGCGGGAACGCGCGGGTCGCGGCTTCGACCGCCAGATCCACGTCAGCCGCGGTGGCGGCCGCGATCTTCGCGATCAGCGAGCCGTCGTGCGGATTCAGCACGTCGATCGTGCCGCCGTCGACGGCGTCGACGAAGCGCCCGTCGATGAAAAGTTGGGTTTGCATGAATCGTCCTCGATGTATTACTGAAGTGCGTGCTGCTCAGAACTCGATCGGATACGGCGCCAGCTCACCGCTCTCGTATCGCTGCGGCAGGTCCGGCGTCGCGTTTTCCCAGACGAGCAGCATCGAGCGCTTCGTCGAATAGCCCTGGTGCCGGATGTCGGCGGGCATCGCGCAGATGTCGCCGGCCCGCATCGTGATGCGCGCGCGCGGCGCGCCGGTGTTCTTGTCGCCGATGTCCCACACGATTTCGTCGGACAGCTGCAGGAACCATTCGACGCGGTCGTTGCCGTGGAACACCGGCAGGATGAATTCCTCGGTGGTCGGACAGAACAGGCTGCGCCCGCACACCGACGTGACCGACGGATTCCACGTCACGTCCGAACGCGACAGGTACTTGAAGAGGTTGAACGCGTGCAGTTCACCTTCGAAACCAGGCTTCACGTGCACTTCCGGCTCATCCTGCGCGACGTCGAGGAACGCGCGGTTGACCGGCAGCGCGTCGCGCAGCGGCGAATCGCCTTCGAGGCCCGGCATGCGGCGCGTGGCAATCCGCGTGCGCTCGATCGCCGCGCCGTTCTCGCCGTGCTTGCGCCCGAATGCCGTGCCGGTTTCCTCGGGTGCCGCGAACGGATCGAAACCTTCGTTGGTCCAGTCGTGCAGCATCGCCTTGAAGGTCGCCATGATCGTCGGCGTTTCGAACGTCTCGGTGTAGTCGACGCCCGCTTCCTTCAGGATGCCGTTGAACGTGCCCGCGTAGACGTCGACCTTGCCGTAGTGATTGCGCGTGCCGAACACATGATCGAAATTCACCCAGCCGTAGAAGAAGCCCCACGCGACGTCGCGCATCATCGCGCGCAGGAATGCGTCCGCGGGCATCGCGTGCGTGCGGGTCTGGCCTTTCGCCGGCCAGCTGATCTTCACGAAGTATTCGTCGCGCTGGAACGCGAACTCGCCAAGCCGGAAGCGGCGGTAACCGGTGACGGCATCGGCTTGCGTCGCCTGCACCAGATCGGCGGCAAAGCCCGCGGAAGGCTCGAGGGTCTCGAGGGTGGCCATAACGTGTCTCCTGGAATCGTTGAACGGGGCGCTCGGATGGATCAGTGCAGGCAGATGTCGGCCCACTTCTCGACAGACAGCTCGCCGAGCACGGTCTGCACGAGCGCGACGCCCGGCTTGCCGGCGGCGAAGCGATACGCGCAGCCGGCCGGCAGCAATGCCTGATGCCCTTTGCGCAGGACGACGTAGCCCATCTCGCGGCCCGCCGGCTGCGAGCCGGCGCTGACGGTGCCGCGGCCGGTGGTCGGCGGGTTGTCGAGCTTGATGAAATCGATGCGAACTTCGCCATCCATCTGGATCACGAATTCGTCGTGCGCGCAGGCGAACCACGGCGACTGGCCATCCGTGCGCAGCACTTCGATCACGTATTCGAGGTTCTTGCCGGCGACGACCTTTTCGTAGGGAGCCGACTTCGATGCGATCTCGAAGACGTTCGAGAACGCGTAATGTTTTGCGCTGCCGCTGGTGATTTCGATCTCGCCCCTGGCATGGTTGTCGAGCGAGCCAAAGACGGTGTGGAACGCCGTGTCGGTCATTGCTGTCTCCTGAGTTGAACTGCTTGTTGGATTCAACTCTAGGGGCAAGGGCGCCCGTCAACAAGGCAACGGACCGCGACTACGGCATTTGCGATTCGCGAATAATCGCTTCGTTCAGCGAACCCAGCCGCGCTCGAGCAGTGGGCGGTCCCACGGCGATTCGTCGCCGATGTATTCCGCGAGGAATTCGACCAGCGCCTTCACCTTCAGCGCCTGTCGCTGCGTTGCGGGATAGACGGCGGCGAAGCTCAACGGCGCGATCTGGTAATCGGTAAGAATCGGCACCAGCCGGCCCGCGACGAGCGCGTCGCTCGCGACCAGCGTGGGCAGGCACACGACCCCGCCGCCCGTCAGCGCGTACTCGCGCAGCAGGTGCACGGAGTTCGAGCGGATCATGCCGGGCAATTCCATTTCGACGACCTCGTCGCCGCGTGTCAGGGTCCAGCGGTTGCGCGACGGATAGCCGGAATACAGTGCCGTGGTGTGCTGCAGCAATTCGCGCGGATGTTGTGGCGCACCATGTGCTTCGAGGTAGGCCGGCGACGCGCAGAACAGGCGTCGCACCACGAACAGGCGCCGCTCGATCAGCGATTCGGAGATCGGCGGAAAGATCTGGAACGCGATGTCGAACCCTTCTTCGACCGGGTCCACGACGCGGTCGTTGACGATGATGTCGAGCTGGATGCCCGGATAGCGGCGATTGAATTCGGCGAGCGGCACGCCGAAGTGATCGAGCGCGAAACCGGGCAGCATCTGGATGCGCAGCCGCCCGGTGGGCGTCGCGCGCAGTTCGCGCATCTGGTCGGTCAGCTCGTTGACGCGCCCGACGACCTCGGCACATTCGCGGTAGAAGGTCTCGCCCACTTCGGACAGGCGCACGTGGCGCGTGCTGCGATGGAACAGCGGCGCGTTGACGAACTTCTCCAGTTGCTGGATGCGGTTCGTCACGACCGAGCTGGTGACGCCAAGCTGCCGCGCCGCTTCCGCGAAACTGCTCGCCTCCGCGACCCTGACGAATGCCTCGATGCTCAGAAACCGGTCCATGCCGCACCCTTCCCGAAACCCAAATCGGCAGTCTAACCGCACCTGCCTGCCGGTTGGGTCACGCCGAACGCGTCACACTGTCACCCGACGGGTGTCAATCCCGCCGGGCGTCCGTGCGAGCGTGACCTCGCGAGACGTTACGGCTGCTTGCCTGCCGACAGCTCGGGCTGCAGGCTCATCCGACGCTGCAGCACGGCCGGCGCGGTTTCCCGCAGCAGCAAGCTGACCACGATGCCGAGCAGCACCGCGCCCATCGGCAACCACAGAATGTTCTGGATACCGAAGTGTGCGGCAACGTAGCCGCCCATCGCCGGCGCGATGCCGCCGCCGAAGATCTCGCCACAACCGACCACCACGCCGATCGACGTCGACACGAGGCCGACGGGCGCCGCTTCGGTCGCCACCGGGCCCGACAGCAGCGACACCAGCCCGAGCGTGAAGAACGACGCGACGAACAGCACCGCGAACAGAGCGAGCGGCTGCGGCCCCAGGCCTCGGAAAACGTACAGCATCACCGCCGTGCCGGCAAAGCCGACGATGCTCGCGAGGCGGCGGCCCACCAGGTCGGACAGGCCCGGCAGCCCGAACTGCCCGAGAAAGCCGCCGAAGCCGATCGCCGACACCACCAGGCCCATCTTCTGCGTGCCGAGCGCGAGGTAATCCGTCAGGTACAGCGGCAGCAGCGCGCCCAGCACGAACACGCCGGTCATCGCGCAGCACAGCGCGGCCATCGCGACGAGGATGTTGCGGCTCTTCAGCACATGGCCGAGCGACGCCGGTGCATGTTCCGACACGACCTCCTTCGCGCGCTTCGGTTCGCGGATCACGAAGAACATGATCGCGCCGAGGATCAGCCCGGGAATCGCCACGAGCGCGAACACCCAGCGCCACGACACGACGCTGAGCAGCTGCGTCGCGATGATCGGCGACAGCGCGAGCCCGAACAGCGCGAAGCCGCTTTGCTGCAGCCCGAGGTTCAGGCCGCGCCGCCGCGGATGCGACGCGTCGGCGGTGGCCGCGAAGCTGGTCGGGCAGAACGAGCCTTCGGCGACGCCCATCAACCCGCGAATCGCGATGAGTCCGAGCAGCCCGCCCGCGAGCCCCGAGAAGCCCGACAGCAGCGAGAACGCGATGATCGCCGGGATCAGGACCTTGCGGCGCCCGACCTTGTCGGAAATGCCGCCCATCAGCGCCGCGAAGATGCCCCACGACAGGCCGAGCACGCCGATGCAGTTGCCGACATCCTGCGCGCTCAGGTGCAGGTCCTTCATGATCGAAGGGAACAGCGGCGCGATGAGCCAGCGGTCGAGGCCGACCAGCCCGAAACCGAGCGCCAGCAGCGTCACCGCCTTCCACTCATAGGAGGTATCCCACTCGTTTGCTTTCATGTCCGTCTCCGTGGACCGGTCCGCCTGCACGCGCCGCAGGCGTTCGTGCATGAGTCGGTCCGTTGTCTTGTATGTGCGATGCGACGTGTGTCGCGAGGAAGTGGCGGCCGCCTTTGCCGTTGCAGGCGTCGAATTCAATCAGCCGACGCCCGAACGATAGGTGCGCGCACGCGGATCGGGTATGGAACAACCGGCGAACGCGCCATTCGCGAAACGCAAATAATCGGCCGATCGGTGCGGGAAGCGTCAGCGGGCAGCGCGCAACGCGCGGCGCCACGCGCGGAATGGCGCGGATGCGTGCCTCACCGGGGGAATCCCTCATGGACATCGGCGGAGCGGTGCCGGGCGGCACGCACGATCTCAGGATTCGATTCTCTTCAAATCGCCTTCCGTGGAATGTTTTTCCACATATCTTCTAATAGCCGACTCATTTTGGATCCTTTTTCCCCGCTCGTCCTCGTATCATTTCTCCCTCACGAAAAGAAAGAGCCAGAGAAGGACATGAGCGATACCACCGCGCTGCACTACCTCGACTATGCGGCCACCACCCCCGCGGATCCCCGCGTGATCGAAGCGATGACGGCCTGCCTCGGTGCCGACGGCATCTTCGGCAATCCCGCATCGAGCTCGCACGCCGCCGGCCGGCTGGCCAGGGAAAAAGTGGAGCATGCGCGCGCGCAGGTCGCCGCACTGATCGGCGCGGATGCGGACGAGATCGTCTGGACCTCGGGCGCCACCGAATCGAACAACCTCGCGCTCAAAGGCTATGCGGAGACCGCGACCGACAGACGCCACCTGATCACGAGCCGCCTCGAGCACAAGGCCATCCTGGACACGATGGCCAACCTGTCGAAGCGCGGCATGACCGCGACCTACCTGTCGCCCACGGCCGACGGCGAAATCACCGTCGATGCCGTGGCCGCCGCGATCGGCCCCGACACGGGCCTCGTGTCGCTGATGCTCGTGAACAACGAGCTCGGCACGCTGACCGACATCGGCGCGATCTCGCGCGTCGTGCACGCGGCCGGCGCGCTGCTGCACGTCGACGCGGCGCAAGCACTCGGCAAAACGCCGATCGACGTGCGCGCGCTCGGCATCGACCTGCTGTCGATGTCCGCGCACAAGGTGTATGGCCCGAAGGGCATCGGCGCGCTGTTCGTGCGCCGCGACATCGCCGAGCGCATCGCGCCGCAGATTCACGGCGGCGGCCACGAGCGCGGCCTGCGCTCGGGCACGCTGGCGACGCACCAGATCGTCGGAATGGGCACCGCGTGCGCGCTGGCCGCCGAAAAGCTCGAGCGCGAATCCGCGCGAATCGCGGCGCTCAGCGCACGCCTGAAGGACGCGCTGCTCGCGCTCGGCGACATCACGCACAATGCGGCGGCGGCACGCCGCATTCCACACACGCTGAGCCTCACGGTCAACGCACCCGGCTTCTTCCCGTTCATGCTCGGCGACGCGCTCGCCGTGTCGTCGACCTCCGCGTGCAACTCGACGAGCGGCGCACCGTCGCACGTGCTGACCGCGCTCGGCCTCGATGCGCAGGCCGCGGGCCGCACGGTGCGCATCAGCTTCGGCCGTTTCACGACCGAGCAGGACGTCGACTTCGCGATCGCGTGTTTCGCGCGCGCGCTCGAACAATGCCGGGCCGCGGCCGCGACCGGGTTCACCGCATCGCGACAAATCGCGCCGGCGGACCTGAAGGCAATTCGTAACGCAGGCTTTCGCGCGGTGATCTGCAACCGGCCGGACGGCGAAAGCGCCGATCAGCCGGCCTTCGACGAAATCGCCGCCGCCGCGCGCGAACTCGGCCTCGACGCGCGCTATCTGCCGGTCGAACCCGGCCGGATCGGCGACGCGGAAGTCGACGCATTCGGTGCGCTGGTCGATGCGCTGCCGAAGCCGGTGCTCGCGTATTGCCGCAGCGGAAGCCGCGCCGGCATGCTGTGGCAACAGCTGACCGCGCGACGCACGGCAACGGTCTGAACGCAGCCTGCATGTAACGAAGCCCCCCGCGTTTGCGCACGAAGCCTGCCGTACAGTGGGCGACCGCGCGGGGCGTCGCACCGTCAAATGACCAGAATGAATGCGATACCGCATCGTTCCCAGTCCGTCTCCCCGTCTCCTGAAGTCCCCCGTCGCGTCAACCCGCTTCGCCACGCGGGTTGATGCCGCTCCGGGCGGCACCTTTCCCCTGTATCGATGTTCGACAAGGACGGATCTGCTGCAATCCATACGGATTTCTTACAAAATTTCGACCTCCTTTCGATGCCCCTGAACGGTGCATGCGTCGTGAGTTTCGCCGCATTGCCGAAATCCGATATCGCCGCGAGATTTGGCTTCATACCGTTGCCGTATCGGCTCGGCATGCGACCGCCATCGACGCATCGCGTCGCGTGCCGCCGACGAATTCCAGGAGCGGGCCGCCGTGCCGGGCCCGGGCAGCGATGACGGTCCTGCATCGCAGGACATTCGTGACGGAGCGAACATGGACGCGAAAATCCAGCCTGATACAGGCACCGACAGTGACGTAAGCCTTCTCCACAAGATGGGATACGCGCAGGAGCTGTCGAGACGCATGAACGGCTTCTCGAACTTCGCCGTGTCGTTTTCGGTGATCTGCATCCTGTCGGGCGGCATCACCGCGTTTCAGATGGCGTTTTCCGCGGCAGGCGGCGCATCGATCGGCCTGGGCTGGCCGCTCGGCTCGCTGTTCGCGCTGATCGTCGCGGTGTCGATGTCGCAGATCGCGTCCGCGTTCCCCACCGCCGGCGGCCTCTATCACTGGGGCGCGATCCTCGGCGGGAAGAAATGGGGATGGCTGACCGCTTGGCTCAACCTGATCGGCCTCGTCTTCGTGATCGCGGCGATCAACTTCGGCACCTACGATCCGTTCTTCAAGACGCTGATCGCGCCGATGTTCGGCGTCAGTCCGGACAGCCTGACCTGGTGGCACCAGACCGCGTTCATCGCGATCATCACCCTTTCGCAGGCAATCCTGAACGCACGCGGCATCAGGATCGCGAGCAAGATCACCGACCTGTCCGGCTATCTGATCTTCGTCGTGACGATCGCGCTGGTCGTGTCGCTGCTGGTCTACTCGCCGGTCGCGTTCGACCTGCATCGACTCGTCACCTTCACCAATTACACGGGCGTCGACGGCGGCGCATGGCCAAAGCAGACCACGCCGCTCGCGTTCCTGTCCGGCCTGCTGCTGGTGACCTATACGATCACGGGCTTCGACGCATCCGCGCACACGTCTGAAGAAACGCACGACGCGGCGAAGAACGTGCCGCGCGGCATCATCGGCTCGGTGTTCTGGTCCGCGGCGTTCGGCTACGTGATGGTGTGCGCGTTCGTGCTGGTCATGCCGGACATGACCGCCGCGATGAAACAGGGCACCGGCTTCTTCGAGGCCATCCTCGCGCCGATCCCGAAGACGTTGCGCGTGTGCCTCGAGCTCGCGATGTTCTTCATCAACTACGTGTGCGGGCTCGCCGCGATCATGTCGACGTCGCGCATGATGTACGCGTTCGCGCGCGACGGCGGGCTGCCGGCATCGAAGCTGCTGCGCAGCGTGAATCACAACCATCGGACGCCCGGGCCCGCGATCTGGACGTGCGCGGTGCTCGCGATCGTCGTCACGCTGTATGGCGACGCGTTCTCGGTGTTGAGCGCGGGCAGCGCCGTGTTCCTGTTCATCTCGTATGCGATGCCGATCGGCTCGGGGATGCTCGCCGAAGGGCGCACGTGGACCGAAAAGGGCCCGTTCCAGCTGGGCATCTGGTCGAAGCCGTGCGCGCTCCTCGCGCTGGTGGGCGCCTGCGTGCTCGCCTATGTCGGCATCCAGCCGCCGAACGAGAAGGTGCTCTACGTGCTCGTCGCGTTCGTGGCGGTACTGATGGTGATCTGGTACGGCTTCGGAGTGCGAAAGACCTTCGCCGGGCCGCCGATGCTCAAGGACGCGCGTAATGACGAGCGCATTCGCGAGCTCGAGGCGAACGTCGATCCGACCGTGTGACGCGACATCGATTCGCACACAGCGCAAAAGCGCAAAAAACCGGCTCGCGGTTGCGCGAGCCGGTTTTTTTACGTCGCTTCGGAACCGACGAGGTTCAACCGCGTTGGCGGTCGAACCTGCTGCCGCGTGTCAGCCGTAGACCGGGAAACGCTTGGTCAACTCCGCGACCCGACCACGCACGCGCTCGATCGTCGCCGCATCTTCCGGCGCTTCCAGCACATCGGCGATCAGGTTGCCGACCTGCTCCGCTTCCGCCGGGCCGAAGCCGCGCGTCGTCATCGCCGGCGAGCCCAGACGAATCCCGCTCGTCACGAACGGCTTTTCCGGATCGTTCGGGATCGCGTTCTTGTTCACCGTGATGTGTGCCGCGCCCAGCGCCGCTTCCGCTGCCTTGCCCGTGATGTGCTTCGCGCGCAGGTC
>NZ_CADFEJ010000011.1 GCF_902833055.1 Burkholderia territorii
CGCGAGCACGAACAGCGCGCTCATCCACAGGATCGCGGACTGGCTCGACAGGAAATACTTGAGGAAGAACGCCGAATCGGCGCGCGCGAGATCGCCCTGGTAGATCTGGATCGACAGCAGCGACAGCACCGCGATCGACGCCATCATCAGCCGCGCGGGCTTCCAGCGCCAGCCCAGTGCGACAAGCGCCGGCACGGTGCCGATCATCACCGCCTTGTCGTAGTCATTCATGTGTTCGTTGTCATGCACGAACGCATAGCCCGCGCCGACCACGAGTGCCAGGGCGAAGATCCAGTCGATGATCGACAGGCCGGCCGCGAATGCAACGCGCATGCGTCGCACGTTGACGCGCGACCCGCGTCGATGCAGGTCCGGCCGGCTTGCAATCGGCACCGTGCCGTTGCGCGTGAATCGGATGGCTTTCATGGTGCTCGGGCACGAACCCGCCTCTCGAATAAAAAGCGGCGCCCCGCCACGAGGGAGACGGTGCACCGAAACGATGCCGGCCGGTCCATCGCGCACGGCTGCGGCCAGTGCGGCTCGGCTGTCCGCACGCGCGGCAACTCGACCGGCGTCAGCTCATTCACGCGCCGACGTATTCGCCGGTGCGTCATGCGCGTCCGGAAACGCTTCGACGAAAGCCGCGACCGCGCGCATGTCCTGCTCGGTCATGTTCGCGCACACCGCCTTCATGACGGCTCCGCGCGGCCGCGTATCGGTCTCGCGGAACACCCGCAGTTGCTTGATCACGTAGTCCGCGTGCTGGCCGGCAAGACGCGGAAACCGGTCCAGCCCCTCGCCATGCTGCCCATGGCATCCGATGCACGCGGCGACGCCCTTGTCCGGCAGTCCCGACATGAAGATCGCCCGGCCCGCGTCGACGAGCGCAGGATCGCCGGCCGCGCCCAGCGTCGGCGGCTGGCTCGAGAAATAAGCCGCCAGCTCGTCGATCTGCGCGTCGGTCAAATGCGTGAAGCCCCACATGAACCGCTTCGCGTTCGGATCGGCGCGCGCGTGATGCTTGAAATCCGTCAGCTGGTCGACGAGGTATTCCTTGCCCTGTCCGGCAAGCTTGGGAAACATCGGAGAAACCGACACGCCGGTCGCGCCGTGACAGTTCGAGCACACCTGCAGCGCAATGGTCTTGCCCGACACGGCCGGATTGTCGACTTCCCTCGACCGCTCGAGGTCGTGACAACCCGATGCCGCGAGCACCAGCGCAAGCAAAGCGAAATGGGTCACCTTGATCATTTCAATGCTCTCCCTGCCGCGACGTCCGCAACGCCAGTCGCCCCGCCGGACGTCAGAACGACGCGATCCATAGATAGATGAACAGCGTGTCGTTGTCCCTCGCATTGCGTCCGTTGCCGTCGTAATTGGTCGTCGCGCCGAGGTATTTGGTGAAGTGCGTGTACTGGATGCCGACGCGAACATGTTGATCCGGTATCCAGAATATTTCCGGCGTCCAGCCCTGCGTATTCGGATGGAAGTTCGCGCTCGCCGCATAGGCCGAGCTGTCGGCGGTGCCGGTCGTATTGAAGAACGACAGGCTGATGCCGTACTTGGCCTGGTAGACGTACGACGCCTTGAGCCGCAGCGAATTCAGGTTCGCGGCCGTGTTGTCGCTCACGACGAAGTTGTTCGGGTCGTGAATGTTTTCGCGCACGTAGCGCGCCTGGGCGGTGATCGTATGCGGCTCGAGCAGGTACTGATACTGCGTGTCGAAACCGTAATCCCGATAGCGCGTCACACCCGTGCCGAAGATCGGGAAGCTGTTCGGGTCGTTCGGATAGATGTCGACGCTCAACCCGAATGCGCCGACCATCAGGCTGTGCGGCCCCCAGTCGCGCGTCAACGCGATGCGCGCATACGGGTTGTAGCCGCGCAGGTATACCTGCGGGTGATCCGGGTTGCCGGCGTGGTTGCCCTTGCTCAGGAACGACCAGATACCGTCGGCCGTGCTGTAGGCGGTCAACTCCGCATAGACCGTCTTGTTCCAGTACAGATACCCGCCCATGCCGACGACCTGCATCGCGAGCCCGCCCTCGATCATCGGCGTGACCGGCACGCCGCCGACCGGGCTGATCGCCGAGCCGATGTAGGGATAGCTCCACGCCGGCGCCGTATTGAAGACGTCCTGCACGGTCGGGTTGTTGTGCAAGGTCAGCCCGAGAATCAGGTCGTTGGTGGGCGACATGATCCGGTCGACGAAGCGGAAGTCGGTGTTGTCCGATGCCCACCACCCTTTCCATTTCGCGTTGGCATCCTGATGATCGTAGTTCGCGTAGGTGAACTGCGCGAAGCCGCCGAGATGGTCGGTGATCTTCCCGGCGAGGAACACGCTCGCGAAGTCGAAGATCGGCAGGCCGTCCTTCGGACTGACCGGATTGCCGCTTGCGTCGCTGTTGAAGCGCGTCTTGGTCAGGTCGCCTACGGCCATCGCGGCAAGCGGAATCGTGCGCTCGCCGAACGTATAACCGTTCAGCTTGAACATGCGTCCGTACGGCGTCAGTTCGGGAAACTGACCGCCGGCATGGCATGCGACGCAGCTCTGCCCGGTCTGCCGGGCAAAGATCGGCAACGCGCGCGCGACGGACGCCTGAAACAGGACGAGCGCCGCGCACAGGGCCATCCAGGTGAAGCGCACCCGGCGATGATGTGCGTCATGGCCGGCCAGAGAGGTGCTCATGGCTATTTCCCCCACACCGAGTGTCGTCGCGCGCCGATGCAAACGCCGAACGGCGGGTGACGACTTCATTGTGCGATCCCGCGCTGCAAGCCGACATGGGGCACCCTCCTCCTTGCACGGTCAGACATCTACTCAATTCGTGCGCGGCCCGGCTCAGGGAACGATCCAGCCGCCGTCCGCGCGAACCGTCGTCCGATCCGCGCCGGCGAACCGCACGATATACCCGCCCTTCGACGCGAAGCGCTGCCCGGGCGCCAGTGTCAGGCGCGGGTAGTAGCCGGTCAGGATGCGGCGTTCGAGCATGTCCTCGATGCGCTCGACGAGATACTCGCGCACGAACGCATCCACCAGATGGCTCAGCGTCTCGGCGAGCAGCCCGCACGCGAGATACGTATCGGCCTGCACCTGCGGTGCGACGATCGGAATCTGCCGGATGGTGAACCAGCCGAACGCGTAGTCGACGCGCACGCGGCGCCCTTCGGGCAAGTCGAACGGATAGGCGACGCGCGTCACGCCGCGCCAGCGGGTCGGCAGCGGCGTGCTGTCGAGCCCGCCGAGCAGCCCCGACATGAAGACCGTGTCCGACGCGGGCGGCACATGCTCGAGCGCCGCGAGGTCGGGCGGCCGCAGCCACAGCACGAGCACGTCGTCGCGCGATATTCCGTGCAGCGCCTGCGCGACGCCGTCGCGAGGCGCGAGCACGCGGTTCGACACCGCGATGCCGTGCGCCTTCAGCGCAGCCGCCAGCGCCTGCGCGCCGCGCTCGCCGTTGTCGCCCGCGCGATAGACCTGCCATACGGAACTCATCGTCTTCAACGCCGGCCGCGCGCCGCGCTCATCCTCGATCCGCTTCGCGATCAGGTCCGATTCGAGCAACACGCCGCGCGAGAAGTACACCGAGTAGAAATCGCGATCGGTTCCTGCCGGGACTTCGACATTCGGAAACAGGCAGGGCACGGCCTCCTCTTCGCAGAAGTCGTGAACGGGCGCCCAGTTCCTGCCGCCGAGCCCCGACACGACGGCCAGCACCGGCTGCCGTGCGAGAAATTGCGCGAGCTGCGCCCGCCAGGTGTCGGGCGAGCCCGTGAGCTGCCAGACGTGCAGTTCCCAACGGCGATTGACCATGAACATCATCTTGCGCGTCGAGCGCAGCGGCGGCGTCGCGCCGATCGGAAACGCGTTCTTGTCCGCGAAGTAGTGCTGCAGTACGTCGAGCATGCCCGCCCGCTTAACCGGATCCGCGTCGGGGGTGATGATCGTCGCGAAATGCAGCACCGTATCCGTGACGCCGGACGGCTTGCGCGCGTCGAGCCGTTTCAGGTACCCGCTCAGCGCCGCCATGTCCGCATCGCTCAGCGCATACTGCGGCATCAGCCTGCCGAGCGGCTTGCCGTCGGGGTCGATGCCGTCGCGCACGACGCGCGCCAGCGTCGCCTCCGTGTACGGTTCGCGATCGACGCGCATGCCGGAAACGTACGGGATGTCGAGATCCTCGCCGGTTCGCGCGCGAGGATGCGCCAGATAGCGCCACGTGATCGGCGGCACCGTGTTGTTGCCTTCCTTCGAACCGAGGCCGCTGCGCCGGTGGCAATTGATGCAGGCGGCTGCCGCGCCACGCAGGCGCACGCCGTCCTGATGCACGGCTTCGAGCGGCGCGCCCGAGCCGAGGATGCCGCGCTGGAAGATTGCCTCGCCCGCGTCCGCCGGCGCGACGGGCGCGGACGCGACGGACTCGGCAGCCGCCACTTCGTCGCAGCGTGCGTAACCGGCGGGCGCGCACAGCGCGACGAGCAACAACCAGCGCGCCAGCCCGCGGTTCACGGCAAGCGTGCGCACCGCCGCGAGGGCACGCAGCAGCAGCCCGATGCCGCTCATGGCCGCGCCGTCGGCAGGCCGGCAGGCGGCGGCGACACGCTCGCGTCGATCGCGACCGAACGGCGTCCACCCGGCGACGTCGGCCGAGTGAAAATTGCATCGTCGAGCGGCGGATTCAGCGTCACCTTGTCGATGACCAGCGTGTCCTTGTTCGTGGAAGTCGCCGTATGGCTTTCGATCCTGAGCGGGATCTGCAGCCCGTCGATACGCTTGAAATCGCCGTAGGTCACTTCGACGGTGACCGGCCCGCGCGGGCCATGCAACTGACGGTCGAACTTCACGTCCAGGAACGTGCGGCCATCGATCCACACATGGCGAACCGCGCCGGAAGGCAGCGTCACCGCGAGGCGGTATGCATCGTGCCCGCCGATCTGGTCGATCCCTTCCAGCCTCACGCCGACGCCCTTCGCTTCGTGATCGATCAATGGCCCGTCGATCACCTGCTCGTCACGCGCCGACCTGATCTCGTCGATCGAATACGGCCGCGGACTCGCGCCGAGCTTCCAGCCTTCCCTGCCGTCGAACACGCGCACGCTCTTCTCGTTCAATACCGTCAGCTCGAAGCGCGTCTTGTTCGGGCGCTTCATCGCGAGGACGAACGGCAAGTCCCGCACCGGAGCGTTGGCACTGTCGACATGGCCGAGCCAGACCATCGTCCGGACCTTGCGCCATGCGTCGAGCCCGCCGCGCGCGGCGACATTCCTCTCGACGATCTGTTCCGCGGTGAGATCCTGCCCCGCGACCTGCTTGCACGCGCACAAGGCAAGCGCCATGCAGCCGGCGAGCACCCACGATTCGATTCGCTTCATGGCCTCGGTCCTCGCGCGATCGTGCGGCTAGCGGCTCGTGATCCTGGTCGCACCGAGCTGCGGCTTGCCGAACGACGCATCGTCCACCGGCTGATTCACGGCCACGTGATCGATCGTCAACTTGTGCGTTCCCTTCACGCCGGCGACGGCCGTCTCGAGCGTATGCGGCACGACGATTCCTCCCTCCTTGCGGAAGTCGCGAAAGAACACGGAGACGCCGTGCATCCTGCCGTCGAGCACGCGCGGGTCGCCGTCGATCTTCAGCTCGAGGAACGTGGCCGCATCGATCCACACGCGACGCTCCGCATGCTCTTTGGTCGTCACTTTCAGCACGTAGGCGCGATGCCCTTCCACCATCTCCGAGCCGATCAGCTGGACCGTGCTGCCCTTGCTCGCGTAATCGACGAGCGGCCCGTCCAGTTCCGCGGCCTGCGCCGCGGATTTCGCCTCGGCCGGCGTATAGGGCTCGACTTCGTCACGGCCGAGAAATGGTCGGACTTTCCAGCCCTGCACACCGTCATAGACCTGGAACGCCGTCTGCCCGTTGAAGCGGACTTCGACGCGGCTCTTGTGCGGACGCTTCATCGTCATCACGAATGGCAGCGCGGTGTTCTTCTTGCCGCCGGCCTCCATCAGCCCCGACATCGTCAGCGTATTGACCGTACGCCAGGCCTGCAGCCCGCCGCGCGCCGCCACGTTGCGCTCGACGATCTGCGCGGCGCTCGCGCGTCCCGCCGATGCGCCCCCGGCCTGGGCGGTGCCTGCCGCCGAGGCCGCCATCGAATCGGGCGCCGACGCGAGCAAACCGGCCAGCGAGGCCGCCCCAATCACTACCGAAAGAAACCGGGTCATGAGTCTTCTCCTGTCCCTGTGCCGTGAATCGCGGCCGCATCGTCATTCGACCAGCAGCCCGTCGATATGCAACGATCCGATGATCACGTTCACGCGTTCGCCGACCTTCACGACGTTGCCCTTGTTCGAAAACACCATCCAGTACTCGCGGCCGGCCTCGAGGCGGCCGCTTTGCCGCAACTGGCCTACCTTGTCCATCACCGGCACTTCAAGCAGCGCGTGACTCGTCTGCCCGTACAGATACGGCGTCGCGCTTCTGTCCGCGAGCCGCTTCGCGGCGTCGGGATCGGTCACGCGGTAACTGAAGCGGATCAGGTTGTCCGATGTGATGCGGTGCACCTTCAGGTTGTCGATCCCCCGCGTCATCATGTAGTAGGTCCTCGCGCGCTGCGGGAGGCCCGGCCGGTATGGCGAATGCCTCGCGCCCGCGCCGGGCGCAGCAGGCGCGCCCTGCTGCGCCGCGGCCGGCTCCGCGACGGCCGCGGCGAGAAGACAGGCGGCGGCGTAACACGCCGCTCGCCTGCGCAGCAAAGTTGAACGGTTCATGGCCCCCCCTTCAACGTTGATTCGGCACCGTGCCGAGCCCGAGCGGAGCGATCGGCAGGCCACCCACCGCGCCGGTCGGCAGGGTCGGCACCGCCAGCGGCGGAATCGGCAGCCCGCCCAAGGCATCGGCCAGCGCCGTGCCGAGCGCCAGCGGATCGATCGGAAGGCCGCCCAAGATGCCGGCCGGCAGGAATTCGACCGCACCGATGTCGTACTTCCCCTGTTGCGGACGCGTCGTGCCGAAGAAGTCATGGTTCGGCGCACCCGTCGGCGTTCCTGCGTTGATCGCGGGCGAACCTGCGCGCGGCGAGTAGTTGCCGAGCAATACACCGTAACCGGTGCTGCCGGGCACGATCGACATGTTGAACAGCGACAACGGGCCGTACGACATGTTGATCCACTGATTGCCCTCATCCGGCACGGCCGACGGCAGCAGCGAGAACAGCGGGTTCGGCAAGACCGTGTCCGAGATGCCGGGCGGCACCGCGAACCCGTTTCCGCCTCCTTCCGGCGGCACGCGCGCGCCATTGCAATACTGGCTCACGACGGCCGGGTTGGCCCCGCTGTTGTTCGCGCCCGGGTAGTCACCCGCATCCGTCAGGATCGAATACCGCGGGCTCAGCGTAAGGCCCGACTGATGGTTGCCGGGGCCGGTGTCGCCATACGCGCCGATATCCCAATACACCGCGTGCGGATCGCAATAGCCTGTCGCATGCCCCGCCTGGTTCAACGTCGGGTTCAACGTCACCGTGTTCTGCATCCCGGGGATGTTCGGGTTCTTCCCGGACACCGTGATGAAGAACGTGCGGTTCTGCCAGAACACGTTGTTGGTCAGCACCGGGTTCGAGAACGTCGTGCAGTTCGACAGGCCCCCCGGACACGCCACCCCGGCGGCGGTGAACGCCGTCACGAAGTTCGCCGTATGCCGCGCGGTCTCGAGCCCGGCCGGCTGGTATGTCGACGTCGTGATCGGGTTGCACGTCGTTTGTGCGCCGACCGTGGTGCAGTTCGGCGGCCCGACGTTCGCCTGGGTCGCCGCGTCCGTGTTGAACAGCACGCCGGCGGACGCCGTCGCGTCGTTCGACATCACGGTGTTGTTGACGAAGCTCACGCGCACCGCATCCTGCAGCGACACGCCGCCGCCACCCCAGCCCGCGACGTTGTTGGCGATGATGTTGTTGATCACGCGGACCGCGTACCAGTTCGCCGCATTGCCCGGGCTGCGCTGCACGTCCGTGCCGTTCACCGCCTGCAGCCGCAGCCCGCCGCCCTTGCCGCTCTCGGCCGTGTTGCCCATGATCAGGTTGCCGTCGATCACCAGTTGCGGCCCGATGCCGTCGGACAGTTGCGGCGCGCAGTCCATGTCGACCGTCGAGTTCTCGCAGAAGGTGCCGTCCGGCGGCACGCCCTGCGCGATGATGCCGCCGCCATAGGTCGGCAGTGTCGGGTTGTTGCTCTGGTTGAACAGCACCCAGTTGTGCGAAATGTCGCCGGCATAGCTGAAGCCGAAGTGCGCGACGCCTCCGCCGTCGCCGCTGCTGATGTTGCCGCACACCCAGTTGTAGTTGAAGTGGTAGTTGTCGGCGCCCGAGCAGAACACGACGCCGCCGGCCGATGACGGTGTGCTCGAATTGATTTCATCGCCGTACGACGCGTTCGACGTCACCGAATTGTGGTGCACGTTCACGGACTTGTTGAAGCCGAACGGAAGCTCGGTGATGCCGTCGGCCGCGATCGTGCCGTCGGGCACTTCGACCTGGCCGACCGAGATGCCGCCTGACAGCGTGCCGGCGTTCGAATACACGCGGTTGTTCGACACCTCCATCAGGTGGTTCCAGCCATGCAGGAAAATCCCGCCGCCGCCTTGCGAGCTGTTCGTGACCGTGATGCCGTCGATGCGCGATGGATTGCACAGGAAGTTGCTCGGATAATTCGCGCAGTCCGGCGGATTCGGCCGCAATGCACTCGGGCCCGTGAGCGGCACGCAGATGCCGTTCGCGACGCAGTTCGGGTCGGGCTGCGGCACGCCGCCCACCAGCACGTCGCGCACGCCCTTGCCGAGCACCGTAATGCCGGCACCTTCGTAGGCGCCCATCAGCGACGGCTCGAGCAGCATTTCGCCGAGATTGCCGTTCAGGGTCGAGTCCCACCCCACGGTCGGCTCGAGCGGGATCGGGTCGACCTTGCGCTGCATCGCCGTCGGGCACGTGTACGTGCCGCTCGGGTCGTACGGGTTCGACGACGAAATCATCGCGCCGTTGATCGCGACGCCGAACAGGCAGTCGACCTTCCTGCGCCACGCGTCCATCTTGCCCGACGGATGCGTGTTCGCATTGATCACCACCGACGGCGCGCCGACGCCTTGCAGCCGCACCGGCTTCCACATCACGGTCATTTCGTTGTAGGTGCCCGGACCGACGATGATCAGGTCGCCCGGGGTCGCCTTGTCGATCGCGGTCTGGATCGCGTCGTTGGTCGCGTTCTCGCCGTTCACGTAAGTCGGCGCCTTGCCGCCCACCGTCACGGTGACCGTGTCGATCGAGTTCTTGCCGCTGGCGGTCGTGACGACCAGTTCGCCGCAGGACGTCGGCGTCAGCACGCCGCGCTGCTGAACCGTGCAGCTCGAGCCGATGAGCGGCGGCACGACGACGCGGATCTCCGAATCGGTCCATGACTGCACCGCGGCCGTCCTGCCGCCGATCGTGACCTTGCCTTGCGCCGCCCCGAAGCCGTAATGGCGCTTGACGAACTTCTGGTTGAACGGCGTGGCGGTCGCGGCCGGCCCGTTGTACGCGTTGTTCGCAACGGTCTGATCGCCGAGCGCCTTGATCGTCAGCGGGTGACCGACCGCGCTGACCCACGGGCCCGCGCCGCCGCCGCTCGCGTCGCCGGTCACGCTGGCAATCGCGGGCGTGCCGTCCGGGTACGCGCAGTCAGGCGGGTTGTAGCCGGACGCGAAGGCCTGGACCGGCACCACCGGCGTGTCCATGTACTGCGTCTGTCCGGGCATGAACGGAATCTCGTAGCAGAACTGGCTGTATGCCGGGTTGAACAACGGATCGCGGATCGTCTTGCCCGGATGCGCCGGATCGGGCATGTCGGGATCGTTCATGCACGCGACCATCATCGTCGGCGCGTAGCCGGTCGGATTCGGCGGATTGACCTGCCACGTCGAATAGTTCAGCCCGTTGAAGATGCCCCAGGAGTCCGAATAGATGCGCGCGACTTCATTGCCGCCGAAATCCTTCATCGAGATCGGCACGTTGGGCACCGCGAACTTCTCGCCGAACTGCGGCGAGTACGGATCGAACTCGGACGAGAAGTCGTCGAGCATGAAGCCGGTGAAGTGCGCGGCAACATGGGTCGAGCTGAACAGCCAGAACTTCGCGAGCACCGACATTTCGTTCGTGAGCGTGACCTCCTTGCGGTCGCAGAGATGCCGCGATGCGCCCGCGAACGGCGCGACCTCCTTCGAGCCCGGGAACAGGCTGATGTAGTCCGGCACGATGCGCAATGCGCCGACGCACGGCCAGAACGTCTCGACGCTGCCCGTATCGCCTTCGTGCCGCGGCGTCGAACCGAGGTCGGTCGTCGGGTTCTGCGCGTTGTTCGGGTTGAAGGTCGAATTCATCGCCGCCTGGTCGGGCAGGATGAAGATGTTGCCGAGGCCGCCGAACTGCTGCGTCACCGGGGCGATGTAGTTGTCGCCGATCAGGATGTTCTTGTCCTCCTCCTTCACGAGCTCGTAGCCCGGCGGCACCACCACCTCGACGACGTATTTCCCGGTCGGCAGCATCCGCGTGCCGTCGCCCGACGGATTCGCCACGCAGATCTTGCAGTTCGTGCCGGTCGGCAGGCCCGTCGACGGATCGCGCGTCGTCACGCTCGGGAACTGGTACATCCCGTCGTACGGCGCGGGCTGCACCTGGTTGAACGCATGCATGCCGTCATAGCACTTGAATTGCGAATGCGCGGGCAACGCGCGATGCGTCGGATCCAGCCACTGCGGGCTGTCCTTCAGCGTGAAGAAGAACGGGTCGCTCGTCTCCTGCCCCGGGCAGTTCATGTTCGGAATGCCGTCGGTGCGGAAGCCCTGCGCCCAGTCGTCCCAGCTGCTCGTCTTCGTCGTATCGACGAGCGCGAGTGTCGTCGTGCCGTCCGGCGCCGTGTCTTCCCGGTACAGGTTGACCGTCACGTTCGGAATGTTCGGCGTCCAGCTCGTGTGAATGAGCAACGCCGGGTCGTCGAACGGCCGCGTCGACGCGTAGATCACCTCGCCCTTGATGCCGCCGTTCTCGGTCGGGCCGTACGGCTTCTTGCCGAATTCGATGAACGAATTCTGGCCGGAGAAGCCCTGCCAGCCTTCGGTCGTCACCCACGGCGGGTCGATCCGCGCGGTCGACGGGTTCGTGCCCGATTGGTCGGTACAGTCCGCATCGTTGCAGTAGCGGGCGCCCGGCACGCGCAGGTTCGTCGGCAGATGCGCCGTCGGCGATTCGACCGTGTTGGCGAAATTCGCCGCGATGTTCGAGGTGCCTCCGCCGGGCGTGCCGTCGACCGGCCCGCCCGCGTCATACACCACGTGCACGCCCGTCTGCTTGTAGCGCGTCGTGTCGGCTTCGGCCACATACCAGTTGAACAGCGGGAACACTTCGTTGAATCCGGCGAAGCCGTTCAGGTCCGTGTTGTTGAAGTTCGAATAGCTGCCGTCGCGGAACCGTATGTTGGTGGGCACGAGCGTGAGCCCGGGCTCGTTGTCCTGCGAGACGCCGTCGCCGTTCTGGTCGAAGAAGGTCCGCGTATACAGATTCGTATGCCATTGCAGCACGGGGATGTCGCCGAGATCCTTTGACTGTCCGCCCTTCAATTGCGTCGCCGTCGCCAGCCCGTCGACGATCTGGTCGTTCCATTGATCGAAGACCGTGATGCGGAACGTGCCGTCCGGCAGGCCGCTGATCTTGAACGTGCCGTCCGGATTGCACTTGGTGAAGGCGATGTCCTCCCCGTCGGTGTCGCCGACGCTCACGTAGCACTGCGTGAAGCCGAGCGAATCGCGCGAGCCCGAGCCGTACAGGTTCTCGTTCGGCGGACGGCTGTAGTGCAGATTCGTGATCCGGCCCGCGAGCGAGTTGTTGCACGTCGCGCCGGCGCACACCAGCGGCAGCCGGTCGTTGATGATCTTCGGATTCGCGAAACCGATCGACACGTGGAAACCGGCGGGCCCGAACTCCTGGAAGTACGAAGGACCGCCGACCTTGATGAATGCGTCGTGCGCCTTCTGTCCGTCCAGCGTGTTGGTCTGCAGCCATTCCTCGCCGCGGCCGGTGCGATCCGCGCCCGGCGTCGCGACGACGCCATAGCGTCCCGGCATCAGGTTCGCGATGACTGCCTGGCCGACCAGCGGCGACAACGTCTTGCCGTCGGACTCGTACTTCGGGCAGGTCGGGATCATGCCGACGAGACCGTCGGTCGACGTCGTCGAAATCGGGCAGGCGTTCAGGCCCGTGGCGGGATCGACGGTGCCCTGCAGCGAATTCGACAGCGGCATGTTGAACATGTCGTAGGTCATCTGCCCGGTGGCGTCGCCGGTGCCGCCGGCGTCGTCGAACAGCTTGATCTCGAACCCGCCGAGGCCCGGCTCATGCGCGGTGCCGAAGCTGTCGGTGCCGCCGCTCACGTCCACTTCGCCATTGACGGGTGCATCGTCCTCGAACACGAATACCGATATCTTCGCGGTCTGCAACGGCGTCTCCTGCACGAGCACGTTGACGCTCTTCTGTCCCGGCGCGATCGGCGCGCCGCCCATCGTGTGACCGCAGGTGCCCGTGCCCGGCGCGAAATCCGCGCCGCCGGGGCCCGACGGGCAATCCTTCGAAATGTCGAACTGCCGCTTCGCCCCGGTGGGGTTGTTCGGGTCGACGGGCTGCGGAGCGCCCGCTCCGTTCGAGAAACTGTTGCCCGCGTCGCCCGGCAGAATCGAGATGTAGTAATGCTTGGTCGGATCGAGCGATACCTGGCTCGGGTCGACCGGCACCTGCTGCGCGGCATTCGTACGGCACGCGCCGTCGCCGACGTCGCATACCGCGGGCACATGCGTGTTGGTGGCAGGATCGAACACCGTCTGCCCCGACTCGCACGCCACCGTGCCGACACAACCCGCAGCGACCACCGGCATGTAGCTCGAATGGAAGCTGGTGCCCAGACTCGGCACCGGCAACGGCGGGCAGTTCGCGGGGCGCGGCGTCGTGTTCACCTGGCAGGCCGGGTCGATCTGGAACGTGCGGTCTTCCTCGATGATCCAGCGGTAGTCGGTGAGCTGCACGGGCGTCTTGCCCGGGGCCGCGCTCGGCGCGTCCAGGACCTTGACGGCGAGTCCGCTGCCGCCGTTGAACCTGACGGTAACGGTCGCGGGCGCGCTCGCCGTGTTCTGCGAGTTGACGGCCGTGTACTTGAAGGTCACGCCGGCGGTCGCGCCGCCGACAGGAGGCACGGCCGGCGTCACGCTGAATGAGCCGTCCGCGTTCAGCGTGACCGTGCCGCCGCTGGCGCTGTTCGGCACGACGACCGCGGCGAGCGGCAGGCCGCTCGGGTCCGTGTCGTTGACGAGCACGCCGGGTGCGCCGATCTGCAGCCGCGACGCGATGTTGCTGGTGTAGCTGTCGTCGTGTGCGACGGGTGGACCGGACAGGCAGCCGGCGGCTTGCGTGCAGGGGGCCAGCGTCACCGTCGCGGTGACCGCGGGATTGCCGTTCGCCTGATACACGAAGCTGTCGGAAGTCGTACCGGGTTTGGGCACGTAGCTGAACGTGCCGTCGGGGTTCAGCGTCACCGTGCCGTTGGCCGGCTTGGTCAGCAGCTGCACGCCATAGACGCCGACGTCGTTGGCGATCACGCCCTTGCCGGGGTCCGCCACGGTCAGCGTGTTGCCTGCCACGAGGAAGTACTTGTCGGGATTGGCGACCACGTTCTGGCCGGCCGCGCCGACGGACGGAAGCGCGCCGTTGTTGATGCTGAGATACGCCTGCATGCCGCCGTCGCGCTGGTTGTTGGTCGACAGGCTCAGTTGCCGGTCGAACACCGGCAGCGCGGGCGCATTCACGCCCGGCGCGTTCATCATCACGTCGTAAGTCTTGCCGGCCGCCATGAACACGGACGATTGCACGCGCGGATTGCCGGGCAACGGATTGCCGTCCTCGGCGACGAGCGTGAAGCCGGAGACCGCCGGGTTGCCGCTTTGCGCGCCGACCACGGACGGCACGTGCATGCGCAGGCCCGCGTTGACGAAGCGCAGGAGAACCTGGCCGGTCGACACGGGCGCCGTTGCGAGGAACGACGACCGGTCAGGATGCGTACGATCGAACGCGACGCCGTTGATCAGGTAATAGCGCGGATCGTAGTTCACGGCCGGCGGATAGCAGGTGCCGAACGATGAGGAATGCGAATCGCCACAGCCACCAGAAAGGCCGGACCACACCTTGGTTTCGCTGAAGCCGGCAGTGGCGACGGCCGCGGCGACTGCCGCGTTCTGCAGCGGATCGATCTCGCTCAGTACGAGCGGGATGTCGGCGTCGTACTGCACGCCCGGATAGGCAACCGGTCGCGACGTCACGCTCGCCGGCGGCGTGCGCACCACGAGCACGCCATAGAGACCCATCGGCCCCTGGATCGACGGATGCGAGCCCGATTCGATCAGGTAGGTGCCGGGCCGCAGGTTGTTCCACTTCAGCGCTGTTGTCGCGCCGTGAGGCACTTCGGTCGAGAACGACTGAACCCGTGGCCCTTGCGCAGGCGGCGTAAACGTCGCACCGCTGCCGGTACCGGCAATCGGCCAGGTCGTCGAGGTCTGTGTCGGATGCACCGGGCTCGGGGTCGACGTCGCCGTCTTGCCGAGACCGCCGCCCAACTGCCCGACGATCACGAGCGACGTCGGCACGGAAGCGGGCAGACTGTTCGTGAGGTTGATCGTCAGCGTCGCGCCGGACGGCACGGTGATCACCACCGGCGACCAGCCCGCGCCGGCGCCGGGATTGGCCGCCGCACAGGTGGCCGGCGCCACGGCTGCCGCCGAGCACGTGTAGCCCCACATCGGCACGATCTCGCCGTCGGGCATCGTGGCCGACACGGCCTTCGCCGTCAGGTTCACGGTTTGGGCGAGCGATGCCTCGCTCGCTGCCTGCAGAATGAACGCGGCGAGGCTCGCCTTCGCCACGCGGAGGAACATCGCCTTGAACTGGATGAATGGCATTTCCGTTCTCCCCGCCTCTAGTTGCCTTCGTTGATCACGAAGACTTGTGGATCGACGAGCATCATCATCATCATTCCGCCGGGGAAGATGTTGTTCGTGGTGATCTCGCGTTCATTGTGCGAATGCCACATGAATGCAAAGCCCGCTTCGCTTCCCGGCGGATTCGCGATCGTGCCGCTCGGCGGCGTTGTGCCGGTCGGCGAAGTCGCGCGAATCGTCGCATCCGGGCCGAGATAGGGGCTGCCGCCATACCACGCACCGTTCGTCAGGATGTGCGAGTCGGGCAGCGTGACCGGTCCGCCGCTGCCGACGTTTCCGAACGGATGCGCTTCGAGCGCCTTGTTGTGGTCCGCGCACCATTCGTAATAGTTCGGCGCCTTCGGGTCGGCGGTGTAGTAGCCGTTCGCATCGGGAATGCAGACGCTGCCGTCGCCAGGCTTGTGCCCGTAGATGTCCCAGTTGAGTCCCTTGCCGGTCCAGTAGAAGATGCCGTCCAGGGTTTCGCCGGGCGTCGTGGTCGTGGTGAACAGCAACGGGCCCGCGACCTTGGTCGCGTCCGACTTGGAAAGCAGCAGGTTCCCGTCGCGTGCGAGCACGCGAACGTGATTGCCGTGCTCGTGGAACGGATGCTGCCAGCGGCCCGTGCCGATGATTCGCAACAGCACCAGCTCGCCGGGGTGCATGTGCGGATTGCCGTTGTAGGGCTGATGCGGATACTGCATCGCATAGTTCGGATCCATGTCGTCGGGCATCGAGCGGCCGTTGATCATGAAGTACGCGGGGTGATAAGGCTCCGTCTCGACGGTCATGCAGCCCGTCGGCAACGCGCACGTCTTCGCGGCCTCCTGCTCGGCCTGCGCATGGATGCGCGGGTCCATTTCGGAGAACTGAAAGAGATACTCGCGGTCGTAGCACGCCGAGCCATGGTTGTACGCCGCCGCCGCGTTGCGGTAGTCCGGCTGGCCGTCGGGCAGCGTCGCGGCGACGGCGCGGCACCCTGCCGGCACGGCAAGCACGCCCGGCGCCGACGTCGGCAACACGATGATCGCGCCGTAGAGGCCCATCTCGATCTGAAGGTCGCCCCGTGTGCCGCTGTAGTAGGCATGCGTGCCGGGTGTGGCCGCGACGAAACTGTAGGTGACCGTGTTGCCATGCGTCGCCTCGCGCGTGAGCAGTCCGGGCACGCCGGTGAGCGCGGCCGGACACGAGCCGTCGGGATTGAGCGCCGCCGCGCACACCTGGAATCCCTGAAACAGGATCGACGTGTTGCCCGCCGCTGCGGGCAGGTTGTTCGTGAGCGTCACCGTGATCACGTCGCCCTGCCGCACGATCAATGTCGGGCCGGGAATCTGCATGCTGGGGCAACTCGCGCCCGTGATGCCCGCCGGCGAGAATCCCGCCGGTGCCGTGCGGCAGCCGTAGCCCCACGAATAGACGCTCGATCCGTCGGGCTGACTGATCCGGCTCGCTTCCGCGCTCAGGTCGAAATGCGTGCCGGTGATGCCCGGCGCGGCGGCCAGAACCGGCCCGCAGAGCAATACGGCAAGCATTGCGACGGCGAGACGTACGAGCAATCCGGCACCCGTACGCATTGCGGTCCGGATGTCATGAGTGAAGTGGCCCACGATATTTCTCCTAGATGCAGGACTTCGTAGCCGGGTCGAGCGCGGCGGGACAGATGCGGACCTCCGTCATCAGTCCCCCGAAGTTCTCGGCGTCGTTCGACAGGTGATCGAGATTCGGCGTGTAGAGGTAGTAGACCGACCCGGGCGCGTACATCGTCGTGTCGCTCGCATCCAGAATCACGTCGATGGATTCGCCGCCGCCGAGCGTGATCGAATTCGTGTAGTAAGTCATGTCGTTGCCGGCCATGTCGCGCAACAGCCGTGCGTTGACGCCGATCACATGCATCCTCACGCCCAGCGACGCGAGCGTCTGGAATTCGGTGACGTCGAGATCGGAAATCCTGAGCAACGCCCTGCCCCCGGCCGGGATGTTGATGATGGTCGGCAGCGGTTGCGAAACGTGCGCCGTGCCGTCGGCCACCGGCGTCTGCATCGGCCCAGGGGTCACCGTGTCCGGATAGCTGCGCCCGTTGAGCATGAAGTACTTGTCCTTCATGTCGGTGAACGGTTCCGGATTGAACGTCATCCCCACGAAATGGAAGTTCGGATCGAAGCCGTGTATCTGCACCGGATACTCGACGTCGTACGCGGTCGACCCGTCGCCGTCGTTGTATGCGTAGAGCGTCGGCTTGCCGCTCTTGTCGTTGGCGTGCAGCACGCCGTTCGAAGGCGGCAGGGGCGTCGAGCACAGAATGTCGTTGCCGCACCGGGTGCGAAGATCGCCTTGCTGCGCCACCAGCGCGGCGTATAGCGACTTGCCGAACGGCACCCGGTTCTGGCGCGGCCGCACGAAGACCTGGCCGACCATCCCCATCTGGAGGTGCTCCGGCGGCGTGATGTGGCAGTGCCAGAAGTAGGTGCCCGCATCGGGCGCGAGATAGTAATAGGTGAAGCTGGCACCGATGTTGATCGCCACCGACGCATCCGGCACGCCGTCATAGAACGACGACGCATTCGGATAACCGTGGAAGTGCACCGTGTGCTGCTCGAACAAGTCGGGGCGCATGATCATGCCGACGTTCGTGAGCGTCAGGAAGAACTCGTCGTCCTCGTCGATCGCCATCTCGGGCGCCGGCATGTTGCCGTTCATCACGCCGATATCCATGATCGCCCGCGGATCAACATGGCCGGTCAACTGGCCAGGCGGCGACGATTCCGGGTCGGGCACGAGGCCGACCGCTCCGTTGTAGGTCGGATCCGTTCTCGGATCGCCGACCGTGTTGAACACCGCCGCGAACTCCGTACCGGCGCGGCCGGCCTGGATGTCGGCAATGCCGGACAACGGGCCGAAGGCAAACAGATACGTCTGCGTGCCGTCGGCCATGGTGGCGTACCCGTCGCCGCCGGAGATCTGTTGACACTTGATGGCGCCGTTGACGATACCGGTCGGCACGGAAGTCTGGCCGGTGAAGGACGGTCCGGTGTAGGCGGGTTCCACGCTGCCGGCCGGCAGCGCCGTCGGATGGGACGGCGTGGTGAACGGACATTGAACGCGAAACGTTTGTGCAAACGATGGAACGGCGCACATCAGGAGCAACAGTGCCGCCGCACTGCTGCAACACGCGCGGGTACTGAACATATGACCTCCATCCAAGGGGTCCGCCAGCGACACGCGCTGGCCGTCATGCTCTGCTGCAGACGCGAGCCGCGAAGCTTTCACGGCCCGTACCGGCATTCTGCAGACACGCAGGACGGGCCGGGATGGGTCACCCTCCTACTTTTGCATAGGGGGTCCCCGGCGAATGGCACGCATCGTTTTCCGTATGACCGGCGCGCATTCGCGCTGAATGACGGGCGTGCGGCAGCCGCACGGCGATGGCGCGCGAAGCGGATCGAAACGACGGAATCGCCGGCTGGCGCCGAACGACGCAGCGGGGCTGCAAGGGGCGGGATAACGGGTGACGCGGTAGACTTCGCAGTGGCGCAACGACGGCGTTGGCGCCGGGGTGGCGGGCTCGCCGGCCCGCGAAGGAAAGGCAACGGGCAAAAAAAAGCGCCACGGAGACCGTGGCGCTAAAAAAGTTCTAGCCATTCCGAGGGCCGTGCTAGAACCTGAGAGACTGCGCGAAACACCGTCGCCGGTTAAACTCCTGAAACGATGTTTCGAAAACGTGAGACATTCTTTCCGTTTCCGCCCGACAAGTCAAGCGGTATTTGCACCGGTCTGTTCACTTTCCGGCGATGCTCATTTGAATACTTTCCTAATAAACCAAGGGTGAACCCGTAAAATCTCATCCGATGAACGATTCACCCATGGAACATGCATCTTTTGACAATCATCCTACAATACCAACAAAATTGAAATCGAGTTTCGGAAATAGAGAGAATCCCTCGTGTCGACACCTGTAACGCCTCCCGCGCCCCGAGATCGCGAATCGTCGCCGGACGAGATCACCGCGCTCGCGCGCGGCCTCGCCGTGCTGCGGCGCATCGCGGCCGCCGACGCCCCGGTCAGCAACCGCGAGCTCACCGAATTGACGGGCATCCCGAAGCCGACCGTGTCGCGCATCACGGCAACGCTCGTGAGCGCCGGTTTCCTGTTCCAGTTGCCGGACAGCGAGCGCTTCGTGCTGACCGCATCGGTGCTGGAGCTGAGCCACGGCTTCCTGCGCAACTTCGACATCCGCGCGCGCTCGCGGCCGTTCATGATCGAACTCGCCGAGCGCACGTCGCTGTCGGTGCACCTCGCGGTGCGCGATCGCCTCGACATGGTCGCGATCGACGTGATCCGGCCGCGCTCGGCCGTGCTCGTCACGCGCCTGGAGATCGGCTCGCGGATGGACATCGCGCGCACCGCGGTCGGCCGCGCGTATCTCGCGGCACTGGAGGACGACGAGCGCCGCGCGCTGCTCGACGCGCTGCGCGCGACGGCCGGCGACGACTGGCCGCACATATCGGCACGCCTGACCCCGGGCGTCGAGGACGCGATGCGCGCCGGCCATGCAATCGCGATCGGCGAATGGCGCGAAGGGCTGAACGCGGTCGCCGCCGGTTTCGTCGGCCCGTCCGGCCAGCGCTATTCGGTGAACTGCGGCGGCGCATCCAGTCAGTGCCCGCCCGAATGGCTGCAGGAACACGTCGTGCCCGCGCTGCACGAATGCATCGCCAAAATCACCCGCGAGATCGGCGGCGCACCGGCCCGGCGCAGTGGCGCGTAATCGATTCGTCATCGTGCTGTCGCGTTCTGTAACGACCGTAACCCGTTGAAAGATAGGCCACTGGACTGTAACGGGGACGGGACGTAGGATCATGCCCATCGTCGCGCCGCATTCGCGGCGCGCACCGCTCTTTTCAATTCCCGCGCGGATCGCCAGGGCCCGGACCGAGCCGGCGCACCGGCACCGCATGCCCACGCGCCGCCCCAGGGCCCGACTCCCGGCCCGCCGCGCCGTCTTCCTGACAGAACACGATGGACAACCAACAAAAGCCCACGCCCCCTTCGAAGGATCCCGCCTCCCCTGCCGCGCGCCGCCCGCGCCGCGCGCTGGCGATCGGGACGCTCGCGGTCGTCGTCATCGGCGGCCTGCTGTGGTGGCACCCGTGGAACCGCACGCCGGCCGACGCGTCCGCCAAGGGCGGCGCGGCCTCCGGCGCGAGTGCCGCCGGCGGCCATCGCGGCCGCGGCGGCCCCGCCGCCATGGCGAACGTTCCGCAACCCGTCTCGGTCGCGACCGCGACGCAGGGCGAGATGCCGATCGTGCTGTCCGCGCTCGGCACCGTGACGCCGCTCGCAAACGTGACGGTCAAGACCCAGTTGTCGGGTTATCTGCAGTCGGTCGCATTCCAGGAAGGCCAGATCGTCAAGAAAGGCGACCTGCTCGCGCAGATCGACCCGCGCCCGTACCAGGTCGCGCTCGAGAATGCCGAAGGCACGCATGCGCGCGATTCCGCGCTGCTCGCGACGGCCCGCCTCGACCTGAAGCGCTATCAGACCCTGCTGTCGCAGGATTCGATCGCGTCGCAGACGGTCGACACCCAGGCGTCGCTCGTCAAGCAATACGAAGGGACGGTCAAGACCGACCAGGCGGCGATCGACTCCGCGAAACTGAACCTCGCGTACGCGCGCATCACGGCGCCGGTGTCGGGCCGCGTCGGCCTGCGTCAGGTCGACCCCGGCAACTACGTGACGCCGGGCGACACGAACGGCATCGTCGTGATCACGCAACTGCAGCCGATGAGCGTGATCTTCACGACCTCGGAGGACAACCTGCCGCAAATCCTCAAGCAGGTGAACGCGGGCCGGAAACTGTCGGTCACCGCGTACAACCGCAACAACACGGTGCCGCTCGAGACGGGTTCGCTCGAAACGCTCGACAACCAGATCGACACGAGCACCGGCACCGTCAAGCTGCGCGCGACCTTCGACAACAAGGAAGGCCTGCTGTTTCCGAATCAGTTCGTGAACACGCGGCTGCTGGTCGACGTGATGCGCAATGCGACGATCGTGCCGACCGCCGCCGTGCTGACGGGCTCGATCGGCCAGTTCGTATACATCGTGAAACCCGACAACACGGTGACGGTGCGCAAGGTCACGACCGGCCCGGTCGACGGCGAGCGCACGAGCATCGTCAGCGGCGTCGCGATCGGCGAGCGCGTGGTCACCGACGGCTCCGACCGGTTGCGCGAAGGCGCGAAGATCACCATCCCGGCCGACAAGCCGAAAGGCGCATCCGGTGCGCATGGCGCCGGCGCGGCGTCCGGCGCACCGGGTGCATCGGGCACTGCCGCCCACCGCGGCGGTCACAAGCACGGCGCGTCGCAGGCAGCGGCCCCCGCGGCCCAGTAACGCGCGGGCCGCTCGATGAATCCATCCCGCCTCTTCATTCTCCGTCCGGTCGGCACCGCCCTCCTGATGGCGGCGATCATGCTGGCCGGCCTCGTCGCGCTGCGCTTCCTGCCGCTCGCCGCGCTGCCCGAAGTCGACTACCCGACGATCCAGGTCCAGACCTTCTATCCGGGCGCGAGCCCGGAGGTGATGACGTCGTCGGTCACCGCGCCGCTCGAGCGGCAGTTTGGCCAGATGCCGTCGCTCAACCAGATGTCGTCGCAAAGCTCGGCCGGCGCGTCGGTGATCACGCTGCAGTTCTCGCTCGACCTGCCGCTCGACGTCGCCGAACAGGAAGTGCAGGCCGCGATCAACGCGGCCGGCAACCTGTTGCCGTCCGATCTGCCGGCCCCGCCGATCTATGCGAAGGTCAACCCGGCCGACGCGCCGGTGCTGACGCTCGCCATCACGTCGAAGACCTTGCCGCTCACGCAGGTGCAGGACCTGACCGACACGCGCCTCGCGATGAAGATCTCGCAGATCGCCGGTGTCGGCCTCGTCAGCCTGTCGGGCGGCAACCGGCCGGCCGTGCGGATCCAGGCAAACCCGACCGCGCTCGCGAAATACGGAATGAACCTCGACGATCTGCGCACGACGATCTCGAACCTGAACGTGAACACGCCGAAGGGCAATTTCGACGGCCCGACGCGCGCGTACACGATCAACGCGAACGACCAGCTCACCAGCGCGGACCAATACAACGACGCGGTCGTCGCGTACAAGAGCGGCCGTCCGGTGATGCTGACCGACGTCGCGAAGGTCGTCGCCGGCTCGGAGAACACCAAGCTCGGCGCGTGGGTGAACTCGGAGCCCGCGATCATCCTGAACGTGCAGCGCCAGCCGGGCGCGAACGTGATCGCGACCGTCGACGCGATCAAGGCGCAGTTGCCGAAGTTGCAGGAAACGCTGCCCGCCGCGCTCGACGTGCAGATCGTCACCGATCGCACGACGATGATCCGCGCGGCCGTGCGCGACGTGCAGTTCGAGCTGCTGCTCGCGGTCGCGCTGGTCGTGCTGGTGATGTACCTGTTCCTCGCGAACGTCTACGCGACGATCATCCCGAGCCTGTCGGTGCCGCTGTCGCTGATCGGCACGCTCGCGGTGATGTACATGGCCGGTTTTTCGCTGAACAACCTGTCGTTGATGGCGCTCACCATCGCGACCGGCTTCGTCGTCGACGATGCGATCGTGATGATCGAGAACATCGCGCGCTACGTCGAGGAAGGCGATTCCGGTCTCGAGGCGGCGTTGAAGGGCTCGCGGCAGATCGGCTTCACGATCATCTCGCTGACGGTGTCGCTGATCGCGGTGCTGATTCCGCTGCTGTTCATGGGCGACGTGGTCGGCCGGCTGTTCCACGAATTCGCGATCACGCTCGCGGTGACGATCGTGATCTCGGCGATCGTGTCGCTCACGCTCGTGCCGATGATGTGCGCGAAGCTGCTGCGCCATTCGCCGCCGCCCGAAAGCCACCGCTTCGAGGCGCGCGTGCACCGCGCGATCGACTGGGTGATCGCGCGCTACGCGGTCGCGCTCGAATGGGTGCTGAACCGCCAGCGCTCAACGCTCGTCGTCGCGCTGCTGACGCTCGCGCTCACCGCCCTGCTCTACGTATTCGTGCCGAAAGGCTTCTTCCCCGCGCAGGATACCGGCGTGATCCAGGCGATCACGCAGGCGCCGCAGTCGATTTCGTACGGCGCGATGGCCGAACGCCAGCAGGCGCTCGCGGCCGAGATCCTGAAGGATCCGAACGTCGAGAGCCTCACGTCGTTCATCGGCGTCGACGGCAGCAACATCACGCTGAACAGCGGCCGGATGCTGATCAACCTGAAGGCACGCGACGAGCGCTCCGAGTCGGCCGCGCAGATCATCCGCGACCTGCAGCAGCGCGTCGCGAACGTGACCGGCATCACGCTGTTCATGCAGTCGGTGCAGGACCTGACGATCGACTCGACCGTGAGCCCGACGCAGTATCAGTTCATGCTGACGAGCCCGAACCCCGACGAGTTCGCGACCTGGGTGCCGAAGCTCGTCACGCGGCTGCAGAAGGAGCCGTCGCTCGCCGACGTCGCGACCGACCTGCAGAGCAACGGCCAGTCGGTCTACATCGAGATCGACCGCGCGAGCGCCGCGCGCTTCGGCATCACGCCCGCGACCGTCGACAATGCGCTGTACGACGCGTTCGGCCAGCGCATCGTGTCGACCATCTTCACGCAGTCGAACCAGTACCGCGTGATTCTCGAGTCGGAGCCGAAGGAGCAGCATTACGCCGAATCGCTGAACGACATCTACCTGCCGTCGGCGGGCGGCGGCCAGGTGCCGCTGTCGTCGATCGCGTCGTTCCACGAGCGGCCGTCGCCGCTGCTGGTCGCGCATCTGTCGCAGTTCCCGTCGACGACGGTCTCGTTCAACCTCGCACCGGGCGCGTCGCTCGGCGAGGCCGTGAAGGCGATCGCCGCCGCCGAGAAGGACATCGGCCTGCCCGGCTCGTTCCAGACGCGCTTCCAGGGCGCGGCGCTCGCGTTCCAGGCGTCGCTGTCGAACCAGCTGTTCCTGATCCTCGCGGCGGTCGTCACGATGTACATCGTGCTCGGCGTGCTGTACGAGAGCTACATCCATCCGATCACGATCCTGTCGACGCTGCCGTCGGCCGGCGTCGGCGCGCTGCTCGCGCTGATGATCACCGGGCACGACCTCGACATCATCGGGATCATCGGGATCGTGCTGCTGATCGGCATCGTGAAGAAGAACGCGATCATGATGATCGACTTCGCGCTCGAGGCCGAGCGCGTCGAAGGCAAGCCGCCGCGCGAGGCGATCTATCAGGCGTGCCTGCTGCGCTTCCGGCCGATCCTGATGACGACGCTCGCCGCGCTGCTCGGCGCGGTGCCGCTGATCGTCGGCGCGGGCGCGGGCTCCGAGCTGCGCCAGCCGCTCGGGATCGCGATTGCGGGCGGGCTGATCGTGTCGCAGGTGCTCACGCTGTTTACGACGCCGGTGATCTATCTCGGCTTCGACAGCCTCGCGCGCCGCGTACGCGGCTGGTTCGAGCGGCACGGCCCCGGCCGCGACGCAGGCAAGCAAACGGGCGCGTAAGCGATGAACCTGTCGCGCCCCTTCATCACCCGCCCCGTCGCGACGACGCTGCTCGCGCTCGGTGTCGCGCTCGCCGGCCTGTTCGCGTTCATCAAGCTGCCGGTGTCGCCGCTGCCGCAGGTCGACTTCCCGACCATTTCGGTGCAGGCGTCGCTGCCCGGCGCGAGCCCCGAGACGGTCGCGACCAGCGTGACGAGCCCGCTCGAGCGGCACCTCGGCTCGATCGCCGACGTCAGCGAAATGACGTCGACCAGCACCGTCGGCAACGCGCGGATCATCCTGCAGTTCGGGCTGAACCGCGACATCGACGGCGCCGCGCGCGACGTGCAGGCCGCAATCAATGCGGCGCGCGCCGACCTGCCCGCGTCGCTCAAGAGCAACCCGACGTACCGCAAGGTCAACCCGGCCGATTCGCCGATCATGGTCGTGTCGCTCACGTCGGAAACGTCATCGCCCGCGAAGCTGTACGACGCCGCGTCGACGGTGCTGCAGCAGTCGCTGTCGCAGATCGACGGCGTCGGCCAGGTCTCGGTGAGCGGCTCCGCGAACCCGGCCGTGCGTGTCGAGCTCGAGCCTCATGCGCTGTTCCACTACGGGATCGGCCTCGAGGACGTGCGCGCCGCGCTCGCGTCCGCGAACGCGAACAGCCCGAAGGGCGCGATCGAATTCGGCCCGAAGCGCTACCAGCTCTACACGAACGACCAGGCCTCGCAGGCGTCGCAGTACAGCGACCTGGTCGTCGCGTACCGCAACGGCGCGGCCGTGCGGCTGTCCGACCTGTCCGAGGTCGTCGACGGCGTCGAGGACCTCCGCAACCTGGGCCTGTCGAACGGCAAGCGCGCGGTGCTCGTGATCCTCTACCGCTCGCCCGGCGCGAACATCATCGAGACGATCGACCGCGTGCGCGCGGCGCTGCCGCAGCTCACCGCGTCGCTGCCGGCCGACATCACGGTGACGCCGGTGCTCGATCGTTCGACGACGATCCGCGCGTCGCTGAAGGACACCGAGCACACGCTGCTGATCGCGGTGAGCCTGGTCGTGATGGTCGTGTTCCTGTTCCTGCGCAACTGGCGCGCGACGCTGATCCCGAGCGTCGCCGTGCCGATCTCGATCGTCGGCACGTTCGGCGCGATGTACCTGCTCGGCTTCTCGATCGACAACCTGTCGCTGATGGCGCTGATCGTCGCGACCGGCTTCGTCGTCGACGATGCGATCGTCGTGCTCGAGAACATCACGCGCCACATCGAGAACGGCAAGCCGCGGCTGCAGGCCGCCTTCGACGGTGCGCGCGAGGTCGGCTTCACCGTGCTGTCGATGAGCATTTCGCTCGTCGCGGTGTTCCTGCCGATCCTGCTGATGGGCGGCATCGTCGGGCGCCTGTTCCGCGAATTCGCACTGACGCTGTCGCTCGCGATCGGCGTGTCGCTGGCCGTTTCGCTGACGGTCACGCCGATGATGTGCGCGCGGCTGCTGCGCGAGCCGCACGAGGTGCGCGAGGAAGGCCGCCTCGGCCGGTTCCTCGAGCGCTTCTTCACGCGGATGCAGCGCGGCTACGAGCGCACGCTGTCGTGGGCGCTGCGCCGCCCGCTGCTGGTCCTGCTGATCCTGTTCGCGACGATCGGCCTGAACGTCTATCTGTATATCGTCGTGCCGAAGGGCTTCTTCCCGCAGCAGGACACCGGGTTGATGATCGGCGGCATCCAGGCCGACCAGTCGACGTCGTTCCAGGCGATGAAGCTGAAGTTCTCCGAAATGATGCGGATCGTGCAGTCGAATCCGAACGTGAAGAGCGTAGCCGGCTTCACCGGCGGCACGCAGACCAACTCGGGCTTCATGTTCGTCACGCTGAAGGACCGCACCGAGCGCAAGCTGTCGGCCGACCAGGTGATCCAGCAACTGCGCAAGCCGCTGTCGGACGTCGCGGGTGCGCGCACGTTCCTGCAGGCCGCGCAGGACATTCGCGTCGGCGGCCGGCAGAGCAGCGCGCAGTATCAGTTCACGCTGCTCGGCGATTCGAGCGCCGAGCTGTACAAGTGGGGGCCGCTGTTGACCGAGGCGCTGCAAAAGCGCGCCGAGCTGACCGACGTGAACTCCGACCAGCAGCAAGGCGGCCTCGAGGCGATGGTCACGATCGATCGCGCGACCGCCGCGCGGCTCGGCATCAAGCCGGCGCAGATCGACAACACGCTGTACGACGCGTTCGGCCAGCGCCAGGTCTCGACGATCTACAACCCGCTGAACCAGTATCACGTGGTGATGGAGGTCGCGCCGAAATACTGGCAGAGCCCCGAGATGCTGAACCAGGTATGGATCAGCACGTCGGGCGGCAGCGCGAACGGCTCGCAGACGACCAACGCCGCGGCCGGCACCTTCGTCGCGACCTCGGCCGGCACGTCGAGCGCCGGCACGGCCGCCACCAGCGCTGCGGCGATCGCGTCCGATTCCGCGCGCAACCAGGCGCTGAACTCGATCGCGTCGAGCGGCAAGTCGAGCGCGTCGTCGGGCGCGGCGGTGTCGACGTCGAAGTCGACGATGATCCCGCTGTCCGCGATCGCGACCTTCGGCCCGAGCACGACGCCGCTGTCGGTCAACCACCAGGGGTTGTTCGTCGCGACGACGATCTCGTTCAACCTGCCGCCGGGCGTGTCGCTGTCGCAGGCGACCCAGGTGATCTACCAGACGATGGCGCAGATCGGCGTGCCGCCGACGATCGTCGGCAGCTTCCAGGGCACCGCGCAGGCGTTCCAGCAGTCGCTGAACAACCAGCCGATCCTGATCCTCGCGGCGCTGCTGGCCGTCTACATCGTGCTCGGGATCCTGTACGAGAGCTACATCCATCCGATCACGATCCTGTCGACACTGCCGTCGGCGGGCGTCGGCGCGCTGCTCGCGCTGCTGCTGTTCAAGACCGAGTTCAGCATCATTGCGCTGATCGGCGTGATCCTGCTGATCGGTATCGTGAAGAAGAACGCGATCATGATGGTCGACTTCGCGATCGACCAGACGCGCAACGGCAACAAGTCGTCGCTCGATGCGATCCACGAGGCGTGCCTGCTGCGCTTCCGGCCGATCATGATGACGACGATGGCGGCACTGCTCGGCGCGCTGCCGCTCGCGTTCGGCAACGGCGACGGCGCCGAGCTGCGTGCGCCGCTCGGGATCGCGATCGCCGGCGGCCTGATCATGTCGCAGGTGCTGACGCTCTATACGACACCGGTCGTCTATCTGTACATGGACCGGTTGCGCGTGTGGGGCGAGAAGCGCCGCAACCGTCGCGGGAATTCGGGCGGGCCGGCGGTGGCGGGCGAATAAGCGAATCAGCGGGTAAACCAATCAGCGGATAACGGCACGCGGCCGCATCGGGCGGCCGCGTCGCCGAGGCTTGCGCGCCCGCCGCGATCGGCTATCGTGTGTCCATGCCCACCCTCGCGCCGATCTCCGGGGACCCGCCATGAACGTCCAGTTGAACCACACGATCGTCTGGTGCCGCGACAAGCACGCGTCGAGCCGCTTCCTCACCGAGCTGCTGGAGTTGCCGGCGCCGACGCCGTTCGGCGCGATGCTGGTCGTGCAGCTCGACAACGGCGTGTCGCTCGATTTTTATGAAAAAGAGGGAGAGATCACGGCCCAGCACTACGCTTTCCTGACCGACGAGGCCGGCTTCGATCGCGTGTTCGCACGCATTCGTGCACGCGGGCTGCCGCACTGGGCCGACCCTGCGAAGCGGCAGCCCGGCGACATCTACCGCCACAACGGCGGGCGCGGCGTGTATTTCGAGGATCCGGACGGTCACTTCCTCGAAGTGATGACACAGCCTTACGTGCTGAACGGATAACGGAGCGCGTCGGCCGGCATTGCGCCGACCCACGTGGCGACATGGGCGGCGCCCTGGGTCGGACACCGCCCTGCCGTGACGCGGTGACGCCGTTACTCGGCGGCAGCGGCCGTCTTGCGCGGGCGGCGCGCGCGGGTCGCCGTCTTGCGGGCCGGTTTCTTCGGCTTGGCACCGGTTGCCGCTTCGACAGCCGCTTCACCGGCCGATTCCGCGACCGATGCTGCTTCGTGCGACGGCTGCGCGGCAGCGGTCGCGCCACCGTGCTCGCCGGCCGTCGGCGCGTGTTGCGCCGCGACGTGCTGGTCCTCAGCGTGTTCCGCGTCACGATCGCGCGCTTCGGCATGCTTGGCACCGTCGTGCCCGGCGTCGTCCGGCTTCGCTGCCGCGTGACGGCCGGCGGCCTTCGCGTCGCCCCCCTTCTTCGCACCGGCCTTCTTCGCCGCGCTCTTGCGCGCGCGCTTGCGGCCGTCCTTCGCGTCGCCGTGCGTCGCGTCGCCGTGCGTCTCGGCTGCTTCGTTCGCGTCGGCCGTCGCTGCCGGCACGGGCGCCGCGTCGTTCACGACGTCGACGATGTCCGCCTCGTCGGCCTCGATCTGCACACTCTCTTGAACGGCCGCTTCCCTACGCTGCCCGCGATGCCGCGACTCGCGCCCGGCAGCGGCACTTTCCCCATGGCGCCCGCCGTGACCTTGCTGCGCGCCGCCCGCTTCACGCACCGCCACCACCGGCTCGGCCACAACGGCGGACTGGCGCGGCCGCGACACGAACGCGCCCGACTTGTCGTCGCGGCCCACTTCGAGCAGGCCGCGCGCCTGCGCTTCGTCGAGCAGGTTGCCGAACGCACGGAAACCGTAATACGACTCGTTGAAGTCCGGTTTGCGCCGCTTGATCGCGCTCTTGAGCACCGACGCCCAGATCTTGCCGACGTCGTCGCGCTCCGATGCCAGCGCATCGAACGTCTCGACCGCGAGCGCAATCGCCTCGCTCCGGCGCACTTCCAGTTCCGGCTTGCGCGACGGCTCGTCGGCGCGCTTCGCGCCGCCGTTGCCCGTGCGCTGCTGTTCGCGCTTGGCCAGCGCGCGCTGCTGCTCGCGTACGAGGTCGTCGTAGAAAATGAACTCGTCGCAGTTCGCGACCAGCAGGTCCGACGTCGACTTCTTCACGCCGACCCCGATCACCTTCTTCGCGTTCTCGCGCAGCTTCGACACGAGCGGCGAGAAATCCGAGTCGCCGCTGATGATCACGAACGTATCGACGTGCGATTTGGTGTAGCAGAGGTCGAGCGCGTCCACGACGAGCCGGATGTCGGCCGAATTCTTGCCCGACTGGCGCACGTGCGGAATCTCGATCAGTTCGAAGCTGGCCTCGTGCATCGACGCCTTGAAGCCCTTGTAGCGCTCCCAGTCGCAATACGCCTTCTTCACGACGATGCTGCCTTTCAGCAGCAGCCGCTCCAGCACGGGCTTGATGTCGAATTTCTCGTACTTCGCGTCGCGCACGCCGAGCGCGACGTTCTCGAAGTCGCAGAACACGGCCATGCTGACGTTGTCCAGGGGTAATGCCATGTGTACTCCAACCGGTTGGTCGCCGCGTTGTATTGCTTGGCGGCGAAAAATGCATCGCGCACATGATAGCCGGTCGGCGGGTCGATTCCGCCATCCATGCGCGCGAGCGCGCGGAAAACGGGCGCCGCGCCGGCCGTCACGGAGCGGTACCGCCCCAATTACCCGCGCGCCGCCTCCCCAAATCGACATACACTTGAGTATCGGTCGTCCGTCCCTATCTGGAAGGATGACGCATCGCGCAAGGAGCGGTTTCATGACGACGAAGGTATTGCTGATTGGCGCCACCGGCCGGACGGGCCGGGCCTGCGCGGATCTGCTGCTCGAGCAGCCGGAATTCGAGGTGACTGCGCTGGTGCGCCGGCACGGCTATGCGCTGCCGGGCGCGAAGGTCGTCGAGGCCGATCTGGCGGGCGATTTCTCGCACGCGTTCCAGGGCATCACGCACGTGATCTATGCGGCCGGCTCGGCGGAATCGGAAGGTGCCGCCGAGGAAGAGCAGATCGACCGCGACGCGGTCGCGCGCGCGGCCGAGCATGCGCTCGCGTACAACGTGCAGAAGCTGGTCGTGATCAGTTCGCTGAGCGCGTACTCGCCGGAGCGCAGCGGCGACGCGCTGCGCCATTATTCACAGATGAAGCGCGAGGGCGACGAGCGCGTGATCGCGTCGGGCATCGACTACGTGATCCTGCGCCCCGGCCCGCTCGCGGACGGCCCGGGCGTCGGCAAGATCGCGCTGACCGAGGAACTGCTCGATCCGGCGCCCCCGGTGTCGCGCCAGGATGTCGCCTGGGCCGCGATCGAGGCGATCAAGCTCGGCATTTCGCGCAAGGTCATCGGTTTCGTCGGCGGCAGCGTGCCGATCGAACAGGCATTGCGCGCGTAACGCGCGCCCGGGCCGTGCCATGGCCCGGGCCGGCGCGATTCATCATCATGCCGGCGGCCCGCCGCGGGCCGCCCGACTGCACGCTTGCTGCCGGCGGCCTACTGCTTCGGATGCGCGTCGGCCCACGCCTTCACCGCGCCGAGCGTGTTCTCGACATGCTTGTCGGGCGACAGGCTCGTGTATTCGTACAGCACCTTCCCTTCCGGCGAAATCACGTAGGACACGCGATTCGCGCGATCGAGCGCGGGCAGCTTCGCGTCGTATTCGCGGATGATCTTCGCGTCCGGGTCGGCCGCGACCGGGAACTTGCTGCGGCACTCGCTCACCGAGAACTTCGTCAGCGTGTCGATGTTGTCCGCGGATACGCCGATCACCGTCGCGCCGTAAGCCTTGTAACGATCGACCGCATCCGCGAACGCATGCGCCTCGATCGTGCAACCCTTCGTGAACGCCGCCGGGTAGAAGTACAGCACGACCGGCCCGTGCTTCAGCGCATCGGCCAGCGAGTACGTGTAAGTCTTGCCGCCCAGCGACGCCTGCGTCGTGAAGTCGGGCGCCGTGGCGCCCGGCTTCAGCTGCGCGTGCGCCACCAGCGCATGACCGGCCACCAGCAGCGCCGCCGCGGCGCCCACCAACAGTTTTCGCTTCATCTGCGTCCTCATTTCTTATAAAGTCAGCCTCGATGTAGGCCACACCGGCGTTCGCCTGCCGAACACCGGTGTGTACGATCCGGTCAGGCGGCAGCGCCAGCCGCGACCGACCGGTTAAAGATTCCGCGCAGTCTGCCGTTATTCCTTCCGGACAGCCGGTTCCAGCCCTTCACGTCAGCGAGATACATGGAAGCCAACAGGAAACAGACGCCACGCAAGGGCTCCTGGCGCAATGCCTTGCATACGCTGCGCCGCTTCGCCTGGTCGGGCGGCGCGCTGATGCCTGCGCGCGCCGGCGCGCCGCGCCGCGACGACACCGTGCGCAACTGGCTGGAACAGACAGTCGGCACGGTCGATTTCCTCGCTCATGTCGACCGCGAGCTGCGCTTTCTCTACGTGTCCGACGCGAGCCTGCGCTTCATCGGTTATCACCGCGATTACCTGCACACGCTGACGCTGCGCGACCTGATCGCGGAACAGGATACCGCGGCGCTCGAAGGCCTGCTTGCGCGCGCCGCGCGTTCCGGCCAGGTCGAGAAGGCGACGATGTGCATCGTCAAGTCGCTCACCTATCCGCTCGACGTCGAGATCCGCGCGTTCAAGAGCCGCCACCACGGCGTCGACGGCTTCGCGATCGCGGCGTTCGACGTGTCGGCCTGGCGTGCGCTCGAGGCGCGCCTGACGTACGAAATGCACCACGACCCGATGACCGGGCTCGACAACCTGTCCGCGCTCGTGCCCGCGCTGATGCGCGCGCAACAGGCCGCCGACGAAACCGGCACCTGCGCGGCGCTGCTGCTGCTCGACCTCGACGACTATCAGCGCATCAACCGCGCGCTCGGCTACGACGCCGGCGACACGCTGCTGCGTGACACCGCGCAGCGGCTGCAGGCGCTCGTCGCGCCCGACGAGCAGCTCGCGCGCGTCGCGAGCGACAAGTTCGCGGTCGTGCTGACCGCGCCGGACCGCGCGCGCGCGAGCAACGCCGCGGACGCGCTCGCGCGCCGGCTGCAGGCCGCGGTGCGCGAACCTTACGTATACCAGGGGCAGACCGTCCACCTGTCCGCGAGCATCGGTATCGCGCTGTACCCGGACGAACGCGCCGCGCCGCATCGCGCGCAGCATCACAGCCCGCTGCTGCGCCGCGCCGACCATGCGCTCGCGCAGGCCAAGGCGTCGGGCGGCAATGCGCTCGCGTTCCATGAGCCGGTCGACGATCCGGCCGACGCGGAACGACTCAAGCTCGAGGCCGACCTGTACGACGGCGTGCGCAACGGCGAGTTCTCGCTGCACTTCCAGCCGATCACGCGCAGCCAGTCGGGCGCGGTGGACGGCGTCGAGGCGCTGATCCGCTGGCGCCATCCGGTGCATGGCCTCGTGCCGCCGGCGACCTTCATTCCGCTCGCCGAATCGATCGGCCTCATCAACTACCTCGGCAACTGGGTGCTCAAGGCCGCGTGCATGCAGCTCGTCGCGTGGGATCGCCAGGGGCTCGCGCTGCAGTACGTGGCGGTCAACGTGTCGCCGCAGCAGTTCCGCGACCCGCGCTTCACGCAAAGCGTGCGCGAGGCGATCGCGCTGACGGGCATCGACCCGCGCCGAATCGTGCTGGAAATCACCGAAAGCCTGCTGATGCACGATCCGGTGCAGGCGAAGGGGCTGCTCGAGGAGCTGACCGCGCTGGGCATCCGTTTCGCGATCGACGATTTCGGTACCGGCTATTCGAGCCTCGCCTACCTGCAGCGCTTTCCGCTCGCGAAGCTGAAGATCGACCGCAGCTTCGTCGAGAACCTGCTGACGTCGCGCAACGATCGCGCGATCGTGTCGGCGGTGGTCGGCCTCGCGCAGACGCTCGATCTCGAGCTCGTCGCGGAAGGCGTCGAGACCGAGGCGCAGCGCGAACTGCTGACCGAGATGGGCTGCAACCACATCCAGGGCTGGCTCGTCTGTCAGGCGCTGCCGTCCGAGGAGCTCGCGCGGCGCTTCGAGGCGCAGCAGCTGCGCCTGCACGCCGCCTGACGCGCGCGGCGAACCGGATAGATCCGTATGTCAATCACCGCACACCTGCCCCGCACCGCGCTGCTCGACAAGCTGTGGGCCCGGATGAACGAACGGGGCGACTTCCCGCTGCTGTCGGAATCGCTGCGCGCGACGATGGCTGCGATGAAGAACGACGACCTCGATTTCACCGCGCTCGTGCGTGTCGTGCTGTCGGATTTCGCACTCACGCAGAAAGTCCTGCGGCTCGCCAACTCCGCGATGTACATGGCGTTCGGCGGCAACATCACGACCGTCACGCGCGCGTTGATGGTGCTCGGCATGGACACCGTCGGCCATCTCGTCGTCGGGCTCAAGCTCGTCGACCATTTCCATCACAGCACGCCGCGCCGCATCGATGCGAAGCTCGAGCTGAACCGCGCGCTGCTGTCCGGCTGCGTCGCCCGCAAGCTGACCGAGCACGCCGAATTGCGCGGCGGCGAGGAAGCCGTCGTCTGCACGCTGATGCGCCAGGTCGGCAAGCTGCTGGTGGTCTGCTATCTCGACAGCGAATGGGATCGCATCCGCCGCCGCGCGGCCGAGCTGAACGGCGACGAAGCAGCCGCGTGCGTCGACGTGCTGGGCGTCGGCTTCGACGAAATCGGTCTCGAGGCCGCCGCGAGCTGGCGGCTGCCGGATGTGATCCGCGCCGGCATGGCCGACGGCGACGGCGGCAACGCACACGCCGCCGGCGGCGACGAGGACGACATCGACGCGGACCGCCCGCGGCCGCGCGATGCCTGCGCCGACGACAGCGCCGAGCGCGTGCGCTGGCTGCGCGCGGTGAGCCGCTGCTCGACCGACGTCGCCGGTGCGCTCGCGATGCCCGCGGGCCCGCAGCGCGATGCGCGTATCGCGGTGCTCGCGCAGCACTACGGGCAGGAGCTGGACATCGACGCCGACGCGCTGGTGGAAATCGCCGAGCGGCTCGCCCGCGAGGAAGCGAGCGACACCGTGATGCGCGAGATCGTCGAGCTGCGCGCGAACGCCGACGCGATCGCGCGGGCGCAGCCCGAACCCGAGGCATGCCTCGAAGCCGGCCTCGCGGACCTGCGCGCGCTGCCGTCCGAGCACGTGCTGACACCGGTGCTCGCGCTCGCGTCCGAGAGCCTGCTGGCGGGCCTCGCGTTCACGCGCACCGTGATGTTCGTGCGTCGTGAAGACGGTGCGTTCGCCGCGCGGCTCGGCTTCGGCCCGGACGTCGATGCGGCGCTCGAGCGGCTCAGCTTCGACGAGCGCTTCGAGCCGGACGTGTTCCATCTCGCGATCACGAACTCGGTCGGCATCTTCATCGAGCAGGCGCAGGACCCGAAGATGCTGAAGCGCCTGCCCGCGTGGTATCTCGAGGCGCTCCCCGACACGCGCGCGTTCGTGCTGCTGCCGGTACGCGTCGGCACGAAGACGGTCGGCCTGCTGTACGGCGACTGGGCCGGTGCGCAGCCGGCACGCAAGATCACGCAGCAGGAGATGAGCGTGCTCAACGAGCTTGCGCGCGAACTCGGGCGGTTCTTCCCCGCATAACGCACGCGGCGCCCCAAAAGCAAACCGGCCGCAAAAGCGGCCGGCTGCATCGTGCGACGGATCGAAACGCTTACTTGAGCGTGACCGGCACGCTGAAGTACTTCTTCGCGAGGTTGTCGATCGTGCCGTCGGCCTTCAGTTCCTTCAGCGCCTGATCGAGCGCCGTCTTCAGCGCCGCATCGTTCTTGCGCAGGCCGAAACCGACGCCCGAGCCGAGGATTTCCGCATCGCTGACCGTGCCGCCCGCGAAGCCGAAGCCCTGGCCTTGCGGCTTCGTCAGGAAGCCCTTCGAGCCCGCTTCCGAATCCTGGAACGTCGCGTCCAGGCGGCCCGACTTCAGGTCGGCGTAGGCGAGGTCCTGCGTCTGATACGGCACGACGTCGACGCCGGCCGGCGCCCACTTCTTCTTCGCGTACGCTTCCTGGATCGTGCCCTGCAGCACGCCGACGCGCTTGCCTTTCAGCGCTTGCGGAGTCGGCAGCAGGCCGCTGCCCTGCTTCGCGATCAGCTGGTTCGGGATCGTGTAGATCGGATCGGTGAACGCGATCGCGTGCTTGCGCTGCTCGGTGATCGTCATGTCCGAGTTGATCGCGTCGAACTTGCGCGCCTGCAGCGCGGGGATCAGGCCGTCGAAGTCGTTCTCGACCCACACGCACTTCGTCTTCAGCTTCGCGCACACCGCGTTGCCGATATCGATGTCGAAGCCGGTCAGCTTGCCGTCGGGCGTCTTGTATTCGAACGGCGCGTACGAGGCCTCGACGCCGAACCGGATCTCCTTCAGATCCGCAGCCATCGCGCTGCCTGCCGCCACGGCCGATGCCGCCACTACCGCATGCGCGGCCACTTTACGCCAATCCAACTTCATCAGGTGTTCTCCTCGATACTCGAATGTTCCGGAACTACGGGCGCATGCATCATTGCAGGGTCGGATGACATCCACAACGGCGATGCCGCGCCTTGATGCGGCGCAACAGCCGCAAGGCCGCGATTGTACCAACCTGCGCAGCCCGATACGGCAAAGCGGCCGCCGGCACGCGATGCTGCGCTGCGTGCGCGATGACGCCCGAATGCGCCGTCGAACTTGCAAGACGGTGTCGCAAATGCGCAAGGCGCGACACGCGGGCCGTCCGTGCGGCATGCGGGCGCCGACGCAATTCGGGGATGCTGCGGGACGACACGCGCGCGACGGCTCCGTCGCCGCGCGCATCCGTCTTTCGTCAGACGAGTGCGGCGAGCGACTCGCGCGTCGTGTCGACGACGAGCAGCCCCGCGCGCAAACCCGGCTTCACGGTCGGATTCGGAAAGACGATGCGCTCCTCGTCGTGCTTCACCGTGTAGCGGTAGTCGCCGTCCTGCGCGAGCACGGTGCCGCGCGCGAACGCGGTGAAGTTGGCGACGTCGGCCGCGACGAACAGCTCGAGCGCGTCGCTCTGCTTCGTGATCTGGTCGATCACGGTGAACACGCGCGGCAGCGGCGCGTCGGCGTCGCGCGGCGCCCCCGCGACGAGCTTGCGCACCGCACGATCGGCCGGCGCGAAGCGCGACAGGTCGTTCTGGCCGAACGGCCGCACCTTGCCGAGCTCGAGCGTGCACGCGAGCGCGCCGCAATGCTCGGCCGTGTAATGCGAATACGTATTGCCCTTCGCGGTATGCAGCAGCACGGCCGCGATGCGCGCGTCGCCGAGCCATTCGACCATCGCGCGGGCAGGCGGCGTGCCCGTGTGCGGCAGCAGCGCGAACTGTTCGAACACCGATGCGCGAATGGCCGTGTGCATGTCGATGTGCCAGCGCGCGCCGCCGGCCGGCGCGGCCGCGAAGAACGCGGCGGCCGCCGCTTCGAGTTGCGCCGCGCGCGGCGCTTCGCGGCTCGCGCTCATCTGCGCGTGACGGCCGCTGAACAGGCGGTTCAGGTCGTCGTCGAGATAGCGTTCGCCCGCGCGCATCGCCGGCACGTTGCCGAGCACGACGAGCAATCGGCACGCGAGCGGCAGCGTGCCCGCCGCGAGATCGCGCACGAGCGTCGACAGCAGCTCGATCGGCGCGGTCTCGTCGCCATGCACGCCGGCCGACACGAGCACGCTCGCGGCGTCGCCGCCGCGCTCGGCCAGGGCCGGCTCGAGCTGGAGCAGCCCGTCGCCGAGCCATTGCCAGTGCACCGCACCGCCTGCGCACGCACCGTCCGTCACGGCCGGTGCGTCGCCCGCGAGCGTGAACGCGAGGAAATCGTCGAGCAGCGCGGCAGCCGGCATGCGGAACTCAGCGCTGGAAGTCATACAGCGACCCGACACGCAGGATCTGCGTGAGCTCGTCGAGCGCCGTGCGCGATTCGTCGAGCAGCGTCGGATCGGCGAGATCTTCCGGAGCGAGACGATCGCGGTAGTGCTTTTCGATCCACGCGTCGAGCGACGCGAACAGCGTGTCGTTGATCCACACGTTCGACGTGACGGCCGCACGCTCGGCTTCGTTCAGCACGACGCGCAGGCGCAGGCACGCCGGGCCGCCGCCGTTCTTCATGCTTTCGCGCAGGTCGAACACGAGCACGTCGCGGATCGGGCCATTGCCGCCCGCGAGCTGATCCAGGTACGCGGCGACGTTCGCGTTCTCGCGGCACTCCTGCGGCACGACGAGCACCTGCGAGCCGTCGGCGCGCGACAGCAGCTGGCTGTTGAACAGATACGACGTCACCGCGTCGTTCACGCTCACTGCCGCGTCAGGCACCTCGATCACGTTCAGCCGCGCGCCGCGCGCGTCGAGTGCGGCCGTCAGCGTGTCGTAGATCGCCTGCTTGTTGACGAACGCGCGCTCGTGCGTGAACAGCGTGTCGCGGTTGCCGACCGAGATCACGTCGTTGTGGAACACGCCTGCGTCGATCACGTCCGGATCCTGCTGCGCATAGACCGTCGCCGTTTCGGCGAGACCGTGGCGATGCGCGACCGCGCGGCTCGCCTCGAAGGTCTGGCGTGCCGGGAAGCGCTTCGGCTCCGGGCCGCGGCGGTATTCCGCGCGGCCGTACACGAAGAACTCCACGCCCGGCTTGCCGTATTCGGCACAAAAGCGCGTGTGGTTCGCGGCGCCTTCGTCGCCGAGTGCGGGCGTGCCCGTCAGTGCCTCGTGCACCGCGAAGTGCGCGGGATCGGCGAACAGCGTCGACAGCGTGCGGCGCGTCGCCTCGTGCTCGATCGCGCGATGCAGCTTGCTGCACAGGTTGGCCGGCGTGAAGTGCACGCGGCCGTCGCTCGTGTCGGCCGACGGGCTGACGGTCGCCGCGTTCGCGGTCCACATCGCCGACGCCGAGCTCGCCGCGGCGAGGAGTTCAGGCGCCTGCTTCGCGGCCTTCGCGATCACGTCCGCATCCTTGCCGGTGAAGCCGAGCTCGCGCAGCAGGCGCAGCGACGGGCGCTCCTGCGGCGGCAGCACGCCTTGCGCGAAACCGAGGTCCGCGAGCTGCTTCATCTTGCGCAGCCCCTGCTTCGCGGCGGCCTTCGGATTCGCGGCCGACTTCTCGTTGTTGAGCGACGCCACGTTGCCGAACGACAGCCCGGCGTAGTTGTGGGTCGGGCCGACGAGTCCGTCGAAATTGGCTTCTTGTGCGTTCATCGTCGTTCCCTCGATCAGAAATGCAGGCCCGGCGACAGGCTCGCGGGCAAGGTCAATTCGGTGCTCTCCACCGACGCCATCGGATACGCGCAATAGTCGGCCGCGTAGTACGCGCTCGGCCGATGGTTGCCCGAGCGGCCCGTGCCGCCGAACGGTGCGGCGGACGACGCGCCGTTGGTCGGGCGGTTCCAGTTGACGATCCCCGCACGGATCGTGCGGCGGAAGTGGTCCCACGCCTTCGCGTCGTCGGCCAGCAGCCCGGCGGACAAGCCGAACGCCGTGTCGTTCGCGCGCTCGATCGCTTCGTCGAACGTCGCGTAGCGGACGATCTGCGCGAGCGGGCCGAAATGCTCTTCGTCGGGCAGGTTCGCCACGCCGGTCACGTCGATGATCGACGCATTCACGAAACCAAGGCGCGGATCGCGCTGCGTCATCGCGATGATCGGCTTCGCGCCCTGCTCGATCAGGCGCGACTGCGCGTCGACGAGCCTGGCGGCCGCGCGTGCCGAGATCACCGCGCCCATGAACGGCTGCGGATCGGCGTCGAACACGTCGGCCGTGATCTTCGACGTGACGTCGGCGAAACGTGCGAGGAAGCGGTCGCCGAACGCGCCCTGCGGCACGAAGATGCGGCGTGCGCACGTGCAACGCTGGCCGGCCGACAGGAACGCCGACTGGATCGTGTGATGCACGGCCGCGTCGATGTCCTCGACTTCGCCGATCACGAGCGGATTGTTGCCGCCCATCTCGAGCGCCAGCACGATTTCCGGACGCCCGCCGAACTGCTTGTGCAGCAGCGTGCCGGTGTCCGAGCTGCCGGTGAAGAACAGCCCGTCGATCTGCCGATGATTCGCGAGCGCGATGCCCGTCTCCTTTTCACCCTGCACGAGGTTCAGCACGCCGGCCGGCAGCCCGGCTTCCTGCCACACCTCGACCGTCGCGCGTGCGACGCCCGGCGCGAGCTCCGACGGCTTGAACACGACCGTGTTGCCCGCGATCAGCGCCGGCACGATATGGCCGTTCGGCAAGTGGCCGGGGAAGTTGTACGGGCCGAACACCGCGACGACGCCGTGCGGACGATGGCGCAGCACCGCGATGCCGTCGGCCATCTCCTGGCGCTTCTCACCGGTGCGTTCCTGGTACGCCTGGATCGAGATGCCGACCTTCGCGGCCATCGCCGCGACTTCGGTGCGCGCTTCCCACAGCGGCTTGCCCGTCTCGCGGCCGATCGCGGTGGCGATCGCTTCCTTGCGCTCGGTGAGCAGCGCCGCGAAGCGCTTGACGATCGCGCAGCGCGATTCGAAGTCGAGTGCCGACCAGCCGGCGAATGCGCGACGCGCGCTCGCGACCGCGCGATCGACGTCGGCCGCCGATGCACTGCCGCCCTGCCAGGCGACCGCATCGGTGCCCGGGTTGCGCGAAACGAAGACGGGGCCCGAGCCTGCGACCCAGGCGCCGTCGATGAAGAGTTCCGTCATGATTCGTTTATCCCTGTTTGACTTTGAGCGGCAGCACGCGGACCGGGTCGCCGGCCTTCACGTCGAGCGCGGCGGCATCGTCGGCCGACAGCACGAACGCGCCGTTCGCGACCACGCCCGGCGCGACGCCGACGCGGAAATCGCCGAGCGACGTATTCGACACGAGCGACTTCGGTGCGTTTTCGCTGGCGTCGGGCACGCCGATCGCAACGGGCACGACGACGCTCTCGCGCACCGTGCGCAGGTCGTTGACGTGGCATTCGAGCACCGGGCCCGCGTCGAAGATGTCGACGTGGTTCTGATAACGCAGCCCTTCCGCCTCGAGCATCTTGCGGGCCGGCAGCGTGTCGCGGTGCGTGAGGCCGACCGCGTCCTGCGCGTCCTGCGGCAGCAGGTCGACGTACACCGGATAGCGCGGCATCAGTTCCGCAAGGAACGACTTGCGGCCGTGCGAGCTCAGGTAGTCCGCCGCGTTGAAGTCGATCTGATAGAAGTGCGAACCGACCGCGCGCCAGAACGGCGACGTGCCGTCCTCGTCGAAGTGGCCGCGCAGCTCCGCGCAGATACGTTCCGGAAAGCGCTCGCGGAACTGCGCGATGAACATGAAGCGCGAACGCGACAGCAGGCCGCCGACGCCGCCCGTGCGATAGCGCGGGCTCAGGAACAGCGAGCACACTTCCGCGTAGCCCGTCAGGTCGTGCGAGATGTTCAGCGCGTGCATCCGCGTCCACACGCCGAGCTCCTGGCTCGCATGCACGACCGTGCTCACGCGGTAGTTGTAAAACGGCTGCTCGAGGCCGACCTGCGACTCGATCCCGCACACGCCCGCGATGTCGCCCGTCTTCGATTCTTCCATCACGAAGAAGTAGCCGGCTTCGCCCGGCGCGGCCTCGCCGGCGAGCGTGCGGCGCGTGCGTTCGATACGGGCGGCGAGCGCGTCGCGATCGGGCTTGAACGTAGTCAGGCCCGGCCCGGTTTCCTTCGCGAGCGACACGAGCGCGTCGACGTCGCCCGTTTGTACGACCCGAACGACGATCATGCTGCGTCTCCCTTCATGTCTTCATCGTCGCGACGGTGCAGCGGCACGCAGCGCACGACGTCACCTTCCTTCACATCGAGTGCCGCGCGCACGTCACCGGCGAGCGGCGCATGGGCGCCCCGCGCGTCGGCCGTGCCGCCCGGCAGGTCGGCCAGCACGCAGCGGAACGACTCGCCGCTGCCCGTCGACACCATGTATGCGACATCGCCCTGCTGCCGCGCCGCTTCGCGCACGGTGCGCTCCGCGCCGTGCTTCACGCATGCGGTGCGGTCGACCTGCGCGGTCAGCACCGGGCCCGCGTCGAAGATGTCGACAAAGCGGTCCGGCTCGAAGCCTTCCTCGAGATGAATGTCGTACGCGAGCAGTGCCGATTCGTTCGGCTCGCCGAGCACGCGCTGCGCGGCTTCCGGCAGCAGCGGCACGTAGAGCGGATACGCGGGCATCACTTCCGCGATGAACGTGCGGCTGCGGCCGCCCGACGCGATATCGACGTCGGTGAAGTCGCGGCCGAAGAACTTGCGGCCCACCGCTTCCCAGAACGGCGATGCGCCCGTGGCGTCGCTCACGCCGAGCAGCAGCGTGAACACTTCCGGCGTGAAGCGGCGGCGGTTCGCGGCGATGTACATCATCCGCGCGCGCGAGATCAGGTGCGCGGCCGCGTCGCCGCGCAGCGACGGATCGACGTAGAAGCCGGCCAGCCGGCTCTTGCCGGTCAGCTCGTGCGACATCGTGAGCGCGTGGATCTTGCGGTTCACGTGCAGTTCGCGCGACGCGTGGATCAGTGCGTCGTTGCGGAATGCGTAGAACGGCTCCGAGTAGCCGGCCGCGGCCACGATGCTCGCCGTGCCGAGCAGCTTGCCCGTCGACGAATCCTCGAGCACGAACAGGTAGAACTCCTCGCCGGCGAAGTCGACGTCCGCGCGAAACGAATCCTCGGAGAGCGCCACGCGCGCTTCGAGCGCCGCGCGGTCGTGCGGCAGCGAGTGCAGGACCGGCTGCGCGGTGCGCGCCATGTGCGCGAGCGCATCGAGATCCGTGAGTTTGCCGGGGCGAACAAATAGCATCGTCGTTCCTGTCTGCGGTGGGGGCGCCGATCAGCGCGCGGTGGCTTCCTGGGCCGCGAGCACCTGCTCGACCGCCTTCTCGAAGCGCTTCACGCCTTCGTCGAGCAGGTCGAACGGAATCACGAGCGACGGAACGAAGCGCAGCACGTTCGGGCCCGCGATCAGCATGATCAGGCCGTTCTCGGCGGCGGCGGTGACGAAGTCCTTCGCACGGCCGTCGAATGCGGCGGTGAGTTCCGCGCCGACCAGCAGGCCCTTGCCGCGGACGTCCTTGAAGATGCCGAAGCGTGCGTTGATGCGTTCCAGTGCGCCCTTCAGTCGCACGCTGCGTTCGCGCACGCCTTCGAGCAGGGCCGGGTCGGCGATCAGTTCGACGACCTTGTCCGCGATCGCCGACGCGAGCGGGTTGCCGCCGTACGTCGTGCCGTGCACGCCGACCTTGAAGTGCGCGGCCAGTTCGTTCGTCGTCAGCATCGCGCCGATCGGGAAACCGTTGCCGAGTGCCTTCGCGGTCGTGAGGATGTCCGGCGTGACGCCCGTGTCCATGTACGCGTAGAACTGGCCCGTGCGGCCGACGCCCGTTTGCACTTCGTCGAAGATCAGCAGTGCGTCGTTCGCGTCGCAGGCTTCGCGCAGTGCTTTCAGGAACGCCGGATCGGCCGGGATCACGCCGCCTTCGCCCTGCACCGGCTCGACGATCACCGCGCACGTTTGCGGGCCGATCGCGGCCTTCGCGGCTTCGATGTCGTTGAACGGCAGGTGCTTGATGCCGGCCGGCACCGGGCCGAAGCCTTCCGAATATTTCGGCTGGCCGCCGACGCTGACCGTGAAGAACGTGCGGCCGTGGAATGACTGGACGAACGAGACGATTTCGTATTTGTCGGCGCCGTGGCGGTCGAATGCGACGCGGCGGGCCAGTTTCAGCGCGGCTTCGTTCGCTTCGGCGCCCGAGTTCGCGAAGAATGCGCGGTCGGCGAAGGTCAGCGATTCGAGGCGCTTCGCGAGGCGCAGCACCGGCTCGTTCGTATAGCCGTTGCCGATGTGCCAGAGCTTGCGGCCCTGTTCGTCCAGGACCTTCAGCAGTTCCGGATGGCCGTGGCCCAGCGACGTCACCGCGATGCCGCAGGCGAAATCCACGTATTCGCGGCCGGCCGTGTCCCATACGCGCGAGCCCTCTGCACGGTCCGGCACGAACGGCGCGGGAGAAAATACCGGCACCATCACTTCGTCGAATGTCTGGCGGGTCACGGTCGAGGTCGTCATGGTCGTTCCTTTCGGTTTCGTAAGAGGGTTCAACAGGATCAAGTTTAGGTAAGGGTGACGCAAGCGTCTTGCGGATTTGCGACGGGTTCTATCGGAAGCGGTGGGTTCGGGTTTGTTTGATCTTTTTTGGTCGGGGTTTTTGGTGTCGCTTTATTTTGGGGTCGGTTGGGGGGGCGCATTCGGTGGCGTGAAGCACCTGGGATCGTGTCGGTCTATTAGCGTTGCCCCTGCGCGGGGCGGCGGTTACTTTTCTTTGTCTTGCCAAAGAAAAGTAACCAAAAGAAAGGCGCTCGGACAACGCATGACTTCCCGGTGCCATAGTTATCCAAGTGGCCCTCGCCTAAGTGTCCGCGCTAGTCAGGAACCCGGAGTGGTTCGAGCAATGGTTCTGACATCACTCACTGCCACACGGAGCGGTATACCGCCCGCTAGCTCCGTCCTCGCTTCGCTCGGCTGCAAGGTTCTTCGGCCGCAATTCATGCGCCCGTGCCACTTCTGCGAACGTCCACTGATCGGTTTCCTCGATCCAGTCAGGCGCCCGGTGCAGGCAACGGCAAATTCGATTTACTGAATTGATGTGCTTCCACCGCGAGTCGGAAAGATATTCGTCCGATCGCGTTGAGAAAGTTGGGGGGGGGGCGGGTGGACCGGTCGGCCGAGCGAAGCGAGGACGGAGCTAGCGGGCGGTATACCGCTCCGTGGGGTAGTGAGTGATGTCAGAACCATTGCTCGAACCACTCCGGGTTCCTGACTGGCGCCGACACTTAGGCGAGGGCCACTTGGATGGCCATGGCACCGGGAAGTCATGCGTTGTCCGAGCGCCTTTCTTTTGGTTACTTTTCTTTGGCAAGACAAAGAAAAGTAACCGCCGCCCCGCGCAGGGGCAACGCTAATAGACCGACACGATCACAGGTCTTTCACGCCAACAAAAAGCGGCAAGACAAAAAACCTCAATCCTTCCCCCTCTCAACGAGCGCCCCCCCTCTCGGCTCGCCCCCACCGCCGGTCTGCTTCTCGAGCCACGCCCGACGATCTTCCCGAGGCGTAACCCCAAACCGCTCGCGATAAGCATTCGAAAAATGCGCAGCAGAAGAAAACCCGCAAGCGAGACTGACCTGAACCACCGACTTGCTGGTCCGCTGCAACTGGGTCCTTGCCTTGAGCAACCGGAGATTGAGGTAATACTTCGAGGGCATCGCCCCGAGATACTGTCGAAAGAGCCGCTCCAACTGCCGCCGTGAAACGCCCACGAGCCCGGCGATCTCGTCGGTCGTCAACGGATCCTCGACATTGGCCTCCATCAACAGCAACGCATCGTTCAGCCGAGGATGCCGCTCGCCCGGCGCGGTCACGAAAGGAATCCGTTGCCGCTCCTCGCCGCTGCGCAGCGTGCCGGCCCCGAGCGCATCGGCAATGCGCTCGCCCAGATCCGCGCCGTGCTCCCGGCCGATCATGGCCAGCATGAAATCGACGGTCGCCTGGCCGCCCGCGCACGTCGCCCGATCGCGATCGATCTCGAAGATCTGCTGCGTGACGATCGACCGCTCGAACTGCTCGGCGAACTGTTGATACGTCTCCCAGTTCACGCTCACGCGATAGCCGGAAAGCTGCCCGGCCATCGCGAGCCACCACACGCCGTGGTGAATCCCGGTCACCACCGGCGTGCGCTGCCCGACCCGCGCGAGACTCGCGAGAAACAGCCGATAGTCCGCAAACTGCTGAAACCGCTCCGATACGACGATCAGCCAGTCGCACGCGATCGCATCGTTGAACGCCGCATCGGCATGCCACTGCGCACCGCCGGCGAGCGGCACCGGCCGCCCGTCCCACGAACACACCTGCCAGCGATACAGCAAGCGACCGTCGATCTCGTTCGCGAGATGCAACGCATCGACGATCGGACCCACGCCCGACATCGACACGGGCGGCAATGCAACGATCGCCACCTGCGTCGTGCGGGTGGCGCCTGCGGGACGAGACACCGGTACCACGTATGAAACCCGCCCTTCGCGTTACTTGAGACTGCCCGACAGGAACTGCTTCAGACGCTCGCTCTGCGGACGCACCAGCACCTCCTTCGGATCGCCCTCTTCCTCGGTCCGCCCCTGATGCAGGAACATCACGTGGTTCGACACGTTGCGCGCAAAGCCCATCTCGTGCGTGACGACGATCATCGTGCGCCCTTCCTCGGCCAGCTTCTGCATCACCTTCAGCACTTCACCGACCAGTTCCGGATCCAGCGCGGAAGTCGGCTCGTCGAACAGCATCACGTCGGGATGCATCGCCAGCGCCCGCGCGATCGCCACACGTTGCTGCTGCCCGCCCGACAGATGCGACGGATACTGCTTCTCGACGCGCGGCGGCAAACCGACCTTCTCCAGGTACTCCCGCGCACGCTCCTCGGCTTCCTTCTTCGAAATGCCGAGCACGTGCACCGGCGCTTCCATCACGTTCTCGAGCACGTTCATGTGCGCCCACAGATTGAAGTGCTGGAACACCATCGCGAGCTTCGTGCGGATGCGCTGCAACTGCTTGTGATCGGCAACCTCGAGCGCGCCGGCACGGTCAGTCTTCGTGCGCACGGCCTCGCCGTCGACCACGATCTGCCCCGCATTCGGCCGCTCGAGAAAATTGATGCAGCGCAGGAACGTACTCTTGCCCGACCCGCTCGCGCCGATGATGCTGATGACGTCGCCCGCCTTCGCGTTCAGCGACACGCCCTTGAGCACCTCGTTGTCGCCGTAGCGCTTGTGAATGTCGACCGCGGCAAGCTTGACGGAAGCGGACGCGCTCGTTTGAGTGATCTCGGCCAACTGGCTCTCCTCGAAGTGAAATCAATGACGGCCGGCCGCGAGATACGCGAGCCAGTGGCGCTCCGCCCGGCGAAATGCCGCGACGAGTGCGAACGATACCGCAAGATAGATCAGCGCGGCGATTCCGAACGACTGGAACGCCATGTAGGTCGCGGAATTGGCGTCGCGCGCGACCTTCAGGATGTCGGGCACGGTCGCCGTGAACGCGACGGTGGTCGCGTGCAGCATCAGGATCACCTCGTTGCTGTACAGCGGCAGCGCGCGGCGCAGCGCCGACGGCAGGATCACCCGGCGGTACATCGTGAACGGCGACATCCCGTAAGCGCGCGCCGCCTCGACCTCGCCGTGCGGAATCGCGCGAATCGCGCCGGCGAAGATCTCGGTCGTGTACGCACAGGTGTTCAGCGCGAACGCGAGGATCGCGCAATTGAAGCCGCTGCGGAAAAACGCGTCGAGCAACGAATGCGACCGCACGAACTCGAGGCTGTACATGCCCGTGTACATCAGCAGCAGCTGCACGTAGAGCGGCGTGCCGCGGAATACATACGTGTAGAACCGCACCGGCATCGACAGCCATTTCTTCTTCGACACGCGCGCGACCGCGAGCGGCACCGCGCACACGAAGCCGAGCGAGATCGACGCGACGAGCAGCCACAGCGTCACCGCAAGGCCGGAGAGGCGCTGGCCGTCCCAGTAAAGGAACGCCTGGCCGAATTCCTGGAGGATCTCGATCATAGTTCTGCGTGCCGCACGCCCATGGAATAACGCTTCTCGAGCTGGATCAGCACGAGGTTGGAAACGGTCGTGATCGCAAGGTAGATCAGCGCCGCGACGAGGATGAAGAAGAACATGTTGAACGTGCTCTTGCCGGCGTCCTGCGCGGCCTTCACGACGTCCGCGAGACCGATGATCGACACCAGCGCGGTCGCCTTGACGAGCACCTGCCAGTTGTTGCCGATGCCCGGCAGCGCAAAACGCATCATCTGCGGAAACATGATCCGCACGAACACGCGCATCCCGCTCATCCCGTACGCCGCGCCCGCCTCGAGCTGGCCGCGCGGCACCGACAGGAAGGCTCCGCGAAACGTCTCGGTGAAGTACGCACCGTAGATGAAGCCGAGCGTCAGCACGCCGGCGACGAACGGATCGATGTCGATCTGGTCCCAGCCGACGAGGTCGGTGAACTGGTTCAGCCAGATCTGGATGCTGTAGAACAGCAGCAGCATCAGGACGAGATCGGGCACCGAGCGGATCAGCGTCGTATAACCGGTCGCGATCGCTCGCAACACCCGGTTGTGCGACAGCTTCGCCACCGCGCCGATCAGCCCCAGCGCCACCGCGGTGGCAAGGGACAGCACCGACAGCTCGATGGTCTGCACGGTGCCGGCCCAGAGGACGGGACCAAAGCCGTAAAGGAACACGCGCGTCTCCAGTGTTGATATGAACACCGGCGCGCATGCCTTCCCGCGCCGGGCTGACGCGGATAGTCGCAAGCGAAATTGATTGCCTCAAATCACCGTGCGCGCGATTGCTGCGTCGCAGCAATTCGTCCCACCATTTGCCGGCACGGCCTACGCCACTGTTTCAAAAGGAAAAAAGCCGCTTCCTGACAGTCGGATGACACGCAGGGAAGCGGACTTTTTGCAATTTTCCGGTCGCTTTTTCGATATAGCGCCGCGGGCGTTCTCACCGCCCCTTCAGGATGTCGGAGCGCGAAGTCGTATAGACAAGCCCGTCCGGGCCGAAATGAACGTTGAAGAACGCGTCGGTGTTCACGCCGTCCTCGAGCCAGCGCCAGCTCCACACCGTCTCCGGTTTCAGCGGGTACTGCGCGATGTCGCCCGGCTTGCCGAGCAGGCGCCGCACCTCGTCCTCGTTCATCCCGGGACGCACCTTCGCGAAATTCTCGGCGGTCAGCACCTGCGTCGCGCCCGTGTAGTGCCCGCTCGCGTCGAGGTCGACGAACCAGGTCTGGTTGCCCATCGGGCCGCGCGGATATTCGAGGCGCTTCGAGCCGTCGGTGAACGTGCGCTCGGTCTCGGGCTTGCCCATCGTGGCGCGCACGTCGGCTTCGGTCGATACGCCGGCCTTCAGCCCCTTGAGCAGCAGCGGCGCCGGCTTGATCGCGTTGAAAAAGTCCCTGATACGTTGCACGTCGAGATTGCCTTGCTTGTCGTCGCAGCCGGTCAGTGCCAGCGCGGCGGCCAGCAGCGTCACGGGAAGCAGCCGGAAACGAAAAATCATCGGAAGAAATGCGCGTCGAGAAAACACGCGGCAAGGATACCCGCGCAACGCCAAAAGCGCGAGACGGGCGCGTGGCCCGTCTCGTGTTCAATGCATGGTTTCGGTGTGCGTCTCGGCTTCGCGGCGCACCGCTTGCGGCGCCTGCGCCACCGCCCGTGCGCCGCCGATCCGGCGCCGCGTGCGCACGAGTTCGGCAAGCTGCCACGAACCGAGCGCGACGCAGCCGAACAGCACCTCGCGGCCGCGCTTGACCAGCGCCAGCGACAGCGCCGTCTCGCGATCGACGCCGAACATCTGCGCGAGCAGCACGACGGTCGCTTCCTGCACGCCGAGGCCGCCCGGCACCATGAACGCCGCATGACGCACGGCCTGCGTCATCGCCTCGATCGCGATCGCGCCGCCGATCGACACCGGATGGCCGAGCAGCGCGAGCGCCCAGTAGATCTCGAGCGCGCCGAGCACATAACCGGCCAGTTGCCAGAAGAATGCGCTGAACAGCAGCGTCGTGCGCGACATCAGCGCGTCGATGTCGCCATCGAGGCGGCGGCCGTCGACGCCCTGCAGCAACCGGTGCGAATCGCCGAGCAGACGCCCCGCGAACCGCTCGATCGCATGGAAGATTCCGCCGCGCCGCATCAGCACGACGCCGAGTACCGGCAACGGCAGCGTCAGCAGCAGCGCAAGGCCGATCGTGCCGCCGCCCATGTCGTGCGTCGTCGCGAGCAGCAGCACGAGACCGAGCGCCGCGAACGCATACTGGACGACGATCGTCACCAGCACCTCGACGATCACCGACGCGGTCACGCGGCTGGCGTCGGGCACCTGCCAGCGCGCCATCCGGATCCCGACCAGCTCGCCGCCGATGCCGACCACGGGCAGCAGCCGGTTCACCGCTTCGCGCACGGTCGCGATCCACCACAGAAACGGCAGCGACGCACGCCGGTCGAGCAGCTGGTGCCACGCATACGCGTCGAGCAGCAGCGGCAGCGCGTGAAACGGCACGAGCCAGAGCAGCGCGAAACCGGCACGCTCGAGCATCTGCGTCACGTCGCCGATGCCTTCGTGCAGCCCCAGCGCAAGCAGGATGCCGATGCCGATCGGCCAGCCGAGCCATTTGATCCATCGGGTCATGACGGCTGCACCCCCGCTGCGCGCGACGCGTGCGTACCGCGCCGCGCCGAGGGCTGGCCGAATACGTCCGCAAAACCGCCGGTCGCGACGCCCGTGGCCTTCAGCGCGGCCGCAACGCGCGGCGACAGCAGCGCGTCCAGCTCGTCGACCGGACGGTAATCGGCCATCGTCGGCGTGATCGGGCCGTCGCCCGCTTCCGCCGGATGACAGTAGATCTCGCCGACGCCGGGCGGCAGCGCCGCGAGCGCGTCGAGCAGCACGGCCTCGTCCATCGCGCCCGTATGCTCGATCCCGACCACATAGTCGTTGTGCGCGAGCCCGGCGCGGTCGAGCCGCGCGCGCACCAGCGCGATCCACGGTTTGAGCAGCGCGGGCGCGCTCGTTTCGTACGGCAGCCGCACCGCGCGCAATCCGTAGTCGCGGCCGATCTCGATGATCATCGACAGCACGGTCGGATGCAGGTGGAAATGCTTGTGCGCGTTCACGTGGTCGAGCGGCAGGCCGCTCGCCGCGAACGCGTCGAACTGCGCGCGGATCTCGCGGCGCAACTGCGCCCGCACGTGCGGCAGGAAGAAGAAGCGGCAGCCGTCCTTCGCCATCGCGTCGCCGAATCGCCCGTCGGGGCCGACGAGCGCGGGTATTTCATGCGCGGGCAGCGTGGCCGGCCCGTCCGCGAGAACGAGATGCAGGCCGACCGCGAGCGACGGCAGCCGCCGCGCGCGCTCGATCGCATCCTGCGCCGCGGGCGCGCCGACCATCAGGCTCGCGGCGTTGAGCACGCCGTCGCGATGCGCGCGCTCGACCGCCGCGTTGACGCGCGGGTGCAGCCCGAAGTCGTCCGCGGTGAAGATCAGCGCCCGCGCCGCCCGCTGTGTCGTCACGAATCAGGCCTCGTGCGCGCGCAGGAAGCGGAAGAACTCGACGCCTTCGCGCAGACGGCGCTTCATCATGTCCCAGCTCGTCAGCATCTCGCGGACGATCTCCCAGATCTTCGACGGACGGAAGTAGAACTCGCGATAGAACTGCTCGAGGTGGTGATAGATCTCGTCGCGCGACAGGTGCGCGTAGCCGATCGCCGCGAGCTGCACGCCTTCCTTGCTCACCAGGTTGATGGTCTTGTTCTCTTCCATCCAGCCGTTTTCGACGGCCTGCTTGTAGAGCGTCGTGCCCGGATACGGCGCGGCGAGCGACACCTGGATCGTGTGCGGATTGATTTCCTTCGCGTACTCGATCGTCTTCTTGATCGTTTCCTGCGTCTCGCCCGGCAGGCCGAGAATGAAGGTGCCGTGGATCTTGATGCCGAGCTTCTTGCAGTCCGCGCTGAAGCGGCGCGCGAAATCGGTGCGCACGCCCTTCTTGATGTTCACGAGGATCTGGTCGTCGCCGGATTCGAAGCCGACCAGCAGCAGGCGCAGGCCGTTTTCCTTCATGACCTTCAGCGTCTTGTACGGCACGTTCGCCTTCGCGTTGCACGACCACGTCATGCCGAGCTTGCCCAGACCGATGGCGATCGCTTCGGCGCGCGGCAGGTCGTCGGTGAAGGTGTCGTCGTCGAACATCAGCTCCTTCACTTCCGGCATGTTGTCGCGGATCCACTTCGCTTCCGCGAGCACGTTCTCGACCGAGCGCGTGCGATAGCGATGGCCGCTGACCGTCTGCGGCCACAGGCAGAACGTGCAGCGCGACTTGCAGCCGCGGCCCGTGTAGATCGACACGTACGGATAGTTCAGGTAGCCGATGAAGTAGTTGTCGATCTTCAGGTCGCGCTTGTAGACGGGCGCGACGAACGGCAACTCGTCCATGTTCTCGAGGATCGGGCGCGCTTCGTTGTGCTCGATCGAGCCGTCCTTCGCGCGCCAGCTCAAGCCCTTGATCTCGGCGAACGGCTTGCCTTCCGCGAGTTCCTTGCAGGTGTAGTCGAATTCCTCGCGGCACACGAAGTCGATGGCCTCGCTCGCCGTGAGCGAGTTGTGCGGATCGACCATCACCTTCGCGCCGACCATGCCGACCAGCATCGACGGCTTCATCTTCTTCAGATCCTGCGCGAACATCGCGTCGGTCGGGAACGACGGCGTGCTCGTGTGGATGATCACGAGGTCGTAGTCGTTGGCGATCTTCAGCGTCTCTTCGACCGACAGGCCGTCGGCCGGCGCGTCGACGACGCGGCTGCCCGGCACGAGCGCGGCCGGCTGCGCGAGCCACGTCGGGTACCAGAAGGAACGGATTTCGCGCTTCGCCTGATAGCGCGAGCCGGCTCCGCCGTCGAAGCCGTCATACGAAGGGGCCTGCAAGAACAGCGTTTTCATGAATGCTCCGGTAGCCTGCATAGTTCGATTCGTTTCAACGATTCAGTCAATCAACCGCGGGCCGCCCTGCCGGCGCCCGCCTCTCTGTCATGTCGCGTCGCCCGGCGTGGCCGCGCGGCGCGTCTCGGCCTTCGGGCCGGATTCGATCGGAACCGTGCGCGTGGCCGGTTCCGTGGGGAACGCACGTCAGCGGCCGTCCCCGCCTTCCACGGCCGCAGCGGCGCGCTCGCCGCCGACGACCGTCATCCTCGCGCCGCGCCACACGACGTGCGTACCGAACACGGCCGCGAGCCATTCGAGCGCGAGCAGCGTGTCGCGCACCGCGACGAGCGGCAGGTCGCGCCAGAATGCACGCCAGCCGTCCTCGCCGCGCGCGTGCAGCACGAGCCGCCCGAACGCGCCGACGACGGCCGCGCCACCCGCCAGCGTGCCGGCGACCGTGCCGTCGAGGCGCAGCGCCAGTGCCGCGCCGATCGCGAGCCACGGTGCGGTAAACGTAATGAACAGGAACGCGAAGCCGGCCGGATTCAGCGAACGGATCGTGCGCAGCCAGCGCGTTTCGCGGTGCCAGAGCGGCCCGAACGACGGCTCGATCACGTCGGTCGCGACCTCGACCTCCGACAGCACGGTGCGCCGCCCGAGGCGGCGCGGCAGCTCGGCGAGCCAGAAATCGTCGGCCAGCTCGTCCTTCAGCGCGGCGAAGCCGCCAATCCGGTCGAGCGTGTCGCGCGTGAGGGCGAGCGTCGCGCCGAAGCCGAAGCGGCTCGAGCGGCCGAGGTGCGTAATCCGCACCGACGGCGCGAACCACGCATCGACGAACTGCGCGCCGATCCGCGTCCAGAATCCGCCGACGCTGCGCGCATGATACAGGCACGTGACGACCCCGACCGATGCATCGGCAAGCGGCGCCGTCACGCGCTCCAGGTAATCCGGCTCCACGGCGATGTCGCTGTCCGCGATCACGATGCGGCCGTACTTCGCGCGCGCGGCCAGATTGATCAGGTTGCTGACCTTCAGGTTCTTGCCGTGCACGCGCGCATCGACCACGAGCGTGATGTCGCATTCCGGATAATCGGCGCGCAGCCGCTCGACCACGGCGATCGCCGGATCGGCCGCCGACGCGACGCCGAACAGCACTTCATGGCGCGGGTGGCGCTGCTCGCAGAACGTCGCGAGGTTTTCGTACAGGTGCGGCTCCGCGCCGCACAGCGGCTTGAGCACGCTGACGGGCTCGAAGCCGTCGCGCGCGGCGGTGCGCGGCGTGCGCGGACGCGGCGCGAACGCCGCCACGAGCGCATAGCCGGCCGCGGCCAGCGTAAACACGGTCAGGAGCCAGTCCAGCAACGTGACGGCCGGCGTCATGCGCGACGCCCTCCGGCCACGCGCGCGCGCTGCCGATCGATCGAACCGGGTTGAACGTGATTGGGTATTCCGACAGCAACGAACGCGGGCACGACCCGACTCCTTGTTCCAGCAGCGTCTGTGTAATGGGGAGGCACGGCCCATTCCCTGAAGGCGGCCATGCCCGGCTTCGCGTCGCACATCCTCGCGCGATGCCCGGACGGGATGCGGGAAGATTCGAATGGCTACCATCGGCACAACATGGACAGGCGCCGGATTTTAACAGCCCGCGCCCACCCGCGCTCGGATGCCTCGCGAAACGGACTGGTGCGATTTCGGCAAAGCTGCGCGGCCGGCGAACCATTCCGGTGCGACCTCGTTCACGCTAGCGTAAGCGCTTTGCAGGCATATTGCAGTCTTGAAAATCAAACGTTTCGTGGAATTTTGTACGTCGATGCAAAGACATGCCCAATCGCCGTAAAGATTGGTAATTATTCGGCGATTACATCGATTCTTGCAACGATCGTCGGGCCCGACCTTGCACCCCTGAAAGGCGCATGGGTATCGGCGCGTCGCCAGCGCGTTCCGGAACCCTTTGGCAAAATCGTCGGCATCTGTTGCGCATGCGCATCACCGCGCCCCTCCCCTTCGAAGGCCATCCGATGATTCCGTTTTCCGTACTCGACCTCGCCCCCATTCCCGCCGGCGCCGACGCCGCCCAGGCGTTCCGCAACACCGTCGATCTCGCGCAGCACGCGGAGCGCCTCGGCTACCGGCGCTACTGGCTCGCCGAGCATCACAACATGCCGGGCATCGCGAGCGCGGCGACCGCCGTCGTGATCGGTCATGTGGCGGGCGCGACGAAGACAATCCGCGTCGGCTCGGGCGGGATCATGCTGCCGAACCACGCGCCGCTCGTGATCGCCGAGCAGTTCGGCACGCTCGCGTCGCTGTATCCGGGGCGCATCGACCTCGGCCTCGGCCGCGCGCCCGGCACCGACCAGACCACGTCGCGCGCGCTGCGCCGCGACCTGATCGGCAGCGCCGACTCGTTTCCGGACGACGTCGCCGAGCTGCAGCGCTACTTCGCCGAACCGGTGCCCGGCCAGCGCGTGCGCGCGGTGCCCGGCGCGGGGCTGGACGTGCCCGTGTGGCTGCTGGGTTCGAGCCTCTTCAGCGCGCAGCTCGCCGCGATGCTGGGGCTGCCGTTCGCGTTCGCGTCGCACTTCGCGCCGGACTACCTGATGCGCGCGCTCGAGCTCTATCGCGCGCAGTACCGGCCGTCGGCCGCGTGGCCGAAGCCGCATGCGATGGTCGGGATCAACGTGTTCGCGGCCGATACCGACGACGAGGCCCGGCGCCTGTTCACGTCGCTGCAGCAGCAGTTCATCAACCTGCGCCGCGGCACGCCGGGCAAGCTGCCGCCGCCGGTCGACGTGCTCGAGGCGACCGAGTTCGAACTCGCGAACGTCGCGCACGCGCTGTCGTTCGCGGCGGTCGGCTCACGCGACACGGTGCGCGACAAGCTGCGCGACCGGATCGCGCAGACGGGCGCGGACGAAGTCATCATCACCGCGCAGATCTACGATCACGCCGCGCGGGTGCGCTCGTTCGAACTGGCCGCGCAGATTCGCGACGAACTCGCGAACGAAACCCGCTGACCGGCGCGGCCCGCCCGCGCAGGCGTCACTGCGGGTGCACCGCCGCCAGCCCGTCGAGCAGCGCCTTGTGGAACGCGTCCGGATCCTGGATCTGCGGCGCGTGCCCGAGCGCGGGAAATTCGACGAGTTGCGCGCCGGGGATCGCCGCCTGCGTGCGCTTGGCGAGTTCCGGATAACGACCGAGCTTCGCGTGCACGTCGGGCGGCGCCACGTCCTTGCCGATCGCGGTCGTGTCCTTGTCGCCGATCAGCAGCAGCGTCGGCACGCGGATCGCGCCGAGTTCGTACACCACCGGCTGCGTGAGGATCATGTCGTAGATCAGCGCGGAATTCCACGCGACCGCGTCGCGCCCCGGGCCGCGATACATGCCGGCGAGCATCTGCACCCAGCGCTCGTAGGACGGCGCCCACTTGCCCGCGTAGTAGGTCGCCTGCTCGTAGCGGCGGATGCCGTCGGCCGTCGTCTTCTGCTCGCGTGCATACCAGTAATCGACCGACAGCGGCGGCACGCCGAGCGCCTTCCAGTCCTCGAGACCGATCGGGTTCACCAGCACGAGTTGCTCGGTCGCCTTCGGGTACGTCAGCGCATAGCGCATCGCGAGCATCCCGCCCGTCGAATGGCCGACGATCGTCGCCGACTTCACGCCGATCGATTCGAGCAACGCATGCGTGTTGCGCGCGAGCTGCTGGAAGCTGAACTGGTAGCGCTCGGGCTTCGACGACTTGCAGAAGCCGATCTGGTCCGGCGCGATCACGCGATAGCCGGCGCGGCTCAGCACGCCGATCGTGTCCTCCCACGTCGCCGCGCAGAAGTTCTTCCCGTGCAGCAGCACGACGGTGCGCCCGTTCGGGTGCGCCGGCTGCACGTCCATGTACATCATCTCGAGGGTTTCGCGCTGGGACACGAACGCGTAGCGGTGCACCGGCTCGGGATACGCGAAGCCTTCCAGGCGCGGGCCGTACGCGGGCCCGTCGTTACCGGCCGGCGCCGGTGCGGCGGCCGCGGCCGCCGTCACGCATGCGGCGACGGCACCCGCGCCGAGCACGGCGGCGCGCGCGAGGGACAACATCTTGCAAATCGAAGGCATGGCGCTCACGGTAAGGGGAAATGCACGCGGGCAGCCAGACGGCTGCGCGCCCCGCGATTCTACGCGGTCAGGCTGACGACGGCGCGCAACAGTCGATCGCCGCGCGACTTTCGCGCATGCGACGATCTCGGGTATCTTGTGACGTGACCCTGAAACGCCTGCAGGCGAACGCACATGAAAAACGTCCTCAGCATTCAGTCGCACGTCATCTACGGGCACGCCGGCAACAGCGCGGCCGTGTTCCCGATGCAGCGCCTCGGCGTCAACGTCTGGCCGCTCAACACCGTCCAGCTGTCGAATCACATGCAGTACGGTCACTGGGCCGGCAGCGCGATCGACGCCGCGAAGATGGAGCAGCTCGTCGACGGCGTCGCGGCGATCGGCGCGCTCAAGCGCTGCGATGCGGTGCTGTCCGGCTTCGTCGGCTCGCCGGCGCAGGCGCGCGCAACCGTCGAGATCGTGCGCTCGGTGAAGGCGATGAACCCGAACGCGTGGTACTTCTGCGACCCGGCGCTCGGCCAGACGGGCGGCATCCGGCCCGAGCCGGGCGTCGAGGAATTCATCGTCCAGGAGATGCCGGCGCTCGCGGACGGCATGTCGCCGAACCACACCGAGCTGCAGAAGCTCGCCGGGCGGCGCATCGAGACCGTCGCCGAAGCCGTCGACGCGTGCCGCGCGCTGATCCGCCGCGGCCCGAAGATCATCCTCGTCAAGCATCTGCACGACCGCAACAGCCCGGCCGACCGCTTCAACATGCTCGCGGTCACCGAGACCGAAGCGTGGATCGGCCAGCGCCCGCTGTATGCGTTTCCGCGCCATCCGGTCGGCGTCGGCGACCTCACCAGCGCGATCTTCGTCGCGCGCCGGCTGCGCGGCGACTCGGTGCGCGCCGCGTTCGAGCACACGCTCGCGGCCGTGCACGCGGTCGTGAAGGCGACCTACGATGCGCGCCGCTACGAGCTCGAACTCGTCGCCGCGCAGGATGAAATCGCCCGCCCGAGCGAATGGTTCGGCGCGTGGGTCACGGACGCCTGACGCCCACGCATCGCCGCCGGCCCGCTTCTCGGGCCTTTCCCCCGCGCCGCCCCTGCCTCTCGCGTCGCTCCCCGCAACCCGATCGTCGGCGCCGCGCCGTGTGCGTTCCGTCCGATTGCCGTGCAAACGTTTTCGGACTTCACATGAATGACACCGAATCCCCGCTATGCTCGCGGCGGCACGACCGGCGCAGCCGCATCCTGCACCGTTGACGCGCCCGCTTTTTTCCGCATGTCCCGCCAACCGGCTCCCCCTTTAACGCACGATAACGACCATGACCCGATCGAACCGTCGTGACTTCCTGCGCGTTGCCGCCGGCACCGCCGGCGCCGCCGCGCTGAACCTGTTCCCGCCCGTGATCCGCGATGCACTCGCCATTCCCGCGAACCGCCGTACCGGCACGATCCGCGATATCGAACACATCGTGATCCTGATGCAGGAGAATCGTTCGTTCGACCATTACTTCGGCACGATGCGCGGTGTCCGCGGCTTCGGCGACCCGCGCCCGCTACGCCTCGCGAACGGCAAGTCGGTGTTCCATCAGCCGGTCGGCCCGGCCGAGCTGCTGCCATTCCACCCGGGCGCCGACAAGCTCGGCCTGCAGTTCCTGCAGGACCTCCCGCACGGCTGGCAGGACATGCACGCCGCATGGAACAAGGGCCGCTACGATCAGTGGGTGCCGAACAAGGGCACCACGACGATGGCGTACCTGAAGCGCGACGACATCCCGTTCCACTACCAGCTCGCCGACGCATTCACGATCTGCGACGCGTACCACTGCGCAATCCCGAGCTCGACCGACCCGAACCGCTACTACATGTGGACCGGCTACGTCGGCAACGACGGCACGGGCGGCGGCCCCGTGCTCGGCAACGAGGAAAAGGGCTACGGCTGGACGACCTATCCGGAAGTGCTCGAGCAGGCCGGCGTGTCGTGGAAGATCTACCAGGACGTCGGCACGGGGCTCGACGCGAACGGCTCCTGGGGCTGGACGCAGAACCCGTACATCGGCAACTACGGCGACAACGCGCTGCTCTACTTCAACCAGTACCGCACCGCGCTGCCCGGCACGCCGCTGTACGACAAGGCGCGCACCGGCACCAACATCAGCGCCGGCGGCACGCTGTTCGACATCCTGCAGCAGGACGTGAAGAACGGCACGCTGCCGCAGGTGTCGTGGATCTGCGCGCCGGAAGCGTACTCGGAACACCCGAACTGGCCGGCGAACTACGGCGCGTGGTACATCGAGCAGGTGCTGAAGGCGCTCGTGTCGAATCCCGACGTGTGGAGCAAGACCGCGCTGTTCATCACCTACGACGAGAACGACGGCTTCTTCGACCACGTGCAGCCGCCGTTCGCGCCGCAGTCGCGCGACAACGGGCTGTCGACGGTCGCGACGACCAACGAGGTATTCGCCGGCGACGCGTCTCACATGGCCGGCCCGTACGGGCTCGGGCCGCGTGTGCCGATGCTGGTGGTGTCGCCGTGGACCAAGGGCGGCTGGGTTTGCTCGCAGACCTTCGATCACACGTCACTGCTGCAATTCATCGAAGCGCGCTTCGGCGGGCAATACGCGGTCACCGCGGCGAACGTGTCGCCGTGGCGCCGCGCGGTGTGCGGCAACCTGACGTCCGCGTTCGACTTCGCGAGCCCCGACGCAAGCTGGCCGCAGCTCCCGGACACGAGCGGCTACGCGCCGCCCGACCGCAACCGTCACCCCGACTACATCCCGGTACCGCCGGTCGTCCAGCACCTGCCGAAGCAGGAGGCCGGCCTGCGTCCGGCGCGCGCGCTGCCGTACGAACTGTTCGTGCATGGCCGGATCGACAACGCGAGCGGCCAGTTCCGGCTGACCTTCGCGAACACCGGCACCGCGGGTGCGGCGTTCCAGGTTCAGGCGCGCAATCGCGTCGACGGCCCGTGGACCTACACGGTCGAGGCCGGCAAGCGGCTCTCGGACACGTGGAGCCCGGCGCCGTCGCTCGGCCTGTACGACCTCGACGTGTACGGCCCGAACGGCTTCTATTGCCACTTCCGCAGCCCCGCTGCGTCGGCGGTCGGCCCCGCGAGCGTCAATCCCGAGGTGATCTACGGCTACGACGTCGCGAACGGCAACATCACGCTGCGCCTGATGAACCGCGGCCACAAGACCGTGCGGCTCAAGGTGACGAACGCATACGGCCACGGTCATGCGCGTGAGTTCGAGCTCAAGCCGGGAACGCACGTCGACGACTACTGGGACCTGCGCGGCAGCAACGGCTGGTACGACCTGACCGTCACCGACGGCAAGCCGCTCGGCTTCCAGCGCCGCTTCGCGGGCCACGTCGAAACCGGCCGCCCCAGCACCAGCGACCCGCTGATCCGCACGACCGCGGCACACGACGACGCCGAAGCCGCATCGGACGCGCTGTCCGACTGACGGCCCTCATGACGCGGCGCGGCCCCGGCGGGCCGCGCCGTGCCCGTACCCCGCACCGCCGCCGTTGTCCCGCCTGCCTGCCCGCCGCGCCCGCGACGGGAAACTCCCGATACCGGCCGCCCGCGCTCGCGTGGAAGCTATGCGCAAATCCGCATCGAATGCGCGGCAAATCGCCAAGACCCGCACATATCGGCGACCTATATATCGAGGCGATCGGGGCTCCTCGCAGAGCCTGACGGGAGATTCTTCCGGGAAGCACCAACATGCCGACCTCCCCGCCCGATTCCGAGAAGCGGTCGAACCGCCCGCCCGTCGCACGCATCCGGCCCGCCGGCTGCGTGCGGTACCCACCCGCTGGTGTAAGAACAAGAGGAACGAAGATGAAATTCCGTCATTCCCTGTTGTCGGTATCGGTCGTATCCGCGGTAGCTCTCCTCTCGCAACAGGTCGCCCAGGCGGCCGACTCGACCGACGTCAAGATCGGCTTCGCCGCGCCGCTCACCGGCGTGAACGCGGGTTACGGCAAGGATCTCCAGAACGGCGTGCAGCTCGCGCTCGACGACGCGGCCGCGCAGAAGATCCAGATCGCCGGCAAGCCCGCGCACTTCAACCTCGTCGTGCAGGACGACCAGGCCGACCCGCGTATCGGCGTGCAGGCCGCGCAGGCGCTCGTCGACCAGAACGTGTCGGTGGTGGTCGGCCACTTCAACTCGGGCACGACGATCCCGGCGTCGGTGGTCTACGACAAGGCCGGCATTCCGGTGATCGATCCGGCCGCCACCAACCCGACGCTCACGTCGCGCGGGCTCGCGAACATGTTCATGGTGATCGCGACCGACGGCCAGAACGCCGGCAACGCCGGCAAATACGCCGTGGACGTCACCAAGGCGAAGCGCATCGCGATCATCGACGATCGCACCGCGTTCGGGCAGGGCGAGGCCGACGAGTTCGAGAAGGCGGTGAAGGCAGCCGGCGGCAACATCATCGGCCGCGAGTTCACCAGCAACCAGGCGGTCGACTTCCGCGCGCAGATCACGAGCCTGAAGGGCAAGAACCCCGACCTGATCTTCTTCGGCGGGCTCGACTCGCTCGCCGCGAACTTCATCAAGCAGATGCGCCAGCTCGGATTGAATGCGCAGTTCGTCGGCGGCGGCGGCGTGAAGGACAACGAGTTCATCAAGATCGCGGGCCCGGCCGCGGAAGGCGCGATGGCATGGGAATACGGACGGCCGCTCGACGAGCTGCCGCAGGGCAAGGATTTCGAGCAGCGGTTCAAGAAGCGCTTCGGTGTCGACGTGCTGTCGTATGCGCAGTTCGGCTACGACGCGGCGTGGGCGGCGATCAAGGCGATGCAGGCGGCCAACTCGACCGATCCGAAGGTCTATCGCCCGGCGTTGAAGAAAATCGACTTCGAAGGTGTCACCGGCCGCATCTCGTTCGCGAATGATGGCTCGCTGAAGAGCGGGATGTCGACGCTGTATCAGGTGAAGAACGGTGCGTGGAAGACCATCGTGACGAAGGGGGGCTGATCGGGCGGAGTGGCGGCCTGGATAGCCGGGCCGCCCCGCGCGCGCGACGGCGCGGATACGGCCTCGCCCTCTCTGGCGAGATGCGCGTACCTGGGGATGCGCAGCCGGTAATAAAACGATCGGCGCAGTCAGCGCCGATCTCATACGACGACTGATGTTTTAACGATATTCACGGCAACCCGCGGCGATGCGCGGGCCGCGCGGGGGAGCGTCTCGTCAGCCCGCCTGCGTGTCGCGCTCCGCCTCGGCCGCCTCGTGCGCACGGCGCAGCCGTTCGCGGCTGTTGGTCAGGTGCGTGCGCATCGCGGCGCGCGCGGCTTCCGGGTCGTGACGCGCGATCGCTTCGTAAATGTCTTCGTGCTCGTGATTGAGCCGGCCGACATAGCGCTCGAGGTCGTCGCCGGCAAAACGCGCGGAATTCACGCGCGTGCGCGGAATGATCGACGCGCCCAGCTGCGTCATGATGTCGACGAAGTAGCGGTTGCCGGTGGACTGCGCGATCTGCAGATGGAACTGGAAATCGAGCTGCGCGGTGTCGCGGCCGCCGCCCGCCCCCGACGCGATCGCATCGAGCGCACGCCGCAGCGCGGCCAGGTCGGTATCGTTCGCGCGCTGCGCGGCGAGGCTCGCGCATTCGCTTTCGAGGCTGATACGCAGTTCGAGCACGGCAAGCACGTCGCGCAGCGTCGTGATGGTCGCCGGATCGATGCCAAGCGTCTGACGGCGCGTCGGTTCGAGCACGAAGCTGCCGATGCCATGGCGCGTCTCGATGAGGCCGCTCGCCTGCATCCGCGAGATCGCTTCGCGCACGACCGTGCGGCTGACGCCCTGCGCCGCCATGACTTCGGTTTCGGTCGGCAGCTTGTCGCCGGGACGCAGCGTGCCGTTTTCGATCTGCGCGGTCAGCGCGTCGACGACATCTTGTGCGAGGCTGCGTGCGCGACGGCGCGGCGCTGCGGGAAGCGTGGGCACGGACATGAGGCCGGTTCCTTTTTGAATGATCGTGATGTGAGCCGAGGGTTTACGCGGGGTTTGAGCGAACGCCGATGATTCATTATACTGCGTCACAAGTCATCCGACGACTGATGATCGAGACACGGATCTCCTGTCGACCGAGGCCGGCGCACGAGCGCCTGCCGGGTCCCGTGGTTCGCGATCGGCCGGCATTCGCGCTTGCGCGCGGCTGCCGGCGCCCGGTTTCACGGTCGGCCGAAGCATGCATCCGCGCTTGCTCCAGTCTGCCGCGACGCCGGCATCGAGCGGGTCGCCCTCACCCTGTCGGGTTGCTGTCGACATGCGGGCTTGCGCGCCGCGCACGTCGGTTGTCGAATGATCGCACCTCCCGCCGCGCGCGGCAAAGCTTTTGCCGCACGGCATCGCCCACTCTTTCGCCATCGCCGCCATGAACGCCGTCACTGCCTCGCCTACCCACGACACGCCACGCATCGTCGAGCTGCAAGCCATACCGGTCGCCGGCCACGACAGCATGCTGCTCAACCTGAGCGGCGCGCATGGCCCGTTCTTCACCCGCAACCTCGTGATCCTGAAGGATAGCGCGGGCCGCACCGGCGTCGGCGAGGTGCCGGGCGGCGAAAGCATCCGCCGCACGCTCGACGATGCACGCGCGCTCGTCGTCGGCCAGCCGGTCGGCAACTACCATGCGGTGCTCAACGACGTGCGGCGTACCTTTGCCGACCGCGACGCGAGCGGCCGCGGGCTGCAGACCTTCGACCTGCGCACCACGATCCACGCGGTCACCGCGCTCGAAGCCGCGCTGCTCGACCTGCTCGGCCAGCATCTCGGCGTGCCCGTGGCCGCCCTGCTCGGCGAGGGACAGCAGCGCGAGCGCGTCGAAATGCTCGGTTACCTGTTCTACGTCGGCGACCGCAAGCAAACCGCGCTGCCCTATCGCGACGGGCGCGACGCGACCGACGACTGGACACGCGTACGCGACGAGGCCGCGCTCACGCCCGAGGCGGTCGTGCGCCTCGCCGAAGCCGCGCATGCGCGCTACGGGTTCAACGATTTCAAGCTGAAGGGCGGCGTGTTCGAAGGCGCACGCGAGGTCGAAGCCGTGACGGCGCTCGCCGAGCGCTTCCCCGACGCGCGCGTGACGCTCGATCCGAACGGCGCATGGTCGCTCGACGAGGCCGTGCGGCTGTGCCGCGACCTGCATCACGTGCTCGCGTATGCGGAAGATCCGTGCGGTGCGGAAAACGGCTACTCGGGCCGCGAGGTGATGGCCGAATTCCGCCGCGCGACCGGGCTGCCGACGGCGACCAACATGATCGCGACCGACTGGCGGCAGATGGGCCACGCGGTGCAGTTGCAGGCGGTCGACATCCCGCTGGCCGATCCGCACTTCTGGACGATGCAGGGCTCGGTGCGCGTCGCGCAGATGTGCCGCGACTGGGGCCTCACGTGGGGTTCGCATTCGAACAATCACTTCGACGTGTCGCTCGCGATGTTCACGCACGTCGCGGCCGCCGCGCCCGGCCAGGTCACCGCGATCGACACGCACTGGATCTGGCAGGACGGCGAACGGCTGGCGCGCGAGCCGCTGAAGATCGAGAACGGGCTCGTGGAAGTGCCGAAGCGTCCGGGCCTCGGCGTCGACATCGACATGGATGCGGTCGCGCGCGCACACGAGCTGTACAAGCAACATGCGCTCGGCGCGCGCGACGATGCAGCCGCGATGCAGTATCTGATTCCGGGATGGACGTTCAACAACAAGCGCCCGTGCCTCGTGCGCTGAGCGCGGGACGCGCCGGGCGGCGGCCCGCCCGGTCGAAAGTCCTGGCCGGCTGAGCCTATCCGGCCAGCCCGATCCCCCGCGCCATTCCCGACGCGGCGAACACGATGACCATCACGAGCATGGCCTGCCAGTGGCCGATCCGCACGTAGGTTCGTGCGCGGCCCAGATCGGGCATTTGCCGTTGCCGCGCGGCGATGCGCCAGCGGATCAGCCCGAGCATCGGCACGATCTCGAGCAGCAGGATCAACACGAGCGCGGTCATCTTGACGTGAAAGAGCGGCTCGTGAAGGTAATATGCGGCGCCCTTCTCGAAGCCGCCGAACGCGCGTGTGAGCCCGGTGGCGATCAGCACCAGCGCGGACAATCCCCAGGCCGCGTCGGCCTTGAACACGCCGGGCAGGTCGGCGGCCTGCGCCGATGCGATGACCCGGCGCAGCGCGCGGTTGCGCCCCGCTATCGCGGCGAACGCGACGCCGAACGCCATCAGGTGAACGGCTGCCAGCAACCAGCGAACGATCATTCGTGCCTCCGTGTCGCCCGCGCGCCGCGCAGGCCTTGTCAGACGATCTGTTTGAGGGCAGCGTCGAGCGCGAGCACCGCGACGCGGTCGCCTTCGGTCGCGAGCGGTGCGCGCATCACGATCTGCCGGTTATGGCCGACGGCCGCCGGCGAATCCCACAGCAGTTCCACCTGCGGCCGCCGAAACAGGCTGCCGCGAGGCGGCGGCACGGCAGCCGCCGGCGCCGCCTGCTCGACCGCGCCGGCCGCGCCGCGGCCCGGCCAGCGTACCGACAGTTCGCGCGCGTCGTACTGGCCGACCTTGCGGCTCTCCATCCACACGATCGCGGTGCGCGTGAGCGTATCGAGCGAGATGGCGTAGCGGCCGACCGCGAAGCGGCGCGCGGCAACATTGGTGCGCCACAGCGGCCGCGGGCGGCACATCCACACGATCGCCGCATACAGCGCCGGCGCCGCGAGGAGCCAGCCGTTGGTCGCCGTCACCGCGTGCAGCGCACGGCGCCAGCCGGCCGCCCATGCGAACGCGCCGATCGACCACACGGCAAACAGGAAACCGATCAGCGCGAAAACGCGCAGCGCCTGACGCAGCCATTGCGGCAGCGGATGGAACGGCCGCTCGGCGCGCGCAGCAGCGCCCGGCAGCGCGAGCAGCAGGAAGATCAGCACGAGATAGACGAACGCCCAGGGCGACGACACCATCGCCGACAGCGACGCGCGATAGCCCATCTGGGACATCGAGAACAGCCAGCGCGCGAGCAGCACGAGACCGATCGCGCGCAACGCGAAGATCACGCCGGCGCCGGGGGCCGGCGCTGCGCGCGTGGTTTTCGATCTCGCCAAGACTGCTCTCCTCTCGATGTTCGTGCGGGGCCGGATTTCACGGCACGGCCATTATAGGGACATTACCGTCTGGACAGACGCCCGGATGGCGTGCCGTCCCGCTTCCGGGGCCGTTCGCGGCGCCGGGCGCGGCGAGAATACAACAGATCCGCGCCGCAGATGTGACAACGCCCCGCCGGGGACCCGGACGGGGCGTCGATGACGGCTTCAGCCGCTGCGCGGCCGGCGCGCCGGCATCAGCCTGCGTTGACTTCGCGCAGCACCGTGCGGCGCTTCTGGCGCAGCAGTTCCTCGTAGCCCTTCACGTAGTTCTGCGCCATCACCTTCGACGAGAAGCGTGCCTCGAACGCGGCGCGCACCTTCTCGCGCGGCAGCGTATCGAGACGCTTGAGCGCCGCGACGGCCGACAGTTCGTCTTCGACGACGAAGCCCGACACGCCGTTCTCGATCACTTCCGGCACCGAACCGCGCTTGAACGCGATCACCGGCGTGCCGCACGCCATCGCCTCGATCATCACGAGGCCGAACGGCTCCGGCCAGTCGATCGGGAACAGCAGCGCGTGCGCGTTGCCCAGGAATTCGGTCTTTTCCGACTCGCTGATTTCGCCGATGTACTCGACGTGCGGCAGCGCGAACAGCGGCTTGATCTTCTCTTCGTAGTACGCGCGGTCGGCCTTGTCGAGCTTCGCGGCGATCTTGATCGGCAGGCCGGCCTGCTCGGCGATGCGAATCGCGGTGTCGACGCGCTTCTCCGGCGAGATGCGGCCGAGGAATGCGAGGTAGCTCGGCTTCACGTTCGGGATCGGCGTCAGCAGGTTTTCCGGCAGGCCGTGGTACACGGTCGACAGCCAGTTCGCCTGCGGCAGCGGAATACGCTGGTTGTCGGAGATCGACACGACCGGCACGTCGCTGAACGCGTTGAAGATCGGCTGGAGTTCCGGCAGGTCGAGACGGCCGTGCATCGTCGTCAGATGCGGGACCGGCTGGCGCGAGAACAGCGAGAACGGGTAGTAGTCGATATGGCAGTGCAGGACGTCGAACTCTTCCGCACGGCGGCGCACCTGCTCGAGCAGCAGCATGTGCGGGGCCATCACGTCGCGGATCGTCGGATCGAGGCGCAGCGCCTGCGGCCAGCACGCTTCGAGCTTCGCCGACGTTTGCGAATCGCCGCTCGCGAAGAGCGTGACGTCATGGCCCATCTCGACGAGCGCTTCGGTGAGATAGGACACCACTCGCTCGGTACCACCGTACAGTTTCGGGGGCACCGCTTCGTGCAACGGAGCGATTTGGGCGATTCGCATGCGTAACTCCTAAAAAATCGGCTAAAAACCAGGTATGGGTCGGCAACCTGCCGGCGGTCCGGGCTGGATGCATTTCGTCCGAAGATCGGACGAATCAGCCTGCCGGGGGCGTCGAACCCGCGCTGCACAAGGAGCGTCGGCGACGCGACAGGCATAGAACGTTTGAAACGAAGACCCGTTGACAGGGGTTCGTAAAAACCTGGACTCGAACCCGGAGCCGATTATCTAGGGTTAATCCCGATACGGCGGACAACATTTCAAACACTTTACTTTGTTACAAAGGCGCAACACTTTGCAACCCGCGGACTTGGGCGTCCGTTCTAGAGTGGAAGGCCCTTTTGGCGTTCCGGGTCCTCCCGTCGCTGCCGGCGTCGCAATTCCGGCGCCTGCGGCAGGCAGGATGAGGATGCCGGATTTTATCTCAAAATTGGCCGCGCGCCCCTGGCCAGCGCAAGAATTCGCGCAGCGCAATGCACGGCCTTGTTTACAATGCCGGATTATTCAGTCCGAGCGCCCCGTGGGCTGCGATCCAGCCGAACCGCTCAATCACCGAATCACCGCACGCATATTTTGGAATCTCTCACCCCTGCCCAGCGCAACGCCCACAACGCGAAGCTGTCGAGCTACGCGCATCGGCCGATCGCGTTCCTGTTCCGCTACATCCGCCTGCATCCCGTCGCGCACCTGATCGTGCTCTGCAGTGTGCTGGCCGCCGTCGGCTGCGCGCTCGGCTCGCAATATGCGATCAAGCACCTGATCGACGTGCTCGCGACCGGGCGCCATCATCCGGGCCCGCTGTGGAGCGCATTCGCGCTGCTCGTCGGGCTGATCGCGGCCGACAACCTGCTGTGGCGCGTCGGCGGCTGGGTCGCCGCGCACACGTTCGTCGCGGTCACCGGCGACCTGCGGCGCGACCTGTTCCAGTACCTGATCGGCCATTCGCCGACGTATTACTCGGAAAAGCAGCCGGGCACGCTCGCGAGCCGCATCACGGCCACGTCGAACGCCGTCTACACGTCCGAGAACACGATGGCCTGGAACGTGCTGCCGCCGTGCATCGCAGTGATGGGCGCGATCCTGATGATCATCGTCGTGAACCCGCTGATGGCTGCCGGCCTGCTCGGCTGTTCGGCCGTGCTCTCGGTCGTGCTGTTCAAGCTCGCCGGGCGCGGCTCCGCGCGCCATCACGCGTTCGCGGCGAAAGCCGCCGCGGTCGACGGCGAGCTCGTCGACGTGATCGGCAACATGGGCCTCGTGCGTGCGTTCGGGATGACGCTGCGCGAACAGAAGCGCTTCAGCGCGACGGTGAAGGCCGAGATGGACGCGCGCCAGCAAAGCCTGCTGTATCTCGAGAAACTGCGGCTGCTGCACGCGGTGATCACCGCGATGCTGTCCGCCGGCCTGCTGGGCTGGGCGCTGTGGCTGTGGGACCAGGGCCGCGCGACCTCCGGCGACATCGTGCTCGTCAGCTCGCTCGGCTTCACGATCCTGCACGGCACGCGCGATCTGGCGGTCGCGCTCGTCGACGTCACGCAGCACGTCGCACGCCTGTCAGAAGCCGTGAAGACGCTGCTCGAGCCGCACGGAATGCCCGATCGCTCCGACGCGCAGCCGCTGTCGGCCAAGGGCGGGCGCGTCGATTTCGAGCGCGTGACGTTCGCTTATCCGCACCGCCGCGCGATTCTCGATCACTTCGATCTCCATATCGAGCCGGGCCAGCGCGTCGGCCTGATCGGCAAGTCGGGCGCCGGCAAGTCGACCGTGCTCGCGCTGCTGCAGCGCTTCTACGATACGCAGGACGGCGCCGTGAAGGTCGACGGTCAGGACGTGAAGACCATCACGCAGGACAGCCTGCGCCACGCGATCGCGCTCGTGCCGCAGGACATCTCGCTGCTGCACCGGACCATCTACGACAACATCGCGTACGGCCGCCCCGATGCGACCCGCGAGGAAGTGCTCGCGGCCGCGCGCGATGCCCGCTGCGCGGAGTTCATCGAAGCGATGCCGGAAGGCTATGACACCATCGTCGGCGACCGTGGCGTGAAGCTGTCGGGCGGCCAGCGCCAGCGCATCGCGATCGCGCGCGCAATCCTGAAGGACGCGCCGATCCTGCTGCTCGACGAGGCGACCTCCGCACTCGACAGCGCATCCGAGGAAGCGATCCAGAGCGCACTCGACCGCCTGATGGTCGGCCGCACGGTGATCGCGATCGCGCACCGCCTGTCGACGCTGCGCAACTTCGACCGGATCATCGTGATGAGCAACGGCAAGGTGATCGACGACGGCAGCCCCGACGTGCTGCGCAACCGCCCGGGCCTGTACCGCGACCTGCTTGCGAAGCAGCACGGCCGCCATCACGTGCCCGACGGCACCACACCGACCGGCGCACGCGTGGCCTGACGCCGCGCCGCGCAGCCGACAAAAAAAGCCGCCGTGCACCAGGCACGGCGGCTTTTTTTCATGGCGTCACGCGAGCGCCGCCGCGCGGCGCGCGCGTTACACGCGCTGCAGGTCGCGCAGGAAGTTGTCGCGCCACACCGACACGTTGTTCTCGCGCAGCTGCGCGATCATGTCCGCATAACGCGCGCGCCGCTCGGCAAGCGGCATCGTCAGCGCCTGCGACAGCGCATCGGCCATCCCGTCGATGTCGATCGGATTGACGATCAGCGCGCCCGTGAGTTCGCGCGCGGCACCCGCGAAACGCGACAGCACGAGCACGCCCGGGTCCTCCGGATTCTGCGCGGACACGTACTCCTTCGCGACGAGGTTCATCCCGTCGCGCAGCGGCGTCACGAAGCCCACGCGCGCGAGGCGATACAGCGCGGCCAGCACCTGCCGGTCGTACTGGCGGTGAATGTAGAGGATCGGCGCCCAGTCGAGCTCCGCGTAGCGGCCATTGATGCGCCCCGACTCCGCCTCGAGCTGCAGGCGGATGTCCTGGTACGCGCGCAGGTCGGCCCGCGTCGACGGCGCGATCTGCAGGAACGACACGCGGTTGCGGATCGACGCCTGATGCTCCAGCAGCTTCTCGAATGCGCGGAACCGCTCGACGAGCCCTTTCGAATAGTCGAGCCGGTCGACGCTCATGATCAACTGGCGCCCGCGCAGCGACGTGGCCATGCGCGCGGCCTTGCCGTGCTCGCCGGCCTGCGCGAGCGACGCGATCTCGTCCGGATACACGCCGATCGGATACGCGGCCGCACGCAGCGTGTTGCCGAACGCGCTGACGCGCATCGTGCGCCCTTCGCGCGCCACTTCGCCGCCGGCCTCGAATTCGATGTAGTCGCAGAACGCGCGCAGGTCCGGCTCGGTCTGGAAGCCGAGCAGGTCGAACGCGCACAGCGACTCGACGAGCTCGCGATGCGGCGGCACGTTGACGAGCACCTGCGCGGCCGGAAACGGGATGTGCAGGAAAAAGCCGATGCGGTTCTTCACGCCGGCCGCGCGCAGCGCACGTGCGAACGGGATCAGGTGATAGTCGTGCACCCAGATCACGTCGTCGTCCTGCAGCAGCGGCACGAGCTGCTGCGCGAGCCATACGTTCACGCGGCCGTAGCCTTCGAACTCGTGGCGATCGTACTGGATCAGGTCCGCCCGGTAATGAAACGCGGGCCACAGCGTCGCGTTCGAGAAACCGCGGTAGTACTGGTCGTAATCGCGGCGCGACAGCCCGACGGTCGCGAACGTCACGGGGCCGCGCTCCTCGATGTGGATCTGCGGCGCACCGGACGCGACCACCTCGCCGCTCCAGCCGAACCACATGCCGCCCGTCTCCTTCAGCGCGTCGTACACACCGATCGCGAGACCACCCGCCGCCGGCTCGCCTTCCGAAATCGGGGCGACGCGGTTCGAAACGATGATGAGTCGACTCATGCGCCTTGCTGCTCCGCGTGAAGCCAGCGGGCGATCTGCTCGTGCAATGCGTCGACCGAGTCGAGCCGCGTGCGGGCCGACGTCTCGCCCGCGCCGACCTTGATCGACAGGCCGCCGCGCGCATTGACCACCGCGAAGCCCTTCTCGTCGGTCAGGTCGTCGCCCGCGAACAGCGGCATGCGGCCCGCGAACGGCGGCTCGTCGAGAAACGCGGCCAGCGCGCGCCCCTTGTCGACGCCCTTCGGCTTGATCTCGAATACCATCTTGCCGGGTTGCAGCACGTACGCATCCGCGTATTCGGCGACGAGGCGCTCGGCCGCTTCGCGCGCGACCGGCTCGCGCTCGGGCGCGTTGCGGTAGTGCAGCGCGACGGCCGCGCCCTTGATCTCGAGCAGCATGCCCGGATGACGGTCGACGATGGCCGCGAGTTCGCGCTCGATGCGCAGCAGCCGTTCGTCGTTGAAGCCGATACGCTGCGTGTCGCCGTTCGCATCGCGACGTTCGGCGCCGTGCAGGCCCGCGATCGGCAGATCGGGCATTTTCAGGAACGTGTCGAGATTGTCGATGCCGCGACCCGACACGACAGCGACCGCACCGTGCGTGCGGCGCCGCAGTTCGTCGAGCAGCGTCAGCAGCGACGGCGGCACGTGAATGCTGTCCGGCGTCGGCGCCAGCTCGACGAGCGTGCCGTCGAAGTCGAAAAAGAACGCGGTATCGGTCAGGGACAGGGAAGCCGGAACGGATTGCATCGATTCGATGGTCTGAGGAGCGGCCGGCAAACGCGCGGCCGCCGCTTCGAGAATGGAATTGTGCGCATCTTACCGCGCCTGCGTATCGAGATGGGCGAAACCGGCGGAGGGCGGGCCGCGCGCGGCCACGCGCGTCGACTGCGACATATTGCCCCGTTCGCCCGTGCCGTACGGGTTTCGAAAGGACGCAGGCGCGGGAATTGCGCTACAGTCGGCAACCGCCGGCCGCGCGACGCATGGCGCCGCGCCGGCCGACGACCGTTCCGTCCGATCGAGCCCCAGGATGTCGTCTGCCCGTCCCGCGCCGCACCGGCGCCTCTTCAGCCTGACCCGCTTCGTCCGCACCGCCGCGGCGCTGAGCGCCGCCGTCGCGCTCGCCGCATGCACGCACGACGAGCCGAGCTGGCACCTGACCAACGTCACCGGCCACCTGCCCGACCTGTCGTTCACACTCACCGGCGGCGACGGCCATCCGGTCGACGCGAACGCGTTTCGCGGCCACGTCGCGCTCGTCTACTTCGGCTATACGCACTGCCCGGACGTCTGCCCCGAAACGATGGCCCGGCTGATGGAGGTGCTCGCGAAGCTCGGCCCGCAGGCGAACGACGCGCGCATCCTGTTCGTGTCGGTCGATCCGGCGCGCGACACGCCGCAGGCGATGCAGTCGTACGTCGCCGCGTTCGATGCCGTGCATGCGCGCGGCCTGACCGGCACCGACGGGCAGATCGAATCGCTCGCGAAGCGCTATCGCGTCGCGTACCAGATGGAAAAACGCGATCCGTCCGGCGGCTACGAGGTGACGCACAGCTCGGCCGTCTACATCTTCGATGCGAACGGTCGCGCGCGCCTGCTCGCCACCGACCGCGATTCACCCGACGCCATCGCCGCCGACGTGCGCCGCATCATCGACACTGCCTCCCCCACCTGAACTCCGACATGAAGACGACCCTCAAGACATTCGCCCTCCTCGCCGCGCTGTGCACCGGCGCGCACGCGTATGCCGCCGGCGCGATCACCGCGCAGAATGCATGGGTGCGCTGGCTGCCGAACAAGCTGCCCGCGGGCGGCTACGTGACGCTCGTCAACACGAGCGACAAGCCGGTCGATCTCGTCGACGTCGACAGCCCCGACTACGGAATGGCGATGCTGCACCAGACCGTGTCGAACGGCTCGACGCAGAAGATGGAGATGGTCGACAAGCTGACGATTCCCGCGCGCGGCAAGGTCGATATCGCGCCGGGCGGCTATCACTTCATGCTCGAGGAGCCGAAGCACGCGATCAAGCCCGGCGACACCGTGCGCCTGCGCCTGAAGTTCTCCGACGGCGAGACGGTCGACACGCCGTTCGCCGTGAAGTCGCCGGCCCAGGCGAAGTGATGCGCGCGCGATGAACGTCCTGTACTGGCTCGATCCGTGGGAACCGTCGCCGACCGTCGTCATCGCGGTGCTGGCGGCCGCCGTGCTGTTCGCGCGCGGCGTGAAGAAGGCGAAGGTGTCGCCGCTGCGACAGTTCTCGTTCTGGCTCGGGCTGACGGCGCTCTACATCGCGCTGCATACGCGGCTCGACTACTTCTTCGAACACGAGTTCTTCATGCACCGCGCGCAGCACCTCGTGCTGCATCACCTCGGGCCGTTCTTCATCGCGCTGGCCTATCCGGGTGCGGCAATCCGCGCGGGCATACCGTTTCGCTGGCGGCAGCGCTTCGTGCGCCCCGCGCTCGCGTGGGCGCCCGTGCGCGCGACGCTGGACGTGGTGTTCCATCCGGTCGTCGCGGTCGTGCTGTTCGTCGGGCTGATCTATTTCTGGCTGCTGTCGCCGATCCACTTCATCGCGATGCTCGACTGGCGCCTGTATCGCGTGATGAACTGGAGCATGGTGATCGACGGGTTGCTGTTCTGGTGGCTCGTCGTCGATCCGCGCCCCGCGCCGCCGGCGCGGCTCTCACCGGGGCGCCGGATCCTGATCGTCGTCGCGGCGATCCCGCCGCAGATCGCGCTCGGCGCGCTGATCTTCTTCACGCCGCACGAGCTGTATCCGATCTACTCGATCTGCGGGCGCGCATTCACGTGGCTCAGCCCGCTGCGCGACCAGCAGATCGGCGGCCTGCTGCTGTGGATTCCCGGTTCGATGATGAGCGTGATCGGCGCGCTGATCGCGCTGCGGCATTGGCTGCGGCTGTCGGCGCGCGGCCGTCTGATCGACGAACGGGCGGCCGCCCGGCGTGCGCAAAACCCGCCGGCGACGCGCGCCGCCCACTGACCGCGCGGCGCGTCAGCCGCGCGTGCCGGTCATCCACACGTGCGGGATCCCGTCCTCGTCGTGCACGTCCGAGCTCGGCGTGAAACCGAACGCCCCGTAGAAGCGCTGCAGATGGGCCTGCGCATGCAGGCTCACCTGCGCGTCCGGCCACTGCGCGCGGATATGCTCGAGCGCGCGCGACAGCAGCGCGTTGCCGAGGCCCGCGCCGCGAAACGGCGCGGTCGTCAGCACGCGGCCGATGCGCACGTCCGTGTGCTGCGCATCCGGCAGCAGCACGCGCAGATAGCCGGCGAGGCGGCCCTCCGGATCGTACGCGGCCAGGTGCCACGCGTCGTGATCCGCGCCATCGATGTCGCGATACACGCAGTTCTGCTCGACGACGAACACGGCGCTGCGCGCGTCGAGGATCGAATAGAGTTCACGCGCGGTCAGCGCGTCGAAGAATTTCCAGCGCCAGTCGAGATCGTCGGCGCGCACGGAGGCGGCAGGTACGGAAGCGTTCATGGTCGGTCCTGATTCGAGCGCGCCGGCCGGCGCGCGGCAACCGCCGATTATGCCTCGAAGCGCACGCGGCACGCGTGCCGTCGCTCCGTACACGAAAAAAAGCCCCGCATTGCGCGGGGCCTTCCGTTACGCCGGCATCCGGCCGAAGCGGCCGCCGTTGAAATCGTCGATCGCGGTGCGGATCTCCTCTTGCGAGTTCATCACGAACGGCCCGTAACCGACCACCGGCTCATCGATCGGCTCGCCGCTCAAAATCAGCAGCTTCGCGTCGCCGTTCGCTTCGATCTCGACGTCGCGGCCGTCGCGGCTCAGTTGCACGAACTGCGCTTCGCGGGCCACCGTCTCGCCGTTCACGAGCAACGTCCCGCTCAGCACGACCACCGCGAGCGTCCGGCCTTCGGCGATCGGGAACCGCGCACGGCCGCCTGCCGCAAGCCGCACGTCCCACACGTCGATCGGCGTGTGCGTGCGGGCCGGCCCGCGCCGCCCGTCGAACTCGCCCGCGATGATCCGCGCGCGGCCTGCGCCGTCCGGCAGTTCGACCACCGGGATGTCCGCGTCCAGCAGCGTCTGGTAACCGGGCGCGCCCATCTTGTCGGCGGCGGGCAGGTTCACCCACAGCTGCACCATCTCGAGCGGACCGCCGCGCTTCGTGAACGCTTCCGAGTGGAATTCCTCGTGCAGGATCCCGCTGGCGGCCGTCATCCATTGCACGTCGCCCGGGCCGATCACGCCGCCCGCGCCGGTCGAGTCGCGGTGTGCGACCTCGCCTTCATAGACGATCGTCACCGTTTCGAAGCCGCGGTGCGGGTGCTGCCCCACCCCGCGCGGCGTCGAAGCCGGCTCGAAGTTCACGGGACCGGCGTAGTCGAGCAGCAGGAACGGGCTCAGGTGCGTGCCATGAGACTGATAGCTGAACATCGAACGCACCGGGAAACCGTCGCCGACCCAATGGCCGCGCGGCGCACTGTACACACCCTGGATCTTCTTCATTTTGCCTTCTCCGAATTGCGGCGAAACACGTGTTTCGCATCCTGAGGAGGAATATAGAGGTGGAACGATCAATCCGGTAGACTGCCAAAATCGCACTCAGCGTTCTATTTCATGAACGATAACGACCGGGATCTGAACGATCTCTACTACTTCGTGCAGGTGGTCGAGCACGGAGGCTTCGCGCCGGCCGGCCGCGCGCTCAACATGCCGAAATCGAAGCTGAGCCGCCGCATCGCGCTGCTCGAAGCGCGGCTCGGCATGCGGCTGATCCAGCGCTCGACACGCCGCTTCACGGTCACGGACGTCGGCCAGACCTATTACGCGCATTGCCGCGCGATGCTCGTCGAAGCGGACGCCGCCGACGAGGCGATCGCGCTGCTGCACGAGGAGCCGCGCGGCATCGTGCGGGTCAGTTGCCCGGTCGTGCTGCTCGATTCATTGGTCGGCGCGATGATCGCCGCGTTCATGGTCGCGTGCCCGCGTGTCGAGATTCATCTGGAAGCGACCAACCGGCGCGTCGACGTGGTGGGCGAAGGCATCGACGTCGCGATCCGCGTACGGCCGCCACCGCTCGAGGACAGCGATCTCGCGCTGCGCGTGCTGGCTGAGCGCGGGCAGTGTCTCGTCGCCAGCCCCGCGTTGCTGCGCGAGCATGGTGTGCCGGCCGTGCCCGCCGACCTCATACGCTTGCCGAGCCTCGATCACGGCGTGCCGCAAGCCGCGCACGTGTGGCGGCTGCGCGGCCCCGACGGCGCGCAGGCGGAAATCCACCACCAGCCCCGGCTCGTGACGGGCGGCATGCTCGCGCTGCGCGCGGCGGCTGTCGCGGGCGTGGGCATCGTGCAGTTGCCGACGATGATGGTGCGCGATGAAGTCGCGCGCGGCGAACTGGCGACCGTGCTGCCGGACTGGGCGCCGCGCCGCGAAATCGTGCATGCGGTGTTCGCATCGCGGCGCGGGTTGCTGCCCGCGGTACGCGCGCTGCTCGATTTCCTGGCCGAGCGGTTCGCCGAACTGGAGCCCGATTGAGCGACGGCGCGCGCGCCACGCGCTGCAAACGCGCCGCGCGTGCCGTAGACTGCGGGACGCGCATCGCGCTTTTCACAACCTCGCCCTTCACAACCCTTTTCGCATTTCAGCCATGTTCACGCTGTCCACCGACCCTCACGCCTCCAAGGCCGAACTCTATGCGACGCTCGTCGAGCAAGCACGCGCGCTCGTCGAATCGGAACGCGACCTGATCGCGAACGCCGCGAACTTCTCGGCGCTCGTCTATCATTCGCTCGACCGCCTGAACTGGGCCGGCTTCTATTTCTTCGACGGGACGGAACTCGTGGTCGGGCCATTCCAGGGCAAGCCCGCGTGCGTGCGGATCGCGCTCGGCAAGGGCGTGTGCGGCACGGCGGCGCAGACTCGCGAGACGCAGGTCGTGCGCGACGTGCACGCATTCCCCGGCCATATCGCCTGCGATGCCGCGTCGGAATCGGAAATCGTCGTACCGCTGGTAGCCGCCGACGGCACGCTGATCGGCGTGTGGGACGTCGACAGCCCCGTGGCCGCCCGCTTCGATGACGAAGACCGCAACGGGATGGAAGCGCTGTGCCGCGTATTCGTCGAACATGCGTGGCAGAAGGCGCGCGGTTGAGCCGCGATTGAACCGTGATCGGGCCGCGTGACGTCGCGGGTCGGCCGCGCGACTCCGGATGAAAAAGGCGCCATGACGGCGCCTTTTCATTTCATTGCGCCGCCTTGGGCGGCACGCCGCCTGTCAGGCCGCGTGCGTGCCGGACAGCGGCGCGCACGCCGGCGGCTTCACGTCGTCCGACAGGATCTCGACGCCCTGCTCCGTCACGACGACCATGTGCTCCCATTGCGCCGACAACGAATGATCCTTCGTGACGACCGTCCAGCCGTCGGCCAGCACGCGCGTATCGCGCTTGCCCGCATTCAGCATCGGCTCGATCGTGAAGATCATCCCCGGTCGCAGCGGCACGCCGGTGCCCGGGCGGCCGTAGTGCAGCACCTGCGGCTCGTCGTGATAGACGTCGCCGATCCCGTGCCCGCAGTACTCGCGGACCACGCTGAACCCCTCGCGGTGCGCGACCTGCTGGATCGCATAGCCGACGTCGCCGAGCGTCGCGCCCGGACGAACCGCGCGGATGCCCGCGTGCATCGCCTCGTAGGTCGTCGCGACGAGGCGCCGCGCCAGTTCGCCCGGCTCGCCGACGAAGTACATGCGGCTCGTGTCGCCGAACCAGCCGTCCTTGATCACCGCGATGTCGAGATTCACGATATCGCCGTCGCGCATCGGGCGCGACGACGGAATGCCGTGACAGACCACGTGGTTGACCGACGTGCACAGCGTTTTCGGATAACCGTGGTAGCCGATGTTCGCCGGAATGGCGCCGAGTTCGTCGACGATGTATTCGCGGCAGCGCGCGTCCAGCTCGTCCGTCGTGACGCCCGGCTTCACGTGCTCGGCGATCATCGTCAGGACCTGGGACGCGAGCTTCGCGGCTTCGCGCGACCGGGCGATTTCCGCGGCACCGCGGATCGGGATTTCGCGTCTTGCCATCACGCCACCTGCTCGATGCCGTGGGCGACCGACTCCGTCGGACCGGCATCGCTGCCCCGCGCTTCAGTCTCGATCAGCATCCGGCAGATATCGCCGTAGGACAGCGACGGATTGAGCTCCGCCAGCATCCCGACGCGCAGCCAGTGCTCCGCCTGCGCGTTGATCGAACGGCTCAGCGCGGTACTGGTAGAGCGCAGCCGTTCGTGCATGTGCTCGGATATCTTGATGATTCCCATATGTCTCTAATTAAACGAAATGTAGTCGTTTCGTATATTACGCTCGCACGGAGCGCTGGGCAAGCATCTGACCGTGCTCGGAATCATCGAGCCGGGACCGCGACAGGACGGTTTCCCCGTTGACATCGAATTCCAGCTTGCTGGACAATGAATCCATCATGCAAGAATCAGGTCGCGCGCCCGCCGACGATACCGGCATCAATGAACGCATCGCCCGGCGCGTGCGCGATCTGCGCATGCTGCGAGGCTACACGCTCGATGCGCTCGCCGCGCGTTCCGGCGTCAGCCGTTCGATGATCTCGCTCATCGAGCGTGCGTCGGCAAGCCCGACCGCCGTCGTGCTCGACAAGCTCGCGGCCGGTCTCGGTGTATCGCTGGCCGCGCTGTTCGCCGGCGATCGCGACGACGCGCCCGCCCAGCCGCTGGTGCGGCGTGCGCAGCAGGCGGAATGGCGCGATCCGGCGTCCGGGTACGTGCGGCGCAATCTGTCGCCGCCCGGCTGGCCGTCGCCGATCCAGCTCGTCGAGGTCGATTTCCCGGCCGGCGCGCGCGTCGCATACGACTCCGGCGGGCGCGAAAGCGCGCTGCATCAACAGGTTTGGGTCGTCAGCGGGCGCGTCGACATCACGTTCGGCGAGCAACGTCACGAACTGCACGAAGGCGACTGTCTGGCCATGCGCGTCGATCAGCCGCTTGTTTTCAGCAACCCTTCGTCGCACGCCGCGCGCTATGTCGTCGCGATCTGCGACGCCCCCGCCGCCGTCGGCGCGCGAGGTGTGTCATCCGTTCAAGGCCGACAGGCGCAGGAGCCCGTATGAATCCCCCGACACCGCGCGACGACGTGCGCCTGATCGATTGCAGCGAGGCCGAACATGCGGCGGCCATCCTCGAGATCCTGAACGACGCGATCGTGAATTCGACCGCGCTGTACGACTACCGGCCGCGGCCGCCGGAAGCGATGGTCACGTGGTTCGCGACGAAGCGCGCCAACGGGTTTCCGGTCGTCGGCGCGGTCGACGAATCGGGCACGCTGGTCGGCTTCGCGAGCTGGGGCACGTTCCGCGCGTTCCCGGCGTTCAAGTACACGGTCGAACACAGCGTCTACGTCCATCGCGACCATCGCGGCCGCGGCCTCGGCGAGTTGCTGCTGCGCGAGTTGATCCGGCGTGCGCGCGAAGCTGGCGTGCACGTGCTGGTCGGCTGCATCGACGCGACCAACGGCGGCAGTGTCGCGCTGCATACGCGGCTCGGCTTCGTGCACTCGGGCACAATCACCGAGGCGGGCTTCAAGTTCGGCCGCTGGCTCGATGCGGCGTTCTATCAGTTGACGCTCGACACGCCGTCGCAGCCGGTCGACGGCTGACCGGCGTTGCCGGATGTTCGGCACGCTCATCCTGACGCGGATCGCATGGAACGGCCCGCAGCACGTCCATCGCCTCCCCGTGACGACGCGTGCCGCCCACCACACCGCGTCGGCACCTTCTCCGCATGCTCCCGGGCCACGCCCCGTTCCTTTTGCCCCGTGACCGCGCGTGTGACGTTCGCCGCATTCTTGCGCGAGAACGGTAGCGATACGGTATTCCCCAGCGGCCGCAGCACGGCCGCGCACCGATTCATCACCCGGAGAATGCCGTATGAAAACGTCCCATGTCCTGCCGCACCACCCCGGATCGCGACGCGATACCGGCCTCGCGCGCCGCGCGGCCCGACGCGTTGCATGGTCGCTTGCCGCTCTCCCGCTTTTCTGCGGGCAAGCGTTTGCAGTCGACGCGTGCCCGACGCCGTTTGCGTTGAGCGGCAACACCGATCTGCCATGGAAGGAAGTGACCACCAACCAGTGGCGCAACATGCTGCCGCGCGGCTGGACCGACAACGGTTTTCATTTCTACAGCCGGGTGCGCAGCCGCGGCCCGGAGAACGGCATCAATACGCCGTCGGATCTCGAATCGGAAATCCGCAAACAGGTGTCGGACGAACCCGCCGGTGGCGGCAACCCAAATCGGCGGATGATCACGCTGCCGATCGTGAACGGCAAGGGCCAGCATCTGCTCGCGATTTACGACTACGACGGCAGGAGCACGGCGAAGTGCGAGTTGGTGACGCTGACGTATCCGGCGCAATAGATGCGTGAATGTGGCGCGCAAAAAAGAAAAGCCCCGCCGAAGCGGGGCTTTTCTTTTCCTACCTGGAGGCGCGAGCCGGAGTCGAACCGGCCTAAACGGCTTTGCAGGCCGCTGCATAACCGCTTTGCTATCGCGCCAAAAGCGGACTGTCCGGATGCCACGGAGGCAAGTGACAGATTCGTTTATTCGAGGACCGTCGGCCCATCAAATAAAAAGGGAAGCGCGGCTTCCCCATGACTTGGAGCGGGAGACGAGTCTCGAACTCGCGACCTCAACCTTGGCAAGGTTGCGCTCTACCAACTGAGCTACTCCCGCATCGTCCTGCATCTGCAGCGCTTTTGCCATACAACACGCTGCCAGAAAAATCTGGAGCGGGAGACGAGTCTCGAACTCGCGACCTCAACCTTGGCAAGGTTGCGCTCTACCAACTGAGCTACTCCCGCATATGTCCTGCATCTGCAGCGCTTTGCCGTACAACACGCTGCCAGAAAAAATCTGGAGCGGGAGACGAGTCTCGAACTCGCGACCTCAACCTTGGCAAGGTTGCGCTCTACCAACTGAGCTACTCCCGCGTATTGCTACGCTACTGCTTCCCCGTCACACACTTACTTCGTCGTGCAGCGGAGAAGCGAGATTATGTCGAAGGCACATTCGTATGTCAAGGGCTTTTCCAGCCCTTTTTCCAAAAACCTGCGCTGCCCACCGTGCCGGGGCGGTCACGCGCCGCCACGCTCGCGAATCTGCGGCCACGCGAGCTTCATGTAGTACAGCATCGACCAGATCGTCAGCACCGCCGCGAGATACATCAGCCACTCGCCCCACACGCGCGTGTCGATCGTCGCGATGCCGAGCGGCAGCGGGCCGTAGTACAGCAGCATCGGGATCGCGACCATCTGGCACGCGGTCTTGAACTTGCCGAGCTGGTTCACCGCGACACTCTTCGACGCACCGATCTGCGCCATCCATTCGCGCAGCGCCGAGATCGCGATCTCGCGGCCGACGATCACAAGCGCGATCGCCGCATCGACCCGCGCGATCTGCACGAGGATCAGCAACGCGGCGGTCACCATCAGCTTGTCCGCGACCGGATCGAGGAACGCGCCGAACGACGACGTCTGGTTCCACTTGCGGGCGAGAAACCCGTCGAACCAGTCGGTGAGCGCCGCGAGAATGAAGATCGCCGCCGCCGCGAGGTTGCGGTGCGCGCCGCCCATCACCGTGTCCGGCAGATAGAACACGCCGACGACGAGCGGAATCAGCACGATCCGTACCCACGTCAGGAAAATCGGGAAATTGAACGGCATGGCATGCGGGTCAGTAAAGGATTCGCAATTGTGCCGTGTCGACCGGCCTGCCACAAGAACGCGAGAACCGCGCGCATGAGCCACCGGCCGCACGGCCGCTTCAGTGCAGCTGCTTGTAGATCTGCTCGGCGAGTGCGTGCGAGATGCCCTCGACGCTCGCCAGTTCCTCCACGCTCGCGGCAACCACGCCGCGCAGCCCGCCGAACCGCGCGAGCAATCGCTGCCGACGTTTCGCACCGACCCCTTCGAGTTCCTCGAGCCGCGAGGTCTGGCGCGCCTTCGCCCGCTTCGCGCGCATTCCGGTGATCGCGAAACGGTGCGCCTCGTCGCGGATCTGCGCGACGAGCATCAGCGCGGCACTCTCCTTGCCGAGTTCGAGCGGCGCGCGGCCGTCCGCGAACACGAGCGTCTCGAGGCCGACCTTGCGCCCCTCGCCCTTCGCGACGCCGACCAGCATCGACGTGTCGAGCCCGAGTTCGGTGAACACCTGCCGCGCGATCTCGACCTGCCCCTTGCCGCCGTCGATCAGCACGATGTTCGGCAGCAGGTTCGATGCTTCGGCCTTGCGCGTGGATTCGCCGTCGATGCCGGCCGCGTCGTCGGCGGCCGCCGCCTGCGCGGCCTGCTCGACCATCTTCTCATAGCGACGCGTCAGCACCTGCCGCATGGCCGCGTAATCGTCGCCCGGCGTGATGCCCGTGATGTTGTAGCGACGATATTCGCCCGACTGCATCTTGTGATGGTGATAGACGACGCACGACGCTTGCGTCGCTTCGCCCATCGTGTGGCTGATGTCGAAACATTCGATCCGCAGCGTTGCAAGGTCGTCGCCTTCGAAGCCGAGCGTCTCCGCGAGCGCGCGCGTGCGCGCCTGCTGCGAGCCCTGCTCGGACAGCAGCCGCGCAAGCGCGATCCGTGCATTCTGCTCGGCCATCGACAGCCACGCGCGCCGCTGCCCCTGCGGCTGCCGTACCAGCGACACCTTGTGACCGGCCTGCTCGGACAGCAATTCGAGCAGGTCGCGGCTCGCGGGCGCATGGCTCACGACCAGCACGGGCGGCACGCGATTGCCGAGATAGTGCTGCGCGATGAACGCATCGAGCACCTCGGCCTCCACCGACGCCCCCGCATCGCGCGCGGCGGCAGCGTCCTCCGCCGGCCGATCGGGCAAGGCCGCGGCGGCTTCGTCGGCAACGTCCTGCACATCGGCTTCGTCGCCGAGCCCGCCTTCCGCAAGCGTCAGCGCACTTTCGACGTGCGTCGGGAAATAGGCCTTGTCGCCGAGATGGCGGCCGCCGCGCACCATCGCCAGGTTCACGCACACGCGTCCGCCCTGCGCGACGACCGCCAGGATGTCGACGTCGCTGTCGCTGCCGACCTCGATCGCCTGCTGATGCAGCACCGTCGCGAGCGAGCTCATCTGGTTGCGCACGGCGGCCGCCTGCTCGAACTTCAGCTCGGCCGCGAACGCGTGCATCTTCTGCTCGAGCTCCTTCATCACCTCCGACTGCCGGCCGAGCAGAAACCGCGCCGCATTCGACACGTCGATCGCGTAGTCGTCCTCGGAAATCGCGCCGACGCACGGCGCCGTGCAGCGCCCGATCTGATGCAACAGGCAGGGCCGCGTGCGGTTGTTGAACACCGAATCCTCGCAGGTGCGCAGCTGGAACACGCGCTGCAGGATCTGGATGCTCTCGCGCACGGCCCATGCGCTCGGGAATGGCCCGAAGTACTGGTTCTGCTTGTCGACCGAGCCGCGGTAATACGCCATGCGCGGAAAACGGTGCGCGGTAAGTTTCAGGTACGGATACGACTTGTCGTCGCGAAACAGGATGTTGTAGCGCGGCGCGAGCGCCTTGATCAGATTGTTCTCGAGCAGCAGCGCCTCGGCCTCCGAGCGCGTGACGGTGGTCTCGATGCGTGCGATGCGCGTGACCATCATCGCGATGCGCGGCGACAACTGCGTCTTCGTGAAATAGCTCGATACGCGCTTCTTGAGGTCGCGCGCCTTGCCGACGTAAAGCACGGCGCCCGCCGCGTCGTAGTAGCGGTAGACGCCCGGCATGTGCGGCAATTGCGCGAGGATCTTCTTGGGTTCGAACGGGATGTCGGCGGCTTCTGGGGATGTCATGCGTGATCCGGGTGCCTTGTGGCGCGGAACGGGTCCATTAGAATCGTCAGTTTAGAGCATTCACCGGCCCGCTTCGATGCCCCGCACTGCCCCCGCCTCCCCTGCACCGCTCGCCCCCGACGAACCGATCGCGTGCGACCTCTTCTGCACCGTGATCGACAACTTCGGCGACATCGGCGTGTGCTGGCGCCTCGCGCGCCAGCTTTCGCACGAGCACGGCTGGCAGGTACGCCTTTTCATCGACGACCTGCGCACGTTCGCGCGACTGTTGCCGGCGGTCGATCCCGGTGCCGCGCGGCAGACGCTCGACGGCATCGTGATCGAACACTGGCACGCGGAAGTCGGCGATGCGCTGGAGATTGCCGACGTCGTGATCGAGGCGTTCGCGTGCGAGCTGCCGGGCGCGTATCTCGCGGCGATGGCGCGCCGCGCGCGCCGCCCCGTGTGGATCAATCTCGAATATCTGAGCGCCGAGGACTGGGTCGCCGATTTCCATTTGCGACCGTCGCCGCATCCGCGCTACCCGCTGCTGAAGACGTTCTTCTTCCCCGGGCTGTCGGCCGGCACCGGCGGCGTGCTGAAGGAACGCGACCTCGACGCGCGCCGCACGGCCTTCGAAACCGACGCGACCGCGCGCGCCGCCTGGTGGCGGCAGGCGACGGCCGATGCGCCGCCGGCGCCGGGCACGACCGTCGTCAGTCTCTTCGCTTATGAAAATCCGGCCGTCGAAGCGCTGCTCGCGCAGTGGCGCGACGGCCCGTCGCCTGTCGTCGCGCTCGTACCTGCCGGCCGCGTATCGCCGGCCGTCGCCCGTTTCTTCGGGGTCGAAGCGTTCGGCGCCGGCGCGCGCGCGCGCGCCGGCAACCTGACCGCTTACGGGCTCGCGTTCGTCCCGCAGGCCGAATATGACCCGCTGCTGTGGGTGGCCGACGTCAACTTCGTGCGCGGCGAGGATTCGTTCGTCCGCGCGCAATGGGCGCGCAAGCCATTCGTGTGGCACATCTATCCGCAGGCCGACGATGCCCACCTGCCGAAGCTCGACGCCGCGCTCGCGCACCTGTCGGCCGGCCTCGCCGACGCGCCGCGGGCGGCGCTCGCGCGCTTCTGGCACGCATGGAACGGCCGCGGCACGCCCGACTGGGCAGATTTGCTGCAACACCGTGCCGCGCTGGACGCCAACGCGGCATGCTGGGCCGACGCGCTGGCGGGCGTCGGCGATCTCGCCGGAAAGCTGGCGGAATACGCAAAATCTCAGTTAAAATAAGCGGTTATCCGACGGCTGACCACGCAAGCGCTCGCGTTCAGGGCACCTGGCACCCACCGGAACGCCCCCGCGCTTGCGCCGTCAGCCGTTGTGCAACGCTCAGGCACCTATTTATTTGATTGGATCAGGACAGTTTTTTATGAAGACCGCACAGGAACTCCGCGTAGGCAACGTCGTGCAGATCGGCAGCGACGCATGGGTCATCGCAAAGACGGAATACAACAAGTCGGGCCGTAACGCCGCCGTCGTCAAGATGAAGATGAAGAACCTGCTGACGAACGCAGGCCAGGAATCGGTCTACAAGGCTGACGACAAGTTCGACGTCGTCGTGCTCGACCGCAAGGAAGTGACGTACTCGTACTTCGCAGATCCGATGTACGTGTTCATGGATGCCGACTACAACCAGTACGAAGTCGAAGCGGAAATGATGGGCGAAGCGCTGAACTACCTCGAAGACGGCATGGCTTGCGAAGTCGTGTTCTACAACGAGAAGGCGATCTCGGTCGAACTGCCGACGATCCTGGTTCGCGAGATCACCTACACGGAACCGGCCGTCAAGGGCGACACGTCGTCGGGCAAGGTCCTGAAGAACGCCAAGCTCGCAACGGGCTTCGAACTGCAAGTGCCGCTGTTCTGCAATACCGGCGACAAGATCGAAATCGATACGCGTACGAACGAATATCGCAGCCGCGCGTAATCGCCTGCGATTTGCGGATCGAACAAAGCGCCCTTCGGGGCGCTTTTTGTTTGCCTGCGGCCAACAGCGCCGGTGTGCCGCCACCATGAACAACACAAAATCCAGCACTAAAGGTATTCAATTTGTATCATCGGTAACTGTTTTATATCGGCAGAGAAATAATGCACGTCAGGCGTTCGGCGGGGCATAAAATCAGTTTTTAATCTGACACTGACATGCGGCTGCGGCGGGCTCGATGGCCGACAGCCCGCCTCTCCTGACTCGACTCGCGTCCACCATGCCACACGCCCTGATTGTCGAAGACGATCCCAACAGTCTGTCCGGCCTGACCGCCCTGCTCGCCGCGGACGGCTTCTCGGTCGACACGGCCACGTCGCTCGCCGAAGCGCGCACGGCGCTCGGCCGCTCGATTCCCGATGTCGTCCTGGTCGACCTGAACCTGCCGGACGGCAGTGGATTCGACCTGCTCCAGCATCTGCCGCAGCAGCAGCCGAACGGCTCGCTGCCGGTGATCGTGTTGACGGGCAACGCGACGGTCGAAAGCGCGATCGAAGGCCTGCGTCACGGCATCTGGGACTACCTGCTGAAGCCGATCAACATCCCGCGCCTGCGCAGCCTGCTGGCCCGGATTCCACGTCCTTACGAACTGATCGATCAAGTGCGGACGCTGCGCGCGTCGCTGCGCCAACTGGGCCGTTTCGGCGCACTGGTGGGCCGCAGCGAGGCGATGCAGCACGTGTACGACATGATCGAGCACAATGCCGGCACCGAGACGGCCGTCCTGTTCACCGGCGAAGCCGGCACCGGCAAGAAACTCGCCGCGCGCACGCTGCACGACCTGAGCCGGCGCCGCAAGGGGCCGTTCGTGTCGTTCGACTGCCGCACGATCGCGCATGCCGGGCGCCACGGCGCGTCGCTCGACAGCGTGCTGTTCGGCCATGAACGCGGCGCGTTCGACGGCGCCGAGCGGCGCGAATCGGGCCTGTTCGAACAGGCCGGCGGCGGCACGCTGTTCCTCGACGAGATCACCGCGCTGCCGCTCGTGCTGCAGGAGGCACTGCTGCATGCGCTCGATTCGCAGAACTTCATGCGCATCGGCGGTACGAGCTCGATTGCGAGCGACTTCCGGCTGATCGCGACCACGCGCCGCCCGGCCCGCGAGGCCGTCGCGAACGGCACGCTGCGCGAGGATCTGTGGCTGCGCCTCGATGCGGCATCGATCACGATGCCGCCGCTGCGCGAGCGCGACGGCGACGCGCTCGCCATCGCGGACGCGCTCATTGACGAACTCAACCGCGAAGCGCGCGCCACCGGCCGCAGCACGACCGACAAGCGGGCGGCACCGGGCTTCGTGCGCGAATGCCTGTCCTACGAATGGCCCGGCAACGTGCGCGAATTGCAGGAGCGCGTGCGTTTCGCCTACGACGCGTCAGGCGATTTCGTCGAAACGCTGCGCGCGGGCGAAGCGAGCTTCGCGGCCGGCGCCGCGTTGAACGGCAGCAGCGTGCAGATCAAGGTCGGCACGCCGCTGTCCGACGTCGAGGACCTCCTGATCCGCGCGACGCTCGACGCAGTCGGCGGCACGCGCCATCGAGCCGCGACGCTGCTCGGCATCAGCCCCAAGACGCTGTACAACAAACTGCAGCGGATGAAGGTGAACTGACCGCCGCAGTTGTTCGGGGCATCGGCGAGATTTGACGGTTAGTTGCGTAAAGTCACGTCGCGTCGCTCCGCACTGCACCGATGAAAAAACAAAAAGCCGCGCAGAAGCGCGGCTTCTTGTTTAAGGCCCCGGGAACGGCGACATCGAGCCGCCCTTCTCCCTCAAGCCAGTGCGCTGCGCAGCAGTGCCTGCGCCTGCAGATACTCGGGTTGCACGATCAGCTTGTCCCACTTGAGCGGCTTGCCGCGCGCCCGCATCCGCTTGATGCGCCGCACCGAATCGGCCGACGCCTGTGCCTTCAACCCGTTCAGCACGACCTCGGCGGCGTCCGGCTGGTTGCACACCAGGACCATGTCGCAGCCGGCGGCGAGTGCTGCGTCGGCCGCTTGCGTGAGCGTGCCGCCTTCGCGCGCCGCCTCCATCGACAGATCGTCGCTGAAGATCGCGCCGGTGAAGCCGAGCCGTCCGCGCAGGATGTCCTGCAGCCACACGCGCGAGAAGCCCGCGGGCCGCTTGTCGACCTGCGTGTAGATCACGTGCGCGGGGATCACCGCGGACAGCGACAGGCCAAGCCAGTCATACGGCGCGACGTCCTGTTCGAGGATCGCGTCGAGCGGCCGGTCGTCGGTCGGCAGTGCGACGTGCGAATCGGCTTCCGCGAAGCCATGCCCGGGAAAATGCTTGCCGCAGTTCGCCATGCCTGCGAGCGACAGCCCGTGGTTCAGGCTTTTCGCGAGCAGCGTGACGACGCGCGGGTCGCGGTGAAACGCGCGATCGCCGATCACCTTCGAGTGCCCGTAGTCGAGATCGAGCACCGGCGTGAAGCTCATGTCGATCCCGCATGCGCGCAACTCGGCGGCCAGGATGTAGCCGACAGCAGTCGCGACTTTCGTCGCGAGCAGCACGTCGCGGTCCCACAGCTCGCCGAGACGGCGCATCGCCGGCAGCACGGTGAAGCCGTCGGTGCGGAAGCGCTGCACGCGGCCGCCTTCATGATCGACGGCGATCAGGATGTCGTCGCGCACCGCGCGGATCGAATCGGTCAGCGCGGTCAGTTGCGCGCGGTTCTGGAAATGCCGCGCGAACAGGATCACGCCGCCGGTATTCGGATGCGCGAGGCGGCGCGCGTCATCGCGCGACAGGGCCGTGCCGACGACGTCGAGCATGACCGGGCCGGGAGTCGTTTTCATCGAATCGGGAAGTCCGTCAGGGAGTGGTTCGGGAAACAGCTGCGGGTGCAGGCGGCGGCGCGGCATCGGTCTCGGCGACCACGAACGACACCGCGTAGTCGCGTTCGTCGCTGACCGTCACGCGCGCCGTGATGCCGCGCGCGGAAAGCCAGTCGGCCAGCTCGCCCGACGCGACGACGTACGGTTCGCCGCTGCGCTGGTTGAGCGTCTGCAGCGCGCGCCATGTCATCGGCCAGTGCATGCCGAGCCCGATCGCCTTCGAGAACGCTTCCTTCGCGGAAAAGCGCGTCGCGAGAAACGCGATGCCGCGCGCCTCCGAGCGCGCACGGCGCGCATGGAACACGCGCAGTTCGTCGGGGCCGAGCACCTTTTCGGCGAACCGGCCGCCCGTGCGTTCGAGCACGGCCGCGATGCGGCTCACCTGCACGATGTCGGTGCCGATGCCGTAGATCGCCATTTCACCGCCCGCCGTGATGCGCGAACGGTGCCGGGCAGCAAGCGACGCACGCGCGCATGCCACGCATCGTCAACGCGCGCCGCCGTGCAGCGCGGCGACGCGTGCGGCGACCATGATCGCCTTCATCTCGCGCACCGCGTTGTCCCAGCCGGCGAAGATCGCGTGCGCGACGATCGCATGGCCGATGTTCAGCTCGACGATGCCGTCGATCGCGGCGATCTGCTGCACGTTCGTGTAATGCAGGCCGTGGCCGGCGTTGACCTTCAGGCCCAGTTGCGCACCCGCCTGCACGCCCGCGACGATGCGCTCGTATTCGCGCTGCTGCTCGGCCCCGTCGTGCGCATCGGCATAGCGTCCGGTGTGCAGTTCGACCACCGGCGCGCCGGCTTCGTGCGCGGCGCGGATCTGCGTCTCGTCCGGATCGATGAACAGCGACACGCGCACGCCGGCGTCGGCGAGTTGCCTGCATGCCGCGCGCACGGCCTCGAAGCGGCCGGCCACGTCGAGACCGCCTTCGGTCGTCAGCTCCTCGCGCTTCTCGGGCACGAGGCACGCGTCGTGCGGGCGCACTTCGCATGCGATGTCGAGCATCTCGGCCGTCACCGCGCATTCGAGGTTCATCCGCGTCTTCAGCAGCGGACGCAGCTTGCGCACGTCGGCGTCGACGATGTGGCGGCGGTCTTCGCGCAGATGCAGCGTGATCGCATCCGCGCCGGCCTCTTCTGCGGCGAGCGCCGCGCGGATCGGATCGGGATAGGTCGTGCCGCGCGCATTGCGCAGCGTCGCGACGTGGTCGATGTTCACGCCAAGATCGATGGCGGTGGGCGTTGTCAGGAAGAAACTCATAGGTTTTGCAGGTCGATCAGGATCTGACGCGTGGCAAGCGGCGTACCGCCGAGATAGGTGTTCAGCAGGAAGCGCATCAGCGTCTTGCTTTGCGCGACCGTCTGGGCTCGATGGTAATCGTCCTGCTCCATGTCGAGCAACGTTTGTCCGGTAATCACCGGCCAGTGCGACGGTACGTCGTCGTCCGCATTGCGCACGCCGCGCTCGGGATCGAACACGTAATGGCGATCCGGCTCGACCGCACGGCGCGCGACCGTGCGGTTCAGCGCCATCGCATAGCCGGTCTCGCGCAGCAGCACACGCTCGAACGAACGCAGCACCTGCACCGCGGGTTCGCCGTGCGCAAGGCGCGTGAGCGTCAGCACGTAATGATTGAAGAGCGGCGGCTGCGGATCCTCGCGCGCGCAGAATTTCACGAGCAGCTCGTTCGCGTAGAAGCCGCATAGAAGCCCATCGCCGCCGAGCGGGAGCATCCCGCCGACCCATTCGGCACCCGTCAGCGTGCGTACTTCGGATTTGCCCGACCAGGACAGCAGCAGCGGCTGGAACGTCTGCAGCACGCCGCGCAGCGCGGAGTGCGGGCGTTTCGCCCCCTTCGCGACGAGCGCAAGGCGGCCGTGATCGCGCGTGAGCACGTCGATGATCAGGCTCGTTTCCCGATACGGATAGCTGTGCAGCACGAACGCCGGCTGCTCGGAGACGCGGAAATCGGACGTGCGAGACGTTGCGCGCCGCGCCTTGCGACGCGGCGGTTCGGGCGGTGCCGGCAACGGCGCGTCGTTCGCGCCGGCGGTCACCGCGTCTTCGGTCGACGTCAGTGCGTCATTCGTACCCATAGGCGCGCAGCCCTGCCTCGTTGTCGGCCCAGCCGCTCTTCACCTTCACGAAGGTTTCGAGGTACACGGGGCCGTCGAACAGCTTCTCCATGTCCATCCGCGCCTCGGTGCTGATCTGCTTGAGCTTCTCGCCCTTCTTGCCGATCACCATCGCCTTGTGCGAATCGCGCTCGACGAGGATCGTCGCGAAGATACGCTTCAGACGCCCTTCCTCCTCGAACTTGTCGATCAGCACGGTGCTCGTGTACGGCAGCTCGTCGCCGGTCCAGCGGAACACTTTCTCGCGCAGGATTTCGGCCGCGAGGAAACGCGAGCTGCGATCGGTCAGTTCGTCTTCGCCGTAGATCGGCTCGCCTTCCGGCAGGTACGGCTTGATCGTGTCCAGCAGGCGCTTGATGTCTTCCGGCCGCTGTGCCGACAACGGCACGAGCTCGGTGAATTCGCGCAACCCGCTCATCTGCTGCATGAACGGGAACAGCGTCGCCTTGTCGGCGACGCGATCGATCTTGTTCGCGATCAGCAGCGTCGGCATGCCGGGCGGGATCAGGTCGAGCACCTTCTGGTCGTCGGGCCCGAAGCGGCCGGCCTCGATCACGAACAGGATCACGTCGACCGACGTGAGCGTCGACGTGACCGCGCGGTTCAGCGAGCGGTTCAGCGCGGTGCTGTGACGAGTCTGGAACCCGGGCGTGTCGACGAACACGAATTGCGCGTCGTCGAACGTGTTGATGCCGGTGATGCGATGGCGGGTCGTTTGCGCCTTGCGCGACGTGATGCTGATCTTCTGGCCGACGAGTGCGTTCATCAACGTCGACTTGCCGACGTTCGGACGGCCCACGATCGCGATCATGCCGCAACGGAAACCGGTAGGAGCGGGAGTGTTCATATCGTTTGGGAGACAGGTTCGGAAACGGCCGCGCAGCGCGCGGCACGATCGATGGGCAATTCAGTGATCGGCATCGGCCACGCGCGCCTGCGCGGCAGTGAGGCTCGCGCCGCCCTGCGGCGCGTCGGCGCCGGGCGCCGCTGTGTCGCGCGCGCGCGATGTCGCGCGTGAAGCGGCGTCGGAACCGGCGGCAGGCTTGTCGGCGGACGCGGCAGGATCGACCGCCTGGCCCGCCTGCTTGTCGGCTGCACGGGGCGTGGCTTCCGCGGGCTTGTCGGCGCGGTCGCCCGGCTTGTCCGCCGCGCGCGAGCCGGCTTCGTTGCGATCCGATGGCTTCTCTGGCGCCTTCTCGGCCGTCGGCTTCGCGGGCCGGTCGGCCTTGTCCGCGCCCGTTTCCACATGCGCCGCGCGAATCGCGGCCATCGGCGCCTGCGTCACCCGCTCGCCCGCGTTCGCACCGGCGTCGGCCGCGGCCGTCGCCTTCGCGTCACGCGCCGCGGCGCGCTCCTTCCGTTCCGGCGAACGCAGATCGAGCGCTTCCTGCACGCCCTTCACGCCCGGCACGATTTCGGGCTCGGCGTGCTTCGACCCGCGTGCGTTCTTCGAACGCTTCGGCTTCGCGGCCAGCATCGGGGCGGCCGCCAGCACCTCGTCGAGCGCCTTCTTCGCGGCAGCCTGCTCGGCCGCGCGCCGGCTCGCGCCGGAGCCCGACACCTTCACGTCGAGCTTCGGCACCGTGCATTCGACTTCGAACTGCTGATTGTGCGCCGCACCATGCGTCGCGACGACCGTGTAGGTCGGCAGCGCGATCTTGTGCCCCTGCAGGTACTCCTGCAGCAGCGTCTTCGCATCCTTGCCGAGCGTGCGCGGGTCGATGTGGTCGAGAATCGGGATATAGAGGCGCTTGATGACCCCTTGGGCGGCTTCGAAGCCGCCATCGAGGAATACCGCCCCGATGATGGCTTCGAACGCGTCCGCGAGGATCGACGGGCGACGGAAGCCGCCGCTGCGCAATTCGCCCTCGCCCAGCCGCAATCCTTCCGAAATATTGAGGGCCTGAGCGATTTCGTAGAGCGACTGCTGCTTGACGAGATTGGCGCGCACGCGCGACAGGTCGCCTTCGTCCAGCTTGCTGAAACGCTGGAACAAAAGGGCAGCCACCGCGCAATTCAGAACGGAATCGCCGAGAAACTCGAGCCGTTCATTATGCGTGGCACTGTGACTGCGATGGGTCAAAGCCTGGCGCAACAATTCCGCATTGCGAAATTCGTAGCGCAGCCGGCTTTCCAACTGGGATAGGGGCATGTGCAGGAGTATAACGCGGGCGCCGGTCGGGCCGAAACGGCACGGCCGGACGCGAAAAGGCGTGACGAGGCGGTGTTACCGCCGGTTCTTAAAGTAGTTCTGCAATACGCGACGCGGCCCGTGCGTCGCGTATTGCGTGCGAGTCGAACGCGATCAGTTGAAGGAACCGATGCGCTTCAGGTCGCCGAAGTTCATCCAGATGAAGAACGCGCGGCCGACGATGTTGTTGTCCGGCACGAAACCCCAGTAGCGGCTGTCCGCGCTGTTGTCGCGGTTGTCGCCCATCATGAAGTAGTGGCCCGGCGGCACCTTGCAGATCACGCCGCGGCTGTTGTACGTGCAGTTGTCGCGATACGGATAATCGTAGGCGCCCATCACGAACGGCGGCACGGCCGGATTGTTGAGGATCGCGTTCTTCTTCGTGCCGATCGTCTCCTCGAACTGCTTCGCGTAGTTCTGGCGCTCGTCGTCGAAGAAATCCGGCAGCGGCGTTTCGGGCACCGGTTGGCCGTTGATCGTCAGTTGCTTGTCCTGGTAGGCGACCGTGTCGCCCGGCAGGCCGATCACGCGCTTGATGTAGTCGACCGACTCGTCCTTCGGATAGCGGAACACGACGACGTCGCCGCGCGACAGCGGGCTGCCCTGCGTGATCTTCGTGTTCGTGACCGGCATGCGCAGGCCGTACTCGAACTTGTTGACGAGGATGAAGTCGCCGACCAGCAGCGTCGGCACCATCGAGCCCGACGGGATCTTGAACGGCTCGACGACGAACGAACGCACGACGAACACGGCCAGGATCACCGGGAAGAAGCTCGCGGTGTACTCGAGCCACCACGGCTGGCGCAGCTTCTCGTCGCGCAGCTTCGAACGCGTCTGCCCTGCGTTTTCGTCCGCGAAACGCTTGTCGATACGCGACTGCTGGCGGTCGAACTCCTCGATCGCCGCGTCGGCCGCCTTGCGTCGCCGCGGCAGGAACACCAGTTTGTCCAACACCCACGCTACGCCCGTCACGACGACGAGCACAAAAAGAATCAGCGCAAAATTCATAAAAGGATCAGTCCTGTTATTTGTCTTCGACGCGCAAGATCGCGAGGAACGCTTCCTGCGGGATCTCGACCGAACCCACCTGCTTCATGCGTTTCTTACCTTCTTTCTGCTTCTCGAGCAGTTTCTTCTTTCGCGTGATGTCGCCGCCGTAGCACTTCGCGAGCACGTTCTTGCGCAGTGCCTTGATGTTCTCGCGCGCGACGATGTGCGCGCCGATCGCGGCCTGGATCGCCACGTCGTACATCTGGCGCGGAATGATCTCGCGCATCTTCGCGGCGACTTCGCGGCCGCGATACTGCGACTGCGAGCGGTGCACGATGATCGACAGCGCATCGACCTTGTCGCCGTTGATCAGCATGTCGACCTTCACCACGTCCGACGTGCGGTATTCCTTGAACTCGTAATCCATCGACGCATAACCGCGCGACACCGACTTCAGGCGATCGAAGAAGTCGAGCACGATTTCGGCCATCGGGATTTCGTACGTGAGCTGCACTTGCCGACCGTGATACTGCATGTTGATCTGCGAGCCGCGCTTCTGCTCGCACAGCGTGATCACGGAGCCGACGTAGTCCTGCGGCATGTACAGGTTCACGGTGACGATCGGCTCGCGGATCTCGGCGATGCGCGCGGGCTCCGGCATCTTCGCCGGGTTCTCGACCATGATCGTCGAACCGTCGCTCTGCACCACCTCATAGACGACCGTGGGTGCGGTCGTGATGAGATCCATGTCGAACTCGCGCTCGAGCCGCTCCTGCACGATTTCCATGTGCAGCAGCCCGAGGAAGCCGCAGCGGAAACCGAAGCCGAGCGCCTGCGACACTTCCGGCTCGTACTGCAGCGATGCGTCGTTCAGCTTGAGCTTCTCGAGCGACTCGCGCAGCGCGTCGTACTGGTTCGCCTCGACCGGATAGAGGCCCGCGAACACCTGCGGCTTCACTTCCTTGAAGCCAGGCAGCGGCTCGGTGGCGGCCTTGGTCGCGTGCGTGACGGTATCGCCGACCTTCGCGGCCGTCAGTTCCTTGATGCCGGCGATGATGAAGCCCACCTGCCCGGCCGACAGCGATTCGAGATTGCGCGACTTCGGCGTAAACACGCCGATATGCTCGACCGGGTATTGCGCGCCCGTCGCCATCAGCTTGATCTTGTCCTTCGGGCGCAGCGTGCCGTTGACGATTCGCACGAGCATCACGACGCCGACGTAGTTGTCGAACCACGAGTCGATGATCAACGCCTGCAGCGGCGCGGCCGGATCGCCCTTCGGCGGCGGCACCTTCGCGATCAACGCTTCGAGCACGTCCTCGACGCCGAGACCCGTCTTCGCGCTGCAGCGCGTCGCGTCGGTCGCGTCGATGCCGATCACGTCCTCGATCTCCTCGATCGCGTTCTCGGGGTTCGCGGCCGGCAGGTCGATCTTGTTCAGCACCGGCACGACCTCGACGCCGAGCTCGATCGCCGTGTAGCAGTTCGCGACCGTCTGCGCCTCGACGCCCTGGCTCGCGTCGACCACGAGCAGCGCGCCTTCGCACGCGGACAGCGAGCGGCTGACTTCGTACGAGAAGTCGACGTGCCCCGGCGTATCGATCAGGTTGAGGTTGTAGACCTTGCCGTCGCGGGCGCGATAGGACAGTGCTGCCGTCTGCGCCTTGATCGTGATGCCGCGTTCGCGCTCGATATCCATCGAATCGAGCACCTGCGCTTCCATTTCACGGTCGGCGAGGCCGCCGCATACCTGGATGATGCGATCCGCGAGCGTCGACTTGCCATGGTCGATGTGCGCGATGATCGAGAAATTGCGAATATGATCCATTCAGTGCCGATCAAGCGAAAAAGGCGCGCTCGACGACTGCGGAGCACGCCTTGTAAGTCGGTGAAAAAACGGCTTATTTTAGCCGAAAAGGCCTTTGCCGGGCGGTAATTTGGGGCGCCTGGTCGAGCACGCCCGGTCAGGGCGCCGTGCCGCCGACCTCGGCGGGCAGGCTCGTCACCGCAACCGGTCGCCCGGACGGCGCGGCCGGCCACGGGGCCAGGTTCAGCGGCGCGCCGTCAGCGCACCGCGCACCCTCGTCTCGTCGAACCGGTGGCGGCACACTTCCGTGCCGTCCAGCAGCAGAACCGGCACGTCCTCGTCGTAACGGGCAACGAGCGCCGGATCGGCATCGATGTCGACGTAGTCGACGGCAATGCCGAATTCGGCCGCCACCGGTGCCAGCGCGTCGCGCATGTCGTCGCACAGGTGGCACCAGCCGCGGCCGTAGAGCGTGAACATCGGCGCGTTACTTCTGGACCGGGCGCGGGCGCACCGGCACGAACTGCGTGTTGTCGCCGCGCCGCACGAGCACCGCGACCGCCTTCTGCGGATCGAGCTGCGCGGTCACGTCGGCGAACTGCTTCGCGCTCGTGATGTCGGTGTCGCCAACGCGCAGCACGATGTCGCCGCGCTGCAGGCCGGCGCGGGCCGCCGGACCGTCGACGCCGTCGATCTGCACGCCGTTCTTCAGCTTCAGCGACTTCATCTGGTCGGCCGAAAGGTCACTGACCGTCAAGCCGAGTGAATTGGCCTGGCGCGGCTTCTGCGGCACATTCTTGCGCTGCTCGGCCTTCGCCGTCGTCTCCGCCGGCGTCTCGGCGATCGTGATCGGCACCTCGCGCGCCTGGCCCTTGCGCCACACGCTGACGGTCGCCTTCGTCCCCGGCTTGGTGTCGCCCACCATGCGCGGCAGGTCCGACGCCGCATCGACCGGCCGGCCGTTGAACTTCAGGATGATGTCGCCCGGCTGGATGCCCGCCTTGTCGGCCGGACCGCCCGGCTCGACGCTGCTGACGAGCGCGCCTTCCGCCTTCGGCAGCCCGATCGAGTCGGCCACGTCCTTCGTCACCTCGCCGATTGCCACCGCGATGCGGCCGCGCGTGACCTTGCCGGTCGCCTTCAGCTGGTCTGCCACGCGCATCGCCTCGTCGATCGGGATCGCGAACGAAATGCCCATGAAACCGCCGGTGCGGCTGTAGATCTGCGAGTTGATGCCGATCACCTCGCCCTGCATGTTGATCAGCGGGCCGCCCGAGTTGCCGGGGTTGACCGCGACGTCGGTCTGGATGAACGGCAGGTAATCGCCCGTGTTGCGGCTCTTCGAGCTCACGATGCCGGCCGTCACGGTGTTGTCGAGGCCGAACGGCGAACCGATCGCGACGACCCACTCGCCGACGCGCACCTTGTTCGAATCGCCGATCGCGACGACCGGCAGATTCGATGCCTGGATCTTGACGACCGCGACGTCCGTGCGGTCATCCACGCCGACCAGCTTGGCCTTGAATTCCCGCTTGTCGGTCAGCGTCACGTAGATGGTGTCCGCGTCGTCGACGACGTGCGCGTTGGTCATCACGTAGCCGTCCGCCGAAACGATGAAGCCCGAACCGACGCCGCGGTTCTGCTCGGTGTCGGGCGGGTTGTCCGGCGCCGGCGCGTTCTTCGGGTTGCCGTTGCCGCCACCGTTGCCGGGCGCCTGCGGCAGCGGAATGCCGAAGAAGCGGCGGAAGAATTCCGACATGTCGCCGTTGTCGAAGCCCGGCGGCAGCACGCCGCGCGGCCCGGGCGTCGGCACGTTCGCGGTGGTCCGGATGTTCACGACGGCCGGCCCGACCTTCTCGACCAGATCGGCGAAGTCGGGCAGGCTGGCAGCGGGAGGCGTGACAGCCGCCGCGGGTTGCGGGACGAGCGGCAGGCAGGCACACAGCGCCGCCGCCGCGAGCACTTTGCGCAGCGTGAGTTTCGTCATGTCGGAAGCCGTAGCGTTACTTGGAAGCCTTGTATTCTATGGCAGACGCGAACTGCCGCAACGTGGCCGGCGGCACTTCGCCGAGCACGGTGATCCAGTAGTCGCCGCGACGCTTCACGAGAACGTGGGTCGCGCCCGTGCTGCCCGCGCCTTCCTTGCGCGTGTTCTTTTCGGCCGGCTCGATGAAGACGGAGATCGTCGCGAGGCCGTCGGTGAACACCGCCTGATCGACCGGAATCGGCGGATCGCCCGCGTCGCGCGCGGCCATCGGCCGGCGCACCTCGCGAATCTTCCGGAACCCGGCGATGGTCGGTGCGATCTGCCAGCCCTGCGCTTCCATGTCGACCGCCGCGACCGGCGGGCGAACGACCGTCCAGCCGTTCAGGTTGCGCATGCCGGCCGCGATCGCCGATTTGTCGCCTGCCGTGCCGCCCGTCTGGATTTGCGAAAACGCGACCTGCTCGAGCACGTGATCGCTCGCATCGAGCGTCTGCGAACGCAGCAGCAGCCCGGTGCGGGTATCGGCCCACAGCTTGTACGTGAACCGGTACGCATCCTTCGGCACGAGCTCGACCACTTGCGCGTCGACCCCGGCCACGCGGTCCTTGCCGAGCAGCTTCGCGTCATAAACGGACATCACCTGCTCGCCGCCCGCGCCGAGCAACGCAGGGAACGAATCGCGCGTCTGGCGGCGCTCGACCACGCACAACTTGCGCTCCGGAACGAACGTGTACAACTCGTCGTTGTGCCGCAGAACCTTGCGCGGCTTGCCGTCGAGCGACTCGATCCGCTCGAACTCGCCGTCGCGGGACGCCACGTGCGCGATACGCGACGACTGGACATAGCCGCCGCGCTGGTAAACGAACGTACCCTCGTAGCTCTGCTGCTGGGCCGCCTGCTGGATGCGATCGAGCCAGTCCGCCGCACCCTTGCGGGTCGCGACGGGATCGTCCGGTTGCTGCGCGCTGGCTGGGAGGGATTGAACGGACAACAGGGCGGCTGCGCAAAGCAGGAGGGCCGGCAGCCGCTTCCATCCGGAGATGGCGTGATTCAACTGCAATGTCCGCATCGGGTTTATTGGCCTGGCGTGGTGGTCACGGCAGCGCGGATCAGCGGCATCGAGCCCGTGACGACGGGCTGCTGCGCGAATTGCTGGTGCGCTTCAAGGTATTGGTCGAGACTTGCGTCGCGGATGATGTTGACGTCCTGCAGGCCCGGCTGCGCCGATGCCTGCGCAACCGTCACGCGCTGCAGGTTGCCGCTCTGCGGTGCGCCTGTCGATGCGACCTGGACGGCGCCCGGCGCACCCGCCGTCTGCATCTGCGGAACGACGATCCACGTCAGCGTGGCGGCCGCGGCGGCCACCGCGAACGCGGGCACGACCCGCCGGCGCAGCGACAGCAGCTTGCGCGCGACCGGCGCGGCGGCCGGCGCGAGCAGGTGCGGCTCGCTTTCGAGCGCGGCCGACATGCGCGCGGTGAACGCGGCACTCAGTGCGGGCGACAGCGCGAGCTCGTCCGAGCGCAGCGCATCGCCGATCAGGTGGTAATGGGCCCACGCAGCGCGATCCGCGCGGTCGAGCTCAGCCAGAAACTGCCCGTGATCCGGGCCGTCGAACAGTTCACCGTCGACCAGAGCGGAAAGGCGCTCGCCGCGCGAGCACGCTTGCGACTGCGTATTGACCGACCCCATGATGCTCCCCATCTTGCACACACCCCGTCGTGACTTCACGACTCTATCCGTAACTAGACCCCGACCCGCGTCGTTGCACCCGTCGCGCTTACCAGCGCTTGCCTTCGGGTGTATCGAGCAGCGGACGCAATTTTGCAGCGATTGCCTCGCGTGCCCGGAAGATCCGCGACCGGACCGTCCCGATCGGGCAATCCATCATTTCCGCGATCTCTTCGTAGCTCAGGCCCTCGATCTCGCGCAGCGTGATCGCCTGGCGCAGCTCTTCGGGCAGCACGGCCATTGCAGCGTTGACCGTCTCGGCAATCTGCTTGCTCATCAACATCGACTCAGGCGTGTTGATATCCCTTAGTTGGTCTGCGTCGGAGAAAGTTTCCGCTTCCTCGGCATCGGCCTCGGTGGAGGTCGGTGCCCGGCGGCCCTGCGTCGCAAGGTAGTTCTTCGCCGTATTGACGGCAATCCGGTACAACCACGTGTAGAACGCGGACTCGCCGCGAAATTGCGGCAGCGCACGATACGCCTTGATGAACGCGTCCTGGGCCACATCCTCGACCTCGGCGGGATCCCGCACGAGGCGCGAGATCAGCCGAATGATCTTGCGGTGGTATTTGGAGACCAGGAGTTCGAACGCTGCCTTGTCGCCCTTCTGTACGCGCTCGACCAGAGCCTGATCGATTTCTTTTTCACTCACCTGACAAATCCGTTAACTAGGGATGCAACGCGGAGCGTTATTGTAGCGTTCCGGCGCCGGCCGCTGGTTACGGTCGGTAACCGTGTCGCCGTCATGCCCGCGCCGCCGCGCCCGCGGTACGCGCCAGCACGGACAGCGCGCTGAACGACGCGGCGTCGAGCGCGTCGGCCGGAATCAGCAGCGGCCGCGCACGCCGGGCGCCCTGCCCGACCGACAGCACGAGCAGCACGCTGCTCCAGTGTGCATGGCCGGTCACGCGGCCCCGGGCCAGCAAGCGCCCGGTGCGGCCAAACGCCGCAATCTCCCCGAATGCATCGATCTGCAGCTCGGCCGGCAGCCGGCGGGCACACGCCCGTGCGGCACACACGGCAAGCAGCGCAGCCGTCACCGCGGACACGCATGCGCCGGCGGCGGCACCGGCCCGCGGCGCCCAGAACAGGTACGCGGACGCGGCGGCCGCCGCGACGAACACGGCCAGCACGACATACGACACGGCCGAGGCCCGCAACGCAAAACGCTGCGGACGCCCGGCCGGAGCATCGAATGGACTCGTCAAGCGATTTCAGCGTCAGACGCGCTTGAACACCAGCGTGCCGTTGGTACCGCCGAAGCCGAAGTTGTTCTTCACGGCAACGTCGATCTTCATGTCACGCGCGGTGTTTGCGCAGTAATCGAGATCGCACTCGGGGTCCTGGTTGAAGATGTTGATGGTCGGCGGCGACACGTTGTTGTGCAGCGCGAGCACCGTGAACACCGACTCGAGACCGCCCGCGCCACCGAGCAGGTGGCCCGTCATCGACTTCGTCGAGTTCACGACCATCTTGTACGCGTGCTCGCCGAAGGCCGCCTTCACCGCATCGGACTCGTTCTTGTCGCCGAGCGGCGTCGACGTGCCGTGCGCGTTCAGGTACTGGACCTCGTCCGGATTCACGCCGGCATCGCGCAGTGCCGCGACCATGCAGCGGCGCGGGCCGTCCATGTTCGGCGCGGTCATGTGATACGCGTCGCCCGTCATGCCAAAGCCCGAGACTTCCGCATAGATCTTCGCGCCGCGCGCCTTCGCCGCTTCGTACTCCTCGAGCACCATCACGCCCGCGCCTTCGCCCAGCACGAAGCCGTCGCGGTCCTTGTCCCACGGACGGGACGCGGTGGCCGGATCGTCATTGCGGGTCGACAGCGCACGCGCTGCCGCGAAACCGCCGATGCCCAACGGAGACACCGTCGACTCCGCGCCGCCGGCGACCATCACGTCGGCGTCGCCGGCCTGGATCAGGCGCGCCGCGAGGCCGATGCTGTGCAGACCGGTCGTGCAGGCCGTCACGGCCGCGAGGTTCGGGCCCTTCAGGCCGAACATGATGCTCAGGTGGCCCGAGATCATGTTGATGATCGAACCCGGCACGAAGAACGGCGAAATGCGACGTGCGCCGCGATCGACGTAGGTCTGGTGCGTGTCTTCGATCATCGGCAGGCCGCCGATGCCGGAGCCGACCAGCACGCCGATGCGTTCAGCATTGGCTTCGTTCACTTCGAGGCCGCTGTCCCGCATCGCCTGGACGCCGGCTGCGATGCCGTAATGGATGAACGTATCCATGTTCCGGGCTTCCTTCGCCGGGATGTACTCCTCGGCGTTGAAACCCTTCACTTCGCCCGCGAAATGGCACGCGAGGTTCGACGCATCGAACTTGGTGACGGTGGCGATGCCGGACTTGCCGGCGACGAGATTGGCCCAGCCGTCGGCAACATTATTGCCAACAGGCGAAATCAGCCCCAGGCCTGTAACGACAACACGACGGCGGCTCACGGTAACCTCTTTTCCATTGGATGACAAAAGCAAAAGCCACAGTGGCCACAGGAACCAGCCCTGCGAGCCCTGTGGCTGTTAGTCCGTCCGGCGCGGTTGCCGGCAGGATGGCGCGTCAAACGCGAAGATCGCGGCGACGTGGCAGACAAGCGCGAAAGGCGCTTACGCCTTGACGTTTGCGCGAGCGTAGTCGATCGCTTGCTGAACGGTCGTGATCTTCTCTGCTTCTTCGTCCGGGATTTCCATGCCGAACTCGTCTTCGAGCGCCATCACCAGTTCAACCGTGTCGAGCGAGTCCGCGCCCAGATCGTTCACGAACGATGCTTCGTTCTTGATCTCGGCTTCTGCGACGCCCAGTTGCTCAGCGACGATCTTCTTGACACGTTGTTCGATGTTATCCATTACCCCTCCGAGGGAAAGTTCAGATTTACAAGTGCGCGCATTTTATCAGGTTTGCTGACGCCAAAACGCGCGTTGGCTTGATGGTCGATCAAGCGCCGATCCGCCTGAAAAACGGGATACGGCGCGGATGGTAAACGAAAACCGTTACGACATGTACATGCCGCCGTTCACGTGCAGCGTCGTGCCGGTGATGTAACCGGCCTGCGGCGATGCGAGGAACGCGACGGCATGGGCGATGTCTTCCGGGCTGCCGAGGCGGCCGAGCGGAATCTGGGTCTTGAGCGCGGCCTGCTGTTCTTCCGGCAGCGTCTTCGTCATGTCGGTATCGATGAAGCCCGGCGCCACACAGTTCACCGTGATGCCGCGGCTGCCGATCTCGCGCGCGAGCGCGCGCGTCATGCCCGCGACGCCGGCCTTCGCGGCCGCGTAGTTGGCCTGCCCCGGGTTGCCGGCCGAGCCGACCACCGACGTGATGTTGATGATGCGCCCGCCACGGGCCTTCATCATCGGACGCAGCACTGCGCGCGACAGGCGGAACACCGACTTCAGGTTGGTGTCGATCACCGCGTCCCAGTCCTCGTCCTTCATCCGCATCGCGAGCTGGTCCTGCGTGATCCCGGCGTTGTTGACGAGCACGTGCAGCGCGCCGAATTCCTTCACGGTCGCGTCGATCAGCGCTTCGGCTGCCGCCGCGTCGTTGACGTTCAGCACCGCGCCGCGCCCGGTCACGCCTGCTTGCTCGAACCCCGCGGTAATCGCGGCGGCGCCCGATTCGCTCGTCGCCGTGCCGATCACCGTCGCGCCCAGGCGCGCGAGTTCGAGCGCGATCGCCCGGCCGATGCCGCGCGACGCGCCGGTCACGATCGCGACCTGTTTATCGAGAGTCTTTTCCATGAATCGAATATCCGTCTCTTGAGGAAAGGCGCCGCTTCAGGCGGCCGCCAGCTTCAGTGCTTCGTCGAGCGAAGCCGGATCGAACACCGATGCGCCGACCAGGTTGCCGTCGATGCGCTTGGTCAGGCCCGCCAGCACCTTGCCCGGACCGCACTCGATCACGTGCGTGACGCCCGTGCCCGCGATGTGCTGCACGCACTCGACCCAGCGCACCGGGCCCGCGGCCTGGCGCACCAACGCGTCCTTGATCGCGGCCGGATCGCTGACCACCGCGACGTCGATGTTGTTGACCACCGGAATCTGCGGCGCCTTCACGTCGACGCTCGCGAGATAGTCGCGCAGCTGGTCCGACGCCGGCTTGAGCAGCGACGAATGGAACGGAGCCGACACGGGCAGCGGCAGCGCGCGCTTCGCGCCCTTTGCCTTCGCGATCTCGCAGGCCTTCTCGACGGCCGCCTTCGCGCCCGCGATCACGACCTGCGCCGGCGCGTTGAAGTTCACGGCTTCGACGACGCCCGCCTGCGCGGCTTCGGCACACACCGCGCGCACCGTGTCGTCGTCGAGACCCAGGATCGCGGCCATGCCGCCCTCGCCGACCGGCACGGCCGTCTGCATCGCCTGCGCGCGAAAGCGCACGAGCGGCACCGCGTCCTTGAACGCGATCGCGCCCGCGGCGACGAGCGCCGTGTATTCGCCGAGGCTGTGACCCGCGACGATCGACGGTGCCGGGCCGCCGGCCTGCTGCCATGCGCGATAGCACGCGTAGGCAGCCGTCAGCATCACGGGCTGCGTGTTCGTGGTCAGATTCAGTTCTTCGGCCGGACCTTCGGCGATCAGTTTGCCGAGATCCTGATTGAGTGCATCGGATGCTTCCTGGAGCGTCTCGCGCACGACAGCCAGATCGGCGAATGCGTTGAGCATGCCGACCGATTGCGAGCCCTGCCCCGGAAAAACGAATGCAAATTTCATATCGTCCCCAATTGAATCGATTCGGACGGCGCGCGCGAACGGCGCGCCGGTTCGGGATCCGCGCGCAGCAAGTGCGCGCCGCGGATCAGTAGCGGAAGACGGATGCGCCCCACGTGAAGCCGCCGCCGACGCCCTCGATCAGCACGTGCTGACCGCGCTGGATGCGGCCGTCGCGCACCGCGGCGTCGAGCGCGAGCGGGATCGATGCAGCCGACGTGTTGCCGTGCTGATCGACCGTCACGACCATGCGCTCCTGCGGCAGGCCGAGCTTGCGGCAGGTGCTGGTCATGATGCGGATGTTGGCCTGGTGCGGAATCAGCCAGTCGATCTGCTCGGGCGCGAGATTCGCCTTGGCGAGCGCCTCGATCGCGACCTTTTCGAGCACGTTCACCGCGAGCTTGAACACGGCCTGCCCGTCCATGTGCAGGAACGCGCTGCCGTCGATCACGCCGCGATTGACGTTGCCCGGCGTGCAGAGGATGTTCGAATAGCTGCCGTCAGCATGCAGCGCGCTGCCGAGCACGCCCGGCTCTTCCGACGCCGACAGGATCACCGCGCCCGCGCCGTCGCCGAACAGCACGCAGGTCGTGCGGTCCTTGAAATCGAGAATGCGCGAGAACGTCTCGGCGCCGACGATGAGCGCCGTGCGATGCTGGCCGCTGCGAATGAAGCTGTCGGCCGTCGCCATCGCATACGCGAAGCCCGAGCACACAGCCTGCACGTCGAATGCCGCGCCGCCGTTCTTGATGCCGAGCTTGTTCTGCAGCAGGCACGCCGTGCTGGGGAACACGAAATCGGGGGTCGAAGTCGCGACGATGATCAGGTCGATCGACTGCGGATCGATGTCGGCCGCCTCGATCGCTCGACGCGACGCTTCGAGCGCGAGATCGCTCGTCGTGACGTCCGGTGCGGCGAAGTGACGCGCATGGATGCCCGTGCGCGCAACGATCCACTCGTCGCTCGTCTCGATGCCTTCCTTCGCGAGACGATCGGCGAGCTGCTGGTTCGTGACGCGGTCGGGCGGCAGGTAGCTGCCCGTGCCGAGCACGCGGGAATAGAGAGTCGATTGGGCCATTTATGCTTTAGAGGATTGCGCAGCGGAAGGTTCGGCGTGATGGCCTGCGGCCGGGCTCGTCTGGCCCGCGCCGCCCGCGTCGTGTTCGCCGTCGCCGAGCGACGCCGAATTGTCTGCCATCGCGCGCGTGAGGCGCTCCAGCACGCCGTTTTTGACGGCATCATACCCGCGTTTGATCGCCCACTCAAACGCGTACGCGTCGGCCGAACCGTGGCTTTTGATCACCAGGCTCTTCAGTCCCAGCAGCGCCGCGCCGTTGTACTGGCGGTGATCGACGCGCTTCTTGAAGCGCATCAGCACCGGCAGTGCGAGCAGCGCCATCAGCTTCGACATCAGCGAGCGGCCGAACTCTTCGCGGATGATGTCGGACAGCATCTGCGCGAGCCCTTCGGACGTCTTCAGCGCGACGTTGCCGACGAAGCCGTCGCAGACGATCACGTCGACGGTGCCCTTGTAGATGTCGTTGCCTTCCACGTTGCCGCGGAAATTCAGCGTGCTGGCGCGCAGCAGTTCACCCGCGCGCTTGATCGTCTCGTTGCCCTTGATGACCTCTTCGCCGATGTTCAGCAGGCCGATCGTCGGACGCTCCTTGCCCTCGAGCGCGGCGACGAGCGCATGGCCCATCTCCGCGAACTGCAGCAGGTGCTGCGGCTCGCAGTCGACGTTCGCGCCGAGGTCCAGCATCATCGTGTAGCCGGTCGGGTTCGGCAGCGCGAACGCGATCGCGGGCCGCTCGATGCCGGGCAGCGTCTTGAGCACATAACGGGAAACGGCCATCAGCGCGCCGGTGTTGCCGGCGGAGATACAGGCCTGGGCCGCGCCTTCCTTGACGTGGTTGAGCGCGACACGCATCGAAGAATCCTTCTTCTTGCGCAGCGCCACTTCGACAGGGTCGTCCATCGCCACGACTTCGGTGGCGGGCACGATGGTCAGCGCGGGATCGTCGAGGGCTTTCAGCTTTTTCAGCTGAGCGCGGATCGCGCTGTCGATGCCGACGAGCATCAGGTGCGCATCGGAATGTGCGCGAACGAACTTGACTGCCGCGGGAACGGTCACGGACGGGCCGTGGTCGCCTCCCATGCAATCGATTGTGAGCTTTACGGTCATGGAATGCGACGAATTTCAGGCACAAAAAAGCGGCAGTTGAATGCCGCCTTTTTGTTGAGCCAGGAAAGTGTCAAGCGAACCAGTTGTCACGCGAACGGCGATCGTAGCGCGCAACGCGTGACTTGACGCTTAGTCGTTCTTCGTCTTGACGACTTTCTTGCCGCGATAGTAGCCGTTCGGGCTGACGTGGTGACGCAGGTGCACTTCACCCGTGCTCGGCTCGACTGCCAGCGGCGCTGCCGTCAGGAAATCGTGCGAACGATGCATGCCGCGCTTCGACGGCGACTTCTTGTTTTGCTGGACTGCCATGACTAACTCCTAAATAATTTTCCGGATTCTAACACAGCCCGATCCGGCGCTTAACTACCCTGGCCCAAAGCCCTTACGCCTTCCCGCGCCACAACTGCTTAGTGTTTCTTGCCGCCGTCCCCGTCCTTCTTCAGCGCTTGCAGCGCCGCGAACGGATTCGGCCGTTTGCCTTCGTCCTCGTCTTCGGCGGACTCGTCGTCCGCGTCTTCCGAAGGACCGCTCGCACCCGACACGAGGCTTTCGTGAACTGCCGGGCAAACCTCGTGCTTGGGCACGAGCGGCAACGAAAGCAGCAACTCCTCTTCGATCAAGTCGACGAGATCGAACTGGCGCGAGCCCACGATCACATCGGCTTCATCGTCGTCGAGCGGAAATTCTTCAGCTTCTTCTTCGGTCGTAACGACCCGGTACGTCATGTCGACGTCGAACGTCTGGTCGTACGGGGTCATGCAGCGCTGGCACGTGAGCCACGCATGGCCGTGCACCGCGAGACGCAGATACGGCTGCTGCCCATCGGCGCCGTCGTCCTGCAACTCCTTCTGGGTGAACCCTTCGGCCTGCCACGTGAAGACCGTGTCGCGATCGGGCGCGTCAGCCGGCACTTCGTTCAGCATGCGCGGCAGCTGCGACAGGCGCACGGCACCGGCTGCCTGCCGCCCGCTGCGGGCGAATTCGAACAGGTCGACTGCGTGCGGATCAAGCGATGCCGCAGGTTTGCCAGAAGAAGTGTTCATGTTGCGCTCCTGCCTACAGGCTGACTGCGGGATCCGGCTTGTGGCGCCGCACTTTCGGCGCCGCGCACGTGCGCGATCTACGCCGCGTACGATTACGTACTTTACTTCCGAAGACCCGGCAGGCGCCACCGCAGTGAAAGCCTGCCGACGAAAAGCGGGAAAGCATACCTGTTTTACCTTTTGCGGTCAATCACTTATGCTTGCGCCCTCGCAACACCGCGCCACACCTGACGACTCATCGACCCAACCGACCATGCCGGATACCGTTTGCCGCCCGCCGCGGCTGATTCTCGCCTCCAGTTCCCGCTACCGCCGCGCGCTCCTCGAGCGCCTCGGCCTGCCGTTCGACGTCATGTCGCCCGACCTCGACGAAACCCCGCTCGCAGGCGAAACGCCGGCCGCGACCGCGCTGCGTCTCGCCGGCGCGAAGGCGCGCGCGGTCGCCGCGACGATCGATGCGCCGGACGGCGTGCTCGTGATCGGGTCGGACCAGGTCGCGACGTTCGACGGCCGCCAGATCGGCAAGCCCGGCACGCACGAGCGCGCGCTCGCACAGCTCCTGTCGATGCAGGGTCGCGACGTCGAATTCCACAGCGCGCTCAGCCTGTATGACAGCCGCACGGGCGAAAGCTGGAGCGAGGACGTCGTCACGCACGTGCGCTTCCGCTCGCTGCCCGAAGCCGAACTCGACGCGTACTTGCGCGCGGAAACGCCGTACGACGTCGCCGGCAGCGCGAAGTCCGAAGGGCTTGGCATCGCGCTGCTGGATGCCATCGACTCGAACGACCCGACGGCGCTCGTCGGCCTGCCGCTGATCGCGCTCACGCGGATGCTGCGCGACGCGGGCTATCCGCTCTTTGCCACCCACGGAGACCGCGCATGACCGCCGGCACGCTCTACCTTGTCCCGAACACGCTCGGCGAAGGCGATGCATCGATGCTCGCCGCCGTGCTGCCCGCCGCCGTGCAGGCGCGCGCCGGCACGCTCGGCTATTACATCGGCGAAAACGCGAAAACGACCCGCGCGTTCCTGAAGAAGATCGGCACGACGCGGCCGATCCAGGAAATCGAGATCCGGGAACTGAACGTCAATACGCCGGCCGGCGAGATCGACCGGCTGCTCGCACCGGTGCTCGCAGGCGCGGACGCCGGGCTCGTGTCCGAGGCGGGCTGCCCCGCCGTTGCCGATCCTGGCGCGCTGCTGGTCCGCCGCGCGCACGAGCGCGGCGTGAAGGTCGTGCCGCTCGTCGGGCCGAGCTCGATCCTGCTCGCGCTGATGGCCTCGGGCCTGAACGGCCAGAGTTTCGCGTTCAACGGCTATCTGCCGGTCGATGCGGCCGCGCGCGCGAAACGCCTGCGCGAACTCGAGCAATTGTCGCGCAAGGCACGCCAGACGCAGATATTCATCGAGACGCCGTACCGGAATCACGCGATGCTCGATACGCTCGTCGCCACCTGTGCGCCGTCGACGCAGATCTGCGTCGCGGCCGATCTGACCCTCGAGACCGAGACCATCGCCAGCCGCTCGGTGGCCGACTGGAAAAAGGCGCCTGCGCCGAATCTGCACAAGCGCCCCGCCATCTTCCTGCTGCTCGCGAACTGAGCTCCGCACCGAACGCAGCGCTGGCGGCACGGGGCGCCGTGCCCCGATCGCCGCGGTGGCGGCCGGCCGCCGCTCAGCGCAGGCCGAACGAGGCGCCGCCTGCGGTCAGCGCCTTCATCGCGGCACCGCCGACCGCCGCGCCGAACTTGCGCGCAACGCGATTCGTCAGGCTTTCCTTCACCGTGTAGTCGACGAGATCCGGCGCCTTCAGCACGTCGCGGGCAACCGTGTCGGTCGTGCCATAGCCGTCGGCGAGCCCGAGTTCGACGCTCTTCTCGCCCGTCCAGAACAGGCCCGAGAACATGTCGGGCGTCTCGTGCAGCCGCTTGCCGCGGCCATCCTTCACCGCCTTGATGAACTGCGCATGAACCTGGTCGAGCAGCGCCTGCGCATGGGCATCCATCTTCGGCGTCTCGGGCGAGAACGGGTCGTAGAAGCCCTTGTTTTCGCCCGACGTGTGCAGGCGGCGATCGATGCCCAGCTTGCCCATCAGGCCCGTGAAGCCGAACCCGTCCATCAGCACGCCGATCGAGCCGACGATACTCGCCTTGTCGACGAAGATCTTGTCGGCGGCGGACGCAATGTAATAGCCGCCCGATGCGCACATGTCCGTTACGACGACGTATAACGGCTTGTCCGGATACTTCTTGCGCAGCCGGCGGATCTCGTCATAGACCATTCCCGCCTGCACCGGGCTGCCGCCCGGGCTGTTGATCCGCAGCACGACGCCGGCCGTGCCGCTGTCGTCGAAAGCGGCGTCCAGCGCCGTATTGATGTCGTCGGCGTTCGCGTTGGTGCCCGCCGCGATCTCGCCGTCGATCGTCACCAGCGCCGTATGGCGCCCGCTCGACGCGAATTTCGAGTCGCTCGAGAAATCGATCAGCGCGAACGCGAGCAGCACGAATACGCCGAGGAACGCAAAGCGGAAGAAGATCTTCCACCGTCGCGCGGCGCGCTGTTCCTTGACGGCCGCCAGCGCGATCCGCTCGAGCGCTGCACGCTCCCAGTTCGGTTCGCGGCTGTCGGGACGGGACGAGGAATCGGGGATGTTCGGTTGGTCGGCCATGCAGTAATGTCTTCAGTCGGTCGTGGCGGAAGGGGGCGCAGCGGCAGGCCCCAGGTCGGCATCCGGTACCCAGAATACCGCACGCCCGTCCGGCGTGTCGCGCTCGTCGACCTCGACCGGCCGCAGGCGGCCGCCGCGGCACGGGCCGCCGACACACTTTCCGGTATCAGGCGCGTAGATCGCGCCGTGCGTCGCGCACATCAGGTACAGGCCCGACGACTCGAAGAACTGCCCTTCTGCCCAGTCGAGCTCCATCGGCACGTGCGCGCAGCGGTTCAGGTAACCGTACGCACGACCCTCGTAGCGCACGAAGAACACGACCGCCTGCTCGCCGCGCAACGACGCGTCGACACGCACGCCGGCGCCGCCGTCGGCCAGCGCGTCCGATGCGCACACACGCACCGCTTCCCGCGCCGTGCTCATGCGTGCTCCCGCAGCCACGCCGCCAGCGCGCCGACGTCCGGCGCGACGAAGCGCGGCGTCAGCGCGGCCAGCGCATCGGCCGTGTGCGCGCCGTACGACACGCCGATGCCGGCGGCCCCGGCGCTGGCGGCCATCTGCAGGTCGTGCGTGGTGTCGCCGATCATCACGGTACGCGCAAGATCCTGCCCCAATTCGCGGGACAGTTCATGCAGCATCGCCGGGTGCGGCTTCGAGAACGTCTCGTCCGCGCAGCGCGTCGCATCGAACAGGCTCGTCAGCTTCGACTGGTCGAGCACGCGGTTCAGCCCGACCCGGCCCTTGCCGGTCGCGACCGCGAGCAGATAACCCGTGTCGCGCAATTCCGCGAGCAGTTCGCGCACGCCGGCGAACAGCTCGATGCGCTGATCGTCCAGCAAATAGTGATAGCGGTAGCGTTCGGCAAGCCGCGAATAATCGGAAGGATCGAGGGTCGGTGCCGTAATCTGCAACGCATCGCGCAGGCCGAGGCCGATCACGTAGCGGGACGCCTCGTCCGACGGCGCGGGCAGACCGAGATCGCGGCACGCGGCCTGGATGCTGTGCGCGATGTGCGCAGTCGAATCCATCAGCGTGCCGTCCCAGTCGAAGACGATCAGGTCAAATTGCTGTCGGGCCATGCGAGTCAGGCGGTATCGCGCAGAGCGCGGAGTTGATCGAGGAAGCGCCGGCATTCGTCCGGCAGCGGCGCGTCGAACTGCAGCGCCTCGCCGGTCAGCGGATGCGCGAGCTTCAGCCGGTACGCATGCAGGAACATCCGTTTGAGCGACGGCTGTGCGTTCGCGCGCGCCAGCGCCTTGTTCAGTGCGAAGTCGCCGTACTTGGCGTCGCCGGCGATCGGCAGGCCGAGATGCGCGAGATGCACACGAATCTGATGGGTCCGACCCGTCTTGAGTTCCGCCTCGACCAGCGCATAGTCCGGCCAGCGCTCGATCAGGTTGAACACCGTATGCGACGGCAGGCCGTCGTCCTGCACGCGCACGCGCCGCTCGCCTTCCGGGGTCGAATACTTGAACAGCGGCGCCTTCACCGCACGCCGACGCCCCCAGTCGGGCTGCCATTCGCCATGCCCGCACGCGAAGTAGCGCTTGTCCATCCGGTTCTCGCGGATCTGCTCGTGCAGGCCGACGAGCGCCGAGCGCTTCTTGGCGAGCATCAGGATCCCGGAGGTCTCGCGGTCGAGCCGATGCACGAGTTCGAGGAATTTCGCGCGCGGACGCGCCTGGCGCATCTGCTCGATCACGCCGAACGCGACACCGCTGCCGCCGTGCACCGCGACGCCGGCCGGCTTGTTGATGACGAGCATCGCATCGTCTTCGTACAGCACGTCGAACTGCGCGGGCGGCACGACCGGCGTGTCGGCACGCGCGAGATCGGCCGCCGCCACGCGCACGGGCGGCACGCGCACGACGTCGCCGAACGCGAGGCGATACTGGGCGTCGACCCGACCCTTGTTTACGCGCACTTCCCCGCTGCGCAGGATCCGGTAAATATGGCTTTTGGGCACGCCTTTACAGACGCGCAACAGGAAGTTGTCGATCCGCTGACCGGCCGAGTTTTCGTCGATCTGGATCATCGATACCTGGCCGCTTGCGACTGAATTCTGGGATATTTTGCCTAACTCATTCATACTGAATATAATTTTGCCCAGCCTGACGTTGAGGGTGGCCTGACAGGCCGGCCCCGACGGAATCGGGCAAGGCGCAAGCGCAAACTGCTATTTTACTTGCGCCGGGGGTCCGCTGCTCGCCCCTAATCAAAGAGATGCAGCAAGTTGCACGCACGGCGCCGCCCGTCGGCAAGGATCGCGCCCACAGGCGGATTCGGTCGGCAAGGCGCCGCGGTAACGGAAAGTTGGTTGAAAAGAATTTGATCGGCAGCCCGGCGGCGTGAAGTACGTCCGCAGGCTGCCGGTTGCGAAAATTACGGCGTTGCGCCCGATTTGGCCCCGCGAAGCGTGCGGGGCTTGGCGACGTCAAACCAGGGAAGTACACCCCAGGCGGGAAAGTCGGGCTGGATTCGATACTCCCCGCTGCGGCCCAAGCCGCAGCATCTGCCGCCCGTCGGCGCGCGCGACGCATTGCGCGCGCCCCGTGGCAGTGCCCCGGTCTCAGGCTTAGCGCGCTTTCGCAGCGTGCGGTGTGTGGACGCCGTGCTTTGAAGCCGTGTTCGCAAGTGCCCTATGGCCGCCGGCCCCGTGTTTCGGGCCCAAGCGCCTCTTCAGGCAATTCTCCCCGCCATCCTTCCCGCTCCAGCGTGCTCGTGACAACACAACAAGGCGCGGCCTGCCGTCGTTCCCGCCCTCGCGACTGACAACCGCGAGGCGCCGGCAGCAGAGCCGCCTGGAGTCGTTCATGAAACGCATGCTGTTCAATGCGACGCAGCAGGAGGAGCTGCGCGTCGCCATCGTCGATGGGCAAAAGCTCATCGACATCGACATCGAAACAGCCGGGCGCGAACAGCGCAAAGGCAATATCTACAAAGGTGTCGTGACCCGCATCGAGCCGTCGCTCGAAGCGTGCTTCGTCAACTACGGCGAAGACCGCCACGGCTTCCTGCCGTTCAAGGAAGTCGCCCGTCAATACTTCAAGGAAGGCATCGACATGCGCTCCGCGCGCATCCAGGATGCCCTGCGCGAAGGCCAGGAGCTGATCGTCCAGGTCGAGAAGGAAGAGCGCGGCAACAAGGGCGCCGCCCTCACGACCTTCATCTCGCTCGCCGGCCGCTACCTCGTGCTGATGCCGAACAACCCGCGCGGCGGCGGCGTGTCGCGCCGGATCGAAGGCGACGAGCGTCAGGAACTGCGCGAAACCATGGCGCAGCTGCAGATTCCGGACGGCATGAGCATGATCGCCCGCACCGCGGGCATCGGCCGCAGCGCCGAGGAACTGCAGTGGGACCTGAACTACCTGCTGCAGCTGTGGCGCGCGATCGAAGCGGCATCGCAAAGCGGCAACGCTGGCCAGCCGATGCTGATCTATCTGGAATCGAGCCTCGTGATCCGCGCGATCCGGGACTATTTCCAGCCCGATATCGGCGAAATCCTGATCGACACGACCGAGATCTACGATCAGGCCCGTGCGTTCATGGACATCGTGATGCCGGACAACGTGTCGAAGGTGAAGCGCTACCACGACGACGTGCCGCTCTTCTCGCGCTTCCAGATCGAGCACCAGATCGAGACCGCATATTCCCGCACGGTGCCGCTGCCGTCGGGCGGCGCGATCGTGATCGACCACACCGAAGCGCTCGTCGCGATCGACGTGAACTCGGCGCGTGCGACCAAGGGCGCGGACATCGAGGAAACGGCGACCCGCACGAACCTCGAAGCGGCGGACGAAGTGGCCCGCCAGCTGCGCCTGCGCGACCTCGGCGGCCTGATCGTGATCGACTTCATCGACATGGAGTCGGCAAAGAGCCAGCGCGAAGTCGAGCAACGCCTGAAGGACGCGCTCAAGCACGACCGTGCGCGCGTGCAGATGGGCAAGATCTCCCGCTTCGGCCTGATGGAACTGTCGCGCCAGCGCCTGCGCCCGGCCCTGTCGGAAGGCAGCCACGTGACGTGCCCGCGCTGTAACGGCACCGGCCACATCCGCGATACCGAATCGTCCGCGCTGCAGGTGCTGCGGATCATTCAGGAAGAAGCAATGAAGGAAAACACCGCGGCGATCCACTGCCAGGTGCCGGTCGAGGTGACCGCCTTCCTGCTCAACGAAAAGCGTCAGGAAATCAACAAGATCGAGTCGCGCTTCAAGGTCGGCATCGTGCTGATCCCGAACAAGCACCTCGATACGCCGCACTACAAGCTCGAGCGCCTGCGCCATGACGACGCGCGCCTCGACGATCCGCGTGCATCCTGGAAGATGGCCGAGGAAGCCGCCCGCGAACTGGAGTCGGAAACCGGCTACAGCAAGCGTGCGGCGGACGTGAAGCCGAAGCAGGAAGCTGCGGTCAAGGGCATCACGCCCGAGCGTCCGGCACCGAGCCCGGCACCGCAGCGTCCGGTCGAGCCGGTCGCGGCGCCGGCACCGGTCGCCGCGGCGAGCGGCGGTTTCATTGGCTGGCTGAAGGGTCTGTTCGGCATGTCGCCGGCTCCGGCGCCCGCGCCGGTCGCACCGGCACCGGCGAAGGAACAGGCCGCCCGCCCGGCGCGCGAGCGGACCGAGAAGACCGAGCAGCGCGGCGGCGATCGCAATCGCAACCGCCGTGGCGGCGCCCAGCAGGCTCAGGGCGGCCGCGACCAGGTAGCGGCCGGCCGTGGCCAGTCGCAACGCCAGGAACGCGAAGGCAAGGAAGCGCGCGAGCCGCGTGAACCGCGCGAGGGTCGCGAACCGCGTGAAGGCCGCGAGCCGCGCGAAAGCCGTGAAGGTCGCGAAGGTCGCGAGGGCCGCGGTCCGCGCGAAGGTCGCGAACCGCGTGAGGCCCGCGAGCCGCGTGAACCGCGCCAGAACCGCGAACCGCGCGAACGCACCGAGCAGCCGGAAGCCGTCGAGGCAGCTGGCAGCGGCGAGCGCCAGGAACGCGGCGAACGTCGCGAGCGCGGCGAGCGCCGCAAGCCGACGCAACACGCGGCAACGCTCGAAACCGTCACCCGTGGCGAGAACCATCCGGAGGCGGAAACCGCCCAGGCCGCAGCCGTCGCCCTGCCGGGCGCCGATGCAGCAGCCGACGCGGAAGCCGGCGCACGTGACGGCGAGGAACGTCGCCGCCGCCGCCGCGGTCGCCGTGGCGGCCGCCGCGAGCGCGAGGACGAAGGCGCAGTGGTCGACCACGCCGAGCAAGGCGCGGACGGCGAAGCCGTCGTGCAGGCCGTGACGACGGAAGCCCCGAGCGCTGCCGAGCCGGTTCATACGGCCGCACCGGTCGCGGTGGCAGCCGGCGCCGCTGCCGGCGCCGCCGTTGCCGAAGCAGCCGTGGCTGAAGCAACCACACCGGTCGCGGCCGAGCCGCAGCCGGCACCGGTTCGCGTCGAAGCGACGCCGGTCGCGCCGCTCGAGCCCGCCGTCGTCGCACCGGCAGCCGAACCGGCACCGGTCGTGCCGGCTGTCGCTCAGGAAGCCGGCCCGGCTCCCGTCGCGGTGTCGCCGACCGATGCGTTCGAAGTGCCGGCCGCGCCGGCCGTCGTCGAAGCGCCGCAGTCCGCGCCCGTCGAGCAAGCCGCCCCGGCACCGGTCGTCGCAGCCGAAGCGGCTCCGTCCGCCGTCGAACCGGCTCACGTCGAACCGGCGCGTGTCGAAACTGCGCCGGCCGAGGCCGTTGCCGCACCGGCACCGGCGCCCGTGCAACCGGTCGCGCCGCCCGCTTCGACGAGCCTCGATGTCGTGCTGCAACAAGCCGGCCTCGTGTGGGTGAACACCGACGCCGACAAGTTCCGCGCGGCCCAGGAAGCCGCGTCGCGCCTGCCGCGCGCGGTCCGCGTCCCGCGCGAACGCAAGCCGCTGCCGCCGGTCGACACGACACCGATGCAGCAGGTCGAGACGTCGCGGCATTAAGCGGCGGATCGCCCGACCAGGAAAAGCCCGCCTCCGGCGGGCTTTTCCATTTCCGCGCTGCGGGTTTCCGCCCACCGGCCCGGCCAGCCGCTTGCGGCTAAAATAAAAGCTTGGCTCGCACTTCTTTGAACATGTCCCGACGCATCATTCCTCTCGCCGACGTCAGCGGGATGCCGGATATCTCCGGTGTCGCGCATCTCCCCGACGGCGCCTTGGCCGACAGGTTCGCCAGGCCGTTGCGCGACCTGCGCATCTCGGTGACGGACCGCTGCAACTTCCGCTGCGTGTATTGCATGCCGCGAGACGTGTTCGACAAGAATTACCCGTTCCTGCCGCACAGCGCGCTGCTCACGCACGAGGAGATCGAGCGCGTGGCGCGGCTGTTCGTCGCCCACGGCGTCGAAAAGATCCGGATCACCGGCGGCGAACCGCTACTGCGCAAGAACCTCGAATTCCTGATCGAGCGCCTCGCACGCCTGACGACCCATGACGGCCGCCCGCTCGACCTGACGCTGACCACCAATGGCTCGCTGCTCGCGCGCAAGGCGCGCGCACTGAAGGACGCCGGCCTCACGCGCGTGACGGTGAGCCTCGACGCGCTCGACGATACGCTGTTCAAGCGCATGAACGATGCCGACTTCGCGAGCGCCGACGTGCTCGACGGCATCTTCGCCGCGCAGGCCGCGGGGCTCGCGCCGGTCAAGGTCAACATGGTCGTGAAGCGCGGCACCAACGATGGCGAAATCCTGCCGATGGCCGAGCGCTTCCGCGGCACCGGCGTGATCCTGCGTTTCATCGAATACATGGACGTCGGCACGTCGAACGGCTGGAACATGACCGAAGTGCTGCCGTCCGCGGACGTCGTCGCACGCATCGCCGAACGGTTCCCGCTCGTGCCGCTCGAGCCGCACACGGCGGCGGAAACCGCGCAGCGCTGGGGCTATGCGGACGGCAGCGGCGAAATCGGCGTGATCTCGAGCGTCACACAGGCATTCTGCGGCGACTGCACGCGCGCGCGGTTGTCGACCGAAGGCAAGCTGTACCTGTGCCTGTTCGCGTCGACCGGCCATGACCTGCGCGCCCTGGTGCGCGGCGGCGCGAGCGATGCGGAAATCGCGACCGCGATCGCCCGGATCTGGCAGGCCCGCACCGACCGCTATTCGCAGCTGCGCGGCAGTGCGTCCGCCGACGCGGCGCCCAACGGTGCCGGTAAGCGCGTCGAAATGTCGTACATCGGCGGCTGACGCGCGCCCGCCTCCGCCGATTCCCCGTGATGTCCACTTCCGCGTCGCCTTCCGTCACCGGCCTGCTGCTCGCGGGCGGCCGCGCGACGCGCATGGACGGCGCCGACAAGGGCCTGCAACTGCTCGACGGTACGCCGCTTGCGCTGCACGTGCTGCGCCGGCTTTCGCCGCAGGTCGACGAGATGCTGATCAGCGCGAATCGCAACGCCGATCGCTATGCCGAGCTCGGTGCGCCGTTCGACGCGCGCATCGTGCCGGACGACACACCCGATTTTCCCGGCCCGCTCGCCGGTCTGCTTGCCGGCATGCGGGCGGCGCGCGCACCGCTCGTCGCGTGCTCGCCGTGCGATACGCCCTATTTGCCGACCGACCTCGTCGCGCGGCTGCTCGCGGCACTCGACGCACATCAGGCCGACATCGCGATGGCGGTGACCGTCGACGCGCAACAGGCACGTTCGCCGCAGCCGACGTGCGCGCTGCTGCGCACGTCGCTCGCCGACGATCTCGCGGCCGGACTCGCGGCCGGCGAGCGCAAGGTGCGTGCGTGGTACGCACGCCACAAGACGGTCGAAGTCGAGTTTTGCGACGAGCGTGCGTTTTACAATGCCAACTCCTGGCAGGAACTCGCCGCGCTTGCCCGCCGCTGACGGCGCCGGCATCCGTTCCCGCCCGCCGCATGCGCCTTCGCGCTCCGGCGCCCTGCGCGCGCCACCGGCCACGAACCCGATACGCCTTGCGGCGCAGTCAGACTGATGATCACGCAATCCTCGCCCGCCTCCCGAACCGCACCCGATTCCGCTGCCCCGTTGTCGCTCGCCGATGCGCAGGCGCTCGCGTGCCGGTTCGCGGTGCCGGTCGCCGCGTGCGACACGGTGAGGCTGCATGACGCGCTCGACCGCGTGCTGGCAGCCGACGTGATTGCGCCGTTCGACATTCCCGCGTACGACAACTCGGCGATGGACGGCTATGCATTCGACGGCAGCGCATACGCGCCCGCATCGGCCGCCGACATCGCGCTGACGGTCGCCGGCACGGCGTTGGCCGGCCATCCGTTCGATGGAGCCGTGGCGCCCGGTGCATGCATCCGCATCATGACCGGCGCGCCGATGCCGGCCGGATGCGACACGGTCATTGCGCAGGAACACGTGCGCGTCGACGGCGATGTCATCCGCTTCGCCGCGCGCGACATCACACGCGGCGCAAACTGCCGCCGCGCCGGCGAGGATCTGGCGCGCGGCGCCCGCGCGCTTGCCGCCGGCCGCGTCCTGCGCCCGTCCGATCTCGGCCTGCTCGCGTCGTTCGGATTGGGCGAAGTCACGGTGCGTCGCCGCGTGCGCGTCGCCGTGTTCTCGACCGGCGACGAACTGCGCGAACCCGGCGAGCCGCCCGCCCGCGGCACGCTGTACGACAGCAATCGCGCGATGCTGGTCGCGATGCTCGAAAAGCTGCACATCGACGCGCTCGATCTCGGCATCGTCCGCGACGATCCGGCGGCGCTCGAACGCGCGTTGCGCGATGCCGCCGCCGCTCACGCAGACGCGGTGATCACGTCGGGCGGTGTGTCGGTCGGCGAAGCCGATTTCACGCGCGACGTGATGGCGCGGCTGGGCGACGTGACCTTCGCGAGTCTCGCGCTGCGCCCCGGCCGGCCGCTCGCGTGCGGCACGCTCGCGCGCGACGGCGGCGGCGCGGGCCGCGTGCTGTTCTTCGGGCTGCCCGGCAATCCGGTCGCCTCCGCCGTGACGTTCCATGCGATCGTGCGCCCCGCGCTGCTGACGCTGGCCGGCGCGCATGTGCCGCCGCCGGCGATGTACACGGCACGCAGCACGCAGGCGCTGAAAAAGCGCCCGGGCCGCACCGAGTACCTGCGCGCGATCGCGACGCGCGACGCCGACGGCCAGTGGCTTGTCGCGCCGGCTGGTTCGCAGAGTTCCGCATCGCTGAGCGGCCTCGCGGCCGCCAACTGTTTCATCGTCCTGGGCCACGATTGCGCGACAGTCGACGCGGGCGCCCCGGTCGACATCCTGCCGCTCGACGGCTCGATCTGAATTCCAATCGGTATATCTCTACGGGGGCAATCCGCACATGAAGAAACAAATCTCGTCGATCGCCGCGGGGCAGACCGCAAAGGCGCTGATCCTCGTCTACCTGACGTTCAGCGTGCCGATCGTGCTGCTCGGCATCCTGGTCGCGTACATCCGTTACGGGATGGTCGAACTGAGCACGATCCTGAGCGCGCTGCTGCTGAACGCGATCCTCGGTTTCGTGCTGCTGTGGATCGCCTGCCACGCGTACAACTGGGTCGCGTCGCGCTTCGGCGGCATCGAGATCGTGCTGTCCGATCCGCCGGAGGAAGCGTGAGCGTCACGCCGCTGATCCGCGCTGCCGAAACGCGCGACGTCGGCGCAATCCTCGCGCTGATGCGAGAGCTGGCCGAATTCGAGAAGCTCACGCACCTGTTCGTCGCGAGCGATGCCGATCTGGCCGACGCGCTGTTCGGCGAGCGCCCGGCCGCCGAGGCGCTGGTGGCCGAGCGCGATGGTGCGATCGTCGCGTACGCGCTGTTCTTTCACAATTATTCGACGTTCCTCGGCAGGCGCGGCCTGTATCTCGAGGATCTGTACGTCCAACCGTCGCAGCGCGGCACGGGCCTCGGCACCGCGATGCTGCAACACCTCGCGGCACTCGCCGTCGAGCGCCGTTGCGCCCGCTTCGAATGGTCGGTGCTCGACTGGAACCAGCCGGCGATCGACTTCTACGAGAAAATGGGCGCGACCGTGCTGCCGGAATGGCGCATCGTGCGCGTCACCGGGGATGCGCTGAACACGCTCGCCGCACGCTGAATGCAACCGGCCACGCGCCGGTCGTTGCTGCAAAGGAAAACGGGCGCCGCGGCGCCCGTTCTTCGTTCCGGCCGGCTTCGGCCTTGCGTGCGATGCGTCATGCATCGTCGGCATCGGCACCGTCGGCCGCTTCCGCGCCGAGCAGCCCGGCCGCCGTCTCGCCCGGCAACGCCTCGACCTGCTTCAGCTTGCGGTTCATCGCGCGGGTACGCTGCTCGGCGGCCTCGATCGAGCGCGTGACCGTTTCGAGCTGCGCCTTCGTGCGCGCGAGCACATCGCCGAACTTGCCGAATTCGGTCTTCACCGCGCCGAGCACCTGCCACACCTCGCTCGAGCGCTGTTCGATCGCGAGCGTACGGAAACCCATCTGCAGGCTGTTCAGCAGCGCGGTGAGCGTCGTCGGCCCAGCTACCGTCACACGATAGTCGCGCTGCAGCAGATCGGTCAGCCCCGGGCGGCGCAGAATCTCCGCATAGAGCCCCTCGGTCGGCAGGAACAGCAGCGCGAAGTCGGTCGTATGCGGCGGCGCGACGTACTTCTCGGCAATCGTGCGCGCCTCCATCCGCACGCGCGCCTCGAGCGCACGGGCCGCGTCCTCGACCGCCACCGAATCGGCGCGCTCCTGCGCGTCGATCAGCCGCTCGTAGTCCTCGCGCGGGAATTTCGCGTCGATCGGCAGCCACACCGGCGGCGCATCGCGCGTGCCGGCTTCGCGCCCCGGCAGCCGGATCGCGAACTCGACGCGTTCGCTGCTCTTCGGCACGGTCGCGACGTTCTTCGCGTACTGGTCGGGCGTGAGCATCTGCTCGAGCAGGGCCTCGAGCTGCACCTCGCCCCACGTGCCGCGCGTCTTCACGTTGGTCAGCACCTTCTTCAGGTCCCCGACGCCGGCCGCGAGCGTCTGCATCTCGCCGAGCCCGCGGTGCACCTGCTCGAGACGGTCCGACACGAGCTTGAACGATTCGCCGAGCCGCTGTTCGAGCGTCGCATGCAGCTTCTCGTCGACGGTGCGGCGCATCTCCTCGAGCTTCGCCGCATTGTTCGTCTCGATTTCCTTCAGCCGCTGCTCGAGCGTCGCACGCACTTCGCCGATCCGGCGATCGTTGGCCTCGGTCAGTTGCGTGAGCTGACGGTTCAGCGTGTCGCCGAACAGCCGCAGCGCAACCGTCTGCTCTTCCCGCGCCTGCTGCGCCTGGCGCTGCACGCTCTCGCGCATCGCGTCGAACTGCTGCGCGTTGCCCGCGACGAGCTTGCCCAGCTGTTGCGCGAAACCCTCGATCTGATTGTTCTGCACGGTCGCGATGCTCGTCAGCTGGATCGCGAGCGTCTGCTGAAGTTGCGAGAAACTGCCAGCCAGCTCGGTGCGCGAGCCGCGCGCGTTCTCGACGATCTCGCCGCGCAGCTCGCGCTCGAGCCGCTCCACTGCAAGCGCCTGTGCGTGCGCGGCGTCCTCGATCCGGTCGCCGAGCACGGCCGCATCGTCGTGGCGGCCGCCGCCACGCACGAGCGCGACGATCGCCACCGCGAGCGCGACGGCCAGCACGACGACCGCCGCCAGCAACAACGTCGTCGTCATGCGCGCGGCTTCCCGATCACGTCAGGGTTGATCGGGTTCGGCGGCCGCCCCGCGCGCGGCCCTTCGCCGAGCGCGGCGATCAGATTGTCGGCCGCGAGGTTCGCCATCGCGCGGCGCGTCTTCTCGGTCGCGCTCGCGATGTGCGGCGTCAGCACGACGTTCGGCACCTCGAGCAGCGCCGGATGGACGCTCGGTTCGCCTTCGTAGACGTCGAGGCCGGCCGCGGCGATCGTCCCGTCGCGCAGCGCGGCGGCCAGCGCCGCGTCGTCGACGATGCCGCCGCGCGCGATGTTGGTCAGCGTCGCCGTGCGCTTCATCTTCGCGAGTTCGGCCGCGCCGATCGTGTGGTGGTTCTCCTTCGTGTACGGCAGCACGAGCACGACGTGATCGGCACGTGCCAGCAAGTCGTCCTTCGATACGTATTCGGCGTTCAGCTCGGCCTCGATCCCGGGCGCGACCCGTGACCGGTTGTGATAGATCACCTGCATCCCGAAGCCGCGCGCGCGCCGTGCGAGTGCCTGACCGATACGTCCCATGCCGATCACGCCGAGCGTCGAGCCGTAGATGTCGCTGCCGAGGAAACCGTCGTACGCCCACTTCTGCCAGTGCCCGGCGCGCAACCAGTGTTCGGATTCGGCAATCCGCCGCGCGGCGGCCATCATCAGCGCCCAGCCGAAATCCGCGGTCGATTCGTTCAGCACGTCGGGCGTGTTGGTGCCGAGCACGTTCGCGGCGTTGAACGCGGCCATGTCGAAATTGTTGTAGCCGACCGCCATGTTCGACACGACGCGCAGGCGCGGCGCCGCCGCGAGCACGGCCGCGCCGACCGGATCACCGGCCGTCAGCGCACCGTCCTTGTCCGCGAGGCGCGCGGCAAGCGCGTCGGGCGCGAGCACGTCGCCGTTGTTCCAGTCGACTTCAAAGTACTGCTCGAGCCGTTCGATCACGTCCGGAAAGATCGGACGTGCGACCAGGATCTTCTGCATCGCCATCTCCGCATGCCGCGGCCGGCACGCGGCACATCGTGCGCCGCCCAGGCCGTCCGCGCTTGGTTGAAAATCGTCAGCCTACGCCGGGAAGAAGATCCACGACGTCAGCAGGAATACAGGTACCAGGATCACGAGCGCCCAGCCGAGATAGGCAAAGAAGCTCGGCATCTTCACGCCGCGCGATTCCGCGATCGCCTTCACCATGAAGTTCGGCGCATTGCCGATGTAGCTGTTCGCGCCCATGAACACCGCCCCCGCGGAAATCGCGGCGAGCGTCGTCGCGCCCGTCGTCATCAGCGATTGCGCATCGCCGCCCGCGAGGTTGAAGAACACGAGGTAGGTCGGCGCGTTGTCGAGGAACGACGACAGCAGGCCGGTCGCCCAGAAGTACATCGCGTCGATCGGCTTGCCGTCCGGCCCCGTGACCAGATGGACGATCGGTGCGAACGCGCCGTCCGCACCCGCGCGCAGGATCACGATCACCGGCGCGATCGTCACGAAGATCCCCGCGAACAGCTTCGCGACCTCCTCGATCGGCGCCCAGTTGAACGCGTTGCCTTCGCGCGCCGAGCGCGGCGTCAGCGCGAGCGACGCGAGCGCCACGACGACCAGCGCCGCGTCGCGCACGAGATTCTGCAGCGCGACGTGCGTGCCCCACACGTCGAACGTGACGTCCGGCTTCCAGATGCCGCTCATCAGCACGAGGCCGATCACGGCCGCGAGCAGCACGAAGTTGATCTTGCCGTCGATCGACAGCGCGCCGCCGTCGGGCGTCGGGTCGAGCGCGGCCGGCCGCTCTTCGCCGGCCTTCCGGTAGAAGTACGTGTCGAGCACGAAGAACATCGTCAGCAGCACCGCGCAGATGAACAGCATCGGCAGCGCGAGATGCGTGGTCGTCCAGAAGAAGCTCACGCCATTCAGGAAGCCGAGGAACAGCGGCGGATCGCCGAGCGGCGACAGCGAGCCGCCCGCGTTCGCGACGAGGAAGATGAAGAAGATCACGACGTGCACGACGTGCTTGCGGTTATCGTTCGCGCGCAGCAGCGGCCGGATCAGCAGCATCGCCGCGCCGGTCGTGCCCATCACGCTCGCGAGCAGCGTGCCCAGCGCGAGAATCGCGGTGTTCAGCTTCGGCGTGCCGTGCAGGTTGCCGTTGACGCAAATGCCGCCGGCGACCGTATAGAGCGCCGTCAACAGCACAATGAACGGGATGTATTCCTCGAGCAGCGCATGCACGAGCGTGCCGAACGCCGTGCCGGCGCCGAACGCGAATGCGAACGGGACCAGGAACACGATCGCCCATGCCGCGGCGATCTTGCCGAAATGGTGATGCCAGAACACCGGCGCGACGAGCGGGAACATCGCGATGGACAGCAGGATCCCGGCGAACGGGATGCCCCAGAGTGCGGACAGCGTGGCACCGTCGAGCGTGGCGGCCGATGCAAGCGCGGGAACGGCGCCAAGCGCGGCTCCCGACGCCATGCCCGCCCAGGCGGCATGTCGTTTCATGCAGAACTTCCTTGTGCGAATGAGTCGAGTGAGGATGGATCAGGCGCGCACGTCATGCGCCGCGTACGACGATCGCGTGAACGCGGTACGGGCCGTGCGCGCCCAGCACGATGGTCTGCTCGATATCGCCCGTGCGCGACGGGCCCGATACGAAATTGACCGCGCGCGGCAATTCGCCGCGCTCCGCGCGAATCAGCGCGAATGCGTCTTCATGACCGGCGACGATCCGCGACGCCGGCACGATCGCGATGTGCGTCTCCGGCAGCAGCGCGGCCGATGCATAGGTGTCCGGCCCGGACAGCAGCACCAGCGAACCCGTTTCGGCGGTTGCGCAGAAGCAGCCCGTGAGGCCGACGAGATCGCCGTCGCGCGGCTTGCGACATTCGACCGACAGGCCCGCGCCGGCCCAGTCGAGCTCGGCCAGCGCGCGCCATGCAACGGCCTGCGTCGGCAGGCCGTGCGCGGAAAGATAGCGGGCCGCGGCGGCCGGCGCGTCGGCGAGTGTCGCGACTTCGTCGACCGTCGTCGACAGGCGCGCCGCTTCGTCGACGAATGCCGCGACGAGATCCGCCGGCATCGGCGGGCGCGGCCCCTCGGGATGGCGGGCGAGATAGTCGGCGACGCCGTCGCGCTCCACTGCATCGGGCTCGGGTGCGCGTCCTTGCGCCGCGCGAATGCGTGCGAGGATCTGGCGACGGGCAGCGGAAGTGTCCATGAACGGTCCTCGTGACGTTGGCGTGCGATACCGTCGGATTATACCGGCCGCCCTCGCCGCGACGCACCTGGCCGCATGGCCGACGCTTACTGCGATGCGTCCTCGTCGACCGGCTGCGCGATGCCGAACACCTGGCGCAGGTACGCGAGATACGCTTTGTCGTCGCACATGCTCTTGCCCGGCGAATCCGACAGCTTCGCGACCGGCTGCCCGTTGCAGCGGACCATCTTGATCACGATCTGCAGCGGCACGTAGCCGAGATCGTTCGTGAGGTTGGTGCCGACGCCGAACGCGAGCTTGCAGCGGCCGCGGAACCGTTCGTACAGCTGCATGACCTTCGGGATGTCGAGCGCGTCGGAGAACACGAGCACCTTGGTACGCGGATCGCAGCGGTTCGCCTCGTAGTGGCGCAGCATGCGCTCGCCCCACTCGAACGGGTCGCCCGAATCGTGGCGCGCGCCGTCGAACAGCTTGCAGAAGTACATGTCGAAGTCGTTGAGGAACGCGTCCATCCCGTAGACGTCCGACAGCGCGATCCCCAGGTCGCCGCGATACTCCTTCGCCCACATCTCGAAACCGTAGGTCTGCGAATCGCGCAGCCGCGGGCCGAGCGCCTGGCAGGCCTGCAGGTATTCGTGGGCCATCGTGCCGAGCGGCGTCAGGCCGTGCTTCATCGCGTACAACACGTTGCTCGTGCCCGCGAACTGCGCGCCGAGCCCGTCGCGCAGCGTGAGCGCGACCTCCTCGTGCCACACCTTCGAGAAGCGCCGGCGCGTGCCGTAGTCGGCGATCTTGCAGTCGGCGAACTCGGGCTTCGCGCCGAGCAGCTTGATCTTCTCGCGCAGCCGCTCGCGGCCTTCGCGATAGTCGGGCTCGCGCTGCGTGTTGCGGAAATAGACTTCGTTGACGATCGCGAGCACCGGAATCTCGAACAGGATCGTGTGCAGCCACGGCCCCTCGATCACGATGTCGATCTCGCCGTTGCCCTTCGGCGAAGGCATGATCGAAATGTATTTCTCGTTCAGGTGGAACAGCGCGAGGAAGTCGACGAAATCGCTCTTGATGAAGCGCATGCGCCGCAGGTAGTCGAGCTCGACGTCGGTGAAGCGCAGCGAACAAAGGCCGCGCACCTCGTCGCGGATCTCGTCGATGTACGGGACGAGATCGACGCCGGGCGTGCGGCACCGGAACCGGTACTCGACGTTTGCGGCAGGAAAGTGATGCAGGACGACCTGCATCATCGTGAACTTGTAGAGATCCGTGTCGAGCAGCGAAGTGATGATCATGATTACGGCACCGCCAATATCGTGACACGGCCCGGCGCACCGCGCGCCGCCCGGTCTGCGGCCATGTTACCCGAATGCGGGCCCGACCATCGTGAAACCGCCCGCGCACTGCCCGCGCGCGTCGCGCGAATGCCGCATGCGCGAGCAGCGAGGTTGCCGCCATAAACTAATCACGAAACGATATAAGCCGGAAAGCCGACCACGCGATGCGGGTTTTGCGCTTCAGTTACAATGCCGCTTTTGGCGCAAACGCCACCCCATATATACCGCCAAGCAGGAGCGTTTTAATGACTCACGTTGTGACCGAAGGCTGCATCAAGTGCAAATACACGGATTGCGTGGATGTGTGCCCGGTGGATTGCTTCCGTGAAGGTCCCAACTTTCTCGCCATCGATCCGGACGAGTGCATCGACTGCGCCGTGTGCGTCGCCGAGTGCCCGACCAATGCGATCTATGCCGAAGAAGACGTTCCGGGCGACCAGCAGCAGTTCACCGCGCTGAACGCGGAACTCGCCAAGAACTGGCCGTCGATCACGAAGACGAAGCCGGCACCGGCCGACGCGGACGAGTGGAAGGACGTGCAGGAAAAGCTGCACCTGCTCGAGCGCTGATCGCGCAGCGGCGCCGCAAAAAAATTTTTGTGCGTCGCCGCTCAAAAGTGTTGACAGGTTAGCGAACGCTCCATAGAATCTCGTTTCTCTGCTGTTGTTGTTTGTTCCCCGATAGCTCAGTCGGTAGAGCGCCGGACTGTTAATCCGTAGGTCCCTGGTTCGAGCCCAGGTCGGGGAGCCAAAAACGCAAGAGCCCGTTGAAAGTGGACGGGTTTTTTGTTGGTTACCGAACAACGAAGCAGATGTACCGATTTATTCCCCGATAGCTCAGTCGGTAGAGCGCCGGACTGTTAATCCGTAGGTCCCTGGTTCGAGCCCAGGTCGGGGAGCCAGACAGCAAAAGGCCCGTCATTCGACGGGCCTTTTGTTTTTCCGGCGCCCATCGGCCACCGCCGCGCGTGCTAGAGTCTGTGTCCCGCATTCGCATCCGGTTCCGTCAATGAAGCACCGCCTCCTTTCCGCCGCGCCGTTCACCCTTCTGCTCTCCGCCGTTGCCGCCGCGCCATTCGCGCACGCGGAGGAAGTCGGCAGCGTCAACACCCATTTCCGCGTGACGGGCTCCGATCGCGTGGTCGTCGAAGCGTACGACGATCCGCTCGTGACGGGCGTCACCTGCTACGTGTCGCGCGCGCGCACCGGCGGGATCAAGGGCACGCTCGGCGTCGCGGAGGATCCGAGCGAAGCGTCGATCGCGTGCCGGCAGGTCGGCCCGCTCAGCTTCAAGGAGCCGCTCAAGCAGCAGACCGACGTGTTCAGCGAGCGGATGTCGTTCATCTTCAAGACGCTGCACGTCGTGCGCGTGGTCGACAAGAAGCGCAACACGCTCGTCTATCTGACCTACAGCGACCGCATCGTCAGCGGCAGTCCGAAGAACGCCGTCACTGCCGTGCCGATGCCGGCCGGCACGACGATTCCGGTCAAGTAAGCCCGCGCCGGCCGGGCGCCGGAGCGATACACTGTCGATTCGACCGCCCGCGCGCCCGAACATGTCCGCCACCCGCCTTCTTCCGGACTCCGCACGTTACTGGCGCACGCCGCTGCTGCCGGACGCGGATCTGCTCACGGCCACCTATCGCAACCACACGTTCGCGCCGCACTGGCACGACGCGTACACGATCCCCGTGATCCTCGAGGGCGCGGAGCGCTACACCTGCCGCGGCAGCGGCCATGTCGCCGAAACGGGCACCGTGCCCGTGATCAATCCCGGCGAAGTGCACACGGGCTCGCGCGCGACCGACGAAGGCTGGTGCTATCGCGTGAGCTATGTGCCGGTCGACTACATCCGTGCGCTCGCGCGTGCGATCGCGGGGCGCCCGCAGGATGCGCCATGGTTCCCGTCCGACGTGATCCGCGACGCCGATCTCGCGGCGCGGCTCGCGCTGGCCCATCGGATGATGGAGGCCGGCAGCGAATCCATGACGCCGTTTCACCCGCAAGAGCAGCCGGCTGCCGAGGCGCCGGCCGCCGCGGCGCCGCGCGTCTACGATCCGCTCGCCGCCGAAACGGCGATGCTCGATGCGTTGTCGACACTGATCGTGCGCCATGCCGACGCGCGGCTGCAGCCGGCGGCGCTCGCGGCCGACGAGCCGCGCGTCGACGCGATGCGCGAGCGGCTCGCCGCCGATCTCACGGGCACGGTCACGCTTGACGACGTCGCGCAGGCCGCCGGCCTGTCGCCGTTTCACGCGGCCCGGCTGTTCACCCGGACGATCGGAATGCCGCCGCACGCATGGCGCAATCAGTTGCGGCTGCAGCGCGCGCTTGCGCCGTTGCGCGCCGGCGTGCCGATCGCCGATGTCGCCGCGGCCAGCGGCTTCGTCGACCAGAGTCACTTCTCACGGCATTTCAAACGAATGTTCGGCGTGCCGCCCGGCCGCTGGCAAGCGCGCTGACGCATACTCCGCGGCCTGCAATCGACAGCGCGCGGCATCCGGCACGCGGCTTGCGCCGCCGGCACCGCGGGCGCAAGAACGTACAAGCCGTCACGGCTGCGCACCGCTATCCTGCAATTCATGGAAACGCGCCCCTTGAAACCCGCACACTCGAATTCACCGCAGCCCCGCCGCCCGCTCAACGAATGGTTCGACGGCGCACGCGACACGATCCCGATGATGATCGGCGCGGCACCGTTCGGCGTGATCTTCGGCACGCTGGTCGGCGGCGGCCCGCTCGCCGCATGGCACGGTGCGCTGATGTCGCTTGCGGTGTTCGCCGGCTCCGCCCAATTCATCGCGCTCGGCCTGATCGCCGGCAGCGCGAGCTTCGTCGTCGTGCTCGCGACGACGCTGATCGTGAACCTGCGTCACCTGTTGTACAGCGCGACGCTCGCGCCGTACGTCGCGCACCTGCCGCTGCGCTGGCGCGCGACCCTCGGTGCGCTGATGACCGACGAGGTGTTCGCCGTCGCCTACGCGCACTACCGGCACTTCCCGCCCGGTACGATCGGCCCCCACTACTTCTTCGGCTCCGGCCTCGCGATGTACCTGAACTGGCAGGTCTGGACGCTGGCGGGCATCGGCTTCGGCGCGGCTTTCCCCGGCCTGCAGTCGCTCGGCCTCGATTTCGCGATGGCGGCGACCTTCATCGCGATCGTCGTTCCGCAGCTCGGCACGCTGCGCTATTTCGCGGCCGCCGCGACAGCCGGCACGCTCGCGTACTTCTGGCAAGGCTGGCCGTACAAGCTCGGGCTGCTGGGCGCGGTCGCCGCCGGCGTCGCGGTCGGCGTCGCGCTGACGTTGCGGCACGCGCGTTCGCGCACCGCTTCACGCACGGAGACCGCCTCGTGAGCTACGCGCTGCTGATCCTCGGAATGGCCGTGATCACCTATGCGATCCGCACGACGCTGTTCCTGTTCGGCGAGCGGCTGACTTTCCCGCCGCTGGTCCGGACCGCGCTCGGCTTCGTGCCCGTCACCGTGCTGACCGCGATCATCGTGCCGATGACCGTCTCGCCGCACGGCGGCACGGCCGAGCTGACCTGGCGCAATCCGCAGCTCGTCGGCGCGCTCGCCGCCGTGCTCGTGTCGGCGACGACACGCCGGCCGCTCGTGACGATCGCGGTCGGGCTCGCGGTGTTCTTTGTCTGGCAAGGGATCGTGATGCCGCACTGGCTGTCGGCCTGAGCGAACGTCGACGGCGGCGCTCAAGTTTTCGCCCGGCGCGCCGATATCGGGTATGAAGACCCGCCATCAGCCTCGGCGCGAACCGGTCCGTCGACGCTGCGCCCGCACCGGTGCACGATGTCGGCCGCCGGCCCGCGCGGGCCGCCATCGAGACGATTCATGGGCCAGATCACCCTTTCCCTCAAGGACGACACGCTTGCGTCCCTGCGCAAGGACTACGACGCGTTCGTGCGTGTGTCGCTGAAACTCGACCCGCAGTTCGCGACGCCGTCGTTCGAGGATTTCCTGCGCGCCAAGTTGCTCGACAACATGGTGCCGCTGACCGAGCACGCCGTGCAGCGGATGCTCGAGGGCGGCCAGTACGCGTGGGCGAAGCGCACGCTCGACAAGGAATTTCCGGATGTCGTCGCGATCCTGATGCGACAGGCCGGCGAATTCGGCTTCGGCTTCGCGTCGCGCTCCGAATGGACGCCGGACGAGCTCGCGAAGGCATGCCGCGACTGGGCCAAGGCGATCGTCGCCGAAGCGCAGGGCGACGCGTCGCTGGTCGATCCGCTCGCCGCGCAGATCAAGGGCGCCGTGCAGGACATCCAGGCGCTCGAGGAAATGATGCAGACGCCCGCATGGCGGCTCGCGGAATCGCTGCGGCAGCGCGTCTACGAGGCGAAGCTCGCGTGCGAGATGAGCGTCGGCAGCGCCGCGCGCGACAAGCTCGGCGAGCTGCGCGGCCTGCTGCGGCTCGGGCTTGCGCACGGTTCGTTCCAGAAGCAGGAAGCGCAGCAGATCATGGAGTATCTGCGGCTGCTGAAGCCGGAGATCTTCGTCGACGAGCCGTACGACGTATTCGCGCGGCTCGCCGCGTGGCTGCGCAGCGTATTCACGCCTTCCGCCGCGCGACCGGCTCACGGGCCGGGGCCGGAACAGCACCGGCCATGACGGCACGCGTGCCCGCATGAAGAACGGCCCGGTTCGCGCGAAGCGAACCGGGCCGCCGATCGATCGCCGTCACGACGCGCCGTCCGGGGCGAACGTCGTGCGACGTCGCGGGACCGCTTATTGCGCGGCGCCCGAGGCCGATGCGCCGCCCTGCACGCCTGTCGACGCGCCGCCCTCGACGGCCTCGTCGCCCACCTTCGACTTTGCGGTGCCGGCACGATGCTTGGCCGACTTCGTCGCATGCTTCGCGTGCTTCTTGGCCGAATGGACCGACGACGACGCCGTATCCTTCGCGCCGTCGGCTGCCGCGCCAGCCGCGTCGGTCGCGCCGCCGACCGCATTGCCGGACGCATTCGCGCCGGCACCGCCCTGCATGCCTGCGTCTGCGCCCGCGCCTGCTGCCGGCGCCTGCGTCTGCACGCCGGCACCTGCGGTGCCCTGTGCCGCGACGCCCGTTTGCGCGAACGCGGCCGAAGTGGCGAACGCCGTCAGCGCGGCACCGATCAGCATCGTACGAATCTTGGACATGACAATCCTCCTCAAGAAGTTGTGGGCGCGGACCGCGTCGATGCGATCCGTCGCGTCCCCTGCCGCAACACGCGGCAAGTACGAGGAAAGACCCGCCCGCCTCACTTGCGGTTCTCCAATCTCTCAGACTGTTACCCACCGTTTCATTTGCTGACGAATCGCTCACAGTCCTTAACAACTGCGGCGCGCGGGCCCGCGCGAGCGTGCGCACTCGCGCGCGGGGCCGCGCTGCCGTATGATGCGGGGCGACTCCTCCCTCCCGCGCACCGCGCGCTTCCTTCGTCATGCCCAACCTGGATTTCACGCTGACCGGCAAATACGTCGAGCTGCACAACCTTCTCAAGATCACCGGCCTCGCGGACAGCGGCGGCACCGCGAAGATGTTCGTCGCGTCCGGCGCGGTGAAAGTCGACGGCGTGGTCGAACTGCGCAAGACGTGCAAGATCCGCGCGGGCCAGGTCGTGCTGTTCGGCGACACGCGGATCGCGGTTCACGACGCGTAGCGCTTCCCCCTGACCGTGACATGGCCATCGGTGCGCGCGTTCGACACCGTTCGAATAAAGCCGTAAGCTAGCCGTCTCTCAAAATAAATACAGACAGCGCGGGCCCGCATCCGCGCGAGCGCTCATTCCATGTCGCATTCCGGTCTTACGCGGACGGCCGCCGCGCCGCCGTCCCTGTCCAGTCATGCCGCCGATACCGCGCGCCTCGCCGCGCCGCTCGCGATCGCGCAGCTTTCGCAGATGGCGATGAGCGTCACCGACACGGTGCTGCTCGGCTCGCTCGGCCCCGATTCGCTCGCGGCCGGCGGCCTCGGCGCGAACTTCTTCTTCGTCATCGTGACCGTGCTGCAGGGCGTGCTGTCGTCCGTCAGCGTGAGCGTCGCGCATGCGCGCGGCGCGCAGGCGGAACATCGCGTGCCGCACATCTACTGGACCGGCTTCGCGCTGTCCATGTTGCTCGCGATTCCGGCAATCATTGCGCTGTCGCTGTCCGAACCGATCCTGCTGATGTTCCACGAGCCGCCGACGCTCGCGCATCACGTCGGCGAGTACACCGGCATCCTGCGGTTCGCGGCGCTCGGCAGCTTGATCGGCGTCGGACTGATGCGCGCGTTCCTGCCGGCGATCGGCGCCGCGCGACGCCTGCTGTGGGTGTCGATCGGAGGCGTCGGCGTCAACGGCGTGCTGAACTACGGGCTGATTCACGGCGCATTCGGCTTGCCGCGGCTCGGCTTCCTCGGCTCGGCGGTCGCGACGACCATCACCATCTGGCTCACCGCGCTCGCGCTGATCTGGCTGCTGCATGGCCGCCAGCGGTTCCGCCATTTCGTGACGGCCGCCCGTCCGAAACTGCCCGTGATGGGCGAGCTGATCGGCATCGGCTGGCCGGTGGCGATCACGTACGGGGTCGAATCGACGCTCTTTCTCGCCACCGGTCTCACGATCGGCGTGCTCGGCGCGACGTCGCTCGCCGCGCACCAGATCGCGCTGAACGTCGCGTCGGTCGCGTTCATGGTGCCGCTCGCGATCGGCCAGGCCGCCAACGTGCGAGTCGGCTACTGGGTCGGCGCCGGCCAGCCGGTCGCCGCGCGGCATGCGGGCTTCGTCGCGCTTGGCCTGGGCGTCGCGTTCATGTCGCTGTCGGGGCTCGTGCTGATCGTCGCGCCGCATGCGATCGTCGGCCTGTATCTGCAACTCGACGACCCGGCCAACGCGCCGACCGTTTCGCTTGCCGCGTCGCTGCTCGGCATCGCCGCGGTGTTCCAGATCGTCGACGGCATGCAGACGGTCGGGTCGGGCGCACTGCGCGGGCTGCGCGACACGCGCATCCCGATGCTCGCTGCGACCTTCGGCTACTGGGGCATCGGTTTCCCGACCGGCTACTGGCTGGCGTTCCATGCCGGCCTCGGCGCTCGCGGCCTCTGGTGGGGGCTCGCCGCCGGCCTCGCGAGCGTGGCCGTGCTGATGGCCTGGCGCTTTCACCGGAAGACTGCGTCGCTCGTCGCGTCGCCGCGTTGAGCTCGGCACGACGCGAAATCTCGGGCGGCGCTATGCTTGTCGGCTGAAGACCAGGACGCCGCGCCAGCGGCGCGATTGCCTCACGATACGCCAGGCGCCGCGCGACGCGCGGCCTTTCCCCTTTCCAGGAGGAGTGCATCATGAACGAAGCAGTTCGGATGGAACGCGACACGTTCGGCGAGATCGCCGTGCCGGCCGACCGGCTCTGGGGCGCGCAAACGGAACGCTCGCTGCAGAATTTCCGGATCTCGACGGAAAAGCAGTCGCCCGAGCTGATCCACGCGCTCGCGATCGTCAAGCGCGCCGCGGCCGCCGTGAACCAGTCGCTCGGCGTGCTGGCCGACGACAAGGCGCGCGCGATCATCGACGCGGCCGACGAGATCATCGCGGGCAAGCACCCGCGCGAATTCCCGCTCGCGGTCTGGCAGACGGGCTCCGGCACGCAGACCAACATGAACCTCAACGAGGTGATCGCGAATCGCGCGAGCGAGCTGCTCGGCGGCGAGCGCGGCGAAGCACGCAAGGTCCACCCGAACGACGATGTAAATCGCGGCCAGTCGTCGAACGATGTGTTCCCGACCGCGATGCATGTCGCGGCCGCCTACGCGATCGTCAACCATCTGCTGCCCGCGCTGCGCACGCTGCGCGCGACGCTGGACGCGAAGTCGAAGGCCTTCGCCGACATCGTGAAGATCGGCCGCACGCATCTGCAGGACGCGACACCGCTCACGCTCGGCCAGGAATTCTCCGGCTACGTCGCGCAGCTCGACCAGGGCGTCCGGCACGTCGAATCGGCGCTGCCGCACCTGTACGAACTCGCGCTCGGCGGCACCGCAGTCGGCACCGGGCTGAACGCGCATCCGGAGTTCGCGGTGCGCGTGGCCGACGAGATCGGCCGGTTGACGAAGCTGCCGTTCGTGACCGCGCCGAGCAAGTTCGAGGTGATGGCCGCCGCCGACGCGCTGGTGTTCGCGCATGGCGCGCTGAAGACGGTCGCGGCCGGCCTGATGAAGATCGCCAACGACATCCGCTGGCTCGCGAGCGGGCCGCGCTGCGGGCTCGGCGAACTGTCGATTCCGGAAAACGAACCGGGCAGCTCGATCATGCCCGGCAAGGTGAACCCGACGCAGTCCGAAGCCGTAACGATGCTGTGCTGCCAGGTGTTCGGCAACGACGTCGCGGTCAACGTGGGCGGCGCCAGCGGCAATTTCGAGCTCAACGTGTTCCGGCCGATGATCGCGCACAACGTGCTGCAGTCGGTGCGGCTGCTCGCGGACGGCGCGCAGGGCTTCAACGACCACTGCGCGGTGGGCATCGAGCCGAACCGCGCGCGCATCGACATGCTGCTGAACGAATCGCTGATGCTCGTGACGGCGCTCAACCCCCACATCGGCTACGACAAGGCCGCGCAGATCGCGAAGAAGGCGCACAAGGAAGGCACGACGCTGAAGGCCGCCGCGCTCGCGCTCGGCTACCTGACCGAGGCGGAATTCGACGCGTGGGTGCGACCCGAGCAAATGATCGGCTCGCGGTAATCGCGCCGTTGACGCCATGACGGACGGGCGGGCGAGCCGCTTACGCGGCGCCCGTTGCCGTCAGACGGTGCCCTTCGCCACTTCCTCGGGCTTCATCTCGACGATCTTGTCGAGCGCGGCGCGCACGTCGGCCGCATATTTTGCGAGCACCTTCTGCTCGTCGGTTTCGGGCACGAACGGCGGCACCGGCACCGGGTTGCCGTTCTCGTCGACCGCGACGAACACGACGAGGCAGTCGGTCGTCTGGCGCAGTACGCCGCCCTTCGGATCGCCGGCGTGCACGGACACATGAATGTGCATGCTGGTGCGCCCGGTCGCGACGACGCGTGCCTTCAATTCCACCAGGTTGCCGACGAGAATCGGACGCTGGAAGCGGATGTTGCCGACGCTGACCGTCACGCAATAGCGGCTTGACCAGACCGCCGCACACGCATACGCGACCTCGTCGATCCACTTCATCAGCGCGCCGCCGTGTACCTTGCCGCCGAAGTTCACGGACGACGGCTCGGCGAGGAAGCGGAATACGGTTTCGGTGCGGTCGAGGGCGGCCGGTACGGGGGACGGTTGGGACATCGTGATAGCTCCAGGCGGCGGGGGCGCTGCAATCGGCGCATTATACGTTGCACTGCGGCAACACGTCGCGGCGCCCGCCGCGCGGCGGCGACGGCACGCGCCCCCGTGCGCCAAGCCGGCATCGGCACCGGAAATCGGCGGCCGTCAGCGGCGCACCGTGATGCCCTGGTCGATCGTTCCGTACATCTCCAGGCTGCCGCCGCGCTCGCCGGTGCCCGCGCCGCCGTTCGCACAGGCTGCGCAAAGGAACGCGGCCGCCAACACGCAGAAAATCGTCTTCATCGTTGCATCGTGTCACATGCGGCGGCCCACTGCCGCCGCGTCCGGTCATTCTACGCGCGCGCCGCCGGCGACCGCGGGTCGCGCACCGCCCCGCCGCATCCGACATTTCAACCGAACACGAAACATCGAATGTGCGCGGGCGCCTACACTGCAGTCATTCCGCCTGACGAGACACGATGATGACCGATCAAGACGACCACCATTTTCCAGGCCTGAGCCGGATCGGCGCGCTGATCGCCGATCCCGGACGCGCCGCGATGCTGTGGGTGCTGATGGACGGCAGCGCACGGCCGGCCGGCGAACTGACGATGATCGCGGGACTGTCGCCGTCCGCGGCGAGCGCGCACCTCGCGCGCCTGACCGAAGGCGGGCTGCTCGCGCTCGACGTGCGTGGCCGGCACCGCTACTACCGGCTCGCATCCGCCGACATCGCGGCGTCGCTCGAGGCACTCGCGAACGTGGCCCGCGCGGCCGCGCCGAACCGTCCGGTGCCGCCACCGTCACGCACGGTGCCGGCCGAACTGCGCTATGCGCGCACCTGCTATGACCACATGGCCGGCGAACTCGCGGTTCGCATCTTCGACGGACTCACCGCGCGCGGCTGGCTGCAGGCCGACGGCGACGCGATCGAAGCCACGGAACTCGGCACGCACGCGCTCGCGCGCTGGGGCATCGACGTCGAGCAGCAGCGCACGCGCCGCCGCCGTTTCGCATGCGGCTGTCTCGACTGGAGCGAACGCCGACCGCATCTCGGCGGCGCGCTGGGCGCGGCACTGCTCGACAGCTTCTGCGCGCGCGGCTGGATCGAGCGCACCGCGCGGCCGCGCGTGCTGCGCGTCACCGTGCCCGGACAGCAGATTTTCGACGACTGGCTTACGTCCGCTTGACGCGCGCATTGCGAGCGGGCGACAACGGCGCGCGTTGGACAGGTTTTGTTACATCGCGTGCCATTCGACTTACAAAACACCGAGCACTGAAACAGGCCGAGCGGATATTGTGAACTCAACGGCACGAATCGACGCGCCGCGATAACGACGAAGACGCTCATCATGGCCTCCCTGTTCACGCTCAAGCGAACCGCCCACTGCACGCTGCTCGCGTTCGCCACGCTGACGACCCTGCCCTGCGCATTCGCGCAAGCGACACAGGCCGCGGCGTACGCGGCCGCCCAAGAGCCGGGCGGCGATCCGCCGGGCCGCGTGGCCCGGCTCAACTACATGTCGGGTGCCGTGACGACGGAGCCGGCCGGCACCGACACGTGGTCATACGCCGCCGTGAACCGGCCGCTGACGACCGGCGACCAGCTGTGGAACGATGCCGGCGCACGCTCGGAGCTGCACATCGGCTCGACCGCGGTGCGTCTCGGCGAATCGACGAGCCTGTCGGTCCTGAATCTCGACGACAACACGACGCAGTTGAAGGTCGGGCTCGGCACCCTGTCGACACACGTGCGCGGTCTGCCGCCCGGCGGGACCTACGAAATCGACACGCCCAATCTTGCGCTCGGGATCACGGGCCCCGGCGACTATCGCGTGGATGTCGCGCCGAACGGCGCGACCACGACAGTCACCGTCCGCAGTGGCAGCGCCACCGTCTACGGCAGCAACGGGCAGTATCCGCTGTCGCCCGGGCAACAGGTCGTGTTCACCGGCACCGACCTGCAGGTCGCGCAGCAATCGGCCGCGCCGGCCCCCGATGCGCTCGACCAGTGGGCCGCGAGCCGCGATGCGGCCGAGCAGCGCTCGGTGTCGGCCCGCTACGTATCGCGCGACATTCCCGGCTACCAGGACCTCGATGCGAACGGTACGTGGCGCGAAACCCCGAATTACGGCGAGGTCTGGGTGCCGAACGACACGCCGGCCGACTGGGCGCCGTATCACGACGGCCACTGGATCTGGCAGGCGCCCTGGGGCTGGACGTGGGTCGACGATGCCCCGTGGGGCTTCGCGCCCTATCACTACGGCCGCTGGGCCTATGTCGACGACAGCTGGGCATGGGTGCCCGGCCCGATGGTCGTCAGCCAACCGCCCGTCTACGCGCCCGCACTCGTCGCGTTCGTGGGCGGTGGCGGCGGTCCCGACTGGAGCGTCGCGCTGACGGTCGGCGGCGTCGCCGCGGCCGGCTGCGCGTGGTTCGCGCTCGGCCCGGGCGAGCCCTGGCATCCCGGCTGGGGCGGCTGGAGCCCGCATTACTACGACCGCGTGAACCGGAACATCGTGGTCAACAACGTGACGGTCAACAAGACCGTGAACGTGACGAACATCACCAACATCACGAACATCAACAAGACGTACGTGAACTTCCGCGCACCGCACGCGATCACGGCCGTGCCGGCGTCCGCGTTCGTGCACGGTCAGCCGGTCGCGCACTTCGCGCAGCACGTCGACCCGCAGCAATGGCGCAACGCGCACGTGATGCCGGGCACCCCCGGCATTGCCCCGGTGCGCCAGAGCTTTACCGGCGGCCTGCGCACGGCCAGCTACCGGCCGCCGGCAGCGATCGGACAGCACACGTTCGTTGCCACACGCAATCCGGCGATACCGGCCGCGTATCGCGACCAGGCGGCCGCGCATCTCGCCCGGCAAGGCGCGCGCGTGCCGGGCGCCGGTGCGCCCGTCGCGAGGACGAACGTGCCGGCCGACTATGCGGCTCGCCCCGTCCGCGTGCCGGGCAATCCGAAAGCCGGTGCGTGGGCGATGCGCAACGTGCAGCTCGTGAATCCGCACGGTCCCGTCGTGCAACCGGCGCATGCGTCGCGCGACGGGCAGCCGGCCCCGGCACAGGCACTCGCCGCCAGGCCGGGCGCGCCGATGCCGATCGGGCCGAATGGTGCACGGCCGATGAACGGCGAGGCTCCCAACGCGCCGCGCTTTGCGAACGGCGCCACGCCGCAGGCGCCGGGCAATCCGGCTGCGCATCAGGCGCCGGGCGTCGGAAATGGCGTCCCGCACCCGCCGATGGCCGTCAACGCGCCGACCGGGCGCGACAGCGCGCATGCAGTCGCCGCACCCGCGCCCGCGTGGATGCAGCCGCACACGCCGATGGAGCGTCAGCGCGCGACGCCGCCGACGGCGCTCCACGCAGCGGGACAGAATGCGCTGCCGCCCGTGCGGGGCGCGGCACCCGTTCCGCATCCGGAAGCCACGCCCGGCGCGCCGCTCGGCGGGCGGCAGGAAACCCCGCGCGCGCTGCCGCAACCACGACTCGATACGACCGCGCAGATTGCGCAGCCGCGTCCGCGCCCCGATTTCGCTGCGCCGGCCCAGCATGCGCAGCCGCGGCCCGAGCGGGCCGCCCCGGCGCCGCAACCGCGCCCCGAATTCGCGCAACCGGCACCGCGACGCGAAGTCGCGCCGCCGCACGTGAACGAGTACCGCCCGCCCGCGCCGGCCGTGCATGAAATGCCGCGACCGCAGCCGCAAGCGCCGCGCATGGAACCGCGGCCGTCGATGCCAGCACCGCACATGGAACCACGGCCGCAACCGGCTCCGCACGTCGAGGCGCCGCGCCCGAGCAATCCGCCGCCCGGCGGCCACGACGAGCGGCATCGCCAGTAACCGCGGCCGATGAAGCAAAAAGGACCGACCGGCACGTGCCGGTCGGTCCTTCTTCATTCTGCGTGACGCGGGTCGCGTAACCCGCGCCGTCATCGAACGCCGGGGCTCAGACCGCCATCGGCGCCGTCAGCGGCTCATGATGCCGGTAGCCGACGAGCGAGAAGTCGGACGGCTCGATCCGCTCGAGCCATTCGGGCGCATAAACGCCCGTCTTCGCGTAGTCCGGCACGCGCTCGGCAATTTCGAGCCGCGGGCTGTCGTACGGTTCGCGCGTGAGCTGCCGCTGCAGCATGTCCAGCTGGTTCTCGTAGATGTGCGCGTCACCGATGAAGTACGTGAACCAGCGCGGCGTATAACCCGTCAGCCGACCGACGAGCGACAGCAGTGCAGCGCCTTCCGTCAGATTGAACGGCGTGCCGAGCCCGACGTCGTTGCTGCGGATGTACAGGCACAGCGAAATCTCGCGCTTCGTGACGTTCGGCAGGAACTGATACAGCAGATGGCACGCGGGCAGCGCGATCTGGTCGAGCACGGCCGGATTCCACGCGTGAAACAGGATGCGGCGATCGGCCGGGTTCTCCATGATCGTGTCGAGGCACTGGCGCAACTGGTCGATCGCCTTGTAGAGCAGCACTTTCGGCGCACCGTCCTCGTCGAAGCGCGTGACGATCCGGAAACCGCGGCGCGTCGCGTCGGCGATCTGCGCGTCGGCGCCCGCGTCGAGCACCTTGTAGCCGGGCCACTGACGCCATTGCACGCCGTACACGTCGCCCAGGTCGTCGACGCCCTGGCGGTACGGATTCGCGAGCCACTGCGCATTGTCGTTCGCGTTCGCATCCCACACCTTGCAGCCGAGCGCGCGGAAATCGGCCGCGCTTCGCGATGCCCGCAGGAAACCGACCAGTTCGCCGATCGCGGACTTGAACGCGAGCTTCTTGGTCGTCACGGCCGGGAAACCTTGCTGCAGGTCGAACCGCAGCATCGCACCGGGCATGCTGATGGTGCGGATGCCCGTGCGGTTCTCCTGCCAGGTGCCGGTGTCGAGGATGGTGCGAACGAGGTCGAGATACTGTTTCATGCGGGTTCCTTCGGCCGCGAGGGCGGCCGTCACCCGCCAATTTTAGCAAGCGTGATGCCGAATCTCCGGCAACGGCGCCGAAAACCCTGCCAGCGGGTCGCCGCGATCGCGCATGCCATGCGCGCACATCAGCCGGTACAGCGTGACGCGCGACACACCGAGTTCGCGCGCCGCATCGGCAAAACGGCCACGGTGGCGCAGCAGCGCCTGCTCGATCGCCTGCCGTTCGGCCGCTTCTCGCGCCTCGGTGAGCGACACGGGCGCCAGCGTCGCGAATTCGTTGAGTTCGAGATCGGCCGCGGTGATCATCCGGCCCTCCGACATCACGATCGCCCGGCGCACGCGATTGATCAGCTCGCGCACGTTGCCGGGCCACGAATAGCCGTACAGCGCGGCGATCGCGTCCGGCGAAAAGCCGCGCAGGCGGCGATGCGCGTCGCCCTTGAAGCGTTCGAGCATGTGGCGCGCCAGCAGCTCGATATCCTTGCCGCGCGCGCGCAGCGGCGGCTCCTCGATCTTCAGCACGCACAGCCGGTGGAACAGGTCCTCGCGAAACCGCCCGTCGCGCAGCGCCGCTTCCATGTCCACGTGCGTCGCGCAGATCACGCGCACGTCGACCGGCACCGATACATGCGCGCCGAGCCGCTCGATCTTGCCTTCCTGCAGGAATCGCAGCAGGCTCGCCTGACTCTCGAGCGGCAGGTCGCCGATCTCGTCGAGAAACAGCGTGCCGCCATTCGCGGCCTCGACACGACCGATCTTGCGCTGGTTCGCGCCCGTAAAGGCGCCGCGTTCATAGCCGAACAGTTCGGCTTGCAGCAGTGTCGACGGAATCGCGCCGCAATTGATCGCGACGAACGGCGCCTGCGCGCGCGCCGAGCGCTCGTGGATCGCAACGGCCGTCAGTTCCTTGCCGGTACCCGATTCCCCGGAGATGAACACCGGTGCATCGGTCGTCGCGACGCGCCGGATCGTCCTGAACAGCCCGAGCATCGCGTCGCAGGTGCCGACCATCTCGCCTTCGGTGCGCCCGGCGCCGACCGGCGGCGCCACCGGGTCGGTCAGTGCGACCATGCCGTGCGCATGGCCGATCGTCTCGACGATGCGCGACGCCTCGTACGGCATCGTCACGTAGTCGAAGCAATAGTCGCGAATGAGATGCCGCAGCGTGGCGTCCTGCAACTGCCCGCGCCGGGTCGCCGCGATCCAGCCGATGTGCTGGATGCTCAGACACGTCTCGAGTTCGCGCAAATCGGCGGGCCGAAAGCCCGGCGAGAAATCGAGCAGGCCGGCGGTTGCCACGCCGTGCTGCACGACACGCCGCACGTCGCGCGCGCTTTCCGCAAGATCGACGCGCCACCCGCATTCGTCGAAATGCCCGCGCAACGCATCGTTCGGCTCGCGCGAGAAATAGATCACATGCCGCTGCTCGGCTCCCATATGCCCACCCCGTTCATCAACCGTCTAACGATTGCCGCGCACGCCAAGTCGCGTGCAAAAGGATCGAACCGGGTCAGCCGAAGCGGCTCGATTCGCCATGCCGATGCGCGACAACAACCGGCCTCGCATGATGGCGCTTGTTTCGCGTCCAGTTATTTTTTGGTCACGACGGCTTAGTTATAGGCGCTGAATACGACAATCCAGTTGCAGCGCAGACGGGCGAGCGGCCGAATCGCTCAATGGTCGACGTTCATCAATCATCTGCACATAGCACATGCGCAGTGACGCGTGCCTGCATCGACACACGCACAAATTTTCATCCTTGAAGCGTATCGATTGAATCCGCAGTATTCCCGAGCCCCGTCGTTTCACGCCTGAAACATTTCCCGGCGTTTTCGATTGCGATTCGCGACGCTCTCCCGCGGATCGCAGACGAGACAACGCTCTTCGCCCGATGGCATGCATTTCGCTGAATGTGCAACGGATCGGAGAAGGCGGCCATGCGAACACTTTTTTCACGGTCTTGCGTGCAGATGACGATTGCGTTTGCGCTCGCGTGCGCGTTCATGCCGGCACGCGCGGACGAAAGCGTGCAGCCCGAACGCGCGATGCTGCTTGCCGGTAACGCGCCGCGCATGCAACCGAACAACCGCATCGCTATCGTGCCGGTCGCCGCACCGCGACCGCGTTCGTCGGGCAAGACATGGGTGACGCTCTGGGACGAGCTCGCCCCGTCTGCTCCATTGCCGATACCGATTCCTGTTCCGCTTCCCGGCAATGCGCAGCACGCAATGGAGGGAAACGCCGGAAACCGCATGCATCAATAATTCGCACACGACGCAGACGCCGCCCGATCGCTGAGGATTCCAGATTGAATGGAATGAGCGAGTACGTTTGCTGCAGCGTCGATATCGCGACGCGAAGCTTTTTTGTGTCCGTCCCCCGGCGGGCACTCTTTTTATTCGGAAGGTCACGGCGCGAAGGCCGCACCTCGTCTTCGCAGGCGACGCGCTGCCGACCGGAGGCCGCCAACGCGCCGGCGCATCCGCAGCGGTGCGGCCGCGCGCCGCCATTCCGGTAGAATCGGCGCCATTCCCGCTCTCCTCTTTCCCGACCTTCATGACGACGTTGACCCTGATCGTCGCGCGCGCCCGCAACGGCATCATCGGCCGCGACAACCAGTTGCCCTGGAAACTTCCCGAGGACCTCGCGTTCTTCAAACGCACGACGATGGGCGCACCGATCGTGATGGGCCGCAAGACTCACGAGTCGATCGGCCGGCCGCTGCCGGGCCGGCGCAACATTGTCGTGACGCGCGACGCGGCGCGCCGCTTCGACGGCTGCGACACCGTCACGTCGCTCGCCGATGCACTCGCGCTCGCCGCGCGCGACGGCGTCGCCGAAGCCTTCCTGATCGGCGGCGCACAGCTCTATGCGGAAGGCCTGCAACTCGCCGACAAGCTGATCGTCACCGAAATCGACGCGGACTTCGACGGCGATGCGTCGTTCCCGGCGCCCGATCCCGCGCACTGGCAGGAAGTGTCGCGCGAGCCGCATCAGGCCACCGCGCCGAATACGTTCGGCTATGCGTTCGTCGTCTACGCGCGCAAACGCGACTGACACGCGGCACACGACAAAAAGCCCGGCCGGCGCACGCGCGCCGGTCGGGCTTTTACGTTTCCTGGCGGCCGACGCCGCGCCGCTTACTGCCCGGCGATCGTCATCTGCTCGATCAGCACCGAGCCGGTTTCCTTCGTACCGCGCACGATCGAATCCGCGCCGATCGCGACGATGTGCCGGAACATCTCCTGCAACGTGCTCGCGACCGTGATTTCCTCGACCGGATACTGGATCACGCCGTTCTCGACCCAGAAGCCGGCCGCGCCGCGCGAATAGTCGCCGGTCACGTAGTTCACGCCCTGCCCCATCAGCTCGGTCAGCAACAGGCCCGTGCCCAGCTTCTTCAGCATCGCGTCGAAATCGTCGCCCGGCTGCGTGTTCGAGCTGCGCAGCGCGAGGTTGTGCGAGCCGCCCGCGTTGCCGGTCGTCTGCGTGCCGAGCTTGCGCGCCGAATAGGTCGACAGGAAGTAGCCTTCGACGACACCGTCGCTGACGACGCTGCGCGCACGTGTGCGCACGCCTTCCTCGTCGAACGGCGCGCTGCCCATCGCGCGCGGCACGTGCGGATCCTCGACGACCTGCACGTGCGGCGCGAACACCGGCTTGCCGAGACTGTCGACGAGGAACGACGTCTTGCGGTACAGCGCACCGCCGCTGACGGCCTGCACGAATGCGCCGAGCAGGCCGGCCGCGAGCGGCGCCTCGAACAGCACGGGCACCTTGCGCGTGTCGAGACGGCGCGCGCCCATGCGCGCCAGCGCGCGCTCGGCCGCATAGCGCCCGACGGCTTCCGGCGCCGCGAGATCGACCGCGCTGCGCTTCGACGAATACCAGTCGTCGCGCTGCATGTGGCGGCCGGTGCCCGCGATCGGCGCACACGCGATGTAGTGGCGCGAGTACGGGTAGCCGGCGAGGAAGCCGCGCGACGTCGCGAGCACGAACTGCGAATGCTGCGCCGACACGCTCGCGCCTTCCGAGTTGCGGATCTGCGGGCTGACCGCGAACGCGGCGTCCTCCGCGCGGCGGGCGAGCTCGACGGCGTCGTCGGCGGTGAGCGCCCACGGGTGGTAGAGATCGAGGTCGCGCGGGTCGGTTTCGAGCAGCTCGGCCTCGGCAAGGCCGGCCGCGTCGTCCTCGGCCGTGAAGCGCGCGATGTTGTACGCGGCGGCGACGGTATCCTTGATCGCGGCCGGCGAGAAGTCCGACGTGCTCGCGTTGCCGCGCTTCTTGCCGATGAACACCGTCACGCCGACCATCTTGTCGCGGTTGTGTTCGATCGTCTCCACCTCGCCGCGACGCACCGACACCGACAGGCCGTCGCCTTCGGAGATTTCGGTCGCGGCGTCCGTCGCGCCGAGTGCCTTCGCATGGCGAAGGATGTCGGAGGCAATTTCCTTGAGCTGGTCCTGCGTGTGCGGGAAATAGCGCGCTTGTACGTCGAGATTGGCTGCCATCGTCGTGATATCCGGTGGCGGGCGTGCCGCCCGCATGTTCAAAATGTTGCGTATCCCGCGATCATAGCAAGGTCCGGGGCCACATACCGACAAGCTTGGGGTGTCCGCGCCGCGATACAATGCCGCCCATGACACGCAAAACCCGAATCCAGCCGATCGAGCATGCCGACGACGACACCGGCAATGGCTACGATCGCCCCAGCAAATCCCAGTTGAAACGCGAGATGCACGCGCTGCAGGAGCTCGGCCAGGCCCTGGTCGACCTGCCGAAGGACGCGCTCAAGCGCATGCCGATGCCCGAGGATCTGGCCGACGCCGTGCGCGAGGCGCGCCGGATCACCGATCACGAAGGCAAGCGCCGCCAGCTCCAGTACGTCGGGCGCGTGATGCGCTCGCTGACCGACGAAGAAACCGCCGCCCTGCGCACCGCGCTGGATGCCCAGCGAGGCGTGAACAAGGCCGCGACGGCCCGCCTGCACTGGATCGAGCGCACGCGCGAACAGCTGCTCGCCAGCGACGACGCGCTGACCGAGTTCCTGCGCCAGCATCCCGAAGCCGACATCCAGGAAGGCCGCACGCTGATCCGCAACGCGCGCAAGGAAGCGCAGCAAGGCAAGCCGCCGCGCTATTTCCGCGAGCTGTTCCAGTGGATCAAGACCGCGAGCGGCACGGACGAGACCGACGCAGACGAAGCGCCGGACGAAGCCGGAGACGACCATGACGACGAAGCGTAACCACCCGGACGAGCTCGTGGTCGGCCTCGTGTCGATCAGCGACCGCGCCAGCACGGGCGTCTACGAGGACAAGGGCATTCCGGCGCTGCAGGAATGGCTCGCCGGCGCATTGCGCTCGCCGTGGCGCGCCGAAACCCGGCTGATCCAGGACGACGCGCCGACGATCTCCGCCACGCTGACGGAACTCGTCGACGTCGCGGGCTGCGACCTGGTGCTGACGACCGGCGGCACCGGCCCGGCCCGGCGTGACGTGACGCCGGAAGCCACGCTGGCCGTTGCGACGAAGGAAATGCCGGGATTCGGCGAACAGATGCGGCAGATCAGCCTGAATTTCGTGCCGACCGCGATCCTGTCGCGGCAGGTCGCGGTGATCCGCGAGACGGCCGACCATGCGGCGCTGATCATCAACCTGCCCGGCCAGCCGAAGTCGATCCGGGAAACGCTCGAAGGGCTGCGCGACGCCGACGGCAAGTCGACCGTGCCGGGCATCTTCGCAGCGGTGCCCTACTGCATCGACCTGATCGGCGGCCCGTACATCGAGACCGACGCCGCGGTGGTCGCGGCGTTCCGGCCTAAGAGCGCACAACGCACGCCGCGTTGAGCGCGTGCCGGCCCGCTCAGACGGCCGGCGCGGACTCGCCCGCCGGCGCCGATGCCGCCGGAATCAGGAAATGCTGGCGGTAGTACTTCAGCTCGTCGATCGACTCGTGGATGTCCGCGAGCGCCGTGTGCATCGCGCGCTTCTGGAAGCCCTTGTAGATCGCGGGCTGCCAGCGGCGGCACAGCTCCTTGAGCGTGCTGACGTCCAGGTTGCGGTAGTGGAAGAACCGCTCGAATTCGGGCATCCAGCGCGCCATGAAACGGCGGTCCTGGCAGATCGAATTGCCGCACATCGGCGACTTGCCGGGCGATACGTACTGCGCGAGGAACGCCTGCAGCTGCGCGGCGGCGTCGGCCTCGGTCACGGTCGACGCGCGCACGCGGTCGATGAGGCCCGAGCGGCCGTGGGTCGACTTGTTCCAGTCGTCCATCTTCGCGAGCGTCTCGTCGCTCTGGTGGATCGCGAACACGGGGCCTTCCACCGCGATGTCGAGCGTGGAATTGGTCACGACGACCGCGATTTCGATGATGCGGTCGTTATCCGGGTCGAGGCCCGTCATCTCCATGTCGAGCCAGACGAGGTTCAACTCGTTGCGCACGAGCGCGGGCTGGCTGGCGGAAGCGGCGGTATCGGTCATGAGTCATCCTGGAAAATGGCGGGCGGCGGGCATTGCATGAGCGGGCCCGGTCCGCAAGAACATATAATTCTCGCATAGAACCCTTTGGCGCCTTCGATGTCACCCTTTTCGTTCACCCTGCTGTTCGCGATCGCCGTGCTCGCGATGGTCGTCACCAAGCTGTGGCTCGCGTCGCGGCAGATCCGCTTCGTCGCCGCCCACCGCAACGGCGTGCCCGCGCAGTTCAGCGCCGCCATTCCGCTGACCGCCCATCAACGCGCGGCCGACTACACGGTCGAGCGCACCAGGCTGGCGATGTTCGAGATCGTCGTCAGCGCGGCCGTGCTGGTCGGCCTCACGCTGCTCGGCGGCGTCGGCGCGCTGGACACGCTGCTGACGGGCTGGCTCGGCCGCGGCTACGCGCAGCAGGTCGCGCTCGTCGCCGCCGTGCTCGCGATCACGGGCGTGATCGACGTGCCATTCGAGTATTACCGCCAGTTCGGGATCGAACAGCGGTTCGGCTTCAACCGGATGACCAAGCGCCTGTTCTTCACCGACATGCTGAAGAACACGCTGCTCGGCGCCGTGCTCGGCCTGCCGCTGCTGTTCGTCGTGCTGTGGCTGATGAATCAGGCCGGCAGCCTCTGGTGGCTGTGGACCTGGATCGTCTGGGTCGCATTCCAGATGCTCGTGCTGCTGATCTACCCGACCTTCATCGCGCCGATCTTCAACAAGTTCGAGCCGCTGAAGGACGAAGCGCTGCGCACGCGCATCGAGTCGCTGATGAAACGGTGCGGCTTCGCGGCGAAGGGCCTGTTCGTGATGGACGGCAGCCGCCGTTCCGCGCACGGCAACGCGTACTTCACGGGCTTCGGTGCGTCGAAGCGGATCGTATTCTTCGACACGCTCCTCGCACGGCTGTCCGGCCAGGAAATCGAGGCCGTGCTCGCGCACGAACTCGGTCATTTCAAGCGCCGCCACGTGATGAAGCGGATGCTCGTGTCGTTCGTGCTGAGCCTCGTGCTGCTCGCGCTGCTCGGCTGGCTCGCGCAGCGCACGTGGTTCTACACGGGTCTCGGCGTCACGCCGTCGCTCGACACGAGCAACGCGGGCGCCGCGCTCGTGCTGTTCTTCCTCGCAATCCCCGTGTTCCTGTTCTTCGCCACGCCGGTCAGCAGCCTGACGTCGCGCAAGCATGAATTCGAAGCCGATGCGTTCGCGGCCAGCCAGACCGATGCGCAGGACCTCGTCAGCGCACTCGTGAAGCTGTACGAGGACAACGCGTCGACGCTCACGCCGGACCCGGTCTACACGGCCTTCTACTACTCGCATCCGCCCGCGTCGCAGCGGATCGACCGCCTGATGCAGCACGCATGAGCCGGCCGACCTCCCGCAAGCCGGCCCCGCGCGCATCCGGCGCGCCGCGAGTCGAAGGCCGCGTGATCGCGGCGCACGGCCGGCACTACATCGTCGCGCCCGACGACGGCGGCCCGATGCTGCAGTGCTTCCCGCGCGGCAAGAAAAGCGAGATCGCGGTCGGCGACCGCGTCGTGTACGAACAGGCGTCGGCCGACCAGGGCGTGATCGTCGAGATCGGCGAGCGGCGCAACCTGCTGTACCGTTCCGACCAGTTCAAGTCGAAGCTGTTCGCGGCGAACCTCGACCAGTTGCTGATCGTGCTCGCGACCGAACCCTACTTCAGCGAGGACCTGCTCGGCCGCGCGCTGATCGCGGCAGAAGCGAACGAACTGAAGCCGCTCGTCGTGCTGAACAAGATCGACGTCGAGGCCGCGCTGCCGGTCGCCCGCGAGCGGCTCGCGCCCTACCGCGCGCTCGGCTACGACGTGCTCGAGCTGTCGGTGAAGGGCGCGCCCGACGATGCGCGCGCGCAACTGATGCCGCATCTGGCCGGGCATTCGACGATCCTGCTCGGCCAGTCGGGGATGGGCAAGTCGACGCTCGTGAACCTGCTCGTACCCGATGCCGAAGCCGCGACCCGTGAAATCTCGGCCGCGCTCAACAGCGGCCGCCACACGACGACGTTCACGCGCCTGTACCCGCTCGAAGGCGGCGGCGCGCTGATCGATTCGCCGGGCTTCCAGGAATTCGGCCTCTACCACCTGACGGAAGGCCGCCTGGAGCGCGCGTTCCCGGAATTCCGCCCGCTGCTCGCGCACTGCCGTTTCTATAATTGCCATCATCTGCACGAGCCGGGCTGCGCGATTCTCGAAGCCGTCGCGGACGGCCGCATCGCGCCGTCCCGCCATGCGCTTTACGCGCAGCTCGTGCACGAGGCAAGCCAGGTCGTTCGCTGAGTTCTCGGCGAACGGCAGGCACCGGGCCGAAGCCGCCCTTCACGACAGGAGCCGCGATGCGTTTCAAGGCCCCCGACCTGGCCACCGCGCAGCACTGGGCGAACGTGCTGCAGGTGGCCGGCATCGGCTGCGAACTGCACAACTGCTACGCGACCGGCGCGCTCGGCGGCCTGCCGGCCGACGCATGCGCGCCCGAGCTGTGGCTCGATGACGAGCGCGACGATGCGCTCGCGCGGCGGCTGATCGACGCTGCATCATACGGCCCGTCGGCCGGTGCGGCTCCGTGGCGGTGTCGCCGGTGCGGCGAGGCGCTCGAGGCGCAGTTTACGGCTTGCTGGCAATGCGGCACCGTGCGTGATCCGCTCGACGACTGAACGCGCCGACCGGACGCACAGCGAAAAGGCCGGCATCGAGCCGGCCTTTTCGTTTCATCGCGTGCTGCGCGAGCGCGTCACGAAATCCAGACCGCCAACGTCAGCATCAACAGCAGGATCATCCACAGGATCACTGCGCGCCACACCAGGCCGACCGCCGACTGCAGCGTGCGCGGCGTGCAATCATCACCGACCGTCAACGGGCCGCTGTCGCCGACCGCCAACGCGTCGAGACTCGACGGTTCCGCGAGCGGCCCTGCGAGGCGCGCACCGAGCGCGCCGCTGCCGGCCGCGAGCAGCACGCCGTCGTTCGGGTCGGGCCACTGGCGCGTGTGATTGCGCCACGCGTAGATCGCATCCTCGAAGTTGCCGACGATCGCGAAGCCGAGCGCGGTCAGTCGCGACGGAATCCAGTCGATCACGAAGAACGCGCGCTGCGCGAACGTCGAGAACGCGGCGGTGCGATCGTCACCCGGCGTCGACCAGCTGCGCGCGAGATATTCCGAGATGCGATACAGCACGGCGCCGGCCGGACCGAGCGGCAGCACGTACCAGAAGAACACGCCGAATACGTGGCGATGCGACGCAACGACCGCATGAATCAGCGTATGGCGGACGATTTCACCGACCGGCATGTCGACCGTGTCGAGGCCCGTCCACTCGTGCAGGATCTCACGCGCGCGCGGCACGTCGTCGTTGTTGAGCGCGAGGTGGATATCGGTGAAGTAATGGCTGAACTGGCGGAAGCCGAGCGTGAAGTACACGACGACGACGTTCCAGATGAACGCGAGCACGAAGCTCACCTTGAACAGCAGAAAGTAGATCAGCGCGACGATCAGCACCCACGGCAGCACGACTGCGAGCCATGCGAGCACACCATGTTTTTGCTTGCCGGCGTCGAGGCCATGCGCGACGGTTTCCGCATGAAACTGAAACAGCGCGAACACCGGATTGTTCGGCGACAACGCGCGGACCTGTTCGATGATGAGGGCGAGAAGAACCGAAAAGAAAGTCATGCGTGGCGCCGTCTTCGGAGTTATGTCATTTTTTGCATAACGATAGCACAGCGTAAGCAGCGCATGGCTGCCGACGCGACGGGCCGGCAGCCCGCCGCGTACGCAGGTTCGGGCGGGATGCTATCCGGCTGCCAAGAAGCGGTACAGATTGCGCAACATGCCGGCAGTTGCGCCCCAGATGAAGTAATGCCCGGCCGATTCGCCGTTCGGATAGGGCATCGCAAAAAAACGACGCTCGCCCCCTTCCCAACGGAACACGCGAACCTGGTGGTTCGCCGGGCTCATCAGGAACGCGAGCGGCACCTCGAAAATCTCGGCAACTTCAAACGAATCGGCCTGCACGGTGAACGGCGGATGCACGAGGCCCACGACGGGCGTCACGCAGAAGCCGGTCCCCGTCAGGTAGTCGGGCAGCGCGCCGAGAATCTCCACCGGTTCGGCGGCCAGCCCGATTTCTTCCTTCGCCTCTCGCAACGCGGTGGCCGTCGCATCGCGATCGAACGGCTCGCGACGGCCTCCGGGGAAGCTGATCTGCCCGGCATGGTCGTTCAGGTGATCGGCGCGCTGGGTCAGCAGCACGGTGAGGCCGCTCTCGCGAACGACGAGCGGGATGAGGACGGCGGCGCTGCGCGGGTCGACGCCCTCCTGCAGCCGTACCTCGGCGGGCTCGACGCTCCATTCGAGCGTGCGCGCGAAACGCTCGCGCAGCCCGGGCGGCGTCATCAGACGGGATTCGATGGATGGCAGGCCGGCGCCGGTGCCTTCGACCGGCAACACTTCGGGATCAATGATGGGGCGGCGATTCAATGGCGGTCTCGAGTTCGTGACGTATCGAACATATTGTCGCGCCAGAATGAAAAAAGCACCCGGGTGGGTGCTTTTTCCTTACAGCTCTTACTCTTGGGCAGCTGCTGCGGCGCGATCCTTCGACACCAGCTTTTCCTTGATTCGAGCCGACTTGCCCGAACGCTCGCGCAGGTAGTACAGCTTCGCACGACGCACATCACCGCGACGCTTCACGACGATGCTCGCCAGCAGCGGCGAGTAGGTCTGGAACGTACGCTCGACGCCTTCGCCCGACGAGATCTTGCGGACGATGAAGTTCGAGTTCAGGCCACGGTTGCGAATCGCGATCACGACGCCTTCGTACGCCTGAACGCGCTTGCGGTTACCTTCAACCACGTTCACGTTCACGATCACCGTGTCGCCCGGGGCGAATTCGGGGATCGTCTTGCCGGCGAGCGCGCGCTCGATCTCTTCCTGCTCAAGTTTTGCAATCAGATTCATCACTGACTCCTAAAGCCATCTTGTCGGCGTTTGCGCCCGCCTGCTTCCAGGCCTGGCCCCGATAGAGGATGGATTCACATCAGGCACCGCGCACGCATGCACGGCACCGCCATTTCCCGCACGCGACACTGCCTCAGGAGGCGTTCTTCGCTTCGCGTGCGAGGTTCGCGAGCCACGCCTCGTCGGCACGGCTCAACAACTTCTCGCGGCGCGCCCGGACGATCAGGTCCGGCCGCTTCCGCAACGTATTCCTCAATGCTTCCTGGCGCCGCCACCGCTCGATCTCGGCATGATGGCCGCCGAGCAGCACGTCCGGCACGCGCATCCCCTCGTATTCCTCGGGGCGCGTGTAATGCGGACAATCGAGCAGCCCGTCGGCGAAGCTGTCCTGCACGGCCGACTGCGCATCGTTCAGCACCCCTGGCAACAGACGCACGACGGCATCCATCATCGCCATCGCCGGCAGTTCGCCACCGGACAGAACGAAATCGCCGAGACTGATTTCCTCGTCGACGCAACGGTCGAGCAGACGCTGATCGATCGCCTCGTAGCGGCCGCACAGCACGATGACGCCGGGCTCTTGCGCCATCCGCACCGCACGTTCGTGCGTGAACGGCGCGCCCTGCGGCGACATCATCACCACCCGCGTGCTCGCGACGCCCTGCTCCGCCTGCGCTGCTTTCGCAGCACCGATCGCGGCCTCGAGCGGCCTGGCCAGCATCACCATGCCCGGACCGCCGCCGTACGGACGATCGTCGACCGTACGGTAGTTGTCCGTCGTGAAATCACGCGGATTCCAGGTACGCAACCCGAAGCGCCCCTGCTTCACGGCCCGACTGGTGATCCCCCAGTCGGTCAGCGCGCGGAACATTTCGGGAAAGAGCGTGACGACGTCGAACTGCACCGCGCTCTCCGTAACCTGGTTCATTAGTAATCGGCTTCCCAGTCGACGACGATGCGACGCGCCGCCTGATCCACCGTTTTGACGTAGACGCCGACGAACGGAATCAGCCGTTCGTCGGTGGTCGGCCGTCCATCCTTGCCGACTGCCGGATACTCGACGCGCATGATCGAATGCACGCCGTTGTCGATCATCCCGCTCACCGTCCCGAGCGCCACCGATTGCTCGTTGACGACTTCGAGGCCGATCAGGTCGACCCAATAGAATTCGTCCGCGGCCAATGCCGGGAAATCTTCCCGGCGCACGAACACGCGAAAGCCGCGCAAAGCCAGTGCGGCATCGCGGTCGCTGACACCCGCGGTGTGCGCGACGACGGTGTCGCCGTGCGTCTTCGATTGCAGGATGCGGGCGGACAACCGCTCATCACCCCGTTCCAGCCACCAGCGGCGCGCCTTGAGCAGCGCATCGCCGCCGCGACCGGCGTCGGCATGCGTCGCCACCTTGACCCAGCCTTTCAGGCCGTAGGCGTCGACGACCGCCCCGACCTCGACAGCATCGTCGGGCCAGGTTTGCGCCGCTTCGAGACTGCCCTGCTCGGCAGCCGCACCGGCGGTCGCGACAGTGTCGCGCTCGACCGGCTTGCGGACGAATGCACCAAACGATGCTCGCCCGCGCCTTGCGTTACCGGAATCGTGACCGGACATCAATGCTCCTTGCAGCCGGCACGACCGGCACACCGCGCCATGTTAGGCAGCCGGTTGCGCCTTTTGCGCTTCCTTCACGAGACGCTGGACGGTCGGCGACAGTTGCGCGCCAACGCCTTGCCAGTACGTCAGGCGATCCTGAGCGATACGCAGCGATTCGCCCTTCGTGGCGACCGGGTTGTAGAAGCCGACGCGCTCGATGAAGCGGCCGTCACGACGGTTGCGCGAATCGGTAGCAACGATGTTGTAGAACGGGCGCTTCTTCGAGCCGCCGCGAGCCAGACGGATGATAACCATATGAAATCCTTCGGGAAAACCGGGTTCGAAACTACTGAAACGTGCAATTATAGCCGGAAACCAAAGCCACAACAAACACTTACGCGCAAAAATTCCACGGACGCCCGGCACGCCGGGCATACAATCGTCGTCTCCACGACGCTTACCGCCGCCATGCCGCTATTTTGCGTCACCCGCGCGTGCCGCGGGCAACACCGCCTCGCGGGCTTGCTGGCCGGCCTCGTCACCTGGTTTGCAGCCACCGCGGCTGGTGCCGCACCGCCGGCAGACAAACTCGTCGTGCCACCCGGCTTCCACGTCGACGTGCTGACCGATGCCGTGCCGACCGCCCGCGAAATGGCATGGTCGCCGCGCGGAATCCTGTATGTCGGCTCGCGGGAAGGCCGCGTGCATGCATTCGTGATGCGGGAGGGTCGGATCACGGCCCGTTACGTGATCGCATCGGGGCTCGATATGCCCGTCGGCGTCGCGTATCGCGACGGCGCGCTCTATATCTCCGCCGTGTCGCGCATTCTGCGTCTCGACCACATCGACGACCGGCTCGCCAAGCCGCCGGCACCGGCGGTCGTGACGGACGCGCTGCCGACCAATCATCATCACGGCTGGAAATTCATCGCATTCGGCCCCGACGGCAAACTCTACGTGCCGGTCGGTGCGCCGTGCAACGTGTGCCTCGCCGACCGCGGCCGATACGCGATCATCGCACGCATGAACGTGGACGGCAGCGGCCGGGAAGTATTCGCCCGCGGTGTGCGCAATACCGTCGGCTTCGCCTGGCACCCCGATACGCGCGAGCTGTGGTTTACCGACAACGGACGCGACTTGATGGGCGACGACGTGCCCGACGACACGCTGAACCGTGCGCCGCGCGCCGGCCTCGATTTCGGTTTTCCATACTGCCACGCCGGCGACACGCCCGACCCGGAATTCGGAAGCGCCGACATATGCCGCCGCTACGCGCCGCCCGTGTTGAAACTCGGCGCGCACGTCGCGGCACTCGGTATGCGCTTCTATACGGGCCCGATGTTTCCGGCGTCATATCGCAACAACATCTTCATTGCCGAGCACGGCTCGTGGAATCGCAGCACGAAGGTCGGTTATCGCGTGATGCGCGCCGTCGTGTCGGCCGACGGCAGCCATGCAAGCCAGACGCCATTCATCACCGGCTGGCTGCGCGCGGACGGCACCGTTTGGGGGCGCCCAGCCGATGTCCTGCCGCTGCCGGACGGCTCGCTGCTCGTCAGCGACGACTACGCAGGCATCATCTACCGCATCACCTATGCGGCACCTTGACGCAGGCCAGGGATGACCGGGCCCGATCGGGCATCGTAGAATGCGAGCCGGGCCGAGCGCCCCGCGCCGGCCTGCCGGCCGCCCATGCCAACGACAATCCGCCACCATTCATGTCCAGCAGCACTGCATCGACCCGCCGCTTCCGCTCCAAGACGCTCACCGCCGGCCTCGCGTTCCTCCTTGGTTCGCTCGGTGCGCACCGCTTCTACCTGTACGGCTTTCGCGACGTGTACGGCTGGGCGCACCTGCTGGCGACGATCGTCGGAATCCCGGGTTTCCTGCTGCTCGCCGCCACCCAGCGCAGTGCCAGCCTCGGCTGGTGGCTTGCCGTGCCGGGTGCCGTTTCGCTTCTGGCGGCGTTCCTCGCCGCGCTCGTCTACGGCCTGCGCCCCGACGAGAAATGGGACGCGCAATTCAATGCCGACACCGGCAGGCACAGCCAGTCAGGCTGGACGGTGATCTTCATCGTGATCTTCTCGCTGCTGACCGGTGCGTTCCTGCTGATGACGGCGCTCGCGCTGTCGTTCCAGACATACTTCGAATCGCAAGTCGAAGCGGCGAAGCAAATCTCGCAGTAAGTGCCGACGCGCGTCGGCCGGATCAGAACAGACTCAGTTGAAGGTCGTCACGCGATTTCGCGCCGTTTGCGCCCGCCAGCGGGCGCTGCGCTGCCGCCGCGGCCTGCGGCGCACCGCGAAACTGGGACAGATCCAGGATCCCGTTCGCACGCTCGTTCAATCCGAGCCGCTTCACGGCCTGACGGAACCGCTGCCGCAACAGGTCGGCCCAGATTCCCTCGCCCTTCATCCGCTTCGAGAAATCCGAGTCGTAATCCTTCCCGCCACGCATGTCGCGCACGCGGTTCATCACGCGCTCCGCGCGATCGGGGAAATGCGCGCAGAGCCAGTTCTTGAACAGCGGCGCAACCTCCCACGGCAACCGCAGGATGATGTAACTCGCGTGCGTCGCGCCGGCTTCCGCACAGGCTTCCAGCACGCGCTCCATGTCCGGCTCGGTGACGAACGGAATCACCGGCGCAATGCTGACGCCCACCGGCACGCCCGCGTCGCGCAGCGCGCGGATCGTGCGCAGCCGGCGCGCCGGCGTGGCCGCACGCGGCTCAAGCGTGCGTGCGAGATCGACGTCGAGCGTCGTGATCGTGACCGCGGCCATCACCTGGCCGCGCTCGGCCATCGGCGCCAGCAGATCCAGATCGCGCTCGATCAGCGACGATTTCGTGATCGCGGCGAACGGCAACCCGTGGTCGTGCATCACCTGGATCACGCTGCGCGTGATGCGCAGATCGCGCTCGACCGGCTGGTATGCATCGGTGTTGACGCCGAGCGCGATCGGCTCCGGCACGTAGCGCTTGCGCGAAATCTCGCGCTCGAGCAATTCGGCCGCGTTGACCTTCGCATAGATGCGGCTCTCGAAATCGAGCCCCGGAGACAGGCCGAGATAACTATGGGTCGGCCGCGCAAAGCAGTAGATGCAGCCGTGCTCGCAGCCGCGATACGGATTGAGCGACACGCTGAACGGTATGTCCGGCGACTGGTTGCGCGTGAGGATGCTCTTCGCACGCTCCTCGAACACCTGCGTGCGCAGCGGAGCGGGCAGATCGGCGTCTTCCGATTCGTGCGTCCAGCCGTCGTCGACCGCTTCGCGCAGCGCCGTTTCGTATCGCCCCTGGAGGTTGTCGACCGCACCGCGCCCCTTGCGGGGCGCCGGCGGCGCTATCGGAAATTCGTTGTCGGACCGGCCGTCCATGCGCTCACCCGTTTACAGGCATCCAATACTGTATGTTTATACAGTATTGGATGCCTCATGCCAAGCGCTGGATAGAGGGACGGACTGCAGGCCGCAGCCAAGGTCATTCGCCAACCGAGATCGTCAGCGTCTCCTTGATTTCCTCCATCACGACATAGCTCTTCGACTGCACCGCGCCGGGCAGCTGCAGCAGGATGTCGCCCAGCAGCTTGCGATAGTCGGCCATTTCGCCGATCCGCGCCTTGATCAGGTAGTCGAAGTCGCCGGACACGAGATGGCATTCGAGCACTTCGTCGATCTTCATCACTTCGCGCCGGAACTGCTCGAACATGTTGCCGCCCTTGTGGCCAAGCGTGATCTCGACGAACACCAGCAAGGCCGCGCCCAGCTGCGCCGGATCCACGCGCGCGTGATAGCCGGTGATCACACCGTCGCGCTCCATGCGCCGCACGCGTTCGATGCATGGCGTGACGGTCAGCCCGACCTGTTCGGCGAGGTCCTTCATCGCCATCCGGCCGTCGTCCTGCAGCAGTTTGAGGATGCGGCGGTCGAGCTTGTCGAGCGAGCGTACTGGCTGACGTTGCGTTCTCATTTGTTTATGCTGAAAACCTGAAAAATACGATAACAAAACCTACACATTCGACAATACCATAGCGCAAAAAACTAGATCAGCTAGAGGTTACACGGAGCCGCACGTGCGCCCGGCCTCGCCCTGATCCTTCCATCTGGAGCAGCTATGCGAGTCGTCATTCTGGGCAGCGGTGTGGTGGGCGTGGCAAGCGCGTATTACCTCGCGCGCGCCGGTCATGAAGTCACGGTGATCGACCGGGAAGCAGGCCCGGCGCTGGAGACGAGCTTCGCGAACGCAGGCCAGATCTCGCCCGGATATGCGGCGCCGTGGGCGGCGCCCGGCGTGCCGCTGAAGGCCGTCAAGTGGATGTTCGAGAAGCACGCGCCGCTCGCGATCCGCCTTGACGGGACGCGTTTCCAGCTGCAGTGGATGTGGCAGATGCTGCGCAACTGCACGGCCGAGCGCTATGCCGTCAACAAGGGCCGCATGGTCCGTCTCGCCGAATACAGCCGCGATTGCCTGCAGGCGCTGCGCGCCGACACGGGCATCCAGTACGAAGGCCGCACGGGCGGCACGCTGCAGTTGTTCCGCACGCAACAGCAACTCGACGGCGCAGCCAAGGACATCGCGGTGCTGCAGGAAGCGAACGTGCCGTTCGAACTGCTGTCGCCGGCAGAACTCCGGAATGCCGAGCCGGCGCTCGCCGCCGTGTCGCACAAGCTGACGGGTGGTCTGCGCCTGCCGGGCGACGAAACGGGCGATTGCCAGCTGTTCACGACGCGCCTCGCGGCGCTCGCTGAATCGCTGGGCGTGAAGTTCCGCTACAACACGCCGATCGATGCACTGGCGATCGCCGGCGGCAAGATCGCCGGCGTGCAGTGCGGCAGCGAGACGGTGCGCGCCGATGCATACGTCGTCGCACTCGGGTCGTATTCGACCAACTTCGTCTCGAACCTGATGAAGATCCCCGTCTATCCGCTGAAGGGCTATTCGATCACCGCGCCGATCGTGAACGAGGCGGCCGCGCCCGTGTCGACGGTGCTCGACGAAACGTACAAGATCGCGATCACGCGTTTCGATCAGCGCATCCGCGTCGGCGGCATGGCGGAGATCGTCGGCTTCGACAAGAACCTGCGCGCCGCACGGCGCGAAACGCTCGAAATGTGCGTGAACGACCTGTTCCCGGGCGGCGGCGACACATCGAAGGCAACGTTCTGGACGGGCCTGCGCCCGATGACGCCGGACGGCACGCCGATCGTCGGCCGCACGCCGGTGTCGAACCTGTTCCTGAACACCGGCCACGGCACGCTCGGCTGGACGATGTCGTGCGGGTCGGGCCAGTTGCTCGCCGATCTGATCTCGGGCAAGAAGCCGGCAATCCAGGCCGACGACCTGTCGGTGCATCGCTACCTGAAGGACGTGGCCGGCCAGACGCGCCCGGCATACGCATAAGCGAAACGGCCGGCCACGACACGGGCCGGTCCGCATCGACGAAAAAGGCGCCCTGCAGGCGCCTTTTTTCGTTACGCCGAATGCGTTGCCCGCTCTCAACAGCGCTTGCGGCATCGCGCGCGTGGTTCTCGCCGTTGCACGCCGACGATCGACGCTTCCGGCCGCCCTGCCCGTACGGCGACATGTACGATGCAGAACCGAGCGAGCACGGCTCGCTGCCCGGCAAAAGCCCGACCGCTTCCGTCATTGCACGAAAAAAAGGGGCGCTCATCGCGCCCCTCGTATTGTGTACCTGCCGCCGGAGCGTCAAGTCACGTCGTGTCAGCCCAGTTCGTTGACCAGTTCCGGCACGAGGGCGAACAGATCGCCGACGAGACCGTAGTCGGCCACGCTGAAGATCGGCGCTTCCGGATCCTTGTTGATCGCGACGATCACCTTCGAATCCTTCATGCCGGCCAGGTGCTGGATCGCGCCCGAGATACCGACCGCGATGTACAGCTGCGGTGCGACGATCTTGCCGGTCTGGCCGACCTGGTAGTCGTTCGGCACGTAGCCGGCATCCACTGCCGCGCGCGATGCGCCGAGCGCTGCCGACAGCTTGTCCGCCAGCGGCTCCAGCACCTTCGTGTAGTTCTCGCCGCTACCCAGACCGCGGCCGCCCGACACGATGATGCTCGCGCTGGTCAGCTCCGGACGGTCCAGCTTCGTCACTTCACGGCTGACGAACTGCGACTTGCCTGCATCGGCCGCTGCTTCGATCTTCTCGACCGATGCGCTGCCGCCTTCCGCTGCCACCGGATCGAAACCGGTCGCGCGCACCGTGATGACCTTGATCGGGTCGCTCGACTGCACCGTCGCGATCGCGTTGCCCGCGTAGATCGGGCGCTCAAACGTATCGGCACTGTCGACTGCCGTGATGTCCGAGATCTGCGCGACGTCGAGCTTCGCGGCGATGCGCGGCGCGACGTTCTTGCCATAAGCCGTTGCCGGCGCGAGGATGTGCGAGTAGTCCTTCGCGATGTTCAGCGCGGTCGCCTCGACGTTTTCCGCCAGGCCTTCGGCCAGCTGCGGCGCGTCGGCCAGCAGCACCTTCGACACACCCGCGATCTTTGCTGCCGCGTCGGCCGCGCCCTGCGCGTTGTGCCCCGCGACCAGCACGTGAATGTCACCGCCGATCTTCGCAGCCGCCGCCACCGTGTTCAGCGTCGCGGCCTTGATCGACGCGTTGTCATGTTCTGCAATCACCAGAATCGTCATTTCTTTCTGCTCCCTTTACAGCACCTTGGCTTCGGTCTTCAGCTTCTCGACCAGCGTCTTCACGTCCGGCACCTTCACGCCGGCCGCGCGCTTCGGCGGCTCGGCCACCTTCAGCGTCTTCAGACGCGGCGTAACGTCCACGCCAAGGTCTTCGGGTTTCACCGTTTCCAGCGGCTTCTTCTTCGCCTTCATGATGTTCGGCAGCGTCACGTAGCGCGGCTCGTTCAGGCGCAGGTCGGTCGTCACGACCGCCGGCAGCGACAGCGACAGCGTTTCCGCGCCACCGTCGACTTCGCGTGCAACCGTTGCCTTGCCGTCGGCGATCGTCACCTTCGACGCGAACGTCGCTTGCGGCAGGCCAGCCAGCGCAGCGAGCATCTGGCCCGTCTGGTTCGAATCGTCGTCGATCGCCTGCTTGCCGAGGATCACGAGTTGCGGCTGTTCCTTGTCGACCAGCGCCTTGAGGATCTTCGCGACGGCCAGCGGCTCGACGCCATCGTTCGACTCGACCAGGATCGCGCGATCCGCGCCGATCGCCAGCGCCGTGCGCAGCGTTTCCTGCGCTTGCGCGACACCGACCGACACGGCGATCACTTCAGTCGCCACACCGGCTTCCTTCAGGCGCACGGCTTCTTCAACGGCGATTTCGTCGAACGGGTTCATCGACATCTTCACGTTCGCGATGTCGACGCCCGTGTTGTCCGACTTCACGCGGACCTTCACGTTGTAATCGACCACTCTTTTCACTGGCACCAGGATTTTCATGCACACGCTCCAAAGTTACGAATACGACCAGAGGCCATTCTATAGCGAGGCCTCATGACTGCGCGGCCAAGCGGACCAATCCATCGTGGCTATCGAGGATAGCGCTCCTCTGCGGCGCGCCGGCAATAGCGAACGGTCGTTCTATTTTAAAAGAGAAAAAACCCGGACGCAAAGCCCGGGTTTTCGATCATCGACTCTAATCGTCACCGGGCGCGCCCAGCACCAAGTGTCACCAGGCGGCGATGACCGCGCCGCCGAACTTCTGTTCGATGAACTGCTTTACGTCCGCGGAGTGGTAGGCCGCCACCAGCTTCGCGACCCACGGCTTGCTCCGGTCGGCCTCGCGAATCGCGAGAATGTTCGCGTAAGGGCCGTTCGGACCCTCGATCGCGATCGCGTCCTGCTTCGGTTTCAACCCCGCTTCCATTGCGTAATTGGTATTGATGGCCGCAGCGTCGACGTCGCCGAGCGAGCGCGGAATCTGCGCCGCATTGAGTTCGACGATCTTCAGCTTGCGCGGATTGTCGACGATGTCGAGTGGCGTCGCCTTCAGCCCCGCATCCGCACGCAGCTTCAGCAGCCCCTGCTTCTGCAGCAACAGCAGCGCGCGGCCGCCATTGGTTGGATCGTTCGGCACGGCGATGCGCGCGCCCGGCTTCAACTCGGCAAGCGACTTTACCCGCTTCGAATAGATGCCCATCGGGAACGTGACGGTATCCGCGACCTTGATCAGCTTGTAGCCGCGATCCTTCACCTGCGCTTGCAGATAAGGATCGTGCTGGTAGCTGTTCGCGTCGAGATCGCCCGACGCGAGCGCCGCGTTCGGCTGCACGTAATCGGAGAATTCGACGATGCGGATGTCGAGGCCGCTTCTGGCCGCGACCTTCTTCACCACGTCCATGATCTGCGCGTGCGGACCGCCCGTCACGCCCACCTTGATGGTTTCGGCCTGCGCGTGCGCGCTCGCGAACAGCGCGGCCGCGCCGAGTGCGGCCGCGAATTTCAGCATGAAACGTCGTTGCATCGTCTCCCCTACCTGTGAATGTCGTTTTTACTTGTGGCTCAGCCGGCGCACGAGCCAGTCGCCGAACGATTGCACGATCTGCACGAACACGATCAGGATCGCGACGACCGTCCACATCACTTCCGGCAGATAACGCTGGTAGCCGTAACGGATCCCGAGATCACCGAGCCCGCCGCCGCCGATCGCACCGGCCATCGCCGAGTAGCCGACGAGCGACACGAACGTGATCGTCAGGCCCGCGACGATGCCGGGCAGCGATTCCGGCAGCAGCACCTTGAAGACGATCTGCGACGTCGTCGCGCCCATCGACTGCGCGGCCTCGATCAGCCCGCGGTCGACTTCGCGCAGCGCCGTCTCGACCAGCCGCGCGACGAACGGCGCGGCCGCGAGCGTCAGCGGCACGACCGCCGCGGCCGTGCCGATCGACGACCCCGTGACGAGCCGCGTGAATGGAATGACCGCGACCAGCAGGATGATGAACGGCGTCGAGCGCACCGCGTTCACGATGCCGCCGAGCACGCGATTCACACCGAGGTTCTGCAGCACGCCCTGGCGATCCGTCAGGTAGAGCAGCACGCCGAGCGGCAGCCCGACGAGCGCGCCGACCGCTCCCGAGATGCCGACCATGATCAGCGTCTCCCAGAACGACTGCACGAACATATCGAACATCTCACTCAACATACGAAAGCTCCTCTACCACCACACCTTGCTCGCGCAGGAACGCGAGCGCCTGCCCGACCTTGCCCGGTTCGCCGCCCGCGAGCACCGCGAGCGACCCGAACGCCTGCCCCTGGATCTCGTCGATCTGGCCATGCAGGATGTTGAAATCGAGTTCGTAGCGGCGAATCGTCTCCGACAGGATCGGCTGGTCCACCCCCGAGCCGGTGAACGCGAGACGCAGCAAATGTCCGCTGCCCGCCTTCAGCCGCTCGGCCACGCGCGCCTTCAGCGCGGGCGGCAGTTCCTGCGCGATCACGTCGCCGATCAGCGCGCGCGTCACTTCGTGATGCGGCTGCAGGAACACGTCGATCACGCGGCCTTCCTCGACCACGCGCCCCGCGTCGAGCACGGCCACGCGATCGCACACCTGCTTGATCACTTCCATCTGATGCGTGATCAGCACGATCGTCAGGCCGAGTTCGCGGTTGATGCGTTTCAGCAGGTCGAGGATCGCGCGCGTGGTCTCGGGATCGAGCGCCGACGTCGCTTCGTCCGACAGCAGCACCTTCGGCTTGCTCGCGAGCGCGCGGGCAATGCCGACACGCTGCTTCTGGCCGCCGCTGATCTGCGCCGGGTAGCGATCCTTCTGCGCGGACAGCCCGACGAGGTCGAGCAGCGGCAGCACGGCGGCCTCGATGTCGGCACGGCTCGCGCCTGCAAGCTCGAGCGGCAGCGCGACGTTGTCGAACACGGTGCGCGACGACAGCAGGTTGAAGTGCTGGAAGATCATGCCGATGTCGCGGCGCGCTTCGCGCAGCGCGCCGGCCGACAGCATCGTGAGATCGCGCCCGCCGACGACGACGTTGCCTTCGGTCGGCCGCGTGAGCAGGTTGATGGTGCGCACGAGCGTGCTCTTGCCGGCGCCGCTTCGGCCGATGATGCCGAACACCTCGCCCTGCGGGATCGTCAGATTGACGTTGTGCAATGCGTCGACCCAGCCGGTCGGCCCGGGGAAACGCTGCGACAGATTGCGTAATTCGATCATGTAAACAAAACGGCGGCCGACAGGCGAGGCTCGCCAGTCGGCCGCCGATGCATCTGGAATAGCCGGCGATTTTACCGCAAACCCCTCATTCCACTTAATAATCGATTTCGATCTTTTCATAACCGCACGAAATTAGAGGAGCGCTGCTGGCCCGCCGCTTGGGCGCCGCGACTATGATCCGGAAACACCGCTGCCAACGACACAGGAGACCCGCCCGATGACCGCCACTACCACGCAGGCTGCCGCCCCCGCCGCCACCGCCGCGCCGGACACGGCAGCGCCTCCCGCCCCGCGAATGGGCCGGCTGCGTACCACGGACGGGCTCGAACTGGCGTCGTATAGCTGGCCGGCGGGCGACGGCACCCAGCCTGCGCGCGCGACGGTCGCGCTCGTGCATGGTCTCGCCGAGCATGCGGGCCGTTATGCGGCGCTCGCGGCCAGACTGAATGCGGCCGGCATCGGCGTGCTGGCGATCGATCTGCGCGGGCACGGCCAATCGCCGGGCAAACGCGCGTGGATCGAGCGTTTCGACGATTACCTGAACGACGCGGACGCCCTCGTTGCCGAAGCCGCCCGCGACGATACGCCGCTCATCCTGATGGGGCACAGCATGGGCGGCGCCATCGCGGCGCTGCATGCGATCGAACGCGCGCCGGTTCGCGGCCACACGCTGGCGGGCCTCGTGCTGTCGAGCCCGGCGCTCGCGCCGGGACGCGACGTGCCGCGCTGGATGCTTGCGATGAGCCGCTTCATCAGCCGCGTATGGCCAAGCTTCCCCGCGATCAAGATCGACGCGGCGCTGCTGTCGCGCGATCCGGCCGTCGTCGCGGCCAATCGCGCCGATCCGCTGGTCCATCACGGCGCAGTGCCGGCGCGCACCGGCGCCGAGATCCTCGACGCGATGGCGCGCATCGAGCGCGGTCGCGGCGCGCTTCGCGTGCCGGTGCTCGTCTATCACGGCACCGAGGACAAACTGACCGAACCGGACGGCAGCCGTGCGTTCGGCGCACGTGTCGGCTCGCCCGATCGCACGCTGACGTTGTACGAGGGCGGATTCCACGAAACGATGAACGATCTCGAGCGCGATCGCGTGATCGATGGGCTGATCGCGTGGATTCACGCGCACGCGCCGGCGCGCTGAGCGCGCGCCGAGCCGCTGCCGGTCAGATGCCGGCCAGTACGCGCAGGTGCGCGACGACGCTGCGGCCGAGCGCGGACAGGTTGTAGCCGCCCTCGAGACAGCTCACGATGCGGCCCTGCGCATGCCGGCGCGCGACGTCGACGACCTGCGCGGTCAGCCATTCGAAATCGGCCTCGACGAGACCGAGGTTGCCGATGTCGTCCTCGCGATGCGCGTCGAACCCGGCCGACACGAACAGCATCTGCGGCTTGAACGCATCGAGACGCGGCAGCCAGAACATGTCGACCGCTTCGCGGATCGCCATCCCGTTGCTGCGCGCAGGCATCGGCAGGTTGACCATGTTCGGCGCCTGGTGATCGACGCCCGAGAACGGGTACAGCGGATGCTGGAAGAAGCTGCACATCAGCACGCGCTCGTCGTTCGCGAATGCGGCTTCGGTGCCATTGCCGTGGTGCACGTCGAAATCGACGATCGCGACGCGCTCGAGGCCATGGACGTCGAGCGCATGCCGCGCGGCAATCGCGACGTTGTTGAAAAGGCAGAATCCCATCGCGCGCGCGGGTTCCGCATGATGACCTGGCGGCCGCACGCTGCAGAATGCATTCGCGTAGCGGCCCTCGATTACGGCGTCGGTCGCCGCGATTGCCGCGCCGGCCGCACGCAGCGCGGCACGCCACGTGTCGCGATTCATCATCGTGTCGGGATCGATCTCGACGTAGCCGTCGACGGGCGTCATGCTGCGGATGTAATCGATGTGAGCCTGCGTATGCACGCGGCCCAGCGCCACCTCGCTCGCGAACGGCGCGGTTTCGTGCACGATCAGGTCGTCGATGCGGCTCGCGATCAACTGATCCTGGATCGCCGACAGGCGGGCCGGGCATTCCGGATGCCACTCCCCCATCTCGTGCAACAGGCAGTCGGGGTGCGTATAGAAGGCGGTTGCCATAATCTGTCATCCGCGACGCGCGGTGCGCCGCAGGTCTCCATCAATGATGTCCATCGTCTGCCGCGAATTCGCCGCTAACTTACCACAACGGTGCGCAGCCACGCCCCGGCACGCAGGATGCGTCGGGTATACTGCGCCGAACCCCATCGCCCTGTCCGCCCGCTTCGACATGAATTCCAGCAAGCCTGCCGTCCTTCTCTCCGCACTGTTCCGCGTTCGCGCCCCGCTCGTTGCCGCCGCCGTCGCCGCGAGCGTGGCCGCCGCGCCCGCCGTCGCGCAGACGCAGCCTGCGAAGTCCGCAGGCACGCGCGTCGCGCAGGCGCAACCGCAGCAGCCGGCGCCGCAAGGCCAGACCTTCGAAGAGGAAATCGTTCCGCAGCGTTACGCGAACAACGCGCAGGTCGATGCGTTCATCGACGAGATGGTGAGCCGCAACGGCTTCGATTCCGCGAGCCTGCATGCGCTGTTCTCGCGCATCAGCTACTCGGCCACCGCCGTCAAGCTCGTCAAGCCGGCGCCCACGCCTTCGGTGAAGAACTGGCGCGTCTATCGTTCGCGCTTCATCGAACCGATCCGCATCAACGCGGGCGTGAAATTCTGGAAAGCGAACCAGGCGACGCTGCAGCGCGCGTCCGCGGAATTCGGCGTGCCGCCCGAAGTGATCGTCGGCATCATCGGCGTCGAAACGATCTACGGCCGCTACATGGGCAACTTCCGCGTGCTCGATGCACTGACGACGCTCACGTTCGACTACCCCGACACGCCGAATCGCGACAGTCGTCAGGCAACGTTCCGCAAGAATCTCGAGGACTTCCTCGTCTGGACCCGCGATAACCAGCTCGACCCGACCACCGTGCTCGGATCGTACACGGGCGCGATCGGCATCCCGCAGTTCCTGCCGAGCAGCATCCGCGAGTATGCGGTCGACTACGACGGCGGCGGCCACGTCGATCTGCGCAGCAGCCCCGCGGACGCGATCGGCAGCGTCGCGAACTACCTGAAGCAGCACGGCTGGGAAACCGATCGCCCGGTAGTCTGGCGGATCACGCCCGACACGGGCAGCCTCGGCATCGCCCAGGCGGCCGCGGACGGCCAGCCGGAACCGCACTGGGCACTGTCGCAACTGCTGCGCGCCGGCATGACGCTCAACGAGCCGATGGTCAACATCACCACCGAAGCCGGCACGCCGGTTACCGTGGTCGATCTGCCGTCCCCGGGACGGCCGACCGAATACATGCTCGGCCTGAAGAACTTCTACGTGCTGACACGCTACAACCGCAGCTTCTTCTATGCACTCGCCGTCTACCAGCTCGGCGAAGCCGTGAAGGCACAGATGGAGGCGGATGGCGCGCTGCCGTTGCCTCCCGCGGACACGGAAGCGCCAGCGCAGTGAGCGCAGTGCGCGCAACGAAAAAGCGCCGCTCGTGCGGCGCTTTTTTATCGCGTGACGCTGCTGATGCCGTTCGGGCTCACGCGGGAAATACGCCGGTCGACAGGTAGCGGTCGCCGCGATCGCAGACGATGAACACAATCGTCGCGTTCTCCACCTGACGCGCGATGCGCATCGCGACTTCGCATGCACCGCCCGACGAGATGCCGGCGAAGATGCCTTCGACAGCCGCGAGCCGGCGCGCCATCGTTTCGGACGCGGCCTGGCTCACGCTCTCGACGCGATCGACGCGGCTGCGATCGAAGATCGTCGGCATATATGCTTCCGGCCACTTGCGAATGCCCGGAATGCGCGACCCTTCTTCAGGCTGCGCGCCGACGATTTCGATCGCCGGATTCTGTTCCTTCAGAAAGCGCGACGTGCCCATGATCGTACCCGTCGTGCCCATCGCCGACACGAAATGCGTGACGCGCCCTTCGGTATCGCGCCAGATCTCCGGGCCCGTTCCTTCGTAGTGCGCGATCGGATTGTCAGGGTTCCCGAACTGATCGAGGATCACACCCTTGCCTTCGCGCTGCATCTGCTCCGCGAGATCGCGCGCCAGTTCCATCCCGCCCTTTACCGGCGTCAGGATGATTTCTGCGCCGTAAGCGGCCATGCTCTGGCGACGCTCGACCGACAGATCCTCCGGCATGATCAGCACCATCTTGTAGCCGCGGATCGCCGCTGCCATTGCGAGCGCGATGCCCGTGTTGCCGCTCGTCGCCTCGATCAGCGTATCGCCCGGCTTGATGCGACCGCGCACCTCGGCCTTGCTGATCATCGACAGCGCCGGGCGATCCTTCACGGAACCGGCAGGATTGTTGCCTTCCAGCTTCGCGAGCAGCACGTTGTTACGTGCGCGAATCTCGTCGTCCGGCAGGCGGACCAGTTGCACGAGCGGTGTGTTGCCGATCGTGTCTTCGATAGTTTTGTAAGCCATGGAGATACCGTGAGTGCGAGGCCGATCAATCGACTGATTGTAAACCAGCACCGCGGCTCGCGCCGGCAACCCCATTGCGGCGATGGAATAGAGGCGCGTCACGCTTCACGCGTGTGTGTTTGCACGATGTACGCAAAAAACCCGCGGCATGCCGCGGGAAGCCGTCGCAACGACGGCGGCTGAAGGAGCCTTTTGTCTCGTGTGCGTTACTTCTGCGCGGTGCGGGCAGGTGCGGCGGCAGGCTTCGGTGCGGCAGGCTTGCTCGCCGCCAGTGCCGACGCACTCGAGCCGGCCGCGCCTACGCCGGCCGCACCGATCGTCAGCCCTTCCCGCTGGAGGCGCTCGACCGTATGGCCGCCCATGCCCTTCACGCGTGACGCCAGATCTTCTGCATTCCTGAACGGCCCGTGTGCGCCGCGCTCGTCGAGAATCGCCTTTGCCCGCGCGGGACCGATGCCCTTGATGCCGACGAGTGCATCCTCGTTGGCGGAGTTGACGTCGACGGCCGCCCAGGCCGATGCGATCGCGCCGAACATCGCGGCGGCGGCAAACCACTTCCTGATCATGTGCTGGATCTCCGATGAAAACGGTCGGCGACTGCCGACCGTGAGACCCAGTCTAGCGATGCGACGCGCGGGTTTAAACCTGGCCGGATAGCCAACGCACGTAGCGATCGACGCCTTCCTGCACCGTCAGGAACGGCGCATCATAGCCGGCAGCACGCAGTTTCGTCTGATCGGCCTGCGTGAAGCACTGGTACTTGCCGCGCAGTGCGTCCGGGAACGGCACGTATTCGATCAGCCCCTGCTCGACCTGCTGTGCGAGCGTCAGCGGCGGCAGGCTGTCGAGCGCGCGCAGCGTGTTGACGACCGTCGATGCGATGTCGTTGAACGGTTGCGCCCGGCCGGTGCCGAGGTTGAAGATGCCCGATTTCTCCGGATGATCGAAGAAGAACAGGTTCACCTTCGCGACGTCCTCGACCGACACGAAGTCGCGCGTCTGCTCGCCCGGCGCATAACCGTTGTACTCGCCGAACAGCTTGACCTTGCCTTCCGCGCGGAACTGGTTGAAGTTGTGGAACGCGACCGACGCCATGCGCCCCTTGTGCGTCTCGCGCGGCCCGTACACGTTGAAGTAACGGAACCCGGCGATCTGGCTCTTCGCGCTCGGCAGCACGCGGCGGATCACCTGGTCGAACAGGAACTTCGAATAGCCGTAGACGTTCAGCGGCGCCTCGACCTCGCGCTCCTCGACAAAACGCGTCGAGCCGCCGTAGATCGCTGCCGACGACGCGTACAGGAACTGCGCACCCTGCGCGAGGCACGCATCGAGCACCGCGCGGCTGTAGCGGAAGTTGTTGTCCATCATGTAGCGGCCGTCGGTTTCCATCGTGTCCGAACAGGCGCCTTCATGGAACACCGCGCGCACTTTGCCGAAATCGCCGCGCGCGAAGCGCTCGACGAATTCCGTTTTGTCGAGATAGTCGTCGATCTCGCAATCGACGAGATTGCGAAACTTGTCCGCGCGCGTCAGATTGTCGACCGCGATGATGCGCGACTCGCCGCGCTCGTTGAGCGCCTTGACGATGTTCGCGCCGATAAAACCGGCCGCGCCGGTGACGATGATGGTCATGGTCGTTCTGCCTGAAAAATTGCAAGCCATACGTGCGGAGCACCGCCGAATGCGCTCAGTGAAACAGTTCGTCGTAGTCCACAGTGGCCGTACCCAGCTTGCCGACCACGATGCCTGCCGCACGGTTCGCGAGCACGACGGCATCGACGAGCGGCACGCCCGCGCCGAGCATCGTCGCGACCGTCGCGATCACGGTATCGCCCGCACCGGACACGTCGTACACTTCGCGCGCGAGCGCCGGCGCGTGCAGTTCGCCCGTGGCGGAAAAGAGCGTCATGCCCTCTTCCGAACGCGTGAGCAGCAACGCATCGAGATCGAGCTCCGCACGCAGCGTCGCGACACGCTCGCGCAGGTCGTCTTCCGACTGCCACTGACCGATGACCTCGCGCAACTCCGCACGGTTCGGCGTGATCAGCGACGCGCCGCGATAGCGCGCCCAGTCGTCGCCTTTCGGATCGACGAGCACCGGCTTGCCGGCCGCACGCGCCTTCTCGATCATCGTCGTCACGTGGGTCAAACCGCCTTTCGCGTAATCCGACATCAGCACGACGTCGTGCTGCGGCAGCAGCGCATCGAAACGCGCGAGCCCGGCAAGCAGCACCTCGTGGGTCGGCATCGCCTCGAAATCGACGCGCAGCAACTGTTGCTGGCGCGCGAGCACGCGCAGCTTGATCGTCGTCGGCAATGCCGCATCGCGTTCGAGATGGGATGTCACGCCGCTGCCGTCGAGCAACTCGACGATGCGCTCGCCAGGCTCGTCGCAGCCGACCACGCACAGCAGCCCGGCCTGGGCGCCGAGCGTCACCGCGTTGCGCGCGACGTTGGCCGCGCCGCCGAGCCGCTCCTCCTGGCGCTGCACATGGACGACCGGAACCGGCGCTTCCGGAGAAATGCGCTCGACGTTGCCGAACCAGTAGCGGTCGAGCATCACGTCACCGACCACGAGCACGCGCGAGCGCGCGAGCTGCGCGCGCGGTACCGGCACCACTTCGCGAAGGGTAGTCATCGTGCGCTCATCCACGGGAAGAGGACTGGGGGGAGACATGCGGGCGCCCGATCGCATGGTAGTCGATGCCGAGTTCGGCCATCGCGTCCGGCTCGTAGAGGTTGCGCCCGTCGAAGATCACCGGCGCCTTCAGTTCGGCCTTCAGGCGCGCGAAATCCGGGCTCCTGAATTCCTTCCATTCGGTGACGATCACGAGCGCATCCGCGGCGGTCACGGCCGCGTCCTGGGAATCGACGAAGTGCAGGCGCGCAAGCGCGTCGGAACCCTCGCCCAGATCGAGCGCGAACACGCGGCGTGCCTCGTCGATCGCGACCGGATCGTACGCGCGCACGATCGCGCCACGCGCGAGCAGCGCGGCGATCAGCCGACGGCTCGGCGCCTCGCGCATGTCGTCCGTGTTCGGCTTGAACGCGAGGCCCCAGACCGCGAATTCGCGACCGCTCAGGTCCGCGCCGAAGCGCTGCTCGATCTTGCCGATCAGCACGTCCTTCTGCGCGGAGTTGGCCGCTTCGACCGCCTCCAGGATGCGCAGTGGCTGACCGTTTTCGCTCGCGGTGCGAATCAACGCCTGCACGTCCTTCGGGAAGCACGAGCCGCCGTAACCGACGCCGGCGTACAGGAAGTGATAGCCGATGCGCGGATCGGAACCGATCCCGCGACGCACGGCTTCGATGTCGGCGCCCACTTTGTCGGCGAGATTCGACATTTCGTTCATGAACGAAATGCGCGTCGCCAGCATCGCGTTCGCCGCGTATTTCGCGAATTCCGCCGAACGCACGTCCATGTAGATCGTACGCTCGTGATTACGGTTGAACGGCGCGTACAGCTTCTTCATCTTCTCGCGCGCCACGGTGCCCGTCTCGTCGTCGTCGACGCCGATGATGATTCGATCCGGACGCATGAAGTCCTCGACCGCCGCACCTTCCTTCAGGAATTCCGGATTGGACACGACCGAGAAACGGTGCGCGACGCTGCCCGCGAGGCCGCGTGCGCCGAGCGCCTCGTCGACCACCGCACGCACGCGCTGCGCGGTGCCGACCGGCACGGTCGACTTGTCGACGATCACCTTGAAGCCGGTCATGTAACGGCCGATGTTGCGCGCGGCCTCAAGCACGTATTGCAGGTCGGCCGAACCATCCTCGTCGGGCGGCGTGCCGACCGCGATGAACTGGATCTCGCCGTGCGCGACGCTCGCCTCGATGTCGGTCGAGAAGCGCAAGCGTCCTGCCGCGCGGTTGCGTGCGATGATGTCGAGCAGGCCCGGTTCGTGAATCGGCATCCCGCCGTTGTTCAGGATCTCGATCTTGCGCGGATCGACATCCAGACAGAAGACGTCGTGACCGATCTCGGCGAGACAGGAGCCCGTGACGAGACCGACATAGCCAGTGCCGATGATGGTGATTTTCATAGATGTTCCGGTACGTCCCGGTAATTGACTAACTTGGCCGCCGGGCCAGGCCCGGCGACAACCGCAGCGCGCGCTCGCCGAACGCCTGGATCAGCCCGGCATCGCCGGTTCGACGCGGCGCGGCGCATAGGTTTCCCACCCGCTGCATCCGGGGCACTGCCAGTAGAAGAGTCGTGCCCGGAAACCGCAATTCTGGCACGTATAGCGTGGCAGATTCTTGGTGCGCTGCTTGATCAGCGCACGCATCATTTCAAGTTCCTTACGACGCGGCTCGTCGGCGGCAGCGATCTGTGCATCCAGCAGGTGCAACATGCCCGACAGGTTCGGCGACTTCTCCATCTGCGTGCGCGCGAGCGTATGGGCCGCTTCCTGGCCGCGCAAACCGGCAATGTGCTGATAGGCAATATCGAGCAGGTCGTTCGACGGATAGCGATCGACGTAGCCCATCAGCAGCTCCGCGCCCTCGACCGGCTTGCCGAGCGCGACGTACGCCTTCATCAGCTTGTCGGCGACGAGCGGCAGATACGCCGGATTCTGCGCTTCGACACGCTTCCAGTGCTCGATCGCGGCCGTGTGGTCGCCCGCCGCCTGCGCGGCATCGCCGGACAGGATCGTCGCGCGGACGTTCTGCGGGTTCGCTGCAAGCGCAAGTGTCAGCTGCTCGGCCGCGGCCGCGGCGTTCTTGCGTTGCAGCGCGTCCTGCGCGAGTTCGCAATGGAACTGCGCGATTTCGATGCCGAGCGGCTTGTCGCTCATCGATTCGATCCGTTTCGCGGTATCGATCGACTTGTTCCAGTCCTTCTCGATCTCGTAGATCGTCAGCAGCGCCCGCTGCGCGCCCAACGCGTAATCGCCATCGGCGAGCCGGTGGAAGGCCTCCTCCGCACGATCGAGCAGGCCGGCCTTCAGGAAATCCTGACCGAGCTCGTACAGCGCGTGATCGCGCTCGTTCACCGGCAGGTCAGTGCGGCTCAGCAGGTTCTGGTGCACGCGGATCGCACGGTCCGTTTCGCCGCGACGGCGAAACAGGTTGCCGAGCGCGAAGTGCAGTTCGACCGTCTCGGGGTCGAGCTTCGCGACCTCGATGAACGCGTCGATCGCCTTGTCCGGTTGTTCGTTCAACAGAAAGTTCAGGCCGCGGAAATACGATCGCGGCAGGTTGGCGCTCTCCGACAGAAGGTTCTTCAGGTCATAGCGTGACGCCGCCCAGCCGAGCGCGAACGCCACGGGAATCGCGAGCAACCACCAGAAATCCAGATCCATGCGAAATATCGAAGCAGAGACGAAAACCGCGCGAAGATCGCGCGGCGTCGGTGTTAAATGACGGGCGGCATCGGCGGCTGGTCGATGACGGCCGGGGTTTCGCGCGCCGCACGCAGATCGCGTTTCAGGCGCCCGTTCTCGAGGCGCATGCGAAAGATCGCCGGCAGCGCGGACAGCAGGCCGGCCAGCAGACCCACGACGAAGAACGCGAGGCCGATCAGGATCAGCGGCGCTTGCCATGCGTATCCGGCAACGAAATTCAGCGTCGCGGTTTGCGTATTGGCCAGTGCAAGCACCAGCAGCAGCACGAACACCAATACCCGGATCAGCCAGACGATAAACTTCATGTAGCCCTCTCTTTGTTGAGGTTTGCCGTGGCGCGCGACTCCCCTTCGCGGCGCCGAATCGACCCGTATTGTAAAGGATGCGTTTGCGCGTCACTGCACATCCTGCGGATGCATCCTGTCACGCGGTTGCCGGAAATGAAAAAAGCGCCCGCAAGGGGCGCTTTTTTTTCAGCCTTCGCCGGACGGATTCCGGGCAAACCGAACGACGCTCAACGCTCGTCGTCCGGATCATCAGCTTTCAGCGGCTCGCCGGCGCGGCCGTCGACGCGTTCACGCAATTCCTTGCCGGGCTTGAAGTGAGGCACGAACTTCTCGGGCACCTGCACTTTCTCCCCCGACTTCGGGTTGCGTCCGACGCGCGCCGGGCGACGGTTGAGGCCGAAGCTGCCGAAACCCCGAATTTCGATGCGATGCCCTTTCGACAAGGCGTCGGACATCGCATCGAGCATCGTTTTCACCGCGAAATCCGCATCCTTGAGGACAAGTTGCGGAAATCGCAGTGCCAGCTGCGCGACCAACTCGGATTTGGTCATACTTCAGCAGACCTCGTGAGGCTTACTGGTTCTGGCCGTCGAGCTTCGCCTTCAGCAGCGCGCCGAGGTTGGTCGTACCGGTCGCGGCAGCGCTCGTGTCCGACTGCAGGCCGCGGATCGCTTCCTGTTGTTCAGCCGAATCCTTCGCCTTGATCGACAGGTTGATGCCACGCGACTTGCGATCGATGTTGATCACCATCGCGTTGACCTTGTCGCCTTCCTTCAGCACGTTGCGTGCGTCTTCGACGCGATCCTGCGAGATTTCCGATGCACGCAGGTAGCCTTCGACGTCGCCCGTCAGCGTGATGACAGCGCCCTTCGCATCGACCGACTTCACCACGCCGTCGACGATCGAACCCTTGTCGTTCATTGCAACGTAGTTGCTGAACGGGTCGCCTTCGAGCTGCTTGATGCCGAGCGAAATACGCTCCTTCTCGACGTCGATACCGAGCACGATCGCTTCGACTTCGTCGCCCTTCTTGTACTTGCGAACGGCTTCTTCGCCAGCTTCGCTCCACGACAGGTCCGACAGGTGGACCAGGCCGTCGATGCCGCCCGGCAGACCGATGAACACGCCGAAGTCGGTGATCGACTTGATTGCGCCCGTGATCTTGTCGCCCTTCTTGAAGTTGCGGCTGAAGTCATCCCACGGGTTCGGCTTGCACTGCTTCATGCCGAGGCTGATACGACGACGGTCTTCGTCGATCTCGAGGACCATGACTTCGACTTCGTCGCCCAGCTGGACAACCTTCGACGGAGCAACGTTCTTGTTGGTCCAGTCCATTTCCGACACGTGGACGAGGCCTTCGATGCCCGATTCCACTTCGACGAATGCGCCGTAGTCGGTGATGTTCGTGACCTTGCCGAACAGGCGCGTGCCCGACGGGTAACGGCGCGAGATGCCTTCCCACGGATCGTCGCCCAGTTGCTTGATGCCCAGCGAGACGCGGTTCTTCTCTTGGTCGAACTTGAGGATCTTCGCGGTGACTTCCTGGCCAACCGACAGGACTTCGCTCGGGTGACGCACGCGACGCCATGCGATGTCGGTGATGTGCAGCAGGCCGTCGATGCCGCCGAGGTCGACGAACGCACCGTAGTCGGTGATGTTCTTGACCACGCCGTTGACGATCGCGCCTTCCTTCAGCGTCTCGAGCAGCTTCGCGCGCTCTTCGCCTTGCGTTGCCTCGATCACTGCACGACGCGACAGCACGACGTTGTTACGCTTGCGATCGAGCTTGATCACGCGGAACTCGAGCGTCTTGCCTTCGTACGGGGTCGTGTCCTTGACCGGACGCGTGTCGACCAGCGAACCCGGCAGGAACGCGCGGATGCCGTTGACCATCACGGTCATGCCGCCCTTCACCTTGCCGGTGATCGTGCCGGTGACGAGTTCGTTGTTGTCGAGGGCCTTTTCCAGCGACAGCCACGATGCGAGGCGCTTCGCCTTGTCGCGCGACAGGATCGTGTCGCCGTAGCCGTTTTCGAGTGCGTCGATCGCGACGGACACGAAATCGCCCGACTGCACCTCAACCTCGCCCTGATCGTTCAGGAATTCCTCGATCGGAATGTAAGCCTCGGACTTCAGGCCTGCATTGACGACCACGAAGTTGTGGTCGACGCGCACGACTTCGGCGGAAATCACTTCGCCGGCGCGCATGTCTTGGCGGGTCAGCGACTCTTCGAACAGAGCCGCAAAGGATTCGGTATTCGGGGTGGAGGTTTGCAGGTCGGACATAAAAATCTGATTGTGCATGGATCGCTGTGCCACGCCGGCCGGAATGGCAGGCTGAAAGGGCCAGATCGAAACCATACGGGGTTAAGGGTTCGAAACACGCTCCGCACTCCTCGCGCGAAGCACCTACTGTTGCCCGCCTTCTCAGGCGGGCTGACCGAGCGCCCGGTACCACTGCAGCACCTGGTCGACTGCTTCATCGACCGAAAGCGCCGACGTGTCGAGCAGCTTGGCATCTGCCGCAGGCTTCAGCGGCGCGGCCGCGCGATTGCTGTCGCGCGCGTCACGTTCACGAAGATCCCGGAGCAAGTCATCTATATTAGCAGAAAAACCTTTTTGCATCAATTGCTTATGCCGTCTGGCCGCGCGCGCCTCGGCGCTGGCCGTCAGGAACACCTTCAGCACGGCGTCCGGGAAGATCACGGTGCCCATGTCGCGGCCGTCCGCGACGAGGCCGGGCGTCTTGCGGAACGCGCGCTGGCGTGCGACGAGCGCGCTACGCACCGGCCCGTGCACCGCGATCGCCGACGCACGGTTGCCGACCGCTTCGGCGCGGATGTCGTTCGACACGTCAACGCCGTCGAGTTGCGCGCACCCCTCGCGGAACGTGATGTGAAGATCGTCGATCAGCTTCACGAGTGCGTCGATGTCCTCGGCCGCAATGCCGTAGCGCACGCTCGCGAGCGCCGCGAGGCGGTACAGCGCACCGCTGTCGAGCAGGTGGAAGCCGAGATGCGCGGCGACAAGCGCCGCCACGGTCCCCTTGCCGGAGGCAGTCGGACCGTCGATCGTGATGACGGGGGTCGGGTGAAAGGGTCGGGTGGATTTCATCGGAACTGTCGGGTCAGGCTTTGGCGAGCGCGGCGAAGCGGTCGAAATAGTCGGGGAACGTCTTGCCGACGCACTTCGGATCGTTGATGCGCACGGGCACGCCGCCCAGGCTGACGAGCGAGAAGCACATCGCCATCCGGTGATCGTCGTACGTGTCGATCGCCGCGTTCGGCGTGAGCCGTTGCGGCGGCGTGACGACCAGGTAGTCAGGGCCTTCCTCGACGGTCGCGCCGACCTTGCGCAGCTCGGTCGCCATCGCGGCGATGCGGTCGGTTTCCTTCACGCGCCAGCTCGCGATGTTGCGCAGCGTGCTCGTGCCGCTCGCGAACAGCGCCGCGACCGCGATCGTCATCGCCGCGTCGGGAATCAGGTTGAAGTCCATGTCGATCGGCTCGAGCTTGCCGTGGTCATGGCCGATGCCGCGCACCTCGATCCAGTCGTCGCCCATCGAAACGTTCGCGCCCATCTGCATCAGCGCGTTCGCGAAGCCGACGTCGCCCTGGATGCTCGCGCGACCCACGCCCTCGACGCGCAGCGGGCCGCCGCCGAGCGCACCGGCCGCGAGGAAGTACGAGGCCGACGACGCATCGCCCTCGACCATGATGCGCCCCGGCGAGCGGTAGCGAACCCCGGCCGGCACGACGAAGCGCTGCCAGCCGTCGCGCTCGACGGTCACGCCGAAGCGCGCCATCAGCCGGATCGTGATGTCGATGTATGGCTTCGAGATCAGTTCGCCGTCGACTTCGACGACGATCCTGCCGTCCTTCGCCTTCACGAGCGGCAGCGTCATCAGCAGCGCGGTGAGGAACTGGCTCGACACGTCGCCGCGCACGCGGATCGGCGCATCGACCGCGATCGCCGCGGGCTTGATCCGCAGCGGCGGAAAGCCTTCGTTCTGCTCGTAGTCGATCTGCGCGCCGATCTGCCGCAGGCCGTCGACGAGGTCGCCGATCGGCCGCTCGTGCATGCGCGGCACGCCGTGCACGCGATAGTCGCCGCCGTTGACCGCGAGCGCCGCCGTCAACGGTCGCACCGCGGTGCCTGCATTGCCGAGGAACAGATCGGCGGTCTTCGCGGTGAACGCGCCGCGCGTGCCGGTGACGACACAGGTGTCGCCCTCGCGGGCGAGCTTCACACCGAGCTTGCCAAGCGCGTCGAGCATCACGCGCGTGTCGTCGGAATCCAGCAGGTTGGTGATCGTCGTATCGCCTTCGGCAAGCGCCGCGAGCAGCAGCACGCGGTTCGAGATGCTTTTCGAACCGGGCAGGCGCACGGTGCCCGATGCGCTGGAATACGGACCGAGATCGAGGTAGTCCATGGGAATCGTCCTGTTTCCTGTTATTTCTTGACCGGTTCGGCAGCGGGCTGCGCGCCACGTTCCTGCCATGCCTTGCGTGCAGCGCGCGAGCGCGTGAACACGGCTTCGAGCGCCGCGCCATCGCCGGCGTCTATCGCCGCACGCAGCCGGGCGAGCACGCGCGTGTAGCCGTCGAGCTCATCGAGCAGCGCCGCACGATTCGCGATACATACGTCGCGCCACATTTCCGGGCTCGATGCTGCAATTCGCGTGAAGTCGCGGAAGCCACCCGCCGCGTACGAGAATTTCAGTTCGGCGTCCGCCTCGCCGAGAATCTGCTCGACGAGCGCGAACGACAGCACGTGCGGCAGATGACTGATCGACGCGAACACGCGATCGTGCTGCGCCGTGCTCATCGTGCGCACGTCGGCGCCGGTCGCCCGCCACATCGCTTCGATCCGCGCGACCGATTGCGGCGCGTTCTCCGGCAGCGGACACAGCACGACGTTGCGCCCGACGTACAGATCCGGCAGCGCAGCTTCGACGCCGCTCGATTCGCGCCCGGCGATCGGATGGCCCGGAACGAATTGCGCGATCCGCGCGCCGAGCGCATCGCGCGCGGCCGCGACGACGTCCGACTTGGTGCTGCCGGCGTCCGTGACGAGCGCCGTTACGTCGAGCCACGGCGCGATGCGTGCGAGCAACGGGCCCGTTTGCGCGACGGGCGCGGCCAGCAGCACGAGATCGGCGCCGGCGAGCGCGTCGCGCAGTTGCGCATCGTCATCGAGCGCCACCGCACGATCGATCACGCCCAGCGCGAGCGCGCGCTCGACCGATGCACGCGAACGACCGATGCCGACGACTTCGCCCGCACCACCCGGTGCGCGCTCGCGCAGCGCGCGCGCCAGCGATCCGCCGATCAGGCCGACGCCGAAGATCACAAGTTTGTTGAATGCAAAGCCTGACACGACTAGAGCCAAGTGACGCACGCGGAACGTCGCCCCGCGCACGGAAATCCAGATTCCGGGCAACGGGCCCGATCCGGCGCGATGTGCACCGGATACCGCCCGAACCCGCCTTGGGCAGCGCCGCCAGGCCTGCCCTGCACGCTGCCCGCGCCGCCCCTTCGCCGCCGGCGACCGGCCGTTACGCGTCAGCGCGCGCGCGGATACGAACCGAGTATCTTCAGGAACGCGGCCTTCTGGCCGAGCTCCGCGAGCGCGGCTGCCACGGGTGGTTCGTCCCGGTGCCCTTCGATGTCGATGTAGAAGTAATACTCCCACGTGCCGACCCGCGCCGGGCGCGACTCGAAGCGCGTCATCGACACGCCGTGCCGCGCGAGCGGTTCGAGCAGCTTGAACACCGCGCCCGGCTCGTTCTTCACCGACACGATCAGCGACGTCTGGTCGTGACCGCTCTGCCCGGCGGCCTGCTTGCCGACGATCACGAAGCGCGTGCGGTTGTGCGGGTCGTCCTGGATCAGCGAGAACGCGATCTGCAGGCCGTAGTGCGCAGCCGCGCGGTCGCCGGCAATCGCCGCGACACTCGGATCCGCCGCCGCGAGACGCGCGGCCTCCGCATTGCTCGCCACCGCCTGCCGCTCCAGGTGCGGCGCGTTCGCAGCAAGCCACTGCTGGCATTGCGCGAGCGCCTGCGCATGCGCGCAGACGCGCGTCACACCGTCGAGCGTGCCGCTCTGCGTGAGCAGGTTGTGATGGATCGGCAGCGCGAGTTCGCCGCTGATCAGCAACTGCGTCTGCAGCAACAGGTCGAGCGTGCGCGATACCGCGCCTTCGGTCGAGTTCTCGACCGGTGCGATGCCGAATGCGGACGCGCCGGCCTCGACCGAGCGGAACACCTCGTCGATCGACGGACACGGCAGGCCTTCGATCGACTGGCCGAAATACTCGAACATTGCCTGTTCGCTGTACGTGCCGACCGGCCCGAGGAACGCGACGTGGATCGTCTGTTCGAGCGCGCGGCTCGCGGCCATGATCTCGCGCCAGATGGCGCTGATGTGCTCGCTCGCAAGCGGCCCCGCGCTCATGTCCTGCAGGCGCGCGATCACCTGCAGCTCGCGCTCCGGCCGGAACACCGGCGCGTTGAAATGCTTCTTGACCTCGCCCACCTCGAGCGCCACTGCGGCGCGCTGGTTGAGGAGCGCGATCAGCTGCGCGTCGATCGCGTCGATGCGGTCGCGCAGCGGTTTCAAGCGGGAATTCAGTTCGTCGTCCATGCGTAGTTGCCGTGCTGTTTGAACAGCGCCGCGCTCAGGCGCCGCGCTGTTCGAAGTCCTTCATGTACTCGACGAGCGCTTTCACGCCCTCGAGCGGCACCGCGTTGTAGATCGACGCCCGCATGCCGCCGACGGACTTGTGGCCCTTCAGCTGCAGCAGCCCGCGCGCCTTTGCGCCGGCAAGGAAGTCTTCATTGCGCGTTTCGTCGGCCAGGAAAAAGGGCACGTTCATACGCGAACGTGCCGCCGGCTCGACCTTGTTCAGATAGAAGCTGCTCGCATCGATCGTGTCGTAGAGCAGCTTCGCCTTCTCGACATTGCGCGCCTCGATCGCCTCGAGGCCGCCCTGCCGCTTCAGCCACTGGAACACGAGCCCTGCGATGTAGATCGCATAGGTGGGCGGCGTGTTGTACAGCGAGTTGTTCGCGGCGACGGTTTTCCATTCGAATGCCGACGGGCAGATCGACAGCGCACGATCGAGCAGATCCTCGCGAACGATCACGACCGTCACGCCGGCCATCCCGATGTTCTTCTGCGCGCCGCCGAACAGCACGCCGTACTTCGCGACGTCCATCGGACGCGACAGGATGTGCGACGACACGTCGGCGACGAGCGGCACGTCGCCGAGGTCGGGAATGTCGAACGTCTCGACGCCGTCGATCGTCTCGTTCGTGCACAGATGCACGTAAGCCGGATCGTCCGACAGCTGCCATTCGGCACGGGCGGGCGCGCGCGTGAAACCGTCGGCCGTCTTGCCGGATGCAGCCAGATGCGGGGTACCGTATTTCTTCGCTTCGTTGAACGACTTCTGCGACCACGAGCCCGTCACGACGAAATCGGCGGTCTTGCGCGAACCGAGCAGGTTCATCGGCACGATCGCGTTCTCGGCGATGCCGCCGCCCTGCAGGAACAGGATCCGATGGCTGGCCGGCACATCGAGCAGTTCGCGCAGGTCGGCAAGCGCTGCCTCGTGGATCGACATGAACTCCTTGCCGCGATGGCTCATCTCCATCACGCTCATGCCGCTGCCGTGCCAGTCGAGCATTTCGTCGGCGGCCTGCCGCAGCACTTCCTCGGGCAGCGCCGCAGGACCGGCGGAGAAATTAAAGACGCGCATCGTGAAAACCTCGGGAGGGACGCGACCGGCTTGCCGCCGGCAGAAAGAACCGCGCCAGAAAAGGAATGGCCGCTTGCGCTCGCGCGCAAACGGCCATTATCGCACTGTCATCAGGCTCCCGCCAAACCCGGCCGAACGGCCGGGCGGCGTGCCCCGACGGCTTACTTGCCCGGCTTGACTGCCGCGACTTCCTTGTCAGCCTGCGCGCGCGTTGCCTGGATCGCTTGCGGCATGTACTTCTGCATCAGGCCGTTGACCACGTCGCGGCCGACCTGATCCTGGACCTGAATGAACTTGCGGCCCGTCGGGCTCTTGTAGAACGTCGTCAGATCCTTGATCTCCGACGTGCTGTAGTACTTCGCGTATGCGTCGTACTGAGCCGACATCGCGTCGCTCTGGAACTGCTGCGTGCCGAACACCTTGCCCGCGCCGTCAACCAGCTTCGGCACCGCGTTCTTCTGCAGCGTCGGCACGGCGGCTTGCTTTTGCTTGTCGTTCAGCGTCTTGTTTTCCGACAGCGCGTCCGACAGGATCGCCGGCACGAGCTGCTTTGCCTGCATCTCGGCGCTGTTGCCGATTGCCGACACGAGCTTCGGCGCGTCGATCGCGTCGAGCAGATCCTTGATCGCAGCCTTCTTGTCGGCGTCGATCGGCGCAGCTGCTGCCGTTGCGGCCGGTGCGGAATTCGACAGCGCTTGCGCCATCGCGAACGTCGGCACCAGTGCAGCCAGCAGAACCAGTTGCTTGAATTGCTTTTGCATCATCACTCCCTCTTGGAAATATGAATGGTTGCTCGCCGACCGCGGCGCGTTACGCCCGCGGCGGCTCGAGTCTCATCCGTTCTCAGGCTTCGCCGTCCGACGCCTCGTCGGCCTCGCCGTCGCCCTCCTCCGCTTCTGCGATCTGCTGCAGGCCGGAGAGCTTCGTACCCTCATCGAGACTGATGAGTGTAACACCTTGCGTGGCGCGTCCCATCTCGCGAATCTCGGACACGCGGGTACGAATCAATACGCCGGCAGTCGTGATCAGCATGATCTGATCCTCGGCGTCGACGAGCGTCGCCGCGACGACCTTGCCGTTGCGCTCCGACGTCTGGATCGCGATCATCCCCTTCGTGCCGCGGCCGTGACGCGTGTACTCGGTGATCGGCGTGCGCTTGCCGTAGCCGTTCTCGGTCGCGGTGAGCACGGTCTGCTCCTCGCTGCCCGCAACCAGCAGCGCGATGACCTGCTGCCCGTCCTCGAGCTGCATGCCGCGCACGCCGCGCGCTTCCCGGCCCATCGGGCGCACGTCGTTCTCGTCGAAGCGCACGGCCTTGCCGGCGTCGGAGAACAGCATCACGTCGTGCGCGCCGTCGGTGATCGATGCGCCGATCAGATAGTCGCCTTCGTCGAGACCGACCGCGATGATGCCCTTCTTCATCGGACGGCTGAATGCCTCGAGCGGCGTCTTCTTCACGGTACCGAGCGATGTCGCCATGAACACGAACTTGTCGGCCGAGAATTCCTTGACCGGCAGCACGACGTTGATCTTCTCGCCGTCCTGCAACGGGAACATGTTGACGATCGGGCGACCGCGCGAGTTGCGCGAGCCCTGCGGCACTTCATATACCTTGACCCAGTACACGCGGCCGCGGTTCGAGAAGCACAGGATGTAATCGTGCGTGTTCGCGATGAACAGCGTCTCGATCCAGTCGTCTTCCTTCATCTGCGTCGCCTGCTTGCCGCGGCCGCCGCGCTTCTGCGCGCGATACTCGGACAGCGGCTGCGACTTCACGTAGCCCGCGTGCGACATCGTGACGACCATGTCCTGCGGCGTGATCAGGTCTTCGGTATTCAGCTCGGTCGCGTTCAGCTCGATCTTCGAGCGGCGTGCGTCGCCGAATTCGGCCTTCACCGTCGTCAGCTCTTCGCCGATCATCGTCGTGATCCGCTCGGGGCGCGCGAGGATGTCCAGCAAGTCGGCGATCTGCGCCATCACTTCGCGGTACTCACCGATGATCTTGTCCTGCTCAAGACCGGTCAGGCGCTGCAGACGCATCTGCAGGATTTCCTGCGCCTGCGTGTCGGACAGACGGTACAGCCCGTCGGCCTGCATCCCGAACGCCGGGTTCAGACCTTCCGGACGGTACGCGGAGCGGCCGCCCGCCGACGCGTTCTCCGTCTCGGCGCGCGTCAGCATCTCGCGCACGAGCGACGAATCCCACGGCTTGGCCATCAGTTCCTGCTTCGCGATCGGCGGCGTCGGCGCTGCCTTGATGATCGCGATGAACTCGTCGATGTTCGCGAGCGCGACCGCGAGACCTTCGAGCACGTGGCCGCGTTCGCGGGCCTTGCGCAGTTCGTAGATCGTGCGGCGCGTCAGCACTTCGCGTCGATGCGACAGGAAGCACTGCAGGATTTCCTTCAGGTTCAGCAGCTTCGGCTGGCCGTCGACCAGCGCGACCATGTTCATGCCGAATGTGTCCTGCAGCTGCGTCGCCTTGTACAGGTTGTTCAGCACCACTTCGGGCACTTCGCCGCGCTTGAGCTCGATCACGACGCGCATGCCGCTCTTGTCGGACTCGTCGCGGATGTCGGAGATGCCCTCGAGCTTCTTCTCGTTGACCAGCTCGGCGATGCGCTCGAGCAGCGAGCGCTTGTTCACCTGGTACGGCAGTTCGTCGACGATGATCGCCATCCGCTGGCCGCGGTCGATTTCCTCAAAGTGCGTGGCCGCGCGCATCACGACGCGGCCGCGCCCGGTGCGATAGCCGTCGCGCACGCCGGCGACACCGTAGATGATGCCGGCCGTCGGGAAGTCCGGCGCCGGGATGATCTCGATCAGCTCGTCGATCGTCGCTTCCGGGTTGTTCAGCAGGTGCTGGCACGCGTCGACGACTTCGTTCAGGTTGTGCGGCGGGATGTTGGTCGCCATGCCGACCGCGATACCCGACGAGCCGTTGATCAGCAGGTTCGGGATGCGCGACGGCAGGACCGACGGCTGCGTTTCGTTGCCGTCGTAGTTCGGCTCGAAGTCGACCGTTTCCTTGTCGATGTCGGCGAGCAGTTCATGACCGATCTTCGCCATGCGAATTTCGGTGTAACGCATCGCCGCGGCGTTGTCGCCGTCGATCGAGCCGAAGTTGCCCTGTCCGTCGATCAGCATGTAGCGCAGCGAGAAGTCCTGCGCCATCCGCACGATCGTGTCGTACACCGCGGTATCGCCGTGAGGGTGATACTTACCGATCACGTCACCGACGATACGCGCCGATTTCTTGTACGCGCGGTTCCAGTCGTTGTTCAGTTCGTGCATCGCGAACAGTACGCGCCGGTGCACGGGCTTCAGGCCATCGCGGACATCCGGAAGGGCACGTCCGACGATCACGCTCATCGCGTAATCGAGATACGAACGGCGCATTTCCTCCTCTAGGGAGGTGGGCAGGGTCTCTTTGGCGAATTGATCCATGTATCCGTATCGTTTCGGAGCGAAGACGGCGAACGCCTTTCGCGTGGGCGCTGCATGCGCAACGCAACGCGAGATTCTAACATGCGCCCATCGGCCGCCAATTCGCCGCCCCCTCTATATGTAAACAGCAAAAATCGCCGCCCATGGAAAAGGCGCGCCGGAGCGGTCCGGGTCGCACCCCTCGAGCGTTCGGCGGTGTCGCCCGGATACTTGTCACGCCCGCGCGTAAACCCTTGCGGGCTTTCGTGCAATTTCGCGGGCACGCTCTTGACAATCCCTAAAAGTTACGGCAGGCGGGTGTTGCGCATGCACCACAAAGTTGAAGCGATCTTGGGGTGGGGAGGATTTTTTTTCGTAGGAAGGGAACGATATGGCAAAATGCCAACGCACTGAAAGTTAGACGCTGCTCGAAGTCTACACAGAGCGGTGCCGCGTTTTTTGTGCCGCACCAATGTTATACTTCGAGCAATGTATGACTTGTCACCGTCAACAGGCTCGCAGTAAACCTGCGGTAATCTCAATTTCGAGAGGAGAAATATGAATAAACTTTCAAAGCTCGCGTTCATTGCAGCTACCGCAGTTATGGCTGCATCCGCTTCGGCACAGTCGGTGCCGGCGTCGCGTCAAGCCGTCAACGACAACTGGGTGAACGGCACGGGCGAATGGGTGTGGATGAACGGCACGAACGAGCTCTGCTGGCGTGACGCGTTCTGGACGCCGGCCACCGCCAACGCGAAGTGCGATGGCGCACTGGTCGCCCAGGCACCGGCACCGGCACCGGTCGCACCGGTTGCTCCGGCCATCACCAGCCAGAAGATCACGTACCAAGCCGACGCACTGTTCGACTTCGACAAGGCAACGCTCAAGCCGCTGGGCAAGCAGAAGCTGGACGAACTGGCTTCGAAGATCCAGGGCATGAACACGGAAGTGGTCGTCGCAACGGGCTACACGGACCGCATCGGTTCGGACAAGTACAACGACCGCCTGTCGCTGCGCCGTGCGCAAGCTGTCAAGTCGTACCTGGTCAGCAAGGGTGTCCCGGCCAACAAGATCTACACGGAAGGCAAGGGCAAGCGCAACCCGGTCACGACCGGCTGCAACCAGAAGAACCGCAAGCAACTGATCGCCTGCCTCGCACCGGATCGCCGCGTGGAAGTGGAAGTGGTCGGTACGCAAGAAGTCCAGAAGACGACCGTTCCGGCGCAGTAAGCCGCGGTTTTCGACTGCTCAAAGCCCCGCTCCGGCGGGGCTTTTTCTTTGACGCCCGTCCAGGCGCTCGCTGGCCTCGTCGTGCGCCCGCTTATATACTCGGGGCTTGATGTACCAACGCACCGCCCTCCTTCCGTAGCCCGTTTGCCGACATGACCAACGCCGATCCGCACGAACTCCAGAAATTCAGCGACCTCGCCCATCGGTGGTGGGATCCGAATGCCGAATTCAAGCCCTTGCACGACCTGAACCCGGTCCGGCTCGGCTGGATCGATTCACACGCGCATCTCGCCGGCAAGCGCGCACTCGATATCGGCTGCGGCGGCGGCATCCTGTCCGAATCGATGGCCGGCCTCGGCGCCCAGGTGAAGGGCATCGACCTGTCGACCGAAGCGCTCGGCGTCGCCGACCTGCACAGTCTCGAAAGCGGCATCACCGTGGATTACGAGGCGATCGCCGCCGAAGCGATCGCCGAACGCGAGCCGGGCACTTACGACGTCGTCACCTGCATGGAGATGCTCGAGCACGTGCCGTCGCCGGCCGGCGTCGTCGCCGCATGCGCAACGCTCGTGAAGCCGGGCGGCTGGGTGTTCTTCTCCACGCTGAACCGCAACCTGAAGTCCTACCTGTTCGCGGTGATCGGTGCCGAGTACATCGCGCAGATGCTGCCGAAGGGCACCCATGACTACGCGCGCTTCATCCGCCCGTCGGAACTGGCGAGCTTCGTGCGCGCGACCGATCTGCACATCGTGGAGATCAAGGGCATCACCTATCATCCGATCGGCAAGCGCTTCGCGCTGTCGAACGATACCGACATCAATTATCTCGTCGCGTGCCGCCGCGGCGCGTGACCCTCCGACTCGCATGACGATTACCCTTTCGACCGGGCGGCCTGCAGTCGACGCGCCGCGCCTGCTGCACTGCGACGCCGTGCTGTTCGACCTCGACGGCACGCTCGCCGACACCGCGCCCGATCTCGCGGCTGCCGTTCACAAGATGCAGCGCGTGCGCGGCCTGCCCGAAACGCCGCTCGACGTGCTGCGACCGCTGGCATCGGCCGGTGCGCGCGGCCTGCTCGGCGGCGCATTCGGCATCGACCCGCAATCGCCGAGCTATGAAGCGATGCGCGACGAATTCCTGACGAATTACGCGACCGACATCTGCGTGCATACGATTCTGTTCCCCGGGATCGACGATGTGCTCGACGAACTCGATGCACGGGGCGTGCGCTGGGGCATCGTCACGAACAAGGCGATGCGCCTCACCGCGCCGCTCGCCGACCTGCTCGGCCTCACGGCGCGCGCGGCGTGCATCGTCGGGGGCGACACAACGCCGCACTCGAAGCCGCATCCGGCCCCGCTGTTGCATGCGGCGGAACAAATGACGCTCGCGCCGGAGCGCATCGTCTACGTCGGCGACGATCTTCGCGACATCCAGGCCGGTAGCGCGGCGGGGATGGCGACGGTCGCGGCCGCGTACGGCTACTGCGGCGACGGCGTCGCGCCGGCCGACTGGCAGGCGCAGCATCTCGTCGGCACGACGCAGGAACTGCGCGAACTGCTGCGCGATGTTGGGCTATAATGATCGATCTTATCCGCGGGGGCGACCTGGTTTCGACAGGGGTTGTGAAGCGGCTAGGGCATGTCGAGGACCCGTCACCTCGTTAATCAATGGGAAAATCGTAACTGCAAACGACGATACGTTCGCACTGGCAGCCTAAGGGCCGCCGTCCTCTGCCTAGTTCACTGACGGGCTAGTGTCGCAAGACCGGTAGCAATACCGCCAGAGGTCATTTACGTCAGTTAAGCCCTGTCGGCGTCGCGACGCCAGGGTCGAAAACCTAGCGAATCGCCGTAGCGCAGCGTGTTCGTCCGCGTCGCTGCGGTTAAATCAAATGACTGAACTAAACATGTAGAACTAGTCGTGGAGCGCTTCTGGACGCGGGTTCGATTCCCGCCGCCTCCACCAGATTCCGCGCTTTGACGCACGAACCCCGCACGACGCGAGTCTGCGGGGTTTAATAGGATGGTCAGCCCGATCCTCACTCAGCGGACTACGCTGAGTGAGGATTTTGTCCTTCTGGAGGGCCATCATGGACACGGTATCGCTGATCGGAGTCGATCTCGGCAAGCACTGCT
>NZ_CADFEJ010000012.1 GCF_902833055.1 Burkholderia territorii
GTCAGCGGATTTCATAGTGGGCCGCAGCGCATCAGGCTGCAACAAGCCCGGATATAAAGCTGCAACCCATCCTGTCGCAGTCGGAACACACGAAAAACCGTCGCAAACGGGAGGCGTTCATATAAACGACGATGGCGAACCAGCCTGAGCACACCGGTGAGCAAGGCATCGCGCTGATCAAGCAGTTCGAGGGGTTGCGGCTCGCGCGCTATCTCGACGCGGTCGGCAAACCGACCATCGGCTACGGACACCTGATCCTGCCTAACGAGCGCTTCACGCGACCGCTCACGCCTGCCGAAGCCGAGGCGCTGTTGCGGCGCGACCTGCGCGGCGCCGAGCTGAACCTGCGCAAGCTGCTGCGCGTGCCGGTCACGCAGCAGCAATTCGATGCGCTGATGTCGTTCGTCTTCAATCTCGGCGCGGGACGGCTGCGTTCGTCGACGCTGCTGCGCTACCTGAACGCCGGTGCGAGCGCGCGTGCAGCCGACCAGTTCCTCGTCTGGAACAAGGCCGGCGGCAAGCCGCTCGCGGGGCTCACGAAGCGCCGTCGGGCCGAGCGCGCGCTGTTTCTGTCGTGAGCGCCCGGACATCGCACCGGCCGAACGTCACGGGTCGCCGCGCATGTCGTTCGCGCCATTTCGCACGGCGTCGGCCGCCCGTAAGCTGAAACCGTCGCTGAAATCGTGCCGCATCCGTTCCAGCCATCCGTCATTCGTCATTCGCCATTCGTCACGACAGGAGCCCCGCATGAACGCTACTCGCTCGCCCGGCCGCACGACGCCGCCGTGTTCCACCATTTCGCGCACGCTGCGTCGCGTGCTCGGCACCGCATGCATCGCCGTAGCCGCCGTGGCGACGCTCGCGCCGCCCGCCGTCGCCGCCGCCGATCCGCTGCCCGCATACGGCGCCGACCTCCAGCGCACGTCGGTGTCGGGGCTGTCGTCCGGCGGTTTCATGGCCGCGCAGTTCGATGTCGCGTTCTCGAGCCGGTTGATCGGCGCGGGCATTGTCGCCGGCGGCCCGTTCTACTGCGCGGGCGTGAACACGCTGATCCCGCCCGCCGTGGCCGCGACCACGCTGTGCATGCAGCCGATCGGTCCCGCGCCATCCGCGGACGATGCATGGCGCGCCGCGCGCGTGTTCGCGCAACGCGGCGAGATCGACGATCCGGCCGCGCTGCGCGGGCAACGCATCTACGTGTTCAGCGGTGCGAAGGATACCGTGGTGTCGACGCGCGTCGTCGACCAGACCGCGCGCTTCTACACGCTCGCGCAAGTCCCGGCCTCGAATCTTCAGTATCGCGAATCGCCGGACGCCGGGCATGCGTTCATCACGAATCGCCCCGAAGACAACGCATGCAGCGCGAACGCGAGCCCGTATATCGACAACTGCGGCTTCCAGCAGGCGCACGACATCGTGCGCTGGATCTACGCCACATCCGACAAGCCGCTCAATCCGCCCGCCGCGCAGGCAGGCGGCAAGCTGCTGAAGTTCGACCAGCGCGCGTTCGATACGCAGCGCCGCGCATCGCTCGGCGACACGGGATACGCATACGTGCCGGCCGACTGCGAGCGCGTGGCGTGTGCGGTCCACGTGGTGTTCCACGGTTGCGTGCAGAACGTCGCGGCCGTGGGCGAGAAGATGATCCGCGGCGTCGGCTACAACGAGATCGCCGACACGAACCGGCTGATCGTGCTCTATCCGCAGGTCGAGAAATCCGCCGTCAATCCGCTTGGCTGCTGGGACTTCTGGGGCTATACGAGCACCGATCCGCTTCACCCCGACTTTTACCGCCGCGACGCGCCGCAGATGGCCGCCGTGATGCGCATGGTGCAGCGCCTCGGCGCCGCGCGTCCGTAATCCGCGTACCGGCCGACGTCACGTCGCCAACGCCCTTTCATCACGAGGAATCGCCATGTTCTCCACGTTCATCGCCCAATGGGAACGCGCGCACGCCGACGCGCTCCAGCTGTTCGGCAAGTTCGCCGCGCAGACGACCGGCACCGGCGGCACGCCCGGCGGCCCCGCGTGGCGCGCATTCGCGCACACCGCGCTGCTCGCCGGCCACCGTTATGCGGATGCATGCCAGGCAGCGACCGACGCGTTGTGGCTCGGCCAGCTCGCACGGCTCGCTCCCGGCAGTTCGGCCGCCGCGGTCAAGGAGCTGGCGGCACTGAACGCCGATCTCGCGACACGCTTCACGCAGAGCCACGTGCAGCATGCGGGCGCGATGGCCGACGCGGCCGCGCAATATCTCGACGATCTCGGCCGCACGCGCGGCCCCGCCGATGCCGCGATGGCGCTCGGCCGCTTTATGGGCGACCTGCAGGCCCAGACGCGTGCGCATGCGCTGCACGTCGCGTCGCTCGCGAACGGCGTCGCGCCCGCGCTTGCGCAATGGGCCGACCGAACGCTGCGCGACGATCGCGGCGCGCCCGATCAGGAGCAAGCGTCATGAACATCAAGCTCCGCTTCGTGAACCGCTCGAACGACTGCGGCAACAGCGAGGTCGTGCTGTTCCAGCGCGACGTGATCCCCGATCTGGACGCGTTTGCGATCGCGTGGAAGGTGATCCGGTATTGCGGGCGCGACTGCTTCCATCCGTTCGACTACTCGACCGACATCGACGTCGCGCTCGGCGACGAGCACGGCAACTTCTCGCCGCGCGTCACGGCACCCGCCGGCATGCGCTTCGTCGTCGACGCGCAACCCAACGGACGCGGCCGGCTCGTGCCCGACCTGGCCGATGCGCCGGGTGGCGACATCGAGGTCGTCAACCGGTTGCGGCGCGGCGCCGTGAACGTCAACGCGTTCAGCGCGGGCCGGCTGATCGCGGTGAAGCACGCGGTCGCGCCCGGCCAGAAGGCCGTGTTCCGCTTCACGCCGACGCTGTGGATCGGCGTGGCGTCGCAGGTGCAGGAAAGCCGCGCGCTGCACGCGGCGGTGATGTCGAGCGCGAACACGCTTCTGCCGCTCGCGGGCGTCGCCGCGGCCGACATCGTGATGACGGGCGGCGGCACCGGCACCGATGCGCAGCCGTATGCGTTCGCGCTCGAACACATCGTGCACGCGTAGCACGGCCTCACTCGGATTGAATCGACTTGACGGCACGGCTTCTCGGCCGGGCCGGCGGGAAAGGTGCGCGGCAGACCGACTGCCGCTTTTTTCAAACTCAAGGAGCAACGACGTGGATATCCAACTGAACCTGATCAACCGCTCGAACGACGCCAACAACTCGAGCGTCGTGATCTTCCAGAAGAACGTGGCGACCGACTTCGACGAACTCGCGATCGCGTGGAAGGTGATCCGCAATTGCGGCCAGGGCGACAACCATCCGTTCAAGTTCCCGATGACGATGAGCGTGAGCGCGAGCGACAGCTGGGGCAACTACATGCCGCAGCAGGTCGCCGCGAACGGCCAGGTGTTCCAGGTCGTGCGCTCCAGCTCCGGCGACGTGCTGCAGCTCGGCGGCGACCCGGGCGCGAGCTCCGAGGTGCAGGTGCGCAACGACCTGCCGGCCGGCGCGATCAACGCGACGATCTACAAGGACGGCAGCCCGCTCGCGCGCAAGACGTCGGTTGCGCCGGGCCAGAAGGCCGTGTTCCAGTTCAAGCCGACGATCTGGATCGGCGTCGCGTCGCAGATCGAACAGGGCGCGCTGATGAATTCCGCGGTGATCTCCGACATCAACACGGAACTGTCGCTGCTCGGCATCGCGAGCGCCGACATCGTGATGACCGGCGGCGGCCCCGGCCCGCGCTCGATGCCGTTCACGTTCCGGCTGGAAAACGTCGTGATGGCGTAACGGTCCGTGCGCCGGCGACGCACGGCCGGCGCCCATTCAATCAGTTATCCAAATCGAATCAAGGTGACTCATGGACATCAATCTCAACTTCGTCAACCTGTCGAACGACGTCAACAACAGCCAGATCGTGATTTTCCAGAAGAACGTGTCGACGGACTTCGACGAGCTCGCGATCGCGTGGAAGGTCATCACCAACTGCGGACGCGGCGACAACCATCCGTTCGTGTTCCCGATGCTGACGACCATCTCCGCGAGCGATGCCGACGGCAACTACATGCCGCAGAAGCGCGCGGACAACGGGCAGCTCTTCAACGTGTCGCGTTCGACGTCGGGCAACGTGCTCGCGCTGGCCGGCGCGGCGCCGACGTCGCGCGAGATCCAGCTGCGCAACGACCTCAGCCAGGGGGCGATCACCGCGTCGGTCTTCAAGGACAACCGGCTGCTCGCGCACAAGACGGGCATCGTGCCGGGCCAGAAGGCCGTGTTCGAGTTCAAGCCCACGCTGTGGATCGGCACGGCATCGCAGATCGAACAGGGCGCGGTGATGAACTCGGCCGTGCTGTCCGACATCAACACCGAACTGTCGCTGCTCGGCATCAAGAGCGCCGACATCGTGATGACGGGCGGCGGCGGCGGCACCACCGCGACCGCGTATCAGTTCCGGCTCGCGAACGTGGTGATGGGGTAAGCCGCGCGCCGCGCACGCGCGACGGCGAACGGACTGCCCCGTCACGTCGTCGCGCGCCGGCGCGTCAGCCCGCCCGCTGCACGGGCGCCATCTTCGAGAAGTACTTCGCGCCCGCGACGCAGCCGACGACCACGATCGTCACGGCCAGCATCGACGGCGGCACCGTCTCGTGCAGCAGCCCGGCGGCAAGCAGGAACCCGAAGAACGGCTGCAGCAACTGCAACTGACCGACGCCCGCGATCCCGCCGAGTGCGAGGCCGCGATACCAGAACACGAAGCCGATCAGCATGCTAAACAGCGACACGTACGCGAGCCCCCACAGCGCGGCGGCGTCGACACCGTCGAACGTCGCGGGCCGCGTGAACCACGCAGCCGGCAGCATCGCCGGCAGCGACAGCACGAGCGCCCACGAGATCACCTGCCAGCCGCCGAGCTGGCGCGACAGGCGCGCGCCCTCCGCATAGCCGAGCCCGCACGCGACGATCGCGGCCAGCATCAGCGCATCGCCCACCGCCGATGCGCTTGCGCCGTTGCGCAGCGCGAACGCGGCCACCGCACCGCTGCCGACGAGCGAGAAAATCCAGAACGGCAGCCGCGGCCGCTCGCCGCCACGCCAGACACCGAACAGCGCGGTCGCGAGCGGCAACAGCCCGACGAACACGATCGCATGCGCGGACGTCACGTGCTTCAGCGCGAGCGCCGTCAGCAACGGAAAACCGACCACGACCCCGAGCGCGACGACGATGAGCGACGCGGTTTCGGCACGCGTCGGCCGCTTCTGCTTCAGAGCGACGAGCAGCATCAGGCCGAGCACGCCGGCGATCGTCGCGCGCGCGAACGTGAGAAACAGCGGGTCGAGCCCCTGCACCGCGACGCGCGTCGCGGGCAGCGAGCCACTGAAGATGATCACGCCCAGCAGGCCGCTGAGCCATCCGTCGGTCGTCTTGTGCACGGGAAATCCTGATCGAAAAAGGTGGATGACCGATGATCCGCCGCGCGCGAAAAGCGCGTAAGCTACAGACCAATACAATTCGGACAAACTGTACTGGACAACCGTCCGTACAGTTCCCCTCGCTCGCCATGAACCGTTCCGTGCAAGCCCCTGCCGCGCCCGCACCGTCGCGCACGCGCGTGGAAACCGTGATGGACACGCTGCGCGCCCGGATCTCGAGCCGCGCGCTGATGCCCGGCGCACGTGTGCCGTCGATTCGAATGATGGCCGACGCGCTGCACGTATCGAAATCGACCGTCGTCGACGCCTACGAGCGGCTCGCGAGCGAAGGCGTGCTCGTCGCGCGGCGCGGCTCCGGCTTCTACGTGTCGGGCCACGCGCCGCCGCTCGCGCTCGCCGAACTCGGCCCGCGCCTCGATCGCGAGCTCGATCCGCTGTGGCTGTCGCGCCAGGCGCTCGAGGCGGCGCCCAGCTCCGTGAAGCCCGGCTGCGGCTGGCTGCCGTCGTCATGGCTGCCGGACGAAAGCTTGCGACGCGCGCTGCGCGCGGTGTCGCGCGACGAACCCGACGCGCTGACCGACTACGCGACACCGCTCGGGCTGCCCGCTTTACGGCAGCAACTGGCGTGGCGGCTCGCGCAGCACGGCGTCCATGCGGAGCCCACGCAGATCATGCTGGCCGACGGCGGCACGCACGCGCTCGATCTCGTGTGCCGGCTGCTGCTGGAGCCGGGCGACACCGTCGTGCTCGACGACCCGTGCTACTTCAACTTCCAGGCGCTGCTGCGTGCGCATCGCGCGCGCATCGTCAGCGTGCCGTACACGCCCACCGGCCCCGATCTCGCCCGCTTCGAGCAGGTGCTCGCCGAGCATCGGCCGCGCCTGTACATCACCAACGCAGCGCTGCACAACCCGACCGGCGCGACGCTCGCGCCGCCGGTCGCGCATCGGCTGCTGACGCTCGCGGCCGAGCATGGCTTGCTGATCGTCGAGGACGACATCTTCGCGGACTTCGAGAGCACGCCCGCGCCGCGTCTGGCGGCATTCGACGGGCTGTCGCGCGTCGTGTCGATCGGCAGCTTCTCGAAGACGCTATCGGCCGCGATCCGCTGCGGCTATATCGCCGCGCGCCCCGAATGGATCGACGCGCTCGTCGACCTGAAGCTCGCGACGTCGTTCGGCAATGCGCAGATCGGCGCGAATGTCGTGCACCGGCTGCTGGTCGACGGCACCTACCGGCGCCATCTCGACGGCCTGCGTGCGCAACTGGCCGATGCGATGGGCGAAACGATCCGGCGGCTCACGCGCGCCGGGCTCGGAATCTGGACCGAACCGCGCGGCGGCCTGTTCGTATGGGCGGAATTGCCCGACGGGCTCGATGCCGCGCGCGTGGCGCGCCATGCGCTCGACCATGACGTGGTGCTCGCACCGGGCAACGTGTTCAGTGCGTCGCATGGCGCGACGTCGTTCATGCGCTTCAACGTGTCGCGCTGCAAGGGGCCGGCGGTGTTCGATGCGCTCGGGCGCGCGATGGAGGCGGCACGGATGCCGACGCACGCGGCCGCGCAACCGGACAGCCACGTTCGCGCGCTCGCCCGCGAACGTTGACGGCGGGCGATTTTGCCAGGGCCTGTTCATGCTAATAACGGGCCCTAGGAGCCGGTCGCCACGATCTCCGCGATGAAATCGACGAACGCCCGAACCTTCGCGGGCGGCAGGTGACGCGACGGATAGTAGGCGAACAGCGGAAATGCCTCGCCGCGCCAATCCGCGAGCAGTTCGACGAGCCGCCCCTGCTCGATCAGGCCGGCTACCCCGCTCGCCTTGAAGCGCGCGATGCCCACACCGGCCAGACATGCACCGAGCATCGTGCCCGCGTCGTTGACGAGCAGCCTGCCCGTCGTCTTGACCGGCACGCGCTTGCGGCCTAGCTGATAGACCCACTCGAGCGGCTGACCGGTTAGCGTGTTGCGCATCTGGATGCACGCATGGCCTGCGAGATCGTCCGGCGCCGCCGGACGCCCGTGCCGTTTCACGTACGCGGGCGCGGCGACCGTCACCGCGCGCGTCTCCAGCAGCTTGCGCGCCACCAGCGACGACGATGGCGGCTCGCCGAACCGCACCGCAACGTCGAATCCGTCGGCGACCAGATCGCCGAGCTGTTCGCGCGCAGCGAGCTCCAGCGACAGATCGGGATGGCGGGCCAGCAACGCCGGAAGATGCGGCGCCAGCACCCGCCGAGAGAAATACGCATCGACATTCACGCGCAATCTGCCGCGCACGGCGGCGGCCGAGCCCGCGGCCAGCGTCACCGCGTCGCCGATACCGGCGAGCAGCGGACCGATCTCTTCGTACAGGCGACGCCCTTCGTCGGTCAGCGTGACCGAGCGCGTCGTGCGATCGAGCAGCCGCACGCCGACGCGCGCCTCGAGCCGGCCCACGGCCCGACTGACGCCGGACGGCGACAAACCGAGTGCGTCAGCAGCGCGCGCGAAGCTGCCGCTTTCGACGATCGCCGCCAGCACGCCCACGTTCGCGAGAATTCGTCCGTCGATTCCCAGGATCTCATTCATGACAAACAATCACCAATCAAATGACATGGATTCGATTCCATCAGGAATCGCCGACTCCTATCATGCAACCCGATGCATCGCGACGGCAAGCCCGAACGCGACGTGCAGTTACGGCACCCGAAACGTTCGGCGCCCTGCTCCCTTATCGATGAGGATTTCAAATCATGTATGCCATTACCGGTATCACCGGACAAGTCGGCGGCGCGCTCGCGCGCACGCTGCTCGCGGCCGGCCGGCCCGTGCGCGCCGTCGCGCGCAGCGCGGATCGTGCCGCGCCGTGGATCGCACGCGGCTGCGATGTTGCAGTTGCCGAAATGAGCTACGCCGCCGCGCTCACGACGGCCTTCTCGAATGCGGATGGCGTCTTCGTCCTGCTGCCGCCATGCTTCGATCCGTCGCCGGGATTCCCCGAGACGCGCGCTGTCATCGATGCCGTCGGTGCGGCATTGCGCGCCGCGCGGCCGCGCAAGGTCGTCTGTCTGTCGACGATCGGCGCGCAGGCCACGCAGGAGAATCTGTTGACGCAACTGACGATGGTCGAGCAGGCGTTCGACGACTTGCCGATGCCCGTCACGTTCCTGCGCCCCGCGTGGTTCGTCGAAAACGCCGCGTGGAACGTGGCAACCGCGCGCGACACCGGCGTGATCCACAGCTTTCTCCAGCCGCTCGACAAGCCGGTGCCAATGGTCGCAACCGAGGATGTGGGCCGGACCGCGGCCGCACTGCTGCAGGAAGAATGGACCGGCGCCCGCATCGTCGAACTCGAAGGGCCGCGGCGGGTCAGTCCGAACGACCTCGCGAACGCGTTCACCCGTGCGCTCGGGCGCCCGGTGCGCGCCGAAGCCGTGCCGCGCAACACGTGGGCGGCGCTGTTCGACGCGCAGGGAATGCGGCATCCCGCGCCGCGCATGCGCATGCTCGACGGTTTCAACGAGGGCTGGATCGAGTTCGAGTCGGCGCGCGAGGATGTCGTTCGAGGAGAAATCGACGCGGACGCCGTGCTGCACGCGCTCGTCGCCCGCGTCGCCTGAGCGCGACCGGGACGGCGGCCGATGTCGTCACGCCGTCGCCCCGCCGCCCGATCATGCCTCCGCCGCGTGCGCCCGCGCCCGTACCTCGGCGAACGTCCTATCGACCGGCATCCGCCCGGTATCGAACACCGTTTCGAGCGCGTCGTCCCATTCGCCTTCGAGCGCGCGGTCGTCCCATGCAACGGGCAGTGTCGTGGTGCGATACTCGCCCGTGCGCCGATTGCGCAGCAACGTGAGCCTTCCCTTCTTCGATCGCTTGCCCTGATCGGTGACGGGATCCTTGCGAACGTCGTGCCATACGTCGCCACGGCGGATCGCCGAGCACTTCATCGCGAAACGCTGCGTATCGCGGTTCACCTGCTGCAGCAGCGCGCCGCCCATGCCGAACACGACGTTGCCCGCCGCATAGCCCGCGTCGTCGAGCGCGGAGAGGATCGCTTCGATCGACAGCTCGTCGACGCCGTCGCCCTGGATCACGCGCACGCGGTTCAGCACGCGCCGTCCCTTGCCGTTCACGCTCGAACCGAACGATGCGTCGAGCGCGCGCACGGTCTGCAGCACGATCGCCACGGGGTCGCCGGAATCGGGACGCACGACCAGCGTCGCGCCCGAATCGAGCACGGCTTGCCACAGCTCGCCGCCCCACATCTCGAGCGCGGCGAACAGATCGTAGGAGTCCGACACGACCGACACGATCGCGCCGGGCAACCCGAAGCGAGCGATCATGTTGCGATACGCATCGGCTTCGTGCTGGCGCCCCCACGACGTGATCGTGCTGTGCTCGGCCGCCGGCACCGAATACGCGGCCATCGGCTCGTGATAGAAGCGGTTCGCGGCGAGCACGCCGAGCACGGTATCCGAACCCATGAAGCTCACGAGATGCGCGGCGCCGCCGATCGCGGCCGATTCCGCGCTCGATACGCCGCGCGCGCCGAAGTCGTGCAGCTTGAACGGCAGTTGCGCGAGATCGTCGTCGGTTTTCTCGAGAAAGCGTCGGATCGTCTGCCGCAAGTGCCAGCTGCGCGTCGCGACCGTCACCGGGTACCAGACTCGCAGCAGCATCGTCTCCAGATACGACGCGAGCCAGAATACTTTCGGGTCGTCGCACTCGACGGTCATCAGCACGTTATGGACCGGCACGATCGACCCCTCCGGCACCGCGCGAATCTTCACCGGCAGGTAACCGTCGTAGTGCTTGACGATATGGCGCCAGCCGTCCTCGTTGAACGGCTCGCCATGCACCGCGAAGAAATCGCGGGCGTCGTCGATCATCGCGTGCGTGACGGGTCGGCACAGATATTCCTTCAGCAGCATCTGCAAGCCGAAGAACAGCGTGCGATCGTAGCGGCCGCCGCGCGATTCGACGTACGAGAACATCGCCTGCGCGTCGGGCGGATACTGGAGGAAGTGGGACGCCTTGTACGAATCCGTGTTGAGGATCGGATTGGCGAGAGTCGCGGCAAAGCCGCCGGGATCGTTTTGCATGGCTAGAGCTCCTCTAGGCCGTTGAAGCGCCGCCGCGTCTGTCGCGGCGGACCGGAATCCGGGGAATCAGCGTGTCACAGCTTCCCCAGGAAGTGATACGCGATCTCGAAGTGATCCTCGAACATCACGTTGCGCATCTGCGCGAATTCGTTGAGCGGCACCCAGCGCGCCTTGTCGGCGTCGTCGCTGCCCTTCACGCGCGGCAGCTCGCCGGTCGGGAAGTTGAACAGGCATGCGTGCGAGATCGTGCGGCCGCGCAGCGAGCGGGCCGGATGATCGAACACCTGACGATCCTTGATCGAGCCGCGCAGCACGGGCTCCGGCAGCTTCAGGCCGGTTTCCTCGCGCAGCTCGCGAATGCACGCCGCATCGAGCCGCTCGTCCTGGTTCACGAATCCGCCCGGCAGCGCCCACAGGCCGCGGCCCGGTTCGCTGCGCCGGCGCACGAGCAGGATGTGGCCCGAGTGCACGACCACCGCATCGACCGTCACGAACGTGACCGGATACGGCGCGGCCGACCATGCCTTGCGATATGCGGCGATGAATTCGGCCTCCGCCTTCAGCTGCGCGAATTCCGGTTGCGTGCGGAAATGCTCGAGCCAGCGGAACACGGGTTCCGGCACGGCCCATTGCACGAAGCTGTTGGTGCGTTCGGCGAAATACTGGTCGCGGATTTCGGTGGCGGAAATGTCTTCGGTCGCGTCGACGTCGACGAGCTCCCATTGCGGGAACATCCGCAGGTAATACGACGTGGCGTCCTTCTCGTGGCCGATCAGCCCGACCTTGCGCTGCGCGACGTCGCCGAGCGCGGCGGCCACGGCATCCTGCACCCAGCGCACCCAGTCGCCATCGTTGTACGTCGAATCCTGCACGGGCGCGACCGTCACGCGCTCGCGCTCCGACGGCTCGATCAGCGAAGCCAGCATCTGGCAGCGCTCGTCGAACGAGAACGGATCCTTGATGGTGCGGGGCTTGTCGGTCGACCCGATCAGCACGCACACGCGCTCGGCCCGGCTCAGTGCCGACTTCAGCACGTTCAGGTGACCACGATGCGGGGGCTGGAAACGACCAATGAAAACGAGCGCGTCGAAGCGCCGGCTCTGTTGCGTACTCATGAGGCTCCCTCAAGAGATTGAAACGCTTCGGGTCTGTCCCGAAGGCATGGAATCGATCGTAGGTGAATTCCCGGAGAAGGTCAATCGAGCACGCGCTCGACTTGACGAAGTCTGAAGAAATGCACGACGCCGGCGAGTTACACTCGATTCCATCCCAATCCGCGCGTTGCGCCCCGCCATCCATCATGAGGATCTCAGTCAGCCGGATCGTCGGCGTCGATCGCAGACGCCTCTTCACGTGGTCGCAGGACTACGCGCGGCGGCTCGTGTGGGACAGCTTCCTCGCCGATGCCTATCTGCTCGACGGGATGACGGCCGACGTCGGCGTCGACGCGTTCTGCCGCAGCCAGTCGGGCGCGACGATGGTGTCGCGCTACACGTCGTACCGTCCGCCGCAGGTGGCGGCCATCGAAATGGTCGACGGGCCGAAAGTGCTCGAACGTTTCAGCGGCAGCTGGAATTTCACGGAACGCACGCCGGGCACGACCGAAGTGAAATTCACGTACCACTTCCGCGCGCAGCCGTCCTGGCTGCGCTGGCTGCTCGAACCGCTGATCGGCGCGTTCTATCTCGTGCACACGCGCCGGCGCCTCGATTCGTTCAAGCGCTGGGCCGAAGCGGAGGCGTTGCCGCGCTGACGCGCGACGCCGCGCGCATCAGAGGAACGGCGAAATGTTCGCGATTGCCCGCGAGACGTAATCGTCCTTCTCGCCCACCGGCGCCACATAGTGGATCGCGCTGCGCGCGGCCTCGACGCCCGCCAGACGCGCGATGAACCACGCGGCCAGATACTGCGACGACAGGCACCCACCGGCGGTCGCGACGTTCCCGCTGGCCACGAACGGCTGGTCGACCACAGCCACGCCGGCTTCCTGCACCCACGGCTTGGTGGTCAAGTCGGTGCACGCGGGGACATCGCCGAGCCACCCCAGCTTCGCCAGCACGAGCGTGCCCGAGCACTGCGCGCCGAGCAACTGCCGCGCGGGGTCAAAGCGCAATTGCGCCATCAACGCGGCATCGGCGACGACGTCGCGGGTCCGCACACCGCTGCCCACCAGCACGGCGTCCGCGTCGCAGGCGTCCTGCAGCGACGCTTGCGCGTCGATCGTCACGCCGTTCATCGAGCGCACGCGGGCGGTCGGGCTCGCGATCGAAACCCGCCAGCCCGGCTGCTTGACCCGGTTGAGAATGCCGAGCGCGATCAGCGAATCGAGCTCGTTGAAACCGTCGAAGGTCAGGATGGCGATATGCACGGGGCCTCTGCGCGGGGACTTGGTACCGCACGATCATAAGGCGTTCGCAAAATCGGTGCAGTGCGTCGTCGCATGCGCGGCCACCGCTGTCGCCCGGCCGCTCACGCGAAGCCGCGCGCCACCTGCTGCCGCACCTGCGCGTGCGTGCCCAGCGCGGCGTACGCGAAAAGCGTCGCGAGCGCGCGGCGTTGTCCACCGCTCGCCGACCGCGCATGCTCGGCTGATTGCCGGCGCCCGCTTCCATGCGGCAGCAGCCATTTCGTCATTGCGGCGCCGCCGGCAACCGCTATAATCGCGCGACATTCCGACTGCATTGAGCAGGCCGACGGCGCGCGCCATGCGACGCGCCGCATGCCCTCCTCGACAACAATAATGACAAACCGAACCGTTCGACGCCTTCGCCCGTTCGTGCGCGCCGCCGCGCGCGTGCTCGCATGCGCCCCGCTGCTGGGCGTGCCGCCGGCGCTGCATGCGGCCGATGCCGCAAGCCCGGATGCGCAGCCGGCCTCCGGCCGCTACATCGTCGTCGACACCGGCCATACGCCAGCCCATCCGGGCGCCACCGGCGCGAGCGGCCGAGTCGAATACCGGTACAACCTCGACCTGTCCGCCGCCGTCGCGGAGAAACTCTCCGCGCACGGCGATCGCGTGATGCGCACGTCGGCCGACGGCCGCGAGATCGCCCTCGACCAACGCTCGACGCAGGCGCCCGACGCGAACCTGTTCGTGTCGATCCATCACGATTCGATGCAGCAGCAGTTCATCGACGCGGGCCGGCAACGCGAATTCCGCGGTTTCGCCGTGTTCGTGTCGGAGCGCAATCCGCACTACGCGGAAAGCCTGCGTTGCGCGAAGGCGATCGCCGAGCGGCTGGTCGCGGCCGGCGAGCGGCCGTCGCTGTATCACGCGCAGCCGATCAAGGGCGAGAACCGTCCGCTGATCGATCCGCAACTCGGCATCCACCGCTTCGACGATCTCGTCGTGCTGCGCACCGCGCCGATTCCGGCCGTGCTCGTGGAGGCCGGCGTGATCGTCAATCCCGACGAGGAAAGGCGTCTCGCTCAGCGCGAGACGATCCAGCGCCTCGCCACCGCGATCGCGGGCGGGATCGACGCGTGTACGGCAGCCAGGTAAAGGCGGCGCCCGTCGGTTTCAACGGTTTTCACCCAGAGAGGAGCACCACCATGAAGAAGAATCTGCTCGTATCCTGCGCGCTGCTCGCGCTCGCCGTTCCGTTCGCCGCGCATGCGGCCGGCTGCGGCAAGCCGCGCAGCGCGTTCGACCAGGTGTACTGCAGCAGCAACGAATTCTCGCAACTCGATCGCGAGCTGAACGACGAATACGGCCGCGTGCGCAAGCAGTTGAACGGTGAGCAGCAGGCGAAGCTGAAGACCGGGCAGCTCGCGTGGATGAAGCAGCGCGACGATCGCTGCAGCGAGACGCGCGACGACGGCTACCTCGTGAACCTGCAATGCGCGATCGATGCGACGCAATCCCGCCTGTCGTTCCTGCGCGAACGCGAGCGCGAGTGCGCAAGCACCGGGTGCGTGACGGCGAAGCTTGGGGAGTAACCGCCGATCGGGTACCGTGCCGTGAGTCGATTCGCGGCACGGCGCCTCCTTTCGCGCACTATCCAACATTCGACAATCCGATCGCATATCGATGACATCGAACATGACAACGATCGACATCCGCGCCGCAACGTCCATCGATGCATCGGCCATCGCCGACATCCACGTCGCATCGTGGCGCGCCACCTACCCCGGCATCGTGCCTGCCTCGTACCTCGACGGTCTGTCGGTCGAACAGCGCACCACCGTCTGGCGCGAGGTGCTCGACGCCGGACAGTCACGTGTCGCACTCGCGTTCACGGAAGGCGAGCTCCGGGGCTGGATCAACTATGGTCCGACGCGCGACACCGACAAGGATTCCACCTGGGGCGAAATCGGCGCGATCTATCTGCATCCGTCGCATTGCGGCCGGGGAATCGGGGCCGCGCTGGTCGCCCATGCGCGCCGATCACTGCACGACGCGGGGCATGAATGGGTGTCGCTGTGGGTGCTCGTCGAAAATCATCGTGCGAAGGCGTTCTACGAACGCGAAGGTTTCGTTGCCGAACCCGATACCAAGACGTTCGAGATCGACGGTGTGCCGATCGAGGAAATCCGCTATTGGCGTGCGCTTCCCTAGCGACGCATTCAGTCCGTGTTCCATCCGTTTCCCGTCGGGTTGCCGCCGCGTCGCGGCGACGTCACGCACCACGCCATCACAGAAACCACCGATACTCCCGCGCTCCGATCTCGTTGCGAAAATCCAGCTCCTCCTGCCGCTTGTTTTCGCAATACACCATCACGAACTCACTGCCGAGCCCTTCACGCACGCCCGCGTGATCCTGCATCGCCGCGACGGCCGACAGCATCTCCTTCGGAAAATCGATCCCGCTGCCGCGATCGTCGTTGAGCGGCGCGATCGGCTCGAGCCGTGCGTCGAGCCCGTGCTCCATCCCGCTGAGAATCGCCGCGAGCACGAGGTACGGATTCGCGTCCGCGCTCGCGAGCCGATGCTCGATCCGCAGGTTGCACGCGTCCGAGTCGGGAATCCGGATGCACGCGTCGCGATCCTCGAAACCCCAGCTTGCCCGGCTCGCCGCATTGACCATCGACCCATAGCGCCGGAACGCATTGTGATTCGGCGCGAACACCGGCATGCAGTGCGGCAGCAGCGCAAGGCAGCCGGCCACCGCGTGCCGCAGCGGCCGCTGCGCGTCCGCCGCGAGCAGGTTGCGGCCCGCGTCGTCGTACAGGCTCACGTGCACGTGCATCCCGCTGCCCGGCGCATGCAGATACGGCTTGCCCATGAAGCTCGCGCGATAGCCGTGCCGCAACGCGACGCCGCGCGTGCTGCGGCAGAACAGCGCCGACCAGTCGGCCGCGCGCAACGCGTCGTCGGTATGGCCGAAGTTGATCTCGAACTGGCCCGGCCCGAGTTCGGCCGTGATCACCGTCGCGTCGACGCCCTGCTCGCACGCGGCCTCGACCATCTCGTGCAGCACGTCGGAAAACCGCGACAGCCGTTCGATGTGCATGTTCGGCTGATCGTCGCGGTCGTCGCTCAGGCGATCGCGCGGATACTGCGGCATCCCGTCGGCAAGCTGCGCCGCGAACAGGTAGAACTCGAGCTCGAACGCGACGACCGGTCGAATGCCGCGCGTCGCGAACCGCCGCAGCACGCGCGCCAGCACTTCGCGCGGCTCGAACTCGATCGGCGCATCCGTGCCGTCCGAGCTGATCAGCATCTGCGCGAGCGGCTGCCGCTCCCAGCGCACCGGCTTCAGCGTGCCGGGAATCAGGCGTCGCGGCGCATCCGGATCGCCGTCGTTGAAACAGTAATCGCCGATCTTGTAGAGGCCGCCCTGCGTGCCGAGCAGCACGCAGTTCTGCGGCAGCTTCAGCAGCGAACCGGAGGCAACCTTCTCGAGCGCATCGATCGGATAGCGCTTGCCGTAGAAATGGCCCGGCAGATCGAGACAGATCAGGTCGACATAACGGATCTCGGGGTGCGCCTGCCGGAATGCGCGGACTTCATCGACCAGCACGGGAACGACGTCAGCCATGTCTCATCCTTTCCATGTCTTGTATGGCGGTGCCGCGACGCGGCGAACCGGACTCATCGGCATGCGGTACGTCACATGCCTGATGTCGATCAGTACTGCAAACCGGCTGAACGGCACGACGCCCGCTCGGGCCGCCGCCGTAAAACTCAGGTGAACACCCAGATCACGCGCGCCGGTACATCGCCCAGGTTCGCGTACCGAAACCGCTTGTGCGCGGGAAGCTGGAATGCGTCGTTCGGGCCGAGCGTGACGGGTGTGTCGTCGCCGTCGATCCAGATCGTCAGCTCTCCTTCGAGCACGAATCCGCCCTGCTCGTCGCTGTCGTCGACGGAGCGCTCGCCGCTGCTCGCGCCGGGCGCGAGATGGCTCTCCAGGATCGAAAACCGCGAACGCATGTTCGGCGACACGAGGATGTCCGTGATGCCGGCCGCGTAATACACGGTGCGCCGCTCGTCGGGCCGCGTGACCCACGGCACGCTGCGCGGCTTGCTCAGGCTGTAGAAATACGTGGTCGGCACGCCGAGCGCCTCGCCGATCGCGGTGAGATCCGCGACCGTCGGGCGCGACAGTCCGCGCTCGACCTGCGACAGAAAACCGACCGAGCGGCCGATCCGTTCCGCAAGCTCGTTGAGCGTGACCTTGCGATGCTTGCGCAGATCGCGGATCAGGATCGCCAGACTTTCTATTTCTTCCTGTTCGTTCATGATGGATTCCGGTGCGTCAGACGGTGTCGCGCAAACGGTACCAGGCCTTGCCGATCGCTTCGAGCGGTGCGGCGAGACGGTCGCCGCCGGGGAAGCGCGGATTGCGGATGCGCTGGTACTGCGCGAGCAGGCAATCGTCACCGAGCACGGCATCGGCGACCGCGCGCGCGCCGGCGAGCGTCGGCAGCACGCCGTGCCCCGAGAAGCCCTGTAGCCAGAAACGCTGGCCGCGACGGCCGATGTCGGGCGTACGTCGCATGCTGATGTCGATGTGGCCGCCCCACGCGTAGTCGAGCGGTACGCCAGCCAGTTGCGGAAATACGCGTTCGAGGTGCGGGCGCGTCGCGGCCGCGATGTCGGCCGGAATCCCGCCGAGATACGTGCAGCCGCCACCGAACAGCAGGCGGTTGTCGGGGCTCAGGCGGAAGTAGTCGGGCACGAACTGATTGTCGATCACGCAACTGTTGCGCGGCAGCAGCGAGCGCGCGACGTCCGGTGCGAGCGGTGCCGTCGCGACCTGATACGTGCCGACCGGCAACAAGCGGCGCGACAGTTCAGGATCGAGCCGGTCGACATACGCGTTGCATGCGAGCACCAGCACGTCCGCGCGCACTTCGCCATGCGCGGTGCGGGCGACGTGACCACCGGCCGTCTCGCGCCAGTCGAGCACGCGGCTTTGCTCGAAGATGCGGCCGCCGGCCTGCTCGATCGTCCGCGCGACACCGAGCGCGAGCTTCAGCGGATTCAGATGGCCGGCCTCGGGATCGTAGAGCGCGGCGAGATAGCGCGCACTGCCGATCCACTCGGGCATCTCGTCCTGCCCGATCACGCGCAGGCGGTCGTAGCCCCAGCGCTGCGCCGCCTCGTCGCGCGCCTGCGCGAGCATCGCGACGCGACGGGGCCGCACCGCGGCCCACAGGCTGCCGGGCCGGTAGTCGACGTCGAAGCCGTGCCGCGCGGGCAATTCGCGCACTTCGGCCGCGGCCCAGCGCATGGTGTCCCACAGCACGCGCGCGCCGTCGCGGCCGAGCGATTCCTCGAGCGGCTGCATGTCGCAGGACCAGCCGAGCAGCGCCTGCCCGCCGTTGCGGCCCGATGCGGCCCACGCGACGCGGCTCGCCTCGAGGACGACCACGCGCTTGCCCGCGAGCGCGAGCCGCAATGCCGTATGCAGCCCGCTGAAGCCCGCGCCGACAACCAGCACGTCGGCGTCGATGCGTTCATCCAGTCCGGGCCGCTGCGGAATCGGCGCCGGGTAAGTGCCGGCGTAGTAGCTTGCGACGTGACGGTCGGACTGCACGAACATGCGGACTCCCGTGAAATTCTCGCTTGATAATTTCATGAAAAATTAGCATGGCAATTTCACGAGGGCAAGGGGGAAAGCGATCACATTGCCACTTCGGGCGGAGCCTGGCGAAACAGCCGCGTAATCCAGCACAAATACATCAGCCCGAGCACGAACCATGCGATGCCGAGGACCAGTGCGGCCCGCTCGAGGCTCACCAGCAGCCAGATGTCCGATACCGCTCCGATGACCGGAAACACCAGCCCACCGAATACCCCGAGCCTGCGCTCGCCGTGATTGCCCGACAGATAGACGCGAATCACGCACAGGTTGACGGCCGTGAAGGCAAGGAACGCACCGAAGTTGATGAACGACGTCGACGTGGCGACGTCCAGCTTCAGCGCGATCAGGCCGACCACACCCGCCAGCGCGATGTTGATCGCGGGTGTGTTGAAGCGCGGATGAATGAACCCGAAGACGCGCTTCGGCAGGATTTCGTCGCGGCCCATCGCATACAGCAGCCGGCCGACACTCGCCTGCGCCGAGATACCGGACGCGAACTGCGCGAGGATCAGGCCGGCAAGGAACACCGTCACGAACAGGTCGCCCCCGATCATCTTCGCGACTTCGAACGCGGCCGAATCCGTGTCCTTGAATTCGACGCCCGGGTGCGCGAGCTGCATCGTGTAAGCCGCAATCACGAAGATCGCGCCGCCGATCAGCGCAATCAGCAGGATCGCGCGTGGCATGTTCTTTTTCGGTTCGACCGTTTCCTCGGTCAGCGTCGACACCGCGTCGAAACCGAGGTACGAATACGCGGCGATCGCGGCGCCCGCGATCGTCGCGCCGAACGGCACGTGTGGCTTGAAGAACGGCTCCGCCATCGCGATGCCGCCCGGACCGGCCACGGCCGACGCATAGTGCCAGCACAGCACGACGAACATCGCGACGATCGCGAGCTGCACGACCATCAGCACGATGTTGAAGCGCGCGGCGAGCTCGATGCCGACGATGTTCAGGCCGCTCGTCAGCACGATGAAGGCGACGATCCAGATCCAGGTCGGCACGTGCGGAAACGCGGCGTTCAGATACGCTGCTCCGATCAGCCAGATCACCATCGGCAGGAAGAAATAATCGAGCAGCGTCGCCCAGCCGATCATGAAGCCGAGGTGCGGGTTGAACGTCTTGCGCGTGTACGTATAAGCGGAACCGGCGGTCGGATAGAGCCGCGCAAGCTTGCCATAGCTGAGGGCGGTGAACGCGATGGCGATCAGCGCGAGCAGGTACGCGAGCGCGGCCGTGTCGTCGCTGGCCTTGGCGAGCACGCCGTAGGTACCGTAGACGATCAGCGGCGCCATGTAGGCAAGGCCGAACAGCAGGACGGACGGCAGGCCGAGCGTGCGCTTCAGGCCTGGCGATTGAAGGGATGACGACGCTTGCATGTTATCTCCTGGGGCCCGCGGGGGCCGATACGAATGCCTGTGTGCCGTCGGGCCGGCATCTCGAGGGAACGAGCACGCACGCGCGGCGATTGGCGCCTGCGCGATATCGTTGATGAGGGTGAAGCCGGCTTATTCGCCGCGCTGGCGCGTGTCGATCGCGAGCGCGCGATGTCCGTCCGCCTGTTCGAGCGGCGCGAGACCGAGCGGCACGCGCGCGTCGTGCAGATAGCTGTAGTGTTCGCGGCTCGCTTCGAGGCGCGTCAAGTCAAGGCTCACCGGAACAACCGCCTCGTCGCGGCCGAGTTCGAGCGCGGTTTCGCCGAACGGATCGACGAGCGCGGAGAGCCCCGCGAACGTCAGGTCGTCGTCGCCCGATCCGCAGCGGTTCACCATCACCGCAAACATCTGGTTCTCCATTGCACGCGCGGCGATCGCGCGGCGATGCACCGGGCCGAACGGGTCCATGTTGCCGTTGGTGACGATCAGCAGATCGGCGTCGAGCGCGCCGACGGCACGCGCCGTTTCGGGAAACTCGATGTCATAGCAGATCAGCAGGCCAACCGTCAGGCCGTTCCAGACGCAGGTCGCGAAACGGTCGCCCGGCGCGAACACGCCGACATCCGACGCCCACAGATGGGTCTTGCGATAGCGCAGCGCGATGTCTCCGTGCGCGTCGACGAGCACCGTGGTGTTGTAGAACTGTCCGCCATCGCGTTCAGCGAGGCCCACCGCGACGGCGACGCCCTTCTGCCGCGCCGCGGCGCGTACCGCCGACAACGCGGAGCCGTCGAGCGTCTCTGCGACGTCGGCGACGTTGTCCCGTGTCGGAAAGCCCGACAGCGTCGTCTCGGGGAATACGACCAGCTTCGTACCGCCTGCCGCATCGACGCGCCCTATCGTGTCGATCACCTTGCGCGTGTTGTGCGCGACGTCGCCGTCGATCAGCGAGAGTTGCGCGAGTTCTACCTGCATGAAATCGTCTCCTTCCAATAACCTTTCAATTGCGTGTCGCATGCACTGTCCTTTCGATGCGGTGCTTCACCCGGCGAAGCCCCACCGGTATCGCGCCCGTTCGAAGTGAGGCCGATTATCGGGTTATTATTTTTGGCCTGAAATTCCCCACCCGGGTTACCCTGACCGGAGGACACGATGGACCTCGAATGGCGAGATCTCGCTTTTCATCGGGAGATTGGTTCAGCCATCGACGCCCTCGATGGCCCGCATTTCTGGGCACGCCTCACGCGGGTGCTCGAGCGGCATCTCGATTTCGACAACTGGGTCGCGCTGCGTTTCGCACGCGACGCACCGCCGCTCGTGCTGGCCGAGCAGGCCATGCCGGACGGCAAGATCGACCTGATGTTCCAGGACTATCTGGCTGCGCTCTATCAGCTCGATCCGTTCTATCTCGCCGCGTTCGAAACGCAGGCGTCGGGCTTCTACACGCTCGCCGACGTCGCGCCGGACAATTTCCGGATGACCGAGTACTACCAGCGCTACTTCAAGAAGAACATCGTCGGCGACGAAGTGCATTTCAACGTCGTGATCGACCGCGATCACACGCTTGGCTTGTCGCTCGGCAAGACGAGCAAGTATGACGATCGCGAGATGGCGCTGCTCACGCTGTACACGCCGTGGGTGTTGTCGCTGATGCAGCAGCGCTTGCGCTTCGAGACGTTCGTCGCGCGGGAGACGCCGCGCGCGACCGAGGGCGAAGCGCCCGACCCGCATGCACGCTTCGGGATGCTGACCGGAAAGAACGGTCGCGGCGCGTTGACGACGCGCGAAATCGAAGTGGCGATGTTGTCGTTGAGCGGATTCTCGTCGCGCGCGATCGGCGACAAACTGTCGATCTCGTTCGAGACCGTGCGCGCGCACAAGAAACACATCTATGCGAAGCTGGGTGTCGGTTCGCAGTCCGAGCTGTTTGCATTGTTCTACGATCGCGGCCGAACCGGCGAGGCCGCGTAATTCGCGTTTCGATGCAACGGCACGGATAATTGCGGGCGCACTGCCCGAATCGCGTGGAGCGTGCGCGCCTCACCGCCGGCGCGGTGATCCGGGACGACGGCACGATCGTCTATCCGGACGTCGAACGCGATGCGCGGGCAGAAGACGCCGCCGCGCGGCCCGCCCCGTGACGCGACACCGATCGTGCGCGCGATGCCGTCACGGCATGAACGCGCGCGGGCGCGTCAGGCCCGATGCAATGCCCACGGCGAGCGGCCGTGCCCGCTGAGCACCCGATACGCGGCCCGCGCGCCCCGCTTTGCGCCGCGACGATCCTGCATTACCATCGAGCGTCCACCGCGCGTACCCGCGCGCCGCGCCACTTCCGCACTCCCGCATCAATGCTCGTCCTCATCACCATCGCCGGCCTGTGGGCCGGCCTGCAGAACGCCCTCGCGGGCGGCGGCTCGTTCGTCACGCTGCCGGCGCTGATCGTGTCGGGGATGTCGCCGCTCGCGGCGAACATCACGTCGACGGTCGCGCTGTTTCCCGGCCAGGTCACGACGGGCTGGGCGAGCCGGAACATGGTGCGCGGCGCGGGCAAGTTGCCGTTTCGCGCGCTGTTCGCGATCAGCGTGGTCGGCGGCGCGCTCGGCGGCCTGCTGCTGCTGAAAACGCCGTCGTCGATCTTCTCGCACCTCGTGCCATGGCTCGTGCTGTTCGCGACGGTCGTGTTCGCGTGGGGCAGCTTCTTTCGCAAGCCCGGCGCCGACACGCAGCATATCGGCCCGGTCACGGCCGCGATCTCGCAATTCCTGATCGCGATCTACGGCGGCTACTTCGGCGGCGGCATCGGGTTCCTGATGATGGCCGCGCTGACGATGGCCGGCCTGGCGCCGCGTCACGCGATGTCGACGAAGAATGCGCTCGCGGGCGTGATGAACGCGTCGGCGGTCGTGCTGTTCGTAACCTCGCCTCACCTGCACTGGCGCGAGGCCATCGCGCTCGGCGGCGGTGCGATCGTCGGCGGCCTGCTCGGTGCGTGGGCGATGCACCGCGTGAACGAGCGCGTGCTGCGGATCGCGATTGTCTGCATCGGCGCCGCGCTGACCGTCGGGCTGTTCGTCAAGCCGATCTGACGTACGCGCGCCGTCAGCCGCGATGCATTCGCAATCGATGGGCACGCGTGCGTGCGCCGTGCGACGGCGGCGTCACGCATCCGCCTTGATGTCACAGCGGCTTGCGCGCCCCGCGCTTGATGCCCGCCGCAGCCCGGTGCGCTCAACCAAACGGCCGCACGCCGATCAGGAGGCCGTGCAGGAACAGCGCGAAGACGGCCCATACGACGAGCCCGGCGACGATCGTCACGACATCGCCCGACAGCCTCCCGGCCGGATAACGGACGCCGTTACTGCGATCGCGCGCACGCCACACGACGAAATCGGCCAGCGACCACACGAAGAATGCACCGAACAGCACGACCGCGTGCAACGTGCCGTTCGCGAGCAGATGGGCGACCGCCCACACCATCACGCCGGCCACCATCGGATGGCCGACGAGCGTCTTGATGCGGTTGCGCGGCACGTAGGCCGCGGCGATCAGCACGAAGGCGATCGCGGTCAGCATGCCGGTGAGATGGCGAACGCCGACGGGCGACACCCACAGCAGCGTTCCGCCCTGGCGCGCGATCCCGTAACCCCAGATGATCAGCACGAAGCCGACGATCGACGCGAGCGCATACGGGCCCTTCCAGCGTTTCTCGCCGATCCGCTCGATGGTTGCGGATCGCCAGCCGTCCGCGAAGATCCGAATCGAATGCACACCGAGGAAGATCGCTAAACCGAAAATCAGGACGAGCATCGGTTGTCTCCGTCTGGAACGATGAGTGGGGAATCAATCGCGCGGCTTTCGACGTGCCGTTCGCGAAGCCGGCAGCGAGACCGGCGCGGGTTGCGCCGGGCACGGGCGCAATCGCGCCGATCATAAACGCCGAGGCTGCCGTTGTGAAGCAGGCGGACCATGCAGTGCGTCGAACCCGGCGCCTGCACGCACCCGACGTGATTCGAATGCAAGGAAAAAGAAAATACGCCGTCGTACGCGGGGCGCTACGTGCGCTTACGCGTCGTTTCCGGTTTCGGCGCCGGCTTCGACTTCGGTCGTGCCTTGCGCTTCGGCGCACCGGCAAGCAGTGCGGCACGATACGCACCGCGACACCAGTCGAACAGCGCACCCGCGTCCTCGAGCACGTCGGCCGGCGTTTCGTAATAGCCCTCGAGTGCGACGGTGCGCGTCGGACGCTCATACGAGAACGGCCCCATCCCCGCCGCGACGAACGCGGGACGGTTCACGTCGTCGACACGCAGGAACAGCGACCCGCGCGACATGAAACCGAACATCACGCCGTCGAGTCGCATCGCGGCACCGCTGAAGAACCGCACGACCTGTACGTTGCCGAGCGGCGCGAGCCGGTACGCGATCTCCTCGCCGTGCGCCTTCTCCGATTGCCAGCTCATGCGGCCTCCGTGCAGCGTAGCGTCCACATGTCGAGTTGCGCGTCGTCGAAGCCGACGGCCGCCGCGCTCTCACGGATCTGCCGCCACGTCGCGCGATCGACCGGAATGCCGTCCGCGCCGCGCGCGGCGCGGCTCGCCTCCTCCGGCTCGCCGGGCATCCGCACCGGCGCCTCGCCTGCCTGCGGCGACGCCTTCGCCCATTCGACGAACGCGTCGGCTTCACGCTGCGCATCGGCCGCGTCGAATGCGTTCGGATCGATCAGCACCGACAGCATTCCATTGACGATCGCGCTCGTCTTCTGCAGCGTGCCGCCATGCGTCGTATGCCCGCCGACCAGCGCGCCGCCGAAGATCTCGCACATCGCGGCCAGCGCATAACCCTTGTGCAGTCCGAACGGCAGCAGCGAACCGAACGGCTGCTCGTGCATGACGGCCGGATCGTCGGTCGGCTGTCCGCGATGATCGATCAGCGACCCGGCCGGTACGCGCTTGCCCTGGTTGTAGGCCACCCGCGTCTTGCCGTAAGCAATCGCGCTCGTCGCGAAATCGAGCAGCAGCGGCGGCCGGCCCGCGCGTGGATACGCGGCGCAGAACGGATTCGTGCCGAAACGCGCATCGGTGCCGTGCAGCGGCGCGACGAGCAGGTCGCCCGGCACGTTGACGAAATGGAACGACACGAGCCCCGAGCGCGCGCACTGCTCGGCCCAGTGCCCGATGCGGCCCAGGTGATGGACGTCGCGCAGCCCGATCGCGCAGATGCCGATGCGCCGCGCGCGCTCGATCCCTTCGACCATCGCCTCGAACGCGATCACCTGGCCGAAGCCGCGCCCGCCGTCGATCGTCAGCACCGCGCCGCCGTCGCGGACGATCGACGCGTGCCCGTTCAATTGCAGTTGGCCCTCGCGCCACGACGCCACGTAGTTCGGGATCATCCCGATCCCGTGCGAATCGTGACCCGCCAGATTCGCGCCGACCAGGTGATCGGCGACGAGCGTTGCCTCGCGCGCACTGCTGCCGGCCCGCTCCCAGAGTGCCGCGACGAAAGCGTGCAGCGGTTCGGCGCGCATGCGCAGCGGGTCGGTATTGGCGGTCGGCAACGCGGTCATCGGCAAGGCTCCGTGAGATCGTCAGGAATGCGGTTGATTCCGTTCGGCGCGGCAGCGCGAACGCTCAGCGCGCGGACGCGATCACGTCCGCCACCGCCGCGGTCAGCTTCTTCGCGTACGGCACGTGCAGGAACTCGTTCGGGCCGTGCGCATTCGACTTCGGCCCGAGCACGCCGCACACCATGAACTGCGCGGACGGGAAGCCGGCCTGCAGCACGTTCATCAGCGGGATCGTGCCGCCAAGGCCCATGTACGCACAGTCCGCGCCGAAATGGCGGCGCGACGCAGCGTCGAGCGACGACGCGAGCCACGGCGCGAGATCCGGCGCGCTCCACCCGGTCGCCGCGCCCGCATCCGGCTTGAACGTGACCTTCGCGTTGTACGGCGGATCGAGTTCGAGCAGTTCCTTCAGCTGCTGCACGGCCTGTGCGGCGTCGACCAGCGGCGGCAGGCGCAGCGACAGCTTGAACGCGGTGCGCGGACGCAGCACGTTGCCCGCGTCGGCGAGCGCCGGCAAGCCGGCCGCGCCCGTCACGGACAGCGACGGACGCCACGTCGAATTCAGCAGCGCCTCGCGCGGATCGGTCGTGGTCGGCAGCACCGGCTTGCCGTCCGCGCCGCATGCCCACGGCAGGCCCTTCCACACGGCGTCGCCAAGGATCGCGGCGGCCGCGTCGGCTTCGCGCACGCGGCTGTCGGGAATCTCGCAATGGAACACGCCCGGCAGCAGGTTGCCGTTCTTCGCATCTTCGAGGCGCTCGAACAGCTGGCGCATCACGCGGAAGCTCGACGGCGCGATGCCGCCGAACACGCCCGAGTGAACGCCTTCCTCGAGCACCTCGACCTGCAGGTCGCCGGACACCAGCCCGCGCAGCGACGTCGTGAGCCACATCTGGTCGTAGTTGCCCGCGCCCGAATCGAGGCACACGACGAGCGACACCTGGCCGAGCCGGTCGCGCAACGCGTCGACGTACGGCAGCAGATCGTAGCTGCCCGACTCCTCGCAGGTCTCGATCAGGCCGACGCAGCGCGGCCGTTCGACGCCCTGCTCGTCGAGCGCGCCGAGTGCCGCGAGGCTCGCGTAGATCGCATAGCCGTCGTCCGCGCCGCCGCGGCCGTACAGCTTGCCGTTCTCGAACTTCGGCGTCCACGGGCCGAGGTCCGCGCGCCAGCCGTCGAATTCGGGCTGCTTGTCGAGGTGGCCGTACAGCAGGATCGTATCGGTGCTGCCGGAGCGCGTCGCGGGCGTTTCGAAGAAGATCACCGGCGTGCGGCCGGGCAAGCGCACGATCTCGAGCTTCAGGCCCTTCACCGGCTGGCGTTCGGCCCACTGCGCGGCATCGGTGACGACGCGCTCGAGATACCCGCGCTTCGCCCAGTCGGGGTCGAATGCGGGACTCTTCGCGGGGATCGCGATGTAGTCAGTCAGTGCGTGGAGAATTTCATCGTTCCACTTGCGCTCGACGAAGGTAACGAGCTTGTCATGGTCGAGGACGGGGGTAGTGTCGACGGAGGTCATGGTGGCGTGCCTGGATAGGGCTGACGAAAGTTCGGATGATACGCCGATGGTTTGCGCGCGGGGCCCTTTCCCCGACCGTTTCCGGGCCATTCCGGGCGCGGTTCGCGGTGCCGCCCGAGCGTGCCGCCACGCCGGCGCATGCCCGCTTCCCGCGCTCGATTCGGGAGCGGATTCCGCGACAGCGCGCTTTTTAATGCACCCAATAATCGCCAACAAATTCAATCATAAACGCGCACATTATTTACCTCACACCATGATTTAACCGGTCGGTCAAAAAATCGATTATTCACCCACGCCGACTCGACCGCCCTCTAGACTTACCGGGCCTCCGCTCCACCGCCCTGCCAGCCTCGATGCGGCTTGAAATCGATTCCGCGCCGCCATTCCCGGCTTTCGATTTCAATGACATCCGTCAACATTTAACTCATTAAATTTCAACGTTTACCATTACCTGAAATCATTAACGAGATAACATGGCGTCGTTCAATAAAACGGCGATCCATTTTCGGAAAACGTCGAACCGGCGCCGGGCCGCGCCACCTCAACCGCATCACGTCCATTCAAGGAGCCTCGCATGTCCGATGCCAGCTCGTCCTCCCCCCGTTCCACCGCCGCGCCAGCCGCGACCGCCGCGCCGAAAATCGGCGTCATCCCCGCCACGCTGATGGTCGCGGGCAACATGATGGGCTCCGGCGTCTTCATGCTGCCCGCAAACCTCGCGGCCACCGGCGGCATCGCGATCTTCGGCTGGCTGATCACCGTCGTCGGCGCCGTGTCGCTCGCGCTGGTGTTCGCGAAGCTCGCGGCGATCGACCCGGCCGCCGGCGGCCCGTATGCGTATGCACGCAAGTCGTTCGGCCCGTATATCGGCTACCAGACCAATCTGATCTACTGGCTCGCGAACGTGCTCGGCAACGTCGGCCTCGCGGTCGCGGGCCTCGGCTATCTCACGCACTTCTTCCCGATGCTGCGCGACCCGCTGGTCTTCGCGCTCGCGCAGATCTTCGTGATCTGGCTGTTCACCTACGCGAACATCCTCGGGCCGAACGTGGTCGGCCGCGTGCAGTCCGTCACGACGATCTTCGCGCTCGTGCCGATCCTCGGCATGGCCGTGTTCGGCTGGTTCTGGTTCAGCAAGGACGTGTACCTCGCCGGCTGGAACGTGTCCGGCACGAGCAGCTTCGGCGCGATCGGCGCGACGCTGAACTTCACGCTGTGGGCGTTCATCGGCGTCGAGAGCGCATCGGTGTCGGCCGGCGTGGTCGAGAACCCGTCGCGCAACGTGCCGATCGCGACCGTCGGCGGCGTCGTGCTCGCCGCCGTCTGCTACGTGCTCAGCTCGACCGTCATCATGGGAATGATCCCGAACAAGGCGCTGCTCGCGTCGAGCGCGCCGTTCGCGGATGCCGCGCGCCTCGCGCTCGGCGACACCGCCGCGAACGCGGTCGCGATCTGCGCGGCGCTCGGCTGCCTCGGCTCGCTCGCCGGCTGGACGCTGCTGGTCGGCCAGACCGCGAAGGCGGCGGCCGACGACGGCCTGTTCGCCGGCGTGTTCGCGCGCGTGAACTCGAAGAACGTGCCGTCGGCCGGCCTCGCGATCGTCGCGGTCATCATGTCGGTGCAGGTGCTCGCGACGATGTCGCCGAGCGCGAGCGAGCAGTTCGGCAAGATCGCGTCGATCGCCGTGATCATGACGCTGCTGCCGTACATCTATTCGTGCATCGCGATCAAGGTGCTCGGCTACGGCAAGATGCCGTCGCACCAGTTCACGTTCTATACGATCGTCGGCCTGATCGGCGCCGTCTACGCGCTGTGGGCGATGGTCGGCTCCGACGGGCAGCAGACGCGCTGGTCGCTGATCTTCGTGATCGCAACGATCGTGTTCTACGAGCTGTCGATCAACCGCCAGCGCGAAATCGAGGAAACCCATGTCCATCCGGGCGGCCGCTCGCCGCGCTGGGTGCGCTATCTCGCGCTCGGCGTCACCATCGTCGCGCTCGTCGCGACCTTCTGGATCTCCGTGGGCCGACACAAGGCCGACGTCCTTCACGCACGCTCGCCGGCCGCGGGCGTCCAGGCAACCCAGCAAACGGGGGAATAACCCATGACCGCTTCCTTGACCCAACCGGCGTTCCGCCGCCTCGGCATGAAGGCGCTGCTCGTGCAGCACGACATCGACGAACGCACGGCCACCGGACGCGCGGCCACCGCGCTCGTCGAAGAATTGCGCACGCGCCTCGTCGACGTCGTGATTGCGACCTCCGCCGAAGACGCGCGCGCGGTAGTCGACGCCGATCCCGCGATCCAGTGCCTGCTGCTCAACTGGGAGCTCGGCAACGATCCCGCTCATGCGCCCGCGCAGGCCGTGCTCGACGCGATGCGCGCGCGCAATGCGACGGTGCCGGTGTTCCTGCTCGCGAGCCGCGCGAGCGCGGCCGCGATTCCCGTCGACGCGATGCGCAAGGCCGACGACTTCATCTGGATGCTGGAAGACACCACCGCGTTCATCGGCGGGCGGATCGTCGCCGCGATCGAACGCTACCGCGAAACCGTGCTGCCGCCGATGTTCCGCGCACTCGCGCAGTTCTCGCGCGTGTACGAATACTCGTGGCACACGCCGGGCCACACGGGCGGCACCGCGTTCCTGAAATCGCCGGTCGGCCGCGCGTACTTCGAATTCTTCGGCGAGGCGCTGTTCCGCTCGGACCTGTCGATCTCGGTCGGCGAACTTGGCTCGCTGCTCGACCACTCGGGCCCGATCGGCGAAAGCGAACGCTACGCGGCGCGCGTGTTCGGCGCGCACCGCACGTATCACGTGACGAACGGCTCGTCGATGTCGAACCGCGTGATCCTGATGGCGAGCGTCACGCGCAACCAGGTCGCGCTGTGCGACCGCAACTGCCACAAGTCCGCCGAGCACGCGATGACGATGTCCGGCGCGATTCCGACCTACCTGATTCCGTCGCGCAACCATTACGGGATCATCGGGCCGATCATGCCGGAACGGCTCACCGCCGCCGCCGTGCGTCTCGCGATCGACGCGAACCCGCTCGTGCGCGGTCGCGACGGCATCGATCCGACGCCCGTGCACGCGCTGATCACGAACTCGACGTACGACGGCCTCTGCTACAACGTCGCGCGCGTCGAGGAACTGCTCGGGCAGAGCGTCGACCGATTGCATTTCGACGAAGCGTGGTACGGCTATGCGCGCTTCAATCCGATCTACCGCGATCGTCACGCGATGCACGGCGATCCGGCGCGGCACGACGCGAGCAAGCCGACCGTGTTCGCGACGCAATCGACGCACAAGCTGCTCGCCGCGCTGTCGCAGGCGTCGTTCATCCATGTTCGCGACGGCCGCAACCCGATCGAGCATGCGCGCTTCAACGAGGCATACATGATGCATGCGTCGACGTCGCCGAACTACGCGATCATCGCGTCGAACGACGTGAGCGCCGCGATGATGGACGGCCCCGGCGGCGAGGCACTGACGACCGACGCAATCCGCGAAGCCGTGTCGTTCCGCCGGATGCTCGCGCGGCTGCATGCGGAATGCGAGGAGAACGACGACTGGTTCTTCAACGGCTGGCAGCCGGACACCGTGGTCGATCGCAAGACCGGCCGGCGCGTGCGCTTCCACGAAGCGGACGAAACGCTGCTCGCCACCGATCCGTCATGCTGGGTGCTGCATCCGGGCGATACGTGGCACGGTTTCGGCGACATCGAGGAAGACTACTGCATGCTCGATCCGATCAAGGTGTCGATCGTCACGCCGGGCGTCGCGCCGCACGGCGGGCTGATGCCGGTCGGCATTCCGGCGTCGGTCGTCACCGCGTATCTGGACCGCCACGGCATCGTCGTCGAGAAGACGACCGACTTCACGATCCTGTTCCTGTTCTCGCTCGGCGTGACGAAGGGCAAGTGGGGCACGCTCGTCAACACGCTGCTCGACTTCAAGCGCGACTACGACGCGAACGCGCCGCTCGAACAGGCGCTGCCGGAACTCGTCGCGCGCTATCCGGACCGCTACGGCAAGCTCGGCCTGCGCGATCTGTGCGACCTGATGTTCAGCGCGATGAGCGACCTGAAGACGACCGAGATGATGTCGCGCGGCTTCTCGACGCTGCCGAAGCCCGACTTCAGCCCGGCCGAGGCGTTCGAGCATCTCGTGCACAACGACATCGAGATGCTGGAGCTGTCGGAGATGGAAGGCCGCACGGTCGCGACGGGTGTCGTGCCCTATCCGCCGGGCATTCCGCTGCTGATGCCCGGCGAGAACGCGGGGCCGGCCGACGGCCCGCTGCTCGGGTACCTGAAGGCACTCGAGCAGTACGACCTGCGCTTCCCCGGCTTCACGCACGACACACACGGCGTCGAAGTCGAGGACGGCGTGTACCGGATCGCGTGCATCAAGGAAACCGCGCGCGACACCGTCACGCGCTGAGCATGCGCGCCGCGACGCCGCGCCGGCAGCACGCGGCCGGCGTCGCGATGCGTGACGGTTCGCCGGTCAGGCAGGCAAACGACCGCCCCATGCGGCGAAGCTGTGCTTCGCCATCCTCATCGAATTCGCCTTCAGTTCGCCGTGCCACGATACGATCGCGTCGGTCGGCTGCATGGCCTTCGGCGACCGCGATCCGAAGCGTGCGAGAAATCAGCTGGCAATGAACGACGAATAAGCGACGGCCGGCGAAGCCGTGGCGGAGGAAAACGCGACGCTCACGCGTCAGCGGACCTCACGCCGCGATCCATCCCGCGCCGATACGCGGCCGGGCTCGTCGCCGCGACACGCCGGAAGTGCCGGCGCAACGACTCCTCGGAACCGAACCCCGCGCGCGCGGCAACCTGCGCGAGCGACATCCCTGGATGCGCTTCGAGCATGTCCTTCGCGACGTTCACGCGCTCGCGGATCAGCCACGCGAGCGGCGACATCCCCGTCGCGTCCGCGAACTGCCGCTGCAGCGTGCGCGTGCTCATCGCCGCCTGCGCGGCCAGCGACGCGAGCGTGTGCGGCTCGGCCGCATGCGCGCGCATCCAGTCGATCAGCTTCGCGAGCCGGTCGCTGCCGCCCGGCGCGACCGGTCGCGGCACGAACTGCGCCTGGCCGCCGTCGCGATGCGGCGGCAGCACGAGGCGCTGCGCGACCCGGTTCGCGATCGCGCCGCCGTGATCGCGGCGCACGAGATGCAGCAGCATGTCGAGCCCCGCCGCCGAGCCGGCCGACGTGACGACCTGCCCTTCGTCGACGTACAGCGCGTCGGGATTCACGCGCAGCGACGGATAGCGCGCCTGCAGGCGCTCGGCGTAGCGCCAGTGCGTCGTGACGGTGAGCCCGTCGAGCACGCCGGCCGCCGCGAGCACGAACACGCCCGAGCAAATCGAACAGAGCCGCGCGCCGCGACGGTGCGCGGCACGCAGCTTCTTCAGCAACGGTTCCGGCGGCGGCTCGTCGGGATCGCGCCAGCCGGGAATCACGATGGTGTCCGCGCGATCGAGCATCGCGAGCCGGTACGGCGCGGCGACCATGATGCCGCCCGCCGCGCGCACGGGCCCCGGCTCGCTCGCGCAGACCGCGAAGCGATACCAGTCGACGCCGAGTTCCGGGCGTTCGAGCGCGAACAGTTCGACCACGCAGCCGAATTCGAAGGTGCAGAGGCGATCGTAGGCGAGCGCGACGACGAGATGATTGTGCATGGCGCGATGTTACCGGAACTTGTCGATCGCGCCACTGCCGCGATGGCCGCCGAACCGCGATACTGCCCTTCATCCCGGCGCATTGGGCGCCGTCCTCCAGGAGTGCCTTTCATGTCCTACGTCACCGACGTCCCCGCCGCCGACAGCGCCGCCGCCCTCGCGCACTTCGAAGCCTCGTTGCGCTTCGAGACCGACTGCTGGGACGTGCACGACGCGCTCGCGTCCGGCGTGCCCGATTTCGTGCTGCTCGACGTGCGGGGGCCCGAGCAGTTTGCCGCCGGCCACGTGCCCGGCGCGCGCAACCTGCCGCACCGCAAGATCGTCGCCGGCAAGCTCGCCGACCATCCGGCCGACACGCTGTTCGTCGTCTACTGCGCGGGGCCGCACTGCAACGGCGCGGCGCGCGCGGCGATCCGGCTCGCGCGCCTCGGCCGCCCGGTGAAGCTGATGATCGGCGGTATCACCGGCTGGCTCGACGAAGGTTTCGCGCTGCGCAACGAAATGCAGCCGGCGGACGTCGCCACGCGCTGATCGTCATTAAAAACGCAACAATCAATTGCCGGCACACGAACGGAAAAAGCGCGACAATCGGCCTCATTGAAGTTCGGACGGAGCAGCAACATGCAACACGAAGTCCTGATTCAGATAGCCGGTTCGGTCGCGGCGATCGCGCTCTATTTTCTTCCGGCGGTTGTCGCCGACCGACGCGCCCGGCACGACAAACTGACGATCGCGATGTTCAACGCGCTGTTCGGGTGGACGGGCATCGGCTGGCTGATGACGCTGTACTGGGCATGCCAGCCGAACCCGCAAACGGATGTCGCGCAAACCATCCTCGCGAAGCGCCGCGGCATCAGCATGCGGACCTTCTCGGCCGGTCTCGTCGAACGCGTGCAGCGCCGCGTTGCCGCCCAGCAGCAATGGGCCGAGAAGCAAGGTTGCCGCTAGGCAGCCGCGCCGTTCGCCTTACCTCGCCGCGCCGAATTTCGGCATCCTGACGTTTGTCGAGGCCCGGTAGTCCCACACCAGCTTGTCGCGCGGCACGTCACTGCCCGCGCGCAACCACGCCCCGAACGCCCCCGCCGTCACCGCCCGCGCGATCCGCTCGCCCGGGCACCCATGCGGCCCCGTGCCGAACCCGAAGTTCGGCCCCGGCGCGCGGCCGGGCAGCAACCGGTTCGGATCGCGATGCACGGCCGGATCGCGATTCGCCGCCGCGAGCACGACCAGGATGGCTGCACCGGCATCGACGGTCACGCCCTCGATCGTCGTGCGCGACGCGACGAAGCGGCGCGTATTCTGCACCGGCGAATCGAATCGGCCGACCTCGGCGACGAATGCATCGAGCGCCGCGGGCTCCGCCAACGCGCTTTCGGTGACGGCACCGTCCCACGCGACCAGCACATTGCCGAGCCATGCGGCCGTCGCCTCGCACGTTTGCGACAGCAACCCGACGAGATTCGCGACGAGCGCGCCGCTCGCGTGCCATCCCGCGGCGCCAGCCGCCTGCTGAATCGCCGCGACCCATGAGCCGTCGTGTGCGCGCGTGCGCGCGACGCGCTCGGTCATCCGGTCGAGCAGTTGCCGCGCGGCCTCGCTCGCGCGGGCCAGTGCCGCGTCGTCCGACAGCGGCGACAGCGCGGCGACGAAGTCGACGACCAGCGCGGCAATATCGTCGAGCTGCGTATCGTCGAAGCCGAGCAGATCGGCGACCGCGCACACCGGCACCGTCATGCACCACGCGTTCAGCGCATCGGCGTCATGCGGCGCCGGGAGCCGGCGGCCGGCGAGTTGCGCGGCCCGCTCGCGCGACGCATCGGCGTCGATCGGCGCGAATGCCGCGCGCAGCGCCTGTTTCGGCACGTCGTGCCGCAATGCGCCGTCGTTCATGCGCACGAGCTCGCCGAACAGTGCGCCCGCCGTCGTCCCTCGCAGCGCGGGCGGTACCGGCGCATCGAGCGGCCTGACGCGGCACGCCGGGTGACAGAGCACGGCCGTGACGCTCGCCGCCCGGCTCGCGACCCACAGGCCGAGCGAGGCGTCGAACGCGAGCGGTGGCCCGTCGACGAGCGTCGAGTAGTACGGGTAAGGATCGCGGTGCGTGACCGCGGCAATCGGATCGGTCGGGTTCATGCGTGCAGTATCGGTGCGCCGGGCCGACGCATGTTTCGGGTTGACGTGAAATGTCGCGGAAGTCGCGGTCATGGGCATGCCGGCGCCGCGGGATGCTGCGATGCAGCAACGCGCGGCCGGTACGCGGCGCGGCGCCGTGCCGGACGTGGCGTCAGGCTGCCGACCGGTAGCGGTTCGACTGCATGCGCATGCGCACGCGCCCGGCGGGAATCGCACGCGGTTCGGGCACCACCGTTTCGTGATGAAACATTTCCTGGCGGAAGTGGCCGCCCTCGTCGAACCACTGGCAGATGAGCCAGTCGGCATCATCGAACACGACCGGCCCGGCATAGGTGACGGTCATGCGCGGCCCACCCGTTTTCAGCGTCACGACATCGCCGACGCGAAAGCCGTGGTTGCGATTTGCTCGGATTGTCATCGCTCTCTCGATTTTTTATATATTCATTTTCCGGCGGCCCGCGCCGGTCATTCGGATCTGCCGCAGATTACCAACCCGACAAATAACCGGCAACTCCCGAACACCGAAAAACATCGATCGGAAAATCGCGGCAATATGCGGCACCGGTTCGCACGGCAGGCTTCTGGCACCATAATCGGCGCGGCTTGCGCGCCGATTATGGTCAAACCGCCGGAATGCGGAGAATAAACGATGAATTTTGCGCCGTCGTCGAACTTCAAATCGACAACGGTTTCGATTGATCACTGTCAATCGGTTTACGGCTGTAAACGTTCTCGCGTTTTATCGACACTCATTGTTCGAACCGGACGCGCGAATTGTCCGGTGCCGAAAACCAGCGATTGAGGTCGCGCCCCGGCACCGCCGCCTGCGTGAACGTGAACGTGCCGTCGCGCGCCATTTCCGTCGCGGCGCGCAGGAATGCGCCGAACGCGGCCCGCGCGAGCGCGCCGCCGACGCTCACGCGCTTTACGCCGAGCGCCGCGAGCGCGTCGAGGCTCAGCAAGCCGCCCTGCAGTCCCATCACGACGTTGACCGGCGCGCCGACCGCGCGCGTGATCGCCGCGATGTCGTCGGGGTCGGTCACACCGGGCGCGTACAGCACGTCGGCGCCCGCGTCACGAAACGCGACCAGCCGCGCGATCGTGTCGGCGAGGTCGGGGCGGCCGTGCAGGTAGTTTTCGCAGCGCGCGGTCAGCGTGAACGGAAACTTCAGCGAACGCGCCGCATCGACCGCCGCCGCGATACGCTCGACCGCCACGTCGCGCGGATAGATCGGCGCATCGGCACGGCCGGTCGCATCCTCGATCGAGCCGCCCACCGCCCCGGCGTCGGCCGCCAGGCGAATCGTGTCGGCGACCGTGTCCGGCGCGTCGCCGAAACCGTTCTCGAGATCTGCGCTGACCGGCAGGCCGCCCGCGGCGACGATTTCGGCGATGTGCTCGAGCATTTCGTCGCGGTCGATCGCGTTGTCGGGTCGCCCTCTCGAAAACGCAAAGCCGGCACTCGTGGTGGCCAACGCTTCGAAGCCCGCCATCGCGAGCAGCCGGGCCGAACCGGCATCCCAAGGGTTCGGGATGATGAAGGCCCCGGGGCGCGTGTGCAGCGCGCGGAAGGTTTCGGCGTGGCGGAACTGCACGTTGGAATCGGACATCGCGATCTCCTCGGAATGGAGACGTCAGCATACGCGCGCGCGGTACCGCGACGCTTCAGGACACGGCGAAATATCGATGTGGATGGCAGCGCCTCGGGCGCGGCGCGGTGCCCCGCTGGTCACGCCGCCGCGCGTCTACACGACGTAAGCGCCCTTCGCATGCAGTTCCGCCTCCGCGCGCTCGAGCGCCGCGATCGCATCGCTGCCTTCGAGCGCCAGCAACTGCGCAACTAGAGCCTCAGCCATCGCATGCGCGGCGACCAGCGACGGAAAGAACGACGGGCTGTCGTGCGTGAAGATCAGCTGCGCGTCCGCATGCAGCGCGATCGGCGATACAGCGCTGTCCGTGATCGCGACGATCTTGCTGCCCTGCGCCTTCGCCGCCTGCGCGACGCGCGTCGCTTCCGCGGAATACGGCGCGAAACTGATGACCACCGTCACGCTCTGCTTCGCGATCGTGCGCAACTCCATCTCGAGCGAGCCGGCGACGCCGTTGAGCAGCGACACGGTCGGCCGGAACAGCCGATAGCCGTACACGAATCCGAACGCGACCGGATAGCACGACCGAAACCCGGCGACGTGCACGTGCGACGCCTTGCGGATCAGCTTCGCGGCGTCGGCGAGCGCGTGCTCGTTCTGCGCGGCGGTGGCGGCAAGGTTATGCTGCTGCGCGGCAAGCAGGTCATGCGCGAGCGACGCCTTCGCATCGGGCCGCACGAGCGAACGCGCACGCTGCGTGAGCGGCTCGGGACGCGTGCGCACGCGCGCGACGCACAGGTCGCGCAACTCGTTCCAGCCGGGGAAACCGAATTGCTGCGCGAGCCGCACGAGCGACGCGGGTTGAACCTGCGCGCGCTGCGCGACCTTGCGCATCGACGAGGTGGCAACCTCGTCGGGATGATCGAGCAGAAATGCAGCGCCCGCCTGGAATTGCGGGCTCAGTTCGGAAAATTGCGCCCGGATCCGGGACGCGAGTTCATCGAAATTGGCGGCCATCTTGGTGAGAACGGGAACCGGTCGTCCATGGTATCACCGGCCCCGCGCGCACCGGTCAGCGCAGCACTTCGATGTGGTCGGCGTCGACCTTCACCTTGCCCGACCACTTGCGCTCGAACTCGCCGGTCAGCTTCACTTCGTTCTTGTCGCTGACGGGCTGGCCGGCCGCCCACAGCTTCTTGTCGATCTCGACGCGGATCGTGCCGGTTGCATCGGCGAACTCGTAGTCCTCGCCGCCGGTGTGCTTGACGATGCGCCCCTGCAGTTGCACGTGCTGGTCGTCCTTGCCGTTCGCGAGCAGTTCCTTCACGGTCGTCGTGGTCAGCGTGGACGGCCCCGTGTATTCCGCATGGACGGCGGCAGGCAGCAGCGCGAGTGCGACGCTCAGGGTTCTGGCCAGATGTTTCATGATTGCGTTTCTCCTCTTCCTCGATAACGCGCCGCGTCCGGTTGAACGCGACGGCCCAAGATTACGGACCGTAAGATTAAGCAAACCTGAAGGCCGTGCCGAAGCGACACGGTGCCGCATCGGGCCCGCACGAACGCGCGCCGGCCATCGCCGTTTAAGCTCTCCCTAAGACACCTGCGCTTATCATGAGAACCCCGGGGCGCCACGCCCGCCAACAGACACGAATCCATGCGCGTACTGCTCGTCGAGGACGATCCGCTGATCGGCAGCGGGCTCGAACAGGGCCTCAAACAGGAGGGCTTCGCGGTCGACTGGGTCAAGGACGGCGACGCCGCGACGCTCGCGCTGCGCTCGACCGGCTACGGCCTGCTGCTGCTCGACCTCGGGCTGCCGAATCGCGACGGCCTGTCGGTGCTCGCGTCGCTGCGCCGGCGCGACGAAACCCTGCCCGCGATCATCATCACCGCGCGCGACGGCGTGCCGGACCGCATCGCCGGCCTCGACAGCGGCGCCGACGACTACCTGGTCAAGCCGTTCGTGCTCGAGGAACTGCTCGCGCGCATTCGCGCCGTCAATCGCCGTCACGCGGGGCGCGCGCAGACGACGCTCGCGATCGGCCCGCTGCGGCTCGATCCGGTCAAGCACCTGGTCTGGCTCAACGACGAAGAAGTCACGCTGTCGCCGAAGGAATTCGTGCTGCTGCACGAACTGATGCGCGACCCCGGCGCGGTGATCTCGCGCGAACAGTTCGAGGAACGGCTGTACAGCTGGGGCGAGGAAATCGAGAGCAACGCGGTTCAGGTACACATCCACAACCTGCGCAAGAAGCTCGGCCACGACATGATCCGCACGGTGCGCGGCGTCGGCTACCGGATCGGTGACGGCGCATGACGCGCCTGCAACATGCGATCGCGCGCTGGCGCAGCGCGTCGCTGCGGCGGCGCCTGTTGACGTGGCTGCTGCCGGCCGCGTGCGTGATCGGGCTGGTCGCGAGCGCGGGCACCTACTGGGGCGCGCTGCGCGAGCTCGACGATCTCCTCGACGACCAGATGCGCAGCATGTCGAAGCAGATCGTCGTCGGTCCGAACGGCGAGCTGTCGTTCCGCAACCATCGCGAGGGGAAACACGAATTCGAGGCCGGCGATCCCGACGCCGTGCTGCTGCAAGTCTGGCGCAACGGCACGCTCGTTTATTCGACCGACCGCAAATCCGCGCTGCCCCCGCCGACGCAGACGGGCCTCGGCAGCGTCGACGTCGGCGGCCAGCCGTGGCGCACTTACGTGACCGAGCGCGGCGGCACGACGATCCGGCTCGCGCAGGCACGGCATGCGCGCTGGGAAGCGATCGCGGGCATCGCGGTGCACCTGCTCTGGCCGGTGTTCTCGATGCTGCCGGTCCTCGCGATCGGGTTGTGGTTCGGCATCGGCGCGGGGCTTCGGCCGCTGCGCACGATCGCATCCGGCCTGAAGCGCAGGAATGCGAACAATCTCGAACCGGTCGACATCGCGTCGATGCCGAACGAGGTGCGCCCGCTCGCCGAGGCGATCAACGACTTGCTCGCACGGCTCGACCGCTCGTTTACGCTGCAGCGACACTTCATCGCCGATGCCGCGCACGAATTGCGCACGCCGATCATGGGGCTGTCGATCCAGTCGCAATTGCTGCGGCGCGCGTCGACGGCCGACGAGCGCGAGCAGATCGTCGCGCAGATCCAGGCCGGCACGACGCGCCTCGGCCACCTCGCCGAACAGTTGCTGACGCTCGCGCGCCTCGAACCGGACGCGCAGTCGACGGCCGCGGCATCCGCGCCCGTCGATCTCGCCGCGCTGTGCCGCTCGGTGGTCGCCGATCGCACGCGCGTCGCGGATGCGCACCATATCGACCTCGGCGCGATCGTGTCGTCGCCCGTGATAGCCACCGGCAACAAGGACACGTTGCGCGTGCTGCTGAACAACCTCGTCGACAACGCGATCCGCTACGCGGGCGACGGCGCGCGCGTCGACGTGTCCGCGCGCCTCGACGGCGCGACGCCCGTGCTCGAAGTCGCCGACGACGGCCCCGGCATTCCGGAAGCCGAGCGCACGGACGTATGGGAGCGCTTCTACCGCGGCGAAGGCGCGCAGGCGGCCACGTCGTCGGGCAGCGGGCTCGGCCTGTCGATCGTCAAGAGGATCGCCGAACAGCATCGCGCGACGGTCGCGCTCGCGACGACGCAAGGCGGGCGCGGGTTGACCGTGACGGTGCGTTTTCCGGTGCCGGCCTGATACACGCGTGACGGCCGCCTTTTCCACAGATTGTGTTGGCAAGCTTGTGGACAACCGGCTGCCAACGACGGCAAGCGATTGATCCGAAAGGATTTGGCGGGCGTGCGCAGCGAATGCGCCAGGCCGGGTCGAACAAGCGCAATGCCCGGTTCGGCCGATCGCGATGCGGCGATTCGCGTGCCGTCGACGACGTCCGCCGCACATGCGGCTACACGATTCTGGAATCGACCGACGCGTTTCGCGCGGCCCTTCACGCATCCGGAGTTCGTCGCGACACCGTCGGCTTACCCAACGTCCGCCGTCGCGCGTCGGCACGGCGCACGACTCGCACGCGGTGCCGCGCCACGCGATCGCCACGCGGACTTCTCCACAGAAAATGTTGGCAAGCTTGTGGATATCCTGCGCACCGCGACGCTAAGCCCTTGATCCGACGGACTTTGGCACGCGTGATGCAGACGCGGTGTGCGCCGCGCCAACGCACGCGCCAGTTCGCCGCACGTCGCATCACGATGCCACGCCGATGTACGCACCATACGCGTGCGGCATGCGACGCGCTCGTCGCCCCACTTGCCCACAGATTTTGTTGGCAAGCTTGTGGATATCCTGCGCACGCATCGCCTAACCCCTTGATCGGCAAATGATTCATGTGCCGCGCCAACATTGCGGCAACGCGCGACACGCTCGCTTGCACGATCCGGCAATCCGGCGCAGCGGCGGCACGCAGAACGCAGCTTGACGTTCATGCATGCCGCGCGTCACGATCACACGAGCCGCACGCGCGGCCGCGCATCGCGACACGGCATGCGGCGACACACGTGCGGGCCGTTCGGCCCGCATCGGACAACGACACATCATCCGAGGAAGACCATGGAACATTTCACCGCTGGGCAGTTGATCGTTTCGCTCGTGCTCGTCGCGATCGTCGTCTATCCGTATGTCCGGATCGTTCGGCGTACAGGGCATTCAGGCTGGTGGATCCTGACGATGTTCATCCCGGTCGTGAACTTCATCATGTTGTGGGTGTTCGCGTTCGCGCGCTGGCCGTCGGTCGACGATCGGCACGGCTGAACATCGCGCGGGCTTGTCCACAGATTTTGTTGGCAAGCATGTGGATAGCCTGCGCATACCACGCACAAGCGCTTGATCCGAAAGGCTTTGTCCGTGCCGCTTCGAACCGTGCAGACAGGCCTCCCGCACGCCGGCGCCAAGCCCGCCCGTCAACGAACGCGCCCACTCGCGGGCTTGTCCACACTTTTTGTTGGCAAGGATGTGGATATCCTGAGCATGCGTGACCTAAGTCGTTGATCGCACAACGTTTCGACGTGCCGATCACGACCGCGGCACGGCGTGCATCCATCGCTTCGTCCGTCCGCCGATGAATGCACGCCGCGCCGCCCGCTCAGGCGAACGCCGCGACCGCGATGCGCGCGGCGGCCGCGATCACGTCGTCCTTCGCCTTCGCATCGGCACGCGCCTGCGTGTAGTACACGACGAGCACGATCGGCGCGCGCGACGGCGGCCAGATCACGCCCGCGTCGTTCGTCGTCCCGTAGTCGCCGGTGCCGGTCTTGTCGGCCACTTGCCAGCCGGCCGGCACGCCCGCGCGAATCCGCTTGTCGCCGACCTTGTTGCCGCGCAGCCACGCGACGAGCTGCGCGCGCTGCGCGGGTGGCAGCGCATCGCCGAGCGTGAGCACGCGCATGCTCGCGGCCATCGCAGCGGGCGTCGTCGTGTCGCGCGGGTCGCCCGGCAATGCGGTGTTCAGTTCCGTCTCCCAGCGATCGAGCCGGAACGTGTCGTCGCCGATCGAGCGTGCAAATGCGGTCACGGCCGCCGGCCCGCCGATCAGCTTCATCGCCAGGTTCGCGGCCGAATTGTCGCTGTACTGGATCGCCGCCTCGCACAACTCGGCGACGGTCATCCCGGCGCCGACGTGCTTGCCCGACACCGGCGAGTAGTTCACGAGATCGGACTGCGCGATCGTCACCCGCTGCTGCAACAGCCCCGGGCGCTCGACACTCTGCGCGAGCACCGCCGCACTCAGCATCGCCTTGAACGTGCTGCAGAACGGGAAGCGCTCGTCCGCGCGATGCCGCGCCTGCCGGCCGCTCGCGGTGTCGATCGCGCACACGCCGAGACGGCCGCCCGCCGCGCGCTCGAGCGCGGCAAACGACGTCGCGGACGAAACATCCTGCTCCGCGGCCGGCGGCGAAGCACACGCGGCGACGGTCAACGCGAGCGGCGCCGTCGCGGCGGCCAGCAACAGGGTTCGACGTTGCGATGAGTAGGTCATGTCGTGTCTCTCGTGGTGGAATGGATGCGAATCGGCCGGCCGGCGAGACAGCACTATCGTGACTTTACGGTTGTCTGACAAGCAACGATAATTGAGCGCTGACACAAGAAATTCTTATGACCAAGCTCCGCCCTCATCTTCCGCTGAACGCATTGCGCGCGTTCGAATCGTCGGCACGCCACCTGAACTTCACGCGCGCCGGCCTCGAGTTGAGCGTGACCCAGGCTGCCGTGAGCCAGCAGGTGCGCTCGCTCGAGGAGCGGCTCGGCTGCGCGCTGTTCACGCGGCTGCCGCGCGGCCTCGGGCTCACCGACGAAGGGCGCGCGCTGCTGCCGGTGCTCAGCGACGCATTCAGCCGCATCGAGACCGTGCTCAAGCAGTTCGAGGGCGGGCGCTTCCGCGAGGTGCTGACGCTCGGCGCGGTCGGCACCTTTGCCATAGGCTGGCTAATGCCACGGCTGAAGCGCTTCGGCGACACGCACCCGTTCGTCGAACTGCGGCTGCGGACCAACAACAACGTCGTCGACCTCGCGGCCGAAGGCCTCGACTTCGCGATCCGCTTCGGCGAAGGCAACTGGCCGGCGACGCGCAACGAGCGGCTGCTCGACGCGCCGCTCACCGCGCTGTGCGCGCCGGAGATCGCGCGGCGTCTCGCACGGCCGGCCGATCTCGCGAACGAAACGCTGCTGCGCTCGTACCGCACCGACGAATGGCTCGGCTGGTTCGACGCCGCGCAGCTCGAACCGTGGTCGGTGAACGGGCCCGTGTTCGATTCGTCACGGCTGATGGTCGAGGCCGCGATGCAAGGCGCGGGCATCGCGCTGGCGCCGGCCTGCATGTTCGTGCGCGAGCTGCAGCTCGGCCAGCTTGCGCGGCCGCTCGACATCGACGTGCGGGCGGGCGGCTACTGGCTCACGTCGCTGAAGTCGAAGCCGCTCACGCCAGCGATGACGCTGTTTCGCGACTGGATCGTGGCGGAAGCGGCCGACGCGGCCGACGCGGCGCCGCTCGAATAGCGGCGCGTCGCTTGTCCACAGATTTTGTTGGCAAGGATGTGGATATCCTGGGTACCCGACGCCTAACTCGTTGATCGCGCACGAATTACCGCACCGATGCATGCATCGGGCAGCCGGTGCGCAAGCACGTGAACGGCACGGCCGCCGTTCGCCGGATCGTCAACCATCAGGAAGCAATCACGTCAGACTTATCCACAGATTTTGTTGGCAAGCCTGTGGATATTCCGCCAATGTGACGCGTAACATCCTGATACAAAAGGGGATTCAGTAGATCGGACCAGACAGGTCAATGACGCGGCATCGTTTGCGGCGTCGCGCCATGCAGCAGGCGGCCGGTTCGCGGAGCCGGACGGTTCTCCACAGAATGTGTTGGCAAGCTTGTGGATATCCTGCGCATCGGCAGGCTAACTCGTTGAGCGCACGGGCTTTTGTGCGGGCCGCGCAGGATTGGGCAGCACCGGCGCGGGCCATGCGGCCGGCGCCGGCGCTGCCGGTTCGTCAATGCCGGTCGAGCCCGCCGCGCAATTCGCGCGCCTTGTCGCGCAGCGCCTCGTATCCGGAGCGCGCATGTTCGGGCAGGTCGGGATCGCCGATCAGCGCGCCGAGCGTTTCGATCAGGCTGAACAGGATGCCCTTCGCCGCGCCGGCCGCGATGCTCTGCGACTCGATCGACTTGTGCAGGTGGTCAACCGCCGCTTCCAGATTCTCGAGCTTCTGCTCGCCGTCGTCGGGCCGATTGTCGGTCGTCATCGTAGGTGCCTCCGCCATCGTTCAAGGGTCATGTCACGATTCTATGCCGCTGCACACGGACGTGGCGCGACATCGCGCAACGTCCGTGCACGCGCCGGCGTCATAGCACCGCAACGACCTTCACGCGCCCCGGCTGCTCCGCCGATGCGATCACCTGGCCGTCGACGCGGCGGAACATCAGCGTGACGCTTTCGTCGCCGACACGCAGGTCGTCGATACGCAACCAGTCGACGCCTTCCGGCAGCGCCGGGCGCTCGACGCGCACCTCGTGGCGCGCCGCGTCGACGCTCACGCCGAGGCACGCCTGCAGCATCATGAACGGCGCACCGGCCGCCCACGCCTGCGGCAGGCACGCGACCGGATAGGCGGTCGGCGGCTCGCCGCGTCGGCGCGGGAACCCGCAGAACAGCTCCGGCAGCCGCATCTCGAAGCTGACCGCCGCTTCGAACAGCGCGCGCAGCAGGTTCACCGCGGCCGTCTTGTCGCCATAGCGCGCGAGCCCGCGCGCGATCAGCGCATTGTCGTGCGGCCACACCGAACCGTTGTGATAGGCCATCGGATTGAAGCGCGGCTGACCGGCCGCGAGCGTGCGAATGCCCCAGCCCGTCTGGAACAGCGTCGAGCCGAGCACGCCGGCGACCGCCGCGCCGCGCTCGGCGTCGGGCAGCCCGAACGCGAGCAGATGGCCCGCGTTCGACGCCAGCACGCGGCACAGATCGCCGTGACCGTCGAGCGCGATCCCGTAGAACTGGCCTTCCGGCATCCAGAACAGCGCGTCGACCTGATCGCGCAGCGCCTTCGCGCGCAACGCGTAGCGCGTCGCGTCGGCCGCGTGGCCGCGCCGGTGTGAGCACATCGACATTGCCTCGAGTGCCGCGCATGCATATGCCTGCACTTCGACGAGCGCGATCGGCCCGTCGGGGAAACGGCCGTCCGCGTGGAATACCGAATCGTGGCTGTCCTTCCAGCCCTGGTTCGCGAGGCCGCGCTCCGACGTGCGCTGGTAGTCGAGCAGCCCGTAAGGGTTGCGGTCGCATTTGTCGATCACCCACTGCGCGGCGCGCTCGAGCGCGGGCCACAGCTCGTCGATCAGCGCATCGTCGCCGGTGTGCTCGACGTATGCGCCCGCGAGCACGATGAACAACGGGGTCGTGTCGACGCCGCCGTAATACAGCGCGAACGGCACCTCGCCCGTCGCGGCCATCTCGCTGCGGCGGAACTCGTGCATGATCTTGCCGGGCTCCGCATCGCGGAACGCGGACGTCTCGCGCGCCTGGTGCTCCGCGAGAAAACGCAGCACGCCGCGCGCGAGCGACGGCTGCAGCCACAGCATCTGCAGCGACGTGATCACCGCGTCGCGGCCGAACGGCGTCGAGAACCATGGAATGCCCGCATACGGATACGGCCCGGTGTCGAGCTGCGTCGTGAGCAGCCCGAGATCCGCGAGCGACCGGTCGAGCCATGCGTCGAACAGCGGATTGCCGGTGTTCACGCGTGCCATCGACTCGCGCCGCGAACGCATCTCGCGATGCACGCCGACGAGTGCGGTGCGCAGCGCGACGCGCCCGCATCCCGGGCCGTCGCCGTCGTGCGCCGGGCCGAGGGTCGCGTCGACGGTCAGGTAGATCGACACGCACGCCTGCGCGGCGATCGTCAGCGTGTAATCGGCACGATCGACCGACAGTGCGTCCGGTGCCGGCGAGAAATGCACGGTCACGTTGCGCTCGACCTTGTCGAGACCGTCGTAGCGCAGCCGCACCGCGCCGGCGTCGACGCTCGGCGCAACCACCGTGCCACGCTTCGGGCGCGGCGTGCCGCGCACTTCGAACATGTCCTTGAAATCGGCCGCGAACGACAGCGACAGCGGCACCTCGGCCTCGCTCGCGCCGTAGTTCGTCAGCGTCAGCGCTTCGTACAGCACATCGCCCGCGAGCACGCGCGTCCGTTCGATGTGGATGACACCCTCGGGCGTCTCGCGGCCGCCGAGCGGCGGCAGCGGGCGGTTCGTCAGGTGGGCGGTAAACGACGCGTTGTCCGCGCTCGTGGCGCCCGACAGCAGCGACGGCGCGCGGCCGCCGAAGGTCAGCCGCCACGTCGACAGCACGCGCATGTCGTCGACGAACAGGCCGTCGTCATGGCCGCCGATGTCGCCCAGCGCGTCGCTGACCACGAATGCGTCGCCGGATTTCAATACGTACTGGTTGTTGCGCGCAAGCGCCTTCGGATCGGCTTCGGGCGCGATGAACGCGGGGCCCGTCGCCTGGGTCGGGGGAACCGGCGCGACTTGCGGCGCCTGCGTCGTAGTGGCTTCGGCGTGATTCGGCATCGATGCTCCTGTGTCGAGGCGCAACGCGCGGCGCGCGTCGCGTGTTTCGCACAGGATAGGCCAGAACGGGGGCCGCGCGCAGCGACGAAAAGGACGCGCCCCGTGCGACGTTGCCGTCGCCGCGCGGGGGCGCGTACAGACACATCAGCCGGCGCTCAGAATTTCCACAGGATGTTGCCGAGCACCGCGTTGTCGCGCACGCCGCCGCCATACTGGCCGCTGAACGTGAGGCCGAGCGTCAGGCGTTTCGTGATGGCCGCGTCGATGCCGGCTTCGAGCACCGCGCTGTCGCGCGCAATCGGCACGCCCGACACCTGGAACGACGTACCGCCGTTCGCGAACGTGAACGCCGACGACGGCTGAACGTTGCCGAACGCATGCCGCCAGCCGACCGTCCCGCGCGCGGTGAACGTGCCGCTTGCGATCGTGCCGAGTTGCGACGCGGCACGCAGGCCGAGTGTCGAGAACCCGACGTGGGTCGTCTCGCCGCCCGCACGCAGCGCGGCCGCACCGCCGCTTTCCGTATAGCCGTCGGTATGCAGGTTCACGTAAGCCAGGCCCGCGAACGGTTCGAGCGCGACCGGCCCGACCGGCAGCGCATAGCCGACTTCCCCGAAGACCTGCGCGGAATTCGCGTTGTAGCCGGCCGAATCGTGATCGGAGAAGCCCGCGAAGCCCGGGTAGCGGTCGCTGTTGATCCGATACCACGTGTACGACGCGCCGCCGCGCACGCCGAGCGCGCCGTACTGCGCGCCGCCGTACAGCGACAGGTAGTAGCTGTTGACCGACGCCGACGCGCTCTGGTCGTTGTCGAGCGAGCCGTGCGTGACGCCGGCGGCCAGGCCGGCGCGCCACTTGTCGTTGAGCGCCATGTCGGCACCGGCGATGAAGCCCGTCATGCTGCGATTGATCGTCGACGTGTTGCCGTCGCCCGCGAGCCTGCTGCGGCCGCCGAACGCCTGCCCCCAGACCACCGGCTGGTACGGCGTGCCGCCATGGCATCCTTCGCGCGAACCGATCCGGCGCTCCGGCGGCAGCGTCGGGTCAACCGCCCCGGCCGTGTTGTCGCCGCACAGCGCGGCGCCGCCCGACGACAGCGCGGCGAGCGGCCCCGATCCCGGCGCAAGGCCCTGGCGCACGCGATCGGTCACGGCATCGCGCACGTAGCGGCTGTCGAGCAGCAGCATGCTCTTCAAGCTCGCCTGCAATTCGCCGTCGAGCATCCCGTAGGCGCGGCGCGCGGTGGCGGCATCGGTCGTCAGCACCGTGTCGTACAGCGGGTTGCCCGCGCCGAGCGCACCGATCGCGGTGGCGACCGCGCGCTGGTTCGGCGTCGTCGCGACATCCGGCAGCGCCGTGCCGTTCGAGACCAGTTGCAGGTATACGTGGTCCGGATCGTAGCTGAGCGTCGGCATCAGGAACGCGTAGTTCGAATTCACCTGGCTGAACGTGCCCTGCACGCCCGACGACGCGCTCAGGATCGTGTACTTGGTGGTCGGCTGGTAGCTGGCCTGGTTCGCGAGCACCTGCACGGTGCCGCCGTTCAGCGTGGCCGTGCCGCTCGCCGCGATGCTGCCGCCCTGTTGCGGCGTGACCGCGACCTGCAGCGTCGAGCCCGGCTGGAACGTGACGTTGCCGGCGACGTTCAGCGCCGCGCCCGGCTGCGACACGGCCGCGAACGCGCCGCTCTGCACGACGAGGCCGCCGACGGTGCCGGTGCCCGTGAGCGTCGCGCCGTTCTGCACGGTCACGGTCGACTGGCCGAGCGAACCGTCGACGGCGAGCGTGCCCGCGGCCACCGTGGTGGGGCCGCTCAGCGTGCTCGTGCCGGTCAGCGTCAGCTGTCCGCTGCCGGCCTGCGTCAGCGAGCCGGTGCCGGACAGCACGTTCGCGAGCGTCACGTTCGCGGACTGGTTGACGATCAGCGCGCCGTTGTCGACGACATTGCCGACCACGCTGCCCGACGTGCCACCGTTGCCGAGCTGCAGCGTGCCGCCCGCCGCGATCGTCGTGCCGCCCGTGTACGTGTTGCTGCCGGTCAGCGTCTGGATGCCGGTGCCCGCGACCGTCAGGCCGCCCGTGCCGCCGATCACCCCGCCGAACGCGCCGCTGGCGGTGCCGCCCAACGTCAGCGCGTTGCCGCCGAGGCTCACGTTGCTGCCCGCCACGCCCGACAGCGCGCCGAGCGTTTGCGCACCCGACGCGCCGCTCAGGTCGAGCGTCGCGCCCGCGTTCGCGAGATTCACCGGGCCGGTCGCCGCCAGGCTGCCGCCCGCGCCGAGCGCCAGCGTGCCCGCGTTGATTGTCGTGCCGCCGGTGTACGTGTTCGCGCCGGTGAGCGTCGTGGTCGCCGCGCCGTCCTTCACGAGCGCGCCAGTGCCGGAGATCGCGCCGCTCAATCCGAGCGCATTGCTGCCGCCGAGCGTCAGCGTCGCGCCCGTGCCGAGAGCGACTGCGTTGTTGATCGACAGGCTCGCATTCGTATCGAGCGTCGCCGCGCCGCCCACGTTGAGCGCGCCGGTGCCGAGTGCCGATGCGTTGCCGAGCACGAGGCCGCCGCCGTTCAGGTTCGTGCCGCCCGAATACGTGCTCGCGCCGTTCAGCGTCTGCGTGCCGGTGCCCGCCAGCGTCACGCTGCCGGTGCCGCCGATCGCTCCATTGAACGTGCCGCTGCCCGCCCCGCCCAGCGTCAGCGCGTTGGCGCCGAGATTCACGTTCGTGCCGGCCACGCCCGACAGCGCGCCAAATGTTTGCGCACCGGCCGCGCCGCTCAGGTCGAGCGTCGCGCCCGCGTTCGCAAGGTTCATCGCGCCGGTCGCCGCCAGGCTGCCGCCCGCGCCGAGCGCCAGCGTGCCCGCGTTGATCGTCGTGCCGCCGGTGTACGTGTTCGTGCCCGTGAGCGTCGTGGTCGCCGCGCCGTCCTTTACGAGCGCACCCGTGCCGGAGATCGCGCCGCTCAATCCGAGCGCATTGCTGCCGCCGAGCGTCAGCGTCGCGCCCGTGCCGAGAGCGACTGCGTTGTTGATCGACAGGCTCGCATTCGTATCGAGCGTCGCCGCGCCGCCGACATTCAGCGCGCCGGTGCCGAGTGCCGACGCGTTGCCGAGCACGAGGCCGCCGCTATTGAGGTTCGTGCCGCCCGAATACGTGCTCGCGCCGTTCAGCGTCTGCGTGCCGGTGCCGGCCAGCGTCAGGCTGCCGGTTCCGCCAATCGCGCCGCTGAAGGTGCCGCCGGCCGTCCCGCCCAGCGTCAGCGCGTTGGCGCCGAGATTCACGTTCGTGCCGGCTACGCCATTCAGCGCGCCGATCGATTGCGCCCCCGTCGCAGCGCTCAGGTCGAGCGTCGCGCCCGCGTTCGCGAGGTTCATCGCGCCGGTCGCCGCGAGGCTGCCGCCCGCGCCGAGCGCCAATGTGCCCGCGTTGATCGTCGTGCCGCCCGTATACGTGTTCGCGCCCGTCAGCGTCACGGTCGCCGAGCCGTTCTTCACCAGCGCGCCGGCACCCGAAATCGCACCACCCAGCCCGAGTGCATTGCTGCCGCCCAGCGTGAGCGCCGCGCTCGCGCCGAGGTCGATCGCGTTGCCGATCGACAGGTTCGTGTTCGCATCGAGCGTCGCCGCGCCGCCGACGCTCAGCGTGCCGGAACCGAGTGCCGCGGCATTGCCGAGCGCGAGAACGCCGGCGTTCAGCGTCGTGCCGCCCGTGTAATTGTTCGCGCCGCTCAGCGTCAGCGTCGCCGCGCCGTTCTTCACGAGGCCCCCGCCGCCGGAGATCGTGCCGCCGAGCCCGAGATCGGTGGTGCCGCCGACCGTCAGCGTCGTGCCGGTCGCGACGTTGAAGCCGTTCGCGAGCGACACGTTGGCGCTCGCATCGAGCGTCGACGAGCCGTTGACGTTCACCGCGCCGGTGCCCAGTGCCGTGTTGCTGCCGACGACGAGACTGCCGCCGTTCAGGTTCGTGCCGCCGCTGTAGACGTTCGGGCCGGTCAGCGATTGCGTGCCGGTGCCGGACAGCGTCACGCTGCCCGCGCCGGCGATCGTGCCCGCGTAGGTCGTATTGACGGTGCCGTCGAGCGTCAGCGAATTGCTGCCGAGGTTCACGTTCGTGCCTGCCGCACCGGCCAGCGCGCCGATCGTCTGCGCGCCCGACGCGCCGCTCAGGTCGAAGGTCGCGCCCGCACCGGTCAGGTTGACCGTGCCGGTCGCCGCGAGGCTGCCGCCCGTACCGAGCGCGAGCGTGCCGGCGTTGATCGTCGTGTCGCCGGTGTACGTGTTCGTGCCGCTCAGCGTCAGCGTCGCCGCGCCGTTCTTCACGAGGCCGCCCGCGCCCGCGATCGTGCCGGACAGCCCGAGCGCGTTGCTGCCGCCGACCGTCAGCGTGGCGCCGGTGGCGAGATTGATCTCGTTGCCGAGCGTCACGTTCGTGCTCGTGTCGAGCGACGCCGCCGCGTTGACGTTCAGCGCGCCGGTGCCGAGCGCCGTGTTGTTGCCGACCACCAGGCCGCCGCCGTTCAGGTTCGTGCCGCCCGAATACGAGCTCGCGCCCGACAGCGTCAGCGTGCCGCCGTCGTTCTTCGTCAGCGCGCCGCCGCCCGTCACCGTGCCCGACAGCGTGAGCCCGGTCGCGCCCTGCACCGTCAGCCCGCCTACGCCGAGCGTCACGTCGTTGGCGACGTTCAACCCGGCCGTGCCCGCCTGCAGCGCGCCACCGGTGGCCGCCACGGTGCCCGTGCCGAGCGACGCATTGTCGTTGATGATCGCGACGCCGCCCGCGAGCGTTGCGTCCTGCGCGGTCGACGCGCCGTTGATCGTCCAGTTGCCGCTCGTGAGGTCGAGATGATTGAAGTTGATGTAGTTGTTGACCGCGATCGTACCGTTCGCCGTGGTGCCCTGCTGCAGCACGAGCGTGTTGTCGCCGCCCGCGCCGCCGTCGACGACGCCGGTCGCCGCGACGCCGAGCGTGACGGGGCCGATCGTGATGTTGAACGCGCCGCCCGTGCCGCCCGCCGTATTGACCGATGAGCCGGTGACGGCGGTGAACGTGTTCGTGCTGTTCGCGCCCATCGACACGCCGCCGTTGATCGTGCCGGAGTTCACGAATGTGTTGCCGACGCCGGCCGTGCCGCTCGAGCCGAGCGACACGCGGCCGATGATCGTCCCGCTGTTCGTCATGTTGACCTGACCGCCGCCGTAAGCGGCGACCACGGGCGCGTCCGCGCCGGCGAGCGTGGCACCGGGCAGCGCGGTCGAGCTGATCGTGCCGGTGTTCGTGATGTTGGAGACGCCGCCCGTGCCGTTCTGAACCGACAGCGCCATGCCCGTCACGCCGCTGATCGCGACACCGGTCGAGCCCATCATCGTGCCGTTGTTGGTGACGGTCGTGGTGCTCGCCGATGCATTGCCGACCACCGCGCCGCTCGACAGGATGCCGAGCCCCGAGCCGAGCGCGGAAGGATCGATCGTGCCGTTGTTGGTCAGCGTGACGCCGCTGCCGGTCAGCGACATCGCGGTGCCGCCGACGCCCAGCAGCACGCCCACGCTCGCGCCGGGGTTGACGGTGGCGTTCACGTTGTTGGCGCTGTTTGCATAGCTCGGCGCCAGCGGATTCGCGACGCCGGAACAGGTCACCGTCGTGCCTGCGGTGCTGCACGTCGCGTACGCGGGAACGATGCCCGCGCCGGACAATGCCAGCAACACGCCGGTCGGCAACAGGAATCTCGGAAACGGCTCTGCGCTCTTCTTCGAATGCGGAATGTTCATGCGTCCCCTCGTCGTCGGCATGACCGCTGAATCGAACCGGCGACGGCGGAATATCCGGGGCGCAAGCGTGCCCTCCGGCTGTCGCGGAACGACGTCGGTTTATTCGTGGATGAACTGCTGGTTATTCGACCCGCGTTTGCGAAGGCAAAACTAGCCGGATGACATGATCGTGGCCCCTGGTTTTTATGCAGCGATTTTCTGGTTGATTTGATTACCGCCCTGCTTTTGTCAGACAAGGCTATATCAAAAAAACAGGGTTTTCCAGTCGATATTTATTTATCGGAGAGCGACCAATGAGATACGTATTTTTTACTTGTCGAAATGCGCAAAAACGCCGTGGCACGCATGAATTTCGCGGCCGAATCGATCACAAGGCGCCGAGCGGCCGCGTGATCGGTGAAAACCCGACGCTTCGTTGGGCATCACTTCGATTTTCGCAGTGCAATATGAATGACGTAGGCGGCGATCGGCACAAACAATCCGAACCAATTCCATTGGCCTGAATCGGATCGAATCGCGGCCGAACTGCCGCGTTACGAAAACAGGCTAATCAAATAAAGCATCGGCCGGAACGACATCGGCCGCGCATCGGGATCGAGCTCCAGGCGCAGCGCATGGATCGCGTATGCGGGCACTTCCCGCCAGCTCGAATAAATGTCGCGCCACTGGAAGTGGCGCGGATACGCGGCGAAGATGTTGGCGGGCGCGATGCCGACCCGCTCGAACGCAAGGCGTGCCCGCGCGAGGGGGTAATGCTGGCTGACGATCAGCGCCCTTGAAGAATCGTCAACGCGCGTGCCCGGCCGCGGTCAATCCACCGGGCACGTCGCGAGCCGCCCCATCGCCTCCCCCGCGCCGCGCACGGCGCAGGTGGCGGGTTCGTCGGCGATCCGCGCGGCCAGGCCGGTCTCGTCGCGCAGCAGGCGTTCGAGGCCCGCGAGCAGCGCGCCGCCGCCCGTGAGCACGACGCCGCGATGCGCGATGTCGGTCAGGAGTTCGGCGGGCGCATTTTCCAGCACCGACTTCACCGCACCGATCACCTGCTTGAGCGGCGCGGCCAGCGCGTCCGCCACGTCGTGGTTGGTCAACTCGATCGAGCGCGGCAGGCCGTCCGCGACGCCGCGCCCGATCGCGCGCGTCGACGTGCGCGGCACGGCGCTGGTGGCCGAGCCGATCGTCGTCTTCACGCGCTCGGCGGTCTGCTCGCCGAGCAGCACGCCGTACAGGTTGCGCACGTGGTTGACGATCGCCGCGTCGAACTGGTTGCCGCCCACGCGGATCGCCTCGCGGTAGACGATGCCGCCCAGCGCGATCACCGCGACTTCGGTCGTCCCGGCACCGATGTCGATCACCATCGAGCCGACCGGCTCGGTCACCGGCAGGCCCGCGCCGAGCCCGGCGGCGAGCGCTTCCTCGATCAGTTCGACCTCCGATACACCGGCCGCGAACGCGGCCTCGCGGATCGCGCGGCGCTCGACCGCCGTCGCATCCGACGGCACGCACAGCGTGACCTCGACGCGGCGGCCGAAACGCGAGCGCGTGCGCGACATGTCGATGAAGCGGCGAATCATCTGCTCGGCGGCGTGCGCATCGGCGATCACGCCGTGCCGCATGGGCCGCACGGCCTCCAGATGCCCCGGCTCGCGGCCGAGCAGCGCCTTCGCGAGCTCGCCGACCGCTTCGAGGGTCGGCCGCGCGTCGGTCGCGCCGCCCTTGCGAAAGCAGACGACGGACGGCTGGTTCAGCACGACGCCCCGCTCGTGTGTGTAAATCCGCGTACTCGCCGTCCCAGGGTCGATCGCAACGGGTTGCGCAAACAACTTTCCGAACAGCGGTGTCGACATATCAAGCCTTTTTTGAACAAACCGGCCGAAACGGCCAGACCGCGTCCCCGCGGCGTACTTTTCCCGCTCCATCACGGACTTAGCGGCAATTCGTTCCGGTACTTTAGACAATTCCCATGATTTTTTCGCGACGAAATTGCCGAATGCGCGTTCCGACGGCCCTGCGGCTACGTATCGGCCTCTCGCGCCGCGCTTGTAAAACACGGTAATCTCTCGGTCTTGCCTGCTCCCGGCAGGCGTCCGACGCCCGATCACGCCAGGTATTCCTCCATGACAGCGACCGCTTTTCCCCGCTGGTTCGGGGTGCGCCGACTCGGCGCAACGCTCGTTGCGCTCTGGTGCTGCACCGTTGCCGCGCAGCCCCTGCCGGCCGCCGACACCGCCGCCCGCGACGCAGCGACGGCCACGGCCGCCGCGCCGGCCGCCCCTGTCACGACGGCCGCCGCCCCCGCCGCCAGGCCCGCGCCATCCTGCACCGCCGACGGCGGCCCGGCCGGGCGGCCGGCGATCGGCCTCGTGCTGTCCGGCGGCGGTGCGCGCGGATATGCGCACCTGGGCGTGCTGAAGGTGCTCGAGGAGAACCGCATCCCGATCGACTGCATCGCCGGCACCAGCATGGGCGCCGTGGTCGGCGGCCTGTACGCGAGCGGGATGGCCGCCGACGAGATGCAGAAGCAGCTGTCGGAGGTGAACCTGGCCGACATCGCGTTCGACGTGACCGATCGCGCGGACCTCCCGCAAAGCAGCCGCGAGGACGAGCGGCTCTACATCAACAGCCTGACGCTCGGCTTCGGCAAGAAAGGCGTGAAGGCGCCGGTCGGCCTCGTGCAGGGCAACCGGCTGCAGGCGCTGCTCGCGAACTGGACGGCCGCCGTGCCGACCAACCAGCCGTTCGACCAGTTGCCGATCCCGTATCGCGCGGTCGCGACCGACCTGCAGACCGGCCAGATGGTCGTGCTCGACCACGGCTCGCTGCCGCTCGCGATCCGCGCGAGCATGGCGATGCCCGGCCTGTTCGCGCCGGCCGAGATCAACGGTCGCGCGCTCGTCGACGGCGGGCTCGTCAGCAACCTGCCGGTCGACACCGCGCGGCAGATGGGCGCGAAGGTCGTGATCGCCGTCGACATCGGCTCGCCGCTGCGCCCGCTCGACGCGCTCGCGTCGCCGGCCGACGTGATGCAGCAGATGGTCGGCATCCTGATCCGCCAGAACGTGACGTCGCAGCGCAAGCAGCTCGCCGCGCAGGACGTGCTGCTCACGCCCGACCTCGGCTCGCTCGCGTTCACCGATTTCCAGAACGCGAAGCAGGCGATCGCCGCCGGCGCGGCCGCCGCGACGGCGGCGCTGCCACGGCTGCGGCACTTCGCGCTCACGCCGGAACAGTACGCGGCCTACCGGTCCGCGCATGCGCAGCCGCTACCGCCGCCGATCCGCATCACGCGGGTCGAGATCAAGACGACCGGCGGCGTGCCCAAGCGCGTCGTCAGCGACGCGCTGCACGTGAGGCCGGGCGACATCTACGATCCGGCGACGGTCAGCCAGGACCTGCTCGGGTTGACGACCGGCGGCAATTTCGAGAGCGTGACGCAGCAGATCGTGAGCCACGGCGACGAGAACGTGCTCGAGATCGATGCGCGGGAGAAATACTGGGGGCCGAATTTCCTGCTGTTCGGCGTCGGGATGTCGAGCAGCTCGACCGACGAAGGCGGCTTCCGCCTGCACGTCGGCTATCGGCGGCCGTGGCTCACCGAATCGGGCCTCGAGTTCCGCGCGGATACGACGATCGGCAGCGACCTGCAGTCGGCGCGCGTCGAGTTGCGCCAGCCGTTGCCGGCCGCCTACGGCTTCTACATTTCGCCCTACGCGGAATATCAGCGTCGCTACGTGAACGTGTACGACGACAGCGGCGAGGTGAAGCTGAATCAGTACCTGATGCAGACGGCGCGCACCGGCCTCGACTTCGGCCTGCCGATCGCGCGGCTCGGCGACTTCCGGATGGGTATCGGCTACGCGACCGGGCATGGCTCGCCGAACTACAACCTGCCGTTCCCGTTCGACGACGGCAGCTCGACGCTGATGTGGCCGAGCTTCACGTCGCAGGCGCTGACCGCGCGCGCGCGGCTCGTCATCGATCAGCTCGACGATCCGATGTTCCCGAGGCGCGGCTATTACGGCGAATTCCGTGTCGAGCGGTCGCTGTGGTCGCATAACAGCGAGTCCGCCGAGAATCTCACCGATGTGTCCAACAGGCCCTACACCGAGCTCTACGGCAAGGCGATGATCGCGCAACAGTTCGGCCGGCACAGCGTCAGTGCGACGATCGAAGGCGGCAAGAGCATCGGCGGCACCAACCTGATCAACGCGTTCAACTTCACGCTCGGCGGATTCCAGCATCTCGCCGCGTATGCGGCCGACCAGCTGACCGGCAACGAACTCGCGTACGGCAACGTGACGTACATGAACCAGCTGATGACGTTCAACGCGTCGCCGATCAAGGCGCTGTCGATCGGCGCCAGCGCGGAACTCGGCAACGTGTGGTCGAGCGGCGTGAACGTCGGCGGCGGCACGCTCAAGCAGAGCTATACGTTCTTCACGAGCCTGTCGACGGCATTCGGTCCGCTGTACATGGGTGTCGCGCTTGCGCCGGGCGGCCGGCGCAACATCTACCTGCAGCTCGGCCGCACGTATTGACGGCGCTCAGATCGGCCAGCTGATCTCGAAGCGCGCGCCGCCGAGTTCGGCCGGATCGACCACCGCGATCCGGCCGTTGTGCGCGTGGAGCACCTGCCGCGTGATCGCGAGCCCGAGCCCGTAGCCGCCGGTGCGGCGGTCCAGGCGCACGAACGCGTCGAAGATGCGTTCGCGCTCGCTCTCCGGCACGCCCGGGCCGTCGTCCTCGACGTAGATCGCGATGTTGCCGTGCTCGATCGCGAGCCCGACGACGATCCGCGACGCCGCGTATTTGCTCGCATTGCGCAGCAGGTTGCGCATCGCGTACGACATCAGCCGCCGGTCCATCTTCACGCGCAGATCCGACGCGATCGCGATGCGCGACTCGATCGCGCGCTCCGGATACAGCAGTTGCGCGTCGCTGATCTGGTGCTCGAACCACGCGACCGGCGCGGTCAATTCGAGGTTCGACTGCAGCGAGCTGTATTCGAGCCGCGCGTACGTGAGGCTCATGTCGATCAGTTCCTCGAGCTCCGTCACGTCCTGCGCGATGCTCTCCAGCGCACCGTGGTATTCGGCGGCGGAGCCCGGTTCGCGCAGCATTTCGAGCGCGAAGCGCACGCGCGCGAGCGGCGTGCGCAGCTCGTGCGAGATGCCGTTCGTCAGGTCGCGCTGCGCGGCGATCAGACGCTCCATGCGCATCGCGAGCGCGTTCAGCGTGCGCGCAAGCGGGCCGATGATCACGCTGTGCGATTCGCGCGCGCGCGTGTTGAAGCGCCCGCCGGTGAAGTCGATCGCGCGTTCGCGCACCATCACGAGATCCGACCAGACCGGCCGCATCCATCGGTACGCGGCGAGCGCGGGCGCGGCGAACACGAACGCGAGCACGATCCAGATGTCGCCCGGCAGCGCATCGAACGCATGCCACACGACTTGCGGCGACAGCACCACGCACAGCGCGAGCGCCGGCACGAGCGCCGTCAGCAAGACGAGGCCGAGCAGGTGCAGGTAAGTGCGCACGTACAGGCGCGACCAGCTCGGAATGCGGTCGGCGCGCGTGTCGGTCCACGCGCGCCGGAAATGCAGCCAGCGCCATTTGACGTAGCGCAGCGTGGAAAGCGGCGGTGCATCGGGGTGCGAACGGGTGTGTCGGATCATCGGGGCTTCCGGCTATCGTGCGATGCGCGGCGGCGCCGGCCGGCGGCATTGCGCCGGGCCGGCGTCATTCCCACGCATGCTTGCTGAACTGGTAACCCTTGCTGCGGATCGTCTTGATCCGCTGCGGGTTGCCCGCATCGTCGTGGAGCTTGCGGCGCAGCTTCGAGATGCGCCCGTCGATCGTGCGATCGAGCCCGTCGAACTCGACGCCGCGCAGTTGCAGCATCAGATCGTCGCGACTGACCACTTCCCCCGCATGGCATACCAGCACCCAGAGCAGGTCGAACTCCGCCGACGTGAGGTCGGGCGAGTCGCCGCCCGGCAGCACGACCGAGCGGTCGGTGCGGTCGATCGAGAACTGGCCGAACGTGTAGCGCTCCGGCTGCGGCGCGGCACCGTCGGCCGTGCGCACGGGAACGCGGCGCAGTTGCGCCTTGATCCGCGCGAGCAGGATGCGCGGCTCGACCGGCTTGTGCACGTAGTCGTCGGCGCCGAATTCCAGGCCCAGCAGTTCGTCGAACGGCTCGTCTCGCGCCGTCACCATGATGATCACGCCGTCATACTGCTTGCGCGCCTCGCGGCAGATCTCGAAACCGTCCTTGCCCGGCAGGTTCACGTCGAGAATGACGAGATCCGGGCGCGTGGACAGGATCGCCGGCACGGCGGCGTCACCGTGCAGCACAGTGTCGACTTCGTAGTCGTTCTTGCGCAGGTAGCCGGCGATCAGCGTGGACAAGCGGGTGTCGTCTTCGACGAGCAGGATGCGAAAAGACATGGGCAACGGTCGGATCATACGGGGAGACCGCGGCGGCACCGGGCATGCACCGGCTGCCGGCCATCGGCCGAAACGTACCGCATGATACTGCGCCCGCCGATTGCCTGTTTGAAGATCGGGAAAATAAGGGTGCGATGGCAGCCGCGCTTGACGAATCGGCGCCGAAACGGTTCCATACGGGCTCTCTGAAAACCGGGCCGCGCCCCGCCCTGCCTCGCACACGATGAACTATCAGCCGATCCTCGAACGCATCCATGCCGAACTCGCCCCCTGGATCGGCCAGGGACGTGTTGCCGACTACATTCCCGAGCTCGCCAAGGTGCCCGCCGACAAGTTCGGCATGGCCGTCGTGACGCTGGACGGAAACGTTTACACGGTCGGCGACGCGCGCGAGCGTTTCTCGATCCAGAGCATCTCGAAGCTGTTCGCGTGCACGCTCGCATTCCAGCTGCTCGGCGATGCGCTGTGGGAACGGGTCGGACGCGAGCCGTCCGGTACCGCGTTCAATTCGCTCGTTCAGCTCGAAAGCGAGCGCGGCAAGCCGCGCAACCCGTTCATCAACGCCGGCGCGCTGGTCGTCACCGACGTGCTGTGCCGCCGTTTCGTGAAAGCCGAGACGGCGCTCGTCGAATTCGTGCGGCGGCTGATCGGCGCGACCGACCTCGACTACGATTCGCGCGTTGCGCTGTCGGAGCTGCAACATGCGGAGCGCAACCGCGCGATGGCGCATTTCATGGCGAGCTTCGGCAACATGCAGATGCCGCCCGACACGGTGGTCGAAGCGTATTGCCGCCAGTGTGCGATCACGATGAACTGCGTCGAGCTTGCGCAAGCGGCGCTGTTTCTCGCGAACGGCGGCGTCGCGCCCGTCACCGGCGAGCGGATCGTCGACGCGAGTTCGGCAAAGCGGCTGTCGGCGCTGATGTTGACCTGCGGGACGTATGACGCGGCAGGCGACTTCGTCTATCGCGTGGGCTTGCCGGCCAAGAGCGGCGTCGGCGGCGGGATCGTCGCGGTGCTGCCGGGCGATATGGCCGTGTGCGTGTGGGCTCCGGGGCTCGATGCGAATGGGAATTCGTTGGCGGGGACGAGGGCTTTGGAATGGTTGACTACGTATTCCGGGCGGTCGATTTTCTGATGCGTTGAAGTTTGGTGTGGCTCGTCTGGCTCAGCGGCGGCGGGTTCATATGGGCGTGCACAGGCGTGCGCAATGGGGAAATGGTTTATCGGTAATCGGCAGCAAGCGACCCATTGCAGCCGGTCGACTCAGGCGGACATAGCCGATCGCGTTTAAGGTGAAACGAATGTCTGTTCAGTCACCTGCTGCGCAGCAGCCGTGTCCAGAAAATGGTGGTCGTCTGGACACCTCGTTGCGCCCCATTTTGACATCACCGAAGCCACCGACGAGTGTTAATATACCCGTCAATTTTCCAGTGTTTTGATCGCGTCAACGAATCGACGCATCGGGTACGCTAGCGCATCGAACGATGACCAGCACCTAGATTTGCAGCCCGACGCGCTCGAGAAGGCCGGGTATGCGGCGATCTGCGAGGACACTGCCACCGGTAAGAGTGCGGCCAGCCCGGAGCTAGAGCGATGCCGGAAGGCACCGCACACTTGGAGATACCCTTGCGGCAATCGGATCGACTTGGCCTCAGTTTGTGCGACTTCGTGCAGATCGTCATCGACCCGAGCAGCAACGTGTGGGCTTTAATAGCTTGACGGCAAAGATCGAGACAGGCAGCGCAGCAGGCAAGTTGGTTTTCCATGTATTCGCGGCGCTGGCATTCAGGTAGCCAATGTAGCTCGTCGTTATGGCGTATCTGGAACAAACTTGTATAAGTACGTGGGCGTCAGCGCTCCAGGGTAATGAGGACACAGGATGCCCACAAAAAAAACCTGCACGGCTCAGGTGGGGGAATGAAGACCTACAGCACAGCGCAACTTTCCGCTCTGACTCGGCTGTTTTCCGCTGCCGTTTTCCGTGAAATGGCGAAGAATGGCCGGTCCGGATTGTTTCGTCGACTGCTCGGGCAGACCGATCTGATCGAGCATGTTGGTCCGTACGCCACTGTCGGCGACACCTTCGATTCCGCATTCGATATTTTGAAAATCGCGGGTCACCGCGACGAATACATCTATCGAGCGGCGATCAGTCAGAAAGTGTTGATGGGGACACATTCGCTCCGCACCGCCTCCATGCTCAATGAATTTCGTGTCGGCAACTGCAAGGCTGATCTCGTCATCTTGAATGGCACCGCGACTGTCTATGAGATCAAGTCGGAGCGGGATTCGCTTGCGCGGCTTGTGAACCAGGTCGGAAACTATAAGCGAGTTTTCGCTAAAGTAAATGTAATCGCGAGCGAAAGCCATATCGAAGGCATCTTGGACACGATTCCGGACGATGTTGGGGTGATGTGCCTTTCCAAGCGCTACCGGATCGCGCTGGTGCGCGAAGCCGTAGACTGTCCAGCGCGAATCTGTCCGGTGACTGTATTCGAGTCGTTGCGCATGGCCGAGGGCATCTCAATCTTGCAGGCACTAGGTGTAACAGTACCGGAGGTTCCCAATACGCAGAAGCACGCCGTGATGCGTGACCTCTTTGCCAAGCTTGACCCGGTTGCGCTACATGTCGAGATGGTCCGGACGCTCAAGCGGACGCGCGATCTTGCACCCCTCGGCGACCTTGTCGATAGTTTGCCTCGGTCTTTGCAGGCTGCGGCGTTGTCGGTATCCGTGCGCCGTTCTGATCATTCGAGACTGATTGAGGCAATAGCGACTCCGCTGCTCGCGGCCATGACTTGGAGCTGATCGACGTATGTACCATCCCTATTTCCGCGGAAAACAATTCGAGCTAATCACGATCCGCGAGATGGCGAAGTTGCTCGCCCACAAGAACTTCGTACCTGTGATTGAACCAGTACGCGAGTCGCTCGGCGGCCTTAAGAGGACCTTGAGTGTGTTATGCGACGTCGGTGGACGCGCAACTATTATCGTGAACCCCTATCACGGCGACCATCAGGAAAACGGAGCGAGCATCACCGGCCTCTTACAAGAAGACTTTAGGGGCGTTAACAATATTTGTGCCGGCATTCTGCTGCGCAGTGACATGACGGTCGACGAGGTAATGCGCTGCTATGACCAACATGCCGATCATCACCCTGTTCTAATTCACGCGGGATTCACTGAACCCAAGGCGTTGGCGGCCGCACTGGAGGACGGCATGTCCGGTCTCACCAACGTCTTCATCGAAGATCATGCCAAACTGCTCTATCGGAAACATTTCGATAAAAGCACACGCATTCTCGTGCGGGACGGATTTAAGCGGTTGCGCAATGCCGATTATCCGGAGATGGAAGAGTTCTCTGATCTCCACGTTACCTATGGCGACCTCGGCATGGCGGGCTTTGGCGATTTTCTGATCGTCGGCGACGTCTACAGCGAGGGCGGAGGTCCAGCCTATGCCGTAGCAATCCACCTAACCTTCATTAATCCTGAGAAGGACGATGTAATGTACATCTATCACTTCGTCTCGGACACGAAGGACACGCCGACTGACCCTGCCGGCAAGTTCGCTCAGGCTTTGACGAAGTTGATAGCGAAATTGGACAGCGGAACCTCCCATATCCTTGAGACCGACGCGATCAAGGAGTTCCGTGACTTCCACGCTAAGGGGCATTTCCCCGGTCTTGGCTACGTCAAAAAACTCTCGATGAAGCATCACATCGAGACGCTTGCCGACTATCTTGACTGAGCCACATGGCAATGCGTTTTTGCTGCCCGGAATGCTTCGATGATCACGCACTGCGAGATCAGCTTTTCCCTTCGCTAGATCCTGGTCATGGGACATGCGATTTCTGCGGGACAACTGATACTCAGCTCGTTGAGCCAAGCAAGCTCGCCAACTATTTCGAGCTGCTAGTTAATGTCTACGAGCCGAGTAAGGATGGGAAGTCGCTGGTCGAATGGATGAAGGACGACTGGCAGCTCTTCAGTCATCAGCGCATGGACGTTGCGCACGCCAAAGAACTTCTCGGCGAAATTCTCGATGACGGCGAGATTGTCCGGGGCACTTTCGCTCCATCGGCAAGTTATATTAGCGAAGGCCTCGCGCAGTGGGATAAGCTACGCGACGAGATGATGTATGCCAATCGTTGGTTTCTCGATGTTGCCATTGACCTAGATCGTCTCCGCCAGCTGCTTGACATGCTCCTGGCACCAACATTACCTCGGCGGTGGTATCGCGCGCGAATTCGTACCGAGGATAAGATCTTCCCTGTCGAGGAGATGGGGGCACCACCGAAGCGGCGCTCGTCACATGGCAGGGCTAATCCGGCAGGTATTCCTTATCTCTATCTCGGATCACTTCCCGATACGGCCGTTGCTGAGATAAGGCCCCATACTGGTGAGCTTGCTTGTGTCGCTGATTTCACGATTCCCGAAATCAAGGCTGTTGACCTGCGCAATCCGCGCAAGCTCGTATCACCATTCATTCTTACCGACGCAAGTGAGATTGGCCAACTGCGTGCAGACTTACCTTTTCTTGAACGTCTGGGTGAGGAGTTGACGCGACCGGTTCAGCCGGCGGGTGCAGCGATCGACTATATTCCGAGCCAGTATCTCTGTGAATTCATCAAGAAGAGCGGCTTCGACGGAGTCGTCTATCGCAGTTCTGTAAGCGACGGTATCAATCTCGCGTTGTTTAATCCAGCACAGGCGGTTGGTGGGGGCGTGACGCTATACAACGTGACCAAGGTGTCGGTCCAAGTAGCTGCCGCCTAAGGAGGCTCTGCCCCTGATCGCTCAATTGACACTGGCCGCACATCAGGATGGCGCCAAACAATTGGGGCCTTCTGGCCGAACTCGGTCATCAACCGTGGAGCGACCTCGCCCAGCCCGCCCCCCCCGAAGGCGTTCCCTATCAGTTCCTGCAGGAGTGCTGCGGACGCTGGCGCAGGAGTGGTTGACGACTTATACGGGAAGGTCGATTTTTGAGGTGACGGGCTGCGGTACGCGCCGTTCAGCCCGACAGGTTCAGAAAGTCAGCGAACACGACTATCCAAAAACCCGAGCCCACACCGCCCGAAGGCGTCGCGCGCGGTCTTCGAAGAGATACGACGCCGCAAGCGTCAAGAGACCTGAAATGACCCCCGTCACGATGTGCTCGACATAAGGGATACGGTAATGACTCGTATGTGAGTACGCGTCACCCAACGTCGTCAGGATGCCGACGAGCAGTGCATTGCCGTATCGATGCGCGTAGAGCTTCGCCGCAATCGTGAAAGTCAAAAGTACCGCGAGGACTCCAGTAAGCAGCCCTGTCTGAAATGCAATGATCCAGTGGGAAGCGCTCATGATGTTTCCCCAGCTCCCCGGCATGCAGGTCATGCACGCACTGGTCGGCTGCCAGAAGCGCTGGATAAACAGTCTGACGCGGTGCCTCCACTCGGTTGACATGATGCTTGGCTATGCGTTTCGCTTGGGATTCCAAGCCTTGTGTACGAACTCCAGACGATTGCCATCGAAGTCGGCAACATTGGCGGCGTAGTATCCGGGCGCGAAATAGGTTCGATCCGCGGGCTTCCCCTCATCGATGCCGCCGGCTTTGATGGCTGCTGCGTATGCGGCGTCGACCAATTCATTCGTGTCACAGACGATCCCGAGGTAGAGCCCGGTCTCGCCGTGCTTGCGTTGGCGTAGCCAGATGCTCGATCCAACACCCTTTCCGCTTCCGTAGACATCGTCGCCGATTCCGTAAAGATCCGGAACGCCGTCCGGGCCCGAAGCGGAGTCGTAATTGCCGAACACTTTCCAGCCTAATGGCTTCAAGGCTTCCGAATAGAACGTCATCGCCTTGTCGATGTCGGTGACCGAGATATAGACGTGGTCGATCATGGGTGTCCTTCGAGGTGGCTGGGTGATGTGCGTGTCCAACTATAGCCGACGGCGTGGTTTTCATGTGCCAGCTGGCTCGATCGAACGTCTCCTGTTGGCCCGCCACTGCCGTCTGTCGTCTCCGGCAACCGGCCACACTTCGCAAAATCAGACACTAGCGAGTTGCGCGAACTAACGCCAGCCATCTCCCGATGCCTACGCACAAGTAGGGTGCTTACCCATCCGAGCCATCCAACGCCTGTGCCATACTCCCGGCAACGCACCGTCCGGTGCGCGATTCCGCCAAGGTTATGTCCGCTCTGTTTCGCAGGAAGATGGGCAGCATCTTGGGATTGCTTGCAATCCTGATGGCGGCGCTTGCGCCAACGATATCGCAGAGCCTTTCGTCGGACCACCAGTTCGACGCGGTATCCGGGGCGTTCTGTACCGCGCGAAATGGCGCCGACAACACCGCTCCCAACCCGTCGCCCTTGCCCGAGAAGGCGGCCCACTGGCAGGCATGCGCGTATTGCGGTCTGCTTGCCGACATGCCCGCGCTACTTGGCGGGGCCACGGCATTCGCACCGACCGATTGGGGCGTTCATCCCGCTTCGGCCACCACGTTTCAAACACCTCCAAGCGCTTTCCACTTCGCTGCGGCCCAGCCGCGTGCGCCGCCATTTTCATCCTGACTGAGCCAGCCCTGCCGCGATGCAAGTGTCATTGCATCGCCGTGTCCTCGCGCGTCCTTCGACAGGCGCGCGGGTACATTCACGCGCCTCACACAAGGATCGAATCATGCGCACCATTCCTGCACGCGGCAACGTGCAACTTGCCGCCCTGATTGCGCCGGCGACTATCGCTGCCCTGCTTCTGTTTCCCTCGCTTGCATCCGCGCACGCCATTGCCGGCAACCGTGTTTTCCCGGCGACGATGGCAGTCGACGACCCGGGCGTCGGCGACGAAATCAATCTGGAATTCGGCCACGGCAAATCGCTGACCGACGATGGCGACGAGCAGAACACCAACACGACGTCTCTCGAATGGGACAAGCTGATCACGCCCAATTTCGCCCTTTCAGTGGTGGGAACCTACTTCAATATCAACGCGCCGAATGGCGGATCGGCCCGTGGATTCGACAACTTCGCGTTCGGCGTCAAATACCGCTTCTACGTGAACGAAAAGCACGAGTTCATGGCTTCCGTGGGCGCCGTCGCGGAACTGGGCGGCACCGGAGCGAGGTCGGTCGCCGATCCACACTCCGCGATTACGCCGACGCTTTATGTCGGCAAGGGATTCGGCGATTTGCCGGACAGCCTCAAGTATCTGAAGCCGCTCGCGATCACCGGAACCCTCGGTCCGCGCCTGACGATGAACAGCGCCGATCCGGATTCGTTGAGTTGGGGCGTCACCGTGCAATACAGCCTGCCGTATCTGCAAAACTTCGTGCAGGATGTGGGACTCAAGGCGCCGTTCAATAACCTGATCCCGGTCGTCGAGTTCCCGATGAGCACCTGTACCGGCGGTCCGTGTTCGGGACACACGACCGGCAGCGTCAATCCCGGCCTGCTCTGGCTCAATCGATGGGGCCAGTTTGGCGTGGAAGCCGTGATTCCTGTCAATCATGCAAGCGGCAAGGGCGTCGGGATCCTGCTTCAGGCACACCTGTTTCTGGACGACGTGATGCCCAACTCGCTTGGCAAGCCATTTTTCGGGAAAGGGGAATAGCCATGCCGACATTCAACCGATATCGCCACGGCTTGCGTGCAGCGACGATCGCGACCGGCATCTTGAGCGCGTCGACGGCATTCGCCCATGTGTTTCCGCAGAAGCAGTCGCCGTCGGCAGGAGCCGAAGTGGTGGCGCCCACAACGGTCGCAATCGAGTTTGACGGGCCGCTCGAACCTGCGTTCAGCTCGTTGAACGTCAGCAATTCGAATGGCACGCAAATGAATACCGCGAAGGCTGAGGTCGATCCGAACAACCGGAAGTCAATCCATCTTGCGCTGCCGACGTTACCGCCCGACACGTACACGGTGCATTGGGTCGCGGTCGCGTCGGACGGACATCGCACGCACGGCGACTATTCGTTCAAAGTGAAATGATGAACCCGGCGACGGCTTCCGCAGCGATCGTGATTACCGTCGTCGCTAACGTAACGTGAGGCAGAGTTACATCTTTTCCTTCACACCCGAACTAATCAGCCACCAGTTAACCGGATAACTGGTAGCGAATCCTGCGAGCATTGCCAGCTGCATGGCGAACCAGAATTCCGGGCTCGCGACTTTCGCGATTCCTCCGTAAGCCGGCTTGAACCACATGAACTGGATGATCGCCATCAGTCCGTACATGCCTACCTGCCACGCAGTGATCGACGCAATATCCGCCCTGACGGCCGCAACCAGACCTGCGCGGACCGAAAGCCCTCTCATCGGCTTGATGGTGAAGTACTGAAAGATGATGCCGAGCAGAAAGGCGACGATGAAATCAGGAATCCATACGGCGAACGTTTTTTCATTGAACACCGTGTGCCACCCGAACCAGACCGCCAACGCGGGGAAAGCAAAAGTCGACCACTCAACGATGATGTCTCCCAGCGTACAGCCCGCGCCGCAGTGGCTCGTGCCTTTCATCACCATTGCGGCGAACGGCTGATCGTCGGTCTTGTGCTCCGCGCCGGTGACATTTCGTCCCCAGCGGTAGTACGCGCCGACCCACAAGACAGTCCCGAACAACGCCGTCAGCGGCCAAACGACGCTCATGATCCACATCTTCTGCGGGTGTCGAACTTCGTCAATGACGATCGCAACCGCACAGATCGCACCCAAAATGATCCATGTAACCGAAAGCGCATTCAGCCACGATGGGAAGGTTCCGTAGTTCATCTCGATTGCTGCCGGCGAGTCAAATGCCAAGCAACCAGCAAGGCGCGTTCCCTTTGGAGCGCCGGTGTTTTCCGTCTCTCGCTTGATCGCTGCACCGGCCGAGTGTCGCGCCGTGGCGCAAGCCGATCGTCGAAGACGAGCACAACATTCTCGGCCCGGGTGGCGCCGAAACGAGACAGCCGGTTTATAGTGCCGGAGTTCCAACACGCTCACGCTTGAATAATCAACATCATCCAACGAGCGATTCGATTCTCTGAAAACGCCGAAATGACTCATGGGAGAGCATCAGTCATGCAACCGGAACACGCTTCAGATCTCGCAACAACGCATCACGCCGATGCGGAAAACCGCACGCACACACCGATTCCGCCGATCCTGCCGGCCAAGACCGCGCTGATCGTCATGCACTACCAGACCGACATCCTCGGCTTATTCCCGTCGGTCGCCCCCACCCTCCTCGCCAACACACGCAAGCTGTGCGATGCAGCGCGCGCCGCCGGCATCCATGTCTGTTTCGCCAATCTCCGCTTCAGCCCCGGCTATCCGGAAGTGAGCCCGCGCAACAAGAACGGGCAAGGCATCAAGCAGCTCGGCCGGTTCATCGACGACGGCCCATGCCCGGAACTCGGCCGGCTCGACAACGAACCGCTGACCGTCGCGCATCGCGCGAGTGTCTTCTTCCGCACCGATCTTCAGCCGCGACTCGTCGCGCAAGGCATCGACACGCTGATCCTCGTCGGGATTGCATCGACCGGTGTCGTGCTGTCGTCGGTTGCGCATGCAAGCGACGCGGATTTCCGGCTGTACACGGTAAAGGACTGCTGCTACGACCCGGATGAGATCGTGCACGAGCATCTGTTCGCGACGGCGTTCGAGACGCGCACGACGGTGTTGTCGCTCGCGGATGCATTGCGGCTGCTCGCATAGACAAGCGTCATCTGTATTACGCCGGCCGGAACGCTCCCGGCCGGCGCTCCTTGCGAAACCTTCCGCGTTACTTCGCGATATACACGCCCGATGTCGGACACGTGCCCTGCGTATTGCCGTCCGTCACGAGCGACGCCGCACTCGGAAACTGCGTGGTCGCATTCGTCTTCACCGCGATCCATGCTTCCGTGAAGTAGCTGACGCCGTTCGTCTTCGTGCACTTCAGCGACACCGCACTGCGCGTATTGCTGCCGAACGCGCCCTCGAATGCTGACAGCAGTTGGTTGCGCGTCACCGTCTTGCCCGCGTTCGCCTGCAGGAATGCGTTGAACGACGTGTTGCCGAGCCGGCTGATCATGCCGGCCGCCTGGTTCCAGTACGCGTCCGGCGTCGCCGAATTCGAGCAGGTGCCGTGCTTGAACCATTCGTGCTTGTCGAGGCACGACGCCACGCCCGGCATATAGGTCGACAGCGTGTTGCGGGTCGCGCTGCTGATCGGGTACGCATCCATGCTGCACCACTGGTGCGCGTTGTCGAGATCGACGTCGCTCTGCGGCACGCCGCAGTAGAACGGCTGGTTGCCGTCATACCTGTTCGGCCACAGGCCGTGCAGCGACAGGCTCGTCGCCGCGTACGTGCCGGCGAGATTCGTGCACTCCGGCGTGTCGTGCGACGCGCAGAAGCCGGGCTCCCACGAAGCGGCGAGCAACAGGTAGTCGTAGCTGGTCTGCGCGACGGCGTGCAGCGAGGCGGATGCGACGGCGAGTGCGGCCGCGGCGCGGGCGAGCGTCTTGAGCATGGCGTGTCCTCGGAAAAGGCTTGCGGTCGCGGGATGCGTCGCAAGATTGTCGAATGTCTGCCCTCGATTGTTGCCCGCGCAACATTGCATCAATATGAAGGTAGACGAAGGAATTCGTAGTGCCACACGGATCCGGTGCCAGCGGTACCGATACCGATGCTCGCCTTCCCGCACCTGAGACGCCGGATTGCCCGGCGCCACGCGATCATTTCGCCGACGCGGCTTCCGATCCACCGGGCGACAGCGCCGCGCTGTCCTGCTCGCGCCACGCGCGGCGCGATGCCATGATCGCCTTCACCGCCGAGCGCGCGACCTTCCACCATGCGAACGGCCGCGGATCGGCGAGCATGCTGAGCGCGCGTGCATAGTCGAGCGTGAGGCCGGGCGTCCAGGCCATCGTCACCGCACGCTTGCGGATCTGCGCGGCGACCCACAGCTCGGGCGTGAGCAGCAGCCGGACGAATGCGCCCCAGCCGGCGCGCGTGCCCTTGAGCCGCCACACCGCGCCGTCGAGTGCCGCTTCGAGCGCGTTCGACACGGTGCTCGAGCAGTTGCGATGCGTGAGGTTGTACGTGACGTTCTGCCGATACGACGACCAGAAAGCAGCCAGCTTCGCCGGATCGTAGTTGCGGATCCGCACGCGCACGGTCGACGGGCACCACGCCTTCGACTCGGTCTCATAGTCGGGCTGGAACAGGCCCGGTACGTCGTTCTCGCGCGTCGCGCGCAGGATCCGCGTGAATTCGTCTGGAGAACGATCGATCTCGACGGCCGGATAGAGGCTGATGTAGATGCCCTCCGGCGACTCCAGCGCCGCATGCCCGGTGGAAATCACGCCGTTGACGTCCACCGCCGCGATGTAGCGGTCGATCACCGGATAGCGCTGGGCTTCGGCCTTCGACGTGCCGGTCGGCGTCCACACGTGCACGGTCAGCGCATGCTCGTGGTCGGCCGGCGGCCCGTCCCACTCGGATTGCGTGAAGCGCGGGATGTCGGGCGCCGCGTCGATGTCCGGCACGATCGACGGCGCCGGCGACGTGACGAATGCCGGGTTGCGCGTCAGCCACCGCACGCGCGCGGCCAGGCTCAGCATGTGCATCCCGCCGAACATCAGCAGCAGGCCGAGGCAGTACGGCACGGTGCCCGCATAGTGGGTCGGATACGGCTGATAGAAGAAGATCGCGAGCAGAATCTCGACGACGCCCCACGCGAATGCGACGTTCCAGCGGCGGTAGCGCACCATCCACGCGGACGTGCACTGCAGCAGCCCGTCGACAAGGAACAGCGTGCCGAAGATCATCGACAGCAGGAAGTGCCCGTGATGATGGCCCGCGAACACGAGGCCGGCGGCGAGCACGACCGCCACGCCCTTCACGTAGCGCAGGATGCGCTGCCCGCCGACGCCGCTGCCGGCCACCGCGAGCGTCGCGAGCCCTTCGATCAGGAACAGCCACGCGAACAGTTCGATCGGAAAATGCAGCGCACCATCGAGCGCGTCGACGAAGATGCCGACGCCCGCGACGACCCACAGCCAGCCGAGCACGGTCAGCCCGCGCCAGCGCGTTCGCAAATATTCGATGCCCAGCAGCAGCAAGACCAGTCTTACCATGGCGCCCTCGTATCGTTTTTCGGGATACGCGCTGGCCACGCGTCTCCGGTCGTGCCGACCGCGCATCGTGCGATGCGGAAGTCGGAAGGCGGGAATGCCGGCCGGCGCGTCATCCCTCGACATGAGCAATGGCAACCGGCACACGCCGCTTTCGCCGAATAATAAGATATGGTGGAGCCGGTTGAAAGCTCGGCGAAAACAATTCCGGCGAGTCGGGACACCCGATATCAGGTTCGCCGTGATCCAGGCATCCCGGCAATGACGGTCCCATTCACCGATTTCGCAATGCGGCGCCCGCGTGGCCCGCCTCCCGAACGGAACACGAACATGCGCACCTCACCGCTTCACACTCCGCCGCTCGGCCCGCAACTCAAGCGATGGCGCACGCTGCATCGGGTGAAGCAGAGCCACGCGGCCGAGTTGTTCGGCGTCGCGCAATCGACGATCTCGCGCTGGGAAGCCGGTATCCAGCAGATGTCCGCCGACGAGCGCGCGATGGCCGAACGGTTGCTTGCCGCGCGCCTCGATTCGGCGGGCGACCGCGCGCTCGCCCGGCTGATCGCGGGCAGCACGGCCCGCATGCATCTCGTGTGCGACCTCACCCACCGTCTGCTCGCCTGCTCGCCGTCGCGCGCGGCCGAGTTCACGCGGCCGCTGTCGACATTGGTCGGCACGTCGCTCTGGCGGTACGCGTCGCCGGAGATCGTCCGCATGGAAGCCGCGCTCGACCCGCTCGGCTGGCACGATCGCGCGGGACCGCCGAGCGTCGAATTCACGACCGGCGCCAATGCGTCGCGCGTCGTGCCGATCCGCGGCAGCACCTGCCGATGGACGCGGATGATGCTGTCGGACGGCTCGGCGGCGCGGCTCGTCGAAACGCTGTAGCCGGTGCGCCAGTCGCCGGCCGCAAGTGCGGCGCATATTTCATGCGTGGACGCATCGCCTCGGCGTGTCGTACGCTTGAATGCTCGATTCACGCACTTCGCTGCCATGAACCTCGACACGATCCACGCGCGGCTCGATTTCCTGCGCGACGCCGAACGCCTGAAAGACGTGCTACGCAGCGGCCATACGTCGGCCGGGCGCGCCGAAAGCACGGCCGAACACAGCTGGCGGCTGTGCCTGATGGCGCTCGTGTTTGCCGATGCACTGCCCGATGTCGATACGACGAAGCTGTTGAAGCTGTGCGTCGTCCACGATCTCGGCGAAGCGCTGCACGGCGACATCCCCGCGATCGAGCAGGCCGCGCATCCTGACAAAAGCACACACGAACGCGACGACCTGCTGACGCTGACGGCCGGGCTGGACCGCGCGCTGCGCGACGAGATCGTCGCACTGTGGAACGAATACGAGGCGGCGGCATCGCCGGAAGCGCGCGCGGCGAAGGCGCTCGACAAGCTCGAGACGATCCTGCAACACAACCAGGGCAGCAATCCGCCGGATTTCGACTACGCGTTCAATCTCGGCTACGGCCGGCGCTACACCGACGCGGCCCCGCTGTTCGTCGCGCTCCGCGCGATCGTCGATGCAGACACGCAACGCAGGATCGACGCACGCGGCAACGACGCGTAAGCTCGCGGAACCGGCCGCGCGGCATGCGCGTCGCATTCGTCCGAAACGCGAGGCACGCATGACGCAGAACATCTACGACGATCCCGCTTTCTTCGAAGGCTACAGCCGCCTGAACCGCTCGATGCAGGGGCTCGACGGCGCACCCGAATGGCCCGCGCTGCGCGCACTGCTGCCTGCGCTGCGCGGCCTGAACGTGCTCGATCTCGGTTGCGGCTATGGCTGGTTCAGCCGCTGGGCCGCCGATCAGGGCGCCGCGAGCGTGCTCGGCATCGACGTGTCCGAACGCATGCTGGAGCGCGCGGCGTCGATGGCCGCGCATCCGGCCATCACCTACCGTCGTGCGGATCTCGAAACGCTCGCGCTACCGGATGCCGCATTCGATCTCGCGTACAGCTCGCTCGCATTCCATTACATCGCGCATCTCGACACGCTGCTGCGCACGATCCACCGTGCGCTCGTGCCGGGCGCGCGGCTCGTGTTCTCGATCGAGCATCCGATCTACACGGCGCCGCGCCGGCCCGGCTTCGTCGTCGATGCGCAGGGCGCGCGATCCTGGCCGATCGACGGCTATCAGCGCGAAGGCGAGCGCGTGACTGACTGGCTCGCGCCGGGCGTCGTCAAGCAACATCGCACGCTCGGCACGCTCGTGAATCTGCTGATCGCGAGCGGCTTCACGCTCACGCACCTGAACGAATGGGGGCCGACACCGGAACAGCTCGCGGCGATGCCCGCGCTCGAAGAGGAACGCGACCGGCCGATGATGGCGATCGTGGCCGCGCAGCGTTAACGCCGCACGCGTCATTCACACACCGTCGCCCTGCGCCTTGCCGGCGCGAACGCCACCGCGCTCGCGGTCGCGAGCACGGCCACGCCGGCCGCGCCGTACACCATCACCCAGCCGAACCCGTGCACGAGCGCCGCGTGCAGCGCCGCGCCGGTCGGGTCGGCCTTTGCGAGCGCCGGCGCGATTGCCTGCAATCCGTCGGTGCGGCCCGACGCGATCTGCTGCGCCAGCATGCGCAACGTCGCCGCATCGACCGCGCCCGCGACGCCCGCCTTCAGGCTCGCGACGATCCCCGCGACCAGCACGAAGCCCATCGCCGCGATGTTCAGCGCGAGCGAGATCATTCGCGCGCTCATGTCGATGCCCGACGCCATCCCGGCCCGCGCACTCGGCACCGCGCCCGTCGTCGTGTTCGTGACCGGCGTGTTGGTGAGCCCGAGCCCGATGCCGGCGATCACGCAGCCGGGCAACATCGTGAGCCAGCTAGCATGCTCGACGCCGCTGCCGATCCGCATCAACGCGAACCCCGCCGCGATCGTGAACAGCCCGCCCGGAATCACGACACCCGGCCCGTAGCGCAGCGCGAGCCGCTCGCCGAACGGCGGCGCGACGAGCGTCGGCAGCGTGTACGCGAGCAGCGCGAGGCCGGCCGTCACGCTGTCGTAGCCGAGCGCAACCTGGAACCAGATCGGCAGATAGATCATGAACGGCCAGAAGCTGAAGTTCATTCCCATCGATCCGAAGATCGCGCCGGTGAACGCGCGAATCCGGAACACGGAGAAGTCGAACATCGGCCGCGCGCTGGTGCGCTCCGCGACGACGAAGCCGGCGAGCGCGAGCACGGTCGCGCCGAGCACACCGAGCCCGGCCGCGCTCACGAGCCCCAGCTCCGCGCTCTGCGTGATATAGAACGCGAGACCGAGCACCGCGAGCGACAGCGTGACGATGCCCGCGACGTCGAGCGTGCCCGCGTGCGGATCGCGCGACTCCTGCACCGCGCCGCCGATCAGCAGCAGCGCGGCGGCCGCGAGCGGCGCATGCACGAGGAACACCCACGGCCAGCTCGCCAGTGCGACGATCGCGCCGCCGACGATGGGCCCGAAGCCGAGACCGATCCCGAACACGATCCCCCAGATCCCGAACGCGCGGCCGCGCTCGCGCCCTTCGCGGAACTGGTGCGACAGCACCGCGATCTGGCAGATCAGCATCGCGCCGCCGCTCGCGCCCTGCAGCAGCCGGCCCGCGACCAGCACCGGCACGTTCGGCGCGAGCCCGCACAGCAACGACGTCGCGCCGAACAGCACGGTGCCGATCACGTACACGCGCTTGCGGCCGAACCGGTCGGCCAGCGTGCCGGCCGCCATCAGCACCGTCGTGCACGCGATCGTGTACGCGTTCATGATCCACTGCATGCCGTTGAAGTCGCCATGCAGCACGTGTTCGAGCGTCGGCAGGATCACCGGCACGCTCGAGATCTCGAGGCCGAACATCAGCGACGTGAGACAGACGGCCGCGAGCGCGACCGCATTCCTGCGGGAGTCGGATAGCGTCATGCGTATTGCGCGACGGCCCGCGACGAGCCGCGCGCCTCCAGATGAGAAAAATGCGCCGCGTACGGCCGGCAACGCACGCTGGGCGGGAATCGGTACTATAGTGAGAATTTCCCTCCCCATTGACGCGTCCGCTTCTCCAGACTGGGGAATCGCAGGACCCAATCCATTCATCCCGCCATGATTGACAAACTCGACGGCGTGACGACCTTCGTCCAGGTCGTGGAATCCGGCAGCTTCGCGCTTGCCGCGGAACGGCTCGACATGACGCGCTCGGCGGTCGGCAAGGCGATCGCGCGGCTCGAGAAGCGGCTCGGCGCGCGACTGCTGCAGCGCACGACCCGCAGCCAGAGCCTGACTGACGACGGCCAGGCGTACTACGACCGCTGCGTGCGCGCGCTGGCGGAGCTGGAAGCGGCCGAAGCCGATCTCGATTGCGGGCGCAACGAACCGCGCGGCAAGCTGCGGCTGAGCGTGCCGCTCGCGTTCGGGCATCACTGCGTGACGCCGATCGTGCTCGACATCGCGCGCACCTATCCGCATCTGCGGATCGACGTGTCGATCACCGACCGCTTCGTCGATCTGGTCGAGGAAGGGATCGACCTCGCGGTGCGGATCGGCCCGCTCGCGGACAGCACGAGCCTCGCGGTGCGCCGGCTCGGCACGCAATACGGCAGCCTCGGCGCGGCGCCATCGTATCTGGCGCGCTACGGGATACCGCAATCGCTCGAGGATCTGAGAAACCACCGGACGATCGCGTATTCGCGCTCCGGTGTCGTGCAGCCGTGGGACCTGCGCGCGCCTGACGGCTCGACGGTACGCATCGACATGCCGCATCAGCTCGGTTTCGACGACGTGCAGGCGATCGCGGCGGCAGGCGCGTCGGGATTCGGGATCGCGTGGCTGCCGAGCTGGCTGCTCGATCATTACGTGAAGCGCGGCGAGATGGTCGTCGTGCTCGATCGCTGCTTCGTCTGCGAAGGCGACATCCACGCGATCTGGCCGAAAACGCGCTATCTGCCGCGCAAGACACGCTGCGTGATCGATGCGCTCGTGGAGGCCGTGCCGCCGATGATCGAGCGCTGAGCACGGCAGCGCAGCAAGGAAATGCATTGAAACCGATGCGCCGCCTGCGCGCATCGGCACATCACGTCACCTCACGCCGCGCCGAGATCGGCGAGCGGATGCGCGAACAGTTTCCACGGCGACGTCAGGAAATGCCGCACACGCTCGGCGCGCAGCTCGACGAGCGACGCCGGTGCCCAGCGCGGCTTGCGATCCTTGTCGACGAGATGCGCGCGCACACCCTCGCAGAAGTCGCCCTCCTCGATCGCGCGGGCCACGATGCCGAGCTCCATCCGGAACGACTCGGCGAGCGTCATCTGACGGCCGCGCAGCAGCGCTTCGCGCGTCACGCACAGCATCGTCGGCGAATGCCCGATGAGTGCGTCGAGCGTCGTCTGCAGCCATTGACGATGCTCGCGCGTCAGCTCGTCGCGCTCGAGCTCCTGCTTCAGCGTCGCGACGATCCGCTCGACGGTCGAGCGCTTGTCGAAGTGACGCACGATCCACGGCATCTGGCTGTCGAGCGCCGAATGCGGCACGACGTTGCACGGCGGCTCGAACACCTTGCGCAACGCGGGCAGCACGTCGCCGTCCCACTTGACGCTCTCGATGCGCGTCTCGAACGTATCGAGCCACGACGACGGCACGCACAGGTCGGCGAGCTTCGCGCTCAGCGCATCGGCGCCCGACAGCATCGCGCCCGTCAACCCGACGTACAACTCGAGTTCGACCGGCATGCGCGACAGGAAATGCGTCGCGCCGACATCGGGCACGAGGCCGATGCGCGTCTCGGGCATCGCGATCTTGCTGCGCTCGGTCGCGACGCGCAGCGCCGCGCCTTGCGCCAGGCCCATGCCGCCGCCCATCGTCACACCGTCCATCAGCGCGACGATCGGCTTCGGGAACGTATGGATCGCGTAGTCGAGCCGGTATTCGTCGACGAAGAACGGCAGCCAGGTCTCGCGCTGCGCGACCATCCGGTGCAGCGCGCGCACGTCGCCGCCCGCGCAGAAGCCCTTCTCGCCCGCGCCGCGCAGCACGACCGCGACGATCTGGTCGTCGGTGCGGCATCGCTCGAGGCGCGCGGCCAGCTCGCCGATCATCGGATAGGACAACGCATTGAGCGCGGCCGGCCGGTTCAGCGTAATGAGCGCCACGCGGTTCACCACGCGGAACAGCACCTCCTGCGCGGGTTGCGCGACGCTCTCATGAGTCGTGACCGGCGTGCTCATCGTTGCGGCTCTCCATCGGTATGCCATTGCGGCGCGCGCTTGCCGAGAAACGCGGCCACGCCCTCGCGCGGCTCGTTCGTATCGAACAGGTCGACGAAGCGTTCGCGCTCGACCGCGAGCGCCGCGTCGCGCGGCACGCCACGGCGTGCGAGGCCGATCAGTTCCTTGCTGTAGGCAACCGCATGCGGGCTCTGCCGCGCGACGTTGCGCGCAAGCGCCAGCGCCGCATCACGCGCCGCGCCGCTTTCGACCACATCCTCGACGAGGCCGATCCTGAGTGCGGTCGCCGCGTCAACGCGCGTGCCGGCCAGGATGATCTTCTTCGCCCAGCCTTCGCCGACGAGCCACGGCAGCGTCTGCGTGCCGAGGCCGCACGGCAGCAGGCCGACCGACGGTTCGGGCAGCGCCATCTGCGCGTGCGTCTCGGCGATCCGCAGGTCGCACGCAAGCGCGCATTCGAGGCCGCCGCCCATCGCATAACCGTTGATCGCCGCGATCGTCACGACGCGCGCGTCGTGCAGCGCCTCGAACGCCGCGCCGAAGCGCGCGGCCATCGCGCGCGCGACCGCGCGGTCGCCGTCGGCGAACGTGTTCAGGTCAGCGCCCGCGCTGAAGAACTTCGGGCCGTCGCCGGTGATCACCAGCGCGCGCACGCGCGGGTTCGCGTTCAATTCGGCGACGGTTTCCTGCAGTTGCAGCAGCCCGTCGGCGGTAAAGGCGTTCGCGGGCGGACGCTTGAGCGTCGCGCACGCGATCGCGCCGTCGTCGACGTAGTCCAGTTCGATCATGAGGCGTCCTTCTTCGTGGCCGGTTGGTACAGGCGGATCACCGCCGAGAAATCGAGTTGACCGTCGCCGCGGCTGCTCATCGTCTGGTACAGCTGCTGCGCGAGCGCGCCGAGATAGACGGGCTGGCGCGCCTGCTTCGCGGCGTCGTTCGCGAGGCCGAGATCCTTCAGCATCAGGTCGGTGCCGAAGCCGCCGCTGTAGCCGCGCGACGACGGCGCGGTGTCGATCACGCCCGGATACGGGTTGTAGGTGTCCGAACTCCAGCAGCGGCCAGTGGACGTGTTGACGATACCGGCCAGCACCTTCGGGTCGATGCCGAGCGCGACGCCGAGCGACATCGCCTCCGATACGGCCGCCATCGAGATGCCGAGCACGAGGTTGTTGCAGACCTTCGCGACCTGCCCCATCCCCGTCGCGCCGCAATGGACGATGTTCTTGCCCATGCAGGCGAGCACGGGCTTCACGCGCTCGAAATCGGCGTCGCTGCCGCCGACCATGAAGGTCAAGGTGCCGGCCGCCGCGCCGCCGGTGCCGCCCGACACGGGCGCATCGACGAACGCGCCGCCGTGCTCGCGCACGAGCGCGCCGAACGCCTGCGCGCTGGCCGGATCGATCGTGCTCGAATCGATCACGGTCGCACCGGCGTCGAGACCGGCCAGCACGCCGTTCTCGCCGGCGAGCACCGAGCGTACGTGCGGCGCGGCCGGCAGCATCGTGATCACGAATGCCGCGCCCGATGCGGCGTCGCGCGGCGACGCGGCCACCTGTGCGCCGGCGTCCTGCAACGCGCGCAATGCATCGGCGCTCAGGTCGAACGCATGCACGTCATGGCCGGCCTTCAGCAGGTTCAGCGCCATCGGCGCACCCATGTGGCCCAGCCCGATGAATCCGATTTTCATGTTCGTGTCCTCCCCGGCTCAATGCAGCCGAATCGTCGTGTTCACCGGGCCGGCCGTCGTGTCGTCGTCGAACCAGCGCGCGGTGACCGTCTTCGTCTGCGTGTAGAACTGCACGACCTGCTTGCCGTACGGGCCGAGATCGCCGAGCTTCGAGCCCCGCGAGCCGGTGAAGCTGAAGTACGGGACCGGCACCGGAATCGGGATGTTGATGCCGACCTGGCCGACGTCGATCTCGCTCTGGAACTTGCGCGCGGCCGCGCCGCTCTGCGTGAAGATGCCGACGCCGTTGCCCATCGGATTCGCATTGACGAGCGCGATCGCTTCGTCGAGCGTGTCGACTTCCATCACGATCAGCACCGGCCCGAAAATTTCATGCGTGTAGACCGTCATGTCGGGCGTCACGCCGGAGAAAATCGTCGGCCCGATGAAGTTGCCTTCCTCGAAGCCGGGCACCTTCACGTCGCGGCCGTCGAGCTCGAGCTTCGCGCCTTCCTTGATGCCCGTGTCGATCAGCGACAGGATGCGCGCCTTCGCGCCGCGCGACACGACCGGCCCGACGTCGGTGCCCGCCTCCGAGCCCGCGTTGACTTTCAGCAGCTTCGCCTTCGCGACGATGTCCGGCAGCCAGTCGCGCGCCGCGCCGACGAGCACCGCGACCGAGGTTGCCATGCAGCGCTGGCCGGCCGCGCCGAAGCCCGCGCCAACCAGCGCGTTGATCGCCTGCTCGCGGTTCGCGTCGGGCAGCAGGATCGCGTGGTTCTTCGCGCCCATCATCGACTGCACGCGCTTGCCGTGCTGGCTGCCGAGGTTGTACACGTGCGTGCCGACGGCCGTCGAGCCGACGAACGAGATCGCCTTCACGAGCGGATGCGTGCAGATCGCGTCGACCACTTCCTTGCCGCCGTGCACGACGTTCAGCACACCTTTCGGAATACCGGCCTCGATCGCCAGTTCGACGAGCTCCATCGTCGACATCGGATCCTGCTCCGATGGCTTCAGCACGAACGTGTTGCCGCACACGATCGCCATCGGGAACATCCACAGCGGAATCATCGCGGGGAAGTTGAACGGCGTGATGCCCGCGCATACGCCGAGCGGCTGGCGCAGCGTGTAGGTGTCGACGCCGCCGGCGACGTTCTCCGCGAATTCGCCGAGCTGCAGCGTGCCGACCGAACACGCGTGTTCGACCACTTCGAGGCCGCGGAAGATGTCGCCTTCGGCATCGGGCAGCGTCTTGCCCTGCTCGGCCGTCAGCGTCTTCGCGATGCGCTGCTGGTTCGCGCGCACGAGGTCCTGGAACTTCAGCATCACGCGCATGCGCGCGGAAATCGGCGTGTTCTTCCACGTCGCATACGCGGCGTGCGCGGCCTGCACGGCCGCGTCGACTTCCGCGACGGTCGCGAGCGGCACGCGCGCGAGCACCTGCTGCGTCGCCGGATTGACGATGTCGCGCCACTCGCTCGTGGTGGACTCGACGAAGGCGCCGTCGATCAGCAGCTTGACCGTCGGCACGTCTTGCCCCGTGCGGGGCGTCGGATTCGCGTTCATCGATGCATTCTCCTTGCAGTGGGCCGCGCAGCGTCACGCCACGCGCGGCCGGTTCGATCGGTACCGCGGGCGACGGCCGCGACATGCGGCACGCACGGCCCGCGACAGGTCATTTCATTTCAGTTCGGCGGCGAAATCTTCTTCCCAGTATTCGCCGGGCATCCGCGTGGCCGCGTCGTCGCCGCGCTCGATCTCGCGGCGGCGCAGCTCGACGCGGCGGATCTTCCCCGAGATGGTCTTCGGCAACTCCGCGAATTGCAGGCGGCGGATGCGCTTGTAGGGCGCGAGCTTTTCGCGCGAGAAGCGGAAGATCTCCAGCGCGAGCGCTGGGCTTTCCTCGTAGCCCTGGCGCAGCGCGATGAAGGTCTTCGGCACCGACAGCCGCACCGGGTCCGGGCTCGGCACGACGGCCGCTTCCGCGATCGCCGGATGCTCGATCAGCACGCTTTCCAGTTCGAACGGGCTCAGCCGGTAGTCGGACGACTTGAACACGTCGTCCGCGCGGCCGATGTAGACGTAGTAGCCGTCGTCGCGGCGCATCGCGATGTCCGACGTGCGGTAATGGCCGTCGCGCATCGCGTGGGCCGTCGCGTCGGGATTGTTCGCATAGCCGGTCATCAGCCCGACCGGGCGCGCCGCGCCCGCGCCGATCGGCAGCGCGACCTCGCCTTCGTCGACGGGCGCGCCGTCCGGATCGAGCAGCGCGATCCGGTAGCCGGGCAGCGGCCGGCCCATCGAACCGGGGACGACGGGCTGGCCCGGCGTGTTGCCGATCAGGCAGGTGGTCTCGGTCTGGCCGTAGCCGTCGCGAATCGTGATGCCCCACGCCTTCTTCACGCGCTCGATGATCTCGGGATTCAGCGGCTCGCCCGCGCCGACGATCTCGCGCAGCTTCACGTCGAACGCCGCGAGCGGCTGCTGCACGAGCATGCGCCACACGGTCGGCGGCGCGCACAGCGTGGTCACCTGGTATTTGACGAGCGCATCGAGCACGACCTTCGGCTCGAAGCGCGCGTAGTTGAACGCGAACACGCACGCCTGCGCATTCCACGGCGCGAAGAAGCAGCTCCACGCATGCTTAGCCCAGCCCGGCGAGCTGATGTTCCAGTGAATGTCGCCCGGCTGCAGGCCGACCCAGTACATCGTCGACAGGTGCCCGACCGGATAGGTGCGATGCGTATGCTCGACGAGCTTCGGCTTCGACGTCGTGCCCGACGTGAAGTACAGCAGCATCGGATCGTTCGCGTGCGTGACGGCGTCCGGCTCGAATGCGGCGCTTGCCGCGTAGCCGTCGTTCATCGCGAGCCAGCCCGCGCGCGGCGCCCCGGCGACGATCTTCCGCTCGAGGCCGAGATCGGCCTGCTCGAACTTCGCGGTTTCGTTCTCGTCGACGATCGCGTATTTCGCGCCGCCGATCTGCACGCGATCGCGCACGTCGTCGGCCGACAGTTGCGTGGTCGCGGGCAGCACGATCGCGCCGAGCTTCATCGCGGCGAGCATCGCGTCCCACAGCTCGACACGGTTCGGCAGCATCAGCAGGATCCGGTCGCCGCGCCCGACGCCGATGCCGCGCAGCCAGTTCGCGATTCGCGACGAGCGCTCGGACATCTGCGCGAACGAATACGGGTCGCCCGTGCCGGTTGCCGCGTCGACGATCCACAGCGCGGGCCGGTCGTTGCCGCGCGCCATCGGGTCGAAATAATCGAGCGCCCAGTTGAACGCATCGAGCACCGGCCATTCGAAATCGCGGCAAGCGGTTTCGTAGTCGGTGCGATGGCGCAGCAGAAAGTCGCGTGCGTCCAGGAATGCCTGTACCGTCATCGTGTCGTCTCCGTCCAGTCTCCATGCCCAGCGGTCAACCGGCTCACGCGCTGCAGCGCATGCCCGGTTCCGTGTTGCGCGGCGCACGGTCACGTCGTTGCGTGCCGCGTTCGTCGCGCTGCCCTCGTGCCCTGCCTGATTGCGTGCCTGTCTCGTTGTTTGCGTTCTTGCCCGTGGAGCGCGTGCCGACTCAAAGCTGGCGCGCGATCACCATCCGCTGCACTTCGCTGGTGCCTTCGTAGATCTGCGTGATGCGCGCGTCGCGATAGTGACGCTCGACTTCGTAATCGGCGAGGTAGCCGTAGCCGCCGTGGATCTGGATCGCGTCCGAACACACGCGCTCGGCCATCTCCGACGCGAACAGCTTCGCCTGCGATGCTTCGGACAGGCACGGCAGCCCGGCCGTGCGCAGCTTCGCCGCGTGATGCACGAGCAGGCGCGCCGCGTTGATCTGCGTGGCCATGTCGGCGAGCTTTTGCTGGATCGCCTGGTGCTCGGCGATCGGCTTGCCGAACTGCACGCGCTCGCCCGCATAGCGGCGCGCCTTGTCGAACGCGGCGCGCGCGATGCCAAGCGCCTGCGCGGCAATGCCGATGCGTCCGCCCTCGAGGTTCGACAGTGCGATCTTCAGCCCTTCGCCGCGATTGCCGAGCAGGTTTTCTTCCGGAATCGCGCAGTTCTCGAACGTGATCGGGCACGTATCGGATGCGCGGATGCCCATCTTCTTTTCCGGCTTGCCGACGATGAAGCCCGGCGTGTCGGTCGGCACCAGGAACGCGGAAATGCCGCGCTTGCCGGCCTCCGGGTCCGTCATGGCAAAAACGATCGCGACCCCGGCACGCTGGCCGTTGGTCACGAACTGCTTCGCGCCGTTCAGCACCCACTTGCCGTCGCGCAACTCCGCGCGCGTGCGCAGGTTGTTGGCCTCGGAGCCGGCCTGCGGCTCGGTCAGGCAGAACGCGCCGATCACGCGGCCCGCCGCCATGTCGGCCAGCCAGCGATCCTTCTGCGCCGGCGTGCCGAAGCCAAGGATCGGCCCGCAGCCGACCGAGTTGTGCACGCTCATCATCGTCGCGCACACGGCGTCGCCGGCGGCGATCTCCTCCATCGCCAGCGCATAGGCGACGTAATCCGTATACGCGCCGCCCAGCTCCTGCGGCACGATCATCCCGAGCAGGCCGAGTTCGCCGAGCTGCGCGACGACGGCGTCGGGCAGGTGCGCGTCGCGGTCCCACTGCGCGGCGTTCGGCGCCAGCACCTCGGTGGCAAAAGCGCGCGCGGCGTCGCGGATCATCCGCTGGTCTTCGGTGTAAAGCTCGTCCATGGCGCTGCTGTCTCCCGCGGCCGCTTGCCGCGACCGTCCTTTCGTTTCGATGCAACAAGTGTAGGCAAGCGCGCGCGACTGTTCGATGCTCGCGGCGCTCATTTACACTGAGCGTTTTTGCCATACCGGCGGCTTCGATGAAGCAGGAAGAGAGAGGAACCATCGCGATCAGCCTCGTCGCCTACAGCGTCGCGCTCGCCACCCGGCGCGGCGTCGCGGCCGAGCCGCTGCTCGCGCAGGCCGGCATCGCGCCGGCGCTGCTCGCGCAACCGCGTTCGCGGGTGTCCGCGCAGCAATACGGCGCGCTGTGGAACGCCATTGCGCGCGCGCTCGACGACGAGTTTTTCGGGCAGGATAGCCACCCGATGCGCAGCGGCAGCTTCATTGCGATGAGCCAGGCGGCGCTGTCCGCGCACGACGGTCTGCACGCGATGGCGCGCGCGGTGAACTTCATGCACTGCGTGCTCGACGACCTGCACGCGGAGCTCGACGCCAACCCGCAGCGCGTGCGGCTGCGTTTCGTGCACCGCAACAGCACGGCCGCGCCCGCGATGTTCACGTATGCGACCTATTTCATCATCGTGTACGGCCTCACCTGCTGGCTGATCGGGCGGCGCATTCCGGTGCTGCATGCGAGCTTTCGCTGCGACACGCCGCCGGCCGACCACGAATATCCGTCGATGCTGTGCGACGACATGCGCTTCAACCAGCCCGATTCGTATGTCGATTTCGATCCCGAATTCGCGACGCTGCCGGTGGTGCAGAACGCCAGGACGCTGAAAACGTTTCTGCGCAACGCGCCGGCCAGCTTCATCGTCAAGTACCGCAACCCGAACGCGCTCGCGCAACGCGTGCGCACGGTGCTGCGCGGCATGCCGCCCGCCGCATGGCCCGGCGCCGACGGGATGGCCGCGCGGCTGCACGTGGCCGAGGCGACGCTGCGCCGCAAGCTGCACCAGGAAGGCCATGCGTACCAGTCGATCAAGGACACGCTGCGGCGCGACCTCGCATTCGAGGCGCTGGCCGATCCGTCGCGGACCATCGCCGATGTCGCGGCCGCCACCGGCTTCGCGGAACCGAGCGCGTTCTACCGCGCGTTTCGCAAGTGGAGCGGGCGCAGCCCGGCCGAATATCGGGAAGAGGCGCTCGCGCGCGGCGGCGGCGCCGGCTGAATCCGCGGCCTGCCCGTCCGCCTTCGCGCTTTCCGCCGAAACCGCCTAATCTTCAAGCATCGGGCCAACGCCCTTTCCGCGAGCCGGACGGCGTGCGGCCGCGCGCCGCCCGGACGCCCCGATGCGCATTCACCGTCATGGGCCGCCGCCTGCATCGGCGGGCGGCCGCCCCCGTCACCCGCTGTCCGCGCGGGTCGCGCGCGCCGCGCTGTTCGCGGCGCTGCTCGTCGTGTGCGCGGCGGTTGCTGCCCCGCCTCCCACCGCCGCGCCCGCGGCCGTGCCGCCGGTGTTCGTGATTCCGGTCAACGGTGCGATCGGGCCGGCCAGCGCCGACTTCATCGTCCGCTCGCTCGAGCGCGCGGCACGCGAGCACGCGCCGCTCGCGATCCTGCAACTCGATACGCCCGGCGGGCTCGATACGTCGATGCGGCAGATCATCAAGGCGATCCTGGGCTCGCCGGTGCCGGTCGCCGCGTTCGTCGCGCCGGGCGGTGCGCGGGCCGCGAGCGCCGGTACTTATATCGTCTACGCGAGCCACATCGCCGCGATGGCGCCGGGCACCAATCTCGGCGCCGCGTCGCCGGTGCAGTTCGGTATCGGCGGTGGCGCGCCGGGTGCGCCCCGGCCGGCGCCGGCGGGGGCGTCGGGAGCAGTCGGGGCGTCCGGCGCATCCGCGTCGCCGGCCGAGTTGCCGAACGACACGCAATCGACGGAGATCCGCAAGGCGACGCAGGACGCCGCCGCGTACATCCGCGGCCTCGCGCAGTTGCGCGGACGCAATGCCGAATGGGCGGAGCGCGCGGTGCGCGAGGCATTGAGCCTGTCGGCGACCGAAGCGCGCGCGCAACATGTCGTCGACCTGATCGCGCAGGATCCGGCCGACCTCGCGCGCCAGCTCGACGGCCGCACCGTGACGACGACAGCCGGCACGCTGCACGTCGCGACCGCGCACGCGCCGCTCGTCGTGCTCGCGCCCGACTGGCGCAGCCGCTTCCTGTCGATCATCGCCGATCCGAACGTCGCGCTGATCCTGCTGACGATCGGCATCTACGGCCTGTTCTTCGAATTCGCGAACCCGGGCTTCGTGCTGCCGGGTGTCGCGGGCACCATCTGCCTGCTGATCGGGCTGTTCGCGATGCAACTGCTGCCGATCAGCTACGCGGGCCTCGGGCTCGTGCTGCTCGGTCTCGGCTGCCTCGTCGCCGAGGCATTCCTGCCGACCTTCGGCGTGCTGGGTTTCGGCGGAATCGTGTCGTTCACGATCGGCGCGCTGATGCTGATCGACACCGACGTACCGGGCTACGGCATTCCGTGGCCGGTGATCGCGGGCCTCGCGCTCGGCGGCGGACTGCTCGTCGCGCTCGTGTCGAGCGTCGCGCTGCGCGCGCGGCGGCGGCCGGTCGTGACGGGTGCCGAGGCGATCGTCGGCAGCATCGGCGAAGTGCTCGACGATGGCTTGCTCGCCGACCAGCCGCAGGATGCAGCCGGCCCCGCACCGTCGGCCGCGGGCTGGGCGCGCGTGCACGGCGAGCGCTGGCGCGTCGCGAGCAGCACGCCGCTGGCGGCGGGCTGCCGCGTACGCGTCACCGGCCGCCACGGGCTGACGCTCACCGTCGCGCCGCTCTACGACATGCCGGCGCAAGAACGACAACACCAGGGAGCACCGTCATGATGGGCTACACGTTCGGCTTCAGCGGCGTCCTGATCGTCTTCGTCGTGGTGCTCGTCGCATCGTCGATCCGCATCTTCCGCGAGTACGAACGCGGCGTCGTGTTCATGCTCGGGCGGTTCTGGAAGGTCAAGGGCCCGGGGCTCGTGCTGATCATCCCGATCGTCCAGCAGGTCGTGCGGATCGACCTGCGCACCGTCGTGTTCGACGTGCCCGCGCAGGACGTGATCACGCGCGACAACGTGTCGGTGAAGGTCAATGCGGTGGTGTATTTCCGCGTCGTCGATCCGGAGAAGGCCGTGATCCAGGTCGCACGCTTCTTCGAGGCGACGAGCCAGCTCGCGCAGACGACGTTGCGCGCGGTGCTCGGCAAGCACGAGCTCGACGCGTTGCTCGCCGAACGCGAGCAGCTGAATGCCGACATCCAGAAGACGCTCGACGCGCAGACCGATGCGTGGGGGATCAAGGTGTCGACGGTCGAGATCAAGCACGTCGACCTGAACGAAACGATGATCCGTGCGATCGCGCGGCAGGCCGAGGCCGAACGCGAACGACGCGCGAAGGTGATTCACGCGGAAGGCGAATTGCAGGCATCGGAGAAGCTGCTGCAGGCGGCGCAGCGGCTTGCGCAGCAGCCGCAGGCGATGCAGCTGCGCTACTTGCAGACGCTGACGACGATCGCGGCCGACAAGAATTCGACGATCGTGTTTCCGCTGCCGGTCGACCTGCTGAGCGCGTTGCTGGACCGGTTGGGCCCGCGACGCGAGCATTGAGACGCGCGGGCGTCGGCCCGCACGACGCCGCGACCGATGGCGGCGGGCGCGCGGCCGCGACGGCCCGGCGCCCGGCCCGGCCCGGCGTCAAGCCAGCAGCTTGCGCTCGCTCTTGCCGTACTTGATCGACTTCTCGTCCGGGATCATCAGGCCCGTGTGCTCGTCGCGGCCCTGCAGCAGGAAGCGCGCGTCCGGGTTGCCGATCTGTTCGGCCGCGAGCTTGCTGTCCGCGCCGATCTCGCCCTTCTTCATCCGGTTGACGATCACGCCGGCCGCGGTGTCCTTGAAGTCGCGCAGCATCCACGCGTCGCCGTCGCTGTCGCCGAACACCAGCAGCGGGCCGTAGCCCTTCTTCGACGCGAGCACGTTGCGAATGCCCACCGTCTTGCCGGGCCCCCAGTTGAAATGCCAGCCGGCCGGGTAAGTGCTCGTGTACTTGCCGTCCTGCATGTCGAGGCGCAGGCCGATCACGTTCTCGGGCGGCACGCCGTAGCCGTAGTTAGGATTGCCGGCGAATACGCGCACGACGTCGTCGAGCGACGCGGTGCTCACGTACACGTCGATGCCGTTCGCACGCAGCGTGTGCATCACCGCGCGGATTTCCTCGTGAATGCGGATGCCGTGGAAATGCGTGTCGGCCACCACGCCGGCCTTGCCCGGCAGCGACTTCGGGCTTTCGTAACGGACCTTGCGCAGCGCGTCCCCGATGCCGTAGTTGTTCGACGCTTCCGCCATCGCCTGCAGCTCGGCGGTCGTCATGTTCTTGTAGAAGTAGATGATCCACTTGTAGCCGACTTCGAGCGGATGCGTGTCGCAGATCGCGTCGTACATGAAGTACAGCTTCGCGCGGAAATCCTTGAACTGGTCGGTCTCGCGAATCTCGTCGAGGCTCTTGTCGCCGGCGAGGCCCTTGTAGTTCGCGTGGAGCCAGCGGTAGTCGGATTCGACGTCGGCGGCGAGATCCTCCATCGTCACCGGCTTGCCGTCAACGGTCGTGTAGTCCTTCATGAACGCGCCCTTCGGCACGTCCTTCCACATCACGCCGACGAACTCGTCGGGCGTCAGCTTGTACTGCAGATGGTTGATCTGGTACATCAGCAACGCCTCTTCGCAGTCGTTCATGATGCACGTGTTGTCCCAGTCGAACACCGCATACGGGCGGCGCTTTGCGTCGTAGTGCGCGCTCGCGACGCCATGCCGGTCGAGCACCGCCTGCAGGCGCGCGGCGTTGAACGGCGACCAGCGGCCCGGGTCCAGCGCGTCCGGCGCGGTCGTGCTCTTCGCGCCGGCCATGCCGGCCTTGAGCATCAGCGGCGTCGCGGCGGTCGCCGCGGCAAGGGTGTTCATGAACTGGCGGCGTTGCATGGTCTGTCTCCGTGGAATGGTCGAGTCGGCCCGGGTCGCTGCCCCGCACGACGGGCGGCACACCGCCCCGGGAAGCCGGAACGGCTTCGAATTGGGGGCGAATGATGTGACGAAATTATTTCGGCAATTTGACAGCGTCGCGCCGCGATACGACGCGGAGTTGATCCGGCGCGACATGGCGGGCCGGCGGCGGCGCGTCGCGCGCGCCTGAAGGCTGCGGCGCGCGGCACCCGCGCAAGGCGCCGGCCATCCGGCCCCCGACGCCCGAAAACCTAGAGCCCTCCCTCCATTTCGGGCTTCATTAGGAGAAGTCCTCACCTCCGCGCCACGTCGAACCGGCTATGATCTTTACATCGATCAATGACACATTAAATGCTGACTGAATAATTCGCTCCAGGATCAACGGCGGCGGATGCATTCCGGATCAGCGCCCAGCCTTGCACGAGCCCCGCGTTGCCGGCGCGCGAATGCAGGCCGATACATGGAGACGCATCATGCCCGATCATCCGCTGCCGGAAGTCCATCTCGACGAGCTGCCGCAATTCCGGGCGGTCCAGCAACTTGCCTATCGCTGCGTCGAGACCGTCGGCGCGATGCTCTATCCCGGCATCACCGAGAAGGAGGCCGCGCGCCTGCTGACCGAATGGCTGCAGGACAACGGCGTGCGCGATTGGCTGCACAAGCCGTTCGCATGGTTCGGCGACCGCACGGCGTTCGAAGGCTTCTCCGGCCTGAAGCATCTGGGCGGCTTCAACCTCGCGTTCTTCCCGAGCAATCGCCAGCTCGAAACCGACATGCCCGTGATCCTCGACGTCGCGCCCGTGCTCGACGGGATCGTCGCGGACGTCGGCTACGCGCACTGCCTCGGGCACAACCCCATCCTCGAGCAGCTTCAGGACGACCTGATGGACCATCGCGACATGATCGTGCGGCTCGTGAAGGAGCGCCGCCCGATGGCCGAGGTCGCGCAGGCGGTCGATGCGCTGTGCCGCCGCCAGGGCGTCGAGCCGCGCCACAAGGCGTATCCGTTCAAGGTGCTCGCGCACCGCGTCGCGAAGATCCACAAGCTGTCGACACCGCGTTTCGTCGCGCGCTTCGGGCTGAACGCGACGCGCAACCTGCTGCTCGACCAGGGCCGCGCGGCGAAGCAGCAAGGCTGGTCGCCGCTGTGGTCGATCGACCGCCGCTCCGAACATGCGCCGGTGCCGGGCCTGTGGGCCGTGGAGCCGCATCTCGGCTTCGCCGGCGTCGGCGCGAAATTCGAGGAGCTGCTGGTGATCACCGACGACAACGCGTACTGGCTCGACGACGACCTGCCGCACGTGCGCCGCTGGCGCCGCCGCCAGGCCGAACGCGCGCAGGCCGTCGCGAGCGTGCGGGCCGCCGCCTGACGCGTACGCCCCGCGCCCTTCTCCCGAATCCCTGAACGACGGACTCACGATGCAGCCTCTTTCCGATGAAGCGCCGCTGGCCCTGTTCGAATCGGTTCACAACGAGACGGCCGTCGCCTCCGGCGACCTGACGCTCGCGGTCAGGACCTGGGGCGACCCGGCCCGCTCGCCGGTCGTGCTCGTGCACGGCTACCCCGACGACAGCAGCGTCTGGCAGCAGGTCGCGCCGCTGCTCGCGCGCAAGCATTACGTGATTGCCTACGACGTGCGCGGCGCGGGCCTGTCCGGCGCGCCGAAGCGCACGGCCGACTACCATCTCGCGAAGCTGACGGACGACTTCATCGCGGTGATCGACGCGCTCTGCCCCGGCCGCGCGGTGCACCTGATCGCGCACGACTGGGGCTCGATCCAGGGCTGGGAGTTCGTCACGGATCCGCGGCTCGCCGGCCGCATCGCGTCGTATACGTCGTGCTCGGGGCCATGCCTCGACCACGTCGGCTTCTGGCTGCGCGAGCGCGTGCTGCATCCGACGCCCGCATCGTTGGCCAGGCTCGGCGGCCAGCTCGTGCGCTCGTGGTACGTGTATCTGTTCCACCTGCCGTTCATCCCCGAACTCGGCTGGCGGCTGTGGCTCGGCCGCGCATGGCCGGGCCTGCTGCGCCGCGTCGAGAAGACCGCCGCCGCGCCGCGCGCGACGCAGGCCGACGACGGCGCGCGCGGCGTGCGCCTCTATCGCGCGAATTTCATCCGCTGCCTGTTCGCGCCGCGCGAGCGCTACGCGCATGCGCCGGTGCAGACGATCGTGCCGCTCGGCGACAAATACGTGAGCCCGGCGCTATCCGAGAACCTGTCGCGCTGGGTGCCGCAGTACTACCGCCGCGAAGTCGCGGCCGGCCACTGGCTGCCGCTCGCCGATCCCGCGCGCTTCGCCGGCCTCGCCGAGCAATTGATCGACGCGGTCGAATCGGGCGACGAACCGCCCGCGCTCGCGAACGCGCGCCGCCGCGCGACCAGCGGCCGCTTCAGCGGCAAGGTCGTGGTCGTCACCGGCGCGGGCAGCGGCATCGGCCGCTGCGCGGCCCTCGCATTTGCACGCGAAGGCGCGACCGTCGTCGCGTGCGACATCGATCTCGCGAGCGCCGAGCGCACCGCGCTGCTGCTCGGGCTCACCGGCGCGCCCGCGCATGCAAAGCGCGTGGACGTCGGCCGCGCCGACGAGATGGAAGCGCTCGCGGCATGGGTCGGCAGCGAGCTCGGCGGCGCCGACGTCGTGATCAACAACGCGGGCATCGGCATGGCCGGCGGCATTCTCGATACGAGCGAGCGGCACTGGGAGCGCATCCTGCACGTGAACCTGTGGGGCGTGATCCACGGCTCGCGGCTGTTCGCGCAACAGATGGCCGCACGCGGCACCGGCGGCCACATCGTCAACACCGCGTCGGCCGCCGCGTTCGGGCCGTCGCGCGACCTGCCCGCGTACGCGACGACGAAGGCCGCCGTGCTGATGCTCAGCGAATGCATGCGCGCGGAGCTCGCGGAAAAAGGCATCGGCGTGACGGCCGTCTGCCCGGGCTTCGCGGAAACCGGAATCATGGCGTCGACGCAATACGCGGGCGCCAACGCACAGGACGAGGCACGGCTGCGCAAACGCGCGACGAAGCTGTACCAGATGCGCGGCCTGAAGCCGGAAACCGTCGCGCAGGCGATGGTCGACGGCGTGCTGCGCAACCGGCCGGTCGTGGCCGTGGGCACCGAGGCGCACGCGCTGCGCTTCGTCGGCCGCTTCATGCCGTGGCTCGGCCGGATGCTCGCCCGCGTCAGCATGGCATCGCATTGACGCGCAGCGCGCCGCACAGCAACGGAGACACAGATGACCGCTACCGCCGAGTATCACAAGATCAAGGCCCGGCACGTGAAGTTCGACTTCAGCGACACGCCGATCACCTGGGTGCCGAACGACCCGGGCAGCACGCACATCATCAATACGCTGAACCTGCTGTTCCCGGAAGGCGAACTCTGGTTCTGCCGCGTGTACAACAAGGCACTGCCGCACATCACCGATGCGCGGCTGCGCGACGAAGCCGAAGGATTCCTGCGCCAGGAAGCCGTGCATTCGCGCTCGCACGGCGGCATGCTCAAGCATTACTACGATCGACACGGGATCGACACGAAACCGTTCACGCAGAAGCTGAACTGGCTGTTTACGCGCGTGCTGGGCGAAGCGCCGTTCGGGCTGAAGATCGGCCACACGCGTTTCTGGCTGCGTCAGCAACTCGCGGTGATCGCCTCGCTCGAGCATTTCTTCGGCTATCTCGGCAACTGGGTGCTCAACGCGCACGGGCTCGACGAAGGCCGCGCCGACCCGACGATGGTCGACCTGCTGCGCTGGCACGGCGCGGAGGAAGTCGAACACCGGACCGTCGCGTTCGACATCTACAACCACATGGGCGGCAACTACCCGGAGCGCTGCGTGCACATGGCGTTCGTGATCGTGCTGCTGCTCTACTTCATCACGAGCGGCGCGAAATTCATGTACCGGCGGGATCCGGCCGCCGGCCGCTATCCGGGTTTCGTGCTGTCGTGGTGGAAGGGTTCGCGGCGCGGGCACCTGCCGTCGTTCTGGAAAGTGATCGGCGCGGCGCTGCGCTATTTCAGGCCGGGCTACACGCCGCACCACGAAGGCTCGACCGAGCAGGCACTCGCGTATCTGGCGCGCTCGCCGGCCGCGCAGGCGGCCGCGCACGGCGGCAACTGGGGCACGACGAAAGGCGCGTGAGCGGATCCGCGCCCGGCTTCTCGGCGGTTTCGGCGGGCGCGCCCGCCGAAATGCGTACAATCGCGGCTTCATTTCCCGGAGGTGCCGCGATGACCATGAAGAAAACCGATCTCGAAAAGAACAAGGCGCTCAAGCTGACGCACGCGATGAAGCAGTCCAGCTCCGCGCGCTTCGGCAAGGGTGCGGAGGAAGCTGCGAAGCTCGATCGCCGCGCGCAACGCAAGCTCGACCAGGAGCAGGGCCTCGTGCCGTTCGCATGCAAGCTGAACGCCGAACTCGTCGAACAGTTGAAGGCACGCGCCGCCACGCATCCGAACGGGATGACGGGCCTGCTGTCCGAACTGCTCGTCAACGGCCTCGCCCAGCGCGATGCGTGATCGCCACGTATCTCGAAAATAGTCGTTGACAACGCCGCACGACATCGACAAACTCGTTCGCATGCCTACGTTCAAGCTCATCGCCATCGCGAATCATTGCCTGGTGAACATTCGAAAGAATGGTTCACGGGAGGCGCTTGTGCGTTAGCATCCGAGCAGTACCGCATGTCACACAAGGCCTCACCGGAAACGGATGAGGCCTTTTTGTTCTGGTGCGCGTCATCCGTCCGGCTCAACGAATGGAGAAGACGATGGACCAGGCAAGCCCGTTGTTCGACCGTCCCGATACGCGCCGCGTCGGTGCGATCGCGTTACCGACCGTCGTGATCCGTTTCGCGGTCGCGCCGCGCACGACACTCACCTGGCGCGCGCCGAGCGATGCCGAAATCCGCGCGCACGGCGCGCCGTTGTGGATCACGCGGCCGCCGAGCGTCGATGACTACTGGGTACAACCCGGCGACGTGCTGCGTATCGCGCGCGGCGATCGCATCTGGCTCGGCACCGATGACGACCGGCCGGCCGAAGCGTCGATCACGACCGCATACGTGAGGCGCGGCGAGCGGCTCAGACGCACGCTCGCGCGCATGCAGCGTGTGTTCGTCGGACGATGGCGAAGACGGGATTGACGATGCGCGCATCACGCGCGCGACGGGATGTCGGAGTGCGCGGAATCACCGCATCCGGAAATGGACGCACCCGCGACGCAATGCGCCGCGGGTGCGCGTCGAATGACGCGGCACGCGCATGCGTGCCGCGCGCGATCGCGCGCCGTGTGCAACGCTTGCATGCATCACGTGCATCAGGTGCTGGCGGCGAGACGCGGGCCCGTGCTGCGAGGCGTGGAATCGAGGTCGGGGCGTTGCGCCGCCTGCGAGGTCACCCACGGGTCGATGCCTTGCTTTTGCACCTCCTCGAGAAATGACACCCGCGTGCGCCAGTAATCCGCCTGTAATTTCGCATCGATGACGCGCTGTTCGGCTGCGAACAATTCCATGCGCGCCGTCACGAGCATCGACGCAGCGGTTTTTTCCGGCGTGGGGGCGTGCCGCATCGCCCAACGGCTGATCCAGTTCAACATGCTGACCTCCGTGATGACGGACGAACCCGCATCGGGCAATCGCAACCGGTCGCGCCTGCCCGAATGCGCCGCGGCCGTCACCGCACTTCACCGCCTGGCCTGCACGGACTGCGACTCCCCCGCGTCGGCAACGACTGGCCGGCGTGTGTGCGCGGTGTATCTATCCTAGAAAGACTTGCCGGTTAACGCGATGACGTCTTGCAATCTTTTACACAGAAACCACAGTCCGGCTCGCATCGCGAAATGACAGTTGCGGACGCGACGGCTTCGGCGCAGGATAGCCCGATATCTGCAACCGCCTGGACTGACGAATGGCCGCTGCATACCGCCGCGCGCCCGCGCCGGTCATGCGTGCACGCTCGCGCATACCGTGCGCCCGTCGTCCCGTGTTCGCCGCTCATGCGGGTGCGCCATGGCGGCCGCCTGTCGTCGCGCGGCGGCGCGCGCCGCATGTCCATCATGCCGTTGCGTCCGCATCGGCCGTCACGGCCCGCTTGCCATCGAATCGTTTCCATCGTTTCTGCCTGCCCGCGTCGAGCGAACCGGTAAAATGCGCGCCGTCCTCGCGCGGCCGGCCTGTCCGACCGTTCGCGCGAACGCAGCCGATCGTGCCCCGCAACTATATCGTCCGAGCTATCCGCGCTATTACAATCCGCCGATAGCGTCGCAATAGTGGCTGGTTACAGTAGGCCGGCCTCGCGCTGCCTTACAACAATTCGGCATAAACAACAAGCAACACGACAACCCGACCGGAGAAACGCCTTCATGGAATCCATCAAGCGGTATTTCGGCTTCGACGAAGCCGGCACCGACTTCCGCACCGAAATACTCGCGGGCGTCACCACGTTCCTGACGATGGCCTACATCATCTTCGTCAACCCCGCGATCCTCGGCGATGCCGGCATGCCGAAGGAATCGGTGTTCGTCGCGACCTGCCTCGTCGCGGCGCTGGCGTCGATCATCATGGGCCTGTACGCGAACTACCCGATCGCGTGCGCGCCCGGCATGGGCCTGAACGCATATTTCGCCTACACGGTCGTCAAGGGGATGGGCTTCACGTGGCAGGCCGCGCTCGGCGCGGTGTTCATCTCCGGCTGCCTGTTCCTGCTCGTCACGCTGTTCCGCGTGCGCGAGGCAATCGTCAACGGCATTCCGAAATCGCTGCGCATCTCGATCACCGCCGGCATCGGCCTGTTCCTCGGCATCATCTCGCTGAAGACCTCGGGCGTGATCGTCGGCAACCCGGCCACGCTCGTCACGCTCGGCGACCTGCACAAGCACGACACGATCCTCGCGATCGTCGGCTTCTTCACGATCGTTACGCTCGACCACCTGCGCGTGCGCGGCGCAATCCTGATCGGCATCATCGGCGTCACGATCCTGTCGTTCTTCTTCGGCGACAACCAGTTCCACGGCGTGTTCTCCGCACCGCCGTCGATCGACGCGACGCTGTTCAAGCTCGACATCGGCGCCGCGCTGTCGACCGGCATCATCAACGTGATCCTCGTGTTCTTCCTCGTCGAGCTGTTCGATGCGACCGGCACGCTGATGGGCGTCGCGAATCGCGCGGGGCTGCTCGTCGAAGGCAAGATGAACCGCCTGAACAAGGCGCTGCTCGCGGACAGCACCGCGATCGTCGCGGGCTCGGTGCTCGGCACGTCGTCGACCACCGCGTACATCGAAAGCGCGTCGGGCGTGCAGGCCGGCGGCCGCACAGGCGTGACGGCGATCACCGTTGCCGTGCTGTTCCTCGCGTGCCTGTTCATCGCACCGCTCGCCGGCGTCGTGCCGGCTTATGCGACCGCACCGGCACTGCTCTACGTGTCGTGCCTGATGCTGCGCGAGATGGTCGACGTACCGTGGGACGACGCGACCGAAGCCGTGCCGGCCGCGCTCACCGCGTTGCTGATGCCGTTCACCTACTCGATCGCGAACGGCGTCGCGTTCGGCTTCATCGCATACGGCGGCCTGAAGCTGCTGACCGGCCAGGCGCGCACGGTCAAGCCGATCGTGTGGATCATCGCGGCCGTGTTCCTGTTCCGCTTCTTCTATCTCGGCAGCGAGTGACGCACGCGCGCCCGTGCGCTGCAAGATGAAACGAAAACGCCACCCTCGCGGTGGCGTTTTTGCTTCGTGCTCGGCGGGGCGATGCGCGACGCGCAAGCCAGCTTCGGTCAAGCGTCCGCCTGACGGAGCACCCAGCGGGCGAACGCCTGCAACGGCCCCTCGCTCAGTTCCAGCGGCTCGGGCAACACGAGACAGAAGCGCTTGATCACGCCCCGCGCGTCGGGCCAGGGCGCCGCGAGCAACCCTTGCGCGATCTCGGCGTCGACATAGAGGCGCGGCACCAGCGCGACGCCGAGCCCGGCCAGCGCCGCCGCGATCAGCATCGAGTAAAGATCGTAGCGTGCGCCGGCAGCCGGATTGTTGACCGGCAACCCGGTCTCCTGCACGTATGCCGACCACGCGTCGGGCGTCTGGCGCTTGTGCAGGCGCGGCAGCGTGCCCAGCAACATGTCCGGCGGGCCGCCCGCGAGCAGCGACGGATGGCAGACCGGCACCAGCACCTCCTCGCACAACCGGTACGTATGCATGCCGGCCCAGGCCGGATGCTCGAAGTGAATCGCCGCATCGAACCCGCTGCCGGCCAGCACGAACGGCTCCGCACGATCGGCGAAATGCACCGTGATGTTCGGATGCTGGGCCTGGAATCCGTTGAGCCGCGGAATCAGCCAGCGCGTCGCAAAGGTCGGCGTGACCGCGATATCGACGCTGCCGCCGTCGCCCGGCTGCCCCATCATGTACTGGCTGTCGCGCTCGAGCCGGTCCAGCACTTCGCGAACCTGCGCCGCATAGCGCGCGCCGTTCGGTGCCAGCCGCACGCGGTTGCCGATCCGCTCGAACAGCGCGACGCCCAGGAAGGCCTCCAGCCGGCCGATCTGCCGGCTGATCGCACCTTCGGTCAACGCCAATTCGTCGGCCGCGCGCGCGAAGCTGCCGTGCCGCGCCGCGGCCTCGAATGCCATCAATGCCGAATTGCTCGGAATCCTGCGTCGCGTCACGATGGCTCCCGGTTCGACCGCCCGCCGTCGATTATGGCTTGATCAAATGTCATTGAACGGTGACGAATCATCGTTTTTCTCTCATTGTTCCGCTCATTATCATGACAAAAACTCAACCCGTCGAGCTGACCCATCGATTCCGAAGGCCGCTCGCCCCTGCGGAGAAGTCATGATCTATGCCGTTGAATGCAGCATCGCCGAGCCCGCCGTCGAAGCCGAGTGGAACGACTTCTACAGCCGGGTCAAACTGCCCGCGCTGATCTCCGTATCCGGCTTTCGCACGTCGCAACGCTTTCGCGCACTTGGCGGCGACGGCCCCGTCTACCTCGCGCTGCACACGATCGACGGCCCGGACGTGCTGACGTCGGCCGAGTATCGCGACAACGGCGGCGGCAATTTCGCGCGCTGGCAGCCGTACATCGTCGAGTGGCGCCGCAACGTGTACGACTGCGCGGCACCCGCGCCGGCCGTCTCCGGCCGTCAATGGCTGGCCGTTTGCGACGACCCCGCCCCGTTCGCGCGAGCAGGTATCGCGGCCACGGCCATGCACGCGGTCGCGCTGGATCGCCGGCCGGCCACGCGCTGGCTGGCCGTCCTCACGCACGATCAGGCTCGGCTCGGATCCGATGGCGCGATCCGGCTCTATGCGGCGATGGGCGAGCGGCTCGTCAGCACGCCGACGCCAGCAACCGCACGCTGACCGGAGCCGGACCATGCCCAGCGTCACGATTCTGATTCCCGAAACGAGCATGCCGACCAGATCGGCACTCGACGCACTGTCGTCGGCCTGCGAGCAGCTCTGCACCGACGTGTTGAGCGCCGCACCCGGCACGGTTCACGTCGCATACGTTCCGGTCCGGCACGGCCTCGGACATCCGGTCAGCGCGGAGATCCGCATGCGCACCTCGTCATTTCGCACCACTGAACTGATGGACTGGTTCATGACCGAGCTCGATCGCGAGATTCTTCGCCACACCGGATTCGTCGCACGCATCCGCTGCTTCGGCTACGGCACCGCTCACCTTTATGCACGCCATTGACCCATGAACGCACCCGTTCCGCGCCCTTCCTTCCCGCGTCGCCAGGTCGGCGAGTTCACGGTGACCGCGATCAGCGACGGCACGCTGACGGCCGGCCTCGACCTGCTGTCGAACATCGACGTCGACGACGCGGCCGGCATCATGCTCCAGGCCGGCATACAAGTGCCGTCCGACGTCAACATCAACTGCTACGTCATACGCGGCAACGGGCGCACCGTGCTCGTCGACACTGGCGCCGGCGGCATCCGCAGCTGGGGCGGCCTGCTGCTTCCATCGCTGTCGCGAGCCGGCATCGACGCACGCGACATCGACACGGTCCTGCTGACGCACGCACATCCGGACCACATCGGCGGCCTGCTCGACATGAACGGAAACCCGGTCTTTCCGCAGGCGGAAGTGCTCATTCACGAACGGGAACGTGCATTCTGGCTGGACGACGGCATGTACGAGCGGGCAAGCGAGCGCGCACGCGTCAATTTCCGGATCGCGCGGCAGACGTTCGACGTGTATCACGCGCAGCTGCGCACCATCGAGGCCGGCGACGTACTGCCCGGTATCGTCGCGGTCCCGCTGCCGGGACATACGCCAGGCCACACCGGCTATCGCGTCGAATCGCGCGGCGAGCGCCTGCTGATCTGGGGCGACCTCGTGCATTTCGCGCCGATTCAGGTTGCCCGCCCCGACGTGTCCATCGCGTTCGATCACGATCCGTCGCAGGCCGCATCGACGCGCGCGGCCACGCTCGCCGAAGTCGCTTTGGATAACTTGCCGATTGCGGGCATGCACCTCGCCGACACGGGCTTCGCACGCATCACGCGCACGAACCGGGCACCCGGCGATGCATATGTGCTGATCGGGGCGGATTGAGCGCGGCGGAACACGGGCGTGGCGGCACGCCGCTCGATGCTCGAATCGAGCCGGGCACCGCCCGCCGCGCGAGCGCGCTATCGGAACAACATGCGCGGATATGACACGGGCGCCGGTATCCGGCGCCCGCTCCGTCGCTGTCCGGTCGTCCGGCTCAGCGGCAGTTCGCTTCGTAGAAGCGCACGTAGCCGCTGCGCAGCGTCACGCATTGCGCGCGCGTCTCGGACAGCAGCCGCCGCGCGGCTGCCTCGATACGCTCGCGGTGCTGATCGTACGCACCGACCATGTCCTCGAAGCGCGGCGATGCCGCACCGAAATGATCCTCCAGCGCCTCTGCGGTGATCTGACATTGGACGCGCTCGCCATTGACCAGCGCCGTGAAACCGAGCATCAGGTCGCGCCCCGAATATTCGGGCTTCTCATTCGTGAAATGGATCTGCATGGGAGCCGCCTCGTCCGGTAGAAAGCAAATGACCGCGTCCGTCGTCCGCCACCGGCCGGACGAAAATGTACGCGGGCTCGCCGGCAGAGGCAGTATCCACGGGGGTATGGCGCGGACGATGCGTGCCGGTTGCATTCCACTTTAGACGGTTTCGCGCAGGAGGCAAATTTGCGATGCGCGTCGTTCCGACGCGCATTTTCATCAGACCAGCGCGCGACATCGGGCACCATTTGCCGAGCGGCGTCAGTGGGGATCGGTGGGCCAGACGTTCAGCGCGATCGCGGCGGTCGTGGCGCCGACCGCGATCGCGGTGGCCCCGTAGCTCACCGCATCGCTCAGGTCGAACAGCAGACCATGGATCGCGACGGCGATGCCGCCCAGCATGATGAAGGTGGCGATGGCCGCCAACACGACTCTCAGTTCCGTCCGAACCATGATGGGTCTCCCGAACGGATGCATGTCACGTCGCATGCATGTTGCGATGCGGAACACGGCGCGTGCGTGCTCCACTTCCATCATTGCAGGCGGGCGCTTAAACGCAAGGGGTTTTTGTACGCAGTCGCCGAACGCGCGCGGCGCTTGTATGATGAGGCGATATCGACAGCGGCGGCCCGGGTGGTGGATGGTGCGGTGCAAAGGGTGCGGTCTCGGCGGCCGGGAAGCATGGGGCCGTAGTTGGCGCTGAAGCGCTAGCTGAGGCCGACCGCGAAGCATGGGGTCCCAGTAAGCGCTAAAGCGCTAACTGAGGCCGACCGCGAAGCATGGGGTCCCAGTAAGCGCTAAAGCGCTAACTGAGGCCGACCGCGAAGCATGGGGTCCCAGTAAGCGCTAAAGCGTTAACTGGGACCGACCGCGAAGCATGGGGTCCCAGTAAGCGCTAAAGCGCTAACTGGGACCGACCGCGAAGCATGGGGTCCCAGTAAGCGCTAAAGCGCTAACTGGGACCGACAGGAGACAAGACATGCCTCAATCTTTCGTGCTGCCCGCCACCGCGGGCCGCAACGACCTGCTCGCGCAGGCGCATGCCCGTTCGACCGCGGTCGGCCTGCGCGCAAACGAGCGCCCCGATTTCGCGCCGCTGTCGCGGCTCGCGCTGCGCGAACTGCTGGACACGAACCACGCATTGTTCGCGCACGCGCGCCCCGTGATGGAAAACCTCCACGCGCAAATCGCCGACACGCAAAGCCTCGTGCTGCTCACCGACGCCGACGGCGTGATCCTGCACAGCATCGGCGACGCGGACTTCATCGAGAAGGCGAACCGCGTCGCGCTATGCACCGGCGTATCGTGGGCCGAAGGCGCACGCGGCACCAACGCGATCGGCACCGCGCTCGCTTCGGGCCAGGCGGTCGCCGTGCACGGGTCCGAGCACTTCCTGCGCGCGAACCATATCCTCACCTGCTCGTGCGCACCGATCATCGACCCGTTCGGCCGCACGCTCGGCACGCTCGACGTGAGCGGCGATCCGCGCGGCTTCAGCCCGCATACGCTCGCGCTGGTGCGAATGTCCGCCCAACTGATCGAGAACCACCTGTTCGCGAACCAGTGCGCCGAAGCACTGCGGCTGCGCTTTCACGCCCACGAGGATTGCGTCGACTCGCTGTTCGCCGGGCTCGTCGCGTTCGGCCCCGATGGCGGCCTGATCGCCGCGAACCGAAGCGCGCAATTCCAGCTCGGCGCGACCTTCGATGCATTGCAGCATCGAAGCTGCGATGCGCTGTTCGGCATGCATTTCGGCCAGCTGGCGCAGCAAGCGGCCCGCGCGCCCGGCGCACCGTTTCGCCTCACGCTGTCGACCGGCGTGCGCGTGCTCGCACGCTGCGAATTCGCTGAATCGCACAAGACGGCCGTCGCGGTCACGCCGCCCGTGCCCGCCGTGCGCACGCGGGCGCCCGATCCCGACGCGATCACGTTCGCGGCGCTCGACACCGGCGACGCGCGAATGGCTGCCGTGCTCGAGCGCGTCGCGAAGATTCGCGGGCGCGATCTGCCGTTGCTGATCCTCGGCCAGACCGGCACCGGCAAGGAATGGCTCGCGCGTGCGCTGCACCAGGCATCGCCGCGCGCGGACGGCCCGTTCGTCGCGGTCAATTGCGCGGCGCTGCCGGATTCGCTGATCGAAGCGGAATTGTTCGGCTACGAAGACGGCGCGTTCACCGGTGCGCGCAAGCGCGGCAGCCCCGGCAAGATCGTGCAGGCCGACGGCGGCACGCTGTTTCTCGACGAAATCGGCGACATGCCGCTCGCGCAGCAAGTCAGGCTGATGCGCGTGCTGCAGGAGCGCGCGGTGATGCCGCTCGGCGGTGCACGCGCGGTGCCGGTCGACGTGCGGGTGGTCTGCGCGACCCACCGCGACCTGCGCGCGATGATCGCCGAAGGCACGTTCCGCGAAGACCTGTTCTACCGGATCAACGGGCTCGCGGTCACGCTGCCGCCGCTCGCCGCGCGCACCGACCTGCCGGTGCTGGTCGAGCGGATCCTCGCGCGGCTCGGCCGCAGCGAGCCGATGCCGAGCCGCCTCGCGACCGATGTCCTCGACGCATTCATGCGGCACCGCTGGCCCGGCAACCTGCGGCAGATGACCAACGTGCTGCGCACGGCCGGCATGCTCGCCGAAGACGAAGCCGAAATCACGCTCGCGCACCTGCCCGACGATTTCTGGCTGGACTGCGACGACGCGCCCACGGCGCAGCCCGCGCCGGTCGAAACACGCGAAGCGACGACGCTGCAGAGCCATCAGGCCGCGGTGATCGACGCGGTGCTCGCGCGGCACGGCGGCAACGTATCGGCCGCCGCGCGCGAGCTCGGGCTCGCGCGCAATACCGTGTACCGCTACCTGCGCCGACACTGACGTCCCGGGCCGGCCGCCCACGGGCGCCGGCCGCACCGCCTTCGGGTATGCTTGGCGCTTGCCCTGCCCCTGTCTTGCCGCCGCGCCGGCACCCGCTTCGCCCCATGACCGATCCTGACCACCCGCCCGTCATACGCATCGAGCCGCTCGGTGCGACGTTCGACGCCCCCGATTCGCTGACGCTGCTCGAAGCCGCCGCGTTCGCGCACGTCAGGCTGCCGCGCTCGTGCCGCAACGGCACGTGCCGAAGCTGCCTGTGCAGGATCGTGAGCGGCAGCGTACGCTACACGATCGAATGGCCCGGTCTGAGCCGCGAGGAAAAGGCCGACGGCTTTACGCTGCCGTGCGTGGCCGTCGCGACGTCGGACGTCGTGCTCGACGTGCCGGACGCGGTGATGATCGACTGAACGCGGCACCCGCCCGTGCGCCGTCCCGCATCGAGGATGCCCGCCTGGAGAACGTGATGACCGAATCCACCGATCGCATCGAGAAACAAGCGTTGCTCGCCGCGCCGCTCGCGCGCGTCTGGGAAGCCGTCAGCAATGCCGGGGAATTCGGCACCTGGTTCGGCGTGACGTTCGACGGGCCGTTCGTCGCCGGCCGGCCGCTGTTCGGCCGCATCACGCCGACGCGCGTCGACGACGACGTCGCCAGGGCACAGGAGCCGTATGCCGGCACCGTGTTCGAAATCGTCGTCGACCGCGTCGAGCCGAAGCAACGGTTTTCCTTTCGCTGGCACCCGTTCGCGATCGATCCGAACTTCGATTACGCGTCCGAGCCGATGACGCTCGTCACGTTCGCCCTCGCCGAAGCGAACGGCGGCACGCTGCTGACGATCAGCGAAACGGGCTTCGACCAGTTGATCGAAGCGCGCCGCGCGAAGGCGCGCGAGATGAACGATCAAGGCTGGGCCGCGCAGATGATGCTGATCACGAAGTATCTCGCGAAGCACGCGTAAGCGCGTCGCGCGTCATTCCCGATATCCGCGTGCCCGCATGCCGTCGCGGCGGGTGCGTGGCATAATCCGCTCCATCGTCGTTCAACCGCCGCCCCGCGCATCGCATGCTGAGTCGTCGTTTCCGGAAGATCGTCAGTCTGATCGGGATGCTCGCCATCCTGATGACCACGCTCGCGCCGACGATCTCGCAGGCACTGACGACGCAAGACCGCGTCGATTCGCTCCTTGCCGGCTACTGCACGGCCGGGCCGGCGAGCGGCGACCATACCGCCGGCGATGCGTCATCGAAGAGTCTGCAGGCCCATCTGCAGGCGTGCGGCTATTGCAGCCTGCTCGCCCATACGCCGGCCGTGCCCGCGCCCGAACTGACGTTCGCGGCCAACCTCCGCCCGCTTCAGCATCGCGAAGCAACCCGCTTCGAAAGCCTGCGCCGCACGCTGCCGCTTACGGCCGCACAACCGCGCGCCCCGCCGTTCGCGTCCTGATTCGTCGTCACCGCGCGTGATGCCGTCGCGTATCACGCGGTCCGCACGCGCGCCGCGCGTGCAGCGTCACGTTTCGAAGGACGATCTCATGTTCGACCGTATTGCGCGCAGCGTCGCGCCCAGCGTGCGCTCGTGCGCCGCCAGCGATTACGCGCGGACGGCCGCAAGTCGAATGCATCGTTCTCCTTGTCATTTCCAACCGGATCATCTCGTCATGAAAACCACTGCTTTCCTGCGCGGCGCACTCGTCGCACTCGGCTTCGTCGTCGCACAGGCTGCTCACGCGCATGCACACCCGAAAAACATGGAACCGGCCGCCGACGCCACGCTGTCGAGTGCGCCGCACGCGGTCACGATCGACTTCAGCGAAACGCTCGAACCCGCATTCAGTTCGATCACCGTCACCGACGGCCATGGACAGTCGGTCGCCGACGGCAAATCCGCCATCGACGCCGGCAACCGGAAGCGGATGCACGTCGCGCTGGCGAACCTCACGCCCGGTACGTACACGGTCGCATGGGTCGCCGTGGCGAGCGACGGGCATCGCACGCAGGGCCGCTACACGTTCACGCTGAAATGACGCACGTAACGCATACGACGTCCGCGCGGCGCTCTTCCCTATCCGATCAGGAACACACTCGATGAAACGCTCGATTCCGACCGCCCTGCTGTTCGCAATGCTGGCGCTGCAGGTGCCCGCCACGTTCGCCGCGTCGGCCGTCCAGGCCGATGCATGCTGGATCCGCACGATGCCGGCGACGGTGCCGTCGTCCGGTTACTTCACGCTGAAGAATGACGGCGACAAGCCCGTGACGCTCACCGGCATCGATACGCCCGCGTTCGGGATGGCGATGATGCACGAGACGCAGACGGCCGGCAGCACCGCGAAGATGGTCCACGTCGACGCGGTCGACGTGCCCGCGCACGGCACGGTGACGTTCAGGCCGAAGGGCTATCACGTGATGCTGGAGGAACCGCGCCAGCCCGTCGCACCCGGCGCGAAGGTGCCGTTGCGGCTGCATTTCGCCGACGGCGCGACGGTGTCCGTGTCCTGCGACGCGAAGGCGCCCTCCTACACCGGCCAGTAACGGCCACCTGCGCAACCGCCGAAGGAGATGCAGATGAGCAAGGAACGCATGCCGCTGGCCAACCTGATCGTCCGCTACCGGACGCCGCTGAACGTCGCCGTGTTGATCGCCTGCGGGTTGTGGGCCGCATGGATCGCGTGGATGACGCGGCCTTCCGCGATCGATTCGCCGTCGTCGATCGCCGCCTACTGCGTGCGCGACGCACGCTGACGCGCCGCGCCGGTTCCGGCGGCACGCCGCGCCATTTTGGCGTGGCATCATCGCGTCATCCCGACCGCCGCCGGAACCCTTCTCGGAGCCACGCATGTCCATTCAGACCTGGATGCTGTTCGCCGCAGCCTATCTCGCGACGACGCTGTCGCCGGGCCCCAACGTGCTGCTCGTCATCCGCAACACGGTGCGCTACGGCTCGCGCGGCACCGCCGCGACGATCGCGGGCAACCTCGTCGCGCAAGGCGCGGTGGTCATGCTCGTCGCGCTCGGCGTCGGCGCGGTGCTGGCCGCGATGCCGCCGCTGTTCGTCGCGATGAAGGTCGTCGGCGCCGCGTACCTGATCTTTCTGGGCATCCGGCAACTGCGCGGCGACCGCAACGCACGCTCGCCCGCGAACCGCACCGCGATCGTCGAACCCGATCGCAAGAAGCTGTTCCGCGAAGCGCTGTTCGTGTCGGGCAGCAATCCGAAGACGATGATCTTCCTGTCGGCGTTCATGCCGCAGTTCGTCGCGTACGATCGCCCGGTCGCAATGCAGTTCGTCGTGATGTACGCGACGATCGCATGCACCGTCGTCGTCGTGCACAGCGTCTATTCGTTCGGCGTGCGCCGGCTCCAGCGCGGCATCGGCGCCGGCCCGTGGGTCCGCGCGGCCAAGCGCGCCAGCGGGCTGCTGTTCGTCGGTCTCGGGATCAAGCTGTTGGCCGCGCGGCAGGCGTAGGCGCCGGCACGCGGACGGCCTGCGTCGCGGCGCGGACGGCCCCGTCAGCCCTTCGATACGGCGAGTGCTGCCGCGATCTCGCCGAACGACGGCCGCGCGTCGACATCCTCGTTCAGGCAGGCGGCCGCCAGCGCGTCGAGTGCATGCGAACCTTCCCACGCCTGCGGCTCGCACCGCGCCAGCAACTCGCCGAGCAGATAGCCGAATGCCCTGACTTCCAGCCGTTCGAGCCGCGCGGCGCGCACGCGGTCGTTCACGTCGTAGACCGACGCCGCGCCGAAATCGCCGAGCAGCGCGCCGCCCTTGCCGTCATGCAGGATGTTGTGCGCGTAAAGGTCGCCATGCATGATGCCGCGCGCGTGCAAGTGCGCTGCAACCGACGCGATGCCGAGTGCGATCCGCGATGCGTCGGCCGGCGCGAAGCGCGCATCGGCCGCATACACGTCGCGCGTGCAGGACGCGAAGCTCGGCGGCCCGGCCAGGTTCGTCAGCGCCGGATCGACCCGTTCCATCACGAGTCCGTGCGTGCCGTCCGGATGGCCGCGCACCTTGCCGATCACCGGAATCATGTGCGGGTGACGCCCGGCGTGCAGGCAGGCGGCCATTTCGCAATCGGGCAGCCCGTCGCTCGTCACGGCGCCCTTGAACAGCTTGACCGCGACCGTGCGCGGAACCTGCCCCTCCGCCCGCCACTGCGCACGATAAATGACGCCCGAGGCGCCTTCGCCGAGCTTCTCGTCGCAAGCGAGCGACGTCCAGTCGATGTCCGCGACGCCCGGCTCGGCCGACGCCGCGGCTTCCGGCGCGGCGCCGAACGGATTGCCCGCGGACGCGAGCCACGCGAGGCGCGGCAGGCGCAGCAGCCAGTCCGGCAACGCATCGAGCCGGTTCGCCGACAGCCGCACCAGTTCGAGCGCACGGCACGCGGCCATGTCGGGCGGCAACGCGCGCAGCCGGTTGCCCGCGAGCATCAGCTTCTGCAGGCGCGCACAGTCGCCGATCGTGGCCGGCAGCTCGTCGATTTCGTTGTCGGTCAAGATCAGCCAGCGCAGCGCGCGCGGCAGCGAACGGGGCGGCACCGTGCGGATCCGGTTCGCCTTGAAGCCGATCATGTCGAGTTCGGCGCACGTGCCGAGCACTTCCGGAAATTCGGTGAAGCGATTGCCGGACGCGAACAGGATGCGCAGGCGTCGCAGCCGCGACAGGTCGTCCGGCAGCGCCGACAGCGCGTTGCCGGACAGGTCGAGCACTTCGAGCGTGTCCGCCAGATCGAAGATCTCGCGCGGAAATTCGGTCAGCCCGCACGCGAGCTTGAGTTGCCGGGCGCCCGCCAGCTGGCCGGCCTGCAGTTGTTCGAGGGTGGTGATCACGTTGGAAATCGGGTAGCGATGGCGAGGGTCGTCGGACCGATTGCCCGAATTCTACCGGGATCGCTTTCGCGAATTCGTTCGTCGTGTCACGCCCTCTTCACAAACGCGCAATGTAACGCTACAATTGCGCCCCTTGCAGTGCCGACGTGGTGAAATTGGTAGACACGCTATCTTGAGGGGGTAGTGGCGAAAGCCGTGCGAGTTCGAGTCTCGCCGTCGGCACCAGATACGGTTCTTCCGTGTTTCGTGCATGTGCAAAAAACCGCGACAGCGCAACGCTTCGCGGTTTTTTTGTTTCATCGCCTGCGGAGCGATGGCGTTGCCCGCGGCGGACCTCTCCGGAGGGATCTGGCGCACGTACAAATTTGCATGCCGCGCCGATACCGGGGCTTTGGATTTTTCCGTGGCCACTCGCCATGTCGAACTCGATCCCCGACGACACCCGATCGAATGTAACGGATTGCGCACGACCGGAACACAATGCGTCCATCGCCGCCGGATTTCACTCGACCTTCAGCATTAACTTTGCAGTCCATATAATCTTTTCGACTATATAAAAAAGTCGCCTGTTTCGTCGCCCACAGAGACTATGCTTGGTTACGGGAATACGCGTCAGTGCCCGACGCGCCGATACTCCCCGCCAGAACCCGCAGCGATCTCCGGGGACGCCCATGCAGTCGCCAGACCAGATAGCCGCCGAACAGGTCAGGATCGTCTATGACTCCGTGACGCCGTATGTCGTCGGCGGCACGTTGCTTGCCGTTGCCGCGACACTCTCGATCGACCGGCTCGGCCAGCCGGACCCGGTGTCCGGTCTCGCGTGGACGATCTACATTACCGCGTGTTCGGCCGGCCAGGTTCTTCTGTCCCGCCTCCATCGTCGATCGCCGACGTCCGTCAGCCACTGGCGGCGCTGGGCTCTGTGGCTGTCGGCCTTCAGCACGGCCGCCGGCATGGGTTGGGGATGGGCGTCGATTCATCTCGCGGCGGGCGCGGACTTCGGAATCGCGAGCCTCGTTGTCGTCGCGACGTTCAGCATCGTTGCGGGCGCGATTCCGGTATTCAGTACGTATTTCCCTGCGTTCGTCGCCTTTCTGTTGCCGGCGACCGTGCCATATATCGGCGCGGCGGTCATGTCGCCGCACGCGGTCCAGCAGGCAACCGCGCCGATGATGATGTTGATCGCCTGCGTGGTCGGTTATCTCGGGTTGCTCGCGAACCGCGCGGCAACGCAAAACATCGGGCTGCGCTTTCGCGCCGAACGGTTCGCCCGCGATTTGCAGGCTCAGAACGAACGCGCCGAGCAACTCGCCGTCGATCTCGGCTGCCAGCGACAAATCGCCGACCAGGCCAATCTCGCCAAATCGCAATTCCTCGCGGCGGCCAGCCACGATCTGCGCCAATCCGCGCATGCGCTGAACCTGTTGATCGGCGCGCTGCACAACATCCCGATGCCGCCGGAAGGGCGACGGCTGGTCGAGCGCATCGAGCGTTCGTCGGACGCGCTGAGCCGGCTCTTCGGCGCGCTGCTCGACCTGTCCCGACTCGACGCCGGCAGCGTCGAAGCGCAGTGCCGGGCGTTCGCGATCGATACCGTGCTCGAGTACGTGTGCAATGACTGCCTGCTCGACGCGCAGGCGAAAGGCATCACGCTGTCGCGCGTGCCGTGCGGCGCCGTGGTTCATTCGGATCCGCTGCTGGTCGAGCGCCTCGTGCGCAATCTCGTGTCCAACGCCGTGCGCTACACGGATCGCGGCAAGGTCGTCGTCGGCTGCCGCCGCCGCGGCACACACCTCGCGATCCAGGTCTGGGACACGGGCTGCGGCATTCCCGATCACCTGCAGAAGCTCGTGTTCCACGAGTATTACCAGGTCGGCAATCCCGAGCGCGATCACGAAAAGGGCTTCGGTCTCGGACTCGCGATCGTGCGACGCCTCGCCGACCTGCTCGACTGCCGGCTGGCCGTGCGCTCGACACCCGGACGCGGATCGTGCTTCGAAGTCACGGTGGCGCTCACCGCCGGCACGGCCGCCCCGCTCGATACGCCGATCGTCGACCAAGACGACGTGCCGGGTTCAACGGGGCTCGTGGTGGTGATCGACGGCAATCGCGCAACCCGCACCGGTTTGGCGGAACTACTGACGACCTGGGGTTACGACACGATCGCGGCACGCTCGGGCAAGGAGGCGCTCGACCGGCTGTCGGCTTGCGCCCGCCGACCCGACCTGCTGATCTGCGATTACCTGCCCCCTCGCGGCGAAAACGGCATCGCCGTGATCGAGCGCGTGCGCGCGGCGCTCGACGCGGTCGTCCCCGCGGTGCTGATCAGCGGCGATACGACCGAAGAACAACTGGCGGCGTCGCATGCACGCGGGCTGGTTCTGCTTCACCGGCCGTTGCCGAACGGCAAGCTGCGCGCGGCGGTCGGCCATCTCGTCGCGGCGCGGACGCAGAGAAGCTCGACGGCCAACACGGACGCGGACGGCGTCGCGCTCTAGCGGCACTGCGCGGAGCTACAGGTCGCGATCGGCTCGTGTGCGATGTGCGCGTTCAAGCCGATCGGGCTTCCGGTACAGGGCTGCGGTTTCGTGCATCCGGTGCGCTTGCCGGCCCGCGCGGGCGGACGGCACGCGACGCAGACGCGATTGGGCCGCAGATCGTGACGATGCGTCACGAATGCGGCGTTGCATCGAATGCAACGTGCCGTCGACAGCACGCCGCCGTCGACGAAACGAATCAGCAGCCACGCCCGCGTCAGGTCGAGCAACGGCTCGCAGTGTGCCGCGTCGCATCGCGTCGCATACCATTCATATGCCTTCACGAGCGCATCGAGCCGCGCGCACTTCGCGTCGCTGCGCAGAAACCGGTAGGCGTTATGGAACAGCGATGCATGGACGTTGGCCTTCCATGTCATGTACCAGTCGCTGGAGAACGGCAGCAGGCCTTTCGGCGGCGCGACGCCCCGCACCTCGCGATACAGTCGAACCAGACGCTCGTGCGGCAGCGACAGTTCGATTTCGAGCATCTGCGGACGCGCGCCGAGCCGAATCAGTGTCGCGGCCTGCAGCACGTGCTTCGCATCGTCGGCAAGCCTCGCGGCATGCGTCGGCCGAGGGCCGCCGCTCATGGCACGTCCTGGTCGAAGGCCCCGAGACTGGACAGCGCCATCGCGACATGAAGCGGCGTGGCGTCGCCCGGCGGCTCGGGTCGCGCGAGCGCCGCGACCGTGTCGTATCGGTTCAGGCGCAGGACGCAAAGCAACTGTCCCGACGACGACAGGTTCATCATCGATCGTATCGTCAGGCTTTCCAGCGCGCCGGCCAATTCCGGCGTGGCGCCGAGGCGAAACATGCCAGTCGCGCGATCCTTCTGCAACAGCCGCTGCGCCAGCCACAGATACGACAGGTTCAGGTCGCGAATTGACTCTTCTTCATTGATAGTTCCCATATTGCACCTTGATTGATATCGAATCAGGCCGATGGAGACGTCTAGCAAATTCATGCAAAGGAACCTGCCCTGTTTCACGGGGTAAATCACCTGCCTCGACATCAATTGATGATTTTCAGAAAACAATCGATTGAAATAAACAGTATGCCCCGTATTGGCACGCTCGGTTATTTTTATCGTATAGTCTGCACCCGGGTTAGATCGCACCCCGAAAACTCCCGGCGTCGGCGACTCGCCCGGGCCATGCTGTCGCGACCTCCGTCATGCTCGTTGTGCGGCCCGCCGCACCGAAGGCCGCGACGATTCAGTATTGACCCGGGCTTTGCGGATGTAAATCCGACGTTAGCCCGTGACGAAACAGAATCCCATACGACTAAAGTATTAAGACTTTTCGAAAGAACCGGGTTCTCCAAAATCAGAAGGGTTCCGCTTCCCGACTTCGCTTTTATTTACATGAAAATACTCATTGTCGATGATCATCCGGTTCTGCGAGACGGCGTGGCGACGTTGTTGCGCCAGGATCATTACGGGATGGTCGACATTCAGGCGAGCAACGCCGACGATGCGATGCGGCTGCTCGAGCAGCACTCCGACCTCGACGTCATCGTGCTCGATCTGAAGATGAGCGGCATGGACGGTTTCGCGGCGATTGCGGCGATCGCGCAGGTCCGGCCCGAGCTGCCGATCATCGTGCTGTCTTCGTCCGAGGATCCGCACGACGTGCGCGCCGCCTTCACGCACGGCGCGCTCGGCTACATTCCCAAATCCGCGACCGCGCACACGCTGTTGTCGGCCATCAAGATGGTCATGAACGGCGAGCATTACGTGCCGCCGCTGCTGCTCGAAGCGCAGTCGGCACATCGCGATCCGCCGCCCGCACACGACCCCGACGGCCCGCGCCTGACGCTGCGCCAGCTCGACGTGCTGCGCCTGATCGCCGAAGGCGTGCCGAACAAGCTCATCGCCGACCGGCTCGGCCTGTCGGAGAAGACCGTGAAGGCGCACATCACGGCGATCTTCAAGGCGCTTCACGTGCGCAATCGCACCCAGGCCGCCGCAGCGGGCCAGCGCCTGGGGCTCCTCTGACTTGCGCCGTCGCGACGCATGCGATGCGGGCGCGGTCGCCGGCGACGCGACATGAATCGGCCGGCGTACATGCGCCGAAACCGGCGCGCGCGGGCCACGCGGGCAGCGCCGGTTCGTCGCGCTCGCGATATCATCGCGCCGCGCCGGTTGCCGACGCGGCACCGCCCGGCGACTGCATCAGGCCGGTTCGCACTTGCGGCATCGCCGCCGTCACCGCGCCGCTCGCCGGAATCGTTCCGGAAGGCGATGCGCCGACCGGCTGAACCAGGGCGACGCCGTCCATCGTATTGCCGCTGACGACGATCTGGCTCGCCGTGCAGCCACGCGACAGCAGCGATACCGGTGTGCCGGCGATCGACGCGAACGTGTTGTCGGAGACCTGGAAGCCGCACACGTTGCCGACTGCCCGGAACCCCGCGTAGCCCGATCCCGAGACGCGATTGCGCGTCACCTTGACGTACGACACCGTACCCGACCACGTGTCCAGTTCGAGCGCGCCCTGCTGCGTCGGCTGCAACCCGTTGCTGACGTTCTGATTCTGGATGTTGGTCACCACGTTGTTGTCGATGACGACGTTCGACACGCCATAGGTGCGCCAGCTGTCCTCCTGAGCGACGAGAATGCCGGCCGCCTTCTGCACGCCGTCTACCGTGTTGTTCGAGATCGTCACCGCCTGGCCGCCCACGACGGAAATGCCGCGCCCCCAGTAATTCCCGGACACGGTGTTGTGGTCGATCAGCACGTTGTTGCTGATGCGACCGTCGCCCAGATAGCTGACGACGGTGATCAGGTCGTCACCGGTACCCGTGACCGTATTGCCCTGCACGAGCACGTTGGTCGATCCGTAGGTCGAGTGGATGCCGTCGGCCAGCGTGGCCCGCACGGTATTGCCGACGATCGCGACCTTGCTGCCGCCGAATACGAAGATCCCCGCGCTCGCGCCGCCCTGGATCGTCACGCCGAGCACCTGGACGTCGGTGCCCGTCACTTCGACCTTGGTCGATTCGGGCGTGGTGAGACGCGTCGTCCCGGTGCCGTTCAGCGTCACGCCCACCAACGTCGAGCCGGTACCGCTCATCACGATCGTCTGGTCGGACGGATTGGTCGCGACGAGCGTCGCGCCGTAGCCCGACACCACGACGCCCGAACCCGCCACCGACAGCGAGCGGCTGACGGTATAGCGTCCCGGCGCGAGTATCAGCGTTTGTCCCGCCTGCAGCGTGTTGAGCGCGGCCTGCAATGCATCGGTCTGGTCACTGCCGTCGCTTGCCGGCCTGATCGTCACGGGCGCCGGCGCGGTGATCGCCACCGGTCGCGATCGCGCATGTGCGATACGCCATGGCGCGGCGTAGCCGGCAAGCGTCGCCGCGCGAACCTGAACCTGGAAGCTGGCAGCCCAGCATGCGAATGCGACCACCCCGGCGCTGATGATACGAAATGACCTGGTCATGATGACCTCCTCGATAGACGTCCGCCCGACGCAGCGCGATGCGACGGCACCCGGTCGCGACGCGTCGACGGTCGACCAGCGAGCCGGCACGACACGTGTCGAACATCGGAGCAGAACGATTTCGTGCGGAAGCAGTCGGGCAGCGCCTCATTTCAGGCGAGTGCCCGCTCGTCTGCCGAAACGGACGGGCCGCTCCCCCGAGAGCGGCTCGACGTCGACGGTGCCGGCAGCATGCGACCGTCGAGCGACATAGCGAAGCCCTTGCCAGAGCAATTCGGGCCGGGCGGCTTCGTGTCCGGGCCCATACGATGATTTCGCTCGATTGGAAGTCTATTTCGCCGTCGGCACGCGTAAATCGGACATAAGCCCCGCGACGTCGCGGGACAGGTCGCGAGCCCTGGTCGCATCCGCGATATGGACCGGCTTACGACTGCATGTGGCCGTAGCGGGACGCCGCACCGCGAACGTGGATGCGTTCGAGCGACGAGCCTCGCGTCGATAATTCGGATTACCGATTACCTATGTCGCGCGAACGCACATCGCCCCCCGCGCCGTGCGTCAAAGCAACGGCAGCATGAGCCGAATATGCTCCGCGAACGCCGCCGTAAGATGCGAAGGCCGCTTCCGATCGAATCGCAGCGTGATACCGACCGCCGGCAACGACGGCAGCCCCCGGTCCGCGGCGAGGATCGCCAGATCCGCCGGCACCGCCGTTTGCGTCATCACCGCGAATGCCTGCCCGGAGCGCACGAGCGCGATGAGTCCGGCGAGACTGCTGCTCGCGTACGCGACGCGATAGTCGCGCCGTGCGCGCGTCAACGCGTCGCGAGCCGCGATGTGATCGAGCGTATCCGGATCGGACAGCGCGAGCGGCAACGGCTCGAACTGCGCGGCATCGAGCCCCGGATAGCCGATCCAGACCAGTTGCTCGCGGCGGATGAAATCGTCGTCCGAAGCATCGTCCGGCACGGAAATCATCGCCAGGTCGACCGCCCGCTTGTCGAGATGCTCAAGCAACCGCGGCGTCGGTCCGCACACGACCTCGACGATCGCCTGCGGATGCTGCATCGAGAACTGCCGCAACAGCGAAGGCAGAAACACGGCCGCGTAATCGTCCGGACAGCCGAACCGGATCGTGCCCGACAATCCCGTGCCGCACAGGTCGGCCATCGCCTCGTCGTGCCGGCGCAGGATGCGCTGCGCATGCACGAGCAGCCGCTCGCCGGGATGCGTCAGCACCACGCCGCGGCCGGTGCGCTGGAACAGCGGCTGGTCGACGCTTTCCTCGAGCCGCCGCATCTGCTGGCTCAGCGCGGACTGCGTGCGGCCGACGCGCGCCGCCGCGCGGCTGAGCGAGCGCATCTCGGCGATGACGACGAACGAGCGCAACAGGTCGATTTCGAGCGAACGTCCCAAGGTATTAGCTCCTTTTCTACCTTGCATAAGAACTATTCGTTTCCATAAGACCAGACCGGCGCCTAGACTGCAAGCGATCGCCGCCCTTGTCCGGAGAAGCCCGATGTCCCTGAACGACGACGCAACCTTCTGGCACAACGCCAGGCAGCACCTGATCCGCTACGGCGGCACGTTCGAGCCGATGATCGTCGAGCGCGCGCAAGGCAGTTTCGTCTACGACGCCGACGGCCGCGCGATCCTCGACTTCACGTCGGGGCAAATGAGCGCGGTGCTCGGGCACTGCCATCCGGAGATCGTCTCCGTCATCGGCGAATACGCGGGCAAGCTCGATCATCTGTTCAGCGGGATGCTGTCGCGTCCGGTCGTCGATCTCGCGACGCGCCTCGCCGACATCACGCCGCCCGGGCTCGATCGCGCGCTGCTGCTGAGCACCGGCGCGGAATCGAACGAAGCGGCGATCAGGATGGCGAAACTTGTCACCGGCAAGTACGAGATCGTCGGTTTCGCGCAGTCGTGGCACGGGATGACGGGCGCGGCGGCATCCGCCACGTACAGCGCCGGGCGCAAGGGCGTCGGTCCGGCCGCGGTCGGCTCGTTCGCGATTCCGGCGCCGTTTTCGTATCGGCCGCGCTTCGAGCACGACGGCAGCTACGATCCGCTCGCCGAACTCGACTACGCATTCGACCTGATCGATCGCCAGTCGAGCGGCAGCCTTGCCGCGTTCATCGCGGAGCCGATCCTCAGCTCGGGCGGCATCATCGAACTGCCGGAAGGCTACATGGCGGCGCTCAAGCGCAAGTGCGACGAGCGCGGGATGCTGCTGATCCTCGACGAGGCGCAAACCGGTGTCGGACGCACCGGCACGATGTTCGCGTGCCAGCGCGACGGCGTGACGCCCGACATCCTCACGCTGTCGAAGACGCTCGGCGCGGGGCTGCCGCTCGCGGCCGTCGTCACGTCCGCGCGGATCGAGGAGCGCGCGCACGAACTCGGCTACCTGTTCTATACGACGCACGTGTCGGATCCGCTGCCGGCCGCGGTCGGCCTGCGCGTGCTCGACGTGGTGCAGCGCGACGGCCTCGTCGAGCGGGCGAACGTGATGGGCGCGCGGCTCCGGCGCGGGCTGCTCGACCTGATGGAGCGCTTCGAGTGCATCGGCGACGTGCGCGGACGCGGATTGCTGCTCGGCGTCGAGATCGTCAAGGATCGGCGGACGAAGGAGCCGGCCGACGGGCTCGGCGCGAAGATCACGCGCGAATGCATGAACCTCGGGCTCAGCATGAACATCGTGCAGTTGCCGGGCATGGGCGGCGTGTTCCGGATCGCGCCGCCGCTCACCGTCAGCGAAGCGGAGATCGATCTCGGGCTGTCGTTGCTGGAACAGGCGATCGGGCGCGCGCTGTAGCGGCGCTCGGCAACGCGCCTCGCTGCGTCACGCGCGCCGTCGCGCCGATTCGACCGGCCCGCGCGCCGAAGCGCGGCCCGGGTCCCCGCCGCTCAGTGCGCGTCGGCGGCCCACGCTTCGGCGTCGGCGCCGGCCGGGATGCGCAGCGGGCTCGACGGATCGGTCGCCGCACGCCACACGGCGTCGGCAACGTCCTGCGCATGGGTAGTCGGCGCGGACGCATCGAGCATGCGCGCGACGGCCTGCCGGACAAACTCCGCATATGCTTCGTGCTCGAAGCCCAGCATGTTTGCGCGCGCGTTGTCGGCGAAACGCGTGTCGGGCGCGCGCCCGGGCAACACCAGATGCACACGCACACCGAACGGTTCGAGTTCGCCGGCTATCGATTCCGTATACGCGTTGACCGCCGCCTTGCTCGCGCGGTATGCGCTGACCAGCGGCAACGCCTTCAGCGTAACGCTCGACGTGACGTTCACGACCACGCCGGCCCCGCGCTGCCGAAACTGCGGCAGCACCGCCTGCGTGACGGCCATCGTGCCGAACGTGTTGGTCTCGAACAGTGCGCGCACCGTGTCGACCGGCGTCAGCTCCGCCGGCGCGGCCGCCCCGATGCCCGCGTTGTTCACGAGTACGTCGATCGGTCCGGCGGCGTCGATCGCGGCACGGATGCTGTCCGGTTTCGTCACGTCGAGCGCCAGCACGCGCAGACGTTCCGACGGCGGCAGCACGTCCTCGCGCGGCGTGCGCATCGTCGCGACGACCTGCCAGTCGCGGGCCAGGAAATGGCGCGCGATCTCGAGGCCGAAGCCGGAGGAACAACCGGTGATCAGTACGGTTTTCATGCGAACTCCCGTGATGTGTTGAGCATGTGTGCGTACGATAGATGGCCGAACCCGTATTCGCTACAATCGAAAGTCCGCTTTTCTTTTGCAAAAGTCCGGCGATGATCGACCCGCTAACCGAAGTCGTGACGCTGCTGAAACCGGGCGCACGGCACTCCAAGTTCGTTCACGGCGCGAGCCCCTGGGCGATCAGCCGCACGGTCGCGGGCGAGCCGTTCTATTGCGCGATCCTCGACGGCGGGTGCCGGGTCGCGATCGACGGGCACGCACCGGTCGAGCTGCAGCCCGGCGATTTCGTGCTGATTCCGGCGGCCTACGGCGTCGCGATGTCGAGCCTCGAACCGCCGCCGTCCGGTGTCGAAACCGCGCCGCCGGTCGCGCTCGACAACGGCGAATACCGGATCGGCGACGCCCGCAACCCGATCGACATGCGGATGATGGCCGGCAACTGCAGCTTTGCTTCGCCCGACGCCGCGCTGCTGGTGTCGCTGCTGCCGCAATGCGTGCACGTGCGCGGCGAACCGCGCCTCACCACGCTCGTGCAGCTCGTGCGGGACGAATCTCGCGCGCAGCGGCCCGCGCGCGAAATCGTGCTGTCGCGCCTCGTGGAAGTGCTGCTGATCGAGGCCCTGCGATTCTCGACCGGCACGGACGCATCGCCCGGCCTCGTGCGCGGGCTCGCCGACAGCCGCCTCGCGGCCGCGATCCGCGGCATGCACGCGCGCCCCGCGCACCCGTGGACGGTCGCCGAGCTCGCGAAAGAGGCGGCGCTATCGCGCTCGACCTTCTTCGAGCGTTTCAGCCGCGCGGTTGGCGTCGCGCCGATGGAATACCTGCTCACGTGGCGAATGGCGCTCGCCAAAAACCTGCTCCGCCGCAATGACGCACGCATCGCCGAAATCGCCGGGCGCGTCGGCTACAGTTCCGCGAGCACCTTCAGCGTCGCGTTCGCGCGGCATGTCGGCCGGCCGCCCGCGCAATACGCGCGCGATGAACGGACGACGGCACTCGACGAATGAACCGGGTGCACTGGCCACCGCGGGCGCCACGCGGCCCATCGGCCATGCGCCCCCGCTTTCGCCCGCGGCATCGCGCGATCGCCGGCCGCGCGGCCAGCGAGCCGCACCCGGCTTGCGTACACTACGGCGCAGATGACGACCCGCGAGGCAAGCCATGACGACAACGACTCACGGTGCGGTCGAGCCCGGCAACTGGCTCGACGCGCAGCGCGATCCGGAAACGGGGATCGAGAGCCTGCGCGCGCATTTCAGCGGCCACGCGTACGATCCGCACGATCACGACGACATGCTGATCGGTTTTACGGAACAAGGCGTGCAGCGTTTCCAGTGCCACCGGTCGCTGCATACGAGCGTGCCGGGCCGCGCGATCCTGATCGAGCCGGGCGCGCTGCACGACGGCCATGCGCCCGACGAAGGCGGCTTTACCTACGGGATGCTGTACCTGCCGCTACCGTGGGTCGAACAGGCCGCGCACCGGCTGGGCCTGCCGGGCCTCGGCAGTGTCGAAGCCTCCTTCGGCCATACGCTCGTCGACGACCGCGACCTCGTCCACGCGATCCGGCAGGCCATTCTCGCGATTCATGGCAATGAGGGCCGGCTTGCGCGCGATCAGACGCTCGACCGCCTGCTGACGCGGCTCGGCGGTGAGCTGCGTGGCCCGCTCGCGACGCGCGAGCTTGCCGTACCGCCCGCGATCGCGCGCGTGCGCGACCTGCTTCACGCGCATATGGATGGCAACCTCGGGCTCGACGAACTCGCGGCGCACGCCGGCATCGACCGCTTCCGGCTGACGCGACTGTTCCAGCGCGCGTTCGGCACGTCGCCGCACGCATACCTGGTGCGCTTGCGCCTGCGCGCCGCGCGCCGGCTGCTGGCAGCCGGCCGCACACCCGCGCAAGCCGCGGCGGACGTCGGTTTCGCCGACCAGAGCCACCTGGGCCGCTGGTTCCGGCGCGCGTACCGGATGACGCCGGCCGCGTACCGGCGGATGTGCACAAACGTTCCAGACTGATTGCGCGCGTCGCCCGATCATGAGCGCTTCAACGAGGAGCACTCATGTTCGATACGAAAGTGGCATTGATCGTGCGCGACGATCTCGCGACGTGGCAGAAACTCAATGTGGTCGCGTTTCTCGCGACGGGCATCGCTTCCGGCGCGCCGGAAGCGCTCGGCGAGCCTTACGAGGATGCGGCCGGGAATCGCTACGCGCGCATGTTCGGCCAGCCGATGCTGGTGTTCGCGGCCGACCTGGACGGTCTGCAGGCCGCGCATCGGCATGCCCTGTCGCGCGAAGTCAGGATCGTGCCGTACGTGCGCGCGATGTTCTCGACGGGGCACGATGCGGCCAATCGCGAAGTGTTTCGCGCCGAGGATCCGGCGAATCCGGATCTGGTCGGCCTGGCATTGCACGGACCGAAGAAAGCCGTGGACAAGGCGGTGAAGGGATTGACGCTGCACGCGTGAGCGCGGCGGGCGGAGGATTCGACGGGTGTCGATTCGGCTTCGATCGAAACCGAATCGACGATGGATTTTCCCCGGACGGCGCGCTGCCGGTCCGCTCCGGACCGGCAGCGCGTGAAATCAACCGCCGAGATACGCCTGCTTGATCCGGTCGTTCGCGAGCAGGTTCGCGCCCGTATCGGCAAGCACCACGCGCCCCGTTTCGAGCACGTAGCCGCGATCGGCCACACCCAGCGCCTTGTTCGCGTTCTGCTCGACCAGGAACACCGTGACGCCCTCGTCGCGAATCGTGCGGATGATGTCGAAGATCTGCGCGATCACCAGCGGCGCGAGACCGAGCGTCGGCTCGTCGAGCAACAGCAGGCGTGGCTTGCTCATCAGCGCACGGCCGATCGCCAGCATCTGCTGCTCGCCGCCCGACATCGTGCCGGCCCGCTGCGTCGCGCGCTCCTTCAGGCGCGGAAACAGCTTGAACACGTGCTCGATGCCGTCGTCGATCTCGTGACGGTTCGCGAAGAACCCGCCCATCTTCAGGTTCTCGAGCACCGTCAGGCTCGGGAATACGCGCCGCCCCTCCGGCGAGATCGCCATCCCCTGCCGCATGATCTGGTGCGTCGACATCGCGGTGATGTCGGTGCCCTCGAACAGCACGCGGCCCGACGATGCGCGCGGCGTGCCGCACACCGTCATCATCAGCGTCGTCTTGCCGGCACCGTTGCTGCCGATCAGCGTGACGATCTCGCCCTTGTTCACCTCGATCGACACGCCCGCGAGCGCCTCGACGGCGCCGTAGTGCGTGTGGACCTGTTCCAGCTTCAGCATCACTCTTCCCCCAGATACGCCTTGATCACGCGCGGGTCGTTGCGGACCGCTTCCGGCGTGCCGATCACGATCGGCCGGCCGTGCTCCATCACGAGGATGCGGTCGGACACGCCCATCACGAGGCTCATGTCGTGCTCGATCAGCAGCACCGATACGCCGAACTCGCGGCGCAACTTGTCGATCAGGTGCTGCAGCTCGATCTTTTCCTGCGGGTTGAGGCCGGCCGCCGGCTCGTCCAGCATCAGCAGGCGCGGCTCGGTGATCATGCAGCGCGCGATCTCCAGGCGCCGCTGGTGCCCGTACGACAGCGTGCCCGCCGGCCGGTTCGCGACCGACGTCAAGCCCATCCGTTCGAGCCATACGGCCGCGCGTTCGAGTGCCTCCTTCTCCGCGCGACGATACGCGGGGGTCGCGAACAGGCCGTGCAGCATCCCCGACTTCACCTTGCGATGCTGCGCGACGAGCAGGTTCTCGACGACCGTCAGCGACTTGAACAGGCGGATGTTCTGGAACGTGCGCACGAGACCCTTCAACGCGATCTTGTGGCTCGGCAGCCCGGCGATCGCGTGACCGTCGAGCACGACGTCGCCGCCGGTCGGCTTGTAGAAGCCGCCGACGCAGTTGAACACCGTGGTCTTGCCCGCGCCGTTCGGCCCGATGATCGCGAACACCTCGTTGCGGCGCACGTCGAAATCGATGCCGTCCACCGCGAGCAACCCGCCGAAGCGCATCTGCAGCCCGGCGACCTTCAACAATTCTGCATTCGCGCTCATTGCGGCAGCTCCACGTGAGGACGGCTCGCGGGCAACAGGCCCTGCGGACGCCACATCATCATCAACACCATCACCAGGCCGAAGATCAGCATCCGGTACTCGGCGAAGCCGCGCGCGACTTCCGGCAGCACGGTCAGCAGGATCGCCGCGAGAATCACGCCGAGCTGCGAGCCCATCCCGCCGAGCACGACGATCGCGAGGATCAGCGCCGATTCGATGAAGGTGAACGATTCAGGATTCACGAGGCCCTGACGCGCCGCGAAGAATGCGCCGCCGATGCCCGCGAACGCCGCGCCGAGCGTGAACGCCGACAGCTTGATGCGCGTCGGGTTCAGCCCCAGCGAACGGCATGCGATCTCGTCGTCGCGCAGCGCTTCCCATGCACGGCCCATCGGCATGCGGATCAGGCGGCTCGTCACGAACAGCGTGAAGCCGACCAGCACCAGCGCGATCAGGTACAGGAAGATCACCATGTGCTCGCCGCTGTATTCCAGCCCGATCAGTTCATGGAACGTCTTCGCGCCCTCGACGCTCGCCGAGCGCGCCATCTCGAAGCCGAACACCGTCGGCTTCGGAATGCTCGAGATGCCGTCCGGGCCGCCGGTGAGGCTCGTCAGGTTGTTCGCGAGCAGGCGAATGATTTCGCCGAAGCCGAGCGTGACGATCGCGAGATAGTCGCCGCGCAGCCGCAGCACCGGGAAACCGAGCAGGAAGCCGAACGTCGCCGACGCGATCGCCGCGATCGGCAGACACTCCCAGAACGACAGCCCGAAATACTGGTTCAGCATCGCGTACGTGTAGCCGCCGACCGCGTAGAACCCGACATAGCCGAGATCGAGCAGCCCCGCGAAACCGACCACGATGTTCAGCCCGAGGCCGAGGATCACGTAGATCAGCGCGAGCGTCGCGACGTCGACGGCACCGCGCGAACCGAAGAACGGCCACACGAGCCCGACCGCGAGCAGCACCCAGATGATCGCGCGCTGCTGCTGCGCGCCCATCGCGGGCATCGCCGGCAGCTTGACCACGGATTTCGCGCGCACGAGCCACGGCTTGAACAACTGGAACAGGAACACGGCCGCGACCGCGATCCACACCGGGCGCCAGTGCGGCGTCAGCACGACCTGATAGCCGTCGAGCTTCAGCTGCAGGCCGAGCACCGGGATCGTGAGAATCGCCGTGAGCAGCGCGGCGGCCGCGGCATTCTTCAGCGCCTGGCCGATCGACGCGTCGGCGGCCGGACGGCGAACGGAAATGACTTGACTCATCTGCGTCTCCCTCAAACCTTTTCGATGTCCGACTTGCCGAGCAGGCCGGTCGGGCGGAAGAGCAGGATCAGCACGAGCAGGCCGAACGCGACGACGTCCTTGTACTCGGCCGGCATGTAGCCTGCGGCGAAGGTTTCGGCGAGGCCCAGCAGCACGCCGCCGAGCATCGCGCCCGGGATGCTGCCGATCCCGCCCAGCACCGCGGCGGTGAACGCCTTGATGCCCGCGACGAAGCCGATATACGGATTCAGCTTGCCGATCGTCAGCCCGATCAGCACGCCGCCGACGGCCGCCAGCATCGCGCCGAGCACGAACGTGAACGAGATCACGCGGTTCGTGTCGATGCCGAGCAGGTTCGCCATCTTCATGTCCTCCGCGCACGCGCGGCATGCACGGCCCATCCGCGAATGCGAGATGAACAGCGTGAGCGCGATCATCAGCACGAGCGTCACGCAGACGATCAGCAGACGCGCGTACGGAATCGTCACGTCGTAGTCGCCGCCGAGGTGGATGTCGAATGCGCCGGAGATCAGCACCGGCACGGACACGTCGCGCGCGCCCTGGCCGATCTGAACGTAGTTCTGCAGGAAGATCGACATGCCGATCGCGGAAATCAGCGGCACGAGGCGCGGGCCGCCGCGCAGCGGGCGATACGCGACGCGTTCGACCGCGAAGCCGTACAGGCCGGTGACGATCACCGACACGATCAGTGCGGCGCCGAGCACGAGCGGCAGCGGATAGCCGGCGGAGATGCCGATGGCCGTGAGAGTCACGAGGCCCACGTATGCGCCGATCATGTAGATCTCGCCGTGGGCGAAGTTGATCATGCCGATGATGCCGTAGACCATCGAATAGCCGATGGCGATCAACGCATAGATCGCACCCAGCGTCAGGCCGTTGACCAGCTGCTGGGCGAATTGAGGAAAGAAGTCAGTCATGTGCGGGAAGCTCCCGTTGGCGCTGGGTCGCATGCCGTCGCCGGATCACGGCGTTCGGCCGCGCGCAACGCACGGTGTCGTCTCGGGCCGCCCGTTGGCCGGGCAATGGGCCAATACTCGCCACTGCCCGGCCAATGCGCGCCCGCCCCGTCCGGGTCTCGGACAGGGCGGGCGCGCGGGCGGATACTCCGTTGTTACTTGGCGGCGGTCTTCGTCGCGTCCTTGTGCCACGTGTAGACGACGAACTTGAACGCCTTCAGGTCGCCCTGTGCGTCATACGCGACCTTGCCGATCGGCGTGTCGAACGTCGTCTTGTGCATGTACGCGGCGACCTTCGTCGGGTCGGTCGTCTTCGCGCCCGCGATCGCGTCGGCAATGATCTTCACCGCTGCGTACGCCGGCATCTGGAACGGGCCGTTCGGGTCGCGCTTCTTGTCCGCGAATGCCTTCACGAGCGCCGCGTTGGCCGGGTCGGCCGAGAAGTCGGCCGGCAGCGTGACCAGCATGCCTTCCGAAGCCGGGCCGGCGATCGCCGTCACGTCCTTGTTGCCCACGCCTTCAGGGCCCATGAACGTGGCCTTCACGCCCTGCTCGCGCGCCTGGCGCATCAGCAGGCCCATTTCCGGGTGATAGCCGCCGAAGTAGACGAAATCGACGCCTTGCGACTTCAGCTTCGTGATGATCGCCGAGTAGTCCGAATCGCCGGCGTTGATGCCTTCGAACAGCACGACCGGGATCTTCGCGGCTTCGAGGTCCTTCTTCACCGACGACGCGATGCCCTGGCCGTACGACTGCTTGTCGTGCAGGACCGCGACCTTCTTCGGCTTCACATTGTTGATGATGTAGTGCGCGGCGGCCGGGCCTTGCTGGTCGTCACGGCCGATCGTGCGGAAGATGAAGTGGCGCTTCTTGCCTTCCGTCAGCTGCGGCGCGGTGGCCGACGGCGTGACCATCACGATGCCTTCGTTTTCGTAGATGTCGGATGCGGGAATCGTCGAACCCGAGCACACGTGGCCGATCACGTACTTGATCTTCTGGCTGACGATCTTGTTCGCGACGGCGACGGCCTGCTTCGGTTCGCATGCGTCGTCCATCTGCACGACTTCGAACTTGTTGCCGCCCGCACCGCCGGCCGCGTTGATCTGTTCGATCGCGGTCAGCGCGCCGGCCTTGACCATGTCGCCGTACTGGGCGACCGAGCCGCTCATCGGACCAGCGATGGCGATCTTCACGGTTTCCGCTTGCGCGGCGGCGGCGCCGGCGGCGAACAGCACGGCGGCGACGGAAATGGACGTAAGACGGGACAGCGTCATCTGGGAGCTCCTCGATGTTGTTTAGTCATACGGGCAAAGGCGGCATGACTTGCGCAATCGAACAGCACCCGGGGCGAGGACATGGGACACGCCCGAGACACATGAAGACGGACCTGCGGAGGGATGTTGCGTAGCGGGGCCCGGCTCTTGCAGTCCCCCAAGGGGGACGTCTGGTTCGGAAAGACATCGTGATGCGTCTTGCATTGCGCAAGCGTTTCGCCTGCCCCGCTTGCCAACTGCTCGTTCGGAGGGATGGTCCGACAGCCGTTGGCAAGGCAGTCGAAATTATATGGGTGTTTTTAAATCGTCTGTCAAAAATGCCGCCTCCATGAGGGAAAACACGGAGAAACTTGGCGCGCGACGGGTGGCGATCCGGGAGCAACTGTGGCGGGCGGAGAACGTTTGCGGAAGGTGCAATTCGGTTGCGATTTTGGGCGGGTTAGCGGGGAGATGCCTTGAGGGGTTTGGGTTTCGGCGATCTCGCTGTTGCGCGCGGCATGCTTTTTCGGATGCTTGGGGCCGGATCGTCCAGGATCAATCGGCTGACGATTGCGCCCGCGTATATCGAGGCCTGGTGCTGCATCGGCGCAGTCAATCCTTCTGTTTGCCGACGTCGCGCCGATGTGTGAAAGCTGTTCGTTATTTTTGTGAAATAATGCGAACTCGCTTCAGCAATCCAGCCAGCCTTACCGCGAGTCGCACACTCCGCGATTCGCAGCCGCTTCAGGGCCGCTTCGACGCCCACACGTCCGCCGAGCCGCCAGCCAGTGATCTGCCGTTTTTTCTCGTTGCACGTCACCTGGTTCGGATCCCGATGAATCATCCTCTCCGTCTTTCCTCCGCCGCAGCGCTTGCGTGTGCGCTTTCCGTTTCTGTTGCCGACGCTGCGGGCCGCGATTCGCTGGTCGATCGTTCCGGGAGCGCCAATGCGTTTCGTTCGGAACGTCGGGCGGTGGTCAGCAATGGTGCGCGCGCGGCGCTGCCGACGCAGCGGGAGAAATATGCACCTCCGGTTGAACGTAGCCCGTTCGATACGCCGGATACGCGGCCGTTGCGCGTCTCGGGCGATACGCTCGAGCCCCAGCCTTCGGTTGAACACGGAGCAGGCGATCCTGCATGGCCTTCGAATCGCGTTGCGCTCGGCGCGGGCGGCAGCGACAGCCTCGGTCGCGCGCTGCCCCGATACGAACAGCGCGCGCAGAACTGGACCGATTATCTGAGGGCCAACGGATCACACGCGCCTGGCGGCAGGCATTCGTATGCGCCCATGCGGCCTTTCGATACCGCGCGCGGTCCGCACGGTGCGCCAAATCCGTACGATCCGTCAGTGCCGCAGCCAGAGACGCGGAAGTTCTATGACAACGGCGCGGGTTCGAACTGCACGGTGACCGGCGGTGCTGGAGCGTCGCGCTCGTCTTGCAATATTGCCTGGTGATGCAGGGCGGCCGGCAACGGCCTCACACTGCAGGCTGTGCAATCTCGCCGAGTGCATCCGCGTCCTGCGGCGGCTTGCCGTTCCGCTCCCGATGGTCCGTCGCCGCGTGCAGCGCCGAACGCCGACATCGCGCGAGCGCCCGTCACCTCGGCGAAACCACAATCGCCGCCCGCCGATTCTGCGCCCGCCCGGCCGGCGTCCGGTTGTCGCCCACCGGATCGCTCTTGCCCTTCCCCACCACCGCGATGCGCTTCCCGTCGAGCCCGACATCCACGAGCTCGATCGCCACCACCTCCGCCCGCCGCCGGGACAACTCGAGATCGTAGGCAGCCTCCCCTTCCTCGTCGGAGTATCCGTAAACCCGCACGCCATTGATGCCCGCCGACCTCAACGTCCTGCCGATTCGCTCGACGATCCGCCTGACATCCGGCTTGAGGTTGTACCGGTCGAAATCGAACAGAATCGGTCCTGTCGACCCGAACTCGAACCCTTGTTCGGTCTCCTGAAATCCGGCCGACTTCAGTGCCGTGACCTGGGTCTGCGTCAGTCCCCGATGAAGCGGCGGCGTCTTGCACCCGCCAAGCAGCAGGCATAGAAGCACCGCGCTCGCGACGCACATCCTCCCAATGCTCACAGGCAACGCGTGATCCATGATCGTCCCCTTCGTACGCGCTCGCTTCGCGCGCTTATTATCCCGCCGCCGCGGCCTCGCACACGGCGCGAAACGATAGACATCAAACCCGTCCCGCCACGCCCTCCGCCACCTGCCACGACCCCGGGCGCGCACGCTTGGCGCGGTACATCGCGGCATCCGCCGCGCGCAGCAAGCCGCCCGCGTCGGACGCATGATCGGGATACAGCGCAATACCGGCACTCATCATGGTGGCCACCATGCGTCCGTCGGGCAACTCGATCGACGGCTCCATGCCGGACAGAATCTCGTCGGCGATCCGGCACACGCTGTCGGTATCGCGCACGGCCGTCAGCATCACCGCGAATTCGTCGCCGCCCAGCCGGGCGACGAGATCGGTCTCGCGCACCTGCGTGCGCAACCGCGCCGCGACACCGATCAGCACCGCGTCGCCCGCATCGTGGCCAAGGCCGTCGTTGATTTCCTTGAAGCGATCGCAGTCGAGATACAGGATGGCGACCCGCTGCCCCGTCACCACGGCATCGCAAAGCGCAAGCGACAGCCGCGACTCGAACTGCATGCGGTTGGGCAGCCCCGTGAGCGCGTCGTGCGTCGCCTTGTGTTCGAGCGACGCGTTTTCGTCGCGCAGCGTGTTCTGCCAGTCTTCGAACTCGTCGAGCAACGCGTTGAAGTCGTCGCCGAGCTCGTTCAGTTCGGCAATCGCCACCGGCTCGACGCGCCGCGCGAACGCACGCTCGCGCCGCACCGCATGCGCGACGCCGGCCAGCGCGCGCAGCGGCGCAACGATGTTGCGCAGCAAGCGCTTCGAGCTGACGTACGCGCCGAGCACGCTGACGGCCAGGCCACCGAGAATGCCGCCGATGCTGCCAAGCAGGAATCCGAAGAATTGATGCCCGCGGCCGCGCACGATGACGTGGCCGATGACGATGCCGTCGTGCATCACCGGTGCGCTCACGGGCCCGGGCAGCGCCAGTGCGGCGACCCCGCGCTCGAGCCTGGCGATGCGCCCTTCGACGGGCAGTTTCCACGTCGCGAACAACTGGCCCCGGCCATCGGTGACCACCACCTGCGCGACGTCCTCGTCGTTGGCGATCGTCGCGATCGCCTCGTTCGCCGCGACGCGGTCGCCGAACACGAGCGCGGCCTCGACCGTGTAACCGAGCGAGCGCGCCAGCAGGTTCAGGTTGTTGCCGGCATACGCGCGCAACGCAATCACCGCGACGACGATCAGCAACACGGCGGCCATCGCGACCGCGACGAACGCGAGACGCAAATGCGCGCGGCGCAACACGCTTTGCAGCGTCGGGCGCGGCACGCGCGTAGGCGAAACGGACGGCGCAGAGCGTGTCATGGCGTCAGCGTCCGCCGCGCAAGATTGAGCACGTTCGGATGCACGCGCACGCCGCTGCGCGCGACGGCATCGAGATTGATGTCGAACGTGACGTGTTCGCCCTCGACCGTGAGACAGAACATGCTGCCCGCGGTGCATGACGGATCGTGCTCGCCGATGGTCAGCACCGGATGGCCGGCCAGCGCGGCTCTCACCCGCTTTCGCTCATCGGTTCCGAGCGCGCCGAGATACACGACGTCGCACGCGAGGCCGAGCGCGGGATCGTCCACACGAATGCGCTGCACGTCGAGCACGGTCGAGCCTGCCTGCATCGTGTCGGTCAACTCGCCCGCGTAGTCGGGCCGGCCCGTCACGCACAGATGCAGCCGAACGGGCGTCGTCGGCCAGCGCGTGAAACTGACGATGCCGAGCACGACCTGGCGCACGGCGGAGTCGTGTGACGAAAAGGCGGGACTGGCAGGACCGGCGGGTGTCGTGGTGGCGGCGAGCTGCACCGTTTCGTTCGGTGCGTCGGCATCGGCAGGCGCGCCGGCAAGCACCGCGGGAACAACGCTCAGAACGCAAACGATTGCGATGAACGCGTGGCGCAATCGGGTGACTCGGCCTGTTCGGCCGGACGCCGTCCGTGCGGCGATTGCCGCCGCGCCCACTGGCGTCGGTGCGGCCGCATGATTCGCGGCCGCCGCGCACACACTCGCATCCATGATGGAAACATCTGCCGCAGTCGTTCCCGCGCTGCCTCCTGCCTGCCATGCGCGCGCAGGCACCGTATCGCGCGCACGAATGCTTCCATCTTAGGTAAAAATCTGCATCCCGAACCAGTGGGAAACACCCGACAGTAACGTCATAAGGTACGCGGAAACGATGCCGTGCGCGACGATGCGCGTGGGCCTGCATGCGGCATCCTCGTGCGCCGCGCGTGTCGGATCACCGCTTGTCGGCTTCCTCGACGAATATCTCGAACCACGCATTCATGACGGCCCAGAAATCCACCGGCTCGAGTTCGGTCGGATTCTCGTGCCACCAGAGACGTCCTGCCGCGCTGCCGTCGCCGGCACTGTCGCGCAGATCCAGGCAAAGATAGTCGCCGCTGCCGTTCTGAAATATCGTCCATACGAGATCGGGGTTCACGCCGAGCTTGCGCGTCTCGTCGGGTGTCAGGTCGAGCTTGGCCGTCAGCGCGGTCTGGTCGCCGATCGGCATCGGTCCCATCGAGTTGGCGGGAAAGAACGTCCAGCCGTTGTGCGTGAACTGATAGAAGCTGCGCAGATCGTCAGGCAGCGCACGCCACAGCGACATGTCGTCCGACACGAGATCACCGAGCTGCGGATGGCCGATGAAGAAGTTCAGGTCGTCGCCTTCGACCGTGTACGGATAGAGCAGGCACAGGTCACCGTTTTCCTTCTGGAACACGGCAGGTCGACGCAGCTTCTCGGCGAAGAACGTCTCGACCGCGGGCAGGCGGCCGATGACGCCTGCCCACATCTTCGCGAGCCAGTTTCCGAGCGCGGCGTCGGGCGTATCGAGCAGCGCGCGCCACGCGGTCGGCACCTGGACGTCGGCGGGAATTTCGTTCGACGCGAGCCAGACCTGCCCTCGCAACCGGAAGCGCTGCAGTTCGGCGGTGTAAGTCTTCGCGGATAGCTCAATCATTGCCAGTCACCATTGAATTCGTCATCGGGAATTCTACTTCGGCTGAGTGCCGAGCAACTCGTTGATCTGCTGCTGCAGCAGCGTCCGGTTGTCGGCTTCGCGCTGCATCATCTTCTGTCGGAACCCTTCGTCCACCTTGATGCCGCCCTTCTTGTATTCAGTCCAATCGGCATAGGACTTCGATCCCTTCGACGTATTGGCGGTCTCGCTGAGACCCACGAAATTGTCCGGGTTGTTGAGCACCTTGACCTGGTTGTCGAAGGACAGATCCTTGAACCCGGGCATCTCGGTGATCTCCTTCATCGACACGATGTGATCCGCATGCAACGGCTTGTCGATCTTGAGGCCCGGCAGCGCGGGATCGTCCATGCCCGGCTCGAAATTCTCGTTGACCATCTTCTGGATCTTCGAACTCGGCGTCTTGGACCGCAACTGCTCGTAGAGCGTGCGCGGCACGCCCTTGGTCGTGACCCGAATGTTGCCGCCGTTCGAGCCGAGCGTGTTCGGCTCGATTTCCACCTTGGTCCGGTTCAACACATCGACGGCGTTCTTCGCGGCTTCGGTATCGGCACCCTTCGCCCCCAGCCCGAGCAACGCGAACCCCGCCACGCCGACCATGATGTCGCCGTAGCCGGGACCCAGCGATTCGCCCCATGAATGCAGCGCATTCAGGCCGACGTTGGCGCCGATCACCGTCCCAGCGAACAGCGCGGTGGCACCGGCGCCTGCCGCGAGCGCGCCCAGGCCGGCCGCGCCAAGCGCAACGAAGCCGAGCACCTCGAGGGCCGTCTCGACCATCGCCTCGGTATCGTGGATGGCGACGACGGTGACGGTCTCTCCGCCGACCGTCACGTTGTCGCTCGCGGTCTTGATGACGGCACCGCACTCCATCTTCATCGAAAGACGTGCCATCGGCTTGCCGTTGACGGTCACGGTCCGCGAGCCCTGCGCCACGAGCAGTTTCGGCTTGGGGAAGTGATTGAACGGCAGGCCGTTGCATTCGTCGGCAAAATCGACGCCGGCGCGCAGCGCGGTACGACTGTTGACCGTGACGTTCGACGATCCGCGATGAAGCATGCCGGTGGTTGGACCGGATATGTTGGCCGCCTTCTGTATGCCGCGCACGAGCGCGCCGCCGGCGAGGCCGCCGCCCGCCACGCAGCCGCCGACGATCGCGACGAGCGCGAGACCGCCCGTGGCCGCGGTCGCCGTCACGATGGCGGCGGCGACGACCGCGCCGACCACGGCGCCGGCGATCATCCCGAGCAGGCCGAAGCCATGCGCGATCTCGTCGCCCATGCGGGCGGCGCGCAGGGCCGCCTCGGCACCGCTCATGACGACGCGCCGTCCGCGCGCTGCAGCCGCAGATGCGCTTCGATGTCCTGCATCGTCAGCAGCGGCGGCACGCCTTCCACGGCAGTCACCGCGTTGAGACGGCGCCGCAATTCGAGCCCCGAATAGCCGGGATCGGGACGCAGCTCGTAGCGACCGTCCGCCTTGAACAGCCCGTGACGGCTACGCTGTACGATCGTCGGCGCGAGCGGCGAACCGTCGCTTGCGAAAAACACCCAGTCGTGACTTTCGACTTCGCGCGCGCTGATGCGCTCGCATGCCGCGCGAAGATCCGGATAGACGCGCAGCACGCGCGTCTTCGCCGACAGCGCGAACACGTGCGGCAGGACTTCGCTCGGCGCGGCCTGCACATCGCCGTCGTCCGGCGCGGGCGGCATCACGACGAACGACGACAGGATCGCCGTCCATGCGGGAATGTGCCGCTCGAAATCCTCGACACGCGCATTGAGCGTGAACACCAGCATCGCATCGTCGAGCCTGACCATTGCCTGTCGTTGCCGCAGCAGCGTCTTGTCGCTGCGCCATTGATAGTCGAGCATGAGGCCGGGACGCCCGTCGATCGTGACGGGCTCGCGCGCGAGCGGCTTGTATGCGGGAAACTGGCGCTTGAATGCCGTCTGCTGCGCATCCGCGTATGCGCCCACATCGTCGAGCGGCGTGTCGTAGTCGCGCGTGACCACGAACGCCACGTCCTTGCGGCCGGACGCGTCGGGCAAGTGGAACACGTTCATGGTCTGGTCTCGCCAGCCATCGGGCAAGACCATGCACCCCTCGTGCAATCGATAAACCGCCATTCCGTTCTTCCTTTCGTTGATCCGGACGCATGCGTCCCGGCGGCGCGTTACTTCGTCTTCTCGCCGAAGCCGACGCTCGACAGGCAATCGGGGTTGCGCTCCGCGAACCCGAACACGAGTTCGCCCCATGCGGTCTCCGAGCGGAATGTCGTTTCCTCGTTCGGCGAGCGGCCCGACGGCGCGCCGGCGATGCGCATCCCGGCAAAACGCCCCTTCACGTCGTCGCGGCGGATGCAACGGCCGGACAGCGTCAACGTGAGCGCCCCGCGCGCGTCGCCTTCGTTGCTCGTCCGCAGCACGATTCGCTCGATCCGCGTGCCGTCGTCGAGCGCGATCGGGGCCCCGTCGCCGTTGCTCCAGAACGTGAAGTAATCGTTGCTCGATTCGGTACGGGCGAGCGTCGTGTGAAGCAGGTGCTCGACGGGCTCGCGCCGGATCGGCTGTTGGGCACCGAGCTGGTCGATCAATTGCCAGAGACTGAGTTGAACAGTTGTGTGCATCTTCTTCGATCCCTCCGAACAGGCCGGCGTCACGCCCAGCGACAGTGCGAGCAACAGCGGTGCGACGATCGCCGCGCCACGGCCGCGCTTAGTGGGACGGGTAGTTACGGTCATACCAGCTTCCGTAGTAGGTTTGATAATTGACATACTGGCCGTTGACCGGCACGGACGCATATTCTCCGGTGCCGTAGACATGCCCGATCGCGGCGCGCGCCGCGCTTGCGTCGCCGTCATGCAGGAACCGGTTGTACGCTGCGTTGTAGGCCGGCGCATTGTCCGGATTGCCGGCGATACTGATGTTCGGGCCGCCGTGCGCGAGAATTTCCCGCTGCACCTTGATGTTGTTCATCGTGGCCGCGCCTTCATCCGCCAGTTCGCTATTGACGTAGCTGGTTCTGGATGAATAGTCCGGCGTGCCCTGATACAGCGCGTGGCCGGTTTCATGCGCGAGCCCCTGGACCACGGCCTTCGGATTCTCGCGGTCGGCGCCGTCGATCACGATCGTCGGCGGTTGTCCGCTCTTGTTCGTGGACGAGCCCTTGTTCGCGGGGCCATACTCGATGTGCCAGCCGTCCTTCTGCAGTTTCGCGATGTCATGTTCGAGCGTAGGCGATTTCGCGGCGAGCTGGTCGACACCGGGGCCCAGCCCGGTCGTCACGGCCTTCTTCCCCGCGGCCTTTCCGTGCTTCTTCCCATGACGGGGCGCAGCCGCCGCGGCACCACCACCGCCGCCACCGCCGCCTCCTCCGGCCACCGGCGCCGCGAGATCGGGCGCCGGCGTGCTCGGGTCGGTGACGGGCACGAGCGGCGGCGATGCCGGCCCGGTCGCACCGTCGGGATTCAGGTCGACGCTTTGCGAACCGAGCACGACGACGCGCGTGCCGTCGATCACGATCTGTCCGTCTGCCGACAGCGTGATCTTCGCCTTTCCGCATTCGAGGATGATCGATTGCGAGCCCTTCACATGCACGTGCTCGGTATCGGATTCGATCTGCACGGGGCCCTTCGCCTTGAGCGCCATGTGCTGTTCCTGCGCATGCAGGATCACGGCCGTCTTTGCGGTGTGCTGAATGTGCTCGTCCTGCGACTGCACGGAAATCGCCTTGCGCACGATGTTCGCGTGCTGGCCCTGCGAGACGATATTCGTCTGGTTCGGGCCGTTTACGACCGTCACGTGATTGTTCTGGACGGTCGTGGCCATATCCTTCTGACTATGGATATTGACCAGTTCGTCGCCCTTCCTGTCGTGGATCACGATCTCGCAGAACCCGCCTCCGCCCGGCGTGGAATTGCTGTGGAAGCCCATCTGGTGCGCGCCGTCGGGTAACGCATACGGCGGCGTCTGCTCGGCGTTGAACATGCGGCCGACGATGATCGGCCGATCCGGGTCGCCGTTCAGGAAGTCGACGATGACTTCCTGGTTTACGCGCGGAATCGCGACGGTTCCCCAGCCGCGTCCCGCCCACGGCTGCGACACGCGGATCCAGCAGGAACTCTCGTGGTCGTTCTTGCCGTAGCGGTCCCACGGAAACTGGACCTTGATGCGGCCCATCCCGTCCGTATGGATTTCCTGCCCCTTCGGGCCGACCACGATCGCGCTCTGCGGTCCGGGCATGATCGGCTTCTCATGCTGCCGCACCGGACGATACGGAATCTTGCTGCGGATCAGCGTGAGCGTGCTGCGGAAACTGCCGGGTTGCGTCGACGCATCGTCGAAATTGTTCTTGGCGTCGATCTCGAGGCCGACGACGAGGAATTCGTTGTCGTCCTGCTTGGCCGGATCGAACCAGAAGTGCCCGTCGATCCTGAACTTGCGGCCGACGGTGAGCCCGCGGCATCCCGATTCGCCCCGGAACACCTTGGCCTGCCACTCGTACACTTCGAGCCGGCGCTTGGCTTCCGCCTCGCCCTCGCTGGCGTCCTTGTACGCGAATGCGGAATTACCGTCGTATACCTCGAGCTTCGGCGCGTTGCCCTGGTCGGCCAGCGTCGGCAACTCGACGTATGGCCGGCTCTTCGGGTGCTTGTAGTCGAAGGTATGCAGCGCGACCACGCCCGGCTGGGTTTCCCGGCTGGCCGACAGCGCGGTCAGCCGGTCGGCCTGCTGCACGCCGCTCGCCGCGTTGTAGGTGACGACGGGATCGTGCGCCTGATCGGGACACGACGTCGAGTCGTCGGCGATCACGAGCGTGTGACCGTCCTGCCGATATTCGAAGTAGTAGAACAGCCCGTGCCGCTCGAGCAGCCGGCTGACGAAATTCAGGTCGCTCTCCTGGAACTGGACGACGTAATCCTCGGACTTCAGTTCCTGCTTGATGTGCGTCTGGTAATCGACCAGCGCGCCGTAATCGGCGAAAACCTTGCGCAACACGTCGAGCACCGTGACCTGCTGATAGATGCGACTGTTGACCCGCTTGCCGAGATACCACAGCCACGGCACCAGCTCGCCGCGGTAATGCGCGATGCCGCCGTCGTTGCGTTCGAACCCGAACCGCACCAGATAGCCGTGGATCTGCCGCTCCGATCCGTCCCGCAGCATGATATTGACGGCGACCGCCTGATTCAGCACGTCCTTCAGATCGATCGACGGATTTTGCGTGATCAGATCCAGCGTGTAGCTCGGCATCTGCGACAGCGCTTCGCCGCCCTTGATCGCCGCGATCGACAGCGCGCGGGAGCCGGTCAGCGACGACTGGAATCGAAGCAGACGGGTCGTCTCGCTGAACGGCAACGCCGATGCCGCGGCGGCGGACGGGCCGGGCGCCTGGCCCGGCATGAAGAATTGCGGCTCGGAGGCCAGGTCGGAAAGCGGTTGCCCGGACAGCGGGTGATCGTCGGGCGGCGCGGCGGCGGCCATCGGCGACGGCGAGGCAAGCGCCGCGCCCATGCCGGACATCGCGCCGGAAGCGAGTTGCCCGGCGAGCGGATTCAGCATGCCTGCCGCCGGGGCGGCCATCGACGCCGCAATCTGGGCCGGATTGCCGCCGGCGGCCAGCGCCTGCATGACGGCCGACGCGGTCGGCGCGATCTTGCCGACCACGGGATTCGCCGCCGACGCCATTTGCATCGCGCCGGATGTCAGCGCGCCGGCAAGCGGAGACGATCCCGCGGATTCGGCTACCCCGACGCTTCCTGGCATCTCTTTCATGGGCCCTCTCGCTTTCTTATTTCTGGTTACCGCGACGCATGCGGCGCGGTTTTACTGCACTGCATGTCGATCCGAAATGATCATTTCGAAACTGACGTTCGCCGGGATATGTTTCTTCGAATTTTTCCGCGATCTTCGAAACAGCATTCGCCAATACAACGGCATCGGAGCAAACCGATATTTCCCGCTCGATATATGTCTCTTTTGTGGCGGAGATTATCTGTCTCTCCAGACAAGCGGCGCCATCATAACGGCACGACTCACACCCGTCCATACTTTCAATTAAGCTTCCCACTCGAATATTTCCGTGTTTTCACGACGCGTAATTTTGACGTTTCCGCAATGCGGCACGGCATAATTTTCCGAACGCTCAAATGATCGCGCGCCAGCGATTCAGAAAACTCGCGACCCATGAGCATCGCACCAGCGCATCCGTGATTTCCGAAATCACGAGAAAGTCAAAATCGCGGCGCATGGCATCGACTGCATGCGCCGGCGATGAATTCTTCTCCCTGGAAACGCACGATCCGATTTTCTCCGCCGAATATGTCGGGTAATCCAGCGATGCCCTGAAATTCAATTTGCCCGCACCGCCGGCCTTCACGCTGCGCGCCGGCGCGCACCGTACGTGTCGTGTGCGACTGACGATCGTTGCGTCGCCCGCGCCCGGCGGAGGTATCCTTGGGTTCCGAACCGCATTCGCGTCAAAACGAAACGCGGCCCTCTTCGCCCAACCATTGCATCTCGGCATCCTCCATGGACTTCGACGTCATCGTTCTAGGCGCGGGCATCATCGGCGTCTCCGCCGCGCTGCACCTGCAGGATCGCGGCCGCAAGGTCGCCCTCGTCGATCGCGGCGCGCCCGGCGAAGGCACGAGCTTCGGCAATGCGGGGCTGATCGAACGCTCGTCGATCGAACCGTATCCGTTCCCGCGCAGCCCGTTCACGCTGATGCGCTACGCGCTCAACCGCTCCACCGATCTCTACTGGCACAGCGCGTCGCTGCCCGCATTCGCGCCTTGGCTTGCGCGTTTCTGGTGGGAATCGGCGCCGCTGCGCCATGCGGCGGCGTCGCGCGACATGCTGCCGCTGATCGAGCGCTGCATCGTCGAGCACGACGCGCTGATCGCGCGCGCCGGCGCCGGGGAGCTGGTGCGCGCCAGCGGCTGGATGGAAGCGTTCCGCACGCCGGCCGCGTTCGAACGCGCGGTCGCCGATGCCGGACTCACCGCGCGCCGCCACGGGCTCGGCATCACGCCGCTCGACGCCGCTACGCTTCGCGCACGGGAGCCGAGCCTCGCGGCGGGCTTCTGCGGTGCGCTGCACTGGCTCGATCCGAAAAGCGTCGTCGATCCGTCCGCGCTCGTCAAAAGCTATGCGCAACTGTTCGTGCAAGGCGGCGGCACGCTGCTCACCGGCGACGCCGCGAGCCTCGACGCACTGTCGCCCGGCTGGCAGGTCGCCACCGACGAAGGCGAGGTCGCCGCGCCGGCCGTGGTCGTCGCGCTCGGCCCGTGGTCCGACACGGTGTTCGGCAAGTTCGGCTACAAGATTCCGCTGCGCGAGAAGCGCGGCTATCACATGCACTACGCGCCGTCCGCGCGCGGCACGCCGTCGGCGCCGATCGTCGATCGCGAATACGGCTACGTGATCGCGCCGATGCGGCGCGGATTGCGGCTGACCACCGGCGTCGAGATCGCGCGCCGCGGCGTGCCGCCAACCGGCGTGCAGCTCGATCGCGCGGAACGCATCGCGTGCCCGGTGTTCGGCTTCGGCGAACGGCTCGACCCGCATCCGTGGCTCGGCTTCCGCCCGTGCACGCCGGACATGCGGCCGGTGATCGGCCCCGCGCCCGCGCATCGCGGGCTATGGTTCTCGTTCGGGCACAACCATCACGGGCTGACGCTCGGGCCCGTCTCCGGCCGCCTGCTGGCCGAGATGATGACCGGCGAAACGCCGTTCACCGATCCGGCGCCTTACCGCGCCGACCGGTTCTGACTCGGCGCACTCAGTCGAGCGCGCGACCGAAGATCCGGATCACTTCGTCGAGATGCTCGGCCATCGCGCGGCGCGCGGCCTCCGGGTCGCGCGCGCGGATTGCATCGAGGATCGCGCGGTGTTCGAGCTCGGACCGATGCGGCATGTCGTTCGGCATGTACAGCGACTGCAGCCGCTGGAACATCAGGTCGTACTTGTGCGCGAGCAGTTGCTTGATCATCAGCGCATAAGCGGGGTTGTCGCTCGCTTCCGCGATACGGATATGGAACAGCCGGTCGCCCGGATGCGTGAGCGAGCCGCTGCGGTTGTCTTCCTGGTTGCGCAGGAACGCCGCGTGAATCCCTTCGATCTGCGCGTCCGAGCCGTGTTTGGCGGCGAGCGACGCGGCTTCCGGCTCGATCAATCGGCGCGCCTGCAGCAGCGCGAACGGCGGGATTTCGGTATCGAGGTCGATCGCGATGCCCAGCTCCGGATCGATCTCGACGATCGAGAACGGCGCGACCGTCGTGCCGATTCGCGATTCCGGCGCGCTGGCCGCTTCGGGTTGCCGCACCTTCACGCCGTCGCCGACGCGCACGCTGACGAGACCGTTCACCTCGAGCGCGATCAGCGCCTCGCGCACCGATGTGCGCGACACGCCGAACTGCTCGGCCAGTTCGCGCTCGGGTGGCAAATAACTGCCCGGCGGGAAATCGCCTGACTCGATCATCGCGCTGAGCTTGTCGGCGATCTGCTGGTAGAGGCGGCGGTTCTGAATCGGCTGGATGGACATACGTCGATACGGATAAGCGGTTGCGTTGCGGACGGTCTGACGAATGCAGCATCAGGCCGCTCGCGCCTATTCTATATGCCGGGCTTCGTATCGCCCGGCACCGCGTAGCACCGCGCGGCCGTGCCGCCCCACAACGCATCGCGCTCGGCCGCCGACAACCGCGCCTCCGCCCAGCGCTCGATCAGCGACGCGACTTCGTCGTACGATGCCGCGAGCAGGCATACGGGCCAGTCCGATCCGAACATCAGCCGCTGCGGGCCGAACGCATCGAGCGCCGCATCGAGGCATTGCTCGATGTGGCGAATGTCCTGCCCGCGCAGGCCGCGCCGCCAATCCGTCTCCGTCACGAGCCCGGACAGCTTGCACACGACATGCGGCAGCGCACCCAGTTCGCGCAACCGGGCCCGCCAGCGTGCGAGCGCGGTGTCGTCGCGATCGAACGCCGCGAGCGCCGGCTTGCCCGCATGATCGAGCACGAGCCAGTGCGCATCGTGCCGCGCGCAGAACGCGCGCACGTCGGGCAACTGACGTTCGAACACGAGCACGTCGTACACGTAACCGTTCGCCTGCAACCATTCGACGCCGCGATTGAACGCGGGATCCGCGACGAACGCGCCGACGTCGGCTTCGTCCTGCAGCTGGTGGCGAAAGCCGCGCAGCTTCGGGCTACCCCATTCGGCGACGCGCTCGGCAAGCGCCGGCGCACCGAGATCCTCCCAGCCGACCACCGCCGCGATACGCGCGTCGTTGCGGGCTAGATCGAGCAGGAATGCCGTCTCGTCGCGTCCGGCACGCGCCTGCACCGCGATCGACGCACCGAGCGCCTGCGCATGCATCTGCGGCCACAGCGCGTCGGGCAGGTAGTCGCGGGCGAGCACGCTCATCCCCGGGCCGATCCACGGATAGTCGGCCGCGCGGTAACGCCAGAAATGCTGGTGGGAATCGATACGCACTGCGCCCATGGTGCCCTCGTGTTTCATCGTCGTGCGTCGCGTTTTGCGACGCTCAGTCGTACAACACCGCCGTGATCTTCGGGTCGTCGATGTTGGTCTTGTCATACCAGTAGAAACCGGTATCGATGACCTTCGGCAGCCTCTCGCCCTTGGTCGCCTTCACGGCCGCCTCGACCGTCTTGTAGCCGATGCCGACCGGGTTCTGCGTGATCGCGCCGGCCATCAGCCCGTTGCGGATCGCGTCCTTCTGTTGCTTGCCGGAATCGTAGCCGACGATCACGACCTTGCGCTTCATCTCGCGCACACCGTTCACCACGCCGATCGCCGAGCCCTCGTTGGTGCCGAACAGGCCCTTGAGCTTCGGATACGCCTGCAGGATCGACTTCGTCACCTCGGTCGACTTCAGCTGGTCGCCTTCGCCGTACTGCACGGTCACGACCTGCACCTTCGGGTGCGCCGCTTTCATCCGTTCGAGAAAACCGTCGCGGCGGTCGATGCCGGTGCGGCTCGTCTGGTCGTGCGCGACCACGGCCACCTCGCCCTCGTCGCCGATCAGCGCGGCGAGCTTGTCGGCGGCGAGCGCGGCGGCGGCCTTGTTGTTGGTCGCGGCCGTCGTCACCGGAATGTCGCTGTCGACGCCCGAGTCGAACGCGATGACCGGGATCTTCTCGGCCTGCGCCTTCTTCAGGAGCGGCAGCGCGGCCTTGCTGTCGAGCGCCGCGAAGCCGAGCGCCGCCGGCTTCTTCGCGATCGCGGCGGACAGCATGTCGATCTGCTTGTCGACCATCGCCTCGGTTTCGGGGCCTTCGAACGTCACCTTCACCTTGTAGTCCTTCGCGGCCTGCATCGCGCCCGCCTTCACGGCCTGCCAGAACTGATGCTGGAAGCCCTTCGAAATCAGCGGAATATAGGCTTCCTGCGCGTGCGCGCCGGCCGTGACGCCGACGGCGAACGTCAGCCCGACGATCGCGTTCAACACCTTGCTCCTGATCACTTCGCGTCTCCTTGGTTGGTATCGACTGAAATGCCGGCCCGGCCGGCGGTGAAGCGCATGTGCGTTCGTGCGTTCGTCAGCGGCGACGCCGGCGCAGGATGTCCACGTAGACGGCGAGGATGATGATCACGCCCGTCACGACCGTCTGCCATTCCTGCGCGACCGACATGATGCGCAGGCCGTTGGTCAGCACGCTCATGATGAACGCGCCGATGATGGTGCCGACGATGCTGCCCGCGCCGCCCGACAGCGACGTGCCGCCGATCACGACGGCCGCGATCGCGTCGAGCTCGTAGCCTTGCCCGAGCGCGGGCTGCGCGGAATTCAGCCGCGATGCGATCAGCAGCCCCGCGATCCCGCACACCGCGCCGCTGAACGTGTAGACGGCGATCTTCCATGCGTCGACGTTCACGCCGGACAGCCGCAGCGCCTCCTCGTTGCTGCCGAGCGCGAACGTGTAGCGGCCGAAGATGGTCCGGTTCAGCACGATCGACGCGCCGACCGCGACGAGGAACAGGATCAGCACCGCGTTCGGGATCGGCAGCGCGGGCACCAGGCTGCCGATCAGCGAATCCTGCGCGATCGACGTGAAGCCGGGCGTGTCGTTGAAGTAGATCGGCCGCGTGCCCGAGATCACGAGCGACAGTCCCTTGAGCAACATCATCATTCCGAGCGTCGCGATGAACGGCGGCACCTTCATCTTCGCGATCACGAAGCCCGATACGCTGCCCGACAGCGCGCCGAAGCACAGCGCGGCCAGGATCCCGAGCGGCAGCGGCATCCCCCAGTTCGTCAGGACGACGCCGGCCATCACCGCGCAGAACGTCATCAGCGTGCCGACCGACAGGTCGATGCCCGACGTGATGATCACGTACGTACATGCGACCGCCAGCACGCCGTTCACGGCGGTGGCCTGCAGGATCGCGACGAGGTTGTCGACTTCGAGGAAGTTCGACGACGCGAAGCTGAAGAACACGATCAGCAGCACGAGGCTCGCGAACGCGAGCAGCTTCTGCCGCGCGGCCGGATTGAAGAAGCGCGACCGCAGGCTCGATGCGGCGGCCGGCGTGTCGCCGGAAGCGAGGGGCGGAACGGGATGCGTATCGTTGGACATGGTCGGTAGGCGTATGGATCGGCGTCCGAATCAGGACAATACGGTCGACTCGCGCTGCGTCGCGAGCTGCATGATCTTTTCCTGCGTGGCGTCGGCCGCGCGCAGCTCGCCGGTCACGCGCCCTTCGCACATCACGAGAATCCGGTGGCTCATGCGCAGCACCTCGGGCAACTCCGACGAGATCATCACGATCGCCTTGCCGTCGGCGGCGAGCGCGTCGAGCAGCTTGTAAATCTCGCTTTTCGCGCCGACGTCGATGCCGCGCGTGGGCTCGTCGAAGAACAGGATGTCGCAGTCGCGCAGCAGCCACTTCGCGATCACGATCTTCTGCTGGTTGCCGCCCGACAGCAGGCGTACCGGCTGCGCGACCGACGGCGTGCGGATCGCGAGCTGCCGCACGTAAGACTGCGCGGTGTCGCGCATCCCGCGCGCATCGAGAAACATGCCGCGGCGCACGAAGCGCTGCATGCTCGACAGCGCGATGTTGTTCTGCACGTCCATGCCGACCGCGAGCCCGAAGTGCTTGCGGTCCTCCGACAGGTAGCCGATGCCGTGCGCGACCGCGTCGGCCGGCGTGCGGATCGTCACGGCCTTGCCGTGCACGCGAATCTCGCCCGCGTCGACCGGGTCCGCGCCGAACACCGCGCGCGCGACCTCGGTGCGGCCCGCGCCCATCAGCCCCGCGAAGCCGAGAATCTCGCCGCGCCGCACCGTGAAGCCGACGTCGCGGATCGCGCGGCCGCGCGACAGCCCGCGCACTTCGAGCGCGACCTCGTTGGCCGACGTGTCGGGCGGCGTGCGGAATCCCGTATCGAGCTGGCGGCCGACCATCATCGCGATGATCGCGTCCATCGACGTGTCCGCCATCGGCACGGTCGCGACGTACTTGCCGTCGCGCATCACCGTCACGCGATCGGCGATCCGGCGCAGTTCGTCCATCTTGTGCGAGATGTAGACGATGCCGACGCCGTGCGCGCGCAGGTCGCCGATGATGCGGAACAGCTCGGCGATCTCCGCGTCGTTCAGCGCGGCGGTCGGTTCGTCCATGATCAGCACGCGCGAGTCGAACGACAGTGCCTTCGCGATCTCGACCATCTGCTGCTTCGCGACCGTCAGCCGGCCGACCTGCGTGCGCGGATCGAGATCGAGCCGCATCCGCGCGAAGATGGCGGCCGCGTCGCGGTTGAGCTTTTCTTCGTCGACGAACACGCCGAAGCGGCCGCGCGGCTCTCGCCCGATGAAGATGTTCTGCGCGACGCTCAGGTGGTTCATCAGGTTCAGTTCCTGATGGATGATGCCGATGCCGAGCGCCTGCGCGGCGCGCGGATCGTCGATCTCCACCGTGCGGCCGTCCATCCGGATCTCGCCTTCGTCCTTCTGATAAACGCCGGCGAGAATCTTCATCAACGTCGACTTGCCGGCACCGTTCTCGCCCATCAGCGCGTGGACTTCGCCGGCATGCAGGTCGAACCGGCAATCGTCGAGCGCCTGCACGCCCGGAAAGCGCTTGCCGATGCCGGTCAGCTCGATCAGCGCGGCGGGTGCGACGGGTGCGGCGCTCGGGTTCGGATCGGGTTGCATGGCTCGATGCCCTCAGTCGATCGCGCGATCGAGATGCGTATAGCCGCCATCGACGAACAGCCACTGGCCCGTCGTGTGCGACGCACGTTCCGACAGCAGGAACACGGCCGTGTCGGCAATCTCGTCGGCGCTCGTGAAGCGCTTGCCGAGCGGCACCTTGCCGGCGATTTCCGCGAGCTTCGCGTCCGGGTCGTCGAAACCGGCGATCCAGCTCTGGTAGAGCGGCGTCATCACCTCGGCCGGAATCACCGCGTTCACGCGCACGCCGTCGTTGCGCAATGCGACCGCCCATTCGCGTGTCAGCGCGAGTTGCGCGCCCTTCGACGCGCAATAGCCGCTCGTATTGCCCTGCCCGGTCACGGCCGTCTTCGACGAGATATTGACGATCGCGCCGCGTGTCGCCTTCAGGTGCGGCACGCAGTAATGCGCCATCACGTAGTAGTGGATCAGGTTGCGCTCGAGCGATGCGACGAACGCGTCGCGCCCGGCATCGAGCCCGATGCCGTCGTTGATGCCCGCATTGTTGACGAGGCCGTCGATGCGGCCGAACCGCGCGACGGTATGCGCGACCGCATCGCGGCATTGCGCGTCTTCCTGCAGTTCGACGGACACGCACGCGGCGCGCGGCTGCGTGTGCGCGAGTGCGCGCCAGAAGCCGTCGTCCGGCGTGTGGCGCGCGAACACCACCGGAATCGCGCCTTCGCGGGCCAGCCGCATCGAGATCGCGGCGCCGATGCCCGACGCGCCGCCGGTCACGATCACGACCTTGTCTTGCAGATTCAAATCCACTTCGCGTCTCCGTCGTTCATGTCGTCGCCGCGCGGGCTGCGCGCGGCGCATCGTGCGTCGCCGTACCGCGTGCGTCAGCCGCGGAACCGATACTGCGCGAGCGATTCGGGCTTCATCTCGATCGAAAATCCGGGTGCCGTCGGCGGCATGTACGCCGCGCCGCGCACGACGCACGGTTCGACGAAATGCTCGTGCAGGTGATCGACGTATTCGACCACGCGCCCTTCCTTGGTGCCGGAAATGCACACGTAGTCAATCATCGACAGATGCTGCACGTATTCGCACAGCCCGACGCCGCCCGCATGCGGACACACCGGCAGCCCGTACTTCGCGGCGAGCAGCATCACCGCGAGAATCTCGTTCACGCCGCCGAGCCGGCACGCGTCGATCTGCACGACGTCGATCGCGCCGCGCGCGATGAACTGCTTGAACAGCACGCGGTTCTGGCACATCTCGCCGGTCGCGACCTGCACCGGCGCGATCGCCTCGCGGATCTTGCGGTGCCCTTCGACGTCGTCGGGGCTCGTCGGCTCCTCGATGAACCACGGCTTCGCGAATGCCAGCTCGCGTACCCAGTCGATCGCGACGTCGACCTCCCACACCTGGTTCGCATCGATCATCAGCTTGCGGTCCGGGCCGATCGCTTCGCGCGCGATCGTCACGCGGCGGATGTCGTCCTCCAGGTTCGCGCCAACCTTCAGCTTCACGTGGTCGAAACCGGCGTCCACCGCTTCTCGACAGAGCCGGCGCAGCTTGTCGTCACTGTAGCCAAGCCAGCCCGCCGACGTCGTGTAGCACGGGTAGCCGTCGCGCTCGAGCGTCGCGATCCGCTCGGCCTTGCCCGGCACCTGCCGCCGCAGCAGGTCGAGCGCTTCGTCCCGCGTCAGGCAATCGGTCAGGTAGCGGAAATCGATCGCGCGCACGATTTCCTCGGGGCTCATGTCCGCGACGAGCCGCCATAGCGGCTTGGCCTCGGCCTTCGCCCACAGGTCCCACACCGCATTGACGACGGCGCCCGTCGCCAGGTGAATCGCGCCCTTGTCGGGGCCGATCCAGCGCAACTGGCTGTCGGACGTCACGTGCCGCCAGAAGCGGCCCATGTCCTCGCGAATCCAGTCGAGGTCGAGGCCGACCACGAGGTGACGCATCGCGTCGATCGCCGCGCAGCAGATTTCGTTGCCGCGCCCGATCGTGAACGTCAGCCCGTGGCCCTCGAGCCCGTCGTGGTCGGTTTCGAGCACGACATACGCGGCCGAATAGTCCGGGTCCGGATTCATCGCATCGGAGCCGTCGAGCTGCCGCGAAGTCGGGAAGCGCACGTCGAGGACGCGCATCGATCGAATGATAGGCATGACGAACCGTCCGTAAAAGGAAATCAGGCCTGCACGGTGCGCTGGCGCTGCTCGCCGAGCCCGTCGATACCGAGCGTGATCACCTGCCCGGCGCGCAGATAAACCGGCGGCTTCTGCCCGAGGCCGACGCCCGGCGGCGTGCCGGTCGAGATCACGTCGCCCGGCTGCAGGCTCATGAAACGGCTCAGGTAACTGATCAGGTGCGGCACGCGGAACACCATCGTCGCGGTCGTGCCGTTCTGGTAGCGGTGGCCGTCCACCTCCAGCCACAGCCGCAGCGCGTGCGGGTCGGGTACTTCGTCCGCCGTCACGAGCCAGGGCCCGAGCGGGCCGAACGTGTCGTTGCCCTTGCCCTTGTCCCACGTGCCGCCGCGCTCGAGCTGGTATTCGCGCTCGGATACGTCGTTCACCACGCAGTAGCCGGCGACGTGCGACAACGCGTCGGCTTCGTCGATGTAGCGGCCACCCTGGCCGATCACCACGCCGAGCTCGACTTCCCAGTCGGTCTTCTCCGAGCCGCGCGGAATCTCGACGTCGTCGTTCGGCCCCGAGATCGCGCTCGTCCATTTGCCGAACACGACCGGCTCCTTCGGGACTTCCATCCCCGATTCAGCCGCGTGGTCGGAATAGTTGAGCCCGATGCAGATGAACTTGCCGACGCGGCCGACGCACGCGCCGAGCCGCGGCGTGCCTTCGACGAGCGGCAGCGACGACGGGTCGATGTCGCGCAGCCGCGCGAGCGACGCGGGTACGAGCGCATCGCCGGCGATGTCGTCGATCACGCCCGACAGATCGCGAATCTTTCCCTGCGCATCGAGCAGGCCCGGTTTTTCATGGTGTTTTTCGCCAAATCTCAGCAGTTTCATGTCGTGTGAACGGAAACGGAAAGTGAAAATGAATGGGAACGCATGGTCAGTTCGACCAGCCGCCATCGATCAGGTGAATCGCGCCGGTGGTGAACGAAGATTCGTCCGACGCAAGATACAGCGCGAGTGCGGCCACTTCGTCCGCGGTGCCGATGCGGCCCATCGGCTGACGCGCGACGAACGCCTCGCGCACGGTGTCGGTCGACACCTGGCGCGTACGCGCCTGCTCGGCGATCCGCTGTTCCAGCGACGGCGACTCGATCGTGCCCGGGCAGATCGCATTGCAACGGATGCGCCGCTCGACGAAATCGGCGGCGACCGCCTTGGTCAGGCCGATCACGGCCGCCTTGGTGGTGCCGTAGACGAAGCGGTTCGGCACGCCCTTCACGCTCGACGCGGCCGACGCCATGTTGATGATCGACGCGCCGCCCGCTGCCAGCATCGCCGGCAGCAGCGCGCGGATCAGCCGGTACATGGACGTGACGTTGAGGTTCAGCGAGAACGCCCACGCGGCCTCGTCGCAATCGAGAATCGTGCCGTGGTGCACGAACCCTGCGCAGTTGAAGAGCACGTCGAACGCGCGCTCTTGCGCGGCGAGTGCCGATACGTCGGCTGCATCGGTCACATCGAGCCGCCGCGTGGCCAGCGCGCCGCCGGCGCGTTCGGCGTCGGCCGCGAGTTGCGCGAGCGCGGCTTCATTGATGTCGGTCGCCAGCACGTCGGCGCCCTCGCTCGCGAACCGCAGCGCGGTCGCGCGGCCGATACCCTGCCCGGCCGCCGTCACCAGCGCACGCTTGCCCTGCAATCTCATGAGCAGCACTCCTGTAGAAGCCGGCCGCGCCGACTGATTGGCACAAAGGACTAAAGGTCCAACCAATCATAGGAAGTGATTCCGGATTTGTCACGATCGCGTGATTCAGTATTTTCCCGAGCAGCAGAATCGCGGCGGCGGCCGTGTCGCGGACTTCGCTTGCCGTTTTCTTCCGATTTCCGCAATCGACCGCTTGTCCCGCAGAGCCAATGCCGGCGCGGGTTTGCGCCGGCCTCGCGCGTGCAGGACGTGTCGCCGCAGAGCGAAACTGACAAAAAAGTCATGTTCCCGTCAGGGTGTCAACGGGGGGCGCGCGCGATCATGGTGTCGCCGGACCGCGCCTCCCGGATCACCGCACCCGCCCGTCGCCGATCCTTGACGGGCACCTCCGTCCCCCGCGGTTGTCCACGTGACTGAGCGAGCAGACACGGTGGCGCGGTCCGCTTTTCCGCCCCGGGCGTTCGCGTCCGGGGCGCTTTTGTCGTTGGTTTTTCAAGAAAATGCGCGTCGATTGTTTCTAAATCGGCAAAAGGTAATTTGAGCCAGACAGGATGTTTTTTCCGGTCACAGACGCTTACATTTAGCGCACCACTCATGGAAACCGCTACGGAATCGCCGTTGGGTAGTGACATCCACTGCCACCGCCGAAACCGCACGAGCTTTAGGAAACGGCAAATGAAGGCCTCCAAATCCCTGCCTGTGCTCGATCCCGCCGACGTCCACGTCGAAATTCTGGAACGCTCCGATACGCTGCTCGTCGTCCGCTGGGTCGAACCGGGCCGCTGCCACTACGGCGAACAGCGCTGGCGCCGCCGCTTCGCACAGCGCACCGGCACCTGCGCGCTGTCGCGCCAGGTCATCCAGCGCGGCGACGAAGTTTTCCGCCCGGCCGAGCGCCCGGCGCCGGCGAACGCGGCCGCGATGATCTCCGCCGCCGAAGTACTCGCGCTGGCCGGCAGCCGGTAACGCGCGACGCCGACGCGCAAGCCGGCCCTAGAATTGCCGGTCTAGTTCCCCCGCTTGTCTGCCCCGCCCGCGCGGACTATCGTTACATCACTCAATGTAACGATAGCGCGTCGCGGCCCGCCGCCGCGCCGATGGAGGCAGACATGCATGCATGGAGCGCGCGCCACGTCCCGGCGCAAGGCGGCAAGGTCGCGATCGTGACCGGCGCGAACAGCGGCCTCGGCTGGCACATCGCGGAAACGCTGGCCGCCAAGGGCGCGACCGTCGTGATGGGCTGTCGCGATGCCGCCCGCGCCGCGCAAGCCGCCAATGCGATCCGCCGGTTCCATCCCGCCGCACGGGTCGAAGTCGAGCCGCTCGACCTCGCCGATCTCGCGTCGATCCAGCGCTTCGCTGCGGACGTCTCCGACCGCCACGGCCGCGTCGACATCCTCTGCAACAACGCCGGCGTAATGTTCCTGCCGCTGCGCCACACGCGCGACGGCTTCGAGATGCAGTTCGGCACCAACCATCTCGGCCATTTCGCGTTGACCGGTCATCTGCTGCCCGCATTGCGCGCCGCGCGGCGCGCGCGGGTCGTGACGATGTCGAGCGGCTTCAATCGCGGCGGCCGCATCCGCGTCGACGATTTGCGGGCCGAACACCGCTACAACCGTTACCTCGCCTACTGCGACAGCAAGCTCGCGAACCTGGTGTTCGCGATCGAACTCCAGCGCCGCTTCCAGCGTGCGGCGTTCGCGGGCATCAGCGTCGCCGCGCATCCCGGCTACGCGGCGACCAATCTGCAGTTCGCGGGCCCCGCGATGGACGGTTCGCCCACGCGCGCCGCGCTGATGCGCGCGGCGAACCGTTATCTCGCACAACCGGCCGACCAGGGCGCGCTTCCCGCGATCCACGCGGCGACGTCGCCCGACCTCACCGGTGGCTCGTATATCGGACCGTCCGGCTGGTTCGAGTCGCGCGGGCTGCCGGCGCCGGCAAGCGTGCCGCGCGCGGCGCGCGACGTGGCGGTCGCCGCGCTGCTGTGGGAGGCATCCGAAGCCGCGACGGGCGTGCGTTTCCTGAGTTCGGGCGCGGCCGTTGCCCGGTCGGCCGCCAAGCCGCTCGACGCGGCGGCCGGAGTGCGCTGAGTCGCGCGCCACCCAGCCACCGCATTCATCAGACTTATTACATTTACAGAAAAGAAAGCTCAATGAAAGATTGTTGAGGCCGCCAACTGTTACCAGTCCGGAAACAATCTATCGTCAAAATCAGCGTTTACCCTGAACGACCCGGTGACTAAGATTTAGTCAATCGCTGCAGACATGGTGTCGAAAGCGAACCCAATAAAACACCGGAGGTCATCATGAAATCGCTCGTTTCCGCAGTTGTTGCCGCTGTCGCCCTGTCCGCTTCGTTCGGCGCTTTCGCACAAAGCACCGTGACCCGCGCACAGGTCCGCAACGAACTGGTTCAGCTTGAACAAGCCGGCTACAAGCCGGGCGTGTCGAGCCCGTACTACCCGAACGACATCCAGTCGGCGGAAGCGCGAGTGCATGGTGCCGACGCCAGCGGCTACGGCGCGCAGCCGGCTCCGGTCGTCCACTCGGGCGCCCCGGCTGCCGCCGCGTCGTCGAACGCGCGCGACTCGATCTTCTTCGGCCAGTAAGCCGATGCGCCCACGCGGGCGCACGCGCACCGCGCGAAGAAACGGTACCCGGACGAGCCCGTGATGCGGGCTCGTCTTTTTTTGCGGAACGCATACCTCCGCCGCCCCGCAACGGGTGGCTTCGCCCGGGCGCACTGCGTCCGGGCGCTTTTTCCGCCGCGACGCATGCGTCGCGACCCGGTATGCGGTGGTCAACGCGCGGCGGCTGCCGCAGTCGCCGCACGCGACAGCACACGCCAGCGCGACAGCAGTTCGTCGCGATCGACATAGCAGCCCTGCAGATGCCGGCGGCCCGTCGACGGGTCGAACTCGGTGCGTGCATGCAGCACGCGCCGGTTGTCGAACGCCCACATGTCGCCCGCCCGCAGCCGGCGCTGCACCCGGAAACGCGGCTCGCGCGCGAGCGCGAGGAACCGCCGGTACGCGCGATAGACGGCCGCGACCGATCCGGCCGGCGCATCGAGCGGCCCGCGCAGGAAATTCGCGACGCGCACTTCCGCGACGTTGCCGCGCGCATCGAGCCCGATCACCGGCGCCGAACACCGGTAGTCGCTGTTCGCACTCTTGTTCCAGAATTCGAACGGTGTCGACGCAAGGCATTCGAAATCGGCCGGATAGTCGCGCCGCAGCGCATCGGCGAGTGCAAAGCCGTCGAGAAAAATGCTGTCTCCACCGGTTGCGTCGTTCGCGAGACAGTGCAGGAACTGCACGCCCGGCTGCAATTCGCGCGTCGGCAGGTCGGTGTGCGGCGGCAGGTTGAGCGACGTATAAGCATTGCTGTCCGGTCGCGGCTTCGATTCGACATCGAACAGCACACCGAAATTGCTTTCGCGGATCAGGCCGACACGACGCGCGATCTGGTCGACCCGGCCGCGTTCGGGCGGCACACCCTCGACGAGCGTCAAACCGGTGCGCTGCAACGCGGCGAGCCATGCGCGCAACGCGTCGTCGTCTTCCATCACGTCACGCCACGCGAACACGCCGATCGCCGTCGCATCGTCGCCGGCCCATACGTGCCGCCCGTGCGCGGCCTGGCGTTCCGCGCGCGACGCATCGTCGTATGCATGCGCGCGCAACCATCCTGGCGACCACGTACTGCGATGCCCGTCGTTCCACTCGACGTGCAGCGCGCCGTCGGTTTCGACATGCACGGCAAGCGCCGCCAGATCCTCGCGCGCATCGGCGATCTCGAACACCTGTTCGCGCGTGAGTGCATGCACGCATGCGGAACACGCGCAGTTGTCGCGCAGCCAGTCGAAGTGAAACGGCGATCGTCGCGCGTCGCTCCACTCGATGTCCACCGCTCCATCGCCGATCGTCGCCGCCGCAATGGATGCGTCGGCGGAAAAGGTCCGCCAGTCCTCGATACGGTGTTGCGCTGCCTGCATCGTTGCCTCCCGGAAACGCCCGCTACGCGTGTGGTGCGAGCAGAAACCCGCCGATCATCCGGTGCATCCGCGCTGCCTGCGGGCTCGTTCCGAGCGCGCGCCAGCAGCCGTGCACCAGCCCCTGTCCCCTCCAGTAACGCGCGGCGCCACCGGCCGCGAGAATGCATTCGACATAGACGCGCGCATCGTCGCGCAGCGGATCGTGTTCGGCACCGATCGCGAGCACGGGCGGCAGCCCGTCGAAGCGCGACGCCGCGAGCGGCACCGATGCGCGCAGCAGCGGATCGTCGTGCAACGCGGTTTCGTCCACATCGCCCCAATACAGCGCGCGATAGCGATGAACGTCGTCGAGCGTCAGCATCGGCGCGTGCGCTTCCGTCTCGCGCGTCGGCGATCGCGGTTCGAACCCGAGCATCGGATACACGAGTGCGATCCCGTCGATGCCGCGTTCGCCCGCATCGCGCAGCGCAGTCGCGACGGCCGCCGCGAGATTGCCGCCCGCGCTGTCGCCCGCGAGCGTCAGCGGCCGTGCGTACGGGCCGAACGGCCAGCCCGCCGCGTCGCGCGCGGCACGCGTGACGGCCAGGCAATCCTCGAGCGCGGCCGGTGCGCGGTGCTCGGGCGCGAGCCGGTAGTCGACCGCGATCACGGCAAGGCCCGTGTCGGCCGCCAGTTGCGCGGTGATGAGCGCGTGACTGTCGAGCGAGCCGACGACGAAACCGCCGCCGTGAAAGAACAGCACCGTGCCGCGCGGCTCGCCGTGCGCGGGCGCGTAGCGCCGGAGCGCGATCGCGCGGCCGTCCGGTGCATGCCATACGGCATCCTGCTGCACGATGCCGGCCGGCAGTGTTGCGGGCGTCCATGCGGCCGCGAAACGATCGTAGACGCGGCGTTGCTCGACGGGCGAGCGCGCCGCCGCATCGGCCGGATACCAGGCGTCGACGGCCGCGACGAACGCCTCGATTTCCGGTTCGAGCATCGTATGCGCTCCGCTGTGGAAGGTCGAAAGTTGAACGTCGATGCTAACGACGCGGCGGCAGCCCGATCACGCGCCCCGCATACGCAGGCGCCGCGCAATCGCGCTGCAACGCGTGCAGTTCGGCCACGCGCGCGGCGACGTCGTCGTCGAACGGCGCCGACTTCGCGCCGTCGCGCGTGGCGACGTGCAGCAGCATCTGCTCGCTCGCCGATACCGCGCCGTCATGGCCGTCCGCAAAGAGTTCGAGGTACAGATGCAGCCGCTTCGCGTCGTGCGCGAACACCCGCGCGTCGACGCGCACGCGCGTGCCTTCCTTGATCTCCTGCAGATAGTTCACGTGCGCTTCGAGCGTGTAGACCGAGCGGCCCCGCTCGCGACGCGCGGCATCGTCGAGACCGATGCGGTCGAGCAGCGCATCGGTCGCGAAGCTGAAGATCAGCAGATAGAACGCGTCGCGCAGATGGCCGTTGTAGTCGACCCATTCGGGCCGCACGACGTCGTGATAAATCGTCAGCGGGGTATCGCCGGTCATGTTCGCTCAGTCCTCGAATCGCATCCCGTGCCGCGCCTTCACCGCGGCGATCGCCTTCAGCACCTCGGTGATGCACTCGTCGCGATAGCGTTCGAGTTCCTTGATGCTGCGCGTGCCCTGCTGCGCGCTCGTGCCCTCGACGACGCTGTCGATCAGCTCGTCGGTCAGCTTCGGCGCGACCAGCTTCGTCCATGGCAGTTCGAGCGCGGGGCCGAACTGCTGCATGAAGTGTCGCATGCCCGCGTCGCCGCCGGCCAGCGTATAGGTCAGGAACGTGCCCATGAACGACCAGCGGATGCCCGCGCCGAAGCGGATCGCATCGTCGATCTCGCCGGTCGTCGCGACGCCTTCATTGACGAGATGCAGCGCCTCGCGCCACAGCGCTTCGAGCAGCCGGTCCGCGATGAAGCCCGGCACCTCCTTGCGCACGTGCAGCGGCCGCATGCCGAGCTTGCGATAGATCGCCATCGCCGCGTCGACCGCTTCCGGCGACGTGCGCGCGCCGCCGAGCACCTCGACGAGCGGCAACAGGTAGACCGGATTGAACGGATGGCCGACCACGCAGCGCTCCGGATGCGTCGCACGCGCGTAGAAGTCGGTCGGCAGCAGCCCCGACGTCGACGACGCGATGATTGCGTCGGGCTTCGCCGCGCGGCTGATCTGTTCGTGCAGTTCGAGCTTCAGCGTCTCGCGTTCCGGCGCGCTTTCCTGGATGAAATCCGCGTCGGCGACGCAGGCCTCGATCGTCGACTCGAAGCGCAGCCGCGCGGGATCGGCGCCCGGCGCGAGACCGACGCGTTCGAGCGCGGGCCATGCGTTCGCGACGTTCGCCCGCAACCGCTCCTCCGCGCCCGGCGCCGGGTCCCAGACGACCACGTCGAGACCGTGCGCGAGCGCACGGCAAATCCATCCACTGCCGATCACGCCGGTGCCGATCGCGGCGAACGTCTTGATGTCGGTCTTCACTGCCATGTCAACGCATCCTTCAAATCGAGGGAAATCGGACGGCGGCCGCGCTCGTGCGCGCCGCCGCATTGAATCGGAATCCGCGTTGGAAACTCACGCGAATTCGGTCGCCGCGCGGCGTTCGAGCGGACGCTCGCCGCGCGCCGGCAGGCCGAGCTTGCGACGCCCTTCGGCCGGCGTCAGCACGCGGCCGCCGAGGCGTTCGACGATTTCCCGCGCACGCTCGACGAGCGTGCCGTTGGTCGCATGCACGCCGCGATCGAGCCAGATGTTGTCTTCGAGACCGACGCGCACGTGACCGCCGAGCAGCATCGCCTGCGCGACCATCGGCATCTGCATGCGGCCGATCCCGAAGCCGGCCCAATGCGCGCCCGGCGGCAGGTTGTCGACCATCGCCTTCATCGTGCCGGTGTCGGCCGGCGCGCCCCACGGAATGCCGAGGCAAAGCTGGAACAGCGGCGGATCGTCGAGCAGCCCTTCCTTCAGCAACTGCTTCGCGAACCAAAGATGGCCCGTATCGAAGATTTCCAGCTCGGGCTTCACGCCGAGTTCCTGGATGCGTTTCGCGCCGGCGCGCAGTTGCGCGGGCGTCGACACGTAGATGTAGTCGCCGTCGCCGAAATTCAGCGTGCCGCAGTCGAGCGTGCAGATTTCCGGCAGCAGTTCCTCGACGTGCACGAGCCGCGTGAGCCCGCCGACGAGATCGGTGCCCTTGCCGAAGCGCATCGGGTCCTCGCCCGGGCCGATCTCCAGATCGCCGCCCATGCCGGCCGTCAGGTTGATGATCACGTCGACGTCCGCCGAGCGGATCCGGTCGACCACTTCGCGGTACAGGTTCGGGTCGCGGCTGCCGCGGCCTGTCTGGGGGTCGCGCACGTGGCAGTGCGCAACCGTCGCGCCGGCCTTCGCCGCTTCGATCGCGGCGGCCGCGATCTCCTTCGGCGTGACCGGAATCGCCGGATGCTTGCCGACCGTGTCGCCCGCGCCGGTGACCGCGCAGGTGATGATGACTTCGTTGTTCATGCCGTGAGCCCTCGCTTGATTCGATGTGTATCGTTCGGTTTCCGTCGTACTACAGATGATTTTTCGCTGCGCGCCGCCGCACGGCGACGGCGCGCACGGGCCGTTACAGGCCGAGATACGCCTTCACGGCGGGCAGCCCGTCCTTGCCGTCGAACGTCTTGACGCCGGCCAGCCACGCATCGAGCACCTGCGGGTTCTTCTTCAGATACGCCTTCGCGGCCTCCGACGGTTTCGTCTTGTTCATCACCGACTGCATCAGCTGGTTCTCCAGCTGCGTCGTGAAGCGCAGGTTCTCGACGAGCTTGCCCGCGTTCGGGCAGCGCGAGATGAAGTCGGGCGCCGTCAGCGTGTACACGCGCGCTTCGCCGTAGTTCGGGCCGAACGCCGCATCGCCGCCGGACAGGTAGTTCATGCTGATCTGGATGTTCATCGGATGCGGTTCCCAGCCGAGGAACACGACCCACTTCTTCTCGCGGATCGCGCGCTCGACCGTCACGAGCATCCCGGCCTCGCTCGATTCGACCAGCTTGAAGCCGCCGAGGCCGTATTGATTCGTGTCGATCATCTTCTGGATCGTCGCGTTCGCGCTGCTGCCCGGCTCGATCCCGTAGATCTTGCCGTCGAGTTCCGCGCGGTGTTTCGCGATGTCGTCGAAAGTCTTCAGGCCGGCCTGGTATTCGTAGCTCGGCACCGCGAGCGTCGCCTTCGCCCCCGACAGGTTCGGCGGTTCGACCACGTTGATCGACTTGCTGTCGAGGAACGGCTGAAGCTGCTTTTGCTGCACCGGCCACCAGTAGCCGAGCGAAACGTCGAGCTGCTTGCTCTTCAGGCCGGCGAACGAGATCGGCACCGATGCGATCGTCGTCGTCGGCTTGTAGCCGAGCCCTTCGAACACCGTCGACGCGAGCGCCGTGGTCGACGTGATGTCGGTCCAGCCGATATCCGCGAAGCGTACGTTGCGGCAGGTCGCGGCATCCGTTTCGGCGTGCGCCGCGGTCGCGAATGCGCCGGTCGCCAGCACGGCCGCGGCGAACGCGGCGATCTTTGTCGACTTCATGGTTTCTCTCCCGATTGGACCGATGTCCGACGGGTTCGCGGAAGTGCGCCCCGGCCTGCATCGTGGGAGTAAAAGTAACGAGCCATATTGGTCGAAAGACGACCGGCGGCGACCTTTTCTTGACTATTTGCGACTATCGGTGGAAACCACTACGCGCGGGCAATGGCTTGTGCGGCGGGGGTTTGAGGCGAATTCCCGGGGAGCGGGGTTTGTCCGGATGCGGCGTTCCCGATGCTGCGGAGCGCGTGTCGGCGGCGATGCCGGAACACGCGCGGCGCCGATGCCGGCCGCAGCGGTGGCGGGCCGGCGCCCGACGCGTCATCGCGGCACTTCGACGTAGGTTTCCCGGCAGATCTCGCGCAGCGCCTGGACGAGCAGATCGCGCGTCGGCGCATGCGATTCGGCGGAGCGGGTAAACAGCGCGATGGGCGGCAGCGTCCAGACCAGCGAGTAAGGCACGATCGCCACGCCAGCGATGCGCACCATTTCTTCCGCGATATCGGCCGGCACGATCGACACGGCGTCGTCGCTCGACGCGATCATTTCGCCGATCAGCTTCGACGAGTAGCTTTCGACGATCGGCACCGGCGGCGCGATGCCGGCCGACAGGAACAGGTCGGTCACCTGCTCGCGCATCGGCGTATGCGGCGCGCCGAGAATCCAGTCGAGCGCGTGCAGCTTCTCCCAGTCGAGCTTCATGCGGGCCAGTTTGGCGGCGAGGCGCCGGCTCGCGATCATCCGCGGCTGTTGCTGGTAAAGGACTTCGAACGAGACCTGCCCCAGGTCGACCGCCGACGACGCCCGCCCGATCACGAGATCCACGCTGTGATCCTTGAGCTGGAGCAGCAGCTGGTCGCTGGTGCCTTCGTGAATCGTCACGGTCAGGCGCCGCTCCATCCGCGATTGCAGCCGCTTGAGCGCGGCCGACAGCATCTGGCCCGAAATAAACGGAATCACGCCGATATGCAGATGCGCCGCGTGGCCGGCGGCCACCGCTTCCATCTCGCGGGCGAGATGGTCGAGATCCTTCAGCATCGCCCTGGCGCGCTCGAGCACGACCGAACCGAGCGCGGTCGGCCGCATCCCGCGCGACGAGCGTTCGAACAGCGGCGTGCCGAACATGCTTTCCAGCTCGGACAGCGCGTTCGTCACGGCGGGCTGGCTGCTGGCCATGTGTTCCGCGACGCGCGTCAGCGACCCGTGCTGCTGGATCTGCAGCAGCAGCATCAGATGCCGCATCTTCAGCCGCGCGCCGAGCCGCCGGACCACGTCGTTCGCGTCGAATGTCATTGCCGGACCGCCGTACCATCATAAAAAAGTGATGGCCCGATATTAAAACAGAATCATCTCCTTATGGCCGATCCCTAGAATCAGCTCATGGATCGCGTCGGGACTGGCCTGGCGCGCACGCCCGGACCAAAAGCCATGAAACAGACAGAGACCCAGCAGCAAGCCGCGTACGACTATCACGAGTTTCCGACCCCGGGGAAGATCTCCGTCGTCGCCAGCAAGCCGCTCGTGACGCAGCGCGATCTCGCGCTCGCCTACACGCCCGGCGTCGCCAGCGTGTGCGAGTCGATCGCCGCCGAGCCGCTGAACGCGCATCGCTTCACGAGCCGCGGGAATCTGGTGGGCGTCATCACCAACGGCACCGCGGTGCTGGGTCTGGGCAACATCGGCGCGCTCGCGTCGAAGCCGGTCATGGAAGGCAAGGCCGTGCTGTTCAAGAAGTTCGCCGGGATCGACGTGTTCGACATCGAGATCAACGAAACCGATCCGGACAAGCTCGTCGACATCATCGCGGGCCTCGAGCCGACCTTCGGCGGGATCAACCTCGAGGACATCAAGGCGCCGGAGTGCTTCACCGTCGAGCGCAAGCTGCGCGAACGCATGAAGATCCCCGTCTTCCACGACGACCAGCACGGCACCGCCATCACGGTCGCCGCCGCGTTCATCAACGGGCTGAAGGTGGTCGGGAAGTCGATCAAGGAAGTGAAGGTCGTGACGTCGGGCGCCGGTGCGGCCGCACTGGCCTGCCTTGACCTGCTCGTCGACCTCGGTCTGCCGGTCTCGAACATCTGGGCGACGGATATCGAAGGCGTCGTCTATCGCGGCCGCACCACGTTGATGGATCCGGCCAAGGAACGCTTCGCGCAGGAAACCGACGCGCGCACGCTGTCCGACGTGATCGGCGGCGCCGACGTGTTCCTCGGCCTGTCGGTCGGCGGCATCCTGAAGCCGGAGATGCTGAAGGCAATGGCCGCGCGCCCGCTGATTCTCGCGCTCGCCAATCCGACGCCGGAAATTTTCCCCGAGCTCGCCCACGCGACGCGCGACGACGTCGTGATCGCGACGGGCCGCTCGGATTTCCCGAACCAGGTCAACAACGTTCTGTGCTTCCCGTACATTTTCCGCGGTGCGCTGGACGTGGGTGCAACGACGATCACCCGCGAGATGGAAATCGCCGCGGTTCACGCGATCGCCGGCCTCGCGCAGGAAGAGCAGAACGACATCGTCGCGGCAGCCTATGGCGGCGATGAAGTGTCGTTCGGTCCGCAATACCTGATTCCGAAGCCGTTCGATCCGCGCCTGATCGTGCGCATCGCGCCGGCCGTGGCCAAGGCCGCGATCGAAGGCGGCGTGGCGACGCGCCCGATCGCGGATCTCGACGCGTATGTCGAGCAGTTGCAGCAGTTCGTCTACCACTCGGGCGCATTCATGAAGCCGCTGTTCGCGAGCGCGCGTCAGCTCGTGCGTGACGGCGGCAAGGCACGCATCGTGTTCACCGAGGGTGAAGACGAGCGCGTGTTGCGCGCGGTGCAGGTGATCGTCGACGAGAAGCTCGCGCGCCCGATCCTGGTCGGGCGTCCGGAGGTGCTGCTCGCGCGTATCGAGCGGTTCGGCCTGCGCCTGCGTCTCGGTCAGGATGTCGAAGTCACGAACCCGGAATATGACGAACGCTTCCCGCAATACTGGACGACGTATTGGGAACTGCGCTGCCGCGACGGCATCTCGAAGGAAATGGCACGCGTCGAGATGCGGCGCCGCTTGACGCTGATCGGCGCGATGATGGTGCGGCTCGGCGATGCGGACGGGATGATCTGCGGGACGGTCGGCGAGTATCACAATCACCTGCGCTTCGTCGATGAAGTGATCGGCAAGAAACCCGATGCATCGACCTATGCGGCGATGAACATCCTGCTGCTCAATCAGCGGACGGTCGCGCTGGTCGACACGCACGTCAACGACAACCCGGATGCGGAGCAGATCGCGGAATTCACCATCGCGGCCGCGCGGCAGATGGAGTGGCTGAATCTCTCGCCGAAGGTTGCGTTGCTGTCGCGTTCGAACTTCGGGTCGGGTAGCGCGGCGTCCGGCGCGAAGATGCGCAAGGCGCTCGAGATCATTCGCGCGCACGCGCCCGATATCGAGGCGGACGGTGAAATGCATGGCGACTGTGCGCTCGACGAGTCGCTGCGCGCGCGGCTGCTGCCGATGTCGCCGCTCAAGGGTGCGGCGAACCTGCTCGTGTGTCCGAACGTCGATGCAGGGAATATCGCCTATAACCTGCTCAAGACGGAAGCCGGCAGCAACGTCGCGGTCGGGCCGTTCCTGCTGGGCGTCAATGCGCCGGTGAACATTCTCACGTCGAGCGCGACCGTGCGGCGGATCGTGAACATGACGGCGTTGACCGTGATCGAGGCGAATCGGAACGCGGCGGGGTGAGCGTGGCCCATGTGGTCGCATGATGGGGGCCGGCTGCGGCCGGCCCTTGTCCTGCGAGCACTGTATTAGAATCGTCGGCAATCGGCTCCCGATTCGGCGGCCGTCCCTGCCGGCGAGAAGAAGCGATGAAGGTAACGATTGCATACCTCGACGAACCGCCATTTGGATGGACGCAACCGGATGGCACGGCAACCGGCGCCGACCTCGATCTCGCCGGCGAGATCCTTCGGGCGATCGGTGTCACGCGGATCGAACATCACCTGACGACGTTCAGTGAACTGCTGCCCGGTGTCGCCGCAGGCCGCTGGGACATGAACGTTCCGCTCTTCGTTACGCCGGAACGCGCCGCCATGGTCGCGTTCAGCGTACCCGTATGGGGAATCTCGGACGGCTTTCTCGTTCGCGCCGGAAACCCGAAGCAACTCACCCGCTATGCGTCGCTTGCCGCGCGTCCGGATGCACGCGTTGGCATCATTACCGGACAGGTACAGCACGACTCGGCGAAAGCCGCGGGCGTGGGCGAGCATCAGATCACCCTGTTCGACCGGCAAGTCGATGCGATCGAGGCGGTACGCGCCGGCACGGTCGACGCGTACGCCAGTACTGCGCTCGGGCTTCGGATCGTGGCGAAGCGCATGGACGGCGCAGGGTTAGAGGCCGTCGCGCATGAACCGCCAGCGGACCGGATACACCAGCGGCCGCCGCTGGGTGCCTTCTCGTTCAATCGACAAAACAGCGAGCTGCTCGATGCGGTCAACCGGCAGCTGCGCTCGTATCTGGGCTCACCGGCGCATCGCGCGCGCATGGCGGAATTCGGATTGAGCAGTGCCGAAATCGATCCCGCCCTCCGCTGAGACGATGCCGCGACGATGAGCACCGGCAACTGGATAAAACGCATTCGACGTGGTGACGCGGGATGCTGCGCATCGCGCACACTTGTGCTCGTGCTCGCGAAAACGGGCGACGCGGCTGGCACGCGTCGAGACACCGAACCGTTTTCCGGAGGGACGCTCGCCGTTCGACACGGTTTCGGTGCGCCGGTGCGAGCTGCCGAGCAAGACTGTCGCTGGCAGGTCACGGCCGGCAGCGGCGTTGAATATCGAAGACGACACCTGGAGGCCACGACGTGACGGATAACGAACAATACGTGATGGAATGCATCACCAAATGGATCTGGTCGGGCTTTAACGACCCCGATGATGTCCGGGAAATGATGGAGGACATCCTGGAGCCGGACTGCGACACGGATCGGCTGGAAGGTTTCATCAAGTCGGAATTCGAGCGCAAGGCTGCGGCAGAACGGTCCTGGCCTCGGGAGACGGATTGCGATCGACTGGACCGCGTGTTCGATGAACTGGACGGCAACGGCATTTGCGCGCTGTCGAACGCCGGATACACGATGTCGGATGGCCACTCGGACGTTTCGGAAGCCGTGCAGGACGCGCCGCACGGACACTACCACGGGTACTGCTTTTATCACGGACAGGATGTCGAAAGAGCGCTGGATGGACACGGCCTCACGATTGCCTTCGGCGACCTCGCCGGCGACGACGCGCGCGGTGCGGTAGTGGGCCGCCAGGTCGCGGAAGCGCTTGCGCGTGGCGGGTTCGAAACGTCCTGGAACGGGTCTGTCCGCAGTCGTATCGAGCTTCCATCGTTCGACTGGAAGAGACGCTATCGGTAGCGGCGGGTGTATGGGCCGAGATCTGGTCTGTCGGTCAACGTCAGGTCAGATCAGGTCTCGGATGATGCGATCGCTTGTTGCCAATGGCGGTGGTCGACCCGCAGCGGTCGTACCCGGCTTCGGAAGCACTACGACCGTTTTCAAGAACCATCGGCCATCCGCTGGTTCTTGCCCGCGAGCGATGAATGCCGCCATTGCTTACGCGGGATTTCCGGTAAGCGTCACTCTTCCTTGACTTTCCAGCGCCTTAGCCCATTCTTTATCTACTTCTTCTAATCGGGAGGCCAACCATGACGCCGGAATTGAAAGCTGAACTGAAGGACGTACTTAAAAAATTTGCGACGATGACAACCGAAAAAGAGAAGCAAGAGGCACTCAACGACTTGCAACGAGTCGGGTCCAAGCTGGACGTCAAAAAGCTTAAGGCAGTTATCGCTTGTGGGTGTGGGCCAAGTGGCGAGCGCGGAGTCGAAGACGGCCTTTGCTCGACGTGAAAAGTACCCCGTGGGCGTCCGCAGGAGAAAATGAGATGCTTCAGGCTATCGATCAGAAATCAGATCCGCTGCTTTCCGAGGTCTGGGACAGACGAAGAGATGCAGTTGATGTTCGCATGCTGCAAGTATCCGGCCACAACTACGCGTATCACATTCCAACCAATAGCATATTCAATATCAGCTCACCTGTCGGGGCGCTACTTTCTAAATTACTAGACGGCCGAATCACGTCTCTGGATCAATTCGGCGAATCTGACTTTGCGGCGGCCAAACAGCTTGTCGCCCTCCGAAGCGTGAAGCGCCTTCCGCTCGACGAAGCGAACCTACCAATTACCCACCTTGCAATAAGCCCCACACTCAAATGTAATCTGCGATGCACCTACTGCTACAATTTTCAGGAGGCAGCCGAGACGGAGATTCGCAAGACGCAGGACATTGACAAAGACGCGATTGGGAAGATTCTGTGCACGCTAGGACAATTAAGCGTGGGAGATCGGGTTAATCTCGCGTTCATCGGCGGGGAACCGTTTCTCTATCCTCGGTTATTGGATAAGCTAGCGATATTTGCACGTGCAAAAGCACGAGCAAATAACAAGTCGCTGATCCTTTTGGTAACAACTAACGGGTTGAACCTTGGAAAGGAACGAGTTAAACGAAGCATTATTCGCAACGACCTCCGCGTCTCACTTAGCCTTGATGGGCCTCCAGCCTGGCACAATCAGACCAGGAAGTTACTGAATGGAAGCGGGAGCTTCGGTGCGATTCAACGCAATATCGATCAGTTCTTCGAATACTACCCGCACCCAATACGGGCCGCTCGAGCGACATATAAATTGACACCGGGAAGGCTGATAACTACGTATCGATTTTTGAGAGACCTAGGATTTAACGATATATCCACTGGGTCTCACGAATTTGAAGTTGGCGCGGTAGATGAATTTCTGCGTGACGAGCTTCTATCGGAAGTCGACGATTTGGCGAGCGAAATTGAGAGTGACTTTATCGGAGGCCGCATCGTGCGTCATGCATGGTTTTCTGAAGTAATTTCGAACCTTGCGCTGGGCCGGGTAAAGGACGTCGTGTGCGGAGCAACGCGAAACCATATCGCATTTGACGTATACGGCCGCATGCAGGCCTGTCACCGCTATCTCGGCAACGAAGCCTACGAATTGTTCCCTGAGGACATCAATAAGTCCCAGAAATCGGTCCGCGTCGCAGAAATCCGCGCACCGGGGAAGACGTCACACTGCACCGAATGCTGGGCACGTTCACTATGCGGCGGCGAATGCTTTCATGTCGGGAAAGAAATCGAGAAGCAACCTGATCACGCAGAAAGGCAGCTGTTTCTCTGTGACTACAAGCGAAAAAAATATGAGGCGGCGACCCGCATATTCGTACGGTTGGCCGAAAACCATCCGGAAGTACTTGCGCGGATCGTCAATCCGATTTCCCGCCCATAAGGGTCTTTCCGCCGATACTCGCGTCGGAACTCCATTAGCGGCATTGGGCTAGCAGTCCTCGCGTCCGTTGTCCGGGAAGGAGCGAACGTCCACACGTCCGCGAGGGAGGGCGAATGAACGGCCGTCAATGGCCGGCTACCGCCCCGCGCGGTCGACTGTCACCGACCCATTGCCGATATCGCGAGGCGGAACCAACAGGCGGTAGCCTCTTGTTCGGCCACCCGCTCGAAACGCGCTACAGCACCCGCTCCAGCGCACTCGCAAACCGCCCGACCGCCGCATCGACGTCATGCAACTTGTCGAGCCCGAACAAGCCGATCCGGAACGTCTTGAAATCCGCCGGCTCGTCGCATTGCAACGGCACGCCCGCCGCGATCTGCATCCCGACATCGGCGAATTTCTTGCCGGACCGGATATCGTCATCGTCGGTGTAGCACACCACGACACCCGGCGCCTCGAAGCCTTCCGCCGCAACGCTCCGGAATCCGTTCTGCGCCAGCAACGCACGAATCCGCGTGCCGAGCTCGAGTTGTTCCGCCCGCACCTTGTCGAAGCCGTAAGCTGCCGTTTCCTTGATCACGTCGCGCAGCGTCGCAAGGCTGTCGGTCGGCATCGTCGCGTGGTACGCGAAACCGCCGCCTTCGTACGCCTCCATGATCTGCAGCCACTTGCGCAGATCGCACGCGAAACTGGTGCTGGTCGTCGCATCGATGCGCTCGCGTGCAAGCGGACTCATCATCACCAGCGCACAGCCGGGCGACGCGCTCCAGCCCTTTTGTGGCGCGCTGATCAGCACGTCGACACCGCTCGCCTCCATGTCGACCCAGATCGTCCCGGACGCGATGCAGTCGAGCACGAACATCCCGCCGACCGCATGCACGGCGTCCGCCACCGCACGCAGATACGCATCGGGGAGCATCATCCCCGACGCGGTTTCGACGTGCGGCGCGAACACCAGATCCGGCTTGTGCTCGCGAATCGCGGCAACGACTTCATCGATCGGCGCCGGCGCAAAGGCGGCCTGTCTGCCCGCTTCGACCGGACGCGCCTTCAGCACGATCGACTCGGCCGGAATGCGGCCCATGTCGAAAATCTGCGACCAGCGGAAACTGAACCAGCCATTGCGGATGACCAGACACTTCTTGTCCGTCGCGAACTGGCGCGCAACGGCTTCCATGCCGAACGTCCCGCTGCCCGGGACGATCGCGACCGCCTTCGCGTTGTAAACCTTCTTCAGCGCCGCGGAAATATCTCGCATGACACCTTGAAAGCGCTGCGACATGTGATTGATCGACCGGTCGGTGTACACCACCGAATATTCGAGAAGCCCGTCGCGGTCGACATCGGGAAGTAATCCTGGCACGTTCGCCTCCGGTAAAGGACATGAGATGAGCGCGAGCGGTGTTCATGAGCGGATGCCGCTGCGCCGATGCAACGCTGCTTTGCTCTGATAGACGACCGATTCTAACGAAAGCTGTCCGTTCGTTGGAAATTTCGGCGGTTGCCTCATTCACCGCACATCCGGTGCCGTTCGCGCGACGGGTCGACGCGCTATGGACGCGAAGCCAGCAACCTGATTCCCGCGATCCCGAATACGACGGCCAGACCCCCGTCCAGTGCCTTGTGGGTTCGCATGTAGATCCTTCGAACCGGCGCCACGGAAAACAGCCATGCATAACCGGCGAACACGCCGCACCCGATGGCCGCACAACCCAAAACGAGTGCACCTTGTGACGGCCGCGTGCCGCCAGGCGATTCCACCGCACCGCCGATCATCACTTCGTCCATCGCCAGCCTGGCTCGAACCAGCGTTCAGCAAAGTAGCCGGACAGTCGGACCGGCACATCGAAACGCAACATCGTGAAACCGGGCTTGCGGTCCGAGGGCACGGGAACGTAATCTTTAACGATACCGGCGGACGTAACGAACGATTCCGCCGAGGTTCCCTGACGTCCTGCGATGAACATCAAAAGCCGTGCCCGCCAGCACACGGCCCGCCCGCCCCGCAAGCCCGATGCCGGCCTGCTGCGGTGGATCAACGGACTCGCCGCGGCGCGCACCTATCGATTGCATTGGCTGCCGCACGATCTGCTGGCCGGCGTCACGCTCAGTGCCGTGCTCGTGCCCGCCGGCATGGCCTATGCGAACGCAGCCGGCCTGCCCGCCGTCAACGGGCTCTATGCGTCGCTTGCGGCGCTGCTCGCGTATGCGCTGTTCGGCCCGAGCCGCATCCTCGTCCTCGGCCCCGACTCCGCGCTGGTCGCGCTGATCGCCGCAAGCATCGCGCCGCTTGCTCACGGCGATGCCGCGCATGCGCTGGCCGTTGCCGGCGCGCTCGCGATACTCGCGGGCGCGATCTGCATCGCGGTCGGAGTGCTCAGGCTCGGGTTCGTCACCGAGCTGCTGTCGCTGCCCATCCGGTACGGTTTTCTGAACGGCATCATGCTGACGATCAGCATCGGGCAATTGCCCAAGCTCCTCGGCTACAAGGGCAACGGCGAATCGTTCATCGAGCAGGTGCGCGACGTGGTCGCCGGCATCGCGGCGTCGAAGGTGAACGCAACGTCGTTCGCACTCGGTGTCGCCTCCCTCGCGCTGATACTCGCGTGCAAACGGCTCTGGCCCAGGATGCCGGGTGTACTGCTCGCCGTGGCTGGCGCGACGGCGTCGGTGATGTGGTTCGATCTGTCGACGCGCGCCGGCGTTGCAACCGTCGGTGCGGTTCCGCAAGGCCTGCCGGTGCCGCGCATCCCCGACGTGAACCTCGACGGCTGGCTGCGTCTCGCGGGAAGCGCAGCGGCGATCGCGCTCGTATCGCTCACGGATATCAGCGTGCTGTCCCGCACCTACGAACTGCGCAACGACACCCGCGTGGACCGGAATCACGAATGCATCGCGCTCGGGCTGTCGAACCTCGCCGCCGGCCTGATGCAAGGGTTCGCGGTAAGCGCGAGCGGGTCACGCACGCCCGTCGCGGAAGCGGCCGGCGCGAAGACGCAGGCAACGGGTGTGGTGGCTGCCGCCGTCGTTGCCGCGTTGCTGCTGTTCGCGCCGCGCGCGCTTGCGCATACGCCGCAATCCGTGCTGGCCGCCGTCGTGATCGCGGCATGCGTGAACATGATCGAGGTGCCCGGCGTCGTGCGGCTATATCGGCTCCGCAAAAGCGAATTCATGCAGGCCGTGGCGTGCTTCGTCGGCGTTGCCGCCGTCGGGGTCGTGAACGGCATTGCGCTGGCACTGCTGCTCACCGTGCTGTCGTTTTTGTGGCGCGCGTGGCGGCCTTACGATGCCGTACTCGGGCGCGTCGACGGCCGGAAGGGCTATCACGACGTGTCGCGCCATCCGGACGCGCGGCGCGTGCCCGGGCTCGTGCTGCTGCGCTGGGATGCGCCGCTCTTTTTTGCGAATGGCGAAATCTTTCGGGAACGCGTGTTGCGCGCCGTCGATGAATCGCCCGAGCCGGCACGCTGGATCGTCATCGCGGCGGAGCCCGTGACCGACATCGACCTCACGGCTGCCGATGTCCTCGAACGGCTGCATCGCGAACTTGCCGCGCGGCAGGTCAAGCTGGTGTTCGCGGAGCTGAAAGGCCCCGTCAAGGACAGCCTCAAGCATTACCGCATGTACAGCATGTTCGGCGACGACAACTTCTTTCCGACGATCGGCGAAGCGGTAAGCCGTTATGTGGACATGCATCGAATCGAGTGGCACGACTGGGAAGACGCCCGCGGCTCGGGCGGGGTCTGATGGCCGGCAACATATCGGCGGCGGTATGGAGCGAGCGCTGACGCTGCGGGGGGCACTGCAAAGCATCTCGACACGTTGCGCCACGCGCCGATCCTTGCGCAGTCCAATGGGCGCCAGCGCGACTCAACAGTTGACAAGCACGTACTTCGACACTGCCACGCTCGCATTTGACCGGTGCGCGGCTTCCCTGCGGATGCGTGCGGGCGCAACCGCAGAAGCTACACGCATCGTCGCCCCGTCGTCGCCAATCAGTAGCGCTCGGACACACCATCGATCCCGCGCTCGTGCAATTCGCGCACGAGCCTCGCTCGCACCGTCGCGACATCGGAAAACGCAGGCCGTCGATGCGCGGCAATTTCGTCAGCCGTATAAGGCTTGAAATCGCGCGGCAGCGCATCGCGATTCATCGTCGTGAGCACCCAGTTCAGTACGTCGGCGAGATCCTGGTCCGACAGCGCCGAGTTCGACGCGCCGGGCACGCGCATCACGTACTCGCGCCCCGCAGGCAGATGCGTGAAATAACCGAGCGAATTCGCGAGCGGCGGCACCTTGCCCGGAATGCCGTCGCCCGTCGCCGTATGGCAGCCCATGCAGTTGAGCACCCAGTGCTGCCGCGCGAGCGTCGTGTCGGTCACGCCGTCGGCATGCGCCGGCACGCCAATCGCGCATGAGGCGGCAGCGGCCATCAGCGCCCGGTGCAGACGGCGCGTCGCGGACGCCCTGATCCTCGACGCAACCGCGCGTCGACCTTCGTCATGCGGAATGCGCGCGGCTTTCACAGCCCCAGCCCCTTCGTCACGACCGCACGTTGCGCATGAACGGCCGCGCCGTCCATCTCCTTCGCCCGCGCCGCGCGAATGTCTGCGGCGGTGAACGGTTTCGCGTCACCTTGCCTGTCGTTGAGATCGAACACGACGTAGTTGAGCACGTTCGCGATATCGTCATCGCTCGCACTCGCGAATGAAGGCATCTTGAAGTTGTAGCTCTTGTCGTGCACCCTGATTTCGCCGAACATCCCGTGCAACAGCGTCGCGACGAGCTGCGCACGGCCGGCGTCGGCCGCCGCGTACTTGCCCGGGTATTCGGTCAACGGCGGCGCGAGGCCGTCCTGCCCCTTGCCGCCCGCCTGGTGACACACTGCGCACTGCGCATCGAACAGGCTCTTGCCCGCCGGGTAATGAACGGTCTGCTGCGCACCGGCCACGCCCGGCAGCATCAGAAATCCGGCGGAAGCCGCCACGCATGCGGCCACGATCTTTCCAGCTTGCTTCACTTTCATTGCTTGGCCGCTCCCAGCAGGACCGAAACGGAACAGTGGTAATTCGAATTGCCGTTTGCCATGCACCAGTTGATGTCGTTGTTCAGCGACAGCTTGTACAGCGGTTTCTCGCGCTCGTTGCGGTTGCAGAAGCACTTGCCGCACGACGTCTTGCCGCAGCAGTCGTTGTACGACACGATGTAGTCCGAACCGTCGTGCGGATTGCGGCAGGTGCCGATCCACGTGATCGGCGAAGGCGTGGTGCCTGGCGGGCAGCTACTCGACGTACCGCCGCAGCAACTGCACAGCCAGCCGTCGATCGCGCAGTATTTCCAGTAATCGCAGCTCGTCGGATCGTCGCTCGCGCCCGATGCGCCGGCACCGGACGCCGCCGATGCACCCGAGGCCGCGTCGGCCGCATACGCGGTGCGATCGACCGGCAGGAGCGGCAGCATCGCCGATCCGACCAGCACCTTCCCAAGCTTCGCCATCGCGCTGCGCCGCGAACTATGCTGCGCGACGCCGCGCGCCGACCGTTCGAACCATGAATCAAACAGGCCCATTCCGTTGCTCCCGTTAACGTTGAAGGAAGATCGGCCGCTCACGCGTGCTGCGCATGCGCTTGATGGCCGTCGTGGGCGTGACCGCCATGCACGAACTGCTGCAGCGATGCGACGCCACGCTCTTTCGCTTCGAACAGGCTCTCGAGATGCTCGCGCGTATTGACGAGCCCCTTCGCGCGCACGGTGCCGGTGTCGTCGAGCAGCACCGCATACGGCAATTTGCCGATCTGGTATGCGAGGCCGAGCTCCTGCGACAGCACGTACGGGAAACGCGCGAGGTCGTGCTTCTGCGCGAAGCGCGTGTGTTCGTCGAGATCGCCGTCGCTGGCGAGCACGATGTTCACCGGCGTCGACTCGCTCGCCTGGAGCGACGGCAACAGCGGCAGCAGCTTCTTGCACACCGGGCACGTCGGCGACAGGAAGAACAGCAGCGTCGCCTTGCCCGATGCGTCGATACCGCCGACTTTCACCTGCGAGCCGCGTATGTCGGTCAGTTCGAACGTCGGCGCGATCGCCCCGACTGCCGGCCCCTTGTCGATCATCAACGCGCCGGCCGGCATGATGCGTTCGTACAGGATGCCGATCTGGCGCACGAGCGCGAGGCAGATCGCGCCGAGCGCGAGAACGGCGACCCAGAGCAAGGCCGTGGAAATGGTGAGAGCGGTTTGCATCATGAATTCCTCAGGTGGGAAAGGCGCGGTACGTTGGCGAGCAGCACGTCGACGGTGAGCAGCGCGCAGACGATCAGCAACACGGAAGAGAACAGCGTCAGGTAGTCGAACCACACGATCGCGCGGCCGCCCGGTTCGACGAACGCGGTCGCGGACAGCACGACGAGCAGCAGCACGCGCGCGACATGCAGCCAGCCGATGCCGAGCGGCGCGCCCGCGCGCGCGGCGGCGAAACCGGAACAGCCGCAGTCGATGTCGGTATGGCCGCGCACGATGTTGATCGTCATCCCGGCCGCGAAGACGAGCAACAACGCGATCAGGCCGAGCGCGCCGCCCGTGCGTGTATCGGGGAACAGCAGCGCCGCGGCGCAGACGGCTTCCGCGAGCGGAATCGCGAACGCGGCGGGCGCGGTGAGCGCATCGGGCAGCAGCCGGTAGCCGGCAAGTGCCTGCCGGAACGCCGCGGGCCGGCGCATCTTCGAGAAGGCACCGAGCAGCACGACGACGGCCGCGCCGGCCTGCGCGCTGGTGGCGAGTACGGGATCGAGCGTCATCGCGGCCTCACGGGTTCACGAGCAGCGTCGGCGTACTGCCGATCTGCTTCTCGACGTGTTGCGGCTTGCCGGTGTTCGCGTCCATCACGACGAGATCGGACGTGCCCGTCAGCCCGTAGAACAACGGCTTGTCATCCTCGCTGACCTGGATCGACACGAGCGGATCGACCTTCAGTTGCGCGAGATCCCAGCGCGCGACACGCCGTTTCGATTTCAGGTCGTACACCCACACCTGCGTGCCCGGATCCTTGTGCGTGCCGTCGCCGCCCTTGTGCATCAGCACGTAGTAGCGGTTGTGCGTCGCCTGCACGGCCGTTTGCTGCATGCCGCCCGGGCGCCAGCCTTCGGCGCGCTCGGCATCGGTCAGCAACGACCACGACTTGCCGAACGCCGGCTTGTCGCCGCTGAAATCGGCGCTGCGCACGTTGCCGTGGTACGTCGTGAACAGATAGGCGCCCCGGTAGCGCGATGCGTTGACGAAGGCCGGATCGTTGTCGACGTCGATGAATGCGTCGGACATCGTGCGCTTCACCTCCGTGCCGTTCGCATCGAGCGTGACGGTGAGCGCCTTGCCGCTTTCGCACAGCGCGGTAAAGCGGTCGTTGCCCGACGGATACGCGAGCACGCACGCCGCGGTGTCGATTTCCGACAGCACCTTCTTCGATACGGCGTCGATCACGGTCACCGACGCGGCCGGCGTGATGTTCGCGACGTACAGCCGCTTGCCGTCCGCGCTGAATGCGGTGTTGTACGGCGACGGCACGTGCTGCCCGTGCTTCGCCGGAATCACGATCTCGCCCGCGTGATCGAGCGTCGTGTTGTCGGTCATCTCGACGACGTCGGTGCGCGTGCCGTGCGAGCCGCGCGAGAAATAGGTCGTTGCGATGAAGCTGGTCTTGTGGTCGGGCGAGATCGCCAGACCGGGCGCGAAGCCGCCGTCGATCTGGCCGAGCAGCTTCTTCGCGTCGGCGTCGTACACGAAGATGCGCCCGTCGGTCATCGTCGGCATCGCGATATCGACGACGTACACCTGGTGCGGATGCCACGGCGGCATCTTCTGCACGACGAGTTCCTCGGTTTTTTCCGTCGCGTATGCGCTCACTATCCGCGCCGCCGCGAGCGCCAGCGTCACCGCGACGGCCGCGGTGCGTCGCCTTGTTCTCATGTCGCCTCCATTTGGGATTCACGTAATGTGAGGCGACTGTAGTTCGACAATAAATCCGTTCAGCACCCGGACCGGCAACGCGTGCGTGCCGATTCGGGATATTGGAAAACCGTCTGAAAGGCGTCACACGTCGACATCTTTCGACCCTCGGAAAACCCCCGAGCGGAATGGCGCTCATCCGTATTGCGCCGACCGTGCGGTCGGTTTAATCTTGCGCGGTCCGAACGATCGCCGGAGGCGCCATGCTCGTGTTTCACCAGATGTTCGACGACGCGGACCGGCATGCCGAGGCACTGCGCGGTTGGGATCAGCGCTACGACCAGATCGGTTCCGGCTCGTATCGCAGCGCGATCAAGCACGCGGAATTCGCCGGCGTGCAACTGTTTCAGGAAGCGGCGAACGTGCGCATCATCCAGCGCGGGCGCCTGCCGTCCGGCCATACGGTATTCGGCATGCCGCTCACCGGCTCGGGTACCTTCGCATTCGGCGATGCACGCATCGAGCTCGGCACGATCGTGTTGGCGCGCGGCGGCTCGCCTTTCGAACTCCATTCGCCCGACGACATGTCGCTGATCGGCGTGGTGATCGATTCCGAGCTGATGCAGCAGATCGAGGATGCCGCCGATGTCCGGCTCGACGAGCGCGCGCTGCGGCGCGGCGTCGCCGATGTGCCGGTCGCCGCGCGCGAACGCGCGAGCGTGCAGCTCGCGACGCTGCTCGAACGCATGCTGTCGGCACCCGACGCATTCGACACGGCGCGCGCGCAGTCCCAGCTGCGCGGCGAGGTCGCGAACGTGCTCGTCGATCTGCTCACGTATCGGATGCCCGAACCGTCGAATCGTCTGACGCATGCGTGCCATGCCGACATCGTGCGCCGCGTGCACGACTACGTGATCGGGCACCCGGAGGCGCCCGTCGACATCCTGAGCCTGTGCACTCAGCTGCGCGTGAGCCGGCGCACGATGCAGAACAGCTTCCAGTCGATCGTGCAGACCGGTCCGCTGAACTACACGCGCTCGCTGCGCCTCGCTCAGGTGCGACGCCTGCTGCTCGACACGCGGCAGTCCGACCTGCCGATCAGCGAAGCCGCCGCGCGCTGGGGCTTCATCCACCTCGGGCATTTCGCGAACGCGTACAAGGCGCAGTTCGGCGAGCTGCCTTCGACAACGGCGCGCCGGACGGTGCGCGGCGTAAAAATGCGCTGAGTGCCCGCAAAACCCGCGATAATCATGCGTCGAACATGCCGGCTCGCGCGAGCCGGGCGCGGCGCGCGTGCCCGCATGCCCGCCGCGCAACGTCGCGTCTCGCCCCGACGTGATGCCCCAACCGATTCCACCATACGCCCCGATGCCAGAGGATTTCCACTTCCTGTTGCTGCCCGGCTTCTCCGCGCTCGGCTTCATGTCGGCGGTCGAACCGCTGCGCGTCGCGAACCGCTTTCGCACCGAGCTGTACCGCTGGCACGTGATCAGCGCGGACGGCGCGCCCGTCGCCGCGAGCAACGGCATCCCGGTGGCCGCCGAGGCCGCGTACGCGGACGTCGCGCGGGTCGAGACGGTGTTCGTCGTCGCCGGCTTCGATCCGCTCGTGTGCTACGACCGCGCGCTCGGCGACTGGCTGCGCCGCCAGAACCGGCATGGCGCGACGCTCGGCGGCATCGACACCGGCAGCTTCGTGCTCGCGGAAGCCGGGCTGTTCGATGCATCGCAAACGCTCACGCTGCACTGGGAAGCGCTCGCCGCGTTCCGCGAACGCTACCCGGGACTGAACGCGACGCAGGAACTGTTCGAGATCGACGACCGGCGCATCACCTGTGCGGGCGGCACCGCGTCGATCGACATGATGCTCGACCTGATCGGCAGGCGGCACGGCGCCGATCTTGCGGCGGCGATCTCCGAGCAGTTCGTCGTCAGCCGCATCCGGCAACGCTCCGACAGCCAGCGGCTCGAGATCGCCGCGCGCTACGGCGTGCACAACCGCAAGCTGATCCAGGTGATCGACACGATGCAGCGGCACATGGAGAGCCCGCTCGGCTCGGACGCGCTCGCGCAGGACGTGTCGATCACGCGGCGCCAGCTCGAACGGCTGTTCAGCGCAACGCTGAACGACACGCCGACACGTTTCTACCTGAACCTGCGCCTCGATCGCGCCCGCGAGCTGCTGCAGCAGACCGACATGAGCATCACGTCGGTGTGCGTCGCATGCGGCTTCGAATCGCCATCGCATTTCTCGCGCACGTACCGCTCGCGCTTCGGCGTGAGCCCGCGCAGCGACCGTCGCGCGACGCGCTGAGCAACGCCGCTTTTACGTACAATCCGGCGCGCTATTGCGTGCCGCGACAGCGTTTCCCGCCATTCGCTGAACAATGCCGCCGATTGATCGAAGGACCGAAGCGGCCTTCGAAAATAAATTGCAATGTCGGCGAAAATATTCTGTAACATACCTCGCAATTAGATAGGCAGCCCTAAGGAGATGAGAGCCCGTGCCCGACGCAAGTCGCGCCACGCAGGCTGCCGAACCAATCAATGCCGATCCGAGGGGTATGACATGACGATGCTCGCTTCGCCGTCGCCGCACCTGCCTGCCGTTCGCTTCCCCGCCGCCGTTTCGCTCCAATTCTGTTCGACCTGACGCTTAGTCGTCCTTAGTCAGTCGACTCTCCCTGCACCGCTTTGCCGCACCGGTTCCATCGAGCCGGCGCGCGGGCCGTGTCGTGCCTGCTCGCCACGAGCGCGCGGGCGTGTCCAACCGTTGAGATGAGGATCACGTATGCAGACATCACGCAAAGCATTGCCGCTCGCCCTGGGTCTCGCGCTCGGTTTCGGCATCGTCGGCGGCAGCGCGGCCGATACCAAGGTCGCGAACCCGCAGGCGGCGAGCCTGCGCGAAAGCCTGACGCGCGGCGTCGCACCGGCCGCGGCCAAGGCCGATACGGCCGCCGGCCAGTTCCGCGCGGACGGCGTCGCCGTCACGCTGTACAACCCCGCATATCGCGCGAAGAAGGCGGCCGCCACGCCCGCCGCTACCGCGCGCGATTTCGTCGCGTCGCAGGCGACCCGGCTCGGGCTCGACGCGGCTGCACTCGCGAGCCTCGCGGTGACGTCGGAGCGAAACGACGCCGATTTCACCGTCGTGCGCTTCCAGCAGCAGGCGGCCGGGCTGCCCGTGTACGGTAGCGACATCGCGGTGACCGTCGCGAAGGACGGCCGCATCCTGTACGTCGCGAGCAACACGATCAACGGCGTGGTCGCCACCGCGCGCAAGGCGCAGGCCGTCGACCAGCAGCAGGCGCTCGATCGCGCACGCGCGTATCTCGGCGTCGGCGGCTTCACGAACCTCGACGCGCAACTTGTCGCGTTCGTCGACAAGGCCGGCACGCATACCGCATGGAAGGTGCGCGGCCGTCCGCAGGACGGCCCGAAAGGTGATTGGGAACTATTGATCGACGCGGGCAGCGGCGAAGTGCTGCGCGCCGAGGACAAGGCGTTCTACGCGACCGACGGCACCGGCTTCGTGTTCCGGCCGGATCCGCTTTCGTCGACGAAGAGCAGCTACGGCAGCACGGGCTACAAGGACAACAACGACGCGGACTCCACGCAGCTCACGGCCTCCCGCGTACGCGTGACGCTGAAGGATCTCGCGCAGTCGAATTCACGCTACGTGCTGTCCGGCCCGTATGCATCGTGCATCGATTTCGACGCGCCGCGCGACAATGCGTGCCCGGCACAGGCGACGCCCGCATTCGAGTTCACGCGCGGCAACCTTTACTTCGAGGCGGTGAACGCGTACTACCACATCGACACGTTCCTGCGTTACGTGAACCAGACGCTCGGTATCAAGGCGATGCCGTACCAGTACACGGGCGGTGTGCAGTACGACCCGCACGGCGAATCGGGCGACGACAACTCGTCGTACTCGTCGAGCAGCGGCCGGCTCACCTTCGGGCAGGGCGGTGTCGACGATGCGGAAGATGCGGACGTCGTGATCCACGAGCTCGGGCACGGCATCCACGACTGGGTGACCAATGGCGGCCTGTCGCAGCAGGAAGGCCTGTCGGAAGGCACCGGCGACTATCTCGCCGCCGCGTACAGCCGCGACTTCAACCAGTGGAGCCCGTCCGACGCGCAGTATCACTGGGTCTACAACTGGGACGGCCACAACGAATACTGGGGCGGCCGCGTGACCAACTGGAACGTCGGGCGCACTTACGCGCAGGCACGCGGCGCCGAGATCCACACGGCCGGCCAGTACTGGGCATCGTGCAACCTCGTCGCGCGCGACGCGATCGGCGCGCAGGCGATGGACAAGGCGTTCCTGAAGGGGCTGTCGATGACCAACAGCTCGACGAACCAGAAGGCCGCCGCGCAAGCGGTGCTGACGGCCGCCGCCGCGCTCGGCTACAGCAGCGCACAGCTCGCGGCGATCGGCAATGCGTACAACAAGAGCTGCACGTACGGCGTGACCGTGCCGCAGAAGTCGTAATTCCGCAGCAGGCGGGGGGCGTCGCACGACCTGCGGCGCACCCTCTTCCTCGACATCGCCATCCTCACGAGATCGAACATGCCTACTCTGACATTGACCCGCCTGAGCGCCGCGCTGGGCGGCATGCTGCTAACCGCCGCCGCGCACGCGACGCCGGTGTGGATCACGCTCGGCGACACCGCTTTCCGCCAGCTTCAACGCATCGATGCGAGCGCGACCGCGCAGTACAGCACGACGGTGGACGCCGGCAAAGCCGCCGACGGCACCACGCGCCGCGAAACCGTGCACGTCGTCGAGATCGACGATGCGCGGCTCGGCGAGCTCGCCCATGCGGTACACCATGCGCGCGGCCACGGGCCCGGCTACATCGTGCACGACTCGTTCGACGACGCGCGCCGGGCATTGCAGCCGGCACCCGCGACGCTCGCGAAACAGGCCGCCGCGACCGCCTACGCGGTGTCGAACGCACCGCAGATCAAGACCTGGATCCAGCAACTGCAGGCCAGCAACATCGCCGGCACGATCACGTCGTTGTCGGGGTTCACGAATCGCTACTACACGACGTCGCACGGCGTCGCCGCCTCGGACTGGCTCGCGCTGCAGTGGAAGCAGCTGGCCGGCTCGCGCAGCGACATCGCCGTCGAGCAGTTCGCGCATACGGGCTTTCCGCAGAAATCGGTGATCCTGACGATCCGCGGCAGCGATCCGGCCGCCGGCACGGTCGTGCTGGGCGGGCACCTCGATTCGACGGTCGGCCGCACGACGGAGAACACACGCTCGCCCGGCGCCGACGACGATGCGTCCGGCATCGCCAGCCTGACCGAAGCGCTGCGCGTGCTGCTCGCGAACGGCTACCGTCCGAAGCGGACGATCAAGTTCGTCGGGTACGCGGCCGAGGAAGCCGGGCTGCTCGGATCGAAGGCGATCGCGAAGCAGTTCCGCACGCAAAATGCGAACGTGGTCGGCGTGCTGCAACTGGACATGACGAACTACAAGGGCGATCCGAAGGACATCTACCTGATCACCGACTACACCAACGCCGCGCAGAACACCTACCTCACGAACCTGGCGAAGACCTACCTGCCGGAACTCGCGATCGGCACGTCGCAGTGCGGGTATGCGTGTTCGGACCACGCGTCGTGGAATGCGCAGGGCTACCCGGCTTCGTTCCCGTTCGAGGCCGATCAGAACGACAGTCCGTATATCCATACCGTGAACGACACGCTGGAGAATTCGGACCGGCAGGCGAACCACGCGCTGAAGTTCGGCAAGCTGGCGCTCGCGTATGCAGTCGATCTCGGCGGCGACGGCAGCGCGACCGTCAAGCGCTGACCGGGCCGCACCGGGCGCGCGCGCATCATGCGCGCCCGGTCGAAGCACGTTTCCCGTTCCGGATAGAATCGTCGTTCGATCACTTCCGCGCGACGGCGCACCGCCATGACCGACCTCTCCCGCTTCACCGACGATCTTTCGCCCGAACGCGTCACGACCGCGTTCGACCTGCCCGGCCACACGACCGTCCGTTCGCTCGGCGTCGCGCAGGGCATCATCGTGCGTTCGCGCTCGATCGTCGGCTCGTTCGGCGCGGCGCTGCAGACCATCTTCGGCGGCAACATCACGCTTTATACGTCGCTGTGCGAGAAGGCGCGCGAGCAGGCCTTCGACAAGATGCTCGCCGACGCGCGCAAGCTCGGCGCGAACGCGATCGTCGCCATGCGCTACGACTCGACCGAGATCGGGTCGGGCGTGACGGAAGTCATCTGCTACGGCACGGCCGTGCGCGTGACGCCGGATGCCTGACGCGCGTCATGCGTCGCGCTCGAGCGACCGCATGTTGGTGAGCTGAGGAAACAGTTTCATCCACGTCAGCGCGACGGCGATCGTCGCCGCGCCGCCGACGACGATCGCGGCCGGCGCGCCCCACCACGCGGCCGTCACGCCCGATTCGAATTCGCCGAGCTGGTTCGACGTGCCGATGAACAGCGAGTTGACCGCGCTCACGCGGCCGAGCATGTCGTCGGGCGTACGCAATTGCACGAGCGACAGGCGCACGACGACGCTCACGACGTCCGACGCCCCCAATGCCGCCAGCGCGACGAGCGACACCGCGAAATGCCGCGACAGCCCGAACACGATCGTTGCGATACCGAACGCGATAACGCCGCCGAACATCGCGCGGCCCGGCCGGCCCTTCAACGGAAAACGCGTGAGCCATAGCGTGCCGGCGAGTGCGCCGACCGCGGGCGCCGCGCGCAATGCGCCGAGCCCCCACGGCCCGACCTGCAGGATGTCGCGTGCGTAGATCGGCAGCAGCGCGGTCGCGCCGCCGAACAGCACCGCGAACAGGTCGAGCGACAGCGCACCGAGGATCGCCGGTTCGCGCCGGATGAACGCGATGCCGGAAAACACCGATCGCAGCGTGACCGGCTCCCGCGCGGGCGGCGCGCTGCGCAGCGGAATCGTGCCGCTCAGCACCGCCGCGATCGCGAATGCGACGACGCTCGTGCCGAACGCGGCGGGCGCGCCGATGCCATACAGCAGGCCGCCGAACGCAGGCCCGAGAATCTGCGCGGCCTGGTTCGCGGACGTCGACAGCGCCGTCGCACGCGGCAGGTCGCCGCGCGGCACGACGGCCGGCAGCAGCGACGACACCGACGGCGATTCGAACGCGCGCGCGGTGCCGACGATCGCCGCAAGCGCATACACGCCCGGTGCGGTGAGCCATCCTTTCGCGGCGCCGAGCAGGAACACGCCGGCGGCCAGCGCCTCGACGCCCTGGCAGATCGTCGCGATGCGGCGTCGATCGTAGCGGTCGGCCACCTGCCCGACGACGAGCGTCAGCGCGAACATCGGCACGAACTGCGCGAGCCCGACGAGACCGAGCGCGAACGCGCTGTGCGTGAGCGCATAGACGTACCAGCCGATCGCGACCGACAGGATCTGGAATGCGAGCGACGACATCACGCGCGTGCCCCAGAAGCGCTGGAACGGTGCGTGGCGAAACAGGTTGGCGGGTAACGGCGACGGCGAACGGGATTCGGGTAACGGAGCGGTCATCGAAGGGATGTCATCGGAGAAAGGCCGGCGCCGCACGATGCGGCCAAACCGCGATGATAGCTTCAACCGCCCCGCCCCTGCCCGATGCCTGTCGCGCGCACGCGGCCCGCACATGTCGCCCGGTGCGATACCGAATCGCATCCGGCCGACGCACAAAAAAAAAGCGCGAACCGCGGTTCGCGCCAAAGAGAGACCTCGCTGAAGACGTCGAAAGAACTACCCGCTCCGCTCAGAACGAATGCCGCATCCCGATCCGCACGTCGGCCTGCGTCTGCGTCGTCGACGGCGTGAAGCTGTAGCCGATCACCGCATCGACACCTTGCGAAGCACGCAGGTAATCGCCGGAGATGTACACGTCGGTGCGCTTCGACAGCAGGTAGTGCAGGCCGGCCGTGCCCTGGTTCCAGTGGTGGCCTTCGAAACGCGTGTGCTGGTAGCCCGCGATGAAGCTCAGTGCCGGCGTGAACTGGTACATGCCGCCGCCTTCGTACACCTGCATGTGCGACGACTGGCCGAAACCCTTGATCGTCGTGTACGAGAAGTTCGCGTCGAGCGACAGCTTGCCGATCGTGTAGCTCGTGCCGATGCCGAACGTGCCCTGGCTGTCGACGTCCATCGCGGTGTTCGCGAACAGGTCGGTGCGCGCGCCGGTCGCCGGATCGACGGTCACGGTCTGCTGGCCGAGGAACGTATGCGTGCCGATCATCGCGTACGGATCGAACGCATAGATGCCGTTCGGGTTGTTCAGGCGCGTGTAGGCGGCGCCGATCGAGAAGTCGCCTTTCGTGTAGCTTGCGCCCGCACTCCATGCGCTGTTGCGATGGAAGTTGCCGGCAACGTTGCCGAACGAGTACATCGCACCGAACTTGAAGCCGCTCAGGTCGTTCGACAGGAACTTGACCGAGTTCGGCAGGCGGTCGCCGTTGAAGCGGTCGAAGTCGCCCTGGTGGATCGCGTAGCCGCTGCCCCATGCCGAGATGTTGTAGATCGACACGAGCTCGTTGGTGATGTCCAGCTGGTTGCCGAACGACAGCGTGCCCCAGTCGTTCTGGAGACCGACATAAGCCTGCCGCCCGAACTCGGACCCGCCGAAGCCGAGCTGCCCGTTACCGAGGTGGAAGCCGCTCTCGAGCGCGAACACGGCCTTCAGGCCGCCGCCGAGATCTTCCGTGCCTTTCAGGCCGAAGCGGTTCCCGTAGGCGACGCCGTCATCGAACTTGACGACGTGCGAACCGCCCGTGTTGTTCACGTACGTAATGCCCGCGTCGAGAATCCCGTACAGCGTCACGCTGCTCTGCGCATGGCCGATGGCGGGAATACAGGCCGCGCATGCCAGCGCGGCGGCAACGGCAACTTTCTTTTGCTTCATTGTCGACCACCCTCCCTGAACCCTTCGATGGAAAGAACCGTGGCCTGGCGCGCGCAGCAATACGCCGGCTGATTCGAATTCGGTACGTCCGATGGCTTCGGCATTTCGTTTTCCGCAATAACGCAGCCATTGGCGAAAAATACAAACCCATATTTCGGGTCACCCGTCTGAAGGCGACACCAAATGGTCTTGATGCGACGGGTCGGGAAAACACGGAGACGGGCGGCACGGCAAAAACCGGCCGCCCGGAGGCGGGTCAGCGGGCCTCGAGCGCGGCGCGAACGGCCGGCAGGGCCGGCGTGCCGGACGCGGTCGTGACACCGTCCAGCCAGCCCTCGACGAGCGCGGGCTCGGCCTTCAGCACGTGCTGCGCGGCGAGCGCGGGCGACGTCTTGTTGTCGAGCATGTCGGCGATCATCCGGTTCTCGACGTCCACGGAGAACGTCATCTGCCGGAACAACCGCGCCAGATTCGCGCACTGGCCGGCAAAGCCGGCGCGCGTGACCGTGTTGACGGTCGCGCCGCCATAGTTCGGGCCGAAATATGCGTCGCCGCCCGACAGGTAGGTCAGGTGGAACTTCGTGTTCATCAGGTGCGGCTCCCACGCGAGAAAGACGATCCAGCGCTTGTCCCGCACCGCGCGCTCGACCTGCGTGAGCATCCCCGTCTCGCTCGATTCGACGAGCGACCAGTTCGCGGACCCGAGCGCGTGTTCGGACAGCATCCGCTTGATGTTCTGGTTCGCGGGCGCGCCGGGCTCGATCCCGTAGATCTTGCCGCCGAAGCGGTCCGCGTAGCGTGCGAGATCGGCGAACGTGTGCACGCCGGCCGCTGCGACGTAGTCGGGCACGGCCAGCGTGAACTTCGCGCCGCTGAGGTTCGCGTGCAGCACGTCGATGGATTTCTCGTCGACGAACGGCTTCACGAGCGGCGCCTGCGCGGGCATCCAGTTGCCGAGGAATACGTCGACCTGCCCTTTCTTCAAGCCCTGGTACGTGATCGGCACCGACAGGTTCGCGACGTCCTGCCGGTAGCCGAGCGCCTTCAGCACGACGCCGGCCATCGCGTTGGTCGCATCGATGTCGGTCCAGCCGGGCGCCGCCATCTTCACGTCGCGACACGTCTGCGGATCGGCGGCGTGCGCGGACTGCATCGCCACCACGCACGCGGTCGCGGCGAGTGCCGCGCCGAGCCTCCGGATTGCTGCATTGCATTGCCGTTTCATGATTCGCTTCCTCCGTCGTTCGTCAATGATCGCGATGCGGACCGTTCAGCGCCCGACGCGCGGAAAGCGCGCCATCGCTTCGAGTGTGTCGAGTTCGATGTGATTGCGCATGTAACGCTGGCTCGCATCGGCAAACGGCTGCCAGTCCCATGCCTGGATGCGCCCCTGCGTCGTCGCCGCGTAGTGGAACCGGCGCCGCCGCTGGCTCGCGCGCACCTGGGCGTCGAGTTCCGTCAGGTTCCAGCGCCGCGCGGCCTCCGTGCGGAATGCGGCGAGCACGTCGGCGGCTTCGGGCAGGCCGGCCAGGTTCGTACGCTCGCGCGGATCGTCGGCGAGGTTGTAGAGCTGGTCGGGATCGGCCGGGCAATGCACGTACTTCCAGTCGCCGCGGCGGATCATCACGACCGGCGCGACCGCCCCTTCCGCGAGATATTCGCCCAGCGCGACGTCGTGCGCCGGTGCGCCCCGCAGATGCGGCACGAGGCTCGCGCCGTCGACCGCGTCCGGCCAGCCGCCGGCCGGCGCCACGCCGGCCAGGTCGACCAGCGTCGGCAGCAGGTCGACGTGCGACACGGGCCCGCGCACCCGCGCGGCATCGAAGCGGCCCGGCGCGTGAACGATCAACGGCACGCGGCAGCCGCCTTCGAAAAACGTCATCTTGTACCAGAGGCCGCGCTCGCCGAGCATGTCGCCGTGGTCGGACGTGACGATCACGATCGTGTCGTCGGCGAACCCGCATTGCTCGAGCGCGGCCAGCACGCTGCCGAATTGCGCGTCGACGTAGGACGTCGCGCCATAGTATGCGCGGCGCGCGGCACGGATCTGCGCGTCGGTGGGCGGCGTGCGGTCGTTTTCGCAGACGAAGCGCAGCCGCTGCGAATGCGGATCGCTGTCGGCCGCATCGAGCCGCACGGCCGGCATGTCGATTTCGTCGTCGCTGTACAGATCCCAGTATTCGCGCGTGATCGCGTACGGATCGTGCGGATGCGTCAGCGACACGACCATGCAGAACGGCCGCTCGTCATGCCCGGCCGCACGCTCGCGCGCGACGTCGTACAGCTTCTGCTTCGCCGCGAACGTGACCTCGTCGTCGAAGTCGAGCTGGTTCGTGCGCACGCACGGGCCGGCGTCGAGCACCGAGCTCATGTTGTGATACCAGCTCGGCCGCTCGGTCGGGCGATCCCAGTCGGGCACCCAGCCGAAGTCGGCGGGATAGATGTCGGTCGTCAGCCGCTCCTCGAAGCCGTGCAGCTGGTCCGGTCCGCAGAAATGCATCTTGCCCGACAGCATCGTGCGGTAGCCGCCCGCACGCAGATAGTGCGCGAAGGTCAGCGTTTGCGCCGGCAATTCCGCGGCGTTATCGTAGGCGCCGATACCGGACGGCAGCTTGCCGGTCAGCAGCGAGAAACGCGACGGCGCGCACAGCGGGCTCGCGCAATACGCGGCATCGAACACGACGCCTTGCGACGCGAGCCGGTCGAGCGTCGGCGTGCGGGCGACGCGATTGCCGTAGGCCGGCAATGCGAACGGCGTCAACTGGTCGGCCATCAGGATCAGGATGTTGGGAGTCGGGTTCGTCATCGGCGGTCGTGGGGAAATCGGTGTTCGAACGGAACTGCGCGACGCTTGCGCAGCGGCGCGGCCAGCATGACGGACGCAGCGTGAAGAAAGTACCGCGCGCACCGGCCGCGACTGGCTAGAATCGCGGAAGGACGGGCACGGTGCCGTGTCGTCCGAATCACTATCCCCCGCCCGAATTCGCGCGGGAAGGCGTCCGGCCCTTATGAGGCCATTAGAGAGACTTATGTCGAAATCCGAACCGTTACCGTCGATGCAGGCGCTGCGCGCGTTCGAATCGGCCGCCCGTCTCCAGAGCTTCACGGCCGCCGCGCGCGAGCTCGGCTCGACGCAGCCGGCCGTGAGCCAGCAGGTGTTCCAGCTCGAGGCGGAACTCGGCGTGCCGCTGTTCGAGCGCAGTCCGCGCGGCGTCACGCTGACGAGCGACGGCCAGTGCCTGTACGAAGCCGTGCGGGTGAGCCTCGACACGCTGCGCGGCGCCACCGCGACGCTGCGCGCGCGCCGCGAGCATGGCGCGCTCACGATCGTCACGGATTTCGGTTTCGCGACCTACTGGCTGATGCCGCGGCTCGCGGGCCTGAAGCGCGTGATGCCGGACGTCGACGTGCGGGTCGTCACGTCACAGGATTACGACGCGCAGCGCGACCACGCCGACATCGCGATCCTGTTCGGCGACGGTCACTGGCCGTCGTGCACGGCCGCGCGGCTCTTTCCGGAATCCGTCACGCCCGTCTGCTCGCCCGCGTTCCGCGCCGCGCACCCGCACGTCGCGCGGCCCGACCATCTGCATGCGCTGCCGCTGCTGCACGTGCAGCCGACGCGCCCCGAGCGCTGGCTGTCGTGGGCCGGCTGGTTCGACGCGCATGGCCTCGACGCACCGGCCGCCGCGCGCGGCGTGACCTTCAACAGCTATGCGCTCGTGATCCACGCCGCGCTGCTCGGCGAAGGCGTCGCGCTCGGCTGGTCGCCGCTCGTCGACGAGCTCGTCGCGTCCGGGCAGTTGGTGAAGCTCGTCGACGCCCCCGTCGTCACGTCGCGCGGCTACTTCCTCGTGCGTCCGCCGCAGCGCCCCGAGCCGGATGCGACCCACGTGTTCCGGCGCTGGCTGCTGGATGCGTGCGCGCCTGCATGAATGGCGCTCCGCTGAAGGGAATACTTTCCTGACGCCGGCGGGGCTCGCTGCGCCAACATCGCCCGACGCCCGCTGCCCGGCCGGCCCGAAGCCCCGCCCCGCCCGGCCGCACTGACGCGCCGATACCAGCCACACGGCGGGTTGGTTCTATCCGCGCTCGAAACGTCCTGATTTACTTGAGTCTCCCGCTACCCGCGCGACGTGACGCCATGGTGCGCCACCGCGCGGATTCGCCCCCGACGACATCCGAGGAATCACATGACCGCCGACTCACGCCCCGATCAATTCGTCCTGACGCTGTCGTGCCCGAGCGCGGCCGGCCAGGTCGCCGCCGTCGTCGGCTTTCTCGAGCGCCATCGCTGCTACGTCGACGCGCTGAACGTGTTCGACGACGATCTCAGCAACCGCTTCTTCGTGCGCTGCGTGTTTCATCCGACGGATGAGACGCTGCAGATCGACGCGTTACGCCAGGAGTTCGGGCCGATCGCAACCGCGCTCGGCGGCGGCGGCGAGGGCGACACGCAATGGGCGATCCACGACGTGAACGCGCGCCCGAAGGTGCTGATCATGGTGTCGAAGCTCGAGCACTGTCTCGCCGACCTGCTGTTCCGCTGGCGGATGGGCGAGCTGAAGATGGACATCGTCGGCATCGTGTCGAATCATCCGGACTTCGAACCGCTTGCCGTGCAGCATGGTCTGCCGTTCCGCCATTTCCCGATCACGGCCGACACCAAGGCGCAGCAGGAAGCGCAGTGGCTCGACTTCTTCGAATCGAGCGGCGCCGAACTCGTGATCCTCGCGCGCTACATGCAGGTGCTGTCGCAGGAAACCAGCGCGAAGCTCGCGAACCGTGCCATCAACATCCATCACTCGTTCCTGCCCGGCTTCAAGGGTGCGAAGCCGTATCACCAGGCGCACGCGCGCGGCGTGAAGCTGATCGGCGCGACCGCGCATTTCGTGACCGACGATCTCGACGAAGGTCCGATCATCGAGCAGGTGGTCGAGCGCGTCGATCATGCACTGCGGCCCGAGCAACTGCTCGCAGTCGGCCGCGACGTCGAATGCATCACGCTCGCACGCGCGGTGAAGGCGTTCATCGAGCGCCGCGTGTTCCTGAATGGCGACCGGACGGTGGTATTTCCGTAAGCGCATCGCTACGGCGATGCAGCCAACAAAAAACCCGACCGGCAGCAGCCGGTCGGGTTTTTTATTGCGTGGCGTTCGGCACGTCGCGCGACGGCTCCGGGTGCGGTGTCCGGAGTCGCCGCGCGTACCGCGCTCAGACGCTTACTTCACCCACGCGAAGTAGTACGACAGCCAGATCGTGAGCGCCGCGCCGACCAGCGCCGCATACGGCATCAGGTTCAGACACATCGCGCGCTTGGGCACCTCGAGCTCCATGTCGCGCTGCATCTGCGCGGGGAAACGGCCGCGATCCTGCCAGTAGTGGCGATAGAGAAACACCGGCACGATCAGCAGCATCGCGATCAGCCCGTTGCGCAACGTGCCTTCGCCCTGCAGGTTCGCGCCCGCGCCGACATAGACGAGATTCGCGTAGCCGCAGATCGAACC
>NZ_CADFEJ010000013.1 GCF_902833055.1 Burkholderia territorii
CACCGTTGGAATTCACAGCGTTCCGAGTCGTCGCGAATGGGGTTGTTCACACCGAAATCGACGCTCCCATTCGATCGCGATGCCGGTGCTCACCGTTGGAATTCACAGCGTTCCGAGTCGTCGCGAATGGGGTTGTTCACACCGAAATCGACGCTCCCATTCGATCGCGATGCCGGTGCTCACCGTTGGAATTCACAGCGTTCCGAGTCGTCGCGAATGGGGTTGTTCACACCGAAATCGACGCTCCCATTCGATCGCGATGCCGGTGCTCACCGTTGGAATTCACAGCGTTCCGAGTCGTCGCGGATTGGGCTGTCCACACCAGAATCGATGTCCTCGTTCGCGCACGCGACGGTGCTCACCATCGAAATTCACAGGCTTTTGAGTGTGTGCCGGCGGCGATATCCACACGCGTTCCCGCGCGTCGTTCGGCAGCGCCACGACGCGTACCGATGAGCGCCGAAGCCCCGCCAGTGCTCGCGCTGCGGGCGCCAATCCGCGCCGAGGCTGGCACCCGGACCGCGCCCGCCGAACGCACGCCTGCCTTGCCGCGACGACCTGGCCGCTGATCCGGCGCGACGCACCGGCGGACAGCCGTGCGGATATCGCGCGGCGGAATCGACTCGCAAATCTGTGGATGTGACAGGTGAGAGCGAACGTCGCAGCGGGCGGACAGGAGTCCGGCGATGTGGATATCTTCCACCGTCATCGACTCGGCTTGCTGTGAATGTCGATGGTGAGTGTCGCCATCTGCTCAACCGCGGACCGATGATCGATGTGTGGACATCCGTCCACCGACGCGACTCGAAACGCTGTGCAATCGACCGGTGAGCGCGCCCGCCCGCTTCGCGCGCAGCGCGGGATTGTGGACATCCCGCCTCCACGACCAATCCGAACGCTGTGCGTTCGATGGGTGAGGACGCCCCCCGCTTCGCCACGCGAACCCTTGCCGCGCGGCCCGCGAGCGCCGACCACTGCGTGCTGCGGTTCGCTTCCCGCATATCCCCGCGTGTTCGAGGCAACCGCCTCACCCGGTCCGATACGCATCCAGCCGCCGCCCGCCGCCCAGCGCGAAAACTCTCTCAATTTCCGGCCAAAACCTGCGCAGTTTTTCTCACTCGGGGCCGCCCCGAGCAAGATGAGAAAAAACTTTCTCGCCTTTCCGCGAAAAAATAGAGCCATCCCGCCGCCGTCGGCCGGGCGTCGCCCGACGCCCGCCGCGCGGCCCGGAACAGAACAGCACAATCAGGAGACATCCCCATGACCGCCCGACTGCCCGTCGACGGCACGCCCGCTCTATCCGACTACCGCCTGACCGACAACCTCACCGCCACGCGCGGCCGGATCTTCCTGACCGGCACGCAGGCGCTGGTGCGCCTGCTGCTGATGCAGCGCGCGTCCGACATCGCGCAGGGGCTGAACACGGCCGGCTTCGTCAGCGGCTACCGCGGCTCGCCGCTCGGGATGGTCGACCAGCAGTTGTGGAAGGCGAAGAAACTGCTCGACGGCAGCGGCGTGCGCTTCCTGCCCGCGATCAACGAGGAACTCGGCGGCACGGCCGTGCTCGGCACGCAGCGCGTCGAGGCCGACCCGGAGCGCACCGTCGATGGCGTGTATGCGATGTGGTACGGCAAGGGCCCGGGCGTCGACCGTGCCGGCGACGCGCTGAAGCACGGCAACGCATATGGCTCGTCGCCGCACGGCGGCGTGCTGGTGGTGGCGGGCGACGACCATGGCTGCGTGTCGTCGTCGATGCCGCACCAGAGCGACTTCGCGATGATCGCGTGGCACATGCCGGTCGTGAACCCGTCGAACATCGCCGACATGCTCGAATTCGGCCTGTATGGCTGGGCGCTGTCGCGCTTCTCGGGTGCGTGGGTCGGCTTCAAGGCGATCTCGGAAACCGTCGAATCGGGCTCGACCGTCGATCTCGACGCGCTGCAGACGCAATGGCCGGCGCCGGCAGGCTTCACGCCGCCCGCGGGCGGCCTGCACAACCGCTGGCCCGACCTGCCGAGTCTCACGATCGAGGCGCGCCTCGCGGCCAAGCTGGACGCCGTGCGCCATTTCGCGCGCACCAACAGCATCGACAAGTGGATCGCGCCGAGCGCGCACGCGAACGTCGGCATCGTCACGTGCGGCAAGGCGCACCTCGACCTGATGGAAGCGCTGCGCCGGCTCGATCTCACCGTCGCCGACCTGGAAGCAGCCGGCGTGCGGATCTACAAGGTCGGCCTGTCGTATCCGCTCGAGATGACGCGGATCGAAACCTTCGTCGACGGGCTGTCGGAAGTGCTCGTCATCGAAGAAAAGGGCCCGGTGATCGAGCAGCAGATCAAGGACTACCTGTACAACCGCGCGGACGGTGCGCGCCCGCGCGTGCTCGGCAAGCACGACGCCGAAGGCGCGTGCCTGCTGTCCGAGCTCGGCGAGCTGCGCCCGTCGCGCATTCTGCCGGTGTTCGCCACGTGGCTCGCGCGGCACAAGCCGGCGCTCGATCGCCGCGAGCGCGTCGTCGATCTCGTCGCGCCGCAGATCCTGTCGAACGAAGCGGACGCAGTGAAGCGCACGCCGTACTTCTGCTCGGGCTGCCCGCACAACACGTCGACGAAGGTGCCGGAGGGCTCGATCGCGCAGGCGGGCATCGGCTGCCACTTCATGGCGTCGTGGATGGAGCGCGACACGACGGGCCTGATCCAGATGGGCGGCGAGGGCGTCGACTGGGCCGCGCACGCGATGTTCACCAACACGAAGCACGTGTTCCAGAACCTCGGCGACGGCACCTACTTCCACTCGGGCATCCTCGCGATCCGCCAGGCGGTCGCCGCGAAGGCGAACATCACGTACAAGATTCTCTACAACGATGCGGTCGCGATGACGGGCGGCCAGCCCGTCGACGGCAGCATCTCGGTGCCGCAGATCGCACGGCAGGTGGAGGCGGAGGGCGTGTCGCGCTTCGTCGTGGTGTCCGACGAACCGCAGAAGTACGACGGCCATCACGGCCTGTTCCCGAAGGGCACGACGTTCCATCACCGCAGCGAACTCGACGCGGTGCAGCGCGAGCTGCGCGAGACGCCGGGCGTCACCGTGCTGATCTACGACCAGACCTGCGCGGCCGAGAAGCGCCGCCGCCGCAAGAAGGGCGAGTTTCCCGACCCGGACAAGCGCCTGTTCATCAACGATGCGGTGTGCGAAGGCTGCGGCGACTGCGGCGTGCAGTCGAACTGCCTGTCGGTCGAGCCGCTCGAGACGCAGCTCGGCCGCAAGCGCCGCATCGACCAGTCGTCGTGCAACAAGGATTATTCGTGCGTGAACGGCTTTTGCCCGAGCTTCGTGACGGTCGAAGGCGCGGCGCTGAAGAAGGCCGCCGGCGCGGCGTTCGACGAGGCGGCGCTCGCCGTGCGCGTCGACGCGCTGCCGGTGCCCGCGACGCATCTCGATGCGGCGCCGTACGACATGCTCGTGACGGGCGTAGGCGGCACGGGCGTCGTGACCGTCGGCGCGCTGATCAGCATGGCCGCGCACCTCGAGGGCAAGAGCGCGTCGGTGCTCGACTTCATGGGCTTCGCGCAGAAGGGCGGCTCGGTGCTGTCGTTCGTGCGGATCGCGTCGAGCGACCGGTGGCTGAACCAGGTGCGCATCGACACGCAGCAGGCCGACGTGCTGCTCGCGTGCGACATGGTCGTCGGCGCGAGCGCCGAGGCGCTGCAGACGGTGCGCCACGAGCGCACGCGGATCGTCGTCAACACGCACCGGATTCCGAACGCGTCGTTCGTGCAGAACCCCGACGCGAACCTGCATGCGGATGCGCTGCTCGAGAAAATGCGCCATGCGGCCGGTGAAGGCTACCTGTCGAGCTGCGACGCGCAGGCGCTCGCCGCGAAATTCCTCGGCGATTCGATCGGCGCGAACATCCTGATGCTCGGCTATGCATGGCAGCTCGGCCTCGTGCCGGTGTCGCTCGCCGCGATGATGCGCGCGATCGAGCTGAACAACGTCGCGGTGCCGATGAACAAGCTCGCGTTCGCGATCGGCCGGATGGCGGCCGGCGACGCGGCGGGCCTCGATGCGTTGTGGAACGCGCGTCATGCGGTGGCTGCCCACGCGGCGCCGGAGACGCTCGACGCGCTGATCGCCGATCGCGAAGCGCGCCTCGACGCATACGGCGGCGCGCGTTACGTCGAACGCTACCGCGCGCTGGTGAGCGCGGCGCGCGCGAAGGGCGACGATGCGCTGACGCGCGCCGTCGCGACGACGTTCTACCGGTTGCTCGCGGTGAAGGACGAATACGAAGTCGCGCGACTGTATGCGGACGGTGCGTTCCGCTCGGCGCTCGAAGCGCAGTTCGAAGGCGTGCCGGGGCAAGACTATCGCGTGAAGTTCAACCTGGCGCCGCCGACGGTCGCGAAGGCCGGGCGCGACGGCAGCGTGCCGAAGAAGCGCGTGTTCGGCCAGTGGATGTGGCCGGTGCTCGGCACGCTCGCGCGCGTGCGCGGCCTGCGCGGCACGTGGCTCGATCCGTTCGGCCGCACCGTCGAGCGCCGGATGGAGCGCGCGCTCGCGCACGACTACGAGACGACGCTCACGCGCGCGCTCGCCGTGACGACCGCCGCCAATGCGGCGCAGGTCGCGCAGCTGGCCGAACTTCATGCGCGCGTGCGCGGCTTCGGTCACGTGAAGGTGCGCAACCTCGCGGGCGTGAAGCGCGCGGAGCGCGAGCTCGCGCTGCAGCTCGGCATCGACGCCGCGACCAGCGCGGCCGTGCAGCACGCGCTCGACGAAATGAAGGGCGCGGGGATGCTGAAGGGAATCCCGGTCGTGGTCGCGAAGTAACGCGAACGCGCGCGGATGTGCACACGGCGACGCTCACGCGTCGCCGTTTTTGTTTGGGGCCGTCAAGCAGCCGGCAACGAACTCCGGCATCGCGCCGACATGACCCGAGCCGGCGCGGCCTCCCTTTGTCGAGAGCGGCCGCGCAGCGAGGGACACTTCGCCATCGGGTTAGACGATCCCTTTCTTGCGCGTCGACAGCGCCGTTTCAGACAGATCGATTTCGCGGATCAGCTTCGTCAGCGTCTCGTCGGAAATCTTGCTTTCGCTGCGCAGCCGGTACAACACCGAACGTTCCGCGCGCACGGCCGCGATACGCATCTGCAGTTCCATCGCTTCGGTCTGCCGGGCTTCGGCGCGCGGCGTCGGGCCGTCTTCGGCGAGCGCGGCCAGGCGGCGGCGATATTGGTCCATCACGCGTGCGGAGATGTCCGCGCAACGTGCGGCGCCCGATTCGTCGAGATCGGCCGAGATCGCGTCGTGCGACGAGTCGATCGCGCGGATCGCGGCTTGCGCGGCGGCCGCGCGCGCGGTGCGCTCCTCGTCGGCGAGCGGGTTGCGCGTGGAGCGCACGCCGCGCAGCAGCAACGGCAGGCCGATTACCGCGACGATCAGCGAACCGAGGATCACCGCCGATGCGATGAAGATCGCGGTGTCGCGCCCGGGCAGCGGCGCACCGTCGGCCAGCGCGACGGGGATCGACAGCACGCCCGCGAGCGTGACCGCGCCGCGCACGCCGCCGACCGTCATCACCGCGATCGTGCGCACGCCGGCCATCGTGCCCGCGAGGCCGTGGCGCGCGGCGCGGCGGCTCGCGATCCAGCGCAGCAGCCAGACCCACAGAAAGCGGATCGCGTACAGCGCGAGCATCATCGCGCACACGTTGAAGATCATCCGGCCGACGAGCGCGTCGCTGGTGTGATGCGCGTCGACGAGCGCGCGGCCGATGATGTGCGGCAGCTGCAGCCCGAGCATGATGAACACCATGCCGTTGAACACGAACTCGATCATCGCCCACGTGCTTTCGGCCCGCACGCGCGAGGCGACCGTGCTTTTGCGCGAGAAGCTCGTGTAGTTCATCATCATCCCGGCCGATACGGCCGCGAGCACGCCCGACAGCTCGAGATGCTCGGCGAACAGATAGGCGGCGAACGGCACGAGCAGCGTCATCACGATGCCGGGGGCCGGATCGCCTTCCTGCTCGGCGTTCAGGAAGCGCGTGGACAGCGCGCTGAACAGCCACGCGACCGCCGCGCCCGTCGCGAGCCCGCCGGCGGCGACGATCACGAACGTGATCGACGCGGCGCGCAGCGAGAACATGCCGGTGAGCGCGGCCGCGACCGCGAACTTCAGCGCGACCAGGCCCGACGCATCGTTCATCAGCGCCTCGCCTTCGAGGATGTGCATCAGCTGCGGCGGAATCCGGCCCTTGCCGGCGATGCCCGACAGCGCGACCGCATCGGTGGGCGACAGCACCGCGGCGAGCGCGAACGCGATCGGCAGCGGCAACTCGGGTATCAGCCAATGCGCGAAGTAGCCGACCGCGAGTACCGTCATGAACACGAGCCCGAACGCGAGCATCAGGATCGCGCGGCGCTGCAGGTACAGCTCGCGTTTCGGGATCCGCCAGCCGTCCGCGAACAGCAGCGGCGGAATGAACAGCAGCATGAAGATTTCGGGATCGAACGTGACGTGCAGGTTCAGCTTCGGCCACGCGAGCATCGCGCCGAACGCGATCTGCATCAGCGGCAGCGGCAGTCGCAATGGCAGGATGCGTGTGACCGCGCCCGACAGCGCGACGGTCAGCAGCAGGATCAGGACTGTGAAGACGATTTCCATCGATACGGCAATTGAGCAGAATCAAACGACCGTACGGAGTGTAGCGTGACGCCGTGACGGGTGCGTTCGAGTGGGCCGGTGCGGGTGCACGCAAACGGTGCATCCGGCCTGCGCCACGCTGGTGCGGCGGCGCCGCACGCAGGCGTGGCGCGTGGTTCAAGGGCTTGCACGGAGCTTGCTTGATGCTTGCGTACCGTCCGGCACCGTCCGGACAACCGAGGATTCCACCATGACAATGCGCGCGCCGTTTCAAGCACTCGCCGCGTTCCGCTTCATCGCCAGGAGGGCGCCATGACGATCGTGCAACAGGAGCGTCCGGCCGCCGCTTCGCCCTATCGTTTCGAGCGGGAGATGAGCTCCGGCCTCGAACGCCTCGCGACGCAGCATCGCGACCTGATGCTGACGACGGTGTTCCAGCCGATCTTCAGCCTGTCGCACCAGCGCGCGGTCGGCTACGAGGCGCTGTTGCGCGCCCATGATGCGCTCGACCGGGCGGTGTCGCCGCTCGACGTGTTCGGCGAGGCCGCGCGCCAGGGCGAACTGCTGCAGCTCGACCGGCTCGCGCAGGCGCTGCATCTCGAGAACTTCGCGCTGCTCGGCGCGGAGCGCGAGTGGCTGTTTCTCAACGTGCATCCGGGCGTGCTCACCGACCCGTTCCAGGCCGCCGCGCTGCTCGCGAACCTGAAGCGGATCGGCATGCCGCCGCGCCGCGTCGTGCTCGAAGTGCTCGAACAGCGCGCGGACGACATCGAGCGGCTCGCCGAAGCCGTGCGCGAATTCCGCGCGCAGGGTTTCCTGATCGCGCTCGACGATTTCGGCGCCGGCCATTCGAACCTCGAGCGGATCTGGCAGCTGAACCCGGACATCGTGAAACTCGACCGGATCATGCTGTCCCACGCAGCGCACCGCACGGGCCTCACCGCGATCCTGCACGGGCTCGTCACGCTGCTGCACGAGGCCGGCAAGCTCGTGCTCGTCGAGGGCATCGAGACCGAGCACGACGCGCAGATCGCGCTGTCGTGCGAGGCCGATTTCGTGCAGGGCTATTACTTCGGCCGCCCGGCGCCCGGGCTGCCCGACAGCGCGACGGCGACCGGTTGCATCGGCGAGCTGACCGAGCGTTTTCGGCAACAGACCGAAGCGCGCGAGCGGCGCGACGCGCAGCGGCTCGCGCCGTACCTGCGCGCGTTCGAGCGTGCGGCCGAGCGGGTGGCGGCCGGCGAGCCGCTCGACGAGGTGTGCTGGAACTTCCTCGCGCTCGATGCCGCGGCGCGCTGCTTCCTGCTCGACGCGCGCGGCCGCCAGGCCGGCCGCAATGTCGTGCTGCGCGCGGACCGCGCGCTTGCCGAGGCGCGCTTCTCGCCGCTCGCGGATGCGCAGGGCGCGAACTGGCTGCGCCGGCCGTATTTCCGCTCGGCGATCGCCGAGCCGGGGCGCGTGCAGGTGACGCGCCCGTACCTGTCGATCAACGAGGCGCAGCCGTGCGTGACGCTGTCGGTGGCCGTGCGCATCGGCGATGCGCAGCACGTGCTGTGCGGCGATATCGACTGGATCGACGAGGAAACGGACGACGCATAGCGACGGCGACGCGCTGGCGCCGTTCACGCCGCTCGGCTAGGATGCGCGAATTGTCCTGACGATTCGCGAGCCGCCGATGAACCGAACCGCCGCTTCTTCCGTCCTCCTCGAAGTGATCGCCACCACCGTCGGCGATGCGAAGGCCGCCGCCCGCGCGGGCGCCGACCGCCTCGAACTCGTGACCGCGATCAGCGAGGGCGGGCTCACGCCGAGCGTCGGCCTGATCGAGGCCGTCGTCGCGGCCGTGCCGATTCCGGTCAACGTAATCGTGCGGCCGCACAGCCGCTCGTTCGTCTACGACGCCGACGACCTGCGCGTGATCGAACGCGACGTGCGCGCGGCCGTCGCGGCCGGTGCGAACGGCGTCGTGTTCGGCGCGCTCGACGCGCGCGGCGACGTCGATCTCGGTGCACTCGAGCGCGTTGCGGCGGCGGCGGACGGGCGCGACCTGACGTTCCATCGCGCGTTCGACGTGTCGCGGGATCTCAACGCCGCGTTCGACGCGCTGCTGCGCGTGCCGGCCGTCACGTCGGTGCTGACGTCGGGCGGCCATCCGTCGGTGCTCGACGCGGTCGCGACGATCACGCGGCTGGTGCGGCACGCGGCGGGCTCGACCTGCACGGTGCTGGCCGGCTCGGGGCTCACGATCGACGCGGTCGGCGATTTCGTGCGCGCGACCGGCGTGCGCGCGGTGCATTTCGGCTCGGGTGTGCGGCCGCGCGGCGAAGTGCTGGCGCCCGTCGACGAACAGCGCGTCGAACGCGTGCGCGCGGCACTCGACGGTGCGGCGGCGCATGTGTGAAGGGCGGCGCTGAACGCCGCGCGCGGCGCGCCGAGCGCCGACGATCGGACGAAAAAAAGCCGGGGCATGCCCCGGCTTTTTCATCTGCTCGCGAACGACGCGAAGCGGCTGCTTACGCGTTCTCCGCCAGCGCGTCGGCCTGGCTCGCGCGGATGCCGAGGCGCTCGAACAGCGCGCGGTCGCGCTGCGTTTGCGGATTGCTCGTGGTCAGCAGCTGGTCGCCGTAGAACATCGAGTTTGCGCCTGCGAGGAAGCACATCGCCTGCATCGCGTCGTCGAGCTGCTCGCGGCCGGCCGACAGACGCACGACGGCCTTCGGCATCGTGATGCGCGCAACCGCGATCGTGCGCACGAACTCGAACGGATCGAGCGGCGCGGTGCCTTCGAGCGGCGTGCCTTCGATCGCGACGAGGTTGTTGATCGGCACCGACTCCGGATACGGGTTCAGGTTCGCGAGCTGCGAAATCAGGCCCGCGCGTTCACGGCGCGATTCGCCCATCCCGATGATGCCGCCGCAGCACACGTTGATGCCCGCGTCGCGCACGCGGTCGAGCGTGTCGAGCCGATCCTGGTACGTGCGCGTCGAGATCACCTGGCCGTAGAACTCCGGCGACGTGTCGAGGTTGTGGTTGTAGTAGTCGAGGCCGGCGTCGGCGAGCTGCCGTGCCTGCTCGTCCTCGAGCATGCCGAGCGTCATGCAGGTCTCGAGGCCCAGTTCCTTCACGCCGCGCACCATCTCGGTCAGCGCCGGCATGTGGCGCTCCTTCGGGTTGCGCCATGCGGCGCCCATGCAGAAGCGGCTCGCGCCGTTCGCCTTCGCCGCGCGCGCGGCGTCGAGCACCGCGTCGACGTCCATCAGCTTCTCGGCCTTCAGGCCCGTGTCGTGATGCGACGACTGCGAGCAGTAGCCGCAATCTTCCTCGCAGCCGCCCGTCTTGATCGACAGCAGCGTCGACAGTTGCACCGCGTTCGCGTCGAAGTGCTCGCGATGCACCTGCTGCGCGCGGAACATCAGGTCGTTGAACGGCAGCTCGAACAGCGCGACGACGTCGGCGACGCGCCAGCGCTGCGGCGCCGGAGCGGCCACGGGGATCGCGTCGGGTTGCACGGCGGCGGTCTGGGCTTGGGTCATGGTGTTTTTCCTGTCGTGGATTCGAGGTTCTTGAATTCGGAATCGAGGTGTCAATGCCGCGCGGCGCGCAGCGTGTCGACGAGCGTGGCGATGTCGAGCATCGCCGCGGCGGATTCGGGAGCGGCCGGGTGCAGGTGCGCAATGCGGCCAAGTAGCGGCGCGCGATGTTCGCGCGCGAGCCAGTCGCGAATCGTCGCGACGTTTTCGTCGGCGTACGACATGGCCGGGTCGACGTGGTTCGCGACCCAGCCGGCGAGCGTGAGGCCGCGCTGGCGAATCGCGTCGGCGGTCAGCAGCGCGTGGCTGATGCAGCCGAGCCGCATCCCGACGACGAGCACGACCGGCAGCCCGAGCGCGACCGCGAGATCGGCCGTGTCCTGCGTGTCGTTCAGCGGCACGCGGAAGCCGCCCACGCCTTCGACTACGACGACGTCCGCGCGCGTCAGCGCTTCGCGGTGGCTCGCGACGATCGTGTCGATGTCGAGCGTCACGCCTTCCTGCGCGGCGACGATGTGCGGCGCGGCGGGCGCCTTCAGCAGGAACGGCGTGCGCAGCGCGGGCGGCAGTACGACGTTCGCGGCCGCATCGAGCTGGTCGGCGTCCTCGTTGTGCCAGACGCCGTCGCGTTCGTACGCGCCGGCGGCGACGGGCTTCAGCGCGGCGGCGCGCAGCCCGTGCCGCGCGAAGCCGTGCAGCATCGCGGCCGACACGAACGTCTTGCCGATCTCGGTGTCGGTGCCGGTGACGAAGAGGGAAAGCGCGGCCGTCATGCTGCACCTTCCTCGGCGGGCAGCGAATGCGGGCGGGCGTCGGGGCGCCCCGGCCCTTCGCTGGCTTCGATCAGCGCGGCTTCGAGGCGCGCGAGATCGTCGAACGAATGCGCGGCCGACAGCGAGATGCGCAGCCGCGACGTGCCGGCGGGCACCGTCGGCGGCCGGATCGCGGGCACCCACAGGCCGTGCGCGTCGAGCGAGCGCATCGCCGCGAGCGTCGCGTCGTTGCTGCCGATCACGAGCGGCTGCACGGCCGTGTGCGAGTCGACCGGCTGCCAGCGCGTCATGCGCAGCAGCGCGCGCGTGCGCTCGATCAGCGCGGCGAGGTGTGCGCGGCGCGTATCGCCTTCGTCGCCGGCGATCACCTTCAGGCTCGCCGACACCGCATGCGCGACGGCCGGCGGCGCGGCCGTCGTGAAGATGTAGCTGCGCGCGCGCTGGATCATCCATTCGATCACGGTTTCGTGCGCGATCACGAACGCGCCCGCGACGCCGGCGGCCTTGCCGAGCGTGCCGACGTACACGAGGTTCGGCGAGCGCAGCGCGGCGGCCGCGAGCGCGCCGCGCCCCTGCGGGCCGAGCACGCCGAAGCCGTGCGCGTCGTCGACGACGAGCCACGCGCCGTGGCGTTCGGCCAGCGCGACGAGTTCGGCGAGCGGCGCGATGTCGCCGTCCATGCTGAACACGGTGTCGCTGACGATCAGTTTCGTTTCGGCATCCGACGCGTCGAGCAGCGCGGCGAGCGCGGCCATGTCCGCATGCGGGTAGACCTGCACGGTCGCGCGCGACAGCCGGATCCCGTCGATCAGCGACGCATGGTTGAGCGCGTCCGAGAAGATCGTCGCGTGCCTGGCCGCAAGCGCGGTCATCGCGGCGAGGTTCGCCATGTAGCCGGTGCTGAAGTACAGCGCCCGCGGTGCATCGGAGAAGCCGCCCGCGAAGCCGGCGAGCTCGTCCTCGAGCGTCGCGTGCGCGCGCGAATGGCCGCCGAGCAGATGCGAGCCGCCGCTGCCGGAGCCGTAGCGCTGCGCGCCTTCGGCGAACGCGGCGACGAGCGCGGGATGCGCGGCGAGGCCGAGGTAGTCGTTGCTCGCGAAGCCGACGATGTCGCGACCGTCGACGCGCATGTGCGCGTCGCACGCGGTGTCGGCGGTGCGGCGCACGCGTCGCAGGCCCTGCGCGTCGAGTTCGGCGAGGCCGCGCTGCAGCGCGTCGAGCAGGGGCATGGTCGTTTCCGGTGAGGATTGCTTCATCGCGCCGGCTCCGCGAGCGTCGCGTCGAGCGTGTCGCGCGTGCGTTGCGCGAGCCACGCGATGTCGTCGTCGGTCATCACGTAAGGCGGCATCAGGTACACGGTCGTGCCGATCGGGCGCAGCAGCAGCTCGCGCTCGAGCGCATGCTCGAAGAAGCGCCGCGAGAAACCGCGCGCGGCATCGCCGTCGAGCGCGACGTCGAACGCGAACAGCGTGCCGCGCTCGCGCAGGTGACGCACCTGCGGGTGCGCGCCGAGCGGCGCGAGCGCGGCACGCATCGCGGCCGACTTGCGCGCGTTGGCGGCGAGCACGTCGTCGCGCGCGAACAGGTCGAGCGTCGCGACGGCCGCACGGCACGCGAGCGGGTTGCCGGTGTACGAATGCGAATGCAGGAAGCCGCGCGTCGTGTCGTCGTCGTAGAAGGCCGCGAACACGTCGTCGCGCGTGAGCACGAGCGACAGCGGCAGGTAGCCGCCGCTGATGCCCTTCGACAGGCACAGGAAATCGGGCCACACGCCGGCCTGCTCGCAGGCGAAGAAGGTGCCGGTGCGGCCGCAGCCGACGGCGATCTCGTCGGCGATCAGGTGCACGCCGAATTCGTCGCACAGCGCGCGCAGCCCGCGCACATACGACGGATCGTGCATCGCCATGCCGGCCGCGCATTGCACGAGCGGCTCGACGATCAGCGCGGCGATCCGGTCGGCGCGTTCGGCGAACAGACGCCGCACGTCGTCGAGCGCGCGGCCGGCGACGTCGGCGGCCGTCTCGCCCGGCAGCGCGCCGCGCGCGTCGGGCGACGCGACCACGTGCGCATGACGGATCAGCGGGTCGTATGCATCCTTGAACAGCGCGACGTCGGTCACGCCGAGCGCGCCGATGGTCTCGCCGTGATAGCTGTTCGCGACGCACACGAATTCGCGCTTGTCCGCGCGGCCGCGGTTGCGCCACGCGTGGAAGCTCATCTTCAGCGCGATCTCGACCGCCGACGCGCCGTCGGACGCGAAGAACGCATGGCCGAGCGTGCGCGCGGTCAGCGCGTGCAGCCGCTCGGCGAGCTCGATCGCCGGCTCGTGCGTGCAGCCGGCGAGCATCGCGTGCTCGAGCGTGTCGAGCTGGTCCTTCAGTGCCGCGTTGATGTCCGGGTTCGCATGGCCGAACAGGTTCACCCACCACGAGCTGATCGCGTCGAAGTAGCGGCGCCCGTCGCGGTCGTACAGCCACAGGCCCGCGCCGCGCGCGACGGGAATGAGCGGCATGCGCTCGTGGTGCTTCATCTGGGTGCAGGGATGCCAGACCGCGCGCAGGCTGCGCGCGACCCAGTCGTCGGTGGCTGGCGTACTCAAGGCAACTCCGGGGGTAAAACGGCGGCGGGCATCGCATCCGATGCCGCGGCGACAGACTCGAAACGCGCTGAGATTAGCGTGTTCCGCCGCACGTTGCACTACCGGTTACAAACGCCGCGAAGCCTTGCTGGGCGGGAGTTCGGCGCAGATATGGGACGCTCGGGACGGTACGCGCCAGATGTCCAGAAATGACCGCAGATGACGACGTTCGAGTGACACCCCCCGACAGAAAAAAATCGCGGGCCGACGGGCGGCGATCGGGCGAAAAATCGGGTCCGGATGGGAAAAGGACGCGAAGCGACGCGCACCAGGCGCGGCAAATGGCGTTCGGACTCGGGGGCGGGCGAGATTCGGAAGAGGCCGGATAACGATCCGGCGGGCGTCGCGGGCGGTGCGCTGTTCGCGGCGCGGCTCAAGCAGCCGCGCGCGCGGGCGTGCGAACAGCGTCGCGGGCCGCGCGCACGTTCATGAAACGGAGAAGGGAAGAAAGGCAGGCGCGTATCGCGCCACTCCGGGAACCGCGCGCGTCGCGCGTCAGCGCGACGCCAGCGCGCGCGAGCCGGCGTTGCCGTCGTCGGCCGTCTGCGTCGCGTTCGCGTTCCACACGACGCGATCGTTGACCGCATACAGCCGGCATGCGCCCGCACCCTGCTTCGAGCAGTTGTCCAGCGCGAGCGCCATCGGATCGTCGCCGCCTTCGGCCCACGACCATGCGCCTTCGGCGGACACGGCGAACGCACGGCTCGGATGCTGGCTCAGGAAGCGGCGATAGCCTTCGCGGCCCGCATCGTCGAGGAACGGCACCGCGTCGACCGCATCGATCGAGGCATAGCCGGTCGCAGTCGGTTCGTGCGGGTTCGCGACCGCGTAGCGTACCGAGGTCGGCAGGTTCAGTTCCGCGAGGAACGCATTCACGGCCGGCCACCACACGGGCACGCCATCGCGATCGACGATCAGCCGGTGCGCATCGTCCTTGTAGCGGCCGAAATCGACGAACTGCGCCTGCGTGCCGTGCGACACGTACGCGTCGTGCATCTGCGCGACGAGCGCGGGCGTCCACACCGAATCGTTGTCGCCGTACAGCCACAGCGAACGGACGGCCGTATGCGCGCCGTACTGGTCGAACGCATCGACGAGATTGCGTTGCCAGCCGTCGCAGAGATCCTGACGCAGCCCGCCGGAGAAGTTGATGATGCCGCGCACGCCGGGTGCCGCTTCGGTGCCGTACGCGACCGACACGAGGCCGCCGTGCGACGTGCCCGCGACGACGATGCGCGATGCATCGATGTACGACTGACGCGACATGTAGCGGACCGTCGCGTCGACGTCGGCGGCCTGCGTGAGGCCGTTCTTGCCGACGTTGCAGCCTTCCTGCTGATACGTGCCGCCCGACCCGGCGAAGCCCTGCCGGTTCGGCGCGATCACCGCATAACCGCGGCGCACGAATTCGCGCGCGAACGCGAGCGGCCGGCTGCGCGGCTGCTGATGCAGGTCACCGGTGTTCTTGCCGTGGTTGAAGACGACGAGCGGGAAGGGGCCGGGGCCGTTCGGCTTGAACAGCGTGGCCTCGAGCATCACCGAGCCCGACGCATCGGCCGGAATGCTGACGATTTGTTCGTTGAGGTTCGCGGCGACTTGCGGAAGGCCCGAATCGCCGTAGTCGAAGCGCTCGGCGTGGGCGAGCGAGCCGCCGGCCGCGGCCGGGCCGGCGTTTGCGTTCGGCAGCGCATCGGCCTGAGCGGCCGACAGCGCACAGGCCGCCATCCATCCCACCAATACCTTGCTGAACGCCATTCGTAAGCCCTGCCATGCAACATGACCAATCTGACGGCCATCCTAGCCCGACAAATTCAGGTTGTGCAATGCGGGAATTACCCGGCGTCTGACATGGCAACTATTTGTCAGCGTTCACTTACTTCGCCGTCGACATAGCGCCAGAAACCGTGCTCGTCACGGGTGAAGCGGCTCGTCTCGTGAAGCCGGTAGGCACGTCCGCCGACCTTGTAGCGGGCCACGAATTCGACCTCCGCATGCCGTTCGTCGAGCACTGCGTGGCGCTTGATCGCGAGGCCGAGCCAGCGCGGCGCGTCGGGCGCATTCGGGTCCGCATCGAGATCGGCGGGGCAGGTGCGCGCGTCCCAGGTCGCGCGCAGATAGTCGGTCGCGCCGAGTACGTACGCGCTGTACCGCGAGCGCATCAACTCGAGCGCGCTGGGCGCGGCGTCGCCGCCATCGATGAAGCGGCCGCAGCACGCCGCGTAGCGCGGCGCCGGGGCTTTGCCGGCAGGTGCGGGGGACGCGCCGCCGCACGGGCACGCGTCAGGTCGGTTCAAAATCATGCGAATCGTGAATTAACGACGCCGGGTTGTGATGCCGGCTTACCAGCTGAGCTCGACGCCGTCGTACTGGAAGAAACGGCCGTTGGCCTGCGACACGTCCGCGCCGGCTTCCGCGATCACGCGGCGCATGCCGGTCACGCTGGTTTCCGGATCGATCGCGGCCTGCGCGCCGCCCATGTCGGTGCGTACCCAGCCGGGATGCAGCGAGATGCATGCGGCGTGGCGCGTCTGCAGCGACGCGATGCGCAGCACGTCATTGAGCGCCGCCTTGCTCGCGCGATACAGCCAGCCGGTCGTGCCGGTCGCCTCGGCGATGCTGCCCATGCGGCTCGAGACGACAGCCAGCACGCCGCGCGCGTCTTCGACGAGCGGCAGCAGGATCGGCAGCAGCTGCATCGGGCCGCGCACGTTCGTATGCATGACCGTGTCGAAATCCTCGGCGCCGATGGTTTCGACGCCTTCGGTGCGCGGCCCGTACACGCCCGACACGAGCACGGCCGCGTCGAGCCGTTCGCCGTCGAGCTGCCAGCCGAGCGCCGCGATCTGTTCCGGCCGCGCGATGTCGAGCGCGTGCGCGTGCGCGCCGAGTCCGCGCAGCGCGGCGAGCGACGCGTCGTCGCGCGCGGTCGCGATCACGTTCCAGCCGTCGCGCCGGTATTGCCGGACGAATTCGCGTCCGAGGCCGCGCGATGCGCCGACGATCAATACGGTTTTCATGTTCGCCGCTCCTTCGCAATGCACCGCCGTCGCGGCGGTGCCGGTGTCAGGTCATTTCGAGGGCCGTCGCGGCCGGGCGCCGCGCAACGAGAGTGCGGGCTTACTTGGCGTCGCCGCACGGCTTCAGCGTATCGACGACCGCCTGCGCGACGCCGTCGAGGTGCGCGGCATCGGCCGCGACCATGTCGTTGTCGGGCGCATGCTGGCCGCGCGCCGTGAGCGCCGCGACGCAGCGCTTGTAGGTGGCATCCAGCGCGTCGAAGTTCGACACGGACATCCCGAGGTTACGCATCCGCCCGTCGTGCACCCCGTACACGAGCCCGTGCACGGTGAGCGACTGGCCGCGCGCCCACGCGTCGTTGACGATCGTCGTGCGGCACACGTTGACGACCTGCTCGATCGCGTTCAGCTCGATCAGGCGGCGGTACCGCGCTTCGCCGACCGGCCATTCGTCGAGCAGCGCAGCGTGGCGTTCGCGCACGTCCTGCACGTGATGCAGCCAGTTGTCCGCGAGCCCGACGCGGCGGTTGTGAAGCGCCGCGTTCACGCCCGAGCAGCCATAGTGGCCGACGACCATGATGTGCTTCACGCGCAGGATGTCGACGGCGAACTGGATCACCGAAAGGCAGTTCAGGTCGCTATGGACGACGACGTTCGCGATGTTGCGGTGCACGAACACCTCGCCCGGCGGCAGGCCGATGATCTGGTTCGCCGGCACGCGCGAATCCGAGCAGCCGATCCACAGATATTCCGGCGCTTGCTGGTCGGCAAGGCGCGCGAAGAATTCCGGATCGTCGGCGAGCTGGCGCTGGACCCACGCGTCGTTGTTGTCGAACAGATGCGAAAGCGGATTGTCTTGGGTATTCATCGGTGTGGATTCCGTTGGCGGAAAGCGGTTCGATTCGATCGGATCCGGCCGTGCGTCAGGCCGCGCGCTGCGCGTCGCCTGCGTCGTCGCCGGCGTCCGGCTTCGCACCGAAGCGCGCAGGGTAGCGCACGCTGAAGCGCAGCGACGCGTCGTACGGGAAAAAATCGGGCAACTCGCCCTGCAGCAGCTTGTCCTTGCTTTCCTGCCAAAGCGCGGGTTCGAAAAAGTCCGCGTGATGTTTCATGAAGACCGAGCGCACGCGCGGATCGCCGAGCAGGAACGGTCCGTAGGTTTCCGGAAAGATGTCGTGCGGGCCGACGGTGTACCACGGCTCGCCCGACAGTTCGTCTTCCTCGTTGCGCGGCGGCGGCACGCGCCGCACGTTGCAGTCGGTCAGGTACTCGATCTCGTCGTAGTCGTAGAACACGACGCGGCCGTGACGCGTGACGCCGAAATTCTTGTACAGCATGTCGCCCGGGAAGATGTTGGCCTTCATCAGCTCCTTCACCGCGTTGCCGTATTCCTTCACGCCGTGCTCGATGTCCGCGTCGCTGCCGTTCTGCAGATACAGGTTGAGCGGCGTCATCCGGCGCTCGATGTACAGGTGCTTGATCACGAGATTGTCGTCCTCGTATTCGAGCAGCGACGGCACTTCCTTCTCGAGTTCGCGCACGAGCGCATGGTCGAGCCGCGACAGCGGCAGCGCGACGCTCGAATACTCGAGCGTGTCGGCCATCCGCCCGAGGCGGTCGTGGCGCTTCACCAGCTGGTACTTCTCCATGATCTGCGCGCGCGTCGTTTCCTTCGGCGGCGGGAAGTGATCCTTGATGATCTTGAACACGTACGGGAACGACGGCAGCGTGAACACGAGCATCACGAGGCCCTTGATGCCCGGCGCGATGATGAAGCGATCGCTCGAATGCGACAGATGATGCAGCAGGTCGCGATAGAACAGGTTCTTGCCCTGCTTCTGCAGGCCGACCGACGTGTAGATCTCGGCCTTCGGCTTGCCCGGCATGATCGTGCAGAGGAAGTCCACGTACGCGGACGGCACGCCCATGTCGACGAGGAAATACGAATGCGAGAAGCTGAAGATGATCTGCAGCTGGTCGCGGCGCAGCAGCACGGTGTCGAGCGCGAGCAGGCCCGCACGCACGTGGCGGATCGGCACCGCGAACGGCAGCACGCGGTCGGCGTTGATGATGCGGCCGATGATGTACGCGCTCTTGTTGCGAAAGAAGAGCGACGACAGCACGTGGATCTGGAAATTCGCCGCGGCATCGAACTGGCCGAATTCGTCGGTGATCGCCTGCATCACGCAGCCGATGTCGCGCGTGAGATCCTCGAACGGCGGCTCGAGCTGGAAGTTCGTGACGATGCGCTCGAGCGTGGCCGCGAGCCCGTCGGTGCCCGGGTAATACGCGCGATAGGTCGGCTTCGCGGCCGGCTCGTCGTTCTCGAGGTATTCGGTCGAGATCGCGGGGCGCACGAAAATGAAATCGTTGCTGAAATACGAGCGGTGCAGGATCTTGCAGCACACCGAATTGAAGAACGTCTCCGCGCATTCGGGCTGGCGGTGCGACGTGAGCAGGCCGATGTAGTGCAGCTTGATCTGCTGCCACACTTCGTCGTCGATGTTCTCCGCGTCGTATTCGTCCTCCAGCACCTCGACACATTCCTTCACGCGCTCGTCGTAGGACGTGATCCGCTCGCGCGCCAGCCGCTGCAGGCCGTGCCAGTCGGTGCGCTCGAATAGCGTCTTCGCGTCGACGGCGGCTTCCCGGAAGATCCGGTAATGGCGGTCGAAGTATTCGAGCATCGTCTGCGCGACGTCGAAACCGATCTGCGACGACAGCAGTTTGGGGAAGTGATTCATCGCGTGCAGGCTCGTTCGAGGGACTGTAAGCACCCGCCATTTTAGCGCTCAAGTCGGCGTTTCAATGATTTTCGGAAGCGGGCGCCGAGCGCCGTCAATGCGCGGGTTGTTCGCCGTTACAGGCCGTTCGTTGCATCTTCGCGTAAAGATACGGGTACGGAATCGATTCTGGCGCGAACTTTTTTTGCCCGTCCGGCGCGCGCCGGCACGCGTTTCGCGCGACGGCGATAGAATCGATGCGATGCCCGCCGCGGCATGCGGCCCGCGCGCGCCTGCCCCGCATTCGCGCCCGCAGCGGCACCCGCATTCGCCGCCGCATTTGCCCCTGCATTTGCTTCGGCATTTGCCCTGATAACGACGAGACACCCCACCGATGAACGCACTGGAACACCAACTCGACTATCCGTTCGCCGACACGCTGCCCGCCGCGGGCGACACCTTCGAGGTCGCGCCGGGCGTGCGCTGGCTGCGCATGCCGCTGCCGTTTTCGCTGGATCACATCAACCTCTGGCTGCTGCGCGACGAGATCGACGGGCAGGCCGGCTGGACGATCGTCGATTGCGGGATCTCGTCGGACGCGATTCGTACGCACTGGGAACGAATCTTCGACACGCATCTCGACGGGCTGCCGGTGCTGCGCGTGCTCGTCACGCATTGCCATCCCGATCACTTCGGCCTCGCGAACTGGCTCTGCGAAGGCGGCGACAAGGGTCGCTGGAACGTGCGGCTGTGGATGACGCTCGGTGAATACATGTTCGGATGCCTGATGGCGGCCGGCAACGGTTCGAACGCCGGCGGCGCGGCCGCGGCCGATCATTTCGCGCGCCACGGCCTCATCGATCCGGCCGCGCTCGAGAAGCTGCGCAACCGCCGCAGCTACTACTCGGACCTCGTGCCGGCGGTGCCGCCGCGCTACCGGCGCCTGCGCGAAGGCGACGCGGTGACGATCGGCGCGCGCACGTGGCGCGTCGTCACCGGCTACGGTCATTCGCCTGAACATTGCGCGCTCCACAGCGAAGCGGACGGCGTGCTGATCTCCGGCGACATGGTGCTGCCGCGCATCTCGACCAACGTGTCCGTGTTCGATCTCGAGCCGGAGGCGAATCCGCTCGCGCTGTATCTGGAATCGCTCGGCCGCTACGAGACGATGGCGCCCGATACGCTCGTGCTGCCGTCGCACGGCAAGCCGTTCCGCGGCGTGCGCACGCGCATCGCGCAACTGCGCGCGCACCACGACGCGCGGCTCGACGAAGTGCGTGTCGCGTGCGCGGAGAAGCCGGCGAGCGCGGCCGACATCGTCCCGATCATGTTCCGCCGTCGCGAGCTCGACATTCATCAGATGACCTTCGCGCTCGGCGAGGCGCTCGCGCACCTGAACCTGCTCTGGCTCGCGGGCGAGCTCGTGCGCGAGCAGGGCGACGACGGCGTGCTGCGCTTTCGCTCGTCGCGCTGAACGCGCGTCGTCGCCGTCACGTGACGGGTTCGTATCGCCACCCGTCGCGTTGCCATTGCATCGTGTGCGTCGGTGCGAGCGCCGCGAGAAACGCGGCGTCGTGCGACGCGACCACGAGCGCGCCCGGAAGGCCGGCCAGGGCGGCTTCGATCGCGCGCACCGATTCGAGATCGAGATGATTGGTCGGCTCGTCGAGCAGCAGCAACTGCGCGGGCGTGCCGCGCCACAACGCACACGCGAGCGCGGCCTTCAGCCGTTCGCCGCCGCTCAGCCGGTGCACCGGCTGCGTTGCGCGCGCGGCATCGAGCTGCAGCAGCGCGAGCCGGCTGCGCAGGTCGCCTTCGGCGAGCGGCGTATCGAGGCTCACCAACTGCTCGACGATCGAGCGTGCGGGATCGAGCAGCGCGAGCCGCTGGTCGAGGTACGCGGCGCTCACGTGCGTCGTGCACGTACCGGCGCGCGGCGCGATTTCGCCGGCGAGCATGCGCAGCAGCGTCGACTTTCCGCAGCCGTTCGGGCCCGTCAGCGCGATGCGCACGGGGCCGCTGGCCGACCATGTGAGCGCGTCCGTGCGACCCGCGGCGCGCCACGGCAATTGCGCGCGCTCGAGCGTGAAGAGCTGACGACGCGCGCTGACCTCGGTGCCCGGCAACGACACGAGCACCGGCGCGTTGGCTTCGACGCGCGCGGCGGCCTGCTGCACGCGCTCGTCGAGCGTCGCCTTGAACGCGAGCTGGTCGCGACGAACCTGCCCCATGACGTTGCGCGCGGCCGCCTTGCGACGCTGCTTCGCGCCCGATGACAGATTGGCCGTCTTCGCGTCGCGCAGCGAGCCGGCCGCGTGACGCTGGATCGTGTCGTGCGCCTGTTCGAGCCGGCGCCGCACGCGCCCGCGCTCGGTGCGCGCATGCTCGAGCGCGGCCTGCGCGGCATCGTGTTGCGCATCGCGTTGCGCGCGATACAGCGCGTAGTTGCCGCCGTACGCGCGGACGCCGTGCGGCGTCACCTCGACGATGCGTTGCACGTGCGCGAGCAGCGCGCGGTCATGACTGACGATCACGACACCGCCGCGCCAGCCGTCGAGCGCACCGCACAGCCATGCACGGCCCGGCGCATCGAGATGGTTGGTCGGTTCGTCGAGCACGAGCAACCCGGCATCCGACAGCAGCGCACCGATCAGCGCGACGCGCGCCATCTGGCCGCCGCTCAACGCATGCGCCGGTGTGTCGGCGCGCACGTCGTGCAGGCCGGCCGCGTCGAGCGCCGTGCGCAGCCGCTCGGCCAGGTCCCAGCGATCGCCGATCAGCTCGAAGTCGTGTGGCGTCGCGCGCCCGTCCGCGAGGCGCGCAAGGGCCGCGAGCGGCGCGTCGAGCGCGGCGATGTGCGCGACGGTCCGCGTGCCGGCCGGCGCGTCGTCGTGCTGCTGCGCGACGTAGACGACCGGCGTGTGCCGGTCGATCGTGCCCGTGCTCGGCGCGCGCCGGCCCGCGATCAGTTGCGCGAGCAGGCTCTTGCCGACGCCGTTGCGGCCGACGATGCCCGTCGGCGTGCGGTCGATGGAAAGGTCGAGTGAATCGAACAGCGTGACGCCGTCGTCGAAGCGGAAAGAAACGTGATGAAGCGCGACGAGCGCGCCGGTCGGCGTGGCAGCAGCCATAAGCACCTCCGAAAATGCGTGAAACCTTCGCGCGGCGTGCATGGCACGGCGGCGACGACATTTTTGGGAAGGCTTAGTTGTTCACTTTGGCTGGCGTCCGGTATGAGGAATGAGCGCGCAGTGTAGCAAGCGCGGCGCGCGGGCCGCAAGCGACGGGCGAGCGCACCGTCGCCTGCGCGCCGCGCGGTTACTGCACCGTGACCGCCGCGAAGTTCTGGCGGCCGAACGGGCTGACGCGATAGCCGCTCACGTTCGCGCGCGTGAGCGCGGCCGCGGTCGGGTAGCCGAGCGGAATCCACAGCGCCTGGTCGTGGATGATCTTCTGCGCGGATTCGTACAGCTTCGCGCGCCGGGCCTGGTCGGCGGTCGACTTGCCGTCGGCGATCAGCTTGTCGAGCTGCGCGTCGCAGAAGCGCGCGAAGTTGATGCCCGATTTCACCGCGTTGCAGCTGAACAGCGGCGACAGATAGTTGTCCGGATCGCCGTTGTCGCCGGCCCAGCCCATGAACAGCATGTCATGCTGGCCGAGCTTCGCCTGCTTGATCAGCTCGCCCCATTCGATCACCTTCACCTCGGCCTTCACGCCGATCTTCGCGAGGTCGGCCTGCAGCAGCTCCGCGCCGGCCTTCGGGTTCGGGTTCAGCACGCTGCCCGTCGGGCGCGTCCAGATCGTCGTCGAGAAGCCGTTCGGGAAACCGGCCTGCGCCAGCAACTGCTTCGCCTTCGCGGGATCGTACGCATACGGCGTCACGTCCTTCGCGTAGCTCCACGTGTTCGGCGGATACGGATTGTTCGCGGCCGTCGCCGTGTTGTCGAACACGACCTTCAGGTAGGTCGCGCGATCGAACGCGAGGTTCAGCGCCTCGCGCACCTTGTCGTTGTCGAGCGGCTTCTTCTGCGTGTTCAGCGCGACGAAAGCGGTCATGAACGCGGGCGTCTGCACGACCTTCAGCGCGCTCTCGCCCTTCGCGGCGAGCACGTCCTGCGGCTTCGGCGACAGCGCGATCTGGCATTCGCCGGCCTTCACCTTCTGCATGCGCACCGACGGATCGGGCGTGATCGCGTAGATCAGGCGGTCGACCTTCGGCTTTGCGCCCCAGTAGGCCGGATTCACGTCGTAGCGGATCAGCGCATCCTTCGTGTAGCTCTTCAGCACGAACGGGCCGGTGCCGACCGGCTTCGCGTTCAGGTCGGCCTGCTTGCCGGCCTTGAACAGCTGGTCCGCATATTCGGCCGAGTAGATCGACGCGAAGCCCATCGTCAGGATCGGCACGAACGTCGCGTTCGGCTCGTTCAGCACGAACTTCACCGTGCCGTCGTCGACCTTCGTGACCGACTTCACGAGCTTCACGAGGCCCATCGACTGCGCGTGCGGGAAGCCGCTCGCGCCGGCCACCTTGTGCCACGGGTTCGCGTCGTCGAGCATCCGCGAGAACGTGAACACGACGTCGTCCGCGTTCAGCGGGCGGCTCGGCTTGAAGTAGTCGGTGGTCTGGAACGCGACGTTCGGGCGCAGGTGGAACGTGTACGTGAGGCCGTCGGCGCTGGCTTCCCATTTGTCCGCGAGCGCGGGCACGACTTTCTTCGCGGCTTCGTCGTACGACACGAGCGTGTTGAAGATCACGTCTGCCGATGCGTTGGTCGTGACGAGCGAGTTGTACTGCACGACGTCGAAGCCGTCCGGGCTCGATTCCGTGCAGACGGTGAGCGGCTTGGCGGCCGCGAAGCCGGGAGCGGCGAGGGTGGCGACGGCGAGCGCGGCCGCGGCGAACAGCTTGACCTGCATAGGTTCTCCCATGTGACTTGTGATTTTTTGCCGGGTGTCGGAATGCGGGCGCGGCCTGACGGCAGGCCGGCGCGGCTGGCGAATAGCATACCGGCAAAGCGTGCGGCGCGTGAAAAAAGGCGCCGGAGCCGGTGAATTGAGCGAAAAAAGGCTGCGTTCGCGACGGAATGCATGTTGGGGCGGCGAGGCGGCGGAGAGACGAGGCGGGCGCGGCGGCGAACGGCGGGCGGTCGTGGCGATGGTGGGGGAGCGCAGATCGAGTTGAATCGCCGCGCATTCGGTGGATCGACTGAAGCGGGGGAAGCGGGGGAAGCGGAAGAAGCGGAAGAAGCGGAAGAAGCGGAAGAAGCGGAAGAAGCGGAGAAGGCGGAGAAGGCGGAGAAGGCCGAGAACGCGAAGAGCACCGCCCGCCGCGTGGCCATCGAACCGCGACGCCCCGCCGGCCCGGCGCGAGCGTCGCGACGAACCCGCCGGACGCCCGATGCGCTCAGTGCGCGCCGGCCTTCGGCTTGCGCGGCGCCTTTTCGAACAGGCGATCGTACAGCCAGCGCGGCAGCACGTGCAGCACCTTCGCGACGACGCCCATCTGCCACGGAATCACGCGAAACGCGTGCTGCCGGGCGATCGCCCGCGCGGCGCGGGCCGCGAAGCGGTCGGCGTCCATCAGGAACGGCATCCGGTACGGGTTGTGCGCGGTCATCGGCGTGCGGATGTAGCCGGGCGCGATCGTCACGACACCGACGCCGGCCGGGCGCAGCTCGACGCGCAGCGCCTCGAGATACTTGATCGCGGCCGATTTGGACGCGCTGTACGCGCCGGAACCGGGCAGGCCGCGCACGCCGGCGACGCTCGCGACGCCGACCAGCGTGCCGTGGCGCGCGGCGGTCATCGGCCCGACGAACGGCTCGAACGTCGCGACCATCCCGTAGTAATTGATGTCCATCACGTCGCGGAACGCGGCGAGGTCGCCCTGTCCGGTGACGGCGCCCTGGCTGATGCCCGCGTTCGCGATCACGACGTCGGGGCAGCCGTGCGCGGCGATGAACGACGCGGCGGCCGTGGCGAGCGCGTCGGCATCGCGTACGTCGGCGCGATAGACGGAGACGGAAAGCTTGGGAAAACGTCGCGCGAACGCATCGAGGGCCTCGGTGCGGCGCGCGACGAGTGCGAGCGTGGCGCCCTGGCGGGCGTATTCCTCGGCCATCGCGAGGCCGAGGCCGCTCGACGCGCCGGTGATGAAGACCTTCAGCGGAGTAGTCATGCCGGCGCGCACGCGGGGATCAGAGCTTCTTGTCCTGGACCTGCTTCACGAGGTAATCGAGCACCTGCGCGGTACCCGGGATGCTGTTCGTGTAAGCCGGGCCCGTCTTGTACTTGCCCTGGACGACGACCGTCGGCACGCCGTCGATCGCGTAGTTCTTCAGCAGCTCGGCCGACTGCTTCACCTGGCCCTGCACGCTGAACGAGTTGTACGCGTCCATGAACTGCTTCTTGTCGATGCCTTGCGTCGCCAGGAAGTCGGCCTGCGCCTGCGGCGTCAGCAAGTAGTTCTTCTGCTTGTGGATCGCATTGAAGATCGCGGGCGTGACCTTCTCCGAGATGCCGAGCGCCGACACCGCGTAGAACAGCTTCGAGTGCGGGACGAAATCGTCGCGGAACGCGACCGGCACGCGCTTGAAGTCGATGTTGTTGCCCTGCTTCTTCACCCAGGCCTCGATCGTCGGCTCGAATTCGTAGCAGTGCGGGCAGCCGTACCAGAAGAACTCGATGACCTCGACCTTGCCGGCCGGCGCGGACACCGGCTGCGGCGACTTCATCACCTCGAAGTCCTTGCTGGACACCTGTGCGGCAGGCGTTGCCTGGGCGAAGCCGGCTGCGGCCAGGCCAAGGGACAGAAGGAGCGTGCTAAGCAGTTTTTTCATGTTGTGGACGTCGAATCAGTTGCTCGGGTTACGAAACGTAACGGGTTCTGCGTGGGCGCGGCCGGTTGCTTACTGCTTCGTGAAACGGATCACCGCCGTGTCGACACCTGCATCGGACAGGCGCTGACGGGCCGAGTTCATATCCTCGAACTTCGAGAACGGGCCGACGCGCACGCGGAAATAGGTCACGCCGCTGACATCGCGCTTCGACACCTTCGACTCGAAGCCCTGGAAGCCCAGGCGCGCGCGCTGCTGCTCGGCGTCGCCTTCCGTCTTGTACGCGCCGACCTGCAGGAAGTAGCCGGTGTTCGCGTCGTTCGCGGTCGGCGGCTTCGCTGCCGCGGAGGATGTCGCGGACGGCGCCGGCTTCGGCGTGTTCGCGGCCAGTTGCTGTTGCTGCTGCTGCTTCTGCGCGGCAGCCTGCTGCGCCTGCTTCTGCGCGGCGAAGCGCGCGAGGTCGTCCTCGCCGCCTTGCTGCTGTTGCTGCGCCTGCTGCGTCTTCTTCGGCGGCGGGTTGTCGGCCGGCTTCGGCGCGACCGCGACGCCGTTGCCCGACGACGCATTGTTCGACGCGGTGGTGTTGCTCGAGCCGGTCGTGCCGTTCGAGCTGCCCGACGGCGGCACTTCGACGATCTGCGGCTCGGGCAGCAGGCCGCCCTGGGTCTGGTTCGCGGCCTGGCCCGGCGCGGTGTTCGGCGGCGCGGGCTGCGCGGCCTGCGGCACCGGCTGGCCGGGCGTCTTGCCCTGCAGCGCGCGGTTCGGGTCGAACTGCTGCGGCTGGCTCGCGCCGTTGTCGGCCGGCGGCGGCGCGACCTTCGACACGAACGGCGACGGCGAGCGCGTGATGTAGAGCGCCACGACCACGGCGATCGCGAGGCCGACGATCAGGCCCAGCACGATTCCCAGAAATGTCCCTCCGGTTTGTTTCGATTGCTTCGAAGTGCGGCGTGGTTGTGCCATTGCTTGAGTCACCTGCAAAAAGAATCGTGAAGAGGCCGGCGGGCACCCGGTGCCGGGCATCCGGCGACGGGCGCTGCCGCGGCCATTCGCAGCCCGGCTCGGGCCGCTTACATCTTGGCGGGCGCGGACACGCCGAGCATCGCCAGACCGTTCTCCAGCACCTGCCGGGTCGCGGCGAGCAGCGCGGCGCGCGCATTGCGCGGTGCTTCGTCGTCCACCAGCACGCGCTCCGCATTGTAGAACGAGTGGAATTCACCAGCGAGATCGCGCAGGTAGAACGCGACCGCGTGCGGCGCCAGTTCGTTCGCCGCGTGCGTGAGCATGTCCGGATACTCGGCGAGCTTCTGCATCAGCGACACGGCCTGCGGGCTCGTGAGCTGCGACAGGTCGGCGCCCGGCAGTTGCGCGACCTCGACGTTGTAGCGCGACTTCAGTTCGTTGAGCACCGAGCAGATCCGCGCATGCGCGTACTGGACGTAATAGACCGGGTTCTCGTCGTTCTGTTTCAGCGCGAGGTCGATGTCGAACACGAATTCGGTGTCGGCCTTGCGGGAGATCAGGAAGAAACGCACCGCGTCGCGGCCGCGCGTGATGGTGGCCTCGTCGATCAGGTCGGGTGCCGCTTCCTGGCCCGGTGCCGCGCCGCCCGACCATTCGATCAGGTCGCGCACCGTCACGTAGCTGCCCGCGCGCTTGGACAGCTTCACTTCCTGGCCGTCGCGCATCACGGTGACCATCTTGTGCAGCACGTAGTCGGGATAGCCCTTCGGGATGCCGATGTGCAGGCCCTGCAGGCCCGCGCGCACGCGCGCGATCGTGCCGTGGTGATCGGAGCCCTGGATGTTGATGACCTTCGTGAAGCCGCGCTCCCATTTCGTCACGTGGTAGGCAACGTCCGGCACGAAGTACGTGTACGTGCCGTCCGTCTTGCGCATCACGCGATCCTTGTCGTCGCCTTCGTCGGTCGTGCGCAGCCACAACGCGCCGTCCTGCTCGTAGGTCATGCCGGCCTTGATCAGCGCGTCGACCGTCTTCTCGACCCGGCCTTCGCTGTACAGCGACGACTCGAGGTAGTACTGGTCGAATTTCACGCCGAACGCCTGCAGGTCCATGTCCTGCTCGTGACGCAGGTATGCGACCGCGAACTTGCGGATCGCGTCGAGATCGTCGATGTCGCCGGCGCCGGTGACCGGCTCGCCGTCCTTCGCGGCGACCGTCTCGCGGTTCAGGTAGTCGCGCGCGATGTCGGCGATGTATTCGCCGTTGTACGCGGCTTCCGGCCAGCCCGCGTCGCCCGGCTTCAGGCCGCGCGCGCGCGCCTGCGTCGAGATCGCGAGGTTGCCGATCTGCACGCCGGCGTCGTTGTAGTAGAACTCGCGATGCACCGCGTAGCCCTGGCTCGCGATCACGTTCGCGAGCACGTCGCCGAGCGCCGCCTGGCGGCCGTGGCCGACGTGCAGCGGGCCGGTCGGGTTGGCCGACACGAATTCGAGCAGCACCTGCTTGCCCTTCTCGCGATCGGACGTGCCGAACGCGCGGCCCTGCTCGAACACCGCGGCGATCACCGCCTGTTTCGCGGCTGCCGTCAGGCGCAGGTTGATGAAGCCGGGGCCGGCGATTTCGGCCGCGTCGACGAGCCCTTGCGCGGCCGGCTGGGCCGTGAGCGCGGCGACGATCTTCTCGGCGAGCTGGCGCGGGTTCGTGCCGAGCGGCTTGGCGAGCTGCATCGCGACGTTGCACGCGACGTCGCCGTGCGCGGCGACCTTCGGGCGCTCCAGCGTGATGGCCGGGGTGACGAATGCCGCGTCGGCGCCTTTCAGCGCGTGTGCGACCTGCGTGACGCTATCCGCGAGCAGGGCTTCGAGGGTCTGTTTGTGAGCTGGCAGCATGCTGGTAGAAGGCTTCGTTGGTGGCGGCCGGAAACGCCGGCCGGCCGGCGCGCTTTTTAAGCGCGCGTTTCAGGGATCGCAGAATTTTAACAGGTGCTAATATGCCGCTCAGGCGCCCCGCGTCCGCGAGGCCGGACGCCGGCCAGCCGGCGTGCCCCAACCGCGCCGCGCAGGCACAACAAGATGAAAAGGGAATTGTCATGATTACGTTCAAGAGCAAGGCGGCACAGGATCTCGACGTGCTGAAGGATTTCGCCGTATACGTGCTGGGCCTCGTCGGCAAGCAGCTGGGCGAACGCGGTGTCATTACGCACGACGAACTGGACCACGCGATTGCGAAGCTGGAGGGCGCGGTCGCGCAGGCGAAGCAGGAGCGCGCCGAGCACGCCGGCCATTTCCACGAGGACGAAGCCGATCACGCGCACCACGAAGTGCCGCCGAGCCTGGCGCAGCGCGTGGCGCCGTTCCTCGCGATGCTGCGCGAAGCGAAGGCCGCCGAGGCCGACGTGCACTGGGGCTTCTGAGCTTCGTTGCCCCGGCCGCTACCGACCGCAGGATGGGTCAGGCAAGAAAAAGCCCGCGCGATGCGGGCTTTTTATTCGTCTGATCAAAAGGCGGCGAGGCCGCCCCGGTCGCGTGTCGCTCAGAGTTGCGGCGCGAGTGCGCGGCGCGCGTCGTCGAGCGACAGGGCCATGCGCTGCGCGTAATCCTCGAGCTGATCCTGACCGATTTTCCCGACCGAGAAATACGTGCTGTCGGGATGCGCGAGATAGAAACCCGACACGCTGGCCGCCGGCAGCATCGCGAGCGAATCGGTCACGCTCATGCCGATCTCGTCCGCATGCAGCGCGGCGAACATGTCGCGCTTCACCAGATGGTCGGGGCACGCCGGGTAGCCGGGCGCCGGGCGGATGCCCGCGTACTTTTCGGCGATCAGCGCATCGTTGTCGAGCGTCTCGCCGCTCGCATAGCCCCACAATTCGCGCCGCACGCGCGCGTGCATCGCCTCGGCGAACGCTTCCGCGAAGCGGTCGGCGAGCGCCTTCAGCATGATCGCGCTGTAGTCGTCGTGGTCGGCTTCGAACTGCTTTTCCTTCACGTCGACGCCGAGGCCGGCCGTCACCGCGAACATCCCGATGTAGTCGGCGACGCCCGATTCCTTCGGCGCGATGAAGTCGGCGAGCGAGCGGTTCGGGCGCATCACGCCGTCGACCACCGGACGCACGCTCTGCTGGCGCAGGTTGCGCCAGGTCATCAGCACTTCCGAGCGCGACTCGTCGGTGTAGATCTCGATGTCGTCGTCGTTGACCGTGTTCGCCGGCAGCAGCGAGATCACGCCGTTCGCGGTCAGCCAGCGGCCCTGGATCAGGCGCGCGAGCATCGACTTCGCGTCGGAGAACACGCGCCGCGCCGATTCGCCGACGATCTCGTCGTTCAGGATCGCCGGGTACGGGCCCGCGAGGTCCCAGGTCTGGAAGAACGGGCCCCAGTCGATGTAGTTCGCGAGCTCGTTCAGGTCGTAGTTCCTGAACACGCGGCGGCCGATGAACTTCGGCTTCACGGGCCGGTAGCCCGCCCAGTCGATCTTCGTCTTGTTCGCGCGCGCTTCGGCGAGCGTGACCATCGGCTGTGCCTTGCGGTTCGCGTGCTGGTCGCGAATGCGTTCGTAATCGGACTTCAGTTCGTCGAGATACTTCGCCGCGCCTTCGTCCGACAGCAGGTTCGACGCGACCGACACCGAGCGTGAAGCGTCCGGCACGTAGACGACCGGGCCTTCGTAGTGCGGCGCGATCTTCACGGCCGTGTGCACGCGCGAGGTCGTCGCGCCGCCGATCAGGAGCGGAATCTTCTTCACGCGGAAATAGTCGTCGCGCTGCATCTCGGACGCGACGTACGCCATTTCCTCGAGGCTCGGCGTGATGAGGCCCGACAGCCCGATGATGTCCGCGCCCTCGACCTTCGCCTTCGCGAGGATCTCGTTGCACGGGACCATCACGCCCATGTTGACCACTTCGAAGTTGTTGCACTGGAGCACGACCGACACGATGTTCTTGCCGATGTCGTGCACGTCGCCCTTCACGGTCGCGATGACGATCTTGCCCTTCGCGCGCACGTCGCCGCCCGCTTCCGCGAGCAGCCGCTTCTCTTCCTCGATGAACGGAATCAGGTGCGCGACCGCCTGCTTCATCACGCGCGCGGACTTCACGACCTGCGGCAGGAACATCTTGCCCTGGCCGAACAGGTCGCCGACGATGTTCATGCCGTCCATCAGCGGGCCTTCGATCACGTTGATCGGGCGGCCGCCCGCCGCGGCGATGGCCGCGCGCGCTTCTTCCGTATCTTCGACGATGAAGTTCGTGATGCCGTGCACGAGCGCATGCGCGAGGCGCTTCTCGACCGGCTGGTTGCGCCACTCGAGGTTCTCTTCCTTCTTCGCGGCGCCCGTCTTGAACTTGTCGGCGATCTCGAGCAGGCGGTCGGTGGAATCGTCGCGGCGGTTCAGGATCACGTCCTCCACGCGCTCGCGCAGCTCCGGGTCGAGATCGGCGTACACGCCGAGCTGGCCCGCGTTCACGATGCCCATGTCCATGCCCGCCTGGATCGCGTGGTACAGGAACACGGTGTGGATCGCCTCGCGCACCGGGTCGTTGCCGCGGAACGAGAACGACACGTTCGACACGCCGCCGCTCACCTTCGCGTACGGCAGGTTCTGCTTGATCCAGCGGGTCGCCTCGATGAAGTCGACCGCGTAGTTGTTGTGTTCCTCGATGCCGGTCGCGACCGCGAAGATGTTCGGGTCGAAGATGATGTCTTCCGGCGGGAAGCCGACTTCGTTCACGAGGAAGTCGTACGAGCGCTTGCAGATTTCGATCTTGCGCTCGTACGTGTCGGCCTGGCCTTTCTCGTCGAATGCCATCACGACCGCGGCCGCGCCGTAGCGGCGGATCAGGTTCGCGTGGTGGCGGAACGCGTCCTCGCCTTCCTTCAGCGAGATCGAGTTCACGATCGCCTTGCCCTGCACGCACTTGAGGCCCGCTTCGATCACTTCCCACTTCGACGAGTCGATCATGATCGGCACGCGCGCGATGTCCGGCTCGGATGCGATCAGGTTCAGGAAGCGCACCATCGCCGCCTTCGAGTCGAGCATCGCCTCGTCCATGTTGATGTCGATCACCTGCGCGCCGTTCTCGACCTGCTGGCGCGCGACGGCGAGCGCCTCGTCGAACTGGCCGTTGAGGATCATTCGCGCGAAGGCCTTCGAGCCGGTGACGTTGGTGCGTTCACCGACGTTGATGAAGAGCGTCCCGGACGTGACGTTGAACGGCTCGAGGCCGGCAAGGCGCATCATGTGATCGGTCATGGCGGTGCGAATTCGTGTGAGGTAGGGCGTTGATGCGTTCGGGTCAGGCGGCGTCGCTGTACTGGCTCGGCCAGCGGCGCGGTTTCACGTCGGCGAGCGCCTTCGCGATCTCGGCGATGTGCTCGGGCGTCGTGCCGCAGCAGCCGCCCGCGAGATTCACGAGCCCGGCCTGCGCGAATTCCTTCAAGAGGCCCGACGTGACGTCCGGCGTCTCGTCGAAGCCGGTGTCGCTCATCGGGTTCGGCAGGCCGGCGTTCGGGTAGCACGACACGTAGGTGTCGCACAGCTTCGCGAGCTCGGCGATGTACGGGCGCATCAGCGCCGCGCCGAGCGCGCAGTTCAGGCCGAACGTGAGCGGCTTCGCGTGGCGCAGCGAATTCCAGAACGCCTCGACCGTCTGGCCCGACAGGATGCGGCCCGACGCGTCGGTCACGGTGCCCGAGATCATGATCGGCAGGCGCTCGCCGGTGTTCTCGAACAGCTCGTCGAGCGCGAAGAGCGCGGCCTTTGCGTTCAGCGTGTCGAAGATCGTCTCGACGAGGAACAGGTCGACGCCGCCGTCGAGCAGCGCCTTCGCCTGCTGGTAATACGCGTCGCGCAGCTCGTCGAACGTGACGTTGCGCGCGCCCGGGTCGTTGACGTCCGGCGAGATGCTCGCCGTCTTCGGCGTCGGCCCGATCGCGCCGGCGACGAAGCGCGGCTTGCCGGGCGTCGCATGGCGCTCGGCCGATGCGCGCGCGAGCCGCGCCGATTCGACGTTCATCTCGACGACGAGGTCTTCCATCCCATAGTCGGCCTGCGCGACCGTCGTCGCGCCGAACGTGTTGGTTTCGACGATGTCCGCGCCGGCCGCGAAGTACTGGTCATGGATCTCGCTGATGATCTGCGGCTGCGTGAGCGACAGCAGCTCGTTGTTGCCCTTGATGTCGCGCGGGAAATCCTTGAAACGCTCGCCGCGATATGCGGCCTCGTCGAGCTTGTAGCGCTGGATCATCGTGCCCATCGCGCCGTCGAGGATCAGGATGCGCGATTTCAGCAGCGCGGGCAGGTCGGCGCCGCGCGTGTAGCGCGCGTCGAGCGGGGCGGAAGCGGCGAGAGGAGTCGCGGACATGGCGGAAGGGCGGCGAAGACGGAAAAACCGTCATTGTAGCCGGTGCGCCGGGGCGCCGCCCGGCCCGCACCAAACGAAAACCCCCGCCCGGCGAACCGGACGGGGGCTTGGATCGGAGTGCTCGCGGCGCCGCCCGAACGCGGCGAACGGCCCGGCAATGCGCCGGGCCGCGGATCGTCAGTGCAGGACGACGGGCATCATCATCAGGCTGTCGAACTGTCCGAGGAATTCGTCCACTTCGTCGAGCGACGGCTCATCCTCGATCAGTTGCTTCACGTGTGCGCGGAATCGCTCGGCGAGCTCGCCGTCGATGAAGATCTCGCGCTGCGCGTTCTTGTCGACGATTTCGTATCCGCCGGCATTCATCAGATGGTGGCCGGCCTGCGGCGCGAATTCGACGACGCAGTAGTTGGGGCTGTTGTAGATCATTTGCATGGCGGCACTCCTCTTCGCAGTGGCATCTGGCCTTGTTGTCCCGTAGGTGGGGCAGACCTTGCCGGTTTCAAGGGGCTTGCGCTGCACACCCCGTTCTCCCTTTTGCGTGGGGTGTATCGGTTAGAAGCCGATATCTCTCAAACGTTTCTTATTGTGATCCCGTGCACTGAAATAGTTGTTAAAGAGTGTCATCGGCCATTTCGGCCAGACCTTTAATCGGTCGAAATTGCCGATCGAGCGATCGTCACGGCGCGGTGCGCGACGATGCCGGCGGTGCAGCCGCCGGCGCGGGCGCCTGTCCGGCGGGCGGCGGCGCGGATTGTGCAGGCTCCGCGGCCGGTGCGGAGGCGGCCGGTATGCCGGCAGGCGCGTTCGTTGCGTCCTCGCTCGTCGCGCGTTGTGTCGCGCCAACGGCAGGCGCGCCCGGCGGCGCGAGCGGGCCGTGCCACAGCAGCTCGATCTGCGCGCCGTTCGGCTCCGATTGTACGAGCCGCGCGGGCAGCCAGCCGAGCGACGGCGCGAGCCACATGTCGATGCGGCGCGTGTCGCCGTCGCGGCGCGGCAGCCGCATGAAGTGGCGGGCGCGGACGCTGCCGGCCTGCGTCTGCACGTCTTCGTCGCCGATCACCGTGATCGGCCAGGTCTCGCCGCTGTTGTTGTCGATCACGAAGAACTGCTGCGTGACGCCCGGCTTGTACGCGGACGGATTGCCGCGCACGAGCCCCGACAATTGCATCAGCATGCTGAAGCGGTCCTGCACGCCGTCGGGCAGCGGCGCGTTGTTCGGCGTGCGCGTGAACACGACCTGGTGGCTCTCGCGGTTGAAGATCGCGATGTCCTCGGGGCGCTTGCCGCGCTTTTCGACATAGCGGTCGGGCGCGATGCCGAATGCGTCGATGCGGCCTTCGCTGCGATAGCTGAACGGGCCGACGAACGGCACGGGCATGGACACCGACAGGTCGTAGGTGCGGCCGTCGGTGCGCCAGTGGATCGTGCCGATCATGTTCTGCATCCCGTTGTAGAACGTGTCGTACTGAAGGTCGCCGGGCGGCGGCGCCGCGAACTTCACGCCGCTCGTCGCGGGGCCCGGCGTCGCGGCACCGCCGGCATCGCCCGCCGATGCCGCGTGCGTGCCGGATGCGCCTGCCGCGCCGCTCGCGGCGGAGGCTGCGGAGGCAGCGGAGGCAGCGGACGCGGCCTGCGGCGGTTCGCCGCGTTCATCCGTCTGCGTCGACGTGAGAACCGGCTCGGGCGACGGCGCGGGCTTTGCCGCGGGCTTCGGTGCGGCCGCGGCCGGCTTGGCCGGTTGTTTGGCGGGTGGTTCGGCCGGCTTCGGCGCGGGCGCGCGCTCGATCGGCTGCGGCTTGAGCAGTTCGATCTGCACCGGTATCTCGGCGGGCGCGGGCGGCGTGAACGCGTCGCGGCTGTGCGTCAGCCACAACGCCGCGAGCGCGTGCAGCACCAGCACGACGACGAGCGCGACGCCCACGCGCAGCCAGTGGCGGGGCAGGGCGTGGCGAGGACGGGTGTCGGCAGGCGGCATCGGCGAAACGGAGCAGGGTTGAGGCGGTCGTGGCGCATGGCGCGCGTCACAGCGTTCGGACCGCCGGATGCGCCGCGCGTTCGCGATACATCGCGCCGGTGTCGCACGCGTTGCGTATCAGGCGTCGCGTGCGACCGGACTATAGCCGAGTTCGTAAGACAGTTTCTGCGCGCACGCGCGCAGCGCGGTGTCGATCTCGCCGCCCCACGCGATGTCGAACGTGCCTTCCTGGCCGAGCGCGACGATCGCGAGCGCGAGTTCGCCGACCGCATCGAACACCGGCATGCAGAACGCATGGATCGTCGGCAGCAGCATCCCTTCGACGCGCGCGGCCTGATGCGCGCGCACGTCGGCGAGCACCGCCTCGACCTCGTCGAGCGTGCGCGGCCCGCCATGATGCGGCGAGCGGCGCGTATCGGCGAGCTCGCGTTCGAGCATCGCCGCGGTCTTGCTGCGCGGCAGATACGCGGCGAACAGCAGGCCCGTCGCGGAGCCGAGCAGCGGCATCACGTCGCCGAGCTTCAGCGACGCCTTCGCCGGATGGCTCGACTCCATCCAGTGCACGATCGTCGGCCCTTGATTGCCCCACACCGCGATGCCGACCGTCTGGTCGACGCGGTCGCGCAGTTCGGTCAGCGCGATCCGCGCGAGCTTCACGCCGTCCACGCGTGCGAGCCGCGCGAGACCCATCTGCAGCGCGAAGCCGCCGAGTTCGTAGCGGCCCGACACGGGATCCTGCGACACGACGCCGAGCCGCGAGAAGCTGACCAGGTAGCGGTGCGCCTTCGCGGGGCTCATGCCCGCGCGCTGCGCGAGATCGCGCAGCATCATCGCGCGCGGCTCGCTCGTCAGCACGTCGAGCAGGCGGAAGCCGACCTCGATCGACTGGATGCCGGAGCGAACCTTCTCGCCGCCTTCGCCGTGCTCGCCGGAGCCGGTGTCGTCGGTGTCGGAATCGGCGAGATCGTCGTCGGGAAGCGGGCTGGCGGGCATGGGCAACGGGGCGCGACAAGGCGGCAAGGGTCGGGACGAAAGCGGCGTGCACGATCGTGGCGCGCCGCACGGATTCACCATCGTAAAATAGATTCCCTCCATCGTCACTACAACGGCAGATACCCCATGAAACTTGCATCGCTGAAGGACGGCACGCGCGACGGCCAGCTGATCGTCGTGTCGCGCGACCTGCACACCGCGGCGATCGCCGATGCGATCGCACCGACGCTGCAGCGCGTCCTCGACGACTGGGCGTTCTACGCGCCGCAACTGCGCGACCTGTACGACGCGCTGAACCACGGCCGCGCACGCAACGCGTTCGCGTTCGACCCGGCGAACTGCATGGCGCCGCTGCCGCGCGCGTTCCAGTGGGCCGACGGCTCCGCGTACGTGAATCACGTCGAGCTCGTGCGCCGCGCGCGCGGTGCCGAGATGCCGCCCGAGTTCTGGACCGATCCGTTGATGTACCAGGGCGGCAGCGACGATTTCCTCGGCGCGCGCGACGACATCGTGTGCCCGTCCGAGGAGTGGGGCATCGATTTCGAGGCCGAAGTCGCGGTGATCACCGGCGACGTGCCGATGAGCGCATCGCCCGACGACGCGCTGAAGGCCGTGCGGCTCGTCACGCTCGTGAACGACGTGTCGCTGCGCAACCTGATTCCGGCGGAGCTCGCGAAGGGCTTCGGTTTCTTCCAGAGCAAGCCCGCCACCGCGTTCGCGCCGGTCGCGGTGACGCTCGACGAACTCGGCGACGAATGGCGCGAAGGCCGCGTGCACCGGCCGATGATCGTCCACTGGAACGGCAAGAAGGTTGGCCAGCCCGATGCGGGCACCGACATGGTCTTCCACTTCGGCCAGTTGATCGCGCACGCGGCGAAGACGCGCAACCTGCGTGCCGGCTCGATCATCGGCTCGGGCACGGTGTCGAACAAGGACGCGAAGCGCGGCTACTGCTGCATCGCCGAGAAGCGTTGCCTCGAGACGATCGAGCACGGCGCGCCGCAGACCGAATTCATGCGCTACGGCGACACCGTGCGCATCGAGATGTTCGACGCGGCCGGCAAGTCGATCTTCGGCGCGATCGAGCAGGCCGTCGCGCCGCCCGACGGCGCGGCCTGAACGCCGGCGCGAAGCCCGGCCGCGGCCCGCGCGCCGGGTTTCGCCCGATGTTTGGCCGCGCGGGCTTGGCTACACTCGATTCAGGCGTTTCAAACGTCGAATGCATTTCAACGATCCTGGAGCTGCGCATGGCCGATCTCGCCGCATACGGCGCTTACGAAGCATTGAAGGTGACGCGCCGCGAGCATGGCGTGCTCGACATCGTGATGAGCGGCGAGGGCGCGAACCGCAGCGGGCTCGCGACCGCGAACGAACGCATGCATCGCGAGCTCGCCGACATCTGGCGCGACGTCGATCGTGATCCCGACACGCGCGTCGCGGTGATCCGCGGCGAGGGCAAGGGCTTTTCGGCGGGCGGCGATCTCGCGCTCGTCGAGGCGATGGCGAATGACTTCGACGTGCGCGCCCGCGTGTGGCGCGAGGCACGCGACCTCGTCTACAACGTGATCAACTGCAGCAAGCCGATCGTGTCCGCGATGCACGGGCCGGCCGTGGGCGCGGGGCTCGTCGCCGGCCTGCTCGCCGATATCTCGATCGCCGCGAAGGATGCGCGCATCATCGACGGTCATACGCGGCTCGGCGTCGCGGCCGGCGATCACGCAGCGATCGTGTGGCCGCTGTTGTGCGGGATGGCGAAGGCGAAGTATTACCTGCTGCTGTGCGAGCCGGTGAGCGGCGAGGAGGCCGAGCGGATCGGCCTCGTGTCGCTCGCGGTCGAGCCGGCCGATCTGCTGCCGAAGGCGTACGAGGTCGCGGAGAGGCTCGCGCACGGGTCGCAATCGGCGATCCGCTGGACCAAGTACGCGCTGAACAACTGGCTGCGCAGCGCCGGGCCGGCCTTCGATACGTCGCTCGCGCTCGAGTTCATGGGCTTCTCGGGGCCCGACGTGCAGGAAGGCATCCGCTCGCTGCGCGAGCGGCGCGCCCCCGACTTCCGCGGCGACGCACCGTTCTGACGCGCGCTATGATCGGATCAACGGCGGCCGCGCGACTCGTGCCGGCCGCATCGCCCACCCAGTCAACCAGGATGCCCGTATGACGACCGATGCCTCCGGCTCCAATCCTTTCGCCGGCTTTGCCGGTTTCAAGCCTGCCGACATGCTCGACCGGATGTGGGACATGATGCGGATGTCGCCGTTCGGCGGGATGGCGTCGTTTCCCGGCGCCGCATCGGGGCTGCCGCCGTCGCTGTCGAGCATGTCCGACATGATGGCGCCGCTCACGAGCGTCGAGGAGCTCGACAAGCGGATCACCGACCTGCGCGCAGTCGAGCAGTGGCTCAAGCTCAATCTCGGGATGCTGCAGTCCGCGATCCAGGCGCTCGAGGTACAGCGCGCGACGCTCGCGACGCTGCGCGCGTTCGGCGCGTTCGCGCAAAGCTCGATGTCGGCGGCCGAGGACGCCGCGGTCGCGGCCGCGCAAGCGGCGTCCGCGCCGCGCGCCGATGTGCCGCGCGCCGATGCGCCGCAGGCGCCGGATGCCGCTGCCGCGCCCGACGCACCGCCGGCAGGCGACGCCGCGCAGCAGGCATTCGACCCGGCCGGCTGGTGGAACCTGCTGCAGGCGCAGTTCAACCAGCTCGCGAGCCTCGCGATGGCGCAGCCGGGCGCGCAACCCGACGCGTCGGGCGCTGCGCCGTCCGGGCAGGCCGCATCGACGGCGCGGGCGGAGCCGCCCGCACCGGCCGCCGCCGCGCCGCGCAAGCCGGCCGCGAAGCGCGCGAAGCCGGCCGGCTCGGCCGCGGCGCGCGCGGCGGCCGCGTCGTCGCCCGAAACGCGTCCGCCGAAGCGCTCGACGTGACGCGCACCGGATAGCAGGTCGATCATGCGGCTCGCGCTCGTGCTGATGGGAGGCGGCGCACGTGCCGCCTACCAGGTCGGCGTGCTGAAGGCGCTGGCCGAGATCGCGCGCGAGGCCGATCCGAACCGGCACACGGTGCCGTTTACGGTCGTCTGCGGCTCGTCGGCCGGCGCGATCAATGCAACGTCGATCGCGAGCCACGCGGACGATTTTTCGCACGGCGTGCGGCGGCTGCTGGAATTCTGGGAGCCGCTGCGCGCGGACTACGTGTATCGCACCGACTGGCTCGGCATCGCGGCGGCGGGCGCACGCTGGCTCGCGACGATGACCTTCGGCTGGGCGGCGCGCCGCTCCCCGCGCGGGTTGCTCGACAACGCGCCGCTCGCCCACCTGCTGCAGCGCGAGCTGAGCTTTCACCGGATCGAGCAGATGCTCGAGAGCCGGCTGCTGCACGCGCTCTCGGTGACGGCGCTCAGCTATTCGAGCGGCCGGCACCTGACCTTCTACCAGGCTGCCGAGCCGATCCAGGCCTGGCGGCGCGCGCAGCGCACCGCGCGGCTCGTCGATCTGTCGGCGTCGCACCTGCTTGCGTCGTCGGCCATTCCGTTCGTGTTTCCCGCCGTGCCGCTCGTGCTCGACGGCCAGGTCGAATATTTCGGCGACGGCTCGATCCGGCAGGTCGCGCCGCTGTCGCCGGCGATCCACTTCGGCGCGAACCGGATCGTCGTCGTCGGCGCGGCCGACCCGCGGCCCGAGATCCCGGCCGCGAACGGCTCGGGGCGGGTGCGCGGCTACCCGACGCTCGCGCAGATCGGCCAGCAGGTGCTCGCGAGCGTGTTTCTCGACTCGATCGGCTCGGACATCGAGCGCATCGAGCACATCAACCGGATGATCGAGCACTTGCCGCACCAGGTCGAAGTGGACAGCGGCTGGCGGCACGTCGACGTGCTCGCGATCGCGCCGTCCGAGCGCATCGAGCTGATCGCCGCGAAACACCTGAAGCAGATGCCGGCGACGATGCGCGGGCTGCTCGGCGCGATCGGCGGCAGCCAGCCGGCCGGCGCGTCGTTCGCGAGCTACCTGCTGTTCGAGGAAGCCTTCACGCGCGAGCTGATCGAGCTCGGCTATCGCGACGGGCGCGCGCAGCGCGACACGCTGGCGGACTGGATCGCCGGGGCCGACGGCGGCAGCGCGCCGGCATCCGGCACGTCGCCGGCGGGCGGTCGCGCAAGCGGGGAAATACAGGTCTGACGCCCATGACGCGCGCCGAGCGCGCCAGGCGCACGAAGCTTACATATCGGTTGCATTTTCGCGACGGCCGCCCGCGACCGATCGCCGCACCGCTGCTGGCGGCGCGCGACCGGTTCAGCGTCTCGGAACCGTCATGCACGCGTGCTATCATGGCCGCCGCCGTATACACCATATCGAGCAGCCCGCCGGTCCGGCGGTCGCACGGGAACCCGTCGGGGAACCGCGTGGCGCCGGGCGGGCTCGCCACCGAGCCGGCTTGCGCCGGCCCCCCACATCAGGCACGCGCGGCCGGTTCCGTTCGAGCGGAGCGGGGCCGCCGTGCTTCAACGCGGCGCGGCCGCCCGGCTGCCGGAAGCGGAAACTGCGTCCGGGGGCGGGATACACGCGTAAAATTAGAGTCTTGGCTGCAAAAGGCGCGCTTGTGCGCCGGCGCGGCAACAGTCACGTTTAGAGAAGTCGCATTGCGCAGAACAGGGGTGGGACCATCATGAACACCATGCTTTATCCGGAACTTTACAGGTCGCTCGAAGCTGTCCGCTGGGACATGGAGAAGGACATTCCGTGGGACAAGTTCGACGCTTCGTTGCTCACCGACGAGCAGGCGAAGACGATCAAGATGAACGCGATCACCGAATGGTCGGCGCTGCCCGCGACGGAAATGTTCCTGCGCGACAACCAGCACGACAGCGACTTTTCCGCGTTCATGAGCGTGTGGTTCTTCGAGGAGCAGAAGCATTCGCTCGTGCTGATGGAATACCTGCGTCGCTTCCGGCCCGAAATGGTGCCGACCGAGGAAGAGCTGCACGCGGTGCGCTTCGAGTTCGATCCGGCGCCGCCGCTCGAGACGCTGATGCTGCACTTCTGCGGCGAGATTCGCCTGAACCACTGGTATCGCTGCGCGGCCGACTGGCACACCGAGCCGGTCATCAAGCACATCTACGAAACGATCTCGCGCGATGAAGCGCGCCATGGCGGCGCATACCTGCGCTACATGAAGAAGGCGCTGAACAATTGCGGCGACGTCGCGCGCGCGGCGTTCGCGAAGATCGGCGTGCTGATGGCGTCGGCGCGCCGCACCGAGAAGCCGCTGCACCCGACCAACCTGCACGTGAACCAGGCGCTGTTCCCGCGCGACACCGTGCAGTCGCGCCTGCCCGATCCGGAGTGGCTCGAGCGCTGGCTCGACGAGCAGATCCGCTTCGACGGCGAGTGGGAGAAGAAGGTCGTCGAGCGAATCCTGCACAACCTGTCGATCCTGTTCGAGCGCACGTTCGCGACCGCGCAGGAGCTGAACCGCTACCGCAAGGAAGTCACCGGCCGCCTGCAGTCCGAAAGCGGCCCGTCGTCGGCCGCGCAACCGGCCTGAGGCCGCACGGCATCGCAGCCGGCGTGAAGCGCCGCCGGCCGCGAGTCGCCGCAGTGTCGTTCCGCATGAAGCCCGCCCGGCCGTCCGGCGGGCTTTTTATCTGGCGCCGCCGTGTCCCGTTGCGATGTGCACCGCGCGCCGCTCACGCCATCCGAAATTCATCATGTCCGCTACCTTCGAACGCAAGCTGATCACCCGCGATGCCCTGGTTGCCCTGCGCGCTTCGCTGCCTTCGCCCGTCGTGTTCACGAACGGCGTGTTCGACATCCTGCATCGTGGCCACGTCACGTACCTCGCCGATGCGAAGGCGCTCGGCGCGTGCCTGATCGTCGGCGTGAACAGCGATGCGTCGGTGCGCATGCTCGGCAAGGGCGACGACCGTCCGATCAACCGCGAGGAAGACCGGATGGCGCTGCTCGCCGCGCTGGAAAGCGTCGACTGGGTCGTGAAATTCGAGGAAAAGACGCCGGTGTCGCTGATCGAGGCCGTCCGTCCGGACATTCTCGTGAAGGGCGGCGACTACGACATGGACGCGCTGCCGGAATCGGCCATCGTGCGCGGCTGGGGCGGGCGGGCGCTCGCGATTCCGTTCGAGCACGACCGCTCGACCACCGCGCTGCTGAAGAAGGTGCGCGCGCAGCAGTCGTGATGCGGGTGTAGCGCCGTCAGGGCGCGGATGCCGCGAGCGGCTCGGCCGTCACGGCCGGCGCGCCGATCGGGCCGCCGATCACCGGCTGATCGCTCTCTTGCGCGAGCGGCATCGCATGCAACGCATCGGGCCGCACCTGCCGCGACAGCACGCCCGGTTCGCGCGGGCCGGCCGCCGGCAGCGGCCCGAACACGCCGCGCACCGCGACGAACGCAAGCAGGTTCGCGAGAATGAGAACAGCGATCAGCCAGCGCAGCATCGTCGACACTCCTCGTCGTTGTTCGGTCGTTCAGTTGTTCAGTCGGGCCGGCTGCATCGCACGCGCGGGCGTTGCCGCGGGCGATCGTACGCATCGGCCAGGCCGCATGCCGATGCGGCCGGCTGTCCGCGTCGGCGCAAACGCCGGCGCCCGTTTCCCATCTTCACCGTGACGATGCCCGCAGCCGGGCATCCATCGATGCGGCCGGCGCGATGCCGGCCGGTTTCCGTCAATTTCGCGCCTCCGCCGCCGCCTCCGCCGCGATCAACGCAAGCCCGGACAGGATCAGCGCGTCGTGCCGCGTATGCGGCAGCGTCAGCGCGCGCGCGACGTCGTCCGCCGCGCCGCCCGCCAGCACGAGCCGCACGGGCGCCTGCCATGCATCGGCGAGCTCGCGCCATGCGCGCTCGATCAGCCCCGCCTGCGCGTACAGGCAGCCCGCCGACAGCGAGCGCGGCGTATCGACCTGGAACGGCTCGGCCTGCGCGCCCGCGAGCAGCCCGCTCGCGATGTCGGTCGTGAGCGTCGGCAGCTGCGCGGTGTGCGTGCCGAGCGCGCGCATCATCAGTGCCCAGCCGGGCGCGATCAGCCCGCCGGTGAAGCGGCCGTCCGCGCGCAGCGCTTCGAGCGTCGTCGCCGTGCCGAAGGTCGCGATCAGCAGATGCTCGCCCGGAAACGCCGCCCGTGCGCCGATCAGGCCGGCCCAGCGATCGCTGCCGAGCTGCTCGGGCGTCGTGTAGCCGTTCGTCACGCCGCATTGTGCGGGCCGCGAGCGGATCGTCGTGCGCGCGAGGCCCGGCCAACGGGCATCGAGCAACGCATCGAGCCGCGCGGCCACGTCGGCGCCCGCGACGTTCGAGATCCAGGCGCCACGCGGACGCGGCAGAGCCGACCAGTCGGGATCGGCACCGCCGTCGCGCGTATGGCCGAACGCGCCGGTGTCGACGAGCGTGCGCTGCGCGTCGGCAAGCGCCCACTTGATCCGGCTGTTGCCGGCGTCGATCAGCAGATGCGGTGCGTTCATTGCGCTTCGCGCAGCGATACGTCGCCGGCTGCGATTGCCTGGATGCCGTCCGGCGTGTCGAGCAGCAGCTGGCCGGTCGCGTCGATGCCGGTGGCGATGCCGCGCACGCGTTCGACGCCCTGTTCGAGCAGCACGACTTCGCGTCCCGCGTACGCGTGCAGCGCGTGCCAGCGCGGCAGGAACGGCGCGAGCCCGTCGGTGCCGAACTGCGCGAGTGCGGGCGTGAGCGCGTTCAGCGCCGCGGCGAGCGTGTCCGTGAGGTTCGCCGACGCGCAGGCGGCCGACAACGCGGCCGGCGGCAGCCCGCTCGCGAGCGTCGCTTCGCGCGCGCGCAGCGCATCGACCTGCGCGGCGACGGCTTGCGCGCCGCGCACGTTGATGCCGAAGCCGATCACGACGGCCGTCGCGTCGGAGGTGGTCCAGACGGTTTCGATCAGGATCCCGGCGAGCTTGCCGACGATGCGCGGCGCGCCGTCGTCGATGGTCGTCAGCAGCAGGTCGTTCGGCCACTTGAGCGCGACGCGCGCGCGGGCGTCGAGCGGCAGCGTGGCGAGCCCTTCTGCAAGCGCGACGCCGATCGCGATGCTGAGGCCGCCGAGCGCATCGACGGAGCGGGGCACGATGCAGCCGACCGAGCACAGCAACGCGTTGCCGGGCTGCGCGAACCAGGGCCGACCTTGCCGGCCGCGGCCCGCCGTCTGCTCGAACGCGACGCGCACGAGCGGTGCGGGCAGCGCGTTCGCGGTGCGCGGCAGCGCCTTCAGGCGCGTCGCGATGTCGGCATTGGTCGAGCCGGTGGCGGCGACGATGTCGAGCGGCCACGCACGCGGGCCGGCGTCCAGGTGTGCCTCGAGCCGGTTGCGCGCGATGTGCGCGTCGCCGGAATCGGGCGTGTCGGAGGAGGTGGGGGCGTTCATGGCGCCTATTGTAGCGACAGGGGGCAGTGCGTGACGGGCGGCGCGCATGCCGGGCGGCCGACGTGCGCAGGGCCGCCCGGCATGCGGTCTGGTACTTCGCCATCTGGCTCGGCGCGTTGATGTTTTTTTCAACGTCAAACGCCATCTCGCCCGCAAGCAGCGTCTCGCCATGCAGGGCAGGCCCCGGCGGGCCGACACACGAGGATCGGTGCGCCGTGCATCGATTCGCGTTGCGGACGATCGATCGATGCGCGGCGCGTCAACTCATGCCCGTCGCGGAAAGCGCCGCCCTGCCGCCGCATTCGCGCCGGCGCCGCCGACGCACCGTCACGGCGCGACGACCGGATGCTTCAACGCATGCGCGGTCTCGATCCACTGCGCGTGGAATTCGTCCGCGTCGGGCCGCAGCCCCAGTTCGCCGTTGCGATACGCCATCGCGAGCGTCTGCACGGCTTCGGGCAGCTCGTGTTCCGCCGCACGACGATACAGCGCGAGTGCGCGCGCTTCGTCGCGCGGCACGCCGCTGCCTTCGCGGTACGCGTTGGCGAGCATGAAGTCCGCGGCCGGGATGTCCGCGCGCGACGCGATTTCGAACCAGTGCGCGGCGCGCACCGGATCGGCCGCGACGCCGTAACCGCTGCGATAGATCAACCCGAGGTAATACGCGGCGGCCGGGTCGCCCTGCGCGGCCGCTTCGCCGAGCAGCGTGCGGGCGCGCGCGTAGTCCTTCGGCATGTCGCCACTGCCGAGCAGCAGCGCCTTGCCGAGCGCCAGTTGCGCACGCCGCGCGGCCGGCGTGTCGGTGCGGCCGTCCGCCTGCGCGGCGGTTTCGAGCCAGCCGCGTCCCTCGTCGCGCAGCCCCGGCTCGCGCGCATCGACGAGCGCGATCCCGAGCGCCGCCTGCGCGTCGCCCGAGCCGCGCCGCGCGAGCGTGCGCAACTGCGCGAGCGCGTGCGGCTCGACCGCCTGCGCGACCATCGCCTGCCATTCGTCGAGCTGCGCGGCGCTTGGCGCGGGGCCGGCGGCGCGCCAGCCGGTCGCCGCGACGACGGCCGCGACCGTCACGGCCGCCGCCGCGAGCAGCGCGGCGGGCGGGAGCTTGGCGCGCAGCACGCGCCGCGCGGCGCCGGCGAGGCCGGTCTCGGCCGGACGCATCGTCCGGATCGGTTGCATCGCGGGTCTCGTGGTCATTGCGTGAGGTCGATCTCGTAGATGGCGAGGTTCTTGCCCGAGCCGTCGTCGGCCGCGACCTGCGTGAGGCCGGTCAGGCCGGCTGCCGCCGCGTCACCGAGCCGGTTCGGCGCGGACGTGAACTGCACGTGCGCGACCGAGCTCGCGAGCTTCGTGAAGCGCCAGCTGCGCTGCGCGCCGTCCGCCGCGCGCGTGATCGCGCCGCGCTTCTTGATGAACGAAATCAGCACGTCGCGGTTCGCGTCGGGCGACGCGAAGATCGTCTTGCTGCCGTCGAGGCCGGGGAAGTTGCCGCCGCCGCTCGCGCGGTAGTTGTTGGTCGCGACGATGAACTGCGCGTTCGGGTCGATCGGCGCGCCCTTGTACGTCAGGTTCCTGATCCGGCTGCCGACCGGCTGCGTGACGTCGATCTCGTACGCGAGATCCGCGGACGTGAACATGTCGAAGTTGTAGCCGGGGAAGCTGCTGACGAGCGGCTGCACGGTCGCCTTGGCCGGATCGATCGTGTTGAAGCGCTTCGCGGCCGTCTCGAGCCAGCTCTTCACGTCGCTGCCGCTCACCTTCACCGCGTACACCGTGTTCGGATACAGGTACAGGTCGGCCGCGTTGTTGATCGCGAGCGCGCCGGGCGCGACGTCGGTGTAGTCGCTGCCGCCGCCGAAGCCGCTCTTGAACGGCGCGCTGACCGACAGCACCGGCAGCGACGCGTATTGCGGCAGGTTCGCCTGCACGTAGGTCTTCACGTAGTCGGCCTGCGCCTCGTTGACGATTTGGATCGCGCCGGGATCGCCGACGTCCGCGAAGTACGAGTTCATCCGGTAGTCGGTCGAGCCGATCGGCGTCTTCACGTAGTCGATCGTCGCCTGGTGCTCGGCGGCGATCGCGGCGGACACCGACGGATCGGCGGCGACGTAGCTCTTGTCGGCGTTCTGGATCGGCCGCGCCTCGACGGTCGTCTGCGACTTGTCGACGCTCCACGCGTTGCCGTCGAACTTCAGGCCGAGCTTGATCACGCCGAGATGCTTGCCCCAGTAGTTCGCCATCACGGTCGGCACGCCGTTGACGGTGCCCTTCGCCTTGTCGACGCCCGGCAGGTTGAACTGCGCGACGGTGCTGTTCGCGTCCGGAAACACCTGGTGCGAGTGGCCGATCAGCATCGCGTCGATGCCGGGCACCTTCGACAGCCACCAGCTGCCGTTTTCCATCGTCGGCGAATACGCGGAATTGTCGAGGCCGCCGTGCGAGATCGCGACGACCAGATCGGCGCCCTTCGCGCGCATCTCCGGGATGTACTTCTCGGCCGCTTCCTTCAGGCCGGTCGTGTAGACCTTGCCGTCGAGCCAGCGCTTGTCCCAGCTCATGATCGCCGGCGGCGTGAAGCCGATGATGCCGATCTTCACCGGCGCGCTGACGGTCTTGCCGTCGGGCGTGACGGCCGTCACCGTGCGGGTCAGGATCGTGTACGGCGTGAACAGCGGCGCGTTGGTCCGCGCGCTGATCACGTTCGCGAGCACCTGCGGGAAGTTCGGGCCCGCGCACTTCTTCTGTTGCGCGGGGGCCGGCAGGCCGTCGACGTCGAACGTGTTGCCGGTCACCTGCGACAGGTACGGCAGCCCGTAGTTGAACTCGTGGTTGCCGATTCCGCCGCCGTCGAACTTCGCCGCGTTCATCACCTTGTAGATCGCGAGCGTCTGGTCGCAGCCGAGCGGGTTCACGAGGGCCTGGTAATCCGACAGCGCGGTGCCCTGGATCGTGTCGCCGTTGTCGAGCAGCAGCGTGTTCGGGTACTGCGCGCGCGCCTGCGCGATCAGCGTCGACACGCGCTCGAAACCGAGCGACTTGTCGGCGGCGAGCTTGAAATAGTCGTACGACAGCACGTTGGTGTGCAGGTCGGTCGTTTCGAGCAGCGCGAGCGTGGCCGTCGTGCCGGCCGGCGCGTGGGCCTGCGTCTGCGACGAGGGGGCGGTGACGTCGTCGCCGCCGCAACCGGCGAGGGCGAAGGCGAGACTGGCGAGCGCGGCGGCGGTGCGCGCGCGGCGGCGGGTAAGCGGGGGCAGACGCATCGATTGTCCTGTTTGGTGTTCTGTTCCGAGCATTGCGAGACGCCGCGAAATGGCGGCGCGGGCGCCGACGGCCTGATGTGCGGCGCGTGAGAGTATCGAAAGGAAACGTGACGGAAGAATGAAAGGTCGCGTGTGCCGCGCGCCGTGGCGGAGGCGAACGCCGCCACGGGGCATGCCGGGCACCGTCGACGACGCGCCCGTCGCCCGGTGTCCGCGCCGGCCGCGCGCCGTCGTGCACTGTCGTGCGCCGTCGTACGCTCCGACGGAAATCCTCACGTCGCGCCGCCGGACGGTTCGCTACAATGGCCGCTGTCATCCTTTTGCAAACAACCCGCCCTTGGACTTCGACACACCTCCCGGCCTGTCGGTCGACGCCGGCGGCCAGGGCCAGACGGTGCGCCTGACCGGCCAGTGGACCGCGCTCGCGCTCGCGCGCAATCGCGGCGAGGTCGCGCGCCGCATCGCGGGCCTGGCGTCCGGGCGCGTGAACGAATGGGATCTGTCCGGCATCGAGCGGCTCGACCATGTCGGCGGCCAGGCGCTGTGGCGCGTCTGGGGCCGCAAGCTGCCGGCCGGCGTCGCGCTCAGCGCCACGCAGCGCACGATCTTCGAGCGGATCGAGCGTCTCGACAGCCAGCGCGAGGCGCCCGAGCGCATCGTGTGCTTCGATCCGGTCACGCGGCTCGGCCAGGCGATCTTCTCGTTCGGCGAACATCTGCAGGGCGGCATCGCGATGTTCGGCCTCGTGATCCTCGACGCGCTGTCGGTGCTGCGCCGTCCGCAGACGATGCCGTGGAAGGAAACCTCCGCGAACATCTACAGCGCCGGCGCGCAGGCGCTGCCGATCACCGCGCTAGTCGCATTCCTGATCGGCATCGTGCTCAGCTATCTGTCCGCGCAGCAACTGCAGATGTTCGGCGCGAACCGCTACATCGTGAACATTCTCGGGCTGTCGGTGATTCGCGAACTCGGCCCGGTGTTGTCCGCGATCCTCGTCGCGGGCCGCTCGGGCTCGGCGATCACCGCGCAGATCGGCGTGATGCGCGTGACCGAGGAACTCGACGCGATGCGCGTGATGGGCATTCCGCACGGGTTGCGGCTGATCCTGCCGCGCGTGCTCGCGCTCGGCGTCGCGATGCCGCTGCTCGTGATGTGGACCAACATCGTCGCGCTGACGGGCGGCGCGCTCGCCGCGAAGTTCGTGCTGGGGATCGACGTCAACTATTTCGTGCGCTCGCTGCCGGGCGTCGTGCCGATCGCGAACCTGTACATCGGCCTCGGCAAGGGCGTCGTGTTCGGCATGCTGATCGCGCTGGTCGCATGTCATTTCGGTTTCCGGATCAAGGCGAACTCGCAGAGCCTCGGCGAAGGCACGACGACGTCGGTCGTCACGTCGATCACGGTCGTGATCCTCGCCGACGCGGTGTTCGCGATCCTGTTCCAGAACGTGGGGCTCGGATGAACGCGTCGAAAGATTCGCCGGCCGGTGCCGCGCCGTCCGGTGCCGCGCCGGCAGACGATGCCCGTGCGCACGCCGCGGCACTCGACGCGGGCACGGTCGGCGCGCCGCCGGCGCCGGCCGCGCGCGGCGACGACCTCGTGATCGAGGTGCGCAACCTGACGAAGCGCTACGGGCGCAACATCGTTCACCAGAAGCTCGATTTCGACGTGCGGCGCGGCGAGATCGTTGCGATCGTCGGCGGCTCGGGCTCGGGCAAGACGACGCTCGTGCGGCAGATCCTCGGCCTCGAGCGGCCGACGTCGGGCACGATCAAGGTGTTCGGCGAAGACACGTCGAAGATCGACGACGCGACCGCGCGAATGATGCGCACGCGTTCCGGAATGCTGTTCCAGCAGGGCGCGCTGTTCTCGTCGATGACGGTGTTCGACAACGTCGCGCAGCCGCTGCGCGAGCTTGGCCGCGTTCCGCCCGACCTGCTGCACGACATCGTGATGCTCAAGCTCGAGATGGTCGGGCTGCCGTGCAAGCACGCATCGAAGATGCCGGCCGCGCTGTCGGGCGGGATGGTGAAGCGGGTCGGCATCGCGCGCGCGATCGCGCTCGAGCCGGAGCTGCTGTTCCTCGACGAGCCGACCGCCGGCCTCGACCCGCAGGCCTCCGACGAATTCGTCGAGCTGATCGCGACGCTGCACCGCACGCTCGGGCTGACCGTCGTGATGGTGACGCACGATCTCGACACGATGGTCGCGCTGTCGACGCGCGTCGCGGTGCTGGCCGATCGCAAGGTGCTGGTCGCCGCGCCGGTCGAGGAGGCCGCGAACGTCGACCATCCGTTCATCCACGAATATTTCCTGGGGCTGCGCGGGCGCCGCGCACTGCAGGCGCTGCCGCCGGAGCGGCGCGCGAAGCTGCCGAAGGCGGCCCTCGAACCGGCGCTGTCGAGCGTCGAACTGTAGGAAAGGCACGAAGCAAGGAACCCGCGAATGGAAAACAAATCACATGCGTTCTGGGCCGGCCTGTTCACGATCGCGCTGACGCTGGCGATCGCGGGCACCGTGTTCTGGTTCAACGTCGATCGCACCGTGCGCGTGCCGTACGACCTGCTCGCGCGCACCAACGTGACGGGTCTGTTCCCCGACGCGGCCGTGCGTTTTCGCGGGCTCGACGTCGGCAAGGTGCAGTCGATCGGCTTCGACCGCTCGCATCCGGGCCAGATCCGGATCCGGATCCTCGTCGACCACGACGCGCCGATCACGCAGTCGACCTACGGCAGCCTCGGCTTCCAGGGCGTGACGGGCATCGCATTCGTGCAGCTCGAGGACACGGGCCGCGATCTGGCGCCGCTGCCGTCGTCGCCGAAGGCGATCGCGCAGATCCCGATGCGGCCGAGCCTGTTCGACCAGATCCAGGAGCGCGGCGACGTGCTGCTGCGGCAGCTCGAACTGGCGGCGAAAAGCGCGAACGCGCTGATGTCGCCGGAGATGCGCGAGCAGCTGCGCGCGACGGCCGAAAGCCTGCAGCACGCGGCGGACGGCGCGACGACGCTGTCGAAGCAGCTCGCACCGGCGGTGGCCGCGCTGCCGGAAACGATGCACCAGGTCGATCGGGCGATGGCGTCGGCGAACACGCTGCTGCAGCCGAACGGCCCGCTCGTGTCGAACCTGAACAAGGCCGGCACGGCGGCCGAGCAGGTCGGCGTCGCGTTGAACGACCTGAACGCGCGGGTCCAGTACGACACGCTGCCGCGTTTCAACGCGCTGGCCGGCAGCGTCGGCGATGCATCGCGGCAATTGAAGGACGTCGCCGGTGAACTCGGCCGCAACCCGAGCAGTCTGTTGTTCGGTTCGCCCGGCGCGGCGCCGGGGCCCGGCGAGGCGGGCTTCGTGTGGCCGGGCGCGGCAGCCGCGGCCGGGAAATGAAGCGGATCGTCAGTTGATCGAAGTTGATCGTCCGGCCCCGCGCGAGCGCGGGTCACGACGCCATCGAAACCGGAAACATCATGCAGGAACATGCCATGCCACGAATCCTTGATCGCGCGCTGCGTCCGGCCGCGACCGCGCTCGCGATGCTGACGCTCGTGCTCGCCGCCGGCTGCGCCGGCAACAACGCGGCGCTGTCGAACATCCGCTACGACCTCGGTCCGGCCGCATCGACCGTCACGGCCGGCACGGGCCCCGCACTGAAGGTGCTCGACGTCGCCGCGCCCGATGCGCTCGACACCGACAAGTTCGTCTACCGTCTCGCGTATGCGGATGCGCAACGCATGGCCGTCTATCGCGACAGCCGCTGGACCGCGCCGCCCGCGCAACTGCTCACGCAGCGGCTGCGCGGCGCGCTGTCGTCGCGCGGCGCGGTGCTCGAAGGCTCCGACGGCGTGCGTGCGCCGACGCTGAAGGTCGATCTGAACGAATTCGAGCAGGTGTTCGACGGGCAATCGAAGAGCCATGGCGCGGTCACCGCGCGTGCGACGCTGATGCAGGACGGCAAGGTGCTCGGCCAGCGCACGTTCGTCGCGCGTGCGCCGTCGAGCACGCCCGATGCGGCCGGCGGCGCGCAGGCGCTCGCGGCCGCGAGCGACGAGCTCGTGTCGCAGATCGCCGCGTGGGTCGGCGTGCAGGCGTACGCGGGCAACCCGTGACGCAGCGCGCGCAGCCGCGATGAGCGCACCGGGCGCGTCGCGCGCGTCGTCGCTGGCGCGGCAGGCGTTCGCCGCGTATGCGGCGCTGATCGTCTATGCATCGCTGTATCCGTTCGACGGCTGGGTATCGCTCGGCATCGGGCCGTTCGACTATCTGTTCGCGCCGATGCAGCGTTATGTGACCGCGTTCGACGTGGTCACCAACGTGCTCGGCTACATGCCGTTCGGCGCCCTCGGCGTGCTCGCGCTGCATCCGCGCTGGCGCGGCGTGGCCGCGACGCTGCTCGTGGGCGGCCTCGGTGTGCTGCTGTCGGGATCGATGGAGGCGCTGCAGACCTACTTGCCCACGCGCGTCGCGTCGAATCTCGACCTCGCGGCCAATGCGCTCGGCGCGCTGCTCGGTGCGGCGCTCGCGGCACCGGCCGCCGGCGCGCTGCTCGAGCGCGGCGCGCTGCGGCGGTTGCGCTTCGCGTGGTTCGAGGCCGACGGTGCGACGCCGCTGCTGCTCGCCGCGCTGTGGCCGTTCGCGATCCTGTTTCCGTCGCCGTTCCTGTTCGGCATCGGCGACTGGCCGGCCGCGCTGTGGGAGCGCGCCGACGGCTCGATGCAGGACGCGCTGCTCGCATGGCTGCCGGATGCATGGCGCGTGAGCGAATGGCCGGAGCGCGTCGACGCCTGGCTGTCCGACTCCGCGTGGGAAGCCGCGCTCGGCGGGTTGATGCTGTTCGCCGCGCTGGCGATCGCGTCGCTCGCGATGCGCGCCGGCGCGCCGCGCGTGCGGCTCCTGATCGCGTTCGTCGCCGCGACGCTCGCGCTGAAGGCGGCCGCGACCTTCATGCAGTCGAGCACCGGCCTCGTCGTCGTGTGGGCGACGCCCGGCGCGCGGCTCGGCATCGAGCTCGGCTTCGCGGCGGCGCTGCTCGCGTTGCGCGTGCCGGCCACGTGGCGTGCGCTGCTCGCGGCGCTCGCACTGCTGGCCGGCGTGGCGCTCGTCAATCTGCTGCCGGTCAACCCGTTCTTCGACTTCACACTGTCGGGCTGGCGGCAGGGCCGCTACGTGCACTTCAACAGCATCGCGCGCTGGCTCGCGTGGATCTGGCCCTACGCGGCGCTGATCTGGCTCGGCCAGCGGGTCGAGCACGCGTGGCTGCCTGCCGTGCGGCGGCGCTGACGCGGCAGCGGGCGCAACCACGAGCGCGGGCGCGCGTGTCGATCGCGGGCAGCCGCGCGCGCCGGTCGTTATAATCGTCCGCACATCCGTTGCCGCGCGCAACGCCAATCGCCTCTCTTTCCGTCCGGCGCCGCGCCGGGCCGCTCGTCACCATCATGGATTCCTACTACCAGCACCACGTCTTCTTCTGCCTGAACCAGCGCGAACCGGGCGCCGAGCGCCCGAGCTGCGCGCAATGCGATGCGCAGACCATGCAGGAGTACGCGAAAAAGCGCGTGAAGGAACTCGGCCTCGCCGGCCCCGGCAAGGTGCGCATCAACAAGGCCGGCTGCCTCGACCGCTGCGAGGAAGGGCCCGTGATGGTCGTGTATCCGGAAGGCACGTGGTACACGTACGTCGATCGCGCCGACATCGACGAGATCGTCGAATCGCACCTGCGCGACGGCAAGGTCGTCGACCGCCTGAAGATCTGAGCGGGCGGGCCGAATGAACGTTCATACGCAGAAGTCGCTGATCGCCGGCCCGGTCGGGCAGATCGAAATCGCGGTCGACCTGCCGGATGCCGTGCGCGAAGGCGGCGCCGCGCCGCGCGGCATCGCGCTCGTCGCGCATCCGCATCCGCTGTTCGGCGGCACGATGGACAACAAGGTCGCGCAAACGCTCGCGCGCACGCTGGTCCAGCTCGGCTACGTGGTGTACCGGTCGAACTTCCGCGGCGTCGGCGCGACCGAGGGCGTGCACGACAACGGCATCGGCGAGGCCGACGACCTGCTGGCCGTGCTCGCGCACATGCGCGCGCAGCCCGCCTATGCGGACCTGCCGCTCGTGCTCGCGGGCTTCTCGTTCGGCACCTTCGTGCTGTCGCATGTCGCGAAGCGCTTGCGCGACGCGGGCGAGACGATCGAGCGGATGGTCTTCGTCGGCACGGCCGCGAGCCGCTGGCAGGTCGCCGACGTGCCCGAGAACACGCTCGTGATCCACGGCGAGACCGACGACACGGTGCCGATCGGCTCGGTCTACGACTGGGCGCGGCCGCAGGAGCTGCCGGTCGTCGTGATTCCCGGTGCCGAGCATTTCCTGCATCGCAAGCTGCATGTGCTGAAGCGCATCATCGTCGACGCGTGGCGTTGATCCGCTGAGCCCGGCATGCGGCGCGGTTGCCGCGCGGCCGCGGTGTCGCCGCTCGCGCGGCATCGCACCGCAGCGTGTTGCGACACGATCGCAATGCGCACGCCGGCGCGCCGCAACCTCGCTTGCATGGCGCCTGCGCACGCCTTTCGCGCGGCTTCGAGCACGATCGTCCGCAGCGAAGCCGCGCTATCCTCCCGAAGCCTGTGTGTTGCCGGCCGACTCATGGTTCGCGAAAACGCCGTTCGCGGCCACGTATAATGGCCGCATTTCGCGTCGCCCGCGGCCCGGCCGGGCCCATGCGGCGCTCGTTTCGCCGCCTGTCCGCCCGCTCGCGACGGCCGCGAACCGAACGCGTCCGCACGAGTCCAACCGGCGCGTTTCGCGCCGTCCGACACGGTCGGGCGAACGCCGGAACGCTCGCCGCCTTGCCGTTCAACCCTGCGCGTTTCGCGCCGCACTTTCTGCCACCAGCCTGAATCGATCATGCGTCTGTCTTCCCAAGGCCTCAAGTCCCTCGCTTCTTCCATCGCCTTCGGCACCGCCGCGCGCAACGTCGCGCTGGGCGTGATGCTGCCCGTCGCACTCGCGTCGACGATCGTCGTCGCCGAGGCGAAGCCGGCCGCCAAGGCCAAGGCCGCGCATGCCGCGCCGGCCGCCGCCGCCGAGCAGTCCACCGGCGCGCCCGCGACCTTCATGCCGGGCGCGGTGCCGCCGCCGGGCGTGAACGCGCGCTCGTGGGTGCTCGTCGATGCGACGAGCAACACCGTGCTCGCATCGGGCAACGCCGACGAACGCGTCGAGCCCGCGTCGCTGACGAAGCTGATGACGGCCTACCTGGTGTTCGAGGCGCTCGACAAGAAGAAGATCTCGATGGAGCAGATCGTCACGCCGAGCGAAGCGGTGCGCCGCGTCGGCCGCGACGAGTCGCGCATGTTCATCGAGGCGAACAAGCCGGTGTCCGTGCACGACCTCGTGTACGGGATGATCATCCAGTCGGGCAACGACGCCGCGATCGCGCTGGCCGAACTCGTCGGCGGCAGCGAAGGGCAGTTCGTCACGATGATGAACGACGAGGCCGCGCGCCTCGGCATGAAGGGCACGCACTTCGCCGACGTGAACGGCATGCCCGACCCGAACCACTACACGACGGCCGGCGACCTCGCGAAGCTGTCCGCGCACCTGATCCGCGATTTTCCGCAGTACTACGGCATCTTCTCGGAGAAGGAATTCAAGTACAACAACATCCGCCAGGGCAACCGCAACCGCCTGCTGTGGCTGGATCCGACGGTCGACGGCCTGAAGACGGGCCACACGCAAGCGGCCGGCTATTGCCTGATCGCGTCGTCCAAGCGCGCGATCCCGGGTGTCGACAGCCAGCGCCGTCTCGTGTCGGTGATGATGGGCGAGCAGAAGGAAAGCGACCGCACGCAGGACAGCATGAAGATGCTGAACTACGGCTATAGCGCGTTCGACGCGGTGCGCCTGTTCAAGGGCGGCCAGGCGATGTCGACGCCGCGCATCTACAAGGGCAAGGAAAACACCGTGCAGGTCGGCGTGAAGGGCGACCAGTGGGTGACGGTGCCGCGCGGCCTGGGCGACAAGGTCAAGCCGGAAGTCGACGTCAACGCGCCGCTGATCGCGCCGCTCGCGGAAGGCCAGCAGGTCGGCACCGTGAAGATCGTCGCCGACGGCAAGACGCTGTCGGAGTTCCCGGTCGTCGCGCTGCAGGCCGTGCCGGAAGCGGGTATCTTCGGACGTATCTGGGACTCGATCCTGCTGATGTTCAGCAAGAAGAAGTAAGCACGACGGGCCTTTGTTTTCACGACTTCATCCCCATCTGGTACAGCCATGAGCCAAGCCGAATTCGAACCGATCGTCTACCTCAGCGTGTCGTCGCAGGAGGAACTGGTGCCGCTGTCTCAAGCCCGCGTGCCGGTGCTCGACCGCGGGTTCATCTTCGGCGATGGCGTGTATGAAGTCGTCCCCGTTTATGCGCACGACGGCGCGCACGTGCCGTTCCGGATCGACCAGCATCTGGAGCGGCTCGCGCGCAGCCTGAAGAAGATCGGCATCGAGGATCCGCATGACCCGGCCGGCTGGCGCGCGCTGATCGAGCGCGTGGTCGCCGCGAACGCGCAAGGCCTCGGCGACGGCAATGCGCTCGTCTACCTGCAGGTCACGCGCGGCGTCGCCAAACGCGGCCACGCGTTCCCGGCCAACACGGTGCCGACGGTGTTCGCGATGGCGAGCCCGCTGCGCCTGCCGTCGGCCGACGAGCGCGCGCAGGGCGTGCGCTGCGTGACGGCCGAGGATCGCCGCTGGCTGCATTGCGACATCAAGTCGATTTCGTTGCTCGGCAACGTGCTGATGGCGCAGCATGCGGCCGAACGCGATGCGTTCGAGACGATCCAGCTGCGCGACGACAACGTGACCGAAGGGTCGTCGTCGAACGTGTGGATCGTGAAGAACGGCGAGCTGATGGCGCCGCCGCGCAGCAACAGGATCCTCGAGGGGATTCGCTACGCGCTGGTCGAGCAGCTGGCCGAGGAGTGCGGCATTCGGTTCGTCGCGCGCGAGATCAGCGAGGTCGAATTGCGCTCGGCGGACGAGATCATGATCACGTCGGCGACGAAGGAGATCCTGCCCGTGACGTCGCTCGACGACCTGCCCGTGCAAGGCGGCAAGCCGGGCCCGGTGTTCGCGGCGTTGTACGACGCGTACCAGCGTGCGAAGGCACGCGAGTTTGAACAGTTTGACCTAACCCGGAGAAAGTGATGAGCGAACCGACCAAAACCATCGAGGTTACCGGCGCGATCGATGCCAGGAAGGAGTCGCTGCTGGAGTTTCCGTGCGATTTCCCGATCAAGATCATGGGCAAGGCGCACCCGGAGTTCAAGGATACGATCTTCAAGGTCGTGGCCGTCCATGACAACGAGATAGACGTCGAGAAGATCGAGGAGCGTGCATCGAGCGGCGGCAACTACACCGGCCTCACGATCACCGTGCGCGCGACGAGCCAGGAACAGCTCGACAACATCTACCGCGCACTGACCGGCCATCCGATGGTCAAGGTCGTGCTCTGAGCGCCGCTTTCCATCCTCCTTCCCGCGCGCACTCGGCGGGGGTCTTCCCCGCCGCGCGCCGCGCGTCCAGTTCGTCGCACAGCAGCTTGTATTCGGCGACTTCCTGAAGCAGCCAGGTTCTGAACGCCTGCACGCGCGGCGTGTTCACGAGCGGCGGCGGACACACGAAAAAATAGTGCCACGGGCTTTGCCCGTCGATGTCGAACAGGCGCACGAGGCGCCCGTCCAGCAGGTCGTGTACCGCGAGCGAGCGGCGCACCAGCGCGATGCCCTGGCCGTCGATCGCGGCCAGCAGCAGGTTCGACGAATCCTGGTACAGAATTCCCCGTTTCGGCTCGGTCAGCGTATCGAGCCCGGCCGCGTCGAACCACGGCCGCCACAGCTCGTCGTCCGAGCGCAGCAGGTTGTAATGCACGAGATCGGCGGGCGTTTGCGGCAGCTTGCCGCCGTTCAGTGTCGGTGAGCATGCCGGAAAGAACACCTCCTCGAACAACGGCTCGACGTGCAGCCCCGGATAGTGGCCGGAGCCGAAGCGGATCGCGAGGTCGACGTCGTCGCGCGCGAAATCGGTGAGCGAGTTGGTCGACTGCAGCTCGACGTCGATTTCCGGATGCCGCTCGATGAACGTGCCGATGCGCGGCGTGATGAAGCGCGCCGCGAACGACGACAGCATCGACACCACCAGCCGCCGGCCGCGGTCGCTTGCGCGCACGTCGCGCGTCGCATCGGCGATCACCATCAGCGCGGTGCGGACCTGCTGCGCGTAGCGCATGCCGGCGTCGGTCAGGCACAGCCGCTTGCCGTTGCGCGTGAACAGCTGCACGCCGAGCTCCTCCTCGAGCGCGCGAACCTGGTGGCTGACCGCGCCGTGCGTGACGTACAGCTCGTCGGCGGCGCGGGAGAAATTCTCGTGGCGGGCGGCGGCTTCGAACGCACGGATCGCGTTCAGCGCGGGCAGCTGGCGGAGGTCCATTTGCTAATTTTCCTCACATCGACGTGAAAAATGGTCGTTTGGTCGAGCCCCTTCAAATGACTACGATTGTAGCCATCGAAGCATTTATTGGCGGAGTCGATCATGCAAGAAATTTCTTCAAGCATCACGTTCGAAATCCCTCCCGGCGAAACCGTGCCGATGAAGGTGCAACGCAGCACGCGTCTGACGGTGCAATGCGGGCCGGTGTGGGCGACGCGCAGCAACGACGTCGAGGACTACTTCCTGGTCGACGGCGAGACGCTGCGGCTGCGCCGCGGCGAGCGGCTGTGGTTGAGCGCGGAAAGCGGGCAGGGCGCGCAGGTGGCGTTCTCGGTGTCGCGGCCGGCCGGCGAGGTTGCGCGCGGCGCGCTCGCACGGCTGCGTCACCGCGTGAATGCGCTGTTCCACGACGGCTGGCGCACCGTCTGACGCGCCTTTCCTCCGACGGATGCGCGCGATCCGTCCCCTTCTGAAGCCGGCGAGACGCATGGGTTTTCGGTAAACTACCGGCCATGTCCGTCTCGCCGGTTGCCATCGTGTCCACGCCTGTCGCTGTTTCCGAATCGCCCGCCGGGTCTCCGGTTCAGCCCGTCGTGCCGGTCACCGTGCGCTGGCGGGGCAGCGAGGCGTACGAGACGAGCTTCGACGCGATGCGCGCGTTCACCGACACGCGCACGGCCGACACCGGCGACGAAATCTGGGTCGTCGAGCATCCGCCCGTCTACACGCTCGGCCAGGCCGGCGACCCGGCCCACCTGCTGGTGGCCGACAGCGGCGTGCCGCTCGTGAAGGTCGACCGCGGCGGACAAATCACCTACCACGGCCCCGGCCAGATCGTCGTCTATTTGCTGCTGGACCTGCGCCGGCGCAAGCTGATGGTGCGCACGCTCGTGACGAAGATCGAGGAGGCCGTGATCGAAACCCTCGCGGCGTATAATCTCGCTTCGGTCCGCAAGGCGGGCGCGCCGGGAATCTACGTGGCATCCGGCGTGCACGAAGGCGCGAAGATCGCGGCCCTCGGCCTGAAGATCCGCAACGGCTGCAGCTATCACGGGCTGAGCCTGAACGTGAAGATGGATCTGCGCCCGTTTCTCGCGATCAACCCGTGCGGCTATGCCGGACTGGAAACCGTCGACATGGCGAGCCTCGAGGTTGCCGCCGACTGGAACGACGTCGCCCACACGCTGGTGGGGCGTCTGATCGCCAACCTCGACGGCGAATCCGCGGCCGCCGACAAGCCGCAGGCACTGGAACATTCGAATGACTGACGTTACCGCTTCCCCCGCACCGGCCGATTCGGCCGCGACCCCTGCCTACGATCCGACCGCCAAGCAGAAGGCGCAGGCGAAGACGGCGCGCATCCCGATCAAGGTCATTCCGATCGAGAAGCTGAAGAAGCCGGAATGGATCCGCGTGAAGGCGGCCACCGGCAGCTCGCGCTTCAACGAGATCAAGACGATCCTGCGAGAGCACAACCTGCACACCGTGTGCGAGGAAGCGAGCTGCCCGAACATCGGCGAATGCTTCGGCAAGGGCACGGCGACGTTCATGATCATGGGCGACAAGTGCACGCGCCGCTGCCCGTTCTGCGACGTCGGCCACGGCCGTCCCGATCCGCTCGACGCGGATGAACCGAAGAACCTCGCGCGCACGATCGCAGCACTCAAGCTCAAGTACGTGGTGATCACGAGCGTCGACCGCGACGACCTGCGCGACGGCGGCGCGGCTCACTTCGTCGAGTGCATCCGCGAAGTGCGCGAGCAATCGCCGGAAACGCGCATCGAGATCCTGACGCCGGACTTCCGCGGCCGTCTCGACCGCGCGATCTCGATCCTGAACGCGGCGCCGCCCGACGTGATGAACCACAACCTCGAAACGGTGCCGCGCCTGTACAAGGAAGCGCGCCCGGGTTCGGACTACGCGCACTCGCTGAAGCTGCTGAAGGACTTCAAGGCGCTGCATCCGGACGTCGCGACGAAGTCGGGCCTGATGGTCGGCCTCGGCGAGACCGAAGAGGAAATCCTGCAGGTGATGCGCGACCTGCGCGCGCACGACGTCGACATGCTGACGATCGGCCAGTATCTGCAGCCGTCGGAGCACCACCTGCCGGTGCGTGCTTACGTGCATCCGGACACGTTCAAGATGTACGAGGAAGAAGCGTACAAGATGGGCTTCACGCACGCGGCCGTCGGCGCGATGGTGCGTTCGAGCTATCACGCCGATCTGCAGGCGCATGGGGCGGGGGTGGTCTGAGCGCCATTGGCCTGCTCCGCAGGAGCCGTGCAGTCGAAAAAAGCCCGCAGCGATGCGGGCTTTTTCGTTGGCGCGGCCGCCGAGCAGGCGTTCGCACGACATTCGCCACCCGACCGGACACGCGATCCAGTCGAACGTGAAAAGCAAAGCTGGAGCGGCATCGATAGCTTCGCAGGATAAGTTCGCTCCCGCCGCGCGCAAAGCCCGTAAAGTCGGCTCTCCCGCAGCAATGCACGCATTCGAAGGAGAGCCGCATGTCCCGTTTCAGCCTCGTGGGCCGCGCCGCAGTCGCGCTGGCCGCCTTTGCCGTACTCGGCGCGGCGCACGCCGAATCGCGCGAAGTCGTGATCGCGTACCAGGACATGGTCGTGCCGTGGCGCTACGCGCAGGCGAGCGGTGAAGTCGAAAAGGCCACCGGCTACAAGGTCACGTTCCGCAAGCTCGACAGCGGCGCCGACGTGATCCGCGCGCTCGCGTCGGGCTCCGTGCAGCTCGGCGAGGCAGGCTCCAGCCCGATCGCGGCCGGCCTGTCGCAGGGGCTCGACATCTCGCTGTTCTGGGTGCTCGACAACATCAACGACGCCGAGGCGCTCGTCGCGCGCAACGGCTCGGGCGTGACGAGCGTCGCCGCGCTCAAGGGCAGGAAGATCGGCGTGCCGTTCGTGTCGACGTCGCATTTCCATACGCTCGTCGCGCTGCAGGCCGCCGGCGTGAATCCGAACGACGTGAAGATCGTCAACCTGCGCCCGCCCGAGGTCGCGGCCGCGTGGACGCGCGGCGACATCGACGCGACCTATATCTGGGATCCGGTGCTCGCGAAGGTCAAGCAGTCGGGCACCGTGCTGACCACGTCGGGGCAGGTCGCGAAGGAAAGCGGCAAGGCCACGTTCGACGGTTTCGTCGTGAGCCGCAAGTTCGCGCGTGCCAACCCCGAATTCGTCGAGCGCTTCGTGAAGGTGCTGGCGGCCGCCGATGCGGATTATCGCGCGCATGCGGCGGCGTGGAAGGTCGGCTCGCCGCAGGTCGCGGCGGTGGCGAAGGTGTCCGGCGCGAACGCGCAGGACGTGCCGGCCAGCCTCGCGCTCTACGCATTCCCGACGCCGGCCGAGCAGGCATCGCCGACGTGGCTCGGCGGCGGCGCGCAATCGGGCGCCGCGAAGTCGCTCGCGGCCACGGCCACGTTCCTCAAATCGCAAGGCACGATCCAGACGGTGCTGTCCGACTACTCGGTCGGCGTCGATCCGCAGTTCGTGCAGAAGGCCGCGCGCTGAGCGCCGCGCATCACGCCACTCACCCCGGAGCACTCGATCATGAGCACGCTGGAGGTTCGTCAGGTATCGGTCGCCTATCCGGGCGAACGCGGCAGGCCGACGACGCAGGCGCTCGCGCGCGTCGACCTGCGCATCGATTCCGGTGAATTCGTCGTCGCGCTCGGCGCGTCGGGTTGCGGGAAGACGACGCTGCTCAATTGCATGGCCGGCTTCGTCGCTCCGACGACGGGCGACGTGCGCGTCGACGGCGTGCCGGTCACGGGCCCCGGCGCCGATCGCGGCGTCGTATTCCAGAAATATGCGTTGCTGCCGTGGCTCGACGTGCTCGACAACGTCGCGCTCGGGCTGCGCTTCGCGCGCGTGTCGAAGCCCGAGCGCGAAGCGCGCGCGATGGAGATGCTCGCGCTCGTCGGCCTCGAGCGCCATGCGCACGCGCGCGTGTACGAACTGTCGGGCGGGATGCAGCAGCGCGTCGGCATCGCGCGTGCGCTCGCGAGCGATCCGCGCGTGCTGCTGATGGACGAGCCGATGGGCGCGCTCGACGCGATGACGCGCGGCACGATGCAGGCGCTGGTGCTCGATGTGTGGGCACGCACGGGCAAGACGGTGTTCTTCATCACGCACGACGTCGAGGAGGCGCTGTTCCTCGCGACGCGTCTCGTCGTGATGACGCCCGGCCCCGGCCGCATCGCGGAAACCTTCGAGCTGCCGTTCGCGCGGCGCTACGTCGAATCGCGCGATGCGCGCGCGGTGAAGTCGGCGCCGGAATTCATCGCATGGCGCGAGCGGCTGATCGCGTATCTGCATCGCGACGACGCGATCGGGCAGGCGGCGTGATGCACGAGTTCGCGCGGCACGGCGCGTCCGTCGGGCGCGGCCGGATCAGTACTTTGCACAGGCAGGACGACATGAGCACGCAGGATTCCTGGCCGGCCGATCGAGCGGTCGCACCATTCGCGCAGGACGAGCGCAGCACGCCAGGGCAGCGCGCGGTGCGGGCGCCACGCGCATCGCATCGCTACCGGTTGCCCGGGCAGGGGCGGACGGCCGCGCTCAGCGCGGCGACGGTCGCGGCGCTGGCCGTGCTGTGGTGGGTCGCGACGCATCTGCAGTGGCTGCCGCCGCTGTTCCTGCCCACGCCGGAAGCGGTGTGGGCCGCGTTCGTCGACGCATGGCACGGCCGGATCCAGGGCGGCCTGCCGTTGTCCGACCATCTGTTGTGGAGCGCCGCGCGCGTGTTCGGCGCGTTCGTATTCGCCACCGCGATCGGCGTGCCGACGGGCATCCTGATGGGCGTGAGCCGCATCGCGCGCGGCGTGCTCGATCCGCTGCTGGAGTTTTACCGGCCGCTGCCGCCGCTTGCGTACCTGCCGCTCGTGGTGATCTGGTTCGGCATCGACGAGACGGCGAAGCTGGTCGTGATCTTTCTCGCGTGCTTCGCGCCGATCGCGATGGCCGCCCGCGCGGGCGTGCGCGCGGCGACGGTCGAGCAGATCAACGCCGCGTATTCGCTCGGCGGCAGCTTCGCGCAGATCGTGCGCCACGTCGTGCTGCCGGCCGCGCTGCCGGAAATCCTCACCGGCCTGCGGATCGCGATCGGCTTCGGCTGGACGACGCTCGTCGCGGCCGAGATGGTCGCCGCGACGGCCGGCCTCGGGCAGATGGTGCTCAATGCGTCGAGCTTCCTGCGCACGGATATCGTCGTGATGGGCATCCTGATCATCGGCGCGATCGCGTGGCTGTTCGATCTCGCGATGCGATGGGTCGAGCGGCGGGTGGTGCCGTGGAAAGGGCGCGGGTGACGCGAACGCAGGCGGCGCACGCGCCGCCCGTTCCCGCCGGCCTCAATCGCCCATCGCGATCCCTTCGCGCCGCGGGTCCGCGCCGCCGAACCACACCGTCTGCCCCTGCACGTTCAGCCGCTGGATGCCCTGCAGGCCCGAGTTCATCTCGACGACCTGCACGTCGTGCCCGCGCCCCTTGAGCCCGTCGACGAGCGCATCCGACACGCGCCCGCGCTCGAGCTGCGTCGGCCCGTTCATCGATCCGAAGTTCGGCAGCGCGATCGCCTGCTGCATCGTCATCCCCCAGTCCATCACGCCGATCAGCGTCTTCGCGACGTGGTTGATGATCGCGGGGCCGCCGGCCGAGCCGACGATCATCGTCACCTGTTTCGTCTTCTTGTCGAACACGAGTTCGGGCGACATCGACGAGCGCGGCCGCTTGCCCGGCTGCACGCGGTTCGCGACGGGCCGGCCGTTCTCGCTCGCCGCGAACGAGAAATCGGTGAGCTGGTTGTTCAGCATGAAACCGCGCACCATCAGCCGCGAGCCGAACGCATCCTCGACGCTGGTCGTCATCGACAGCGCCTGGCCGTAGCGGTCGACGATCGCGATATCGGACGTCGACGGCAATTCGGGGCTGCGGTCGTCGGCCAGCGCGAGCGTCGCGCCCTGCGGCGTGCCGGCCTGCGCGACGCCCATGCTCGTGTCGCCGATCAGGCGCGCGCGCTGAGCGAGATAGGTCTTGTCGGCAAGGCTCGCCCAGCTGCCGCCCGGCAACGGCACGAAATCCGGATCGGCGACGTAGCGCGCGCGATCGGCGAACGCGAGGCGCCCGGCCTCGCTGAACAGGTGCGCGGCAAACGGCGTCGGCTCGTAGCCGAGCTCGTTGCGTACCGGCTTCTGCGCGCCGATCTGCTGCCAGTCGGGCATCGCCTCGAGAATGCCGAGCATCTGCGCGATCGCGAGACCGCCCGACGACGGCGGCGGCATCCCGCACACCACCGAGCGCCGGTAGTCGGTGCACAGCGGCGCACGCACCTTCGCCTTGTAGCGCGCGAGATCCTGCAGCGACAGCAGACCCGGGTTGGTCGGATGCTTGCGCACCTTGGCGACGATGTCGCGCGCGATCGCGCCGGTGTAGAACGCATTCGCGCCGCGCTCGGCGACCTGGCGCAGCACGGTCGCGAGCGCGGGGTTCTTCAGCACCGTGCCGGCCGCCTTCGGCGTGCCGTCCTTGTTGTAGAAATACGCGCGCGCGGCCGCGTCGTTCATCAGGTACTTGTCGTTCGCGATCAGCATCGCGAGGCGCGGGCTGATCGTGAAGCCGTGCTCGGCGAGCCGGATCGCGGGCTGGAACAGCCGGCGCCACGGCAGCTTGCCGTGCGCCCGGTGCGCGGCCTCGAGCATGCGCAGCACGCCCGGCGTGCCGACCGAACGGCCGCCGACGACGCCTTCGTAGAAGCCCATCGGCTGGCCGGTCGGGCCGTAGAACAGGCGCTCGGTCGCGGCGGCCGGCGCGGTCTCGCGGCCGTCGTATGCCTGCGTCGTCTTGCCGTCGGAGTACAGCATGAACGCGCCGCCGCCGAGCCCGGACGATTGCGGCTCGACGAGCGCCAGCACCATCTGCGTCGCGATCGCCGCGTCGATCGCGGTGCCGCCGGCCTTCAGCATGTCGTAGCCGGCCTGCGTCGCGAGCGGGTTCGCGGCCGCGATCATGAAATGCTGCGAGGTCCAGCCCGGCTTGTCGGTCCAGCCTGACGACCGCTCGGGCGCGTGAACGCCGGGCAGCGGCACCGCGGCGCCCGACGCGGCGGCAACCGGGACGACGGCGCCCGACGGCGCGGACGGGGACGTGCAGCCCGCACCGAACGCGGCGAACGTGACGAGCGCGGCGAGCGTGAGCGTGGCGGCGAGCGTCCGGGGACGCGAATGCGGACGGATCCGGTCGAACATTGAAACCCTCGGCAACAGTGAATTCGAAGGAGGCGGCGTGTGCGCGGCACGCGCTCCGCACGGGCGGCGCGCTATTGTCGCCGCGCGGCCGGCGGGTTGTCACCCGACAGGAAACCCTGACGCATCCCGTCGGGCCCGCCCCGGCCGGTCTTTCCGGCCTGTTCGAGGATGAACTCTATGAACGTCGCGGTCGCGCGCGTGTGGTGCCGGTTCGGCATGTAGAGCATGTACATGTGCGTGCCGAAGATACTGAGCCGATATGCATCGAGCGACGTGACGACCGTGCCGCGCCGCATGTCGTCCTGCATCACGTAGTCGGGCACGATGCCGACGCCGATCCCGGCGAGAATCGCCTGGCGCAGGAACAGGAAGTTCTCCGAAATCAGCGTGGGCTCGAGCAGCACCTCGTGACGTTCGTCGCCGAGATACGCGGCGATCCGCAGCTGCCGCCCGAGCACCGTCGCGGTGACGACCGGCGCGGCGGCCAGCGCGCCGAGGCTCGCCGGCATCCCGTGCGCGGCGGCGAACGCGGGCGACGCGCACGCGACGTAGCGCACCGCGCCCATGTCGCGCGCGACGAGGTTCTGCGGCGGCTCGGACATCACGCGGATCGCGATGTCGACTTCGTCGCGCATCAGGTCCTCCACGCGATTCTCGAACACGACGTCGAGCACGATGCCCGGATGCAGCCGCTTGAACGCGAGCAGCCAGTCGGACATCACCATCTGCCCGTAGCCGCTCGGCACCGACAGCCGCACGCGGCCCTGCAGGTCCTGGCCGAGCGTCGTCACCGATTCCTGCGCGGCAAGCAGCTCGTTGCGGATGCGCCGGCCGTGTTCGTACAGCTTCAGCCCGATCTCGGTCGGCTCGATGCGGCGCGTCGTGCGGCGCACGAGCTGCTGGCCGATCGAGCGTTCGAGCTGGTTCAGCCGGTAGCTGACGTTCGCGCGGCTCATCTTGAGCCGCTGCGCGGCTTTGCTCAGGTTGCCCGCATCGAGAATCTCGACGAGCAGCGTCAGCGCGTTCAGGTCCATGCTCGATGTCTCCCGATCCGGCCCTTTGACGGTCCGAAAACATTCAATGTCAAGTCAGACTTGACAGCTTGTAAAGGCGCGCGGGAATTGTCAATGAATCTCGATCAATCGAGAATCGAGTCATGCCCGGCAACCACGCCGGATCGTTTCCCGCCGCGCGGCATCAGGCTCGAAAGGCGGCATCGTTGGCCCGCCCCGACGACCGCTTCCGCCCGCCCGCGCGGCGCATCGCACTGGAGACACGATGAATTCATCCGCTTCCCCCGAATCCTCCCAGGCCGGCACCGTCACGCGCGAACGGCGCGACAAGCTGCTCGTCGTCACGATCGACCATCCGCCCGTCAACGCGTTGTCCGCCGACGTGCGGCGCGGCCTCGCCAACGCATTGGACGCCGCGCAGGCCGACGACGCGATCCGCGCGGTGCTGATCGTCGGCGCCGGCCGCAATTTCATCGCGGGCGCCGACATCCGCGAATTCGGCAAGCCGCCGGTGCCGCCGTCGCTGCCCGACGTGTGCGAGCGGATCGAGTCGAGCGCGAAGCCGGTCGTGGTCGCGCTGCACGGCGCGACGCTCGGCGGCGGCCTCGAGGTCGCGCTCGCCGCGCATTACCGGCTCGCGGTGCCCGGCGCGAAGCTCGGCCTGCCCGAAGTCACGCTCGGCCTGCTGCCCGGCGCGGGCGGCACGCAGCGCACACCGCGCCTGATCGGTGCGAAGGCCGCGCTCGACCTGATGCTGACGGGGCGTCACGCAAGCGCCGACGAAGCGCTCGCGCTCGGCCTCGTCGATCGCGTCGCGCACAGCGACGACACGCTCGCCGAAGGGCTCGCCTATGCGCAGGAACTCGTGTCGCTCGGCGCGCCGGCGCGGCGCACGCGCGATGCGCAGGGGCTTGCCGATCGCGCGGCCGCGCAGGCCGCGATCGACGCGGCGCGCGCCGAGTTGCCGAAGAAGTCGCGCGGGCTGTTCTCGCCCGCGAAGATCGTCGAAGCGGTCGAGGCGGCGCTCACGCTGTCGTTCGACGCGGGGATGAAGCTCGAGCGCAGCCTGTTCCTGCAATGCATCGACAGCCCGCAGCGCGCGGGCCTCGTGCACGCGTTCTTCGCGGAACGCGAGGCGGCCAAGGCGCCCGAGGCGCGCCGCGCGAGCGCACGGCCGGTCGAGCGGATCGGCGTGGTCGGCGGCGGCACGATGGGCGCGGGCATCGCGGTCGCGGCGCTCGACGCCGGGCTGCCGGTGACGATGATCGAGCGCGACGAAGCGTCGCTCGCGCGCGGCCGCGCGCATGTCGAGAAGGTGTACGACGCGCTCGTCGCGAAGGGGCGGATGACGCCGGCCGCGCATGCGGCGCGGCTCGCGCGCTTCAAGGGCAGCACGTCGTACGATGCGCTCGCGCAGGCCGACGTCGTGATCGAGGCCGTGTTCGAGGACATGGCCGTGAAGAAGGCCGTGTTCGCCGAGCTCGCGCGCGTGTGCAAGCCGGGCGCGGTGCTCGCGACCAACACGTCGTATCTCGACATCGACGAGCTGGCCGCCAGCATCGACCGGCCGGCCGACGTGATCGGCCTGCATTTCTTCTCGCCGGCCAACGTGATGAAGCTGCTGGAGATCGTCGTGCCGGCGCGCGCGAGCGCGGACGTCGTCGCGACCGCGTTCGCGCTGGCCAAGCAGCTGAAAAAGACGCCGGTGCGCGCGGGCGTGTGCGACGGCTTCATCGGCAACCGGATCCTCGCCGTCTACCGGACGGCGGCCGACTACCTGATGGAAGACGGCGCATCGCCGTACCAGATCGATCGCGCGGTGCGCGAATTCGGCTTCCCGATGGGACCGTTCCAGGTCGTCGATCTGGCGGGCGGCGACATCGGCTGGGCGACGCGCAAGCGCCGCGCGGCGACCCGCGACCCGCGCGCGCGCTACGTGGAGATTTCCGACCGGCTGTGCGAGCGCGGCTGGTTCGGGCAGAAGACCGCGCGCGGCTACTACCTGTATCCGGACGGCGCGCGCACCGGCACGCCGGACCCGGAAGTCGAGGCGATCGTCGCCGAGGAGCGCGCGAAGAAGGGCATCACGCCGCGCACCTTCACCGACGACGAGATCATGCGCCGCTACCTCGCCGCGATGATCAACGAAGGCGCGAACGTCGTGCACGAGAAGATCGCGCTGCGCCCGCTCGACGTCGACGCGGTGTTCCTGTACGGCTACGGCTTCCCGCGCTATCGCGGCGGCCCGATGCACTACGCGGACACGGTCGGCCTCGCGAACGTGCTTGCCGACATCCGCGCGTTCGCGAAGGAGGATCCGCTGTTCTGGAAGCCTTCGCCGCTGATCGTCGAGCTGGTCGAGCGCGGCGCAGGTTTCGCGAGCCTCAACCATATCGACTGAACGTTCACCGCATTCGCAACGGACTCACGATGGATCTCAATTTCACACCCGAAGAGGAAGCGTTCCGCACCGACGTGCAGCGCTTTCTCGCCGCCGAACTGCCCGCGCGCATCGCGCGCAAGGTAAAGGGCGGCCTGCATCTGACGCGCGACGACATGCGCGAATGGCACGCGATCCTCAATGCGCGCGGCTGGCTCGCGAGCCACTGGCCGCGCGAGTATGGCGGCCCCGGCTGGAGCGTCGCGCAGAAATTTCTGTTCGACAACGAATGCGCGCTCGCGGGCGCGCCGCGCATCGTGCCGTTCGGCGTGAACATGCTCGGGCCCGTGCTGATCAAGTACGGCAGCGATGCGCAAAAGCGCCACTGGCTGCCACGCATTCTCGACGGCACCGACTGGTGGTGCCAGGGCTATTCGGAGCCGGGCGCCGGTTCCGACCTCGCGTCGGTGAAGACGAGCGCCGTGCGCGACGGCGACCACTATGTCGTGAACGGGCAGAAGACGTGGACCACGCTCGGCCACTACGCGAACATGATCTTCTGCCTGGTGCGCACCGCGACCGACGTGCGCAAGCAGGAGGGCATCAGTTTCCTGCTGATCGACATGACGACGCCCGGTGTCGAAGTGCGCCCGATCGTCACGCTCGACGGCGAGCACGAGGTGAACGAGGTGTTCTTCACCGACGTGCGGGTGCCCGTGGCGAACCTGGTCGGCGAAGAGAACCGTGGCTGGACGTACGCGAAATACCTGCTCACGTACGAACGCACCAATATCGCCGGGATCGGCTTCTCGACGGCCGCGCTCGAGCGGCTGCGCGCGGTCGCCGCGAAGGTCACGAAGAACGGCCGGCCGCTCGCGGACGATCCGTTCTTCGCGGCGCGCATCGCGCGCGTGGAGATCGAGCTCGAGAACATGCGCACGACCAACCTGCGCGTGCTGGCCGCGGTCGCGGGTGGCGGCGTGCCGGGCGCGGAAAGCTCGATGCTGAAGATTCGCGGCACGCAGATCCGCCAGGAGATCACCGCGCTGATGCGCCGCGCGATGGGGCCTTACGCGCAGCCGTTCGTCGAGGAGGCGCTCGACGCCGATTACGACGGCGAGCCGCTCGGCCCGGACGGGGCCGCCAGCGCCGCGCAGCAGTATTTCAACAACCGCAAGCTGTCGATCTTCGGCGGCTCGAACGAGATCCAGAAGAACATCATCGCGAAGATGATGCTCGGGCTGTAACGAGGGACGCGACGATGGATTTCCAGCACACAGAAGACCGCCGGATGCTGGCGGACACGTTGAACCGGTTTATCGCCGAACAATATGCGTTCCCCGTGCGCGACCGCATCGCGCAGTCGGCCGACGGATTCGATCGCGCGATGTGGCGGCGCTTCGCCGAACTCGGCGCGATCGGCGCGCTGTTTCCCGAAGCCGACGGCGGCTTCGGCGGCGCGGGTTTCGATATCGCCGTCGTATTCGAATGCCTCGGGCGCGGGCTCGTCGTCGAGCCGTTCCTCGGTGCGCTGCTCGCGGGCCGCGCGCTGTCGCTGGCCGGCGGCGACGCGCATCGCGACAAGCTCGCCGCGTTGATCGACGGCAGCGCGAGCGCCGCGTTCGCGCACGACGAGCCGGGCTCGCACTACGAACTGACGACGGTGCGCACGCGCGCCGAGCGCACCGCCGACGGCTGGGTGCTGACCGGCGCGAAGGGTGTCGTCGACCAGGGCGCGCAGGCGGCGTTCCTGGTCGTCAGCGCGCGCGTGTCCGGCGATGACGACGACGCGGCCGGCATCGGCCTGTTCGTCGTGCCGGCCGACGCGCCGGGCGTGTCGCTGCGCGACTACCGGAAGATCGACGGCGGCCGCGCGGCCGAAGTGCGCTTCGAGCGCGTCGTGTTGCCGGCCGATGCCGCGCTCGGCGCGCCGGATGCGCATGACGGAGAAGCCGGCGCCATGCTGCTCGAGCGCGTGCTCGGCTACGGGCTGCTCGCGCTGTCCGCGGAAGCGCTGGGCGCGATGGACGTCGCGAAGGACGCGACGCTCGACTACCTGCGCACGCGCAAGCAGTTCGGGCTGCCGATCGGCAGCTTCCAGGCGCTGCAGCACCGGATGGCCGACCTGCTGCTGGAAGTCGAGCAGGCGCGCTCGGCGGTGATCAACGCGGCCGCGCAGCTCGATGCGCCGCGCGCGGTGCGCGAACGCGCGCTCGCGGCGGCGAAATACAGCATCGGCCGGATCGGCACGCTCGTCGCCGAGGAGAGCATCCAGCTGCACGGCGGGATCGGGATGACGTGGGAGCTGCCGCTGTCGCATTACGCGAAGCGGCTCGTGATGATCGATCACCAGCTCGGCGACGAGGATCACCATCTCGCGCGCTACATCGCGCTGTCGAAGCAGTAAAGGCATACGACGCGAATGGAGGAGACAAGGATGACGAACGACGCGCGCGCATTGCCGCTGGCCGGCGTGAAGGTGCTCGATTTTTCGCGCGTGCTGGCGGGCCCGTGGAGCGCGATGGTGCTCGCCGATTTCGGCGCGGACGTGATCAAGGTCGAGCATCCGGCGCGCGGCGACGACACGCGCGACTGGGGGCTGCGGATCGGCGACACCGAGACGACCTATTTCAACAGCGTGAACCGCAGCAAGCGCTCGATCTGCATCGACCTGCAGACCGAAGAAGGGCAGCGCATCGCGCGCGAGCTGGCCGCGCAGGCCGACGTGCTGATCCACAACTTCAAGTTCGGCGGCGCGGAGAAGCTGGGCCTCGGCTACGACGCGCTCGCCGAATTGAACCCGCGGCTCGTGCACTGCGCGATTTCCGGCTACGACCGCTCGGGTCCCGAGGCCGCGCGGCCCGGCTACGACCTCGTCGTGCAGGGCGAGGCCGGGCTGATGGCGCTGAACGGCGAGGCCGGCCAGCCGCCGCTGAAGTTCGGCGTCGCGGCGGTCGACCTGTTCACCGGCATGTATTCGGCGCAGGCGATCCTCGCCGCGCTGTACGAGCGCCACGCGACCAGCCGCGGACGGCGCATCGAGATGGCGCTGTTCGACTGCGGGTTGATGATCACCGCGTACTACGGGCTCGATGCGTTGCTGATGGGCGAGGATCCGCCGCGCTACGGCAACGCGCATCCGTCGATCGTGCCGTACGGCGTGTTCGATGCAGCCGACGGCCCGCTCGTGATCACGGTCGGCAACAACACGCAGTTCGCGCGTTTCTGCGATGCGATCGAGCGGCCCGACCTCGCGGCGGACGATCGCTATCGGACCAATCTCGGCCGCTCGGAGAACCGCGCCGCGCTGCTGCCGGAGATTCGCGGCGAACTCGCGCGGCGGCCGCGCGCGATGCTGCTCGCGGCGCTGGCCGATGCGGGCATTCCGTGCGGCGAGGTGCTCGGGCTGCACGACGCGCTCACGTCGGAGCGTGCGAGTCGCGCGGGGCTCGTCACGCGGCAGCCGCATCCGGTCGCGGGCGGCGTCGACGTGCTCGCGCCGCCGTACCGCTTCGACGGTGCGCGGCTGCCGGTGCGCGGTGCGCCGCCGGTGCTCGGCGCCGATACGGACGACGTGCTCGGCAGCTGGCTCGGATTGTCGCCGGACGCGCTGGCTCGGCTGCGCGCGGACCGCGTCGTGTAGCGCGTTTCATGGATTGCCGCCGCGGCGCGGGCGGAGCAGTCGATGCGCGCCGACCATCCATAAGACACGCCTCGCGAACGACGAGGGGACACCGGAGACACCATGGAGCATTCCGTCATCGAATCGGTCACGGCGCGCCGTGACTACCAGCAGCTCGTGCGTGCGCGGCGCCGCTTCAGCTTCACGCTGACGGCGCTGATGATCGCCACCTACTACGGCTTCATCCTGCTCGTCGCGCTTGCCCCGCACGTGCTGGCCGTGCCGCTGTACCGCGGCGCGACGACCACGGTCGGGATCGTCGCGGGCGTCGCGATCATCCTGGTCGCGATCGGCCTGACCGCGTGCTACGTGCTGCGCGCGAACCGTGCGTTCGACCGCCGCGTCGACGCGATCCTGCAACGTTCGTGACGGAGGCCGACATGCGACGCATCTGGAGCGCGCCCGGCGCGCTGGCCATTCTCGTTTCCTCCACCGCGCGCGCGAGCGCCGTCGCGGGGCCGATGCCCGACAAGGTCGAGCTGAACCCGGTCGCGATCGCGATGTTCTTCGCGTTCGTGTTCGCGACGCTCGCGCTCACGCGCTGGGCCGCGCGCCGCACGCGCTCGACGCGCGACTTCTACACGGCCGGCGGCGGCATCACCGGGCTGCAGAACGGGCTCGCGATCGCGGGCGACTACATGTCGGCCGCGTCGTTCCTCGGGCTGTCGGGGATGGTGTTCATGTTCGGCTTTGACGGGCTGATCTACTCGATCGGCTTCCTGGTCGGCTGGCCGTTCGTGATGTTCCTGATCGCCGAGCCGCTGCGCAACCTCGGCAAGTTCACGTTCGTCGACGTCGTCGCGTACCGCTTCGCGCAGCGGCCGATCCGGCTGCTGACGTCCGCGAACGCGCTGACGATCGTCGTGCTCTACCTGGTCGTGCAGATGGTCGGCGCGGGCAAGCTGATCCAGCTGCTGTTCGGGCTGTCGTACGGCACGGCCGAGCTGATCGTCGGCGTGCTGATGGTCGTGTACGTGTTCTTCGGCGGGATGACCGCGACCACCTGGGTGCAGGTGATCAAGGCCGTGCTGCTGCTGTGCGGCGCGACGCTGCTCGCGTTGCTCGCGCTGGGCGAGTTCGGCTTCAGCGTCGACGAGATGTTCCGCCGCGCGGTGGCCGTGCATCCGGGCGCGCTGTCGATCATGGGGCCCGGCAAGCTGATCCGCGATCCGGCCAACGCGCTGTCGCTCGGCATCGCGCTGATGTTCGGCACGGCCGGCTTCCCGCACATCCTGATGCGCTTCTTCACGGTGCCGAACGCGAAGGAGGCGCGCAAGTCGGTGCTCTACGCGACCGGCTTCATCGGCTACTTCTATCTGCTCACGTTCGTAATCGGCTTCTCGGCGATCGTGCTGCTCGCGCAGCATCCGGAATTCTTCCGGCTCGGCGCGAACGGCACCTTCAACCTCACGCACGACCTGCTCGGCGGTTCGAACATGGTCGCGGTGAAGCTCGCGCAGGCGGTCGGCGGCAACTGGTTCTACGGCTTCATCGCGGCCGTCACGTTCGCGACGATCCTCGCGGTGGTCGCCGGGCTGACGCTCGCCGGCGCGACCACGATCTCGCACGACCTGTACGCGCAGATGTGGGCGCGCGGCAAGCCCGACGAGCGGCTGGAGATGCGCATCTCGCGCGCGGCGACGATCGGGTTGTCCGCCGTCGCGATCGCGCTGTCGATCCTGTTCGAGCACGTGAACGTCGCGTTCATGGTCGGCCTCGTCGCGGCGGTGGCCGCCAGCGCGAATTTCCCGGTGCTCGCGATGTCGATCTTCTGGCGCGGGATGACGACGCGCGGCGCGGTGCTCGGCGGCGGCCTGGGCCTCGCGTCGGCGGTGGCGCTCACGGTGTTGTCGAAGTCGGTGTGGGTCGACGTGCTGCACCACGCGCATGCGCCGGTGTTCCTCGACAACCCGGCGCTCGTGTCGGTGCCGCTGGCGTTCGTCGGGATCGTCGTCGGCTCGCTCGCGGACCGCGGCGAGCGCGCGCGACGCGAGCGCGAGGCGTTCGCGCGGCAGGAGTTCTACGCGCAGACGGGCGTGCTGGCCGGCGAGGCCGTGCATCACTGATTCGTCGGATGAAACGATCGATCCGTCCGGATCGCCGGACGGATATTTTCCGGAAATCCGGAATCCCGGATTTCCTTGCCTGCCGCATTATGAGAAATACAATGAAAACAACGGCTTGAGGGATTCCGGAAACCTGGCATCGACCTTGCAATATGAAAAGCACGGCCATCCCCCCGGCCCGACTATTAAACCAAGGAGACAATCGATGACCACTGCCTTCCATCCCCTCCGGACGTCCTGAGGCATCGCTTGTTGCGGCACGGCAGCCGCGCGGGCGAGTGACTTTTCCCCTGGGCATTCGTCCGCGCGCGTGACGCCGTCTCCACCGGCTCATCATCTACTTCAGCAGGAACCATCGTGAAGAAGAAACCCTTCTACAAAGTGCTCTATGTGCAGGTGATCTTCGCCATCATCGTCGGCGTGATCCTCGGCCACTTCTATCCGGCGCTCGCCACCGACATGAAACCGCTCGGCGACGGCTTCATCAAGCTGATCAAGATGGTGATCGGACCGATCATCTTCTGTACGGTCGTCACCGGCATCGCCGGCATGGAGGACATGAAGAAGGTCGGCCGCGTCGGCGGCAAGGCGCTGCTGTACTTCGAGATCGTGTCGACCTTCGCGCTGCTGCTCGGCCTCGCGGCCACGCACCTGCTGCGCCCGGGCGTCGGCTTCAACATCGATCCGGCGACGCTCGACGGCAAGGCCGTCGCGTCGTACGCGGCCAAGGCGCACGGGCAGTCGACGGTCGACTTCCTGATGCACATCATCCCGAACACGATGGTCGATGCGTTCGCGCAGGGCGAAATCCTGCAGATCCTGCTGATCGCGCTGCTGTTCGGCAGCGTGCTCGCGCACCTCGGCGAACGCGGCAAGGTCGTCACCGACTTCATCGACGGCCTCACGCGCGTGCTGTTCGGCATCGTGCACATCGTCACGAAGCTGGCGCCGATCGGCGCGTTCGGCGCGATGGCGTTCACGATCGGCAAGTACGGCGTCGGCTCGCTGGTGCCGCTGCTCAAGCTGATCGGCACGTTCTACCTGACCTCGGTCGTGTTCGTGCTGGTCGTGCTCGGCGCGATCGCGCGCGTGACGGGCTTCTCGATCATCCGTTTCGTGTCGTACATCAAGGAAGAGCTGCTGATCGTGCTCGGCACGAGCTCGTCGGAAGCAGCGCTGCCGCAGCTGATGGAAAAGCTCGAGAAGGCCGGCTGCTCGCGCTCGGTGGTCGGCCTCGTCGTGCCGACCGGCTACTCGTTCAACCTCGACGGCACCAACATCTACATGACGATGGCCGTGCTGTTCATCGCGCAGGCGACCAACATCGAACTGACGTGGATGCAGCAGCTCACGCTGCTCGCCGTCGCGATGCTGACGTCGAAGGGCGCGAGCGGCGTCACGGGCGCGGGCTTCATCACGCTCGCCGCAACGCTCGCCGTCGTGCCGACGATCCCGCTGTCGGGCATGGTGCTGATCCTCGGCATCGACCGCTTCATGAGCGAATGCCGCGCGCTGACCAACATCGTCGGCAATGGCGTCGCGACCGTCGTCGTGTCGGCCTGGGAGAAGGAGCTCGACCGCAACAAGCTGCGCCAGGCGCTGAAGGGCGGCGGCGAGGTCGCGACGACCGAGACGGCCGGCGTCTGACGTCATGAAGGAGCAGGCGGCGGCGCCGCTCGCCGGCGGCGCGCCGCGCGGCGGCCCGGGCGAACGCGGCAGCGGTGCGGAGCCCTATGACACAATAGGCGATCCGCATCGCCAGGAAGTCACGTCCGTGAAGCGCCGCCTGCTCATCCTCGTCGTGCTTGCCGCCGCGCTGGCGGCGGCGTGCGCGCTGACGTGGACCATCACGTGGCGGCGCGGCGTCGCGGAGCTGCAGCGCAACGCCGCGGTGCGCGTCGACCGCACCACCAACGCGCTCAAGAGCACGCTCGACCGCTACGAGTCGCTGCCGTATCTGCTCGGCAGCCACCCGTACGTGCAGGACGTGCTCGCCGAGCCGAAGCGCGCCGACTTCACCGCGCGCGCAAACCGCTATCTCGAAGATCTCAACGAACACGCGCACGCGACCGTCACCTACGTGATCGGCGCGGACGGCCTGTGCGTCGCCGCCAGCAACTGGCGCGCGCCCGACAGCTTTGTCGGGACCGGATACCAGTTTCGTCCGTATTTCATCGATGCGATGGGCGGCCGGGTCGGCCGCTTCTTCGGGATCGGCACGATCTCGCGCGATCCCGGCTACTACATCTCGCAGCCGGTGTGGCGCGACGGCAGGATCGCGGGCGTCGTCGTCGTGAAGCTCAATCTCGAATGGTTCCAGGGCGCCGACGCGTCCGAGCCGCTCGTCGTCGCGGACGATCACGGCGTCGTGTTCCTGTCATCCGTGCCCGCGTGGAAATACCACACGCTGCATCCGTTGACCGGGCCCGTCGCCGCGTCGATCTACGAGACGCGCCAGTATGCGCAGCAACCCGTCACGCCGCTGCCGCTGCGCGTCGAACAGGTGCTCGACGCCGACGCGGAGATCGTGCGCCTCGGTCACGGCCGGCGCGCGCCGCGTTTCCTCGCGAGCAAGCGGCGGATCGGCGAGCCCGACTGGCTGCTGGTGACGCTCGCGCCGATTGCGCCCATCGACGCCGACGCGCGCAACGCGACGATCGTCACCGGCTTCGGCTTCGTGTCGGTCGCGTTGCTCGCGTTCTACTGGCGCATGCGCCGCGCCCGCGTGCGCGAGATGATCCGCGGCCGCGCGTTGCTGCAGCAGGCGTATGCGGAGCTGAACCGGCGCGTCGAGGAGCGCACGGCCGACCTGTCGGAGGCGAACGAGCAATTGCAGAAGGAAGTCGGCGACCGGATCCGCGCGGAACAGGAACTGCGCGCCGCGCACGACGAACTGATCCAGGCGAGCAAGCTCGCCGCGCTCGGCCAGATGGCGGCCGGCATCACGCATGAACTGAACCAGCCGCTCGCGGCGCTGCGCAGCTTCTCGGACAACACGCGCGTGCTGCTCGACCGCGGCGAGCAGGCGGCCGCGCGCGAGAACCTCGAGGCGATCGCGGCGCTGACCGAGCGGATGGGCAAGATCACCAACCAGCTGAAGCTGTTCGTCGGCCGCGCGAAGCCGCGCAACGAACAGGCGCTCGTCGTGCGCGCGCTGCGCAGCGTGCTGTCGCTGCTCGGCGACCGGCTGCGCGGCGTCGCGCTCACGCTGACGCTGCAGGACGCGACCGTGTCGCCCGCGCGCGACGCACCGCTCGATCTCGCGTGCGACTATCCGGAGCTCGTCGCCCGCTGCGAGGACCTGCGCCTCGAACAGGTGCTGATCAACCTGCTCGGCAACGCGCTCGACGCGGTCGCGGGCGTCGCGTCGCCGGCGATCGAAGTGACGATCGCTGTGTCGGTCGCGACGCTCGCGGTCGAAGTGCGCGACAACGGCCCGGGCATCGCGCCCGACTTGCTGCCGCGGTTGTTCGAACCGTTCTTCACGACCAAGGAAATGGGGCGCGGGCTCGGGCTGGGCCTCGCGATCTCGTCGTCGATCGCGAGCGACGCGGGCGGCGCGCTGACCGCGCGCAATGCACCGTCCGGCGGTGCGCTGTTCGTCTTGACGCTGCGGCGCGCGCGCACGCATCATCCGGACTCGGTGTCGGAGCCGGCGGGCTCGCACTAGGGCCGGTTCGCCGCACGACCGGCATCAACGAGAGCCGCGCGCGCCAGTGTCGCGCGGCCTGTCAGGAGCAAGTGACCAAGATGGCCAACCGGCTGCAAGTGATCTATATCGAAGACGATGCGCTCGTTCGCCGGGCGAGCGTGCAGAGCCTCCAGCTCGCGGGGTTCGACGTCGTCGGGTTCGAGTCGGCCGAGGCGGCCGACAAGGCGATCGTCGCGGAAACCGCCGGCGCGATCGTCAGCGACATCCGCCTGCCTGGCGCGAGCGGGCTCGACCTGCTCGCGCAGTGCCGCGAGCGCGTGCCCGACGTGCCGGTGATCCTCGTCACCGGCCACGGCGACATCTCGATGGCCGTGCAGGCGATGCGCGACGGCGCGTACGACTTCATCGAGAAACCGTTCGCGGCCGAGCGGCTGATCGAGACCGTGCGGCGCGCGCTCGAGCGGCGCGAGCTCGTGCTCGAGAACCACGCGCTGCGGCGCGAGCTGGCCGGGCAGAACGTCGTCGCGCCGCGCATCATCGGCCGCAGCCCGGCGATCGAGCAGGTGCGCAAGCTGATCGCGAACGTCGCGCCCACCGATGCGTCGGTGCTGATCAACGGCGACACGGGCGCCGGCAAGGAGCTGATCGCGCGCAGCCTGCACGAACTGTCGCCGCGTCGCGACAAGCCGTTCATCGCGGTGAACTGCGGCGCGCTGCCGGAGCCGATGTTCGAGTCGGAGATGTTCGGCTACGAGCCCGGCGCGTTCACCGGCGCCGCGAAGCGTCGCGTCGGCAAGCTCGAATATGCATCCGGCGGCACGCTGTTCCTCGACGAAATCGAAAGCATGCCGCTCGCGCTGCAGGTGAAGCTCCTGCGCGTGCTGCAGGACGGCGTGCTCGAGCGGCTCGGCTCGAACCAGCCGATCCGCGTGAACTGCCGCGTCGTCGCGGCCGCGAAAGGCGACATGAGCGAACTCGTCGCGGCCGGCGCGTTCCGGCGCGACCTGCTGTACCGGCTCAACGTCGTGACGATCGCGCTGCCGCCGCTCGCCGAGCGCCGCGAGGACATCGTGCCGCTGTTCGAGCACTTCATGCTCGACGCGGCCGTGCGCTACGGGCGGCCGGCGCCCGTGCTGACCGACCGGCAGCGGGCGAGCCTGATGCAGCGCGACTGGCCCGGCAACGTGCGCGAGCTGCGCAACGCGGCCGACCGGTTCGTGCTCGGCGTGGCCGACATGCCGCCGGAAGCCGGTGCGGGCGGCGACGCGGCCGACAGCGACCAGACGCTGAAGGAGCGCATCGAGCAGTTCGAGCGCGCGGTGATCGCCGAAGCGCTGAACCAGACGGGCGGCGCGGTCGCCGCGACGGCCGACCGGCTGCACGTCGGCAAGGCGACGCTGTACGAGAAGATGAAGCGCTACGGGCTGTCGGCGAAAGGCGAAACCGAGCGCTGAAAAAGCAACGGACCGCGGAACCGGGCAGGCCGGTCGGGCGGTCCGTGGTGCGGGGCAGCGCGCGGCGGGCGCCCGGGCGAGCCTCGTCGGGCGGCGCTCAGGCCGCGTTGGCGTCGAGCGCCTTCTTGAGCAGCGCGTCGAGTTCCGCGAATTGCGGGGCGCCGACGTAGCGCTTCAGGATCTTGCCGTCCTTGTCGACGACGAAGGTCGTCGGCGTGAGCTGCACGTTGCCGAACTGCTTCGCGACGCTGCCGTCGTCGAGCGCGACCTTGAACGGCAGCTGGCGCGTCTGTGCATAGTTCGCGACGTACATCGGCGGATCGTAGTTCATCGCGACCGCGACGAATTCCAGCCCCTGGCCCTTGAAGCGATTGTAGGTATCGACCATCTGCGGCATTTCCTGCATGCAGGTCGCGCAACTCGTCGCCCAGAAGTTCACGAGGTACACCTTGCCCTTCAGGTCGCCGGCCGTCGACACCTTCTGGCCCGACAGCAGCGTGAACGTCGCGTCCGGCACGGTGGACTTGCCGTTGAACGCGAAGAAGCCGGCAACGGCGATGGCCGCGACGACGACGGCCGCGGCGATATAGCGGGCGGGGCCGGTGCGGCGCTGGGCGGGAGGCGAGGTGTTCATCTGCGGTGCTCTCGGAGTCGGTCGATGACGCGCATCGATGCAAAGGACGTCGAAATTCGGCGCTTATTTTAGCGCGAATGCGGCGCGCGCACCGGTGGCCGCCGCGCATACCGGATGCCGGCTTCGGCGGATAATGGGCGTTTTGCCTGTCCCCATCATCGCCATGCCGAAGGAAGTCATCGATTCGTTGTGCCCCCTTTTTCGTCCGCTGCGACACTACGCCGCGCTCGTGTGCGTCGGCGCGGCGCTGGCCGCGTGCTCGCCATCGTATGACTGGCGTACGCTGCACAACGACGCCGGTTACACGATCGACCTGCCGGCGAAGCCGACCGTCGAGGATCAGCCGGTGGCGGTCGGCGGTGCGTCGATGCCGATGCGGATGCAGGCCGCGCACGTCGACGGCGCGGTGTTCGCGGTCGGCACGCTGACGCTGCCCGACGACCGCGACGACACGCGTCGCGCGGCGCTCGAGTTCCTGCGCGCCGGGTTGTCGCGCAATCTCGAAGGTGTGCCGCAGACGGCCTCGGTGCCGGTGCCGCTCGCGGCCGGCGGCGCGGTGAACGGGCTCGAACTGCGCGTCGCGGGCGCGGCCAGCGGCGGCGACCATTCGCACAAGACGATCGTCGCGCGGCTCGTGGCACGAGGCCGGCACGCTTACCAGGCCGTCGCGATCGCCGACCGGCCGCTGGCGCAGGAGCAGCTCGACCAGTTTTTCGGCTCGTTCAAACTCGACTGACGGCGGCCGGCGAGGGCGCTCGGACTCTCCGTGACAATTGAAAGTTCATTCGCAGCTTTCGGCGCTAATCGACGGATTTTGCGGGGATTTTTCGGCTATCCACAGCGCATGTGGATAACTTTGTTGAAAAGTGGGCCGAATCTCCCGCAAAGCCGCGCCGGACGGCCTTCCGGTATATTTGACAGCTCGCGCCCCGTTTGAGAAAAATCAATTAAAACAACGAGATACGAATTTCGCGATGGAGCGTCGCCCGCGCTGCACGATCGGATGCCGGATTCGTGAAATTGTGCATAAGTCAAGTCTTGACAGCCGTATTTTGTCCTCCGAGGGCGTTCACAGCGCCGTGAGCGCACGCCGGTAGCGGATCGCTTCGGCGATCTGCGCGGCGGTAGGCCACGGGTCGCCGGCCAGATCGGCGATCGTGCGTGCGACCTTCAGCACGCGGAAATATGCGCGTGCCGACCAGCCGAAGCGCTCGCCAGCCTCGCGCAGCAGCCGCTCGCCGTCGTCCGTCGGCCGGCACAGATCGTCGGTTTCGCGGCCGCTCAGCATGTGATTGGTTTTGCCCTGCCGCTCGAGTTGCAACGCGCGCGCCCGGGCGACCCGCGCGGCGACGGCCGCGCTCGGCTCGCCCGGTGCCGTCGCGCGCGACGCGAGCTCGGCCGGCGACAGCGCGGGCAGATCGATCTGGATGTCGATGCGATCGAGCAACGGGCCCGACAGCTTGCGCAGGTAGCGCGTGGCGACATCCGGCGTGCAGCGGCAGCGCCCGGATGGATCGCCGTGCCAGCCGCACGGACACGGATTCATCGCGGCGATCAGCTGGCACGCGGCGGGGAAGTCGGCCTGCTGCGCCGCCCGCGAGATCGTGATGCGGCCCGCCTCCAGCGGCTCGCGCAGCATTTCCAGCACGTGCCGGTCGAATTCGGGCAGCTCGTCGAGAAACAGCACGCCGAGGTGCGCGAGCGTGATTTCGCCCGGCTGCGGCGGGTTGCGGCCGCCGACCAGCGCGGCGGCGCTCGACGAATGGTGCGGCGAGCGGAACGGACGCCGCCGCCACTGCGACGGCGAGAAGCCGATGCGGCTCGCGGAAAGAAGCGCGGCCGACGTCAGCGCCTCGTCGTCGGTCAGCGGCGGCAGCAGGCCGGGCAGCCGCGCGGCGAGCATCGACTTGCCGGCGCCGGGCGGCCCGATCATCAGCATGTGGTGGCCGCCTGCGGCCGCGACTTCGAGCGCGCGCCGGGCGCCGCGCTGGCCGACGACGTCCGCGAGATCGGGCGCGGCCGGCGCCGGCACGCCGTCGAGGCAGGGCGCCGCGACCGGCGCGAGCCGCGCATCCGGCGCACCGGCCAGGTGCGCGCACAGCGCGGGAAGGTCGGGCGCGCCGAACACGGTGACGCCCGGCACCAGCGCAGCCTCGGCCGCGCTGTCGAGCGGCAGGTACAGCTCGGGCGGGCGCGACGCGGCCGTCGCGCCGGTTATCGCGACGCGATCGACGCCGGAATGGCCGCTGGAACCGGGGCTGGCGCCGAGACCGGAATCGAGGTCCGCTCCAGCGTGACCGGCGTGGCTGGCATGACCCGCGCGCCAGTCGCGCGCCGCACCGCACGCCATCGCGAACGCGCCGCGCATCGGCCGCAGCGCGCCGGTCAGCGACAGTTCGCCCGCGAATTCGCGGCCGACCAGCGTGTCGGCCGGCAGCTGGCCGTTCGCGGCGAGAATGCCGAGCGCGATCGGCAGGTCGAAGCGGCCCGACTCCTTCGGCAGGTCGGCCGGCGCGAGATTGACGGTGATGCGCCTGACGGGGAAGTCGAATCCGCAGTTCTGCAGCGCGGCGCGCACGCGCTCGCGGCTTTCGCGGACTTCGAGATCGGGCAGGCCGACGATCGAGAACGACGGCAACCCGTTGGCAAGGTGAACTTCGACGGTGACGTCCGGCGCGCGGCCGGCCGCCGGCGCGCGACTGCGCACCACGGCGAGCGACATGGCGAGGCTCCTGTAGGTGGATCGTGCGGGCAACGGCCGTTCGTGGCCGCATGCCGCGGGAATCGGAGGAATCGGTGCGCGCTGCCGGCGTGGCGCGGGAAAGAACGAGGAACGACGAACTGCGGGTAACGACGAACTGCCAAGAACGAGGAACAGCGGCGAAGAACAGCGAAGCGCGACGTCACGACTCGCTGACCGGCCGATTTCCGGTTGGCGGGCGCGGGCCGCACGAGGCGGCCCGCGCCCGGACCGGTCGGTCGGGTGGGGGCGTCAGGCCTGGGACGCTGCGAGCTTCTGCTCGAGTTCCGCGACGCGCTTCTCGAGTTCCTCGAGACGCACGCGAGTGCGGGCGAGCACCTGCGCCTGCGTGTCGAACTCCTCGCGCGTGACGAGATCGAGCTTCGAGAAGCCTTGCGACAACATGGCCTTCACGTTGCGCTCGACGTCCTTGGCCGGCGAGTTTTTCAGCAGGTCGCTGACGCGCGACTGCAGGTCGTTGAAAACATCGCTGGGTTGCTTCATGAGATTTCCCTTCCTTGCACAAAAATTGTGCATCTTCAGTTGCATACGTGCCCATGATGCACGCATGACCGGAAATGGTGCGCCCGCGGCGCGATTTCCGGGCATGGCGCCCGCATGGGTGAATGGCCCGGTGAGCCGGGACGTGCGTGCACTCTAGCAACGATCCTTTCGACGCGCCAGCAAACCGGGCCATGTTGGCCATTCGGCCGGGCTTTCGCACCTTTCAGCAGTCGATGTGACCCTGTTCGGAAGCCGTTCGAGGCGGTGTTCGCACGCACATGGCATGCGAGTTGCTGAGGAGAGAGCGTCACACCATTCCAACCAATTCGACGGGACCACCCAGCGAGAGGACTTCATGAAACTGATTACCGCAATCATCAAGCCGTTCAAGCTCGATGAGACGCGCGAAGCGCTCTCAGCGCTCGGCGTCTCGGGCATCACGGTCACGGAGGTCAAGGGATTCGGGCGCCAGAAGGGGCATACCGAGCTGTACCGGGGCGCCGAATACGTGGTCGATTTCCTGCCCAAGATGAAGATCGAGGCAGCCGTGTCCGACGATCTGGTCGATCAGGCCGTCGAGGCGATCGAGCGGGCCGCCCGCACTGGCAAGATCGGCGACGGAAAGATCTTCGTCACGCCGATCGAGCAAGTGATCCGGATCCGGACCGGGGAGACCGGCGCAGACGCGCTGTAACAGACAAAGACAAGCGACAAGAGGAAACCCGAGATGCGCAAACTTCTGATGTCCCTGCTGATGGCCGGCTCGCTGATCGCGGCCGGTGTCGGCCCCGCGCTCGCCGACGACGCGGCTTCCGCCGCCGCTGCGTCCGCGCCCGCCGCAACGGCGTCCGATGCGTCGGCCGCCGCCGCACCGGCCGCTTCGGCGCCGGCCGCCACGGAAGCATCGGCACCTGCCGCTGCCGCCGCACCCGCTTCGGGCGCCGCGTCCGACGCCGCCGCCGCGGCCTCCGCGCCGGCCGCACCCGCCGCGCCGACCGAGCCGTTCTCCGTCGATTCGTCGAAGATCAGTGCCGGCGACACCGCGTGGATGCTGACGTCCACCGCGCTCGTGCTGTTCATGACGATCCCCGGCCTTGCGCTGTTCTATGCGGGCATGGTCCGCAAGAAGAACGTGCTCGCGACCGTGATGCAGAGCTTCGCGATCACCGCGGTGATCACGGTGCTGTGGACGGTGGTCGGCTACAGCCTCGCGTTCACGCCGGGCAACGGCTTCATCGGCGGGCTGTCGCGCGCGTTCCTGCACGGGATGACCTACGTGAAGGGCGACAAGGCGACCACGCTGACTGTCAGCCACCTCGCGACGACGATTCCGGAGTCCGTGTACTTCGTCTACCAGATGACGTTCGCGATCATCACGCCGGCGCTGATCTGCGGCGCGTTCGCCGACCGCATGAAGTTCTCGGCGATGCTCGTGTTCATGGCGCTCTGGTCGCTGGTGGTCTATGTGCCGATCGCGCACATGGTGTGGGAGCCGACCGGCTGGCTGTCGGCGGACGGCGTGCTCGACTTCGCGGGCGGCACGGTGGTGCACATCAACGCCGGTATCGCGGGCCTCGTGTCGTGCCTGATGCTCGGCAAGCGCATCGGCTTCGGCCGTGAATCGATGGCGCCGCACAACCTCGTGCTGACGATGATCGGCGGCTCGATGCTGTGGGTCGGCTGGTTCGGCTTCAACGCGGGTTCCGCGGTCGCGGCCGACGGCCGTGCCGGCTTCGCGATGCTGACGACGCAAGTCGCGACGGCGTGCGCGGCGCTCGGCTGGATGTTTGCCGAATGGATCTCGCACGGCAAGCCGTCGGTGCTCGGCATCGTGTCGGGCGCGGTCGCGGGCCTCGTCGCGATCACCCCGGCCGCAGGCTTCGTCGGCGTGACGGGTGCGCTCGTGATCGGTATCGCGGCAGGCGTCGTGTGCTTCTGGTCGGCCACGTGGCTCAAGTCGAAGCTCGGCTACGACGATTCGCTCGACGCGTTCGGCGTGCACGGCATCGGCGGGATTCTCGGCGCGCTGCTGACGGGCGTGTTCGCGATCAAGGACATCGGCGGCGCCGACGGCAGCCTGCTGCTGCAGGCGAAGGGCGTGCTGATCACGCTGGTGTACAGCGGCGTGCTGAGCTTCGTGCTGCTGAAGCTGATCGACCTGACGATCGGCCTGCGCGTGACCGAAGAGGAAGAGCGCGAAGGCCTCGACGTGGTGCTGCACGGCGAGCACGTCGAATAAGTCGTACGGATGACCGCGGGCCGCCGCGCAGACGGCGCCCGCCCCGAATGAGCGCAGCGACTTCGGCCCGCCCTCCCGGCGGGCTTTTTTTCTCCTGCCGCGTGCTGCCGTAGCGCATAACCCTTCAGGCTATCGGGTCAATAGCCGAAAACTTCCTCCAAATCCTTGCGAAGCCGGGAACAATCCCCAAATGGGCAGGGCAATTGCTCTACAATCTTCATTCTCCCGCTCGCGAGTGATTCATGGTTCCCCACCTCGTTACCGCGTTGAACGGTCCGCTGCTCGAGCTCGAGCAGAAGATCCTCGACGCGACGCCGGCGATCGAACGCTGGTTCAGGCTCGAATGGCAGGAACACACCCCGCCGTTCTATTGTTCGGTGGACCTGCGCAACGCCGGTTTCAAGCTGGCGCCCGTCGACGCGAACCTGTTCCCCGGCGCGTTCAACAATCTGCCGTCCGAAGTGCTGCCGCTCGCCGTCCAGGCCGCGATGGCCGCGATCGAGAAGATCTGCCCGGACGCGAAGAACCTGCTCGTGATCCCCGAGCTGCCGACCCGCAACGCGTTCTACCTCGAAAACGTCGCGCGGCTCGCGACGATCATGCGTCAGGCCGGCCTGAACGTGCGCTTCGGCTCGCTCGACCCGAGCATCACCGACATGACGCCGATCACGCTGGCCGACGGCCAGAAGATCGTGCTCGAGCCGCTCGAGCGTTCGCAGCGCCGCCTCGGCCTGAAGAATTTCGATCCGTGCTCGATCCTGCTGAACAACGACCTGTCGGCGGGCATTCCGGCCGTGCTGGAAAACCTGCACGAACAATACCTGCTGCCGCCGCTGCACGCGGGCTGGGCCGTGCGCCGCAAGTCGACGCACTTCTCGTGCTACGACGACGTCGCGAAGAAGTTCGCGAAGATGGTCGGCGTCGATCCGTGGATGGTGAATCCGTATTTCGCGCACGTCGAAGGCGTCGACTGGCAGGGCCATGAAGGCGAGCAGGCGCTCGCCGACGCGATCGACGGCGTGCTGAAGAAGATCGCGCGCAAGTATCGCGAATACGGAATCAGCGAAAAGCCGTACGTCGTCGTGAAGGCCGACGCGGGCACCGCGGGCCGTGGCGTGATGACCGTGCACGACGCAGCCGAGATCGGCCGCATGTCGAAGGCCGAGCGCGCGCAGATGGCCGAGTCGAAGGCCGGCCTCGCGGTGCGCGACGTGATCGTGCAGGAAGGCGTGTATACGTTCGAGCGCGTCGGCGACGAAGTCGCGGAGCCGGTCGTGTACATGATCGACCGCTACGTGGTCGGCGGCTTCTACCGCACGCACGGCGGCCGCGAGCGCGACCAGAACCTGAACGCGCCCGGCATGCACTACGTGCCGCTCGGCTTCGAGCACACCGCGCTGCCGGATGCGGGCGCCAAGCCGGGCGCCGCGCCGCCGAACCGTTTCTACATGTACGGCGTCGTCGCGCGCCTGTCGCTGATCGCGTCGTCGATCGAACTGGAAAAGACCGATCCCGAAGCCATCCAGGTGTAACGGCTTCGCTACGTACAGGACCCGCATGGACATTCTCTTTATCGCCGACCCGCTCGAGCGCTTCAAGATCTACAAGGATTCGACCTACGCGATGATGGCGGAAGCCGCGCGGCGCGGGCATGCGGTGTACGCATGCCAGCCGCATCAGCTCGCGTGGACGGGCTCGGGCGTCGAGGCGGACGTGCAGCGCGTGACGATCGTCGGCGACACGGCCGATCTGCATCGTCATCCGTGGTACGAGGCTGGCGCGCACGAATCGCGCCAGCTGACGTCGTTCGGCGCGGTGCTGATGCGCAAGGATCCGCCGTTCGACATGGAGTACGTGACGGCCACCTGGATGCTCGAGCTTGCCGAACGTGCGGGCGCCCGCGTGTTCAACAAGCCGCAGTCGATCCGCGATCACTCGGAGAAGCTCGCGATCGGCGAGTTTCCGCAGTTCGTCGCGCCGACGCTCGTCACGCGCGACGCCGCGCGCTTGCGTGCGTTTCACGCCGAGCATGGCGACGTGATCGTGAAGCCGCTCGACGGCATGGGCGGGATGGGCGTGTTCCGCGTGAAGGCCGACGGGATGAATCTCGGCGCGATCATCGAGATGCTGGGCCACGACGGCACGCGCTCGCTGATGATCCAGAAGTTCATTCCCGAGATCACGGCCGGCGACAAGCGCATTCTGCTGATCGCGGGCGCGCCGGTGCCGTACTCGCTCGCGCGGATTCCGCAGGGCAGCGAAGTGCGCGGCAATCTCGCGGCGGGCGGGCTCGGCGTCGCGCAGCCGCTGACGCCGCGCGATCGCGAAATCGCCGAGACGCTGGGGCCGGTGCTCGCCGCGCGCGGGCTGCTGCTGGTTGGCCTCGACGCGATCGGCGACTGGCTGACCGAGGTGAACGTGACGAGCCCGACGTGCTTCCGCGAAATCATGGAGCAGACGGGTTTCGACGTCGCCGCGATGTTCATCGACGCGCTGGAGCGGGCGGCCGCATAGCCCGCTTTTCACGCAAGCCCGGCGGCGGCCGCGCAGGTCCCCCGTCGCCGGAGCGATTCGACCGGCCTGCTACAATGCCCGCTTGCCAGGCGCCGCGACCCGCGGGCCGAAGGCCCGGCGGTCGGGCCGAAACCGTTGCAAGGCTGAACATGAAACGATTCCCTCATTCGCTACGCTCGTTGCCCCGCTGCGGGGCGTCGGCCCGCCAGGGGCGGCCGGGGGCGGTCTGACATGGCCGGGATTCTGATCATCGCGCACGCACCGCTCGCCACCGCGCTGCGGGACTGCATCGCGCACATCTACGGCGGCGTGCCCGCGCGCATCGGCTGCATCGACGTGCTGGCCGACAGCGATCCTGCCCAGGTGATGGCGTTCGCGCACGCGGAGCTTGCGCGGCTCAGGGAAGAGAACGGGGTCGTCGTGCTGACCGACATGTACGGCGCGACGCCCGCGAACATCGCGGGCCAGCTCGCGAAGCTCGACAACGTGCGCGTGCTGGCGGGCGTGAACCTGCCGATGCTGGTGCGGGCCGTCTGCTACCGAACCGTGCCGCTCGACAAGCTCGTCGACAAGGCGCTGTCCGGCGGCGCGAAGGGCGTCCACGAGGTGTCGGCCGGCACGCCGCCGCCGCCGTCGGAAACCGGCTGCGGCCAATGCGCGCCGATTCCGCCCGAGCCGCAACCGCGCACCGAATCGCACTGACCGTCCTGTTTTCCGTTTTAGACTGACCCGCCGACGCACGTCGCCGGCGGCCTCGACCGACCCGACCGAGAATCATGCTTCAACAAGAAACCACCATCGTCAACAAATTGGGGCTCCATGCGCGCGCATCGGCCAAGCTTACGCAACTGGCCGGCAATTTCCAGTCGGAAGTCTGGATGACACGCAACGGACGCAAGATCAACGCGAAGAGCATCATGGGCGTGATGATGCTCGCCGCGGGCATCGGCAGCACCGTGACGATCGAGACCGAAGGTCCCGACGAACGCGAGGCGATGGATGCGCTGCTCAAGCTGATCGCGGACAAGTTCGGCGAAGGTCAGTGATCCCCGCGCGGAATCGTTGTCGTTTCGAAGCAGAATGCCGCGTTCGTCGCGGCATTTTTTTCGTCCGCCGCATTGATGCGGAAGCCGCAATGCTGCGCTGCACGCAGTCAGCACGGAGGTACGGAATTTATAATCGCTAACCGGGGTCATAAGCGCATCGCAGCAGTGTGCCGCGGCTTTACATGTACAGAGGAGGTGCGCGTGTCCTTCACGCTGCATGGCATTCCCGTCTCACGTGGTATCGCGATCGGGCGAGCGTATCTGATCGCGCCGGCGGCGCTCGACGTCGCCCATTACCTCGTCGAGGCGAACCAGATCGACGCCGAGGTCGAGCGCTTCCGCACGGCGCGCGAGGTCGTGCATCACGAACTCGAGGCGCTGCGCGCCGACCTGACCGACGACACCCCGACCGAAGTGGGCGCGTTCATCGACGTCCACGCGATGATCCTGGGCGACGCGATGCTCGTGCAGGAAACCATCGACCTGATCCGCACGCGGCGCTACAACGTCGAATGGGCGCTGACCGAGCAGCTCGAGCTGCTCACGCGCCACTTCGACGACATCGAGGACGAATACCTGCGCGAGCGCAAGGCCGACATCGAGCAGGTGGTCGAGCGCGTGCTGAAGGCGCTCGCCGGTGCGCCGTCGGCGTCGCAGGCGCTCGATCGCGCGGCCGCGCATGGCCAGAACGAGATGATCGTCGTCGCGCACGACATCGCGCCGGCCGACATGATGCAGTTCAAGTCGCAGTCGTTCCAGGCGTTCGTCACCGATCTCGGCGGCCGCACGTCGCACACGGCGATCGTTGCGCGCAGTCTCGGCATTCCGGCGGCGGTCGGCGTCCAGCATGCGAGCTCGCTGATCCGGCAGGACGACCTGATCATCGTCGACGGCGACCAGGGGATCGTGATCGTCGATCCCGCGCCGATCGTCCTGGAGGAATATTCGTACCGCCAGTCCGAGAAGCTGCTCGAGCAACGCAAGCTGCAGCGCCTGAAGTTCTCGCCGACGCAAACCCTGTGCGGCACGAAGATCGAGCTGTACGCGAACATCGAGCTGCCCGACGACGCGAAGGCGGCGGTCGAGGCCGGCGCGGTCGGCGTCGGGCTGTTCCGCTCCGAGTTCCTGTTCATGCATCAGAAGGAGATGCCGGAGGAGGAGGAGCAGTTCGCCGCGTACAAGCGCGCGGTCGAATGGATGAAGGGCATGCCGGTGACGATCCGCACGATCGACGTCGGCGCGGACAAGCCGCTCGAGGCGCTCGACGAAGGCTACGAGACGGCGCCGAACCCGGCGCTCGGCCTGCGCGCGATCCGCTGGAGCCTGTCCGAGCCGCAGATGTTCCTCACTCAGCTGCGCGCGATCCTGCGCGCGTCCGCGTTCGGCCAGGTGAAGATCCTGATTCCGATGCTCGCGCACGCGCAGGAGATCGACCAGACACTCGACCTGATCCGCGAGGCGAAGCGTCAGCTCGACGACGCGGGGCTCGCTTACGATCCGAACGTGCGCATCGGCGCGATGATCGAGATTCCGGCCGCGGCGATCGCATTGCCGCTGTTCCTGAAGCGCTTCGATTTCCTGTCGATCGGCACGAACGACCTGATCCAGTACACGCTCGCGATCGACCGCGCGGACAACGCGGTCGCGCACCTGTACGACCCGCTGCATCCGGCGGTGCTGCACCTGATCGCCTATACGCTGCGCGAAGCGAAGCGGGCGGGGGTGTCGGTGTCGGTGTGCGGGGAGATGGCGGGCGACCCGGCGCTCACGCGTCTGTTGCTCGGAATGGGCCTCACCGAGTTCTCGATGCATCCGAGCCAGCTGCTGGTCGTGAAGCAGGAGATCCTGCGTGCGCACCTGAAGGCGCTCGAGAAACCCACGGCCGACGTGCTGGCCGCATTCGAGCCGGAGGAAGTGCAGGCGGCGCTCAAGCGCCTGGCGGTCGCCGAGCCGCGCGCGGACGCAGCCGCCTAGGCAGCACGGGCCGCGCCGTGGCAGTTTCGCGAAGGTTGCGAACCGTCACGCATGCGCGCCCGGCGCATGCATGCCGCGCGCGTCAGTGCCGGCCCTGGCACACGGGGCAGTCGGCCTGGCGCGCGATCTTCATCGTCGTCCATTCCATCCGCAGCGAATCGAGCATCATCAGGCGGCCGTTGAGCGTCGTGCCGATCGCGCCGATCACGCGCAGCGCCTCGGCGGCCTGCATCGCACCGATGATGCCGACCGTCGGCGCGAACACGCCCATCGTCGCGCACGCGACTTCCTCGAACGGTTGATCCTCCGGAAACACGCATGCATAGCAGGGCGCGGCCGGGTCGCGGAAGTCGAACGTACTGATCTGGCCGTCGAAGCGCAGCGCGGCGCCCGACACGAGCGGCACGCCGTGCGCGACGCACGCGCGATTGATCGCATGGCGCGTCGCGAAGTTGTCGGTGCAGTCGAGCACGACGGTCGCACGCGGCACATGTTCGTCCAGCCACGCATCGTCCGCGCGCGCCGCGACGGCATGCACGGTCACTTCGGGGTTCAGCTGCGCGAGCGTGTCGCGCCCCGATTCGACCTTGCTGCGGCCGACCGATGCGCTCACGTGGAGGATCTGCCGCTGCAGGTTCGTGAGGTCGACCGTGTCGGCGTCGACCAGCGTGATCGTGCCGACGCCCGATGCCGCGAGATACATCGCGGCAGGCGAGCCGAGCCCGCCGGCGCCGACGACGATCGCATGCGCGTCGAGAAAGCGCTGCTGCGCCTCGATGCCGATTTCGTCGACGAGGATGTGGCGGGAGTAGCGGAGGAGTTGATCGTCGTTCATGGGGAAGTCGTGAGCGGGGCGCAAGCGCGGGCGTATCGATCCATTCTAGGCGCACATGAAAAACGGGCCATCGCGGTCTTCCCGCGATGGCCCGTCGGATGCCGGCCGGCGCTTACTGCGGCGCCGACGCGGCCTTCGGTGCGGCCGCCTTCGCGCCCGACGCCTTCGCGGCGGACGCGGCCTTCGCTGCCGGGCTCTTCGCCGTGCTCTCGGCGAGCAGCGACTTCGACTCCTGCACCGGCTTGCCTTCGAGCTTGTTGAGCGCCTGCTGCATCATGAAGTCGTCGGTGCTGCCGAACTCGATCGGCTTGCGATCGCGGTCCTTCTGGCGCTGCTCCGGCGTCTTCTTGTCGTTCTGCTCCTCGAGGACGCGCAGCTGATCCATCCGGCGCTGCTCGCGCTCTTCCTGTTCCTTCTTCTCGTTCGGATCCTGCGTGTTCGCGAGGTGGTTCGTGTAGTCGACTTCGCGCGTCACGAGCACGTCGTCCGGATCGCCGTCCGCGTACTGATCGACCGGCACGTCGGGCGTGATGCCCTTGTTCTGGATCGAACGGCCGCTCGGCGTGTAATAGTAGGCCGTCGTCAGGCGCAGCGCGGTGTCCGCCGTCATCGGACGGACCGTCTGCACCGAGCCCTTGCCGAACGTCGTCTTGCCCATGATCTGCGCGCGCTTCGAATCCTGCAGCGCGCCGGCGACGATCTCCGACGCGGACGCCGAATACGCGTTCGTCAGCACGACCATCGGCACGGTCTTGAAGATCGGCGGCAGGCTCTTCAGCGGATCGCCGTCGAAGGACGGCAGGCGGTAGTTGTCGTAGGTATCGCGGTAGACCTGCTTCGAATCCGGAATCTGGCCGTTGGTCGACACGACGACGGAGTCGGGCGGCAGGAACGCGCCGGCGACGCCGACCGCGCTCTGCAGCAGGCCGCCGCCGTTGTTGCGCAGGTCGAGGATCAGGCCCTTCAGGTTCGGCTGCTGGCGTGCGATGTCCTGCAGCTTCGCGGCGAGATCGGGCGTCGTGCGCTCCTGGAAGCTCGTGATCCGGATGTAGGCGTAGCCCGGGTCGAGCAGCTTCATCTTCACGCTCTGGACCCGGATGATCGCGCGCGTGACCGTGACCGGGAACGTGCGGTCGTCGCTCTTGCGGAAGATCGTCAGCGTGACCTTGGTGCCCGGCTCGCCGCGCATCTGCTTGACGGCCTTGTCGAGCGTCATGCCGCGCACCGGCTTGTCGTTGATGCGGGTGATCAGGTCGCCCGGACGAATGCCGGCGCGGAACGCGGGCGTGTCTTCGATCGGGGAGATCACCTTGACGAGGCCGTCTTCCTGCGAGATCTCGATGCCGAGACCGGCGAAGCGACCCTTGGTCTGCTCCTGCAGTTCGTCATAGTCGGTCTTGTCGAGGAACGACGAATGCGGGTCGAGGCTCGATACCATGCCCTTAATCGCCGCCGTCAGCAGCTTCTTGTCGTCGACCGGCTCGACGTACTCGCGCTTGATCTGGCCGAACACCTCCGCGAACAGGCGGAGCTGGTCGAGGGGAAGCGGCGCCGTGGCGGTCTGCTCGGCCGATGCCGAAACCTGCAGCGTGGCGAATACGCCCGTGGCGAGGCCCGCGGCAATCAGGCCGATGTTCTTCAATTTCATTCGCATAGAGAGTCTGGTGCGGTCGGGAAGCGCGTGGCGGTAGCGGGGATGTAGCGGACAAGTATAACTGTTCGTCCGATTGCTCAGTGGAACGGTGCGAAATGGCCCCGGAGCCCTGGTTCCCGGCGGGCTGCCGCCGCGCGCGCAGCGGATTCGAAAGCCGATTCGACAGCACCGGAGCCGCGAAGGTTCGCGCCGCACGGCGGCGGCGCGGGCCGGGCAGCGCCGCGCGCGGCGGCATGCCCGGCCTCGCGGGGTTCAGCCCGCCTTGCCCTGCTTCGCGACGGCGGCCTGCGCCTTCGCAATCGCGTCCTGATCGCCCAGGTAGTAGTGCTGGATCGGCTTCAGGTTTTCGTCGAGTTCGTACACGAGCGGCACGCCGTTCGGGATGTTCAGGCCGACGATGTCGCTGTCCGAGATGCCGTCGAGGTACTTGATCAGCGCGCGCAGCGAGTTGCCGTGAGCGGCGATCAGCACCTGCTTGCCCGCACGGATGGCCGGCGCGATCGATTCGTTCCACAGCGGCAGCACGCGCGCGACCGTGTCCTTCAGGCACTCGGTGAGCGGCAGTTGCTCGCGCGGCACCTTCGCGTAGCGCGGGTCGTTGAACGGCGCGCGTTCGTCGGTCGGCTCGAGCGCCGGCGGCGGCGTGTCGTAGCTGCGGCGCCACACGAGCACCTGGTCGTCGCCGAACTTGGCGGCCGTTTCCGCCTTGTTCAGGCCCGACAGCGCGCCGTAGTGGCGCTCGTTCAGACGCCACGAATGGACGACCGGCAGATACATCAGGTCCATCTTGTCCTGCACGTGCCACAGCGTGCGGATCGCGCGCTTGAGCACCGACGTGTACGCGATGTCGAACGTGTAGCCAGCCTCCTTGAGCAGTTCGCCGGCCTGGTAGGCCTCGTTGCGACCCTGTTCGGTCAGGTCGACGTCGACCCAGCCGGTGAAGCGGTTTTCCTTGTTCCACGTCGATTCGCCGTGGCGGATGAGAACGAGTTTGTACATGGATCTTGCGGTCGGTAGTGATAGGGAAGCGGGGCGCGTCGCGCGGCACCCGGTCCGGGTCCGCCATCGCGCAAGACGGTTATTTTATAATGGCGGGATTGTCCTTTTCCGATTTCTCTTTTTCCGGCGGCTTTCCGTGACGTTCTTTACCAATTACACGAACCTGGCCCTTATCGCGATCCTGCTGGTTTCCGGCGGCCTGCTCGCATGGCCGGCGCTGCGCCGCGGCCGCGGCGGCCTGTCGGCCGCGGAGGCCACGCAGCTCATCAATCGCCGCAACGCGGTCGTGATCGACCTGCGCGCGCCGTCCGACTTCGCCGCCGGCCACCTGCCGTCCGCGCGCCAGGTCGCCGCCGGCGAGATCGGCGCGAAAATTGCGCAGGTCGCGAAGAACAAGAGCACGCCCGTGCTGCTCGTCTGCCAGAATGGCCAGCAGTCGCAGAAGGCGGCGCGCGAGGTCGAGGCGGCGGGCTATGCCGAGGTGCACGTGCTCGAGGGCGGCGTCGCCGCCTGGCAGCAGGCCGGGATGCCGGTCGTCAAACAAGGAGTGGCGAAGTGAGCAAGGTTTTGATGTACAGCACGCAGGTGTGTCCGTATTGCATTCAGGCCGAGCGCCTGCTGAAGCTGCGCGGCGTCGAGCAGATCGAAAAGGTGCTGATCGACCGCGATCCGGCTCGCCGTGAGGAAATGATGGCCCGCACGGGCCGTCGCACGGTGCCGCAGATCTACATCGGCGACACGCACGTCGGCGGTTACGACGATCTGTCGAAGCTCGACCACGAAGGCGGGCTCTTGCCGCTTCTGCAAGCGGCCTGATTAGGGCAGAATGGCCGCCGGTCGCGCCGCGGCTCGAGCGCGCAGGATTCAACCGAGGCGGCCGGCGTGAAGCCGGCCGCCCCGTCACCACTTTTAGGGAAACACCATGTCCGACGTCGAAAACCAACCGTTCTTCAACATCCAGCGCGTCTACCTGAAGGATATGTCGCTCGAGCAGCCGAATTCGCCGGCGATCTTCCTCGAGCAGGACATGCCGTCGGTTGAAGTCGAAGTCGACGTCAAGGCCGAACGCCTCGCGGAAAGCGTGTTCGAGGTCGTCGTGTCCGGTACCGTCACCGCGAAGGTGAAGGACAAGGTCGCGTTCCTGATCGAAGCGAAGCAGGCCGGCATTTTCGACATTCGCAACATTCCCGACGAACAGCTCGATCCGCTCGTCGGCATCGCGTGCCCGACGATCCTGTTCCCGTACCTGCGTTCGAACATCGCCGACGCGATCACGCGCGCGGGCTTCCCGCCGATCCACCTGGCGGAAATCAACTTCCAGGCGCTGTACGAGCAGCGTCTCGCGCAGCTCCAGCAGCAAGCCGGTGCGGCAGGCGCGGCGAATGGCGCGCCGAACGGCACGACGCTGAACTGACGTTTCACTCCGGACCGGTGCTGGGTATGAAAGTAGCCGTTCTCGGCGCCGGTGCCTGGGGCACCGCGCTCGCGGGCCATCTGGCCGCGCGGCACGATACGCTTCTCTGGGCGCGCGACGCCGCGCTGATCGCCGGGCTGCAGGCCCGGCATGAAAATTCCCGCTATCTGGACGGCATCGCGCTGCCCGATGCGCTGCGCTACGACGCCGATCTCGGCGCCGCGCTCGCGCACGGCGCCGCGCATGATGCGCTGTGCGTGATCGCCGCGCCGGTGGCCGGATTGCGCACGCTGTTCGGCGCGATGCGCGACGCAGGCTGCGTTCCTGCGCACATCGTGTGGGTCTGCAAGGGCTTCGAGGCCGACACGCATCTGCTGCCGCACCAGGTGATCGCGGCCGAGTTGCCGGAGCAGCACAGCAACGGCGTGCTGTCGGGGCCGAGCTTCGCCCGCGAGGTCGGGCTCGCGCTGCCCGTCGCGCTGACGGTCGCAAGCACCTCCGCCGAATGCCGAGAGCGCACGCTCGCCGCGTTCCATCACGGCGCGATGCGGATCTATACGGGCGACGACGTGGTCGGTGTCGAGGTCGGCGGCGCGGTGAAGAACGTGCTGGCGATCGCGACAGGCATCTCCGACGGCCTCGGGCTCGGGCTGAACGCGCGCGCCGCGCTGGTCACGCGCGGCCTCGCCGAAATGTCGCGCCTCGGCGTCGCGCTCGGCGGCCGCGCGGAAACCTTCACGGGCCTCACGGGCCTCGGCGACCTGATCCTCACCGCGACGGGCGACCTGTCGCGCAATCGCACGGTCGGGCTGCAACTGGCGGCCGGCCGCTCGCTGAACGACATCCTCGGCGCGCTCGGCCATGTGGCCGAGGGCGTGCGCTGCGCGCAGGCCGTGCTCGCGCTTGCGCGCAAGCAGGGTATCGAAATGCCGATCACCGAGGCCGTATGCGGCGTGCTGTTCGACGGCGTCGCCCCGCGCGATGCGGTCAGCGGCCTGCTGCGGCGCGACGCGCGCGCCGAATAAGCCAGCACCGACGAATTCCACCGATTCTCGCGGCCGGACGCGCTCGCGCAACGCGGCCGGCGCCAAAGCGCGCTACGCTTGAACAGTCTCCGGCGTATCGGGAGGGTGTCATGCTGCAGATCGGTTCCACCACGTTCGACGCGCAACTCGTCGACATCACGACGCTCGACGTCGACGCGATCGTCAACGCCGCGAACGGTTCGCTGCTCGGCGGAGGCGGGGTCGACGGCGCGATCCATCGCGCGGCCGGCCCGGGCCTCTTGGCCGAGTGCCGCACGCTCGGCGGCTGCGAGACCGGCGACGCGAAGCTCACGCGCGGCCACCGGCTGCCGGCGAAGTACGTGATTCATGCGGTCGGCCCGGTATGGCACGGCGGCGGTCGCGGCGAACCCGAGTTGCTCGCGGCATGCTACCGGCGCGCGATCGAGCTGGCCGAGGAGGTTGCGGCGACGTCGATCGCATTCCCGGCAATCAGTTGCGGCGTGTATCGCTATCCGCCCGAGGAGGCCGTCGACATCGCCGTCGGCACGGTGGCCGAAATGCTGCCGCAGGCGCCGAATCTCGCACGCGTGGTATTCGCGTGCTTTTCATCCGACATCTACGACCTGTATCGCGCGCGGCTCGCGCGCAACTAGCGCTGCGCGGCCGTGCGGTGCGGTGCGGCCGCGGGCGTCAGGCGCCGCCTTCGAAGCCGGCCTGGCGCCACGCCTCGAACACGACCACGGCCACGGTGTTCGACAGATTCAGGCTGCGGTTGCCCGGCCGCATCGGCAGGCGCACGCGCTGTTCGTTCGGGAAGCGCTCGAGCAAGTCGGCCGGCAGGCCGCGCGTCTCGGAGCCGAACACGAACCAGTCGCCGGGCACGAATGCATGGTCGTGGAAGCGGCCCGAGCCGCGGGTCGTGAACGCGAACATTCGCGCGGGATCCGGTGCTTCGCTGGCGACGAATGCATCCCAGTCGGCGTGCACGCGCATTTCGGCGTACTCGTGATAATCGAGGCCCGCGCGGCGCATCTTCGCGTCGTCGAGCGGAAAGCCGAGCGGCTCGATCAGATGCAGGCGCGCGCCGGTGTTGGCGCACAGGCGGATCACGTTGCCGGTGTTCGGCGGAATTTCGGGAGCGACGAGGACGACGTTGAACATGGTTGAGTCTGGCTGGGCCGGCCGGGGCGGAGCAGTGTGCATTCCGTCCCGGCCGGCCGGTTCGTGACGGCCGGCGCCGCTTGCGGGCGGCGGCCTCTCTAACTAATTAATCCCTGGCGGTGCGCAGCGCAACCAGATTCGTCACGCGCGCGGCACCCGCCGTCTTCAATGCATTCGCGGCGGCCGCGAGCGTCGCACCGGACGTCATCACGTCGTCGACGAGCGCCACGTGGCGGCCGGTGAGATCGCCCGCCACCGAGAACGCCGCGTGCACGTTGTCGCGCCGCGCACGCCGGTCGAGCCGCGACTGCGGCGCGGTCTCGGCCACGCGGGCAAGCAGTGCCGCGTCGGCGCGCACGCCGAGCCGGCGGGCGAGCGGGCGCGCGATCGCCCACGCCTGGTTGTAGCCGCGCGCGACGAGCCGGCCGCGCGACAGCGGCACCGGCGCGATCACGTCGAAGCCGCCGGCGGCGCGCATCGCGTCCGTGTCGTCGACGCGCTGCGCGAGCCGGGCCGCGAATTCCGCCCCGAGCGCGAGCCGCGCGTGAAACTTCAGGCCGCGCGCGAGCCCGTCGAGCGGCGCGCGGTAATCGGCGAGCGCGAGCGTCGCATCGAACGGCGGCGGAGCCGCGCGGCATGCGTCACACCGGTACGTGGACGCGGACCCCGCGCCACCGCGCCGGCCGCGCGCACCGCGCGGCATCGTCTGCCCGACGCCCAGCGGCATCGCGCACACATCGCAGCGCAGCCGTGCTTCGTTCCAGTACGCGGCATCGCAGGCGCTGCAAATCACCGTGTGTGACAAATTGCCGCACAGGGCGCACCGATTGGGCAACGCGAGCGCGACGACGCGCGCTGCCAGCGTACGAACCTGCGACAAAACGACGCGCATCGGGCGCGGGGCGAGACGGCTATCCATCGCGAACACTCCTGGCGTCCCCGTCTCGCTGAAGGCAGCGAGGCGAGCGAGTATACTTCGGGCTCTTCGCCAGTGTGCCCGACATGTCCCCAGCTTCGACTTCAACCGGCCGTCCGGCCAATGACGCCCGGCGTTTGCGGCGGATCTTCGATCGCCGCGCCGCCGCGTTCGACGCGGTCGCGTTCCTGCCGCGCGAGATCGCGCAGCGGATGAACGAGCGCCTCGAATACATCAAGGTGAGCCCCGCGGCCGTGCTCGACGCGGGCTGCGGTCCGGGCGACGACCTGCCGGCGTTGCGCGCACGCTTTCCCGAAGCGCCGGTGTTCGGCGTCGACCTGTCCGGCGCGATGCTCGCGCGGGCGGGTGAGCGCGAGGTCGAGCAGACGAGCTGGCGCCGCTGGCTGCCCGCGTCGCTCGGCCGGGCGCTGGGCCAGCGCGGCCCGCGCGTCGCGCAGGCCGACTTCTCGACGCTGCCGTTCGCGGCCGGCGCGTTCGACCTGATCTGGTCGAATCTCGCGCTGCACTGGCATTCCCGTCCCGATACGGTGTTCCCCGAATGGCAGCGCGTGCTGCGCGTGAATGGCCTGCTGATGTTCAGCACGCTCGGCCCCGACACGCTGCGCGAGTTGCGCGCGGCCTGCGCGGACGCCGAAGCGGCGCTCGGCATCGCTTCCCCCGCCGCGCGCGTCGTCGACTTCGTCGACATGCACGATCTCGGCGACATGCTCGTCGAGAGCGGCTTCGAGATCCCGGTGATGGACCAGGAAGTGCTGACCGTCACGTACAAGACGCCCGACTCCCTGCTCGCCGACGTGCGCCGCTGGGGCGCCTATCCGTTCGAGCGCGCGGTGCCGCAACGTGCGGGGCGGCGCTTTCGCGCGGCGCTCGGCGACGCGCTGGACGCGCGCCGGCGCGCGGACGGCACGATTCCGCTGACGTTCGAAGTGATCTACGGCCACGCGTGGAAGGCCGTGCCGCGCACGACCGCCGAGGGGCACGGGATCGTGCGCATCGAAGATATCGGAAAGGGGCGTCCGAAGAATCGGTAAAGCGGTAAAGAGGGGTTTTGTTATGTCTGAAATTAGCGGCGCAAAGCGGGGCCGAATTGATGTGAAAAACGCCCGGGAAGCTTGTGGCGCTTGGCTCGCGGGCCGATAGCCGCTTGCTTGTGGATGCCATTGAACCCGCCTATAATGCGTCAGCTTGTCGTCCCGGGGTCCCCGCAATACGGGCCGGCGAGTCCGATGCAGGCATGCATCGCATGCCATTCGCGTGAGGCGGCGATGGAAGCAGCGAGGGTTTTGGCGGAGACGACGAACGATGAGCCGGTCCTCGAAGACTGGCTCATGAAACGCAACTGTTCGGTGTCGCCGCGCCAGTTCGTGCTGTTTTACGCGTCGCTCGCGAGCTTCTCGCTGGTGATCGCGGCATTGCTGATGTGGCGGGGGGCCTGGCTCGTCATGCCCTTCACTGGAATCGAATTGCTGGCGGTAGGCGTCGCGTTTGCGGTCTATGCCCGTCATGCGATCGATTACGAGCGCATCAGGCTGTTTCCGCATCGGCTCGTGATCGAGCGGATGGATGCGGAGCGGTTCACGCAGATCGAATTCAACCCGCGCTGGGTGCGGGTCGAGCCGGGTGCGACGCCACGCGATCCGATTCGACTGGTATCGCGCGGGCAGACCGTCGTAATCGGGCAGCATCTCGCGCAGCACAAGCGTGCGCAGTTCGCCGACGAACTGCGCGTGTCGCTCAGGCGCTGCGGCTGACGAAGCGCGGGCATCGGCCGAAACGGGCCGGCGGCTCGCGACGGGGGAGGGTTTGAATGGAAATTTTGGGTAAGGATGCTATGAAAACAATCAAGCGAGCCCTCACGGGCGTGCTGGCATGCAGCGGATTGCTCTTTGCCGGCGCTGCTCTGGCGGTCGGTGATAGCCCGGGCGGCCCCCGCGTCAACGAGATCAACTTTCAGCCGCCGGTCACGAAAATCGCCGAGGAGCTCTACGATCTCCACACGATGATGCTGATCCTGTGTACGGTGATCTTCGTCGGCGTGTTCGGCGTGATGTTCTATTCGATCTTCGCGCACCGCAAATCCAAGGGCCACAAGGCCGCCAATTTCCATGAAAGCACGACCGTCGAAATCATCTGGACGATCGTGCCGTTCATCATCGTCGTGCTGATGGCGCTGCCGGCCACGAAGGCCGTCGTCGCGATGAAGGACACGACCAACGCCGATCTCACGATCAAGGTCACCGGCTACCAGTGGAAGTGGGGCTACGACTACGTGAAGGGCCCGGGCGAGGGCATCAGCTTCCTGTCGACGCTCACCACCCCGCGTGACGAAGTGATGGGCAAGAAGGCGATCAGCGATACCTATCTGCAGGAAGTCGACAACCCGCTCGTCGTGCCGGTCAACAAGAAGATCCGCATCATCACGACCGCGAACGACGTCGTTCACTCGTGGTACGTGCCCGCGTTCGGCGTGAAGCAGGATGCGATCCCCGGCTTCGTGCGCGACACGTGGTTCAAGGCCGACAAGGTCGGCACGTTCCGCGGCTTCTGTACCGAACTGTGCGGCAAGGAACACGCGTTCATGCCGGTGGTGGTCGAAGTGCTGTCGGACGACGACTACGCGAAGTGGGTGAGCGCGCAGAAGGCCAAGCTGGCGAGCGCGTCGGTCGATCCGAACAAGGTTTACACGATGGCCGAACTCGTCGCGCACGGCGAGGAAGTCTACAAGGCGAACTGCGCGGCCTGCCACCAGGTGAACGGCAAGGGCCTTGGCGCATTCCCGGCGATGGACGGCAGCCAGATCGTGAACGGCCCGATCGCCGGTCACGTCGAGCGCGTGCTGCACGGCAAGGGTGCAATGCCGTCGTGGGCGTCGCTGTCGGACCTCGACATCGCATCGGTCATCACGTACGAGCGCAATTCGTGGGGCAACCACAAGAACGACCTGCTGCAGCCGAAGCAAGTGGCTGACGCGCGCAACGGCAAGATGCCGGAAGACGCGGCAGGCGCGGCAGGTGCAGCGGCCCCGGCCGAAGCGGCTTCGGCGCCGGCGCAAGCCGCGTCGGGCGCGGAACCGGCGGCGGCATCGGCTGCGCTGTCGACGATCTACTTCGAGACGGGCAAGAGCGTGCTGCCGGCCGACGCGAAAGCGGCGATCGCCGCAGCGGCCGACTATGCGAAGGCACATCCGGACGCGAAGCTCGCGCTGTCGGGTTTCACCGACAAGACGGGCTCGGCCGACGCGAACGCCGAACTCGCCAAGCATCGCGCGCAGGCCGTGCGCGACGCGCTGAAGGCAGCAGGCGTGGCGGAAGACCACATTATTCTCAAAAAGCCGGAAACGATCACGGGCGGGGCTGACGCCAAGGAAGCCCGGCGGGTCGAGATCGGGCCGGCGGCTTGACGTGTCGCTGAGTTAGTCGACGTATTCGCATTAGGAGATTCTCATGTCTAGCATCGGGCACGACGTAGCCGCGGACCACGCGCACGACGACCACGCGCACGAAGCCCCGCACGGCTGGCGTCGCTGGCTGTTCGCCACCAACCACAAGGACATCGGTACGCTGTACCTGCTGTTCTCGTTCATCATGTTCCTGTCGGGCGGCGTGATGGCACTCGGCATCCGTGCCGAGCTGTTCGAGCCGGGCCTGCAGATCATGCGTCCGGAGTTCTTCAACGAACTCACGACGATGCACGGCCTGATCATGGTGTTCGGCGCGATCATGCCGGCGTTCGTCGGTTTCGCGAACTGGATGATTCCGCTGCAGATCGGCGCGTCCGACATGGCGTTCGCGCGGATGAACAACTTCAGCTTCTGGCTGCTGCCGGTCGCGGCCGTGCTGCTGGTCGGTTCGTTCTTCGCGCCGGGCGGCGCGACGGCCGCCGGCTGGACGCTGTACGCACCGCTGTCGACGCAGATGGGCCCGGGCATGGACTTCGCGATCTTCGCGGTCCACATCATGGGCGCGTCGTCGATCATGGGCGGTATCAACATCGTCGTGACGATCCTGAACATGCGCGCACCGGGCATGACGCTGATGAAGATGCCGATGTTCGCATGGACCTGGCTGATCACCGCGTACCTGCTGATCGCCGTGATGCCGGTCCTGGCGGGCGCGATCACGATGGTGCTGTTCGACCGCCACTTCGGCACGTCGTTCTTCAACGCGGCAGGCGGCGGCGACCCGGTGATGTACCAGCACATCTTCTGGTTCTTCGGCCACCCCGAGGTGTACATCATGATTCTGCCGGCGTTCGGGATCGTGTCGCAGGTGATCCCGGCGTTCGCACGCAAGACGCTGTTCGGCTACAGCTCGATGGTGTACGCGACGGCTTCGATCGCGATCCTGTCGTTCATGGTCTGGGCGCACCACATGTTCGCAACGGGCATGCCGGTCACCGGCCAGCTGTTCTTCATGTACGCGACGATGCTGATCGCGGTGCCGACGGGCGTGAAGGTGTTCAACTGGCTCGCGACGATGTGGCGCGGCTCGATGACGTTCGAAACCCCGATGCTGTTCGCGATCGGCTTCCTGTTCGTGTTCACGTTCGGCGGCCTGACGGGTCTGATGCTGGCGATGGCGCCGCTCGATATCCAGTACCACGGCACCTACTTCGTGGTCGCGCACTTCCACTACGTGCTGGTGGCCGGGTCGCTGTTCGCGCTGTTCGCGGGCTGGTACTACTGGGCGCCGAAGTGGACGGGCTGGATGTACAACGAGACGCGCGGCAAGATCCACTTCTGGGCGTCGATGATCTTCTTCAACCTGACGTTCTTCCCGATGCACTTCGTCGGTCTCGCGGGCATGCCGCGCCGCTATGCGGACTACCCGGCGCAGTTCACGGACTTCAACCAGGTGGCGACGATCGGCGCATTCGGCTTCGGCCTCGCGCAGGTGTACTTCCTGTTCGCGGTCGCGCTGCCGGCCTACCGTGGCGGCGGCGAGCTGGAAAAGGCGTCGGACAAGCCGTGGGATGGCGCGACGGGCCTCGAGTGGACGGTGCCGAGCCCGGCTCCGTTCCATACGTTCGAGCAACCGCCGCACGTCGAATAAGTTTCACCCGGCGTTCCGCCGCTGCCTGCCGCGCAGGCAGGCGCGGCGGGCGCCGAACTGAAGTCTCAGCAAAGTTCCAGATGAACCGGAATCCACAAGAAAGACGAACGCCCGAGCAGATTCGCGCGGGCAACAAGCGGCTCGGCCTCATCCTGCTCGTCATCGCCGCCGTTTTTTTCGTGGGTGTCGTGATCAAGCAGTGGTGGCTGTCCACTCACTGATGCAGTAACTGACGCAGTAGCGAGGAAGTAGTCGTATGTCGAAGCCGGAAGAGGGCGCCGTCGATCGCGCGTTCAATCGTTCGATGCTGATGAAGCTCTTCGTCGTGGCCGGACTGATGTTCGGCTTCGGCTTCGCGCTGATTCCGATGTATCGCGCGATTTGCCAGATCACCGGCATCAACAACCTGGTGCAGCGCGACGTCAGCGAACGCGAGGCGAAGAACACGCAGGTCGACTACAGCCGCACGGTGTCGGTCGAGTTCGATGCGAATGCGCGCGGCCCGCTCGGGTTCAAGCCCGAGCACAACAGCCTCGATGTGCATCCGGGCGAGCTGACGACGATCGTGTACGACGTGACCAACGGGCAGGGCAGGCCGATGGTGGCGCAGGCGATTCCGAGCTACGCGCCGAAGCAGGCAACGGAATTCTTCAAGAAGATCGAGTGTTTTTGCTTCACGCAACAGACGCTGGCAGCGAACGAGTCGCGCAAGATGCCGGTGGTGTTCGTGATCGATCCGAAGCTGCCGAAGGACGTGAAGACGATCACGCTGTCGTACACGTTCTTCGAACTGAACACGCCGGCCGCGCCGGCGCCGGCACCGCGCAAGACGGCGGCGCAGGGCGCGGCGAAGCCGGACGCATGACGGAGACGGAGCGGTGACGGAGACCAAGCGGAGCGGGACGTTCGGCCAGGCATTGCGAGCGGTGTTGTGGTCGTTCTTCGGGGTGCGCAAGCGGCGCGACCTGGAGGCCGATGCGACGCAGCTCAATCCGCTGCACGTGCTGATCGTCGCGTTGATCGCGGCCGGCATGTTCATCGGCGTGCTGATCCTGATCGTGCGTGCGGTCGTGGGTTGAGGCCCGCGGCCACGAAAGAATGCAGTGCGTGGCGCCCGGGCGCCGCGTGCGGGAAAGCGCGGCGGCGGCACGCGCCGTGCAAGAAATAAAGCCGGAGCGGTTTCCGGTACACAAATTGGACTGAAGTGGAGAATCAAGCATGAGCGGTCAAAACCAGACCCCGTACTATTTCGTGCCGCATCCGTCGCAGCATCCGATCAGCGCGGCCATCGGCCTGCTGGTCATGCTCGCGTCGGTGGCGCTGTGGATCAACGGTCACGACTGGGCTCCGTACACGGCGCTGCTTGGCCTGCTGTGGTTGCTCTTCACGCTGTATCACTGGTTCGGCGACGCGATCGCCGAGTCCGAAGGCGGTCATTACGGCAAGAACGTCGACAAGTCGTACCGCTGGAGCATGAGCTGGTTCATTTTCTCCGAAGTCATGTTCTTCGGCGCATTCTTCGGCGCGCTGTTCTATGCGCGCGAAATCGCGCTGCACCAGCTCGGCAGCCTCGACTACAAGCTGATCTGGCCGGACTTCTCCGCCGTGTGGCCGAACGAAGGCCCCGCCGCGCTCGCCGGTCACTTCAAGACGATGGGCCCGTGGCCGGTGCCGACGCTGAACACCGCATTCCTGCTGGCGTCGGGCGCGACGCTGACGGTGTCGCACCACGCGCTGCGCGACGATCACCGCAACAAGGCGATCGCGTGGCTGGCCGCGACGCTCGTGCTCGGTGTCTGCTTCCTGTTCATGCAGGGCTTCGAGTACTACCACGCGTACAACGAACTGAACCTGACGCTGAACTCGGGCGTGTACGGCTCGACGTTCTTCCTGCTGACGGGCTTCCACGGCTTCCACGTGTTCCTCGGCGGCACGATGCTCGCGGTGGTGCTGGTGCGGATGATCCGCGGCCACTTCAAGCCCGATCACCACTTCGCATTCGAAGGCGCCGCGTGGTACTGGCACTTCGTCGACGTCGTCTGGCTCGGCCTGTACGTCGTCGTCTACTGGCTGTAAATGCAGGAACGGCCCGCGCAGCGATGCGCGGGCCGTTTTCATTGGCAAGGACGGGGCAGCGGCTGGTTGCCTGCGCCCGACGCCAGCCCGGCGCCGCCGCGACTCAGTCAGGCGGCGCTTTTGCTTGGTGGCACCGTTGTGCGGCGAAATGTCACAGCGGGCGCGGTCACAGCGAGCGCGGAAGTGACAGCGGTCGCGGCGACCGCCGGCACGGATGCATCAACGCCCGATCGGCAGGCCGGTCGAATGAATCCAGCCCATCCAGTTCGCGAACAGGATGAACACGAACAGCGAGATCGACAGCCCGACGCGGGTGGCGAGCGACCACACCATGCGCTTCGTATGGCCGCGGTCTTGCATCATGAAGTAGAGCGCCGAGCCCATGCTGGCGACGATGAGGACGAAGGCGATGGGAACGAGGATGTGCATGACGCGTACCGGACGACGGCAATTCGAAAGGAAGAGGATAATTATCGCACTTCGCTTTCGCGAATGCGCCTCGCGGGTGGCCCGATGAAGATCCGGTTGCTGCCTGCGCTGCTGATACTCGCCGTCGTCGCGGTCACGATTCGCCTCGGATTCTGGCAGCGCGACCGTGCGCACCAGAAGGAAGCGCTGCAGGCGAGCATCGTGCGCTACGAGCACGCGGCGCCCGTTGACGTCGGTGCGCAGCCGATTCCGCTCGCATCGATCGAGTTCCATCGCGTGCGGGCGAAGGGCCGCTTCCTGCCGGAGCAAGCGGTGTTCCTCGACAATCGGCCGTATAACGACCAGCCGGGTTTCTACGTCGTGATGCCGTTTAAACTCACGGACGGCGGCGTCGTGCTGGTGAACCGCGGCTGGCTGCCGCGCAATATCGCCGATCGCACGGCGATCGAGCCGTTCTCGACACCGGAAGGTGACATCGAGATCGAAGGCATCGCGCGCGCCGATGCGTCACGCGCGTTCGAGCTTGGCGAAGGCGGCTCGGCCGCGCACCAGAAGATCCGGCAGAACCTGGACGTCGCCGCGTATGCGAAGGAAACGGGGCTGCCGCTGCAGCCGTTCGTGATCCAGCAGACGAGCGACGACGGCGACAAGCTCGTGCGCGACTGGCCGGCGGCGACGACCGGCGTCGAGCGCAATTACGGTTACATGTTTCAGTGGTGGGCCATGGCGGCGGCCGCGCTCGGTTTCGGCCTGTACGCCGCGCGGCGTGCGGCGAAGAAGTCGGCCGGCGCGTGAGTGCCATGCCAGGACGCGGCGCAAGCGCCGCGGGTTCGTTTCGAGAGGTCTGATTTGTCCATGCAATCTTCCCGTCAGGGTCCGGCCGCAACGCCGATCTCGCCCGCGGCCCGCAAGCGCGGCCGCTGGATGCTCGTGCTGCTGGGTCTCGTGTGCGCAGCACCGATCATCGCGTCGTACTTCACCTATTACGTGATCAAGCCGAAGGGCGGCTCGACCAACTACGGCACGCTGATCGAGCCGCAGCGGCCGATTCCGGCCGACCTGCAGGTGACCGACGAAACCGGCAACACGGTGCCGCTGTCGTCGCTGCGCGGCGTGTGGCTGTTCGTGATGACCGACCGCAGCGCGTGCGACGACGCCTGCGCGCAAAAGCTCTACTTCATGCGCCAGATCCGCGTCACGCAGGCGGGCGAGCGGCACCGGATCACGATGGTATGGCTGCGCAGCGATGCGGGCGCGGTACCGCCGAAGGTGCTGGAGGCGTACCCGGACACGCGTCGGCTCGTCGCCGATCCGGCTGCGGTCGCCGCGTGGCTGCCGGCCGACGCCGGCACGAAGGACACCGACCACATCTACATGGTCGATCCGAACGGCAACCTGATGATGCGTTTCCCGAAGAACCCGAACCCCAGCAAGATCAAGACGGACGTCACGAAACTGCTGAAGTGGTCGAGCATCGGCTAAGGCGAGACGGCGAGGCAACCATTCGATGTCGTATCTACTGCAACTCGGCCTGATCGGCCTCTGCATCGCGCTGCTGCCGCTGTCGTACGTGTGGGTGAAGGCCGACGACGACAAGTTCCGCAAGCTGGTGTGGATCACCACGTTCCTGACCCTCGACCTCGTGATGTTCGGCGGCTTCACGCGGCTGACCGATTCGGGCCTCGGCTGCCCGGACTGGCCCGGCTGCTACGGCACGGCGTCGCCGTTCATCGCGCACGCGGCGATCACCGCCGCCCACCAGGCGATGCCGACCGGCCCCGTCAGCATGACGAAGGCGTGGATCGAGATGATCCACCGCTATTTCGCGATGGCGATCGGCGTGCTGATCATCGCGCAGGTCGTGATCGCGTGGTCCGCGCGGCTGCGCCGCCGCCCGCTGCACGTGTCGCCGTGGTGGCCGACGAGCCTCCTGCTGCTGATCGTCGTGCAGGGCGTGTTCGGCGCGTGGACGGTCACGATGAAGCTGCAGCCGGTGATCGTCACGACCCACCTGCTGCTCGGCCTCACGCTGCTCGGCACGCTCGGCTGGCTCGCGGCGCGGCAAACGCCGCTGCCGTCGCATGACCCGGAGGCCGGCCGCTACCGCGCGGCCGCGCTCGCGGCGCTCGCGCTGCTGGTCGTGCAGATCGCGCTCGGCGGCTGGGTGAGCACGAACTATGCGGTGCTCGCCTGCACCGACTTCCCGACCTGCAACGGCCAGTGGATCCCGCCGATGAACTTCGAGCAGGGCTTCCATCTGTGGCGCGCGCTCGGCATGACGAAGGATGGCGACGCGATCACGCAGGACGCGCTGGTCGCGATCCACTGGACCCATCGCACGTTCGCGTTCGTCGTCGTCGCGTACCTGGTCGCGTTCGCGCTGAAGATGCGCCGCTTCGAGTCGCTGCGCCGGCCCGCGAACGGCGTGCTGCTGGTCGTCCTGCTGCAGTTCCTGACGGGCCTGACCAACATCGTGCTGCAGTGGCCGCTGCCGGTCGCCGTCGCGCACAACGGCGGCGCCGCGATCCTGCTGGTGCTCGTCGTCATGTTAAACTTTCGCATCCTTTCAAGCCGCCCCGGCCGTGTCGTGCAGCCCGCGCGCGACGCCGCCCCGGCGTGACCGTCCCCATGCAAAGCACCCTTTCCCAATCGCCCGGTAGCCGGTTCTCGCAGTACATGGCGTTGACGAAGCCGCGTGTCACGCAGCTCGCGGTGTTCTGCGCGGTGATCGGCATGTTTCTCGCGACGCCGGGCATGGTGCCGTGGCATGTGCTGATCGGCGGCACCGTCGGCATCTGGCTGCTGGCCGGCGCCGCGTTCGCGATCAACTGCCTCGTCGAACAGAAGATCGACGCGATGATGCGCCGCACCGCATGGCGTCCGTCCGCGCGCGGCGAGATCACGACCCCGCAGATCCTGCTGTTCTCGGCCGTGCTCGGCAGCATCGGCGCATGGACGCTCTATACGTTCACGAACCCGCTGACGATGTGGCTGACGATCGCGACGTTCGTCGGCTACGCGGTGGTCTACACGCTGTTGCTGAAGCCGATGACACCGCAGAACATCGTGATCGGCGGCGCGTCGGGCGCGATGCCACCGGCGCTCGGCTGGGCAGCGGTCACCGGCGCGGTACCGGGCGACGCATGGATCCTCGTGCTGATCATCTTCGTATGGACGCCGCCGCATTTCTGGGTGCTTGCGCTCTATCGCCGCAAGGACTACGAGAACGCCGGGCTGCCGATGCTGCCCGTCACGCACGGCGAGAAGTACACGCGGCTGCACATCCTGCTGTACACGGTGATCCTGTTCGCGGTCGCGCTGATGCCGTTCATCTCGGGGATGAGCGGCGCCGTCTACCTGACGAGCGCGGTGCTGCTCGGCGCGGTGTTCCTCGCGTATGCATGGAAGATCTATCGCGACTATTCGGACGCACTCGCCCGCAAGGCCTTCCGTTATTCGATCGTCTACCTGTCGCTGCTGTTCGCCGCGCTGCTCGTCGATCACTATGCACGCCCGCTGCTCGGCGTGTAACCGCACGGTTTGAACGCAATGCTCCATTCATGGTTCGGGCGCCGCGCGCGCCAAGGCTGGATGCTCGCGTGCGCATTCGCGGCAGCCACGCTGCTCGCCGGCTGCGACAACGCGCCGAAATTCCAGAATCTCGACATCACCGGCAACACGCAGTTCGGCAGCGATTTCTCGCTGCCCGACACGACCGGCAAGGTGCGCACGCTCGCCGATTTCAAGGGTCGTGCGGTCGTGATGTTCTTCGGCTATACACACTGTCCGGACGTGTGTCCGACGACGATGGCCGAATTGTCCGAAGCACTGAAGCAGCTCGGGCCCGATGCCGCGAAGCGCGTGCAGGTGCTGTTCGTCACCGTCGATCCGGAGCGCGACACGCCCGCGCTGCTCGGCCAGTACGTGCCCGCGTTCAACCCGTCGTTCATCGGCCTGCGGCCGGCCGATGAAGCGCAGCTCAAGAAGGTCACGAAGGATTTCCGCGTGTACTACGCGAAGGTGCCCGGCAAGACGCCCGGCAGCTACACGATGGATCACACCGCCGCGAGCTACGTGTTCGATCGCGACGGCAAGCTGCGCCTGTTCGTGCGCGACGGCCAGGGCCCCGGCCCGTGGGTGCACGACCTGAAGCTGCTGGTCGACTGAGCGGCGCGCGCCGCATGCTCGTCCGGGCGTTCGCCCGGCGAAGCGCGTGACGGCCGCGACGCGCCGTCACGCATTCCTCCCGTTTCCCCTCGATCCGCATTCGCCGCCTCGGTAGGCGGCGTGCGTGCGCGCATTCGCGCGCCGGCGCGCGTTACGGCAGCGCCGGCACGTTGAAGCCCTGCGCGGCACGCGTGATGCGGAATTCCGTCACGCGGTACGTCGCAAGGCCTTCGGTCACGAACGGATCGGTCTCGAGGATCGCGTCCAGTTCGTCGCGGTCGATGCGGGCCGCGAGAATCACGCCGCCTTCGCGCGGCACCTTCGGCCCCGCCGCGATGAAGATGCCGCGCTCGAACAGCGGCTGCAGATATGCACGGTGGCGTTCGAGTGCATCGTCGATGCGCTCGAGCGACGCGTTGTAGTGGATGTCGATGACGTACATGGATGGCCCTGGAATGTCGCCGGCGCGTCGTGTGCCGGTCAGCCGGTCTTTTTAGCACAGCGGCCGTTCCGTGTCGTGCCGGCCGTCGTGCGTGTATTCAAGTTGTAAGTCTCGTTGCCGTAATCACGGGGGCAACCGTTTGCGCGCGACCGGCCGTTCGCGCGCATCGCGGGCATCGAATTTCACAACAAGGCACGCAGATGAGCAGAATGAGTTTGAACCGCAAGCTGTGGCTCGCGCTTGCGCTGGTATGGATCGGCTTGCTCGGCGTCGGCGCATGGAGCGCATACGAGACGCGCGCGACGATGCTCGCCGAACGCAAGGCAGGCATCGCCAACCTGGTCGAGTCGGCGGCCGGTATCGTCAACGCGTATCACGCGCTCGCGCAGAGCGGCACGCTGCCCGAGGCCGACGCGAAGCGCGACGCGCTCGCGAGCCTGGCCGCGATGCGCTACGGCGAGTCGGGCTATGTGTTCGTGATGGATTCGAAACCCGTCGTGCTGATGCATCCGACGCTGCCGAAGCTGGTCGGCACGCAGGTCGGCGACTATCTCGACCCGGACGGCAAGCCGCTGTTCGTCACGATCCTGAACGCCGCGAAAGCGACCGGCAGCGGCTTCGCCGAATATCGCGGGCGGCTGCCGCACAGCGAGACCGCCGTGCCGAAGATCAGCTACGTCACGCGCTTCGCGCCCTGGGACTGGAACATCTCGAGCGGCGTGTTCCTGAAGGACATCGATACCGTCTACTACCGGACGCTGTTCGGCCACCTTGCGGTCGTGCTCATGATCGGCTTCGTGATCAGCGCGGCGATGCTCGTGATCATCCGCAACGTGCGCGGCAGCCTCGGCGGCGAGCCGGACGAAGCGGCCGCGCTGGCCACGCGCATCGCGCAGGGCGACCTCACGCGGCCGGTGCCGGTGCGCGCGGGCGACGACACGAGCATGATGGCGGCGATGCGCGACATGCAGGCGCGCCTGCAGGCGACGATCGGCGGGATCCGCCAGTCGGCCGAGTCGATCGCGTCGGCGAGCCGCCAGATCGCGTCCGGCAACGACGACCTGTCGCAACGCACCGAGGAGCAGGCCGCGTCGCTCGAGGAAACGGCCGCGAGCATGGAGCAGCTCACCGCGACGGTGAAGCAGAACGCCGACAATGCGCGGCAGGCGAGCGGGCTCGCGAACAATGCCTCGGAGATCGCGCGGGCCGGCAACGATGTCGTCGGTCGCGTGATCGGCACGATGAGCGAGATCGACGACAGCTCGCGCAAGATCGCCGACATCATCGGCGTGATCGAGGGCATCGCGTTCCAGACCAACATCCTCGCGTTGAACGCGGCGGTCGAGGCCGCGCGGGCCGGCGAGCAGGGGCGCGGCTTCGCGGTGGTCGCGGGCGAGGTGCGCTCGCTCGCGCAGCGCAGCGCGACGGCCGCGAAGGAGATCCGCGAACTGATCGTCGATTCGGTCGAGCGCGTGCGAAACGGCTCGGCGCTGGTCGGCCAGGCCGGCACGACGATGGGCGAGATCCTGCAGGCGGTCGCGCGCGTGACCGACATCATGGGCGAGATCGCGGCGGCGTCCGAAGAGCAGGCGAGCGGCATCACGCAGGTCGGGCGCGCGGTCACGCAGATGGACCAGGTCACGCAGCAGAACGCGGCGCTCGTCGAGGAGGCCGCCGCGGCCGCCGCGTCGTTGCAGGAGCAGGCCGGCCGGCTGCGCGAAGCGATCGGCGCGTTCCGGGTGCCCGATGCCGGCGCCCGTGCGCACTGAACGCAACTAACGGCCGAACCATGCGCGTTCCGCCGGCACTGCCGCGGTGCATACCCATATGAGCGGGATGTATTTCACTTCGGGCCGATCCTGTGACACCATTTGCCCCTTTCCTGCGAGTCGGGGCTTACCCGTATCGCGCCCCATTTTCAGTTAGCAAGAAAGCGAGAAACAGATGAAGCGTCGCAGTCTCCTGAAGGTATTTTCCGTGTTGGCCACCGGTGCCGCGCTGACGCTGTCGGCCGCCGCGCACGCCGACGACAAGGTCATCAAGGTCGGCACGGTCGCCGGCCCGGATGCGCAGGTGTGGCAGGTGGTGCAGAAGGTCGCGAAGGAGAAGGAAGGCCTGAACGTGAAGGTCATCGAGTTCAACGACTACGTGCAGCCGAACGCGGCGCTCGATGCGGGCGACCTCGACGCGAACAGCTTCCAGCACCAGCCTTACCTCGACAGCCAGGTGAAGCAGCGCGGCTACAAGATCGTCAGCGCGGGCCTGACCTACATCTCGCCGATCGGCGTGTATTCGAAGAAGTTCAAGGCGCTGAAGGACCTGCCGCAAGGCGCGAAGCTCGCGGTGCCGAACGATCCGTCGAACGAGAACCGCGCGCTGCTGCTGCTGCAGACGCAAGGCGTGATCAAGCTGAAGGCCGGCGCCGGCACGGGCGGCAACAACGCGACGGTGCTCGACATCGCCGAGAACCCGAAGAAGCTGAAGATCTCCGAGCTCGACGCCGCGCAACTGCCGCGCGTGCTGTCGGACGTCGACGCCGCCGTGATCAACACGAACTACGCGCTCGCCGCGAACCTGCAGCCGACCAAGGACGCGATCGCGCTCGAATCGCTGACGAGCCCGTATGCGAACCTGATCGCCGTGCGCGCGAAGGACAAGGACCAGCCGTGGGTGAAGAAGCTGGTCAAGGCGTACCAGTCGCCGGAAGTGAAGGAGTTCATCAACAAGCAGTTCAAGGGCTCGATGGTCGCGTCGTTCTGAGCGCCGCTCACCGGTCGGACCGCTGAAACGAAAGGGCCTGCATCGTGCAGGCCCTTTTTTCATGCGCGCAGCCGGCATGCGACCGCGCGGCGTCTGGTGTTCGACGTCGGCTCACATCTCGCCGCGCCGCGAGCAGATCGCCATGATCTGCTGGATCGCGTAGTTGTCGCGCACGCCCGGCAGCGATTGCACGACGCACTCGTGGTAGCGCCGCTCGCGCGGCAGCAGCATCGCGTTGTTGCGGTACAGCGCGTCGCACGAGCGCTGGATCAGCTGCGCGGCCGCGCTGTTGCGGCTCTCGCGCAGCGCGCCCAGCATGCAGTCGTCGTATTGCGCGCTGCCGTCGGTCAGCGCGAATGCCGCACCTGGCAGCGCCAGCGCGACGGCCGCGCACGCGATTGCACGGATGCCCCGTTTCATGTGCTCTCCGATCGTGTGGATTGGGTCGGCGGACAGCATAACGTAAAGCTGTAAACGCGGCTGACGCGTTGCGCGGGAAGCGGCCCGGAGCGCCGCCGGCCGCGCTTGCCGGGCGTTTCGCGGCGGCACGGCGGCGCGTGTGGCGGCCGTTCGACCGAAAGCATGGAGTCAGGCGGTGGTCTGCGGAAATGGTATCCTCGAGCGTTCGCCGCCGCGCGCCTTCCCGGGGCCCGCGCGGGGCCGCTGCCGCCCGAGCCGTCACCCGGCTGCGCGCGCACCGGCACCTGCATGACGGCGGCGGGAATCCATCATCCAGAACCGACACAAATACGGGGGAGACTCACCCATGAAGCGTTTCAAGACTTTCGCGATCCGTTCGATCACGGCCGGCGTCGCCGCATTCGCGCTGGCAGGCGCCGCGCACGCGCAGACGGTCAAGGTGCTGTCGATCGTCGACCACCCGGCGCTCGATGCGATCCGCGACGGCGTGCGCGCCGAACTGAAGGCGCAAGGCTACGGCGACGACAAGCTCAAGTGGGAATACCAGAGCGCGCAGGGCAACACGGGCACGGCCGCGCAGATCGCGCGCAAGTTCGTCGGCGACCAGCCCGACGTGATCGTCGCGATCGCGACGCCGGCCGCGCAGGCGGTCGTCGCTTCGACCAAGAGCGTGCCGGTCGTCTATTCGGGGGTGACCGATCCGGTCGCCGCGCAGCTCGTGAAGGGCTGGGGCCCGTCGGGCACCAACGTGACGGGCGTGTCCGACAAGCTGCCGCTCGACCGCCAGGTCGCGCTGATCAAGCGCGTCGTGCCGAAGGCGAAGACGGTCGGCATGGTCTACAACCCGGGCGAGGCGAACTCGGTCGTGGTCGTGAAGGAGCTCAAGGAACTCCTCGCGAAGCAGGGAATGACGCTGAAGGAAGCGGCCGCGCCGCGCACCGTCGACATCGGCCCGGCCGCGAAGAGCCTGATCGGCAAGGTCGACGTGATCTACACGAACACCGACAACAACGTCGTGTCCGCGTACGAAGCGCTCGTGAAGGTCGCGAACGAAGCGAAGATCCCGCTCGTCGCCGGCGATACCGACAGCGTGAAGCGCGGCGGCATCGCGGCGCTCGGCATCAACTACGGCGATCTCGGCCGGCAGACCGGCAAGGTCGTCGCGCGCATCCTGAAGGGCGAGAAGCCGGGCGCGATCGCGTCGGAAACGAGCAGCAACCTCGAATTGTTCGCGAACACGGGCGCGGCCGCGAAGCAGGGCGTGACGCTGTCGCCGGATCTGCTCAAGGAAGCGAAGACGGTCATCAAGTAAGCCGCGGCCCGACCGCCGCGCTTGCAGGCCCGATCCGGGCCTGAACGAAACCATCGGACGGGCGGCCTCCACCCGGGGCCGCCCGTCCGCTTCGCCCGGCCGTACACGCGAGGCCGGGAAGCAACAGGATTTCCCCATCATGTCTCTGTTCTCGTTTCTGGGCGCGCTGGAGATCGGCCTGATCTTCAGTCTCGTCGCCCTCGGGGTGCTGATTTCATTCCGCATCCTCAACTTCCCCGACCTGACCGTCGACGGCAGCTTTCCGCTCGGCGGCGCCGTCGCCGCGACGCTGATCTCCGCCGGCCACGACCCGTTCACGTCGACGGTGCTCGCGATCGTCGCGGGCGCGCTGGCCGGCTTCGTCACCGGCTGGCTCAACGTGCGCCTGAAGATCATGGACCTGCTCGCCAGCATCCTGATGATGATCGCGCTCTACTCGGTGAACCTGCGGATCATGGGCCGCCCGAACGTGCCGCTCATCACCGAGCCGACGCTGTTCACCGTGCTGCAGCCCGACTGGATGCCCGACTACGTGCTGCGCCCGGCGCTGCTCGCGATCGTCGTGGTGGTCGCGAAGCTCGGCCTCGACTGGTTCTTCTCGTCGCAGCTCGGCCTTGCGATGCGCGCGACCGGCGCGAACCCGCGGATGGCGCGCGCGCAGGGCATCGCGACGGGCCGCGCGACGCTCGCCGGGATGGCGCTGTCGAACGCGCTCGTCGCGCTCGCCGGTGCGCTGTTCGCGCAGACGCAGGGCGGCGCCGACATCTCGATGGGGATCGGCACGATCGTCATCGGGCTGGCCGCGGTGATCATCGGCGAGACGCTGTTGCCCGCGCGCCGGCTCGTGCTGACGACGCTCGCCGTCGTGCTCGGCGCGATCGTCTACCGCTTCTTCATCGCGCTCGCGCTGAACAGCGAGTTCATCGGCCTGAAGGCGCAGGACCTGAACCTCGTGACGGCCGCGCTCGTCACGATCGCGCTGGTGCTGCCGGCGACGCGCAAGAAGCTGTTCGCGCGCAAGAACGGAGGGGCATGACATGTTGTCCGCACAAGACCTGAAACTCACGTTCAATCCCGGCACGCCGATCGAGACGCGTGCGCTGCGCGGGCTCTCGCTCGAGATTCCGGACGGCCAGTTCGTCGCGGTGATCGGCTCGAACGGCGCGGGCAAGTCGACCTTCCTCAACGCGGTCAGCGGCGACCAGCGCGTCGATTCGGGACGCATCGCGATCGACGGCACGGACGTCACGCGTCAGCCCGCGTGGGATCGCGCGCACCTCGTCGCGCGCGTGTTCCAGGATCCGATGGCCGGCACCTGCGAGGCGCTGACGATCGAGGAGAACATGGCGCTCGCGATGGCGCGCGGTGCCCGGCGCGGCTTTCGCGCGGCGCTCGACCGGCCGTCGCGCGAGCTGTTCCGCGACAAGCTGCGTCTGCTGAACCTCGGGCTGGAAAACCGGCTGACCGACCGGATCGGGCTGCTGTCGGGCGGCCAGCGGCAGGCGGTGAGCCTGTTGATGGCGTCGCTGCGGCCGTCGCGGATCCTGCTGCTCGACGAGCACACGGCCGCGCTCGACCCGAAGACGGCCGCGTTCGTGCTCGAGCTGACGGCGCGCATCGTCGCCGAGAGCAAGCTGACGACGATGATGGTCACGCACAGCATGCGGCAGGCGCTCGACTACGGCGACCGCACGGTGATGCTGCACCAGGGGCAGGTCGTGCTCGACGTGTCGGGCGACCAGCGCCGCGGGCTCGACGTGCCGGACCTGCTGCAGATGTTCGAGAAGGTGCGGCACGAGCAGCTCGACGACGACGCGCTGCTGCTCGGTTGACGCGCGGCGGGCGGACCGGCGCGGTGCGGAGTGTTGCATCGTGCCGGCTCGCCTGCCGGGCGGCGGCGTGTCGGCCCGGCGTGTCGGCCCGGCGATTCGGGCCGGACGGCGATGAAGCGGGTTCGGCCGACACGATCCGGCCCGCCCGCTCGGTGTGGCGTAACATGACGGCCGCACCGGTTTTCCCGTCGTTTTTCCTCTGACGAAACCCCGTTTCACCTCGGGACTGTGCGGCGTACGCGCATTGCCATATACTGTATATCCATACAGTTGTGGGTGGCGTCATGCTCGCATCCTCCATTTCCCCCGAATCCCTTCATCCGTCGCTCTGGCGCGGCTCGCAGCTCGCGCGCGGCGGTTCGCGCACGATCGACACGGGTTTCGCGCCGCTGTCGGCCGAGCTGCCGGGCGGCGGCTGGCCGGTCGGCGGGCTTGTCGAGCTGCTGGCCGCGCAGCCGGGCTGCGGCGAGATGCGGCTGCTCGCGCCCGCGCTCGCGCTTACCGTGAGCGCGCGGCGGCCGCTCGCGCTCGTCGCGCCGCCGCACGCGCCGCATGCGACCGCGCTCGCCAGTCTCGGCGTGCCGGCCGACGCACTGCTGTGGCTGCGCGCCGGCAGCCGCACGGATGCCTTGTGGGCCGCCGAGCAGGCGCTCAAGGCGGGCTGCTGCGGCGCGCTGCTGCTCTGGCAGGACGCGCGGCCCGACGCGCTGCGGCGCCTGCATCTCGCGGCTGCGCGCACCGGCGACACGCTGTTCGTGATGCTGCGCCCGCTGTCGGCCGCACGGCAGCCGTCGCCGGCCGTGCTGCGCGTCGCGCTGCATCCGGTGCCGGGCGGCGTGTCGCTCGACATCGTCAAGCGTCGCGGGCCCGCGCGCAGCGAGCCGCTCGCGCTCGATTTGCCGTCGCCCATCGTGGAGAGCCGCTATGCGCGTCTTGCTCGGCATCCATCTGCCGCGCCTGCCGCTCGACGTGTGCGCCCCGCCGCCGTCTGACGCAGCGGCCGGCGAGGCGAGCGAGGCCGGCGACGCAGGCTGCGCGGTGCTCGAGCAAGGTATCGTGCTGATTGCCGATGCGCCCGCGCGCCGGCAGGGCGTGCGCGCGGGCATGAAGCGCGGCGGCGTGCTGACGCTCGCGCCCGACACGCGGCTCGTCGAACGCGATCCCGCCCGCGAGGCCGATGCGCTGCGCGCGGTCGCGCTCGCGTTGCTGCGCTTCTCGCCGTGCGTCGCGCTCGACGACGAAGCGACGCTGATCGTCGACGTCGGCCCGAGCCTGCGCCTGTTCGGCGGGCTGCCGTCGCTGTGCCGCCAGGTGCGCGCAACGCTCGCGGCGCTCGGCTATGCGGCACGCTTGTCCGCCGCGCCGACCGGGCGCGGCGCGTGGCTGCTCGCGCGCACGTCGGCGCGTGCGCGCATTCGGCGTCGCGTGGCCGCACCGGCTTCGCTCGTCCGCACGCTCGATCGGCTGCCGTGCGTGCTGCTGCCCGACGCGCGCCCGTATGCGGGCTGGTTCGACGGCCTCGGCTGCCGCACGCTCGCCGATCTGCGCGGCTTGCCGCGCGCGGGGCTGCAGCGGCGCTGCGGTCCGGCGCTGCTCGCCGCGCTCGATCGCGCGTACGGCGATGCGGTCGAGCCGCTCGCGTGGATGGCGGTGCCGCCCGTGTTCGACGTGCGGCTCGAATTGCCGGAGCGCGTCGAATACGCGCAAGCCGTGCTGTTCGCCGCGCGGCGGCTCGTCGTGCAGCTCTGCGGGTGGCTCGCCGCGCGACAGCTGTCGCTCGCCGCGATGACGTTCGATCTCGAGCACGAGCGCGGCCGCCAGGCCGTGCCGCCGACGCCGCTCGAACTCGCGTTCGCCGCGCCGGTGCGCGACGAAGCTCACTTCATGCGGCTGCTCGGCGAGCGGCTCGCGCGCGTCGAATTGCCGGCCGCGGTGATCGCGGTGCGGCTGAAGGCCACGCGCGTCGAATCGGTCGCGCCGCCGGCCGACGATCTTTTTCCCGAGCCGGGCGGCACGAAAGAGACGCGCGCGCGCCTGCTCGAACTGCTGGTCGCGCGGCTCGGCGCGGACAACGTGCTGCGCGCGGCGCCCGTCGCCGATTACCGTCCGGAAACCGCGAACCGCTGGCTGCCGCTCGATGCGCAAGCGGGCAAGCCGGCCGGCGGGCCGCCTGCCGTGCCGCCGCGTCCCGCGTGGCTGCTGGCCGAGCCGCAGCCGCTCCTGATGCGCGCGAACCGGCCGGTGTTCCATACGCCGCTCAGGATGATGTCGTCGGCCGAGCGGATCGAAGCCGGGTGGTTCGACGGGCAATTGACCGCACGCGATTACTACGTTGCCCAGGACGAAGCCGGTGCGTGCTATTGGGTGTTCAGGGAGCGAGCGGGGAGCGAGGCCGAACCGCACTGGTTCCTGCATGGGCTGTTCGGGTGAACGAAGATGGTTGCGCAATTCAGTTTGTTGCCCGATTACGCGGAGTTGTTCTGCCGCTCGAACTTTTCGTTCCTGCATGGCGCGTCGCATGCAGACGAACTGGTCGAGCGCGCGGCCGAACTCGGCTACCGCGGGATCGCGATCACCGACGAATGCTCGCTCGCCGGCGCGCCGCGCATGCATGTCGCCGCGCAGGCGCACGGGCTGCCGCTCGTCATCGGTTCGTATTTCGACGTCACGCCGGATGACGTCGCACCGGGCCACGATCCGGGCCCCGGTGCATTCGGCCTCGTGCTGCTCGCGCAGAACCGCGAGGGTTACGGCAATCTCTCCGAGCTGATTTCGTGGCGGCGCATGGCCGCGCCGAAGGGCAGCTATACGTTGACGTCGCGGATGCTGTCGGCACCGCCCGCGGAGTTTGCGCACCTGCGCGGCATGCCCGACTGCTTCGCGATTCTGGTGCCCGCGTATCCGGTGCGTGCCGACGTGCTCGATGCGCAGGTCGCATGGTTTCGCGCGACTTTCGGCGACCGCGCGCGGCTCGGGCTCGTGCAGTTGCAGCGCGCGCTCGACGGTGCGCAGCGCGAGGAGATTCGCGCGGCCGGCGAGCGGCGCGGCGTGCGTATCGTCGCGCTCGGCGACGTGACGATGCACCGGCGCTCGTGCAAGGCACTGCAGGACGTGATGACGGCGATCCGGGTCGGGATGCCGGTTGCCGAGTGCGGGTATGCGCTGGCGCCGAATGCGGAGCAGCACCTGCGTTCGCGGCAGCGGATCGGACAGTTGTATGCGCCGGACGAGATCGCGCAGACCTGCGCGATTCTCGACGCGTGCGATTTCGACCTCGGCTCGCTGCGCTACGAGTATCCCGACGAGATCGTGCCGCACGGGCTGACGCCGACGCGCTATCTGGAACAGGAAACCTTCGCGGGCGCGGCCGTGCGTTATCCGCAAGGCATTCCGGAGAAGGTCAAAAAGCAGATCCGCCATGAACTCGACCTGATCGCGCGGCTGAACTACGAACCGTTCTTCCTGACCGTCTACGACATCGTCAAATACGCACGCAGCCAGAACATCCTGTGCCAGGGCCGCGGCTCGGCCGCGAACTCGGTCGTCTGCTACTGCCTCGGCATCACCGAAGTCGATCCCGACCAGAGCACGATGCTGTTCGAGCGCTTCATCAGCGAGGAGCGCGGCGAGCCGCCGGACATCGACGTCGACTTCGAGCATCAGCGCCGGGAAGAGGTCATTCAGCATATCTACGGAAAATACGGCAAGGAGCGCGCCGCACTCGCGGCGGCCGTCTCGACGTATCGTCCGCGCGGCGTGCTGCGCGAAACCGGCAAGGCGCTCGGCGTCGATCCGATGCTGGTCGATCGTGTCGCGAAGGGGCATCGCTGGTTCGACGGCAGCCGCGACCTGCTCAAGCAATTCGCATCGACCGGGCTCGATCCGCAAACGCCGCTGATCCGCACATGGGCCGAACTCGCCGCGCGCCTGCTCAACTTTCCGCGCCACCTGTCGCAGCATTCGGGCGGCTTCGTGATCAGCCGCGGCAAGCTCACGCGGCTCGTGCCGGTCGAGAACGCGGCGATGGACGGGCGGCGCGTGATCCAGTGGGACAAGGACGATCTCGAGGCGCTCGGGCTGATGAAGGTCGACGTGCTCGCGCTCGGCATGCTGTCGGCGCTGCATCGCGCATTCGACATGCGCACCGCGTGGCGCGGGCCGCAGGAAGACGGCCAGCCGTTCACGCTGAAGGACATTCCGCAGGATGACGAACCAACCTACGACATGATCTGCCGCGCCGATACGGTCGGCGTGTTCCAGATCGAGTCGCGCGCGCAGATGTCGATGCTGCCGCGGCTGAGGCCGCGCAACTACTACGATCTCGTCGTCCAGGTGTCGATCGTGCGGCCCGGGCCGATCCAGGGCGGGGCCGTGCATCCGTATCTGAAGCGGCGCAGGATCGTGGCCGGCGAGGAAGAGGGCGAAGTCACGTATCCGAGCGACGCGCTCAAGGAAGTGCTCGTTCGCACGCTCGGCGTGCCGATCTTCCAGGAACAGGTGATGCAGATCGCGATCGTCGCGGCGGGCTTCACGCCCGGCGAGGCCGACGAACTGCGCCGCGCGATGGCCGCGTGGAAGCGCAAGGGCAACCTCGAGAAGTATCACGACAAGATCATCGACGGCATGCTCGAGCGCGGCTACACGCGCGAGTTCGCCGAGCAGATCTTCGAGCAGATCAAGGGCTTCGGCGAATACGGCTTCCCCGAGAGCCACGCGGCCAGCTTCGCGAAACTCGCGTACGCGAGCAGCTGGCTCAAATGCCACGAACCCGCGATCTTCGTCGCATCGCTGCTGAACAGCCAGCCGATGGGCTTCTACGCGCCCGCGCAGCTCGTGCAGGACGCGAAGCGCCACGGCGTGAAGGTCTTTCCGGCCGACGTCACGCGAAGCGGCTGGGAAGCGTCGCTCGAAGCGTTGCCCGGCCAGCCGCCGCCGCACGGCCAGCCCGCGGTGCGGCTCGGCCTGTCGCTCGTGCGCGGCCTCGGCGAGGCCGCCGCGCGGCGCATCGAGGCCGCGCGCGCGGCGGGCCCGTTCGAGAGCGTCGACGCGCTCGCGCGCCGCGCGCAGCTCGAACGGCGCGATCTCGAAGCGCTCGCCGCCGCGAACGCGCTCGCGACGCTCGCCGGCCATCGGCGCGATGCATTGTGGCAGGCCGTCGCCGCGGCACCGGAGCGCGACCTGCTCGCCGCCGCGCCGATCGACGAAACGGAGCAGCCGGTGCTCGGCGCGCCGTCGGAAGCCGACGACATCCTCGCCGACTATCACACCACCGGCCTCACGCTGAACCGCCACCCGGTCGCGCTGCTGCGGCCCGCGCTGCGCGCGCAGCGGCTGTCGTCCGCTGCCGAGTTGCGCGATCGCCCCGACGGCCGGCTCGCGCGCGCATGCGGGCTCGTGATCGCGCGGCAGATGCCGGGCACCGCGAAGGGCGTGATGTTCATGACGCTCGAGGACGAGACGGGCTGCGTGAACGTGATCGTGCGGCCCGAGCTGCTCGCGCGGCAGCGCCGCGAAACGCTCGACTCGCGACTGCTCGCGGCATCGGGCGTGTGGCAGGTCGTCAGCGACGTGAGGCACCTCGTCGCCCAGCATTTCGAGGATCTGACGCCGTTGCTCGGCGGCCTGCGCACGTCGAGCCGCGAGTTTCACTGACGCGGCGCGCCGACCCGCCGCCGACCCGCCGCCGGTGTGTCACCCGCGCACCGTCGCCGGATGCATACCAGTCGATCGAATTGGTCCTATTCCGGTATCGTTTCCTGCCTCCCAAGCCAGGCAAATCCGCCACGGGAACTGTCCCCTTGCATACCAATCCGGGTAAATCCCTATCCGGCATTTCCTTGTAAACAAAGGCTTTACAGGAACTAAAACGCTTGCCCGACAAGGCTTCCGGCGATTTCCAAGCCGCTAATACCAGTTCGTTGACTGGTATTATGGTGGTTATATAATGCGTTCACTTTCGACGGTCCGAGATCGTCGTCCGACACCCGGAGGCACATGGAAACCGGCTGGCCCGAACTGGCACCCGATCCCCTCGACGACACGCCGCTGTATCTGCAGCTCGCCCGCAATCTGGCGAGCGCGATCCACGCCGGCGCGTGGCGGGCCGGCGAGGCGCTGCCGTCGGAGCGGCTGCTGTCGGGGTCGGTCGGCGTGTCGCGTATCACGGCGCGCCGTGCACTCGCGCTGCTGGTCGAGCAGGGATTGATCAAGCGGGCGCGCGGCGCGGGCAGCTTCATCACGCCACGCGTTGCCGATCCGCTGTCGCGTCTCGTCGGCTTCACCGCGAAGATGCAGCAGCGCGGTTTCGTGCCCGATTCGGTGTGGCTGTCGCGCACGCTGCGCACCGCGAGTCGCGACGAGATCACGCGTCTCGGTCTTGCGCCGGGCGCGACGGTCGCGCGGCTCGAGCGGCTGCGCCGCGCGGACGGCATCGTGATGGCCGTCGAGCATTCGACGCTGCCGGCCGCGGTCGTGCCCGATCCGCAGGCGCTCGGCGCGTCGCTGTACGAATACCTCGACGCGCGCGGAATGACGGTCGTGCGCGCGCTGCAGCACTTTCGCGCGGCGAATGCGACGCACGAGATCGCGAAGTGGATGTCGGTGAAGCCGGGCTCGGCCCTGCTCGTGATCACGCGCATCGGCTACGGAGTCGACCAGCGCGCGATCGAAGTGTCCGAAACGTATTGCCGCGACGACTACTACGACTTCGTCGCCGAACTGAAACGCTGACGCGCGAGACTGCCCGCGCGCCACGCGCAGCACGGCGCACCGAAGCACAACGGAATTGCAAATCGCGACGCGGATGTCCGCGTCACCAGATCATCCAGAGAAACCTCATGCTGACTGGAAACATCCTGACCCCCGACGGCTGGATTCACGGCTCGCTCGACAGCGAGAACGGCCGCATCACCACGCTCGACGGCACGCCCGCCGATCCCGCGAAGAACGACGCGCCGTACATCCTGCCCGGCTTCATCGACCTGCACGTGCACGGCGGCGGCGGCGCCGACGTGATGGAAGGCGGCGACGCGATCGAGACGATCGCGCGCACGCACGCGCAATTCGGCACGACGAGCCTGCTCGCGACGACGATGACCGCGCCGCGCGACGAACTGATGGAGGTCGTCGCGAATCTCGGCATCGTCGCGCGCACCCGCACGCCCGGCGGCGCGCGCGTGCTCGGCGTGCATCTCGAAGGGCCGTACATCAATCCGGGCAAGCTCGGCGCGCAGCCGGACGCGGCCGTGTCGGCCGTGCTCGACGAAGTGTTGAAGTACCTGTCGATCGCGCCGATCCGCGTCGTCACGCTCGCGCCGGAAATCGCCGGCCACATCGAGATCATCGGCGAGATGGCCGCGCGCGGCGTGCGCGTGCAGCTCGGTCACTCGCTCGCGACCTACGACGACGCCGTCGCCGCGCTCAAGCACGGCGCGTGCGGCTTCACGCACCTGTTCAACGCGATGTCGCCGCTGCATCACCGCAACCCGGGCCTGGTGGGCGCCGCGCTCGCGCACGCCGAATACGCGGAAATCATCCCCGATCTGCTGCACGTGCACCCGGGCGCGATTCGTGCGGCGCTGCGCGCGATTCCGCGCCTGTACGTCGTGACCGACAGCACGTCGGCCACCGGCATGCCCGACGGCGAATACCGGCTCGGCAGCCAGCACGTGACGAAGTGCCTCGGCGGCGTGCGGCTCGCCGACGGCACGCTCGCCGGCTCCACGCTGACGATGGACCAGGCGTTGCGCAACCTCGTGTCGCTCGGCCTGCCGATCGCCGACGTGTCGAACCGGATGTCGCGCTACGCGGCCGACTACCTCGGCATCGCCGATCGCGGCCGCATCGAGCGCGGCGCGTGGGCCGACCTCGCCGTGTTCGATCGCGAACTGAACCTCACCGCGACTTACGTCGAAGGAGAATCGATTGTCGAATATGCTTAAGGAAGCGCGCGAGTCCGCCCAGGTCGTCGCCGCGCAACTCGCCGACACCGCGCGCGTCGAAGCGCTCGCCGGCCAATTGCTCGATCACCCGCCGGCCGTCGCGCTGACGGTCGCGCGCGGCAGCTCGGATCACGCCGCCAGCTATTTCGCGAGCCTGACGATGAGCCGCCTCGGCGTGCCCGTCGCGTCGCTGCCGATGTCGGTCGCGACGCTGCAGCAAGCGCCGCTGAAGGTGCAGGACCAGCTCGCGATCGCGTTTTCCCAGTCGGGCAAGAGCCCCGATCTCGTCAACACGATGGCCGCGCTGCGCGAAGCCGGCGCGCGCACCGTCGCCGCCGTCAACGTGCTGCCGTCGCCGCTCGCCGACGCGTGCGAGCACCAGCTGCCGCTGCTGGCCGGCCCCGAACTGTCGGTCGCCGCGACCAAGAGCTACATCGCGATGCTGTCGCTGTCCGCGCAGATCGTCGCGCACTGGCAGCGCGACGCCGCGCTGCTCGCCGCATTGCGCGGCCTGCCCGACGTGCTCGCGCAGGCCGGTCGGCTCGACTGGTCGGCGGCCGTCGCCGCGCTCGCGGGCGTGGAGCGAATGATCGTGATCGGCCGGGGGCTCGGCCTTGCGATCGCGCAGGAAGCCGCGCTGAAACTGAAGGAAACGTCGGGCATCCAGGCCGAGGCATTCTCGAGCGCCGAAGTCCGTCACGGCCCGATGGAGCTGATCGACCGCGACTACCCGCTGCTCGTGTTCGCGCCGCCGGGCCCGGAGCAGGCCGGGCTGCTGCAGCTCGCGCAGGACATGCGCGCACGCGGCGCGGCCGTGCTGCTCGCGGCGCCCGCCGGCACGCCCGGCCCGACCTTGCCGCTCGCGCAGTCCGCCCATTCGGCGCTCGATCCGATCGCCGCCATTCTTTCGTTCTACGTGATGGCAGCGGATCTCGCCGCCGCGCGCGGCCGCAATCCCGACACGCCGCGCCATCTGAACAAAGTCACCGAAACGCACTGATAGCCGAGACAGCCGATGAGACGCGCCGAGGAGTCCCAGTTGAAGAGTTCCGCCCATGATCCGATCGTCCTGCTCAGCCCGTTGACCGGGCCGATCGTCGCACTGGCCGATGTGCCCGATCCGGTGTTCTCCGGCGGGATGTTCGGCGACGGCATCGGCATCGACCCGCTCGCGGGCAAGCTCGTCGCGCCGTGCGCCGGCGTCGTGTCGCATCTCGCGCGCACCGGCCATGCGGTGACGATCACGACGCCGCAAGGCGCGGAAGTGCTGCTGCACATCGGCATCGACACCGTCGAGCTGAACGGGCAGGGCTTCACCGCGCGCGTCGAAGCCGGCGCGCGTGTCGCGGCGGGCGATGTACTGATCGAGTTCGACCAGGACGCGGTCGCACGCAGCGCGCACTCGCTGGTCTCGGTGATCGCGATCGCGAATTCCGATGCGTTCGACGTCGTCGAGCGCGCGAGCGGTTTCGCGACGGCCGGCGAGACACCGCTGCTGACGCTGCGCGGCAAAGGCGACGCCGCCGCGCAGGCGGCGCAGGCCGGCGCGGCGGCGATGAACGAAGTGCGCCGCGAGGTCGTGCTGACGCAGCCCGGCGGCCTGCATGCGCGCCCGGCGGCACGGGCGCGTGAAGCCGCACGCGGGTTCGATGCCCACGTCGACGTGCATTTCGACGGCCGCAAGGCGTCGATCGCAAGCGTGGTCGGCCTGCTCGGCCTCGGCGCCGGCGAAGGCGCGACGATCGAACTGGTCGGTCGCGGCGCGCACGCGCAGCAAGCGGTCGAAGCGGTCGAGCGCGAGCTGCTGCGCGAAGCGCACGGCGAGGTCGAGGAAAAGCCGGCGCGGCTCAGGTCCCCCGCACCGCAGCCGATCGTGCGCAACACCGGCGCAACGCTCGATCCGAACACGATCGCGGGCGTGTGCGCGGCGCCCGGCATCGCGGTCGGCACGCTGGTGCGTCTAGACGATGCGGACATCGTGCCGCCCGAACAGGCGAGCGGCACGCCCGCGTCGGAAAGCCGCCGGCTCGACCAGGCGCTGACGACGGTCGACGCCGAACTCGGCGAAACGGTGCGCAACGCATCGGCGCGCGGCGCGGTCGGCGAGGCGGGCATCTTCGCGGTGCATCGCGTGCTGCTCGAAGACCCGACGCTGGTCGACGCCGCGCGCGACCAGATCAGCCTCGGCAAGAGCGCGGGCTTCGCATGGCGTGCGACGATCCGTGCGCAGATCGACACGCTGTCGAAACTCGACGACGCACTGCTCGCCGAACGTGCGGCGGATCTCCGCGACATCGAGAAGCGCGTGCTGCGCGCGCTCGGCCATACGAGCGGCGCCGCGCGCGCGCTGCCCGACGAGGCCGTGCTTGCCGCCGAGGAGTTCACGCCGTCGGATCTTTCTTCGCTCGATCGCGAGCGCGTGACCGCGCTCGTGATGGCGCGCGGCGGTGCGACGTCGCATGCGGCGATCATCGCGCGCCAGCTCGGCATTCCGGCGCTCGTCGCGGTCGGCGACGCGCTCTATGCGATTCCGGACGGCACGCAGGTCGTCGTCGATGCGAGCGCGGGCCGCCTCGAACACGCGCCGACCGCGCTCGACGTCGAACGCGCGCGCCACGAACGCCAGCGCCTGGACGGCGTGCGCGAAGCGAACCGGCAACTGGCCGGCGCCGCCGCCGCGACCACCGACGGCCGCGCGATCGAGGTCGCCGCGAACATCGCGACGCTCGACGACGCGAACACCGCGGTCGACAACGGCGCGGATGCGGTCGGCCTGCTGCGCACCGAGCTGATGTTCATCCACCGCCAGGCCGCGCCGAGCGTCGTCGAACACCAGCAGAGCTACCAGTCGATCGTCGACGCGCTGCAGGGCCGCACCGCGATCATCCGCACGCTCGACGTCGGCGCCGACAAGGAAGTCGACTACCTGACGCTGCCGCCCGAACCGAATCCGGCGCTCGGCCTGCGCGGCATTCGCCTCGCGCAGGTGCGCCCCGACCTGCTCGACGATCAGCTGCAGGGCCTGCTCGCGGTGAAGCCGTTCGGCGCGGTGCGGATCCTGCTGCCGATGGTGACCGATGCGGGCGAGCTCGTGCGGCTGCGCGCGCGTATCGACGAATTCGCGCGTGCGCAGGGCCGCACCGAGCCGATCGAAGTCGGCGTGATGATCGAGGTGCCGTCGGCGGCGCTGCTCGCCGACCAGCTCGCGCAGCACGCGGATTTCCTGTCGATCGGCACCAACGACCTGACGCAATACACGCTCGCGATGGACCGCTGCCAGGCCGATCTCGCCGCGCAATCCGACGGCCTGCATCCGGCCGTGCTGCGCCTGATCGACATCGCGGTGCGCGGCGCGGCGAAGCACGGCAAGTGGGTGGGCGTGTGCGGCGCGCTCGGCGGCGATCCGCTCGCGGTGCCGATCCTCGTCGGCCTCGGCGTGACCGAGCTGTCGGTCGATCCAGTGTCGGTGCCGGGCATCAAGGCGCGCGTGCGCCGTCTCGATTACCAGCTGTGTCGCCAGCGTGCGCAGGATCTGCTCGCACTCGACTCGGCACAGGCGGTAAGGGCAGCAAGCCGCGAGGTCTGGCCGCTCGACTGAACGTCGACGGCGGGCGCGCGAGCGTTTCACCACGCAAGCAATTAGGTCAACGACGATTAATGACGCGACATGGATTGGAGGACTGAATGGACGGGAATCCGTTTCTGAAGATACAGGGCCTGGGCCGCGCGCTGATGCTGCCGATCGCGGTGTTGCCGGTCGCCGGCATCCTGCTGCGGCTCGGACAGCCGGACGTGTTCAACATCAAGATGATCGCCGACGCCGGCGGCGCGATCTTCGACAACCTGCCGCTGCTGTTCGCGATCGGCGTGGCGGTCGGCTTCGCGAAGGACAACAACGGCGTGGCGGCACTCGCGGGCGCGATCGGTTACCTGATCGAAACCGCGATCATGAAGGATATCGATCCCAAGCTGAACATGGGCGTGCTGTCCGGGATCATCGCGGGCGTGGTGGCGGGCCTGCTGTACAACCGCTACAAGGACATCAAGCTGCCCGACTACCTCGCGTTCTTCGGCGGCAAGCGGTTCGTGCCGATCATCACCGGGCTCGCGTGCGTGATACTCGGCATCGTGTTCGGTTACGTGTGGCAGCCGATCCAGCATGCGATCGACGCGGCCGGCCAGTGGCTGACGACGGCGGGCGCGATCGGTGCGTTCGTGTTCGGCTTCCTGAACCGCCTGCTGCTCGTCACGGGCCTGCATCACATCATCAACTCGCTCGCATGGTTCGTGTTCGGCAACTTCACGCCGCCGGCCGGCGGCGAGCTCGTGCACGGCGACCTGCACCGCTTCTTCGCGGGCGATCCGACCGCGGGCACCTTCATGGCCGGCTTCTTCCCGATCATGATGTTCGGCCTGCCGGCCGCGTGTCTCGCGATGCTGCACGAAGCGCCGAAGGAGCGCCGCGCGATGGTCGGCGGCCTGCTGTTCTCGATGGCGCTCACGTCGTTCCTGACCGGCGTGACCGAGCCGATCGAATTCAGCTTCATGTTCCTCGCGCCGGTGCTGTACGTGATCCACGCGGTGCTCACGGGGCTGTCGCTCGCGATCTGCCAGATCCTCGGCGTGAAGCTCGGCTTCACGTTCTCGGCCGGCGCGATCGACTACGTGCTGAACTACGGGCTGTCGACGAAGGGCTGGATCGCGGTGCCGCTCGGTATCGCGTACGGCGTCGCGTATTACGGGCTGTTCCGCTTCTTCATCCGGAAGTTCAACATGGCGACGCCGGGCCGCGAGCCGGCCTCGGCCGATGCGGCGGCCCAGTCGTACGCATCGGGCGGCTTCGTCGCGCCGGCGGCTGGTGCCGCGGCGGCGGCACCGCGTGCGCAGCGCTACATCGCCGCGCTCGGCGGCGCCGGCAACCTGAGCGTCGTGGATGCCTGCACGACACGCCTGCGCCTGACCGTCGTCGATCCGGAGAAGGTGTCGGAGCCGGAACTGAAGTCGATCGGCGCGCGCGGCGTGCTCAAGCGGGGCGGCAACAGCGTGCAGGTGATCATCGGGCCGGAGGCAGACATCATTGCCGACGAGATGCGCGCGGCGATCGGCAGCGGCGCTGCCGGTGCCGCCGTGGCGGCCACGGCCGCCGCCGCCGGGCCGGTCACCGGCGCGGCGGCCGGCCCGCTCGATCCCGATCCGCTGCGCTGGCTCGCGGTGTTCGGAGGCGCGACCAACGTCGCCTCGCTCGACGCGATCGCGACCACGCGCCTGCGCGTCGTCGTGCGCGACGCATCGGCGGTCGATCGCGATCGGCTCGGCGCGCTCGATGTCGCATGGGTGTCGCCGGACACGTTCCACATCGTCTGCGGCAACGCGGCGGCACGCTATGCCGAACAGCTCGGCGCGCGCCTGACGTCGACGGGCGGCGGCGCGGCGCCGCAACCGGCCTGATCCGGCACGCTGCGCCGACGCAGGCCCGACGCGCGTGGCGCGTTCGGGCCGCCGGTCGGTAAAACGAAAACGGCTTGCGATGCGTCGCAAGCCGTTTTTTCTTGGGCGGGGCCGGTGCGCGAGCATTCGTCCGCATCGCGCACCGCCTGCATGGATCGGCAACCGCTCACTCAAGTGCCCGGTTGCTCGGGGGCTCGACCGTTCACGGGTTCGTCAGCGTGAAGGTCGGCTTCCGGTAGCCGATGCCGGCCCGATCGAGCTTCGGCAATTCGCGCTGCGTGAGCAGCGTCGCGAAGCCGGCCCAGTCGCGCTGCAGGGCAGCCTGGTCGACGTGATGCGTGTCGCCGCGCTTGAACCGCACGCCGGCCGCATACGGCAGCTCCCAGTCGGCCCGGTGCCACGCGCGTTCGGCGAGCGCGAGCAGCCGCGGATAAGTCATGTATTCGAGGAAGGTGTCGTTGCGCATCACCTCGCCCCACGCCTGCCCCTGAATGCCTTCGATACGCGGCGCCGGGCCCGTGCCGGTCACCTCGAACGCGTTGCCGTCACGGTCGCCCATCACTTCGGCGTTCTGCGGCAGGTTCTCCGGCGCGAACGAGAACACCTTGTACTCGTCCGTCGCATGCGAGCCCCAGTAATAGCCGCGCTCGCGCGGGTTCAGCGTGTACGGGAAGTCGAAGTACAGGTAGTCGGGCAGCGCGAGCACCGTCAGGTAGCCCTTGCCGCTCAGGTCGCGCGCGCTGTCCGACGCACCCCAGAAGATCGTGTCCCACAGCGACACCATCACGTGACGCGTGCTGAAGTCCTGCGGCCCGTTCGCATGCTTGATGCCGTCCTGCCACGCGGCCATCGTGTCGATCCCGTTCGCGGCGACCGCCGCGCTCACCTGTTTCGCGAAACGCGTCGGCAACTCGTCGGTCGACTTGATCTCCCCGCGCTGGAGCAGCGCCATGCACGCGGGCGAACGCGCCCACGGCTTGTCCTGCGCGGCGAGATCGATGCGCCCCTTGTTCGGGTCGGTGCCGTTCAGCGGCTGGAAGCCCCCGCCGAGGAAGATGTTCTTCGCTTCGTCGCCGCCGTAGTGCCAGGTGTGCAGCGGCGCTTGCGCGTCCGCATGCATCGCCGCGATTTCGCGGATCACCTTCGATGCGAAATTGAGCGCGCCCGGCACGCACGGGTTCAGGTCGCTGCGCCGGTCATAGAACTGCACGGTCGTCAGGTTCGTCGTGTCCTGCGGATCGAGCAGCCGGTACGCGTTCGCTTCCTGCTCGCGGCCGGCCGCGTGCAACCGCCGGTAACGCGCCTCCATCGTCACGACGGCCGCGCGCGCATGCGCGGGCATGTCGATCTCGGGGATGATCGTGACGAAGCGGGCCGCCGCGTAGCGAACGAGCGCCACGTAGTCGTCGCGCGTCAGGTAGCCGCCGCCCGAGCGGTTGTCCGGCCCCGAGCCGAGTTGCGGCAGCAGGCAGCGCGTCTCGCTCGGGTCGTGACAGCGGCGCGAGCCGATTTCGGTCAGCTCCGGCAGGCCGGGAATCTCGATGCGCCAGCCTTCGTCATCGGACAGATGCAGATGCAGGCGATTCAGCTTGTACGCGCTCATCTGGTCGATCAGACGGCGCAGCGTCGCCGGATGCTTGAAGTTGCGCGCGAGGTCGACGTGCATCCCGCGATGCGTGAAGCGCGGCGCATCCTCGACGAGCATCGCCGGGATCGGGCCGCCGCCGGCGGGCGCGAGCGAGTAGAGCGTCTGCACGCCGTAGTAGAGACCCGCGCGATCGTAGCCTTCGATCAGCACGCCGCGCGGCCCGATCGCGAGCCGGTAGCCGCCCGGTACCGCAATGTCGGCCGGCAGCCGGCGCGGTGCGACGGCGCCTCGAACCGGCACGCGCGTGCCGTCGAGCCCGAGCGTCGACGCCCGTTCGCGCAGCGCCGCGACCTGCGCATCCGGCAGGTCCGGCAGCGCGAGCTCGACGCCGCGCAGCTCGAGCGTGCCGGGCAGCGGCTGCTCGCGCTTCACGCTCGGCAGTGCGCGGCTCGCGTCCGGGCGTGCCGCCACGGGCGGCGCATTGCCGGTCGAATTGTTCTGCGCGTCGGCCGGCAGCGATTCGACGTAGCGGAGCTCGTCGTCGGTGTCGTTGTAGCGCAGTACGGCGGGCGGCGCGCCGTCGACGACGACATACGGGCGCGGAATCACGTCGCTGTAACGCAGCAGCCAGTATTCGGCGACGAACGGCAGTTCGATGCGTTCGCCGGGGGCAAGCCGCATCGAGCCCGGCTGCGGCGTCAGTTCGTACAGGTCGCCGGTGAGCCGCCGCAGCGCGAAGCCCGGGCGATCGATCCGCAGCAGCCGGCGGATGCTGTGCAGGTACAGCTTCCAGCCGCCGTCGGTAATCGTCTGGTGACCGCGGTTCTGCAGAATCAGGCGGCCGGTCGCGCAGGCCGCCCCGTCGGCGCCCAGATCGGCGCACGGCACGCCGGCCGAGGCCGCATGATTGTTGTCGACGGCGACGCGCAGCGCGAGACCGTTCGACAGCAGCGTCGCCAGATCGGCTGGCTGCGTGGCCGGCCGGGCCGCGCCAGCGGTCGCGCCAGCGGACATCAGAACGGGCTCGGCGCAACTTGCGGCGGGTAGCAGCGCGGCGATCAGCAAGCCGGTCAACAGGGAAGGAAACGTGCTTTTCATTCGAACTCCTGAGAAAAAATGGGCGTAGCGGCGTCGTTGGCGCGACGTCGCTGCGGTCGGGTCTTTCAATGGAGCTGCGGGACATACCCGCGCACGGGGCGATGCGGCCGCACCGCGCGCATTCGGCACGCACGAGCGTGCGTTACGGAACGGGAGGTGGACACGCGTGCCGATCGGATCGGCAAGGTGGCTTGCGCGTGCTCATCGGCGACGCACGGCAATCGTTGCGACACCGCCGCGGCCGCGGCAGGCTGCGTTCGGCCGGCCGCGCATGATCGCAACGGCGGCCGCCGCCGCACACGCGTGCCAACCTGGCGCGCGAGCGCGCGCCACACACGGGATTCGCATGTCTCCCCCACCAGATGGATTCGGCCTGTCGGCGGCCGTGTCCAACGATCTTATGAAACCTTTGATTGGTATTCAAGTGGTATCAATCTGGCGCTAAATTGGCATCGAGGAATCGCCGGTGCGCCGGTGGCCCGGACGAAAAAAAACCTCGCGTGACGCGAGGTTCGTTCCGATCGGCAACGGCGGCGCAAGCCGCCATCCGCGCCGCTCAGTCGCGACGTGCGCGCACCGGCGCTTCCTGCGGCTTCTGCCGTGCTTCGAGCCACATCGCATTGACGATGCCGAACGACAGCGCGACGCCGATACCGAGAATCCAGCTGAAATACCACATGATCCGACTCCTTGTGAAACGGTGGGCGAGGCGCGCGCGGGCGCCCCGGCCGGGTTCAGTACATCGAGTGCTTGTTCTCTTCGAGCGACTGATGCGTGACCTTGCCGCGCATCACGCGATACACCCAGCCCGTATAGAGCAGCACGATCGGCAGGAACACGATCACCGCGAACAGCATCACCTGCAGCGTCATGTGGCTCGATGTCGAATCCCACACGGTCAGGCTGCTGCGCGGGTCGAGCGACGACGGCATGATGAACGGGAACATCGAGAAGCCCGCGGTCAGGATCACGCCGGCGATCATCAGGCCGGTGCAGAAGAACGCCGTCTTTTCCTGCCTCGAGCCGGCGAGCAGCAGCGCGAGCAGGCCGCCCGCGATCCCGACGACGGGGGCTGCCATCATCCACGGATATTCGCCGTAATTCGCGAGCCAGAGGCCCGAGCCGGCGGCGACGTCCTTGAGCAGCGGGTTCGCGACCGTATCGTTCGGCGCGGCGTGCGTGACGTGGAAGCCGCCGATGGTCGACGCAATCAGCACGCCGGCCAGCACGAACAGCACGACCGCGAGGAGCGCCGACACACGCAGCGCGACCGACGCGCGGCGTGCGATCGCGCCGTCGGTCTTCATCTTGATGAACGCGGCACCGTGCGCGACCAGCATCGTGAGGCTGACGAGCCCGCAGAGCAGCGCGAACGGGTTCAGCAGCGCCCAGAAGCCGCCGTAGTAGGTCACGCGCAGGTCGCCGTCGAATTTGAACGGCACGCCCTGCAGCAGGTTGCCGAACGCGACGCCGAACACCAGCGCCGGCACGAAGCCGCCGACGAACAGGCCCCAGTCCCAGCCCGCGCGCCAGCGCGGGTCCGGCCGCTTGCTGCGATAGTCGAAGCCGACCGGCCGGAAGAACAGCGCGAACAGCACGAGCAGCATCGCGAAGTAGAAGCCGGAGAACGACGCGGCATAGACCAGTGGCCACGCGGCGAACATCGCGCCGCCGGCCGTGATCAGCCACACCTGGTTGCCTTCCCACGTCGCGCCGACCGTGTTGACGATGATGCGGCGTTCCTCGTCGGTCTTGCCGAGGAACGGCAGCAGCGCTGTCGCGCCCATGTCGAAGCCGTCGGTGACGGCGAAGCCGATCAGCAGCACGCCGACGAGCAGCCACCAGATCAGCTTGAGAGTTGCGTAGTCCATAGCGATTCCTTGTTCCGTTGCGAGGGCGTGCTCAAACCGCGGCACGCTCGCCTGCTGCGGCGAGTTCGTGGTGATAGCGGCCGGTATGCAGCGACGACGGGCCGAGCCGCGCGTACTTGAACATCAGCGTGATCTCGATGACGAACAGCGCGGTATAGAACAGGATGAAGCCGGCGAGACTCAGGTACAGGTCGCTCGGCTGCAGGCTCGACGCGGACAGGTGCGTCGGCAGGATGCCGGCGATGGTCCACGGCTGACGGCCGAGTTCGGCGACCACCCAGCCGAATTCCGCGGCGAGCCACGGCAGCGGAATCGCCCACACCGCATAGCGGAGGAACCAGCGGCGGTTGTCCTGCAGCAGTTGGCGGCGCGCGCAGAACCAGAACGCGGCGACGAAGGTCGCGAGGAACAGGAAGCCGAGGAACACCATGATCCGGAACGAGAAGAACACGGGCGCGACCGGCGGGATCGTCTTCTTCGCGGCGGCCTTGATCTGCTCGGGCGTTGCGTCGATCACGTTCGGCGTGAACTGCTTGAGCATCAGCCCGTAGCCGAGATACTGCTTGTGCTGCTCGAACAGTGCACGGGTCGCGGCGCTCGTGTCGCCTTCCTTGATCTTCTGCAGCGCGCCGTACGCGACCATCCCGCTCTGGATGTGCTCTTCGCTATGCTTCGCGAGTTCGCGCAGGCCGATCACCGGTTCGTCGATCGAGCGCGTCGCGATCAGGCCGAGCGCGTACGGGATCTTGATCGCGTAGTCGGTGCGCTGCTCCTCCTGGTTCGGGATGCCGATCAGCGTGAACGAAGCGGGCGCCGGTTGCGTTTCCCATTCGGACTCGATCGCGGCGAGCTTCATCTTCTGCACTTCGCCGGTCGTGTAGCCGGATTCGTCGCCGAGCACGATCACGCAGAGCGTCGCCGCGAGGCCGAAGCCGGCCGCGACCGCGAACGAGCGCAGCGCGAAGTCGACGTCGCGCTTCTTCAGCAGATACCACGACGACACGCCGAGCACGAACATCGCGGCCGTCACGTAGCCGGCCGACACCGTGTGCACGAACTTCACCTGCGCGACCGGGTTGAACAGCACGTCGAACAGGCTCGTCAACTCCATGCGCATCGTCTGGTAGTTGAACTCGGCGCCGACCGGATTGTTCATCCAGCCGTTCGCGACGAGGATCCACAGCGCGGACAGGTTAGAGCCCAGCGCGACGAGGAACGTGACGATCAGGTGCTTGACCTTCGACAGGCGGTTCCAGCCGAAGAAGAACAGGCCGACGAACGTCGATTCGAGGAAGAACGCCATCAGGCCTTCGACCGCGAGCGGCACGCCGAAGATGTCGCCGACGTAGTGCGAGTAGTACGACCAGTTCGTGCCGAACTGGAATTCGAGCGTGATGCCGGTCGTCACGCCCATCGCAAAGTTGATCCCGAACAGCTTGCCCCAGAACTGGGTCATGTCCTTGTAGACCTGTTTGCCGGTCATCACGTAAACCGCTTCCATGATGACGAGCAGCCAGGACAGGCCGAGCGTCAGCGGCACGAACAGGAAGTGGTAGAGCGCCGTGATGCCGAACTGCAGACGCGACAGATCGACGACTTCGCTACTTATCATGGTGGTCTCCCTCGGTGGATGCAGGCGCCGGCACCGAGAGCAGCTTCTCGGCGACGGCGGCAGGCGGCAGCGACATATGCTCAGCCTGCGGATGATTGAAGAATGCGTATTTGAGCGACATCAAGAGAATGAGCTTGACGATCAGCACCAGCGTGATGTCGCGGGCGAGGGTTGGTCCGCGAGCCCACGCGGCAATGCGCGCGCGCCAGCCGATCGTGCCGGCGGCCTGCGGGGGAGGCGGCGCGGGCTCTTTATTGATCGAGATCAAGGCGATTATCCTGAATCGATTTACATCGGTTTTGGGGCGACTCTACGTCGGATTCATGACGGCAGTTAAGCTGTTTTAATCCTTTTAAGCCGACGTGCCAATTTTAAAATGCCGGCTTTCCGATGCCGAGTGCTGCGCTGCGGCAGACCGTCGCGAAGAGCGTGTCGAAACTTGAGGCAGATCAAGGTTATGCGGAAGGTCGCGGAATTCGCGCGATACCCGATCAATAAGGTCGATTAACAAGAGACGATCGAGGCCGAACGACGGACGAAAAAAAACCGCTGCCGGTCGGGCAGCGGTTTTGGGTAAAGCGCTCTAAATCGCGAAATCAGGCGTATTCGGCGAGTGCGGTGCGCATCTTCTTCATCGCACTCGCTTCGATCTGGCGGATGCGTTCCGCCGATACGCCGAACTCGGCCGCGAGATCGTGCAGCGTCGAGCCGCCCGAGCCGTCGTCGTCGACGTTCAGCCAGCGCGCCTCGATGATCCGGCGGCTGCGCGCATCGAGCGCGTCGAGCGCCTGCGCGATGCCGTCCGTCTGCAGCATGTCGCGCTGACGCGCGGCGAGCACGGCGGTCGGCTCGTTGTGCGAATCGGCCAGGTAGGCGATCGGTGCGTACGACTCCTCGCCGTCTTCGACCTGGCCCTCGAGCGCGATGTCGCCGCCCGACAGACGCGTTTCCATTTCCGTCACGTCTTCGCGCTTGACGTTGAGTTCCTGCGCGAGGCCGTCGATTTCCTCGGGCGTCATCGCCTGCATGCTCTTCTTGTGGCTGCGCAGGTTGAAGAACAGCTTGCGCTGCGCCTTCGTCGTCGCGACCTTCACCATCCGCCAGTTGCGCAGGATGTACTCGTGGATCTCGGCCTTGATCCAGTGGATCGCATACGACACCAGGCGCACGTTTTGCGCCGGGTCGAAACGTTTCACGGCCTTCATCAGGCCGATGTTGCCTTCCTGGATCAGGTCGCCATGCGGCAGGCCGTAGCCGAGGTAGTTGCGCGCGATCGACACGACGAGCCGCAGGTGCGACAGCACGAGGCGGCGTGCCGCGTCGAGGTTGTTGTGTTCGCGGAATTCGGTCGCGTACTGGCGTTCCTCTTCGGCGGTCAGCAGCGGGATCCGGTTGACGGCCTGGATGTACGCGTCGATGTTGCCAAGCTGGCCCGGCAACATCGATTGGGTCGCGAGCGCCAGCGAGCCTGCCGATTCGGCCTTGGCCGGCGTCGGGCTCAGCGTGTTCGGAAGGGTCAGGGCATGGCTCACTAAAAAACTCCTTTGGAATCAGGGACAAACCCGTGGTCTCGGATGAGATTCCGGGGTCCATCTTAGCACTCCCGTAATCCGAGTGCTAAATCCTTAGAGGGGGTGCGGGCATCGAAGTTCCCGGTTCTCTATCGGGATCGTTGAATTGATAGTCTAATTTGCGACAGGGCTGGCCGGCGGAAGTTCCGTAAGCCGTTGTTTCACATGGTAATCAGTAGACGGTTTCGATTTTTGTAGTTTTGGAAGCAAACAATTTCGCTTCGTGATGCCGATCGGAAAAGTCCTTTACCATACCATTCAGTTCGCTCGGGCCCGGCCGTTGCGGCGAGGCTCCATTCAACCCACAAAGTTGGAGTGTCTGATGAACAATAAGAAGAATTGTCGCCCCCGTAGCCGGCTTGCGCTGCATGCGCTGCTGGCGGCGTCGCTGCTGGGCGGATCCGGTGCCGCGTTCGCCGATCGATGGGGAATCCAGGCGGGCGGCGGGTTTTCGGATCGCCACGGGATCGACAAGGCCGATCTCGGCGTCGTGTGGGATCCGGGCTGGAACTGGTGGGAAATCGGCGGCTGGCACTTCGCGTTCGTGATGGAAGGCCACGCCAGCTACTGGCACACGGGCGGCAATGTTCACGGCAGCATCGGCGAATTCGGCGCGACGCCGATGTTCCGCTTCATCAAGAGCGCGGGCCAGGTGCGTCCGTTCGTCGAGGCCGGCGCCGGCATCCGCTTCCTGACTTCCCCGACGATCTCCGACAAGCTGTCGCTGTCGACGTCGTTCCAGTTCGTGGACGTCGTCGGCGTCGGCGCGCAGTTCGGAGAACGGCAACAGTACCAGCTCGGCTACCGTTTTCAACATGTGTCTAACGCGGGTATCAAAGAGCCGAATCCTGGTATAAATTTCCACCAGTTCTACGTGCAGTACAACTTCTGATCCGCACGCCCGCGCATGGCGGGCGCGTTGCCGAGGAGTCAGGCGATGGCGAAGGTGGTCGATGCGATTCGCGCGCTCGAGCGCGATCGGTTCCGGGCGATGGTCGACGGGGACGGCGAGGCGCTCGATGCGCAATTGTCGGACAAGGTGTTCTTCGTGCACACCAACGGCAAACGCGAAACCAAGCAGCAGTTCATCGACGCCATCGTCGGCGGCCGCCGTCGCTATCGCCAGATCGAAATCCAGTCGCAAGACCTGCTGCCCGTCGGCGACGCAACCTGCGTCGTCACCGGGCGCGCACTGATCGAGATGGAAACCAACAACGGCGGGCTGGTGTTTCCGATCGCCTATACCGCCGTCCATACGCACGAGCAGGGGCAGTGGCGCCTGCTGGCGTGGCAGGCGACGCGGTGCGCGACCGAGACATGAGCGTGTGTCGCGCTCCTTTTCATGTCCCGACCGAAGCGGCCTCCTGGGCCGCTTTTCATTGCCCGTGCGGCGCGGATTGCGCGGCGCACGGGCGGTCACGCACCGCTCGCTGACGTTCGAACACTGAAACGAAAACCCGCCGGTCAGGCCGCCGCGCGGCGGTCGGCGCACTGCCAGGCCGAGCGGTTGATCGCGCTGACGAGCGCATCGAGCGCGGCGCTGGCCGCATCGGCGTGCACGCCGACGCCGTGCCGCAGCGGCGCATCGCCGACCCGGCAGCCGACCGATACCGCGATTCGTCCGTCCGCCGTGCGCGTGTGTTCGCACGAGGCGACGTCGATCATCGCGCCGGCTGCCGTCGCGAAGGCAGCGGCAGTGCGTCGCACGACGTCTTCGGGCGTCGCGCCGGCGGGCGGCGTGCCCGCGATGTCGCGGTTCTGCCAGCGCGCGGTGTCGCCGTGGCGCGCGGCCGGGCCGTCGGTCTCGAAGAATTCGCGGGCGAACAGCGCGCAGATCGCGTCGCCGGTCACTTCCTCGCCCGACGCATCGGCGAGCGTCTGCACCGCGTGGCTGAATTCGATCTGCACGCGCCGCGTCGGCGTGAAGCCCATCCCGCGCTCGAGCAGGAACGTCGCGCCGCCCTTGCCGGACTGGCTGTTCACGCGAATGACCGCGTCATAGCTGCGGCCGAGGTCGGCCGGGTCGATCGGCAGGTACGGCACTTCCCACACCGCGTCGGGGCGCTGCTGCGCGAAGCCCTTGCGGATCGCATCCTGGTGCGAGCCCGAGAACGCGGTGAATACGAGGTCGCCCGCGTACGGATGACGCGGATGCACCGGAATCTGATTGCAGCGTTCGACCACGCGGCGCACCGCATCGATGTCGGAGAAATCGAGGCCCGGATCGATGCCCTGCGTATAGAGATTCAGCGCGAGCGTGACGAGATCGACGTTGCCGGTGCGCTCGCCGTTGCCGAACAGGCAGCCTTCGATGCGGTCGGCGCCCGCGAGCAGCGCGAGCTCGGCGGCCGCGACCGCGGTGCCGCGATCGTTGTGCGGATGCACGGACAATACGATGCTGTCGCGATACGCGAGGTTGCGGTCCATCCATTCGATCTGGTCGGCGAACACGTTCGGGCTCGCGGCTTCGACGGTCGCCGGCAGGTTGACGATCATCTTGTGGTCGCGGGTCGGCCGCCACGCCTGCGCGACCGCGTCGCACACTTCGCGCGCGAACGTCAGCTCGGTCATGCTGAAGGTTTCCGGCGAGTACTGGTAGGTCCAGCGCGTGTCCGGGCGGGCCGCCGCGTGTTCCTTGATGAGTCGCGTGCCGTCGACCGCGAGCGCCTTCACGTCGTCCTTCGACATCCCGAACACGATGCGCCGGAACGACGGGCAGATCGCGTTGTACAGGTGCACGATCGCGCGCGGCACGCCTTCGAGCGCATCGAAGGTGCGCGCGATCAGGTCTTCGCGCGACTGCACGAGCACTTCGATCGTCACGTCGTCCGGAATGCGCTTGTCGTCGATCAGCTTGCGGACGAAATCGAAGTCGGTTTGCGACGCCGACGGAAAACCGACTTCGATCTCCTTGAAACCGATCGCGACCAGCATGTCGAAGAATTCCAGCTTCTGCTCGATGCTCATCGGCTCGATCAGCGACTGGTTGCCGTCGCGCAGGTCGGTGCTCATCCAGACCGGCGCACGCTCGATGGTGCGGGTCGGCCATCGGCGGCCGTTGATGCGGACGGGTTCGAACGGACGGTACTTGTCTTGCGGGTTGCGCTTCATCTTCTGGACCTCGGGTCTCAAGTCGCGAGCGAAGACGGGCGGCATGGGCGACGGGTGGCGCTGCCTCGCACCGTGGCGCGGCAAATGCGCAACGGATGCGGATGATCTTCGCGAATCGGCCGACGGATAGACGGACGAATGCTGACGACTTCGGGTTGTAAAAACTGCGAGAAGGGTGCTGCGAGGAACTGCAGGGAGGGACCGTGCGGACAGCACACGGCGCTAAGACAGCCTTAGGCTAGTCGTAGCGATAGCGACCGCGCTAGGCGGCCGGAGGTAATTCGGAGGGTGTTCGGAAAGGAACGCATGGCGACAACTCTATGCCAGGATGCGTGCGCGTGTCAAATGGTCGGTTCAAAGCCCGGCGCGACGCCGTGCCGGGCCGGGATGCACGGTCACGGTGGGAGCCGGGCGATCCGCACGATCGTCGCGACTTGCCGCGCAAGCGTGTCGGGTACCGGAATTTCGCCGCGCAGCACGGCGTCCGTCCACGCGGCCGTGGTTGCCGCGTCGCGCGATTCCGGCAGCGCGACGGGCGGCGCGTCGCTCGACGAGCGCTCGGGATCGATCAGCGTGTCGCATACGCCGTCGTGCAGCCAGTCGACCTGCACCTGGCGTCGCGTGTCGGCCACCGCCTCGCCTTCGGTGCCGCGCGCGAGCAGCGCGCCGCCGAGCGCGGCGTCCGGATGATCGCGGAACAGTTGCGCGAGGCTGTCGCGGTACGGCGGATGCGTGTAGTTCACGAGCCGCAGCCCGGCCGGCGCGAACGGCTGCAGGATCTTCACGAGCGTGTGCGTCGAGTTGCGCACGCCGAGCACGCCGCGCAGCGACAGCAGGCGCGCGATGCGCGGCGCCAGCGCATCGATCGGCGCGAACGCGACGCGGCGTTCCGCGAGCGTGTCCTCGATCGCGTCGTGCGATGTCGACGGCGCGATCGACAGCGCCGAGAAGATCTCCGCGCTCGTCACGCGGCCCGGATCGCGCTCGACGCCGTGCACGAGCACCGGCACGCCTTCACGCGCGAGCAGCAGCGCGAGCAGCGGCACCAGGTTCGGCTGCTTGCGCGCGCCGTTGTAGCTCGGGATCGACACCGGGCGGAACGCGGCGTCCTGCACGCGCACCGGTTCGAACGATGCCTGCGCGGCGGCGAGCATCGCGGCCAGTTCGTCGGCGCTTTCGCCCTTCAGGCGATAGGCGATCAGGATCGCGCCGAGCTCGACGTCCGACACGCGCGCGTCGAGCATCGCGCGATAGAGCTCGAACGTGTCTTCGGCGGACAGCGCGCGTGCGCCGTGCGGGCCGCGGCCGATTTCCTTGATGAAGCGGGCGCAAGGGAACGGCGAGGCTGCGGAATCGTGGGGAGCGGTCATCGGGGCGCGCGGTGAGCGGTGGGGAATGCCCCGAGTATCGCACGGGCGCGGCTCGCCCAAGCACGGCCGCGCGCGCCGACGCGGCGCGGCGCGCTAAACTCGGGTTCCCGGCGGGGCCGCGTGCGCCGCGGCGCCGTTGCCGGCCGAATACGAACAGAGAGACATCCCATGAAGCTCTACAGCTATTTCCGCAGTTCCGCGTCGTACCGCGTGCGGATCGCCCTGAACCTGAAGCAGTTGCCGTACGACACGGTGCCCGTGCACATGCTGCGCGACGGCGGCGAGCAATTGAAGGACGCTTACCGCGCGTTGAATCCGGATGCGGTCGTGCCGACGCTGATCGACGGCGACGCCACGCTGCAGCAATCGCTCGCGATCATCGAATATCTCGAGGAAACGCATCCCGAACCGGCGCTGTTGCCGAAGCAGCCCGTCGATCGCGCGTATGTGCGGGCGATCGCGCTGCAGATCGCGTGCGAGATCCATCCGCTCAACAATCTGCGCGTGCTCAAATACCTGAAGCACACGCTGAATGTGCCCGAGGAAGCGAAGAACGACTGGTACCGGCACTGGATCGAGGCGGGTTTCGCGTCGCTCGAGACGCGCCTCGCGAACGATCCGCGCACCGGCAAGCTCTGCTTCGGCGACACGCCGACGCTCGCCGATATCTGCATCGTGCCGCAGGTGTTCAACGCGAACCGTTTCTCGATCGACACGACCCGTTTTCCGACGCTCCATCGGATCGCCGAACATGCGTCGACGCTCGACGCGTTCAAGGCCGCCGAGCCAGGCGTGCAGCCCGATGCCGAGTGACGCCGCGACGGCGCAAGCGGCCGGCTGAACGGCTGGCCGGCCACGCATGAAAAAAGGGCGCCCGAAGGCGCCCCGTCGCGGTGCGGGCCGGCTGCGTTCAGCCGAGCAGCGCGTCCGCGAATTCCACTGCGCTGAACGGCTGCAGGTCCTCGACCTTCTCGCCGACGCCGATGAAGTAGACGGGCACCGGGCGCTGCCGCGCGATCGCGGCGAGAATGCCGCCCTTCGCGGTGCCGTCGAGCTTCGTGACGATCAGGCCCGTGAGGCCCAGCGCATCGTCGAATGCCTTCACCTGCGTGAGCGCGTTCTGGCCCGTGTTCGCGTCGATCACGAGCAGCACCTCGTGCGGTGCGCCATCGTGCGCCTTCGAGATCACGCGCTTCACCTTCTTCAGCTCTTCCATCAGGTGCAGCTGCGTCGGCAGGCGGCCGGCCGTGTCGGCCATCATCACGTCGATCTTGCGCGCGCGCGCGGCGCTGACCGCGTCGAAGATCACCGCGGCCGGGTCGCCGCTTTCCTGCTGGACGACCGTCACGTTGTTGCGCTCGCCCCAGACGGCCAGCTGTTCGCGCGCGGCCGCGCGGAACGTGTCGCCCGCGGCCAGCAGCACCGACTGGTCGAAGCTCTGCAGGTGCTTCGCGAGCTTGCCGATGCTGGTCGTCTTGCCGGCGCCGTTCACGCCCGTGATCATCATCACGAGCGGCTGCGCGCGGCCGAGCATCAGCGATTTCTCGAGCGGCTTGAGCAGCTCGACGAGCAGGTCGTGCAGTGCGCTCTTCACCTGTTGCGGATCGGTCAGCCGGCCCGCGCGCACCTTCTCGCGCAGCGCGCCGAGCAGGTATTCGGTCGCATCGACGCCGGCGTCGGACATCAGCAGCGCGGCTTCGAGCTCTTCGTACAGGTCGTCGTCGATCTTCGTGTTGACGAACACGCCGGTGATGCTCGAGCCCGTCTTCGCGAGGCCGGACTTCAGGCGCGCGAGCCACGATTTCTTCGCGGCGGCGTCCTGCGTCGGCGGCGGAACGATCTCGACCGCTTCGACGACTTCGTCGCTGCCGTCGTTGGTCGGCGTGACCGTCATCACGACGGCCGGCGCGGCCGGCTGCGCTTGCGCGGGCGCCTGCGGCGCTTCGATCGGCTCGCGCGCGTCGGCGGCGGGCGCGTCGGACGGTTCGTCCGGTTGCGGCGCATCGATCGATTGCGATTCCGCGGAGTCGGGCTCCTGCGTTTTCTTGAATCGTTTGAAGAAGCTGAACATGGTCTGACGTCGGGAAGAGGGCGGGGCGCCGCCAGGGCGGAGCGCCGGAGGGGCCGTCATGCGTGCGCACGGCGGCCGAAACCGTGCATTTTATCAGCGCGGCGACGCACTCGCGTCAGCCGGTGCCGCCGCTGTGGTAACGTGCGCCTGTTTGGCGGTGCGCCCTCCTGCGCACCCGGTCCTCCGTCGTCGATATTTCCGTATGTCCCGTTCCTCTTCCGGCCGCCCGACGGCCTCCCCTGGCCGCGGCAAGCCGCACACGATCCGCATCATCGGCGGTGACTGGAAGCGCACGCCGCTCGCCGTGCTCGATCTCGACGGCCTGCGGCCGACGCCCGATCGCGTGCGCGAGACGCTGTTCAACTGGCTCGGCCAGGATCTCGAAGGCCGGCGCTGCCTCGACCTGTTCGCGGGCACCGGCGCGCTCGGTTTCGAGGCTGCGTCGCGCGGCGCGACGAGCGTCGTGATGGTCGAACGCCACCCGCGCGCGGCGCAACAACTGCGCGCGATCAAGGACAAGCTCGGCGCGCGCTCGGTCGAGGTCGCGGAAGCCGACGCGCTGCGGCTCGCGGCCGGGCTGACCCCGGGCGCGTTCGACGTCGTGTTCCTCGATCCGCCGTTCGGTGAGCCGGCCGTGCTCGATCGCGCGATCGCGCTGGCGGCGCCGCTCGTCGCGCCGGACGGCGCGCTGTACGTGGAGACGGGCGCGGAACTCGACCCGGCCGCGCACGAAGCGCTGGCCGGTTGGCAGGTGGTGAAGCACGGCAAGGCAGGCGCGGTTCACTATCATTTGCTGCGGCGCGAAAATGATGAATAATGCGCGTTCCATACGAGGCGGCGCACCGCAAAGGCGACGCATGCCCATCTCGGCAGCGGCGTGCGCATCGCACGGCTGCCACCCCGTTTGCGTGATGACAGGAGGAGCGACATGGTAGTCGCCGTGTATCCCGGTACGTTCGATCCGCTGACGCGCGGGCACGAAGACCTCGTGCGGCGTGCGTCGAGCATTTTTGATACGCTGGTGGTCGGTGTGGCCGACAGCCGCGCGAAGAAGCCGTTTTTCTCGCTGGAAGAACGTCTGAAGATTGCGAACGAGGTGCTCGGTCATTATCCGAACGTGAAGGTGATGGGCTTCAAGGGCCTGTTGAAGGACTTCGTCCGCACCAACGACGCACGCGTGATCGTGCGCGGCCTGCGTGCCGTGTCCGATTTCGAATATGAGTTCCAGATGGCGGGGATGAACCGCTATCTGCTGCCCGACGTCGAGACGATGTTCATGACGCCGTCCGACCAGTATCAGTTCATCTCGGGGACGATCGTGCGCGAAATCGCGCAGTTGGGCGGCGATGTCAGCAAGTTCGTGTTCCCGTCCGTCGAGAAGTGGCTGACCGAGAAAGTCGCCGCGATGGGAGGCCCTGCCGCGTGACGCGGTGCCGGCCGGTTTCGATGCGAAGCCGGCCGACGGCCCGAAGAAGTGAGACCAGTATGTCTTTGATGATTACCGACGAGTGCATCAATTGCGACGTGTGCGAGCCCGAGTGCCCGAACGGCGCGATTTCGATGGGCCCGGATATCTACGTGATCGACCCGAACAAGTGCACCGAGTGCGTCGGCCATTTCGACGAGCCGCAGTGCCAGCAGGTGTGTCCGGTCGAATGCATTCCGCGCGATCCGCAGCATGAAGAATCGCATGCGCAGTTGATGGCGAAGTATCACGCGTTGATCGCCGCCAAGGGCGACGACGCGCAGTGACCGCGTGACGACGCGCGCCGCTCGCGTCGTCACGGATTGCCCGGCCGGCGCCGCGTGGCGCCGGTTCCTTCCCCCTTCGAGTCAGCCGATCAGGTCGCGCAATGCCGCGACGAGCGCGTCGCATTCGGCGTCGGTGCCGACGGTGATGCGCAAGTGCTGGTCGATGCGCGGCGCCCGGAAGTGCCGTACGAAAATTTCCCGATCCTTCAGCTTCGCCGCGATCGTGCCCGCATCGTGCGCGGGATGACGCGCGAACACGAAATTCGCGGCCGACGGCACGACGTCGAAACCGAGTGACTCGAGCGCGTGCGTGAGCCGCGCGCGGCTGTCGATCACGCGCCGGCAGGTCGCATCGAAGTAGTCGGTGTCTTCGTATGCCGCTTGCGCGGCGACCTGCGCGAGCCGGTCGAGCGGATACGAGTTGAAGCTGTCCTTCACACGATTCAATGCGTCGATCAACGCCGCATCGCCGAACGCGAAGCCGACGCGCATGCCCGCCAGCGAGCGCGCCTTCGACGTCGTGTGCACGACGAGCAGGTTCGGATGGCGGTCGATCAGCGTGATCGCCGATTGCGCGCCGAAATCGACGTACGCCTCGTCGATCAACACGACCGACGACGGGTTCGCGGCCGCGATCCGCTCGATGTCCGCGAGCGGCAACGCGCGTCCGGTCGGCGCGTTCGGGTTCGGAAACAGCACGCCGCCCGCATCGTCGAGATAGTCCTCGACCCGGATCGAGAAGTCGTCCGCGAGCGGCACGATTGCGGTCTCTACGCCGTACAGGCGCGCATAGGTCGGGTAGAAGCTGTACGAGATGTCGGGAAAGCGCAGCGGCCGGTCATGCTTGAGCAGTGCCTGGAATGCGTGCGCGAGCACCTCGTCGGAGCCGTTGCCGACGAAGACCTGCCCGGGCTTGATCCGATGATGCGCGGCGACCGTCTCGCGCAGTGCGCGCGCGAGCGGGTCGGGATAGCGGCGCAGCGTGTCGCCGGTGTCGCCGAGTTCGCGTGTGATCGCCGCGACGACGCGCGGCGAGGGCGGATAGGGATTCTCGTTGGTGTTCAGCTTGACGGGATGTGCGAGCGCGGGCTGCTCGCCCGGCACGTAAGGCACGAGTTGCTGAACGACGTCGCTCCAGTAACGGCTCACCGCTTGGCTCCTGACGGGCAAAACGACCAGATTACCGCATGTGGCGGTTGCGGTGCGTGATCGCGCACGAAGCAGTCGCCGCCCGGCGCCGCCGGACGGCAGGTTGCACCATGCCGGTGCGATGCGGATTCAGTTGCGATGCAGCTGCATCGTCGCGCGATCGAGTTCGCCCTTGACGACCATCGGCATCACGGCGAGCGCGCGCTCGATCGATGCGTCGATCACGTCCTGCTCCTCGCGGCGCGGCGGCTTCAGCACGAAGTTCGCGACGTCGGGCTTCGCGCCGGCGCGCGCGCCTTCCGGGATCAGATCGCGCGGATGGCCGATGCCGATGCGCAGGCGCCAATACTGCTGCGACGACAGATGCGCGGTGATGTCCTTCAGGCCGTTGTGGCCGCCGCTGCCGCCGCCGAGCTTCAGCTTCACCGTGCCGGGCGGCAGATCGAGTTCGTCGTGGGCGACGAGGATCTGGTCGGGCAGGATCTTGAAGAAACTCGCGAGCGCGACGACCGACTGGCCGGAGCGGTTCATGTAGGTTTGCGGCTCGAGCAGGTGCACTTCCTCGCCGTGCAGGCGCGCTTTCGCGTAAAAGCCATGGAAGCGGCGCTCGTCGCGCAGCGTCGCGCCGGCTTCGCGGGCGAGCTGGTCGATCAGCCAGAAGCCGGCGTTGTGGCGCGTCGCGGTGTATTCCGCCCCGGGATTGCCGAGGCCGACGATCAGTTTGATCATGACGTTTCGTAGGCGGCAGCGCCCGCCTGGGCGCAGAAAAAGAAAAACCCGCCGGGCAAGCCACGGCGGGTTGCGTCGACCGTTTCTCGAAACGGATCGATCGGGCGCGTAGGCGGCCGCTTAGGCAGCCGGCGTTTCGCCTTCGCCTGCTGCGTCCGACACGGCGCCAGCCGGGACCGTCGCCGATGCGATGACCGGGTTTTCCGCGTCGACGTGCGCGACCAGCGTCACGCCCTTCGGCAGTGCGATGTCCTTCGCGTGCAGCGACTGACCTGCTTCGATCTTCGACAGATCGACTTCGAGGAATTCCGGCAGAGCCGACGGCAGGCACTCGACTTCGATTTCCGTCGCGACGTGCGAGACGATTGCGCTCGACAGCTTCACTGCCGGGCTGACTTCAGCGTTCAGGAAGTGCAGCGGCACCTTCGTGTGCAGCTTCTTCTTCGCGTCGACGCGCTGGAAGTCCACGTGCAGCACGAGTTGCTTGAACGGGTGGTATTGCACGTCGCGCAGCAGAACCTGTTGCGACTGGCCAGCGATTTCCAGGTCGAGGATCGACGAGTGGAAGGCTTCCTTCTTCAGTGCGTGCCACAGCGCGTTGTGATCCAGTTCGATCTTTTGCGGGGCTGCTTCGCCACCGTAGACGATACCCGTGGTCTTACCGGCGTTGCGCAGGCGGCGGCTCGCACCCGTACCTTGCTGTTGGCGCTCGAAAGCGACGACTTTCATGTGATTCTCCATTAGCTGCCCGCGACCAGGCAGTAAAACGGGGCCGGCGAAATGGCGGCCCCCGATGAAACGGACGGGGCTTCGTCTATCCCGTCCGATTGTGCAAAAAGCGAAGCGTTGCCGCTTCGCTTTCCGCGCATGCTATATCGTGTCGTTCCGCGATCAGGATTCCGCGAACAGCGACATCACCGAGTCGCCGCGGCGAATCCGCGAGAACGTTTCGGCCAGCAGGCTCGCGCTCGTCAGCGAGCGGATCTTCGAGCAGGCCAGCGATTCGGCCGACAGCGGGATCGTATCGGTGACGACCAGCTCGTCGAGTGCCGATGCGGCGATACGCTCGGCGGCGCCACCCGACAGCACCGGGTGCGTCGCGTACGCGAATACCTGCTTCGCACCGCGATCCTTCAGCACTTGCGCTGCCTTGCAGAGCGTGCCGGCCGTGTCGACCATGTCGTCCATGATCACGCAGGTGCGGCCTTCGACTTCACCGATGATGTTCATCACTTCGGCGACGTTCGCCTTCGGACGACGCTTGTCGATGATCGCGAGATCGCAGTTGAGCTGCTTCGCGAGTGCCCGGGCACGGACCACGCCGCCGACGTCCGGCGACACGACGAGCAGATCCGAGTAGTTCTGCTTGCGCAGGTCGCCCAGCAGGATCGGCGTTGCGTAGATGTTGTCGACCGGGATGTCGAAGAAGCCTTGAATCTGGTCGGCGTGCAGATCCATCGTGATGATCCGCTCGACGCCGGCGATTTCCAGCATGTTCGCGATGACCTTCGCCGAGATCGCGACGCGCGCCGAACGCGGGCGGCGGTCCTGGCGGGCATAGCCGAAGTAGGGGATGGCTGCGGTGATCCGGCCGGCGGACGCGCGCTTGAGCGCGTCGACCATGATCATCAGTTCCATCAGGTTGTCGTTCGTCGGCGCGCACGTGGATTGCAGGACGAAGACGTCCTTGCCGCGCACGTTTTCCTGGATCTCGACCTGGATCTCGCCGTCGGAGAAACGGCTGACCATTGCTTTGCCGAGGGGAATTCCAAGGATATTGACGACTTCCTGGGCGAGCGCGGGATTCGCGTTGCCAGTAAAGACCATCAGGCCATCATGGCTGTGGCTGCTCATCGTGCACCTGCTTCAGGCTTAGGCGGGAAATGCGGGAAAATTTTTGGCAGGGGAGGAAGGACTCGAACCCTCGCATGCCGGAATCAAAATCCGGTGCCTTGACCAACTTGGCGACTCCCCTACACTCAACTGATAACTTCACCGGACTTGTAGGCCATCCGATAAAGCGAAACTTCATGACGCGAAAGCGAAGAGCGGATGCTCGCTCAGACTCTCGGCAACTGCACCGTTCCAACCGGTGGGCAGCTTGGCTTGCGCCGCTTCTGCCTCGTGCCTGCTATGAAACGCTGCAAACACGCTTGCTCCGGAGCCGGTCATCCTCGCGGGGGTCACATTATACAACCATTTGACCACCTGCGCAACTTCCGCGTACTTACTTGTCACAACTTGCTGCATGTCGTTCCGGCCGAAGCTGTCTGGCCATCCCGCATCGCTGTTTTGCTGTGCAAGAAAGTCCGTAATTGTGACTCGCTTCGTATCTCTTGTCAACAACTCGTCTGAAAAAATTTCAGCGGTTGGGACATGAACTCGCGGCGTTACGACCAAGAACCAGCGAGTCGGCAATTCTACCTCAGCTAATTCTTCTCCGATACCCTCTGCGAACGCATTTTTTCCAAACACGAAAAACGGGACGTCCGCGCCGAGTTTCACTGCGAGCGACTGCAGTTCCGCGCGCGGCAGATCGAGCTGCCACAGACGGTTCAGCGCGAGCAGCGTCGTCGCCGCGTCGGAGCTGCCGCCGCCGAGGCCCGCGCCCATCGGCAGGCGCTTGTCGATCTCGATGTCGACGCCGGCCGTGGAGCCCGTGTGCGTTTTCAGCAGGTTGGCCGCGCGCACGACGAGGTCGCTTTCCTCGGGCACGCCCGGCACGTCGGTGACGCGTGCGACGCGACCGTCGTCGCGCAGCGTGAAGTGCAGCGTATCGCCCCAGTTCAGCAGCTGGAACACGCTCTGCAGATCGTGATAGCCGTTCGGTCGACGGCCGGTGATGTGCAGGAACAGGTTGAGTTTCGCGGGCGCAAGGCAGTTGCGCAGCGAGCGGGTCGAATCGGTCATGCGTATGTCGGGGCTAGGTTGCGTGCTTACTGGTCGAGCACGAGCTTGATGTCGAGCGGCGGCGTCGCGCGCACGAGGTTCACGCGTTTGACGCCCGTGGCCGGTGCGTCCGCGTAGGCAAGATAGTCGATCGTCCAGCCATCCTGGCGGATCTGCTTCACGTGCGTCGTGTCCGCCGGGTCGCGCACCGTTTGCGCGGGCGTGGCGGGCGCGGGCGTCGGCAGCAGCCAATAGCGCAGACCGGCCAGCGGCAGCGAGAAGCCGAGCGTGTTCTGCATCAGCTCGCCAACGTCCGTCGCGTATTGCGGCTGGCGGTTCGGCAGTTCGAGCGATGCGGCCTGCGGCGTCGATTTCACGACGGCGAGCGTCTGGCCGAGCGGGCTGCGCAGTTCGAGCGATACGTCGTCGCCGTGCTCCTGCCAGTCGAAGTTGCCGTACACGTTTTGCGGTCGGCCGAGGCGGTCGCTGTACTGCACCGCGAAGCGGCCGTGATACGCATGTGTCGCGGCCGTCTGCAGCACGGCGCCCGACGGCGCATTCGCCGACGGCGGCGTGCTCGCGCAGCCGGCGAGCGCGAGCGCGGCGCCGGCCGCGGCCAGCGTGCGCAGCGCGCGGGAAGACGGAGAAGGCATCGGGAACATCCGCATCACAGGCCGTTGACCTGCAGGCGCTTGAGCGTCTGCACGAGCGTGTCGTTGTCGGGTTCGAGCTTCTGCGCGGCACGCCACGCGACACGCGCGTCGTCCTGCGCGCCGCTCTTCCACAGCACTTCGCCGAGGTGCGCGCCGATCTCGGCGTTCGGCTGCAGCTCGTACGCGCGCCGCAGCACCTTCGCCGCGCCCGCCGTGTCGCCCATCCGGTACTTCACCCAGCCGAGGCTGTCCATGATGTAGGCGTCGTTCGGCGCGAGCGACAGTGCCTTGTCGATCAGCTTGCTGGCCTCGGGCAGGCGCTGGTTGCGGTCGGCCAGCGAATAGCCGAGCGCGTTGTACGCCTGCGGGTTGTCGGGCTGCGTGCGGATCAGCTCGCGCAGCTGCTTTTCCATCGCCGCGTAGTGGCCGGTTTTCTCGGCCGCCATTGCGTAGTCGTAGCGCAGGTCCGGGTCGTCCGGGAAGTCCTGGACTGCCTGTGCGAGCCGCGCCTCGGCTTCCGGATAGCGCTTCGCGGTGAACAGGATCGATGCATCGGTGCGTGCGACCACGGCCGCATCGCGCGGGTCGCTGATCGGCAGGTCGTCGAGCACCTTGCGCGCTTCGTCGGTCTTGCCCTGTTTCTGCAGCAGTTGCGCGCGCGTGATCTGGGCGGGCAGGTAGTGCTGGCTCGTCTGGTCGACCTTGTCGAGCCATTGCGACGCCTGCGCGTCGTTGCCCTGCTCGATCGCGATCTGCGCGAGGTAGATGTAGCCCTGGCCGACGTCGAGGTTCGGCTGCTTGTCGCCGAGCTGCACGTACTGTTTCAGGTATGCGCTCGCGTCGTCGAGCTTCTTCTGCTGGATCTTGATCAGCGCGAGCGCCATCAACGGTGTCGGATCCTTCGCGTCGAGCGTGCGCATCGTCTCGAACTGCTTTTGCGCGTCGTCGAGGCGGTCGTCGGCGAGATAGAGCTGCGACAGCGCGAGCCGTGCATCGCGCGACTTCGGATTCTGCTGAACATATTTTTCGAACGACGCGATGCCCGTCGCGCGCTCGGCGGGGCCCATCTGCGACAGCATCAGCGCCGCCGGCAGATAGTCGGGGCGGATCTGCAGCGCCTGCTTCAGCGACTGCGCCGCGCCTTCCTTGTCGTCGACCGCGAGTTGCTGGCGCGCGATCGCGAGCTGCGCCTCGGGGCGGTTCATGTCGTTCTTCAGCATGTCCTTCAGCACCGCGAGGCCGCCGACGCGGTCGGAGCCGCGCACCAGCAGCGCCTGCAGCGCGAGGATCGCGGGGCCGCGCGTCTCGCCGGTCGCGCGGGCCAGTTCGCGCGCGAGCATCGGCTGCGCGTCGGCCGGCTTGCCGGCGAGCACGAGCAGCGCGGCGTCGACTTGCGAAGCGCGGTTCGAATCGGGCGCGTACTGGCGCCACAGATTGGCCGCGGACAGCGCATCGGCCGGACTTTGCGCGCCGAGCGCGATCTCGGTCGCACGCTGCGCCATGCGCGGATCGCGCGTGTCGCGGGCGAGCGCGAGGTAGGTCTGGTAGGCCGGCGCCGGCTGGTTGCGCTGGAGTGCCACCTCGGCGGCCAGCACCTGGTAGACGATCTGGCTCGTCAGCGGGACACCGGGGAGATCCTTCTTCTCGTCCGGCATGACGTGCTCGAACGCGCCCTGCGGCTCCGCGTCGTCCGATGCCGGATCCTGCGCGTGAGCCGGGAAGGCGGTGAGGGTCCACGCGGCGAACAGCGCGGCGCCGAGCGCACGGCGGACCGGGAAGGCGCGCGCGCCGCGCGCGGCGGCGGGGCGCTTCAGAAGCAGCTTCGAGGGCAAGGTCATGGAAATCCGTTCGATGTTTCAACCGATTGTAACGCGCTCGCTACAATACACGCACGATCGTAAATCGAGCTTAAGACCCGCAGAACATGCCAGAGTTGCCAGAAGTCGAAGTCACGCGCCGGGGCATCGCGCCCTTTGTCGCGGGCCGCCGCGTCGAGCGTGTCGACGTCCGTACCGCGATGCTGCGCTGGCCCGTGCCGGCGGGGCTTGCCGAGCAATTGCGCGCGCGCGAGGTGCTCGCCGTCGAGCGTCGCGGCAAGTATCTGCTGTTCGAGGTCGACGCAGGCTGGTTCATCGTTCACCTGGGGATGACGGGCACGCTGCGCGTGCTGCCCGCGGCCGGCGTGCCGGTCGCCGCGAAACACGACCACATCGACTGGATCTTCGACGAATTCGTGCTGCGGTTCCGCGATCCGCGTCGTTTCGGCGCGGTGTTGTGGCACCCGCGCGAAGCGGGCGACGTGCATGCGCATCCGCTGCTCGCAAGCCTCGGCGTGGAGCCGTTCTCGCCGGCGTTCACCGGCGCGCTGCTGCATGCGCGCACGCGCGGCCGCACGGTGTCGGTCAAGCAGGCGCTGCTCGCGGGCGACATGGTCGTCGGCGTCGGCAACATCTATGCATCGGAGAGCCTGTTTCGCGCGGGCATTCGGCCGACCACCGCCGCCGGCAAGGTATCGCTGCCGCGCTACGAGCGGCTGGCCGACGCGGTGCGCGCGACGCTCGCCGATGCGATCGAGCGCGGCGGCAGCACGCTGCGCGATTTCGTCGGCAGTAACGGCGAAAGCGGCTACTTCCAGCTCGACTGCTTCGTCTACGACCGGGCGGGGCTGCCTTGCCGCACCTGCGGCACGCCGATCCGCCAGATCGTGCAGGGCCAGCGCTCGACCTATTTCTGCCCGACCTGCCAGCGTTGAGTCGCGCGTTGCAACCTCTTTCCAAAGATTCGATCACTTGAAGCCGCCCCGCATTGCTCCCGCTCCGTTCCCCGTCACACCGCTGCATCGCACGTTCGCCACGCGCCTGATCGCGTGGCAGCGCGTGCACGGCCGCCACGACCTGCCGTGGCAGAACACCCGCGATCCCTATCGGATCTGGCTGTCGGAAATCATGCTGCAGCAGACGCAGGTGTCGACCGTCGTCCCGTATTACACGCGCTTTCTCGAGCGCTTTCCCGACGTCGTCGCGCTCGCGGCTGCGCCGTCCGATGACGTGATGGCGCTGTGGGCCGGGCTCGGCTACTACTCGCGCGCGCGCAACCTGCATCGCTGCGCGCAGGTCGTCGTCGCCGAGCATGGCGGCGTGTTTCCGTCGACGCCGGAAGGGCTCGCGGAACTGCCCGGTATCGGCCGTTCGACGGCCGCGGCGATTGCGTCGTTCGCGTACGGCGCGCGCGCAACGATCCTCGACGGCAACGTGAAGCGCGTGCTCGCGCGGGTGTTCGGCGTCGAGGGCTTTCCGGGCGAGAAGCGCGTCGAGAACGACATGTGGGCGCTGGCGGAATCGCTGCTGCCGGATGCCGCGAACGCGGCCGACGTGAGCGCCTATACGCAGGGGCTGATGGATCTCGGCGCGACGCTTTGCGTGCGCGGCAAGCCGGATTGCGCGCGCTGCCCGTTCGCGGGCGACTGCGTCGCGCAATCGACGGGGCGTCAGCGCGAACTGCCGGCCGCGCGGCCGAAGAAGGCAGTGCCGACGCGCAAGACCTGGATGCTCGTGCTGCGCGACGGCGACGCCGTGTTGCTCGAGCGGCGTCCGCCGGCCGGCATCTGGGGCGGCCTCTGGTGCCTGCCGCAGGCGGACGGCGACGCGGCACTCGCGGAACTCGCACGCGGCTTCGGCGGTGGCGGGCCGGTGCCGCTCGCGCCGTTCACGCACACGTTCACGCATTTTCGGCTCGAGATCGAGCCGCGGCTGAGCGATGTGGCGAACGGCGGGCCGCCGCTCGCGCACGCGCAGGACGCCGAGACCGCGTGGGTGCCGTTGGCCGGGCTCGATGCGTACGGCGTGCCGGCGCCCGTGCGCAAGTTGCTCGATGCGTTGAGCGGGCCGCTGCTGTAGAGAAAGAAGGAAGGGGAAGAGTGCGGCGCGGACCGCGCTTACTGAAGCGCCGGATCGCCGCGCTCATCTTGCCCGCGAGGATGATTCACTCTGCGCGCCGCCGCGATGTGCGGCCGCGGCCGCGGCTTACAGCCATCCGTGCCGGTCGAGCACGTGGTGCACGGCATCGATCCGCGCGCCGACGTCAGGAAATTCCATCAATTTCTGCCGCGCGCGAAGGTCGAGCGGCAGCAGTTCAGCGAGGCGGTTCGATACCCAGCTCGGGTCGTCGAGGCGGAACGGTTCGCAAAACGGCATCTTGTCCGGTTCGGATTTCTTCAGCGCGTCGATGATGCGCTCCAGCACCTCGGCGCACGAGCCGAATTGCGCGAGCGCCTGTTCGCCTTCGAGCGGGATGTCGTCGGGCAGCGGTTCCGCGATCCCGACCAGCAGCCCGTTGCCTTCGACGCGATAGGACAGCAGCTCGAATCGCTGCGTACCGATCGCCTGCAGGTACAGCATGCCGAATTCGCCGGTGTCGCACTCGGTAATGCGCGCCATGCAGCCGATCGTCTCGGGCACCGACACGGCGCCGTCCTGCGCGACTTCGGGGCCGCTCTTCAACAGGCACACGCCGAACGGCGCATCGTCGCGCAGGCATGCGCGCGCCATGTCGAGATAGCGCGCCTCGAACACCTTGAGCGGCAGCCAGCCACCGGGGAACAGCACCGTGTGCAGCGGAAACAGCGGCAGGTCGATCAGGGTGGTCGATAGCGTGGACATGGCGCACCGGCAAGAGGGCGGTGTCGCTAAGGTCGTTCGACCTCGGTGACGAGCCGCGACGACGCGTCGACATCCACGGGCGCGTCACGATGCCGCACGATCACGTTCGCATCGTGCGCGAGGCGCGCGGCGAGCGTTTCCGCGATGAACACCGAGCGATGCTGACCACCCGTGCAGCCGATGGCGACGGTCAGGTAGCTGCGGTTGTCCTCGCGAAAGTGCGGCAGCCATTTCGTCAGGAACGCATGGATGTCGTCGATCATCTGGTGGACGATCGGCAGTGCGTCCAGAAAGGCGATGACCGGCTGGTCCAGCCCGGTGAGCGGGCGCAGCTCATGGTCGTAGTACGGATTCGGCAGCGCGCGCACGTCGAACATCAGGTCGGCATCGAGCGGCACGCCGCGCTTGAAGCCGAACGACTCGAACATCACCATCAGGTCGTTGTTCTTCTGGTCGATGAAGCGCTTGACCCACGTGCGCAGCACGTTCGCGCGCAGCGTGCTCGTATCGATCTGATGGCCGAATTCGGCGAGCGGTGCCACGAGCTCGCGCTCGCGCTCGATCGCTTCCTCGAGCGACGACAGCAGCCCGACGTTCGCGTCGTGCGACGGCGAGCCCGACAGCGGATGGCGCCGGCGCGTTTCGGAGAAGCGCTGGATCAGCGCTTGCGTGCTCGCGTTGAGGAACAGCACGCGGACATCGTGCTCGAGCGACAGCGCGCGGATCAGGCCGGGCATTTCGTCCAGCGACGCGCTCGAACGCGCGTCGATCGCGACCGCAAGCCGGTGCTGGCCGCCGTCGGCCAGGTAGCGGGCGAGTTCGGGAAGCACGTGCGGCGGCAGGTTGTCGACGCAGTAGTAGCCTGCGTCTTCGAGCGCGTTCAGCGCGACGGACTTGCCTGAGCCGGAGATGCCGGTGATGAGGACGATGCGCATGGGAAGCAGAGAATCCTGACGTTTCATCATAGCACCGGCTCGACGCGTCGGCGCTTCGAGGCCGGCGCCGGGGCGTTACACGAGCTTGCCGGGGAACTGGCTGTCGGGATCCTGCATCGCGAGCCGTTGCCGATCCATGAAATCGCGCAACGTGTCGATGCCGCGCAACTGCAGGATCGTGTTGCGCACGGCCGCCTCGACGAGCACCGCGAGGTTGCGGCCGGCCGCCACCTGGATCGTGACCTTGCTGATCGGCAGGCCGAGCACGTCGACCGTCTGGCTTTCCAGCGGCAGCCGCTGGAATTCGCCGTCCGGGCGGCGCACGAGCTGGACGATCAGCTTCAGCTTCATTTTCCGGCGCACCGCGGTTTCACCGAAGATCGTCTTGATGTCGAGGAGACCGAGGCCGCGCACTTCGAGCAGGTTCTGCAGCAGCGGCGGGCAGCGCCCTTCGACGAAATCGGGGCCAAGTCGGACGAAGTCGACGGCATCGTCGGCGACGAGGCCGTGGCCGCGGCTGATGAGTTCGAGGCCGAGTTCGCTCTTGCCGAGGCCGGAGTCGCCGGTGAGCAGCACGCCCATCCCGAGGATGTCGAGGAACACGCCGTGCAGCGTCGCGCGCGGCGCCAGGATGCGCGACATGTAGAGCCGCAGGCTGTCGATCACCGCGGCGGCCGACATCGGCGTCGTGAACAGCGGCGTGGACGAGCGCGTGCAGCGCAGCACGAGTTCCGGCGGCGCCGCGGCACCGCCGGCGACGACGAGGAACGGAGGCTCGAGGGCAATCAGCTCGGCCATGTGGCGTGAACGGTCTTCGTCGGTCTGCCGCTGGTAGTAGTCGATTTCGGCTTCGCCGAGCACCTGGATCCGGTTCGGGTGAATCAGGTTCAGGTGGCCGACGAGGTCGGCGCTCGACGTTGCGTTGCCGACGGTGTCGGCCGAAAAACCGCGCTCCCAGCCTTCATGCCCCGTCAGCCAGCTCAGCTTCAGCGTGGCCGCGTTGTCGTCGAAGATGCTCTGGGCGTTGATGCTGGACGTATCCATGACTCTCGTCACTCCAATGGGCCGGTGTGCAGGCGCGCGGCGACGGACGTCGCCATGCCGGGCGGCCCTGGACGGCGGCGCGTGCCGCGTCGTACCGGAAAAATTCCGCCCGGATCAACTCAAGGTTGCCACTGAGTGAGCAGGCGATGCAACTCGGCGATATCCGTTTCGTTGTGCAGACGCTCGCGCGCGTCGCGATCGGACAGCAGTTGCGCGATTTCCGACAGGATTTCGAGGTGCTGCTGGGTAGCTTGCTCGGGAACGAGCAGGAAAATCAGGAGACCGACGGGCTGGCCGTCGGGCGCTTCGAACGGGATCGCGTCGGCCAGCCGCACGAACGCGGCGAGCGGGTGCTTGAGCCCCTTGATGCGCCCGTGCGGAATCGCGACGCCTTCGCCGAGCCCGGTCGAGCCGAGGCGCTCGCGCGCGAACAGGTTGTCCGTGACGGTGCTGCGGGCGATGCCGTTCTGATTCTCGAAGATCAGCCCGGCTTGTTCGAAGACGCGTTTCTTGCTGGTGACGGAGAGGTCGATGACGACGTTCTCTATGGGCAGGATTTTGGCTAGGCGATTCATGTTGGCAGGCGATTGGGCGGCCTGGGGTCTCCTTGCGGCGGCAGACTGATTTTCCATGTTCGGCGATATCAAGGCGTTCGGCATCGGAAACCTGCGAGGCAGCTACCGCACCCAACGCCCCCCGGCGATAACCGGGACATTATAGAGCACAGCCGCGTGCATGGCGCGGCATGGACGGACCGGTCGCACCACTGCCGCTCGGACACAAAAAAAACGCCCGGCGAACCGGGCGGCGTGTGTATTGCGGTGAACGTTATTGCGGCGGCAGTTCGATCTGGTCGATCGACGGCTGCAGCTTGATCGGGTCGTGCGCATGCGTCTGCAGACGCTCCATGTGCTTGACGACCTGGCGATCCAGCTTGTCGATCAGCAGATCGATCGCAGCGTACAGGTTGCCGTTTGCGCTTTCGACGAAGATGTCCTTGCCCTTCAGATGCAGGTTGATTTCCGCGCGCTGCTGCTTGTCCTTTTCCTTGTGATTGTCGACCGAGAGGATCACAGTGCCATCGATCACCTGATCGCTATGCCGTAGCACCCGGTCCAGCTTGGTGATCACGTATTCGCGAATTGCAGGCGTGACTTCGAGATGATGTCCACTGATCTTCAGGTTCATAGTGCTTCTCCAAGCGAGTGACCACCCGGCCGCATCGAGGCGGCGCTCCGGTCGACTTGCTCCTGCCGCAGGTCGCGGCAAATTCGCGGACAAGTCGCCCGGCCTGTTCCCCGTATGCGCGGTGGCCGGAACACGCCTGCCGCCGGGCAGGCAGCAGGCTTAAAGAGACTTGCGCAGATTCACTGCCGGGATTTTGAGGGCTTCGCGATACTTGGCAACCGTGCGGCGCGCGACCACGAATCCCTGTTCTGCCAGCAGCTCGGCAATGCGGCTGTCCGAAAGTGGCGATTTTGGGTCTTCAGCTCCTATCAGTTGCTTGATCAGGGCTCGGATGGCGGTCGACGATGCGGCGCCTCCGGTGTCGGTCGAAACGTGTGATCCGAAGAAGTACTTAAATTCAAGCGTCCCGAACGGGGTCAGCATGTACTTGCCGGTTGTCACACGGCTGACAGTCGACTCGTGTAGGCCCAGCGTATCAGCTATTTCCCGCAAAACCAAGGGGCGCATGGCAATTTCACCGTGCGCAAAGAAATTCTTCTGACGCTCGACAATAGCCTGCGCGACACGCAGGATCGTGTCGAATCGCTGCTGGATGTTCTTGATCAGCCAGCGTGCTTCCTGGAGCTGCTGTTTCAGCGATCCGGCCGACGGATCGCCGCGGCTGTTGCGCAGGATGTTCGCGTACAGGTTGTTGATCCGCAGGCGCGGCATCACTTCCGGATTGAGTTCCGCGAGCCAGCCCTGGCCGGCCTTTTTCACGATGATGTCGGGCACGACGTAGTCGGCCTCGGCCTTGCCGTATGCGGCGCCGGGGAACGGCTCCAGCGAACGGATCAGCGCGTGCGCGTCGCGCAGCGCGTCGTCGCTCGCCTTCAGATGCTTGCGCAGCCGCGTGAAATCGCGCGCGGCGAGCAACTCGAGATGCTGCGACACGATCTCCAGCGCGAGCGTGCGGGTGGGGGACGGATCGAGTCGCAGCAGCTGCAGCTTCAGGCATTCGGACGCCGAGCGGGCCCCGACCCCGGGCGGATCGAAACTGTGCAGCAGCGCGAGCGCCGCGTTCAGTTCGTCGCAGTCGATTTCCAGTTCCGGCGGCAGGTCGGCGAGGACTTCGTCGAGGGAGGCGGTCAGGTAGCCGTCGTCGTCGAGCGATTCGATCAGGAACATCACGAGCGCGCGATCGCGCGGGCCGGCCTGCGTGACGCGCAATTGCGCGGACAGGTGGTCGCGCAGCGACGTCGCGGCTTCCTGAACCTGCAGCGGCGGGAGGTCGTCGTCGTCGGATGCGCCGCTCGAGCGCCCGAACTCGTCGAGATTCCATTGCGGGCCGTCGCCGGCGTCGCCCGAGGCGTAGCCGTCGTATTCGTCGGCAGCGGCCGGCTCGTCGCGCTCGGCGCGATCGCCCGACTGGCTGCTGCCGTTCACGGCGCCCGGCTCGGCGTTCTGGCCGGCAGGCGTCTGCGCGATCAGCGAGCCGTCCGCCGCGACACGCAGCGGGCTCGCGATCCATTCGTCATCGTTCTCGAGCAGCGGATTCTGCGCGACGGCCATCGCGACTTCCTGCTGCAGTTCGAGCGTCGACAGCTGCAGGAGCCGGATCGACTGCTGCAGTTGCGGTGTCAGTGCCAGGTGTTGCGACAGGCGGAGTTGAAGGCTGGCTTTCATGGCAGAGAGGGAGTCATACCGGCAGTTTGCCACGACCCAAGCGCCTTGAGCCATCCGCGATTACGCGCGGCGCGGCGCATGGCCGCAGGCAGGGCCGCCTTGCGGGGCATGCGGGCGCGCCCCCGCGCGGCGACGCCGGCGCCGGGGGCGGCCAGCCAACGGAGGCGTTACATGCGGAAGTGTTCGCCGAGGTACACGCGACGCACGCTTTCGTTTTCGATGATTTCGCTCGGCGCGCCGGCGGCGAGCACCGAACCGTCGCTGATGATGTATGCGTGGTCGCAGATGCCGAGCGTTTCGCGGACGTTGTGATCGGTAATCAACACGCCGATGTTGCGCTGCTTCAGGAACTTGACGATCTTCTGGATCTCGAGCACCGCGATCGGGTCGACGCCGGCGAACGGCTCGTCGAGCAGGATGAAGTTCGGGTTGGTCGCCAGCGCCCGCGCGATTTCGACGCGACGGCGTTCGCCGCCCGACAGCGACAGCGCCGGGTTCTCGCGCAGGTGGCCGATCTGCAGCTCGTCGAGCAGCGCCTCGGTGCGCGACGCGATCGCGTCCTTCGACAGCCGCTTGCCGTCTTCGCCGTACTGCAGTTCGAGCACCGCGCGGATGTTTTCCTCGACGGTCAGCTTGCGGAACACCGACGCTTCCTGCGGCAGGTACGACAGGCCGAGCGACGCACGCTTGTGGATCGGCAACAGGCTGATCGAGCTGCCGTTCAGTGAAATCTCGCCCGCATCGGTCGGCACGAGGCCGACGATCATGTAGAACGACGTCGTCTTGCCGGCGCCGTTCGGGCCGAGCAGGCCGACGACTTCGCCGCTCTTCACGTCGAGCGACACGTCCTTGACGACCGTGCGCGAGCCGTAGCGCTTCTTCAGGTTGCGGACGACGAGCGAGCTGGTCGTGCCGGCCGGCTGGCGGTTCGGGAGCGCGTTCATTGGCCCGGCGCTCCCTGGATCGTGGTCGACGGCGACAGTTTCGCCGGCGCGCCGTTCAGCGGCCCGGGGCCGCCGTTCTTCGGCGACAGCATCGCGCGCACGCGGCCGTTCGGGTTGCCCGGCGCGGCGACGTCCTTGCCGCCCTTCGCGGTGTAGAAGTCGCGCTGGCCGTCGTACGTGATCACGCTGCCGTGCACGGTGTCGGCGACCGTCGACGTGCCCTGCAGGCGGCGCACGGTCGCGGCGGTCGTCAGCGTCGTCAGGTCCTGCTTGCCGTCGTAGTCGATGCGCTCCGCGTCGCCGTCGATGTATTCGTCGAGACCTTCGCGCTTCTGGCGGAACGTCGCGTGCTTCTTGCCGCTGCCGAACGACGTCGCGTACTGATAGCCTTCGGGATCCTGGCGCACTTCGACGCGGTCGCCCTTGATGATGATCGTGCCTTTCGTGATCACGACGTTGCCGGTCGCGACCGTCACCTGCTTCAGGTCGTCATAGGTCAGGTTGTCCGCCTCGACGTTGATCGGCTTGTTCTGGTCGGCCTTCTCGGCATGGGCGAGCGGCGCCAGCCCGACGAGCGGGAGCGCCACGAGCGTCGCGGCGAGCGCGGCGCGGACGGCGCGCGCAGCGCCGCCGGAATTCTGTCGAGGGAACGGTTCGTTCATGCAGTCACGTGAGGGATGCGTCACCTGGATTGACCTTTCGAGCCGCCGGACGTGTCCGCCGCGGCGATCGTGCCGCGCACGTTGCCGTAAAGCTCGATGACCCGGGTGACGTTGTTGTACTTCATGCCGTCGGTCGCGTTGACGAGCGACAGGCCGCGCTGAAGTTTAACCGGCTTTTCGGTCTGGATCACATCGTCATTGACGAAGATCCGGAAATGCTGGGAATCGGCCTGCATCTGCGGATCGCCGCCGCCGGCCACGCGCAGGATGCGCGCGTCGTCGTACAAATCGACGATCGACACGTCGCCGTTGACGGTGCCGCGCTTCGCGGTGGTCGTCACGACCGGCTTGCCGGGCTGGAACGCGCGCATGGCCGGATCGGTCAGGTCGCTGTTCTCGGTGTCTTCGTAATGGATCAGCTTCGCGGCGGTCAGCCGGTACTGCGTCGTGCCCGTCTGGTCGAGCTCGGTGACCGAGAAGTTGTCCGCGAAATAGTCGGGAGTGTGGCGCTTCGGCTGCACGGTGCCCTCGCCGGGCGGCGGCAGCGTCGCCTGCAGCAGCCACCACGTGATGCCCGCGAGCGCGGCGACCGCGACGAGCGGCAGCAACTGGGTCCAGCGGAAATGCGTGTTCATCCGTCAGGCTCCGCAGGCAGCCGCGAGCAGCGCGTCGTAGCGGCGCTGCGCGCGCAGGATCGCGTCGCAGACTTCGCGCACCGCGCCATGGCCGCCGCGGGCCTCGGCCACCCAGTGCGCGCGGGCGATCACCTCGGGGTGCGCGTTGGCCGGTGCCGTCGCGAAGCCGCAGCGGAGCATCACCGGCAGGTCGGGCCAGTCGTCGCCCATGTAGCCGCAGGCGTCGGCGGTGACGCCGAGCGACGCGATCAGGTCGCCGAACACGGCGAGCTTGTCCTCGACGCCCTGGAACAGATGCGCGATCTTCATTTCCTTCGCGCGCGCCGCGACGATGTCCGAGCGGCGGCCGGTGATGATCGCGGTCGCGATGCCGGCCTCGCCGAGCAGCTTCACGCCGTGGCCGTCGAGCGAATTGAACGACTTCATCGCGTCGCCGGCGGCGGTAAACAGCAGGCCGCCGTCGGTCAGCACGCCGTCGACGTCGAAAATCATCAGCTTCACGCGGCTCGCGCGTTCGGCCGCAGTCAACGCTGCGCTCATCAGATCACCTTCTTCGAAAACAGGTCGTGCATGTTCAGCGCGCCGATCAGCACGCCGTCGGCATCGACCACCAGCATCTGGTTGATCCGGTGGCGCTCCATCAGTTCCACGGCTTCGACCGCGAGGTGGTCGGGGCCGATCGTGCGCGGTTCGCGCGTCATCACGTCGACGATCGGCAGCGTGCGGAAATCGCCGTCGCGCGCGAGCACGCGGCGCAGGTCGCCGTCGGTGAAGATGCCGGCCACGCGGCCGTCGGCGCCGACCACGGCGGTCATGCCCAGCCGCTTCGCGGTGATCTGGAACAGCGCGTCCGACAGCGTTGCGTCGAGCCCGACGCGCGGAATGTCGTCGCCCGAGCGCATCACGTCGCGCACGTGGGTGAGCAGGCGCCGGCCGAGCGCGCCGCCCGGGTGCGAGCGCGCGAAATCCTCGGAGCCGAAGCCGCGCGCGTCGAGCACCGCGACGGCAAGGGCATCGCCGAGCGCGAGCGCGGCGGTCGTGCTCGCGGTGGGAGCGAGGTTCAGCGGGCAGGCTTCCTTCGAGACCGCGGCGTTCAGGTTCACGTCGGCGAGCGTGCCGAGGCTCGATTCCGCGCGGCCCGTGATCGCGATCAGCTTCGCGCCGATCCGCTTCACGAGCGGCAGGATCGCGACGAGCTCTTCCGACTCGCCGGAATACGAGATGCCGATGAAGACGTCGTCCGACGTGACCATGCCGAGGTCGCCGTGGCTGGCCTCGGCCGGGTGGACGAAGAAGGCCGGCGTGCCGGTGCTCGCGAGCGTGGCCGCGATCTTGCGGGCGATATGCCCCGATTTGCCGATGCCGGACACCACGACGCGGCCGCGGCAGCCGAGCAGCAGCGCGACGGCCTGGACGAAGTCGCCGTCGAGCTGGTCGCGCAGCGCGCGCACGGCGTCCGCCTCGATGTCGAGCACGTCGCGGGCGAGCGCGAGCGCCCGGTCATCATTGATTTTCGCTATCATGCGCGGAGTATAGCAAAGGCGTTTGTTCGCCGCGCCGCGCCTTCGGACTTGTCCGATGTCGCTTGCCCACCGCCACCACCCGCGCCCGCATTGCCGTGGCACCGACGAACGAGGACGCTTCGCCCGTGATTTCCCCGCTCGAAATGACCCTGCTGCTGCTGCTGGCCTCGGTGGTGGGCGTCGTCGTATTTCGCTCGTTGAACCTGCCGCCGATGCTCGGCTACCTTACCGTCGGCATCCTGGTCGGCCCGCACGCGTTCGGCGTCGCCGCGGATCTGGAGCGGGCCGAGCATCTCGCGGAATTCGGCGTCGTGTTCCTGATGTTCTCGATCGGCCTCGAATTCTCGCTCGCGAAGCTGAGGGCGATGCAGCGGCTCGTGTTCGGGCTCGGGCTGCTGCAGGTGGTCGCGACGCTCGTGCTTGCGCTCGCGCTGGGCCTGCTGTTCGAGCGCTGGGTGCACATCACGTGGCAGGGCTGCATCGCGCTCGGCGGCGCGCTCGCGATGTCGTCGACGGCGATCGTGTCGAAGATGCTCGCCGAGCGGCTCGAGATCGAGACCGAGCACGGCCGCAACATCTTTGGCGTGCTGCTGTTCCAGGATCTGGCCGTGGTGCCGCTGCTGATCGTGATTGCCGCGTTCGGCGCCGAGTCGTCGAAGGATCTCGCGCTCACGCTCGGTTTCGCGGCGGTCAAGATCGTGATCGCGCTGGCGCTGCTGCTGATCGTCGGGCAGCGTTTCATGACGCGCTGGCTCAACGTCGTCGCGCGGCGCCGCTCGCAGGAGCTGTTCGTGCTGAACCTGCTGCTCGTCACGCTCGGCGCCGCGTTCATCACCGACCGCTTCGGGCTGTCGCTCGCGCTCGGCGCATTCATCGCGGGGATGCTGATCTCCGAGACGCCGTTCCGCCATCAGGTGGAAGAGGACATCAAGCCGTTCCGCGACGTGCTGCTCGGCCTGTTCTTCGTGACGACGGGGATGCTGCTCGACCCGCGCGTGATCTGGGAGCATCCGCTGATCGTGCTCGGCTTCTTCGTCGGGCAGATCCTGTTCAAGGCGACGATGATCGCGGGGCTCGCGCGGCTGTTCGGCGCGACGCCGGGCGTCGCGATGCGCACCGGCATCGGCCTCGCGCAGGCCGGCGAATTCGGTTTCGTGCTGCTGAACCTGATCCTCGACCGGCATCTCGTCGATTCGACGCTGCTGCAGGCGATCCTCGCGTCGATGTTGCTGTCGATGCTCGCCGCGCCGTTCCTGATCCAGAACGCCGACCGGATCGTGATGCGGCTGTCGTCGACGGAATGGATGCAGCAGTCGCTGCAGATGACGCGGATCGCGACGCAAAGCCTCAAGCAGCGCGGCCACGTGATCATCTGCGGCTACGGTCGCGCGGGGCAGAACCTGGCGCGCATGCTCGAGCAGGAAGGCATTTCGTACGTCGCGCTGGACCTCGATCCCGATCGCGTGAGCGCGGCGGCGACGGCCGGCGAATCGGTCGTGTTCGGTGACGCCGCGCGCCGCGAGTCGTTGCTCGCGGCCGGCATTCATCGCGCGGCGGCCGTCGCGATCACGTACGCAAACACGCCGTCGGCGCTGCGCGTGCTGCATCACGTGCACGAACTGGAGCCGACGCTGCCGGCGATCGTGCGCACGGTCGACGACGCCGACCTCGAGAAGCTGCTCGCGGCCGGCGCGACCGAGGTGATTCCGGAGATCGTCGAGGGCAGCCTGATGCTCGCGTCGCACACGCTGGTGCTGGTCGGCGTGCCGATGCGCAAGGTCGTGCGGCGCGTCGAGGAGATGCGCGACGAGCGCTACAGCCTGCTGCGCGGCTATTTCCACGGCGCGGACGATGCGGACGACGACGATCACGAGCAGGTGCGGCTACAATCGGTGCCGGTCGATGCGCGCGCGGACGCGGTCGGGCGCTCGCTGGAGGAGCTCGGGCTGTATGCGCTCGGGCTGGAAGTCACGGCGATCCGCCGGCACGGTATCCGCGGCGTCGAACCCGATCCGCAGACCAAGCTGCGCGCAAGCGACATCGTCGTGCTGCGCGGGCTTCCCGAAGCGCTCGCGCTCGCGGAGGAGCGGCTGTCGCGGCATCGGCGCGAGCCGCCGGCCGCAGTCGCGTGAGTCGCGATTCGATAACCTGACCCGTATTTACTCGAAACGGTGCCCGATCTTCGCGCACCGTTTTTTTCGGAGAGTTTCATGCCGCATTCGTCGTCGGGCGCACCGCTCGATCCGGTCGCCTTCATCCACAGCCAGATCCGCACCGTGCCCGACTGGCCGCAGCCGGGCGTGATGTTCCGCGACATCACGACGCTGCTGCAGAGCCCGAAGGCGCTGCGCATCCTCGTCGACCTGTTCGTCGAACGCTATGTCGATGCGAAGCTCGACTACGTCGCGGGGCTCGATGCGCGCGGCTTCATCATCGCGCCGATCGTCGCGTACGAATTGAGCGTCGGCTTCGTGCCGATCCGCAAGGTCGGCAAGCTGCCGTACAAGACGCGCTCGGAGTCGTACGACCTCGAATACGGCAGCGCGACCGTCGAGATCCACGAAGACGCGTGCCGCCCCGGCGACCGCGTGATTATCATGGACGACCTGATCGCGACCGGCGGCACGATGATGGCGGGGCGCAACCTGCTGCAGCGGCTCGGCGCGGTCGTCGTCGAAGGCGCGGCGATCATCGATCTGCCGGATCTCGGCGGCTCGACGCTGCTGCGCGACGCGGGGCTGCCCGTCTATACCGTCACCGAATTCGCCGGCCACTGAACCCACCGAACCATTGGACGCCGGCCCACGCCGCGAGGTCAAGATGCCCAACTTCATGCTGTTTCTCGCCACGTCGATCGCGATCACGTTCGCGCCGGGGCCCGACAACCTGCAGGTGCTCGCGCGCGGCATCTCGCAGGGCCGTGCGGCCGGCTTCGTCGCCGCGCTCGGCTTCACGGCCGGGATCCTGTTCCATACGACGCTCGCGGCGCTCGGCGTCGCGGCCGTGCTGCGCTCGTCGCCGGTCGCGTTCCAGACGCTGAAGCTCGCGGGCGCCGCGTACCTCGTGTGGATCGGCATCAAGGCGTTGCGCAGCCAGGGTCTCGCGAACGCGCACGAGCGGCCGCCGCAGCCGCTTGGCGCGATCTTCCGGCAGAGCGTGATCGGCAACCTGATGAACCCGAAGGTCACGCTGTTCTTCGTCGTGTTCCTGCCGCAGTTCGTCGATCCGCACGGTGTGCAGGGCGTGACGCTGCAGATGTTCGAGCTCGGCGCACTGTTCATGCTGCAGACGGCCGTGGTGTTCTCGCTGTTCGGCGTCGGCGCGGGCGCGATCGGCACATGGCTGAAGCGTCGCCCGAAGGCCGGCGTGTGGCTCGACCGGATCGCCGGCGCGACCTTCATCGCGATCGGCATCCGGGTCGCACTGAAGGATTGAGCCGATGACCTTTCCGTGCATCGCGGCCGCGCGCCGCTTCGATCCGGCCGCGCACCTGCGTTTCGAGATCGCCGGCGAGCAGGTCGGCTGGGTGCGCCGCCAGGACGTCGCGAAGCTCGCGCGCTGGCCCGACGTGTTCGAGCTGACCGACGCGCGCGTCGTGCTGTCGGCGCGTTACGACACGGTCGACGCGCGCAGCATGGCGCTCGCGAGCGCGATCGGCGCGCTGGCGGCCGAAGGCGCGATTCCGGGCTGGCGCGACGAGATCTACGCGATCCGCAACCGCTTCGACGATCCGCCGCTCGCGTATATCGAACGCGCCGCATCGCGCTTCTTCGGCACGCAGACCTATGCGGTGCATCTGAACGGCATCGTAGAATATGCGGTTGCGCCGGGCGAGCCGGCCGTGCCGCGGATGTGGCTCGGCCGGCGCAGCGCGACCAAGGCCACCGATCCCGGCATGCTCGACAACGTCGTCGCGGGCGGCATCGGCTGGGGCCTGGGCGTTCACGAGACGCTTGAGAAGGAATGCTGGGAAGAGGCCGGCATGCCGGCCGAACTGGCGGCGCGCGCGATCGCGGGCCGCGCGGTGCAGGTGCTGTGCTCGCTGCCGGAAGGCACGCAGTCCGAACTGATCTTCGTGTACGACCTGCCGCTGCCGCGCGACTTCGCGCCGCACAACCAGGACGGCGAAGTGGCCGAGCACCTGCTGGCCGGCGTGCCCGAGGTGATCGGCTGGCTGCGCGAAGGCCGCGCGACGATGGACGCGAGCCTCGCGATGCTCGACACGCTGCTGCGCCATCGCTGGCTTTCGGCGGCCGACGCGGCGGGCATCGACGCGCTGTTCGCGCCTGCCGCGTGACGCGCGGCATGCCGGCGCGCGCCGGGGCCCGGGCGCGGCCGAACGAACGGCCTATTTGACGAATACCGAAACGAAGGGAGTAGCGGTCATGTCGACCGATCACAGCTTTATCTTGAAACTGTCGTGCCCCGACCGGCACGGCATCGTCCACGCGGTCTCGGGCTTCCTGTTCGAACGCGCCAACAACATCCTCGATTCGGCGCAGTTCGGCGACAGCCGCACCGGCGAGTTCTTCATGCGCGTGCACTTCGTGCAGGACGGCGACGGCGCGGATGCCGCGGCGGCGCTCGACACGCTTCGCCAGGAATTCGCGCCGCTCGCCGAGCAGTTCGCGATGCGCTGGGAGATGCACGACGCGGCCGTGAAGCCGCGCGTCGTGATCATGGTCTCGAAGATCGGCCACTGCCTGAACGACCTGCTGTTCCGCTACCGCACCGGCCAGCTGCCGATCGAGATCCCGGCGATCGTGTCGAACCACAAGGAGTTCTACCAGCTCGCCGCGAGCTACAACATCCCGTTCCATCACTTCCCGCTCGTCGGCGGCTCGTCCGATGCGGCGAAGGCCGCGCAGGAAGCGCGCGTGCTCGAAGTGATCGACGAGCACCAGGCCGACCTCGTCGTGCTCGCGCGCTACATGCAGATCCTGTCGCCGAACATGTGCGAGCAGCTCGCCGGCCGGGCGATCAACATCCACCATTCGTTCCTGCCGAGCTTCAAGGGCGCGAAGCCGTACTACCAGGCGTTCGACCGCGGCGTGAAGCTGATCGGCGCGACCGCGCACTACGTGACGACCGACCTCGACGAAGGTCCGATCATCGAGCAGGAAGTCGAGCGCGTCGACCACAGCATGACGCCCGACCAGCTCACCGCGATCGGCCGCGACGTCGAGTGCGTGACGCTCGCGCGCGCGGTGAAGTGGCACGTCGAGCACCGGATCGTGCTGAACGGGACGAAGACGGTCGTGTTCCGCTGACCGGCCGTTGCCGCAAACGAAAACGCCGCGCTCTTCACGAGACGCGGCGTTTTTTTATCGAGTGATCGGTGACTCGGCCTGCGCGGCCGTCAGATCAGCCGCAGCATGTACAGCTCGCGCTTCAGATACGCATAGAAGATCGGCGCGGCGATCACGCCCGGCAGCCCGAATGCGGCTTCCATGATCAGCATCGCGAGCAGCAGCTCCCACGCGCGCGACTCGATCTGGCCGCCGATGATCTTCGCGTTCAGGAAGTACTCGAACTTGTGGATCACGACGAGGAACGCGAGCGACGCGATCGCAGTGCCCATGCTGACCGACAGCGACACCGCGACGATCAGCGTGTTCGAGATCAGGTTGCCGATCACGGGCAGCAGGCCGACGATGAACGTGACGAGCACGAGCGTCTTCGACAGCGGCAGCCGCTGGTGGAAGATCGGCAGCGCGACGAGCAGGTAGATGCCGGTGAAGATCGCGTTGATCGCCGAGATCTTGATCTGCGCGAACACGATCCGGCGGAACGATTCGGCGAAGCGCGACACGCGCGTGACGAGCGCGGTCGACAGCGGCCGGCGCACCTTGCCGTGCTCGACGCCGATCGCGATCATCGCGCCGATGATCATCCCGAACAGCACGTGGCCGAAGCCGCGCGCGACGCTCTTGCCGCCTTGCTGGAGCTGGTCCATGTGCGAATGCATCAGCAGCGCCGCCTTGGCCTTCATCTGTTCGACGTCGACCGGCAGCACGTTTGCGATCCAGGACGGCGTGCGGGCGCGGGTCTGCTCGACGATCTGCATCAGCTGGTCGAGCAGGCTCTGCAGGTTCGGCACCGTGTGCTCGAAGTGCTCGATGATGCCGATCGTCAGGCCCGTGAGGCCGCCGACGATCGCCACCGACAGCAGCACGACGGCGACCCAGCGCGCGCGCATGCTCGTGGTGTGGCGTTCGACCACCGGCGCGATCGTGTGGATCAGTTGATAGACCAGCATGCCGGCCAGCAGCCCGCCCAGCAGCTTGAGCTCGATGACGAGCACCATCGCGACGAGGGCGAACAGGTAGCTGCCGATCTCGATCGCCGACAGCTTCGGCAGGCTGAAGTCGCTCGTCAGCCGCACGCTGCGCAGGTGCGGCTCGCGGTTCTGCGCGTCGCGCGACTCTTGTTGCTTCTCCATCATGGATTCCTGTCGTTCGGGTGTCGTGCCGCGCGGTGGGCGGTACGACGGCGGCCGCCCGGCGCCGCACCGGATTGGTGCGGATGGCGAACCTTACGACCGTAAAGTATAGCTGCCATTATGGTCCGCCACGGGGCTGTTTGGCTCGTGGTGTATACGCAGAAGGGAAAACCGCAGAAGGGAAAACGAGGAGGCCGGCGCCGCCGCGGGCGCCGGGCGCGCGCGGCCGGCAGCCGCGCGCGGGAACGGAAAGTGTGTCAGCCGGCCGCCGCCTTGCGGGTGGGGCGCTTGAGCAGCGGCGCCAGATACTTGCCGGTGAAGCTCGCCTTGGTCTTCGCGACCTGCTCGGGCGTGCCCTGCGCGATGATCTGCCCGCCGCCGGCACCGCCTTCGGGCCCGAGGTCGATCACCCAGTCGGCCGTCTTGATCACGTCGAGGTTGTGCTCGATGATCACGACGGTGTTGCCCTGGTCGCGCAGCCGGTGGATCACTTCGAGCAGCAGCGCGATGTCGTGGAAGTGCAGGCCGGTGGTCGGCTCGTCGAGGATGTACAGCGTGCGGCCCGTGTCGCGTTTCGACAGCTCCAGCGACAGCTTCACGCGCTGCGCCTCGCCGCCCGACAGCGTCGTGGCCGACTGGCCGAGGCGGATGTAGCCGAGGCCGACGTCGAGCAGCGTCTTCAGCTTGCGCGCGATGACCGGCACCGCGCTGAAGAATTCGTACGCATGCTCGACCGTCATGTCGAGCACTTCGCTGATGTTCTTGCCCTTGTACTGCACTTCGAGCGTCTCACGGTTGTAGCGCTTGCCGTGGCACACGTCGCACGGCACGTAGACGTCCGGCAGGAAGTGCATCTCGACCTTCAGCACGCCGTCGCCCTGGCACGACTCGCAGCGGCCGCCCTTCACGTTGAACGAGAAGCGGCCCGGATCGTAGCCGCGCTCCTTCGCGGTCGGCACACCCGAGAACAGCTCGCGGATCGGCGTGAACAGGCCCGTGTAGGTGGCCGGGTTCGAGCGCGGCGTGCGGCCGATCGGCGACTGGTCGACGTTGATCACCTTGTCGAAGTGCTCGAGGCCCTCGATCGCCTCGTGCGGCGCCGGCTCCGCCGACGAGCCGTACAGGTGGCGCGCGACCGCGTGGTACAGCGTGTCGTTGATCAGCGTCGACTTGCCGGAACCCGACACGCCGGTGATGCAGGTCAACAGGCCGACCGGCAGCTCGAGATCGACGTGCTTCAGGTTGTTGCCGTGCGCGTCGACGATGCGCAGCATCCGCTCCGGATCGGGTGCGATGCGCTCGTCCGGGTACTCGATCGTGCGCTTGCCGACCAGATACTGGCCCGTCAGCGACTGCGGGTTCGACTGCACCTGCTTCGGCGTGCCTTCGGCGACCACCACGCCGCCGTGCTCGCCCGCGCCGGGGCCCATGTCGACGACGTAGTCGGCCGTGCGGATCATGTCCTCGTCGTGCTCGACGACGATCACCGAGTTGCCGAGGTCGCGCAGATGCTTGAGCGTCGCGATCAGGCGGTCGTTGTCGCGCTGGTGCAGGCCGATCGACGGCTCGTCGAGCACGTACATCACGCCGGTCAGGCCCGAGCCGATCTGCGATGCCAGCCGGATCCGCTGCGCCTCGCCGCCGGACAGCGTCTCGGCGCTGCGCTCGAGCGACAGGTAGTCGAGGCCGACGTTGTTCAGGAAGGTCAGGCGCGCGACGATTTCCTTGATCACCTTGTCGGCGATCTCGCGCTTCGCGCCGTCGAGCGACAGGCCGTCGAAATAGCCGAGCGCATCGCGCAGCGGCCAGCTGCTGATCTCGTAGATGCCGCGCGCGTAGTCGCCGGTGCCGACCCGCACGTGGCGCGCCTCGCGGCGCAGCCGCGTGCCGTCGCACGACGGGCACGGCTGGTTGTTCTGGTATTTCGCGAGTTCCTCGCGTACGGCGACCGAATCGGTTTCGCGATAGCGGCGCTCGAGGTTCGGGATGATCCCTTCGAACACGTGCTCGCGGATCGTCGTGCGGCCGCGCTCGTTGATGTACGAGAACGGGATCGTCTGCTTGCCCGAGCCGAACAGCAGCACCTTGCGGATCTTCTCCGGCAGGTCTTCGAATGCGGCGTCGATGTCGAATTCGTAGAACGCCGCCAGGCTCTGCAGCATCTGGAAGTAGAACTGGTTGCGGCGATCCCAGCCTTTCACGGCGCCGGCCGCGAGCGACAGCGACGGGTGCGCGACGACCCGCTTCGGATCGAAGAACGTGATCTGGCCAAGGCCGTCGCATTCCGGGCACGCGCCCATCGGGTTGTTGAACGAGAACAGGCGCGGCTCGAGCTCCTGCAGCGAGTACGAGCAGATCGGGCACGCGAACTTCGAGCTGAACAGGTGCTCGCGGTCGGTGTCCATCTCTAGCGCGATCGCGCGGCCGTCGGCGAGGCGCAGCGCGGTCTCGAACGATTCGGCGAGGCGCTGCTTCATGTCCGGGCGCACCTTCAGGCGGTCGACGACGACGTCGATCGTGTGCTTGTCGTTCTTCTTGAGCTTCGGCAGCGACTCGACCTCGAAGATTTTCGCGACACCCTCGTTCGCCGTGCCGCCGCCCGAGCGCACGCGAAAGCGGACGAAACCCTGCGCCTGCATGTCCTCGAACAGCTCGGCGTGCTCGCCCTTGCGGTTCGCGACGACCGGCGCGAGGATCATCAGCTTGGTTTCCTCGGGCAGCGCAAGCGCCGCGTCGACCATCTGCGACACGCTCTGCGCCTCGAGCGGGATGTCGTGGTCCGGGCAATACGGCGTGCCGACACGTGCGAACAAAAGTCGCAGGTAGTCGTGGATTTCGGTGACCGTGCCGACGGTCGAACGCGGGTTGTGGGACGTCGCCTTCTGCTCGATCGAGATCGCGGGCGACAACCCCTCGATCAGGTCGACGTCGGGTTTCTCCATCAACTGCAGGAACTGGCGGGCGTACGCGGACAGGCTTTCGACGTAGCGGCGCTGGCCTTCGGCATAAAGGGTGTCGAACGCGAGCGACGACTTGCCCGACCCGGACAACCCGGTAATCACGACCAGCTTGTGGCGCGGCAGGTCGAGATTGACGTTTTTCAGGTTGTGGGTGCGTGCCCCACGGATACGGATCTGTTCCATGAACCTGGCGAAAATGGAGGGAACCAAACCTGCTACTATAACGGCTTTTCGAGGCCGTCGTTGGGGGCCCCCAGCCTTTGCAGCAGCTGGCAGCAAGGCGATTCCACGCCAGGGAAGCGGCTGCGCCGCACGGCTCGAGGCGGCCCGCAGGCAGCCTGCGTGACGGCCCGGAAAGTGGTCCCGGAACGTGCCCGCCAGGCCTGCCGGGCCAGTGGCCCTGATCTTCCGCCGCCCGCCGCCGGGCGGACATTCCGATCATTCGAAATTCATTCCCGATGTCCAATCCGTCCGCCACGTCTTCCCGCATGAGCGCGCCCGAACTGCGCGCGACCACGTCGCTCGCGGCGATCTTCGCGCTGCGCATGCTCGGCCTGTTCATGATCATGCCGGTGTTCTCGGTCTACGCGAAAACCATCCCGGGCGGCGACAACGTGCTGCTCGTCGGCATCGCACTCGGGGCCTACGGCGTCACGCAGTCGCTGCTCTACATCTTCTACGGGTGGGCGTCGGACAAGTTCGGCCGCAAGCCCGTGATCGCCACCGGTCTCCTGATCTTCGCGCTCGGCAGCTTCGTCGCCGCGTTCGCACACGACATCACGTGGATCATCGTCGGCCGCGTGATCCAGGGCATGGGCGCCGTGTCGTCCGCGGTGCTCGCGTTCATTGCCGACCTGACTTCCGAGCAGAACCGCACCAAGGCGATGGCGATGGTCGGCGGCTCGATCGGCGTGTCGTTCGCGGTCGCGATCGTCGGCGCGCCGATCGTGTTCCACTGGGTCGGGATGAGCGGGCTGTTCGCGATCGTCGGCGTGCTGTCGATCCTCGCGATCGGCGTCGTGATGTGGATCGTGCCGGATGCGGCGAAGCCCGTGCACGTGCCGGCGCCGTTCGGCGAGGTGCTGCACAACGGCGAACTGCTGCGCCTGAATTTCGGCGTGCTCGTGCTGCATGCGACGCAGACTGCGCTGTTTCTCGTCGTGCCGCGTCTGCTCGTCGACGGCGGGCTGCCGGTCGCCGCGCACTGGAAGGTCTACCTGCCGGTGATGGGGCTCGCGTTCGTGATGATGGTCCCGGCGATCATCGTCGCGGAAAAACGGGGCAAGATGAAGCCGGTGCTGCTCGGCGGCATTCTGGCTATCCTGATCGGCCAATTGTTGCTCGGCAGCGCACCGCATACCATCCTGATTGTGGCGGCGATTCTTTTCGTGTACTTCCTCGGCTTCAACATCCTGGAAGCATCGCAGCCGTCGCTCGTGTCGAAGCTCGCGCCGGGTTCGCGCAAGGGCGCGGCCACGGGCGTCTACAACACCACGCAATCGATCGGGCTCGCGCTCGGCGGCATCGTGGGCGGCTGGCTGCTGAAGCACGGCGGCGCGAACACCGTCTTCTATGCATGCTCGGGACTCGTGGCGGCGTGGCTTATAATCGCGGCCAGCATGAAAGCGCCGCCGCGCAAGGCCTGAATCCTTTTTTCGGGCAGGCACCGGCGGCGCTCGCCGGCTTGCCCGGCGGGCTGCCGCGACGACATTCGCGGGCGGCCCGGCATCGAATCTACTGGAGAAACACATGGCATCCGTCAACAAGGTCATCCTCGTCGGCAACCTCGGCGCCGATCCTGAAGTCCGTTACCTGCCGAGCGGCGACGCGGTTGCGAACATCCGCCTCGCGACGACCGACCGCTACAAGGACAAGGCAAGCGGCGATTTCAAGGAAATGACCGAGTGGCACCGCGTCGCGTTTTTCGGCCGCCTCGCCGAAATCGTCAGCGAATACCTGAAGAAGGGTTCGTCGGTCTATATCGAAGGCCGTATCCGCACGCGCAAGTGGCAGGGCCAGGACGGCCAGGATCGCTATTCGACCGAAATCGTCGCCGACCAGATGCAGATGCTCGGCGGCCGCGGCGGTTCGGGCGGCGGCGGTGGCGGCGGTGACGAAGGCGGTTACGGCGGCGGCTACGGTGGTGGCGGCGGCGGTCGCGGCGGCGAGCAGATAGAACGCGGCGGTGGCGGCGGCCGTGCCGGCGGTGCGCCGCGCGGCGGTGCAGGCGGCGCTCAGAGCCGTCCGAGCGCGCCGGCAGGCGGCGGTTTCGACGAGATGGACGACGATATTCCGTTCTGACGGCACGTCGCCATCCCGCACCGGAATGGGCCCGAATGTCCGAGTCAAGCCAGTCGCTTGGCACGGACCTTCGGGTCTTTTTTCGTTTACGCCCCACGCCCCGGAGGCCGATCGTGGCTGATGCGCTACCCGACCTCATCGCGCCGCGGCTCGACGTGCTGTTCTGCGGGCTCAACCCCGGCATGACTGCCGCCGCGACAGGGCATCACTTCGCGGGCAGGAACAACCGCTTCTGGCGCGTGCTGCATCTTGCCGGCTTCACCCCGGACGAAATCGCGCCGACGGACGACCGGACGATCCTCGCGTACGGATGCGGGCTGACCGCGGTGGTGCCGCGGCCGACCGCGAGCGCCGATCAGTTGTCGCATGCGGAATTCGTCGCGCACGCGGCCGTCTTCGAGCAGAAGATCGTGCATTACGCGCCGCGCTTCGTCGCGTTCCTGGGCAAGGCGGCTTACGCCGCGCTCTCCGGGCGACGCGAGATCGCATGGGGCAGGCAGGCCGAGCACATGCGGCATGCGGTCGTGTGGATCCTGCCGAACCCGAGCGGCAGGAACCGCGCATTCGGCATCGACGAACTGGTCGACGCGTATCGCCAGCTACGAGAAGCGGCGCACGCCGGTTCCGGCCGCCGGCAGCGCGGGGCGTCCGATGCCGCGCAATAAGCCCGTGCCTGACTGGCCCGGCACGCTGCTGCCGCGCTCGTTCTTCGATCGCGCGGCCCCCGAAGTCGCGCCGCAATTGCTGAACAAGATACTCGCAGCGGCCGACGGCCGCGCCGGCCGGATCGTCGAAGTGGAGGCCTATGCGGGTGCGATCGATCCTGCCGCGCATACGTACCGAGGCAAAACGCCGCGCAATGCGACGATGTTCGGGCCGCCCGGGCACATGTACGTCTATTTCACCTATGGCATGCACTGGTGCTGCAATTGCGTGTGCGGCCCGCAACGCACCGGCACGGGCGTGCTGATTCGTGCGCTGGAACCGCTGCACGGGCTCGAACGGATGCGCGCGGCGCGGCCGCCGCTGACGCGCGATCGCGATCTGTGCCGGGGGCCCGCACGGCTGACCCAGGCACTCGGTATCACGGGCGCGCAGGACGGCGTCGATCTGGTCGCCGCGCTTGAAGGTTTCGCGATCGTGGACGACGGCATGGCGCCGCCCGCGAACCTGGCGGGCGGGCCGCGCGTCGGCATTCGCGTCGGCCAGGACCTCCCGTGGCGATGGAGCGTGCCCGGCAATCGTCATGTGTCGGGACCCGTGCCCACTATCTGATGCATGTCACGCGGCCGCCATGATTGTCCGGCTAAGCTCATCGTTTCGACGTATCGATCGAAGGAGACACCATGCGGCGGGTCGTGTTCAACCAGAAGGGCAGTGTGGGCAAGTCGACGATCGTCTGCAACCTGGCGGCGATCAGCGCGAGCGAAGGACTGCGCACGCTCGTCATCGACCTCGACGCGCAGGCGAATTCCACGCGCTACCTGCTCGGCGAGCGCGCGAGCGACGCCCGCCCCGGCGCAGCGGAATTCTTCGAGACTGCGCTGACGTTCAACTTCCGGCCGGTCGACGTCGCATCGTTCATCCATCCGACGCCGTTCGACGGGCTCGACGTGATGCCCGCGCATCCGGATCTCGACACGCTGCACGGCAAGCTCGAGTCGCGCTACAAGATCTACAAGCTGCGCGATGCGCTCAACGAGCTCGACGCCTACGATGCCGTCTACATCGACACGCCGCCCGCGCTGAACTTCTACACGCGCTCGGCGCTGATCGCGGTCGAACGCTGCCTGATTCCGTTCGACTGCGACGACTTCTCGCGCCGCGCGCTGTACACGCTGCTCGAAAACGTGAAGGAAATCCAGCAGGACCACAACGCGGCGCTCGAGGTCGAAGGAATCGTCATCAACCAGTTCCAGCCGCGCGCGAGCCTGCCGCAGCGCCTGGTCGACGAACTCGTCGAGGAGGGGCTGCCGGTGCTGGCGTCGCGGCTGTCGGCATCGGTGAAGATTCGCGAGTCGCATCAGCAGTCGAAGCCGGTGATCCATCTCGAGCCGGCGCACAAGCTTGCGCAGGAGTTTCGCGCGCTGCATCGGGAATTGATCGGATGAGATCCGGTGAGCGTGTTCGGTAATTGCTCTGATTATTGAAATCGTTATTAATAATCCTGGTAACGATTCCGGAATAAATCTGGAAAAACGATTACATCGGAAAATCGGTCCGTCTTCAATGGCTACCTTTTTTCTAATAACGGAAATAATGACGTGGTAAATGTTGCGGATGGCCGCGTCGGGTTATGCTGTAAAAAAGTAAAAGCCACTGCCGGACAACGTGTCGCAGCGTGGCCCCATTGTGGGGCAATGCCATTGAGGAACGGCCATTTCATCGGATAAGGGTTTTCACCTAGTATTGATTCCACATAATCGACAATTAATCAATCTAGAATGGCCTTTCTCAACCGGTCGCGGTCAATGACCTCCGCGGTCGTGAATAAGGAAGCGGACTTCGATCCGGCTTCCATTTTCTTTACGTCGTCTCTCGCATTTGCCAACAGGAGCGTGCCCGATGTCCGTATTTGCCCCCGAAAAATTCGCCGCCGATTATCAGTCCGGCATCGCTGCGTGGTTCGCGATTGCCCGTCCGGCCATCAAGGGCTTTGAAGCCGTCGTCGAACTCAACCTGCAAGTGGCCAAGACGGCGCTCGAGGAGTACGAGGACAAGCTGAAGAACGCGTTCAACTCGGGCAACCCGGCTGCAGGCTTCGCGCAGCAGGTCGCCGTCCCGCAGGAGGCCGCAGGCAAGGCCGTCGCGTACGGCCGCCATCTGTTCGATATTGCGGTGTCGACGCAGGCCGAATGGGCGAAGGTCGCCCAGGCTCAGTACGAGCAGAACGACAAGCGCGTGAAGGAAGTAGTCGGCGAACTGACGAAGCACGCGCCGGCGGGCTCGGGCGCCGTGGTCGCCGCGCTGAATTCGGCACTGTCGGCGGCGAGCGCTGCGGCCGACTCCGTGCGTGCCGCGACGGGGCAGGCGATCGAGGCCGCGCAGAGCGGCTTCGACGCGGTCAGCGAAACGACGGCCCGCGGGGCCAAGCAGACCGCCGCCGCCGCTCGCAAGGAAACCGCTTCGCGCGAATCGGCTGCATGAGCGCGTGTCGCGCGCAGGCGCGACATTGATCGAGCGGCGCCGGCAGGCGCCGGCCGCCGCGTGTGCCGCGTGGCGTTCGGCGTATGTCCGGTTCGCCGCATCGTGCCCGGACACCGGACACGGCCGGGGCGGCCGGATGCGCGGCGCGCACGAGTGCGCGAGCGTGCAGCCGCGTCGCCGGCCGCACGGCGCTCACGCGCCGCCGCCGCGCCGTACCGGCACGCAATGCGAATCGACCCACTGATTTCAATGCAGGAAGAGAACATGACGGACGTAGTGATCGTATCGGCCGCGCGGACCGCGGTCGGCAAATTCGGCGGCTCGCTCGCGAAGGTCGCGGCACCGGAGCTGGGCGCGACGGTGATTCGCGCGGTGCTGGAGCGTTCGGG
>NZ_CADFEJ010000014.1 GCF_902833055.1 Burkholderia territorii
GCGAAGGACGGCTCGGTGACGGCGGCGAACGCGTCGGGGCTGAACGACGGCGCGGCGGCGGTGCTGGTGATGTCGGCGCAGAAGGCGGCGGCGCTCGGGCTGACGCCGCTTGCGCGGATCAAGGCGTACGCGAACGCGGGCGTGGATCCGAGCGTGATGGGCATGGGTCCGGTGCCGGCGTCGCGCCGCTGCCTGGAGCGTGCGGGCTGGACGCCGGGCGACCTGGACCTGATGGAAATCAACGAGGCCTTCGCGGCGCAGGCGCTGGCGGTGCACAAGCAGATGGGCTGGGACACGTCGAAGGTGAACGTGAACGGCGGGGCGATCGCGATCGGCCACCCGATCGGCGCATCGGGCTGCCGGATCCTGGTGACGCTGCTGCACGAGATGGTCAAGCGCGATGCGAAGCGCGGGCTGGCGTCGCTGTGCATCGGCGGCGGGATGGGCGTTGCGCTCGCGGTCGAGCGCGGTTGAGCAGGGTCTGACGATATGCACGCGCGCGGCGCCGGCCAGCGCCGCGCGCGTGCGCGGCAATCTTCGCGCGGAACAAGCAGCCAACAACATGCGTGATGTTCCGGTGCGCCGTGCCTGCGTTGCAGGCGCCGACGCACCGCAGCGGTGGGGTGGCAGCATGTGCCATGCCGTCGCCCCGCATCATTGACTACTTTTTTGTCGGTAACTCATAGGATGACTAAGCGAATTGCAGTTGTGACAGGTGGGATGGGCGGTCTCGGCGAAGCGATCAGCATCCGGTTGAACGATGCCGGGCACCGGGTCGTCGTCACGTATTCGCCGAACAACACCGGTGCCGATCGCTGGCTGACCGAGATGCACGCGGCCGGCCGCGAATTCCACGCGTATCCGGTGGACGTGGCCGACCACGATTCGTGTCAGCAATGCATCGAGAAGATCGTCCGGGACGTCGGCCCGGTCGACATCCTCGTGAACAATGCGGGCATCACGCGCGACATGACGCTGCGCAAGCTCGACAAGGTCAACTGGGATGCGGTGATCCGCACCAATCTCGATTCCGTGTTCAACATGACGAAGCCGGTCTGCGACGGGATGGTCGAGCGCGGCTGGGGACGCATCGTCAACATCGCGTCGGTCAACGGCTCGAAGGGCTCGGTCGGCCAGACCAACTACGCGGCCGCGAAGGCCGGCATGCACGGCTTCACGAAATCGCTCGCGCTCGAGATCGCGCGCAAGGGCGTGACGGTGAATACGGTATCGCCGGGCTATCTCGCGACGAAGATGGTGACGGCGATTCCGCAGGACATCCTCGATACGAAGATCCTCCCGCAGATTCCGGTGGGACGGCTCGGTCAACCCGAGGAAGTCGCGGCGCTGGTCGCGTTTCTGTGCTCGGAGGACGCCGGCTTCGTGACGGGCTCGAACATCGCGATCAACGGTGGCCAGCACATGCATTGACGCGCAACTGGCCCGGGCGGCGTTCGCACGCGCGTCCGGGCCGCGCTCCCGCTGTATCCAGCGCCGGGCGGCGCGCCAGGCGCGCGGTGACGGATCGCGGACGCAGGTTCGCCGCGGAGGCGGCGGCCCGTGCGTGCCCGTGCTCCGGCCACTGCGTCGCGGCACGCGCGCCGCATCGGCCTCGCATTCCGGAGGAGGCATGGGTGATACCTGGATGGGATTCGCGATCGGCGGCTCGGCACTGGCCGTCGCGCTGACGATGGCGATCGCGCTTCACTGGCTCGAGCGGCGCCGCGCGCGGCTGCTGCGCAACTTCGATCATCGCGATTGCTGGTTCTTCGCGTACGGCAAGTGCCTCGCGCGCAGGCCGACGCGCCGTACGCGCGGCGGCGCGCGCTGACGGCGGCGCTGCGGCACCGGCGCGCTCGCGCGTCGTGCCGTATCCCGCGCATGCGTGCGCGGGACGCCCGCGCTCAGTCGCTGCTTTTCGCGGAGCCTTCGCCCGAATCGTTCTTGTGGAAGATCCGCTTCGTCGTGCGCTTGGTGGCGTCCCAGCCCTCGCGCGACGCGTGCGCGATGCCGTGGCCGACCGTCTTAGCCGCACTCGCGGTCGCATGGCCGAAGCTGCGCGCGGCCTCGCCGGTCTTGTGCGCGGCTTCCTTCGAATCGCGCTTGATGTCCTGCTTGACTTCGGACATGTCCGCGTGCGCGATCGGGCTGATCAGCGCGAGAACGAACGCGGTGCAAATGAACTGACGTGCTTTCACGACCTGGTTTCCTTGGGGCTGTTTATCGAATGTCCGCGCGGCCGGCAGGCGGCCGAACGAGTACGCCGGCCGCAGATGCGTCGAGCATCACCACGGCCCGGCCGCCGAGCAGCACGCGCTCGCCGCAGCGCAGCGTGAAGCCGTACAGCACGGAGCGGTCGTCGTCGCCGATGCGCTCGGCATCGACGATCAGCGGCAGCTCGAACGTGTCGAGCCGATCGACGAATGCGTCGACGTTGCGCACGCTCGCCAGATAGCCGGCGCGCGGCCGTGCGAATTCCGCCTGCGCGCATTGCGTACTGAGCAGCGCGCCGTGCACGGCCATCGCCTGCGCCGCGTATTCGATGCCGCAGACCGATGCGAGCCGCCCGTGCGAGCGAAGCGGGTTGCGCGGATCGCGATGGCTCGTCGCGCTGCAGCGGATCCGCGCGGCATCCCATGCTTCGACGCGATCGAGCAGGCACATCGCGCCGTCGTGCGGAATGTGCGCGGCGATCCATGCGCGATCGAGCGTCGCCGCCGTCGGCTCGGGCACGAGCGTCGATACGGGCGTCGTCATTGCGCGCCCTCCGCTGCGGTAGCCGGCAGCGCGATATCGACCTGCACGCGCGTATCGTCGAGATAGTCGAGCACGACGCTCGTCGAGCGTCGCGTCGCCAGCGCATCGAGCAAAGGCAGCGCGCGCGCGGCCGGATTGCCGGTGCGCAGCGCGTCGAGTTCGGGATTCGCGAGCGTCGTTGCCGGCGCGTCGGTGAACTGCACGTCGATGCGCGCGAGCGTGCGTTCGCTCGCGCCGGGTGCGAGCACCAGCGCGACGCCGAATGCGTCGACGATCGGACGCACCGCGCGCAGCGGCTCCGGATAGTCGGTGTCGTAGGCGATCAGCAGGCTCGGCACGCGATCGACCGCGACCTGGCACAGGCTCTCGAGCAGGCCCGCGGCAAAACTGCCGTCGTGCGCGCACACCACGTTCGACGTTGCCATCGCGCGGGTCGCGATGCTCCAGTAGCCGGCCGGCGCGTTGTGCACGGAGTTGTGAAAGCGCGTCGGCGACAGATGGCGATCGTCGCTGGCGAGGGTCTCGCAGATCGCGTGGCAGTTCTGGCCGTCGCCGCCGGACGCGCTGAACACGGTCGCGAGCGTGGCCGCATCGCGTCCGCTCGCGGCTGCCGCCTCGAGGCCGACCGCAAGCGCGACGCGCACGACGGGGCCGGTGCGGCGGCGCTCCGCCGGCGGCAGGCCGGCGGGCGGCGGCAGCACGGTGCGTGCGCTCGCGTAGGCCGCACGGCCCGCGAGCACGTCGGCCGCGTGCGGCCAGTCGTTCAGTCCCGGCCCGACGAGACCGACGCTTTCGATGAAGGCCGTGAGCGTCATGTCGGCTCCCCGCGGCTGGCATGCCCGGCGCGGCCGAGGATCAGGCTGCAGTTCGTGCCGCCGAAGCCGAACGAGTTCGACAGGACCGCACGCACGCGCGCGTCGCGGCTCGCGAGCACGTAGTCGGCGGCGAGCGCCGGGTCGGGATGCGTCGTATTCACACCGGCCGGCACGAACTGTTCGCGCAGCGCGAGCGCGGCGACGACCGCTTCGAGTGCGCCGGCCGCACCGAGCGTGTGACCGGTCGCGCCCTTCGTCGAGCTGCACGGCGTGCGTGCGAGCAGCGCGCCCACGGCGCGACTTTCGGCGGCATCGTTGCTCGGCGTCGCGGTGCCGTGCAGGTTCACGTAGTCGATGTCGCCTGCGGCGAGGCCGGCCGATGCGAGTGCCTGTTCGATCGCGATGCGTGCGCCGAGCCCTTCCGGATGCGGCGACGACATGTGATGCGCATCGCTCGATTCGCCGATGCCGAGCAGCAGGATCGCGTCGTCGTCGAGCGCGGCACGTGTATCCGGCATGCGTTCGAGCAGCGCGAACGCAGCCGCCTCGCCGATCGAGATGCCGTCGCGCGCGACGTCGAACGGCCGGCACGGCCTGCGCGACAGCAGCTCGAGCGAATTGAAGCCGTACAGCGTCGTCAGGCACAACGAATCGACACCGCCGACGACGGCCGCATCGATCAGCCCGGCTTCGATCATCCGGCGCGCGGAGCCGAACACCTTCGCACCGGACGAACACGCGGACGAGATCGCCATGGCCGGCCCGCGCAGCGCGAAATACGCACGCACGAACGCGGCCGCCGAATACGGGTTGTGCGTGTGCGCGTAGCGGAACGCCGCGCGCAGCGCGCCGCTCGCCGGATCGCGTTGCTGGTACGCACGTTCGGTCTCGAGGATGCCGGACGTGCTCGTGCCGATGAACACGCCGACGCGCGCGGCGCCATGGCGCGACACGGCCGCCGCGACGCGCGCGTCGAAGCCGTCCTGGACGAGACCGAGTTGCGCGAGGCGGTTGTTGCGGCACTCGAAGTCGGCGAGATCCGGGCGCACGGGATGCGCATCGACGCCGTCCACGGCGCCGATCCAGGTATCGAGATCCGCGCGTTCGAAGTCGCACGGCGCGAGCCCGCCGCGTGCGTTGCGCAGCGCGTCGAGCGTCGCCTCGAGGCCGCTGCCGATGCAGCTGGTGGCGGTGAAGTGCGAGAGCAGGAGAGGTTTCACGAGGGTCGTATCCGGTAGCCGGAACGGGCGCCGCAGCGGGGCTGGCGGGCGCGCCGGGCGTGGTCAGATTTTATCAAACGGGCATGCCGGCGTGCCCGGCCGGCCGGGCGGTTCGGGCGCGAGCGCGGCGCGCAGCGTGGTCCACTGCAGCTGCGCATCGGCGGCCGCGCGAAGCAGCGCCGGCAGCACGTCGAGCACGACCGGTTCGCCGCGCGCGTCGCGCGCCGCATGGCCGTCGTGCACGAGCAGGATGTCGCGCGGCGCCAGACCGTCGAGCAGGCGGCGCGTGACGATGTCCGCGTCGCGCGCGCGCGTGTCGAAGCCGCGCCGTGTCCAGCTGGCGAGCTGCAGCCCGAGCTCGCACAGCACCGGTTCGAGAAACGGATTGCGCAGGCCGGCCGGCGCGCGGAAGAAGCGCGGACGCGTGCCGGCGATTTCGGTCAGCGTCTGCTGCGCGGCCGCGATTTCGCGCCGCAGCGCGGCGGGCCCGGACAACGAGAACGTATGCCGGTGCCGCTGGCTGTGGTTTTCCACCGCATGGCCGCGCGCGACGATCGCTTCGATCCATCGCGGATGGCGGCGCGCGAGATCGCCGATACAGAAGAACGTCGCGCGCGCATCGTAACGATCGAGCAGGTCGAGCACGCGCGGCGTGACGTCGGGGTCCGGGCCGTCGTCGATCGTCAGCGCGATGCGGCGGCCTGCGCCGGCCGGCAGGCGCGTCCAGTTCGGCCCGAGCAGCGCGCTGCGCGGCCACAGGCCGGCGGCGGTCAGCGCGAGATGCGACGCGACCACGCCGCCTGCGGCCCACGGCCAAGCGGCCGGCTGCGCGACGATGGCCGCGAGCGCGCCCGCATGCAGCGCGGCCGTGCCCGCGATCAGCGGCGTCGGCTTCCAGCGGCGCGCGTCGCTGCCGGGCTGTCGCGGCGGAACGGACGACGGCGCGTTCATGCGCGGGCTCCTGTCAGATCGGGAAGTGTGCCGCGCGTCGCCGCGCCACGCGGCGCGAGAGTCGCCGCGAATGCGAGCGCGAGCATCGCGCCGGGGCCGACGGTCAGCCCGAAGGTTTCGAGCAGCGGCACGCGCGACAGCGCAAGCAGGCCGAAGCCGGCGACCGTCGCGAGGTTCGCGATCAGCAGCGACACGAGCGTGTACGGCGTGACCGGTTGCGCGTCGTCGCGCTTGCAGAAGAACAGCGCATAGTTCGAGCCGACCGCGACGATCAGCAGCATTCCGACGAGATGCAGGATGGTCAGCGGCACGCCGGCGAGCGCGAAGCCGGCCGTCACGACCAGCACGGCCGCGATCAGCGGCGCGAGCGCGCGCACGGCGCGGCGCGGCGAGCGCAGCGCGATCAGCAGCAGCACGGCGATCGCCGCGAAACCCGCGAGCGAGAGGCGCAGGTCCTCGCGCACGTAGTTGACGTACAGGCCGTCGGCTTCGGCCTTCATGTCGACGAACAGCGCATCCGGCACGCCGGCGCGCGCGACGGCCGCGCGGATCGGCGCGGCATCGAGCGCCGGTGCCGCCGCCGAAGCGGCGCGTGCGGCGTCCGGCGCACGCAGCGGCAGCATCGCGCTCCAGCGGCCCGCACGCTCGGTGAGCAGCGCGTCGACGGCGAGCGCCATCGACGTGCCGCGCAGGTCCGCACGCGTGAGCAACGGCGCGTGGCGCGCGGCCTCGACATCGACGATGAACGGCGCGAACAGCTCGGGTTTGACCGACACGGGCTGGTTCGCGACGGCCTCGCGCATTCTCGCGGCGAGCACGTCGGCATCCGGCAGGCTCGCCTGGCGCGCGCGCTGCGTGGCGTCGCTCGGCAGATAACGCGCGGGACTCTCGAAGCCCGCGAGCGTGCCGCGATCGACGAGCGGCTGCAATTGCGCGGCCACCCGCTCTGCGCGTTCGAGTGCGGCCTGCTCGGTCGGCGCGGAAATCACGACGAGATAGCGCACGTCCGGTGCGCCGACATCGGCGCGCAGGCGCGCGTCGAGCGCCTGCGCGCGGGCCGGGACGGGGCTCAGCGCCGCAAGCTCGCGGCTCCACAGGCGGTCGTGATGCCACGCGAGCGTCGCGCACGCGGCGAGCACGAGCACGCCGAGCGGCCAGCGCAGCCGCGGCGCCGCAGCGGCCGCGCGCGCGAGCACCGCGCCGATGCGCGACACGTCGCGAATCGCAACGTGCTCGCCGCGCAGGTGAGGCAGCACGAAGCGCGTGACGAGCGCGGCGGCCGTCAGGCCGGCGATCGAGTACAGCCCGAGCTGCACGAGGCCCGGAAAGCCGGAGAACAGCATCGACGCGAAACCGCACACGGACGTCAGCACGCCGAGGCGGATCGTCGGCCAGTATGCGGCGACCCACGCGCGTGTCGCATCGGCGGGCCGCGCGGTGCCGCGCGAGCCGGCCTGCGCCGACTGCACGAACAGATAGATCGAGTAGTCGACCGCTTCGCCGATCAGCGTCGTGCCGAAACCGAGCGTCAGTCCGTGGACCGTGCCGAACGCGATGCCGACCGCCGCGATGCCGGCCGCGATGCCCGTCAGCACCGGCAGCAGCCCGAGCGCGAGCGTGCGCGGCGAACGGTACAGCGTCAGCAGCAGCGCGACGATCAGCACGACGCTCGCCGTCGACAGCCGTTCGACGTCGTGCCGGATCGTGTCGCGCGTGTCGACCGAGAACACGCCGGGGCCGGTCATCGCGAGCGTGTACGCGGCGCCGTTCGGCAGCGTCCGCGTCGCGGCGGCGAACGCGCGGCGCACCGCGTCGATCGCACGCGCCTGCGCGTCGGTGTCGGCGCCGGCGGCGGCCGTCTGCACGACCAGCACCGCGCGCGTGCCGTCGCGCGACGCCCATACGCCGTCGCGCATCGCGGGCTGCGCGCCGCTGTCGAGCCGGTCGATGAGCGCGGTCACTTCGCCGGTCGGGTCGCGCGGCAACATCGCCTTCGCGACGAGGCCGGCCGACGAGCTCAGCAGGTCGAGGCTGTCGCCGAGCGCCTGGTGCAGGCCGTCCGCGCTGAAGCGTTGCGGCGAGACGGCCGGGCTCAGCAGGTAGCGATGGTCGAACACGAATTGCCGGTCGCGCGCGTCGTCGATGGCTTCGCCGTTGTTGACCGCCGAGAATTGCCGGTCGGCGCGCAGCGTGCCGGCGACGCGCCGCGACAGCGCGGCGCGCGTGGCCGCATCGCCGCCGTCGATCGCGACGAGGATCATCCGCGACACGATGCCGTCGCGCAATTGATCGACGAGCACGCGCTGGCCGGCGCTTGGCGCGCGCGGCAGGAACGCGGACAGGTCGGCCGTGAAGTTCGCGCGGGCGATCGCGATCCCGCACGCGACGAGCGCGAGCAGCCACGCGAGCACGGCGCGTTGCCGCCACGCAGGCGTGCGGTGCGCGACGGGGGCGCTCGGTCGGGTACGTTCGTCCATCACTTCGCTGGTACGGGTTGCAGGCGCATCGTCGAATGATCGCCGTCGGCCTGCTGGATCGCGACGCTGCGCAACACGTCGCGCGAGCCCTCGAGCGTGATCGTGCTGACGACCTTCAGCATCCGCGAATCGAGCGGCGTGAGCATCAGCGTCCAGTCGTCGCCGCGGCCGGCGAGCGCGACCTTGTAGACCTGCTCGAGCGCATAGCGATTGCCGGCGAGCGTCGCGCGGATGCTGTCGATGAACGCGCCGAGCTCCGGATAGCGCGCGAGCGCGAGCGTGTACTTGCGGTTGTTGCGCTCGACGGTGAGCATGTCGCCGTCGACGACGAGATGCTCGGGCTTCGGGCTGAGCGTGTGCTTCTCGAGGTGATCCGGCGCGACGAACACGAGCTCGCCCGACGATTCGAGCGGTTGCGCGGCGATCGACAGCGTCTTCGTCTCGGTGAACGTCGCGCGCCCGGACTTGTGCTGCGCGAGCGTCGACATCAGCCGGTCCAGGGTCCACGACGCCGAACCGGTGTCGGCCGCGTGCGCGGGCAACGCGAGCGCGACGGCGGCCGTGATGGCGAACCTGCGCGCCGAGCGGCGCAGCGCGCGCGCGCCCGGCAGCGGAAACGGCAACGTGAAGCGGCGAGCGGCGGTCATGCGTCGGAATCCCTCGTGGCGGGCAGGCCGGCGCACGCGCGCGCATCGTCGCGGTGCGCGGCGGCGGTGCCGGTCTGCCAGAAATCGAAATAGTTGAACCAGTTGTACGGCGCCGCGCGGCAATACTTGTCGAGCAGCGCGACGTAGCGCGCGAGCGCCGCGTCGACGGCCGCCGCGCGCGTGTCGCGGCGCACGTCGGAGAAATCGGCGAGCGTCTCGAAGTGCACGTCGTAGCGGTTGCCGTCGCGATAGAGGCCCGTCATGAACAGCACCGGGCGCCGCAGCATCGCGGCCATGTACAGCGGCCCGAGCGGGAACGCGGCCGGTGCGCCGAGCAGCGGCAACCGCCGCAGCGACGTGGCCGCATCGTCGAGCAACGTGCGGTCGGCGAGCATGCCGACCATGCAGTTCGCGTCGAGGCGTTCGCGCACCTTCAGCATCGAGTCGACCTGCCCGAGCGGAATCACTTCCGGTTTCGCGGCCGGGTTCACGGCGGCGAGCGTCGCGTTGATCTTGCGCGCGTTCTCTTCGAACATCGTGACGACGACCCGCAGGTCCGCACGCGTGCGGCCGATCGCGCGCACGACTTCGAAGCTGCCGAGGTGCGCGCCCATCAGGAATACGCCGCGCCCGGCGGCGAGTGCGTCGTCGACGCGCGTTTCGCCATGCAGCCGGATGTCGAACAGATCGAAGCGTCCGTTCATCAGGTAGATGCGGTCGTGGATCGTCGCCGCGAACGTGAACACGTGCCGGTACACGTCGCGCCAGCGGGCGGGACGGCCGAGCACGCGGCGCAGATAGTCGCGCGACGCCGCGCAGGCGGCTGGCGAGAACAGCACGAAATAGGCCGCGATGGCGTGCAGCACGACGCGCGACGGCCGCCGGCCGAACCGCAGCGAGATCCACGTCATCGCACGCAGCAACGCCGCGTTGCTGCGCTCCTGGCGCTCGGCCCATGCGGTGCGCTTCATGGTTGTGCACCGTCCTGCGCGGCGGCCGGCGCGGACAGCACACCGGTGGCGACGTCGCGCGCGCCGGCGCGCAACGTGAAGCGGATCGGGCCGCCCGCTGCCGCATCGAACGCGAGATCGAGCGGCTCGCCGGGCGCGACCGGGCTCAGGAATTTCGCGGAAGCCAGCCGCCACGTGTGCAGCGGGCGGTTCAGCGATGCGCCGAGTGCCGCGATCGCGTGATCGAGCAGCACGACGCCCGGCACGATCGGATGACCGGGGAAATGACCGGGCAGCGCAGGGTGGTCGGCGGGTATCGTGAACGCAAGCGGCGCATCCGCAACGACGGGCTCGCTCGCGTTGGCTGTCGCGGTGCGCGCGTGCCGTGCGACGAGCGCGGCGAGCACGTCGCGCGGCAACTTGCCCGTTTCGTTGCGCGGCAATGCGTCGACGAACACGAGCGGACGCGGCATGAACGCGGGATCGATCCGTTCGCGCAGCGCGCGCTGCAGATCCGCCGCGGCGAGCGTCGGCGCGACCACGAGCGCGACGAGCCGCGTGACCGGTTCGCGGGTCGCATCGGCACCGGCCGGCGCGGCGTCGTCCGGCATGAAGAACACGCCGTCCACGACGCCGGCGATCGCGTTCAGCTGGTGATTCAGATAGGCGAGCGACGTGCGCTTGCCGGCGATGTTGACGAGATCAGCCTTGCGGCCGTGCAGCAGGAACCGGCCGTCGCCGAGCAGCTCGAGCGCGTCGCCCATCGGCACGGGGGTTTCGACGTGGCCGCCCGACGCCCACACGGTCGGGCCGCTGTCGTCGCCCGCGTCATGTGCTGCGCGGGCGTCGAGACGGATGCCGGGGAAGAGCTGCCACGTCGCGCCTTGCGACGTGCGGCGGGTCGCGATCTGGCCGGTCTCGGTGCTGCCGTAGATCTCGACGAGCGGCGCATCGAGCGCGGCCTCGGCTTCGCACGCGAGCTTCTCCGACAGCGGTGCGGTGGCCGACAGCACGAGCGCGGCCGGCGGCAGCGCGTGGCCGGCCGACAGCAGCGCGCGCAGGTGAATCGGCGACGTGACCAGCACGCGCGGCTGCGGGATCGCGGCGAGTTCGTCGCGAATGTCGACCGGGTAGAACGGCTGGCGGTTGCTGAACGCGAGGCCGCCGATCAGCGCGAGCAGCACCGTCGATTCGAAGCCGTACATGTGCTGCGCGGGCACGGTGCCGATCAGCGTGGCCGCGCGGCCGTCGAGCAGGCCGAGGCGGTCGGCCGCCGCACGCACGCAGCCGACCAGGAAGCCCCAGGTCTTGCGATGCGGCACCGGCGCGCCGGTCGAACCGGACGTGAACACGTACGCCATGATCCGCGACGCGTCGATCTGCGGCACCTCGCACGGCGCGTCATCCGCGAGGTCGCCGGGCGCGGCGTCCGGATACGCGAAGCGCGGCAGGTCGATCGCGCAGTCCGGCGCGTCGTGCAGGCAGAACGCGTCCGGCGCGAACGACGCGAGCTGGCGCACCATCTCCGGCGTGTGCGTCGACGGCAGCAGGCTGATCCTGCCGGCGACGAGCGCCGCGCACAGGCTGACCGCGAAGCGGTAGCGATCGCGGCACACGTTGAACACGTGGTCGCCGACGGGCAGCGCGGCGGCCACGCGCGCGACGTCGGCGACGAACGCGCGCACGCTGACGGGCGCACCGTCGCGCCACGCAATCGTCTGATCCGGCGAGGAATGAAACACCAGCGGGTAAGTCGGCATAAATCGTCTGAAGCGGGAGACGGTCACCGGCGCGGCCGCGATGCGGCGCCGCGCCGGTCATGAATTCATCGTGACGGCTGCGTCGACGCACGATATGCGCGCACCGCGTCGACCATTCGCGGCCGCGCGTCGTGCGGCAGTGCGAAGCGCCGGCACGCATGCTCGGCGGCGAACATCGCGGCGACGAGCGGCAGCGACAGGTAGTTCGCGAACGTCGACCACGTGACGATCGGCGCGGTCGCGAACAGCAGCGTCGACACGGCGGCGATCGCGACGAAGAACAGCGTCCATGCGAGCGTGATGCGTCGCGTGTAGCGCGCGACGGCCGGCGTGATCGTGCCATGGATCATCGTCGCGAAGCGCGTGCACAGCGGCACCTGGCCGGCGGCGAGCGTGCGGCCGAACAGCAGCGCCATCGCGAGGTTGAAGCTCGCGTGTTCCAGATACAGGCCCCATTCGAAATGGCGCGCGAGCGCGGTGCGCCCGATCCACAGCGCGACGGCGGCCAGCAGCCATGCGGGCACCAGCCAGCCACGCCGCGGCGAGCGCCATGCCGCGCCGAGCGCGAGCAGCAGCGGTGGCACGAGCGCCATCGCGAGGCCGAAGCCGTGCGCGCCGTGCGTGGCGGCCGCGTAGTGCGCGCCGATCTGGTACGCCGCCACTGCGGCGAGCGCGCCGACGCCGCGCGCGATGCCGAGCGGCGAGCTCATCGCTGCACTCCGCGCACGCAACGCATGCGTGCATTGCCGCCGTTGGTCGCGGCACGGCGGCGAACGGGCGGGCAAACCGGGGCGAGGCGAACGGACGGGCGCGGCATGGTTGCTGGAAACATCGGGTGAATCGAGGCCGGACGCATTCGTCGGGCCATTAAACATCATATGAATGCCGGCCGCGACGCGTGTCCCGGCCGACTGTCGGGCACGCACATTTTAGGGCCGCGGGGCGGCGGTTCGCGCGCGGCGCGCGCGGGTTTTGTAACCGAATGTATGGCAGCGCACTGAACCTTTCGCGGCGGCGATTCATATCCGCCCGAAGCGGCTCAAGCATCTGCTGCGATCGGGTCCCGAAACCGGGTGCGGCGGGGGCCTTCAGTCTGTAACCATTCCGCGTATACGTGCCGATACCCGTTCGTCTAGAATCCGCGTAACTTTTACACACGACCCCCGATTACGCAGGCGGGGAGCCGGCAGACGCCGGAGGGACGGAGATTCGCGCGGGCTTCGCACGCGCCGGTCGCGCACGACGATTGCCGTTTCCGGGCGCCTCCCGCTGCCATGGCCGCCTGCCCGCAAGCATGATGAACGCACTCGAACAAGAGCTCGCCACGCTGATCATCGGCGAACTGAATCTCGAAGACGTCCCGCTCGAAACGGTGACGGCCGAGACCCCGCTGTATGGCGAAGGCTTCGGGCTCGACTCCATCGACATCCTGGAAATCGCGCTGCTGATTTCGAAGAAGTACGGCTTCGAGCTGCGCTCGGACAATCCCGACAACCAGAAGATCTTCGCGACGCTCGGCGCGCTTGCCGGGTACGTCGCCGCGCATCGCACGAAGTGACGGCGGCGCGCACGGGCGCGTCGCGGCACGAAGACGATGGCGGCACGAAGACGATGACGGCATGCGGCGACGGTGGCCGCACGAACCGCCGCCGCGGCGATCGGGAGGAAACGCGATGAACGGAGCAATGCGATGCGTGCGCTCGTAACGGGCGGCAGCGGCGCACTCGGGCAGGCGATCTGCACGGCGCTCGCGCAGGCCGGCCACGAAGTCTGGGTGCACGCGAACCGGAATCTCGCGCAGGCGGAGGCGGTCGCGCAGCACATCGTCGCGGCCGGCGGCGCGGCGCATGCGATTGCGTTCGACGTGACCGACGCCGATGCGACGCTCGCCGCGCTCGCGCCGTTCATCGACGACGCGCCGGTGCAGATCCTCGTGAACAACGCGGGCATTCACGACGACGCGCCGATGGCCGGCATGTCGCGCCGGCAGTGGCACAGCGTGATCGACGTGACGCTCAACGGGTTTTTCAACGTGACGCAGCCGTTGCTGCTGCCGATGATTCGCACGCGGCGCGGCCGGATCGTCAACATCGCGTCGGTCGCGGGCGTGACCGGCAATCGCGGGCAGGTGAACTACGCGGCCGCGAAGGCGGGGTTGATCGGCGCGACGAAGTCGCTGTCGCTGGAGCTCGCGTCGCGCGGCATCACGGTGAATGCGGTCGCGCCCGGCATCATCGAATCGCCGATGGCCGACCCTGCGTTTCCCGCCGAACGGATCAGGCAGCTCGTGCCGGCGCAACGCGCGGGCCGGCCCGATGAAGTCGCGGCGATGGTCGCGTATCTGGTATCCGACGCGGCCGCTTATGTGACGGGGCAGGTGCTGTCCGTCAACGGCGGGCTCGCATGACGATGCGCACGGCGTCGGCCTGACGCGACGCAACGGCGCGCAACGCGGGGCGTGGCCACGATGGCGCGCATCCGCATCGCATAGTGAGGAAATCGAAGTGTCAGTGCATCCAGTCGACGCCGAACGGCGAGCGTCTTCCATGTCGTCCGCCCCGGCCGTGCTCGCGCGCGAACCCGTGGCGAGCGCGGCGGCCGCATCGCACGCGGGCATGTCGTCGGCAGCGAACGGCGGCGACCGTGCGTTGCGGCTCGTCCGGATCGATCATGCGCGGCTGGCTGCACTGCTGGATGCCGGGCAGCAACGGGCCGACGCATTCGACCGCGCGTTTCCCGGCGCGCTCGGGGCGGTCTGCATCGGCGCGGCCGGCGCGCCGACCGACGCGATGGCCCGCATGCTCGCCGCCGCCGCGCCCGACCTGCCGCTCGCACCGGTGCAGATGGCGCTGCTCGACGCCGGCGGCCACGCAGGCGCGGGCGCGGTCTGCGAAATCTGGCAGTGCGACGCGCCCGACCTGCGCAGCGAGCGACGCGGCGCGCTGCAGTATCGCTACAGCGAAACGGCGGGGCTCGCGTTCGGCAGCATCGTCGTGCGGGAACAGGCGGAAGCGATCGATGCCGATCGCGATGGCGGCACGCCGCTCGAGCGCGCCACATACGATGCGTACCGCACGCTGTTCGACGTGCTCGATATGCTCGGCATTGCACATGCGCTGCGAATCTGGAACACCGTGCCCGCGATCAACGCGCTGCAGTTCGGGATCGAGCGCTATCGTCAGTTCAATATCGGCAGGCAGCGCGCGTTCGACGCGTGCCGCCGCGCACTGACGGGCAGTGTGCCGGCGGCCTGCGCGCTCGGCTCGATCGCGCCGGTCACGGGCGACGCGCCGCCGGCCGCGCCGCTCGCGATCCATTTCATCGCGAGCCGCACGCCGGCCGATCCGGTCGAGAATCCGCGTCAGGTCAGCGCGTATCACTATCCGGCGGAATACGGGCCGCGTGCGCCGACGTTCGCGCGCGCGGCCGCGTGGCCTGCCGACGAAGCGTCGCCGCTGCTGTTCGTATCGGGCACCGCGAGCATCGTCGGGCATCGCACCGTGCATCGCGGCGACGTCGTCGCGCAAACGCGCGAGACGATCGCGAACCTGGCCGCCGTGCTCGAGCAGGCCGCGCGGCAGGGGCACGGCGCTTTCACGCTCGCCGACCTGAGCTACCGCGTCTACGTGCGCGACGCCGGCGATGCCGCGGCGCTCGCCGCGATCGAACGCACGCTGCGCGAGGCGGCGGGCGCCGCCGTGCGGCCGTTGTTCGTCCACGCGGACGTGTGCCGCGACGATCTGCTGGTCGAGATCGACGCGAGCGCCGGCCATCCGCTGGAGCACCTGTCGTGAAGCGCGCGGGCCTGTCGCTGCGCGAACCGTCGCCCGGCGTCGACCAGTCCGGTCCGCGCTCGTCGGCCGGTCATACACTTTTGTCAGGATCCTTGTCTTCGCAATCGGCCGTTCCCATGTCCAAGCTGCACGCCTCGTCGACCCATCTCGTACTGATTCCGAGCTACAACCCAGGCGTCAAGGTCGACACGACCGTGCGCAACGCCCGCGCGCAGTGGAATCCGGTGTGGGTCGTCGTCGACGGCAGCACCGACGGCAGCGCCGAGCGGCTGCAGGCGATGGCCGAGCGCGACCCCGGGCTGCGCGTGATCGTGCTGCCGGAGAACCGCGGCAAGGGCGCCGCGGTGTTGGCCGGGCTCGACGCGGCGGCCGCGAGCGGCTTCACGCACGTGCTGACGATGGACTCCGACGGCCAGCACCCGGCCGACCTGATTCCCGAGTTCATGGCCGCGTCGCAGGCGGCGCCGGACGCGATGGTGCTGGGCCTGCCGAAGTTCGACGCGAGCGCGCCGCAACTGCGCGTGCAGGGCCGTCGGCTGTCGAACGGATGGGCCGACCTCGAGACGCTGTGGGCCGGGATCGGCGATTCGCTGTACGGCTTTCGCGTGTACCCGGTCGCGCCGCTCGCCGCGATCATGCATCGCCAGCCGTGGATGCGCGGCTTCGACTTCGATCCGGAAGCCGCCGTGCGGCTGTGCTGGGCCGGGGTGCGGCCGATCCGCATCGACGCGCCGGTGCGCTACTTCGGCGCGCACGAGGGCGGCGTGTCGCATTTCCACTACGGCCGCGACAACGCGCTGCTCGTGTGGATGCACCTGCGGCTCTTCGCCGGTTTCGTGGTGCGGCTGCCGATGCTGGTCGCGCGGCGGCTCACGCGCCGCTCGCATGCCGCGCTCAGCCGATCGTCCGGCCGCGGCGATTGAGGGCTGGATTGTCGTCAATTCGTTGATCGATCGCGTCTTTCATTCCGGATCGTTCGGTAATCAAGTTGTCATTCGATGTAAACATCTGGTAATTTTCTGCCGGATTATGCAAAATCGCCGCTCTCAAATACAACTACCGAGGGATCCGGGATGCATATCAAGAAAGCGGCGGCAGCGTGTGGCATGGCGTTCCTGTTGAGCGCATGCGGCGGGGTGCAGAATCTCGACGCGAACAGCCTGACGTCGGCGGGGACCAGTCTGGTCAAGGCGGCGACGCTGTCGGACAGCGACATCGCGGCGCTGTCGAACGACTCGTGCAAGGCGAGCGACGCCGAATCGAAGATCGCCGCGCCGAACAGCGCGTATTCGAAGCGCCTGGCGAAGGTGATGAAGGGCTTCGGCGACATGACGCTGAACGGCCAGAAGATCAACTACAAGGTCTACATGACCAAGGACGTCAACGCGTGGGCGATGGGCAATGGCTGCGTGCGCGTGTACAGCGGCCTGATGGACATGATGAACGACGACGAACTGCGCGGCGTGATCGGTCATGAAATGGGCCACGTCGCGCTGGGTCACTCGAAGAAGGCGATGCAGACCGCCTACGCGGTCAGCGCGGCACGCACCGCGGCCGGCGCGGCATCGCCGGGCGTCGCGGCCCTGACGAGCTCGCAGCTCGGCGACATCACCGAGAAGTTCATCAACGCGCAGTTCTCGCAGACGCAGGAAAGCGCGGCCGACGACTACTCGTTCGATCTGCTGAAGCAGAAGAACATGAACCAGAAGGGCCTCGTCACCGCGTTCCAGAAGCTTGCGCAACTCGATGGCGGCAAGAGCTCGATGATGAGCTCGCACCCGTCGTCGGCGAGCCGTGCGCAGCACATCCAGGATCGCATCGCGAAGGGCAGCTGATCGCCGTCCGGTGCGCCGGCCGCGTCCGGCGCGCTGGATAACGAAAGACCCCCACGCTCTTGCGGGCGTGGGGGTTTCGTTTTTCGGCGAACGGGGAAACGGCCGCGCCGCTCGCTTACGGCGCCATCCCGGGCAGCACGCAGGCCTGCACGAACGTCATCGGGCCAGCGATCATCGCGAACAGCAGGCTGCGGCGAACCGTGAAGCGAAACAGCCCCGATTCGTTGCCGACGAGGCCGGTCGTCGCGCATGCCGCCGCGATCGCGTGCGGCGCGCATGCGCGAGCCGCGCGATTGACCGGTTCATCGGGCGCCCACTAGAATCGGTTGGAACCACCGGTCAGCCGCACGTCGCGGCGATTGCGGATTCAACGATCCGCCTGTCGAGGAAGTTTCCGTGCTCACGTCCCTGATCCGGCGCGCGCCGGCCGCGCTGTCGTGGCGCGTCGCCTGCCGCGCGGCCCGCGCGCTCGCCGTCTGCGCGCTGCTGTCTTCGGTCGCAGCCTGCGCGACGCATCCGCCCGCCACCACGCTCGATCGCTCCGTCTCGCACGCACTCCCGGCCGATACCGCGACGCCGCTGCGCAACGCGCTGGCCGTGCCGCAAGCCGCGCACCCGGGGCAATCGGGCTTCCGGCTGTTGTCCGACGGCGCGACCGCGCTGCAGATGCGCATCGCACTCGCGCGCGCGGCGACGAAGACGCTCGACATGCAGTACTACATCGCGACCGAGGACACGACCGGCAAGCTGTTGCTCGCCGCGGCGCTGTACGCGGCCGACCGCGGCGTGCGCGTGCGGATGCTGGTCGACGACCTGAATTTCCGCGACATCGATCGCGTGATGGCCGCGCTGAACACGCACCCGAAGATCGAGATTCGCGTGTTCAACCCGTTCGGCGCGTCGCACTACGGGATGGTCGAGCGCACGGCCAACTCGCTGACGCGGATCGACAGCTTCACGCGACGGATGCACAACAAGGCAATGATCGCGGACAACCAGATCGCGATCGTCGGCGGCCGCAACCTCGGCGACGAATATTTCAGCGCGAGCCCGACGCTGCAGTTCCGCGATCTTGACGTGCTCGCCGCCGGCCCCGTGACGAGCGACATCTCGAGGAGCTTCGACGACTACTGGGCGAGCGCGAGCAGCTATCCGCTGCGGGTGCTGAATCATCAGACGTTCGATCCGAAGGATCTCGACGCGATGCGCGACGAACTGCGCGACCACTGGCGCAAGAACGCCGATCCGTACAATGCGAAGCCGCTGAACGCGACGCCGCTCGCGCAGCAGATCGCGCGTGACGAGCTCGAGCTCGTGTGGGCGCCGGCCGAGTTCAAGGTCGACGCGCCGGACAAGATCGTGCGGCCGACCGATACGTACGTCAGTCCGCCGATGCAGCGCCTCGTCGAGCTGACGCGCGGCGCACAGCAGGAATTCCTCGCGTTTTCGCCGTACTTCGTGCCGCACGACGCGGGCGTGAAGATCCTCGGCGACACGGCCGCGCGCGGCGTGCGCGTCGCGATCCTGACCAATTCGCTCGCCGCGACCGACGCGGTCGCCGTACAAGCCGGCTACGCGCCGTACCGCGTGCCGCTGCTGCGGCGCGGCGTCGAACTGTACGAATTCAAGGCGCGGCCGAACCCGCCGAGCGCGGGCCTGTTCGGGTCGCGCTCGCGCGCGAGCCTGCATGCGAAGGCGTACGTGATCGACCGCAAGATCCTCGTGATCGGGTCGCTGAATCTCGATCCGCGCTCCGCGCACCTGAATACCGAACTCGCGCTCGTGATCCACAGTCCGACGATCGCGCAGCAGGCCGCAGCGATTTTCGCGCGCGTGACGCAGCCCGACGAAAGCTACCGCGTGAGCCTTGCGACGCCAGCGGGCGGAGGGGCGCCCGAACTCGAGTGGACCGGCACCGACAACGGCGAGCCGGCGACCTATCACGTCGATCCGCATGCCGGGCTGATGCGCAACCTGATGACCGGATTCTTCATGCTGCTGCCGGTCGACGACCAGTTGTAAGGGCCGGAACGACTCGGGCCAAACCCGCGATACCGGTGCGCGGGGAAAGATGATATGGTTGTGCGCGCAACGATATTCGCATCATGACGGGTGCCGCGGCACGGCTCGCGCAAGGCGGGCCGCAGCGGTGCCGAACGACGCGTCGCACGCGCGTGCGCCGGACGCAACCGCGCGCCGCGTGCATCGCCAGGAGACGAGGGACGATGCGCGAGCCGCCCGCGCGGCCGCGCCGCCCGTAACCGGAGTGCCCCATGCAACGTGTACCGAACCAGCCGTTCACGCGTCCTGCCCGCTTCTCCGAAGCCGAATGGCAGGCGCGCGTGCAGCTCGCGGCCGCCTACCGGATCTTCGACCATCTCGGCTGGACCGAGCTGATCTACAACCATATCTCGCTGCGCGTGCCGGGCGAGGACGGCCATTTCCTGATCAATCCGTTCGGGCTCCATTACCGCGAGGTATGCGCGTCGAACCTCGTGAAGATCGACATCGACGGCAACGTGATCGGCCATTCCGACTGGCCGATCAATCCGGCGGGCTTCACGTTCCACAGCGCGATCCATGCGGCGCTGCCCGACGCGCACTGCGTGATGCACGTGCATACGACGCCGACGATGGCCGTGTGCTGCTCGCGCGAAGGCCTGTCGTTCTCGAATTTCTATTCGGCGCAGTTGTACGGGAAGGTCGCGTATCACGATTTCGAGGGCATTACCGTGCATCTCGAGGAAGGCAGGCGCATCGTCGAGAGCGCCGGCGGGCGGCCCGTGCTGCTGCTGCGCAACCACGGGCCCGTGACGATCGGCGCGACGCTCGCGCAGACCTTCTCGTTGATGTGGCTGCTCAATCGTGCATGCGAAGTGCAGGTCGCGACCCGCGCGATCGGCGACGCACTGCCGATCGCGCCGCCGGTGCTCGAGGGCTGCGTGCGCGATTCGCTGAACTTCGATCCGAAGCACGGCGCGGGGCAGGATGCATTCGACGCGTTGCAGCGCATCGTCGACCGGATCGATCCGGGTTATCGCGCGTGAGGCAGGGTGACCCGCGCGCCGGCTAGAACCGGTAGCCGAGCCCCGCCTGGATCACGTCGGTGTCGCGGTCGTAGCGCGTGACCACGCGGTTCCACGTGACGCGCGTGAGCCAGCGATCGGAGATCCGGTAGCTGGCCGAGATCGACACGATGCCGGAGAGCCGGCCGTCGCCGGGGCCGGGCTGGCCCGCGCGATTGCGCTGGTCGACGGTGAAGTACGCGCCGGCGCCGGCCGATAGCGTGATCTTGTCGCTCAGGAACGCGCGCGTGAGCCACAGCTCGGACGCGATGCCGTTGCGGCGGATGCCTTGTTTCGCGCCTTCGTACATCCAGGTCGCGGTCCAGTCGACCGTGCGCGTGAGGCCGCGCCGGTATTCGAGGCTGCCGCCGAGCGTCGACGGCGACGAGCGGCTGTTGAGGATCGTCTCGCCGAGCATGGCGGTGACTTCGTTGTTCGTGACCTTGCGCGTGCGCGGCAGTGCGGTGTCGCGCGGGCCCGGCGTGCCGGGTGCATCGAGCTGGTAGCCGATGCCGAACATCACCGACGTCGTGTCGGGGCCGCTGAACACCTGCGCGCGGTTGAGCTGAAGCTGCGCGATCCAGCGATGCGACGTGTAATACGCGGCGCGCACACTCATCAGCACGCCCCAGCCGTGTGTGTTCGAATAGCCGCGGCCCTCGGCGGCCGGCACCGTGTCGAAGTAGCGATACGGGCCCACGCCGGCGGACAGCACGAAGCGACGGTTATCGAGCGGCACGCGGCCCCAGAACTGCACGGCCTGGCCGTCGCGATGGTGGTTCGGAATGTGACCCTCGTTGTACCACGTGAAGCCGAGCGCGGTGTGTGCGCTCAAGCCTTCCTGATAGTCGAACGCCCAGGCATACGAGCGGTCGCCGCCGCCTCGCAGCGCGCCGGCGGACAGCGAGAATTCCTGCGCATCGGCAGGTGCGCCATGGAGCGCGGCGACGGAGCAGAGGCTCGCCAGCAGCGGGCGAACACGGACGGGGCGGGGTGGGCAGGGCAGCGGGAAACGGTCCGGCAAGGTTCACTGTTCAGTTGCGACAAAACGCGGTCATTGTCTCGTGCGTGCCATTCCGTGTCGACGCGGGTTTGCGCAACAACCTGTTACGCATCGTGACGCCGTGCGCGATGCATCGTCGAACCGCGAAAATCGATTCGCGGTGCTTCGTGATTCGTCACGGTGAAGCGGATGATGATGGCTGCATGGCGTGCGGCACGCGCAAAAAAAACGCGGCCGGGTGGCCGCGTGAATACTCGCAGACTCCTTCGGACGAAGGAAACAAGCAACTGTGAGACGAAGTGTAGCGAAAGGCCGCACGCGGATTCAGCGCTTGCGCTGCAAAGGTCTCTTCCAGGTTCCGTCAGGCTGGCGCGCGACGCCCCGGTGCCGGATCGGCGGCGATCGACTACCATCATGGAGCGTCCCCGTCCGGGGGGCGTACCCAGTCGTACAAGGAGGATTCATGCCGAAGCTGCGTTTGCTCCAGATGGCTTTGCTCGCGGGCGTGCTGGTCGCCGGCAGCGCCGCCGCCGAAACGGTGCGCCTGACCGCCAACCTGCAGCCGTCGAGCGAAGTGCCGCCGACCGCGACCAAGGGCGCCGGCGCCGTCGATGCGACCTACGACACGGCCACCCACATGCTGCGGTGGACGGTGACTTACGAACACCTCACGGGGCCGGCCACCGCCGCGCATTTCCACGGGCCCGCGCCGGTCGGCCAGAACGCCGGCGTGCAGGTACCGATTCCGAAGGACGCGCTCGAGAGCCCGATCAAGGGTTCCAGGGAGCTCACCGACTCGCAGGTCACCGACCTGATGGCCGGCAAGTGGTACTTCAACGTGCACACGAAGGAGCATCCGTCCGGCGAGATCCGCGGCCAGATGATGCCGGCGAGCTGACGCTGAAGCCGACGCGGGCCGGGGCCGGCGAACCGCCCGCCGGCGTTTGATATAGAGGCTCCCGTCGAGCGGCGCGGCGACGATCGCACGTACCATCGTCACACTGTGATGACGGAGTGGATTCGATGAGTTGGCAAAGCAAGTTCGCGTGCTGGCTGCTGCGCTGGCAGTTTCGTCCCGAGACCACGCGCCCGGTGCTCGATCCTGCACGCGCGCGGCGCTTTACCGACCTGAGAATGATCGTGCCGCGTCGCCCGCCGTCGGGCTACCGGCTGCGCGAATGCTACGGGCCCGGCGACGCGCCGCTGCGCGGCGAATGGCTCGAACGCACCGACGCGCTCGCCGCTCGCGGGCCTGGCCGCACGCTGCTGTACTTCCACGGCGGCGGCTATTACTTCTGTTCGACGAAGACCCATCGGCCGCTCGTGTTCGGCCTCACGAAGCGCGCGGGCGTGCGCTCGTTCTCGCTCGACTACCGGCTCGCGCCCGAGAACCGCTTCCCGGCCGCGCTCGACGACGCGCTGGCCGCCTACCGGCAACTGCTCGCGCTCGGTACGCCGCCCGAGTCGATCGTGTTCGGCGGCGATTCGGCGGGCGGCGGCCTCGCCCTGGCGACGCTCGTCGCGCTGCGCGATCGCGGCGAACCGCTACCGGCCGGCGCGATCCTGTTCTCGCCGTGGACCGACCTGGCCGGCACCGGCGGCACGATGCGCAGCAACGACGGGCTCGATCCGATGTTCGCGGCCGCGGCATTGCCGAAGGCGGCGAAGCTGTATCTGGGAGACGAATCGGCGACGCATCCGTACGCGTCGCCGGTCTATGCGGACTTGACCGGGCTGCCGCCGCTTTTCATCCAGGCAGGCAGCACCGAGGTGCTCCTCGACGATTCACGCCGCGTCGCCGACAACGCGAAGGCGGCCGGCGTGCCGGTGGAGATCGAGGTGTGGCCGGACATGCCGCACGTGTGGCAGCTGTACGCGCCGATGGTGCCGGAGTCGCGCGACGCGCTCGACCGCGCGTCCGCATTCCTGCGCCGCGTCGCGGTCGAGCGGGCGGTTCAGCGCGTGGGCGAGCCGTCGATCGCCTGATACGCGGCCTTCACGGCGACCGGGCCGTACTTGCGCTCGAGCCGGCGCACGGTGAAGTGGCCGTGCGCCATCTGCTGGAAGTGGTCGATGAACAGCGTGTTGACGGTCGCGCCGAGCACCGCGCCGATCGCCGGGATCGACTTCGCGGCCATCTGCTCGGTGACCTGTACCGAGAAGCGCGATGCCACCGTCTGCACCAGCTTGAACACCGCCGCCGAGCTGTGCGCGGCGATCCCTTTCGTCGTGATGTCCGACGATGCCTTCGAAATCGCCTGCGCGAGCGCGCCGCGCAGCACGAAATAGCCGAGATCGGCGTCCTCCTCGTGCTTGTCCGGGTTGCCGCCCATGCCGAGCACGGCCAGGCACTGCAACTGCGTATCCACCGAGCCGAGATCCTCGCCCTCGCTGCGCGCGATGTCGCACACCGAGCGGAAGATCAGCGTGGTCGTCACCGGCAGCTCCACCGGCAGCGCGAGGAAACCGAACGCGCCGCCCGCCGCGCCGGTCGTCGCGACCGCGAGCTTGTGCAGCAGGTTGCTCGGCTTGTCCGGCTCGGCGTCGGGCGTCTGCGGCTTGCCGAGCGTGCGCAGCGCGATGTTCAGGCACTTGCGCAGCGCCAGCTGCGTCGCGTCGTTGATCTTGCCGGTTGCGAAATCGGGCAGCCGCGCGATCATCTTCTCGACCGGCACGCCCAGCACGCCCGTCAGCTTCATCGTCAGCGACGGGCTCTCCAGTACCTGCTTCGCGCGCCCCAGCGCGTCCAGATCCTGCTCCGACAGCGTCGCCGCGGGCGTGATTGAAATCGGTTCCATCTTTCTCCTTTGCGGCGGGTATCGGCCCCGGCCGTCGCCAGCCTAGATTACTCCGGCGTGCTAGAATTTTGAGATTGTTTGACTCGTCAAAAGTTGCATCAACAAAAAATGGCCGTCCATACTGCCGCCCACCATTCGAGCGGGCAAGTCCTGCCGTTCCGCGAATCGCTGCTGGCGATGATCGGGATCTCGTTTGTCACCATGCTCGTCGCGCTCGACCAGACGGTCGTCGGCACCGCGTTGCCGACCATCGTCGCCGAGCTCAGAGGCTTCGACCTGTACGCGTGGGTCGCGACTTCGTATCTGCTCAGTTCCGTGATCACCGTGCCGATCTTCGGCCGGCTTGGCGACTATTACGGGCGCAAGCCGTTCGTGATCGCGTCGATCGTCGTGTTCACCGGCGCGTCGGTGCTGTGCGGGATGGCCAACGACATGCTGTTCCTGGTGCTCGCGCGCGGCCTGCAGGGAATCGGCGGCGGGATGCTGGTCGGCACCGCGTTCGCGTGCATTCCCGACCTGTTCCCCGATTCCGTCGTGCGGCTGCGCTGGCAGGTGTTGATGAGCTCCGCGTTCGGCATCGCGAACGCGGTCGGACCGTCGCTCGGCGGGATCCTGACCCAGTCGTTCGGCTGGCGCTCGGTGTTCTACGTCAACCTGCCGGTCGGCCTGCTGTCGCTGTTCTTCGTGTGGCGCTACCTGCCGCACCTGCGCCATGTCGAGCACGACCGCAAGATGCGGCTCGACTGGCCCGGCGCGCTGCTGATCGCGCTGTCGCTCGGCGCGCTGCAACTGTTCGTCGAGTGGCTGCCGAAGTACGGCGTCATGAGCTGGGCGTCGTTGCTGCTGGTCGTCGCGGTCGGTGCCGGCATCGGCTTGTGGCATTGGGAAAAACGCTGCGCGCAGCCGATCCTGCCGTTCGACATGTTCGGCAACCGCGCGTTGTCGGCGCTGTTCGTGCTCGCGATCCTCGCCGGCTTCTCGATGTTCTCGCTGCTGTTCTACGCGCCGCTGCTGTTCCAGGGCGGCTTCGGGATGTCGCCGAAGGAGGCCGGGCTCGTGATCACGCCGCTCGTCGTGTTCATCACGATCGGCAGCATCATGAACGGCCGCGTCGTCACGCGCATCCGCAATCCGAATGCGATGCTGCACGTCGGGTTCATACTGTTCGCGATCGCGTGCGCGGGCATCGTCGTGTCGACGCACTCGACGCCGACCTGGGCGCTGATGGCGCTGATGGTCGCCGGCGGCATCGGCCTCGGCTTCGTGTTGCCGAACCTCACCGTGTTCGCGCAGCAGACGGCCGGCCGCGAGCACCTCGGCATCGCGACGGCATTGCTGCAGTCGCTGCGGATGGTCGGCGGGATGATCGGCACCGCGCTGACCGGCACGCTGGTCAACCAGATGTATTCGAGCGGCGTGCGCAATGCGCTGTCGGGCGATCATGCGCTGCAGTGGCATGCGCGGCTCGCCGATCCGCAGATCCTGATCGACCGCGCGGCGCAAGGCGGTCTCGTCGCGGAGCTGACGCGCGCCGGGCATAATGGCGCGCTGCTGCTGGAAGCGGCCCGTGAATCGCTGGTCGGCGCGATTCACCTGGGCGTCGCGATGGCGGCCGTGGTCGCCGTGGTGTCGGTATGGCAGTGTCGCCGCGTGCCGCCGATCGCGCTGCGGCGCAAGATCGAACCGCATGTCGCGGCCGATTGAACGATTCACCGATTGAACGGGTAGGCATCAGCGCATGGAAGAACAGGACCGCGTCGCGATCTTGCAGCAATTCGGACGCACGTATCGCGCGTTCATGAGCGCGTTCGAAACGCACGTGGGGCAGCCGATGCCGCGCTGGCGCATCATGGTCGCGCTGCACACGATGGGCGGCCATGCGTCGCAGAAGAAGCTCGTGGAAGTGCTGCGCATCGATCCGGGCGCGCTCACGCGCCAGCTGAAGTCGCTCGATGCGCTCGGCTGGATCGAGCGCGCGTCCGACGCGCGCGACAACCGCGTGACCAACGTCACGCTGACCGAAGACGGGCGCGCCGCGTTCGCCGCCTGCCTGCCGCGCCGCAAGGCGTTCCTCGACCAGACGATGGCGCAACTGCCGGACGACGTGCTGACTGCGCTGTCGGGTGCGCTGGCGATGCTGGAGTCGCGGATCGCGGAAGCCGGCTCGACGCCGACGCCGCACTGAAGAGCAGCGCGGCAGGCGGCCCGACGGGTGCATGCCGTCGGCCGCCAAGCGCCGGCAGGGCATCCGGGTCCTGAGAACCCGCCGCCGGCCGGCGTTTCACTTCATTTCATCCCGCTTCGGTTTACAGCTCGATACGCGTGCCCAGCACCGCGAGGAACTGCGCGAGCCATGCCGGATGCGCGGGCCACGCGGGCGCGGTGACAAACGGCGCGTCGGTCACGGCCGCATCGACCGGGATGTCCGCGTACTCGCCGCCCGCGAGCTTCACTTCCGGCGCGCAGGCCGGGTAGGCCGAGATGCGCTTGCCGCGGATCACGTCGGCGGCCGCGAGCAGCTGCGCCGCATGGCAGATCGCGGCGATCGGCTTGCCGGCTTCGGCGAACGCGCGCACCAGCGCGATCACCTTCGCATCGAGACGCAGGTATTCGGGCGCGCGGCCGCCCGCGATCGCGAGCGCGTCGTAACCGGACGCCTCGACGTCGTCGAACGTCGCGTTCAGCGTGAAGTTGTGGCCGGGCTTTTCGGTGTAGGTCTGATCGCCCTCGAAATCGTGGATCGCGGTCTTGACCTTGTCGCCCGCGCGCTTGCCCGGGCAGACTGCATCGACGTGATGGCCGACGGCCTGCAGCGCCTGGAACGGCACCATCGTTTCGTAGTCTTCGGCGAAATCGCCGGTCAGGAACAGGATCTTCTTCGCGGCCATGGCTTTCTCCATTGAACAGCGTTGAGGGCCTGTTCGCGCCGCGTGCGGCAGACGGCGCTGCGGCGGCGAAGCGGCCCCGAGGACGAAAGCGCAGTGTACTCCGGCCGCTTGAAGCGCGCGTGACGGCCGCCCCGCGCGGCCGCGGGGCGGTGCGCGGGTTGTCAGAAGAAGGTTTCGACGACTTCCGTCACGCGGAACTGCGGATCGAGGACGAGCAGCTGGCGCCACTTGTCGAACGTCAGGCACGGGTGCGAGATGTCGAACGCGACCATGTCGCCGACCTTCACGTCCGCACCCGGCGGGATCTGCAGGTACGCATGCTGGTCCATCATTCCGGTGACGGCCCAGCCTTCGCTCGCGGCGACATCGCGCGGCGCGTCGTCGCGCCCCGGGCGGAAGTGGCGCGCCGGCTCGGGCAGGCCCGCGTCGAACGCCGCGTCGCGCTTGCCGAGCGCGACGATCGCGCGATCCGGCTCCGGCACCGATTGCACGTACGCCCACAGCTGCAGCGCCGGAAGCAGCCCTTCGCCCATCCTGCGGGCGGTCGGGTTGCGCGCGAACACGTCGGTCTGCGCCTTCTTGTAGATGCCGACGTCGTGCGTCAGGTAGCAGCCCGGGCGCAGCACGACTTCCGCGAAACCGGCGTCGGACGCCTTCGCGAATTCCTCCGCGACCACGTCGTACCACGCCGAGCCCGCGCCCGACAGGATCGCCGGCGTGCGCGCGAAACGGCCGGCTTCGGCCAGCGCTCGCGTGAGCGCGACCGCGTCCTGCAGGAACGCGCGGATCTCGCCTTCCTCCTTCAGCACGCCTTCGTAGAGTTCGATGCCGGCCAGCTTCAGCGTGTCCGGATAGCGCGCGATCGCATCGAGCACGGCCTCGCGTTGCGCGGCGTCGCGCACGCCCGCGCGACCGCCCGGCACGCCGAGCTCGATCAGCACGTTCAGCGTCCGTTTCGCTTCGCCGAAGAAGCGGCCGAGCTGGTCGACGCCGTCGGCCGAATCGACGAGGCAGAAGAATTCGAACTCGGGATCGGACAGCAACTGGGCGATGATCGCCATGTTCTGCCGGCCGACCAGCTGGTTCGCGAGCAGCACGCGCCGCACGCCGCCGTGATACGCGGCCTGCGTCTGGTGCGCGGTCGCGAGCGTGATGCCCCATGCGCCGGCGTCGAGCTGGCGGCGGAACAGTTGCGGCGCCATCGTCGTCTTGCCGTGCGGTGCGAACTGCACGCCGTATTGCTGGACGAACGCCTGCATCCAGTTCAGATTGTGTTCGATGCGATCCGCATACAGCACGGCGGCCGGCAGGCTGACGTCTTCCGCGAGCAGGTTCCACTCGAGGCGGCCCGCGTCGTCGAGCGGCACGCTCGCGCTCGGCAGGTTGCCGAGACCCTTGCCCAACGGATTGATTGTCGGTTCCTGATAGTTTGTAACTTTCATGTCATCCCGCTCCATCATCACTATGCATTGCATTGAAGTTGACATGGAAATGGTACAGAAAGTAGCATCGACGCGGTAATGTTATTTAGTAACATGAGCCGCCACACGCTCTTTCAGCAGATGAATTCGCCAGCTACCCCGTCCGCTCCGTTCGCGGCCGAGCCTTCGGCTTCGGTCGCCCGACCGGTCCTCGACATCGTCGCGCGGATCGCCGAATGCGCGCCGGACCTGCGCGAGGCCGAACGCAAGGTCGCCGCCTTCATCCTCGCCGATCTCGCGCGCGCCGCGCGGGCGAGCATCGGCGCGCTCGCGCGCGACGCGGGCGTCAGCGTCGCGACGGTCACGCGTTTCGCGAAGGCCGTCGGCTGCCGCGACGTGCGCGAACTGAAAGTGCTCGTCGCGCAGGCGGCGGCGGTCGGCCAGCGCTTCCTGGTGCCGGCCGACGCGCATCCCGAACAAGACGCGAGCCCCGCATCGGTCGTCTACGACGAGATCCGCGTGGCGCTCGCGCACAACCACCAGCTGCTGCGCAACACGTCGTTCGACGCGGCGGCCGACCTGCTCGCCGGCGCGAAGATGATCTACGTGTACGGGCAGGGCGGCGGCTCGACCGCGCTCGCCGATGAACTGCGCTTCCGGCTCGTGCGCTTCGGCCGGCCGGTGGCGAGCTACCAGGACAGCCTGCTGCAGCGGATGGTGGCGGCGACGCTGTCGCGCGACGCCGTGGTCGTCGCGCTGTCGGTGAGCGGGCGCGTGCCCGAACTGCACGAAAGCTGCCGGCTCGCGAAGCGCTACGGCGCGAAGCTGATCGCGATCACCGCGCCGGCGTCGCCGCTCGCGAAGCTGGCCGATCATCTGATTCCGGTGGTCGCGTTCGAAACCGATTTCATTTACAAGCCGTCGACATCGCGCTACGCGATGATGATGGCGATCGACGTGCTCGTCACCGGGGTCGCATTGCGGCTCGGCGATGCGGGCCGAGAATCGCTGCGCCGCATCAAGCATGCGCTCGATGCGCATCGCGGCGGCGGAGACCGTCAACCGGTAGGAGACTGACCATGCATTCGCATCCCGAAGCCGCCGATACGCTGATCGTCGGCGCGCAGTTGTACGACGGTACCGGCGCGCCGCCCGTCACGCGCGACGTCGCGATTCGCAACGGCGTGATCGCGGCGATCGGCAACCTGTCGAACTGGCTTGCCGAGACCGTCGTCGATGCGAACGGCCGCGCGCTCGCACCGGGCTTCGTCGACGTGCACACGCACGACGACACGCACGTGATCCGCGCACCCGAAATGCTGCCGAAGATCTCGCAGGGCGTGACGACGGTGATCGTCGGCAACTGCGGGATCAGCGCGTCGCCGGTGACGCTCGCGGGCGATCCGCCCGACCCGATGAACCTGCTCGGCGATCGCGCCGCGTTCCGCTACCCGACCTTCGCCGCGTATGTCGCGGCCGTCAACGACGCGCGGCCGGCCGTGAACGTCGCGGCGCTCGTCGGGCACACGGCGCTGCGCAACAACCAGATGGACCGCCTCGACCGCGCGGCGACCGACGGCGAAATCGCCGGAATGCGCACGCAGCTCGAGGAGGCGCTCGCGAACGGCGCGCTCGGGCTGTCGTCGGGCCTCGCGTATGGCTCCGCGTTCGCGGCGCCGGCCGAGGAAGTGATGGCGCTCGCCGAGCCGCTCGCGAACGCGGGCGCGCTGTACACGACGCACATGCGCACCGAGTTCGACGCGATCCTCGACGCGATGGACGAAGCGTACCGCGTCGGCCGTCACGCGCGGGTGCCGGTCGTGATCTCGCACCTGAAATGCGCGGGCCCGTCGAACTGGGGGCGCAGCACCGAAGTGCTCGCGTCGCTCGAAGGTGCGCGCCGCTACCAGCCGGTCGGCTGCGACTGCTATCCGTACAGCCGCAGCTCGTCGACGCTCGACCTGAAGCAGGTGACGGGCGACATCGACATCACGATCACATGGTCGCAGCCGCATCCGGAAGTCGCGGGCAAGCTGCTGAAGGCGATCGCGGCCGACTGGGGCGTGACCGAGCAGGAGGCCGCGCAGCGCATCCGCCCTGCCGGCGCCGTGTACCACAACATGTCCGAGGACGACGTGCGGCGGATCCTGTCGCATCCGGCGACGATGGTCGGCTCGGACGGCCTGCCGAACGATCCGCTGCCGCACCCGCGGCTCTGGGGCGCGTTTCCGCGCGTGCTCGGCCATTACGTGCGCGACACGAACCTGCTGCCGCTCGAGGAAGCGATCCGCAAGATGACGTCGCTGTCCGCGCGCCGCTTCGGGATTGCGCGGCGCGGCGAAGTGCATGTCGGCTACCACGCGGATCTCGTGCTGTTCGATCCGGCGCGCGTGATCGATGCCGCGACGTTCGAGCAGCCGCAGCAGCCCGCACACGGGATCGACGCGGTGTGGGTGAACGGCGTGCTGACCTACGAGAACGGCCAGCCGACCGGCGCGCGCGCCGGCGGTTTCGTCGCGCGCGGCGAGCGCGTGCCGGCGAGTGCCGAAGCCGCGTTCTGAGCGCGGCTCCGATCCGATTTGCCGCGTGCGCCATGTCGGCGCGCGCATCCGCAACCGTGCGTTGCATGGAACCGGCACTGGCGCTTGCATGCCGATGCCGGTCGACAACCAAGGAGTGAAACGATGAAGCGATATGGCGTGGGCGAAGCGAAGGGTACGGGCGGCCAGGTGATGCCGTTTGCACGCGCGGTCGAGGCCGACGGCTGGCTGTATGTGTCGGGCCAGACGCCGATGGTGAACGGCGAGGTCGTCGAAGGCGGGATCGTCACGCAGTCGAAGCAGGCGATCGAGAACGTGATCGCGATTCTGAAGGAAGCCGGCTACGGCCTCGAACACGTCGTGCGCTGCGGCGTGTGGCTCGACGACGCACGCGATTTCGCGTCGTTCAACAGGGTGTTCGTGTCGTACTTCGGCGAGCATCCGCCGGCACGCGCGTGCGTGCAGTCGAGCATGGTGATCGACTGCAAGGTCGAGGTCGATTGCATCGCTTACAAGGCGCCGGCGAAGTAACGCGCCCGCGCAGTCCGCTGCGCACAGTGAAACAGCCCCGCGGGCGCGAGCCGGCGGGGCTGTTTCGTTTCCGGCGGGCCGGTGTTACTTACTGCCGCGCGGTCCGCGCGTTGTCCGGCATCGGCTGGTTGTAGTTCGTGCGGAACGGATTGATGTCGAGGCCGCCGCGGCGCGTATAGCGCGCATACACGGCAAGCTTCACCGGTTTGCACGCATGCAGGATGTCGAGGAAGATGCGCTCGACGCACTGCTCGTGAAAGCCCGTGTGATTGCGGAACGAGATGATGTAGCGCAGCAGCCCCGCGTGATCGATCTGCGGCCCGACGTAGTGAATCTGCACGCTGCCCCAGTCGGGCTGGCCGGTGACCGGGCAGTTCGAGCGCAGCAGGTCGGACACCAGCGTCTCCTCGACGGGCGCTTCGTCCTCGGCGGCCGACAGCAGCGACGGATCGGGTTCGTACACGTCGGTGTCGAGGTCGAGCCGGTCGAGCGACAACCCGTCGAGCTCTTCCATCTGCAGCTTGCCGAAATCGTGCGGCGACACCAGCTGCACCGACACGCTCGCGCCGCACGCGGCGGACACGTCGCGCTTGAGCACGTCGCGCACCGTGTCGACCGAGTCGAACTTCGATTGCGCGAACGAGCCGAGATACAGCTTGAACGACTTCGATTCGACGATGTTCGGCGATTCGGCCGGCACGAAGAACGTCGCGACCGCGAGCTGCGGCTTGCCGCGCGCGTTGAGCCACGACAGCTCGTAAGCGTTCCAGATGTCGGTGCCGAAGAACGGCAGCGCCGACGTGATGCCGAGCTGCTCGCGCGAGCCGGCGCGCGGGATCGGGAACAGCAGCGACGCGTCGTACTGCGCAGCGTAGACGGTCGCCTTGCCCAGCGGGGAATGTTCGGGATTCATTGCACGAAGCCTTTACGACAGGAAGAGGCGGTAAGCCGGATTGGCGCTCTCTTCGACATACGGATAGCCGAGCGCCGCGAGGAAGCGTTCGAATTCGGCGCGATCGGCCTGCGGCACCTGCAGCCCGACGAGAATCGAGCTGTAGTCCGCGCCCTGGTTGCGGTAGTGGAACAGGCTGATGTTCCAGTCCGGTGCCATCGACGACAGGAACTTCATCAGCGCGCCCGGCCGCTCCGGGAATTCGAAGCGGAACAGGCGTTCGTCGAGCGCGAGCGGCGAGCGCCCGCCCACCATGTAGCGGATGTGTTCCTTCGACAGCTCGTCGTGCGTCAGGTCGACGGTCTTGAAACCGTGCGACTCGAAATTCGCGGCGATCCCGGCCGATTCGCCGCGTCGCCTGATCTGCACGCCGACGAAGATGTGCGCGGACTTCTCGTCGGCGATACGGTAGTTGAACTCGGTCACGTTGCGATCGCCGACGAGCGAGCAGAACCGCTTGAAGCTGCCGCGCTCCTCGGGGATCGTGACGGCGAACACGGCTTCGCGCGCCTCGCCGACTTCCGCGCGTTCGGCGACGAAGCGCATCCGGTCGAAGTTCATGTTCGCGCCGGACGTGACCGCGACGAGCGTCTGGTTCTCGATGCCTTCGCGTTCCGCGTAGCGTTTCGCGCCCGCGACCGCGAGCGCGCCGGACGGCTCGAGCACGCTGCGCGTGTCCTGGAACACGTCCTTGATCGCCGCGCACAGCGCGTCGGTGTCGACCGTCAGCACGCCGTCGAGGAACTCGCTGCAGAGCCGGAAGGTTTCCTCGCCGACGAGTTTCACCGCGGTGCCGTCCGCGAACAGGCCGACCTCGCTCAGCTCGACGCGCGCGCCCTTCTGCAGCGACTGCGCCATCGCGCACGAATCCTCGGCCTGCACGCCGAACACCTTGATTTCCGGCCGCACCGCCTTGACGTAGGCCGCCACGCCGGCCGCGAGCCCGCCGCCGCCGATCGGCACGAAGATCGCGTGAATCGGCCCCTGGTGCTGACGCAGGATTTCCATCGCGATCGTGCCCTGGCCGGCGATCACGTAAGGATCGTCGAACGGGTGGACGAACGTGAGGTCGCGCTCCGCCTGCACCTTGACCGCGTGCGCGTACGCATCGCTGTACGACTCGCCCGCCTGGATCACCTCGACGCTCGGGCCGCCGTGCGCACGTACCGCGTCGACCTTCACCTGCGGCGTCGTCACGGGCACGACGATCACGGCCTTGATGCCCATTCGTGCCGCCGAGAACGCGACGCCCTGCGCATGATTGCCGGCCGATGCCGTAATCACCCCGCGCGCGAGCGCGTCGGCCGGAATGTGCGCCATCTTGTTGTACGCGCCGCGCAGCTTGAACGAGAACACCGGCTGGTTGTCCTCGCGCTTCAGGTAGACGGGGTTGCGCAGTCGGGCCGACAGGTTGCGGGCGGGTTCGAGTTCCGTCTCGAGCGCGACGTCGTAGACGCGCGCGGTGAGGATTTTCTTCAGGTAATCGTGGGTGGCCATGGGCGCTCGCGTGCGGTGCGGAAGCAGACAGTAAAGGATCAATGATAGCGCCAAGGGTCCGTCCGCACGCAAGCGGCATGCCGGGTGCACGGGCGCGCAAGCGCGGCGGCGGGCGGGTTTGCCGCGCGGAGCGTCCCTTTTTACCGATTTAACTGCATGGTTACCGACCGGACGGACGGCGAATGCCGGCGCGAAAGCGCGCCGACGCAGGCCCGGCGCGGGTTGCGGCGAAAGCCCCACGACCTGTCCGGCGTCTCACAGGCGGGCCGATCATGGGTTAGAATTCCGTTTTGAATCAAGGATCGGAAGATGCAGAGGCACCCTCGGATCGCCCCGTTGAAGCCGACGCCGCGCGCAGCCAGCCCCGCGGCGGAGCGGCATGCGCGCCGCGCGCGATCGTGCTGATGGCTCCGAGTGCCGCCAGGCTTTGCCGGCCGGAAGCGGTGAGTCCCGACCCGCTCCCGCCCGATGCGAGATAGTCGCGCGCCTGGCACCAGAACAGATTTCCCCAAGATTGCGCCCACGCGCTTGCCGACGCCCGTGCACGGTGTATCGGCCCTCCGAGTCGTCCGAACATGAACGCACCACAAGTTTTCGATCCGCATGGCGCGGCCGCCGCCGTCGCCGCCGACCCCGCGCCCCGTCTGCGCGAGATTCCCTACAACTACACGTCCTTCTCCGACCGCGAGATCGTGATTCGCCTGCTCGGCGAGGAGGCGTGGTCGGTGCTCGACGAGCTGCGCGCCGAACGCCGCACGGGCCGCTCGGCGCGGATGCTGTACGAAGTGCTCGGCGACATCTGGGTCGTGCGCCGCAACCCGTACCTGCAGGACGATCTGCTCGACAACCCGAAGCGCCGCGCGCTGCTGATCGAGGCGCTGAACCACCGCCTGACCGAGATCGGCAAGCGCCGTCGCGCCGATCTGACCGAGCATCGCGACGACGCGGGCCGTGAACGTGCCGGCCGCGTCGAGATGCTCGAGGCCGCCGCGCAGCGCGCGGTCGACGAGTTCGCCGACGAATTCGACAAGATGGCCGACCTGCGCCGCCGCGCGACCAAGGCGCTCGGCCGCTGCACGCAGAAGGACAACATCCGCTTCGACGGGCTGTCGCGCGTGTCGCACGTGACCGACGCGACCGACTGGCGCGTCGAATACCCGTTCGTCGTGCTGACCCCCGATACCGAAGCCGAGATCGCGGGCCTGATCAAGGCGTGCTTCGAGCTCGGCCTGACCGTGATCCCGCGCGGCGGCGGCACCGGCTACACGGGCGGCGCGGTGCCGCTCACGCCGTTCTCCGCCGTGATCAACACCGAGAAGCTCGAACAGCTCGGCGCGGTCGAGCTCACCGAGCTGCCGGGCGTCGCGCACAAGGTGCCGACGATCTTCTCCGGCGCGGGCGTCGTCACGCGCCGCGTGACCGAAGCGGCCGAAGCGGCCGGCTACGTGTTCGCGGTCGATCCGACCTCCCTCGACGCATCGTGCATCGGCGGCAACGTCGCGATGAACGCCGGCGGCAAGAAGGCCGTGCTGTGGGGCACCGCGCTCGACAACCTGGCCTGGTGGCGGATGGTCGATCCGGACGGCAACTGGCTCGAAGTCACGCGCCACGAGCACAACCAGGGCAAGATCCACGACATCGCGGTCGCGCGTTTCGAGCTGAAGTGGTTCGACGGCGCGTACGCGCCGGGCGAGAAGCTGCTGAAGACGGAGATGCTCGAGATCGAAGGCCGCCGGTTCCGCAAGGAAGGCCTCGGCAAGGACGTCACCGACAAGTTCCTCGCCGGCCTGCCGGGCGTGCAGAAGGAAGGCTGCGACGGGCTGATCACGTCCGCGCGCTGGGTGCTGCACAAGATGCCCGCGCACACGCGCACCGTCTGTCTCGAATTCTTCGGCCAGGCGCGCGAGGCGATCCCGAGCATCGTCGAGATCAAGGACTACCTGTTCGAAACATCGAAGCAGGGCGGCGCGATCCTCGCGGGCCTCGAGCACCTCGACGAGCGCTACCTGCGCGCGGTCGGCTACGCGACCAAGAGCAAGCGCAACGCATTCCCGAAGATGGTGCTGATCGGCGACATCGTCGGCGACGACGCCGATGCGGTCGCGCACGCGACGTCCGAAGTGGTCCGGATGGCGAACGGCAAGAGCGGCGAAGGCTTCGTCGCGATCAGCGCGGAGGCGCGCAAGCGCTTCTGGCTCGACCGCAGCCGCACGGCCGCGATCGCGAAGCACACCAACGCGTTCAAGATCAACGAAGACGTCGTCATTCCGCTGAACCGGATGGGCGAGTACACCGACGGCATCGAGCGGATCAACATCGAGCTGTCGCTGAAGAACAAGCTGCAACTCGTCGACGCGCTCGAGGCGTTCTTCCGCGCCGGCAACCTGCCGCTCGGCAAGACCGACGACGCGAACGAGATCCCGAGCGCCGAGCTGCTCGAGGATCGCGTGCAGCAGGCGCTGGAGCTGCTCAAGCGCGTGCGCGCGCGCTGGGAATTCGTGCGCGACCGGCTCGACCAGCCGCTGCGCGAGGCACAGCACTACCTCGTGCAGCTTGGCTACGAAGCGCTCGCCGAGAAGTTCGCCGATCGCGCCGACGAACAGCCGGGCGCGACCGTCTTCCACGTCACGCAGGACCGCACGGTCCGCATCTCGTGGAAGCAGGAGATCCGCGCGGAGCTGCGCGCGATCTTCAACGGCGGCGCGTTCAAGCAGATCCTCGACGAAGCGCAGGCGATCCACAAGCGCGTGCTGCGCGGCCGCGTGTTCGTCGCGCTGCACATGCACGCGGGCGACGGCAACGTCCACACCAACATCCCGGTCAACTCCGACAACTACGAGATGCTGCAGGACGCGCACGCGGCGGTCGCGCGCATCATGAAGCTCGCACGCTCGCTCGACGGCGTGATCTCCGGCGAACACGGGATCGGCATCACGAAGCTCGAGTTCCTGACCGACGACGAGATCGCCGAATTCCGCGCGTACAAGCAGCGCGTCGACCCGAACGGCCGCTTCAACAAGGGCAAGCTGCTCGACGGCGCCGACCTGCGCAATGCCTACACGCCGAGCTTCGGCCTGATGGGCTACGAGTCGCTGATCATGCAGCAGTCCGACATCGGCGCGATCGCCGATTCGGTGAAGGACTGCCTGCGCTGCGGCAAGTGCAAGCCGGTGTGCGCGACGCACGTGCCGCGCGCGAACCTGCTGTACAGCCCGCGCAACAAGATCCTCGCGACCTCGCTGCTGGTCGAGGCGTTCCTGTACGAGGAGCAGACGCGCCGCGGCGTGTCGATCAAGCACTGGGACGAGTTCAACGACGTGGCCGACCACTGCACGGTGTGCCACAAGTGCGCGACGCCGTGCCCGGTGAAGATCGACTTCGGCGACGTGACGATGAACATGCGCAACCTGTTGCGCAAGATGGGCAAGAAGAAGTTCAACGCCGGCAATGCGGCGGGCATGTTCTTCCTGAACGCGACCAATCCGCAGACGATCAACGCCGCGCGCACCGTGATGATGGGCGTCGGCTACAAGGTGCAGCGCTTCGCGAACGACATGCTGAAGAAGGTCGTGACGAAGCAGACCCAGCACCCGCCGGCGACCACCGGCAAGCCGCCCGCCGTCGAGCAGGTGATCCACTTCGTCAACAAGAAGATGCCGGGCAACCTGCCGAAGAAGACGGCGCGCGCGCTGCTCGACATCGAGGACAACAAGATCGTGCCGATCATCCGCAACCCGAAGTCGACGACCGTCGATTCGGAAGCGGTGTTCTACTTCCCGGGCTGCGGCTCCGAGCGGCTGTTCTCGCAGGTCGGGCTCGCCACGCAGGCGATGCTGTGGGAGGCGGGCGTGCAGACCGTGCTGCCGCCGGGCTACCTGTGCTGCGGTTATCCGCAGCGCGGCTCGGGCCAGTACGACAAGGCCGAGAAGATCGTCACCGACAACCGCGTGCTGTTCCACCGGGTCGCGAACACGCTGAACTACCTCGACATCAAGACGGTGGTCGTGTCGTGCGGCACCTGCTACGACCAGCTCGCAGGCTACGAATTCGACAAGATCTTCCCGGGCTGCCGGATCATCGACATCCACGAGTTCCTGCTCGAGAAGGGGATGAAGCTCGATGGCGTCACGGGCACCCGCTACATGTATCACGACCCGTGCCATACGCCGATCAAGACGATCGACCCGGTGAAGCTCGTCAACGAGCTGATGGGCACGGAGAAGGACGGCTACAAGATCGAGAAGAACGACCGCTGCTGCGGCGAATCGGGCACGCTGGCGGTTACGCGTCCGGACGTGTCCACGCAGGTCCGCTTCCGCAAGGAAGAGGAAATCCGCAAGGGCGCGGCGAAGCTGCGCGCGATTCCCGTGGTGGCCGGCGACGCGCCGGCACCGGCCGCGAACGGCCCGGACGTGAAGATCCTGACGAGCTGCCCGTCGTGCCTGCAGGGCCTGTCGCGCTACAACGAGGACGCGAACCTCGAGGCCGACTACATCGTGGTCGAGATCGCGCGCCAGGTGCTCGGCGAGAACTGGATGGCCGACTATGTCGCACGCGCGAACAATGGCGGGATCGAGCGCGTGCTGGTCTAATGCGGGCATGACGCCCGCCCGGCCGGGCCAGGAATGAGAGCGGGCGCCGGTGCGGCAGCGCCGGCGCCCGTGCACATGGGAGCGACGATGGAATGCGTGTTTTGCCGTGAAGACGGCGGCGAGGTGCTCTGGCAGGACGATGCGCTGCGCGTCGTGCTGGCGACGGGCGAGCACGACTACCCGGGTTTCTGCCGGGTGATCTGGGGCGCGCACGTGGCCGAGTTCTCCGATCTCGGCGAGCCCGAAAGGGCACATTTGATGCGCGTGGTGTACGCGGTGGAGCGGGCCGTGCGCCGCGTGATGCAGCCGAACAAGGTGAATCTCGCGAGCCTCGGCAACATGGTGCCGCACGTGCACTGGCACGTGATCCCGCGCTTCTCCAACGACGCCCATTTCCCGCAGCCCGTGTGGGCGCCGCGCCAGCGCAGCGTGTCCGAGGCGCTGTTGCGCTCGCGCGCGGCGCAGGCCTCGCTGCTGCACAATGCGGTGCGCGAGGAAATTCAACAGATGACCGATTCGAGGCAGCCATGAGCGGTTTGACTTCCACGACGCCGATTCCGTCCGGCGTCGTCGTGCACGCGGTGTCGCGCGTGCTCGAATTGCAGTACCCGAACGGCGAGAGCTACCGGATTCCGTTCGAGCTGATGCGCGTCTACTCGCCGTCGGCCGAGGTGCGCGGCCACGGGCCGGGCCAGGAGACGCTGCAGACGGGCAAGCGCGAGGTGACGATCACCGCGCTCGAGGGCGTGGGCAACTACGCGCTGCAGCCGACGTTCTCCGATGGCCATTCGACCGGCATCTACTCGTGGGATCTGCTGTACGAACTGGCGACGCAGCAGGACGCGCTGTGGCGCGACTATTTCGACAAACTGAAGGCGGCGGGCGTCGAGCGCGACGCGCCGATGCAGGCGGCCCCCGCGCCGCACGGCCACTGCCACTGAAATCGACGGCGCCCGCTCGGCGCCGTCTTGCCATTTACTGAGGATCAACGCGATGAGCAAAACCCACTTCGGCTTCGAAAGCGTCGAGGAAACCGAAAAAGCGAAGAAAGTGGCGGGCGTGTTCCATTCGGTCGCGAGCAACTACGATCTGATGAACGACCTGATGTCGGCCGGCATGCACCGCGCGTGGAAGGCGTTCACGATCGCGCAGGCGAACGTGCGCCCCGGCTTCAAGGTGCTCGACATCGCGGCCGGCACGGGCGACCTGACCAAGGCGTTCGCGAAGGCAGCGGGCCCGACGGGCGAGGTCTGGCACACCGACATCAACGAATCGATGCTGCGCGTCGGCCGCGACCGGCTGCTCGACAAGGGCATCGTGACGCCGTCGCTGCTGTGCGACGCCGAGAAAATTCCGTTTCCCGACAACTACTTCGATGTGGTCACGGTCGCGTTCGGGCTGCGCAACATGACGCACAAGGACGCCGCGCTCGCCGAGATGCGCCGCGTGGCGAAGCCGGGCGGCCGCGTGATGGTGCTCGAATTCTCGAAAGTCTGGGATCCGCTGAAAAAAGCGTACGATCTGTATTCTTTCAAAGTATTACCGTGGCTTGGCGACAAGTTCGCGAAAGATGCTGAAAGTTATCGGTATCTTGCTGAATCTATCCGGATGCACCCCGATCAGGACACGCTGAAGACGATGATGGAACAAGCGGGCCTCGACGCCGTCAAATATTACAATTTGTCAGGTGGCGTGGTAGCGTTACACCTAGGAACCAAGTACTAAGGGGTTCTTTCCATACATTCGCCTTACATCTGGAGAAGCTGATGTCCGAATCGCGTTCGCTGTTCAACCGTAGCAAGCCGTCGAAGCCGTGGGCTCGACGGGTCGGCACGCTGCTGATGGTCGGCCTGCTCACGGCCGGCACGTTCGCATCGCTCGACGCCGAAGCCAAGCGCATGGGCGGCGGGCGCAGCATCGGCCGTCAAAACTCCACCGTCACGCAGCGCCAGGCCACGCCGCCCGCGCAGCAGCCGATGCAGCAGGCCGCGCCGGCGCAGGCGCAGCGCGCGAACCCGGCCGCACCGGCGCCGGCCGCGCAGCCCAACCGTTCGCGCTGGCTCGGGCCGATCGCCGGTCTCGCGGCCGGTCTCGGCATCGCGGCGCTGCTGTCGCACTTCGGCCTCGGCGGCGCATTCGCGAGCATGATGGCGAACGTCATCGTGATCGCGCTGCTCGCGATGGTCGGCATCTGGCTGATCCGCAAGTTCATGAACCGCCGCCGTCCGCACGAGCCGGCGTACTCGGTGGGCGGTTCGGCATCGTCGTCGGGCGGCTATTCGCAGAGCCCGTCGTTCCAGCAGGGCGCCGGCAGCAGCTATGCGGGCAGCGGCAGCAGCTATGCGAACGAAGCGCAAGGCGTGTTCGGTGGTGGCGCGGCCGCCGCGGGCGCGGCCGGCGCGATGGCCGCTGCGCCGCTGCAGGTGCCGGCCGGCTTCGACACCGAAGCGTTCCTGCGCAGCGCGAAGGTCTACTTCGTGCGGCTGCAGGCAGCCTGGGATCAAGGCAACCTGGCCGACATTCGCGAGTTCACGACGCCGGAAATGTTCGCCGAGATCAAGATCGACCTCGACTCGCGCGGCAACGAGGCGAACCAGACCGATGTCGTGCAGCTCGACGCGGAACTGGTCGCGATCGAGGATCGCGGCATCGAGCAGTCGGCGAGCGTGCGTTTCCACGGGTTGATCCGCGAATCGGCGAATGCGTCGGCGGCGCCGTTCGACGAGGTGTGGAACCTGTCGAAGTCGGGCAGCCAGGGCTGGCTGCTCGCGGGTATCCAGCAGATCAACACGCACTGAGCGTGACCGGCGGCCGGCTTGCCGGCTGCCCGGGCGACGGCCGCCGCGCTGCGACCGCTTGCCGCCCGGGTGTGCGGTTGGCCGCGGTCTGCCGACGATCCGACGTTACAATAGAAACCCGCGTGGGCGCCCGGCCTGCGCGGGTTTTTCTTTCCCAGCCCGATGACCTTTGCCGCCAAGCCTTTTGCTGCTGCTGTCAATCACCTGCTCGCGCGCGAATCGTGGGCGCGCGATCGCCTGATTCCCTATGCGGGCAAGACCGCCCGGCTCGACGTGCCGCCCGTCACGCTCACGCTGCTCGTGCAGCCCGACGGTTATCTTTCCGCGGTGGAAGCGCACGACGCGCAACACGTCGACGTGTCGATCGCCCTCGCGGGCGACACCGTCGCCGCATTCCTGCAGGGCGGCCAGGCGGCCGTGATGAAGCACGTGAAGATCGACGGCGACGCGGAGTTCGCGACGCAAATCGCGAAGCTGGCCGAGCATCTGCGCTGGGAACCCGAGGAAGATCTCGCGAAGCTGGTCGGCGACGCGGCGGCGCACCGAATCGCGACGGTCGTGCGCGACGCCGGCGCGCGCGCGCGCCGCACCGGCCGCAATGTGCTCGATTCCGTCGCCGAGTACTGGCTCGACGAGAACCCGCAAGTCGTTCGTCGCACGGTGCTCGGCGGCTTCGACGCCGAACTGGCGCGGGCGCGCGATGCGCTCGCGCGGGTCGAGAAACGGGTCGAGCGACTCGAACAAAAAATCGGCGCGCGCACGGGCTCCGGCCCGCGCGGCGCGCACTGAGGGCCGCAGGGCATGCGCATTTTCCGTTTCATCAAGATTGTCTACACCGTCATCCGCTTCGGCCTCGACGAAGTGATGCTGTCGCGGATCGACGACCGGCGCGTGAAGCTGCTGCTGCGGATCACGACGATCGGCCGCCGCTATTCCGATCCGCCCGCCGTGCGGCTGCGTCACGCGCTCGAAAGCCTCGGCCCGATCTTCGTGAAGTTCGGGCAGGTGCTGTCGACGCGCCGCGATCTGCTGTCGGTCGATTTCGCGAACGAACTCGCGAAACTGCAGGACCAGGTGCCGCCGTTCGATTCGGCGGTCGCGATCGCGATCATCGAGAAGTCGCTCGGCGCGCCGGTCGACGAGCTGTTCGACGAATTCGAGCGCGAGCCGGTCGCGAGCGCGTCGATCGCGCAGGTGCATTTCGCGAAGCTGAAGCAGGGCCAGCATGCGGGCAAGGCCGTCGCGGTCAAGGTGCTGCGCCCGAACATGCTGCCGGTGATCGATTCGGACCTCGCGCTGATGCGCGACATCGCGACGTGGACGGAGCGCATGTGGGCGGACGGCCGGCGCCTGAAGCCGCGCGAAGTCGTCGCCGAATTCGACAAGTACCTGCACGACGAGCTGGACCTGATGCGCGAGGCCGCGAACGGCAGCCAGCTGCGCCGCAACTTCGCCGGCCTCGACCTGCTGCTCGTGCCCGAGATGTTCTGGGATTTCTCGACGTCGCAGGTGCTCGTGATGGAGCGCATGACCGGCGTGCCGATCAGCCAGGTCGAGACGCTGCGCTCGGCCGGCGTCGACATCAAGAAGCTCGCGCGCGAAGGCGTCGAGATCTTCTTCACGCAGGTGTTCCGCGACGGGTTCTTTCATGCGGACATGCACCCGGGCAACATCCAGGTGAGCCTCGATCCGAACACGTTCGGCCGCTATATCGCGCTCGATTTCGGGATCGTCGGCGCGTTGTCGGATTTCGACAAGAACTACCTCGCGCAGAACTTCCTCGCGTTCTTCAAGCGCGATTACCACCGCGTCGCGACGCTGCATCTGGAATCGGGCTGGGTGCCGCCCGAGACGCGCGTCGAGGAGCTCGAAAGCGCGATCCGCGCGGTGTGCGAACCTTATTTCGACCGCGCGCTGAAGGACATCTCGCTCGGCCAGGTGCTGATGCGCCTGTTCTCGACGTCGCGCCGCTTCAACGTCGAGATCCAGCCGCAGCTCGTGCTGCTGCAGAAGACGATGCTCAACGTCGAAGGGCTCGGCCGTTCGCTCGATCCCGAGCTCGACCTGTGGAAGACGGCGAAACCGTATCTCGAGCGCTGGATGACCGAGCAGATCGGCCTGCGCGGCTGGTACGAGCGCTTCAAGGTCGAGGCGCCGCAGTGGAGCAAGACGCTGCCGCAACTGCCGCGCCTGATCCACCACGCGATGGCGGCGCGCCACGACGCGCCGCGTGCGGCGAGCGAAGATCTGATGCGTCAGATTCTCGTCGAGCAGAAGCGGACGAACCGGCTGCTGCAGGCATTGCTGATCTTCGGCCTTGCCGTCGGCGTCGGGGCGCTCGTCGCGCGCGTGCTGCTCGCGCTCGCGTACGGCGCATGACCGAAGGGAGCCGAGCGATGTCCGAACCCAAACAACCGTCCGCGCCGAGCGCCGCCGATTTCGCGACGCGCGACCCCGGCAACGCCGCGTTCTGGGACGAGCGTTTCGCACGCGGCGTGACGCCCTGGGAGTTCGGCGGCGTGCCCGACGGGTTTCGCGCGTTCGCACAGCGGCGCGAGCCGTGCGCGGTGCTGATTCCCGGCTGCGGCAGCGCGCGGGAAGCCGGCTGGCTCGCGCAGGCCGGCTGGCCGGTGCGTGCGATCGATTTCTCGGCGCAGGCGGTGGCGGCCGCGAAGGCGCAGCTCGGCGCGCATGCGGACGTCGTCGAGCAGGCCGATTTCTTCGCGTACCGACCGCCGTTCGACGCGCAGTGGGTGTACGAGCGCGCGTTTCTGTGCGCGCTGCCGCCGAGCCTGCGCGCGGGCTATGCGGCGCGGATGGCCGAATTGCTGCCGGCCGGAGCGTGGCTGGCCGGGTATTTTTTCGTGACGACGAAACCGAAGGGGCCGCCGTTCGGCATCGAGCGCGCGGAACTCGATGCGCTGCTCGCGCCGCACTTCGAACTGGTCGAGGATCTGCCGGTGACCGATTCGCTGGCCGTGTTCGAGGGGCACGAGCGCTGGCTTACGTGGCGCCGCCGCTGAAGCCCGGGCATCGCAGCCGTTGCCGGAGTGCGCCGGGGTTTCGGCTATAATTCAAGGTTTTGCAAGCCGTTTCCAGTTTCTGCGGGAAAAATATCATGCCGATCTACGCCTATCGATGCGAAGCGTGCGGTTTCGCGAAGGACGTGCTCCAGAAGATGAGCGACGCGCCGCTGTCGCGGTGCCCCGAATGCGGGAAGGACACTTTTCGCAAGCAGGTGACCGCCGCCGGCTTTCAGCTGAAGGGCTCCGGCTGGTATGTCACCGATTTCCGCGGCGGCTCGGGCGGCACCAGCGCGCCGGCGACGGCATCCGGCGACGCGGCGGCAGCGCCGGCGGCAGCCGCACCCGCTGCCGCGAGCTCTGAAAGTACGACGACGAGCGCCGCGCCCGCCCCGGCTGCGACGCCCGCCGCCGGCAGTTGACCGTCGCGGCCCGGTCGGGCCGCGACCAACCCGCGCTTCCGGCGCGGTTCATTGACGGCAGATGATGAAAAAGACGACCCTGAAAACGGTGTTCCTGACCGGCCTGCTGGTTCTCGTTCCGCTCGCGATCACGCTGTGGGTGCTCGGCCTCATCATCGGCACGATGGACCAGACGCTGCTGCTGTTGCCCGAATCGTGGCAACCGGAGCGGATGCTCGGCTTCCATCTGCCGGGGATCGGCGCGGTGCTGACGCTCGCGTTCATCTTCGTCGTCGGGCTGGCCACGCAGAATTTCATCGGCCAGAAGCTCGTCACGTGGTGGAACGCGGTCGTGCGTCACATCCCGGTCGTCGGGCCGATCTACACGAGCGTCAAGCAGGTATCGGACACGCTGCTGTCGAGCAGCGGCAACGCGTTCCGCAAGGCGCTGCTGATCGAATACCCGCGGCGCGGCTCGTATACGATCGCGTTCCTGACGGGCGCGCCCGGCGGCGACGTGGTCAACCATCTGACGGAAGAGTACGTGAGCGTGTACGTGCCCACGACGCCGAACCCGACGTCGGGCTTCTTCCTGATGCTGCCGAAGAGTGAAGTCATCGAACTCGACATGTCGGTCGATGCCGCGCTCAAGTACATCGTCTCGATGGGCGTCGTGGCGCCTCCGGCGCCGATTCCGGCGCCCGCCCGCCGTCCCGTCGAGCCGCCGCTGTAAGTAAAGAATCATCGCCCGGGCCGCGCGTTGCGGCACCCGTTGATCAAACCGAACGAAAGCAAACATCATGTCGATGCGTACTGAATACTGCGGTCTCGTGACCGAACACCTGCTGGGCCAAACCGTGTCGCTGTGCGGCTGGGTGCAGCGCCGCCGCGATCACGGCGGTGTGATCTTCATCGACCTGCGCGATCGTGAAGGCCTCGTGCAGGTGGTGTGCGACCCGGATCGTGCCGAAATGTTCGCGACCGCTGAAGGCGTGCGCAACGAGTTCTGCGTGCAGATCAAGGGTCTCGTGCGCAACCGTCCGGAAGGCACGGTCAACGCCGGCCTGAAGAGCGGCAAGATCGAAGTGCTGTGCCATGAGCTGATCGTGCTGAACGCGTCGATCACGCCGCCGTTCCAGCTCGACGACGACAACCTGTCGGAAACGACGCGCCTCACGCACCGCGTGCTCGACCTGCGCCGTCCGCAGATGCAGCACAACCTGCGCCTGCGCTACCGCGTCGCGATCGAGGCACGCAAGTACCTCGACGAGCAGGGCTTCATCGACATCGAAACGCCGATGCTGACGAAGAGCACGCCGGAAGGCGCGCGCGACTACCTCGTGCCGTCGCGCGTGAACGCGGGCCAGTTCTTCGCGCTGCCGCAGTCGCCGCAGCTGTTCAAGCAGCTGCTGATGGTCGCGAACTTCGACCGTTACTACCAGATCACCAAGTGCTTCCGCGACGAAGACCTCCGCGCCGACCGTCAGCCGGAATTCACGCAGATCGACTGCGAGACGTCGTTCCTCGGCGAGCAGGAAATCCGCGATCTCTTCGAAGACATGATCCGTCACATCTTCAAGAAGACGATCGACGTCGAGCTCGACGCGAAATTCCCGGTGATGCCGTACTCGGAAGCGATGGCGCGTTTCGGTTCGGACAAGCCGGACCTGCGCGTGCAGCTCGAATTCACCGAGCTGACCGACGCGATGAAGGACGTCGACTTCAAGGTGTTCAGCACGCCGGCCAACGCGAAGGACGGCCGTGTCGCGGCGCTGCGCGTGCCGAAGGGCGGCGAGCTGTCGCGCGGCGACATCGACGGTTACACGGAATTCGTGCGCATCTACGGCGCGAAGGGCCTCGCATGGATCAAGGTCAACGAAAAGGCGAAGGGTCGCGACGGCCTGCAAAGCCCGATCGTCAAGAACCTGCACGACGCGTCGATCGCGGCGATCCTCGAGCGCACCGGTGCTGAAGACGGCGACATCATCTTCTTCGCGGCCGACCGCGCGAAGATCGTCAACGACAGCCTGGGCGCACTGCGCCTGAAGATCGGCCATTCCGAATTCGGCAAGGCGAACGGCCTCGTGCAGGCTGGCTGGAAGCCGCTGTGGGTCGTCGACTTCCCGATGTTCGAATACGACGACGAAGACGCGCGCTACGTCGCCGCGCACCACCCGTTCACCAGCCCGAAGGACGAGCACCTCGAGTACCTCGAGACGGATCCGGGCCGCTGCCTCGCGAAGGCGTACGACATGGTCCTGAACGGCTGGGAAATCGGCGGCGGTTCGGTGCGTATCCACCGTGAGGAAGTGCAGAGCAAGGTGTTCCGCGCGCTGAAGATCGGTGCGGAAGAGGCGCAGCTCAAGTTCGGCTTCCTGCTGGACGCGCTGCAGTACGGCGCGCCGCCGCACGGCGGTATCGCATTCGGCCTCGACCGCATCGTCACGATGATGGCCGGTGCCGACTCGATCCGCGACGTGATCGCGTTCCCGAAGACGCAGCGTGCGCAGGATCTGCTCACGCAGGCACCGAGCCCGGTAGACGAGCGTCAGCTGCGCGAGCTGCACATTCGTCTGCGCCAGCCGGAACAGCCGAATGCGTAACGCGTGTCACAGGTCGTGTGCGCGGTGACGCGTGCGCGACATCCAGCGAAAAAGGCGCCGTGGTGCGCCTTTTTCGTTTTTTGCGGTACAGTCGCAGCACTTGCCGTACGTTCCGGCACAGGCCCGGCGCCCGGCCCTGTGCCGCATGAAACAAAGATGACGAAGCCGCCGAAAATCCCCGAATCCGTTCTCGTCGTGATCTACACGCCCGAACTCGACGTGCTGGTGATCAAGCGTGCCGACCAGCCCGATTTCTGGCAATCGGTGACCGGATCGAAGGACGCGCTCGACGAGCCGCTCGCGCTCACGGCCGCGCGCGAAGTCGCCGAGGAAACCGGCATCTCGGTCGGTACGCACGACGTGCCGGCCACCGCGCTGGTCGACTGGCACCACCGGATCGAATACAGCATCTATCCGCAATACCTGCATCGCTATGCACCGGGCGTCACGCGCAACGTCGAGCACTGGTTCGGCCTGTGCGTGCCGCGCCGCGTCGACGTGACGCTGTCGCCGCGCGAGCACGTCGACCATGCGTGGCTGCCGTACCGCGAAGCGGCCGCGCGCTGCTTCTCGCCGTCGAACGCCGAAGCGATCCTGCAATTGCCCGTGCGCGTGTCGCTCGCGCGGGCGCCGCACGGCTCGTCCGCATGAATGCGGAAACCCGCAAGCGCTTCGCGCAGTTGCGGCAGATGTTCCTGCAGGAGCGCGGCTCCGCGTCGCGGCTCGCGTTCACCGCCGGCAACACGGTGCGGCTCTGCGAGACCGGCGCCGAATTCTTCCACGCGCTGATCGAACGGATCGATGCGGCGCGCGAGCAGGTGATGCTCGAAACCTACATCTTCTGTGACGACGCGGCCGGCCGCCCGGTGTCGGATGCGCTGATCCGCGCGGCGCAGCGTGGCGTGCGCGTGCGCGTGATCACCGACGGTGTCGGCACCGCGCGCCTGCCGCTGTTCGATACGTGGGCCGGTGCAGGCGTCGAGCACTGCATCTACAACCGTTACCTGTTCGGCCGTTTCGGCTTCTCGCGCACGCACCGCAAGCTCGCGGTGATCGATCACGCGGTCGCGTTCTGCGGCGGCATCAACATCGTCGACGACTACGCGCAGGGCAGCGCGACACTGCCGTTTCCGCGCTGGGATTTCGCGGTCGAGATGGCCGGGCCGGTGGTGTCGGACGTGCGTGCCGCGTTCGAACTGCAGTGGCATCGCATCCAGTTCGGCCACAAGCCATATGCCCAGTACGCGGCCGGGCTGCACGGCGGCGAAGCGTTCCCGGACATGTTCCGGCGCTGGATGCGCAGCCACCGGTGGATCAAGGCCGGTGCGCTGCGGGTCGTGACGGAGCCGAGCGTCGCGTTCGTCGCGCGCGACAATGTCGTGAACCGCCGCGCGATCGAGAAGGCGTATCTCGCCGCGATCGGCCAGGCGCGCCAGCGAATCCTGCTCGCGAATCCGTATTTCATGCCGGGCCGCAAGCTGCGCCGCGCGCTGACGGGTGCCGCACGCCGCGGCGTCGACGTGCGGGTCCTGATCGGCCGCAACGAGTTCACGGCGCTCGATACGGCCGTGCCGTTCCTGTATCACGCGCTGCTGCGCGCGGGCGTGCGCGTGGCGGAATACGACAAGACGATCCTGCACGGCAAGGTGGCGGTGATCGACGACAACTGGGCGACCGTCGGCTCGTCGAACCTGGACGCGCTGAGCCTGATGCTGAACAATGAGGCGAACGTCGTGCTGGTGCGCTACGATGCAATCACCAACGAACTGCGCGATGCGATCGCGGCCGCGTTCTCCGAAGGCCGCGAAATCGACGCCGCCCGGTATGCCGCGCGGCCGCGCATCGAGCGCATGCTGAACTGGCTCGCGTACAACACGTACCGCATCGTGATGAAGGCGCTGACGGTCGGCGGTTACGACTGATTCCGACTAAGCATTCGCTTCAAAAATCCGTCCGCACGTTCGTGCGGAAAAGCCGCTCCGGTCCCGCCGGAATCGCGCAAAATAGCGGCTCGGTTAGACACCGGTTTCTAATAATTTCCTTGTTTCGCGAGCGGCCGCACTCAATAATAGTACGGCCGTTCGATTTTATTCGAACCCCCGAACGGTTACAGAAATAGCTATGCGAAAAGGCGAACAGACGCGTGCCGCGATACTCGAAGCTGCTTTGGACCTCGCCAGCCGTGACGGGCTGGAGGGGCTGACGATCGGCCTGCTGGCCGAGCGCATGCAGATGAGCAAGAGTGGCGTGTTCGCGCACTTCGGATCGCGCGAGGACCTGCAGGTCGAGGTCGTGCGCGAGTATCACCATCGTTTCGAGAACGAGGTGTTCTTTCCGAGCCTGCGCGAGCCGCGAGGCTTGCCGCGCCTTCGGGCGATGCTGGCCCGCTGGACGGAGAAGCGCATCCAGGAGGTGACGACGGGATGCATCTACATCAGCGGTGCCGTCGAGTACGACGACCGGCCTGACAGCCCCGTGCGCGAGCAGTTGATCGCGAGCGTGACGGCCTGGCGTGCCGCGATGCTGCGTGCCATTTCGCAGGCGAAGGAAGAAGGCCATCTGCGTGCGGATACGGATCCGGACCTGATGCTCTTCGAGTTGTACAGCTTCACGCTCGGCCTGCATCACGACGCACGATTCCTGCATTCGCCGGATGCCGTGCGCCTCACGTGGGCCGCGCTGGAAAAGACGATCGTTTCGTATCAGAGCGAGAGCCGTTAGCGGCGCGTGATCCGCCCGCCAGGAGCTCGAGCCGTTTGCCCACCTTTGGAGAGAGTCATGGGACAGTACGCCGCGCCGCTGCGCGACATGCAATTCGTGTTGCACGAGCTTCTGAACGTCGAAGCCGAGGTCAAGCAAATGCCGCGGCATGCGGACCTCGACGCCGACACGATCAACCAGGTCCTCGAGGAAGCGGGCAAGTTCTGCTCCGAGGTACTGTTCCCGCTGAACCAGGTCGGCGACCGCGAAGGTTGCACGTATGAAGGCGACGGCGTCGTGAAGACGCCGACCGGGTTCAAGGAAGCGTATCAGCAATACGTCGAGGCCGGCTGGCCGGCGCTCGGCTGCGATCCGGACTTCGGCGGCCAGGGCCTGCCCGCGTTCGTGAACAACGCGCTCTACGAAATGCTGAACTCGGCGAACCAGGCATGGACGATGTATCCGGGCCTGTCGCACGGCGCATACGAATGCCTGCACGCGCACGGCGCGCCGGAACTGCAGCAGCGCTACCTGCCGAAGCTCGTGTCGGGCGAATGGACGGGCACGATGTGCCTGACCGAGCCGCACTGCGGCACCGACCTCGGCATCCTGCGCACCAAGGCCGAACCGAACGGCGACGGCTCGTACTCGATCAGCGGCACGAAGATCTTCATCTCGAGCGGCGAGCACGACATGTCGAAGAACATCATCCACCTCGTGCTCGCGCGCCTGCCGGACGCACCGCAAGGCACGAAGGGGATCTCGCTGTTCATCGTGCCGAAATTCATTCCGGACGCATCGGGCGAGCCGGGCGAGCGCAACGGCATCAAGTGCGGCTCGATCGAGCACAAGATGGGCATCCACGGCAACTCGACGTGCGTGATGAACCTCGACAACGCGACGGGCTGGATGGTCGGCGAGCCGAACAAGGGCTTGAACGCGATGTTCGTGATGATGAACGCCGCGCGTCTGGGCGTCGGCATGCAGGGCCTCGGCCTGACGGAAGTCGCGTACCAGAACTCGCTGACGTACGCGAAGGAGCGCCTGCAGATGCGTTCGCTGACGGGCCCGAAGGCACCGGACAAGCCGGCCGACCCGATCATCGTGCATCCGGACGTGCGCCGCATGCTGCTCACGCAAAAGGCCTACGCGGAAGGCGCGCGCGCGTTCACGTACTGGTCCGCGCTGCAGATCGACAAGGAGCTGTCGCACGCCGACGAAGCGGTGCGCAAGGAAGCGGCCGACCTCGTCGCGCTGCTCACGCCGATCATCAAGGCATTCCTGACCGACAACGCGTTCGAGTCGACCAACCATGCGATGCAGATCTACGGCGGCCACGGCTTCATCTCCGAGTGGGGCATGGAGCAGTACGTGCGCGACGCGCGGATCAACATGATCTACGAAGGCACGAACTCGATCCAGTCGCTCGACCTGCTGGGCCGCAAGGTGCTCGGCGACATGGGCGCGAAGCTGAAGAAGTTCGGCAAGCTCGTCACCGAATTCGCGGAAGCCGAAGGCGTGAAGCCGGAGATGGCCGAGTTCATCAATCCGCTCGCCGACATCGGCGACAAGGTGCAGAAGCTGACGATGGAAATCGGCATGAAGGCGATGCAGAACCCGGACGAAGTCGGCGCCGCGGCCGTGCCGTACCTGCGCACCGTCGGCCATCTGGTGTTCTCGTACTTCTGGGCGCGCATGGCGCGCATCGCGCTCGACAAGGAAGCGTCGGGCGATCCGTTCTACAAGTCGAAGCTCGCGACGGCCCGCTTCTATTTCGCGCGCCTGCTGCCCGAGACGGCGGCGACGATCCGCGCCGCGCGCGCCGGCTCGAAGACGCTGATGGAAGTCGACGAATCGCTGTTCTGACGCGAGTCCGGGCGGTGCGCGCCGCGCGCCGCCCGAACGCAACGGTTCCTGGTACTCACTTCGCCGTGCAGCCCTCACAACCCGTGCTGCACGACATTATCCGGAGACATCCCGTGAGCAATTTCCTGATTCGCAAGGTCGCCGTGCTGGGCGCCGGCGTGATGGGCGCGCAGATCGCCGCGCACCTCGTCAACGCGCGCGTGCCGGTGCTGCTGTTCGACCTGCCGGCCAAGGAAGGCCCGAAAAACGCGATCGCGCTGAAGGCGATCGAGAACCTGAAGAAGCTGTCGCCCGCGCCGTTCGGCGTGAAGGACGACGCGAAATACCTCGAAGCCGCGAACTACGAGGACGACATCGCGAAGCTCGCCGAGTGCGACGTCGTGATCGAGGCGATCGCCGAGCGGATGGACTGGAAGCACGACCTGTACAAGAAGGTCGCGCCGCACATCGCGCCGAATGCGATCTTCGCGACCAACACGTCGGGCCTGTCGATCACGAAGCTGTCCGAAGGTTTCTCGGACGAGCTGAAGGCGCGCTTCTGCGGCGTGCACTTCTTCAACCCGCCGCGCTACATGCACCTGGTCGAGCTGATCCCGACCGCGCATACGCGTCCGGAAATCCTCGACCAGCTCGAGACCTTCCTGACGAGCGTCGTCGGCAAGGGCGTCGTGCGCGCGAAGGACACGCCGAACTTCATCGCGAACCGCGTCGGCATCTTCTCGATTCTGGCCGTGATCACCGAGGCCGCGAAGTTCGGCCTGCGCTTCGACGAAGTCGACGACCTGACGGGCAGCCGCCTCGGCCGCGCGAAGTCGGCGACGTTCCGCACCGCGGACGTGGTCGGCCTCGACACGATGGCGCACGTGATCAAGACGATGCAGGACAACCTCGCCGACGATCCGTTCTTCCCGGTCTACCAGACGCCCGCCGTGCTCGCCGAACTGGTGAAGCAGGGCGCGCTCGGCCAGAAGACGGGCGGCGGTTTCTACAAGAAGGAAGGCAAGGCGATCAAGGTGCTCGACGCGAAGACGGGCACCTACGTCGATTCGGGCGCGAAGGCGGACGAGACCGTCGGCCGCATCCTGAAGCGCCCGCCGGCGGAGCGCCTGAAGCTGCTGCGTGAAACGGACCATCCGCACGCGCAATTCCTGTGGTCGATCTTCCGCGACGTGTTCCACTACATCGGCGTGCACCTCGAGTCGATCGCCGACAACGCGCGCGACGTCGACCTCGCGATCCGCTGGGGCTTCGGCTGGAACGAAGGCCCGTTCGAAGGCTGGCAGGCCGCCGGCTGGAAGCAGGTCGCCGAGTGGGTGCAGGAAGACATCGCGGCCGGCAAGGCGCTCGCGAACGTGCCGCTGCCGTCGTGGGTCCTCGAAGGCCCGGTCGCAGAGAAGGGCGGCGTGCACACGGCCGAAGGCTCGTGGGCGCCGGCGTCGAAGCGCTTCGTGCCGCGTTCCGATCTCGCCGTCTATCGCAAGCAGGTGTTCCGCGCGCCGCTGCTCGGCGAAGCGGGCGCCGATCCGAAGACGTACGGCAAGACGCTGTTCGAAACCGACGCGGTGCGTGCGTGGGTCGACGATCGTGCGGGTGAAGACGACGTCGTGATCGTGTCGTTCAAGTCGAAGATGAACACGATCGGGCCGAGCGTGATCGACGGCCTCGTGCAAGCGATCGAGCTCGCGGAGAAGGATTACAAGGGCGTGGTGATCTGGCAACCGACGTCGCTGAAGCTCGGCACGCCGGGCGGCCCGTTCTCGGCCGGCGCGAACCTCGAGGAGGCGATGCCCGCGTTCATGATGGGCGGTGCGAAGGGCATCGAGCCGTTCGTGAAGAAGTTCCAGGAAGGCATGCTGCGCGTGAAGTACGCGAACGTGCCGGTCGTCGCGGCCGTGTCGGGCATCGCGCTCGGCGGCGGGTGCGAGCTGATGCTGCACAGCGCGAAGCGCGTCGTGCACGTCGAGAGCTACATCGGTCTGGTCGAAGTGGGCGTCGGCCTCGTGCCGGCGGGCGGCGGCCTGAAGGAAGCGGCGCTGCGCGCGGCGGATGCGGCGACGGCCGCGAACGCGACGACCGACATCCTGAAGTTCGTCACGAAGTCGTTCGAGAACGCGGCGATGGCGAAGGTATCGTCGTCGGCGCACGATGCGCGCGCGATGGGCTACCTGAAGCCGTCCGACACGATCGTCTTCAACGTGTTCGAGCTGCTCGATACCGCGAAGAAGGAAGCGCGTGCGCTCGCCGACACCGGCTATCGCGCGCCGCTGCGCGCGAAGGACGTGCCGGTGGCGGGCCGCTCCGCGATCGCGACGATCAAGGCATCGCTCGTCAACATGCGTGACGGCCGCTTCATCAGCGACCACGACTTCCTGATCGCGAGCCGCATCGCGGAAGCCGTGTGCGGCGGCGACGTCGAAGCCGGCAGCCTGGTCGACGAGCAGTGGCTGCTCGCGCTCGAGCGCCGCGCGTTCGTCGAGCTGCTCGGCACGCAGAAGACGCAGGAACGGATCATGGGCATGTTGCAGACCGGCAAGCCGGTGCGTAACTGAGCGAGCGGACAACTTTGCACGGGACCGGAGCGCGCTTCGAAGGCTGCGCTTCGTCCGACAGGAGTTTGAAATGAGCAAACAATTGCAAGACGCATACATCGTCGCCGCCAGCCGCACGCCGATCGGCAAGGCTCCGCGCGGTGTCTTCAAGAACACGCGCCCGGACGAGCTGCTGGTTCACGCGATCAAGTCGGCGGTCGCGCAGGTGCCCGGCCTCGACACGAAGGTGATCGAGGACGCGATCATCGGCTGCGCGATTCCCGAAGCCGAGCAGGGCCTGAACGTCGCGCGCATGGGCGCGCTGCTCGCGGGCCTGCCGCAGACGGTCGGCGGCGTGACGGTCAACCGCTTCTGCGCGTCGGGCATCACGGCGCTGGCGATGGCGGCGGACCGCATCCGTGTCGGCGAATCGGACGCGCTGCTCGCGGGCGGCTGCGAATCGATGAGCATGGTGCCGATGATGGGCAACAAGCCGTCGATGTCGCCGCACATCTTCGATCGCAGCGAGGATTTCGGCATTGCCTACGGGATGGGCCTGACGGCCGAGCGCGTCGCCGAGCAGTGGAAGGTGAGCCGCGAAGACCAGGATGCATTCTCGGTCGAGTCGCACCGCAAGGCGCTCGCCGCGCAGCAGGCCGGCGAGTTCGGCGACGAAATCGCCGCGTACACGATCACCGAGCGTTTCCCGAACCTCGCGACCGGCGAAGTCGACGTGAAGACGCGCGAGATCAAGCTGGACGAAGGTCCGCGCGCGGATACGTCGCTCGAAGGCCTCGCGAAGCTGCGCACGGTGTTCGCGAACAAGGGCTCGGTGACGGCCGGCAACAGCTCGCAGACGTCGGACGGCGCGGGCGCGCTGCTGGTCGTGTCGGAGAAGGTGCTCAAGGAATTCAACCTGACGCCGCTCGCGCGCTTCGTGAGTTTCGCGGTGCGCGGCGTGCCGCCGGAAATCATGGGCATCGGCCCGAAGGAAGCGATCCCGGCCGCGCTGAAGGCCGCCGGCCTGAAGCAGGACGATCTCGACTGGATCGAGCTGAACGAGGCATTCGCCGCGCAGTCGCTGGCGGTGATCCGCGATCTCGGCCTCGACCCGTCGAAGGTCAACCCGGTCGGCGGCGCGATCGCGCTTGGCCACCCGCTCGGCGCGACCGGCGCGATCCGCGCGGCGACCGTGGTGCACGGCCTGCGCCGGCGCAACCTGAAGTACGGGATGGTCACGATGTGCGTCGGCACCGGCATGGGTGCGGCGGGCATCATCGAACGCCTGTAAGCGGAGCGCGACAGTAGCGATCACGGTGCGCGAGCCACGAGCTTGCGCACCGTTTTTCATTCCGGAAGAAGAAAGTCAAAGGAGACGGTTGTGGCCGAAATTCAAGTGGAGTGCGCCGACGGCGTGATGACGATCACGATCGCCCGCCCGGCGAAGAAGAACGCGCTGACGGCGGCGATGTACCAGACGATGGCCGATGCGCTCGCCGACGCGCAGGAGGACAAGGCGGTCCGCGTGATTCTGCTGCGCGGCAGCGACGGCAACTTCAGCGCGGGCAACGATCTCGAGGATTTCCTGAAGTCGCCGCCGAAGGACGAGAACGCGTCGGTATTCCAGTTTCTCGCACGCATCAGCGGCGCGGCCAAGCCGATCGTCGCCGCGGTGCCGGGCATCGCCGTCGGCGTCGGCGTGACGATGCTGCTGCACTGCGATCTCGTCTATGCGGCCGACACCGCCGCGTTCTCGCTGCCGTTCGCGCAGCTCGGGCTGTGCCCGGAAGCCGCATCGAGCGTGCTGCTGCCGCGTCTGGCCGGCCATCAGGTCGCCGCCGAGAAGCTGCTGCTCGGCGAAGCGTTCGACGCGCTGGAAGCGCACCGCATCGGCATCGTCAACCGGGTGCTGCCGGCCGCCGAGCTCGACGCATTCGCGGCGAAGCAGGCCGCGAAACTCGCGGCGCTGCCGGCGTCGTCGCTGCGCGTGACGAAGGCGCTGTTGAAGGAGACGGGCGGGGTGGGCGTTGCCGAGCGGATGAAGGAGGAGGCCGGCCACTTCTCCGCGATGCTGCGTGCGCCGGAAGCACGCGAGGCGATGACCGCGTTCTTCGAGAAGCGCAAGCCGGATTTCCGTCAGTTCGACTGACGCCGCGATCGGACGGCCGGCTCAGGCCGTGCCGTAATCGACGTGGCCGGTTTCGCGGCAGAAACTGACCAGCCGCAGGCCGGCCGCCTTCGCGATCTCGATCGCGAGCGACGACGGCGCGGAGATCGTCGCGACCATCGGGATGCCGACCCGCGCCGACTTGCGCACCAGCTCGTAGCTCGCGCGGCTCGACAGGAACACGAAGCCGTCGGTTGCGTCCGCACGCGCGAGCACGAGCGAGCCGATCAGCTTGTCGAGCGCGTTGTGGCGGCCGACATCCTCGAACGCCATCCGGATCGCGCCCGTTGCGTCGCACCATGCGGCCGCGTGCAGGCCGCCGGTGAGACGCGTGAGCGCCTGGTGCACCGGCAGCGCATGGGCCGCGCGCGCGAGCGCATCGGGCGCGAGGCGCGCGAGGAAACCGGTGTCGGGCACGCGCTCGGGCGCGAGATCGAGCAGGTCGATGCTCTCGATGCCGCACACGCCGCAGCCGGTCCGGCCCGCGAGCGCGCGGCGGCGGTCCTTCAGCGCGGCGAACGCCTGCTGGACGACCTCCAGATGCACTTCCGCGTGCGGCAGCGGCGCGTCGGCGTGCAGGATCACCTCGATGTCCTTGATGTCGCTGCCGCGCTCGACGATCCCTTCCGAGATCGCGAAGCCGACCGCGAACGCCTCGAGGTCGCGCGGCGTGCACATCATCACCGCGTGCGAGATGCCGTTGAAGACCAGCGCGACCGGCCATTCCTGGCCGACGTAGTCGTGCGCGGTTTCGACGGCGCCGCCGCGCGTGCGGCGCACGGACAGCTCGATCGCGCCGCGCGGTTCTTCTGTTTCAGTCGGATTCACGAGCACTCCCGTTGATTCGATGCATGTGCGGCGACGATCGCGTGCGCCGCTTGCGCGCAGAGGTTCTAAAATACCTCAGGCAGGCCGGCCGCGCCGGCATCCGCCACTCAGGTAACGACCATGGGACTCAGCGACGCTCCGCTGCTATTCGATTTCGAACACGATTCGTCGGAAAACCTGACGTACATCCCGATGATCGTGCGTTTCAATCTCGACCGTTTCGGTCTGCGCATTTCCCTGGAGCAATGGCAGTTGCTGCCGCTCGAGGACCGCAAGCTGCTCGCGCGCTTTCCGGCCGACGACGACACCGCGATCGAGCCCAATTTCGATCACGCGCTGTTCGAAATGCTGCGCACGCACGCCGATCTCGAACCGTCGTGGTTCCAGCCGGACGAGCAGCCGAGCTGGCGTGTGACCGACTCGGTGCCCGACGCGCTCGTGCAGCAGAGCGCGCTGGCCGGGCTGCCGGCGCCCGCGCTCGCGCAGTGGCAACGGCTCGCGCCGTTCCAGCGCTACGTGCTGATGAAGCTGTCGCGCAAGCCGACGCTCAATCACGACTTCGTGCCCGCGATGCGCGAATTCGGGCTGACGGCCACCCACTGACGGGCCGCGCGCGGCGCCGCGGCGTGGATCAGAGCGGCGGCAGTTGCCGCGGCTTGCGGTCGGGGCCGGTCGCGACGTAGGTGAGCGTTGCTTCGGTGACCTTCACGACTTCGCCCATCAGGCGCATGCGCTGCGCGTACACCTCGACGTCGACCGTGATCGACGTGTTGCCGGTGCGCATGATCGTGGCGTAGAAGCTCAGCAGATCGCCGACGAACACCGGCTGCTTGAACACGAACGAATTGACCGCGACCGTCGCGACGCGGCCGTTCGCGCGCTGGCTCGCGGGGATCGAGCCGGCGATGTCGACCTGCGACATGATCCAGCCGCCGAACACGTCGCCGTGGACATTCGCGTCGTGCGGTTGCGGGACGACGCGCAGCGCGGGCTGTTTTTGCGGAAGTTCGAGGGTCGAATCGGTCATGGCGGAGGCTTTCATCCTGTAATAAGTGCGCCGCCACGCGCAGCCCGGCCGGCGAGGGCGCCGGCAGCGGCGCGTAGCGGCTTCTGCGACAATACAACGTTCGCAAATTGTACGAGAAAGCGGGCGAGCCGGCCGTCGCAGCAACGCGTGCCGCACCGCCGCCGATCCTTCCCCCATGCGCCGATATTCCGCTTCCGGCGAGCCCGCGCCGGCTCCGACCGGGCCTCGCAACGACTGGCAGACCATCCGGTCGCTGCTGCCGTACCTGACCACCTACAAATGGCGCGTCGCGCTCGCGCTCGGCTGCCTGATCGGCGCGAAGGTGGCGAACCTCGGCGTGCCGGTCGTGATGAAGCGCATCGTCGATCACTTGTCGGCCGTGCAGCAACTCACCGCGCTCGGGCGCGCGGAGCAATCGGCCGGCATCGTGCTCGCGGGCGGCGTCGGCCTGCTGGTCGTCGCGTATGCGCTCGTGCGGCTGTCGACGTCGCTCTTTACCGAGCTGCGCGAAATCCTGTTCTCGAAGGTCACCGAGAGCGCGGTGCGCCAGCTCGCGCTGCAGGTGTTCCGGCATCTGCACGGGCTGTCGCTGCGCTTCCATCTCGAGCGCCAGACGGGCGGCATGTCGCGCGACATCGAGCGCGGCACGCGCGGCATCCAGCAGCTGATTTCCTATTCGCTGTACAGCATCCTGCCGACGCTCGTCGAGGTCGGGCTGGTGCTCGGCTTCTTCGTCGTGAAGTACGACGCGTACTACGCGTATGTGACGTTCGCGGCGCTCGTCACGTACATCGTGTTTACCGTGAAGGTCACCAACTGGCGCACGCACTTTCGCCGCACGATGAACGAACTGGATTCGCGTGCGAACTCGCGGGCGATCGATTCGCTGATCAACTACGAGACGGTGAAGTACTTCGGCAACGAGGAGTGGGAGGCGCAGCGCTACGACGAGAACCTGAAGCGCTACCGCAAGGCGGCGATCCGCTCGCAGAATTCGCTTTCGCTGCTGAACTTCGGCCAGCAGGCGATCATTGGCACCGGGCTCGTGTTCATCCTGTGGCGCGCGACGCAGGGCGTGCTGGCCGGCAAGCTGACGCTCGGCGATCTCGTGCTGATCAACACGTTCATGCTGCAGCTGTACATCCCGCTGAACTTTCTCGGCGTCGTGTATCGCGAGCTGAAGCAAAGCCTGACCGACATGGACCGGATGTTCGGGCTGCTGTCGGCCGCCAAGGAAGTCGCGGACGCGCCCGACGCGCGGCCGCTCGCGGTCGCCGGCGCGCAGGTTCGCTTCGAGCACGTGAACTTCGCGTACGAAGCATCGCGGCAGATCCTGCACGACGTGACCTTCACGATCGACGCGGGCACGACGACCGCCGTGGTCGGTCACAGCGGGTCGGGCAAGTCGACGCTGTCGCGCCTGCTGTTCCGCTTCTACGATCTGGACCGGCAGACAGGCGGCGCAATCCGGATCGACGGCCAGGACATTCGCGACGTCACGCAGGACTCGCTGCGCGCATCGATCGGGATCGTGCCGCAGGACACCGTGCTGTTCAACGATTCGATCTACTACAACATCGCCTACGGCCGGCCCACCGCGACCCGCGACGAAGTGATCGCGGCCGCGCGCGCCGCGCACATCCACGACTTCATCGAGAGCTTGCCGAAGGGCTATGACACGCCGGTCGGCGAGCGCGGGCTGAAACTGTCGGGCGGCGAAAAGCAGCGCGTCGCGATCGCGCGCACGCTGTTGAAGGATCCGCCGGTGCTGCTGTTCGACGAGGCGACGTCGGCGCTCGATTCGCGCTCGGAGCGCGCGATCCAGCACGAACTCGACCAGATCGCGCGGCACCGCACGACGCTCGTGATCGCGCATCGTCTGTCGACGGTCGTGCACGCGCAGCAGATTCTCGTGATGGATCACGGGCGCATCGTCGAGCGCGGCACGCATGATGAACTCGTGCGCGCGGACGGGCTGTATGCGCAGATGTGGGCGCTGCAGCAGCAGCGCGCGGCGGCGGGCGGGGAGGCGGCCGAGGCCGCGTGAGCGCGAGCGTCGATGCCGTGCGGCGCGGCGCGGGAACGGCCGTTTCGCCGGCGATTCGCGATCGGGCGGCGTTGGGCCGTCACGACCGGATGATCGCGCGTCGCGACCGCCGCACTATTTCGACGGTGGCCTGACGCCGATCGACCGGGCAATCATCGCCCTTTCCGGCCTTTGGCAGCCGCCGCGTCGCCGGATGGCCCGGCAGCCAGCCGCGAAAGGTTCAGCGTGCTGCGGCGCGCAGCCGCGCGTCGAGCTCGCAGAGCTGCGCCGGCGTGCCGACGTTTTCCCAGATGCCTTCGTACAACTCGCCGCTCGCGCGGCCGGCCTCGATGGTCGCCTTGAAGTACGGCGTGAGCGGACGGTGGGTGCCCGGCACGATGTCGCGGAACATCCGCGTGTCGTACACGCCGATGCTGCCGAACGTGACGCGCGGGGCGCCGGCGAGCGCGAGCCGGCCGTCGTCGCAAAGCACGAAATCGCCGTCCGGATGGAACGGCGGGTTCGGCACCATCACGAGATGCATCCCCGGCGCGTCGAGCGCGGCCATCCGCGCGGCCCGGGCGGCGAGCGTCCGGTAGTCGAATGCGCAGTACACGTCGCCCGCGACCGCGGCGAACACCGTCGGACGGCCGTCGCGCTCGAGCAGCGGCAGCGCCTTCGCGATGCCGCCGGCGGTTTCCAGCGCGTCGCCTTCGGCCGAATACGCGAGCCGCACGCCCCAGCGCGAGCCGTCGCCGAGTGTCGCCTCGAGCTGCTCGCCGAGCCATGCGTGGTTGATCACGATCGTTTCGATGCCCGCGCGCGCGAGCGCCTCGATCTGCCAGACGATCAGCGGCTTGCCGCCGGCTTCGAGCAGCGGCTTCGGGCGGGTGTCGGTCAACGGGCGCATCCGTTCGCCGCGCCCGGCGGCGAAGATCATCGCCGTGGTCAGGGTAGTGCTCATGTTCGGCTGAATGTGAGGGCGGTCAGAACGTATAGCCGACGTCGGCCGCGCCTTTGCCCTCGAGCTCGTCGAGCAACTTCGCGAACGGCACGAGCGGGCGGTAGCGCAGCGCGACCTTGCGCGCATAGGCGAGGAAGCGCGGCAGGTCGTTCAGGTAATGCGGCTTGCCGTCGCGGTAGTTGATGCGCGCGAACAGGCCGAGGATCTTGATGTGGCGCTGCAGTCCCATCCACTCGAGCTGGCGGTAGAACTCGCCGAAGTCCGGATCGACCGGCAGGCCGGCCTTCTTCGCCTTTTCCCAGTAGTACGCGAAGCAGTCCAGCTCGAACTCCTCGTCCCAGCTGATGAACGCGTCGCGCAGAAGCGACACGACGTCGTACGTGAGCGGCCCGTACACGGCGTCCTGGAAGTCGAGCACGCCGGGGTTCGGATCGCAAACCATCAGGTTGCGCGGCATGAAGTCGCGCAGCATGAAGCCCTGCGGCTGCGCATGGGCGCTCGCGACCAGCAGCGCGAAGGTGCGTTCGAGCGTGCCGCGCATCGCGTCGGTGACGGGCTTGCCCAGGTGCCGGCCGACGAACCATTCGGGCAGCAGCTCCATCTCGCGGCGCAGGAATGCCTCGTCGAACGGCGGCAGCACGTCGGGTTTCGAGCTCAGCTGGAAGCGGATCAGTGCGTCGAGCGCGTCGCGCATCAACGGGCGCGCCGCAACCGGGTCGGCCGGATCGAGCACCGAGATGTACGACGTGCGGCCGAGGTCGGTCACGAGCATGAAGCCCGCGTCGCAATCGTGGGCCAGCACGTCGGGCACGTGGTCGCCGGCTGCGGCGAGCAACTGCGCGACCTGAACGAATTCGCGACATTTCTCGGGGGGCGGCGCGTCGACCGCGATCAGCGAGCCGCCGGGGCGCGTGGCCGACGCGACCCGGAAATAGCGGCGGAAACTGGCGTCCGACGACGCGGGCGCGAGGGTCGACAGGTCGAGGGCGAAGCGCTCGGCGAGCGGGCGCAGCCACGCGGTCAGTGCGTCGAGGCGGGCGTCGGGCTGGGATGCGGCGGATGGGGGTGTCATGAAACTCGGCGGAGGGGGGAACGTCTTGCCATATAATACCCCACGACTTTTTTGACGCGCCCCGCGTCAGCTTGCGCCGTGCAGGCCCGCCGCCTGTCGCGCCGTCCGCCCGATCGCGTCCCCGGTTTGCGCTCAGCCGCAGTCGCGGTGCGACGGCGCGGCCCGCCGCGCGCGAATGTGCCGTGCCGGTGCGGTTGACAAGGGGCGATTCGCCAAACGATAGATGCCGCCCAAACCGCTATTCCCGAATGTCTTCCCCGGTGACGGGGCGCCGCGCAAACGGCGGCTCGCGCTCGCGCTCCTGGCCGTGCCCGGCCTCGTGCCGGCCGTGTCGCACGCGCAGCTGTCGGGCGCAGCCGCGCAGCCGCAGCCGCTCGACTCGCCGTGGGACCTGCGTCTCGCCCCGCAACTCGAGGATCATCCGCTGAAGGACGGCGCGAAGCCGGCCACCTTCGTGATCGCCGACCATACGAGCGGCACGGCCGATCAGGACCTGGCCGCGAAGGGTTCGGCCGAGCTGCGTCGCGGCGATGCGGTCGTGAAGGCCGACGCGATCCACTACGATCAGGATACCGACATGGCCGACGCGTACGGCCAGGTCAGGGTGGTCAACGGCGGCACGTCGTTCGCGGGCCCCGAGGCGCATCTGAAGGTCGAGGCGAACCAGGGCTTCATGACGGCGCCGAAGTACCACTTCAATGTGACGGGCGGGTCCGGCAGCGCGGAGCGCGTCGACCTGCTCGACAGCGAGCGCTCGGTGTTCGTCAACGGCACCTACACGGCGTGCCAGTGCGCGACGGACCCGGCGTGGTACATCAAGGGCAGCCGCTTCGACTTCGACACGGGTGCCGACGAAGGCACCGCGCGCAACGGCGTGCTGTTCTTCCAGGGCGTGCCGATCTTCGCGAGCCCGTGGATGACGTTCCCGCTGTCGGGCGAGCGGCGTAGCGGCTTGCTGCCGCCGACGTTCTCGATGAACTCGAGCAACGGGTTCGAGCTGTCGCTGCCGTACTACTTCAACATCGCGCCCAACCGCGACCTGACGATCACGCCGCACATCATTTCGCGGCGCGGCGTGCAGACGGAAGCGACGTTCCGCTACCTGTCGCCGTCGTATTCGGGCACGTTTACGGCCAATTACCTGCCGGACGACCGGCTCGCGCACCGCAACCGCTACGCGATCTACTGGCAGCACCAGCAGAACTTCGGCGGCGGTTTCGGCGGCTACGTCTACTACAACAAGGTCTCGGACAATACGTATCCCGAAGACCTTGGGTCGATGAACCAGTTCGTCAACGGGACGCAGACGCTGTACCAGCAGGAAGCCGGCCTCACGTACAACAACGGCCCGTGGTCGGTGCTCGCGCGCTATCAGCACTGGCAGACGCTGCCGCCGTCGATCGCGCCGTACAGCCGCGAGCCGCAGTTGAACGTGAAGTACACGAAGTACAACGTCGGGGGCTTCGACTTCGGCGCCGAAGCCGACTATTCGCGCTTCCGCATCACGACCGCCGATTCGACCGAAGGCGACCGGATCGCCTTCAATCCGTATATCGCGTACGGCGTGTACGGCCCCGGCTATTTCGTCGTACCGAAGGTGCAGTATCACTTCGCTTCGTACGACCTGAACCATCTGTCGTCGAGCACGCCGAACAACCCGAAGCGCTTCACCGAGTCGATCCCGACCGTGAGCTTCGACTCGGGCCTGATCTTCGACCGCTCGGTGCGCCTGTTCGGCCAGGACTTCATCCAGACCCTCGAGCCGCGCCTGTACTACGTGTACACGCCGTATCGCGACCAGTCGAACGCACCGCTGTTTGACACCGCGGAATCGGACTTCGGCCTCGCGGAGATCTACCAGCCGAACACGTTCGTCGGCAACGACCGGATCGCCGACGCGAACCGGATCACGGCCGGGCTGACGTCGCGCTTCATCGATCCGCGCACGGGCGACGAGCGCGCGCGCTTCGTGGTCGCGCAGCAGTACTACTTCGCCGATCAGCGCGTGACGCTGAACTCGGGGCAATCGGCCGTGCAGGCCCGCCACTCGGACCTGATCGTCGGCGCGGCGCTGAAACTGGGCTCCGGCTTCATGTCGGAGACGGCGTTCCAGTACAACCAGAACAACAACCAGCTCGTGAAGTCGAGCGTCGGTTTCGGGTTCAGCCCGGGCGAGCGCAAGGTGATCAACGTCGGCTATCGCTACACGCGCGCGAACACCACGCTCGACGGCCAGCCGATCAACCAGTTCCTGGTATCCGCGCAGTGGCCGCTCACGCGTCGCCTGTACGCGATCGGCCGTTTCAATTACGACCTCGCGGGCGATCGCGTGGTCGACGGTCTGCTCGGCTTACAATACGACGCGGATTGCTGGGCGCTCGGGGTCGGCGTGCAGCGATTTGCGAACGGCATCAACTCGTCGGGACAGCAGAACTCGTCGACGCGATTCATGATGCAGCTGACGCTCAAGGGCTTGTCGACGATCGACAACGGCCTCGTGGCCGCATTCCGCGCCGGGGTGCCGGGCTACACGCCGCTGCCGTCCTCGCCGCCGCCGATGTCCCGCTTCAGCAACTACGAGTAACGCCGGCTTGTCTGCACCGGTCAGCACGATTTCAATGGAGTTCCAGTGGCAATGAAGAAAACCCTTCGTTTCGCGGCAGTCGTGTCCAGCCTTGCCGCCGCCGCCGCGCTGCTCGCCGCCGCGCCGGCCTCGGCGCAGGCGCTCGGGTCGCAAGGTGCGCAGCTCGCCGACGAAGTCGTCGCGGTCGTCAACAACGACGTGATCACGGGCCGCGAACTCGACCAGCGCGTCGGCCTGATCGCGCGCCGGCTGCAGCAGCAGAACGCACCCGTGCCGCCGGCCGATCAGTTGCGCGCGCAGGTGCTGAACCAGATGGTGCTCGAACGCATCCAGGTGCAGAAGGCCAAGGACGACGGGATCCGAATCGACGACGCGACCGTGCAGTCCACGCTGCAGCGCCTCGCGCAGGCGAACGGGATGACGCTCGACCAGTACCGCGCGCGGATCGTCGCGCAAGGCGTGCCCTGGAGCGTGTTCACGAGCGACGCGCGTACCGAGCTGATGCTGTCGAAGCTGCGCGAGCGCGAGGTGGACGGCAAGATCACCGTGTCGGACGCCGAGGTCGCGAACTACATCGCGAGCCAGCGCGGGCCGAACGCGTCGCAGCAGCAGGACCTGCGCTTCCAGCACATCTTCATCAAGGCGCCGACCAACGCGCCGCAAGCCGAGATCGAAGCCGCGCAGAAGAAGGCCGAAGCGCTGCTGCAGCAGGCCACGTCGGGCGCCGATTTCGAGAAGCTCGCGAAGAGCAACTCGGAAGCGAACGACGCGAAGAAGGGCGGCGATCTCGGCTTCAAGGCACCGTCCGCGTTGCCGGCCGACGTCGTCGAGGCTGCATCGAAGCTGCGCCCGGGGCAGGTCAACCCGACGCTGATCCGCGTGCCGGACGGCTTCGAGATCGTGCGTCTCGTCGACCGCCGCCAGAGCCAGGGCGCGACCGCCGCGGCACCGAAGATCGTCCAGACGCACGTGCGCCACATCCTGTTGCGTGTCGGCGAAGGCAAGTCGGAAGGCCAGGCGCGCCAGCAGCTGCAGGACATCCGCCGCCAGGTCGAGGCGGGCGGCGATTTCGCGAAGTTCGCGCGCACCTACTCGCAGGACGGGTCGGCGTCGCAGGGCGGCGATCTCGGCTGGATCAGCCCGGGCGAGACCGTGCCCGAATTCGAGCGCGCGATGAACAACCTGCAGGACGGCCAGATCAGCCAGCCGATTCGTACCGAGTACGGCTACCACCTGATTCAGGTGATGGAGCGCCGCGAGGCGGAAGGCTCGGTGCAGCAGCAGATGGATATCGCGCGCCAGGCGATCGGCCAGCGCAAGGCTGAGCAGGCGTACGCCGACTGGCTGCGCGAACTGCGCGATTCGTCGTACGTGCAGTACAAGATCGGCGGCGTCGGCCCGGCGAACTGAGCGAGCTTCACATGACGGCATCCGCGCTGCAGATCGCGATCACGACCGGCGAACCCGCGGGTGTCGGCCCGGAGCTGACCGTGCAGGCGTTACAGGATGCCGCGCGGCGCTGGCCGGGCGCGCATTTCACCGTGCTCGGCGACGCCGCGTTGCTCGACGCGCGCGCGGCGGCCGTCGGTGCCGACCGAGCGGTGCTCGCCGGCGGCGGGCCGGTGTCGGTCGAGCATCATTCGCTTGCCGTGCCCGCGCGGGCCGGCACGCTCGACGCGGCCAACGGCCGCTACGTGCTCGCGCTACTCGATGCCGCGATCGACGGCGCGATGGCGGGCCGCTTCGACGCGATCGTCACCGCGCCGCTGCAGAAGAGCACGATCAACGATGCCGGCGTGCCGTTTACCGGCCATACCGAATACCTTGCGGAACGCACGCACACACCGCGCGTCGTGATGATGCTGGCGGGCACGGGCGTGCGGCCGCTGCGCGTGGCGCTCGCGACCACGCACTTGCCGCTGAAGGACGTGTCGGCCGCCCTGACGATCGACGGGCTCGTCGAGACGCTGGCGATCGTCGATCGCGACCTGCGGCGCGACTTCGGCCTCGCATCGCCACGCATCCTCGTGACCGGGCTCAACCCGCACGCGGGCGAGAACGGCTATCTCGGGCGCGAGGAGATCGACGTGATTGCGCCGGCGCTCGCGCGCGCGCAAGCGCAGCGCATCGACGCGCGCGGCCCGTATCCGGCCGACACGCTGTTCCAGCCGCGCTATCTCGAGAATGCGGATTGCGTGCTCGCGATGTTCCACGATCAGGGCTTGCCCGTGCTGAAGTATGCGACCTTCGGCGAGGGCATCAACGTCACGCTCGGGCTGCCGATCATTCGCACGTCGGTCGATCACGGCACCGCGCTCGATCTCGCCGGCACGGGCCGCGCAGATCCGGGCAGCATGGTCGCCGCGCTCGACACGGCCGTTACGATGGCGCGCCATCGCCGCGCGGCCTGACGCGCACGGGCCCGGGCCTGACCTCATTCGTCGTATTTTTCGTTTTTCTCAGTCGATGTCGAACAGCAGACAGCACCAAGGCCACTTCGCGCGCAAGCGCTTCGGGCAGAACTTCCTCGTCGATCACGGCGTGATCGATTCGATCGTTGCGACGATCGGCCCCGCGCGCGGCCAGCGCATGGTCGAGATCGGCCCCGGCCTCGGCGCGCTGACCGAGCCGCTGATCGCGCGTCTCGCGACGCCCGAGTCGCCGCTGCATGCGGTCGAGCTCGACCGCGACCTGATCGGGCGCCTGCAGCAGCGCTTCGGTGCACTGCTGGAGCTGCACGCGGGCGACGCGCTCGCGTTCGACTTCGGCTCGCTCGCGGCACCTGGCGACAAGCCGTCGCTGCGCATCGTCGGCAACCTGCCGTACAACATTTCCAGCCCGCTGCTGTTTCATCTGATGACGTTCGCCCACGTGGTCATCGACCAGCATTTCATGCTGCAGAACGAGGTCGTCGAACGGATGGTCGCCGAGCCGGGCACCAAGGCGTTCTCGCGGCTGTCGGTGATGCTGCAGTACCGCTACGTGATGGACAAGATGCTCGACGTGCCGCCGGAGTCGTTCCAGCCGCCGCCGAAGGTCGATTCGGCGATCGTCCGGATGATTCCGTACGAGCCGCACGAACTGCCGGACGTGGATCCCGTGCTGCTCGGCGAAGTGGTCACCGCGGCGTTCTCGCAACGTCGGAAGATGCTGCGCAACACGCTCGGCGACTATCGCGAGTCGATCGATTTCGACGGGCTCGGCTTCGACCTCGCGCGACGTGCGGAGGATGTGGGCGTGGCCGAATACGTCGGCGTCGCGCAGGCGCTCGCGAAGGTGCGCAAGCCCGCGGAGTAACCGGACCACGCGGGCCGCGCGCGCGTGGTGCGCGCCGGCCCGAGATTCACGAGGCTGCCCCGATGGGCAGCCTTTTTGTTTGCCGCGCCATGCTCGCCGAGGCCGGAGCGCGGCCTGACGGCGTTACGCGCGCCCGCGCGGCGGCGCGTTGACGAGCGCGATTCCGGTCAGCACCAGCGCGGCCGCGGACATGAAGCGCCAGCCGACCGATTCGCCGAGCAGCAGCACGCCGAACGCGACGCCGAACAACGGCGACAGGAACGTGAACACCGACAGCCGCGAAGCGCTGTAGCGCGTCAGCAACCAGAACCACGACAGATAGCTGACGAACGCGACGATCACCGACTGGTACGCGAGGCTCGCGAGCGCGATCGGCGTGACCTGCGCGAACGACATCTGGCCGAGCAGTGCGGCGAGCGCGATCAGCACGACGGCCGACACCGCGAGCTGGTAGAACAGCGTCTTGCTCGCGCTGGCACGCGCGAGCGACGTCGAGCGCACGACGACCGTCGTCGCGGCCCACATCGCGCCGCCGAGGATGCCGAGCGCGTCGCCGGCCAGCCCGGCCAAGACCGATGCGCCGGGTGCGCGCGGCTTGAGGAAGCCGTCCGCGAATGCAAGCGCGATACCGGCGAACGCGAGGCCGACGCCGGCCCACTGGACGCGCTGCAGCCGCTCGCCCGGCGCGAACAGGTGCAGGCCGAGCGCGGTGAAGCACGGTGCGGTGTACAGGAAGATCGCCATGTGCGACGCGCTCGTCAGCGTCAGCCCGAAGAACACGCAGACGAACTCGCCGGCGAACAGCGCACCGGCCGCGATACCGGCGCCGAGCGTGCCGTCCGCGCGGAACAGCGGCGTGCCGCGCGAGCGGGCCCAGCACCAAAGCAGGAGCGCGGCGATCACCGAGCGCAGCCCGGCCTGAAACATCGGCGGGATCGCCGCGTTCGTGCTCTTGATCGCGACCTGCTGGAAGCCCCAGATCGCGCAGAGCAGCAGCATCACGCCGATGGCGCGCGTGTCGAGCGTGCGGCGCGCGGGCGTGCCGGCGAGCGCGGTCATCGGCGGACCTCCGCGATGCGGCGGCAACGGGGCACGGACATGGGCAGCGGCGGACGGATGTCGCGTCCGGCGCGCTCGATTCGGCGGTTTCGCACGGCAGGGTGTGGCTGAAAGAGGAGGTGGTCGCGTTCGAGCGGCGGACGGGATGCCCGCTTTTGGTGCGAGGTGGGACGATGTTACCCGATCGGTGGACTTGCCGGGGGGCCGTCGGGCACCCGTGACGACTGGCGCCGCACGCGCATCGCGCATCGCGCACGCCGTGCGGATGCCCGCTAGCGGCCATGGCGGCGCACGGGGCGCCGGCGGCGGGATTCACCCGACTCCGGTAGAATTTCCGCTTCTGGAAAGTCCCCACAGGAGTACAACACATGCGTTTGCTGCATACGATGCTGCGAGTCGGCGATCTCGACCGCTCGATCAAGTTCTATACCGAATTGCTCGGCATGAAGCTGCTGCGTCGCGAGGATTATCCGGAAGGCAAGTTCACGCTCGCGTTCGTCGGGTATGAAGCGGAAAGCACGGGCACCGTGATCGAGCTCACCCATAACTGGGATACGTCGTCCTACGATCTCGGCAACGGTTTCGGCCATCTGGCGCTGGAAGTCGACGACGCGTACGCGGCCTGCGACCGGATCAAGGCGCAAGGCGGCAAGGTGACCCGCGAGGCGGGCCCGATGAAGCACGGCACGACCGTGATCGCATTCGTCGAGGATCCGGACGGCTACAAGATCGAGTTCATCCAGAAGAAGGTGCACTGAGCGCGCAATGAACGGCGCGCGACGCACGACAGGCGTCGCGGGCAACGAAAACGGGCGATGCGGAGAAATCCGCATCGCCCGTTCGTATTTTTGGTTTGATCGATCGCGTTACAGCGCCGGCAGCAGCTCGGGCGGGTGATGCTTGAGCGTGTGACGCGCTTCGCGGAATTCCGGGAAGATCGATTCGACGGTTTGCCAGAAGGCCGGGCTGTGATTCATTTCGCGCAGATGCGACAGCTCGTGCGCGACGACGTAGTCGATGATCGACATCGGGAAGTGGATCAGCCGCCAGTTCAGCCGGATCTTGCCGTCGCTCGAGCAGCTGCCCCAGCGCGTCGCGGCCGACGACAGCGCAACCATCGAATACGTGACGCCGAGCTTTTGCGCGTAGACGACGAGGCGTTCGCCGAAGATCCGCTTTGCTTCGCCCTGGAGCCAGCCCTGCACGCGATCCTTGATCTGCTGCATGTCGGCTTGCGCGGGCAACGGCAGCGACAGGCGCTGCGCATCGGCGTCGAATGCGAGCGCACCGGCGCCGAGCGCGATCGTGATCGTCTTGCCGAGATACGGAAGTTGCGCGCCGTCGCGCCAGTCGATCTGCGGCAGCGCGCGCTGCTCGGTGCGGGTCTTCCACTCCGCGAGCTTCGCGAAGATCCAGCGTTGCTTCTCGGCGATGGCGGCTTCGATGTCGGCGAGCGTGACCCAGCGCGGCGCGGTGATCGACAGCCCGCTGCCGTCGATCGTGAATCCGATCGTGCGGCGCGCGGAGCGCTTCAGCCGATATTCGAGCACACGGCTGTCGATTGCGAGCGTGCGGACGCGGGAGCGATCGGGCGCGGGGCCAGGATCGAGCGGCGCGGCGGGCATCGCGGGCGCGGCAACCGCTTCAGGCGGCGAGGGCGGTGCGGCGGGCACCGGCGACGCCGGCGGCGCCGACGATGCGGCCGGCCCGTCGAAGAGCGGCAGGTCCATCTGGCGATGATCGAGGGCCACGACGGCAGGCCGTGGCCGCGGACGCTTTTTCATCAGTTCGCTTCGTTTCGTCGTTCGCAACGGCTGCAATCCGGGTGACTCAGACGCGCGCGGCATCGCGCGCGCCGGCATTGCCCGGCTGGCGATAGGCATCGGGATCGATGCGGCGCATTTCCGCTTCGATCCATGCTTCGACCTGCGAGTTCAATACGTCGGGCGTCTTGCCGTCGACCGGAATCGGCTTGCCGATCGACACGGTGACGACGCCCGGGAATTTCGTGAACGAATTGCGCGGCCACACGTGACCGGCATTGTGCGCGATCGGCACGACCGGCGTGCCGGTTTCGATCGCGAAGCGCGCGCCGCCCGTCTTGTACTTGCCCTGCTTGCCGACCGGCGTGCGCGTGCCTTCCGGAAACATGATCATCCACGCGCCTTCGGACAGGCGCTTCTTGCCCTGGCGGATCACCGACGCGAACGCGTTCTTGCCTTCCTTGCGGTTGATGTTGACCATGTGCAGCAGCCCGAGCGCCCAGCCGAAGAACGGCACGTACAGCAGTTCGCGCTTGAACACGTAGCAGAGCGGCTTGGGCATCAGCGCCGGAAACGCGAGCGTCTCCCACGCGGACTGGTGCTTCGACAGCAGCACGGCCGGACCGTCGGGCAGGTTTTCCATCCCTTCGATCCGGTAGCGGATGCCGTTCAGCCAGCGCACGACCCACAGCGTCGACTTGCACCAGCCGGCCGCCATCCAGTAACGCGCGTCGGGACGCATGAACGGGAACGCGATGAAGCACGCGGTGGCGTAAGGCACCGTGTACACGATGAAGTAGATCAGCAGCAGCAGGGAGCGGACAAAGCGCATCGGCGTGAGTCTGACAGTAGGGAGGATGCGCGCGGCGGCCGCATCACTCGTGTTCGTGTGAAAGGAAGTCGAGCGCGAACGCGCGCAGATCGTCGTGGACCTTCGTGCCGGCCGGCAGATTGCCTGCGGCGAGCGTTTTCTTGCCCTTGCCGGTCAGCACGAGGTGCGGCTGGAAGCCGACCGCGGCGCCGGCCTGCAGGTCGCGCAGGGAATCGCCGACGGCCGGCGTGTGACCGGGATCGGCCTCGAAGCGCTCGGCGATCATCTGCATCATGCCGGGTTTCGGCTTGCGGCACTCGCAGTGGTCTTCCGACACGTGCGGACAGAAGAACACCGCGTCGATGCGTGCGCCGACGGCGGCCGCCGCGCGATGCATCTTCAGGTGCATCGCGTTGAGCGCGGCCATGTCGAACAGCCCGCGGCCGATGCCGGACTGGTTGGTCGCGACGACCACGCGGTAGCCCGCGTGGTTGAGTCGTGCGATCGCCTCGAGGCTGCCGGGCAGCGCGATCCACTCGTCGGGCGTCTTGATGAACGCGTCCGAATCGACGTTGATCACGCCGTCCCGGTCGAGGACGACGAGCTTGCGGTTGGGGCTGGTCGGCATCGTTCGGCCCTTATGCGGCGAGCTTCGAGATGTCGGCGACGCAGTTCATCTGCTGATGCAGCGCGGCGAGCAGCGCAAGGCGGTTCGCGCGCAGCGCGGGATCCTCGGCGTTGACCATCACGTCGTTGAAGAACGTGTCGACCGGCGCGCGCAGCGCGGCGAGCGCCGACAGCGCGCCCGTGTATGCCCGCGCCTCGAGCTGCGACTGCACGTGCGGCGTCACGGCCGCGAGCTGTTCGTGCAGCGCCTTTTCGGCGGCCTCGACGAGCAGCGTCGGCTGCACCGCGCCGTTCGCGCCGCCTTCCGATTTCTTCAGGATGTTGGAGATCCGCTTGTTCGCGGCCGCGAGCGCTTCGGCTTCCGCGAGGCGCGTGAATTCGCGCACCGCGTCGAGGCGCGCGACGAGATCGTCGACGCGCGTCGGGTTCAGGCTCAGCACCGCATCGACTTCGCCGGCCGTGTAGCCGCGTTCGCGCAGCAGGCCGCGCAGGCGATCCATGAAGAATGCGAAGATCGCGTCGGTCGATTCCGCGACGCCCGGCACGCCTTCGAAACGCGCATGGGCCGTGCGCAGCAGCGACACGAGATCGAGCGGCAGTTGCTTCTCGACGAGCAGGCGCAGCACGCCGAGCGCGTGACGGCGCAGCGCGAACGGATCTTTCTCGCCGGTCGGCGCGAGGCCGATGCCCCAGATGCCGACGATCGTCTCGAGCTTGTCGGCCAGCGCGACGGCGGTGGACACCGGCGTGGTCGGCAGCGCATCGCCGGAGAAACGCGGCTGGTAGTGCTCGGCGCATGCGAGCGCGACGTCGTCGGGCTCGCCGTCGTGGCGCGCGTAGTACGTGCCCATCGTGCCCTGCAATTCCGGGAACTCGCCGACCATGTCGGTCAGCAGGTCGGCCTTCGCGAGGCGCGCGGCGCGCTTCGCGTGCGCGGCGTCGGCGCCGATCGCGGGCGCGATCTCACCGGCCAGCGCTTCGAGGCGCTCGACGCGCGCGAGCGCCGAACCGAGCTTGTTGTGATAGACGACGTTCGCGAGCAGCGGCACGCGTTCGGCGAGCGGCTTCTTCTTGTCCTGCTCGAAGAAGAACTTCGCATCCGCCAGGCGCGGGCGCACGACGCGCTCGTTGCCTTCGACGATTTCCTCGGGCGTCTTCGTCTCGATGTTCGACACGATCAGGAAGCGCGAGCGCAGCTTGCCGGCGCTGTCGGTCAGCGCGAAGTATTTCTGGTTCGTCTGCATCGTGAGGATCAGGCATTCCTGCGGAACCTGCAGGAATTCGTCCTCGAAGCGGCACGGATAGACGACCGGCCATTCGACCAGCGACGTCACTTCGTCGAGCAACGCTTCGGGCATCACGACGGTGTCGCCGTTCGCGTGCTCGTTCAGCTGCGTGCGGATCGTTTCGCGGCGATCGGCGAAGTGCGCGATCACGCGGCCCTTGTCGCGCAGCGTGTCGGCATACGCGCGCGCATGCTGGATCGCGACGAGGCCGTCGGACAGGAAGCGGTGGCCGAGCGTGGTGTCGCCGGCATCGACGCCGAACGCGGTGACGGGCACGATGCGATCGTCGTGCAGCACCGTCAGGCGATGCACCGGGCGCACGAACTTGACGTCGGTGCCGTCCGGGCGCTGGTAGGTCATGACCTTCGGGATCGGCAACTTCTCGAGCGTTTCGTCGAGCGCGGCCTGCAGGCCGTCGGCGAGGGTCGCGCCGGCCGCCGAGTAGTTGACGAAGAACGCTTCGGCCTTGCCGTCCTGCGCGCGCTCGAGATCGGCGATCGTCAGGTTCGGATGGCCGAGCGCCGCGAGTTTCTTCGCGAGCGGGGCGGTCGGCTTGCCTTCGGCGTCGAGCGCGACGGACACGGGCAGGACCTTTTCGCGGACCTGCTTTTCAGGTGCGACGGCGCGCACGTTCTGCACGACGACCGCGAGGCGGCGCGGCGTGGCGTAACGTTCGAATACGAGTTCGCCTTCGACGAGGTCGCGCGCCGCGAGGCGTTGCGCGAGACCTTCGGCGAATGCGTCGCCGAGGCGCGCGAGGGCCTTCGGCGGCAGCTCTTCGGTCAGCAGTTCGACGAGCAGGGGGGCGGGATGATTGTGCGTCATGTGTGGAATAAATCTCGTCTCGTCAGTCCTGATCGATCTTGCGTTCGACCTTGAGCGGCGGCGCCCAGGCCGGCTGGGCGGCATCCTGGGCGTCGGTGGTGAGGCCCGGCACGCCCGGCGGGTTGCCGAGCATCGGGAAGCCGAGCTTCTCGCGCGAGTCGTAGTAGGCCTGCGCGACGAGACGCGACAGCGCGCGGATGCGGCCGATGTACGCCGCACGCTCGGTTACCGAGATCGCGCCGCGCGCGTCGAGCAGGTTGAACGTGTGGCCGGCCTTCAGCACGAGCTCGTACGCGGGCAGCGCGAGCTGCGCGTCGATCATCTTCTTCGCTTCCGCCTCGTAGCTGTTGAAGAACGTGAACAGCAGGTCGACGTTCGCATGCTCGAAGTTGTAGGTCGATTGCTCGACTTCGTTCTGGTGGTAGACGTCGCCGTACGACAGGCGGCGCAGCTCCGGGCCGTTCGGGCCTTGCTCTTCCCACTCGGTCCATACGAGGTCGTACACGTTCTCGACTTTCTGCAGATACATCGCGAGGCGCTCGAGGCCGTACGTGATCTCGCCGAGCACCGGCTTGCAGTCGAGGCCGCCGACCTGCTGGAAATACGTGAACTGCGTGACTTCCATCCCGTTCAGCCACACCTCCCAGCCGAGGCCCCACGCGCCGAGCGTCGGGTTCTCCCAGTCGTCCTCGACGAAGCGCACGTCGTTCTGCTTCAGGTCGAAGCCGAGCGCTTCCAGCGAGCCGAGGTACAGGTCGAGGATGTTTTCAGGCGCCGGCTTGAGCACGACCTGGTACTGGTAGTAATGCTGCAGGCGGTTCGGGTTCTCGCCGTAGCGGCCGTCCTTCGGGCGGCGCGACGGCTGCACGTAGGCGGCGCGCCACGGCTCGGGGCCGACCGCGCGCAGGAACGTGTGAACGTGCGACGTGCCCGCGCCGACTTCCATGTCGATGGGCTGGAGCAGGGCGCAACCCTGCTTGTCCCAGTAGGACTGCAGCGTCAGGATGATTTGCTGAAACGTAAGCATGAAGAGCCTTCGTGGCGCTGGCGCTCCGTTGCGGGCGGCGCTCCGGGCGGGGCCCGGAGGGTCGGCTCGCGCGGCGGCGCGGCTTGTTAGTGTGCTGAAACGTGCAATTTTACCGGATCGGCGGGCGGATGCGGCCGGAACGCGGACGAAGGGGCCGCCGGCGCTGTTCCGGCGAGCCGGGCGCAGGCCGTGCACGCGTTGCCGGCATGCGCGGCGCGCTCGCGCGGGCGACGTGGCGATGCGCATGTTGCGCCGCGTGCCGCGCCGCCTCGCGCGGGCGTTAAGATGCGCGTATCGCGGTGCGCGCGACACCTGCCGCGCGACCGATTTTCCACTCCGGGCCGCATGGACGATTCGAACGACCTCCTCATTCCGTTGATGCCGCCGCTGCTCGCGCTGCTGGGGCAGGCCGCCGACGCGCAAGCGCGCGGCGAGCATGACGCGCACGCACTCTGGCTCGCCGCCGCCGACCATCTGCACGCGGTCGACATGGCCGCGCTCTCGCAACTTACCGTGACGCTCGTCGCGCGGCAGCGCACGGCCGACGCGCTTGCGCTGGCCGAGTGCGCGGCACGCATCCATGCGGACGCCGGCGCCCGTTTCAATCTCGGCTACGCGTTGCAGATGCTCGGCCGGCACGCGGATGCCGTCGCGCCGTACCGCGCCGCCTATGCGCTCGATCCGCGCTTGCCGTCGCTGCGCAACAACCTGGCGATCGCGCTGCGGCTGTCGGGTGGCGATCGCCGCGAGGAAATCGCGCTGCTCGCAGCGGCCGTGGAAGCCGACCCGCACGACGTGCAGGCATGGATCAACCTGATCGTCGCGCGGCTCGCGGCGCTCGACCTCGACGGCGCGCTGGCCGCCGCGGCGCGGCTCGCGGAGATCGCGCCCGACAATGCGCTCGCGTTGAACAACATCGCGATGGCGATGAAGGAGGCGCAGCGCTGGGACGACGCCGAGCGCTACGCGGCGCGTGCGTGCGAGCTGGCGCCCGACGACGCGTCGTTTCGTTTCAATCTCGCGATCATCCAGCTCGTGCGCGGCAACTACGCGGCCGGATGGCGCGGCCACGAGGCGCGCTGGGACGGCGCAGGCGAGCTGCGCGGCCGCCGCCCGGTGCTGCCCGGCCCGCGCTGGCAGGGCGAGCCGCTCGCGGGCAAGACGCTGCTCGTCTGGGGCGAGCAGGGGCTCGGCGACGTGCTGCAGTTCGCGCGCTTCGTCGCGCCGCTCGCCGAGCGCGTGCACCGCGAGGGCGGCCGGCTCGCGTGGAACACGTTCCCGCAAGTGGGCACGCTGATGCGGCGCAGCCTCGGTTCATGCGCGGATGCGTTCAGCGCGGGCGGCGGCGCCGACGAGCTGCCTGCCTTCGACTATGAAGTGCCGCTCATCGGCCTGCCGCTGATGCTCGGGATGGAGACGTCGACGCTCGGCGCGTCGGTGCCGTACCTGCACGCCGATTCGCGTGCGCGCGACGCATGGCGGGCGCGGCTCGCGGGCGACGGCCGGCTGAAGGTCGGGCTCGTGTGGACGGGCAGCGCGCAGCACCAGCGCAATCCGTTCCGGCGCGTCGGGCTCGAACGCTATGCCGATGCGTTTCGCGGTATCGACGGCGTCGCGTTCCATTCGCTGCAGCCCGGCGCGGACGCGGATGTCGCCGCGGCGCGCGCGGCCGGTTTCCCGATCGAGGACTTCACTGCCGAACTGAAGAGTTTCGACGATACGGCCGCGTTCATCGGCGCGCTGGATCTGGTGATCACGGTGTGCACGTCGGTTGCGCACCTGTCGGGCGCGCTCGGCGCGCGCACGTGGGTGCTGCTCGACGTGAATCCGCACTGGCCGTGGCTGCTCGAGCGCACCGACAGCCCGTGGTATCCGACCGCGACGCTGTACCGGCAGCCGACGTTCGGGGATTGGGCGACGGTGATGGACGCGGTGGCGCGGGATTTGCGCGGTCTGGCCGCGCACGCGTAGCGGGGGGCGGAGCGGCCGCCGCGTGGCACGCCGCGGCCGCCCGATGTATTACACGTTCCGGTCGTCGCCGGCTTTCGCGCCGTCGCGTCGCCGCAGCCCCGGCCCGAACGTGAACCCGAACGCAAGCAGGATCAACGACACCGCAAGCACGATGTTGTTGCCGCTCGTCACGTACGGCGTGAAGCCGCTCGTGCCTTCGATACGCACGTCGAGCGAGCCGACCGTGAACGGCTTCAACTGGCCGAGCAGGCGGCCGTGCGCGTCGATCGCGGCCGTCATCCCCGTGTTGGTCGAGCGCAGCATCGGCCGCCCCGTTTCGAGCGCGCGCATCCGCGCGATCTGCAGATGCTGGTCGAGCGCGATCGTGTCGCCGAACCACGCGAGGTTCGTCACGTTGACGAGCACACCGGGCGGCTGCGGGTTGTCGCGGATCGTCGCGGCGATTTCCTCGCCGAACAAGTCCTCGTAGCAGATGTCGGCCATCACCGGCTGGTTGTGCACGAGGAACGGCTTCTGCACCGGCGCGCCGCGCGCGAAGTCGCCGAGCGGCATCTTCATCAGGTCGACGAACCACCGGAAGCCCCACGGGATGAATTCGCCGAAGGGCACGAGATGATGCTTGTCGTAGTGATAGATGTCGCGCGAATGCGGCGTCACGCCGTAGAGGCTGTTCGTGTAATCGACGTAGTGGCCGTCCGGCGTCACCGACGCCCCCACCGCGCCGAACAGCACGGCCGAGCCCGTCGTGTCGCTGAACTTGCGGATCGCGACGGCGAACGGCTCGGGCAGCTCCTGGATCATCACCGCGATCGCGGTCTCGGGCGTGACGATCAGGTCGGCGGGCTTCTCGACGATCATCTGCGTGTACATCTTGATCGCCGCGTCGATGCCTTCCTGTTCGAACTTGATGTCCTGCTTCACGTTGCCTTGCAACAGCCGCACTGTGAGCGGCGCGTTCGCGGGCACGGTCCACGTGGCCTGCGACAGCCCGATGCCGGCCGAGACGAGCGCGACGGCGATGCCGGCCGGCGCGACGACGCGCACGCGTGCAGTGCCGGCGCCGCCGGATCCGGATGCGGGCGACCGGCGCGCGGCGACGAGCGCCTGCACGACCAGCGCCGCGAACAGCGCGAGCACCCACGCGATCCCGTAGACACCGACGACCGGCGCGAAGCCCGCGAACGGGCCGTCGACTTGCGGATAGCCGCTCGCGAGCCACGGGAAGCCGGTAAAGACGGTACCGCGCAGCCATTCGCCGAGCGCCCATGCGCTCGCGAACGCGAATGCACCGTGCCAGGTCGGCGAGAACGGCCGCGGATCGGCTTCGCGGCGATGCCATGCATGGCCCGCGCAGAACGACCAGAGCGCGGCCGAGAACGCCGGGTACAGCGACAGATAGAGCGAGAACAACACCAGCGCGCCGCCCGCGAGCGGCGCGGCCATCTCGCCGTACACATGCATGCTGATGTACAACCACCAGATGCCGGTGATGAAGTTGCCGAAGCCGAACGCGCCGCCGGTGAGCGCGGCGCCGCGCCAGCTCGACGTGCGTGTCAGCTGCGCGAAAAGCCAGACGAATACGGCGAGCTGCAGCCAGCCGCCGTGCGGAGTCGGTGCGAAGCTGAGCGTATTGGCCGCGCCGGCGAGCAGCGCGGCCGGATAGTGCCAGCGCGGCAGCGTGCGGCCGGGGGCCGGCGCGAAAAGGCCGCCAGCCGGGCGGGACGGGATCGGATCGTCCATGTGAAGCGAAAGAGGGCGAGCGGTTGAAGGAGACGCGGCCGGCGCGAGACGGTCAGTCTTCGTGCGAGGTTTCGGCGCGACGGCTCGCGAGCGGATTGCGGCGCACCAGCAGCACGTGGACCTGGCGCGCATCGCCGCGCTGGATCTCGAACACGAGATTGCCGAGCTGCAGCTTCTCGCCGCGATGCGGCACGCGGCCGAAGTGATGGGTGATCAGGCCGCCGATCGTGTCGACCTCGTCGTCGGGGAAGTCGGTGCCGAACGTCTCGTTGAACTGTTCGATCTCGGTGAGCGCGCGCACGCGGTAGCGGCCGTCCGGCCCCGAGATGATGTTGCCGGCTTCCTCGTCGAAGTCGTATTCGTCCTCGATGTCGCCGACGATCTGTTCGAGCACGTCCTCGATCGTGATCAGGCCCGCGACGCCGCCGTATTCGTCGACGACGATCGCAAGGTGGTTGCGGTTCACGCGGAAGTCGTGCAGCAGCACGTTCAGGCGCTTCGATTCGGGAATGAACACGGCGGGGCGCAGCATCCCGCGCACGTCGAATTCTTCTTCCGCATAGAAGCGCAAGAGGTCCTTCGCGAGCAGCACGCCGATCACGTTGTCGCGGTTCTCCTCGTACACCGGGTAGCGCGAGTGCGCCTTCTCGAGGACGAACGGGATGAAATCTTCGGGCTTGTCGGCGATGTTGATCGCGTCCATCTGTGCGCGCGGCACCATGATGTCGCGCGCGCACAGGTCGGACACCTGGAACACGCCTTCGATCATCGACAGCGAATCGGCGTCGATCAGATTGCGTTCGTGGGCGTCCTGGAGGATTTCCAGCAACTCGGTCCGGGATTCCGGCTCGGGCGAGATGAAGTCGGTCAGGCGCTCGAGCAGCGAGCGCTTTTCTTGCGGTTTGTCGGTGAGCTTACGACTGGGATACGAATCGTTCATGGTGGTGCGCCCGGGTCATGCCGGAGCGCGCGGTCACGGAGTAGGCAAGGATACACCAAGGGCATGGCGCGGCCGTGTCACACCGGCCGTCCGGCCAGGGGCACGCGGCGCGCGAGCCCCGCTCGGGAACGGCCGCGCCGGGCGCGGCGCGGTCCGTCGTCTCCATCCTATCTCAGAAAGAGGCGGCGGGGCAGCGGCGGCAAAAATGCGCGCGGCGACCGGCCGGCCGGTCAGTCGGCGTCAGCGGCATTTCGTCGCGTACGGGCTGAACCGACGTTCGGACCCTCAAAAGCGCATGCCGGCGGAACAGCCGCCCGCTGCCGCGCCGTTGGTCGCGGCGCCGCCGCAGCCGAAGATGCCGCAGCCGGACAGCGCGACGCTCGCGGCGACGAGCAGTGCGGCGAGCGTGATGCGCGATGTGCGTGACGGTTTCATGGGTGCAGTGCCTCCTTCGCATGCATGGGCGGTGCGGCCCGCGAGTCGAGCCTCACCGGCATCGCGCGAGCAGCCCTTCCAGCGCGCGATCGGGGATGCCGCTCGCGCGCAACGCGTCGACGGTGCGGCTCACGTAGTCGAGTGTCGTGCCGTAGCGGCCGGCCGCGCAGCTGAACACTTCCTTGACGACGGAGTCCGTCAGCTTGCCGGTGTAAGTGGGCACGTCGCGGCGCATCACGAACGCAAGCGCGTTCACGCGTTCGCCGGTCTCGAGCGAGCACGGCAGCCACGCGGGCCGGTACGAGCCCATCGGCATTTCGCGTTTCCACAACGTCTCGAGATGCGGCCGCGCGGTCGGGCCCGCGAGCCGGAATGCGATGCCGGCGCACGAGCCGCCGCGATCGAGCGCGAGCACGAGGCCCGGACGTTCGGGCGTGCCGCGGTTCACGCGCGACCACAGGTAGAGCCCGCGATGGTAGCCGTGCACCTTGCCGCGCACGGCGGCGACGGTCGGCAACCCCGGGTTCCAGATCAGCGAGCCATAGCCGAACAGCCAGAGATCCTGCTGCCCGTCCCAGTCGCGCATCGTGTGCGCGAGCGACGCGGCGAGCTCGTCTTCCGTCAGCAGCCGTCCCTCGCCGATCGACGGCGGGTAGGCGGGCGGCAGCATCGCGGCATGGTGCATGGTGCGGACGGCTTTACTGTTACCGGTACGGGTTCGGAAAGCCCAGTTTAGCGAGGATGTCGATTTCGAGCGCCTCCATCGCGGCGGCGTCCTCGTCGCTCGTCTCGTGATCGTAGCCCTGCGCGTGCAGCGCGCCGTGCACCAGCAGGTGCGCGTAGTGGGCCGCGAGCGGCTTGCCCTGTTCGTGCGCTTCCTTCTCGACGACCGGGCAGCACAGCACGAGGTCGCCGATCACGGTGCCGTCCGGCGCCGGATCGTACGCGAAGGTCAGCACGTTGGTCGGGTAGTCCTTGTGGCGGTAGCCGGCGTTCAGCGTACGGCCTTCTTCCTCGCCGACGAAGCGCACGGTGAGCTGCGCGCTCGCGAACAGCGCCGGCTCGATCCATTCGGCGATCAGCTTGCGCTTGGGCAACGTCTTGCGGACGTCGCCGGTGATTTCGTCGCCGTACTGCACGGACAGGTCGAGCTCCAGCTCGCGCACTTCGTCCGCCATCTCCGCGATTTCCTCGTCGCGCGGCGCGGGTTCGGCACCCACGTGCAGCGTCACGCTGTCGTAGTGCTCGGGCTGCAGCGCGAGCTTTGCGCGCATCGCCGGATCGTTGTGCTGCGCGACGATCGCGACGGCCGCCTCGCCGGAACTGCCCGACAGGTCGAACATCAGGCTGCGGCCGTCGGGGAAGTCGATTCGAAGCCCTTGCGCGTTGACGGCGCGGGCCTTGCCCTTCGCATCGAACAGCGAGAGACGGGGGGAATCGGGCGCGGCGGACTGGTCGCGCCCGGACTTGCGAGAACGGGAAGATTTCATGACGGGTGCGGCGATTGGAACGCGTTGAGGATACACCAAACGGCCGATCGCGCCCGAATTCGAACCGGCCGCGCGCAGGCGAAAAAAAGCCCGGCGCGCCGTCGGGCGGGCCGGGCCGTCGGCCGGGTGCGGCGCGCGGGCGCCGCCGGCTCGTCATGCGTCCTTGTGCTGCGCGTGGAAGTCGTCGTACGCCTCGACGATGCGCGCGACGAGCGGATGCCGCACGACATCGGCGCTCGTGAAGCGCGTGAGCGCGATGCCGCGCACGCCACCGAGCACCTGCTGCGCCTCGACGAGGCCGCTCTTGTGCCCGCGCGGCAGGTCGACCTGGCTCGTGTCGCCGGTGACGACGGCCTTCGAGCCGAAGCCGATACGCGTGAGGAACATCTTCATCTGCTCGGGCGTCGTGTTCTGCGCCTCGTCGAGGATGATGAACGCGTGGTTCAGCGTGCGGCCGCGCATGTACGCGAGCGGCGCGATCTCGATCATCTGGCGCTCGAACATCTTCGCGGTCTTGTCGAAGCCGAGCAGGTCGTACAGCGCGTCGTACAGCGGCCGCAGGTACGGGTCGACCTTCTGCGCGAGATCGCCCGGCAGGAAGCCGAGCCGCTCGCCGGCCTCGACGGCCGGGCGCGTCAGCACGATCCGCTTGACCTGGTCGCGCTCCAGTGCGTCGACCGCGCACGCGACCGCGAGGTAGGTCTTGCCGGTGCCGGCCGGCCCGATGCCGAACGTCACGTCGTGCTGCAGGATCTGCTTCAGGTATTCGCGCTGCGCGGGCGTGCGGCCGCGCAGGTCGGCGCGCCGCGTATAGAGCTTCGGCGCGGGCTCTTCGTCCGGCATGTCCGCGTCGAGCTGCACGACGGGCTCGTCGAACGGATGGTCGGGGTCGCCGCGAAAGCGCACGTCGATCGCGTCCTGGCGGCCGTTGCCGGACGTGTGGCGCACTTCGACCAGCGCAAGCTGGATATCGTCGACCGACAGCGGATCGCGCGCGCGGTTGTAGAAGTTCTCGAGCGCCGCGAGCGCGAGCTTCGCGCCGCGCCCGCGGATCGTGATCCGGTGGCCGCGCCGCGCGAGCGTGACGTCGAGCGCCTGTTCGATCTGCCGCAGGTTCTCGTCGAGCGGGCCGCAGAGGTTGGCGAGGCGCGCGTTGTCGTCGCGCGGCGCGGTGAATTCCAGTGCTTGGACGGTCTTCAAAGTAGCGTCGGGCTCCTGTTGAGCGTCAGTCGGTCAATGGGTGGCGGCGCTCGCGTCGTCGCTCACGAGCACGAGCTCGCCGCGCAACGAGTGCGGGTACGCATGGTTGATCTTCACGTCGATCATCTGGCCGATCAGGCGCGGGTGCGACGCGAGCGGCGCCGGGAAATTCACGACCCGGTTGTTCTCGGTGCGGCCCGACAGTTCGTTCGGATCCTTGCGCGACGGCCCCTCGACGAGGATCCGCTCGACCTTCCCGACCATCGACTGGCTGATGCGCGCGACGTTTTCCTCGATGGTCGCCTGCAGATGTTGCAGGCGTTTGAGCTTGACCTCGCGCGGCGTGTCGTCGTGCAGGTTCGCGGCCGGCGTGCCGGGGCGCGGGCTGTAGATGAACGAGAAGCTGGTGTCGTAGCTCATCTCGTGCACGAGCGCCATCATCTTGTCGAAATCTTCCTCGGTCTCGCCGGGGAAGCCGACGATCATGTCGGTCGACAGCGACAGGTCCGGGCGGATCGCGCGCAGCTTGCGGATCACCGACTTGTATTCGAGCACGGTGTAGCCGCGCTTCATCGCCATCAGGATGCGGTCGGAGCCGTGCTGGACCGGCAGGTGCAGGTGGCTCACGAGCTTGGGCACCTTCGCGTAGGTGTCGATCAGGCGCTGCGTGAATTCCTTCGGGTGCGACGTCGTGTAGCGGATCCGCTCGATGCCGGGGATGTCGGCGACGTATTCGATCAGCGTCGCGAAATCGGCGATCTCGGTCGAACCGGCCGTCAGCGCGCCGCGATACGCATTCACGTTCTGGCCGAGCAGCGTGACTTCGCGCACGCCCTGATCGGCGAGGCCGGCCACTTCGGTCAGCACGTCGTCGAGCGGACGCGATACTTCGTCGCCGCGCGTGTACGGCACGACGCAGTAGCTGCAGTACTTCGAGCAGCCTTCCATGATCGACACGAACGCGCTCGGCCCTTCGACGCGCGCGGGCGGCAGATGGTCGAACTTCTCGATCTCGGGGAACGTGATGTCGACCTGCGCGCGGCCGCTTGCGCGGCGCGCGTCGATCATCTGCGGCAGGCGGTGCAAGGTCTGCGGGCCGAACACGAGGTCGACGTACGGGGCGCGCGACACGATCGACGCGCCTTCCTGGCTGGCGACGCAGCCGCCGACGCCGATCAGCAGGCCCGGCTTCGCTTCCTTCAGCTCGCGCACGCGGCCGAGGTCGGAGAACACCTTTTCCTGCGCCTTCTCACGCACCGAGCACGTGTTGAACAGGATGATGTCCGCGTCTTCCGGGGTATCGGTCTTCTCGAGGCCTTCGGCCGCATTGAGCACGTCCACCATCTTGTCCGAGTCGTACTCGTTCATCTGGCAGCCGAAGGTCTTTACGTAAACTTTCTTGGTCATGGGGATTCGCCGTTCGCAGTGGTTGACCTGGGGGCGTCGTCAAGGGTGAATCGGGACGGCTGCTGCCGGTGCAGCGGCTCGTGCCGGTGCCGCGTGGCGGACCGGGTGCGCGGTGCGCGTCGTGCGAGCCTGTCGCGAATACGCGCGAACGCCTGAAAAGCCGTCGGGAAAGCCTTCCATTATAGCTTTACGCGCTGTCCCGGGCGGCATGCGGGTTGCAGCCGCGCGACGCCAGCGTGGCGCTCCGACCCCGATATGGCGACCACGCAGCCGTCAGCGGCAAGCGTTCAGCAAGTCGTCGAGCGCCGCTTCCTCGCGCGCGAAGCGTTCGGCGAGAAAGTCGAGCAGCACGCGCACGCGCGGCGCCATGTAGCGTTTGCCGTGATAGAGCGCGTGCAGCGGCGCGTCCTGATGGCGCCACTCGGGCAGCAGCACGCGCAGCCGGCCGGCGCGCACGTCGTCGGCGATGTCCCACAGCGACTTCAGGGCGATGCCGTGGCCGCGCAGCGTCCATTCGCGGGTAAGGCCGCCGTCGTTGGTTTCGAACGCTGTCGACACCGGGACCGTGTGAGTCTGCACCTCGTCGCCGCGCTTGAAGCGCCACGTGTTCATCGGGCCCGACGCGATCGTGATCACGTTGCAGGGAAAGCGGGCCAGATCGTGCGGGTCGGCCGGCATGCCGTGGCGCTCGACGAACGACGGCGCCGCGCACAGCACGCGCCGGTTCGCGGCGAGGCGGCGTGCGATCAGCGCGCCGTCGGGTGGGGCGGCGAAGCGGATCGCGAGGTCGATTTCGTCCTGCCACAGGTTCGACGACGAATCGGACGCGGTCAGCGAGAACGTGACGCCCGGATGCAGCGTGGTGAATTCGTCGAGCCAGTCGAGCAACTGATTGCGGCCGAAATCGGACGTCGACGACAGCCGCACCTTGCCGGCCACCACGTTGCGGCCTTCCTGCAGCAGCGCGTGCGCGTCGTCGAGTGCCTGCAGCGCCTGCCGGCAGCAGTTGAGGTAGAGCCGGCCCTCGTCGGTGAGGCGCAGCTGCCGCGTCGAGCGTTCGAACAGCCGCGTCGCGATCTTCGCCTCCAGCTTCGCGAGGCGCGCGCTCGCGGCGGCCGGCGTGAGGTTCAGCTTGCGCCCCGCCGCCGACAGGCTGCCCAGTTCCGCCGCCTCCACGAACAGCCGGATGTCGCCCAGTCGATCCATCGGATTTTCCAGAAATTTTTGAAAATGGTTCAAAGGCCACGCCAATTATCAAAGATAGGCGTATTCGGGACAATGCGCGCACATCCCGCCTTTTTGTGCGGTGCGGTACGGACCGGTTTGCGCGTCCGCCGCCTTTTCGGAGAACGTCATGCCCATTCCGCTCCTGGCGCTTGCGATCAGCGCCTTCGCCATCGGCACCACCGAATTCATCATCATGGGACTGCTGCCCGAAGTCGCGCACGACCTCGCCGTGTCGCTGCCGTCGGCCGGCCTGCTGGTCACCGGCTATGCGCTCGGCGTCGCGGTCGGCGCGCCGCTGCTCGCGGTGCTGACCAGCCGCATGCCGCGCAAGGCCGCGCTGCAGTTGCTGATGGCGATCTTCATCGTCGGCAACGTGCTGTGCGCGACCGCGTCCGGCTACGCGATGCTGATGGTCGCGCGGGTCGTCACGTCGTTCGCGCACGGCTCGTTCTTCGGGATCGGCGCGGTGGTCGCCGCGTCGCTCGTGCCGGCCGACAAGCGTGCGAGCGCGATCGCGCTGATGTTCACCGGCCTCACGCTGTCGAACGTGCTCGGCGTGCCGTTCGGCACGTTCGTCGGCCAGTTGCTCGGCTGGCGCGCGTCGTTCTGGATCGTCGCCGCGCTCGGCGTGCTGTCGCTCGGCGGCGTCGCGCTGCTGGTGCCGAACCGCCACGACAGCGGGCCCGTCGGCCTCGGCCATGAAGTGCGCGTGCTGAAGGAGCCGCAGGTATGGCTCGCGCTGCTGATGACCGTGCTCGGCTTCGGCGGCGTATTCGTCGTGTTCACGTACATCGCGCCGATCCTCGAAACCGTCACCGGCTATTCGCCGCGTGCGGTCGCATTGATCCTCGTGCTGTTCGGCGCGGGGCTGACGGTCGGCAATACGCTCGGCGGCAGGCTGGCCGATCGCAAGCTGATGCCGTCGCTGATCGCGATCCTGGTCGCACTGATGGCCGTGATGGCCGTGTTCGCGAAGACGAGCCACCTGCCGGTCGCGGCCGCGGTGACCGTGTTCGTCTGGGGAATCGCCGCGTTCGCGACGGTGCCGCCGCTGCAGGCGCGCGTGGTCGAAAAGGCCGCGAGCGCGCCGCATCTCGCGTCGACGCTGAACATCGGCGCGTTCAACGTCGGCAATGCGGGCGGCGCGTGGCTCGGCGGCCTTGCGCTGTCGCACGGCTTCGCGCTCGACGCGTTGCCGTGGGTCGCCGTCGCGGTGACGTTCGCGGCGCTCGTCGTCACGTGGCTCGCGATGCGGCTCGATGCGCGCGCACCGGCGCGCGGCGCGGCACCGGCCGCGCATTGAGCGGCGCGTCGGGCGGCGGGGCGCCGACGCGATGACGGCGCGCAAAGGTTCGCGAGAAACGCATTCCTCCGCGATGCTGATAACGGTGTGAAGATAACTTCGTTTGCCGGGTCGGGGCCCGGTGATAGCGTCTCGATACGCGCCGTTCGTGGCGCAACCCGATTCCGGCTTACCCCATTCGCAGGGCCGCGCGGCGGCCCGGAGGCCATGCTATGTCTTCACCCCTGGCGCTGGTGCGCGACGTGTCTTCCTTCGAGTCCGGCAATGCCGCCGACGCGCGGACGTCCGCGTCGCTCGACGTCCTCGAGCAGGTCGTCGGCGTGAATCTCGCGCGCCTGCGGGCCGAGCGGCAGTTGTCGCTCGATGCGCTCGCGCGGCTGTCCGGTGTGTCGCGCGCGATGCTCGCGCAAATCGAATCCGCGCGCAGCGTGCCGTCGATCAAGGTGCTCTGCAAGATCGCCGCGGCGCTGAAGGTATCGGTCGCCGCATTCCTGCGCCGCCATGCGGTGAACGGCTTCGAGCACCTGGCGGCCGAGCGCGCGGCCCGCGTCGTCAGCTCGAACGGCCGCTTCTCGGCGCGCGCGCTGTATCCGGAAGGCGAGCCCGCCGCGGCCGAATTCCACGAGCTGCGGATCGCGCCGCTGCACACGGAACCCGGCACGCGCCGTGCGCCGGGCACGACGGTCAACCTGGTCGTCAGCGAGGGCACGCTCGAAGTCAGCGTGCACGATCGCCGACAGTTGCTCGCGACCGGCGATGCGATCGTGTTCGATGCCGATCAGCCATACAGCTTGCGCAATCCCGGCGACAGCGAGGCGCGCGCGTTCCGCGTGACGGTGAGCCCCGAGGTGCCGCCGCGCTGGCACGTGCCCGACGCCGCGCACGCGGCCGGCTGAGCGCGCGAGGGCGCCGCGCCGCCGGCGCGGGTTCCGCTGGCGGCGGGCGCGAAGGCTGGATACCGGCCGTTCGGACGATGCCGTTAGACAGCGTCGTCGGTAAGGTTTTAGGTGTAGTGCGCTGCGCGGTGCGCGCAGCTGATGTATGCTTGGCCCGCCGGTCACGGGTAGATCCCGGCCGGCAATCAGTGCGTCTTCAGGGCGGGGCGAAATTCCCCACCGGCGGTAGGCTGGCGAAAGCCGGCGAGCCCGCGAGCGCCCGCGCATCCGCGCGGGGTCAGCAGATCTGGTCGAATGCCAGAGCCGACGGTCACAGTCCGGATGAGAGAAGATGTGCAGATAGTCATGTCCGTCAGGGCCGCTTTGCCATGCGTGCGAAGCGGGTTGTCGTTCTGTCTGTTTGCAATGCCCTGAAACGTTTTTCGCCCAAATCATCATTGCGAGGAGCGTTTCACATGTCCTTCATGTCCGTTTCGTCGGCACCCGCCGACGCCTTTGCCGATCTCCCGTTGCTCGATTCCGAACCGGTGCCGCCGCGCATCGCCGCCGCGCTCGACGCGTTGCGCGCGGGCCGCGCGGTCGTGTTGCAGGACGATCACGACCGCGAAAACGAGGCCGACCTGATCGTCGCCGCCGAGCGCATCACGCCCGAGACGATGGCGCTGCTGATCCGCGAGTGCAGCGGCATCGTGTGCCTGTGCCTGACCGACGACAAGGTCCGCGCGCTCGAGCTGCCGCCGATGGTGCAGACCAACGAGAGCCGCAACGGCACCGCGTTCACCGTGTCGATCGAGGCGCGCGAAGGCGTGCATACCGGCGTGTCCGCGGCCGACCGCGTGACGACCATTCGCGCGGCGATCGCCGACGATGCGAAGCCGTACGACATCGTGCGGCCCGGCCACGTGTTTCCGTTGCGTGCGCAACCGGGCGGCGTGCTGGCGCGGCGCGGTCACACCGAAGGGACGGTCGATCTGTCGATCCTCGCCGGCCTGAAGCCGGCCGGCGTGCTGTGCGAGCTGATGAATCCGGACGGCACGATGACGCGCGGCGACGACGTCGAGCACTTCGCGCGTCGGCACGGGCTGCCCATGCTGACGATCGCGGAACTGGTCGAGTTCCGCCAGGCGCTAGCAGCCGCGCGCGAGCGCTGCTGCGAACCGGCCTGAGTATCGTTCGGGCGGGCGCGGTTCGAGCGGGCGCGTCGATGCGCCCGCGATACGGCGTGCGCATCGCGCCGCACGCCGGTCGCGCCGGTTCGGCGCGGACGTCCGTCAGGACTGCACGTCGCCGAATTCGCCGCGCAGGCCGGCCGCGACGAGCGCCGGCAGTTCATCCATCCTTCGCATGATGCGCGTGATGCCCATCGCGCGCAGCGCGTCCGCGTAGTTGTCGGGGATGTGGCTCGCGCCGACGAACGCGATCGTCTTCATGCCCGCCGCGCGCGCGGCGTTCAGGCCCGACACGCTGTCCTCGACGACGATGCAGCGCGCCGGCTCGACGCCGAGCGTCTGCGCGGCGTGCAGGTACACGTCCGGGTAAGGTTTCGGTCGCGCGACCTGCTCGGAGCTGAACACGCGATCGCCGAAGATTTCGGTGAGCGACGCGCGCTTGAGCGAGCTGCGCACGCGCACGAGCCGGCTGTTCGATACCACCGCCGCCGGCAGGCCGACCTTCAGCAGCGCATCGCGCACGCCGGTGATCGGCGCGAGCGATTGGGCGAGACCGGTCTCGATGTTGCGCTCGACGGTCTCGATGAAGTTCTCGGGCATCCGGATGCCGAAATGCGCTTCGAGCCCGGCGAGAAAGCGCGACGTCTGCTGGCCGAAGGCGGACTTCGCGGCGTCTTCGAAATCGAGGTGAGGGAAGGTGGCGGACAGCGTTTCGAACAGCACGCGGTCGGCAATGACTTCGCTGTCGACGAGGACGCCGTCGCAGTCGCAGATAAGGTGATCGAGCATGATGGTGAAGAAGCGGAGTGTCGGCGACGCCGGGCATCCCGCCATGATACGTGCTTTCGCGGTGGCGCCGCGCTACCCGGGACGGCTGGATGCCGGGAGGAATCGTGCAGGCCGGTCGAGCGCGAAATCGACGCGACGCCGGATGCGTTCGCGCTCGCGAACGTGAAGCTGAAGTCGCGGGTGTCGGCCGTGGACGGTCGCCAGCGGCGGTGTGCGGTGCCGGCGCAGCAGCGGCAGTGGGCCGGGGGAAGGCGTTCGCGTTCGCGAACGTGAAGCTGAAGTCGCCCGTGTCGGCCGCGGGTGGTCGCCAGCGGCGGTGTGCGGTGCCGGCGCAGCGGCGACCGGGGGGAGGGGATCGGCGCTCGAGCGCGCGGCAGCCGTGGCCGCACGCTCGAGCACGCATTCTCGAATGAAACCGCGCTCAGGCCATCGCGTGCAGACGCAGATACAGGCCGGCCGCCGCGGCGCCGCCGAGCAGCGGGCCGACCACCGGCACCCATGCGTAGCGCCAGTCGCTGTCGCGCTTGCCGGGGATCGGCAGCAGCGCATGCATCAGGCGCGGCGACAGGTCGCGCGCCGGGCTCATCGCATAGCCGGTCGGGCCGCCGAGCGAGATGCCGATGCCGAGCACGAGCAGGCCGACGGGCAGTGCGTCGAGCGCGCCGAGGCCGACCTGCGGCGACGCGAGATACAGCACGCCGAGAATCAGCACGAACGTGCAGATCGCTTCGGTCAGCACGTTGTGCGTCGTGCTGCGGATCGCGGGCGCCGTGCAGAACACGGCGAGCTTCAGGTCGGCATCGGCTTCCTTCGCGAAGTGCTGGCGATACGCGAGCCACACGAGCAGCGCGCCGGCCATCCCGCCGAGCATCTGCGCGACGATGTAGCCGCCGACCTTCGACCACGCGAACTTGCCCGCGAGCGCGAGGCTGATCGTGACGATCGGGTTCAGGTGCGCGCCGCTGAACGACGCGGTCACGTAGACGGCGACGAATACCGCCATCGCCCAGCCCATCACGATCACGATGAGGTCCGCGCCTTTGCCCTTGGTCTTCGCAAGCAGCACGTTCGCGACCGCGCCGTTGCCGAGCAGCACGAGGATCGCGGTGCCGATGAATTCAGCAATATAAGGTGACATGTTGTCTCTCGTAGAGGACGGCGGACTCGCGCGCCGCGCGGTCCGCCGGTGTTGTTTTATTTCGTTCGGATTGCTTCCGGCTGCTTCGGGTTACTGCGTGTCGTCGGCCCACGCCTTGGCGGCGCGCACCGCGCGTTGCCAGCCGGCCATGCAGCGTTCGACCTGCTCCTTGGGCATCGACGGCGAGAAGCGGCGATCGAGCTGCCACTGGCTGCGCACTTCGTCGAGGTTCTTCCAGTAGCCGATCGCGAGACCGGCGAGGTAGGCCGCGCCCAACGCGGTCGTCTCGGTGATCTGCGGACGCACCGCGTCGACGCCGAGCAGGTCCGCCTGGAACTGCATCAACAGATTGTTCGCGCTCGCGCCGCCGTCGACGCGCAGCTCGCCGATGCTGATGCCGGAGTCGGCTTCCATCGCGGCCAGCACGTCGAGCGACTGGTAAGCGATCGCGTCGAGCGCCGCGCGCGCAAGGTGCGCGGACGTCGTGCCGCGCGTGACGCCGAACACCGAACCGCGCGCCCGTGCATTCCAGTGCGGCGCGCCGAGGCCCGCGAACGCCGGCACGAGATAGACGCCGTCGGTGTGCGGCACGCTCGCGGCGAGCGCTTCGATCTCGGCGGCGGTCTTGATGATGCCGACGCCGTCGCGCAGCCATTGCACGACCGCGCCCGCGATGAAGATGCTGCCTTCGAGCGCGTACTGCACGTCGTCGCCGATCTGCCAGGCGATCGTCGTGACGAGGTTGTTCTTCGACTCGATCGGCTTGTTGCCGGTGTTCATCATCAGGAAGCAGCCGGTGCCGTACGTGTTCTTCACCATGCCCGACGTCGTGCACATCTGCCCGAACAGCGCCGCGTGCTGGTCGCCGGCGATGCCCGCGAGCGGAATCTTCGACGCGAACACCGTGGTTTTCGTGTGGCCGTAGATTTCCGACGACGCCTTCACTTCCGGCAGCATGCTGCGCGGAATGTCGAGCAGCTCGAGGAGCTCGCTGTCCCATTCGCGCGTGTGGATGTTGAACAGCATCGTGCGCGACGCGTTGGTCACGTCGGTCACGTGCAGTTCGTGCTTCGTGAAGTTCCACACGAGCCAGCTATCGACGGTGCCGAACGCGAGCTTGCCCTGGCGCGCCTTGTCGCGCGCGCCCGGCACGTTGTCGAGGATCCAGCGGATCTTGGTCGCGGAGAAGTACGAGTCGATCGGCAGGCCGGTCTTCGCGCGCACCTTCGCTTCGAGGCCCTGCTTCTTCAGCGAATCGCAGAAGTCGGCGGTGCGGCGGTCCTGCCACACGATCGCGTTGTAGACGGGCTGGCCCGTCTCGCGATCCCAGACGATCGTCGTCTCGCGCTGGTTGGTGATGCCGATCGCGGCGATCGACGTGCCGTTCAGGCCCGTGCGCGTGACGGCTTCGGCGGCGACGCCCGCCTGCGTCGACCAGATTTCCTGCGGGTCGTGCTCGACCCAGCCGGGTTGCGGGTAGATCTGTTCGAACTCCTTCTGGGCGATCGATACGATGTTGCCCTGACGATCGAACAGCATCGCGCGGGAGCTGGTCGTGCCCTGGTCGAGCGCGAGGATGTACTGATCCTGCATGTCTCTCATCTCCATCCGTGGATTGGCGTAGTTGTGATGCGCGCCGCATGTTACGCGGCGCGTCGGTGAATCAACGTCGGTCAAGCAACTGCAACTGCAAACGAATCACGCGTGCGGCGCGTGCGCGGCGGCGAACCATGCGTCGAGCGCGGCCGTCACCGCGTCGAGCGTGCCGGGCGCTGCGTGCAGCCCGAGCTTCGAGCGGCGCCACAGCACGTCCTGCGCGCAGGTCGCCCATTCGACGTCGCGCAGGTAACGCAGTTCGGCGTCGTGGATGCCCGGCGCGACTTCGGCGCCGAGCTCGGCGAGCGAGGTCGCGCCGTCGATCACGCGTTCCGCGCGCGTGCCGTACGCGCGCGCATAGCGGCGCGCGAGTGCGGCGGGCAGCCACGGGTGGCGCTTCGCGAATGCGTCGGCGAACGTGTCGAACTTCGCGTTCGCGATGTCGCCGCCGGGCAGCGGCGCGCCGGCCGTCCAGGTTTTCGCATCGCGGCCGAGCGCGCGGCACAGCAGGTCGCCGGCTTCTTCCGCGAGCTTGCGGAAGGTCGTGATCTTGCCGCCGAACACCGACAGCAGCGGCGCGCCGGCCCCGTCGTCCATCTCGAGGCGGTAGTCGCGCGTGACGGCCGATGCGTTCGCGGCGTTTTCGTCCTCGAGCAGCGGGCGCACGCCCGAATAGGTCCAGTGCACGTCGGCCGGCGAGATCTTGCGCTTGAAGTAGCGGTTGATCGAATCGCACAGATACTGCGTCTCGTCGCGATCGATCGCGACCTTCGCGGGATCGTTCGTGTATTCGACGTCGGTCGTGCCGATCAGCGTGAAATCGTGCTCGTACGGAATCGCGAAGATGATCCGCTTGTCCGGGTTCTGGAAGATGTATGCGTGATCGTGATCGAACAGGCGGCGCGTGACGATGTGGCTGCCCTTCACGAGCCGCACGCTGTGTTGCGCGCCGCGGCCGAGCGCGCCGTGCAGCACTTCGCCGACCCACGGGCCGGCCGCGTTCGCGACCGCGCGCGCATGCACCACGCGAATCGAGCCGTCCGCGTGCCGCAGCCGTGCTTCCCATTCGTCGCCGCGTCGTTCCGCCGACACGAGCTTCGTGCGGGTCAGGATCTCGGCGCCGCGCTCCTTCGCATCGAGCGCGTTCAGCACGACGAGGCGTGCGTCGTCGACCCAGCCGTCCGAATACACGAAGCCGCGCTTGATCGAGTCGATCAGCGGTGCGCCGGCCGCATGGCGGCGCATGTCGATGCCACGCGAGCCGGGCAGCAGTTCGCGCTTCGCGAGGTGATCGTAGAGGAACAGGCCGATGCGGATCAGCCAGGCCGGCCGCAGGTTCGGCATGTGCGGCATCACGAAGCGCAGCGGCCACATGATGTGCGGCGCCGCGCGCAGCAGCGTTTCACGCTCCTGCAGTGCTTTGCGCACGAGGCCGAATTCGTTGTATTCGAGGTAGCGCAGGCCGCCGTGAATCAGCTTCGTGCTGGACGACGACGTGTGCGACGCGAGGTCGTCCTGCTCGCAGAGCAGCACCGACAGGCCGCGGCCGGCCGCATCGCGCGCGATGCCCGCGCCGTTGATGCCGCCGCCGACGACGAGCAGATCGTAGCGATTCGGTTGGGTCACCTGCTGTCCTTATCGTCTGATGGAAATGGGCGAACACGAAATGTTCGAATTCGAAATTTAACGAACGAAATCGAAAAAGTAAAGTTCGAAAAAGCGGGGCCAGTAGCGCGCGGCGCGATCCCGGACGATACTGACGGAATCGACCGTTTCGCGAGGTGAATCATGCGTATTGGGATGTGGGCCGGTGCGTGCGCCGTCGTTCTGGCAGGGTGCAGCGCCGGCATGCCGCCGCTGGCCGGGAACTGGCGCGCGCCGTCGTTCGTCGACCTGGAGACGTCGTGCGGCGGCGCCGCGCGCGACTGGGGCGCGGACGCGCAGCCGGTCTATTCGACGCTTTACGACGCGTACGTGGCGAAACGGTATCGCGGGCTGACGCAGGAGAACTATTGTGCGTTCGTAAACGAACTTTCGGCGCACTACGCGGCACCGGACGCGGCGGGGCGCGCCGGATGGATCGCGTATTTCAACGGCGCACGCGCGCAGGCCATCAGCTGGCGGGCCGCGGTCGATCCGACGCTGCGCGGCGGCTGACGCGGGAAAGCTGCGGGAGGCGGGAAAACCGGAAAAGGCGGCACGGCCGGAAATCCGGCCGGGGCGCTCAGGTCAGGAACAGCGGAGCTTTACGAATAGCGGTATTTGATGGATCGCAGCGCGGCGTCGCCGGTCTCGGTCACGCAGTATTTGCGTCCCGATCCCAGCCCTTCCAGCCGAACGAGCTGCTGTTCGAGCAGCGCGTCGAGTTCATCCCGATCCATGTCGCCCTGGTCAGGGGCGTCCTTCACAAGCAGTAGCGTGGCGAATTCATGCGGACTCAGCATCGTTCTCTCCATGGCAATCGGTCTGCCCGCGCGACCGGCGCGAACGCCGGTGCGCGATACCCCGCGGGGTATGGCTTGGGGGGAAAGCTGTATTCGCCGGCCTTGGGATTCGCACACGCCTTGGCACGGGCGTAACGGGCGAACGGGCCGGGGAACTGGAGTCTAGTCGAACGCGCGGGCAACGACAAATCGTGCCCCGTTAATTTTCAGTTTGACAGGCAGATGTGCCGCAAGCGGTTCAGTCGGCGCGCCAGCTTCTTGATTTCACTTGAAGTTTCAGGTGCGGTGCAGCAACGCAAGCATTATTCCGCGACATACACCTGGGTACCCGCGTTCGCCACCGCGTCGGCCATCTCCGGCGGCAGCGGCTTGTCGGTGAAGAGCGCATGCACCTGGCTCAGGTGCCCTTGACGCACCAGCGCCGGGCGGCCGACCTTCGAATGATCGGCGACGAGGTAGACCGTGCGCGCATGCTGCATGATCGCCTCGGCCACGCGCACCTCGCGCGTGTCGAAGTCGCGCAGTGTGCCGTCGGCCTCGATCGCCGACGTGCCGATGATCGCGTAGTCGACCTTGAACTGGCGGATGAAGTCGATCGCGAGTTCGCCGACGATGCCCTTGTCCCACGGCCGCACGATGCCGCCCGTGATCAGCACCTCGCAGTCGGGGTAGCCGCTCATCATCGACGCGACGTTCAGGTTGTTCGTGATCACGTGAAGGCCGTGATGGCGGTTCAGCGCGCGGGCGACTTCCTCGGTCGTCGTGCCGAGATTGATGAACAGCGATGCCTGGTCGGGGATGTGCGACGCGGCGAGTGCCGCGATGCGCCGCTTCTCGTCGTGGAACATCCGCTGGCGCGCGGTGTACGACACGTTCTCCGAGCTGGTCGGCAGGCTCGCGCCGCCGTGGTAGCGGCGCAGCAGGTTCAGGTCGGCGAGCCAGTTCACGTCGCGGCGGATCGTCTGCGGCGTGACCGCGAAGTGCGCGGCGAGATCGTCGACGGTCACGAAGCCGTCGCGCTGCACCCATTCGAGCAGTTCCTGCTGGCGCGCGTTGAGGGTGAGGCGGGGATCTCGGGTCATGGCTCGGCGGTCGGGTCGTGAGGCGGAGCGGGTATTGTAAGGGCGCGAAGGGCATTCGACCGGCCTGCGGCCTATCGCGGTCCGCAATTCATGCGCGAAGCACATGGATTCATGTCACAAATGAATTTGTGCGATCGCTCGGATCGCGCTGCAATGGCGGACTGTCCGCGCGCGCCGGTGGTGCGCGCGGCGCGTTCATTGAGCTTTCGACGAGGTGGAACCGATGACTGGCTTCAACTGGCACAACCCGTATCCGACGACCCGCATTCCGGTGTTCGCGCGCAACGTCGTGTCGACATCGCACCCGCTCGCGGCGCAGGCCGGGCTGCGGATGCTGTGGAAGGGCGGCAATGCCGTCGATGCGGCGCTGGCCGCCGCCGCCGCGATCACGGTGGTCGAGCCGGTGTCGTGCGGGCTCGGCGGCGATGCGTTCGCGCTTGTATGGGACGGCGCGCGGTTGTCCGGGCTGAATGCGTCGGGCGTCGCGCCGGCGGCGTGGAACCCGGACTACTTCCGCCGGCGCCACGGCGAGGACGCGCGCGGCATCGCGAACAAGCCGACGCGCGGCTGGGACACCGTCACGGTGCCGGGCGTGATCGCCGGCTGGGAAGCGCTGCACGCGAAGTTCGGTTCGCTGCCGTTCGCGGACCTGCTCGAGCCGGCGATCGAGATCGCCGAGCGCGGCTATTCGGTGCCGCCGATCGTCGCGCACAAGTGGGCGGCCGCGGTGCCCGAGCTGCAGGGACTGCCGGGTTTCGCCGATACCTTCATGCCGCGCGGGCGCGCGCCGCTCGTCGGCGAGCGCATGTGCCTGCCCGGTCACGCGCGCACGCTGCGCGCCCTCGCGAAGGACGGCCCGCGCGCGTTCTACGAGGGTGCGCTCGCCGGGCAGATCGCGGCCTTCGCGCGCGACGGCGGCGGCGCGCTGACCGAGGCCGACCTGAGCGCGTACCGGCCGGAATGGGTCGAGCCGATCGGCAAGCGCTTCGGCCGGCACACGATTCACCAGATTCCGCCGAACGGGCAGGGCATCGCCGCGCTGATCGCGCTCGGGATCGCCGAGCATGCGGGCGTGGCCGAATGGCCGGTCGATTCGGCCGACTCGCAGCACCTGCAGATCGAGGCGATGAAGCTCGCGTTCGCGGATGTCTATCGCTACGTCGCCGATCCGCGCGCGATGGACGTGACGCCCGCGCAGATGCTCGACGACGCGTATCTCGCGGAACGCGCGAAGCTGATCGATCGCGCGCGCGCGACGCACTTCGCTGCCGGCCGGCCGCATTCGGGCGGCACGATCTATCTGTCGGCGGCGGACGAGCGCGGGATGATGGTGAGCTTCATTCAGTCGAACTACATGGGTTTCGGTTCGGGGCTCGTCGTGCCGGGTACGGGCATTGCGTTGCAGAACCGCGGGCACGGCTTCTCGATGGACCCGGCGTCGCCGAACGTCGTCGCGGGCGGCAAGCGGCCGTTCCATACAATCATTCCGGCGTTCGTCACCGAGGAAGTCGACGGGCGCACCGAGGCCGTGATGAGCTTCGGCGTGATGGGCGGCGACATGCAGCCGCAGGGCCACCTGCAGACCGTCGTGCGGATGCTCGGCTACGGGCAGCAGCCGCAGGCCGCCTGCGACGCGCCGCGCTGGAAGGTCAATCGCGACTTCACGCTCGACGTCGAGTCGACGATGAATCGCGACACGATCGACGCGCTCGCCGCGCGCGGCCACACGATCAAGTCGATCGACGATCCTTACATGGATTTCGGCTCGGGACAGTTCGTGTGGCGCCTTGACCGCGACGATCCCGAGTGCGGGTACGTGGCCGCGAGCGACGGCCGTCGCGACGGCCTCGCGGCCGGTTTCTGACGGAACGCTTCCAGTCTCGGTCTCGCGCTCGACGGGCGGCCGCATGGCTGCCCGTCCTGCTTCATGCGGGGCATCTCGTCGAACGCGCGCAGCCGGTTCGAGCAACCCGTCTAACGAACCGCAACATGCGCGGCGGAACTGCGCCCGTCGGGTATGGTCAGTGCTTTGAAGCACGAACATAAAAGTCCGGCTAAGATGCCTGAATGGTTCGGCCGGACCAACTCACTAAAAACGCAAGCAAAACGTCGCCTGCGGGCGCGCCGGGCCTGTGCCGAAGATCGGGCCGGCCGGCCGCGCGACGACTGGGAGCGCACCACCATGCCTACTGAAACGACGCATGTCATGCCGTGGCGTATCGAGGACATCGACCTGAACCGGATCGATCGTCAGCGCGCCGCCGCGAACGAGGATCTGCTGCTGTTGCTGTGCGCGTCGTCGTTCATCGAGAGCGGCTCGGATCTCTACACGAGCAATCTGAGCGAGTTCTTCAACGACGATCCGGAAGTGTCCGCGTGGCTCAACAATGCATGGGAGCACGAGGAACTGCAGCACGGGCGCGCGCTGAAGGCGTACATCGCGCATGTATGGCCCGAGTTCGACTGGGATACCGCGTTCGCGAATTTCTTCGCCGAATATTCGAAGACGTGCTCGGTCGAAGCGTTCGAGAAGACCCGCGCGCTCGAGATGGTCGCGCGCTGCGTCGTCGAGACGGGCACCGCCACGCTCTATCGCGCGATCAACGAATGCTCGGACGAGCCCGTGCTGAAGGAAATCACCGACAACATCCGCACGGACGAAGTGCGTCACTACAAGCACTTCTTCAAGTTCTTCAAGAAGTACAACAAGCTCGAAGGCAACGGCCGGCTCGCGGTGCTCGGCGCGTTGATGCGCCGCGTGCTGGAAATCAAGAACGAGGATTCCGAGATCGCGCTGCGCCACGTGTTCGCGGTCCGCTACCCGGAGCGGGTCGGCGACGACCAATACAACCGCGAGCGCGCCGCGCGCATCAGCTCGCTCGTGCGGCGCAACCTGTCGGCCGACATGTGCGTGAAGATGCTGCTCAAACCGCTCGATCTTCCCGCGAAGATCCAGCCGAGCGTCCACTATCCGCTGACGAAGATTACGCGGCACGTGTTCATGCGCTGAGTGTCACTGAGTGTCACCGCCGGCCCCGCGGCGCGCGTATGCTTCGGCATCATCGACCGCTTTTCACCGGGGCCGCCATCATGACCGATACCCATCGCCACGCGCTCGAACAATGGACGTTCGACGCGTGGCCGCCGGCCGTCGTTTCGCTGTTCGACGGCACGGCGCTTGAACGCCATGCCGACTTCGCCGCATCGCTGATCGTCGCGACCGACGATGGCCAGTTGCGCACGACGCTGCTCAGCGTCGGCGAGATCCATGCACGCGACGCGCGCACGCTGCTGCTCGCGCTCTGGCCGCAGTCGCGTGCGGCGCGCGCGCTGGCGCAACGGCGCACGGCCGCGTTGACGCTCGTCGCGGACGGCGCATTCTTTCAGGCACAACTAAGGATCGAGCCGCTCGAAGGAGATTTCGGCGGGCTGGCCGGCTTCGCTGCGACGATCGCGCATGGCGATGCGCAGCGGGTCGGCTATGCGCGTCTCGCGACGGGTGTCACGTTCGCGCTGGAAGGGCAGGCGCGCGCCGAGGTGCTCGCGCGCTGGCAGCGCCAGGTCGAGCACCTGCGGCGCGCGGCCGCGCGGCTTCAGTGACCGCGCTGGCCGCTGCGCGACGAACGGTTGCGGTTCGCATGCGCGGCATTGCCGTTCGCGGGACGCGCGCCATTGCCGCCTGACGGGCGCGCACCGCCGCCGGCGTTGCCGCTCGCGCCGCCGCCCGTGCGCGGCTTGGCCGCCTTCGCGGCCTTCGGCTGCGCATTGCCGTCGCGCTTCGCGGCCGGCTGGCCGGAGCCGCCCGCGCGCGGCTGGCGATTGCCGCCGCCGCCGCCGCCGCCACCGTTGCCGCCACGCGGTTGCTGCCCGCGGCGTTGCTGGATCGGCTCGGGCTTCGCGTTCGGATCGGGTTCGAAGCCCGCGATCACTTCCTGCGGAATCTCGCGCTTGATCAGCCGCTCGATGTCGCGCAGCAGTTGCTTCTCGTCGACGCACACGAGCGACACGGCTTCGCCCGTCGCGCCCGCGCGGCCCGTGCGGCCGATCCGGTGCACGTAATCTTCCGGCACGTTCGGCAGGTCGAAGTTGACGACGTGCGGCAACTGGTCGATGTCGATCCCGCGCGCGGCGATGTCGGTCGCGACGAGCACCTGCAGCGTGCTGTTCTTGAATTCCGCGAGCGCGCGCGTGCGCGCCGACTGGCTCTTGTTGCCGTGGATCGCCATCGCGCTGATGCCGTCCTTCGTCAACTGTTCGGCGAGCCGGTTCGCGCCGTGCTTGGTGCGCGTGAACACGAGCACCTGGAACCAGTTGTGCTCGCGGATCAGATGCGTGAGCAGTTCGCGCTTGCGGTCGCGGTCGACCGGGTGGATCTTCTGCGCGACGGTCTCGGCGGTCGTGTTGCGGCGCGCGACCTCGATCAGTGCCGGCGAATCGAGCAGGCTGTCGGCGAGCGACTTGATCTCGTCGGAGAAGGTGGCCGAGAACAGCAGGTTCTGGCGCTGCGGCGGCAGCTTCGCGAGCACGCGCTTGATGTCGTGGATGAAGCCCATGTCGAGCATCCGGTCGGCTTCGTCGAGCACGAGGATGTCGAGATCCGACAGGTCGATCGTCTTCTGCTGCATGTGGTCGAGCAGACGCCCGGGCGTCGCGACGACGATGTCGACGCCGCGCTTGAGCGCATCGATCTGCGGATTGATGCTGACGCCGCCGAACATCACGGTCGAGCGCAGCTTCAGGTATTTGCTGTACGCACGCACGCTTTCCTCGACCTGGGCGGCGAGTTCGCGCGTCGGCGTGAGGATCAGCGCGCGCACCGCGCGTTTCGCGCCGCGATGTTCGGCGTAGAACGTGTGCAGGCGCTGCAGGATCGGCAGCGTGAAGCCGGCGGTCTTGCCGGTGCCGGTCTGCGCGCCGGCGAGCAGGTCGCCGCCGCCGAGGACGGCGGGGATCGCCTGCTGCTGGATGGGAGTCGGCGACGTGTAGCCGAGCTCGTTGACCGCCTTGACCAGCGGTTCGGCCAGGCCGAGAGATTCGAAAGACATAGATACCACTCTTGAGTTTTATGATCGGCGACGCCTCGCGCGGCCCGCGCGGGGAACGGCGTCGCAAAAAGCAAAGGGGCGCGGCTGCGGTTTCCCGCAGCCGCGCCCCCGTTTGTGTCGCGCGTTATTTAGTCAAGCGGCGCGGAACGCAGGTCGCTCACCTGTTGCGGCGAGATCGGCGTACCGTTGTTGCCCCACGACATCCGGATATACGTGACGACCGCCGCGACTTCCTGGTTCGACAGCGATTGCGCGAACGGCGGCATCCCGTAAGGACGCGGATTCTTGAACGTGCTCGGCGGATAGCCGCCGTTCAGGACCATGCGGATCGGGTTGACCGCCGATTCCATCACGATCGAATGGTTGCCCGCGAGCGGCGGATATGCCGGCGGCTTGCCCGCGCCGGTTTCGGCGTGGCAGGTCGCGCAGTTGTCCGCGTAGATCTTCTTGCCCTGGTCGAACAGCGCGTTGCCGAATTGCTTCGACGGCTCGTACTGCATGTTCTTCGGCGCTTCAGCCTTCTGCGGGATCGACTTCAGGTACGTCGACATCGCGCGCGTATCCTCGTCGCTCATGTACTGCAGGCTGTTGTGCACGACGTCGGCCATCGGGCCGAACACCGCGCCCTTGTTCGACACGCCGGCTTGCAGCAGGTCCGACAGCTCCTGCACGTGCCAGTCGCCGAGGCCGAGTTCCTTGTCGTTCGTCAGCGACGGCGCATACCAGTTCTGCAGCGGAATCAGGCCGCCCGCGAAGGCTGCCGAATTCACCGGGCCGCCCATCATGTTGATCGACGTGTGGCACATCGAGCAGTGGCCGAGGCCTTCGACGAGGTACGCGCCGCGGTTCCATTCGACCGACTTCGTCGGATCCGGCTTGTATTCGCCTTCCTTGAAGAACAGCGTGCGCCAGCCGATCAGCAGGTTGCGGTTGTTGAACGGGAACTTCAGTTCGTGCGGACGGCTCGGCACCGATACCGGCGGGACCGAACGCAGGTACGCGTAGATCGCGTCCGAGTCGGCGCGCGTGACCTTCGTGTAGCTCGCGAACGGGAAGCCCGGGTAGAGCAGGCTGCCATCCTTCGAACGGCCGGTGTGCATCGCGCGGTAGAAGTCGTCCGACGTCCACTTGCCGATGCCGTCCTTGTCGTCCGGCGTGATGTTCGGCGTGTACATCGTGCCGAACGGCGTCGCCATCGGCAGGCCGCCCGCGAACGACTTGCCGCCGCGCACGGTGTGGCACGCGATACAGTCGCCGACGCGTGCGAGGTATTCGCCCTTCTTGATCAGCGCGGCCTGGTCGGCCGGCGTTGCCGCGACGGCGGCATTGCCGTGCAGCGTGTCGCTGGCCGGCCACAGGACCGGCACGAGGGCGGCAGCCGCGACGATCGCGACGGCCGAGAGTGCAAACAGGGACTTGCGTTTCATTGTGTCTGTCTCCCTTGCCTTATTGCGGTTCGCTGCCGCAGGCGAGCGGAGTCTTCATCGAACGCGCCGGGGCCGGCACGGGGTTGGCGGGCGCCGGTTGCGCGGCGAGCCATGCGGTCACGGCCGTCACGTCTTCGTCCGACAGCTTCGACGCGATTTCATGCATGCAATCCGGTGCCTTCGCGTGGCGGTTGCCCGAGCGCCATGCGCCGAGCTGTGCGCTCAGGTAGTCGGCGTGCAGGCCGACGAGGCCCGGGATCGCCGGCTGCATGCCGGTCAGCCCCGCGCCGTGGCAGGCCACGCAGGCCGGCAGCTTGCGCGACGGATCGCCTTGCGTGACGAGCTGCTTGCCGCGCGCGAGCGTGGCCGCCGGCAGCGTCGGCTTGGCCGGCGTCGGGTACGGCGGGCGCTCGGCCGAGAAGTGCTCGGCGATTTCCTTCAGGTAATCGTCGTTCAGGTACGTCAGCAGATAGTTCATCGGCGGGTACTTGCGCCGGCCGTCACGGAAGTTGACGAGCTGGTTGTACAGGTACTCGGCGGGCTTGCCGGCAAGCCGCGGGAAATAGTCGTTGTCCGTGCCCTGGCCGTGGACGCCGTGGCATGCGGTACAGCCGCGCACGCGCTCGGCCATCGTATCGGGTGCCTTGAGCGGCGCCTGCTGGGCGTGCGCTTGCTCCGTGGGCTTGGTCTGCGCTTGGGCAGCGCTCATAAGGCCCGCGCCACCGATCAGGAGAACGGCAAGCAACGGACGGAAGAGGCGTCTTGAAGACACACGAGACTCCATGTTTATTCGTCGGGGACCTGTCCGGGCTACGATCGGCTCGGCGCATGGACGGCAGGACAGCCGGGCTGCTGCGACGCGGCATTCTATCATCGATGGGTAATGACGGCTATTTGGCGAAAGGACATCGGTTCCTGTCTGTTTGCGACTTGCGACAATTTGACGCGCTTTGTGCGCCGATCGTGTGAACCGGCGTGCGCTTTGACCATCGAAGACCGTACACTCGCGGGTCGCGCGGCGCCGCCTCCGCCGCAGACCCAGTCATTTCCCACGTTTCCGGATTCATCGATGACGTTCCCTATCGTGCCGTTGCCATCTTTCCGCTGTCGTTCCACTTGCCGCCGCGCCGCGGGCCGGCCGTTCCCGGGAGGGCGCGCACGATGAGGATCGACAGCTTGTGGATCGGGCAGGTCGCGTTGGCGGCGCTGATGGACGCGACGTTCGCGATGGCCGTCGGCTCGGCGTTGCTCAAGGCATGGCTCGGCAAGGACGGTGCGCGGCCGGTCGTCGCGCCGTCGCATCCTGCGTGGCTGCGCGCGCAACATTCGCTGGTCGCGGCGGCGCTGGCGCTCGTGCTCGCCGATCTCGGCTGGCTGGTGTACGAAGCCGCATCGATGAGCGGCGCGGGGCTCGGCGGCGCGTTCGCCGCGATTCCCGTGATGCTCGCGCAGACGCACACGGGCTTCGCATGGAGCGTCGCGTTCGGCGGCGCCGTCGTGCTCGCGATCGTCGCGCTGGCAAAGCCGGAGGGCCCGGTCGCGCACGCGGTGCTGTGGCTCGCGGTGATCGTGATCGCGGCCGGCAAGGCATCGCTTGGCCATGCGGCCGACACCGGCCCGCTGTCCGCGGCGGTCGGCGTGCAGACGCTGCACCTGCTCGCCACCGCGGTGTGGGGCGGCCTCGTGCTCGCGGGCGGGCTCGCGGTGCTGCCGGTGCTCGGCTCGTCGGTTGCGCGCGGCGCGCTGATCCGGATCGGCCAGCAATTGTCGCGTACGTCGGTGATCGCGGTCGTGTTCGTGCTCGGCACGGGCGTGCTCAACGCGCTGCGCGGGCTCGGCGGCTCGCTCGCGCCGCTCGACGGCAGCACGTGGGGGCGCGTGCTGTTGCTCAAGCTGCTGCTCGTCGCGCTCGCGCTCGTGCTCGGCGGCCTGAACCGCTTCTCCGCGCTGCCGCGCCTGCGCCGCACCGCGTCGACCGAAGACGCGCACACGTTCCGCAACATCCTGCATCTCGAGGCGCTGACGATGATCGGCGTGTTCGTCGCGGCCGCCGTGCTGTCGTTCAGCGTGCCGGGGTTCGCCGCGCTCGGCTGACGGGCGGGCGGCGGCGCGGTGCCGGGCCGGGTGCCCGCACGTCACGTGCCGCAGATGCGCGAACGGCCGCCTGTCGGGCGGCCGTCTCGAAGCCATTGCGCGGCATGCGCGCCGCGCAACGCACTTCCCCTCACTTCCTCATCACCATTCGGCGACGCTGCCGTCCGCGTGACGCCACACCGGGTTGCGCCAGCGATGTCCCGTCTTCGCCATCTCGCGCACCTTCTCCTCGTTGACGTCGATGCCGAGCCCCGCGCCCTGCGGGATCGCGACGAAGCCGTCCTCGTAGCGGAACACCTCGGGGTTGCGCAGGTAGTCGAGCAGGTCGTTGCCCTGGTTGTAGTGGATGCCGAGGCTCTGTTCCTGGATGAACGCGTTGTAGCTGACCGCATCGAGCTGCAGGCACGCGGCCAGCGCGATCGGCCCGAGCGGGCAGTGCAATGCGAGCGCGACGTCGTAGCTTTCCGCGAGCGTCGCGATCTTGCGGCACTCCGTGATGCCGCCCGCGTGCGATGCATCGGGCTGGATGATGTCGACGTAGCCGCCCGCGAGGATGTGCTTGAAGTCCCAGCGCGAATAGAGTCGCTCGCCGAGCGCGATCGGCGTGTTGGTCTGGTTGACGATGTCGCGCAGCGCCTCGGCATTCTCCGACAGCACCGGCTCCTCGATGAACATCAGCTTGTACGGATCGAGCTCCTTCGCGAGGACCTTCGCCATCGGCTTGTGCACGCGGCCGTGGAAGTCGACGCCGATACCGACGTGCGGGCCGACCGCGTCGCGCACCGCCGCGACGTTCGCGATCACCTGCTCGACCTTGTCGTAGGTGTCGACGATCTGCAGCTCCTCGGAGCCGTTCATCTTCACGGCCTTGAAGCCGCGCTCGACCACCGCGCGCGCGTTGTTCGCGACGTCGCTCGGCCGGTCGCCGCCGATCCACGAATAAACCTTGATGCGCTCGCGCACCTGGCCGCCGAGCAGTGCGTGCACGGGCACGCCGTGATGCTTGCCCTTGATGTCCCACAACGCCTGGTCGACGCCCGCGATCGCGCTCATCGTGATCGGGCCGCCGCGGTAGAAGCCGGCGCGGTACATCACCTGCCAGTGATCCTCGATCAGCAGCGGATCCTTGCCGACGAGATAGTCGGCGAGTTCGTGCACCGCGGCCTCGACCGTGTGCGCGCGGCCCTCGACGACCGGTTCGCCCCAGCCGACGATCCCTTCGTCGGTTTCGATCTTGAGGAACAGCCAGCGCGGCGGGACGACGAAGGTTTCGAGGCGGGTGATTTTCATGTCGCGAGTCTCCAGGAGTGACCGGCGCGGACGTGCGGATGCGGCGCCGGTCGAATACGTGACGGTTATCCTAGCGTAGCCCGATAAAAAATAGTATTAATAGCACTATTGTGCAGATAGTGGGCAGCCGCGGCGTTGCCCGTCACCGGAGAACGATCATTCAACGCGACCTGCATGGACAGACGGCCTTCCGGCTGGCGACGGCGATCTTGCGCGGCGACTATCCGCCCGAGTCGTTGCTGCCGCGCGAGCCGGACCTGATGGAGATGTTCGGCGTGAGCCGCACGGTGCTGCGCGAGGCGCTGCGCACGCTGACGTCGAAAGGGCTGGTCGAATCGCGGCCGAAGGTCGGCACGCGCGTGCGCCCGCGCCGCGCATGGAACCTGCTCGATGCCGACCTGCTCGACTGGTACGCGCGCGTCGCGCCGCCGCTTGCGTTCGCGCTGAAGCTGCAGGAGATGCGCGAGATGATCGAGCCGCATGCGGCCGCGCTGGCCGCGCGCACGCACGGGCCGGACGCCTTCGCCGCGATCGAGGACGCCGTGCGCGCGATGGCCGCCGCGCGCAACGTCGACGAATGGGTGCGCGCGGACCTGCGCTTTCACCTGAGCGTGCTGGAGGCCGGCGGCAACGAGCTGCTGGTGCCGCTCGGCGCGCTGATCGACCGCACGCTCGAGGCTCAGCTGCATCTGAACGCGCGTCGCGCGCATGTGTTCAATGCATCGCTCGCCGAGCACACGGCCGTCAGCGACGCGATCCGTGTGCGCGACGAGAACGGCGCGCGCCGCGCGATGGCGTCGCTGCTTGCCATCACGCGCGCGCGAATCGAGATGTCCTGAAGGGAAGGGCGGTGCAGGCGGTCAGTGGTTCGCGCAGCCGCCCGGTTTCAGCACGCGTTGCGTCGACGCCGGATACTTCGCGAGCAGGCCCGCCGGGCGGCGCGGCCGCGCGACCAGATCGCCGCCGCAGTTCGGGCAGCGGCCCTTCAGCACGTCGTCCGCGCAGCTCGCGCAGAACGTGCATTCGAAGGTGCAGATGCGTGCGTCGGGCGAATCGGGCGGCAGGTCCTTGTCGCAGCATTCGCAGCCGGGGCGCAGTTCGAGCATGGCGGTTTTCCTCTTGGTCGGAACGGATCGGAAGGGCGCTGCGGCACGACGCGCGCGGCGCGGTGCGCGTTACTCTACGCGCTTGGATCGTCCACGCCAATGTGTCCGGCCGGAGCGTCGCCCAAACGTGCGGGCAGCCGTCACGAAGGCTCGACGGGCGCGGCCTGCGGCGCCGGCGTTTCCGCCTGCGGCGCGGGGCCTGCCGTGCGCGTGCCGGCCGTGACGGGGCGCTCGATCAGCGGCGCGAGCGCCGGCGCCATCGACTTCAGCAACTGCACCGCCATCGCGCTCGTGAAGTCGTAGCGGGCCGCGTATGGCTCGTGCGCGGTCGCCGTCAGCACGCCGAAGAAGCGGTCGCCCAGCACGAACACGAACGTGCCGCTGCGATTGACCTTGCGCGATTCGATCAGCCGCGCGCCGCGCGCATAGACGTTGAAGCGCTGGTCGCCCGTCCCGGTCTTGCCGTACACGTCGAGCGTCTTGCCGTCGGGCAGCGTGAAGCCGCCCGCGAGACGCCGTGCGGTGCCGTTGAGCACGACGTCGCGCAGCAGCGTGCGCGTGACGTTGACGATCTCCGGCGACAGCATCGGTTGCGGCTGCGCGGCGGCGCGCACGAAACGCGTTTCGTACGGCGTGCCTTTCGCGAAGTCAAGGCGCGTGATTGTCTCGGTCGGCGCCTTCTGGCCGCCGTTGGCGATCAGGCCGATCAGTTTCGCGAGCGCGTCGGGCTGGTCGCCCGACGCGCCGATCGCGGCCGCGTACGACGGCGTGACTTCCGCGAACGGGTAGCCGAGCGCACGCCACGCTTTCGTGATCTCCCCGTATGCGCGCAGCTCGACCATATGGCGAATCCGCCGGTCCTGGGTTGCGTGGTAGCGCGTCTTGTACAGCCACGAGTACGTGTAGAAGCGCGCGTCGCGGCTGTCGCGCTGAACGTCACCGAGCGGCGCGTCCGGGTGCGCGCGCAGGTAGTTGAGCGTCCACAGCGCGAGCGGGTGGACGCTCGCGATATAGCCGCGATCGTTCAGGTTGAACCGGTCGATCGCATATTTCGCGTAGAGCGCGGCGAGATCGTCGTCCGACAGCGTCGCGGCCGGCGTGCCCTTCAGTTGCGCGCGCATCTGCGCACTGAACCACGCGAGCGATTCGTTCGGCGCGACGCTGCGCAGCACCGTCGCGATCTTCGGCGGCGACTTGCGCACGTCCTTCAGCATCAGCGCGAGCGCGTCGTCGGGTGCCTTGCCCGCATAGCGCGTGTAGTAGCGCTTCACGTAGACCTTGCTCTCGCCGTCGACGAACTGCTCGAGATAATGCTTGCGCTGCTCCGGATCGCCGAGCCACGACGACGACGGGCCGGCCGCCTGCAGCATCTCGTAATGGACGATGTCGCGCATCAGCCGCACGAACACGAGGTTGACCGAGTGCTCGAACGCCGCATGCAGCGTCAGGATGCGGCCGTTGTCCGACTTCTCGAAGTTCGAGAACACCTGCGCGCCGCCGCCCGTGTAGAACACGTCGGGGCTCGCCGAATACTTGCGTTCGACCGCCGCGTCGAGCATCGCCCGCAGCGAGCGATCGCGCGTATGCGACAGGTAATCGAGCGCCCAGCGCGACAGCCCGTCGATCGGATCGGGCTTCACCTTCGCGAGTTGCGCGTTCGACAGGTTGCCGTAGCGCGCATGCAGGTCGGAGACGATCTGCAGGTAGGTGATCAGCGTGCGCAGCTTCGCGGTCGAGCCGAGGTTTATGCGGCCGCCGCGGTTCACGTCGAACGGCTGGTTCACGCTGTCGGTCTGCACGCGCAGCATGTTTGCGCCGTTGCGGTGCTCGTACAGCGTGAAGCTGTACGTGAGATGCGACGGGTCGTCCTTCGGCGCGAGCATCTCGAAACCATACAGGCCGGCGGCCTGTGCGCCGTCGCGGGTCGACGCCCGCGCGAGCCGTTCGGCGACCGCCTGCTGCACGCCGTTGTCGAGTGTGCTGGTGGCTTCCAGGTCCAGTTGGTCGAGCTGGTAGAGGTCGCTCATCCCGAGTGCCGACAGCAACGAAGCACGCGCGGACGACACGGCCTTGCGCGACACGAACGACTGCACGCGCGCGGCCGCCGGCGGCGCGCTGCGCTCGATCTGCGCGGCGAGCGCCGCATCGCGCAGCGCGGGCGAGATCACGCCGCCGTTCGACAGCAGCCGCAAGTAGCTGTCGGTCAGCTTCTGCAACGCCGGATAGCCGCGATTCAGGAAGTACGACGGCGCGCGCTGCGCGATGATCAGCGACAGCACCTCGCGGAAAGTCTTGCCCTGTTCGTCGACGTTGTCGCCGGTCGTCGGCGCGGACAGGATCCGGTTCACGTCGTTGAAGTCGCGGCCGTACCACGCGGCGAGACCGTCGCCGATGCCCGTGATTTCGCCTACGTGCGGCCGCGCGGCGAGCGGCACCGAGTTCAGGTAGCGCACCAGGATCGCGCGCCGCGCGAGCATCGTCTGCGGGCCGTTGAGATAAGCGAGCACCGACGCCGACGCAATCTGCCGCAGCTTCTCCGGCGGCGTCGCGGTGCGGCCGTCGGGCGAGTGGCGGAACTTCTCGATCTGCGTCGCGAGCGTGCTGCCGCCCGGGCGCGCCTGGTGATGGTTGACGACGTGCAGCGCCTGGTCGGCGAGCGCGCGGCTGAAGCGGCCCCAGTCGATCGCCGGGTTGCGGTTCGGCTGGTTCGCGTCGAGCAGGTAGCGATCCTCGATGAACAACAGCGAATCCGCGACCACACGCGGCACCGTGTCGAAGTCGGCATAGACGCGCTGCGGGAACACGGTCGCGAACAGCGGCGAGCCGGTCGAGTCGAACAGCATCAGCCCGGCCTGGTCTTTCTCTTCGTAAGGCAGGAACAGGCCGTGATCGGCGAGCGACAGCATGCGTTGCGAATCGCGCGCCTGCTTGCCGACGACGAAGCCGCGCGCGAGCAGGCGCTGCTGAAACGCGGGAATCATCGAGTAGCCGAGGCGCTGGTCGTACGGCCCGTTGGCAGGGAAGCGGATATGGTCGCTTGCGCCGGTCTCGACGGTGTAGCCGACGTCGCGCGTGAGCTCGGACAGGTAGTGCGCCTGCAGGCGCGACGTCTCGATCTCGGTCATCACGAGCCGCGCGAGGATCGCGATCGCGATCACCAGCGCGGCCAGCAAGGACCACTTGATCCACGTCCAGACCGAGGCACTCCCGGTCACGCGCGGCAGGATGCGATTCAGCGGCCGATTCATGGCGGCGTCTCCCTGAAGGCGCAGGCTCCAGCCGCACCTCATTAAGGATTAGTGTAGTCCTCCGCAGCGGGCTGCCAAGGGTGGTTCATTACCGAGATGCGTCGACGCAACGCGCATGCCTGTGACATGCGGCAAGCGGCGTTGCGGCGCGGTGCGCATGGCGTCTTGGCGTAACGTTTGCGCGTGCCGTTTGCGTCCCGGGCGCGACGGCCGCTGGCGGCGCCGGCGGTCCACGCACCGGCGTCGTGCATTGCCGTGTCGGGCGCAAAACGGGTCAGATCCGGCTGCGATCCACCGCCGCATGAGGAAGCTGCGGGTTTCCGCGATAGCCGGCGGCTGCGGCTGCAGGTACGATCGCCGGATGTGCGGCGCATGTCCGCTTTCATCGGGGTTTCCATGTCGATCCATCCCGTCGCGCTCGTTTGTACGGCGGTCCTGGGATTGCTGCTGTTCGGGCTTGGCCTGGTCGTGTCCGTCACGCGCTTTCGGCACACCACCGGTTCCGGGTGTGCGTCCGATCCGACCGACGGGTTGCACAAGGTCGTGCGCGCGCACGGCAACACGGCCGAATACGCGCCGTTTCTCGCGGTGCTGTTTCTCTATTTCGGCGCGCACGACCCATCGCGCGCGATCGTGTCGTTGATCGTCGCGGCAACCGCGTGCCGCTGTCTGCTCGTGATCGGGCTGCTCGCATGGCCGACGATGGGCAGGCCGAACCCGTTGCGCTTTATCGGCGCGCTCGGCACGTATCTGTGCGGCGCCGCGCTTTGCGTCGCGCTGTTCGTTTGAGCACGCCGCTATCGCGATGGCCGCTTCGGGATCGTACCGGCGCACGGTTTCGGCCAGGCAGCGAATCGGTTGGCCGCCCGCGCGCGTGTGCGGCGCATCGCGCCGCGCGAGCACGCCAGCCGACACGGTCGGGAACGCCTCCTTCATCCGCTCGCGTATCCGTCGACTTCCATGACGACCTTCGGCGCGCACGACACGGCGTCGGCGTGCAACGACAGCGCGAACGCCGCGCCGAACACCGTGCATTCGACGATCGGCCGCGCGGTGATATCCTCGCGAAACGCCCGCGACCGACGGGCGGATACCGACTGCCCGCGCGCGGCCCGACGCCGTGTTGCGCGGCGTTTCCGAGGGAGAGCCGAACCATGAGCCGCAAATTCATCCTGAAGGGCGATACGACCGATCACGGCGGCGTCGTGCTCGACGGCATCGCCAATTCGTCATTCGACGGCCGCGAACTCGCGTATCTCGGTGCGCCGGTGTTCTGCGCCGCATGCAAGAGCCAGGGCGTGATCGTGTCCGACGGCGGCGAGCGGACGATGACCGTGATGGGCAAGGTCGTCGCGCTCGAACACGACCTGTGCCAATGCCTGTGCACGCCGCAGCCGAAGCTGATCCCGTCGCAGGGCACGGGCACCATCTCGGGCTGACGCCCGTCGTCAGTCGCTGCCTTCGGTCTCGATCACGAGGATGCGCGCTTCGCCGAGCGGGTGCGCGACGTGTTCGGTGCCGATCGTCGCGTGGAATACGTCTCCCGTTTCGAGCACCGTCGCGTGCTCGATGCCTGCCGAGCGGTAGCGCATCTCGACGCGGCCGTCGAGCACCGCGAAAACTTCCTCGCCATCGTTCACGTGCCACCGGTATGGCCGATCGGTCCAGTGCAGGCGGACCGTGATGCCGTTCAGGGTCGCGATGTCGAGCGCGCTCCACGGGCGTTGCGCGGTGAATGCGGTGCTGCGGATGATCTTCATCGGTCGATCTCGGTGCGTCGATGCGAATGCCATGAAACTCGGGCAGACGGCGTAGCCTGGTGGCTCGCCCGCCATCGGTTTGAGCTTGCTCGTCTTCAGTGCGACATCGCGCGCAAGGCCGCGTCGATCGTCTGCCGGCGCTTCTCCAGTCCTGCCGCCGTGCGTTCGGTCACGCGCTTCAGTACCGACGCCGGCGCGGTATCCGGCGAGCCCGCATCGAACGGCGGCGCGGGCGCGTATTCGAGCGCGAGCTGGATCGACTGTGCCTCTTCGTCGCCGGCCAGTTCGGCGGCGATTGTCAACGCGAAGTCGATGCCGGCCGTCACGCCGCCGCCGGTGATCAGGTTGCCGTCGCGCACCACGCGCTCGTGTACGGGCACGGCCCCGAGCGGCGCGAGCAGCGAATGAAACGCCCAGTGCGTCGTCGCGCGGCGGCCTCGCAGCAGGCCGGCCACGCCGAGCAGCAGCGCCCCCGTGCAGACCGACGTGACGTAGCGCGCGGCGGCCGCGCGCCGTAGCACGAACGCGATCGTTTCGGCATCGAGCAGCAGGTCGTTGATGCCGATCCCGCCGGGCACGCAGATGACGTCGAGCGGCGGGCAATCGTCGAACGTGCAGGTCGGCGCGAGCGCGAGGCCGCTGCTCGACACGACGGTGTCGCGCGATTTCCAGACCAGATGGACAGTCGCGTCGGGCAACGACGCGAGCACGTCGTGCGGGCCGGTGAGATCGAGTTGCTGGACGCCCGGAAACACGAGAAGGCCGATATGCAGGGTCATGCGAATGCTCCGAAGGGAAGGGGATGCGCCGCGGCCGGCGCACGATGGACAGATGGATTCTAGGCGCGTAGTGTTTGGCGAAATTGCCATATCACCCACGTTTTCAGCCAATCGCCATGCCTGCCGCTCCACGTTCGATCGTCGTCCTCGCGTTTCCCCGCGCGCAATTGCTCGACGTGACCGGGCCGCTGCAGGTGTTCGCATCCGTCAACGAACTCGCGCTGGAGCGCGGGCGGCCCGCGCCGTATGCACCGCGCGTCGTCGCCGCCGAGGCTGGGCCGGTCGAGACGTCCTCCGGCGTCGTGGTGATGGCCGATTCGCTGCGCTCGGCCGGGCGGCCCGACACGGTGATCGTGGCCGGCGGCAAGGGCGTGCACGCCGCTTCGCGCGATGCGCGGACGGTGCGCTGGGTCCGGCAGCAGGCGCAGCGCGCGCGACGTGTCGCGTCGGTCTGCACCGGCGCGTTCCTGCTCGCCGAGGCCGGCCTGCTCGACGGGCGGCGCGCGGTCACGCACTGGGCGCGCTGCGACGAATTCGCGGCGCGCTATCCAAACGTGCGCGTCGAGGCCGATCCGATCTTCATCCGCGAAGGCGCGCTGTGGACCTCGGCCGGCGTGACGGCCGGCATCGATCTCGCGCTCGCGCTGGTCGAGGAGGATCTCGGGCGGGCGATCGCGCTCGACGCCGCACGCGAGCTCGTCGTGTTCCTGAAGCGGCCGGGCGGGCAGGCGCAGTTCAGCGCGATGCTGTCGATGCAGCGCACCGACGACCGTTTCGGCGAACTCCACGCATGGATCGCCGAGCACCTGACGGCCGACCTGTCGGTGCCGGCGCTCGCCGAGCGCGTCAGCATGAGCGAGCGCAGCTTCGTGCGCCACTACCGAGCGGACACCGGCCGCACGCCTGCGCGCGCGGTCGAGCAGATTCGCGTCGAGGCCGCGCAGCGTCTGCTGGGCGAAACCGAGTGGCCCGTCAAGCGGATCGCCTCGCGGTGCGGCTTCGGCTCGGAAGAGACGCTGCGGCGCAGTTTCGTGCGTGTGCTCGGTGTGTCGCCGCAGGGTTATCGCGAGCGGTTCGTGCGGTGATGGGCAGGTGAGCGGCGAAGGGCGAGTGGCGAATGCGCCGCCGCCGGGGCGGAGCCGTCGCATCCGGAGCTGCATGAATCCGCGTCACTTTCCAGTCCGAAATGCCGCGACTATTCGGAAGTTGAGAACAATAGCCTGGGGCTTGTGCCGCGTGGGTGGCGCGCTCTATTCTGTCCCGTTGGCGATTCGAAGGGGGCGCAGCATGGACCGCATCCAGGCAATGGAAGTTTTCACCCGCGTGGTCGACGCAAACAGCTTCACGCGCGCGGCCGAGACGCTCGCGATGCCGCGCGCGTCGGTGACCACCATCATCCAGAATCTCGAGGCGCTGCTCGGCGTGCGCCTGATGCACCGGACGACGCGCCGGCTGTCGCTGACGCCGGAAGGCGCCGCGTATTACGAGCACTGCATGAAGATCATCTCGGAAATCGCGGAGGCCGACGCGAGTTTCCAGACCGGCAACCGCAAGCCGAGCGGCGTGCTGCGCGTTCACATGCCGAGTTCGCTCGGGCGGCGCGTCGTGTTGCCGGCGCTGTCGATTTTCCGGCAGCGCTATCCGGACATCACGCTCGATCTCGGCTTGTCGGACCGCTACGTGGATCCGGTCGAGGAGGGCATCGACTGCATGATCCGGGTCGGGCCGCTCGAGGATTCGTCGATGGTCGCGCGACGGATCGGGATGCTCAAGCGCGTGACCTGCGCGTCGCCCGACTATCTCGCGCGCCACGGCGAGCCTCAGGAAATCGCCGACCTGGCCGACCATCATGCGGTGAATTTCCGCGCAAGCCACGGCGCGCGGGCGGTTCCATGGGTGTTCATGATCGAGGGCAAGCCGGTCGAGGTGCGGATGAACGGCAGCGTCACCGTCAACGATTCGGATGCGTACGTGACATGCGGGCTCGAAGGGTTCGGGATGATCCAGCCGACGCTGTTCATGGTGCTGCCGAACCTGCGCGACGGCTCGCTGGTCGAGGTGCTGCCCGACTGCAATCCGAAGCCCAAGCCGATCTCGATCGTGTATCCGCACAACCGGCATCTGTCGCAGAAGGTGCGCGTGTTCGCGGACTGGATCGCGGAGCTGTTCGAATCGACGCCGGCGCTGGAGGGCGGGGAGAACTGGCGGGGGAAGGTGCGGGCGGAAGTGCCCGATGCGCAGCGCGGAGCGGTGGTGGCTTAGGGCGCTGGCCGCACTTGCTTGATGGACAGGCGACGCGCGAAGGCGCGCACGCCGGGGCGATGCAATGAAAAAAGCCGCTGATCCTTGCGGAACAGCGGCTTTTCGCATTTGGTGGCGAATCAGGGACTCGAACCCCGGACCTGCGGATTATGATTCCGTCGCTCTAACCGACTGAGCTAATTCGCCGAAGACTTGAATTATGTAGATATGCCGCCGGGCTGTCAACACCTTTTTTCGGGAAAGTGAAAAAAAGGTGCCGGTAGCCCGTGCCGGCACGGGTCGCGGGCGAGGTGCCGCCCGCCGCGCGTCAATCCTGCGCGTAGATATTCGAGTTCTTCGTGTCCTTGACGAACAGCAGACCGATCACGAACGTGACCAGCGCGATCACGATCGGATACCAGAGCCCCGAATAGATGTCGCCCTTCGCCGCGACGATCGCGAACGCGGTCGCCGGCAGGAAGCCGCCGAACCAGCCGTTGCCGATGTGATACGGCAGCGACATCGACGTGTAGCGAATGCGCGTCGGGAACATCTCGACCAGCATCGCCGCGATCGGGCCGTAGACCATCGTCACGTAGATCACGAGGATCGTCAGGATCACGATCGTCATCGGCCAGTTGAGCTGCGACGGGTCGGCCTTCGCCGGGTAGCCGGCCGCCTTCAGCGTCGATGCGAGCGTCTTGTCGAACGCCGCGCCCTGCGCCTTCGCGTCGGCCGCCTTGCCGTCATACGCGGGGATCACCGTGTCGCCGACCTTGATCTGCGCGGTCGTGCCAGCCGGCGCCGCGACGTTCTCGTAGTTCAGGCCGGCCTTCGCGAGCGCGCTCTTCACGATGTCGCACGAGCTCGTGAACTTCGACGTGCCCACCGGGTTGAACTGGAACGAGCAGGTGGCCGGATCGGCGAGGACCGTGATCGGCGCCTTCTGCGTCGCGAGTTCGAGCTGCGGGTTCGCGTAGTGCGTGAGCGCCTTGAACAGCGGGAAGTAGGTGAGTGCCGCGATCAGGCAGCCCGCGAGAATGATCGGCTTGCGGCCGATCTTGTCCGACAGCGAACCGAAGAACAGGAAGAACGGCGTGCCGATCAGCAGCGCGATCGCGATCAGGATGTTCGCGCTGGCACCGTCGACCTTCAGCGTCTGCGTCAGGAAGAACAGTGCATAGAACTGGCCCGTGTACCACACGACGGCCTGGCCGGCGGTCAGGCCGACGAGCGCGAGGATCACGATCTTCAGGTTCTTCCACTGGCCGAACGCTTCGGTCAGCGGCGCCTTCGACGTCTTGCCTTCCGCCTTGATGCGCAGGAACACCGGCGATTCGTTCAGTTGCAGCCGGATCCACACCGACACCGCGAGCAGCAGGATCGACGCGACGAACGGCACGCGCCAGCCCCAGCTGCCGAACGCTTCCTCGCCGATGAACGTGCGCACGCCGAGGATCACGAGCAGCGACAGGAACAGGCCGAGCGTCGCGGTCGTCTGGATCCACGCGGTGTAGAAGCCGCGACGGTTCGCCGGCGCATGCTCGGCGACGTAGGTCGCCGCGCCGCCGTACTCGCCGCCGAGCGCGAGGCCCTGCAGCAGCCGCATCGCGATGAAGATCACGGGTGCCGCGATGCCGATCGATGCGTAGCCGGGCAGGAAGCCGACCACGAAGGTCGAGATGCCCATGATCACGATCGTCACGAGGAACGTGTGCTTGCGGCCGACGAGGTCGCCGAGCCGGCCGAACACGATCGCGCCGAACGGCCGCACCGCGAAGCCGGCCGCGAAGCCGAGCAGCGTGAAGATGAACGCGGCGGTCGGATTGACTCCGGAGAAGAAGCTCTTGCTGATGTAGGCCGCGAGTGATCCGGCCAGGTAAAAGTCGTACCACTCGAACACGGTGCCGAGCGACGACGCGAAGATCACCTTCTTCTCTTCGCCCGTCATCGGCGAGTGCGAAATTTGCTCGCCTAACGTTGCCATGAATCGTCTCCAAGTCCCTTGATATAAATGTGCGGCCGCCTTGGGAGGGCGGGCCTGTCGACGATTATTGGCACGGAAACTTACGGCGCACTGACTCGCGGGCACAAAACGACTGCGCGTTAACCCGTGTCGAATCGACCGTTTCGCATCCCGATCGTGTCGCAATCGGAAGGAAAACGCCGGTTTCGATGCGATCGCGGCGCGCGGCACGTACCCACGCGTATCAGGATTGGTTCGGCGCGGTGTCCGACAGCGGCAGGGTGATGCGCACGAGCGTGCCCGCGAGGCGCGGTTCGCTCTGATAGACGTGATCGTCGAGCATCAGCGTGCCGCCGTGCTGCGCGGCGATCTCGCGGACGATCGCGAGCCCGAGGCCGCTGCCGTCGCCTTCGCGGCCGAGGATCCGGTAGAAGCGCTCGACCACGCGGTCGCGTTCCGCGGCCGGAATGCCGGGCCCGGTGTCCTCGACCTCGAGATGCACGCGCCGCGCCGCATGCTCGGCCCGCACGCGCACGGTGATGCGGCCGCCTTCGGGCGTGTAGCGGATTGCGTTGTCGACCAGGTTGCCGAGCATCTCGCGCAGCATCACGGGATTGCCGTCGACCTCGAGCGGCGCGTCGTCCTCCGGGCCTTCGTAGCCGAGGTCCATGCGCTTCGCGAGCGCGGCCTGCACCCAGTCGCGCACCGTGCGGCGCGCAAGCGCGGCAATCTCGACCGGCTCGAACGTCAGCCCGCTCGCGCGGTTCTCTGCGCGCGCGAGCGCCAGCAGTTGCGTGACGAGCCGCGCGGCCTGCTCGGAGCTCGTCGCGATCTGTTCGAGCGAACGCTGCACGTCGGGCGGCACGGGATGGCGCAACGCGAACTCGGCCTGCGTGCGCAGCCCGGCGAGCGGCGTCTTCATCTGGTGCGCGGCGTCGGCGATGAAGCGCTTCTGCAGCGCCATGTTCTGTTCTAGGCGCGCGAGCAGGTCGTTGAACGACGTGACGAGCGGCTCGATCTCGGGCGGCGCGCGCTGCGCCTCGACGGGCGACAGGTCGTCGGGCCGGCGTGCGCGAATGTGCGCCTGCAGCGCATTGAGCGGCGCGAGCCCGCGCGACAGCCCGAACCAGAGAAGCAGGACCGCGAGCGGCAGGATCACGAACTGCGGCAGGATCACGCCCTTGATGATGTCGTTCGCGAGGGTGTTGCGCTTGTCGAGCGTCTCGCCGACCTGCACGAGCACGGGCTGCGTGCCGTTCGACTCCGGCAGCGCGACGGTCGTATACGCGACGCGCACGTCGTTGCCGCGCAGCAGGTCGTTGCGAAATGCGACGACGCCCGGCGCCGGGCGGTCCTCGTCGCGCGGCAGCGGCATGTCGGCCTCGCCCGCGACCAGCTCGCCGCGCGTGCCGAGCACCTGGAAGTAGACGCTGTCGACGTTGTCCGCGCGCAGGAAGTCGCGTGTCTGCTGCGGCAGCGTCAGCTCGGCGACGCCGTTGACCGGATGGATCTGCCGCGCGAGCACGTACGCATTGGTCTCGAGCGCGCGGTCGAAGGGGCTGTCCGCGATCGACTTCGCGACGAGGTAGGTGACGGCGATGCTCATCGGCCACAGCAGCAGGAGCGGCGCGAGCATCCAGTCGAGGATTTCGCCGAACAGCGAGCGCGGACGCGCGGCCTCGGGCGTGTCGATTTCGTCGGGCGGCGCGAACGGGTTCTCGTAACGCGCGTCGCGCGCGGCGTCGGCGGCGGACGGTTGATCGCCGGTCGGGTGGCGGGAACGGGCCGGCGTGGCCATCGCGGCGACGGCCGGGTTCAGCGCAGCGGCGTGCCGGCGGCCGCGGACGGGGGCGCGGCCGCGGGCGAGTCGGCCGGCGCCGCGGGCGCGGCTTTCTCGAGACAGTAGCCGAGGCCGCGCACGGTCGAAATCCGCACGCCGCTCGGCTCGATCTTCTTGCGCAGCCGGTGCACGTACACTTCGATCGCGTTGTTGCTGACTTCCTCGCCCCATTCGCACAGATGGTCGACGAGCTGTTCCTTCGACACGAGCCGGCCGATGCGCTGCAGCAGCACTTCGAGCAGCCCGAGCTCGCGCGCCGACAAGTCGAGCACGCGCTCGTTCGCATACGCGATACGGCCGACCTGGTCGAACGCGAGCGAGCCGTGGCGCACGACGGTCGGGCCGCCGCCCGCGCCGCGCCGGGTCAGCGCACGCACGCGTGCCTCGAGCTCGTTGAGCGCGAACGGCTTGGCCATGTAGTCGTCCGCGCCGAGGTCGAGCCCCTTCACGCGCTCGTCGACGCTGTCGGCGGCGGTCAGGATCAACACGGGGAGATTGGAATTGCGCGCGCGCAGGCGCTTGAGCACGTCGAGCCCGGACATCCTGGGCAGCCCGAGATCGAGGATCAGCAGGTCGAAGGACTGCATCGACAGCGCGGTATCGGCCTCGACGCCGCTCTTCACGTGGTCGACGGCATAGCCCGATTGGCGGAGTGACCGGGTGAGGCCGTCCGCGAGTATGCTGTCGTCTTCGGCGATGAGAATTCGCATGTTGCTGACCGATGGCCGGCGGGCGCTCACGCGTGCGCGGCTGTCTCCGAAGTTATCCGTGTACAACGCAGCCTGCATTGCGGGCTTGCATAAAACACTGTTTTTTTATACAGTGTCTGCATTCGTGGGCAGCGCTTGAAAGCGGGCGCGCCTCTGACAGACGCTGCTCATCATAGCAAAGGACGATTCATGGAAGATAGCAAGAAGGGCTCCGGGATGACCGCCGAGAAGAGCAAGGCGCTGGCGGCCGCACTCGCGCAGATCGAAAAGCAGTTCGGCAAGGGATCGATCATGCGGATGGGCGACGGCGAAGCGAAGGAAGACATCCAGGTCGTCTCCACGGGCTCGCTGGGTCTCGATATCGCGCTCGGCGTCGGCGGCTTGCCGCGTGGCCGGGTGGTCGAGATCTACGGTCCGGAATCGTCCGGTAAAACCACGCTCACGCTGCAGGTCATCGCCGAACTGCAGAAGCTGGGCGGCACGGCAGCCTTCATCGACGCCGAGCACGCGCTCGACGTCCAGTATGCGGCGAAGCTCGGCGTGAACGTGCCGGAGCTGCTGATCTCGCAGCCGGACACCGGCGAGCAGGCGCTCGAAATCACCGACGCGCTGGTGCGCTCGGGCTCGATCGACATGATCGTCATCGACTCGGTCGCGGCGCTCGTGCCGAAGGCGGAAATCGAGGGCGAGATGGGCGATTCGCTGCCGGGCCTGCAGGCTCGCCTGATGTCGCAGGCACTGCGCAAGCTGACGGGCACGATCAAGCGCACGAACTGCCTCGTGATCTTCATCAACCAGATCCGGATGAAGATCGGCGTGATGTTCGGCAACCCGGAAACCACGACGGGCGGCAACGCGCTGAAGTTCTACTCGTCGGTGCGTCTGGATATCCGCCGGATCGGTTCGATCAAGAAGAACGACGAGGTGATCGGCAACGAAACCCGCGTGAAGGTCGTCAAGAACAAGGTGTCGCCGCCGTTCCGCGAAGCGATCTTCGACATCCTGTACGGCGAAGGCATTTCGCGCCAGGGCGAGATCATCGATCTCGGCGTGCAGGCGAAGATCGTCGACAAGGCGGGCGCCTGGTACAGCTACAACGGCGAGAAGATCGGCCAGGGCAAGGACAACGCGCGTGAATTCCTGCGCGAGAATCCGGAAATCGCACGCGAGATCGAAAACCGCATTCGCGAATCGCTCGGCGTTGCCGCCATGCCGGATGGTGCAGGGCTCGACGAAGCCGAGGCGATGGACGAAGAAGAGTGATGGTCGGGCGCCGAGGTCAGGCTGGCGAACAGGAACCGAGCGACGCGCCCGACACGGCGGGTCGCTCCGGCCGGCAAGCCGAATCCTCGGGGGCCCACCGGCGGAGCGCGGGCAGCGATGCCGCGAGCCGCACCGCGACGAGGGCATCCGAGGATGCCCTCGTTTCGTTTGAGATCACCGCGCCGGTCGATCCGTTCGACGACGACGAATCGTTCGACGCGCACGACCGGTCGCGCCGTCGCGTGTCCGGTGTCAATTTCCCGGGCGCGCGCGCGGCCGATGCCTCTGCGTCGGCCAAGGAAGATGTGTATACGCGCAGCAGCCAGCATCCGCGTCGCACGCGCCGTGCGCCCGGTGGTTCTGCCGGCGACGAATCCGGCGCCGCCGAGCGCAAGTCGTCGAAACCGCCGCGTTCGCTGAAGGGCCGCGCGCTCGGCTATTTGTCCCGGCGCGAGTACAGCCGGGCCGAACTCGCGCGCAAGCTCGCACCGTACGTCGGTGAGGACGAATCCGTCGAGCCGGTGCTCGATGCACTGGAAAAGGAAGGCTGGTTGTCCGACGCACGCTTTGCCGAGAGCCTCGTGCATCGCCGTGCGTCGCGCGTCGGCGTCGCGCGCATCGTCAGCGAGCTGAAGCGTCATGCGGTCGGCGACACGCTCGTCGAGGAAGTGAATGCGCAATTGCGCGAGACCGAATGGGCCCGCGCGCAGGCCGTCTGGCGCAAGAAATTCGGTGCACTGCCGCAAACACCCGCCGAGCGCGCGAAGCAGGCGCGCTTCCTTGCCGCGCGCGGCTTCTCGAGCTCGACCATCGTGAAGTTGCTGAAAGTCGGCGACGATTTCCCGATCGACGACTGACCGGTTCGGTCGCGCGCGCTGCGCGCGATTTTGCTGCAATGCAACCGTTTCCCGACAGGCGGGAATACCCGCCTTCGCGGCCGGATGCCTCGAATACCCAATATGCTAAAATCCACGGGTTTTCCTCTTCGGCCTCAACCTCCAGCATGCCGCTATCCGAGCCCGTGCCCCGTCAGTTGCGACATCGACGCGCAATCCGAGCGGAAGCCTACGAGCGCGGCGACGGCTTGTGGGACATCGAAGCCTGCCTGACCGACCACAAGCCGCGCGATGTCGCGCTTGCGTCGGGCATCCGGCCCCAGGGCCTGCCGATCCACGAACTCTGGCTGCGCGTGACCATCGATCGTGACCTCAATGTCGTTGACGCCGAAGCGTCGTCGGAGTGGGTTCCCTATCCCGGTCACTGTCAATCCGCCCCTCCCGCCTATCGGGCCCTCATCGGGCTCAATCTCTTCCGCAATTTCCGCCGCAACGCGAACCGGCTGCTCGCCGGCGTCGAAGGCTGCTCCCATCTCACCGAACTGTGCGCCGTGCTGCCCACGGCAGCGATCCAGGCGTTCGCCGGTGATGTGTGGAACGTGCGCGAGGAGGGCGGCGAAGGGCCGGATCACGACGGCGAGCACGCCGAACCGCCTTTTCAGCTCGGCCGCTGCCGCGCGTTGCGGTTCGACGGCGAAGTCGTGCGGCAGTACTACCCGCGGTGGTATGGGCCGATTCGGCCGGATCTGCCCGGTGAAGGCAGCCCGAAGGAATGAACGGAAATCATTCGAAGAAGCGTCTTAAGCGACATTTCATCCAACTCTCAGACTGAAGGGAATCACGCATGAAGATTCACGAGTACCAGGGTAAGGAAATCCTGCGGAAATTCGGAGTCGCGGTACCGCGCGGCAAGCCGGCGTTCTCGGTTGAAGAGGCCGTCAAGGTGGCAGAAGAGCTCGGCGGCCCGGTGTGGGTCGTGAAGGCTCAGATTCACGCGGGTGGCCGTGGCAAGGGCGGCGGCGTGAAGGTGGCGAAGTCGATCGAGCAGGTTCGCGAATACGCGAACCAGATCCTCGGCATGCAGCTCGTCACGCACCAGACCGGTCCGGAAGGCCAGAAGGTCAACCGTCTGCTGATCGAAGAAGGCGCCGACATCAAGCAGGAACTGTATGTCAGCCTCGTCGTCGACCGCGTGTCGCAAAAGATCGTTCTGATGGGTTCGAGCGAAGGCGGCATGGACATCGAGGAAGTTGCCGAAAAGCACCCGGAACTGATCCACAAGGTCATCGTCGAGCCGTCGACGGGCCTGCTCGACGCACAGGCCGACGACCTCGCCGCGAAGATCGGCGTGCCGGCTGCCTCGATCCCGCAAGCGCGTGCGATCCTGCAAGGCCTGTACAAGGCATTCTGGGAAACCGACGCATCGCTGGCGGAAATCAACCCGCTGAACGTCTCGGGCGACGGCAAGGTCATCGCACTCGACGCGAAGTTCAACTTCGACTCGAACGCGCTGTTCCGCCATCCGGAAATCGTCGCATACCGCGACCTGGACGAAGAAGATCCGGCTGAAATCGAAGCGTCGAAGTTCGACCTCGCGTACATCTCGCTCGACGGCAACATCGGCTGTCTCGTGAACGGCGCAGGCCTCGCGATGGCGACGATGGACACGATCAAGCTGTTCGGCGGCGAGCCGGCGAACTTCCTGGACGTCGGCGGCGGCGCGACGACCGAGAAGGTCACCGAAGCGTTCAAGCTGATGCTGAAGAACCCGGGCCTGAAGGCGATCCTCGTGAACATCTTCGGCGGCATCATGCGCTGCGACGTGATCGCGGAAGGCGTGATCGCCGGTTCGAAGGCCGTGAACCTGAACGTGCCGCTCGTCGTGCGCATGAAGGGCACGAACGAGGACCTCGGCAAGAAGATGCTGGCCGATTCGGGCCTGCCGATCATCTCGGCGGACAGCATGGAAGAGGCTGCGCAGAAGGTTGTCGCGGCTGCCGCAGGCAAGTAAGCGCGCTAATGAACACGCATGGCGGCGCGCTTCGCACGCGACGCCAATCGAACAGAGGTCAAAATACATGTCGATTCTGATCAACAAGGACACGAAGGTCATCACGCAGGGCATTACCGGCAAGACCGGTCAGTTCCATACGCGCGCCTGCCGTGAATATGCAAACGGCCGCGAAGCATTCGTCGCGGGCGTGAACCCGAAGAAGGCCGGCGAAGACTTCGAAGGCATTCCGATCTACGCGAGCGTCAAGGAAGCGAAGGCGGAAACCGGCGCGACCGTGTCGGTCATCTACGTTCCGCCGGCAGGCGCTGCCGCAGCGATCTGGGAAGCGGTCGAAGCCGACCTGGATCTCGCGATCTGCATCACGGAAGGCATCCCCGTGCGCGACATGATCGAAGTGAAGGACCGCATGCGTCGCGAAGGCCGCAAGACGCTGCTGCTCGGGCCGAACTGCCCGGGCACGATCACACCGGACGAACTGAAGATCGGCATCATGCCGGGTCACATCCACCGCAAGGGCCGCATCGGCGTCGTGTCGCGTTCGGGCACGCTGACGTATGAAGCCGTTGCTCAGCTGACGGCACTGGGCCTCGGCCAGTCGTCGGCAGTCGGCATCGGCGGCGACCCGATCAACGGTCTGAAGCACATCGACGTGATGAAGATGTTCAACGACGATCCGGATACGGATGCGGTCGTGATGATCGGCGAAATCGGCGGTCCGGACGAAGCCAACGCCGCTCAGTGGATCAAGGACAACATGAAGAAGCCGGTCGTCGGCTTCATCGCTGGCGTCACGGCGCCTCCGGGCAAGCGCATGGGCCACGCCGGCGCGCTGATCTCGGGCGGTGCGGATACGGCCGAAGCGAAGCTGGAAATCATGGAAGCGTGCGGCATTACCGTCACGCGCAACCCGTCGGAAATGGGCCGTCTGCTCAAGAAGGCGCTGTAATTTCCCCGCGGTTTCGTCCTGCAAAAAACGCCGGCCTTGCCGGCGTTTTTTGTTATGCTCGCGCAATGAATTTGTAAGCACCGGGCATGCGCGATGGCCGTCCCGGTGTTCATCCGGGCACCCAGTCCTGCAACCGCTCCCTCCATCCGATACCGCTCATGCTTGAATTCCTGACGTCGCTCCACTGGGGCGCCGTGTTCCAGATCGTCATCATCGACATCCTTCTCGGCGGCGACAACGCGGTCGTGATCGCGCTCGCGTGCCGCAACCTGCCGGCCAATCAGCGGCTGCGCGGCGTCGTGTGGGGCACGGCCGGCGCGATTCTGCTGCGGGTCGCGCTGATCGCGTTCGCGGTCGTGCTGCTCGACGTGCCGTTCCTGAAGTTCGGCGGCGGCTTGCTGCTGCTGTGGATCGGCATCAAGCTGATGGCGCCGGACGCCGATGCGCACGACAACGTGAAGCCGGCCGACCGGCTGTGGGACGCGGTGAAGACGATCGTGATCGCCGATGCCGTGATGAGCCTCGACAACGTGATCGCGATTGCCGGTGCGGCCGAGCAGGCCGATCCGGCGCATCGGCTGGCGCTGGTGATCTTCGGGCTCGTCGTCAGCGTGCCGATCATCGTATGGGGCAGCACGCTGGTGTTGAAGCTGCTCGATCGGTTCCCGGTCGTCGTGGCGCTCGGCGCCGGGCTGCTCGGCTGGATCGCCGGCGGGCTGATGGTGCACGACCCGGTCGGCGACCGCTGGCCGGCGCTCGATACGCCGGAGGCGATCTACGGAGCGAGTATCGCCGGCGCGCTGTTCGTCGTCGCCGCCGGTTATGCGCTGCGGCGCCGTCGCGGTGCCTCGCACGCGCATTGACGTCTGGCCGTCCGGCCGACTGCCGGGGCCGCGGCCCGCTGGCTACGATCGAAACGCCTGCCTGATTCGGCAGGCGTTTTTCGTTTCCGGAGCCAGTCATGTTCGAAGCCTTTTCCGTTTCCCTGTTCCGGCGCATCGCCGCCGATCTGCGGCGCGCGCGCCGGCCGGCGCCGCGTTGGCGGCCACACGGCTTCACGCTGATCGAATTGATGATCGTGCTTGCGATCGTCGGCGTGGTCGCGGCCTACGCGATTCCCGCGTACCAGGATTACCTCGCGCGATCGCGCGTCGGCGAGGGGCTCGCGCTCGCGTCGTCCGCGCGGCTCGCGGTTGCCGACAACGCTTCGAGCGGCGCGAGTCTCGACGGCGGTTACAGCCCGCCGGCCGCGACCCGCAACGTCGAATCCGTCGCGATCGACGGCGACACCGGCCAGATTACGGTGGCGTTCACCGCCCGCGTCGCCGCGGCCGGCGCGAATACGCTCGTCCTGGTGCCGTCCGCCCCGGACAAGGCCGACACGCCGACCGCACGCGTGCCGCTCAAAAAGGGCACGATGCAGGCGGGCGCGATCGCCTGGGAATGCTTTGCGGCCGGCAAGTCCGCGTCGTCGCTTCCGGCGCCGGGTGCGGGCCCATTGCCGGCCGAAGCCGCGACGTTGCCGGCGCAATATGCACCGGCGGAGTGCCGAGCGTAGTGTCGGGGGGGGGGGGGGCCGCAGCCGCATGCGTGGGGCGGCGCCCGCCATGCCCGTGGGCCGGCTGCGCCCGCTCCACCGGCTGGGTGATGGCACGACGGGCCCGCACAGAGGGGGGAAAGTTTTGTATAGTGCGCCGGTTGCTGACATCCGGTTCGCTCATGCCTTCTACTTTTTCCCGTTCGTTGCCGCTCGTTGCACTGGCTGTCGCCCTGATCGTGCCGTACTCGATCACGAATCACACGTATCCGATCCCGACCTTCTATTCCGAGTTCGCCGCGCTCGTGCTGTATCTGCTGGTCGGTCTCTCCGTCGTGCTGCTTGCACGCACGGGGCGCCCGGCAGCGCCGTTCGCCGCGCCGGCCGCGTTCGTCGCGCCGCTCGGGTTCGCGGCGGTGCTGATCGCGCAGGTCGCGCTGATGCCGCTGAAGGTGCCGTCGATGAACTGGCTGGCGGTCGGCTATCTGGCTGCCGCGCTGGTCGCGATGCAGGCCGGCTACACGCTCGCGCGCGAGGGGCTTGCTGAGGCCGCCGCGCAAATGATGTCCGGCGCGTTGTTGCTCGGCGGGATGCTCGCGGTCGCGAGCCAGATCGTGCAGCTGTTCCATCTCGAATCCGCGGTGTCGCCGTTCGTGGTGGTGTACAACATCGCGGTCGATCGCCGTCCGTACGGCAACATGGCGCAGGCGAACCACCTGGCCACCTACATCGCGTTCGCGCTCGCAAGCGCGATGTATCTGGTGCAGACGCGCCGGCTCGCGGTATGGGCGTGGCTCGCGCTGTCGATCGCGCTGTCGGTCGGGCTCGCGCTGACGGTGTCGCGCGGCCCGTGGCTGCAGGTCGCGGTGCTGGTCGTCGCGGGCTTCTGGACGGCATGGCTCGAGTCGCGCCGTGCGCCGGGCAACCGCCGTGCGTGGGTGATGCCGGTCGCGCTCGCGGTGACCTTCGTCGCGGTGAACGTCGCGGTGCGCTGGGCCAACGTGCATTTCCATCTGGGGCTCGCCGAGTCGGCGGCCGAGCGGATGCGCGATGCGGGGCAGATCGCGCCGCGCCTCGCGCTGTGGAAGTACGGGCTCGCGATGTTCCGCGAGCATCCGGTACTGGGCGTCGGCTGGGGCGAGTTCCCGTCGCACCAGTTCGCGCTCGTGCGCACGCTCGGCGGTGTCGAGATCGCGAACAACTCGCACGACATCTTCATCGACCTGCTCGCGAAGTCTGGCCTCGTCGGTCTCGGCGTGCTCGTCGTCGCGCTCGTGATGTGGTTCGTGCGCGCGGTGCGCGCGCCGCAGTCGAGCACGCGCGTGTTCGGCCTCGCGCTGATCGGCATCCTGTTGATGCATGCGCTCGTCGAATACCCGCAGCAGTACATGTTCTTCCTGCTGCCGGCGATGTTCGTGATCGGCCTGCTCGACGTGAAGCCGCTGCGCCTCCTGCCGGGCCGAGCGGCGTTCGGGCTGTTCGCGGTGTTGTCGATCGGCGGCGTGCTGGCGGCGGTCCCCGTGCTGCGCGACTACCAGCGCGCGGAAGTGCTGTATTACGGCAGCGATCCGGCCGCGCAGTACCGCGATGCGCCGTCGCTGCTGTTCGGTGCGTGGGGCGATTACGGGGCGGCCACGTTGCTGACGATCTCGCCGGACAACCTGCCGCTCAAGCTCGTCGCGCATGAGCGTGCGATCGCGCTGCTGCCCGGCGAGACGGTGCTGCGCCGTTATGCGGCGCTGCAGGCGCTGGCCGGTCGCGAAGCCGATGCCCTCGATACGGTCGCGCGCCTGCATGTGTTCGCGAAGGAGTTGAAGGACTGGCCGCAGCAGCTCGCGGCGCTGTACAAGCTGTGCGACCAGCAGCCGGCGCTGAAGGCGTTCAAGGCGGCCGTCGTCGCGAAGTACGGGGAAGTCCCTGCCGACGCCGAAGACGACGACACGGACGACGACTCGGAGTGATGCCGGGAGGCGCCGGGCGGGGAATCCCGGCGCTGGTTCGAACACGGCGAGGCACGCGCGCGGTTGCGGCCCGGGACGGTGGTGCGATTGCTTCTCGTGGGGAAGGGATGCCCGCCGAACCTGATGCGATTCGCGTCAACCATTGTCAAATCGCCGCCACGCATGAGGCGGCGCGTGCACAATGCGCGAAAGCGTTCGGATGCAAGGTCGCCCGCGCGAACGCAGCCCGGGCTCTGCGTGAACCCGCCGAGCAGGACCGCGACCGGGCAGCCATCGGTCGCGCGGTCGTCGCGGGGCGCCCGTCCGCTGGCCGCGGCGTGGGGCAATGCATGCGATGCTGCCGGACGATGTCCACCGGCGCGGCGCTTGTCCGGAACGGAACAGTACTGAAGAACGACATTCGACCATGACCCTTCGCTCGACCATCCTGATCCTGCCTGCCGTCGCCGTGCTGTCGTCCGGCTGCGCGATGCTGTCGTCGTCGCAGGAAAGCAAGCTGACCTGCCACATTCCACGTGCGGTCTATCCCGAAACCGCGAAGCCGCTCACGCGCTCCGTCACCGTGCTCGTGCGCGCGCTGATGACGACGTCGGGCGAAGCGCAGAACGTGACCGTGACGACGAGCAGCCGCAATGCGGCGGCGGACCGCGCAGCCGTCGACGCGATGACGCACGCGACCTGCGCGCAGACGGGCGCCACCGCGAATCCGTTTCTGCTCACGCAACCGTTCGTGTTCGAGCCGCGACGGGGCGAATGATGCGCGGAACCGGGGCCGCCGACGTGCGTGCGGTCAAGGTCGTCGGGCACGAGAGAAGATCGCTGCGGCACGCTGCCGTGACGGTCGCGCGGCCGCATTGAGGTCCGGCCGCCGAGGCGGCCGGCGCGCGATCAGAACGTCCGCTTCTTCAACGTATAGCCATGCAGCCAGTACAGCGTGTTGGTTTGCGCGTCGAAGTAGCCGCCCTGTGCGGTCTTGTCGGTCGTTTTATTCCACGTTTTGCCGGCGTCGGTGCTGCTGAACGTGAGGTCGATCGGTGCGCCGCCGCCGGTGCCGCCGCTTCCTGAGTTCGGATCGGTTGCATAGACGAGCAGGAGGCCGTTGCGACCGATGCTCATGCTGTCGAGCGTGAGCTTCTCGTCGAACGTGCGCAGTTGCTGTACCGCCTCGGGATGGTTGTTCGTCCACGTGGAAATGGCGCCTGTCCGGTGGCCGTTGTCGCGGCCCTCGCCGTTTTGCGGTTTGTCGAGATGTGATAGCGCGTACAGAGAGTAATGTGGTCCCGGTTCAGGCGTGGTGTCGAGCGCTGTGATGACCTGGTCTGGCACCACGACCTCGTTCACGAACGCGTGCTGCCCCCAGTCGAGCCGATCGACCACGCTGTGGCCCGGTGCTTCTGCCGTCGGTGCGACATAGTAGGCGATCCGCAGAACACCGTCCGGGCCGAGGCTGATGGCATTGAATTCCTGGCGCGTTTCACTGCCAGCGTGTGCATCGGCCGGCACGTCGATCGCCTGCCACGTGTTTCCGCCGTCCGAGGTTCGCCATATGCGGGGGCCCCAGCCTGCCGCGTAGCCCCGCTGCGGATCGAGAAAGAGCAGGCGGCCGATGTTCTGGTTTTCTGGCCACTGGAGTTGCGACCATGTCTGGCCGCCATTACTGGATTTCCACAGCTTGGTGATTTGCGGCGCATCGCCGCCTTGCGCCTCGGGGGCCTTGTAGTTCATCCACGATGTGCTGATGAACTGAACGGTCCAGTCCCGCGAGTACCACCAGGCGGCTTCCTGGCCGACCTGCTGGAAATGGCGCTTCATCCCGCCGTCGATGGTGCCGCGGAAGAAACTGATCGTCATGCGGTTCAGCAACTCGCCCGTGTCGTTCATCCATGCTTCGGTCGGCTCGGGCCGCTGCGGCTCGTTCGATTCGACTCGGGGCTTGAACGTCACTTCGGGGTTGGCAAGCTTGACGCTCATCACGTCATTGCCCCTGATGCGGAAGTTGCCGCCGCCATAGGGCGTGTCGTCCCGCATGAAGCTTGTCGAAATCGTCTCCCAGCCCGTCGTCATATTTACGTACCCGTATGTTGCAATGGCCAGGGCAACGAGGCCACCGGCGATCCATGTCCAGCGCTTGAGTTTTCGCATGTCACTTTTTCAGCAAACGTTCGAGCGCGCGGTTAACTTCGTCGGCCGCTTCCGAACTCCACTCGCGTGCTTTGTCGGCGGCATCCGAACCCCACTCGCGTGCTTTATTGGCTGCGTCCGAGCCCCATTCGCGCGCCTTGTCAACCGCATCCTTGCTCCATTCGCGTGCTTTCGCCTTCGCGACGGGAATGCCTGCGTCGATTGCCTGTTTGCGCGTGCGCGCGTCGGCCCATTCTTCTATGTTCGGTCGCCTGCCGATCTTGACGAGATCGGAGACCGGTAGGCCGGCCAGCCCTCCATCCAGATATGCCAATGGGTGAGTGACAAAGGCGAAGGTCTTGAACGTCTCTCCGTCTTTGTCCAGTTCCAGTTCGTATCGCTTCACCTGCATCGAGAGCTTGCCGTTTCCCGGTTTCGCGCTTTTGAATGCGATCTGGTTTCCCTGCATGTTCTGATACAGCCCGATTTCGATGTATTTCTGAAGCCACCATCGCGCGCTATCGAGCCATTGCTTCCCCTTTGCCGTGAGGGTGGGATAGAGATTGGCGCCGTAATCCGAGCAATAGTAGTAGCCGTAACTCACATAGTAATCGGGCGGTTTATGCCCGCATCCGATATGGCGCATCATGAAATTGCCGTGGCGCGACCAGTCCGAATCGGTGCTTTTCGGTTTGATCAGTTCCTCTCGCCGATGCAGCAGTTCATGGACGACTTTCTTGTCTTTCCACGGATCCCATGATGTCGCGAATTTCTTCACGGTTTCCCATGCGCTCGATACGCTGACCTTCTCGACCGTTGCCCAGTACTCGCCGTGAAGCGGCAGGTAGTAGAACGGGCAAGTACCAATGATGGAATCCGCCGCCGGCGTGACATGCTTGTCACAGATCTGGATCGCCACTTTCGGCCGATCCTTGTACCCGGTCGGCGTCAGCATCCCGGCGCCGGTACCCAGCACGTTGTCCTTCTGTTGCACGTCAGCCATTCGATTTCCCTAAAAACTTGACGACGACGTCATGCGGCACGTGGCTCTGCGTGAGCCCCGTCTCGCCTGCCGCGTTGGTGACGCCTTCCGAGATCAGCGTGCCGTTCGAGAACATCTGGTATCGCGTATTCGCGACCGGAATGTCGGTGCCGGCCCAGTGCGCGATGAACGCCTGGTCGTAGTTGCCGCTCGAGTTCGGCAGCGTCGGCAGGGTTTGCGACAGGTGCGTGGGGCCGTCGAACACGTGCTGCGCTCCCTTGATGTCGATCTTGCCGGGCGCGTGCACTTCGATGTTGCCGTCCGCGATGCGGATGTAGGCGCCGCCGGACGTCAGCAGGATCTCCTTCGCTGCCGCGCCTTCGATCGACTGCGTAGCCGCCAGCAGTTTCAGCGCCTTTTGCGCCGTCAGTTCGATGTTGTCCGCGTGCGCCTGGATTTCCACCTTGCCCTTGCCGGCGAACAGCTTCATGCCCGCGTTCTGCGCGAACAGGCTGATCCGGTCGAGGACGCTCGCGATGAGCGACTTCCCGGCAGCGACGTGCAGGCTTTGTCCGCTGACGAGGTTGACGTGCTGGTCCGCGGCGAACTGCACGGATTGTTGCGTCGACAGCGCGATGCCGGCCGGGCTGCCGAACAGCATCACCGGCTCCTTGAATGCATTGGCGCTTCCGGTTCCGCCGCCACCGGTTCGCCCGCCCGACGCGCTGCCGCTCACGCTGTTCTGCGTCGCGTTGCTGAACTGCTTCAGCGCCGAATGACCGGCGTCGAGCGACTCGCCCTGATGCTGCGTGCTGAGTTCCGACATCGCTTCCATCAGGCCTTCCGCCCTGACGAGCTGCTGTTGCGTTTCCTTCACGTCGAGCGGCTGGCTCGCCGGCTGTTTCGGATGCGTCGTGACGTACAGGCCGCGGTTCGCGCGGACCGCGCCGAATGCATCGGAGCGCAGGTCGAAGCCGCTGCCGAGATAGCCGCCGCGGTCGTTGCCGGTATGGTCGATCAGGTAGCCGAGGTGCAGGTGCGTGTTGGCCTGACTGCTGTACAGATGCACGCGGTTCTGCGATGTTGCATCGTCGAGCACCAGCTGGTTGTAGCCCGCGCCCGCATATTCCCTGGATCGGTATCCGGACAGGATCCCGTTACTGTGCCATTGCGGACGCGTCGCGCCGTTGTACACCTTTCCGACGACGATCGGACGATCGCAGTCGCCACCGAGGAAATCGACCAGCACTTCCTCGCCGCTGCGATGCGGATGAACGGCGCCATAGCCATTGCCCGAATCCGACGCGGCGGCGCGCAGCCAGCACGAAGCCTTCTCGTCGCCGTCATTGAGACGATCCCAGTGGAATCGGACCTTGATGCGGTTGAGTTCGTCGGTGTGGACTTCCTCGCCCTGCGGCGCGACGACGATCGCCGATTGCAGATGCATCGGCGGCTTCGGATGCTCGAACGGGCTGCGGAAGGGCACGGTCGTGCGCTGCGCTTCGATGCTGACCTGGAAAATGCCTTCGCTGCCGTCCGGATGCCGGACGTGCGGCAGGTCCGTGCCGCCAGCCCGCACCAGTTCGTCGATTTCGGCCTCCAGGCTGTGCGGGAACCTGGCCTGGCGATCGGCGACGGGCAGGTTGTTGACAATGCGCCAGACCGTCTCGATCACGGCGAAGCGGCGCTGGCCGACATCGTCCTTGTCGTGTTCCGGGTGATCGGCGAGTTCGAACGTGCGACCCGCGTCCATGCGCCGGACGCCGCCCACGCCGTGAAAACGCTTCGCAAGCGACTCTTGCTGCTCCATCCAGATCTTCGACAGATGATCGCCACGAGACTGTTCGGCGTACGTGTAGGCGCCGGTGTATTCGTAGACTTCGAGCTGCTGCGGCAGGTCGCCCTGGTTCGCGATCGTCGGCGTGTGGGTTGCCTTCGGATTCGACGCAGTGGGCGGCTGCTTGTAGTCGAACGTGCGCGTCGTGCGCTCGACACTGCGCAGCGTGCGCGTGCCGGAGAACTGGACGAGCGTGTCGGCCTCGTCGCGCGCGCCGGCGTGATGAAAGCGCACGGTCTGCGGCGACAGCGCGGGCAGCGCGTCGATCGTGTCGACGACGACGAGCTTGTGCGACTTGCCGTCTTGCGCCTGCTCCCAGAAGCCGTACAGGCCTTCCGATTCCAGCAGGCGATGCACGAAGTTCCAGTCGTCCTCGTATTGCATGCAGAACGATCGGGGCGGCAGCGGCCGGTAGAGCCTGAACTCGAAGCAGCCCCTGGCCTGCGGATGCTGGTTCAGCACGTCGGCGATGATCTCGTCGGCCGGCTTGTCCTGCCAGATGCGCTGGTCGCGGCGGAACTTCAGGAAATGCAGGAATGACGCGAAGACGATCTGGTAGTGCGTGAGGCCGCTGTCCGACCCGAGCCGGCGTGCCGCGTGCACGTATCCGTGGTGCGGTGCGTACGACCGGTCGGCCTGCTGGATCCGCAGCGTGACGGGTTGGGCGATCAGTTTCTTGAGCGCGATGTCGTCGGATACCGACACGGCATCGACGGTGAACTCGAAATGACGCCCGAGCCGCGATCGTCCCTTGACGCGATGGGGCAGCAGGACGTCAGGGCCGAGCGGCGTCTCCAGCTTGACGAGTCGTTCGTCCTGGATTGGCCCTGCGTGCAGTGCGTTTCTCAATGCTTGCGAATTCATCACCCGTGCTCGATTTTTTTGTGCTGGGTCGCACGCTCTCCCGTGCGGAATCAGGTAATTGTATGAGAAAAACGACAGTTATCTCGAATTTGCCTTTCAACGATATTTCAAGGACGGTCAGAGCGTCGGCGTGGCGGGGCAGGGCACGCACGCCGACCGGTCGGGCATGGTCGTGCAAGCCGGATCGACCGGCTCTGCGCCGCTCAATCCGCCGCGTCCTCCGCCTTCCAGTCCCCCGACTTCCCGCCGCGCTTCTCCCTGACGCTCACGTCGGTAATCACCATCCCTCGATCGACCGCCTTGCACATGTCGTACACGGTCAACAACCCGACCTGCACGGCGGTCAGCGCTTCCATCTCGACGCCGGTACGCCCGAACGTCTCGACCTGCGCGACGCAGTGCACGCCCGGCAGAGCGTCGTCGAGCTCGAAGTCGACGGCCACGCGCGTCAGCGCGAGCGGGTGACACAGCGGAATGAGCTCGGCCGTGCGCTTCGCGCCCTGGATCGCCGCGATGCGCGCGACGCCGAGCACGTCGCCTTTCTTCGCCTTGCCGTCGCGGATCAGCGCGAACGTCGCCGGCAGCATCCGGATCGTGCCGCGCGCGATCGCGATGCGTTGCGTTTCCTCTTTGCCGCCGACGTCGACCATGTGTGCGTGGCCGGCGGCGTCGAAATGGGTGAGTCCTGACATGTCTTGCTCCAGTGGAACGGAGTACGCGCGCGAGCGCGCCCCTCGCTCCTGCTTCGCGATCGGCCCGGGGCGCCGAATCCCGTCTTCGCACCCGATCCGATCCAACGTTTCAACGGGCGCCTATCATAGCAGTGGCCTTCGCGGCACCGAGCGCGCAGATGGCGCATATGCCGCGCGGGACAGTCGCGCTGTCGCCGGTACAATGCCCCGAATATTCAGACCAGACAGACCAAACGCCGCGATGCGCGCCCGGCGCGCGGGACGGCGTCGCTTTCATCCTGCCATGCGTGTCAAACAGTTGGTTGCCGTGCTGCTGTCGGCGTCGTTCGTGCTGCCGCCGAGCGGGCATGCGCAGCGCGCGTCCGCGCCGCCGCTCGAGCCGGCGGCCGGCGCTTCGCCGTCGATTTCCACGGTGCCGTCCGGCATCGCAGCCGGCGTATTCGGCACTTACGGCGGCGCGGAGAGCCGGTTTTCCGGCGCCGACGGCGCGTCCGCACCCGTCGCGAGCCTGCGCGCACCGCTGCGCGCGCTGGAGCTGCCCGACCTCGGCGACGGTTCAGGCGGTTCGCTCACGCCGCAGGCCGAGCGCCGTCTCGGCGAGCGCGTGATGCGAGAGGTGCGGCGCGACCCGGACTATCTCGACGACTGGCTCGCGCGCGACTACCTGAACGCGATCGCGAAGCGGCTCGCGGCCGCGGCGGCGGCGCGCTACATCGGCGGCTACATGCCGGACTTCGAACTGTTCCCGGTGCGCGATCCGCAGATCAACGCGTTCTCGATGCCGGGCGGCTTCATCGGCATCAACAGCGGGCTGGTCGTCACGACGCAGACGGAATCGGAACTGGCGTCGGTGGTCGGCCATGAAATGGGCCACGTGCTGCAGCGGCACATTGCACGCATGATCGGCGCGAACGAGAAGACCGGCTACACGGCGCTCGCGACGATGCTGCTCGGCGTGCTGGCGGGCGTGCTCGCGCGAAGCGGCGATCTCGGCAGCGCGATCGCGATGGGCGGGCAGGCGTACGCGGTCGACAACCAGCTGCGCTTCTCGCGCTCGGCGGAGCGGGAGGCCGATCGCGTCGGCTTCCAGCTGCTCGCCGGCGCCGGCTACGACCCGTACGGCATGCCGGGCTTCTTCGAGCGGCTCGAGCGCGCATCGATGGGCGACGCGGGCGTGCCGGCCTATGCGCGTACGCACCCGCTGACGGGCGAACGGATCGCCGACATGGAGGATCGCGCACGCCGCGCGCCATATCGGCAGCCGCGCCAGTCGGCGGAATACGGCTTCGTGCGCGCACGGCTGCGCATTCTGCAGAACCGCGCACCGAACGACATCGCGGCCGAGGCGCGCCGGATGCAGCTCGAGCTCGACGATCGCACCGCGCCGAACGTCGCGGCGAACGAGTACGGGATCGCGCTCGCGAACACGCTGCTCGGCCAGTACGACGCGGCCGACAAGGCGCTCGCGTCGGCCCGCGCCGCGTTCGACGCGCGCGAGCGGCGCGCGGACGATCCGGAGACGAGTTCGCCGAGCCTCGATGTGCTCGCCGCCGACATCGCACGCCGCGCGGGCCGGACCGACGACGCGGTGCGGCTCGCGGCGCTCGCGCAGCGGCGCTGGCCCGCGTCGCACGCGGCGATCGTCGCGCACCTGCAGGCGCTGATCGCCGCGCGCCGCTTCGCCGAAGCGCAGACGCTCGCGCGCAAGGAGGCGCAAGCGGATCCCGAGCAGCCGGACTGGTGGGACTATCTCGCGAAGGCGAGCGACGGCCGGGGCGACGTGCTCGCGCGGCGCCGCGCGCTCGCGGAGAAGCTGGCGCTCGACGGCGCGTGGCCGTCGGCGATACGCCAGCTGAAGGAGGCGCGCGACGCGAAGGACGTGTCGTTCTACGACCAGTCGATCATCGGCGCGCGGCTGCTGGAGTTCGAGGCGCGCTACAAGGAAGAGCGCGAGGACGAGAAGAACGGCCGCGGATAACGACCGTCAGGCGAGCGCGGAGCGTGCGTGTCAGCCTTCGACAGGACCGTTGCGGCCATCCGATGCGTCGCGCTGCGCCCGCTGCGCGGGACTCGCGACGAAGCCGAACGTCGCCGGAACGTCGGCGCGGGCGAGATTGCCGAGCGACAGCGTATGCCCGTCGCGCCAGCGCAGCACGGGCGGTGTCGCGTCGAAGTCCGCGTGATCGGCGAACAGGCCGAGGTCGTGGTCGTGCAGCGCCGCGATGCGCGGCGGCGAGCCGGCCGCGCGAAACAGCACGCCGCCCGCATCGTCGAGCCACGCGGCGTCCGGCTCGAACGGCGCGCCGGTCTGGTCGGTCAGCGCAAGTTGGCCGTCGCGTTCGGCCAGTCGCACGACCCACGGCGTATAGGCGAGCTCGACGTACACGCGCTGCGGCCCGTTCTGGAAGAACCACTGGCCGTGCGCGTCGCAGTCGTAGTTGCGTCCGATGAACGCGTTCAGTGCCGCATGCCGCACCGGCGAGCCGAGCTCGCCGGCGGCTTGCGCGGCGTCGTCGCGCAGCCGCCACTGGCCGCGCCGGTCGAGCAGCAGCCAGCCGGTGCAGTGCGGCACGTTCGGCCACTTGGCGAGGGCCTGCCTGACGATGTCATCCATGGTCGACGAATTTCGAGCAATAGCCGAACACGCGCGCCGACAGCCAGTCGAGGCGCCCGGGGAACGGCCCGGTCATGAATCCCGCGTGGCCGCCGTGCGCGGGCTGGTCGAGCTCGATGGCCGGCGACACGTCGGCGGCGCTCGGCAGCGCGGATTCGGGCAGGAACGGATCGTTGCGGGCGTTGAGAATCAGCGTCGGCACGTCGATCGCGGGCAGCAGCGGGCGCGTCGTGGCCTGGGTCCAGTAGTCGTCGGCGTTTGCGAAACCGTGCAGCGGCGCGGTCACGACTTCGTCGAAGTCGCGCATCGTCACGGCCCGCAGCATCGCGTCGCGGTCGAACAGCCCCGGATACTGATCGAGCTTCGCGAGCGCCTTGCGCTTCAGCGTCTTCAGGAAGCTGCGCGTATAGACCATCGCGAAACCCTGCGACAGCGCGCGGCCGCCCGCGTGCACGTCGATCGGCGTCGAGATCGCGGCGGCCGCGTGCACGATCGACGTGTCGCTGCGATGCTCGCCGAGCCAGCGCAGCAGCACGTTGCCGCCGAGCGACACGCCGGCCGCGACGATCGGCCCGCGATGCTGCGCGGCGAGCCGGCGCAGGATCCAGTCGACTTCGGCGCTGTCGGCGAGATGGTAGAAGCGCGGCTGGCGGTTGAGCTCGCCGCTGCAACTGCGAAAGTGCGGGACGACCGCGTGCCAGCCCTTCGCGCGCGCGGCGGCCATCATCGCCAGCGCGTAGTGCGAGCCGGAAGAGCCTTCGAGGCCGTGGAACAGCACGAACAGCGGCGCGTCGGGCGGCGGCGCGGCGCTGTCGAGATGCGCGACCCAGTCGAGATCGATGAAGTCGTGGTCGGGGGTTTCCCATCGCTCTCGTCGGTACGCGACCGCCGGACGCCGTGCGAACAGCGCAGGCACGATGGTTTGGGCATGGCTGTTCGGCAGCCAGCGCGGTGCGCGATAGCGCAATGAATCGTCGTCGGGGGCCGGGGCCCCGGTCAGCGGCGAGGTGGGCGGAGAAGCCGTACTCATGATCGCCCCGCTAATGCGTTGCTTCGTTCTTCGTCAGTGCAGCGGACCCTGCCCGTGACGGATCTTCGCGGCGAATTGTCCGGCCGCTTGTTCGGGAATCGGGCTCGCGTGGATGTGCGCGATGCGCCACTCGCCGCGTTCGTGGATCATCACGTACGTGGCGAAAACCATGTCCGGTTCGGCCGTCAGGTCGGCCTGCTGGTGCGCTTCGGCGATCGTGTAGACGACGGTGCCGAGACTGTCGTACACGCGGATGTCGAGCGGCTCGATCGTCACGGGGCGCGTCGCGAGGCGGTTCGCCAGCCCGCTGCGGATCTGGTCGAGGCCGTGCAGATGCTCGCCGTCGGCCCAGACGCAGCTGGCGAAGTCCTCGTCGATCCACAACCCCAGCAACGCGTCGAGATTGGCATCGGCGACGGCCTGGTAGTAAGCGTTCAGCGTATCGGCAGCGGCTTCGAAGAGGCGGGCAAAACGTGGCATCGGGGTTATCTCTCGCGCGCGTCGCGCGCCGTATTCAGCACGGCGGCCCGGGTGGAGCCGCCGTACACCGGTGAATCGGATTGCCCGGCGCGTCGTGCGACGCTGCCGGCCAGGGTCAGCGCTGCCCGACGAGCATGCCGCGCAAATCGCCGAATACCTGCTCGGGACCGAGTTCGCGCAGGCAGTTCAGATGGCCGAGCGGGCACTCGCGTTGGAAGCAGGGACTGCATTCGAGATGCAGCCATTGTACCTTCGCCAGCTCCGACAGCGGAGGGGTGTGGCGCGGATCCGTCGACCCGTACAGCGCGACGAGCGGCCGGCGCAACGCGGCCGCGACGTGCATCAGCCCCGAATCGTTGGTCACGACCGCGTTCGCGCGCGCGATGAGCGCGCACGCCTCGGACAGCGACGTCTGCCCGCACAGATTGCGCACGTTCGGCGCGTGGTCGGCGATCGCCTGCGCGGCGGCGGCATCCTTCTGCGAGCCGAGCGCGACGATCTGCGTGTACGGGAACGACTGGTGGACGATCGTCGCGAGCGTCGCGAAATGCTCGGGCGGCCAGCGCTTGGCCGGCCCGTATTCCGCGCCGGGGCAGAACACGACGAGCGGCTTGCGCGTATCGAGATTGAAACGTGCGGACACGCGCGCCGTCTCGTTCAGGTCGGCGTCGAGGCGCGGCGCGGGCAGCGTCTTCATCGACTCGGGCAGCTTCGCGCCCGGCGCATACGCGAGGGCCGCGTAGTGGGTCGTCATCGGCGCACGCTCGGCCGACTTGTCGGGGTTCGCGTGCCGCACATTCAACAGGCCGTAGCGGTGCTCGCCCGTGTAGCCGATGCGCAGCGGGATGTTCGCGAGCCACGGGATCACCGCGGACTTCAGCGAATTCGGCAGCACGTAGGCCGCGTCGTAGCCGACGTCGCGCAGGTCGGTCGCGAGCTGCCAGCGGCGCAGCAGCTGCAGCTTGCCGTGCGCGAGGTCGGTCGCGTAGACATCGTGGATCTCGGGCATCCGCTCGAGCACGGGCGCGACCCAGGTGGGCGCGACGGCATCGATCGCGATGCGGGGATGGAGCTTCTTCAGCAGCGCAAAAAGCGGCTGCGCCATCAATGCGTCACCGATCCAGTTCGGTGCGATAACCAGCGCTCGACGCATCAGGTCGACTTCCGATGTCGTAATGAAGCACGGCGCGCATGCGCCGCGTTCGGGTTGTCAGAACAGGAAAAGGGCGGCGCGCCGGGGTTCCGGCTGCGCCGCCTCGCGTGCGGCGGGCCCAAGGGCCCGGTCGCGGCTCAGTGGCCCTTGACCACCTCGCCGTCGCGCAGCTTGTAGCGCGTGCCGCAGTACGGGCAGCGTGCCTCGCCGTGCGACACGTCGATGAACACGCGCGGGTGCGCACTCCAGCGCGCCATCGCGGGGTTCGGGCAGTAGGCGGGGAGATCCTTGGCCGTCAGCTCGACCAGCGGCATTTCCTTGATTTCACTCATGAGACTTTCTCTTATCACTCTTTTGTGGGGCGGTCGGTGGCGCAGCGCGCTCAGACCTTCGTCAGCCAGTGCGCGTACTTCGCGTTCTTGCCCGACACGATATCGAAAAATGCCGACTGGAGCTTTTCCGTGACCGGGCCGCGCGCGCCGCTGCCGATCGTGCGGTTGTCGAGCTCGCGGATCGGCGTGACTTCGGCGGCCGTGCCCGTGAAGAACGCTTCGTCGGCCGTGTAGACCTCGTCGCGCGTGATGCGCTTCTCGATCACCTCGATGCCGGCGTCCTTCGCGAGCGTGATGATCGTGTCGCGCGTGATGCCGTCGAGGCACGACGAAAGATCCGGCGTGTACAGCTTGCCGTTGTTCACGAGGAAGAAGTTCTCGCCGGAGCCCTCCGACACGTAGCCGTCGACGTCGAGCAGCAGCGCTTCGTCGTAGCCGTCGGCGGTCGCTTCCTGGTTCGCGAGGATCGAGTTCACGTACCAGCCCGACGCCTTCGCGCGCACCATGGACACGTTCACGTGGTGGCGCGTGAACGACGACGTCTTCACGCGGATGCCCTTCGCGAGGCCGTCCTCGCCGAGGTACGCGCCCCACGGCCATGCGGCGATCGCGACGTGGATCGTGTTGCCCTTGGCCGACACGCCGAGCTTTTCCGAGCCGACCCAGATGATCGGGCGCAGGTAGCACGACTCGAGCTTGTTCTCGCGCACGACTTCGAGCTGCGCGGCTTCGAGCGTTTCCCGGTCGAACGGCACGTCCATCTGGAAGATCTTCGCCGAATTCAGCAGACGTTTGGTGTGCTCGCGCAGACGGAAGATCGCGGTGCTGCCGTCGGCCGTCTTGTACGCACGCACGCCCTCGAAGACACCCATGCCGTAGTGCAGCGTATGGGTCAGGACGTGGATCTTGGCGTCGCGCCAGTCGATCAGCTTGCCGTCCATCCAGATCTTGCCGTCGCGGTCGGCCATTGACATAGGATTCTCCTGGGAAGCGGTTGTACAGCGGGTTGTGTGCAGCATTGAGCCGGAAAGACGCTTATTTTAGCGTCATTTGAAGGCGATCCGGTCGGTCGGCAAGGTGCCGGCGCTATAATCGCCCGGTACCGATTCCAATAACGACGGGTCGTACCGGCAGGAGGCGCCGGCGGCCCGGCGAACTGCCCGCCGCGGCCCGCTTCCCATGCTCGCTCGATTGTCCGCCACCGACCGCTTCGCGCTGATCCAGGGCGCGCGCGACTATTCCCCGACACTGATGGCGATCCTGTCCTGGGGGCTCGTGACCGGGGTCGCGATGAGCAAGTCGGTGATGACGCTCGGGCAGGCGAGCGCGATGTCGATCTTCGTCTACGCGGGCTCGTCGCAGCTCGCGGTGCTGCCGCTGCTCGTCGCGAAGCTGCCGATCTGGACGATCCTGCTCACGGCCGCGATGGTCAACCTGCGCTTCGTGATCTTCAGCGCCGGGCTTGCGCCCCATTTTTCCTACCTGCCGCTGTGGCGGCGCCTCGCAATCGGCTATTTCAACGGCGACGTGATCTACCTGCTGTTCCAGAAACAGGGCTTCGCTTACGGGCACGTGCCGGGCAAGGAGGCGTATTTCTGGGGGATGGCGCTCGCGAGCTGGGCGTCGTGGCAGGTGTCGTCGCTCGCCGGCATCCTGCTCGCGAGCCTTTTTCCCGCGAGCTGGGGGCTGGAGCTGGCCGGCACGCTCGCGCTGCTGCCGATCATCGTGTCGGCGGTCGCGAACCGCTCGACGGTCGCGGCCGTTGCCGTCGCGGGCATCGTGTCGCTGATCGCGTTCGACCTGCCGTACCGGCTCGCGCTGCCGATCGCGGTGCTGGCCGCGCTCGCGGCCGGCTGCATGGCCGATTTCTTCGTCGAACGCGCCGACTGGCGCCGCATCCGCACCGAAACCGTCCACGAGAAGGAAGTCGAATGAGCGCGACGGAAATCTGGATCGTGATCGTCGGAATGACGATCGTCACCGCCGTCACGCGCGCGCTGTTCCTGATCGGCGGCGAACGCACCGTGCTGCCCGAGCGCGCGCAGCGCGCGTTGCGCTACGCGCCGGCCGCCGCGCTCGTCGCGGTCGTGCTGCCCGACCTGCTCGAAACGCCGGCCGGGCTGTCGTTCGCGCTGTCCAACCATCCGTTCTATGCCGCGCTCGCCGGCCTCGGCTGGTTCTTGTGGCGGCGCAGCATGCTCGGCACGATCGTCGTCGGCATGCTCGTCTTCACCGTGCTGCGACTGATCTTCTGACGAATCGCCGTGCCGGCGCACCGGGCGCCGGCCGCTCGCGCGCATGGATTGCTGCATTGCGGAAAAAGGTCGGTGGCCGCGCGCGATCCCAAATAGGCGGAATTCGCCGCCGCACGGGTCAGTCTGCCGGATGGATCGGCTAGAATGCCCGTTCGAGATTTTTTACCCGTGCGCGTCATGCGAACCGCCAGCCACGGCCGCATCCGGCGCCCTTTCGCGGCAGCCCGCGCACGTCCAGCGTGAAACCCCCTTTCCCCATCCACTACTTCAATCTGTTCAACATGAGCCAAGTCAAGCGTCTTACCGACCTGATCGCCGCCGGCCAGCTCGCCGGCAAGCGGGTGTTCATCCGCGCCGACCTGAACGTCCCGCAGGACGATCACGGCAACATCACCGAAGACACGCGCGTGCGCGCGTCCGTGCCGGCCATCAAGGCCGCGCTCGACGCCGGCGCGGCCGTGATGGTCACGTCGCACCTCGGCCGTCCGACCGAAGGCGAATTCAAGCCGGAAGACTCGCTCGCGCCGGTCGCGAAGCGTCTCGCCGAGCTGCTCGGCCGCGACGTGCCGCTCGTGTCGAACTGGGTCGACAACGGCGTGAACGTCGCGCCGGGCCAGGTCGTGCTGCTCGAGAACTGCCGCGTGAACAAGGGCGAGAAGAAGAATTCGGACGAGCTCGCGCAGAAGATGGCAAAGCTCTGCGACGTCTACGTCAACGATGCATTCGGCACCGCGCACCGCGCGGAAGCGACCACCCACGGGATCGCGAAGTACGCGCCCGTCGCGTGCGCGGGTCCGCTGCTGGCCGCCGAACTCGACGCGCTCGGCAAGGCGCTCGGCAACCCGGCCCGCCCGCTGGTCGCGATCGTCGCCGGCTCGAAGGTGTCGACCAAGCTGACGATTCTGAAGTCGCTCGCCGGCAAGGTCGACCAGCTGATCGTCGGCGGCGGCATCGCGAACACGTTCATGCTCGCGGCCGGCCTGTCGATCGGCAAGTCGCTCGCGGAAGCCGATCTCGTCGCCGAGGCGAAGGCGATCATCGACGAGGCGCGCGAGCGCGGCGCGTCGGTGCCGATCCCGACCGACGTCGTGACGGCCAAGGAATTCTCGCCGACGGCCGCGGCCACGGTGAAGCAGGTCGCCGACATCGAAGCGGACGACATGATCCTCGACATCGGCCCGGACACCGCCCGCGCGCTCGCCAGCCAGCTCGAGAAGGCCGGCACGATCGTGTGGAACGGCCCGGTCGGCGTGTTCGAGTTCGACCAGTTCGGCAACGGCACCAAGACGCTCGCCGAAGCGATCGCCAAATCGTCCGCGTTCTCGATCGCGGGCGGCGGCGACACGCTCGCGGCCATCGCGAAGTACGGCATCCACGACCAGGTCAGCTACATCTCGACGGGCGGCGGCGCCTTCCTCGAGTTCCTCGAAGGGAAGAAGCTGCCGGCAGTGGAAGTGCTCGAAACGCGGGCGGCCTGAGCGTGGCGGCGCGCGCAGGGGTGACGAGGGCCGCGCGCTCCGCGAAAGCGGAGCAGCCGGCCGGCGCGGGCAAGCGCAAACGCGCGCCCGCGCGGGCGAACTCGACCCCGCGCGCACCGGCGGCCGCCGGCGACGCGGTCGTGCAGCACCACGAGATTCAGAACAAAGCGATGCCGGGCGCAAGCACCGGCACGCCCCCCGGAACGGCCGCCGCTGGGCCCGCCGATTCCGGCTCTCGCAGCGTTTCACCCAGCGCATCCACCTTGATCCAGATGAGGAGTTTCATGCAGCGCGCCACCAAGATAGTCGCCACGATCGGCCCGGCTTCCAGTTCGCCGGAGATTCTGCTGCAGATGATGCAGGCGGGCCTCGACGTCGTGCGGCTCAACTTTTCGCACGGCACGGCCGACGATCACCGCCAGCGCGCCGAGATGGTGCGCGAGGCCGCCCGCAAGGTCGGCCGCGAGATCGCGATCATGGCCGACCTCCAGGGCCCGAAGATCCGCGTCGGCAAGTTCGAGAACGGCAAGACGACGCTCGTGCCGGGCCAGGCCTTCATCCTCGACGCGGGCTGCGAACTCGGCAACGACGAGCGCGTCGGCCTCGACTACAAGGAACTGCCGCGCGACCTGAAGCCGGGCGACCTGCTGCTGCTGAACGACGGCCTGATCGTGCTGACCGTCGAGCGCGTGCTCGGCGACGAGATCCACACGATCGTCAAGGTGGGCGGCGAGCTGTCGAACAACAAGGGCATCAACCGCCAGGGCGGTGGCCTGTCGGCGCCCGCGCTGACCGCGAAGGACATGGAGGACATCCGCACGGCGATGTCGCTCGGCGCGGATCTCGTCGCGGTGTCGTTCCCGAAGAACGCAACGGACATGGAAATGGCGCGCCAGCTCGCGAACATCGCGGGCGCGCCGTACGGCATCAAGCCGAAGATGATCGCGAAGATCGAGCGCGCGGAAGCGATTCCGGCGCTGCAGAGCATTCTCGACGCGTCCGACGGCATCATGGTCGCGCGCGGCGACCTCGCGGTCGAAGTCGGCAACGCGGCCGTGCCGGCGCTGCAGAAGCGCATGATCCGGATGGCGCGCGAGTCGAACAAGCTCGTGATCACCGCGACGCAGATGATGGAATCGATGATCCACGCGCCGGTGCCGACCCGCGCGGAAGTGTCCGACGTCGCGAACGCGGTGCTCGACGGCACCGACGCGGTGATGCTGTCGGCCGAGACGGCCGCCGGCAAGTACCCGGTCGTCACGATCGAGACGATGGCGGCCGTATGCGTCGAGGCGGAAAAGTCCGAGCACGTCGAGCTGGACAAGGATTTCCTCGACCGCACGTTCACGCGGATCGACCAGTCGATCGCGATGGGCGCGCTGTTTACCGCATATCACCTCGGTGCCAAGGCGATCGTCGCGCTGACCGAATCGGGCGCGACCGCGCTGTGGATGTCGCGTCACTACACGCACGTGCCGATCTTCGCGCTGACGCCGCGCGTCGGCAGCGAGCGCACGATGGCGCTGTACCGCAACGTGACGCCGCTGCACGTCGACTTCAACAGCGACCGCGACTCGGCGCTGCAGGCCGCGCTCGAGATCGTCGTCAAGCAGGGCTACGTGCAGCACGGCGACATGGTCGTGCTCACCGTCGGCGAGCCGATGGGGCAGGCGGGCGGCACCAACACGCTGAAGATCGTGCGGGTCGGCGAGCATTACTGAGCGCCGGCGCGCGCCGGCGCGCGCCGGGGCGGCCGGTTGGCCGTCCACCGGCCGCCGGAGCCGATCCGGCACCGTTTTTTGACGAAAGCCGCGCGGGGTCCGATGCCCCGCGCGGCTTTTTTTCTGTTTTTTGGCCCGATTGTGCCGTGCGAAGGTAACAAATTGCGAGTACGCGCCACCGGCCGGTCGGAATCGGAGGCGCTTCGCGATAAAATGCGGCTATTCGACGCTCAGCCGCGCCGCGCCGTCCCGGCTCACAAGGGAGCGAGCGCCGCGCCGGCGTCAGGGCGCACCGGTTTTCATTCCAAGGAGTTCCACAATGCCTCTCGTATCAATGCGTCAATTGCTGGACCACGCGGCAGAGCACGGTTACGGCCTGCCGGCCTTCAACGTGAACAACCTGGAGCAGGTCCAGGCGATCATGGCGGCGGCGGATCAGGTAGGCGCGCCCGTGATCATGCAGGCATCGGCCGGCGCGCGGAAGTACGCGGGCGAGCCGTTCCTGCGTCACCTGATCGAAGCGGCGGTCGAGTCTTATCCGCACATCCCGGTCGTGATGCACCAGGACCACGGCCAGTCGCCGGCCGTTTGCATGGCCGCGATCCGCAGCGGCTTCACCAGCGTGATGATGGACGGTTCGCTCGAAGCCGACGGCAAGACGGTCGCCTCGTACGAATACAACGTCGACGTATCGCGCAAGGTCGTCGAGATGGCGCACTCGATCGGCGTGACGGTCGAGGCTGAACTCGGCGTGCTCGGCTCGCTCGAGACGATGAAGGGCGACAAGGAAGACGGCCACGGCGCGGAAGGCACGATGACCCGCGAGCAGCTGCTGACCGACCCGGAGCAGGCCGCCGACTTCGTGAAGCTCACGCAGTGCGACGCGCTCGCGATCGCGATCGGTACGTCGCACGGCGCGTACAAGTTCTCGAAGAAGCCGACGGGCGACATCCTGTCGATCCAGCGCATCAAGGAAATCCACGCACGCATCCCGAACACGCACCTCGTGATGCACGGTTCGTCGTCGGTGCCGCAGGAGCTTCTCGCCGAGATCCGCGAATTCGGCGGCGACATGAAGGAAACCTACGGCGTGCCGGTCGAGGAAATCCAGGAAGGCATCAAGCACGGCGTGCGCAAGATCAACATCGACACCGACCTGCGCCTCGCGATCACCGGCGCGATCCGCCGCTACATGTTCGAGAACCCGGGCAAGTTCGACCCGCGCGACTACCTGAAACCCGCGCGCGAAGCGGCGAAGAAGGTGTGCGTCGACCGTTACCTCGCGTTCGGCTGCGAAGGCCAGGCCGCGAAGATCAAGCCGGTCTCGCTCGACAAGATCGCCGAGCAGTACAAGTCCGGCGCGCTTGCGCAGGTCGTGCGCTGAGACTGTAGTACGATTGCCCCGCCCGGTCCTGCCGCCGGGGCGAGGCTGGCCGCCGCGGCGCCGGATTCGGTCCGGGCCCCGGGGCGGCCGCTCCATCCGGCCGAACGAGGGCCGGCCGGCAGCCGGCGAGCCTGAGCGCCCGCCGGCGCGCCGACGCATTGCAAGACCGCCGTTCCCGCCTGCCGCGGGGAACGGCGTTTCCCTTTTGTTTGGCTCCTTATCTGCGAAAAGACGATGTCTACCCTTTACGAATCCACGCTCCGCTCGCTGCCGCTCCTCGGTCGCGGCAAGGTCCGCGACAACTACGCGGTCGGCAACGACAAGCTCCTGATCGTCACGACGGATCGCCTGTCGGCATTCGACGTGATCATGGGCGAGCCGATTCCGAACAAGGGCCGCGTGCTGAACCAGATGGCGAACTTCTGGTTCGACAAGCTCGCGCACATCGTGCCGAACCACCTGACCGGCGACGCGCCGGAATCGGTCGTCGCGGCTGACGAAGTCGAGCAGGTGAAGGGCCGCGCGGCCGTCGTCAAGCGCCTCGAGCCGATCATGATCGAGGCGGTCGTGCGCGGCTACCTGGCCGGCAGCGGCTGGAAGGAATACCAGCAGTCGGGCGCCGTGTGCGGCGTGAAGCTGCCGGAAGGGCTGCAGAACGCGCAGAAGCTGCCCGAGCCGATCTTCACGCCGGCCGCGAAGGCCGAGCTCGGCGAGCACGACGAGAACATCACGTTCGAGGAAACCGAGCGCCGCATCGGCACCGAGCTGGCCGCGACGATCCGCGACATCTCGATCCGTCTGTACAAGGAAGCGGCCGACTACGCGGCGACGCGCGGCATCATCATCGCCGACACGAAGTTCGAATTCGGCCTCGACAACCACGGCAAGCTGTACCTGATGGACGAAGTGCTGACCGCCGACTCGTCGCGCTTCTGGCCGGCCGACCAGTACCAGGTCGGCACCAACCCGCCGTCGTTCGACAAGCAGTTCGTGCGCGACTGGCTCGAGGCGCAGCCGTGGGGCAAGACCGCGCCGGCACCGGCACTGCCGGCCGACGTCGTCGAGAAGACGGCCGCGAAGTACCAGGAAGCGCTCGAGCGCATCACCGGCCAGCCGCTCGCCTGAAGGAAGGAACGCACGAAATGAGTGAAGTCCAGACTGCCCACACGCACAGCGCGCCGCTCGTCGGCGTGCTGATGGGTTCGAGTTCCGACTGGGACGTGATGAAGAACGCGGTCGCGATCCTGCAGGAATTCGGCGTGCCGTACGAAGCGAAGGTCGTGTCCGCGCACCGGATGCCCGACGAGATGTTCGACTATGCGGAGAAGGCGCGCGAGCGCGGGCTGCGCGCGATCATCGCGGGCGCGGGCGGCGCCGCGCACCTGCCCGGCATGCTCGCCGCGAAAACCACGGTACCGGTGCTCGGCGTGCCGGTCGCGAGCAAGTACCTGAAGGGCGTCGATTCGCTGCACTCGATCGTGCAGATGCCGAAGGGCGTGCCGGTCGCGACGTTCGCGATCGGCGAGGCCGGCGCCGCGAATGCCGCGCTGTTCGCGGTGTCGATCCTGTCCGGCACGTCGGTCGACTACGCGAACCGCCTCGCCGCGTTCCGCGTGCGCCAGAACGAAGCCGCGCACGCGATGGTGCTGCCGCCGCTCGAATGACGGTGCACCGGCGGCCGCACGGCGATTCGGCGGCCGCCCGATTTTCCCCACTGCGGCGGGCATTGCCCGTCGCGACCGACCACTGACATGACCGCAACTCCTGATTCCGTTTCCCCGATCCTGCCCGGCGCGTGGCTGGGCATGGTCGGCGGTGGCCAGCTCGGCCGCATGTTCTGCTTTGCCGCCCAGTCGATGGGCTATCGCGTCGCCGTGCTCGATCCCGATCCGACGAGCCCCGCCGGCGCGGTCGCCGACCGTCACCTGCGCGCGGCCTACGACGACGAAGCCGCGCTCGCCGAACTGGCCGGGTTGTGCGATGCCGTGTCGACGGAATTCGAGAACGTGCCGGCCGCGAGCCTCGATTTCCTCGCGCGCACGACGTTCGTCGCGCCGGCCGGCCGCTGCGTCGCGGTCGCGCAGGACCGGATCGCGGAGAAGCGTTTCATCGAGGCGTCGGGCGTGCCGGTCGCACCGCACGTCGTGATCGAATCGGCGCAGGCGCTCGCCGCGCTCGACGACGCCGCGCTCGACGCGGTGCTGCCGGGCATCCTGAAGACGGCGCGCCTCGGTTACGACGGCAAGGGCCAGGTGCGCGTGAGCACCGCGCGGGAAGCGCGCGACGCGCATGCATCGCTCGGCGGCGTGCCGTGCGTGCTCGAGAAGCGCCTGCCGCTGAAATACGAAGTGTCCGCATTGATCGCGCGCGGCGCGGACGGCCGCTCGGCCGCATTTCCGCTCGCGCAGAACGTGCATCACAACGGCATCCTCGCGCTGACCGTCGTGCCGGCGCCGGCCGCCGACGCCGCGCGCGTCGAGGAGGCGCAGCAGGCAGCCGTGCGGATCGCCGACACGCTCGGCTACGTCGGCGTGCTGTGCGTCGAATTCTTCGTGCTGGAGGACGGCTCGTTCGTCGCGAACGAGATGGCGCCGCGCCCGCACAATTCCGGCCATTACACGGTCGATGCGTGCGCCACGAGCCAGTTCGAGCAGCAGGTGCGCACGATGACGCGCATGCCGCTCGGCAACCCGCGCCAGCATTCGCCGGCCGCGATGCTGAACATCCTCGGCGACGTGTGGTTCCCCAACGGGGCGGCCGAGGCCGTCACGCCGCCGTGGGACACGGTCGCCGCGATGCCGGCCGCGCACCTGCACCTGTACGGCAAGGAAGAGGCGCGCGTCGGCCGCAAGATGGGCCACGTCAACTTCACGGCGCCGACGCGCGACGAAGCCGTCGCCGCCGCCAACGCGTGCGCGCAACTTCTGCGCGTGCCGCTCGACTGAGGCGCCAGCCGATGTCCATCGATCTCCCGAAGTCGGTGACGCCCGCGCAGATCGACGCGGCCGCCGCGCTGCTCGACGCCGGCCAACTCGTCGCGTTCCCGACCGAAACCGTCTACGGGCTCGGCGGCGATGCGGCGAATCCCGAGGCCGTCGCGCGCATCTACGCGGCGAAGGGGCGCCCGGCGAACCATCCGGTGATCGTGCATCTGCCGCCCGCCGGCGATCCCGCTTACTGGGCCGAAGAACTGCCCGCCGATGCGCAGGCGCTGATCGATGCATTCTGGCCGGGCCCGCTGACGCTGATCCTGAAGCGCCATGCACGCATACCGGACGCCGTGAGCGGCGGCCAGGATTCGGTCGGCCTGCGCTGTCCGTCGCATCCGGTCGCGCAGGCGCTGCTGGCCGCGTTCAGCGCGCGGCGGGGCGGCCATGGCGGCGTCGCCGCGCCGTCCGCGAACCGCTTCGGGCACGTGAGCCCGACCACCGCACAGCACGTGCGCGACGAATTCGGCGACACCGTGCACGTGCTCGACGGCGGCCCGTCCGAGGTCGGCATCGAATCGACGATTCTCGACCTGTCGCGCGGTTTCCCGGCGCTGCTGCGCCCGGGCCACGTGACGCCGCAGCAGATCGCCGACGTGCTCGGCCGCGCGCCGCGCCTGCCGGACGGCAGCGATGCGACCGCGCCGCGCGCGTCCGGTACGCTGAAGGCGCATTACGCGCCGCGCACGCCGCTCGCGTTGCTGCCGTTCGACTCGCTCGAGCCGCTGCTCGCGGCCGCGCAGACGGACGGCGAACGTGTCGCGCTTGTCGCACGCGCCTCGCGCGCGGGACGCTGGGCCCAGGCCGACGGCGTGCATTTCGTCGCGGCACCGGAAGATCCGCAGGCGTATGCGCGCGACCTGTACGGCATGCTGCGCGCGCTCGATCGTGCGCAGGTCGCACGCATCCTCGTCGAGAAACTGCCCGAGACCGTCGAGTGGATCGCGGTCAACGATCGTCTCGGCCGCGCGGCGGCGGCGTTCGAAGCGCGCGACTGACGCAGCCGCTCGGATCCGGCGAGCCAGCGAAGAACCAGCAAAAAAAACGCCTGACCGGCGCGAACCGGTCAGGCGTTTTCGTTTGTGCGCGTGGCCGGCGGCTTACTTGCCGACGCCGGACTTCGCGATCTGCTGCTCGACGTATTGCGCGAACAGCGCGTGCAGGCGCGTGGTCGGGTGGACCGTATCGGCGAACATGTACGTCTGGTCCGCGTTGGCGGTCGTGTAGGTCTGCGGCGAGCAAAACAGCGACGAGCCGAACGCGGTCGCGTTCGCGACGCCGTACTGCGTGGCGGCCTGGACCATCGCCTTCAGGTTGCACGCCGTATCGGTATTCGACACGCTGAAGCCGTTCGCCTGGTAGTTGGCCGCGATGCCGTCCTGCCACGTAAACGCGTCGACCACTGCGTATTTCGTCGTGTCGACCTTCAGTGCGGCCAGCGTGCCGACCAGCGTCTTGTTGAAGAGGCCCGACAGTTGCGTGAACGCGGCCTGCGTGCCGCCTTGCAGCGCGAGCGGCGTGCCGCCGATGTCCGGCACGGTCGCGACGAACACGTGCGTTGCACCGGCCGCGACGATCTGCTGGACGATGCCGCCGAGCTGCTGGGCGGCGAGGCCGATCGCCTGCGCGGCCGCGAGTTGCGCGGCCGGCGTGTTGCCTTGCGCCTGCGCGACCTGCGCCTGATAGAAGATGTCGTTCGCGCCACCGTTGATCAGCACGATCTGACCGGCGTTGAAGCTGCCGTGCTGCGACAGGTACTGCTTGACCTGATCGGCGATCGGCGTCGTCGTCGCCTGTGCATAGTCCGAGTTCGCGACGCTGGCGTCCGCGTGGCCGATGCCCGGTTGCAGCGTCACGCGCGAGCCGCCCTGCGCGTAGCCGAGGCCGCCCGTGGCCTGCAGCGGAATGCCGAAGCCGCCCTGGTTCGCGGGTTGCAGCGTGTCGCCGTAGTACTGCGCGACGTCCTGCGTCCACACCTGGCCCGGGTTGGTCGTGAAGCGGCCGCCGCCGAAACCAAGCTTGATCTGCGAGTAGGTGCCGACGTCCGACAGGCTGTCGCCGAACGACACGATCTGCATCTTCACGCCGGACGGCGGCGTGTTCGACGCGCTGCTGCTGTTGTTGTCGTCGCCGCCGCCGCACGCGGCGAGCAGCGCGAGCGCGGCGCCCGCGATCGCCACCTGCGCGGTACGCAACAGGCGTTGACGGTGGCGCGTCGGGATTTGTCGTTGTGACTGCATCGTTCGATCTCCTCGTAGATATGGCCCGATGTGTTTCTCATCTGCCGCGCGCCGGCTCGGATCCGGGCTGCGCGGCGGCCGTTGGCTGAAACGGTTATTGGTCGCGAACGGCCGCAAGCGGCGCGGTGCGCGGATCGTGATTCGCGGCCTCGGCGATCTGCGCATGATAAGCGCTCGCCCATTCGGGCGGGCCGAAAATCGCGCGCAGCTTGTTGCGCCATCCTTGGACGCGCAACGCGTCGGCCGCCATCGACACCCACTCGTGAAAGGTCGCGACGAGCGGGTTGTTCGAGCCCAGCGGCTCGACGATTCCGTATTGCGGCGGATCGTCGGGCGACTCCTCGACGTAGCTGCCGAACAGGCGGTCCCAGATCACGAGCACGCCTGCGTAATTGCGGTCGATGTAGCGCGGGTTGCGCGCATGGTGCGCGCGATGGATCGACGGCGTGTTGAGCACGTATTCGAGCCAGCCGAGCTTGCCGATCGCCTGCGTGTGCACGAAGAACTGGAACGCGAGGTTGATCAGCACGATGCCGACGATCTGCTGCGGCGGAAAACCGAGGAACGCGAGCGGCAGCCAGAACGCCCACATGCCCGCGACGGGATACATGAGGCTCTGCCGGAACGCGGTCGAGAAGTTCATCCGCTCGGACGAGTGATGCACGACGTGCGCGGCCCACAGCCAGCGCACGCGATGGCTCGCGCGATGGAACACGTAGTAGAGGAAGTCCTGGCCGACGAACAGCACGGCGAACGACAGCCAGCCGTCGTGCCACGTGAACAGCCGGAAATGTGCGTAGCAGTACGCATAAACGGGGATCACGAACAGCCACGCGAGCTTGTCGGCGCCCTGGTGCATCAGGGCGAGCACCGCGTTGCACAGCGTGTCGCGCCACGCATAAACATGGTCCTGCGCGCGCGTGCGGGCGAGGTGCCAGGCTTCCCACGCGATGCAGAGCAGGAAGACGGGTGCCAGCGCGAGCAGAAGCAATTCGACGTCGAATCGCATGGGCGTGTCTCCTCCTTTCCCCTGCAAGCCGTGAGGCCGGGCGTACGGCCCGTTGTAGATATCGGTCAGGCCAACAGCCTACGCAATCGCCACGCGCTAGGCGAGGGGGCAGCGTAGAGGGTTCCCTCTGAGGACAGGGTTCTACGGAAGTCATGCGCAACGGGGCCGCGCGGTGCGGCCCCGTTTTATGGTCGGCGCCGGCGGGCGATGGAACGTTGGCGGGCGGCCGATGCCGTTTCAAACCGTGCCGGCGAGATTCCGGTGCCGTGCGCGGCCCGGCGGATGCTGCCGTGGCGCGATCGACGCAGGCCGGTGGCGGGGCGCTGGCGCGCCGCGTGCGGCGTCAGTGCGCGCCCGCGTAGATCCATTCGAGCAGCGTGTCGTGCGCGGCGCGCGCGGCTTCCGCGTGATCGTCATTGATGAAACTGACGACGATGTAGCTCTGGCCGTCGGCACCGGCGACGTAGCCCGCGATCGCGCGCACGTCGCGCAGCGTGCCGGTCTTGATGTGCGCGTTGCCGAGCACGCCGGCGTTGGTCAGGCGGTTCTTCATCGTGCCGTCGATGCCGGCGATCGGCAGCGAATCGATGAACGCCTGCGCGACCGGGCTTGCGTTCGCGGCCTGCAGCAGCGCGGCGAGCGACTGCGCGCTCACGCGCTCGTCGCGCGACAGGCCCGAGCCGTTCTCGAGCTCGAGGTCGGGCATCGCGATCCCGCTCTTCTGCAGGAACGCGCGAATCGCGCGGCTCGACTGTTCGGGTGTCGCGGGCGGCTTGCCGGCAACCGCGCCGATCGTCAGGAACAGGTTGCGCGCCATCACGTTGTTGCTGAACTTGTTGATGTCGTAGACGATGCTGCCGAGCACGGGGCTGTGATGGACGGCGAGCGGGCGCGCGGAGGTCGGCACCTTGCCTTCGCTGACGGGGCCCGCGATCGTGCCGCCGTCCTGCTGCCACAGCGCAAGGAAGCCGCGCGCGAAGAACGTCGTGTGATCGAGGATCGCCAGGTTGGTCGTGCGCGCGCCGCAGCGCAGCGGGTAGTCGCCGACGAACGACGCGGTCATGATCCCGCCGCCGGCCGACAGCGTCGGACGCGCGGCCGCGGCGGCCGCGCCGCACGACCCCGTGCCTTCGTACAGCTGATTGTCGATCGACAGGTTCGCGAGCGGCGGCAGCACGTCGACGGCGACCTTGCCGTCGTCGCCCGGCGTGACCGTGAACGACACGGCCTTGAACGCGTACAGCAGCGGATCGGGGCCGACGTTGTACGGCGCGCTCGCGTCGTCGTCGAACGACGGCAGGTCGCGCGTCGACGCGGCGAAATAGCTCTTGTCGAGCACGAGGCCGCCGGCCACGCGCTTGATGCCCGCCTTGCGCAGCTTGTCGACGAGGTCGATCAGTTCCTCCGGCACGAGCTTCGGATCGCCGGTGCCCTTGATGTACAGGTTGCCCTGCAGCGTGCCGTCCGGATCGACCGGGCCGTCCGCATACGCGGTGGTGCGCCAGCGGTAGTCGGGGCCGAGGATCGACAGGCCCGAGAAGGTCGTGACGAGCTTCATCGTCGACGCCGGCATCATCGGCCGGTTCGCATTCCATGCGATCAGCGGCTCGGGGTCGCCGACGCGCTCGACGACGACGCTCATCGCCGATGCCGGCACCTTCGCGCGCTGCAGCGCGACGAGCACCGACGCCGGCAGGCCGGCCGCCCGCGCGGCGGGCGACACGACGGCGGTCTTGCGCGCTTCCTTGTGGGACTTCTTGCGGGCCTGCGCGGACGGTGCGAACGCAAGGGCCGTGCAGGTGGCGACGACGGCGGCCGCGCGCAGGAGCGGGCGGGCGCGGGGGGCGAACCGGGTGGAAAGATCGGAAATCGGCATGGGCGAATACGGGAAAAGCACGGAATTCGGGCGGGGCGCGCGCGGCGCCGGAGCGCACATTGTAGAGACAAGTGCGGACATGTCCGTTGAATCCGCCTTTCTATTGCATTGCACCGGGCGCACGCGATTCGCGGCGCTACAATGATCGCCATGTTTGACTCGCCCGATGGGTTCCAGCTCCGATGCGGATTCTGCTTGTTGAAGACGATCGCATGATTGCCGAGGGCGTACGCAAGGCGTTGCGCGCCGACGGCTTCGCGGTCGACTGGGTACAGGACGGCGACGCCGCGCTCACGGCGCTCGGCGGCGAGACGTACGACCTGCTGCTGCTCGACCTCGGCCTGCCCAAGCGCGACGGCATCGACGTGCTGCGCACGCTGCGCGCGCGCGGGCTGTCGCTGCCGGTGCTGATCGTCACCGCGCGCGATGCGGTCGCCGATCGCGTGAAGGGCCTCGACGCGGGCGCCGACGACTACCTCGTCAAGCCGTTCGACCTCGACGAACTGGGTGCGCGGATGCGCGCGCTGATTCGCCGCCAGGCAGGGCGCAGCGAGTCGCTGATCCGTCACGGCGCGCTGACGCTCGACCCTGCTTCGCACCAGGTGACGCTCGACGGCGCGCCCGTCGCGCTGTCCGCGCGCGAGTTCGCGCTGCTCGAGGCGCTGCTCGCGCGGCCCGGCGCGGTGCTGTCGAAGAGCCAGCTCGAGGAAAAGATGTACGGCTGGGGCGAGGAGATCGGCAGCAACACGGTCGAGGTCTACATCCACGCGCTGCGCAAGAAGCTCGGCTCGGATCTGATCCGCAACGTGCGCGGGCTCGGCTACATGGTCGTCAAGGAAAGCTGACGCGTGAGGTCGATTCGTCATCAATTGCTGATCTGGCTGCTCGCGATCGTCGTCGCGGGCGTGGGCGCCGCGGGCTGGCTCATCTACCGGCAGGCGCTCGCCGAGGCGAACGAGCTGTTCGACTACCAGCTGCAGGAAATCGCGGCGGCGCTGCCGTCCGAGCCGTTCTCGCAGGTGTTCGGTTCGCGCACCAACGGCGACGAAGGCATCGTGATCCAGATCTGGAACCGCAACGGCGTGCTGATGTACTTCTCGCATCCGCGCGCGCCGATCGCGCCGCGCGCGGAGCTCGGCTTCTCGACCGAGCGCACCGATCGCGGCGAATGGCGCGTGTACGGCGCGATCGTCGGCGACAACGTCGTGCAGCTCGCGCAGCCGCTGTCGGTGCGCAACCGGCTCGCGGCGAACGTGGCGCTGCGCACGCTGTGGCCGTTGATCGTGCTGCTGCCGTTCCTCGGCGCGGCGGTGTGGATGATCGTCGGGCGCGGGCTCGCGCCGCTTGGCCGCGTGACGCACGCGGTCGAGGCGCGCCGGCCCGAAGCGCTCGATCCGTTGCCCGATGCGCGCCTGCCGCTCGAGGTGCAGCCGCTCGTGCGCGCGCTGAACGGGCTGCTCGCGCGGCTGTCGGCGGCGCTCGATACGCAGAAGGCCTTCGTCGCCGATGCCGCGCACGAGCTGCGCACGCCGCTCGCGGCCGTGCAGATCCAGGCGCAGCTCGTCGCGCGCGCGAAGGACGACACGTCGCGCCGCGAGGCGCTCGCCGATCTGCAGGACGGCGTCACGCGCGCGACGCGCCTCGCCGAGCAGTTGCTCGCGCTGGCGCGCGCCGAACCGGACGGCGCGACGATGCGCGAGCCGGTCGACCTGCAGGCGCTGCTGGTCGAATGCGTGGCCGCGTATGCACCGCTCGCGCAACGGCACAGCATCGATCTCGGCTTCGAGGACAGCCACGCGGCGACCGTCGTCGCGGACGTCGGCGCGCTGCGCGTGATGTTCGGCAACCTGCTCGACAACGCGGTGAAGTACACGCCGGACGGCGGCCGCATCGACGTGTCGCTGACGCGCGACGCGGCCGGCCGCATCTGCGTGCAGATCGGCGACAGCGGCCCCGGCATCCCGGCCGACGAGCGCGAGCGCGTGTTCGACCGCTTCTATCGCGACAGCTCCGCGCGCGCGCGCGCCGACGTGTCGGGCAGCGGGCTCGGGCTGGCGATCGTCAAGCGCGTCGCGGCGCAGCAGGGAGCGACGGTAACGCTCGGCGACGCGGCCGCGGGCGGCCTGCTCGTGAGCGTCGTGTTCCGCGACGCCGAGACGCCGGCGCCCGTGCCGGAGGCGTCCGAATCGGTATGACGAACGGCGCGGGCGACGGCCTAAGCCTCGTTTAAGGTTGATTAAGCCTCCTTTAAGTCAGGGTCGATACGCTGCGTCCTAACAACGAGGAGGTCCTACGATGAACACCCGATTCCTTGCGCGCGGCGCCGTCGCGGTCGCCGTGGCGGCCGCGCTGTCCGCCGGCTACGTCGCGGGCACCCGCCGTGCCGATCCGCAGATCATCACGCCCGCGCAGGCCGCGGCGCTGATGCCGGCCGAAGCCGCGGCGAAGACCGGCATTCCCGATTTCTCCGGGCTGGTCGAAACCTATGGCCCGGCGGTCGTGAACATCAGCGCGAAGCACGTCGTGAAGCAGGTGTCGCGGCGCGTGCCGCAGCCGCAGCTGCCGATGGATCCGAGCGATCCGTTCTACCAGTTCTTCAAGCACTTCTACGGCCAGGTGCCGGGCATGGGCGGCGACACCCAGCCGGACGACCAGCCGAGCGCGAGCCTCGGTTCGGGATTCATCGTCAGCGCGGACGGGTACATCCTCACCAACGCGCACGTGATCGACGGCGCGAACGTCGTCACGGTCAAGCTGACCGACAAGCGCGAGTACAAGGCGAAGGTCGTCGGCTCCGACAAGCAGTCCGACGTCGCGGTGCTGAAGATCGACGCGAGCGGCCTGCCGACCGTGAAGATCGGCGACCCGGCGCAGAGCAAGGTCGGGCAGTGGGTCGTCGCGATCGGTTCGCCGTACGGCTTCGACAACACGGTCACGTCCGGCATCATCAGCGCGAAATCGCGCGCGCTGCCCGACGAAAACTACACGCCGTTCATCCAGACCGACGTGCCGGTCAATCCCGGCAACTCGGGCGGCCCGCTGTTCAACCTGCAGGGCGAGGTGATCGGCATCAACTCGATGATCTACTCGCAGACGGGCGGCTTCCAGGGGCTGTCGTTCGCGATTCCGATCAACGAGGCGATCAAGGTCAAGGACGAGCTCGTGAAGACGGGCCACGTGAGCCGCGGCCGCCTCGGCGTCGCCGTGCAGGGGCTGAACCAGACGCTCGCCAGCTCGTTCGGCCTGCAGAAGCCGGACGGCGCGCTCGTCAGTTCGGTCGACCCGAACGGCCCGGCCGCGAAAGCGGGCTTGCAGCCGGGCGACGTGATCCTCTCGGTCAACGGTTCGCCGGTTGCCGACTCCACGTCGCTGCCCGCGCAGATCGCGAACCTCAAGCCGGGCTCGAAGGCCGATCTGCAGGTGTGGCGCGACAAGGCGAAGAAGTCGGTCACCGTGACGCTCGGCGCGATGACCGACGCGAAGCTGGCATCGAACGACGGCGGCCCCGTCGAGCAAGGGCGCCTGGGTGTCGCAGTGCGTCCGCTGACGCCGCAGGAGCGCAGCGCGACCAACCTGTCGCACGGGCTGATCGTGCAGCAGGCGGGCGGCCCGGCAGCCAGCGCGGGCATCCAGCCCGGCGACGTGATCCTCGCGGTGAACGGTCGCCCGGTCACGAGCCCGGAGCAGCTGCGCGACGCGGTCAAGGGGGCAGGCAACAGTCTTGCTCTGCTGATCCAGCGCGATAATGCACAGATCTTCGTGCCGGTCGACCTGAGCTGACCGGTGGTCGCTGCGGGCCGGCTGCGCCGGCCTGAGCGGGCGCCGCCGGCGGTCCGCCCGCGGTGCTGTGTTCCGACCCGAAAGGAGGGAGCCATGCAATATCTACGCAACGTGTCCCGATTTGCCGTCGCCGCGGCGCTGGCCGCCGGCTTCGCCGTCGCCGCGCCCGGCGCGTACGCACAATCGGACGGCTTGCCGGCGGCGAGCCAGCAGGGCGATGTCAGCTACGTGTCGGGCGGCATCGGCAAGGATCAATCGACGGCATTCGAGCGCAACGAAGCGGCGTGGCCGCTCGCGCTGCGTTTCACCGGCAAGGGCGGCGAATATCTGGCCGACGTCCATGTGCGGATCGTCGATGGCAAGGGCACCGAGCTGCTGGCGACTGACGCGCGCGGCCCGTACATGCTCGTGAAGCTGCCGCCCGGGCGCTACACAGTGCATGCGTCGTACCAGGGAAGCGACGAATCGCGCGCGGTCACGGTCGGTACGAAGGGCGGCGCGAAGGCCGCGTTCCAGTGGAGTGCGCAGTAGCGCATCGCGCGGGCGCGGCGAGGCCGCGCAATCGGATGCGGTTTCGCCCATAATGAGAGCCACGGCACCTGTGCCGTGGCTTTTTCGTTTCCTGCGCCCGGCCTGCCCGCCGGGGCCGCCGACCGGAGGAGAAACGATGTCCGACGCTGCCGACCCTCGCCTCGAAATCGTGCCGAACCGCCATCGCGTGCGCGTGATCCATCGCGGCATCACGTATGCCGATTCGCACGGTGCGCTGACCGTGCGGGAGACGGGCCTGCCGGACATCCATTACCTGCCGCGCGGCGACGTCAACATGCACCGGCTCGTGAAGTCGAGCGTCACGTCGGTTTGCCCGCTGAGGGGCCGTGCCGTGTATTTCAACCTGCAGACCGAAGACGGCGTGATCGAGAACGCCGCATGGAGTTACGAGGAACCGGGGGAGACGGCGTTCGCGCTCGCGCACTACGTCGCCTTCGACGTCGCGCGGGTCGACAGTCTCGTCGAGACGTCCTGATGCGGCGCGCGTTCATCGGGGAGGCATCATGGAACTGAACGACGCGTTACGCGTGCCGCTCGCGCCGGCCGTCGTGCGGGAGGCATTCGAGGACCTCGCCTTGCTGCGGGCGAGCTTCGACCATTGCGAATCGTTCGTGGAGCACCCGCACGGCGAATTCGCGCTGACCATCACGGTGCCGCTCGGGCCGCTGCGTGCGCGCTACGACGTGCGTGCGCATTCGGCGAGCGAGCAGGGCGACGCGGAAGGCCAGCCGCGCCGCCTGCTGAACTTCAAGGCGCGGGCCGACGGCCTCGGCGCGCTGCGCGGGCAGGTCGAGCTGGTGCTGCGGGCGGACGATGACGACGCGGCCGCGACGCGCATCGAATACGTGGTGTGGGCGACCGCGAGCGGGCCGCTTGCCGAACTGCCGGCACGGCAGATCGAGAACGCGCTGCACGAGTGGACCGACGATTTCTTCCGCGAATTCTGCGCGGTCGTGCAGGCGAAGCACGGTCTCGTGCCGAATCGCGCGCGTTCGAGCCCGCACCGTCGCCAGCATGTGTTTCTGCGGCCCGCGTCGCTGCTGGCCGCGGCGAAGCGCCCGCTGCCGCCGCACCTCGGCGGTGCGTTGAGCGGCCGCGTCGCGAGCGCCGTGCATCATCGCGAATCCGGGCCGCTGCCCGTCTGGGCGTGGGCGGCGATCGTCGTGTTCGTCGCGCTGCTGCTGTACGCGGCGCGCTGGATCAACGGCGCCTGAGCGGCCCGCCGGCGTGCCCGGGCGTCACCCGGCCGCGCGCCGGCGACGCGACGGCCATCAGCCTCGCGCGTCGGCCCCGGCGTCGCGAAATTCCCTCCGATACGCCGATGGCGACGTGCCGAGCGCTCCCGCGAAATGCTGGCGCAGCGACACGCTCGAGCCGTAGCCGGCCGCCTGCGCGATCGCGTCGATCGAATGCCCGGTGGTTTCCAGCAGATGCTGCGCGCGCGCGAGCCGCTCGGCCTGCAGCCACGCGGTGACGGTCGTGCCGGTCGCCTGGCGGAAGTGGCGCGTGAACGTGCGCCGGCTCATCAGCACGCGCTGGGCGAGCGAATCCACGCTGTGTGCGATGTCCAGATGCGCGCGTACCCAGTCGAGCAGGCCGGCGAGCCGCTCGTCGCGCGGATGCGCGGCAACCGGCTGCGGTACGTATTGCGCCTGTCCGCCCTGGCGGTGCGGCGGGATCACGAGACGGCGCGCGATCTGGTTCGCGGCGTCCGAGCCAAAGCGCCGCCGCACGACGTGCAGGCAGCAGTCGAGCCCGGCAGCCGTGCCGGCCGACGTCATCAGGTTGCCGTCGTCGACGTACAGCACGTCGGGATCGAGCTTCACGCGGGGAAAGCGCTGCGCGAAGTCGTCGGCCCACGCCCAGTGCGTCGTGGCCGGGCGCCCGTCGAGCAACCCGGCCGCCGCGAGCACGTACGCGCCGAGGCACAGGCCGACGACCTGCGCGCCGCGCGCGGCGGCCGCGCGTACGGCATCGACCAGCACGTCGGGCGGTGCTTCGTCGGGATCGCGCCATGACGGCACGATGACGATGTCCGCGTCGTCGAGCGCATCGAGCCCGTAGGGCGTGGTGATCGTGAAGCCGCCCGTCGTCGACAGCGGGCCGCGCTCGGCCGAGCACACGCGAAACTCGAACACCGGCATCGCGGCCACATCGCGTTCCTTGCCGAACACGACGGACGGCACCGACAGGTGAAACGGACTGATGCCGTCGTACGCGATCACGGCGACGACGGTCGGGGCAGCGGCAACGGACGACGCAGCGGCGCGCATGGCAGGCTCCCGAATGGCGATGGCCCGATTTTATCGAAGAATGGCTATCGGGCCACTGTCTGTCGGCGCGGCGAGATCCGACAATGCATCGCATCGCGCTGCTGGCCGCCCCGTTCCGGAGCGGGGTGGCGCTACCGAAACCGGAGCCTGCCATGTCGAATGCCAAATTGCCTTCCGCTTCCCGCCGTGCGCTGATCGTGATCGATGTCCAGAACGAATATGTGACGGGCAACCTGCCGATCGAATATCCGCCCGTCGACGTGTCGCTGGCGAACATCGGCCGCGCGATCGATGCCGCGCATGCGGCCGGCGTGCCCGTGATCGTCGTCCAGCACGTCGCGCCGGCCGGTGCGCCGATCTTTGCGCCGGGCACGGACGGTGTCGCACTGCATCCGGTCGTCGCCGACCGGCCGTATGCGCACCTGATCGTGAAGGCGCAGGCCAGTTCGTTCGCCGGCACCGATCTCGCCGCATGGCTCGACGCGCACGGCATCGACACGCTCACGGTCGCCGGCTACATGACGCACAACTGCAACGCGTCGACCGTCTATCACGCGGCGCATGCGGGGCTCGCCGTCGAGTATCTGGCGGACGCGACCGGCGCGTTGCCGTACGCGAACGAAGCGGGTGCTGTGAGTGCCGAAGAGATTCACCGCGCGTACACGGTGGTGTTTCAGTCGAATTTCGCGGCCGTGATGTCGACCGATGCGTGGATCGCCGGACTCGGCGGCGCGGCGATGCCGGCGCGCGACTCGGTGGCCGCGTCGAACCGGCGAGCCCGCGCGCAACGCGCGAAGGCGGCCTGAAAGAACCGGGGTAACAGCGGAACCGGGTGCGTCGGGGCAAGCGCGGCGCTGCCGTCCGCGCGTGGCCTCATCGGCCGGCCGGCGATGGCCCGGCGCGCGGTGTGCACCGGCGCAGCGGCCGTTGGTCAGTCGCCCGTCTTCAGCATCGCCGGGCTGTAGCGCATCATGTCGAAGCAGCCGTCGACGAGCTGTTCCGCGTGCTGCTCGGCGTCGATCTCGTCGGGCAGCATCAGCATGTCGCGCACGAAACCGCTGACGAGCGTGTGCAGCATCAGCGTCGCGCGCCATGTGTCGAGCCGCTCGGGCAGCAGCTTGAGCCGCACGGCACCCGCGAGATCGGCATCGATCGCATGCAGCGCCTCGCTCATCCCCGCGCGATTGCGCTGCAGCAGCGGCTCCATGTCCGCGACGTACTCGCACTTCATGAACAGGATGCTGAACACGCGCCGCAACTGCGAGTCGCGCTGCACGCCGAGCAGGCACCAGATCACGATCTTGCGGATCTTCTCCAGCGGATTGCCGCCGGGCGCGTCGAGCGGCATCCGCTTGAGCTCGTCGATCGGCAGGAACACGCGATCGAACATCGCGTCGAACAGCTCGCTCTTGTTCGCGAAATGCCAGTAGATCGCGCCGCGCGTCACGCCGGCGTGCTGGGCGATGTCCGCGAGCGACGTGTGCGACACGCCCTTCTCGAAGAACACGTGCTCGGCGGCGTCGAGAATGCGGTTGCGCGTCTCGAGCGCCTCCTCCTTGGTGCGTCTGACCATGTGCAGGCCTGAATGAATCTGTCGTGGATGAATATAGGGTCCGTAACCCTCGTCGTCGCCGTGCGGACGGGCTATGCTTGCGACTGGAAATAATTCGTAAGACTTGGCGGTCGGCGATGGGCGGGCGGGCTTTTTACATACATTCGTGAATGTATATACAATACCACCCTACGATCGAATGACCAAAGTGGCAATCAGTTAATATCCCACTCTGCTGATTCCCGCCAAAGTACCAGTCCGCAGTTCGCGGCATCTCGTCGGCATGGAGGTCTCGTGCCGACTTGCTGTATCCAGCAGTCCAGTAATTCAGGTGTTCGATCTGCGCCGCGAGGCGCATCCGTGTTGCGCTCCCGTCGGGTGCTGCACTTATTCCATTGGTTACACACAGAGGTCGCTCCATGCGCGTCGAACGGGTTCCATACCGCTTGATCACTGTCGCGGCAGCCGCGGTTTTCCTGGCTGCATGCGGAAAAAAAGAATCGGCACCTCCGCCGCAAACGCCGGAAGTCGGCGTCGTCACCGTCCAGCCGCAAGCCGTTCCGGTCTTCAGCGAGCTGCCGGGGCGCACCAGCGCATTCCTGGTCGCGCAGGTCCGCGCACGGGTCGACGGCATCGTGCTGCGCCGTGAATTCACCGAAGGCACCGACGTCAAGGCTGGCCAGCGTCTGTACAAGATCGATCCGGCGCCGTACATCGCGGCATTGAACAGCGCGAAGGCGACGCTCGCGAAGGCGCAGGCGAACCTCGCCACGCAGAACGCGCTCGTCGCGCGCTACAAGGTGCTCGTGGCCGCGAACGCGGTCAGCAAGCAGGACTACGACAACGCGGTGGCCGCCCAGGGGCAGGCCGCGGCGGACGTCGCGGCCGGCAAGGCGGCGGTCGACACCGCGCAGATCAACCTCGGCTACACGGACGTGGTCTCGCCGATCACCGGCCGCGTCGGCATTTCGCAAGTGACGCCGGGCGCCTACGTGCAGGCGAGCCAGGCGACGCTGATGTCGACGGTGCAGCAGCTCGACCCCGTGTACGTGGACCTCACCCAATCGAGCCTCGAGGGGCTGAAGCTGCGCCAGGACGTGCAGAGCGGCCGCCTGAAGACGAGCGGCCCGGGCGCGGCGAAGGTGTCGCTGATCCTCGAGGACGGCAAGACCTACTCGGAAGCCGGCAAGCTGCAGTTCTCCGACGTGACGGTCGACCAGGCAACCGGCTCGGTGACGATCCGCGCGGTCTTCCCGAACCCGGGCCGCGTGCTGCTGCCGGGGATGTTCGTGCGCGCGCGGATCGAGGAAGGCGTGAACGAGAACGCGTTCCTCGTGCCGCAGATCGGCGTCACGCATGACCAGAAGGGCCAGGCGATCGCGATGGTGGTGAACGCGAACAACAAGGTCGAGCCGCGTCCGCTGAAGACGGCGGGCATGCGCGGTCAGGACTGGATCGTCGAAGGCGGTCTGCAGGCGGGCGACCACGTGATCGTGCAGGGCGGCGAGAAGGTGCGTCCGGGCGCGACCGTGAAGTCGGTGGAGGCACAACTCGCACCGGCGCCCGGTGCCGCATCGGGTGCCGCCGCTGCCACCGCCGCACCGGCTGCCGCCGGTTCCGGCGCCGCCGCCGCGTCCGGTGCCGCTGCATCGGGTGCCGCGCCGGCGAGTGCCGCCGCTGCTTCGAGCGCGCAATAACAGGGAGCCTGTTTCATGGCAAAGTTTTTTATCGATCGCCCGATCTTCGCGTGGGTGATCGCCATCATCCTGATGCTGGCCGGGGTCGCGGCGATCTTCACGCTGCCGATCGCGCAGTATCCGACGATCGCGCCGCCATCGATCCAGATCACCGCGAACTACCCGGGAGCTTCCGCGAAGACGGTGGAAGACACGGTGACGCAGGTGATCGAGCAGCAGATGAGCGGTCTCGACAACTTCCTGTACATGTCGTCGACCAGTGACGACTCGGGCAACGCGACGATCACGCTGACGTTCGCGCCGGGCACCAACGCCGACATCGCGCAGGTCCAGGTGCAGAACAAGCTGTCGCTCGCGACGCCGGTTCTGCCGCAGGTCGTGCAGCAGCTCGGTCTGTCGGTGACGAAGTCGAGCAGCAGCTTCCTGCTGGTGCTCGCCTTCAACTCCGAAGACGGCAGCATGAACAAGTACGACCTCGCGAACTTCGTGGCGTCGCACGTGAAGGATCCGATCAGCCGGCTGAACGGCGTCGGTACCGTCACGCTGTTCGGCTCGCAGTACGCGATGCGGATCTGGCTCGACCCGACCCGCCTGACGAACTACGGCCTCACGCCGGTCGACGTGAGCTCGGCGATCACCGCGCAGAACGTGCAGATCGCGGGCGGCCAGATCGGCGGCACGCCGGCCACGCCCGGCACCGTGCTGCAGGCGACGATCACCGAATCGACGCTGCTGCAGACGCCCGAGCAGTTCGGCAACATCCTGCTGAAGGTCAACCAGGACGGCTCGCAGGTTCGCCTGAAGGACGTCGCGCAGATCGGCCTCGGCGGCGAAAACTACAACTTCGACACGAAGTACAACGGTCAGCCGACCGCGGCACTCGGTATCCAGCTCGCGACCAACGCGAACGCGCTCGCGACCGCGAAGGCCGTGCGCGCGAAGATCGACGAGCTCGCACCGTTCTTCCCGCACGGCCTCGTCGTGAAGTATCCGTACGACACGACGCCGTTCGTGAAGCTGTCGATCGAGGAAGTGGTCAAGACGCTGCTCGAAGGTATCGTGCTCGTGTTCCTCGTGATGTATCTGTTCCTGCAGAACCTGCGGGCGACGATCATCCCGACGATCGCGGTGCCGGTGGTGCTGCTCGGCACGTTCGCGATCATGTCGCTCGTGGGCTTCTCGATCAACACGTTGTCGATGTTCGGCCTCGTGCTCGCAATCGGCCTGCTGGTCGACGATGCGATCGTGGTGGTCGAGAACGTCGAGCGCGTGATGGCGGAAGAGGGCCTGTCGCCGAAGGAGGCGACGCGCAAGGCGATGGGCCAGATCACCGGCGCACTCGTCGGCGTGGCGCTCGTGCTGTCGGCGGTGTTCGTGCCGGTCGCGTTCTCCGGCGGTTCGGTCGGCGCGATCTATCGTCAGTTCTCGCTGACGATCGTGTCGGCGATGGTGCTGTCGGTGCTGGTCGCGTTGATTCTGACGCCCGCACTGTGCGCGACGATCCTCAAGCCGATCCCGCAAGGCCATCACGAAGAGAAGAAGGGCTTCTTCGGCTGGTTCAACCGCACGTTCAACAACAGCCGCGACAAGTACCACGTCGGCGTGCACCACGTGATCAAGCGCTCGGGCCGCTGGCTCATCATCTATCTGGTCGTGATCGTCGCGGTCGGGCTGCTGTTCGTGCGCCTGCCGAAGTCGTTCCTGCCGGATGAAGACCAGGGCCTGATGTTCGTGATCGTGCAGACGCCGTCGGGCTCGACGCAGGAAACGACCGCGAAGACGCTCGCGAACATCTCCGACTACCTGCTGAAGGACGAGAAGGAGATCGTCGAATCGGCGTTCACGGTCAACGGCTTCAGCTTCGCGGGCCGCGGCCAGAACTCCGGTCTCGTGTTCGTGAAGCTGAAGGACTATTCGCAGCGTCAGCATGCGAACCAGAAGGTCCAGGCGCTGATCGGGCGGATGTTCGGTCGCTACGCGGGCTACAAGGACGCCGTCGTGATCCCGTTCAACCCGCCGTCGATTCCCGAACTCGGTACGGCCGCGGGCTTCGACTTCGAGCTGACGGACAACGCCGGTCTCGGCCACGACGCGCTGATGGCCGCGCGTAACCAGCTGCTCGGGATGGCCGCGAAGGATCCGACGCTGCAGGGCGTGCGCCCGAACGGCCTGAACGACACGCCGCAGTACAAGGTCGACATCGACCGCGAGAAGGCGAATGCGCTCGGCGTGACGGCGGATGCGATCGACCAGACGTTCTCGATCGCGTGGGCGTCGAAGTACGTGAACAACTTCCTCGACACCGACGGCCGGATCAAGAAGGTGTACGTGCAGGCCGACGCACCGTTCCGGATGACGCCGGAGGACATGAACATCTGGTACGTGCGCAACGGCTCGGGCGGGATGGTGCCGTTCAGCGCGTTCGCGACCGGTCACTGGACGTACGGTTCGCCGAAGCTCGAGCGCTACAACGGCGTGTCGGCGATGGAAATCCAGGGTCAGGCCGCGCCGGGCAAGTCGACCGGTCAGGCGATGACGGCGATGGAAGGGCTCGCGAAGAAGCTGCCGGTCGGTATCGGCTATTCGTGGACGGGCCTGTCGTTCCAGGAAATCCAGTCCGGTTCGCAGGCGCCGATCCTCTATGCGATCTCGATCCTCGTCGTGTTCCTGTGTCTGGCGGCGCTGTATGAAAGCTGGTCGATCCCGTTCTCGGTGATCATGGTGGTGCCGCTCGGCGTGATCGGCGCACTGCTCGCGGCGACGATGCGCGGCCTCGAGAACGACGTGTTCTTCCAGGTCGGCCTGTTGACCACCGTGGGCTTGTCCGCGAAGAACGCGATCCTGATCGTCGAGTTCGCGCGCGAACTGCAGATGACGGAGAAGATGGGCCCGATCGAGGCCGCGCTGGAAGCGGCGCGCCTGCGGCTGCGTCCGATCCTGATGACGTCGCTCGCGTTCATTCTCGGCGTGATGCCGCTCGCGATCAGCAACGGCGCGGGTTCGGCGAGCCAGCACGCAATCGGTACGGGCGTGATCGGCGGGATGATCACGGCGACGTTCCTCGCGATCTTCATGATCCCGATGTTCTTCGTGAAGATCCGCGCGATCTTCAGCGGCGAGAAGGAAGACGTCGACGAGGCGCTGCGCCTGGCTCAGGAGCACTCGCACCACGAAGAGAAGCCGGGCAACGGCGACGAAGGCAACAAGGGACAGTGATGATGCAAAAACACGCTTTGACTGCAATCGCGGTCGCGCTCCTTGCCACGGGCTGCACGCTGGCGCCGCATTACACGCGGCCCGACGCGCCCGTCGCGCAGGCGTACCCGGCCGGCGGCGTCTATGCGACGCAGCCGGGCGCTGCCGGCGCGCGCAGCGCGAACGGCCAGG
>NZ_CADFEJ010000015.1 GCF_902833055.1 Burkholderia territorii
AGCAGTGCTTGCCGAGATCGACTCCGATCAGCGATACCGTGTCCATGATGGCCCTCCAGAAGGACAAAATCCTCACTCAGCGTAGTCCGCTGAGTGAGGATCGGGCTGACCATCCTATTAAACCCGCCTGAAGGCGGGTTTTTTTGGAACAGGCGCTGGATTAACGCTTGTTGACGGCGTCCTTGAACGCCTTGCCAGCCGTGAACTTGACCGTCTTGGCTGCCGGGATCTTGATGGTTTCGCCCGTCTTCGGGTTGCGGCCCGTACGTGCTGCGCGCTTGCCCGAACCGAAGCTGCCGAAGCCGATCAGCTGAACCGCATCACCCTTCGACACGGCCTTCTTGATGACTTCGAGCAGCGTGTCCAGCGTTTCGCCGGTTTGAGCCTTGCTGGCGCCCGTTTGGGCGGCGACGGCGTCGATCAGTTCCTGTTTGTTCATTAAGGTTCCTTTTTCAGGTTAGGTTTGACACGAACAGCGCGAACGCGCCGATTATACGTGCGCGAACCGTGCCGTCGAGAGTCAGACTCCGACGGCACAGCGCCGAATCCTGGCCCGCGCGACGTGCCGTCCGGCTTGCCGGCGGCCACCCCGCGGTACGGCGTTGCTATGATAGCGCAGCGCAAACCCAATAACGACAAGGGTTTCAAAGATTTTCATCGGTATTTCGCCGAATGAATCGTCGATTGCCCGTTTTTTGACCTGCGCCAACCGGACAGGATACGCAGCCGGGCACGCCGTCGCGCAACGCCGTTGGTTTTTGCCAACGGCCCGCCGGACGCCTCCGCGCAATCCCTTGCCAGGCTTGGCTGCCACGTTTTTTGTTTCGCATGCCCGACCGACTCGTTCCCGCCACGCTCGCCCGCCGCGACGACGGCATTCTCGTCTCGCCCGAGTATGGCGAGCTCCCTCGCGACGCGTCGCGCGCACGCGCACACGCCGGCCGGATGCTCGCCGGCAACGGGCTGCCGGCCCGCTGGCAGGGCCGCCGCACGTTCACGATCATCGAGACGGGTTTCGGCGCAGGCGGCCGGTTTCTCGCGACGTGGGCCGCGTGGCGCGACGACCCCGCACGCTGCGAGCGGCTGCATTTCGTCGCGATCGAACCGCATCCGTTCACACGCGAGGACCTGCGGCGAGCCGTTTCCCATATCGTTGCGGACACAACCATCTCGAAAAATGCCGACGCACTGGTCGATGCGTGGCCGATGCACGTGCCCGGCCTGCACCGTCTCGAATTCGACGAAGGACGCGTGGTGCTCACGCTCGCGTTCGGCGATGCGCTCGGCATGTTGCAACAGCTCGTCGCACGCGCGGATGCGTTCTATCTCGGCAATGGCAATGCAGCGCAGGCCGCGCACGGCGATCTGCTGTCGCCCGACATCACGCGCGCGCTCGCGCGCATCGCAGGCGTTGGCGCGACCTATGCGACGCACGTTCGCGACGACGCGTTGAAACAGGCACTCGAGGAAACGGGCTTCACGAGTCGCGACGTCGACGATTGCGCAGGCGAGCCCGCGTTACGCGTCGGCGAATACGCGCCGCGCTGGCGGATGCGCCGGCACGAACCGCCGCGCGCCTTGCCGGTTGCCGCGCGCGAGGCGATCGTGATCGGCGCCGGTCTGGCCGGCTGCGCGGTCGTCGAACGGCTCGCCGCGCGCGGCTGGAACGTCACGCTGATCGAGCGGCACGCGCGGATCGCCAGCGACGCATCGGGCAATCCGGCCGGCGTATTCCATCCGCTGATGACGCGCGACGACAACGTCGCGAGCCGCCTCACGCGCAGCGGTTTCCTGCATGCGCTCGCACGCTGGCGCGCGCTCGAGCATGCGGGCCACGCGTTCGCGCGCAGCACACGCGGGATGATCCATCTCGCTGAATCGGAGGACGATTTCGTGCGGATGCGCGCTGCGTTCGACGCGCTCGGTGCGCCGTCCGAATACGCGTCGTTGCTCGGCACCGAGGCCGCGCGCGCGCATCTGAATCTGCCGGTCGCGCACGGCGGCCTGCTGTTTCCGCACGGCGGCGCCGTCTGGCCGGCCGGGCTTTGCGCCGCACAAGTCGCGGCCGCCGGTGAGCGCGTGAAGCTGCTGGCCGGCACCGCAGTCGCTCGACTCGAGCGTGATGGCCACACGTGGCGCGCGGTCGATACGGCAGGTGAGACGCTCGCCGAAGCGCCGGTCGCCGTGCTCGCGAACGCGGGCGATGCCGTGCGTCTTGCGGGCCTGCGGCATGTGTCGCTGCAACCGGTGCGCGGCCAGCTCACGCTGCTGCCGCCCGCCAGCACGGCGCCACTGCCGTGCCCGGCGATCGGCGACGGCTACGCGGTGCCGCTCGACGACGGCACGCTGCTGATCGGTGCAACGTTCGAACCCGACGACCTCGATCCGGCGCTGCGCACCGCCGGGCATGTCGAAAACATCGCGCGTGTGCGGCATCTGCTGCCCGGCCTGATCGGCGAGTTGCCGGACGTCGGGACGCTGCGCGGGCGCGTCGCGTTTCGCTGGGTCGTCGCGGACCGCGTGCCGGTGATCGGCCCGCTTGCCGACGAAGCGCAGACCGTCGCGAACGCGCGCGCGCTGAGCGGTGCGAAGGCGCGCGACCTGCCACGCACCGCAGGCCTCTACGGCGCGTTCGGCTACGGTTCGCGCGGCCTCGTATGGGCCGCGCTCGGCGCCGAGCTGATCGCATCGCAACTCGAAGGCGAGCCGCTGCCGCTCGAGCGCGAACTCGCCGATGCCGTCGACCCGGCCCGGTTCCTGATCCGCGCGCTGCGCGGCCGCCAGATCGGCTGATCTCGCTGGCGGAATCCTCACAGTACTTCGATTTTGTCGCGCAAGGTTATCCACTCGATGCTGTGGATAACCGCGCGGAATCCACGCGCAGTTCGTGTGCAATCACAGTGGACGTAAACTGGGCAACTCGGCACAGTCATCGAGCGGCCCGAAAGTTGCTCAACTCAAACCTCTGTGAGCAAACAACCTGTGCAACGGGTTATGGCTGTGCCAACACATTGATCTTGTTGCGTAAACCGAAGTTATCCACAGAACTGTGCGGGTCTTGTTAACTTCTACTACGTATATATACAAGTAAACCATTGAAACCAAAGACCTGTGCCGCCTCACAGGGCCGCGAGTCGATTCGATCGGTTCCGGAGCGAAAAAGCTGTGGCACAATCGGTTTCCTTCGCGTTCGTTCGGCCAGGCGCCGGACATGCTTCAATGGAACGGTCGGCACGATTTCGAATCTGAATCTTCGAGACTGCGCAGTCCGTTCACACACCAGGCCGACAATCCAGATCGGCAGCCTGAACGACAGTTCCGCCGGACGGCGGAAAAAGGCGGATCCCATGTCCCGCCGTCGTCGACCACAACAATCACACTCGGGGCGATACCCAGCCGGCGTGCATCTCATTTCTGACGCTTGACCCCGCGCCGCTGGCGATTGCTTCCAAAGGAGAAGTCACCACGATGAAGTCGGCGTTCTCATTCCTGCCAAACTGGCCGCTCGCGCCGGATGCCGTGTTCTGGGCCGGGCTCGCGTTGTTCGCGGCCGGCCTGTGCGGCGAGCTGTGCTACCGCGCATGGCGGTTGCCGCGCATCACCGGCTATGCGGTGATCGGTCTCATCGCCGGTTCGTTCGGTTTCGGCGTGATCGACGCGAGCACCGACGAAACGTCGCGCCTGCTGATCGACGTCGCGCTCGGCCTGCTGCTGTTCGAACTCGGCAGCCGCCTCGACCTGAAATGGATTCGCCGCAATCCGTGGCTCATTGCGTCGAGCCTCGCCGAGGCGACGCTGACGTTCGTGCTCGTATTGTTCGTGATGCTCGCGCTCGGCGTGTCGGGCATGGTCGCGCTCGTGCTGTCGGCGATCGCGATCGCTACGTCGCCGTCGATGGTCATCCAGCTCAAGACCGAACTGCGCGCGGAAGGGCAGGTGTCGCAGCGCCTCATCACGCTGACCGCGCTGAACAGCGTGTACGCGATCGTGCTCACCAAGCTCGTCACGAGCTGGCTCCACCAGGAGGCATACGGGAACGTTTTCGCGACGATCCTGCAGCCCGTCTACCTGATCGCCGGCTCGTTCATCGTCGCGTATCTGGTCGCGCGTGCCTGCAATTACCTGTTCCGCCACATGACCTCGACGATGCGCGACGAGCATTCGTTCGTCGCGCTGTTCGGGCTCGTGATGCTCGCGATCGCGGTGGCGCAGGCGCTGAAGCTGTCGACGCTGCTCACGCTGCTGCTCGCCGGCATCATCGTGAAGAACCTCGAAGCGCGGCCGCAGTTGTGGCCCGAGCATTTCGGCACGGCCGGCTGGCTGCTGACGGTGGTGCTGTTCGTGCTGACGCTCACGTCGTTCACCTGGGGCGACATCGCACTCGGCGGGCTGCTCGCGATCGTGCTGATCGTCACGCGCCTCGTCGCGAAACTGGCCGGCGTCGTCGCGTTCGCCAAGCCGAGCGGGATCGGGATGAAGCAGGGCATCGCGCTCGGCATCGCGCTCACGCCGATGTCCGCGCTGTCGTATCTGCTCGTCGACGACACCTATCAGCTCTATCCGAATTTCGACCCGCACCTGCGCGCGATCGTGATGTGCACGATCGTGATTTTGCAGCTCGTCAGCCCGTTCGTCGTCTACCGCTGCCTGTCGGCGGTCAGCGAACGCAGCGACGGCAACTGATTTCCGGAACCTGCCATGGCACTCGAGACTTTCGTCAATTCCGAACCGTTCACGTTCGGCGTCGAACTGGAGATCCAGGTCGTCAACACGCACAACTACGACCTGACGAAGGCGGCATCCGACCTGATGCGCCTGATCCAGGGCGAGACCTTCCCCGGCAACATCACGCCCGAAATTACCGAGAGCATGATCGAGCTGTCGACCGGCATCTGCCATTCGCACGAGCAGGCGGTCAGCGAGCTGCATGCGATCCGCGACGTGCTCGTGAAGGCGGCCGACCAGCTCAACGTCGGGCTCGCCGGTGGCGGCACGCACGCGTTCCAGCAATGGAGCGACCGGCAGATCTACGACGCGCCGCGCTTCCAGTACATCTCCGAGCTGTACGGCTATCTCGCGAAGCAGTTCACCGTGTTCGGGCAGCACGTGCACATCGGCTGTCCTGATCCCGACAGCGCGCTGTTCCTGCTGCATTCGATGTCGCGCTTCATTCCGCACTTCATCGCGCTGTCCGCGTCGTCGCCGTTCGTGCAGAACGTCGACACCGGCTTCCATTCGGCGCGCCTGAATTCGGTGTTCGCGTTCCCGCTGTCGGGCCGTGCGCCGTTCGTGCTGACCTGGGACAGCTTCGAGGAGTACTTCACGAAGATGGTCAACACGGGCGTCGTCAATTCGATGAAGGACTTTTACTGGGATATCCGGCCGAAGCCCGGCTACGGGACCATCGAGGTGCGCGTGATGGACACGCCGCTGTCGGTCGACCGCGCGGCCGCGATCGCCTGCTACATCCAGACGCTCGCGCGCTACCTGCTGACCGACCGGCCGCTGAAGCTGTCGGAGGACGACTATCTCGTCTACACGTTCAACCGCTTCGAAGCGTGCCGCTTCGGGCTCGAGGGCACCTGCGTCAATCCTCAGACAGGTGAGCGCCGCACGATCGCGGAAGACATCCTCGACACGCTCGACCGGATCGCGCCGCATGCGGCCGCGCTCGGCTCGCGCGCGGCGCTCGACGAGATCGGCGCGCTCGCGAAGGCGCGCGTGAATGACGCATCATGGTTGAGAACCGTTTTCAAACAGGAAAAATCGCTGAACGAGACGGTTCGCCAGCAGTGCCTGCGCTGGCGTGAATGAAAAAATGTTTTGCAGATTACAGGCTCGACCGCGCGGCGATTCACTGAACGCCATTTGGCGCCGATTCATGCGTCGCGCGTCGCCAGTGGTCCTGAGAATCTGTGGATAACCCGATATTCCGCTGCAAAGTCAACGCTCTGCGGGATGGATAACCCGGTGGATCGGCTCGGTCGGCACTGTGGCCGATTCGAACAGGAAAATGTTTGCGCGTTCCGTCGCGGCGCCGGCGGAGATCGCCGGCACAACGAAAAAAACCGGTTATCCAGTGATTTTCCACAGAATGAAGGGGATAACTTAGCTGTGCGATTTTCCGCTCTCGCTTAGAATGTCGGCTTTGCGGACACCGGAACGACCCGTGTCTCACCGGTCGCCGCGAACGCGACCGCCGCGTGTGCCTCGCGACGGCCGTGTCGACGCTCTTCAACGAGCGTCTGTTTTGAGATAGACATTCGATCTCCACACTACGGCTGCTCGGCGATCCGGGCGGCGGCAAAGCGAAAAGACTATGAGCGAAGGCGTTTACGGGAATCAGGCTTCGGGACGTGTGACCCACAGCTTGCTGCGGTTGAGTACGGCCATGCGAAGCCAGGCATGGGATTGGGCGGAAGGTGCAGGCCTCACGCCGACGCAGGGCGAGATCCTCGTGCTGCTGCTGCAACGCAAGGGCCCGATGCGGCTCGGCGAAATCGCGCGCGAGACGCAGCTCACGGCTGCGACCACCAGCGATGCGGTCAGCACGCTCGAGACGAAGGGGCTCGTCGAGAAGCGTCGCGCACTGGACGACGGCCGTGCGCTCGCCGTGCGCCTGTCGGCCCGCGGCCGTACCGCGGCGAAGAAGGCGCTGCAATGGCCTGAATTCCTGACGAAAGCGGTCGGCAAGCTCGGCGCGGACGAGCAGGGCGTGCTGTACCGCGCGCTGCTGAAGACGCTGCGCGAGCTCCAGGTGGCCGGTGCGACGCCGCAGCAGCGCATGTGCCTCACGTGCACGCATTTCCAGCCGGGCAAGCAGTCGAAGAAGACGGTGCATCACTGCGCGGCGCTCGATCTGTCGATGGCCGACAGCGATCTGCGTCTCGACTGCTCGGTGCATGAAGAAGCCGACGCGGCGACGCAGAAGAAGACCTGGAAGGTGTTCGCCGGCTGACGTCCGTCGATCGACCGGGAGGCCGATGATGAACGCGGAAGTGGTGGCGATCCGCCACGTGCATTTCGAGGACCTCGGCAGCTTCGAGCAGGTGCTCGGCGCGCGTGGGCGTCGGGTGCGTTACGTCGATGTCGGATCGTCGCGCGTCGAGGCGCTCGACGCGCTCAAGCCGGCGCTGCTCGTGATGCTGGGCGGACCGCTCAGCGTGTACGAGGACGCGCAGTATCCGTCGATCGCGCCGCTCGCGGCACTCGTGCGCCAGCGCATCGACGCCGGACTGCCGATCCTCGGCATCTGCCTTGGCGCGCAGTTCATCGCCCGCGCGCTCGGCGCGCGCGTCTACCCGGCTGCGCAGAAGGAACTCGGCTGGGCGCCGCTGACGCTCACCGACGCGGGCCGCGCGTCGCCGCTGCGCCACCTCGACGGCGCGGCGACTTCGATGCTGCACTGGCATGGCGATACGTTCGATCTGCCGGGTGGCGCGATTCATCTCGCATCGACGCCGGCATGCCGCCACCAGGCATTCTCATGGGGGCAGCACGTGCTGGCGCTGCAATGCCATCCTGAAATCCGCACCGACCGCTTCGAACCCTGGCTGATCGGCAACGCCGGTGAAATCGCGTCGACGCCCGGCATCGACGCGCGCCAGTTGCGCGCGGACACCGTTCGGCACGGCCCCGTGCTGGAGGCGGCCGCACGACGCATGTTCGACGAGTGGCTCGACAGCGTCGGGCTTTGATTCCGCGCGAGCGGCATCTCGCGTGACTCGCGAGCGGGCATTGCCGGCCGGTGCACCACCGCGCGCCGCGTGCGCGCTGCCTCGCTGCCGGCTGCACGCCGGCTCTCCCTAACCATCCGCTTACTGCCGAACAGGCTGCCAGCAGGCTTCGAGCCCGCGTGCTACGCTCGTCCGCTCTTTCCCTTTCCTGGCGAGCGGCCTCCATGACAGCGCTGTTTTCTCCGTTCACGCTGCGCGGCGTGACCCTTCCGAACCGGATCGTGATCTCCCCGATGTGCCAGTACTCGGCCGAGCGCGGTGAGGCGACCGACTGGCACATGATTCACCTCGGCCATCTCGCGCTGTCCGGCGCGGGCCTGCTCTGCATCGAGGCCACCGCCGTCGAGCCCGACGGGCGCATCACGGCCGGCGACCTCGGCTTGTGGGACGACGTGACCGAAGCGGCGCTCGAGCCCGTGCTGGCGGCGATCCGCAAGCATTCGCCGATCCGTGTCGCGATGCAGCTCTCGCATGCGGGGCGCAAGGCCTCGAGCGAGGTGCCGTGGAAGGGCGGCCAGCTCGTGTCCGTCGCCGATGGCGGCTGGCTGCCGCATGCGCCGTCGGCGTTGCCGCACAAGGACGGCGAGACGCCGCCGCTCGCGCTCGACGCGGCCGGCCTGAACCGGATCCGCGACGCATTCGCCGCCGCCGCGAAGCGTGCCGCGCGCGTCGGCATCGATGCGATCGAAGTGCACGCGGCGCATGGCTACCTGCTGCATCAGTTCCTGTCGCCGCTTGCGAACCAGCGCACCGACGAATACGGCGGCTCGCGCGAAAACCGGATGCGCTTTCCGCTCGAGATCTTCGAGACGGTGCGCGCGGCGTTTCCGGCGGACCGCCCGGTCGGCGTGCGCGTGTCGGCGACCGACTGGGTCGAGGGCGGCTGGGAACTCGACGATACGATCGCGTTCGCGCACGAATTGAAACAGCGCGGCTGCGACTGGATCGACGTGTCGTCCGGCGGCGTGTCGCCGCTGCAGAAGATTCCGCTGTCGCCCGGTTACCAGGTGCCGTTCGCGCAGGCGGTGAAGCGCGCGGTCGGGATGCCGACGATCGCGGTCGGCCTCATCAACGAGCCCGCGCATGCGAACCGTCTGATCGAGGCGGGCGATGCCGATTTCGTCGCGATGGCGCGCGCGATGCTGTACGACCCGCGCTGGCCGTGGCATGCGGCCGCCGAGCTCGGCGCGCAGGTGTCGGCGCCGCCGCAGTACTGGCGTTCGCAGCCGCGCGAGCACAAGGCGTTGTTCGGCGACATCGCATTCGGCCAGCGTTGAGCGTCATGCGCGCGATATTGCGCGCGATGTTGAACGAAGCAATCTCGAACGTGTAGGATGCGGGTGATTCGCCGCATGCCCCGACGCGGCACCGACCGGTGCCGCGTTTTCGTTTCGCACGGCGCAGGGCCGCGCAACACGCGCATGCGGCCGTCTTCCATTCAAGTCGTCTTCAAAGGATTCGATCGATGAGTTCACGCAGGATCGCGGTACGCCGCTCGGGAATACACGGCAAGGGCGTGTTCGCGGTGGAGCCGATCAAGGCCGGCGAACGCGTAGTGGAATACAAGGGCGAGCGAATTTCGTGGAAGGAAGCGCTGCGCCGTCATCCGCACGACCCGAACGAGCCGAATCATACGTTCTACTTCGCACTGGAAGAGGGCGGCGTGATCGACGGCAAGATCAACGGCAACAGCGCGCGCTGGATCAACCATTCGTGCGCGCCGAACTGCGAGGCCGAGGAGATCAAGGGCCGCGTGTTCATCCACGCGCTGCGCGATATCGAGCCGGAAGAAGAGCTGTTCTACGACTATGGCCTCGTGATCGACGAGAAGCTGACCAAGAAGCTCAAGCGCGAATACGCGTGCCATTGCGGCGCGATCACGTGTCGCGGCACGTTGCTCGCCACGCCGGACGACGACGGCAAGAAGAAAAAGAAGAAGGACAAGAAGGAAGGCAAGTCCGAGTCCGGCGCGAAGGACAAGAAAAAGAAGAAGTGACGACCGGGGCCGCGCATCGCGCGCGGCCGCGTCCCCGGCTCGCTGCGGCGCGCCGGTCCCTCCGTCCCGGCGGGCGCGCGCATGCGATTCAGTGCGTCGGCGTTGCCGCCGGCATCTCGCTTGCCGGCTTCGCGGTGCGCTCGGCGAGCGGCACCCGCACGACGAACCGCGAACCGCCTTCCGGTGCATCCTCGTACGACACCGTACCGCCGTGCATCGCGATGATGTCGTGCACGATCGCCAGCCCGAGCCCGGCACCCGTCTCGACACCGTTGCCGCTTTGCGCATCGCCGCGGAAGAAGCGCTTGAACAGGTCGGCCTGCTGGCTGGCCGGCACGCCCGGCCCGTTGTCCTCGACGACGATCTCGGCGGCCGGCTGGCCGCTCTCGAGCGCGCCGCGCGCGACGTTCACAGTGATGCGCGCGCCCACCGGCCGCGCGAGCGGCACATATTTCAGCGCATTGTCGAGCAGGTTCGCGATCACTTCGCGCAGCAGCACGGGGTTGCCGCGCACGTTCAACGTTTCGTCTTCGCCGGGATCGTCGCTGCGCTGGAAGCCGAGGTCGACATGCGATGCGAGCGCGCGTGGCACCCACTCGGCGCCCGTCTCGAACGCCATCGCGGCCAGGTCGACGTCGACGAAACGCGCGGCCTGTTCGCCCGGCTCCGCGCGCGCGAGCGACAGCAACTGGTTCGACAGCCGCACCGCGCGGTCGGCGGCCGCGCGCAGTTCGCGCACCGCGGCGTAGGTCTGCTGCGGATCGCGCGCGACGGCGGCCTGCTCGGCATGCAGCTTCACGGCCGTGAGCGGCGTGCGCAACTGGTGCGCGGCATCGGCGATGAACTTGCGCTGCGCGTCGAGCGCGGTCTTCAGGCGGCCGAGCAGCGCGTTCATCGCGCTCGTCAGCGGCCGGATCTCGAGCGGCACGTCGGTTTCGTCGACCGGCTCGAGCGACGTGTGGGTCTGCCGGTTCAGCGAATCGGCGAGATGCGTGAGCGGGCCGAGCTGCTGGTTCACGACGCGCCACACGATGCCCCAGCCCGCGAGCAGCAGCAGCAACAGCGGCATCATGATCGCGACGAGGAATTCGGCCGCGATCCGGTAGCGGTGCCGCACCGGCTGCGCGACCTCGACCACCATCGGCTTGCCGCCCTCGACATCGTCGACGCGCACTTGCGCGACGCGCACCGCGCGATTGTCGTACTCGGCCTCGAACACGTACGCATGATGCATGCGGCGCACGTTGATGCCGCGCAGCGGCAGCTTCGGGTCGCCGGCGAGTTCCTGTTCGCCGTCGCTGATCCGGTAGATCAGCGCCTCCGCCGGATCGGAGAACATCGCCTGCGCGAGCGGCGGCACCGTGAACGGCGCGTCGGGGCCGGCGATCTGGATCTGTTTCGAGATGGCGGTGGCGAGATCGGCGAGCGAGCGGTCGATCACGTGTTGCGTGTATTGCCACGCGAGCCAATAGGCAATCAGGCCGCTCATCAGCGCGAGCATCGACAGCGGCGCGGCGAGGCGCCGAAGCAGCGAGCGGCGCAGGCTGGTGGTGACAGCCGGATCAGAAGACATTTCGTCGGGCAAATGGATAAGCGCCGCTCACGGGGAGCGGCGCGGACGTGCGTCGGACGGCGACGCGGGCAGGGCTGCTCGCCGACGGCCCGTGGCCGGCCGGCGGGCGGCGCGCCGCTCAGACGCTCGCGGTCTGGCGGATTTCCTGCAGCAGATAGCCGAAGCCGCGCACCGTGACGATTTCGACGCGGCACTGCTCGAGTTTCTTGCGCACCCGGTGCACGTAGACTTCGATCGCGGTGTCGCCGAGATCGCCGCCGAAGTGCGTGAGGTGATCCTGCAGCTGGGCCTTGCTGACCACGCGGCCGTGGCGCAGCAGCAGCATTTCGAGCACGGCGAATTCGCGCGGCGACAGCTCCAGCGGCTTGTCGTCGTTGAAGATGCGGCGATCGACGCCCGACAGCCGGACGCCGCCGAGCGACACTTCCGGACGCGGCATGTCGCTGTGCGGGCCGCTGCGGCGCATCACCGCGCGGATGCGGGCTTCGAGCTCGGCCGGCTCGAACGGCTTGAGCATGTAATCGTCGGCGCCGGAGTTCAGGCCCTGGATCCGGTCGTTCAGTTCGTCGCGCGCGGTCAGCACGATGACCGGCGTGTGGCGATTGGTCTGGCGGAAACGCGTGAGCAGCGTCATGCCGTCGATGCCCGGCAGGCCGAGGTCGAGGATCACGAGTTCGTGGCGGTTTTGTGCCAGCGCCTGTTCGGCAAAGATGCCGTCATGCACCATGTCGACGGTGAAGCCAGCCTGCTCGAGGCTGCTCTGGATACCGCGTGCGATGGGGCGGTCGTCTTCGATCAGAAGGAGTCGCATGAAGTTCGCTCAAGTACAATGGGTTGGCGGTTCAGGCACGCGGACAGCACGACGCCGTTTCCACAGGGGCGCCGCATCGCCTGACAATCAAGCATGGCGGCCAGCGAACGATTAAATCCAATCATGTCCGATATTTCGATCCACGACCTCGAAGCCGCGATCAATTTCTGGCGCGCCCGCTCGCCGTCGAGCGGCGACGAACTCAAACTCTGCGAAGAGGCCAGCGCGCTTTCCAAGCCGTATGCGCTGCTGATTGTACAGCGCGAAGGCGCGCTGCAACTGGAAGGTTTGGACCCCAAGGCGAGGAAAGCGTACGAGACTTACGTGCGCCTTAAGGATGGCTTGGAAAGCTGAAGGCTTTCGCTGAGTACATCCTAGAAAACGTTCAGCGAAATGAAAAGTTGACGCGCCGCGCGTCGAAAGACGCGCGGCGGTAGAGGATAGGCTCAGGCGGCCGGATCGGTATGTGCGCACACCTGGTCGATGAAGGTCGCGAGCGCGATGTCGCGTTCGGTCAGGCCGTCCGCATCGTGGGTCGACAGCGTCACGTCGACGCGGTTGTACACGTTGAACCATTCCGGATGGTGGTTCATTTCCTGCGCCTTGATCGCGACCCGCGTCATGAAGCCGAATGCCTCGTTGAAATCGGTGAAGCGCAGGCTGCGCTGGATGGCGTCGCGGCCCGGCACGGCCGTCCAGTGCGGCAGGCTTTCGAGCCGGGTCTTGCGTTCTTCTGATGTGAGCTTGTGAATCATGTTGCACCTCGTTCGGTAACGGCGCTGCGCGCGGGCAAAGGCCACGCGACAAAGCCGGTACCGTTCATTGTTTCATAGTTGCGGGACGGGCATCCGGAGGCGGCCGCCCGCTTTCTCATGCGTCGGCGTCGTCCGGCCAGCCTTCGCCCGTGCCGCGATGCAGCACGACATCGCCGTCGACCACCGCGCCAGCGGGGAATTCGGGCAGCGCGGCCAGCCGGTCGGCCAGCGCACGGCCGTCGACGTCGGCCAGCGCGAACAACTGCGCGAAGTCGTCGATCACGAAGTAGGTCTTCTGGAACGTGTCGATCCGGTAGCGCGTGCGCATCACGCGCTCGAGGTCGAAACCGAGCCGGTTCGGCGCCGCGCTTTCCAGGCTGTACAGGCTCTCGCCCTTGCTCGACACGATGCCGGCGCCGTAGATCGACAGCCCGTTCGTGCCGTTCGGGTCGCGGATCAGGCCGAACTCCACCGTATACCAATAGAGACGCGCCAGTCGCGCGAGCGCGGCTTCGTCGTCCGCGACCGCGAGCGCGGTGCGGCCGTAGGCCTGCATGTAGTCGGCGAACACCGGCTCGATCAGCAGCGGCACATGACCGAACAGGTCGTGGAAGCAGTCGGGTTCCTGCAGGTAGTCGAGCTGATCGGGGCGGCGCATCCACCAGGTGACCGGAAACCGCCGGTTCGCGAGGTGCTCGAAGAACACGCGATCGGGCACGAGGCCCGGCACCGCGACGATCTCCCAGCCGGTGGCCGGCTTCAGCTGGCGGTTCACGTCGGCGAACGACGGCACGCGATCGGCCGGCAGCTCGATCTTCCCGAGCCCCGCGACGAACGCGTCGCACGCGCGCCCGCGCAGCAGCGCCGACTGTCGCGCATAGAGCTGCTGCCACACCGCGTGGTCGACCTGGCCGTAGCGTTCCAGCGGCTGGTCGATGGTGAAATCGGCGCGGGTTTCGAGGCCCGCGTCGAACTGCTCCTGCAGTTTCGCGGTGACGACGGTGGACATGGTGCGGCTCTGAATGCAGTGGTTGGGAACCATGCAAGTGTAGAGCGGGCGACGTGCGGAATGGGCGCAAAGATGGCGTTGATTTGCCTTTCGATGCGATAATCGCGCATCCAAACACGAATCAATGCGGAGAATGTTCATGCTGGAACTCGATCACTTCGATCTCGCGCTTCTCGACGTGCTGCAGCGCTTCGGGCGCGCGACGCACCAGCAGCTCGGGGAGGAGGTGCCGTTGTCGCCGTCGCAGATCGGGCGGCGGCTGCAACGGCTCGAGGCGGCCGGCGTGATCGAAGGCTACCGCGTGATGCTGCGGCCCGAAAAGCTCGGGCTCGGCGTCACCGCGTTCACGAGCCTGAAGCTCAAGCACCACGGCGATTCGATCATTGAGCAGTTCCAGCAGCAGATCGACGTGCTGCCCGAGGTGCTCGAATGCCACGCGGTGGTCGGCGACGCCGACTATCTGTTGCGCATCGTCGCGCCGGATCTCAACGCGCTGTCGCAGTTCGTGATGAAGAAGTTGATGCGCGTGCCGGGCGTCGACAGCGTGCGCTCGAACATCGTGCTGACGACCTTCAAGCGCAACGGCGCGCTGCCGCTCGCGCATCTGGCGCCCGGCGCCGCCTGACGCGGGGAGCCGGGCCGGCGGCGGGGCGCCACGCGCAACGCGTCGCCGCGAGCAGCGCGGGATCAGGCGGCTTCGGATTGCGCGTCGGCGTTCAGCAGGTCGACGTATGCGACCGCGACGAGGTCCTCCTGTGCGACGCCGAGCTTCGCGAACACGTCGTGCGCTTCGGCTTCGCCGCCGGCTTCGTCGTCATCGGGGCCGAGCACGACTTCCAGTTCGATGAAGTCGCCGAGGCCGTCGACGCGGTCGAGGTGGATCCGCGTGCGGCCGACGAGGTACACGTGCCGTTCCTTCGTCACGATTCCGCGCGTGGTCAGCGCGGTCGCGAGCAGCGAGTGCATCGCGTCCGGGTTCGTGACCGGGCTGCGCGTGTAGTACGACGCCTTCGGGCCGTCACGGTCGTCGCGCTGGTAGAAGATCAGCTCGGCCGGCGTGCCGTCCTCGAAGCGGCGCAGCTTCAGCCGGCCGCGCGGCACGTCGTAGAAGAAATCCTGCTGGCGGTAGAAGAGCGGCGCTTCGGTGGCCAGTGCGGCCGCCTGTTCGCGCAGCCGCTCGAAGTCGCGGGCGCGGGCTTTGATCTCGATGTTGCGGGCCATGCGGGTCTCCTTCAATCAGGGGTCTCGCGGTGTGCGAACGCACAATCTAGCAAAAAGCCTGCGATGGTGGCGTGACGGCAAGGCGGGACGCGGCGATGCGCCGCGGAGAGGCGATTCGAGCCCGTGCGCGATAACGTGCGTCACCTGCGAGCGCCGATCGGGCAGCTGCCGCGCGCCGCATGCTGAAACTCCAGGCGCGACCGGCCGCGCCGGCATCAGCCGCACTCATATCGCCCATTGGGTCTCGATCAGCCGCAGTGCCGCCGCGATCGCCGGTTCGGCGCGCCGCTCGGCAAGTGTCACGAAAGTCAGCTCGGTCGGCACCGTCACGCGTTCGACGATCGTCAGCGCATGCGCGTGCGCTTCGGCCAGCGCCGTCGAGTCGCGGGCGAGCGTCAGCCCGATTCCCGATTTCACCAGATCGAGCATCGATTGCTCCTGGTCGACTTCGGCGACCTTTACCGGCTGCGCGCCGGCCGCCGCGAACAGCCGCGACAGCAGCCGGTGATGGGCGGACGCCGGTGGCGTCCAGATCCACGGCAGCGCGGCGAGCGTGCGCCAGTCGTGCGCCCGCTGTACGCGCTCCTTCCAGCCGGCCGGCGCGAGCACGCGGTACTCGAAACGCGTGAGCGTGACCGTGTGGAACAGCGCGTCGTCGCGCGGATCGTCCTCGCCGGGCCGGCCGATGTAGTAGCCCACGTCGAGCGCCTGCGCGCGCACCTGTTCGAGCACCCAGCCGGACATGCCGTGCCGCAGCGCGGTTTCGATCTGCGGATGGGTTTCGACCAGCGCGCGCAGGAAGCCGCCGAGCCGCAGGAAGCCGGGATCGAGGATCGTGCCGATCCGCAGCCGGCCGCGCACCTCGTGGCGCAGCGCGGCGGCGGCGCGCTGCACGTCCGCGGCCGCGGCCAGCGCGCGCTCCGCATGCGGCAGCAGCGTCTGGCCGTCGCGCGTGAGCGCCAGCCCGCGCGACGTGCGCGTGAACAGCGTGACGCCGAGCGTTTCCTGCAGATGCTTGATCTGCAGGCTGACGGCCGGCTGCGTCAGGTGCAACTGCACGGCGGCGCGCGTCAGGTTGCCTTCGCGGGCGACCGTCGCGAACGCGCGGAGCAGGGTGAGATCCATCGTCGTGATATGAGCGCGGCTTATAACGCGGTTCAGCATAACTCATTGGATCGGCGGCGGGCGGCCGGAGTACGCTTCATCGACTGCGTCGCGCGCGACGCACTATGCTGAAAACGACGCGCGGCATCGCACGCGCGCGGCACAACAATGGATGGAGACACGCCGTGAGTACTCAACGCACGCTCGAGGGCGAATTCGATTACGTGATCGTCGGCGCGGGCACCGCGGGCTGCGTGCTCGCGAACCGCCTGACCGAGGATCCCGAGATCCGCGTGCTGCTGCTCGAAGCGGGCGGCAAGGACGACTATCACTGGATCCACATCCCGGTCGGCTATCTGTACTGCATCGGCAATCCGCGCACCGACTGGCTGTACAAGACGCAGCCCGAGGCGGCGCTCAACGGCCGCGCGCTGTCGTATCCGCGCGGCCGCGTGCTCGGCGGCTGCTCGTCGATCAACGGGATGATCTACATGCGCGGCCAGCGCGAGGATTACGACGGCTGGGCGCGGGAAACCGGCGACGCCGGCTGGTCGTGGGACAGCGTGCTGCCGATCTTCAAGCGCAGCGAGGACCACCACGCGGGCGCGAGCGATGCGCACGGCGCCGGCGGTTACTGGCGCGTCGAGAAGCAGCGGCTGCGCTGGGAGATCCTCGAATCGTTCGCGCAGGCCGCGCAGCAGACGGGCATCCCGGCGACCGACGATTTCAACCGTGGCGACAACACCGGCGTCGGCTATTTCGAGGTGAACCAGAAGCGCGGCGTGCGCTGGAATACGTCGAAGGCGTTCCTGCGGCCCGCGATGACGCGCCCGAACCTGACCGTGATCACCGGTGCGCATGCGCAGCGCGTGATCTTCGACGGGCGCCGCGCGGTCGGCGTCGAGTATCGCGGCGGCGGCACCGACTACGTCGCGCGCGCGCGTGCCGAAGTGCTGCTGACTTCCGGCGCGGTGAATTCGCCGCAGTTGCTCGAACTGTCGGGCGTCGGCGCGGGCGCGCGGCTGCAGGCGCTCGGCATCGACGTCGTGCAGGACCTGCCGGGCGTCGGCGAGAACCTGCAGGATCACCTGCAGTTGCGGATGGCGTTTCGCGTCGAAGGCGTGCGCACGTTGAACACGCTGTCCGCACGCTGGTGGGGCAAGCTGATGATCGGCGCCGAATATGCGCTGCTGCAGCGCGGGCCGATGTCGATGGCGCCGTCGCAGCTCGGCGCGTTCGCGAAGTCCGATCCGGACGATCCCGCGCTCACGCGCCCCGATCTCGAATATCACGTACAGCCGCTGTCGCTCGAGCGCTTCGGCGAACCGCTGCACCGCTTCAACGCGTTCACGGCGTCGGTCTGCCATCTGCGGCCGAGCTCGCGCGGCAGCGTGCATATCGCGAGCCCCGATGCGGGCGCGGCGCCGTCGATCGCACCGAACTACCTGTCGACCGACCACGATCGTCACGTCGCGGCGAATGCGCTGCGCCTCACACGGCGGATCGCGTCCGCGCCCGCGCTGGCGCGCTACCGTCCCGAGGAGATCCTGCCGGGCACGCGCTACCAGACCGAAGCCGAACTGATCGAAGCGGCGGGCGCGGTCGGCACGACGATCTTCCATCCGGTCGGCACATGCCGGATGGGACGCGCGGACGACGAGCGTGCCGTCGTCGACAGCAGGCTGCGCGTGCGCGGCATCGCCGGGCTGCGGATCGTCGACGCATCGGTGATGCCGTTCATTACGTCGGGAAACACGAATTCGCCGACGCTGATGATCGCCGAGCGCGCGAGCGACATGATCCGCGCCGATCGACGCGCCGCGCGCGACGCGACGCAGCTGCGAACGGAAGCCGCGATGACGGCTGCATGACGCGATACTGTCACGCGCGACAGCGGGCCGTCATCCGCGTGCCCGCTGCTTCGCGATGCGAAACAAGCGGACGCGCACGGGTCGCGATGGATCGATGGCACGCACGGCCGTTGCGTCGCGGGCCGCGCATTGCTCGCACCCTTCCGGTTGCGCGACGACCCGACGCGCAGTGTTACGCGCCCGCATTCGCGCAGGCATGCGTCGTGCGATGGATCGACCGCCGACGATGCGCGCGTCAAAAAAAACGCGTCGAAATACGCGCTCAGCCGCGTCCTATATGGCGGGCAGCCCTATAAGTGCAAATCCCGATGATTGCACTGCACCAACGGCGCGACAATGTTGCGCAGTGTGCATACGCGTCGGCGCGGGAGACCACCCTCGAGGCGTAATACGGTGCCCCGGGGGGCAGCCCGCTGATCCGCGGACCTGTTCGCGTCGCTTGCGCGAATCTTCCCGATGCTTCGCCTGACTTCGTACGGAAGGGAACATGATTCTCGGCGACACGATTCTCGAAACACGCGGATTGACGAAGGAATTCCGGGGCTTCACCGCCGTGAACGGCGTCAACCTGCGTGTGCGCCGCGGTGCGATCCATGCGTTGATCGGACCGAACGGCGCGGGCAAGACCACCTGCTTCAACCTCCTCACCAAGTTCCTGACACCGACGTCCGGCCAGATCGTCTTCAACGGCATCGACATCACCGACGAGCGGCCCGCGCAGGTCGCGCGTCGCGGCATCATCCGTTCGTTCCAGATCTCGGCGGTGTTCCCGCACCTGACCGCGCTGCAGAACGTGCGCATCGGCCTGCAGCGCACGCTCGGCACCGAATTCCACTTCTGGCGCAGCGAGCGCACGTTGCGGCGCCTCGACGATCGCGCGATGGACCTGCTCACGCAGGTCGGCCTCACCGATTTCGCGCACGTGCCGACGGTCGAGCTCGCGTACGGCCGCAAGCGCGCGCTCGAGATCGCTACGACGCTCGCGATGGAACCCGAACTGATGCTGCTCGACGAGCCCACGCAAGGGATGGGCCACGAGGACGTCGACCGCGTGACCGCGCTGATCAAGAAGGTTGCGAGCGGCCGCACGATCCTGATGGTCGAGCACAACATGAACGTGATCGCCGGCATCTCCGACACGATCACCGTTCTGCAGCGCGGCGAGGTGCTGGCCGAAGGGTCGTATGCGGAAGTGTCGAAGAATCCGCTCGTGATCGAGGCTTACATGGGCAGCGCCGATGCGGCACTCGCGGGGGCGCACGCATGAAGCACAGCGAACGGGAGGAACGCGAATTGAGCGGCGTCGAAAGCGGCACGCCCGCGCTGGAGATCACGGGCCTCGAGGCTTGGTACGGGGAATCCCACATATTGCACGGTGTCGACCTGAGCGTTCATCGCGGCGAGGTCGTCACGCTGCTCGGCCGCAACGGCGCGGGCCGCACCACGACGCTGCGCGCGATCATGGGCCTCACCGGCCGGCGCAGCGGCTCGATCAAGGTCGCGGGCAACGAGACGATCGGCCTCGCGACGCATCGCATCGCGCATTTCGGCGTCGGCTATTGCCCGGAGGAGCGCGGGATCTTCTCGAGCCTGTCGTGCGAGGAGAACCTGATGCTGCCGCCGCCGATCGGGCCGCGCGAGCATGCGATGTCGCTCGACGAGATCTACGCGATGTTCCCGAACCTCGCGTCGCGCCGGCAGAGCCAGGGCACGCGGCTGTCCGGCGGCGAGCAGCAGATGCTCGCGGTGGCGCGGATCCTGCGCACCGGCGCCAACCTGCTGCTGCTCGACGAGATTTCCGAAGGCCTCGCGCCGGTGATCGTGCAGGCGCTCGCGCGCATGATCGTCGCGCTGAAGGCGCGCGGCTACACGGTCGTGATGGTCGAACAGAATTTCCGCTTCGCCGCGCCGCTCGCCGATCGCTTCTACGTGATGGAACATGGCCGCATCGTCGAGCATTTCCGCTCATCCGAACTGGAAGGCAAGATGCCGATCCTTCACGACCTGCTCGGGGTGTGACGCCGCCCCGTTTCCCTTGCCGCTAGCCGTGGCGGCCTCGAACAACCACAACGCATCAGAACAACAGGAGACGTCAATGAAAATGAAGACCCTCGCACACGCGTGTCTCGCGGTCGCGACCGCAGCGTTCACCGCGGGCGCCGCACACGCCGCGGACAGCGTGAAGATCGGCTTCATCACCGACATGTCGGGGCTGTACGCGGACATCGACGGGCAGGGCGGCCTCGAGGCGATCCGGATGGCGGTCGCCGACTTCGGCGGCAAGGTGCTCGGCAAGCCGATCGAGGTCGTCTATGCCGACCACCAGAACAAGGCGGACATCGCCGCGTCGAAGGCGCGCGAATGGATGGACCGCGGCGGGCTCGACCTGCTGGTCGGCGGCACGAACTCCGCGACCGCGCTGTCGATGAACCAGGTCGCGGCCGAGAAGAAGAAGGTCTACATCAACATCGGCGCGGGCGCCGACACGCTGACCAACGAGCAGTGCACGCCGTACACCGTGCACTACGCGTACGACACGATGGCGCTCGCGAAGGGCACCGGCTCCGCGGTGGTGAAGCAGGGCGGCAAGAGCTGGTTCTTCCTGACCGCCGACTACGCGTTCGGCAAGGCGCTCGAGAAGAACACGTCCGACGTCGTGAAGGCGAACGGCGGCCAGGTGCTGGGCACGGTGCGGCACCCGTTGTCGGCGTCGGATTTCTCGTCGTTCCTGCTGCAGGCGCAGTCGTCGAAGGCGCAGATCCTGGGCCTCGCGAACGCGGGCGGCGACACGATCAACTCGATCAAGGCCGCGAAGGAGTTCGGCATCACGAAGACGATGAAGATCGCCGCGCTGCTGATGTTCATCGACGACGTGCACAGCCTCGGCCTCGAGACGACGCAGGGCCTCGTGCTGACCGACAGCTGGTACTGGAACCGCGACGCGGCCTCGCGCCAGTGGGCGCAACGCTACTTCGGCAAGATGAAGAAGATGCCGTCGAGCCTGCAGGCGGCCGACTACTCGTCGGTGACGACCTACCTGAAGGCCGTGCAGGCGGCCGGCACGACCGACTCCGACAAGGTGATGGCCGAGCTGAAGAAGATGAAGATCAACGACTTCTACGCGAAGGGCTTCATCCGCCAGGACGGCAGCATGATTCACGACATGTACCTGATGGAAGTAAAGAAGCCGTCGGAATCGAAGGAGCCGTGGGACTACTACAAGGTGCTCGCGACGATTCCGGGCGACCAGGCATTCGGTACCAAGCAGGAGTCGCGCTGCGCGATGTGGAAGTAAGCGCGACATGGCGGCGCGCGGCGGGCCGCGGCGACGTGCCCGCTGCGCCGCCCGTGCGCGCGACGGCTAGAACGTTGCGCGCGCAACGAAACTCATACTGACGGCTAAGTCGATGGAAATCTTTGGCATTCCGTTGCCGGCGATGCTGAGCCAGTTGCTGCTCGGGCTCGTCAACGGCTCGTTCTACGCGATCCTGAGCCTCGGGCTGGCGGTGATCTTCGGGCTGCTCAACGTGATCAACTTCGCGCACGGCGCGCTGTTCATGCTGGGCGCGATGCTCGCGTGGATGGGTCTGTCGTACTTCGCGTTGCCGTACTGGGCGATGCTCGTGCTCGCGCCGCTGATCGTCGGTGCGTTCGGAATCCTGATCGAGCGCTCGATGCTGCGCTGGCTGTACAAGCTCGATCACCTGTACGGGCTGCTGCTCACGTTCGGTCTCACGCTCGTCGTCGAAGGCGTGTTCCGGTCGATCTACGGGTCGTCCGGCCAGCCGTACGACGTGCCGTCGCAGCTCGCGGGCGCGACCAATCTCGGCTTCATGTTCCTGCCGAACTACCGCGCGTGGGTGGTCGTCGCGTCGCTCGCGGTGTGTCTCGCGACGTGGTTCGTGATCGAGAAGACGCGCCTGGGCGCCTATCTGCGCGCCGGCACCGAGAACCCGAAGCTCGTCGAAGCGTTCGGCGTGAACGTGCCGATGATGATCACGCTCACCTACGGCTTCGGCGTCGCGCTCGCCGCGTTCGCGGGCGTGCTCGCGGCGCCGGTAATCCAGGTGTCGCCGCTGATGGGGCAGCCGATGATCATCACCGTGTTCGCGGTGGTCGTGATCGGCGGGATGGGCTCGATCCTCGGCTCGATCATCACCGGGCTGCTGCTCGGCGTGATCGAGGGCTTCACGCGCGTGTTCTATCCGGAAGCATCGGCCACGGTCGTGTTCGTGATCATGGCGATCGTGCTGCTGATCCGCCCGGCGGGCCTGTTCGGCAAGGAAAAATGATGCAGAGAAAAGTGCTCTACGGCGCGCTGCTCGCCGCACTGCTCGTCGCGCCGTTCATCGGCGCGTATCCGGTGTTCGTGATGAAGGTGCTCACGTTCGCGTTGTTCGCGGCCGCGTTCAACCTGCTGATCGGCTATACGGGGCTGCTGTCGTTCGGCCATGCGATGTTCCTCGCGACGGCCGGCTACACGACCGGCTATGCGATCCAGACGCTCGGCTTCACGCCGGAGCTCGGCGTGCTCGCGGGCACGTTCGCCGCGACGCTGCTCGGGCTGGTCGTGGGCCTGTTCGCCATTCGCCGGCAGGGCATCTACTTCGCGATGATCACGCTCGCGTTCGCGCAGATGGTCTACTTCATCTATCTGCAGGCGCCGTTCACGCACGGCGAGGATGGCCTGCAGGGCGTGCCGCGCGGGCACCTGTTCGGGCTCGTCGACTTGTCGAACGACGTCGCGCTCTACTACGTCGTGCTCGCGGTGATCGTCGCGGCTTGCGCATTCATCGTGCGGATCGTGCATTCGCCGTTCGGCCAGGTGCTCGTCGCGATCAAGGAGAACGAGGCGCGCGCGATATCGCTCGGCTACGACACCGACCGCTTCAAGCTGCTCGCGTTCATCCTGTCGGCCGGGCTCGCGGGCCTGGCCGGTTCGTTGAAGGTGCTGGTGCTCGGTTTCGAGACGCTGTCCGACGCGTACTGGACGATGTCGGGCCTCGTTGTGCTGATGACGCTCGTCGGCGGGATGGGCACGCTGTTCGGCCCGTTGCTCGGCGCGGCGCTGATCGTCGCGCTGGAGGACCGGCTCGGCGACATCGGCGAATGGCTCGCATCGGCGACCGGCATCGGCTGGTTCCACTCGCTCGGCGAGTCGGCGACGATCGTCACGGGGCTCATCTTCATCGCATGCGTGCTTGCGTTCCGGCGCGGGATCGTCGGCGAGATGGTCGCGCGGGTCAAGACGCTCAGGCCGTCCTGATCGCATGGCGGCGGCCGTTGCGGCGGGTTGATGCGAAGCACCATCCGCCGCGGCCCGGAATGGCGTTTCCATGGCCTCAGGCCGGTGCCGCGCGGCAACACTGGTGCCCCATTTTCGTGCGGCGATGCACCATAGGGGTAAATGCTAAGTTGTCGCAGGGTGAAAGGTCCTTTAATCTTCGTCTCAGTTCTGATGCACCGCGAAACGAATTTGCAGGTGGAGAACGAGGAGACAATCGAGGCACAAAGTGCCCGGACCCCAAAGCGCTGTTGGACGGAATCCAACAGCGCTTTTTCATTTGGTGCGCGAATTTCCGTTGCTGGTGCAACGAGTGAGTGCCGTCAGCATTCTGCGCCGCCTCAACCGCGCTTATCCCGTCTTCACCGTTTTCATCCTTTCCGCTGGTCGATTGCCGCTGGCGCGCACGCGCGTGCATTGCCGTCCGGGCTTACCCGGTTGGCGTGCGTAAAAAGCGTCCGTTACACTCAGCTTTCGCCGACCGTGCGGTCGGGAAAACGGTCGGCAGTTCTCCTACAAGCAAAATGCAGAAGAGGGAGTGCGGTTGGATGAGAAGCGCGGGACGGTGGATCGCGGTGCGAGAGGCGGCTGGCGCCGCTCGTGCGGAGTCGGGGATGCACGCGTATGCGTCGGCGCTCACGAGCCGTCCTGCGGCCGGCATGCGCGTTCCGGTGCGGTTTGCCGGCACGACGGCGCCCGCGGTCGTTGCGTCGGCATCCGGTCTCTCGTTCGCGTTCGCATGAACGGCCGATTTTTCGATCCCGCATTGCCCGCTTGCGGAGCCGAGCCCGGCCGGGCCGGCCGACCTGCCGGCGATCGTTGCGTCCGCATCGATCGCGTGTCGCGCAACGCCGCATTTCTCCGTTTCATTCATCCTGACGACATTGCCGCCGCGCATCGTGGCGGGCGTACGGCCGTTTCGGCATGCGCCGCGACGCGCACGCGCGGTATCGCCGGGGCTGGATGGCGGCGCGGCGTTTCACGGGAAAACGAGTGTAGGCGCGGTACGGCGAGATAGTTAAATTATTAACTTGTTTGAGGACCGGGAGCCGCCCGAGCGACCCGCGGATTTTTCGAGCAGCGTTTGGAGACAACGTAAATGAAGATGAATCGATGGATGGAGGGTCTGCTTGCCGCGGGCCTCGTGTGCGCGGCGGCGACGGCGTCGGCCCAGGTGAAGATCGGTGTGACGCTGTCGGCCACCGGGCCGGCCGCCTCGCTCGGGATTCCGGAAAAGAACACGATCGCGCTGCTGCCGAAGGAAATCGCGGGCAAGAGCGTCCAGTACATCGTGCTCGACGATGCGTCCGACACGAGCCGCGCGGTGCAGAACGTGCGCAAGCTGATCGACGAGGATCACGTGGACGCGATCATCGGTTCGTCCGTCACGCCGAACTCGCTCGCGATGCTCGACCCGGTGTCGCAGGGCAAGACGCCGACGATCTCGCTCGCGGCGAGCGCGCAGATCATCTCGCCGATGGACGCGAAGCGCGCGTGGATGTTCAAGGTGCCGCAGAACGACCAGCTGATGGCCGATGCGATCGCCGGCTACATGGCCAAGCACGGCGTGAAGACGGTCGGCTTCATCGGCTTTGCCGATGCGTATGGCGACAGCTGGTACAAGACGTTCAGCGCGGCGGCGGAGAAGAACGGGCTGAAGCTCGTGTCGAACGAACGCTATAACCGCACCGACGCGTCGGTGATGGGGCAGGTGCTCAAGCTGATGGGCGCGAATCCCGATGCGGTGCTGATCGCCGGGTCCGGCACGCCGGCCGCGCTGCCTGCCAAGACGCTGAAGGAGCGCGGCTACAAGGGCAAGGTGTATCAGACGCACGGCGTCGCGAACAACGACTTCCTGCGCGTGTGCGGCAAGGATTGCGAAGGCGAGATCCTGCCGGCCGGCCCGGTGCTCGTGACCGACCAGTTGCCAGATTCGAACCCGGTGAAGAAGCCGGCGCTCGGCTACAAGGCCGCGTACGAGAAGGCGTACGGCGCGGGCTCGCTGTCGACCTTCGGCGGCCACGCATGGGATGCGGGGCTGTTGCTGCAGCGTGCGATTCCCGAGGCGCTGAAGAAGGGCCAGCCGGGCACCGAGGCGTTCCGCGAGGCGCTGCGCGCGTCGCTCGAGAGCGTGAAGGACCTGCCCGTGTCGCACGGCGTGATCAACACGACGCCGACCGATCACAACGGCTTCGACACGCGTGCGCGCGTGATGGTGCAGATCGTCGACGGCAAGTGGAAGCTGCAGGCCGAGTAAGCACCACATGAAACCGGCGGGTGCGGCGCGAACGGCGCCGTGCCCGCCGTGGGCAGCGGCGCGGGCCTGCCGGGCCGTTCCGCTGCCGCATCGAATCACCGGGGCCCGCCGCGTCGCGCCCGACGCGCCGATCTTGCCGCGCGTGCGCCGCGGTCATTCCCGTCTTTCGTTTCTCCGCAGCATTCTCGACACACGAAACGTATGGATCTCTCGATTGCGGCGATCCTCGCGCAAGACGGCATCACGACCGGCGCCATTTATGCATTGCTGTCGCTGGCGCTCGTGCTGGTGTTTTCCGTCACGCGGGTGATCTTCATTCCCCAGGGCGAATTCGTCGCCTATGGTGCGCTCACGCTTGCGGCGTTGCAGGCGCAGAAATTCCCCGCCACCTGCTGGCTGCTGTTCGTGATGGGCGTCGCGTGCTTCCTGCTGGAAATCGGCGGGTTGATCCGCCATCGCGAACGCCGTCATCAGCTCGGCCGCACGCTCGCCACGCTCGGCAGCCGCTACGTATTGCTGCCGCTCGCGGTGTTCGCGATCACGCGCAGCGTTGCCGCGCAGCCGATGCCGATGCTCGCACAGATTGCGCTGACGCTCGCGATCGTCGTGCCGATGGGGCCGTTCGTCTACCGGCTCGTCTATCAGCCGATCGCCGAAGGCACGACGCTGCTGCTGCTGATCGTGTCCGTCGCCGTCCATTTCGCGATGGTCGGCCTCGGGCTGGTGATGTTCGGCGCCGAAGGCTCGCGCACCACCGGCTTCGCGGACACGTCGCTGTCGGTCGGCAGCATGACCGTGTCGGTACAGAGCATTCTGGTGGTCGTGACCGCGCTGGTGCTGATCGCTGCGCTGTACGTGTACTTCGGCCGCACGATCGCCGGCAAGGCGCTGCGCGCGACGTCGGTGAACCGGCTCGGCGCGCGGCTCGTCGGCATCGGCACGACCGAAGCGGGGCGCCTGGCGTTCACGCTGGCGGCCGGCCTCGGCGTGCTGTCCGGGATCCTCGTCGGTCCGCTGACGACGATCTATTACGACTCCGGCTTCCTGATCGGCCTGAAGGGTTTCGTCGGCGCGATCATCGGCGGGCTGGTCAGCTATCCGCTCGCGGCCGCCGGCTCGCTGCTGGTGGGCGTGCTCGAATCGTATTCGTCGTTCTGGGCGAGCGCGTACAAGGAAGTGATCGTGTTCACGCTGATCATCCCGGTGCTGCTGTGGCGCAGTTTCGCGACGCCGCACGCGGAAGAGGAAGAGGAGTAAAGCGATGAAGACGATCGTACGCAACAAGACCTTCTGGGTGTTTCTCGTGGTGCTGTTCGCGCTGCCGGTGCTGCCCGGCGCGCTGCAGGTGCCCGAATACTGGATCACGCTGCTGAACTACATCGGCCTCTACGCGATCGTCGCGATCGGGCTCGTGCTGCTGACGGGCGTCGGCGGGATGACGAGCTTCGGACAGGCTGCGTTCGTCGGCATCGGCGCGTATGCGACCGCATTCCTGACGACGCGCTACGGTGTGTCGCCATGGCTCGCGCTGATCGTCGGTGTCGTGCTGACGGCGCTGGTCGCGCTCGTGCTCGGCGCGGTCACGATGCGCCTGTCCGGGCACTTCCTGCCGCTCGGCACGATCGCATGGGGCCTCGCGTTGTTCTACCTGTTCGGCAATCTCGAAGTGCTCGGCAAGTACGACGGGATCAACGGGATTCCGGCACTGAACCTGTTCGGCATCGAGCTCGGAAGCGGCCGCAGCCTGTACTTCCTGATCTGGGCCGTCGTGCTGGCCGCGATCGTGTCGGTGCAGAACCTGCTCAACAGCCGGCCGGGCCGCGCGATCCGCGCATTGCGCGGCGGCGGCGTGATGGCCGAGGCGATGGGCGTCAACACCGCGTGGATGCGAGTCGTGATCTTCGTTTACGCCGCCGTTCTGGCTGCGGTGTCGGGCTTTCTGTACGCGCATCTGCAGCGCGCGGTGAACCCGACCCCGTTCGGCTTGAACCACGGCATCGAATTCCTGTTCATGGCCGTGGTCGGCGGCGTATCGCATGTGTGGGGCGCGGTGCTCGGGGCGGCGATCCTGACCGTGCTGCAAGACTATCTGCAGACGCTGTTGCCGAAGCTGCTCGGCTCGGAGGGCAACTTCGAGATCATCGTGTTCGGCGTGCTGATGGTGTTGCTGCTGCAGTACGCGCGCCAGGGCGTGTGGCCGTTCGTCGCGAAGCTGTTCCCGCGCGGGCCGCGCGCCCATGCGCCCGACCATGCCGACCCGCTGCCGCAGCGCGCGAAGCCGGTGGCGGGCGAGCCGCTGCTCGTCGTCGACAACGCGCGCAAGCAGTTCGGCGGGCTGGTGGCCGTCAACGACGTCAGCTTCGACGTGAAAGCGGGGCAGATCATCGGGCTGATTGGCCCGAACGGTGCCGGCAAGTCGACCACGTTCAACCTCGTGACCGGCGTGCTGCAGCCGACCGGTGGCACGATCACGTTCCGCGGCGAGCGAATTAACGGGCTCACGTCGCGCCAGATCGTCCGGCGCGGAATCGGCCGGACGTTCCAGCACGTGAAGCTGTTGCCGACGATGACGGTGCTCGAGAACGTCGCGATCGGCGCGCACCTGCGCGGCCATACGGGCGTGTGGCGCAGCATCGCGCGGCTCAACGCGCATGAGGAAGCGCAACTGCTGGCCGAGGCGGCACGGCAGATTCGCCGCGTCGGGCTGGAGACGCACATGTACGACGAAGCGGGCAGCCTCGCGCTCGGTCAGCAGCGGATTCTCGAGATCGCGCGCGCGCTGTGCTGCGATCCGACGCTGCTGCTGCTCGATGAACCGGCCGCCGGGCTGCGCTACCAGGAGAAGCAGCAGCTCGCGCAGCTGCTACGGCGTCTGAAAGCGGAAGGTATGAGCGTGTTGCTCGTGGAACATGACATGGATTTCGTGATGAATCTCACCGACCGGCTGGTGGTGATGGAATTCGGCACGCGGATCGCGGAAGGGCTGCCGCAGGACGTGCAGCAGGATCCTGCGGTGCTCGAAGCGTATCTGGGCGGGGTGGAATGATGGCGGAGACGACGATGCCGATTCTCGACGTGCGCGGCCTGGCGGTGCGATACGGGAAGGTAGAGGCGCTGCACGGAGCGGCGATCAAGGTCGGCGCCGGGCAGATCGTCAGCGTGATCGGCCCGAACGGGGCCGGCAAATCGACGCTGCTGAACGCAATCATGGGCGCATTGCCGGTGACCGGGCATGCGTCGGGGGCCGTCGTATACCGCGGCAACGACGTGGGCGCGCTGCCGGTCGAACAGCGTGTCGCGCGCGGGATGTGCCTCGTACCGGAAAAGCGCGAGCTCTTCGGCACGATGACGGTCGAGGATAACCTCGTGCTGGGCGCGTATCGCCGCAAGCTGGCAGGCGAGTCGAATTTCCTCGACCAGCTCGACCACGTGTTTGAGCTGTTTCCGCGGCTCAAGGAGCGCCGCAAGCAGGCGGCCGGGACGCTGTCGGGAGGAGAGCGGCAAATGCTGGCGGTGGGCCGCGCGCTGATGGGCAAACCGGATCTGCTGATGCTCGACGAGCCCAGCCTCGGGCTGGCACCGCTGATCGTGAAGGAGATTTTTCATATCATCAGCGCGTTACGCGGCACAGGCGTCGCGACGCTGTTGATCGAGCAGAACGCTCGCGCGGCGCTGCAGATCTCGGACTACGGCTATGTGTTGGAGACGGGGGAGTTCGCGCTGGAAGGGCCGGCGGCCGAACTGGCACAGAACCCGCGCGTGATCGAAACATACCTGGGGTTGGCGAAGAAAACGGCTTGATGGTTCGGGCGGTCGGCAGGAAGCGGGCGGCGTGTTTCACGTGAAACACGCCGTTTTTGTTTTCCGAAAGAGCGCGATGCGCCCGTGGATCAGGCGTGGGGATAAGTGCCGGGGCAACAAGCGGAAGCCCTGTGACGAGAGCGGCTGGTAGGTGACAGTGCTCGATCGATACGACCCCACCGGCACAGGGGATAAGCGCAGGAAGCTCGATCGAAAATGCTGTGATGGCGCAAGCGATGGCTGCGCTGGCAAACCGCTATCGGCTGCGCGATTGCGCACAGCCTGGCAATGTGCGCCGAGGTCGCGGCGGCGCCACCGAAGCACGTGTCACCGCACAGCTCGGCCGGTCGGCCGAAAAAATTGACCAAATGAACCGGCCCTACCATTCGGACGGTCTTCGGGTGAAAAGCGAACCCGCTATAATTCGGCCCATACATTTCTCAGATAGGTTCGTGCGCAGTCCTGCGCGCGGAATCCACCATGCTTTTTCCCACAGAATTTGACGTCATCGTCGTCGGTGGCGGGCACGCCGGCACGGAAGCCGCGTTGGCATCGGCCCGTATGGGTGCGAAGACGCTGCTGTTGACCCATAACATCGAAACGCTCGGCCAGATGAGCTGCAATCCGTCGATCGGCGGCATTGGCAAGGGCCATCTGGTCAAGGAAGTCGATGCGCTCGGCGGCGCGATGGCCGCCGCGACGGACGAGAGCGGTATTCAGTTCCGGATCCTCAACTCGTCGAAAGGCCCGGCCGTGCGTGCGACGCGTGCGCAGGCCGACCGCATCCTGTACAAGGCCGCGATCCGTCGCCGGCTCGAGAACCAGCCGAACCTGTGGTTGTTTCAGCAGGCCGTCGACGACCTGATGGTCGAAGGCGACCGCGTGGTCGGCGCCGTCACGCAGATCGGCATCCGCTTCCGCGCGCGGGCGGTCGTGCTGACGGCCGGTACGTTCCTCGACGGCAAGATCCATGTCGGCTTGAACAATTACACGGGCGGTCGCGCGGGCGATCCGGCCGCCGTGTCGCTGTCGGCTCGCCTGAAGGAGCTGAAGCTGCCGCAGGGCCGCCTGAAGACCGGTACGCCGCCGCGCATCGATGGCCGCTCGATCGACTTTTCGAAGCTGGACGAGCAGCCGGGTGACCTCGATCCGATCCCCGTGTTCTCGTTCCTGGGCCGTGCGGAGCAGCATCCGCAGCAGCTGCCGTGCTGGGTTACACACACGAACGAGCGCACGCACGACATCATTCGCGGCGGTCTCGACCGTTCGCCGATGTATACAGGCGTGATCGAAGGCGTCGGCCCGCGTTATTGCCCGTCGATCGAGGACAAGATCCACCGGTTCGCATCGAAGGAGTCGCACCAGATCTTCCTCGAGCCGGAAGGGCTGACGACCAACGAGTTCTACCCGAACGGGATTTCGACGAGCCTGCCGTTCGACGTGCAGCTCGAACTCGTGCACTCGATGCGCGGCCTCGAGAACGCGCACATCCTGCGTCCGGGCTACGCGATCGAATACGACTATTTCGACCCGCGCGCGCTGAAGGCGTCGCTCGAAACGAAGGCGATCAACGGGCTGTTCTTTGCGGGCCAGATCAACGGCACGACCGGCTACGAAGAAGCAGCCGCACAAGGGCTGCTGGCTGGTCTGAATGCAGGCCGCTACGTGCAGGAAAAGGATGCGTGGTGCCCGCGCCGCGACCAGGCCTACCTTGGCGTGTTGGTCGACGACCTCGTCACGCGTGGCGTGGCGGAGCCGTACCGGATGTTCACCAGCCGTGCCGAGTACCGTCTGAGCCTGCGTGAAGACAATGCGGATATGCGCCTGACCGAAATCGGGCGCGAACTGGGCCTCGTCGACGACGTGCGGTGGGACGCGTTCAGCCGGAAGCGCGACGCTGTTTCACGTGAAACCGAACGGCTGAAGTCGACATGGGTCACGCCGAAGACGCTGCCGCCCGAAGAGGCGACCGCATTGCTCGGCAAGCCGATCGATCACGAGTACAGCCTCGCCGAGCTGCTGCGCCGCCCGGGGATCAGCTACGACGGTGTGTGCGGGCTGAAGGGCGGCGAATGCGCGCCGGCAGAGGCGCTGGCCGACGATCCGGTGGTGCTCGAACAGATCAAGGAACAGGTCGAGATCGGCATCAAATATCAGGGCTATATCGAGCGTCAGGCCAGCGAAATCGAGCGCAACGATGCGAACGAGAACACGCGCCTGCCGGACGGTATCGACTATCGCGAGGTGCGCGGCCTGTCCTTCGAAGTGAGTCAGAAGCTCAACGAGTTCCGCCCGGAAACGATCGGGCAGGCATCGCGTATCTCGGGCGTCACGCCGGCTGCGATCTCGCTGCTGATGGTGCACCTGAAGCGGCGCGGCCTTGGTCGTCGTAACGGCACCGCAGCAGAGGTGGCGGAACAGGGGGGCGGCACCGTCCCGACGCAACAATGACGGCGCGTCGCGCGCCGGCGGTTAATCGGGACGTACTGGAACAGATGCTCGTCGATGGCGCAGCCGCGCTCGACATCGCATTGACGGATACACAACGCAACCAGCTGCTCGACTATGTCGCGCTGCTCGGCAAGTGGAACGCGGTCTACAACCTGACCGCGATCCGCGACCCGAAGCAGATGCTGATCCAGCACATTCTCGATTCGCTCTCCATCGTTCCGCATCTGCGCGGCCGTGCATCGGCGCGCGTGCTCGACGTGGGTTCGGGCGGCGGGCTGCCCGGGATCGTGCTGGCGATCGTCCAGCCGGACTGGCAGGTCACGCTGAACGACATCGTGCAGAAGAAGTCTGCGTTCCAGACGCAGATGCGCGCTGAGCTGAAGCTCGCGAACCTGTCTGTCGTCACCGGGCGTGTCGAATCGCTGCAGCCGGGTGTCGAAGTGCCGGAAAAGTTCGACATGATCGTATCCCGCGCTTTCGCGGATCTATCCGACTTCGTTAAACTTGCTCGACATCTCGTCGCGCCCGGCGGGTCGATCTGGGCAATGAAGGGTGTCCACCCGGACGACGAAATTGCACGCCTGCCGGAGGGCAGTCGCGTAAAGCAGACGATGCGGCTGGCTGTGCCGATGCTCGATGCCGAACGGCATCTGATCGAGGTCGCCGTCGACGAGGCGAATTGAAGGCGTGCGGTAGCGCGCCGTTTGTTTGAAGGTAAAGGGAACACACCAACGATGGCAAAGATCTTCTGCGTTGCGAACCAGAAGGGGGGCGTCGGCAAGACGACGACATCGGTCAATCTCGCCGCAAGCCTTGCAGCGCAGGAGCAACGTGTCCTGCTGATCGATCTCGACCCGCAGGGCAACGCGACGATGGGCAGCGGGATCGACAAGGCTGCCTGCGAGTCGACCGTGTACGAAGTGCTGGTCGACGGCGTGTCGGTCACGGAGGCGCGCGTGCGTCCGGAAGGCGTCACGTACGACGTGCTGCCGGCCAACCGTGAACTGTCCGGTGCCGAGATCGAGCTGATCAGCATCGATAACCGCGAGCGACGGTTGAAGGCTGCGCTCGAACGCGTGGCCGACGACTACGACTTCGTCTTGATCGATTGCCCGCCGACACTGTCGCTGCTGACGCTGAACGGGCTGTGTGCGGCGCATGGCGTCGTGATCCCGATGCAATGCGAATACTTCGCGCTGGAAGGATTGTCCGATCTCGTCAATACGATCAAGCAGGTTCACGCGAACATGAATCGCGACCTGAAGATCATCGGCTTGCTGCGCGTGATGTTCGATCCGCGCATCACGTTGCAGCAGCAAGTCTCCGATCAACTGAAAGCGCACTTCGGCGACAAGGTGTTCGACGCGGTGATTCCGCGCAACGTGCGCTTGGCGGAAGCGCCGAGTTACGGGTTGCCGGGCGTCGTATTCGACCGTAACTCGCGCGGTGCGCAGGCGTATCTCCAGTTCGGTGCCGAGATGATCGATCGCGTGCGCGCGTTCGAGGTGTCGTGATCCGGACATGAGCGAAGCGAGGAAGAAAGACATGAACGCGGTACCAAAGAAGAAGGGCTTGGGACGTGGCCTCGAGGCGCTGCTCGGCGGCAGTGCTGACATCACCGAAGCGGTGAAGATCGAAGGCGCACCGAACACGCTCGCGCTCGGCAAGCTGCAGGCCGGCAAGTACCAGCCGCGCACGCGGATGGACGAAGGCAGTCTGCAGGAGCTGGCGGCCAGCATTCGCGCACAAGGCGTGATGCAGCCGATCCTGGTACGACCTATTTCGTCTGACAAATACGAAATCATCGCGGGTGAGCGGCGTTTCCGCGCGGCGCGACTGGCCGGCCTCGAAGAAGTGCCGGTGCTTGTGAAGGACGTGTCCGACCAGGCCGCCGCCGCGATGGCGCTGATCGAGAACATTCAGCGCGAGGATCTGAATCCGCTGGAAGAGGCGCACGGTATCCAGCGCCTGCTCGACGAGTTCGGTTTCACGCACGAGCAGGCAGCCGAATCGGTCGGCCGCTCGCGCAGTGCGGTATCGAACCTGCTGCGTTTGCTGAACCTCGCAGCGCCGGTGCAGACGATGCTGCTGGCCGGCGATCTCGACATGGGGCATGCGCGCGCGCTGCTTGCGGTCGATGCCGCGACGCAGATCACGCTCGCGCACCAGGTCGTCAACAAGCGCATGTCGGTGCGCGAGACCGAGAAGCTGGTTGCGCATACGACGAAGGAAGCGCCGGCGGTGAAGGCGCGCGCGAAGGACGACGGCGGCCGCGACACGCGCCGTCTCGAGGAAGAGCTGTCCGACCTGCTCGCATCGAATGTGAAGATCAAGCTCGGCCGCCGTGGGCGAGGGCAGGTGATGATCGACTTCGGCAACCTCGATGCGCTCGAGGGCATTCTTGCGCGCTTGCGCGGCAACGTCGCGACCGAAGAATAACGAGGCGCGACCGATGGAAAACACGGGCGCGCCGGCGCCGCGCCGGTGGCTTGGCTGGCTTTTGCAGGAGCCCGTACTGACGGTGCTGGCGCTTGCGCTGATTGTTCTGCAATGGTTGCGTCCACAACCAATTGCCGCGCTGACGGCTCTCGTCGACTGGCAGACCGTCGCGACGCTCGCCGGACTGCTGATGCTGACCAAGGCACTCGAACTGTCCGGATGCCTGATGTGGCTCGCGCATCGCATCGTGCATCACGTGCATTCCGAGCGCGGGCTTGCGATGCTGCTCGTCGTGTTCGCGGCGGCACTCGCGATGTGGCTCACCAACGATGTCGCGCTGTTCGTCGTCGTGCCGCTGATGGTATCGCTGCGCACGTTGACGCCGTTGCCGTTCCGGCGGCTCGTGATCGTCGTCGCGCTGGCCGTCAATGCGGGCTCCGTCGCGACGCCGCTCGGCAATCCCCAGAACCTGTTCCTGTGGCAATTGAGCGGCGTGTCGTTCGGCCGCTTCGTCGTCACGCTCGGGCCGCTCGCACTGGCGTTGATGGCGCTGCTTCTCGTGCTGACGGCGTGCGCATTTCGCGCGAAGCCGCTGGATCTGTCGGGAGACGTCGAGACCGTTCCCGTACAGCGTCTGCATGCGCTGCTCGCGGCGGTGTTGTTCGGTGCGTTCGTGCTGCTCGCCGACGCACATAATCCCTTGCCGGGCCTGGTGGGCGTGGTGATCGCGCTGCTGGTGGCGAGGCGTGACGCAGTCCTGAAGATCGACTGGCTGCTGCTGCTGATTTTCGTGCTGATGTTCGTCGTGCTGCGCAGCGCGGCCGCGCTGCCGGTCGTCCACGATGCGATCGCGGGAACCCATCTCGATTCACCGCTGCGCGTGTTCGCGGCGGGCGCGATTGTGTCGCAGGGAATCAGCAACGTGCCGGCGGCGATTCTGCTGTCGGAATTCACGCACGACTGGCGGGCGCTCGCGTTCGGCGTATCGGTGGGCGGCTTCGGCTTCGCGATCGGTTCGCTCGCGAACCTGATCGCGGTGCGACTCGCGAAGGAGCCGCGCATGTGGCTGCCGTTTCACCTCGTGTCGATTCCGTTCGCGCTGGTGAGCGCGGCGCTGGGTGCGTGGTTGCTCATTCACGGCTGAGCGATGCGTACCGCAAGCCTCGCGACGAGCGCGCACAGCGTTCCCGGTCGTTGTGAGTTCGAGCCTGTTGATAAGTGTTGCGCCACCACAGTCGCTCGACTGTGGTGGCGCAACAACTGATTGCACGCATCGGCGCGCTCGGTTCGAGCGTATTTCCCGTATCGCGCGAGCCGCGATGGTCACAGCATTTCCCTTGGTCATGCATTGCGGCGCCAGGGCATTTCGCATGATCGCGTCACAGCAGAATTCCTGTCGCGATCGCGCCGCGCCGGTGGCACCCGCACCAGACGTCGCGCTCATGTCGCTGGGTCGGCACCGCACGTTTTCGGGCAGGAAATACCGGTGCAAAAAACCGACCTTACAACTGTCATCGTACGTCGTCGCTGCGCGCGTTTTTCACATGATGAGGCGTCGTTTTACGCAGGTTTTTGTCGCGTCTAAAGCCTTGAATCACCTGCAACTATCGCTTACAATCGCCCGGATTTGTTAGCTAGGCACCCCTGAAAGCTTTCAGAAAGCTTGGGGCCGGGTTCAAGGATTTTGCGGAAGATTGCGATGGCGGGTCAGGCGCCGAACGACAGGCACGATGGTCCCCGAGCGCAACGCACCGCTTCAGCGGCCGGCGAACGGCGCGAGTCCGATGAAGACTGGGATGCCGAGCAGCAAGATAACAACATCGTTCCGCTCACGCGGACGGAAGCCGAGAGGCTGTTCGGTCCGAACGTGAGCAAGCCGTCGCGCGTGACCCCCTACAAGGTGGTGATCGCGCAGGTGGTCTTGTCCCTGGTTGCAACGCTGGCGTGGTGGCTGTTTTCGAAGTCGCCGGGCGCCGCTGCGCAATCCGCGTTTCTGGGCGGGGCGATCGGCTGGGTGCCAAGCGCGTTGTTCGTGGCACGACTGAAGGCAGGTGGTTCGGCCACCGTGATGAGCTGGGTGATGGGCGAAGCCCTGAAGCTCGGCGTGACGATCGGGATGTTCGCCGCGGTGGCGTACGGCTATGCCGGCGTGCACTGGCCGGCACTCCTCGTCACCTACCTCGTCGTGCTGAAGACGTACTGGATCGCGCTGGCCTGGCGGTAAGCAACAAGCAGCGTGCGGTTTCGACAACGAACCGCACCGGCCCGTTCCCGCAATAGCGTATTGCGGAACGGGGCAAAACGATTTTCGACAATTTGGGTGGCATTAACGATATGGCAGCTAGCGAAGGCACGCGCAGTCCGGATCCGTCCGAGTACATTGCGCACCACTTGCAGAATTTCTCCACCTCGCATCAGACGTCGATTTTCGATATCCACGTCTGGAACCTCGACACGCTGTTCTGGTCGATCGTGTGCGGCATCGTGACGATCGTCCTGCTGCGTCTGGCCGCCCGCAAGGCGACGTCGGGCGTGCCGGGCCGTTTCCAGTGCGCGATCGAGATGCTCGTCGAAATGGTCGAAGATCAATCGAAGGCCATCGTCCACGGCAACCGCGCGTTCATCGCTCCGCTCGCCCTCACGGTCTTCGTGTGGGTTGCGCTGATGAACTCCCTCGACTTCCTCCCCGTCGACCTGCCGGGCCGCGTCATCGGCCTGCTCGGTCTGTCGGACGTGATTTCCCACCATCGCATCGTCCCGACGGCCGACCTGAACGGCACGCTCGGCATCGCGCTCGGCGTGTTCGTCCTGATGATCTACTACAGCATCAAGATCAAGGGCGCGGGCGGCTTTGTGCACGAGCTGCTGTCGGCTCCGTTCGGCGCACACCCGCTGCTGTGGATCCCGAACCTCGCGTTGAACATCGTCGAATATCTCGCAAAGACCGTTTCGCTCGGCATGCGGCTGTTCGGCAACATGTACGCGGGTGAGCTGTTGTTCCTGTTGATCGCCCTGCTCGGCAGCATGTGGAGCTTCGGTGGCGACGCAACGTTCCTCGGCTTCGTTGGTCACGTGATCGCGGGTAGCGTCTGGGCAATCTTCCACATCCTGATTGTTCTGTTGCAGGCATTCATTTTCATGATGCTGACGCTGGTGTATCTCGGCCAGGCGCACGACAAGCACTAAGCGCGGCGTGCAAAAAAGAGTTTCCGTTTTAGTTTTTTAAATCTCAGTTCCAAGTCTTTTCACAAAGGAGTGATCATGCAAGCTTACATCGCCAACATCCAGGGTCTGACCGCCATCGGTATCGGCATCATCATCGGCCTGGGTGCAATCGGCGCCTGTATCGGTATCGCGCTGATGGGTGGCAAGTACATCGAAGCCTGCGCACGTCAGCCGGAACTCATCAACCCGCTGCAAACGAAGATGTTCCTGCTGGCCGGCCTGATCGACGCTGCATTCCTGATCGGCGTTGGTGTCGCAATGCTGTTCGCGTTCGCGAACCCGCTCCTGTCGAAGCTCGCAGGCTAAGGTTCCTCGGAAATATGCGCCCGGCGCAAGCCGGCGCAGGGCGGAACGGAGACTTGGGGCGCTGATCGAATGCAACTCGATGAGCGCCTTACCGTTTCATTTTTCCGGAATAGCAGATAAGGAAACACCGTGAATCTCAACGCAACTCTGTTTGCGCAAATGGTCGTGTTCCTGGTCCTCGCGTGGTTCACGATGAAATTCGTGTGGCCGCCGTTGATCAACGCCCTCGACGAACGTTCGAAGAAGATCGCCGACGGCCTCGCCGCCGCGGAGAAGGGCAAGGCGGAACTCGACGCAGCGCACAAGCGCGTGGACCAGGAACTCGCGCAGGCCCGCAACGACGGCCAGCAGCGCATCGCCGACGCCGAAAAGCGTGCACAGGCGGTCGCCGAGGAAATCAAGGCCAACGCCCAGGCTGAAGCCGCCCGCATCGTCGCCCAGGCGAAAGCGGAAGCAGAACAGCAAATCGTGAAGGCGCGCGAAGCGCTGCGTGGCGAAGTCGCCGCGCTGGCCGTGAAGGGCGCCGAGCAGATCCTGAAGCGCGAAGTCGATCAAACGGCCCACGCCCAACTGCTGAATCAACTGAAAGCCGAGCTCTGATCATGGCCGAACTTGCAACCATCGCCCGCCCTTACGCAGAAGCGCTGTTCCGCGTGGCCGAGGGAGGTGACATCGCCGCCTGGTCCACGCTCGTGCAAGAGCTGGCCCAGGTTGCGCGTCTGCCGGAAGTGCTGTCGGTCGCGTCGAGCCCGAAGGTGACGCGCACGCAAGTGGCCGAGCTGCTGCTTGCTGCGGTGAAGTCGCCGCTCGCGGCCGGCGCTGAAGCGAAGAACTTCGTGCAGATGCTGGTCGACAATCATCGCATCGCGCTGCTGCCGGAAATCGCCGAGCAGTTCGAGGCGCTCAAGAACGAACGTGAAGGTGCAGCCGACGCCGAGATCGTGAGCGCGTTCCCGCTGAACGGCGCGGATCTCGAAAGTCTCGTCGCTGGCCTCGAACGCAAGTTCAAGCGCAAGCTGAAGCCGACGGTCGAAGTCGATTCGTCGCTGATCGGCGGCGTGCGCGTGACGGTCGGCGACGAAGTGCTCGACACCTCGGTTCGCGCGCGCCTCGCATCGATGCAGGCTGCCTTGACCGCCTGAGCGCCACGCCGGCACGCAACAGAATTGACTATCAGGAGCGAATAATGCAACTCAATCCCTCTGAGATCAGCGAGCTGATCAAGAGCCGGATCCAGGGCCTTGAAGCGAGCGCAGACGTTCGCAACCAGGGCACCGTGATCTCCGTGACCGACGGTATCGTGCGCATCCACGGCCTGTCGGACGTGATGCAGGGCGAAATGCTCGAGTTTCCGGGCAACACGTTCGGCCTCGCGCTGAACCTCGAGCGCGACTCGGTCGGCGCGGTGATTCTCGGCGAATACGAACACATCTCGGAAGGCGACGTCGTCAAGACGACGGGCCGCATTCTGGAAGTCCCGGTTGGTCCGGAACTCGTCGGCCGCGTGGTCGACGCGCTCGGCAACCCGATCGACGGCAAGGGCCCGGTCAACGCGAAGCTGACCGACGCGATCGAAAAGATCGCCCCGGGCGTGATCTGGCGCAAGTCGGTGTCGCAGCCGGTGCAGACGGGCATCAAGTCGATCGACGCGATGGTGCCGATCGGCCGTGGCCAGCGTGAGCTGATCATCGGCGACCGTCAGTGCGGCAAGACCGCGGTGGCGCTCGACGCGATCATCAACCAGAAGGGCAAGGACCTGATCTGTATCTACGTCGCGATCGGCCAGAAGGCTTCGTCGATCATGAACGTGGTGCGCAAGCTCGAAGAAACGGGCGCGCTCGAATACACGATCGTCGTCGCCGCTTCGGCTTCGGACTCGGCTGCGATGCAGTACCTCGCACCGTACGCCGGCTGCACGATGGGCGAATACTTCCGCGATCGCGGCCAGGACGCGCTGATCATCTATGACGACTTGACCAAGCAAGCCTGGGCATACCGTCAGATCTCGCTGCTGCTGCGCCGTCCGCCGGGCCGTGAAGCATATCCGGGCGACGTGTTCTATCTGCACTCGCGTCTGCTCGAGCGCGCGGCTCGCGTGTCGGAAGAGTACGTCGAGAAGTTCACGAACGGCGAAGTGAAGGGCAAGAGCGGCTCGCTGACGGCACTGCCGGTCATCGAAACGCAGGCTGGCGACGTGACCGCGTTCGTTCCGACGAACGTGATCTCGATTACCGACGGCCAGATCTTCCTGGAAACCGACCTGTTCAACGCAGGCATCCGCCCGGCAATCAACGCCGGCGTGTCGGTGTCGCGAGTCGGTGGCGCCGCTCAGACGAAGGTCGTGAAGAAGCTGTCGGGCGGTATCCGTACCGACCTCGCGCAGTACCGTGAACTGGCGGCATTCGCGCAGTTCGCATCGGACCTCGACGAAGCGACCCGCAAGCAGCTCGAGCGCGGCCGCCGCGTGACGGAACTGCTGAAGCAGCCGCAGTACCAGCCGCTGCAGGTGTGGGAACTGGCCGTGTCGCTGTACGCCGCGAACAACGGCTACCTCGACGACCTCGACGTGAAGCAAGTGCTGTCGTTCGAGAAGGGCCTGCGCGACAACCTGAAGACCAGCCACGCTGACCTCATCAAGCGCATCGAAGACACCAAGGATCTCTCGAAGGACGACGAAGGCGCGCTGCGCGCGGCGATCGAATCCTTCAAGAAGTCGGGTGCCTATTGATCCGCGAGTGACACACTGAGGCCGCGCGGGTGCTGATGCGCCCGCGCCGCTTCGGTCAAGGAGCAAGCTATGGCTGGAATGAAGGAAATTCGCGGCAAGATCAAGAGCGTGCAGAACACGCGCAAGATCACGAAGGCGATGGAGATGGTGGCCGCATCGAAGATGCGCCGCGCGCAGGAACGCATGCGCGCCGCTCGTCCGTACGCGGACAAGGTCCGTGCCATCGCCGCGCACATGAGCCGCGCGAACCCGGAGTACCGCCACCCGTTCATGGTGGCAAACGACGGCGCGAAGACGGCCGGCATCATCCTCGTCACGACGGACAAGGGTCTTTGCGGCGGTCTGAACACCAACGTGCTGCGTGCGACGGTGCAGAAGTTCAAGGAGCTGGAAGAGAAGGGCCAGAAGGTCGAAGCCACCGCGATCGGCGGCAAGGGCCTCGGGTTCCTGAACCGCTTCGGCGCGAAGGTGATGTCGCAGGTCGTGCACCTCGGCGACACCCCGCATCTGGACAAGCTGATCGGCGCCGTGAAGACGCAGCTCGATCTGTACTCGGAAGGCAAGCTGTCGGCGGTCTATATCGCTTACACGCGCTTCGTCAACACGATGAAGCAGGAAGCCGTGATCGAGCAGCTGCTGCCGCTGTCGTCGGACCACTTCGATGCCGATGACGGTACGCCGGCCACGTCGTGGGACTACATCTACGAGCCGGACGCGCAGGCAGTCGTCGACGAACTGCTCGTGCGTTACGTCGAGGCGCTGGTGTACCAGGCCGTCGCGGAGAACATGGCGTCCGAGCAATCGGCGCGGATGGTCGCGATGAAGGCCGCGTCCGACAACGCGAAGACGGTGATCAGCGAACTGCAGCTCGTATACAACAAGAGCCGCCAGGCCGCGATTACGAAAGAACTGTCGGAGATCGTCGGCGGCGCAGCCGCTGTTTAAGCGCGCGCCCGGGACGACAACTGCGCCTTTGCGCGAGTAAAGAATCAGGTATTTAAAGGAAAAGCGATGAGTACTGCTGCTTTGGTAGAAGGCAAGATCGTACAGTGCATCGGCGCCGTTATCGACGTGGAATTCCCGCGCGACAGCATGCCGAAGATCTACGACGCGCTCATTCTCGATGGCTCGGAACTGACGCTCGAAGTTCAGCAGCAGCTGGGCGACGGCGTGGTCCGTACCATTTGTCTGGGTGCATCCGACGGCCTGCGCCGCGGCCTGACCGTGAAGAACACGGCGAAGCCGATTTCGGTGCCGGTCGGCAAGCCGACCCTCGGTCGTATCATGGACGTGCTCGGCCGTCCGATCGACGAAGCCGGTCCGATCGAAAGCGAACATACGCGTTCGATCCACCAGAAGGCTCCGGCGTTCGACGAACTGTCGCCGTCGACCGAACTGCTCGAAACGGGTATCAAGGTCATCGACCTGATCTGCCCGTTCGCGAAGGGCGGCAAGGTCGGCCTGTTCGGCGGTGCTGGCGTGGGCAAGACCGTCAACATGATGGAGCTCATCAACAACATCGCGAAGGAACACGGCGGTTACTCCGTGTTCGCGGGCGTGGGCGAGCGTACCCGTGAAGGGAACGACTTCTACCACGAAATGAAGGACTCGAACGTTCTCGACAAGGTCGCGCTGGTGTACGGCCAGATGAACGAGCCGCCGGGCAACCGTCTGCGCGTCGCGCTGACCGGCCTGACGATGGCCGAGCACTTCCGTGACGAAGGCCTCGACGTGCTGTTCTTCGTCGACAACATCTACCGTTTCACGCTGGCCGGTACCGAAGTGTCGGCACTGCTCGGCCGTATGCCGTCGGCAGTGGGCTATCAGCCGACGCTGGCTGAAGAAATGGGCAAGCTGCAGGAACGCATCACGTCGACCAAGAAGGGCTCGATTACGTCGGTTCAGGCCGTGTACGTCCCTGCGGACGACTTGACCGACCCGTCGCCGGCAACCACCTTCGGCCACCTGGACGCAACCGTCGTTCTGTCGCGTGACATCGCTTCGCTGGGTATCTACCCGGCGGTCGATCCGCTCGACTCGACGTCGCGCCAGATCGACCCGAACGTGATCGGTGAAGAGCACTACACGATCACCCGTCGCGTTCAGCAGACGCTGCAGCGCTACAAGGAACTGCGCGACATCATCGCGATTCTGGGCATGGACGAACTGTCGCCGGAAGACAAGCTGTCGGTCGCACGTGCGCGCAAGATCCAGCGTTTCCTGTCGCAGCCGTTCCACGTCGCTGAAGTGTTCACGGGCTCGCCGGGCAAGTACGTGCCGCTGAAGGAAACGATCCGTGGCTTCAAGATGATCGTCGACGGCGAGTGCGACCACCTGCCGGAACAGGCGTTCTACATGGTCGGCACGATCGACGAAGCCTTCGAAAAGGCCAAGAAGATCCAGTAAGGCTTGAGTGAGTCGCAAGCCGGCGTGCGCCGGCCGGAGCTGCAGTCAGCGATGACTTCATTCCGGCCGCCCGCGCCGGCCGCAATACGCTCAACCCGTGGATGAGATTGGAGTCGATATGGCAACCATCAAAGTAGACGTCGTCAGCGCGGAAGAGCAGATCTTCTCGGGCGAGGCGAAATTCGTCGCGCTGCCGGGCGAAACGGGTGAGCTGGGCATTCTGCCGGGCCACACGCCGCTCATCACCCGGATTCGTCCGGGTGCGGTGCGCATCGAAGTCGAGGGCGGCAACGACGAATTCGTGTTCGTCGCAGGCGGCATTCTCGAAGTGCAGCCGGGCGCCGTGACGGTGCTCGCCGATACCGCGATCCGCGGCAAGGACCTCGACGCGGCGAAAGCCGAGGAAGCGCGCAAGCGTGCCGAGGAAACGCTGCAGAACGCGAAGTCGGACCTCGACCTCGCAAAGGCGCAATCCGAGCTCGCGACCGCGATGGCGCAGCTCGAGGCGATCCAGCGTCTGGCGAAGATTCGCAGCCGGCACTGAGCCGCGCGCGCGTATCCCGCGAAAGAAAGCAGCCTTCGGGCTGCTTTTTTTCGTCCGTCGTATTCGTCTGTTTCTTGCGGCCACGAATCCGTATCGTCCGGTCGTGCAATTTCATCCGCCCGCCGCGATTTGATGTCAGAGTGGCGTCAGCAGCACGCGGCATCATCGGCGAACAGGCAGTCCGCCGCGATCGTGGCGGAGCCGGCGCGCGTCGGCCGCGTGCCAGGCCGATCAGACAAAAACGGACGGAGACATCGATGGCAGCAGACCTTGGCAAGGGGGCGCTGATCGCGCCCGAAAACGGACTGTCGTACGTGCGCGGCGCGACCGACGTGCCGTTATCCGACGCGACGATCAGCCGGTTCCTGCTCGACACGGCGGCCCGCTTTCCCGAGCGTCCGGCTGTCGTGTTCCGCGAGCAGGGCATTCGCTGGGACTGGCGCACGTTCGCGCACGAGATCGACGTGCTCGCCGCGGGCCTCGCCGCGCTCGGGATCGTGAAGGGCGACTGCGTCGGCATCTGGTCGCCGAACCGCAGCGAATGGCTGCTCACGCAGTTCGCGACCGCGCGCATCGGCGCCATCCTCGTCAACATCAACCCGGCCTACCGGCTCGCGGAGCTCGAATACGCGCTGAACAAGGTCGGCTGCAAGGCCGTGATCGCGGCCGAGCGCTTCAAGACGTCCGCGTACGTCGAGATGCTGCAGGCCATCGCGCCGGAGCTCGCGAGCGCGACACCGGGCGACCTGCACGCGGCGCGCGTGCCGAGCCTGCGCACGGTCGTGTCGATGGGCGACGTCGCGCCGGCCGGCATGTTCCGCTTCGCGGACGTGATGGCGCGCGGCCGCGACACGCTCGATGTCGCGCGGCTCGACGCGATCGGCGCGACGCTCGCGGCCAGCGATCCGATCAATATCCAGTTCACCAGCGGCACGACCGGCAGCCCGAAGGGCGCGACGCTCACGCACCGCAACGTCGTCAACAACGCGCGCTCGATCGCGATGGCGATGCGGTTCAGCGAGCAGGATTCGCTTTGCATCCCGGTGCCGCTGTATCACTGCTTCGGGATGGTGCTCGCCGTGCTCGCATGCGTGTCGAAGGGTGCGGCGATGGTCTTCCCCGGCGAGGCGTTCGATCCGGTCGCGACGCTCGCGGCCGTCGCCGAGGAACGCTGCACCGCGTTGCACGGCGTGCCGACGATGTTCATCGCGGAACTCGATCATCCGGACTTCGCGAAATTCGACCTGTCGACGCTGCGCACCGGGATCATGGCAGGCTCGCCGTGCCCGATCGAGACGATGAAGCGCGTCGTGTCGCAGATGCATTTGTCCGAGATCACGATCGCGTACGGGATGACGGAGACGAGCCCCGTGTCGTTCCAGAGCTCGACCGACGACCCGCTCGAGAAGCGCACGACGACGGTCGGCCGCATCCAGCCGCACCTGGAGGTGAAGATCGTCGACCCGAACGGCGAGATCGTGCCGGTCGGCGCGACGGGCGAGCTGTGCACGAAGGGTTATTCGGTGATGCTCGGCTACTGGGACGACGATGCGAAGACGCGCGAGGTGCTGGTCGACGGGTGGATGCATACGGGCGACCTCGCGACGCTCGACGCCGACGGCTACTGCAACATCGTCGGCCGGCTGAAGGACATGGTGATTCGCGGCGGCGAGAACGTGTATCCGCGCGAGATCGAGGAATTCCTGTTCAGGCATCCGAAGATTCAGAGTGCGCAGGTGTTCGGCGTGCCCGATGCGAAATACGGCGAGGAGCTGTGCGCGTGGATCGTGCTGCGCGCGGGCGAGCAGATGACGGAGGACGACGTGCGCGCGTTCTGCAACGGCCAGATCGCGCACTACAAGATTCCGCGCTACATTCGCTTCGTCGACGAGTTGCCGATGACCGTGACCGGCAAGGTGCAGAAGTTCGTGATGCGCGAACGGATGATCGAGGAACTGAAGCTCGCCGTGCAGAAGACCGCGTGAGCGGTGCGGCGGCGGGACAAACGCGGTGGCCTGCGGGCCGCTGCGTTTTCGATGGACGAAAAAAAGCGGGCTTATTAGCCCGCTAAAAACCACACGCTACGGGGTTAGCGCGAGGAGACCAAAGATGAAACCGAGTCCGGCGGGGGCCGGAAACGACTCCAACAGGGATGCCCCTCGGAAGGGCTTCGGTACGTGACCGACTGGCTCGCAGCGCTTCGCGTCCGCTCACACTTGGCACACGAGACCGCATCCGTGTTGAAACCGTTGAGGCCATTGTGGGCGAATTAATCACCCGTCGCGGTAACAAAGTGTTTCAGGTTGTAACGCCCGCCAGATAAGGCTTTCCGGGATTTTTTGCTGTTTTCGGGGTCCTGAAAAAGGTCATATTTACCCATCTGTTCCGCAGAGTTTTCATCGGGTGCGCATAACGCGTTTTTCATGCGTATCGACGCCGATGAATTGCCGATTTGCACGCCGGAATGTGCATCGTTCGGCAGATGGCGCGTATGGCGATTCATTCGTCGGAAAGATTTTGAAACGTGATGGGCACCCGCGATAGTCGGCCATTCGGCCGGTTTTCGCGATTTCACGCCGGCCGGACGCATCGCCAAGGTGTAACGGCGGGGCGCCGGCTCGCGTCGGCAACCGGGGCCATGTCGTTATCGGCCGCCGGTTGCGCGTTCGCTCGTGCTTACTTCAGCCACTTGTCGGAGATCGCCTGGTATTCGCCGGACGATAGCGCCAGGTGCAGCCATTGTTCGACGTATTGCTGGAAAACGACGTCGCCGCGCGGCACCATGTACGCCTTTTCGCCGAACTGGAACGGCTTGTCGGGATGCACCGAGCACAGGCCCGGATTCAGCTTTTGCTGCAGCAGCGTCTCGGATGCATCCGTCACCATCACGTCGGCCTTGCCCGCGAGGATCTGCTTGAAGATCGTCACGTTGTCCGGATAGACGCTCACGTTCGCATGCGTGAAGAACTGCTTCGCGAAGCGCTCGTTGGTGCCGCCGGGGTTGACGATCACGCGCGTCTCGGGCCGGTCGATCTGCGCGACGGTCTGATATTTGTCGGCGTCCGCGCAGCGCACGATCGGCGTCTTGCCGTCGACCACGTACGGCTGCGTGAAGAACACGCGCTTCTGGCGCTCGAGCGTCGTCGACACGCCGCCCACCGCGACATCGCACTTCGCGACGAAGTCGTTGGTGAGGTTCGACCAGCTCGTCTTCACGAACTCGGCCTTCACGCCGAGCGATTTCGCGAGCGATTCGGCCATGTCGATGTCGATGCCCTCGAAGCGGCCGTCCGTCCGGTAGTACGAATACGGCTTGTAGTCGCCCGTCGTGCACAGGCGCAGCGTGCCGCGCGCGACCACGTCGTCGAGCCGCGAGCCGGCCGCCGCGGTCGGGGCAGCCGTCGTGGGCGTACCCTGCGCTTGCGCGGCGGCGCAGCAGAGCATGGCTGCGGTGAGCGTGGCCAGCGTGGCGAATGTCTTCATCGGTCTCCTCCTTCGTTCGGTTCGATATCAGCGTCCGATCATAACGGAGCCATCGCGCGCGTCATATGGCCGCCATCGCATCGGCATACGCAGCCGCGCGGCCGCGCTCCGGTAAAATGCCGCTTTGCCTTCGCATCGTCGCTCCTACCGTGGCCCATACCCTGCTCAACGACACCTTCCTGCGTGCGCTTCTGCGCGAGCCGACCGACTACACGCCGATCTGGCTGATGCGCCAGGCCGGCCGCTATCTGCCCGAGTACAACGCGACGCGCGCGCGCGCCGGCAGCTTCCTCGGTCTCGCGAAGAATCCCGACTACGCGACGGAAGTGACGCTGCAGCCGCTCGAGCGCTTCCCGCTCGATGCCGCGATCCTTTTCTCGGACATCCTGACGATTCCCGACGCGATGGGTCTTGGCCTCGACTTCCAGGTCGGCGAAGGGCCGAAGTTCGCGCATCCGGTGCGCACGGAAGCCGACGTCGCGAAGCTCGCGGTGCCGGACATCGAGGAAACGCTCGGCTACGTGACGGGCGCCGTGCGCGAAATCCGTCGCGCGCTGACCGACGGCCAGGGCCGCCAGCGCGTGCCGCTGATTGGCTTCTCGGGCAGCCCGTGGACGCTCGCGTGCTACATGGTCGAAGGCGGCGGGTCGGACGATTTCCGCACGGTGAAGTCGATGGCGTATTCGCGCCCCGACTTGATGCACCGGATCCTCGACGTGAACGCGCAGGCCGTGGCCGCGTACCTGAACGCGCAGATCGAAGCCGGCGCGCAAGCCGTGATGATCTTCGATACGTGGGGCGGCGCGCTGGCCGACGGCGCGTACCAGCGCTTCTCGCTCGACTACATTCGTCGCGTGGTCGCGCAGCTGAAGCGCGAGCACGACGGCGAGCGCGTGCCGGTGATCACGTTCACGAAGGGCGGCGGCCTGTGGCTCGAGGAAATCGCGGCGACCGGCGTCGACGCGGTCGGCCTCGACTGGACGGTCAATCTCGGCGCCGCGCGCGAACGCGTGGCCGGGCAAGTCGCGCTGCAGGGCAACCTCGATCCGACGATCCTGTTTGCACCGCCGGCCGCGGTGCGCGAACAGGCGCGCGCGGTGCTCGACAGCTACGGCAATCATCCGGGGCACGTATTCAACCTCGGCCACGGCATTTCGCAGTTCACGTCGCCGGACCACGTTGCCGAACTCGTCGACGAAGTGCACACCCACAGCCGCAGGATCCGTAGCGGAGCGGCGGGCTGAGCGCAAGTGCCGTCATGCTGCACTGCGGGGTGGCCGCGTTTCGCTGCCGATACTAAACAGGACGCAACCCCGCACCGGATGCCGATTCAAGGCTTGTCAAGACTTGACTTATACACATTTTCCACGTTGCAGCGCGGTAGAGCCCCGTATCGGTCGAATTGTCTCGCTATGGTTCCGTAATTTGAATAGCAGCCTTATGGAATAAGGCTTCGCGGGGCGCGGCCGACGGCGCCCGAAAACGGCGGAAAGCACGGCCCCGCGCGCTTCGCGGCTGTTGAGCGCCGAGTTCTCAACAAAGTTATCCACAGGCTGGTCAGGGTATACGGCGATTCCTAATGCGAATCCAAAACTTAGCGCCGAATCTGAAGTTTTACTTTAAGTTCGCCACCGTGGCGCGGGCCCGGGTGCAAGCCGCCGGTGCGCCTCGCGCTGTCGCCGGAGCGCGGTGATGGACGGCACCTACCTGCGGGTCGCCCTCGACCATCCGCTCGCCACCCTGTTCGACTATCGCTGCGACGTCCAGCCGGCGCCCGAGCCCGGCACGTTGGTGCAGGTGCCGTTCGGCAAGCGCCAGGTCGTCGGCCTCGTCTGCGAAGTAACGACTCACACCGATGTGCCGCCGTCCCGGTTGCGGGCGGTCGATGCGATCTGCACCGAGCTGCCGCCGCTCGCGCCGGATTGGCTCGCGCTCGTGTCGTTCGCGGCCGACTATTACCAGCGCGGCCGTGGCGAAGTCGCGCTGCCGGCGCTGCCGCAAGCGCTGCGCGATGCGCAGCGCTGGGGCCGGCTGCTGGCGCCCGAGCTGCGCTATCGGCTGACCGAAACCGGCCGCGCGGCGCTGCCCGACGCGTTGCCCGCGCGCGGGGCCGCACTGCGGCGGCTCGCGCAGGCGCTCGCCGACACCGATTCGCTGACGTTGCCCGATGCGCGCGTCTTGCATCCGAAGGCAGCGGCCACGCTCGACGACTGGGCGGCGCGCGGCTGGGTCGCCATCGAGGAAATCGGCTGGACCGACGCGCCTGTGCCCAAAGCTGTGGATAACCTGTCGACAACCAGTGGACGAACTGTGCCGCCGGCGCTCACCGACCAGCAGGCGGAGGCGCTCGACGCGATCCGTGCCGCACGCGGTTTCGCGCCGTTCCTGCTGCATGGCGTGACCGGCAGCGGCAAGACCGAGGTTTATCTGCATGCGCTCGCCGCGCTGCTCGATGCGCGGCCCGATGCGCAGGCGCTGGTGCTCGTCCCCGAAATCAACCTGACGCCGCAGTTCGAAGCTGCATTCCGCGCCCGTTTCGCGGGCACGCTCGCCGACGACGCGATCGTCACGCTGCACAGCGGGCTCGCCGAGGGCGAGCGGGCGCGCAACTGGCTCGCCGCGCACACGGGCCGTGCGCGGATCGTGCTCGGCACGCGGCTCGCGGTGCTCGCGTCGCTGCCGACGCTCGCGCTGATCGTCGTCGACGAGGAGCACGAGCCGGCGTACAAGCAGCAGGAAGGGTTGCGCTATTCGGCGCGCGATCTTGCCGTGTGGCGCGCCAAGCATCTCGGCATTCCGGTCGTGCTCGGCTCGGCGACGCCGTCGCTCGAGAGCTGGTGGCAGGCCGAGCAGGGCCGTTACACGCGGCTCACGCTGTCGCGCCGCGCGGTGGCCGACGCGACGCTGCCGACCGTTCGGCTGATCGATCTCGAAGAGGAGCGGCGCCGCGGGCGCGCGTCGATGGGCGGGCTGTCGGGGCCGCTCGTCGCGGCGTTGAAGGCGCGGCTGGAGCGCGGCGAACAGAGCCTCGTGTTCCTGAACCGGCGCGGCTACGCGCCGCAACTCGCGTGCGACGCGTGCGGCTGGGTCGCCGGTTGCCCGCGCTGCAGCGCCTATGTCGTGCTGCACAAGCCCGAGCATGCACTGCGCTGCCATCACTGCGGCTGGGAAGCGCGCATCCCGCGCTCGTGCCCCGAATGCGGGAACGTCGACATCGCGCCGCTCGGGCGCGGCACGCAACGCATCGAGGAGGCGCTCGCCGAGGCCGTGCCGGGCGCGCGCATCCTGCGGATCGATGCGGACAGCACGCGGCGCAAGGGCAGTGCGCAGGCGCTGTTCTCGGACGTGCATGCCGGCGAGGTCGACATCCTGGTCGGCACGCAGATGATCGCAAAGGGGCACGACTTCCAGCGCGTGTCGCTCGTCGGCGTCCTCAATGCCGACACCGCGCTGTTCTCGCACGACTTCCGCGCGAGCGAGCGGCTGTTCGCGCAGCTGATGCAGGTGAGCGGCCGTGCGGGGCGCGCCGGACTGCCGGGCGAGGTGCTCGTGCAGACGCGCTATCCGCGTCACGCGCTGTATCACGCGCTCGGCCGGCAGGATTACGTCGGTTTCGCGAATTCGACGCTCGGCGAGCGCCGCGACGCGCACCTGCCGCCGTTCGTCTACCAGGCGCTGCTGCGCGCCGAGGGACGCACGCTCGATGCGGCGCTCGCGTTCCTGTTGCAGGCCGCGGCCGCGTTGCCGGGGCTGCCGGGCGCCGATCGCGTGACCGTCTACGACGCGGTGCCGATGACGATCGTGAAGGTGGCCAACGTCCACCGCGCGCAGTTGCTGCTCGAAAGCGCGTCGCGGGCGGCGCTGCAGCATGCGCTGCGCGCATGGCAGCCGGCGCTGCGTGCGCTGAAGGGTGTGCTGCGGTGGAGCGTCGAGGTCGACCCGCTCGATATCTGAGCGCGGCGTGCGCGGCCGCCGTGCCGCACGCCGATGACCCAGAGCCACCCCGGAGCCACCCGGATCCGCCGACCACCTGCGCGATCCTTCCTGTCGATCGGTTCGACACCGCCCGCACGACCTTCCGCTACGCACAGTGCAACCCGCTTTTCCCCTCGGTGGTGCACGCCGAGGGCTACCCACGCGCGTCAACTTGCCCCGCTCAGGGAAAACACCGATCAGCGGACCACGGGCAACCCCTAGGTTGCAACCTCATAAGTAGCTGATTATATTGAATAACTTGAGGGTGCAACCAATCCGTCAATTTGGTTGCACCTTTTTATTGCGTGCCGTAGGATTTCGCGCATCCTCTCACACCACATTGGCCGGGCTCGCACCGGCGCACGAACCCACCATGGCAAGCACGACTCTAGGCGTCAAAGTCGACGACCTCCTCCGCTCGCGCCTGAAAGACGCGGCAGCGCGTCTCGAGCGCACTCCCCACTGGCTGATCAAGCAGGCGATCTTCGCGTATCTCGAGCGGATCGAGCACGGCCAGCTGCCGCCCGAGCTGTCGGGCAACAGCGGCGTGACGGAGCTCGCCGACGGGCAGGCGACGGACGGCGACGACGACAACTCGCCGCATCCGTTCCTCGAGTTCGCGCAGAACGTGCAGCCGCAATCGGTGCTGCGCGCGGCCATCACGGCCGCGTATCGCCGCCCCGAGCCGGAATGCGTGCCGTTCCTGCTGGGCCAGGCGCGCCTGCCGGCGAACCTGCAGGCCGACGTGCAGGCGCTCGCGACGCAGCTCGTCGAGGCGCTGCGCGAGAAGAGCTCGGGCGGCGGCGTCGAAGGGCTCATCCACGAGTTCTCGCTGTCGAGCCAGGAAGGCGTCGCGCTGATGTGTCTGGCCGAAGCGCTGCTGCGCATTCCCGATCGCGCGACGCGCGATGCGCTGATCCGCGACAAGATCAGCAAGGGCGACTGGCGTTCGCACGTCGGCCACGCGCCGTCGCTGTTCGTGAACGCGGCGACCTGGGGGCTGATGATCACCGGCAAGCTCGTGACGACCAACAGCGAAGCGGGCCTGTCGTCGGCGCTCACGCGCCTGATCGGCCGCGGCGGCGAGCCGCTGATCCGCAAGGGCGTCGACATGGCGATGCGCCTGATGGGCGAGCAGTTCGTCACCGGCGAGACGATTTCCGAAGCACTGGCGAACAGCCGCAAGTACGAAGCGCGCGGCTTCCGCTACTCGTACGACATGCTCGGCGAAGCGGCGACGACCGAAGAGGACGCGCAGCGCTACTACGCATCGTACGAACAGGCGATCCACGCGATCGGCAAGGCCGCCGGCGGGCGCGGCATCTACGAAGGCCCGGGCATCTCGATCAAGCTGTCGGCGCTGCACGCGCGCTACTCGCGCTCGCAGCAGGACCGCACGATGAGCGAACTGCTGCCGCGCGTGCGTGCGCTGGCGCTGCTCGCGCGCCGCTACGACATCGGCCTGAACATCGACGCTGAAGAAGCGGACCGTCTCGAACTGTCGCTCGACCTGCTCGAGGCGCTGTGCTTCGATCCGGAACTCGCGGGCTGGAACGGCATCGGCTTCGTCGTGCAGGGCTACCAGAAGCGCTGCCCGTTCGTGATCGACTACCTGATCGACCTCGCGCGCCGCAGCCGTCACCGCCTGATGATCCGCCTCGTCAAGGGCGCGTACTGGGATACCGAAATCAAGCGCGCGCAAGTCGACGGCCTCGAAGGCTATCCGGTGTACACGCGCAAGATCTACACGGACGTCTCGTACCTCGCGTGCGCGAAGAAGCTGCTCGCGGCGCCGGACGCCGTCTATCCGCAGTTCGCGACGCACAACGCGTACACGCTGGCCGCGATCTATCACCTGGCCGGCCAGAACTACTACCCGGGCCAGTACGAATTCCAGTGCCTGCACGGGATGGGCGAGCCGCTGTACGAGGAAGTCACGGGCCGCGACAAGCTGAACCGGCCGTGCCGCGTGTACGCGCCGGTCGGCACGCACGAAACGCTGCTCGCCTACCTGGTGCGCCGCCTGCTGGAAAACGGCGCGAACACGTCGTTCGTGAACCGCATCGCCGACAAGACGGTGTCGGTGAAGGAGCTGGTCGCCGATCCGGTCGACGAAGCGTCGAAGGTCGTGCCGCTCGGCGCGCCGCACGCGAAGATTCCGCTGCCGCGCAACCTGTACGGCGACGAGCGTCCGAATTCGATGGGTCTCGACCTGTCGAACGAACACCGTCTCGCGTCGCTGTCGTCCGCGCTGCTCGCGAGCGCGCACCATCCGTGGCGCGCGGCACCGATGCTCGCCGACGACGCGCTCGCCGACGCTCCGGCGCGCGACGTGCGCAACCCGGCCGACCTGCGCGACCTGGTCGGCACGGTCAGCGAAGCGACGGCCGAACACGTGAGCGCGGCGCTCGCGCACGCGGTGGCTGCCGCGCCGATCTGGCAGGCGACGCCGGTCGATGCGCGCGCCGACTGCCTGGTGCGCGCGGCCGACCTGCTCGAAGCGCAGATGCACACGCTGATGGGCCTGATCGTGCGCGAAGCCGGCAAGTCGCTGCCGAACGCGATCGCCGAAATCCGCGAAGCCGTCGACTTCCTGCGCTACTACGCGGCGCAGATCCGCGGCGAATTCTCGAACGACACGCACCGCCCGCTCGGCCCGGTGGTCTGTATCAGCCCGTGGAACTTCCCGCTCGCGATCTTCATGGGCCAGGTGGCCGCCGCGCTCGCGGCCGGCAACACGGTGCTCGCGAAGCCGGCCGAGCAGACGCCGCTGATCGCCGCGCAGGCCGTGCGCCTGCTGCGCGAGGCCGGCGTGCCGGCCGGCGCGGTGCAACTGCTGCCGGGCACCGGCGAGACCGTCGGCGCGGCGCTGGTTGCCGATCCGCGCACGCGCGCGGTGATGTTCACCGGCTCGACCGAAGTTGCGCGCCTGATCAACAAGACGCTGTCCGCGCGCCTCGATCCGGACGGCAAGCCGATTCCGCTGATCGCGGAGACGGGCGGCCAGAACGCGATGATCGTCGACTCGTCGGCGCTCGCGGAGCAGGTTGTCGCGGACGTGCTGCAGTCGTCGTTCGACTCGGCCGGTCAACGGTGCTCGGCGCTGCGCGTTCTGTGTCTGCAGGACGACGTCGCGGACCGCACGCTGACGATGCTCAAGGGCGCGATGCACGAGCTGTCGCTCGGCAACCCGGACCGGCTGTCGACCGACGTCGGCCCGGTGATCGACGCGGAAGCGAAGCAGACGATCGACGCGCACGTCGCGGCGATGAAGGAGAAGGGCCATGCCGTCACGCAGCTGCCGTCGCCGGAAGCTTGCGCGCACGGCACGTTCGTGCCGCCGACGCTGATCGAGATCGGCAGCATCGACGAGTTGAAGCGCGAAGTGTTCGGCCCGGTGCTGCACGTCGTGCGTTATCGCCGCAACCAGCTCGACAAGCTGCTCGAGCAGATCCGCGCGACGGGCTACGGCCTGACGCTCGGCATCCACACTCGGATCGACGAGACGATCGCGCACGTGATCTCGAACGCGCACGTCGGCAACATCTACGTGAACCGCAACGTGATCGGCGCGGTGGTCGGCGTGCAGCCGTTCGGCGGCGAAGGATTGTCGGGCACGGGCCCGAAGGCTGGTGGCGCGCTGTACCTGCAGCGCCTGCTCGCGACGCGTCCGTCGGGCCTGCCGCGTTCGCTTGCGCAGTCGCTGGTCGCGGACGGCGCGGCCGACGGCGACGCGCGCGGCAACCCGGCGGCGGCGCTCACCGCGCTGCGCGACTGGCTGATCGAGCAACGCGAGCCGGCGCTGGCCGCACGCTGCGACGGCTATCTCGCGCAGGTGCCGGCCGGTGCGACCGCCGTGCTGACCGGCCCGACGGGCGAGCGAAACACGTATACACTCGGCCCGCGCGGCACGGTGCTGTGTGTCGCGGCCACGCCGGGCGGCGCGCGCGCGCAGTTCGCGGCGGTGCTGGCGACGGGCAACCGCGCGCTGTTCGCCGGCACGGCGGGCGAGGCGCTGGTGGCCGCGCTGCCGGCCGCGCTGAAGGCGCATGCGGCCGTGCGCAAGCAGGCCGACGCGCCGTTCGACGCGGTGCTGTTCGAAGGCGACAGCGACGAACTGCAGACGCTCGTGAAGGACGTCGCGCAGCGGCCGGGCCCGATCGTGTCGGTGCAGGGCGTATCGGCGGGCGCGTTCGAGAACGGCGATGCGGAAGACTACGCGCTCGAGCGCCTGCTGACCGAGCGCTCGGTGAGCGTGAACACGGCCGCGGCAGGCGGCAATGCGAATTTGATGACGATCGGCTGACCATCCTTGCCGTTCGGATCAAACAAAGGAAGCGGCCAGGCGATCCCGAAGCCGCTCCATTTACCCTGGTACCAAGGAGATGCTATGCAACACACGATGAAAAAGCTGGCAGGCGCGACGTTCGTCGCCGTCATGTCGCTTGCGGGGACGGCCCATGCTGACGACGTGAAGATCGGTTACGCAGGGCCGATGACGGGCGCCCAGGCGCACTACGGCAAGGATATGCAGAACGGGATCGTGCTCGCGCTGGAAGACTTCAACGCGACGAACCCGAAGATCGGCGGCAAGCCGGTGAAGTTCGTGCTGAGCACGCAGGACGACCAGGCTGACCCGCGCACCGGCACGACGGTTGCGCAGAAGCTCGTCGACGACGGCATCAAGGGCATGCTCGGCCACTTCAACTCGGGCACGACGATTCCGGCCTCGCGCATCTACGCGAACGCCGGCATTCCGGAAATCGCGATGGCGACCGCGCCGGAATACACGCAGCAAGGCTACAAGACGACCTTCCGCATGATGACGTCCGACACGCAGCAGGGCTCGGTGGCGGGCACGTTCGCGTCGAAGGATCTCGGCATGAAGAAGATCGCGATCGTCGACGACCGCACGGCCTACGGCCAGGGTCTCGCCGACCAGTTCGAGAAGGCCGCGAAGGCCGGCGGCGCGACGATCGTCGACCGCGAGTTCACGAACGACAAGGCTGTCGACTTCAAGGCGATCCTGACCAAGCTGAAGTCCGCGAAGCCGGACCTCATCTACTACGGCGGCGCGGATTCGCAGGCCGCGCCGATGGTCAAGCAGATGAAGGCGCTCGGCATCACCGCGCCGCTGATGAGCGGCGAGATGGTGAAGACGCCGACGTTCCTGAAGATCGCGGGCAACGCGGCCGACGGCACGATCGCATCGCTGGCAGGCCTGCCGCTGGAAGAAATGCCGGGCGGCAAGGCTTACGCCGACAAGTACAAGAAGCGCTTCGGCGAAGACGTGCAGACGTACTCGCCGTACGCGTACGACGGCGCGATGGCGATGCTCAACGCGATGAAGAAGGCCGATTCGACCGATCCGGCGAAGTACCTGCCGGTGCTCGCGAAGACCGACATGGCCGGTGTCACGTCGACGCACGTCGCGTATGACGCGAAGGGCGACCTGAAGAACGGCGGCATCACGATGTACAAGGTCGAGAAGGGCGAGTGGAAGCCGCTGAAGAGCATCGGCGGCAAGTAAGCATCGCGCGTGTCGCGGGCGGCGGCAACGCTGCGTCGCCCGGCATGCGTGCGCAGGCCACCGGACCATTCGGTCCGGTGGCCTTTTTGTCGGGCCGCTAGTCGGGCCGGTTGCGCAGCAGGAACTTCTGCAGCTTGCCGGTCGGCGTGCGCGGCAGCGCCTGCGCGAACCTGAACTCGCGCGGGACCTTGTACGCGGCGAGCCGCTCGCCGCAGAACGCGCGCAGCGCATCCGCGCCGGGTGCCGCGTTCGCGCGCATCACGACATGCGCGACGACCGTCTCGCCCCACTCGGGATGCGGGACGCCGACGACCGCCGCCTCGGCGATGTCCGGGTGCGTGCCCAGCACGTCTTCCACTTCCTTCGAATAGACGTTTTCGCCGCCGGTCACGATCATGTCCTTCAGCCGGTCGACGATGAACAGATAGCCATCCTGATCGATTCGCGCAATGTCGCCGCTGCGGTACCAGCCGTCGGGCGAGAACGCGGCGCGCGTGGCGGCCGCGTCATCGAGATAGCCGAGCATCATGCTGTCGGTCTTCAGCCAGATCTCGCCGGTTTCGCCGGGCTGCGCGTCGGCGCCGTCGATCCGCACCACGCGCAGGTCGACACCCGGGCCGCCGTGCCGGCCGATCGAACCGGCTTTCGCGATCTGCTCGTCCGGGTACAGCGTCGTGCCGGCCGGGCCCGTCTCCGTCATCCCATACACCTGGAAGAACGCTTTGCTGCGGTACGCGCGCGCGAGCCGTTCGGCCTGCGCGGCGCCGATTGGGCCGCCGCCATACAGCCATGCGCGCACGCTCGACAGGTCGAATGCGGCGAAGCCGTCGATCTTGTCGAGCGGCAGCGTGTACGACACCGGCGCACCGAAATACAGCGTGATGCGCTCGCGCTCGATCGTCTGCAGGAAGCGCAGCGGATGATATTCGCGCAGCAGCACGACGGTGCCGCCCGCGACCAGCGTGCCGCCGAACCAGTTGTTCAGCGGCGACGAATGCCAGATCGGCATCGCCATCAGCGTGCGCTCGTTGCGGCCGATGCCGATCGGGAGCGCCGCCGACATCGCCGCGAACGTCACCGTGCGATGGCTGTGCACGCAGCCCTTCGGGCGGCCGGTCGTGCCCGACGTGTAGAGAATCTGCGCGACGTCGCCGTCGGCGGGCTCGATGCCCGCGAGTCCGTCCATTGCCGCGCACATCGTGTCGAAGCACGGCACGCCGTCGAGTTCGCCTTCCGTCACGAGCTGCCGCGCCGGGTGCACGATGCGTTCGATCACCGGCGCGAGCGTCACGTCGAACAGCAGCACCTTGCTGCGGCTGTGTTCGAGCAGGTAGTCGACTTCCGGCGCCTGCAGCTTGTGGTTGATCGGCACGAACGCCGCGCCGAGCCGCCACGCGCCGAACATCAGGTCGACGAAGGCCGGTGTGTTGAAGCACATCGCGGCCACGCGATCGCCGGCAGTCACGCCGAGCGCGCTCAGTACCGCGGCCGCGCGATGCGAGCGCTCGCGCGCGGCGCCATAGGTGATCGTCTCGGATTCGCTGATGAGGAACGGCTTGTCGGGCGTCGCACGGGCGGCGCGATCGAGGGCGGCGACGAGGTTCATCGGGGCTCCTGAGCAATGGCGTACGGCGTCAGGCCGGGTAGGCGCGCTGCAGCAGCGCGGCGACGTCGAGCGCATGCGGATCGAAGCCGCCCGCGATGCGGCCCCAGTCGGGCGCGGCCAGCCGCGTCGCGATGAACGCGTCGGCGACGGCCGCGGGCGCGTCGCGGCTCAGCAGGCATGCCTGCGCGATGAGCGCGAGCCGTTGCGCGAACACGCGGGCCGACGCCTCGAGCGTATCGGCCGGTGCCGCGAGCATCGCGCGCAGCGCATCGAGCGCCGCGCGGATGCGCGGTTCGCCCGCGCCGAGCTCGGTCAGTTCGGCGAACAGCGCCGCGGCCGCGTCGGGCTCCCGCGACACCGCGCGCAACACGTCAACACACATCACGTTGCCGGAGCCTTCCCAGATCGAGTTCACCGGCGCCTCGCGGAACAGCCGCGCGATCGGGCCGTCGTCGACGTAGCCGTTGCCGCCGAACACTTCCATCACCTCGCCGGTCAGCTCGACCGCGCGCTTGCAGACCCAGAATTTCGCGGCGGGCGTGACGATCCGCTTCCACGCGCGTTCGCGCGGCGAGTCGTCGCGCTCGAACGCGTCGGCGAGACGCATCGCGAGCGCGAGCGCGGCCTCGCTTTCGAGCGCGAGATCGGCGAGCACGGTGCGCATCAGCGGCTGCTCGGCGAGCGCGCGGCCGAACGCATGGCGCTGGCGCGTGTACGCGATCGCCTGCACGACGCCCTGGCGCAGCATCGCCGCGCTGCCGAGCACGCAGTTCAGGCGGGTGTACGTGGCCATCTCGATGATGGTCGGAATGCCGCGGCCTTCGTCGCCGAGCATGATGCCCCATGCGTCGTTCAACTCGATCTCGCTGCTCGAGTTGCTGCGGTTGCCGACCTTGTTCTTCAATCGCTGGATCTCGACCGCGTTCTTCGTTCCGTCGGGCCGCCAGCGCGGCACGTAGAAGCACGACGGGCTGCCGGCTTCGGTGCGCGCGACGACCAGGTGCGCGTCGCACATTGGCGCAGAGAAAAACCACTTGTGGCCGCGCAGCAGGTATTCGCCGCCGCGTCCGCCCGCGCCGACGGCGCTCGCCAGCGTCGTGTTCGCGCGCACGTCTGAGCCGCCCTGCTTCTCGGTCATGCCCATGCCGAACCAGATCGAGCGCTTGCCGGCGAGCGGCACGTCGCGCGGATCGTAGTCGTCGCTGTACAGCTTGTCGCGCAGCAGCTCCCACAGCGCGGGTTCCTTCTGCAGCACCGGAATCGCGGCTTGCGTCATCGTCGCCGGGCACAGCGTGCCGGCCTCGATCTGGCCGTGCAGATAGAAGGCGGCGGCGGTCGCGGCCCAGCGGCCGGGGCGCGGATCGCGGAACGCGAGCGACACGAAGCCTTCGTTGCGGTACATGCCGAGCAGCGTGTGCCACGCCGGATGGAAGTCGACGCGGTCGATGCGCCGGCCGCGCCGGTCGAATGCGTTCAGTTCCGGCGTGTGACGGTTGGCTTCGTCGGCGAGCCGCGCGGTGTCGGCGCTGCCGAGCCGCGCGCCGTACGCGTCGAGCTGCGGCATGGCCCAGCCGGCACCCGCGCGCACCAGCGCGTCGCGCAGCGCGACGTCGGTGGCGAAGAGGTTATAGTCGACCAGTTCGTCGAACTGGTTCGTGACGGCATGGGTCGATTCGGTCATCGGGCTGTCTCCGGTCTCGTGCTTCGCGGTCTGCCGTTCAAACACGTTTCCGCTGAATTTCAGAGTAGCAAATATGCCGCCGCGACATGTTCAGGTTCCGGCGCCGCCCGGCCAGCCGGCGGCGCAACCCGCGCCCGCATTGCGCCGCCGGCCGCGCCAGTCGCGCGCGCAGGCCACGTCCGATGCGCTCCAGCAGGCATTCGTTCAGCTTTTGCTCGAGCGCGGCTACGCGAAGGCGACGATCCGCGAGATCGCGGCCGTCGCGGGCGTGAGCGTGGGCACCTTCTACGAATACTTCGGCGACAAGCAGAGCCTCGCCGCGCTGTGCATCCACCGGCGCGTGCTCGCGCTGGCCGACCGGCTGCGCGACGCGGCGCAGCGGCTGCGCGGCGTGCCGCGTGCCGAGCTCGCGGCCGCGCTCGTCGACCTGCAGGTCGATGCGATCGCCGCCGACGCCGCGGCGTGGAGCGCGTTCTTCGCGCTGGAGCGGCAGGTGTCGCCGCTCGGCGCGTACCGCCGCCATTACGACGCGTATGTCGCGTTGTGGCGCGACGCGCTTGCACGGTGCAGCGATCCGCCGCCGGCCGCGCGGCTCGACGGTGTCGCGCGGATGGCGCATGCGGTGTGCTACGGCGGCGTGTCGCAGGCGCTGCTCACGCTCGGGCCCGCGCTCGACTTCGCCGCGCTGCGCGGCGAGCTGCAGGCCGTGCTGCGCGCCTACCTGGGTAGCGCGGGCGCGTGACGCGCGGCGTGGCCGTGCGTCCGGGCGGCCGGTGCAAGCCGGGCCCGCGTGTGAAGCGGCCCCGGCGGAAATTCCTGAAGCGCATGCATGGCCGGCCAGATGGCCGCGACATCGAGCCTCGCGCATGACTCCCCATGAGAAAAATGCATGGCCGCCATGACGAACTTTCGGTTGTCCGCCCTTATTGGCTCGGGCTAAATCATGCGTCATGAGCCGGGCCGCACGCGTCACGCGGGCCGGCGCGAAAGACATATGAAGGAGGAGTCATGCGAAGCGCCACCACGCCCCGTTCGAAACTGCCGGACGTCGGGACGACGATCTTCACGGTGATCGGCCAGCTCGCCGCGCAGCACGATGCACTGAACCTGTCGCAGGGCGCGCCGAATTTCGCGCCCGATCCGGCGCTCGTCGACGGCGTCGCGCGCGCGATGCGCGACGGCCACAACCAGTACGCGCCGATGGCCGGTGTCGCGTCGCTGCGCGAACGTCTCGCGGAGAAGACGGAGGCGCTGTACGGCACGCGCTACGACCCGGGCACCGAGATCACGGTGATCGCGAGCGCGAGCGAGGGCCTTTACGCGAGCATCAGCGCGCTCGTGCATCCGGGCGACGAAGTGATCTATTTCGAGCCGTCGTTCGACAGCTATGCGCCGATCGTGCGGCTGCAGGGCGCGACGCCGGTCGCGATCAAGCTGTCGCCCGAGCATTTCCGCGTGAACTGGGACGAGGTGGCCGCGGCGATCACACCGCGCACGCGGATGATCATCGTCAACACGCCGCACAACCCGACCGCGACGGTGTTCTCCGCCGACGATCTCGAACGGCTCGCGCAGCTCACGCGCAATACCGGCATCGTCGTCCTGTCGGACGAGGTCTACGAGCATGTCGTGTTCGACGGCGCGCAGCATCAGAGCGTCGCGCGTCACCGCGAGCTCGCCGCGCGCAGCGTGATCGTGTCGTCGTTCGGCAAGTCGTTCCACGTGACGGGCTGGCGGGTCGGCCATTGCATCGCGCCGGCCGAACTGATGGACGAGATCCGCAAGGTGCACCAGTTCATGGTCTTCTCGGCCGATACGCCGATGCAGTTCGCGTTCGCGGAAATCCTCGCGCGGCCGGAAAGCTATCTCGGCCTGTCGGCGTTCTACCAGGCCAAGCGCGACCTGCTCGTGCGCGAGCTGGCCGGATCGCGCTTCGAGCTGCTGCCGAGCGAAGGCTCGTTCTTCATGCTCGCGCGGTTCCGGCACTTCTCGGACGAGCGCGACAGCGACTTCGTGCTGCGCCTGATCCGCGATGCGCGCGTCGCGACGATCCCGCTGTCGGCGTTCTACACCGACGGCACCGACGCGGGCGTGATCCGGCTCAGTTTCTCGAAGGACGACGCGACGCTGATCGAAGGCGCGCGGCGGTTGCGTTCGCTGTAACCGCGGGCGCGGCCCGCACCCCAAGCACGCGACGTGTACGTCGCACGGAAAGTCAACGACGGAACCGGAGCACGTGCGAACGCGCGGCGCCGGCCGACAAGCCAGGAGATCACGATGAAGCATGCACATACCCTCAAGCTCGCGTTCGCATTCGCGTGCGCGCTCGGTTCCGGCGCGGCGCTCGCCGACGGGCAGACGCTGCGTTTCGGCCTCGAGGCGCAATACCCGCCGTTCGAGTCGAAGGCGCCGAACGGCGATTTGCAGGGCTTCGACATCGACGTCGGCAACGCCGTCTGCCAGACCGCGAAGCTGTCGTGCAAGTGGGTCGAGACGTCGTTCGACGGGCTGATTCCCGCACTGAAGGGCCGCAAGTTCGACGCGATCAACTCGGCGATGAACGCAACCGAGCAGCGGCGCCAGGCGATCGACTTCACGACGATCATCTATCGCGTGCCGACGCAGCTGATCGCGCGCACCGGCAGCGGCCTGCTGCCGACGCCGGAATCGCTGAAAGGCAAGCGTGTCGGCGTGCTGCAGGCATCGATCCAGGAAACCTACGCGAAGGCGCACTGGGAGCCGGCCGGCGTGTCGGTCGTCGCGTACCAGGATCAGAACCAGGCGTATGCGGACCTCGTGGCGGGCCGCCTCGACGCAACGCTGGTGCTCGCGCCGGCTGGCCAGCGCGGTTTCCTGTCGCGCCCGGACGGCAAGGGTTTCGCATTCGCCGGCCAGCCCGTGCGCGACGACCGCATTCTCGGCAGCGGGATCGCGTTCGGCCTGCGCAAGGGCGACGACGCGTTGAAGGCGAAACTCGATGCCGCCATCGACAAGCTGAAGGCGGACGGCACGGTGAAGTCGCTCGGCCAGAAGTACTTCGGCGATATCGACATCTCCGCGAAGTAAGCGGACACGCACGATGCAGAGCCAGGCTATGAGCGCACAGGCCGCCGCAGAGACGGGCGGCCACGCTGCGGCGCTGCCGGCGGACGACGCGCTCGAGGCGGCGCTCGTCGCCGGCCTGGGCGACGCGCTGGTCACGCGGGCGGCCGAGATCGATCCGCGCTACTTCACCGCGTACAACGAGCCGGCCGGTGTGCGGCCGCGCGCGCTGGTGCGCCCGCGCAGCGTCGACGATGTATCGCGCACGCTCGCGCTGTGCACGCGGCTCGGGCAGCCGGTCGTGCCGCAGGGCGGCCTCACCGGGCTCGCGCGCGGCGCGGTCGCACTGGGCGGCGAGGTCGTGCTGTCGATGGAGCGTTTCGCAGGTGTCGAGGCGATCGATGCGGCGGCGGGCACGATGACGGTGCGCGCCGGGACGCCGCTCCAGACGGTGCAGGAAGCCGCGGACGCGGCGGGTTTCACGTTCGGCGTCGATCTCGGCGCTCGCGGTTCGTGCCAGATCGGCGGCATGCTGGCGACCAACGCGGGCGGCACGCGCGCGATCCGCTACGGAATGATGCGCGAGCAGGTGCTCGGCCTCGAGGCCGTGCTCGCCGACGGCACCGTCGTATCGTCGATGAACCGGATGCTGAAGAACAACGCGGGCTACGACCTGAAGCACCTGTTCATCGGCAGCGAAGGCACGCTCGGCATCGTCACGCGTGCCGTGCTGCGGCTGCATCCGAAGCTGGCCGCGCCCGCCACCGCGCTCTGCCGCGTGCATGGCTACGACGCCGTCGTCGGGTTGTGGAACCGCCTGCGCGCGCTGCCCGAAATCGTCAGTTTCGAAGCGATGTGGCCGGCCTTCTACGATTACGTCGCGGGCCACACGCCCGGCGTCGTCGCGCCGTTCGCGGGCGACGGCGGCTTCGCGGTGCTGATCGAGTGCGCGACGAGCGCACCGGGCGGCGATGCGCGCCACGCGCTGGAAACCGGCCTCGAGGCGGCGATCGACGCGGGGCTCGTCGACGATGCGGCGCTCGCGACGTCCGAGCGGCAGGCGCGCGATCTCTGGACGCTGCGCGAAGGCCTCGCGATCGATGCGCTGCCGCATCTGGTGAACTTCGACGTGAGCCTGCCGACGGGCGAGCTCGGCCTGTTCGCCGAGCGTTGCGAGGCGGCGTTGCGTGCGGCCTGGCCCGATATCGTTTGCCTGTTCTTCGGTCACGTGGGCGACGGCAACGTGCATATCGGCGTATCGCTCGCCGCCATGCGCGACGCGGACGCCGACGCGATCGATCGCTGCGTGTACGCGGTCGTGCGGGACATGGGCGGCTCGGTGTCGGCGGAGCACGGCATCGGCATGCTCAAGCGCGCGTATCTCGCGCATACGCGCAGCGAAGCGGAAATCGGCTTGATGCGGCGCCTGAAGGCGGCGCTCGATCCCGCCGGCGTGCTCAATCCCGGCAAGGTGCTTTGATCGGCGCGAGCCGCTGGCGGGCGCGTCAGCCGTCGACCCAGCGCAGTGCGCCGATCTTCAGGTGTTCGACGATGCTGCGCGCCCAGTCGAGCTCCGCATTGAGCAGCACGAGCGCATGCTCGTTCTGCAACAGGAACAGGCGCGGCACCTGGTCGTTCTGCGCGGCGTTGCGCAGCAACTCCAGACGCTCGCGTTCGGCCTCGAGCGCGGCGATGCGGCGCTCGAGTTGCTGGCGGGCATCGTCGGCGTCGAGCAGCGGCAGGAATGCGAGGCCGGCGCCGAACGCCGGAAACTCGCGCGCGGGCTCGGCGAGCAGTGCATGCAGCCACGCCTGCCCGGCCGTGTGCCCGGCTTCGGTCAGCGTGTACAGCGTGCGTTCGGGAAACGCGCCGTCGCGCTCGGTGTCGTGCACGGCGATCAGCCCGTCGCGCAGCAGCCGGTCGATCGTCTGGTAGAGGCTCGTGCGCTGCCGGACGTTGACGACTTCGTCATAGCCGCGCGCCTTCAACTGCTGGAGCATCCCGTACGGATGCATGGGCGTTTCGGTGAGCGTCGCGAGGACCGCGAGCGCGAGCGGAGACGGGCGGCTTGTTGCCATGAATAGTTCGGTTATGTCTAGTCAGAATATAACTAGTATCAACTAGACCATCATATTCCACAAGGGTTTCAGCCGAGGTGCGAGCGCTTCGCGGCCGGCGCGACGGTCTCCATCGTCGTCAGACCGTGGACGATGCCGCAGTCCTCGACCGAGTGTTCGCCGACGCACTGGCGCCGCAATTCGGTGAGCTGGTCGCGCAGGTGCGTCAGTTCGGCGAGGCGCGCGTCGACGTGGCCGATGTGCTCGTCGAGCAGCGCGTTGACCGAATCGCACGGGTCGGCCGGCGTGTCCGTGAGCTGCAGCAGCGTGCGGATTTCGTCGTGCGCCATGTCGAGCGCGCGGCAGTTGCGGATGAAGCGCAGCCGCTCGACGTGCACGTCGGTGTAGTTGCGGTAGTTCGAATCGGTGCGCTCCGCGTCCGGCATCAGCCCTTCCTTCTCGTAGAAGCGGATCGTTTCGGGCGTGCAGCGGGCCGCCTTGGCCAGTTCGCCGATCTTCATGGCTTTCTCCTTTGCAAGGGTTGACCTTGTAGTGGCTTCAGGGTGTTAACTCTACACCGTCAAGCCATAGAGGAGGTTGTCATGACCGACGCCCAGCGTACCCCCGACCCACGACACCGCGATGCCGGCGGCGCCGATGCGTGCTGCGCCGACACGTGCGACACGCAGGCGGCGACCGTTGCCGACGCGGCACCGGCGGTCGGCGAGCACGCGCATGGCGAAGCGGCGGCGCATCGCGCGCAGCCGCAGGCATGCGGTCACGATCATGACCATGATCACGCATCGGCGCGCGCCACGCGCGACGATCACGGCGACCATGCCGGCCACGCGCACGACGGCGCACATGCGCACGGCGCGGCATGCTCGCGCGACCACGCGCCGCATGACCATGCCGGTCACGACCACGACCACGACCACGACCACGCGGCCGGCGCCTGCTGCGCGCCGGCCGCGCTGACGCTCGCGCCGTTGCCGGCCTCGCGCTCGACCGCATCGGGTCACGTGCGCTCGGCGTTCCGGATCATGCAGATGGACTGCCCGACCGAGGAAACGCTGATCCGCAAGAAGCTCGGCGCGATGCAGCAGGTGTCCGCGCTCGAATTCAACTTGATGCAGCGGATGCTGAGCGTCGAACACGTGCCCGGCGCGCAGCCGGCGATCGAAGACGCGATCCGCACGCTCGGGATGACGCCGGAGGCCGCGTCGGCCGACGCACCGGCCGCGCCCGTCGCGCCGCCGCCCGCGAAGCCGTGGTGGCCGCTCGCGCTGGCCGGCGTCGCCGCGATCGCGTCCGAGGCCGTCAGCTGGGCCGGCCTGCCGGTGTGGCTGTCGGCGGCGCTGGCGCTCGCGGCGGTACTCGCATGCGGGCTGACCACCTACAGGAAGGGCTGGATCGCGATCCGCAACGGCAACCTGAACATCAACGCGCTGATGAGCATCGCGGTGACGGGCGCGATGGCCATCGGCCAGTGGCCGGAAGCCGCGATGGTGATGGTGCTGTTCACGATCGCCGAGCTGATCGAGGCGAAGTCGCTCGATCGCGCGCGCAACGCGATCCAGGGCCTGATGCAACTCGCGCCGGACACCGCGACGGTGCAGGACGCCGACGGCACGTGGCGCACGATCGAGGCCGCGCGGGTCGCGCTTGGCGCGATCGTGCGCGTGAAGCCGGGCGAGCGGATCGGGCTGGACGGCGAGGTCGTCGCGGGCCGCTCGACGGTGAACCAGGCGCCGATCACCGGCGAGAGCCTGCCGGTCGACAAGACGGCCGGCGACGCGGTGTACGCGGGCACGATCAACGAAGCGGGCTCGTTCGACTATCGCGTGACGGCGGTCGCCGCCAACTCGACGCTCGCGCGGATCATCCACGCGGTCGAGCAGGCGCAGGGCGCGAAGGCGCCGACGCAGCGCTTCGTCGACCAGTTCGCGCGCGTGTACACGCCGATCGTGTTCGCGGTCGCGCTGCTGGTCGCGGTGGCGCCGCCGCTCGTGACGGGCGGCGCGTGGCACGACTGGATCTATCGCGCGCTGGTGCTGCTCGTGATCGCGTGCCCGTGCGCGCTGGTGATCTCGACGCCGGTGACGATCGTGTCGGGGCTCGCGGCCGCGGCGCGGCGCGGGATTCTCGTGAAGGGCGGCGTATATCTGGAGGAAGGCCGCAAGCTCGCGTGGCTCGCGCTCGACAAGACCGGCACGATCACGCACGGCAAGCCGGTGCAGACCGACTTCGACGTGCATGCGACGGACGTCGACGCGGCGCGCGTGCGTCACCTCGGCGCGAGCCTCGCGGCGCGCTCGGATCACCCGGTGTCGCAGGCGATCGCCGCCGCGGCGCGCGATGCGAAGACGGCAGCATTCGCCGATGTAGAGGACTTCGAAGCACTCGTCGGGCGCGGCGTGCGCGGCACGATCGACGGTGCGCGCTACTGGCTCGGCAACCATCGGCTCGTCGAGGAGCTCGAACGCTGCTCGCCGGCGCTGGAGGCGAAGCTCGACGCGCTCGAGCGGCAGGGCAAGAGCGTCGTGATGCTGATCGACGACACGCGCGTGCTCGGCATCTTCGCGGTGGCCGACACGATCAAGGACACCAGCCGCGCGGCGATCGCCGATCTGCACGCGCTCGGCATCCGCACCGCGATGCTGACCGGCGACAACCCGCACACCGCGCAGGCGATCGCGCGGCAGGCCGGCATCGACGATGCGCGCGGCAACCAGTTGCCCGAGGACAAGCTGGCGGCGGTCGAGGAACTGTCGGCGGGCGGCGCGGGCGCGATCGGGATGGTCGGCGACGGCATCAACGACGCACCGGCGCTCGCGCGCGCCGACATCGGCTTCGCGATGGGCGCGATGGGCACCGACACGGCGATCGAGACGGCCGACGTCGCGCTGATGGACGACGACCTGCGCAAGATCCCGGCGTTCGTGCGGCTGTCGCGCGCGACGCACCGCGTGCTGGTGCAGAACATCGGGTTCGCGCTCGGCGTGAAGATCGTGTTCCTCGGCCTCACGGTCGCGGGGCTCGGCACGATGTGGATGGCCGTGTTCGCCGATGCCGGCGCGAGCCTGATCGTCGTCGGCAACGGCTTGCGGCTGTTGTCGAAGACGGGCGTGTTCGACGGCGCGGCGGCGAAGCGATGAGGAGCGGGCGATGGGCTTTCTGAAACGGATTCTGGGCGGCCACGGAGGCAGTCACGGCAGCGGCCATGGGAAAGGCAGCCATCACGGCGGGCAGCAACGCGACGGCCACGGCGGCCACGATGCGCGCGGCCACGACCGTTATGGCTGGGGCTGGCCGCCATCGGCCGACGGGCAGAGCAGCCCCAACGGCAACATGCCGCTGCGCCAGCTCGCGTGCGCGGGGTGCGGCGCGATCAACGCGGCGGATGCGCGATTCTGCGCGCAGTGTGGCGTATCGCAGCGCGGCAAGGCGTGCAGCCGGTGCCACGCAGCGCTGGCCACCGACGCACGCTTTTGTCCCGGCTGCGGGACGCAGGCCGCGTAACGCTTGGTCGCCGGCCGCGTTGCCGGCGTAACGATCGTTCCACCACGGTACGACACGGCGCCTGCAACAGGCGTCGCAAGCCACGACGCGCGGGCGCGCAGCCCGCGCGCCGAAAAACACCGCTCAACGCAGCGGCAAATGGATCTCGGTGCGCAGGTCGGCGGGCGCCGCATCCATCGGCGTATTCAGATACAGCTCGAACGGCGGCGCATCGGCGGCTTCGCGGCCCGAGTGCCGCAGCCAGTCGCCGTACAGCCACTGATAGGCCGTCTTCAGGTCCGCATAGGGGCCGGTATGCAGCAACACCGCGTACTCGCCACCGGCGAGCGTCATGCGTTCCACGGGCGGCGCCGGCTCGACGTCCGGCGCGCTATCGGCCGGCACGATGCACGCTTTAGCGCGCAATTGCGCGTCGGGCGTCGTATCGGGATCGTCGTAAAAGATCCCGATCATCCTCGCGCCGGGGCCGATCAGCCCGTGCCGCCCGGCCCATGCGCCGATCTGCGCGAATGCGTCGCCGACCTTCAGGTACGCGCCGATATGCGGCACCGCATAGCCGCGCAGTTCCGGCAGCCGCCGGATCTCGACTTCATGCTTGAACATGTCTTCCTCTCCTCGCTGTAACGGATAGATCGGCCGGTGAACGCCGGCGCGCCGGTGCTGCGCGGGCGGCACGCCGTAAGCATCGCGAAATGCGCGGGCGAACGCGTGCGTCGAGCCGTAGCCGGCGCGCCGCGCGATCGCGTCGAGCGGCAGCGTCGTGCACGCGAGATCCTCGGATGCGCGCACGATCCGCATCCGCCGCACCGTCAGCACGATCGACTCGCCATACAGCGCGCGATAGACGCGCTGCCAGTGATACGGCGACAGGCACGCGATTTCGGCGAGCCGGTTCAGGTCGAGCGTGTCGTCGAGGTGCGTGAGGATGTAGTCGTGCACGCGGGCGATGCGTGCCGCATAGCGGGCCCACGCGGGCGTTTCGATTCTGGTGTCGACGGTCATGCGTGCGTCCCGGGCAAGAGTCGACGTCACGGTAGCACGCCGCCGATTGATAAATCTTGCGGAGATGCGTAGCGCGCAAACTTCCGGCCCTTTTTATTTCGACGAAATTGGGTCTCGTTCCCGTCGATCTGTGTCTAAAGTTAAAGACGGTGAAATCGGGTGATCGCGTCATTTTTCTCGGGTAAGTTGCTCGGACGGCAACGCACGCTTTTCGAAGTACGCAGGTAGTTCGTCGATGTTCAATCGCAACGCCACGTTTTCGGGAGAAGAAGAAATGGATGCTTCCAGCTTCATCACGTCGCTGCAGACCACGCTAGGCGGATACCTGCCGAAGATCGCCGGGGCGATCGGTATCCTGGTGATCGGCTGGCTGATCGCCGTGGCGGTGCGGGCCGGCGCGCTCCGGTTGCTCAGCGCGCTGAAGGTCGATCAGCGCATCAACGAAAGCACCGGCCAGGGCGCGTGCGTCGAACGGATCATCGCCGGCGGCCTGTTCTGGCTCGTGCTGCTCGTGACCGCCGTGGGCATCTTCAACGTGCTCAACCTGTACGCGGTGTCCAATCCGTTCTCGCTGCTCGTCACCCACATCGTCAACTACCTGCCGAACCTGATCGGCGGCGCGGCGCTGACGCTGATCGCGTGGCTGATCGCATCGCTGTTGCGCAGCCTCGCGAACCGCGCGCTGAAGGCGAGCAAGGTCGATGACAAGCTGTCCGAAAGCGCGGGCATGCAGCCGATGAGCGGCTATCTCGGCGACGTGCTGTTCTGGCTCGTGATCCTGATGTTCCTGCCGGCGATTCTCGCGTCGTTCGCGCTGTCCGGCCTGCTGTCGCCGGTGCAGGGCATGGTCGACAAGCTGCTCGCGATCGTGCCGAACCTGTTCGCGGCCGCCGTGATCGGCTTCGTCGGCTGGATCGTCGCGCGCGTGCTGCGCGGCCTCGTGACGAACCTGCTCGTCGCCGCCGGCGCCGATCGCCTCACGCAAGGCCTCGACAGCCCGACGCCGGTGCGCGTGTCGAGCCTGGTCGGCACGATCGTCTACGTGTTCGTGTTCGTGCCGACGCTGATCTCGGCGCTCGACGCGCTGAAGATCGACGCGATCTCGATTCCCGCGACCAACATGCTGAACCAGTTCCTCGGCGCGGTGCCGGACATCGTCGCGGCGATCGTGATCGTGCTCGTCACGTTCTACTTCGCGCGCTTCGTCGCGTCGCTCGCGCAGAAGCTGCTGGAGGCCGCCGGTGTCGACGGACTGCCGGCCGTGCTCGGCGTCGAGCGCGTGTTCTCGGGAATCCTTCAGCCGTCGGTGCTGGTCGCGCGGCTGATCGTGTTCTTCGCGATGCTGTTCGCGTCGGTGGAAGCCGCGAACCGGCTCGGCTTCACGCAGGTGCGCGACGTCGTCACGCTGTTCATCGAATTCGGCGGCCACGTGCTGATGGGCGGCGTGATCCTCGTGATCGGCGTGTGGCTCGCGGGCCTCGCGCGCCGCGTGATCGAGCAGGCCGACCGCGAGCACAGCGTGCTGTTCGCGCGCATCGCGCAATTCGCGATCCTCGGCCTGGTATTCGCGATGGGCCTGCGTGCGATGGGCATCGCCAACGAGATCGTGCAGCTCGCGTTCGGCCTCGTGCTCGGCGCGATCGCGGTGGCGGTTGCGCTGTCGTTCGGCCTCGGCGGCCGCGAAGCGGCCGGCAAGCTGCTCGACCGCTGGTTCAACCAGCGCGGCGGCGGCCAGTCGGGCCAGTAACGCGTCGGTCGTCCGGCCGCGTCGGGCGGCCGGGCGGCGCGCGCGGGAAAAGCGTGGCGCGCGGCCGGCGTTGCCGTCAGCGAAACGTCAGCCGCCATCTTTGCCGAATTTCGATAACACGTCGTTTAATGACTCTCTAGCATCGATTCTCAGTCGCGCGGGCCCGGCAGGCCGGCGCCTTTCAGGAGAATCCGATGAAAGCAGAGTCGAATGGCCGGCCCGCCGCCGGCGCCAAGTCGTCCGGCCAGCCCGCGCTGCAGCAGACGCTCGGGACCTGGCAACTGTGGGGCATCGCGGTCGGCCTCGTGATTTCAGGCGAATACTTCGGGTGGAGCTACGGCTGGGCGAGTGCCGGCACGCTGGGTTTCGTCGTCACCGCGCTGTTCGTCGCGGCGATGTACACCACCTTCATCTTCAGCTTCACCGAGCTGACGACGTCGATCCCGCACGCGGGCGGCCCGTTCGCGTATGCGCGCCGCGCGTTCGGCCCGGCGGGCGGCTATCTCGCCGGCGCGGCGACCCTCGTCGAATTCGTGTTCGCGCCGCCCGCGATCGCGCTTGCGATCGGCGCATACCTGCACGTGCAGTTTCCGGGGCTCGAACCGAAACACGCGGCAATGGGCGCGTATCTCGTGTTCATGGCGCTGAACATCGTCGGCGTGCAGATCGCCGCGACGTTCGAGCTGGTCGTCACGCTGTTCGCGATCTTCGAGCTGCTGGTGTTCATGGGCGTCGTGTCGCCGGGCTTCGCGTGGAGCAATTTCATGAAGAGCGGCTGGTCGGGCGCCGATCATTTCAGCGTCGGCGCATTCCACGGGATGTTCGCGGCGATCCCGTTCGCGATCTGGTTCTTCCTCGCGATCGAGGGCGTCGCGATGGCCGCCGAGGAGGCGAAGAACCCGAAGCGCTCGATCCCGATCGCCTACGTGGCCGGCATCCTGACGCTCGTCGCGCTGGCCGTCGGCGTGATGGTGTTCGCCGGCGGCGCGGGCGACTGGACCAAGCTCGCGAACATCAACGACCCGCTGCCGCAGGCGATGAAATACATCGTCGGCGCGAACAGCGGCTGGATGCACATGCTCGTGTGGCTCGGGTTGTTCGGCCTCGTCGCATCGTTCCACGGGATCATCCTCGGCTATTCGCGCCAGATCTTCGCGCTGGCCCGCGAAGGCTACCTGCCGGAGTGGCTCGGCAAGGTGCATCCGCGCTTCAAGACGCCGCATCGCGCGATTCTCGCGGGCGGCGTGGTCGGGATCGCGGCGATCTACAGCGACGAGCTGATCCAGTTCGGCGGCCAGACGCTCACCGCGAACATCGTGACGATGTCGGTGTTCGGCGCGATCGTGATGTATATCGTAAGCATGGCGGCGCTGTTCAAGCTGCGCCGTTCGCAGCCGAACATGGCGCGGCCGTTCCGCGCGCCGCTGTATCCGTTCTTCCCGGCATTCGCGATCGTCGCGGCGCTGATTTGCCTCGGGACGATGGTGTACTTCAACGGGCTGGTGGCGATGGTGTTCATCGCGTTCCTCGCGCTCGGCTACGCGTATTTCCTCGCGACCCGTGCGCAGCGCGCGAGCGCACCGGCCGACGTGCTGCTGGAGGAATGACGATGGCTCACCCGAACGGCCGCTGGTGACGGCATCCGGCGCGCCCCGTGAAACGGGCGCGCCGTCGGCGTTTCGCAAGGCAAGGACTGGCAAGGAGATTCGAACGATGTCCTACACGGAGACGATCGGCCCGCGAACGTACCGCTTCGCGGACCTGAAGACGCTGCTCGCGAAGGCGAGCCCGCTGCGCTCCGGCGACCAGCTCGCCGGCGTCGCGGCGGCGAGCGAGGAGGAGCGCGTCGCCGCGAAGATCGCGCTCGCGGGCGTGCCGCTGAAGGCGTTCCTGAACGAAGCGGTGATTCCGTACGAGCACGACGAGGTCACGCGCCTGATTCTCGACGATCACGATGCGGCCGCGTTCGCGGAAATCTCGCATCTCACCGTCGGCGACTTCCGCAACTGGCTGCTGTCGCCCGCGGCCGACGGCGCCGCGCTCGAGCGGATCGCGCCGGGCCTCACGCCCGAGATGGTGGCGGCCGTGTCGAAGCTGATGCGCAACCAGGACCTGATCGCGGCGGCGAGGAAGCGCCGCGTCGTCACGCGCTTTCGCAACACGGTCGGGCTGCCCGGCCGGATGTCGGTGCGCCTGCAGCCGAACCACCCGACCGACGACGTGAAGGGCATCGCCGCGTCGATGCTCGACGGGCTGATGTACGGCTGCGGCGATGCGATGATCGGGATCAACCCGGCGACCGACAGCCTCGCGGCGATCGTGAAGCTGCTCGCGATGATCGACGGGTTCCGCGAGCGCTACGGCGTGCCGACGCAGTCGTGCGTGCTCACGCACGTGACCAACACGATCGCGGCGATCGAGAAGGGCGCGCCGGTCGACCTGGTGTTCCAGTCGATCGCCGGCACGGAGAAGGCGAACGCGAGCTTCGGGATCTCGCTCGCGCTGCTCGGCGAGGCGCGCGAGGCCGCGTTGTCGCTCGGGCGCGGCACCGTCGGCAACAACCTGATGTACTTCGAGACGGGGCAGGGCAGCGCGCTGTCGGCGAACGCGCATTTCGGCGTCGACCAGCAGACCTGCGAGGTGCGCGCGTATGCGGTCGCGCGCAAGTTCGATCCGTTCCTCGTGAACACGGTGGTCGGCTTCATCGGGCCGGAATACCTGTACGACGGCAAGCAGATCATTCGCGCGGGGCTCGAGGATCATTTCTGCGGCAAGCTGCTCGGCGTGCCGATGGGCTGCGACATCTGCTACACGAATCACGCGGAAGCCGACCAGGACGACATGGACACGCTGCTGACGCTGCTGGGCGCTGCCGGCATCAACTTCATCATGGGCATTCCGGGCGCCGACGACGTGATGCTCAACTACCAGAGCACGTCGTTTCACGATCAGCTCTACGTGCGCGAGGTGCTCGGCCTGCGCCGCGCGCCCGAGTTCGAGGAGTGGCTGGAAACGATGGAAATCGCCGACGCGCACGGCGCGCTGCGCGCCGCGAACGCGCGCGTGCCGCTGCTCGCGGGCGCGAACGACTGGATGGGGATTTCGGCATGAGCGACGCCGTCGAGAAGAATCCGTGGGCGCAGCTGAAGTCGTTCACGAACGCGCGGATCGCGCTCGGCCGCGCGGGCAGCAGCCTGCCGACCGCGCCGCTGCTCGCGTTCAACCTGTCGCACGCGCAGGCGCGCGATGCGGTTCATCAGCCGCTCGACGCCGATGCGCTGCGCCGCGAGATCGACGCGGCCGGCTTCGCGACGCTCGGCGTGCAGAGCGCGGCGCCCGACCGCCAGCATTACCTGCGCCGGCCCGACCTGGGCCGCAAGCTGTCCGATGACGGACGCGCGCTGCTGGCCGGCTACGGCGCGGCGCTCGACGACGCGCCGGACGTCGTGTTCGTGGTCGGCGACGGGCTCTCGGCGTTCGCGGCCGCGAAGCAGGCGCTGCCGTTGCTGCAGGCGATGCGGCCGCGCCTGGACGCGGACGGCTGGCGAGTCGGCCCGGTGGTGGTCGCGACCCAGGCGCGCGTCGCGCTCGGCGACGAGATCGGCGAGCTGCTGCGCGCGCAGGTCGTCGCGATGCTGATCGGCGAACGGCCGGGGCTCAGCTCGCCGGACAGCCTCGGCGTGTACCTGACCTGGGCGCCGAAGGTCGGCTGCCACGACGCGTTGCGCAACTGCATCTCGAACGTGCGGCCCGAAGGGCTGCCGCATGCCGCCGCCGCGCACAAGCTGCATTACCTGATGACGCACGCGCGCAGGCTCAAGCTGACGGGTGTCGGCCTGAAGGACGACAGCGACGCGCTGCTGCCCGACGCGCAAGCGGAGCGGATCGGCGCCGCGTGACGGGGCGCCCGTCTACTTGAACAGCCGCTCGCACAGGAAGTCGACGAACACGCGCAGCTTCGGCGACAACTGCCGGCTCGACGGCCACACGATCGAGAACTGGCCCGGCGCGATCCGGTAGTCGTCGAGCACGGTGACGAGCGCGCCGCTCTCGAGCGCGTCGCGCGCGAGGAAGTCGGGCATGTAGCCGATGCCGAGCCCCGCCATCACCGCGCCGCGCAGCGCTTCCATGTTGTTGCAGGTCATCGCGGTGCGCAGCTTCAGCGGCGTGCCGTCGTCGGCGGCGAGCGCCCAGTCCTGCAGCTTGCCGGTGGTCGGGAAACAGTAGCGCACGCAATCGTGCGTTTCGAGATCGTGCGGCGCCCGCGGCGTGCCGGCCTGCGCGAGATACGCGGGCGTCGCGCACAGCACGAACGCGAACGGGCCGAGCCGCCGCGACATCAGGCTCGAATCCGACAGCGGGCCGCTGCGGATCACCGCGTCGAAGCCGCCTTCGACGACATCGACCATCCGGTCGTTGAAATCCAGGTCGAGCTCGACGTCCGGATAGCGCTGCCTGAATTCGGGCAGCACCGGCAGCAGGAACCGGTAGCCGATCACCGGCAGGCTCACGCGCAGCTTGCCGCGCGGGCGCTGCGCGGAGGCCGTCACCGTCGCCTCCGCATCACGAAAATCCTCGAGGATCCGCTGGCACCGTTCGTAGAAATGGCGCCCTTCGTCGGTGAGCGTGACGCGCCGCGTCGTGCGGTTGAACAGACGCACGCCGAGCGATTGCTCGAGCCGCGCGATCGTCTTGCCGACCGCGGAGGCCGAGATGCCGAGCGCGCGGCCGGCGGCGACGAAGCTCAGCGCTTCGGCGGTGCGGACGAAGGCGGCGATGCCGTTCAGGTTTTCCATCGACGTAGGCGAGCGAGCGGGTGGGTGGGAAGCAGGAGATTGAAGAATTTTAGTCCGCTATATGCGGAACTTTACATCGTTTTTCGATCATTGAATCGAAATTATCCTTGATCGCTCGTGAGGCGCATCCGCGCCGGCTTTTCGAGGAGCGATGATGGATCACCCGTTTTCAGCCGCTTCAGCCACGTCGGCGCGCCGGCGCGCGTGGGTGCTGGCCGCCGTCTGCATGGCCGCCGTCGCGCTGCCGCTGTCGTTTTCGGGCGGCGCGGTCGCGACGCCCGCGATCGGCCGCGACCTGCACGGCGGCCCGGTCGCGATGAACTGGATCACCAATGCGTTCATGCTCGCGTTCGGCAGTTTCCTGATGGCGGCCGGCGCGCTGGCCGACCAGTTCGGTCGCAAGCGCGTGTTCGCGATCGGTGTCGGCGGCTTCACGCTGATGTCGGTGGCGCTCGCATTCGCGCCGTCGATGCTCGCGGTCGACCTGCTGCGCGCCGCGCAGGGGCTCGCGGCGGCCGCGGCGCTGGCGGGCGGCACGGCCGCGCTCGCGCAGGAGTTCGACGGCGCGGCGCGCACGCGCGCGTTCAGCCTGCTCGGCACGACGTTCGGGATCGGGCTCGCGTTCGGGCCCGTGCTGGCCGGCGCGCTGATCGCGCACTACGGCTGGCGCGCGATCTTCGTCACGGGCGCGGCGGCCGGTGCGTTGTCGCTCGCGTTCGGGCTGCCGCGCATGCACGAGTCGCGCGATCCGCACGCGACCGGGCTCGACTGGCCGGGCACGGCCGCCTTCACCGTCGCGCTGACGCTGTTCACGTTCGGCGTGATCGAGGCGCCCGCGCGCGGCTGGACGCATCCGCTCGTCGTCGCGCTGCTCGCGGGCGCGGCGTTCGGTGCGTGCGCGTTCGTCGCGATCGAGACGCGCGTCGCGCGCCCGATGCTCGATCTGTCGCTGTTCCGGATTGCGCGCTTCGTCGGCGTGCAGGTGCTGCCGGTGTCGACCTGCTGCTGCTATATCGTGCTGCTCGTCGTGCTGCCGCTGCGCTTCATCGGCATCGATGGTTTCAGCGAAATCGACGCAGGATGGCTGATGCTCGCGATTTCCGCGCCGATGCTCGTCGTGCCGCTCGTCGCGGCGACGCTCACGCGCTGGCTGTCGGCCGGCGTGATCTCGGGGCTCGGGCTGCTGCTCGCGGCGGCGGGCCTCGTGTGGCTGGACGTCGCGCTGCGCGGCGGCGCCGGGCCGCAGGCGATCGTGCCGATGCTCGCGATCGGCGTCGGCGCCGGCATGCCGTGGGGGCTGATGGACGGACTGTCGGTCAGCGTCGTGCCGAAGGAGCGCGCGGGGATGGCGACGGGCATCTTCAGCACGACTCGCGTGGCAGGCGAAGGGATCGCGCTTGCGATCGTGGGCGCGGTGCTGGCCACGCTCGTGCACGCCGATTTGCGGCACGCGGCGGCGGGCGCGTCCGACGCGGCGTTGCGCGCGGCCGCGCGGCTCGCCACGGGCGATCTCGCCGGCGCGGCCGCCGTGTTGCCGGGTGTCGAGCGCACGGCGCTGCTCGCGAGCTATGCGCACGCGTTCGATCGGCTGCTGATCGGGCTTGCCGTCGTCACGGTGCTGTGCGCGGCGGTGGTGTTCGCGTTTCTCGGTGCGAGGCCGGTCGTGCCGGAAGCGGGTGGCGGCGACAGTGAATGTGCGCCTCCCGACGCGCCTGCGCACCGCCGGTCCGAACCGGCTTGCGCGGAGGCAGGCGGGCGGTGAGTGGCGCGGTGCGTTGCCGGGCACGCGTGCCTCGCGCATGGCGCCGGCGTGCTCGAGTTGCGCCGACCCGGTCGACGCATCACGCGGGCACAAGCGCTTGCAGTGCGTCACCGGCCGATGTGCGCCCGCGTGGCCGCGACACCGGCATCGTATGGAGCACGCGCATCACGCCAGCATGAGCGCCGGCAACCCCGCATCGGTCCGCGCATGCGCACTTTCCACATGGAGTACGCCTGCATCGTGCGGCGCAGGCGCATCACGCCAGCACGAGCGGCGGCAACCCCGCATCGGTCCGCGCATGCGCGCTTTCCACATCGACGACCACATAGCGCAGCGCATCGGGCCACAGGTGTGCGCGACTGCCGGCATCTTCATCGATCGACGCGCGCCCTTGCACGAGCCACGTCGTCTGCCGCACGAAATCGACGAACAGCAGCGCGATCGCCGGATTCACGAGCAGGTTGCCGATCGTGTTGAACAGGTTGTTGCCCGCGAAGTCGGGCAGCACGAGCGTGCGGCGATCGGGCAGGTCGACGAGCGGCTCGTACGAACCGTCCGCGCGCGGCTGCCGGCCGCGATACGAGCAGTCGCTGTCGCCCGCGGCGTTCGCGGTCGCGACGATCAGGAATGCCTGTTCATGGATGAACGCGACGGCATCGTCGCCGAGTGGGCGCGGGTCGTTCATGGTTCGGTCGGCACATGGCCGGTGCGTGCGGTTCCGCGTACCGCACGCAAGCGACATGCCATGCGGCGGGCGCGGCGCGCGGCGACGCGCGCGGGCACGCTGTGGAAAATCAGAACACCCGCCGCCGCGCCTGTGCCGTCGCGGTGTTCAGAATCGGCACACTCGTTTTGCATGCGCCGGCGCCGCCCGCGGCGGGCGGCCGGACGCACCGCTCCCGTTCCGTCATCGGCCGGTTTGGCACGCATGTTGCGTAAACCGTGCAGCGCGATCCAACCGGCGCTGTATTCACACAAGCACGATGAACAGGAGACATGTATGAACCCGTTTGACCTGAAACAACTGGGCCTCGACGTCGAATATCCGTACCGTCAGCAGTACGACAATTACATCGGCGGCAAGTGGGTTGCGCCGGTGAAGGGCGAATATTTCGAGAACGTGTCGCCGATCAACGGCAAGCCGTTTTGCCGCGTGCCGCGTTCGGGCGCCGACGACATCGAGGCCGCGCTCGACGCCGCGCATGCCGCGCGCCGCAAGTGGGGCAAGACGTCGGTCGCCGAGCGCGCGAACCTGCTGCTCGCCGCCGCCGACCGGATGGAAAAGAACCTGAAGCTGCTCGCGGTGGCCGAGACGATCGACAACGGCAAGCCGCTGCGCGAAACGATGGCGGCCGACCTGCCGCTCGCGATCGACCACTTCCGCTATTTCGCCGGCTGCATCCGCGCGCAGGAAGGCGGCATCTCCGAGATCGACGACAACACCGTCGCGTATCACTTCCACGAGCCGCTCGGCGTCGTCGGCCAGATCATTCCGTGGAACTTCCCGCTGCTGATGGCCGCATGGAAGCTCGCGCCGGCGCTCGCGGCCGGCTGCTGCGTCGTGATGAAGCCGGCCGAGCAGACGCCCGCGTCGGTGCTGGTGTTGATGGAGCTGATCGGCGACCTGTTCCCGGCCGGCACGATCAACATCGTCAACGGCTTCGGCAAGGAAGCGGGCGAGGCGCTCGCGACCAGCAAGCGCATCGCGAAGATCGCGTTCACCGGCTCGACGCCGGTCGGCAAGCACATCCTGCGCAACGCGGCCGAGAGCCTGATCCCGTCGACGGTCGAACTGGGCGGCAAGAGCCCGAACATCTTCTTCGCCGACGTGCTCGACCAGGACGATGCGTTCCTCGACAAGGCGCTCGAAGGCCTCGCGATGTTCGCGCTGAACCAGGGCGAGGTGTGCACGTGCCCGTCGCGGATCCTGATCCAGGAATCGATCTACGAACGCTTCATCGAGAAGGCCGTCGCGCGCGTCGAGCGCATCAAGGCCGGCCACCCGCTCGACCTGCAGACGATGATCGGCGCGCAGGCGTCGCAGCAGCAGCTCGACAAGATCCTGTCGTACATCGACATCGGCCGCGACGAAGGCGCGCAATGCCTGACGGGCGGCGAGCGCACGGCGCCGGCGGCCGAACTCGGCACGGGCTACTACGTGAAGCCGACGATGCTGCTCGGCAACAACAAGATGCGCGTGTTCCAGGAGGAGATTTTCGGGCCGGTCGCGTCGGTGATGACGTTCAAGGACGAGCAGGAAGCGATCGAACTCGCGAACGACACGTTCTACGGGCTCGGCGCGGGCGTGTGGACGCGCAACGGCACGCGCGCGTATCGGATGGGCCGCGAGATCGAGGCCGGCCGCGTGTGGACCAACTGCTATCACCTGTATCCGGCGCATGCGGCGTTCGGCGGCTACAAGCAGTCGGGCATCGGTCGCGAGACGCACAAGATGGCGCTGTCGAACTATCAGCAGACGAAGTGCCTGCTGGTCAGCTACCAGGCCGAGGCGCTCGGATTCTTCTGATCGCCGGTGCGGAGGCGACGTGCCGGCACCGGCCGGGCGGCAGTGCAACGCCGCCCGGTTTGGTGGCCGGTGCCGGACGGCGGCGCGTCCTTGGCCGGATTGCGCGTGCAACGTTCGACGGCCGGGCAATGGTTGCCGTGCCGTCGGGCGATGTTCGCGGCCCGGCCGCGCGCCTGCCGCCGGCGCGCGCGGCACGTCGCCAATTGCGTCTTTCGTCATTCGATAACGCGACGTCGGCCGCGCGTCGCCGGCGGCCCGCCTCGATGGCGGCACCGGCCGTCGCGCGTTCGCACCGCCTCGCGCGTCGATGATCCCGACGGAAACCAGCATGGCAGATCCGCCCCGTTCCTATCCGCGTCACCCGGTGTTCCACGCGGGCGAGCTCGACGCGCAACACCGGTTCGGCGTCGCCGACGAAGCCGAGCGCATGAGCGACGTCGTCACGACGCGGCTGAGCATCGACGTGCGCCAGTTCGTCGAATCTCAGCCGTTCATGTTCGTCGGCACGACGCACGGCGGCCCGGCGCGCGTGACGTGCGACATCGTGCAGGGCATGCGCGACGCGAACGGCGATCTGTGGCCGGTCGTGCGCGTGATCGACACGAAGACGCTGCGCTTCGCGCTGCCCGCGCACGGCGATGGCAACCGGATCGATCCGTTCGCCTGCGACGGCAGCGGCGTCGGGCTGTTGTTCATCGATTTCGTGCGCGGCATCCGCTATCGGATCAACGGCCGCGCGACGTTGCGCGCCGATCTGCCGACGGCGGATGCTGCGCCGTGGCCGTCCGGCAGCCCGATCGTCGAACTGGCGGTTGCGCAGGCGTACGGCAACTGCGGCACGCGGGTCGTGCGGTTGCGGCCGGGCGCGTAGCGCGTCGCGGGGCCCCCCGCGCCGCGCATGCCGCACCCGCGCGGTGCGTGGCATGCCGCCTCCGGGTGCGCCCTCATGGCGCGCGGCGGCCGCACGGCGTGCAATGACGGGCTTGTCGCCGGACCGCGCGGTTCGGCACGGGACTTGCGTGTGGGACGCAGTTCCGGGCAGGTGAGGAGAACACGATGGGTCAACGAGTGGAGAACAAGGCCGAGCCGACGGCCGAGGACACGCGGTGCAGCGCGCAGGGCGACGACGCGCTCGCCGGCCAGGCCGTGGTCAGCGTCGCGCACGACGCCGACGAGCAGGCGCGCAACCTGATCGGCTGGCGACAGACCTACGACCAGCTCGCGGCCGGCCGCTTCGTCGGCACGCTGACCGAGCTGCCGCTCGACACGATGAAGCTGTTTCGCGAATCGACCAGCCACCTGCTGCGCCAGGCATGCGAGGTGCGCGGCGACGCGTACTGGTTCGGCATCCCGCTCGCCGGCGACGGCACCGCGCGCGTCGATGCGTGCCGCATCGGGCCCGGTGCGCTCGCATTCCGGCCCGGCAACGTCGAATTCGAACTGCTGACGCCCGCGCAGTTCTCGATCTACGGCGTCGTCGTGCGCGGCGACGTGCTGCGCCGCTACGCGGAGGAAGTCGAACGCCGCGCGCTCGACGAGCGGCTGTTCACGCAGCGCGTGATCCAGGCCGGCGATACGCGGCTCGCGCGCCTGTGCGCGCTGCTTGGCCGCCGGCTCGACGGCGCGGCGGCGGTGGGCGGCCCGTTGCCCGACGCGCAGCGCGACGAGCTGCAGGCCGAGGTGCTGGCCGCGCTGTTCGATGCATGCGCGCAACGGGCCGACGATGGCGCCGGCGGCGCACCGTCGACCCGGCGCTGGATCGTCGAGCAGGCGCGCGACTACGTGCTCGCGCACCGCACGCGCCCGGTCGGCGTGCCCGAGCTGTGCGAACAACTGCACGTGAGCCGGCGCACGCTGCAGTACTGCTTCCAGGACGTGCTCGGCATGGCCCCCGCGACCTACCTGCGTACGCTGCGGCTGAACGGCGCGCGGCGCGACCTGTGCGGCCGGGCGGCCGGCTCGGTGCAGGACGTTGCGGAGGCGTGGGGCTTCTGGCACCTGAGCCAGTTCGCGACCGACTACCGGCGGTTGTTCGGCAAGCGGCCGTCGGAGACGCTGCGCGAGCGCGCGGTGACGGTGGCGGCCGGGTGAGCCGTGCTGCGGCGCGTGGGCGCCGCTGCGCGCGCGATCTTTCGGCGATCGTCGTTTTCTATCCGGACGCAGCTGCCGCGTCGCGCGGCGCAGGCCACGGCACGGCGTCCCAGTCGATCGCCCGGTAGGCGGCTTCGACCGCCGCGAGATCGCCCGGTCGCTCGCTGCGGTGCAGTCCGTGCAATTCAGCCGGCACGTCGAGCACGACCGGCACGCAGTGCGGATAGTCGCGCACGCGCAGCGCCGGCCCGATCGTCGTGAAACAGCCGAGCGTCGGCACGTCGAAGCCGTCGGCGAGATGCAGCGCCGACGTATCGGGCGCGAACAGCACGCTCGCCCCCTTGACCCAGGCAATGAAGCGGGCCGTATCGGCCGCGTCGCGGCTCACTTCGACGTAGGCCGGATGCGCGACCGGGCCGAAGCCGACGACCGGCAGCCCGTAACGCCGAGCGAGCTGCTCGACGAACGTCGCGAGGAGCGCCGGCGGCACGCTGCGCACCGCGGTGCTCGCGTTCGGGCAGAACAGCACGTACGGCCGCCGCCATTCGGCCGGCAGCGCCGGCAGCGGCAGCCGCGCGAGCCAGCGGTTGCGCTTCGCGGCGGCCGGCACCGTGGCCGGATCGGCGCCGAGCGCGTCGAGGAAGAAGTCGATCATCGGCTGCCGCGCGAATGCGGGCCAGTACAGATGATTGCCGAGATCGATGCATGGCGCGTGCGCCGGCAATGCATCGGCTGCGCACGGCAACGCACGCGACGGCGCGACGACGTCGGCGGCGAGCGCATACAGCGCGTCGACGTAGCGCGGTGCGCGCGCCGGCCGGTACAGCGTGAAGTGCACGGCGGGATGCATCGCGCGCAGCGCGGCGAGCGCGGTCAGCCCGATCACCGAGTCGCCGAGCGTGACGCCCATTCCGTTGATCACGTGCACGTCCGTCACGCGGTCGTAGTCGAGCCGGAACGGTCGGTGGACGCCGTGCAGCAGCCCGAGCGCGGGCGCGGCCGCCACATGACCGTCAGCCGGGCCGCCGCCGTGCTCGAGGTCGTACGGCGCGACGAGCGTGCCGTCGGGCGCGAGCAGCGTGCCGGGATGGGCGAGCACGTCGTCGCGCGACAGCGCGAAGCCGGCCACGGCGGTGCGCAGCTCCACGGTCATGCGCCGCGCGCGCGACGGCCCTGCTCGCGGATCTGCTCGAGCGTCGCGGCCGGCGTGCTGGCGTCTTGCGGGATCCGGATCTCGATCAGCGCCGGCAGCCCGCAGGTCAGTGCGCGCTCGAGTGCCGGCGCGAACTCGGCGGTGCGCTCGACCGTCTCGCCATGCGCGCCGAATGCACGCGCATACGCGGCGAAATCGGGATTCGTGAGCCCGGTGCCGTGCACGCGGCCCGGATAGTTGCGCTCCTGATGCATGCGGATCGTGCCGAAATGCCCGTTGTTGACGACGATCGCGATGATGTTCAGCCCATACTGCATTGCGGTCGCGAGCTCGTTGCCGGCCATCATGAAGCAGCCGTCGCCGGCGAGCGCGACCACCGCTCGCGACGGATACAGCGACTTCGCGGCGAGCGCGGCGGGCAGCCCGTAGCCCATCGCGCCGCTGGTCGGCGCAAGCTGCGAGCGGAAGTGCCGGTACGCGAAGTGACGATGCAGCCAGATCGCATAGTTGCCGGCGCCGTTGGTCAGGATTGCGTCGTGCGGCAGGCGCTCTCGCAACTGCACCATCACGTCGCCGAGCTGGACGTCGCCGGGCATCGGCAGCGGCGCATGCCATTCGAGGTAGGCGCGATGCGCGTCGGCGGCCGTGCCGGCCCATGCGGGATGCGCCGGCGGATCGAGCGCGGCGAGCGGCGCCGCGATCTCCGGCATCCCCGACACGATCGGCAGGTCGGCCGCGTACACGCGGCCGAGTTCGTCCGCGCCCTGGTGCACGTGGATCAGCGTCTGGCGCGTCTTCGGGATGTCGAGCAGCGTGTAGCCGCCGGTCGTCGCTTCGCCCAGGCGCGGGCCGAGCACGAGCAGCAGGTCCGCGTCGCGGATCCGCTTGCCGAGCGCGGGATTGATCCCGAGACCGACATCGCCCGCATAGTTCGGGTGCGCGTTGTCGAAGGTGTCCTGGTAGCGGAAAGCACACGCGACCGGCAACTGCCAGCGCTCGGCGAAGGTGCGCAGGTTCGCGCATGCCTCGGGCGTCCAGCCGCTGCCGCCGACGATCGCGAACGGCCGTTCGGCGCGTGCGAGCCGTTCGCGCAGCTCGTCGACCTGCGCGGCCGACGGCGACGCCGCGACGCGCTTCGCGGCCGGCACGACCGGTTGCGGCGCGCACGCGTCCGACAGCACGTCCTCCGGCAGCGCGAGCACGACCGGGCCGGGCCGGCCGGACATCGCGACGTGGAATGCATGACTCAGGTATTCGGGAATGCGGCGCGGGTCGTCGATCTGCGCGACCCATTTCGCCATCTGGCCGAACATCCGGCGGTAGTCGATTTCCTGGAAGGCTTCGCGGTCGAGATGCTCGCGCGCGCACTGGCCGACGAAGAGGATCATCGGCGTCGAATCCTGGAACGCGGTGTGCACGCCGATCGACGCGTGGGTCGCGCCGGGGCCGCGCGTGACGAACGCGATGCCGGGGCGGCCGGTCAGCTTGCCGACCGCCTCAGCCATGTTCGCGGCGGCCGCCTCGTGGCGGCAGACGACCGTCTGGATGCGCGCGGTGTCGTCCGCCAGCGCATCGAGTACGGCGAGAAAGCTCTCGCCCGGCACGCAGAACACGCGTTCGACGTGATTGGCGAGCAACGCATCGACGAGCAGTCGCGCGCCGGTGGTGGCGCGCGGCTCGAGATCCTTGGAATGCGACATGGGCTGCCGTCTCCCTGGGTAGCGGGACGTACAGCTTACGCCTGTCGGCGGGGTGCCGGTACGCCGGCCCGTGAAAAGTGCCGGAACGCGGCGAATCCAGGCAGCGCGACCGGCTTCCCGTTGGCCGAATGGCCAGCTTGTTCGGGTGCCCCCGGCGACGGAAAGTAAGCGCTACGAATATCGAACCCGCGTTCCTGCTTCGACGCGGAAGCAGCGATCGCGCGGGACGTCACCGGGAGGCGGTTATGTACACACAGGGATTTACATCGCAGATCGAATCGTATAACGTACATCCAATGTACATCCGGACGGAGATCGATATGCATACCACGAGGGTATTTCGGAACGGCAACTCGCAGGCGGTGCGAATTCCTGCCGACCTTGCCTATGAGCGCACCGATATCGACCTGGAAATCGAGCGGGTCGGCGACGAGATCCGTATCCGTCCGGCCCGGCGGCCGTTGACTCACGTACTCGAAAAGTTCGCGCAATTCGGGCCGGAGTTCATGGCAGAAGGGCGTGGCGATCAGGAACAGGCCGAACGCGAGGGATTGTGATGCCGCGCTACATGCTGGACACCAACATGTGCATTTATCTGATGAGGAATCAGCCCGAGCAGGTCGCGAAGCGATTTGCGCAGTGCTACACGGGGGACGTCGTGATGTCGGCGATCACGTACGCCGAGCTCGAGTACGGCGTTGCCGCATGCGCGAGCCCTGCGCGGGCGCGGCGCAATCTTGCCGCGCTGGTCGACGATATCCCTGTCGCTGCGTTCGACGCGGCGGCCGCGCAAGCGTACGGTCCGGTTCGCGAGGTAACCCGCGAGCGGAAGAAGGACCACCTCGACAAACTGATTGCCGCACATGCGGTGTCGCTCGATGTTGTCCTCGTGACCAACAACGAGCGCGATTTCGTCGGCTATCCCGGGCTGCGGCTGGAGAACTGGCTGAACGATTGATGGCGGCGGTTGTGTCCGGCGGTCATGCGGGATATCGATTCGCCCGCATTCCCGCCGGATCCGGCATCAGCACTCGACGATATTCACCGCGAGCCCGCCGCGCGACGTTTCCTTGTACTTCGTCTTCATGTCGGCGCCCGTCTCGCGCATCGTCTTGATCACCGAGTCGAGCGACACATAATGCGAGCCGTCGCCGCGCAGCGCCATGCGCGCCGCGTTGACGGCCTTCACCGACGCCATCGCGTTGCGCTCGATGCACGGAATCTGCACCATCCCGCCGACCGGGTCGCAGGTGAGGCCGAGGTTGTGCTCCATCCCGATCTCGGCCGCGTTCTCGACCTGGCGCGGCGTGCCGCCGAGCACGGCCGCGAGCGCGCCGGCCGCCATCGAGCATGCGACGCCCACTTCGCCCTGGCAACCCACTTCCGCACCCGAAATCGACGCGTTGAGCTTGTACAGGATGCCGATCGCGGCGGCCGTGAGCAGGAAGTCGATCACGCCCTGTTCGTTCGCGCCCGGCGTGAAGCGCGTGTAGTAATGCAGCACGGCGGGAATGATGCCGGCCGCGCCGTTGGTCGGCGCGGTGACGACGCGGCCGCCGGCCGCGTTTTCCTCGTTGACCGCGATCGCATACAGGTTGATCCAGTCGACCATCGACAGCGGATCCTGCAGCGCGCGCTCCGGGTGGCCGGTCAGGGCGCGATACAGCTGCGGTGCGCGGCGCTTCACCTGGAACGGGCCGGGCAGGTTGCCGTCGGCGTCCGGGTTGCCGATCCCGCAGCCGCGCGACACGCACGACTGCATCACGGCCCAGATCTTCAGCAGGCCGTCGCGCGTCTCTTCCTCGGTGTGCCACGCGCGTTCGTTTTCCCACATCAGCTGCGCGATCGACTTGCCGGTCGACTCGGTCAGCGCGAGCAGCTCCGCGCCGGTGCGGAACGGATGCGTCATCTGCTCGGCCGCGCTCAGCACCTTCGTGTTCGGCGCGCCGGCCGTCACGACGAAACCGCCGCCGACCGACAGGTAAGTGCGCTCGACCAGCACGTTGCCGCTCGCGTCGGACGCGCGCAGCTTCATCCCGTTCGGGTGCTCGGGCAGCGCCTGCCGGTAGAACGCGATGTTCTCCTTCAGCACGAACGGCACCGGGTGCGTGCCGAGCAGCGCGAGCTGCTTCGTCTTGCGGACATCTTCCAGTCGCGCGTCGATCGTGTCGGGATCTACGGTGTCGGGCGCGTCGCCGAGCAGGCCGAGCATCACGCCGCGGTCGGTGCCGTGGCCCTTGCCGGTGGCGCCGAGCGAGCCGTACAACTCGACCTTCACGTTGGCCGTCGCGTCGAGCAAGCCGTCGCGCTCGAGGCCCTGGACGAACATCAGCGCCGCGCGCATCGGTCCGACCGTGTGCGAGCTGGACGGGCCGATGCCGATCTTGAAGAGGTCAAACACGCTGACTGCCATTTCGATTCCTGCCTTGCTTTGAGAATAGTGCTATCGCGCCTGCAATGGCAGGCACGCGGCCAGCCATGCGGGCGGCATGGGGGAGAGCTGCCGCGCGACGCGGGCATAGCGCCCGTCGAGCCGCGCGGCCAGATGAAAGAGTTCGGTGGCGTTTTTCGGGTCCCACTGCCCCGTGTAGCCGGGCAAGCCCGCTTCGCGGCGTTTCGCGTCGAACGGCACCGGCGAATTCACGAATTCCTCGTGCGTTTTTTCGCCGAGCGCGTACGGCACGAGCCAGTCGAGCGCGGCCGCGAGCGTCGCGCCGTTCGCGCCGCGTTCGCGCAGCCAGTTGCGGTTGAAGCGGCGCGCGGCGAGCGCGGCCGTCACGAGCGGCTGCAGGTCGTACACCGCGTAGTGCAGCGCGTCGCGTTCCTCGAAATCCCAGGTCTTGCCGTCCGGGCCGATGTTGTCGGCGAGATGCTCGACGAACAGCCGCTGCGCGGCATTCATCATCTTGCGATCGCCGAGCGTGAACGCGGACAGCGCGATCAGCTTGATCCGGTGGCTCTGCCAGTTGTTGCGCCACGTGCCGGCGAGCGGCCGCTTCTGCGCGTCGATCTGCGCGACGTAACCGGCGCCGAGCTTCGCGATGAACGCCGCCGTCGCGTTGCGGGTCTTGACCGGCAGCGCGCTCGCCGTCATGTCGTACGCGACGATCAGGCTGTCGAAGCGCGTCTCGTCGATCGGATTGAAGCTCGGCTGATAGGTGGAGACCCACGCGGACAGGAAACGGTCGACGAGCTGCAGATAGCGCGGCGCGTTCGTCACGCGCCACGCCAGCGCGGCGTCGCGCATCAGTTCCATGTCCTTCAGCGCTTCGGCGCTCTGGTCGTAGATGCCTTCGTGCGGCAGCGTGCCCTCGGTGTGCACGCGCGCCATCGCCTTCGGCTGCTCGCCGATGCGCGCGTCGACGCTGCGGATCAGCGCCTGCACGCCGGGCTCGGCCTGCGTCGTCTCGCTCGCCTGCAGCGCGGGTGCCGCGCAGAAATTCATCGCCGCACGCGCGCAGCCGGCCGTGCCGAGACCGGCTGCGGCAAGCGACAGCGACGCGACGAGCAGCGGCACGAAGCGGCGCGTGCGCGGCTGCGCGTGCGTTGCACCATGGCCCGGAAACATCGGACGCACCATGCGGAACTCCTTGATTGGCTTGATCGCGTGTGATGTTAGCCGGATTGGCGGGCAAACGTGAATCGATCGGACGGGCGGCGCACGCAAAAACCGCACGCAACCGGCGGTTGCGTGCGGTGTGGTCATGGCCGGACTCCGATGCGTGGCGCGCGTTATGCGTATTCCGACACCGGCACGCACGAGCAGAACAGGTTGCGGTCGCCGTACGCGTTGTCCGCACGGCCGACCGGCGGCCAGTACTTGTTCGTGCCGAGCGACGCGACCGGGTACGCGGCCTGCTCGCGCGAGTACGCGTGCGGCCATTCGTTCGCGGTGACGACGGCCGCGGTGTGCGGCGCATGGCGCAGCGGGTTGTCCTCGCGATCGGCGCGGCCTTCCTCGACCGCGCGGATTTCCTCGCGGATCGCGATCATCGCGGCGATGAAGCGGTCGAGTTCTTCCTGCGATTCCGATTCGGTCGGCTCGACCATCAGCGTGCCCGGCACCGGGAAGCTCATCGTCGGCGCGTGGAAGCCGTAGTCCATCAGGCGCTTCGCGACGTCGTCGACGCTGATGCCGCTGGTTTCCTTGAGCGGACGCAGGTCGAGAATGCACTCGTGCGCGACCAGCCCGCCCGGGCCCGAATACAGCACCGGGTAGTGCGGCGCGAGACGCTTCGCGATGTAGTTCGCGTTGAGGATCGCGGTTTCGGTGGCAGCCGTCAGGTTCTTCGCGCCCATCATCGCGATGTACATCCACGAGATCGGCAGGATCGACGCCGAGCCGTACGGCGCGGCCGACACCGCGCCGATGCCGTCTTCGCCGCGTGCATAACCGGTCGAACGCTGGTTCGGCAGGAACTTCGCGAGGTGCGCGCCAACCGCGACCGGGCCGACGCCCGGGCCGCCGCCGCCGTGCGGGATGCAGAACGTCTTGTGCAGGTTCAGGTGCGACACGTCGCCGCCGAACTGGCCCGGCGCGGTCAGGCCGACCATCGCGTTCATGTTCGCGCCGTCGACGTACACCTGGCCGCCGTGCGCGTGCACGATCTCGCAGATTTCGCGCACGTTCTGCTCGAACACGCCGTGCGTCGACGGATACGTGATCATGATCGCCGCGAGGTCGTTCGCGTGCTGCTCGGCCTTCGCCTTCAGGTCGGCGATGTCGACGTTGCCCTGCGCGTCGCACGCGACGACCACGACCTTCATGCCGGCCATGTGCGCGGATGCCGGGTTCGTGCCGTGCGCGGATGCCGGGATCAGGCACACGTCGCGATGCGCTTCGCCGCGCGACGCGTGATACGCGTGGATGATCAGCAGGCCCGCGTATTCGCCTTGCGAGCCGGCGTTCGGCTGCAGCGACACGGCCGCGTAGCCGGTAGCCGCGACGAGCATCTGCTCGAGCTGGTCGATCATCTCGCGGTAGCCGACGGTCTGCTCGGCCGGCGCGAACGGATGGATGCGGCCGAATTCTGGCCACGTGACCGGCAGCATTTCCGACGTCGCGTTCAGCTTCATCGTGCACGAGCCGAGCGGGATCATCGAGCGGTCGAGCGCGAGATCCTTGTCCGACAGGCTGCGCAGGTAGCGCAGCATTTCCGTTTCGGAATGGTGGCGGTTGAACACGTGGTGCGTGAGGTACGCGCTCGTGCGTTCGAGGCCGGCCGGCAGCGCCGCGGCGCCGCCGAGGCCCGCGTCCAGCGCGTCGACGGACGGCGCCGTGCCGCCCGCAGCCTGCGCGAACACGGCGAGCAGGTCGGCGAGATCGTCGCGGGTCGTCGTTTCGTCGACCGACACGCCGACTTGCGTGTCGCTCACGCGGCGCAGGTTGATGCGCTTGCTCTTCGCGAACTCGTGGACTTGCGCGGTGCGCGCGCCGGTTTCGATCGTCAGCGTGTCGAAGAACGTGTCGTTGACGGTCGCGAAGCCGAGCTGTTTCACGCCGGCGGCGAGCAACGCCGCGATGCGGTTCACGCGCAGCGCGATCGTCTTCAGGCCCTGCGGGCCGTGATAGACCGCGTACATGCTGGCCATGATCGCGAGCAGCGCCTGCGCGGTACACACGTTCGACGTCGCCTTCTCGCGGCGAATGTGCTGTTCGCGGGTTTGCAGCGCGAGACGCAGCGCGGGCTTGCCCTGCGCGTCGACGGTCACGCCGACGAGGCGGCCCGGCATCTGGCGCTTGAATTCGTCACGCACGGCCATGTACGCGGCGTGCGGGCCGCCGAAACCCATCGGCACGCCGAAGCGCTGCGTGTTGCCGACCGCGACGTCCGCGCCCCATTCGCCGGGCGGCGTCAGCACGGTCAGCGCCAGCAGGTCGGCCGCGACGACGACATGGCCGCCGGCCGCGTGGATTGCTTCGGTGAGCGCGCGGTAGTCGCGCACGTCGCCGTTCACGCCCGGGTACTGGAGCAGCACGCCGAACGCGTTGGCCTGCGCGGCGTCGGCCGCCGGGCCCGTCTTGACTTCGATGCCGATCGGCAGCGCGCGCGTGCGGACCACTTCGAGGGTTTGCGGCAGCACGTCGTCGGCGACGTAGAACACGTTCGACGCCGGCTTGCCGGTGCGCTGCAGCAGCGTCATCGCTTCGGCCGCGGCCGTTGCTTCGTCGAGCAGCGACGCGTTCGAGATCGCGAGGCCCGTCAGGTCGGCGACCATCTGCTGGAAGTTCAGGAGCGCCTCGAGGCGACCCTGGGAAATTTCGGGCTGGTACGGCGTGTAGGCCGTGTACCACGCCGGGTTTTCGAGCACGTTGCGCAGGATCACGGCCGGCGTGTGCGAGTCGTAATAGCCCTGGCCGATATACGAGCGGAACACCTGGTTCTTGTCCGCGAGCGCGCGCAGCGCGGCGAGGGCTTCGGCCTCGCTCTTCGGTTGCGCGAACGGGCCGAGCGGCAGCGGTTCGGCGCGGCGGATCGAGGCCGGGATCACGGCGTCGATCAGGGCGGCGCGCGACGCGAAGCCGAGCGTATCGAGCATGGCCTGCTGGCTGGCGGCATCGGGGCCGATGTGGCGTTCTGCGAACGCGTCGTGCGTTTCGAGCGCGGCGAGCGAGAGGGGCGTGCGGTTCATCAGGCGGTCCGGGTGTTCGAGCTTCATGGCGTGACTCTGGTCCCGCGCGGGCCGGCTGGGCGGCCGCGCGCGGTTCGGGTAGGGAAAATTAGTCGATCAGCTTGCTGTACGCGTCGGCGTCGATCAGCTTGTCGGTCGATGCGCCGGCCGCGAGCTTGATCTTGAAGAGCCACGTGCCGTATGCGTCGCTGTTGACTGCTTCCGGCGAGTCGGCGGCTTCTTCGTTGATGGCGATGACTTCGCCGGACACCGGCGAGTAGATGTCGGATGCCGCCTTCACCGATTCGACGACGCCGACGGCGTCGCCCGCGTTCACCGACTTGCCGACTTGCGGCAGCTCGAGGAAGACGATGTCGCCGAGCGTGCTCTGCGCGTGATCGGTGATGCCGACCGTCAGCGTGCCGTCTGCTTCGGTGCGGATCCACTCGTGTTCGTCGGTGTACTTCAGATCGGCCGGGACGTTGCTCATCGGATGCTCCTGGATAAAAGGGTGTGTTCGTTATGCTTGGCGCGCCGCCGGGGCGCGCCGGGTGTGGTTGCGCCGGGCGCCATTTCCCGGCTTCCCGGGAAGCGGCCTCCCGGTCGCCTCCCGATCGTTACGCAGCGAGGACCTTGCCGTTGCGCACGAACGGCAGTTTTACCACGCGCGCGGGAAGTTGCTTGTCTCGAATCTGCACATGAACGATGTCGCCGATCTGGACCGCCGTCGGCACGCGCGCGAACGCGATCGATTCCTGCATCGACGGCGAGAACGTGCCGCTCGTGATCTCGCCTTCGCCGTGCGGCGTGACGACTTTTTGATGGGCGCGCAGCACGCCGCCCGCCTTGCCGTTTTCCTTCTGAAGAATCAGGCCGACGAACGCGGCGCGCGAGCCGTCGCGCTCGAGCGCGGCGCGGCCGACGAACTCGCGCGGCGCGGACAGGTCGACCGTCCACGCGAGGCCCGCGTCGAGCGGGGATACCGTGTCGTCCATGTCCTGGCCGTACAGGTTCATGCCGGCCTCGAGACGCAGCGTGTCGCGCGCGCCGAGCCCGCACGGGCGCACGCCGTTTTGCTGCAGCGCGTTCCACAGCGCCTCGACGTGCACGGCCGGGACGATCACTTCGAAGCCGTCCTCGCCGGTGTAGCCGGTGCGCGCGACGGTGAGATCGCCGAACGGCGTGCCGGCGACCTGCGCGGCATTGAACGGCTTCAGTTCGCTGGTCGCGGCACGTGCGGCGGGCACCGTCTTCCAGACCTTCTCACGGGCGTTCGGGCCCTGCACGGCGACGATCGCGAAATCGCGGCGCGGCGCGATGGTCAGGCCGTAGCCGCCTTGTTCGTTGAGCTGGTTGAACCACGCGATGTCCTTCTCGGCCGTGCCGGCGTTGACGACGACGCGGAAGAATTCTTCGGTGAAGTAGTAGACGATCAGGTCGTCGACGACGCCGCCCTGCGGATTGAGCAGGCACGAGTAGAGCGCCTTGCCGGGCGTCTTGAGCTTGCCGACGTTGTTGGCGATCGCGTGTTCGAAGAACGCGCGCACGCGGCTGCCGGTGAAGTCGACCACGCACATGTGCGACACGTCGAACATGCCGGCGTCGGTGCGCACGGCTTCGTGTTCTTCGATCTGCGAGCCGTAGTTGACGGGCATGTCCCAGCCGCCGAAGTCGACCATGCGGGCATTGAGCGCGCGGTGCGCGGCGTTGAGCGGGGTTTGATTCAGTGCAGTCATCGAGGCCTCAGGCAAGGCGCTTGCGCGCGGGTCAGAACGGCCATGTGCCGACCGTCGCGGCCATGGGCCTGCGAGCGATGCGATACATGCCCCTCTGTCCTCGATACCTGAGAGATTGCGCCGCGGCCACGAGCCGGCGAACGCGCGCCCCTTCGGTGGGCAGCCTGCCCGCGCTGCATCTGCGCAACGGGCTACTGCCGCTCTCCAGAGTGCGGGGAGTGCGGCCCGCGCGATGCGCGGACGGGAATCCCCGACGCGGTCGGTCCTTTTGCCTGAGAGTTTGCGGGTGTGCCCCTTCGGCGGCGCAACCGGCGTTGCTGATAGCGAACTACGCGGTCACACGCTCTCCCGACGCGTGCGGGCGACTGTACGCGAGCGGGTGGGCATTGTCAATTTGCGCAAAAGAATGTCGCTTCGCGACAAGCGGCGGCGCGGGATCGCCGCCGCTTCCGCCGGCGCCGGCAGGCGCCGGCATGGCCGGTATTACTCGCCGATCGCGCGCGCGGCCGTGTCGAGTTCCTGGTTCAGCACGCGCTGCTCGTCGCCGGACAGGCCGCCGTTGTGCTGCGCCGACATGTCGTTCGCTTCCTGGCGGATCACGTCGAGCCGGTGGTGCAGCTGCGCGCCGTACGGCGGCGGGTAGTAGCCGCCGTTGACGCGAGCGTCGATCCGGCGGTGCAGGTTGTCGATCCGGCCCTGGACCTCCTGCAGACGGTCGTTCGCGACGACCTGCGGATTCGGCCGCGGGGGCGGGGGTGCCTGTCGGGCCGGCCGCTGCGGCTGCACGATACAGGCCGCGAGCGAGGAAACCAGGACGCAGCATGCCGCTGCGCGAATCAACCGTTGCATCACATTCTCCTGACGGTTTGGTGTCGGATCGACTTTTTGAGAAACGCATCAGACCGGGTGAGCGCTGACTTTCGTTCCCGCACCATTTGTAACGGAATGTTCGGGATCGCCGGCCGCGGCGGCTGACGCGTGCCGCTGCCGGGCGCTGGCGGCCGCTGGCGCGGCGCGCGGCGCGGCCGAGGCCGGGGCGGCACCGACCCGGCCGGCGGCCGTCAGACGGTGCGGCGCACGAATGGTACCCGGCGGCCATCGTGCTCGCTTTGCGCGGCGAGCTCGATGATCGTCATCACGTCGACGGCATCCTGCGGCGTGACCGGGAACGCCGCGCCGTCATGGACCGACGCGGCGAGCGCGCGATAGAACTCCGCGTACTGGCCATCGAGCGTCGGCACCGGCCGCTCGACCTCGACTTCGCCGTCGAGCACGCGCAGCACGCCGGGTGGGTTGCCGCCGCCGAACTCGACGTGGTCCGGCGTGAGGCCGGCCTTCAACTGGTCTTCCTGCGTGTCGAGCCCGAACTTCTGATAGCTGCCGCGCGTGCCGTGCAGCGTGAAGCGCGCGGGCTCGATCGCCGACAGCGCGCTCGCGTGCAGCGCGACGTCCTTGTCCGGATAGCCGAGCAGCAGATGCACGAAATCGGGCGCCGTGCCGTTGTCGCGGCGCGTCTTGACCGTGGCGCTGACCGTTTCCGGCAGCCCGAACAGCGCGAGCGCCTGGTCGATCAGGTGCGGGCCGAGGTCGAGCAGCAGGCCGCCGCCGCGAGCGGGCTCCTCGCGCCAGCGCGTGCGCGGGGTCGGCCGGAAGCGGTCGAAGTGCGACGCGAAATACGTGAGCCGGCCGAGTTCGCCGGATTCGACGATGCGCCGCACGGTGAGGAAGTCGCCGTCCCAGCGGCGATTGTGGAACGGCGCGAACAGGCGGCTGCGCGCGTTCGCGAGCCGCGCGAGCGCCAGTGCTTCGTCGGCCGTGAGCGTGACGGGCTTGTCGACGACGACGTGGCGGCCGGCTTCGAGCACCTGGCGCGCGAGCGTGAAGTGCGTGTCGTTCGGCGTGGCGATCACCACGCAGTCGATGTCGTCGAGGCCGAGCAGCGTGTCGAGATCGGGGACGATGCGTGCGCCCGGATAGGCGGCGCGCGCGCGATCGGGCTGCCCCGTCGCGATCGCGGCGATCTCGGTGCGACCGCTCGCGGCTATCACGGGCGCGTGGAACGTCGCACCGGCGAAACCGAAACCCATCAAACCAATCCTGAGCAATGACGACATGGCAATCCTTGGCTGCGTACGAAGGGAGCAAAGCGCTGCGGCCACCGGCCGCGCGGACGGCTATTGTGGCACGGCGGCACGCGCGCGAGCGGGCGTTGGCCGAACGGTCAGGGAACCGGTGCGCGGACCCCGGCCGAATGGCCGGCCATGTGCCGACCGGCGCGCGAATCCGACACAATGGGAGCCGTTTCGACGCGTGTCGCGCGTCGCCTGCTTGCCTCGTTACCGGATCGAAACCATGGGATATCCGCTTGCCACCGCCGCGCTGGGCCCGTTGCTGCTGTTGCAGGGGCGACGCGTGCGCCGCGTCACGCCACGGCTTGCCGAGGCGGCGGGCCCGCGCAACGGCACGGCCGGCGACGGGCCGCCGCTGCGCGTGCTGGTGCTGGGGGATTCGGCTGCCGCGGGCGTCGGTATCGCGTCGCAGCGCGACGCGCTGTCGGGGCAGCTCGCCCGCGCGCTTGCGGCATCGCACCGCGTGAGCTGGACATTGCTGGCGCGCACCGGGCTGACCGCCGAGGAACTGGTCGACTGGCTTGCCGCCGAGCCGGCGCGGCCGTTCGATGCGGCGGTCACGTCGCTCGGCGTGAACGACGTGACGGGCGGCGTGTCGCCGGCGCGCTGGCGCGCCGCGCAGGCGGCGCTCGTCGAGCTGCTCGCCGCGCGGTTCGGGGTTGCGCACGTGATCCTGTCGGCGGTGCCGCCGATCGAGCGCTTTCCGGCGCTGCCGCAGCCTCTTGCCTGGTATCTCGGCCTGCGCGCGAGGCGGCTTAACGCGACGCTCGCCGAGTGGGCCGCGACGCAGCCGCGCTGTACGTTCCTGCGCGTTGCGCTGCCGCTCGAGCCGCACCTGATGGCGGCGGACGGCTTTCATCCCGGCGCGGCCGCGTGCGCCGTCTGGGCCGCACAGGCCGCCGACGCGCTCAGGCAGCGCCTTGGCGCGTGACGGCGCGCCGGGCGCGAATCGTCAGCGGGTGCGGTTCATCCGGATCACGCCGTCGGTGCCCGTCTCGAAGCTCACCTGCCGCGCGAACGACGGATGCTGCGCGACGAGTTCGTCGCCCATCGCGAACCAGGTGTAGCCGAGCGTCTTCAGGTAGTCGAGCAGCGCGGCGCGCTTTTCCGAGAACCATTCGAGGTTCCAGGCCTCGAGCAGCAGCGGCGGGAAGCCGTGCCGTTCGAGAAACGCCGTGCCGCCCTTGAGCACGTCGAGCTCGAGCCCTTCGACGTCGATCTTGATCAGCGCGGGCGACTTCGGGAAGTTCAGCGTGTCGAGGCGGGCGATCGGCACGTCGCTCGGCTGCTGGCTCGCGACGGTCTCGACCGAATTGCGGCGCATGTTGAACTGCTCGTCGAGCGAGAAGCCGCCGATGTTGATCGAGCGCGAATAGTCGATCGCGGGCAGCGGGATGATGCCGTCCTGGTTGCCGATCGCGACGTTGAACGCGTGCACGTTCTCGAGCCGGTTCAGGAACACGTTGCCGCACAGCTGGTAATAAACGATGCGCTGCGGCTCGAACGCGTAGACCATGCCGCCCTGCGCGGCGATGCTCTTGGCGACCGGCACCGCGTACGCGCCGAGATTCGCGCCGATGTCGAGGACCAGCGGCGCTTCCTCGTTCGCGTAGAACATCTGGCTGATGGTCAGCAGCGACGCGTCCCAGGAGCCGTTGTAATAGAGATTCGCCGAAATCGCGTCCCGGGTCGCGAACAGCAGGTAATCGGCGTGGTCGGTCTTGACGAGGTTGACTCTGGGTAGCATGGCGCGTGATGTCAGGGTTGTCGGGCGAAGAAGACGAAGGGGACGAAGAGGGCGGCGTGCGTGCATCGCGCGGCGACGCGCGGACGCTCGCCGCCGCCCCCGCGTGTCAGGCCAGGTAGTTCGACCACTTCTGGTGTTCGCGGTAGTACTGCTCCTCCGCGTCCGTCAGGCCGGTCTCCTTGTACCAGGGGATGTGCTTGCAGGTGTAGCGGCCCGCGAACCGCACGCCGCAGAGATGCGAGTCGCGGCGGAAGTAGCGCTTGTTGTAGACGGCGAACGTCGTATCGATCGGCGCGTTGTAGATCGGGTCGCCGCCCGCCGTGCTGCCGATCTGGTGGCGCCAGAAATTCGCCTCCCATTCGAGCGTCGTGTATTGGCGGTCGCCGCAGAAGAGCGTCGTTTCCTTCATCAGCTCCGGTTGCGAGATGTCGAGCGCGAAGCCGGCCTTGCCGGTCTGGAATGCTTCGGTTGCGTCGATCAGCTCGAACAGGAATTCGGGCGGCAGCGCGTCGTTCAGTTCGAGGTCCGGATCGGTCACGCAGAAGGTGTCCGGCAGGCGCGCGTAGTTCGCGTCCGACAGAAACACGTCGCGCGGGCCCGCGTTGCGATCGAGGCGCACGACGGTCGCGTCGTCCTGCACGCTTTCCAGGAACGCGAGCATGTCGGGCGCGCTCGACGCGTTATCGACGATCACGATGTTGCGCAGGCCGCGCGCCTTCAGCTGGGCGACCATCCGGCGCGTATAGGTCGGATTGTTGAACGTCGGGATCAGCACCGGCACCGTGGCGACCAGCCCGCCCGCGAAATGGCGGAACTGGCGGCTGCCCGGCAGCGTCGTGCAGAGCGTCGCGTTCGGCACCAGCGGCATCGCGACCGGCTGCGGCGCGGGCGCGGATTGCATCACGTGCGCCTCGAGCTCCGCGAGATCCTGGCGCGTGTCGGCGTCGTCGGGCATCAGCGCGGCGGCCTTGCGCATCGGCGCGAGGGCTTGCGCGTGGCGCTCCTGCTGAACCAGCGTGACGGCCAGCGCCCGCCAGCCGAGGCCGACGTCCGGCATCCATTCGGTCAGCTGGGTCGCGATGCCTTCGGCCTGCGCGAATTGCCGCTTGTCGAGCAGCGCCGCGAGCGTGTTCATGAATTCGGAGAGAACGGCCGCCAGCTCGTCGGCGGAGGCCGACGGCGCATCGGCCGCCGCGAGTTCGAGCGACAGCGCGTCGATGCCGTGCGTGCGCGCCTGTGCGACCAATGCGCGCGCCGCATCCATCTGGTTGTCGCGCGTCAACGCGTCGATGCACGCGATCCAGTAGCGCCGCTGCGACGGCTCGGTCGCCACCGCGGCCCGGAAATGCCGCAACGCGGCGTCGCGCCGGTCGAGCTGTTCGAGCACCGTCGCGAGGCGGAGGTGCGAATCGGCGTGTTCGGGGTGGGCTTGCAGGATCTGGCGGTAGGCCTGCTCCGCGTCCAGCAGCGAGCCGGCGGCGTGAAGCGCGGCGGCGCGGGCCAGCTCGGCCTCGGAGACGGGAGCGGCGATGACGGTGTCATTCATGGCGGCGGAAGTCGATGACGGCGAATGAAGGGCGTCGGCGCGTACTCGCCGACGTTTCGCGTATGTTGCCGCCGGGGGCCGCGCGGCCATGGACCAAACAGAGGGGAGATTTGCTGCCTGTTCGAATGTTCGGCGGGCGTCCGGCGGCATGGGCCGCGCGCCGGGAAAGGAGGCGGGGAGCGAAGCAGGAAAGCGCTCGGAAAAAGGGGCGCGAAGCCTGCCCGCGCCGCGGGTCTCCGCCCGGCGGCATCGTCGGCCGCCGGCCGCCGCCGACGTGTTAACATGCGCGTCCTGCCCCGCGTGTCCGCCTGCAATCCAGGCCTGCCGCGCGCGGCATCCTCCCGGCGTTCCGCCGTCAACCGCAACATCATCCGTCATCATGTCCGCAGGCCTCAACCCCGCTCAGAACGAAGCGGTGCGCTACCTCGACGGTCCCTGCCTCGTGCTCGCCGGCGCGGGCAGCGGCAAGACCCGCGTGATCACGCAGAAGATCGCGCACCTGATCGAAGCGAAAGGTTTCGAGCCGCGCCACATCGCGGCCGTCACGTTCACGAACAAGGCCGCCGCCGAAATGCGCGAGCGCGTGTCGAAGCTGCTGGAGGGCAAGACGCTCACCACGCCCGGCAAGGAAGGCCGCAAGGTGCCGGTCAACCAGCTCACCGTGTGCACGTTCCACTCGCTCGGCGTGCAGATCCTGCGTCAGGAGGCCGAGCACGTCGGCCTGAAGCCGCAGTTCTCGATCATGGATTCGGACGACTGCTTCGGGATGATCCAGGAGCAGATCGGCACCACGGACAAGGGCCTGATCCGCAAGATCCAGAGCACGATCTCGCTGTGGAAGAACGGCCTGATCATGCCCGAGGAGGCGATGACGATCGCGGCCAACGAGGACGAGCACCAGGCGGCGCTGGTTTACCGCAATTACGTCGCGACGCTGCACGCGTACCAGGCGGTCGACTTCGACGACCTGATCCGGCTGCCGGCCGAGCTGTTCGCGAAGAACGAGCAGGTGCGCGACCGCTGGCAGAACAAGCTGCGCTACCTGCTGATCGACGAATACCAGGACACCAACGCGTGCCAGTACGAGCTGCTGAAGCTGCTCGCCGGCCCGCGCGCCGCGTTCACCGCGGTGGGCGACGACGATCAGGCGATCTACGGCTGGCGCGGCGCGACGCTCGAGAACCTCGCGCAGCTCGGCAAGGATTTCCCGAAGCTGCACGTGATCAAGCTCGAGCAGAACTACCGCTCGACGGTGCGAATCCTCACCGCCGCGAACAACGTGATCGCGAACAACCCGAAGCTGTTCGAGAAGAAGCTGTGGTCCGAGCACGGGATGGGCGATTCGATCACCGTCACGGCGTGCAACGACGAAGAGCACGAAGCCGAATCGGTCGTGTTCCGGCTGTCCGCGCACAAGTTCGAGCGGCGCACGCAGTTCCGCGATTACGCGATCCTGTATCGCGGCAACTTCCAGGCGCGGATCTTCGAGCAGGTGCTGCGGCGCGAGCGGATTCCGTACGTGCTGTCGGGCGGCCAGTCGTTCTTCGACAAGGCCGAGATCAAGGACCTGTGCGCGTACCTGCGCCTGATCGCGAACGCCGACGACGATCCCGCGTTCATCCGCGCCGTCACGACGCCGCGCCGCGGGATCGGCAACACGACGCTGGAAGCGCTCGGCTCGTTCGCGGGCCAGGCGAAGGTGTCGCTGTTCGAGGCCGTGTACATGGGCGGGATCGAGGCGCGGCTGTCGGCGCGGCAGATCGAGCCGCTGCGGATGTTCTGCGACTTCATCCAGCGCCTGACCGATCGCGCGGACAAGGAGCCCGCGACCGTCGTGCTCGACGACATGATGGAGGCCATTCACTACGAGGCCTACCTGTACGACGCGTTCGACGAGCGGCAGGCGCAGTCGAAGTGGCAGAACGTGCTCGAATTCCTCGAATGGCTGAAGCGCAAGGGCACCAAGCCCGAGGCGGAAGCCGTCGACGGCGAGGCCGACGGTTTCCACAACGCGGACGGCCTGGCTGACACCGGCAAGAACCTGCTCGGCCTGATCCAGACGGTCGCGCTGATGTCGATGCTCGAAGGCAAGGACGAGGATCCGGACGCGGTGCGGTTGTCGACCGTCCATGCGTCGAAGGGGCTCGAGTATCCGCACGTGTTCCTGGTGGGCGTCGAGGAAGGGATCATGCCGCATCGCGGCAGCAGCGAGGACGACGGCCCGATCGACAACGAGCGGATCGAGGAGGAGCGCCGGCTGATGTACGTCGCGATCACGCGTGCGCAGCGCAGCCTGCATCTGAACTGGTGCAAGAAGCGCAAGCGGGCGCGCGAGACGGTCGTGTGCGAACCGTCGCGCTTCATCCCCGAGATGGGTCTCGACGACGCGCCGCCGCCGACGCCGGAGGAAGCGCCGATGACGCCGAAGGACCGGCTCGCGAGCCTGAAGGCGCTGTTGCAGAAGTGACGTGCGCGGCGGCCGGCCTGGCCGTCCCGGCAACGAAAAACCCCCGCGATGCGCGTGCGCTGCGGGGGTTTTTTCTGGACGGCAGGCGTTACTTCGAGGCGTTGACCATGTAGTCGACGGCCGCCTTCACGTCGGCGTCCGACGCGTTCGACCCGCCCTTCGGCGGCATCGCGCCCTTGCCGTGCAGCGCGTAGTTGTAGACGGTATCCATCGAATCCTTCAGGCGCGGCGCCCAATCCTCCTTGCTGCCGAACTTGGGCGCGCCGAGCACGCCGGCCGCGTGACACGCCTGGCAGACCTGCGTGTACAGCGCCTTGCCGGCCGATGCGGCGTCGGCGCTGGTCGGCGCGGCCGCGGGCTTTTCGCCGGCCTTCGGAATCGCGGCGATCGCGGCCATCGCGGCGGCGGCCTGCGCGTTCGATGCGTCGGTGCCCGATGCGCCTGCCGCACCCGCCGCGCCGCTCGCCGCCGTTGCCGCATTGGCGGCCGGGGCAGCCGGTTCGGGGAAGTTCGCACCGTCGTTGTTCGCCATGTAGACGATCGCGCGCGCGATTTCATAGTCGCTGACGTCGTCGGGACTCGTGCCGCCGCGCGGCGGCATCGCGCCCTTGCCGGACAGCGCCGTCTTCAGCAGCGTGTCGAAGCCCTGCGAGATGCGCGGTGCCCAGTCGTCCTTGTTGCCGAACTTCGGCGCGCCGGCGGCGCCCGTGCCGTGACAGGTCACGCACACGGCCTTGTAGACTTCCTCGCCGGTCTTGTACGTGCGGGGCGCGTTGGCGTCCTTCACCTCGACCTTCGCGATCGGGGCAATCCGCGCGGCGACCTGCTCGTCCGACAGCGCGTCCGTGCCTGCGCCCGAACGGAACGCATGGTTGGCGTAGGTGGCAAACAGGACGATCAGGGCGATCGGAATCGCGAATGATGCGATGACGACGGCAATCAGCTGCCCGGGGGTTTTGACGGGAGATTCGTGGGGTGCTTCGCTCATGCTTGCCTCGTCTCCATGAATAGGAATTGTGAGCGCGGTGCAACGGCAAAATGGCAGTCCAATGAAGCACGGACGATTATAGACGGAACGTTTACATCACGGCGAGCGGCGCGAAGGCGCGTGTTTACCCGCACGAATTGGGGGACTGACGGGGATTCTGCGGGCAAGGTGGACGCTTCATGGGAAACCGGGTATCCTTGCCGTCTTGCCAATGGTGGGCGGCCGGTTTATTGGGGTCGTTTCACTGTCACACGCGCCCGTAGCTCAATGGATAGAGTACTGCCCTCCGAAGGCAGGGGTTGCTGGTTCGATCCCAGCCGGGCGCGCCAAAATGCCTGATTCCAGGCGCTGAATTTCTTCATGTGGAGTTAATCAATTAATGTCGTTTTCGACACGAATTGGTTGTTTTTCCATAGATATCAGTCCATAGCTGGACGGTTTTCCTGTCGTCGTCTGCGACGGCCTCCGCTCTTACGGCCGCCCGCTCCGCTGCTTGCATCGACACCTGCAGGGCAACGCACTCGCTCAAGGAAGATGCCGGCTTGCTTGTACCGGAAGCTCAAACCGGTCCTTTCGAAAACGTCCTGCTGTATTCGCCGTCTTACGGGCTTTTCCTGCTTCGCGACAATAGCGTCGAACGATTTCCGAAACTCGTCGAACTTTAAATCTTCCAATTCCCTTGCGGTGCGGCGCACACGCTCCTGCCCGGCTTCCACAAGCCGCTGGTTCAGCGCGGGCGAGAGCGAACGCAGAAATTTGGTCGAGACGTCCAATAGGTCTGCGGCCTCTCGCGCGGAAGACGCTCGCCCCGATTCGACTATCTGCTCAAACTCCTGCTGAAGCTCATTCCGCGGCCGGCGAGCCCCTTTCCGTTTGCGGACGCAAAGCCGACTCGGCCGAGCCGGAGCCGGGCGTTTGAACAGCATCACCTTGTTCCCGAGAATCACGTCCGAGATAGCGGCGCCACAGCAGAAAGCAATGAGTGCCAGACGCGGGAGGCTCGGGCGCGTTTTTCCCGATGTCCACCCGTGAAGCGCTCCTTTGCTTACGCCGAGATGCTGGGCGAAATGGGAGAGGTTGCCAGCGAAGAGCACCTCGGTTGCATAACGGAGGAAGTTCGTCGGCGCACCGACGTCGTGAAATTCATGTGGGTGATGATGCAGGTCGTCGACTAAATCGGCGACGAGCCGTGCGAACTGAACGTCCTCCTCCTTCGCTGGCTTTCCAACGTCGCTCGCTAGACTGCGTCCGTTGACTGTTGAGATTCCAGGCAGCCAGAAACTACTCGCATTGGCGCGCTTTCCTTGTCTGTGGAGCCAGAAGGGGTTGTCGTTGTTGCGATTCGATTTATCAACTGCTTGAAGCTGGACGCAGTGCAGCGGACAAGCGGCGACGCAATCAATCGCCCATAGCAGACGGTTATATTTTGGCCGCTCTGAACTCTCATCCTGCGCGTAGCAAATCGGACAGAACCGTTCGATTGGCGACAACAGCTTGGTCGGCGGGACAACCGCCTTCAAAGGAACGAGAGTGTGGAGTTGGAGGTCGTTGCGGCCCGTCGCGTGGTTGAGCGCTTTGGCCCAACTGTCGGCCAACTCTGTCACTCCAGACGTCGCCAGCCCGTAGCAGTAGCATGCCATCTTCGCGCGCCATCCTGGTGACCCTGACCCAATTAACGGCACGACTGAGCGAAAGGCTAGCGTCCACGGAAGCATGCGATGGTCCTCGCTCAGACGACGGAAGTAGCTGGCGAGGTCTTCCAGGTCGTCACCGCTGTGACCCTCAGGGTTCAGCGAAAACAATGCCGACCGGGGCGGCGCATCTTCCGGCCAGCCGCCGGGTCTGCATGCAGGACTCGTCAACGCTGTCATCCGTGCACCCTCCCATTGATTTTGCGTCGCGACTGTTCTTCTAGCAGCAGTACGTTTCGAATATCTTGCTCGGTGGCGTAGTCGTGTTCGCGTTCCATCTGAAGGAACGGTTGGACCTCGGCCTCGCCCACCATCGTGTCTCGAGCAATCTTCCGCTGAGCTTCTTTCGACGGCATGCTCTTCAAGAGGAACGCATCGTTCCATACCTTTCGTGCACTTTCCCAGCATCGTCCGGCGGCGCCCATCAGCACATCGACTGTAGCGCCAGGCAAGCCGAACGTCCCGGCGAAGAGATACTCAAGCCGGTTCTCGATGTCGATTTCGAACGCATACGGTAGGTGCGCGAGCAACGACTTCACGAACGTGCAGTATTCCGTGAAATCTTCGTCGGTCTGGAAATATCTGGGGTAGTGAACGACGCCGATACGCCGTGCCAACTGCGCGGACGCGAGCACGAGCTGCTCGCATCCGTATGCGCCGAGTAGAAGGAGGTTGAATCCAGCCCGATTCGACAATGACTTCAGCAAATTCCCGTACTGGAGTGGGTCAGTCAGGGAGTTGGTGAAATGCACCGCCTCGTCGAGTATCAGGTGCTTCACCTCGCGGCGTCTAAGCGCTCGTTCGAACATCAGTCGGCTGTTCCGAATAGGGTCAGTGGGCTCACCGACATTCTCGAGTAACACGGGTCCGTCCAAAGAGCTGGGCGCCATCAGGTCTGCACAGAGGCGGTTGTAGAGAAGGTTGAAGTTGAATTCACCTCTGTCAGCGGCATCGACTTCGCTCATCACGGCGGGAATAATGTGACGTTTCTCCTGCATCTGTATCGGATACCGAGATAAGAGGCTCTGCAACTGCTTGCGTCCAAAGGTAGTCTTCCCCACTCCCGGCGGCCCCACGACCAGCGTGATGGATAGCCCTGCACCCGCAGTCATGCGGCTGCGAACTTCATGCATCACCGCATCGAGATTTCGATGCGGAACACAGGTTGCCTTCATGTACGCCGCCTTGTCCTCCGGCGCGCCGACGACGGCCTGTTCGCGCGTAATCATGGTCGACCTCCATGTTGATTAAATGGGATTCCTAACTGGTAAACGGGAATAGTCGATTTTGAAGCGGCCGGCAGTAGGGGATGTGTTCGAAGGCGCCGCGTCGTTAGTCCGACGCGGAAAGCTCGTCGATGGAGCATCATCGGCACGCCCCTCATCATGTGAGGCAGATAAGTTGTATTCCGCCGGAGCGTCGGCGCCGTCAGTTGCGGAAAATTCAGGTATTCCCTCGGAGCTTTCGACTTCTGTCAGATGCGGCTTGCCGTAGATGAGCCGCGTAGCACCGGTCACATCGGCAGCCACAGGGATGTTGTGCTCGGCGAGCACGCCGCGCAGAACACTCTCAAAGCTACTCTCGGGCGCAGCGCGCAGGCGTAGACGCACTTCGTACAATGCGTACCGAAGTTCAATTTGGGTCAATTGCCGGTACTGCATAAGTAACCTCGAGACGCATTTGACCCAGTGGCCGTCGATGCATGCATACGCGACGCATACGTTCCACATGTCTATGCGTACTTCGACCTTCTTCTTGTTACGACGGCCAGCAAACTCATCGGCCCAGTACCAGATGCGCCCGACCTTGATGCCCATCTGATTGTCGATTTCCCGAACACCTCCGCGGCTGACGGGTATCAACGTCTGCAGCATGAAGCGCTCGTCATAGGGCCTCAAACGTGTCAGCCGACGCCCGGTCACCACGAAGCGGTTATTCATGTACTCATCCGGCGTGTGGTCATGGGCTGGGTGCCGCCGCTCGCGGTTGTACTCGACGAAGAAAAAATAGTCGAGAAGCCCGTGCAGTTCGACAAACGTGAGATGGTCCGCTCGCATAGGGTCAACAGACTGTGTCAACGTTCTGACATGCTGCATGGCCTTCGTGGTTCCTACCAGGTCGTGAATCAGTAGCTGATTGGTCACACCGAAGAGGCGCTCTATGACGCTGCCGAAACGAGACTCGTGTGCCGGGCGAAATTCGAGCGTAATGTCATTCAGGTCACAAAAATTATCGAAGGCGTTCGAGTGAAACTCCTTCCCGTTGTCGCAGACCAGGAAGTCGGGAACGCGCTTGTGCATGGCAACCATGGCTCGCATCGCCATCATGCAACTGACGGTGCTCGGCGGATGAGCCGAAAGGTAGAAAGCCAGGACCGCGCGCGTTTCGGCGTCAATCACGATGGTGAGCCACGGCCTCAGTCTGTAAATTCTGCCGCCATGGCCGCGGACCTTGATGATGATGTCGAGCTTTGTATGGTCGATATGGACTCTATGGAACGGACGGCCTCCATGTATCTTGTCACCGCGGTGTAGATACCATACGGCAGGCTCCTTGTTGTATGCCCAGCGGTCGCCTTCGCGTGAGCGAACGTCACGGAAAACTCCTGAGCGCTGATAGAAAGTATTGGGCGAGCATGGCTTGGCGCCTCGCTCGCGACAGAGGCGAACGAAGGCATCGTATGAGTGCCTTCCGGACGGATTCGTTGGGTTGTTCGCGCTGAGCGCAACCTCACGAATTAGCGCCAGCACCTCGTCAAGGATTTGTGGCCCCCTTCCGCCTGGGCGTCGCGGGATGAGCGCTAGCATTTGAAGCGGCCGAGATTCGCCGGCGCTACGAATTTTTTGTTGCCACCGCTGAATTGTGCGGGCGCTGTAGGGATGCGGTATGTCGGTGTGTTCCAGCTGTTTGACCAGCTGAAAACGTCGCCGGGCAGTTTGTATCTGCTTGTCGGTGATGAAGGCGCATTGAGCAAGCAGTTCTTCGGTCGACTTCGGTGTCGACAGCAGGTGGATATCGTCCTGAAGCAACTGCTGGAACCGCATTTCAGGCATCTCTTCGAACACGCGGGATTCGGAGTCTCGATAGAGGACCTTGCCGGCCGGCATTGCCGTTACGGTGTAAACGTCCGGCTTTCCGCGAAACATAAACTCGGTGCCGACGTCGACTGTCATCACGAAGTGTGTAGATACCGTATGAGGTGGAGGTCGACGCCATTTCACAGCGTCGAGCTGCTCCAAGCTTGAACAAATGACGACGGACGATGGGTCCGAAAGGTCGTCGTAGTCCAGGTCGACGAACAGACGCTTATCTGCGATGGCTTGTAGGACATCATCGACGCGAAATTTGCCCGGCGGTGTCGGCAGCACAAGCGGCTCGTTCCACGGCGTTCGGTCGGTAAATGCAAGGGCGAAAAGGGCGGCCATGCTCATTGCTCCGCGCTTTCTGACGATGCGGTCGATTGCTGACCAGGCATCCTCCGTCAACACCGACATCTCGTTGTCGAGATACGTGCGAAGATGACTGAGATTCTCAATGAACCGTGGATTATGCTCGGCAGAGGAGCGCAGACAAAACGTGATTCCGAGCGCCTTGAAATATTCTTCTCGCTCTGGACAGTGCCACGTTGCGTCGTCTTCCGATTTAAAAAAACGAAACGGATACTTCTTCGCAAGCGCAACCAGCTTCTCCTCGTTTTTCCACTCTTCGACGAAGGGGCCGTCTGGTGTCAAGCGAAAGATGTCCGGCGTATACGGCACCGTATGCGTGTATTCGGTGACCTTGCCGCGCCGAGACGTTCGCCGGATTTTTGTTGGGATGCCTACTTGCGGTGGCTGGCTGTAATGTTCGCGTGTTGTCCCATCCAGGTCGTAGCGGAATACCGCTGGAAACTCGACATTCTTGCTTTCGGTCGCAACACGGTTGTGTAATTTGAGCGATGTGTAGCGTGTGACGACGTTGCGTGCGCGCCCTCCAACACGTCGTGAAGGCGATTCCCTTCGCGCTCGGATGATGTATTTCCGTCCCTCCTCCGGAGTGCCCCATTCATCCATAACGGCGAGGAGTTCTTCATCGGAGAACGGTTTTGCTAAGCCGCCCGGGCGCTTTTCGAGCCAGAGCGCCTCGGTCCGTTGCCACGTCGAGAGCGGCGGAAGTCTGACCGGAAGCTCGATGGTCATTTCGCGCTTCCCGTCGAGGCCGACCAATTGCGAATGTGTGACAGTCGACGACGCCCACCGTCGGTCTTGAAGATGCGAATCGTCAGGCAAACCCGTTCCCACTGGTCGTGCGAGGTGTAGAGGTTTGTCAGCACACCGACATCGTCAGGTGGCCCCGGCTGCCGTTTCTTCATAGAGGCTGAAGCCAGCCACCTGTTGGCCGCGAGCGTTATCCTGTCCTGAGGGCCGTCGTTGAGGTATGTTCGCCATGCCACGACCGTGGAGCGGCTCGAAGCAACACGGAAGGTTCCGCTCTCGGTGAACATCGTAACTACTACAGACATGAAATTCGGCGCACGGACCGTCGCCTCGTGCAAGCTACTTGGGGGCGATAACGTCACTTCGACAATCTTGTCGAAGCCATGGGACTTCACAAGAACCAATGGGGCAATCGGGGTTTCATGCGAATCCTTGACCAGCCGCACTGTTTTAGAAGGACGGTCCAATACATCCGGATGTTCCGATGGCGTCAGGGCCGAGGTTCGGCACAATCGCGCAATGCTGCAGGGACATTGCGGGTCTTGCCGATTCTTCCTTTCGTCCGGACTTGGCCCGGGCGCTGGCATACGAGGCATGCCTGGTGTGCGTGACGTGCGTGATGTGCGCTCGATAGCAATCCGAGATTGCGACGCAAGCGCGCTGAAGGATGCCAGCCGACAGGCGAAATCGTTAAGCTGGTTGGTGAACGATGACCGGCACGTTTTAGTGTGCATGTTGTTCTCCGCGAATGAACGTCGAGTCGACTCGCATCCGCCTCGCTGCACAGTTAACTGTGTGCCGGCGAAACACGGACGAGATGACACTCTCGCCGCTCGCTGACGGCGAAAATGCCTTAACGGCGACAGTTGTCTCCGGCCCGGGTCTACGACAATCCGGTCGCGAGCCTCGCTGCCCAGAGCCGGCCGCTGTGGTTGGCTTTGCCGGGAGCGATGAGAGGAGAAGGTGGGGTCCCGAGCGGGCCGAATGGCGGGGGCGGAGAGGCGAGGAAACCGGGGGAACTGATGGCGAGAAAACAGGGTCGAGTTTTTATTTTGATATTCCGCTCGAGTTGGGGCGACCAACGCGGGTCAACATGCTGAGAAACGCGAGACGGTGGGGGATTTTCACTGAAACTTTGGCGCATTTGAGAAAGGCTCCGCGCTCGTTTAGGGCGAGCAAAGTCTTTGACGCCTGATAGCTCCCGTGAGAAAATTTGACTGCCAGTCGTGGTTTTCTCTTTTGGGGAGCCACCAGGGTCGCGGTTCAAGTTCGCTTGGGCTTAGCGACCCTTTCTCGTTTCTGGGGACGAAAAAGCACGGTCGCTAAGCCCAAGTTGGCCGGTTCGGTGGGGTAGGTTTAAGCAGCTTCCGGTGACGAGCCTCCTGGGGGCGAAGAGATGCTAAATTCTAAAACTGCAACTTCTCCTTGTATACCGGTTTGGCACGACAATATCATTCGAAAATGGTCTGTCACTTTAGTCGACAATTGCGATTTTCTGAATATATATCGACAATTTCACTCTTCTCGATGGTCGGCTGATGGGCTCTCCGTCAATTGACGAACAGCGATTTCCCGCCCATTTTGTATTGATGGAATCGGCACGGGCTGCCGGTCTATTTTGTCAAATGCGGCTCGTCTCCATTGGGAGTGCAAGCGTTTCTTGAGCGCTCTCATTGCCGAGGGGCACGATAAGCCCGTTTCCTCATTGACCAGCAGCAGTTGAGGGAGCAGGCTCTCACCGTATCGGGCGGAGCTGTTGTCGAGGACTAAAAGCTCGTTTGTCGGCACACCGATGTGTCTTTCCGCTTCGCGTACCCGATTGGGCAGTGGTTCTTCACGAATTCCACCCACGAGTGTGGTGCCTACTACCCGTGACCGAATGGGTGCAGGTAAGAGTTCGAGACAAGTGTCCACGGTGAGATAGTAGGTCCACCATGTGTTGAGCACGATGGTGGCCTCTGGACAGCCTTCAAATGCATTCTCCAGCGCTGGCGCATACTCGAAGGCCCTATGGCTGGACCAAAGCAACTCGGGGGTGCGGCGATATCGATACTGGAGATGGTTGGGATGAAGAACACCATCGAAGTTCAGGTAGACGAGCATACATGCCTCTATGCAAGAAAATCGGAATCCTCATCGATAGCGGCAACGCTGGCATCCAGCAACTGCACGATGCGGTCGACAATCTCGCCTATCTCTCGGGTGCCCATCGCTTTCGTCACGTGCACCGCTTGAGCCAGGTACTCGTACGGAATTGCATACGGTGACGCGTCAACTATTGCGAGGCGAGCCGGGCATCGTCGCCGTATGTCGGCGCGCAGGATGTCGATGCGAGACGCAGTGGTGCTGCGCCTGTGCGAGCGATTGCCAGGCATCGTCGCGCCGATGGTCGTGCATGCAATTTCGTCGGGGAGCAGACTGACGAGGTTTCGATAGCCAACGTCGCAGACCCATCGTGAGTTGATAACGACAGATACGTTTGGTAGGCCAGCGAGTAGACGCGAAATTGCAGGCAGTAGGGGGAGCGGGGTGACGCGCGGCGGTTGATGCTGGCAGCGCCGCGGTCTGATGTCGGCGGGACGGTGCGCAAACAGGACGCCCTCAATGCCGAGGTACATGACTTGAGCCATGGTCGCGTGGTTCCGGTAGCCGCCGGGGTTGGACATATCCTAGAGAAGCGGTCCAAACTCGTGGAGGCGGGCGATAATGACGAGACTCTTTGGGGGCGATTCTTTTACTTTTCTTGAAAGAGTCGTGTGTGCTTCCTCACACAGAAAATAGTGCATGTCAGTGCAATTTCAAGTCAAACTTGCCTCCGGCGCGGAAAACGGTTGGGCCAAGCTCGCGTCTCGCGCAGCCCGGGTGGTGCTCGCGCGACAAGATATGAGCTACACGGAACTAGCCGGCGAACTCGCGAAGCTTGGCGTCACGGAGTCAGCACACGCTATCGAGGCGAAGGTTTCGAGGGGGACGTTCCGGTTCGCCTTCTTTTTGCAGCTCATCGCCGGCTCGCGCACGGACTGCCCATATTTGTGGGCGGATGCTCTGTCCTCAACCGAGACATGGCAGGCCCGGTCATCCACAGTATTCGCTGCAGAGATGACGGGGCAACCTTGGCTCAACTGGCAGATGTTATCGAATCGCCTGCAGGAAATCGGCGTTAGCCTTCCGTCCGAATCGCTGCAAGCCCAAATCGAGAGCGGCTCGTTCGCGACAACATTGTTTCTTCAATGCGCGACTGTGTGCCGCTTTGAGAGCATCTACCGCTTTCTGGACACTTCCGAGCTTCATCGCGTCGCATTGGCGAACTCACCACAATCGTAACGGTGGGCTTGGAAGCTATCTTTTCTTGCATATTCCGGCCTGTGACCTAGACTGAGTGTTGTGTGAGGAAACTCACGCCGTTGCGCCCGCATAAGAAAAAATACGGAGCGGTGCCGGGAGCAGTCACATCGACGGCACCGCCGGGACGCAGCCCACGTTCGTTGGATTGAGAGCACGTTTTGTCGCCACGCCCCCGAGATGCGACTTTCGTGTTCGACGCAGCATGCTCGTCTGCAAGGCCTAGGAAGCTCTCTGGCTTGGGGCCGGTCGCAAACTGGAAATCCATGTGCTTGCACCAGCTGTGCACACGGCTGCTCGGACTTCAGATGAAGGAGGCCGCTATGGCCTTGTGGAACATCGCGTCAGTAATGTCCCAGCCCGAGGTTTCTATCGCTAGGTGGCGAGTTCTGGAAATCGATGCCGGGACCAGGCACTTCGTCGGAGCGGACGAGCGAGATTTTAGTGGCCGCGTCAGTTCTGCAATCGTGGCATTCGACTACAAAATGTTGCGGGGCCGCACGCGGTCAGGCCGGGTCTATCAGCTGGTAGGCCTTCCAGGACACTCGACCAACGCCGACTATGTTTGGCAGCATTGGTGTGCTATTAACGATGTAAAGTCGTTCTCGGATGTGACGAAGCAACTGCTTGCAGGCAAAGCTGATGACGACCGCATATGAGCGAACAAAATCGGTCATCGAGACGCGCGAATTCTTGCAGCTGCTTGCATCTTCCGATGACGATGTCACCCACGCCCGTATTCGGTTGGTTGCGGCACGGTTGCTTCGGCATTACCCGCTCGACATTGACCTCAAAGTTTCGGCGGCGGTATTACCTGGGATTTGGGCCGTCCCGTAACGCTAACGACGTGACAGAATAGCGGTTGCGAGGGTGCACTGACCGAGCGAGTGTGATGGAATCGACTAGCGTATCGTAAGGATGTCGCCATGAGGCAGCACCTACGGTCTTTTTTAAGGTCGCGCTTTTAGCATTCAAACTCTTTTCACACCCGCCAAACTCCTCGAAGTATTGCCGAAACAGAAACGCAGGTGAATCACACGTTGAAATAAGATGTGAACTCGGCCAATCCATTGTTTGACGTGAACGTATAGTAGACTTCCATACGCGAGACGGGGACCGCCACGACTGCCGAGTGGGGAATCGCAGCAAGCTAGGCCCAGTGGGTAACACTGGCCGGAGCTTCTGCCGGCGGGGTCATACTGACATTGATGCGCAGGCGACATGCGATGAGCTTGTGGTCAAGGCGCCCGAGTCCGCTCTGAAAGCCATTAAAGACCTAGACCGATGCAGCGAGCAGACTCGATAGCCACCTGCCAATGACGCCAACCACAAAGTCCCAGTTCCTCCGCCTCGTCCGCGCTCTTCGGGCTGTCATGCAAGGGGCGCAACTCGGAACAGATGAGGTCATAGGTAGCGCATTAATGCGCTGGTGCAAGGAGTCGTTCCCGGGGTTACCGCGTTCCGGCCTGCCTGCGAATGCGCAATTACGGAATGCCCCGGCCGTCGCTGCATTCGTCGACTTCGTGAAGAAAAAGGACCTTCTTGAGGCGATTTACTGGCTCTCCTCGGCCTATGCTCAGCTCGCTGGCGAAGAGCGCCGTAAGCAACTGGCGATGTTCTTTACGCCGCCATCATTGACCAAACGTCTGCTGGATGACTTGTCCGCGAGTGGCGTGGATTTTTCGGTCCGGAAGTTCTGTGACCCCGCGTGTGGGGGTGCCGCGTTCCTAGCGCCAATTGCGATGCGCATGCGCGATGCATTGCGCGAGCGAGGAACATCCGCGACGCAAATTCTTGACCACATACAGCGCCACCTCCTCGGATTCGATAAGGATGCTGCTCTGTGCGAGATGTCAAAGCACTTCCTGCTGATGGTTCTGCATGACGAAGTTGTCGCGACTGGTGCGCGACCGAAGTTCCAGGTTCACCAAGGCGATTCGCTGATACGAGCTCAGTCACTGCTCGGGGCTCTCGACGTTGTGGTTTGCAACCCACCGTTCCGGAAGATGCCGTCCGCCGAGGTCACGCATTACCTAGAGCACTTCGCGGACATCATCGAAGCGCAGCCGAATTTGTACGCACTTTTCATGGCCTTATGCGTCAAATTGCTGGCGCCGGGGGGAACCTGCGCGCTTGTAACGCCGACAAGCTTTCTGTCCGGCCAATACTTTTCGAAGCTGCGCACGTTCTTGTTGACCCAAGCCAACGTGTTGAGTATCGGCATGGTTAGTGACCGGCTCGGCGTATTCATCGACGTAGAGCAGGAAACAGCACTGACGCTGGCGCGGCGAGAACAGACTGGTCATGGGCCCGCTACCGACGCTTACGTGTCGGTTGTTGCCCGCGACGGCAACTACGTCAACGTGGGTCGTTGCGTCCTTCCTAACTCGGGCGCTGCGTGGCCAGTTCCGCGCACGGAGAGCGACGTTGTATTGCTCAAGACGGCCGCAAAATCACGTGCAACCCTTGCCGACTATGGATACACCCCCCGTATTGGCGCATTCGTGTGGAACCGGGACACGCGCACGACGTACCCATCAGCGAAGAGTGCGGCACGTGCGCATGGAGGAACCGCTGTCCCGCTGCTGTGGTCAAGCGATATTGCTCCAGACGGTTCTCTGCGTTTCTCCGGAGCACCGAAAGCGAACAGGGAACACTGCTTCGTGAATCTCGGGGCGAAAGACCACCGCTCGGTTGTCCGTCGGCCCAGCGTCTTGCTGCAGCGTGTTACCTCTAACGACCAGCCTCGACGCCTAGTTGCTGCAGCCGTACCGCTAGCACTAATAGAAACCTATGGTGGTTTCGTCGGCGAGAACCACACTGTCATCCTCGAACAGGTGCATCCTGAGCCCGCGCTCGCCCCCGAGGAGCTGGCGCAATTACTCGCCACGCCCACGGTGGACCGCTATTTTCGTTGTATCTCTGGGGCGACAAACGTATCCATCTTCGAGCTCGGCCAGCTTCGACTGCCCGACCCGGGACGGCTCAGAAATCTCCTCGCGCGGGGATGCGACATGCCGAGTGCAGCGCGCAAAGCGCTTCAAGAGCACTAGTCCGTTTTTGCCCATACGCCGGGAATCGCGACAAACATAAGACTCATGGCTTCGAGAAAACATCTCAACGACCTGCTAGAGGCGCAGAAGAAGCGGCGCGAAGAACTTGCGAGACTTGCCACCCGTAAACCAGCCGCACGGCCAAGGGCCGTGACGAAACCTGAGAACCCGCCTCAACAGTTAGAGCCATTTTTCCCTCCGCAGGCCGTCGAGCCTCCGCCCGTGTTGCCGCGCACTCGCGAGGCGCTCATCGCGCTGTACCAGGACGACAGCGCTGAGCCGAGCGAGCCATCGTCGGCACTGATTTCCCTTGCTGACTTGTATCTGCACGCCGCGCAGCACCGTTCACGTCATATTGCGATGGTCTGGCCGGCCACGCTCAAGACTTTGACCGTCGTGCATGCCTTGGCTACGCTGGTGCGTTGGCACGAAGGCGATAAGCAGGGCGTTCGAGGCCTGCTCTTCCCAACGAAGACCAACGTTTTCTATCGGCTAAACCACCTACACTTAGACCGAAAGTCTCTGTTGCACATTGCTAACGACCTAGTCGAGGGCAACGGCAACGCCAAAGTCATTCGGTCGATGCGAGACAAGGATGCTTTCCTTTTCTCGCTCGCTGACAAATGTCTTCCTGAGATTTCGGGGGAGCCCTTCAATCCGACCATTGGTGAATTGTTGCCGCTTTTCTTGGCCACGCCCGACTCCAACGGTTGGAGTGCTTGTGATGGCCGATTGCTCGCGCTCGTTCGAGCCAAGCTTGCCAGGCGAGCGCATGCGAAGGCGTTGCAGATGAATTGCGCCGTCATTGGCGACCCCCATACCGCACCGGACGCGCTTTTCGCGCTTGATGGGCGAATGAGAGAGGAGGAGCTCCGTAAGGCCTGCAAGGCGCTGTCGAAACTCGGCCCGCCAGAGGTGGTGCTGGTGCAAGCAACGCGCTCGGTGCGTTTCGCGGCTCCAGGCTGGAAAGGGCAATTGGCACGCTTTTGCCTCATGCTCGAAGATATTTTTCAGAGTGCTATGCCGGGAGTGGTCGTCGTCACGGATGAGCCGCATGCCGCCTACCGGCTCAAGGATGAGCTCTGGGAGCGAAATCATAAGCGTGACCTTCACCATCGCTGGCACACGCCGAACGAGTTTCGCGTTTCCGGTATTCCAAGCACTGTGGGCAATGAAGGGCTGCTCACGCCAGGAACTCGCGAGGCTGCTCATCCGTCTCCTCGCGAATTCGATGTACATATCGTGGATGCCGATGCGGCCAAGGTGGCGAACAGACTCATTCGCATTGCCGGTGCTGCCCCGGGTGGGCAAGCATCAGCGAAGCCGCTTGCCGACGCTGCCGCCTTCATTTCGCGTTTGGCTGCCCTCCCTTGCGGCATACGCCATATGTCGGAATATTTAGCCGGCCCGGACGTGACCGACCGCACACGTAGGGAGTTCGACTGGCCTACTCATTTGGGCGCCGCCCTCGAGTTCGACCGCAGCGTTGGTGTCGGAGACGACCGGCCGTTCCTACTTGATTACTTGGAGCGCGGCTCGAAGCTCTTCGGCAACTACTATGCTGCGACTCCCTTTGCCCACAAGCTGGCCACCCTCGTCGGGAATGCCGCTATGGGAAAGAAGCGCAGCGTGGCCATCGTGTTCCCCAATGCGCTTTACCGGCGCTTGGCCGAGCGCTTCCTCACCGAGTATGACCAGTACCCGGCAGGTGCAACTTACGATTCCTTCGGCGACCGCGTGCATCTACTGCCTTCTGCGCAACTGGAGGAGCACATTGATGACCTGCGTGGTGCGACGCTTGTGTTCGCTGGACTCAACGAAGATTGTCTGCGCGTGCTGTTGACCGACGACCGAGTCCCCGCGCACTCGGTGCTCTTGCTGACGCAGCGGGCTGGTCAGTTTCTGCGAGCAACCCTCAAGCCCATCGTAGAGCGCATGCCGGAGTTCAAATCCTACAAACCGCGGATAGAGTCCATTCTGCGGCAACTAAAGGACTTGCCTGAGGACGCATCTGTACTTTCTACCGGCGACTATGTGTTGCCGACCTTCCGGGTCGAGCTGTCGTCCGATATTGCGTCGCACGAGCAGGAGGTCGACCCTGATTCATGGGGCATCCGGTTCGACAACGGCCTCACGCAATATCGCCGTGGTACATCGGACGTGTACGTCTATGAGCCGGCTTCGCAACATGCCACTGAAGCGGGATTCAGGACGTGTCAGGTACGCTCTTTGGAAGTCGGAGACAGGGTCTTCCTGATGTCTGCGGAGCTGCGCGAGATGGTCGAGCAGGTATTGTGTGACGCAGGGGTATCCATCCAGTCCGACAAGACGTTCGAGTCAGCACTTCGTAGCTACCACGAGCTGGTGCAAAAGCGCCTTGCGCAGCGGTTTCCGCAAGCTACAGTGGCAGACCAAGTACGCGCCGTTCGCCAGTCGATGGTGGAACTTGATGCTAGCTTGGAACGCAGATTGCCTACATTGAAGGCGATGCGCCACTGGATTGACCTAGGGCGCTCTCCCGACACTCCCTTCGAGCAATTAAGGCCGCAAGCGCCAAATCGCGAAGACGTATTCAAAGCCTTCGCAGAGGTGCTCGGTTTTTCTTCACTTGAAGCTGCCTATCATTGGCAACGTGTCATCACGGCCGTCCGCACCTCGCGCCGGCTAGACGGACGCCATGTTTCCGACATCTACGCATACATGCTCTTGCAGCCCGAGTCGGTTATGGCTCATTCCAGCATCAGAAGGAAGACGCTTCAACAGTTGTTCGACAAGGCACGTGAGAACGTTGCTACCGTCGAAATCGTTGGCCCCCTGAAGGAGTCGAAAGAATGAGCCAGTCTGTTTTGCGCGCTGACCCTGCGAAAATCTCCCCCACGCTGAAGGAGGCGGTGGTCGACAGTCTCCTCAACTTGACTTATGCACAACTCAGCGGTCAAGGACCAACCGGACAATACATCTTCGGCGCCCGGCCGCGAGCACTACTCAATTCAGGCTTTCTGCTGCCCCAGCGCAGTGTCGCGGGCGACGATGAGGTGACTTCTCCCATTTGGGTCTCGTCGCATGGCCTACAGATGCAGCTCAACACTGTGACACCGGCAGTGATGACAGTCTTGCCTCGGTTTAGCGTTTATGTACGCGTGCTGCCCCGCGAGGAGGACCTAAGGCGACCGAACTGCCGCCCGGTTTTCATGTTGCGACAAGCGCTGGTCGATGAAATCAAAGCCGAGCGTGACCGCAGACTGGAGGACGAGTGGGAGAAGGTCAAGGGGGAGTACACCTCCAAGTTGAAGCACCCAGACTGGCCCATGATTCGAGCCCGGGTTGTCGACGAAGTCTACAAAGCCAAGGGTGTCCCTCGGCATCTCCTGACCGTTGATGCCCCGCAAGACGAGGGTGACTCCGAGGTCAATGAGGCGCGAGACGAAGCTGACAGTGCAGGGGAGAGCGCGAAGGAAGGGGTACTAGTCAAAGCTGACGAGTCTTTGCCCATCAAGGACGAGCATTTTGAGCCATTGACCATCCCGCACAAATGGATACGACTGGATGTGCAGCTCCCGCCGCTTGAGCTTGATACCGCGAAGAGCGCAGAAGAACTGCGGCACGACCTCAACGCCCACGCTGTATACATGAATGCTGCCGTGGCCAAGCGCCTAGCAGAGTGGGCGCAAAGCGACGACTCAGACACCGGTGGCAAGGCGTGGGGCTACCGGCACGACCTGCGCATCCCTGCAAGCCGTTATACTAAATGGGCCGATTTCCTCGACTTGGCCCGCCAGTCGAACTTGCGCATCACGTTGCCCCAGATTCAGCTCAATTGGGACCTTGAGCTGCACTCCGACTGGCTGGACTCGTCAAAGCGCAGCTTGTTTCTTGCGCTTGAGAATATCAGCAAGATGCCTGAGCAGCACAGCGACGAGACCGAAGAAGCCGTCTTTCTCGTGTCGCTTCGCGTTGAGTTACCTGCCGCGCTCCATCACCCCCTTAAACTCGAGCGCGTCGAACCCTCCTATCGGTACAACAAGTACCTGACTTATCCAGCGATGGGCCACAACTGTGGCATCGTGCAGGTACAGTCTAATCCCGCGGTTTGCGTGCTTGAGACGACGTGGACACCTCGCTACACGCAACCGCGCATTGTCCCGACGAGTTCGAACGGAGTCCAGCGGCGAGTGCGGGCGCTCGCGCGGCCTGACGGACTAGACGGCTTGTCGCCGCTCTTGCCTGCAATGCGGGAGTGGCTGAAGAGTCTACCAGCGGAGGTTAACCCAGGCGAAGGCCTCGACTCATCCGACATGGCGGGCATTGCTCGGGAGGAGGAAGCGTTCCGGCAGGACTTGGGCAAATGGGAGGCGGAGATTAAGGCGGTCGAGGCAGGCTTGAAATGTCTACGCGAGTCACACGACACCTGGCGCAATCGGGGTCTCCAGACAGACCCGAGAGCGGTTGTCTACGAAGCGTGGTTGGCCACGAACGAGACGATGGCCGACTTCATGCAGATGCGTTTCGGGGGGGACGACAACGAATGGCGCCTGTTCCAGTTGGCTTTCATTGTCGCCAACATTCCAGCACTCGCCTCGCGCGTCCCGGAATTATCGCACTTCTACGATGAGCGCCGCGACGACGCGGTGACGCTGCTGTACTTCGCCACTGGTGGCGGCAAGTCCGAGGCGTTCTTCGGACTGCTCGTATTCAACCTGATGCTCGACCGTCTGCGCGGCAAGCACCGTGGGGTGACGGCCCTGATTCGCTACCCGTTGCGCCTGCTGACGATTCAGCAGGCGCAACGGGGCGCGCGCGTGCTAGCGCATGGCGAGCGTGTACGCCGTCGTCATGGCTACGGTGGAGACCCGCTATCCATTGGCTTCTGGGTGGGAAGTGGCGGCTCACCCAACCGCCATAGCGCCAAAGGGGTCAAGAGTATTCCGCCTGTGTCGGAGGCACCTCCTGCTCTTGCTGATGAGCAGTCCCTTCGGGAGCGCGACAGCAAATACATGTTGGCCATGCGCGCGTGGAGAAAGCTACCCCAGTGCCCATTTTGCGGCAGCGAAACCGCACTGCGATTGTTCGGCGACTCCAAGAACCAGACGCTGGGCCATGTCTGCACCGACATCCAGTGTGATTCCAACGGAGGGCAGTGGAAGCCGCTCCCCTTCTACATCGTCGATGAGGACATCTACGACCTGGCGCCATCGGTCCTGCTCGGCACGGTCGATAAGTTAGCGCTCATTGGTCACTCGAACCACACCATCCGCCGTATCTACGGCATGTTCGGTGTTGCACCTTGGGTCAATCCGTCTAACGGGCGGCTGTACGTTCCCATCGACAACCGTGAACTCGCGGCTGGTCCTGCCGCAAAAGGTATGGAGGGTGTGTACCCGGCCTATCTGGCGGGCAAGCGCGTTTTCCACGACCCGTTTCCGAGCCTCATAATCCAGGATGAAGCGCACCTGCTTGACGAATCCCTCGGCACATTCGCCGGTCTTTTCGAGTCTACGCTGGACGCTGTCTTCGAGTATCTGGCGAGGCCGCTTGACGGCCTGATAGCGGTCGACGGGCAAGGCCGCCGACGACGAGCGAAGGTCATCGCCGCGTCAGCCACCGTGTCCGACCCCGAGCGACAGCTGGAGCATCTCTATCAGCGCTCGATTCCCGCTACTCAGTTCCCGGAACCTGGGCCGTCGCTCTATGAGTCCTTCTACGCCCGGCCCGCACAAGCGAAGGAGGCGCAGCGCCAGGCTTATCCGGATGTCGAAGTGGCGAGTCAGCAGGCACGGGTGTACACAGCCTTTATGACCAACGGTAAGCCGCACACGTCGACCAGCGTGGCAGTGCTGTCCGGATTTCACCTGACCGTTACGCGGCTCTTCGACAACCTCACGAGCGATGTGGCCGCGCATTTCCATGCGGCACAGAGAATGTTGGTCAATCATGTCTCCGCAGGGCCGCTTGAGCAACTGCACAAGCAGGTGTTGGCTGCTGCAGATGCTTCGCAGTTGGTCACGCTAATTGACCTGCACCGTATTGCGCTCACCTATGTCACCAACAAGAAGGGCGGCGACCAAATCATGGCCGCTGAAGCTGAAGAGACTCGAAAGCGCCACCTCAACGAGGGCATCGCGCTGGAAGGCCTCGATACGCGCCTGATTACCGGCTCGGTGGAGCAAGGCGAAATTCAGGCAGTCGTCGACACCGCACAGCGTCGAGTAGGGCCCGGCCAGCCGTTGCCGTCGATTCGAGAGCAGCTTCGCTCGGTCATCGCGACCTCAGCCATCTCGCATGGTGTAGACGTCGACGAATTTAACTCAATGTTTTTTGCCGGCATGCCTTCCGACATCGCGGAGTACATTCAGGCCTCGTCACGTGTTGGACGTACGCACATCGGTTTCGTGGTACTGGTTCCCACGCCACAGCGTCGTCGCGACCGTCACATCGTGCATGTCTTCGACATCTTTCATCGCTTCTTGGAGCGCATGGTGCAGCCAGCAGCTATCGACCGCTGGGCGGAGCGTGCCGTGGAACGAGTCTTCCCGAGCCTGCTGCAGGCATACCTGCTCGGTGTCGTTCCAAGCCGCGAGCTGATTCGCCTGCCGGAGCACGAGAAAGGCAGAACGCCGGATTTCAGCTTCATCCCCAACGTGCGCAAGGAACTTAATTCCCGCGGCGACGCCTTCATCCACGAAATCGACAAGTTCGTCGAATTGGCCATCGGACTGCGCGGTGCCTTCGCGCCAGAGGGCGAGGAGCATTACCGTGCCCGCGTCGACCAAAAGACCCGCGACCTTATTGTCAATGCGTGGAGTAGTCCGGTTTGGGGCAGCGGAAATATGGATGGCTACTTCAAGACTCAAACGGACCTAATGCTTAAGCCTATGACATCGCTGCGCGACGTCGACCAAGGTGGTGTTATTCAGGCGTCTATCCGTGATGCGGAAGGCAATACCCAGACGTCCGGGGAAGTTCTGCTGGTGATGGACTTCGTCCGACACGGCGTGGCCAACAATGACGGTGCTGACAACGCGCAGGCAGGGGGCTGAGATGGCAATTCGCAGGAATTTCTTGAGTACCGAAGACGACGAAAGAACGCTCAACGCGCCCACGATGGCACGGTCCCGTGGGCAACTCGGCTCTGCGTATGCACCTGGCGCCTTCTTCACCTTTGAAGGCGGCCTTGGCGCCTGCATTTCGTTGCCGGATTTCTCGGCAACGGTCGACGACGCTCCGATTGACGCGGTCACGAAAGCACAAATCATCCTGCGACTGCAGGAGATTTGGCAGAGTTGGTTCACGCGGGCTTATGCGGTAGGTACCGGCGGCCGAAAAATTGACCCACGCCAATGCCTGGATGAAGCGCTTCTCAGAGGCGCTACGGTCGTGCCTTTGGGAGTAGACCAATTGGCGTTCCTAACTCCGGTCCGCATGGGATACGCGCCAGCGCCGCTGACCTTCGTGTGCAACAAGTGTCGGCTCTTCAAGCGATTCGAATCAGCGCGCGACTTGGCGCAAAACATCGACCGTTTGCGCAAGATGCATTGCACCGCAACTGATGTCAAGACAGCTTGCCAGTGGCGCCAGCTCGACGTCGTCTTTGTACACTGGTCCGGCGAATGGATGCCTGCGACTCCTGGTCGATGGGAGTGGGACGACCGTAGGAATGTCCTGAGGCTTTTCAGAGAGGAGTGTGCTGTATGCGGCAAAAGCGACTTCAAACTGAACACTGACTCGCCGCGCATCGGTCAGTGGCACTTCTACTGCGCCAACCCGACATGTGGCCATAAAGGGTCGGCTGAGTGGCGACAAAACGACCCGTTCACAACGGAGGTATTCAGGGAAAGCGCAGGTGGGCGCATGAGCGAGCGTCGTATGGAACCCATTTCGTACCGTGCTTCTTCCGCCTATTACGCCCAATCCGAACAGTTCGTTCTATTTCCGGCGTCCGAGCATCAGCTGATGGCGATGCTTGAACCTCAACGACAGTCCGAGCTCGCCGCATTTATCGGCAAGCAGTTTCGATTTGGAGGGGGCGAGCTCACTCCTGACGAGATGAAGGTGGCGCTCCTAGCGGTGGGCAAAGCTAGCGAGTGGGAGACGTACGAGAGCCTCTCTGGAATCAGAAAGAGCGCTAGGGAATCTGGAGACACGAGCATTCAACAAATGATGGATGCGGAGCTTAAAAAGCTCGTAGACAGATGGACGGCAAGCGACCCGCCGCTTGTGCGACCACGTGTCGACCTGCCGCCGGCAATCAACGCACAGCTTGCCGTCCGTAGCGAGTATACGAGCCGCTTCGACCCCTTTGTTTTAGCGGTAGAGCATGAGGCGCTCAACCGGGGCAAGCTCTCCGCTGCACCAGACGGTATTCGCGCTAAGTTTGTGCGTTTCAACCATCTCGATGACGACCTCGCACCGAAAAATGCCATCGATAAGGCAGCCCAAGAGTCGCAGACCCAACATCTGATGACCAAGCTCGGCATCGCCGACCTCGGCCTGATTCGTGAGTTCGACCTGTGTCGATTCACGCACGGCTATACGCGAGTTAGCGCGACGCCGACTTTGGAGAAGCGCAGGCAGTTTATGCCCGTACGCTTGCGTTTGTTCGAACCGCTGCGGAGTCGCAAACGCCCTGTCTATGTTGTGACGCAAGCCAACGAAGCGCTGTATGTGCGCCTCGACCCGGGCGCTGTTTACAGGTGGCTGCAAACCGTCGGCGTCGTTGACCTGCCAGATTGGGACGAAAGCGGCACTGTCAAACTCGGTGGAAAGATTCTGGAGGTTGCACAGCCTTTCGGGCGGTACTTCTCTTTGCTCAAGGAAGGCGACGCAGCTACCTATCGCTACGTCTACACTTTGCTCCATACCTACGCTCATTCCATGATGAAGAACGTGGCTGAGCTCTCTGGTCTGGACTTGGGTTCGATGGGAGAGTACCTTTTCCCCCTGGACTTGGCGTTCGTCGTCTACCGAAACGGTACGACCATGGACTTGGGCAACCTTTCGTCGCTGTGGCGTAACGAGAACAACCGGTTCCTGTCTCGCTTGCTTGAACCGTCCACGCATCGCTGCAACTCGGGCCGCCTCTGTGACACGGCCGGCGGGGCCTGCCCTGACTGCATCATGATTCCCGAGACATCATGTCTCGCACAGAATCAACTGTTGTCTCGCGCCGTTCTCAAAGGCGGCCCACCGCCGCGCGAGGACGCCACACACAAGGGCACGCGAATCCCCGGGTTTCTCGAGGTGGCTAACGAAGGGATTATGGACTGAACAGCTGAACGCGTTCGACATGTTGACCTCTCACTCTGAGGTGACCGCTGCTCTATGCGTGGAAGCCGCTCGACGCGCGCTGGACGTGCCCGCGACCGTGCACTCCATCTGCACCAGGCCGGACGTGCCGCAAGAGCGCGCTGCCGAAGTTGGAGAGATTCTTGACCGGGCAAACGAGCGGGCTGTTCGAAAAGAGCACGCTCCCGACCAGGTGCGTGCGAAACTGCGCTCTAGCACTGGGGTTGGCACCCTTGTACCAGAGCGCAACGCTGTACCCTCTTATCGAGACATACGCCTCTATTCGCCGAAAACACGGACGAAGCCGGCTTGGAGTCGCTCGTACAACTCGGCGGAAAGCAATCGATTCTCGTCGAGCTCAATGACGGTCGAGTCTTTCTCCAGAGTTTGCATCGCGGCATGGCGTGTCGCACATACAAACAACTGAGTGTCCTTCGTCGCACGGCGCTTGAGTTCTTCCGAAACGAGGCCATAATTCAGCGCCCCTTGGTCTTGCTGATTTGGCGTGTCGAGAATCAACGGTGCGAGTACCTCAGTCTTGAAATGACGAATGAGGCGATGCATCGTCAAGTGATAGGCCAATTGCATCCGAGAGCTGTCTGCTCCGCCACCTGAGACGGCAAGTTCTCTATATCCAGTTGGTAGGGCCGTGCGTACATCGAAGGCCGGTGAGAGCCGAAGGGTGTCGCAAAGGCCGGCCAGCTCGCTCTGGTAATAGGCGTTGATGCTCTCTTCTTTTCCATCCTCAATGAGCTCACTCTGTGCTGCTCGCTGCTCAGCGAGAGTTTTCTTGTTGGCACGCAATCGCAATCTCGCAGTGGTGGTCACCTCCTCCGCGCGTCGTCGTACTGAATCGGTCCCCATGGTCTCGAGGATGCTCTTGACGGTCACGTCTTTGTCGAGTCGCTTGAAGCGCCGGTTGAGCTTGGCTAATTCTTCGCGAACGGCGTCGAGCCGCCTGAGTGTCGTTTCGATTGCCGCCTCGATTTTCGACTGCGTAGCCGTGAGCGACGCAACCTGCTGTTCGGCCTGTGCGCGGTCTTGCAAGAGCGACGCGCGCTCTAGGAGAGTGTTGTCATGCAATGTGCCGCATAGAGGGCAGACAAGAACATCATCGCGCAGTTGGGTAGATGCGAAATCGTAGTCCTTCTCGATGTCATCCACGGCCGCTTGTGCAATTCCCCGCTGGACCTTGGTAATTTCGAGTTCTTCATGCTTGGCACGTAAAACGGACAATGCACGCTGCTCACGCCGCTTAACGGCGACCATTGAATTCTGGATGTCTGCAATGGCCGAATCGAGTTCGGCGTCGGTCGTTGGAAGTTCTTCTGGTGGAGCGAGCAGCGTCAAGACCTCAACCGCGCGGCCATACTTTTCAATGAGTCCCTCGTCGGCGTCGATGTGCTGAAGGCCTTTCGCTATCTCGGCACCTACCTCGAAATAGGCTGCGGAATGATAGCCCACGTGGAAGTTGATAACAGGGCGTCGCCAGTCCTCATATTTGTGGATGACGAAACTTCCCCACGGCTCAGTCCATCCGCGTCGCTGGTCGACGTAGAAAGCGGAGAAATAGCAGGCAGGCGGCGGCACTTCATGAATCCACTTTTCTTTGCGGCGTGGTAACACCGCACCGAATTGGACGATGCTGGCGAATGCCTGCTCATAAGCATCGCTCGTACTGTGGTAGACCGTCCACGGCTCCTCGCCACCCTTGAGACGAATTTGGTTGCGATGACGTGCAGCAAGGTATGTACGACCGTCAACCTCGAACTCCAGAATCGTTCTGGCATCGAAGGGGGCCCAGAGAGTGTCAAAATCAAAATCGCAGCCTAGAGTCCACAGCGGCAATCGCACCAGCGTAGACTTGCCGATGGAATTGTCATCACCTGTTATCAGATTTAAGCCGGGTTCGAATCGGAATCGTCCTGCGAGCTTTTGGGAAGTCGATTGAACGAACAGTTGCTTGAATATCAATGCGCTCATAGGCTTTGGTACGTAGCTTTCTGACGAGCAGTTTATAGTTCGGAAGGGCCATTTCAGGCTCGCAGGTATTCAATGATGTATGCGGCGACCAACGAGGTTTCGTCGACAAGGTGTTCACGCACGACATCCGGGGATGCCGCTACGAGGCTCGTCAACAGGTCAGTGGTCAGCCTTATCGGGAAGTCGGCCTGCAAATGTCTTGACACCGCAGCTCGTACCTGCAGATGTGCGAGAGACCCGCCGTCAAGAGTGTTCAGGACGTAAGTCCGAGCGGACTGCCGGAGTTTTCGCCGTTCTCTCGGTTCGTATTGGAGCTGAGCCGTCGCGTACTCAAAGTCCGAGAGGAGGTCGTCGACCGTGGCGGACGACGCAAACTGTTCGAACAGTGCGTCCACTCGTTGGCCAGTGAGGCCCTTGTTGCGGACAAGGCTTTCCCAGTCGGAATAGTCCCAGGTATGGACACCCTTCCGGCGGAGTTCGTCTTGCAGAACATGGTAAATGGCCTGGCAGTCTCCGCCTCCATTCGGGACCCGTTCACTGATAAGGTCGGCTATCAGCCCGATGACGGCTCTGCGGTGTTGCAGTTCGGGAAGCTGTGGCTTATGGAAATGGAGCTTTTCCAGCGCGCAGTCAGTCCCGAGTTCCGCCGCGAGAGCTGCGCTTATCTCGTTCGCTGTCTCTTGGTGCAGCGCATCCCATGGGATTTCTTCGAGTTGAAAGCCTTTTTCTGCTAACTCAAGCTTGAAACCACCGGTTGCCACAAGCCGAACCTTGTCCACCCGGGCGGCAATTTTCTTGTCGCCCACGCTTGTGAACATTTTCCCAAGCACTGATGGCTTCTGCTTTATTCGTTTGACGAGCGATTTCTTGTTGAAGTTCGCGCTCGCACCGGCCTTAACTTGGCAGAACACGAATCTGGCGTCGGCAGCGTCCAGAGAAGAGCTGAAGACGACGTCTTCGTGAAACTCGACGAATACGATGCTCACCTGATTGAGCTTGTGCTGCTCCAGGAACTCATAAAGCGCCCAGTCGTACTGGAAGTTGAAGCGGTCGAAAGTAGCAGCGCCGGCTTTCTCCCGCTGAGACACGTAGAGCGGGTTGCTCGCGGGCGTACCACTCGATGCCGCTGCCGTCTTGGTCAGGCGCGGTTTGGGGTCTCTCACGATAGTGTTCGGGCTCGAAATTTGAACTGATTATAGCGACTGCGCACATGAGGCGAACTGCCTTCGTGCAACCGTACAGAAGCTCGTTGGTCCACCAGAACCCAACTGGGCTGGCGGGGGCTAGGTAGCCTCCATCACCTGTCGCGGCCCTCCCCAGTATCAGGCTTAGATTCACAAGAAGGGCTATGGCCGAGCCTGCGGGCGATTGTTAAGCTGCTCGCTCGCATACTTTGCGTCAGCGCCTACGTACAAAATCCTCCAGCGCTTGAAACTCGAGCTCGCGCATCAGTTTCTCGTCTGCGGATGCTATTTGGCGGAGAATTTCGTTAAGGTCGGACGGGGCGAAACGGTTTTTGTCGATAACAGCGACCAGAAGTGATAGCGCTGGCCTAGGAAACCGTTCGCCGATTTTCTCCACGTTCATCTCTTTGAGCAGCTGGTAGGGGTACGAAATCGGTTTGAGCCATGACTTGACGGTGTCGAGAGCATCTGGAAACTCCCTGTCTGCGGCTACCGCTATCCTTGCCAAAATCTCGGGCAGCCGCGCATCCATCGACGCCGTGGTTTTTGGCCAGATACTTGCGAAATACGGCTGCACTGCCAATGTCCAGTATTCGTTCTGCCTCGCATTGGCACCTTTTAATGCGCTGTGCACTGCATGGGCACTGGCAACAAGTCCATCGTCCGGCAGTGCCCGCACTGCCTTCTGCAGCTCTGCGCGGCTGAAAATGTCTGTCGTATCCAGTGCGGCAAGCGTCAGCATTGAAGCGTAATTCACCCGGGCATCACCGAATCGCATGTACTGTTGCGCCGAATCCAAGAACGGCGTCTTCAGTTCGACGAGTAGGTCCTTGTGCAGCCGTGGCGCCCACAGATAACCCATCCACGTGGCGTATGCCTCCCGGTCTGACTTCCGCCAGTCGAAGAGCGGGAGCAGGTGCGCTTGCGTCCATAGCCGGTCAACCCTGTAGAGGGCGACCACATTGGAAGCGAGCAAAGTTCGCCCGTGACGGAAGCGATGGACCGCGGGGTCGCACAGCCGCGTGAAAATCGAAGCTATGGTTCGCGGCAGCCCTTGATTGTCTTTAAGCGGTTCGCTGAACCACCAGTTGAGCAGAGCCTGAGTGACCTGCCCGAGAGGATTGCTCATCGACCGCATCACCGCGTCGTCGGTGTCAGGAAAATCGTCGGTCGGCAATCGCAGTACGCGCTCGCAGATTGAAATGAATGTCGCTTGATGTACATCCAATTGCTTACCGACTTCGTGCAGCCACCAGGCAGTCGCGCTAACGACTTCCCTAAAGACATCATCTGGCATCGAGAGCACGCAGTTCGCGAGTCGACTCCATGAGCGTCTGACAAAACCGTCGTTGCTCCACGTGCTCAATGCTTCGCTCCAGCGCTCTCTTGGCCACACGTCACGCGCAGCGAGTTCAAGCAAGGAGGCGATGGCGACACGGGAGTCGGTACGGCAGAGTTCTCGCCAGTCATCTTCCCTGAAGAGCGCTCTTTCGGGCTCTTTTTGAAGCCAGGTCGTCAAAGCGCTCCGCCGTCTAGGAGCGAGGTCAATTTGGGGCTGGAAGTGGTAGTCTGGGTCACCGGTTCCGCTCATCCAGTGAGCAAACTCTTCCCGCTCGAAATCGCTGCCAATATGCCATTGCGGATGCTTAGTCTCCAGTCCAGCGAGTCGCTCTGTGGTGCCGGCGACAAGTGCTCCACCCCCAGCTTTGAACTTTGCGAGCCGTAACCACTGCATCCGCTCAACGATATCCTCCCAGCGCGCGTCGTCGACGTCTTCCCTAAACATTCGTCGAGGAGGCCCCGTGAGAATTGCCTGCTGCAAGCGTTCTGCCGAGTCCAGCGTCAACCACTTTGAGCTGGTGGCCAAAAGCCGCATCGTCTCACGCTGTGTTTCGGTCGACCATAGCCACCATGCGTCGTCCTCAAGGAGCCATTTGACCCAAGCGCCGGTCGACTTGTCACCTTCCTCGCGTGCCGCGTTGAGCGCAAGTCTCATAAACGTCGGATACGGCATCTGTCGCAACGTATTCATGAGGTCGTGCGCTCGTTCGGGATTAGACTGAAATATCGCGCTCCAGGAATCGCGGACAAGCTCAATCAGAAGTGTCCAATCTTTGTAGTGTCGGTTCTGCCAGTGCGCAATGATGGAGGGCATGTCCCACATGCTGGCGTCACTACGTTCATTTGCTTGTCCAATTTCTCTCATCAGGTCCAGCACGTCACGGAGCGCCTCGCACGCAATTCCAAATAGCTCCGGAAGGGCGTTTTGCCATTGAAGCGAGTCTTTGACTTCTTCCATCGCTATTCGCAGATGGTCATCCGTCAGGACAACTTCGGCGTTCACAAGGTGTCGGAGTTGTTGCTCGCGCTCGATATCAACGGATGTTTCGCTCAGGAGCCGGATTGGCTTGCGCAGAATCACTCGGGCACCCAGAAATTGCTTGAATTGCAAGCGCAGCGCCGTGGTCATGCCTTCTCGCAGGAAGTGCCTCACCCACTCGAAAATGTGAAAGTCAGTATTGGCTGACCCGACGCGCCCCAGCAGAACCAGGTTCCACAGCGTGCGCATCGCGGGTCTAGGAATGCCGTGCGGGGAGTCATCCTTGAATCGCTTAATCTCTTCGGCGCTCTCCCGCTCCTCCATTTGTGCCGTTTCTTCGAGCCTCTTGCGAACCTGGCTGGCAAACGGCTCGCTAAGGTGGCCGCCGCGACTGGCAAGCCAAAGGAGCAGTTCTGGGGCATCGAGATATCGCACCAGCCACAGAGCGAGATAGGACATCACGCGGTCCATGGCGCGCGGGTTGCCCCCGTGGCTGACGATGCTCATCTCGGCCGCCAGGCTGTATGGCATCGGCCGATGTGCCAAGCTGAATCGTAGTTTCACATCGACCTCTTTGTCTGGACTAACGCCGAATCGAGGGAGGTCCCTGTGCTCGAACCGCGTGTCGCAAAAGTGCGGAAGCCAGTCCAGCGTCGGTGCTGGGGAGTGCTCCGCAAACAGTCTTGCAGGCGTTCCGTCAGGCTCGCTAATGGCCCATAGCATGCGGCCGATTAGGTCATCTTCGACTGTGCTCGCGAGCGGGCCTGCAAGGATGCAATCCTGGACGATTTTTCCTTTGCCGCGAGCGCCAGCGCTGTATGTCTTTTCCCAAGCTCGGATGGTCTTGTGAAGGTAGGAATGGTCTTTCGTTTCCTTGTACAGCAGAGGAATGACATTCTTCGCCCGCCATTCCCGTGATGCTTTGTCATGAGACGCCTTTGTTCCGGCATAAGAGGCGAAAGCAAACATCTCCGGAGATGCTTCTCCGCGAAGACGGTCGGCGGCCAGTGCATCTGTCATATAGCGGAGCACAGGGTCGGCGAGACTATAACCGACGAAGCAGACGACATAGTTTCGGAAGAGTTCGCTTACGAAGCGTGCAGCCCATCTTTCGGTAAGGTAGGCGAGGCCAAAGTCGCCGCTTGAAATGACTAGGCGGTCGAGCTCATCCCGGGACGGACTCGTGCTGAGGAGCCCATGCAGATACACGAGTCCGTTCCATCTGTTTTTCGGGACCGGTAGCAGAGGAGCACAAAAGGGTTCCAGCTTTAGACCGTCGCGTGCAATGACCTCTTCAAATAGTCGGTCAAAGTTCGTCGTGATGAGCCGCGTCGACCCCTTTCTAGTTTTTGCCAGCGATAACAGCGCGCGATGCGTGGTGAAAGCATCACGAGCGCTCAGGTCCGGCGTCAGGACTTTTGCCATTTCGCGGCGGACTACTTCTCTGCTCCCGAGTTCGTCTTCTAGTAGGCCGACGGCAATGTCGTACTGCTGGTTGGTGATGGCGGCTTCTTGCACGTCGTTCGGAGCTGGCTGTAGCGAATCGTACAGCTTATTCACGAGGGTCTTGAAACCTGGTAACCCCGCGGGAAACGAGATGCCCGCGCCGCAAAAGAACACGACCCGGCCCTCCTCATGCGCTAGGAGAAGAGTCTCGGGGATGGTCGGCCCATTCTTGATGAACTGCACTGGCTGTCTCTCAGAAGTTATACAACGCCAACCTGGTCTCTATGCTGGCTGTATGAATACTAGTTGTAGCTCGGCAGGATGCGGTTGATTATTCGTCAAGCTCGCCGCGAGCTCCTAAAAGCGTGACAATGCCTGAGGTAGGGATGTGTGGCAATTGTTCTCACCATCACCAGCGTTCTCGTGAACAACACGCGCAGGGAAGCCGAATAACCGTCACGGCCGCTCGGATGCTGGGCGTCGTCACCGAAGAACAGGACGGACGGTGCTACGTGCGCCGTGCGTCCGGACGGTACTTGCGGATGCAGCGCAAGGTGTGCGTATCGAGCGGCCCAGAGTATTACCTCGACAGACATCAACGAGAGACGTGGCAGCCCGCACCACACGACGTCGCGGGCGCGCTTTTCCGACACATCTACGAGCTTGAATCCGAGCCGGCCGATGTACGCCATGCAATACGACAGAATGACTGCAATCTTCGAGTTGCTCGAGTTGATGTAGGAGTCAAGCCGAGTGATGATTTCAAGGAACAACTTCTGCAGGTCATCGCATTCACGCGGGTTCGCCGTCTAGATTTCCTTTAACTTCCGGCGAGGCGCCGCGTTGAAATTGTGACGCTCTCGCCAGCCAGGGGTGTGTGAGTGTGCGTGTTAGCAGGCCCGTCATGCGGTGCGACGTCCCGGACTAGCAAACATAAGTTCGAGTTCGTCAAACCAGTTGCGCGTATGGATGAGGCGCCGCTGGTGCGCTCCGGCGGAGAGGATTTCCGCTTTGGACATTTGCGAAACGCGCTCCCAGTCCGTGTCCGAAAGCACATAGGTAGCGTTGTTCACCTGACGGCTCTCGAGCAGGCAGAATCCTTGACGGGGAAACCCGAACACGGCATAGCCGTCGAATCCGGCCGCGCCAACCGCAACGAAGTCAGGCGAGTGGCTGCCAATGGCCGCAAACCGTGCGGCGATAACGTCGCGATTACCTGCCGGTGCGCTCGAGACGATTCGGTCGAGCGCGGGTTTTGCGCTGAGCCAGGGATTGCGACCGGGCGGCAGCAGTTCCCAGTTCAAGCGGCGCACGGGGGTTGCGACCCATGCTCCGAGAGTCACGTTCAGAATCTCGTAGCCGCCAAACTGCTCGCAGAAGACGTTGGCGGTATTGGTAGCGACGGCATCGAGTTCGCTACCGACGGTGAACGGACCGGCGACTACGAATGATGCGCCGTCGCGACGCGTTTGAATCTGCAGCTCGACCGCGTAGGGAGGAATGGACGTGCGGGGATACCGCAGGTACGGCACGTCCTTCACGCCCGTCTTCTCGACGGTGTCGCGGCCGTGGTGTTCCGTCCAGGTCCAACTGATTTGGCGGTACCGCGTTTCCTTCGGCTGGTCGCGGTGGATAATGTCGAACCCATTCGCGTTGCGGCGGCTGGCCGCGCCGCCGGTTGCCGGCGGCAACACGCGGGTGCCGTTTGTGGGACGCGCGCCGAGGCCAGCCCGCTCCAGGCGTTGCGGCTGAATCGTGTTGAGCGGAAGCCCCAGAAGGTACTGCTCGCCTGCGCGCAGATGCGCCAAGTCCCTGTTGATATTACGAGTTTTGCGACTTACCATCATTTTCATTGTCCTTATACAGTGTGGGCGCGGCGCACCTTGCGCTCTTGCCCTTACTAGACAGGACTCTTGAGAAGCAGTCCGTGGACGCCGGCAGAAATTTTTTTTCTCGCGTCCACCGAAGGCGGTTGAAGAGTCATATTTCAGGAGCGGGTACGGGGATGTCCGATACCGTGGAGAACGACAGTCGGCTGAGCAAACGCGAGGTCGAGGAAGAGTTGCAGAAGCTTAGCGAAGCTGACTGGACGCGGGCGGAGATTTATGCCGACTTCTTGTCGAGAAGCCTCGCCGGGTGCGACGGCAACGACTTACTGCAAATGGCGATGGAAAAGTTTCTCAACATGCGCCGCAGGTGGCCGAGGGGCCTCGAACCGCTCAAGGCCTTGTTCGGCGCGATGAGGAGCATTTCTTCGAATGAGCTGAAGAAAGAGACGAACGGTCCAATCGATACGTTCGCGGTCGTATCGACGACCGACGAGTCTCCCGACGAGGGGCAGGTCCAGCCGTACGCGGTCGCAACGACTCTGGAGACCCCGGAAGACGTGCTCGTCGGGCGGCAACTGGTAGAGCAGATTGAAGCGGAACTTTCCGACGACGAGGAAGCTGGTTTGTTATTTATGTTTTGGATTGAGGGAACACGCGGGGCCGAAGCGGCCGCCGAATTGGGTTGGGACCAGAAGCGCTTTGACGCGGCGAGAAAGCGCTTGCTGCGTCGGCTCGCACCTCACGATAGGCAGGGGTGAAGCAATGAATATAACGAAGAAACCCGAGCCATTCGACCATCTAGCTGACGCCTTGGAGCGTGAGCTCCTGAACATGTCCGACGAAGACGTCCTTGAAGGAAGAAACGGGGATGCGGCGAAGGCAAATGGGTTGAGGCTACTGAAAGCTGCAAAGGCCACCGCTGGCAAACAACGGCTGGCTGCGGCCAAGGAGGCCGTAGCGTTGGCTCGTAGCGGGGTTTTATCTGTCCCGCTCGAAGTCAAGTTGGATGACATCAAAGCCTATATACGGAACGCGTCGAATGATGGCCGATATACACTCGCCGCGCGAAGTCTGGACGAGATGACCGAGTCCGACTTGCGACGAATCTATGCCCAGCTTAAGAGGCTAGAGTCCTCTCTGGACTCAAGCGAGGATGACGGTCAATGAGTCCGGGTGAGCGAGCTGAAAACCTCATAGCAGAGTTTGGTATTACCTCGCCTGACGAGTTGGATGTTAGGGCTTTCGCCTACGACGCCGGTCTCGAAGTTGAGTTCGACGACTTGGAGGGGTGCGAGGCAACTCTTGTGGGAGTCGGAAATCGAGGAATTGCGACCATTCGACCGTCAAACGTTGTCGGACGGGAACGCTTTTCCATTGGTCACGAACTCGGCCATTGGGAAATGCATCGGGGCAAGTCATTCCGTTGTCGCGTTGACGACCCGAGTGACAATCTTGCGTCGAACAGTGAGCAAGAGAAGCACGCGGATGAATATGCATCTCATCTTTTGATGCCGCGCCCGTTGCTGCAGCCAATGGTTAAGAGCGTTGGATGCCCTGGTTTCAAGCACATCAACGAATTCGCGGAAATTTTCCAAACGAGTCGCACCGCAACGTGTATCCGACTGGCACAAATCGATACGCTACCGATTATCGCCGCCTGTTACCGCGGGAACGACCTGCGGTGGCTGTCTCGGGCGCCGGACGTGCCTAGAAAGTGGTTTCTCAAGCGCCGCCTAGACGAAGACAGCTTTGCTTACGACGTCTTGCAGCACGGTAGGGAAGCACAAGGAAAACAGCCTGCAGAAGTCTGGTTCGACGATGACGGTGCGGACGAGTACGAAGTCATGGAGCACAGTGCTCGCGGCCGGGACGGTGAAGTGCTTGTGCTCGTCTACCTGACCGATGTCGAAATGATGACTTCACGAAGCAGTCGCTCGCGAGACGCTGAAGGGGCGTGGCGGTCCAGAGGGGGCTATTAAGAGACGGGGGCTAGGTCCGACGCCGAAGTGGCTGCTCGAGGTAAAGCCCACAGGTCGGCAGAGCGGAGTTTCTCAGAGCAAGCGTCACGGGAGCACGCTTTCGCTATATACATATAGGCGTCGGTCAGGCGAGCTCGTTATAGTGCCTATAAAAAGGGCGTGACTACGTGGATTTGACGTGTCGCTGACTTTGGCATCAGAAGGGCAAGCGCTATGCATTGGGGACCGTGCGGCAAGGCCGGTAGGAAGAGCAGCGAGTACTCACGCTGCTCTTCTTCGGCGGCTACTACTTAGTCGTCGCCCGTTTCTTCCTCATTAGCAGCGGGATACAACTGCTCATACTTCATTTCGATGTGTTCTTCGCTAGCAGCCAGGAGGTCGTCGTTAGCTTCCTTCAAACGCTTAAAGCCCAGCTTGACCCATGAGTCAGCTTTGGATAGGTCAACGACAGCGTACTCGCCCGGAAGGCGCACGAGCAGCAAGTTCAGCTCGGCTAGTTCCTCTTCGAGTTCATTCAGAAAGCTCTCACGAATCGCGGTGCGGTTCGCCAGACGGCGAAGGGTGTTGGCTGAAAAGCGGTAGCGCGTAATCTGGCGGTCGCGCTCCTTCTCATACAGCTTGGCATTGATTGCAAGCAACTGGGCAGTTGCTCGGGTGGAGCGGCGTTTTTTCATCATCGAGTCCTAATTAGGAGAGGAAAGTAGAGGTGCCTTTCAAGGCTGAACTGCGACTGCGGGTGAATTGTATATGGCGCCGTATTCGGTGTCAATTCACATGAATTAGATGGCCATGTTGAGATTTTAGTGCCGATCTCCTGTCGAGGTGCGTGGCGTTCGTAAGGCTGCGGAAATAAAGGGGAGTGATTGAGGTCTTTTGAAGCGGCTGCTGACAAACGCGACGAGAACAGCTTGTGTTTGTGGTGGGGCGGTCTTGCGGAAGTCTGATTTGCCTAGTGGAACGACAAGAACAGGTTGTCTTGGAGCGACAACAACAGCTTAACTGCACACTTCAATCCATTCCCCCAATTCCCTGAAGCGTCGCATCGCGCATTCGTTCGCGTTCGCACGGCTTTCCCGCGCCGTTTTGCCGCCGGACCGTTATGCGAGACGTCAACGCAGCGACAACGCCAAGCGTCGATCGCGACGGCTGTCCGCGCATCGCGCGGACTCTCGCGCCGCCACGAACCGCCCGGGCACGAACGACCAAGACCCGGTCAGTCCTGCATCCAAGCGCCCCCCGTCTCCTCCCCCGATGCAACGAATTACGGGTGTTTTGCTCGACTGATCGACCCTTCGAAACCCCGCGAACGTCGCGACAATATCCGCGAGTTTCCTGCCGTCGGCGCTGATACGCCGGCATGTCCGCGCCCGCCTTTCAAGCGACCGGCGCCCCCGGCCTCACGGCACGGGCGCCGGCTGCCGCACGCCTGAAGCGCCGTCCGGGCATCGTCCGGGGCTATCGCCCGGGCGGCTGGCTCGTCATCCATGCCTATCGCAGACCCAGCGGACCCAGCGGAAGCCCGGCCTATGAACGAACACCTGCTCGAACGCGGACACCCGTCCGACGGCCTGTCCGGCGCGGACACGCCAGTCGAGGCACTGCTGGCATGCGCGCTCGAACATTACGACGCAGGCCGGCTCGATGCCGCCGCGCGCCTATGCCGGGAGGCCCTGCAACGCGAACCCGAACGCGCCGACGCGCTGCACGTGCAAGGACTGCTCGCGTTTCGTCGCGGCGACTTCGACGGCGCGGTCGCGGCGATCGCGGACGCGATCCGGCGCGATCCGCAGGCACGCTATTACTACAACCTGGGCACCGTGATGGCCGCCCACAATCGGCCCGCGGCGGCCGCCGAGTGTTTCCGGCAGGCGCTTGCGCTGCAACCGGACAATGCCGATACATACAACAACCTCGGCAACGCGTTGCGCGCGCTGAAGGATTGCGAAGGCGCGGTGGAGGCGCTGGGCACGGCGATCCGGCTGCGGCCCGACCACGCGCAGGCGTACAACAATCTCGCGAACGCGATGCTCGATGCGGGCGAACTGGAGGCCGCGCTCGATGGCTACCGCGCCGCGATCGCATTGCGGCCGGACCTTCTCGAGCCGCACGACAACCTGCTGTTCGCGTTGAATTACAGCGCGGCCGCCGCGCCGCAAGTTCATTTCGATGCCGCGCGGCGCTACGGCGCACAGGCGGCCGCGCGCGCGGTGCCGTACCGCTCGTGGCCGACCAGTGACGGCGCGAGACCACTGCGGGTCGGCATCGTATCGGGTGACCTGAAGCATCACCCGGTCGGCTATTTCCTCGAAAGCGTGCTGCGCGCGACCGATCGCACGCGCGTCGTGTTCGTCGCGTATCCGACCCGCGACGTCGAGGACGACCTGACGCAGCGGCTGCGCCCGCTGTTCGCCGGCTGGACGAGCCTCGCCGCGTTGAGCGACGAGGCCGCGGCCCGGCGAATTCGCGACGATGCGATCGACATCCTGGTCGACGCGGCGGGCCACACGATCTTCAACCGGCTCGCGCTGTTCGCGTGGAAGCCGGCGCCGGTGCAGGTTTCGTGGATCGGCTATGTCGCGACCACCGGGCTGGACGCGATCGATTACGTGCTGGGCGACCGCCATGTGCTGCCGCCCGAAGAGGAAGCGCATTTCGTCGAGCGGCCGTGGCGGCTGCCCGACAGCTACCTGTGCTACACGCCGCCGCGCGATGCGATCGTGCCCGGCCCGCTGCCGCAACTGACGGGCGGCGCGGTGACGTTCGGCTATTTCGGCAAGCTCGGCAAGATGAGCGACACGGTCGTGCGCGTGTGGTCGCGGGTGCTCGCGGCGGTGCCCCGGTCGCGGCTGCTGCTCAAGGCGAGCGAGCTGGCCGGCGCATATGCGGTGCGCCGCACGCGCGAGCGGTTCGCGCAGCACGGCATCGATCCGGCGCGGCTGCTGCTCGAACCGAATGCGCCGCGCGGCGAATACCTGGCGTCGTACCGTCGCGTCGACGTGATGCTCAGCCCGTTTCCGTATTCGGGCGGCACGACGACCGCCGATGCGCTGTGGATGGGCGTGCCCGTGCTCGGCATCCGGGGCGACCGGTTCGTCACGCACATCTGCGAAAGCCTGCTGCACACGGTCGGCCTGTCCGACTGGATCGCGTGCGACGAAGACGACTACGTCGCGAAAGCCGCGACGTTCGCGACCGATCCGGCGCAACTGCGGCTGCTGCGGACCGGCCTGCGCATGCAGTTGATCGCATCGCCGCTGTGCAACGCGCCGCGCTTCGCACGGCACCTCGAGGACGCATTTCACGAAATGTGGGCTCGTCGCGCGGACCGGGCCGGCGATGTCGCCAGCCCGCGCGACTGACCGATCGACCGAACCGCGCGCGAACGACGCAACGACGACATGCAACAGACCACGGACATTCTCGGCGCCGCACTGGCGCATCACCAGGCGGGCCGGCTGGGCGACGCGAAGGCGGGCTACGAGCAGCTGCTCGCGCGCGAGCCCGCGCATCCGGACGCGCTGCATTTCCTCGGACTGCTGACTTGTCAGGCAGGGCAGCCGGAAGAAGGAATCGCACTGATGCGCCGCTCGATCGACGCGTATCCGAGCGCGATCTATCACAACAACCTGGGCAATGCGCTGCGCGAGCGCGGCCGGCTCGACGATGCGATCGCGCAGTACCGCGAAGCGGTGCGGCGGCAGCCGGACTACGCGGAAGCGCACAACAACCTGGGCGACGCGTTGCGCGAGGCGCGGCAGCCGGATGCGTCGATGCAGCACTGCGCGCAGGCGATCGCGTTGCGGCCGGACTACGCGCAGGCGTACAACAACCTGGGCAACGCGCTGAAGGATCTCGGCCAGTCGGATGCGGCGGTGCTCGCGTACGGCAAGGCGATCGAACACGACCCGCGTTACGCGGACGCGTACAACAACCTCGGCAACGTGCTGACGACGCAGCGCAAGTTCGACGCGGCGGTGGACAGCTATCGCGTGGCCGTCGCGCTCGCCCCCGAAAACCCGATCGCGCACCGCAATCTCGGTGCCGCGCTGCTCGCGCGCGGCGACCTCGACGAGGCGATCGCGACCTTGCACCGTCTCGTCGAACTGGCGCCTGCCGACGCGCAGGCGCGTGTCGATCTCGGTACCGCGTTGCGCGACGCCGGGCAGGCCGACGCGGCAACCGCACAGTTCGAACGCGCCGCGCAACTGTCGCCGTTGCGTGCCGACGCGCACGCGGGCCTTGCCGAGGTGCTGTACCGCCGCCGGCAGACGGCGCGTGCGGCCGAGTCCATGACGCGCGCGCTCGAACTGGCGCCCGATCACGGTCCCGCCTATCGCATGCTCGGCGACATGTATCACGATCTGGGCAAGTACGACGCATCCGTCATGTGCTACCGCGCCGCGACCGAGCTCGATGCGAACGACATCGACGCGCATCATCGCTGCGCGATGGTGCTGTTGAAGCAGAACCGCGCCGACGACGCGCTGCATCACGCGCGCGCGGCGCTCGCATTGAACGACCGCGCCGCGCCCGCGCACATGACGCTCGGCGACGTGCTGGGCATGCTCGGCGATGTGGACGGTGAGCTCGCGCATTACCGCCGCGCGGTCGAGCTCGACGTGACGAACCCGGTCCTGCACGACCGGCTGATCTTCGCGCTCGCCACGCATCCGTCGATCGACCAGCAAGAGACGCGCCGGGCGGCGCGCCGTTTCGGCGAATACGTCGAAGCCGATGCGCGGCCGCTCGCGGATATCGACACCAGCGTGCGCGCGTCGAACCGACGGTTGCGCATCGGCTGGGTGTCGGGCGACCTGGTGACGCATCCGGTCGGCATTTTCCTCGAAGGCGTGCTGGCGCATCTCGATCGACACCGGCTCGAATTGATCGCGTATCCGACGTCGGCGGCGGAAGACGACACGACCGCGCGCCTGAAGCCGCACTTCGACGCGTGGCATCCACTGCTCGAGCTGTCGGACGGGCAGGCGGCGCAGCGGATCCGCGCGGACGGCATCGACGTCCTCGTCGACCTGTCGGGCCACACGGCGCAAAACCGGCTTGGCGTGTTCGCGTGGAAGCCCGCGCCGGTGCAGGTCACGTGGATCGGCTTCTTCGCGTCGACGGGGCTGCGCGCGATCGACTACGTGCTGGGCGACCGGCACGTGCTGCCGCCGGGCGAGGAAGCGCATTTCGTCGAGCGGCCGTGGCGGCTGCCCGACAGCTATCTGTGCTTCACGCCGCCGCATGCGGCGCCCGACGTCGGCCCGTTGCCGCAACGCGAGAACGGTGCGATGACGTTCGGCTATTTCGGCAAGCTCGGGAAGATGAACGATGCGGTCGTGCGCGTGTGGTCGCGGGTGCTTGCCGCGGTACCGGGCGCGCGGCTGTTCCTGAAGGCGGGCGAGCTCGACGGCGAGCGTGCGCTGCGCCGGACGGCCGAGCGGTTCGCGCGCAACGGAATCGACGCGAGCCGGCTGGTGATGGAAGGCCGCTCGCCGCGCACCGATTACCTGACGGCCTATCGCCGCGTCGACATGATGCTGAGCCCGTTTCCGTATCCGGGCGGCACGACGACGGCCGAGTCGCTGTGGATGGGCGTGCCGGTGCTCGGGATGAAGGGCGAGCGGTTCGTCACGCACATCTGCGAGAGCGTGCTGCAGACGGCCGGGCTGGCCGACTGGATCGCGCGCGACGAAGACGACTACGTCGCGAAGGCGGTGGCCGCCGCGGCCGATCCCGAGCGGCTCGACGCGCTGCGGCACGCATTGCGGGCGCGGCTGCTCGCGTCGCCGCTGTGCGATGCGCCGCGCTTCGCGAAACATCTCGAGGACGCGTTTTACGGAATGTGGATGGACAGGGCCAACGCCGGCGCCGACGAGCGGGTTGCCGCAGGCGACGAACGGAATTGAGCCGCCCGGCAGGGCGGCGCGCGAACGACGAAACGACGCAACGACGCAACGACGATATGCAACAGACCACGGACATTCTCGGCGCCGCACTGGCGCATCACCAGGCGGGCCGGCTGGGCGACGCGAAGGCGGGCTACGAGCAGCTGCTCGCGCGCGAGCCCGCGCATCCGGACGCGCTGCATTTCCTCGGACTGCTGACCTGTCAGGCAGGGCAGCCGGATGAAGGCATCGCGCTGATGCGCCGCTCGATCGACGCGTATCCGAGCGCGATCTATCACAACAACCTGGGCAATGCGCTGCGCGAGCGCGGCCGGCTCGACGACGCGATCGCGCAGTACCGCGAAGCGGTGCGTCGGCAGCCGGACTACGCGGAAGCGCACAACAACCTGGGCGACGCGCTGCGCGAAGCGCGGCAGCCGGATGCGTCGATGCAGCACTGCGCGCAGGCGATCGCGTTGCGGCCGGACTACGCGCAGGCGTACAACAACCTGGGCAACGCGCTGAAGGATCTCGGCCAGTCGGATGCGGCGGTGCTCGCGTACGGCAAGGCGATCGAACACGACCCGCGCTACGCGGACGCGTACAACAACCTCGGCAACGTGCTGACGACGCAGCGCAAGTTCGACGCGGCGGTGGACAGCTATCGCGCAGCCGTCGCGCTGAATCCGGGCCGGGCGATCGTGCACGGCAATCTCGGCACCGCGCTGCTCGCGCGCGGCGACCTCGACGAATCCATCGCGACGCTGCGCCGCGCGGTCGAACTCGATCCGCTGGATCCGCAAGTCCACAACTGTCTGGGCAGCGCGCTGCGCGAAGCGGGCCGCAACGACGAAGCGATCGTGCATTTCGAACGGGTAATCGAGCTGTCCGGCGGCGACGTCGATGCGCACCTGAATCTGAGCCGGGCGCTGAAGAGCCAGAACCGGATCGAGGAATCCGTCGAGGCCGGCAAGCGGGCCATCGAGCTCGATCCGCGCCGCGCGGAGGGCTACGTGAACCTGGCCCACGCGTATTACTGGCTAGACCGTGTCGACGACGCGATCGTGCAGTACCGGCGCGCGCTCGAATTCGATCCGGATTCGGCGGACATTCACCAGAACCTGTCGATCGCGCTGTGCCAGGCGCGACGCGTCCATGAGGCGCTGGAAAGCGCGCAAGCCGCCGTGGCGCTGGAACCCGGCACCGCGCGCCGGCATGCGCATCTCGCGGACGTGCTGCGCAAGACCGGCGACGTCGACGCGGCGATCAAGTGCTATCGCCGCGCGCTGGAATGCGATCCCGACAATCCGGGCACCTACACGTCGCTGCTGTTCTGCCTCGCGGGCCAGACCGACTTCGATCCCGACGCGTATCTGGCGGATGCGCGCGTGTTCGGCGCGCGCATGTCGATGCACGCGAAGCCGTGGCGGCACCAGCCGGCGCCGTTGAACGGGCGCAGGTTGCGTGTCGGATTCGTGTCGGGCGATTTCCGGCGGCACCCGGTCGGCATCTTTCTCGAAAGCGTCGTCGCGCATCTCGATCGGTCGCGCGTCGAACTGGTCGCGTTCACGACCTTCGACACCGAGGACGACTACACCGCGCGGCTGAAGCCGCATTTCGACGGCTGGCATCGCATCACGGATCTCGGCACGGAGCAGACGGCCCGGCGCATCCACGACGAGCGCATCGACGTGCTCGTCGATCTGGCCGGGCATACGGCGCACAACCGGCTGCCGGCCTTTGCGTGGAAGCCGGCGCCGATCCAGGTGAGCTGGCTCGGCTTTTTCGCGTCGACCGGTATCGCGGAGATGGACTATTTCCTCGGCGATGCGCACGTGCTGCCGGCCGCCGAGGAAGCGCACTTCGTCGAGCGGCCGTGGCGGCTGCCCGACAGCTACCTGTGTTTCACGCCGCCGCCGCACGACGTGCAGGTCGGCCCGCTGCCGATGCTGCGCAACGGGCACATCACGTTCGGCTGCTTCGGCAAGCTGGTGAAGGTGACCGACGAAGTGGTGCGCGTCTGGTCGCGCCTGCTGCATGCCGTGCCGGGCGCGAAGCTGCTGCTCAAGGCGTACGAACTCGCGGTCGAGGACATCTGCGATGCAACGCGTGCGCGTTTCGCGGCGCACGGCATCGGCGCCGACCGGCTGATCCTCGAGCAGGGCTCGTCGCGCGACGCGTACTTCGCTGCGTACAACCGCGCGGACGTGATGCTCAGCCCGTTCCCGTATCCGGGCGGCACGACGACGGCCGAGTCTCTGTGGATGGGCGTGCCGGTGCTCGGGATGAAAGGCGAGCGGTTCGTCACGCACATCTGCGAGAGCCTGCTGCATGCGGCCGGGCTCGGCGACTGGATCGCAAGCGACGAAGCGGACTACATCGCGAAGGCCGTCGCGTTCTCCCGCGATCGCGGCGAGCTCGCGGCAATGCGCGCCGGGTTGCGCCAGCAGATGCAGCGTTCGCCGCTCGGCGACGCGAAGCGGTTCGCCCGCCACCTCGAGGATGCGTTTCACGGCATGTGGGACGCATGGCTCGCCGGCACGCCGGAAGACTCGCCGGCGCGGTAACGGCGGCGCCCAGCCGCTCCCGGCCACGCGCCGCGCCGCCGGGTATCGCGGTGCGGTGCGGTTCGGACGCACCAAAAAAAGAAGCCGCATCGCTGCGGCTCTTCGAGGAGAGCGCCCTCGCGGGCGTCGTTGTTGTTCTCGTTCGTTGGTTCGGCGCTAGTGCGGCTCAGCCGAGCATGCCGGTGGACTGATAACGCGACGCCGCGTCGATGCGCTGCATCGCCACCCGGTGATTCGTCATCAATCGCTCGCGGCCGGCCATCGCCAGTTCGGTGATGTGCGCATCGAGCCGCTGGATCTCGCGGATGATCGCGAGTGCATCGGGCGTCTGGTCCGCGTCGAGCGACATCAGCAGCGCGGCGCGCTCGTTGACGAGTTCGGCGGCGCGCTCCCATGCGTCGTGCGAGACGGCGTCCGCGAGCGCGTGCGTGAGCGCCAGCGCGCGTGTCAGCGAAGTATGTTCCATGGCGGGATGTCCTCGTGGGCGGCGGCCGGATGCCGGTCCGTCACTTGTTGGTGGCGAGCGTGCCGGCGCTGTTCGACCCGCCGAACAGCTGCGTCAGGTACTGCTGGTTGTTCTGCATCTGCGTCATCAGCGTGTTGAGCGCGGTGAACTGCGCGTTGTACTGGGCCGTGAGCGCGGTCTGGTAGTTCTTCAGTTGCGTCGCCTGATCCTGCAGGTTCGACAGGTCCTTGTTCAGCGAGGCCGTGCGCTGGTCGATCAGCCCGCCCGTCTGCGAGTACGAATTCGCGAAGTTGTTCAGCGCGACCCCGACGCCGTTCGTCGAGTTGAAGATCGCGGAGACGGCCGAGCCGTTGGTCGTGAGCGCGGTCTGCAGCTTCGTGCTGTCGACCGTCAACGTGCCGTCGGTGTTCAGGTTGATGCCGATCGACGACAGGCTGTAGGTCTTGCCGCCCGTCGTGACGCCGCCGCTGAGCGCGGTCGCGAGGCCGTTCGTGATCGAGTTCAGCATCGCGTCGCCGAGCAGCGGGCCGGCCGTCGAGCCCGACGACGAGGTCGTGTACGACGACAGGCTCGATGCCGTCGTGACGAAGGTCGAGTACGCCTTCGCGAAATTGTTGATCGCCGTCGTGATGCCGGTCGTATCCTGCGCGATCGTGAGCGTTTGCGTCGTGTTGACCGCGGCTGCCGTCAGGTTCAGCGTGACGCCCGTCAGTGCGTTGGAGATCTGGTTGGTCGCGCTCGTCACGGTGCTGCCGGCGATCGTGATGTTCGCGTCCGCGGCGGGCGTCACCGTGTTGTAGGTCGACTGGGTCGAGTCGAGCTTGCTGTTCAGGCCGGCGCCGGCGGTGATCGACACCGTGTTCGCTGCGCCGGTGTTGTTCGACGAGAGCACCAGGTGCTGGCCGTCGGACGCATTGATCACCGTGGCGGTCACGCCCGGGTTGTTCGAGGCCTTGTTGATGTTCGCGGCGATCGTCGCGAGCGTATCGGTCGACGAGACCGACACCTGCATCGAGCCGGTGCCGACGCCGACGGTCAGCGTGCCGCTGCCGATGGTATCGGCCGACGTGATCGCCGGCGACGAAATCGAGTTGGCGGTCGCGACGGCATTGACCTTCACCGCGTACGTGCCGGCGGCCGCGCCGCTCGCGGTGGTGGCGGTGAGGCCGGAGCCGCTCGCCGTCGCGGTCAGCGCCGACAGCGCCGTGCCGTCGGTGAGGCCCTGCAGCGCGGTCTGCAGCGCCGCGAGCTGCGACTTGATCTGCCCGATCGCGGACAGTTCGGTGTTGTCGGAGGTCTGCTTGTTCGCGAGCGCGGTCGATTGCGCGGCGGTCTTCGCGGTGACGAGCGCCGAGACGAGCGAATTGACGTCGAGCGACGACTTCGTCGAGCCGCTGATGATGGACTGCGCAGCCTGCTGGAGCGCGGTGTTCAGGTCGCTGGAGGACGTGGTGGTGGTAGTCGTCGAGGTCATTCGGGGGCTCCGGTCCGCGTCGCCGGGCAGTGTCGGGCGAATCGCGCGTCGGTGTCGAACAAGCGCGCAACGGGAGGCCAGCCTCCCGGGTGCGCGATGAAAAGGCGCGGGCGCCGGACCCAGGTCGCGGCGCCCGTGCCGGCGGACGGCGCGTCGCGAGACGCGCGCCGCCGGTCGTGGGGTATTAACCCAGGAGCTTCAGGACTTGCTGCGGCAGCGAGTTCGCCTGTGCCAGCACCGAGATGCCTGCTTGCTGGAGCACTTGCGCCTTGCTCAGGTTCGCCGTTTCCGTCGCGAAGTCCGCGTCGGTGATCTGCGAACGGGCTGCCGACATGTTGGTCGACTGCGTCTGCGTGTTCGTGATCGCCGACTGGAACGTGTTCTGCGTTGCGCCGAGCGTTGCCTGGAACGTGTTGACCTTCGTCAGCACTGCATCGATCGAGCCCATCGCAGCTTGCGAATCGGTGACGCTCGAAACCGTCAGCGCGGACAGGCCGAGGTTGGCCGAGTCCCAGCTTTGCGTGCCGAAGTCAGCGGCGATCGTCTGGCCGTTGACCGCGCCGATCTGGAAGCTGACCGTGCTCAGGCCTTGCAGGACCGACTGGCCGTTGAACGTCGTTTGCGTTGCGACGCGCGAGATTTCCGTCAGGCGGGTCGAGACTTCCGATTGCAGGTTTGCACGTGCGTTGGAGTCGAGCGAGCCGTCGCCTGCTTCAACTGCCAGCTGGCGGATACGCTGCAGGTTGTCGACGATCGACTGGAGCGCGCCGGCCGTCGTCTGGACCATCGAGATGCCGTTGTTCGCGTTCGACACGCCCTGGTTCAGCGCGTTGATCGCGGCCGTCTGGGTCGTCGCGATTGCGAGGCCCGCTGCGTCGTCTGCCGCGCTGTTCACTCGCTTGCCCGACGACAGGCGGTTGATCGCTTGCGACAGCGCGTTTTGCGAGCCCGACAGGTTCGTCTGCGTCGACAGCGAAAGGATGTTGGTGTTGATGTTCAGCATTTGCTTCCTCGTTTTGGAAAATGCCTGAGTACAGACAGGGATCAGGTTCGTTTTCGGCGTTGCGCTTTATCGCGAGTGGCGCTGCCCGCCTTTCCTGGTTGACGGCGGCACCCGGCGAAAACTTTAGAGGGATGCGTGACGAAAATCGGGACGGAAGCATGCCGCTGCCGCGAAGTCCGCGCCCGGCGTGGCTGGCAGCGATTTTGGCCGGCGTGCGCGACGGCTCGTTCGACGGTGCGGGTGGCCGTGCCGCGCGGGGCGGCGAACCGGAAGCGACAAAAGGATGGTTTTGTCTGTGATTTCCTGATATGATGGCGGGCTGAATTGAGATTTTCTGTCAAGCCTGTGCCGTCCCGGCACTCTTGCTGGCAGTCAAACGCGGCGCTGCACGCGGCTTGTGAAGCGTACTCGCGGTGCTTTGTGCCTCTCTTTTCCGGCCTCCGAGGCCGTATTTCCGCTCGTTTCGCCTGTTGTGGGGACGCCCGGATGGCCGGTGCGTGGCGCTTGGCCGCTACGTTTTTGACCGTTTAAGCAATTTAGGAACGACATGACGACGATTCTTCTGAAAGAAAACGAGCCGTTCGAAGTGGCGATTCGCCGCTTTCGCCGTGCTATCGAAAAAAATGGCCTGATCGCTGAACTGCGCGAACGCCAGTCCTACGAAAAGCCGACCGCAGTCCGCAAGCGCAAGAAGGCAGCAGCCGTCAAGCGCCTGCACAAGCGTCTGCGCAGCCAGATGCTGCCGAAGAAGCTCCACTAAGAGCATCTACGGTTCGCCGCGAAACGGCGGAGCGTGCTTCGAAAGAAGCCGCTCCGCCGTTTTGCTTTTCGGCGCCGGGAAACGGGCATCGGTCTCGGGATTCAAGCGCCGGCGCAGCGGCCGCTGAGCGCGACGCGGCGGTTTCGATGGATTGCCGGGCTTCGGGCCGCCGCGGCCGGGTGCGCTCCGGAGTCGTCATCGCAACGTTCGGCAGCGGCGTGACGGCGGCGGCGCGTGCGTGAAGAATGAAGAGAAAAGTGCAGCGCGTGCGCGCCGGGCCACGCATGACCCGATGACGTGCCGAATGCCCCCCGCCCGGCGCGCGGAGCGGGTTTCGCGCCGTCAGCCTGCCTTGCGGCGCCCCGCCGGCTGCTGCTTGCCGCCGAGCGCCGCGCATCTGGCGTGGCACGGACAGCCGGTCTCGTGGTCGTTGACCATCCCGGTTGCCTGCATCAGCGCGTAGCAGATCGTCGAGCCGACGAACTTGCAGCCGTATTCCTTCAGCGCCTTGCTGAGCGCATCCGACTGGGCCGTCGATGCGGGCGCGTCGCGATACGACTGCCACGCGTTCTGCACCGGCGTGTGGTCGACGAACGACCACAGGAACTGCGCGAGCGACCCGTGGTCGTCCCGAATGCGCTGCACGGCCCGCGCATTGGTTACCGCGGATTCCACCTTCGCCCGATTGCGCACGATGCCGGGATTTTCGAGCAGTTTCTCGATGCGCTTCGGCGTGAAGCGCGCGACCGCGTCGACATCGAACTCGGCGAACGCCTCGCGATAGCCGGCGCGCTTGTTCAGGATCGTCGACCAGGACAGCCCCGCCTGCGCGCCTTCCAGAATCAGCATTTCGAACAGGTGACGATCGTCATGCGACGGCACGCCCCACTCGGTATCGTGATAGTGAGCATCCGCTTCCGTCTTTACCCAGTTGCACCGCTGCGACATCGTCCGCCTCGTTCCAGTGTCGATTCGATCGTGCCAGCATAGCGGAACGGCCATTCGCGGCATAGCCGGCCGAACGGCAGATGGGCGCGCGGCGCCGATCCGGTTAAGCTTGGCGCCTGTTCGAATCAGCAGGATCAACGCATGACGGCATTACTTTTCGCGATCGGCATCGACGGCGGCGGCACCGGCACCCGCGCGGTACTGGCCGACCGGCACGGGCGCGAGCTCGCGCAGGGGCGCGGCGGCCCGTCGGGGCTCGGCCTCGGCATCGAGCGCGCGTGGGCATCGATCGGCGCGGCCTGTGCCGACGCCTTCGCGCGGGCGGGGCTCGCTTTCGACTGGTCGCAATGCGCGCTCGGCTGCGGGCTCGCGGGCGTCAACAATGCCGCGTGGCTCGCCGCGTTCCGTGCGCAGGCGCCGCTCGGCGCGCTCGCGATCGAGAGCGACGCGTATACGACCGTCGTCGGCGCGCACGGCGGCGCACCGGGCCTCATCGTCGCGCTCGGCACGGGCAGTATCGCCGCGGCGCTCGACGCGGCGGGCGATTGCCGCATCGCGGGCGGCTTCGGCTTTCCGTCCGGCGACGAGGCGAGCGGCGCGTGGCTCGGCATGCGCGCGCTGGCCTACGCTCAGCAGGCGCTGGACGGCCGGGCGCCGCGCGACGCGTTTGCCGACGCGCTGCTCGCGGAAACGGGCGCGCACGATCGCGATGCCCTCGTCCAGTGGTCGTGCGATGCGAACCAGACGATCTACGCGCGCCTCGCGCCGATCGTGTTCGCGCACCGCAACCATCCTTGCGCGGCGGCGCTGATCGCGCAGGCCGGCGACGAGATCGGCAAGATGATCGACGCGCTCGATCCTGCACAGGCGCTGCCGGTCGCGCTGTGCGGCGGGCTCGCCGACGCGCTGGCGCCGGCCGTGCCGGCGCGCCACGCGGCCCGGCTGCGCGCGCCGCTCGACGATTCCGCGCACGGCGCGTTGCGGCTCGCGCTGCGGGCGTTGGGGGCGACGCAAGCGGAGTGAGTGGTCCGGACGGCCGGTGTGCGGCGGGCAGGCCGGGCAGGCTGTGCCGGTCGCGCAGCCCGAAACCCGTGCCGGTCGCTAACCGTCCGGCGGCTCCCGGTGCACGACGTTAAAATGGCGGTTCCGCAGCGTCCTGCGCGTCATTCCCCGTCCATGTACAAAGTCATCGCCACCGATCTCGACGGCACTCTGCTGAACAGCGACCACCAGCTCGACCCGTACACGATCGAAACCGTCCGCCGGCTCGACCGCGACGGCCTGCAGTTCGTGATCGCGACGGGGCGCCACTACGCGGACGTCGCCGGTATCCGCGACGTGCTGGGCATCCGGCCTTACCTGATCACGTCGAACGGCGCGCGCGTGCATGCGCCGGACGACACGGCGATCCATGCGCAGGACATCGATCCCGCGATCGTGCGCGGCCTCGTGCAGCCGGAGGTGACGGGCGCGCACGGGCGGGTGATCGTCAACCTGTTCACCGATCGCGGCTGGCTGATCGATCGCGACGCGCCGCACCTGCTCGAATTCCACCAGGATTCGGGGTTCCGCTACGACGTGATCGACATGACCGCGCACGACGGTGCCGATATCGCGAAGGTGCTGTACATCGGCGAGCCGGCCGATCTGGCGGTGGTCGCCGAGCAGATGCGCGTGCGGTACGGCGACGCGCTGTACGTCACGTACTCGCTGCCGGACTGTCTGGAGGTGATGACCGCCAACGTGTCGAAGGGCCGCGCGCTGCGTGCGGTGCTTGCGCGGCTCGGCGTCGATGCCGGCCACTGCATCGCCTTCGGCGACAACATGAACGACATCGATCTGCTCGAAACGGCCGGCCACGCGTTCATGATGAACAACGCGAACCCCGACCTGATCGCGCAACTGCCGCATATTCCGCGGATCGGCAACAACTTCGACGCGGGCGTCGCCCGTCACCTGCGCACGCTGTTCGCGCTCGAGGACACCCTCGACGGCGTCGCCGCTTCCTGAGCGGCCGAGACGAGCGGCCATGAAAAACGGGCGCCAGCGGCGCCCGTCCAAATTACCTGCCTCGATGTTGTTCGACAGCGTGAGGCTCGCTGCTCTGCTCGCGCGACCCCGTAGTGTTTATTCGCTGGTGCGAGCGGATGCGGGCAGCAGGGAGACAGCATCGTCGCGCCCGGCGATCAGCGGGTAGACGATCCCTGCGATGGCCGCACCGATGATCGGCGCGACCCAGAACAGCCACAACTGACCGATCGCGTCGCCGCCGACGAACAGCGCAGGGCCGGTCGAGCGAGCCGGGTTCACCGACGTGTTGGTGACCGGGATCGAGATCAGGTGAATCAACGTGAGGCACAGGCCGATCGCGATCGGCGCGAAGCCGGCCGGCGCGCGCTTGTCGGTGGCGCCGAGAATCACGAACAGGAAGAAGCCCGTCATCACGACTTCGCAGATGAACGCCGCGCCGAGCGAGTAGTGGCCGGGCGAGCGCTCGCCGAAGCCGTTCGTCGCGAAGCCGCTGCCGACGACGTCGAAGCCGGGCTTGCCGGTCGCGATCAGGTACAGCACGAATGCACCCAGCGTGGCGCCGACCACCTGCGCAACGATGTACGGCGCGAGATCGCGCGCCGGGAAGCGGCCGGCGACCGTCAGACCGACGCTCACCGCCGGATTCAGATGGCAGCCCGAAATATGGCCGATCGCGAATGCCATCGTCAGCACGGTCAGGCCGAAGGCAAGCGCGACGCCGGCAAAGCCGATGCCGAGGCCCGGAAAGGCGGCGGCCAGCACGGCGCTTCCGCACCCGCCGAGCACCAGCCAGAACGTGCCGAATACCTCTGCAGCCAGACGCTGAGAAAGATTCATGTAAGGACCTCGTTCAAGTGGGTTGAAGACAAACGGACGGCCGGATGATTTATTCCGACGCCCGAATTGGTCTGGATTATAGGAAATGAATCGGCTTCGAGAGGGTCAACGATTGTTAAATTTGAATGAGCGGCGAATGGCTTTTATTAGAATAAGTCCGCATTCTCGATATCGACGAATCGGTTAAAGATGACGGCATTAATTTCGAAGCGCAGGGCGGCAGTACGATGACGTAACGGATGTTGGTGTTCCGGCCGGACTCGCCGGAGCCGCATCATGGAAAAGGGGAGTCGAAAAATGTCTCAATACGCGAAACTCAAGGCGCAGATCGCCGAGTTGCAGGCCCAGGCGGATGATGTGCGTCGCCAGGAAGTGGCGGCGGTGATCGCCGATGTCCAGCGAATGATTGCCGAATATGGCCTGACGGCCGAGGACCTGGGCTTCGCGGAGCGAGCGCGGCGCGGCCGTCCGCCGAAAAAGGCACCGCTGCCCCCGAAATACCGCGATCCGAAGTCGGGCGCAACCTGGAGCGGGCGCGGCAAGCCGCCGAATTGGATCGTCGGGAAAAACCGCGACCGTTTCCTGATCGAATGACCGCAAAAAGAAAGAGCCGCATCGACGATGCGGCTCTTTCGCGTGTTCGGGATTTTCACGCCGATTTCGGCGCAAATTTTGCCCGATATTTCCTGACGAATTTCAGCGTCACGCGCCTGCGACCTGACGCAACACCGGCCGTTTTGCCGCCGTGCAAAGCGATTCGTAAGTTTCGACATAACGCCGCGCCATCGCTTTCGCGCTGAAGCGCGTCTCGAAACGTGCGCGGATCGCGTCGCGCGACAGGCTGTCGATCCGGTGCAGCGCACCCACGGCGCCCTGCACGTCCTCGACGATGAAGCCGGTCATGCCGTCCTCGATCACTTCCGGCACCGAGCCGCGGTTGAACGCGACGACCGGCGTGCCGCAGGCCATCGCCTCGATCATCACCAGCCCGAACGGCTCCGGCCAGTCGATCGGGAACAGCAGCGCCTTCGCGCCCGACAGGAACGCGGGCTTCTGCGCCTCGTTGATCTCGCCGATGAATTCGACGTGCGCCTCGCCCAGCAGCGGTTCGATCACTTCCTTGAAGTAGTCGGCGTCGGCCTTGTCGACCTTCGCGGCGATCTTCAGCGGCAGCCCGCTTTGCGCGGCGATCCGGATCGCGGTGTCGACCCGCTTTTCGGGACAGATCCGGCCGAGGAATGCGAGATATTCGGGCTTCACGTCCGGTTGCGGCGTGAGCAGCGTGTCGGGCAGCCCGTGATACACGGTGCCGGCCCACGCGGCCTGCGGCAGCGGCTTGCGCTGGTTGTTCGAGATCGACACGACCGGCGCGTCCGGGAATGCGTCGAATACCGGCTGCAGCTCCGGCAGGTCGAGGCGGCCGTGCAGCGTCGTCACGTACGGCGTATCGAGGCGCGACATCAGCGAGAACGGCAGGTAGTCGAGATGGAAGTGCAGCACGTCGAATTCGTGCGCGACACGGGCGACCTGCTCGATCAGGCGCATATGGGGCGCCATCGAATCGCGAATCGACGGGTCGAGCCGCAGTGCGCGCGGCCATGCCGCCTCGAGACGGGCGGACGTGACCGAGTCGCCGCTCGCGAACAGCGTCACGTCGTGGCCGAGCTCGACGAGCGCCTCGGTGAGGTAGGACACGACACGCTCGGTGCCGCCATAGAGTTTCGGCGGGACAGCTTCGTAAAGCGGCGCGATCTGGGCAATACGCATGGGCGTTCTCCGGTGTCGACCAGCGCGGGGCGCTCTGGTGCGCACGCTGGTCCGATGCAAGGTTGCGGAACTCGCCGACGCACGCGCTGTGCGGTACGTGGCCCGGTCCGGCGCGCGGTGCGCGGAAGGCGGGCGGCAAGCTGCGGGGCGGGCCGGCGCGGCTACAGCCACCGCCCATTGGAGTCCATTATCGATATCGCCTTCGGGGGTTCGAGTGTTTTTTCAAACACTTAAGGCTTGTTACACCGTGAAATACGCGAAAACCCCGATAAAAAGGGTGCGGAAACGCAAAGCGATATGGCAACGAGAATTGTTGCGCTATCGTGAAAAACCACTATAATTTTTACCGATTCATTTCCCGGCAGCCTTGCCGGGACGCCCTCAGCCGGATTCTTCCCATGCGCAAGTGCATCGTCGACGAATTCGCGCATCATTCGCCCCGCCGTTTGTTCCCTTTCAATTCGCTTTGTCGGAAAAATTCCTACACGGTTTACAGACAAATCCTGCGCGGCATACGCCACTTCGCTGATACCGGCATAAATGCCGTTTGGCCAAAATTCGCCCTGTAAGACTATAAACGTGCCGACGGTGCGCCCAACGGGGCCTGATCGAGCAAACGTTTTCATAACATGAAAGGCCAAAGCAAAGCTCTTAACGGGGGAATCATGAGCGCCACCAGCGAAATGCTCAGTGAGATCAAAGAGGTCAACCTGTCGTACCTCCTCCTCGCGCAGCGCCTGCTGCGGGAAGACAAAGCGATGGGCATGTTCCGCATGGGCGTGTCCGAGGAACTGGCCGACGTGCTCGCGAACCTCACGCTCGCCCAGACCGTGAAGCTCGCCGCGTCGAACCAGATGCTGTGCCGCTTCCGCTTCGACGATCACGCGTTGCTGTCGTCGCTCGCCGACAAGGGGCGCAGCGATGTCGTCACGCACGCGCATTCGGCCATCCTGATGGCCGGACAGCCGGTCGAAAGCGTCCGCTGATCACTTCCCGCCTTGCGTTCGTCCCGGCGCGCCGCGCCGGCAGGCGACGTATTGGCCACTCATTCGAACAACGTCAGCGGACGGTTATTCACCATGGCAAGCAAAAGCGTCGTGATCGAGGTGAAGGAAATCACCCTCGCCATCGAACTGATCGAACTGGGCGCCCGCCTGCAGCTGCTGGAGGCGGAGACGAGCCTGTCGCGCGATCGCCTGATCAAGCTCTACAAGGAGCTCAAGGGTGCGTCGCCGCCGAAGGGGATGCTGCCGTTCTCGACCGACTGGTTCATGACGTGGCAGCCGAACATCCACTCGTCGCTGTTCTACAACATCTACCGGTTCATGCAGGACCACGGCCGTTGCGAGCCGATCCAGTCGATCGTGAAGGCGTACCGGCTGTATCTGGAGCACGTGAACCTGTCCGGCGACGAGGCTGCGCTGAGCCTCACGCGCGCGTGGACGCTGGTGCGCTTCTTCGACTCGGGGATGCTGCAGATGACTCCGTGCACGCGCTGCGGCGGCCACTTCGTCGCGCATGCGCATGATCCGCATCAAGGTTTCGTGTGCGGCCTTTGCCAGCCGCCGTCGCGCGCAGGCAAGACCCGCAAGGCCGCCGCCGCGCGCGCCGAGCTGTCCGCCGCCGCGGCCTGAGCGCCGCCCGGCGGGGCGCGAGCGGTAGCCGCACGGTTGCCGCCCGCCGCGCGAACCGGCCGGGGCTTGCTGGTAAACACCGCCGTGCCGCCGTGGCGCGGCCGCGAAAGTTTTCCTGCCGACTGCCGTAAACCTGATTAACGGCGGTCTCCCCGCCGGTCATTCGTGAGGGACAGGCAGTGCTGATTATCGTGGGAACACTCGTGACGCTGTTGTCCGTCTTCGGCGGTTATGCGCTGGCAGGCGGGCATCTGGGCGCATTGATCCAGCCGGTCGAGATCCTGATGATCGCGGGCGCGGGCGTCGGCGCGTTCATCCTCGGCAACGGCATGAAGACCATCAAGGGGACGCTGCGCGTGCTGCCGACGCTCTTCAAGGGCTCGAAGTACACGAAGGACGTCTACATGGAACTGATGGCGCTCCTCTACGTGCTGCTCGCGAAGGCGCGCAAGGAAGGCACGCTGACCCTCGAGGCCGACATCGACGATCCGGACAAGAGCCCGATCTTCACGCAATACCCGAAGATCCTCGCCGATCGCCACATCGTCGAATTCCTGACCGACTACCTGCGCCTGATGGTGGGCGGCAACATGAACGCGTTCGAGATCGAGAGCCTGATGGACGAGGAGATCGAGACGCACCACGCGGAAGGCGAGGGCCCGGCGCACGCGCTGATGCGCGTCGGCGACGCGATGCCGGCATTCGGGATCGTCGCGGCCGTGATGGGCGTCGTGCACACGATGGCCTCCGCCGACAAGCCGCCCGCAGTGCTCGGCGCGATGATCGCGCAGGCGCTGGTCGGCACGTTCCTCGGGATCCTGCTGTCGTACGGGCTGATCGGCCCGCTCGCGAGCCTCGCCGAGCAGCGCGTGGCCGAGTCGACCAAGATGTTCCAGTGCATCAAGGTGACGATCCTCGCGAGCCTGAACGGCTATGCGCCGGCGATCGCGGTCGAGTTCGGCCGCAAGGTGCTGTTCTCGACCGAGCGGCCGTCGTTTACCGAGCTCGAAGAGCACGTACGCCGCGTGAAGGCGAAGTGACGCGGAGCGTTCGATGAGCAAGAACAAGGATCGCGCGATCGTCGTCAAACGGGTGGCCCCGCAGAAGAAGGGCCACCACGGCGGCGCATGGAAGCTCGCGTATGCGGACTTCATGACCGCGATGATGGCGTTCTTCCTGCTGATGTGGCTGCTGAGCTCGGTCACGCCGGTGCAGCTGAAGGGCATCGCCGAGTACTTCAACACGCCGCTGAAGGCCGCGCTGTTCGGCAGCGGCGACCGCAGCTCGCAGGACTCGAGCATCATCAACGGCGGCGGCCGCGACCTGTCGAGCGTCGATGCCGGCACGCTGCGCCGCACCGACGGCACGACCAACCTCGCCGACCGTGTCGCGAAGGCCGGCGACGACAAGACGCGCTCGCAGGCGCAGGGCGCGCAGGACCGGCTCGAGCAGACGCGCCTGCACGACCTGCAGATCAAGCTGATGGCGGCGATCGAGGCGAACCCGACGCTGCGCCAGTTCAAGCAGCAGATCCGCATCGATTCGACGCTGATGGGGCTGCGCATCGAGATCGTCGATACGCAGAAGCGGCCGATGTTCGCGATGTCGAGCGATCACGTCGAGCCGTACATGCGCGACATCCTGCGCGAGATCGGCAAGACGCTGAACGACGTGCCGAACCGGATCATCGTCCAGGGCCACACCGACGCGGTGCCGTACGCGGGCGGCGAAGGCGGCTACAGCAACTGGGAGCTGTCGGCCGACCGCGCGAACGCGTCGCGCCGCGAGCTGATCGCGGGCGGCATGGACGAGGCGAAGGTGCTGCGCGTGCTCGGCCTCGCGTCGACGCAGAACCTGAACAAGGCCGATCCGCTCGATCCGGAAAACCGCCGGATCAGCGTGATCGTGCTGAACCGCAAATCCGAAGATGCGCTGATGCGCGACGACGCGACGACCACGACGCTGTCGGCCGACGCGGCGGGCTCGAAGCTGCTGGCCCAGCAGCTCGGCGGCCCGGCGCCGGCCGCGCGACCGGCGCTCGCGAGCGCCGTCGCCGTGGCGCCGAAACCCTGACGCTTCCAAGATTCCGGGACACGCATGAAACAACCCTCACGCCCACTTCGTCCGCTGCCCCCCGACGGGGCCGTCAGCCATTCCGGAGCGGACCTGCGGAGGCCGGCATGATCCGCACCATTCTCGCCATCGACGACTCCGCGACGATGCGCGCGCTGCTGCACGCGACGCTCGCGCAGGCCGGCTACGACGTGACGGTGGCGCCGGACGGCGAAGCCGGCTTCGACCTGGCGGCCACCGTGCCGTACGACCTGGTGCTGACCGACCAGAACATGCCGCGCAAGAGCGGGCTGGAGGTGATCGCCGCGCTGCGCAAGCTGACGGCCTACGCAGACACGCCGATCCTCGTGCTGACGACCGAAGGCAGCGATGCCTTCAAGGACGCCGCGCGCGACGCGGGCGCGACGGGCTGGATCGAGAAGCCGATCGACCCGGCCGTGCTGGTTGACCTGGTCGCGACGCTGTCCGAGCAGACCGCCTCCTGACATGAACGCGACGTATCCAACCGGTGACCGGGCATGACTCTCGACATCACGCAGTTCTACCAGACCTTTTTCGACGAAGCGGACGAGTTGCTCGCGCAGATGGAGCAACTGCTGCTGAACCTCGACGTCGGCTCGCCCGACCCCGAGGACCTGGCCGCGATCTTCCGCGCCGCGCATTCGATCAAGGGCGGCGCGGCGACCTTCGGTTTTTCCGCGCTGACCGAGACGACCCACATCCTGGAGTCGCTGCTCGACCGCGCGCGCAACCATGAGCTGACGCTGACCAAGGAAATGGTCGATGCGTTCCTCGAGACCAAGGACGTGTTGTCCGACCAGCTGGCCGACTATCGCGCGAGCGCGGAACCGGATGCGGCGGCTGCCGCGACGATCTGCGCGAAGCTCGAACGCCTGAAGGCAGAAAGCGGCGGCGTGGCCGCGGCGGCGGATGCCGCGCAGGCCGTGCCGTCAGCAACGGCCGTGCCGGCCGAGGCGGCCGCACCGGCGCCGGCGCCTGCCGCAGGCGATCGCGCGCCCGATCACGTGGTCGAACAGGCCGTCGCGGCCGCGCATCCGGCAGAGGACGCCGGCGCGGGCGGCCCGCACCTGAAGATCACGCTCGCAGGCGTCGACGCGAAGGACCAGGCGCTGCTGACCGAAGAACTCGGCAATCTCGGCCGGATCGTCGCCCGCGAGGAAGCGGGTGCCGACCTGACGCTGTGGCTCGAATCGGACGTGCCGTCCGACGACATCGTCGCCGTGTGCTGCTTCGTGATCGACGACAGCCAGATCCGGATCGCGCGCGGGACCGCGCCGGCCGCACCGGCGGCGCCCGCCGCCGCGACGGCCGCGCCCGAACCGGCCGCTGCGCCGGAGCCGGCCGCGCGCGTCGAGGTATTCGCACAAGCCGCCGGTGCCGCACCGGCCGCCGCCGCCGCACCGCAAGCGCCGGCGCAACCGGCGCCGCAAGCCGCCGCGCAACCGCACGCGGAACCTGCCGCGTCGGCTGCGCAGGCCGCCGCGCACCACGACGACAAGCGCCCGCGCCCGGCGGCTGCCGCATCGGGCGCCGAAGGCAGCTCGATCCGCGTCGGCGTCGAGAAGGTCGACCAACTGATCAACCTGGTCGGCGAGCTCGTGATCACGCAGGCGATGCTCGCGGAAACGGCGAGCGCGTTCGATCCGGCGCTGCACGACCGCCTGTTCAACGGGATGGCGCAGCTCGAGCGCAACGCGCGCGACCTGCAGGAAGCGGTGATGTCGATCCGCATGATGCCGATGGACTACGTGTTCAGCCGCTTCCCGCGCCTCGTGCGCGACCTGGCCGGCAAGCTCGGCAAGCAGGTCGAGCTCGTCACGTTCGGTCAGGCGACCGAGCTCGACAAGAGCCTCATCGAGCGGATCATCGACCCGCTCACGCATCTCGTGCGCAACAGCCTCGACCACGGGATCGAGACCGTCGACAAGCGCATCGCCGCGGGCAAGGACGCGGTCGGCCAGCTCGTGCTGTCGGCCGCGCATCACGGCGGCAACATCGTGATCGAAGTCAGCGACGACGGCGGCGGCCTGAACCGCGAACGGATTCTCGCGAAGGCCGCCAAGCAGGGCATGCAGATCCCCGACAACATCAGCGACGACGAAGTCTGGCAGCTGATCTTCGCGCCGGGCTTCTCGACGGCCGAGACGGTGACCGACGTGTCGGGCCGCGGCGTCGGGATGGACGTCGTGAAGCGCAACATCCAGTCGATGGGCGGCCACGTCGAGATCTCGTCGCAGGCCGGCCGCGGCACGACCACGCGGATCGTGCTGCCGCTCACGCTCGCGATCCTCGACGGGATGTCGGTGAAGGTCGGCACGGAGATCTTCATCCTGCCGCTGAACTTCGTGATGGAGTCGCTGCAACCGTCGAACGACGACATCTACACGGTCGGCAACGGCGAGCGCGTGGTGCGCGTGCGCGGCGAATACCTGCCGCTGGTCGCGCTGCACGAAGTGTTCTCGGTCGAGGACGCGCGCACCGACCCGACCCAGGGCATCGTCACGATCATGGAAACCGAGGGGCGCCGCTTCGCGATGCTGATCGACGAGCTCGTCGGCCAGCAGCAGGTGGTCGTGAAGAACCTCGAAACGAACTACCGCAAGGTGCACGGCATCTCGGCGGCGACCATCCTCGGCGACGGCAGCGTCGCACTGATCGTCGACGTCGCGGCGCTGAACCGTGAAACCCGTGCGACGCACGGCGCCCGAGCCGGCGCCGAGCTCGCGATCTTCTGACTCTCGCCATTCAACCGATTGGGGGCAAACGTGTCTGCTGAAGTCCAAATGATCAATCCGGCCGCGGCGAACGCGGCAACCAGCCGCCGCGACGCGGAGCAGGGCGATGCGACGGGCCAGGAGTTCCTCGTCTTCACGCTCGGCGACGAGGAATACGGGATCGACATCCTGAAGGTGCAGGAAATCCGTGGCTACGACAGCGTCACGCGCATCGCGAACGCGCCGGACTTCATCAAGGGCGTGATCAACCTGCGCGGGATCATCGTGCCGATAGTCGACATGCGGATCAAGTTCCATCTGGGCCGCGTCGAGTACGACCACCAGACCGTCGTGATCATCCTGAACGTGTCGAACCGCGTGGTCGGGATGGTGGTCGACGGCGTGTCGGACGTGCTGACGCTGCAGACCGACCAGATCATGCCGGCGCCGGAATTCGGCGCGACGCTGACCACCGAGTACCTGACGGGCCTCGGCACGGTCGACGGCCGGATGCTGATCCTGATGGACATCGAGAAGCTGATGTCGAGCCGGGAAATGGCGCTGATCGAGACGCTCGGCGGGTAAGCGCGCCGCGCGCGCAGGAATTTCGGGAGAATCTGCAATGTTGCATAACTGGTCGATCCGCACGACGCTCACGGCGGTCGGACTCATCCTCGTGGCGCTGGCCGCCGCCGTCGGCGGGCTCGGCCTTTACGCGCTCAATCACGCGAGCCGTTCGCTCGACGAGATCGCGCACGTCGACCTGCCGGCGATTCACACGCTCGACGACACGGCCGCGCACCTGCTGCGCGCCCGTGTCGCGCTCGACCGCTTCCGCACGCTGACCGAAGCCGGCAATTCGGCCGATGCGGCGAAGGTGCTCGACCGCGCGCAGGAGCTGTTCGCGAAGTCGAACCAGAACTGGCAGGCGTTCCAGGCGTTGCCGAAGCCCGGCGTCGAGCAGGCGCTCGTCGACGAGCTCACCGCGCGCTACACGACGATCGTGAAGGAAGGCGTCGAGCCCGAGTTTGCCGCGGCGCGCGCGGGCGACATGGCGGCGTACCACGCGATTGCCGACACGAAGATCAGCCCGATGTTCGTCGCGTTCGACCAGACGGCGGCGGGCGTGATCGCATCGCTGCAAAAGCGCGCGGAAGAACGCCAGACCGCGACGCAATCGCAGATCTCGCTGATGGTCGCGCTGATCGCGGCGGGCATCGCGGTCGCGTTCGTCGTCGTGATCGCGATCCGCTTCGCGCTGCGCGGGTTGATCGTGAAGCCGCTCGAGGACGCGATCGCGCACTTCGAGCGCATCGCCGGCGGCGATCTCACGCAGCCGGTGAACGTGTTCAGCACCAACGAGATCGGCCGCCTGTTCGGCGGCATCAAGCGGATGCAGGACGCCGTGACGGCGATGGTGCAGGCCGTGCATCGCGGCACCGAGTCGATCGATGTCGGCGCGCGCGAGATTTCGACCGGCAACACCGACCTGTCGCAGCGCACCGAGGAACAGGCCGCGTCGCTGCAGGAAACCGCATCGAGCATGGAGCAGCTGACCGGCACCGTGCGGCAGAACGCGGAGAACGCGCGGCAGGCGAGCCAGCTCGCGGTGAACGCGTCGGACATCGCGATGCAGGGCGGCGAGGTCGTCGGCCAGGTCGTGTCGACGATGCAGGACATCGCGGCGAGCTCGGGCAAGGTCGTCGACATCATCGGCACGATCGAAGGCATCGCGTTCCAGACCAACATCCTCGCGCTGAACGCGGCGGTCGAAGCCGCGCGCGCGGGCGAGCAGGGCCGCGGCTTCGCGGTGGTCGCGGGCGAAGTGCGCTCGCTGGCGCAGCGCAGCGCGAGCGCCGCGAAGGAAATCAAGCAACTGATCGGCGACTCGGCCGAGAAGGTCGAAAGCGGCTCGGCGCTCGTCGCGCGCGCCGGCTCGACGATGGACGAGATCGTGCAGGCCGTGCGCCGCGTGACCGACATCATGGGCGAGATCAGCGCCGCGTCGGACGAGCAGTCGACCGGCATCGAGCAGGTCAATCGCGCGGTCGGCCAGATGGATTCGGTCACGCAGCAGAACGCGGCGCTCGTCGAGCAGGCCGCGGCGGCGGCCGCATCGCTCGAGGAGCAGACGCGCCAGATGAAGGCGGTCGTGTCGGCGTGGCGCGTCGCGGGCGGCATCGCGCTCGCGCCGGCGCGCCCTGCCGCGCAATCGGCCGCGCACGCATCGGCGCCGGCGTTGCCGGCGGCGCACCGTCACGAAACCTCGCCGGCCGCGCTGCCGGCACCGCAGCCCGCCGCGCAGCCGGCCCGTCGCGCCGCGCCGACAGCGCATGCGCCGGCGCCGGCACCGGCACCGGCTGCCGGCCACGCCGGCCAGGACGCGAAGCGCGCGCCGGACGCCGCTGCCGCACGCGCATCGAAGGAAGCGCCGGCCGCCGGCGGCTACGGCCCGCGTCTCGCGAAGACGGCCGCCGCACCGGCGCCGAAGCCTGCCGAGAAGCCCGCACTGGTGCGCCCCGCGCTGAACGGCGAGAAGCCGGCGATGGCGGCGGCCGGCACGTCCGACGACGACTGGGAGACTTTCTAAGCCATGCCGTCCGCGCGCGCACCGTTTCGATCCGATGCACCCGACGCCTCGCCCCGCGCGGGCGAGCCCGGGCGCGACTTCGCGTTCACCGGCGCGGATTTCGCACGCATCCGCGCGCTGATTCATCGACGCGCGGGCATTTCGCTGTCCGAGCACAAGCGCGACATGGCGTACAGCCGGCTTGCACGCCGGCTGCGCGCACGCGGCCTCGACACGTTCCGCGACTACCTGGACCTGCTCGAGCAGGAGGACGATCCGCTCGAGTGGGAAGCGTTCACCAACGCGCTGACGACGAACCTGACCGCCTTTTTCCGCGAGTCGCACCATTTCCCGATCCTGGCCGACTTCGTGAAGGGGCGCCCGGCGCCCGTGTCGGTGTGGTGCTCGGCGGCGTCGACCGGCGAGGAGCCTTACTCGATCGCGATCACGCTGATCGAGGCGCTCGGCGAATCGGCCGCGCGCGGCGCATCGATTCTCGCGACCGACCTCGACACGCAGGTGCTCGCGAAGGCCGAGGCCGGCATCTACACGTACGACCAGGTCAAGCATCTGAGCCCCGAGCGGCTCAAGCGCTTCTTCCTGAAAGGCACGGGCGCGCAGGCCGGCCGCGTGAAGGTGCGCCCGGAGCTGCGCGCGATGATCCGCTTCGAGCAGCTGAACCTGACCGATGCCGACTACGGGATCGCGAAGCCGTTCGATGCGATCTTCTGCCGCAACGTGATGATCTATTTCGACAAGCCGACGCAGGGGCAGGTGCTGTCGCGCTTCGAGCCGCTCGTGAAGCCGGGCGGCCTGCTGTTCGCCGGGCATTCGGAGAATTTCACGTACGTGTCGCAGGCGTTCCGGCTGCGCGGGCAGACGGTGTACGAGCTGGCGCACGATGCCGCGCCGGGCGTGCGCCCGCGTGGCGCCGCGCCGGCCGCGCCGGTGCCGCCGCGCGCCCATGCGCGTGCCGCGGGCGCCGCCCCCGCGTATGGAGAACGCGGATGAGCGGCCTGCCGATCGCGACCAATCGCTACTTCGACAACCACTTCGAACGCCCGGGCGTGAAGCTGCTGCCGAACGAGTTCTACACGACGGCCGAGGACATGGTGCTGATGACCGTGCTCGGCTCGTGCGTCGCCGCGTGCCTGCACGATCCGTTCGCGGGCATCGGCGGGATGAATCACTTCATGCTGCCCGACGACGGCGCCGATGCCGGCGCGGCCGCGTCGGAGGCGATGCGCTACGGCGCGTACGCGATGGAAGTGCTCATCAACGAACTGATCAAGGCCGGCGGGCGCCGCGAGCGCTTCGAGGCGAAGGTGTTCGGCGGTGCGGCGGTGCTGGCGGGAATGACGACCATCAACATCGGCGACCGCAACGCGGATTTCGTGCGCCGCTATCTCGCGCTCGAACGCATCCGCATCACCGCGGAGGATTTGCAGGGCGTGCACCCGCGCAAGGTTGCGTTCATGCCGCGCACCGGCCGCGCGATGGTGAAGAAGCTGCGGTTGCAGGTGCCGGGCGTGACCGAGCGCGAAGCCGCGCTCGCGCGCGAGGCCGACCGCCTGCGCGCCGAGCGGCAGCGCGCGCACGTCGAGCTGTTCGCCGCGAAACGGCCGGCCGCGCCGCCGCCGGCCCGCCCGCGCATCGAGCTGTTCGGTGCGCGCGGCGGTGCGGGCGCGCAGACGACGAACACGAAGGCCGGCAGCCCGTATGCGGCCAACCTTTCGAGAAAGCAGGAGGCATGACCGCAGTGCAGAAGATCAAAGTGTTGTGCGTCGACGATTCGGCGCTGATCCGCAGCCTGATGACGGAGATCATCAACAGCCAGCCCGACATGGAAGTGTGCGCGACCGCGCCCGATCCGCTCGTCGCGCGCGAACTCATCAAGCAGCACAACCCGGACGTCCTGACGCTGGACGTCGAAATGCCGCGCATGGACGGGCTCGACTTCCTCGAGAAGCTGATGCGCCTGCGCCCGATGCCGGTCGTGATGGTGTCGTCGCTGACCGAGCGCGGCTCCGAGATCACGCTGCGCGCGCTCGAACTCGGCGCGGTCGATTTCGTCACGAAGCCGCGCGTCGGGATTCGCGACGGCATGCTCGACTACGCGGAAAAGCTCGCGGACAAGATCCGCGCGGCCTCGCGCGCGCGCGTGCGCCAGGCGCCGCAACCGCAGGCAGCCGTGCGCGCGGCGAGCGGCCAGAGCGCCGCGCCGATGGTCAACAACCCGCTCGTCAGTACCGAGAAGCTGATCATCATCGGCGCGTCCACGGGCGGCACCGAGGCGATCCGCGAGGTGCTGACGCCGCTGCCGCCGGACGCGCCGGCGGTGCTGATCGCGCAGCACATGCCGCCCGGCTTCACGAAATCCTTCGCGCAGCGGCTGAACGGCCTGTGCCGGATCGCGGTGAAGGAAGCCGAGCACGGCGAGCGCGTGCTGCCGGGCCATGCGTACATCGCGCCGGGCCATGCGCACCTGCTGCTCGCGCGCAGCGGCGCGAACTACATCGCGCAGCTGTCCGACGAGCCGCCGGTGAACCGCCACCGGCCGTCGGTCGACGTGCTGTTCCGCTCGGCGGCGCAGCACGCGGGCAAGAACGCGATCGGCGTGATCCTCACGGGGATGGGCCGCGACGGCGCGGCCGGGCTGCTCGACATGAAGCGCGCGGGCGCCCACACGTTCGCGCAGGACGAGGCGAGCTGCATCGTGTTCGGGATGCCGCGCGAGGCGATCGCGCTCGGCGGCGCGGACGAGGTCGCGCCGCTCTCCGAGATGAGCCGGCGCGTGATGGCGCGACTGGCGACGATGGGCGACCGCGTACAGCGCGTCTGAATGAAATGTCACGGGGCACGTGCGATGCTGCGGGCCCCGACGGTAACGAATCTGCAAAGGAACGACGATGGACAAGAGCATGAAAATCCTGGTGGTGGACGACTTCCCGACGATGCGCCGGATCGTCCGCAACCTGCTCAAGGAACTGGGCTACACGAACGTCGACGAAGCCGAGGACGGCGCGGCCGGCCTCGCGCGCCTGCGCGGCGGCGGCTTCGACTTCGTGATTTCCGACTGGAACATGCCGAACCTCGATGGCCTCGCGATGCTGAAGGAAATTCGCGCGGACGCGACGCTCACGCACCTGCCGGTGCTGATGGTCACGGCCGAGTCGAAGAAGGAGAACATCATCGCGGCCGCGCAGGCAGGCGCGAGCGGCTACGTCGTGAAGCCGTTCACGGCCGCGACGCTCGACGAGAAGCTGAACAAGATCATCGACAAGATGGCCAAGGCCGGGAGCTGACGTGAACGAGCCGATCCATGCGGCGCTCGCCGGCGCGGCAATCAACGCCGACGGCCATGCCGAAGGCGCCGATTACGCGAGCGACCGGATCCTCGCGCGCATCGGCCACGTCACGCGCACGCTGCGCGATTCGATGCGTGAGCTCGGGCTCGACAAGCACGTCGAGCGCGCGGCGGAAGCCGTGCCCGATGCGCGCGACCGGCTGCGCTACGTCGCGACGATGACCGAGCAGGCGGCCGAGCGCGTGCTGAACGCGATCGAGGTCGCCAAGCCGATGCAGGAGCGCATCCAGAACGAGGCCGAGGCGCTCGACGCGCGCTGGGCGCAATGGTATGCGGCGCCGATCGAGCACGCGGAAGTGCGCGAGCTGATGGATGACACGCGCACGTTCCTGCGCACGCTGCCCGAGGCGGCGTCGGCGACCAGCGCGCAGCTGCTCGAGATCATGCTCGCGCAGGATTTCCAGGACCTGACCGGGCAGGTGATCAAGAAGATCATGGACATGGTCTACCTGATCGAGCAGCAACTGCTCACCGTGCTCGTCGAGAACATCGCGCCCGAGCGGCGCGAGCAGTTCGCGGCGACCGCGGCCGCGCTCGCGGCCGAGCAGATCAGCGCGACCGGCAGCCCCGAGTCGCTGCTGAACGGGCCGCAGATCGCGCCGGAAGGCAAGTCCGACGTCGTGCAGGACCAGGCGCAGGTCGACGACCTGCTCGCCAGTCTCGGCTTCTGATCCCGCGCCATCGCATCGACGTCGCTCCCGATCGCGGAGCGGCCCGGTGCGCATGGCTTTCCCCCATGCCCGGGTCGTGCCGCGCGGCATGCTGCGGTGCGTCACGCAACGCGGATTTGACACTGCGACACACTCCGCAGGCATACTACGCGTCAGCAGCAACGAAGCGTCATTCTTAAGACTTTGATTTGTTTGCCCGCGGCGTAGCGCCTGATGGCGACACCGCCGGCAACGAAGCCAGTCCCTTGGGGGGGAACGTGAAGCTGAAACGCTTGGGCTGGGCCGCCGCGCACGCGACGGCCGCAATGGGTGTGCTGTGGGCCGTCCACGCACAGGCCGAACTGGGCGGCGCGCCGATGTCGCCGCCGGCGGACGATCGCGCCGCCACGGTGCGCGCGCTGCAGCGCGCGATGCGCTCCGCCGACGGCGCGCAGGCGAACGCGGCCGCCTATACCGTGCGCGAGATCACGCTCGGGTCGGGCACCGTCATCCACGAATACACGAGCGCGGCGGGCACCGTGTTCGGCCTCGCGTGGCGCGGGCCGAGCATGCCGGACCTCGAGTCGCTGCTCGGCAGCTATTTCCCGCAGTACACCGCCGGCGTCCAGGTCGCGCATGCGGCGCGCGGCTGGCGTGCGCCCGTGTCCGTCGATACGAGCGGCCTCGTGATCCGCACGGGCGGCCACATGGGCGCCTTCGCGGGCCAGGCATGGCTGCCGACGGCGCTGCCTGCCGGGCTGACCGGCAACGACATCCAGTGACAGCGGGAGAGCGATCTTGCGAATTCCTCGTACCTTCAAGCGCTGGCTCGGCCTGCTGAGCGTCGCGGCCGCGACGGCCATGCTCGTGACCGCCTGCGGCGGCGGCGACGACAACAACGGCGGGGGCGGCAGCAATGGCGGCGGCTCCAGCGTCTCCGACGGCAATACCGCGAACACGGCCGTGATCACGGTCGGCACCGGCGTCGCGCACGTGATCAACATCCCGACCGTCAACGTGAAGATCTGCGTGCCGGGCACGTCGAACTGCCAGGTGGTCAACAACGTGCTGGTCGATACGGCATCGTACGGGCTGCGGCTGGTCAGCAGCGTGCTGTCGTCGGGCGTGTTGAACAACCTGCCGCAAACGACGGCCGGCGGCGCGCCGGTGGCCGAGTGCGGCAAGTTCGTGTCGAGTTTCACCTGGGGCTCCGTGCGGACCGTCGACCTGTCGATCGGCACCGAGCAGGCGAGCTCGCTGCCGGTGCAGATCATCGGCGATCTCGGCACGAGCAACGTGCCGGGTTCGTGCTCGAACAACGGCGCCCGGACGTCGGCCAACACGGCCAGCGACCTCGGCGCGAACGGCATCCTCGGCATCGGGCCGGCACCGGTCGATTGCGGCACGGCCTGCGCGACCTCGACGTCGGCGACGTCGAACAACTATTACGCGTGCCCGAACGGCAATTCCAGCTGCGCGGTGGCGCTGGTGCCGGTCGCGCAGCAGGTGGCCAACCCGGTCCATCGCTTCGCGACCGACAACAACGGCGTGATCGTGCAGATGCCGAACATCTCGAACAGCGGGCAGGGCAGCGCGACGGGCCTGCTCACGTTCGGGATCAATACGCAGAGCAACAACGCGCTCGGGGCGTCGACGGTGCTCACGTCGACGACGACGGGCGACGTCGATGCGACGTTCCTCGGCGGCAGCGTGACCGCGTTCTTCGATACGGGCTCGAACGCGTACTTCTTCAACGATTCGACGCAGAAGGCCTGCTCGACCAACACGCAGTTCTACTGCCCGTCGTCGACGACCACCTATACGGCGACGCTGACCGGCAAGAACGGTGTGTCGGGCGGCGTGTCGATGCCGGTCGCGAATGCCGATGCGCTGTTCGCGAATCCGTCGACGTTCGCGTTCAACGACATCGCCGGCCCGTTCGGCGCGGCCGGCTGGCTCGACATCGGCATGCCGCACTTCTACGGCAAGACGATCTACTTCGGGATGGACCGCACCGGCAGCGGCGGCGCGCAGCCTTACGTCGCGTTCTGATCGCGCCCGAACGGCGGCAGCGGGAAAGGGGGCGAGCGATCGCCCCCTTTTTTTTGGTTCATCGAGGATTACCGGGGAACGCGGCGCGGATTTTGAGGAAGAAGTATTCCTCGTCGCGGTACCCGTAGGCCCGACGCTTGATGACCTTAATGGTGTTGTTGATGCCTTCGACGACGCTGG
>NZ_CADFEJ010000016.1 GCF_902833055.1 Burkholderia territorii
TCCGGTGCGGCTCCCATCATGGGGCGGGATCTTTCCCATCCACGACCCCGGATAGATTCGAGCAAGTCCACTTTAGGTCAACACTGCCTCGCTTGCAAAAATCGGGCTGACCATAGATTTTGTTGCACAAGAAGCCGAACGTCCCGCGCCTTCCGAAAAAGCGCCCAGCCCTGAACGGGCCGGACGGAATGCCGCCGGTATTCGAGCGGCAGGAGGTATCGGACGGACGGCGCCGCCCGCACGGCGCTCAAACGCGGCGGGCGGCCTCGTGTCGCGCGTCGCGACGCGTCATTGCGCCCGCAACACGCGTCACCGGGCGATATGTTGCTCAGCTGCCGCGATACAGCGACTTCATTTCTTCTTCACTGGCCGGGCGCACGCCGATCGCGCGCGAACCCGATGCCGACGCGCCCTGCCCTTGCGCGCCGTAACCGCTGGCGTCGGTGCGCTGCGCCTGGGCGAGCGCGCTGCGCTGTTGCTCCGCGACACGCGCCGTGGCGGCCTGGATCGCTTCCGGATAGTGCGGATCTTCGCCGCGGGCGGTGTTGTAACCGGCCTGCTGGAGCTGAACCAGTTCAGCGCGAACCTGTGCGCGGGTGAGTGCCGAGCCGGACTGCGCGAAGGACACGACCGGGGCGACGAGAGCGGCAGCAACGACAACGGCTTGAACGAGCGACTTCATGATGACCTACCTCCAGATTTGTCTGATTTCGCGGTGAACACCCGTTCATCGCTGACAAACCGAAGTTTATGTAGGCGCATGCTTAAGAATAAGGCAGGTTTCAGGAAGGCATCCTTCCTGAAACAAGGGTTAACCCTAGCATGGTGTATGCACCCCGCTCCGGCACTGCGCGCTCGCATCACGCGATGCACAGCCACAAAGCATGAGCCCCGCAGGGCAGCTCGCCCTGCGGGGCTCGAAACGAACCGCGCGGCATCGGCGCGGCCCGGACAAACGATCGCGGCCGCGACAACGCGGCACGTCAGCGCTCGCTCATTGAGTGTCCATCGGGCACTTCAGATTGCAGCCGTTCGGGTCCCCCATGTCGCCCTTGCGGCGCAATGCCGACTTCTTGCCGCTCTGGTATTTCTGCGACGGCGCCGACGCCGCGAACGGCATCTGCGGATGCTCGTTCAGGCGGAACTGCTCGCTCAGGATCCCGCCGGGCACGCCGGGTGAATTCTGCGCGAGCGCCAACGGCGAAACGGCGACGAGAAGCCCTGCGGTCAACGCTGCCGTGGCGAAGGGAACGGAAAGTTTCATGGCGGGATGACGCCTGAACGGCGTGCTTGTTGGAACGTTGATCAAACGGCAAGCGTAGCGCAAATCCCTCACTGCTGCAGCGCGGTTCGCACGCGCCCTCGTTACCGTGCGTTGCCGTCCGGCATGCCGTGCGCGGCGGTGCCGGCGAATCCTTCCGCGACGCTGGCGAGCGTCCCGCACGCGGCCGGATCGTAGCCGTCGAGATGCGCGACGCGCTCGACGAAGCGCGCATCGCGCAGCAACGCGAGCACGCCAGCGAGCGGTCGCGAGTCGAGCTGCGCGCGTTCGCACGCAAAGTAATAGTCTTCGTCGACGACGGGGATGAAGTCGAGCCCGAAGTGATGGGCGGCCGGCTCGACGCCGAAGCCGAGATCCGCCATCCCGCTCGCGACGAACGCGGCGATCGCCCGGTGCGTAAGTTCGGCCGACGCATAACCGTCGATACGCTCGGGATCGATGCCGATCGCGCGCAATGCAAGATCGAGCAGCACTCGCGTGCCCGAGCCCGGCTGCCGGTTGACGAAGCGGATGTCGTGGCGGGCAAGATCGGCGAGCCCGCCGACCTGCTTCGGGTTGCCGCGCGGCACGAACAAGCCCTGCTGGCGACGCGTCAGGTGAATCAGCACGTGGCGCGTGTCGTCGAGCCACGGTCGATAGATCTGCGCGCACTGTTCGCGGAACGCGCCGCGCGGCAGATGGAAACCGGCCAGTTCGCATTCGCCGCGCGCGAGTGCCTGCACGGCTTCGACGCTCCCGCGATACCTGATGTCGACGGCTGACTGCGCATCGACGAGCGCGGAAACCAGCGTCGCGACGGCGTAGCCGTGCGATGCATGGATGCGCACGGCGCCGTCGCGCTGTGCGAGCCGCCGGTTCAGGTCGCTCGCCACCTCGGCTGCCAGCGCGCGCAGATTTCCGTCGAGACGGCTGCGCGCGAGCCGCTGCGCGTCGACGACGGCCTGTCCAAGCTCCGACAACGTCGATCCCTTGCCGCGCGCCGTCTCGATCAATTCGCCGCCGATGCACGCCTCCAGCGCCCGCAGCATGCCCCACGCGTGCCGATACGACAGGCCCTTCGCCTGCGCGGCCTGCGCGATGCTGCCCGTGTCGGCCACGAGCTCCAGCAACGGTGCGACGTCGGACAGGCTCGCCGTCCGACCCTCCGTGTCGCGCACGGTCAGATACGCGTCGCATTCGATTCGAACCAATTATGTACTCCGATTTCCTATTGCGACTGCGAAATCTTCCGCTTATCGTTGCTCAAAATCAATCAGGACGAAGTCCCGATGTGCACTATATGAATCAGAAGCACATATGAGGCTTTGGAGGAGCATAACCGATGTCCCCGAATTCCCCCGCGCCCGACGCGCTCGTCGAGCGCCACGCGCGTGCCGGCCGCTCGCTCGTCGCGATTCTCCACGCGATCCAGGACGATGCAGGCTACGTGCCGGCAGGCTGCGTCGCGCCGCTCGCGAAGGCGTTGAATCTGTCGCGCGCGGAAGTGCACGGCGTGCTCACCTACTATCACCACTTCCGTACCGCGCCGCCCGCGCGCGTGACGATCCAGATGTGCCGCGCCGAGGCGTGCCGCAGCATGGGCTGCGAAGCGCTGGCCGAGCATGCGCAAGCGCGCACGGGTTGCCGGTTCGACGCGGCGCACGGCGATGGCGCCGACGCGCATGCGCCGGCCGACGTCGCGCTCGAATCGGTCTACTGCCTCGGGTTGTGCGCGCAATCGCCGTCGATGACGATCAACGGCGTGCTGCACGCAAAGGTCACGCCGGAAAAGTTCGACCGCCTGCTGGCCGACGCGACCGCCCACGCCCCGGAGGCCGCATGACGACCCGCATCTACGTTCCGCGCGATTCTTCCGCGCTGGCGCTCGGCGCCGACGCCCTGGCCGCCGCGATCGTGGCCGAGGCCGAGCGGCGCGGCGTCGCGATCGAACTGATCCGCAACGGCTCGCGCGGGCTGCTCTGGCTCGAGCCGCTCGTCGAGGTCGGCACGGCCGCCGGGCGCGTCGGCTATGCGAACCTGTCGGCCGCGGACGTGCCCGCCCTGTTCGACGCGAACTGGCTCGACGGCGGCGCGCATCCCAGCGGCATCGGACTCGTCGACGCCCTGCCCTATCTCGCGCGCCAGCAGCGCCTCACGTTCGCGCGCATCGGCCTGACCGATCCGCTGTCGATCGACGATTACCTGAAGCATGACGGCCTCGCCGGCCTGAAGAACGCGCTCTCGCTCGACGGCGGCACCGCATGCGAATTGCTGATCGAATCGGGGCTGCGCGGCCGCGGCGGCGCGGCCTTCCCGGCCGGCATCAAGTGGCGCACCGTCCGCCAGGCCAGCGCGACGCAGAAGTACATCGTGTGCAACGCGGACGAAGGCGATTCGGGTACGTTCTCCGATCGCCTCATCATGGAAAGCGATCCGTACTGCCTGATCGAAGGAATGATCATCGCGGGCATCGCGACGGGCGCGACGCTCGGCTACATCTACGTGCGCAGCGAGTACCCGCACGCGATCGCGGCACTCGAAACCGCGATCGAGCGCGCCCGTGAAGCCGGCTGGCTCGGCGAACACGTGCTCGGCTCCGCGCACGCATTCGACCTGCACGTCGCAAAGGGGGCCGGCTCGTACGTGTGCGGCGAGGAAACGGCGCTGCTCGAATCGCTCGAGGGCAAGCGCGGCGTCGTGCGCGCGAAGCCGCCGCTGCCCGCGCTCGCCGGTTTGTTCGGCCAACCGACCGTGATCAACAACGTGATCACGCTCGCGACCGCGCCGGTGATCTTCGCGCGCGGCGCCGCGTTCTATCGCGACTACGGGATGGGCCGCTCGCGCGGCACGCTGCCGTTCCAGCTCGCGGGCAACATCCGCCATGGCGGCCTCGTCGAGCTCGCGTTCGGCGTCACGCTGCGCGAGCTGCTGTTCGACTACGGCGGCGGCACGGCGAGCGGCCGGCCGGCGCGCGCCGCGCAGGTCGGCGGCCCGCTCGGCACCTATTTGCCCGAACACCAGTGGGACGTGCCGCTCGACTACGAGGCATACACGGCGATCGGCGCGGTCGTCGGTCACGGCGGCATCGTGCTGCACGACGACACGTCGAATCTCGCCGAGCTCGCCGAATATGCGATGAAGTTCTGCGCGATCGAATCGTGCGGCAAGTGCACGCCGTGCCGGATCGGCTCGACGCGCGGCGTCGAGACGATCGCGCGCATTCGCCAGGGCGATACGTCGGAACGACAGGTCACGCTGCTGCGCGATCTGTGCGACACGATGCTCGCCGGCTCGCTGTGCGCGATGGGCGGGATGACGCCGTACCCGGTGCTGTCCGCGCTCGACCATTTCCCCGAAGATTTCGGGCTCGCCGCCGGCAAGCAAGCCGCGTCGGGTCCGGTCAAGGCCGCGGCCTGACCCAGAAGGAGCCCTGAATGTCCCTCGACACGAACAACGTCCGCCAAGGCGGCTGCGGCTCGGGCCAATGCGCGTGCAAGAGCGCCGCCCAGGCGCGCGTGCGCGATCCGTTCGACGAAACCGACTACGGCACGCCGCAACGGCATGCCGATACCGACGTCACGCTCGAAATCGACGGCCAGCCGGTGACGGTGCCGGCCGGCACGTCGGTGATGCGCGCCGCGATCGAAGCCGGCATCAACGTGCCCAAGCTCTGCGCGACCGATTCGCTCGAACCGTTCGGCTCGTGCCGTCTGTGCCTGGTCGAGATCGAAGGCCGGCGCGGCTATCCGGCATCGTGCACGACGCCCGCCGAAGCCGGGATGAAGGTTCGCACGCAGTCGGACCGGCTGCAGTCCCTGCGCCGCAACGTGATGGAGCTGTACATCTCCGATCACCCGCTCGACTGCCTCACCTGCCCCGCCAACGGCGACTGCGAGTTGCAGGACATGGCGGGCGTGGTCGGGCTGCGCGAAGTGCGCTACGGTTTCGACGGCGCGAATCACCTGCGCGAGCAGAAGGACGAATCGAATCCGTACTTCACGTACGATCCGTCGAAGTGCATCGTCTGCAACCGCTGTGTGCGCGCGTGCGAGGAAACGCAGGGCACGTTCGCGCTGACGATCGCCGCGCGCGGTTTCGAATCGCGCGTCGCCGCCGGCGAAAGCGAATCGTTCATGGCATCGGAATGCGTATCGTGCGGCGCCTGCGTCGCCGCGTGCCCGACCGCGACGCTGCAGGAAAAGTCCGTCGTCGAGCTCGGCCAGGCCGAGCACTCGGTCGTCACGACCTGCGCGTACTGCGGCGTCGGCTGCTCGTTCAAGGCCGAAATGAAGGGCACGCAGGTCGTGCGCATGACACCGCACAAGAACGGCCTCGCGAACGAAGGCCATGCGTGCGTGAAGGGCCGCTTCGCGTGGGGCTACGCGACGCACAAGGACCGCATCACGAAGCCGATGATCCGCGAGAAGATCACCGACCCTTGGCGCGAAGTCAGCTGGGAAGAGGCACTCACGTACGCGGCGACGCAGTTCCGCAAGCTTCAGCAGAAGTACGGCCGCGATTCGATCGGCGGCATCACGTCGTCGCGCTGCACGAACGAGGAAACCTACCTCGTGCAGAAGCTCGTGCGCGCCGCGTTCGGCAACAACAACGTCGACACCTGCGCGCGCGTGTGCCACTCGCCGACCGGCTACGGCCTGAAGACGACGCTCGGCGAATCGGCCGGCACGCAGACTTTCGCGTCGGTCGGCCAGGCCGACGTGATCGTCGTGATGGGCGCGAACCCGACCGACGGCCACCCGGTGTTCGGCTCGCGCATGAAGCGGCGCATCCGCGAAGGCGCGAAGCTGATCGTGATCGACCCGCGCCGTATCGATGTGGTCGACGGCCCGCACGTGAAGGCCACGTACCACCTGCAGTTGCGCCCCGGCACCAACGTCGCGATGGTCAACGCGCTCGCGCACGTGATCGTCACGGAAGGGCTGGTCGCCGATGCGTTCGTCGCCGAGCGTTGCGACACGCGTGCGTTCGAGCAATGGCGCGATTTCGTGTCGCGTGCCGAAAATTCGCCGGAAGCGACGGCGGACGTGACGGGCGTGCCGGCCGCGCTGGTGCGCGAAGCCGCGCGCCTTTACGCGACGGGCGGCAACGCCGCGATCTACTACGGCCTCGGCGTGACCGAACACGCGCAAGGCTCGACGACGGTGATGGGCATCGCGAACCTCGCGATGGCGACGGGCAACATCGGCCGCGAAGGCGTGGGCGTCAATCCGCTGCGCGGACAGAACAACGTGCAAGGCTCGTGCGACATGGGTTCATTCCCGCACGAGCTGCCGGGCTACCGGCACATCAGCGATGCAACCGTGCGCAGCCAGTTCGAGGCGGCGTGGTCGGCCACGCTGCAACCGGAACCGGGGCTGCGCATCCCGAACATGTTCGACGCGGCGCTCGACGGCAGCTTCAAGGGGCTTTACTGCCAAGGCGAGGACATCGTCCAGTCGGACCCGAACACGCAACACGTGGCGGCCGCACTATCGTCGATGGAATGCATCGTCGTGCAGGACATCTTCCTGAACGAAACCGCGAAGTACGCGCATGTGCTGCTGCCGGGTTCGACGTTCCTCGAGAAGGACGGCACGTTCACGAACGCGGAACGCCGCATCTCGCGGGTGCGCAAGGTGATGCCGCCGCTTGCGGGTTACGCCGACTGGGAAGTCACGCTGCTGCTGTCGCAAGCGCTCGGATACGACATGCACTACACGCATCCGTCGGAAATCATGGACGAGATCGCGCGGCTCACGCCGACCTTCTCGGGCGTGTCGTACGAGAAGCTCGATGCGCTCGGCAGCATCCAGTGGCCGTGCAATGAACAGGCACCGGACGGCACGCCGACGATGCACATCGACGCGTTCGTGCGCGGCAAGGGCCGGTTCGTGATCACGCAGTTCATTCCGACGCCGGAAAAGGTCACGCAGCGCTATCCGCTGATCCTGACCACGGGCCGCATCCTGTCGCAATACAACGTCGGCGCGCAGACGCGCCGGACCGAGAACGTGCGGTGGCACGAAGAAGACCGCCTCGAGATTCATCCGCACGATGCGCAGGATCGGGGGATCCGGACCGGCGACTGGGTCGGCATCGAATCGCGGGCCGGCCAGACGGTGCTGCGTGCGCTCGTGTCCGACCGCATGCAGCCCGGTGTCGTGTACACGACGTTCCACTTCCCCGAGTCGGGGGCGAACGTGATCACGACGGACAGCTCCGACTGGGCCACGAACTGCCCGGAATACAAGGTCACGGCCGTGCAGGTGATGCCGGTTGCGCAGCCGTCGGACTGGCAGCGCGCGTATGCACGCTTCAACTCGGAGCAGCTCGACCTGCTCGAGCGCCGCGCCGCGACGACGGCCGCCGCGACGACGGGCAAGTGAGGACGCGATGGACATCGGACACCTGATCGACATGGCCAACCAGATCGGCGCGTTCTTCGAATCGATGCCCGATCGCGAAGAAGCGCTGGCCGGAATCGCCGAACACATCCGGCGCTTCTGGGAGCCGCGGATGCGGCGCGCGTTACTTGCCGCGCTCGACGATCCGTCGAACGAAGCCGCGCAACGCGCCGCGCCGATCGTGCGCGACGCGATCGCCGCGCACCGCGCGTCGCTCACGCCGGCTGCGGCCCCCGCCTGAGTGCCCCGCTACGCGGGCACCGGCATGCCCGCGAACCAGCTTTCGCAATGGCGCAGCAGCGCGTTCGCGTCGGTAGCGGTGCGGCCGCGCACCGCGATGTAGCCATCGGGACGCAGCAGGTAGAACGACGGCCTCGAACGGCCATATACCTGCGCGAGCCCGTCGGCGCCGTCGCTTTCGGCATCGGCGACGCGCCAGGTTCGCACGGCTCCCGGCATGATCCGCTCCAGGCCTTCGGCGAGCGCACGCGCGTCCGCGGGCATTGGCGGAACGTCGCCCGTATCGCCCGCGTCGGCATCGGGCGGCTCCTCGAGCAGCAGCAGCGTGAAGCTCGCCGGGTCGTGCAAGTCGTATAGTCGCGCCGTCCCGGGTGCCCGTCCGAGCGGCCCGTCGATCACGTGCACGAGCGCGTCGGGCGCACGCTCGCCTGCGCGCGGCCCGCCATCGAGCACGCGTTCGAGCGTGAGCGGACTTTTCCGGTATTGCACGCCGAGCTCGCTGACGGTGCGGCGCACCGCATCGCGCACCGGCCCGAACGACGCCAGCAGCGGCACGACGTGATCGCGCAGCAGCTTCATCGCGCCGTGGTCGGCTTCGACGATCTGCGTGATGAAGCCCGTCTGCCGCAATACGTCACGCTCGATCGGGTGGCGCTCCGCGTGATACGTGTCGAGCAGCCGCTCCGGCGTGCCCGCGCCAAGCACGCGCGCGAGCTTCCAGCCGAGATTGAACGCTTCCTGGATGCCCGTATTCATGCCCTGCGCGCCCGCCGGACTGTGCACGTGCGCGGCGTCGCCCGCGAAGAACACGCGCCCGTGACGCAGCCGGTCGACCATCCGGCTGTGCAGGCGGAAATACGCCGACCACGCGAGATCGCTCGGCGCGATCGACGCACCGACGCGAGCGCGCACGATCGCATCGCATTCCTCGAGCGTCGGGGGCGGCGCATCGGGCGATGCGCTGTCGCCAGGCGGCCGGTCGGCGACGAGCCGGTAGCGGCCGCCGCCCATCGGAAACAGCCCCGCGATGCCGTCGGGCGTCGTGAACAGGTGAATCTCCTCGTCCGGCCAGCCGGGTATCGCGGCAAAATCGGCGAGCAGGAAGGTCTGTTCGAACGCATGACCGGCGAAGCCCAGCCCAAGCAGGTGACGCACCGTGCTGTGCGCGCCGTCGGCAGCGATCAGGTACGACGGCGCGAACGCCTGTTCGCGGCCGTCGGCACCGCGAAGCGTCACGTCGAGCGACGTAGCGCCGGCGTCGCACGCGGTCAGCGTGACACCGCGTTCGACCGTCACGCCGAATCCGGCCAGGTGCTCGGCGAGCAGCCGTTCGGTGATGCTCTGGTCGAGAAACAGCAGATACGGATAACGCGTTTGCAGCGGATCGAAATCGAGCCGTGCGATCACGCGGCCGTCGGCATGCAGTGCGGCGGCATGCGCGCGATGACCCAACGCGAGAAACGGTTCGACCGCGCGATGCTGCTCCAGCAGTTCGAGCGTGCGCGCCTGGATGCCGATCGCGCGCGAATACGGCGCGGGCGTGGCAAGCCGGTCGATGATGCGCACCGGAACGCGGGCACGCGCGAGCGCCATTGCGGCGGCAAGGCCGGTCGGGCCCGCGCCGACGATCAGCACGGGCGGGATATCGAGCAGTGTGTCAGCCATGAGAACCTCGATGACACGCGATTGTGCAAGTCTACGCCGCTCCGCGTGACGGGGCCATATGCCGATCGGCCGATCCGGGCCGCCCGCGCGCAGTGTGGGAAAATACGTGTTTTCCGTCAGTTTTCGCGTCATGGATTCCGCATTCGACCGAGCGTATGCCGCGCATCGCGCGGGCCACCTCGCCGAGGCCGAGCACGGCTATCGCGCCGCACTCGCCACCAATCCGGCCGACGCCGACGCACTGCATCTGTTCGGCGTGCTGCGGCATCAGCAGGGCCAGCACGCCGAGGCGGCCGACCTCGTGGGGCGCGCGGTCGAGCTGCGCCCGAACGATGCGGCGCTGCAGCTCAATCTCGGCAACGCACTGAAAGCGCTCGGCCGACTCGACGAAGCAATCGATCGCTTTCGCAACGCGTTGACGCTCGCGCCCGAATTTCCGCTTGCACACTACAACCTCGGCAACGCGTATGCGGCGCTGCAGCGCCACGAGGATGCGCTCGACGCGTTCGGCCGCGCACTTGAGCTCACGCCCGACGACGCATCGATCCACAACAATCTCGGCAACGCGCTGAATGCGCTCGGCCGCCACGACGACGCGATCGCCGCATTCCGTCGCGCCCTGGAACTGCGGCCCGGGCATGCCGGTGCGCACAACAATCTCGCGATGGCCCTGAACGCGATCGGCCGGGCCGACGACGCGATCGCGCACTTCCAGGCCGCGATCGCCGCGCAGCCGCGTTTCGTCGCCGCGCATTTCAATCTCGGCAACACGTTCGAGGCGCTCGGCCGTCACGGCGAAGCCGCCGCCGCATTCGAAGCCGCGCTGGCGCTGCACCCGCCGTTCCCGCTCGCCCTGTTCGGGCTCGCGAACGCGCTGTGCGCACAGGCACGGCATCGCGAAGCGCTGCCGTACTACGAACGCGCGGTCGGCCTCGATCCGTCGTTCGGTCTCGCGTGGCTGAACCTCGGCAACGCGCATCACGCACTCGGCGCGCACGAGATGGCACTGCGCGCGTTCGACCAGGCGCTGCGCGTCGCGCCCGACCTCAAACTCGCGCACCTGCATCGCGCCGTCACACTGCTGACGCTGGGCGACTTCACCCGCGGCCTGCCCGCGTACGAAGCGCGTCACGACACGCCGGGCGCAACGCCGCTCGGCACGCTGCCGCGCTGGCAAGGCGAGCCGATCACGTCGCGCACGCTGCTGATCCGCGCGGAACAGGGCTTCGGCGACACGCTGCAGTTCGTCCGCTTCGTGCCGCTCGTGCGCGAGCGCTGCGCGCGCGTCGTGCTCGAAGTGCAGCCGGAACTCGTCACGCTGCTCACGCCGGCCGCGGCACGCTGGCGCGTGGCGCTCGTCGCACAGGGCGCCGCGAAGCCGCCCGCGGCGGACATCGCATGCACGCTGATGAGCCTGCCGTTCCTGCTCGGCCTGCAGCCGGCCGACATCGTCGCGGGCAGGCGCTACCTCGACGTGCCGGACAGCGCACGCCGGCGCTTTCGCGGCTCACTCGGCGGCCAGTCGAAGCGCAAGTTCGGGCTCGCGTGGTCAGGGCGCCGGCAGGCGCAGGAGAACCGCTCGATGCCGTTCGACGCGCTCGCGCCGCTGCTCGCACTGTCCGACATCGACTGGATCGTGCTGCAACCGGCGCTCGACGAAGACGAACGCGCGCGCGTCGACGCGCATCCGCGCGTGCATCGCCTCGACGGGCGACTGCGCGACTTCGCCGAAACGGCCGCATTGATCGAACGGCTCGACGGCGTCGTCACGATCGACACCGCGGTCGCGCACCTCGCGGGCGCGCTCGGCAAGCCGCTGTGGATCATGCTGCCGTTCGCGGCCGACTGGCGCTGGTTCACCGGCGACGATTGCCCGTGGTATCCGCACGCGAGGCTCGTCCGCCAGTCCGCCACCGGGCAATGGCTCGACGTGGCGGCAGCGGTCGCCGCCGCGCTACACGACGCCTGAGCGCGGCCGCACGCAGATGAACAACGGGAGCGCAATGCGCTCCCGTTGTTCATTCGACGCGATGCAACACGGGCGGCGTCAGGTCGCCTTGTACTGGTTGCGTGACTCGGGCGTGCGATACAGCACGAGCGTCGCGATCAATCCGCAGATCGCGGCGACGCTGAGCCACAGCCCCGGCGCCGCCTTGTTGCCCGTCTGGTGGATCAGCAACGTCGAGATCGCCGGCGTGAAACCGCCGATCGTCGTCGCGAGGCTGTAAGCGAGCGAGAAGCCGGCCGTGCGCACGTCGGCCGGCATGACTTCGGTCAGCGCGACGACCATCGCGCCGTTGTACGAGCCATACAGGAACGACAGCCAAAGCTCGACCGCCAGCAGGCGCAGGAACGACGGATCGGCCACGAGCCACAGCACGGCCGGGTAGGCCGACAGCAGCGTGAGCACCGTGAATGCGATCAGCACCGGGCGGCGGCCGATGCGATCCGACAGCGCGCCCGACAGCGGCAACCAGACGAGATTGGACAGGCCGACGCAGACGGTCACCACGAGTGCGTCGAGCGACGACAGGTGCAGCACTTCCTTGCCGAACGTCGGCGTGTACGCGGTGATCATGTAGAACGACACCGTCGTCATGATCACCATCCCCATGCCGGCGATCACGACGCCCCAGTTCGCGAGCATCGAACGCATGATCTCGCCCATCGTCGGACGGTGGCGCTTCGCGAGGAATTCGTCGGTCTCCTTCAGCGAACGACGAATCAGGAACAGGAACGGGACGATCAGACAGCCGATCAGAAACGGAATGCGCCAACCCCACGCGGTCATGTCCTCGACCGGCAGCGCGCGGTTCAGCAGCACGCCGACGAACGCCGCGAACACGACCGCCACCTGCTGGCTGCCCGATTGCCACGACGTATAGAAACCCTTGTGGCCCTTCGTCGCGATCTCCGACAGGTAGACCGAGACGCCGCCCAGCTCGACGCCCGCTGAAAAGCCCTGCAGCAACCGGCCGAGCAGCACGAGCACCGGCGCGAGCACGCCGATCGTCGCATAGCCGGGTATCGCGGCCACCGCGAGCGTGCCGAGCGCCATCAGTCCGAGCGTGAGGATCAATCCTTTGCGGCGGCCGTGGTGGTCGATGTACGCGCCGAGCACGATCGCGCCGACCGGGCGCATCAGGAAGCCCGCGCCAAACACCGAGAGCGACAGCATCAGCGACGCGAACGCGTTGCCGCTCGGAAAATAGGTCTTCGCGATGGCCGACGCATAATACCCGTAGACCATGAAATCGTACATTTCGAGGAAGTTGCCGCTGACGACCCGGAACACGGTTCGAACCTTCGATTCCTGCGTGACGGCGTGTGCTGCTGTTGACATGTCGTTCTCCCGGTGCGGGTGGCGCGACATCGGCGCCGCGTGGATCGGACGATGCGCGCGGCACCGGACCGGCGCGCACGAACGTCGCTGCCAGCCGGCGGCACACCGCGCGACGATGCGCGCACCGGCATGGTCGGCCAATGATGCCACGCGGAGCCGACAATTGCCTTGGGCCGGGGCCGCGATCGCCGCCGCCACGCGTGTCTCGTACGAATCGCCTCAAAAAACGCATCAAAATCAGATTGATCTGATCGACCGGTCGCCGTCGACTGACCACAATGTCAAGACTTGCCACGCTATTCGCGCCGCGGCCGGCATCGTTGCCCGTGTCGCACCGCGTACCGCCCTCATGATCCCGACGCCCCTCGTTTCCGTCGAAGGCCGGCTTGCCCGCCCTCGTGTCGCGCCGCTCGACGGCGTGCCGCCGTTCGGCCGCGAATGGACATTCCGCGGCGCGCCCGGTACGCGGCGCGGCCCGCGCTGCGTTGCCGTCCTGAAGACCTCATGCATCGACGTCGAAGCGCCGCATCGCACGTGCCACTGGCAATCGCCGCCCGCAACGCGGCCGGTGCCCGCCCGCGCACCGGCCGTTGCGGCCCGCGCGGTCGGCCAGCCCTTCGAGCGCGCCGCCGGTCGCACGCAGGACCGGCGTGCGCGGCACGCCGCCTGCTGGAGCATCGGCGCACTCGGCATCATCGGCTGGCTGATCGCCGCGCACGAGCCGTTCCCGGGTTTCGCGCCGGCGGTGCAGATCGCCGACGTCGCGCCGGAACGTGCCGTGCAAACCGCCGCGGTGGCCCCCGCCCCGTCGAACATCGCGCCGACGTCGACCATCGCGGCGCGACCGGTTGCGACGCCTTCCGCAGCGTCGCCCGTCGCACGCGTTGCGACGGTTCATCCAGCATCGCGACACGTCGACACGGCATCGCAGGCTCAGCGCGTCGCTGCCGCAGCGCCGCATCGGCCGGACGACAGGCGCACGACTACGGCACGCGTGCACGCACCTTCCGCGCCGCGATTCGCCGCCCGCCCGGCTGTCACGCAGCACGCGTCGCGCACGCCGACGTCGGATCGCGTCGGTTCGCCCGTGCATCCCGGCGCCCCGCTCGACTCGCTCGACGATCCGCTCACGCTCATCGCGATGGCGAACGCGCTGCACGCCGATCGCCCCGCACCCGCGGCCGAAGCGCCCGGCGCCGGTTTCGACTGGACGGCGCAACTGTCCCACCGCCGCCTCACCGACGCACCGGGCACGCTCACCCGCTGACGCACCCGATAAAAAACCCGGCGAAGCAGTCTTCGCCGGGTTTTCGTTCGTGCGACGATCCATCGGACCAAATCGTCACTTGTGCACGGGCAGCCCCGATTCGGACTGCCGCTCGAGTTGCCGCACCTGCTCCTGCAGATCGCGCAACTGCACCTGTGCCGCCCGCTTTTCGATCTGCAGCGCCCGCGCCTGCTCCTGCGCCGCCTTCTGCCGCTGCGCAACCTCGGCCTGCTGACCGCGCGCGACATTCAGATCAGCCTGCAACTGCTGCGCACGATTCGCCTGCAGCGCAATCACGCGTTCGAGGAAAGCCTTCTGCGCCTCGAGTTCGGTGCGACGAATTTCGACGTCCGCGAGCTGCACCGTCTGCTGGACGAAATTCGCGTACACCATCTCCGCGCGGCTCTTCTCCTGCGATCTGATCACGCGCCACAGATGCTTGTCCTGAAACAGCGCGACGTAATACGTCATCTCGCGTGGATCGAACATCAAGCTCGCGCCATAGCTGCCGTTGTAGGTCGTGCGCATCTCGACGATGCGTCCGTCGTGCAGCATCTGCGTGAGTTCGGCGACGTTGCCTTGTGCGCCGGCCTCCGGAGCGGAGGCGGCGGAGGCCGCCGCCGCAGCCGCCGCATCGCCGCTCAGGCTCGTCATCGCGGGACGCGTGCCAGCGACCGGCGCGGTCGCCTCGGACCACGCGGCGCCAGCGTGCGCGCAGGCGGCCAGCGCAACGATCCACGTTGCGCATCGTGCAGGGGAAAAATCTCGGAAGGCCAACGTCAGACTCCGGCGAACGAATCGGGAGTCGCGATTATCGTTCAAAACGGAACGACCGCATCTCGAAAATATCGCGATGCGGCCGGCCCTCCTGCGCGGCAATGGAAAAGCGGATCAAAGGCGGGTTTCGCGTGCCGCGCGCAGGAATGCATCGAGCAGCGGCGTGCAGTCGAGCAGCTCGGCGCCGCCGGCACGATGAAACTCCGGGTGCCATTGCACGCCGACGACGAACGGCGCACGCCGGTAGCGAATGCCTTCGATGATTCCGTCGCCGGCCGACACGGCTTCGATGTTCAGATCGCGGCCGAGATCGCGAATCGCCTGATGGTGGATCGAGTTGACGATCGCTTCGCTGCGCCCCGGGAACATGCTGGCGAGTGTGGACGAGTCGGGGAAGCGGATCGCGTGGCGATGCTGGTCGTAATGCTCGCTCACGTGCGGATTCGCGGTCGGCACATCCGTCGCGATGTCCTGGTACAGCGATCCGCCGAACGCGACGTTGATCAACTGGCAGCCGCGGCACACGCCGAGCACCGGCTTGCCGGACTCGACGAACTCGTGAAACAGCTCGAGCTCGTACATGTCGCGCACGCGGTCGCCCGGCCATTCGGGACGCGCATCCGACGCCGCGTAAGTTTGCGGCGACACATCGGCGCCGCCTTGCAGCAGCAGGCCGTCGAGATGCTTCGCGTAGTCGCGCAAACGGATGTTGCTCGGATGCAGCATGCCCTGGTGACCGACAGTCGGAATCATGAACACGAGCACGTCGCGCGACATCACCCAATGCGCGATCGATTCCTCGAGATACTGCAGCGTCTTGCCGCGCAGCCCCTTCGCGCCCGGCTCGGGATGGAAGATCCGCGCCGACACGCCGATGCGCAGCGTACGCTGCGTGATCCGCTGGCCGGCGCGATCGAAGATCCGGCGCGCGCGTGCCGCGACGATCCGGCCGAACACCGACCACGGCGTGTCGCTTTGCTTCAGGTATGCGGGCGGCGCGTTCTGCGCGCTCGCGGGCGGCGGGCGCGGCGTGTCGAAATCGGGCTGCGCGCCGAAACCGGGCGGTGCGGCACCGGGCTTCGGCGGCACTGCACTGCCGTCGGCAGCGGCGCCTGTCGTGCCGGCAGCGCCCGGTTCGGACGCCGCCGTGACGGGCGATGCGCCGTCCGCCGCGACGACCTGCGCGGCGGCGGCCTGAGCGGCGGGCGTCTCCGGCGTATGCGCGGGACCGGAACGGGGGGAATCGGTGGAAGCGGACGAGGTGCCGGGCAGACCGGCCGGGGAAGGCGTGTTTTCGCTCATGACGATGGGCTGGTACGTCGCTCGCGCGTGTGGATTGACGAGGATTCATTATGCTTCAGTGCTCGATCGCGCGGTAAACGAGCAACATCCTGTCGATATTGTTGCAACTCGTCGCATCGATCGCATGGCATGTCGCCGGACCCATTTCATGGATTCGATAGTCGCCCGGGCAAACTGGACAGCAGTGATATATCACAATAATATTCATGCATTGCCCATGCTCCCCGCTCGCCCGCACCATGATCGCGCCCTGTCCGGCCACCGCGCCGCCGCCTGGATGAACGCCCTGACCGACGCCCCGCGCGACCCGCCTGCCGCATCGGCGGTCAGCCTCGCCGATCGCGCGTATGCGCTGATCCAGCGCGACATCATCACGATGCGCCTGAAGCCCGGCGCCGCGCTCAATGAAGCCGACCTCGTCGCACGCACCGGCATCGGCCGCACGCCCGTGCATCAGGCCGTTCACCGGCTGGTGCTCGAAGGGCTGCTGTCCGTGATGCCGCGCAAGGGCCTCATGGTGCAGCCGCTGTCGCTCGACGACATCGTCGCGGTGACCGACGTGCGCCGCATCAACGAAGCGCATTGCGTCGAACTCGCCGCCCGCCATGCGACGCCCGACGATCTCGCGCGCATGGCCGCGCTGCTCGACGACGGGCAGGCGTGCGTCGACACGCACGACGTCGAGGGCATGATGGCGCTGGACCGCGCGTTTCATCAGGCCGTGGCCGCGGCGGCACGCAATACCGTGCTCGCGGAAATCCTGCGCGCGCTGCACGAACGCTCGCTGCGCTTCTGGTTCGTCACGCTGTCCGAGCCGCACCACTTGTCCGACGTCCAGCGCGAGCACCGTGAACTGTTCGAGCGGCTGTCCGCGCGCGATGCAGCCGGCGCGCGCACGGCCGTCGAACGCCATATCGATTCGTTTCGCGCCACCCTTGTCCAACATCTTCGTCCCTGAGCCGCCCATGACCGCCTTCACGCCCTTCCCCCCGCTCGCCCAGCTCGCCGCCGACCTCGCCGCGGGCAGGACCACGAGCCGCGCGCTCGTCGACGTCGCGCTCGAACGGATCGCCGATCCGTCCGGCCAAGGTGCGGCCGTCTTCACCGAAGTCGACGCCGACAACGCGCGCGCGGCCGCCGATGCCCACGACCGCCTGCGTGCCGCGGGCACCGTGCTGTCGCCGCTCGCCGGCATTCCCGTGTCGGTGAAGGATCTGTTCGACGTCGCGGGTCAGGTGACGCGCGCCGGCTCGCGCGTGCTCGACGGTGCGCCGCCCGCCAAGGCCGATGCGGTCGCCATCGCGCGGCTCAAGCGTGCGGGCGCGGTGCTGGTCGGCCGCACCAACATGAGCGAGTTCGCGTTCTCGGGGCTCGGCCTGAATCCGCACTTCGGCACGCCGCGCTCGCCGTACCGCCGCGACGTGCCGGGCGACGCGCGCATTGCCGGCGGCTCGTCGTCGGGCGCGGCGGCGTCCGTCGCCGACGGGATGGCGGCCGTCGCGCTCGGCACCGACACCGGCGGCTCGATCCGCATTCCGGCCGCGCTGTGCGGGCTCACGGGCTTCAAGCCGACCGCGAGCCGGATCCCGACGCAAGGCGGCGTGCCGCTGTCGACCACGCTCGACTCGTTCGGCCCGATCGGCTTGACGGTGGCCTGCTGCGCACTCGTCGACCGGATGCTGGCGGGGCTCGAACCGCACGTGCCGGCCGCGCGGCCGCTCGAAGGCGTGCGGCTCGGCGTGCTGACCAACTATGTGACGGACGGCGTCGATGCCGACGTCGCCGCCGCGCTCGACGCATCGCTGAAACACCTCGAGGCCGCCGGCGCGATCGTCACGGAAGTACGCTTTTCCGCGCTCGACCGGTTGCCGGACATCAACCGCTTCGGCTTCTCGCCGATCGAGGCATATGCGTGGCATCGCCCGCTGCTCGCGCAGCACCGCGACCAATACGACCCGCGCGTACTTTCGCGCATCCTGAAGGGCGAGCCGGCCAGCGCGGCCGACTATCTCGACCTGCTCGCCGCCCGCCAGGCGATGCTGGACGAAGCGGCGCACACGGTCTGGTCGCGCTTCGACGCGCTCGTCGCGCCGACGGTGCCGATCGTGCCGCCGCGCATCGCCGAACTCGAGGCGGACGACGCCGCCTTCACGCGCACCAACGCGCTGATCCTTCGCAACCCGAGCGCGTTCAATTTCCTCGACGCGTGCGCGCTGTCGCTGCCGTGCCATCCGCGCGACGCGGCACCGGTCGGTCTGATGCTCGCGGCCGCGCCGCATCGCGACGACGCGCTGCTCGCGATCGGCCAGGCGGTCGAAGCCGTGCTGAACACGATCCGGTGAGCGCCCGGGTGCAATGGCGGCGGGAGATCCCGCGCGAAGCGCCTGCGGCAGGTTGCCGCACGCGCGCCGTCAGTTTCGTGCCAGATCGTTCGCGCTAAAATCGCGCGATTGTTTATCGGACCGACCAACGACAGGAATCCCGCCGACATGAACGACTCCACGCTCGCACTCCGCCGTGAACGCCGCCTGCTGATGCTGCTCGGATGGGTGTGCATCGCCCTGCTGGCCGGCGCGCTGTACCTGCAGTACGTGAAGAACGAAGATCCGTGCCCGCTGTGCATCATCCAGCGCTACTTCTTCGCGGCGATCGGGATCTTCGCGTTCCTGGCGGCCGGGATGCGCAACTGGCGCGGCATCTGGGTGCTCGAACTGCTGATCGCGATCGCGGCGGCCGGCGGTGTCGGCACGGCCGCGCGGCACCTGTCGATCCAGATGAATCCGGGCTTCAGCTGCGGCTTCGACACGTTGCAGCCGATCGTCGACAGCCTGCCGCCCGCTCAGTGGTTCCCCGGCATGTTCAAGGTCGCCGGCCTGTGCGAGACCGTCTACCCGCCGATCTTCGGCATCCTGCTGCCGGGCTGGGCACTGATCGGCTTCGCCGCGATCCTGATCGCCGTCGCCGCGAGCCTCTGGCGCCATCGTCGCAAGCTGGCTGGCTGACAGCACGCGCCACGCGCCGGCCGTTCGGCCGAGGCCGCGCGCGGCGCTGCGCGCGGCTCGCCCGGCTGCACCGGCGCGGCTCCAGCGCGGCCGCGTCCTGCCGGCCGCTCGTAAACACCTACCCCGGCCGCAACCCGCCTTTCCGGGCGAACGCGCCGCGCACGACATTCGCGCGCACGCCCGCCCCGCATGCGTTCCGGCGCGATGCCCGCGCATCGGCGCCCCGATTCCGCGCGGCGGGCCTATGATCGACATGATCGCCGTCTGATAGCCCGGATCACCGCCCGGCAATGTTTCCGCCGCGTTGCGGTGCTATCTTCGCGACTGGATGGCGATCTACGTGCGCGAGGCCAGCGGTCTCACCTCCTGCGTAACGCGCGCCCGATCCGCAATGTCGACTGGATTCATCATGACAACGCAAACCATCCGCATCCGTCACCCTCATGGCGTCCGCATGTCGCGCGGCGGTGTCCGCGCGCGTCCTCGGCGCACCGCACCCGCATCGAATCGGCCGCGCAGCCGGCCCGCGTTCCTCTCGCCCATCTTCGTTGCCGCCGCGCCCGCCAGCCCGCGCCGCGCGTCGTGCCGCGTCGTCCCGACCGGAGCGTGCTGATGGAAGCCTGGCTCGGCGATCTGCAGCAACTGCTCGCGCACGGCGAAGCGGCCGTCCTCGTGACGGTCGCGCATACCGACGGTTCCGCGCCGCGCGAGGCCGGCACGAAGATGCTCGTCACACGCGACATGGCCCGCCATACGATCGGCGGCGGTCATCTGGAATGGAAGGCGATCGAGATCGCGCGGCACCTGCTGAAGGACGGCGCGCACGTGCCCCACGCGCGCAGGCTCGAACGGCTCGCGCTCGGCCCGAGCCTCGGCCAGTGCTGTGGCGGCGCGGTCGTGCTCGCGTTCGAGCGGCTCGACGTCGGCGACCTCGGCTGGATCATGTCGCTCGCGAAGCGCGTCGCGGCGGGCGCCGCGACCGTGCGTAGCGTATCATTCGGCCCCTCGCCGGGTGCGCCGCTGCTGAGCGAGCCCGAATCGGCCGCGGCGCGCGCCGACTGCCTGCTGTGGGAAACCGGCGGCGTGTCGCTGATGACCGAAACGATCGCGCCGCATGCGTTCCCCGTCGTGCTGTTCGGCGCGGGACACATCGGCACCGCGCTCGTGAAGGTGCTGGCGACATTGCCGTGCCACGTGCACTGGATCGACGGGCCCGACGCGGTGTTCCCGCCTGCCGACGCACTGGCCGGGATCGGCAATCTCGCGATCGACGCAGTACCCAGCCCGGCCGATGCCGTCGATACGGCGCCGCCGCACGCGTACTTCGTCGTGATGACGCACGACCACGCACTCGATTTCATGCTGGCCGAGCGCATCCTGCGCCGCGGCGACTATGCGTACTTCGGGATGACGGGCTCGCAGACCAAGCGCGCGCAGTTCGATCATCGGCTGGCGGCGATCGGCATCGATCCTGCCCAGCTCGCGCGGATGCGATGCCCGATCGGCGTCGAAGGCATCGTCGACAAGGCACCCGAAGTCATCGCGATCTCGGTGGCCGCGCAGTTGCTGCAGGCCGTCGAGGCAAACGCGCACACGCAGGCTTCCCCTACATTCTGACCGACCAAGAACAACGCCATGACCCCGACATTCAAGGAAAAGATTGCCCGCGCTCCGAAAGCCGAGCTGCACATCCATATCGAAGGCTCGCTCGAGCCCGAACTGATCTTCGCGCTCGCGCAGCGCAACGGCGTGAAACTCGCGTACGAATCGATCGACGCACTGCGCGCCGCGTATGCGTTCACCGACCTGCAGTCGTTCCTCGACATCTATTACGCCGGCGCGAGCGTATTGCTGACCGAGCAGGATTTCTACGACATGACGGCCGCGTACTGCGAACGCGCACTCGCCGACAACGTCGTCCACACGGAGCTGTTCTTCGACCCGCAGACGCACACCGAACGCGGCGTGCCGATCGAGACGGTCGTTGCCGGCATCGATCGCGCGCTCGCCGATGCCGAACCGCGCGGGCTGTCGAGCAAGCTCATCCTGTGCTTCCTGCGCCATCTGTCCGAGGACGATGCGCTCGCGACGTTCGAATCCGCGTTGCCGCTGTTCGAACGCTACCGCCACCGGCTGATCGGCGTCGGTCTCGATTCTTCCGAGCTCGGCCATCCGCCGACGAAGTTCGCGCGCGTGTTCGAGAAGGCGCGCGCGCTCGGGCTGAAGCTGGTCGCACACGCGGGCGAGGAAGGCCCGCCCGCCTACATCTACGAAGCGCTCGACGTGCTGAAGGTCGACCGGATCGATCATGGCGTGCGCAGCATCGAGGACGCGGCGCTCGTCGAGCGCCTCGCGCGCACGCGCACGGCGCTCACCGTCTGCCCGCTGTCGAACCTCAAGCTGTGCGTGTTCGACGACATGGCGAAGCACACGCTGAAGGCGCTGCTCGACCGCGGCGTCGCGGTGACGATCAACTCGGACGATCCGGCCTATTTCGGCGGCTACGTGAACGACAACTACTTCGCGACGGTCGACGGGCTGCAACTGACGGACGCCGAAGTGCATACGGTGATCCGCAACGGCTTCGAGGCGTCGTTCGTCGACGCCGCGCAGCGTGATGCGCTGATCGCGCGTCTCGATTCGTACTGGCACGCCGCGTGACGGCCGGCATCGAGGCTCCCGGACAGATGAAACACATCGACGACGTCCGCTTGGTGGCGATCGGTTCGGCCCTGCGCCACACCGGCCGCGTACATGCACCGCGCACGCACGCGGGCGTCGCGCCCGTCGCCCGCGTGGCGGCGGCACCGGGCGAAGTCGCGCACCGAAACCTGTCGTGGCGGCACGTGATGCAGCCCGCCGGTCGCGGATGCGGATGCGGATGCGGCCACGATCGCCGCCGCGACCGCGATGCCGTCAACCGGCAACCCGGCGATGACGGACGCCCTGCTCGCGGGCGCGATCGCCATCCGCGGCGCCAGGCCTTCGTGCTTCGCTGCATCGCGCACGTCAGGGCCGCGACCGCCATGCCGCCGCCCGCGCGGCGCCGACCGATTTCTTCTGTTCGCCTTACCTTGATGCAGGACCATTCGTCATGACGCAAACCGCTTTCCGTTCCCAACTGCTGACCTTCAACGGCGACCCGGCGCAATCGAGCCAGGCCGCGAATTACGAGACCGACGGCCTGCTGATCGTCGACGACGGCAAGGTCGTCGCGGCCGGCCCGCATGCGCGGCTCGCCCCGACGCTCGCGCGCGACGCGGTCGTCCATGACCTGCGCGACAAGCTGATCGTGCCCGGCTTCATCGACACGCACATTCACTATCCGCAGACGGACATGATCGCGTCGCCGGCGCCCGGCCTGCTGCCGTGGCTCGACAAATACACGTTCCCGACGGAGCGCCAGTTCGGCGATCCGGAACATGCGCGCGAGGTCGCCGACTTCTTCGTCGACGAGCTGCTCGCGTGCGGCACGACGAGCGCGCTCGTCTATTGCACCGTGCACAAGCAGTCGGCAGAAGCGCTGTTCGCGGCCAGCGACGCCCGCGACGTGCGGATGATCGCGGGCAAGGTGCTGATGGACCGCAACTGCCCCGAGTTCCTGCGCGACACCGCGCAATCGGGCTACGACGACAGCGCGGAGCTGATCGACCGCTGGCACGGCAAGGGCCGCCAGATGTATGCGCTCACGCCGCGCTTCGCGCCGACGTCCACCGAGGCGCAGCTCGAGGCGTGCGGCGAACTCGCGCGGCGCCATCCGGACGTGTTCGTGCAGAGTCACGTCGCGGAAAACGTCGACGAAGTGAAATGGGTGGCCGAGCTGTTCCCCGGGCACCGCAGCTATCTCGACATCTACGATCGCTACGGACTGCTGCGCCCGCGCGCGGTGTACGGCCACTGCATTCATCTCGACGACGAGGACCGCCGCCGGATGGCGGAGACGCGCACCGTCGTCGCGCACTGCCCGACGTCGAACTTCTTCCTCGGCAGCGGCTTGTTCGACTTCGACAAGGCCGGCGAATTCGACGTGCCCGTGACGCTCGCCACCGACGTCGGCGGCGGCACGTCGTTCTCGATGCTGCAGACGATGAACGAGGCGCACAAGGTCGCGCGGCTGTCGGGCCATCACCTCACCGCGACGCGGATGTTCTGGCTCGCGACGGCCGGCGCCGCGCAGGCGCTCGATCTTGCCGACACGGTCGGCACGCTCGCGCCGCGCACCGAAGCCGATTTCGTCGTGCTCGACCCGCAGGCCACGCCGCTGCTCGCGCGCCGCACGAAACGCGCGGAGTCGCTCGAGGAGCTACTGTTCGCGTTCGCGCTGCTCGGCGACGACCGCGCCGTCTACCGCACGTATGCGGCCGGCCGGCTCGTGCACGAGCGCGGTGCCGCACGCCGCGCCGCCGCGTAACTCACTCGCACTCGCCCATGTCCGCTCCGGCGTGCGCCACGGCGCATGCCGGCGCAACCGGATTCGCGCCGCGCGCGCCACGCGCCGTGCTAGAATTCGCCGCTCATTGGGGAGTAGCCGCTCCGCTCGATGTCCCGCCCCCGGCGCGCATCGTGACGGAGGCGTCCGTCAACAGACTTGGCCGTTCGGCCATGGCGGGCGCAGCCACCGAGGCCTGGCGAGACCGATGGTTCACTGCGCGCCGCATCAGGGCCCGGCGCGCGGCGGATCGTCGCTCGCACGCACAACATCGGCCCGTGGAACCCCGTACGTGTCTCAAGCCTTCCTGATCTCCACCGGCGCCGTCGCCCTCGCTGAAATCGGCGACAAGACCCAACTGCTGTCCCTCGTGCTGGCCGCGCGCTATCGCAAGCCCGTGCCGATCATTCTCGGCGTGCTCGTCGCGACGCTCGTGAACCACGGCTTCGCCGGTGCGCTCGGCGAATGGCTCGGCGCGCTCGTCACGCCGTCGATCATGCGCTGGGCGCTCGCGTTCTCGTTCATCGCGATGGGGTTGTGGATCCTGGTGCCGGACAAGCTCGATGCGGACGAAGCCAATGCGAACCGCTCGCGGCTCGGTGTGTTCGGCGCGACGCTCGTCGCGTTCTTCCTCGCTGAAATGGGCGACAAGACGCAGATCGCGACCGTCGCGCTCGCCGCGCGCTTCCAGGATTACATCGGCGTGGTGGCCGGCACGACCTTCGGAATGATGCTGGCGAACGTGCCCGCGATCCTGCTGGGCGATCGTTTCGCGCACCGCCTGCCGACGAAGCTGGTGCACGGCATCGCGGCCGTGCTGTTCGTCGTGCTCGGCGCGCTGGCGCTGCTGGGCGTCGGGGCCTGATGCACGCAGGCAGACGGCGCGGCAAGGCTGCCGCGCCGGTGTCGCTACCGCGTTACTTCGCGACGGCCGCGCCCGATGCGGGCACCGCCGGTACCGCACGCTCGTTGGCGGCCGGCGCGGCCGGCCCGCCGCGCTTGTCGACGGGCAGCCGCACGGTGCGGATCGCACCGTTCGCCAACGGGAAATCCGCGAGCGCGCTGCGCGCGAGAAATGGCATCGCATACAGCAGCGCACCGTTGTCGCCGGTGGTGCGCGCGGTCACGTTATAGACTTCCTTGCCGGTCGCGCGCTCGGTGATCCGGATGCCGAGCGTGTAGTCGAAGACCTGATAAGTCTGCGCGACGTAGCCCGCCGGCATCGGCCCCCAGGGCCCCCACGGTCCCCACGGCCCGCCCCGCCAGTAAGGCCCCGGCCCGATGAACCACGGGTCGTAGTACACCGGCTGCGGCACCGTCACCAGGTCGCTGCCGACCCCGTAGGCCAGCCCGACCAGATAGCGCGCCTGCGCGGCCGGCACCTGCCGGAATGCGTACGCAGACAGTTCGTTCGCGACGATCGGCTCGTAGGTCGACTGCTCGATGCTGTGCTTCTGCGCATCGGTGCGCGTGAAGGCGTAAGTGCGTGTCGCGTCGCTGCCGCTCCAGTCGGAGAAGGCCGTGACCTGCGTCGTCACGTAGCTGGTGCAGCCCGTCAGCAGCGCCACGCACAGCACCGCCGCCCAGCCCGCACCGCGTTGAATCCATTCGCGTTTCATGTTGATCCTCGTCGATCCGTCACCCGTTCGTCGCACCGCGCGAACTGCACGGGATGCCGATAATACGCGGACTGCCGGAACCGGTAAAAAGTTCGCCCGGCACACAGCCGCAAGCCTTTGTACAATGGCCCGGTTCGCCCGGCTCGCGCCGCGGGCCCGATCCCCACTCCACCGATCTCGACGACCATGTCCGACAACGCCTCTTCCACCGTGATCCGCCGCGCCGACTACACGCCGCCGGCCTTCCTCATCGATACCGTCGCGCTCGAATTCGATCTCGCGCCGGCCCGCACGATCGTCAGGAATACGATGCGCGTGCGCCGCAATCCGGACGCGGCACCGACGCCGCACCTGGAGCTGATGGGCGAAGCGCTCGAATTCCTCGGTGCGGCGCTCGACGGCGCGCCGTACGGCGCGGTGCGTGCGCACGAACACGGGCTGACCGTGGAAAACGTGCCCGACGCATTCGAGCTCACGCTCGAAAGCGCGTGCGCGCCGGACCAGAACACGACGCTGTCCGGCCTGTACGTGTCGAGCGGCAATTTCTTCACGCAGTGCGAGGCCGAAGGCTTTCGCCGCATCACCTACTTCCTCGACCGCCCCGACGTGATGGCGTCGTATACGGTCACGCTGCGCGCGGACAAGGCCGCGTATCCGGTGCTGCTGTCGAACGGCAACCTCGTCGACTCGGGCGAGCTGCCCGATGGCCGCCACTTCGCGAAATGGGAAGACCCGTTCCGCAAGCCGAGCTACCTGTTCGCGCTGGTCGCGGGCAAGCTCGTCGCGATCGAGGAGAAGATCACATCCGCCTCCGGCAAGGAAAAGCTGCTGCAGGTGTGGGTGGAACCGGCCGATCTCGACAAGACCCGCCACGCGATGGATTCGCTGATCCACTCGATCCGCTGGGACGAGAAGCGCTTCGGCCTCGAGCTCGACCTCGACCGCTTCATGATCGTCGCCGTGGGCGACTTCAACATGGGCGCGATGGAGAACAAGGGGCTCAACATCTTCAACACGAAGTACGTGCTGGCGAACCCCGAGACCGCGACCGACACCGACTTCGCGAACATCGAATCCGTGGTCGGCCACGAGTACTTCCACAACTGGACCGGCAACCGCGTGACCTGCCGCGACTGGTTTCAGCTGAGCCTGAAGGAAGGGCTGACGGTGTTCCGCGACCAGGAATTCTCGGCCGACATGGCGGCGGGCGACGACGTCGAATCCGCGGCCCGCGCGGTCAAGCGCATCGAGGACGTGCGCGTGCTGCGCCAGCTGCAGTTCGCCGAGGACGCGGGCCCGATGGCCCATCCGGTGCGTCCGGAAAGCTACGTCGAGATCAACAACTTCTACACGATGACCGTCTACGAGAAGGGCTCGGAAGTCGTGCGGATGTACCAGACGCTGTTCGGCCGCGACGGCTTCCGCAAGGGGATGGACCTGTACTTCAAGCGCCACGACGGTCACGCCGTGACGTGCGACGACTTCCGTCACGCAATGGCCGACGCGAACGGACGCGATCTCGCGCAATTCGAGCGCTGGTACAGCCAGGCCGGCACGCCGCGCGTGTCGGTGCGCACCGCGTACGACGCAGCCGCGCGCCGCTACACGGTCACGCTCGCGCAAGGCTACGGCGATGCGTCGCCGGCCGCGCGCGAGACGCAGCAGGGGCCGCTGCTGATTCCGTTCGCGATCGGCCTGATCGGCCGCGACGGCCGCGACCTGCCGTTGCGCGTCGACGGCGAAGCCGCCGCGTCGGGCACGACGCGCGTGCTCGAGTTCACCGACACCGAGCAGACCTTCACGTTCGTCGACGTGCCCGAACAACCGCTGCCGTCGCTGCTGCGCAATTTCTCGGCACCGGTGATCGTCGAGTACGACTACAGCGACGACGACCTCGCGTTCCTGCTCGCGCACGACAGCGATCCGTTCAACCGCTGGGAAGCCGGCCAGCGGCTCGCGACGCGCGCGCTGCTGACGCTCGCCGCACGCGCCGCCGCGAACGAGCCGCTCACGCTCGGCGAGAACTTCGTCGCTGCGTTCCGCCGCGTGCTGACGGATGAAAACCTGTCGCCCGCGTTCCGCGAGCTCGCGTTGACGCTGCCGTCGGAAACCTATCTGGCCGACCAGATGGCCGAAGCCGATCCGGCCGCCGTGCATCGCGCGCGCCAGTTCGTGCGCCGCCAGCTCGCGACCGCGCTGCGCGCGGAGTGGCTCGCCGCGTACGAGCAGCAACAGACGCCGGGCGCGTACGAGCCGACGCCGGACGCATCCGGCCGACGTGCGCTGAAGAATCTCGCGCTCGCGTATCTCGCCGAACTCGAGGATCCGGCCGACGCCGTGCGCATCGCGACCGCGCAGTACGACGCGGCGAACAACATGACCGATCGTGCCGCCGCACTCGGCGCCCTGTTGTCCGCCGCGGCGTCGGGCGCGAACGACGCGGCCGCGCGCGCACTCGACGACTTCTACCGTCGCTTCGAGAAGGAAGCGCTCGTGATCGACAAGTGGTTCGCGATGCAGGCCGCGCAACGCGGCACGCCAGAGCAGCCGACGCTCGCGAAGGTCCGCAAGCTGATGGCGCATCCCGCGTTCAACCTGAAGAACCCGAACCGCGCACGCTCGCTGATCTTCAGCTTCTGCGCGGCGAACCCCGCGCAATTCCACGCCGCGGACGGCTCGGGCTATGCGTTCTGGGCCGAACAGGTGCTTGCGCTCGATGCGATCAATCCGCAGGTCGCCGCGCGCCTCGCCCGCTCGCTTGAACTGTGGCGCCGCTTCACGCCGGCGCTGCGCGACCGGATGCGCGAAGCGCTCGAACGGGTCGCCGCCGGCGCGAAATCGCGCGACGTGCGCGAGATCGTCGAGAAGGCGCTCGCGTAACCGCTCGTGTAACCTCGCGCACGCGATTTGCCCCGCGCCCGTGCGACGAAGCCGGCACCGCCCCATGGCGGCGCCGGCTTTTTTGTCGCCTGAAGGTTGGCGGGGTCGGAGCCGGATCGCGCGTTGGCGCACCTCGCTTCCCGTCGCCGGCGCTCGCCCCGGCGCACGGCGCGCGCCGCAATCCGGCCGGGCGCGGTCGCGCGGTCATGTAACCGGACGAAAAAAGGCGGCGGGCTGCAAGGCGCGCCGGGTAAAATTGCGGCAATTCAAGGATTCTTTGGCCTTTCGGAGTCTGTCATGTCCATTGCCCGCCGCACCACGCTGTCCAAGTTCCTGATCGAGCAGCAGCGTGAGACCAACAACCTCCCCGCCGACCTCCGCCTGCTGATCGAAGTCGTCGCCCGCGCATGCAAGGCGATCAGCTACAACGTGTCGAAGGGCGCGCTCGGCGATGCGCTCGGCACCGCCGGCAGCGAAAACGTCCAGGGCGAAGTGCAGAAGAAGCTCGACATCCTGTCGAACGAGATCCTGCTCGACGCGAACGAATGGGGCGGCAACCTCGCCGCGATGGCGTCGGAGGAAATGGAAACGTTCTTCCCGATCCCGGCGAACTACCCGCGCGGCGAATACCTGCTCGTGTTCGACCCGCTCGACGGCTCGTCGAACATCGACGTGAACGTGTCGATCGGCACGATCTTCTCGGTGCTGCGCTGCCCGGACGGCAAGCAGGCCACCGAGGAATCGTTCCTGCAGCCGGGCACCGAGCAGGTCGCGGCGGGCTACGCGGTGTATGGCCCGCAAACCGTGTTCGTGCTGACGACCGGCAACGGCGTGAACTGCTTCACGCTCGATCGCGAAGTCGGTTCGTGGGTGCTCACGCAAAGCAACATGCAGATTCCGGCGGATACGCGCGAATACGCGATCAACGCCTCGAACGCACGCCACTGGTACGAACCGGTCCAGCGCTACGTCAACGAACTGAACGCCGGCAAGGAAGGCCCGCGCGGCGACAACTTCAACATGCGCTGGATCGCGTCGATGGTCGCCGACGTGCATCGGATCCTGAACCGCGGCGGCATCTTCATGTACCCGGCCGACAAGCGCACGCCCGATCGTCCGGGCAAGCTGCGCCTGATGTACGAAGCGAACCCGATGTCGTTCATCGTCGAACAGGCGGGCGGCGCGGCAACGACGGGCACGCAGCGCATCATGGAAGTGCAGCCGACCGGCCTGCACCAGCGCGTGCCGGTATTCCTCGGTTCGAAGAACGAAGTCGAGCGCGTGACCGCCTATCACAACGAAGGCAAATAAATTTGCACTGCAGCACTAGACGGAGGTGCGAGACATCAGTACAATCGCGCCTTCGCGATGTGGCCCTGACAGGCTGCATCGCAGTGAAGTGAAAGCGGGAAGTCCGCCGGATCGAAGGTGTCGCGAAGCAGCAGCAGCAGCAAGCTGAAAAAATTTCGCAAAACCTATTGCCAAGATCTCGGATTTCACCATATAATTTCATTTCTCTGCTGCCGGTGTAGCTCAGTTGGTAGAGCAGCGCATTCGTAATGCGAAGGTCGTAGGTTCGACTCCTATCTCCGGCACCAAGATATAAAGGCCTGACAAGCATCGCTTGTCAGGCCTTTTCTCTTTTCCGGCCACGATTGCGATACACGAGGCCGTGCGCCCCCCCTCCCCGTCATGTCCGCTTGCGGGCATCCCCCGACTCCCGCCCCGCGCGCCGCCGATTACAATCGCCGAACCACCCGGCCCTTCTCCGCATCATGCGCATCTGGCGCCTCGAACGACCGAACCTCGGCGGACACCTGGACGTGTCCCGCGCAACCGGTCTCGTCACCGCGATCGGCGGCGGCGAGCCGAATGCGTTCGCCGCGGAAATCCTGAAGCTGTTCGACGATGCGCTGTCCGTCACGCAGTGCACGATCTTCGCGTACGAGTTCGGCAATCGGCCACGCACGCTGTCGGTCGCCGATCATCGCGGCGGCCGCTACCTGCGTGACGTCGCCGACACCTATGCGCGACATTTTTATGCGCTCGACGGCAACCAGAAGATCGTCTCGACCGCCGGTCGCGGCACGCACCACCGCGGCGTGATGCTGCATCAGCAGGCCGGAGACGAGATCCGCCACGACGCCTATCGCGCGGCGTGCTACCGCGACCCCGACGTGTCCGATCGCCTCGCGTTGCTGATGCAGCCGAACGACTCGACGTGGCTGTCGATCAACCTGTATCGCGCGCAGCGCAGCGGCGCGTTCCAGCCGCGCGAGATCGCGGTGGTCGAAACGCTTGCTCCGCTGATCGCGCAGGCCGCGCAACATCACTACGCGCTCGCCGGCGCGGCACAGGTCGGCATCCCGCAACTGATGCTCGCGCGGCTGCGCAGCGCGTGCCCGGCGCTCTCCAAACGTGAACTCGACGTGCTGCGCGGCGTGCTCGAAGGCCAGACCGCGCAGGAGATCGGCGAAACGATCGGCGTGAAGGCATCGAGCGTCGTCACCTACCAGAAACGCGCGTATCGGCGCCTCGGCATCTCGAGCCAGCGCCAGCTATTCGCGCTGTGCCTGCAACCCTGAGCCGCGCGCGCCGCCCCTGACCGCGTCAGGGTATGTCCTGCCCCACCGCCAGCGTCGCCTTGTACCCGGAATGGGGACAGCGGTGCCCGGTCCGGCTTCCATACTGCATCCAGCCTGCCGCACGCATCGCGCCGTCGCGCGTGCGCATTCAATCCGTGCAACCTGGAAGCCAACGATGGGCATCGAATTCAAGCCATATCCGTTCGTCGCCGCGCGCCATCCCGCGCAGCTGCCGGCCTGCCGCGACGGTGTCGACGTGCAGCGGCACCGCGTCGCGATCGTCGGCGGCGGGCCGGTCGGCCTCGCCGTCGCGCTCGGCCTCGCCAATCACGGCATCCGCAGCGTGCTGCTCGAAGCCGATGATTCGGTCTGTCACGGCAGCCGCGCGATCTGCATCTCGCGACGCAGTCTCGAGATCATCGAGCGGCTCGGCGCACTCGACGGATTTCTCGGCGTCGGCCTGCCGTGGAGCGGCGGACGCAGCTTCTATCGTCACGAGGAAGTGCTGCATTTCACGATGCCGCAGGACGAAAACCAGAAGCTGCCGCCGATGGTGAACCTCGCGCAGTATCACATCGAGCAGTTCCTGCTCGATGCCGCGTTGCGCCGCCCCGAACTCATCGAAATCCGCTGGCAGACGAAGGTCTCGGGCGTCACGCGGCACACTGACGGCGTGCGCGTCGACGTCGATACGCCGCTCGGCGGCTACGCGCTCGATGCCGACTGGATCGTCGCATGCGACGGCGGCCGAAGCACGATGCGCGACGCGCTCGGCCTGTCGCTGCACGGCACCCGCTATGAAGGCCGTTACGTGATCGTCGACATCGCGCTCGACAGCGATCGGCCGACCGAACGGCTCGCCTACTTCGACCCGCCATCGAACCCGGGCTCGACGGTGCTCGTCCACAAGCAACCCGACAACGTATGGCGGATCGACTACCAGTTGCGCGACGATGAGGATCCCGAAGCGGCCGTGCGGCCCGAGAACGTGATTCCGCGCGTGCAGAGCCTGCTCGACATGATGGGCGAGCGCGGCGACTGGTCGCCGATCTGGATCACGATCTACAAGGCGAACGCGCTGACGCTCGAGCGCTACCGCCACGGCCGCGTGCTGTTCTGCGGCGACGCAGCGCACCTCGTGCCGATCTTCGGCGTGCGCGGCGCGAACTCGGGCATCGACGACGCCGACAATGTCGCGTGGAAACTGGCGTACGTGATACGCGGCCTCGCGTCGGACGCGCTGCTCGACAGCTACTCGGACGAACGTGTGTTCGCCACGCACGAGAATCTGCGTTACGGCACCAAGAGCACCGAGTTCATGGCGCCGCCGTCCTTCGCGTTCGAGCTGATGCGCAAGGCCGTGCTGACGCTCGCGGTCCGGCATCCGGCGTTGCGTTCGCTGATCAATCCGCGTCAGACGTCGGCCATCGCGTATACGGCGTCGCCGCTCAATGCGGACGAACGCGATGCGTTTTCGGCCGGGCCGCCGCCCGGCTCGGTGCTCGCCGAGTGTCCGCTGATGCTGCACATCGGCAACGACGACGGCGCGCGTCGCGGCCACCTGACCGATCTCGTCGGCTCGGGCTTCACCGCGTTCCGCTTCACGCACGATGGTGCGCCCGATCCGGCGTTCTCCGCTCTAGAGCAAAGCCTTCACGACGCCGGCATACCGTTCGCGCTGGTCACGCTTGCGCGGCACGCGGTGCCGCAACACGCGGGATGTGGCGGCCACGATGCCGACGGCCGGCTGTTCGACATGTACGGCGCGCGCGACGGCACCGTCTATCTCGTGCGTCCGGACGGACACGTGCTCGGCCGCTGGCACGATGCACGCCCCGCCGACCTGAGCGCAGCACTCACGCGCGCGCTCCATCCGCACCCGTCAGCCGATCTTCAGGAAAACGCATGATGACCGACACCGAACGCGACATCCTCTATACCGACCTGTGCCGCACGATGACCCGCATCGGCGAAACCGATGCGTCGCTCTTCCTCGCCCGCTTCGCGCTGCTCGCGATCGACGCGATCGGCGATGCGGCGACCGTCACCCGCCTGATCGCCGACGCCGGCGACGGCCTGCCCGACACGGGTGCACCGGCGCCGACGCACGGACAATGACACATGACGCTCCGCTCGCGGCGATCATCCATTTCTTACAAATTTATTTCGAAGCCGGACGAATCCTCTGGAAAAACCCGTTAAGGGTGCATAACATTACTTAACGATTCCGACCCGTCTATCGCGTTACATTGCGTGGGCGGCGCGGCGGATCGCATGCCGCTTTCACGCAGCTTGCGGTGAAACAGCCGACGTCCGGTCATTTCGACTCAACACAAGGAGAGGATCACCATGACTCATGGCTTGATTATGTGGCTCATCATCGGCGCGATCGCCGGCTGGCTGGCGGGCCTGCTCGTCAAGGGCGGCGGGTTCGGCCTGATCGTCGACATCATCGTCGGTATCGTCGGCGCGGTGATCGGCGGCTGGCTTGCCGGGTTGCTCGGCATCAGCATCGGCAGCGGCTTCATCGGCTCGGTGGTCGTCGCGGTCATCGGCGCCGTGATCCTGCTGTTCGTGATCCGGCTGTTCAGGCGCGCGGCCTGACGATCTTCTCACGCGCCTTCGGGCGCGTTTTCGTTTCGCAATTGCATCGAAGCGGCATGCGGCATTGCGCAGCGTGCCGCCTTCCGGTTTTACCGGCGCTTGCCGCTTTGCAACCAGCCGTCGAGCACGTCGGTCGTCAGCAATCCGCTGCGCGCGTCGCGTGCGCCATCGCTGCCGATCCATACGGTACGCGGCATTTCTCCCCGCCATTTCTCGTCGAGAGCCGCGCGCAGACGCTCGGGCATCGGCTCCGCGTTCGCGTATTGCGCGACCTGCGGCGGCAGGTTCATGTGCGCGAGCGCCTGTGCGATGGCAGCGCCGCTGTCGTCGAACGCGTCCATCGAAACCATCGCGAGCCGCACGTCCGGATGTCGGCGCTGCCACGCGACCAGATGCGCGGCGTTCTCGCGGCAGTAGCCGCAATCGAGCGACCAGATCTCGACCGCGAGCGGCCGTTCGTGCGCCGTCGCGTACAACTGCCGGACCTCGGCCGCGCGCAGCGGCTGCAGTTCGCCGGCCCACGCCGGCACGCCCGCGAGCATCGCGCCGAGCAGAATCATCCATCGCTTCATTGCACGCCCTCCACGGGAATCAGCCGGTAGCCGTCGTTACGCGTGCGCCACGACAGGTAGATGCGCCCCGCATCGTCGAGCAGCTGCGGGTTGTCGCTCGCGCCCGACGTCGACGCGATCTCGCGCGGCGCCGACCAATGCTCGCCACGATCGTCCGAGCGGCGCAGCTTGATGTGCATCGTGTCGCCGTCGAACGCCTTCCATGCGAGCCAGACCACATCGCCGCGTGCGACGAGCGCCGCATGCGACGCCTGCTCGGCCGGCACCGCCGGATTCGCGCCGAACGCCCAGGGCGTGCCGAGCGGCCGGCCATCGCGGTCGATGCGCGAATAGAACACGTCCGCTCGCCCGTCGACCACGCCGAACCACGCGATGTGCCGCGTGCCGTCCGGCGTGATCGCGAGCGCCGGCCCATGCTCGGGGCATGCTTCGACATGCCAGTTCGAAAACGTCGCGCGCATCGGCACGACAGGCTCCGACGCAGACACGGGCAACGCCGCGAGCGCATGGTCGCGGATCTGCCCCGGGAACACGTTGCGCCACACGGCTTCGATGTGTCCCGCCGGATCGATCGCCATCGCGATCCGGCAGCATTCGCATGTGTGATCGGTCACCTTGCGCTCGGGCTCGAAGGACGCACCGCCGTCGCGCGACACCGCGTAGTAGACGGCTGCACCTTCGTACGCCTGCCCCGCTGCCTTCGCCGCGACGAGATCGCGCTTGTCGATCCACGCGATAACGACGTTGCCGGCCGGATCGACCGCCATCATGTCGAAGCGGTGCGTGATCGCCTGCCGGTCGCGATGCACGGTGACGGGCACGCTCCAGGTCGCGCCACCGTCGAGCGAACGCGAGAAGCGCACCATGCCGGTGTACGGCGCATCGAGCGGCATCGACCACGATACGTACACCGCGCGACCATCCGGGCTCGTCGCGATCTTCGGGCGATTCTCCGCGCTCGTGTAGATCGGCTCGGGCATCGCGTTGACGGTCGCGGGTGCGGACAGCGTGCGGCCCGCGTCATCCGAGTGCGCGACGACGACATGCGCGCCTTCGACCCACGCGACCCACAGCCGATGCCGCACGTCGAATGCGGCGCCGCTCGCCAGCGGCTGCTTCTGCTGCGCCGGCGCGGCGTGCATGCCCATGTGCGCGGCATGCGGATCGGCCGCCGCCGGAGCGTCGTGCGCGGCGGCAGTCGACAACGCCGCGACCCACAACACGCAGCCTGCCGCAAACGATTTCACAGCGACCATTTCAGTTCTCCGAAGAAAGTGCGGCCCGGATACGGATGGAACACGTAGTAGCGGCGGTCGGTCACGTTGTCGATGCCGACAGACGCCGTCCAGTGACGGTCGAAGCGGTAGCGCGCCTTCAGGTCGACGACCGTGAAGATGCTCGTGCCGCCGTACACGTCCGGATTCACGTCGCTGTTGTCGAGCGTATTGAACTGGCGGCCCGAGTAGCGGACGCCGACGCTCGCGAGCCAGTGTTCATCGAAGCGATACGACGCGAGCAGGTTCGCGCGCATGCGCGGGATGCGCGGAAAGCGCGAGCCGACGTATGCCGGATTCGCGGTGTCGGCCAGGATCTGCGCATTGCTCGCCGACACGTTCGCGTCGATGTCGAGCCCGCGCAGCACGACGTTCTGGCCGCTGAATGCGAGCTCGACGCCGCGTACGCGCACGCGATCGACGTTCGAGATGTTGGTGATGCTCGACGCGCCCGACACTGTCGTCTGGCTGTAGATCGAATCGCGCAGGTCGCTCTGGAACACGCTCGCGCGCACGACGCCGACGCCCACGTCGCGCTCGGCCGTGAAGTCCCAGTCGATTGCCTTTTCCGACCGCAGGTTCGGGTTGTTGTTGACGATCGCGTTGTTCGAGATCGTCCCCTGGAACAGCTCGCCGACGGTCGGGAAGCGCGTGCCGGTCGCGAACGATACGCGCAAGCGCCAGACGTCCGTCGCGTCCCATTGCAGCGCGACTTTCGGCGACAGCGCATTCGCGCTGCGGCCTGCGTAGCCGAGCGTGCCGGTGGCGTTGCCGAGCGCGCCGCCGTATGCATCCCAGCGTTCGTAGCGCACGCCGAGGGTCGCGAGCCAGCCGGGCGCGAAGCGCCACGCGTCCTGCGCGAACAGCGCCTGCGTGCGCGTGTCGCCCTGGTACACGCTGGCGAGCGACGTCGTCGGCCCGGCCAGCCAGTCGGCCGTGTTGTACGTGACGTTGCGCAGGAAATAGTTGTCGTAGTGATAGCCGAACGTGAACGCGTGGCCCTTCACTTCCGGCGCCTCGGCCTTCAGGTCGAACGTGCGCCAGCCCGTGCCGTCGCCCTGGAACAGCGTACCCGCACCGCCCTGCACGGTCGATGCCGCGCGCAGCACGTCGCGCGACACGTCGTACGCGGACGCCACGCCCGACAGCCGCCAGCCCGAGTCGAGCCGGCCGTTCAGTCCGAGCGCGTACAGCCAGTTCTCCTGGTCGCCGCGCTGGGGCGCGAACGCGTTCGGCGCGACGGTCATGTTCCGGCCGCCGATCGACACGTTGCCGCCGTAGACGGGATTGCCGGCCGCATCGCGCAGGAAGGTTTCGCCGTGCTGCCGGTAATGGTTTTCCCAATGCCCGAGCGTCAGCGTCGCGTCGACATGGTCCGTGAACGCGTAGCCCATCCGGACCGTCTCGTTGATCTGCTCGGTCCGTTCGATGTTCTGCGCGCCGACGACCGTGCGCGGCTTGCCGTTCGGTCCGATGTCGGCAGCCGCCCCCGATACGGGCACCGCGGCGCCGAGCTTCGGGTTGTAGGCGGAATTGGGGCTCGCATACTGCATCGGCTGGCCGTCGTTCTCGAGCCGATCGAGCGACAACGAAAACCAGAACCTGCCGACGCGGTTCGCGATTCGCGCAGTCTGGTGATTGCCGCCGAAGCTGTCCGCGAACCCGTAGCCGTCGTGATAGCGCTGCGTGAAGAACTGCGTCGACAGCGATGCCTCGAGCGCATCGGGGCGCCGCGTCGTCAGCAGCACGGTCGAGCCGATCGCATTGCCGGGATAAAGCGCGGAAAACGGACCATACAGCACGTCCACGCGCGCGATATCGTCGGGCGCGATCAGCGACCAGCGCGGCGGATACGCATAGCTCGAGCCCAGCAGGTTCGACAGCAACAGGCCGTCGGCGTAGACGAGCCCGCGCGCACTCTGCAATTCGTTGAAGTCGCGGCCGGCGAACACGCTGTTGCGGTCGCCGATGTAGCGCTTGCGAACCATCAGGTTCGGGGCGTATTTCAGCGCGTCCTCGGTGGTGACGTTGGTGTGCGCGTCGATCTGCTCGCGCGTGACCGATTCGACGACGGCCGGCGTATCGGGATCGACGGGTTGCCGCCGGGCGGTGACGCTAACGGCCATCAGCGTGTCCCCCGGCGACGCGGGCGTGACCGCGGCGACCGGTGCGGCACGATCGGCCGGGGCGCCGGCGCCTGCCGGCAGCGGGTCGGCGGATACGACATCGACCGTGGCCGCCTGCGCAGCCGGCCATGCAAAAGCGGCCGCGCACGCGAGTGCGAGCCGGCCACGCGACGGCCGCGTAGCGAAGGTGAACGACATGGATGAATTCCTGAAAACGTGACTGGACGCCGCCGGGCACGAGTCGACGCGCCGCGCGCATGCGGCGCGGCGCGCGGACCGGGCCGCGGGCGGCACGCACGCCACCGGGGCGCGCGAACGATATCAATCAGGTCGGGACGTTTTCAGGCGGGCCGCGCGGCTGCGCGAGACGGATGCCCTTGCGGGGAAAAACAGGAACGGCCGGGGTGGCCGCCCGGTACGCGAACGCGCGCACGAAGCCCGGCAACGCAGGCAGGCTCGCACCGAGCGCCACGTTCGCCGCGAAGCCGGGACAGTACACGCAGTGCGGCACGCCGGCATGGTCGAACGATGACGTGCCGCGGTCGTCGTCCGGCTGCGCGAGGACGATCTGACGCGCGCCTGCCGCACTGCACAATTCGAGCGTGAGCTCGCCGGAACCGGTCGATGCGAGACGCGCATAGCCGATGACGGGCGACAGTACGTTCAGTACGAGCGCCAACCATACGAGGCCGATCCATCGCGTCGTTCGTTTCATTGCGGTCCAGGAAAAAGTGCGCGCAAGTATAACAAGCGGTCCGATTGTTGCGATGCGCGTGATGCAATAGCCGGCATCGCACGGCGCGCCGCAGCGCATGTGCCGTTAATACAACAGAGACAAAATCTAACGATTCGCCACTGGCATAAATCCAAGCACGAGGTTGATAATCATTGAACCTGCTGGAGAAATGACCATGGACGAAAGACCAACCCGCATGCCCCCGCCCGAGCAAGTGATGAGCCCGGATCCGGAACCTGTCGGCGTGGAATTCCTCGCCGAATTGCCCGAGCATGTGCGGGCATTCTTCGACGAGCAGCACAAGCTGTACTCGCCGAAGTGAACCTGCGTTCCGTTCCGTAACCGCCGCGTGTCGATCGATATCGTGCGGTTCATCGCTGCGTTTTCGGCGCAGATCGCTTCGCACCCGGGCTGCAACGGCCTGACGGTGCCGGATCGGCGCGTCCGCTGATTCTTCTGTCGCGTCGTTCCGCCGCGCGACTGTCTTCGTCTATTCTTCTGGTTTTCCACTTCCGGCCCGCCCGGTTCTCCCGATCGTTCCGATGAAACAAGCCATTCGTGCCAGCGCCGCTGTCGCCGCGCTCGGTGTCGCCCTTCTTTCGTCGCCGCACGTCGCGCGCGCGGACGGCGACGATACCGCACTCACCAACCTCGTCGCGCTCGCATCGCAGCGGCTCGCGCTTGCCGAACCCGTCGCCAGATGGAAATGGGCGAACCACAAGGCAATCGAAGACCGGCCGCGCGAAGCGGCATTGCTTGCGTCCGTCGAGAAACGCGCCGGAGAGTCCGGCGTGGATCCGGCATTCGCGCGTACGTTCTTCGAGGATCAGATCGCCGCCAGCAAGGACGTGCAGAACGCGCTCTTTGCCGCGTGGCGCGCGACGCGGCCGCCGGAAGGCGCACCGCCCGATCTCGCGACCAGCACGCGCCCGGCGCTCGACCGGCTCACGCAGAAAATGCTGGCCGGCCTCGCACAAGTCGCCCCGCTGCGCGACGCGCCCGACTGCCAGGCGCGGCTTGCACGCAGCATCGCAAACTGGAAGACGCTCACCCGCTACGACCCGAGCCAGACGCAGGCGCTCGGCGTCGCGCTGTCGCACGTCTGCTCGGCCGGCGGCGCCAGCGCGATCGGCTGACGGCGCACGGCCATTGCACGCTGCGGCCGGGATGCTCAGTCGGCGGGCGTGAGTGCCGCTAGCGGAACCAGTTGCAGGCCGCGCGCGAGATGCGTCTGCAGCAAGCGATGCGTATGCGGCTCGAACGCGCCGTCCGCGCCGTCAGCCGCAAGCTGGGCCGCCGCATCGAGCGACTCGGCCACGCCCAGATAGCGCCAGCCGTCGATCACGTGAAACAGCCGGCGCTCGCCACTCGCCTCGAACGTGACCGGGCCGCCGAACGGCCAGGGTGCATGGCCGGCACGGGCGCTTTCGGCGGCCGGACGCCGGTTGTATGACGGACGCAGGCGAGCGATCCACTGCGCTTCCGCAAGCATTGCGCCGAGTTCGTTGCCGGTCTCCCGCCATTCGACGCGCCGCACCTGCTGCGCGATGCGCATTTCCTTCGACGAGCGCCGCTCGCCCGTCAGCAGCGCGCGCAAGCGCTGCCGCACGCGCACGCTGCGGCCGACGTACAGCGCTTCGTCGCCCTCCCCGAACAGCGCGTACACGCCGCATCCGGCCGGCGCCGTATCGAGCCACGCTTCGGTCATGCCGCCCGCGAGGCGGAAGTGGCGCGTGGTGCGTGCAATCTGGTCGCGCAGACGATCGAGCGGCACGATCTCGTGCAATTGCCGCCAGAACTGCCAGAGGAGATCGGCATCCGCGAGCGCGCGATGGCGGGCGGCGGGGACGAGACCGTGGCGTTCGATCAGCGCATCGAGTCCGTGTCGCGCCTCCCGCGGAAACAGCGCGCGCGACAGCCGCACCGTGCAGAGTACGTCCGGATTGAATGCGAAGCCGGCGCGCTCGAATTCGGCACGCAGGAAGCCGCGGTCGAAGCTCGCGTTGTGCGCGACGAACAGCTTGCCGTCGAGCCGCTCGAACAACCCGGGCGCGAGCGACGCGAACGACGGCGCGTCGCGCACCATCTCATCGGAAATGCCCGTCAGTTGCTGGATGAATGGCGGAATCGATTGCCCCGGATTGACCAGCGTCGTCCATGTCGATACGCCGAGCGGACTGATTTCGACCACGCCGATTTCGGTAATGCGGTGCTCGGCGGACGAGCCGCCGGTGGTTTCGAGGTCGACGAAGACGAGCGGCTGTTCGCAGGCGGGATCGGATGGACTGAAGTCGGACATGAAAGGACGGAAAAGCGATGCTTCCGTGAGTATGCACCGGCACGCGTGTTCGCGACAGTCCGAAACGGATTCGATTCGCCGGTCACGGGTTTTCGTGCCCCGGAAAAACAAAAAGCCCCCGCGCTGCGGGGGCCGGACGTGATCGGCAATGCGTGGCGCGTCAAACCGCCTGGATATTCGCTGCCTGCTTGCCTTTCGGCCCGATTTTCACGTCGAAGGAAACGCGCTGGTTCTCCTTCAGCGTTTTGAAACCTTCCATCCGGATTTCGGAAAAGTGCGCAAACAAATCTTCGCCGCCATTGTCGGACGTAATAAAACCGAAACCTTTAGCATCGTTAAACCATTTTACGATACCGGTATCCATACCTTCGTTCCCCACTCGTTTAGATCAAAAAAGCTACTGTTTATAGCCGCCTCCCGACATCCCGCAACGGCGCGCCGATACTCCCCCCAGCGCTCCGCCCGGGGACGGAGTGCTGACTTTATAAATTGGACAATCCGGGTGCGTCAAGGAAATTTTTGGCGGTTTCTTTATCAAAAAAACGTCAATACCGCTGGAATCGGTACACCATCGCCTTTCATTAATTGATCCGCATCAAAAACCTGTCAATATTACCGGGATGTCAATCACGCATAATCGAAATGATGAAAAACCTACCGGGGACAAATCGGAGCGGTAAAATCCTCGGGTTTTTTCCGGATTGCTAAGAGCGTCGGACGTTGCGATGCTGGGGCAATGCAATGGAAGGAGAAGGTCATGTGGCTGGACGGAATCAAACGCTTCGCGAGTCGGCTCGCACGCGTACGCCGCAAGTCCCGCGCGCTGGCCGAGTCCCGTGAAAAGCCGTGCGACACCGAGTTCGACCCGACCTGGCACGGCGATCATTGGCAGAACCTGCTGGCGTCACCGCTGGACGCTCGCCACTACGTGATGGAAGACTGGACGTACACGCCACCGCAGGCCGATGCCCGCGACACGCCGCCAACGGGCAAGCGCAAGCGACGCTCGTACGCGCAATAGGGAATCCGGCAGGAACGCAGGCAAAAAAAAGCGCGACTGGGAAGTCGCGCCGACAAAGGTTTGGAGATCTTTTCCGTCAACGAAAAAGTCTGCTTCGGAAAGCAGAGATCGCAGTATAGCGAGAGAACATCCTTTCATTATCCATGCTCCACACAAACCTCTATTGCCGATGTGTCAATAATGGCGCTACGGCCGCTCTCGGCCGCCGCTGACTGCCTGTCGCGATCGCGCAACGTCGCTGACATCCGTTACGCAGTCCTGAGCACCCTCTTGATCTGCTGCGTTGCGGCAAAGCCTTGATGGCCGGGCCTCTCCGCCCACCCAGCCATTCTTGCGAGATTCAAAATACTGTATTGCCAGAAGCAATTTTCTTCTGCCCCCGCGCGAATCCGTACACTGCAAATGGATTTCCGACGAGGGTGCCGCGCTCTACGCGCACGGCGTCGCCAACCCGCGATGCCGCCGATGCCCGCAGCAGGTTCGATCGATACCATCCTGTTTGGAGACAGATCATGAAAAAGCCCCTGATCGTCGCCGCATTGACCGGCGTGTGTGCCACTGCCGCCCATGCGCAAAGCAGCGTCACGCTGTACGGCCTGATCGATGCCGGCATTACCTATACGAACAACCAGGGTGGTCACAGCGCGTGGCAGGAGACGAGCGGCTCGATCAACGGCAGCCGCTGGGGCCTGCGCGGTACCGAGGATCTCGGCGGCGGACTGAAAGCGATCTTCACGCTGGAAAACGGTTTCGGGATCAACAACGGCACGCTCAAGCAGAACGGCCGCGAATTCGGTCGTCAGGCCTTCGTCGGGCTTGCGCACGAGAGCTACGGCTCGCTCACGCTCGGCCGCCAATACGACAGCGTCGTCGATTTCCTCGGCCCGCTGTCGCTGACCGGCACCCAATACGGCGGTACGCAGTTCGCGCACCCGTTCGACAACGATAACCTGAACAATTCGTTTCGGATCAACAACTCGGTCAAGTATCAGAGTGCCAACTATGGCGGCCTGAAGTTCGGCGCGCTGTACGGCTTCTCGAATTCCAGCGATTTCTCGAACAACCGCGCATACAGCGTGGGCGCGTCGTACAGCTTCATGGGTTTCAACGTCGCGGCCGCGTACATGCAGCTGAACAACAACATCAACGCACTGTCGCTCGCGGCAAGCGATCCGGGCGCGGTGGCCGGCGACTGGACGTTCGCCGCCAGCCGGCAGCGCACCTGGGGCGCGGGCCTCAATTACGCGTTCGGGCCCGCGACGGCCGGCTTCGTGTTCACGCAGACGCGCCTGACCGATTCGGCCCGGATCAGCGCCGGGCAGTCCGGTGTGACGGGCGGCATCCCGCTCGCCGGCGGCACGCGCTTCAACAATTACGAAGTGAACGGCCGCTACGCGCTGACGCCGGCATTCTCGCTCGCCGGCTCCTACACGTACACCGACGGCCGACTCGACGGCCAGACGCCGAGCTGGCACCAGTTCAACCTGCAGGCCGACTATGCGCTGTCCAAGCGCACCGACGTGTATCTGCAGGGCGAGTACCAGCGAGTCAACGCGGACGGCCTGGCGCTCGGCGCGAACATCAACGGGCTCGGCACCGCGTCGTCGACGAACAAGCAGATCGCCGTCACGGCCGGCATGCGCCACCGATTCTGAGCGATGCGGCCGGCCCCCGCCGGGCCGGGACCATCATGACGAAGCGCCCTACGGGGCGCTCGTCGTATTCGGCTCGACAACGCTTGCTGCTCACGCGCTGCCCGGTGCCGGATAACGAACGTCGAGCACGTCGATCGGCTGGGGACCGGCCGGCGTCATCAGCGTGACGGTGTCGCCGATCCTCGCCTTGATGAGCGCCCGCGCGATCGGCGAGATCCAGCTGACGCAACCGCGATCGAGATCGACCTCGTCGATCCCGACGATCGTGACCGTGTGATCCTCGCCGTCCGGCGTCGCGTAATCGACGGTCGCGCCGAAGAACACCTGGTCGACATTCTCCTGCCGGCTCGCGTCGACGACTTCGGCGAGATCGAGCCGCTTCGTCAGGAAGCGGATCCGGCGGTCGATCTCCCGCAGCCGCCGCTTGCCGTAGATGTAATCGCCGTTCTCGGACCGGTCGCCGTTCGACGCGGCCCACGATACCAACCGCACGACCTCGGGACGCTCGACGTCGATCAGGTTCAGGAGTTCGTCCCTGAGCCGCTTGTGACCGGCCGGGGTGATGTAGTTCTTCGTGCCCGCCGGAATCGCGGGTTGACCCGGGTCGAGATCGTCGTCGTCGCTGTCCGACTCTTTGACAAACGCCTTGTTCATGATGCAGATTCAATACATGGATGACTGATGCATCAAGGGTACACGAACGCGGGCCACCCAAGATCGGGTGACATTTTTTGCGAATAAGGCTTCCCTTTTTATACAACCCTGCTATACTTCCGCTTCTGCGTGCGGCTGTAGCTCAGTTGGATAGAGTACTTGGCTACGAACCAAGGGGTCGTGGGTTCGAATCCTGCCAGCCGCGCCACCTTTTTGGGGGCCTTCCCATCGCAGAAGGTTCCGACAGTTGAAGTAGTACCGCTTTGCGTGCGGCTGTAGCTCAGTTGGATAGAGTACTTGGCTACGAACCAAGGGGTCGTGGGTTCGAATCCTGCCAGCCGCGCCACCTCAGAAGGGCCTTCCTCCGGGAAGGCCCTTTTTTCTTTTCGCGCCCTTCCCTCTCTTCGGCCAGCGTTCGTTCGGCTCGAATCGGCTCGCCGCTGCACGACACCGCCCGCCCCGCGACACAAATGAAAACGGCGGCCCATGGCCGCCGTCGCATCGCGCCGCAAACCGCCCCGTGCGGCGTCAGTAATCCTGTCGCTCGCGCTCGATTCGCATGCCGCCGTCGTGACGCGCATGGACGCTGTCGTCGGTCGAGCGCTCGCGCATGATCCGCATTACGTCCGGATTGGTCCGCACGCGCCGCATCACGTTCGCGAGATGCACGCGATCGCTGACCTGGATCACGAACCGCAGCACCGTCGATTCGTGCGTCAAATCCTCGTCCATCGCGATGTGAACGATGTTCGCGTCGGCCGATGTGATGTCCGCGGCGACGCGCGCGAAAATGCCCTTCGTGTTCTTCACGAGCGCCTTCACCGCGACGTCGAACAGGCGACCGGGCTGCGGCGCCCACTCGACGTCGATCCAGCGCCCCGGATCGCGCCGATGGATGCGCTGCGCGACCCGGCAATCGGTCGTATGAATCGCCATCCCGAGGCCGATGCCGATATAGCCCATGATCGCATCGCCCGGAATCGGCCGGCAGCACGCCGACAGTTGCACGGACATCCCTTCGGTGCCGGTAATCACGACCGGCGGCGCATTGTGCGCGGGATGCCGCTCGGACTTCGGCAGATCGTCGTCCGCGTCGCGGCCGCTCATCAGCACCTCGATGCGCTTGGCCATCACCGCGGCGACGCGGCGGCCGAGGCCGATGTCCGCGAAGATTTCCTGGCGGCTCTTGTTGCCCGTCCACTGGACCAGCTTTTCCCACACCTCCGGGCCGACGTCGGCGAGCGCGAGGCCGTAACCCTTGAGGCTCTGGTCGACGAGCCGCTCGCCGAGCTGCACCGACTCGTTCAGGCGCATCGTCTTCAGGTAGTGACGGATCGCCGAACGCGCCTTGCCGGTGCGCACGAAACCGAGCCAAGCGGGGTTCGGCTTCGAATACGGCGCGGTGATCACCTCGACGATGTCGCCGCTCTTCAGCTCGGTACGCAGCGGCAGCAACTCGTTGTTGATCTTCACGGCCACGCACTGGTTGCCGAGATCGCTGTGGATCGAATACGCGAAATCGAGCGCCGTCGCGCCGCGCGGCAGCGCCATGATCTTGGACTTCGGCGTGAACACGTAGACCGCATCCGGGAACAGGTCGATCTTCACGTGTTCGAGGAATTCGCTCGAATCGCCTGCTTCGCTCTGGATGTCGAGCAGCGACTTCAGCCACTGGTGCGCGCGCTTCTGCACGTCGTTCAGATCCGCGCCGCCATTCTTGTACAGCCAGTGCGCGGCCACGCCGGCCTCGGCGATCTCGTGCATCTTGCGCGTGCGCACCTGGAACTCGATCGGCGCGCCGAACGGGCCGACGAGCGTCGTGTGCAGCGACTGATAGCCGTTGATCTTCGGGATCGCGATGTAGTCCTTGAACTTGCCGGGCACGGGCTTGTACAGCGAGTGCAACGCGCCGATGCACGTGTAGCAGTCGAGCGGATTGTCGACGACGACGCGAAAGCCGTACACGTCGAGCACCTGCGAAAACGACAGCTGCTTGTCGCGCATCTTGCGATAGATGCTGTAGATCGTCTTTTCGCGGCCGGTGATCTCGACGTCGAGCTTCGCGTCGGCCATCACACGCTGAGCCGCCTCGAGGATCTTGCTGATCACCTCGCGGCGGTTGCCGCGCGCGGCCTTCACGGCCTTCTCGAGCGTCGCGTAGCGATGCGGGTTGAAGTTCGCGAAGCTCATGTCCTGCAGCTCGCGATACGTGTTGTTCAACCCGAGGCGGTGCGCGATCGGCGCGTAGATGTCGAGCGTCTCGCGTGCGACGCGGCGGCGCTTTTCCATCGGCACCGCGCCCAGCGTGCGCATGTTGTGCAGACGGTCGGCGAGCTTCACGAGGATGACCCGCACGTCGCGCGCCATCGCGAGCAGCATCTTGCGGAAGTTCTCGGCCTGCGCTTCCTCGCGGCTGCGGAACTCCATCTTGTCGAGCTTCGACAGGCCGTCGACCAGTTCGGCGACCTTCGGGCCGAACCGTTCGGCCAGCTCGCTCTTGGTCACGCCCTGGTCTTCCATCACGTCGTGCAGGAGCGCGGCCATCACGGCTTGCGCGTCGAGCTTCCAGCCGGCGCAGATTTCGGCGACGGCGACGGGATGGGTGATGTAGGGTTCGCCGCTCTGGCGATATTGACCGAGGTGGGCTTCGTCGCTGAAGTGGAACGCCGCCTTGACCTCTTTGATTTCTTCCGGAGGGAGATACTCGGCAAGCGCGGCCGTCAGATTCGCGATCGAAACGACGCCGTGCTTGCGCGGCTGCTCCGGTGTGGCGGTCGGCCCGAACAGATGCCGGAAGGACTGTTCGAGGACCGCGTCGATGTACTGGCGCGCAGGCGACTGGGCCGTGGCTTCGGTGGTCGAATCCGCGGAGGCGGACGATGGGGTGGTGCTCATATTCGCCTCCAGGTGGTCGAGTCGTTGCGCGCGTGGACTACATGGCTGGAACGGGCCGGATGCGCGTTACACCGGCACCTTCTTCAGCATCTCGACGCCGACCTGGCCGGCAGCGATCTCGCGCAGCGCGACGACGGTCGGCTTGTCGCGGCTCTCGATCTTCGGCGTATGGCCTTGCGCGAGCTGCCGCGCGCGGTAAGTGGCGGCGAGCGCCAGTTCGAAGCGGTTGGGGATTTGCTTCAGGCAGTCTTCGACGGTAATGCGAGCCATGTTGGTAATTCCTTCTGAATATAGTCCCTATTCTACCTTATGTCCCTCTACCCCCGCGTCATTCCGCGTGGGGCAAATGGATGCCGAGCTCGATGAACAGCTCGGCATGTCGCGCGTACTGCGAAGCAAAGCGCAGACGCGTCGCCGCGACGATGCATTCGAGCTCGGCCAGCGCACGATCGAAATTCTCGTTGATCACGACGTATTCCGCTTCGGACGCGTGCGCCATCTCGCTGCCCGCGGCGAGCAGGCGTCGCGTGATCACGTTCGGCTCGTCCTGGCCGCGCTTCTTCAGACGCTCCTCGAGCGCATCGAGCGACGGCGGCAGAATGAAGATGCCGACCGCGTTGCGGAACTGCTTCTTCACCTGCTGCGCGCCCTGCCAGTCGATCTCGAGCAGCACGTCGTGGCCGCTCATCATCTGCTCTTCGATCCAGACGCGCGACGTGCCGTAATAGTTGCCGTGCACTTCCGCGCTTTCGAGGAATTCGTGCGCGGCGTGGCGCGCGCGGAAATCCTCGACGGTCGTGAAGTGGTAGTGCTGGCCGTCCTGCTCGCCCGGGCGCGGCTTGCGCGTCGTGTACGAAATCGACAGGCAGATGTCGCGATCCTTCGACAGCAGCGCGTTCACGAGCGTCGACTTGCCGGCGCCCGACGGCGCGATGACCATGAACAGGTTGCCGGGATACACGCCGCCGTGCAGCGCATGCGACGCGTGGCCGTCGTGAGTGGGATGGGTCATGTTGCGTTACTCCAGGTTTTGCACTTGCTCGCGCATCTGCTCGATCAACAGCTTGAGCGCCATCGATGCGTCGGCCAGTTCCTTCGCCGCCGCCTTCGAGCCGAGCGTGTTTGCTTCTCGATTCAGTTCCTGCATCATGAAGTCGAGACGCTTGCCGACGCGGCCGCCCTTCTCGATCACGTGACGCGTTTCGTTCAGGTGCGCGGTGAGTCGCGACAGCTCTTCCGCGATGTCGATCCGGATGCCGTACATCGTCACTTCCTGACGAATGCGTTCCGCGGCTTCCTCGCGCGTGACGATCGGCGCGCTGCCTTCGGGCGCCGCGAGGCCGAGCGCTTCCTGCAGCCGCTCGACGATCTTCTGCTGATGCTTCGCGATCAGCTCCGGCACGAGCGGCGTGATGCGCGCGACGATCGCCTCCATTTCGGTGACGTTCGACAGCAGCATCGTCGCCAGTTGCGCGCCTTCGCGCGAACGCACGACGACGAGCTCGCCGATCGCTTCCTTGCCGCACGCGAGCACCGCATCGCGGATCGCGTCGGCCGACACGCCGCTCTCGGCGAGCACGCCCGGCCAGCGCAGAATCTCGCCCGCGCGCAGGCGGCCGACGCCCGGAAACGAATCGAGCACCGAGCGCTCGAGCTCCGCGAGCTGGCCGAGGGCCGTCTGGTTCAGCGCGCCGGCGCCGATGCTCTGCTCGCCGCGCTGCAGGTTGATGCGCACGTCGACCTTGCCGCGCGAGAGCTTGTTCATCAGCATTTCGCGCAGCGCGGGCTCGCACGCGCGCACGTCGTCCGGCATGCGGAAATTCAGGTCGAGGAAGCGCGAGTTCACGGTGCGCAGTTCGACCGACACGCTGGTGCCGCCGTTGCCGGTGGCCGTGGCGAGTTCGCGCGTCGCGCTCGCATAGCCCGTCATGCTGTAGATCATGGTTCGTCTCGCCGTCTGGGTGCCCTTGGCGGGCGGGAAAATGTCGAGGCGCCCGGCGCATTGCAAGGCGCGGGGCGGGAAGCGCGCATTATCCCATTTTTGCGCGCCACCCCGCCGGGCAAGGCTGCCGTTCGGCGCTAAAATCGGGGTTTCCTCTTCCGTCCACGATTCCCCATGACGTCTTCCCTGTCCCGCCCGAGCGGCCGCCGCGCCGACGAACTGCGCAAGGTCGCCCTCACGCGCCATTACACGAAACATGCCGAAGGCTCGGTACTCGTCGAATTCGGCGATACCAAGGTGATCTGCACCGCGAGCGTCGCCGAACGCGTGCCCGAATTCCTGCGTGATCGCGGCCAGGGCTGGCTGACCGCGGAATACGGGATGCTGCCGCGCGCGACGCACACGCGCAGCGACCGTGAAGCCGCGCGCGGCAAGCAGACGGGCCGCACGCAGGAAATTCAGCGCCTGATCGGCCGCGCGCTGCGCGCGGTGTTCGATCTCGAGGCGCTCGGCCCGCGCACGATTCACATCGACTGCGACGTGATCCAGGCCGACGGCGGCACGCGCACGGCCAGCATCACCGGCGCGTTCGTCGCCGCGCACGACGCCGTGTCGAAGCTGATCGCGGCCGGCAAGCTCGCGCGCTCGCCGATCACCGATCACGTCGCCGCGATCTCGGTCGGCGTGTACGAAGGCGCGCCGGTGCTCGACCTCGACTACGCGGAAGACTCGCGCTGCGACACCGACATGAACGTCGTGATGACGGGTGCCGGCGGCTTCGTCGAAGTCCAGGGCACCGCCGAGGGCGTGCCGTTCTCGCGCGACGAGATGAACGCGCTGCTCGACCTCGCGCAAAGCGGAATCGGCCAGCTCGTGCAGCTGCAGAAAGACGTGCTGGGCGCCGGCCATGTCTGACGATCGCACCGTCGCGCCGCTGTCGCGCATCGTGCTCGCGTCGAACAACGCGGGCAAGCTGCGCGAGTTCACCGCGCTGTTCTCGACGGTCGGCATTGAGATCGTGCCGCAGGGCGAGCTGGCCGTGCCGGAGGCGGAAGAGCCGTTCGGCACGTTCATCGAGAACGCGCTGACAAAAGCGCGCCATGCGTCGCGGCTCACCGGGCTGCCGGCGATCGCCGACGATTCGGGCCTGTGCGTGCGCGCGCTGCGCGGCGCGCCGGGCGTCTATTCGGCGCGCTACGCCCAGCGCGCGGGCGGCGCCAAGGGCGACGCGGCGAACAACGCGTACCTCGTCGAGCAGCTGCGCGGCGTCCACGACCGGCGCGCATACTATTGCTGCGTGCTCGCGCTGGTGCGCCATGCGGACGATCCCGAGCCGCTGTTTGCCGAAGGCCGCTGGGAAGGCGAGATCGTCGACACGCCGCGCGGCGAGCACGGATTCGGCTACGACCCGTATTTTTACCTGCCGTCGCTCGGCGCGACGGCGGCCGAACTCGAGCCGGCCATGAAGAACACGCACAGCCATCGCGCGCTCGCATTGAAGGCGTTGCTCGCGCGGCTCGCGGAGGAACCGGCATGATCGTCCTCGTCACGCATTCGCAACCGGAGGCCGCATGAGCCAGGCGGCGGAAACCGGCGCGCGCGTCGTCGCGACCTTCACGTCGCCCGGGCAGGTAAAGCTCACGTCGCTGCCGCCTCTCGCGCTGTACGTGCATTTTCCGTGGTGCGTGCGCAAGTGCCCGTACTGCGATTTCAACTCGCACGAGTGGAAAGGCGAGCGGTTTCCGGAAACCGAGTACCTCGACGCGCTGCGCGCCGATCTCGAACAGGCGCTTCCGCTCGTCTGGGGGCGGCAGGTGCATACGGTGTTCATCGGCGGCGGCACGCCGAGCCTGCTGTCCGCGGCCGGTCTCGACCGGCTGCTGTCCGACGTGCGCGCACTGCTGCCGCTCGATGCCGACGCCGAGATCACGCTCGAAGCGAACCCGGGCACGTTCGAGGCCGCGAAGTTCGCGCAGTTTCGTGCGAGCGGCGTGAATCGCCTGTCGGTCGGCATCCAGAGCTTCAACGAAGGCCATCTGAAAGCGCTCGGCCGCATTCACGACACCGCGCAGGCACGCGCGGCCGTCGAGATCGCCGCGAAGACGTTCGACAACTTCAACCTCGACCTGATGTTCGCGCTGCCGAACCAGACACTCGACGAATGCCGGGCCGACATCGAGACGGCGCTGTCGTTCGCACCGCCACATCTGTCGCTGTATCACCTGACGCTCGAACCGAACACGCTGTTCGCGAAGTTTCCGCCCGCAGTGCCCGACGACGACGCGTCGGCCGACATGCAGGAATGGATCCACGCGCGCACGGCCGAGGCCGGTTACGGCCGCTACGAAGTGTCCGCGTACGCGAAGCCGAATCATCAGTGCAAGCACAACCTGAACTACTGGCGCTTCGGCGACTATCTCGGGATCGGCGCGGGTGCGCACACGAAGCTGTCGTTCCCGAACCGGATCCTGCGCCAGGCACGCTACAAGCATCCGGCCACCTTCATCGAACAGGCGATGGCCGGCACGCCGGTGCAGGAAGAGCGTGAAGTCGGTGCGCGCGACCTGCCGTTCGAGTTCATGCTGAACACGCTGCGGCTCGTCGAAGGCTTCCCCGTGCACAGCTTTGTCGAACGCACGGGTTTGCCGATCAGCACGATCGAGCCGGCACTCAGGGAAGCGGAGCGGCGCGGACTGATCACGCGCGATTTTGCGCAGATCGCGCCGACGCCGCTTGGCCAACGGTTCCTCAACGACTTGCAGGAATTGTTCCTGCGCGACGATTGAAGCCGAACGAGGCGGCATTTCGGTTACAATGCCGCCTCGTGTGGAAGCGTGGCCGAGCGGTTTAAGGCACCGGTCTTGAAAACCGGCGACGGGAAACTGTCCGTGAGTTCGAATCTCACCGCTTCCGCCAGGAAGTTCGCCAAACCCCGTCCATTCATCGAATGACGGGGTTTTTGTTTGTCCGCCGCGCGCCACGCACGGTGCCCGCCCAACGGGCCGACGCATCTCGCGCGATGCCGTTACAATCCGGCGCTCCGATTCGCGAAACGGGAAACCACGTCATGAAGCCCTTCATCGCCTCGTCGCTCATCGCCCTGCTGGCCGCCGTCGGCACGCACGCGGCGGCCGCCGATTCCGCCTCCGGCACCGACGCGCAAACGCCTTCGTGCGCGATCGCGTACGTGAAGGGCGTCGGCGGCTCGCCGCGCAGCCTGCGCGAATATCTCGCGAGCCCGACGCCGTACAACTACCTGAAGGAAAACGAGATCCAGTGCAAGGTGTCGGATGACGGGCGCGCATCGAACTGCACCGGCGTGACCTACATCCGCAACGAGCAGGTCAGCGTCTACGACGATTCCGACCCGGCCACGCTGACGGTGGTCGCGCCGGTGGAGCTCGAGCATGGCGAGAAATATCCCGTGATCCTCGTGGTGCAGCGCAAGGATGCGCGCTGCACGCGGTAACGCTCGATACGGTACGCCCGCCGGGCACACTCAGGGCGCGCGCGAGCCTCACGAGCGGGCTCGCCATCGCCTAGAATTCGATCAGCACGGCGACACGACCGCCGCCGCGACTCGATGCCGCGCGCACCATCCTTGCGCGCGGCACACGGAGACCGCCATGACCGAACTGTCGACAGCGCCGGATCACGTCGATTACGAAGGCTTCGAGATCCATGTGGTGCCGGGTCTCGCGCCCGGCAGCGAATCGCGTTACACCTATACCGGATATGTGTGCCATCCCGGCGTGAATCCCGCGCTGCCCGATCATGCGGTGCCCTTCCACGCCGACGGGGAGGAAAGCTTCGCGAGCGTCGACGAAGCGGTTCGGGAAGCCGTGCACATCGGCAAGACGATCATCGACGGCACGCATCCGGACCTGTCCGTTCTGTCGCTCGTGACGCACGGCTACTGAGCGGGCCGGTCGGATCACCTCGACCGCCGTCGCGTACGGCGCGCGTATGCATGTCGCGCCGCGCCGTCACATGTCACGTCACTTCGCGACACGTGTCGAGCGGGCCGCCGATCGCCATCATCCGCGAATCGCCACGTCGCGCATCGCGCACTATGCGTTTCTCCCGATAACAGGTCGCGCCCGGACGCCTATCATTTTTTTATAGTCACCCTCCGGCACTTCCCCATGTCCCCTGTTCCCCACCCGGGCGCGAGCCGGCTGCGTGTTGCCGCGCTGATCGCCGCCTCGTTGCTTGCCGCCTGCACCATCACGCCGCCGCCGTCGCTGCGCTCGGTGCTGACGATCCCGTCCGCCATCCGCAGTGCGAATCGCGATCAGTACCGCGTGGAAGTCGCGCGGTGCGTCGCCGAGCACAACCCGTCCGGCGTCTCGCACGGCACGCCGCAGGCGATGCTGCGCTCGCTCGTCGTCGTCGCATTCACCGTCGATGGCAGCGGCCGCCTCGTCAACGCTTCCGTCTATCGCAGCAACGGCGACAGCGAAGCGGAAGGACTCGCGCTCGCGTCGCTGCGCCGCTCCGCGCCGCTGCCGCCGCCACCGTCGAAACTGCTGGACGGCAATGGCCGGCTCGAAATGATGGAAGGCTGGCTGTTCAACGACGACGGCCGTTTCCAGCTGCAAAGCACCGCATCCGCGCAGGCGCAATCGATCGACTGAGCCCGCGCCCGCCCGCGATTGTCGCTATGTCGCGGCGCTGGCTATAATTTTCCGCAATCGCGCGGCTACCCGCCCGCGCGCGCGTTCGCGCGCCGCACCCGGCATGCGAATCGACCACGCCGACAGCGGGCCGCGGCGACCTGTCCGCTGCCTCGTCGACCGGCGAGCGACGTTCGTGCCATGATGCGTCGACGCCGCCACCGCATCATCCGCCGGCTGCTCTCTTTCGGCAGGCGTCCACCTGCCCGCCGGAGCGCACGCCCGGTCGAATGCCCCAACGACAAAACGGAGACATCCATGTCCGCATCTCCCCCGGCCGTTGCACACGCAACCGGTTCGGCCGGCGCCGTCAGCCACCGACGCATCGTGCTCGCGAGCTTCATCGGCACCGCGATCGAGTTCTACGACTTCTATGTGTACGCAACCGCCGCGGCACTCGTCATCGGCCCCGTGTTCTTCCCGCACGGCTCCGCGACCGCACAGGCGCTGTCCGCCTTCGTCACGTTCGGCATCGCGTTCATCGCGCGGCCGATCGGCTCGTTCCTGTTCGGCCACTTCGGCGACCGCATCGGCCGCAAGTCGACGCTCGTCGCGTCGCTGCTCGTCATGGGCGTATCCACCACCGCGATCGGCTTCGTGCCCGGCTACGACACGATCGGCGCACTCGCGCCCGTGCTGCTCTGCGTGTTGCGCTTCGGCCAGGGCATCGGCCTCGGCGGCGAATGGGGCGGCGCGGCGCTGCTCGCGACCGAGCATGCGCCACAAGGCAAGCGCGGCTGGTTCGGGATGTTCCCGCAGCTTGGCCCGTCGGTCGGCTTCCTGATGTCGAACGGGCTGTTCTTCGCGCTCGCGCTGTCGCTGTCCGACGAGCAGTTCCGAAGCTGGGGCTGGCGCATCCCGTTCCTCGTCAGCGCCGTGCTCGTCGCGCTCGGCCTGTACGTGCGATTGAAGATCACCGAGACACCGGCGTTCCAGGCCGCACTCGAGCGCAACGAACGTGTGCGCGTGCCGGTCGCGACGCTCGTCTCGCAACACTGGCAGCCCACGTTGCTCGGCGCGCTCGCGATGGTGGTCTGCTACACGCTGTTCTACATCTCGACGGTGTTCTCGCTGTCGTACGGCGTGTCGACGCTGCATATTCCGCGCCAGAGCTTCCTCGGCCTGCTGTGCTTCGCCGTCGTGTTCATGGGGCTCGCGACGCCGCTGTCGGCGTGGGCGTCGGATCGCTTCGGCCGCAAGCCGGTGCTGGTCGTCGGCGCGATCGCCGCACTGCTCTCCGGCTTCGCGATGGAGCCGCTGCTCGGCAGCGGATCGATGCCGCTCGTCGCGCTGTTCCTGACGCTCGAGCTGTTCCTGATGGGCGTGACGTTCGCGCCGATGGGCGCGCTGCTGCCCGAGTTGTTCCCGACCAACGTCCGTTATACGGGCGCAGGCGTCGCGTACAACCTCGGAGGGATCCTCGGCGCATCGATCGCACCGTACATCGCACAGTTGCTCGCCGCGCGCGGCGGCCTGTCGTGGGTCGGCGGATACGTGTCGGTCGCGGCGGCGATCAGCCTGATCGGCGTGCTGCTGATGCGCGAGACCCGCGACGCATCGCTCCTCTGAGCCTCCGGGGCGCCCCGGGTTGTGCGGCGGCCGGCGCTGCCTATACTCGATCCGGGGGCGCGCTCGCGTGCCCCCGGATCCCTCCCCGAAGGAGCCGCCGCGATGAATATCCACCTCGGCAACGCCGACCTCGTCATGATCCTGGCGCTCGCGCTGGGTAGCGCCCTGCTGCTCGCGGCACGCTTCCGGCCGAAAACGTGGCGCGGCCTGCTGTTCGAGGCGCTGCTCGCCAACCTGGCCGCCATCGCCGCGGTAGTCACCGTCGAAGCGCTGCTCGCCTGAACCTGCCGGCCGCGCCTTCGCGGCGGAGCCCGTTCAAGTCGATAGCGGGCCTGTCCACGCGCTAGGCCGTCAGCCGCGCGCGCTGCGCGCCATAGGCCGGCCCGACCGCATCGATCGCGTCGAGCGCCTGCGCCACCGAGGGTGGCACGCCGGGCTCGCCGATCGACAGTGCATTCGGTGCGCCGCCGATGCCGCAATGGTGGCGCGAGGTCGCGACGAAAATCATCACGGTCGGCCGCTGCAGCGCATGCGCCATGTGCACGAACCCGGTGTCCACGCCCACGACGAGCGCCGCCCGGCCGATGGCCGCGCCGAGTTCGCGCACCGACATCGCGGGCAGCACGATCGCGCCTGGCGCGCGCGCGGCTATGTCCTGCGCATCGTCGTGTTCGGCCGGCGATCCCCAGGGCAACAGCACGCGCACGCCGCGCGCCATCATCCGGATGGCCAGCGCGGCCCAGTCATCGGTCGGCCATTTCTTGTCCGGATTGGACGTTGCGTGGAACAGCAGCATGAACGGCGCGCCGTCGGTCACGGCCGGCGGCAGGCTCGCAACCTGCGGCGGGACGATCCCGTACGCGGCGATGCCTTCGGGCACATAGCCCAGCGCCTCGCCGGCGCTCACGCGCATCCCGTGCCAGGCGTCGCAGTCCGGTCGCGGGCCGAAGCGATGCGAGTACGCGAAACGGGCGCCCGTCTCGCCGAGATCCTGCGTCTGATAACCGACGCGGCGTGCGGCGCGCGCGAGTGCAGAGATGATCGCGCTCTTGTAGACGCCGTGCAAATCGATGACGGCATCGTAGCGATGCGTGCGCAGCGCGCCGATCGACGCGGAGATCGCCTTCAGGTCGCCGCCGTTGCGCAGCTTCTTGAACCGCCGCAGCGGCGCGCAGAGCACCTCGCTCACGCCCGGATGCCAACGCACGACCTCCGCGCAAGATTCGTCCACGGCCCAGTCGACCTTCACGCCCGGGAAGGCGCGATGGAGGTCCGCGACGACGGGCAGCGTCTGGACGACGTCGCCGAGCGACGTCACTTTCACGATGAGGATGCGTTTCACGTTCGTTCTGATGAATGGCTGGCCATTTCGCCATGCTAACGATGCTTGTGGTGCGCAAACATTACGTCAACATTACATTTGCAACAAAATGCGACGCTTGTGTAGATATTTGTCGAGCCCCGGACACAGCCGGTTCTTTTTATAATGCTTCCTTTGCCCTCCCGGCCCGCTGCCGATGCCCCGCCCCGCCCTCCCCGCACTCCCTGCGCTTTTTCCCGCCCTCACCCGCCGCTCGATGCGGATCTGGCGCCAGTACGGCGTATTCTGGCTCGGCGCGATCGCGGTCGGTCTCGCGGCCGTGCTGTACGCGCGGCTGATCGACTGGGGCTACGATACCTTCCGCACGATGCGCGAGCACGCCGCGTGGCTGCCGCTGCTGCTCACGCCGTCGATCGCCGCGGCGTCGGTATGGCTCACGCGGCGCTTCTTCCGCGGCGCCGAGGGCAGCGGGATCCCGCAGGTGATCGCGACACTGCATGCGAGCCCGAGCGCATTCGGCGCGCGGCTGCTGACGCTGCGCATCCTGTTCGGCAAGGTTCTGATCTCGTTCCTGGGAATCCTCGGCGGCTTCACGATCGGCCGCGAAGGCCCGACCGTGCAGGTCGGCGCGGCGCTGATGTTCAACCTGCGGCGCTTCTACCCGCGCTCGAACGCGCAGATCGAACGGCAACTTGTGCTCGCCGGCGCGGCGGCCGGCCTGTCGGCGGCATTCAATACGCCGCTCGCCGGGATCGTGTTCGCGATCGAGGAGCTGACCCGCAGCTTCTCCGCCCGCGCCAGCGGCGTGCTGATCACCGCGATCATTCTCGCCGGTGTCGTCGCATTGGGCCTGAACGGCAACTACACGTACTTCGGCACGATCGACGCCGGCAAGCATTTTCCGAAGATGCTTGCGGTCGCCGTGCTCGTCACCGCGATCGTGACGGGCATCGCGGGCGGCCTGTTCAGCTGGCTGCTGCTCAATACGGGCCGTTGGCTGCCCGCGCGCCTGCTCGGCCTGTATCGCGAACGCCCGATCGCGTTCGCGGCGCTGTGCGGCTTCGTGATCGCGCTCGTCGGCCTCGTATCGGGCGGGACGACGTTCGGCAGCGGCTACGCGGAAGCGCGCGGCCTGCTCGACGGCCATGAGCGGCTGTCGGTGCTTTATCCGTTCCTGAAGATGGTGTCGATGGTCGCGTCTTACCTGCCGGGCATCCCGGGCGGGATCTTCGCGCCTTCGCTGTCGATCGGCGCCGGGTTCGGCAACCTGCTGCATCTTGTGTTCGGCGACCTGAGCCTGCCAATGCTGATCGCGCTCGCGATGGTCGGCTACCTCGCGGCGGTCACGCAGTCGCCGATCACGTCGTTCGTGATCGTGATGGAGATGATCAACGGTCACGCGCTCGTGATTTCGCTGATGGCAACCGCACTGGTGTCGAGCCGCATGGCGCGTTTCTTCGCGCCGCCGCTCTACGAAACACTCGCCGAGCGCTATCTCGCGCCGCCCGCGGCTGCCGCCGAGCCCGCAGCGGCACCGGCTGCCGCGGCCGGTGTCGTGGCGCCGCAGGATGCGGCGGCCGCACCCGCCGATCCGCTCGACACGCTGCGCGAGCAGGACGATGGCGAGCCGGAAGCCGCGGCGGCCGGCAACGTCGCCACGCACGCGCCGGCGACGCCGAACGAGCGCGGCCCGTCAGGAGCCGGTGCGAGCGGCCCGGCGCACACGGACCCGCGTGATCCTCAGTAGATCACCACCGGCGCCGGCCGGTAGTAGACGGGCCGGGCCGGCACCACGACACAGCCGGCGAGCGTGATCGCGACGAGCGCGATGGCAATGGCGGTTCGCTTCATCGCACGCCTCCCGTCAGGCCCAGTGGCCACGTGTCCAGAACCAGTTCGGGCCGCGCTGATCCCAGTGGCCCGGCACCCAGTGCATGCCGATGCGCTCGGTTTCCCAGTGGCCGCCGATCCACACGTAGCGGCCATGATCCCAGTGCCAGTGCCCGCGCTCCCACACATAACCCACGCGCGCGGCGGGCACGACCTCGTAGCGCACGGGCGGCGGCGCATTCGGCGCGATGACGACGACTTCCTCGACCGGCGCGGCCACCGGTTCGGCGACGACCATGCGGCCCGACTGCACCATCATCGGCGCACCGACGAGAATCTCGTCCGCGCGTGCGGCAAGCGGCGCGGCGACGGCCGACAAGCCCGCGGCGAGCAGCGCGAGCGAAACGATACGACGTCGAACGGTAGAGACAGCCATGACAACCTCCTGATTGACAAATGACGCGAGCGTATTCGTTCAATGCGGGAGGTCGGCCAACGGCCGACAGACGCCGTGTTACGGCGCGCCCGAAAGTGCAACAGGGCGTAAGACGCGCACGACGGCATGCGCCGTCGTGCGGAGGGACAACCAGGAATCAGGCTTGCGGAATCTCGATCTTCACTTCGAGGACTTCGAGATCGTCCTGGCGCTCAAGGCTCACGCGGATGTCATCGTTCGAAATATGCACGTACTTCGAGATGACCGCGACGAGCTCCTTCTGCAGCGCCGGCAGATAATCGGCCGGCGGCCGGCCGCCGACCCGCTCGTGCGCGATGATGAGCTGCAGGCGCTCCTTCGCGACCGATGCGGACTTCTTCTTCTCGCCGAGGAGAAACGAAAGGATGGACATGGGCGGCCTCCGTTACTTGCTGCCGAAGAGGCGCTGCAGCAGGCCCGGCTTCTGGTAATCGGTGAAGCGCAGCGGCTTGTCCTCGCCGAGGAAACGGGCGACGACGTCCTTGTACGCTTCCGCAACGTCGGTGCCGTCGATATGCACGGCCGGCAGCCCCTGGTTCGATGCGTGCAGCACGGCTTCCGACTCCGGCACCACGCCGATCAGCTTGATGCGCAGGATCTCGCTGATGTCCTCGAGCGAGAGCATTTCGCCTTCGCTCACGCGCTTCGGGCTGTAGCGCGTGATCAGCAGGTGTTCCTTGATCGGCTCCTTGCCTTCGGTCGCGCGCTTGGTCTTCGACGACAGGATGCCGAGAATGCGGTCCGAGTCGCGCACCGACGACACTTCCGGGTTCGTGACGATCAGCGCTTCGTCCGCGAAGTACATCGCGTGCAGCGCGCCCGCCTCGATACCGGCCGGCGAATCGCAGACGATGTATTCGAAGTCCATCGCAACCAGGTCGTTCAGCACCTTCTCGACGCCTTCACGCGTGAGCGCATCCTTGTCGCGCGTCTGCGACGCCGGCAGGATGAACAGGTTCTCGCACTTCTTGTCCTTGATCAGCGCCTGGTTCAGGTTCGCTTCGCCCTGGATCACGTTGACGAGGTCGTACACCACGCGACGCTCGCAGCCCATGATGAGATCGAGGTTGCGCAGGCCGACGTCGAAGTCGATCACGGCCGTCTTGTGGCCGCGCAGCGCGAGGCCGGACGCGAAGCTCGCGCTGGTCGTCGTCTTGCCCACGCCGCCCTTGCCCGAAGTCACCACGATGATTTTTGCCATTTACCCAATACCCTGTGTTCGTCAATGAGAGCCGATCGATCCGGAGCGTACCGCGTGAATCACGTCAGGCGCAGCGGTTCGATCATCAGTTTTTCCTCTTCGAGCCGGATCTGCACCGATTTGCCCAGTATGTCGGCGGGCAACGGGTTCTCGGTCGTTCGATAGATACCCGCGATCGAAATCAGTTCCGGCTCCAGACACGTGCAGAAAATGCGCGCGTCGTGATTGCCGTGCACACCCGCGAGTGCGCGGCCGCGCAACGGCGCGTAGATGTGGATGTTGCCTTCCGCGATGATCTCGGCGCCGTGACTGACCGGCGCCAGCACCACGAGGTCTCCTTTCGCGTAAATCTGCTGCCCCGAACGCAGCGGCCGATCGATCACCAGCGTCTGGCCACCGGCCGCAACCGGCGTCGGCGCCGCTGGCTCCGGTGCCGGTTCGGCCGCCACGGCCGCAGCTGCGGCAGCGGCCGGCGCCTGCTCTGCGTCCTCGGCCGGCTTCGCGGCCGGCGCGCGGCGGTCGCGCGCCTCGAGCAGCGGCAGGCCGGCTTCCGCCGCCCAGCCCTGCGTGGCGAGCGCGACGACGCCCACCGGGCGCATCCGCACGTCGTTCAGCATCTGGCGGATGTCGGCAAGTGCGACGCGTTCGTCGCCCTCGAGGCGGCGGACGTCGATCGCGACGACATCATCGGCAAAAAACTCGGGAGTCGCTTCGAAGCGCTTGACCAGTTCGGCACGCAACGCATCGAGATCGGTCGTCTTCACGGTGAACAGCAACGTATCGACCGATCCGCTGCGCAGCTCGAAGAATGGCGATTTTTTAAGCGACATGGACACTCTGCAAAAATTTTTTGCGTATTTTACAGGCGTCCACGCGTGCGGCCATTATTTTTGGGGAACCGGGCGGCGACGGGCGTGGCGAGCGCACGCCGGCGGGCGGGTGGCCGGACGGCCGACGGGCCACGATCGCGCCGTGCGGCCCGCGCATGCATGCTCAGGGCGTGTCGACGTGCGACACGAACAACGACTTCATCGCGCCGGGCATCCGTGCGATCGGCGCATGCTCGCCCGTGTTGCCGAAACCCGCGCGTTCGTAAAACCGGATCGCGTTGCGGTTCGCATCGGCGATCCACGCATAGACGTCCTGCGCGCCGCGTTCGGCCAGCCACGCGGTGGCGGTCTCGAGCAGCAGCACGCCGCCGCGCAGGTGGCGGACCGCATGAGCGACCCACAGCTCGCTGACGAACGCGCGCCGCTCGGGCGTATTGTCGAAATATGCGCCGATCATGCCGGCCGGATGGCCCTCGGTGTACAGCAGGAAAGTCGTCGACTCGTCGGATTCGGCGCGCAGCGCGGCGACGGCCGCCGCTGCGTCGGAATCGACGTTCAGCAATTCGGCCTCCGGCGCTTCGCCGGGCGCGTAGGGCTCGCGCAGCGATGCGGCGCGGAGTTCGCGATACACGCCGCCCTGGTCGGCAGCGATACGACGAACGGTCAAGGTCGAACTCATGCAGGCACAGCCCCCTTCGGACAGCAAGCTATTAGCTTCAACCGAAAGCGGGGCATGAGTCAAATCGTTATTTTCAAATGGCAGCGCCGATCGAAAGGCAACCGATGTCGCGCATGCGCCGGTGTGCAGGTGCAGCATCGATGCATCGACCGGGGACTGCGCATGCAACGCGGCCTGCAAGATCCGACGCGCAGCCCCGCCCGCCTTGCCGTTCATGCGCCCTCACGCGGCAAGTGTGCTGCATTTCGCCTTCGACACCGTAATGGTTCGTTACATATGGATGCGAAAGAACCGCGCAGCCGCACGGCGTCGCCCTAAACCTGCTGCATCGCAACATTCGTTGCGAGTTTCGCCGACGGATGCACGCATGTGTCATCCCGGCCATTCATCTGACAACAACGCCCACCGACAGACCGATCGGCGCGAGCGTGCCCTGTTTCAATCACCGCGTGCCAGCCCTTCCCGACCGGCGTCATGGGCAGCCGACCGTTTGGAGTTGCGCGCCTAGCGCGCGGGTTTGGAAAGCGTGCGCGACGGTCGTATAACTGGCACAACCGGACGACCGATCCGGTGCCGCGGACCCGCGACGATTCGAACGACGACAAACGCGTCACCCGGCCGCCGCGCCCGCACGCGCGGGCGCTGGCCCAACAAGGAGGAAGACAATGGCAATGACCGACGCATCGGCCTCGGGCTGGTCGGATGGCAAACGTTATCTGTGGCTGCTCGGCGCGGTGACGATCACGCTGCCGATCCTGTCGGCCCAGCTCGCACTGTCGACGGGCCTTCACGTGTTCTGGTGGTTCGGCCCGCTGTTCGCGTTCGGCGTGATCCCGATCCTCGATACGCTGATCGGCGACGATCGCGACAATCCGCCCGAAGCCGTGGTTCCGCAACTCGAACGCGAGCGCTACTACCGCTACATCGTCTATCTCGCGACGCTGGTCGAATATGTCGCGTTCTTCATGTGCGTGTGGATCGTCGGCACGCATGCGCTCGCGTGGTACGACTACGTCGGCTTCGCGCTGTCGCTCGGCGCCGCGACGGGCATCTCGATCAACACCGCGCACGAACTCGGCCACAAGACCAGCCGCTTCGAGCGCTGGCTCGCGAAAGTCACGCTCGCGCCGGTCGCGTACGGGCACTTCTTCGTCGAGCACAACCGCGGCCATCACGTGCGCGTCGCGACCGCCGAGGATCCGGCGAGTGCGCGCTACGGCGAATCGTTCTGGGCATTCCTGCCGCGCACGGTGACGGGCAGCATCCACTCGGCGTGGCGTCTCGAGAAGGCTCGCCTGGAGCGCCTCGGACATTCGCCATGGACCTGGCGTAACGAAGTGCTGCACGCATGGGCGATGACCGTCGTCGTATGGGGCGTCGCGATCGCGATGGCCGGCAAGGTCGTGATTCCGTTCCTCGTGATCCAGGCCGCGTACGGCGCGTCGCTGCTCGAAGTCGTCAACTATGTCGAACACTACGGGCTCGGCCGCCGCAAGCTGCCGAGCGGCCGCTACGAACGCTGCACGCCGCAGCATTCGTGGAACAGCAATCACGTCGTCACCAACCTGTTCCTGTACCAGTTGCAGCGGCACGCCGACCACCACGCGAACCCGACGCGCTCGTACCAGGCGCTGCGCCACTTCGACGACTCGCCGCAACTGCCGGCCGGCTACGCGACGATGATCCTGTTCGCGTATGTGCCGCCGCTCTGGTATCGCGTGATGAATCCGCGTGTCGTCGCGCATTACGGCGGCAACATGGCGCAATCGAACATCAAGCCGTCGATCCGCGCTCGCGTGCTCGCCCAATATTCCGCCGCGGCGTGATGCTGCACGGCGCGGTCGCGGTCGCGGTCGCGGTCGCGGTCGCGGTCGCGGTCGCGGTCGCGGTCGCGGTCGCGGTCGCGGTCGGCAATATCGTCACGCGGCCTGCGGCAGCCTGAACACGGCGACCGCGTTTCGCAACGCGCTCGCCTGCTCCGCCAGCGCCTGCGTCGCGGCCGACGCCTGCTCGACCAGCGCCGCGTTGCGCTGCGTCGCTTCGTCCATCTGGGAGACCGCGACATTCACCTGCTGGATGCCGCCGCTCTGCTCCTGCGATGCGGACGAAATCTCACCGACGATCGACGTGACCCGCTGCACCGCACCGACGATCTCGTGGATCGATTCGCCCGCGCGCGCGATCAGCACGGCACCTTCGTCGACCCGCCGCGTCGATTGCTCGATCAGCGCCTTGATCTCCTTCGCGGCGGCCGCGCTGCGCTGCGCGAGCGTGCGCACCTCCGACGCGACCACCGCGAAGCCGCGCCCCTGCTCGCCCGCACGCGCCGCCTCGACGGCCGCGTTCAGCGCGAGGATGTTGGTCTGGAACGCGATGCTGTCGATGACCGCGATGATCTCGCCGACCTTCGCCGAGCTGGAGGCAATCCCGTTCATCGTGTCGACGGCGTCGGTCATCACGCCGCCGCCCACGGATGCGATTTCCGATGCGTCCCGCGCCAGCTGCGCCGCGTGCTGCGCGTGTTCGGCCGACTGGCGCACGATACCCGTCAGTTCGGTCATGCTCGCCGCGGTTTCCTCGATCGACGCGGCCTGTGCCTCGGTGCGCGACGACAGGTCGTGATTGCCCGCCGCGATCTGCGCACTCGCGGTCGCGACGGCTTCGGCGTGCGTGCGCACCTCGAGTACGACGCCCGACAGGCTCGCCTGCATCGTCCGCAGCGCGCGCAGCAGATCGGCGATCTCGTCGCGACCGGCCGCGTCGACGTCGCGCGTGAGGTCGCCGCCGGCTACCGCCTGCGCACAGGCCACCGCGCGATCGAGCGGCCGCAGGATCGCGCGGCTGAACAGGAACGCGCCGATCATCGCGATGCCGAGCACGATCAGCATCAGCACGACGCTCGCCGCGGTGGCGTGGCTCGCATCGCGGCTCGCTTGCGCCGACACGGTGGCGCTCTCGTCGGCGATGCGCTTCGCCGCGCGCTCGAGCAGCGCGGCGGGTGCGCGGTCGACGCCCGCGACGGCCGCATCCCCGGCCGTCGGCTCGAAGCCGGCGGCCTTGAACGCGTCGAACCCGCGCCGGTAGCCGTCACCCATCGCCGCATGCGCGCGCATGAACTGCTCGACGAGCGTACGGCTCTCGCCGGGCGGCAACTGGTTCACGAGTTGCGCGGCGAGCGTATCGACCGTGCGCTCGCGCGTCTGGAATGCCTGCCAGTACTTGTCGAGCTTGTCGGGCTGCTTGCCGCGCAGCAGCGTGTCCTTCCATTCCTGGACCTGCAGCTTGAACTGCACCAGCGTCGCCGACACGAGCCGTTCGTCGGCGACACGGGTCTGCACGTCGTTCGCGAACGTGTCGATCGAGCGGTTGAGGATGCGGATGCCGTACAGCGCGCCGCAGAACATCAGCAGCAGCGCGAGGGCGAATGCGAGGGGAATCTTGTAGCTCAGCTTCATGGGACCTTGAATCGACGGGAAACGACGACAGCGCAAAAGGCGCTTGCCGCCGTTCACTGTTAACGGCGCGCGAAGCGAAGGCTGAAGCAGGACGACGGCAGCGGGAATCCGGCGGGGGCCGCGACGCAGACGGCGATCCGGCAACGACGAGAACCGGAGCGCCCGCAAGCGAATGCCGGCAGGTAGGTTGCGACTCTGGCGTCGCGCAATCAGGTCGGGCTTGCCGCGTGCGGTCCGGCCGCCTCGGCTGGGCGCCGCGCGGCCGTCCAGCGACGCACCGCGGCGATCGACAGCGCGCCGCACACGATTCCGGCGATCACGTCGGCGAGGTAGTGACCGCCCTGGGTCGGCGTCGACGCGATCATCGCCGCATTCAGCACGATCGCGGCCGCGAACACGTAGCGGACATGCCGCAGCGCGTAGGCGAACAGCAGCGCCAGCATCACGTGAAACGACGGCAACGACACGAGCCCCTGCACATCGGCCAGATTCAGTTGACGGAACTGCCCGCTGCGCAACAGGCCGTAGTGCGTCACCGTCGACGCGGTTCCCGGATCGGTGATGCCGAAATGGACGAATGCGCTGGCGGCGGGCAACGGCGTGGAGACGAGCACGGCCACGATCACCGCGAACATGAATTGCACGACGAACTCGGCAAGATCGTCGACGCGACGGACCGCCGCGAGGATGAACGGCACCGCGAGCAGTTGCAGCATGCCGCTGCGATACGCGAGATCGAGCACACGGTGCAGGCCGGGGCGCGCCGTCACCCATCGATACACATCCGGCCAATGGAAACCGAGCATCGCATCGAAGCGGACGAGATGGCTTTCGATCGAAGGCGGCCCGATCGCCACGCAAAGATAGTCGAGCACCGCGACGGCCGCGCAGAGCGTTGCGAGCAGCGCCACGCTCAGTAGCGCGAACGCGAATTCGCGGCAGCGCAGCGCGCGCGTGATGTCGCGATAGCGGCCCACCCGGGACAGCAGGGCGAGGACCGCGCTTGCGCCGAACCCGAACGCAACGCGCCGCGCGAATTCGACGACGCTTCCCCGATTCACGACCCAGTCGGTTTGCATCACGCACATGCCGGCGGCAAGCGCTGTCAGCAATACAACCCCGGTCAGCATCCCCCAGATTCGCGTGGTCGCTTTCATCGTGTTTTTTTCGCGGTTCGTGTGGCCGGCTCCTGCGCCTGCACGCTATCGTACATCGTCGTCGATGCAGCAGCGTTCACTTGCGCGCGACCCAAACGAAAAACCCCGTGATCCTTGCGAATCACGGGGCTTCGTATTTTGGCGGAGAGGGTGGGATTCGAACCCACGGTACGGGGAAACCGTACGCCTGATTTCGAGTCAGGTACATTCGACCACTCTGCCACCTCTCCTTCCTTCCTGCTTCATTTCCCGGTTGGTCGTGTCCGGGAAAGAAAAGATTATAGAACGATCTCTTTGAAACTCACAAGCCCTTTTTGCAAATTTTTTTGCGGAGCCTTCGGAGACCGATCGCGGAGCGACCTCACGACGCCTGTGCAGGCGCTTCGATTCGCTCCATGCCGCCCATGTACGGGCGCAGTGCCTCCGGCACGGTGACCGACCCGTCGGCATTCTGGTAGTTCTCCAGCACGGCGACGAGCGTGCGGCCGACCGCGAGGCCGGAACCGTTCAGCGTATGCACGAGCTCGGGCTTGCCCTGCGCGTTGCGGAAGCGTGCCTGCATGCGGCGCGCCTGGAACGCCTCGGTGTTCGAGCAGCTCGAGATCTCGCGATAAGTGTTCTGCGCGGGCAGCCATACTTCAAGGTCGAACGTCTTCGCGGCCGAAAAGCCCATGTCGCCCGTGCAAAGCGTGATCACGCGGTACGGCAGGCCGAGCTTCTGCAGGATCGCTTCCGCGTGGCCGACCATTTCGTCGAGTGCCGCATACGAAGCGTCCGGCGCGACGACCTGCACCATCTCGACCTTGTCGAACTGGTGCTGGCGGATCATGCCGCGCGTGTCGCGGCCGTACGAACCGGCTTCCGAGCGGAAGCACGGCGAATGCGCGGTCAGCTTGATCGGCAGCGCGGTGCCTTCGACGATCGATTCGCGCACGGTGTTCGTCAGCGAAATTTCGGACGTCGAGATCAGATACTGCGTGATCGTGTTTTCGGCGCCGCCCTTCTCGACACGGAACATGTCGTCGGCGAACTTCGGCAGCTGGCCGGTGCCGTACAGGATTTCCGGGTTCACGATGTACGGCGTGTACGCCTCGGTGTAGCCGTGCTGCAGCGTGTGCGTGTCGATCATGAACTGCGCGAGCGCGCGGTGCAGCCGTGCGATCGGACCGCGCAGCATCGTGAAGCGCGCGCCGGCGAGCTTCGCGCCGGTTTCGAAATCGAGGCCGAGCGGCGTGCCGACGTCGACGTGATCCTTCACCTCGAAGTCGAACTCGCGCGGCGTGCCCCAGCGGCGCACTTCCACGTTGTCGGCTTCGTCCTTGCCGACCGGCACGCTTTCGTGCGCGATGTTCGGCATGCCCAGCATCAGGTCGGACAGGCGCGCCTGGATCTCGCCGAGCTTGGCCTCCGACGCCTTCATCTCGTCGCCGATTCCGCCGACTTCGGCCATGACGGCCGACGTATCCTCGCCCTTGCCCTTCATCGCGCCGATCTGCTTCGACAGGCTGTTACGGCGCGCCTGGAGCTCTTCGGTACGGGTCTGGATCGCGCGGCGTTCCGCTTCGAGGGCGGAGAACGCGGCGACGTCGAGGGTGTAGCCGCGATCGGCGAGGCGCTTGGCGACGCCGTCGAGGTCTTTGCGCAGCAACTGGATGTCGAGCATGGGAGGACTTGGAAAATCGTTGTGTAAGACGGGAATTCTAACGCACCGCGAGGCCGCCACGGCATTGGCCGAACGGACAGCGCCGCAAATGCGCGACGCGCGTGGCAGTATCGCATTGCCGGGCCGCGTGCCGGCAGAAGGCGAAACGCATTGCGCGGCGCGGCTGAACAGCGAGCGGAAGCCGACCAGGCCGTGCACGTCCCGGCAGGCAACGCCCCCGCGCCGCATCACCATCACCCGAGGGAACCCGATGGCCATCGAACTGGACAAGGACGTCCGCGACCGCGCGATCGCGTCGCTGCAACGCTATTTCACGGAGAACATGGACGAGCCGATCGGCAACATCCAGGCCGGCGCGCTGCTGCACTTCTTCGTCGAGGAAATCGCGCCGGCCGTCTACAACCTCGCGATTGCCGACGCACAGGAGCGCCTGCACGCACGAGTCGCCGAACTCGACATCGACTGCCACGCCGAGCCGTTCGAGTACTGGAAGAAACAGCCGGGCCGCAGGCGCTGAGCACCCGCGGGCAGCGAACGGCCGGTCAGTCCTTCTTGCCGGCCTCGCGATCGAGCTCGCGCAGCCACGCGAGCTTGTCGGCGATCTTCGATTCGAGCCCGCGCGGCACCGGCTTGTACCAGCGCGGCTCGCGCATTCCTTCCGGCAGGTACGACTCGCCGGCCGCATAGGCATTCGGCTCGTCGTGCGCGTAGCGATACGCGTGACCGTAGCCGAGTTCCTTCATCAGCTTGGTCGGCGCATTGCGCAGATGCACGGGGACCTCGCGCGACTTGTCCTGCTTCACGAACGCCATCGCCTGGTTGAACGCGTTGTAGCCCGCGTTGCTCTTCGCCGCGCACGCGAGATAGATCACCGCCTGCCCGAGCGCGAGCTCGCCTTCGGGCGAGCCCAGCCGCTCGTAGGTCTCGGCCGCGTCGTTCGCCACCTGCAGCGCGCGCGGGTCGGCGAGGCCGATGTCTTCCCACGCCATCCGCACGATCCGGCGCGCGAGATATTTCGGATCCGCGCCGCCGTCGAGCATCCGGCAGAACCAGTACAGCGCGCCGTCCGGGCTCGAACCGCGCACCGACTTGTGCAGCGCCGAGATCTGATCGTAGAAATTGTCGCCGCCCTTGTCGAAGCGCCGCGCGTTCAGCGTCATCGCGCTGCTGACGAAATCGGCGTCGATGGTCGTGACCCCGGCGGACGATGCGGCCGTCTGCGCCTGCTCGAGCAGGTTCAGGAAGCGCCGCGCGTCGCCGTCGGCGTAACCGATGAGCGTATCGATCGCCTTGTCGTCGAACGCGAGGCCGTCGAGCGCGATGTCCTGCGCGCGCTTGAGCAGCTGACGCATCTCGTCGTCGTTCAGCGACTGCAGCACGTACACCTGCGCGCGCGACAGCAGCGCCGAGTTGACTTCGAAGCTCGGGTTTTCGGTCGTCGCGCCGATGAAGGTCACGAGCCCCGACTCGACGAACGGCAGCAGCGCATCCTGCTGCCCCTTGTTGAAGCGGTGGATTTCGTCGACGAACAGGATCGTATGGCGGCCGGTGCGGTTCAGCGTGTCCTTCGCCTGCTCCATCGCCTCGCGGATGTCCTTCACGCCGCCGAGCACCGCCGACAGCGCGATGAACTCGCAGTCGAACGCGAGCGCGGTGAGGCGCGCAAGCGTCGTCTTGCCGACGCCGGGCGGCCCCCAAAGGATCATCGAATGCGGCTTGCCGGACTCGAACGCGAGCCGCAGCGGCTTGCCTTCGCCGAGCAGATGCGTCTGGCCAATTACCTCGGCGAGCGTCTTCGGCCGCAGCGCCTCGGCGAGCGGCCGGCGCGGCTCGACTTGAAACAGGTCGGACATGAACCCTCGCTCCAGATCAAACGATGGCGGCCGAACCGGCCGCCGGACCCGACATTATGACAGCCGCACGACGGCACCGCCGGTGCGGGCCGCCGCAGGCGAGGCCGGTGATCGCGCGCGGGGCCCGCGCCCGGTGCCCGCGCCCGGTGCCCGCGCCCGGTGCCCGCGCCTGGTACCCGCGTCCGGTACCCGCGCCTGGTGCCCGCGTCCGGTGCCCGCGCCCCCAAACAACACGGGCCTGCCGTCGCCGGCAGGCCCGTGTCGGGAAAGCGTGCAGCGCAGATCAGCCTGTGATCACATCCGCGCCCTTCGGCACGACGAACTTGAACGCATCGCTCTTCAGCGGCGGATTCGTCTGGATGTTCGTGAAGGTGAGCAGCGTGACGTTGCCGAACACGTCGTGCAGTTCCATCGCGGCGAGCGTGCCGTTGCGGAAGCCGATGCCGATCCGCTGGAATTGCGTGTCCTGCGCCTTCGGCAGCATCTCCAGCCACTCGATGCCGCCCTTCTCGCCCGCATCGCGCAGCGTGTAGTTCTTGTCGAGATCGTTGCTGCCGAACAGGATCGCGGCCGGGCTCGCGCCCAGCGCGCCGTTTAGCTTGCGCTCGGTGACCTGATTGAGGTCGCGGTCGTACACGTAGAGCTTGTCGCCGTCGGCCTGCAGCACCTGCTGGTACGGCTTCTGGTACGTCCAGATGAACTTGCCCGGACGCGAGAACACGAACGTGCCGCTCGAGTTGTCGTTCGGCTTCGGTGCGGCCTGTGCGGCGCTCGCGCCCTTGGCCGGCGCCTTGACGATCTGCTGCGTGAAATCGCCTTTCGCCGAACGCACCTGCGACACGAAGGCCTTCAGTTGCTCGGTGCCGCCCGCGAACGCATGCGTCGCCGCGAGCATCAGCGATGCGCCGGCGAACGCCGCGCCGAGCCAGCGCCGCGTCGAACGAAGGGAAGGAACGAACGAAAGTTGCTGCATGTTGCGGTTTTCTCCCTGGGTGGCCGGCGCTGCGGGCGCCGCGGACTCATTCCGCGTCGCGCGCCGGCACAAGAATTTCGCGGTTGCCGCTCGACGACATCGCCGACACGAGCCCCGACTGTTCCATCTGTTCGAGCAGCCGCGCCGCGCGGTTGTAGCCGATCCGCAAATGGCGCTGCACGAGCGAAATCGACGCGCGGCGGTTCTTGATGACGATCTCGACCGCCTGATCGTACAGCGGATCAGACTCGCCGCCGCCTTCGCCGGTTCCCGCGCCGGCCGAACCCTCGTCGCCGTCGGCGGTGCCGCCCTCGAGCAGCCCTTCGACGTAGTTCGGCTCGCCCTGCTCCTTGAGCTTCTCGACGACGCGATGCACTTCGTCGTCGGCGACGAACGCGCCGTGCACGCGCACCGGCAATCCGGTGCCCGGCGGCAGGTACAGCATGTCGCCCATCCCGAGCAGCGATTCGGCGCCCATCTGGTCGAGAATCGTGCGCGAGTCGATCTTCGACGACACCTGGAACGCGATCCGCGTCGGCACGTTCGCCTTGATCAGGCCGGTGATCACGTCGACCGACGGACGCTGCGTCGCGAGGATCAGGTGGATGCCGGCCGCGCGCGCCTTCTGCGCGATCCGCGCGATCAGTTCCTCGACCTTCTTGCCGACGACCATCATCAGGTCGGCCAGCTCGTCGATCACGACGACGATGTTCGGCAGACGGCCGAGCGGTTCGGGATCGTCCGGCGTCAGGCTGAACGGATTCGGAATCTTTTCCTCGCGCTTCGCCGCTTCGTCGATCTTGTTGTTGTAGCCCGCGAGGTTGCGCACGCCGAGCTTGCTCATCAGCTTGTAGCGGCGCTCCATCTCCGCGACCGTCCAGTTCAGCGCGTGGCCGGCCTGGCGCATGTCGGTGACGACCGGGCACAGCAGGTGCGGAATGCCCTCGTAGACGCTCATTTCGAGCATCTTCGGATCGATCAGGATCAGGCGCACCTGCTCGGCGGTGGCCTTGTAGAGCAGCGACAGGATCATCGCGTTGATCCCGACCGACTTGCCCGAACCGGTCGTGCCGGCGACCAGCAGGTGCGGCATTTTCGCGAGATCCGCGCACACCGGCTTGCCGCCGATGTCCTTGCCGAGGCTCAAGGTCAGCGCCGACGACGCGGCCGCATAGACTTCCGAGCCGATGATTTCGGACAGATGGACCGTCTGGCGGCGCTGGTTCGGCAGCTCGAGCGCCATGTAGTTCTTGCCCGGGATCGTCTCGACCACGCGGATCGACACGAGCGACAGCGAACGCGCGAGATCCTTCGCGAGGTTGACGATCTGGCTGCCCTTCACGCCGGTGGCCGGCTCGATTTCATAGCGCGTGACGACCGGCCCCGGGTACGCGGCGACGACGCTCGCCTCGACACCGAAGTCCTTCAGCTTCTTCTCGATCAGGCGCGACGTGAATTCGAGCGTGTCGGCGGAAATCGCTTCCTGCGTCTTCGGCGCGGGATCGAGCAGCGACACCGGCGGCAGCGTCGAATCGCCCGGCAGGTCGGTAAACAGCGGGACCTGGCGCTCGCGCTCGACGCGCTCGGACTTCGCCGGCGTGACGACCGGCGGCACGATCGTCACCGGCTCGTGATCCTCGATGCGCACGCGCTCCTCTTCAACCTTCCCTTCGCGGCGCACGGCCGCGGCTTCGCCGAGCTTGCGGTCGCGTTCGGCCTCGCGGCGCAGCTTCGCGACGTTGACGGCGGACAGGATCGCACCGCCGACGCGCTCGGCGACCGACAGCCACGAGAAACGGAAATACAGCGACAGGCCGATCGCGAGCAGGATCAGCAGCAGCAGCGTGCCGCCGGTGAAGCCGAACGCATGCGACATCGCGCCCGCCACCGCCTCGCCGATCACACCGCCCGGCGCGCGCGGCAGCTGCACCTTCAGCGACCACATGCGCAGCGCCTCGATGCCGTCGCACGCGAGCACGACGAGCACGAACGCGAAGATCTCGGTGAGCCAGCCGATCGGCCGCTCGGGTTCGTCGGCGACCGCCTCGTGACGCGTGATGCGCCGGTAGTTGACCGCGATGCGCCGCCCGAGCGGCACGATCAGCCAGTAGGCCGACAGGCCGAACAGCAGCAGGATGATGTCGGCCGTCCATGCGCCGACGCGGCCGGCCCAGTTCGAGATGTGGTCCACCTGCGCGGCGTGCGTCCAGCTCGGATCGCGCCGGCTGTAGCTCAGCAGGGCCATCACCAGAAAAGCGCAGAGCGCGACCTGGAGAATCCAGCGGATCTCCGTGAGGAGCTTCGACATCCGGTGCGGCAACGCCTGTGCCTGGGCGGAATAAGGAGCTTTTGCCATGAATCCGTATAAAGAGGACGGGCCGCACGCCCGCCTGTCGTTCGATCGCGCTTATTGTAAACGCTGCACCGGGCCGTCAAGTGTAAATGACGGTTACATAAGAGGGCCGGGGCGCCCGAAGCGATCGCGGCAACGCTATCGCCGCGATTGAAACTCTCGTTCGGCACCGCAGCAACGGGGCCTTTATAATGCGCGTCTGATACCCATCTATGACGGCATCCCGGTCAACCCGGATCGTACGGCGAGCCTTACCCCGCCCGCCGCGGCCGCCTTTTACGGATTCGCACATGTCCACGCCCAAACACGCCAAAGTCCTGATTCTCGGTTCCGGCCCCGCCGGCTACACGGCTGCCGTCTATGCGGCACGCGCCAACCTGTCCCCGGTGCTGATCACAGGCATCGCGCAGGGCGGCCAGCTGATGACGACGACCGACGTCGAAAACTGGCCGGCGGACGCGAAGGGCGTGCAAGGCCCGGAACTGATGGCGCGCTTCCAGGAGCACGCCGAGCGTTTCAACACCGAAATCGTATTCGACCACATCCACACCGCGAAACTGCACGAAAAGCCGATCCGGCTGATCGGCGACTCGGGCGAATACACGTGCGACTCGCTGATCATCGCGACCGGCGCGTCCGCGCAGTATCTCGGCCTGGCTTCGGAAGAAGCGTTCATGGGCAAGGGCGTGTCGGCCTGCGCGACCTGCGACGGTTTCTTCTATCGCAACCAGGAAGTCGCGGTGATCGGCGGCGGCAACACGGCCGTCGAGGAAGCGCTCTACCTGACGGGCATCGCGAAGAAGGTCACGGTGATCCACCGCCGCGACAAGTTCCGCGCCGAGCCGATCCTGATCGACCGCCTGCTGGAGAAGGAAAAGGAAGGCGTCGTCGACATCAAGTGGGATCACGTGCTCGACGAAGTGACGGGCGAGGAGTCGGGCGTCACGGGCCTGCGCATCAAGAACGTGAAGACCGGCGAAACGCAGGACCTCAGCGTGCAGGGCGTGTTCGTCGCGATCGGCCACAAGCCGAACACCGACCTGTTCCAGGGCCAGCTCGAGATGAAGGACGGCTACATCCTGACGAAGAGCGGCCTGCAGGGCAACGCGACGTCGACGAGCGTGCCGGGCGTGTTCGCCGCCGGCGACGTGCAGGACAACGTGTATCGCCAGGCGATCACGAGCGCCGGCACGGGCTGCATGGCCGCGCTCGACGCGCAGCGCTACCTCGAAAGCCTGCACGACAAGAAGTAAGCACCAGGCATTCGTGCGCCGGGCGCTACAATGGCGTCCGCTGCCGCGAAGCGGGCTTGACCGGAAAGCCGCTGCCGCCGCGCAGCGGCTTTTTTGTGCCCGCGCGTGCGAACGCGCCTGCCCGGTTACCGAATCATGGCGAAGAACCAGCCTCATCCGAGCGATCCCGCGAAGCGGCAGATCGCCGCCCGTCCCGCGAATCCGGCGCCCGCCGCGCCGCCACCCGCCCCCGATGCCGCCGCCCTGCGCGGCCAGGGGCTGGCCGGTCTCGGCGCATTGCGCAAGTCGCTGCAAGGCGAAGCCGACCGGCGCGAGCGCGCCCGCGTCGAAACCGCGAAGGCCGCCCGCCAGGCGGAAGCCGACGCGAACCTGTTCCGCAACGAAATCGGTGCGATCCAGCCGCTGAACGCACCGCCGCGCGCGAAGTCCGGCCGCACGCCGCCCGATCCGGTGCCGAAGCAGACGCAGCGCGACGAGGAAGCCGTGCTGAATGCGACGCTGTCCGACGAATTCGATCCCGAGACGCTGCTCGACAGCGACGAGTCGCTGTACTACCACCGTCCAGGCATCAGCCGCGACGTCGTGCGCAAGCTGAGGAGCGGCGCATGGATCGTGCAGGCGCAGCTCGACCTGCACGGAATGCGGCGCGACGAAGCGCGCGACGCACTCGCGGAATTCATCCGCGAGGCCGGCAAGAAAGGGCTGCGCTGCCTGCGCGTGATTCACGGCAAGGGGCTCGGCTCGATCGGCAAGGAGCCCGTGCTGAAGGGCAAGGTGCGCGCGTGGCTCGTGCAGAAGGAAGAAGTGATCGCGTTCTGCGAGGCGCGCAGCCACGACGGCGGCGCGGGCGCGGTGCTCGTGCTGCTTCAGCCGCTCGCGGCGCCCGCCGACCGGGGGCCGCGTGCCGCATCCTAGGCTGACGCTCGCGATCGCGGTGCTGGAAGCGATCGCGACGCTGGCGTTCGCGATCTCGGGCTTCATCGAGGCACGCAAAAACCGGCTCGACTCGGTCGGCACGTTCGTCGTCGCGCTCGCCACCGCGTTCGGCGGCGGCACGCTGCGCGACATCCTGCTCGAGCGCCGGCCGTTCTACTGGGTCGTGCACGACGACTACGTGATCGCGATCTTCGTGCTCGCGCTGTTCGCGCCGTTCGTGCTGCGGATGCTGTCGCGGCTGTCCGCCGAGCGGCTGCTGCTGGTGGCCGATGCGATCGGGCTCGGCATCTTCAGCATCTCCGGCACCGCGATCGCGCTCGATGCCGAGATGCCGCGCTTCATCGCGGTGATGATGGGCGTGATCACGGGCGTGGTCGGCGGGATCATCCGCGACGTGCTGTGCAACGACATCCCGCTGATCCTGCGCGATTCGCGGCCGTACGCGACCTGCGCGTTCGTCGGCTGCTGGTTCTACCTGCTGCTCGCGTGGCTGCAGTTCGATTCGGTCTATAGCGTGCTGCTCGCGACCGCTTTCATCCTCGTCGCGCGGCTCGCGACGTTCAAGTTCGACGTGCGGTTGCCGCACTGAAGCGACCGCGCTGCCATGCCACGTCGCCGGCACGCCAAAACGAAAGGGGCCGTTCATCGACACGGCCCCTTCTCTTTCGTTCAGCGCTTACTCCGCCTCACGCGATCCGCTCTTCCGACGCCGGATCGAACAGCACCGCCTTCGACACGTCGAACAGCAGCGACTGCGTCTGCCCCGGCTGCGGATTCGCGGCCGGATGCACGCGGCTCACGATCCGCTTGCCGTTGACCTGCGCGAACACGTGCGTGTCCGGGCCGGTCGGCTCCGTCACGTCGACGCGCACGTCGATCGGCTGCAGCTGCGACGTCTCCCCGTGGTGCGCGTTGCGCACGTCGGTGATGCGCTCCGGGCGCAGGCCGAGGATCACCTCGCGGCCCACGTGGCCGTTCATCCGCTTCGCGTCGAACGGCAGGTTCAGCGCGCCGCGCGCAAGGCCCGTGTCGATTTCGAGCGCGACCCCGCTGCCCTGCTCGACCAGCTTGCCGTTGATGAAGTTCATCGGCGGCGCGCCGATGAAGCCGGCGACGAACAGGTTCGACGGGGAATCGTAGATGTCCTGCGGTGCGCCGAACTGCTGGACCACGCCATCCTTCATCACCGCGATCCGGTCGCCGAGCGTCATCGCCTCGATCTGGTCGTGCGTCACGTACACGATCGTCGTGCCGAGGCGCTGGTGCAGCAGCTTGATTTCCGCGCGCATTTCGATGCGCAGCTTCGCGTCGAGGTTCGACAGCGGTTCGTCGAACAGGAACAGCGACGGATCGCGCGCGAGCGCACGGCCCATCGCGACACGCTGGCGCTGGCCGCCCGACAGCTGGCCCGGCTTGCGGTCGAGCAGATGCTGGATCTGCAGCATCGCCGACACGCGCTCGACGATCTGCTGCTGCTCGCTCTTCGGCACCTTGCGAATGTTCAGCCCGAACGAGATGTTCTCGCGCACCGTCATCGACGGATACAGCGCGTACGACTGGAACACCATCGCGATGTCGCGATCCTTCGGCGACAGGTCGTTCACGACCTTGCCGTCGATGCAGATCTCGCCGCTCGTCACGGTCTCGAGGCCGGCGATCATGTTGAGCAGCGTCGACTTCCCGCAGCCCGACCCGCCGACCAGGATCAGGAACTGTCCGTCCTCGATCTCGATGTCGACACCCTTCAGGACCGGCACCCCGTTCGGGTAGGTCTTGTACACGTCACGGATGGAAAGGCTTGCCATGCTGTGAATCCTCTGTCTCGTCTCGCGCGGCGCACTGCGGCGCCGCGTCGGTTCGTTTCGATGCGCCGCGCGTCGTGCGCGGCCGGTTCGTCGTATCGGATGAAACCGCGCTTACCCCTTCACCGCGCCCGCCGTCAGCCCGCGCACGAAGTAGCGGCCGGCGACCACGTAGACGAGCAGCGTCGGCAGCGCGGCGATGATGGCGCCCGCCATGTCGACGTTGTATTCCTTCACGCCCGTCGACGTGTTGACCAGGTTGTTCAGCGCGACCGTGATCGGCATCGAGTCGACGCCGGAGAACACGATCCCGAACAGGAAGTCGTTCCAGATCTGCGTGAATTGCCAGATCAGGCACACCATGAAGATCGGCAGCGACACGGGCAGCAGGATCTTCGTGAAGATCGTGAAGAAGCCCGCGCCGTCGATGCGCGCGGCCTTCACGAGCTCGGCCGGCACGCTCACGTAGAAGTTGCGGAAGAACATCGTCGTGAACGCGATCCCGTACACGACGTGCACGAACACCAGGCCCGGAATCGTGTTGGCGAGGCCGAGCATCCCCTGCAGGCGCGCCATCGGCAGCAGGATCACCTGGAACGGAATGAAGCAGCCGACCAGCATCATCGTGAACAGCGCATCCGCGCCGCGAAAGCGCCAGTGCGTGAGCACATAGCCGTTGAACGCGCCGATCAGCGACGAGATCAGCACGGCCGGGATCACCATCTGCAGCGAGTTCAGGAAGAACGGCTTCATGCCGTCGCAGCGCACGCCGGTACACGCGCCGCTCCACGCCTTCACCCACGGATCGACGGTCCAGTGCGTCGGCGGCGTCAGCAGGTTGCCGGTGCGCAGCTGGTCGAGATCCTTGAAGGACGTCGACAGCATCACGTAGATCGGGAACAGGAAATACAGCGCGAACAGGATCAGCGCCGCATAGATCACTGCCCGGCTGATCGTCATCTTAGGCTGCATTGCGGGTGCTCCTCGATTCCATATACATCAGCGGCACCAGCACCGCGACCACGGTCGCGAGCATCATCACCGACGACGCCGCACCGAGCCCGAGCTGGCCGCGGTTGAACGAAAACGTGTACATGAACATGGCCGGCAACGACGACGACGTGCCGGGGCCGCCCGCCGTCAACGCGACCACCAGGTCGAACGTCTTGATCGTGATGTGGCAGAGAATCAGCAGCACCGAGAAGAACACCGGACGCATGCTCGGGATCACGATCTTGCGGTAGATGGTCGGCAGCGTCGCGCCGTCGACCTGCGCGGCCTTGAAGATCTCCGCGTCGACACCGCGTAACCCGGCGAGGAACAGCGCCATCACGAAGCCGGTCGACTGCCACACGGCGGCGATCACGATACAGAAGATCGCCTTGTCCGGATCGTCGAGCCAGCCGAACGAGAAGCTCGTCCAGCCCCAGTCGTGCATCACCTTCTCCAGGCCGAGGCCCGGGTTCAGGATCCACTGCCATGCGGTGCCCGTGACGATGAACGACAGCGCCATCGGATACAGGAAGATCGCGCGCAGCGCGCCTTCGTTGCGGATCCGCTGGTCGAGCAGGATCGCGAGGAACAGCCCGAGCCCGACGCAGATCGCGATGAACGGAATCCCGAACCAGCCGAGGTTCGCGGCGGAAGTCCACCACACGTCGTTCTGGAACAGGTCCGTGTAACGGCCGAAGCCGTCGAATTCGTAGTTCGGCAACAGCCGCGAGTTGGTCAGCGACAGATAGCCGGTAATCAGGATGAAGCCGTAGATGAACACCACGGCGATCGCGAGGCTCGGCGCGAGCACGAGCTTCGGGATCCAGCGATCGGCGAAAGCCGACATCGGCGACGTGCGCCGCGCGACGGCAGCGCCGGATCCGTTTCCGCTAAGAGGGGCAGCCACTTGATTCGACTCCTGGAACGAGGGTGACGCAGGCCGGGCCGGCGCCGGGTACGGCACGGGCCCGCGGGCGCGCCCGTTTGCTGCACTTGCAAAAACGCCCGGCCGACGAAGCGTTTCCGGCCGGGCGCCTGTCGCGCTTTACTTCACCTTCGCGGCTTTCGCGAGCGCGGCGACCGCGCTCTTCGAATCCTGCTGCGAGTTCATGAACTTCGTCACGACGTCGGTGATCGCGCCGGCCGTTGCGTCGCCCTGCGCCATCCCGTGCGCGAGCGACGGCACGAAGCCGCCCGACTTGATCGCGGTCTGCTCGTCGGCATACGACTTCTTCGCGCAGTCGTCGAACTTGTCCATCTTCACGCCGAGGCGCACCGGCACCGAGCCCTTCAGCAGGCTGAACTGCTCCTGGAAGCCCGGCGTCATGATGGTCTTCGCCAGTGCGATCTGGCCGGGCGTCGCATCCTTCTGGCCCTTCTGCTGGAAGAACACGAACGAGTCGACGTTGAACGTGTACGAGTTCGCGGTGCCCGGCACCGGCGCGCAGATGTAGTCCTTGCCCGCCTTCTTGCCGGCGTTCTCGAACTCGCCCTTCGCCCAGTCGCCCATGAACTGCATGCCGGCCTTGCCGTTGATGACCATCGCGGTCGCGAGGTTCCAGTCGCGGCCGTTGCGGCCGGTGTCGAAGTAACCCTGGATCTTGCGCACCGTGTCGAACACCGACACCATCTGCGGCGACGTGAGCGTCGCCTGGTCGAGATCGACCAGCGCCTTCTTGTAGAACGCCGGGCCCTGCGACAGCACGACGTCTTCCCACAGCGTCAGGTCCTGCCACGGCTGGCCGCCCATCGCGACCGGCTGGATGCCCGCGGCCTTCAGCTTGTCGGCCACCGCGAAGAATTCGGGCCAGGTGGTCGGCACTTTCGCGCCGACCTTGTCGAGCGCGGCCTTGTTGATGTAGAGCCAGTTCACGCGGTGCACCGAGAACGGCGCGGCGACGGTGTGGCCCTTGTACTTGATGATCTTGTCGATTTCCGGCGGCAGGTTCTGCTTCCAGTCGCCGGCGGCGGAATCGATGTTGACGAGCACGCCCTGGTCGGCCCAGTCCTGGATCAGCGGGCCCTTGATCTGCGCGGCCGACGGTGAGTCGCCGCTGATCACCTTGGTCTTCAGCGCGGTCATCGCCGCGGCGCCGGCGCCGCCCGCGACCGCGAAGTCCTTCCACACGTAGCCCTGCTTCTGCATGTCGTCCTTCAGCACGCCGACGGCCTTCGACTCGCCGCCCGAGGTCCACCAGTGCAGCACGGTTACGTTCTCGGCCGCCTGCGCCGCCACGGCGCCAGCCATCAGACCCGCGGCGCAGAGCGCGCCCATGATCGAGCGAACTTTCATTACTTATCTCCTCCAGACTGAATCAACTCGTGAAGTTCCCCGACGGGGAACCGGCTTCTTGATAAACGACGGGGAAATCGAGCCGCGGGACGCATGCAGCGTACGGGGCCGATGACCGGCCGGGCTCTTACAGAAAGCGTGAATCGAGATTCAACGGCGTGTCTCCTCTTTGTGTTTCTGGCCCGCCGCGATGCCGCGGCGCAAGCCCGGGGGCGACGGCGCGCGGACGATGCGCACCGCCAATGTCCGATAACATTCGGCACAAGGCGTTCCCGAAGGCGAAGCTCGCGCAGTTCATCGACCGCACTTCTTTTTTTCTTCACCCAGGTGCTACCCCTTGCGGCGGATTGTAGTTAAACTACAATTCAGTGTCAAAAATATTTTTATCGCACTACGGATCGCTTCCCAGCACCCCAACCGGCGGAGACACATGCATACCGATTCCAGCTTTACCTTCGTACTTTTCGGCGGCACCGGCGACCTGTCGATGCGCAAGATCCTGCCCGCGCTGTTCGAAGCGCACCGCGGCAGCATGCTCGCGGAAAGCGGCCGGATCGTTGCCGTCGCGCGGCACGAATCGGATCGGGCGGGCTATCTCGAGTGGGTCGACACGCATGTGAAGCCGCACGCGGTGAAGGCGGCCGGCAAGGCCTTCGACGACGCCGCGTGGCAATCCTTCCTGGAACGCATCGAATACGTGAAGCTCGACCTCGGCCGCGCGGAGGACTACGTCGTGCTGCGCGACGCGGTCGCGCAGTTGCCCGGCATCCGCGTGTTCTATCTCGCGACGGGGCCGTCGCTGTTCGTGCCGATCTGCAAGGCGCTCGCGTCGGTCGGGCTGAACGAAGGCGCGCGCATCGTGCTCGAGAAGCCGCTCGGCTACGACCTGCGTTCGTCGAACGCGATCAACGACGCGGTCGGCGAGATCTTCGCGGAAGACCAGATCTACCGGATCGACCACTACCTCGGGAAAGAACCGGTGCAGAACCTGCTCGCGCTGCGCTTCGGCAATGCGCTGTTCGAGCCGCTGTGGCGCCGCGAATGGGTCGAGAGCATCCAGATCACGATCGCCGAGGAACTCGGCGTCGAGGCGCGTGGCGATTTCTACGACAATACGGGCGCGCTGCGCGACATGGTGCAGAACCACCTGCTGCAGCTGCTGTCGATCGTCGCGATGGAGCCGCCGCATTCGATGGACTCCGACTCGGTGCGCGACGAGAAGCTGCGCGTGCTGCGCGCGCTCAAGCCCGTCGATTCGCGCGACATCGGCAAGGTCGCAGTGCGCGGCCAGTATCATGCGGGCGTGATCAAGGGCGTGCAGGTGCCGGCCTATGCAACGGAGCCCGGCGTGAAGCCGGACAGCGCGACCGAAACCTTCGTCGCGCTGAAGGTCGAGATCGAGAACTGGCGCTGGGCCGGCGTGCCGTTCTTCCTGCGCACCGGCAAGCGTCTTGCCGATCGCGTCGCGGAGATCGTCGTCAACTTCCGGCCGGTGCCGCACTCGGCCCTCGGGCCGACCGCGCTGCGCGCCGGTTCGAACCGCCTCGTGATCCGGCTGCAGCCGAACGAGACGATTCGCCTGTACTGCCTCGCGAAGCAGCCCGGCGAAGGGATGAACCTCGCGAGCGTACACCTCGACCTCGCGTTCGACCGGTTCTTCAAGGAAGGGCAAATGGAGGCGTACCAGCGCCTGTTGCTCGACGTGATCAACGGCCGCCTCGCACTGTTCGTGCGTCGCGACGAGCAGGAAGCCGCGTGGCGCTGGGTCGAGCCGATCCTGAACGAATGGGCCCGCTCGCTGAAGCCGCCGAAGCCGTATGCGGCGGGCACGTGGGGGCCGGCCGCGGCGAGCGCGATGCTCGCGCAGCACGGCACCTGCTGGCTCGAGGAAGAAAACTGATGCAAGCCGTTGTCGCGCATGCAAGCGCGCGGCAACGTGCCCCATGATTCGCACGAATTGAACAGACAAAGCAGTCCGGAGGAGATGTGATCGAGATCCACGCTTTCGACACCCAGGAAGCGCAAAGTGAAGCGCTCGCGCGCGCCGTCGGCGACGCGCTGCGTGCCGCGCTCGGCGGCCCCGCGCGCCCGACGCTCGCGGTGTCCGGCGGCACGAGCCCGCGCCCGTTCCTGCAAACGCTGTCGCACGCGGCGCTCGACTGGGCGGGCGTCGACGTCACGCTGGTCGACGACCGCTGGGTGCCGGAAGACGATGCGGCCAGCAACGCGCACCTCGTGCGCGACACGCTGCTGCAGCACGCGGCAGCCCCTGCCCGCTTCCTGCCGCTCGTCGACACGCGCGTGTCGCTCGACGCGCACGTCGCCGCGCTCAACGCGAACGCCGACTACCGCATACCGAATGTCGCCGTGCTCGGCATGGGCGAGGACGGCCACACCGCGTCGATCTTCGCGGACGCGCCCGAATGGGATCACGCGATCGCGACGCCCGAGCGCTTCGTCGCCGTGCATCCGGGCGCCGCGCCGCATGCGCGCGTGAGCTTCTCGCTCGATGCGCTCAAGCGCGTCGACCGGTTGTTCCTGCTGATCGCGGGCGAACGCAAACGCGCGGTGCTTGACGCGGCAGCCGCATCGCTGCAAAAGAACGCGATTTCCCAACTGGCCAACGACAAGGGGACCAAGCTCGATGTCTACTGGTGCGCAAAGTAAGGCCGTCGTCGCGGGCCAGCATGCCGACGGCCCGCGCCTGCTCGCGGACGTCGGCGGCACCAACGCGCGTTTCGCGCTGGAAACCGGCCCCGGCGAGATCACGCAGATCCGCGTCTACCCCGGCGCCGACTATCCGACGCTTACCGACGCGATCCGCAAGTATCTGAAGGACGTCAAGATCAGCCGCGTGAACCACGCGGCGATCGCGATCGCGAACCCGGTCGACGGCGACCAGGTCACGATGACCAATCACGACTGGAGTTTCTCGATCGAAGCCACGCGCCGCGCGCTCGGCTTCGACACGCTGCTCGTCGTGAACGACTTCACCGCGCTCGCGATGGCGCTGCCGGGCCTCACCGATGCGCAGCGCGTGCAGATCGGCGGCGGCGCGCGCCGCCAGAACAGCGTGATCGGGCTGCTCGGGCCCGGCACCGGGCTCGGCGTGTCCGGCCTGATTCCCGCGGACGACCGCTGGATCGCGCTCGGCAGCGAAGGCGGTCATGCATCGTTCGCGCCGCAGGACGAGCGCGAGGATCTCGTGCTGCAGTACGCGCGCAAGAAGTTTCCGCACGTATCGTTCGAACGCGTGTGCGCGGGCCCCGGCATCGAGGTCATCTATCGCGCGCTCGCCGCGCGCGACAAGAAGCGCGTGGCCGCGACCGTCGACACGGCGGAGATTGTCGAGCGCGCGCATGCGGGCGACGATCTCGCGCTCGAGGCGGTCGAATGCTTCTGCGGGATCCTCGGCTCGTTCGCCGGCAGCCTGGCGCTGACGCTCGGCGCGCTCGGCGGCGTGTACATCGGCGGCGGCGTCGCGCTGAAGCTCGGCGAGCTGTTCACGCGCTCGTCGTTCCGCGCGCGCTTCGAGGCGAAGGGCCGCTTCGCGCATTATCTGCAGAACATCCCGACCTACCTGATCACCGCCGAATATCCGGCGTTCCTCGGCGTGTCGGCGATCCTCGCGGAACAGTTGTCGAACCGCTCGGGCGGCGCATCGTCGGCCGTGTTCGAGCGGATCCGCCAGATGCGCGACGCGCTGACGCCGGCCGAGCGCCGCGTCGCCGATCTCGCGCTGAATCATCCGCGCTCGATCATCAACGACCCGATCGTCGACATCGCACGCAAGGCGGACGTGAGCCAGCCGACGGTGATCCGCTTCTGCCGCTCGCTCGGCTGCCAGGGGCTGTCGGATTTCAAGCTGAAGCTCGCGACCGGCCTCACCGGCACGATTCCGATGAGCCACAGCCAGGTGCATCTCGGCGACACGGCCACCGACTTCGGCGCGAAGGTGCTCGACAACACGGTATCCGCGATCCTGCAACTGCGCGAACACCTGAACTTCGAGCACGTCGAGAACGCGATCGAGATCCTGAACGGCGCGCGTCGCATCGAGTTCTACGGGCTCGGCAACTCGAACATCGTCGCGCAGGACGCGCATTACAAGTTCTTCCGCTTCGGGATCCCGACGATCGCGTACGGCGACCTGTACATGCAGGCCGCATCGGCCGCGCTGCTCGGCAAGGGCGACGTGATCGTCGCGGTGTCGAAATCGGGACGCGCGCCGGAATTGCTGCGCGTGCTCGACGTCGCGATGCAGGCCGGCGCGAAGGTGATCGCGATCACGTCGAGCAATACGCCGCTTGCGAAGCGCGCGACCGTCGCGCTCGAGACCGATCACATCGAGATGCGCGAATCGCAGCTGTCGATGATTTCGCGCATCCTGCATCTGCTGATGATCGACATCCTCGCGGTCGGCGTCGCGATCCGTCGCGCGTCCACCAACGGCGAGCTGCCGGAGGCCGTCGCGCAGGCACGCGCACGCGCGAGCGACGACGAAACGGCCGACGTGCTCGACTGGCTGAGCCACGGCGCATCGCCGGCGGCGAAGGACGTCGCGCGCGACTGACGCCCGACACGGCACGGCAGCGGCCGCTTTTCGGCCGCCCGAAAAAAACGCCACCGACGCATATCGCGCGGTGGCGTTTTTTTCATGTCGAGGCGGCGGCCGCCGCGCTGCGTCAGGCGCCGGCTTTCACCGGCCGGCCATGCCAGCGCAGCACGAGGCAGCGGCCGACGAAACACAGCACGCCGGTGACGCCGATCGTCACGCCCATCGCGAACGGCGTGCCGTCCGCGAGTGCGCCGATCGCGACGCTCGCGAGCGCGCCGAGTGCGAGCTGCATCGCGCCGAACACGGCCGCGGACGCGCCCGCGTTGTGCGGATAGCGATGCATCAGGTCGGTCGTGCAGTTCGCGGAAAGGATGCCGACCACGCCGACCACGAAGAACAGGCACACGACGATCGACCACAACCCGCCCCAGCCGGTCAGCGCGACGAGCGCGACCGCAAGCGACGCGATGCAGCTCACCAGCGATGCGGCCGCGATGATGCGCAGCGAGCCGATGTGGCCGACGAGCCGCGTGTTCGTGAAGTTGCCGATCATGATGCCGACCACGTTCAGGCCGAACAGCAGCCCGTAGTGCTGCGGCGACACGTGGAAGTACTCGATGTACACGAACGGCGTCGCGGTGATGTACGAGAACATCGACGCGAACGCCATCCCGCCGCACAGCATGTGCCCCCACGCGACCGGATCCGACAGGATGCGCCCGTACGATGCGAACGACGCCAGCACGGCCGCGCTCTTGCGCCGCTCCTTCGGCCACGTTTCCGGCACGCGCAGGTACGCGGTCGCCGCGCACACCGCGCCGAACACGGCCAGCACGACGAACACGCCGCGCCAGCCGGAGAAGCGCAGGATCTGCCCGCCGATCAGCGGCGCGAGCAGCGGCCCGACCGCCGTGACGATCGCCACCATCGACAGCACCTTCGCCGCATCGGTCGGCTCGTGCGCGTCGCGCGCGATTGCACGCGACAGCACCGACGCCGCGCCGGCGCCGAGTGCCTGCAGGAACCGCACGAGGATCAGCATGTCGATCGAGTTCGAGATGAAACAGCCGACGCTCGCGAGCGTGAACAGCGCGATGCCGCCGAGCAGCACGGGCCGGCGGCCCCACGTGTCGGACAGCGGGCCGTACAGCAGCATGCCGATCGAGAAGCCGGCCATGAAGCTCGTCAGCGTGCGCTGCGCGGCGCCCGGGCTCACGGAAAAGCCGGCGGCGATCGACGGCAGGCTCGGAAGGTACATGTCGGTGGCGATCGGCCCGCAAGCGGCGAGCGCGCCAAGCAACAGGATCAGCCGGGCATCGGGCCGGCGCCGGACGACGTGGGACATGGGTATCCGGAATGGAGCCCGCGCGCATCCGGGCGCGCGTGGCGGTAAAGACGGGAGGCTGCGCCGCGAACGGCGCTCGGACCCATGATTGTACGCGCAACTTTTTCGCGTGCCGTCGGCCGGGCGCCGCGCGGGCGATCGCCGCCATCGCATGAGACCGCACGAGACTGCACGTGGCCGCGCGCGGATTCGATTAAGCTTGCGGCTTCCCGCTTCCATTGTCCGCCCCGATCGACGCACGTCCCGACCGATGACCGCCTTCCTGCTGATCTGGAGCCCCAAGAAATGGCCGTGGCCCGAGCTGCCCGACGTCGCCGCGCGCGTGAAGGCCGGCGAGGCCGTGCACGACGTGTGGGGCTGCGGCTTCGCGCGCGGCATCCTGCCTGGCGATCGTGTGTTCCTGCACCGCGTCGCGAAGGAGCCGAAGGGCGTGTTCGGCTCGGGCTACGTGACCCGGGCACCGTACGAGGTGCCCGATCCGGCGACGAAGCGCGGCTACCGGCTGTGCATCGATTTCGTCTACGACTGGCTGGTCGACGCCCATCAGGACGTCGTGATCCCGCGCGACGCGCTGCGCGTGCATCCGTACTCGGTGCAGACCTGGGACGCGCAGTCCTCCGGCACGTCGATCAAGCCGATGGTCGAAGGCCCGCTCGAGAAACGCTGGGCGGAACTGACCGGCAAGCGCAAGCCGCCGCGATAAACGGGCCGGATCTCGCGCAGCCGGGCGCCGGCCGCTCCCGCGCGCGCCGAAACGCCGCAGATCGGCCCGGCGGCCTGTCATGCGCGTCTCCGGTACAATCGGACGATCGTTCCGCCCAGGCGCCGCGGCCCGTGCACGAGGCCCCCGCGCCCTTCTCTCGCAGGTTTCGCACATGTCCAACAATCAGATCCTCTTCGAACGCGCCCAGAAGACCATTCCGGGCGGCGTCAACTCGCCGGTGCGCGCCTTCCGTTCGGTCGGCGGCACGCCGCGCTTCGTCGCGCGCGCGCAAGGCCCGTACTTCTGGGATGCCGACGGCAAGCAGTACATCGACTACATCGGCTCGTGGGGCCCGATGATCGTCGGCCACGTTCATCCGGAAGTGCTGTCGGCCGTGCAGAACGTGCTCGCCGACGGCTTCTCGTTCGGCGCGCCGACCGAGGCGGAAATCGAGATCGCCGAGGAAATCTGCAAGCTCGTGCCGTCGATCGAGCAGGTGCGCATGGTGTCGAGCGGCACCGAGGCCACGATGAGCGCGCTGCGTCTCGCGCGCGGCTTCACGGGCCGCAGCCGCATCGTGAAGTTCGAGGGCTGCTACCACGGTCACGCGGACAGCCTGCTGGTCAAGGCCGGCTCCGGCCTGCTGACGTTCGGCAACCCGACGTCGGCCGGCGTGCCCGCCGACATCGCGAAACACACGACCGTCCTCGAATACAACAACGTCGCCGCGCTCGAAGAAGCGTTCGGCGCGTTCGGCGACGAGATCGCGGCGGTGATCGTCGAGCCCGTCGCGGGCAACATGAACCTCGTGCGCGGCACGGCCGAGTTCCTGAATGCGCTGCGCGCGCTGTGCACGAAGCACGGCGCCGTGCTGATCTTCGACGAGGTGATGTGCGGTTTCCGCGTCGCGCTGGGCGGCGCGCAGGCGTACTACGGGATCGCGGCCGACCTCACCTGCCTCGGCAAGGTGATCGGCGGCGGGATGCCGGCTGCCGCGTTCGGCGGACGCCGCGACATCATGGCCCATCTCGCGCCGCTCGGCGGCGTGTACCAGGCCGGCACGCTGTCGGGCAACCCGATCGCGGTCGCGGCGGGCCTGAAGACGCTGCAGCTGATCCAGGCCCCCGGCTTCTACGATGCGCTGACCGCGCAGACCAAGCGCCTCGCCGACGGCCTCGCGGCCGAAGCGCGCGCCGCCGGCGTGCCGTTCGCGGCCGACTCGATCGGCGCGATGTTCGGCCTGTACTTCGCCGAGCGCGTGCCCGCCAGCTTCGCGGAAGTCACGCAGAGCAACATCGAGCGCTTCAACCGCTTCTTCCACCTGATGCTCGACGAAGGCGTGTATTTCGCACCGTCCGCGTACGAGGCCGGCTTCGTGTCGAGCACGCACGACGACGCGGTGATCGACGCGACGCTCGCGGCCGCGCGCCGTGCGTTCGCGGCCCTCGCCGCCTGACCGGGTCCGCGCGCATGTTCTCGGATACCGATTTCGCCCACATGCAGCGCGCGCTCGCGCTCGCGGCGCTCGGCATGTATACGACGGCGCCGAACCCGCGCGTCGGCTGCGTGATCGTCAAGGACGGCGACGTGATCGGCGAAGGCTTCACGCAGCCGGCCGGCCAGGATCACGCGGAAGTGCAGGCGCTGAAGGACGCGCGCGCGCGCGGCCATGACGTCGCCGGCTCGACCGTGTACGTGACGCTCGAGCCGTGCAGCCACTTCGGCCGCACGCCGCCGTGCGCGAACGCGCTGATCGACGCGCGCGTCGCGAAGGTCGTCGCGGCAATGGAAGACCCGAATCCGCAGGTCTCGGGGCGCGGCCTCGGGATGCTGCGCGACGCGGGCATCGACGTGCGTTGCGGGCTGCTCGCGAACGAGGCGGGCGAACTGAACATCGGCTTCGTGTCGCGGATGACGCGCGGCCGCCCGTGGGTGCGGATGAAGACGGCCGCGTCGCTCGATGCGCGCACCGCGCTGCCGTCCGGCGAAAGCCAGTGGATCACCGGCGAGGCCGCGCGCCTCGACGGCCACGCATGGCGCGCGCGCGCGTGCGCGATCCTCACCGGCATCGGCACCGTGCGCGAGGACAACCCGCTCCTGACCGTGCGCGGCATCGACACGCCGCGCCAGCCGCAACGCGTGCTGGTCGACAGCCGCCTCGACCTGCCGCTCGATGCGCGCCTGCTCGAAGGCGCGCCGCTGCTGATCTTCTGCGGCCGGCTCGATGCCGCCGGCGAAGTACGCACGAACGTGCTGAAGTCGCGCGGCGCGGAAATCGTGCCGCTCGCGAACGCGCACGGCAAGGTCGACCTGCCCGCGATGCTGGCCGCGCTCGGCGCGCGCGGCGTCAACGAGCTGCACGTCGAGGCCGGCCACAAGCTGAACGGCTCGCTGTTGCGCGAGCAATGCGTCGACGAACTGCTCGTCTATCTCGCGCCGAGCCTGCTCGGCAGCGACGCGGCCGGCATGTTCGACATCGCCGCGCCCGCGAGCCTCGACGCCCGGACGCGACTCGCATTCCACAGCGTCGAGCGGATCGGCGACGATCTGCGGATCCTCGCGCGCATCGCGCCGCCCGCCGCCACACCTTGAACGGAGTCGTCACGATGTTTACCGGAATTGTCGCGGCCGTCGGCCGCATCGAGGCGATCACCCCGCTCGGCACATCGCCCGACGCGGGCGTGCGGCTGACCGTGCAAGCCGGCGGGCTCGACCTGGCCGATGTCGCGCTCGGCGACAGCATCGCGATCCAGGGCGCGTGCATGACGGTGATCGAAAAGACCGACACCGGGTTCGACGTCGACGTGTCGCGCGAAAGCCTGAACCGCACGGTCGGCCTCGCTCAGCCGGGCGAAGTGAACCTCGAGAAGGCGCTGCGCGCGCATGACCGCCTCGGCGGGCACATCGTGTCGGGCCACGTCGACGGTCTCGGCACCGTCACGCGCTTCGCGCCGGTCGGCGAATCGCACGAGCTGCGGATCGTCGCGCCGCGCGAGCTCGGCCGCTATCTCGCGTACAAGGGCTCGATCACGGTCAACGGCGTGAGCCTGACCGTCAACTCGGTCGACGATCGCGCCGACGGCTGCGAATTCTCGATCAATCTGATCCCGCACACGGTCGAGGTGACGACACTGCGTCACGTAAAGGCCGGCGACAAGGTCAATCTCGAAATCGACATGATCGCGCGGTATGTGGAGCGGATGATGTCGGCATCGCAAGGCGTGCATCAGGACTGACGACGCAGTTGCGCCCGCCGCACGAGGATGGCGGCCGGCCGTGCGCTCCGGCACCTGGCCCGATGGCCAACGACGCGCACGGGTCATCCCGTCGCGCTAAGATGCAACGGCAGCGTTTTCGGCGCCGCGGCGCACGGTGCGCCGCATGCCGGCTGCCCCCTTTCCTCCAGGAGTCGTCCCATGTCCATCTCGATGTACCAGGCTTCGCTGCCCGTCCTGATCCGCGGCCTCACCAACCTGCAGCACATCCTCGGCAAGGCGCAGGCGCACGCGGCCGAGAAGCAGATCGACCCGTCGGTGTTCATCGGCGCACGCCTCTATCCGGACATGCTGCCGCTCGTCCGCCAGGTGTACATCGCGACCGACACGGCCAAGGGCTGCGCTGCGCGCCTCGCCGGCGTCGACATCCCGAGCTATCCCGACGTCGAGCAGACCTTCGACGAACTGCACGCGCGCATCCAGAAGACGATCGACTATCTGAAAGGCTTCGATGCCGCACAGATCGACGGCAGCGAGGCGCGTCAGATCGTGCTGAAGATGCGCGTCGGCCCGATCGAATTCACCGGCCAGTCGTATCTGCTGAACTTCGTGCTGCCGAACTTCTTCTTCCATGTGACGACGGCTTACGACATCCTGCGCCACAGCGGCGTCGAACTCGGCAAGCTCGACTACCTCGGCGGTCGTAACGAGCAAGCGTGACACACGGCCGTGCCGCGCCCGGCCTGCGGCGGCCCGTCTGCGGGTCGGCCGCGGCGGCCCGGGCAGGCCCGTTCCGACGGCCGGTCGCGCCGCTTTCCGGCGTGCCCGCCAGCCGCGCGCGGCCGGTGCCGGCCGAAACGCGCTCCGGCTGGCGTAAAATACGCACTTTCCTCTTTCTCGCCCCTTTATGACGCTCGCCTCCACGCTCGACATCATCGCGGAGTTGAAAGCCGGCCGGATGGTGATCCTGGTCGACGAAGAAGACCGCGAAAACGAAGGCGACCTCGTGATCGCCGCCGAATTCGTCACGCCGGAAGCGATCAACTTCATGGCCAGGTACGGCCGCGGCCTGATTTGTCTGACGTTGACGCAGGAACGCTGCAAGCAGCTGCACCTGCCGCTGATGACCTACCGCAACGGCACCCAATACGGCACCGCGTTCACGGTCAGCATCGAAGCGGCCGAAGGCGTGACGACCGGCATCTCGGCCGCCGACCGCGCGCACACGATCGCCACGGCGGTCGCGCACGACGTGCGCCCCGAGCACATCGTGCAGCCGGGCCACGTGTTTCCGATCATGGCGCAGCCGGGCGGCGTGCTCGTGCGCGCCGGCCATACCGAGGCGGGCTGCGACTTCACCGCGCTCGCCGGGCTCACGCCGGCCGCGGTGATCTGCGAGATCATCAAGGACGACGGCACGATGGCGCGCCTGCCCGATCTGATCGAGTTCGCGAAGGAACACGATCTGAAGATCGGCACGATCGCCGACCTGATCCAGTACCGCAGCCGCACCGAATCGATCATCGAGCGGATCGCCGAGCGCACGATGCAGACCGCGCACGGCACGTTCCGCGCGGTGCTGTACCGCGACCAGCCGAGCGGCTCGCCGCACATCGCGCTGGTGCGCGGCACGCCGTCGCCCGACATCGATACGCCGGTGCGCGTGCACGAGCCGCTGTCGGTCCTCGATCTGCTCGAGACGAGCATCTCGACGCACTCGTGGACGCTCGACGCGGCGATGCGCGACATCGCGGAACGCGACCTCGGCGTGATCGTGCTGCTCAACTGCGGCGACACGAAGGAACATCTGATCGACGTCTTCAAGGCGTTCGACGAGGAAGAAAAGGCCGCTGCGCTGAAGCGCCGGCCGGTCGATTTCAAGACGTTCGGCATCGGCGCGCAGATCCTGCGCGACGTCGGCGTCGGCAAGATGCAGGTGCTGTCGAATCCGCGCAAGCTGGGCAGCATGTCCGGCTACGGCCTCGAAGTCACGGGCTTCATTCCGATGCCCGGCGGCGAAGCCAAGTCCTGCCTGGCGTCCCACGCGTAACCCGCCACGGCGCTTTCGCCCTATAACCGTTCATCCACACCACGGACCAGATCATGGAAATCGGACAATACCAACCGAATCTCGAAGGCGACGGCCTGCGTATCGGCATCGTGCAATCCCGCTTCAACGAACCCGTCTGCAACGGCCTCGCCGATGCGTGCGTCGAGGAACTCGAGCGCCTCGGCGTCTCCGGTGAAGACGTGCTGCTCGTGTCGGTACCCGGCGCGCTGGAAATCCCGCTCGCACTGCAGAAGCTCGCGGAAAGCGGCCAGTTCGACGCACTGATCGCGCTCGGCGCGGTGATCCGCGGCGAGACGTACCACTTCGAACTCGTGTCGAACGAAAGCGGCGCGGGCATCACCCGCATCGGCCTCGACTTCAACCTGCCGATCGCCAACGCGGTCCTCACGACCGAAAACGACGAGCAGGCCGTCGCGCGCATGACCGAAAAGGGTCGTGACGCCGCGCGCGTCGCGGTCGAGATGGCCAACCTGACGATGGCACTCGACCAGCTCGGCGACGACGAGGACGAAGAAGAAGACGAAGACGACGAAGAGGAGCGCGCATGAAGAAGAGCGCCCGCCGACAATCGCGCGAGCTGGCGACGCAGGGCCTGTATCAGTGGCTGCTGTCGAACGCGGCCTCCGGCGAGATCGACGCGCAACTGCGCGGCGCGCTCGGTTACGACAAGGCCGACAAGGAGCTGCTCGACGCGATCCTGCACGGCGTGATTCGCGAGCATGCAACGCTCGTCGAAGCGCTCACGCCGTCGCTGGACCGTCCGATCGACCAGCTGTCGCCGGTCGAACGCGCGGTGCTGCTGATCGCGACGTTCGAGCTCACGCACCATGTCGAAACGCCGTATCGCGTGATCATCAACGAAGCAGTCGAGCTCGCGAAGACGTTCGGCGGCTCCGACGGCTACAAGTACGTCAACGGCGTGCTCGACAAGCTCGCCGCGAAGCTGCGCCCCGCCGAAACGCAGGCGCGCCGCAACGGCTGATTCCGCAGGCAGACGGGCGCGCAAGCGCCCGTTTTTCGTTCTCCCTCCCGTCCCCGCTTCGCCCGACCCATGAATACCACCGCCGATTCGCTCATCACGCTCGCCGCACGCGTCGACGCGATCCAGCCCTTCTACGTGATGGAACTGATGAAGGAGGCACAGCGGCTCGAGTCCTCCGGGCGCGACGTTATCCACATGGGCATCGGCGAACCGGACTTCACCGCGCCGGAGCCCGTCGTCGAGGCGGCAGCGGCCGCGTTGCGCCGCGGCGTCACGCAGTACACGAGCGCGCTCGGGATCGCGCCGCTGCGCGAAGCGATCGCCGCACACTATGCGCGCGCCTACGGCCTCGCGATCAGCCCCGAGCGGATCGTCGTGACGGCCGGCGCGTCTGCCGCACTGCTGCTCGCATGCCTGGCGCTCGTCGGCCGTGACGACGAAGTGCTGATGCCCGATCCGTCGTATCCGTGCAACCGGCACTTCGTCGCGGCGGCCGAGGGCCGCCCGGTGCTCGTGCCGAGCGGACCGGAAGCGCGCTTCCAGCTGACCGCGGACGACGTCCGTACGCGCTGGGGCAACCGCACGCGCGGCGTGCTGCTCGCGTCGCCGTCGAACCCGACCGGCACGTCGCTCGAGCCGGACGAGCTGAAGCGAATCGTCGAAGCCGTGCGGGCACGCGGCGGCTTCACGATCGTCGACGAAATCTACCAGGGGCTCAGCTACGACGCCGCGCCCGTGTCGGCGCTGTCGTTCGGCGACGATGTCGTCACCGTGAACAGCTTCTCGAAGTACTTCAGCATGACCGGCTGGCGGCTCGGCTGGCTCGTCGTGCCGCCCACGCTCGTCGGCACCTTCGAAAAGCTGTCGCAGAATCTGTTCATCTGCCCGTCCGCGCTCGCGCAGCATGCAGCGCTCGCATGCTTTGAACCGGAGACACTCGACATCTACGAGGCGCGCCGCCTCGAATTCAAGCGCCGCCGCGACTTCATCGCACCGGCGCTCGAGAAGCTCGGCTTCACGGTGCCCGTGATGCCGGACGGCGCGTTCTACGTGTATGCGCATTGCGGCGGCGTCGCCCATCCCGCGGCCGGCGACAGCGCGGCGCTCACGCAGGCGATGCTGCATGACGCGGGTGTCGTGCTGGTGCCGGGCATGGATTTCGGCGTGCATGCGCCGCGCGACTACATCCGGCTGTCCTATGCGACCGCGTACTCGCGCCTCGAAGAGGCCGTTGAGCGGCTTGCGACATTGTTCGGCCAGCGCTGACGGTCAATCGGCCTTCCCGGCTGGCACGCCGGCCGTCCGCGCAAAAAAGAAAAGGCACCCGGATCGGGTGCCTTTTTGCTGCGGCCTGCTTGAAACCGCGCGACGTTACGCGCCGAGTTCCGAGTGCTCGCCGTGCGACTGCTTCGCGGTGTCGACGCTCGCGTCGTCCTGCTGCGGTGCGCCCTTCGGTGCGGCAGCCGCCTTCGCGGTGATCGGCTGCGCGCCGTCGAGCGTCGCGTGCACGCGCTTGGCGCCGCCGGCTGCCGCCGTCACGGCGGCGGTCACGATCGGCTTCGACGGCTGGGCCGGCGCCTGCGGCGCATTGATCGGCACGCTGCGGCCATGCGCGACGTCGCGCAGGCGGCTGCGCTCGGCCATGACCTTCGAGCCGTAGGCGGTGTCGTCCGGGTTGGTCGAGCCGTTGTACAGGCGCAGGCCGTTCGCGAGCGAGCCGCCGCGCGCGATGCAGTCCTTCAGCACGAGCGCGCCGACCTGCAGGTTCGCGAGCGGCTGCAGCGCGGTGTCGGTACCGCCGAAATATTCGAACTTGTCGGAATGAACCTTCGACATGACCTGCATCAGGCCTTGCGCGCCGACGCCGCTTTCCGCGTACGGGTTGAAGCCCGATTCGATCGCCATCACGGACAGCAGCAGCAGCGGATCGAGACCGACGTCGCGGCCGGTCTGGAACGCAGCCTTGACGAGCTGGCCGAGCGGCTCCTGCGCGACGCGGTAACGGCGCGACAGGTAGGTGGCGACGAGCGCCTGTTCGCGGTTTGACGCGAGTGCACGATCGTCGCGCGCATCGGCCGGGACCCGCTGGGTCGGAATCAGTTTGGCCAGCGCGACGGGCGACGGGCCGTTACGGGCCGGATCGGACGCATCGTTCTGCGCGGCGGTTTCCGGTGCGACGTCGAGACCGACGGCAAGCGCATCCGTTTCGGGCGCGTCTTCCTGCTGCGGCTGCGCGCCAGCGGGCGCGAAGTTGGGCAGCGGATGACCGGTCAGCAAACGGGCCGGACCGGCCTGCACGGCCGCGGATACGACCGGCATCAGCTTCGCGGCGAGGTTCCCGCGCACGGTCGGCAGCAGCCACAGGGCAAGCGCGACCGCGACAGCGAGACAGCCGACAACGCTGAATAAATGGTGACTGACACGCGTCCCGCGACGCAGCATATTGCGCACGATTTGTGCATGCTGCTCACTGGGACGCCACGATAACCAAGCGTTCATTCAGATCATCTCCCATGAACATGACTCGTGCGGCTCGCTCAGCTCGATGGCGAGACGGAAAACGCGCCGCGGAATCACGACGCCGCACGCCTTGGTTGGGACGCGCAAGCATCGGGGAAACGGTATAAGTACCGTTCGAGGCCACGGTGTAAGAGGGCCGGCACCTTCGCACAATGGGCGAGGCGGGCATACGCGGTGGCACCCACGCAAAAAACCAGCGTCTGGTGGCGCTGGCTGGGACTACGACAAAGGCCGTCGAATACGCCGTGCAGGTTTCGGCGGACGGTGACGCGCTGCGTCAAAGATCGGTGATTGGCGGCTCGAAGCCTTTTACCCTGCAACCAATGTGAGCGGATTCTAGCAGGGTTTTATAGATCGTCAACACTACAAAACCTTCAAATTATAACAAAAAGTAATTTTGAATCGCCCTTCAGATCGCGAGCCCCCTGCCGTAAGGGTTCCGCGCGCGGTCGACTTTTTTCTGAACCGGGCGTGCGAGCGGCCACCCGGGTAAAATCGGCGGTCGATTCGGGGTCGCAGCCGGCCGCTGCACCCGCCCATCGCTGCCCGCATTGCGGGTAGCCCGGACCTTCTTCATGAAATACAAAGACTTACGCGATTTCATCCAGCGCCTCGAGGCGCTCGGCGAACTGCGACGCGTCACGCAGCCCGTGTCGCCCGTGCTCGAAATGACCGAACTGTGCGACCGCGTGCTGCGCGCCGGCGGCCCGGCGCTGCTGTTCGACGCACCACCCGGCAACACGTTCCCGGTGCTCGGCAACCTGTTCGGCACGCCGCGCCGCGTGGCGCTCGGCATGGGCGTCGATGCGGGCGACGACGCCGCGCTCGGCTCGCTGCGAGACCTCGGGCGGCTGCTGTCGGCACTGAAGGAACCGGATCCGCCGAAGAGCCTGAAGGACGCCGGCAAGTTGCTGTCGCTCGCGAAGGCCGTATGGGACATGGCGCCGAAATCGGTGTCGTCGCCGCCGTGTCAGGAGATCGTCTGGGAAGGCGCCGACGTCGACCTGAACAAGCTGCCGATCCAGACCTGCTGGCCCGGCGACGCGGGGCCGCTCGTCACGTGGGGCCTCACGGTCACGCGCGGGCCGAACAAGCCGCGCCAGAACCTCGGCATCTACCGCCAGCAGCTGATCGGCCGCAACAAGCTGATCATGCGCTGGCTCGCGCATCGCGGCGGGGCGCTGGACTTCCGCGAATTCGCGCTGAAGAACCCCGGCAAGCCGTATCCGGTCGCGGTCGTGCTCGGCGCCGATCCGGCCACGACGCTCGGCGCGGTGACGCCGGTACCCGATTCGCTGTCCGAATATCAGTTCGCCGGCCTGCTGCGCGGCAGCCGCACCGAGCTCGCGAAGTGCCTGACACCCGGCGTCGACACGCTGCAGGTGCCGGCCCGCGCGGAGATCGTGCTCGAGGGCTTCATCCATCCGCAGGAAGGCACGCCCGCCCCTGCCCCGGCCGGCGCACCGCCACGGCCGGCCGGCAACGCGGCTGCCGCCTACGAGCACGCGCTCGAAGGCCCGTACGGCGACCACACCGGCTATTACAACGAGCAGGAGTGGTTTCCGGTGTTCACCGTCGAGCGGATCACGATGCGCCGCGATGCGATCTATCACTCGACCTACACGGGCAAACCGCCCGACGAGCCGGCCGTGCTCGGCGTCGCGCTCAACGAGGTGTTCGTGCCGCTGCTGCAGAAGCAGTTCACCGAGATCACCGACTTCTACCTGCCGCCGGAAGGCTGCAGCTACCGGATGGCCATCGTCCAGATGAAGAAGAGCTACGCGGGCCATGCGAAGCGCGTGATGTTCGGCGTGTGGAGCTTCCTGCGGCAGTTCATGTATACGAAGTTCATCGTGGTCGTCGACGAGGACGTGAACATCCGCGACTGGAACGAGGTGATCTGGGCGATCACGACGCGCGTCGACCCCGTGCGCGACACTGTGATGGTCGACAGCACGCCGATCGACTATCTCGATTTCGCGTCGCCCGTCGCGGGCCTGGGCTCGAAGATGGGCCTCGACGCGACCAACAAGTGGCCCGGCGAGACGAATCGCGAATGGGGTCGCCCGATCGAGATGGATGCCGCCGTGAAGGCGCGCGTCGATCGCCTCTGGCAGGAAATCGGACTGTAAGTCCACGCCTCGAACACCCGCTACGAACGACGATGAGCTTTCCCCCCGCCTCGATGCTGTCCGACGGATTCTTCCTGTCGCTGTCGCTGTGTCTCGATATCGGCCTCGTCAATGTCGCGATGCTGTCGCTGACGCTGTCGCACGGCTTCCGGCCGGGCTTCTGGCTCGGCGTGGGCTCGTGCGTCGGCGATCTCGTCTACGCGGCGCTCGCGCTCGCGGGCATGGCCGTGCTGCTGCAGTTCGAGGCCGTGCGCTGGATCGTCTGGATCGGCGGCGGTGCGGTGCTGCTGTTCCTCACGTGGAAGATGGCGCGTGAAGCGCTCGCGCCGGCCAGCGGCGCCAACGACGGCGCGGCAAACGACACGCCGCAGCCGCGTGCCAGCGCGCGGCGCAGCTTCGTGCGCGGGATGCTGCTCGCGATGTCGTCGCCGAGCGCGATCCTGTGGTTCGCGGCCGTCGGCGGCGCGCTGATTGCGAAAGCCGGCGCGACCACGCCGGCGACGGCGTCGGTGTTCCTGTCCGGCTTTTTCCTCGGCGGCCTCGCGTGGACGCTCTTCATGTGCACGCTCGCGAGCCAGGGCCGCAAGCGCGCGGGCGCCGGGATGATGCGCGCGTGCCACGTCGCGTCGGCGCTGCTGTTCGCGTATTTCTCGTACAGCGTGATCGTCGGCGGCTATCGCGACCTGATCGTCCACGCGGCGTGACCGCCGCACGCCGCGCCGCGACGCGCCCGAAATGAAAAACGGCGCAACGCCCCGCGAGGGACGTTGCGCCGTTTTGCCGCGCGCGGCCGGGCCGCCGCGCGGAATGCGTCAACGACGCCAGCCGTGGTGCCAGCCGCCGTAGCCGTGACGCCAGTACGGACGGCCGTAATAGCCGCCGTAACCGCCGACGACCACGGCCGGCGGCGCATAGTAGGCCGGCGCCGGCGCGTAATACACGGGCGGCGGCGGTGCGTAGTACACGGGCGGCGGCGGCGCATAGACGGGATACGCGGGCGCGACCGGAATACCGATGCCGACCCCGATCGACACGTGAGCCTGCGCGGCGCTTGCGGCACCGAGGGCCAGCGCGGCGGCGGCGATGAACGGAATGAGCTTTTTCACTTCGATTCTCCTGCTGGAGCGGTAATTTGTGCGCTCCTGTCGGCAACGGCGGGCATGCACGTCGCATGGATGCAATGTAGCGAAAACCCGGCGCTCGCGTATCGTGCATTTGTTGCAAATTGCAATTCCACGCGCCTGTCGCCACCGGGCGGCTGCGCCGCGCCGCCCGGCGCTCTCCCGTGCGGATGCCGCGATTCCGTCGGACCAGCGATATCGCGACATGCCGATCGGTCAGTCTTACCGGATCCGGCAAGCGCGGCGCGCACGCTTCCGTAATGAACGATTACAAATTCGAGACAAGTCGCCGACAAATCAGGCGGGACATCGCGCTCGCAAGATTGGGGGCCGGATTGAACCGTCGTTTCTTGGGGCGAGCCGCCGCGCATATTTGCCATCGGTTGTGCCGAGAGCGGACGCCGGCGTCCCGGCCGCTCTCCGGCGCCGCCAACGCGCATCCGCGACCGCAGCATCATTCCTGCGATACTGGCGGCTGCTCCATTTTCGCTTCACGACCCGCCATGTCTCTTCCCGACGTTCCCCGCCTCGGCTTCATCGGCGCCGGCCGCCTCGCGCGCTGCCTCGCGCGGCGTTTCGCCGCGGCCGGCTTTCCGGTCGTCGCGATCGCGAGCCGCACGACGGAATCGGCCACGGGACTCGCGGCGCGCATCGACGGCTGCCGGGCGGTCGACACGCCGCAGCAGGTCGTCGACGCCGCCGACCTGCTCTTCCTGACCGTACCCGACGACCATCTCGCGTCGACCGCCGCGGCGCTGCGGTTCGACGCGGCGCGCGCGACGGGCCAGGCGATCGTTCATTGCAGCGGCGCGTCGTCCATCGAACTGCTTGACCCGGCAAAGCGCCAAGGCGTGGCCACGGGCGGCTTCCATCCGCTCTACCTGTTCGGCGGCACGGACGCCGATCTCGCCCGCATCGACGGCTGCTCGGTCACGCTCGAAGCCGATGGCGCGCTACACGCGACGCTGCTGCGACTTGCTGCCGCACTCGGGTGCCATCCGCTGTCGATTCCGGCCGGCGGCCGAATGCTGTATCACGCGGCCGCGCATTACGCGGCGAGCTTCGCGCTGTGCGGGCTGTCGGAAGCCGTCGAGCTGTGGCGCGGCCTCGGCTTCGACGAGGAAGCCGCGTTGCGCGCGCTGCTGCCGATGCTCGCCGGCACGATCGAGACCGCGCGCGACAGGGGGCTCGCGAACGCGCTGGCGGGCCCGGTCTCGCGGGGCGACACCGGCATCGTCGAGCGCCAGCTCGCGCTGCTCGAGGCGCGCGGCGGCGACCACGCAACGCTGTATGCGCTGATGACCCGCCGCGCGGTCGCGCTCGCGGCGAAGCGCACGTCGCCGCCGGCCGCGCTGCCGGCGCTTGCGCAGGCCGTCGAAACGTTCGTCGCGCGCACGACCGGGCACCCCTCCCCGCCGCGAGACGAGGCGTGATAAGGTGTCGGCCGATGCGCCGCCATCCGGCGTTGGCGGCCGCACGCTACTCGACTGTATAAAAAGGATGCCAACGATGTTCGGCGAGATCGCCCGTTTTCTGCTCAATACCGTCTTCACGCTGTTCGGCGCCGCACTGATCCTGCGTGTCTGGATGCAGGCCGTTCGCGTGCCGCCGTACAACCCTGTCACGCAGGCCGTTCTGCAGGCGACCAACTGGCTCGTGCTGCCGCTGCGCCGCGTAATCGCGGGCGTGCGCGGCATCGACTGGGCAAGCGTCGTCGCCGCCCTTCTCACCGCGCTCGTCTATGTGGTACTGATGGTCGTGATGGCCGGCTTCGATCCGGCCTCGGTAATCGCGACGCTCGTCGTGGTCGCGCTGCTCACCGTCGTGAAGTGGGCGCTCAATCTCGTGATCTGGATGACGATCCTGATGGCGCTGCTGTCGTGGCTCAATCCGCGCTCGCCGGCAATGCCGATCCTCTACCAGCTCACCGCGCCGTTCCTGAACCCGCTGCGCCGCGTGATCCCGAACCTGGGCGGCATCGACCTGTCGCCGATCCTGCTGTTCGTGATCGTGCAAGTGCTGCTGATGATCGTCACGCGCGCGGCCGTGTCGCTGACGATGTTCGGCATCTGACGTGTTGCGCTACGCCGCCGGCCCCTGCGCCGGCGGCGCCTCGAGCGTGTCGATCACCCCGAAGCGCGCCGGAATCATCGCGTAGCACACGCGCACCTTCTCGCGCGCCACCCGCTCGATCAGCCGTTGCGCCTCGTCCTCGGTGACGATGAACTCGACCTCGATCGTCAGCGAACCCTGCAGCTCGAAGAAGCGGTCCTCGTGCAGCACGCGATGCCGGCCGAAGCCGGCCATTGCACGAAACGCGGAACCGCCCGCGACGCCCATCCGGCTACCCTCCTCCAGCAACCATTCCCACAGCGGCTTCCAGTGCAGCCGGTGCTGCTCGTGCACGTAGAAGCGCAAGAAGACCTTGTCCATCGCGTCCTCCCGATGCCGGCGCGCTCAGGCCGTCGCGAACCACGCACGCGCGGTCCACATGCCGAGCGCCGTCAGCGTGAACGATCCAGTCAAGTGTAGGGCAGCCACCGCGAACGCCCATCCCAATTCGCCCTGCACCGCGTGGGTCATCACTTCGACCGAATAGGTCGAGAAGGTCGTGAGGCCGCCGAGAAAGCCGGTGATCACGAACAGCCGCCATTCGGGCGGCAGACCGACACGGGTGGTGAACGCGACGGCCGCGATGCCGATCAGGTAGCCGCCGATCAGGTTCGCGGCGAGCGTGCCGAGCGGCACGGCGGGAAAGAACGCGTTGAGCGCAAGGCTCAGGAACCAGCGCAGCAATGCGCCGAGCCCGGCGCCGACGAAGATCGCGACGATCGAATAGAACAAGGGAGCTCCTCGCTGACGAGGCCGCATGGCGGATGCGGTCCATGCAGAACTGTAAGCGTAATCGCGCCGCGACGGGCGTCACATTCGTAGCGTTCGTCCAGCGCGCGGCACCGGCGCCCGGTACCCGACGGCGTCGCCGTGCGTGGTAGCGGCGGGCGGCTACGACTACGTGACGGGCCTCGGCTCGCCAATCGCGCCGGCGCTCGTCCAGGCACTCGTCGCGCAGCCGTGAGCGCGCGGCCGGACGATTCGTCCCGCGCCGCTCAGCCGCCGCGCCATGCGCGGTCGAGCTCGGCGAGCGTCGTAAGTGCGCCGCCCTGCAACCCGATCACGTCCGCGCGACGCGCGTGCGCTTCGCGCGCGTTGATGCGGATCACGTCGGCACCGAGCCGTTCGCTCGACAGACGCACGGTCGGAATCGCGGTGCCCGCGCCGATCTCGACGACGGTCACCCATCCCGCCTGCGCGATCCAGTCCTCCAGCGCGCGCGCCTGCGCCTCATAGCGCTCGCCGAGCCAGCCGTTGTCGCCGAACATCAGGATGTTCGGCCGCGCGAGGCCGCCGCAGCGCGGGCAGCGCGGCAGCTCGCCGACCAGCCGGCACGCGGCCGCGTCGACGTCGGGCACGAACGGCGCGGCGTCCCAGGTGTCGTCCGAGCACGGGCGCAGGCACTGCATCGCATGAATCGACCCGTGAATCTCGACGATGCGTGCCGGGTCGAAACCGGCCTTCTGGAACTGGCCGTCGACATTGCTCGTCAGCACGAAGCCGCCGTTCGGCATCGCGTCCATCCAGCGCCGCAGGATCGCGAAGCCCGCGTGCGGCACCGTCTGCCGGTAGAGTCCGAGACGGTGGCCGTAAAAGCCCCACGCAAGCTGCGGATGCGCGCGAAACGCCTGCGGGGAAGCGATCTCGTGGAATTCGAAACGCTCGTGGCGCAGTGCCGGATACGCGCGCCAGAAGCCGTCCGTGCCGCGAAAATCGGGCAGCCCCGAATCGACGCCGATGCCGGCGCCGGCCGTCACGAGCAACGCGTCGGCGCGCGCGAGCGCCTCGACGGCGGTCGCGACCAGATGGGCCGGCAACGATGTGGTGACGGTGCCGGAATCGGTGGAACCGGCGGAAGCGGACGAATCTGAAATCGGCATGATGAAGCAGCGGGAGCGTCGAATGGTGCGCGAGTGGCGTCGCGCGATCATACGCCGGTTCGGGCGCCGCGCCGCGCTATCACGCAGTCGCGGTGCGCCCGGCCGCAGGTTCGCGCAGCGCGACGTACTGCAGCAGCATGATCGTCTTCGCGTCGACGATGTCGCCACGCTCGACGGCATCCAGCGCCGCGCGCAGCGGCATCTCGACGACCTCGAGATCCTCGCCCTCTTCCGCGATGCCGCCGCCGTCGCCGGTGCGCAGCGACGCATCGTATTCGCCGACGAAGAAATGCAGCTTTTCCGTCACCGAGCCCGGACTCATGAACGCCTCGAACACCTTGCGCACGCCGCGCACGCGATAGCCCGTTTCCTCCTCGGCTTCCGCGCGGATGCGTGCTTCGGGCGTCGCGTCGTCGAGCAGGCCGGCGGCGGCTTCGAGCAGCATCCCGTCGTGCCCGTTGACGAACGCCGGCATCCGGAACTGCCGCGTGAGCAGCACGTCGCCCGTCGCCGCGTTGCGCAGCAGGATGGTCGCGCCGTTGCCGCGGTCGTACGTTTCGCGGCTCAGGCGCTGCCACGTGCCGTCGCGGCGCTGGAAATCGAACGTTACCTTCTTCAGCACATACCAGTCGTCGGACAGCACCGTCGTATCGACGATGCGGACGCGCTCCCGCGTTGCAGCCATGGTGGTCTCCCATTCGACAAGTGAGGGCGCTCATGGTAACGTGCAGCTTCGCGCAATTTCAAGAAATTTCGTGCAAAACCGATGCTGACCACCCAACGCAAGAAGGCGATTCTCGATGCGCTCGCCCGCGACGGCCAGGTGCTGGCCGTCGAGCTGAGCGCGCAATTCGGCGTGTCCGAGGACACGATCCGGCGCGACCTGCGCGAGCTGGCGGCCGAGGGCCTGCTGCAGCGCGTGCACGGCGGCGCGCTGCCGGCGTCGCCGGCAGTTGCGCCGTTCGCGCAACGCGAAACGCTCGAAACCGCCGAAAAGCGGCGCATCGCGCGCCGGGCCGCGCAAATGATCGCGCCCGGGCAGGTCGTGATCGTCGACGGCGGCACGACGTCGGCGCTGCTCGTCAGCCAGTTGCCGCCCGATCTGCGCGCGACGATCGTCACGCACAGCCCGAGCGTCGCGGTCGCGTTGGCCGCGCATCCGTCGATCGATGTGATCCTGATCGGCGGACGGCTGTACAAGCATTCGATCGTCGCGGTGGGCGCCGCGGCGATGGAAGGCATCTCGCGCATCCACGCGGACCTGTATTTCATGGGCGTGACCGGCGTTCATCCGGTCGCGGGCCTGAGCACCGGCGATTTCGAGGAAGCCGCGATCAAGCGCGCACTGGCCGGGCGCGCCGGCGAGACCGTCGTGCTGGCTTCGCAATCCAAACTGCAAGCGGCGTCGCAGTTCGTGATCGGCGAGCTCGCGCTCGCGCAGGCGATCGTGGTCGAACGTGAAACCGATGCAGCGCTGACCGAGCCAATCGAGGCCGCGGGCGTGACCGTGGTGCGCGCTTAGCCGGGCGGCGGCTTCGAGGTCTGCCCGCGGTGGGCGGCACCGACATCGCCGCCGGCGTGATGTCAGCGTGCCGACAGGTGACGCTTGCTACGATGGGCGACTGCCCACCTGCCACGTCCCGCTCGCCGATGCCGTCATCCTCCGCCCCGCCCACAGCCGCGCCACCCGGCGTCCTCGCATTGTTCGTCGCGTTTACGCAGATCGGCCTGACCAGCTTCGGCGGCGGGCTGAGCGGGCGCATGCTGCGCGAGTTCGTGCACGTGCGGCGCTGGCTCGACGAGGAAGCGTTCCTCAACGGCCTTGCGCTGTCGCAGGCGCTGCCGGGCGTCAACGTGAAGAATCTCGCGATCTGGATCGGCTACCGGCTGGCCGGATGGCGCGGCGCGGTGGCCGGCTTTACCGGCATCATCGCGCCGCCGGCCGTGCTGATCGTGCTGTTCGGCGTCGCGTTCTCGACGCTGACGCGCTTCACGCTCACGCACGTCGCGCTCGCGGGCGCGGCCGCCGCGGCGATCGGGCTGTCGATCTCGATGGCGATCACCGCGGTGCGACGCCTGCCGCGCCGCACGCTGCCGTTCGCGGTGACGGCGCTCACGTTCGTGTCGGTGGCGGTACTGCACTGGCCGCTCGTGTGGACCGTGCTGATCGGCGGCACGCTGAGCGTCGCGCTCGAATATCGCCGCGCAGGCGCCACGGTCGGCGGCGACGAACGATGACGGCCCCGTCACGCTGCGCCGCGCTATTCGGCGTGTTCGCGCCGCTGTCGATCGCGACGATCGGCGGCGGGCAGGCGATCATCGCAGACATCCAGCGGCAGGTCGTCGACGTGCATCACTGGATGACGGCCACGCAATTCGTGAACGACTTCGCGATCGCGCGAATGGCGCCGGGCCCCGGCTCGCTGCTCGCGACGCTGATCGGCTGGCAGGTGGCGGGTTTCTGGGGCGCGGTCGTCGCGACGCTCGCGCTGTTCGGACCGACCGCGTTCCTGATCTACGGCATCGCGCATGTGTGGCGCCGCCACCAGGGCGCGCGCTGGCAGGTCGCGCTCGAGGCCGGCCTGCGCCCGGTCGCGGCCGGCATGATCCTCGCGTCGGTCTGGGTGCTGCTGCAGGCGCTCGACGGCGGCTGGCCCGCGCGGGCGATCGCGGTCGCGTCGACGGTATGCGTGATGGTCACGCGCATCCACGCGCTGATGCTGATCGTCGTCGGCGCGTTGCTGCTGGTCGGCGTGCACGCGATCGGGTGACGGCGGCTCGCCTGCGGCGCACGGACCTGCCGCGCAGGGTTCGAGCGCGCGCTCGCGGGGCGTTCGCTCGACGGGCTCGTCGCGGCGAGGATGCCCGGGTTTGCGGCCCGCTTGGCGTTCGGCGCGCGCTGCAAGCCAGCCGCGCCGATCACGAGCCGGCTACCGCACGAAACGTGCGGTACGCAGCGGCATGAAGCTCGAAGCCGATGCCCGGCGCCTGCGGCACGGCCGCGCAACCGGCATCGACCGATTCGCCGTCCACCAGCCCGTTGAACGGGTGGAACGCGAACGGGCTGACTTCTGCTCCGCCGAGCCCGAGCGCCGACACGACGTGCAGCGAGAACAGATGGCCGCCGTGCGGCCAGAATGCGTCGCGCCGCCATCCGTTCGACACGAAATGATCGACGATCTGCAGATAGCCCGGCAGGCCGTAGCAATGCACCGGATCGAACACGAGGAAGTCGCGGTCCGGGCGCAGGCCGCCGTAGCGTTCGAGCAGCTTCGCTTCGGCGAGCGAGAACAATGCCTCGCCGGCCGCGACCGGCGGCGTGTATTGCGCGGCAAGCTCCGCGTGAAGCGGGAAGTCGAGCGGATCGCAAAGGTCCTCGAACCACCAGAGGTCGAACGGTGCCAGCATCGCGGCGGCAGCGCGGCCGCTCGTCGCGTCGTACATGTTCATCGCGTCGACCGCGAGATGCGAGCTGTCCGCCAGACACGCCGCGGCGGCTTCGATGCGCTTTTGGTCGTCGTCGACATCCGCGCCGCCGATCTTGATCTTCGCGCGCGTGTAGCCGAGATCGGCGATGCGGCGCATCTCGTCCGACAGGCGCGCGAGATCGTCGTGCGGATAACGGTAGCCGCCGCCCGCATAGACACGCACGCGAGGCGCGGCATGGCGCGCGAGCCGGTCGGCGACGAAGCGATGGAGCGGCAGGCCCGCGATCTTCGCGGCGGCATCCCAGATCGCCATGTCGAGCACGCCGACCGCGACACACCGTTCGCCGTGCCCGCCGGGCTTCTCGCCCGCCATCATCGCGCGCCATGCGCGAAATGGATCGAGGTTCGTGCCGGCGTCGTCCGCGATGGCGTGCGCGGCGGCCAGCAGACGCGGCGCGAACCGTTCGCGAATCAGCCCGCCCTGCGCATGACGGCCGACCGACGCGTAGCCGTAACCCGTGACCGGCCGGCCATCGCGCACGACGTCGGTGACGATCGCGACGACGCTCGTCGTCAGGCCGCCCGACGGAATCGCCGGATCGGCATAACGGGAAACCGGGATCGCTTGCTCGCGGATGTCGGTGATGCGCATGGTCAGGGTTCCGGGAAAACGTTCGGCGCTCGCGGGCCATGCGCGCATCGCATGCCGGCGCGACCGGCGGATCGCTGCATCATAGGCGCTTGCGCGATGTCGTGCAGGCTCGCGGCCGTCGCGATGCGGTGAAGCGATCCGGGTCGATCGAGATCGCGCGAATCGCGCCGCACCGCATCGGAGCGTGGATGAATTCTGCGTCATGCGCGGGGCGCGCGGCGCGTCGACGCCGGCTCTCGCGCCGTGGTGGCGCCACCGCGAATTAGATGGACATCCGACGCGAAGCGCGTATGATGAATTTTGTCCGAGCCTGCGTCACTCAACTCGCCGCTCGCCCCGCCGTCTGCCCTCTCGCTGCGTCGCGCCGTTACCCGCACGCATTGCTGCCCTTTTCACCCCACCCGTCACGCCGCACTGCGGTGATACCGGTCGGATGCGTTCGTCCACGCGATTCGTCGCGGCCGAACCCAGGAGTTCATCATGAGCATGCATCTCTATCGCGGCTTCGAAATCTACCCGCTGATCTACCCGCACATTCCGTCGCAGAACGGCAATCCGCACAACTACGCCGGCGGCTTCGACGCGGCCGTGAAGATCTGCCTGCGCGGCACCACCGACACGCTGACCCGCAGCGAAACATTCCGGCTCCTCGAGAACGCGCCGTTCGAATCGGCAGGCGAAGCCCGTCGGGCGTCCGTTCGCTACGCGGAGGAGATCATCGATGGCAATGGCGGCAAGCAGCCGCTCTTCGCCGATTCCCATTGACGCCTCCTGCCGCCGCACTACGGCGGCATTCTGATTCGGACGACGAAATGATCATCGACGAACTCCTGCGCCTGATCGAACGGCGCGAAATCTCCGCGACAGACGCCGTCCCGCACGATGGTCTCGTCGGTTCCGCGTTGCGGCATCAACCCGAGTTGCAGATGTTCGCTGCCGTGCGCGCACTGTCGATTCGTGCCGGATATTCCGAATTCGAATCCGACGGGATCGCGAGCGCCGTAATGACCCGGCTCGGCTAGCTTTTCTCCACGCACGTCTTGAAACAGGACCTACATGACGACGATCATCCTCAAGCCCAACGAACCTGTCGATGTCGCGCTCCGGCGCTTCCGGCGAGACATCGAGAAGACGGGCCTGATCCGCGAACTGCGCAGTCGAACCGGCTATGAAAAGCCGACCACGGAGCGCAAGCGCAAGAAAGCCAGCGCCGTCGCGAGACAGCGCCTGCGCGCGAAACGCATGCTGCCGCCTCGCAAGCTCTATTAGGAGAACGCCGTGTACCAGCCGACCGTCGAGGACCGTCCATTCTTCCCGTTGACGAAATGTGAGGTCGATTTCGATCGACAGAACGATGCGATCACGCTTCTGCCGAGTTTCTACGCGTTCGGCTGCGAGTACACCAGTCGCGGCCTCCTGATCGGCCGGGACGATGCATTCCGATTGATTGCCGCGATCGAAAAGGCGCTGAGCATCGAGCAGTGAGCGGCGCTCGACGATATTGGATCGCGTCGTGACGGTCGGCGTGGCGCGGATGCGCGACCACGCTCGGCGCGTTATTTCGGGTCGACGTGAGTTTTGTCCAGCTGGAATCACGTGCTGGCGATCCCGGCTGAAACCCGTGCTCGTTGGCACGGGTACGGATGCGTTTCAACGCATCGAATCAACCGACGCCGGGGCGCGAGTCGGGCCGTCAGGCCCGCTCACGCGAAGACGAAATACTTGCGCACCGTCTCGACCACTTCCCATGTGCCTTTCATGCCGGGTTCGATCACGAACACGTCGCCGGCCTTCAGGTGCACCGGCTCCTCGCCTTCCGGCGTGATGATGCAATAGCCGTCGAGGAAGTGGCAGTACTCCCATTTCTCGTAATTCACCTCGAACTTGCCGGGCGTGCAGATCCAGGTGCCCATGATCTTGCTGCCATCCTTCGACACGTAGGCGTTGAGGTTCACGGTGTGTGGATCGCCGCCGATGCGCTTCCACTTGGTCGCGTCGACGACCGGGGTCGGGCAGGTTTTGCGCAGAACGGTGATGAAATCGGACATGTCGGCTCCAGACTAACGATCGGGTAAGAGGTCTGTCACGTTAGTTCGAAAGCTGCGCCGCGGCTTGTATGCGTCCGACACCGACTCGTCTATTTTCGACAAGACGCTTGTGTGCGGGGGCGCGGGCTGCGGGTTCCGGTCGGTGTTGCGATGGACCGATTCCCGACGTCCGTTCCCTTGCCATCCATCGCCCGCCGCCGCAACCCGTCGGCTTCGGCGCAAGCGGCCAAAATCGCCTCGCTTGCAACATCTGGCGCAAACCCTGTATGATTACGCGTTCTGCGGGCGTCGTATAATGGCCATTACCTCAGCTTCCCAAGCTGATGACGTGGGTTCGATTCCCATCGCCCGCTCCACCTTCGGCTGCCCGGCAGCCTGCGCAAGAGCCGCCTCGTCGAAGGCGGCTTTTTTGTACCATCTGCCGGTTCATCCGGCAGCACCGCTGCGCATGACGGGCCCACGCCCGAACCGAGCCTTTCTCTGTCACCGATGATGCACGACGATCCGAACGAAGCCGGCCTGCCGCCGGACGACGCCGCCCTTCCCGACGAAGCCGCCGACGGCGCCGACGAAGTCAACCCGCTGCACCGCCGCCGCATCCGCAGCTTCGTGACGCGTGCCGGCCGCGTGTCGACCGGCCAGCGCCGCGCGCTCGACGAGCTCGGTCCGCGCTTCGTCGTCCCGTATGCGGCGGAGATCCCGGACTGGGACGCCGTGTTCGGCCGCCGCGCGCCGCGCATCCTGGAAATCGGCTTCGGGATGGGCGCATCGACGGCAGAAATCGCCGCGCATCGCCCGGGCGACGACTTCCTCGGCGTCGAAGTGCACGAGCCGGGTGTCGGCGCGCTGCTGAAACTGATCGGCGAGCAGGACCTGACGAACATCCGCATCATCCAGCACGACGCGGTCGAGGTGCTCGAGCACATGCTCGCGCCGGAAAGCCTCGACGGCGTGCACATCTTCTTCCCGGATCCGTGGCACAAGGCGCGCCACCACAAGCGCCGGCTGATCCAGCCGCCGCTCGTCGCGCACCTCGCATCGCGCCTGAAGCCCGGCGCGTACCTGCACTGCGCGACCGACTGGCAAAACTACGCGGAGCAGATGCTGGAAGTGCTCGGCGCCGAACCGACGCTCGAAAACACGGCCGCCGACTACGCGCCGCGCCCCGACTACCGCCCCGTCACGAAGTTCGAACGGCGCGGGCTGCGGCTCGGCCACGGCGTGTGGGACCTGGTGTTCCGCAAACGCGCCGGCTGATACAACACGCAGCGCGCACAACGCACGCTGCCCGCCGCGCAATGACGAACGGCCCGACCGGCATCTGCTGCCGATCGGGCCGTTTGCTATTGGAAGCGCCGTTGCCCCCGCCCCGGCATCACGCCCAGTTCAGCCATCCGCTGTAACCCACTAACAGCACGAACAGGCCGAACGCAATGCGATACCACGCGAACACGGTGAAGTCGTGCGTCGCGACGAAACGCAGCAGCCAGCGCACGCACACGAACGCGCTGACGAACGCGGCAACGAGCCCGAGCGCGAACAAGCCGAGCGAATCGACGGTGAACGCCTGCCAGTCCTTGACGGTTTCGTAGAGCGTCGCGCCGAAGATGATCGGAATTGCGAGGAAGAACGAGAATTCGGTCGCGACGCGCCGCTCGAGGCCGAACAGCATCCCGCCGATGATCGTCGAGCCCGAGCGCGACATGCCCGGCACCAGCGCGAAACACTGCGCGATGCCGACCTTCAGCGCGTCGAGCGGCGTGAGCGCATCGATCGACTGCACGCGCGGCGGCTCGCTGCGTTCGCGCTGCCGTGCCTCGGCCCACAGGATGATCGCGCCGCCGACGACGAGCGCGAACGCGACCGGCACCGGCGAGAACAACACGGCCTTGATCTTCTTCTCGAACAGCAGGCCGAGCGCGATCGCGGGAATCGTCGCGATCACGACGTTCAGCGTGAAGCGCTGCGCGTCGGGCCGGCTCGGCAGCCCGGACACGACGGACGCGATTCGTTGCCGGTATTCCCAGCAGACCGCGAGGATCGCGCCGAACTGGATCACGACATCGAAGGTCTTCGCGTGCGCATCGTTGAAATTCAGGAAGCTGCCCGCGACGATCAGGTGGCCGGTGCTCGACACCGGCAGGAATTCCGTCAGCCCCTCGACGACGCCGAGGATCAATGCCTTGCAGATCAGGATCCAGTCCATCCGTGGCCCAACTCCGAAGTAGTCGAAAGAAAGGGCCGCGTCACCGCCGCGGCCCGCCCGGCCGCGCGCGGTGCGCCGTCACTTTTCGACGATCGCGACGCGTATGCCGTTTGTAAGGATCGTAATTGTACCGGGTTCGTAGTTCACGCCGGCAAATTGCAGCTGCTCGGGCTTGAACGTGTAGATCGGATAGTTGGTCAGCAACTGCGTTGCGAGCAGGCCCGCGGCCGCACCGACCTGTTGCGCGTACATCTGCGCGTTGCCGTCGAGTACGAGGCTGTCGACGGCCGGCGCCTTCAGCACGACCGAACGGCTGGGCGCGTCGTAAGCCAGCTGGCCCGACACGGTGAACTTGCCGCTCACCGGTTCGCGCAGGAACGGACTCGCGAAATGCGCGTCGAGCTGCACGGCGACACGGTTCTGGTCGGGCAGCAGGTTGACGGCCGGGTTGGCGAGCGACACGTCGACGACCTGCGCGACCGTCTTCTGGTACGGAAACTTGCGCGCGACGGCTTTCTGCACGTCGCCGCGCGAGAACGTGTAGTGATCGGGGATGAACGGGAACGTCGACGCGCAGGCGGCGAGCGATACCGACACGCCGATGGCGCCGGCGCAGGCGGCGAGAAAGCGGCGCCGGCCGGGCGTGCAAGATGCGGTCATGCTGAACAATCTCCTGTATCGGGGGCAGCGGCGGCCGGCTTACCGGCCCGGCCGCCAGCAAGGCCGGGGACCGACGTTAGTGCTTCGGCGCGCGTGGCCGGTTCCATGGGCGGGCCGATGAACGGCAGCGCGGGCAATGCGTCAGCGGGCGGCGCTGGCACCGGGCGACGGCTGCGTCGCGACCTCGAGGCGCGTCAGCCACGCGAGCGCGTCGTCGCGCGACGCACCGCACATCTCGTCCGACGGCTGCAGCCCCGAACAGCACGCGGGCCGCTCGGGCCGGCCGAAGATCCGGCAGCGCAGGTCGTCGCCGAGCTGCACGCAGCGCACGCCGGCCGGCTTGCCGTCGGGCATCCCCGGAATCGGCGACGAAATCGACGGCGCGATGCAACACGCGCCGCACCGCTCGCGGCACGCATGCGGCGGCGGGACATCGGCGGGCGCCGGACGGACAGGCATTTCGACGGACACTCGACTCTCTCACGAACAACGAAAAACGGTGCGGCAACCGGACGCAGCGCGCGGCCGCCCACCGCGCATTGTGCCACCGTCGGCTGCGACGTTATTACACAATGCAGGCGGAACGCGCGTTTATATACTCGAAAGCATCTAAAAAGCGCGAGACCATCATGCGTTCCGGTTCTGCCGACTCACTGTTCCGTCCCGATTTGCTCGCCAAGTACGGCACGAACGGGCCGCGCTATACGTCCTACCCTACCGCGCTGCAGTTCCGCGACGATTTCGACCCGGCCGACTATGTTCGCGCGGCCGGCGATCCGGGCGCGTCGTCGAGCGACCTGTCGCTGTACTTCCACATTCCGTTCTGCAATACGGCCTGCTTCTATTGCGGCTGCAACAAGATCGCGACCAACAACCGCCGCCGCGCGCGCCCGTATCTCGATCAACTGAAGCGCGAACTGGCGCTGCAGGCCGCGCTGTTCGATCCCGCGCGCCCGGTCACGCAGCTGCATTGGGGCGGCGGCACGCCGACCTTCCTGTCCGACGACGAAACGGCGGAGCTGATGGTGGCCACCCGCGAACATTTCGCGCTGGCGCCGGACACCGACGCGGAATTCTCGATCGAGATCGACCCGCGCACGGTCACGCCCGCGACGCTCGTCCACCTGCGCAACATCGGTTTCAACCGGCTGAGCCTCGGCGTGCAGGATTTCGATCCGGTCGTGCAGCAGGCGATCAATCGCGTCCAGCCGCTCGAGATGACGGCCGACCTGCTGTCGGCCGCACGCACGACGGGCTTCCATTCGGTCAGCGTCGACCTGATCTACGGGCTGCCGCACCAGACGGTCGCCGTGTTCGCGCGCACGCTCGAGACGATCATCGAACTCGCGCCCGACCGCCTCTCCGTATTCGGCTACGCGCACATGCCGCACCTGTTCAAGATGCAGCGGCAGATCGACGACGCGACGCTGCCGGCGCCCGCGACGCGCGTCGCGCTGCTCGGCCTCGCGATCGACATGCTGACGCAGGCCGGCTACGTGTACATCGGAATGGATCACTTCGCGCGCCCGACCGACGAACTCGTGCGCGCGCAGCGCAACGGCACGCTGCAGCGCAACTTCCAGGGCTACAGCACGCGCGCGGATACGGATCTGGTCGGCTTCGGCGTGTCGTCGATCGGGAAGGTCGGCGACGTCTATGCGCAGAACGCGAAGGACCTGCCGGCGTACGGCGCCGCGCTGGACGCCGGGCGGCTGCCGATCGCGCGCGGCGTGCGGCTCACGCCCGACGACCGGCTGCGCCGCGACGTGATCACCCAGCTGATGTGCAACCTCGAACTGCCGTTCTCGCATATCGAGGCCGCGCACGGCGTGCGCTTCGCCGATCATTTCGCGCGCGAGCTCGACGCGCTGCGCGCGTTCGAGCAGGACGGGCTGCTGACCATCGGCGGCGATCGGCTGACGATCCATCCGCCCGGCCGGATGGTCGTGCGCAACATCGCGATGACGTTCGACGCCTATCTCGGCCGGACGCCGCGGCAAAGCTACTCGCGCACCGTCTGAAGCCGCACGGCCACATGCGGGCGGCCGGTTTGATAAAGTAAGGGGTTCAACGCCCCTGCAAGAATCCGCACGATGCGCACCACCAAAGCAACCAACGCGGTCGAACGCCTGAAGACCCGTTCCGGCAACCCGCAGTTCGCGGCCGTCGCGATGGCGGGCGGCCTGTTCTATCTGGTCGACCGCTCCGGCGGCACCGCCGAGAAGCGCAGCGAGCCGCTGCCGCTCGACGAATTCGTCAGGTTCGTCGACGAATTTGGCCCCAAAAAACCGCGCAAGGCCAGCAAGCTCGACCTCGCATTCGAGGCACAGATCAAGAAGAGCAAGGGGTAAAGGTCTGTTGCAGGCCGTCTGAAGGCTTTGCCGGCGCCCCGTTTGGTACAATCACGAAGTTTCTCTATCCCCGCTGATGGCCGACCTGGCTGCGTGACCACACCATGAATATCGAAAACGCGCGTTTCAACATGATCGAACAACAGATCCGGCCGTGGGATGTGCTGGATCTGGACGTCCTGGGCCTGCTGTCGATCGTCAAGCGCGAAAACTACGTGTTGCCCGAACACCGCGCTCTCGCGTTCGCCGACCTCGAGCTGCCGCTGCCCGGCGGCAGCAGCAAGATGCTGTTCCCGCGCGTCGAAGCGCGCGTGCTGCAGGAACTGGCGGTCAAGAAGCACGAGAACGTGCTCGTCGTCGGCGCGGGTTCGGGTTATCTGACCGCGCTGTTCGCGCATCGCGCGCAGCACGTGACGGCCGTCGATATCGATCCGGCCATCGCCAGGTTCGCGGCAGACAACCTGCGCAACGACGGCGTGACGAACGCGGAAGTCGTGCTCGGCGACGGCTCGCTCGGCTGGCCCGACAAGGCGCCGTACGACGTGATCTGCGTCGCGGGCGGCCTGCCGGTCGTGCCGCAGCAGATGCTCGAGCAGCTGAAGGTCGGCGGCCGCCTGTCGGCGTTCGTCGGCGGCCGTCCGGTGATGAAGGCGCAGATCATCACGCGCATCGACGACAAGCAGTACCGTGTCGCCGACGTGTTCGAAACCTACGTCGATCACCTCGTCAACGCGATCGAGCCGTCGCGCTTCAAGTTCTGAGCGGCGGAGCCTCCATGCAGATCCTGACACCCGCGATGCTCGCGGAATGGCTGCGCGATCCGGCGCGTCCCGCGCCGGTCGTGCTCGACGTGCGCGAGCCGTGGGAAATCTCGACCGCGCAGATCGCCGGCAGCGTGTCGATCCCGATGCAGCAGATCCCCGCGCGCAGCGAGGAGCTCGACGACGAAGCGGAAATCGTCTGCGTGTGCCATCACGGAATGCGCAGCGCGCAGGTCGCGATGTTCCTCGAATCGCGCGGCTTCACGAAGCTGTACAACCTGCAAGGCGGGATCGACGCGTGGTCGCGCGACGTCGATCCGTCCGTGCCGCGTTACTGACGTTCCCGGCGGTGCATCGCGCGCCGCCAAGGCGACCGGCTGCGCCGCAGCCGATCGCCCCGCTCCGCCGAACGGGCGCGCATGGCGCGCCCGTTTGCGTTTCTGCTTCTCCATTCTCTTTCCTCCTCCTCCGATTGCTTCGGCGCGTCGACCGTCCGCGCCGGTTCGATAGCGAGCGAGAGCGAGCATCCGGGCATCGCCGCCGTCGACGGAATCGCTTCGTCGTTCCCTTCGCACTTCACTCCCCTTGTGCACGGCGGCGCCGCCACGATGCGGCTGGATGCACGCGCATCGATCGATTCCGCATTTCCGTCAGCCAGTGACGTTCGCGCTCGCACACGGGCGCACGCCATGCACCATTTGCGCCCGCGCGACTGCACCGCAACGGGTCGCGGATGCTGCACGACGCGTCACGCGCACCACGCAAACGCGTCGCGCCGCCGCTCACAGGCACGCCCGGCGTGCATCCGCGCGACTGGCACATGCCTTGCGTTAGTTCGATGCCGGCGCCGTCACGGCGCACGCCAATCCAACACGTCAAGGGGAACTCGATGAAACGTCGCAGTCTGCTGAAGTTCGGTTCGATGGCCGGTGCACTCGCGCTGGCGGGCAAGAGCCCGTTCGCGCATGCGGCCGATGCGGGCACGGGTCCGATCAAGGTCGGCATCCTGCATTCGCTGTCGGGCACGATGGCCATCTCCGAAACGTCGCTGAAGGATACGGCGCTGATGACGATCGCCGACATCAACAAGAGCGGCGGTGTGATGGGTCGCAAGCTCGAGCCCGTGGTCGTCGACCCCGCGTCGAACTGGCCGCTGTTCGCGGAGAAAGCGCGCCAGCTGCTCACGCAGGACAAGGTCGCGTGCGTGTTCGGCTGCTGGACGTCGGTGTCGCGCAAGTCGGTGCTGCCGGTGTTCGAGGAACTGAACGGCCTGCTCTACTACCCGGTGCAATATGAAGGCGAGGAAATGTCGCGCAACGTGTTCTACACGGGCGCAGCTCCGAACCAGCAGGCGATCCCCGCCGTCGAGTACCTGATGAGCGCGGAAGGCGGCGGCGCGAAGCGCTTCTTCCTGCTCGGCACCGACTACGTGTATCCGCGCACGACCAACAAGATCCTGCGCGCGTTCCTCAAGTCGAAGGGCGTAAAGGAAGCCGACATTCAGGAGGTCTACACGCCGTTCGGCCACAGCGATTACCAGACGATCGTCGCGAACATCAAGAACTTCGCGCAGGGCGGCAAGACGACCGTCATCTCGACGATCAACGGCGACTCGAACGTGCCGTTCTACAAGGAGCTCGGCAACCAGGGGATCAAGGCGACGGACGTGCCGGTGGTCGCATTCTCGGTCGGCGAGGAAGAACTGCGCGGGATCGACACGAAGCCGCTCGTCGGCCACCTCGCCGCGTGGAACTACTTCATGTCGGTGAAGAATCCGACGAACACGAAGTTCAAGGACCAGTTCGCCGCGTGGGTGAAGGCGAACAACCTGCCGGGCGGCGCGAAGCGCGTGACCAACGATCCGATGGAAGCAACCTATGTCGGCATCCACATGTGGAAGCAGGCGGTCGAGAAGGCGAAGAGCACCGATGTCGACAAGGTGCGCGTCGCGATGATCGGCCAGACGGTCGCCGCGCCGTCGGGCTTCACGCTCTCGATGGACGGCAATCACCACCTGCACAAACCGGTGATGATCGGCGAGATCCGCGGCGACGGGCAGTTCAACGTCGTGTGGAAGACGAAGACGGCCGTGCGCGCGCAGCCGTGGAGCCCGTTCATCGCCGGCAACCAGGGCAAGCCGGACATCGTCAGCTCGATCCCGGCGTTCCTGCGCCGGCAGCGCGCGGCGCTGGCCTGACGCGACGAGGAGCGCCGCGCACCGGCGTGGCGCTCCGTGAAGCGCAGGCTTGCGGCACGCGTTCGGTCACGCACCGGCCCCCACTGCCGCATGCATTCGCTTTCCCACGCCCCACAGGATTTCCCGATGCCTACACGCTTTCGCCGCGCCGCCGTCGCGATCGTCGCCTGTGCCGCGCTGGCGGCTACGCTGCCGCGTGCCGCATTCGCGCTGACGGCGGCCGATACCGCCGCGCTCGCCGGCGACGACTTCGACGCCAAGGCGGCCGCGATCGACCATCTCGCCGCCGATGCCGACCCGCGCGCCGTCGCGTTGCTCAATGCGCTGTCGAGCGGCGACGCACTCGCGACCGGCGACGGACGCCTGCTGATCCAGACCGGCGACACCGCGCACGATGCGCTCACGCAGGCCGCGACGCCGGCCGGGGATGCTCAGCCCGTGATGCTGAACAATCTGCTGCGCACGAAGATCGCCGGCGCGCTGTCGGGCCTCGCGCTCGCGTCGCCCGACGTCGCCGCACGCCGCGACGCGATCGACGCGCTGCTGAAGTCGCCCGACCCGGCACTCAAGCCGATGATCGATCGCGCACGCGCGAAGGAAACCGATCCGGCATTGAAGCGCCGCCTCGACGCGCTATGGGCGATCGCCGCGCTGCACGATGCCGATCCGGCAAAGCGCCTCGAAGCCGTGCAAGTGGTGGCCGCGCGCCGCGACCTCGACATGATCGAACAGTTGCGCCCGCTCGTCGCAACGAATGCCGACGGCAGCTTCGCCGAGCCCGATGCGCGCGTGCGCGAAGCCGCGCAACAGGGACTCGACGCATTGCACGCGCTGCAGCGCCGCGGCGAGATCGCCGGCACCGTGTTCGCGGGCCTGTCGCTCGGCAGCGTGCTGCTGCTCGCGGCGCTCGGCCTCGCGATCACGTACGGGCTGATCGGCGTGATCAACATGGCGCACGGCGAATTCCTGATGATCGGTGCGTACGCAACCTATGTCGTGCAGACGCTGACCCAGCGCTACGTGCCGGCGGCGTTCGACTGGTATCCGCTGATCGCCGTGCCGGTGTCGTTCGCGGCGGCCGCATTGGTCGGCATCGTGCTCGAGCGGCTCGTGCTGCGGCACCTGTATGGCCGCCCGCTCGAAACGCTGCTTGCGACCTTCGGCGTGAGCCTGATCCTGATCCAGGCGACGCGCATGCTGTTCGGCGCGCAGAACGTGCAGGTCGTGAACCCGTCGTGGATGAGCGGCGGCGTGACCGTGATGCAGAATCTGATCCTGCCGTACAACCGGCTCGCGATCCTCGCGTTCGCGCTCGCGGTCGTATGTGTCGCGTGGGGCGTGCTGACGAAGACGCGGCTCGGCCTGTTCGTGCGCGCGGTCACGCAGAACCGCCGGATGGCCGCCTGTGTCGGCGTGAAGACCGCGCGCGTCGACGCGTATGCGTTCGCGTTCGGCGCGGGCATCGCGGGCCTGGGCGGCTGCGCGCTGTCGCAGATCGGCAACGTGGGCCCGGACCTCGGGCAAAACTACATCATCGATTCATTCATGGCGGTCGTGCTCGGCGGTGTCGGCCAGATTGCCGGCACCGTGCTCGGCGGCTTCGGGCTCGGCCTCGTCAGCAAGGCGATCGAGCCGTTCTGGGGCGCCGTGCTCGCGAAGATCGCGGTGCTCGTGATGATCGTGCTGTTCATCCAGAAACGTCCGCAGGGCATGTTCGCCCCGAAGGGACGCAGCGCGGAGGCCTGACATGACTTCAATCACCGATTCGTTGCCGAACCCGGTCGCCGACGCGCCGAAGCCCGCGGCCGCCGCACGTGCGGCAGACGGTTTCGCGCTCGGCCTGCCGCCCCGCCCCGCGCTGCTGTCGCGCCGCGCGTGGCTCGCGCTCGTCGCGCTGTGCGTTGCGATCGGCATCGGCGTGCCGCTCGCCGCGCTGGTTGCGCCCGAAGCGAGCGCGTTCCATCTGTCCGCGTATGCGATGACGCTCGCCGGCAAGCTGATGTGCTACGCCATCGCCGCGCTCGCGCTCGATCTCGTCTGGGGTTATTGCGGAATCCTGAGTCTCGGCCATGGCCTCTTCTTCGCGCTCGGCGGTTATGCGATCGGCATGTACCTGATGCGCGAGATCGGCCGCGACGGCAAGTACGGCAGCGACCTGCCCGACTTCATGGTGTTTCTCGACTGGCATCAACTGCCCTGGTACTGGAGCGGCACGCAGCATCTCGCCTGGGCGCTCGCGCTGGTCGTGCTCGTGCCGGCCGTGCTCGCGTGGGTGTTCGGTTTCTTCACGTTCCGCTCGCGCGTGAAGGGCGTGTACCTGTCGATCATCACGCAGGCGCTGACGTTCGCCGCGATGCTGCTGTTCTTTCGCAACGAGACGGGCTTCGGCGGCAACAACGGCTTCACCGATTTCAAGCGCATCGCCGGATTTCCGATCACGTCGCCCGGCACGCGCACCGTGCTGTTGCTGCTGACCTTCGCGACGCTCGTGCTCGCGTTCATCGCCGCGCGCGCGATCGTCACCAGCAAGCTCGGGCGCGTGGTCACCGCGGTGCGCGACGGCGAGACGCGGCTGATGTTCCTCGGCTACAGCCCGCTCGCGTACAAGCTGTTCGTATGGACGCTGTCGGCCGTGCTGTGCGCGATCGCGGGCGCGTTGTACGTGCCGCAGGTCGGCATCATCAACCCTGGCGAGATGTCGCCCGGCAACTCGATCGAGATGGCGATCTGGGTCGCGGTGGGCGGGCGCGGCACGCTGATCGGGCCGATCGTCGGCGCGTTCGCGGTGAACGGTGCGAAAAGCCTCTTTACCGCGTACTTCGCCGAATACTGGCTGTTCTTTCTCGGCCTGATCTTCGTGCTCGTGCCGCTGCTGTTGCCGCGCGGCATCATGGGCCTCGTCGACACGCTGCTCGCAAAAGGAAAACGCGCATGAACGGCACGGCCCTCTACCAGTTCACGCCGCCGGCCGAGGACGAGCTGCTGACCGTCAGCGGCACCGCATCGATGAGCCGCGTGGTGCCACCCGGCATCGACACGTCGCACGGCACGATCCTCTACCTCGAGGACATCGAGGTGAGCTTCGACGGCTTTCGCGCGCTGAACAAGCTGTCGCTCGCGATCGACGCGGGCGAGCTGCGCTGCGTGATCGGCCCGAACGGCGCGGGCAAGACGACGATGATGGACGTGATCACCGGCAAGACGCGCCCCGATGCGGGCAAGGTGTTTCTCGGCCAGACCATCGATCTCGCGCGGATGAGCGAACCCGAGATCGCACGCGCGGGCATCGGCCGCAAGTTCCAGAAGCCGACCGTGTTCGAGCAGCACCCGGTATGGGAAAACCTCGAACTGGCGATGCAGACCGACAAGGGCTGGCTCGCGTCGCTGCGCGCGCGGCTCGACCGCGCCGCGCAGGCGAAGATCGAGGAGACGCTCGCGCTCATCGGCCTCGAAAGCGACGCTTATCGCGCGGCCGGCGAGCTGTCGCACGGGCAGAAACAGCGGCTCGAGATCGGCATGCTGCTGATGCAGCGCCCGGCGCTGCTGCTGCTCGACGAGCCGGCGGCCGGGATGACGGATCACGAAACGATGGAACTCGCGAAGCTGCTGAACACGCTGCGCGGCACCTGCTCGATGATGGTCGTCGAGCACGACATGGAGTTCGTCGCGGCGCTCGCCGGCGACACCGGCCGCGTGACGGTGATGGCCGAAGGCGCGGTGCTCGCGCAAGGCACGCTCGACCAGGTCAAGCGCGACGACGCGGTGATCGAGTCTTACCTCGGACGGTAATCCCATGCTGAAGATCGATGCACTGAACCAGTACTACGGCGGCAGCCACATCCTGCGCAACGTCACGCTGGCCGCCGACGAAGGCAAGCTCACCGTGCTGCTCGGCCGCAACGGCGTCGGCAAGAGCACGTTGCTGCGTTGCCTGATGGGTGTCGTCGCCGCGAAGAGCGGCAGCGTGTCGTGGCGCGGCACGGCGCTCGGCACGTTGCCGCCGTATGCGCGCGTCGCGGCCGGCCTCGCGTACGTGCCGCAGGGCCGCGACATCTTTCCGCGCCTCACCGTCGAGGAGAACCTGCTCGTCGGCGCGGCAAGCCGCAAGGCGCCGTCGAAAGTGCCCGACCGCATCTATGACCTGTTCCCGGTGCTGAAGGACATGCGCGCACGGCGCGGCGGCGACCTGTCGGGCGGCCAGCAGCAGCAGCTCGCGATCGGCCGCGCGCTGATGAGCGAGCCGCAGTTGCTGATCCTCGACGAGCCCACCGAGGGCATCCAGCCGTCGATCATCCAGGACATCGGCCGCACGCTGCGCCAGCTCGTCGACGAATCGAGGATGACCGTGCTGCTCGTCGAGCAGTATTACGACTTCGCGCGCTCGATCGCGGACCGTTACTGGGTGATGAGCCGCGGCGAGGTCATAGCGGGCGGCGACGCACACGACATGGAGACGAACGGCGTGCGCGAGCTGATCGCGGTGTAGCGGCGCATACGGCACGCGATGACGTCGCCGCACGGCGCCGTCGATCGACGCATGCCGGACGAACTCCGGCATCGCGGCTGCCGTCGCTGTCGCTACGTTCGGCACCCCGCACACCCCGAGCGTGCCGTGTTGCGGTAGCATCCATGATCACCGCGCCCCTCTGCTGCTTCCCGTCGATGTCTGCCCTCGATTCCCACGCTCCGCTGTCCCGCCCCGCCGTCGCCAAGTCGTGGCGCGGCCGTCTCGAACTCGGCTTCGAACGGCACGGCGCGCGCACGACGCTCGTCCACCGGCTGCACGACGGCCCGCTGCGCGTGCAGCGGCCGCTGTATCCGGAAGGCGACGCGATCTGCCACGCCGTCATCGTTCACCCGCCGGGCGGCGTCGCGGGCGGCGACCGCCTCGACATCGACATCACGCTCGGCGGCGGCACGCACGCGGTGCTGACGACGCCCGGCGCGACCAAGTGGTACAAGTCGAACGGCCTCGACGCGACGCAGCGCATCGGCATCACGGTCGGCGAGCACGCAAAGCTCGACTGGCTGCCGCAGAACAACCTGTTCTTCGACGCGGCGCACGCCTCGCTCGACTTCACGGTAAGGCTCGGCGCCGGCGCGAGCGCGATTGGCTGGGATACGACGCAGCTCGGCCGTCAGGCGGCCGGCGAAACGTGGTCGGCGGGGCGCATCGCATCGGGTTCGGCATTGGTCGATGCCGACGGACGGCCGCTATGGACCGAGCGCGCGCTGCTCGACGCGCACGATCCGCTGCGCGACGCGCTGCAGGGCCTCGCCGGCTTTCCCGTGTACGGCACCCTGTGGGCGGCCGGTGCCGCGTGCGATGCCGCGCTCGCGGAGGCCCTCGCCGCGCGGATGCCGTTCGACGACACACTGCGTGCGGGCGCGACCTGCGTGACGCCGGGCGTCGTGCTGGTGCGCGCGGTATCGACGTCGATGGAAACGCTGCAGCGTCACTTCACCGACTGCTGGCTTTACCTGCGACCGCTCGTGCACGGCGTCGACGCGCGGCCGCTGCGCCTCTGGCAGACCTGAGCGCGCGGCGCGCACGCACCGTTTCGGCGCGGCGGCGCCGCCCGCGTTGCCCATGATCCATGCATCGCGCACCACGATCGCGCATCGATGCCCGTTCCTCCGGCATGGCACGCACCTTGCTGCTTACATAACGGCTACACGACGCACAAGAAACGGCGCGGTGCTACGATGACCCGCGCCTCGGCCGGAAACCCCGCGCACCGATAAAAATTACGTTTTCCTGAACGACTGCCTTCATGAAACTGACTCCCCGAGAAAAGGACAAGCTGCTGATCTTCACGGCGGCGCTGTTGGCCGAACGCCGCCGCGCGCGCGGGCTGAAGCTCAACTATCCGGAAGCGGTCGCGTTCATCACCGCCGCGCTGATGGAAGCCGCGCGCGACGGCAAGACCGTCGCCGAGGTGATGCACTACGGCACGACGCTGCTCACGCGCGACGACGTGATGGAAGGTGTGCCGGAGATGATCCCCGACATCCAGGTCGAGGCGACCTTCCCGGACGGCACCAAGCTCGTCACCGTCCACCACCCGATTCCGTGACGAGGTAGCACGCATGATCCCCGGCGAAATCCTCACCGACGACGGCGAGCACGAACTGAACGCGGGCCGCGCGACGGTCTCGCTCGTCGTCGCGAACACCGGCGACCGCCCGGTGCAAGTCGGCTCGCATTACCACTTCTTCGAAGTCAACGACGCGCTGTCGTTCGACCGCGCGGTGGCGCGCGGCTTCCGGCTCAACATCGCGGCCGGCACGGCCGTGCGCTTCGAGCCGGGCCAGACGCGCACCGTCGAGCTCGTCGAGCTGGCCGGCGAGCGCGCCGTCTACGGTTTTCAGGGCAAGGTGATGGGGCCGCTGTAAGCGGCGCCCCGCTCTTCAGGAACAGCACATGACATTACGCTTGAGCCGCCGCGCATACGCGGAAATGTTCGGGCCGACGACGGGCGACCGCGTGCGGCTCGCCGATACCGAACTGCTGATCGAGATCGAACGCGACTTCACGACCTACGGCGAGGAAGTGAAATTCGGCGGCGGGAAGGTGATCCGCGACGGGATGGGCCAGTCGCAGCGGGTCGCCGCCGACGTGCCCGACACGATCATCACGAACGCCGTGATCCTCGATCACTGGGGCATCGTGAAGGCCGACATCGCGATCAAGCATGGCCGCATCGCCGCGATCGGCAAGGCCGGCAATCCCGACATCCAGCCGGGCGTGACGATCGCGATCGGTGCGGCGACCGAAGTGATCGCCGGCGAAGGGCTGATCGTGACGGCCGGCGGCATCGACACGCACATCCACTTCATCAGCCCGCAGCAGATCGACGAGGCGCTCGCGTCGGGCGTCACGACGATGCTCGGCGGCGGCACCGGACCGGCCACCGGCACCAACGCGACGACCTGCACGCCGGGCCCGTGGCACATGGAGCGGATGCTGCAGGCCGCCGACGGCTGGCCGATCAACCTCGGCTTCCTCGGCAAGGGCAACGCGAGCCTGCCGCAGCCGCTCGTCGAGCAGATCGCGGCCGGCGCGATCGGCCTGAAGCTGCATGAAGACTGGGGCACGACGCCCGCCGCGATCGACAACTGCCTGTCGGTCGCCGACGACACCGACACGCAGGTGGCGATCCACACCGACACGCTGAACGAAGGCGGCTTCGTCGAATCGACGGTCGCCGCGTTCAAGGGCCGCACGATCCACACGTACCACACCGAAGGCGCGGGCGGCGGCCACGCACCCGACATCCTGAAGGTGTGCGGCGAGGCGAACGTGTTGCCGTCGTCGACCAATCCGACACGCCCGTACACGATCAACACGCTCGACGAACACCTCGACATGCTGATGGTGTGCCACCACCTCGATCCGTCAATCGCCGAGGATCTCGCGTTCGCCGAATCGCGGATCCGCCGCGAGACCATCGCGGCCGAGGACATCCTGCACGATCTCGGCGCGCTGTCGATGCTGTCGTCCGACTCGCAGGCGATGGGCCGCGTCGGCGAAGTGATCATCCGCACCTGGCAGACCGCGCACAAGATGAAGGTGCAGCGCGGCGCACTGCCGGAAGACGGCACGCGCAACGACAACTTTCGCGCGAAACGCTACGTCGCGAAGTACACGATCAACCCGGCGATCACGCATGGCATCGCACACGAAGTCGGTTCGATCGAGCCGGGCAAGTGGGCCGACCTCGTGCTGTGGGAGCCCGCGTTCTTCGGGATCAAGCCGTCGATGATCCTGAAGGGCGGGATGATCGCCATCGCGCAGATGGGCGATCCGAACGCGTCGATCCCGACGCCGCAGCCCGTCCACTACCGCGAGATGTTCGCCACGCGCGGCGGCGCGCTCGCCCGCACGTCGCTGACCTTCGTGTCGCAGATGGCGGCCGATGCGGGCATCGCCGAACGCTACGGCCTCGCAAAGCGCGTCGTGCCGGTGCGCAACTGCCGCAACGTGACGAAGGCCGACATGATCCACAACGCATGGCGTCCATCGATCAACGTCGATCCCGAGACCTACGACGTGATCGCCGACGGCCAGTTGCTCACGTGCGAGCCGGCCACGGTGCTGCCGATGGCGCAGCGCTATTTCCTGTTCTGATTTCCGGTTTTTCGTTCCATGCGCACCCTCGACAAACGCATTGCCCCGAACGTGAAGCTCGCTGCGTCGCTCGTCGCGCGTGCGCCGGCGCTCACGCTCGCGTATGACGCCCGCTGCAAGAGCCGCCTCGCGGCGACGCTCGACACCGGCGAGGACGTCGCGGTCCTGCTGCCGCGCGGCACCGTGCTGCGCGACGGCGACGTGCTCGTCGCCGACGACGGCGCACTCGTGCGCGTCGCCGCGGCGCACGAGACCGTGCTGCTCGTGCGTGCCGCCGATGCGCTCACGCTGATGCGCGCCGCGTATCACCTCGGCAACCGTCACACGCCGGTCGAGATCGGCGACGGCTATCTGAAGCTCGAAGCCGATCCGGTGCTTGCGGACATGCTGCGCCGGCTCGGCACGCAAGTCGAAGAAACCAGCGCACCGTTCCAGCCGGAAGCCGGTGCATACGGCGGTGGTCACAAGCACGGGCACGACGCGACGTTCGCGGAGGATTACGCGCTCGCGCAGCAGGTATTCGGCGAACATCACGGCCACTCGCACTCGCACGATCACGATCATCAGCATGGTCCGGGCTGCTCGCACGGCCACCACGGGCATGACCACCACTGAACTCGTCGCGCTGCTGCATCTCGCGTCGCCGGCGCTGCCGATCGGCGCGTTCAGCTATTCGCAGGGACTCGAAGCCGCGCTCGACGCGAACCTGATCCGCGACGCCGACACCGCGCGCGACTGGATCGCGAGCGGACTGACCGACGTGCTCGCGCACGGCGAGCTGCCGTTCCTCGCGCACCAGCTCGCGCGCTGGCACGCGCACGACGCCGATGCGCTCGTGCGCGAGAACGCGTGGTTCGTCGCGAGCCGCGAATCGTCGGAACTGCGTCGCGAAACCGAACAGATGGGCTGGTCGCTCGCGCAACTTTGCGCGTCGCTCGAATGGGGCGATGCCGAGCGCCGCGCGACGCTCGCGTCGCTGTCACCGATCGCGCTGCCGACGGCGTTCGCCTATGCGGCGGCCGCGCAAGACGCGGGCGCCGACGCGACGCTCGCCGCCTACGCATTCGGCTGGGTCGAGAACCAGACGTCCGCCGCGCTGAAAGCGGTGCCGCTCGGCCAGCTCGCCGGCCAGCGCATCATCGTCGCGCTGCGCGGCGCGATCGACGCCGCCGTGCGCCGCGCGCTCGCCACGCCGCCCGACGCCATCAACACGTTCGCGCCGCAGCTCGGCATCCTGTCGGCGCGGCACGAATCCCAGTATTCGCGGTTATTCCGCTCCTGAACAAGATCCACGCCATGAATGCACCTGCTCTCTCCCCCACCCGCCGCACGAAGAAACTGCCGCCGCTGCGTGTCGGCATCGGCGGCCCGGTCGGCTCCGGCAAGACCACGCTGCTCGAAATGCTGTGCAAGGCGATGCGCGAGCGCTACGACCTCGTCGCGATCACGAACGACATCTATACGAAGGAAGACCAGCGCCTGCTGACGGTCGCGGGCGCACTGCCCGAGGAACGCATCATGGGCGTCGAGACGGGCGGCTGCCCGCACACCGCGATCCGGGAGGATGCGTCGATCAACCTCGAGGCCGTCGACCGGATGCTGTCGCGCTTCCCCGACGCCGACATCGTGTTCATCGAATCGGGCGGCGACAATCTCGCGGCCACGTTCAGCCCCGAGCTGTCGGACCTGACGATCTACGTGATCGACGTCGCGGGCGGCGAGAAGATTCCGCGCAAGGGCGGCCCCGGCATCACGAAGTCCGACCTGCTCGTGATCAACAAGACGGACCTCGCGCCGCTCGTCGGCGCGAACCTCGACGTGATGGCGTCCGACACGAAGAAGATGCGCGGCGAGCGGCCTTACGTGATGACGAACCTGAAGGCGCTTGAAGGCGTCGCGGACGTGATCGCGTTCATCGAGAAGAAGGGATTGTTGACGGTTTGAATAACTGTCCGGGCAGGCACTGCAAGGCCATTGCGGGCGCAGAGGCGCGTGCGCTGCCGAAAGGTCCCTTGGCGACATTGTGCATTCGGTTGCCCCTGGGCTAGGATCGGTTCCTTACATTTACCTGTAAGGATTTCGAAATGCCGATTCCCGCGCATATGTGGCTCAAGGATGATGGCGGCGCAGAGATCAGAGGCTCGTCAACCGTCCAGGACCGTGAAGGCAGCATTGAAATCATCAGTTTCGGCCACGGTGTGAATCTGCCGGTCGATGGCGCCAACGGCAAGATCACCGGCAAGCGTACACATTCACCGGTTGCGTTCGAAAAGGAATTCGACGCGGCGACACCGTATCTCTACAAGGCCGTGGCGACAGGGCAGACGCTGCAATCGGCCGAAATCAAGTGGTATCGCATCAACGATGCAGGAAGGGAAGAAGCGTATTTCGTGATGCTGCTCGAAGGCGTCAAAGTCTGCGGCATCAACCCCGGCATGGCGAATACCCGACTGTCGCAGGTGTCCGCGCTCAATCACCTGGAAGCTGTCTCGATGATGTATGAGCGCATCACCTGGCATTATCTCGACGGCAATGTCAAATACACGGATTCATGGAATGACATCGGATAAGCGGAGGTGGTCAATGGCTTATACCGGTAGATTTCTGGTGAATAACGACTTTTTGTCGCCCCTTACCATCGATGGCCTGGGTACGTTCGATGCGTTTTCTGGCAACGGCATCTATCGGAATCGAGGGGGCTGTACGGCGGTACCCGACAACGGCCCGATTCCTGCCGGTAAATACTGGATCGTCACACGTCCTACTGGAGGCCTGCGCTCCCAAGCCTACGCTTGGATAAAAGATCAGTGGAACACCTTCAAGGGAAATGCGACCGATCACAGTGAATGGTTCGCACTGTATCGCGATGATGGGATGATTGACGATAAAACGTGGATTAATGGCGTTCAGCGCGGTCAGTTCCGGTTGCATCCGGCAGGTGGCGACGGTGTATCACTGGGCTGCATTACCCTGCCGAGCCGGGTCGACTTCCTGAGAATTCGTTCGGCCCTGCTGCACACCACTCCGCTCCCAGCCGGGAGCTCTGGGCTTAATGCATACGGAGCAATTGAGGTTATTACGCATGGCAACGTTTGCCCGTAAACTACTGAAAGTTTTTCTATTTATTGGTCTATTACTTGTTTCAGTTCGTTATATTCCACTATCTAATGAGTGGACGCCAGCCGAAGCGCGCACATGGTGGCATGCGTCAGAATGGCTCGGTATTCACGATCCCGAAGATTTGTATTTCGCGGTGTGGGTCAGTATCGAACTGACCGTGGCCGTGCTCGCTTATATAGCGATCACGCGGATGTGGCGATACTGTCGCAGGAAACAGCAGATCGAGAGATAGTGACTCAGAATGATTTTCCGTAAGCTTCGGTTGTTCAAGGTCGCACTGTTCGTCGGTCTGTTCTGCCTCTCCGTACCGTTCGTCCACACATATCCTGTACCGATGCCAGAAAGCCAAGCACTCGCCTGGCTACGCGTTGCAAATCGACTCGGCATTCGCGATCCCGATGATTTATATATTCCGCTCGTTCTGCTGACCAACATTATCGTGGCAACATTTGCGTATATGGCGATCATGAGATTGGGGCGATACTATCGCGGCAAAAAAACAAGTTAAGAAATAGAGCCGAAAACGCCCCCTCCTGTCCGCAGGCTATTCAAGGTCGCGCTGTTTTTTGGCCTGTTTGCCCCTGTCACTTCGGTATGTTCGCCCATATCCCTATGAATGGACAGAAAGCCAGATGCGCGCATGGCTGATACATCGCAGACACTGGGCATTCGCGCTCCCGAAGATTTGTATTTTGTGGTGTGGGCAACTATCGAAGTGATCGTGGCCATGCTCGCTTATGTAGCGATCACGCGGCTGTGGCGACACCACCGAAAATAGCATGTTGGAAAATAGCGACCAAGGATGACCGCACCAGAACCAACGCCGCGCCCTTACTCGTCTCGAGGTTCGTGGGACACAGCCGTCGACCTTCAACCCGCTGCAGCGCATTCGAGCGCGACGCGCTCGAACGCAAATCGCTACACGTCGTCACCCTGAGCGTCCCGCCCGTCCCGCATCGCACGCCCGCCCCGCTCCACCGGCGGCAGCAGCGCCGCGAGCACATCCACCGAGCGCGCGGTCGCACCGCGATGGCGCGCCGCGAACGCCGCACCGGCCGCGCCCATCGCGATGCGCCGCGCGTTGTCGGCGAACAGCGCGTCGAGCACGTGCGCGAGATCGAGCGGATCCGCGACCTGCATCGCCGCGCCGGCCGCGACCGCGTCGGCGGTCGCCTGCGTGAAGTTGAACACGTGCGGGCCGATCAGCACCGGCACGCCAACCGCGCAGGCTTCGATCAGGTTCTGTCCGCCGAGTGGCAGCAAACTGCCGCCGATGAACGCGACGTCGCTCGCCGCGTAATACGCGCCGAGCTCGCCCATCGAGTCGCCGAGCAGCACCGTCACGTCGTCCGCCAGCGGTTCGGCGACGGCCGCGCGCCCCGCCGCAAGCGCGGCCGCATCGGCGCCCCACACCGAACGCCGCACGCACTTGAAGCCGTTGCGCGCGACCAGCGCCTCGACTTCCGCGAAACGCTGCGGATGACGCGGCACGAGAATCAGCAGCGCACCGGGCGTCTTCATCGCGGCGAACGCCTGCAGCACCAGCGCCTCCTCGTTCTCGCGCGTGCTTGCCGCGACCCACACGGGCCGCGCGCCGATCGCGTCACGCCACGCATGGCCGCGCGCGGCCAGCTCCGGCGGCGTCGTCATGTCGAACTTCAGGTTGCCGAGCACCGTCACGTTGCGCGCGCCGAGCGACGTCAGACGCTCTGCGTCGGCCGGGCTCTGCGCGAGCACGCGCGAGAATCCGCCGAACACGTCGCGCGTCGCCGCGCCGAATTTCGCGGCGCGCCGATGCGAACGCGCGGACATCCGCGCATTGGTCAGCACGAGCGGCACGTCCGCGCGGCGGCATTCGTCGATCAGCGTCGGCCACACTTCGGTTTCCATCACGAGCCCGAGCGTCGGCCGCCATGCGTGCAGGAAGCGCCGCACTGCGCCCGGCATGTCGTACGGCAGATAGCAGCGCAGTACGCGATCGCCGAAGATCTGCTCGCCTGTCGCGCGGCCGCTGGGCGTCATGTGGGTAAGCAGGATCCGAGCGTCGGGGCGCGCGCGCATCAACGCGTCGATCAGCGGCTGCGCGGCACGCGTCTCGCCCACCGATACCGCATGCACCCAGATCAGCGGCGCGCGATCGTCCGGCGAACGGCCCGCGACGTGACCAAAGCGCTCGCCGATGTGCTCGCGATAGCCGCGTTCCTTGCGCGAACGCACGAACAGCCGGATCACGGCGATCGGCGCGACCAGCCACCACAGCGCGCGATAGATCGCCCTCAGCATGGGCCGGCCCCCGGCTTGCGTGGAAACAGGCGCGCGCTCAAACCAGCGTCCTGCCGGTCAGGCGCTCGAGAATGCCGAGCGGCGCGCAGTCGCGGCGCACCATCGCGTCGACCGGCAGGAAGAAGGTCTGCTCGAGCATGAACTGGCCGGACATCACAGCGTGCGAAGTCTGATCCGAGAAACATATCCACACGCTGCCCGGCGGAAACGGCATCGTTTGCTGTGGGCACGTCTTCTGGTAGTCGAGGTCGGCCTTCATCCCGTCGTGCAGGTTCAGCATCAGATGGTCGTACGCGCTGCGCGGCGACTTCGTCACGTGCAGCAGGTTGAGCAGCCATGCGGAGCCGGGGAACTGCGGCCGGATCTTCGGCAGGAAACGCTTCGCGACGTCCTCGAACGGTTCGCCCACGCGCCACACGCGCGGCTGCCCGGCCGGGTTCACGTTCGTGAACACGCGCAGAATCCGCTCGCCGTAGTTCGGCCGCGACGGGAACGCATCGACGTGCAGCCGGCTGTCGTCCTTGCGCCATGAAGTCTGGCGCGTTTCGACCTGCATCAGCCGCAGGCTCGTCGGCGCGACGCGCAGCTTGCCGCGGTATTCGGGAAAGAGGCCGTCGACGAGCGTGCCGGCCTGCTGCTGGAAACGCGCGACCAGTGCGCGCACGGCCGACTGCGTGACGCTGTCGCCGAGCACGCCGGCGAGCGCGCCGCCATTCGGCGCGAGGCTGATGTTCTTGCGTTTCGGATCGGCGAGCGCCGGATCGAGCAGCGCTTCCTCGCCGCCTTCGATCGCGAAGCGCAGGTTCGGGAAATACAGCACCTTGCCTTCCTCGACCGCGGCGAGCAGTTGCTCGCGCGGCGTCGACAGGTTGTGTCCGCTCCAGTCGGCGGACGGGACTTCGATGATCTGGGATTCGCTCATGATCGGTTCGCGTGCGTGACTGGCAGGGCAGGCGTGACGGGCGTCACAGCAGACCGAAGCCCGCGAGCGCCGCCTTCACCTGCGAGATCGACGGCGGCTGCCCCGCCGTGCCGAGATTGACGACGTTCGGCGACCAGTAGCCGCCGGTACGCCAGGCCGTTGCGAAATTGTACAGTTCGACCGTCGGACGCTTCAGCGCGGCCGCGATGTGAACCAGACCTGTATCAACCCCGACCGTCGCGGCCGCGCCGTCGATCAGACCGACGACGGCGGGCAGCGACAGTTTCGGCGGCACGATTGCCGCCGCGCCGAATTCCTTCGCGAGCCGCTCGCTGGTCGCGCGCTCCGCATCGTTGCCCCACGGCAGCACGAGCGACGCACCGCGCCGCACGAGCGCCTGGCCGAGCTCGATCCAGGCGGCGTCCGGCCACTGCTTGTCGGCGCGCGACGTCGCATGCACGAAGACGACGTACGGCACCGGCAGGTTCAGGCCGAGCGCCGCGACCGCGAGCGCCGCCGCGCGCGTATCGAGGCCGAAGTCGACCGGATCGGCCGGCGTCGGCACCGGGTCGCCCAGCGCGGCCGCGACCAGCTGGCGCGAACGCTCGACCACGTGCGTGCGCGGCTCGATCGGCACACGCTTGCGATAGAAGAAGCGCACCGGCCATTCGTAACCCGCGCCGTCGGTGCGGTTGCCGAGGCCCGCGAGCGGGCCGCGCGCCCAGCTCGCGACCCAGGCCGTCTTGATGAGTCCCTGGCAGTCGATCACGAGGTCGTACTGCTCGGCCGCGAGGCGCTTGCGGAACGCGCGGATCTCGCGCCACGTCGCACCCGAGAACGGCTTCTTGCGCCAGCGGCGCAGCGAGAACGGCAGGACGTCGCGCACGCCGTCGACGAGCCGCACGAGGTCGACGAAGCTCTCCTCGACGAGCCAGTCGATCTGCGCGTCGGGATGGCGACGCCGGATATCGGCGATCACCGGCATGTTGTGCACGACGTCGCCCAGCGACGACACGCGCACGATCAGGATCTTTTGCACGCTGAAAAAACGCCGGCGGACGGCCGGCGACAGGCATAAAGACGCGATTTTATCGCGCCCGGGAGAGCACACAGGCAAAAAGCGGCCGCACGCCGTCGGCGTGCACCGCTTTTCGGGGATGGCGCGACGATCCTTCGATCATCGCCGCGCCGGCGGCGGCCCGCAGGCCGCCGGGTTCTCGAGCAAACGCCGGGCCGTCCCGAGTGTTCCCGCCTCCGTCGGGGGCCTGGCGCGAAGCGCCGGATTCGCGGCGCTCAGAACGGCAGCTTGACGTCCGGCTTCGCGGCCGTCAGCACGCGGCGGAAGTCGTCCTGGATGCGCTTGAGCCCTTCCTCGGTCTCGGATTCGAACCGCATCACGACGACCGGCGTCGTGTTCGACGAACGCGCGAGGCCGAAGCCGTCCGGGTATTCGACGCGCAGGCCGTCGATCGTCACGACCTCGTCCGCACCTTCGAATTTTGCTTCCTTCTGCAGCTTCTCGATCAGGCGGAAGTTCTCGCCTTCGTCGAGCCAGAGCTGCAGTTCGGGCGTGCTCATCGCGTCCGGCAGCGCGTTCAGCAGCGCGCTCGGATCGGCCGTCTTCGCGAGGATCTCGAGCAGGCGCGCGCCCGTGTAGAGACCGTCGTCGAAACCGTACCAGCGATCCTTGAAGAACACGTGGCCGCTCATCTCGCCCGCGAGCGGTGCGCCCGTCTCGCGCAGCTTCGCCTTCACGAGCGAATGGCCCGTCTTCCACATCAGCGGCTGGCCGCCCTTCGCCTTCACCCACTGCGCGAGATGGCGCGTGCACTTCACGTCGTAGATGATCTGCGCGCCCGGGTTGCGCGACAGCACTTCCTCCGCGAACAGCATCAGCTGGCGATCCGGGTAGATGATCTGGCCGTCCTTCGTGACGACGCCCAGGCGGTCGCCGTCGCCGTCGAATGCGAAGCCGAGCTCGGCGTCGGTGTCCTTGAGCGCCTGGATCACGTCCTGCAGGTTTTCCGGATGCGCGGGATCGGGGTGGTGGTTCGGGAACGTGCCGTCGATGTCGGTGAAGCGCTCGACGAGTTCGCAGCCGAGCGCCTTGAACAGGCGCGTCGCGAGCGGGCCCGCGACGCCGTTGCCGGCATCGACGACGAGCTTCAGCGGGCGCGCGAGCTTCACGTCGCCGACGATGCGCTCGATGTACTGGTCGGCGACGTCGAATGCCTCGTACGAGCCGCTGCCCGTCTCGAAGCGCTCGTCGACGATGCGGCGGTACAGCGCCTGGATCTGCTCGCCGTAGATCGCCGCGCCGCGCAGCACCATCTTGAAGCCGTTGTAGTCGGGCGGGTTGTGGCTGCCGGTGACGACGATGCACGAATCGACGCGACGCTCGCCGCCCTTCAGCGCAAGCGGCACGCTCGCCGCGAAATAGCCGACCGGCGTGGGCACCATGCCGACGTCGACGACGTCGACGCCCGCCGCACGCAGGCCCTCGGCGAGTGCGCCGACGAGCTCGGGACCCGACAGGCGGCCGTCGCGCGCGACGACGACCGCGTCGCCACCCTGAGCGCGCACTTCGCTGCCGAATGCCCGGCCGATCCCGCGCGCCGTGTCGGCGTCGAGCGTCTTGCCGACCACACCGCGAATGTCATATGCCTTGAAGATGGATTGGGAGATCATCGATTCTCTCTCGGTTGCGTGCATGGAAAATAATCTGGCCGCCTTCGCGCGTGCCCGGCATCATACATGCCGGCCCGGCGTTGCAAGGAACGGGACGGCTGGCGCGGCCCCGATCCCACTTATAATCGCGGGTTTTGATGACGCGGATTCCGTCCATTTTAATGCCTAGCCGTTCCGCCGCCGCCACCCTGCCGCCTGCGGGCGCCCTGCCGGCCGCCTCGCGCGCATGCGGCTGCCCCGCATGCTGAAGCGATTCGGCAACCCGGACGTCGCGAAAGCCGTCGCGAACCTCGTCTGGCTGGGGCTCGAACGGCTCACGCAGATCGGCGTCGCGATCGCGATCAGCGGTCTTCTGGCCCGTTATTTCGGGCCGGACGTGTTCGGCAAATGGCAGTATGCGAATACGCTTCTCCTCGTACTGGCACCGCTCACCTGGGTGTGCGGCGCCGAAATCCTTGTTCCGACCATCGTCCAGCGCCCGCCCGCGCAACTCGGCGCGGTGCTCGGCAGCGCATTCGCGCTGCGCATCGGCGTGTCCGCCGCCGCGCTCGTCGCGACCTGGATTGCGATCGGCGCCGGCGCGTTCGATCCGCTCGTCGGCGCGATGCTCGCGGGCCTCGCGGTCACGATGGTGTTCCGCGAGCCGTTCGTCGGCGTGATCAACGCGTGGCTGCAGAGCATGACCTACAGCAAGCCGCAACTCGTGACCAGCATGTTCACCGCGCTGGCCAAGGCGCTCGCCGTCTGGCTGCTGGTGCGCGCGGCCGCCGGCCCCGCCCGCTTCGCATGGCTGTGGGCGCTGGAAGCCGCCGCGATCGGTTTCGTGCTGCTGCTCTACTACCGCCATCGTAACGGCGGCACGCTCGGCTGGACGTTCGACAAACCGCTGTTCGGGCACTTTGCCACCGCCGGCACCGTGTTCTGGCTTGGCCTGATCTGCATGTATCTGTTCCTGAAGCTCGACCGCCTGATGCTCGAGCGCCACGTGTCGTTCGCCGACCTCGGCCGCTATTCGGCGGCCCAGCAGCTCAACGAGAACTGGATCACGCTCGCGCTGATGCTCGCGCAGACCATCGCGCCCGCGTTCGTGTACCGCGTGCAGGACGTCGCGCGGTTGCGCCGCAACATCGTGCGGCTGATCGCGATGACCGCCGGCCTGATGACGGCCGGCGCACTGGTGCTGGACGCGGCCGCGCCGCTCATCGTCGGCAAGGTGTTCGGCCGCGGCTACGAGGCGTCGGTCGACATCTTCCGCTGGGCCGTCTGGCTGTCCGTGCCGGCCGGCATCGAGGCGATAGGCAATCTTATCGTTCTCAAATATCAAGCAAAATTCGTGTTGCTGGCGAAATGGGTGCTCGCGCTCGCGATCGCCGCGCTCGTCAACGTGTTCGCCATCCCCCGGCTCGGCCTGTACGGCGCGCTCGTCGGGCTGGCGGCCGGCTACGTTGCCGCCGCCGCCGTCAATTTTTATTACATTCGTTTCAAGCTGCGCCCATGACGTCTCCCGATTGCCCGCCCCCGCTCGACGACGTGGCCGTGCTGATGCCGGCCTACAACGGCCACGACGACGTCGTCCGTACCCTCGCATCGTTTCGAGAGGACGCGCCGGTGCACGTGCTGATCGTCGACGACGGCAGCACGCCGCCGATCGTGGCGCCCGACCTGCCCGGCCTCGCGATCGAGGTGCTGCGCATGCCGCGCAACGGCGGCATCGAGCGCGCGCTCGAGGCCGGCATCGACGCGCTCGCGGCACGCGGTTTCCGCTATGCGGCCCGCATCGACGCCGGCGACCTCGCCGCGCCGCAGCGCCTCGCGAAGCAGCGCGCGTATCTCGACGCCCACCCGCGCGTGGCCTGCGTCGGCATGTGGACCCAGGTCGTGTCGCGCGCCGGGGAGCCGCGCTTCATGCTGACGCCGCCCGCCGATCCGCGCACACTGCGCCGCATGCGCTTCCTGCGCTCGCCGCTCGTGCATCCGTCGGTCATGTTGCGCATCGACGCGGTGCGCGAAGTCGGCAACTATCGGGCGAAGTACCGCGCGGCCGAGGATCTCGATCTTTTTTTACGGTTAATGCAACGCTACGATTGCGCGAACCTGCCCGAGCTCGGCCTCTACTACGAGCTCAACGAGGGCGGGATCAGCGCGACCAAGCGCCGCCGCCAGCTGATATCGACGCTATCGCTGCTGCTGCGGCACTTCAACGTTCTGAACCCGTACGACTGGGCCGGCCTCGCCAAGAACCTGCTGCATTTCGTCACGCCGTACCGCACGCTGCAGCGGATCAAGCGGACGCTGTTCGCGGCGCGCCGGTCCGCGTAGCGCGCATCCGGCATTTTCGACGCTTTATTTTTTCTTTTTTTTCATGTCCGCTACTTCCTCGCTGCGCATCGCGCTCGTCTGCAACACGGCCTGGGCGATCTACACGTACCGCCACGGGCTGATCCGCGCACTCGTCGCGCGCGGCGCCGAGGTCGTCGTGATCGCGCCGCACGACCGCACGGTGCCGCTGCTCGAGCAGATGGGCTGCCGCTACGTCGCGCTCGCCGTGGCGTCGAAGGGCACGAGCCCGCGCGAGGATCTCGGCACGCTTGCCGCGCTGGTACGCCATTACCGCGCGCTCAAGCCCGATCTCGTGTTCCATTACACGATCAAGCCGAACATCTACGGGTCGATCGCGGCGTGGCTCGCGCGCGTGCCGTCGATCGCGGTGACCACGGGCCTCGGCTACGTGTTCATCCAGAAAAGCCGCGCGGCCAGTGTCGCGAAGCGCCTGTACCGGTTCGCGTTCCGCTTTCCGCGTGAAGTCTGGTTCCTGAACCGCGACGATCTCGCGACCTTCACCGACGAGCGGTTGCTCGCGCATCCCGACCGCGCGCGGCTGCTGCACGGCGAAGGCGTCGATCTCGAACAGTTCGCGCCGGTGCCGCTGCCCGCCGGGCGCGGCCCGGTGTTCATCCTGATCGGCCGGCTGCTGTGGGACAAGGGCGTGCGCGAATACGTCGAGGCCGCGCGCGTCGTGCGGGCCCGCTACCCGGACGCGCGTTTCCAGCTGCTCGGGCCGCTCGGCGTCGACAATCCGAGCGCGATCGGTCGCGCGGACGTCGACGCGTGGGTCGGCGAAGGCGTCGTCGAGTATCTCGGCGAGGCGCACGACGTGCGCCCGCACATCGCGGCGGCCGACTGCGTCGTGCTGCCGTCGTACCGCGAGGGCGTGCCGCGTACGCTGATGGAGGCGTCCGCGATGGGCCGCCCGATCGTCGCGACCGACGTGCCGGGCTGCCGCGACGTCGTGGCCGACGGCGAAACCGGCTTCCTGTGCCGCGTGCGCGACAGCGCGAGCCTCGCCGAGCAGCTGATCCGCATGATCGAACTCGGGAGCGCCGGGCGCGATGCGATGGGTGCGCGCGGCCGCGGCAAGGTGGCCGCTGAATTCGACGAGCAGCAGGTCGTCGAACGTTACAGGCGTACCATCCATACGTTCACCGGCATCACATTTTGAAGGAGCACATGAGCAATGAGCGCTAAAGGCACCATCCTCGTCACCGGCGGTGCGGGCTACATCGGCTCGCACACGACAGTCGAACTGCTCGAGAACGGCTATGACGTCGTGATCGTCGACAACCTGGTCAACAGTAAAGTCGAGTCCGTGCGCCGGATTGAACGCATCACCGGCAAGACTCCGGCATTCCATCAGGTCGACGTTTGCGACGAGGCCGCACTCGCCGAGGTGTTCGACGCGCACCCGATCACCGCTACGATCCACTTTGCGGCACTCAAGGCCGTTGGCGAATCGGTCGAGAAACCGCTCGAGTATTACCAGAACAACCTTGGCGGCCTGCTGACCGTATTGAAAGTGATGCGCGAGCGCAACCTGCGGCAGTTCGTGTTCAGCTCGTCGGCGACCGTGTACGGCGTGCCGGAGCGCTCGCCGATCGACGAATCGTTCCCGTTGTCCGCGACCAACCCGTACGGCCAGTCGAAGCTGATCGCCGAGCAGATCCTGCGCGATCTCGAGGTATCGGACCCGTCGTGGCGCATCGCGACGCTGCGCTACTTCAACCCGGTCGGCGCGCATTCGAGCGGGCTGATCGGCGAGGATCCGGCCGGCATCCCGAACAACCTGATGCCGTACGTCGCGCAGGTCGCGGTCGGCAAGCTCGAGAAGCTGCGCGTGTTCGGCTCCGACTACCCGACGCCGGACGGCACCGGCGTGCGCGACTACATCCACGTCGTCGATCTCGCGAAGGGGCACATCGCCGCGCTCGACGCGCTCGCGAAGCGCGATGCGAGCTTCGTCGTGAACCTCGGCACGGGCCAGGGCTACAGCGTGCTCGAGGTCGTGCGCGCGTTCGAGAAGGCTTCGGGCCGCCCGGTGCCGTACGAACTCGTCGCCCGCCGCCCCGGCGACATCGCCGAGTGCTACGCGAATCCGCAGGCTGCCGCCGACATCATCGGCTGGCGCGCGACGCTCGGAATCGACGAGATGTGCGCGGACCACTGGAAATGGCAGGAGGGGAACCCCCGCGGTTTTGTATAATCCGCTGTCCATTTTTCGAGCGATCCCATGCTCAGCTTCGCGTCCGGCTTCATCGTCTCCCTGCTCGTCACGTTGTTCATCGTGCGCTATGCGCATCTGCACGAGAAATTCTCGATCGACAGCGATCTGGCGGGCGTGCAGAAATTCCACGTGCGGCCGGTGCCGCGCGTCGGGGGCATCGGGATCCTCGCCGGCGTCGTCATTGCCGCGCTGCTCGTGTCGCGGCGCTATCCGACGGTCGCCGGCAGCATTCTCGGCATCGTCGCATGCGGGATGCCGGCATTCCTCTCCGGGCTCGTCGAGGACCTGACCAAGCGCGTGTCGCCGCGCGCACGGCTGCTATGCACGATGGGCGCCGCCGCGCTGGCGTTCTGGCTGCTGGGCATCGCGGTCAAGCGGATCAGCGTGCCGCCGCTCGATTTCCTGCTCGGGTATGTGGCCATCTCGGCGTTCATCACGGTGCTCGCGGTCGCGGCGCTGGCCAATGCGATCAACATCATCGACGGGTTCAACGGCCTGGCGTCGATGGTCAGCTTCATGATGTTCGCGTCGCTTGCCTACGTCGCATTCCACGTCAACGACGCGGTCGTGATGTCCGCGTCGATCATCATGATGGGCGCCGTGCTCGGCTTCTTCCTGTGGAATTTTCCGGCCGGCCTGATCTTCCTCGGCGACGGCGGCGCGTATTTCATCGGGTTCATGCTCGCCGAGCTCGCGATCATGCTGGTGATGCGCAATCACGAAGTGTCGGCGTGGTATCCGGTGCTGCTCTTTATGTATCCGATCTTCGAGACCTGCTTCTCGATCTACCGGAAGAAGTTCATTCGCGGGATGTCGCCGGGGATTCCGGACGGCGTGCACCTGCACATGCTCGTGTACAAGCGGCTGATGCGATGGGCGGTCGGAACGAAGCACGCGCATGACCTCACGCGGCGGAATTCGCTCACTTCGCCGTATCTGTGGCTACTGTGCCTCGTCGCGGTGATTCCGGCGACGCTGTTCTGGCGGCACACGGTGCATTTGTTCGTGTTCGTCGTGCTGTTCGCGCTGACCTATGTGTGGCTTTACATCAGCATCGTCAGGTTCCGGGCGCCGCGGTGGATGGTGGTGAGGAAGCAACGGCGCAGCCACTGAAGCGCCGCCACGCCGGCGCCGGATAATAAAAAAGCGCCCTCGGGCGCTTTTTTATTCCACTTGACCGGAACCGCCGTCATTCATTCGACACTGCACGCACCGCGGGCACGCTCTGCAGCATCGGCGCGACGGTCGTCTGATATTCCGGCACCCAACGCCTCAAATCGCGTCGCACCTCGTCGTCACTCAGCACGCGATGCTGCATCAGCCAAGGCAAGAGTTCGTCGAGAAGATGATCCGGCACTTCCCGCGCACGCGCGATCCGCAGCTTCGGATGAGGCGTGCGGGTGGTTGTCTCGTCATCCGCGAGCAGTTCCTCGTAGAGCTTCTCGCCGGGCCGCAGCCCCGTAAAGTCGATCCGGATCTGCCCTTCCGAGAAACCGTACAGGCGAATCAGGTCGCGCGCGAGGTCGACGATCTTGACGGGCTCGCCCATATCGAGAATGAAGATCTCGCCGCCGCGGCCCATGCTCGACGCCTGCAGCACAAGTTGCGACGCTTCCGGAATCGTCATGAAGAACCGCGTGATCTCGGGATGCGTGACCGTCACCGGGCCACCTTTCGCGATCTGCTGCTGGAACTTCGGGATCACGCTGCCCGCGCTGCCGAGCACGTTACCGAAACGCACGGTCTCGAACTGCGTGCGCTCGCTCGTCTGCTGCAACGCCTGGCACGCCATCTCGGCGAGCCGCTTGCTGGCACCCATCACGTTGGTCGGATTGACTGCCTTGTCGGTCGAGATCAGCACGAAATGGCGTACGTTGTGGCGGATCGCCGAGCGTGCGACGCGGTAGGTGCCCAGCACGTTGTTGCGCAGTGCCTGCCACGCGTTGTGCTCCTCCATCAGGGGCACGTGCTTGTACGCGGCCGCATGGAAAACAATATGCGGTGCATAGCGCGACATCACCTGGTCGAGCAGCAGCGAATCCTTCGCGTCGCCGATGATCGGCACGACAGGCTGGTCCGGAAAACGCTCGCGCAACTCCTCGGCGAGCCGGTACATTGCGTACTCGGAGAGATCGAAAGCCACCAGTTGCGCCGGCTTGAACCGGAGAATCTGCCGACACAGCTCGGAACCGATCGAGCCTCCCGCGCCGGTCACCATCACGACGCGGCCGCGCAGTAGCGCCTCGACGTGTGGCGTGTCGATCGTCACCGCATCGCGGCCGAGCAGGTCCTCCAGGTCGATGTTCCGAACCTGCGACAGGAATCCCTGCCCTGGCATCAACGCAGTCAGCGACGGTAACACCATTGCCTTGACGCCGGCGCGCACGCACAGTGTCGCGACACGGCGCTGCGTTTCGACGGATGCCGATGGAATCGCGATGATCGCGTACTCGACCTTCATCGCATCGGTCCAGTGCTTCAGGTCGTTGAACGAGCCGAGCACCTTGTAGCCGTAGATTTCGCGGCCTTGCTTGGTGACGTCGTCGTCGAGCAAGCCGACCAGACGCCATTCTCCCGAACGCGACAGTTCGCGCGCGAGACTCGCGCCCGCCGTGCCGGCACCTAGCACGAGCACCGGCTTGCCCTGCCCGACCAGTCCGCCATACAGGTAAAATTCCTTCGTCGCGCGGTACAGCGCGCGGGCGCCGCCCATCGCAAGGAACAGCATCAGTGGCGAAACGAGCAGCACCGAGCGCGGAATGATTGGCGCCGGCTGGAACATCACGGCTCCGATCATCACGATCACGCCGCCGCCGATCACCGCCTTGGAGATCCGAACCAGGTCCGGAAGGCTCGCAAATACCCACAGACCGCGGTAGAGGCCGAATACGTGGAACATCAACGCGTAGACCGGCAGCACCCAGACTAGCGCCATGAGCGCGCCGCCCATGAAATCGGGCGGAACACTCCCGTTGAACCGGACGAGATAAGCGAACAACCACGCGGCGCTGACCGCCGTCAGGTCGAACAGGAAAGCGCTCAGCGAAAGCCATGATGCTTTGGATCGCAACATCGGCAGGAAACCTCAAGAGTTATTTTTCAGCGGCCGACTGAAACCGGCGCCAGCGCCTGTCAATGGCCAGTCCGATGCATGCCAGGACGCCGTACCAGGCGAAGAACGACAGCCACTGCTGCAGTTCCGGGCGGCCCTTTGCCCACAAGGCGACGATTATGCCTGCGAGCATGATGAGGTACCAATAAAGAGCGGTCCGGCGGTGACCTAGGCCCGCTCGAACCATCCTTTGATAATAATGCTCCCGGTGCGCTTGCCAGAACTTTTCGCCACGTAACAGACGTCTCAAAAGTGTTACAGATGCATCGGCGATGAAGGGCGCGAACACCAATGCCGGGAACCAGATAGGCCAGACGCCCGTACGCCACCCCCAATAGCCCAGCGCACCGGCTAGAAAGCCGAGCGGAATCGACCCGGCGTCGCCGAGGAACAGCTTGGCCGGGTGGAAGTTGAGCAGCAGGAAGCCGAGCGCCGCGCCGGCAACCGCGGCGCCCGCAACGGCGAGATCGGGCGACGGTGTCGCGCCGCCCAGCACCGCGATCGCGTATGCCCCGAAGCCGAACAGCGCCATGCCGCCAGCGAGGCCATCCGCGCCATCCATGAAGTTGTACAGGTTCGTCAGCCAGACCATGACGAAGCCCACGCCGGCCAGCAGCCACACGGGTGCGTCGGCCGGATAAACGGCGATCAGCACCACGACCGCCGCGAGATGCGCGGAGAACCGCACGCGAGCCGGCAGCCCACGCCGATCGTCGACCTGGGACACCGCGGCGAGACCGGCTGCCGCGGCAGCGATCAGCCACAGCTGCGGCGCCAGCACCAGCAGCGCAATGACGCACGCCGGGACGATGCCCCAGCCGCCGACGCGAGGCGTCGGCAAAGTATGAAGCGAACGGTCGTTCGGAATGTCGGTGGCGAGACGCCACGCGAGGCCGGTCACGAGCAGCAGACGCAGGATGGCCGTCGAAGCAAATGTGGTCGCCAAGGCCACCAAAACCGCAGTGATCCAGGAGGAAGTTGGGAGAAGCATGTGTTTATTTTTGGATATCGCGGGAACGATACCACGCGGCGGTCGCTTCGAGTCCCTGCTGGGCCGTATACGGAGGCTGCCAATTCAATGTCCGTCTCATGTGGGTGGTATCGAGCCGCAAATTAGATGTGAGGCGGTCGACCACAGCCGCCCGACCTGCCAGCTTGCCAAGTGCCTGCAACACCGCGACCGGCACCGGAAACAGCTTCGCTGGCCGGTCGAGTCCATTGCCTAGCGAGCGCAATAGCTCGACGATCGAAAGGGCGTCGTCGTCAGCGACGTGAAAGCATTCGCCGGCAGCGCGTGGATCGCTTGCGCACCGCAGCAGACTATCGGCCAGATTTTCGATATAAACGAGGCTGCGACGAGCGGTGACGCTTGCGAGCGGAAGTGGAATTCCCTTGTCGATCGCTTTCATCAGCCCCAGAAAATTCGCACCGACGCCTCTGCCGTAGACCAGTGGCGGTCGCACAACGACGACTTCGAGACCTTGCGCTTTCCCGAATTTGCGGACCTCCAGTTCGGACTCGAGTTTTGATATGCCATACGGATCTGTCGGCATAGGCTCGTCGTTCTCGCGCCATGGCCGTCCCGGTTCGCCCTCTCCAAGGGCCTTGATACTGCTTACCAACACCAAGCGGCGAGCGCCAGCTCGCAACGCTGCTCTTGCGATGTTCAGGGAACCGTCGACGTTTACCGCTCTGAAGGCAGCAAGCGGATCGGCCGCTCGATCGCGCATTACATGAACGCGAGCGGCCAAATGAATAACGACGTCGCAAGGGTCCAGTTGGCGGGAACCATTCGCGACACTGGCAAAGTTGTCGTCGTCAATCACACATTCGTGAACGTACGGTTCGCACACTCCGGGCCGACGTACGATTCCGATCACATGATTGCCTTGTGAGTGTGCGCGTGAGCTGACGGCGCGACCCACGAATCCGTTTGCACCGCTAATCGCAATTCGCATCTTGCATACCTTCCAACGAACGGCACGACCGGATGTCGCACCATTGCAGTTTCACGCCGACACCGAGCGGTATACGGCGCAAGTTTTCTCGACCGTTGCGGACCACGTAAATTCGGCCGCCCGGCACAACCCCTTGGCGACCAGCTCGCTACGCAGAGACTCGCCGTCCAACATGCGCTCGAGACCGTCCGCAATGGCGTCGACAGCATATGGATCGACTTCCCATGCCGCTCCGCCGGCAACCTCGGGCAACGAAGTGACGTTCGACGTCAGCACTGGCACACCGCTCGCCATCGCTTCCGCGACCGGTAGACCGAATCCTTCGTAAAGCGATGGGTAAGCAAATATCGCCGCCGATGCAAACAACTGCACGAGATCGCTACGCGACACATAGCCGGGCGCGACCAATTGACCCGCCTTTGCCAGTGGCTCAATTTCGCGCATCAACGCAGAATTCATCCAACCGTCGGCACCAATCAACACAAGAGGGAACGCTTGACGGAACGCAACCGGCAGGCGCGAGAACGCCTCAACAAGACGGTGAAGGTTTTTCCGCGGCTGAAGCGTGCACACCGACAGGACGAAGCCCCGGTAGCGCAATCCAAAACGTGATAGCGCTGGCCCGCATTCATCCTCGCCCCGAGGCTTAAAACAGGACTCCACACCAAGATGGATCGCGGTCACCTTGTCGTCCGGCAGACCGTATATCTCGTGAATCGCCTGCTTCGTGTAGTGGCTCACTGCAATCACGGCCTGCGCCTGCTCCAGAGTCCGGGGGATTCCGTCGTCCAAGTATTTAATGGCGACTTTGGGATGAAATTCCGGATACCGGCAATGCGATAGATCGTGAATCGTCACTACGGTCGGTCCGCGATACCGGGACGCGATGAAATTCGTCTCGTGGTAGATGTAGCCACGCGCGGCGAAGTCATCACGCGGCCGCGCCGAAGCCAATCCTCTGAGCAATGTGCGCATTTCATAGGCGCCAGGGACATTCCGTCCCGCACGAATCGCTGATGCCAGCGGCCCGCGAGTGATCCGAGCCGCCTTTCTTAGCGCGGCGTGGTCGCACACCAATTCGTCGAGACGACCGCCCTCGTATACCTTCGCGCCGATCCATCCTGCCAGAGCTTCGACGTCCCGTTGCGTTCGCAGTCCTTCCAGCAAATGCTGGGTGTAGTAGCCGACACCGCTTCTCGGAGGCCGCAGCGAATTGAGATCAAAAACGAGCTTCATGCGGTCCACTAACGATTGGTAAGACTGTTTGGGTTCTGTCTGGGGCGGCACTTGGACTACCGGCCGCGCTCCTCGATCGCGAGATCCTCGTCGCACCGCAGCCCACAATGGATTCTGCCGCGAGGGAACCAGAGCATCTGCAATACGGATGCCATATCAAGGTACCCGAGCCACGGACGGGGGGCGATAGCTTACCATTCGACTGTCCTGAAACGCGCGCCCGACGATCGGCCTACGCGCCTCACCACCCTTACCTCCCGCGCCACGCCGGGCCCGAGTCATCGCGCGGTGACACCTGGGCTTACGCACCGTGCCGGTTCAGGCTTGAAACGGCGCGATTGTTCGTCAAATGGAGTCAATGATCGCGAGGGTGCACGTCCTGGTCAAACGCTGACGCCGAAGCCGACAAGGCGATTCGGTGTGGCTCACTGGGGGGGCCGGACCAGGCTCGCCGCTGTTGGCGGGCAACAAAATTTGTAACCTATTGTCCTGGATGGAGCGGGGAGCACAAGAATCTCGGCTAGAATCGCTCATTGCACCATAGATTTCTGCCGCTTAAGTTCACATGAGCATAGTTCCCATCATTATCTGCGGTGGCGCGGGCACCCGTCTTTGGCCGGTCTCGCGTGAAGCGTTTCCAAAACCTCTGCTCAAGCTGGCGGACGGTCAATCACTCCTGCAAAAGACCTACCTCCGCGCGTGCGGCATCCCTGGGGTCGAGGAAATCGTCTTCGTCACGAATCGCGATACATACTTCCTGACCAAGGACGAATGCGCTGAAGTTCGCCACGAAGCCGTCAAGATGGGGTTCGTACTCGAACCGGTGTCGCGCAACACGGCGGCGGCGATCGAGGCAGCAGCGTTGGTCGTGCGTGAGCGCCATGGTCCGGAGGCGATCATGCTCGTGATGCCGGCGGACCATCTGATCAACGATCTCGCAGCCTTCAATGCGGCGGTCCAACAGGCATCGGACGCAGCAGGCACCGGCAAGGTCGTGGCGTTCGGCGTCAAGCCGACCCGCGCTGAAACAGGCTTCGGCTATATCCAATACGAACGCGGCGCACATGAAAACACCAGCGCGCGCGACATCGTCAGCTTCGTCGAAAAACCAAACGCCGAAGTGGCCGCAAGGCTGGCAAGCGACGGTCAGCACGCGTGGAACGCGGGCATTTTCTGTTTCGCTGCCCAGACGATGCTCGACGAAATGGAAACGCTGGCGCCCGACGTTGCCGAACCGGTCCGGGAGGCCATTCCCGACGGAAGCTGGGCGTCGACCGACGAGGATTACGTCGTGGAACTCACGCGCACCGCGTTCGAGACAGCAAAGGACATCTCTATCGACTACGCCGTGATGGAGCGCACGAACAAGGCAGCGGTCGTGCCGTGCGACATCGGGTGGAGCGACATTGGATCCTGGCTTGCTATCAGCGACCTGAGCCAACCAGACGATCGAGGAAACCGGATCGACGGTGCCGCCCTTCTGCACGACACGTCGAACTGCTATTTCCGCTCCGAAGACCGCTTGATCGGCGCCGTGGGCGTCGAGGATCTAGTGGTCGTGGACACGCCGGACGCACTGCTGATCGCCCGGCGCGACCGCGCACAAGACGTCAAACAGATTGTCTCCCAACTGAAGCAGTCCAACCACGACGCCTATCGGATTCATCGGACGGTTCATCGACCGTGGGGCACGTATACAGTGCTCGAAGAGGGCGACCGCTTCAAGATGAAGCGCATCGTCGTCAAACCCGGCGCGTCGCTGTCGTTGCAGATGCATCACCATCGCAGCGAGCACTGGATCGTTGTGCGCGGATGTGCAGATGTCGTCAATGGTGAACGCGTTATTTCGCTGCAACCTAACGAGTCGACATACATTCCGGCCGGGCACAAGCATCGTCTGATTAACCCGGGGGTCGTCGATCTCGTACTCATCGAAGTGCAGTGCGGCGAATATCTCGGAGAAGACGATATCGTCCGCTTCGAGGACGTCTACGGACGGGCGCCTGCAACCTGACACCAAATGGTGCAATGCCCAAGGGGGCGATATGAAGTCGCCCCCTGCCGTTTGCGCTCCTGTGGTGACCTGACGCGATATGCACGTTTTACATTTCTACAAAACCTACCGCCCCGACTCGATGGGAGGGGTAGAAGAACTAATCGGCCAGGTATGCTCGGGCGCCAGTAAGCAGGGAATCACCAGTGAAGTCCTGACCGTTAGCACGGACACGACTTCTGTGGACTTTGGCGACCATGTTCACCATCGAGCCAAGGTGAACATCCAGATTGCCTCGTCTCCTTTCTCGATTGCGGCATTCCAGCGCTTTGCCGAACTGGCTCGACGAGCCGATGTCATCCATTACCACTTTCCGTGGCCTTTCATGGATGTCGTGCATTTCGCCACGCGTTGCCGGAAACCATCGGTCGTCACATATCACGCTGACATCACACGGCAGAAGGTTCTGCTCCAGGCTTACAAACCCCTGCAGGGACGCTTTCTGCGTGACGTCGATCGGATTGTTGCGACGTCGCCCAACTACCTTGAGACAAGCCCCGTATTGCGTCAATTCAAGGACAAGGTTGACGTTATTCCTATTGGCCTCGATGAAACTCTCTACCCTGCGATCGACCCCGAACGAGTCGCCTACTGGCGCAACCGCGTAGGATCGAAATTTTTCCTGTTTGTTGGCAATTTGCGCTACTACAAGGGTCTGCACATCCTGCTGGACGCGCTCGTCAATACGTCGATGAAAGTGGTGATTGTCGGAGCCGGGCCTGTCGAAGGTGAACTCAAGGCCCATGCCGCGCGGCTTGGGCTCGGCGACCGCGCAGTATTTGTTGGCGCCGTATCTGACGAAGACAAGGTTGCCCTTCTGAGCATGTGCCACGGACTCACGTTTCCGTCGCACCTCCGAGCAGAGGCATTCGGTATCTCGCTCGTCGAAGGCGCAATGTTCGGCAAGGCATTGATTTCCACCGAGATTGGCACTGGCACCTCGTACGTGAATATCGCTGGCAGGACAGGACTCGTTGTTCCTCCAAGCAATCCCGCAGCCCTGCGCGCTGCAATGACCACGCTGTGGAACGATTCCGACTTAGCTGCAACTCTTGGTAAACATGCACGCGAGCGATTCGAGCAAAATCTGACTGCCGGACAGATGATCGATCGCTACGTCGATCTTTACCATCGATTGTCCCGGTAACGGCGCGACAGGCGACGACGGAAATTCCGCTGCGGCCGAGTCGCCTTGTGATGATCATTTCTCTTGCAAGCACGCAAACGATGTCGCAGCGCATTGATAAAACGACGCTCCTGAGCCGGCTGGAACACGCCGGCATAAATCGAACCTTTACGATTGCGTTTACTCCCCGCTGTGGCAGCACGGTCTTGTCTAATGCGTTGACCAGTGCTCACCTTGGGCGGCCGACCGAGTATTTCCAGTACCCCTACTCCGAACAGTCGCCATTTGGCATCACGCCCGGGGAACGATTCGAAGAAGATTTTGAAACGCTGATACTCGATCGAAGTGTCAATGGTATTTTCGGCTCGAAAATCATGCACGATCATCGTGCGCATCTCGATGACTGGTTGGCAACCAGCGTTCACGGCTACGCGACGTTGGACGATATTTTACCCAATCACAGATGGATTTATATCCGGCGAGAAAATTCGATCAAGCAAGCCGTATCCCTCTACATTGCGGATGAAACGGGTGTATGGCACATGCCGACATGCAGTGACTCGGATACATCTACACCGAAAGTTCGATACGACTTCTTCGCGATTCTGACGAAGCTGATGATGCTTTTGTCGCATGAGGCTAACTGGGAAGCCTATTTCGATAAGACAGGCATTCGGCCGCTGCGTATGACGTACGAATCGCTGATAGCTTCGCCGTCCCAGTTCTTCACGGAATTGGCCGATCATCTCGGCGTTCCTGCCGACGCGATAGCCAGCGCCCATTTGAGCCGCAATGGGGGGCTGAACAAGATATCCGACCGGATGAGTGACGTGTATCGAGACATCCGTGAACGATTTACGGAAGATTTTCTCGATATCGGACGTCGCGATAACCGAGCGAAGCTCGGCGCCGGCCTAGATCGCTGGGTCGATTTCTTCGGCAACCAGCGTTGGCGCACCGATGACTCTTAAAAACGAAATATCTGCTGGTGCGTGGTTATTCCGCGGTAGACACGATACCTGTCTATGCTCACCCTCTCGCACCATTGACCATCGACCGCGTCCGGTCCATGGGTGGCTCGGCAAGAAAGAGTTGCCGCCATGAATCGACACTCCTGAACTCCACGAAACGATACGTCATCGCGGAAAGAAATACCGTCGCCCCAATAAAGCACGCGATACGTACCGCACCTGCTCCGCCGACATCGATCTGCAACGCGCGCAATATCGGCAGATGCCAAAGATAGACGCTGTAGCATCCCATGCCGAGGACCTGCAGTAGGCGGGAACGCAGAAGTCTTGCAAACAGTGACCCATGGCTCAGTGCGGTAACCACGAACAACGCCAACGCGATGTCGAGTACGTTGTTCAGGAGGGCCGTCCATTCGGCGGGAATCCGCTTGTCGAAGCATCCGGCAAAACCCCAGGACGCCACGGCAAGCAATGCAGTCGCAGCGAGGGGCAGAATACGGCAACCACTCAGCCATCGTCCGTCCACATAAGAACGCGCGAGCCACATGCCAATAACAAACTCATCGAGTCGACCGATGAGAAGCGCATCGATGACCCAATCTGGTCCGAAAAACACCGGGTAGTAAATTCTCCGGAGCAACCTGACGCACAACGAGAGAAAAATTGTAAGGCCGAGCAGTCGCGTCAACCCGACCCGCTCCGCAATCGCGACCAGGAGTGGAAATATCAGACTGAACATGACTTCCGCTCCGACGGACCAGAGCGCCCAGTTCGAAAATGGCGAGAATGTATCCGGGAAAAACGGAAACGTAAAAGTCAGACACCGTACGATCTCGTGGATCGCATGTTCGTTTGCATTGGCAAATTGACCGCTCAGAGCAAACGTCGCCACCACGACAAAAAAATAAAGCGGCATCAGGCGAAGAAAACGATGCCTGTAGAAGTGAACGATCTCTTCGCGCCGGGTGAAGCGCCGTTTGTCTGCCGCATACGGCAAATAAAGCACGAAACCGGAAAGGATGAAGAACAGGTTGACACCCATCCATCCATTCCACAGTATCGCTTCAGTGGGCATACCAAATAGGCTTGGCGGCGCCGGAACAAGAACAAAGCTCAAGTGATGCCAGACCACTGCAAGAATGGCAATTCCGCGTAGTCCGTTGAGCTCGGCCACGCGAGAGATTTCAACTCGGTGCTCAGAAACAGCGGCCATGGTTTTCGTCGATCGCCCTTTGTCGCTACGTCACGCATATTGCATGTATCTGCAATATGCGTGACCCAAATTCGCCGCCTCGATCTTATTACAACAACTTCAACATAAGTGATTCGAAGCTGGGCAGCACACGCAAATTGCCATATCCGCTGATGTGATCGCCGTCGAAGAACAGCGGTTTCTTGCCGTCATACGCCGAGCACGTTCTATCCGAACACAGCGTCGGCAACGGATCCCACGTATATACATTCGGCACCTTCGCTTCCATCTGTGCATACGATTGAAGAATCGGCGCTCGCATCTCGTCGATTTCGCTGCGGTCGATCAACGGACCGCGCTCGCAAATTGGATTGTGTCGATTGAACCAATCCGAGCAACGATATGGAACCATGCGGAAGATCGGCTTTGGCGCTTCCAGCACAACTTTTCCACCATGCCTCTCTATCTCTTGCAGTATCGGAATGGCCTCTTCGACTGACCGATTTCGACCTTTCACTGCCTCGTCACCAAACAACTGATTCCGTGCAGTTTCGTCGCCAAAGTACGCCCACTGATCGATCATTCGGGGCAAACGCAACGAAGGCAAGAAAACTACGTCACCGGGCTGCAGCTTCGTCAACATGTCCTTCAATGCCGAATCGCCGTATTGATGGCAAACCGGGTTTCCATCCTCGCGCCACGGCTGCAAACTAAGAAACGGGCAACCGGCGTTGTTGTAAGCGTAAACCGTGACACCCGTCTGCACGACGAACTGCTTGAACATGCCCGAATAGGCCATCGCGTGAGAATCGCCAATCACGAAGATCCGATGCGCACTCTTCGCAGGAAGATCACAGTTCTTCCGCGCATAAACCCAGAGCTGTCCGCCCTGCACGTCCTGAGGCGCAACGTCGGTATGACAACCGGGGAAAGCAGGATTCGTATCTGTCCCGTACGGATACCAATCGTCTCCGTGTCTCGTCACCGTGCTCAAGGAAAATTTGGGCTGAGCTTCAGCCATCATAGACGACAGGCCCGCGCCGCCGATCATCAAGCAAAGTCCGCATCCGACGATGACGAGCCGTGGAATTCGCGTTGCCGACAATCCGTGGCGGAACGGTTCCTCAATGAAACGGTACGAGGCCATCGCAAGTGCAAACGTCAGCACGATGGCGCAAACGATCGTGAGCACGGACTCAAGCCCGGCCGTCCAGCGCAGGACCACGTAAATCGGCCAGTGCCACAAATAGAGCGAATAGGAAATCCGTCCGACGAAGCGAGCCGGACCACTCTCAAGGACCGTCGAGATGAAGCCTGCATGCTCGCGACGATACAAGAATCCCAGCAAGCCGACCGTGCCGACCACTGGAATGATCGCACCCGGGAATGGATAGTGATCCGACTTCGAAGTCACGAGCCCAACCATCACGATCGCCAATGACACCCATGCCCCGATCTTGGTGCCCACGGTAGCAGGCGCTCGACTCGATTCGTCCGTGACGAACCCAGAGAGTATGAAACATTGGTACAGCAAAACGCCGGCGGCCAATTCCCAAAATCGACCGAAAATAAAGTAAAACGCCTGCGTTTGGTTTGCCTGCCCGAGCCAGTGCCCCCATACCAGCGATGCACCTAATCCCGCAGCAATCAGAATGACAGACAGATGCCGCCAGTTTTTTCGGGCAAGCCAGGCCCAGAATAAAAATGGAAAGGCGAGATAGAATTGCTCTTCAACGCCAAGCGACCAGGTATGCGTGTACGGATTGAATTCAGCGGTCGGAGAAAAGTAGTCGTTGCCGACCGAGCCCAAAATGAAATTGCTCAGGCCGAAGAACGCGTAGAGCCCGGTCTTTTGACTCTTATCACTTAGGTACGACGACGGGATGAACAGTGCTGAAACCAGCCCCGTCACAAGCAACACGACAATCAATGCGGGCAAGATTCGTCGCATCCGCCGTGCGTAGAACAGCAGCAAAAATCGCCCAATCGAGACCGAACCGAGATTCGCGACCGAGGAACTGACCACGAATCCGGAGATCACGAAAAAGATATCGACTCCCGAAAACCCACCAGGAAGCCAATGTGCGTTCAGATGGAACAGCATGACGGACAACACCGCCAACGCACGCAGGCCGTCGATATATGGAAAATAGGCTGTCTTCGCACTCGCCATTGCTAGTTATCTTGAAAATTAGACGCCCTTCATCACCGCCTGGGCGTCATCCCAGGCAGGCCGCCTTGAATTATTGGATCTTGCTTACAAGATTGACGAAATTCCTTGCTACCCTGCCCGGAGAAAACTCCTCCGCGTACCGAGTCGCGTGTGTGACAAACGTCTGATAACTCTCATCACCGGAACCACGCCAAGCAGCCGACACCACTTTCTCCACTGCCTGAGCAAGTTCCGCGGAGAGACTGTCGATGCAGCCCGTGTTGACGAGTCGACCGAAGCCGTTCGTTACCGACGGAACGTTGGAATTGTCGTAGGCGATGACGTAGCATCCGTTGGAGATCGCCTCGACAATCGGTACACCGAATCCTTCATGATAGGTCGGCAGGACGAACAAATCCGCATCCTGCAGAATTTCATGCTTCTGCTCTTCTGAAGCATTGCCATGAATTTTGATCTCGACGCGTCGACCATATTGACGCGCCAACGTGGCAATGATCGTCTCGATCTGTGCCAGTAGCTCGGGGTCGGAAAACAGCAGATTACCAACCATATCCAGCTTTACCGCACATGTCGGATTCGATGCCAACACGTTGCTGAGCGCCATCAGCAACTCATGTGGCCCCTTCGACTTCACAAACCTGCCGATGAATGCGATGCGCACGATGTTGTCCACAACGCTCGGTTTTCTCGATGGAGGATGCGACATCGAGTGAATAGCGAGAGGCAACACGGTGGCAGGCGTATCGATACCAGCCTTGCGAAGCACCTCGAGATTCGTGTCGCTAACGCAGATAACGTGATCAGCCCACGCAATATTCGACATTTGCGAAAAGGACTGATCGATCAGTGCACGACTTTCCGGTTTGACGAACTCTCGCGGCGTGACGTTATGAAACACGACCAGACGTCGCGCGCGCGCCGGAACGATCGACAACAGATCGAATAGCGGATAGTAGATGCCGAAGTGAAAGATGACGACATCGCTCGCGAGAAAGTGTGGATCGAACGCAATATCCCTGACCTCGGATACGACCGTCGACGGAATGTCGTCATACTCGCATGCGTATGCGTACAAGCGAACGTCATCGACACCGCTCTTGCGCAGCGCACGTACTTCGTCACGGATGCTGTTGGAAATCGCGTCGTTCTTTACGCAAATTCCGTTCACGTATGAGACTTTCATTGCGCAACCGCATTGAGATGGTTGTTGATCGCAAGCGAATAAAGCGCGCCGCTCTCGGATGCCATCCGCTTCGCCGTGAACCGCTCCGCGAACAGGCGTCTTCCGGCATTCCCCATGCGCTCACGCAATTCGGACGAGTCGACAAGTCGCCGAATTGCTTGCGCCAGCGACTTCGCGTCGCCAGGCGTCACCAGCAACCCAGTTACTTCGTGCGAAACCACTTCCGGCATCCCGCCCGCTGCGCAACCAATGACAGGCTTTCCTTCGCGCATGGCCTCCAGGAACACGAGGCCAAACGATTCGAACCGGCTCGGGGCGACAAAGACGTCACATTCCGCATAAGCTGCGCGCACCACATCATCCGGCACACGGCCTTCGAACGACAAACGGTCACCCCACTTGCGCCCAGCCTCCGAGTCGATAAAAGCGTCCTTGATAGGACGTCCGGTCGGCCCAGGCAACGTGTCATCACCAATCACACGCACCTTCACGTTCGGCATTTCCGCGAACACGTCCGGGAGCGCCTCCAACAATACGTCGATTCCTTTGCGCGGCTCGAGTCGGCCAACAAACAGCAACGTGACATCATCGGAGTTCGACGTGCGCTTCCCGTTCGACGCGGTCACATTTGCCGCGAGGCCGTGCGGCACGACGATCGTTTTCTGTTGATCGAATTTGAATCCGTAAGCAGCCTCGATCTCGGTCACGATCGCTCTACTATTGGCGCGCACCGCATCCGCGCGCGTCATCATCTCCTGTTCCAGCTCTAGCATAGGCTTGCCGAACGACTTCATCCATGCGGCATCTGCAGCATACTCAGGATGCGTCTCAATCCAGAAATGCAGTGTCGTGTGCAGACTCGTCACGACTGGCCAACGACCATCGAACAGGAATGCGCATCCTTCGCAGTCCCAGATCGGCGCTTCGACCACACCGATCTTGCGATGCGATGCAATGCGCTCGACTTCCTCCAGCGCTGTTGCCGACCAGTTCCAGATGTGGGCTGGAATATTCCGCTCGACGGCCTCGCTGGAACGCGCCATCTCTTTCGTCACGATACGGTGAATCCATGCACCATTTTCGAAATCGACGCGATTGAAATCCGGGCTCTGTGTAATCACGTGGACAATTCGGCCCTGCGAGCCAAGCCCTTCCGCGAGATCCTTGTTAAAGGTAGCGATTCCGCCCGTTTGTGCCGGCGGATAATCGCGCGCGATAAGCACAATTGCGTCTTGACTGGGATCGCCAAATGTCTCGAATTTCTTGAACTCACCGGCGACACGCGCCTTCTTTTCTGCGGTGATCAATTCCGCGTGCCCGTGCAGCCCATGTTCAACGCCCGTGTTCCACGCCCGGGCATTCTCTTCCTTGAATTTATCGAGTTCCGACTTGTCGAGACGGCCGCCGTCTATATGAAAGCGAATATCGTTTTCGTGCCCTTGCGAAAACTTCCGGTTATCGTCGAAAATCTCGTCCAGCGGCAAATATTTGCGCGCGTGCTTCAACGAGAAATAGATCTTGTTCTTGATCACCGGATATCGGTAACGCGTGATCTTGTGATCATCGCGAACATGGCTCGGTGCAAATTTGTGATGCACGTATGCGTTCGGCAACTGACGAATGACATATCCGGCATCGACCAGTCGGCAGCACAGCTCCGTTTCGTCGAGGTAGTACTCGATCTCCTCGTCGAAGCCGCCCACTTCCATCAGGGCTGACCGACGAAACGATGCGTTTGTCCCTTGAAGGTACGGAAACTCATAAGATCCAGGGAAACACAGATGCTCGGCACTCTTCTTGGCGGCCCAGTTCGAATTCCCCAGGCGATTGGCAGTACTATACTCATACTGGAACGTGTAACCCGTTTGATCGAACACGAGCCCCCCCGCACCGCCAATCTCCGGAGAGTCATATGCAGCCGCGAGCTGCGTTAGCCATTCCGGCTCCGGGATTGCATCGTCATCGATGAAGGCAACAACGTCACCTTCCGCCATGCAGATGCCGACGTTTCGCGACACCGATAGATTCGCGACCGGGCACGTACCAGCGCGGATGAACGATGACCAGGACGAAATCACTTCCGCCGACCCGTCAGTCGACGGCCCGTTAACTACGATGACTTCGAAGTCACCAGCGTACCGGATCCAGCGAAAACTCTCCAACGTCTTCTGGAGCAATGCGGCACGATTGAGCGTATTTATGACAATCGAAAAGCTCAACATGGGTTACCTCGATCTTTCGGTACTGTGTTTGATGGTGATACTCGATGGAGCCGCGTCGGTCGCCCATTCGACGGCTCCCAATGCTTGCCGTTTCGCCACGACCACCGAGGGCCTGACAGAACGAAGGCGGGCGACGACTGCGCTCGATCGCATGCGTTGCGTCAGGCCGACGTCGCGCGTTTCGCCACGATCTCGAATTCGTAGCAGTTTCCGTTGCGTCGGCCGGTCTCGATCACCGAAATATCGACAAACCCGGCCTCCTTCAGAGTGGCCGACAGGGATTCAGGGGTGAACATGTTGAAGTGGAAGTCACCGTCGTAGTCCTGGCCACCGAACGTGACTTCGCGCAGATACGCGTACGGGTAGTCACCGTCGATGTAGTTCTTCATCATCGCTTGTGCATCGGGGACGACCGCATGGAATTCGCCGCCCGGTTTCAGAAGGCTGAACCAGTAGGGCAGCAGCTCGCGAGCCATCTGCTCCTGGGGAAAATGCTCAAGCAAGTGCGCGGAGAAGATTTCAGTCAACTCGCCGTTCTTGAACGGCAGCTCATCGACCTCCGAGACGATATCGACACCGGGCAATGCTCGGCGGTCGACGTTCAGATAGCCGTCCAGCGCAATGTGTCCGCAACCGAGGTTAAGTCTCAATTGGCCGTTGCTGGCTGCCGCAGCCACCTTTTCCTTCGCGATGATTTCCGTTTTCGCCTTCAGCGTGTCTTCGTTCTCGCCCGGCGACGAAGCGCCATAGCGCATTTCGAACATCAATTCCCGGCGAACGAATTCGACACGACCAAGCAGATACCGGACAGAGTCGTCCAAGCCGCCCAAGCGCTCCTCCAGGCGACGTGTAAGTGCCTCGACTTCCGACAGACGGCCGTCCGCATGTTCGCGCTGCTTCACCCATGCCGCGTGGTCTGACGCCTCGCGCTGTTCGAGCACGGCCTTCAATTGCTTGACGTCCCCGTGAAGCCGTCGCAATGCGACGGGCACCGATCGCACGAGATTGTCTTGGTCGTTATCAATCAATCGCTGACGATCGTTCAGTTCCGACAACGTGCGCAAGAGCATCGGCAACTGATCTCTTTCATACACATCCTGACGACGCATGACGTCCGCTCGGAACTCAGGGAGCCGAATCGCGGCCACAACGATGCGTACGAGTCGGCCCACTACCGGCCAATTCGCGACGACTCGCACCACCTTTCTAATTTCAGCCTTCATATTCAATCAACTCTCAAAATGCGCTCAATGATTCTCTGCCGCGATCTAAGCGCGGTGCTCACGGAGTTTCCATCCTCGACTTCCCTTTGACGGTGCGAAAAGTCTGCAGCATCGAGGACGCCATGGAACTGCGTGCGTATACTCAAATCAACTTCCGGATCTTGCGCGCGGGTACCCCACCGTACAGCCATCCCGCCTCGACTTCGTCACACGTCACGATCGCGCCCGCCGCAATCACTGCGTGGTCGCCGATCGTACAGGGGCCCATGACGACCGCATTGGATGCAATCCAGACCCCTCGCCCAATCACGATATCGCGCCCCTCCCGCGGATAGTCGTGCCGCGCGGACATCTGCTCAGTCAACGGATGCGTGCCGGTAATCAGACTGACGTTATGACCGAAGAACGTCTGGTCACCAATGACGATGTGCCCCGACGACACGTTCATCAGCGTGTTCACCAACTGCACGCCCTCTCCGAGCGAGATGCGATCCCATCCCCCCCCGAACACGACCGGTGTCATGACGAGCCGCTGAGCGATGCCAGGCGTCATTCGCTCGGCGAGTCGCTCGACGACAGAATCCGACTCCCATGGAACGGATTGCGGCGTTTGGGTCGCATGCTCCGTCGCCACGCACCGAGCAACCCGGGTCGTGAACTCCGACGATTCGGCAAGACGCGAAACCACGCGATCGGTCACGGCTTCAATCAGTCGCTCCCGAATTCTTGCTCTAAGGCGCTGAAACATGTGCATATCCGATTGAGAACGACGTGGTCGCTCAATCGAGCGAATGCATCGAAACATCGTAGTCCACGTGCACAACACCCCACAGATCCCGCTTCACGACTTCATCGGGGAAGCGCACTGCGAACCGTGCGCCACCCACGCAGTAATCGATCACGTTCGTGACGAGACTCTGCCCACGATTCTCGGGATGCTCCGTAGTCACGCCAACCCCTGCGATCAATCCGTATTCACCGGGACACAAGGGGTTCGCGAAGGTGAACTCCAGCATATGCTGAATATGCGGCGCGGCCTCCGACGGGAACACGTCTCGGACGGCAGAACTGAAATGCAGGATTTGTCGTCCCGATGAATCGGTGATGCCGAGCGCAAGCGAACTGCGTTCGGGAGGAGGCGATACGACATGAAAGAAAACGCGAACGCGAATCTTCTTCTCGATATCGACCGTATCGCACTCATTGCCCTCAGGATCGATCACGCTGATATCGTCGATCCGGATCTCGCCGGTCCCGGTACGCAACGGTTCGACCCGCGAGGAAAATGCGCGAGTCCGGGCCTTGTCAGGGCGCACGCGTGTATGCGTCGTCACTGCTTCGCCGGCCGCGACTTGCGTTTCCGTCGTAACTTCATCTTCGTCGTCGACCTCGGTAACGTCGATGCCGGCTCGCACCATCCTGCTGAACACTTCGCTCTGGTAGGCAGCACCGACCTGCTTCGAACTGCCAAGCAGTCGAACGCGCCCTTTCTCGAGCCAGAGGCCCCGATTGCACAGTGCGCGCACCGAGTCCGCAGCGTGCGTCACGTAAATGAACGTCGTTCCTTCATCAAGCATCGTGCGAATCTTGTGCAGGCACTTGTTCTGAAAGTACGCATCCCCGACACTCAGCGCCTCGTCAACGATCAGAATGTCCGGCTGCACGTAGACCGCGCAGGCAAACCCGAGCCGCACCGCCATACCGCTGCTGTATGTCTTGACGGGATGATCGACAGCATCGCCAAGTTCGCTGAACCTGATTATTTCGGGCTGAGCCGCAATGGCCTGCTCCTGTAGCATGCCATGCAGCATGCAGAACTGAACGATGTTTTCTCGACCGGACAGCTCCGGATTGAACCCGGCCCCCAATTCGAGCAACGCCGATACGCGCCCGGAGACGTTCACCAGACCGGAACTCGGATTGAGTACGCCTGCCAGGATCTTCAGAAGCGTACTTTTGCCACTGCCGTTTTCCCCCACCACGCCGAATCGATCGCCTTTCTCAAGTGAGAAGGAAACGTCGTCCAGCGCACGGGTTTCGCGAAAATATTGCTTCTTCCCCGCCGACATCAACTCGAGCAGGCGATGTCGCGGCGAGGAATACGAACGGTAGATCTTGCTGATATTGCTCAGCTCGATAACGTTGGAGGGATCTTGTGTCGTCATGAACTAACTCTGATCCTTAAAGGACGTCTGCGAAGCCGGGCTTCAGCTTGCGAAAAATGTATGCACCGATCGCAACGGTAGCCGCTGCCACGACAATCAGGATGCCAATGTATTCCCAATTGAATGGAATTCCTGGGAACACGGCCTGCCGAGACGCCTCCACCATGTAGTAGAAAGGGTTGAGCGTCATGACGATATTACGCATCCAGATCATGCGCGACGCCTCTACCATCGTCGCCGGATAGAGAATCGGCGTGAGCCAGAAAATGATATTCGTACACAGCGGCACGATCGGCACCATGTCGGGGACATAGACCGAAATGGCGGAAATGCCATAGGCAAAGCCGATCGAAATCGCAAGCGAAAGCGCCCAGATAACGGGAAACATCCAAATCATGGTTCCCGGCACGACGCCCTTGATGATCAACAGGCCGATCACGAAAACGAAAATGATGCCCTGGCTGATGAGCGCCGACGTGAGCGGAATCAACGGCAAGACCCAGACCGGAAATGCGATCTTGCTGATGAGATAGCTGTATTCCCGCAAGATACCGGTGCTGCGCCCTGTCACTTCGGTAAAGACGGTCCACAGCGAGAATGGTACGAAATAGAAAAGCGCAAACGGAATGTCACCGTACTGCGCCCCCATTCGCCCCCGCATCAGGATCGAGAACACGACCACGTTGATGAGGGAGTAGAGAAGCGGTACGCCGACGTTCCACGCCGTACCTGCGTACGAGCTGGCGTAGCGGTTCTTCAGGTCTCGCTTCGCAAGCATCCACGCCAACCTCAGTGAACTCCCGACGGAGTGATGTGCTTTGTCCTGCATCGGTTTTCGTTACCCAATTAATTTGCGTCCCTTGGACGGCGGACTCGAATGACACGCGCCTGGTCGATGTGCTGCGCGACGAACTCAGGCGCCATTCAGTTCTCTTGCACTGCGCCGACGGGGCGGCAGTCGACGGTAGTGACACACGCGCCGTGCGCTACTTCCGCTCGGCAAACCCATCATTTTATCAGCCGTCTCGCCTGACAGATGACCGCTCTCCGACGAGCCCACGGACAATGCCGCCCAACCGCGACGACATCTCGTCCCATGACCGAGCCTGAATCCACGCCGCCTGAGCGTCGGCCTTGCTGCTCAACAGCGAGGCATCGCCGAGCAACGTGGCCAGATCAGCAGAAATCGCGCGCGCATCGGTACCGGAAAACCGATGCACGAGTTCTCCGAGATCGTCGAAGATCGGAATCGGTGTACAGGCAACGGGTCGATTGGCTGCGAGTCCGTACCGCACGGCACCGCTCGCCGATTCGGCCGTGTCCTGATACGCAAACACGACAAGATCGGCCGCATCCAGATATGCAAAGCTCTCGCGATCAGGCAGGAAGTCGGTAATCATCTGCACGCGGTCTTCGAGGTTGAACGTCTTGATCAGATTTCTGCATCGATCGGCGGTCAACTCCGAATCGCGAACCGGATACAGCGCGTTGACCATCAACAGGCGCGCCTGCGGCAGCTCTTTCGATATCATCGAAAACGCTTCGATGACTTCCTCCAACCCTTTGTGCGGAAGTAGGAAGCCATACGTAGCAATGACCGGAGCCTCGACTGGAATGTTCAGCGCCGTTCGAGACGCGAGTCGGTCGGACGACTCGCGCGCATGAACGCCATGGGGAAATAGCGTTGCATTGTCGACGAGGCCCAATATCCGGAGCCGATTCAGGTCGTCGACACTATGCACAAGCAGGCGGTCGGCGCCACGCAGCGCGTCGGCGATCTCCGACAACGAGGCTCGATAGTCCGGCGTATCGACATCCTTGGTCGAGTGGAACGTAATCACGATCGGGATGTCGTGTGCGTTCGCATACTCGACGATTCGCGCCGTTGAAGGCATGCTGAAGAAGCCAAAGTTGTGCTGCAGCATGATCGCGTCAGGCCGGCATCGATCGAGCTCAGCGAGCAACTCATCGATACGGCCGCGCTGATCCGTCCAGCACCGCGTGACTTCTGGACCATCATCGATGACAACGGCAGGATCGCGTGATGCGAAAATCCTGACATCGAACCATGCCGGATCGAGACTACCGACCAGGAATGAAGAATAGGTCGCGATGCCGCATTTCGTGTTCCACGACGAAATCCATGCGAGCCGAGTCCGTCGAGCGGATGCGGGCTCCAAACGCCGGACCGACGCTTCCAGCCCGATCAGTCGCTCTGCGCATCGGTCCCACGTAAAGCGCGATTCGAGCAACGCACGACCGCGCTCTGCTTTTTCGGCGCGCGCTTCCGCCGTCGCTTCGCGAACCGCCTTCAGTTGCGTGACGAGGCTGTCGACATCAGGTTCGGCCCAGACGGAGTCGAACAACCCGAGGTGCGTTTTGGCACGTTCGAACGTAAAGTCGACCAGCCACGCAGTCTCGTCCGTGCAGAAGTCGGCCTGCCCACCGAACGCCGTCGTGATCACGGGCAGCCCGAACCACATTGCCTCGCCCATCGGCAAGCCGAAGCCCTCTCCCCGGGACGGCGCCACGAATGCGTGGCACCGGTGGTAAAGGTCCACGATCGCGCCTGCGTCCAGATCTTCCTCGATGAGCACAATCTCCGGACACTCGGGATAGCGCCGGCGCAACGCCTGGATTTGGGCAGAAACCGTGTTGTGCGGATTGGGAAACGTTTTGATGACCAGTGAGACATCGTCGCGCGCGGTGAATGCCTTGGCGAATGCATCGAGCAGCACGTCGACACCCTTGCGCGGAAAGCATGACGATATGTGCAGAAAACGAAAACCCTTTCCGAGCGAGCCGCGATATTCGATCCGCTCGGCACGGGCGACATGATCGACGCCGTTGCCAACCGGAGCAATCATCCCTGCATAGCCGTTGTCTCGCATGACCTTCGCCACGAACGTCGAGATTGCCGCCACTCCGTCGAGATGCGCGTTGAATGCACCGATCCAGGCAGCGGGCAGCTCCGATTCCTCCCATGCAAAATGAAGGAAATTGTACAGGCCGTCCATGTCATGAACGCGCGGCGGATAGAGATCGCGGACAACAACGTCGGCACCGCTACGCTTTCCGCCGCGCGCCACGAGCTCGGGGAGTCCGCGAATCGAGCTGATTTTTCGATCGTCAGGCACATAGTCGCCCGGCCCCTCGGTCGCAAACAAGCTCACCTCACCGCGATTTGCACGGTCAAGTGCAAAAGCCAATTCGCGATTGGTCAGAGCGAGGCTGTATGACGTCTCGAATGGTCCCTCGACCTGATAGTGCGGCGGACACTCCCCATCGATACGAGTGCGCGTGTCGATCGGCTGGGGAATCTCTATACCTTGCTGACGCAGGAACTGCTGTAACTGTTCCAGCAGCGCTGGGCGTTCGAATTGTCGGACTCGTTTGCGCTGTTCGACAACTATCGCGCGACGCAACGCGCGATCTTCCGATACGGCGCGCAACAGCGCCGCTACGGCTTGCGGGTGCTTGTCGTGAATGAGCAGTCCGGCACCGCCTAGCGTCGACTCGATATTGCTACTCGCATACGCGATCACCGGCACATCGAAAGTCATCGCCTCGATTAGCGGAACGCCGAAACCCTCATGATCGCTGAGACACAGGAATACACTTGCCGCCCGGTACCAGCCGTAGAGATCCTCGTCAGGAACTTTCCCCGCAAAGCGAACGATTTCGCTCAGTTCAAGCTCATTGATCAATTGCTGCAGTTCGAGATAGTACGGCTCCTCTTCTCCGTACCCGCCGACAAACACGAACTGGAACGGCCGGGGCATCATTGCTCTCAGTTGAGCCGCCGCTTCCACGAGATCGCGATGCGCCTTGTTCGGCGAGATTCGGCCGACAAACAAGACCGTCATCACCTGTGACTGCTCCTGAACGAGCACATCGTTCCATTGCGCCGAGCGGATCTTTGCCGCATCGATCAGGAGCGGAATCGTCGTAACCCTTTCGTAGCCGCGCTCGCTCAGCTCACGCGCGTTGAGATCAGACACCGCGATTGCAGCCGCGAAGTGCTCACGAAATGCACCGAGTTGGGCACGGCCCTTGGCCGAGTAGTGTCTGAACGGGGAGCGTTCGTCGAAAAACGATTCGGGCGTAATGTTGTGATAGATCAGAATGGTTGTGCACGGCAGATTCGTGACCCACTCGTCCTGATCATGCCCCATCGAATGATGCAACAGCATCACGTCTTCTTCGGACCCGATGTATTCCCTGAAATAGCGGATCTTGCCCGTCAATTCCGGCGCAACGTGTTCGGCAAAGATCTCGGATTCAAAACCTAGCTCATGCAGCAGCGCCTGGATCATGAACATACTGTTGGTCACGGCATCCGCAACCGCGCTTCCGGAGTGAAACTGATGGATCGCACCCGTTCTCCGTGACTGCGCAGGGAGCGACTTACCCTCGATGTTGGCCATGGTTCGTGATACGGTGTTTGATGAACCCACTGCGCGTGTTACTCCGTTGTGCATGATGTAAGAACTGCTATCCGGTTCCGTCGCTGTCAACGCGCAGCCGTCCTGCCGTTACGGCCTGGCATGGTAGCAGCACAGATCTCGACAAGGCGTCCTGCAAGCTTCCCGGAGTCGACGCCTTTCACATCCGCGTCGAGAAAGCCATCGATCGTGGCTTGATCACATTGCGACGTGCGCGCCGCAACCAGCTCCGCGTAGTTCCGGCGAGACAGGCTTCCCTCCTTCCAGCGCGTAACCGAAATGGATTGTGCCCCGGCAAAGCGAGGAGCCGCGAGCGGCGCAAGCCGCGCCCAAATTCGCGGATGGCGATCGCGCACCCAAAACACCATCGCGCGCGCCACTGCGCTTCGGCGAGCAGTTTCGCGAAGAAGCGAAATGCTGCGTCGCTTCAATACCGGCCACGATGGATCACGCGCGAACCGGATGGCTGATTTCGCGACCTGCCCGACAGCGCGGACCGGAGCGGTAATGCGCCAGGACGAACTGGACAAAATTGCAGTCAGTTGACGCTCTGCCGCATCCGCCTGCGCCTGAGCGGCAGTGGCCTGATAGCTGTTCCGACGCGCATGCATCGTCGCCTCGCGCGCTTGCGCCCGCGCTTCGACGAGTTGGGCCTCGAGCGCCTCTACGCGGGCCTGCAGCGTGGCGAGAGCATCAGCGGACTGAACCGGCTCACCAGGAGCAAAATTTTGTGACGTTGAGTCCATCGCTACAGCACCATCCATTGAATCGATTCGTCAGGCATTGTCTCCGATCGACAATGCCGCCGCCTCCGCCCCCCGGGGACGATCGCACGCAACTGCGGCGCACTTACCGGCGGATCGGCGAGGCAACATGCAGGGGCCAACGAGTTTATCGCAGCGGTTGCCCGGCCCAACCGCAATGAGATCATCGCCATTCAGGAATCCAGACATAATCGCAGCGCTTCATCCCATGCCGGCATCCGTACGCCGAACGTACTGGCCAGTTTTGCCCCGGACAGGCGCGAGTTTTTGGGGCGCCGCGCTGGCACCGGGTATTCGCTCGCGGCGATCGGCAGCACACGTGGCGCGTTGTCGCCTAGCGTCACTCGGAAAATCTCCTGCGCGAAACCATGCCACGATGTTTCCCCGCCCGCCGCGAGATGGTAGACACCCGAGTGCAGCGCCCGCCTGTTGCCAATGTTCGGTGCCAGATACTGCGCCAAAATATGCGCGGTCGCAGCAGCGATCGAATTCGACCAGGTGGGAGCCCCGAGTTGATCGGCCACGATTCGTAGCTCGGATCGCTCGGCGGCGAGCTTGAGCATCGTGAGCAGGAAGTTCTTCCCGCGACGCCCATAAACCCAGCTCGTACGTAGTATCAAGTGATCACAACCTGTCGCTGCAATGGCTCGCTCGCCCTCAAGCTTCGTTAGGCCATACACATTTTGCGGATTGGCCTCGTCCGTTTCGACATAGGCGCCCTCCTTCATGCCATCGAACACATAATCTGTCGAGTAATGAACGAGCAGTGCATTCAGCCGCAATGCCTCCTCGGCAAACACGCGCGGCACATCGGTATTCAGGCGCCGTGCGGTATCGATGTCCGATTCCGCCTTGTCAACGGCGGTATAAGCCGCAGGATTCACAACGATCGCCGGCTTCAAATCACGCACCACTGCCCGCACTTGATCCAGATCGGACAAATCGAGCATCGTTCGGTCACACGCTACTACGCGTCCGAGCCCCTGCAGCGTACGCAACAGTTCGAATCCCACTTGGCCGTTGACGCCCGTCACGAGAATCGTCGGGGCAAGACCGGGGCGATCCTCACGCATAGACTTCGGCCTCGCTCAAGGATTTGCCCGCCGCATCTTTCGCCGCCAGCACCGGTTGGCCCTCGAACGGCCATTCGATCCCGATTTCGCGATCGTTCCACGCGATGCAGCGCTCATGTTCCGGGAACCAGTAGTCAGTCGTCTTGTACAGGAACTGCGCTGCCTCCGAAAGCACGACGAAACCGTGTGCAAATCCTGGGGGCACCCATAGCTGCCGGTGATTATCCTGCGACAGCGTTACCCCGACCCACTTTCCGAAGTTCGGGGAAGCGCGTCGAATGTCGACAGCGACATCGAACACCTCTCCTTCGACCACACGCACGAGCTTGCCCTGCGCGTGCTCAATCTGATAGTGCAGCCCGCGTAACACACCTTTCGATGACCGTGAGTGATTGTCCTGCACGAACTGGACTCCCGGTGCCACCTGCGCAGCAAACTCGCGCGCGTTGAAACTCTCGTAGAAATACCCGCGCGCATCGCCGAACACCTTCGGTTCGATGACCTTGACTTCTGGCAGTGCCGTTGCCGTTACTTGGATTGCCATGCGACCTGGTGCGTGAGAAGGTTTCGGAGGTACTGCCCATACGCGTTCTTCGACAACGGTTGCGCCAGTTTCAGCACCTGTTCCGCGTCGATCCACTGCCGCCGATACGCGATTTCTTCGGGACAAGCGACGACGAGCCCTTGCCGCTTCTGCAATGTCGCGATGAAACTTGCCGCCTCGATCAACGAATCGTGAGTGCCCGTGTCGAGCCATGCATAACCGCGGCCCATGATCTCGACGTTCAACGCGCCGTCCTCGAGATAGCGGGAATTGACGTCGGTGATTTCGAGCTCGCCGCGCGGCGACGGCTTGATATCGGCCGCGATGTCGCACACGCGGTTGTCGTAGAAATACAGCCCCGTGACCGCATAGTTCGAACGCGGCTTCGCAGGCTTCTCCTCGATCGACAGCGCGCGGAACGACGCGTCGAATTCAACGACGCCATAACGTTCGGGATCCTGCACGTGATACGCGAACACGGTCGCACCGTCCTCCAGTGCATATGCGCGCTCGAGTTGCTTTGCAAGATCGTGCCCGTAAAAAATGTTGTCGCCGAGGATGAGCGCCGACGGATCGTTGCCGACGAATTCGCGACCGATGATGAACGCCTGCGCAAGACCGTCGGGTGACGGTTGCACCGCATACTGGATGTTCATCCCCCACTGGCTGCCGTCGCCGAGCATCGACTCGAAGCGCGGGGTGTCCTGCGGCGTCGAAATGATCAGGACGTCGCGAATGCCCGCGACCATCAGCGTCGAGAGCGGGTAGTAGATCATCGGCTTGTCGTACACCGGCAGGAGCTGCTTCGATACGACGTGCGTGATCGGATAGAGCCGTGTGCCGGAGCCGCCAGCGAGAATGATGCCCTTACGTGCCATCGATCGACTCCTCAAGCGCGTTCCGCGTAGTTGGTTTCGACCCACTTGAGGTATTCGCCCGAGGCTACCTCATCGACCCACACCTGGTTGTCGAGATACCAGCGCACCGTTTTCGCGAGGCCGGTTTCGAACGTTTCGGCCGGCTTCCAGCCGAGTTCGCGCTCGAGCTTGCGTGCATCGATTGCATAACGGCGATCGTGGCCCGGACGGTC
>NZ_CADFEJ010000017.1 GCF_902833055.1 Burkholderia territorii
GCGAGATTATGAACCGCGTTTCTCGGTTCGTCAACAACTTTTTGAACTGCTTCGTTGCGACGACCGGGGTTCAACTTCGTGTGCGCCGGCGGCTCTACAGCCAGCCCAACCGCACCGCTTCCCTTATTTCCCCGCGCCGCGTTGCCGTTAGCGCGAAAGAGGCGTGATTCTATGCACCCGCCCCCGTCTCCGCAAGCCCCTTGTGAAAATATTTTGAAAAGCCCCCGTGCGCTGCCGCGCACGGGGGCTTCGGGCTCGGCGCACCGGACGATCTACCGACTAGCCAGTCGCCGCCCAAATCAGCGGTTCTTGAACACCGGCTTGCGCTTTTCGACGAATGCCGCCATCCCTTCCTTCTGATCTTCGGTCGCGAACAGCGAATGGAACAGTCGACGCTCGAAATGCACACCCTCGGCCAGCGTCGTCTCGTAGGCGCGATTCACCGACTCCTTGACCATCATGATCGCCGGCAGCGAAAACTCGGCGATCGTCGTCGCAGCGGCAATCGCTTCGTCAAGCAGTTTGTCGGCCGGCAGCACGCGCGACACGAGCCCCGCCCGCTCCGCCTCGGCTGCGTCCATGAAGCGCGCCGTCAGGCACATGTCCATCGCCTTCGCCTTGGACACAGCACGCGGCAGGCGCTGCGTGCCGCCCGCGCCCGGCATCACGCCCAGCTTGATCTCGGGCTGGCCGAACTTGGCCGTATCCGCCGCGAAGATGATGTCGCACATCATCGCGAGCTCGCAGCCACCGCCAAGCGCAAAGCCAGCCACGGCAGCAATGATCGGCTTGCGAATCTCGCGGACGGTCTCCCAGTTGCGCGTGATGTAGTCGCCGCGATAGACATCCATATAGGAATAGGTCGCCATCATGCCGATGTCGGCCCCGGCCGCGAACGCCTTCTCGCTTCCCGTCACGACGATCGCGCCGATTCCGTCGTCCGCGTCGAACGCTTTCAGCGAAGCGCCCAACTCATCCATCAGCGCATCGTTCAACGCATTCAGCGCCTTCGGACGGTTCAGCGTGATCAGCCCGACTCGCCCCCGGGTCTCCACCAGGATGTTCTCGTAAGACATCTATTTCTCCTCGATCAATGAAATGAGAAACGCCTCGCACATGCGAATAGTTTGATGCTACCATTCTCCGACCAACCGGTCGGTTAATTAATCGATCCAACCCTTCCCTATGTCCATCAGGCTGCCGTCATGACCCATGCACTGTTCACGAAGCACGAAGACACGCTGAAACACGCCCTCGCCGCCATCGAGAGCCGCGGGTACTGGAGCCCGTTCGCGGAAATGCCGAGCCCCAAAGTGTACGGGGAAAGCGCGAACGCAGATGGCGAAGCGGCGTTCAACGCACACCTCGGCAACACGTTCGCGCTCGACCAGCCGGCCTCCGGCGGAACCGTCGGTGCGGAGCAGTCGCCGTACGGGATCGCGCTGGGCGTCCGCTATCCGAAATCGACGCCCGACGAACTGATTGCCGCAGCCGCCGCTGCCCAGCGTGCATGGCGTGAAGCCGGCCCGAGCGCCTGGATTGGCGTCAGTCTCGAAATCCTCGCACGGCTGAATCGCGCGAGCTTCGAGATCGCCTACAGCGTGATGCACACGACGGGCCAGGCGTTCATGATGGCGTTCCAGGCCGGGGGCCCGCACGCGCAGGATCGAGCGCTCGAAGCGGTCGCCTACGCGTGGGCCGAATTGCGTCGCGTCCCCGCCGACGCACACTGGGAGAAGCCGCAAGGCAAGAACCCGCCGCTCGCGATGCACAAGCGCTATACGATCGTTCCGCGCGGCACCGGCCTCGTGCTCGGCTGCTGCACATTCCCGACCTGGAACGGCTATCCCGGCCTGTTCGCCGACCTCGCGACCGGCAACACGGTGATCGTCAAACCTCATCCGGGCGCGATCCTGCCGCTCGCGATCACGGTCCGCATTGCGCGCGACGTGCTGCGCGAAGCCGGCTTCGATCCGAACGTCGTTACGCTCCTCGCGACCGAACCGAACGACGGCGCCCTCGTGCAGGACCTCGCGCTGCGCCCTGAAATCAAGCTGATCGACTTCACCGGCAGCACGCAAAACGGCACGTGGCTCGAACGCAATGCGCATCAGGCACAGGTGTATACCGAAAAGGCCGGCGTCAACCAGATCGTGATCGATTCGACCGACGACCTGAAGGCCGCGGCCAAGAACATCGCGTTCTCGCTGGCGCTGTACTCCGGCCAGATGTGCACGGCACCGCAGAACATCTACGTGCCGCGCGACGGCATCCGGACGGCGGACGGCCATGCAAGCTTCGACGAAGTCGCCCAGGCGATCGCCGTCTCCGTGCAGAAACTGACCGGCGACCCGGCTCGCTCGGTCGAACTGATCGGCGCAATCCAGAACGACGGCGTGGCCGCGCGGATCGACGACGCCCGCAAGCTCGGTCGTGCGCTCGCCGACAGCCAGACGCTCCAGCATCCGACGTTCGCCAATGCCCGAGTGCGCACGCCGCTCGTGCTGCAGCTCGACGTGGCCGATCGCGCGAAATTCACGCAGGAGTGGTTCGGCCCGATCTCGTTCGTGATCGCGACCGACTCGACCGCGCAGTCGCTCGATCTCGCCGGCGAAATCGCCGCGGAACATGGCGCGCTGACGCTCTCCGTCTACAGCACCGACGACAAGGTTCTCGACGCCGCACACGATGCGGCGGTGCGAGGCGGCGTCGCGCTGTCGATCAACCTGACGGGCGGCGTGTTCGTCAACCAGTCGGCGGCATTCTCCGACTTCCACGGCACCGGCGCGAACCCGGCCGCCAATGCGGCGCTCGCCGATCCGGCGTTCGTCGCCAGCCGGTTCCGCGTGGTGCAAAGCCGCGTTCATGTTGCGCCGAAGGCCGTACCCGTGGAAGCCGGCCAGACGGCATAACCCGAATGGCCGACGTGCAAACGCCGTCGCATTCTTTACCATGAACGAATCCGCCAACCGGCGGGTTCGTTGCACATCGACACTTCCATGAACGACGCCTACATCTGCGACGCGATTCGCACACCCATCGGCCGCTACGGCGGCGCCCTGAAAGACGTTCGTGCCGACGATCTCGGCGCGGTGCCGCTCAAGGCGCTGATCGAACGCAACCGCAACGTCGACTGGTCGGCGATCGACGACGTGATCTACGGCTGCGCGAACCAGGCGGGCGAAGACAACCGCAACGTCGCGCGCATGTCCGCATTGCTCGCGGGCCTGCCGACAGTCGTGCCGGGCACGACGCTGAACCGGCTGTGCGGTTCCGGCATGGACGCCGTCGGCACCGCCGCACGCGCGATCAAGGCGGGCGAAGCACGCTTGATGATCGCGGGCGGCGTCGAAAGCATGACGCGCGCGCCGTTCGTGATGGGCAAGGCCACCAGCGCATTCGCGCGCCAGGCCGCCATTTTCGACACGACGATCGGCTGGCGCTTCGTCAATCCGCTGATGAAACAGCAATACGGCGTCGATTCGATGCCCGAGACGGCCGAGAACGTCGCGGACGACTACAACATCAGCCGTGCCGACCAAGATCTGTTCGCGCTGCGCAGCCAGCAGAAGGCTGCGCGCGCGCAGCAGGACGGCACGCTCGCCGAGGAAATCGTCCCGGTCACGATTCCGCAGAAGAAGGGCGACGCGCTCGTCGTATCGCGTGACGAGCATCCGCGCGAAACGTCGCTCGAAGCGCTCGCGAAGCTGAAGGGCGTCGTGCGCCCGGACGGATCGGTGACGGCCGGCAACGCGTCGGGCGTCAACGATGGCGCATGCGCGCTGCTGCTCGCCAATGCGGAAGCGGCCGACCAATACGGGCTGCGCCGCCGCGCACGCGTCGTCGGCATGGCGACCGCCGGCGTCGAACCGCGCGTGATGGGAATGGGCCCGGCGCCGGCCACGCAAAAACTGCTGCGCCAGCTCGGCATGACGATCGACCAGTTCGACGTAATCGAGCTGAACGAAGCGTTCGCGTCGCAGGGTCTCGCGGTGTTGCGCATGCTCGGTATCGCCGACGACGATCCGCGCGTGAACCCGAACGGCGGTGCGATCGCGCTCGGTCACCCGCTCGGCGCATCGGGCGCGCGCCTCGTGACCACGGCGCTTCACCAACTCGAGCGTACGGGCGGCCGCTTTGCGCTCTGTACGATGTGCATCGGCGTCGGCCAGGGCATCGCGATCGCCATCGAGCGCGTGTAACCGACGCGCCGCGCGCCTATAACGAAGTCATGAAGGAGACACTGCATGTCATATGAGGCGATCCAGCTGGATATCGATCAGACTGCCCGCGTGGCCACGATCACCCTCAACCGTCCGGACAAGCTGAACAGCTTCACGCGGGCGATGCATCGCGAACTGCAGTCTGCCCTCGATGAAGTCGAGACGGCCGGCGCACGTGCGCTGATCCTGACCGGTGCGGGGCGCGGCTTTTGCGCAGGCCAGGACCTCGCCGACCTCGACTTCACGCCCGGCGCGTCCACCGACCTCGGCACGCTGATCGACGAGCATTTCAATCCGCTGATCCGTCGCCTGCAACGCATGCCGATTCCGGTGATCGCCGCCGTCAACGGCACGGCGGCCGGCGCCGGCGCGAATCTCGCACTCGCCTGCGACCTCGTCTTCGCTGCACGCTCGAGCAGCTTCATCCAGGCCTTCGTCAAGATCGGGCTCGTGCCCGATTCGGGCGGAACGTGGTTCCTGCCGCAACGCATCGGCATGGCACGCGCGCTGGGGCTCGCGCTGACCGGCGACAAGCTCGGCGCCGAACAGGCCGAACAATGGGGCTTGATCTGGCGCGCGGTCGACGACGACAAGCTCGCCGCGTCCGCCCGTGAGCTCGCCAGCCAGCTCGCGCAGCAACCGACGCTCGCGATCGCGTCGATCAAGCAGTCGATGCGCGACAGCGTCACGAATACGCTCGATCAACAGCTCGACCTCGAGCGCGACCTGCAGCGCAAGCTCGGCCAGTCACACGACTATGCGGAAGGCGTGAAGGCGTTCATCGAGAAGCGCGCCCCGCGCTTCGAGGGGCGTTGACATGACCACGTCCAACGACATGCTCGACCCCGATGCGCTCGCCCGTGCGACTGCACGGGCCATGTACGACGCGGATGCCTGCAGCCGCGCGTTCGGCATGGAAATCGCGGAAGTGCGGGCCGGCTATGCGCGCCTGCAAATGCGCGTCCGGCCGGAATTCCTGAACGGACATCAGACTTGCCACGGCGGCATCATCTTCACGCTCGCCGATTCGACGTTCGCGTTCGCGTGTAACTCGTACAACCTGAATACCGTTGCGGCCGGCTGCTCGATCGAATACCTGCGTCCCGTACACGGCAACGACTTGCTGACGGCCGAAGCGATCGAGCAGACGCGCAGCGGCCGACACGGGATCTACGACATCCGCGTCACGAACCAGACAGGCGAAACGGTCGCGATGTTTCGGGGCAAATCGGCCCAGATCAAGGGCACGGTGCTGCCCGAAGAACATTGACGTCACGGCTCGCTCATAACAATCACAGGAGACAGGCATGACTACCCCGCTACCGCTCGAGCCGATCGAGACCGCCTCGCGCGACGAGCTGACCGCACTGCAGCTCGAACGCCTGAAGTGGTCGCTCCGGCACGCGTACGACCATTCACCCGTCTATCGCCGCAAATTCGACGAAGCGGGCGTACATCCCGACGACCTGAAGACGCTCGCGGATCTTTCACGCTTCCCGTTCACGACCAAGACCGACCTGCGCGACAGTTACCCGTTCGGAATGTTCGCGGTGCCGCAGGACCAGATCTCGCGCATTCATGCGTCGTCGGGCACGACCGGCAAGCCGACCGTCGTCGGCTATACGGCACGCGACATCGACACGTGGGCCAATCTCGTCGCGCGCTCGATCCGCGCGGCCGGTGCGCGGCGCGGCGACAAGGTTCACGTCAGTTATGGATACGGGCTGTTTACCGGCGGGCTCGGCGCACACTACGGCGCCGAACGCGCGGGGCTGACCGTGATTCCGTTCGGCGGTGGGCAGACCGAAAAGCAGGTGCAGCTGATCCAGGATTTCCGGCCCGACATCATCATGGTGACGCCGAGTTACATGCTGTCGATCGCCGACGAGATCGAGCGCCAGGGCCTCGATCCCGCACAAAGTTCGCTGCGCATCGGCATCTTCGGCGCGGAGCCGTGGACCAACGACATGCGCACGGCCATCGAGCAGCGGATGGGCATCGATGCGGTCGACATCTATGGGTTGTCCGAAGTGATGGGGCCCGGCGTTGCATCGGAATGCGTCGAGACCAAGGACGGCCCGACCATCTGGGAAGATTACTTCTATCCGGAGATCATCGATCCCGACACCGGCGAAGTGTTGCCTGACGGCGAACTCGGCGAACTGGTGTTCACGTCGTTGACGAAGGAAGCGCTGCCGATCATCCGCTACCGGACGCGCGACCTCACGCGTCTGCTGCCCGGCACCGCCCGCACGATGCGCCGGATGGAAAAGATCACCGGGCGTTCGGACGACATGATGATCGTGCGTGGCGTCAACGTCTTCCCGACGCAGATCGAGGAGCAGCTGCTGAAACAGCGCGCACTCGCACCGCACTATCAGATCGTGCTGACGAAGGAAGGCCCGCTCGACGTGCTGACGCTCAACGTCGAGCCGTGTCCGGAAACGGCGCCCGACACGGCGGCGATCCATGCAGCCAGGCAGGCGCTCGCGCACGACATCAAGTCATTGATCGGCGTGACGGCCGTCATCAACGTGTTGCCCGTGAACGGAATCGAACGCTCGGTCGGCAAGGCGCGCCGCGTGATCGACAAGCGCAAGGGCTGATACCCGCCACTGCCCGACCGCCGCGAGCAACAACATCGGCCGCACAAAAAAACAGCCCGACCGGCCAACGACACCGGTCGGGCTGCTTCATTTGAGCGCCGGTCAAACTTGAACACCGGCGCCACTGCACGTCACGAATTCGGGAACAGCAGCCACATCCGGCCGATCTGCTTCATCCGTCCGGCCAGGTCGCCCGCTTCGTCGCCCAGCCCCCAGAAATAGTCGGCCCGCACGCCGCCCTTGATCGCGGAACCCGTGTCCTGTGCGAACACGAGCCGGTTCATCGGCGTATTGGTCAGCGGCCGCGTCGTCTGCAGGAACACGGGCGTGCCGAGCGGAATCGACGACGGATCGACCGCGATCGAGCGCTCCGCCGTGAGCGGCACTCCGAGTGCGCCGATCGGGCCGTCCGCGCCGCCGTGCGGCGCGTCTTCCTTCGTCGGCATGTCGCGGAAAAACACGAATCGCGGATTCGTGTCGAGCAACGCATCGACGCGAGTCGGGTTCGCCTTCGCCCAAGCCTTGATGCCCTGCATCGTCGCCTGCGCGGGCGTCAGCTCGCCGCGATCGAGCAGCCACTTGCCGATCGAGCGATACGGCTGGTTGTTGGTGCCGCCGAAGCCGACCCGCATCACCGAACCGTCGTCAAGCAGCACGCGCCCCGAACCCTGCACCTGCAGAAAGAATGCCTCGATCGGATCGTCGACCCACACGAGTTCGTTGCCGTTCAGGATGCCGGCCCGCTCGAGCTGCGCACGCGGGGGCAGCGCCGCACCGGCGCGATAGCCGGCCGGCCAGCGGTACAGCGCGTACTGGTAAGGACCGCGACGCACGCGCGAGCCGTGCAGCAACGGCTCGTAATAACCGGTCACGAGCCCGTCGAGCGTGCCGTCGGTGTTCGCCAGCTGAAACGGCGTGAAATACGTTTCGAAGAACGCGCGCGCGCTGCTGACGTCGAGCTCGTCGAGGCGGTCGGCGGCAGCGCAGGCACGCTGCCACGCCGGCTGGCGCGCGAGCCGCACGCAGTTCTGCCGCAGCGCGGCCGTCGCACCGATCAGCGAATCGTCCTGCCACCCCGGCACCTGCTGCCACGCGACCGGCGTGAGCCGCTTCGCGGCCACCTGTCCCGGCACGATCGCCGCGCCGGTCGGCGGCTTGAGTGCCGACGTCCGCGTCGGCGCGCCGCCGCACGCGGCAAGCAGCACGGCCGTCGCGGCGGCCGCAACCCAGCCGGCCGCCCGGGGCCCAAACCACATACAATGTCCGTTCTTGATGGAAACCGCCATGTCAGATTTTCTCGACCAATATCCGATGCTCATCTTCGCGCTCGAGGCTTTCGTAGCGCTTGCCCTGCTTGTCTTCATCGTCGTGTGGACGTCGTCCGGCCGGAAGAAGCACGCGCGCGGCAACGACCGACAGCCACGCTGACCGACAGCGCACGCTCAATGCAGCGTGCGAGGCATGTGCAGCGCGAACTCGTCGACCGGCGCGTCGAACCGCTCGCCGTCCTCCGCCACGCAGAAGTACGCGCCGCGCATCGTGCCGACCGGTGTCGCGATCACGGCCCAGCTCGTGTATTCGAACTGTTCGCCCGGCTGCAGCAGCGGCTGGTGCCCGACGACGCCGAGCCCCTTCACTTCCTGCACGTGATTTTCGCTGTCCGTGATGATCCAGTGACGCGCGATCAGCTGCGCCGCGACCTGCCCGGTGTTGCGGATGGTCAGCGTGTACGCGAATGCGTATTGACGCCGATCGGGGTCGGATTGTTCCGGCAAGTAGCTGGTTTTCACCGAAACGGTGAACTGATACTGACTCATGGTGTTTCCACTGTAGGTAACCGCCCGCGCCGACTGAAGCGGCCGGGCCGCGGGCGCGCCGCACTGGTTCGGCATTCTATTCGGAATCGGGCCGCAACCGCACGGCCCGTCGCCGCGAACCGGGCTGCCGGACGGTAGAATGGCGGTTTTGCGCCGCAGCGTCCCCGCTCCCCTGTCATGACTCAATTCCGCATCGCTCCCAGCATCCTGTCGGCCGACTTTGCACGGCTCGGCGAAGAAGTCCGCAACGTGGTCGCCGCCGGCGCCGACTGGATTCACTTCGACGTGATGGACAACCATTATGTGCCGAACCTCACGATCGGCCCGCTCGTCTGCGAGGCGATCCGCCCGCACGTGCAGGTGCCGATCGACGTGCATCTGATGGTGCGTCCGGTCGACCGGATCGTGCCCGATTTCGCGAAGGCCGGCGCGAACCTGATCAGCTTCCACACGGAAGGCTCGGATCACATCGACCGTACGCTGTCGCTGATCCGCGATCACGGCTGCAAGGCCGGCCTCGTGTTCAACCCGGCGACGCCGCTGAACTATCTCGATCACGTGATGGATCGCCTCGACTTCGTGCTGCTGATGTCGGTGAACCCGGGTTTCGGCGGCCAGTCGTTCATTCCGGAAACGCTGAACAAGCTGCGCGAAGCGCGCGCCCGCATCGACGCATACACGGAACGCACCGGCCGCGAAATCCTGCTCGAGGTGGACGGCGGCGTGAAGGCCGACAACATCGCGGAAATCGCGGCGGCCGGTGCGGACACCTTCGTCGCGGGTTCGGCGATCTTCGGCAAGCCCGACTACCGCAAGGTGATCGACGAGATGCGCGCAGCACTCGCCACCGTCGAGCGGAGCTGACGCCGTGGCCGAATCCTCGCTGGCTGGACCGGTATCGGCCGGAGCCGACGGCCCGATCCGTTTCGGGATGCCGCGCATCGACGCGGCACTGATCGACCTCGACGGCACGATGGTCGACACGGCCGACGATTTCACGGCCGGGCTGAACGGAATGCTCGCGCGGCTGGGCGCACCGGCCACGTCGCGCGACGAGGTGATCGGCTACGTCGGCAAGGGTTCCGAACACCTGATCCAGAGCGTGCTGAAGCCGCGCTTCACGGCCGATGAGGCGCACGCGCGCTTCGACGACGCGCTCGCGATCTACCAGACCGAATACGCCAAGATCAACGGGCGCCACACACGCCTCTATCCGGACGTCGCAACCGGCCTCGACGCACTGCGCGCGGCCGGCGTCCGGCTCGCGTGCGTGACGAACAAGCCGCACCGCTTCGCGGTCGAGCTGCTCGAGCAATACGGGCTGATCGATCGCTTCGGCATCGTGCTCGGGGGCGACAGCGTCGCGCGCAAGAAGCCCGATCCGCTGCCGATGCTGACCGCATGCGACGCGCTGGGCGTCGCGCCGGGCGCGGCGGTCGCGATCGGCGACTCGGAAAACGACGCGCTGGCCGGCCGCGCGGCGGGAATGGCGACGCTGACGGTGCCGTACGGCTACAACCACGGCAAAGCTATACAAACGATAAATTCGGATGGTATAGTCGATTCGTTGCTGGTCGCGGCCCGCGCGATTACCGCGCACAACGCCGGCCGGCCAACCATCTGATTATTTCTTCCATCCGCATGTTTCTGAATAAAAAACGGAGTCTGAGCAGCATCGACCGGGGAGCCTGGCCCTGGCGTCGCTGGTCGCGCTAACCTCTTCGATGAGGTACGCTGAGGCACGTCTTCAGCGCCGTTTTTTATCTCGCTGCGCATCCGCGCGCCGATCGTCGCACCACCTCGAGTTCTACCGCGTCCGAATGCTTGCGTTCAGGGCCGGCCGCAGGCTCGCGACGTTCACGCCCGGAGTGCCGGCCGGCAACAGGCACTTCTCGATCGACCGCCCTTTCGCCGACGGCAGCCCGCGCAGCGTCAAGTGATCCCTGGCGCACTCCGCCGCTCGTCCCGAACAGGACCGGAACATGACCGAACTCGAATTCCAATCGCTGGCGAACGAAGGCTACAACCGCATCCCGCTGATCGCGGAAGCGCTCGCCGACCTCGAAACGCCGCTGTCCCTCTATCTGAAGCTGGCCCAGCCTGAACGCGCGGGCGCCAACTCGTTCCTGCTAGAGTCGGTGGTCGGCGGCGAACGCTTCGGCCGCTACTCGTTCATTGGCCTGCCCGCTCGCACGCTGGTGCGCACCCGCAACGGCGTGTCCGAAGTGGTGCGCGACGGCCAGGTCGTCGAGACGCACGACGGCGACCCGTTCGAATTCATCGAGTCGTTCCAGGCGCGCTTCAAGGTCGCGCAGCGTCCGGGCCTGCCGCGCTTCTGCGGCGGCCTCGCCGGCTATTTCGGCTACGACGCGGTGCGCTACATCGAGAAGAAGCTCGCGAACACCGCGCCGCGCGACGATCTCGGCCTGCCGGACATCCAGTTGCTGCTCACCGAGGAAGTCGCGGTGATCGACAACCTCGCCGGCAAGCTCTACCTGATCATCTACGCTGACCCGGCCCAGCCCGAAGCCTATACGAAGGCAAAGCAGCGCCTGCGCGAACTGAAGCAGCGCCTGCGCACGACCGTGCAGCCGCCCGTGACGTCGGCGAGCGTGCGCACCGAAACGTTCCGCGAATTCAAGAAGGAAGACTATCTGGCCGCCGTGCGCCAGGCGAAGGAATACATCGCGGCCGGCGAGCTGATGCAGATCCAGGTCGGCCAGCGGCTGACGAAGCCTTACCGCGACAATCCGCTGTCGCTGTATCGCGCGCTGCGTTCGCTGAACCCGTCGCCGTACATGTATTACTACAACTTCGGCGATTTCCATGTGGTCGGCGCGTCGCCGGAAATCCTGGTGCGCCAGGAAAAGCGCGGCGAAGACCAGATCGTCACGATTCGTCCGCTGGCCGGCACGCGTCCGCGCGGCAACACGCCCGAGCGCGACGCGGAACTCGCGACCGAACTGCTGAACGATCCGAAGGAAATCGCCGAGCACGTGATGCTGATCGACCTCGCGCGCAACGACGTCGGCCGCATCGCGGAGATCGGCTCGGTGCAGGTGACCGACAAGATGGTGATCGAGAAGTACTCGCACGTGCAGCACATCGTCAGCTCGGTCGAAGGCAAGCTGAAGCCCGGCATGACGAACTACGACGTGCTGCGCGCGACGTTCCCGGCCGGCACGCTGTCCGGCGCGCCGAAGGTGCGCGCGATGGAGCTGATCGACGAGCTCGAGCCGATCAAGCGCGGACTGTACGGCGGTGCGGTGGGCTACCTGTCGTTCTCGGGCGAGATGGATCTCGCGATCGCGATCCGCACCGGCCTGATCCACAACGGCAACCTGTACGTGCAGGCGGCGGCCGGCGTCGTCGCGGACTCGGTGCCCGAATCCGAATGGCAAGAGACCGAGAACAAGGCGCGCGCGGTGCTGCGTGCGGCCGAACAGGTCCAGGACGGCCTCGATAGCGACTTCTGACCGGAGACTGACCATGCTGCTCATGATCGACAACTACGACTCGTTCACCTACAACCTGGTCCAGTACTTCGGCGAACTGGGCGAGGACGTGCGCACGTACCGCAACGATGAAATCACGCTCGACGAGATCGCGCGCCTGAACCCCGACACGATCTGCCTGTCGCCCGGCCCGAGCAACCCGCAGCACGCGGGCATCACGCTCGACGTGCTGCGCGAATTCGCGGGCAAGAAGCCGATCCTCGGCGTGTGCCTCGGCCATCAGGCGATCGGCGAAGCGTTCGGCGGCCGCGTCGTGCGCGCGAAGACCATCATGCACGGCAAGGTGAGCCGGATCGAAACCGACTGCCGCGGCGTGTTCGCCGACCTGCCGAAGCATTTCGACGTCACCCGCTACCATTCGCTCGCGATCGAACGCGAATCGCTGCCCGACTGCCTGGAGGTGTCCGCGTGGACCGACGACGGCGAAATCATGGGCGTGCGTCACAAGACGCTGCCGATCGAGGGCGTGCAGTTCCACCCGGAATCGATCCTCTCCGAGCACGGCCACGCGCTGCTCGAGAATTTCCTGAAGCAGAATCGTGCAACGGCCCGCGCGGCCGCGCAGCCGGCCTGACGGGAGACGCACGATGACGATTACCCCGCAGGAAGCGCTGCAACGCACGATCGAGCACCGCGAGATCTTCCACGACGAAATGCTGCACCTGATGCGGCTCATCATGCGCGGCGACATGTCGCCGGTGATGGCGGCCGCGATCATCACCGGGCTGCGCGTGAAGAAGGAGACGATCGGCGAGATCGCCGCCGCCGCGACCGTGATGCGCGAATTCGCGAACCACGTCGACGTGCAGGACAACTCGAATTTCGTCGACATCGTCGGCACGGGCGGCGACGGCTCGCACACGTTCAACATCTCGACCGCGTCGATGTTCGTCACGGCGGCAGCCGGTGCGAAGGTCGCGAAGCACGGCAACCGCGGCGTGTCGAGCAAGTCGGGCAGCGCGGACGTGCTCGAAGCGCTCGGCGTGAACATCGACCTGCAGCCCGACCAGGTTGCCGCGTCGATCGCCGAAACCGGCATGGGCTTCATGTTCGCGCCGAACCATCATCCGGCGATGAAGAACATCGCGGCCGTGCGCCGCGAGCTCGGCGTGCGGACGATCTTCAACATTCTCGGCCCGCTGACCAATCCGGCCGGCGCGCCGAACCAGCTGATGGGCGTGTTCCACCCTGACCTCGTCGGCATCCAGGTGCGCGTGATGCAGCGCCTCGGCGCGCAGCACGTGCTGGTCGTGTACGGCAAGGACGGAATGGACGAAGTCTCGCTCGGCGCCGCGACGCTCGTCGGCGAATTGCGCGACGGCAAGGTGCACGAATACGAGATCCATCCGGAGGACTTCGGCCTGCAGATGGTGTCGAACCGCACGCTGAAGGTGGAAAATGCCGAGGAATCGCGCACGATGCTGCTCGGCGCGCTGGACAACCAGCCGGGCGTCGCCCGCGAGATCGTCACGCTGAACGCGGGCACCGCGCTCTATGCGGCCAATATCGCCGAATCGATCGCGGACGGCATCCAGCTCGCCCGCGAAGCGATCGCCAGCGGCAAGGCGCGCGCGAAGGTCGACGAACTCGTGCGCTTCACGCAGCAGTTCAAGCGCTGACTCCCCTTTCGAATCAAGCAGGAATCCACATGAGCGACATTCTCGATCGAATCATCGCCGTCAAGCGCGAAGAAGTCGCGGCGGCCATGCGCAGCACGCCGCTCGAGGCACTGAAACTGGAAGCGTCCGCGCGCGACCTGCGCGACTTCGTCGGCGCGCTGCGCGCGAAGCAGGCGGCCGGCAATGCGGCGGTGATCGCCGAAGTGAAGAAGGCAAGCCCGTCGAAGGGCGTGCTGCGCGAGCATTTCGTACCGGCCGACATCGCGCGCTCGTATGCGGCCCACGGCGCGGCCTGCCTGTCGGTGCTGACCGACGAGCAATTCTTCCAGGGCAGCGTCCGCTATCTCGAGGAAGCGCGCGCGGCCTGCACGCTGCCGGTGCTGCGCAAGGACTTCATCGTCGACGCGTACCAGATCCTCGAAGCGCGCGCGATGGGCGCCGATGCGATCCTGCTGATCGCGGCCGCGCTCGACACGCCGCTGATGCAGGAACTCGAGGCCTATGCGCACTCGCTCGGCCTCGCGGTGCTGGTCGAAGTTCACGACCGCAACGAGATGGAGCAGGCGCTGACGCTGAAGACGCCGCTGCTCGGCATCAACAACCGCAACCTGCGCACGTTCGAGACGACGATCCAGACCACGCTCGGCATGCTCGACATGATTCCGGCGGACCGCATGGTCGTGACCGAGTCGGGCATCCTGTCGCGTGCCGACGTCGACACGATGCGCGCGGCGAACGTGAACGCGTTCCTCGTCGGCGAGGCGTTCATGCGCGCCGACCAGCCGGGCGAGGAACTCGCGCGGATGTTCTTCTGATGGCGATCGAAAAGGAAATCAAGCTCGCGCTGCCGGCCGGCCAGGCCGATGCGGCGCGACGCTTTTTCGAGACGCTGACCGGCGAAGCCGGCGACGTCATCGCGCTCGCGAACGTCTACTACGACACGCCCGATCTCGCGCTGGCCCGTTCGAAGAGCGCGGTGCGCGTGCGCCGCACGCCGCACGGCTGGCTGCAGACCTTCAAGACGGTCGGCAGCGCGGACGCCGGCCTGCATCGGCGCCATGAATGGGAGCTGCCCGTCGCCGGCGATGCGCTCGAAATCGATGCGCTCGTCACCGCATGCGACGTGCCGGAAGCCGCCACCGCGCTGCGCGACGCGGCGCCCGCGCTGCATGCGCTGTTCCGGACGGATTTTTCGCGTACGCTGTGGCGCATCGCAATCGGCGGCGCGACCGTCGAGGCCGCGGTGGACGTCGGCGAGATCGTCGTGCAGGCGGAAAACGATACGCGCCGCGAACCGATCAGCGAAATCGAACTCGAATTGATCGACGGCCCGGAAGCGGCGCTCGCGACACTCGCCGCCGAACTGCAGCAGGCGCTGCCGGGCCTCGCTCCCGAAAACATCAGCAAGGCGCAGCGCGGCTACCGGCTGCGTGCGCAATAAACCCGCATCACGCATGGCAACCCGCAAGACTCTTCGCACGCCGCAACAGGCGTCGCTGTTCGACGATCCCGTGCCGGAAACGGCGCAGGACGACGTTTCCGCCCCGGCGCCCGCGCCCGCGCCCGCCGCGGCCGGGCGCAAGCCTGCACGAAAAGCTGCGGCGACCGCCCCGGCGTCTTCCGCGCCGCAGCCGGCAGTCGCGCCCCCCCCGCAGGTCCCGCATCTTGCCGCGCAGTTCGACGCGCTGCCGGCCGTCTGGCGCGACGTGCTGAAACCCTTCACCGACAGCGACGCATACGCACCGCTGTGCCGCTTCGTCGACGACGAGCGCGCGGCCGGCAAGACGGTCTACCCGACCGACGTGTTCCGCGCGCTGCGCCTGACGAGCCCGGACGACGTGAAGGTCGTGATTCTCGGCCAGGACCCGTACCATGGCGACGATCGCGGCACGCCGCAGGCGCATGGCCTCGCATTTTCAGTGCCGCCGGCCGTGCGCACGCCGCCGTCGCTGCGCAACATCTTCAAGGAAATCGCCGCGAACTTCGGCCACGACACGCCGCGTCACGGCTGCCTCGATAGCTGGGCACGCCAGGGCGTGCTGTTGCTGAACACCGTGCTGACGGTCGAGCGCGGCGCGGCCGCGAGCCACGCGAAGCGCGGCTGGGAGCAGTGCACGGACACGCTGATCCGCGAACTCGCCAACCGCCATCGCGGGCTCGTGTTCATGCTGTGGGGCGCGCATGCGCAGGCCAAGCGCGCACTATTCGATGCGAGCGCGCACTGCGTGCTCGAGGCGCCGCATCCGTCGCCGCTGTCCGCGCACCGCGGCTTCCTCGGTTGCCGTCACTTCGCGCTCGCGAACGACTATCTGGTCGAAGCGGGCCGCGAGCCGATCGACTGGCGCCTGCCGGAAGTCGCCGAAACGCTCGCGTAACCGCCGTTCAGCGTTTCGCGCTCACGTCGGGCTGCACCACGCAAAAACGCCGCGCCTCTTTCGGGGCGCGGCGTTTTTTCGTCGGGTGACGCAGCGGGTGCGACTCACCCGCATCGGCGTTACGCGGCAGCGATCGCTTCGCGGGCGCCGGCGAGCGCGGCGCTTTGCGCATCGGGCCCGAGGTTCAGGCCTTCCGCATGGATGAAGCTCACGTCGGTCAAACCGATGAAGCCGAGGAACGTGCGCAGGAACGGCGTCTGGCTGTCGTTCGGCGTGCCGAGGTACTTGCCGCCGCGCGCCGTGACCACGTGAACCTTCTTGCCCTTGATCAGGCCTTCCGGGCCGTTCTCGGTGTAGCGGAACGTGACGCCTGCACGCGCGATCCAGTCGAAATACGTCTTCAGTTGCGACGACACACCGAAGTTGTACATCGGCGCGCCGATCACGATGATGTCGGCGGCCTGCAGTTCGGCGATCAGTGCATCGCTCTTCGCGACGATCGCATTCTGTTCCGCGCTGCGCTGGTCGGCCGGCGTGAAGAATGCGCCGAGCACCGATTCGTCGAGGTGCGGCAGCGCGTCGGCCAGCAGATCGCGAACCACGACCTTCGCGCCCGGGTTCGATTGTTGCAGCTTTGCCGTCAGCTCGTTGGCCAGCAGCGTGGATTGCGCACCTTGCGAGCGCGCCGCGGAATTGATTTGCAGAATGGTCGTCATGTCAGGCTCCGGTTTGGTTGCGCTTCGGTAGCGCGAGTGACGCCATTGTGCGTGGCCGCATGATCGCGAAAAAGCGGGTTCCGGGCGACGGATTGTTGCAACAGCAGAACGATCGTCGATCGCGCCCCGAAACCCGCCCGTGCATGCTCAGCCCTTCAGCCAGGCTTCGCGGGCCTTGTGCGCGGCAGCCGGCTTCGCGGCCGCCGTGAGCCGGTAGCGCGCGACTTCCGGCCCGTCGAGCTTCAGTTTCGCGGTCCGCAGCTCGTCGCGGCGGAATGCGTGCACTTCGACCTTGTCGCCCGGGCGATAGCGCGCGAGCAGCGTGTCGAGATTCGTGCCGGTGACGCGCAGCCCGTCGAGCGCGATCAGCGTGTCGCCGGCCGACAGCCCCGCACGGTGCGCGCCGCCGCCTTCGTACACCGCCGCCAGCGTGCAGTCCGCACCGCCGCGCAGGCGCGCGCCGATCGTCGGCTTCGCGGCAGCGCCAGGTGCGACTTCAGGCGCGAGCGTCACGCCGAACGGCGCGAGCAGCTCGGCGAGCGGCAGGTCGCGCGTGCCGTGCACGGCGTCGGCGAACAGCCGGCCGAGCGCGACGCCCGTCGCTTCCTCGATCAGCGTCTCGACCTCGTCCTCCTCGACGCCCGCCTGCTTGCCGCGATAGAACTCGCGACCGTAGCGTTGCCACAGCAAGCGCATCACGTCGTCGAGCGACTTGCGGTTGCGCGTCTGTGCCCGAATCGCGAGATCGAACGCGAGCGCGACGAGCGAACCCTTCGTGTAGTAGCTGACGATCGCGTTGGTCGCGTTCTCGTCCTGACGGTAGTACTTGATCCACGCGTCGAACGAGCTTTCCGCGACGCTCTGCTTCAGCCGCCCGGTGCCGCGCAGCACGCCGCCGATGGTGCGGCCGAGCGCCGCGAAATATTCGTCCTGCGACATCAGCCCGCAGCGCACGAGCATCAGGTCGTCGTAGTACGACGTGAAGCCCTCGAACAGCCACAACAGCGACGTGTAGTTTTCGCGCGCGAGGTCGTACGGCACGAACGCGGCCGGCTTGATGCGCTTCACGTTCCACGTATGGAAATACTCGTGGCTGCACAGGCCGAGGTACGTGCGATAGCCTTCCGTCGTTTCCGGCCGGCCCTTCACCGGCAGGTCGGTGCGGTTGCAGATCAGCGCGGTCGACGCACGATGCTCGAGACCGCCGTAGCCGTCGCTCACGGCGAGCGTCATGAACACGTAGCGGTCCATCGGCGCTTTCTTCGATTTCGGCTCGAACAGCGCGATCTGCGCGTCGCATACGCGCTTCAGATCGACGCGCAGGCGCTCCATGTCGAGCTGCGTCACGCGCCCGGCGATCACGATGTCGTGCGGCACGCCGTGCGCGTCGAACGTCGCCAGCGCGAATTCGCCGATCGTCACCGGATGATCGGCGAGTTCGTCGTAGTTCGATGCCCGATATGCACCGAAGCCGTAGCGCCTCGTGCCGCGCGCCTCGGGCAGCGACGTGCCGACGCGCCACGTGCGGAACGCCGCGCCCGCCGGCTTCGCGATGTCGACTTCGCACGGCGCATCCTCGCGGCCGGCGACGCTCAGGAACACGGCCGTGGCATTGAAGAAGCCGCCCGATTCGTCGAGATACGCGGAGCGGACCGACAGGTCCCACGCGTACACGTCGTAGCGCAGCGTCAGCGCGCCGCTCACCGGCGCGGCGCGCCACGTGTTCTTGTCGGTTTTCGCGACCCGCACCTTGCGGCCGGCGTCGTTGAACGCGGCGAGCGTCACGATGTTGCGCGCGAACTCGCGCACGAGGTAGCTGCCCGGAATCCACACCGGCAGCGAGAAGTGCTGGCCTTCGGGATCGGGATCGGCGACCGTCACCGACACTTCGAACAGGTGCGCGGCAAGATCTTTCGGGGCAATCGAATAACGGATCGGCTGGGTCATCGCGGAAATGGGTAGAAAATCGGACGAAACTTGGACGAAATGCGGCGAGCGGAAACGAAGAGAGGCGCCGGCTGATGTCGCGGGCGCCCCTCGCTGACCGGGCCATGCGGCCCGGCGTGCCGGTCGGTTATTTGCTCGACGCGAGCGCCTGGTTCAGCTGGTCGGCCGACACCGCGCCCGGCAGGCGACGACCATCGGGCAGGAAGATCGTCGGCGTGCCCGTGACGTTCATCCCGCGACCGAGCGCGAGGTTCTTGTCGAGCGCGGTCGTGTCGCAGGTGCCGGCGCCGGTCGGCGCGCGATGGTCGAGCATCCAGCCCTCCCAGCTTTTCGCGCGGTCGGTCGCGCACCAGATCGCCTTCGACTTCGCGGTCGAATCGGGCGACAGCACCGGATACAGGAACGTGTAGACGGTCACGTTGTCGATCGACTGCAGCGTCGTCTCGAGGCGCTTGCAGTACGGGCAGTTCGGATCGGAGAACACCGCGATCTTGCGTGCGCCGTTGCCCTTGACGACCTTGATCGCGTTCGCGAACGGCAGGCTCGCGAAGTCGATCTTGTTGAGGTCGGACAGGCGCGCGTCGGTCAGGTTCTTGTGCGTCTTGGTGTCGACGAGATCGCCGAGCAGCACGTAGTCGCCGGCGGCGTCGCTATAGATGATCTGGGAGCCGAGGTTCACTTCGTAGAGGCCCGCGACCGGCGATTTCGACACGCTCTTGATCGGCGCGTCGTTGCCGAGGCGCGCTTGCAGCGTGGCTTTCAGCTTGTCGGTGGTCTGGTCGGCCTGCGCGGTGCAGCCGAGCGTCGCCATCGCGACGGCCAGCGCCAGCGATGCGATGCGGATCGTTTTTTTCATCCTGTAGTTCCTTCAGCTCAATCGGAGTGCACGTCACAGTGTACGCCGTAACGCAGCCCTGTCCGACAGGCCGAAGGCGCGAAGGTTCGATCAGCCGAGCGCGGCCGACACGAGCCAGCGCTTCACGAGCGGTTGCGCGCCGACGAACGCCATGCCCGCGTTGCGCACTGCCTTCGCCAACGAGCCAGGCACCGCGAACAGCCGCTGCAGCCCGTCGGTCGCGACCATCAGCGCGCGGATGTCCTCGCGGCGCGAACGCTCGTAACGGCGCAGCAGCACCGTGTCGCCGAGATTGCGGAAGCTCTCCTTGTTCGCGATCGCATCGGCGAGCGCCGCGACGTCGCGCAGCCCGAGATTCATCCCCTGCCCCGCGAGCGGGTGAATCAGGTGCGCGGCATCGCCGACGAGCGCGACACGCGGGGCGATCAGCTTGTCGACGGTCTGCAGCGCGAGCGGGAAGCCGGCCGCCGGTGTCACGCATTCGAGCGCGCCGACCTGGCCGTGCGACACGCGCTCGACTTCGGCCGCGAGCTGCGCGGGATCGAGCGCGAGGAGTTCGTCTGCGTGTGCGGTGTGCGCGGACCATACGAGCGACACGTTCCCGTCCGGCAGCGGCAGCAACGCGATGATCTCGCCTTCGTGGAACCACTGGCAGGCCGTCTCGCGGTGCGGCAGCGACGCCTTGAAGTTCGCGACGACGCCCGTCTGCCGGTAATCGCGCCGTTCGACCCTGGCCCCCATTTGAGAGCGCACCCACGAATGCGCGCCGTCCGCGCCGACCACGAGATCCGCTTCGAGCACCTGGCCGGACGACAGCGTGAGCACGGCCGCGTCGTGGCGCACGTCGAAGCCCTGCGCGCGCGCATCGAACCACGTGAGGTTCGGCTGGAATCGCAGCGCGGCATCGAGCGACGTCTCGATCAGCGACGATTCGGCGATCCACGCCAGTTGCGGCACGGACGCCTGGTACGCGGAAAAATGCAGTTCCGCGTGCGCATCGCCGTACACGCGCATGTCGTAGACCGGCGCGAGCCGCGCGTGGTCGAGCGCCTGCCAGACTCGCAGCCGCTCCAGCAATGCCTGCGAGCTCGACGACAGCGCGTAGATGCGCGTGTCGAACGCGAGATCGGCGGGGCGCGGCGTGGCCGGCTGGGCGAGCAAGGCGGTCTTGTAGCCGGACTGGGTCAGCGCGAGCGCGGCCGTCTTGCCGACGAGCCCGCCGCCGACCACGGCGACGTCGAAGGTGTGGTGGGCAGTCATGGCGGGCATTATAGCCGCGGGGCAAATCCCTTACGCGGCCGGACTTTGCGGGAAATCAGCAGAATCGCAGACCGCGCCGGCAGCGCGGCGGCCCGTCGCATCGGGCATTCGGGGGAAGGCCGGAAACCGGGGCATCGGCACGGTACAATAACGCCTTTGAACGTCGGTCTGGCGCGCCTCCAGCGCTGGCCGTCCCTATTTTCCCGCGCTGCCGTGCCATGGCCGGCCGCGCCGCCTTACCCGTCCGAAGGATTCCATGAGTCTCAAATGCGGCATCGTCGGCTTGCCCAACGTCGGCAAGTCCACTCTGTTCAATGCGCTGACCAAGGCCGGCATCGCCGCCGAGAACTACCCGTTCTGCACGATCGAGCCGAACGTCGGCATCGTCGAAGTGCCCGACGCGCGCCTGAAGGCGCTCGCCGAGATCATCCACCCCGAGCGCATCGTGCCGGCCGTCGTCGAATTCGTCGACATCGCGGGCCTCGTCGCGGGCGCGAGCAAGGGTGAAGGCCTCGGCAATCAGTTCCTCGCGAACATCCGCGAAACCGATGCGATCACGCACGTCGTGCGCTGCTTCGAGGACGACAATGTCATCCACGTCGCCGGCAAGGTCAGCCCGATCGACGACATCGAAGTGATCAACACCGAGCTCGCGCTCGCCGACCTCGGCACCGTCGAGAAGGCGCTCACGCGCTACTCGAAGGCCGCGAAGTCGGGCAACGACAAGGAAGCGGTGAAGCTGGCCGCGGTGCTCGAAAAGGTGCGCGCGCATCTCGACCAGGGCAAGGCCGTGCGCGGCCTCGATCTGTCGGACGACGAGCAGGCGCTGCTCAAGCCGTTCTGCCTGATTACCGCGAAGCCGGCGATGTATGTCGCGAACGTGAAGGACGACGGCTTCGAGAACAACCCGCACCTCGAAGCGGTGCGCAAGTACGCGGAAAGCGAGAATTCGCCGGTGGTCGCGGTGTGCGCGGCGATCGAAGCGGAAATCGCCGATCTCGACGATGCGGACAAGGAAGCATTCCTCGCCGACATGGGCATGGAAGAGCCGGGCCTCGACCGCGTGATCCGCGCGGGCTTCAAGCTGCTCGGCCTGCAGACCTACTTCACCGCGGGCGTGAAGGAAGTGCGTGCGTGGACGATCCACATCGGCGACACGGCGCCGCAAGCAGCGGGCGTCATCCATACCGACTTCGAGCGCGGCTTCATTCGCGCGCAGACGATCGCATTCGACGATTTCATCGCGTACAAGGGCGAACAGGGCGCGAAGGAAGCCGGCAAGATGCGCGCCGAAGGCAAGGAATATGTCGTGCAGGACGGCGACGTGATGAACTTCCTGTTCAACGTCTGATACGTGCGATGCCGATGCCGTGCGATACGCTCGGCATCGCATGATGCGCATTCGGCATCAAAAACAAATGGGCCGATCGGCGAATGTCGATCGGCCCATTTTTCATTCACGGACTTGCCTGTCGGCCAAAGACGGGCTCGCCGCCCGCCTTCGGATCGTCACGTCATCACGTCGCCGACACCCGCCGCCCCGCGCCTGCCCGCGCGTCGCGACCGCGCTTGTTCAGCCACGAAGCGAACAGCACGAGCAGCGCAAGCACGGCCGTCGCCGCCACTTCCATCCGGTGCTCCTCGCTCACGAACATCACGGTCAGCGTACCGCAGATGAACAGGATCACCGCCCATGTGAGCCACGGGAACAGCCACATCCGCAGCGTCAGGTCCGCGCCGCTCGATTCGAGCGTCTTGCGCATGCGCAGCTGCGAGATCGCGATCACCAGATACACCAGCAACGCGATTGCGCCCGAGGTCGCCAACAGGAAGCCGAATACCTGCTCCGGCATCAGGTAGTTCGCGATCACGGTCAGGAAACCGAATGCGGTCGACGCGAGCACGGCCGCTCGCGGCGTGCCCGTCGAATCGGTGCCGTGCAGGAACGCGGGCGCATCCTTGCGCTTCGACAGCGAGAACAGCATCCGCGACGCGGTGTAGAGCGCGGAGTTCAGGCAGCTCGCGACCGACACGAGCACGATCACGTCGATGATGGCCTTCGCGTTCGGCACCCCGATCAGTTCCATCGCGCGCTGATACGAGCCGTGCTTCGGCAGCAGCGGATCGTTCCACGGCACGATGGCCGCGACGACGAGGATCGAGCCGAGATAGAACAGCGTGATACGCCAGATGACGGAGTTGGTCGCACGCACGATCTGGCGTTGCGGATTGTCCGACTCGGCGGCCGCGATCGTCACGATCTCGGTGCCGAGGAACGAGAACATCGTCGTCAGCATCGCGGCGAGCACCGCGCCGGCGCCGTTCGGCATGAAGCCCTGGTGCGCGAACAGGTTCGACACGCCCGAGACGGCCGGCGCGGGCACGATACCGACGATCGCCGCGCCGCCGATGCACAGGAACACGACGATCGCGACCACCTTGATCAGCGCGAACCAGAACTCGAATTCGCCGTAGTTCTTCACCGAGAAGAGGTTGGTGATCGTCAGCAGCAACGTGATGCCGAGCGCGAAGATCCAGGTTGCGATGCCCGGGAACCACGCGTTGAGAATGGTGGCGGCGGCGGTCGCCTCGATCGGGATCACGAGCACCCAGAACCACCAGTACAGCCAGCCGATGGTGAAGCCGGCCCAGTGGCCGATCGCGCGATCGGCATAAGTCGAGAACGAACCGCTGTCCGGATGCGCGACGGCCATCTCGCCGAGCATGCGCATCACCAGCACGACCAGGACGCCCGCGATCGCATACGCGAGGATCGAAGCCGGGCCGGCCTCCGCGATCGCGTGGCCGGAGCCGACGAACAAGCCGGCGCCGATGACGCCGGCAATCGACATCATCGTCACGTGACGCTGCTTCAGACCCGTGCCGAGGCCTGTCTTGCTTCCACTCATGTGTCTCTCTCCAAAAAACGGTTCCGATATGACCGGGTGTCGCGTGAAGGCGGCGCGGAAGTTGTCGTTATTGGATCCGGCAGCCCGTCGCGCATGCGCGGCATGCGGGCAGACAGCGGATCGGGCCTGTTACGGTCGGTGCGCGACGCAGTCTGCGAAGCTGCGGGTGCGATGCGGCACACGGGGCGCCGGCGCATCGCGTGCGCCCTTTTCCGTCGGCTGTCGGTCAGCCGCCTTCGAAGCGAAGGAGTGTAAGCATCAAACGGTTCGCGACTAAGAACCAATTGAAGAATTTCGAGGGAACCACTTGTTGCATCGACGCGGATCGATGCAACGCATGGTCCGGTTTCGGGGTTCGCTTGCGGGGTGCCGGAGCGGGCCCCGCGTGGCGAGACATGCACTGCGACCTCACGACGGATGCATTCCGCCAAAGCGCGTGCGCGCCGCGCGCGTGCCGAGCCGGATGCTCAGTTCGCGCCGCCCGGCCCCGCGTCGCGCCATTTGGCCGGCACGATCGCGCGCCATTCTCGCAGAAGCAGGTTTTTCACGGCGTCGGGATGCGCGGCCGACAAGCGCACCAGCACGATCGGCCAGCCCGCATAGTGGTCGGTCACGTAATACACGTCGGGCTCCGATTCGATCAGCCACGCGCGCTCGTCGGGGCCGACGCCCTTCACGACGAGCGTGTCGCCGTCCTCACGCAGGCGCGCGAGCATCTTGCCCTTCACCTTGAATGCGGGCGTGCCGTACGACGTGCCTTCCTCGACACCCCGCCATGCCAGCACGATCTGCCGAACTTCGTCGAATGTCACGATGCGCCTCCGCCGGTCGATGATCGATGTCGCGGCCACCGTAGCGGAAATCGCGGATGACGCCTGGCCGGGCGACGGATCCCTAGCGGCCGGCCGCGCGTGCCGCAACCGGCGCGCGGCCGGTGGTGGCAACGATCGCGAACGCGATCGCATTCGCGGCGGCACTGGCCAGGATCGGCATGAGATAGCCGCCACCCGCGTCGTAAACGAAACCGGCGGCGGCAGGCCCGACCAGCGTGCCGAACGCGACGCTCGTGTACAGGATGCCGATTATCGCGCTCACGTTGCGGCCGCCGAAGTAGTCCATCACGACGGCCGGCAAGACGGCGACCCAGCCGCCGTAAAACACGCCGAATACGAGTGCGAACGCGGCGAGCGTCGCGACGCTTCCGGCACCGGCCCACGCGACAAGCGCGGCCGCCATGCCGGCGAACATCGCGAGCAGCGATGCGCGGCGGCCGAAGCGGTCGGCGAGGCCGCCGAGGAAGAAGCGCCCTGCCGTGCTGCCGACGCCGATCGCGCCGAGCAGCAGCACGGCCGTCGACTGCGCAACGCCGTGATCGAGCGCGTACGGTACGAGATGCACGAACGGCACGAATACGCCGAACGAGCAGACGAGGCATGCCGCATACAGGCTCGCGAACGGCCGCGACGTCACGGCTTCGCGCACCGTCGCCCCGGCTGGCACCGATGAAGTGTTACCCGGCTGTCCGTCGCCCGATTTCGCACGTGCCACATCGCCGTCGGGCAGTAATCCACGCCCGCGCGGATCGTTCTCGATCAGCAGCGACATGCCGGCGCCCACCACCACCGCGATCGCCGCGAGCGCGACGTACGCGCCGCGCCAGCCGGCGTGCGCGATCAGCGCGGAGGCGAGCGGCGGCATCACGAGCGTGCCGACGCCGATCCCCGCGACCGCGAGCCCCGACGCGAAGCCACGGCGCCGCACGAACCAGCGTTGCACGGCCCCGACGGCCGGCACATACGCGCAGCCGACGCCCAAGCCGACACCGAGCCCGTACGCGACATAGACCTGCAGCAGCGTATGCGCGGCACCGGCCGCCGCGAGGCCCGCGGCGGTCAGCAACATGCCCGCGACGGCGAGCCGCCGGGAGCCGAAGCGATCGGCAAGCGGGCCGCTGACGATGCCGAAGCCGAAATACAGGAAGCCGGCGAGCGAGAACACGAGCGAGATCTGCCCGCGCGACGCGGCGAAATCCCGCTGCAGCGATTCGACGAACGCGCTGAACGTATATGCGCTGCCGAAGCCGACGAACGTGACGGCGAACGCGGCCGCCACCACGTACCAGCCGTAGAAGACGCGCGATGCGCGCGGGCCGTTCATGACGATCCTCCTCTCAGGTTCCGCCGGACACCGCATGGCGCCCGAATTGCCTCATGGATATAGTTGAACTATGTTGATTGCATCGACACCGCAAAACACGATGACGACGCTACGATCCAATGCAACAACGGTACTCGTGCATGCTCGTCGCCTCAAACGATATTTCGTCGGCGTTTCGCTTTAGAAAAACTCAATGATCCGTTCCCGCCTGCCCCCGCTGAACGCGTTGCGTGCGTTCGAGGCGGCCGCCCGCCACTTGTCGGTGAAATCGGCGGCCGAGGAGCTGTCGGTCACGCCGGGCGCTGTGAGCCAGATGATCCGCACGCTCGAGACGCACCTCGGCGTACAGTTGTTCGAGCGCGTGAATCGCGGGATTCTGCTGACGGCGGCGGGCCGCGATTACCTGCCGCCCGTGCGCAACGCGTTCCGGCAGATCGCCGACGCGTCGCAGCGCGTGGCGGGCGCCGCCGACAGCGGCGCGTTGATCGTGAGCGTCACACCCTTTTTTGCGTCCGCGTGGCTCGTGCCGCGCCTCGCGCAATTCCGCGACGCGTGCCCGGACATCGACCTGCAGATCGTCACGAGCCACGCGCTCGCCGATTTCTCGCGCGACGGCGTCGACGTCGCGATCCGTCACGGTCTCGGCCGCTACATCGGGCTATGCAGCGAGCGCCTGTTGACCGTGGAGATCGTCGCGCTCGCGGCGCCGGCCCTCGTCGCGCGGCTCGGGATGCCGGCGACCCCCGCCGACCTGGCCGGATGGCCGCATCTGCACGACGCCGAGCGCAAGGGCTGGCACATCTGGTTCGACGCGCAGCGAATCGCTGATTTCGGTCCGCCGCGCGGCCCCGCGTTCGACGATTCCGGGCTGTTGCTGCAGGCGATCCTCGCCGGCCAGGGCGCCGGCCTGCTGCCGGCGGCGATGGTGCGCCGCGAGCTCGCGAGCGGGCGGCTCGTCCAGCTTGCCGACGCCGCCTGGCTCGACGATTTCGCGTACTACCTCGTCTATCCGCCGCATCATGCGGAACGCGCGAAAGTCGCCGCGTTCCGTCGATGGATTCTCGAAGCCGCACAAGCCGATGGAGCGGCATCGATGACGGGCGCGACGTAGCGTCGCTGCCCCGCCGGGCGGCGGCAACGATCGTCGGCCGATCGGCTAACATGCGTCGCGCAACCGACAACGACATCCGGAGAGAGACCATGCCTGCCCTGTTGCGACGCCTGACGCGCATCGCGAGCCTGTCGGCCGCGCTGTTCGTCGCGTGCGCCGCCCTGCCGCCCGCGGCACACGCGTATCGCGCGTCGCCCGGATACGGCAGCGAAGCCGACCTCGACCGGCACGACACGTACCGCAATCGCGACGGCGACACCGTCCATGCGCCGGCGCATTCGAAATCGGGCCGCGTGCCCGACGGCGCGAGCGCGCGCTGCCGCGACGGCACGTACAGCTTCAGCCGGCATCGGCGCGGTACCTGCTCGGGACACGGCGGCGTCGCCGCGTGGCTGTGAACGCGGGTCGGCCGAATGGCCTGCGCGGTGCCTGCCGCAGCCGGCGGCGAAGTACAATACGCGCTCGCGCCGCCAACCCGCGGCGACACCGCCGCGCCCCGCGCGGCACGCCCCGTACCGAATCACCCGACGCCACGCACGCCGATGCGCTGCGCGGCAGTCTCAACCCTTTCTGAGTTTCACATCCACATGGCCCAATACGTTTTCACGATGAACCGGGTCGGCAAGATCGTGCCGCCCAAGCGCCAGATCCTGAAGGACATCTCGCTGTCGTTCTTTCCCGGCGCGAAGATCGGCGTGCTCGGCCTGAACGGCTCGGGCAAGTCGACGCTGATCCGCATCATGGCGGGCGTCGACAAGGACATCGAAGGCGAAGCGACGCCGATGCCGAACCTGAACATCGGCTACCTGCCGCAGGAACCGCAGCTCGATCCGACGAAGACGGTGCGCGAAGCCGTCGAGGAAGGCCTCGGCGACCTGTTCCAGGCGAACAAGAAGCTCGAGGAAATCTACGCCGCGTATGCGGAACCGGACGCCGACTTCGACGCACTCGCGGCCGAGCAGGCGAAGTACGAAGCGATCCTCGCGTCGAGCGACGGCGGCAGCCCCGAGCAGCAGCTCGAAGTGGCCGCCGATGCGTTGCGCCTGCCGCCGTGGGACGCGAAGATCGAGCACCTGTCGGGCGGCGAAAAGCGCCGCGTCGCGCTGTGCAAGCTGCTGCTCGAGAAGCCGGACATGCTGCTGCTCGACGAACCGACCAACCACCTCGACGCCGAATCGGTCGACTGGCTCGAGCAGTTCCTGGTGCGCTTCCCCGGCACCGTCGTCGCCGTTACGCACGATCGCTACTTCCTCGACAACGCGGCCGAGTGGATTCTCGAGCTCGACCGCGGCCACGGCATTCCGTGGAAGGGCAACTACAGCAGCTGGCTCGACCAGAAGGAAGAGCGCCTGAAGCAGGAAGAGGCAGCCGAATCGGCCCGCCAGAAGGCGATCAAGAAGGAACTGGAGTGGGTACGCCAGAACCCGAAGGGCCGCCAGGCGAAGTCGAAGGCGCGTATCGCGCGCTTCGAGGAGCTGAACAGCCAAGAATACCAGAAGCGCAACGAAACGCAGGAAATCTTCATTCCGGTCGGCGATCGCCTCGGCAATGAAGTGATCGAGTTCAAGAACGTCAGCAAATCGTTCGGCGACCGTCTGCTGATCGACAACCTGAGCTTCAAGATCCCGGCCGGCGCGATCGTCGGCATCATCGGCCCGAACGGCGCCGGCAAGTCGACGCTGTTCAAGATGCTGACCGGCAAGGAACAGCCGGATTCGGGCGAAGTCGTGATGGGCCCGACCGTGAAGCTCGCGTACGTCGACCAGAGCCGCGACGCGCTCGACGGCTCGAAGACGGTGTTCGAGGAAATCTCGGGCGGCGCCGACGTGCTGACGGTCGGCAAGTACGAAACGCCGTCGCGGGCGTACATCGGCCGCTTCAACTTCAAGGGTGGCGACCAGCAGAAGATCGTCGGCAATCTGTCCGGCGGCGAACGCGGGCGCCTGCATCTCGCGAAGACGCTGATCTCCGGCGGCAACGTGCTGCTGCTCGACGAACCGTCGAACGACCTCGACGTCGAAACGCTGCGCGCACTGGAAGACGCGCTGCTCGAATTCGCGGGCTCGGTGATGGTGATCTCGCACGATCGCTGGTTCCTCGACCGGATCGCGACGCACATCCTCGCGTTCGAAGGCGATTCACAGGTCACGTTCTTCGACGGCAACTACCAGGAATACGAGGCCGACAAGCGTGCGCGCCTCGGCGAGGAAGCAGCGAAGCCGAAGCGCCTGCGCTACAAGCCGATCAGCCGCTGAGCGGCGCGGCTCGCGCATCCGGCAACGCGGTCATGCGTTGCCGGATGCCGAACGCCACGGCTGCCGGGCCGACATAACGAAAAAGCGGGCCCATGGCCCGCTTTCGTCATCCGGCGATAGTTCGGCCGCTGCCTATGCGAGCGCGCCCAGCTCGCGCAAGCGCGCCTCGGTCGCCGCTGCGCTCGTGTGGTGAATGCCATGCCAGCCGAGCGCCGTCGCGGCTGCGGCGTTCTTCGCGTTGTCGTCGATGAACACGAGCTCGTGCGGCGCGATGCCCGGCACGTGCGGATCGATCCGCGCATGCATCTCGCGGTAGATCGCCGGATCGGGCTTGACGAGCTTCACGCGGCCCGACACGACGATGTCCTTGAAGCGCCGCAGCACGGGGAAGTTGTCCCACGCATACGGAAACGTTTGCGCGGACCAGTTGGTCAGCCCGAAGAGCGGCATTCCCTGTGCGTCGAGCCGCTCGACGAGCGCGGCGCCGTCGTCGAGCACGCCGCCGATCATCTCGTGCCAGCGCGCGTAGAACGCGCGGATCAGCGCCTCGTGCGCCGGAAACTTCGCGACGAGCTCGCTCGTCCCTTCGTCGATCGTCTGCCCGCCGTCCTGTCGGACCACCCAGTCCATCGCGCATACGTGCGTGAGGAACCAGCGGCGCTCGGTTTCGTCAGGAATCAGTTGCCGGTACAGATACTCGGGGCTCCAGTCGATCAGCACGCCGCCGAAATCGAACACCACGGCCTTGATCGTCATGCGAACTCCGTCGCGAGCACGTCGGCAAGCGGGCGCGGCGTCACGGAATTGCCCGACAGCGTATTGTTTTCCCACACGAAGTGATGATGCGCGACGATCTGCGCGGCCGACAGGTGCGAGCGCTCGTTCGTCGTGTGCAGGTCGGACACGACGGTCGTCCGGTAGCCGAGCAGCGCCGCGCGGCGCGCGGCCGAATCGACGCAGAACTCGGTCGCATAGCCGCAGATCAGCACCGAACGAATGCCGTTGCCGTCGAGTTGCGCGGCGAGCGGCGTCTCGTGGAACGCATCGCTCACCTGCTTGCGGATGCGCCAGTCGGCACGATCGACGATCAGTTCCTCATGCAATTCCCAGCCGGGCGTGCCGGGCACGATGTCGTCGTCCGCGTCGCCGTCGTGCTGCACGAAGCACACGGGCGCGTGCGCCGCGCGCGCCGCCGCGGTCAGACGGTTGATGCCCGATACGACGTCGTCGAGCCGGTACGCGGGCCGCGCCCGCTGCACCAGCCCGCGCTGCATGTCGATCACGATCACTGCGGTATCTGCCATCGGTTGCCCTCTCTGTCGTGGCCCGGCCGTCGGGCGGCCGGTGTCGTGTGTTGCGTGTTGCGTCAGATCGGCTGCGTGCGCGCGTCGAGCCACGCCTTCGCATCGCCGCTCACGTGCCGGCCGACGCGCTCGCGCACGGTCGCGTGATACGTGTTCAGCCACGCACGCTCTTCCTCGTGCAGCATCTCGACGAGCACGCAGCGCGTGTCGATCGGACACAGCGTCAGCGTCTCGAACGCGAGGAAGTCGCCGAACTCGGTCTGCCCGGCCGCGCGGTTCACGACCAGGTTCTCGATCCGGATGCCCCATTTGCCGGGCCGGTACACGCCCGGCTCGATCGACGTGATCATCCCCTCTTCCATCGCGGTGTACGGCTCGGCCGGCGCGTAGTGCGAGATGACCTGCGGGCCCTCGTGCACGTTCAGGAAGTAGCCGACGCCGTGGCCGGTGCCGTGGCCGTAGTCGAGCCCGGCCGCCCACATCGGCGCGCGCGCGATCGCGTCGAGCATCGGCGAGCGGATGCCGCGCGGGAAACGCGCACGTGACAGCGCCATCATCGACTTCAGCACGATCGTGAAATCGCGGCGTTGCAGATCGCTGACCGTGCCGACCGGCACGACGCGCGTGATGTCGGTCGTGCCCGTGGTGTACTGGCCGCCCGAATCGACGAGCAGCAGGCCGTCGCCGGCGATCGTCGCGTGCGACTCGGGCGTCGCGCGATAGTGCGGCATCGCGCCATTCGCGTTGAAGCCGGCGATCGTCGCGAAGCTCGGCGACACGTAGCCGGGGCGCCGAGCGCGCGCGGCCGTCAGCTGCTCGTCGATCGTCAGCTCGGTGATCGTCTCGCGGTTCACCGCCTGCTCGAACCACGCGAAGAATTCGGCGAGCGCGGCACCGTCGTGCTCCATCGTCACGCGCACGTGTTCGATCTCGGCGGACGTCTTGCGCGATTTCGCGAACGTCGACGGGTTCACGGCCTCGACCAGCTTCACGCCGGCCGGCACGGCCTCGAGCGTGCCGAACGTCACGCGGCGCGGGTCGATCAGCAGCGTCGCGCCGTCAGGGAGTGCCGCGAGCGCCGCGCGCGCGGCGTCGTACGCGCGGACCTCGACGCCGTCCCGCGCGAGCGATGCGGCCAGCGCCGGCGACACCTTGCCGTCGGCGACGAACAGCGTCGCGCGATCGGCGCCAATCATCGCGTGCGCGACGAACACCGGGTTGAAGTTGACGTCGGCGCCGCGCAGGTTGAACAGCCACGCGAGATCGTCGAGCGTCGACACGAAATGCCATTGCGCGCCCTGCGCGTGCATCGCACGGCGGACTTCGGCGAGCTTGCTCGCACGCGTCGTGTCGGCCTGCGGCGCGACGTGCTCGAACACCGCGTCGCCCGGCAGCCCGGGGCGCTCCGGCCAGATCGCGTCGAGCAGGTCGAGATCGGTGCGCAGCGCGATGCCGCGCGCGCTCAGCGCGGCCGTCAGCGCACGCGCCGCCGCGACGCCGAGCACGGCACCGTCGACGCCGACCGTCTCGCCGGCCGGCACGTTCCGGGCGAGCCAGTCGACATGCGGCGCGCTTTGCTGCCCGCCCGTCATCTTCATCAGCTGGACGCCCGTGCCGGCGAGTTCCGCCTCGGCCTGGACCCAGTAACGGCTGTCGACCCACAAGCCCGCGAAATCCGCGGTCACGACCAGCGTGCCGACCGAGCCGGTGAAGCCGGACAGCCAGCGGCGCGCCTGCCAGCGTTCGGGCAGGTACTCGGACAGGTGCGGGTCGGCGGACGGCACGAGATAGGCGGCCAGGTCCTCGCGGACCATCGCGCCGCGCAGCAGCGCGAGGCGGGCCGGCACCGACGAGACTTCGGGGAGACGGGCATTCATGATTTCACCTGAGAGGCTTTCAGCGACGGGCAGACACAGCGACCGTCACGGCTACGGCGAGGAACGCGACGCCGGTGCAGACCGGCCATTCGAGCGTTTCGCCATCGTAAAACAGTCCGGAGAGATTGCCGGCCATGCGCGCGGCGGCAGCGCCAGCGATGCCGACGAGTACCGCGATCCACCATGCCGGCCGGCCCGTGCGCCGCATCGGATGCAGCCACCGGCCGAACAGCCCGACGGCCGCTCCCAGGACAAGGATTCCAAACCAGTTCATTCGACGCCTTCTATAAATTCAGATTCGTCCCATAGGCGTGAACGTTGCCAGCGACTAGCATCGATTCATCCATCGAACCCGAGACCAGCCGGGCGCCGCGAACATTCGAGTGTAGGGGCCGACCCGACGTTATGGCAAGCGCGCACCGGCAGCCGTATTGAAGAAATCCTCATGCGAATCGCCCTGATCGATCCGGAGGCACGTCATGCTGCGCTCCTGAACCGCCTGCTCTTCGCCGGCGGTCACGTGTGCCACGCGTTTGCGTCCAGCGCCGCGTTCTTCGAGTGGCTCGCCACCGATACCTGCGACATGCTGATCACCGGCAACTGGGCCGGCGATCAACCGGCCGAGGAAGTCATTCCGCGTGCGCAGGCGATCCTGCCGGGCCTGCCGGCCATCGCCGTGATGCGACTGCCGCGCGAAAGCGAAGTCGTGTCGTGCCTGCACGCGGGCGCCGACGACTGCCTCGTGCGCCCGGTGAGCGGGCCCGAGCTGCTCGCACGGGTCAATGCGCTGAGCCGGCGCGCCGGCGTGCGCCGCCCGCCGAATCGCACGCGCGAAATGTATGGAGAATATGCGTTCGATGCGACCCACGGCCTCGTGCGCTTCGGCGACGCCGTCGTCGCGCTCACGCCGAAGGAGTTCCGCTTCGCGCAACTACTGTTCGCGAACCTGTCCCGGCCCGTGTCGCGCGCCCATATCCTCGAAACTGTCTGGGCCCGCCACCGCGACATGAAGTCGCGCACGCTCGACACGCACGCATCCCGGCTGCGCAGCAAGCTGCAGCTGCTCCCCGAGCGTGGCTACCGGCTTCTGCCGCTCTACGGCTACGGCTATCAGCTCGACCGCGTGCCGATCGAGCCCCCAAATTCGAGGCCCCGCCATGCTGATGCCCGGTATGCGGCGAGTGAGGAAATCACCGAGACGCTATAATACGGGGCTAAACGATAGCCCTCGATATGCAACTCCTCACGATCGGAATCAATCACCACACTGCGCCTGTCGCCCTGCGCGAACGCGTGGCGTTTCCGCTCGAGCAAATCAAGCCGGCTCTCGTCACGTTCAAGAACGTGTTCCTTGGCCCCCAGGCGCCCAATGCGCCCGAAGCGGCGATCCTCTCCACCTGCAACCGCACCGAACTCTATTGCGCGACCGATGATCGGGCCGCGCGCGACGGAGCGATTCGCTGGCTGTCGGAGTACCACCGGATTCCGGTCGACGAACTCGCGCCGCACGTCTATGCGCTGCCGCAGTCGGAAGCGGTTCGGCACGCGTTCCGCGTCGCGTCGGGCCTCGATTCGATGGTGCTCGGCGAAACGCAGATTCTGGGCCAGATGAAGGATGCGGTGCGCACGGCGACGGAAGCCGGCGCGCTCGGCACTTACCTGAACCAGCTGTTCCAGCGCACGTTCGCGGTCGCGAAGGAGGTGCGCGGCACGACCGAGATCGGCGCGCAGTCGGTGTCGATGGCCGCAGCGGCCGTGCGCCTCGCGCAGCGCATCTTCGAAAAGGTTGCGGATCAGCGCGTGCTGTTCATCGGCGCAGGCGAGATGATCGAGCTCTGCGCGACGCACTTCGCCGCGCAAAGCCCGCGCGAGCTCGTCGTCGCGAACCGCACGGCCGAACGCGGCCAGCGGCTCGCCGAACGCTTCAACGGCCGCGCGATGCCGCTGTCGGACCTGCCCGCCCGCATGCACGAATTCGACATCATCGTGTCGTGCACCGCGTCGACGCTGCCGATCATCGGCCTCGGCGCGGTCGAGCGCGCGGTGAAGGCGCGCCGCCATCGGCCGATCTTCATGGTCGATCTCGCGGTACCGCGCGACATCGAGCCCGAAGTCGGCAAGCTGAAGGACGTGTTCCTGTACACCGTCGACGATCTCGGCGCGATCGTGCGCGAAGGCAATGCATCGCGCCAGGCCGCGGTTGCGCAAGCCGAAGCGATCATCGAGACGCGCGTGCAGAATTTCATGCAGTGGCTCGACACGCGCAGCGTCGTGCCGGTGATTCGCCACATGCATACGCAGGCCGACGCGCTGCGCCGCGCGGAAGTCGAGAAGGCGCAAAAGCTGCTCGCGCGCGGCGACGACCCGGCGGCAGTCCTCGAAGCGCTGTCGCAGGCGCTCACCAACAAGCTGATCCACGGCCCGACGAGCGCGCTCAACCGCGTGAACGGCGCCGATCGCGATTCGCTGATCGAACTGATGCGCGGCTTCTACCAGCACGCGCCGCGCTCCAACGACCAGTCCGGCCACTAGCGCCGGCCGTCTGTCCTGCCGCCGGCCGCGCGCCGGCCTATCCTTTCCGAATACCCTTGCCCGGGAGCGCCGCTCCACACCATGAAGACGAGCATGCAACGCAAGCTCGACCAGCTGTCTGTCCGGCTGGCCGAACTGAACGACCTGCTGAGCCGCGAAAACGTCACGGCCGACCTCGACCAGTACCGCAAGCTGACGCGCGAACACGCGGAACTCGGCCCGGTCGTCGAGCAATACGCGCTGTGGCGCCAGTCGCGCAGCGACGAGACGGCCGCGCAGGAACTGCTCGCCGATGCATCGATGCGCGATTTCGCCGAAGACGAGATTCGCAGCGCGCGCGAACGCATGGTTCGCCTCGAAGGCGAGCTGCAGAAGATGCTCCTGCCCAAGGACCCGAACGACGACCGCAACATCTTCCTCGAAATCCGCGCCGGCACCGGCGGCGACGAATCCGCGCTGTTCGCGGGCGATCTGCTGCGCATGTACCTGCGTTACGCGGAGCGCCAGCGCTGGCAGGTCGAGATGATGTCGGAAAGCCCGTCGGATCTCGGCGGCTACAAGGAAGTGATCGTGCGGATCGCCGGCCAGGGCGCGTACTCGCGCCTGAAGTTCGAATCGGGCGGCCATCGTGTGCAACGCGTGCCGGCGACCGAGACGCAAGGGCGCATCCACACGTCCGCCTGCACGGTCGCGGTGATGCCGGAAGCCGACGAGATCGGCGAGGTCGAGATCAATCCGGCCGACCTGCGGATCGACACGTTCCGTGCGTCGGGCGCGGGCGGCCAGCACATCAACAAGACCGATTCGGCGGTGCGCGTCACGCACATTCCGACCGGGATCGTCGTCGAGTGCCAGGACGACCGTTCGCAGCACAAGAACAAGGACCGCGCGCTGAAAGTGCTCGCGGCGCGCATCAAGGACAAGCAGTATCACGAGCAGCACGCGAAGGAAGCGGCGACGCGCAAGAGCCTGATCGGCTCGGGCGACCGCTCCGAACGGATCCGCACGTACAACTTCCCGCAGGGCCGGATGACCGACCACCGGATCAACCTGACGCTGTACCGGCTCGAGGCGTTGATGGACGGCGATCTCGACGAACTGATCGGCGCGCTCGTGAGCGAACACCAGGCCGAGCTGCTCGCGTCGCTCGGCGACACTGACTGAGGCCGCGATGCCCGACACCACCGCCGACGAACTGCTGCGCGCGTCGCCGCTCGACCCGGTCGATGCGCGCGTGCTGCTCGCACACGCGCTCGGCTGGACCCGCACGCAGCTGATCACGCGCGGCGACGCGCCGCTCGAGCCGGCCGCGATCGCGCGCTACCGCGCGCTCGAAGCGCGCCGCGCGGCCGGCGAGCCGGTCGCGCAACTCGTCGGGATGCGCGAGTTCTTCGGCCGGCCGTTCGACGTGACGCCCGACGTGCTGATCCCGCGCCCGGAAACCGAACTGCTCGTCGAAGCCGCGCTCGACGCGATCGACGGGCGGCCGCATCCGGCCGTGCTCGATCTGGGCACCGGCAGCGGCGCGATCGCCGTGTCGATCGCCGCCGAACGGCCCGATGCACGCGTATGGGCGCTCGACCGTTCTCCGGCCGCGCTCGAGGTCGCGCAGCGCAACGCGAACAAGCTGCTCGACGCGCGCCGCCCCGGCGGCCCGCTGCACTGGCTGCAGAGCGACTGGTACGCCGCGCTCGATCCGGCGCTCGCGTTCGACACGATCGTCAGCAACCCGCCGTACATCGCGCAGCACGATCCGCACCTCGCGCAGGGCGACCTGCGGTTCGAGCCGCGCGGCGCGCTCACCGACGATGCCGACGGCCTCAGCGCGATCCGCACGATCGTCGCCGGCGCCGGCGCCTACCTGAAACCCGGCGGCACGCTATGGATCGAGCATGGCTACGACCAGGCCGAAGCGGTGCGCGCATTGCTCGTGTCGCGCGGCTTCATCGCGGTCGAATCGCTCGCCGATCTGGCCGCGATCGAACGCACGACGGGCGGCCGCCGGCCCGGCTGATGGCCGGCTCGCCCGGTTGAAATCCGCTATCATTTCGTTCTAACGCCCCGCAAACGCAAGGTCAGTCATGGACACCCAACAACGAATCAAGCAAATCGTCGACGAAAACCAGGTCGTGCTCTTCATGAAGGGCAACGCGCAATTCCCGATGTGCGGCTTCTCGGGCCGCGCCGTGCAGGTGCTGAAGGCCTGCGGCGTCGACCAGTTCAAGACGGTCAACGTGCTCGAGGATGACGAAATCCGCCAGGGCATCAAGGAATTCTCGAACTGGCCGACCATCCCGCAGCTGTACGTGAAAGGCGAATTCATCGGCGGCTCGGACATCATGATGGAGATGTACCAGTCCGGCGAACTGCAGCAGCTGTTCGCCGCCGCTTAAGGCGCGACACCCGCCCTCTTTCCGATGGCATCTCCCAGCGCGCCGCCACGCCGGCTGATCGTCGCGATCACCGGCGCCACCGGCGCGATCTACGGCGTGCGGCTGCTCGAAATGCTGCGCGCCGCCGGCGGCGTCGAAACGCACCTGCTGGTTTCGAACGCCGGCTGGCTCAATATCCAGCATGAACTGAAGCTGCCCAAGGCGGAGGTCGAAAGCCGGGCGGATGTCGTGCATTCGGTGCGCGATGTCGGCGCGACCATCGCGTCCGGTTCGTTCGCGACCGACGGAATGGTAATCGCGCCCTGCTCGATGAAGACGCTCGCGAGCGTCGCGCACGGGCTGTCCGACAACCTGATCACGCGCGCGGCCGACGTCACGCTGAAGGAACGCCGCCGCCTCGTGCTGATGGTGCGCGAAACGCCGTTCAACCTCGCGCATCTGCGCAACATGACCGCCGTGACCGAAATGGGCGGCATCGTGTTTCCCCCGCTGCCGGCGTTCTACGCGATGCCGAAAACGATCGAGGAGCTCGTCGATCAGACCGTCACGCGCGTGCTGGATCTGTTCGCACTCAGTGCACCGATGACGACGCCCTGGGCCGGCATCCGGCCGACCGCGTAATCTTCTGACACGGCGCTTCGGCGCCGTTTTTCATGCATCTTCGCCGATTCGGCCATCTTCCGGCTCGATCCCGCATTCCCGCGCCCCTGCTCGCCACACAGGCCCGAGCCCGGCTCCATTATCAACATGTGCGATTCAATCAAATTCCGCAAAGTCGATTTATCAATACCCAGTGCGCGTCTATAGTCACAGGCAAATCCCTTTGCAGGCTCCCACCATGAACCGCTTGCCCTCGCTTTACCTGTCCCACGGCGCGCCGACGCTGCCGATCGATCCGACACTGCCGTCCGGCGCGTTCACGCACCTCGGCGCCGAATTGCCGCGCCCGCGCGCGGTGCTGATGCTGTCCGCGCACTGGGGCACGCAGCAGCCGGTCGCGAGCGTGGCCGCGCACCCTGAAACGATTCACGACTTCTACGGCTTTCCGCGCGCGCTGTACGAGATCCGGTACCCGGCGCCGGGCGCGCCCGAGGTCGCCGAACGGGCGGCCGCGCTGCTGAACGCGGCCGGCATCGCCACCGCGACGACCGACCATGGCCTCGACCACGGCGCGTGGGTGCCGATGCTGCTGATGTTCCCGGAAGCCGACGTGCCCGTCGCTCAGTTGTCGATTCAGCCGCGCGCGGATGCCGCCCATCACTTCGCGCTCGGCCGCGCGCTGCGGCCGCTGCGCGACGAAGGCGTGATGGTGATCGGCTCGGGCCAGATCACGCACAACCTGCGCGCGGCCGATTTCAGCGCGGCGCCGGAGGATGCGGACCCGCGCGTCGCGGAATTCACCGATTGGTTCGAGGCAAAGCTCGCCGCGCGCGATGTCGACGCGCTGCTCGACTATCGCCGGCAAGCGCCGCACGCGGCGCTGATGCATCCGACCGACGAACACTTGCTGCCGGTGTTCACGGCACTCGGCGCGGCCGACGACGATTACCAGCTCGGCATCCAGTCGCTCGGCACGTATCAACGCGTGCTCGCGATGACGAACTACGTGTTCGCGAGCGCAACTGCCTGAAGCCGCCGCCACAGCGACGAGGCAAACAAAAAGCCCGCCCGAGCAATGCTCGAGCGGGCTTTTTCACGCTTTGCGCCATCGCCGATTCCGGTGGCGAATCAGCCGTCAGGCACCGATCCCTTCGAGGATCTCGTCGTGCGACTCGCGCTCGTCGAGATACTGGGTCCGGTAGCCGGTGTTCACACCCCAGAAGTAGAACACCAGCGAAATGGCCGCGACGATCAGCATGTCCCAGCCGTACGGCAGCACGCCGTAACCGCCGAATTCCTTGCTGCCGATCAGCGACAGCACGGCCATCGTCGGCAGGTACGCGACCAGCCACCATGCGGCCTTCAGGTCGGCACCCCAGCCGGTCCAGCCCGACTTCGACTGGAAGTAGAAATACACGGGCAGCGCGACGATCATCAGCAGGATGATTTCGCCCGTCAGCGGCCACTTTGCCCAGTACAGGATCAGCGACGCGCAGACGAACGCGAACGGTGCGATCAGCTTCATCAGCGGGATCGACAGCGGACGCTCGATGTCGGTCGCCGCGCGGCGCAGCGCCATCAGGCTGATCGGGCCGGTCAGGTACGAGATCACCGTCGCGACCGAGATCACTGCCGCGAGCGAGCTCCAGCCGCGGAAGAAGAACAGGAAGATGAACGACACGAGCAGGTTGAACCACATCGCCTGACGCGGCACGCCGTAGATCGGGTGCACGTTGCCGAACATCTTCGGCATCGTGTTGTTGCGCTCCATCGCGTAGATCATGCGGGTGGTCGTCGCCATGTAGGTCGTACCGGTGCCGCTCGGGCTGATGAACGCGTCGACGTACAGCAGGATCGCAAGCCAGTTCAGGTTCAGCGCGATCGCGAGTTCCGCGAACGGCGACGAGAAGTTGAAGTGCGCCCAGCCCTTCGCGACGTCGGCCGGGTTCACCGAGCCGATGTACGCCATCTGCAGCAGCACGTAGATCACGAGTGCGAGCAGGATCGACGAGATCACGGCGAACGGCACGCTGCGCGACGGATTGCGCGCTTCACCGGCCAGGTTCACCGGGCTCTGGAAGCCGTTGAACGCGAACACGATGCCGCTCGTCGCAACCGCGGTCAGCACGGCCGACCAGCCGTACGGCGCGAAGCTCGCATTCGATGCGGTGCCGAGGTTTTCCGAATGGAAGCTCGACAGCATCAGGCCGAGGATCGTGAGGCCGGGGATCAGGAACTTGAAGATCGTGATCGCGGTGTTCGCGCGCGCGAAGGCCTTGACGCCCCAGTAGTTCAGCATGAAGTAGATGACGACCAGCACGGCCGACAGCAGCAGGCCCGGTGTCGTCAACTCGCCGTTCACGAACAATGCGTGCGCCCACGGATACGGCCACGTGCTCATGTACTGGATCGATGCTTCCGCCTCGATCGGAATCACCGATACGATCGCGATCCAGTTCGCCCACGCGCTGATGAAGCCCACCAGCGAACCATGCGAATAACGCGCGTAGCGGACCATGCCGCCCGACTCGGGGAACATCGCGCCCAGTTCGGCATACGTCAGTGCAATCGCGAGAATCACGACCGCGCCGATGATCCATGCGCAAATCGCCGCCGGACCGGCAATCTTCGCAGCCTTCCACGCGCCGAACAGCCAGCCCGAGCCGATAATCGAACCCAGCCCCGTCAGCATCAATGCAAACGGGCCGATGTTCCGTTGAATAGAACTCTTCACATCCTCTCCTATGTCTCAAAAAGCATGGTCGGCCCGCTGCCCGGGATCGGCTCGGACAACACCGCGCATGCCATTTTGGGGGGATGGATCACCCGATCGGGGCAACCCTTCCACGCGGCGCGTAGTTTAACGGTTGCACCTCGAAGTTGGCGCCAAAATCGTTCGTCCCCTACAAAAAATTCGCGTCGTTTGCAAGGTTTGTAAACCTTAACTCCGCAATAACCCTGAGTGCATGGAAATACGGTTGACCGCGCGACCGATTAGCCGTATAAACAACGTTGCAGGATTTCAAGCGGCGAGTGAATTGGTTCTTTCGTAGTTCGCCCATCAACGGTACTCCGGTTGGTCCCATTACCCCCTTCCTTGATTTTCCGCACCCATGGGCTTCGGCCCCGTTTTATCTTTTTAGGAACAAGTAACATGGCAACCGGTACCGTCAAGTGGTTCAATGACGCAAAGGGCTTCGGCTTCATCACCCCGGAAGGCGGCGGCGACGATCTGTTCGCGCACTTCTCGGAAATCCGCGTCGAAGGCTTCAAGACGCTGCAAGAAAACCAGAAGGTTGAATTCGAAGTGAAGACGGGCCCGAAGGGTCTGCAAGCTGCGAACATCCGTCCGGTCTAAGCTCGGCGCGATATTTCGTGTAAAAAAGCCCCGCTTCGGCGGGGCTTTTTGTTTTCCGGCGCCGGCAGCGTTGCGACCGCCGCCGATCGGAATGGCCGTCGCTCAGCCGAACAGCCGCTGCGCGTGAATGCCCAGGCCGGTCGCGACGCTCGCGAGGCGATCGCCGAATACCGGCTGCGCGTCCGGGAATGCACCGGCGAGCGCACCCGACAGGAACGCGAGCCCGGTCGAGCCGCCGGTGAAATACAGCGCGCCGACGTCGCGCGGCGCGACGCCCGCAAGCCGCACCGTTTCGCGCGCGGCATCGACGATGCGCGCGGTGTCGTCGACGCTCGCGTCGACGAGACGCTCGGCGTCGAACGCGATCTGCAGATCCTCTTCCACGTCGTTCAGGTCGATCATCGTCTCGCCGCCCGCCGCCACGCCGATCTTCGCTTCTTCCGCGCGCGCCATCAGCGCATGCCCGAGCCGTCGCTCGACCACGCGCGTGAGCCGGTCGTGCTGTCGCACGTCCTGGTACAGGTGCTTCATCAGTTTCAGCTCGCCCAGCCGCTTCGGCGTGTAGACCGTGTTGATCAGGTGCCAGGTCGCCAGGTCGAAATAGATGCGGTTCGGCAGTTCGCGCCCCTCGGGATCGAGCGCGCGGTAGCCGAACGCGGGCAGGATCGCCGCCAGCTCGACACGGCGGTCGTAGTCGGTGCCCGCGACGTGAACGCCGTGGTGCGCGAGCACGTCGTCCTTGCGTTCGAGGCGCGCCATCCGCTCCGGCCCGACGCGCACCAGCGAGAAGTCCGACGTGCCGCCGCCGATGTCGGCCACCAGCACGAGCCGCTCGGCCTGCTGGCGCGACTCGTAGTCGAACGCGGCCGCGATCGGTTCGTACTGGAAGTGCACGTCCGTGAAACCGACCGACTGCGCGGCCGCTTCGAGCTGGTTCTGCGCGAGGCGGTCGGCGCGCGGATCGTCGTCGACGAAGAACACCGGCCGGCCAAGCACCGCGCGCCCGATCGGCGCGCCGGCGCACGCCTCGGCCTTGCGCTTCAGGTGCGTCAGGAAGCGCGCGATGATCTCCGTGTACGCCATTGCGCTGCCGTCGCCGAGATCGGTCGTGGTCTCCGCGAGCGGCGAGCCGAGGATGCTCTTCATCGAGCGCATCAGGCGGCCGTCGAAACCGTCGATATAGGACGCGAGCGCCGCCCGGCCAAATTCGACCGTCTGCTCGTCGTTGTTGAAGAAGATCGCGGTGGGCAACGTCAGGTGGTCGCCCTCGACGGGCGCGAGGCGCATGCCTGCGCCGTCGGGCAATGCCACGGCGGAATTGGACGTGCCGAAATCGATCGCGCAGTAAGTCATGGGAAGGTGCCGCAACATGGCCGGCGCGAAAACGGAAAGGACGGGCTTTTTAACATGAAGCCCGCCGGATCACAACCGGCTCGGCCACCGGGGCCGCGCAACCGGCCCGGGGCCGCGATCAAGCCGGCCCGCGGCGCACCGGCAGCGCGTGCATGCGGGCCGTTCGACACGTCGATGCCGTCGGCTTTCGCGCTTGCGACGCCCGTGCGGCCGGCTGCGGACAACGTACGGCGAAGTGCTGCCGGCTCCGAAATCAGGCTGCCGCGTCGAAACCCTTCTTCCATGCGCCCGCATAGACGACTTCGCCGATCGCATGACGCGTGCGGGGCGCCTTTTCGCGATCGCGCAGCACCGGATCGAGCTTGTCGACGTTGCCGTAGTGGCCGAGCGAGATGATCGCCGGGATCGCGACGTCGGCCGGAATCTCGAAGGCGTCGCGGAACGCCTTCGCGTCGAAGCCGCTCATCTGGTGTGCGGCGAGACCGAGCGCGTGCGCCTGCAGCACCAGCGACATCGCGGCCGCGCCCGCGTCGTACAGCGCGGTCGGCGCCGGCTCGCCCTTCGGCGTGAGCGTGTGCGCGGTCACGGCGATCAGCACCGGTGCCGGCGCGTTCCAGCCCTGGTTAAAGGGCACGAGCGTCGCGAATGCGCGCTTGAACGCGGCTTCGTCGCGCGTGCGGTCGAACACGATGAAGCGCCACGGTTGCGCGTTGTACGCAGACGGCGCCCAGCGCGCGGCTTCGAGCACCGCGTGCAGATCGGCGCCGCTGATCGGCTCGTCCGAATACGCGCGCGGGCTCCAGCGGCCCGCGATCAGGTCGTGAATCGAAACAGTGGTGGGAGCAGGTTTGACGGACATGCGGTTCCTCGCTGACATCGATGAAGGGGCGCGAACGCCCCGCGAACCGCAAGCATAACCGCTCGAGAAGACACGCGCCCGATGATCCCGCGCAATGCAAATCACCGATCCTGCATTGACCGGCCGCCCCACGCACGGACGGCCGGCAATGCCGCGCTCAGGCGGCCTGCGCGGCCGCGCGGGACGGGCCGCGATTGATCCGCAGCACGATCAGCGCGCCGACGATGCAAAGCCCGCCCGAGATCATCGACGCGACCGTATACGTGCCGAGGCTCGCACGCAGCAGCCCGGCGCCAAGCGCCGCGAACGCCGCGCCGAGCTGGTGGCCGGCGACGATCCAGCCGAACACGACAGGCGCCGCGGCCTTGCCGAACACGTCGGTGGCGAGGCGCACCGTCGGCGGCACGGTCGCGATCCAGTCGAGCCCGTAGAACATCGCGAACAGCGGCAGCCCGAAGAAATCGATGCCGAATGCATGCGGCAGATAGATCAGCGACAACCCGCGCAGCCCGTAGTACCAGAACAGCAGCACGCGGTTGTCGTAGCGGTCCGACAGCCAGCCCGACAGCGTCGTGCCGAACAGGTCGAACACGCCCATCGCGGCGAGCAGCGACGCGCCCTGCACTTCGGTCATCCCGTAGTCGCTGCACATCGCGATCAGGTGCGTGCCGACATAGCCGTTGGTGCTCGCGCCGCAGATGAAGAAGCTGAAGAACAGGAGCCAGAAGTCACGCGAGCGGCTCGCCGTCAGCAGGGTGCGGAACGCGACCGCGAGCGGGTTGTCCTTCGTTGCGTCGGGCGCGGCCGGCGCGTCGGCCGGCTCGCCGTACGGGCGCAGCTTCACGTCGGCCGGCCGCTCCGGCAGCAGGAATGCGACCAGCGGAATCACGATCGCGGCGGCCACCGCGACCACCAGCACGACCGGCCGCCATCCGTGACGCTGGGCGATCGCGGCGAGCATCGGCAGGAACACGAGCTGGCCGGTGGCCGTGCTCGCGGTCAGGATGCCCATCACGAGACCGCGCCGCGCGTGGAACCAGCGCGTGACGAATGTGGCGGACAGCGTCAGCGCGACGACGCCGGTCGAGCAGCCGACCATCAGGCCCCAGATCACGACCATCTGCCAGCTCTGCGTCATCATCGACGACAGCGCGACACCCGCGCTCATGGTCACCAGCGCGGTCAGGATCGTCGGCCGCAGCCCGAAGCGCTGCATCGCCGCGGCCGCGAACGGCCCCGTCAGCCCGTACAGCGCGATGTTCACCGAAATCGCCAGCGAAATCGCCGCGCGGCTCCAGCCGAGTTCGCGCTCGAGCGGCACCATCAGCACGCTCGGCGTCGCGCGCGTGCCGGCCGCCGCCAGCAGGATCAGGAAAACCACCGCCGCCGCGAGCCATCCGTAGTGGAACCGCCCGCCGATTCGTGTCACCGCCCAGTTCATGTCGTCGCTCTCCAGTTGGCGGGCCGGCGCCCGCGCGCCCGCCCCGCCTTGCTACCAGGCCACCTCCGCCGCACGCTGCATCGGCTGACCCGGGCCGATACCTGGCATTCGTCTGTCGATCCGGCCGGTATTGTTACCGATCGGTCACAAGTGTGTTGCGATCGTAGTTACCAGTCGGTAACATGTCAAGCAATTCACCACGCAGTCGAGGGTCATCATGTCGGGCATCGAGGCCGCCAACAAGGCACCGGCACGCCGCACGCGCCAGCCGATCGCCGCGGCCGTCGCGCAGGAGCACCTGCTGCGCGCCGCCGAGGAGCTGTTTTACAGGGAAGGCGTGCGCGCGGTCGGCGTCGAGGCGGTCGTGGAACGCGCGGGCGTCAACAAGATGAGTTTGTACCGCCAGTTTGCGTCGAAGGACGAACTCATCCTCGCGTATCTCGAACGGATGGATGCATGTTTCTTCGAACGCTTCGATTCGAGCGTCGCGAAGCATCCGGGCCAGCCGAAGGCGCAGTTGATCCAGTATTTCGTCGATCTGGCGGAGCGCGCGACACAGAAGGACTATCGCGGCTGCCCGTTCGTCAACGTCGCGGCCGAATTCCCCGATGCGTCGCATCCGGCGCGCGAGCGCGTCGCGCAGAACAAGGAACAGCTGATGAAGCGGCTCGTCGCGCTGTGCGAGGGCGCAGGCGCCCGGCAGCCGAAAGCGCTCGCCGATGCGCTCGCGCTCGTGATCGAGGGCATTTACGCGGCCAGCCAGACCTACCGGCACGGCGAAACGCCGATCGGCACCGCTCCCGCGCTGGTCACGCAGCTGATCGAGGCCGCCTGCGCGTGACGGGCGGCGCGCGCCCGAAGCCGGCGTGCCCGCTCCCGCTACAATGCGGCCCTCGCTGCCGCTTTGCCCGACCGCCCTTGCCATGACCGATACCCGCCCCGACTCGCACGACGACATCCTCGCCGCCACGCGGCACTGGCTCGCACGCGCGGTGATCGGGCTCAATCTGTGCCCGTTCGCGAAGAGCGTCTACGTGAAGGAGCAGGTGCGCTATGCGATCAGCGAAGCGACGACGCTCGAGGACGCACTCGCCGACCTCGAAACCGAGCTGCGCGCACTCGAAGCAGCCGATCCGCAACAGGTCGACACGACGCTCGTGATCTATCCGCGCGTGTTCGCGGATTTCGTCGACTACAACGACGCGCTGTTCTTCGCCGACCGGCTCGTGCAGCAACTGCGGCTCGACGGCGTGCTGCAGATCGCGAGCTTCCATCCCGCGTACCGGTTCGAAGGCAGCGAAGCCGACGACATCGAGAACTACACGAACCGCGCGCCGTATCCGATCCTGCACCTGCTGCGCGAGGACAGCATCGCGCGCGCGGTCGACGCGTTCCCGGACGCGTCCGCGATCTACGAGAAAAATCAGGAAACGCTGCGCCGCCTCGGCCACGACGGCTGGCGTGAATGGATGCGACGGCCGGGCGACGACGTCTGACGCATCGCGCGACGGCCGTTCGGCGCGCGGCAAACGGGCGACGCGAGGCCGCGCGCGGCGCGTCGGCCTGCGTCAGTCCGCGGCCGGCTCGGCGGCCTCGTCCGACGTCGCCGCGGGCATCGGCGTGAAGAAGCGCGCGTTCAGTTCGGCGAGCCCGAACATGCCGAGGATCTCGTTCAGCCGCTCGCCGGGCTTGCGGCGCGGCAGGTTCTTGTACTGCGCGATGATCAGCTCGTTCTTCATCGAATGCTCCCAGCCGACCAGCTCCGTCACGCTGACCTGATAGCCGTGCGCCTCGAGCTGCAGGCAGCGCAGCACGTTGGTGATCTGGCTGCCGAATTCGCGCGTATGCAGTGGATGCCGCCACACTTCCGTCAGCGCGTTCGCGAGCGACTTGCCCTTGTTCTTGCGCAGCACGCCCGCGACTTCCGCCTGGCAGCACGGCACCAGCACGATGTGCTGCGCGCGCTTCGCGAGCGCGAAACGGATCGCGTCGTCGGTGGCCGTGTCGCACGCATGCAGCGCGGTGACGACGTCGACCGTTTCGGGCAGCTTCGGCGACGTGATCGAATCGGCGACCGACAGGTTCAGGAACGACATGCCGCCGAACCCGAGTCGCGCGGCGAGCTCGGTGGAACGCGTGACGAGCTCCTCGCGCGTCTCGATCCCGTACACGTGCGACGCGAACGCCGGCGTGCCGTGCCCCGGCTGCTGCTTGAAGAACAGGTCGTACAGGATGAAGCCGAGATACGACTTGCCGGCGCCGTGATCGACGAGCGTCACGCCGCCCTTGTCGGCCTGCACGCTCGCGAGCAGCGGCTCGATGAACTGGAACAGGTGATAGACCTGCTTCAGCTTGCGGCGGCTGTCCTGGTTCAGCTTGCCGTCGCGGGTGAGGATGTGCAGTTCCTTCAGCAGCTCGACGGACTGCTCCGGACGGATTTCGTAGGTCTTGTTCGACATCGTGAAGCGGCGCCGGGCCGCGGTCGGTCGACCACGGCCCGGCGGCGGGAATTCGTGAGGAATGGCGACAGTTTACCGAAAATGCGCGATCAGGCTCGCGCGCCGAGCCGCCAGAGCGACGTGACCTCGGCGCGCCGGGCCGCGTGCAGCGGGTCGTCGGCGTCGGCCGACTTCGGGTGCGCGGGGCGGATGTCCTCGCGGCCGAGCACGACGAGACCGGCTTCGTCGATCCATTGCAGCAGCGTGTCGCGCGGCCGCAGGCCGAGATGCTCGGCGAAATCGGACAGGATCAGCCAGCCTTCGCCACCCGGTTCGAGATGGTCGGCCAGCCCCGCGAGGAAACCGCGCAGCATGCGGCTGTCGGGGTCGTAGACCGCATATTCGATCGGCGCGCTCGGACGGGCCGGCACCCACGGCGGGTTGCAGACGACGAGCGGCGCACGGCCGGCCGGGAAGAGGTCGGCTTCGACGATGTCGACGCGCGCGGCATGACCGAGCCGCGCGATGTTCTCGCGCGCGCAGGCGAGCGCACGCGGATCCTGGTCGGTCGCGGCGATCCGCTCGACGCCGCGCGATGCGAGCACGGCCGCGAGCACGCCGGTGCCCGTGCCGATGTCGAATGCGAGCGACGTCGCGGGCAGCGGCGTGCGCGCGACGAGTTCGACGTATTCGCCGCGCACGGGCGAGAACACGCCGTAATGCGGATGGATCGGCGCGCCGCCGAGTGCCGGAATCGGCACGCCCTTCTTGCGCCATTCGTGCGCGCCGACGAGGCCGAGCAACTCGCGCAGCGACACGACCGACGGCGCGCCGCCCGGCCCGTACGCTTCCTCGCACGCGGCGCGCACGTCGGGCGCGCGGCGCAGCGGGATCGTGTAGTCGGCATCGAGCGGAATCAGCAGCATGCCGAGCGTGCGGGCGCGCTGCGACTGCGCGAGCCGGTGCAGGTTGAATGCGTCGACGCCCGCCGCGGCCTTCGCCTTCTTCGGCTTGCGTTCGACGCGGCGCGCCATCGCCTGCACGAGCTGGCGCGCGTTCTGGAAGTCGCCCTGCCAGACGAGCGCGGTGCCCTCGCACGCGAGGCGGTACGCGGCGTCGGCGGTGAGGCGGTCGTCGGCGGGCACGGCGCGCCGGGGCGGCTGCACGCCGGCTTCGGAGCGCCAGCGCACGGCATGTTCGGCGCCGTCGGCGTCGGTCCAGTGGAAAACGGGGAAATCGGTCACGCGAGCTCGGCTACGGTTGGCTTCAGACAGGCGGCGCCAGGGAAGCGCGCCGCGCGGACCACACCATACCGCGCTTTGCCCGCAAGGCAAAGCGCGCGGCCGCCCGCGCCTCGCTCAGGCATCGCCTACCCGCCCCACCCCGGCATCGCCGGCATGCGCAGCGTGCCCGCATCGCTGAAGCGCACGGTGCCGAGCACGCCGCCCGCGAGCCGGCCGCGCAGCGCGTAAGGCAGTTCGCCGTTGGCGGCCGCACCGGGCAGGTTCCACGCCTGCCGCGCGGCGGCGAACGCCGACACCGAAACCGGCACGTCGATCACGGCCTCGCCGAAGCGCGGCACGACGCCCGAGCGATCGCTGACGCCGCTCGCGAACGGCGCGCCGTTCAGTTCGAGCGCGACCGAAATGCCGTCGTATTCGATCGGCGCGTCGTTCGGGTTCTGCACGCGAAGCTTCAGGCTGAAGCGCATCTCGAGGCCCTGACCGGCCAGCGGGTCGAGCCCGGCGACGGTCACGCTCACCGGCTCGCGCGTCAGGCTCGCGCAACCGCCGAGCACGAGGACGGCGGCGAACAGCAGCAGCATGACGCGCAGCGGCGCGATACGGAACAGGGCTCGTGACATGGGCTCGCCTCCTTGCGGCAATCGATCGTCGGATCGTCGCTGCATTGTACCGAGCGCGCCACGCTCCGCCCGATTCGTAGTTTTCGCACGCCGCCGAGATCGTTAATAGATTAAAACTACGGAAACAGGCAATCGAATGGAACGCGAATTAATGCTTCCCGGTATTCAATGGCGCGCAAAAAATTCAATCTAAGGACCTTCTAATTTTTTCGTTTCCTTTACCCAAAACCATCAAGTATATTTACGCATCCTTCGAGCAGGCCGACAAACCTTCAAGCCGCATGACGGCGATTTTACGGAACGGCGACACGCCGTCCTTCCGTCCTGCGGCCTGGTGCGGCCAGCCCCGTGGGTCGTCGGTTCAAGGGAAATGCACGCCCGCGCAGGGCGGGCGGCCCCGTGTCGTGCGCGCGAAATCAATTCAGTACAACACGCGCCCGGCTATTTTGAACCGGCAAGTTAACCGACATCCGGAAACACAGAGGGGGCAGTAAACCATGATTACCTTCACGTAGTCGGCCGACCGTCTTTTCGAATAATCCGTCATTGACATTTCTCGTCGCTGTTGATTAACGGCGAGGGATTTCTTTTGCCGGCGTTTTCGCAGCACTGAACGATTCTTTCAACAATCGAGGTTTCAGTCATGTCGATCAACATTCACAAGATGCGTTACCTGCCGCTGGTCGCCGCACTCGCGCTCGCCGGGTGCGGCGGCGACGACAGCGGCGTCGGCTCGGCTTCCGCACTCAGCGCCGCCGGCGCGCCGCACTCGAGCTCGTCGCCCGCCGCCAACACGCCGCCGAGCGCGTCCAACGTCGACAAGAGCGTGTCGCCCGTCGAGCTGCCGGACACCGTGGTACCCGTCAACTACCGGTTGTGGTTCCGCCCGAACGACGCGCTGAACGCGTTCGACGGCCGCGCCGATGTCGAGATCAAGGTGCTGAAGCCGGTCAACAACATCGTGGTCGCCGGCCACCGGATCAAGTTCACGAACGGCCGCATCACGCTGCAGCCGGGCAACATCCAGCTGATCGCGACGCCGCAGGACAAGGGCGACTTCTACCAGCTGCGTCCCGTGGCCGGCACGATCGCGCCGGGCAACTATTCGCTGCACATGGAGTGGTCGGGCATCATCAACTTCAAGTCGTACGACGATCCGGCCACGCAGACGGGCGGCAGTTGCGGCGACGATCCGTATCCGGGCTGCTCGGCCGCGGAAGGCGTGTTCCGGGTCGACCTGAAGAGCACCGACGGCACGACGAGCGGCGCGATCCTCACGCAGGGCGAAACCAACCTGGCGCGCCAGTGGTTCCCGGGCTGGGACGAGCCGGCATTCCGGCCGACGTATGAAGTGACGGCCGAAGTGCCGCAGAACTGGCGCGTCGTGTCGAACGCGGCCGAGAAGCCGTCGACCAACGTCGGCGGCGGCTACAAGCTCGTGCAGTTCGAGAAGACGCCGCCGATGCCGTCGTACCTGCTGTTCTTCGGCGGCGGCATGTTCGACACCTACGAGGACGACTTCTCGAGCCCGCTGCCGGGCGGCAAGGGCGGCCTGCACCTGCGCGTGTTCACGCCGCCGGGCATGAGCGACTGGGCGAAGCCGGCGATGGACCGCACCAAGCAGGCGCTCGACTTCTACTACCGCTACACGGGCATCCCGCTGCCGCTGACGAAGTTCGACACCGTCGCCGCGAACGATGCGTTCAAGGAGCAGAAGGACCTGAACTTCGGCGGGATGGAGAACTGGGGGTCGATCCTCGAGTTCGCCGACGACATCCTGCCGCAACCCGGCCAGCCGATGTCGCGCTACGGTAACGAAGTGCTGACGCACGAAGTCGCGCACCAGTGGTTCGGCGACCTCGTCACGACCGACTGGTGGGACAACGTCTGGCTCAACGAATCGTTCGCGACGTTCTTCGAGACGAAGACGACGATCCAGTTCTTCCCCGACGAGTTCAGCTGGCTCGACCAGGTGAAGAACAAGTATCGCGTGATCAATCGCGACATCGGTCCGAACGCGTTCCCGGTCGCGCCGAACTTCAACGGCTGGGCGTCGAACGACTTCGTGCTGAGTGCGAGCGCGTTCACGTACGACAAGGGCGGCCACGTGCTGAAGACGCTCGAGAACTATCTCGGCGAGCAAACCTTGCGCAAGGGTTTGCAGCAATACCTGGTCGACTACTCGTTCGGCAACGGCACGCCGAAGCGCCTGTGGGATGCGTTGTCGAAGGCGAGCGGCCAGCCGGTCGGCCCGATCGGCGACAGCTACGTGCGCCAGACGGGCGTGCCGCTGATCTCTCTCGACACGCAGTGCGACATGACGAAGAACCAGACGATCGTCACGCTCAAACAGCAGCCGTTCCCGAACAAGAACGCGTATCCGGGCCTGCAGTGGACGGTGCCGATCACGCTCGCGTACGGCCAGGGTCTCGCCAAACGCACGACGCTCGCGCTGAAGGATACGCAGACGCAAACGCGGATCGACGGCTGCACGGGCGTGGTCGCCGACCCGAGCGGGCTCGACTATTACGTCGTGAACTACAGCGACGCCGCGTGGAGCGGCCTGCTCACGCAGATGAACGGCTCGACCGATCCGGTGCTGCTTGCGAACCTGAAGAGCGAAGCCGCGCTGCTCGTCGCGAACAACCTCGCGCCGGCTTCGCGTTCGACGTCGATCGGCTCGGTCGCATCGCCGGCCGCGATGAAGCTGCGCCAGACGCCGAGCTTCGGCGGCATCACGCCGACGGTGAAGGAACGTCCGTCGTTGCGCTACCAGGGCATGTTCAAGCCGCGCAAGACGCTGGTTCAGTAACGTCGTGGTCCGGCCGGCCGGTGCCGCGCAGTTCGCGGCGCCGGCCGGCGTTCAATCGTTCACGTCCTTCGGCAGGCCCCGGTGCGGGGCCTGTTTTTTTCGTGACCGCCGCTAGCGATCGTCGCGCCGGCGAAACGCCCACCACGCGGCGAGCGCGGTAAAGCCCGCGACCAGCAGCACCATCAGCCAGAACCCGTGCTTGTTCTCCGAGAACGGCACGCCGCCGACGTTCATCCCGAAGAAGCCCGCGACGATGTTGATCGGCAGCGCGATCACGGTCACGAGCGTCAGCGTAAACAGCGTCCGGTTGTTCTGTTCGTCGAGGCGCGAACCGATCTCTTCCTGCAACAGCTTGATCCGCTCGTTGAGCCCCGACAGGTCGGCGAGCACCAGCGAGAATTCCTCGGTGGACTCGCGCAGCTCCTGCACGTCTTCGGCATGCAGCCACGCGGGCGGCTTCGCGAGCAGTCGGAAGATCGATCCCGGCTCGGGCGCGAGCATGCGCTGCAGCCGCGTGAGCGTACGGCGCATCGCGCCCAGTTCGACGCGATTCGACGTGAGCCGTTGCGACAGAAAGCTGTCCTCGATGCGATCGACGTCGATGCTCGTGCGCCGCATGATCTGGATCAGCAGGTCGGCCTGGTCGCGCAGCAGGTGCACCAGCAGTTCGGCGGGCGAGCGGAACCGCTCGCCGTCGCGCACGCACGCGCGCAGCGTGTCGACCGAGCGCAACGGCTTGAGCCGCGCGGTGACCATGATGCGCCGCTCGACGTGGACGAACAGCGTCGCGATTTCCGACGGCGTCAGCTCGAGGTTGAACATCACGTCGTTGACGACCGCGCGCAGCGCGCCGTCCTCCTGCTCGATGCGCGTCGAGCGCGATCCTTCGTGAAGGAATTCGAAGAAGCTGTCGGGCAATCCGAGGTGCGTGCGCATCCAGCGCTCGCTCGCGCCGTGCGCGAGATTGAAGTGCAGCCAGACGAAATCGTCCGAGGCTGCCGCATCGTGCTCGCGGCACGTGCGCAGCCATGCGGCGGCCGCGTCGGCATCGAGCATCGCGCCCGATCCGCCCGGAACGAAGCGGAATCCGCACACCATGCCGGACGTATCGGCGCCGTAAGTCTGTACGATCAGGTCCATCGTGTCGAAGGTCGTGCGGCGCGCACCGCGTCGCGCATCGCGCGTCGCGGCGCCACGCCGGGGAATGAAAGGAAACGTATGCCCGACGCATGTGACGATCTCGTGACGCCGTCACATGCGCCCGCCCCGCGTCGGCCGGCCCCAAAAAGCAATGCGCCGCCCAGCGGGCGGCGCATGTGCGACGAGCAGGCCGGCGTGCCGCGCGGCTACTGCCGGGTCTCCGACTGCGCGGCGCTCGGGCACGCCGGATCCTTGCCCCAGTGGCCGTCGCAGACACGCCAGCGGCACAGCTGATCCTCGAAGAAGCCGCGCTCCGAGCATTCCTTCACGCGCGCCGCAAGCGAACCGCCTGTCGTGGCAGCCGCCTTGGTCGGCACGACCTGCGCCTTCTGCGCGGCGAGCTTCTTGTCGGCCGGCTTCGTGCGCGCGACGAGCGCGGCGAGCAGGTCCGCGTCCGGATCGTCCTTCCCGGCAGGCTTCGCACTCGCGGTACGGGTCGTCGCGTCGCGACGCTTCTTCGCCTGCGCGAGTTCCGCCTGCTGTTCCTTGTGATGCTTGCGGGCCTCCGCCTTCGCGTCGGCCTTCGCATCGGCCTTGCTGCGCGCGGCGACCTTGCCGCCCTGCGCGGCGTCGGCCTTCGCGGATTTCGTCGTCGCCGCGGCGGCGGCCGTCGCGGCGGCCGCGCCGGCCGTGGCTGCACCCGACGCATCGTCCGCACCGTTCGCGAGCGCGCGCGACAAGCGGCTGTTGTCCGCGCCCGACGCAGCCGATGCGGACGCAACGGTCTGGGACGCCGCATCGTCATTGACGATCGTGGCCGGTTGCGCGGCCGGAGCGGCCGACGCGGCGTTCTGCGCGACCTGCACGGCGGCGGCGCTGGCGGCGTCCGCCTTCGCTGCCTGCGCGGGGGCGGCAGCCACGACGGCCTGCTCGCCCGAATGCTGCTGCCAGCGCCATGCCCCCCAGCCGCCGACGGCGACCACGAGCGCGACGACGGCCGCGATCGGCGCCTTCAGCGAACGGCGTGGCGCTTCGGCCGGCGGCGTGACACGTCCTTCCAGATTCGCGAGAATGCGCGACTGTTGCGCTCCGCCCTCGCCTGCCGGCTTGGTATCGGACAGCAGGCTCGGCGGGGTTTTCGAATTTGAATTTTCCGGCGCACTCATTCAGCGTCTCATTGAATCCTGGTTTAATTCACCGCGATAATATAGCCCGGCCTCTCAAAGCAGCCTGATTCTAAGAGCAAGCATTGCAAAACACAATCAATTCCAATTTCCGGGGATTTCGTTGATTGCCGTCGCACTCGTCGTCTATTTCGCCCTCGCCGTCGCGGTTGCGGCACTGTTGCTTTTACCGGGTATCCGGGCGACGGTTTTCGAATCCGTCGCCCAGTTTCACGGCCGCCTGACGCGCCGTGCGAGCGATCGCGCCGCACGCACGCGAAGTCAAATTGTTAAATCGGCAAGCGTTACGCGCGGCGCATTAAGCGATGTGCAAAATTTACTGATTCGGCGGCGCTTGATGATTATGGTATCGGCAGGTATTCTTGCGACGCCGCCATTGGTGGCCATTGCGTTACGCGGTCGGCAATTGTTTCAGTACGACGACACGGCGCGCGTGCCGGACGAGAAGATCGCCGCGCTGTTGCAGGGCGAACAACTCGTGCCGCCCCCGCCGTTGCCGCCGGAAGTCTTTGCCACGAAGGAAGTCGAACAGGTGCGGCCGGCACTGAAGGATGCGAGCCGCGACTGGAATCTGCTGGATCCCGATTTCCGCACGCGTTTGCTGCTGGTCTACAAGATCATGCACGAACAATATGGTTACGAAATGGCGCTGCTGGAAGGTTATCGGAGCCCGGAACGTCAGAACCGGCTCGCGCAAATGGGCACCAACGTGACCAATGCGGCGGCCTTCCAGAGTTATCACCAGTTCGGGCTCGCGGCCGACAACGCATTTCTGCGCGATGGCAAGCTGGTCATTTCCGAGAAAGATCCCTGGGCGATGCGCGGCTACCAGTTGTACGGACAGGTTGCCGAGCAGGTCGGCCTGACCTGGGGAGGCCGATGGAAAATGATGGACCTCGGACACGTGGAATACCATAAACCCGGTTTTAAACTGGGACGCGGCAGCTAGTCAGGGCTGCCGGACAAGAAATAATGAGGGCGGCATGGGGCTTTTTAATCACCCGGCAGGAAACGATTTGGGCGGCGCAATCGATCGGGCATTCCGTTGCGCGATTTTTTCAGGCCGCCGCTTCCGTTTAAATTCTCACAGCGTCCTTTCATTATTGCGCGCGCCTTCTCCGATGCCGCGGGCGCACTGATGCCAGCCCCCTTCATCCCGTTTGACAGCATGGCGACACATCGCGGCGCCACGCTTGCCGCTCGGCGCGCCTGCGTCGCCTCACCGAATCGCACCGGAACCTGAACGTCCTATGCAACGCATCCTCAACGTGCTGACTCATCCGCGTACGCTCTCGATCGTCGGGATCGTCGCGCTAGCGGCGATTCTCTTCATCGTCGCCGACATGCTGCAGCTGCCGCTCCTGTGGGCGGCAGTCGCCTTCGCGGCGATCCTCGTGCTGTGGCTCGGCGTCGCGCTGGTGCGCCGCTGGCGCGTGAAGCGCGCGAACCAGCAGCTCGGCCAGGTGCTCGAAGAGCAGGCGGAAACCGGCAAGATCGCCGCGCCGGCCGCGGCCGCGCTGGCCCCCGACACGAAGACCGCCGACCTCGACGTGCTGCGCACGCGCCTGTCCGACGCGGTCAAGACGATCAAGACGTCGAAGATCGGGCAGGTGTCGGGCGGCTCCGCGCTGTACGAGCTGCCGTGGTACATCGTGATCGGCAACCCGGCCGCTGGCAAGAGCAGCGCGGTGCTGAACTCCGGCCTGCAGTTTCCGTTCGCGGACAAGAACAGCGCCGTGATCCACGGCATCGGCGGCACGCGCAACTGCGACTGGTTCTTCACGACCGAAGGGATCCTGCTCGACACCGCGGGCCGATACTCGGTGCACGAGGAAGACCGCAGCGAATGGCTCGGCTTTCTCGGCCTGCTGAAGCGCTACCGCCCGAAGGCGCCGATCAACGGCATCATCGTGACCGCGAGCATCGCCGAACTCACCGGCAACCGCCCCGAATTCGCGATCAACCTCGCGAAAAACCTCCGCCAGCGCGTTCAGGAGCTGACGGAAAAGCTCGAGGTGTTCGCGCCGGTCTACGTGATGTTCACGAAGGCCGACCTGATCACCGGCTTCACCGAATTCTTCAGCAGCAGCGACAAGCACGAATACGACCGCGTGTGGGGCGCCACCCTGCCCTACGAGCCCGACGACAAGCGCGACGTCGTCGCGCAGTTCGACACGCACTTCGAGGAGCTGTACGAAGGGCTGAAGGAAATCAGCGTCGCGCAGCTGTCGCTGTCGCGCGGCAACCAGCTGTCGCCGGGCCAACTGAGCTTCCCGCTCGAATTCTCGACGATCAAGCCGTCGCTGCGCGCGTTCCTCGCGACGCTGTTCGAGAACAACCCGTTCCAGTACAAGCCGATCTTCCGCGGCTTCTACTTCACCAGCGCGCTGCAGGAAGGCGAAACCAACAGCGCCGCCGCGCAACGCATCGCGCAGCGCTTCGGCCTCGACGCGACCGCGCTGCCGAAGCCGCACAGCGCGTTCTCGAAGAACGGCTTCTTCCTGCGCGACCTGTTCTCCAAGGTGATCTTCGCGGACCGCCAGACCGTGCGCCAGTTCGCGAGCCCGACCAAGACGCGGTTGCGCTACGCGACCTTCTTCGGCTTCGTCGCGGCGCTCGCGCTCGCGCTCGGCGGCTGGACCTGGTCGACGATCGGCAACCAGCAGCTCGTCGCGAACGTGCAGGCCGACCTCGACAACGTCACGCGCCTGCAGCAGGGCCGCAACGATCTGCAGTCGCGCCTGCAGGCGATGGACATCCTCGAGGACCGCATCGAGCAGCTCGAACAGTTCCGCCGCGACAAGCCGATGTCGGTGTCGCTCGGCCTGTACCAGGGCGACCGGCTCGAACAGCACCTGCTGACCGAGTACTACAACGGCGTGCGCCAGATCCTGCTGGCGCCGGTCTCGCAGAACCTCGCGTCGTTCATGAAGGACGTGAACGCGCATCCCGAACAGCTCGTGCCGATGACGCGCCCGCCCGAATCGGGCGCCGTGCAGGGCGGCGCGATTCCCGTGTCGACGAACCCGTCGGGCGCCACGCCGCTCGCCGGCGCCGCCCAAGGCGCATCCGCCGCGCCGGCCGCCGCGCCGCAGCAGCCGGCGGCACCGCAGGGCGGGCTGTACAGCGACGCATCGCCGACCAACGTGCAGGACGCGTACAACGCGCTGAAGACCTACCTGATGCTGTCCGACAAGCGTCACGTCGAACAGGCGCACCTGACCGACCAGCTGGCCCGCTTCTGGCGCGGCTGGCTCGAGACGAATCGCGGCAACATGCCGCGCGACGAGATGATCAAGAGCGCCGAGCGCATGATCTCGTTCTACCTCGCGCGCGTGAACGATGACGACTGGCCGATGATCGACGCGAACCTCGCGCTCGTCGACCAGACCCGCGAGAACCTGCGCCGCGTCGTGCGCGGCATGCCGGCTCGTCAGCGCGTCTACGAAGAAATCAAGGCGCGCGCGTCGACCCGCTTCGCGCCGATGACCATCGCTCGCATCGTCGGCGACGGCAACCAGGGGCTGGTCGCCGGCAGCTATGCGATTCCGGGCACCTTCACGCGCGAAGCGTGGTTCGACTACGTGCAGCCGGCGATCCGCGACGCGGCGACCAAGGAGCTGCAGGCGAAGGACTGGGTGCTCAACACCTCGACGCAGGACGACCTGACGCTGGAAGGCAGCCCCGAACAGATCCAGAAGACGCTCGTCGGGATGTACAAGACCGAGTACGCGCAGCACTGGCAGAAGTTCATGCAGGGCATCGCGGTGCAGGGCTTCACGAGTTTCGGGCAGGCCGTCGACGGGATGAACCGCCTGGGCGACCCGCAGGATTCGCCGATCCGCAAGATTCTCGAGACCGCGTACGACCAGACCTCGTGGGACAACCCGTCGCTGGCGAATGTCACGATCAAGAAGGCGCAGACCGGCGTCGTGAACTGGGTCAAGCAACTGTTCACGCGCTCGCAGGCCGGCCAGATGGCGGCGGCGAACATCGACATCAACGGCAATCCGGCCGAGGTGCCGATGGGTCCGATCGGCCAGGAGTTCATTGGGCTCGCGCGGATCGTCGCGACGCACGACGGCACGTCGATGCTCAAGGGCTACATGGATTCGCTGTCGAAGGTCCGCACGCGCTTCAACGTGATCAAGAACCAGGGCGACCCCGGCCCCGGCGCGCGCCAGCTGATGCAGCAGACGCTCGATGGCAACGGCTCGGAACTGGCCGATTCGCTGAAGTTCGTCGACGAGCAGATGCTGACCGGCCTGACCGACTCGCAACGCAAGTCGCTGCGCCCGCTGCTGGTGCGTCCGCTGATGCAGGCGTTCTCGGTGGTGATCCAGCCGGCCAGCGCCGAAGTCAACAAGGTGTGGAACGCGCAGGTCTACCAGCCGTTCCAGAACTCGCTCGCGACCAAGTATCCGTTCGCGGCGAACGCGAAGGTCGAGGCCGGCGCCGGTGAAATCGCGCAGGTGTTCGGGCCGGACGGCGCGATCGCGAAGTTCGTCGGCACGACGCTGGGGCCGCTCGCGGTGCGCCGCGGCGACACGCTCGCGGCCCGCACGTGGGGCGACATGGGCATCGGCCTCACGCCGGACTTCACGAACGGCTTCGCGCGCTGGGTCGCGCCGCTTTCCGGCGGCGCCGCAGGCGGCGCGGCCGCCGCGGCCGAACCGCAGACCGTGTTCCAGATCCTGCCGCAGCCGAGCACGGGCACGACGGAATACACGATCGCGATCGACGGGCAGCAGCTGCGCTACCGCAACACGCCGCCGCAGTGGACCAACTTCGTGTGGCCGAACCCGCAAGGGTCGCCGGGCGCGACGCTGTCCGCGACGACCTTCGACGGCCGCACCGTGCAGCTCGTCAACGAGCCCGGCCGCTACGGTCTCGAGAAGCTGATCAACTCGGCGCAGCGCAAGCGCCGCCCGGACGGCACCTTCGACCTCACGTGGGCGCAAGGCAGCGTCAACGTGTCGGTGACGATGCGCATCATCAGCACGTCGCAGCCGACCAGCGGCGGCGGCGACCAGCCGCAGCAGCAAAGCCTGCGCGGCCTGCAGCTGCCGTCGTCGGTTGCCGACGCGAGCGCGGGCGCCGCGCAGAACGCGACGCAGGCCGCCAACGGCGCGCCGGCCGCGGCACCGGCACCGGCACCGGCACCGGCCGTCGCGGCCGCCGCCGCAACGAATGCACAGGGGGCGCAATGACGCAAACCGTTCAGGCGCAGATCGCCTACTTCGGCAAGATTCCGTCGCGCGGCGACTTCGTGAAGAGCCCGCACAACCCGCAGCTGCTGCAGACGCTCGATCGCTGGATCGCGCAGGCGCTCGAGCTGCTCGCGGAGGATCCGCGCTGGAAGATCGTCTACGAGGATGCGAAGCCGATGCATTTCGCGTTCCTCGGCTCGCGCAGCAAGCTCGCGATCGCGGGCCACATGGTCGCGAGCCACGACGTGTCGATGCGCCGCTTCCCGTTCCTCGGCGCGACCGCGCTCGAGGTCGACCGGCCGCTCGCATTCCTCGCGCGCAGCCCGCTCGCGTTCGCGCGGCTGTGGTCGCGCGTGGCCGCGCAGATGCCGCCGCTGCTCGCGAAGGAGGAGCCGCCCGGCGCGCTGCAGGCGCTCGGCGACACGCAGGTGCCGATCGACATCGGCGGCCCGGGCACGTCGCATGACGGCACCTTCAACGACTTCGTCGAACACCAGTCGCTGTACGGCCTTCAGCAGATGCTGCTCGAAAGCGGCCATCCGGTCCGGCTGCGCGGCGCGATGCTCGCGCTCGGCTCGCTGTTGCGGCCCGTGATGCAAAGCGGCTCGTCGCACATCGAGCGCGGCCTGACGCTGCCGCTGCCGGTCGACCCGTTCTATCGCAGCCTCGTCGCCGCGTTCTGGCTCGAGCTGATCGCGCCGTTCGTCGCGCAGGCCGACTTCGAGCTCGCGATCTTCATCGGCACGATCGCCGAGCGCGAACGGCTGATCATCGGCTTCAACGGCGCGTCGTCGAAGACGCTGCTGAGCGTCGTCGACCCGCAAACCTACGCCGCCCACAACATCGACATCGACGATCCCGAATGGATCGACGCCCATGCGCAAAACGATCAACGGATCAGCAAGCTCGTCAGCTATCTCGACCAACCGCAACTCTCGCTGCGCGTCGCCATCGACGCGTTCCGCGAAGCGTTCATCGGAGGCTGACCGGATGCAACGCACGACTCACGCCCGCCTGTCGCCCTTCGTCGTCGCCCTCGCGACCGCCGGCCTCGTCGCCAGCGGCGCGGCCTGCGCGCAGAACACCGGCGGCGCGACCGTCACGCCCGTCGGCAACGGCACCGTCGCAGCCGCCGCCCTGCCCGCCACGCCGAACGCCGGCGCCGCACCGGGCACGGCGTCCGGCACGGTGGTGCACGGCACCGCCGGCACGATCACGCCGCCGCCCGCGAACGCGACGCCCGGCCAGGTGGTGGTCGGCGGCAAGGTGCCCGACGAGGCAACCAAGGCCGCCGTGCTGCAAAAGCTGCGCGACACCTACGGCGCCGCGAACGTGGTCGACCAGATCGAGGTCGGCGACGTCGCGACGCCGCCGAACTGGAGCGCGAACGTGCAGAAGCTGCTCGGCGCGCAGCTCAAGCAGATCAGCAAGGGCCAGCTGAAGATCAACGGCACGCAGATCGAGATGAAGGGCGAGGTGCACAACGAGGCGCAGCGCCAGCAGCTCGCGAGCGACATGGCGAACACGCTGAATCCGACCTATACGATCAAGAACGGGCTGCGCGTGTCGGCGTCCGAGCAGGGGCTGCTCGACCAGACGCTGGCCAATCGCACGATCGAGTTCGAGACGGGCAGCGCGACGCTCACGCCGCAAGGCAAGCAGATTCTCGACCAGATGGCGGCCGCGCTGTCGAAGATGCAGAACCGCACGGTCGACATCATCGGCCACACCGACAACTCGGGAAACCGGACGTCGAACATCGCGCTGAGCCAGGCGCGCGCGGATGCGGTGAAGGGTTATCTGATCACGAAGAGCATCCCGCCGCAGCAGATGACGACGACAGGGGTCGGGCCGGATCAGCCGATCGCGCCGAACGATACGGCGGAGGGGCGGGCGAGGAATCGAAGGATCGAGTTCAGGGTGGGGCAGTGACCGAAGTGGCGACCCGTGTACACGGGTCGCCGGCCGATTCCGGCACGAAGCAAGAAGCGATCTGACTTTCTGGCGGCAAGGGCTGCCAGATTGTGGCCTACGTCGCTCGTTGCAGATGATACGTTCGACATCGCGCGACATTCGCCCGCAGGAAAATGCGGCCTATTCGGCCACCAGCACACGCTTGCCGCACTGGTTCTCGATTCGCTTGGGCAAGGCGATCATCAATACGTAATTGCGTATGAACAAGCTGACGAACAGCAATGCCAGCGGCATGCTCATTACGGCCAAAAACGGCAGCACGCCGTTTGCCCCGAAACCCGACGAAAGCAGGCGACCCAGTATCAGGTAAAGCGGCGCCAGCCCGAACACGATATGTCGGCCGAATTTCGGGATGGCGGAAGGCTCCTTGTGATGCCGCTCGAACTCCGTCACTCCACGCTGGACGTCATAAACGACGAACTCGCCGCGATCGTCGAATACGTTGCCGACAAAGGGCGTTGCCTCGACCGTATGACACACGCTTCGGTACGCCATTGCCGCCCAGAAAATGTTCAGCACGATGCCGCCGATCAATCCCGGCCAACGCGCCAACGCCGGCATGGGCGCAAATATGAAGAAGCAGAAGTATCCGAATATGCCGAAAAAGTAGTACGTCGCGAACGTGCCCAGCGACATAACCAGTCCGTAGGCGAACAACTCGTTCGTGCCGCGGTACCTCAAATGGATGCGCAGGAGTCCCGTACAGCAACCCAATGCAACCAGAACGCCGATCCTCCACGGCCAGGTCGATATCGACAATTCGTCCGTATAGGCTGCGTACGATATCCCTGCGCCCACCAAGGGCAACGCCATGCACAGCGGCACGGCTTTCCGCACCATCGCCAGTACGTGATCAGGCCGGAGCCGATCAACACCGCTCATACATAAGCGCCGACATCGCTGATGTGTCACCCGCGTTCGTATCACATGGTTTGACGTGCTGTTGTTGCATCAGTTAAGGGCCCGCGTTCGTTCCGTCGCGCTGACGGAAGTCACCGGCCCGATCCCCACTAGAACGATGCGTCAGGCGCCATCACCACCGGCTTCCGGTATTTTCGCTCCATCGCATTCGGCAACTGGATCATCGTCACTCCGACCCTGATCATGACGCCGATCAACCAGAGCGATGCAGGGAATGTGATGGCCGCGACAAAGAACAGCACGCCCCCTGTCCCAAAGTACATCGACAGCAGTCGGCTGAGTACCAGAAAGAATGGCGCAAGCGCCATGACGATCCAGGAATGCCATTTGACGAACGGACTGCGTTCGGCGTAGGTGGCGTCCAGAATCTCGAAGAAGTCGTTCCGGCAGACGATCGCACCGTCAAGGACGTCGAAAGCCTTGCCCTCGAAATCCGACTGCTCGATATGGCGCGTCAGCGCGACGTAGGAAAACACCAGCCAGTAGACGCTGAGCCCGCCACCGATCACCAACCCGGCGATCCGGGCAAGAACCGGCATCGGGGCGAAAATGAAGTAGTAAAAGTAAAAGGCGATGCCGATCAACGCATAGGCCGACAGCAAGCTGATCAATCGGAGGCATCCATAGACGATGAATTTCTTCGTGCCCCGGCACACGAGCCAGCAAATCACCGGCGTCGCCACGCATGCCACGGCAATCGCAACACTGATTTGGCCGGGCAGGCTGGAAACGCCGTAATCGAATTTGTAGGCGGTAAACGCGAGTGCAACCGCCAACGCGTTGAGCAGAATCCCGATCCAGACAGCCTGGGCGACGGCCGGTGACAGCGATTTATCCGCGCCGTGAGCGACGGCCTCGTTCCTCATGGCAGGGCTCCAAACATCGGCGAGTAGGGGTTGTAATCCTTGGGCATGTACTTTTCGTAGCTTTCCCCGATCTCACGCAATTTGTTCGCCACCCACTTGGTAAATTCCACTTTCTTGTCTACGTAATTGACGATGTATCCGACGGCAACAGCAACGCCAATCGCGACAGCGACCGTAAGCGCCACCGGCACCGCCGCAATTGCGGCCGCCGACGCAATCGCCCCCACCACCAACGACGTCAAAGCCGCCGTGAGTCCTGCGACAACCAGATCAATTCCAATCTTTGCAAAGAGATCGCACAAGTCCTTTCGAGGTTTTCCCGAAGCATCGACCTGCTTGTAGTCGTGATACCACTCCGCGAAGTCCAGCGCGATCGTCAATACAAGTGTAATAACGCCAGCCTTGGTCGTCATCGAGCCCTTGGCACTGCGCCAGGCAGCCTGCGCCATCGATTTCGCCGTCCCGGCACCTCCGGTGATCGCCAGAATCTTCGTATTCTTCACGCTATACTTGGCGGCGGATATTTCTGTTCGGGATCCTATAGTTCCCTTAAATACTACATACCACTTTGGCCCGGCATTTCGGTGAACGATCTTGATTAACTTGAATTTACTCTTCATTAGCTCCCGGATCCATGGCAAATTGTCTCCGACGTATCCAAAAAAACCGGCGACTTGACCGATAATCCAGTTGCGAGTCGCGACGTGGGCCGTATCGATCGCGGTCTCGTCAGCGCCGCCATTTTCCAGCGCCGCGATCAGATCCTTTGGTATCGTCTTCACGTCGACTTCGAATATGTGCATTACTTGCGACGTTTCCACTTGAGCTGTGGGGGCGGCCAGTGGTAGCAACATTCTGCAGCTGTACTCATCGTCGATCGTGGTCATGCCTGACGAAAGTCCGGAAAGACCGAGTTGCCAATTAGGACGATAGGTTGCCTGGCCGACTGCGGCAGTCGACGAGCCGGAAGGGTATTGCAAGAAATTCGCGATTTTGGGCGTGCCGCTCACTCCCGATTGTCCGCCGTAGACGAGAGTAATGGGTTCCGGTTTGGTTTTAGGATCGGAACCGTGGTTGTCGGTGTTCAACAGGAGCATCGAATAGCGCTGAAGCTCCACCCCGTCCTTCTTAAGCACGAGAAACCCCTTGAAATCACGACCGATCCAGATGTGATACCGTTCCCCGTCCTGAAATTTCCCGGTCTTGACTCGTCGCTTCGCATTGGTGTCGTAAAACCAATCCTCGGTAGCCTCGACCGTGTAGTTGTTGCCCTTGTGCAAATGCACCTCAAATACCACGTCCCGATGTTTTCGCAACAGGACCGTGATATCTGTCTCAGCCCAGCAACTGACCGGCTCCCCCGGCAGATCGATACAAACCTGATGTTGAACGAGCGCCTTGCCACCCATTTTCACTCCCCCGTCCGCTTGACCTGACTGGCCACGAACTCGTCAAAATCGATGTTCTTCAATTCCGCCTTGCCTTCCGCGTCGAGCGCGACGCTATGCTCGGTCCCGTCTTCCGTCGTGAACTTGATCGGCTCGCCGTGCGGCACGTTGCCGTCGGCATCCACATAGCGAATCCGCATGTCTGCCTTCTTGCCTTCAGCCTTGAACGTCTTGTGCATGCTCGTCGGTCCGCTGAACGCGTGTTGTCCGCCCTTCACGTCGATCTTGCCCGGCGCATGAATCTCGATGTTGCCGCCCTTGATCCGGACATACGCGCCGCCCGACGTCAGCAGAATCTCTTCCTTCGCGACACCTTCGATCGTTGAGGTCGCCGACAGCACCTTGATCGTCTTCTGCGCGACCATCTCGACGTTGTCGTTCTGTGCCTGAATCTCGACGGCGCCTTTCCCGGCAAAGAGCTTCATGCCGGCATTCTGCGCAAAGAGGCTGAGCTTCTCCTTGACGCTCGCAACCAGCGATTTCCCGCTGGCAACATGCGTGCTCTGCCCGCTCACGACATTCACGTGCCGATCCGCGGCGATGTGCGTGCTTTGCTGCGACGCCACCCCAATCCCCGCCGGGCTCGCAAACAGCATCACCGGCTCCTTGAACGCGTTCGCGTTCCCCGTCCCGCCGCCGGCCGTCCTGCCCCCGCCCGCGCTCGCACCCGCCACGCTGTTCTGCGTCGCATCGGTGAACTGCTTCAGCGCCTCGTGCCCCGTGCCGAGGCTCTCCGCCTGATGCATCTCGCTGACCTGCGACATCGACTCGACCAGGCCCTGCGCGTTGACGAGCTGCTGCTTCGCCTCGCTCACGTCGAGCGGCTGGCTGTTCGCCTGCTTCGGATGCGTCGTCACGTACAACCCTTGCCCGGCACGCATCGCGCCGTAAGCATCCGTGCGCAGATCGAAACCGGAGCCGAGATACGCGCCGCGCGTGTTGCCGTTCTGCTCGATCAGGTAACCGAGATGAAGCAGCGAATTCGCGCTGCTGCTGAACAGGCGCGCGCGGTTCTGCCCGGTCGCGTCGTCGAGCACCATCTCGTTGTGCCCCGATCCCGCATACTCCTTCGACCGGAAGCCCGACAAAATGCCGTCGCTGTGCCACTGCGGCTTGACCGCCCCGTTGTATACGCGGTGCATGACGATCGGCCGGTCGCAGTCGCCGCCGATGTAGCCGACCAGCACCTCCTCGCCGACGCGCGGAATATGCACGCCGCCATACCCGCCACCGGTATCGGACTGCACCACGCGCATCCAGCACGACGCGTTCTCGCGGCCCTCGCTCTGCCGGTCCCAGACGAACATGACCTTGATCCGGTTCAGCTCGTCGGTATAAACCTCTTCGCCCTTCGGGCCGACGACGATGGCCGTCTCGAGCTGCATCGCGGGCTTGCGGTGCTCGAACGGGCTGCGATACGGCACGCTCGCGCGCTGCGCCTCGACTTCGACAAGATAGAACCCGGCGGAGCCGTCGTCATGCCCGACCTCGAATGCCGCCGCTTCGCCGTGAGCGGCCTTCGCCTGCGCGAGCCGGCCCTGTAGGCTATGCGGGAAGGTCGCTTCGTGATCGGAAATCGGCAGGTTGTTCTCGATGTACCGCGTGACGCCGATGGCCGCGAACTCGCGATCGCTCTCGGCATCGCGATCGTGCTCGGGATGACCGGTCAGCGTGAAGCGCCGGCCCGCGTCGATACCGCGAACGCCACCCACGCCGAAAAAGCGCTTCGCGCGCGACTCCCACTCCTCGAGGCGGATCTTCGACAGGTGTTCGCCGCGTTCCTGGCCCGGATATGTGTATGCGCCGGTGTATTCGTAGATTTCCGCCTGCTCCGGCAGGTCGCCCTGACCGGACTTCGTCGGCAGCGACGTGCCGTTCGGATTGCCCGCCGACGACGGTGACTTGTAGTCGAACGTGCGAGTCGTGTGCAGCGTGCTTTGCAACGTCCGCGACGCGGCCCATTGCGTGAAACCGGCAGTTTCGGTGCCCGTGCCCGAGCGTTCGAACGTGACGGCATTCGGCGACAGCGCATCGACCGCATGCAGGTCGTCGGTGATGACGAGCGTATGCGCCCGTCCGTCTTCGCCGTGCCGCCAGAAACCGAACAGCCCTTCGTCCTCCATCAGCCGATGCACGAAGTTCCAGTCGGTCTCGCTCTGACGGCAATACGAGCGCGACGGCAACGGCTTCGACAGCGCGAACCGGTATTGGCCCCGCGCCTGCGGATGCATGTCGAACACGTCGGAGAGAATCGCGTCGACCGGCTTGTCCTGCCAGTACCGCATGTCGCTGCGGAACTTGAGGAAGTGCATCCACGACGCGAAGCCGAGCTGGTAACTCGACAGGCTGCCGTCGGCGCCGAGCCGGCGCGCCGTATGGATATAACCGTTGATCGGCCGATAGGATTTGTCCGCCTGCTGGATCCACAGCGTGATCGGCTGCGCGATCAGCGTCTTGAGCTCGACGTCGCTCGCGGTCGACACCAGGTCGAGCATCACGCTGAAATCGCGGCCGAGCTCCGAGCGCGTCACGGCGCGGCGCGGCACGAGCGCATTGTTCGGCAGCGACGGGATGTCCGTCTTCAGCAGGCGGTCCTGCTGAATCAGGCCACCGCGGAGCGCCTGCGCCAGTTCGGTCACGTTCATCGTCACCCTTCTTCTCGTTCATCGCGAGCCCGCCGGGCCCGCGCTCTCAGGTCAAAACGTCATCGCTTACGACTGCTCGTCGGGCCTCACCCCGAGCAGTTCGCGAATGTGCGACAGCGATCCGTCGTCCTTCACGACGCTCTCGAGCCATTTGTGCAGCGGCATGTCGGCCCATTCGGCTGCCTTGTCCGCGAGATATGCGACAGGGCTGTGCGGCTCGGTCTGGCGGAAGTAGCGCGCGACGGCACGCAGCTGGTCGACGGCCTGCGCACGGTTCTGGATGCCGGCGATCATCTGCGTCACCGGCGGACGCGGAGCGGTCTGCGACTGCACGTGAGTCTCCTCGCTGTGGAACGTGTCGCCGAAGCTCGGCTCGATACGCTCGGGCTGCGCCTGCGGCGCCGACGGCGCATGCGGCGCGCTGCCCGTGTAACCCTGTTCGCGCGCGAAGCGCTCGACGAGCCGGTACACGGTCTCGAACGCGTCGCGCGCCTGCCGGAAGCTCGGCGCCGAATCGCCGGCGCGTTCGACGAGCCGCTCCTCGAATGCGTCGAGCGCGAATTCGAATGCCTTCAGGTTCGCGAGCAACGTCGTGTAGAACGCGATCGGCGTCACGCGCCGCGACGCATCGACCTGCTCGACCGACGGCTTGCCGCGCGCGATGTCGTCCGCGTGTTCGGGATCGCGTCTCACGGCCTGCGCGACGTGCTGCGCAACTTCCCAGTCGAGCGTGGTGAACGCGTTCGATGCGCCCTCCGTCACCGGAATGCCGCGCAGCAGCTCGGCCGTGCGCCCGGACAGCCACGCGACGTTGCCGAGCCGGTATTCGATGTCGTCGCCCTCGGGCAGCGGATGCACGGTGTCCCAGTAGTCCCGGCACAGGCCTTCAAGCAGCGCATAACCTTCGGTGAGACCGGTGATGCCGTCCTCGAGCGCGAGCGCCTCGGTCAGCCACACCGCGAGCCGCAAGTCCTTGGTGCGCGTGCGCAGCAATTCGCCCGCGCGATCGACGACGAAGCCCCAGTCGGCCTCCTTGATCTCGGTGACCCATTCGCCCTGGTCGAGCGTGGGATCGTCATAGCGCCGCGCGTCCTGGATCGCGTCGAATTCGTTCGAGAACAGCAGGTCGTCGCCGCTGGGCGACGCATCGCTGATCGGCGTCAGCAGCTCGGGGAGATTGATCGGCATGGTTCAGTGAATCCGTTGATGCATCAGATGTCGCGCGCGGCGGCTCATTCGACCGTGTACGCGAATTCGCCGGCCTCGTCCGCGCGCACCGCGATGCGCGCGATGGCCGCGCCGTCGGCGATCCGGCCGAGCACGTGGCCCGCGATCTCCGGCAGCAGCGTGCCGTTCAGGATATGGTCGACGTTGCGGGCGCCCGAATCGACCTCGGTGCAGCGCGCGAGCACCGCGTCGACGAGCGATTCGTCCCACTCGAACGCGGCCTTGTGGTTCGCCTCGATGCGGCGGCGGATACGTTCGAGCTTCAGCTCGATGATCTCGGCCAGCACGTCGTCGGAAATCGGGTAGTACGGCACGACTTTCATCCGGCCGAGGAACGCCGGCTTGAACGCCTTGTACAGCTGCGGGCGCAGCGCCTCGGCGAGCGCGTCCGGGTCCGGCAGTTCCTCGGCCGGCTTGTTCAGGCACGCCTGCATCACCGCGGCCGATCCAACGTTCGACGTCAGGATGATCAGCGTATTGCGGAAGTCGATCTCGCGCCCTTCGGCGTCGTCCATCGTGCCCTTGTCGAACACCTGGAAGAACATCTCGAGCACGTCCGGGTGCGCCTTCTCGACCTCATCGAGCAGCACGACGGAATACGGATTGCGCCGCACGGCCTCGGTCAGCACGCCGCCCTCGCCGTAACCGACGTAGCCCGGCGGCGAACCCTTCAGGCCGGACACGCTGTGCGCTTCCTGATATTCGCTCATGTTGATCGTGACCATCTTGCGCTCGCCGCCGTACAGGATGTCGGCCAGCGCGAGCGCGGTCTCGGTCTTGCCGACGCCCGACGGCCCGACGAACATGAACACGCCGCGCGGCTTGTTCGGATCCTCGAGATTCGCGGTGGCGGTGCGCACGCGTTGCGCGATCGCCTCCAGCGCATGGTCCTGGCCGATCACGCGGGCGGTCAGCAGCGCCTGCAGGTTGAGCACGGTGTCGATCTCGTCCTTCACCATGCGGCCGAGCGGAATGCCGGTCCATGCGGCGACGATCTCGGCCACCACGTGGCCGTCGACCTGCAGCGGCACCATCGGCTCGCCGCCCTGCAGCGCGTGCAGCGCCGCGACGCGTTCGGCCAGCTTCTCGCGGGTGGCCGGCACGTCGACCGGCTCGCCGTCTTCGGACGGGCCGCGTGCGTTGTCGAGCGTCTCGCGCAGCGCGGCGATCTCGGCGACGATCGCGCGCTCGGCTTCATAGCGCGCCTCGTCCCCGGTCAATTGCGCGAGCGCCGCATCGCGTGCGCCGCGCAGCTCGCCGAGCCGCTCGTCGTGCGTCGCGCCGCCTGCCGCTTCGCGCTCCAGCGACGCGATTTCCGCGTCGATGCGCTCGATGCGCTTCTTCGTGTCGTCGATCGCCGCCGGCGTCGCGCTGTGCGCGAGCGCGACCTTCGCGCACGCGGTGTCGAGCACGCTGATCGCCTTGTCCGGCAGCTGGCGGCCGCTGATATAGCGATGCGACAGGCGCACGGCCTCGGTGATCGCGTCGTCGAGAATCCGCACGTTGAAGTGCTTCTCCATCAGCCCGGACATCCCGCGCAGCATCGCGGCCGCGAGCGGCTCGCTCGGCTCCTCGACCTTCACGACCTGGAAGCGCCGCGCAAGCGCGGCGTCCTTCTCGAAATACTTCTTGTATTCGCTCCACGTCGTCGCGGCGATCGTGCGCAGTTCGCCGCGCGCGAGCGCCGGCTTCAGCAGGTTCGCCGCGTCGTTCTGGCCGGCCTGGCCGCCCGCGCCGATGATCGTGTGCGCCTCGTCGATGAACAGGATGATCGGGTGCGCGCTCTTCTTCACCTCGTCGATCACGCTCTTCAGACGGTTCTCGAACTCGCCCTTCACGCTGGCGCCGGCCTGCAACAGGCCCATGTCGAGCACGTGCAGCGCGACGCCGCGCAACGGCGGCGGCACGTCGTCCGCCGCGATCCGCAGCGCGAGGCCCTCGACGACGGCCGTTTTGCCGACGCCGGCCTCGCCGGTCATGATCGGGTTGTTCTGCCGGCGGCGCATCAGGATGTCGATCGCCTGGCGGATCTCAGCTTCGCGGCCGATCACCGGGTCGATCTTGCCGTCGCGCGCGCGCTGCGTGAGGTTCGTCGTGTACGTATCGAGCGCGGGCGTCTTCGACGGGCCGGCGGCGGACGCGGCGCCGTGGGCGGCCGGCGCGACGTCGTCGCCGTCTTCCACATCGGCCTGGCGCGGCTCGGCCTCGCTCGAGCCGGCCATGATCTCGTCGAACTTGTGCTTCAGGTCCGTCACGTTCATTTCCGCGAACTGCGACGACATGCGCTGCGCGAATTGCGCGAGATCGGGCGCGGTCAGCAGCGCGAGCAGCAGGTGTCCGGAGCGGATGCGGCCGAGCTGCGAATCGAGCGACGCGATCAGCCATGCCTGCTCGAACAGCGCGATCAGGTGCACGGAGAACACCGGCGTGCGCGTGTTGCCCGTCTTCAGGCGCGTGAGTTCGCGTTCGAGATCGGCGCGCAGCGCATGCGGATCGACACGGCTCGCACGCAACGCGAGCGGCAGGTCGCCCGTCGCCTCGTCGAGCAGTGCGAGGAACAGGTGCTCCAGATCGACTTCGTAATGGCCGCGCGCCAGGCACGCGCTCGCCGCGCGCTCGGTCGCGTGCCGGCACAGCGGGTTCAGTTTCGTGATCAGGGTCTTCAGAGGCGTGCTCATGGCGTCGATCTCAGGTTCGATTGCTTGTTGTCGTTCGGTATCAATGAATCACATGCAGTTCGTAGCGGGCGTCGGACCGGTCCTCGTCCGCGTCGCGCGTGCAGAGGAACGCATCCCAGCCGAGCCGCGAGCCCGCGCCGAGCACGCTCGCGCCCACTTCGGTGCGCTTGAGCACGAGCCTCACCTCGTATTCGAGCGTGACGCCGGCGAGCAGCGTCAGCATCCGCTCGAGCGCGACGGCCTGCGCGCCGCCCGGCAGGAATGCCTCGTAGTCGCGCTTGGACAGCGGGCCGACGACGATCCGCGCGCGCATGTCGCGCTGCCAGACGCGTTCGCCGACGAGCGCCGTCGCGCCGAGCACCGCGTTCACCTCGCCGAGCACGCTCAGCTGGTCGGGCGGCACGTCGTACCACTTGCCGACGAACTGGTCGATCTTCACCGGCACGCGGAAATAGTCGGACAGCGTGCGCTGCAGGTACGCGGCCGACATCGGCCGGTGCCGCGCGGCGAGCGCGTAACCGGCGACGGCCTCGTCGAGCACGCCGCCCGCGCCGGCCGCGAGGCTGTCGCGCACTTCGTCGCTCGGCACGCCGGCGATCGCGAGCAGCAGCGGCAGATAGCGCTCGTCGCGGTCGAGTTCGTAATGGAACGGCAGCCGGTATTTCTTCCATGCCGCGTAGAACAGCGCGGTCGCGCGGTTCGAGAACACGTCGAAGAAGGCGCGCGCCGCGTGATCGCGCTTCAGGTGCTCGCGCGCGACGATCTGCTCGGTATAGTGCAGCGGCAGCGCGCCTTGCCCGCCGAGCAGCCCGAAGAATGCGGGCGTCAGCTCGACCTGGCCGAGCTTGCCGGCCGCGAGCGCGGCGCCGCGCTCCTCGCCGGAATCGAGCAGCGTGCCGTCGTCGTCGAACGAACGGGCGCCTTCGATCTCGCTCGGCGGAAAACCGAGCGACAGCGTGTTGCGGAATTCGATGCGCTGCGCGACGACGTCGCCCTGCCGCCATGCGCCGGGCGCATCGGACGCCTGCCGCGCGAACAGCCCCTCGAGCACGCGCACCGCCTGGAAGAACTCGAAGCGGTGCGGCTCGTCGAGCAGCGCGTCGACTACGCCAGGATCGATTCGCCGGTCCGGGGCTTGCATCGGATGATCTCCTCGCCGGTGCGCTTCGACACCACGACTAGTTGAACGAAACTGTTGAGGTGCACGTACAGCCCGAAGAAGCTGTCGAGCACGCGCACGAACGATGCGAGACTCGCGCCGACGAAGTGCTCCTCGTCGATCGTCAAGCGGATCTCGATGCCGCGCACGAAGGTCGCGAACGGCTTGCCCGGCAGCCATTGCACGGCGCCGCGCTGCTCGACGCCGGCGAGCCCGTCGATCTGGCGCATCGACACCGCGGTGCGCCGCAGGTCGTACAGCGTCAGCATTTCCTTGAGCGGCGCGAGCCCGTGCGCGACCAGCGACACGTGGTTCAGCGCGAGATGCGACACGAGGCGCCAGTGCGCGGCGCGACCGCGCTCGAAGCGCACGCTCTGCGTCGGGCGCCGCAGCATCGAGATGCCGCTCGTCTGCGCGCCGCCCTCCTGGAACAGGTCGCCGCCTTCGAGGCCGAACGCGAGCATCGACGGCAGGTCGCGGTTCGTGCAGGTGAGGTCGAGGCTCAGCGTATCGGTCTGCGGCGACGTCGGCTCGAAGTCGATGTCGACGATCGAGATCTCGGTTTCATAGCCGGGGCTCTTCTGCGCGACCCAGTCGTTGCGACGCGCGAACCAGTAATGACCGATGCGCGCCGATTCGCCGTGATGCAGCGAATAGAACGGCCGGAACTCGATCACCGATTCCTCGTGCGCCTGTTGCCGGACGAGCTTCACCGAATCGATCGAATACACCTCGTACGCGAACGCGCGGCGCGCTTCGGCGATCACCGGGTACGACACCGCGCGGTGCGTGATGCGGATCGGCTCGCCGTGCTGGCGGAACAGGTTGACGATCGGCGTGCAGAACAGCCGGAAATGGCTGGACGCGAGCAGCTCGAGCAGTCGCGCGACGTGCGAATCGCTGCGCACGTCCTGCAGCACCAGGTGCAGCGTCGCGCGCTGGCAGCGTCCCGACGCACGCGCGATCGCAGCGAGATCGAAATCGACGAAATCGAACTTGTCCGGGAATGCGAAGTATTCGGTGAGCAGGCGATACGCGGGGTGCGATTTCGCCGGGTAGTCGATCAGCGCATCGTCCTCGTCGAAGCCGGCATGCGCGATCGGCAGCTTGCGCAACGGCGTCCAGCGGCCGTTGCGCTCGGGCTCGACGTAGGCGCCGAGGACGTTGACGAACAGGCAGTCGGTCAGCGCGGCGACGAACGACTGCTCGCCGTGCAGGTGCGCGCGCAGCGTCGGCAGCTTCAACGCGCCGAGATCGAGCTGCGCGGCGAGCGATTCGAACGTGATCGAGATCACGCCCGTCGCGTTGGACGGCAGCACCGTCGCGCTCGGCGCGAGCGCGACCGGCGTGAAGCGCGCCTCCGAGATGCGGATCGGCGCGAGCGTCACGTCGTATGCGGTGCGGAACCGGCATTGCACGCCGCGAATCGGACGGCTCTTCAGCTCGGTGCCGCGCTCGATCACCACCGGTTCGGTCTGCTGGCCGGGCGAAGCCGGCGTGAACTGCGCGATCGAGCACGACGGGAACGGCCGCAGGTAGTGCGGATACAGCACTTCCAGCAGCGCTTCGGTGAATTCCGGGTAGTCGTCGTCGAGCTTCTTGTTGATGCGCGCGCCGAGCAGCGCGAACGATTCGATCATCCGCTCGACGTGCGGATCCTCGCAGTGCTCGCCCGACAGCGCGAGCCGCGCGGCGATCTTCGGATAACGCTCGGCGAAATCTCGCGAATAGCGCCGCAAAAACGATAATTCGCGCTCGTAATACGGCAGCAGCTCTTCCATCGACGACCCCGAACCTCAATATTTCCTGCCGGACCCTGAACCGTCACCGGGCGGTCCGGCCCGCTCGGCGGCTTGATTTACAGCATTCTGGCCGCGCGCGCACGCGTGACCGAATATTGCAGCGTCGATGGCTGCAGCATCGCGTCGAAACTCACCGGCTCCTCGGCCGGATGCACGACCAGCAGCGCCTGGATCGCGAAGTACAGCGCGTTGGTCGACTGCTCGTTCAGCTCGAAGGTCACCTGCACCTGCTGAAGCCGCGGCTCGTGCCGCGCGATGGCCTGCTGGATCGACTTGCAGATGAACGCGCGATCGTAGTGACTCGCGAGGCTCAGCCCCGCGAAATCGTTCAACCCGTAGGTCAACACGGACTTCTGGCATTCCGGCAGCGCGGCCAGCTCGATTTCCGTGTGCGCGATACGGGTGTTGAGGATCGCCTCGACGTCGCGGGCGACCGTGTTCTTGAGCTCGTCCAGCGACAATTGCCGCATCGCGGCCGAGGCCGGCAGGTGCGGTTCGTCGTCGAACAGCTTGTCGAGAAAGCTGGGTTCGAATCGTTTCATCGGTCGACGTGCAAAAACGGCAACGGGACGCGTGGCGCCCCGTTGCCGCAACCGACCTTAGACCGCGTAGGTCTTGTCGTTCTTCGTCAGGCTCCAGGCGCCTTGCGTGTTGCCGCCCTGGTTGCCGCCGATCTTCTGCTGGGTCTGCTTCCACTGCACGGCTGCGTACTTCAGCGAGAACGTCTCGATCGGCAGACCTTCTTCGCGAACGCTCGGTGCGATGCTCGAGATGATCACGTACTTGAGCTTGACTTCCAGATACTGCACGCGCTTGCCTTCACCGTCCGCGCGCGAGAAATGGACCGTCACTTCATCGAACGTGGTGCCGCCCGATGCGTGCTGATACAGCAGCGGGCTCGACGAATCGATTTCCTTCGTGAAAATCATGTCGCCGTGCTCGCAACGCGTCATCGTGTGACCGCCCGCGGTCGATGCCGTTGCCGAACGCGGCTGCACGATCGAGTGATCCCACGATTTCAGCTCGATCCAGCCTTGATGGTCCTTGTCCGCGGATTCGCCCTTCACCGCCGGACTACCAAACTGCAAGTGCATATGTAACATGGCCCTTCGACTCCCCAAAGAGGTGGTTTTAACGTCCTACCCAGGCGGCCCGCCCGGGCGATCTACTCGCTTATGAATTTGCCGGTTTGGGCAGATCAGCGACAAGTCGCAGAGAAATCGAGAGTTCGTCGAGCTGAAAGTGCGGGCGCAGGAACGCGACCGAACGATACGAGCCCGGCTTGCCCGGAATCTCCGACACTTGTATGGATGCCTCGCGCAGCGGGAATTGCGCCTTCTGTTCCTGCGACGCGTTGTCGTCGAGCAGGACGTACTGCGAAATCCACCGGTTGAGGAAAGTCTCCACGTTCTGCGCCGATGCGAAGCTGCCGATCTTGTCCCGCATCATCGCCTTCAGGTAGTGCGCGACGCGCGATACCGAGAAGATGTACTGAAGCTGGGCGGACAGGACGGCATTCGCGTTCGCGCTGTCGGTGCTGTATTTTTTCGGTTTCTGCACCGATTGCGCGGCGAAGAACGCAGCGTAATCCGAGTTCTTGCAATGAACGAGCGGGATGAAGCCGAGGTCGCTCAGCTCCTTCTCGCGGCGATCGGTGATCGCGATTTCGGTCGGGCACTTCAGCGCGACTTCACCGTCGTCGGTCTTGAACGTGTGGGTCGGCAGGTCCTCGACCAGGCCGCCGCCCTCGACGCCGCGGATCGCCGCGCACCAGCCGAAGTCGTCGAACGCGGCCGTCAGGCGTGCCGCGAATGCCCAGGCCGCGTTGCACCACAGGTACTTGTCGTGCTCGGTGCCGTCGACGTCCTCGACGAAGTTGAAGTTCTCCGCGGTCTGGCCGTCCTTCGGATTGAACGGCAGCCGGCCGAGAAAGCGCGGCAGCGTCAGGCCGACGTAGCGCGAGTCTTCCGAATCGCGGAACGACTTCCACTTCGCGTATTCGACCGTGTCGAACACCTTGCCGAGGTCGCGCGGCTTGCCGAGATCGGAGAACGACTCGAGGCCGAGCAGTTCGGGCGATGCCGATGCGATGAACGGCGCGTGCGCGGCGGCCGCGACGTGCGACATCTGCTCGATGAAATACATGTCTTCCGGCTGGCGCGAGATCTCGTAATCGCCGATCAGCGCACCGAACGGCGAGCCGCCGAACGTGCCGAATTCTTCTTCGTAGACCTTCTTGAACAGCGCGCTCTGGTCGAACTCGCTCGCGCCCTTGAAGTCGCGCACGAGGTCGCGCTTCGGCGCGTGCAGCGCCTTGATCTTGATCGTCTGGCCGGTGTTGCTCTCCTTGACCAGATAGTCCATGCCGCGCCACGTGCTTTCGAGGCGCTGGAATTCCGGCGCGTGCATCACCGCGGACAGCTGCGAGGAGATCAGGCGGTCGAGTTCCGCGACGCGCGCGTCGATCGTCGCCGACAGGTTGTCCGACACGATCACCGTGCCGTCGAGCACCTGGTGGACGAGCTCGCCGATCAGGTCCTTCGCACGCGCATGCTCGGAATCGGATTTCGCGACCTTGCTCTTCTCGACGATATCGTCGAGCAGCGAAGTCCCGGCGGCGTATTCCGCGCCGCTCGCTTGGGCCGCAGCCGTTTGCTGGTTCATCTCAACACTCCGTCGTCATTCGCCGTCTTTGTCGGCGCCGGTGCCCTTCGCGAGCTCCTGCAGCTGCTGCGTGTTCTTCAACACCTCGGACAGCAGATCCTCGAGCTTGTCGTTGCCGGCGAGCTTGTTGCGCAGGTCGGCGAGCTTCGAGCGCGCCTCGAGCAGGCGGCGCAGCGGCTCGACCTGTTCGACGACTTCGTCCGGGCTGAAATCCGACAGCGAACGGAACTTCAGGTCGACCGCGAACTTGCCGCCTTCCGGGCTCAGGCGGTTTTCCACCTGGAACGCGGCGCGCGGCTCGATCGCCTTCATCACGTCGTCGAAGTTGTCACGGTCGATGTTGACGAACTTGCGGTCGCGCAGCTTCGGCTGCTCGACTTCCGACTGGCCCGCCAGATCGCCGATGACCCCGACGACGAACGGCAGTTCCTTCACCTCGATCGCATCGCCCTTCTCGACCTCGTAGGTCAGCTGGACGCGCGGCGGCCGTATTTTCTGCAAGCTTTTCTGAATGCTTTCTTTCTTGGCCATCTCGACGGCTCCCAGGTTAGTTGTGGTTATCGCGTCAGTTGCGCTCAGTTGCGCAGCGCGCTGAACGGATCGGCGCCGCCCTTTTGCGGTGCCGCGGCCTGCGGCGGGGCGGCCGGCGTCGGCGCGGCCGTTGCGGCTTCCGCTGCCGGCGCCGCGCCGGGCTTCGGACGATGAATCACACGGCGCGCGGTGCGCGGCTTCGTCACCCGTTGCTCCGGCGGAAACAGCGCGGATTCGCCGAGCGTGTCGCGCAGTTGCTTCGCGAGCGCCTGCGCATCCGACTTCGCATCGCCCGCGAGCGATGCATCCTGGCGCAGCTCGCCGAGCGACTGCGTCGCGATCCGCAGCCCCGCGACGGCGAGCACGCTCTTCGCCTGACGATCGGTCGCGTCGCGCTGCAGTGCCTCCTGCGCGGCGACGATCGCCTGGCCATAGTGGTTCTGCGCAAACTGGATCTGCGCGATGCGCGACCACGGCTCCTCGCGCGTCGGATCCGACTTCGCGAGTTGCTGGTACAGGCCGAGCGCCTTGTCCTGGTCACCCGACTTCGCAACAGCGTCCGCATCGGCCAGCGACTTGTTGAACACCTCGGCAGTCGGCGGCGCCGGCGGCTGGCTCGCACAACCGGCGATCACGCCGCAAGCCAGCACAACCCCAGACAATTTTGCGAAGAGACGGTCTTTCATCGTTATATCCACCGGCGCGTGAGTATTAAAATCGTTGAGAATCTGGTTCTTTTGCTTTGCAAGAAGCGCGCGGGTATAGTACCGATCAATTTTTCATAATTCAATCGCTGCGTGCAGAGTAATTCCTTTTAAATCCGTGCGCTACCCCTCGAATCGCGTCTGGCAGCGGGCCGGAAGCGGCCTTTGCATCGATCGGAATGCGCAAGTTTTACTGGCTTCTCGGCACGTTGCCCGCGCAACGGAAAAAATTTCCGGCGGCCCGATGCCGCGCGTGCGTGCTTAATAGTTGAACAGCTGATCGGGCGGGCATTCGCGGCGAACGCGGAAATACCCGGCAGATTTGACAGGGAGTTAAAGGCGGCAAGCCGGAAACAAGATGAGAAGATCGCCCATGATTCGCTTTGCGCTGCCGGTGATTGCCTGCGCACTCCTGGCCGGATGCGCGGCCGCGCCGCTGCTCGGCTCCGCCGCGAGCGCCGTGATGCAGGCCGCCGGCGTCGGCAAGCCCGAACTGCCGGATGCCCAGAAGCCGCCGCGCAACATCGGGCTCACGCTCGCCGCGGCGCCCAATCTCAATGCCGCGAACGATCGCAAGCCGCTCGCGCTGGTGGTGCGGCTTTACGCGTTGAAGGATCCGACTTCGTTCCAGCAGGCGCCATTCGACGCATTTACCGATCCGGCCAAGGAAAAAGCGGCACTCGGCGCGGATCTGCTGAACGTGCGTGAAATCACGCTGATTCCGGGGCAGCGTTATACGGCGACTGAAAAGGTGTCGCGCGAAGCGCAGGCATTCGGCATCGTCGCGCTGTTCCGCGACCCGGCAATCCAGCGATGGAAACTGACGTTCGACCCGGCGAAGTCCGAGAAATCCGGCATAATCATCGGCCTGCATAATTGCGCGATGACGGTCACCGATGGCTCCGTCATCGCACCGCAACAAGGTGCGCCTTCGCAACCGCTGAATTTGCTTTCGTCGGTCACCTGCGGTTAAACATGACGCACGAGTGTCAATTAACAAGAGTTAACAAATTGGCGATTAATTCGGGCACGACCAAATCGATTAGATCGCAACGCTACATTAACCGGATTTGACATGAGTTATTCGGCCAAGGTGCTGTGGGGGGAAGGGCTGTTCCTCCGGCCTCAACACTTCCAGCGGCAGGACGCCTACCACGAGGCGCGCCTGTTCGAGTCCATCCAGGCGATCCAGCCGTACAACTGGGGCGTGCGCTCCGTGCGCATCGACCGCGATGCGCTCGGCAGCAACGTGCTGCGCGTGGCCGAGCTCGCGCTCGTGTTTCCGGACGGTGCGCTGTATGCCGCGCCGCAGGCCGACGACCTGCCGCCGCCGATCGCGCTCGACACGCTGCCCGACGGGATCAACGAATTCGTGTTCTATCTCGCGCTGCATCCGCTGCGCGAGAACGGCACCAACTACAGCGACGATCCGGCCGCCGGCTTCATGACGCGTTTCGTCAGCGAGCAGACGAGCGTCGCCGACAATTTCACCGATGCCGCCGAAGCCGACATCACGTTCCTCAAGACGCAGGTCAAGCTGATCGCGCACAGCGAGCCGCGCGACCAGCTGCTGTCGGTGCCGCTCGTGCGCGTGCGCCGCACCGCGACGTCCGGCTTCGAGATCGACGACAGCTTCGTGCCGCCGTGCCTCGCGATCGAATCGTCGCCGATCCTGCATCAGCGGCTGCGCCAGCTCATCGACGCGCTGCAGGCGAAGGTCAACGCACTGTACGGCTTTCACCGCGAGCCGTCGAAGAACATCATCGAATTCCGCTCGGGCGACATCGCGTCGTTCTGGCTGCTGCACACGGCGAACGCCGCGTTCGCGACGCTCGCGCACCTGCATCAGCACGCGGCGCTGCATCCGGAGCGGCTGTTCCAGGAACTGCTGCGCCTCGCCGGCCAGTTGATGACGTTTTCGAAAGGCTATACGCTCGCCGATCTGCCCGTGTATCGCCACGACGATCCGGGGCCGAGCTTCGCGCGTCTCGATTTGATGCTGCGCGAGCTGCTCGACACCGTGATCTCGACGCGCTACTTCGCGATCACGCTCGACGAGGTGCGCCCGTCGTTCCACCTGGGCCGCCTCGACTCGGGCAAGATCGACGACAAGACCGAGTTCTACCTGGCCGTATCGGCGGACATGCCGAACGTCGAGCTCATCGACGCCGTGCCCGCACGCTTCAAGGTCGGCGCGCCGGATGACGTCGACAAGCTCGTGCTGTCGGCCATGCCAGGCGTGCGGCTGTCGTACATGCCGCAAGTGCCGCCCGCGATTCCGGTGCGGCCCGGTGCGTGCTATTTCCAGCTCGATTCGCGCGGCGCGCTGTACGAGCGCATGCTGCAGGCCCAGTCCGCGATGATCTACGCGCCGACTGGCATCAATGACCTGAAATTCGAACTGATCGCGGTCACATCATGAGCTACGCGCCCTCCCTGTTCGGCGACAACACGCCGGCTCCGTTGCACACCCCGGCGTCGACCGACGCCGCGTTCCAGGCTCGTTCGCTGCTCGATCTGCTGTACGACGGGTTCTTCATGCTGTTCCTGCTCAAGAACGGCCGCGAGCCCGATAGCGCGAGCGAGTTCAGCACGAAGATCCAGGAATTCCTGTCGGACTTCGAGCGCGGCGCGAAGAAGCTGAACATCCCGGCCGAGGACGTGTATGGCGCGAAGTTCGCGTATTGCGCGGCGGTCGATGAAATGGTGTTGTCGTCGCAATTCAAGATCCGCACCGACTGGGAGCGCCGGCCGCTGCAGCTCGTGCTGTTCGGCGAGCAGCTCGCGGGGGAGAAGTTCTTCCAGTATCTCGAGGAATGCCGCGCGCAGGGCGCGGCGCGGCTGCAGTCGCTGGAGGTGTTTCACATGTGCCTGCTGCTCGGGTTCCAGGGCAAGTATCTGCTCGAGGGGCCGGAGAAGCTCGCATATCTCACCGCACGGCTGGGGGACGAGATTGCGCACATGAAGGGCAAGCGCGCGGCGTTCGCACCGCATTGGCCGCTGCCGGATCAGATCTCGCACCGGTTGAAGCGCGAGGTGCCGGTTTGGGCGATCGGCGCGGTGTTCGCGCTCGTGGCCCTGCTCGGGTATCTCGGGCTCAATACTTATCTGAAGGACAAGACGCTGCAGGCGCTGGCGCCTTATTCGCAGGTGATCAAGGTCGGGCCGGAGTCGGCGAATTTGACGATTTCGTTGCCTTGAGGGGCGTTGAGTCGTCGTTTTAACGCGGCTGCTGCTTCGTGGAAAAGGACCGCCCGGCGGTCCTTTTTTGCTGTGGCGTGCGGGATAAGCCGTCAGAGCAGAATGAACTCGTCGTTTTCGACGTAGTACACGAACGCGTCGAACAATTGCGCGATGCTCGGTTCGTCGACCTGGTCGTGCGCGTTGATGACGATGTCTTCGATCGTCGTGCTGCTTAGCGTGACGCGCCAGCCGGGCGGGGTTGCAGCATCCGATACTGCGCCGTCTTTCACGTCTTCGAAGAAGACACCGCTCGTGTCGGGCGTCCATGGCGTCGGTGGTAGGCAGAGCCGCCCGGTGAAGTCACCGGGATGTTCGAAAACGTGTTTCAACGACACTTCGGTCGCGGTGATAGTCGACATGGGGTAAGGCGGTGGTAACTAAGAGAAATGTAACGGGCTGTGGACGCACTTGCGTTGTAGCGCCCACGTCAGCGAGCCGCGATTGTGCCAAATAGCGCATGCATAAGGTTGGCCGGCGGCTATCTTCGCCACGTCTTCGACTCATCACCAGGATACCGGGAAGATGGGGGCCAAGCATGGCGCGTGGCCGCGTCCGGCCGCCATCTAGCCATGCTCGACGATACGATACTCGTCAGGCTTCGCCCACGATACCGAACGATAAGGCCCCGTGACTGCCCCGTTTTCCCGGTAATGCTCGACGAGGTCCTGCGGACTCCAGCCTCGTCCGGCCGAAAAGAGTACATTGAGCTCCGTCAGCATTCTCACGAGATGCTGGCGGTCCGCATCGTCGGAAATTTGCCGTATCCACTGATCTCCCTGTTTATGGAATCCAGCGGTCTGCAACTTCGGGACGTGCGCAGGTACATCGGAAAGGACAACACACCTGTTGCCTGCAATATCGATCACGACGGTTTCATTTTTCGGGATCGGCATCATTTTCTAACGCTCGCGCTCACGAGCGTCTTCACGTAGTGATCGTCTGCGCGTTTGAGCCGCATTGGCCGCTGCCGGATCAGGCCTCGCACGGTTGAAGCGCGAGGTGCCGGTTTGGGCGATCGGGGCGGTGTTCGCACTCGCGGCCCCGTTCGCGAACAATGCTGGCGGGTTCGGCTCCAGGTAGCACTCGCTCAAAAATCTTTTAAGCGAGCCCGATTGCATCAACTTTTAGCCGGCCAAAATTCCAGCAATGCCCTCAAGCTCATCAAGAGAAAAATCTCTCGTCGCCTCAATGCAGACTCCGTAAGACGAGTCAAATTTCACATTAAACTTCCTGCCTTTATACCTGCAACACAAAACGTCAGCTTCCGGTAGACGAGCGACTTTTTCGAGGACAATTCCACTCCTCCCCGAGCACAAAGCGCCGCAGACGCTATCGAAATCCAGAGTATCCAGATCTCTCGAATTGAACTCTCGCATCGCTAAGTACCCTATCTCAATCAAGATCCCTGCTCGTCAGGTTAATACCGGCCCGAATCGCTCGGACGATCCGACGACGTAGTTGTACACGTCATCGCCTTGATAGCCCTGGCCGTTTTCTTTCCGTGCAAGTATAGGCCCTGCATTGCCGGCAAGCGAATTTCCCCCCGAGTAAAGCGCAGTAGGTGCATCGTGGTCCGTCATGAAAAAGCCAATCGAATTGCGCGCTCAATTGCGCAATTTATGCGCCAATCGCGTCATTCCCTTACCGCACGCGCCTTTCCTCCACGCGAACCCAATTGCACATCCAAGCAATCGACTCACCTTCCTTTCAATCGATCGCTATCGAAGCGACATTATGGGAGACCGTTGATACAGACATCAAAACAATGCCACCTCTCTCGATCGAAAGGTCGAAAACACTGATAATGACAAGCTCAGATCGGCGGCGTCATAGTCTTTCGGCTACCGGTTTAGCCGAGACACCATCAACCACCACTCCCAATCAAATCGAACGAGCGAGACAAATAGTCCGCCCCAGCCTCTTTGATACCCTCATCCTCACTAGCCAGAGCCTGCTTTGCGAATTTAATCATCAGATCCCGACCAAGCCCATAACACAATTCCAACAAACAACGATACCCCTAATAATCTGCATTTATAAGAATCGCATTTATCTCACCCTCAATACGCCCCATCACCCAGTCACGCGGCAACTGCAATATTAATTCTCGACATTCCTCCGTAAATCCATTTACATAGCTAGCCAACGAGACCAGCTGCGCAAAAAAAATACAACCCTCTCCATAGGTGGATAAGATGCCACCAAACTGATGGCCAGCGATCTCTCATCCGGAACAAGAAGTGCATTCCGAATCAAATCAGTTGCCGATACCTTTCTCAAAAACTCCCTTCTCAATCCGACGTAATCACAAAAAGCCCTCTTAAGTTCACCCCAAGAATTGATATCTCGAGCCTCCACAATTACTTACTCCCGGTCTTAATTCAAGGAATATTTTTTGCGCTTCCCAATAAATTTCCACGCCGGGAGCCGTTCGAGCGATCTTTCGTTACTACGCTTCTGACAAGTATGCCTTCAACATCTCTAGAAGCTCAGTTTTTGAATAGACGAACTCCTCTCCCGCACTCATCCCACCAATCGTGTCGAGCAGCGTGTCGAGCCTCTTATCACCATAGCGATATGCCCTGGCATCAAGCGACTTGAGATAGACATATTGAGCACAGATTTCTGGGTCGTAGGATTGCGTCTCGATGAACTCCATTATTTCCGTGACTAGTTTCAGTTTTTCATCGCGTTGATTCATCGTCAGCACCTGCATGGACAATTAATTGCTCTGCCGCCCGGCGTCGCCTTGCCTTGATCTATGTCTGCCTTGGTCGGTGGGTAGTGGGGCAAATCGAGAACCTCGCCATCACTCATCTTAGGATGAACACGATTCACTGCTCCAGAATGGTCATACGTCTCTTCCCAACTGCGGACTTGACCAGTAGCAGGATTCCATTCGGTAACATGTGATCGTCCTCTAGTCGGCCCGGCAGTTCTGGCTAATGCTTCTTTATCGTAGTATCGGATACGTCCGTCTGGAAGCGCACGCGTTCGATCAGCAGTCGCCTGTGCTCCTTCAAGCGCTGACAGCTTCCGACGAAGTTTATCTGCTGGACTATCGCATCTGAGCCCCAGCGGATCAACCCAATCGATGGAGTTAGGCGCGTACTGGAATGCATTCAACCCACCTTGCAGTCCAATCGGATCCTTGCTGATGAACCGCCCGCTGTTCGGATCGTAGTACCGATGCCGGTTGTAGTGCAGCCCCGTCTCCTCATCAACCTGCTGCCCCTGAAACCGCAACGGATTCCTCGCCACGATCCCCGCCGCCTTCGACGCCCGCGCAATGACGTCGCGCGCTTCACCCCACGCCTTATACGACGCTTCCCACACGACATCGCCGTCATCGTCCGTCAGCAACTGCGGCGTACCGATCTGATCGCAGTGGTAATAGAACACCGCCGCATCACCGCGCCGCTCCGGCAGCTTCTGTAGCGGATCTTCCTCCGGCACATAGCGGTCGGTACTCTTCCACTCCGGCGTCGAGATTCCCTCGACCGGCTCCGCCACATACTGCGCCAGCGGCACGAATGTCCCCGGCTCGTACAGATAATGCGTGCCGCGCTCGCCGTCACTCTCGTACGCCAGCGTGTCACCGTCCCACCCGAAGACCGTGCGCTCGCCGTCCACCTCTTTGGCAATCCGGCGGCCGAACGCATCATAGAAATACCGCGCCCGCCTCTGCCGCGACGTCTCCGCAACCCGCGCGGACATCAAGCGATTGAACTCGTCCCACTCGTATTCCTGCTCGCCGGCCGGCGTGCGCTTGCGCACCAGATTCCCGCGCGCGTCATACTCGAAGTGCATCCCCGCATACGCCTTCAGCAGGTTGCCGAGCACCTTCGGCACCTCAACCGGCAACGTGCTGTCCGGCCGCACCGGGCTCGGACGCGAAGCCGGCGTTTCCGTGGTCCGCGCCGGATCGATGATGTTGCTCGCAGGATCGAACGCAAACCGTTCCTTCGCGACCGGGCTGATCGCCTCGATCAATCGCCCGACCGGATCGTATCGATAGTCGATCCCGCCTTTGCGACTGTCCTCGATTCGCGACAACTGCCCCGCCGCGTCATAGCGATACCGCCGCTCGGCAAGCGGCGCCGGCGATGTCGCTCGTTGAATCGTCTGCTGCAGCACGCGCCCGGCCGGATCGTAATGCGTGCGTTGCCCGACCTTGCTCGACAGCACACGCACCGTCTCGCGATGAAGATCGTCGCGCTCGAACTGCACGCGCTCGTCGCCATCGAGCAGCATCCCGTGCACATGTCCCGAGCCATACATGAGCCAATCGACCACATGCCCGTCCGGCCGCACCGTTCTTCGCCGGTTGCCGAGTTCGTCGTACTCGTGATGCCAGACGTAGCTGCGCCGCTCGCCGAACAGATCGTACGCGTGATGTTCGCGCACGAGGTTGCCGACCGGATCGAAGAAGAACTGCACGCGGCTGTAACGGTTCACCGCGTCGATCAGCTTGCCACTCGGGTCGTAGGCGAACCGTTCCTCGCTTTGCCCGGCAACACGCTTCATCAACCGGCCGTTCGCATCGACGTCGATCGCCGTTACGCAGCCGGCTTCATCTACCGAAACGAGGCTGCCGGTCTCCTTGTCGTACTGATAGCGCGTCGACTTGCCGTCGAAGCCGACTTCCTCGATCAGCCGCCCGGCCGGATCGTAATGGAACTGGTACGTCGCAAAGTTCGCATCGGTGAGCGCACTCAGGCGGCCGAGACGGTCATACCGATACGCGAGCGTCTGCCCGAGCGCATCCGCGCGACTCGCGATTCGGCCGACGGCGTCATAGCCGTATCGCGTCGACCGGTTCAGTTGATCGGTATGCCGTAACAACCGGCCTTCGGCATCGTATTGCACCTGCTCGACGCCGGCCGGCGAGCGAATCTCCGTCAACTGCCCGTTCGGGCCGTAACGATAAGCGACCATGCCACCCGACGCATCCTTGCTCTCGATCAAGCGACCGATGTCGTCGTAACGCCACTCGGTCTTCTTGCCCGAGCAATCCGTATAGCTCGTGAGCTGCCCGGCGTCGTTGTATTCGAGGGCCTTCGAGCCGCCCTTCGCATCGGTGATCTGCGTCGGCAAACCCTTGCCGTTGTAGCCGTACTTCGTCGCGTGCCCGAGCGGATCGATTTCTTCGACGAGATTGCCGGCATCGTCGTACTTGCGCTCCCACACGTTCCCGTTCGGGTCGACGAGCCGGATCATCTGATCCTTGTCGTCGTACGCCATCTCGACGATGCTGCCGTCGGCGCGTTCATGCTGAACCAGATTGCCGCGTGCGTCGTAATCCCGCCGCTCGATGCTGCCGTCCTGACGGATATGCAGAACCAGATTGTGATGCGCATCGCGACGGAACCACTCCTGATTGCCGTCCGGATGGATGATCCGGTACACGTAACCGTGGATATTGAAGTAGTACCGCGTCATCTGGCCGAGCGCGTCGGTCACGTAGGTCAGACGGATATTCGGATGCCATGCGAGCCGGAGATCGAGGCTGCCGTCATCCGCATATTCGCGTATGCATTTGGCATCCGCGTTGTCTTCGGCATCCGCGCCATCCCATTCGAGCGTCATACCGCGGCCGGTACGATCGGTATAGCGCGTCACAAGGTGGCGGTGATATTGATACGTCCGCGCATTGCCGTGGCGATCGACTGCACGTACGAGATCGCCGTTCGCGTCGTACTCGTAGCTCGCCAGCGCGCGGCGTGCGCCATCCTCCAGCACATGCTCGATCAGCACGATCCGACCATGCTCGTCATGCTCGAACGCCAGCACGTTACCGCTCGCGTCGATCAAGCGCGCAAGCCGATCGAGCGCATCGTAGTCGCACGTAATCGTGTTGCCGGCGCGATCCTTTTGCATCGCGAACCGGAACGCATCTCCACGGCGCTCGTACACGTGCAGTTCATCGTGGCCGTACGCGACCGTCACCCACGTATCGTCGAGTCGCGACAGCGTCAGGTTTTCCGATAGGTCGTCGTGCACAGCACCGACAGCGAGTGCCGGATAATCGATGCTGCGCCCCTCGGCATCGCGAAAGATCCACTGGCCGTTCTTCACGTCGATGCGTGTCGTATAAGGCGTAATCCATCGCGCACCCAGTTCACCGTTGTCATAGGCCGACAACCGGGAGCGATAAGTCCGCCCCCACACGAGCGGCAGCGCGCCCGGCAGGTCGAAATCCACATGCGAGAACGTTTCGTCGCCGAACGCGAAATCGATGGAAGCCGGCGACGCGCCGACGCCGCAAGCCTTGCACCTGCTCTTTCCCGCGCCTTCGGCCGGTGCTTGCGCGTCGGTTTTCTCGAGCCCGTCCTGACCGCGCGTCTTCTTCGCCTGGCTCTTCCCGGCCGCCTTGACGTCGGCGCTCTGCTCATGAAGCTTCGAGCGTGCCTTGACGCGCCCAACGGCCTCGATCAACTGCAACACGAGCCACATCATCTTGCCTTCTTCGCTGCCGGCAAGCGAACGGATCGACGTCGCGATCTTCGGCGCTTCGGTCCGCAAGAACGTCACCGTGCCGCGAAACGGTTCGAGCCACGCATCCGGTGCGAGTTTCGCCACCGTGCCCGCCGTCTTGTTGACCACCTTCTTGCCGAGCACCTTGGTGCCTTCATATGCGAACTGGATACCGTCGCCCACACGGCTCGGGCTATACCACGGCCGGTTGTCCGCCATCTTCTTCGCAAGCTGCTCCTGGCGTTTCAAATTCGCGTTGGCGTCAAACAGTTGCCCATGCAACGCCTTGTCCATGCCCGTCGCCAGCGCGAGCATGAGCTCCTCGGATTTGGACGCGCAGCCGTCCAGCAGCTCGACGAGGCCGGCCTTCAGCTTGTTGAGAAAATCTTCGATCTCCGTCGCGCACGTCGCATTGATGTGCGTGACCAGCACGGAGATGATCGCGGCACCCAGGTTGTTGCGCGTGGCCAGCAATTCGTGACGCACGAGCGCGAGCAGCGGACGCGCCGACATACGGAACGGTGCGAGCGTCGGCGGAAGCGGAATGATGCCGAGCAGGTTGATCGCGAGACTCATGTAGTCGAGCACCTGCCCGCCGCGCTTCTCGACAATCTCGGCAATATCGCCGAGCGCGTCGACCATCGCCATGATGTTGCCGACGATCGGCACCGCGCCGGCAAACGTCTTCACATCCTCGAACGTGATGTGATTGCCGCTGATGCGGCGCAACCATGCGTCGAAGCGGTTGCCGACCGCCGCCACGTCCTTCGGCGAAACATCACTGAGCCAGGTAACGGCCTGTTCCTTCTCGGCGCCCGGTGGAAGTTGTTGTGCCATGTCGTTCTTCGTTCAATTCGTTTTTTTCAAGACGGCTGACAAGCCGCCCTCTCAGGATTTCAGCGGTCCGCCAAACCCGGTCGTCGGCAGTTTCATGCCCGTCGCACCCGCCGCCGACGCCACCGTCGCAGTGCCCTTGCCCGCAATTCCCGCGACGCCGGGCAACGCACCCTGTAACGCACCGGACGCCGCATTCGCAGCCGGCGCGGCGAGCGCTGCAAGGCCGCCCTGCCGTGCGGCCTGCACCATCCCGGCCACCTGCTTCGCAGCGCTGCCCAGGCTCGAAGCCGTCTGCAGCGCGGAAACGGCGCCTGCCCCACCGAGCGCACTCGCGGCAGCCGGCAACGCGGAACTCGCGAGACCGCCGAGCGCCGCGCCGGCGCCGCCACCGCTCACGAGGCCCAACGCCGCCGTGGTCGCAGCGGGCGCCATTCCCTGGAGCTGGCTGGCAAGCTGCCCGCTCGCCGCTGCCTGCGCCGCCTCCGGCGACGGCGCGACCGGCTCTGCCGGCCAATTCGCCTGCTTGAAATAGTTCGCCGGCTGATCCGACTCGCGCGGGTCCTTGCCGAATTCGACGCGCACCGCGCCCGGCGGCAAACCGCTCACGACGGTGTGGCCGCTGCTGTCGAGCGCGCCCTTTTTCAGCACGGCGCCGTTCACGTCTCTCACCGTGAACAGCCCGCCCTTCACCGCCTCGCCATTCACGTACTTGTGAAACAGCTCCAACTGTCCCGGCTGATCCGGCCTCGGGCTCGGCAACGGATATCCCATGCTTGCCGGGCCCGCGAACGTATGCGACGCGCCCTTTACATCTACCGCGCCCGGCGTATGAATCTCGATGTTGCCGTCCTTGATGCGGATATAGCCGCCGCCGCTCGTCAGCAGAATCCCCTGATCGGCCGCGATCTCGATCCGCTCCGTTGCGGACACAACCTTCACCGACTTCTGCGCGGTCACCTCGACGTTGTCCGACTGCGCCTGGATCTCGACCTTGCCCTTGCCCGCGAACAGCTTCATCCCCGCGTTCTGCACGAACAGGCTCAGCTTCTGACCGATGCTGCCGATCAGCGACTTGCCCGTCGCGACGTGCACGCTCTGTCCGCTCGCCACGTTCACGTGATCGTTCGCGACCATGTGCAGCGATTGCTGCGTCGACATCCCGATCCCCGACGGGCTGCCGAACAGCATCACCGGTTCCTTGAACGCATTCGCGCTGCCCGTGCCACCACCCGCCGTGCGCCCGCCGGATGCGTTGCCTGACGCGCTGTCCTGCGTCGCGTCGGTGAACGCGCGCATCGAGTCCTGCGCATCCTTCAGGCTTTCCGCCTGATGCTGCTCGCTCACGCCCGACATCGCCTCGACCAGACTCTCGCCCGTCACGAGCTGTTGCTGCGCTTCCTTCACGTCCAGCGGCTGGCTGTTCGGCGCCTTCGGATGGGTGGTCACGTACAGGCCCTGGCTCGCCCGCACCGCGCCATACGCGTCCGAACGCAGATCGAAGCCGCTGCCGAGATACGACCCGCGCGCATTGCCGTTCTGATCGATGAGGTAGCCCAGATGCAGCAGACTGTTCGCGCTGCTGCTCATCAGCTGCACGCGGTTCTGCCCGGTTGCGTCGTCCATCACGAGGTGGTTGTAGCCGCTGCCCGAATATTCTTTCGACCGGTAGCCAGAGAGAATCCCGTCGCTATGCCACTGCGGCTGGTTCGCGCCGTTGTACACGCGCCCGACCGCGAGCGGCCGATCGCAATCGCCGCCCACGTAGTCGATCAGCACTTCCTCGCCGATGCGCGGCACATGCACGCCGCCGTAGCCCGCGCCGGTATCCGACTGCACGACGCGCACCCAGCACGACGCGTTCTCGTTGCCCGGGTTCAGGCGGTCCCACACGAACTGCACGCGAATCCGGTTCAGCTCGTCGGTATAGACTTCCTCGCCCTGCGGCCCGACGACGATCGCCGTCTCGAGGTGCATCTTCGGTTTCTCGTGTTCGAACGGGCTGCGATACGGCACGCTCACGCGCTGCGCCTCGACTTCGACCAGATAGAAGCCGACCGAGCCGTCGTCGTGCGGCACGCGAAACGCCGGGTCGGCACCGTAGCCCTCCTGCGCCTGCATCAACGCTTCGCGCAGGCTGTACGGGAAATCCGCGCTGCTGCTTGCAACGGGCAGGTTGTTTTCGATCCACCATTCGACGCCGATCGCCGCGAATTCGCGCTGGTCGGCCGGATCGCGATCGTGCTCGGGATGATCCGACAGCGTGAAGCGCCGGCCCGCGTCGATCGCACGCACAGCGCCAGCGCCATGGAAGCGCTTGGCCTGCGATTCCCATTCCTCCATCCGGATCTTCGTCAGATGGTCGCCGCGCGTCTGGTCCAGATACGTGTACGCGCCGGTGTACTCGTACACCTCGAGCTGGTCGGGCAATTCGCCCTGGCCGGCCATCGTCGGCAGCGTCGTGCCCTTCGGATTCGACGGTTGCGAAGGGTTCTTGTAGTCGAACGTGCGCGTCGTGCGCGTCACGCTCTGCAGTGTGCGCGAGCCCGACCATTGCGTGAACCCGTCGGCTTCGCTCGCCGCGCCGCCGCGATAGAAGCGCACCGTTTCCGGCGACAACGGCGCGAATGCCTGCAGGTTGTCGGTGATCACCAGCGTGTGCGACTTGCCGTCGTCGGCCTGCTGCCATGTGCTGTAGAGGCCTTCGCTCTCCATCAGCCGATGCACGAAATGCCAGTCGGTATCGTGCTGGCGGGTATATGAACGGCTCGGAAGCGGCTGCGACAGCGCGAAGCGGAAATGCCCGCGCGCCTGCGGATGCTGGTTCAGCACGTCGCTGATGATCTGGTCGACGGTCGTGTCGTTCCAGAGGCGCTGGTCGCGACGAAACTTCAGGAAATGGGTGAAATCGGCGAACGTGAGCTGATAGGTCGTGAGCCCGCCGTCGGCGCCGAGGCGGCGCGCGGTGTGGACGTATCCGTTGATCGGCCGGTAGCTGCGATCGCCCTGCTGGATCCACAACGTCACGGGCTGCGCGATCAGCTTTTTCAGTTCCAGATCACTGTCGGTCGACAGCACGTCGAGCGTGAATTCGTACGCGCGACCGATGCGCGAACGGCCGACGGCCCGCTGCACGGTCAGCACATTGGCGCCCAACGGCGTATCGAGCTTCAACAGCCGGTCCTGCTGAAGCAACCCGCCGCGCAAGGCGGCAACAGTGTTCTGCATGTTCATGGCTACGGCCTTTTCTTCTTTTGACGCGCCCTCGGATGGCGCGCTATGCGATTTCGCTCGCGCGATTTTACAGACAAATTACTGCGCGACTCAGAAAAATGACCTGATTTAAAAGAGTTTTTGGTCGCATATTCCGAACGGTTCGGGGAAGCCGCTCGAACGCGGGTTCGACACGCATCCGCCGTAACGTCGCACTGAATTGCTCGCTCATGGCCCGCTGAAATCGATTGCAATCAGGGCCAATTCGACTTCCGGCGCGAGCCGGTTGCGAGTAGTGTCTACGTGCCCGTATTCCGGCCAAGCCAGGGCACGACCGGTGCCCGGCGCTCGATTACCACACTGAACACTGGAGATCTGCGATGAAACGTTCGAAGTTCCTGCTGTCGGGCCTGCTGCTCGCGTCGGCCCTCGGTTTCACGGCCGTCGCCGCGCACGCTGAAGACCTGCTCGACTCGGTGAAGAAGGCCGGCGTGCTGCGCGTCGGCCTCGAGGGCACGTATCCGCCGTTCAACTCGCGCGGCACGTCGGGACAGCTCGAGGGCTTCGACGTCGATGTCGCCAACGCGGTTGCCGGCAAGCTCGGCGTGAAGACGCAGTTCGTCCCGACCGAATGGAGCGGGATCATCGCGGGGCTGCAGGCCGGCAAGTTCGACGTGATCGTCAACCAGGTCACGATCACGCCGCAGCGCAAGGAAGCGCTCGACTTCAGCGAACCGTACACCTACTCGGCCGCGCAGCTGATCCAGCGCAAGGACGACACGCGCAACTTCAAGTCGCTGGAGGATTTCAAGGGCAAGAAGCTGGGCGTGACGCTCGGCACCAACTATGACCAGATGGCCCGCAGCGTGCCGGGCATCGAGGTGCAGACGTATCCCGGCGCACCGGAAAAGCTGCGCGACCTCGCCGCGGGCCGGATCGAAGCGACGCTCGACGATCGCCTGATGCTGCCGTACATGATCAAGACGTCGAATCTGCCGCTGCGCTCGGGCGCGGTGCTCAACGGCGGCAAGCAGGAGATGGCGATCCCGTTCCGCAAGGGCAATCCGAAGTTCGAGAAGGCGATCAACGACGCGCTCGATTCGCTGCGCAAGGAAGGCACGCTGAAGAAGATCTCGATGCACTGGTTCGGCAGCGATGTGACGGTGCCGGTCGCGCAGTAAGCGGTTCGCCGCGTTCGTATTGCGTCACGTCATTCGCTGCGAAGGCGTGACGCCTCATTTGCGTGACGCTTCCTTTCTCTCAAGCCGCTTCGTCGAAGCGCGCAAGCAGCATCTGGCCGATCGGCGTAAGCGCCGGGCGCGCCGCCACCGCATTCACGCGTACCTGCGTATCGTCCACCAGCCGCTTTTCAACAAGCACGGCGAACGCCGGATTCGACGGGTCGACACTGTCCGGTGCGCGGGCAACCCGCAACAGCATTGAAAATTCGTGCGGACTCAGCATGGTCCTTGTCTCCTGATCGTCCGCGATCCAGTGTGATCGGCGTCGATCGTGTTTTCGGATGGAGTGGCTCGAAGGCATGGGGATGCGGAAATGCGCGGCCGTTTGCGACGAGGGCACGTCGTCGCGAGGAGGCCGGCGCTCCCTGAGCGGGGCGATGTCATCGGATCCGCCGGATGCGTACGCCACTGCTGGGACGTGCAACGTTATTGGGTCATCGTGACGCGGCCGTGACAATAAAAGAGGCGGCAACAAAGGTGAGTCCGACGGTGCCTACGACGTGTCCAACAACAGTTGCATGACGCACGTGATGGACGTGCTCAACGCCGGCGGAGCCGACGTTCCGGCGCGCGGCAAGCGTGCGTGGGCATTCCTCAACCGTGCTGGCGTCGGCCCACGTACAAAGTAACCGATGACGAGGTAGCGACAGATGATGTCTCCAACGTTGTGCGCCAGACATGGCGTCCGGCCGTTCACAGTGGCATCGAAACGTATTGGCGACCGAATTCGCGAGCGAGGACGATTCGAGCGCGAAGAATTGGTGCGGGTGTCGTTGGATCGGCCCAAACGCAGCCAGGTTAAATGGATGACTCGCGCGGATCTGGACGAGCATGCGGTAGAGGCCAGCCATGTCGACGGCGTCGCACATGTCACCGAACTGCGAAAGATCGCATTGCTCGACCAGGCGTGCGGGCCTGTTTGCCCGGATTGCCTCGATGAACTGCTCGTGCGTTCGGGCGAACAACCGCACTCGCCGACGCCGGCGTCACGTGCGTTCGACACGGCGATCGTCGCCGAGAATGCGACGGTAAGCGGCCCGCTCGTCAAATGCGGCATTCACGGGATTGTTTTCGGTTCATGCACGTCCCCGGACATGGCAGCCTTGATCGATCTGCGCGACACGCGGCCACCCGGCCCTGTAGTGAAGGTAGTCGTGGTTTCGCCGAAAGCCGAAAACGAATTCTGGTTCGACGAAGCATTTCTTCGCCGCTCACTTGGAGCAGACGTCGATCTTTCCGATGGCGTCTGTCGCATGGAATCGGGCGAGCGCAGCCTTCTTCTGCTCGAAAGCGGAAAATCGGTATGCAGGCACTGCCTGAAGGACTGGCTGCGGCGCAACGGCCTCGCTTAGCAACGTACGGCAATCTGGCGGATGGTCGGCGCCCGGGCGTGAAGGAAATCCCGCGTGCTCGCGTGCGCACATGCAATACGCTGAAGTGGCTTTGCCGCGCGCCCGGCGTCGGGTTTATCGGTTCGCGGCGCAGAAACGACGAAGGGCCGGGAGAAAAAATCTCCCGGCCCTTCGTTCAATTTGGTGCCGGCTGCAGGACTCGAACCCGCCACCTGATGATTACAAATTTGCCCTTAACGCGGTGTTCCTAGAGAAATCAAGCGTATACAAGCGTAACCTGAAGTACTGAAAAGTATTTATACATCAGTAACTTAGCGTGGTTTGGCGTAGCTTACCCGAACTGACGTCTGTACCGCAGATGTATCGACGCATATGGAGCCCGACGCCCGAATATCAGAACACTGTTACGCACCTCGAAGGCACGGCAGTAGCTCAGAGATTCGGTTCGCCAAGGCCGACGATGAGAGAACGGCTTTCGTGCTGCCACCACGACTCTAGTGTTTCCAGTCCAGACGCTCTGCGTCTTCGTCATGGCGAAGCGCTTGGTCTTCATAGCTGTCCGCCAGGGTGTCGAGGGCCTTCGCGGTGTGTGGATGTTCGTAGCCAATCGCCTTCGCCCATCTGCGATACTTCGCAGCCTCCTGGCGCTCGAGATTCCCTCCATCGCGTGGCATCCGTGTTGTGACACCGCGTCGGTTACTCTTTCCGATCCAGAAGCCTTCAATCAGTGCCTTGTTGTGAAACAACTCGATTGCGTCACGCACCGCTTCGGCTGGCCAGTTGCCGTCAGCACCTACTGGAGAGGCCGACAACATCTTCCCGATCCGGTCGTCGGCGGCATCCTCCCGCCCAGCCGCTTTAGCAAGTGAACGTGCTTCCTTTATCCAGGCCTTCAGAATCTCGCCATCGATCGTGCCGTCGTCACGGGTGCCAGGCAGGCGGTCCCAGAGCTCTAACAGCCGATAAGCCTGATTGGCAACGGCGTGGGCATGCTCCGGGTTCTCCGATTCGACATCGGCAACCCCACTCTCCTCGCTCGGCTTGAACACCGCACTTAGCATCTGGATGAATAGCGTGGGCTGCTCCGAAAGCGCATCCAACAGTACCCTTACCGGCCGACGCGAATGCTCCAGAAGCGGTAGATAGGCCCACTCGAGGTCAACCAGGGTGTTCTTGTCCACATCAATGCGCGCATCCAGAACTTGGAGGATCTCGCCGACGTAATGCTGGAACATAGTTGCATTATTTGTATCGTCGCTGTCTTCGAACGGTTGGTGCACCGCCTCCCACAGTACCTCAACGAGCAGGCTTGACGGCAGATGAACCTTGCCACCGCGGCTTGCCAAAGGCAGCGCATGGCGCGCTCGACCGACAGAAATCAGTTTGCGGATGGTGAAAGCAACTTCGTCGCCGTCTTCGCCTACCCAAAACACTGGCGCTCGGCGCCAGTAGGTATCTTCGATTTCCGGGCCGGCCTTGGCGACTTGCTCCCACGTCCAGCGTTGAACCGGTAGAGCGCGCAGGATCGTCAACAGTGCGACGTCACCCCAACCCTCGCCCTTAGCTTTGGCGATCAAGGCCGCCGCCCAGGGCTCCTTTCGATCACGGAAAGCGGAAACAATTAGGCCGTGGGCTACATCCCGCTCACGAGCGTTGTCGCTCTGAAGCGCTGTTTCTACAAGCGCATCGAGGTCGGACTCAGAAAGTCCGCTGTCGTAGAGCGCTTTGCCTAGGTAACCGGCGGTGTCAACTAGGCGCGCAAGTGCCATGACAATTGCCACGCCACCCTCAGCGAAGAGTGCATGCGCTGCCTGCTGTCGGGCGACGTCGACGTCGCGCTCCTGCGCCTCCCAGCCCGCCGTCGAAGGTTTGGGCAGAGCGACGGGTTGCTCAAAGAGCCAAGCAGCGCGCTCAAGCTGATCGAGTGGCGCAAAGCGGTCGTAGATGGCTTCCAGCCGATCCAGGACTTCTGTCGGCATAGACCATCCGGCGTCCGGGAACTGTCGATGGTGGTGCAGAACTTGCCGCAGGCTCTTCCAAAGCACCGCGCGATCGGCTTTGGCAGTGATCTTCAGTTCCACTGCCTCCAGCGTCGAGAGTCCGGCTTCTGCGTCCGGCGCTAGATCCGCGAACCTATCAAGAAGGGCCGACCAGCGAGAGGCGTTCACACCTACATCCGCAAGCAGCCGTTCAGTGATCGCCGCCGCGCCGCGCCCAATCAAGCCGTAGGTCACCGCCTCGACCTTGTCGATCGTGAAGTCGCGCCATCGCGGCATGGGTGACGGCGTGCACGTGTCGTGGCCTCTAGGCAGAACGCCGAGCATCAGTTTCCACGCAGCCTCGCTTTCTTGCTTTCGAATCAGGTCGAGAGCCCGAAGCCGCTGGTCGAGCGTCGCATAGGTTTGAGGGTTCCAGAGGAGGTGAATTTTGCGCAGACTTTCCGCTGGCCGGTTCGCGTACCTCCCAGGTGGGTTGTCGATAGCGTCGAGGCGGGCCAAGACATGGGTCACGCGCGGCATCAGTTCTGGCGACCAAGCCAAAGACTCAAGCGCCCAAAGCAAATCCGAAAGATGCTCTGTCCCGAACAGGCCTCCGTCGTCAGTGCTGAACAGAGCACGGATGGAGGAGGCGTTCTGATCAAGGCTGTCCTCGATCGCGCCCAGGAAAGCCTTGGGCGATGCCTCGGCCAGTAGCCGGAAATCCCGTGAGAGTGACCACCACCGTTGCTGGTCGGCATTCCGGAGCAGCTTGTCGACGATGGCATCGGCACGCCGTGCCGCGTCGGAGACCGTACGAACTTCCTCACCCCATCGAGCAAGCAGGATCAACACCTGCCCTATACCGTGGCGCAGCATCCCCGAATAGATCTGACGAATACCTTGCACGGACGCCATCCAGCGGTCGCTGGGGGCCATCTCGAAGCGTGGGTCCGCAGAACCGAGCACTGTGTGTGCAGCGGCCTCAAAGCGCGTGATATCGATGCTCGTCAGGTACGGCGCGAGCGAGAACCACGCGTCAACCGGTGAAGCGATGCGCCAGGTCGATCCGATCTTCTGCACCGGGCTGTCGAAACTACCGACGTAGGAGGTCAGCGTAGCGATGACAGCCTCATAAGGCTCGCCTGCGATCTCGGCGAGCCGCACTCGATCGGCCTCAACGTTCTCGTCCCAACCGCCGGCCAGCAGCGCTGCCAGCAAAGCACGTGGCGGCGTTTCCTGTGCCCAGCGAGGACGACGCCCCGGCGCGCCCGGGATGAGACGGCGAAGGACGGCGAGGTTGCGAGCGCTATCGCGAGCCAGCGCATTAGCCCGAAGCTCGGTGATCCCGGCTGCGATTAGAGCGCTGGCAATTCCTTCACGCGAGGGAGCCGCAAGGGTGCGAACTTCGCCGCGCGCCACTGGCCGATCGTCATAGGCCTGCAACACATAGTGTGCTCTGCCCACAAGAGTCGCAGCTAGACCGGGTTCAGGCTCGGTCAGAACCAGGATCAAGGGTGCAGGCGCATTCGCCAGTGCTCGGGCACTGGCGACAGAAGTCGCCACAAGGCAGCGGGCCCGATAGGTTGCCGCTACGTCGTCCGGCAGCGTGCTGAGGGTGGCGTGAAAGAATGCCACCACCTCATCTGTCGTGGTCGCCTGCAGCGAGAGCACAGATGGCTCGCCACGCAGCCAGCGCAGGACTTCAGCGGCGTCTTGGTCCCGGTCGCTAAGGACTAGGTCTTCCGTCAGGGGCCATTGGGTCGCGAGTGACCATTCCTCCCAGAGGTCGTCGAGTTCTCGTATGCCGTCGGGCCGCTTCCCCAGTCGGGTGGCCAGCCAAAGCCCGACAGCGGGTGTTTGTTCGATCCAGTGGACGAGGTCATCGGCGTCATAGGCGCGGACTTCTCGCCAAACGCCTTCGTCCTGTCTAGCTTTGGCCCATTCGTCTTTCTTGGGCCAGCGACGGGGAGTGACGAAGACGTAGGCTGCATTGGCGGGATCGAGCGCCCCGGGTTTCGCTGTCCGCTTTTGGTAGTCCTCCGTCGCTTTCTGCGCGATGTTGCTGCGCTGACTACCGATCTCCCAGCCGGCGTCGCCCTTCGGTACATAAGCGCTTTCGACGTCGGTTGAGGTGTAGCCGTCCCAGCCCGGATGCCGCACGCTCTCGTCGGAGGGAAAGCGCAGGCGAGCAGCTGGATCATGGGCGGCGCCGCGTATCAGTTGGGCAAGGAGGGTCGGCAGGCTGAAAACGCCATCGGTTCGATCGGCCCAGTTCGAAAGATCTTCCGCATCCACCCATCGAATTGGAGTGCTTGGGCGCTTGGCCGGTGCGATGCGGGGAATAGCTGGCCCGATCACGGCCCCGGTGGGCAGAAAACAAATGCCCGCCCTCTCGAGCGCGCCGCGAATAGCCTGAGCGTTGTTGGCGACCGGGGTCCTGTGGCCTCTTTCAAAGTCAGCCACGGTGGAGGTAGCCACACTGGCTGCCTTGGCTAGATCCTGTTGGGACCACGCCAAGAGCGCGCGGGCAGCCCGGACATGCTTAGGCGTGAGATCGGAGGGGGTATTTAGCTGAGCCATGGTCATATAAAATATATGACATCAGCACAAACGTGGCAACCTCGCCTTTATGTTGACAAGTTCGCATTTTTGCCGACAATGGGTAACACCATGCCCGAACGTCATATGACTCATCGCGAGCGCGCGCTTCGGCTCATCCGAGACCGAGGGATTGCGCGCGCACGCGACTTCAAGGCGGCGGACATCCCTCTTGCCTATCTGAAGCGCCTGACTGACTCCGGCGATTTGGTCCGCCTTGGCCGCGGCCTCTATCAAGACCCAGAGCGTGTCGGGGAAGACATCGCTCATGAGTTAGCCGAAGCTGCACGCCTCGTGCCAAACGGCGTTATCAGCCTAGTCAGCGCACTTCGACACTATGAGTTGACCACCCAACTGCCGCACGCAGTATGGATGACCATCCCTCACAAGGCTAGGACACCGAACATTCAGGGACTGAGGCTTGAGATCGTTCGCGCCACCAGCGAAGTCCTGGTTGCGGGCGTCGAGCATATCCGCGTAGAGGGGGTCGATGTGCCGATCTACGGCATCGCTAAAACCATCGCCGACTGCTTCAAGCATCGCCGTCATGTCGGCGAAGACGTCGCCATAGAGGCGCTTCGAGACGCTCTGCAGCAAAGGAAAACCACCGCGAGCGAACTGATGAAATACGCGGCCATCGACCGTGTTACCAAACGGATGGAGCCCTACATCAAGGCGATGCAATGAAGATGACGCCCCCTAAGAATTCTGGAGCATCGATCAGGGCGCGACTGCTCAGTCACGCCAAGCAGCATGGCGACCTCTATCAGCGCGTCTTGACGCGCTATGCAATCGAACGCCTCCTCTTCCGACTCAGCCAGACAGAAGCTGCCCAGCGCTATGTGCTCAAGGGTGCATGCTATTCGTGACTTGGCCCGAGCACATCTTCCGCCCCTCTGGCGACCTCGACCTACTCGGCCAAGGTGACCCGGACCCTGCTGCAATTACCGAACTCTTCACCCGCATCTGCCAAGTCGAAGCCCCCGACGACGGCCTCGTTTTCGACCCGACCACCCTAAAGATCGAACCTGTGCGTGAAGCCGACAAGTATCAGGGCGTTCAGTTAAGCCTAAAGGGTGAACTAGCCAAGGCGATAATCCACGTACAGGTGGATATTGGCTTTGGCGATTATGTCTACCCGCCGCCGAGGTACCACACCTTCCCTAGCCTTCTGCAAGATCTGCCTGCAGCAAATATCCTGATGTATCCGCCAGAGACCGTGGTCGCCGAAAAGTTCGAAGCCATGATTCGTTTCGGGGAAGCAAACGGAAGAGCCAAGGATTTTCACGACATGTGGGTCGTGATCCGCACGTTCTCTTTCGACATGCCCACCTTGGTCGAAGCAATCAGCGGAACACTTCGGCGCCGCGAGACTGCAATCCCAACCGAAATGCCGGTAGGCCTTACAGAGACGTTCACGAAGATCGCCGAGGATCGCGGTCATTGGAGCGGCTTCCTGCGCCGGAACCCGCCAACCCTTCAACCCCCACCTTTCGCGGACCTGCAGGAGGAGCTACGACGCTTCTTCGCCCCCGTCATCGCCAACCTTGCGCTGCCGGAAGGTGCCAAGGGTCGATGGGACCCAGATGCTGGAGCTTGGCGGTGAATTTGTGGACCGCACAACGACGAGGGCCGCCCAATACCGCCTAAGCATATGCCGCCCAGTAGGTTGCAATCACCGCAAGCACAATAGCAAAGCCCATGAACGCCTTGCGAGGAGCGAAGAGGTGAATGAACCGCGCGAAAACCACCGGCAACAAGACGAGTGCCGCCGAGGCAGCCGTCGTCGGCAAGGCCGCTACCCACATGACGACATAGAGTGCGGCGGTAACGCATGCAAACACCAGCGAAAACATTACGCCAATTGCAAGTGGATTCGTGAAGTGCGGAATCATGGTGCCGAATGGCGGCGGCATGCGATACAGGGGCTCAACAAGCGCCTGAGTGAAAGGGGTCTTGAGGACCAGATCAGCAATGCCTAAGACCAGCGGCCCACAAACGAGCAGCGCGACTTGAGACCCGAACTCGGCCGCAGCCTTCTTGTGGCTAAGACACCACTTGATCGAAAGCCACGCGAAAATGCTGGTGAGACCAGCGGTCGAGAGGAGTCCCGCGACCTGAACACTGGGACCGATCACCTTTGGAAAGATGAAGAACAGAGCGAACGCGGCAATAGCGATCGCGCCGTACAGCTTGCGGAGCACCAATAAGCCATCAATGACTTTTGCGTCCTTGAGCGTGTCATTGATCGATCCGTACCCGTTTTCAATGTGCTCGAGAAAGGCGTTGATCTTTGGGTTTTGTCGGCCCGCATCTCCGGCTAGATAGATGACGGTGAGGGCTACCGCAGTCACAGCTGCAAACTTGTTCATAGGCCAAGGAAATTGCGAAATGCCACTATTGATTGGTCCAGCGCGTGCTGACAAAAGACTCTTGTCAAGCGGCCAACCAGTCTATGACCTTGCCCGAGCTGGTAGGGCCACCGAGCCTCGTAGTGTTTTCAGATCCTCGGGCCAAGTTGGCATGCTGCCGCTGTGAGCGGCGTAGCGTTGTGATCGCGGATGACCGCATCCCGGTCTCCACAGCCAAGCTCACGATCCAACCCAGCATCGGATTGCTGTGAGCTGACACAGCCGCAAATAACCGCCGCTGCTCATCTGAACTAAGACGACGATCGCGTCCGGTCCCCGGGCTTGGCTTGTGGATATTGGCAACCGGATTGAAGGCCAAGCCGATGCTCCACTCTTGAATCGCCGTTCGAAACAAATGGCCCAGCATCGCGAGCTCAATGCGAACCGTGTTGTTCGACTTGCCCGCCGCCAACCGCGCATCGCGGTACTTAGCGACCAGGTCTGCGCTGACGGCTGCCATCGAATACGTCCCGAAGAACGGCTCCAGGTGCTGGGCTGTGAAGCGTTCGCTACGCTGGGTAGTCGGCTTCTTCGTTACCGAGACCTCTTCCGTGTAGCGCTTCAGCGCGCCGGCGACGGCCAGCTTCTCGGACGGCGCGCGACATACGTACCCACCTCGGACCATCTCGTCTTCCGTCCGGCGCGCCCAGTCCTCGGCATCGCGTTTGGTGCGGAAGGTCTTGGCCGTGGTCGGCCAGTCGAACCGGCGAATGACCGCCTTCCACGTACCGGAAGGCGTCTTGACGATGGTCGCCATGTACCTGTTCTGAGAGCTGACTGTACCGAAAATGTACTTTTCAACACCCAGAAAGCACAAGGGGTCACGTGAAATTCACGTAACCCCTTGATTTATTTGGTGCCGGCTGCAGGACTCGAACCCGCCACCTGATGATTACAAATCAACTGCTCTACCAGATGAGCTAAGCCGGCGTAAGCCCGAGATTCTACCTCATTTCACGATCTTGAGGCGAGGTCTGCTGCCGCCTTTCGAACCATCGCCGTCGGTTTTCGGCGGCTCGTCGGCACCCTCGGACGGCTCCTCGTTCGCGCCATGATCCGCAACCGGCGTCAGCACCGCGGGCGATTCGTCGCGACGCGCATCGTCGGCCTGCTCGGCATCGTCCTCGAACGCGCCCGAATCCTCGCCCTCGCCCGCCACCGCATCGACCTGGAACGCCATCCCTTGCCCGTTCTCCCGCGCGTAAATCGCGAGCACGTTGGCCACCGGAATCTCGATCTTGTGCGCCTTCCCGGAGAACCGGGCAGTGAACTCGATCCACTCGTTGCCCATCTGCAGCTGGCTCGTCGCCTCGAAGCTGATGTTGAGCACGATCTCGCCGTCACGCACGAACTGACGCGGCACGCGCGTCGAGTTGTCGACCCTCACCGCGATATGCGGCGTGTAACCGTTATCGGTGCACCACTCGTACAGCGCGCGCAGCAGATAAGGCTTCGTTGAAATCTCTTGCATCACAATCCTCGAACCCGGAGCGGGCACGCGGCACGCCGCGCCGCCCGCTCCGTCATGCACTCATTGCACCATCAACGACGCATGACCTTTTCGGACGGCGTCAGTGCTTCGATATACGCCGGACGGCTGAAGATCCGCTCGGCGTACTTCATCAGCGGCGCAGCGTTCTTCGACAGCTCGATGCCGTAGTGATCGAGACGCCACAACAGCGGCGCGATCGCGACGTCGAGCATCGAGAATTCCTCGCCGAGCATGTACTTGTTCTTCACGAAGATCGGCGCGAGCTGCGTCAGGCGATCGCGGATCGCGAGGCGTGCCTTCTCGTGGTTCTTCTCCGCTGCCTTGCCCTTTTCGTTCTCGAGCGTGCTGACGTGAACGAACAGTTCCTTCTCGAAGTTGAGCAGGAACAGGCGAGCACGTGCGCGCTGCACCGGGTCGGCCGGCATCAGTTGCGGGTGCGGGAAGCGCTCGTCGATGTATTCGTTGATGATGTTCGATTCGTACAGGATCAGGTCGCGCTCGACCAGAATCGGCACCTGACCGTACGGGTTCATCACCGAGATGTCTTCCGGCTTGTTGAACAGGTCGACGTCACGGATCTCGAAGTCCATGCCCTTCTCGAACAGCACCAGCCGGCAACGCTGGGAGAACGGGCAAGTTGTGCCGGAATACAGAACCATCATATTTGCGTTTCCTCAAAAAAGCCGAGGGCCGGCACGCGGCGCAACCCCTTTCACGGGTTCCGCCTTGCGCCGGCCCCACGCCGGTCAGGCGTGTTTACTTGATATCTTTCCAGTACGCGGCATTGAGCCGCCAGGCCAGGAAAGTCAGGACACCGAGAAAGACCAGCACCCACACGCCGAGGCGCTTGCGGGTCTGCTGGGCCGGCTCGGACATCCATGTCATATAGGCCACCAGATCGGCCACGGCAGCATCATAGTCCGGCGACGACAACGTCCCCGGCGTGACCTGCTGGAAGCCGACGAGCGTGTGGACCTTCTCGCCCGTCTCCTCGTCCGTCTTGTCTTCGAATTTGGCAGTGCGCTGCCCCTGCAGTTGCCACAATACATGGGGCATGCCGACGTTCTCGAACACCGCGTTGTTCCAGCCGGTCGGCCGCGTATCGTCGCGGTAGAAACTCCGCAGATACGTGTACAGCCAGTCGCGGCCGCGCGCCCGTTCCTCGACCGACAGGTCGGGCGGCGAGGTGCCGAGCCAGTTCTTCGCGTCTTCGGGCCGCATCGCGACGGACATCGTGTTGCCGACCTTGTCGGTCGTAAACAGGAGATTCTTTTCGATCTCCTTCTGGGATATGCCCAGATCCGTCAGACGGTTGTAGCGCATCAGGTTCGCGCTGTGGCAGTTCAGGCAATAGTTTACAAACAATTGCGCGCCGTGCTGAAGCGAAACGAGATTTTCCGTGTTATCGGGCGCCCGGTCGAGCGGAAAATTACCTTCCGCGCGCACGGCCGGCGCCGCCAGCAGCGCCACGGCCGTCGCCCCGATCAGCGCGAGCGTCGAAAGCAGTTTCTTCATGTCGTTCTCTCCTCGCTCACATTAATGGGGCTTGAAGCGCACCCGCTCCGGCGGCTGCTTGAACGTGCCAAGCGGCGTCCAGACGGGCATGCCGAGGAAGAACGCGAAGTAGATCAGCGCGCAGCCCTGCGCGATCAGCGTCGCGGCCGGCGATGGCGGCCGCGTGCCGAGGAACGCAAGGGTCAGGAACGCCGCGACGAAGATCCCGAGGAACACCTTGTGGAACAGCGGCCGGTAACGGATCGACTTCACCGGGCTGCGGTCGAGCCACGGCAGGAAGAACAGCGTGATCACCGCCGAGCCCATCACCACGACGCCCCAGAACTTCGATTCCGTCAGGAACATGAACACGACGATCGCCGCGGCCAGCACGGGCAGGCCGATCTTCCACTTGCCGCGCGCGCGAATCAGCGCGAGCACGCCGAGCAGCGCGATCACGATCATCAGCACGATCTTGAACGGGTCGGTGGTCGCGCGCAGCATCGCGTAGAACGCGGTGAAGTACCAGACCGGCGCGATTTCCGGCGGCGTCTGCAGCGGGTTCGCGGGGACGAAGTTGTTCGACTCGAGGAAGTACCCGCCCATCTCCGGCGCGAAGAACACGATCAGCGCGAACACCATCAGGAACACGCAGACGCCGAAGAAATCGTGCACCGAGTAGTACGGATGGAACGGGATGCCGTCGAGCGGAATGCCGTTCGCATCCTTCTTCGCCTTGATCTCGATGCCGTCCGGGTTGTTTGACCCGACCTCGTGCAGTGCGACGAGGTGCGCGACCACGAGGCCGACCAGCACGAGCGGAATCGCGATTACGTGGAACGCGAAGAAGCGGTTCAGCGTGACGTCGGACACGACGTAGTCGCCGCGGATCCACAACGACAGGTCCGGGCCGACGAACGGAATTGCCGAGAACAGGTTCACGATCACCTGCGCGCCCCAGAACGACATCTGGCCCCACGGCAGCAGGTAGCCGAAGAACGCCTCGGCCATCAGGCACAGGAAGATCGCACAACCGAAGATCCACACGAGTTCGCGCGGCTTGCGATACGACCCGTACATCAGCCCGCGGAACATGTGCAGGTACACGACGACGAAGAACATCGATGCACCGGTCGAGTGCATGTAGCGGATCAGCCAGCCCCAGGGCACCTCGCGCATGATGTACTCGACCGACGCGAACGCGAGCAGCGAGTCGGGCTTGTAGTTCATCGTCAGGAAGATGCCCGTGACGATCTGGTTGACGAGCACGAGCAGCGCGAGGGAGCCGAAGAAGTACCAGAAGTTGAAGTTCTTCGGCGCGTAGTACTCGGAAACGTGCTTCTTCCAGGTGGACGTGAGCGGGAAGCGCTGATCGATCCAGCCGGTGAGACCTGTCGTGGAGACTTCTTTGTTGTCGGCAGCCATCACGCTTCTCCTTTCTCGTCCTTGCCGATCACGAGGGTCGTCGCCGACGTGAACATGTAGGGCGGGATGTCGAGATTCTGAGGCGCCGGCTTGTTCTTGAACACGCGGCCGGCGAGGTCGTAGGTCGAACCGTGGCACGGGCACAGGAAACCGCCCGGCCAGTCGTCCGGCAGGTTCGGCTGCGGACCCGGCGTGAAGCGTTGGCTAGGCGTGCAGCCGAGGTGCGTACACACGGCCATCACGACGAGAATGTTCTTGCGATCGGCCCGCGAGCGATATTCGTTCGCGCAATACGCGGGCAACGGCATCGAATACGGGGATTTCGTGGTCGGATCGGCCACTTCCTTGTCGGCCTTGACGACGTCGGCCAGCATGTCGTCGGTGCGGTTCAGGATCCAGACCGGCTTGCCGCGCCACGGCACGGTGACCATCTCGCCGGGCTTCAGGCCGCTGATGTCGACCTCGACCGGAGCACCGGCCGCTTTCGCTTTCGCGGACGGCGCAAGCGACGCCGCGAAAGGTATGACGGTGGCTACGCCTCCCACGCCACCTGCTACGGATGTCGCAATCAGCCAGGTACGGCGGCCGCTGTCGACGCGTTTTTCTTCCTTGTCTCGCATCACACGCCCCACTTCTGAGTTGGATTTTCCGTCACGACTTTTCATTCCGCCGCTAGTTTGCGCGAATGGAGTCGCCATTTACAAGGCCCGGAGATGAAAATCCCTTCGAAGTGGTTGATAGTTAAGGGTTTCCCCCCACTATCGGAGCGATTAAATCATTTCGTTTTTAAGCATTCGCTACATTGCGAAATTTCGATGCGCCGCCGCAAATTCGTCCTCAGACAGGATTATGAATGTCGATAAAAAGGTGCTCGATATCGAATTCTTCGGATAAATGCGCGCCAAGCGCCTGGATTCCGTAGCGTTCGGTCGCATGGTGCCCTGCCGCAACGAACGCGACGCCGCTCTCGGCCGACGCGTGCGTAACGGATTCCGACACTTCGCCGGTCAGGAACACGTCGGCGCCGGCATCGATCGCTGCGTCGAAATAGCTCTGCGCGGCGCCCGTGCACCACGCGATGCGGCGCAACTGCATGTCGGGATCGCCGAGCACGAGCGGCGTACGACCCAGGGTGTTCTCGACCTTCGCGACGAAGTGCTCGAGCGTGACGGGCATCGGCAGCGTGGCCATCCAGCCGAGGTCGCCGTCGCCGAAACGCTGTTCGCCGATCAGGCCGAGCTTCTGGCCGAGCTGCGCGTTGTTGCCGAATTCGGGATGCACGTCGAGCGGCAGGTGGAACGCGAACAGGTTCAGGTCGTTCGCGAGCAGCAGCTTCAGGCGCTGGTACTTGCGGCCCGTGATCTGCGGCGCCTCGTTGCGCCAGAAATAGCCGTGATGGACGAGCACCGCGTCCGCCCCCCATTCGAGCGCGGCTTCGAGGAACGCGACCGACGCCGTCACGCCGGTGGCAATCTTCTCGATCTTGCGGCGGCCCTCGACCTGAAGGCCATTCGGGCAATAGTCCTTGAAGCGCGCGGTTTCAAGGGTATTGTTCAAGTACAATTCAAGTTCGATCCGATCCATATAAACCTCTAATCCATTCAGATGCTTAGACGCTTCTGGCTGTTCTTCGCGCAGGCGGTCACCGTACTGCTCGCGCTGATGTTCATCGTCGTGACGCTCAAGCCGCAATGGCTGCAACGGCAAGGACAGCTCGGCAAGCAGCTCGCCACGCCGATCGTCGCGCTGCGGGAAGTCGCGCCGGGCATCGGCGGTGCACCGGCGACCACGTCGTACGCGGAAGCCGCGCAAAAGGCGATGCCCGCCGTCGTCAACGTCTTCTCCAGCAAGGACGGCTCGCTGCCGCCCGATCCGCGCGCGAAGGATCCGCTGTTCCGCTACTTCTTCGGCGACCGCAACGCCCGCAAGCAGCAGGACGAACCGGCGGCCAACCTCGGCTCCGGCGTTATCGTGAGCCCGGAAGGTTACATTCTAACGAACCAGCACGTCGTGGACGGCGCCGACCAGATCGAAGTCGCGCTCGCCGACGGCCGCACGGGCACCGCGAAGGTAATCGGCAGCGATCCGGAAACCGATCTCGCCGTGCTGAAGATCAACATGACGAACCTGCCGACGATCACGCTCGGCCGTTCCGACCAGTCGCGCGTCGGCGACGTCGTCCTCGCGATCGGCAACCCGTTCGGTGTCGGCCAGACGGTCACGATGGGCATCATCAGCGCGCTGGGCCGCAATCACCTCGGCATCAACACGTTCGAGAACTTCATCCAGACCGACGCGCCGATCAACCCGGGCAACTCGGGCGGCGCGCTGGTCGACGTGAACGGCAACCTGCTCGGCATCAACACGGCGATCTACTCGCGCTCGGGCGGCTCGCTCGGCATCGGCTTCGCGATCCCCGTGTCGACCGCGCGCACCGTGCTCGAGAGCATCATCACGACGGGCTCGGTCACGCGCGGCTGGATCGGCGTCGAGCCGCAAGACGTCACGCCGGAAATCGCCGAGTCGTTCGGGCTCCAGCAGAAGTCGGGCGCGATCGTCGCGGGCGTGCTGCAGGGCGGTCCGGCCGACAAGGCCGGCATCAAGCCGGGCGACATCCTCGTCAGCGTGAACGGCGATGAAATCACCGACACGACGAAGCTGCTGAATACCGTCGCGCAGATCAAGCCGGGCACGCCGACCAAGGTGCACGTCGTGCGCAAGGGCAAGGAGTTCGACGTGAGCGTGGTGATCGGCAAGCGCCCGCCGCCGCCGAAACAGACGCTCGACGAGCAGGACAGCGACTCCGAGTAACGGATGGCGGTTCGCGCCGCGGCTTCGTCCGCCGGCCACGCCGAAAACGCAAATGGGCAGCCGATCGGCTGCCCATTTGTTTTGTTGCGAAGTTCTTTCCATCGCAGTGAAGCCTGCGTTCGCCCCCACCGTTCGACCCTTGCTGCCGCCGGCCAAGTGTGACCGAACCGAAAAAGCGACATCGCCGGTGGCCGTCATGCCGGCCCGGCTGCGCGGCGCTTTCGTCAGCCGGCGGCGCCGTTGTTCTCCGCCTCGGGTTCTTCGGTCGCCTTGGGCACGAAGAATCGCGCGGCGAGCAGCCCGATCTCGAACAGCACGACGAGCGGCAGCGCGAGCATCAGCTGCGAGAACACGTCCGGCGGCGTGACGACCGCCGCGACGACGAACGCGCCGACGATCACGTAAGGCCGCATCTCCTTCAGCTTCTTCAGCGACAGCACGCCCATGCGGACGAGCAGCACCACGACGATCGGCACCTCGAACGTCACGCCGAACGCGATGAACATCCCGAGCACGAAGCTCAGATAGTTGTCGATGTCGGTCGACATCTCGGCCCCGAGCGGCGCGTTGTAGTGCGCCATCACGCGGAAGATCGTCGGGAACACGAGGAAGTACGCGAACGCCATCCCGCACAGGAACAGGAAATAGCTGCTGCCCACGAGCGGCGCGACGAGCTTCTTCTCGTGCTGATACAGCCCCGGCGCGACGAACGCCCAGATCTGGTACAGCACGACCGGCAGCGCGATCACGAGCGCGACGAGCATCGTGACCTTCATCGGCACGAAGAACGAGCCGGTCACGTCGGTGACGATCATCCTGCCGCCCTTCGGCAGGTTTTCCATCAGCGGCCGCGCGAGCAGCCGGAAGATGTCGGGCGCCCAGTACACGAGCCCGAGGAACACGACGATCACGGCCAGCCCCGCGCGAATGATGCGATCGCGAAGCTCGACGAGATGGGAGATGAAGGTTTCTTCCGGGGCGTCGCCCGGGTTCTGCTGGGGGTCGCTCACACCGGCCCTCGGTAGGATTGACGAGCGAGCATGCGCTCGGCTCAGAAGAAGCGCGTCGGCCGGCGCAGGCTGGCCGGCTGGTGGCGCGCGACTCGCGCGGCGCCCGACTGCACGTGCGTGCGGCGGGTCGTCGCGCGCTTGTACCAGACAGGCGTCGCCGCCTGTTTCACACGCCAGTTGCGACGCTTCGGCGCGAGCGCGGCCGTGCTGCCGCGCCACGACGGCGCGGCGGGCGTGTCGGAGCCGTACGTGCCGGCATCGACCGAGCCTTCGTTAAGGCCGCCGACCGCGGAATTCCACGTGTCGTTCAGCTCCTTCTCGTGCTCGCGCAGGTTGTCGTGAATCGTCGTCTCGACATTGCGCGCGGCCGCCTCGAAATCGGTCTTCATCGTCCGCAGCGCGTCGAGCTCGATTTCGCGCGAGACCTCGGCCTTCACGTCGTTGATGTACCGCTGCGCGCGGCCGAACAAAGCGCCGGCCGTGCGCGCGACGCGCGGCAGGCGCTCGGGGCCGAGCACCACGAGCGCGACGACGCCGATCAGCGCCATCTTCGAAAGACCGAGATCCAGCATCGCGAATGCCTGTCAGCGTGCAGGCGATTTACGCCTTGTTCGAATCGGAACGCGTCGTTTCCTTCGCGTTGACGTCGACCGAACCCGAGCGCGGCAGTTGCTGCGCGTCAGCCGGCGTCTCGCCTTCCTTCATGCCGTCCTTGAAACCCTTCACGGCGCTGCCGAGGTCGTTGCCGATGTTGCGCAGCTTCTTCGTACCGAAAACCAGCGCGACGATCAGCAGCACGATCAGCCAGTGCCAAATGCTCAATCCACCCATGATGAAACCTCTCCTCAACCACGCCGCGTCGCGGCGCAAATCGCCGGCGGCACGCCGGCTTCGACTATCGATGCGGGGAAACGCCCCGCCACGTCAACCCATCCGCAGCCACGGGCGCGGGCCGGCCAGGATATGCGCGTGCAGGTGGTAGACCTCCTGCCCGCCGCCGGGGCCCGTATTGATCACCGTGCGAAAACCGGTTTCGCCGCCCGTGTACGCGACGCCGAGCTGGTCGGCCAGGCGCGCGACCAGCAACATCAGCCGGCCGAGCATCGGCGCATCGTCCTCGCTCGCCGCCGACAGCGTCGGCAGATGCCGGCGCGGAATCACGAGCACGTGCGTCTCGGCCGCCGGGCGGATGTCGCGGAACGCGACGAATTCGTCGTCCTCGTGCACCTTCGTGCTCGGGATCTCGCCCGCCGCGATCTTGCAGAACAGGCAATTCGGATCGTGACTCATGTTGCTCCTGCGAAACGCCCGCGCGCCGGTCAGAACCAGGCCTGCGGATCGAGCGTCTTGTTGTCGTTCAGGTACAGCCAACCCTTGATGATACGGTACAGCGTCCAGATCCATGTGACAAACATGACGACGAACCCGACCACCACGAACATCAGCGCGAAGCCGATCACGTAGGCGATCAGCGCACGCCAGAACGTGCGGATCTGCCATTCGAAATGGTCGGCGTACGGCGTGCCGGCCACGTCGTCGCGCTTCACGTAGTTGATGATGATCGCGATGATCCCGGTGACGCCGCCCGTGAGCCAATGAATCGCATAAAGGCCGTACAACACGTGCGTCAACGTGCGCAGGCCTTTGAGTCGCTCGGCGTCCGCGGCACCCGGCACCGACGGTGTCGGAAACTGGCTCGGCGTATCGGTCATGATGCTACCCCCGTTAGATGACAATTCTTACAGCTTACCGCACTGTCGTCGGCACGGCAGGCCGCGTGTCGTCACCCGCCGTTCTGCTCGCGCTCGCGGCGCTTGCGCAACGCCTTTTCCTCGATGCCGGACAGCCCTTCGCGGCGCTCGAGTTCGGCGATCACGTCGGCCGGGCTCAGGTCGAAATGCGACAGCATCACGAGGCAGTGGAACCACAGGTCGGCCACCTCGCCGACCAGCGCCGTCGGCGCGCCGCCCTGGCGCACGTCCTTCGCGGCCAGCACGACTTCGGTCGCCTCTTCGCCGATCTTCTTCAGCACCGCATCGTCGCCCTTGTGGAACAGGCGCGATACGTACGATTGTTCGGGGTCGCCGCCCTTGCGGCTATCGATCACGGCCGCGAGGCGCAGCAGCGTGTCTTCGGTCGATTGCGTCATTTGTAGATGTGTTCGGGGTCTTTCAGCACCGGATCGACCGCGACCCAGTCGCCGCTGTCCACCGTACCTTCGAATTTCTGGAAGAAGCACGAATGCCGGCCGGTGTGGCATGCGATGCCCGACACCTGCTCGACCTTCAGCAGCACGACGTCCTCGTCGCAATCGAGGCGCACCTCGTGCACGTGCTGCACGTGGCCCGACTCCTCGCCCTTGAACCAGAGGCGCTTGCGCGAGCGCGAATAGTAAACCGCGCGCTGCGTCTCGATCGTCTTCGCCAGCGCCTCGCGATTCATCCACGCGAACATCAGCACGTCGTTCGTCGACGCTTCCTGCGCGATCACCGGCACGAGGCCGTTGTCGTCCCAGCGGACCTTGTCGAGCCACGCGGGCAGGGATTTCGTTTCCGTATTCATCACAGCCTCACCGGGATGCCCTGGTCGGCCATGAAGCGCTTCGCCTCGCCGACCGTGTGCTCGCCGTAGTGGAAGATGCTCGCGGCCAGCACCGCGTCGGCGCGGCCGTCCTTGATGCCGTCCGCGAGATCTTGCAGCGAGCCCACGCCGCCCGATGCGATCACCGGCACCGGCACCGCGTCCGACACGCCGCGCGTGAGCGCGAGGTCGAAGCCGGACTTCGTGCCGTCGCGGTCCATGCTCGTGAGCAGGATCTCGCCCGCGCCGAGCTCGGCCATCTTGCGCGCCCATTCGATCGCGTCGAGGCCCGTGCCCTTGCGGCCGCCGTGCGTGAACACTTCCCAGCGCGGCGCCTCGCCGTCGGCCGACACGCGCTTCGCGTCGATCGCGACGACGATGCACTGCGAGCCGTACTTGTCGGCCGCGTCGCGCACGAGCTGCGGGTTCGCGACCGCCGACGAATTCATGCTGACCTTGTCCGCGCCGGCGTTCAGCAGGCGCCGCACGTCCTCGACGGCGCGCACGCCGCCGCCGACGGTCAGCGGAATGAAGACCTGCGACGCGACGGCCTCGATGATCGGCAGGATCAGGTCGCGCTGGTCGGAGGTCGCGGTGATGTCGAGGAACGTCAGTTCGTCGGCGCCCTGGTCGTCGTAGCGGCGGGCGATTTCGACGGGGTCGCCGGCATCGCGCAGTTCGACGAAGTTGACGCCCTTGACGACACGCCCGGCAGTCACGTCCAGGCAGGGGATGATGCGTTTAGCTAGAGCCATGATGTTGCGCCATAGGCCGCGGTGGGACGGCCGGTTGCGAACGCCTCGCGCGAGGCGCCCGGTCGGGGCCGCCCGTGGGCAGCCCGTGGCGAAGAAGACGCCGCCGCGCTCAGGCGTTGTCGAGTTCGCCGTTCAGTTCGTCCGCGCGCTTTTGCGCGGCCGCGAAATCGAGATCGCCGGAGTAGATCGCACGGCCGCAAATCACGCCTTCGACGCCGTGCTCTTCCACTTCGCACAGGTGCTCGATGTCGGTAAGGTTCGACAGGCCGCCGCTTGCGATCACCGGAATGCCGACCGCCTGCGCGAGCTTCACCGTCGCTTCGATGTTGATGCCCTGCAGCATCCCGTCGCGGCCGATGTCCGTGTAGACGATCGATTCGACGCCGTAGTCCTCGAACTTGCGCGCGAGATCGATCACTTCGTGGCCCGTCAGCTTGCTCCAGCCGTCGGTCGCGACCTTGCCGTCCTTCGCGTCGAGCCCGACGATGATGTTGCCGGCGAACGCGGTGCAAGCGTCCTGCAGGAAGCCCGGATTCTTCACGGCCGCGGTGCCGATGATCACGTAGGACAGGCCGGCGTCGAGATACTTCTCGATCGTCTCGAGGCTGCGGATGCCGCCGCCGAGCTGCACGGGGATTTCGTCGCCGACTTCGTCGAGGATCGCTTCGATCGCGTCGAGATTCTTCGGCTTGCCGGCGAACGCGCCGTTCAGGTCGACCAGATGCAGCCGCCGGGCGCCGAGATCGACCCACTTGCGGGCCATCGCCGCCGGGTCCTCGGAGAAAATCGTGGCCTGGTCCATATCGCCCTGTTTGAGGCGCACACACTGACCGTCTTTGAGATCGATGGCCGGAATCAGCAGCATAGCAATCGGGTGTCGTCGTGGAAAATGAAAAGAATCAGGCGCGTACCGGCCAAACCGGTGCCGCGCCGTCTCGCTAGTTTAGTACAACTCTTTCGGCGCCTAAGCCCACTCGCCACGCGCGACAGGCCGTTCGGCCAGATCGACTGTGGCTCGCGCGCCACGTTTTACGGCTTCCAGTGCACGAAGTTGCGATACAGACGCAGCCCGACCTCGGCGCTTTTCTCCGGGTGGAATTGGGTCGCGAAGAGGTTGTCCCGCGCGACCGCGGACGTAAACGGCGCGCCGTAGGCCGTTTCGCCGACCGTGTGCGCCGGGTTGTCCGGGCGCACGTAGTAGCTGTGCACGAAGTAGAAATACGCGTCGTCGGGCACGCCGTCCCAGAGCGGGTGAGGCTGCGACTGGCGCACGCGGTTCCAGCCCATCTGCGGCACCTTGAAGCGCGAACCGTCGTCCTGCAGCTGACCGTCGAGCTCGAAACGCACGACCTTGCCGGGCAGAAGGCCCAGGCCCTTCGTGTCGCCTTCCGCGCTCCAGTCGAACAGCATCTGCTCGCCGACGCACACGCCGAGCAGCGGCTTCGTGCGCGACGCCTCGATCACCGCTTCCTGCAGCCCCGATTCGCCGAGGCAGCGCATGCAGTCGGGCATCGCGCCCTGGCCGGGCAGCACGACGCGATCGGCCGCGCGAATCGCGGCCGGCGTATCGACGATCGCCACGTCGGCGGCCGGTTCGGCCTTCTTGAGCGCCTGCGCGACCGAGCGCAGGTTGCCCATCCCATAATCCACAATCGCAATCGAAGTTTTCATCTCAGTGCAGGCAGTAGCGCCCTCAGTCCATTGACGATGAATTCCACCGCCAGCGCCGACAGCATCAGACCCATCAGCCGCGTGGCGATGTTGATGCCGGTGCGGCCGATCCAGTTCGCGATCGGCTCGGCAAGCCGCATCGCGAAGAAACACAGCAGAGCCAGGACCGCGCCGATCGCGACGAGCCCGGCTCGCTCATACCAGTGACGCGAGTTCGCCGCGTAGATGATCACGGTGCTGATCGAGCCGGGGCCCGTGAGCAGCGGAATCGCCAGCGGCACGACCGCGATGTTGTCCTTCAGCTCGGCCTCGTCGCGCTCCTCCGGGGTCGATCGCGTGTTGCCGATCTGCGCGTTCAGCATGTTGATCGCCATCAGCAACATGATGATCCCGCCGCCCACTTCAAGAGAGCCGACCGAAATGCCGAAGAAGTCGATGATCTGCTGCCCGAGCAGCGCCGTCACCGTCATCACGCAGAACACCGACACCGACGCGATCCGGATCGTGCGGCGCCGCTCGATGTCCGACTGCTGCGCCGTGAGGCTCAGGAAAAACGGCACCGCGCCGATCGGGTTGATCAGCGCCAGCAGCGAAATGAACGATTTGAGCAGATCCATCGCAAGCCGGCGCGCCGCGCCGAAGCCGTGAGGTGTCGTTGGCGTCCTGTCCGTTCGGCAGTCAGAGACTGCCCTTCGTCGACGGAATCTGCCCCGCCGCGCGCTCGTCGAGCTCCACCGCCGCACGCAGCGCCCGGCCGAAAGCCTTGAACACCGTTTCGAGCTGGTGGTGCGCGTTGATCCCGCGCAGGTTGTCGATGTGCAGCGTGACGCCCGCGTGGTTCACGAATCCGCGGAAGAATTCGATGGACAGGTCGACGTCGAACGTGCCGATCCGCGCGCGCGTGAACGGCACGTGGAATTCGAGACCCGGACGGCCCGAGAAGTCGATCACGACGCGCGACAGCGCCTCGTCGAGCGGCACGTACGAATGGCCGTAGCGGCGGATGCCCTTCTTGTCGCCGATCGCCTTCGCGACGGCCTGACCGAGCGTGATGCCGACGTCCTCGACCGTATGGTGGTCGTCGATATGCGTGTCGCCATGCGCTTCGACCTCGAGATCGATCAGACCATGTCGCGCGATCTGGTCGAGCATATGGTCGAGAAACGGCACGCCGGTGGCCAGCTTCTGCCGGCCCGTACCGTCGAGATCGAGCTTCACACGGATCTGCGTTTCGCTGGTATTGCGAACGACTTCCGCCACACGCATGGCAATTCCTTGAATGAGTCTGATGTAAATGGGGATTGAACGTCGCGCGCCGCCGCGCCCTGGGCTCAACCGGGCAGCGCGAGTTTCAAGGCAGCCAGCAGGCGCGCGTTTTCGTCGGGAGAACCGACGGTCAGCCGCACGCATTCGGCCAGCAACGGATGCATTTTACTCACGTTTTTGACCAGCACCCGCTCCGTGAGCAGCGCATCGAACACGGCCGCCGCGTCCGGCACGCGCACCAGCAGGAAATTGCCGGCGCTCGGGAACACCGTCGTGCCCGGCAGCGCGGCCACGGCCTGCGCGAGACGCGTGCGTTGCGCGCGCAGTTCGGCCGCCTGCGCGTCGAGCACGTCGAGGTGGTCGAGCAGGAAATCGGCGGTCGCCTGGGTCAGCACGTTGATGTTGTACGGCGGGCGCACCTTGTCGAATTCGGTCAGCCACGCCGGCAGCCCGGCGAGATAGCCGAGGCGGATCCCCGCGAGGCCGAGCTTCGACACCGTGCGCATCACGACGACGTTGTCGAACTCCGCGGCACGCGGCAGCCACGAACGCTCGGCGAACGGCTGGTACGCCTCGTCGATCACGATCAGGCTGTGCCGCGCGGCCGCGATGATCCGCTCGACGTCGGCTTCGTCGTACAGCGTGCCGGTCGGGTTGTTCGGATACGCAAGATAGACGAGCGCGGGCCGATGCTCGTCGATCGCCGCGATCATCGCGTCGGCGTCGAGCGTCAGGTCCGCCTTGAGCGGCACGCCGACGAATTCGAGCTGCGCGAACTTCGCCGACAGTTCGTACATCACGAAGCCCGGCACCGCTGCGAGCACCTTCGCACCCGGCTTCGCGCAGGCCACCGACATCATGCTGATGATTTCGTCCGAGCCGTTGCCGAGCAGCACGTCGCAAGCGGCCGGCACGCCCATCGTACGGCGCAGCTTGTCGAGCAGCGCGCCCGGGCGCGGCGCCGGGTAGCGGTTCAGCGCGACCTGCGCGAGGCGTTCGCCGAGCGCCGCCGCGAGCGGCGCGGGCAGCGAATACGGGTTCTCCATCGCGTCGAGCTTCACGAAACCGCTCGCGTCGGGCACCGGGTAGCTCGTCATCGCGAGCACGTCGCGGCGGATGATGTCTTGTGGCGTCGTCATGGTGTCAAGCCGGCGTGCGTCGCGCCGGCGTCAAATGGTCGGCAAGGCGGCGGCTGCCGCCCTGCACCGGGTCTCCTCGTCGACCGGAACCGCTGCGCCAGCATCGGCTCCGGCGCATGTCATCCCTTCATCCGGAGCTCGGCGCTGCGCGCGTGTGCCTGCAGCCCCTCGCCGTATGCGAGCTCGGAGGCGATCTCGCCCAGCGTCTGCGCGCCTTCGGCGCTGACCTCGATCAGGCTCGAACGCTTGATGAAGTCGTACACGCCCAGCGGCGACGAGAAGCGCGCGGTGCGCGACGTCGGCAGCACGTGGTTCGGGCCCGCGCAGTAGTCGCCCAGGCTTTCGCTCGTGTAGCGGCCGAGGAAGATCGCGCCGGCATGGCGGATCTGCTGGCCCCATTGCTGCGGCTCCAGCGCGGAAATCTCCAGGTGCTCCGGCGCGATGTCGTTCGCGATCCGGCATGCTTCGGCCATGTCGCGCACCTTGATCAGCGCGCCGCGGCCTTCCAGCGACGCGCGGATCACGTCCTGGCGCGGCATCGTCGGCAGCAGCTCGTCGATCGCCTTCTCGACGCGCTCGAGGAACGCGGCGTCCGGGCACAGCAGGATCGACTGCGCGAGCTCGTCGTGCTCGGCCTGCGAGAAGAGGTCCATCGCGACCCAGCTCGGATCGGTCGTGCCGTCGCACAGCACGAGGATTTCCGACGGGCCGGCGATCATGTCGATGCCGACCGTGCCGAACACGCGGCGCTTCGCCGACGCGACGTACGCGTTGCCGGGCCCGCAGATCTTGTCGACCGCCGGCACCGTGGCCGTGCCGTACGCGAGCGCGCCGACCGCCTGCGCGCCGCCGATCGTGAACACGCGATCGACGCCGCCGAGCAGCGCCGCGGCGAGCACGAGGTCGTTCTTCACGCCGTCCGGGGTCGGCACGACCATCACGATCTCGCCGACGCCCGCGACGCGCGCGGGAATCGCGTTCATCAGCACCGACGACGGATACGCGGCCTTGCCGCCCGGCACGTACAGGCCGACGCGGTCGAGCGGCGTGATCTTCTGGCCGAGCACCGTGCCGTCGCTTTCCGTGTACTGCCAGCTATGGGTGCCGCATTCGATCTTCTGCTTCTCGTGGTACGCCCGCACGCGTGCCGCGGCAGCTTCGAGCGCCGCGCGCGCCTTCGGCGCGAGGCCGTCGAGCGCCGCCTGCAGCGCGTCCTGCGGCAGTTCGAGCGCGGCGACGCTGCTCGCGTCCAGCCGGTCGAAGCGGTTCGTGTACTCGAGCACCGCGGCGTCGCCGCGCGACTTCACGTCGGCGAGAATCTTCGCGACCGACTGCTCGATCGCTTCGTCCTCGCTCGCCTCGAACGCAAGCAGCGCACGCAGCGCGGCGTCGAAGCCGTCGCTGGTCGAATCGAGTTTGCGGATGGTGATGGCCATGGGAGTTCCGTTACGGTGATGCGCTCAATTGCCATTCTGCGACGCGCGTTCGAACGCGTCGAGAATCGGCTTGAGCGCCGCGCGCTTCAACTTCAGCGCAGCCTGGTTCACGACGAGGCGCGACGAGATCGCCATGATCTCCTCGACCTCGACCAGATTGTTCGCCTTCAGCGTGCCGCCCGAGCTGACGAGGTCGACGATCGCGTCGGCCAGCCCGACCAGCGGCGCCAGCTCCATCGAACCGTACAGCTTGATCAGGTCGACGTGCACGCCCTTCGCGGCGAAGTGTTCGCGTGCCGTTTCGACGTACTTGGTCGCGACCCGCAGGCGCGCGCCCTGGCGCACCGCGTTCGCGTAGTCGAAACCGGCCGGCACGGCCACCGACATCCGGCAGCGTGCAATGTTCAGATCGATCGGCTGGTACAGGCCCGAGCCGCCGTGCTCGACCAGCACGTCCTTGCCCGCCACGCCGAAGTCGGCCGCGCCGTATTCGACGTAGGTCGGCACGTCGCTCGCGCGCACGATGATCACGCGCAGGTTCGGATCGGTCGTCGGCAGGATCAGCTTGCGCGACGTTTCCGGATCCTCGGCCACCTGCACGCCGGCGGCCGCCAGCAGCGGCAGGGTTTCCTCGAAAATCCGGCCCTTCGACAGGGCGAGGGTCAGCGGCGCGGTCATGCTTGGCTCCCGGAGAGGCGGCGCACGTTCGCGCCGACGGCGGTCAGTTTGGTTTCCATGCGGTCGTAGCCGCGGTCGAGGTGATAGATGCGGTCGACGAGCGTTTCGCCTTCGGCGCGCAGCCCGGCGATCACGAGGCTCGCCGACGCGCGCAGGTCGGTCGCCATCACGTTCGCGCCGGACAGCTTGTCGACGCCGGTCACGAGCGCCGTGTTGCCGTCGATCGTGATGTTCGCGCCGAGCCGGTTCAGTTCCTGCACGTGCATGAAGCGGTTCTCGAAAATGGTCTCGACCACCTGCGCGGTGCCCGTTGCGACCGAATTGAGGGCCATGAACTGCGCCTGCATGTCGGTCGGGAACGCCGGGTATTCCGACGTGCGGATCGTCACCGCCGACGGGCGGCGGTCCATCTTCACGCGCAGCCAGCTGTCGCCTTCCTCGATCGACACGCCGGCCTCGCGCAGCTTGTCGATCACCGCGTCGAGGATGTGCGGGCGCACGCCCGTCAGCATCACGTCGCCGCCCGCCGCCGCGACCGCACACAGGAACGTGCCGGCCTCGATGCGGTCGGGAATCACCGAATGACGTGCGCCGTGCAGCCGCTCGACGCCCTGGATCACGAGGCGGTCGGTGCCGATGCCGTCGATTTTCGCACCCATCGCGACCAGCAAGTGCGCGAGATCGCTCACTTCCGGCTCGCGCGCCGCGTTCTCGATCACCGTCTCGCCGTCGGCCAGCGTCGCGGCCATCAGCAGGTTTTCCGTCCCCGTCACCGTGATCATGTCGGTCACGATGCGCGCGCCCTTCAGGCGCTTCGCGCGCGCCTCGATGAAGCCGTGCTCGATGCTGATCTCGGCACCCATCGCCTGCAGGCCCTTGATGTGCTGGTCGACCGGCCGCGCGCCGATCGCGCAGCCGCCCGGCAGCGACACCTTCGCCTCGCCGAAGCGCGCGAGCAGCGGCCCGAGCACGAGGATCGACGCGCGCATCGTCTTGACCAGCTCGTACGGCGCGACGAGGTTGTCGACGCGCGACGCGTCGAGCTGCACGCGGCTGCCGTCCGTTTCGCTCTTCACGCCCATCTGGTTCAGCACCTTCAGCGTGGTGCGCACGTCCTTCAGGTTCGGCACGTTGTCGAGCTCGACCGGCTCGGCGCTGAGCAGCCCCGCGCAGAGGATCGGCAGCGCGGCGTTCTTCGCGCCCGACACGACGATCTCGCCCGACAGCCGGCGACCGCCTTCGATCACCAGCTTGTCCATCCCATGTCCCTGCGATTCCCCGTTGGCGGCCGGGTGTGCCGTGGCGACGCTCTGGACGGCGTCGCGCTCGTTGACGGTGACTTGCACTCAGTGGTTCCGGTTATGCGTTCTGCCATTCGGCGGGCGTCAGCGTCTTCATGCTGAGCGCGTGAATTTCCTGCTTCATGCGATCGCCGAGCGCCGCATAAACGAGCTGGTGCCGCTGGATCGGCCGCTTGCCTTCGAAGGCCGCCGACACGATCGTCGCGAAGAAATGCTGGCCGTCGCCTTCGACTTCCAGATGAGTGCAGGCGAGACCGCCGGCGATGTATTGCTTGACCTGTTCGGGAGTCGGCAACATGAGAGGCTCCTGTCGGCGCGCGCCGCCCCGGGCGGCCGCCGCCGTCGATATCAATGACGCAGTTTGTAGCCGGTCGCGAGCAGCCGCATCGCGAACATCGCGAGCAGCACGAAGAAACCGGTGACGATCGCGAGGCTCGCGAGCGGGTTGATGTCGGACGCGCCGAAGAACCCGTAACGGAAGCCGTCGATCATGTAGAAAAACGGGTTGAGACGCGAGATCTCGCGCCACACGGGCGGCAGCGAGTGCGTCGAATAGAACACGCCGGACAGGAACGTCAGCGGCATGATCAGGAAGTTCTGGAACGCGGCGAGCTGGTCGAACTTCTCGGCCCAGATCCCGGCGATCAGCCCGAGCGTGCCGAGGATCGCCGAGCCGAGCAGCGCGAACGCGACGATGAACACCGGCGCCGCGAAATGCATCGGGATAAACCAGATCGTCACGACGAACACGCCGGCGCCGACCGCGAGCCCGCGCACGACGGACGCGAGCACGTACGCGCCGAAGATGTCCTTGTAGGACAGCGGCGGCAGCAGCACGAACACGAGGTTGCCGGTGATCTTCGACTGGATCAGCGACGACGAGCTGTTCGCGAATGCATTCTGCAGCACGCTCATCATCACGAGGCCCGGCACGAGAAAGCTCACGTACTCGACGCCCGGATACACCTCGACGCGACCCGACAGCGCATGCCCGAAGATCGTCAGGTACAGCAGCGCCGTCACGATCGGCGCGCACACGGTCTGGAACGACACCTTCCAGAAACGCAGGAGTTCCTTGTAGAACAACGTACGAAAACCGCTCATGCCAATCCCTCGATCACCTCGGCCCCGTTCATCACCTGGACGAACACATCCTCGAGGTCGGCCTTGCGGACCTCGATCTCGTCGAACGTGCAGCCCGCCGCGCGACACTGCGCGAGGATGCGCTCGACATCGTCGTAGCTCGTGAGGCGCAGCAGGTGCTCGCCCGGCGCGCGCGCGGCCGGATCGGTCTCCAGCCCGCGCAGCTCGGCGGGCAGCGCGCCCGTCGCGAGCCGCAAGTACAGCTGCAGCCCGGCGAAGCGGCGCAGCAGCGCGTCGGTGCGGTCGAGCGCAACGACCTCGCCGCGACGCAGCATCGCGATGCGGTCGCACAGCGACTCCGCTTCCTCGAGGTAATGGGTGGTCAGGACGATCGTGTGGCCCTCGCGGTTCAGCCGCGAGATGAACTGCCACAGCGTCTGGCGCAGCTCGACGTCGACACCGGCGGTCGGCTCGTCGAGCACGATCACGGGCGGCCGGTGCACGAGCGCCTGCGCGACCAGCACGCGGCGCTTCATCCCGCCCGACAGCGCGCGCATGTTCGCGTCGGCCTTCTCGGTGAGATCGAGATTGGCCATCACTTCGTCGATCCAGTCGTCGTTGCGGCGCAGCCCGAAATAGCCGGACTGGATCCGCAGCGTCTCGCGGACGGTGAAGAACGGGTCGAATACGAGTTCCTGCGGCACGACGCCGAGTGCGCGACGCGCGCCCCGGAAGTCCTTGACGACGTCGTGGCCGCGCACCGAGATACTGCCTTCATCGGCCCGGGCAAGCCCGGCGAGGATACTGATGAGCGTGGTCTTGCCTGCGCCGTTCGGGCCGAGCAGACCGAAAAACTCGCCTTCCTCGACCGACAGGCTGACGCCCTTGAGCGCCTGAAGCGATTTGTAGCGCTTCTTGACGTGACGGATTTCTATGGCTGACATGACTGTGCGCGGCGCTGCGGCCGCGACGCCTATTCTGTGCTTGCTGCGAAAGAAAATGGGGGCCGGACGCCGATTGGCTGCCCCGCAAAACGCTTGATTATAGGGCAAACCGGCTGGTGGAGCCGGCGCAGGAGACGCGCGGCCTGAAGCGTGCGCGCGCCGGCTGGCGCGGCACGCTTCGGTCAGGCAGGGTCAATGTCGCCCGGTGCCGTCGATGAGAGCGTCGACGCCGTAAGCGCGCGCGAGACTGGCGAGCTTCTGCGGGAGATTGAGGATGTCGAGGGTCGCGCCGCGCGCTTTGGCGGCACGTTGCCATGCGAGCAGCACGGCGAGCGCGGACGAGTCGAACTGCGTCAGCGCCGCGCAGTCGACGGCGGTCGCGCCGGCGCCGATGCGCGCGAGACCGTCCGCGAGCGCGGATTTCGCGCTCGCGACGGTCAGCGAAGAACCTGCTTCGAAGCCGCTCACGACGCCTGCTTGCCGGCGGCGAGTTGCTGGTTGCGCTGCGTGAGGAACTGGATCAGGCCGTCCACGCCGCTTTGCTGGATCTTCTCGTTGAACTGCTGCTGGTACGTCTGGATCAGCCACGCGCCCAGCACGTTCAGGTCATACACCTTCCAGCCGTTCGCCGTCTTGTACAGGCGATAGTCGATCTGGACCGGCTGGCCGTTGTTCATCGCGACCGTCTTCACGACCACGTCGGTGTCGGCCGGATCGGCGCGGAACGGCGGGTACTGGATCTGCTGGTCCGGCTTGAGCTGCGCGAGCGCGCCCGAATACGTGCGGATCAGCAGCAGCTTGAACTGCTCCTGAACCTGTTGCTGCTGCTCGGGCGATGCCGCGCGCCAGTTGCGGCCCATCGCGAGCTGCGTGGTGCGGCGGAAATCGGTGTACGGCAGGATGTCCTTGTTGACGATCGAGATGATGCGGTTGGTGTCGCCCTGCTTGATCGTCTGCTGCTTGACCTCGTCGAGGACCTGCTGGGTCGCCGTCTTGATCAGCGCCTGCGGGTTCGACTGGTCGACTTGCGCGTGGGCTGCGCTGCCGAACGAGAACAGCGCCGCGAAAACGGGGATCAGGAACAGTTTTTTCATCATAGTGACCTGCATGAAGAGTCGATGCGAAGGTTGGAGCCGGTAGCTTACGCGCAAGTTCGCGTGCGCTACCGACTGAATCGTTTCCGGCTGTAACGAATGTAAGTCGGTCAGTGCAGCTTGATGCTAGGGAAACGAATCCCGCCCGGTGCGGGCGGCGTCATCTGCATTGCCGGCACGTTCGTCGCGCTGGCCGGGTTCGGTGCTTCGGCGCCGCCCGATGCCGGCGCAGCAACGGCCGCGCCCGATGCACCGGCCGGTGCCGTCGCGCCGCCGACCGCCGCCGCGCCTGCCGTTCCGGCCGCGCCGGCTGCCGCCGGTGCCGCGCCGTCGTCCGGCAGGTCGTACTTCGGCAGCGCATCGTTGTTCGACGCCGTCGACGCCTCGCCGCGCGCGTTGTCGATCAGCATCTGGCGGCGCTGCAGGTAGGCGTTGCGCACGAACGAATACTTGTCGAGCGCCGCGGCATCCAGCACGTCGCCGGCGCCGAGCAGATTCGCGCGCGTATTGACGAGGTTCACGCCGAACAGGCCCCAGCTCAGGCCGTCCGGCTTCACGTACGTGAGCGGATTGCCCACGTAGTCGACACCGAGGCCGGCCGTGTCGCGCAGCGTGCTCGGGCCGAGCAGCGGCAGCACCAGATACGGGCCCGACGGCATGCCGTAGCGGCCCATCGTGATCCCGAAGTCGGCCGTGTGCTTCGGCAGTTTCGCGATCGTCGCGACGTCGAACAGGCCGCCGACGCCGAACACCGTGTTGATCACCACGCGCATGATGTCGCCGACACCGTCCGCGATTCGCAGCTGCACGATGTTGTTCGCGGCGATGTAGACGTCGCCGATGTTCGAGAAGAAGTTGGTCACGCTGTCGCGCACCGGCTGCGGCACCACGTACTGGTAGCCCTTCGCGACCGGCTTCAGCGCGTACGTGTCGACCGTGTCGTTGAACTTGTACATCGTCCGGTTGAAGCCTTCGAGCGGATCGCCCTTGGTCGGCGTCTGCACGGTCGCGCAACCGCTCAACGCGGCGACTGCCGCCACCGCGAGCGCGGCGTGCCTGATGCGGATCGTCTGCATGGTCATTACCCTCTTGTCTTTCTCTCGTGTGGTTATTGGGCCGCCGAACCGGACACCGCGGACGCCGGCACCGCCACCGGAGCCGGTGCGGCGGGTGCGCCCGGCGCCGCGGATGCGCCGCCTGCAGGCTTCGCGCCGCCCGCGTCGGCCGCCTTGCTGTACAGGAACTGGCCGATCAGGTTCTCGAGCACGATCGCCGACTGCGTCATCGTGATCGTATCGCCGGCCTTCAGCATTTCGGTGTCGCCGCCCGGATCGAGGCCGATGTACTGCTCGCCGAGCAGGCCGGACGTCAGGATCTTCGCCGACGAATCCTTCGGGAACTGGTACTGGCCGTCGACGTCGATCGTGACGACCGCCTGGTACGTGTTCGTGTCGAAGCCGATCGACTTCACGCGGCCGACCACGACGCCCGCGCTCTTCACGGCGGCGCGCGGCTTGAGCCCGCCGATGTTGTCGAACTTCATCCTCACCGAGTAGGTCGGCTGAAACGACAGCGAACTCATGTTGCCGACCTTGAGCGCCAGGAACAGCACCGCAAGGAAGCCCACCACCACGAACAGGCCGACCCAGAAGTCGAGAGCAGTCTTTTTCATCTTCATCCCAAAATTTGGCTTGGCTGAGGCTTAGCTGAACATCAGCGCGGTCAGCAGGAAATCGAGGCCGAGTACGGCGAGCGACGCGAACACGACCGTCTTGGTCGTCGCGCGCGACACGCCCTCGGGCGTGGGCTTCGCTTCATACCCTTGAAACAGTGCAATGAAGGTCACGGCGAACCCGAACACGATGCTCTTGATCACGCCGTTGCCGACGTCGGCCCACACCTCGACCCCGCCCTGCATCTGCGACCAGAACGCGCCCGGATCGACGCCGATCAGCACGACCCCGACGAAATATCCGCCGAGCACGCCGACCGCGTTGAAGATCGCCGCGAGCAGCGGCATCGCGATGATGCCGGCCCACAGGCGCGGCGCGATCACCGTCTTGATCGGGTCGACGGCCATCATTTCGAGTGCGGTGAGCTGCTCGCCCGCCTTCATCAGGCCGATCTCGGCCGTGAGCGACGTGCCGGCGCGTCCCGCGAACAGCAGCGCGGTCACGACCGGGCCGAGCTCGCGCACCAGCGACAGCGCGACCAGCAGGCCGAGCGCCTGCTCGGACCCGTAGCGATTCAGCGTGTAATAGCCCTGCAGGCCGAGCACGAAGCCGACGAACAGGCCCGACACGGCAATGATCACGAACGAATAGTTGCCGAGGAAGTGGATCTGTTTCGTGACGAGCCGCGGCCGGCGCAGCAGCGGGAAGAATTCCAGCACGAGGCGCACGAACAGCCGCGTGCCGTAGCCCGCGCGCTCGAGGCCGCCGATGACGTAACGTCCGATCGCGCTGATCATGCGCGCCCTCCGCCGAGCCCGAAATCCGCAGCCAGCGGCGGGCTCGTGTAATGAAATTTGAACGGGCCGTCCGGCGCGCCGTCGATGAACTGGCGCACGCTCGGGTCGGTCGACGCGCGCAGCTCGTCGGGCGTACCCTGCGCGAGCACGCCGCCATTGGCCAGAAAATACACGTAATCGGCGATCGCGAACGATTCCGGCACGTCGTGCGTGACGAGGATCGACGTCGCGCCGAGCGCCTCGTTCAGCGTGCGGATCAGGTTTGCCGTGATGCCGAGCGAGATCGGATCGAGGCCCGCGAACGGTTCGTCGTACATGATGAGCTGCGGATCGAGCGCGATCGCGCGTGCAAGCGCGATCCGGCGTGCCATCCCGCCGGACACCTCGGACGGCATCAGGTCGCGCGCGCCGCGCAGGCCCACCGCGTTGAGCTTCATCAGCACCAGGTCGCGGATCAGGTCTTCCGGCAGGTCGGTGTGTTCGCGCAGCGCGAACGCGACGTTCTCGAACACCGACATGTCGGTAAACAGCGCGCCGAACTGGAACAGCATGCCCATCTTGCGGCGCAGCGCGTACAGGCCGTCGCGCGTCTGCGCGCCGACGTCGGCGCCGTCGAACAGCACCTGGCCGCGCCGCGCGCGCACCAGGCCGCCGATCAGACGCAGCACGGTCGTCTTGCCGCAACCCGACCCGCCCATGACGGCGACGACCTGGCCGCGCCCGAAGCACATGTTCAGGTTCGACAGGACGAGGCGGTCGCCGTAGCCAAAGTCGACGTCGCGAAGTTCCAGCAGTGTGTCGGTAGGAGTGGGGCTCACGGAGCTGACAGTCCTTTTACGCAGAACGCCGAATTATAGGGCCTGCATTGGAATGATGTCGTGACGCCGTTTCGAACCCCGCGGTCAACGATTGTCAAATTGTCGGGCAAAGCATTGCTGCAACGCAACAATCGCTGCCCGATAATCGTCTGCGCCCGTGACCGCGCTGACCACCGCGACACTGCCGACGCCCGTCGCCAGCACGTCCGGCAGCGCGTCGAGCCCGACGCCGCCGATCGCGACGAGCGGCGCCCGCGCGCCCGCGAAGCGCGCATAGCGGGCAATTCGCGCGAGGCCCTGGGGCGGCGCCGCGACGGCCTTGGTCGCGGTCGCGTACACGGGGCCGAGCGCAAGATAGCTCGGCCGCTCGTGCAACGCGCGCAACATCTCGTAATAACCGTGACTCGACAGGCCGAGCCGCAATCCGGCGCGCGCGATCGCGGCCAGATCCGCCGTTTCCAGATCCTCCTGACCGAGATGTACGCCGTACGCACCCTCTTCGATCGCGATCTGCCAGTGATCGTTGATGAACACGCGTGCATCGTGATATCGGCGCCCTGCGGCGACCGCGCGCGCGATTTCCCGGCGCAACGCATCCGGGGTCGCGCCTTTCACGCGCAGCTGCACGGTTCGCGCGCCGCACTCGAGCACGCGTTCGACCCATTCGGCGTCGGGGACGACCGGATAGAGGCCCAGTTGCGCGGGGCACGGCGGGAATGCGGGTTCGGGCGCGGCCGGCAGGCCCGCGATGCGCGGGAACCGCGCGGCCTCCACCGGCCACGCGTCGGTACCGCGCGCTTCATCGCCGTCCCGCCACGCGAGCGCGAGCACCAGCGCGTCGATCGGCTCGAAACCGCAATCGAGGAACGCCGCCAGCGCCGCGATCCAGTCGTCGGCGAGCGGATGCGCGGCCTCCAGCGCGTAGCGCACGCCCGCGGCATGCAGCGCAGCGCCGTGCTCGTCGAACTCGATCGCGACCGCGTCCGGCGACGCAGGGCGCGATGCCGCCGACGCGCGCGCCTGCGCGGCACGATCGCCGGCCGACACGATCAGCACGTCGCCGGCGGCCGGTACGTCGGGCGCCGCGACGCACAGGCGCCACGCCGCGGTGCCGGTCGGCCAGTCGCCCAGGCGTGCGCGAATCCGCTCGGCCGCTTCGGCCAGTTCGTCGGCCGGCGGCCAGAATGCATCGGCGAAGCGCGCGCTCATGCGCCGCCCCCGTCCTGGTGCCAGAACGGCATTCCAACGACCGGCGTGCTCGCATGCGCGGTCTCGCGCGCATCCATCGGCCCGGCGAGATAAGCCGCACGGCCGGCCTCGACGCCCTGCGCGAACGCACGCGCCATGATTTCCGGATGCGTGGCCTGCGACACGGCGGTGTTCAGCAGCACGCCGTCGAATCCCCATTCCATCACCTGGCACGCGTGCGACGGTACGCCGAGCCCGGCGTCGACGATCAACGGCACGTCCGGCAGCCGCTCGCGCAGCACGCGCAGCCCGTACGGATTCACGACGCCCTTGCCGGTGCCGATCGGCGCGCCCCAGGGCATCAGCGCCTCGCAACCGACATCGAGCAGGCGCCGGCCGATCACGAGATCCTCGGTGCAGTACGGCAGCACCTTGAAACCATCCTTGACCAGTTGCGCGGCCGCCTCGATCAGTCCGACCGGGTCGGGCTGCAGCGTGTAATCGTCGCCGATCAGCTCGAGCTTGATCCAGTCGGTGTCGAACACCTCGCGGGCCATGTGCGCGGTCGTCACCGCCTCGGCAACGGTCTGGCAGCCGGCCGTGTTCGGCAGCAGCGGCACCGCGTGACGCTTGAGCAGGTCGAAAAAGCCGGCCTCGGCGGTGCCGCCGTTCATCTGGCGGCGCAGCGCGACCGTCACCATGCCGGGGCGCGACGCGGCGATCGAATCGGACAGCGACTGCAGCGACGGGTAACGCGACGTGCCGAGCAGCACGCGGCTTGCGAAGGTTTCGCCGTACAGCGTCAGCGCGTCGGCGGAAGTGAGGGACGTCATGTCGTTTTCCTGGAAGAGCGGAGGCGAAGCGGCGGCGCTCAGCCGCCCGCGACGGGGTGCACGACGTCGAGCTTGTCGCCCGCCGCGAGTGCGCGCGCCGCATGCTGCGTGCGCGCGACGAAGTTGCCGTTCAGCGCGACCGCGTACGGCGGACGCGCGCCGTACGCGGCGAGCGCGTCGGCCACCGTCGCGCCGTCGGGCAGCGTCAGCGTGTGTTGATTGATCTGGATATCCATGAGACTCGATCGAATTCGGTGGGCAGCGCGCGTCAGGCCGGCTGGCGCGCGTCGTCGCGGTGATGAAGGAGCGTCGGCCAGCGCGCGGCATCGCGCCACGCGGCGAACGCGTCGGCATCGGCGAACGCGCCGCCGAGCGTGGCTTGCGCGAACGCTGCCGCCGCATGCGCGACTTCCGGCGCGATCATGAAGCCGTGCCGGTACAGGCCGTTGACGGCCAGCGTCGTCGCGCCGTCCCAGATCACCGCCGGGCGATGATCGGGCAGCGTCGGGCGGCATTGCGCATTCAGTTCGAGAATGCGCGCCTCGCCGAACGCGGGATGCACGGAAAACGCCGCGCTCAACAGTTCGAGCGCCGAGCGCACGCTGACGGGCGACATGTCCTCGCCCTCCACTTCGGTCGCGCCGATCACGTACAGGTCGTCCTGTTTCGGCGCGATGTAGAGGGGATAACGCGGATGCAGCAACCGCACGGGCCGCGTGAGCCCGATGCCCGGTGCGCGCACGCGCGCGACTTCGCCGCGGATGCCGCGCAGCGCGGGCAGCACCGATTTCGCGCCGAGCCCGCGGCAATCGATCGTGAAATGCGCGTCGGGCCGGTTCGCGTCGTCGATCGTCGCGTGCCAGTACAGTTCGACGCCGCGTTGCGCAAGGCCCGCCGCGAGTGCACGCAGCGCCTGGCGATTGTCGAGCTGCCCTTCGCGCGGCAGCATCAGGCCGCGCGCGAAACGCCCCGCGAGCGCGGGCTCGGCCGCGTCGACCTGCGCGCCGGCCAATGCGACGAAGCCACCGTCGAACAGCTCGGCCGGCGCGTTCGCGCGCACGCGACGCTCGAACAGCGGCGCCTCGGCGCGATCCGCGTGATGCCAGACGACGAGCGTGCCGTGCTGCTGGAAGAACACCGGTTCGGGCAGTTCCGCGAGCCATTGCGGCCAGCGCGCGAGCGATGCGGCGCCGAGTTCGGTGATCAGCAGCTCGGCGCTCGCCGCCTCGGCCAGCGGCGCGAGCATCGCGGCCGCGACCCACGCGGCCGACCGCTCGCCATCCGGGCCGCCGCGCTCGTAGAGCGCGACGCGATGCCCGTCGCCCGCGAGCCGCCAGGCGATCAAGCGGCCGACGAGGCCGCCGCCGAGTACCGCGAAATCCGGCCGGCAAGCGTGAAGGTTCATCGCGCGCCCTCCCGCCGAGCCGCGCGTGCGCGTGCGACGCACGTCGACGCGCACGCGGCGCGCCGTGCGGATGCACGCGACAGCGAATCGGGAACAGCGCAAAAGACTGAAGATTGAGCGGTCATCATTCCTTCCGTAACGCGCAGCGCGCGTACCCAAAGGACGAAACCGGCAGCAAAGGCCGGCCGGGCGGAACTCGGGCGCTGGCCATGTGGGATGGCGGCCGGCGCGGCCCGGCGGGATCAGAAACTTCCCTCGCCGGTATTACCCGGATCGGGTGCGAAGGGTCTTTCTCAGCCTCGCCGCGTCGCCCGGAACTGTCCGTCGGCCGCGCTCGAAGCACCCCTGTTTCGTCGTCGGCCATTAGACCATAAAAGCGGAAAGCGCCGCAAACTGTCCCCCTGCGGCAAATTCGCCGTCGCGCCGCGCCGCTCTGGCACAATGCCCGCAGGCCGGCCGCGCGAGCGGCCGGTTGCCGCGTCACCGCCGGCCTTAAGTGCCGTTTAAGACGCGCGGGCCACCATCCGGACGCCCGCCGTCAGTCGGCACCTCGTCCCGGCATGCCGTATCGCGGCGCGCGTCCGGCTCCGCCCGGCCCGCGCGCCGGCAACTCATCAGGAAGCACATGACCCAATCGATCGATCCCGTCCGCTCCGCCCCCGACGCGCCGCAGGACGAGCGCCCGGTATCCGCATGGAGCCTCATCAAGCCCTACTGGGTGTCGTCCGAATGGAAAATCGCGTGGGGGCTGCTGATCACGATCATCGCGATCAATCTCTGCGTGGTCTGGATCAACGTGAAGCTGAACAAGTGGAACGTGGGGTTCTACAACGCGCTGCAATCGAAGAACGTTCACGATTTCCCCGACCTGTTGATGCAGTTCTCGGGATTCGCGTTCGCGTTCATCATCCTCGCCGTGTACGGCCGTTACCTGCGCCAGATGCTCGGGTTCCGCTGGCGCCAGTGGCTCACCGAGCGCTTCCTCGGCCAATGGCTCGGCGATCGCGCGTTCTACCGGATCGAGCGCGACCGCCTCGCCGACAACCCCGATCAGCGGATCACCGACGACCTCCAGTCGTTCGCGACGACGACGCTCACGTTGTCGCTCGACCTGCTGTCGACGGTCGTCACGCTCGTGTCGTTCATCACGATCCTGTGGTCGCTCGCGGGCGCGCTGACGATTACGCTGGGTGCTACGCCTGTCGCGATCCCCGGGTACATGGTCTGGGCGGCCGCACTATATGCGGTGGTCGGTTCGCTGCTCATCCAGAAGGTCGGTCACCCGCTCGTGTCGATCAACTACCAGCAACAGCGCGTCGAGGCCGACTTCCGCTTCGGCCTGATCCGCGTGCGCGAGAACGCCGAGCAGATCGCGTTCTACGACGGCGAGAAAACCGAGATCGGCACCGCGCAGGCGCTGTTCATGCGCATTCGCGACAACTGGTGGCGCGTGATGAAGTACACGAAGCGCCTCACGTTCGTGCTCAGCTTCTACGGGCAGATCGCGATCATCTTCCCGCTCGTCGTCGCGGCGCCGCGCTATTTCGCGGGCGCGTTCTCGTTCGGCGTGCTGATGCAGATTGCGTCCGCGTTCGGCACCGTCAGCGACTCGTTCTCGTGGTTCATCAACAGTTACTCGACCCTCGTCGAATGGCGCGCGACCGTCAACCGTCTGCGTGAATTCAAGCGCGTGATGGGCACGTCGCACCTGAAGGAAAGCCTGTCGCCCGCGACCGAGCACGGCGGCATCAACCTGCACTACGTCGATGCCGCGAAGCTGTCGACGTCGTCGCTGAAACTCGCGCTGCCGAACGGCGACGCGCTCGCCAACATCGGCAACGTGACGATCGAGCCCGGCTCGCGCTGGCTGGTGATCGGCAAGTCCGGCTCCGGCAAGAGCACGTTCATGCGCGCGCTCGCGGGCCTGTGGCCGTTCGGCGACGGCGCGATCGACGCGCCGGTCGGCGCACGGATGATGTTCGTGCCGCAAACCAGCTATTTGCCGATCGGCACGCTGAAGGCCGCGCTCACCTACCCGGCCACGCCCGACGCGTTCACCGACGACGCGTGCCGCGACGCGCTGCGTGCGTGCCGCCTCGAAGACTACGTCGGGCGCCTCGACGAGACCGGCCACTGGACGCGCGTGCTGTCGCCGGGCGAACAGCAGCGTCTGGCCGGCGCGCGCGTGCTGCTGCACAAGCCGGACTTCCTGTTCCTCGACGAAGCGACCAGCGCGCTCGATGCCGACAACGAAGCGCGCCTCTATCACCTGTTCGCCGAACGGCTGCCGAAGGCCGCGATCGTCAGCATCGCGCATCGCGAATCGCTTGCCGCGTTCCACGTCGGCACGATCAACGTCGAACGTGTGAACGACAGCGACAAGGTCGCCGCGTAACCGCCAAGCAAAAGGCCGGCGCATACCGCGCCGGCCTTCTTCTCTTCCTCGTCGCTCCCGCCTTCCCGCTACGCCGGCCCGACCGGCACCGACACGATCGGCACATGCGACACGCCGTCGTGCGACAGCCGGCTTTCGAACAACGTCAGCGCGACGAAACGCAGCGCAACCGGCCGCCCCGTCGCGCCGCCGTGCGCGGGCTGCCCGTCCGCGTCGCGCGGCAGCCGCGCGAGCGTGACGTGCGGCCTGAACGGCCGGCGCTCGGCCGGCACGCCCAGTTCGCACAGCAGCGCGGACAAATCGGCATTCAGCGCCGCGCAGGCGGGATCGGGCGCGAGTTCCGCGACGATCAGTCTCGCGCGCGGCAGGCTCGGCCACCACGCAATGCGCTCGACCGGCTGCAACGGCAGCGCATGCGCGGCCGCGAGCGCCGGCAGGCGCGCGGCCAGCGCATCGCAACGCGCGCGTTCGATTGCACCGATGAACGCGAGCGTCACGTGCAGTTGCGCGGGCAGCGTGCGCCGCGCGCCTCGGGTGACCGGCAACGCGTGCAGCGCGTCGCGCGATGCCGCATCGGGCATCAGCGCGACGAACGCACGGAGCCGGTCGCCGTTCATGACTCGCGCACCGTCACGCGCGCTTCGGCCACCGCATCGACCGACGCCGGACGCTGCGGCAACGGGCCGTGCTCGCCCCACACGTCGGCCGGCAGCACGCGCGCGAGCTCGGGAATCGTGTTGCGCGTAAACACCGGATCGGCAATGCCCTGCGCGCGCTGCTGGCGGTAGTCGCGCCACGCGGCATGCGCATACTTGCCGAGTGCGAGAATCGCGACCAGGTTGATGATCGCCATCAGGCCCATGCTCGTATCGGCCATCGCCCACACGAGCGGCAGTTGCCCGACGCTGCCGAACATCACCATGCCGAGCACCGCGATGCGGAACAGCGGCAGCACGCCGCGCCGCTTCGTGATGAAGTCGACGTTGCCTTCCGCGTACGCGTAATTGCCGATCACCGACGAGTACGCGAAGAAGAAGATCGCGACGGCCATGTAGATGCCGCCCCAGTCGCCGACGTGGCTCGCGATCGCGCGCTGCGTGAGCGCCGCGCCTTCCATGCCGGTGCCGAGCTCGTACTGGCCCGACAGCAGGATCACGAACGCGGTCGCGCTGCAGATCACGATCGTGTCGACGAACACGCCGAGCATCTGGATCAGCCCCTGCACGACCGGATGCCGCACGCTCGCGGTCGCGGCCGCGTTCGGTGCGCTGCCCATGCCGGCCTCGTTCGAGAACAACCCGCGCTTCACGCCCATCGACACTGCCTGACTGATCGCGTAGCCGGTCAGGCCGCCTGCCGCCTGCTCGAGCCCGAACGCGCTCTTCACGATCAGCGCGAGCACTTCCGGCACCAGCGCGACGTGCGTCGCGACCGCATAGACGGCCAGCGCGAGATAGCCGATCGCCATCACCGGCACGATCACCTGGGCGACCGACGCGATGCGGCGAATCCCGCCGAAGATGAGCGGCGCGGTGAGCAGCACGAGGCCGAGGCCGACCGATTCGCGGCTCCAGCCGAACGACGTGTTGAACGCGTCGGCGATCGCATTGGCCTGCACTGCGTTGAACACGAAGCCGAACGCGAGGATCAGCGACAGCGAGAACAGCACGCCGAAGCCGCGCGAGCGCAGGCCCGTCTGGATGTAGTACGCGGGGCCGCCGCGATAGCTGCCGTCCGGATGCGAAACCTTGAAGATCTGCGCGAGCGTCGCCTCGACGAACGCCGACGACATCCCGACGAGCGCCGTCATCCACATCCAGAAGATCGCGCCCGGCCCGCCGACCGTCAGCGCGACCGCGACACCGGCGATGTTGCCGGTGCCCACGCGGCTCGCGAGCCCGGTCGCGAACGCCTGGAACGACGAGATGCTGCCCGGTTCGCCCTTGCTGCCGACCAGCTTGATGCTGAGAAACAGCGCCTTCAGTTGGATCATCCGGAACCGCAACGTGAACCACGCGCCGGCGCCGAGCAGCAGCGCGATCAGCACGTAATTCCACAGCACGCCGTTGACGGCGTCGATCAGCCCATGCACGAATGCTTCCATTCAGAGTCCTTGTAAAAGGGGTCATATACACGGCCGCAGAACACGGCCGGGGGCGACATGATATGACAGTTTTCAAGGATTATTACAAAATGAAAGTTTAGAGATAACGCAATATCGGCGCCCGATGCGATCAGGTTAGGCGATGCTGAATGAAGATGCGGATGCTCATCGACACGAGCGGGCGCCGAAGGCGTGCAGCGAGGTCGGCCATTCGCGGCGCTCGCCGCATAAAAAAACCGGGCGCCCTTTCGGACGCCCGGCTTTCTTCGAAATCCGCTCGCGCGCTTTTGCTTAGCGCGGCAGTTCCGAATGCCCCATCAGGTACGCGTCGACCGAGCGCGCGCACTGGCGGCCTTCGCGGATCGCCCAGACGACGAGCGACTGGCCGCGGCGCATGTCGCCCGCCGCGAACACCTTGTCGACCGACGTGTAGTACGAGCGGTCGCCTTCGGTCGCCGCGCGCGCGTTGCCGCGTGCATCCTTCGCGACGCCGAACGCCTCGAGCACGGGGGCTGCCGGCTGTGTGAAGCCCATCGCGAGCAGCACCAGATCGGCCTTCATCTCGAACTCGGAGCCCGGCACTTCCTGCATCTTGCCGTCCTTCCACTCGACGCGCACCGCGATCAGCTTCTCGACCTTGCCGTTCTTGCCTTCGAGACGCTTCGTCGCGACCGCCCAGTCACGCTGGCAGCCTTCCTCGTGCGACGACGACGTGCGCAGCTTGATCGGCCAGTACGGCCACACGAGCGGCTTGTTTTCCTCTTCGGGCGGCTGCGGCAGCAGCTCGAACTGCGTGACCTGCTTCGCGCCGTGACGGTTCGACGTGCCGACGCAGTCCGAACCCGTATCGCCGCCGCCGATCACGATCACGTGCTTGCCCTTCGCGACGAGCTGGTCGACGAGCTTGTCGCCCGCGTTCACCCGGTTCTGCTGCGGCAGGAAGTCCATCGCGAAATGCACGCCGGCGAGCTCGCGGCCCGGTACCGGCAGGTCGCGCGGCGTTTCCGAGCCGCCCGCGATCACGACCGCGTCGAATTCTTCCTTCAGCGTCTCCGGCGAAATGGTTTCCTTCGCGAGATTGCCGATCGACTCGGGCAGCGGATCCTTGCCGATGAACACGCTGGTGCGGAAGGTCACGCCTTCCGCTTCCATCTGGCGCATGCGGCGGTCGATCAGCCACTTCTCGAGCTTGAAATCGGGGATCCCGTAACGCAGCAGGCCGCCGATGCGATCGTTCTTCTCGAACACCGTCACGTCGTGGCCGGCGCGCGCAAGTTGCTGCGCGGCCGCGAGGCCCGCCGGGCCCGAACCGACGATCGCGACCTTCTTGCCCGTCTTGTGCTCGGCCGGCAGCGGCTTCACCCAGCCTTCCGCCCAGGCCTTGTCGATGATCGCGTGCTCGATCGACTTGATGCCGACCGGATCGTTGTTGATCCCGAGCGTGCAGGCTGCCTCGCACGGCGCCGGGCAGATGCGGCCCGTGAACTCCGGAAAGTTGTTGGTCGAATGCAGGACTTCGATCGCCTGCTGCCAGTCCTGGCGGTAAACGAGATCGTTGAAGTCCGGGATGATGTTGTTGACCGGGCAGCCGTTGTTGCAGAACGGGATGCCGCAGTCCATGCAGCGCGCGCCCTGGACCTTCGCGTCCGCGTCGGTCAGCGCCGCGACGAATTCCTTGTAGTGCTTCACGCGCGTGAGCGGTGCTTCGTACGCCTCGTGGCGGCGTTCGAACTCCAGAAAACCGGTTGCCTTGCCCATAAGGTGCTCTTCTGTTCGGTGTATCGGGTGGGGGAGCCGCGCGCGGCAATGATCCGCGCGCGGCATTCGCTATGTCGTTCGTCGCTCAGGCGGCCAGCACTTCCTTCGCCGCCTTCTTCGCACCGATCTCGCCCAGCGCGCGCTTGTATTCGTGCGGGAACACCTTCACGAACTGGCGCCGCGCCGCGTCCCAGTTTTCCAGCAGCGACTTCGCGCGCGGCGAACCCGTGAACTGGAAATGACGCTCGACGAGCCCCTTGAGCAACGCTTCGTCCGTCGTGCCCTCATGCCAGAGCGCGCGGTCGACCGTGCGCTCCTGCTCGGCCTGCTGCAGCACCGGCTCGAGCGCGACCATCGACTTGTTGCACTTCGCCGCGAACGTGCCTTCCGGATCGTAGATGTACGCGAGGCCACCCGACATGCCGGCCGCGAAGTTGCGCCCGGTTTCGCCGAGCACGACGACCGTGCCGCCCGTCATGTATTCGCAACCGTGGTCGCCCGTGCCCTCGACGACGGCCGTCGCGCCCGAGTTGCGCACGCAGAAGCGCTCGCCGGCGACGCCGCGGAAGAACGATTCGCCTTCGATCGCGCCATACATCACCGTGTTGCCGCAGATGATGTTTTCCTCGGACTTGCCGCGGAAGTCGTTGGTCGGACGGATGATGATCCGGCCGCCCGACAGGCCCTTGCCGACGTAGTCGTTGCCGTCGCCGACGAGGTCGAGCGTCACGCCCTTCGCGAGGAATGCGCCGAAGCTCTGGCCGGCCGTGCCCTTCAGCTGGATGTGCACCGCGTCGTCGGCCAGGCCGTCGTGGCCGTGCTTCTTCGCGATCACGCCCGACAGCATCGCGCCGACCGTGCGGTTCACGTTGCGCACCGGCTGGATGAACGACACATGCTCGCCGTTCTCGATCGCGGCCTTCGCCTTCTCGATCAGCACGTGGTCGAGCGCGCGCTCGAGGCCGTGATCCTGCACGTCGACATGACGCCGTGCGACGTCCTCGCATTCTTCCGGCTGGTAGAACACGCGCGAGAAGTCGAGGCCCTTCGCCTTCCAGTGCTCGATGCCCTTGCGCGTATCGAGCAGGTCGGCGCGGCCGATCAGGTCGTCGAACTTCGCGATGCCGAGCTGCGCCATGATCTCGCGCACTTCCTCGGCGACGAAGAAGAAGTAGTTCACGACGTGCTCGGGCTGGCCCTTGAACTTCGCACGCAGCACCGGATCCTGCGTCGCGACGCCGACCGGGCACGTGTTCAGGTGGCACTTGCGCATCATGATGCAGCCTTCGACGACGAGCGGCGCCGTCGCGAAGCCGAATTCGTCCGCGCCGAGCAGCGCGCCGATCACGACGTCGCGGCCCGTCTTCATCTGGCCGTCGGCCTGCACGCGGATGCGGCCGCGCAGGCGGTTCAGCACCAGCGTCTGCTGCGTTTCGGCAAGGCCGAGCTCCCACGGCGTGCCCGCGTGCTTCACCGACGACAGCGGCGATGCGCCCGTGCCGCCGTCGTGGCCGGCGATCACGACGTGATCGGCCTTCGCCTTCGCGACACCGGCCGCGACCGTGCCGACGCCTACTTCCGACACCAGCTTCACCGAGATGCTCGCGCTCGGGTTCACGTTCTTCAGGTCGTGGATCAGTTGCGCCAGATCCTCGATCGAGTAGATGTCGTGGTGCGGCGGCGGCGAGATCAGGCCGACGCCCGGCACCGAGTAACGCAGCTTGCCGATGTATTCCGACACCTTGTGGCCCGGCAGCTGGCCGCCTTCGCCGGGCTTCGCGCCCTGCGCCATCTTGATCTGGATCTGGTCGGCCGATGCCAGGTACTCGGCGGTGACGCCGAAGCGGCCCGACGCGACCTGCTTGATCTTCGAGCGCAGCGAATCGCCGTCCTTCAGCGCAATGTCGCTGACGATCTCGTCGCCGATCACCGACTTCAGCGTCTCGCCCGACTTGATCGGAATGCCGCGCAGTTCGTTGCGGTAGCGCTTCTCGTCCTCGCCGCCTTCGCCGGTGTTCGACTTGCCGCCGATCCGGTTCATCGCGATCGCGAGCGTCGCGTGTGCTTCGGTGCTGATCGAACCGAGCGACATCGCGCCCGTCGCAAAGCGCTTGACGATCTCCTTGGCCGGCTCGACGTCGTCGATCGGGATCGCCTTGGTCGGCTCGACCTTGAACTCGAACAGGCCGCGGAACGTCATGTGACGCTTGGTCTGGTCGTTGATCAGGTGCGCGTATTCCTTGTACGTCTGGTAAGAGTTGCTGCGCGTCGCGTGCTGGAGCTTCGCGATCGAATCCGGCGTCCACATGTGATCTTCGCCGCGCACGCGGTACGCGTACTCGCCGCCGGCGTCGAGCATGTCGCGCAGGATCGGGTTGTCGCCGAACGCGTCGCGGTGCAGGCGGATCGCCTCTTCCGCGACTTCGAACAGGCCGATGCCGCCGACCTTCGACGCCGTGCCCTTGAAGTACTTCTCGACGAGGTCGCTCGACAGGCCGAGCGCTTCGAAGATCTGCGCGCCCGTGTACGACATGTACGTCGAGATGCCCATCTTCGACATCACCTTCTGCAGGCCCTTGCCGACCGCCTTCGTGAAGTTGTAGACGGCCTTCTCCGGCGACAGGTCGCCCGGCAGGCCTTCCGCCATCTTCGCGAGCGTTTCCATCGCGAGGTACGGGTGCACGGCTTCCGCGCCATAGCCCGCGAGCAGCGCGAAGTGGTGCGTCTCACGTGCCGAGCCCGTCTCGACGACGAGGCCCGTGCTCGTGCGCAGCCCTTGCTGGACGAGGTGCGTGTGGATCGCCGACGTGGCGAGCAGCGCCGGAATCGCGACGTGCTCGGCGTCGGTCTTGCGGTCCGACACGATCAGGATGTTGTAGCCGGACTTCACCGCGTCGACGGCTTCCGCGCACAGCGACGCGAGGCGTGCCTCGATGCCTTCCTTGCCCCAGGCCACCGGATAGCAGATGTTCAGCTCGTATGCGCTGAACTTGCCGCCCGTGTACTGGTCGATCGCGCGGATCTTCGCGATGTCCTTGAAGTCGAGCACCGGCTGCGACACTTCGAGACGCATCGGCGGGTTGATGTTGTTCGTGTCGAGCAGGTTCGGCTTCGGGCCGATGAACGACACGAGCGACATGACCATGTTCTCGCGGATCGGGTCGATCGGCGGGTTCGTGACCTGCGCGAACAGCTGCTTGAAGTAGTGATAGAGCGTCTTGTTCTTGTTCGACATCACCGCGAGCGGCGAGTCGTTGCCCATCGAGCCGACGGCTTCCTCGCCCTGCTGCGCCATCGGCGCCATCAGGAACTTCAGGTCTTCCTGCGTGTAGCCGAACGCCTGCTGGCGGTCGAGCAGCGCGGCGCCCTGCGTGCGGCCGGCCGCGACGTCCTCGGCCTTCGGCTCGATCTCGTCGAGCTTGATGCGCACGGCGTCGATCCAGCTCTTGTACGGCTTCGCGTTCGCGAGGTTGTCCTTGAGCTCCTTGTCGTCGATGATGCGGCCGTGTTCCATGTCGATCAGGAACATCTTGCCCGGCTGCAGACGCCACTTCTTGACGATCTTCGACTCGGGGATCGGCAGCGTGCCGGCTTCCGACGCCATGATCACGAGGTCGTCGTCGGTCACGATGTAACGCGCCGGGCGCAGGCCGTTGCGGTCGAGCGTCGCGCCGATCTGGCGGCCGTCGGTGAACGCAATCGCGGCGGGGCCGTCCCACGGCTCCATCATCGCGGCGTGGTATTCGTAGAACGCGCGGCGGTTCTCGTCCATCAGCGTGTGCTGTTCCCACGCTTCCGGGATCATCATCATCACCGCGTGCACGAGCGGATAGCCGGCCATCACCAGCAGTTCGAGACAGTTGTCGAACGACGCGGTGTCGGACTGGCCCGGATAGATCAGCGGCCACAGCTTCGGCAGGTCGTCGCCCAGCACGTGCGACGCGATCGCGCCGGTGCGCGCGTTCAGCCAGTTCACGTTGCCCTTCACGGTGTTGATCTCGCCGTTGTGCGCGATCATCCGGTACGGGTGAGCCAGTTCCCATGCCGGGAACGTGTTGGTCGAGAAGCGCTGGTGCACGAGCGCGAGCGCCGACACGACGCGCTCGTCCTGCAGGTCGCGGTAGTACACGCCGACCTGGCCCGCCAGCAGCAGCCCCTTGTAGACGACCGTGCGCGCCGACATCGACGGCACGAAGTATTCCTTGCCGTGCTTGAGCTTGAGCGCCTGGATGCGGTGGCTCGCGGTCTTGCGGATCACGTACAGCTTCCGCTCGAGCGCATCGGTCACCATGATGTCCTTGCCGCGGCCGATGAAGATCTGGCGGATCAGCGGCTCGCTCGCCTTGACCGTCGGCGAGATCGGCATCGCATGGTCGACCGGCACGTCGCGCCAGCCGAGCACGACCTGCCCCTCCGCCCGCACCGTGCGCTCGAGCTCCTGCTCGCACGCGAGACGCGACGCGTTCTCCTTCGGCAGGAAGATCATGCCGACCCCGTATTCGCCGGCCGGCGGCAGCGTCACGCCCTGCTTCGACATTTCCTCGCGATAGAACGCGTCCGGAATCTGGATCAGGATGCCGGCGCCGTCGCCCATCAGCGGATCGGCACCGACCGCGCCGCGGTGATCGAGGTTCTCGAGGATCTTCAGACCCTGCTGAATGATCTCGTGGCTCTTCTTGCCCTTGATGTGAGCGACGAAGCCGACGCCGCAGGCGTCGTGTTCGTTTTGCGGGTCGTACAGACCTTGTGCGGCGGGCACCGCGGCGAGCGGCTGCTGGTGGTCGTTCATGGGGACACCGTCGTAAAGGGGCCGCGAGGGCCGTTGAACCATTTTCTTGTTGCCGTCGATCCCGCTCCCGACGGGAGACGGCACGGCCGACAGTGGTTGGGCAAGCTTCACCCGGGCCACCGGAATTCGGAATATACGCGACGAATCAAAGGAATAGCAACAAAAACCGCTTGATCGAACCCCAATTAAACGCATGCGCTGATGTGGTGCTGTTTTATTGGGGACGTATCGTTTTGGTGCAAAAAGAAGCGGCGCCCGCAGCGCCGCCTCTCCATCCGCCTGTCCCGCGTTACTGCTGCGCGGGCGGCGTGTTTTCACGCACCTTTCTGGGGCGTCCGCGCGGCAGCGGCGACACGCGGCGGTTCGCGGTGCGCGCCGCCCATTCGCGATAATTCTCGCCGCCGAGCACCCAGCCCTTCAGCGTCGCCTGCTGGAGCTGGTCGGCCTGCCGCTCGTCGAGCGGCTGCTCGCAGAGCTCCTTGTACGCGCGCTGACGATCGAACGGCGTATTGCCGAGCGCCCAGTAGAGCGGATGGTCGGTGATCAGGCTGTCGACGGTGAGCCCGACGTGGTGCCGGTAGCTCGACCAGCGATACGCGTCGGGCGTCGCGACGAGCTGAGAGCGCACCGGGCTCATCTCGACCACGCGGCTCGCGAGCAGGAAATAGCGCTCGCCTTCGATCACCGTCGCGCGATAGCGGCCTTCCCACAAGGTGCCGCGCCGCGAGTAACGCCGGTTGAAATGCGCGACGTACCGACGGCCGACTGCCTGCATCGCCTTCGGCAGGCTCGCCTCGTCGCTCGGCGTCACGAGAAGTTGCACCTGGCGCGGCAGCAGCACGTAGGCATGCACCGACAGGTGATGATCGCGTGCGGCGGCCTTCAGGCAATCGATGAAGAGTTCGTAGTCCTGGTCGTCGACGAACGCGGGTTGCTGATCCAGGCCGCGCAGTATCACGTGCTGCGGCTGGTCGGGAACGTAGAGTCGTGCTAACCGTGCCATGCTGAATGTCCGTTTGAACGCGTTAGGAAATACCCGAAGGTCCGAAATTGCGCACCTGCGTAGAATGCCTGTCCTGGCGGGGCGCGGAAGCGTACGGTCGTGCGAATCCTAGGGTGAAAACTCTAACTTACGAGCTTGTTTGGTTTTAAACGCAGTCGTCATAATGAGCACGCCTTAGATCGGAGGAGACACAATGAAACGAAAACTGGCCATTACGGGGGCCGCAGCGCTCGCATTCACGTTTGCGGGCGGTCCGGCACACGCACAATCCGCAGGTGATTTCTACGTCAGCACCGGCTGGTTCCACCTTTCGCCGCAGGACAGCAGCGACCCGCTGTTCGTCTACGGCGTAGGCGGCACGCCCATCAATCAATCGATTCCCAACACCGGCGCCGGTATCAATGACGCCGATACGCTTGGGCTCGCAGCGGGCTACTTCGTCACCGACCATATCTCCACCGAGCTCGTTATGGGGATACCGCCGAAGTTCGACATTACCGGCAAGGGTCAGTTCTCCAGCTTCGGCGTGCTCGGCCGTGCGTACCAGTGGAGCCCGGCCCTGCTGCTGCGCTACCACTTCAACGATGCCAACGCGAAATTCCGCCCGTATGTCGGCATCGGCGCCACGTACGTCTGGTTCACGGGTGCGAAGATCACGAACAGCGCCTTCGAGAACGGCGTGCTCGGCGGCCCGACCAGCGCGCAGACGAGCAACCAGTGGGCGCCCGTCTTCAACGCCGGCTTCACGTACAACTTCACCAAGCACTGGTTCGGCGGCCTGTCGATTTCCTACATCCCGGTCAGCGTGACCGCGACCTTCACGACGGCCCGCCGCACGCCGGTCGGCACGCTGACGGAAACGTCGAAGGCGCACATCTCGCTGAACCCGATCGTGACGTACCTGAACGTCGGCTATCGCTTCTAAGCGTAGTCGAATATTTGGGGAATGGTTAATCCTGCTGCAATTTGTAGCGGATTTTTCGTGACGTAACGTCTCCGCGATGCAAAACGCCCCGGCGGAAACCCGCCGGGGCGTCGTTTTTTTGTCTCAGGGTCTTCCCGCCCCCGCCGTCGCGCGGGGGCAGCGTTAAGCGATGTCGTCCAGTGCATCGGGGCCAATCAGGTCGATGCGGTCCGTGCACACCGCATCGACGCCCCAGCGCACGAGTTCGCGCGCCCGGGCGAGGTCGTTGACCGTGTAGACCAGGATGCGCAGCCCGGCCGCCTTGATCGCGCGCACGAGCGGTTCGTCGAGTGCCTTGTGGTTTGCATGCAACGACACGCAGCCGAGCGCGCTGACGGCCTGCGCATGCCAGTCGTCCGGCACCGCCTCGTACAGCATTCCGCGCGGCAGCGCCGGAGCGCTGGCGCGCGCCTGTTGCAGTGCGTCGAACGAAAACGACGACAGCAGCGGCGGCACGGCCGCGTCGTGCCAGTACGCTGCCGCATCGGCCGCCACCCGCTGCCCCGTGTCGCGCTCGCGGCCCGGGCACGGCTTGATCTCGACGTTCGCCGCCAGCCCGTGCGCGATGCAGCGCGCCGCCGCCGCCTCGAGCGTCGGCATCCGCTCGCCCGCGAAACGCGCGTCGAACCACGCGCCGGCATCGAGCGCGGCGAGTGCCGCATAGCGCATGCCCGCCGCCGGCCCGCTGCCGTTCGACGTGCGCTCGACCGTGTCGTCGTGCAGCAGGAAGCTCACGTCGTCGGCGGACAGCTTCGCGTCGAATTCGACCATCCGGTGACCGCGCCGCGCGCCTTCGTCGAACGCGGCGAGCGTGTTCTCCGGCGCGAGCGTGCCGCCGCCGCGATGGGCGACGACGCGCGGATAGGGCCAGTCGGTACGGGAACTCATCGTCAGCCTCTCAGCGGGTTTGTCAGGATCAGCCGGCGCGCTTGCCGGTCTCGGGATCGAAGAAATGCAGCCGATGCGCGGGCAGCGCGGCGGCCAGCGCCGTGCCGCGCGCGGGGCGATCCGCGTGCGGCAGGCGCACCGCGACGTCGTGGTTGCCCCAGCGGCCGTGCGCGAGGTTGTCCGCGCCGAGCAGCTCGCACGAGTCGACCGGCAGCGTCGCCTGCGCGACACCCGGCTGCGGCGTCATGTGCTCCGGCCGCACGCCGAGCACCCAGTCGCGCCCCGTGGCGATCGCGCTGCCGATGCCGGGCGCGCCGGCAACCGGCAGCGCCGGGCCGCCGCCCGCGACCGTGAACGTCGCGCCGTCCTCGGACAGCCGGCCGTGCAGCAGGTTCATCGCCGGCGAGCCGATGAAGCCCGCGACGAATACCGTCGCCGGCTTCTCGTACACGTCGACCGGCGCACCGATCTGCTCCGCATAGCCGCGGTTCATCACGATCACGCGCTGGGCGAGCGTCATCGCCTCGATCTGGTCGTGCGTCACGTACACGCTGGTGGTTGCGAGCCGCGCGTGCAGCCGCTGGATCTCCAGGCGCATCTGCACGCGCAACTTCGCGTCGAGGTTCGACAGCGGCTCGTCGAACAGGAACACCGACGGCTCGCGCACGATCGCACGCCCCATCGCGACACGCTGCCGCTGGCCGCCCGACAACTCACGCGGCCGCCGCGCGAGCAGCGGCTCGAGCTCGAGGATCTTCGCGGCCGCGGCCACGCGTGCGTCGATCGTCGCGCGCTCGATGCCGCGGATCTTCAGCCCGTAGCCCATGTTCTGCGCGACCGTCATGTGCGGATACAGCGCGTAGTTCTGGAACACCATCGCGATGTCGCGATCCTTCGGCTCAAGCGCATTGACCACGCGCTCGCCGATCGCGATCTCACCGTCCGTCACGGTCTCGAGTCCCGCAATCATCCGCAACAGCGTCGACTTGCCGCAGCCCGACGGGCCGACCAGCACGATGAATTCGCCGTCGGCGATCTCCACGTCGATGCCGTGCAGCACATGCTGCTTGCCGTCGTAGGATTTCCTGACGCCCTTCAAGCTCAGCGCAGCCATACTTGGTCCTTCTCCCGGTTGCCGTCCGTGGTTCATTTCTCGGAATCGACGAGGCCGCGCACGAACCAGCGCTGCATCGCCAGCACGACGACGAGCGGCGGAATCATCGCCAGCAGCGTCGCCGCCATTACGTATTGCCACTCGGTCGCGGCGTCGCCGCTCGCGATCATCGTCTTGATGCCCACCACCGCCGTCGACAGCGACGCCTCCGTCGTGATCAGGATCGGCCACAGATACTGGTTCCAGCCGTAGATGAACGTGATCACGAACAGCGCCGCGATGCTCGTCTTCGACAGCGGCAGCACCACATCCCGGAAAAAGCGCAGCGGCCCCGCGCCGTCGATGCGCGCGGCGTCCATCAGCTCGTCGGGCAGCGTCATGAAAAACTGGCGGAACAGGAACGTCGCGGTCGCCGATGCGATCAGCGGCAGCGAGAGTCCCGCGTAGCTGTTCGTCAGATGCAGTGTCGACACGACCTGCACGGTCGGGAAGATCCGCACCTCGACCGGCAGCATCAGCGTGACGAAGATCAGCCAGAACGCCGTGTTGCGGAACGGGAAGCGGAAATAGACGATCGCGTACGCCGACAGGATCGACACCGCGATCTTGCCGACCGCGATCGCGAGCGCCATCACGAAACTGTTGACGAGCAGCCGGCCGAACGGTGCCGTCGTGCCGCCGCTGCCGTGCCCCCAGATGTAAGCGATGTTCTCCAGCAGGTGTGTGCTCGGCACCAGCGACAACGGGATCGTGAACACTTCCTGCGCGTTCATGGTCGCCGCGCAGAACGCGACGTACACGGGGAACACGATCAGCACGACGCCCGCGATCAGCACCGCGTGGCAGAACAGGTCGAAGCCCTTGCGATTTTCGATCATGCGTATTGCACCCTGCGTTCGACGAAGCGGAACTGGATCACCGTCAGGCCGACGACGATGATCATCAGCACGACCGACTGCGCGCCCGAACTGCCGATGTCGAGGCCCTGGAAACCTTCCGTGAAGATCTTGTAGATCAGCGTTTTCGTGCTCTGCGCGGGGCCGCCGGCAGTGGCCGCGTCGATCACCGGGAACGTGTCGAAGAACGCATAGACGAGGTTCACGACCAGCAGGAAGAAGCTGGTCGGCGACAGCAGCGGCAGCACGATGTTGAAGAAGCGCCGCACCGGCCCTGCCCCGTCGATCGCCGCCGCCTCGATCAGCGACCGGGGAATCGCCTGCAGGCCCGCGTAGAAGAACAGGAAGTTGTAGCTCACCTGCTTCCACACCGACGCAAGCACGACGAGGAACATTGCCTGGCCGCCGTTCAGCGCGTGATTCCACACGATGCCGCCCTTCGCGAGCGCATAGGTGACGAGGCCGATGCTGGGATTGAACAGGAACGCCCACAACACGGCCGCGATCGTCGGCGCGACGGCGTACGGCCAGATCAGCAGCGTGCGGTACACGCGCGCGCCGCGGATCACGCGGTCGGCGCATGCGGCGAGCAGCAGCGACACGACGAGCCCGCTGACCGTCACGAGCGAGCTGAAGACCAGCGTCGTGCGGAACGAATCGAGGTACAGCGGATCGGCGAACAGGTGCGTGAAGTTCGCGAAGCCGACGAATTCACTCGACGTGCCGAATGCATCCTGCATCTGCGTCGACTGCCACAGCGCGACGCCGGCCGGCCACAGGAAGAATACGGCGGTGATGGCGAGCTGCGGCGCGATCAGCAGGTACGGCAGCAGGCTCGTGCCGAAACGGGAACGGGATTGCATCGCGGGCATCCGGTCAGGCGAAACGGGAAAGGAACCGCGCCGCCGGCCGCCCGCTCGCAGATGCGACGCGGCGGCCGGCGACACGAACGCGATGCGCGATCAGCTGCCCGATTTCTCGAAGCGGCGCAGCAGTTCGTCGCCGCGCGACGCCGCCGAATCGAGCGCGTCCTTCGGCGACTTCTTCTGCGCCCAGACCTGCTCCAGTTCCTCGTCGACGATCGTGCGGATCTGCGGCATGTTGCCGAGACGCAGCCCCTTCGTGTAAGGCAGCGGCGGCTTGTTCATCATCTGCTTGATCGCGGTTTCCGCACTCGGATTCTTCGCATAGAAACCCTGCTGGCGCGTGAGGTCGTACGCGGCCGTCGTGACCGGCAGGTAGCCCGTTTCCTGGTGCCACTTCGCGGCGATCGGCGCCGAGGACAGGAATGCGAGGAATTTCGCGACGCCCTTGTAGGTCGCCGGATCCTTGCCGGCCAGCACCCACAGGCTCGCGCCGCCGATGATCGCGTTCTGCGGCGCACCCTTCACGTTCGCGTCGTACGGCATCATGCCGGTGCCGTAGCTGAACTTCGCAAACTTCTGCACGTTCGCAAGCGCGCCCGACGAGGTCGTCAGGATCCCGCAGTCGCCGCTGTAGAACTTCGCGGACGCCTCGTCCTTGCGGCCCGCATACGTGAACGTGCCGTCCTTCTGCATCTGCTGCAGGAACGCGATGTGCGCGATCTGCTGCGGCTTGTTGAATTCGAGCACGGCGTCGGTGCCGTCGAAGCCGTTGTTGCGGCTCGCGAACGGCAGCGCATGCCACGCGCTGTAGTTCTCGAGCTGGATCCAGCCTTGCCAGCCGGTCGTGAAGCCGCACGTCATCCCGGACTTGCGCAGTTTCTCCGCGTCGGCCTGCACGTCGGCCCACGTCTTCGGCGGCTGGTTCGGATCGAGCCCGGCCTTCTTGAACGCGTCCTTGTTGTAGTACAGCACCGGCGTCGAGCTGTTGAACGGCATCGACACGAGATGGCCCGTCTTCGCGTCGCTGTAGTAGCTCGCGATGGTCGGCACGAACGCCTTCTCGTCGAGCGGCACGCCGGCCTGCTTGAACACGTCGTACACCGGCACGACGGCCTTCTTCGCCTGCATCATCGTCGCGGTGCCGACTTCGTAGACCTGGAGGATCGCCGGCGCGTTGCCGCTGCGATAGGCGGCGATGCCCGCCGCGAGCGCCTGGTCGTAGGTGCCCTTGAAGACCGGCACGATCTTGTAGTCGCTCTGCGACGCGTTGAACTGCGTGGCGAGTTCGTTCACGCGCTCGCCGAGCGCCGACTCCATCGCATGCCAGAACTGGATTTCCGTCACGGCGAACGCCGCATGCTGCACACCGAACATCAACGCGCCGCCCAGCGCGATCGAGCGAATCATGGTCCCCGCGGGCTTCTTCTTCATCGACCTCTCTCCTGTGAAAACGTTACCAACAGCGTGTGCAACATTCCCGTCGCCACTGAACCGGCGAAGTCTAGTGATCGTTTGTGACAGTCAGTTGTCGTTGACGACGAACAGGCGCTGATACTCCTTCAGCGCGAAGCGGTCGGTCATGCCGGCGATGTAGTGCGCGACGAGGCGCGGCTGCTGCGCGTCGTCGTCCGACTGGTACGGCGGCGGCAGCAGCCGCGGATCGTCGATGAACGCGTCGAACAGCCCGGTGACGACGCGCTGCGCCTTGTTCGCCATGCGCATCACCTTGTAGTGACGGTAGAGATTCTTGAACAGGAACCGCTTGAGGGCGGCCGCCTGCGCGGCGATCGCTTCACTGTGCGCGACGAGCTGCGGCGCGGCGCGCACGTCGTCGAGCGATGCGGGCGCGACGCGCGCGAGATTGCGCGTGGTCTCGTCGATCAGGTCGACGATCAGCGTGTTGATGATGCGGCGCACCGTCTCGTGCACGAGACGGCGGCCTTCCAGATGCGGGAATTCGGCGAGCGCGGCGTCGTAGTGGCGCTGCCACAGCTCGACTTCGGCGAGCTGCTCGATCGTGATCAGGCCGGAGCGCAGGCCATCGTCGACGTCGTGGTTGTTGTACGCGATTTCGTCCGCGATGTTCGCGAGCTGCGCCTCCAGCGACGGCTGGCGCCCTTGCAGGAAGCGCTCGCCGAGCGCGCCGAGCTTGCGCGCGTTCTCGCGCGAACAATGCTTGAGGATGCCTTCGCGCGTCTCGAAGCACAGGTTCAGGCCGTTGAACGCGCCGTAATGCTCCTCGAGCTCGTCGACCACGGCGAGGCTCTGCAGGTTGTGCTCGAAGCCGCCATGCTCGCGCATGCAGGCATTCAGCGCGTCCTGCCCGGCATGGCCGAACGGCGTGTGACCGAGATCGTGCGCGAGCGAGATTGCTTCGACGAGATCCTCGTTCAGACGCAGGTTGCGCGCGACCGAGCGGGCAATCTGCGCGACCTCGAGGCTGTGCGTGAGGCGGGTGCGGAACAGGTCGCCTTCGTGATTGACGAAGACCTGCGTCTTGTATTCGAGGCGGCGGAATGCGGTCGAATGAACGATACGGTCGCGGTCGCGCTGGAATTCGGTACGCGCCGCCGGCGGCGCTTCCCGATGGCGGCGGCCGCGCGACTGCGACGCGTGGGCGGCATACGGAGCGAGATGGGCTTCCAGCGCCGCCAGCGTCGGCGGCTCGGCCACCGCCGCGACGGATGCGCGGCCGGCTTCGGTCGGTTTGCTGCTGGATGTCTCGCTCACGTCTGCTCCATGTCAGTGGCGCCGGGGCATCCGGGGCGCCGTTAGCGGGTCGTCTGCGCCAGTGTGGCGAACACGGCTTCGTCCGGCGCCTGGGTGATCAGCGTATCGCCGAATCGCTTCAGCAGGATGAACTTGATCGCGCCGGCTTCGGCTTTCTTGTCGACGCGCATCAGATCCATGTAGCGCGCATCGCCGAGCGCCGGCCCGCGCACCGGCAGGTGCGCGGCGGCGATCACTGCGTCGAGCCGCTGCCGCGACGCTTCGTCGAGCAGACCGAGCCGCACCGACAGATCGGCCGCCATCACCATCCCGCAGCCGACCGCTTCGCCGTGCAGCCACTCGCCGTAGCCGAGCCCGGCCTCGATCGCGTGGCCGAACGTATGGCCGAAATTCAGGATCGCCCGCAATCCGCCTTCGCGTTCGTCAGCCGCGACCACGCTTGCCTTGATCTCGCACGATCGCTTCACGGCATGGGCGAGCGCGGCCGGCTCGCGGCGGTTCAGCGCATCGACGTTCGCCTCGATCCAGTCGAAGAATGCCGCATCGGCGATCGCGCCCGTCTTGATGACCTCGGCCACGCCGGCCGCCAGTTCGCGATCGGGCAGCGTGGTCAGCGCGCCGATATCGGCGATCACGGCCTGCGGCTGGTAGAACGCGCCGATCATGTTCTTGCCAAGCGGGTGATTGATGCCCGTCTTGCCGCCGACCGACGAATCGACCTGCGACAGCAACGTCGTCGGCACCTGGATGAACGGCACGCCGCGCATGTAGCATGCGGCGGCAAAGCCGGTCATGTCGCCGATCACGCCGCCGCCGAGTGCGACGAGGGTCGTCTTGCGGTCGGCGCGCTCGGTGAGCAGCCCGTCGAAGATCAGGTTCAGCGTTTCCCAGTTCTTGTAGGCCTCACCGTCCGGCAACACGACCGTCGACACGCGCTTGCCGAGCGACGCGAGCGCCGCGCGCAGCATGTCGCCGTAGAGCGGATCGACCGTCGTGTTCGTGACGATCGTGACCGACGAACCGGTGATGTGAGGAGCGAACAGCTCGGTGCGGCCGATCAGGCCGGCACCAATGTGAATCGGGTAGGCGCGGTCGCCCAGATCGACGTTGACGGTAATCATGCTTGTAGCGGCTTGGCGACGACGCCTGCCAGTTCGAGTTGCATCAGCACCATGTTGACGAGGCCGTTGACCGACGGACGGCCGGTCTCGATGATGAAGTCCGCGCATTCGCGGTACAGCGGGTCGCGTACTTCGTAGAGCGCTTCGAGTCGCGCCTTCGGATCGTCGGTCTGCAACAGCGGGCGGTTCTTGTCCTTGCGCGTGCGCAGCCACAGATCATGCGGATTGGCGCGCAGATAGACGACGATGCCGTGCCCTTTCAGGCAATCGCGATTTTCGGGGCGCAACACCGCGCCGCCGCCCGTCGCGAGCACGATGTTCTCGCGCTGCGTCAGATCCGCGATCACCTGCGATTCGCGATCGCGAAACCCGGCCTCGCCCTCCATCTCGAAGATCACCGGAATGCGCGCACCCGTGCGGGCCTCGATTTCGTGGTCGGAGTCGAAGAACGTCCTGTCGAGCCGGCGCGCGACCGCACGGCCCACGGTAGTCTTACCCGCTCCCATGAGGCCGACGAAAAATACGTTTGCATGTGGGTCCCGCGCTTGCAACGGCTTCCTCTGCTTGAATCTTGCTGGTGTGTGGCGCAGCTTACTGGCAAAGCGGCTGCCTTGTCGAGCCTGCGCCACCGGCTTCAGGCCCCGTTTTTCCCGCATCCGCGCCGCCCGCGCCGGCCGTTTCGCAACGCGCGCCGACGACCGTCGGCGTGATGAAGACGACCAGCTCGTTGCGCTGGTCGCGGCGCGCGCGATGCCGAAAAAGCGCGCCCAGAACCGGTATTTTGCCCAAGAGCGGCACCCGCGTCACATCGTCCCGGTTCAACTGCTCGTAGATTCCGCCGATCGCGACCGTTCCGCCATCCTCGACCTCGACACGCGTCTGCACGTGCTTGGTATGAATCGCCGGGCCGGCCGCCGTCGGCTCGCCGACGCTGTCCTTCGTCACGTCCAAATCGAGCACGACGCGCCCGTCCGGCGTGATCTGCGGCTCGACCTCGAGCTTCAGCGTCGCGCGGCGGAACTGCACACCGCTCACACCATTGCCGACTTTCGCCTGGTACGGCAGCTCTGAGCCCTGTTCGACGATCGCCTTCACGCGGTCGGCCGTCACCACGCGCGGGCTGGAAACGATCTGGCCCCGCCCTTGCGCCTCAAGCGCGCTCAACTCGACGTCGAGCACGCGGCTGAGCGGCGCGGCGAACAACGTGAAGCCGGCCGTCGCCGCCTCGAAGCCGCCAAGCGGCCGCGCGGCCAGATCGAGCGCGTTGCGCGTGTCCGTCGCGGACGCCGCCCCGTCGGCCACGGGCGCGCGCCCTTCGGCCCGCAGCGCGACGCGCGCGCCGAGGTTGCGCGAGAATCCCTGTTCGCCCTCGACGATGCGCGCCTCGATCCGGACCTGCCGCGACGGCCGGTCGATCGCGTCGATCAGGCTCGCGATCTGTTCGATGCGCGGCGCCAGATCGGTGACGAACAACAAGTTCATGCGCGGATCGGCTGCCGCAGCGCCGCGCTTCGACAGCAGGCGCTGGCCCGTCGCCCCCGCCAGCAGCCGCTGCACGTCCTGCGCGCGCGGGTAATGCAGCGCGAAGGTTCGGCTCTCGAGCGGTTCGAGCTCGGCCGCGCGTGCGTGCGTCTCGAAGCGCTCGCGCTCCCGCGCCGCGAGTTCGGCCGCGGGAGTGACCCAGATCACGTTGCCGCGCCGGGACATCGCCAGTCCGTGTGTGTCGAGCAACGTATCGAATGCATCGCGCCATCCGACATTGTTCAGACGTAATGTCACGGTACCGCGCACTTGCTCGCCGACGATGATGTTCAGCCCGGTGAATCGCGCGAGCGCGTCGAATGCCGCCGCGAGCGCGACGCCTTGCAAATTCAGCGAGATGCGGCGCGCGTCGTCCGCATCGCCGGGATGCCGGGCCGCGGCATCGCTCATGCGCGTCGGCGGAGGTAATGGAATCGGCGGCCCTTCCAGCCGCGGTGACGGTGCCGCAGCGTTTGCCTGAAGCGCCGCGCGGGCCGCCTCGTCAAACGGCAGTGAAGCACCGTGCGCCGGCGCGTCGCCGTCCGCGCCGTTCATGCCGTCCGGCCTGTCCTGCGGCAGCGGCGTGTCCTCGGAGTATGCCCGTATCGATCCGGTCGGCCAGCCGGCCGGCGGCAGAGGCGGTAGCGCCGCGTCCACGGTCGCCATGCTCGATCCGGCCCAGAATGCGATCGCCCACCATCCGTGCTTCGTCATGAGCGGCCTCCGTCGTCCACGACGAATCGGCGTGCGCCACTGGCCGTCGCCACCGTCACGGCACCGGCATCGACGCTCACCACACGCGACACCCCGAACACCTCGCCCGGCGCGACGGCCGCGAATGCGCCGTCGCCAGCATCGAACAGTGCGAGCCCGGCGCGGGCGTCGCGAATGGTGCCGGCCAGGCGCGGCGTCATGTCGTCGGCCATCGCATGCGAAGCGGGCCCGCCGAACGGATCGCCGCTCGGCGCACCGGCAAGCACCGCCTCCGCACCAACCGGAATGCGCGCCGCCGGCAGCGCCGGAAACACGTCGATCGTCATGTCGACCCGCGACGCGGGCGATTTCCTCTCGATATGCAGCCGCGACGGCACCACCAGCGCCGGAAAACTCGCGAACTCGCCCATCGAGCGCAGCAGCGCCGGGAAACCGCCATCGGCGACGATCCGCACCGTGCGCCGGCCATCCGGCGCGGCCTCGTCGGTGCCCCGCGGCTCGATCGATACGACCTGCAGTCCGCTTGCCCGGACCACATCAGCCAGTTCCAGCATCAGCGCGGGCCACCCCGGCACACGCGGCGAGCTGGCGTCGCGCCCGGCAGCCGGATCAATATCGCGCCGGGGTACGGCGGTCGCGAGCAGCCGGTGTGCGTCGGCGGCCCGTATCTGCGCCGTTGCCAGCAATGCGCGGCTGCGTGCGAGTCCGCTCGCATCGACGGCATTCGTCAGCTGAATGCCGCCCGCCATCACGAACGCGAATGCCACCACGCAGCCGACGGCGTGCATCGCGGCCGGCGACATTCGCGTCACGCGGCCGAGCCACTTGGCACCGTCAGGCATCGACCGATGCATGATCGCGGTCATGCGCCGCCTCCCGGTGCCTTCTGTCGCGGCGGGGCGTCGTGCCAGCGCATCTGCACGGAAAAGCGAAACGGCACGGCCGTACCCGCGCCCGGCGCGGCTGAAGCCGGTGTCAGCGCACCGATGTCGAATCGCCAGTCGCGCTGTTCGGCGGCGATCCGTGCGAGCCACCGCACGGCCGCACGGTAGTTCGCCGCACGCGCGTCGAGCTCGGCGCCCGACGATGTCGTTCGCAATGCGTCGAGCCGGACGGAGTCGTCGCGAACCTGTGCCAGCGTCGCGAGCAGCCCGGCAACGCGCAAGTAAGGCCCGGCAAGGGCGACCGCCCGCGCATCGCGTTGCGCGTGATCGGCGGCCGCGCCGGCGGCGCGCCGTGCGGCATCGACCTGCGGCTGCAATTGCCGCAGCCGCGCGTCCACTTGCGTGCGCTCGGCATCCACCCGCCATCGCCACGCTGTCGCCGCCCCTGTCCACACGCACGCCCCAAGTGCGCCGAGCACGATCGCCACCGCACATTGCGTGGCACGGCGCCGGCGCAGCGCCTGCGCCAGCCGCTCGCGGTACGGCAGCAAATTGAAGCCGCCGAGCGTGACATGGCCAGCGGGCACGCGCCCGAAACTCATACCGGCCGTCATTCCCACACCCCGCGCAGCGCGAGCCCGATCGCGAGGGCAAACGCCGAACCACCCGGTACGCCGACGGGTACACCCGGCAGCCCATCCCATCCGGTGCAATCGAACGGCACGACTGCCACCCCGAGCGCATCGCCGATATCGGCGGCCGACGTGCCGCAGCGGGCGATAGAGCGCTCGTCGCCGGCCACGAGCACGCAGCGCACCGGCTCGAATACGCACTGGCGCAACGCGTCAGGCAACGCCGGCCGCACGTCGCCGGACAGCGCCAGCACCGGCGCCGCGATCGCGCCGTCGATCCGCCAGCCGCGCACGCCCGTGTCGCTGAACCAGAACGCGGCATACGGGCCGTGCGCGTCGGGCTCGAACTGCGCGGCGTAGCGCAACGCGCGCAGTGCGGCAGCCGACTCGCCGTCGACGGCCGTCAGATCGATGCCGGCCTGCGCGGCCACGTCGATCCGGCGCTCGAGCAATGCCTGCGGCGCCGCGGCGACTGCAATCTCGCCCGGGCTTGCATCGTCTTCCTGCCGCCAGTCGAACGCGAGGTTGTCCGGCGGCAGCCCGGAGATCCGTTCGGCCGCCTGACGGGCGGCGTCCGCGATGTCGTCGCGACCGGCCAGATCGAGCGTCGCGGTTCGCATCTCGTCATCGCGCAGCGCCATCACGCCGCGCGCGTCGCAGCGCACACCCGCCGCCGCCAGCCGCGACACGGCCGCCGCCAACGCGCGTGCGACCGCAGCCCAGCGCGCGTCCTCCGGCCCGCCCGCCAGCGCGACCGGCTCCCGCTCGAGTCCTTCGACCCGCACATCGGCGATCCGGCCGCGCCGGCTCAGCACGGCTACCCTCACCTCGTCCGCCCCGACGTCGATGCCCGTCGAGCGGTGCCTGCCTGGCGCGAACCGCGCCGCCCATCGTCCTTCCATCCCAGCCTCCCGCGATAGTCGCGGCCCACGCCGCGTTTCCGAGGCTTGATTCTGCAAAGCGGCGTGTGCGCCCGACAGTCGGCCGAACAGCCAGTCGCGACTCGAAACGGGCCCGCGGACGTCATACTGGCGGCACCGCGATCCGCCGCGCTCCGGCGGACGCCCCCCGCGTCAGGGCCGCCTTACCGGGCAGCTATAATCGCGGGACTGTTTTCCGGTATGCCTATGCAATCCACGTCTCCTACGTCCCCGCCTCCCGCGCCCGAGCCGAAGAAACGGTCCTGGTGGCTGAAAGTCCTGATCGGCCTGGCCGCGATGTGCGTGGCCCTCGTCGTGGCCGGCGGCCTCGTGCTCGGCTACGCGCTCGTCGTCGCGTGGCCGAACATGCCGTCGCTCGACGCGCTGACGGACTATCGTCCGAAGGTACCGCTGCGGATTTACACGTCGGATCACGTGCTGATCGGCGAATTCGGCGAGGAACGCCGCGACATCGTCCATTTCAAGGACGTGCCCGACTCGCTCAAGAAGGCGATCCTCGCGATCGAGGACGCGCGCTTCTACGATCACGGCGGCGTCGACCTCACCGGCATCGCGCGCGCCGGCTTCGTCGCGCTGACGAACGGCCACGCGTCGCAGGGCGCGAGCACGATCACGATGCAGGTCGCACGCAACTTCTTCCTGTCGAGCGAAAAGACCTACACGCGCAAGATCTACGAGATGCTGCTCGCGTACCGCATCGAGCGCGCACTGACGAAGGATCAGATTCTCGAGGTCTACATGAATCAGATTTATCTCGGCCAGCGCGCGTACGGTTTCGCAAGCGCCGCGCGGGTCTATTTCGGCAAGGACCTGAAGGACATCACGCTCGCGGAGGCGGCAATGCTCGCCGGGCTGCCGAAGGCGCCGTCCGCGTACAACCCGGTCGTCAATCCAAAGCGCGCCAAAGTGCGTCAGGAGTACATCCTGCAGCGGATGCTCGAGCTGAACTTCATCACGCGCGAGCAGTACGACGAAGCCGTCGCTCAACCGCTGGTCGTCAAGGGCGCGGGCCGCGAGTTCAGCGTGCACGCCGAGTACGTGGCGGAAATGGTCCGGCAGATGATGTACGCGCAGTACCGCGAGGAAACCTACACGCGCGGCTTCAACGTCATCACGACGATCGACTCCGCCGACCAGCAGGTCGCGTACACGGCGCTGCGCAAGGGCATCATGGATTACGAGCGCCGCCACGGCTATCGCGGGCCGGAAGGCTTCATCGAGCTGCCGGCCGGCGCCGACGACCGCGAGCAGGCGATCGACGATGCGCTGCTCGAGCATCCCGACAACGGCGAACTGGTCGCGGCGGTCGTCACCGCCGCATCGCCGCGCCAGATCACCGTCGCGTTCATCGACGGCAGCAGCGCGACGATCGAAGGCGACAACCTGCGCTTCGCGTCGGGCGCGCTGTCGGCCAACGCTCAGCCGAACCGGCGCATCCGTCCGGGCGCGATCGTCCGTGTCGTGAAGAACGACGCAGGCAAGTGGGCGATCACGCAGTTGCCGCAGGTCGAAGGCGCGTTCATCTCGATCGTCCCGCAGGACGGCGCGATCCGCTCGCTCGTCGGCGGTTTCGACTACAACAAGAACAAGTTCAACCACGTCACGCAGGCGTGGCGGCAACCGGGTTCGTCGTTCAAGCCGTTCATCTACTCGGCGTCGCTCGACAAGGGCCTCGGGCCGGCCACGGTGATCAACGACGGCCCGCTGTATTTCAGCGCCGCAGAAACCGGCGGCCAGCCGTGGGAGCCGAAGAACTACGGCGGCGGCTTCGAAGGCCCGATGTCGATGCGCACCGCGCTGCAGCGCTCGCGCAATCTCGTGTCGATCCGCATCCTGAACCACATCGGCACGAAGTACGCGCAGCAGTACATCACGCGCTTCGGCTTCGACGCCGAGCGCCATCCGGCCTACCTGCCGATGGCGCTCGGTGCGGGCCAGGTCACGCCGTTGCAGATGGCCGGCGCGTACTCGGTGTTCGCGAACGGCGGCTTCCGCGTGAATCCGTATCTGATCGCCGAAGTGACCGATCCGAACGGCGCGATCGTCGCCCGTGCGCAGCCGCTCATCGCCGAGCAGAATGCGCCGCGCGCAATCGACGCGCGCAATGCGTATGTGATGAACAGCCTGCTGCAAAGCGTCGCGCAGCGCGGCACCGGCGCGCGCACCAACGTGCTGAAGCGCACCGACCTCGCCGGCAAGACCGGTACGACGAACGATTCGCACGACGCATGGTTCGCCGGTTACCAGCACACGCTCGCGGCGATCGCGTGGATCGGCTACGACAACCCGCGCAGCCTCGGCGATCGCGAAACCGGCGGCGGCCTGTCGCTGCCGGTGTGGATCGACTACATGGGCGCGGCGCTGAAGGGCGTGCCGGAATTCAAGCCGACGATGCCGGACGATGTCCAGACGCTCGGCAGCGAGCTGTACTTCACCGAGTTCACGCCGGGGCACGGCTTCGTGTCGACGGTCGGCGTGCCGCAGGCGCCGGCGGTGCAAAACACCGACGAACCCGTGCCGCACGTCGACGAGCAGGAGAAGCAGGACATCATGAACCTGTTCCGCGGCCACTGATACTGGCGGCCCCGAGCATGAAAAAAGCGCCCGCCAGGGCGCTTTTTTATTGGGCTTCGATCCGGCGCAACGGGCGCCGGGCGCGCGAGCGCCGGACGTTACGCGCCGAACGTGATCGGCAGGCCGGCCTGCTGCGTCGCGTAGTCGGTGAGCGCCGCGAAGAACTCGGTGCCGGTGCGCGTATCGCGCCACTCGCCGTCCACGAAACGGTAATGGAATCCGCCCGCCTTCGCGGCGATCCACAGCTCTTTCATCGGCGGCTGGAGATTGATGATGATCTTCGAGCCGTTCTCGAACGTCAGCGTCAGCACGCTGCCGTTGCGCTCCAGATCGATGTCGTGATCGCCGTCGTTCGCGGCATCCACGGTGCGCTCGACGGCCGCCAGCACGGCCTCGGCACGGGCCAGGTATTCAGTATCGGACATGCTAAACTCTATCGGTTAAATTGTTCAGGGACGATCATGCGAGTCGTTTTCCGGATGAGCGCGATTGTAGCGGCTTTGGCGATACTTGCCGGCTGCGGTCAACGCGGCCCGCTCTATCTGCCCACCGTGCCGCCGTTGCCGGCGAAGCCCATCCAGCAGGACACGCCGCCGTCGGACGTCACGCCGACCGATGAAAACGCGTCGTCCGAGAGCATTCCCGATTCTTCCGGCACACCGCTCACGCTGTCGCCCGAGCTGTCAAGCGATGCGTCGAGGGCCGCGATGCCCGCATCGGGCCCGGCGGTCGCGCAGTAACCGCACGCCGCCGCCCGCGCGGCTTGACTCGCAACAAAGGCGATGACTTCCCGTCATCGCCTTTTGTTTTCCCTAGTTCGCATCGTCATGCACGGATGCGCCGCCACGCCCATTCAAGCAGCCGCCAGCCGAGCAGCACCGCGACGATCGTCGCGTAAAGCTTCGGCTGCGCGAGATTGTGCTTGCCGGCCCTCATCCACCAGAAATGCAGCACGCCGAACAACGCAATCGCATAGATCGCGCGATGCAGCGTCGCCCAGTGACGGCCGAGCCGGCGCACCATCGCGCGCGGCGACGTCGCGGCCAGCGGAATCAGCAGCACGAACGCGGCGAAGCCGACCGTGATGAACGGACGCTTGCCGACGTCCTTCAGGATCGCGAGCACGTCGAACCACTTGTCGAACCACAGATACGTCGTGAAATGCAGCGTCGCGTAAAAGAACGCGAACAGGCCGATCATCCGCCGAAAGCGCAGCAACGCGGGAACACCCGTCATGCGCCGAACCGGCGTGACGGCGAGCGTGATGCACAGCATCACCAGCGTCCAGAGACCCGTCGAACGCGTGATGAACTCGATCGGATTCGCGCCGAGCCGATCGGTCAGCCCGAACAGCACCAGCCGTGCGAGCGGATAGAGGCCGGCCGCGAAAACGAGCACCTTGGCAGGGGCAAGCCAGCGCGGCGAGGCGGTACGCACCGCACCGCCGCCGGAACCACCGGCGGCAGCGGTGCGCATGCCCGACGCGCGCGCGGGCGTCAGCGTCGAAGAACGGATATCGTTTCTCACGGGCGCGCTCAAAAGTTCTTTTTCAGATCCATGCCCTGATACATCGACGCGACGAGATCGCCGTAGCCGTTGAACATCAGCGTCTTGCGCTTCGGCGTGAAGAAGCCGTCCTCGCCGATCCGGCGCTCGGTTGCCTGGCTCCACCGCGGGTGATCGACGTTCGGGTTCACGTTCGAATAGAAACCGTATTCGTTCGATGCATAGGTGTTCCAGCTCGTCTTCGGCTGCTTGTCGACGAAGCGGATCTTCACCAGCGACTTCGCGCTCTTGAAGCCGTACTTCCACGGCACGACGATCCGCACCGGCGCGCCGTTCTGGTTCGGCAGCACCTGGCCGTACACGCCCATCGTCAGCAGCGTCAGCGGGTTCATCGCCTCGTCCATCCGCAGCCCTTCCGAGTACGGCCAGTCGAGCACCGGCGTCGACAACCCCGGCATCTGCGACGGATCGGCCAGCGTGATGAACTGCACGTATTTCGCGTTGCCGGTCGGCTGCACGCGCTTGATCAGCTCGGACAACGGCACGCCGATCCACGGAATCACCATCGACCATCCTTCGACGCAACGCAGCCGGTACACGCGCTCCTCGAGCGGTGCGAGCTTCAGCAGTTCGTCGAGATCGAACACCTTCGGGTGCAGCACCTCGCCTTCGACGCTCACGCGCCACGGGCGCGGCCGCAGCGTGCCCGCGTTCTGCGCCGGGTCGCTCTTGTCGGTGCCGAATTCGTAGAAGTTGTTGTAGGACGTGATGTCCTTGAACGGCGTCACCTTGTCGGCCGCGACGAATCTCGCGTTGGTTTTCGCCGCGAGCTTCGCGGCCCGCGCGTCCGGCGACGCATAGGCCGCGAACGCCGCGCCGCTGCCGCCGAGCAGGCCGCCCGCCGCCGCCAGGCCGGCGGCCTGCAATACGCGCCGCCGGTTTTCGAACACCGCGCGCGGCGTAATCTGGCTCTGCGCGATATCACCGCCCGTCAGTACGGTTTGCAAAGAACGTTTGATCCACATCGTGCTGCTCCTCCTGCATGCGCGGCGCGCACGCGTCATGAGCGTTCGACCCGCCCTGCCCTGCGCCGTTCGACGCCCGGACGGCCCGCCCGTTACAAAAGAAAACCGCCGGGCACGCAGTGCGCCGGCGGTCTTTCGTCGGACCAACGTCGGAAATCTTACAGCTTGCCGTAGCTGTGCAGCCCCGACAGGAACATGTTGACGCCGAGGAACGCGAACGTCGTCACGAGCAGGCCCGTGAGCGCCCACCACGCGGCGACCGCGCCGCGCAGACCCTTCATCAGGCGCATGTGCAGCCAGGCCGCGTAGTTGAGCCACACGATCAGCGCCCAGGTTTCCTTCGGATCCCAGCTCCAGTAGCCGCCCCAGGCTTCGGCCGCCCACAGTGCGCCGAGGAT
>NZ_CADFEJ010000018.1 GCF_902833055.1 Burkholderia territorii
CCCGATCATCGACAACGGCGAATTCAATCACGGGCTCACGTACTCGGGCCATCCGGTCGCGGCGGCGGTGGCGGTCGCGAACCTGAAGCTGCTGCGCGACGAAGGCATCGTCGAGCGCGTGAAGCGTGATATCGGGCCGTATTTCCAGCGTCGGCTGCGCGAAGCGCTCGGCGATCATCCGATCGTCGGCGAGATCGCCGGTGCCGGGCTGGTCGCCGGCGTCCAGCTCGCGCGCGATCGCGCACGGCGCGAGCGGTTCGATGGCAGCGTCGATATCGGCACGATCTGCCGCGACTTCTGCTTCAACGGCAACCTGATCATGCGTGCGACGGGCGACCGGATGCTGTTGTCGCCGCCGCTGGTGATCGGGGAGGCGGAGGTCGACGAGATCGTCGACAAGGCGAAGCGCGCGTTTGACGCGACGGCGGAACGAGTGGGGAGGTTGAAGTAAACGAAAGCCGCGCCCGGATCACGCGTGATCGAAGCGCTCGTGATCAAACTCGATGATGCGCGCGACGCATGCGGAGATGGACATCGTTGCGGTCTCGACGATGAGATCGGGCGTAACGGGAACCTCGTAAGGATCGGAGATGCCGGTGAACTGACGCGTCTGGCCGGTCACGGCTTTCGCATACAAGCGTTTTGGATCGCGCGCGGAGCAGGTCGCGATATCGGTCTTCAGATAGATTTCGACGAACCGCTCGTCGCCGATGGTCTTGCGCGCCAGTTGCCGGTCGGCGGCATACGGGGAAATCAGTGCGACGATAACCGTGATCCCCTGATTGTTCAGCAGCTTGGCGATTTCGGCTGTGCGCCGACAATTTTCGGCTCGATCCTCGCGTCTGAATCCGAGATCGTGCGAGACGCCGGAGCGCAATTCGTCGCCGTCGAGAATGCAGACAGGAAGGTTGCGCGCGCGCAGACGTGCGGCGATCTCACGCGAGAGCGTGGACTTGCCGGCGCCGCTCAGGCCCGTCAACCAGAGTGTGTGTGAATTCGGCAATGTCATGGGTATGTCGTGACGATTTGAGTCCGCCACGCAATTGGCGTCGCGATCCCCGTTCGCCTTGATTGAATTTGGAAGTCGGTTCGGTTCGGCCGTCATTCCGGGTGATTCTAGTCAGCCGTTATCTGTTCACCCATTACCAGTCCATTACCGATTGTTACGACATAACCGAGGGCGACGACTGGTATCTCGAGTTTGCCGCTTGGCGCGGATATGCGCGGCCGCAAAACGAAAAGGGCCTGCGTCGTGAGACGCAGGCCCTTGAATTCTTTGGTGGGCGGTACTGGGATCGAACCAGTGACCCCTGCCGTGTGAAGGCAGTGCTCTACCGCTGAGCTAACCGCCCAAAGAAGCTGAAATTATGTCAGAGCTTTTTCGGTTCGTAAAGCACTTTCTTCAAATATTTTTCAGACCGGTGCAGGAAGTTCGTCAGCTGCCCGTCGACGGCTCGACCAGATCGAGGATCGAGCCGTCGCGCTTGAGCGTCGCGAGCACGATGCTCGAATTGATCGACATCACGCCCGTCGCGCGGTGCAGGCGGTTGATCACGAAGTCGGAGTAGTGATCGAGGTCGCGCGCGCGCACCGTGAGCACGTAATTGGAGCCGCCCGTCACGATCTGCGCGGCGATGACTTCCGGCCATTCCTGGATCGCTTCGACGAAGCGGTCGTGCCATTCGGGCACGTCCGGCCGCATCGACACATGCACGAGCGCCTCGAACGCGACGCCGACCTTCTTCGGCTCGATCGTGCAGCGGTAGCCCGAAATGGCGCCGCGCTCCTCCAGCAACTTCACGCGCCGCAGGCACGCGGACGGCGACAGCGCGACCGCGTTCGCGAGGTCCTGATTGCTGATGCGCCCGTCCCGCTCGAGATGCCGGAGGATCCGCATGTCGGTTCGATCCAGATTCATTTCGCAGAATCCCGTAATTTTTGAGATGACAGTCGCAGACTCTACTGCAAACGACGCGATTCGTCATCGAAAAGTGAAGCTCATTCTATTTCGTCCTCGATAACATGCGCCCCATGCCTCGACCGCACGGCCTGACGCGCTGTCACGCCGCCGGCCGACTTGCCGCCTTCAACTTCTACTGTCATTCCGCCATGTACGAACACGTTCCCGCCTATCCGGGCGACCCGATCCTGTCGCTGTTCCAGGCGTTCCAGCAGGATGCCCATCCGCACAAGGTCAACCTCAGCATCGGGCTCTACTACGACGATGCGGGCCGCATTCCCGTGCTGGAGAGCACGCGTCTCGCGGCCGAGCGCCTGCGCGAAGCCGGTGCGCCGCATACGTATCTGCCGATGGAAGGGCTCGCCGCGTATCGGCAGGGCGTGCAGCGCCTCGTGTTCGGCGCAGATTGCGCGGCGCTCGCGCAAGGGCGGATCGCGACGCTGCAGACGCTCGGCGGCTCGGGTGCGCTGCGGCTCGGCGCGGAGTTCGTGAAGCGCTATTTCCCCGACAGCGCGATCTGGATCAGCGATCCGACGTGGGACAACCATCGCGTGATCTTCGCGGCGGCCGGCCTCGACGTGCACACGTATCCGTACTACGACGAAGCGCGCAACGACCTGCGCGTCGACGCGATGCTCGCGGCGCTCGACGCGCTGCCCGCGCGCAGCGTCGTGCTGCTGCAGCCGTGCTGCCACAACCCGACTGGCCTCGACCTCGGCCGCGACGCATGGCGCGCGGTGATCGACGTGCTCGCGCGCCGCGGGCTGATTCCGTTCCTCGACATGGCGTACCAGGGTTTCGGCGACGGCCTCGACGACGACGCATGGGCGGTGCGCGCGATCGTCGAAGCGGGACTGCCGGCAATCGTCAGCAACTCGTTCTCGAAGAACTTCTCGCTGTACGGCGAGCGCGTCGGCGGCCTGTCGGTCGTCTGCGCGAGCGCGGGCGAAGCGGCGACGGTGCTGAGCCAGTTGCAGGCCGGCGTGCGCCGCACCTATTCGAGCCCGCCGCTGTTCGGCGCGCAGCTGGTGTCGGCCGTGCTGAACGACGACGTCCTGCGTGCGTGCTGGGAAGACGAGGTGGCCGAAGTGCGCACGCGCATCAAGCGCATGCGCGGCGCGCTGAAGGCGCGACTCGACGCGTGCCTGCCGGCACCCGCGTTCGATGCGCTCGTCACGCAGCGCGGCATGTTCAGCTACACGGGCATCGCCGCGACCGACGTGGACCGGCTGCGCGCGTCGCACGGCGTCTATCTGCTGCGCTCGGGCCGCATGTGCATCGCGGGCCTGAACGACGCGAACGTCGATCATGTCGCGAACGCGATCGCCGACGTGCTCGGCACCAAGTCGCGCCAGGCCGCCTGAGCGGCCGATTCCAAACCGAAGGAGCACACGATGGCAGATACGATCCCGGTCGACTTGCCCCAGCTCGCGCAGCCGTTCTCGTGGGCGACCCGCTCGGGCGGGCTGATGTTTACCGGCCACGGGCCGGTCGATGCGTGCGGCGCGATCGCCGGCGACACGATGGCCGAGCAGGCGCGCATCACGCTCGGCAATCTCGCGAAGGCCGTCGCGGCGGCCGGCGCGACGATGGACGACGTCGCGCAGGTGCTCGTGTACCTGTCCGACGTGAAGGCGATGCCCGAATTCGACGCCGAATACCGGCGCCACTTCCGCGAACCGTACCCGAACCGCACGTGCGTGGGCGTGCAGGGCTTCGCGCATCCGGACATGCGCGTCGAACTCGTCGCGTACGTCGCGCTGCCGGCGGCAGGGGGTTAGCCGGCACCCGACTTCGCGACGATTGCAGCACCCGCGATTACCGAGAAGTACCAACACCCCGACGAACACAACAATTCAGACAAGGATGGAGACGAAGATGAAGCGCATTACTCGATTCGCACTGCCGACGATGGCGGGCCTGCTCGCCGCGAGCGGCGCGATGGCGCAGGGCAGCGTGACGCTGTACGGCATCGTCGACCAGAGCGTTCGCTACACGACGCATGCGAACGCATCGAACGACGCCAGCGTGCAGATGACCAACGGCGCGATCACCAACAGCCGCTGGGGTTTGAAGGGCAACGAAGCGCTCGGCGGCGGGCTGCAGGCGATCTTCCGGCTCGAGAGCGGCTTCGAGCCGCAGAACGGGCAACTCGACGGCGCGCTGTTCGGCCGCTACGCGTATGTCGGCCTCGCGAGCGACTGGGGCACCGTGAAGCTCGGCCGGCAGGCAACCGAGGCGTTCAACCTGTTCGGCGATCTCGATCCGCTGACGGTCGGCAACTACACGGCCAACATGTGGCCGTATTTCCTCACGCAGGGTCGCGCGAGCAACGTGGTCAGCTACGACGGCTCGTTCGGCGGGCTGAACGTCGGCGCGAGCTACGGGTTTGGCGGTGTCGCGGGCAGCCTCGGCGCGAATGCGTACTGGGGCACGCGCGTGTCGTACACGCTCGGCGGCCTGATGGTCGGCGCGACCTACCAGCAGGTGCGCGACCTGACGAGCCACGCGCAGCAGGCATGGGGCGCGGGCGCGCGTTACGCGTTCGGCGCGGCGACGCTGTACGCCGGCTATCTCGGCGGCATCGACCGCACGGGCATGCTCGACCAGCAACTGCTGAACGCGCCGGGCCGCGACGTCGCCTACGGTTCGTTCGCCGACAATCCGCGCCGCGATGCGATCTTCTATACCGGCGCGAGCGTGCAGGTCACGCCGGCGGTATCGGTGACGGGCGTCGCATATTACGACGACATCCGCAACGTCAACGGCATCGCGGGCAACGGCGGGAAGCGCTATACGGGCGTGCTCGAGGCCGAGTACGCGCTGTCGAAGGCCACGCAGGTCTACGCGACGGTCGACTACAACCGCGTGACCGGCGGCGCGTTCACCGAAATGCCCGGACGCGGCAACCAGACGGGTATCGCGGCCGGCCTGCGCCACCTGTTCTGAACACGCGGCGCGCGGTGGCCGGTGCGGTCCGGCACCGGTCCGTGCGCCGTCGACGTTTCGACCGGACACACGTTTTCGAACGAGGTCATTCGATGCAATCAGAAGGGCAATTCCAGCACATCGCGGCGCGCGAGCACGGTCTGCGCCGCACGCTTTCCGCACGGCAGATGGCGATGATCGCGATCGGCGGCGCGATCGGCACGGGTCTGTTTCTCGGCAGCGGGTTCGCGATCGGCTTCGCCGGCCCGAGCGTGCTCGTCAGCTATGCGATCGGCGCGTTCATCTCGCTGCTGCTGATGGGCTGTCTCGCCGAGATGACGGTCGCGCACCCGACCTCCGGGTCGTTCGGCGCATACGCCGAACATTACGTGAGCCCGTGGGCCGGCTTCCTCGTGCGCTACGCGTACTGGGCGTGCATCGTGCTCGCGGTCGGCACCGAAGTCACCGCGATCGCGCTGTACATGAAGTACTGGTTCCCGGGCGTGCCGGGCTGGCTTTGGATCGTCGCTTTCTCCGCGCTGCTCGTGTTCGTCAACGCGCGCAGCGTCGACGTGTTCGGCGCGGTCGAGTACGGCTTCTCGGTCGTGAAGATCGCGGCGATCGTCGGCTTCATCGTGCTGGGCGCGTACGTCGTGTTCGGCAATCCGGCGCTGGTCGGCGACGGCGCGGCCGGCGCGGGCTTCCAACATTACACCGCGCATGGCGGCTTCTTTCCGAAGGGGATGTGGGGAATGTGGGTCGCGGTGATCGTGTCGATCTTCAGCTACCTGAGCATCGAGATGATCGCGGTCGCCGCGGGCGAAGCCGAAGATCCCGAGCGTGCGGTGACGCGCGCGTTCCGCTCGACGATCGTGCGGCTCGTGCTGTTCTATCTCGTCACGCTCGCGCTGATGCTGGCGATCGTGCCGTGGACGGCAGCGGGGCGCGACGAGAGCCCGTTCGTGAAGGTGATGGAAGCGATCCACCTGCCGGGCGCGGCCGGGCTGATCAATTTCGTTGTGTTGATCGCCGCGCTGTCGGCGATGAACAGCCAGCTCTACATCACGACGCGGATGATGTTCAGCCTGTCGCGCGCGGGTTACGCGCCGAAGGCGCTCGGAGAAGTCAATGCGCGCGGCGTGCCGTTCGGTGCGCTGATGCTGTCGACGCTCGGCATCGCGCTCGCGACGGTCCTGAGCGTGCTGTATCCGGACGCGTCGTTCACGATCATGATGGCGGTGTCGATGTTCGGTGCGCTGTTCACGTGGATGATGATCTTCGTCACGCATTACTTCTTCCGGCGTCGGCGCGCGGCGCTCGGCCTGCCGGCGCCCGCGTTCCGGATGCGCGGCTTTCCGCTGCTGACGCTGCTCGGCGCCGCGCTGATGCTGGCGGTAATGGTGACGACCTACTTCACGGCCGAATTCCACATGACGCTGATCTTCGGCATTCCGTTCCTGTTCGCGTTGTCGGTGGTGTATGCGGTGTGGTACCGGCGCGCGCAGCCGGCGCTGCAGCCCGAAGCGAAGTAGCGCGGAAGTATCGGCGCGCGGCAACGGCGCGCCGGCTCAGCCCGCGAGCGCGGGCAGCGCGTCGATCGACGCACGCACGTAGTCCGCGAAGCGCAGCGCGACCGGTTCGGCGGTGCCGCTGCGCTTGAGCTCCAGCGTGCGCGATTCGAGCGACGCATCCTTCAGCGGCCGGAACGCGAGCCGGTCGCTTTTCACCTGTTGCAGCACGCGCGGCACGAGTGCGATGCCCATCCCGAATTCGATCATCGACAGGATCGTCTGCCAGAGCCGCGCCTCGTGACGGATCAGCGGACTGAATCCCGCGTTCACGCATTGCGCGATGATCAGGTCGTGGTAATGCGGTGCCGCGTCGCGCGGAAACAGGATGAACGGCTCTGAGGCCAGCGCGGCGAGCGCGATCTGCCGGCGCCGTGCGAGCGGATGCGCGGCCGGCAGGCAACAGACGAACGGTTCGGCATAGACGGGCGTCGATTCGACCTCGGGCGGGCAGTGGCCCCAGTGCGCATAGCCGAGATCGATCTGGCCGCGCTGGATCGCCTGCACCTGCGCCTGCGTGTTCATCTCGCTCAGCACGATCTCGACGGCCGGATAGTCGGCCTCGAAACGCCGCACCGCGTCGGGCAGTCCGCGATACAGCATCGAATGGACGAAGCCGATCCGCAGCCGCCCCGCGAGGCCGGACGCCGAGCGCACGGTGAGCCGCTCCGCCTCGGCCGCCTGCAGCAGCAGCCGGCGCGCCTCGCCGAGCAGCACCGCGCCCGCATTGGTCAGCGCGACCGTCTTGTTGGTGCGGGAAAAGAGCTGCACGCCGAGCGCATCCTCGAACTTGCGGATATCGAAGCTCAGCGCCGGCTGCGAGATGAACAGGCGCTTCGCCGCGCGCCCGAAATGCAGTTCCTCGGCGACCGCCACGAAGTAGCGCAACTGCCTCAGTTCCATGCTGTCTCCTCAGCAAATCGGCATCGATAAGCGTCGTCTATCGTACCGGATAAATCCTGTATTGGACGCTTATCGATCGCGCGCCTACGCTCTGTCGAACGCCTGGCACCAGCCGGCCACGCCGCCGCGGCGCGGGCACCGGCCGGCAGCCGGGCCACCATGGAGACGCACGCATGAACGACACCGCCTGCACGCCGGACACCGGCGCGGCCAACAACATCCCCGATAGCCGGGGCATCAATTTCTTCACGACCGATCCCGATCTCGGCGCGTTGCTGAGGCTGCATCTCGGCGCGGCCCGATACGCGGAACTCGAACCGCAACTGCGCGCGCTCGGCGCGCGTGTCTCGGGCGAACTCGACGCGTGGGCGTCGCGCGCGGACAAGCATCCGCCCGTGCTCGAGCATCGCAACCGGCGCGGTGAAGCCGTGCAGCGGATCGACAAGGACCCCGCGTATGTCGCGCTCGAACGCGTTGCCTATTCGGAACTCGGGCTCGCGGCGCTGAGCCACCAGCCGGACGCGGCGGCGCCGCTCGTCAAGTACGCGCTGACGTTCCTGTTCGTGCAGGCGGAATTCGGGCTGTGCTGCCCGGTCAGCATGACCGATTCGCTGACGCGCACGCTGCGCCGTTTCGGCGACCCGGCGCTCGTCGAGCGCTATCTGCCGATGCTCGCGTCACGCGATTTCGACACGCTGTTCCAGGGCGCGATGTTCATGACCGAGCAGGCGGCCGGCTCCGACGTCGGCCGCATCGCGACGCGCGCGGCGCGCGAAACCGATGCGCAGGGCGGGACGGTGTGGCGCCTGTACGGCGACAAGTGGTTCTGCTCGAACGCGGACGCCGACCTCGCGATGGTCCTCGCGCGGCCCGACGGCGCGCCTGACGGCATCAAGGGCCTCGCGCTGTTCCTGCTGCCGAAGACACTGCCGGACGGCACGCGCAACCGCTACCGGATCGTGCGGCTGAAGGACAAGCTCGGCAGCCGTTCGATGGCGAGCGGCGAGATCGCGCTCGAAGGCGCGCAGGCCTGGCTGATCGGCGAGATCGGCCGTGGCTTTCACCAGATGGCCGACATGATCAACATGTCGCGGTTGTCGAACGGCGTGCGCGCGGCGGGCTTGATGCGACGCGCGCTGAACGAGTCGCTGCACGTGGCCGCGCATCGCGCCGCATTCGGCCGCAAGCTGATCGACATGCCGCTGATGCAGCGCCAGTTGATGAAGATGCTGCTGCCCGCCGAGGCCGCACGCTCGATGTTCATGCAGATCGCGCTGCTGCTGCCGCAGGCGGATGCGGGCGATGCGCAGGCCGCGCGCTGCGTGCGCATCCTGACGCCGCTGATCAAGTTCCGCGCGTGCCGCGATGCGCGCCGCGTGACGGGCGATGCGATGGAAGTGCGCGGCGGCACCGGCTACATCGAGGAGTGGAGCGATGCGCGCCTCGTGCGCGACGCGCATCTCGGCTCGATCTGGGAGGGCACCAGCAACATCGTCGCGCTCGACGTCGCGCGCGCCGCGCAGCGCGAGCAGGCGCTCGACGCGCTGCGCACGTTCCTCGGCGACCGGCTCGGCGCGGCGCCGCTGCCCGACGCGAGCCGCGCGGCGTTGCGGCGCATTCTCGCGCGCGCGTGCGATGCGCTTGCACGGGTCGCCGCGCAAGGCGACGACGCGTGCGTGCGGCAGGCCGCGTCGGCGCTGTACTACGCGAGCGCAGCCGTGCTGATGGCGTGCGAGGGCGCACGGCTCGCGCCCGATTACCGGCGCCTCGCGCTCGCGCACCTCGTCGTGCGCCACAAGCTGCTGCCGGTCGACCCGCTCGCACCGGCGTCGCGCGACGACGAGGCGGCCGCGTTCGATGCGCTGCTGCGCGGCGCGCCGGTGCCGCTCGACATGGCACTCGACCTGCTGCCGGAGGTCGAACGATGAACGCGACGGAAGCGATCCATTCGTCGAAGGCGACGACCTCGGCACGCGGCGCACTCGACGGGCTGAAGGTCGTCGACCTGAGCCGCGTGCTCGGCGGCCCGTACTGCACGCAGGCGCTCGCCGACCACGGCGCGACGGTGATCAAGATCGAACCGCCGGACGGCGACGAAACGCGCGGCTGGGGGCCGCCGTTCCTCGGCGACACCGCTTGGTACTTCATGGGCGTGAACCGCAACAAGGAGGGGCTCGCGCTCGACCTGTCCCGTGACGAAGGGCGCGCGATCCTGTGGCGCCTGCTCGAAGACGCCGACGTGCTCGTCGAGAACTTCAAGCCCGGCACGCTCGCGCGCTGGGGGATGGATTATGCGCGCGACCTGCAGCCGCGTTTCCCGCGCCTGATCCACTGCGCGGTGACGGGCTTCGGCGAGGACGGCCCGCTCGGCGGGCTGCCCGGCTACGACGCGGTGATTCAGGCGATGGCCGGGCTGATGAGCGTCAACGGCGAGCGCGATGGCGACGCGATGCGCATCGGGTTGCCGATCGTCGACATGGTCACCGGGCTCAACGCGCTTGCCGGCATCCTGCTCGCGCTCGCGGAGCGCGAAAGAAGCGGGCAGGGGCAGTCGATCGACATCGCGCTGTACGACTGCGGCGTGTCGCTGCTGCATCCGCACCTGCCGAACTTCTTTGGCTCGGGGCGCGTGCCCGAACGCAGCGGCAATGCGCATCCGAACATCGCGCCGTACGACAGCTATCGCACGGCGACGGTGCCGATCTTCCTCGCGGTCGGCAACGATCGGCAGTTCGCGCGCCTCGTCGCGCATCTCGGCGCGCCGGCGCTCGCGGGCGATCCGCGCTTCGCCGACAACCGCAGCCGCTGCGCGCACCGGCCCGAACTGAAGGCCGAGCTCGAGGCGCGGCTCGCCGCCCATCCGTGCGAGCCGCTGGCGCGCGAGCTGATGGCCGCGGGCGTGCCGTGCGGGCCGGTGCGCACGGTCGCCGACGTCGCGCGCGATCCGCACGCGCTGCACCGCGAGTTGTTCGTCGAGATCGGCGCATACCGCGGCACCGCATCGCCGGTGAAGCTGTCGCGTACGCCGGCGACCTACCGTTGTCCGCCGCCCGCGCTCGGCCGCGACACGCGCGCGGTGCTCGACCGCCTCGGCATCGATCCCGCGCTCCAGCAACGACTGCTCGACGCCGGCGTGCTGAAGGTCGCGCCGGATCCGGAGTGACCGGCGCAGGCGGCCGGCACGCGATCATCCTCGGCTAACGCGTCGCAGGCAAACGCAGCGCAAGCCAATGTAAGTCGAAGCAAAGCAACTCAAGGCAACGTCAAGCAACACCGCCAGCCGGCGGCGCAAGGCCGGCCATCCGGCAAGGCGCGCGACAGTCGCGCCGCCGATTCACAAAACTGGAGACATCGATGAGCCGTCCGCAATACCCGTCCGCCGCGCAGCCGCGGCCCGGCCGTGCCGCCGTCGCGGCATTCGTCGGCACCACGATCGAGTGGTACGACTTCTACATCTACGGCACCGCCGCCGCGCTCGTGTTCGGCAAGGTGTTCTTCGCGAGCACGATGGATCCGGGCGTCGCGACGCTGCTCGCATTCGTCACGTTCTGGGCCGGCTTCGCCGCGCGGCCGCTTGGCGGAATCGTGTTCGGCCATCTCGGCGATCGCGTCGGCCGGAAGACCGCGCTCGTGATCACGCTGGTGATGATGGGACTTGCCACGACGGGCATCGGCCTGTTGCCCGGCTATGCATCGATCGGCGTGTGGGCGCCCGCGGGCCTCGTCATGCTGCGCGTGCTGCAGGGCATCGCGGTCGGCGGCGAGTGGGGCGGTGCGGTGCTGATCGCGAGCGAGAACGCGCCGAAGCATCGCAGCATCCTCTATGCGGCGTTCGCGCAGCAAGGCTCGCCCACCGGCAATTTGCTCGCCACCGCGGCCTTCTTCGCGCTGAGCACGCTGCCGACACCGTCGTTCCTGACCTGGGGCTGGCGGATTCCGTTCCTGCTGTCGGCGGTGCTCGTGATCATCGGAATGGTGATCCGCCTGCGGCTCGAGGAATCGATCGACATGCAGCGCGTGCTGGCGCACAAGCGCACGGTGAAGCTGCCGCTGCGCGACGTCGTGCGTGACCACTGGCTCGTCGTGCTGCTCGCGGCCGGCACGCTGCCGGTGATCAACGTCACGTATTTCCGCAGCACGTTCGCGCTGTCGTGGGCGACCAAGGAGCTCGGCTATGCGCAGGGCACGTTCCTCGGCATCCTGTCGATCTCGCTCGTCGTGCAGTTCCTGATGCAGCCGATCGGCGCATGGTTCGTGTCGAAGGTCGACATGCGGCGCGCGATGTGCTGGATCCTGATTCCCGAGATCGTGTTGATGCCGGTGATGTTCCACGCGCTCGCGACGCGCTCGTACTGGGTCGCCGTCGCGGGGATGTGCATCTCGACGATCCCGTCGGCGATGTTCTACGGCGCGGTCGGCGGCGTGCTCGCGCGCGTGTTTCCGGCCAACATCCGCTATACGGGCCTGTCGCTCGCTTACCAGCTGAGCGCGCTGGTCGTTGGCGGCGGCACGCCGGTGCTCGCGCAGGCGATCCTGAACGCGACCGGCAGCATCGTCGGCGTCGCGATCGCATCGGGCCTGTACGCGCTCGTGTCGCTCGCGTGCATGCTCGCGTTGCTCAATCGCACCGGCTATCGCGCGGACGAGCTGTCGACGGCCGAGCGCAGCGATGCGGCCGAATGGCGTGCCGACGGCGCGAGCGCTGAATCTCCCGGCGGCGAGCGCGCTGCGTTGAAACCGGCGGGCTGAATCCGCCGGGCCGGCGCGACCCGGCCGCTCGGCGACAGCGCACGCGCGGGCCGAATCGCCTACGCGCGATTGCGCGTTCCCAAAAGCAAACGGCACCGTGCGATACACGGTGCCGTTTGCGTTGCTTCGCGTGGCGCAGGCGCTCGCGCTGCCCGCTTGCGCGATTCGACGCGCTTCAGCCTTCGGTCGGCGGCACGTAGCCGGACGCCTGATCTGCGCCTTCGCCGAAGAAGTACTTCTCGGTCTGCTTCATCAGATACTGGCGCGCGCGCGGATCGGCCATGTTCAGGCGGTTTTCGTTGATCAGCATCGTCTGCTGCTTGAGCCAGCCTTGCCACGCTTCCTTCGACACGCTTTCGTAGATGCGCTTGCCGAGTTCGCCCGGCAGCGGCGGGAAATCGAGACCTTCGGCTTCCTTGCCGAGCTTCGCGCATTGGATCATTCGAGCCATCGTGTACTTCTCCTGTAATCGGACTGGGGGAGGGCAGTCGTGCCTGCGCTCAGAGCTGCTTCATCAGCACGAGCGACTTGCGCTGCCAGTTGTAGAGCTTGCGGCGGTCTTCCGGCAGGTCGTCGACGCTGACCTTGACGAAGCCGCGCTTGAGGAACCAGTGCTCGGTGCGCGTCGTGAGCACGAAGATGTGCGTGAGGCCGCGCGCGCGGGCGCGCTGCTCGATGCGCTTGAGCAGGCGTTCGCCGTCGCCCGAGCCCTGCGCTTCGGGCGCGACCGTCAGGCACGCCATCTCGCCGATTTTTTCCTGCTGATACGGATACAGCGCCGCGCAGCCGAACAGCACGCCATCGTGCTCGATCACCGAGAAGTGGTCGATGTCGCGTTCGATCTGGTGGCGGCCGCGCCGCACCAGCGTGCCGTCCGACTCGAGCGGCTCGATCAGCGACAGGATGCCGCCGACGTCGTCCGGTGTCGCTTCGCGCAGGCTTTCGAGGTTCTCGTACGAGATCATCGTGCCGACGCCGTCGTGCAGGAACAGTTCGAGCAGCATGCTGCCGTCGAGCGACTGCGGAATCAGGTGCGCGCGGGTCACGCCGCCGCGGCACGCGCGGATCGAGTGCTTGAGGAAGAACGCGTCGTCGCCCTGGATGTTGCCGGAATCGAGCAGCTCGGCGGCGGCATCGAGCGACATTTCACGCACGAGCTCGCCTTGGTCGTCGACGATGCCCGGCGCTTCGGTCAGGAAGATGATCTTGTCGGCGCGCAGCGCGATCGCGGCGGCCGACGCGACGTCTTCCATCGACAGGTTGAACGCCTCGCCGGTCGGCGAGAAGCCGAGCGGCGACAGCAGCACGAGCTTGCGGCTCGCGAGCGAATGACGGATCGATTCGGCGTCGATCTTGCGCACGATGCCCGTGTGCGCGAAATCGACCCCGTCGAGGATCCCCACCGGCCGTGCGGTCACGAAGTTGCCGGACACGACGCTGATGTGCGCGTGCGCCATCGGCGAGTTCGGCAGACCCTGGCTGATCGCCGCCTCGATGTCGAGACGCACTTCGCCGGCCGCTTCCTTCGCGGATTCGAGCGCGCGCGCATCGGTGATGCGCAGCCCGTGCGAAAACTCGGATTCGACACCATGCAGGCTCAGCTGCTCCTCGACCTGCGGCCGCGAGCCGTGCACGAGCACGATCTGGATGCCCATCGCCTGCAGCAGCGCGATGTCGGACACGAGCGCGTTCAACAGCCCCTGCTGCACCACCTCGCCGCCGAACCCCACGACGAACGTGCTGTTGCGGAACTTGTGGATGTAGGGCGCGACGGAGCGCATCCAGTCGACGAACTGCGCGTGGCTGACGGCCGAATCGTCGGCGGCCGGCGGCGTCGCGGTGCCGGTCTGGGCGGGTGGGAGGTCGGTTTGGGAATTCATGGGCGGGATTATAATGCGCCCCCATGTCGAATGTACCTAAAAGTCCCGCGCCGACGCGGGCAAACGCGCCGTCGGCGAAGCACCCGGATGGTGCGGCCGATGCGCGGCAGCAGCAGGGCCAGCCGCCGCGCGGGCAGCAACAGCAGGCCGGCAAGCCGCCGCGCGGGCCGCGCGGCGACGAGCCGCGCCGCGAGCCGGGCCAGCCGGCCGCGAAGGGTGCGCCGCAGGCCGCAGGCGAGCGCGCGCCGCGCCGCGAACGTCCGCCCCGCGCCGCCGTCGCGCCCAATCCCGTTCCGCCGATCACGTACCCCGAAAGCCTGCCCGTGTCGGGCAAGCGCGACGAAATCGCGCGCGCGATCGCCGGTCATCAGGTCGTCATCGTCTGCGGTGAAACGGGTTCGGGCAAGACGACCCAGCTGCCGAAGATCTGTCTCGATCTCGGCCGTGGCCTCGGCGCCGGCGGCACGGGCCTGATCGGCCATACGCAGCCGCGGCGCCTGGCCGCGTCGTCGACGGGCCGGCGCATCGCCGAGGAGCTCGGCACGCCGTTCGGCGAAGTGGTCGGCTACAAGGTGCGCTTCACCGACAATCTTGCGCCCGGCGCGTCCGTCAAGCTGATGACGGACGGCATCCTGCTCGCCGAGACGCAGACCGACCCGTTGCTGAAGGCGTACGACACGCTGATCATCGACGAGGCGCACGAGCGCAGCCTGAACATCGACTTCCTGCTCGGCTATCTGAAGGAGATCCTGCCGAGGCGGCCGGACCTGAAGCTGATCGTCACGTCCGCGACGATCGACGCCGACCGCTTCGCGCGCCATTTCGGCACCGACGCGCGCCCGGCGCCCGTGATCGAGGTGAGCGGGCGGCTGTACCCGGTCGAGATGCGCTACCGCCCGGTGGCCGAGGACCGGCCGGCCGTGAAGCACGCCGAAGGCACGGGCGGCCGCGATCGCGTGAAGACCGCGCGCGAGGCCGAACGCGACCTGATGGACGCGATCGTCGACGCGGTCGACGAACTGTGCCGCGAAGGCCCCGGCGACGTGCTTGTGTTCCTGCCCGGCGAGCGCGAGATTCGCGAGGCGGCCGAGGCGCTGCGCAAGCATCATCCGCCGCATACCGAGATCCTGCCGCTGTTCGCGCGGCTGTCGGCGGCCGACCAGGACAAGGTGTTCAAGGCGTCGAACGCACGCCGCATCGTGCTCGCGACCAACGTGGCCGAAACGTCGCTGACGGTGCCGGGCATCCGCTACGTCGTCGACACCGGCCTCGCGCGCGTGAAGCGCTATTCGTACCGCAACAAGGTCGAGCAGCTGCAGGTCGAGCCGATCTCGCAGGCCGCCGCGAACCAGCGCGCGGGCCGCTGCGGCCGGGTGGCCGACGGTGTGTGCATCCGCTTGTACGAGGAAAGCGACTACCAGGCGCGCGCGCGCTTCACCGATCCGGAGATCCTGCGCTCGTCGCTCGCGTCGGTGATCCTGCGGATGAAGTCGCTGCACCTGACCGCGATCGAGTCGTTTCCGTTCCTCGAGCCGCCGCCGGGCCGCGCGATCGCCGACGGCTACCAGTTGCTCAACGAGCTCGGCGCGGTCGACGACGACAACGCGCTGACGCCGCTCGGCCGCGAACTCGCGCGCCTGCCGCTCGATCCGCGCGTGGGCCGGATGATTCTCGCCGCGCGCGACCAGCAGTCGCTGCGCGAGGTGCTGATCATCGCGAGCGCGCTGTCCGTGCAGGACCCGCGCGACCGGCCGATCGACGCGCAGGAGCAGGCCGACCAGGCGCACCGCCGGTTCGCCGACGAACGCTCGGAATTCCTGCAGTGGCTGAAGATCTGGGCGTGGTTCGAGGAAGCCGTCGCGCACAAGAAGTCGAACCGCCAGCTGGTCGATGCGTGCCGGCAGAACTTCCTGTCGCATCTGCGGCTGCGCGAATGGCGCGATGTCCATTCGCAGCTGCTGACGGTCGTGCGCGAGCACGGCTGGCGGCTCAACGAGGTCGAGGCGACCTACGAGCAGATTCATCTGGCCCTGTTGACGGGCCTGCTCGGCAACCTCGGCATGAAGGCCGACGACGATCCGCACTATCTCGGCGCGCGCGGGATCAAGTTCTACCTTTGGCCGGGCTCCGCGCTCGCGAAGAAGGCTGGCCGCTGGGTGATGGCGGCCGAGCTCGTCGAGACGAGCCGGCTGTATGCGCGCTGTCTCGCGAAGATCGAGCCGGAGTGGGTCGAGAAGATCGGCGCGCACTTGCTGAAGAAATCGCTGTCGGAGCCGCATTGGGAAAAGCGTCCCGCGCAGGTCAGCGCGTTCGAGCGCGCGACGCTGTACGGGCTGCCGATCTACCACCGCCGGCGCGTCGCGTTCGGCAAGCAGGATCCGGCGCGGGCGCGCGAGCTGTTCATCCGCGGCGCGCTGGTCGAAGGCGAATTCGACACGAAGCTGCCGTTCTTCGCGCACAACCGCAAGCTGCTCGCCGACATCGAGCAGCTCGAGCACAAGTCGCGCCGCCAGGACGTGCTGGTCGACGACGAGCTGATCTACGCGTACTACGACCAGGCGATTCCCGAGGGCATTTACACGGGCGCCGCGTTCGAGCGCTGGTATCGCGACGAGGTGAAGAAGGGCGGCCAGGCGGAGGAGAAGCAGCGCCTGCTGTACCTGTCGCGCGACGACCTGATGCGCCACGAGGCGGCCGGCGTGACGACCGAGCTGTTCCCGAAGCGCGCGACGATGGCCGGCGTCGAGATGGCGCTCACGTACCATTTCGAGCCCGGCACGCCGCGCGACGGCGTGACGCTCGCGGTGCCGCTCTACGCGCTGAACCAGGTCGACGCGCGCCGTTGCGAATGGCTCGTGCCGGGGATGCTGAAGGAAAAGGTGCAGCTGCTGCTGAAGTCGCTGCCGCAGAAGCTGCGCCGGCACTGCGTGCCGCTGCCCGAATACGCGGCGGGCTTCGTCGAGCGCACGGGCCGCGAGCGCTTCGGCGCGGGCGGCCTCGTCGAGGCGCTGATCGCCGACGTGCGCGGCGAAACCCAGGTCGCGATGAAGACGGCCGACTTCAAGCTCGAGACGCTGCCCGCGCATCTGTTCATGAACTTCAAGGTGATCGACGAGCACGGCCGCCAGCTCGCGATGGGGCGCAATCTCGCGCAACTGCGCCAGGAGCTCGGCGCGCAGGCGCAGCAGCAGTTCCAGAAGATCGCGGCGGCATCGACGATCGCACCGGGCGGCGAAGCAGGCGACGGCGATGCGCACGACGCGCCGGCGCCCGGCGCGGCGCCGGGTTCGGCGGCGAAGGGCGGCAAGCCGGCCAAGGGCGCGGCGCCGCACACGGCCGCGCCTGCGGAGGCCGGCGCGACCGCGCTGTACGAGAACCTGACGACGTGGAACTTCGGCAAGCTTCCGGAACTGCTCGAGATTCGCCGCCGAGGCCAGACGCTGTACGGCTACCCGGCGCTGGTCGATCGCGGCACGCATTGCGACGTCGAGGTGTTCGACTCGCCGGAGGAGGCCGCGCGAATCCACCGGGCCGGTTTGCGGCGGCTGTTCGCGCTGCAGCTCAAGGAGCCGATCAAGTTCCTCGAGAAGAACCTGCCGGGGCTGCGCGAGATGGCGATGCAGTACATGTCGCTCGGCACGCAGGACGAGCTGCGCGACCAGCTGATCGACACGGCGCTCGACCGCGCGTGCCTGCAGGACCCGCTGCCCGACGACGACGCGAGCTTCCACGCGCGCCGCGACGAGGGCAGGAGCCGCCTGAACCTGCTCGCGCAGGAGATCGCGCGGCTCGTCGGGCAGATCCTCGCCGAGTATGCGGGGCTCGCGAAGAAGCTCGCGCAGGCGAAGCCGTTCGCGCAGGCGCACGCCGACCTGCAGCAGCAGCTCGGTGCGCTCGTCGGCAAGCGTTTCGTGATCGACACGCCTTACACGCAGCTTGCACATTTCCCGCGCTACCTGAAGGGCATCGCGCTGCGCATCGACAAGCTCAAGGCCGACCCGGCGCGCGACGCGAAGCAGTCCGCCGAGCTGCTGCCGCTCGTCCAGCAGTATCAGCGCGCGGTGTCGCAGCGCGGCGGCGTCGCCGACCCGCGTCTCGCGGAATTCCGCTGGCTGCTGGAGGAGCTGCGAATTTCGCTGTTCGCGCAGGAACTGCGCACGCCGATGCCTGTCTCTGTCAAGCGTCTGCACAAGGTGTGGGAGTCGATGCAGCGCTAGCGCGACGGCGGCAGGGCGGGCCCGCCGGTTGTCGGCCCCGGCCGTCCGGCCGCGCTGGCCGCCGCCGGCTGCAAGGCTCCGGCGGCGTGCGGCGAAGTGGCGCAACGCGGGCTTTCGTCAACCGGCGGGGCTGGCCGAACGTTTTACAATGACTGCTGTTCCACGACGTGAGTCTTCATGCGCACTTTCCTTTCCTTCGGCCGCACGCTTGCGCTGGCCGCCGCCGTGCTGGCGCCCGCCGCACACGCGAATAACGTGATCATCCTCAATTCGGCCGAAGCGACGCTTTCCCTGATCGATCAGCAGACCCGCGAAGTCGTGTCGACGATGCCGACCGGCAAGGAGCCGCACCATCTGATGGCGACGCCCGACAATTCGTCGCTGATCGTCGCAAATTCGGTCTCGAACAGCCTGATGTTCCTCGATCCGAAGACGGGCAAGCTGCAGCGCACCGTCGAGGGGATCGACGATCCGTACCAGCTCGGCTTCTCGCCCGATCGCAAGTGGTTCGCCGCGGCCGGGCTGCGGCTCGACCGCGTCGACATCTACAGCTACGACGGCCACGACGTGCATCTGGCCAAGCGCGTGCCGCTCGCGGTGATGCCGAGCCACCTCGCGTTCACGAAGGACAGCAAGACGCTGCTCGTATCGCTGCAGGTGTCCGGCGAGATCGCGGCGATCGATCTGCCGACGCAGACGGTCAAGTGGAAGATGAAGGTCGGCAAGGTGCCGGCGGGCCTGTGGCTCACGCCGGACGACAAGTTCCTGCTGGTCGGCATGACCGGCGCGGATTACGTCGCGGTGGTCGACTGGCGCAACCAGAAGGTCGTCAAGCAGATCCATACGGGCAACGGCGCGCACAACTTCCGCTCGCTGGCCGACGGCACGCATGTCGCGGTCACCAACCGGGTCGCGAACACGATCAGCATCATCGACGAGAACACGCTCACCAACGTCGGCGACATCACCGGCCTGCTGCCGGGCCCGGACGACATGGAGCTGTCCGCCGACAAGAAGACGCTGTGGGTGACGTTCCGCTTCGCGAAGAAGGTCGGTATCATCGATCTCGCATCGCGCAAGCTGGTGCAGACGATCGCCGTCGGCCGTTCGCCGCACGGGATTTACTTCTACGACCGCGCGCCGTGGAAGGCTGCGAACGGCGCGTGACCGACGGAGGCGAGCGATGCTGCACCTGATCGATGCGTTCGTGTCGGACATCCAGACCTGGCTGTACGTCGACGTCGTGCAGCCGCTCCTCTTCAAGTTCAACCTGATGGGCTATGACGAGGACACCTACGACGCGCTGTACTGGGTGATCATCGGCGCGCTGCAGATGGTGCTGATGTTCGCGCTGTTGCGCCCGCTCGAGGCGCTGCTGCCGGTCGAGCGCTGGCAGAACCGCCGCGCGGTGCGGGTCGACGTGATCTACACGGCGATCTCGAAACTCGGCATCTACACGCTGTTCTTCTTCTTCGCGCTGCAGCCCGTGTTCGACGGCTTCCAGGCGTGGCTGCGCCTGCACGGCATCGCGAACATCAACCTCGACTATCTGTGGCCGGGCGTGACCTCGCGGCCGATCGTCGCGTTTGCGATCTACCTCGTCGTGCTCGACTTCGCCGGCTACTGGTATCACCGCTGGCAGCACAAGTTCGGCATCTGGTGGGAGCTGCACGCGGTGCATCACAGCCAGCGGCAGATGTCGCTGTGGTGCGACGACCGCAACCACCTGCTCGACGACGTGATCCAGTCGTGCTTCTTCGCGGCGATCGCGCTCGTGATCGGCGTGACGCCGTCGCAGTTCGTCGTGCTGACCGCGGTCACGAACTTCGTGCAGAGCATCCAGCATACGAATGCGCGGCTGTCGTTCGGCTGGCTCGGCGAGCGTCTGCTCGTGAGCCCGACCTTCCACCGGCGCCATCACGCGGTCGGCTACGGCCACGAAGGCACGAAGTACGGCTGCAACTTCGGCGTGCTGTTTCCGTGGTGGGACATGATGTTCGGCACCGCGTCGTGGAACCGCACGGTCGAGCCGACCGGCATCCGCGAGCAGGTCGAAGGCGTGTCCTACGGCGACGGCTTCTGGGCGCAGCACGGCCTCGCGTTCGTGCGCATCTTCCGGCGCCTCGTCCCGGCGAAGCGCGGCGCGGCGTCGGCCTGACCCCGTCGCTCCCCCGTTGAACGGTTCTCCCGCACGGCCCGCATGCGCTTTGGCGCACGCGGGCCGTGTGGTTTATCCTTTCCCCGTTTTTCTTCGTCGAGACAGGTTCGCATGAACGATTTGCTGCGCTCTTTCGTCCGGGCCTTCGTCAGCGCGCTGCACCCGCGCATGCTGTGGCTCACCCTGATGCCGTTCGTCGTCTCGGCGCTGCTGTGGGGCGTCGTGTTGTGGTTCTCGTGGCAGACGCTGATCGACGCCGCGCGCGGCGCGCTCGACGGCTTCGTGCTCACGGCCGTGCTGTACCGCATGTTCGACGCGATCGGGATGTCGCAGCTGCATGCGGTCGTCGCGCCGTTCGTCGTCGTGTCGCTCGCGATTCCGCTGATCGTGCTGACCGTGCTGCTGCTGATCGCGACGATCTCGATGCCGGTCGTGATCAAGCACCTGTCGAACCGGCAGTTCGCCGCGCTGGAGGCGAAGCGGGGCGGCACGTTCTTCGGCAGCGTGTTCAATTCGCTCGGCGCGGCCGTGGTCGGCGTCGTGCTGCTCGTCGTCACGATCCCGCTGTGGCTGATTCCGCCGTTCTTCGCGCTGCTGCCGCCCGTGATCTGGGGCTGGCTGACCTACCGGGTGATGACCTACGACGCGCTCGCGCAGCACGCGAGCCGCGACGAGCGCCGTGCGCTGGTGCGGCAGCATCGCTGGCCGCTGATCGGCATCGGCGTCGCGACCGGGCTGCTCGGCACCGTGCCGACCTTCGTATGGGTATCGTCGGTCTGGATGATGGTGCTGTTTCCGTTCGTGGCAGCGGCCATGATCTGGGTTTACGCTTTCATCCTCGTTTTTTCGGCGCTGTGGTTCGGGCACTATTGCCTGCGCGCGCTGGACGACTTGCGCGCGGGTTCGCGCGCCACCGCAATCGACATGGGGCAGGCATGAGCATCGGCATCATCATCATCGGCGACGAGATCCTTTCGGGCCGTCGGCAGGACAAGCACCTGGCCAAGGTGATCGAGTTGCTCGGCGCGCGCGGCCTCGCGCTCGACTGGGCCGAATACGTCGGCGACGATCCGGCGCGCATCACCGCGACGCTCGCGCGCGCGATCGCGTCGGGCGACATCGTGTTCTCCACGGGCGGCATCGGCGCGACGCCGGACGACCACACGCGCCAGTGCGCGGCCGCCGCGCTAGGCGTGCCGCTCGAGCTGCACCCGGAAGCGAAGGCGCTGATCGCGGAACGCATCCGCGAGACGCACGCCGATCCGGCCACGCCGGTCGATTTCGAATCGCCGGAAAACCGGCATCGCTTCAACATGGGCGTGTTCCCGGCGGGCGCGACGATCATCCCGAACGGCTACAACCGGATTCCCGGCTTCTCGGTCGGCGATCTCCATTTCGTGCCGGGCTTCCCGGTGATGGCGTGGCCGATGATCGAATGGGTGCTCGACACGAAGTACCGGCACCTCCATCACGCGACGCCGCACGCGGAGCGCTCGCTGTACGTGTTCGAACTGCCGGAATCGACGCTCACGCCGCTGATGGAGAAGATCGAGCGCGATTTCCCGGGCGTGCGCGTGTTCAGCCTGCCGAGCGTCGGCGATGCCGAGCGCGGCGGGATCTATGCGCGGCGGCATATCGATCTCGGCGTGAAGGGCGAGCCGGAGGCGGTGGCGGCCGCGTTCGTGAAGCTGCGCGAAGGCGTGCACCTGCTCGGCGGCGACGTGGTCGAACCGGACGTGCCGCGCGCCTGAGGGCCGCGTACCGGTCACCCACGCGGGCGGCGCGAAGGCCGCCCAAAAACCGCGGGCCGCGCAACGCGGCCCGTCATCGGGATGTCATCGCCCGGCTCGACGATGTCGCAGTCGGGCGTGCCCAAGCGAGTGCGCCGTCAGGCGCCGATCCACGGCAGTTTCCGGAAGCACCAGCCGTCGACCGTCTTGCGGTGGCCTTCGGCATCCTTGCCGCCCTCGAAGCCTTCGAGCAGGTCGAACGCCTTCGTGAAGCCGGCCTGCGCCGACGCGACGGCGGCCAGCTTCGAGCGCGCGGCGCTGCGGCACAGAAACAGGATGGGCGTATCGGTCGGGAGGGCCGCTTTCAGTTGATCGACGAATTCGGCATTCGGCACGCCGCCCGGATAACGCGTCCATTCGAGGTGCAGGTACTGGCCGTCGCCGACGAGCGGGCGGCCGACCCAGTCGAGCTCGGCACGCGTGCGCACGTCGACGAGACGTGCCGACGGGTCGAGCTGCAGCAGTTCGAATGCCTCGACCGGCAGCAATGCGCCGGCGTAGTGGAGCGCACCCTGGGCGCGGCGTTCTTCGGCCTTCGCGTAAAGCTGGTCGAGCGTACTCATGGCAGGAGGTCTCCGTATCGGTCAAACGATCATTCTAGCGCGGCGGCGCCGCGCGGATGTCCGCGTGCCGGGCGCCGCACGCACTGCCCACGCATTCACCAAAAAAGTGCAGAATGGCACGCATGCACCAGAATGATTCCGCTGCGTCGGCGCGCTACGCGGTTTGCACTATATAAGTGCATTCGCCAGGCCGGCGATGCGGCCCTCAGCCCCGGAATCGCGCACCCGGGCCCTGCCGTGGCGCGGGCTGGCGCGATTCATGTCGCTTCCGCGCAAGGTTGGCACGGTTGCTGCTATATAGAATTCGGTCCACCCGGGGCACGCTGCGCCAAAGCCAGACCCCGGGCAGCTCGATAAACGAGGCGGTTCCCAGTCCGCCGGAATTGTTCAATCAGGAGAAGAGGTTATGAGTAAAACCGTCGCCGACGTCATGCAGCTCGTGAAGGACGAGGACGTCAAGTTCGTCGATTTCCGCTTCACGGATACGCGCGGCAAGGAACAGCACGTGTCGGTGCCGGTTTCGGCGTTTGACGAAGACAAGTTCGAAAGCGGCCATGCATTCGACGGCTCGTCGATCGCCGGCTGGAAGGGCATCGAGGCGTCGGACATGCTGCTCATGCCGGATCCGAGCGCAGCGTTCATCGACCCGTTCTACGAAGAGTCGACCCTCGTGCTGACCTGCGACGTGGTCGAGCCGGCCGACGGCAAGGGCTACGAGCGCGACCCGCGTTCGCTCGCGAAGCGCGGCGAAGCGTACCTGAAGAGCACGGGCCTGGGCGACACCGCCTACTTCGGTCCGGAGCCGGAATTCTTCATTTTCGACTCGGTCCAGTGGAACACGGACATGTCGGGCTGCTTCGTGAAGATCAACTCCGAAGAAGCGCCGTGGTCGGCAGGCAAGGAATTCGAAGGCGGCAACACGGGCCACCGTCCGGGCACGAAGGGCGGCTACTTCCCGGTCGCGCCGGTCGACACGTTCCAGGACATGCGTTCGGAAATGTGCCTGCTGCTCGAACAGCTCGGCATTCCGGTCGAAGTGCACCACCACGAAGTGGCGGGCCAGGGCCAGAACGAAATCGGCACGAAGTTCTCGACGCTCGTGCAGCGCGCCGACTGGACGCAATGGTCGAAGTACATCATCCACAACGTCGCGCACTCGTACGGCAAGACGGCAACGTTCATGCCGAAGCCGGTCGTGGGCGACAACGGTTCGGGCATGCACGTTCACCAGTCGATCTGGAAGGACGGCCAGAACCTGTTCGCAGGCAACGGCTACGCCGGCCTGTCGGAATTCGCGCTGTTCTACATCGGCGGCATCATCAAGCACGCACGTGCGCTGAACGCGATCACGAACCCGACGACGAACTCGTACAAGCGTCTGGTTCCGCACTTCGAGGCACCGGTCAAGCTCGCTTACTCGGCGCGCAACCGTTCGGCATCGATCCGCATTCCGCACGTGTCGAACCCGAAGGGCCGCCGCATCGAAACGCGCTTCCCGGACCCGATGGCCAACCCGTACCTGTGCTTCACCGCACTGATGATGGCCGGCCTCGACGGCGTGCAGAACAAGATCCACCCGGGCGAAGCCGCGGACAAGAACCTGTACGACCTGCCGCCGGAAGAGGATGCAAAGATCCCGACCGTCTGCGCAGGCCTCGACCAGGCATTGGAAGCGCTCGACAAGGATCGCGAGTTCCTGACGCGCGGTGGCGTGTTCACCGACGGCATGATCGATGCGTACCTCGCGCTCAAGGAGCAGGAGCTGGCGAAGTTCCGCATGACGACGCATCCGATCGAGTTCGAGATGTACTACTCGCTGTAATCGGCGATGGCGCTTCGATTCAGCGCCGTCATGCCGGTTGGTTCCCGTCGCGCGGCTTGCGGCGGGAGCTGCGGAGTCTGAAAGGGGCGGCGTCCAGCCGTCCCTTTTTTGTTCCGAGCATTTCCATTTTCCGACCCGCTGAGGCGCGACGATACGCACGATGGCTCTGAAGAATCTGATCAAGGCGAGGACGGGGCAGCCCGAGCGACTGACGGACGACGAGCGGCTCGCGCGCTCGGGCCTGCTTGCGGGGCTCGAGGCACTGCCGACGGTCGTGCTCGTGCTCGACCGCAAGACGCTGCGGGTCGCGTTCGCGAACCCGTCCGCGGAGGCGATGCTCGACATCTCGCGCCGGCAGCTCGCGCAGCGGCCGTGGGGCGAGATTTTCCCGAACGCGAACGAGCTCGCGTCGACGCTCACCGCGATCGGCGAGGAGCGCTTTCACGCGACGCATCTCGATACCGTGCTCGACCGGCCCGGCCGCGAGCCGCTGCACGTGCACGCGATCGTCGGTTTCCTCGAGTCGGCTCCCGATTTCGTGCTCGTCGAGCTGTTCGAGAACGAGCGGCAGTCGCGCACCGATCGCGAGGAGCGCATCCACGACCTGACCGCGGTCAACAAGCAACTGATCCGCAACCTCGCGCACGAGATCAAGAACCCGCTCGGCGGCATTCGCGGCGCAGCCCAGCTGCTCGAATTCGAACTGAGCGAGCGCGAGCGCGGCGAGTTGCGCGAATACACGCAGGTGATCATCAAGGAGTCCGACCGCCTGCAGACGCTCGTCGATCGATTGCTGGAGCCGCACCGGCATCCGCACATCGTCGGCGACGTGAACATTCACGAAGTATGCGAACGCGTGCGCGCGGTGATGCTCGCGGAATTTCCGCGCGGGCTCACGATCGAGCGCGACTACGACGTGAGCGTGCCGGACCTGCGCGGCGACAAGGAGCAACTGATCCAGGCGCTGCTGAACATCGTGCGCAACGCCGCGCAGGCGCTGCGCGAGCGGATCGCGCAGGGCGACGCGAAGATCGAGCTGCGCACGCGCATCGCGCGCAAGGTGACGATCGCGAAGCGCCTGTACAGGCTGGCACTGGACTTGCACGTGGTCGACAACGGGCCCGGCATTCCGGAGGAGATCCGCGACCGGATCTTCTACCCGCTCGTGTCCGGGCGCGACGACGGCAGCGGCCTGGGCCTCACGCTCGCGCAGACGTTCGTGCAGCAGCACGACGGGATGATCGAGGTCGAGAGCCGGCCCGGCCGTACCGAATTTCAGATCCTGCTGCCGCTCGATCACTGAGCGACGGCATGGCGATTCACCGGATTCACCCATACCTGACCGACCTATGAAGCCGATCTGGATAGTAGACGACGACCAATCGATCCGCTGGGTGCTCGAAAAGGCACTCGCCCGGGACAGCTTCGCGACGAAGAGCTTCGCGAACGTGCGCGACGCGCTGGCCGCGCTCGACCACGAGACGCCGCAGGTGCTCGTATCCGACATCCGGATGCCGGGCGGCTCCGGCCTCGAGCTGCTGCAGGCGATGCACGAGCGCTTGCCGGGCCTGCCCGTCATCATCATGACGGCGTTCTCCGATCTCGACAGCGCCGTCGCGGCGTTCCAGGGCGGCGCGTTCGAATATCTCGCGAAGCCGTTCGACGTCGACAAGGCCGTCGAACTGATTCGCCGCGCGGTCGAGGAAAGCCTGCGCGGGGGCGCGCCCCAGGACGAGCGCGTCGCCGAGGCGCCCGAGATGCTCGGCCAGGCGCCCGCGATGCAGGACATGTTTCGTGCGATCGGCCGCTTGTCGCATTCGGCCGCGACCGTGCTGATCACCGGCGAATCGGGCACCGGCAAGGAACTCGTCGCGCGCGCGCTGCACCGTCACAGCCCGCGGGCGAACGGTCCGTTCATCGCGCTGAACACCGCGGCGATTCCGAAGGACCTGCTGGAGTCCGAACTGTTCGGCCATGAGCGCGGCGCGTTCACCGGCGCACAGACCACGCGCCAGGGCCGCTTCGAGCAGGCCGAGAACGGCACGCTGTTTCTCGACGAAATCGGCGACATGCCGTTCGATCTGCAGACGCGCCTGTTGCGCGTGCTGTCGGACGGCCAGTTCTATCGGGTCGGCGGCCACAACCCGCTGCGCGCGAACGTGCGCGTGATCGCCGCGACGCACCAGAATCTGGAGGCGCGCGTGCGGCAGGGGCTGTTCCGCGAGGACCTTTACCACCGGCTCAACGTGATCCGGCTCCGGCTGCCGCCGCTGCGCGAACGCAGCGAGGACATCGCGCTGCTCACGCGTCACTTCCTGCAGAAGAGCGCGCGCGATCTCGGCGTCGAGCCGAAGCGCGTGTCGGACGAAGCGCTCGCGTATCTGACGTCGCTGCCGTTTCCCGGCAACGTGCGGCAGCTCGAGAACCTCGCGAACTGGCTGACCGTGATGGCGCCCGCGCAGACGGTCGAGATCAAGGACCTGCCGCCCGACCTCGTGCCGGCAGGCACGCCGGTGGCCGCGACGGCCGACGGCGTGGATGCGCACGGCGGCGTGAGCGGGAGCGGCGGTGCGGGCGACGCCGCGCGCGCGTCGCTCGCGGGCGGTGTCGTGCCGTTGACGGCGGCACCCGTCGCGGCGGCGCCGAACGGTGCGCCGGCCGGCTATCCGATGTGGGAAAGCGGGCTGCGCACCGAAGTCGCGCGGCTGCTGCGCGAGAACTCCGCCGACGTGATGGACGAACTCGCGCGCCGCTTCGAGGCGGCCGTGATCCGCGAGGCGCTCGACTTCACGCGCGGCCGCAAGGTCGAGGCGGCGGAGCGGCTCGGCATCGGCCGCAACACGATCACGCGCAAGATCCAGGAACTGCATCTGGAGCCGTAAGCAACCGTCGCGGCATGCGCGCGCGTCGCGCATGCCGCGATCGGACATAATCGCGGTTTGCCGTCACGTGCGCGTCCGTCATGTCCGATTCCTTCCGCTGGCCCGCCGGGGCCGATCCCTTCCGTTTTCTCGAAGCGCTCGACAGCAAGCGCGCCCGCGCGTGGGTCGACGAGCAGAATGCGCGCACGCGCGCCGCGCTGCGCGACGACGATGCGTATCGCGCGCTGACCGCGCGGCTCGCGCAAGCGTATCTGCCGCGCGAACGCCCGGTGATTCCCACCCGCTGGCGCGACTGGGCGTACGACCTGTGGCAGGACGATCTCCATCCGAAGGGGCTGTGGCGCCGCGCGCGCTGGGACGACTGGCGTGCCGGCCGGCCCGAGTGGGAAACGCTGCTCGACGTCGACGCGCTCGGTGCGCAAGAGGGCGAGTCATGGGTGTTCGAGCAGGATGCGATCCTGTACCCGGACGGCGATCGCGCGCTGCTGTCGCTGTCGCCGGGCGGGGCAGATGCCGTCGTCGTGCGCGAGTTCGATCTCGTGCAGCGTCGCTTCGTCGACGGCGGTTTCACGATCGACGAGCCGGGGCATCACACGGTCGGCTGGATCGACCGCGATACCGTGTACGTGAGCTGGGATCGCGGCGAAGCGCATGCGACCGCGGCCGGCTATCCGTACGACGCGCGCCGCTGGGTGCGCGGCACGCCGCTCGCCGACGCGCCGGTCGTGTTTCGCGGCGAACCCGACGACATCAGCGCGGGCGCGTGGTTCGATCCGATCGACGGCCGTCACGTCGCGTGGCGCAGCGTGGATTTCTTCGACGCACACGCGTATCGGCTGACCGACGCGGGCGAGTGGGCGCGCTACGACGTGCCGACGCATGTCGAGGTCGGCTTCTGGGAAGGCTGGCTCGTGCTGGAGCCGCGGCTCGACTGGGAGTGCGGCGGCGTGTGTCACGCGGGCGGCTCGCTGCTCGCGATCCGCGAGCAGGCGTTTCTGGCAGGCTCGCGCGAGCTCACGACGCTGTTCGCGCCGCGTCCGTCGACCTCCGCCTGCACGTGGACGCACACGCGCACGATGCTCATCGCGAGCTGGCTCGACGACGTGCACAACCGCACGATGCTGTGGCAGCCGCGCCAGCGCGAGGATGGCGCATGGACGTGGGACGCGCGGCCCTTCGACTGGCCGGGCGATGCGCAGATCGACGTCGAGCCGGTCGAGGCGACACTGAACGACGACGTGTACGTGGACGTCGATACCTATCTCGATCCGCCCGAATGCTGGCTCGCCGATCTGTCCGATCGCTCGGCCGACGCGCCGTCGCGCCGCGTGCTGCTCGATCGGCCGCCGGTGCGGTTCGATGCGGCCGGGCTCGCCGTGCGTCGCGCGAATGCCCGTTCGCGCGACGGCACGGTGGTGCCGTACACGCTGATCGGGCCGCGTGATGCACTCGATGCGCCCGATCGTGCCGACGGCCGCGCCCGCGTTGCGCGGCCATGCCTGCTGTCAGGCTATGGCGGTTTCGCGATTCCGAACCTGCCGGGCTACAGCGATGCACTGGGCATCGCATGGCTCGAACGCGGCGGCGTCGCGGCGTTCGCGCACATCCGCGGCGGCGGAGAATTCGGGCCGGCCTGGCATGTCGACGCGCAGCGCGAACATCGGCAGCGCTCGTTCGACGACTTCATCGCGGTGGCCGAGGACCTGATCCGCACCGGCGTGACGACGGCTGCGCAACTCGGCATCGAGGGCGGCAGCAACGGCGGGCTGCTGGTCGGTGCATGCATGGCGCAGCGTCCGGAGCTGTTCGGCGCGGTGCTGTGCCGCGTGCCGCTGCTCGACATGCAGCGTTATCCGAAGCTGCACGCGGGCGCCGCGTGGCTCGACGAGTACGGCGATCCCGAGGATCCGCGCGAGGGCGCGGCACTCGCCGCATACTCGCCGTACCACCGCGTGCGCGAAGGTACCGCGTATCCGCCGCTGCTGCTGACGACGTCGACGCGCGACGACCGCGTGCATCCGGCGCATGCGCGCAAGATGGCCGCGCGCATGCATGCGCTCGGACACGAACGGGTGTGGTACTGGGAGAACACCGACGGCGGCCACGGCAGCGCCGACGATCTGGAGCGCGCCGAATCCGATGCGGCGGAATTCGGCTTCCTGTGGGCTCACCTCGGGCCGGCGCCCGCGCGAGGTTGAGCGCGGGCGCGAATGGGCCGGCGCTCAGCCGACGATCGCGACGACGGGCGTGTGATCGGACGGCTGGTCCCACGTGCGCGGCACGCGGTCGACTTCGCACGACGTGCAGGTGGCCGCGAGTGCCGGCGACAGCAGCACGTGGTCGATGCGCAGGCCCGCGTTGCGGCGAAACGCGAACATCCGGTAGTCCCACCATGTGAAGGTCTTCTCAGGCTGTTCGAAACGGCGGAATGCATCGACGAAGCCGAGTTCGATCAGCTTCGCGAAATGCGCCCGCTCCTGCGGCGACACGAGGTTCTGGCCTTCCCATTTCGCCGGGTCGTGCACGTCGCGGTCTTCCGGCGCGATGTTGTAGTCGCCGAGCAGCGCAAGCTTCGGGTAGCGCTGCATCTCGGTGCTCAGCCACGCGTGCAGCGCGTCGAGCCATTGCATCTTGTAGACGAACTTGTCGGAGTCGGGCGCCTGGCCGTTCGGGAAATAGGCGGACACGATCCGCACGCCTTCGACCGTCACGGCGACCACGCGCTGCTGCGGATCGTCGAAGCCGGGGATGTTGCGCACGACGTCCGATTCGTCGACGGCGAGCGTGTCTCGCACGAGGATCGCGACGCCGTTGTAGGTCTTCTGGCCCGTGAACCAGCTGCGGTAGCCGGCGGCCTCGAGATCGGCGCGCGGATACTTCTCGTCGGGCAGCTTCAGCTCCTGCAGGCACAGCACGTCGGTCCCGCTTTGCGCGAGCCAGTCGAGCACGTGCTGCTTGCGGACGTTGAGCGAATTGACGTTCCAGGTGGCGATTTTCATGAACGGGAATGCGTGCGGGATGAATGCGAAGGCCGCCATCTTACCGCGAGCAAGGGGCACGAACGCGCGCGACACGTGGCGCGACGTATCGGCTTATCGATGACCTGCAAAGAAATTGTGACAAAAGTGTTGACGTGAGTGCTTCATCACCCTATAATTTATTTCTCTGACGCGGGGTGGAGCAGTCTGGCAGCTCGTCGGGCTCATAACCCGAAGGTCGTAGGTTCAAATCCTACCCCCGCAACCAAGCACACCAGGCGATGTGCAGCGCAAGTGACCGATGCGCGCTTCGTCGACGGAAACCCGGCCCTGCGCCGGGTTTTTTGTTTTCAGCCCGCCGCCCATTCGACCGCCGCCTTCGCATGCAGCGCGGTCGTATTGAACACCGGCAGCGGCGAATCGTCCGCGCCGATCAGCAGCGTGATTTCCGTGCAGCCGAGTATCACCGCCTGCGCGCCGCGTTTCGCCAGTTCATCGATGATCGCCACGTAGGTCGCGCGCGACCCGGCGTCGATTACGCCATGACACAGCTCGTCGTAGATGATCCGGTGCACGTTGCCGCGCGCGGATTCGTCCGGCACCAGCACGTCGAGGCCGAATCTGTCGCGCAGGCGCTCCGCGTAGAACGGCAGTTCCATCGTGTAGCGCGTGCCGAGCAGCGCGACGCGCTCGACGCCGGCTGCACGCAGCGCGGCGCCGGTCGGGTCGGCAATGTGCAGGAACGGCAGCGCGACCGCGGCCTCGATCGCGCCGTGCACGCGGTGCATCGTGTTGGTCGTCAGCACGACGAGATCGGCGCCGGCCGCTTCGAGCCGGCGCGCGGCATCGGCCATCCGTTCGCCGAGTGCGGCCCAGTCCTGTGCGCGCTGCAGCGCTTCGATCTCCGCGAAATCCACCGTGACCAGCACGCTCTTCGCATTGTGATGGCCGCCGTGCAGCGCTTTCGAATGGCGATTGATCATCCGGTAGTACTCCGCCGACGATTCCCAGCTCATCCCGCCGATCAGTCCGATCGTTTTCATGCGTCACCGTATGTGTCGTATCTCGTGACGGACGAGTATAGGGGCCGGCCCGCGCGCGCGGCGATACGCTTCGTGCGAAGCGGGCCGGTACAACGCTGTAGCCGGCGGCTGGCCGGCGCGGGACGCAGCCGGTGGGCAGCACGCGACAGTTGAAACGGGCACTGTGTTTTTGTACAGTATCGGCACCGTGAATCCGACCATCCTCCCGCCTGCCGATCCGCGCGTGCCGCCACCCGGCGACACGCCGTCGCGCGTGCGCAAGATCATCCATTGCGACTGCGACTGCTTTTACGCATCGGTCGAGATGCGCGACGACCCGTCGCTGCGCAACCGGCCGATCGCGGTCGGCGGCCGGCCCGACCAGCGTGGCGTGATTGCGACCTGCAACTACGAGGCGAGGCGCTACGGCGTGCATTCGGCGATGTCGTCGGCGCTGGCGATGCGCAAGTGCCCGGAGCTGCTGATCCTGCCGTCGGCGATGGACAAGTACCGCGCGGCGTCGCGGCAGATCATGGCGATCTATCGCGACTACACGCGTGACGTCGAGCCGCTGTCGCTCGACGAGGCGTACCTCGACGTCAGCGGTTCCGAACTGTGCCAGGGCAGCGCGACGCTGATTGCACGGGAGATTCGCCAGCGCGTGTACGACACGGTCGGCGTGACGGTGTCGGCCGGTGTCGCGCCGAACAAGTTCATCGCGAAGATCGCGTCCGACTGGAACAAGCCCGACGGCCTGTTCGTCGTTCGTCCGCATGAGGTCGATGCATTCGTCGCGGCGTTGCCGGTGCGCAAGCTGCACGGCGTCGGCCAGGTGACGGCCGCGCGGCTCGACCGGCTCGGCATCCAGACCTGCGCGCAGTTGCGCGACTGGTCGCTGATCGACCTGCATCGCGAGTTCGGCGCATTCGGCCGGCGGCTGTACCAGCTGGCACGCGGAATCGACGAGCGGCCGGTGCGGGCCGATCAGGAGCGCAAGTCGGTCAGCGTCGAGACGACCTACGTGACCGACCTGACGACGCTCGAGCAATGCGCGGACGAGATTCGCCGCCTCGTCGTGCAGCTCGACGCGCGGATCGCGCGCGCGGGCGCGGCCCGCATGATCCGCAAGCTGTACGTGAAGATCCGCTTCGCCGATTTCCAGCGCACGACGGTCGAGTGCGTGGCCGACGCGACCAACGCGCAGACGGCCGTCACGCTGCTCGCGAAAGGGCTGCAGCGGCGCGCGCAGGCCGTGCGGCTGCTCGGTGTCGGCGTGCGCATCGACGAAGACACGGCCGAGCGTCACGGACAGTTTTCGCTGTTCGACGACGAGGCCGGCCGCAATGTCGCCGACACGAACGAAGCGGGCGGCGAAACGCCCGCATCATGAAAAAAGGCACCGCCTCGGCGGTGCCTTGCGATGCTGCCGGACGAGCCGGGCAGGGCGCGCAATGGCTCAGTGCGCGGGCGAAGCCATCCCGTTGTGGCGCAGCAGCGCGTCGATCTCCGGCTCGCGGCCGCGGAATGCCTTGAACGAATCCATCGCCGGCCGGCTGCCGCCGACTTCGAGGATCTCGCGGCGATAGCGCGTGCCGGTGGCCGCGTCGAGCACGCTGCCGCTTGCAGCGGCCGCTTCCTCGAATGCCGCGTACGCGTCGGCGGACAGCACCTCAGCCCACTTGTAGCTGTAATAGCCTGCCGCATAGCCGCCGGCGAAGATGTGGCTGAACGTGTTGGGCCAGCGCGAGAACGCCGCCTGCGGGATCACGTGGTAGCGCTCGTTGATTTCGCGCGCGAACGCGTTCACGCCGGTCGCACCGGCCGGATCGAAGTCGACGTGCAGCAGCATGTCGAACATCGAGAACACGATCTGGCGCAGCGTGCCGAGGCCGCTCTGGAAGTTCTTCGCGGCGATCATCTTGTCGAACAGCTCGCGCGGCAGCGCGGCGCCCGTATCGACGTGCGACGACATCGACGACAGCACGTCCCATTCCCAGCAGAAGTTTTCCATGAACTGCGACGGCAGCTCGACCGCGTCCCATTCGACGCCGTTGATGCCCGACACGCCGAGCTCGTCGACGCGCGTGAGCATGTGATGCAGCCCGTGGCCGAATTCATGGAACAGCGTGATGACTTCGTCGTGCGTGAAGCACGCGGGCTTGCCGCCGACCGGCGCCGAGAAGTTGCAGGTGAGGTACGCGACCGGCGTCTGCACGGCGTTGCCGCGCTTCGCGCGCGCGCGCGCATCGTCCATCCACGCACCGCCGCGCTTGCCTTCGCGCGCATACAGGTCGAGATAGAACTGCGCGACGAGCGAGCCGTCGCGGTTCTCCACGCGGAAGAAGCGCACGTCCTTGTGCCACACCGGTGCGTCGTCCGGCTTGATCCGCACGCCGAACAGCGTTTCGGTGACGTTGAACAGGCCCTTCAGCACGGCCGGCTCCGGGAAGTATTGCTTCACCTCGTTTTCCGAGAACGCGTAGCGCTGCTGGCGCAGCCGCTCGGCCGCGAACGCGACGTCCCACGGCGCGAGCTCGGTCAGGCCGAGTTCCTTCGCGGCGAACGCGCGCAGTTCGTCCCAGTCCTTTTCCGCGTGCGGCCGCGCGCGCGTCGCGAGATCCTCGAGGAATGCGATCACCTGCTGCGGCGACTCGGCCATCTTCGGCGCGAGCGACACTTCGGCGAAGTTGCGGTAGCCGAGCATCTGCGCTTCTTCGCGGCGCAGCTTCAGTTCGTCGGCGACGATCGCCGTGTTGTCCCACTCGGCCTTGCCGCCGCCGTACTGCGGGCCGAGTTCCGATGCGCGCGTTGCATACGCGCGGTACAGCGTCTCGCGCATCGCGCGGTTCTCGGCATACTGCAGCACCGGGAAGTACGACGGGAAGTGCAACGTGAACTTCCAGCCTTCCTTGCCTTCCTTCTGCGCGGCTTCGCGCGCCGCTTCGATCGCGTCGCCCGGCAGGCCGGCGAGCTCGGCTTCGTCGTGCGCGTAATACGCGTACGCGTTGGTCGCGTCGAGCACGTGGTCGGAGAACGCCTTCGACAGCGCGGCCTGCTGCTCCTGCAGCTCCGCGAAGCGCGGCTTCTGGTCCTCGGGCAGCTCGGCGCCCGACAGCCGGAAATCGCGCAGCGCGTTGTCGAGGATCTTCTTGCGCTCGGCGGACAGCGTCGCGTATTCGGCGCTCGCGGCGATCGCCTTGTACTTCTCGTACAGCGCGAGGTTCTGGCCGACGCTCGACCAGAACTCGGTCACGCGCGGCAGGTTTTCGCCGTAGGCGGCGCGCAGCTCCGGTGTATCGGCGACCGCGTTCAGGTGGCCGACCACGCCCCACGCGCGCCCGAGCGGCTCCGTCGCCTGCTCGACCGTCTCGACGATCGCGGCCCATGTCGCCGGCGTCGCGGGCGCACTCGCGGTGTCGACCGCGCGGTTGGCGGCTTCGAGCAGCGTGTCGAGCGCGGGCGTCACGTGTTCCGGGCGAATCTCGCCGAAGCGGGGCAGGCCGGAGAAATCGAGGAGCGGATTGGTGTTGGCGCTGGCGGACATTAAGACTCCCTGTCTGTTGCCGGATGAACCGGGGTGAAAAGGGTGAGGCGCGATGCGGCGGCGCCCGATACCGACATTATTGGGGCGCATCGCGCGCTTTCCAATCGTTAGTTTCTAACGACGCGATTGGCGGCGCGCGGTGCGGGGTCGGATACGGGGGAATTCGATGCTACGGCGCGGCCGCGGCGGCGGCCGGCAAGACACCGGCGCACGAACGCGCGCCGGCTGGACGGGCAGGGCGATCGGCGGCGATCAGGCTGCCGCGGCGGCGCGCTCGGCAGCCTCGATCGTGTTGATCAGCAGCATCGTGATGGTCATCGGGCCGACGCCGCCCGGCACCGGCGTGATGTGGCCGGCGACTTCCTTCACGCCGGCGAAGTCGACGTCGCCGCACAGCTTGCCCGCGTCGTCGCGGTTCATGCCGACGTCGATCACCGTCGCGCCGGGCTTGACCATGTCGGCCGTCAGGATGTTGCGCTTGCCGACCGCGGCGACCACGACGTCGGCCTGGCGCGTGTGCGCGGCGAGATCGCGCGTCTTGCTGTGGCAGATCGTCACGGTCGCACCGGCTTCGAGCAGCAGCATCGCCATCGGCTTGCCGACGATGTTCGAGCGGCCGATCACGACGGCGTTCGCGCCCTGCAGCGGGATGTCATGCGCTTCGAACATCTTCATCACGCCGTACGGCGTGCACGGGCGGAACAGCGGCTTGCCCGTCATCAGCGCGCCGGCATTCGCGACGTGGAAGCCGTCGACGTCCTTCTCCGGCGCGATCGCCTCGATCACCTTGTGGCTGTCGATGTGCTTCGGCAGCGGCAGCTGGACCAGGATGCCGTGGATCTTCGGATCGCGGTTCAGTTCGTCGATGCGCGCGAGCAGGTCGGCTTCCGACAGGGTGTCCGGGTACGCATCCTTCAGCGAGAAGAAACCGTTGTCCTCGCACGCCTTGATCTTGTTGCGCACGTAGACTTCGCTCGCCGGGTTCGCGCCGACGAGGATCACCGCGAGACCGGGCTGGTGGCCGCGTGCGGTCAGGGCGGCGGCGCGTTCGGCGGCCTGCGCGCGCAAGGTCTTCGAGAGGGCGTTGCCGTCGATGAGGAGGGCTGTCATGGTGGTGGTCCTGCCGGGAAGTTGGAATGCGGGCGTGCGGCGCGCGAAGCGCCGCAGCAAAGCACGCAATTATACCGGTCGCCTGCCGTCGTCCGACAGCGAATACAAGGAAAGCGTCATGGCGGCGGTGCCGGCGCCCCGGGAGGCGGCGCCGGGCCGTGCCGCGCGGCGGGCCCGCATCGCGCGGCACGGAGGTACGGCCGGGCAGGGCTGCCCGGAGCCGCGCGCAACGTTCAGGCCTGCTTCTTCGACAGCGCGAGGCGCAGCAGATCGGCGACCGTGTTGACGTTGAGTTTTTCCATGATGTTCGCGCGGTGCGCTTCGACCGTCTTGATGCTGATCCCGAGATCGTCGGCGATCTGCTTGTTCAGGCGGCCGGCGATGATCCGCTCGAGCACCTGCTGTTCGCGCGCGGTCAGCTTCGACAGGCGCTCGCTCGCGGCGCGCTGTTCCTGGACGCTCTTGCTTTCGCTTCGGGCCTTGTCGAGCATCCGCTCGACGAGCTTGCGCAACTCGGCCTCGTCGAACGGTTTCTCGATAAAGTCCATCGCACCCTTTTTCATCGTCGATACCGCCATCGGCACGTCGCCGTGGCCCGTGACGAAGATGATCGGCAGCGCGGCGTTGTCCGCGATCAGCCGTTCCTGCAGTTCGAGGCCGCTCATGCCCGACATCCGCACGTCGAGGATCAGGCACGCGATCTGGCCGGCCTGCTGCGCCGGCTGATAGGCATCGAGGAACTGCTCGGCGCTCGAGAAGCATTGCACGCGATAGCCGTTCGCCTCCAGCAGCCAGCGCAGCGAATCCCGTACGGCCTCGTCGTCGTCGACGACGAAGACAGTTTCCTGAGTAGTGGTGACAGGGCTATTCATAGTTCTCCCGTAACGGTATGTGATGCCGATGCCTCGCGCCCCCCTTGGCCGAGATCAGCGGGTTCCCCAATGGGCAGGCTGCAGTGGAATGTCGCGCCGGAAATGCGGCCGTCCGGTTCGACATTGTTCACCACCCACAGACGCCCCCGATGCGATTCGATGATCGAACGGCAGATGTTCAGCCCCATGCCCATGCCGTCGGACTTGGTGCTGTAAAACGGTTCGAACAGGCGTTCGGCGGTCGCTTCGTCCACGCCGGGCCCCTGGTCGATCACGCGGATGTCGACGAAACCCGCGTCGATGTCGGCGACGACGCGGATCACGCCGTCCGCCGACGCCGGCTTCACGTCGGCCATCGCCTCGGCCGCGTTCTTCATCAGGTTCACGAGCACCTGCTCGATCAGCACGGGGTCGACATAAATAATAGGCATTCTTGCGAGGATTTCCGTGACGATCCGAATCCTGCGCTTCCTGGCCTCGATTTCGGCGAGCCCGACCGCGTCGGCGACGATGTCCGCGACGCGCGCCGGCTGGCGTTTCGGCTCGCTGCGCTTCACGAATTCGCGGATCCGCTTGACGATCATCCCGGCGCGCAACGCCTGCTGCGCGGTCTTTTCCAGCGCGGGCTGCAGCGTCTCCGGCGTGCCGCGGCCGCTCTTCACGAGCGCGAGCGTGCCCGAGCAATAGTTGTTGATCGCCGCGAGCGGCTGATTCAATTCGTGAGCAATCGACGACGCCATTTCGCCCATCGTCATCAATCGGCTCGTGAACTGCAGCTTCTCTTCCTGCTGGTGCGCGAGTTCCTGCGCCTTCTTGCGGGTCGTGATGTCGGTCGCGATCTGCATCTGCGCGAGGTGGCCGTCCACCCACTGGATGTACTGGCGGCGCACCTCGAACCACTTCTGGATGCTCTCGACGTACACCTCCTGCGCGTCTGCCGTGCTGCTCGTCAGTGCGGCCGCCGGCAGGCCCGCGAACGCGTCGACCATGTCGATCGAGTCGGACGATGCCTGCGCGCGGTCGAAGCCGCCGCCGGACAGCTCGAGGTGGCCGTCGGGGCGAATCCCGAACAGGTGGCGGTAGTAGCGGTTCGCGAACAGCAGCTCGGCTTCGTCGGCGGCCAGCACCGACACCGCGGCGTCGAGGCTTTCGAGCACCGTCGTGAAGCGCTCGTGCGCGGCCGCGAGTTCCTCGCGTGCGCGCTTCGGCTCCGTGATGTCGGTCATCGACGACATCCAGCCGGTCTGGCGGCCCGAGCTGTCGATCAGCGGCGACACGTAGAGGCGTGCATGGAACAGCGTGCCGTTCTTGCGCCGCACGCGCAGCTCGAAGCCCGAGCTCGGCGCCTTGCCGCGCAGCGTCATGTCGAGCTGGCGCTGCATTTCGGGATAGGCGTCGCGCGGCCAGTACGGGAACGGCGCGACCTTGCCGACGAGATCGGTTTCGTCCCAGCCGGTCATCCGGCAGAACGCGGGGTTCACGTGCGTGATGCGGCCGTGCATGTCGAGCACGCGCATGCCGATCAGCACCGAGTTTTCCATCGCGCGGCGGAAGAATGCTTCGGCGTACAGCGCCTGCTGCGCCTCGAAGCGCTGGCGCGTGTGCTTCCACAGGCTCCAGAGGCTCCACAGCACGAAGCACGACAGCCCGGCGACCAGCCAGACGAGCGTGTTGTTGGTCAGGTTCGTGAGCTGCGGGAACGCGTACACGCGCACGGTCAGGCCCTGGCCGGGCGGATCGAGCGGCAGGTCGTAGTGGGAGTCGCGCGGCAGGCGCGGGCGCGTCGACGTGGACGAGAGCTCGCGGTTGTTCGAGTCGGTGATCGAGATCTTGTACTTCGACGACAGCTCCTGCGGGATGTCGTGCTTGAGGATCCCTTCGACCGAAAATACCGCGGCGATCGAGCCGAGATATTCGCGGTCGCCGCGCATCACGGGCGTCTGCAGCGTGATGAAGCCGTTGCCGAAGTCGTCGTAGATCAGCGGCGAGTAAGCCTGGCGGCGCGTGCTGCGCGCTTCGTCGTACGCGCCGCGCACGGCGTCCTGCATCTGCGCGTCGCCGGGCTTTGCGAGCCGCTGGCCGAGCAGCGGCGGGTGCACGGTCGGCCATCGCTGCACGCCGGGCGAGGTGTACCAGTTCAGATAGAGGATTTCCGGATGCGTCTGCATCACGTCCGCGACGGCCATCTGGAATGCGTTCTGGTCGAGGCGGCCGGACGCGAGATCGCGCGACAGCGCCTGCAACTGTTCCTGCGCCCCCGTCATCGACAGGCGGATCTGCTGCTGCGCCCACGCGACGTTACGGAACAGCGTGTCTTCCTGCTGCTGCTGTTCGCGGCGATTGAGGCTCCATAGAATCAGGCTCATCACCACGAGGAACACGAGGATCGACAGCAGCGGCGTCAGCAAATAGGAGTTGGACCACCACGGTCCGTGGTGCCAGCGGGACGGCTGCGACTCCGCCGGCGGGCCCGACGGTCGCGCCGAGCGTGCGAAAAGCCGATCGGTCAACATGGCAGGATTGTAGCGCAGCGCAATACATGGAAAACCCATACCGGATATGTTGAACGGAAACGGATTTGTGTCCGCGGCGCGTGCCGCGGAGGCCCGCAGCGAGGGTGCAGCGCAGCAATATTCCGCATTACGAGAAAAGATCTCATAATTCGAAAATTTTGTTGCGCGTGGCCGTTCACGCTCATTACAATCCGTCGGAGCTTGCCCGCAGCCGGCCGCGTCGCGTCGTCTGCATGAGAGCGATCCTCACATTCCAGGACCCAGGAGACGAGAATGTCCGCTGTACCGAACGAAGTGATGAAATATGTCGCCGCCGATCGTGACGACGACCCGCAAGAAACCGTCGAGTGGCTCGAGTCGCTCGACGGCGTGATCTCCTCCGTGGGCACCGGCCGCGCGCACTACCTGATCGAAAAGCAGATCGAATTCGCCCGCATGCACGGCGAACACCTGCCGTTCTCCGCCAATACCCCGTACATCAATACGATCCCGGTCGAAGCCCAGGCGAAGATCCCGGGCGACCAGGACATCGAGCACCGCATCCGTTCGTACACGCGCTGGAACGCGCTCGCGATGGTGCTGCGCGCAGGCAAGGACACGAACGTCGGCGGCCACATCGCGTCGTTCGCGTCGGCCGCGACGCTCTATGACGTCGGCTACAACCACTTCTGGCACGCGGCGTCCGACCAGCACGGCGGCGACCTCGTGTTCGTGCAGGGCCACTCGTCGCCGGGCGTGTACTCGCGCGCATTCCTGCTCGGCCGCCTGTCGGAAGAGCAGCTCGACAACTTCCGTCAGGAGGTCGACGGCAAGGGCATCTCGTCGTACCCGCACCCGTGGCTGATGCCGGACTTCTGGCAGTTCCCGACCGTGTCGATGGGTCTCGGCCCGATCATGGCGATCTACCAGGCCCGCTTCATGAAGTACCTGGAATCGCGCGGCATCGCGAAGACGGCCGGCCGCAAGGTCTGGGCGTTCCTCGGCGACGGCGAGACGGACGAGCCGGAATCGCTCGGCGCAATCGGCATGGCGAGCCGCGAGAAGCTCGACAACCTCGTGTTCGTGATCAACTGCAACCTGCAGCGTCTCGACGGCCCGGTGCGCGGCAACGGCAAGATCATCCAGGAACTGGAATCGGAATTCCGCGGCGCCGGCTGGAACGTGATCAAGGTCATCTGGGGCAGCCGCTGGGATGCGCTGTTCGCGCGCGACAAGACCGGCGCGCTGATGCGCCGCATGATGGAAGTCGTCGACGGCGAATACCAGACGTACAAGTCGGAGTCGGGCGCGTTCGTTCGCGAACACTTCTTCAACACGCCCGAGCTGAAGGCGCTCGTCGCCGACTGGTCGGACGACGACATCTGGGCGCTGAACCGTGGCGGCCACGATCCGCACAAGATCTACGCGGCATTCCACGAAGCGACCAACACGAAGGGCGCGCCGACCGTCATCCTCGCGAAGACCATCAAGGGCTACGGGATGGGCGAGTCGGGCCAGGCGATGAACATCACGCACCAGCAGAAGAAGCTGCCGGTCGAGCAACTGAAGAAGTTCCGTGACCAGTTCCGCCTGCCGATCACCGACGAGCAGATCGCCGACGTGCCGTACCTGAAGTTCGAGGAAGGCTCGAAGGAACTCGAATACATGCGCCAGAAGCGCATGGACCTCGGCGGCTACCTGCCGCATCGCCGCCAGAAGGCGACGTCGCTGCCGGTGCCGGCGCTCGACGCGTTCGAGCCGCTGCTGAAGGGCACGGGCGAAGGCCGCGAGATCTCGACGACGATGGCGTTCGTGCGGATCCTGAACATCCTGCTGAAGGACAAGGCACTCGGCAAGCGTGTCGTGCCGATCGTCCCGGACGAATCGCGTACGTTCGGCATGGAAGGCCTGTTCCGCCAGATCGGCATCTGGAACCAGGAAGGCCAGAAGTACGTGCCGGAAGATTCGGACCAGCTGATGTTCTACAAGGAATCGGAAACCGGCCAGATCCTGCAGGAAGGCATCAACGAAGCGGGCGGCATGTGCGACTGGATCGCGGCGGCGACGTCGTATTCGACGCACGGCGAGATCATGGTGCCGTTCTACATCTTCTATTCGATGTTCGGCTTCCAGCGGATCGGCGACCTGGCATGGGCGGCGGGCGACATGCGCTCGCGCGGCTTCCTGCTCGGCGGCACCGCGGGCCGCACGACGCTGAACGGTGAAGGCCTGCAGCACGAAGACGGCCACTCGCTGCTGTGGGCCGCATCGGTGCCGAACTGCGTGAGCTACGACCCGACGTTCGGCTACGAACTCGCGGTGATCGTCCAGGACGGTCTGCGCCGCATGGTGCAGGACCAGGAAGACGTGTACTACTACATCACGGTGATGAACGAGAACTACGAGCACCCGGCGATTCCGCAGGGCGAGCACGTGGCGGCCGACATCATCAAGGGCATGTACTCGTTCAAGAAGGCCGACGCCGACGCGAAGGCTCCGCGCGTGCAACTGCTCGGTGCCGGCACGATCTTCAACGAAGTGATCGCTGCGGCCGACCTGCTGAAGAACGACTGGGGCGTCGCGGCCGATCTGTGGAGCGTGCCGAGCTTCACCGAACTCGCGCGCGAAGGCCATGACGTCGAGCGCTGGAACCTGCTCCATCCGACCGAGGAGCGTCGCCTGTCGCACGTGCAGAAGTGCCTGAAGGACACGCAGGGTCCGGTCATCGCATCGACCGACTACGTGCGCGCGCTGGTCGACCAGATCCGCGGCCAGATCGATCGCCGCTTCGTCGTGCTGGGCACGGACGGCTTCGGTCGTTCGGATACCCGCGAGAAGCTGCGTCACTTCTTCGAAGTCGACCGTCACTGGGTCACCGTCGCCGCGCTGAACGCGCTGGCCGACGAAGGCACGATCGAGCGCAAGGTGGTCGCGGACGCGATTGCCAAGTACAACCTCGATCCGTCGAAGCCCAACCCGATGACCGTTTAACGCACACCGCCGTGTGATGCCGCGCGCCGCTTCCGGGAGGGGCGCGCGCGGCCATGGAGACAGAAAAAGATGAGTCAAGCGATCGAAGTGAAGGTGCCGGATATCGGCGATTACAAGGACGTGCCCGTCATCGAGGTGCTCGTGAAGGCGGGCGACACGGTCGAGCCCGAGCAGTCGCTCGTCACGCTCGAGTCGGACAAGGCAACGATGGACGTGCCGAGCCCGGCCGCCGGCACGGTCAAGGAAGTGAAGGTCAAGGTGGGCGATTCCGTGTCGGAAGGCTCGCTGATCGTCCTGCTCGAAGGCGGCGCCGCGGCGCAGGCGAACGGCGCGGCCGCGCCGGCGGCAGCTCCGGCTCCGGCAGCAGCACCGGCCGCGGCAGCGCCGGCTGCCGCTCCCGCTGCTGCGGGCGGCACGCTCGAGGTGAAGGTGCCCGACATCGGCGACTACAAGGACGTCCCGGTGATCGAGATCGGCGTGAAGGTCGGCGACACGGTCGAGAAGGAGCAGTCGCTTGTCACGCTCGAGTCGGACAAGGCGACGATGGACGTGCCGAGCCCGGCCGCCGGCGTCGTGAAGGAAATCAAGGTCAAGGTGGGCGATTCGGTGTCGGAAGGCACGCTGATCGTGCTGCTCGACGCCGCCGGCGCAGCGCCTGCCGCCGCGCCGCAGGCGAGCGCACCGGCACCTGCACCGGCCGCTGCCGCGCCGGCTCCGGCCGCCGCACCGGCGCCCGCGAAGGCTGCGCCGGCTCCGGCTGCCGCAGCGCCGGCCGCCGCGCCGTCGGGCGAGTACCGCGCGAGCCACGCATCGCCGTCCGTGCGCAAGTTCGCACGCGAACTCGGTGTCGACGTCGCACGCGTGCAGGGCAGCGGTCCGAAGGGCCGCATCACGAAGGAAGACGTCACGAGCTTCGTGAAGGGCGTGATGACGGGCCAGCGCGCGGCACCGGCCGCGGCAGCCGCGCCGGCTGGCGGCGGCGAGCTGAACCTGCTGCCGTGGCCGAAGGTCGACTTCTCGAAGTTCGGCCCGTTCGAGGCGAAGCCGCTGTCGCGCATCAAGAAGATCTCGGGCGCGAACCTGCATCGCAACTGGGTGATGATCCCGCACGTCACGAACAACGACGAAGCGGACATCACGGAGCTCGAAGCGCTGCGCGTGCAGCTGAACAAGGAGCACGAGAAGGCGGGCGTGAAATTCACGATGCTCGCATTCGTGATCAAGGCGGTCGTCGCGGCGCTGAAGAAGTTCCCGACCTTCAACGCGAGCCTCGACGGCGACAACCTGGTGTTCAAGCAGTACTACCACATCGGTTTCGCCGCGGACACGCCGAACGGTCTCGTCGTGCCGGTGATTCGCGACGCGGACAAGAAGGGCCTCGTCGACATCGCGAAGGAAATGGCCGAGCTGTCGAAGGCCGCGCGCGACGGCAAGCTCAAGCCCGACCAGATGCAGGGCGGCTGCTTCTCGATCTCGTCGCTCGGCGGGATCGGCGGCACCCACTTCACGCCGATCATCAACGCGCCGGAAGTCGCGATCCTCGGGTTGTCGCGCGGCCAGATGAAGCCGGTGTGGGACGGCAAGCAGTTCGTGCCGCGTCTGACGCTGCCGCTGTCGCTGTCGTATGACCATCGTGTCATCGATGGCGCGGAAGCCGCGCGGTTCAACGCGTATCTCGGCGCGTTGCTGGCCGATTTCCGTCGCATCATTCTTTGATGAGCGGGGAGTGTGCTCGCGGGGGGCGTGGGTTTTTTGTCGGTGATCCGCGCCTCGTCGTTGAATCTGTTGTGCTAACGGTCTATTAGCGTCGCCCCTGCGCGGGGCGGCGGTCACTTTTCTTTGTCTTCCAAAGAAAAGTAACCAAAAGAAAGGCGCGTCCTTGGGCGGACGGCAAAGGTGGTCCTGCCCAGCGCCGCGCTCTCTTGGCAGGCCGTAGTTCATCCGCGAGTCTCTCCCTCTCTGTCTGCAGCCAATCAAGAAGGAGACAGCAATGAGTCTCATCGAAGTCAAGGTTCCGGATATCGGCGATTTCAGCGGCGTCGATGTCATCGAAGTCAACGTCAAACCCGGCGACGTGATCGAAAAAGAGCAAACGCTCATCACGCTCGAATCCGATAAAGCCTCCATGGAAGTGCCCAGCGACGTCGCCGGCACCGTGAAGGAAATCAAGATCAAGGCCGGCGACAAAGTCTCGCAAGGCACCGTCATCGCCATCGTCGAAGCATCGGCCGGCGCCGCCGCACCCGCACCTGCGAAGGCCCCCGACGCACCGAAGCCCGCAGCAGCTGCACCGGCTCCGGCCGCCGCACCGGCACCCGCGCCGCAAGCAGGCAGCTACAGCGGCGCCGCCGACATCGAGTGCGACATGCTCGTGCTCGGCGCCGGCCCCGGCGGCTACTCGGCCGCATTCCGCGCCGCCGACCTAGGCATGAAGACGGTGCTGGTCGAACGCTACTCGACGCTCGGCGGCGTGTGCCTGAACGTCGGCTGCATTCCGTCGAAGGCGCTGCTGCACACGGCGCTCGTCGTCGAGGAAGCCGAAGCGCTCGCGGCGCACGGCATCTCGTTCGGCAAACCGCAGGTCGACCTCGACAAGCTGTGCGACTTCAAGGGCGGCGTCGTCAAGAAGCTGACGACGGGCCTCGCCGGCATGGCGAAGGCGCGCAAGGTCGAAGTCGTGAACGGCGTCGGCGCGTTCGTCGATCCGTATCACATGGAAGTGCAGGGCGAGAACGGCAAGAAGGTCGTCAAGTTCAAGCAGGCGATCATCGCTGCGGGCTCGCAGGCGGTGAAGCTGCCGTTCATGCCGGAAGACCCGCGCGTCGTCGATTCGACGGGCGCACTCGAACTGCGCCAGTTGCCCAAGCGCATGCTCGTGATCGGCGGCGGCATCATCGGCCTCGAAATGGCGACGGTGTACTCGACGCTCGGCGCGGAAATCGACGTCGTCGAAATGATGGACGGCCTGATGATGGGCGCAGACCGCGATCTCGTGAAGGTCTGGGAAAAGTACAACGCGAAGCGCTTCGGCAACGTGATGCTGAAGACCAAGACGGTCGGCGCCGAAGCGAAGGAAGACGGCATCTACGTGAAATTCGAGGGCGAGAAGGCGCCGGCGGAAGCGCAGCGCTACGACCTCGTGCTCGTCGCGGTGGGCCGCAGCCCGAACGGCAAGAAGATCGGTGCCGACAAGGCCGGTGTCGCCGTCACGGATCGCGGCTTCATCGACGTCGACAAGCAGATGCGCACGAACGTCCCGCACATTTTCGCGATCGGCGACATCGTCGGCCAGCCGATGCTCGCGCACAAGGCCGTGCATGAAGGCCACGTCGCAGCGGAAGCCGCGCACGGCGAGAAGGCGTACTTCGACGCGCTGCAGATCCCGTCGGTGGCGTACACGGATCCGGAAGTGGCCTGGGCCGGCAAGACGGAAGACCAGTGCAAGGCCGAAGGCATCAAGTACGGCAAGGCCGTGTTCCCGTGGGCCGCTTCGGGCCGCGCGATCGCGAACGGCCGCGACGAAGGCTTCACGAAGCTGATCTTCGACGAGGAAACCCATCGCGTGATCGGTGGCGGCATCGTCGGCCTGAACGCGGGCGACCTGATCAGCGAAGTCTGCCTCGCCGTCGAGATGGGCGCGGACGCGGAAGACATCGGCAAGACGATCCATCCGCACCCGACGCTCGGCGAATCGGTCGGCATGGCCGCCGAGCTGTACGAAGGCGTGTGCACGGACCTGCCGCCGCAACGCAAGAAGTAACGCGACCGGCATGGCCGGCGTTGCGCCGGCCACAAAAAACGCCTCTGCCCGGATATCCGGACAGAGGCGTTTTCTTTTGCCCGCAGCCGACGGCAGTACGCCATCCGGGGCGCGTCAGCGCACATCGACGCACTCGCGACGGCCGGGCGGATGGCCGAATTCCTGGCGCCGGAACAAAAAAAGCCGCGCAGTGCGCGGCTTTCTCAGGAGCAGGGGACGCTTACGCGGCCGGCTTGCTCGAACGGCGCGATGCAGCAGCGCTCGCAGCCTTCGTCGCGACAGCGGCAGCCGCGTTGAAGTTCGTTTCGGCGATCTCGACGGCTTGCTTGGCAGCCTTCTGGACCGTTTCGTACGTCGTGTTCGCTGCGTTCAGTGCCGACTTGAGTGCGGCGACAGCCGTTTCCGAACCGGCCGGCGCGTTCTTCGCGACGTTGTCGACGAGCGCCTGGACCTTCTTGTTCTGCTCTTCGAATTGCGCTTCGGCAACCTTCGCGAACTCGGCTTGCGTCGACGACGCGATTTCATACAGATGGCGGCTGTACGACAGCACCTTCTCCGCGACCGGCTGCGACAGGCTCGCTTGCAGCGCGATCAGTTCCTGTGCGTCCTTCACCGACAGCAGACGCTGCGCATTTTCCTGGCTTTCCGCCAGCGACGACTTCACGACCTGCAGGTTGAGTTCGATCAGCTTTTCGACGCCTTCGAACGCCTTGGTCGTCAGACCGAACAGGCTCTCGAGGTTGGCTTTCTGGGCGGCGGCGATTTGCTCGGGGGTCAGCAAGGACATGTCAAGCTCCTGAAAAGCGATCGCGTCGATCGCAGGGTAAGGGGCACTACACTGGGGAACCTCGGATGCGCGTGCTTTGTGCAACGCAGCAATGAGGCCTATTTTAGGGCAGAGAAAGCGCTTGTCAAGTACTTTTTGTGCATTGCACAATCACGACAAATTATCAATAAAACAACGAGTTATCGTGACCGGTCCGGAATCGGTTTCAGACGGGTTCCCACATGGTGCGCATGCTGCCGCGCCACGCACGGCGCACCATGATCATGCACAGGTAAACCTGGCAGGCGTGTGGAACGTTATGCTTCTGTTCCTGTCGAAAAGCGCGCCGTTTCAATGCGCGTGCCGTGGCGACGTGCCGCCGCCGCGGTCGACACCGGTGCCGCTGGCACACCGAGCGCCGGGTACGTACTTTCCCCGCTTTAATTCGTCGCCAAAGTGACGTTATCTCAATTAACCGTGTGGTAATCGGGAGACGGGTGCTGTCGGGCAGCGCATCTCATCGATTTTTTCGATGGGAGCGGGAGGGTTGACCGACTCGTCGTTGGTCAATTCTTACATTCCGGTTTAACGACGATCGGTAAGTGCCTAATATTGCTCTTTTTTTCAGCTTTAACTACACTTGCGGAAACTCCCGCCCGCTTTGTCCAGACCCCAATGAAAGCCGAATCGTTTTCACCGCGCAGATTGTTGCAGAGCATGACGCTCGGCACGGCTGTGTCGGTCGCCGTCGCCTTGCTGGCGACCGCTGCGTCCGTCGCACCCGCTGACGCCTTTGCCGCCACTGCGAAGACCCACCAGGCCGCCAAGAAAGCCGCTTCCACTTCTTCGACGAAGAAGAAGACGGTGAAGGCCGCCTCCGCGAAATCCGCCAACGTCGCGTCGGCCGATGCGCCGAAGGCAACGCGCAAGCGCGCGACGCTCGCGTCGAACGTGCGCGGCCACCACGGGGCGGTGCGCAAGGTCGCGTTCCAGCCGCGTCGCCCGACGGTCGGCCAGGCGTTCGGCCTGCACGACACGCCGGACGCACTGGCGCTGCGCTCGAGCGTTGCATACGTCGTCGACCAGAACACCGGCGAGCCGCTGTTCGACAAGAATTCGCACGCCGTCGTGCCGATCGCGTCGATCTCGAAGCTGATGACCGCGATGGTCGTGCTCGACTCGAAGGCGCCGATGACCGATCAGCTCGAAGTCACCGACGAAGACCGCGACTACGAGAAGGGCACGGGCTCGCGCCTGTCGGTCGGCTCGGTCCTGTCGCGCGAGGACATGCTGCACATCGCGCTGATGGCCTCGGAAAACCGTGCCGCTGCCGCGCTGTCGCGCTACTACCCGGGCGGCCGTCCGGCGTTCATCGCCGCGATGAACGCGAAGGCGAAGGCGCTCGGCATGAACGACACGCACTTCGAGAATTCGACGGGCCTGTCGAGCTCGAACGTGTCGAGCGCGCGCGACCTCGTGAAGATGGTCAATGCGGCGTACCAATACCCGATGATTCGCCAGTTCTCGACCGACCGTACGTACGACGTCAACACGGGCAAGCGCAACCTGGTCTACAACAGCACGAACGCGCTGATCCGCGGCAACGGCTCGTGGGACATCGGCCTGCAGAAGACGGGCTTCATCAACGAGGCGGGCGAGTGTCTCGTGATGCAGGCGACGATCCATGGCCGGCCGATGGTGATGGTACTGCTCGATTCGTTCGGCAAATACTCGCGCTTCGCCGACGCCGCGCGCCTGCGCAACTGGCTCGACGCCGGCGGCGGCGAGCGCCTGACGGCGGCCAACACGGCAAGCGGCGGCACCTGATCGCGCCACGGCGGTTCGCCGCCGTACCGTCGCTGCAAAGAAAAAGCCCCGCAATCGCGGGGCTTTTTTCGTCCGGCTGCCGTGCGGCACGGGTCATGCGTGCCGTTGCAGGCCTTCCGCGTCCTTCGCGGGCTCCGGGCGGTAGCCGAGCGATTCCGAGATGGTCAGCGCAGTGCGGCTCAACTGGCCGAGCCACGCGTCCTGCAGGCGATCGGCCGGTGCCGACAGCGACAGGCCCGCGACGAGCTTGCCCGAGTCGTCGTAGATGCCGGCCGCGATGCAGCGCACGCCCAGCTCCAGCTCCTCGTTGTCGCGCGCGCACGATTGCTGGCGCACGAGCGTCAGTTCACGCTCGAGCTTCGCGAGGTCGGTAATGCTGTTCTGCGTGTGGCCGGACAGCCCGGTGCGCGTCGCGTAGGCGCGCACGCGCGACGTTTCGTCGACCGCGAGAAACAGCTTGCCGACCGACGTCAGGTGCAGCGGTGCGCGGCCGCCGATCGCGCGCACGACCTGCATGCCCGAGCGTTCCGAATACGCGCGCTCGATATAGACGATTTCGTCGCCCTGGCGTACCGACAGGTTCACGGTCTGGCCGGTCAGGCGGTGCAGCTCGCGCATCGGCATCAGCGCGGCGTCGCGTACCGACAGTCGCGCCTTCACGAGGTTGCCGAGCTCGAGCAGACGCATGCCGAGCCGGTAGGTGCCGGGGTCGGAGCGGTCGACGAGGCGACAGGTGACCATGTCGTTGAGGATACGGTGCGCGGTCGACGGATGCAGATCGGTGCGCTGCGCAAGCTCCTTCAGGCTGACGGGGTCGCTGTGCGCGGCGAGCGCGTCCAGCAACCGCATCATGCGTTCGATCACCTGGATCGACGTTTTGGAATCCGGGGTGGGTTGGCTCATGTCGGGGGAGAATCGGTTGACGCATCAAGCGGTGTTGCGTTGATTGTATCTCGTATCGTGAAAAAAGCGAACGCCGTTCGAGGAAGTCCTCGCTTCCCGCCGCGCGCTCTCGAGCGCGCGCCGGCGTTTGTCTTGTCGGCCAAACGGCGGATAATGAGAGCCGTTTTCTCGAAGGAGCGCGTATGCGAGTCGGTTTGTTCGTGACCTGCCTGGTCGACCTGATGCGTCCGGAAATCGGTTTCTCGGCGCTGAAACTGATTCGCGATGCCGGCTACGAGGTGTTCGTGCCGCCCGCGCAAACCTGCTGTGGACAGCCGGCCTACAACTCGGGCGACCGTGCGCTCGCACGCGACCTCGCCGAAAAGACGCTGCGCGAGTTCGAGCAGTTCGACTACGTCGTCGTGCCGTCGGGCTCGTGTGGCGGCATGATCCGCGCGCATTACGGCGACCTGTTCCGCGACGACCCCGAACTGATGGGGCGCTATGTGCGATTTCAGCAGAAGGTCCATGAGCTGACCGATTTCCTCGCGAACGTCGCGAAGGTGACGCTCGCGCCCGGTGAATTCACGGGGCCCGTCACCTATCACGACTCGTGCTCGGGCCTGCGCGAGCTCGGCGTGAAGGCGCAGCCGCGCGCGCTGCTCGCGCAGCGCGGCGTGGCTGTGACCGAGATGAAGGACTGCGAGCACTGCTGCGGCTTCGGCGGCACGTTCGCGGTCAAGTACGGCGATATTTCGGCGGCCATTGCCGACGAGAAGTGCGCGAATGTGCGCGCGTCCGGCGCCGGTGCGGTCGTGCTCGGCGATCTCGGCTGCATGCTGAACATCGAAGGGCGGTTGCGCCGCACCGGCGACCGCGAAACGCGCGTGCTGCACGTCGCGCAGGTGCTGGCGGGCGACGTCTGACGCCCGGGTCCGCTCACTTTTCCCGATACCGCGATGCAAGTCCAATCGATGCATTTCAAGGCGCGTGCCGGCCAGAAGCTGGCCGACCAGCGCCTGCAGCAGAACCTGAAGAAGCTGTCGACGAAGTTCGTGTCCGCACGTGCCGACGCGATGACGGCGATCGACTTCCCGGCCACGCGCGCCGCGCTGAAGGCGCGGCGCAACCGGGCGCTGGAGAATCTCGACGTGTGGCTCGAGGCATTCGAGCGCGAGGCGACGCGGCGCGGCACGACCGTGCTGTTCGCGGAAACGACCGCCGACGCCGCGCGGCTCGTCGCCGACATCGCGCGACGCCACGACGTGAAGAAGGTCATCAAGACGAAGTCGATGGTGTCCGAGGAAATGCGCCTGAACGCGGTGCTCGCCGAGATGGGCGTGCAGTCGATCGAGACGGACCTCGGCGAATACATCCTGCAGATCAACGACAACGAGCCGCCGAGCCACATCATCGCGCCCGTCGTGCACAAGGACAAGGACGAGATCGCGGATCTGTTCGCGCGCACGCACCACCGCGAGCGGCTCACCGAGATCCCCGACATGACGCGCGAGGCGCGCGAGGTGCTGCGCCCGCATTTCGTGTCGGCCGACATGGGCGTGACGGGCGGCAACTTCGTGATCGCCGAGACGGGGTCGGTCGCGGTCGTCACGAACGAAGGCAACGAAGGGATGTGCACGGTGATGCCGCGCGTGCATGTCGCGGTGACGGGCATCGAGAAGGTACTGCCGACGCTCGAGGATCTCGCGACCGCGATGCGCCTGCTGCCGCGCTCGGCGACCGGGCAGAAGACCTCGAACTATTTCTCGCTGCTCACCGGGCCACGCGGGCCCGGCGACGAGGATGGCCCGGAGCACAACTACGTGGTGCTCGTCGACGGCGGCCGCACCGGGCTGATCGGCGGGGAATTCCAGGAGATGCTGCGCTGCATCCGCTGCGGCGCGTGCATGAACCACTGCCCGGTATACCAGAAGGTCGGCGGGCACGCGTACGGATGGGTCTATCCCGGCCCGATGGGCTCGGTGCTGACGCCAAGCTACGTGGGAATCGACCGGGCGCTCGATTTGCCGCAGGCCGCGACGCTGTGCGGCGAATGCGACAGCGTGTGTCCGGCCGGTATTCCGTTGTCGCACTTGCTGCGCACGCTGCGCGAGAAACAGGTCGAGCGGCATCTGCGGCCGTGGCGCGAGCGCGCAGCGCTTGCCGCCTGGGGCTTTTTCGCGCGCCGGCCGATGTTGTACGCGCTGACGACCAAGCTCGCGGTGCGCATCCTCGAGCGGCTGGGCGGCGATGGCGGCACGCTGCGGCGCTTGCCGATGATGGGCGGCTGGATGGATACGCGCGACATGCCGACGCCGACCGGCCGCACGTTCCGCGAACTGTACGCGGCTTCGCAAAGTCACCTCGGCTGACGACTGTTCATCGAGGGACAACAGTGCGTTCGCTATTCATGTATTTATCTCGATAGGTGCGGTCTATAGAATCCTGGCTGTAGTCCCCGGAATCGGGTTCCGGGGCATGAGGTCAAGGAGCCGCATCATGAGAAAGACAATATCGATGTACTGGCCGCTGGCAATCGTCGTCCCGCTCGCCGCGGTCGCTTATCTGCATGCGATGGCCGACGCGCCGTCGCGTGGCCCGATCGCCGTCCATCAGGCATCGGCCGAACTGGCGCGCGCGGTTTCGTTCGGGCTGGTCGGCGACGCGGCGCAGCCGTTGCCGGCCGCGTCCGGCGACGTCGTGCTCGCCGCACCGAAGGCGCTGTAACGCATGCCGCCGTCGCTTTGCGCGACGGCGCGATCCCGGGCGCCTTTGTATAATGGCGTGTTCTTCCCTCCACGCGGTTCACCGCGGCTTTCGGATAGTGCGATGACCCGCGTTGCGATCTGTTTCGTCTGTCTCGGCAATATCTGCCGTTCGCCCACGGCGGAAGGCGTGATGCGCCATCAGGTCGACGCGGCCGGGCTGGCCGACCGGATCGCGATCGATTCGGCAGGCACCGGCGACTGGCACGTCGGCGAGCCGCCCGACACGCGCGCGCAGGCGGCGGCCCGCACCCGCGGCTACGATCTGTCGGCGCTGCGGGCGCGTCAGGTCAGTGCGGCGGATTTCGAACGCTTCGATCTGCTGCTGGCGATGGACGAGGCCAATTTCGCGGAATTGCGGCGGCGCTGCCCGCCCGCGCATCGCGACAAGGTGCGGCTCCTGATGGAATTCGCACCGGGCGCGACCGAGACCGAAGTGGCCGACCCTTATTTCGGCGGCGCGCAGGGCTTCGAAACGGTGCTCGACCAGGTCGAGCGCGCGTGCGCGGGCCTGCTCGAAACGCTCCGGAGCGGCGTCGCACGTTGAGCCAACGCGGTATTCAGCGATTTGCGAATACCCTGCCGAAGACATGGATACTTGACTAAAAACGTCAAATATTTATACTTGACCAAAATCGTCAAGATTGCAGTCCCCTAGACACCATGAGACTCACCACCAAAGGCCGTTTCGCCGTCACGGCGATGATTGACTTGGCACTGCGCCAGGAGCAGGGCCCGGTGACGCTTGCAGGCATCAGCCAGCGCCAGCGGATTTCGCTCTCGTATCTTGAACAGCTGTTCGGCAAGCTGCGCAGGCATGAAATCGTCGAATCCGTGCGCGGCCCGGGCGGCGGCTACAACCTCGCGCGCCGCGCGCAGGACGTCACCGTGGCCGACATCATCATCGCGGTCGACGAGCCGCTCGACGCCACGCAGTGCGGCGGCAAGGGCACGTGCGACGGCTCGAAGCAGCCCGACGGCCACTGCATGACGCACGAGCTGTGGTCGACCCTGAACCAGAAAATGGTCGAATACCTCGATTCCGTATCGCTGCAGGATCTCGTCGATCAGCAGCGTGCACGCGAGGGCGCACCCGCGGTGCTGCGCGACCGGCGCACGCCGGAGCCCGTCGCGGCGCCGGCCGAACCGGTGCGCACGATGCCGCTCGGTCCCAATTCGGTGTTCAACATCGCGAGTTCGTGAGCGCGAACGCGCCGCACACCCCATAACGCACATAGTCCCTGCACAGAATTCCCGGAGCGACAGATGACCCAAGAGACTCTCCACCTGCCCATCTACATGGATTACAGCGCGACGACGCCGGTCGACCCGCGCGTGGTCGACAAGATGGTGCCGTACCTGCGCGAGCAGTTCGGCAACCCGGCGTCGCGCAGCCACGCGTATGGCTGGGACGCGGAACGCGCGGTCGAGGAAGCGCGCGAGCAGGTGGCCGCGCTCGTGAACGCCGATCCGCGCGAGATCATCTGGACGTCCGGCGCGACGGAATCGGACAACCTCGCCATCAAGGGTGCCGCGAACTTCTACAAGGGCAAGGGCAAGCACATCGTCACGGTGAAGACCGAGCACAAGGCCGTGCTCGACACCTGCCGCGAGCTCGAGCGCGACGGCTTCGAAGTCACCTATCTCGACGTGAAGGAAGACGGCCTGATCGACCTCGACGTGTTCAAGGCCGCGCTGCGCCCGGACACGATCCTCGTGTCGGTGATGCACGTGAACAACGAGATCGGCGTGATCCAGGACATCGCGACGATCGGCGAGATCTGCCGCGAGAAGGGCATCATCTTCCACGTCGACGCCGCGCAGTCGACCGGCAAGGTCGAGATCGACCTCGCGAAGCTGAAGGTCGACCTGATGTCGTTCTCGGCGCACAAGACCTACGGCCCGAAGGGCATCGGCGCGCTGTACGTGCGCCGCAAGCCGCGCGTGCGCATCGAAGCGCAGATGCACGGCGGCGGCCACGAGCGCGGAATGCGTTCGGGCACGCTGCCGACGCACCAGATCGTCGGCATGGGCGAAGCGTTCCGCATCGCGCGTGAGGAAATGGCGACCGAGAACGAACGCATCCGCATGCTGCGCGACAAGCTGCTGCGCGGCCTGTCGCAGATCGAGGAAACGTACGTGAACGGCGACATGGAGCACCGTGTCCCGCACAACCTGAACATCAGCTTCAATTTCGTCGAAGGCGAATCGCTGATCATGGCGATCAAGGACGTCGCGGTGTCGTCGGGCTCGGCGTGCACGTCGGCGTCGCTGGAGCCGTCGTACGTGCTGCGTGCGCTCGGCCGCAACGACGAACTGGCGCACAGCTCGATCCGCTTCACGGTCGGCCGCTTCACGACCGAGCAGGACGTCGACTTCGTGATCGACCTGCTGAACAGCAAGATCGCAAAGCTGCGCGAACTGTCGCCGCTCTGGGAAATGCACCAGGAAGGTATCGATCTGTCGACGATCGAATGGGCCGCACACTGAACGCGGCATTGAATACATTCGCGGGCGGATTTGCGCACGCAGACGTAACGAGTCAAGGAGTCTGAGTCATGTCATACAGCAACAAGGTTCTGGATCACTACGAAAACCCGCGTAACGTCGGTTCGTTCGCGAAGGACGACGACGCGGTGGGCACCGGCATGGTCGGCGCGCCGGCCTGCGGCGACGTGATGAAGCTGCAGATCCGCGTCGGCGCGGACGGCGTGATCGAAGACGCGAAGTTCAAGACGTACGGCTGCGGTTCGGCGATCGCGTCGAGCTCGCTCGTGACCGAATGGGTGAAGGGCAAGACGCTCGACGAGGCGCTGTCGATCAAGAACACGCAGATCGCCGAAGAGCTGGCGCTGCCGCCGGTGAAGATTCACTGCTCGATTCTCGCGGAAGACGCGATCAAGGCAGCCGTGGCCGACTACAAGAAGCGCCACGACACCAAGGAAGGCGATCAGGCAGCGGCCTGAGCGGCATCGAGCGGCTTGTGAAGGATCGCGGCGGGCCCGGACGGCACGCCGCGGCAAGGACATCATGGCAATTACACTGACCGAAAAAGCAGCACAGCACGTCCAGAAATACCTCGTCCGTCGCGGCAAGGGTGTGGGCCTGCGGCTTGGCGTTCGCACGACCGGGTGCTCGGGGCTCGCGTACAAGCTCGAGTATGTCGACGAGCTGGCCCCCGAGGATCAGGTGTTCGAGAGCCATGGCGTGAAGGTGGTCGTCGACCCGAAGAGCCTCGCGTACATCGACGGCACCGAGCTCGACTTCGCGCGCGAAGGCCTGAACGAGGGGTTCAAGTTCAACAACCCGAACGTGAAGGACGAGTGCGGCTGCGGCGAATCCTTCCGCGTGTGACGCGGGTTTCCGCGCGATGCGGGCAAGAGGCGGCACGAGCCGCCTTTTTAATGTGCGGCGCGTGCCGCGCGACGAATCGGAATTGAACGCGACGATGGTTTCGCTGAAAGACAGCCACTTCGACCTGTTTCACCTGCCGGCGCAATTCGCGCTCGACGAGGCGGCGCTCGACAGCGCGTATCGCACGGTGCAGACGCAGGTGCATCCGGACCGCTTCGCGGCGGCCGGCGACGCGCAAAAGCGCATCGCGATGCAATGGGCGACCCGTGCGAACGAAGCGTATCGCACGCTGCGCGACCCGCTGAAACGCGCAACCTATCTGCTGTCGCTGCGCGGTGTCGACATCGGTGCCGAAAACAACACCGCGATGGAGCCGGCGTTCCTGATGCAGCAGATGGAGTGGCGCGAAGGCATCGAGGATGCCGCGGCTGCCCGCAATGTCGACGCGCTCGATGCGCTGCTCGCCGAATTGCGCGACGAAAAGCGCGTGCGCCTCGAGCGCCTCGGCACGCTGCTCGACAGCGGAGCCGACCAGGCCGCCGCCGAAGCCGTGCGCCAGCTGATGTTCATCGAACGGGTCGCGTCGGAAGTGGGCGCGCAGATCGAGCGCCTCGAAACTTAACCGCGTGCCTCGCGGCACGCGCAGCAAACGGGCCGAGCGCCCGAACGAACCAAGATGGCTTTACTGCAAATTTCCGAACCGGGCATGGCGCCGGCGCCGCACCAGCGGCGACTCGCTGTCGGGATCGATCTCGGCACGACGAACTCGCTCGTCGCGGCCGTGCGCAACAGCGTGCCCGAAGTGCTGCCGGACGAGGCGGGCCGCGTGCTGCTGCCGTCGGTGGTCCGTTATCTGGAGAAGGGCGGCCGCCGCATCGGTCATGAAGCGAAGGAGCAGGCCGCGACCGATCCGCGCAACACGATCGTGTCGGTCAAACGCTTCATGGGCCGTGGCAAGGCCGAGGTCGAAGGCGCGGCGAACGCGCCTTACGAATTCGTCGATGCGCCGGGCATGGTGCAGATCCGCACGATCGACGGCGTGAAGAGCCCGGTCGAAGTGTCGGCCGAGATTCTCGCGACGCTGCGTTACCGCGCGGAAGACACGCTCGGCGACGAACTGGTCGGCGCGGTCATTACCGTGCCCGCGTATTTCGACGATGCGCAGCGCCAGGCGACGAAGGACGCCGCGCGCCTCGCGGGCTTGAACGTGCTGCGCCTGCTGAACGAACCGACCGCGGCCGCGATCGCCTACGGTCTCGACAACGCGGCCGAAGGCCTCTATGCGGTGTACGACCTCGGCGGCGGCACGTTCGACCTGTCGATCCTGAAACTGACGAAGGGCGTGTTCGAAGTGCTGGCCGCGGGCGGCGATTCCGCGCTCGGCGGCGACGATTTCGACCACACGCTGTTCGGCCACGTGCTCGCACAGGCCGGCATCGATGCGAAGGCGCTGGCGCCCGAGGACGTGCGCCTGCTGCTCGATCGCGTGCGCGTGCTGAAGGAAGCGCTGTCGTCGGCGCCGCAGGCGTCGCTCGACGTGACGCTGTCGACGGGCGCGCACCTCGTGCAGACGATTTCGCACGACACGTTCGCCGCGCTCGTCGAGCCGCTCGTGCAGCGCACGTTGACGCCGACCCGCAAGGCATTGCGCGATGCGCAGGTCACGCCGGCCGACATCAAGGGCGTCGTGCTCGTCGGCGGCGCGACGCGCATGCCGGTGATCCGCGACGCGGTCGCGAAGTATTTCGGCCAGCCGCCGCTCGTCAATCTCGATCCGGACCAGGTCGTCGCGCTCGGCGCGGCGATCCAGGCCGATCTGCTCGCCGGCAATCGCGGCAGCGGCGACGACTGGCTGCTGCTCGACGTGATCCCGCTGTCGCTCGGGGTCGAGACGATGGGCGGTCTCGTCGAGAAGATCATTCCGCGCAATTCGACGATTCCGATCGCGCGTGCGCAGGAATTCACGACCTTCAAGGACGGCCAGACCGCGATGGCGATCCACGTCGTGCAAGGCGAGCGCGAGCTCGTTGCCGACTGCCGGTCGCTCGCGCGCTTCGAGCTGCGCGGCATCCCGCCGATGACGGCCGGCGCGGCGCGCATCCGTGTGACGTACCAGGTCGATGCGGACGGACTGTTGTCGGTGTTCGCGCGCGAGCAGCACTCGGGCGTCGAGGCATCGGTCGTCGTGAAGCCGTCGTATGGCCTCGCCGACGACGACATCGCAAAGATGCTCGAGGACAGCTTCAAGACCGCCGAAATCGACATGCGCGCACGCGCGCTGCGCGAAGCGCAGGTCGAGGCCGAACGGATGATCGAGGCGACGCAGGCGGCGCTGGCCGCCGACGGCGAATTGCTCGACGACGCCGAACGCGCGCAGATCGACGCGCTCGTCGCGGCACTGCGCTCGGTCGCGCAGGGCGACGACACGGACGCGATCGAAGCGGCGACCAAGACGCTGGCCGATGGCACCGACGAATTCGCGGCGCGCCGGATGGACAAGAGCATCAAGCGCGCGCTGTCGGGCCGACGCCTCGACGAGATCTGAACGAACTGCACGCGGACCGGCGACGGCCCGCGCGATATTGAACCGTGCGGCGCCAGCCGCCGCACCCTGACTGACGGAACGGACATGCCTCAACTGGTGGTGCTGCCTCACGTCGAACTGTGCCCGGACGGCGCAGTGATCGACGCGACGCCCGGCAAGAGTATTTGCGACAACCTGCTCGACAACGGGATCGAGATCGAGCACGCGTGCGAGAAGTCGTGCGCATGCACGACCTGCCACGTGGTGATCCGCGAGGGCTTCAACGATCTCGAGCCGTCCGACGAGGACGAAGACGACCTGCTCGACAAGGCATGGGGCCTCGAGCCGACTTCGCGCCTGTCGTGCCAGGCAATCGTGAAGGAAGATTCCGACCTGGTGGTGGAGATCCCGAAGTACTCGATCAACCACGCGAAGGAAAATCACTGACGGTTCGGCGGGGCGGACTCGCCGCGTACACGGGAGAGCAGGCCATGAAGTGGACCGATTCGCGCGAAATCGCCATCGCGCTGGCAGACAAGCATCCGGACGTCGATCCGCAGCGGATCAATTTCGTCGACCTGCGCCAATGGGTCCTCGAACTGGACGGCTTCACCGACGACCCGGCTCATTCGGGCGAGAAGATCCTCGAAGCGATCCAGGCGCACTGGATCGATGAATCGGACTTCGACGACGAAGACTGACGCTCGGGCCGGGGGCCGCACCAACGCGGTGGCCGGGCAGCAAAAACCTCGCGCAAAAGGAAAAGGCTCGTGATGCTTCACGAGCCTTTTTCATTTCCGGCACGGCGCCGGGGCCGCCCGGCGACGCGTCAGACGTTAAGCGCCGACTAGCGTGCCGTTCTCGATCCGCACGCGCTGGCCCTGGCCGAACGGCGGCGGGTTGTGGTACGTGAACGTGCGCGTCGCGCCGCTTTCCATCTGGACCTGCACCTGATAGTCGGTTTCCGCGCGCACCTGCTTCTCGACCTGGTTGCCGGCGAGACCCCCGCCGAGCGCGCCGATGATCGTCATTGCGGTGCGGCCGTTGCCATGACCGAACTGGTTGCCGAGCAGGCCGCCGGCCGCTGCGCCGCCAACCGCGCCGATCCCCGAGCTCTGGCCCGGCGTGCGTGTCTGGGTGATCGCGACGACCGTCCCGCAAGTCTGGCAATAAGCCGGCTGCGCGGGCGCGGACGGCTGCTGCGCGTATTGCGGCGGTTGCGGCGCGGGCGTGTGGCGCCGGTGCGTGGCTGCGGGGCGCGGCGCGGGCTTCGATTCCGCCTGGACTGCCGCGGCCTTCTCGGCCGCCGCCTTCTGCCGCGCGGCTTCTTCGGCTGCTGCCTGTTGCTGCGCTTGCGCGGCGAGCGCCGCGCTGGCCGCCGCAGCCGTATCGACGGCCGGCTGCGACGCGATCAGCGCGGCCTGGGACTGGCCGTTCTGCGCGTTGTTGCTGTTGGCCTTCGGCAGGATGCCCGTGATCGCGGCGGTGGCTGCGAGGCTCGCGACGATGACGGCGCCTGCCGCGGTCGCGATGAGCGGGTGAAGGCGTTGCTTTTGCGGCGTGGTTTGATTCTGGTTGTCCATTTTGTTCTCCGGTGTCGACCCGGCTTCGCATGTCTGCGCTGGCCGGATCCCACGCTCGGGAGCGAGCAGACTTGGCGTTCCGGCGCCGCGTTCTGGTCCCGTGGTCATGCGTGGTGACGCAACAGGAGTGTCGTCCACAGGCGAGGCGCGCACCGTATCAAGGTGTAACGAATTGCAGCGGGGAGCCGGCGCGCGTTACAGGGAAAACCCGGAGAATGCCGTCGCGACGAGGGGATAAATCGGGGGAGGATCGAAAACCGGCGAACGCCGGCAGGCGGGATTTACGCGTGGTTACAAAGCTGACGCGTGCGCGCCGCAGGGCGCGGCGCACACGCGGCCTCGGCCGTCAGTCCTCGCGGCGCAGGTGCGGGAACAGCAGCACGTCGCGGATCGTCGGGCTGTCGGTGAGCAGCATCACGAGACGGTCGATGCCGATCCCGCAGCCACCCGTCGGCGGCATCCCGTGTTCGAGCGCGCGGATGTAGTCGGCGTCGAAGAACATCGCTTCCTCGTCGCCCGCATCCTTCTGCTCGACCTGCTTCTTGAAGCGCGCGGCCTGGTCTTCCGGATCGTTCAACTCCGAGAAGCCGTTCGCGATTTCGCGGCCGGTCATGAACAGCTCGAAACGCTCGGTGATGCCCGGCACCGTATCCGATGCGCGCGCGAGCGGCGACACTTCGACCGGGTAGTCGATGATGTAGGTCGGCTCCCACAGCTGCGATTCGGCGGTTTCCTCGAACAGCGCGAGCTGCAGCGCGCCGATGCCGGCGTTCAGGAAGGCCGGCTGCGACACGTCCACGCCGAGACGCTTCAGTTCGGAGCGCAGGAACGCGTCGTCCGACAGCTGGCCGTCGGTGTACTGCGGTGCGTACTTCTGGATCGCCTGCGTGATCGTCAGGCGGTGGAACGGCTTCGCGAGGTCCAGCTCGCGGCCCTGGTACTGGATCGTCGCGGTGCCGAGCGCATCGATCGCCGCCTGGCGGATCAGCTGTTCGGTGAAGTCCATCAGCCAGCGGTAGTCGGTGTACGCGGCGTAGAACTCCATCATCGTGAATTCCGGGTTGTGACGCGGCGACACGCCTTCATTCCGGAAGTTGCGGTTGATCTCGAACACGCGTTCGAAGCCGCCGACGATCAGGCGCTTCAGGTACAGCTCCGGCGCGATGCGCAGGAACATCTGCATGTCGAGCGCGTTGTGATGCGTGACGAACGGCTTGGCCGCCGCGCCGCCCGGGATCGGGTGCAGCATCGGCGTTTCGACTTCCATGAAGTCGGCGTTGTCCATGAACTTGCGGATCGACGCGATGGTCTTGGTGCGCGCGCGGAACGTGTCGCGCGTTTCCGGCGTGACGATCAGGTCGACGTAGCGCTGGCGATAGCGCATTTCCTGGTCCGCCAGGCCGTGGAACTTGTCCGGCAGCGGGCGCAGCGCCTTCGACAGCAGGCGCAGTTCCTTGCACTGGACCGACAGCTCGCCCTTGTTGGTGCGGAACAGCACGCCGCGTGCGGCGACGATGTCGCCGAGGTCCCACTTCTTGAATGCGTCGTAGGTTTCCGCGCCGACGTCGTTCGGCGTCACGAAGAACTGGATCTGGCCCGAACCGTCCTGCACCGTCGCGAAGCTCGCCTTGCCCATCACGCGCTTGAGCATCATGCGGCCGGCGACCGCCACCTCGACCGGATTCGCCTCGAGCGCGGCCTTGTCCGAGTCGGCGAAGTCCGCCTGGAGATTGGCGGCGTGATGCGTCGGCCGGAAATCGTTCGGATAGGCGACGCCTTGCTCGCGCAACGCGCGCAGCTTCTCGCGGCGCTCGGCGATGATCTGGTTTTCGTCCGCCGCGACGGCGGGCTGCGTTTGGGTCGGTTCGGTCATGATGGTCGGAATTCGGAGTGGGTGCGGCAACGCAACGGGAAGGGCGGCGCGACCGGAGAGGCCGCGCCGCGGCGCTTACACGCCCTGTTTGAGGCTCGCGCTGATGAAGTCGTCGAGATCGCCGTCGAGCACGGCCTTCGTGTTGCTCATTTCGACGTTCGTACGGAGGTCCTTCACGCGGCTCTGGTCGAGCACGTACGAGCGGATCTGGTGACCCCAGCCCACATCGGTCTTGCTCGACTCGAGCTTGTCCTGCTCGGCCTGGCGCTTGCGCATTTCGGCTTCGTACAGGCGCGACTTCAGCATGGCCATCGCTTCGGCGCGGTTGCGGTGCTGCGAGCGGTCGTTCTGGCACTGCACGACGATGCCGGTCGGCATGTGCGTGATACGCACGGCCGAGTCGGTCTTGTTGATGTGCTGGCCGCCCGCGCCCGATGCGCGGTACGTGTCGATGCGCAGGTCGGCCGGGTTGACCTCGACTTCGATCGAGTCGTCGATTTCCGGATACACGAACACCGACGAGAACGACGTGTGGCGGCCGCCCGACGAGTCGAACGGCGACTTGCGCACGAGACGGTGAATGCCGGTTTCGGTGCGCAGGAAGCCGTATGCGTATTCGCCCGACACCTTGATCGTCGCGTTCTTGATGCCCGCGACGTCGCCGTCGGATTCTTCGAGCACTTCGGCCTTGAAGCCCTTGCGCTCGCAGTAGCGCAGGTACTGGCGCAGCAGCATCGACGCCCAGTCGCACGCTTCGGTGCCGCCGGCGCCGGCCTGGATGTCGATGAAGCAGTTGTTCGGGTCGGCCGGGTTCGAGAACATCCGGCGGAATTCGATGTCGCCGACGCGTGCTTCGAGCTTTTTCGCGTCTTCCTCGGAGGCGACGAGGGTGTCTTCGTCGCCTTCCTCGCGTGCGAGTTCGAACAGGTCGAGTGCGTCGCGCAGGTCGCTATCGAGCGCCGTCAGCGTCGTGACGACGCCTTCGAGCAGCTTCTTCTCGCGGCCGAGTGCCTGGGCGTTCTTCGAATCGTTCCAGACGTTCGGGTCTTCGAGTTCCTTGTTGACTTCGTTCAGACGCGCAGCTTTGGCGTCGTAGTCAAAGATACCCCCGAAGCTCGCCCGCGCGCGTGCGCAGGTCGAGCAGGGAGCTTTCGATCGCGTTGAGACGTTCCGCTTCCATGATCGTTCGCTTTTCTTGCTTCGTAAAAAAGCGGAATTATAGCCGATCGGCGGGCTTACCCGGTGACGCGGAACGTGCTTGCATGCGCGCCGCGGCCCCGTTCGGCGCGGCGCGCATGCGGCCGGCGAGCGCGGCAGGCCGGTCGGCCACGCGGGCGGGGGAGTCTCAGCCGGCTGCGTGTTCGACGATCAGCTGGACACGCGTCACGCCGTTCCACGTGTCGGCCACGAGGCGGTATGCGATCAGCGCGCTCGCCGGCAACGGCTCGGTGTGGTTGAACCAGATCGCGTTGAAGCGCTGGCGGCCGCGCGCCAGTTGCAGCTTCAGGTGCTTTTCCTTCACGAGCGACTGCGACACGACGTCGAATTCACCGGAGAAAAGCGGGGCCGGGAAGCCCTGGCCCCAGACGGCTTCGTCGAGCAGCCCGACGAACTGCGGCGTGAAATACGCGTCCTCGAGTTCGCCGTCGGTCTCGATCACGCGTGCCAGCGCGTCGTCGGACAGCCACTCGCGCGCGACGGCCTCGAACGCGGCCGCGAAGCGCGGCACGTTGTCGGTGTCGAGCGTGAGGCCGGCCGCCATCGCGTGGCCGCCGAACGCAACGATCAGGTCGGGCTCGCGCTTCGATACGAGATCGAGCGCATCGCGCAGGTGGAAGCCAGGGATCGAGCGGCCCGAACCCTTGACCCGCGTGCCGGCTTCGTCCGCATGCGCGAACGTGAACGACGGGCGGTGGAATTTCTCCTTGAGCCGCCCGGCGACGATGCCGATCACGCCCTGGTGCCACTCGGGGTTGAACAGCGTGATCGTGCATGCGTCGGCCGGATCGACGTCGGCGAGATCGGCGAGCGCCTGCTGCTGCATGCCGGCCTCGATCTCGCGGCGTTCGCGGTTCATCGTGTCCAGCTGCTGCGCGAGGTCCCACGCGCGGCCGATGTCGTCGGTAATCAGGCACTCGATGCCGAGCGACATGTCCGAGAGCCGCCCGGCCGCGTTCAGGCGCGGGCCGAGGCCGAAGCCGAGATCGAAGCCCGACGCGGTGCGTGCGTCGCGGCCGGCCGCGCGAAACAGCGCGGCGATGCCCGGCTGCATGCGGCCGTTGCGGATGCGCTGCAGCCCCTGCGCGACGAGCACGCGGTTGTTGCCGTCGAGCCGCACCACGTCGGCGACCGTGCCGAGCGCGACGAGGTCGAGCAGCCCGTCGAGGCGCGGTTCGGCCTCCTTGCTCGCGAACGCGCCGCGCCGGCGCAGCTCGGCGCGCAGCGCGAGCAGCACGTAGAACATCACGCCCACGCCGGCGATATGCTTGCTCGGGAATCCGCAGCCGGGCTGGTTCGGGTTGACGATCGCGCGCGCGGCGGGCAGCGCGTCGCCGGGCAGATGGTGGTCGGTGACGAGCACGTCGATGCCGCGCGCGTTCGCGGCTTCGACGCCCGCGACGCTCGCGATCCCGTTGTCGACGGTGATCAGCAGGTCGGGCTTGCGCGCGGCCGCGAGCTCGACGATCTCGGGCGTGAGCCCGTAGCCGTATTCGAAGCGGTTCGGCACCAGGTAGTCGATCTGCGCGCCGAACATCCGCAGGCCGCGCACCGCCACCGCGCAGGCGGTCGCGCCGTCGCAGTCGTAGTCGGCGACGACCAGCAGTCGCCGCTTGTCGGCGATCGCGTCGGCGAGCAGCGCCGCAGCGTTAGCGCAGCCTTTCAGTTCGGAGGGCGGAACGAGGCGCGCGAGCGCCGTTTCGATGTCGGTCGGAGACTGCACGCCGCGCGCCGCATACAGGCGCGCGAGGACGGGGTGCAGGCCGTGGCGCGCGAGCGCTTCGGCGTCGGCGGGCGCGACGGGGCGGGTAACGATCCGGGTCATACAGGTCGGGTTATTCGAACAGGGACGCCAGCGCGCGGCGGCGCCAGAACTTGCGCAGGTCGCCGCGCGTGGCGTGCAGCGTCACCGAGCTGGTGTCGCCGCACAGCGTGAAGTCGACGCCGGCCAGCTCGCCGTTGTGCAGCGCTGCCAGCGCGGGCGCGAACCAGTCGCGCTCGAGCGCGGCGAGCGCATCGTGCCAGCGCGCCCAGTCCTGTTCGATGAACGGTGCGGACAGCGCCGGCAGCTCGACGAGCGTCGCGCCGGGGCCGCCGGGCAGTGCGCCGAATGCGGCCGGCACGGCGCCGGCTTCGGCCTGCGCGGCGCGCGCGAGACCGAGTGCCGCGGGCGATGCGGACAGCACGCGAGCGAACGGCTTGTCGACCGGCTTCAGCGTGCCTTGCGCATGGAACCAGATCGAATTGACGGCGGGCAGGCCGCGCGCTTCGCGCGCTTCGTTGACCGGATGCTGGAACCACGCCATCTGCACTTCGTTCTGCAGCTTCATCCACATCCGCGAGCGTTCGCCGGTGTGCGCCTCGTGCGGCAGCCAGATCTCGATGTTGCGGCCGCTCGCGCGCAGCGGCGCCGCGCCGGCGAGGCGGGCGAGCTGCTCGCTGGACAGGTACCAGCGCGCCGGCTGCGGCGCCTCCAGTCGCACGCCGAGTTCCTCGATCAGCGGGCGCGCGACCGCCAGCAACGCGGCGGCGTCGCCGTCGTCGAGCGCGAGGCTCGACGGATCGACGAGCACGAGGTGATCGTGCGCGATTTCGACGTGGACGGGCTCGACGCACGCCCAGGCGTGGGTGCCCGGGTCGCCGCCGTCGGCCAGCAGCATGTAGGGCGCGAGCGGTGCTTCGTCGGCGGCGTTGCCCTGGGTCGCGCCGAACTGGCGGGCCAGCCAGCGCTCGTGCGGCAGCGTGCGCTGGAAGTCCTCGCCGGCCACGCGCTCGACGAGGCTCGCGCGCGCGAGCAACTTTTCGAGCGCGGGGCTGTCCAGCGTGTGCAGGGACGAGGCCGCATCGGCCGCCGACGGCAGCGCGAACGGAACGAGAAAATGGAGGCGTCGGTCGTGCATGATGGTGCGCATTGTATGGCAAACTGCGCGCGTGATCGGGCCGGCGGACGGCCCGATTGCGTCCGGCGACCGATTTTTCGGCCGTGCGCCGGGCGGCCGTCCGCCGCCGGACGGCGCTCCGGCCGCGGGCCGCCATCCCCGCCGTAACCAGCAGAAAGGATTCGCTTGAAACTTCCGTACGAATGGCAGATCGGCTGGCGCTACACGCGCGCCGGCAAACGCACGACCGGCAACGGCTTCATTTCCTTCATCGCACTGGTATCGATGCTCGGGATCGCGCTCGGCGTCGCGGCGCTGATCGTCGTGCTGTCGGTGATGAACGGCTTCCAGAAGGAGGTGCGCGACCGCATGTTGTCGGTGCTCGCGCACGTCGAAGTGTTCTCGCCGACCGGCTCGATGCCGGACTGGCAACTGACCGCGCAGGAAGCGCGCCGCAATCCGTCGGTGATCGGCGCGGCACCTTACGTCGAGGCCCAGGCGCTGCTCACGCGCCAGGACGCGGTGAGCGGCGTAATGCTGCGCGGCATCGAACCGTCGCTCGAGCCGCAGGTGTCGGACATCGGCAAGGACATGAAGGCGGGCCAGCTCTCTGCGCTCGTGCCCGGCCAGTTCGGCATCGTGCTCGGCGATGCGCTCGCCGGCAACCTCGGCGTGACGGTCGGCGACAAGATCACGCTCGTCGCGCCCGAAGGCACGATCACGCCGGCCGGGATGATGCCGCGGCTCAAGCAGTTCACGGTGGTCGGCGTGTTCGAGTCCGGCCACTACGAATACGACAGCACGCTCGCGATGATCGACATCCGCGACGCGCAGGCGCTGTTCCGGATGTCCGCGCCGACCGGCGTGCGATTGCGCCTCACCGACATGCAGAAGGCGCCGCAGGTCGCGCTCGAGCTGTCGCATACGCTGTCGGGCAGCCTGTACATCCGCGACTGGACCCAGCAGAACAAGACCTGGTTCTCGGCCGTGCAGATCGAGAAACGGATGATGTTCATCATCCTCACGCTGATCATCGCGGTGGCCGCGTTCAACCTCGTGTCGTCGCTCGTGATGACGGTGACCAACAAGCAGGCCGACATCGCGATCCTGCGCACGCTCGGCGCGCAGCCGGGCTCGATCATGAAGATCTTCGTCGTGCAGGGCGTGACGATCGGCTTCGTCGGCACCGCGTCGGGCGTCGCGCTCGGCTGCCTGATCGCTTGGAGCATTCCGTGGCTGATCCCGATGATCGAGCATCTGTTCGGCGTGCAGTTCCTGCCGCCGTCGGTGTACTTCATCAGCGAGCTGCCCTCCGAGCTCGTCGCGGGCGACGTCGTCAAGATCGGGCTGATCGCGTTCGCGCTGTCGGCCGTCGCGACGCTCTATCCGAGCTGGCGCGGCGCGAAGGTGAAGCCGGCGGAGGCGCTGCGCTATGAATGACCGCGCGACCGCATTCGCGGATTCACGACAACCCATCAGACAGGATTCGGCAGGTATGCAGGAATACGTGCTTCAGGCGCGCGGGATCACGAAGGCGTTCGTGCAGGGCGGCTTCAACGTGCAGGTGCTCAACAACACCGAGCTGACGGTGCGGCGCGGCGAGAAGCTCGCGGTCGTCGGCGCGTCGGGCTCCGGCAAAAGCACGCTGCTGCACGTGCTGGGCGGCCTCGACGAACCGAGCGCGGGCGAGGTGTCGCTGCTCGGCAAGCCGTTTACGCAACTCGCCGAGCGCGAGCGCAACGAGCTGCGCAACCGCGCGCTCGGCTTCGTCTACCAGTTTCACCATCTGCTGCCGGAGTTCACCGCGCTCGACAACGTCGCGATGCCGCTGCGCATCCGTCGGATGACGACCGAGGACGCACGCGCGCAGGCGCAGGCGATGCTCGAACGCGTCGGTCTCGGCCCGCGTGCGAAGCATCGGCCGGGCGAGCTGTCGGGCGGCGAGCGGCAACGCGTGGCGATCGCGCGCGCGCTGGTGACGAAGCCCGCGTGCGTACTCGCCGACGAGCCGACCGGCAACCTCGACGGCACGACCGCCGACACGGTGTTCAACCTGATGCTCGAACTGTCCGAGACGCTCGAGACGAGCTTCGTGATCGTCACGCACGATCCCGAGCTGGCGGCGCGTTGCGACCGCATCATGCGGCTGCGTGACGGCGTGCTGCACGAGGAGCCGGCGCTGCCGGTATGAACGAACGCGCCGCCGTGCCCGGCGATTTCCGGCACGGCGGCGACGGCGCAGGAAAGCCGCCATGTGGATCGATACGCATTGCCATCTCGATGCCGCCGAGTTCGACGCCGACCGCGACGCCGTCGCGCATGCGGCGCGCGCGGCGGGCGTGTCGCGCATCGTGATCCCGAGCATCGGGCGCGACAATTTCACGACCGTGCGCGAACTGGCACAGCGCACGCCGGGTGCGGTCTATGCGCTCGGTATCCATCCGATGTATACGCCGCATGCGCGCGACGAGGATCTCGACCGCTTGCGCATGGAGATCGAGGCGAGCCTCGATGATCCGCGCTTCGTCGCGATCGGCGAGATCGGTCTCGACTACTTCGTGCCGGGCCTGGACGAGGACCGGCAGCAATTCTTCTATCAGGGGCAGCTCAAGCTCGCGCGCGAATTCGACCTGCCGGTGCTGTGCCACGTGCGCAAGTCGCAGGACCGCGTGCTCGCGGGGCTGCGCCGCTTCGGCGTGCGGCGTGGCATCGCGCATGCGTTCAACGGCAGTTTCCAGCAGGCCGACGCGTATCTCGCACAGGGGCTGCATCTCGGTTTCGGCGGCAACGTGACGTTCGGACGCGCGTTGCAGATTCGTCGGCTCGCTGCGCAGTTGCCGCTCGATGCGATCGTCGTCGAGACGGACGCGCCCGACATCGCGCCCGAGTGGGCGTACAAGTCCCGCAACGCGCCCGACCAGGTGCCGCGCATCGGCGCCGTGCTCGCCGAGCTGCGCGGCATCGACGCGCACGCGCTGTCGCTATCCACAACGGCTAACGCGCTCGCCGCGCTGCCGCGCCTCGCACTTTCGTCCGCATAATCGTTGCCCGAAGGCGCCGCATCGACGGCGGCGCCAGGTCGACGAGGAGGTGCGATGCGCGTGTGGTGGATCGCGTTCGCGCTCGGCGTCGTCGTGCTGCAGCGGCAGGCGGCGTTGCCGGGCATGAGCGCCTGGATTGGCGGGGCGATCATGCTGGCCGGCTGCGGCGCGTTGCTCGGATGGTGCGCGCGGCGCCGCACGACTCGCGCGCTCGTCGCGCTTCGGTGGATGCTCTGCGCCTGCGCCGCCTGCGCGATCGGATTCGGCTATGCGGCCGCACGCGCCGAATGGCGGCTGCGTGACAACCTGCCCGTCGAGTGGGAAGGGCGCGACATCATCGTCACGGGTGTGATCAGCGGGTTGCCGGTGATCGATGACACCGGCGCGCGACTGCTGCTGGCCGTCGAATCGAACGATGCGGGGCTGGCCCATTTCCCTCCGGTCATCCGGTTGTCGTGGCGCACATACGGCGCGCGCGCCGCACGCGACGCGATGCCCGATTTGCGTGCCGCGCAGCGCTGGCGTCTAGTCGTGCGACTGAAGCGCCCGCATGCCGAGGCGAATCCCGGCGTGCGCGACAGCGAGGCGACGTGGCTCGCCGCGGGCATTCGTGCGATCGGCTACGTGGTCGCGCCCGGGCGGGCGGAACTGCTCGATGCGCGTGCATCGGGATGGCGCGCGTCGATCGACCGGCTGCGCGATGCATTGCGCAACGGCATCGGTGACGCGCTCGGTAGAGACGCGCGCCATCGCGGCATCGTGACCGCGCTTGCGGTCGGCGATCAATCCGCCATCGACGATGACGACTGGCGCGTGCTGCGCAATACGGGCACGAGTCATCTGGTCGCGATTTCGGGCCTGCACGTCGGGCTCGTCGGCGCAATTGCCGGCGGGATCGTATCGTGGGTCTGGCGGCGTCTGCGCTGGCGCGGGCATGCCGCGGTGCTCGCGATGCCGGCTCCTTATGTGACTTCGGTGGCGGCGCTGACGGCGGCCGCCGGCTATGCGGCGCTTGCCGGTTTCAACGTGCCGGCGCAGCGTGCATGGTGGATGATCGCGGCCGCGGCGGCCGCCCATCTTGCCGGTCGTAGCGTGCCGACGTCCGCCGTGTTGTGCACGGCGCTTGGCGGCGTGCTGCTCGTGGATCCGTGGGCCGTGGTATCGGCCGGGTTCTGGCTGTCTTTTGGCGCGGTCGCCGTGATCCTGATGGCCGTGGCGGGCTGGCGCGCGATGCGCGACTTCGACGGCGGTGACGACCGAGGGACGGACGATGACGCCGCCATCGAGCACTGGCACCGCCTGCGCGCGTGGTGCAGGCGAGCCGGGCGCCGTGTCGCGGAGGCGACGCGCGTGCAGTACGCGGTGACGATCGGTCTCGCGCCGCTCACGGCCGCATGGTTCGCCCAGATTTCGGTATCGGGTCCGTTCGGCAATGCGCTTGCGATTCCGTGGGTCAGCGCCGTCGTGACGCCGATCGTGCTGGCCGGCATCGGGTTGCCCGCGCCGTTGGACGCGTATGCGTTCCGGCTCGCGCATGCGGCGCTCGAACCGATGATGGCGCTGCTGCGGCACCTTGCCGACTGGCCGGCCGGTGTGTTGTGGTTGCGCATGCCCGACTGGCCGGCGCTGACGCTCGCATGCGTGGGCGTCGCGTGGGTCCTGATGCCGCGCGGCTGGCCGCTGCGCTGGGTGGCGCCGATGACATGGTTGCCGCTGGTCGCGCCGGCACCCGATGCGCCGCCGCCCGGCGGCTTCCGGCTGACCGTGCTCGATGTCGGGCAGGGCGCGTCGGTGCTCGTCGAGACCGCGCGCCGGACCTTGCTGTTCGATGCGGGGCCTGGGGCCGAGTCGACCCATGCCGGTGCGCGGATCGTCGCGCCGGCATTGCGCGCACGCGGGATCCGGACGATCGATTCGCTCGTGCTGAGTCATGCGGATGCCGATCACTCGGGCGGCGCGGCGGCCGTCTACGGGGCCGCCGAGGTTCGCCAGCTGCTTGCCGGCATCGCGCCGCAGCACCGGCTGTGGCGTGACGCGCAGGCGGCCGGCGTGGCCGATCGGCTGCCGTGCGCGAGCGGGCAGCGGTGGACCTGGGACGGCGTCGCATTCACGATGTTGTGGCCGTCGCGCGCTGCCGGCGCCGCTCACTCGAACGAACGATCGTGCGTGCTGCGCATCGACGCGGGCGACACGTCGGCGCTGTTGACGGGCGACATCGACGCACGCGCCGAGCGCCGGCTGGTGCAGGATGCGCGCGACGCGCTGGCCGCGCAGATCCTCGTCGTGCCGCACCACGGCAGCCGCACGTCGTCGGTCGAGCCTTTCCTCGATTCGGTCGGGCCGCGCGTCGCGGTATTTCCTGTAGGCTATCGCAATCGATTCGGGCATCCGCACCGGACGGTCCTCGCGCGTTACGAAATGCGCGGAATCCCGCTGCCGCGCACGGATCGCGACGGGGCCGTGAGGTTCGACGTCGCCCCGGGCGGCGGTTATGCGTTCGAGCGCCATCGCGATGCGCGGCGGCGTTACTGGATGGACCGGTGAGCGGCGCGATGGCGCGGATCAAGAAAGAGAAGGCAGGAGCAGCGCTGAAGCGCCCAACTGCAGTCGACCGCGAAGCATGGGACTGGAGTAAGCGCTGAAGCGCCAACTCCAGTCGACAAAGGAGACATTGGCGTTTGAAGGACATCCTCCATTTCTCGCATGCGAACGGTTTTCCGGCATCGACGTACCGGACGATCTTCGCCGAGCTGGCAGACGACTACGAGCTGCGCTACATCGAGCGCATCGGCCACGATCGCCGCTACCCCGTGACGCGTGACTGGCCGCATCTCGTCGAGCAACTGCTCGACGACATCGGCAGCCGCTACGAGCGCCCGGTCTGGCTCGTCGGCCATTCGCTCGGCGGCTACCTGTCGCTGATGGCCGCGCTGAAGAAGCCGCACTGGGTGCGCGGCGTGGTGATGATCGATTCGCCGATCATCGCGGGATGGCGCGCCGGCGCATTGCGCGCGAGCCAATGGGCGGGGCTCGACGAGCGGCTCTCGCCGGCGGCCGCGACGCGCAAGCGGCGCACGCGCTGGGCGAGCCGCGACGAGGCCTGGCGGCACTTCCACGAGAAACCCGCATTCGCGCGCTGGGACGAGCGGATGCTGTCCGACTACATCGACTACGGCATTCCGCAGGTGGGCGCCGACGGCGAACGCGTACTCGCGTTCGATCGGCAGGTTGAATACCTGATCTACCGGACACTCCCGCATACGCTCGGTCCGCGGCTCGCGCACGGCGCGCCGGTGCCGCTCGGCTTTCTTGCCGGCACGCGCTCGCGCGAGGTGCGGCAGGTCGGGCTCGATGCGACGCGTCGCGCGGCGCGCGGGCGCATCGAATGGCTCGAAGGCAGCCATCTGTTCCCGATGGAGCGGCCGATCGAGACGGCCCGCGCATTGCAGCGGATGCTGAATTCGCTGAGAGCGGCGGAGGGCGGCGTGCCGCGCGACAGCGCGGCGCTCGCGAAAAGCGCCTGAGGCACCGGTCCGGTGCGCCGCGCCGGCGTGCGCAGTCGCGCCGACCGGCCGGCCGCTTCGCCCCGGCGCGCACGGCTGGCGCGGCACAGCGCGAAAGGGCGGGATCATCGCGTCAATTGCTGAGAGAAGGGCGGGCTTTACGGTATAATCCGTTTTTCCCGCGAGCATTCAGCGATGACCAAATATGTTTTCGTCACCGGCGGCGTAGTTTCTTCCCTCGGCAAGGGTATTGCCGCCGCCTCCCTCGCCGCGATCCTCGAATCGCGCGGTCTGAAAGTCACCCTCCTCAAACTCGATCCCTACATCAACGTCGACCCCGGCACGATGAGCCCGTTCCAGCACGGCGAAGTGTTCGTGACGGAGGACGGAGCGGAGACCGACCTCGACCTCGGCCACTATGAGCGCTTCATCAGCACGAAGATGCGCAAGGCCAACAACTTCACGACCGGCCAGATCTACGAATCGGTGATCCGCAAGGAACGCCGCGGCGACTATCTCGGCAAGACCGTGCAGGTGATCCCGCACATCACGAACGAAATCCAGGCGTTCATCGAGCGCGGGGCGGCATCGGCCACCTGCGGCGAGCCCGACGTCGCGATCGTCGAGATCGGCGGCACGGTCGGCGACATCGAATCGCTGCCGTTCCTCGAGGCCGCGCGCCAGATGAGCCTGCGCCTCGGCCGCAACAGCGCGTGCTTCGTGCACCTGACGCTCGTGCCGTACGTCGCGACGGCCGGCGAGCTGAAGACGAAGCCGACCCAGCACAGCGTGCAGAAGCTGCGCGAGATCGGCATCCTGCCGCACGTGCTGCTGTGCCGCGCGGATCGCCGCATCCCCGACGACGAATCGAAGAAGATCTCGATGTTCTCGAACGTGCCGGAAGACGCCGTGATCTCGGTGTGGGACGCCGACAGCATCTACAAGATTCCGCAGATGCTGCACGACCAGGGCCTCGACCGGATCATCTGCGAGGAACTGAAGCTGTCGCCGAAGGACGCCGACCTGAGCATGTGGTCGACGCTCGTCGAGAAGCTGGAAAACCCGAAGCACGAAGTCACGATCGGCATGGTCGGCAAGTATGTCGACCTGACCGAGTCGTACAAGTCGCTGATCGAGGCGCTGCGCCACGCATCGCTGCACACGTCGACCAAGGTCAACATCGAGTACATCGACTCGGAAGAGATCGAGACGAACGGTGTCGACAGCCTGAAGCATCTCGACGCCGTGCTGGTGCCGGGCGGTTTCGGCCGCCGCGGCACGGAAGGCAAGATCGCCGCGATCCGCTATGCGCGCGAGTCGAAGGTCCCGTACCTCGGCATCTGCCTGGGCATGCAGCTCGCGGTGATCGAATTCGCACGCGACGTCGTCGGCCTGAAGCAGGCGAACAGCACGGAATTCGATCCGGACACGCCGGAACGCGTGGTCGCGCTGATCACCGAGTGGTACGACCGCGAAGGCAAGGTCGAGACGCGCACCGAGGAATCCGATCTCGGCGGCACGATGCGCCTCGGCTCGCAACGTTGCCCGATCAAGCCCGGCACGATGGCCGAAGAGATCTATGGCAAGGACGTGAACGAGCGCCATCGCCACCGTTATGAAGTCAATAACCGCTTCGTGCCCCAGCTCGAAGCCGGCGGCCTTATCATCAGCGCCCGTACCCCGAGCGAGGATCTGCCGGAAATGATGGAGCTGCCGCGTTCGATGCACCCGTGGTTCGTCGGCGTCCAGTTCCACCCGGAATTCACGTCCACGCCGCGTGACGGTCATCCCCTCTTCAAGTCGTTCGTCGAAGCCGCGCTCGCCAACAAGCAGGCGCGTGGAGTGCAAGCATGAAGCTGTGCGATTTCGAGGTCGGTCTCGACCAGCCTTTCTTCCTGATCGCGGGTACCTGCGTCGTCGAGTCGGAGCAAATGACGATCGACACGGCGGGCCGCCTGAAGGAAATCTGCGAGAAGCTGAACGTTCCGTTCATCTACAAGTCGTCCTACGACAAGGCGAATCGCAGCTCGGGCAAGTCGTTTCGCGGCCTCGGAATGGACGAGGGGCTGCGGATCCTCGGCGAGGTGAAGCGCCAGCTCGGCCTGCCGGTGCTGACCGACGTGCACTCGATCGACGAGATCGAGCAGGTCGCGTCGGTCGTCGACGTGCTGCAGACGCCCGCGTTCCTGTGCCGCCAGACCGACTTCATCCATGCGTGCGCGCGCTCGGGCAAGCCCGTCAACATCAAGAAGGGCCAGTTCCTCGCGCCGCACGACATGAAGAACGTGATCGACAAGGCGCGCGACGCGGCGCGTGAAGCCGGTCTGTCGGAAGACCGCTTCATGGCATGCGAGCGCGGCGTCTCGTTCGGCTACAACAACCTCGTGTCCGACATGCGTTCGCTCGCGATCATGCGCGAGACGGGCGCGCCGGTCGTGTTCGACGCGACGCACTCGGTGCAGTTGCCGGGCGGGCAGGGCACGAGCTCGGGCGGCCAGCGCGAGTTCGTGCCGGTGCTCGCGCGTGCCGCGGTGGCGACGGGTGTTGCGGGCCTGTTCATGGAAACGCATCCGAATCCGGCCGAAGCCAAGTCGGACGGCCCGAACGCGGTGCCGCTGAACCGGATGGGCGCGCTGCTGGAGACGCTCGTCACGCTCGACCAGGCGGTGAAGCGCAATCCGTTCCTGGAAAACGATTTCAACTAAAGACCGAATGAACCTTGCGGCGGCTTCGCGCGTCAGTAGCGTAGGCAGTTTCGGTGCGCGTGCCGTCGCAGTTTGAAGAATCCATCGTCATTCTCAGAGGAAACCCATGAGTGCAATCGTAGATATCATCGGACGCGAGATTCTGGATTCGCGCGGCAACCCCACGGTCGAATGCGACGTGCTGCTCGAATCGGGCACGATGGGCCGCGCGGCGGTGCCGTCGGGCGCGTCGACCGGCTCGCGTGAAGCGATCGAGCTGCGCGACGGCGAAGCCGGCCGCTACAACGGCAAGGGCGTGCTGAAGGCCGTCGAGCACATCAACACCGAAATCTCCGAAGCCATCATGGGCCTCGACGCGTCGGAACAGGCGTTCCTCGACAAGACGCTGCTCGAGCTGGACGGCACCGACAACAAGTCGCGCCTCGGCGCGAACGCGATGCTGGCCGTATCGATGGCCGTCGCGAAGGCAGCGGCTGAAGAAGCCGGCCTGCCGCTGTACCGCTACTTCGGCGGCTCGGGCGCGATGCAGCTGCCGGTTCCGATGATGAACATCGTCAACGGCGGCGCGCACGCGAACAACAGCCTCGACATCCAGGAATTCATGATCGTCCCGGTGAGCCAGCCGACGTTCCGTGAAGCCCTGCGTTGCGGCGCGGAAGTGTTCCACGCACTGAAGAAGATCCTGAGCGACCGCGGCATGAGCACGGCAGTCGGCGATGAAGGCGGCTTCGCGCCGAACTTCGGCAGCAACGACGAGTGCCTGTCGACGATCCTGCAGGCGATCGAGAAGGCCGGCTACCGCGCGGGCGAAGACGTGCTGCTCGCGCTCGACTGCGCGGCATCCGAGTTCTACCACGACGGCAAGTACCAGCTCGCGGGCGAAGGTCTGCAACTGTCGTCGGCCGAATTCACCGACTACCTCGCGACGCTCGCCGACAAGTTCCCGATCGTGTCGATCGAGGACGGCATGCACGAAGGCGACTGGGACGGCTGGAAGCTGCTGACCGAGCGCCTCGGCAAGAAGGTTCAGCTCGTCGGCGACGACCTGTTCGTCACGAACACGCGCATCCTGAAGGAAGGCATCGAGAAGGGCATCGCGAACTCGATCCTCATCAAGATCAACCAGATCGGTACGCTGACCGAAACGTTCGCGGCAATCGAAATGGCGAAGCGCGCCGGCTACACGGCCGTGATCTCGCACCGCTCGGGCGAAACCGAAGATTCGACGATCGCGGACATCGCGGTCGGCCTGAACGCCGGTCAGATCAAGACGGGTTCGCTGTCGCGCAGCGATCGCATCTCGAAGTACAACCAGCTGCTGCGCATCGAGGAAGACCTCGGCGATATCGCGAGCTACCCGGGCAAATCGGCTTTCTATAACCTGCGCTAACGCGCTACTATCGGGTTCGTCATCTCGACGCCGCTCTGTGCATGTCGCGCGGAGCGGCGCTTCTTATATCTGCGTCTCCTACATGCGGCTTGTCACTGTCGTCCTGATTGCGTTGCTGGCGCTCATTCAGTACCCCCTATGGTGGGGACACGGCGGCTGGTTGCGGGTGCACGAATTGCGCCAGCAGCTCGGCGACCAATTGCAGAAGAATGCGGACGAGAAGCTGCGCAATGAACGGATCGCGGGCGAAGTGCAGGATCTGCAGAGCGGTACCGCGGCGATCGAGGAGCGTGCGCGCTACGAGATGGGCATGGTGAAGGACGGCGAGGTATTCGTGCAGTTCGTGTCGCCGAATGCGCCGGCCGCGCCGCTGAACAACACGCCTTCGAGCACGTCGACACGCGGTACGGTGTCCGCGGCGCCCGTGCGTGTCGTGCCGAACCCGCAATCGATCGCGAAGCCGTCGCGGCATCATGGCGGCGAGAAGGGCAAGGCCGCGCATCACTGAGCGCGGGAGTCCGAACCATTGAAAAAGCGCGGGAAATACCGCGCTTTTTTATTTCCTGCCGGTCGTCAATCGAGCCGGTCGGGCCGGTCGATGCGATCGCGCATCACCACCACCAGCCCGGATACCCGTAGCCATAGCCGATCCCGGTGCCCCATCGGTTTCCCCAGCCGCCGCCGTAATAGCCGCCGTAGACCGTCACGGGGGGCGGCGAGTAGTACGACCACGCGCGCGCGGCGGCTTCGGCGGCCATCGCATCGTTCTGCTCGCGCAGCACCTGCCGGTCGATTTCGTCGTAGCGTTTGCGCTCCGCACTCGACAGTGCGGGCGGCTGGCCGCCCGATGCGCCCGGTTCGGGCAGGCGGCTCAGGATCGTCGACGAAGGCGGCTGCACCGCGCAGCCGGCGAGGGCCAGCGTGCCGGCTGCGGCACTGGTCAGGACGAAGGTGCGAAACGGGCGATTCATGTGTTTCTCCAGCAGCGCGCCGACAGCGGAAAGCGGCTCGCGCCGAAGGCGTGACCTCCGGCGCCGGGCCGTGCGCGCGACGCTCGTGCGTCATTATGCGCCCGCGCGCGCATGACGAGCACGGGCGCGCCGCGCCTCAGTGGCGCTGGTCGGTCGCGGGCGTGATGCCGGCCGCGAGCTCCGGCGCGGCGAACAGTTGTGCAACGTCGACCGGATCGAACTCGTAGCGCTGATTGCAGAACTCGCAATGGATCTCGACGTGACCGCGCTCGACGATCACGCTGTCGACTTCCTCGCGACCGAGCATGCGCAGCATCGCGCCGACCTTCTCGCGCGAGCACGAACACTGGAAGCGCGTGCCGGCCGGGTCGAAGTGCTGCACGTTTTCCTGCCAGAAGAGCCGGCGGAACACGACTTCCGGTTCGACCTCGAGCAGTTCCTTCGCGGACAGCGTGCCGCCTAGCGTGCAGACGCGCTCCCACGTGTCGGCGTCGGTCTCGGCGTTGCGCGGCACGATGCCACCGTCGCCCGGCAGTTTCTGCAGCAGCATGCCGACCGCGCGGTCGCGATCGGCCGCGAGCCACAGCCGCGTGTCGAGCTGCTCCGAGTGGTGCATGTAATGCTCGAGCACTTGCGACACCGATTCGAGCGGACCATCGATGCCGTTCAGCGGCACGATGCCTTGATAAGGCTGCTGGCCCGGCAACTTCTCGGCCGGGTCGAGCGTGATCACGCAGCGGCCGTGGCCGCTCGCGTTGACGAGCGACGCGAACTGCATGTCGTCGCCGATCGTCTGCGCGGCGTCGCCGGCGAACTTGGCCGTCGCGCGCATCGACAGGTCCGAGCTGCACTGGACGACCAGCATCTGGACCGGCCCGTCGCCGAAGATCTGCATGATCAGGGTGCCGTGAAATTTCAGGTTCGCGGACAGCAGCGCGCACGCGGCCATCATCTCGCCGAGCACCGTGCGCACCGGGGCAGGGTAGTCACGGCGGGAAAGCACCTCTTGCCACGTGTTGCGCAGCGACACGATTTCGCCGCGCACGGGTGCCGAATTGAACATGAATTTCTGTAACTGGTCGCTCACTCTTGTTCCTTGAAATCCGCGCGAATCAGCCGATCCGCACGAGTTGCTCCTTGAAATGCGCGCGTCGTTCGACGTACGTCTTCGCATTTGCGCGCAGCCGCGCGATGTCGTCTGCCGACAGCTCGCGCACGACTTTCGCCGGGGCGCCGAGAATCAGCGAATTGTCCGGGAACGTCTTGCCTTCCGTCACGACCGCGCCCGCACCAACCAGACAGTTGCGGCCGATCACCGCTCCATTCAAGACCACCGCCTGAATCCCGATCAGCGAACCTTCGCCGATCGTGCACCCGTGCAGCATCGCCTGATGCCCGATCGTCACGTTTTCGGCAATCGTCAGAGGAAAGCCGGGGTCCGTATGCAAGACTGCGCCTTCCTGGACGTTACTGCCGGCACCGACCGTGATCGTCTCGTTGTCGCCGCGAATCGTCGCGCCGAACCATACGCTCGCGTTTTCCTCGAGCACGACCTTGCCGATGATGGCCGCCGTGTCGGCGACGAATACGCTTTCGTGGATCGTCGGGGCCGTTTCGCCCAGTTTGTAGATCGTCACGGAGTCTCCTGGTCTCTTCGATGATGGGCGCCGGTAGAATGGCGCGTCTGGCGTGCCGGGCGCATTGCGTGACGGCACAAACGCATATTGTAAACCGTCGCGTGCATGCGCTCTCGCGATGCGCGCGGGCGGTGCCCCCGTTTCGATGAACATGGAGCCTTCTTCCTTGATGGCTGCGCCGCACTGCGTGCGCAGCGGCGCGCTCGACGCGCTGCGGATGTCCGAGCCGGCCGCGAAAGCCGCGCGCGTCCGCGCGCTGCATCACGCGCTGCTGGCCGGGCAGGCCGCGATCGCGCCGACGCTCGATCTGGACGAACCGGCCGACTTGCCGGGCCGTCCGGCGCGCCCGCCGCTCGTCGAGCCGCGCCAGCTCGAGCGGCGCAGCATGCGCTCGCCCGAGGGGCGCGCAGTGCTGCTGCACGCGCTCGCGCATATCGAATTCAACGCGATCAACCTCGCGCTCGACGCCGTGTGGCGCTTCGCCGGGATGCCCGACGCATTCTATGCGGACTGGCTGAAGGTCGCGGCCGAGGAGGCCCATCACTTCATGCTGCTGTCGGAGCGGCTTGCCGAATTCGGGCATGCGTACGGTGATTTTCCCGCGCACAACGGGCTGTGGGAGATGTGCGAGCGGACCAAGGCCGATGTGCTTGCGCGGATGGCCCTCGTGCCGCGCACGCTCGAGGCGCGCGGGCTCGACGCATCGCCGCCGATCCGGGCGCGCCTTGTCCAGGCGGGCGACGACGCGTCCGCGGCGATCCTCGACGTGATCCTGCGCGACGAGATCGGCCATGTCGCGATCGGGAACCGCTGGTTCCGGTACCTGTGCGACGAGGCAGGCCGCGATCCGGTGCCGGCGTACCGCGAGCTTGCCGCGCAGTATCACGCGCCACGGTTGCGCGGCCCGTTCAATTTCGACGCGCGTCGCACCGCCGGATTCGAGCAGGCGGAGCTCGACGAGCTCGCCGCGCAGGACGCGCCGCCGGGCAAGGCGGCGGGTTAGGGCGTCCAAAGGCGCCGCGGGCTTGCAGCGCGCGGGCGGAGGCCGCCGCGGCGCAGACCTCGCGCATCCGGACAGCGGCATGTCGGCGGAGCCCGACGTGCCGATTCCACCCGCCATCGCTAGAGAGCGGCCTCGACTGCCGGGCGCCGGAACGGCAGCGCCATCGTTATAATCGAACGACCATTCTTTTTTCTGGCGGCTGCAATGAGTGCATCGAGTTCTGTTTCCGATTTCGTCACGGTGCGCGGCGTCAAGCTGCATGTGCGGCGCTGGGGCCGGCCCGATGCGCCGACGCTGTTCATGCTGCACGGCTGGATGGACGTCGCGGCATCGTTCCAGTTCGTCGTCGACGCGCTCGCGGGCGACTGGCAGGTGATCGCGCCGGATGCGCGCGGCTTCGGCCTGTCCGACTGGCCGGTCGCGCGGCAGGGCGGCGGTCATTACTGGTTCCACGAGTACCTGGGCGATCTCGATGCGCTCGTCGATCACTATGCGCCCACTGGCGAAGTCAATCTGGTCGGGCACAGCATGGGGGCGAACGTCGTATGCCTGTACGCGGGCGCGCGCCCGGAGCGGGTGCGGCGCGTGGTCGACCTCGAAGGGTTCGGGCTTGCCCCGGCGCGGGCCGAGGAGGCGCCGCGCCGGCTGCGCGGCTGGCTCGACGAGTTGCGCGAGCCGCCCGTGCTGCGCCCGTATGCGTCGCTCGACGACGTGGCCGCCCGGCTGATCAAGACCAATCCGCGGCTCGATCCGCGCCGCGCCGCGTTCCTCGCCGCGCACTGGTCGAAGCGTGGCGACGACGGCCTCTACCACCTGCTGGCGGACCCCGCGCACAAGATGGCGGGCCCGCAGCTGTACCGGCTCGACGAGGTGATGGCGGTCTGGAAGCAGGTGCGCGCGAAGGTGCTGCATGTCGAGGCCGTCAATTCGCCGACGCTCGCGTATCTCGCCGGCGACATCCCGCTGCCGGAGTTCAAGGCGCGCTTCGACGCGTTTGCCGACTGGCGCGAGAAGCTCGTCGAGGATGCCGGCCACATGGTTCATCACGACCAGCCGGAGCAGATCGCGGCGCTGATCGAGGCGTTCTGCGCGTAGGCCGGCGCCGGGGCGGCGGATCGGGCGGACGGCGCAATTGCCGCATTGCAGTAGAATGAAGCTTCACCTGCCATGCCGACAATGAACGCTGATCTCCACTGCCATTCGAATGTTTCCGACGGGTTGCTGTCGCCTGCCGACGTCGCGCGCCGCGCCCATGCCGGCGGCGTGACCCTGTGGGCGCTGACCGACCACGACGAGATCGGCGGTCAGGCGGCGGCACGCAGCGAAGCGGAGGCGCTCGGGATGCGCTACCTGAGCGGCGTCGAGATTTCGGTCACGTGGGCGTCGCGTACCGTGCATATCGTCGGGCTGAACATCGATCCGTCGAACCCGACGCTCGTCGACGGTCTGTACCGCACGCGTCATGGCCGCGCCGCTCGTGCGCGGGCGATTGCCGCGCAACTCGAGACGCTCGGCATTCCCGGCGCGTACGAAGGCGCGCTGAAGTACGTATCGAATCCCGACCTGATCTCGCGCACTCACTTCGCGCGCTTCCTGGTCGAGAACGGCCATGCGGAATCGACCTCCGACGTGTTCGACCGCCTGCTCGGTGACGGCAAGCCCGGGTTCGTGCCGCACCGCTGGGCGACGCTGTCCGACGCCGTGACATGGATTCGCGCGGCGGGCGGCGAGGCCGTGGTCGCGCATCCGGGCCGCTATCGCTACACGCCGGTCGAATTCGATGCGTTCTTCGGCGAATTCATCGATCTCGGCGGCCGCGCGATTGAGGTCATCACGGGCAGCCATACGCCCGACCAGTACCGCGAATACGCGGACGTCGCGCGCCGCTTCGGTTTCGAAGCATCGTGCGGCTCGGATTTCCATGCGCCGGGCGAGGGCCGTATCGAGCTCGGCAGCCTGCCGCCGTTGCCGTCCGACCTGAAACCGCTCTGGGAGCGCTGGCTCTGACGTAGCGCGGCCGCTTGCCGCCGGCGCTGCCGCCGAGGCGCGCATCCGACTTCTCCCTCTTTACGTGTCCCCATGTCCCAGTTCTTCAGGATTCATCCGGATAATCCGCAGCCGCGCCTGATCAAGCAGGCCGCGGACATCGTCAGCAAGGGCGGCGTGATCGCAATGCCCACCGATTCGAGCTACGCGCTCGCGTGCCACCTCGACGACAAGGACGCGGTCGAACGCGTGCGCCGCATCCGTGGCCTCGACGAGAAGCAGCACCTGTCGCTGCTCGTGCGCGACCTGTCGGAACTGGCCAACTTCGCGATGGTGGACAACCGTCAGTACCGGCAAATCAAGTCGGTGACGCCGGGCCCGTACGTGTTCATCCTGCAGGCGACGAAGGAGGTGCCGCGCCGGCTGTCGCACCCGTCGCGCAAGACGATCGGGTTGCGCGTGCCCGATCACGCGATCACGCTCGCGCTGCTCGAATCGCTCGGCCAGCCGCTGCTCGGCACGACGCTGATCCTGCCGCCCGACGACGAGCCGCTCAACGATCCCGACGAGATTCGCGCGCGGCTCGAGAAGCAGGTGGATCTCGTGATCGACGGCGGCGCTTGTCCGCGCGAGCCGTCGACGGTGATCGACCTGACGGGCGACGAGCCGCAACTCGTGCGCGCGGGGCGGGGCGCACTCGAACCGTTCGGCCTTTCGGCCGCGTAAGCGCCATTCATTTTTGCGCGAGTGCGCTTGTTACAATAACGCGATATGGATGCTTCCCTGATACAGACCATCGCCGTCTACGCGCTGCCCGTGATCTTCGCGATCACGCTGCACGAGGCCGCGCACGGCTATGCCGCGCGCCTGCTCGGCGACAACACCGCCTACATGATGGGGCGCGTGTCGTTCAATCCGATGCGCCACATCGATCCGCTCGGCACGATCGCGATCCCGCTCGCCATGTATTTCCTGACGGGCGGCGCGTTCCTGTTCGGCTACGCGAAGCCGGTGCCGGTATCGTTCGGCAATCTGCGCAACCCGCGCTGGGGCAGCCTTTGGGTATCGCTCGCCGGCCCGGCCTGCAACTTCGTGCAGGCGCTGATCTGGGGCGTGCTCACCATCGTGCTGGCCGCTGCCGGCATCGACGAACCGTTCTTCACGCGGATGGCCTACGCAGGCGTCAGCGCGAACCTGGTGCTCGGCGTGCTGAACCTGTTTCCGCTGCCGCCGCTCGACGGCGGCCGCATCCTGGCGGCGCTGCTGCCGCCGAAGCAATCGATCGCGCTGTCGCGCATCGAGCCGTACGGTTTCATCATCGTCCTCGTGCTGGTCATGACGGGCGTGCTGACGAATTTCTGGCTGCGTCCGCTCGTGAACGCCGCGGCCGGCGTGCTGAGCGCCATCCTGTCTCCCTTCGCCTCGCTTTTCTAACGACAATCATGTTCCCAGATCGTATTTTCTCCGGCATGCGACCCACCGGGTCGCTGCACCTCGGCCACTACCACGGCGTGCTGAAAAACTGGGTGAAGCTGCAGTCCGAGTACCCGTGCTTCTTCTGCGTGGTCGACTGGCATGCGCTGACGACGCACTACGAAACGCCCGAGGTCATCGAGAAGAACGTGTGGGACGTGCTGATCGACTGGCTCGCGTCCGGCATCGATCCCGCACAGGCGACGCTGTTCATCCAGAGCAAGGTGCCCGAGCATGCGGAACTCGCGCTGCTGCTCGGCATGAGCACGCCGCTCGGCTGGCTCGAACGCGTGCCGACCTACAAGGAGCAGATGGAGAAGCTGAAGGACAAGGACCTGTCGACCTACGGCTTCCTCGGCTACCCGGTGCTGATGGCGGCCGACATCCTGCTGTATCGCGGCTCGCTCGTGCCGGTCGGCGAAGACCAGGTGCCGCACGTCGAGATGACGCGCGAGATCGCGCGCCGCTTCAACTATCTGTACGGCCGCGAGCCGGGCTTCGAGGAGAAGGCGCTCGAAGCCGCGAAGAAGCTCGGCGGCAAGCGCGCGAAGCTTTATCACGAACTGCGCAATGCGTACCAGCAGGAGGGCGACGACGAGGCGCTCGAACAGGCGCGCGCGATGCTGCAGGAGTCGCAGAGCCTGTCGATGAGCGACCGCGAGCGCCTGTTCGGCTATCTCGAAGGCGCGCGCAAGATCATCTTGGTCGAGCCGCAGGCGCTGTTGACCGAAGCGTCCCGGATGCCGGGCCTGGACGGCCAGAAGATGTCGAAGTCGTACGGCAACACGATCGGCCTGCGCGAGGACGCGGAGACGATCACGAAGAAGGTGCGCACGATGCCGACCGACCCGGCGCGCGTGCGCCGCACCGATCCGGGCGATCCCGACAAATGCCCGGTGTGGCAGCTGCATCAGGTCTACACGGACGAAACGACGCACCAGTGGGTGCAGAGCGGCTGCCGCTCGGCAGGCATCGGTTGCCTCGACTGCAAGCAGCCGGTCGTCGAAGGGATTCTGCGCGAGCAGCAACCGATGCTCGAGCGCGCGCAGAAGTACATGGACGACCCGTCGCTGCTGCGCGCGATCGTCGCGGACGGCTGCGACAAGGCGCGCAAGCACGCGGTCGAGACGATGCGCGACGTGCGCGAGGCGATGGGCCTGTCGTACACCTGAGCCGACGGCATGCGCGAACCCGTCATTGCCGCCGCGGGCGGTCACGTCGCCCAGACCGAACCGTCGCGCTGGGTCGCCCGCTGGTCGCGGCTCGTCCCGGCCGGTGGGGCGGTGCTCGACGTCGCGGCGGGCGGCGGCCGTCATGCGCGCTGGTTTGCTTTGCGCGGGCATCCGGTCGTCGCGCTCGATCGCGATGCTGCGGCGCTGGCCGCATTGCGCGCGATTCCCGGCGTCGACGCGCGTGACGCCGATCTCGAGGGTGCCCCCTGGCCGCTGCCGGCCGGTGCGTCGTTCGCGGCGGTGGTCGTCACCCATTATCTGCATCGCCCGCTCTGGCCCCGACTGCTCGACGCGGTGGCGCCGGGCGGCGTGCTGATCTACGAAACCTTCGCGCAAGGAAACGAAACGGTCGGCAAGCCGTCCAATCCGGCATTCCTGCTCGCGCCGGGCGAGCTGCTGGACGCGGTGCGCGGCGCGCTGCGGGTGGTCGCGTACGAGGACGGATTCGTCGCCGCGCCGCGCGAAGCGTTCGTGCAGCGCATCTGCGCGGTACGTGAGCACGCGACCCCGACGGCGGGGGCGGGAATTCCACGTTACGAACTGCCCGGCTAATCCGCTACAATCTCAACGTTTACCGGTACATCAATCAATCGCGTTTCATGGCTAACGGCACCCAAGACGGCATTCAAATCCGCGGCAGCATCCCCGCGATCGTCACCCCGATGCTCGAAGACGGCAGTCTCGACCTGCCGGCGTTTCGCAAACTGATCGACTGGCACATCGCGGAAGGCACCGACGCACTCGTCGTGGTCGGCACGAGCGGCGAGTCGGCAACGCTCAACGTCGAAGAGCACATCCTGATGATCCGCACGGCGGTCGAGCATGCGGCGAAGCGCATCCCGATCATCGCGGGCGCGGGCGGCAATTCGACCGCGGAGGCGATCGAGCTGACGAAGCACGCGAAGGCCGTCGGCGCCGACGCCACGCTGCAGGTCGTGCCGTACTACAACAAGCCCACGCAGGAAGGGATGTACCGGCACTTCAAGACGATCGCCGAGGCGGTCGACCTGCCCGTGATCCTGTACAACGTGCCCGGCCGGACGGTCGCGGACATGGCGCACGAGACGACGCTGCGCCTCGCGCAGGTGCCGGGCATCATCGGCTTGAAGGACGCAACCGGCAACATCGACCGCGCCGCGCACCTGATCAAGGCCGCGCCGAAGCATTTCGCGATCTACAGCGGCGACGATCCGACCGCGATCGCGCTGATGCTGCTCGGCGGCCACGGCAACATCTCGGTGACGGCGAACGTCGCGCCGCGCGCGATGAGCGACCTGTGCCGCGCGGCACTGGCCGGCGACGTCGCAACGGCGCGCGAACTGCACATGAAGCTGCTGTCGCTGCACAAGAACCTGTTCGTCGAGGCGAACCCGATTCCGGTGAAGTGGGCGCTGCAGGCGATGGGCAAGATGCAGGGCGGCATCCGCCTGCCGCTCACGCCGCTCGACGAGCGCTGTCACGATGTCGTGCGTTCGGCCCTCGTCGAGGCCGGCGTCCTCTGATGCCCGGGCGGCCGCGTCCTGCGGCCGCCGGCTCGACTCCTCATCAACCCGCACCGGCCGGCTCCGTCCGGCGCCGCTCCTGACGAGCGTTCTAGCAAGACGAAGGATTTCATGAAACGTTTCGCCTTTTCCTCTCGCGCCATCCAGGTTTCGGTGGTGGCGCTGGCGCTGGGCGCGCTCGCCGGCTGCGATACGCTGAACGATTATCTGGCCCCTGACCGGGTCAACTACAAGGACACGGGTTCGGCGCCGCCGCTCGCGGTGCCGAGCGACCTGAAGCCGGTGCCGACGACCCAGCAGTTCGTCGCGCCGCCGAGCAACGCCGGTCTCGGCACGCTGCCGCCGCGGGCGACGACCGCGGCCGGTAACGCAACCGACGGCGTCCCGAGCGCGCAGGATCCGCTCGGCATGCACATCGAACGCGACGGCGACCGCCGCTGGCTCGTCGTGGACGGGCGCACGCCCGAGCAGCTGTGGCCGATCCTGAAGGAATTCTGGCAGGAGAACGGCTTCTCGCTGAAGACCGACGCACCGTCGACCGGCATCATGGCCACCGACTGGGCGGAGAACCGCGCGAACATTCCCGACGACTGGTTCCGCCGCACGATCGGCAAGGTCATCGACTTCGCGTACTCGTCGGGCACGCGCGACCGTTTCCGCACGCTCGTGAACCGCACGCCGGACGGCAACACCGACATCTCGATCACGCACAGCGCGATGGAGGAAATGATGGTCGGCCCGCAGGGCGGCACGTCGTCGCGCTGGGAGGAGCGTCCGCGCAACCCGGTGCTCGAGGCCGTGTTCCTGTCGAAGCTCATGCAGAAGTTCGGCCTGAGCGATGCGCAGGCGAAGCAACTGCTGACCGATGCGCGCCCGGCGACGGCGCCGGCGCAGGTCAGCGATACGAGCAGCGGCGCCGCGACGCTGCAACTGGCGGAATCGTTCGACCGTGCGTGGCTGCGCGTCGGTCTCGCGCTCGACCGCACCAACTTCGCGGTCGACAATCGCGATCGCGAAAAGGGCCTGTACACGGTCCGTTACGCGAACACGATGGAAGAGCTCAAGCGCGACGGACTGTTCGGCAAGCTGTTCTACGGCGGCCCGTCGGCGGCCAAGCCGGGCAAGGAATACCTGGTCAACGTGCGCGCGCAGGGCAGTGGCGGCACGCAGGTCGCGGTGGTCGACGCGAACGGCAATGTCGACAACTCGTCGGACGCGCAGCGGATCATTTCGCTGCTGCACGCCCAGCTGAACTGATCGCGTGCGCTTCGCCAGCCTCGGTAGCGGCAGCGAAGGCAACGCGCTGGTCGTCGAGGTCTCGAGTGGCACGACGACCACCCGCGTGTTGCTCGACTGCGGTTTTTCCGCGAAGGAGGTCGAGCGCCGCCTCGGCCGCCTGAATCTCTGCATCGACGATCTCGATGCGATCCTCATCACCCACGAACATAGCGACCACGTCGGCAGCGCGCTCACGCTCGCACGGCGCGGGTCGCTGCCGCTCTACATGAGCTGGGGCACGGCGCGCGCGGTGGGTGCGGACGAAGCCGATGTCGACCTGCACGTGTTGTGGGGCGACGAGACGGCCGCGATTCGCGATCTGGCCGTGATGCCCTACACGGTGCCCCACGATGCGCGGGAACCGCTTCAGTTCGTCTTCATGGACGGTTGCCGCCGGCTCGGCGTGCTGACCGACGTCGGGATGGCCACGCCGCATATCACGGCCGTTCTGAGCGGTTGTGACGCGCTGGTGCTCGAATCCAACCACGATACCGCGATGCTTGCAGGGAGCCGCTATCCGCAGTCGCTGAAGGCGCGGATCGGCGGCAACCATGGCCACCTGAGCAACGAAGCCGCCGCGGGCATCCTCGCCTCGCTGGAGCGCAGCCGCCTCCAGCACTTGGTCGCGGCGCACCTGAGCCAGCAGAACAACCGGCCCGAACTGGCCCGCCAGGCGTTGGCCGGCGTGCTGGGGACGGACGGGGAGGGTGTGGTCGTGGCCACGCAGGACGCGGGCTTCGACTGGCTGACGCTCGGCTGAGCGCACGCAGGAGGGCGGCTGGGAGGCGTCCGCGCCGGCCACCTGCCCGCCGAGATCCGCAGGATCGACGGACGTAAAAAAACCGGCCCTTCGGGCCGGTTTTTTTTTCAGCTGATGCCGAGGCTTACTGGCTTGCGCCCGAAGCCGGAGCAGCCGTCGCTGCCGAAGCAGCCGACGCCACAGCAGCAGCTGCGTCGCTCGCAGCAGCAGCTGCCGACGAAGCAGCTGCCGAAGCGTCGCTCGCAGCACCAGCAACTGCCGAAGCAGCCGACGAAGCAGCAGCCGATGCGTCGCTAGCAGCCGACGAAGCAGCTTGATCAGCGCTCTTGTTGCAAGCAGCCAGTGCAACAGCAGCCAACAGGGAAGCTACGAGGAGGGATTTCTTCATGATCACGTCCTTTTATGGTTAAAGGTAAGCAACAGCGCGAAACAATACCGGTAATGTGCTCCAACACCGACCTGGGCCGCTGGTGGAGACGCACTTCTAGAGCGTGAATCTTCCCTACGGCTTGGGCGGAAATTATATGCACTTTCCTATCGACCGTCGACAAATGCGGGGTCAATACGTTGTCTTTCCCATACAGAATTTGATCTGCACGGGCATACGGGGCGACTCACTAAATCCGGTTTCCGACCCGTATCCAGCCCGCACAATACCACTCGTGCAGCAAGGCTGTCATTGAGGGAACCCGGGATAGTGTTACAAACCGTTTCGCCTCCATGTGACGCAGATTCGCCAATTCGGGCAGCCATTCGCTGGCCTGCTCGAGTGGTTCTTCCTCGCCATTCACGAAGTACGAGCGCGCGTTATACATCAATGCGGTCCGTCTGTCGAGATATATGCCTCGGCGCGACGCCTGCGCGACGAACGCGGCCTCCGACATCGGGCGCGCCGGCGGCTCGAATACGACGTTCGATTTGGGTTCGCTCAGGTAGCAGCCGAGGAATTCGGCGATGTCGCGCTTGCGCCAGCGGATCGCATCGACGATCTCGGCGACGCGTTCGACCATCGCCGGCGGCAGTTGCGCAGGGGTGTCGACCGCCGGCTGCTTCGGGTCGCGATAAAGCGCGTCACCGCGCTCGTCGCGCAGGCCGCCGCGTTCCGCGAGGTAGTACAGGAATTGCGCGCCCAACTCGCCGGCGGATGGCGCCCGAAAGCCGATCGAGCAGGTCATGCATTCGCCTTCGGCCACGCCGTCGTGCGCGATGTGCGGCGGCAGGTACAGCATGTCGCCCGGCTCCAGCACCCATTCGTCGCTCGGCTCGAAATGCTCGAGGATCTTCAGCGGGACGCCTGGCTGCAGCGACAGGTCCTTCTGCGCGCCGATGCGCCAGCGGCGCCGACCTTCGACCTGCAGCAGGAAGACGTCGTACGAGTCGAAGTGCGGGCCGACGCCGCCGCCATCGGTCGCGTACGAAATCATCAGGTCGTCGAGGCGTGCGTCCGGGATGAAGCGGAAGCGGTCGAGCAGCGCGCGCGCCGCGTCGACGTGCAGGTCGAGCCCTTGCACGAGCAAGGACCAGCCCTTGCGCGAAACGGCGGGCAGTGCACCCGGTTCGAACGGACCGTGGGCCAGTTGCCACTTGTTACGAAAATGGGTGATCAGTCGCGATTCGGCGTCATAGTCGGCTGCCAGCTCGAACAATGCGTCGCGCGTGACGGGCGGCTTCACGCCGGGGATCGCCTGGCGGATCAGCAGCGGTTTCTTCTGCCAGTAGCGGCGCATGAATTGCGCCGGCGAGAGGCCGCCGAGCAGCGGCGTGGGAAGATCGGAGGGCGGCGCGCCGAGCGGGGCGGCAGCGGCATCCCGCGGTTCGGCTTGAGACCGGTTGCGCATCGTATAATGAGACTTGTATTTGGGAGAATTGGATGAAAATCGCAAAAAACACCGTCGTGTCGGTCGCTTACAAGCTGTCGGATGCGCAAGGCAATCTGATCGAGGAAAGCGACGAGCCGATGGTTTATCTGCACGGCGGCTATGATGGCACGTTCCCCAAGATCGAGGAACAGCTCGACGGCCAGGAGCCTGGTTACCAGGCGCAGATTCAGCTCGAGCCGCAGGACGCGTTCGGCGACTACGATCCCGAACTCGTGAAGATCGAGCCGCGCGATCGTTTTCCCGAGCCGATCGAAGTGGGCATGCAGTTCGAAGGCACGCCGGAAGACGGCGACGAGGAAGTGGATTCGCTGATCTACACGGTCACCGACATCGCCGAAGACAAGGTCGTGCTCGACGGCAACCACCCGCTTGCGGGCATGGCGCTGCGTTTTGCGCTGACGGTCAAGGACGTTCGCGAAGCGACCGAGGACGAGATCGAGCATGAGCACGCGCATGGCGCGGAAGGCCTCGAGATCGTCGACGAGGACGAAGACGAGGACGAAGACGGCGACGCGCCGTCAGGGCGTACCCTGCACTGAGCTGGCAGGCTGGCCGGGCGCCGGCCCTGAAGAAGGGGGCGGCGCGGGCCACGAAGCGCTGCCTGGCGTCGTGCCGTCGCCCTGCAACGGCGGCGCGACGGATGACGAGTCGGGCAGTGCCGGCAAGGCCGGGATCTCCGGCATTTGCGGCAGCGGGACCTCGTCGCGCGGCGCCGCCGGCAGTGCGGGCGGAGTCGGCAGATTCTTCGGGACGTCCTGCAGGCTCACGTTGAAGATCGTCTGCCGTGCCGGCGACACGTTGACCTTCACCCACTGATTCGCCGCATGACGCGGACCGATCGCGACGCGCGTCACATTTCCCACCAGCACGCCATCGTCCGCATGCAGCGGGCGGTCGATCAGGAAGCCGTTCGCAAGCGGCTCGCTGCTCGCGTGCATCACGAGAATCGGGCCGCGGAATGTCGCCGCCGCCTTCACCAGCGTTCGTTTCAGTTCACGGAAGCCGTCGCGCACGCGCGGCCGGTTGAAACGCAACCACGCAAAGCGTTCGGCGCGTTCATAGCGATCGAACTGCGGATCGCCTTCGAATATCACCACCATCGCGCGCGCTTCGCGCCGCTTCGCGTATTCGGCCGCGTGGTCGATCCAGAAGCCGTTCGCGATGATGCGATCCTCGAATTCGCCGTTTCTGCCGCCGGCGGTCAGGTAGTGATTGTTCGGTGCCGGTACGTTCAGCGCGACGTAGACGACGTCGTCATGCAGCCAGCGTGCGTTTTCGCGATAAGGGCGGAACCGGGCGACTTCGCTTTCGCGGGTGATCTGCAGCGCGCCGGGGTCGGGCAGCGCCGCGTCGGCCAGCAGCGTCTGACGCAGGAAGTCCAGGCGTTCGACCGGATCGTAGTTGCCGCCGGCTGCCGTGTTGCACGATACCCAATCGTCGTGGCCGGGAATGAACACGAGCGGCACGCGCGATGCGCCCAGGATCGCGCCGCGCTGCGTATACAGCGAGTCGCGGCACGCTTCCTTCGCGCCCTTGATGTTGCCTGCATAGACGACGAAGGCCACATTGCGCTCGCGCGCGATCGATTCGAACAACCGCTGCGCGGCCGGCTCGTCGGCGCTCGCGTCGATCACGCCCGACACGACCGCGAACGAGTAGGGGGCGCCGCCGCGTTTGGGCGGCGCGGCCAGCGCGCCGGCCTGCGCCAGCGCGAGCACCCCCGCGGCCAGTGAGGCCGCGGCGCGGGCCGGCCAGCCCGGCGGGCGGCGTTTATGCGTGCCCGTCGGCATCGTGCGAGCGGACGAGCGTGCGCAGTTCGTACAGCAGGTCGAGCGCCTCGCGCGGCTTGAGGTCGTCGGGATCGATGCTGCGCAGCTTTTCAAGTGCCGGATGCGGGACGTCGGACGTGGCCGGCGCATCCGCGCATTCGAATTCGTCCGCCGTGGCCGACGGCGCGCTGAACAGGTCGAGCTGCGGCGTATGCTGCGTGGCCGATTGCTGTTCGAGATACGCGAGATGCTTGCGCGCGGCGCGGATCACCGGTGCCGGCACGCCTGCGAGCTGTGCGACCTGCAGCCCGTAGCTCTGGTTCGCCGGGCCTTCGTTGACCGCATGCAGGAACACGATGCCGTGGCCATGCTCGACGGCAGACAGATGGACGTTGGCCGCTTGCGGGAATTCGGCGGGCAGTTGCGTCAGCTCGAAGTAGTGCGTCGCGAACAGCGTGTAGCAGCCGTTGTGCGCGAGCAGATGACGCGCGATGGCCCATGCGAGCGCGAGGCCGTCGAACGTCGACGTGCCGCGGCCGATTTCGTCCATCAGCACGAGGCTCTGCGGTGTCGCGTCGTTCAGGATCGCAGCCGCTTCGGTCATCTCGACCATGAAGGTCGATCGGCCGCCGGCGAGATCGTCGGCCGCGCCGATTCGCGTGAAGATCCGGTCGATCGGGCCGAAGCAGGCCGACTTCGCCGGCACGTAGCTGCCGACGTACGCCATCAGCGCGATCAGCGCCGTCTGTCGCATGAAGGTCGACTTACCGCCCATGTTCGGGCCGGTGATCAGCAGCAGTTTGCGCTCGGCGCCGAACCGGCAGTCGTTCGCGATGAACTGCTCGACCTGCGCTTCGACGACGGGGTGGCGGCCCTGTTCGATTTCGATGCCGACTTCGTCGGTGAAGGTGGGCGCGACCCAGTCGAGCGTGCGGGCGCGCTCGGCGAATGCGGCGAGCACGTCGAGCTCCGCGAGCGCCGACGCGACACGCTGGCACTCCGGGATGAACGGCAGCAGTGCCTGCAGCACCCCGTCGTACAGCGCGCGCTCGCGCGCCAGCGCGCGCTCCTGCGCGGACAGCGCCTTGTCCTCGAAGGTCTTCAGTTCAGGCGTGATGTAGCGCTCTGCATTTTTCAGCGTCTGGCGACGGCGATAGTCGTCGGGCACCTTGTCGGTCTGGCCGCGCGTGACCTCGATGTAGAAGCCATGCACCTTGTTGTATTCGACGCGCAGGTTCGCGATGCCCGTGCGCGTACGCTCGCGTGCCTCGAGATCGATCAGGAACTGCCCGCAGTTCTCGGAGATGTCGCGCAGCTCGTCGAGCTCCGCATCGTAGCCGCGCGCGATCACGCCGCCGTCGCGCACCATCGCGGCAGGCTCGGGGGCGATCGCGCTCGTCAGCAGGTCCAGACATTCGGCGGGCGGCGCGAGCGCCGCGTCGACGCGCGCGAGCGCATCCGCGTTCGCGACGATCGCGCTGATGCGTTCGCGCAGCGCGGGTAGCGCGGCGAACGTGTCACGCAGGCTCGACAGGTCGCGCGGGCGCGCGGACAGCAGCGCGAGACGCCCGGTGATCCGCTCGACGTCGGCGATCTGGCGCAGCGCGCTGCGCAGTGCGTCGAGGCTCGCGTTCGCAGGCGCATCGAGCAGTGCGCCGATTGCCTGCTGGCGTGACTGCGCGGCGACGGACGCGCGCGGCGGGTGATGCAGCCAATGACGCAGCAGGCGGCTGCCCATCGTCGTGCAGCAGGTATCGAGCAGCGAGTACAGCGTGGGCGATTCGGTGCCGCGCAGCGTTTCGGTCAGTTCGAGGTTGCGGCGCGTCGCCGGATCGAGGCCGATATATTCCGTTTCGTTCTCGACCTTCAGGCTGCGCACGTGACGCAGTTGCTGGCCCTGCGTCGCGGCCGCGTACAGCAGCAGCGCGCCGGCGGCCCCGCATGCGCTCGTCAGCGAATGCGCGCCGAAGCCGTCGAGGCCGGCGACGTCGAGCTGGTCGCACAGGCGCTGCGTGCCGGCCGCGATGTCGAAATGCCATGCGGGCACGCGCTTGATCGCACCGGCGCCTGCGGGCACGGCGTCGGTTGTGCCATCCGCCGTCAGGATCTCGGCCGGCCGGATGCGCTCGAGCGCGGCGCCGAGCTGGTCGGGTTCGATTTCGGCGAGCCGCAGCGCACCGCTCGCGAGATTCAGCCACGCGAGGCCGATATTGACCGCGACGCCGCGCTTGTTGTGGCCGGTGCACATCGCGAGCAGGTAGACGTCGTTCTTGTCGGACAGCAGTGCCGCGTCGGTCAGTGTGCCGGGCGTGACGACGCGCACGACCTTGCGTTCCACCGGACCTTTCGACGTGGCGGGGTCGCCGATCTGCTCGCAGATTGCGACCGATTCGCCCATCTTCACGAGCTTCGCCAGATACTGTTCGACCGCGTGATGCGGGACGCCGGCCATCTTGATCGGCGTGCCGGCCGATGCGCCGCGTTGCGTGAGGGTCAGGTCGAGCAGGCGCGCCGCTTTCTCCGCATCCTCGAAGAACAGCTCGTAGAAGTCGCCCATCCGGTAGAAGACGAGCGTGTCGGGGTGATCGGCCTTGATGCGCAGGTATTGCTGCATCATCGGGGTGTGGCCAGCAAAGGCCTCGGGCGACAGCGTGGTCATAGATCCGGCGAAAGTTGTTGCTTGAGTTGCCCGAGTTTACCAGTGGCTCCGACGATTCCGGTCGAAGATGGCCGATAGGCCAGTAGATCGCGCGCAACGATCGCGTGTCAGGCGATGAATCCGGCTCCCGCTGCCTCGCCGGTCGGATGGTTTCAAGCGAAGCGTCGATGGCACGCTCGCTCGGCCTGCGACAACAGGCGAATTCACTCGCCTGTACGCAACGTGGTGAGAATCATCGATTCCGCCACGCGACGCCAAAGGGAAATCCGGCCACGCGCAGCGATCGATCTGTACAGTGATGATCCATCGGGTCGGCACAGGTCTGGGCGTGGCTTTCCTTGTGCGCCAAGACTGTCGGATCCTGCGGGGTAAAAGCGAGATGCCCGCTTGCGAAAGCGGGCCGTCGATCGCTCATGCGATCGTCGAGCGTTGCCCAATGCGCCGACGACGCGGTGTAACGCCGGTGACGGGTGCCAACATTCTCGTGAAGTCGCTCTGCGATCGGAGGCCGTCGGCTCGATGCGGCGATTCGCGCCCGCGCCGGGCAATTCATTGATAATGCAGCTTCATCCGGCGCACGGACCTTCATGCGCCGGGCCCGCCCGGCAATATCAGGACGCGTGCCGCGACATCAGGTCGAGCGCCACCGCCTGCGCGACTTCGATGCCGTCGATCGCTGCCGAATAGATACCGCCCGCATACCCGGCGCCTTCGCCGGCCGGATACAGCCCTTCGACATTCACGCTCTGGTAATCGTCCTTGCGCCGGATCCGGATCGGCGACGACGTGCGCGTCTCCACGCCGGTGAGCACCGCATCGTGCATCGCGAAGCCGGCGATCTTCTTGTCGATCTGCGGCAGCGCTTCACGAATGGCCTCGATCACGTAGTCGGGCAGCGCGGTGCTGAGATCGGTCGGGCGCACGCCCGGCTTGTACGACGGCACCACGGAGCCGAGCGACGTCGACGGCCGGCCCGCGATGAAATCGCCGACCAGCTGGCCAGGCGCGCTGTAATCGCCGCCGCCCAGTTCGAACGCGCGTTCCTCCCATTTGCGCTGGAACGCGATGCCCGCGAGCGGACCGCCGGGATAGTCTTCCGGCGTGATGCCGACGACGATGCCCGCATTCGCGTTGCGCTCGGCGCGGGAATACTGGCTCATCCCGTTGGTGACCACGCGGCCCGGCTCCGAGGTCGCGGCGACCACCGTGCCGCCGGGGCACATGCAGAAGCTGTAGACCGCGCGTCCGTTGCTGCAGTGGTGAACCACCTTGTAGTCGGCCGCGCCAAGCTGCTTGTGGCCTGCGAACTTGCCGAAGCGGCTGCGATCGATCACCCCCTGCGGATGTTCGATCCGGAAACCGAGCGAGAACGGCTTCGCTTCGACGTACACGCCGCGATCATGCAGCATCTGGAACGTGTCGCGCGCGCTGTGGCCCACGGCCAGCACGACGTGATCGCAGCGCAGCGTTTCGCCGTTCGACAGCTTCAGCGAGCGCACCTTGCCCTGGTCGATTTCGATGTCCTCGACCCGCGTTTCGAAGCGCACTTCACCGCCCAGTTCATGGATGGTCGCGCGCATCTTCTCCACCATGCTGACGAGGCGGAACGTGCCGATGTGCGGCCGGCTCAGGTACAGGATGTCTTCCGGCGCGCCGGCCTTGACGAATTCGTCGAGCACCTTGCGGCCGTAGTGGTGGGGGTCCTTGATCTGGCTGTAAAGCTTGCCGTCGGAGAACGTCCCGGCGCCGCCCTCGCCGAACTGCACGTTCGACTCGGGGTTGAGGATGCTCTTGCGCCACAGGCCGAAGGTGTCCTTGGTGCGCTCGCGCACGGCCTTGCCGCGCTCGAGGATGATGGGGCGAAATCCCATCTGCGCGAGGATCAGGCCGGCGAACAGCCCGCACGGGCCCATGCCGATGACGACCGGGCGCAGGAAGTTCGCGTGCTCGGGTGCCTTCGTGACGAAGTGATACGTCATGTCGGGCGTCACGCCGCAATGCGGCGTGCCGGCGAGTCGCGGAAGCACGGCCGCTTCGTCCTTGACCTCGACGTCGACGATATACGTGAGCTTGATGTCGGCACGCTTGCGCGCATCGTGCGCACGGCGGAACACCGTGTAACGGAGAAGCCCGTCTGCGGGCACGCCGAGCTCCGCGAGGCGCGCGCGGATCGCGGCTTCGAGAGCGCTCTCGGGGTGATCGAGCGGGAGTTTGAGTTCGCTGAGCCGTAACATGAGTATTCGGATACGGTCGCCACGAAGTCGCGGCGGTGTTGAAACAGGTGAGGGCGGCGCGCTGGCGGCAAGGATGCCGCGCCAGCCGCGCCGCGCGCGGCCCGGGCTTACTCCGCTGCCGGATGCACGCGGCTGTAGCGGTTCAGGATCGGGATCATCTGCGCGTAGATCTTCGGGTTCGCCGCGACGATCTCGTGACGATGCAGGAAGTCGGCGTCGCCCGTGTAGTTGCCGACGAGGCCGCCGGCTTCGGTGATCAGCAGGCTGCCCGCCGCCATGTCCCACACGTTGATGCCCTGCTCGAAGAACGCATCGAGACGGCCGGCCGCGACGTTCGCGAGATCAAGCGCGGCCGCGCCCGGACGGCGCAGCCCCGTGCAGGCCTGCGTCATTTCGGTGAACAGGCGTGCATATGCGTCGAGGCCGTCCTTCTCGCGGAACGGGAAGCCGGTGCCGACCAGCGCGTCCGCCAGGCGGTCGCGGCGGCCGACGCGGATGCGACGATCGTTCAGATATGCGCCGCGGCCGCGGGTGGCCGTAAACAGGTCGTTCTTGTTCGGGTCGTAGACGACGGCCTGCGTGACGACGCCCTTGTGCTCGAGCGCGATCGACACGCAGTAGTACGGGAAGCCGTGGATGAAGTTGGTCGTGCCGTCGAGCGGATCGATGATCCACTTGAATTCGGATTCGTTCTCGGACTCGCCCGATTCCTCCGCGAGGATCGCGTGATCGGGGTAGGCGGTCTTCAGCGTCTCGATGATCGCCTCTTCGGCGGCCTTGTCCACTTCGGTGACGAAGTCGTTCTGCTGCTTCTTGCGGATCTCGATCAGGTCGAGGTCGAGGGACGCACGGTTGATGATCTGTCCGGCGCGGCGCGCAGCCTTGACAGCGATGTTGAGCATGGGATGCATGAGCCTGGATCCTGTAGCCGGCGGCACGGGCCGCCACGAAGTGGAACACACCGCCCGGAACGGCGCAAAGGTGCCGGGCGAGATGAGACGCGAATTGACAAAGAGCAGGGTACGACCCGCGCCGCACGGAATGCGACACGTAAGCGCATGATTTTACCCGATTTTCGAGCGTTTCAGGTGATCGGAATACGGGGAAACCCCCACTGGCCGTCCGGACGAGTGGGTTTGCCGGGGCGATGGCGATACCATACTGCCATTCTGATGAACCGAGTCGTATGTAGTGGAAACCCCGCAGAACCCCGCCGCGCCGTCCGAATCGGGCGCGGCCTCGTCCCTGCCGCCGTCCGGCGGCTTCACGTCCACCCGTTTCGTGCTCGTCGAGCCGAGCCATCCCGGCAATGTTGGGGCGGCTGCCCGCGCGCTGAAGACGATGGGTTTCTCCAGGCTCGTGCTGGTCGCGCCGCGCGTGCCGCACGTGCAGAGCGACCCCGAAGCGATCGCGATGGCGAGCGGGGCGGATGACGTCCTTGCATCCGCGCATGTCGTGCCCACGCTCGGCGACGCGCTGTCCGGCGTTCACTGGTCGATCGCGCTGACCGCGCGCGTGCGCGAATACGGGCCGCCGCGCCTGGCGCCGCGCGCGGCCGCCGAACAGGCGCGCACGCAGGCCGGCGCCGGCGACATCGCGCTCGTGTTCGGCAATGAACGCACCGGCCTCGCGAACGAGCACGTCGAACAGTGCAGCGCGCTCGCGCACATCCCGGCGAATCCGGCCTACAGTTCGCTGAACCTTGCGCAGGCCGTGCAGGTGCTTGCGTACGAGCTGCGTGTCGCGCTCCTCGAGCAAGGCAATGAGCCGTCGCACCAGGCGCCGGCGGAGGCCGGCACGCTCGCGCAGAGCGACGAGATCGAGCGGATGTATGCGCACCTCGAAAACGCGCTGATCGCGCTCGATTTTCTCGATCCGCGCAACCCGAAGAAGCTGATGCCGCGTCTGCGGCGCCTGTTCGCACGCACCGGCCTCGAGCGCGAGGAAGTCAACATTCTGCGCGGCATCGCGAAGCACATTCTGCTGAAGTCCGGCACGCCGGAAGGCGACGCATAACCGGGCCGGCCCGCCGGCTGCTCGCACGCGGGGCGGCGGCTCTCCCGCGCGCGAACGCCGCATTGCATCGGCCGTTCGATACCAGCGCCCCGGTTCGCGGCGATCCGGCGAATGGCGGCGTCGACCCGCCGTGGCGGGCGTTCCCGACGAATACCCGCGCCGCCTGCGGGGGGAACGCGCGGCGCCGTGCGGCCGCGCGCGAGTGGCCCTACAATCGCCGAAACTCATAAGCAAATTACCCGGTGCGATAACGCGCGGCCCTTGCCGGCGGGCGCGCCGGCCCTTTATCGAGCCCAAGACCAGATCATGTTCACTAGACTGCGCGAAGACGTTGCGACGATTCGCGAGCGGGATCCCGCCGCTCGCAGTGCCTGGGAAGTGCTGACCTGTTATCCGGGCTTGCACGCGCTCGTGCTGCATCGCTTCGCGCATGCATGCTGGCGCGCGAAACGCTACTGGCTCGCACGCTTCGCGTCGCAGGTCGGGCGTTTCCTGACGGGCATCGAGATTCACCCGGGCGCGACGATCGGCCGGCGCGTGTTCATCGATCACGGGATGGGCGTCGTGATCGGCGAAACCGCGATCGTCGGCGACGACTGCACGATCTATCAGGGCGTGACGCTCGGCGGCACGTCGCTCACGCGCGGCGCGAAGCGCCATCCGACGCTCGAGGCCGGCGTGATCGTCGGTGCGGGTGCGAAGGTGCTCGGCGGTTTTACCGTCGGCGCCGGCGCGAAGATCGGCTCGAACGCGGTCGTCGTGAAGCCGGTGCCGGCAGGCGGCACCGCGGTCGGCAACCCGGCGCGCATCGTGATGCCGGCGCAATCGAAGCCGCAGCCCGAGCGCGCCGCGTTCTGCGCGTACGGGATCACGCCGAACGCGGACGATCCGATGTCGCTCGCGATTCATGGCCTGATCGACCACGCGGCGAAGGAAAGCCGGCGCGTGGACGAAATCGTTGCGGCGCTCGAGCAACTCGGCACGCACCTGGAAACGCTGCAGGGCGCGGATGCGGCGCGTCTGGACCTGCGCCGGCTGTCGGCGGTGCTGGAAGGCAAGGCGCTCGAGCGCCAGTCGTAACGCCGCGCATGCCGGCGGCTGCCGGCAGCGCCGATCGTGTCAGTCGAGCGGCATCGCGTGGATGCCTTCGGCGTCGACGCGCAGATAGCCGCCGCGCGGCGTGCCGTGGTCGAGATCCCAGTCGGGCAGTACCCAGCGAATCCCGCCCGGTTCGACGTGGCGCGCGGGGCGATGCGTATGGCCGTGAATGATCACGCTCGCACGGCTCTTGCGGAACAGCGCGGCGATGCCTTCACGCGTGACATCGTAGATCGCCGAAGCTGGGCGCATGCGGCCCGCTTCGCTGTTCGAGCGCATCCGTTGCGCGAGCGTGCGGCGCCAGCGGAACGGCCACGCGAGAAACAACGCCTGCGCGATGCCGTTGCGGGCGAACCGCCGAAACATCTGGTAGCCGCGATCGGCCGTGCATTGCGCGTCGCCGTGCGCGAGCACGATGCGCTGGCCGAACGACGTGATCAACGCCGGGTCGGGCAGCAGCATTGCACCGGCCGCCTTCATGAAGCGCCGGCCGAGCAGGAAATCGCGATTGCCGTGCATCACGTAGAGCGCGATCCCGCGTTCCGAGAACGTATGCATCAGCGCGGCCATGCGCGCCGCGAACGGATCATGGTCGAGCACGTCGTCGCCGATCCAGTATTCGAACAGGTCGCCGAGGATGAACACGGAATCGGCGCTGTCGGCCGTGTATTTCACGAAATGCTCGAACGCGGCGACCGTCTTCGGAATCGCCTCGCTCAAGTGCAGATCGGAGAGAAACAGGAACGGGCGTGCGGCTTGCGCGTATTCGCGCTCGCCCGGCACGCCCGCGGAGACGCTTCGCGGCGGACTCTCCTGCAACATCGAAGTGCCTCCGTAACGGACTATGCGTCAGACCACCACGGCCTTTTCGATCACGACGTCGTCGGTCGGGACGTCCTGGTGGAAGCCCGCGTTGCCCGTCTTGACGCCCTTGATCTTGTCGACCACGTCCTGGCCTTCGACGACCTTGCCGAACACGGCGTAGCCCCAGCCCTGCGGCGTCGGCGACGAGTGGTTCAGGAAGTCGTTGTCGTTCACGTTGATGAAGAACTGGGCGGTCGCCGAGTGCGGATCGTTCGTGCGCGCCATCGCGATCGTGTACGTGTCGTTCTTCAGGCCGTTGTTCGCTTCGTTGTCGATCGGCGCGTCGGTCGGCTTCTGCTTCAGGCCCGGCTCGAAGCCGCCGCCTTGAATCATGAAGCCGTTGATCACGCGGTGGAACACCGTGCCGTCATAGTGGCCCTTCTTCACGTAGTTGAGGAAGTTCTCGACCGTCTTCGGTGCCTTGGCGGCGTCCAGCTCGAGCTTGATGACGCCGTGGTTCGTGTGCAGTTCAACCATGATGAATTCCTTCGGTAAGGCGGTTTAAATGGCACGCGGCCGGTCGTGCGACGCGGCCGCGTGTGGCGCCGGACGTGCCGGCAGGTGCTTATTTCGAGACGATGCTGGCCGATTCGATCACGACCGGCTGGGCCGGCACGTCCTGCATCGGGCCGCGCGAGGTCGTCGCCACGCCTTCGATCTTCTTCACGACGTCGAGGCCCGAGACGACCTTGCCGAACACCGCATAGCCGTTGCCGTCCGGGTTCGGGTAGTCGAGGCCGCTGTTGTCGACCGTGTTGATGAAGAACTGCGCGGTGGCCGAGTTCGGATCGCTGGTGCGTGCCATCGCGATCGTGCCGGTCAGGTTCTTCAGACCATTGCGGCTTTCGAGCGGAATCGGCGCGCGCGTCGGCTTCTCCTCGAAGTTGGTCTTGTAGCCGCCGCCCTGGATCATGAAGCCCTTGATCACGCGATGGAAGATCGTGCCGTTGTACTGGCCGGCCTTCACGTAATCGAGGAAGTTGGCGACCGTCTTCGGCGCCTTTTCCGGATAGAGCTCGACGCGGATGTCGCCTTGCGAGGTCTTCAGCTGCACGACGGGGTGCGCGGTGGCCGATTGCGCGAACGCGGGCGCGGTCGCGAGAAGGGCGGCGCCGCCAAGCGCCAGCAACAGACGTTTCATTGCGATCCTCAGATTGGGAGGGAAGGAAGGTTGCGCCGCCTTACTGCGACGGCGCGACGTACGGCGCTGTCAGCGCACCGGACGGACCGTTGAACTGGAACGTCGGCGACATCGGCAGCGTGGTGGTGCTCACGTTCGCGGCGGCGCGATCGGTATACGCGCGCGTGGCCGGCGTGACGGCGCGTGCGTTCGCGGCCGCCTTCGGCGGCGACACGATCTTCTGCAGGTCGGCGAGGCGCTGCGCGGTCGCGCCGCTCGTGCGGCCGAGCGATTGCGCGCGCTTGTACGATTCGGCCGCGAGACGCAGGTAAAGGTCGCCGAGGTTCTCGTACGCGAGCGAGTAGCTCGGGTTCGATTGCGTCGCGGTGACGAGCGCGCTGCGCGCTTCGTCGTAGCGGCCGTGCTTCGCGTAGAGCGCCGCGAGGTTGTTGTACGGTTCGGGCAGTTCGGGGTAGGCCTGCGTGATCGCGACGAACTGCTGGATCGCGTCGTCGTCGCGGTTCAGCCGGGCGAGCACGGTGCCGCGCTTGAACTGCGCCTGCAGGTCGTGCGGATTCGCCGCGATGCGCGCGTCGAGTTGCGCGAGCGCCTGTTTCCACTGCTTGCCGGCGATCGACGCATCGATTTCGGGCGTGCCGTCGGCGGTGGCCGGGGCCTTTTGCGCGTATGCCGCGGGAGCCGCGAAAAGCGTCAGTGCGACGCCCATGACGGCGGTCGCAACGAGGGTCGCAGCGCTCGGCGCGCGGCCGCGATGAGGTTTCATAGGCGTAAATCGGAATGTTATACTCCGAGCCATTCTAACAAAACGTCTGCGCGTTCCGGCGAGCCGCAGACAGTCTTTCTTTGCCTCTCGTGGCCGTCACCGCTGTGCTTGCAGCCTGACCGCCCCATGTGATACCGAGGACGCGCGGCGTCGTGCCGCGGCAGGTGGTCCGTCCGTTTCGCATGCTGGGCGAGCTTCGCCAGGGCGGTTTCCTTCGGCTCACGGTTCATCTCTATGGAATCACTGCGCATCTACAACACGCTCGCGCGTGACAAGCAAGTTTTCGTGCCGCGCCAGTCAGGCGAAGTGCGGATGTACGTATGCGGGATCACCGTCTACGACTATTGTCACGTGGGCCACGCGCGCATGCTGGTCGTGTTCGACCTCGTCCAGCGCTGGCTGCGTGCGATCGGCTATCGGGTCACGTACGTGCGCAACATCACCGACATCGACGACAAGATCATCCGCCGTGCGGTCGAGAACGGCGAAACGATCAAGTCGCTGACCGACCGGTTCATCGGCGCGATGCACGAGGATGAAGCGGCGCTCGGCATCCAGCGGCCGGACATCGAGCCGCGCGCGACGCAGTTCATTCCGCAGATGCTCGGGATGATCGAGCGACTCGAGACGAACGGCTACGCGTACCAGGCGACCGACGGCGACGTCAATTATTCGGTGCGCAAGTTCGCGAACTACGGGAAGCTGTCGGGCAAGTCGCTCGACGACCTGCGCGCGGGCGAGCGCGTCGCCGCGAACGACGCGAAGGAAGACCCGCTCGATTTCGTGCTGTGGAAGCGTGCGAAGGCGGACGATCCGGAAGGCGCGTCGTGGGCATCGAAATACGGGATGGGCCGGCCGGGCTGGCACATCGAGTGCTCCGCGATGGGCTGCACGCTGCTGGGCGAGCATTTCGACATCCACGGCGGCGGCCAGGATCTGCAATTCCCGCACCACGAGAACGAGATCGCGCAAAGCGAGGGCGCAACCGGCCAGACGTTCGTCAATTACTGGATGCACAACGGCTTCGTGCAGGTCGACAACGAGAAGATGTCGAAATCGCTCGGCAACTTCTTCACGATCCGCGAAGTGCTCGAGCGCTACGACGCCGAGGTCATGCGCTTTTTCATCGTGCGCACGCACTACCGGTCGCCGCTCAACTACAGCGACGTGCATCTCGACGATGCGCGCGCGTCGCTCACGCGTCTGTATACGGCGCTGAAGGATGTCGAACCCGACGCGCTCGCGCTCGACTGGAACGAACCGCATGCGCGGCGTTTCGCGGCCGCGATGAACGACGACATCAACACGCCGGTCGCGGTGGCGACGCTGTTCGAGCTGGCGGGTGAAGTCAACCGCACGCGCGATGCGGCGCTCGCGCGGCAACTGAAACAGCTGGCGGGCCTGCTGGGCCTGCTTGGCCGCGAACCGCGCGCGTTCCTGCAGCAGGGCGCCGGTGCCGCGCAGGCGGGCGGGCTCGCAGCCGAAGAGATCGAAGCGAAGATCGCCGCGCGTGTCGCGGCGAAGCAAGCGAAGGACTATGCCGAAGCGGACCGGATTCGGGCGGAGCTGCTCGACGCCGGTATCGCACTTGAAGACAAACCGGGCGGATCGACCGAATGGCGTCGCGTATGAGCGCGGTGCGTTCCACTGACCGATCCGTCGGGTAGGAGGCAAGATGGCAACGGCCAGAAAAGCGCCGGTCAGGCGCGCGACTCCGCTCGCCGCGCGTCCGGCAGGCAAGCGCGCGCCGGCGGCGAAGGCGGACGCGACGCGCGCCGTGCCGAACGGCGCGCTCAACGGTCATGCGAAGCCCGCGCGCGGCAAGGGCGCGGACGCGACGCAACCGGAGGTCTCGATGGCGGCCGCCGACGCGGCACGCAAGGTGCGCGCCGCCGATCCGGCAGACGACGTCACCGAAGGCGCCGTGCGTCCCGCATACTGGGACAAGGCGTGCGCCGATCTCGTCAAGCGCGACCGCATCCTGAAAAAGCTGATCCCGAAGTTCGGCCCCGCACATCTCGTGAAGCGCGGCGACCCATTCGTCACGCTCGCGCGTTCGGTCGTCGGCCAGCAGATCTCGGTGCCGTCCGCGCAGGCGCTGTGGGCGCGCATCGAGGATGCGTGTCCGAAACTCGCGCCGCAGCCGGTGATCCGGCTCGGGGCGGACAAGCTGATCGCGTGCGGACTGTCGAAGCGCAAGACGGAATACATTCTCGATCTCGCGCAACACTTCGTGTCCGGCGCGCTGCACGTCGACAAGTGGATGTCGATGGACGACGAGGACGTGATCGCCGAACTCACGCAGATCCGCGGCATCAGCCGCTGGACGGCCGAGATGTTCCTGATCTTCAACCTGTCGCGGCCGGACGTGCTGCCGCTGGACGATCCGGGCCTGATCCGCGCGATCAGCGTCAATTACTTCAGCGGGGAGCCCGTCACGCGCAGCGAGGCGCGCGAGGTGGCCGCCAACTGGGAGCCGTGGCGTACCGTCGCGACCTGGTACATGTGGCGCAGCCTCGACACGCCGGACGCCGACGCCGATTGATGGCTATCGGGTTTTAAACATCAATAGTTGAGAGCCGGTTTTGCACGTCGCCCGCGCGGGTAGAATACGCGCTGCCGCAAGACCCAAGGATTCGAACACATGAAGACCACGTTTCTGGATTTCGAACAGCCGATCGCCGAACTCGAGGCCAAGATCGAAGAGCTGCGATTCGTGCAGGACGACTCGGCTGTCGATATTTCGGAAGAAATCGAGCGGCTGTCGAAGAAAAGCCAGCAACTGACGAAGGACCTGTACGCGAACCTGTCGCCGTGGCAGGTCTCGCAGATCGCGCGGCATCCGCAGCGTCCGTACACGCTCGATTACGTCGCGGAACTGTTTACCGATTTTCACGAGCTGCATGGCGACCGCGCATTCGCGGACGATCTCTCGATCGTCGGCGGTCTCGCGCGCTTCGGCGGCCATCCGTGCATGGTGATCGGCCATCAGAAGGGGCGCGACACGAAGGAACGCGCGGCGCGCAACTTCGGGATGCCGCGACCGGAAGGCTATCGCAAGGCTGAACGCCTGATGCGTCTCGCCGAGAAGTTCGGGCTGCCGATCTTCACGTTCGTCGACACGCCGGGCGCGTACCCGGGCATCGGCGCGGAAGAGCGCGGCCAATCGGAGGCGATCGGCCGCAATCTGTACGTGATGGCCGAGCTGAAGACGCCGATCATCACGACCGTGATCGGCGAGGGCGGTTCGGGCGGCGCGCTCGCGATCGCCGTGGCCGACACCGTGATGATGCTGCAGTTCTCGACCTATTCGGTGATCTCGCCGGAAGGCTGTGCGTCGATTCTGTGGAAGAGCGCCGCGAAGGCGCCCGAGGCAGCCGAAGCGCTGGGCCTCACCGCGCATCGCCTGAAGGCGCTCGGCCTGATCGACAAGATCATCAACGAGCCGCTCGGCGGCGCGCACCGCGATCCGAAGGGCATGGCCGCGCTGCTGCGCCGTGCGCTCGCCGATTCGCTGCGCCAGTTCCAGGGCATGAGCATCGACGCGCTGCGCGAGCGCCGCTTCGAGCGCCTGATGGCCTACGGCAAGTTCAAGGAAACCACGCCCGGCGCATGACCGGCGTGTTCACATCGCGCGCCGTCCGGCGCGCGTCTGACTCGTGATCCCCTCGACCGAATTCTCCGCCGACCGCGCCGTTCTCGACGCGGTCGGCGTTGCGCTTGCCGATCTGCCGGCCGATGCGCGCATTGCGATCGCGTACAGCGGCGGCCTCGACTCGACCGTGCTGCTCGACGCGGCCGTGCGCGTGGCGGGTGCCGCCCGCTGCGTCGCGCTGCACGTGCATCATGGCCTGAGCGCGAATGCCGACGCTTGGGTCGCGCATGCGCAGGAAGCGGCCGGGCGACTCGGCGTCGCGTTCGAAGCGGAGCGTGTCGACGTGCCGCGCGACAGCGGCCTCGGCGTCGAGGCGACCGCGCGCGAGCGCCGCTATGCGGCACTCGACGCGATGTGCGAACGTCACGGCGTCGCCGCGCTCTGGGTCGCGCAGCATGCGGACGACCAGGCGGAGACCGTGTTGCTGCAGTTGCTGCGCGGCGCGGGGATCGCGGGCCTGGCCGCGATGGCACCGCGTTATCGCCCTGACGGCGCGAGCGTCGAACGCATGCGCCCGTTGCTGCGATTGTTGCGCGCGCAACTTGAGCGCTATGCGGCGCAGCGCGAGCTGACGTGGATCGAAGACGAATCGAACGGCGACACGCGCTATGCGCGCAATGCGCTGCGTCTCGACGTGCTGCCGGCGCTCGCCGTGCATTTTCCCGGTTTTCGCGATGCGCTGGGCCGGGCGGCCCAGCACGCGGCCGCCGCGCAACGGCTGCTCGACGATCTGGCCGAACTGGATTTCGCCGGCGCCGCGCGCGACGACGGCCGCGCGCTGTCGCGCGATGCGCTGGTGGCGTTCGACGACACGCGCGGCGCGAACCTGCTGCGTTTCTGGATGCGTCGGCTCGGCTTGCCCGGCGCATCGGCAGGCCGTCTCGCGAACATGATGCGGCAACTGCGCGCCGCGCACGATGCGCATGCGCTGCGGGTCGATCATGCGGGGCAGTGTCTGCGGCTCTATCGCGACACCGTTTACTGGGAGGCGGGCGACAGCGCCGAGCCGGCGGACGACGGCACCGGAACGCCGCATCCCGAGTCCTCGCTCGCATGGGACGGCCAGGAAGTCTGGCACGTGCCGGCATGGCGCGGCACGTTCGTGTTCGCGCCGGCCGAAGCCGGCAGCGACGGTGCGGTGCCGGAGGCGCTGTTGCGAAGCGCGGTGCTCGCCGCGCGCGCGCGCTCGGGCGGCGAGCGGCTGCGTACGTGGCCAGGCGGTCCCGGCCGCACACTGAAAAATCTGTTCCAGGAGCGCGGCGTGCCGGCCTGGCAGCGCGACGTGCCGCTGCTGTTCGCGGGCGAGCGGCTCGTCTACGTGCCGCGGCTCGGTGTGAATCATGGCGACGGGCTCGCCGGCGACGGGCTTTCCGGCGACGGGCTCTCCGGCGACGGCGGGTGGCGCCGGATCGAATGGCGTCCCGACCTGCTGATCGCGTAGCGGCGGCACACGGTGGCACGCTTCTCCGGCGGCACGATCGCGCGCCGGTTTTCACCATTTGGTAAACAGCGCCGGAACGCCTGCCGAACCGGCGAGCGGCTTGTCAAGCGGGCCTCTATCGGGTACGCTCGGTCGTTTGCTCGGCTCGATTTTTGAGCGATTTGTGCAGGTTTTCCGCGTGACGTACCCGGTTTGCGCGGCCTGATCGGCCTTCCGGGCAAAATCCGTCACGCTTGCGTGTTGCGTCCCAGCCGTTCCCCTCGTCGTCCGTCCACAGCCACAAGCCGCGTGACCGAACGGCAACGCGGCCTGCCCAGCGCGCCCGTGCGGCTTCTCCTTCAGTTCAGAACGACAATGGCACTCATCGTACACAAATACGGCGGCACTTCGATGGGCTCGGTCGAGCGCATCAAGAACGTCGCGAAACGCGTCGCAAAATGGCATCAGGCCGGGCACCAGATGGTGGTCGTGCCGTCGGCGATGTCCGGCGAAACCAACCGTCTGCTCGGTCTCGCGAAAGAGATTTCGAGCCAGGCGAGCCCGCGTGAGCTCGACATGATCGCGTCGACCGGCGAGCAGGTCAGCGTCGGCCTGCTGTCGATCGCGCTGCAGGAAATCGGCGTCGAGGCCGTGAGCTATGCCGGCTGGCAAGTGCCGATCAAGACCGACAGCGCGTTCACGAAGGCGCGTATCCATTCGATCGACGACGAGCGCGTGAAGGCCGATCTCAACGCCGGCAAGGTCGTGATCATCACGGGCTTCCAGGGCGTCGATCCGGATGGCCACATCACGACGCTGGGCCGCGGCGGCTCGGACACGTCGGCAGTGGCGGTCGCGGCCGCGCTGGGCGCGGAAGAGTGCCTGATCTATACGGACGTCGACGGCGTCTACACGACCGACCCGCGCGTGGTGGAAGAGGCGCGGCGCCTCGATCGCGTGACGTTCGAGGAAATGCTGGAAATGGCCAGCCTCGGCTCGAAGGTCCTGCAGATCCGCTCGGTCGAATTCGCCGGCAAATACCAGGTGAAGACGCGCGTGCTGTCGAGCCTGACCGATCCGCTGATTGCGCTCGACGAAGAAATGCGCTCGGGCACCCTGATTACTTTTGAAGAAGACGAGACCATGGAAAAGGCAGTCATTTCCGGCATCGCGTTCCAGCGCGACGAAGCACGCATTGCGGTGATGGGTGTGCCCGACAAGCCGGGCATCGCGTATCAGATCCTCGGCCCGGTCGCCGACGCGAACGTCGACGTCGACATGATCATCCAGAACCAGAGCGTCGAAGGGAAGACGGACTTCACGTTCACGGTCGGCCGCGGCGACTACCAGAAGGCAATGGACATCCTCACCAACCAGGTGCAGGGCCATGTGAGCGCCGAGCGCGTACAGGGCGACCCGAAGGTGTCGAAGGTGTCGGTCGTCGGCGTCGGCATGCGTTCGCACGTGGGCGTCGCGAGCAAGATGTTCCGCACGCTGTCGGAAGAGGGCATCAACATCCAGATGATCTCGACGTCCGAAATCAAGATTTCGGTGCTGATCGACGAGAAATACATGGAGCTGGCTGTCCGCGCGCTGCACAAGGCATTCGAACTCGACCAGGCGGCGTGAATTTTTTGTGATGCATTGAAGAAAATGCATCACGGAAATTGACGTACGGTTCGAAACCCTATATTATCTCGTTCTCGTCGCACTGCCTCCCTGGTGCGAGCGAAAGTTTGGGAGACGTGGCCGAGAGGTCGAAGGCACTCCCCTGCTAAGGGAGCATCTGGGCCAAAACCTGGATCGAGGGTTCGAATCCCTCCGTCTCCGCCAAAAGCGGTGACAAAGCCCCGCAAGTTCTCGGACTTGCGGGGCTTTTTCTTTTCCGCACGCGCTTCCGTGCGCGCCGCGCGGCGTCACGCTTCGTCCGGACAGCCAATCAATGCTCGACTTGTGCGCCGCTCATGCGCTAAATAGGCGTATCGCCTCGCGCGGCTCAATCCGGAGCTCCTGCACGCATGCATTCCGTACTGACCATCCTTTCGCATCGACCCGTCGACGGGCTCGTCGAGAATCACGAACGTTACGCGCGCGGCCGCGGCTACCGGCACGCGATCGTCGACGGCACGCATGTATACGGCGAGCGCCAGCAGGTGCTGCACAAGTATCACGCGATCATCGCGCAGCTCGTCGCGATGGAGCAGGGCGCGTTGCTGCTCGTGCTCGATCCGTTCTCGGTGGTGTTCGGCCAGCATGCGTTGCCGGATGTCGCGGGCGCCTATGACGCGATCGTCACGACGCAGACGCCCAAGTCGCCGTTGCCCGCCGCGAGCGGCATGATCTTTCGCAACGTGCCCGACGTGCGCGAATGCCTGCGCAAGCTGGTGGTCGAGCTCGGCAAGTGGGCGATGCGCCTGCCCGAGCGGCAGCACGTGTGCGAGGCGACGCTGCTGGCCGAGCACTTCCCGCCGCTGCCGTTCGACCAGCCGCTCGCGACTGGCTACTTCGCATCGGCCCAGACGGTGTGGGGCGACGGGCTCGCGATCGACGAGGTCGTCGGTGCGCATCCGCTCGTGGCGCACCACGCGCCCGAATGGCAACAGATCGACGGCGTATGGGCGCCGACGCCCGACTACGATTTTCGCTACGTGCTCGCACTCGTCGACGATGCCGCGCGCGTTCAACGCGGCGACCACCCGCGCGCGATGGATGACTGGCGCGCCGCGCAGCAACGCACGCGCGAGCCGGCGTGCCACCTGAACCCGCATGCGGACATCGCGTTCGTGAGCCTGCACACGTCGCACATCGCCGGTTACGGCGATCTTCACGAAGAGAACTTCATCCGCTATTGCACGCGGCACGGTTATGCGTACCACGCGTATCGCGAACCGCCCGCGTTCCTGCCGGCCGGCGTCGATGCGAACTGGGCGAAGCTGCACCTGATTCGCGAACATCTGCCGGATCACGCGTTCGTGTTTTGGGTCGATGCGGACATCCTCGCGATCGATCAGCGGCAGACGGTCGACAGCGTGATCGACGGCCGCGATTTCGTGATCGGCACCGACCACACGGCCTGGGCGATCAACTCGTGCATGATCGGTGTGCGCAACGTCGCGCCGATGCGCGAACTGGTCGGGCGCATGTGTGCGCGCATCGAGAGCTTCGACGATCGGTCGTCGGTTTACGCGAGCGGCGGCGACCAGCAGGCGATCTATGTCGAACTGCTGGAGGCGGGCATGATCGACGCGCGCTACATCGTCGATGCGATGTCGCTCGCGTCATCGCCGGTCTATGCGACACGCGACAGCCGCTTCGTTCATTTCCCTGCGCAACACAACCACTATCGAGCGGTAACGATGCGCGTATGGGACAAGCTGAGCCATCACCGCTGACGAAATGCGCCGCGAATTTCGACGTTCGCGAGTGCGGCGATCGTGGCTCGCGCGAATGAAAATGAAAGAATCGATGTAAGGATAACGCCCATCTCATCCATCGTTCCCCGCATCCAGCGCTTGCACGCCAAAGAACCGGCCTTTGGAAAAAAATGCGGCGATGCACCGACTCACGCGATCGACATTGCGTCGTAATACAAAAAATTACTCATAAAAATCAGCGGACTATCGACGCATCGCAAACCGCCGCTTTGCTGCGATGCAAAAAATAATCAATCGCCTTATGCTGGTTAACCCGATTGCGCTTGAGCGGCATCAACCTTCGCGTTGATTCCGCTTTACATTTTGCCAACATTGGCGATCCACGAAATCTATCTGTCGATTTGATTTCGTTCCTTTCGTCACGCCTGTTCCGAATGCAGTGCGCGACCTTCTCAAGGCCTGTTGACATGCATGATTTCCCCTTCCTGAGCCTGGCGATCTGGCTTCCGATCCTGTTCGGCGCGTGCCTGCTGCGCGCTGGTTCCGACCGTCATCCGCATCGCACGAGATTGATTGCGCTCGTCGGCGCACTCGCCGGGCTGGCCGCCGTCGTGCCGCTCGTCACCGGTTTCGATTCCCACTCCGCCGCGATGCAGTTTTCCGAGACGCGCAACTGGCTGGCGGCGTTCAACGCCGGCTGGCGCGTCGGGATCGACGGCGCGTCGCTGTGGCTCGTCGTGTTGACCGCCTTCACGACGCTCGTCGTCGTGATCGCGTCGTGGGAGTCGGTGACCGTGCGCGTCGCGCAGTACTACGCGTCGTTCCTGATCCTGTCGGGGCTGATGGTCGGCGTATTCGTCGCGCAGGACGGGCTGCTGTTCTTCATCTTCTTCGAGGCGACGCTGATTCCGCTGTACCTGCTGATCGGCACGTGGGGCAGGGAGCAGCGCGTGTACGCGGCGGTGAAATTCTTCTTCATCTCGTTCGCCGGGTCGCTGCTGCTCTTGATGGCGATGCTGTACCTGTACGCGAAGTCTCATACGTTCGACATGAACGCGTGGCGCACGCTGCAGCTCGGCTTCGCGCCGCAGTTGCTGGTGTTCCTCGGCTTCTTCGCCGCGTTTGCGGTCAAGGTGCCGATGTGGCCGGTGCATACGTGGCTGCGCGACGTCTACACGGACGGCCCGACCGGCGCGGCGCTGATGCTCGCGATGCTCAAGCTCGGCGGCTACGGCTTCCTGCGCTTCGCGCTGCCGATCACGCCGGACGCGAGCCACTTCTTCGCGCCGGCCGTGATCGCGCTGTCGCTGTTCGCGATCGTCTATGCGAGCCTGATCGCGCTCGCGCAGACCGATCTCGGCAAGCTGCTCGCCTATTCGACGGTCGCGCACATGGGGATCGTCACGCTCGGGCTGTTCCTGTTCAACCGAATCGGCGTCGAGGGGGCGATCGTGCAGCTCGTGTCGTACGGCTTCGTTGCGGGCGCGATGCTGCTTTGCGTGAGCGTGCTGGTCGATCGCACGAAGCAGCGCGAGATTGCCGCGTACGGCGGCGTGGCGGGCGTGATGCCGCGCTTCGCGACGTTCGCGCTGCTGTTCGCGATGGCCAACGTCGGCCTGCCGGGCACGTCGGGATTCGTCGGCGAGTTCATGGTCATCATGGGCGCGATCCGCGTCAACTTCTGGATCGGTGCGATCGCGGCGCTCACGCTGATTCTGAGCGCGTCGTACACGCTGTGGATGGTCAAGCGCGTCGTGTTCGGCAAGATCGCGAACGCGCGCATCGCGAAACTCGCCGATCTCAGCCGTCGCGAGATCGTGATGTTCGCGTCGCTCGCGCTGATCGTTCTGATGGTCGGCGTCGATCCGAAGCCGTTCACCGACGCGATCGACCCGACCGTCGCGCGGCTGATCGACGACGCCAGCCATTCGAAGCTGCCGGCCGGAGACGGTGACGCACCCGCACAGGCGTACATGGCAGCGACGCACGGCTGATCGCGCGAGGTCGCGCACGACGTCCGCGCCGCACGACGGCGAGGTCGTTGCGCACACATCCATTCGGAGGACGGGCGCGGACGGCGTCCGGCCCGCTCGCGCTCGCCCTCCGGCTGCGTGAAATTGCCCCGCGACAATCTGTCTCACAGCAGATTTTGCAATGATGATTTGCCGCATCCGCCGGTTTTTCGTCGCGCCCGCGCGACGTATGATTCGGCCACTTTCGTGGATCGAATGCGCATCGGGCATACGCAACGGATTCAATGACCCTCGGGCTGTGTGATGAAAAGAAAAGCTTCAAGAGGCTGGACGGCGCTGATATCGATCGGCGCGGCGCTGAGCCTGTCAGGCTGTAATTTAGATGTACTAAATCCGAAAGGAAGCGTCGGCGCCGCTGAAAAGGCGCTGATCGCAACGTCGACGTGGGCGATGCTGATCGTCGTCGTGCCGGTGATCCTGCTCACGCTCTGGTTCGCGTGGCGCTACCGCGCGTCGAACCGCAACGCCGCCTACGCGCCGAACTGGTCGCACTCGACCGCGATCGAAGTCGTGATCTGGACGGTGCCGACGCTGATCATCCTGTTTCTCGGCGTGCTCACGTGGAAAACCACGCACGAGCTCGATCCGTACAAGCCGCTCGAGTCGTCGGTGAAGCCGATCGACGTCGAGGTCGTCGCGCTCGACTGGAAGTGGCTGTTCATCTATCCGGAGCTCGGCATCGCATCGGTGAACCAGCTCGCGATTCCGGTCGGCACGCCGGTGAACTTCCGCATCACGTCGGATTCGGTGATGAACTCGTTCTTCATTCCGCAGCTCGGCGGCCAGGTGTACGCGATGGCCGGCATGCAGACGCGCCTGCACCTGATCGCGGACGAAGCCGGCGACTACGCGGGTACCTCCGCCAACTTCAGCGGTCGCGGCTTCTCCGACATGAAGTTCCGCACGCTCGCCGAGCCGCGCGAGCAGTTCGACGCGTGGGTGCAGAAGGTGAAGGCCTCGCCCGACCGGCTCGACGCGACCGTGTACGGCACCGTCGCGCAGCCGAGCGAGAAGGCGCCCGTGCGTTACTTCTCGTCGGTCGATCCGCGGCTCTTCCACAACATCATCGCGAAATACAACGATGGCCACGTCCTCGACCTGAAGGACGCCGCCTGCGGCACGAAGGGGTAACGCATGTTCGGCAAACTCACACTATCGGCGATCCCGTTCGATCAGCCCATCATCATGGGGGCCGGTGCCTTCATGGGACTGGTCGTGCTGGGCATCCTCGCCGCGCTGACGATCACCGGCCGCTGGAAGTGGCTGTGGACGGAATGGCTGACGACGGTCGACCACAAGAAACTCGGCGTGATGTACATCATCGTCGCGCTGATCATGCTGCTGCGCGGCTTCGCCGACGCGATCATGATGCGCATGCAGCTCGCGCTCGCGTACAACGCGCCCGGCTACCTGCCGCCTCACCACTATGACCAGATCTTCACCGCGCACGGCGTGATCATGATCTTCTTCATGGCGATGGTGTTCATGGTCGGCCTGATGAACCTCGTCGTGCCGCTGCAGATCGGCGCGCGCGACGTCGCGTTTCCGTTCATCAACTCGCTGTCGTTCTGGATGACGGCAGTCAGCGCGATCCTGATCAACGTGTCGCTCGTGATCGGCGAGTTCGCGCAGACGGGCTGGCTCGCGTACCCGCCGCTGTCGGAGCTGCAGTTCAGTCCGGGGGTAGGGGTCGACTACTACCTGTGGGCGCTGCAGATCTCGGGGGTCGGCACGCTGCTGACCGGTGTGAACTTCTTCGTGACGATCATCAAGATGCGCGCGCCCGGCATGACGCTGATGAAGATGCCGGTGTTCACGTGGACGGCGCTCTGCACGAACGTGCTGATCATGGCGTCGTTCCCGATCCTGACCGCGACGCTCGCGCTGCTCGGCCTCGACCGTTACCTCGGCATGCACTTCTTCACGAACGAGGCGGGCGGCAACGCGATGTTGTACCTGAACCTGATCTGGGCGTGGGGCCATCCCGAGGTGTACATCCTGATCCTGCCGGCGTTCGGCATCTTCTCGGAAGTCATCGCGACGTTCTCGAAGAAGCCGCTGTTCGGCTACAAGACGATGGTGTACGCAACCTGCGCGATCATGGTGCTGTCGTTCCTCGTGTGGCTGCATCACTTCTTCACGATGGGTTCCGGTGCGAATGTGAATGCGTTCTTCGGGATCATGACGATGATCATCGCGATTCCGACCGGCGTGAAGGTGTTCAACTGGCTGTTTACGATGTATCGCGGCCGGATCGAATTCACGACGCCCGTGCTGTGGACGATCGGCTTCATGGTCACGTTCACGCTCGGCGGCATGACCGGCGTGATGATGGCGATTCCCGGCGCGGACTTCGTGCTGCACAACAGCCTGTTCCTGATCGCGCACTTCCACAACGTGATCATCGGCGGCGTGCTGTTCGGCTATCTCGCGGGCTTCAACTACTGGTTCCCGAAGGCGTTCGGCTTCAAGCTGAACGAGAAACTCGGCAAGGCCGCGTTCTGGTTCTGGCAGGTCGGCTTCTACGTCGCGTTCGTGCCGCTCTACGTGCTCGGCTTCATGGGCATGACGCGGCGACTGAACCACTACGACAATCCGGCGTGGCATCCGTGGCTGCTCGTGGCCGCATTCGGCGCCGTGCTGATCGCGATCGGCATCGTGTGCCAGCTGCTGCAACTGGTCGTCAGCATCCGCAACCGCAACCTGCCGGCATATCGCGACACCACGGGCGATCCGTGGGGCGGCCGCACGCTCGAATGGGCGACCTCGTCGCCGCCCGCCGAGTACAACTTCGCGGTGATCCCGCAAGTGCGCACGCTCGACGCGTATGCCGACATGAAGGCACGCGGCGACGGCCGGCCGAACCCGGCGACGATCCGCGATATCCACATGCCGTCGAACACGTGCGCGGGCCTCGTGGTCGCGGTCTTCAGCCTGGTGCTGGGCTTCGCGCTCGTGTGGCACATCTGGTGGATGGCGATCGGCGGGCTGGTCGGCATCGTCGCGACGCTCGTGGTCTACAGCTCGCGTGACAACGACGGCTACTACATCCCGGCGTCGAAGGTGCGCAGGATCGAAGAGAAGCAACCGGCGGCGCGCGTGGCCACGCGTGTCGACGACGTGGAACTGGAGGCCAACTGATGTTGCAGAAAACCTTGAGCGCAACCTTGCTCGAGCACGACGACCATCCGCCGTCGCACTCGGTGTTCGGCTTCTGGCTGTACCTGATGACCGACTGCGTGATCTTCGCGGCGCTGTTCGCGACGTTCGCGGTGCTCGGCAACCAGTACGCGGGCGGTCCGACCGCGAAGGACCTGTTCGACATTCCGGGCGTCGCGGTCGAAACCGCCGCGCTGCTGCTGTCGAGCATCACCTACGGCTTCGCGATGCTGGCCGCGTACAAGCAACGGCGCGGCGCGCTGCTCGCGTGGCTCGCGGTGACGTTCGTGCTCGGCGCGGCGTTCCTCGCGATGGAACTGCGCGAGTTCTCGCACCTGATCGCGCAAGGCGCGGGCCCGCAACGCAGCGCGTTCCTGTCGGCGTTCTTCACGCTGGTCGGCACGCACGGGCTGCACGTGACGGCCGGCCTCGTGTGGATGATCGTGCTCGCCGGGCAGATCGTATTGCGCGGCGGCGACCTGACCGATCGCGACCTGCGACGCCTGACGTGCCTGAGCCTCTTCTGGCACTTCCTCGACATCGTGTGGATCTGCGTGTTTTCCTTTGTCTATCTCGCGAGCGTGATCTAAATGGCTCATTCGCATTCGTCTCAACTCGAAGAAGGGCACGGCAGCGTCGGCGGCTATGTTGCCGGCTTCATCCTGTCGGTGCTGCTCACGGCAGCGTCGTTCGGCCTCGTGATGGGCGGCGTGCTGTCGCCGCACGCATCGCTGATCGCGCTGGCCGTGCTCGCGTTCGTGCAGATCGTCGTGCACCTCGTGTACTTCCTGCACATGAACGGTTCGTCCGGCCAGCGCTGGAACGTGATGGCGTTCAGCTACACCGTGCTGACCGCGGCGATCCTGATCGTCGGCACGCTGTGGGTGATGCACAACGTCAGCATGAACATGATGTCGCGCTGACCGGCATCGCGGCGCAGCGGACGATCTCCATGCGCAGTCATGCAGCAAAGGCGGCACACCAGTGCCGCCTTTTTTCGTTTCGGCCGCGCGGTGAGGGTGGTTCTTCAGTGCGTGCTCGCGCTCAGGCTTGCGTCGGTCTTCAGCACATGCACGAACGTATAGGCGCGCCCGAGCGCGAGTCGGACGAGTTTCAGCATCGGCGAGGTCTCCGCCGGCGCGGGGCGCCGGCCTGTCAGCGAGGTCCCGAAGCGTGGCGCGATCCCGCATCGGCTCGCGCAGTATGCGTGGCGCCGCTTAACGCCGGGCGCGGGCCAGGATAGAGGATGTTTCAGGAAGGGCGGAACGATCCCGCGACCGGCGCAGGAACGCCGCCCGGAGGCCAATTGTTACAAGACGTTAGCGGGTGCGTCCCGTGGCGATGCCGCGCATCAGTTCTTACAAACTTGAAATATGCGGCGACGGCGCTTGTCGCTATAGTCGAATCACACATGAAACAACTCGAAGAGGAATCCATGAAGACTTTGCGTGTTGCCTCGCTCTTGACCGGTATGACGGCCTTGCTCGTGTCGGGCGCAGCAATGGCGGGAGTCAATGTCGGGATCAACGTCGGCGTGCCGGCTCCGGTCTACGTCGCGCCCGCGCCCGTGTATGCGCCGCCGCCTCCGCCGGTCGTCTACCAGCCGGCGCCCGTGTATGCACCGGCGCCCGTCTACGCGCCGGCCCCGGCGATCGTGATCGGCTGGCACGGCGATCGTTACTGGGACGGCCGCCGCTACTGGGGCCGCGACGAGTGGTATCGCCATCACGGTCGCGGCTGGGGCGACCGCGATCACGGTCACTGGGACAACGGCCGCCACAACGGCTGGCGTTGACCGACATGCGGCGCACGCATGCCGCGTGCGCGCATGAGATGAAGACCGCCCGCCGGGCGGTTTTCTTTTGCCCGCGCGGGCCGTGCCCGGCGGTCGCGATGCGCCGGCGCCACGCACGACGCGCTGCGGGCTGGCTCGACGTCGAATTGAATGGGTAGAATCGACCCACGTTCCATCCCTCAATCGACCGACAGGGCCTCTATGACGAAGGGTTCGCCCCGGGCCGCCATCGCGCGTGCGGTACGGGCCGCCGGCCGCACGGCGGCAGCATGGGCAATACAGGCGATCCTCGCCGCGACGGCCGCGCATGCGGCCCATGCGATCGCGCAGTACGGCGAGCCGAAATATCCGCCGGGCTTCAAACATTTCGACTACGTGAACCCGGACGCGCCGAAGGGCGGCACGCTCGTGCTCGCGAACCCGAACCGGCTGACGTCATTTGACAAGTTCAATCCGTTCACCATGCGCGGCAATCCCGCGCCGGGCATCGACATGCTGTTCGAGAGCCTCGCGACCGGCAGCATGGACGAACCGGCTTCCGCGTACGGGCTGCTCGCCGACGACATCGCCGTCGCACCGGACCGCCGCTCGGTCACGTTTCACCTGAATCCGCGCGCGCGCTTCTCGAACGGCGATCCGGTCACCGCAGAAGATGTCCGGTTCTCGTTCGACACGCTCAAGAGCAAGCTCGCCGCACCGCAGTTCGGCGCGTATTTCGCCGAAATCGCGAAGGCCGTGGTGGTCGACTCCGCGACCGTGCGCTTCGAATTCCGCAGCGCGAACCGCGAGCTGCCGCTGATCGCCGGCGGCGTGCCGGTGTTTTCGCGCAAGTGGGGGCTGCGCGCGGACGGTTCGCGCATTCCCTTCGACCAGCTCGCGTTCGAGCAGCCGATCGGCAGCGGCCCGTACCTGATCGAGCACTACGACAACGGCCGCACCATCACGTATCGGCGCAATCCTGCATACTGGGGCGCCGATCTGCCGGTGCGCATCGGCACCGACAACTTCGAGCGGATCGTCTACAAGCTGTACGGCGACGGCGTCGCGCGGCTCGAGGCGTTCAAGGCCGGCGAGTACGACGTGCTGGTTGAATACATCGCGCGCAACTGGACGCGGCGCGACGTCGGCAAGCGGTTCGACAGCGGCGAGCTCGTCAAGCGCGAATTCCGCCAGCACAACGGCGCGGGCATGCAGGGTTTCTTCATGAACCTGCGCCGCCCACAGTTTCGCGACGTGCGCGTGCGTCAGGCGCTCGATCTCGCGTTCGACTTCGAATGGCTGAACCGCCAGTTGTTCTATAGCGCGTACACGCGTCTCGACAGCTATTTCGCCGATACCGACCTGCAGGCAACCGGCACACCGGGCCCGGGCGAGCTGAAACTGCTGGAGCCGTTGCGCGCGCAGCTCGACCCGGCCGTGTTCGGGCCGATGGTCACGCAGCCGAACACGAACCCGCCGGGCTCGCTGCGCGCGAACCTGCTGAAGGCGCGCGCGCTGCTCGCGCAGGCCGGCTGGACCTATCGCGACGGCGCGTTGCGCAATGCACAGGGCGAGCCGTTCACGTTCGAGATTCTCGACGATTCGGGCGCGGCGATGGAAGGCGTCGTGACCGCCTACCTGCGCAATCTCGCGAAGCTCGGCATCGACGCGCGTTATCGCACGGCCGATTTCGCGCTGCTGCAGAAGCGGCTCGACGCGTTCGACTACGACATGACGACGGTACGCCTGCCGGGCGTGCAGGTGCCGGGCGCCGAGCAGTTCTCGCGCTACGCCAGCAAGTTCGCCGACGAGCCCGGTTCCGACAACATCATCGGCCTGAAGTCGCCGGCCGTCGACACGCTGCTGCATGCACTCGGCACCGCGCAGACGCGCGAGGACCTGCTCGACGCGACGCACGCGCTCGATCGCGTGCTGATGCACGGCTACTACGCGGTTCCGCAGTGGTACAGCACGACGCACCGGATCGCGTACAAGCGCACGCTCGGCTATCCGCAGACGCTGCCGCTGTACTATTCGGCCGAGGGCTGGGTCGTGTCGACCTGGTGGGCCAAGCCCGATCACTGAAGCCTGCCGGCCCTTCGTTCAATCCAGCCTATCGATCGCGAGTCTACGCCCTATGTGGAGCTACATCCTCAAACGCGTGCTGCTGATGATCCCGACGCTCGTCGGCGTGCTCACGCTCACGTTCGCGGTGATCCAGTTCGTGCCCGGCGGCCCGGTCGAGCAGGCCGTGCAGGAACTGCGCAAGGGCGCAACCGAGCAGGGCGCGACGCCGTTCGGGATGCGCGCGCATACGGGCGTCGACGCGCAGCAGCTCGCGCAGCTCAAGGCGCTGTACGGTTTCGACAAGCCGCCGCTCGAGCGTTACTGGCTGATGCTCAAGCGCTTCGCCCGCTTCGATCTCGGTGACAGCTACTTCCGCCATCAGAGCGTGTGGTCGCTGATCGTGCAGAAGTTGCCGGTATCGATCAGCATCGGATTGTGGACGTTCTTCGTCACCTATCTGATCTCCGTGCCGCTCGGCATCGCGAAGGCCGTGCGCAACGGCTCGCCGTTCGATGTCGCGACGAGCCTCGTCGTGCTGGTCGGCTATGCGATTCCGGGCTTCGTGCTCGGCGTGCTGCTGCTCGTGCTGTTCGGCGGCGGCTCGTTCTGGCAATTGTTCCCGCTGCGCGGGCTCACGTCGGACAACTTCGCCCAGCTGTCGCTCGCCGGCAAGGTGCTCGACTATCTGTGGCACATCGCGCTGCCGATCACGGCGTCGGTCGTCGGCAGCTTCGCGGTCGTCACGATGCTCACGAAGAACGCGTTCCTCGACGAGATCCGCAAGCAGTACGTGCTGACCGCGCGCGCGAAAGGGCTCGCCGAGCGCACGGTGCTGTGGAAGCACGTGTTCCGCAACGCGATGCTGCCGCTGATCGTCGGGTTTCCGGCCGCGTTCATCGGCGCATTCTTCACGGGCAGCCTGCTGATCGAGACGCTGTTCTCGCTCGACGGCCTCGGGCTGCTGTCATACGAGTCGGTCGTGCGGCGCGACTATCCGGTCGTGCTCGGCACGCTGTACCTGTTCACGCTGATCGGGCTCGCGACCAAGCTGATCTCCGACCTCTGCTACGTGTGGGTCGACCCGCGCATTCAATTCGACAATCTGGAGCGCTGACATGAAACCGTCCGCCAGCACGCCGCTTGCCGGCGCGCCCGTCCGCCTGTCCGCGCTCGCCGGGCGAGGTGCGCGATGAACCGGGCCGTCGTGTCGTCCCGCATCGACGCGGCGCGCGCACGCGTGTCGCCGTCGCCCGCGCGCCGCGTGTGGCAGCGCTTTCGCCAGCAGCGCCTCGGCTACTGGAGCTTCGTGATCTTCGTCGTCGCATTCGCCGCGAGCGTCGCGGCGCCGCTATGGTCGAACGACAAGCCGCTCGTCGTGCGCTACGACGGCCAGACCTATTTCCCGATGTTCCACGCGTATCCGGAGACCACCTTCGGCGGCGACTTCCCGACACCGGCCGACTATCTCGATCCATACGTGCGCAAGCGGCTCGAGGCGCCGGGCAACTTCGTCGTCTATCCGCCGAACCGCTATTACTACGACACGCTGAACTACTTCTCGAACGTGCCGAACCCGGCGCCGCCGTCGCGTGCGAACTTGCTCGGCACCGACGCCCAGGGGCGCGACCTGCTCGCGCGGCTCGTGTACGGGTTCCGCGTATCGGTCGAGTTCGGGCTGATCCTGACCGCGATCGGCACGCTGCTCGGGATCGCCGCGGGCGCGGTGCAGGGCTTCTTCGGCGGGCGCATCGACATCGTCGGGCAGCGGCTGATCGAGATCTGGAGTTCGCTGCCGGAGCTGTACCTGCTGATCATCTTCGCGTCGATCTTCGAGCCGAGCTTCCTGCTGTTGATCGTGCTGCTGTCGCTGTTCGGCTGGATCGGCCTGGCCGATTACGTGCGCGCCGAATTCCTGCGCAACCGCACGCAGGACTACGTGCGCGCGGCGCGCGCGATGGGACTCACGAACTGGCAGATCATCTGGCGCCACGTGCTGCCGAACAGCATGACGCCCGTGATCACGTTCCTGCCGTTCCGGATGAGCGGTGCGATCCTCGCGCTCACGAGCCTCGACTTCCTCGGCCTTGGCGTGCCGCCGCCGACGCCGAGCCTCGGCGAGCTGCTCGCGCAGGGCAAGGGCAATCTCGACGCGTGGTGGATCTCGCTGTCGACGTTCGGCGTGCTGGTCGCGACGCTGCTGCTGCTGACGTTCATGGGCGACGCGCTGCGCAACGCGCTCGACACGCGGATCGCCGATTCCGTGCGTGCGGCGGGAGGGCAGCGATGAGCACGACTTGCGCATCCCCGCCGCCGGGCGAACCGCTGCTGTCGCTCGAGCACCTGCACGTGCGCTTTGGCGACACGGTGGCCGTCGACGACGTGACGCTCGCGATCGGTCGCGGCGAGCGCGTCGCGCTCGTCGGCGAATCGGGTTCGGGCAAGAGCGTGACCGCGCTGTCGATCCTGCGGCTGCTGCGCGACGCCGACGTGAGCGGCACGATCCGCTTCGCCGGGCACGATCTCGCCGGCAAGAGCGAGCGCGAGATGCGCGGGCTGCGCGGCTCGGACATCGCGATGATCTTCCAGGAGCCGATGACGGCGCTCAACCCGCTGTACACGATCGGCGCGCAGATCGGCGAGACGATCGTGCTGCACGACGGCGTGACGGCGGGCGAGGCGCGCAAGCGCGCAGTCGCGCTGCTTGCGCGCACCGGCATCGCCGAGCCGGAGAAGCGCGTCGACAGCTACCCGCACCAGTTGTCGGGCGGCCAGCGGCAGCGCGCGATGATCGCGATGGCGCTTGCATGCCGGCCGCGTCTCCTGCTCGCCGACGAGCCGACGACCGCGCTCGACGTGACGATCCGCGCGCAGATCGTCGACCTGCTGCTCGAGCTGCAGCGCGAGGAGGCCCAAAAGCGCGGGATGGCGATCCTGCTGATCACGCATGACCTGAATCTCGTGCGGCACTTCGCCGAGCGGGTCGCGGTCATGGAGCGCGGCAAGCTGGTCGAAAGCGGGCCGGTCGAGCGGATCTTCGCGGAGCCGGAGCATCCGTATACGCGGCGGCTGCTGAACAGCCGGCCGCAGCGCACGGTCGCGCCGGTGCTGCCAATCGCGCCCGTCGTGCTCGATGCGCGGCACGTCAGCGTGCAGTTCGCGCGCAAGCGGCCGGGCTTCGCGGGCTGGTTCGGCACGACGCCCGTGACGGCGGTCGCGGACGTGTCCGTGTCGGTTCGGCAGGGCGAGACGCTCGGAATCGTCGGCGAATCCGGCTCGGGGAAGTCGACGCTCGCGATGGCGCTGCTCGGGCTGCAAAAGACGGCGCACGGCGAGATCGAATTCCAGGGACGGCCGCTGTCGACCTACCGCGGCCGCGAACAGACAGCGCTGCGCTCGAACATGCAGGTCGTCTTTCAGGATCCATTCAGCTCGCTGTCGCCGCGTCACACGATCGAGCGGATCGTCGGCGAGGGGCTCGAGCTGCATCGCCCGGAGCTGACGCCGGACGCGCGCCGCGCGAAGTCGCTGGCCGTGCTGCGCGAAGTCGGCCTCGACCGCACCGTGCTGCATCGCTATCCGCACGAATTCTCGGGCGGACAGCGCCAGCGGATCGCGATTGCACGCGCGCTCGTGCTGGAGCCGCGCATCCTCATCCTCGACGAACCGACTTCCGCGCTCGACGTGTCGATTCAGCAGCAGGTGCTGAAGCTGCTCGCGAATTTGCAACAGAAATACAACCTCGGGTATGTATTCATCAGCCACGATCTGGAGGTGATCGGCGCGATGGCGCATCGGGTGGCGGTGATGCAGGGCGGGGCCATCGTCGAGTCCGGGGACGTGGCCGATATCTTCACGAACCCGTCACATCCTTACACACAAAAGCTGTTGAAAGCGGTCTGGAAAGCGTGATAGGCGTCCAATGGTATGACTATCTCGATTGTATTTTTTAATTTGTTTTGACAAACGATTACGCGCTGGCTAGTATCGACCGAAATTTTCCGCCAATCAGCTGATTTTTAAGCACATTCCATCGACCAATGCAGCATCGATCCCTGACCCAGGCATGCGCGCGTACCCTCGCCGGGCTGTTCATCGGCGCCCTGTTCGCAGCAGCTCCCGGCGCGTTCGCCGACGAAGTCAGCAGTTTTAACCAGAATGTCACGAATTCGACTCAAATCGGGTCGACTTCTTCCGTCCAGCAGGCCAGCGCGCAGCCGTCGAGCGGCGGCGCGAAGTCGTTCCTCGCCGGCATGGCCGGCAAGGCAGGCGACGTGGTCGTCGGCGCGCTGAACATGATCGGCGTGCGTTATCGCTGGGGCGGCAACTCGCCGGATTCCGGCCTCGACTGCAGCGGCTTCGTGCGCTACGTGTTCCAGGACACGCTCGGCATGTCGCTGCCGCGCCGCGCGGAAGAGATGAGCCGCGTCGGCGAGAAGGTCAGCATGAGCAACCTGAAGCCGGGCGACCTCGTGTTCTTCAACACGATGCGCCGCACGTTCTCGCACGTCGGCATCTACATCGGCGACAACAAGTTCGTGCATTCGCCGTCGACGGGCAGCACGGTTCGCGTTGACGATCTCGACAGCGGCTACTGGGAAAAGCGTTTCACCGGTGCGCGCCGGATCGAATCGACGTTCCCGATGAAGGCGGACGATCTGCGCCAGCGCGTGCGCGCGACGATCGGCGACGACGCGTCGAACGGCAGCAACTGACGCTCGCCGGCAATCGGCCGGATCACGAAAACCCTGTCACCGAAAGGCGGCAGGGTTTTTTGCTTTTGAGCTCCCGGGCGCGGCCGGTTGGCGCGCCGCCATCGCGGGCGGCCCGCTACGCGCGGGGCCGCGATGCGTCCGCTTATGCCGCTGCTGTCCCGCGTGCTGCGGCAAGCTTGCGCTGCAGCTCGGGCATGATGCGCGCGACCGCTTCCTCGCCCGCGAGGATGGCCGCGTTGCGCTGGTTGAAGTCGCTCCCGCCCATCGCGGCGAGATTCGGGCGGATCACGACGTCCGCGTATTTGTCGAGCTCGTAGGTCTTGATCGTCTGACCCATGATCGTGAAAGTCTGCAGCAGCATCTCGATCGGATTGTTGGTCGCCGCGCCGTCCGGTCGCGACGAGATGTCGACCGCGATCACGAAGTTCGCGCCCATCTTGCGCGCGAACGACGCGGGCACCGGGCTCACGAGGCCGCCGTCGACATATTCGCGGTTGCCGATCTTCACGGGCTCGAACACCGACGGCACGCTGCACGACGCGCGCACGGCAAGCCCCGTATTGCCCTGCTGGAACAGGATCGGCTGGCCGTTCTGCAGGTCGGTGGCGACGACACCGAGCGGCTTCGCCATCTTTTCGATCGGCCGGTTGTTCAGCGTCTTGTTCAGGAAGTTCTGCAGCGCGATGCCTTGCAGCAGCCCGCGCGAGCGGAACGGCAGCGCCCAGTCGCTGATCGCGGCCTGATCCATGTCGAGCGCGATCTTGTTGATCTGCAGCCCGTTCATTCCCGACGCGTACAGTGCCCCGACCACCGAGCCCGCGCTCGTGCCGGCGACGATCTCGATCGGGATGCCGCGCGCCTCCAGCGCCTTCAGCACGCCGATGTGCGAGAAGCCGCGGGCGGCGCCGCCGCCGAGCGCGATGCCGATCTTCACGGGCTTCTCGCGCGACTGCGCGGAATTCGCGGCGTTGTCGGGGCGGGACTTGTCGCCGAACGACGTGCAGGCGGCGAGGCTGGCGGATGCGCAGGCGATCGTGAAGTGGCGGCGCGACAGGCGAGGGGACGACATCGAGTGGTTCTCCGGCGGCTTGGCGGCGGGCCCGGCGGCCCGCGGCGGCGATAGGTTCCGAGCGGCCGTGCGGCACAAACCGGCGGCCGGCGCGGCGCCGGCTGGCGGCCGCGGCGCGCACATCATAAAGCAAGCGGCGCGCTTGGCGCGAAGACCGGCGCGAGTATAATTCCGGCTTCTTTCCCGTTCCGGGCGCGGCCGGCCCCGTTGTTGTCCGGGCTGTCGCCGTCGATCCCGCGTCGAATCATTCATGCGCCCCAGGCGTTCGAGTTACCGTTTATGACCCGTCCTGTCCGTACCCGCTTCGCGCCGAGTCCCACCGGCTTCATCCACCTCGGCAACATCCGCTCCGCGCTCTATCCGTGGGCGTTCGCGCGCAAGATGAAAGGCACGTTCGTGCTGCGTATCGAGGATACCGACGTCGAACGCTCGTCGCAGGAAGCCGTCGATGCGATTCTCGAGGGGATGCAGTGGCTCGGCCTGGATTTCGACGAAGGCCCGATCTACCAGATGCAGCGGATGGACCGCTATCGCGAGGTGCTCGCGCAGATGCTCGAGCAAGGCCTTGCGTACCCGTGCTACATGTCCGCCGAGGAACTCGACGCGCTGCGCGAGCGCCAGCGCGCCGCCGGCCTCAAGCCGCGTTACGACGGCACGTGGCGTCCGGAGCCGGGCAAGGTGCTGCCCGAGCCGCCGGCCGGCGTGAAGCCCGTGCTGCGGTTCCGCAACCCGCTGACCGGCACGGTCGTGTGGGACGACGCGGTGAAGGGGCGTGTCGAAATCTCGAACGAGGAGCTCGACGATCTCGTGATCGCGCGTCCGGACGGCACGCCGATCTACAACTTCTGCGTGGTCGTGGACGACATGGACATGAACATCACGCACGTGATCCGTGGCGACGACCACGTGAACAACACGCCGCGCCAGATCAACATCCTGCGCGCGCTCGGCGGCGAGCCGCCCGTCTATGCGCATCTGCCGACCGTGCTGAACGAGCAGGGCGAGAAGATGAGCAAGCGGCATGGCGCGATGAGCGTGATGGCGTATCGCGATGCCGGCTTCCTGCCGGAGGCCGTCGTCAACTACCTCGCGCGTCTCGGCTGGTCGCACGGCGACGCGGAAATCTTCTCGCGCGAGCAGTTCGTCGAATGGTTCGACCTCGAGCATCTCGGCAAGTCGCCCGCGCAATACGATCACAGCAAGCTGAGCTGGCTGAACGCCCATTACATCAAGGAAGCGGACAACGCGCGCCTCGCCGCGCTGGCGAAACCGTTCCTCGACGCGCTGGGCATCGACGACGCGGCGATCGCGACGGGGCCCGCGCTCGACGCGGTGGTCGGCCTGATGAAGGATCGCGCGACGACGGTCAAGGAGATCGCCGAAGGTGCCGCGATGTTCTACCGCGTGCCGGCGCCGGACGCCGACGCGCTTGCGCAGCATGTGACCGACGCAGTGCGCCCGGCGCTGGCCGATCTCGTCGCCGCGCTGAAAGCGGCCGACTGGACGAAGGAGGCGGTGTCCGCCGCGTTGAAGGCAACGCTCGGCGCGCACAAGCTGAAGATGCCGCAGCTCGCGATGCCGGTGCGCCTGCTGGTGGCGGGCACGACGCATACGCCGTCGATCGATGCGGTGCTCGTGCTGTTCGGTCGCGACGTCGTGGTGTCGCGTATCGAGGGTGCGCTGGCCTGAGGCGAAGGCGAGAGCGAAGCCGCCGCACGTGACGTCACGGCGGCTTCGCAAAAAAATTCGCTCGAATCGCAAAAAGGGTATTTACAAGTTCAAATTCGGTCCATATAATCTCATTTCTGTTCTGCAAGGGGGTATAGCTCAGCTGGGAGAGCGCTTGCATGGCATGCAAGAGGTCAGCGGTTCGATCCCGCTTACCTCCACCATCAGAGCAGAATGGATTGATTTGCGAAGCAGTGGTGGTAGTAATAAATGCTTCACAAAATGATTTAAAGCAGTTAGAATTTCGGCCTTCGCTGTTGACGATGAGTGAATAGCGAAAGTCAGACAGATCTGAAAAGATTATGTCCCCTTCGTCTAGAGGCCTAGGACATCACCCTTTCACGGTGAGTACAGGGGTTCGAATCCCCTAGGGGACGCCAGATTCAGCGGCGTTTCGTAGTTGAAGTGTCGCGAGGCTTGCAGGAACGTAACCGACGTCCTGCAGGTAACGGTGCAGAAAGTTGGAGCGGTAGTTCAGTCGGTTAGAATACCGGCCTGTCACGCCGGGGGTCGCGGGTTCGAGTCCCGTCCGCTCCGCCAGAACGAAGCCCGTTCAAGACGTTTTTGAGCGGGCTTTTGTATTAAGGATGTAAGCAGTACGTTGTCCCCTTCGTCTAGAGGCCTAGGACATCACCCTTTCACGGTGAGTACAGGGGTTCGAATCCCCTAGGGGACGCCAGATTTCGGCGTCGTTCGAACAAACGATGCGCCGGCAGGAAGTAACCGACGCCTGCCAGGCAAGAAGCAAGACTGGAGCGGTAGTTCAGTCGGTTAGAATACCGGCCTGTCACGCCGGGGGTCGCGGGTTCGAGTCCCGTCCGCTCCGCCAAAAAATGAAAAAGCCCGCCTTGTGCAGGCTTTTTCATTTGCATCGTCGATCCGTGCATCGCTACGAGAAATTCGCGATTGCATCCACCCGCGACTGCGCTATCG
>NZ_CADFEJ010000019.1 GCF_902833055.1 Burkholderia territorii
TCGGCGCGGGCAGCAACGACGGCGGCCGCTCGAACGTGGTCGCGGTCGGCTCGGCGGAATCGGCGCGGCAGGTCGTGAACGTCGCGGCGGGCACGCAGGGCACCGACGCGGTGAACGTGAACCAGCTGAACGCGGTATCGAACCAGTTCACGCAGTCGCTGAACACGGTCAACAACCAGCTCACGCAGATGCAGCAGCAGATCCAGCAGACCGATTCGATGGCACGTGAAGGGATTGCCGCGACGGCCGCGATGGCGTCGATCCCGCACATGGACCGCGATTCGAACTTCGCGATGGGTGTCGGCACGGCGTCGTTCCAGGGCCAGAAGGCGATGGCGGTCGGCATGCAGGCGCGCATCACGGAGAACCTGAAGGCGACGCTGAACGGCGGTTTCGCCGGCAGCCAGCGCGTCGTCGGCGCGGGCGTGCTGTATCAGTGGAAGTAATCGTGCACGGCGGTCCGTTCCGGCACGCGCTGCCGGAGCGGGCCGCGTCGAACGCAACGCATGCGGCCGCGCCATCGCGCCGTGCTCAACGCATTTTCGGAGTCCTCAAGTGAAAAACATCCATCTTGTCCTGCTGGCGTCCGTGGTGTCCCTCGCTGCCTGTTCGAGCGCGTCGGGCCCGACGTACAACGCATACGAACTGCAGTCGCGAAACGGTATCCGGACGTTCCAGGTCGACTGCCACGGCATTCTGTCGACCGCGAAGACCTGCATGAAGGTCGCGACGCGCATGTGCGGCAACGAGCCCGTGCGCCTGGTCGATACCACCACGCCGTACCGCGACGGCGCCGATCCGCATTCGATCGTGTTCCAGTGCGGTGCGGCGCCGGGGCCGGCCGCCGCGGCCGTTGCGCCGGCGCCCGTGCCGGTCGAGAAAGTGAGCCTGACCGGCGACGCGTACTTTGCGACGGATTCCGCGGTGCTCTCGCCCGTCGCGCGTGCCGAGCTCGACAAGTTGCTGAACCGGCAAGGCGACCGGCATTTCTCGCGAGTCGAAGTGCATGGCTACACCGATGCGACCGGCTCGGAAGCGCACAACCAGGCGCTGTCGAAGCACCGCGCCGATGCGGTCGCGGCGTATTTGCAAGAACGCGGGCTGAAGGCGGACACGTTCGAAGCGACCGGGCACGGCGAAGCCGATCCGGCCGCCCCGAACGATACCGCCGAGGGGCGTGCGCGCAATCGCCGGGTCGAAATTTCGCTGCAGAGGTAACGCGCAGCGTGCCGGTTGCCGCCAGCGTGGCCGTCGACGCCTGGCGGCGCGGCGCGCTCGCGGCAGCGGCACCAGCTTTCGTCGGGCCTGCCCAATCGACAGTCTTGCCGCGCGCGCGACGATCCGATCGACTCGCGCGGCCTTGCCTTGCCCGTGTCGCCGTTGCCCGCTCGGGCCGCGCGTATGAGAAACGGGTGTCCTGAGCCGGGCGCCGCCGCATAATCCTCGTACGAGGAAACGGCGGCACTTTCCCGCGTTCGCGCGGTTCGTGGAAAACTGTATGAATATACAGTATAGTATCCGGCGAACCCGAGCGGCGCGGGCATGACCCGTGCGGCCCGTGCGCCGCGCCTGCGGGCATCCGCCGCAGCGTTCCGGCACCGTGAATTCCGGCTAACTCATTCAGACGGGCAGGCAAATTGTCATCCAGCAATCTGATCCGCATTCGCGGAGCACGTCAGCACAACCTCAAGAACCTCGATCTCGACCTGCGCACCGGCGAAATGACGGTCGTCACCGGCCCGTCGGGCTCCGGCAAGTCGAGCCTCGTGTTCGACACGCTGTACGCGGAAGGCCAGCGGCGCTACGTCGAAACCTTCAGCGCGTATGCGCGGCAGTTCCTCGACCGGATGGACCGCCCGCAGGTCGAGCGCGTCGACGGCGTGCCGCCCGCGATCGCGATCGACCAGACCAACCCGGTCCGCAGTTCGCGCTCGACCGTCGGCACGATGACCGAGCTCAACGATCACCTGAAGCTGCTGTACGCGCGCGCGGCCGAGCTGTTCGATCGCCGGACCGCGCGGCAGGTGCGGCACGACACGCCCGAGACGATCTACGCGGAACTCGTCGAGCGCACGCGCGCCGACGATCCGCGCGTCGTCGTCACGTTTCCGGTCGAGCTGCCGGAAAGCGCGTCCGAAGACGAAGTCGCGCAATGGCTGTCCGCGAGCGGCTACACGCGCGTGCAGGCGCAGCGCGAAGTCGCGTCGCCCACCGGCCCGCGCAAGCTGCTCGACGTGGTGGCCGACCGCTTCCGCGTGCAGCAGGCTGACAAGGTACGGGTGGTCGAGGCGATCGAGGCGTCGCTCAAGCGCGGCGGCGGCCGCGTGAACGTCTACGTGCTCGGCGCCGAAGCCGAGAACGCGCTCGCCGAGCCGCAGATCTGGCGTTTCTCCACCGGGCTGCACGACCCCGACAGCGACCTGCGCTACGCGGAGCCGCAGGCGGCGCTGTTCTCGTTCAACTCGGCGTACGGCGCATGCGAAACCTGTCGCGGCTTCGGCCGCGTGATCGGCGTCGATCTCGGCCTCGTGATTCCCGACGCGCGCAAGACGCTGCGCGGCGGCGCGATCAAGCCGATGCAGACGCCCGCGTGGAAGGAATGCCAGGACGACCTGATGCGCTACGCGGCGAAGGCGGACATCCGCCGCGACACGCCGTGGTCCGACCTGACGGACGCCGAGCGCGACTGGGTGATCAACGGCTCGCCGGACTGGAACGGCAAGTGGCAGAGCCAGTGGTACGGCGTCAAACGCTTCTTCGGCTATCTCGAGTCGAAGGCGTACAAGATGCACATCCGCGTGCTGCTGTCGAAGTACCGCAGCTACACGCCGTGCGAAGTGTGCGGCGGCGCGCGCCTGAAGACGGAATCGCTGCAGTGGCGGCTCGGCTCGAAGGCGAACGCCGATGCGGTGCTCGCGCCCGCGGATCGCTTCATGCCGCGCGGCGTCGAATGGACGCGCGCGCAGCTCGAGGCGCTGCCGGGCCTGACGGTACACGACCTGATGCTGCTGCCGATCGAGCGCATTCGCCGCTTCTTCGACGAAATCACGCTGCCGAGCGCGCTGCTCGACGATGCGCTGAAGCTGCTGCTCGCCGAGGTGCGCACGCGCCTGAAATACCTGTGCGACGTCGGGCTAGGCTATCTGACGCTCGATCGCCAGAGCCGCACGCTGTCGGGCGGCGAGGTGCAGCGGATCAACCTGACCACCGCGCTCGGCACGTCGCTGACCAAAACGCTGTTCGTGCTCGACGAGCCGAGCATCGGCCTGCATCCGCGCGACCTCACGCGGATCGTCGAGGCGATGCAGCGGCTGCGCGACGCGGGCAATACGCTGGTGGTCGTCGAGCACGATCCGTCGGTGATGCTGGCGGCCGACCGGCTGATCGACATGGGCCCGGGCCCCGGCGAGCGCGGCGGCACGATCGTCTACGACGGCACGCCGGGCGACATCCGCTCCGCGCATACGCTGACGGGCGAATATCTCGGCGGCCGCAAGCACGTCGCGCATGCGTCGAACTGGGCGCGCCGCCCGGTGGACGCGAACACGCCGCGCATCGTGCTCGAAGGCGCGACCGAGCACAACCTGCGCGACGTGACGGTCGAGATCCCGCTGCAGCGGCTCGTGTGCGTGACGGGCGTGTCGGGTTCCGGCAAGTCGACGCTGCTGCAGGACGTGCTCTATCCGGCGATGGCGCGGCACCACGGCAAGGCGACCGAGTCGCCGGGCGCGTATCGCAGCCTCACGGGCGCCGACCAGGTGGGCGACGTCGTGTTCGTCGACCAGTCGCCGATCGGCAAGACCACGCGGTCGAACCCGGCCAGCTACGTCGGCGCGTTCGACGAGATCCGCAAATTGTTCGCGAAGGCGCCGCTCGCGCTGCAGCGCGGCTACGGCGCCGGCACGTTCAGCTTCAACTCGGGCGACGGCCGCTGCCCGACCTGCGGCGGCTCCGGCTTCGAGCACATCGAGATGCAGTTCCTGAGCGACGTCTACCTGCGTTGCCCGGATTGCGACGGCAGCCGCTACCGCGCCGAGATTCTCGAAGTGCGCATCGAGCGCGCGGGCCGCGCGCTGAACATCGCCGACGTGCTCGACCTGACCGTCAGCGAAGCGGCCGCGTTCTTCGCGACCGATGCCGAGGTGCTGCGCGTGCTGCAGCCGATCGTCGACGTCGGCCTCGAATACGTGAAGCTGGGCCAGCCTGTGCCGACGCTGTCGGGCGGCGAAGCGCAGCGGCTGAAGCTGGCCGGGTTCCTCGCCGAATCGGCCGCCGCCGCGGGCGGGCGCCGGATCGCGAGCGAGGAGGCGCGCATCGCGCGCGCGAAGCTGTTCATGTTCGACGAACCGACGACCGGGCTGCACTTCGACGACATCGCGAAGCTGATGCGCGCGTTCGGCAAGCTGCTCGCGGCCGGTCATTCGCTGATCGTGATCGAGCACAACCTCGACGTGATCCGCGCGGCCGACTGGCTGATCGATCTCGGCCCGGAGGGCGGCGACGGCGGCGGCCTCGTGCTGTGCGCGGGCACGCCCGACGACGTGAAGGCATGCGCGCAATCGCATACCGGCGTCGCGCTGCTGCAGTACGACCGTGCGATGGACGGCGAAACCGCGCTCGCCGATGAAGGCGTGCCGCTGCAGGCCGTGCTGAACGCCGCTCGCGAGCGGCGCGCGATCGAGGGCGAGGATGTCGTGCGCATCGTCAACGCGCGCGAGCACAACCTGAAGGCGCTCGACGTCGATATCCCGCATGGCAAGTTCAACGTGATCACCGGCGTGTCCGGTTCCGGCAAGTCGACGCTCGCGTTCGACATCCTGTTCCACGAAGGCCAGCGCCGCTATCTCGAATCGCTGAACGCATACGCGCGCTCGATCGTGCAGCCGGCCGGGCGGCCTGAAGTCGATGCGGTGTACGGCATTCCGCCGACGGTGGCGATCGAGCAGCGGCTGTCGCGCGGCGGCCGCAAGAGCACGGTGGCGACCACGTCCGAAGTCTGGCACTTCCTGCGGCTGCTGTACGTGAAGCTCGGCCTGCAGCATTGCATCCACGACGGCACGCCCGTCACGTCGCAAACCGTCGAATCGATCGCCGCGCAGCTGCTGCGCGACCATCGCGGCGAACACGTCGGGCTGCTCGCGCCGCTCGTCGTCAACCGCAAGGGCGTGTATACCGATCTCGCGAAGTGGGCGAAGGCGCGCGGCAGCACGCATCTGCGCGTCGATGGTGAGTTCGTGACGGTCGATCCGTGGCCGAAGCTCGACCGTTTCCGCGAGCACACGATCGAATTGCCGGTGGCCGACATCGTCGTGTCGCCGGACAACGAAGCCGAGTTGCGCCGCGTGCTCGACGAAACGCTCGAGCTCGGCAAGGGTGTGATGCATCTGCTCGCGCCGCTCGACGGGCTGCACCACGCGATGCAGAACGAGCGCTCGACCGCGCGCGTCGGCGAAATCAAGGTGCTGTCGGTCAAGCGCGCGTGCCCGGTGTGCGGCACGAGCTACCCGGAACTCGATCCGCGGATGTTCTCGTACAACAGCAAGCACGGCTGGTGCACCACCTGCGTCGGCACGGGCGTCACGCTCACGCGCGAACAGCGCGCCGCGTACGACGACACGATCCTCTCCGGCGACGAGCGCGGCCGCGAGCAGACCTTGCCGTCGGACGAGCAGGAGCCGGAAGGCGTCGGCAACGAGCCGTGCCCGGATTGCGGCGGCACGCGCCTGAACCCGGCCGCGCGCGCGGTCACGTTCGATGCGCATCCGATCGTCGAGGTCGCGCAGTGGACGGTGTCCGATACGCGCCGCTGGATCGATACGCTGAAACTGACGGGGCGCGACGCGCAGATCGCGCGCGACATCGTCAGCGAGATCGGCAGCCGCCTCGCGTTTCTCGAAGAGGTCGGGCTCGGCTATCTGAGCCTCGATCGTGCGGCGCCGAGCCTGTCGGGCGGCGAAGCGCAGCGGATCCGGCTTGCCGCGCAACTCGGCAGCAACCTGCAGGGCGTGTGCTACGTGCTCGACGAGCCGACCATCGGCCTGCATCCGCGCGACAACCAGATCCTGCTCGATGCGCTGCGCAAGCTCGGCGACAAGGGCAACACGCTCGTCGTCGTCGAGCATGACGAGGACACGATCCGCCGCGCGGATCACATCATCGATGTCGGCCCGGGCGCCGGCAAGCGCGGCGGCACGCTGGTGGCCGAGGGTGCGGTCGCCGATCTGGCCGCGCAGCCGGATTCGGTCACCGGGCGTTTGCTCGCGCACCCGATGACGCACCCGCTGCAACCGCGTCGCGCGGTGAGCCTGCCGGGCAAGAACGGTGCACCCGCGGTGCCGGAAGGCTGGCTCACCGTCCACGGCGCGACGCTGCATAACCTGCGCGACGTCACGGTCGGCATCCCGCTGGCACGCCTCGTTGCGGTGACGGGCGTCAGCGGCTCGGGCAAGTCGACGCTCGCGCGCGACGTGCTGATGACGAACCTGCTCGACGCGGTCGGTCGTTCGGTGCTGTCGTCGCCGGCCACGCGGCGCGCGCGCAAGGCCGCGCAGCAGGACACGCCGGCCACGAACCGGCGCTCGAGCGTGCTCGCGCGCAGCGCGCCGCGGCCGTCGCTGAACGTCACGCACGCGTGGCAAGGCTGTGAGTCGCTGAGCGGCTGGGAACGGATCGACCGCGTGCTCGAAGTCGACCAGACGCCGATCGGCAAGACGCCGCGCTCGTGCCCGGCCACCTACATCGGCGTGTGGGACACGATCCGCAAGCTGTTCGCCGATACGCTGGAAGCGCGTGCGCGCGGCTACACGGCATCGCGTTTCTCGTTCAATACCGGCGACGGGCGATGCCCGGCCTGCGAAGGACAAGGCGTGCGCACGATCGGGATGAGCTTCCTGCCCGACGTGAAGGTGCCGTGCGACGTGTGCCACGGTCAGCGCTTCAATCCGGAGACGCTCGCGGTCACGTGGCGCGGCCGGAACATCGGCGATGTGCTGACGATGGAAATCGACGAAGCGGTGGAATTCTTCGCGCCGATTTCGAACATCGCGCATCCGCTGCAGCTGATGAAGGACGTCGGCCTCGGCTATCTGACGCTCGGCCAGCCGTCGCCGACGCTGTCCGGCGGCGAGGCGCAGCGCATCAAGCTCGTCACCGAGCTCACGAAGGTGCGCGACGACGTCACGCGGCGCGGGCAGAAGGCGCCGCACACGCTGTACGTGCTCGACGAGCCGACGGTCGGCCTGCACATGGCGGACGTCGCGAAGCTGATTCGCGTGCTGCACCGGCTGGTCGACGGCGGGCACAGCGTGGTCGTGATCGAGCACGACCTCGACGTGATCGCCGAAGCCGACTGGATCATCGATCTCGGTCCGGAAGGCGGCGTGGGCGGTGGCACGATCGTCGCGGCCGCGCCGCCCGAAGGGCTTGCGCAGGTGAAGGCGAGCCATACCGGGCAGGCGCTCAAGCCCGTGCTGGCGCGAACGGCGGCGCAGGAGGGTGAAGCGGTGCGGCAGGGAGAAGCGCGGGTCGGTTGAGCGCGGTGCTTCATGCGAGCGGCCCCGGTGTGCGGTGAGGCACCGGGGCCGCTTTTGCATTCGTCCATGCGATCAGCCGCGCAAACTCATTCGCCCTTGACGCCGATCGTCTCGATGATGGTCTCGAGTTGCGGGCTCATCGGCAGGTTGAGACTCATGCCGGACGGAAGCGGGCGCAGGAACCAGCGCTTGTACTGACGCGTGATCTCGCCATCGGCGGCCAGCTCCTCGAACGTGCTCTTCACGACGCGCGCGAGTTGCGGATCGTCCTTGCGGAACATGATGCCGTACGGGTCGTATGACAGGAAATCGCCAACCACGTCGTACTGGCCGCCCTTGCCCGCATTCTCGGCAATCAGGCCGTACAGCAGCACGTCGTCCGTCGCGAACGCATCGGCCTGCCCGTTCGCGACGAGCGCGAAGCCCTGCGCATGGTCGGGCACCACCTGCAGCTGGATCCCGAGCCTGAACCGCGCGTCCAGGTCGCGCAGCGCCTTCTCGTTGGTCGTGCCCGCCGTCACCGCGACCTTCTTGCCCGCGAGATCGCGGAACGAGCGGATCGGCGAGCCTCGCTTCACCATCACCTTCGTGCCGGCCACGAAAATGATCGGCGAGAATGCCACGCGCTTCTGGCGTTCCAGGTTGCTCGTCGTGGAGCCGCATTCCAGATCGACCGTGCCGTTGACCACCGCGTCGATGCGGTTGTCGGAAGTGACCGGCACCCAGCGGATCGTCAGGCTCTTGTTGACCGCATCCTCGATCGACGACACGAGTGCCTTGCACAGCTCGATCGAATAACCGATCGGCTGGTTGCGCGCATTCAGGTACGAGAACGGGATCGACGCGTCGCGGTATCCGATCGCGATCGTGCCGCTGCTGCGCACCTTCGCGAGCGTGCCGGTCAGTTGGGCCGGCACGGACGGCTCGACGCGCGTCGTCGTGGACGGTGCATCTTCCGCGTATGCGGCCCCGCCCGCGGCAACCAGGCCCGCAAGCGCGAGCGCACGCCAGAATCGCAGCATCTTCATCGCCGGGCCTCCGTCAGACATCCGCCGGATGGGCGATCGTCCCTTCCTGCTCGGCGTCGATGCGGGCGACGTTGGCCTCGGCTTCCGCCTCCGACATGAGCTGGCCTTCCCACTTCGCGACCACGGCGCTCGCGATCGAATTGCCCACCGCATTGGTGGCCGAGCGGCCCATGTCGAGGAACGTGTCGACGCCGAGGATCAACAGCAGCCCGGCTTCCGGCAGCCCGAACTGATGCAGCGTGGCGGCGATCACGACGAGCGACGCGCGCGGCACGCCGGCCATTCCCTTCGACGTCAGCATCAGCACCAGCAGCATCGTGATCTGCGTGCCGAGCGACAGGTGGATGTTGTACGCCTGCGCGATGAACAGCGCCGCGAACGTGCAGTACATCATCGAGCCGTCGAGATTGAACGAATAGCCCATCGGCATCACGAAGCTCGAGATCTTGCGGCGGACGCCGAACCGGTCGAGCGCGTCGAGGATCTTCGGGTATGCGGCTTCCGAGCTGGCTGTCGCGAACGACAGCATGAACGCTTCCTTGATCAGCAGCAGCAGCTTGAATACGCGCCGGCCGAGGAACAGCAGCCCCGCACAGACGAGCAAGGTCCAGAGCAGGAACAGGCTCACGTAGAAGTCGCCCATGAACACCGCGAACTTCAGCAGCACCGACAGCCCGTTGACCGCGACGGTCGCGGCCATCGCCGCCAGCACCGCGAGCGGCGCGAGCTTCATCACGTAGCCGGTGATCTTCAGCATCACGTGCGACAGTTGATCGATCGCGGCCACGAGGATCTTGCCGCGCTCACCGAGCGCGGCGAGCGCCACGCCGAAGAACATCGAGAACACGACGATCTGCAGGATCTCGTTGTTGCTCATCGCCTCGGCGAACGACCTCGGCACCATGTGGCCGACGAAATCCTTGAGCGTGAACTTGGAGGTCGCGAGGTTCGCCGATGCGCCGATGTCCGGCAGCGGCAGGCCGAGGTTGTCGCCGGGCCGCAGCAGGTTCGCCATGAAGAGCCCGAGCAGCAGCGAGATCAGCGATGCGGTGACGAACCAGCCGAACGCCTTCACGAACACGCGCCCGACCGACGCCGCGTCGCCCATGTGCGCGATGCCCACCACCAGCGTGGAGAATACGAGCGGCCCGATCACCATCTTGATCAGGCGCAGGAACACGTCGGAGATGAGGGAGATGTACCCGGCGATCTCGGTGGTGGCCTTTTTGTCCGGAAAGCTCGAGAAGATCATGTAGCCGATCACGATGCCTGCCACCATCGCGATCAGGATCCAGACGGCTGCAGCATTCTTTTTCTGCATCGTGAGCCTCCCATGCACCGGTTCCGCTACCGGGGATGGAAAGGACAATACAGGACGCAAAAGGCGATGAACAGTGCAACCGGGGGCGGGTTTGCGCTAGGGCCGCGTCGCGACCGATTGCCCGCCGACGATTGTACCGGCGGCGCGCCGGTGCCGGCGCGCGGCGCAACCCGGTATCCGGATTGTGCGGAGCAGCAGATAGCCGGTCATGGCGCCGCGATGCGCGCGATGATCGTGGCACCGTACCCGCGCATTGCCGGTCTTCATGGGCAGGTTCGTTCACCAGTCCGACAGCCTGGTCGACCGCAATGCCGTCGTCTACCCGCCAACGTGCCTCTCAGTCGAAATAAGGCGCCAGCACGCCCTCGATCCAGTCCATGAACGCCCGAACGCGCGGCGACAGATTGCGCCGATGCGCGACGACGAGCGACGCCGCGAGCGGTTCGGGGCGCAGGTCGGGCAGCACCTCGACCAGCGCGCCGCTTTCGACATGATTCGCGAGCGCGGAATACCCGGCCTGGATCAATCCGATGCCCGCCAGCCCGGCTGCGTGATAGGTCTGCACGTTGTTGACCTGCATCGCGCTCGGCAATGCAAGCGTCGCGTAGCCGTCGCCAGTCGGATATTCCCAGCCGGGATGCCGGGCGCCCAGTGTCAGCGCGTAATGAATCATCCGATGCCCCTGGCCGAGCAGATCGTCGAGCGTTCGCGGTACGCCATGGCGCGCCAGATAGCCGGGACTCGCCGCATTGATCATGCGAAGGCGGCCCAACGGTCGGGCAATCAGCGTCTCGTCGACGATCGGCCCGAGGCGGATCACGCAATCGAACCCCTCCTGAACCAGATCGACGCGCCGATCGGTGCTCGACAGTTCCAGCTCCAGCTCCGGATGCGCCGCCATCAGTTGCGGCAGCGCGGGAACCACGACGCTGCGCGCGAGCTCGGTCGGCATGTCGACGCGCAACCGTCCGCGCAGCCGCGTGCCATTGCCGGAGAACATCGACTGCAGCTCCTGCACTTCAGCCAGCAGGTCCCGCGCTCGCGCGTAAAAGGCGCGTCCGTCTTCGGTCAGTTGCACGCTGCGCGTCGTCCGATGCAGGAGCGCGACACCCACGTCGCGCTCCAGCGTGCGGATCACCATCGACACACGCCCTTTCTGGATGCCGAGGCTTTCGGCCGCGCGCGTGAAGCTCGACATTTCGGCGACACGGGCGAAGATCAAAAGCGCATCGAGGTTTTGCATTGTTCACCCTGGGAGTAACAGAACGTTCAATCTGACGTCATTTATAACTCAATTCCGACTCAGTAAAGTGCCCTCCGATGTCGTCCCCAACGACCCACCGAACGAAAGGGCACAACCATGAAACAGCAGCAGACCTCAGACGTTGCAACGATCGTCGTCTATCACTCCGGGTATGGGCATACCGAGCGGATGGCGGCGGCTGTCGCCGAAGGCGCCGGCGGCGCGCTCGTCGCGATCGACGCCGACGGCAACATCGCGCCGCACGCGTGGCAAGCCCTTGCGGGCGCGGATGCCATCCTGTTCGGCTCGCCGACGTACATGGGCGGCCCCAGCTGGCAGTTCAAGAAGTTCGCCGATGCATCGTCGAAGGCGTGGTTCGAAGGCGCATGGCGCAACAAGATCTTCGGCGGCTTCACCAACAGCGCAAGCATCAACGGCGACAAGCTCAACACGCTCGAATACTTCGTACTGCTTGCCGCGCAGCACGGCGGCCTCTGGGTGAGCATGGACATCAAGCCGGCGAATCTCAAGGCGTCGATGCGCGATGACCTGAACCGCATGGGCGCCTATATCGCGCCGATGGCGCAGACGCCGGCCGATGCGTCGCCCGACGAAATGTCGTCGGGAGACCTCGAGACGGCCCGCCGCTACGGCGCCCGCGTCGCGACGATCGCCGGACAATTTCGCGCCGGACACGCTCTGGTCAGCTGATACCTGGTGTGCGGATGCGCGCCGGAACGGCGCCGCCGCAATTTCTCTAGCCGACTTCGAAGGGAACGGTCATGAAGTACAAACAACTGGGCCGCACCGGCCTGTACGTCTCCGAGCTGTGTCTCGGGACGATGACGCTGGGTGGCAATGCCGATGCCGGGATGTGGGCAGCGATCGGCGCGGTCGGCCAGGACGACGCGACCCGACTGATCGCCCGCGCGCTGGAAGAGGGGATCAACTTCGTCGATACCGCCGACATCTACTCGTTCGGCCACTCCGAACGACTCGTCGGACAGGCGCTGCGCGACCTCGGCGTTGCACGCGGCGAGATCGTGCTCGCGACGAAGACAGCGGGCGTGATGGGCACGAAACCCAACGATCAAGGCGCGTCGCGCGGCCACATCATGGATTCCGTGCAGCGAAGCCTCGAGCGGTTGCAGGTCGACCATATCGACCTCTACCAGATCCATGCGTACGATCCCGTGACGCCGATCGAAGAGACGTTGCGGGCGCTCGACGATCTGACGCGTCAGGGGCTGGTTCGCTATGTCGGCGTCTCGAACTGGCGCGCCGGAAAAATCGGCAAGGCGCTCGGGATCAGCGAAGCGCTTCATGCGACGCGTTTCGAGACACTGCAGGCGTACTATTCGATCGCCGGACGCGACGTGGAGCGTGAGCTGGTGCCACTCGCGACCGATGAGAAGATGGCGTTGCTCGTCTGGTCGCCGCTCGCCGGCGGGCTGCTTTCGGGGAAGTTCGGCCCCGGTGCGCCGACCGCGGACGGTTCGCGACGCAGCCATTTCGATTTCCCGCCGGTCGATCTCGAGCGCGCGTGGCCGTGCGTTGCCGCGATGCGCGCCATCGCGAACGCGCGAGGCGTGTCCGTCGCGCGGATCGCGCTCGCCTGGCTGCTCGCCAAGCCGCATGTCACGAGTGTCATCATCGGCGCCAAACGCGTCGAACAGCTCGAGGACAATCTCGGAGCCGTCGATGTCGCGCTGACCGCGGACGAGCTTGCGCATCTCGACGCCGTGAGCGCGTTGCCTGCCGACTATCCAGGCTGGATGATCGACCGTCAGGCGGCGGGCAGGCTGCCGCGGCCTTTCACGCGGGACGTGCCGAAATAGCGCGACGGGCGGCGATCCTCGTCGTGCTCGACGAGATCGCCCGACGCCCAATGTTGCCCGGCACCGGATATCCGGGCGGCGACCATCGCGGCAACCGCTAGAATTGCGGTTTTAGCCCGGAACACGCCCATGTCTTTTGCCTCGCTAGGCCTGATCGATCCCTTGCTGCGTAATCTGCAGGGCCTCAATTACCAGACACCCACGCCGGTGCAGGCCAAGGCGATTCCCGCTGTGCTCGGCGGCAAGGACGTCATGGCCGCGGCACAGACCGGCACCGGCAAGACGGCGGGTTTCGCGCTGCCGCTGCTGCAGAGACTGGTGCAGCACGGGCCGGCGGTATCCAGCAACCGCGCGCGTGTGCTGGTGCTGGTGCCCACGCGCGAACTGGCTGAACAGGTGCTGCAGAGTTTCGTCGAGTACGGCAAGGGCCTCGACTTGAGATTCCTGGCCGCCTATGGCGGCGTGAGCATCAACCCGCAGATGATGAAGTTGCGCAAGGGCGTGGACGTGCTGGTCGCCACGCCGGGCCGGCTGCTGGACCTCAATCGTCAGAACGCCGTGCAGTTCGATCAAGTGCAGACGCTGGTGCTCGATGAAGCAGACCGCATGCTCGATCTGGGCTTCGCCCGCGAGCTCAACGCCGTGTTTGCCGCGTTGCCCGTGCAGCGCCAGACGCTGCTGTTCTCCGCGACCTTTACCGACGATATCCGCACGATGGCGGCGAGCATTCTGCGCAGTCCGGTCAACATCAGCGTCAGTCCGCCGAATGCAACGGCCAGCAAGATCAAGCAGTGGGTCGTGCCGGTGGACAAGCGGAACAAGCCCGATCTGTTCATGCATCTGGTGGCCGAGAACAACTGGGATCACGCCCTGGTGTTCGTCAAGACCCGCAACGGCGTGGATTATCTGGCGGCCATGTTGAACGATGCGGGCTATGCGGTCGACACCATTCACGGCGACAAGCCGCAACCCGCGCGTCTGCGTGCGCTGGAGCGCTTCAAGGCGCGCGAAGTGCAGATGCTGGTGGCGACCGATGTGGCTGCGCGCGGGCTCGATATCGACGACTTGCCGCTGGTGATCAACGTCGATCTGCCGATCGTGGCGCAAGACTACGTGCACCGCATCGGTCGTACCGGCCGCGCGGGCGCAAGTGGTGTGGCGGTATCCCTCGTGTGCGCGGACGAAGCGCCGCAACTGGCCGCGATCGAGGCGTTGATCCGGCAAACGCTGCGTCGTGAGGAAGAGCCGGGTTTTGAGGCCGAACATCGCGTGCCGGAAACCAGTGCGACGGGGCAGATCATCAAGAAACCCAAAAAGCCGAAGAAGCCGAAAGTGCCGCAGGCCGGGGTGGGCGCCATGCCGGTGGCGGGCAAGAAGCCACGGCCGCAGGGTGGGGAGGGCAAGCGGAAGCCGGCGGGGCAGCGTGCCGGGGCCGTGGGCAAGGGGGCGAGCTTGTCCAGCGGAAGCCCGTTCAGCGTGCAGAAGCCGCGCGGCAAACCCGCGGGCAAGGCGGCCGCGGGATCACGGAAACCGGCTGGCAAGCCGGCGGGCGGGCGCGGTACGCGTTGATGCTGATCGGGGCGTTAGCGGAGCGATTTGTGGTGGAGCGGCGGTTAGTTTCTTCTGGCCGCCGTCGGCCATCCGCAGTCACGAGCGCTTGCGTTTCACCGTCATGCGAGCGCCGCCTCTGCACCGACTTGCGTACATCGCCCGTCGCGCATGCTTGATACCCCGATGCGCTTCTGCAATGGCATCGGCACTACGTCAACGGCGTGGTTCCGGCGCTCGGCCGAGAGACGCAGGTCAGTCCGGCGCCGCTCGCGTTTCACGAAGAATTTCTTGCGACAGTTCAGGGTCGTCGACCGCGCGAGCCAGAACGAGGGCGCCGGCGATGCTCGAAAGTATATGAATCGCATCGCGACGCGCATGCCTTTTCCGTGCCTTCGCATCAGACTCGACGAAGCGTGCGAGCATACCCTCCCCATCCAGCGACCCGGCGCCGAGGCGCGCGACGCGCATGTGCCTCAGGCAGCGCCGCCGCGCGTGCTGAAAAGCCTGGATATCAGATCGATCTGATCCAGTTGTTCAATCCACCATCTCGACGCGCGTCCTGTCTTGTCCTCGCGCCAGCCGAGGTAGCAGTTCGTGTGCGCCCGCACGCCCGTTACCCGGCGCTCGACGAGCTTGCCCTGCCGTATCAACTCGTCGGCGACGGGCGCGGGCAGCATGCCGACGGCAATGCCTTCGCAAAGGAGGTCGATCTTGGCGGCCAGGTTCGGTACGACGATGACCGGTTGTCCGTCATGAATCGCCACCGATCTCGGCTCGAGGTCACGCGACGTATCGCTGATGACGACGCCGCGATGACTTGAAATTGTGCCGCTGTCGAGCGGCGTTTCGTTCGCGGCAAGCGGATGATGAGGCGCCGCGACAAAAACGTGACGCAGCATGCCGATCGGCCTTGCTGCAATGTTCGGCGCGTGTGGCGGCTCTCCCGCGGCGCCGATCGCGATATCCGCACGTCCCGTCACAAGCGCGTCCCATACGCCACCGAGCACTTCGGTCGACAAGCGAAGCCGTGTCGTCATCTTCAGTTCGTAGAAATCACGCACGTGCGGCCACAACGAAGACAACGGAAGAATCTCGTCGACGCACAGCCTGAGCTCAGCTTCCCAACCCGCATGGACGCTTCGAACCTTGCTCTCCAGCTCCTGTCCGGCTCTCAGCAAACGACGACCGTCCTCGACGAGCAGTCGCCCCGCGTCGGTCAGTTGCGCACGCCGGCCGCTGCGATCAAACAGGGCGACGCCAAGATCAGCCTCCGTCTTCTGCACCAGGTAAGTCAATGCAGACGGTACGCGATGAAGCAGCACGGCCGCTTCCGCGAACGTGCCTGCCCGGTCTATGGCATCGAGCACTTCGAGAACTTCAAACGACAACTTCAAAGCGATTACCTGTTGGATACGCGTCTGATGATCGACACAGCGGCTCGCGGCGCCGGTTGGTCGAGGCTTCCGTCGCGGCTGAAGCCACGGGGCATGCCCGACGCCCCGGCTCACGGCGCTGCGGGGGCGCCATTGTGGCAGCCGCCACGACGCTTTGCCACTGATTCCTCGGATCATGCGCGTCAGCGTGGCTGGGCTTTGGGGCACTGATGCGAGGTGTTCAGGGACGAAAGCGTACGGCACGAGTCTATCAATGCCGGAAGTCAATCCGCGCGCGGGATGACATCCGTGACGTGCCGATCGGGCTCGATATCGGTGAACGCATCGATGTCGGCCATGACGTCGGCCGCCTCCGCGGACGCGAACGCCGCGTCCAGCGCCGCCCGGTCCGCGAAGCCCTGCAACGCGCGACCGGTGATCAGCATCCACGGCGAGCTCGCGAGGCCGCATAGTGTTGAGGCCGTCGCAAATCCGATCAACCCGAGAAAGAACATGCGACCGCGGCCGAACAGGTCGCCCAGGCGCCCGCCGGTGATCAGCGTCACGGCGTACAGGCCGGCATACGACGAAATGACCAGTTGCTCGGCCGACGCCGAGGCGCCCAGTTTCGCGCGGATCGACGGCAGGGCGACGTTGATGATGAATAAGTCCAGCGGTGGCAGGAACGCGCCGACGAGCAGGACCGAAAACATGGCCCAGCGACGCGGATCGGGCGAGACGGGATCATTTCGTGACATGGACGATTCCCCATAAGGAACCAATCAGTTTCAAAATTGGTAAAAAAACTCAGTCGAGCAGGCGCATCGTGCGGTCGACCAGGGCGAGCATGTCGCGCTCGGGCACGCCGGTTTTGCCCAGCACGCGCATGCCCTCGACCTGGCAGACGAGCAATCGCGCCAGCACCTGTTCGTCTTGCTCGGCGATCTCGCCGCTCGCCTGGCCGCGGACGATCACGTCCGCATAGAGCTGCTGCAGGCGCCGCAACATGCGCCCCGTGCGCTCCGCGACGTCTGCATCGCGTGCGGCCAGTTCGGTGGTCATCGCGACCGCGAAGCATCCGCGCCGGCCGGCCTCGCCGACGGACAGGCGCGCATAGCGCAGCAGAAGACGACTGCCACACCGAAGGTCTCAGCCGCCCAAGACGCATTGGGCGCGTCGCATCGAGACGCCGCCGTTCTACGGTTATGCATTGCGGCCAGGCATCACGTTCACGTATCTCGGACTGAAGACCAACGACCGCGCGCAGGTTCACTTCGGCGGCATCGCCAGTGAGAACCTGTTCGTGGCCGGCGAAATGATGGCCGGCAACGTGCTCGGCAAGGGCTATACAGCGGGCGTCGGCATGTCGATCGGCACGGCCTTCGGGCGCATTGCCGGGACGCAGGCCGTGCGCGCCGCACTCAAGACAACGGAAACAACGCGTGCAGCAGTCTGACCCGCTCGCGCCCGAACATACGCGCACCGCCATTTCGGTCGATACGAAAAAAATGCCGCGCGACAGCATGGCACGCGTGATTCCCATTGTGCCGATGAGCGCCAGCGAAACCGAAGTCGCCCGGCAAATGCAGATCTGCAACGCGTGCCGCTACTGCGAGGGCTTCTGCGCCGTGTTCCCTGCGATGACGCGCCGCCTGGAATTCGGCAAGGCGGACGTCAACCATCTGGCGAATCTCTGCCACAACTCAACGTATCTGATTCAGGCCTTGCACGACAAGGCCGCACCCGGCTACTGGCTGAGCTTCGCCGCGCTCTGCGGCTTGTGCGCGACGCTCGGGCTGTACCGTCGCCGCGCGGACAGCAACGCGTCGGCGGCATCGTCGGCCTGATAGAGATTGCATCGGCGCGCAGACGGTGGGCTGAAGGCCTGTTCGACTGACCGACGAATGGGCTTGCCCTGAATTTTTCATCTGCATGTCGGCAAACGATCGTCGGAACGTGCGGCCGGCATTGGCCGCATTTATCGATCGTCCGTGGTGGGCGATCGTATCGGGTCACATGCCAATGGCCGAGCGACGACAGCTCGGCAAAGCCAGCCATCCGCACCTAACGCGCACCGGATAATACGTAACCCGAATCATCCGCCTCAGGAGGCGCGGAAGTGAACAGCGCTCAATGGAAGAAGAGCACCCGCGTCCCGAACGTATGATTCGCCTCCGCGGCCATCAGAACCATGAGCACCAGCAGACACAGCGGCGGTATGAGAATCGCATACACCAGCGCCAGTCGTTCCCACATCATGTGCATGAAGATCGACACGATCAGCCCGGCCTTGGCGATCATCAGCACGACGATCAGCACCCAGCGCAACAAGCCATGCACGTGGAAGTAATCCACCAGATACGACAACGTGCTCAGGACGAACAGCAGGCCCCAGATTTTCAGGTAGATGCCGATCGGATGCTGCTGGCCGTGCGCGGCGTCGGATCGATCGACGGGATCGGTGTGGTCCATGGCCTGCCTCACCACAAATAGAACAGCGCGAAGATGAACACCCACACGAGGTCGACGAAGTGCCAGTACAGGCCGGCGATCTCGACGATCTGGAAATTGCCGTGCCCGGTGAACCCGGGCTGCAGGATCTTGCGTGCGATCAGCAACAGGTAGATCACGCCACACGTCACGTGAAAGCCGTGGAACCCGGTGATCATGAAGAAGCATGCGCCGAACTGCGTGGCGCCGAGCGGGTTGCCCCACGGGCGAATTCCTTCATGGACGATCAGCTTGGTCCACTCGAAGGCCTGCATCGACACGAACGTCACGCCGAGCAGCGCGGTCGCCAGCAACAGTGCGGCGGCGCGCGTCGCGTTGCGCCGATAGCCGAAATTGACGGCCATCGCCATGGTGCCGCTACTGGTGATCAGCGTGAACGTCATGATGGCGATCAGCAGCAACGGCACGTCGATGCCCGCCACGGTGAGGCCGAACACCTTGGACGTGTCGGGCCACGGCGCCGTGGTCGACATGCGCACCGTCATGTAGCCGATCAGGAAGCTGCTGAAGACGAAGGTGTCCGACAGCAGGAAGATCCACATCATCGCCTTGCCCCACGGCACCTTGAAGGCTTCGCGATCGGCCGACCAGTCCGTGACGATGCCGTGCCAGCCGTCGGGGCGGGCGTCGGCAGGCGGCATGGCAGCGGGTTCGGGCGGGAGCGTGGGCGAGGTCATGGCGCGGCTCCATACAGCGGCCCGCAGATGGCGGCGACAACCGCAGGGGTGAGCCACCACATCGCCGCCAGCAGCACGAGCCAGACCGCCAGCAGGAAATGCCAATAGAGGGCACACAGCGAAATGGCGCGTTGAGCCCTGAACGGGTCGCCATGGCGCCGCTGTGCGATCGTCACGGCCCAGGCGATCAACCCGCCGAGCACGTGCAATCCGTGCAGGCCGGTGAGCAGGTAAAGGAAGCTGTCGGAAGGATTGGCGATGACGGTTTGCCCGGCCGCCGACAGCATGCGCCACGCGGTGAGTTGCCCGATCACGAACACGGCGGCCAGCACGCCGCCGCATACGAGCCACGCCACGCGATGCACGGTCAACCGCCGGGCACGCTGCATGGCAACGCTTGCCAGCGCGAGCGCACTGGTGTTCCACCATAGCAGCGCCGGATGCGGGATCGGCTGCCAGTCCGGCTCGCGCATGCGCATGCCGTACGCGAGCAGCAGCAGTGAAAACAATGCCGTCGCGACGGCCATGAACACGATCAGGCCGGTGCGGCTCGCATTCGGCAAGACGGGCGGCGGCGTGTCGGGAACGAAGGTGCGCGGCAGCGTGGTCATTTGCGTGCCTCGCCGGGTTGAAGCGCCGGGTGGGCCGGCTTCGGTTCGGGTGCGGTCGCGGGCGGCCGGTTTTGCGGGACGAAATCTTCCGCTTGCCCCGGCGGGCTGTATTCGTACGCCCAACGATAGACGACGGGTTGAGCGGCGCCCCAGTTGCCGTGCGCGGGCGGCGTTTGCGGCGTCTGCCATTCCAGTGTGGTGGCCCGCCATGGATTGCCGTCGGCACGCTTGCCGCGCACGAGGCTCGATGCCAGGTTGTACAGGAACAGCAGCTGCGCCACGGCCACGATCAGCGCGACGACGGTGATGAAGGCGTTGAGCATCTGCGCCGAGTGCGGGATGAAGCTGTAGCCCTCGTACGCGTAATACCGGCGAGGCATGCCGAGGATGCCGAGATAGTGCATCGGGAAGTAGATCGCGTAGGTGCCGACGAAGGTGGTCCAGAAGTGTGCGCGCCCGAGCGTGTCGTCTAGCATGCGGCCCGTTACCTTCGGATACCAGTGATAGATGCCGCCGAACACCACCAGGATCGGCGACACAGCCATCACCATGTGGAAGTGCGCCACGACGAAGTACGTGTTCGACAGTGGAATGTCCACGCTCACGTTGCCGAGATAGAGACCGGTCAGCCCGCCGAGCACGAAGGTGCTGATGAAGCCGATGGCGAACAGCATTGGCACGGTCAGGTGGATGTCGCCACGCCACAGCGTCAGCACCCAGTTGTAGACCTTGAGGGCGGTCGGAACGGCAATGATCAGCGTGGTGGTCGCGAAGAAGAAGCCGAAGTACGGGTCCATGCCGGCGATGAACATGTGGTGCGCCCAAACCACGAAGCTCAGTGCGCCGATGATGACGATGGCCCACACCATCATCCGGTAACCGAAGATGCTCTTGCGCGCGTGGGTGCTGATGAGGTCCGACGCGATGCCGAAGGCCGGCAGCGCGACGATGTAGACCTCCGGATGCCCGAAGAACCAGAACAGGTGCTGGAACAGCAACGGGCTGCCGCCGGCATGCTTGAGCGACTGCCCCATCGACACCACGGCCGGTATGAAGAAACTGGTGCCGAGTGTGCGGTCGAGCAGCATCATCACCGCCGATACGAACAGCGCTGGAAATGCGAGCAGCGCCATGATGGTCGCGATGAAGATGCCCCACACCGTGAGCGGCATGCGCATGAGTGTCATGCCGCGGGTGCGCGCCTGCAGCGTGGTGGTGACGTAGTTCAGGCCGCCCATGGTCGCCGCGACGATGAAGATCGCCAGCGATACGAGCATCAGCACGATGCCCCATTCGACGCCCGGCGTGCCGGGCAGGATGGCCTGGGGCGGATACAGCGTCCAGCCCGCACCGGTCGGCCCGCCCGGCACGAAGAAGCTCGCCACCAGCACCAGCACGGCCAGCAGGTAGACCCAGTAGCTCAGCATGTTGAGAAACGGGAATACCATGTCGCGCGCGCCCAGCATCAGCGGGATCAGATAGTTGCCGAAGCCGCCCAGGAACAGCGCGGTCAGCAGGTAGATGACCATGATCATCCCGTGCATGGTGACGAACTGGTAGTAGTGGTTGGCGTCGATGAAGCTGAACTTGCCCGGAAAGCCGAGCTGCAACCGCATCAGGTCCGACAGGACGAGGCCGACCAGGCCGATGGCAATGGCCGTCAGCGAATACTGCACGGCGATGACCTTGTGGTCCTGGCTCCAGACATAGCGTGTCCAGAAGTTTTTCGGGACGTGGTCGATGTGCGCGTAGGGCATGGCGTCGGCTCCGCTAGGGCTGGCGGTTGGCCGCGGTGCTGGCAGCCGGGCCGCCTTGCGATTCGATGTAGGTCACGAGCGCGGTCAGCTCCTGCTCGCTCAGGTCGAAATGCGGCATGATCGGTGCGTACCCCTTCACGACGCGGGCCGTCGGGTTGCGAATGAACGCGCGCAGATACGCGTCGTCCACCTTCGCGGTGCTGCCGTCTGCCATCGTTTCGGTCTTGCCGAACAGGCCCTTCCAGGTCGGGCCGACGCGCGGGCTGCCGTCAACGGTATGGCATGCCAAACATCCCCTGGATGCCGCGAGCGCCTTGCCCTGGTCGGCAAGTGCCTGTGCGCTGCTGCCTGCCGTGGCCGCAGCGGCTTGCACGCCGGCCTGCTGCCGCTGCGCGAAAGTGGTCTGCCGCGCCAGCCAGCGCGAGAACGATGCTTCGTCTTCAACGACCACCACGCCGCGCATGCTGGCGTGCCCGAGACCGCAAAGCTGCGCGCACAGGATGTCGTAACGTCCCGCCCGGGTCGGCGTGAACCAGAAGGTCGTCACCATGCCGGGCACCATGTTCATGCGCGCACGGAACGGCGGCACATAAAAGTCGTGCAGCACGTCGAGCGATCGTGTCAGAACCTGGATCGGCCGGTTCAGCGGCAGGTGGACTTCGGGCGTCTCGATCAGATAGTTGTCGCGGCCGTTCGGGTCGGCGGGGTTCAGCCCGAACGGGTTGTCGTTGCCGACGTAGCGCACGTCCGTCGTGCCCAGCTTGCCGCCGGGGCCGGCGAAGCGGAAGCGCCATTGCCATTGCCGGCCGAGCACTTCCATCTGCAGCACATTGCGCGGCGGCCGGATGTAGTCCGCGTAGACGAACAGGCCGGGCGCCAGCAGCGCCGCCACGCCGACGGCCGTCAGGCCGATCAGCCACCATTCCAGCCGCCGGTTGTGCGGTTCGTAGGCCGCGCGATGCCCGCCGCGGTGGCGGTAGCGCATCAGGGCGATCGCGATGAACAGGTTGATCGCGATGAAGAATGCGCCGGTGATGACGAGCGTGATCGTCAGCATGTCGTCCATGCGCACCCAGTTCGACGCGATCGGCGTGATCCACCACGGGCTGGCAAAGTGAAACCCCACCGCCAATGCGATGATCACGATCAGGGCAATCGCAAGCGCCATGGGCCGCCTCGCCGCGCATCACTCGCCGGAACCGCCAACCCGCGCTCCCGGCGTCGTCGTGCCGCCTTGCCGTGTTTCTTATGACATTTCGACGGCAGTCGACCAAGGCCGATTCGCCAAGCTCGTGGGCGGCTTCAAGAAAAAGGTCGTTCGCTCCTTCGCATCGTGCAAGGCAGCTCAACGGGGCACGCACGCTCCCATACCCGCATCGCACGACCGACGGCGCCATTGACTCGCGACGACCCGCAAAACGGCCGCCTTCGACGTGAGTCGTCGAGGCAGCCATATCGCGCGGCGCGAAGAAACGGCGTGTCAGTGCATCGCGTTCTGCTTGCGCCGTTCAAGCATGCCGTAGACGATGGCGGTTACCACACCGAACAGCAGGTTGGCCAGCAACGGACCTGATCCTCGCTCCGAGATGAACCACGGGAACACGGCGGTCATCACGTAGAAGTTCCAAATGTACGCGGCGATCCCGAAAGCCAACCCGATGACGGCCTCCATGCCGACGCTCGAATCGAAGCGGAACGGGGCCATGATCGCGGCAAGAATCATCCCCATGATGGCGCCGAGCACATAGTGCAGCAGCAGTGCCGTTCCCACGATGCCGAAGCTGAACACCGACATCTGTTCGAGCGCACCGCGACCCATCACCATCGCCGCGATCTTGTGGGTCGGTTGCCACGGGCTTTCATCGAGCACCATGGTCGACCAGAAGAACTCGAGCACGATCACCAGGGCGCCGCCCGCAAGACCGGCTACGGCAGCGGCGAGCCAATCCGGCACGCGACGCTGCCAATGGTGGGATTGAATGTGCAGTTCCATGGAACCTCCTCGCCGAAGGATCAACCTCGGCATTCAGGCACGCCGGTTTTCGGATGTCAGGGGAAAACCGGTGACGTAGGCTCGCCGCCCACCAGATCCGCCTTCGGAAAATGCCGGGCGATCATCTGCTCGATTTCCTGCTCTCGCAATGCCGGCACGTCGGCCATGATCAGAATCTGGCCTTCCTTGATCGCTTCGCGGAATCGCTGGAGTCGCGCGTTCGGTTCGGCGATGCCGATCATCCCGGCCGTCCATGCGCCGAAACCCGCGCCCACCACCGTCAAGGCGACGACGGCGCCGCCCGCGATCACGAGCTCCGCAGGAGGGTAAACAAGCGCGACGAGACCGATGAGCGCGCCCGTTGCGCCGCCGAGTGCGACACCCCGCTCGAGCGCGTGCACCACATCGCTGCTTTGCAGCAGAGATGCTTCGGGTAACTCATCAAGTGTGACACTGTGGTCGGCGAGAACGTGGATATGGCGCCAGATGATGCGCGCGCGGAGCAGGTCGTCCACGATCGCCTTCGCCATCTGCGTGTCGGGTGCGAGGAAATAGAGGCGCCTCATGTCGGCCCCCTTTTTCAGTCTGGAGTACGTTCTATTTTATGTCAGCATCGCGAACGTGGTGCCGGCGCGCGAGTTTCCTCGGGTATGTACGGGCAGGCGGCAGAACAACTTCGAGCTTGAATCTCCCGATAAATCAGCGGGCGCCGCCGGGTGCCAGGATGTTGACGCAAACACCGTCCAGGCACCCGGCGACGCTCGTTGCGTCATCGCCCGTTGCCGGCGTCCGAACGCAGGAAACGCTCCACCAGTCGGGCCCAGAACGCGGACCCGACGACCAGGTTCTCGTCGTTGAAGTCATATGTCGCGCTGTGCAGCGTGTTCCCGCCTTCGGCCGGGCCGTTGCCGATCCTCAGGAACGCACCGGGGCGCGCCTGCAACATGTATGCGAAGTCCTCGCTTCCCATCAACGGCGGCATCTGTTCCGTGACGCGATCCGCACCGACCAGTTCCTTCGCGACCTGGATCGCCAGTTCCGTTTCGGCATCGGCGTTCGTCACGACCGGATAACCCTCAACGTAATCGACGACGGCCGCGAGGCCATAACTCTCGGCCTGCGCGTGCACGAGCGCGGTGATGCGCTCCTTCAGCATTCGACGGATGTCCGTGTCGAACGACCGGACGCTTATGCTCAACTCGACCTCGCCCGGAATGACGTTGGGCGCCGTTCCGCCAGCTATTTTTCCGATGGTCACGACGGCGGATCGGGTCGGATCGACATTGCGCGATACGACGGTCTGCAAGGCCATCACGATGCTGCCTGCCGCCACGATCGGGTCGTTCGCCAGATGCGGGCGCGCAGCGTGTCCGCCCTTGCCGACGATCTTCACGAAGACCCGGTCGCCCGCGGCCATGAAGTTGCCTTTGCGGAACATGAACGTGCCGGCCGGCGCACCCGGGTGGTTGTGCATCGCGAAGACCGCATCGCACGGAAACCGCTCGAAGAGGCCTTCCTCGACCATCCGCTTGGCGCCGCTGTCGAAGCCGCGCTCCTCCGCGGGCTGGAAGATCAGATGGACGGTGCCGTCGAATCGCCCGCGCTGCGCCAGGTATCGGGCCGCGCCGAGCAACATGGCGGTATGCCCGTCGTGACCGCATGCATGCATCCGTCCCGGAATCACGCTCTTGTGGCCGAACGTGTTGAGTTCATCGATCGGCAGCGCGTCCATGTCGGCGCGGATCCCGATGCTGCGTGCGCTCGCGCCCAGCCGCAGCGTGCCGACGACACCCGTGCCGGCGATTCCGGTCTCGACCGAATAGCCGTATTCCTTCAGACGTTGCGCGACGAGTTCCGCGGTCTTCACTTCCTCGAACGCGAGCTCCGGGCAGCAATGCAGCGTATAGCGAAGCTTGCGCATGTCGTCGGCAAGCGGCTCGAGGTCGGAGACGGAGCTGAGGTCGGGTAATAGCATGTTCGATCCAGAAGAAGCGGCGGACTAGAAGGGTCCCAAGTGAATGGCGACGCCGGCTGCGATGGCGGCGATGCAGATGCCGAACCACGCGACCAGCAGGGGCACGACGAAACGCAGCCACTTGACATACGAAATACCGGAGGTCGCAAGGACCGCCATCAGGACGCCGGACGTCGGGTTGAAGCAGTTGATGAAGCCTTCGCCGAGCAGCACGGCCTGTACCGTCATCTGGCGAGTCAGGTGCAGCGTGTCGCCCAGCGGTGCGAAGATCGGAATGAGCACCGCGGATTCGCCCGATCCGGACGAGATTCCGACGTGAATCAACGCGGCGCTCAGGAACATGCTGATCGCGGCCGCCGTGGAATCGAGCGGGGCAAGCCATCCGGCGAGCATGTCGACGATCGGGTCGAGGATCTTCCCGTCGGTGAGGACGATCGAGATGGCCCGTGCCATGCCCACCACGAGCGCACCTTTGACGAGCCCGCCGCATCCATGAAGGAATGTGTCGGCGATCGTGCCGGGTCGAATGCCGCTTGCGATTCCGCTGGCAATTGCCATGACGACGAACATCGCGATCATCTCGGTCTCCGCCCAGTGCCGCGTCGATGAACCGTAGACGAATACCGCCAGGCAGGCGAGCACAATGCAGACGACGATCCATTGCCGGGTGTCGAGACGTCGTGGAGACGAGCGCGGCATCGTCTCGTCCATTCGCGGCGTCGAGGCGCAAGCCGTTGCGCCGCTCACGCGGCATGTGCGAATCCGGAACAGGAGAAAAACGATGGTGGCCACGACGAATGCAATGTAGATGCATACGCGGAACGTCATGCCGGAAAACATCGGCAGGCCGGCGAGGCGCTGGGTCAGTCCGGTCGTCACCGGGTTGAGGATGCCCGTGTTGAAGCCCGCATAGGTGCTCAGATAAATCAGCCCGGCTCCCATTTCCGTCGACAGCCCCATCGACTCGGCCAGCAGCAGTCCAAGCGGGACGAACGCCACGACCGAATTCGTCACCACGCCCAGTGTGCCGAGCAGCGAAAAGACGGCGCACAGGACAACGACGGTAACGTGCATCCGCGTGCCCCCGCTGTCCGCGGCCGATGCAAGCGCGTTGCGAACGGCACCCGTCGCTTCGAGCACTGCCAGTGCACCGCCGGTAAACAGGATGAGAAAGATGATCGGCGCGGACGCTATCATCCCCTTGGCCAGCGCGACGAACATGTCGCCCGGCATCACGCCGTGCCCGGCCACCGGTTTGAGGCTGCCGGGGACGACGAGGCTGACGCCATTGCCGACCGTTCGCGAGAACTCGCCCGAGGGCACGACCCATGTCGCGATCACTGCCGCCATCAGCATGACGAACAGCAGCACATAAGGGCTGATCGGCTCGCTGCCGCCGCGCGCGCGGGCTGGTCGCTGCTCCACGCCTTCGATCTGCCGGCTGGCGTCGTTCATGTTGCTCCTCCGTCGATGCATTCGAGCGGTCATCCGCTCTGTCTCCGTTTCGGCCGAGGAGTGTGCGCCCCCCTGACCGGCTATGCGGCGGAGTATCGGCGAAAATCCGGGTGGAAAGTTGCCTGACACGCTGCAAAAATGTTGCATTGAATGCAACACAGGAGCCCGGGTTGAATCCCCTCGAACGAAGTCTCTCGGAACGCACGCTGCAATACCTGGTCGCGATCGCGACATTCGGCGGAATGCGTCAGGCGGCACTTGGCCTGGATGTGAACGTTTCGACGATCAGCCGGCAAGTGGCCCAGGCCGAGCGCGAGCTTCGGCTGTCGCTCGTCACGCGTCGCGGGCGAAAAATGGAGTTGACCGAAGCGGGGCAGATGGCGGTCGATTACTTCCGCGACTGCGAGCGCAATGCCCGCCGGTTTCGCGCGCAGCTCGACGAATACCGTGGCTTGCGGCGCGGGCAGGTCACCATTGCCGCCGGCGAGGGAATCATGACGAGCCTGGTGTCGGTCGCGCTGAAGCCGTTCGTCGACAGATACCCCGGCATCGTCGTGGAGTTGCGCACCGGCTCGCTTCCGCAACTCATCTCCATGATTCGGGAAGACGTGGTCGATATCTGCGTGTCCATCGGCGCTTCGACCGACCCGACACTGAATGCGCGCATGTTTCAGAGCGAGCCCTTGTGCGCGATCTTTCCGGTCGATCATCCGATGGCGTCGCGCAAATCGGTGAAGATGGAAGATCTCGCTAACGAGCGGCTGATCTTCATGCCTGCGGAGTTCGGGCTGCAGGCCCATGTCGACGCAATACTCGCCGATATCGGGCGCACGTACGCGCCGGCATTCCGCTGTGACCGGTTTTCGACGGCCGCCGCAATTGCCGCACAGGACCTGGCCGTTGCATTCATGACGCGCGGCGCGGCGCAGGAGCGAATCGACTCGGGCGAGGTGAAGGCCGTGCCGATCGACCATCCGATCGCACGTACATTCGACCGCTACGTGATCACACGGGCCGGACGGCGACTCGGCCCGGCCGCGAACTATCTCCTTCGGGAAATCGTCAGGCTCATGTCGACCGTGTAGCAACGGAGGGGACGCCCACACGCGTATCGCGCCCGGGCGTCCGTGAACCGACGCGACGACGCTTCGACAGGTCACGAGGGGCGCGCTTCGATCGGGTGGGCAACATCGAAATCGACTGAAAGCGATGGCGCTTGATAACCGGCAAACAACCCACGAGCACGATCAGCGCACCGGAGAAGTACGACGCCTCCCGCGCAAAATCGTCGATCCCGCTCCAGTGCTTCGGCGCATGCCTGACGCCAATTGCGGCCAGCATGCCGGCCACAGCGCGATCCCGACCGCGCATGTCCCCGAGGGCTTGCTAGCGACCGGATCTGGCCTGTTGCCTGCGTTCCACCCGCATGCGCCCGGGTGGCTCGAAGTACGTCCCGAATCGGACGAGCCCGGCCTTCCTGAGGTGACAGATCATCTCGAAGCTCACCAGCACGCCGGGGTCGTTATTCTCCAGGATCTCGACATCGATCGCGCGGATGCGCGGTTCGTATTTCAGCAGCGTTGCCTCCATCTGGTTTTTGAGCAGGTGGGCAGACGCCGGCAAGGCCTTGTAGATGTTGGTCAGGTCCGGCAGCCCGTAGTCGGGCAAATGCTTGAGTGCCCCGGCGCGCGTGTTCAGGATGCGGCGCACGTTCTGCTGCACGCTTAGACATTCCAGCGTCCGATCATCGTAGGCGTCAAGCGGTTCGCCACCGATCTGGCCGAGCAGCATGTCGTAGAGGGAGGGTCCCGCCGGCATGGTCGTCCTCCGCCCGTTACACGGCGACGGAGGCGGGCTCTGCCGTCCCGGTTGCCACGTCGTCCCGATCGATGAAATCGATCGTCAGGTTCCCCTCGACCGAGCTCGACAACACGATCTTCGCGGGCACGAGGCCGGCCGCCATGCGCGCGAGCAGTTCACGGGAGACGGTGGGCAGGATGCGCTGGTTCAGGAACGCGTCGACGTTGCGCGCGCCGGACTCGCGCGCAAGGCAAAGCTCGGCCATCGCCACGATCAGCGACTCGTCGCACGCGAGCTCGACGTCGTGCTGCCGGCGCAGGCGCTCGGCAACTTTCGCCAGCTTCAGCCGCACGATGGACCCGAGCGCGACGGCGTCGAGCGGCCGATAGACGAGTGTCTGGAAGCGGGCCAGCAGCGCGGGCTGGAAATGTGCGACAAGCTGCGGGAGAATTGCCTCGAGCAGCTCGGTCTGCGCGATTTCCGGATTGTCGGCGGTGACTTCGTCGATTCGGGCGCTGCCGAGATTGGAGGTCATCAGGATCACGCAATTGCGGAAATCGATTTCTCGTCCCTCGCCGTCGCGCATCGTGCCGCGGTCGAACACTTGGTAAAAGATGTCCAGTACGTCGCGATGGGCCTTTTCGATCTCGTCGAGCAGCACGACGCCATAGGGGCGCTGGCGCACGGCTTCGGTCAGGATACCCCCGCGGCCATATCCGACGTAACCGGGGGGCGAGCCCTTCAACTGGGACACCGTATGCGACTCCTGGTACTCCGACATGTTGATCGTCGTGAGCGCCGCTTCGCCGCCAAAGAGCAGGTCGGCCAGCGCGAGGGCGGTCTCGGTCTTCCCCACGCCGGACGGTCCTGCGAGCAGGAACACACCGAGCGGCGCCTGCTCGTTCTTGAGCCCCGCTTTCGCAGTGCGCAGGCTCTCCGCGAGCGCAGCGAGCGCGTCGTCCTGGGCGACCACACGCTTGGCCAATTGCTGTTCAAGGGTCAGCAGGCTCTGCAGTTCGTCTTCCATCAGGTTGCCGACCGGCACGCCCGTCCATTCCGCAACGACGCGCGCAATTGCCGATGCGTCGACGTCCACGAAGACCAACGGCGTCTTGCCTTGCCGTTCGGCGAGCCGGCGTTTGGCGTCGTCGAGCGGGTCGCGGTCGGGTGTTACGCTGCTTTCACTGATCTCGGCCCGATGCTGGTGGACGAGATTGACCAATTCGAGTTCGCTGATATAGCGGGCCTGCAAACTTGTCAGCACGTTGCGCGCCTCGGTCAATCCGCTTTCCAGCGCCGCGCGTCGGACCGCGACATCATCGATGCCGGCTCGCGCATCCGCGTCGAGCGCTGCGAGTTCCAGTTCGAGCGCGGAGACCGCGGCGCGTGCACGCTGCAGCTCCGCCGGCGGTGACTCCAGACCGATGCGCACGCGCGCGGCGGCCGTATCGATCAGGTCGACTGCCTTGTCCGGGAGTTGCCGTGCCGGGATGTAGCGGCGCGATAGCCTGACGGCCGCGACGAGCGCCTCGTCGCGGATGTGTACGTGGTGGTACTTCGCATAGCGGCTCTTCAAGCCGCGCAGCATCAGGCATGCCGCATCGTCGTCCGGTTCGTCGACCTTGATGATCTGGAAGCGGCGCTCAAGGGCGGCGTCGCGCTCGAAGAACTCCTTGTACTCCGACCACGTGGTCGCCGCGATCGTGCGCAGCTCGCCGCGCGCGAGCGCGGGCTTGAGCAGGTTGGCGGCGTCGGCGCCGCCGGCGGCATTGCCCGCGCCGATCAGCGTGTGGGCTTCGTCGATGAAGAGCAGGATCGGCGTGGGCGAGGCCTGCACCTCGTCGATCACGTTCTTCAGGCGCTGCTCGAATTCGCCTTTCACGCCGGCACCGGCCTGCAGCAGACCGAGATCGAGCGTGAGAATGCGCACGTCACGAATGACGTCGGGCACGCTCCCCTCGGCGACGCGCAATGCGAGGCCTTCGACGAGTGCGGTTTTGCCGACGCCCGGCTCGCCAACGAGGATCGGATTGTTCTTTCGCCGGCGCGCGAGGACATCGACCATTTGCTGGATCTCGCGATCGCGGCCGAATACGGGGTCGATGTCGCCGCGGCGGGCCTTGTCGGTCAGATCGATCGCAAAGCGGGCGAGCGCATCGCTTTCCGTGGTTCGCTGGGGCGCCGGTGTCGAAGTTGGTGTCGCGACGCGCGCGCGCTCCTCTTGGGTGTCGGCTCCGGCCGGGACCGTCGCGTTGTCGTCCGTTCCGGCTTCGGCGCCTTCACCCATCGGGCTCTCGCAGGACCGATGGGCCAGGCGGGGCAGGAGCCGCTGGACCTGCGCGCTACTGACGGAGAGCAACGGCCAGGCGTTCTGCGCGCGCAGTACATGGGGCGTATCGACAATCGCCTGCAGCAGATTGCCGGACCGGATCGTTGCCTCATCGGTCTCCGACGACGCGTACATCCACGCGTCCTGCAGCATGGTCGCCAATTGCGGGGAGAGGGCGGGCTTGCCGCGCAGATTACGGGGAAGGTGTTCGATCGCGGCGATCAGCGCATCCCAGACGGTATCAATGTTGATTCCGTAGTGCAGCAGGATCGCCGGAATGTCGCCGTCCCCCGCCTGGATCAATTTGAGCAGCCAGTGCTCGACCGTGATTTCGTCCGCGAGCCGTGTCTGGCAGAGGCTCACGGCCGCTTCGAGCGCCTTTGCGCAGTGCGGATTCAGCCGGCGGAGCAAGTGGGTAGTATCTCGCGGAGTCATGTCGATGCCAGGGTACGGAAAGGAGCGAGCAACGGTCGTCGGCGCCGCGCGCTCCCGGGTAGAAAAAAGGCCAGCCTGAACAGGTCAGGCTGGCAAAGGAACCACCCGAGGACGGTGGTTCCACACCAAAGGTCAGAATCAGGAACGCTCGTTCCAGGTGTCCTTGTGGATGATGTTGCCGTCCTTGTACGACCACGTGATCGTCTCGTAGCGCAGTTCGATGTCTTCGAGGTGATTGTGCTTCTCGTAGTCCGGGTTCTTGATGTCGAGCATCTTCGGCTTTACCGCGACGATCTTCACGTTGTCGAGCTTGGTGTTGAAGTACTCCTTCTCCTTGCCCGCGTCGTCGATCTTGTACCACTTGATCTCGACCGACTTCAGCGTCTGGCCGCTCGTCACCGCCTTGTACAGGTACGGCGTCGACGCGTCCGTTTCCTTCGTCAGCATGATCGGCTTGTGGACACGCGTGCCGGTCAGCTTGCCGGTGTTGCCGTCGGTCGGAATGTGGACGCCGTGGTCGAACGCGACGAGTTCGACGCTGCCTTCACGGCCCTGAACCGTCACCGAACCCTTGATGTCGGCGCCGCCATCGTCCTTGAGCCACATATAGGCGGGAATTGCCATTGCTTCACTCCTTTATACGTACTACTAATGTCGCCCGGAGCCAGCCCCCGAGCTTCAGAATCCCAAAGCGGAATGCTTCAGGGGCTAAAGACTGCTTTTTTACTTGCCCTGGCCCTCACGGGCAGGGAGGTCCGGCACCAGCGTGATTTCCACGCGACGATTCCTCGCACGCCCGTCCGGCGTATCGTTGCTCGCAATCGGCCGCGTCATGCCGTAGCCCTGAATCGCAAACTGCGTCGCCGGAATACCGGACGCGTCGACCAGCCAGTCCCGCACAGCCTCCGCGCGTGCCGTGGACAGCTTCAGATTGCTGTCCGGCTTGCCCACGTTGTCGGTGTAGCCGGCGACGAGAATCCGCTTGTCGGGATGCGACTTGATCATATCGAGCGCGCTGACCATGGCGCGATTCGATCCAGGCTTCAGCTGCGCGCGGCCGCTGTCGAACAGCGACATGCTGTCAAGCGTTACCACGGCTGGCGGTGGGGGCGGTGGCAGGTACGATGCAATCGCGTCGTTCAGCGCCGGTATCAGTTGTGTGCCCCGATACATGCCGAACGACAAGCGCAGCGGAACACCGATGCGTGCATAGCGGTCGAGCTGATCGCGATCGGCGACCAATACCTGCAGGGCGTCGCGTTTCGCGGCGTCGTCATCGGTCGGGATCATCCAATAACGGCCGAGGTCGGTGCCGATTCGGGTCAGCAAGGCTTCGTTGTTCCTGGCCGCGCCCCAGAAGGCGGCCGTGGCCGCGCAGGCGAGCAGGGTGAGCACGTGCGCCACGGCAGCCAGGCGAGGTGACAGCCAGTATCGTCTGGGCATCGCTTCAATCAGCGGCTGCGGGAGTGGCCACGGGGTCGGCGAGGCGGCGGAGCTTGCACGCAACACGCGAGTCTGCAATTCGACGTCGCGCTCCCATGGGCCATTCGGTCCGGTCACCGGGCCGCAGTCGATCCAGCCGGCGCCGAACAATGCCCACGGCGTTGCCGGCTGCTGTTGATCCGCGAGCGCGCCAAGCAGGATGCGCTGCGTCCAACCCACGATCGACGCAAGGGCGGCTGCACGGGTCGCGGCCACGCGATCGCCCATCGTGCGCTGGACCGCGTCCTCGGCGGCCCGGATCACCGGTTCGAAGCGATCGGCATCCGTCAGGCGGGTGGCGGAAGAAACGCCGTACCACTCCGGCGTCGCAGAGCCGCCCGGGCCGGTGGTAAGTCGTTGGTAGACCGCCACGTACCCGGGCAGGTGCGTGCCCAGCATTCGGGCGGCATCAGCGACTGCCTGCCGAATGATCCGCAGTTTTTGCACCAGTACGTCCGTGCCCGTGTGCAGCGCCGGTGCGACCGACAGCACAACGCCATCCGGGGCCCGGCCGTCGCGCCATTGCCTGACCGCGACCGCCAGTCGCGGCAGATCCTGCGGGCGATCGACGCGCAGCCAGACGGCGCCGTCGCCGACATGCGCGTGCCGGGTTTCGCCAATCCTGTCGAACAGCGCGGGCAGACCGTCGCCGGTCACGAGTACAAGCGGCATGCGCGTGCGCAGGTTCGCCGGAATGTCTGCCGTCGCGGCGCCCAGTGCGGTCAGTACGTGCGCGCTCTGCTCACGCGCGCGGGACAGCCGGTATGTGCGCCACCCGATCAGCGCGAGCGCAACGAGGCCGACGATGACGGTGAGCATCCAGGCGACGCCGGGACCGAGCGGCGACACCAGCCAGATCACCGCGAGCGCGAGCGCGGCCGCGAATGCGGCCATGAGCCGGGACGGATAGCCGAGCCCTTCGTGGCCGCGATCGGGGGCCCGCGCCGATGCCGCGGAGAGAACAGGCAGGTCGGATTTCACGGGCGAGCAGCCTTTGCCGTCACCAGATGCGCGAGCTGCACGTCGAGCGCCGTGGACCAGACGCCCCAGACAACCGCGGCGACAACGCAGGCGAGCGCGGCGATCGCCCAGGGGGAAAGCCGGTAAAACCAGTCGGAAAGTCGCCGTCCGGCACGATCCGCGATGAACGGTCGATCCGAGGTCGAGCGCAGTGCCTCCAGTTTGGCGTCGAGTGACGCAATCAGCGCGGTGCGCTTTGCTTCGCCCTCACGGGCGTATCGGCCGCGAAATCCCATTCCGAGGATCGCGGCGTAGCATTCGAGCAGGGCGACCGGAGGCGATGGCTCGCGCATGCGCGCGTCGAGTCGCTCGAACACGCGCTCGCCAGCTTCGTGCAGATTGAACTGCTCCACCTGCAGAGGCTTGTTCTCCCATCCGGACCGGGAATCGATCGGTAGATGCCGCAGCGCGGCCTCGTCGAGCAGCCCGCATTGCGCGACCAGTGCCTCGTTGCGGACGTCGTCCGGAAAGCCGCGTCGCTCCAGGGCGCTCGCGAATTGGTCGACGAGCTGCTTGCATCGTCCGCGCAACGCGGCCGAGTCCTGCGCTTGCCCGCCCGAGGCGAGTGTTGTCACGAGCAGCGCCGTGTCGCGCAGCAGGTCGCGAATCCCGTCACGGTGCGGGCCCCCCGCGCTTGCCGTACTCTGCATCAAGGCGCTCTCGTTTCGATTGGAAGTCAACGCATTCATGAGCGGAGTACCGCGTAGAGTTCGAGCGAGGCGTCCGGCACCGACGCAGGCAGGTAGATCTGGCAGGCTCGCGCGGCGAGCATCTTCGCGTGCACTGTGCTGGATGCGTCCAGCGCGAAGTAATGGTTGTCCAGACGCACCGGGATTGCAGCTGGCACCCGCTGCACTGCCTTGAGCGGAATGCCGAGCAGTGCGGAGTTGATGATGTGCTCGACGTCGTCGGGCGCTCCGATCTTGCACAGCCGCGGAAACTGTTCGACGAGCTCGAACGCCGGCATCGGCGCGTTGACCGACAGGTACCAGTCCGCCGCGTCAGCAACGATTCGCTCGTCGAGGAACTGGCCGGTCCAGGTGGTCGGCCCTTTGCGGGTGAGGCCGATCGATATGACCCGCGACGGAATGATGGCGTCGAGCAACGCTCGGATCGTCGACTCGAGCTTCGCGAACACCTCGTCGGCCCGACCGTGGTCGTACGGCGGAATGTCGGTCAGTTGCGCGCCTGTCGAGAAGGTCATCAATGCGCTCGCCAGTTGTGCCAGCGTGACATACAGGTGCTCCGGCGACCGGCGCGGGTGCGTGGAGAACAGCCGCAGCTGCGGCCACGCCGCATGGATGCAGTGAAGCAGCCAGAAGAGCTGCACGTCCGCCACGCCGTATTCGGCAACCTGCTCAATGCGTTCGCTACGGCGCGCACCAAGCGCACTGCTCTTGGCCTGAAGGATGTCGGCAAGACGATTGACTCGCTCGAGATGCAGCGGATGACTGCCGAGTGTGAGGCAGGGCGGCACAAACCGGTGATCCACCTGGAACTGGCCGTTCGATCCGCGGGTCAGTCGCGCGATCGCGCAAACCGTGTCATCGGCGTGCGACTCGAAGTCGAACAGCAGGCGGACGGCATGACGATCGGCCGCGATCTCGGTCTCGCCGGTTCCGTTCAGATCCGTGACCTTCACGAATTCGCGATATGAGCGCCGTGGACGCGCGAGCGAGGTCTCGTCGAAGCGGCAGTTGCTGCCGTTCGCGTCCGGCAGCGCCAGTGCCGCGAGTACGACGACACTCTGAACGTCCGCCGACACACCTAGCGTCAGATCACGCGCAGGAGGTAGTGCATCGGCGATGGTCGTATCGATCGGCGTGCCGTCCGGAAAGCACAGCCTCAGACGTGTGAGTTTCAAGCGGCCCGTCGCCAGCGCTTCTTCGTCGACTTCGACGGCGAGCATTCCCCACGGCTCCGCGATCGCAGCAGAAGCGTACTGACGTAGCGCAAATTCAGTCCATCTGTCCTGTTGCTGAAAATGCTGCTGGGTCAGGATGAGGCCCTCGTGCCAAAGTGGCTTCTCAATTCGCATGGTCTCTCGTGTAGTGCGACTGTTCGTTATTCGGTGCAACGGCGTAACCTATACACGATATTCCGCGAAATGCGCAACCGATGGCGTCAAATCCAAGTGTTTTGGTTTACTAATGAGGTGCGCAAAAAGTGTATTAAAACGTCAAATCTCAAATTACTTCGCATCTCAAAAATATTATTTCGAGATGGTTTTCGTGGACGCCATGGGAATCGTGGGTCAACTATCTAGACGTCTCGGAGGGGCATGCCCAGCAAGGGTTTTGCGATACGTTGGCATCGGATGAAAACGACATGTTGAGTACTGAAAACGTGTTTTTGGGATATTGAGGCATTGTGCTTAATGTATAAATTCACGTTTTTCCAGATGGATTTCTTGAATTCAATAGCTCCGATGGTGCGCGACACGCTTTGACGAGTCGCGGGTTTACCGTGTATAAGTGCCGTGCGATATCGCCGTACGAAACGGAGACCACACAATGCCGCACCGATCAGAGCACGCTGTGCGTGATGTGCGTTACGCGCGCCGCGTCGACACTGTCGGCATCGTGTCCAACACGTCGTGCACCTGCCCGGCGTTTGACCGCTATTAACTAAGGATTGCCAATGGACAGCTTCCAGAGAGAAATTCCGAAGAGTCGCGTCTCAATTACATTGGATTTACACACGGGCGGGGCCCAGAAGAAGGTCGAGCTGCCGTTGAAGCTGCTCGTCGCGGGCGACTTCAGCGCGGGCCGTGAGCAAGCGCCGCTGGCCGAGCGCAAGAAGGTCAATATCGACAAGAACAACTTCGATGCCGTCCTAGCCGACTTCGCGCCGGATCTCAAGATCGCGGCAGAAAACACGCTCGCCGGCGACGGTTCGGAACTGCCGGTGAATCTCTCGTTCCGCTCGATGAAGGATTTTGAGCCGGAACAGGTTGCTCGCCAGATCCCGGAGCTGCAAGCGATGCTGGCCATGCGCAATCTGTTGCGCGACCTCAAATCGAACTTGCTCGACAACGGTACGTTCCGTCGCGAGTTCGAGAAGATTTTGAAAGACAAGCGCCTCACTGACAAGCTTCGCGGCGAACTGTCACAGATCGTGACAGCCGCTACGCAACAGGAAGGTCATGCCTGAGCGCGGTCGGCCGAAGAAGGCCTCAACCGCCTCGCGCAACCATGCAGCCATACGAATCGGGACTGAGAGAACCATGAAGCAGAACGAAGCGGGTCAGCGCGCAACGGAAACCGTCGTGCTCGAAAACGACAGCGTCTACGCTGCGCTGTGCAACAAGATCAACCTGAAGCCGGTCGCCGAGGCGCGGCCGCTCGAGGCGTTTCGCGATAACGACACGCTTTCGGAAGCGTCGGCCGACGAGCGCGTTGCGCGCGGCATGGATGCGCTGCTCAATCTGATCGCGAAGGAAAGCAAGCCGGTCGATCGCCTGGACAAGTCGTTGCTGGATTTTTACATCGGCCAGCTCGACCGGCAGATCAGCCGTCAACTGGACGCAGTCATGCATACGCCGGACTTCCAGGCGATCGAAGGGCGTTGGCGCGGCCTGAAGATGCTCGTCTCGCGCACGGACTTCCGAAAGAACGCGCGCATCGAAGTGCTTGACGTGTCGAAGGATGCGCTGCAGCGCGACTTCGAGGACACGCCGGAGCTGATTCAGAGCGGCCTGTATCGCCTGACCTACGTCGAGGAATACGACACGCCGGGTGGCCAGCCGATCAGTGCGATGATCAGTGACTTCGAGTTCACGCATTCGCCGCAGGACGTGGCATTGCTGCGCAATATCTCGAAGGTCGCCGCCGCCGCGCACATGCCGTTCATCGGCGCGGTCGGCGCGGCATTCTTCGGCAAGAAATCGATGGAGGAAGTCGCTGCGATCCAGGACATCGGCAACTACTTCGACCGTGCGGAGTACATCAAGTGGAAGAGCTTCCGCGACACGGACGATGCGCGCTACGTCGGCCTGACGATGCCGCGCGTGCTGGGTCGCTTGCCGTACGGCAAGGATACGACGCCGGTTCGTGCGTTCAACTATGAAGAGGCGGTGAAGGGCCCGGACCACGACAAGTATCTGTGGGTCAACGCGTCGTTCGCATTCGCGGCCAACATGGTTCGCAGCTTCGTGAACAACGGCTGGTGCGTGCAGATTCGCGGCCCGCAGGCGGGCGGCAAGGTCGAAGACTTGCCGGTTCATCTGTACGACCTCGGCACTGGCGTGCAGCCGAAGATCCCGACCGAAGTGCTGATCCCGGAGACGCGCGAGTTCGAATTCGCGAATCTGGGTTTCATTCCGCTGTCGTTCTACAAGAACCACGACTTCGCATGTTTCTTCTCAGCCAGCTCGACGCAGAGGCCGGCGCTGTACGAGACGAAGGAGGCGACCGCCAATAGCCGCATCAACGCGCGCTTGCCGTACATCTTCCTGCTCTCGCGCATTGCGCATTACCTGAAGCTGATCCAGCGCGAGAACATCGGCACGACCAAGGATCGACGGCTGCTCGAGCTGGAGCTGAACAACTGGATCAAGGGGCTCGTGACCGAGATGAAGGACCCGGGCGACGAGCTGCAGGCGTCGCACCCGCTGCGCGAGGCAAAGGTGACCGTCGAGGACATCGAGGACAACCCCGGCTTCTTCCGCATCAAGCTCTTCATCATCCCGCACTTCCAGGTCGAGGGCATGGATATTGGCCTGTCGCTGGTGTCGCAGATGCCCAAGGCCAAGAGTTAAGCCAGGCTGATCCGGTCAGTTCCGTGTGTTGACCGCCGGAGCCGTGATTGCTCCGGCGGTGTCGTTCGTATTTCCTGCCCGCTCAACGGAGTTTCAGCATGTTGTCGATCCTGCCTACCCAGGCCTATGAGTTGAAGCTCGCGCCGCACCCGGCGCCGTTCTCCGTGCTCGAGTTCAGTGGGCGGGACGCCGTAAGCGAGCTGTATCACTACGACATCGAGTTCACCAGTCCGGCGACCGGTATCCCGATGGATCAGGTGGTGGGTCGACCCGCGAAATTCAGCATTGCTCCGGTCGATCCGAATATGGACTATCTGCGCAAGATGTTCGGGGAGAACGCGGAGCAGTTCAGCAAGATGCCGCCCGCGCGCACCATCCACGGCATCATCACGGAATTCGACGAACTTGCTACGACGGCCGACCAGACGCACTACCGGGTGCGGCTCGAGCCGGTGCTCGCCGACCTGAACCGGGGTGTCACCAGCCGGCTTTTCCAGAAGCAGTCGGTCGAGGAAATCGTGACCGAAACGCTGCGCCATTACGGCTACCGCGCCGGCGTCGACTTTCAGTTCCAGCTGCGCGGCAAGTACAAGCGGCACGAATACGTTACGCAGTACCACGAGACAACGTTTGCCTTTATCCGGCGCCTCTGTGCGCAGGAGGGCATCTGGTTCCGCTGGGAGCAGAAGAAGGATCACGCGGTGATCGTGTTCGGTGACGATCTCGATGCCTATGCGCGCAAGCAGCGCACGGTCCCATACCGGCGTGACGCGGGGCTCGAGAGTTCCGGGGCGGATGCGATCAAGACGCTCGAGAAGCGCACGCGCCGCGTGCCTGAAGCAGTGCGCCTGCACGACTATAACCACCGCGAGGCAGGCGTATCGCTCCTCGTCGAGGAAAACGCCGCGCGTGCCGACAAGTCGACGAACGGGATCGACTACCGCTGGGGTGAGCATTACGAGACGCCGGAGGAGGGCAAGCAGATCGCGCGTCGGCGTCACGAGGAGTATCTGGCGAACCAGATCACTTTCAAGGGCACCGGCAACCCGTTCTGGCTCGAGGCGGGCGAAGTCATGCGCGTCGAGCCGGCCCAGGCCGACGCGAAACACGGGATCTTTGTTACCGCGGTGGAATCGAGCGGCGGCCGTAGCCAATCGTACTGGGTAACCTTCGAAGGGATTCCGTCCGATCGCGTGTATCGGACGCCGCTCGCTTCCGTCAAACGACCCGCCATTGATGGCATCCTGCCGGCGCGCATTACGTCACCGGGAAACTACAAATACGCGTACCTGACCGAGCAGGGCTGGTACGTGATCAAGCTGCCGTTCGATCTCGACGAGTGGAGTCCGGGCGGCACGAGCCGGCCGGTGCGGTTCGCGAAACCGTACAGCGGGGACAACTATGGTCATCATTTTCCGCTGATCGACGGGGCGGAAGTGGCCATCGTCTTTACCGATGGTCATCCGGACAGGCCCGTGATCATCGGGGCCATGCACGACAGTCTGCATCCGGATCTCGTCAATAACCTGAATCACACCCGGAACATTGTTCGCACGGCGGCGCAGAACGAACTGCGAATGGAGGATAAGGAAGGGGGCGAGCATATTCACCTCACGACGCCGTTTCAGACCAGTGAGCTGAATCTCGGCCACATGGTCGACGCCGATCGCAAGGAACGAGGAAGCGGCGCAGAACTTCGAACGGACGGTCCAGTTGCTGTTCGAGGAAAGGGTATCTTTGTCACGGCCACCGTACAACAGACGGGAATTGGAAAACAGCTTGACATGGACGATGCCGTCTCGCAACTCGAGAGCGCGCTACAAATCGCGAAGTCACTGCGCTCGTCGGTCGAGTCCGCTAGAGCTGAAGCCGCTGACATAACAGCGCAGCAGCAAGTGAACAGCGAATTGGAAGGGTTGGCACAGCCGGGTCTGCTTTTAAGCGCACCGGCATCTGTCGGCATTGTGTCAAACAGCAGTGTCCAACTTGCTGCAAGAAACAATATTTCCGCAGTCGCCGGGAAGAGTCTTGATATCAGTGTCATCAAGAAGTTGAGCGTGGCCGCTGGCGAGGTCATCTCCCTTTTTTCGCAGAAGCTGGGGATCAAACTGTTCGCTGGCAGAGGTCCCGTCGATATTCAAGCCCAAAGTGACGCCATGTCGCTTATGGCTGAAAAGGATCTCGTTGCTTCGAGCGTCAACGGAAAGGTGCGAATCCAAGGACAGCGGGAGATTGTCCTTGAGTCTGGTGGCGCCTACATCAGGATTGCGAATGGCAACGTCACCATCGGTGGCCCCGGGGACCTCATTCTCAAAGTCATCACGATGCAAAAGCAGGGCGCGGGTTCGTTGAATGATGCTCTCAATGGGATGCCGAAACCCGGAGGTCTCTATGACGAACAGTTCACGCTTCGCGACGAACACACAGGCGAAGTTCTCGCGCACATGCCGTATCGAATCGAAACGCCTTCCGGGTTGGTCGAAGGCGTCACGGATGCCGTCGGCCGGACATCACGAATTTATTCGGATAAGGCTCAGGTTCTGAAAGTTTTCAAGGGTGACAATAATGCCTGAGGTCAAGCCGCTTCACGAAGCCGCCACAAACAGCACGAACGTCGGCTCTAGTAACGTCGACGTCAAGGTTCCGCCTGAGCCGCTTGCCGTCATTCACACCGGTACTGGAGAAATTTTCTTCATTCCGGAGAAGGACAGCACAGAGTTCACGAACCACCATAAGTCGCTGAGCGATGCGGTAGCGGAGTACCACTCAGCAAACCATGTCGTTCAATTGCTCGACGAGCATCGAGCCGAACTATTGTGCCAGAGCGGGCCAAGCTGCCCGAGCCTCCAACCAACCATCGACGCACTTAAGATGGCGTTGCAGTGGCAAGACGATGCGCATACTAAGTATCACCAGATATTCGCCGATCTCGATCCGCTTCCTGTGGAGCCGAAGCCGAATGCCAGGGACTCAAAACCCGCGACCCCGACGGCCGAAAAAGAGAAAGAGGACAGCAATAAGCTCGATGGTACTGGCAAAAAACTCATCGAACTGATCGCCCTGAAGAAGCTTTCCCCGGAAGAGCAAGCGAAGAAAACAGCCGAGGAAAAGAAAGTGAAGTTCGAAAAGGGCACACTGAAGAAGCAGCTTGCGTCTGCAAAGTCCTTGCCACAGCTGAAAGAACTCGGTAAATGGCCCAAGGTTCCTTCTGAAACGCTCTTTTATGTCCGCTCAGACAAGATCAAGACGCACTGGCCGAAGGCAAAAAATCTTGACAAGACGAAGTGGAGCGATGTTGTTCGTGATGAACAGGGGAATCGACGCTTCGATGGAAAGAAGATGCGTCGGTACGTTCTTGAGCAGGCGGACAAGAAGGGCATTGACTGGGTAAAGAAGAAGTTTCACCTGGACGACCTCGAATTCAGTCGCAGCACCACGCTAGGACAGTGGTGTGAGCAGTGGAACAAGAAGGCCGTTTGGGAGCCGAAAGGTGGCACCTGGACGGTTAAGGATGCCGCGATCGCGGATTGGGACGCCAGCGCGAAGGCGCAGCTCATGCGGTTCTCCTACGGTGCCAGCCTCAAGCCGGACTTTTCCATCGTGGGTAAACAGGCAAGCGTGCGCGCAGAAGGCCATGCAGAGATCGACCTTGCCAAAGCCGAGGCGGGGCTGAAGCTCTATTTCCCGCGCAAAGAAGGCTGGTTGTGGTACCACACAGGATCGGATGGCAAGGAATATGATCTTGTTGCTATGGTGTTCGAGGCCGATCTGCAGGCGTCTGGCGTAGTCGGGGCCAGCATTGCAGCCGAACTGGCATTGGAAGTAAAGCCGGCGCTAGTTACAGAACGCGCTGCTCCTTGGGTGAAGGGAAAGCCGGGGCCGAAGGGCCGCGAGGCTCGCAGACAAAACCGTGCGGAGCTCAAGAAGGGGCAGGAAATCAGCGAGGGATCGCTGGAAGCAGGAGCGAATATCTTTGCTGGCGCGAAGGCTGATGCTTCGCTTCAAGGTTCCCTCAACTGGCGCGATCCCGCAAACAAAAACAAGGAGTTCGCCCCGATCGCGACGATCCAGCCTCTAATCGGTGGAGAAGCTGGGCTAGGAGCAGTCGCTAGGTTCTCGATCGAATATACCCATGGCATGTTCCGATGTGTCACACACGCGGGTTTGTGCATCGGTGTGGGTGCCGAAGGGGAAGTGACGTTTACGGTCGGCGTCAACGAAATCGAATCATTTTTCCGGTGTATCGGGACCAAGATCGCTTATGGGAGATTCCAAAATCTCCAGATATTTGCGGACGACACTTTTCAAATTTTCGCAAAGATCAAGGTGATGTCGGCTCTCGGCCGAAAACGTCTCTCGGAATTTGTCAACAAAACACTAAGTGATCTCGAGCAGATGTGGCGTGATATTTATGCTGCCTCCACGCCCGCGGATTTCCGGCGAGTCGTGGCCGTTGATCCGACCATGCTTGATTCAGTGCCGGAAGTCCGTGCAATGGTTGCAAGCCGCATTGTAGAACTGTCGACGCAACCCCAAATTCAGGCGGCTATACCGGACGCCGTGCCGCAGGCAAAGGCAACGGTACTTTCCCTGCTTGAGAACGTCACTGCCAGGCCGGAACTGGACAACGTGATTCAGCACATGACGTCGAATGGTACAAAGGCCAGTTTTGACGCGGTCATGACCGAACTCGAGACGTTCTTCAAGCTCGGTGCCACTGGATCTTCTCAGTCGGTTGAGAATGTAGCCGATGCCGATGGTAGTGCGGCGACGTCTCTTTGTTCCATCGCGTTGGCGGGTGATTTCCGCGGCTGGTACGACGCGTTTTCCGGCACCCTAATGGACGAAGTGCCACACGGTTATTTGCTGCAGCCCGCCACATCGGTTGCGTACGAGGTTCAGCGTGGCATGACGGACCACCCGCTTTATGCTTCATCTGGCTGGGGTGCATACTACACGGATGAAGCCTGATAAAACGATATTTGATACTGAACTTCGAGTACCTGCGCGGCGGCTCTGCGTCGTGTAGTTCAGTACGAGCAAGGCGGCGAAGGTCGAGTTTCGATTAAATGAGAATCGATGTGTGATCGGAAGGATTGTCGGCGGCATAAATCGAGTTGCTGGGGTTGGTTTGATAAAAAGGGATTAAGTGTGAAGAATTCTTGCCTTTGCAAATTAGCTATGTCATTGGCCTTGGCGGCATCGGGGCTCAGTGTATGCTTTGCCGTCCGCGGCGTAGAACTATCCGGCGCGAAACCAGCGTATCCGTGGTGTTCGGCGATTTCATCTAATACGACGAATCCGGAAGAACTTCATGCTTCCATAGTTAAAAACCTCCGTTGCGTTGATCTGACGCGTCGATTTAGTCCCGCTGACATATCTTCTAAAAATTATGCCGCGAGTGAATTGCAGCTAAAGTGGCACGAGCATTCGGCGACGGCATATACTGGCATTGGTGGCGATACGATTCTCAATGACATTGCTGTGACTCCGTCCGGCCGCCTTGTCGCCGTTGGCGGGCCCGGATTGCAAGTGGTGTCGAACGATGGACAAGGAAAAACTTGGCACGTGGTTCGACACACTCCTTTCGGCGGTGCATTGTTTGGGGTTACTGTCCTGGACGATAAACGTGCATTCTCGGTCGGCGGTAATCGGGAAATTCTGCGGACTCAGGATGGCCAGGATTGGGAGCAGTTCAACCAAGTCTTTACGTCATATACTGATCCGGGACGCCTCGCTCTGTCATTTGGTAATGGTGGGGGTGGGAAAGCATTCGATGTGGCGTTTTCTGATCCAGATCACGGAATCGTCGTTGGCCAATCGGACGTCTGTCGCAGTGGCGACGAATGCAAGTTCGTTGGGGAAGTGCTTCGTACGATTGACGGTGGTCAGAGATGGGTGCCAGTGACGTCTCGTCCTCTTGGAAACACGTTCGCGTTCACACGAGTAATCTTCGTGAACGCGAGTGAAGGTTGGGTGGCGGGAAGTCAAGGAGCTTTGCTACACACGATAGATGGCGGAGAACATTGGAACCGTGTGTTGTCGTTGGAAGATCCCGACGCTAAAAGCGTTAACTTCGGAGGGTTGAGTTTTAACAGTACGAAACATGGCTGCGTTGGAGGATCTTACAAGGTTTGGTGTACGTGGGATGGGGGCATCAAATGGAAACGTGCAAAATTGGAACTTCCTCAAGGTCTCGAAGGGTCCAGCGAAATTGGTATCACTAGACTGCTATTGCCCGACGACTTCAACGGGTGGCTTATCACGAAACAAGGATTGATTCTCCGTACAGACAACGGTGGTAGCCAGTGGAAACTCTGGATGAACGTTGCCGAAACCGCGCCTGCTATGCTCACTGGAGTGCAACTGACCGGATTGGCTTTGGGGCGCGAAAGAGTATGGGTGGTGGGTGGGGCGGATTTTGAGAAAAATGAAAATGCGGACGCCTCACAGGGAAAGTCGTCAATGAATAGCTCGTCATTGATTCTTTCCTGGCCACTGTAATTAAGTGCGAAAAATGTTTCGGCGATTGATAAATCTATCTACCCACTATGAAAGGCCTTGTATTTGAAGGTGATCCCACTGATCACGACGGTTATGTCATGACTGCAACCTCGACGATCATCGAAAGGGGCAAGCGCGCGGCGCTCGTTGGCGATCTGGTCAACTGCCCGCGCGACGGACACGGAGTCAACCCGATTGTTGAAGGCGATCCGACCATGACGGATAACGGTAAATATCTCGTGACTCACCTGAGTCGGGCCGCTTGTGGATGCCGGATCTTTGCCCGCCACACAACGTTGCTCGCAGGCTAACCGATGCCATGGCCAATACCCGAACTGTCACCGTCTGAGCTGCCCAAACCCATCGATTGGCGGATATGGTCACTGGTTTTCGTGGCTGTCTTCGGCCTTAGTTTCGCAGCAGTCGTATTTTTCTGGCCTCAAGGCCGGACCACGCACACGGCGATGTTCTGGACGCTGGTGGCCGGTGCGCCCCTAAGCCTGTTCGCCATCCTGTTCGGCGTGAAGCTGAATGACTGGGAGCAACGTCAACTTGAACACGAAGAGCGTGTACGTGAGAACGAGCGACTGATGTCGCTGTGGCACACATGGGCAAATCGAGGCATTTTCGTTGCTAATGCAACCTGCTTGCCTGGTGGCGTGGAGAACACTGACGGATGGGAAAGGCTGGACTATTCATTCCCGGTCAATCTGGGCAGAGGCCGCGCACTTGATTGTCTGGAGCCGATCGCGGCTGAAAAGCGGCACGAGACGGTTATCGCTCTGATCGCAGATCGCTTTTCGAAGCAGCTCTTGGCTGTTCGAAGTCTGAATGTCTTGGTGTTGCTTGATGAAAAGTCGGCGGAAGACATGGCTCAATGGGACGTCGCAGTCCGCGCCGTGCTTTCCACCCATCCGATCCGGCTTTCCGTGGACTGCATCCCAGCATCGGGAGATCTGTCATCACTATCGATCTATGTCGACCAGAACAACATGCCGCCGACGCTGATCATTGCCGGCCAGTTCTGGACGGCTGGCGTCAATCCTGGTTATAGCGAGGGCGTCGCGGGGATTCTGATGTGCTCAATGCAATCTGCCGTTCGGACGCGCGACGAGAACGCGCTCGCGGGCTGTCGCCTTCTGCGACCGATGCTGTCAGCGACCAGCGAGATCGGTGCAGATCTTCACCAAGCCACAAAGTTCCAGGTTGGACGCAATTCTATCCAATGTGCGTGGCTCGGCGCGCTCGATATGGAGGCAGTGTCCGCACTGCGTTTGGAAATGGGTAGATGTCTGTCAACGAAAGAGGCCGCGATACGCGATATGGACGAGGTACTTGGCATACCCGGGCCGGTGAGTCCCTGGCTCACTCTTGCGATCGCTGTCGAAATGGGTTTGCGAAGCGGGAAACCACAGCTCGCTGCAATTTGTGACAGCGCCAGCAAGCGTTCGGTGCTTTGTACGCTTCTGCCGGAAAAGGCAAAGGATCAATCGACGTGAACAATAAGTATGCGTGGGGCCGGTGGCTCGTCATACTGGGAATTGCGGTTGCGGCGACGCTGTTTGTCTATCTAACGGTAGACGAGGTTCAGCTCCTGCGATGGTTCAATAGCTATGGTCGCATCCTTGTCGGCGCTGTGCTCGTTTCTCTGATTCTGCTTGCCATTGTGCTTCCACGGAGGCAACAGATTCGCCTTGACCTCCAACGCCAGTCAAAAGAACAAGGTCTGGAACCCCCACAGCCAGAAGGGAAACCTGAACTCCACAAGTCTCAGGACGCGTCTGCCCGAGCCGTCGCCCTGCGAGACAATCTTGCCTACCGCCACGGCTGGCGCTGGCGCTACCGGGATCGCTGGGTATTGATCGCCGGCGATTTGCCGCTGGTGAAACGCGTGGCACCGGGACTCGTCGACGCGGGGTATCTGATCACCGGCAACACGGTCCTGCTGTACGCCAGGCAAACCCGCGACACGCTCGAGACCGAGTGGCTCGACCAGATTCGCCGATTGCGCCGTCGGCGCCCGATCGACGCGATCGTGGTCGTGACGCGTAACCGCAGCTCGGCCAATGCTCCGTTCGATGCCGATAGCCTCTCGCAACGACTCGCGCGCCATGCCCGCGCGCTGCGCTGGGCCGCACCCGCGTATCTCCTCAACGTTACCGATTTCGGCAGCGAAACGACGAGTCCCGACGAGGCGATCGGTTTCACCTGGTCGAACGCGCGCGTCAACGCGGACGAGATCGACACGTCCCTGCAGGCGCTCGCCTATAACCTGGCGGATGCCGGTGTCGTACGGCTGACGAAGGATGCCCACGATCGCTATCCGGCCGAGTTGTCCCGGCATATTTCGAACCTTCGTAGCGCACTGTCGGGTCTGGTGCTGCAAACCGGCCAGTCCCGCATCTGGCGGCACGCGGTGCACGGGCTGCTTTTCGCACCGCTGTTCAAGGAACGGGAGTTGGCGCCGCCAGCGCCCACCGACGCAAACGACGACGAGCCGATAGTCGGCCCTCAACATCGCACGATCTGGCAGACCGTCGCTGAACACAGTCACCGAATCCACGGCCGCCGCGTCGGCTTCTCGCTGTCGACGGCAGCCGCATGGATCACGACCGGCCTGGTCGGCTGCTGGATCGCCGGCACGATGCTGTCGGGATTCGTCAACCGTGCAGCGATCCAGAGCGCGGCCGATACCGTTGCGCAGCTGTCGACCGTTCAGGACGGCACGCAGGCTTTGCAAACTCTCCATGGTCTTGACCGGCAGATCGATACGCTCGAAGGCCATCAGCGCGACGGCGTGCCATGGAACACGCGCTTCGGCCTGAATCGTGACAGCGCACTACTCGACGCGCTGTGGCCCAGCTATGCCAACGCGGCGAACCGCATCCTCGTCGCCCCGATCCGTCAGAAGCTCGAAGAACGGCTGCGTCAGCTCGGGTCTCTTTCCGATGCGCAGATCGCCAGCGGCGGTAACGCGCAGGTGCAGGCCGCGTACGACACGCTCAAGGCCTACCTGATGCTGGCAAGGCCGCAGCATGCCGTTGCCGGCTTTCTGGCGCCGCAGCTGGTCGCGACAGCCGCGCCCGCCCGTCCAGTCAACTCAAGCCTGTCGCCCGGTACTTGGGAAGACCTCCGGCAGCACGCGATCGCGTTCTTCGCGAACCACCTCGGTCGCGATTCGACATCGAATGCCACCGCGTTGGCCATCGTGCCCGACGGCAACCTGATCGCGTCAGCCCGACAAACGGTCATTGGTGTACGCGGGATCCAGAACTCGAAGGACGCGCTCTACCAGCAGATCCTCGACGACGCGACGCCCAAGTATCCGCCGGTGTCTCTCGCCACACTGCTCGGCGACACGACAAGCCGCGGTCTGTTCAACACGACGGCGACGATTCCGGGCGTATTCACACGCGCAGCCTGGGACGAACGAATTTCGAAGGCGATCGACGATGCCAGCGCGCAGCGCGACGTGTCGGGCGATTGGGTATTGTCGGATACCAAGACCGGCAACCAGTCGCCCTCAACGCTCAAAGCAGAGTTGCGTCAACGCTACTTCGACGATTACACGCGCGCCTGGGCGCTGTTCCTTAATAGCCTGCGGTGGCAACCGGCACCGACGCTGTCGGCCACCGCCGACCAGCTGACGCTGCTAGGCGACCCGCAACGCTCGCCGCTCGTCGCGTTGATGAACGCCATCGTCTATCAGGCGGGCGCGGGGGCGAACGCGCAGTCGCTTGCCGACAACCTGATCACCAAGGCGCAGCAGCTCGTCGGCACAGGCGAGAAGGACCCGTCGAAACAGGTCCAGCCGCAGCTTGCGCCACTCGTCGCAGCCTTCAGCCCGATCCTGCGCCTGACCGGCAGCGATCTGGTGTCTGGCCCGCCGGCCAACGGCAAGGCTGCCGCGCAGTTGGCGGCGACGGGTGACCTGAGTCTCGCGCGCTATCTCGAGCGGGTCACCGCGATGCGTCTGAAGGCGTCCCAGATTGTCTCCGGTGCCGATCCGGACGCCATTGCGCGGTTAGCCGCGCAGTCGGTCCTGCAAGGCAAGACCTCCGAGATTTCAGACAGCCGCGACTACGCGAGTCGCGTGGCCGCGAGCCTCGGCGAGCAATGGGCGGGGTTCGGTGAACTTTTCCGGGCACCGTTCGACCAGGCGTGGCAGGTGGTCGTGCAGCCGGCTGCATCCAGCCTGAACGAAATCTGGCGCGCAGCGATCGTCGCGGACTGGAACAAGGCATTCGGCGGACGCTATCCGTTCGCGGACTCCGACAACGACGCGTCGCTGCCCGAGATGGCCCGCTTCATGCGGCCGGACAACGGAGTGATCGCCCAGTTCGTCACGACCCAGCTCGCCGGCGTCGTTGAGCGGCAGGGAGACCGGTGGGTGGCCGCGCAAGGTGCCGACCACGGTGCGTTGACCATTGATCCGGGTTTCCTGAACAGCCTGAACAAGCTCGCGCGTGTCTCGACGGTGATGTTTCCGTCCGGGGATGCACATGTGCGATACGAGCTGCAGCCTGTGCCGACACCGGGCGTCACGGACATGAAATTCGTGCTGTCCGGGCGCGAGCTGCATTACTTCAACCAGAAGCAGGAGTGGACACCGTTCGAGTGGCCCGGACAGTCGCTGGAGAATCTGTCCCACATCGAATGGCAAACCGAGAAGGGAGGCTTGCGCACGGCGCTCGATTCGCAGGGGCGGTTTGGCCTGATCCGGCTGCTGGAGCGTGCACAGGTGGCGCAGCAGGACAGTGCGCGCTATCTGATGACCTGGACGCCCGATACGAGTCAGGGTATCCCGCTGAGAGTCCAACTGCGCAGCGAGGCAGGTGCCGGGCCGCTGGAGGTGCTGCAATTGCGCCACTTCACGCTGCCCACCCGGGTCTTCGTCACGGGCGCGGCGAAGGCGGCCCCGAAGTTGTCGGAGACCAGTCCGCCACCGTTGCCGCCTTCCGCGATCGCTGCGGCCAAACATGCCGCCATGCCGTTGCCGCGCGGTGCATTGCCGGAGGTCGAATGATGCTGGGCGGACTGTTCAAAAGCCTCTTTCCGGCGCGCGACGACGCCGAGCAGCTCGCGCGCGCGCGACTCGACGCGTGGAACGCGTGGCTGCTGCCGCTCGTGGGCGACACCGGCGTGGGGCGCGATCCAGGCTACGAGGACGCGTTCTTCGAGCTGCGGGAGGAGACACAAAAGCTCTCCGGCATCGATGACGGCCTGATCGTTCGGTCCTGCGAGCAGTTGCTCAAGGAGACCGGCAAGGATCTGCGTCTGGCCGGTTACTACGCGTTCGCCCGTCTGCGGCAGGATGGTCCGGCGGGCTTTGCCGACGGGCTTGAACTCGCCGCGGCGCTCGTCGACCGGTTCGGGGAAGCGGTGCTGCCCGCTCGCGCCGAGGCGAGGAAGGGCGCACTCGAGATGCTGGCGACCGCCCGCATGATCGAGCTGCTGGAAAGCCGCGGCGCGTTCGCGCCGACGGATCTCGAACGCGCACTTGCCGCGCTCGACGTACTCGTCGCACGCACGGGGGCGTGGCCCGATGCCGCGCGCCCGAACCTGCAACCGCTCGTCTCTCGGTTCGAGCGGAACAACGAATCCACTCGCAGCGCCGAGCAGGACACGGCAACGTCCCCAGCGCCGTCTGCGGCGACTACGGTTTCCAGCGCGCCCACTTCAACGCGAGACCTGCTGGACCAGGCGCGCACGATGGCAGTCTGGCTTCGTGACCAGGAGGAAAACGGCTATCTGCCGTCGGTACGGCTTGTGCGCAGCGTCCGCTGGGATACGCTGCACGAAGTGCCGCCGGCAGACGCTGCTTTGCGCACGCGCCTCGTGCCGCCCCGCGGCGAACTTCGCCAGCAGATGAAACGGCTCGTGCTGCAGAAGCAATGGCACGAACTGCTCGAACGTGTCGAAGGCGCGTTCATGGAGGGCGTCAACCACCTGTGGTTCGACCTGCAGTACTTCCAGCACGTCGCGCTCGATCATGTTGGCGCGCCCTATCACAGCTGGCGCGAACTGCTACGCGCGGACTTCGCGCTGTTCCTTGAACGGTTGCCCGGCATCGAACGGCTGGCGTTCAACGACGGCACGCCATTCGCCGACGACGCAACGCTCGAGTGGATCGCGCGGCACGCAGTCGTGCGCGATCTGGAAGCGGGCGAGTCCGTCACGCCGCTGGCGGTGTCGGCGGGCAACGACGACGGCACGGCAGGCGACTGGCCGGAGATCGAGGCGCAGGCGCGCGAACTGACCGCGCGCGAAGGCATCGAGGCGGCCTTCGGGTGGCTCGAAGCGCTGCCGGGCATGAAGACCGAGCGCCACCGCTACCTGCAGCGGCTCGTGATGGCGCGCCTGGCCGACCATGCCAGCCGCCCGGATACGGCGCTGGCGCTGCTCACCGAGCTCGACGCGTCGTCCCGGTCGCTGCCGCTGGTGTGTTGGGAGCCGGCGCTCGTCTTCGAGGTCAAGCAGCAACTCGTGCGGGCGTTGAAAGCGATGAGTACCCGCAAGGATGCCGACAAGCCGGCGCTCGCCCGTCGCATCGGCGAACTGCACGCGGAACTTACCGTGCTCGATCCGGCCCGGACACTGACACTTTCACAAAAATGAAAAACGACGATCCGATCCTGCGCTATTACGAAGCGGAAATGCGCTATCTGCGCGAATCCGGCAAGGAATTCGCGAAAGCACACCCCGATCGCGCGCGCCTGCTGAACCTCGATCGCGTGGGCGATCGCGATCCGTATGTCGAGCGGCTGTTCGAAGGTTTTGCGTTTCTGACCGGCCGGCTTCGGCAGAAGCTCGACGACGAGCTGCCGGAGCTCACCGAGGGCCTCGTGAGCCTCTTGTGGCCTCACTACCTGCGGATGATTCCGTCGCTGTCGGTGGTCGAGCTGATCCCGCTCGCGGAAAGGCTCCAGAAAACCGAAATCGTGCCAGCCGGCGTACCGGTCCGCTCCGCGCCGATCGCGGTACCGCCGCCGGCCGGCGCCGAAGGCTCGACGCCGAAGACTGTCCAGTGTCTGTACCGAACCACGCAGCCCGTGACGCTGCAGCCGCTCTCGATCACGCATGCCGGCCCGAGTGTCCGGCACGATGGCCGCTCGGTGCTCCGGCTCGGGTTCGCACTCCACGGCTCGGCGCGCCGCAAGGAAACGGACCTGTCGCGACTGCGCCTGCACCTGAATGCGGATCTGCCGACCGCGTTCGCGATGCATCTCGCGCTGACTCGGCAAGTCGATGCAATCTCCTGGCGCATTCCGGAAATCCGTGATGGCGAATCGCTGCCGCTCGCCGGCGTCACGATCGAGCCGGCCGGCTTTTCGACCGAAGAGCGGCTCTGGCCGAAGGCCGATGCCGCGTTCTCCGGCTACCAGTTGCTGCTGGAGTACTTCACGTTCCGCGAGAAATTTCTGTTCGTCGACCTGTGCGGACTGGACATCACGAAGCTACCCGAAAGCTCGACGCGCTTCGAGCTGGAAATCGTGCTGAAGCACGCGTATCCGTCGGACCAGCGCTTCAACGCCGAGAACGTGCGTCTCTTCTGCAGCCCGGTGATCAACCTGTTCGAACTGGATGCCGAACCGATCGGGATCGATCATCACGAAACCGAATATCGCGTGGTCCCGGCAGGTCATCAGGGCGAGCACGTCGAAACCTATTCAGTCGACGCCATTGCGACATTCGACCACGACACGGCCGAGCGATATGAATACGTGCCGTTCGCCACCTTCCGGCACCGCGGCGGCATGCTGCGGCACGAGGCGCCGGAGCGCTACTTCCATACGCGCGTGCGGCCGGGCGTGTCGGGCATGCATGAGACGTGGGTAATTCTTGGCGGCCATGCCTGGGAGACGATGGACACGCTGCCGGAGGAGAGCCTGTCGCTGCGCGTGACGGGTACGAACGGGTTGTTGCCACGCAAGGGGCTGCGGGAAGCGAGTCTGAACGAGCTCGCTGCCAGCACGCCGAATGTCACCGGCGTACGCAATCTCGTCTCGCCGACCTTGCCGCTGTATCCGCCGACTGAAGACCGCTTTCAGTGGCGCGTGCTGTCGCATCTGGCGCCGAACTTCCTGTCGATGATGAATGCGGAAGTGCTGCGCGGTGCCCTCGCACTGTACGACTGGACCGACGATGAGCTGAACCGCCGGCGGCTCGCAGGCATCCTGTGGGTCTCGCAGGAGTTGCTCGAGGAGGTGACAGGCGGCTCGGTCGAGCGCGGCGTGCTGATCGAGGTGACGCTCGATTCGCATGCGTTTGCGGGCGAGGGTGACGTGATGCTGTTCGGCGAACTGCTGCACCGGTTCTTCGCGCAGTATGCGGAAATCAACCTGTTCACCAGGCTGTCGATCGTGAGCCTGCCGTCGCAGACCCGCACGAGCTGGCCGCGTAGCAAAGCCCAGCGGGCCCCGCTATGAGTCCGCGTACCCCGAAGGAAGTCCCCTTGGGGGACGAGTTCCCGCATCTCGACCCGCTGGTCGCGTTGCTGCTGGCGCGCGCACCGCGCATGAACTTCATGCAGCTGTGCAGGCTGCTTGAGGCTCGTGTTCCCGATCGGCCGGGGCTGGGAGCACGGGATATCCTCGAGCATGAACCGGTACGATTCCGGCCGCGGCCGCGCATGGGCTTTCCGGCAGGCGAAGTCGCGTCGGTCGAGTTCGACGACAGGGTGGAGACGTTCGGGCCGGATGCGCTCCCGACCGTGCGCACGACGTTCATGGGTCTGTACGGCGTCGATGCGGCGGTGCCGTCGCACATGATCGACGAGATCGCGCTGCGCGAAGAGGGGCATGAGGCGGTTGAAGCGTTTCTCGACCAGTTCAATCACCGGTACGTCACGCTGCTGTACCGTGCGTGGAAGAAGTACCGCTATCCGGAAAGTTTCCGAGCTGGCGGCGCCGATGCGCATTCGCGCAATCTGCTGTGCCTGGCTGGGTTCGGGTGGGGCGACAAGCCGCAGCGCGCCGGCCTGCCGGATTCGCGGATGCTCGCGCTGCTGGGGCTCCTGATCCAGCATACGCGCACGCCCGAGGGCCTCGCTGGCGTCATCGCGCTGGCCGTGCCTGGTGTCGGAGTGCGCGTCGACGAATTCTTTCCGGCGGTTACGCGCGCCGGAGAGCCGCGACCGCTGACGTCCGCGAGCCATGCTGCTGATTCGGAACACGACGCACGCCGGGGGCTGGGGGGCGGCTACGTGCTGGGCCGGCGACTCGCGTATCGCAGCCGCGCGGTGCGGGTCACGCTGCGTCCGGCCGATGGCGGCCAGACCCACGATCTCCTGCCTGGCGCATGGCTGCATCGCGAACTGATGGCGTTTGTGCAGTTGTATGTGGGCGTGAAGGCCGACGTATACCTGCGCATGGAGGTCTCCTCGCGGCTTGCGCCGGAACCTTCCATCGGCGCCGCGTCAACGGGCCCGGCACCGCGCCTTGGCTGGACAACCGTACTACCCGCCGACGAGGAGCGCATCATCAACATCGCACTCGGCGTTTATGAGGCGTTTCCCACGCCCGGGACCAATCCACACCTGAATCCATGCCATGCATGACCGGAGAATGCCGATGTCCATCCGTTTCACTCCTGCAATCCTGGCGTCCGCCTTGTGCTCGGTCATCTCTGTAGCTGCTATTGCTGGCACTACCACGGGGGACGCTCGTGACGATTATCAAAGATTGATAGCCCCACGGGAAAGGGCCGATGATCTTGTACCAAATTGCCCATCAGACGGGTCATCCAGCTGCTTGAAGGTGTTTGTCGACAAGGCCGATGCGAGACTCAACCTTCTCTATCAGGGTCTTATGAAGCAGTTGAATATGCAACCGGATGTCAAGCAGGCGCTCATTGAGTCCGAACGCAAGTGGATCGCTTTTCGAGACGCCAATTGTAGTGTTCGTTCTGCTTACTATCGTGGGGCATTGCACGACTACATGATTCAGAGCTGCCTGCTCGATCTAACCAAACAGCGCGCCGAAGAGTTGCGGAAATTCGCCCGGACAGATCAAATGCTGACGGATCTCGGTATTGGCGAGTGAGTCTTAATCATAGGTCATCGGTCGCTGTTCGCTGACGCAGCGACGCTCGAATGGAGCGCGTCGTGTGCGATAGCGAGGTGACGAGAGCATTGCGCTGCGGCGGAGTCACGGGAATGCGCAGCAAGCAGCCGACCTATTGGCAGACCCACGGCTGCACCACGAATTGACGGCATTCTCGCCGCTATATATCAGTGCCGATGCTGATGTGCACCGGTGCATGGAAGTGCCGCCGCGATACACGCCACAAGCGGCAATCGGTCAGGCTAACACCCGTCTGTTGCTGCATCTCGGTTTACCCGCGCGCTGCCAGACGGTTTGGTTATCAGATTAATTTTAGTGACTGAAATATCGGAAATCGAATGAGACTCTTAATTTGCAAACAGTTGTGCTGGCTCCCGCGGACGTTATCGACGATTTGGCTCGTGGTCGCGTCGACTTGCGTACTGGCTTGGGATGTTCCGGCAGTCGTGTATCCACAGTTGGTCAAACGAGCAAACGGGCCGGAGGGTTTCGTACCGCCCGGATGGAAACTTGAACTGCTGCGGAAGGGCGATCTGACAGGAGCCAAACGTGAGGATCTTGTGATGGTCCTACGTCAGAATGATCCGCGTAACATCGTTACTCACGATGACATGTGTGAGAATCCGCTCGACACGAATCCCAGAATTTTGGCGGTGGCGTTCTCGCGCCCTGATGGAAGCTATGCGCTGGCGTTGGAAAACCATACGCTAATACCGAGGAGAGAATCCCCGTGTCTCGATGACGTTTTGCATGAGGGTAATGTCTCGATTGATCGAGGATCCCTGAATTTGACACTTCATCGCTTTGCCAGCGCGGGTACATGGGAAATGGGGGACAGCACCTACAAATTTCGTTGGAAAAATCAGAGGTTCGAATTGATCGGGTATGACGAGATGTCGGTTATGCGTAACTCCGGTGAAGTTTCGGAGGTCAGCGTCAACTTTATGACCCACAAAGCAAAGCTGTCTTCGGGTAACGTTTCTGAGGACCACCCCAAGAATGTCAGATGGGTGAAGTTCGACTCACCCCGTCGATGGACGCCAGACGAAGTCGGAGAAGATCCCAGTTTCTTCGAGTCGCTGTCCGCAATCTGGCGAGACAAGCACTAACCGTATGTTTTTCGATATAGCTGATCGGGGTACATACATGCTCTTCGACTCTGCTGATTCGACTACCTACATGCACGATTCAGGATCATCAATGCCTATCCGTTTTGCTGTCTCAACAATGTTGTCCGTTCTGCTGCTGTCGGCCTGCGGCGCGTGGCAGGCGGTCTCGGACGCCTCCTCGAGCACATATCACGCAGTGTTCTTCAAGCAGGTGAAGGTGCTCAACATCGATCTTTCGGCGCGCGAAGCATTGAATCCGGACGACGCCGGCCGTCCGACGTCGGTCGCCGTGCGCGTATACCAGCTCAAGGACCGGAAGATGTTTGACGGCGCATCGTACGAGGATCTGCTGAAGAACGACCGGACCGTGCTCGCGCAGGACCTGCAAACGAGCATGGCCTCCGTGATGAACCCGGGCGCATCCGCGAGTCTCACGCAGCCGATGCAGGCCGACACGAAGTACGTGGCGATCGTTGCGTTCTACCGAAACCCGGGCAACGGAGACGGCTGGAAATACGTGGTCGAGAAAAAGAAGCTCGACGCCGATAAGCCGTTGAAACTCGAACTGGTCGATCAGTTGCTCATCGCGTCCGGTAGCGCACCGCAGAGCACTTCCCGATGACGTCAAACCTGAACGGAGCAGCCACATGAATGCAGTCGGAACGACACCGACGGCCTCGAAAGGGTATTCACCGCTCGATTGCGTAGCCGGGGTCGGCCGCAAGTTCCCTGAGTGTTTGCGCAGCGGGATGGCCTACGTGCGATGGCGCTGGCTTACGCAAACCCATGGAGCTCGCCGCCCCACTGGTATGCGCGCAAGCAGCGTGCGGTCCCATATCCGTGTTCAATGAAGGTGACGAAGTCGAGGTGGTAGCGGATCAGCTAGGCGACGTATGGCAAGGCTACCTGCTTCGCGGGGCGATGTTGATGCGCGTCGGCATTAGCCACGCGGACGCGATCGAGCTTGTGAAAGCGGCGGTCAGAACCGAGTTGCCGATGTTCAACAAGCTGAAGGCGGATTTCCTCGCGCTGCGTCTGCGCGGTGTTCCTGCCCCTAGCGCGTATGCGCGCGCTGGATAATCTGGCGTCCGATGAACGAGGCCAGTTGCATCGTGCGAAGTGGAATGCCGTAAAGGTAACGTCGGAAGGAGCAGAAGCAGCCGGAGCGGTTTGGCTTGCGGGGACCCTCGCATTCATCGAGGTGGTGTCCTTCGGTGCCGCACTTTCGAAGACCGACAAGTCGGGCGAGGACTATGCATCGCTCGTAGCGAGCCGATTTTCTGCGACATCGGCATGTCTTCAGGTTTCGACGAGAGCGGCGACGGCGCTCGCCGAGGACGCAGCGCGAACGCTGGCCAATCTCAAGGCAGTAACGGGATATCTCAGTGGAGTGTCTTCGTTGATCGGTGCGGTGTTGGATGTGCGATCGGGCAACAAAGAGGCGGATAACTGCCTTTAGATCGTTGGCTTTGTCAGGTAATTTTGACGGATGGTACAAGGGCTTGATGAGTGCTTGGATCACGATGTTCCTCATGGCCACATTTTGTTAGCGGCAACGTCCGTTGCTTACGACACTCAACTAGGTAAGCACGATCATCCTTTATATGCTTCCCGAGGCTGGGGCGCTTACTATACCGACGAGGTTTAAAGTGAAGTGGTATGTTTCGTATCTATTATGTGCACTCTGCGCATCCGTAATGTTAAGCGCGCATGAATCTGAGGGAAAGGAAGTGTATCCACCAACCAGGCCTCGTATTATTTCGCCTGAAACCGAATCGATCGATATAGCTAGGCATCTCCCTCTAGTTAGTCAGTCGAACGCATTAAAAGAGAGCCTTCTTGGACTTCAACAAGGATCAATTCAAGAACGAATTGAGAAACTGAAGCGCAAAGTATTAGAGGATCTTGTGTTTGTTCGTGGTGGAACCTATATGATGGGAGACTTCGGATCCTTGATGACAAAGGAACAGCTCCCGTTTACCCCATGGGAGAACAACAAGCCGCTTCACAAGGTAACGCTATCATCTTTTAGTATCGGTAGATTTAAAACAACATTTTCAGAATTTGATGTGTTCCTCGACGCGAACGGTCAACCCCATCTTGATGATGACGCGTTGCCATATCGAAATGCGCTCGTTCCTGCAGGCGCATTGTGGAAACAGGCAAGAGATTATTGCCAATGGCTTGGAGAATTCACTGGGGTTCCGTTTGATCTCCCTACCGAGGCTCAGTGGGAGTATGCAGCACGAAGTCGTGGGCAAAATTTTCTTTTTTCAACAAATGACGGCAATTTGGACTTTGGCCGAAATATTGACGATTCCAATCAAAGGGCGCTGATTACGCCACTTTCGGAAAATCGAAACAAGGGAGGGGTGCGAAAAATGGTCGAAAATTATCCGGTTGGCCTATTCCCCTCCAATCCGTTGGGGCTATATGACATGAGTTCTGACGGGTACGAGTGGGTGGGTGACTGGTATCAAAGCAATTATTATGAAGCTAGTCCAGAGAAAAATCCCAGGGGACCGGGAAGTGGAAAATGGAAGGTTGCACGCAGCGCCTCAAATGACGAGCCCAAGGGTCATTTTAATAACAGTGTGACTCGACGTGCGTGGGATCCAAGCCTTGCAATAGATCCTGCGGACGGAGAGCCATATACAGATTTGTTGATGGGAAAGCCTCGACCGCTCCCTAGAGGAGGTTTTTCGTGGCGGTGTGTTGTTAATTCTGAAGAGCCGGTTAATCTAGTCAAGTAAATTATTCTCGGACCACCCTCTTTCCTAAGATTCCAAAGGAGTGGTTAATTGCATAGTCTAAATCTGGAATGGGGTCGTGCTGTAATTGGTAAATCGATCTGCGTGAAGGATAGCGAACTGGTTTATGGCGGTCTTCTAGTCTATCGGCTCAACGTCGTGCGGATCGAGATACCGCCGCTGCGGGAGCGGTCGGAGCGCATCGCGTCGATCGTCGATCACTTCATCGCCGAACACAACCAGCGGCGTGCGATGCATGTAGGCCGGCCCGATTCGGCGCTCCTCGAACGCCTGGTGCTGCTCGCCCAGCAGGTGCTGGCCCGCACCAGCAGTTGCTCGCGACGATGGTACAGATGGGCCTGCAGCGCATTATCATCGAGAGCGGGCGGCTCAACGCCGTGATAAATTTTCATATCGGTGCGAGCAGTGCTGCCGCCAACGACCGTAGTGCGGGGGCGCCCGCTTCGGGCCCCGGGGAGCGGAGGCCAATGTGCAGAGCACGATCGGTTACGTGTCGAGCAACCGAACGCAGACCACCGGGGGCTCACAAGCGGACGTCAACCTGAGCAGCGGCGTCGAACTGGCATTTCGTACGAACTACGTGCCGTTGAACCGGCTCGCGGGCGTGGGCGGCATCGAACGCATCCGCGTCAACACGATCAATCCGGATCCCGAAGCGACGCGCCTGTCCTCCGAGCGCACTGCCCAGCGCAGCGCAGAGCAGGCCGACTTGGCCGCTCGCCGAGCTTCGCGGGACGACAGGCCGCGCGCGAGCCAGCCGGGCTCGTCGGCACCTTCATCTTCTTCAGCTTCGTCGCCGAATCCGGCGCCAGGTCGCGCAGCCTCGCCGGCGCCCGCGCACCCCGCGGCGACAGCACCTCGTTCCCCTGCTGTTGCAACGGCGCCGGGACTCCGCGCCGCGACATGAACGTGCGCACCGTATCCGTTGGCGAAACCCCGTACCGCACCGCATCTCGCCAATGACGACGTTCAGCCGCGCGAGCGCGGGGGCGCCTCCAGGATGGCGTGGCGTTTCCGACTGGCAGCACCGACCGGGCGCGACCGCATCGTAAGGATGGCTGACGCTTGCGCCGATCACGCACACGGCGCGACCGACGCGCCGACGATTCCATGCCGCCGCAGCGAATCCGCGACGAAACCCGACGCCTTCATCTCCTCGACGAACGCGCCGAGCAACGCGGCGGCCGCTTCGCCGCGGCTCTTCGGCACACCCATTGCCTGGCGGATCACCATGAAGCGCTCGTCGAGCAGGCGCAGGCCCGTCGTCTTCGCCGCATCGGCCTCGAGTTGCTGCTTCACGCCCGCCGCGACTTCGAGCTGCTGCTCGACGAACGTCTGCACGACGGCCTGCGATGTCGGTGCGCGCACGATCTGCGCGGCCTTCAGTTCGCGCGTGAGGAACAGGTCGTATGCGCTGCCCTTGCCGACGGTCACGCGGTTGTGCGGCTGGTCGACGTCCGCGTTGTCGCGGATCGGCGAATCGTCGCGCACGAGATAGAAGCCTTCGATCAGCACGTAAGGTTCGGTGAACGCGACCGTTTCGCCGCGCAGCGGATCGATCGCGAAGAAACCGAAATCGGCGCGCTCGTCGGTCAGCGCCTGCACCGACTTGCCGGCCGTGTCGAACACGACGAGTTCGAGTTCGGCCGACAGCCGCTCGGCAAACGCGCGCGCGAGGTCGATCGATACGCCGAACGGCTCGCCGGTGGCCGGGTCGCGGTTCGCGAGGATCGGATTGCCGAGATTGATCGATGCGCGCAGCTTGCCGGCCGGCGTGAATGCGGAGAGAACGGAAGGATCGATGGTCATGAGAGGGCTCGTATGGAATCGGATGGGCCGGAACGGCGAACGGTCAGCGCGCCGAGGCAGCGTCGTGTGCGACGGATCGGTTTGCGCGTTGCGGCGATCGCTTCGCTTCGATTACTTCGCCGCGACTTCCGTATGCACGACTTGCGGCGGGCTCTTGAAGAACGGCCCGGCCAGTTGCCGCCACGCCTGGAAGTCGTCCGATTGCCGGAAATGCACCATGTGATCGTCGACGGTGTCCCATTTGACGACGAGCAGGTAGCCGCCGTCGCGCTCGATCACGCGGTGCAGCTCGGCGCCGCCACAGCCGCGCGCGCGGGCGAACAGCGGGAGTGCCTGGCGAACCGCCGATTCGAATTGCTCGGCCTGCGACGGATCGATTTCGAGCGATGCCATTTCCAGAATCATGAATGAATGCTCCATGCGGGGTGAATGATGCGACGGGGCGCGCCATGCTCGACGCGTTCCGCAACGATACCGGAAGTCCGCATCGCGCGTTCCGGATGCCGTCTCGCGCGCGATCCACCGTGCGCCCGATGCCGCCGATCGGCTCATACGAATCAGCGTTTTCCCCAATATGGAATGCGCGTCAGGCGCCGATGTCACAGAGGTAGTGAAGATAAATACTCCGAGGCCAGCCATGACGACATCCGCGATGAACGGAACGAATGATGCACCACCCGAAACGATCGCCGAAGCCGCGTCCGGCAACGCCGTGGCCCCTGCGTCGATCCTGCTGGTCGACGACGAACCGAGCGTGCTGTCCGCGCTCAAGCGCGTGTTGCGGCCCGCGCGCTACGAGATCCTGACCGCCGAAAGCGGGGAGGCCGCGCTGGACATCCTGGCGTCGACCGAGGTCGACCTGATCGTGTCGGACATGCGCATGCCGAACCTGAGCGGCGCGGCATTTCTGGCCCGTGCCCGCTCGCTGTACCCGGACACGATGCGTATCCTGCTCACCGGCTATTCCGACATCGCGTCGATTGTGGAGGCCGTCAACGAAGGCGGCGTGTATCGCTACCTGAACAAGCCGTGGGACGACCACGACCTGCTGATGACCATCGAGCAGGCGCTCGAACAGCGGCGCCTGCGCGGCGAGGCCGCGCGGCTGGCGGCGCTGACCGAAGCGCAGAACGAAACGCTGCGCCGCTTCAACACGGAACTCGAAACGCAGGTTCGCGCGCGCACCGAGGAGCTCGGGCAGACCGTGATGTTTCTCGAAGCGGCGCAGCACGACCTGAAAAGCAGTTTCACCGCGATGGTGCAGGTCTGCGCGAGCATGATCGAGATGCGCTGCGGGTCGGCGAGCGGGCATGCGATGCGCGTCGGCGAAATCGCGCGCCGTCTCGCGCTGTCGGCGGGGATGAGCAGCCTGCACGCGCAGGACGTGTATTTCGCGGGGCTGCTGCACGGCATCGGCAAGCTGTCGCTGCCCGACGAGCTGTTGCACAAGCCGATCGTGAAGATGACGACGGACGAACACAGCCTGTTCCAGCAGCATCCGCTGCGCGCGCAGATGGTCCTCACACCGGTCGCGCAATTGCACAAGGTCGCGTTGATCGTGCTGCACCAGTACGAGCGATTCAATGGACGCGGCACGCCGGACGGACTCGTGGGCGACGCGATTCCGCTCGGCTCGCGGATCGTCGCGATCGCGCGCGATTTCGAAGGGCTGCGCAACGGCGAGATCGGTTCGCCGCATTCGATCGAGCAGGCGATCGACGTGCTGCACTCTCAGGCCGGCGTGCGTTACGACCCGTTGCTGGTCGCGCGCTTCATCGAACTGGTGCGGGATCCGGCGAGCCTGCGCATCGCGGCGTCCGTCGCGGAAATCCGGTCCGAGCAGCTGCGCGAGGGCATGCAGCTCGCCGATGATCTGCGCACCCATCGCGGCGTGCTGCTGATGACGAAGGGCAGCGTGATGTCGGCGCACCAGATCGAGCTCGTGCGCCGTTTCGAGGCGCGCGAAGGCACGGCGTTCGACATCCTCGTGCTGACCGGCACCGCAGCATCGGAGTCGGCGCCAGCGCCGGCCGGCACGCCGCCTGCGTGACGTTGCGCGGACTGCTCGGCCGCTGCGCGCGAGCGGTCGCACGTCGCGGCAACGCGTTCATTTCGACGGGGGCGCTCGATCATGCATGGCACCTACAACCTGCTGCTAGTCCTGCTGTCGCTCGTCATCGCGACGCTGGCCTCCTATACGGCGCTCGATCTGGCCGCATTCATTTCGCTGCTTGAGAATCCGGCGCTCAAGCGCGCGTGGCTGGCGGGCGGCGCGGCCGCGATGGGCACCGGAATCTGGTCGATGCATTTCGTCGGCATGCTGGCGCTGTCGCTGCCGATTCCGCTGGGCTACGCGTTACCGGATACCGGCGCGTCGCTGGCGATCGCCGTGCTCGTGTCGTATTTCGCGCTGAACGTCGTCACGCGCGCGCGGTTGAGCCGCCGGCGCTTGCTGGCGGGCGGTGTGCTGATGGGCGCCGGAATCGTCGGAATGCACTACACGGGTATGGCCGCGATGCACATGGCCCCCGGCATTCGCTACGATCCCGCGTTGTTCGCGGCGTCGATCGGCGTCGCGGTGATCGCATCGACCGTCGCGCTCTGGATGGCGCAGACGTTGCGCGCGCAACAGGCGCGCCATGCGACGGCGCAGCGCATCGGCGCCGCGCTGATCATGGGCATCGCGATCACGGGCATGCACTACACGGCGATGGCGGCCGCGCATTTCGCGCCGGACGCGCGCTGCGGCGCCGCGAACGGCATCGACGCGCCGTGGCTCGCGACGACCATCGCGCTGTTCACGATGGCGACGCTGATCGTCACGCTGCTCGTCTGCCGCTTCGATGCGCGCACGACCTTCCTGCGCGGGATGACGGACACGCTCGAACGGCTGGTTCGACTGCGCACCGCGGAGCTCGAAACGGCGTTGCGGCGCTACGAACAGACGACGGCGATGCTGCAGCGCACGCGCGAGAACATGGCGACCGAGATCGACGAACGGCGGGCGGCCCAGAGTCGGCTCGAACAGGAGAAGGACGAACAGCGGCGCCTGCTGCGCGCACTCGAGGAAACCCACGTGCAGTTGCTGCAATCGGAAAAACTCGCGTCGATCGGCCAGCTCGCGGCCGGCGTTGCGCACGAGATCAACAATCCGATCGGCTTCATCAGCGCGAACCTCAATACGCTGAGAACGTGGGTGCGAAGCCTGCTGGACGTGATCGCCGCGCATGACGCCGCGCTGACGCAGCTGGAACCGGCGACGCGCGATGCGCTGACGGCGATGCGCGGCGCGGCCGATCTGGACTACGTGCGCGACGAGATCGTGACGCTGATCGACGAATCGATCGACGGCGCGTTGCGGGTTCGCCGTATCGTGCAGGACCTGCGCGATTTCTCGCGACCGGGTAGCGGCGAGTGGAGCGTGGTGGACATTCACGCGGGCTTGGAGAGCACGCTCAACGTCGTCCACAACGAGCTCAAGTACAAGGCCGACATCGTCCGCGAATACGGCGACGTGCCGCAGGTCGAATGCCTTCCGTCGCAGTTGAACCAGGTATTCATGAACCTGCTGGTCAACGCGGCGCACGCGATTCCGGTGCGCGGCGTGATCACGATTCGCACGTCGAGCGACGGCGAACAGGTGTCGATCGCGATCAGCGATACCGGAACCGGCATGACGCCTGACGTCGTTCGGCGGATCTTCGATCCGTTCTTCACGACGAAGCCGGTCGGGCAGGGTACGGGGCTGGGGCTGTCGGTGTCGCACGGCATCGTCGAGCGTCATCGCGGCGTAATCGATGTGACGAGCGAGCCGGGGCGCGGCACGACGTTCTGTGTCCGTCTGCCGATCCGACGCGCGGCCGGCAGCGCGGATGCGGCAGCGGAGATCGGGCAGCAGGCATGACCGCGCAATGACGCGCCGTCATCGCGCCCGCCTGCGCCGCCTGCGAAAGAAATTCCAGAACATCGCGGTCGCGTCCGGCCCTGTCGCGGAGTGGAACGCCTCGCGCGGATCGCCGCCGCTCCACGCATGCGCCAGGCGGCGGACGATGCAGACCCGCACGATCAGCCGGCCGCCGCGCAGATAGTCGGTGTAATCGACATCGTCTTGCGTGTAGGTATGTTGCTCGCCGACGCGCAGTTCGCGCTGTTCGTCGACGAGCCGATTGATGCGCGCGAACGCGATGCCGAGCTGCCGCGCGTTTTGCTCGGCGACGACCGAGTCGAGTCCGCCATGCACGACGAGCGCGGGCATGCCCGGATAAGCGCGCACGTCGACGCAGGTGTCGACGACGCCGATCGGATCGTCGCGCAGGCCGCGGCGCATCAGGCTCATCGCCGCCATCGTCGACAACGGCGGTGCGATGGCCGGACCCGAGTGCAGGCCGACGGCCGCGAACAGGCCCGGGGATTCGATCGCGAGCCGTGCCGCGAGCCCCGCGCCGGCCGACATGCCGGCCAGATAGATCCGGTCGCGGTCGAATCCGCGCGCCTGCACGAGCTCGTCGATCAGCGACGCAACGGCCGGCGCCTCCGACTGCGACGCATCGCCATGCCAGTTCCAGCAACGATGCGAGTGGGCGGTTTTAGCCTGTTCGGGAAACAGCACGGCAAACCCCGCGCGTTCGGCGATGCGGCAGATGCGCGTGCCCGCGGCGAACGATTCGGCCGTCTGCTTGCAACCGTGCAGCATCACGACGACGGGCATGCCCTGGCTCGACGCGGAAGCGGCGGGCAGGTATAGCGCGTAGGCGAGATGGTTGACGAGGCGGCCTGCGGCGGGGCGCGCGGAATGAAACGACCGCAGCCACGTGCCGGGTGCGTGGTGCGGCGAGGTTCGCGCGGCCGGCACCGACTCCGTGCGGCGCGGTGGCCGCATGTTGGCGGAGCGCTTGGCCGCTACCGCCGGTTTGGTCGTCTTCCTTTTGGGTCGCGTACTTGCCGCGGCGGAAAACAGATCGAACGGTCGTAGCCAGAGGCTGGATTTTTTCCTGGGCATGGACGAATCTCGTGGCGGCGGCTCGCGCGACTGCATGTGGCGAAGCCCGCCGCTGGATGGAGGACGGAGGGGGTGGCAGCGCACGATGCGTGCCTCGGGCAGCGTTCGCGTCGAAGTGCGGCGGCAACGCCGACACGGGACGCGGATGACCGGCAGAACTCCGCGTCACGTGACGGCGATCCAATAGCGTCCCGATTCGGCCCGGTCACGCACCATGCTAGCAGGCGTTGCGCGTGCCGGGTGCGATGGTTCCGTGACCGATGGATGAGTAATCCGACCCCGGCGCCGACGGAAAACGATTACATGCGATCGGATGCCGACGCTTCAGCGATACGTCCACAACCGGTGCACCACGAACATCGTCGGCGGGATCAGCAGCGCGATCGCGACGATTGCCCAGCCGCGCGGCACGTCGAGCAGCTCGGCGGTGTGCGCGAGCAGCATCGTTTCGGCGAAGCCGGCCAGCGCGGCGGTCAGATAGCGGAGCAGGTTGCGCGAATGCACGGTCGACGAGAAGCTCCACAGCGTATTCGCGAGATACGAGAACGCGGTGGCGCAGACGAACGCGACGGCGTTGGCGATCACCTGAGTCGCGTCGAACAGCGCGTACATCGCGGATGCGACCAGCATGTGCAGCGCGGTCGAGCCGAGCCCGGACAGGCCGAAGCGCGCGAGCCGCACGCGCTCGGCATAAAGCAGTTCGAACATTGCCGGCTCCGCTGCTCAGCGTGCGCCCACGCGCACGCGCGCCGGCTGTGCGCGGCGGCGGGCGTTCGGGCGCCGCGCATCGCGCGCGATCGGCAGCTCGATCACCTTGGCGTGCGTCTGGTAGCGGCGGCGAATCAGATAGACGGGGCGTTGCTTCGACTCGTCGTAGATGCGTCCGATGTACTCGCCGACCACGCCGATGCCGATCAGCTCGATCCCGCCGATGAACAGCGTCACCGACAGCAGCGACGGATAACCGAGCACCGGGTTGCCGAACAGCAGCGTGCGGCCCACGATGAACGCGCCATACAGGAATGCGAGCGCGGCGATGCCGAGGCCGATGTAGGTCCAGCTGCGCAGCGGCACGGTGCTGAAGCTCGTGATCCCCTCGAGCGCGAAGTTCCACAGCTTCCAGCCGGAGAATTTCGAGTGCCCGGCGCTGCGCGCGTCGCGTTGATACTCGATGATCACGGTCTGGTAGCCGACCCACGCGAACAGGCCCTTCATGAAGCGATGGCGCTCGGGCAGGCTGCGCAGCGCGTTGACGACCTTGCGGTCCATCAGCCGGAAGTCGCCGACGTTCTCCGGCAGCTTCACGTCGGACAGCATGTTGTGCACGCGGTAGTAGATCGCGGCGGCGGTGCGCTTCGCGAACGAATCGCACGCGCGGTTGCTGCGCTTCGCGGCGACGACTTCGGCGCCGTCGCGCCAGTGCTCGAGCATGACCGGAATCAGGCTCGGCGGGTCCTGCAGGTCGGCGTCGAGCGGAATCACCGCGTCGCCGGCCGCTTCGTCGAGGCCGGCCGTCAGCGCCGCTTCCTTGCCGAAGTTGCGGGTGAGATCGATGACGCGCACGCGGCGATCGGTCATGCTGACGCGGATCAGGCGCTCGAGTGTGTCGTCGCGGCTGCCGTCGTTCACGCAGACGATCTCGAAGCGTATTGCATCGAGACCGGCCATCAGCGGAATCACGACGTCGAAGAAGCGTTCGACGGCCTCGCCTTCGTTGTAGAACGGTACGACCAGCGAGACGAGCGGTGTGTAGAGTGGTTCGCGCATGATGGGTTCCCCTGTAATGACGTGCGTGTCAGCGGCCGGTGCCGAAGGTCGGGCGGCCGGTGCGGCGCAGTCCGTGCGCCGGGCGGTGGTGTGAGCGGACCGGATGCGGGAATCCGGTCTCGGTCGAGTTGTCGCGTGCGTCGGGCATCGACGGCACGTCGTGCCTTTCTCGTGCGATCCGGCTGACGAGTATCGCCAGCGACGCCAGCGTGACGAGCGGCATGAACTGGAACGGCAGGTGCGTGACGATTGCGAGGCCGGCCAGCGGCGTTACCCACATCAGCAGCAGCCATTCGCGATCCAGGCGTCGCCAGCCGTGCGTCCACGCATAGCGCGCATACCAAGCGATCACGAGCCCGTACCAGGTCAGGTCGTAGTCGTACAGGTACGGGCTGACCATCAGGCATGCGCACGCGAGCGTGGCGGCACGCAGCGCGTACGAACACGCGCCACGCCATGCGTACACGACGGCGATCGCGGCGGCGGCGGCCGACAGCAGCTGCAGGCCGCGCGCGACATGAGCTGGCCACCCCGCGAGGGTGGCCAGCGCGAACGCGGTCGGCATGCGCGCGAGCTTGACGTGCCCCGCGTTGACCGTCTGATACGCATCGTTGATGCCGTGCACGAAGGCGATCCACGATCCGATGCCGAACGAGAGCGTCGTCAGTAGAACGCCCACGGCGATCGTCGCGGCCCACGCGGCCAGTGCGCGCCATTGCCCGGCGCACAGCAGCGCGAGCGGGAACAGCACTGCCATCTGCGGCTTCATCGTCAGCAAACCGAAGCAGATACCGGCGATGACGGGCCGGCGATTGAGCGTCAGCAGCCCGAAGCCGGCGAGCGTCGCGGTAAGCAGGCTCGTCTGCCCGACGATCACCGTGAGGAACGCACCGGGGAACGCAAGCGCGCAGAGCAGTGCGGTATCGCGCTGCACGATCGAGCGGATCGTCATCGCGAACAGCACGCAGGTAACGCCGAGCCACAACACCAGCGCGAGCAGGTACGGCATCCAGCCGAGCGGCAGCACCAGCAGCAACATGGTCGGCGGATAAAGCCAGGGCAGCGAGCCGTCCGCCGCATTCATCGTCGGGATCGCGAGTTTCTCGATTGCGAACAGCGACGAGAAGTGCCACGCGTCCACCGCATGCCCGAGCGCGGCGAGTCGTGCCGCGCTCCAGATCGGGGCGAGATCCTGCGCGAGCGGTTCGGGCACGCCCGTGTGCGACGCATGCACGCGCGCGAGATAGACGCAGATGAACAGCAACTCGGTGAACAGTACCGCCGCCGCGTACAGACGCACACGATCACGATTGAGCCAGTGCGGGAATCGCCGCGGCCCGGCGATCGGCAGCTCCGGATGGGCATCGATGGCCGAATCGACGCGCAGAAGGGAGAGCGGCGATTTCATGGCGCATTCCGCGACCCGAGGGTCGAGCGACGCACGACGACGAACAGAACGGCAAGCAGCACGACCGGCCCGATCTGCGGCAGCTTCGTGATGCGGTTGAACACCTCGAATACCGGCAGCAGCCACGCGAGCACGATTACGATCTGATCTCCCGGCAGCCAGCCTTCGTCCAGCCCGTGGGCGACCAGGCAGAACACCGCGATGCCGAGCCACGCCAGTTCGTAATGCCAAAGATAGGGCGTGGTCAGCAGTGTGGCGACGACGAGCGCCGCGGCGCGCAGCCGCATGTCGTCCGTGCGGCGCCAGACCTGAACGGCGGCGGAGATGGCGAGCAGCCCGACGGCGATTTGCGCGGCAAGCGCGACGGGAATCGATGCACCCGCGAGGCGCAGCGCCGCGAACGGCGTGGGCGAGACGAACCAGTAGGCGGGAAGGGTGAAATGCATGCCGCGCACGATCGACATCGCATGAGCTAGCCCGTTCAGGGAGCCCGTGCCGGTCAGCGCGACGCCGGCCACCGCGAACAGCACGGTCGTGATCGCCGCCGACATGAAGGTTCGCCACGACCGCGTCGCGATCAGCACGAACGGAAACACCATCGCCATCTGCGGCTTGATCGCGAGCAACCCGATCAGCATGCCGGCGACGAGCGGGCGTCGGCCAAGGAAATGCAGTGCGAGTGCGGCGATGCCGGCGGTGAGGATGCTGTTCTGCCCGTACAGCACGGACGCGAACACGCCGGAGTAGGCGAGCACGACGAGCGCGGCGGCGCGCGGAACGGGCAGGTGCGCACGCAGGCCCGACAGTCGCAGCACGGCGTACGCATAGCATAAAAGACTGCCCGCAAAAAAGAGGAAATACGCGGGCAGGAAAGGCACGAGGGCAACCGGCGCGATGAACAGCAGCATCGTCGGCGGATAGAGCCAGGGCAGCGATTGGTGACCGATATAGGCACCGAACTGCGCGACCTCGGCATGAGAGAAGAAGACCGGGTCATAGGTCGACGCGGCATGACCTTGCAGCACGAGCTGCGACGCGGTCCAGAAGACGGAGAAGTCGACACCCGGGCGGGCAGTCGTCTGCGACGTGAAGGTATCCGTCACGACACCCCAGATGACCAGAAAGGTCACGCACAGAAGCAGCATGACGCAACTGTACGGAACGATCCGGTCAGCCGTCAGCCATTGAGCACAGCGTTTGGCGCGATAGCGTACTCCACGATTGGCTGTGTACATGATGCCCCGTTTGCGGTGAAGGCTGCCTGATCTGCCGCAACCTTTTTGTGTTGTCGTTTATCCGGATCGAATCGCGCTCGATGGCGCTGTCCGGTGAATGCATTGTTGGAGAAAAAATCGTGAGACGCAAACCGCGGGCCGAATCGCGAAATGGCGATTCGACCGCGATGCGGCTGAAAAGCGGGTTTTCTGGTCTGAGAAAACCGTACCGGCGCAAATGATGTTTCTCGCTTGAAACATTCCGGGTTTTTGGCCGGTCCGGCGGTATGCCGAAGGCACGTCGGCGGACGGGCGACATGGATTCGGGAAAATCCCGAGAAAATTTTTTTGAGCCCTTGCACAGCGCGACCGGGCGCAGCCGGCACGCGGCGCCGGGCGGCAGGCGTATATCAAATCTGAAACATTTTGTGCAGCGCGCCGAAACCCGATTGTCGGGTGATTCGACGGAACCCTTGCTGCGCCTGGTTTTCCTTCCCGCTGGCCTGCTCTTTGCGTCAAGGTCCGCACGACAGTCGACGACGTGATGAACGACCGGTTGAAGCAACGGACAGACAAGACCGGATTCAATCACCTGCGGAAAGCAATGGATCGAGGGCGCGTCGGGGAATACGCCGCCCAGGCCTTGAAAACCGCCGAAACGTCGACCGGGCGAAACAGGCGACGGCATCGTCCGCGCAAAAAGAATCACATGACAGCATTTGGGGAATAAAAATGAAAGACCAGAGCACGCCGCGGCTCGCATGCCGCGAAGAAAACCCGCAGTCGCAACGACGCGTTTGCGTCATTCGCTCAATCCGTATTCATGCCCGGAACGGTCGCCTCGCCGTTCTGCTCGATCGCGTCATTCGCCGGATCGCAGCACGCATGCATAGCGCACGCATCAGCTCACCGGCAATCGTTCGCCAGGCCAGGCTCGTACCCTGCCGTGTGCGTCGCTGAGCGCGGCATCCGAATCCGTTTGTTGTGCCGGTAGTACCCGCTCCCCGCGTCGATCCGCGACAACGGGGTTTTCATAGTAGTGCGAAAGGAGAGTAGCCATGTCCACGTTCATCCAGAAGATCCGCGGTTTCGTTCAAGACGAACAAGGCGTGACGGCCATCGAATACGGCCTGATTGCCGCATTGATCGCAGTCGGCCTCGTTGCAGCACTGACGCTGGTCGGGAACGATCTCAAGACCGTCTTCAACACGATTGCAGACGATCTCAACGCGGCGATCTGAATGGCGGGGCGACGAATGGCTGGTCCGGCCCGTTCGTCGCCATCCCGTCGCTCGTGCAGGGCCGGACATTCAACCCAACAGATGTCGAATGGACCGAACGGCGGATGACTCGGCCGGTGCAGTGCTCGAGTCTCCCCCGCTCTCCTGGTCAACCGATTCGGAGGCTGTCATGCGGACCAGCGGACGTGCGGTAGCGGTAGCGGTAGCGCGATGGATCGACGACGAGCAGGGCGTGACATCGATCGAATACGCGCTGATCGCGGCAGTCTTCGCCACCATCGTGCTGGGAAGCGTGGTCGTCCTGAAAGGATCGGTTCAAGACGCGTACGACACGATCGCGTCGATCGTGACCACGGCCGTCAATACCGCATTGGGTCAGTGATCCAGACCATTACAGCCAATCGAGGTTCGTCATGTTGCCTGCCGCGCTGCCTTACCCGGTTCCGTTGTGCGTGACCGTGCTCGTCGTCGTCGCGGCCAGCACGGACATCACGAGCCGACGCATCCCGAACCGGCTCGTTGCGATCGGGCTGGCCGGCGCGCTGATCGCCCAGTGCGCACTGCACGGGCTCCAGGCGGGCGCGCTCGCGTGGCTCGCCGGCGCGGCGACCGGCTTCGGCATGCTGCTGCCGTTCCATCTGCTGCGCGGGATGGCCGCGGGCGACGTGAAGCTGATGCTGGCCATCGGCGCATGGGTCGGCGCACAGATGACGTTCTACATCGTGCTGGCCACCTTTCTGGCCGGCGGAATCGGCGCGATCGGCGTTGTATTGCTGCGCGGGCGCCTGCGCCAGATGTGCGCGAACGTCCGGGCGCTGATCGCGCATCGCTCGACGCGCGCGTATGCAGGGGCAACCGACGGCCCCGTGGAAGTCGCGTCGGTCGGCGCGTTGCCGTATGGCGTGGCGATTGCCGCCGGCACGCTGGGCATGCTGTTCGTTTCGTGCGTCTAGCGCGACGAACCCGCAACGAGGATGACACGCACATGAACACGATCTCCACCGAACCGAAGCGCGACGCGCAGGTGACACACCTGCCGCATCCGTCGCCGTCGCGGGAGGCGCACACGAAGCCGGGCACGCCGTTGCCTGCCGCACCGCGCTCGCTCGAGGAAACCGGACTGAGTCAGGCGTTCGTCGCGGGGCTCGTGCTGAAGTCGACACTGGTGCTCGGTCGCCCGTCATACGGCGAGCTGATCGAGCGCCACTGCCTGCCGCTCGCGGTGCTCGACGACGTCTTCGCGTTCCTGGTGCGCGAGCATCTGGTCGAACTGACCCATCGCGGCAAGACGGACCTCGACGTGACGTTTCGCCTGACGGACGCGGGCCGCGTGGCCGCGCTCGAGGAGTCCGCGCGCAGCAGCTACAGCGGGCCCGCGCCGGTGACGCTCGATGCGTATCTCGCGTGCGTGTCCGCCCATTCGGTGCGCAAGCTGCGCGTGGCGCAGAACGACGTGTGGGCCGTATTCGAAGGCGTCGTGATGGACACGCAGATTCTCGACTCGGCGGCCGCCGCGCTCAATTCCGGACGTCCGTTGCTGATCTACGGCCCTGCCGGCAGCGGCAAGACGTTCCTCGCCGAGCGGCTCGGCGCGTTGATGGGCGGCCACGTACCCGTGCCGTATGCGATCCATGCCGCCGGGGAAGTGATCCAGATCCACGATCCGCTCGTGCATGTCGATGCGCCGTCGCAACCGGCGGGCCAGTCGGTCGATCGCCGCTGGCGCCTGTGCGAGCGGCCGGTCGTGATGTCGGGCGGCGAACTGACGCTCGACGAGCTCGACCTGCGCCGCGATGAAGCGGCGGGCTTCTACCAGGCGCCGCCGCACATGAAGGCGAACATGGGCATGTACATCATCGACGATCTCGGCCGCCAGCGTGTCGAGCCGCGCGACCTGCTCAACCGCTGGCTGCGCCCGCTCGATCGCGGTGTCGATTTCCTGACGCTCGAGTCCGGCAATCGATTCGTGCTGCCGTTCGACGTGTGGCCGGTGTTCTCGAGCAACCTGGCGCCGGAACAGTTCGCCGACGACGCATTCCTGCGCCGGCTCGGCTCCAAGCTTCACGTCGGCCCGCTGTCGATCGACCACTACCGCGCGGTGTTCGACAGCGCATGCGAGTCGCTCGGACTGGTGGCGACGCAGGACGCCTTCGACTATCTGCTGCACCGGCTGCACCTGCCGACCGGCAAGGCATATCTCGCATGCTTCCCGATGGATCTGCTGCGCCTCGTCGCCGCCGGCGCGCGGTATCGCGGCGATCCGCCCGAGGTGACGCACGACGCGCTGCACGACGCATGGGCCAGTTATTTCGGCACGGCGCCCGAACGCGACGGCGGATATCTGCCGCCTGCCGAGCGCGGCGGTCACACGTACATAACCGGTTGAGCCGTTTCTTTCACGATTCGTTGAGGAGCATTGCCATGAAGAACAGTCGAGCGCTCATGATGCTGATCGTCGCGATGGTCGCGGGGCTCGCCGCGGTCGTGTTCGCGTCCCGCTGGTTGATGAATACATCCAGCAGCTCGGTCACGTCGGTCGCGGTGGCGACCACCGACCTCAACCTGGGCGAGCCGCTCGGGCCGAATCAGATCCGGCTGGTGAGCTGGCCGTCGGGCAGCGTGCCGACCGGCGCGTTCACCGACACGAAGGAACTCGAAGGGCGCGTCGTGCGCACGAGCCTCGCGCGCGGCGAGCCGGTGATCGAGTCGAAGCTCGCGCCGGTCGGCACGAAGGGCGGGCTGTCCGCCGTGATCGCCGACGGCAGCCGCGCGATCACCGTGCGCGTGAACGACGTGGTCGGCGTCGCGGGCTTCGCGCTGCCGGGCAACTACGTCGACGTGATCGTCAACACGCAGGAACAGCAGGGCAAGACCGACGGGCAGAGCATCTCCAAGATCGTGCTCGAGCACATCCTGGTGCTGGCCGTCGCGCAGCAGGTGAGCCGCGACGACACTGCACCGAAGGTCGTCAATGCGGTCACGCTCGAAGTCACGCCCGAGCAAGCCGAGCGCCTCGACCTCGCGCGCAGCGTCGGCACGCTGTCGCTCGTGCTGCGCAACCAGGTCGACCAGAAGACGCTGACGACCGACGGCGCGACGAAGCTGACACTGCTCGGCAAGGCGCCGGTACCCGACGCGCCGCCCGCGCCGGCTCACGAACACGTCCGGACCGTGCGCGTGCACGTTGCATCGCACGCGGCACCGGAAGCGCGGCGCGATTGTGTCGGTGTACTGACCGGCGTGCGGGGCAGCGTCGAATGCTTCTGAAGCCATAGACCAAACATCCAGATAAACAGATTAACCAGATCGGCCGCCGTCAGGGCACGGCGACCTTGGAAGTCGACAACCGGCGGCTCGCCGGTCACTCGGGGGATCAGACGAAATGAAGATCAATCCGCAACATTCAGGTACCGGCCCGGTGCGCACGCGCATTGCACGGGGCACGATGATGGCCGCGATCCTGTGCACGGGGTGGCTGACGGTCTATAGCGCGCTCGCCCAGGAAGGCGCGGAATCGGCCGCGCTGATGAAGGGCGGTGCGAGCGCGCCGGCTGCCGTCGCCAAGGGGCCGATGCAGATGACGATCAGCATGGCGCCGGCGCCTGCCGCCGCGCCCGCCGCATCGGCGGGCCCGCTGCGCGGACCGAATTGCGTGGGCGCGGTGCGCGACTCGACCAGCGTCAGCGTGCCGCTCGGCAAGTCTCTGCTGGTGCCGATGCCGGAGCCGGTCCGCAACCGGACGATCGGCAATCCGGCCGTCGCGCAGGCGACGATGGTGTCGCCGCAGACGCTCTACATCCTCGGGCTGTCGGTCGGCACGACCAACATGATCGTGCAGGGCCGCAGCGGCGCATGCCGCGTGATCGACGTGGCGGTCGGCGCGGACGCCGGCGGGCTGCAGGCGTCGCTGCTGCAGCTGATGCCGAACGAGCGCGACATTCACGTATCGACCGCCGCCGGCACGATCGTGCTGGCCGGCACCGTGTCGAACTCGCAGGCCGCGCAGCAGGCCGTGCAGATCGCCCACGCATACGGCGACAGCGCGGCTGAAGGCGGCAGCAAGGGCGCCGGCGTGCTGAACATGCTGGCCGTCACGTCGCCGCAGCAGGTGATGCTCGAGGTGAAGGTCGCCGAAGTGTCGAAGACGCTGATCAATCAGATGGGCAGCGCATTCAACATCCAGGGCGGCTTCGGCTCGTGGAGCGGCGCGCTCGTCAGCAATCTGCTCGCGGGTGTCGCAAGCGGCGCGGTGTTCAACAAGGCGAACAACAAGCCGTTCAGCATCGCCGCCGATGCGCAGAACACCGACAACCTCGTCAAGATCCTCGCGGAGCCGAACCTCGTGACGATCAGCGGCCAGGAGGCGACGTTCCTTGCCGGCGGCAAGATCTTCATTCCCGTACCGCAGAGCAGCGGGACGCTCACGTCGTCGATCACGCTGCAGGAAGAGGAGTTCGGCGTCGCGCTGAAGTTCACGCCGACGGTGCTCGGCAACGGCCGGATCAGCCTGAAGGTCGCGCCGGAAGTGTCGGAGCTGTCGCAGACGGGCGTCACGCTGAGCGCGACCAACATCGGCGGCACGTCGATCCTGCCGCTGATCACGACGCGGCGTGCGTCGACGACGGTCCAGATGGGCGACGGCGAATCGTTCGCGATCGGCGGGTTGATCAAGGACAACGCGAGCGGCGCGCTCAAGGCGATTCCCGGTGTGGGCGAAGTGCCGGTGCTCGGCGCGCTGTTTCGCAGCACGTCGTTCCAGCAGGACCGCACCGAGCTGATCTTCGTGATCACGCCGCATCTGGTGAGGCCGCTTCAGACCGCCGACGTGCCGTTGCCGACCGACAGCTTCTCGAAGCCCAACGAAGCAGACGTGTATGCGACCGGCAACATGGAAGGCCGCAAGGGTGTGCGCAAGCCGGACGCGCAACCGGCGAACGGCGCGGCGAATGCACCGCAGACGCCGGCACCGGCTCCCGCGCAGCAGTCGGCCGCTCCCGCTGCCGCGCTGCCCGCACCGCGCGCACCGCAGCCCGCCGAAGCACCGGCAGCGGTGCCGGCGCAGCCCGAGAAGCCGGCGGCTGCAGCGGCCGCCGCGGCAGGGGCGGTGAACGCCGAATCGGCGCCTGCCGCGCAGCCGCCGTCGCAGCCGCAATCGCAGGCCGACGCGGCCAGTGCGGCACGGATCGCGCGCATCGAAGCCGCAGCCGCGCGTCTCGCGGCGGCCGGCTCCGACACGCCGGCCAAATCCGCGCCGCGTTCGAAGCACAGCCTGCCGGCCGCCGCCCACGCGCAGATCGCGCGGGCGAATGCGGAACCTGCGTCCACCGATCGTTGAAGCCATTCAAGGGGAAGCTCATGAAATCCGCCTACCTCGTATTCGCGCGCCGCGCTGCACTGGCCGTCCCGCTCGCATTCGCGCTCGCCGGCTGCATGTCGTCGACGCCGGTGTGGGACAGCCGCTTCGGCGATTCGGTCCGCGCCGTCACGCAAGCCCAGATCATCGATCCGCACGCCGCCGAACACGCGGCATCGCGACCGGGGGTCGACGGCAGCGCCGCCGCGTCCGCGCTCGACAACTACGACAAGTCGTTCAAGCAGCCCGAGCCGAAAGCCAATGCCTTCGTGATCGGGATCGGCAAGTCGACGGCGCAATAACACAGGCACGCTCAGGGAGATCGCCATGTCCAGCGCAGCTCGTCATCCGAAACTTACGCGTCGCGGCATGCATCGCCAGCAAGGCGCCGTCGCGATCATCGTCGGTCTCGCACTGGCGGTGATGATCGGGTTCGTCGGTCTCGCGCTGGACCTCGGCAAGCTGTACGTCACGCGCAGCGAACTTCAGAACAGCGCCGACTCATGCGCGCTGTCCGCTGCGCGCGACCTCACGACGGCCATCAGCCTGCAGGTCGCGGAAGCGGACGGCATTGCGGCCGGCCACTCGAATTTCGCGTTCTTTCAGCAGAACGCGGTGCAGATGCAGACGGATTCGAACGTCACGTTCAGCGATTCGCTGACCAATCCGTTCCTGACGAAGACAGCGGTGACTACGCCGGCAAACATCAAGTACGTGAAGTGCACGGCGCAGTTGAGCAACATCGCGCACTGGTTCATCGAGATACTCAACACGATCCCGGGCGTGCGGGTCGCGAACGCGGCCCAGGTCTCGGCGAGCGCGATCGCGACGGTGGGCGCCGGGCAGACGACCTGTGCGATCCCGGTGTTCGTGTGCAAGGCAGCCACCGCCGCGCCGTACAAGGTCGGCGACTGGATCTCGTCGCCTTCCGGCTCGTCCTCGACGTACGGGCCCGGCAACTTCGGCTGGGCCGCGCTCGACGGGTCGACGAACGAGCCGACCATCGCCAGCGAATTGTCCGGCAACACCTGCAACATCACGTCGCCGCCCGACCTCGGGTCGACGGGCCTGAAGGCCGCGTCGCTGCGTGCCTGGAACACGCGCTTCGGGATCTACACGAATGGCGCGAACGGCTCGAGCGGCCAGCCGGACTTCACCGGCTACGCGTACGTCGGCCCCAAATACGGGCCGCCGGGAACCGCGGGCATCGTCGGCGATGCGTACACGCAGTTCGTGCTCGATCGCGCAAGCTTCAAGGCCTATCAGGGCGACGGTGCGCCGCCTGCCGGCAGCGGCATCTCAACCAACGGGACCGCCACGGCCAGCAACTACCAGACATACGGCGGCGACCGTCGGGTCGCGCTTGCGCCCGAGGGCGATTGTTCGACGCTGTCGGGAAACAGCAGCAAGCTGCACGTCACGCAGTGGGACTGCGTGCTGATGCTCGATCCGCTGCCGTTCAGCCCGGGCTCGGGCGGGGTCGTCGCACACCTCGAATACCTCGGTTCGACGGCGTCCGGCACCACGCCCTGCGCGACGCACGGCCTGCCCGGCAGCGGCAGCTCGGTCGGCATCAAGGTCCCGATGCTCGTTCAATAGAGGAGACGCGATCATGAAAAAGCGCCCGATTCGCCGGTCACGCATGCGTGGAGTCGCCGCGGTCGAATTCGCGCTCGTGCTGATGCCGATGATCGTGCTCGCAACCGGCGTGGCCGAGTTCGGCCGCGCGATCTACCAGTACGAGACGCTCACCAAGGCGACGCGCAACGCGGCGCGCTACCTGTCGGTCTTCTTGCCGACCGACAGCGCGTATCCGCTCGCCCAGGCGCAGTGCCTCGTCGTGTATGGCAGCACCACGTGCGGCTCCGCCGGCACCGAGCTGGTGCCGGGGCTCACGACGTCGATGGTGATCGTCTGCGACGCCGCGCACACGCCCGACTGCGCCGATGCGTCCGATCCGCCGCAGTTCGCCAACCTGCCGACCTACGACTCGACCAACAACGCGGCAAGCGGCACGGCGACCGGCAGCATCAACGTCGTCGAGGTGAAGGTGAAGGGCTACCAGTACCAGCCGATTCCGGCCTACCCGGGATTGTCGTCGATCACCTTCGGCAACATCGTCACCGTGATGAGGCAAGTGTCATGAACGCGCGCCCCTTCCCGCCGTCGCGCCGTCGCGGCCAACGCGGCGCGACGATCGTCGAATTCGCGCTGATCGCATCGATCCTGATCACGTTACTGATCGGCATCTTCGAATTCGGGCGCGTGCTGTTTTACTGGAACACCGCGACCGAGGCCATCCGGCTCGGCGCGCGCACGGCGATCGTCTGCGACGTGAACGCGGCCGGCGTCGTGAAGCGCGTGAAGTCGCTGATGCCGATGCTGTCGAACGCGAACGTGTCGGTGAGCTACATCCCGTCAGGCTGCGACGTGAGCTCCTGCTCGTTCGTGACTGTCAGCATCACCAACGTCACGGTCAGAACGATGATTCCGATTGCCAACGTGACCCTCACGATGCCGCCGTTCACGACGACGCTGTCGCGGGAAAGCCTGAATTCATCGACGGGCGGCGCCGCCTGCCAATAATCGAACCGACGAGGCACAGTCATGATCAATATCCTCGTAGCTGCCGACGATACCGCCCGGCTCACGGAGATCGCGCGCCTGGTCAGCGGCAGCGGGCACTACCGTGTGACACGCGCACATGGACGGCCGTCCCAGATCGAGCATCGAACGGACGGACTCGATTCATTCGACATCCTGCTGATCGACGGTGCGACCAGCGATGCCGTCGAGCTGTCGGCGCTCGAGCGGCTCTGCCGGCTGCATCCGGGCCTGACCTGCATCCTGGTGACGGCCGATGCGGCGCCCAACATCCTGCTGGACGCGATGCGCGCCGGTGCGCGCGACGTGCTGCAGTGGCCGATCGACCCCGCGGCGCTCGCCCGTGCGCTCGAGCGGGCCGCCGCGCAAAGCACGCGGCGCGACGGCGACGATACGCGTTTCGTATCCTTCATGTCGTGCAAGGGCGGCGCGGGCACGAGCTTCGCCGCGAGCAACGTCGCGTACGAAATCGCTGAAACCCACAAGCGCCGCGTGCTGCTGGTCGATCTGAACCAGCAGTTCGCGGATGCCGCGTTCCTCGTCAGCGACGAGACGCCGCCGTCGACGCTGCCGCAGCTGTGTGCGCAGCTCGAACGGCTCGACGGCGCGTTTCTCGACGCGAGCGTCGCGCACGTGACTCCGACCTTCCACGTGCTGGCTGGCGCGGGCGACCCGGTCAAGGCTGCCGAGATGCGCGAGGATGCGCTCGAATGGATCCTCGGCGTCGCGGCGCCGCGCTACGACTTCGTGATCGTCGACATCGGCGTGAGCATCAATCCGTTGTCGATGATCGCGCTGGATCGCAGCGACCAGATCCAGCTCGTGCTTCAGCCGTCGATGCCGCACGTGCGTGCCGGGCGCCGGCTGCTGGAGATCCTCGTGTCGCTCGGCTACCCGATCGACCAGATGCGCCTGGTCGTGAATCGGATGACGCGCGCGACCGAACGTACGCGCACCGCGCTCGAGGAAGTGCTCGGCCTGCACGCGAGCAGCACGATACCCGACGACGCCGATACCGTGCGCGAGGCGCTCGACCAGGGGCATCCGGTCTCGCGCGTTGCACGCGGCGCCGCCGTCACGCGCGCGTTGCAGGCCTGCGCGAAGCAGATCGTCGAAGGGGACGTGCGCACCCGCCACGATGCGTCCAGCAGCGAACCGTTGATGTCACGGCTGTTCGGCCGCAAGGCCACGCCTAAGCTCAAGTCCATGTGAATCTTTCGGGGAAACCATCATGTCATTGCGCGAACAGATGTCCTTGTACCGGACGCAGCCGGCGGCGACGGGCACCGAACCGGCAGGCGCGACGCATTCGTCGGTGCGCGACGCGTACCAGAAGCTGCGCCGTGAAATTCACCTGGCGGTGCTCGAACGCGTCGAGCTGGAGCGCCTGTCGCGCCTGCCGCAGGAACAGGTGCGGCAGGAAATCGCGGCGCTGATCACGCGCATCCTCGACGAGGAGCGCCTGCCCGCGAACGACATCGAGCGGCGCCAGCTCGTGATCGACGTGTACGACGAAATGTTCGGTTTCGGCCCGCTCGAGGCACTGCTGCGCGACCCCGGCATCTCCGACATACTCGTGAACACGTACCGGCAGGTCTACGTCGAGCGTGCCGGCCAGCTCGAACTGACCGACGTGACGTTCTACGACGACGCGCACCTGATGAAGGTGATCGAGAAGATCGTGTCGCGCGTCGGGCGCCGCATCGACGAATCGACCCCGATGGTCGACGCGCGGCTGCCCGACGGCTCGCGTGTGAACGCGATCATTCCGCCGTCGGCGATCGACGGCCCGCTGATGTCGATCCGGCGTTTCGCGGTCAATCCGCTCAAGATGGACGACCTCGTGAATTTTCAGAGTCTCACGCCGCCGATGGCGGAGTTGCTCGACGCGCTGGCCAGGGCGAAAGTGAACGTGCTCGTGTCGGGCGGGACGGGCAGCGGGAAGACCACGTTGCTCAACATCCTGTCGGGTTTCATCCCGCGATCGGAGCGGATCGTGACGATCGAGGATGCGGCGGAGCTGCAACTGCAGCAGCCGCACGTGCTGCGGCTCGAAACACGGCCGCCGAACATCGAGGGCAAGGGGGAGATCACGCAGCGCACGCTCGTGCGCAACGCGCTGCGGATGCGCCCGGACCGGATCATCCTCGGCGAAGTGCGCGGCGCGGAAGCGCTCGACATGTTGAACGCGATGAACACCGGCCACGAAGGCTCGCTCGCGACGATCCACGCGAACACGCCGCGCGACGCGCTCACGCGCCTCGAGAACATGATCAGCGTGGGCGGGCTGACGCTGCCGCCGAAGACGATGCGCCAGCAGATCGCGTCGGCGATCTCGGTGGTGGTCCAGGCGACGCGGCTCACCGACGGCAAGCGCAAGATCGTCAGCATCCAGGAGCTGACCGGGATGGAAGGCGACATCATCAACATGCAGGAGATCTTCACGTTCAAGCGCACCGGCATGGATCGCGACGGCACGGTGCGCGGACACTTCTGCGCGACCGGCGTGCGGCCGAAGTTCGCCGAGCGGCTGCAGGCATTCGGCATCGACCTGCCGGATTCGCTGTACGACCCGGCGCAGCGTTACGAGACGAAGTGACGACGCGCGCGTCTGACTCCGGGGAGGCCTCATGGACTCGATATTCTATGGTTTTGTGATTCTCACCTTCGTGGCAGTCGTGCTCGCGATCGAAGGCGTCTATCAATGGTGGAACACGCGCCACGGCGCCGCGGCACGGCGGATCGAGTCGCGGCTGCGCGCGATGTCGGCCGGCGGCAACGTGCAGCAGGAGCGGCTGTCGATTCTCAAGAAGCGGATGCTCGACGAGTCGAAACCGTTCGACCGGCTGCTGCTGCGCGTGCCGCGCGTGCAGTCGGTGGATCTCATGCTGCAGCAATCGGGGCTCGACTGGACGGTGGCGAAGCTCGTCGTGTACAGCGCGGTGTTGCCGGTGACGGCGATGCTCATCCTGTTGCTCACGCCGTTGCCGCTGATCGTCGCGGTGCCGATCGCGCTGCTGAGCGCATGCCTGCCGATGATGTACGTGATGCGCCATCGCAACCGGCGGATGCTCAAGCTCGAGCGCCAACTGCCGGATGTCTGCGACATGATTGCGCGCGCGCTGCGCTCCGGCCACTCCTTCACGAGCGCGCTCGGGATGGTCGGCGAGGAGTTTCCCGATCCGATGGGCGGTGAATTCCGGATCACGTTCGACGAGATCAACTACGGCGTATCGCTGCACGATGCGCTGGTGAACCTCGCGACGCGCGTGCCGGCCCACGACCTGCGCTACTTCGTGATCGCGGTGCTGATCCAGCGCGAGACCGGCGGCAACCTGGCGGAGCTGCTCGACAGCATCGCATCGCTGGTTCGCGAGCGCTTCAAGCTGTTCGACAAGGTCCGCGTGCTGTCGGCGGAAGGGCGGCTGTCGGCCTGGATCCTCGGGCTGCTGCCGTTCGGTACCGCGGGCATGATGGCGGTGCTGAACCGGGAGTTTCTGTCGGTGCTCTGGCAGGATCCTGCCGGCGTCAAGATGGTCGGCGTGATGCTGGCGTCGATGGTGTCCGGCATGCTGTGGATTCGCCGCATCATCCGGATTCGCGTCTGACGCGTGTCTCAGGCTTCACGAACCGATTCGAGGCTGTCATGCAAAACCTGAGCGTAGTACATACCGTGATGCTGGCCGGCTTGTTCGTCTTCGTCGCCGGCGGCGTGCTGGCCGCGATGCTGCTGTTTGCGCCGCGCAACATGGAGCGCCGGATTCAGCAGGCGAGCGGCGCAAGCATGGGCATCGCCGCCGGTGCGGACGAAGGCGGCGAGCAGACATCGCGATGGGTCGCGAAGCTCGTCGAACTGTCGCAACCGATTTCCCGATTGTCGGTGCCGCAGGAGGGCTGGGAGAATTCACCGCTGCGGATCCGGATGATGAATGCCGGCTGGCGCGATCCGAGCGCAGGCGCGCTGTACTTCGCGGCGAAGACGGTACTCGCGCTGGCGTTGCCCGGCGCCGCGCTGCTGGCGCTCGCCACGACCCGGCTCGCGGATCAACGCATGCTGCTGTCGTTCATTCTCGTCGCGCTCGCCGGGATCGGCTACTACGTGCCGAACGTGGTCCTGAGGCGGCGGATCGCGACTCGTCAGCGGGTGATCTTCGAGGACTTTCCCGATGCACTCGACTTGCTGACCGTATGCGTGGAAGCCGGGCTCGGGCTCGATGCGGCGCTGATGCGGGTGAGCGAGGAATTGCGCTTTCGCAGTGAAGTGGTCGCGAGCGAGCTCGACCTGCTGCTGCTCGAGATGCGCTCCGGGTTCACGAAGGAAACCGCGCTGCGCAATCTGGCACTTCGGACCGGTGTAGAGGATATCGAATCGTTCTGCGCGATGCTGATCCAGGCCGATCGCTTCGGTACGAGCATCGCGGAATCGTTGCGCGTGCTGTCCGACATGCTGCGCACGCGGCGGCGGATGCGCGCCGAGGAACGTGCCGCGAAGATCGCGCTGAAGCTGCTGTTCCCGCTGATCTTCTGCATTTTCCCGGCGCTGATGTGCGTGTTGCTCGGGCCGGCGATGATTCACGTGTATCGCGTGCTGCTGCCGACCTTCACCGGTATCGGGCAGTAAGCCGCCGCGAGGAATGACCGCGCGAACCGGATGTACGTGCCGACCGGCCATCGCGGGCCGATACGGTCACCGTCTTCATGGGAGGCTCCTTCTCCCCCCGGGCGGCGTCGCGAGACAGATCGATCATAGCGGCGTCAGTGCAACCCGGACCCATGGTCGATCATGGAGACAGCCGTAGTCCACCGCCCGCGCGGGTGGCCCCCTACGGCTAACTTCGAATGCAGTCGGGGCGGCGCGTCGGCGCGTCCGCGCATGTGCCTCCGCCGAAGGGAAGCGACGCGCTGGCGAGCCCGTGTCCGCTGACGCACCGGATGCCGATCGACAGCCACAAGAGCCTGTATGAATGGAATGCGGCGAGTGCGAAGTCGGTGAGTGACCGGCTCGAATGCAGTTCACCGCGCGGCAACGACGATCCGACGTGCAGCTTCACTCCAGCGGCGCGGGCGGCCAAACACGTCGCGCGCCGGTTCTTCGTCTACTGAAAGTGGTGTACGTACCGCAGCACCATCCGCGAACCCTGCGGCCGGTTGCGCGCATGCACCTCGAAATACGCGTTGAACATCAGGTGATCCTGCGGCGAGAAGCTGACCATGGCACCGGGCCCGATTCCGAGTACGGCTTCCCGCGTACCGGATACCGCCTGCCCGTTGACCTTCATGTCGGTGGTCTGGCGTAGCCAGTAGCCGTTGATACCGAGCCGCAGCCCGGGCCGCACTTCGTACTCGGTCGCGAAGTTCGCATGAACGGCCTGGCCGGCCTGCGTCGACGTCACGTCCGGTCCGAGCGCGGTCGCCGGTTCGTGATTGGCCGCATTCCACAAATAGTGCAGGCGCCACGATACGGTCCACTTCGGCGTGATCCAGAACGTCGCTGCCCAGTACGGATCGAACGACCAGAAATGGCTGCCTGGATTGATCGCGCGTGCCGGATCGTATGCGCCGGTCGGCGCGATGAACTGGAATTCCACTCGCTGCGCGAAGCGCGGCCCTTGCGCGCCCATCACCGGATCGAACTGAATGAACGGGCCGACCAGCAGGTCGCCGAACCCGGCTCGCGAATTCAGCGCGACATTCCCGATGCCGTCGTTCGTATGCACCGAGGCCACCCACGGCAGGATCACGTCGAGCCCGGGATGCATGCCGCCGAACGTCAGCGGCGACTGATAGACGAGCTGGCTCAGCCCTGCGAACAGATCGATGTCCTGCTTCGGCAGCCCGACCTTGTTGCCGGCATTGTCGTCGATGCGCCCGGCCGTGTAGTACTCGAGATACTGCGTGCCGTACCAGCCGGAGCCGGCCGGCGGCAGCCCGTCGAGGAAGCTGGTCATCCCCAGGTTGATAGACGGCAGGTCGGTCGCATGCGCGGGCGCGTGCGCGGCCAGGCCGATGAACACGAGACCTGCGATCGCAAGCATGCGAGAGCCGAATTTCATCATCACCACCTCCTGTATATTTATTTGTATAACTAATCAAACAGCTCGAAAAAGATCGGGATGATCGGAGATTGCGCGATACTGGCCCGCATGGAATACGAGCGGGGCCTTTCCGAACGTGGCGAACTGCTCGATCTGCCCGATGAACAGCAGATGGTCGCCGCCTTCGTAATGGCCGATGTTGCGGCACACGAACCGCGCGCTCGCGCCGTCGAGACAGGGCACGCCGCCCGCATCGGCGTCCGCGTGCGGAACACCGTCGAACTTGTCGGCGCGCGGTGTCGCGAAGCGGCGCGACAGCTCGATCTGGTCGTGCGCGAGGACATTGATCGCAAAGTGCGTGGCCGCGACGAAGTCCGGACGGCTCGGCGCGACCTTGCGCAGGCTCCACAGCACGAGTGGCGGGTCCAGCGACAGCGACGAAAACGAATTGGCGGTGAGGCCGACCTTGCGACCGTCCGGCGAACGCGTCGTGATCACGGTAACGCCGGTCGGAAACTGGCCGAACGCTGCACGCAGTTGCTGCGGGTCGTGCGCCGGATTGCAGGTAGCAGCGGTATCCATGTCGGTTACTCCGAGCGTGCGGCGTGTTCGCGGATCAGCGCCGCGCAGGCCGACGGCTCGAACCACCACGGCGCGAACTGGCGCGGATCGTCGAAGCCGTTGACGAGCGTCGCGGCGAGCGACGGCAGCTGGCCGGCGGCACCGAGCAGCTCGAGAATGTGCGGCGGCGGCGGGGTGAGCAGCGAGTTGGTCCAGCGCACGACGTGCTGCGCGTAAGCCCAGTAGCGTTCGAACGTGTCGTGCATCCAGCCTTCGTCGAACGGTTCGGCTTCGCGTGCGAGGATTGCGTCGCCGTATACCTTCGCGCATTTGGCCGCATTGTTCGAACCCTGGCCGGTGATCGGATCGTTGACGACCACCGCATCGGCCATGCCGAACACGGTGCGTCCCGACGGCAGGCGGAAGAACGGCTTGCGCACGGTTGGGGTGAAGCGCCCGGACAGCGTGCCGTTCGGATCGGTGAGCTCGACGTCGCGGCAGCGCTCGAATTCCCACGGCACGTACTGCTGCAGGAACGACAGGCTGCGGTCGAGGTGCTGCTCGGGTGTCGTCACGTCGGCCCAGCAATCGAGCGGGCCGCCGGGGATCCCTTCGAACACCATGATTTCGCACGGCCCCGTCGTCGTCAGTGCCGGAAACACGAAGTATTCGCCGACGCCGGGCAGAAGGTTGAAGCGTACGCGCGAATATGGCTGGCTCGGCGCCATGCCTTTCACGTAGGTGAGGGCAAGCGCGCGCTGCGGGCGCTCGAATGCGCTGCGTGCGTCGTCGCGGCCCAGCAGGTTCACGATTTCGCCCTTGCCGGCCGCGAGCAGCACGAGATCGTGGCTGCGCGCGAGGTCTTCGAGCTCCGGCACGCCGACGTCGCAGATACGCACGTCCGCGCCGCGGCGCCCGATCGCGTCGAGCCAGTCGGCCATCTTCACGCGCTGATCGACCGATTGCGCGTAGCGCGTCAGCCGCGACGACCAGTCGATCGCCTTGCGGCCGTTGCCGGCCGGATGCGGCACCGCGATGCCGATGCCCTCCACGGACGGGCAAGCCTCTTCCCAGGTGTTCAGGCCGAGATCGCGTTCGATCTGAAGTGCGGTATGGAACATGCACTGGCTCGACATGACCTTGCCGGTGCGAATCTGTTGCGCGTCGCGGTTGGTCGCGAGTGTGACGTGATAGCCCTGGTCGAGCAGCGTGAAGGCGAGTTGCAGGCCGGACTGGCCGGCGCCGACGATGGCGATGCGTTTCATGGTCGAATCCTTGGTAGAACGAATTACGTGAGTCGGACTATGGGGCGAACGAGTCGGATGACGATTATTCGGCGAGTCGCGGAATTGCCGGCACCGCCTGCTCCGGGCCCATTGCGGAGTAGCCGCCGTCCACCGCGTAGTCGGCGCCCGTCACGAAGCTCGCCGCGTCGCTGCACAGGAACGTGACGACCTGCGCGACTTCCGACGGGTCGCCCACGCGGCCGAGCAGATGAAACGGCGCGGCCACGCGATCGGTCTTCGCGCGGTCGCCGTGCGTGAGCTCGTCCATCACGCGCGACCACGTCCATCCCGGCGACACCGAGTTGACGCGAATCCGGTCGGCGGCGAGATCCATCGCCATGCTGCGCGTGAGCTGGCGCATCGCAGCCTTCGAGGTCGGATAGAGCCAGCGGCCGGTCTGCGCGCATTGCGCGGAGATCGAACTGAAGTTGACGATCGCACCGCCGCCGCGCCGAGTCAGGTGCGGATGAACGGCCTTTGCCAGCATCGCGGCCGACACGACGTTGACGTCCATCGCCGCGAGCCAGTCGTTGCGCGTGGCGTGGATCCCGTTGTCGACGTAACTGCAGGCCAGATTGATCAGCAAGTCGATCGCGCCGAAGCGTTCGGCGACTGCGGACACCGCGCGGTCGATCGCGCGATCGTCGGTGATGTCGATCGCGATGAACATCCCGCGTTCGCCGAGCGAATCGGCGACGCGCGCGCCGTTTTCCGCATCGAGATCGAGGATCGCGACGCACGCGCCGGCACGGCTCAGGTCCTGCGCGACGGCGGCGCCGATCAGCGTGGCGCCGCCAGTGACGATCGCGACTTTGCCAGCAAGGGCAGTCATGGGGAGTCTCCTGGAATGATTGAGTGGCGGCGGCGCGCGTTGCGCGCACCGCCTGCGTATCGGTCGATCACGCGCTTTCGTGCCAGCGCTTCATCAGCCGGTTCGACGGCACGGTTTCGTCGAGCAGCTTGCGCGCCGTTTCCACGCCGGCGACGGGCAAGCCGGTCGCGTCGAGCAGGCCGATCTGCACGAGCACGCTCGCCTGATCCCAGTAGATGTGTTCGTGATACAGCTTGTCGCCGCGGAACTTGACGATCGCGACGAGCGGAATCTCGACGCGCTTGCCGGTCGGCGCGATGCCGGGCAGCATCCAGTCGATCTCGGTCGTGTGCGTGAAGCAGAAGAGCAGCTCGTCGACGATCTGGCTCGCGCCGACCGTGCGCGAGATCGGCGTGATCGTCGTGTCCGGCGGGTTCGCATGCACGAAGTGATGCGTATAGAAGCGCTTGAGCTCGTCGTAGCCGACGCCGCCCGTGAGCGTCGGAATATGGTTCACATAAGGCTGCGCGACCATCGTGGCCATCGTCGCGTCGACGTTGCGCGTGTCGAACTCGTGGCGGATGTGTTCTTCCCACAGCGCGGACAGATCGTAGTGCGGCCCGAGCGCCGCGCGGAACGCGGCGATCGCGCGCTGGTGCGCCATGACCGCGGCCGCCTTGTCGAAATGGTCGCCGCCCACGCGCGCGAACGCGTGGTCGACACCCGGGTAGACGTACACTTCGACGCCGTCGCGGCCGGCCAATGCCGCGGCGATGCGCTGCTGCGCATCGGGCGGGCAGAAGCGGTCCTGCGCGGCGATCTGCAGCACGAGCCGGCCGCGCAGATGCGCGGCTTCGTCGAGCGCGTGCTCGATCCCCACGCCGTAGTAACTGACCGCGGCGGCCACGTCCGGCAACCGGCACGCGGCGAGATAGGCGAGCTTGCCGCCCAGGCAGTAGCCGAGCACGCCGGCCCGCCCCGTGCATTCCGGCCGTTGCGTCAGCACGGCCAGCGCGGCGGCGATATCGTCGACGCCCTTGTTTTCGTCGTATTCGCGGTACAGCGCCATTGCCCGTTCGAAGTCGGCCGCGGTGTAACCGAGTTCGATGCCGGGGGCTTGGCGCCAGAACAGGTCGGGCACGAGCACCGTGTAGCCTTCCTCGGCGTAGTAATCGGCCACGTCGCGCATCGTTGCATTCGCGCCGAAGATCTCGTGACACAGCACGATGCCCGGCCCCGTGCCGCCGGCCGGCGTGCTCAGGTAGGCGCGAAACGTCCGGCCGTCCGCCGACGGGATCTCGATGTGTCGTCCTTGCATGTGTCCCTCCATTCTGTTCGTGACTGGCATGGGCCCAGTATTGGCGGACGAAACGCGCGCTTCTATCCGCTTTCTTCGGCCGGTATCCGCGAATTCCGGAAACCTGCGGGTCGGCCCGCCGCGTCGGGGCTGGAGCGCGGCGCACTGCGGGTATGTGCGGATGCGGAAGCTCCGCACAGTTTTCTACGATGCGCAAACGGTCCGCTTCTTGCGTGATGTGCGCAGGGCTTGCGTAGTGTAACGAGGCGGACTGTCCGGATACTCCGGATGCTATCCGGATCGTGCGACGGGATTCCCCGGAATCGGGAACGCGTGCACGGCGCAGGTGCGATCGAGCACGACGGGAGAACTTCGATGGGGCAACTTTCGGAAGCGGGCTGGCTGGATCACGCGGCCTGTTTCAACCATGACACATTGCTGCTGCAGTCCGATGACGTCGACGAGGTACGCGCGCGCGTGGCGGACGTGTTCAAACCGCATCGGCTTACGCCGACCGGTGACTCGCGCGCGCTGCACGGCCGCATGCATCATGCGCGCTGGGGCAACCTGTCGCTGAATCTGCTCGACTACGGCGGTGAGGTGTCGATCGAGCCGGGGCCGCTCGAGCACTTCTATCTGTTGCAGATTCCGCTGCGCGGCGACGCCGAGATCGAGTGCGGCGCGACGCGCTTCGTGTCGTCGCCCGACATTGCATCGCTGCTGTCGCCGACGCTGCCGCTGCGGATGCGGTGGGGCGACGCGTGCCCGCAAGTCATCCTGCGCATCGAGCGCGAGGTGATGGAGCGGCATGCGCAGCGGCATTTCGGCGGCGACCGGCGCGTGCCGGTGGAGTTCGAGCCGGAATTCAGCCTGTCGTCGCAGCAGGGCGCGTGCCTCGCGCAAATGCTGCCGATGCTGGCCGACGCGATCGCGACGGACGGACATCCGCTGCGCCATCCGCTCGCGTTCGAGCAACTCGAATCGACGCTGCTCAACCTGTTGCTGTATGGCCACCCGAACAGCGCCCGCAACGGCATACGCGTCGCACCGGCGCCGCTCGCGCCGTTCTATGTGCGTCGCGTCGAGGAATACATCCGTGCGCATCTCGACGAGCCGCTGACGATCGAGCGGCTCGCGGAACTGGCGGGCGTCAGCCCGAGCACGCTGTTCGCCGGATTCCGCAATCGCCACGGCATCACGCCGATGGGATTCGTGCGCCAGTTGCGGCTGCAACGTGTGCGCGACGAACTGCTCGACGACGCGACACCGGGGCTCGCGTCGGTGACGGACGTCGCGCTGAAATGGGGCTTCGCGCACCTCGGGCGGTTCGCGATCGACTACAAGCGTGCGTTCGGGGAATCGCCGTCGGCCACGCTCCGGATGCGGCGCGCGCGGTGCTGAGGGGAGGGGCGGCGACCACGCAGGCTCGTTGTTGAAAGTCTGGCACAGGGGCGCGGCGCTGCCTTGACGGATGTCATGAACGCAGACGATGCCACTGCATCGCGTGACGCGCACTGTCGGTTCCCGCGTTGCGGTGCCAGCATGAATGACGTGACGTCGACCGTTGCCGGTTCGACGAAGGAGAGGGCGAAGAATGTGTCGCGCCGGCAAGCGTTGCTGCTTGCCGGCGGCATCGCGCAGCGAGACCGGCTGCCGCAGCCGGTCTCGTGACGCGTGTTTCAGAAATGCACGACGGTCCGGATGGACTTGCCTTCGTGCATCAGGTCGAACGCTTCGTTGATCTCGGTGAGCGGCTTCGTGTGCGTGACGAACGGTGCCAGCTGGATCTTGCCGGCCATCGCGTCCTCGACCATGCCCGGCAGTTCGGAGCGGCCCTTCACGCCGCCGAACGCCGTACCCAGCCAGCGGCGACCGGTGACGAGCTGGAACGGTCGCGTGGAGATTTCCTGGCCGGCGCCCGCGACGCCGATGATGACGGACTGGCCCCAGCCGCGGTGCGCGCATTCGAGCGCCGCGCGCATCACGTTGACGTTGCCGATGCACTCGAAGCTGTGGTCGACGCCCCAGCCGGTCATCTCGACGATCACCTGCTGGATGGGCTTTTCGTGGTCCTTCGGATTGACGCAGTCGGTTGCGCCGAACACGCGCGCGAGGTCGAACTTGCCCGGGTTGGTGTCGATCGCGATGATGCGGCCGGCCTTCGCGAGCTTGGCGCCCTGAATCACCGCGAGGCCGATGCCGCCGAGACCGAACACGGCCACCGTGTCGCCTTCCTGTACCTTCGCGGTGTTCTTCACCGCGCCGAGGCCGGTCGTGACGCCGCAACCCAGCAGGCAGACCTGCTCCGGATTCGCGTCCGGGTTGATCTTCGCAAGGGAGACTTCGGCGACGACCGTGTATTCGCTGAACGTCGAGCAGCCCATGTAATGATGGATCGGCTGGCCGTTGTAGCTGAAACGCGTGGTGCCGTCGGGCATCACGCCCTTGCCCTGGGTGGCGCGCACCGACACGCACAGATTGGTCTTGCCGCTCTTGCAGAACAGGCACTCGCCGCATTCGGCGGTGTACAGCGGAATGACGTGGTCGCCGGGCTTCACGCTGGTCACGCCTTCGCCGACTTCCACGACGATGCCGGCGCCTTCATGACCCAGCACGGCCGGAAAGAGGCCTTCCGGATCGTCGCCCGACAACGTGAAGGCATCCGTGTGACAGACGCCGGTGTGGGTGATCTTGACGAGCACTTCGCCCTTGCGGGGCGGTTCGACGTCGATTTCGACGATCTGGAGCGGCTTACCCGCCTCGAACGCAACTGCGGCACGTGATTTCATGGCAATCCTGTCAAAAAAGAATCATCGAATGGATCGGACGTCGACGAACCTGGACCGGTCAGCGCAAGTAGGACCGGACGAGCGTCACGATATCGTCGATCGATCCGGACGAGGGCCGCGGGGCGTCCGCGAGCTGGGTGAATTCCTCGCGCAAATGGCTTTCGAGCACGCCGGCCATCACGCCGTTGATCGCGCCGCGGATGGCAGCCAGTTGCTGAAGTATCGGGCCACAATCCGCCCCCTCCTCGAGCGCCTGCTCGAGCGCATTCAGCTGCCCGCGAACACGGCGCACGCGGGTCAGCACGCGTTTCTTTTCTTCGGGGGAATGCGGCATGGGATCTGTGGGTTCCGGATACTGGGGGGCAGTATAGAGCAATGTGGCGCGGAGGTATACGGGAGGGCTGCCCGTCACGCGTCAGATCAGCAGCGTGAGCGTGCGGAACAGTGCGAGATCCTCGTTGCGCGCCGACCGCGCATGCCGCCGGATCACCTGCAGCAGGCAGTCGATGAAGCAGCGCGCGGCGTCGCTCAGCGTGCTGCTGCGGCGCGTGACGATGCCGAGCTCGCTCGGGTCGAAGGTTTCGGTGAGCGACAGCACGCGCATCCGCTCGCCGAACGACGGCACCGCCGCGAGGATCGTCGGGCACCACGTGCACATGCCGGCCTGTTCGAGCATCGTCTGCAGCATCGCGACCGACTGCGCGCGTACGATGCGCCGTTCATCGATCTGCGCGCCGTGCCGCGTAAACAGATAATCGACGAGCGCGGCCTGGCCGTCGGCCGACGAATTCAGTACCCAGTCGCATTCGAGCAGATCGTGCACCGACTTCGCGCGTTCGCGCGGATGCCCGGCGCGCACCATCACCGACGTCTCGTAGCGCAGCAGCGGCTCGAATGCGAATTCCTGCGCACCGCTGCCGGCCTGCACGTGGCCGAGCGCGAAGTCCATGCTGCCGTCGCGCAGCAGAGGCTGTGCGACGGCCATCAGTGCTTCGTACAGTTCGAGGCGCACGTCGGGCATCCGCTCGCGAAACCGCAGCACGGTTTCCGCGAGGAACGTCATCGTGAGCCACGGCGTGACGCCGACGCTCAGCCGCCCTTCGATGCGCCCGCGCATCCGTTCGAGATCGCTTTGCGCATGCTCGAGCTGCTTGAGCACGAGCTTCGCGTGCGTGAGCAAGGTTTTCCCGTATTCCGTGAAGCCGATGCCTTCCGGCGCGCGCACCAGCAACGGCAGGCGCTCGCTGGCCTCCAGCTCGCGCAGCGCGCGGGTGACCGCCGCCTGCGACAGCCCGAGCGTGCGCGCCGCGCCGCGGATGCTCCCGGCCTCCGCGCTCGCGACGAGGGCCTGCAACTGATGCAGCTTGATCGTGCTCATGGTGCGATACCCGACAACGAAAGGTTGTCATCATAACGAAACTGAGGCTGTTCGCCGGTTTTTTCGCTGCCTACGATCACGCCATGATCTGCCATTCCGGCGATCGGCAACCGGCACGCATCGAGGAGCAACGGAGTTGGATCGAGCACGTATTCCGCCAGAAATGGCGGCCATCGAGACGGAGATGATCGCGTTGCGCCACCGGCTGCACGCGCATCCGGAGCTCGGTTTCGAGGAGCATGCGACGAGCGAGCTCGTCGCCGATTGCCTGACAACATGGGGTTATCGGGTCACGCGCGGCCTCGGCGGCACCGGGGTGGTCGGCACGCTCACGCGCGGCACCGGCAAACGGCTCGGGCTGCGCGCGGACATGGATGCGTTGCCGATCCGCGAGACGACCGGGCTGCCGCACGCGAGCCGGCACGACGGGGTGATGCACGCGTGCGGCCACGACGGCCATACGGCGATGCTGCTCGCGGCGGCCCGCTGTCTCGCCGAGCGCGCTCGCTTCGCCGGCACGCTGAACCTGATTTTCCAGCCGGCGGAGGAAGGGCTCGGCGGCGCGAAGCGGATGCTCGACGACGGGCTGTTCGCGCAGTTCCCGTGCGACGCCGTATTCGCGATGCACAACGTGCCCGGGTTGCCGGCAGGCGTGCTCGGCTTCTGCGACGGCCCGGCGATGGCGTCGGCCGACGAGGTGCGCGTGCGCGTGACCGGGCGCGGCGGCCATGGCGCGGCGCCGCACACGACGATCGATCCGGTGGTCGTCTGCGCGTCGATCGTGATGGCGTTGCAAACCGTCGTGTCGCGCAACGTGAATCCGCAGGAGCTGGCGATCGTCACGACCGGCTCGATTCATGCGGGCACGGCTTCGAACGTGATTCCCGCGCATGCCGATCTCGAACTGAGCGTGCGCGCGTTGTCGCCGGAGGTGCGCGCGCTGCTCGAACGGCGCATCCGCGCGATCGTGCACGGGCAGGCCGACAGCTACGGCGCGACGGCCGAGATCGACTATCGCTACGGCTATCCGGTGCTCGTCAATCATGCAGCGCAAACCGCGTTTGCCCGCGACGTCGCGCGCGAATGGGGCGGCGACGACGCGCTGATTCCGCACCTGCGGCCGATCGCGGCGAGCGAGGATTTCGCGTTCATGCTCGAGGCCTGCCCGGGCAGCTACCTGTCGATCGGCAACGGCGACGGCGCGACGAGCTGCGGGCTGCACAACCCCGGCTACGATTTCAACGATGCGTGTCTCGCGACGGGCGCGAGTTACTGGATCGCGCTCGCGGAGCGCTATCTCGCATGAGCAGGGCAGACGGATACACGGATTCGGTTCACCTTCAACGACGGAAACAAGGAGACAGGCAATGAAACAGTGGATGGCGGCGCTCGCGGCGGCGCTGACGGCAACGACGATGGCAGGGGCCGCCCACGCGGGCGACTGGACGGGCAAGGAGATTCGTCTCGCGGTCGATCCCACGTATCCGCCGCTCGAATACAAGCAGCCAGACGGCACGCTGACCGGATTCGGAATCGACATCACCAATGCGCTGTGCGCGGAGCTGCATGCGCGCTGCGTGTGGGTCGAGTCGAGTTTCGACGGGATGATTCCCGGGCTGCTCGCGCGCAAGTTCGACGTGATCGCATCGTCGATGACCATCACGCCGAAGCGGATGCAGCAGATCGCGTTCACCAACCGGATCTCGAATGCGCCCGCGCGGCTGATCGCGCGCAAGGGTTCGCCGCTGCTGCCGACGGCTGCGTCGCTGAAGGGCAAGCGGGTCGGCGTCGAGCAGGGTTCCGCGCAGGCCGACTATGCGATCGCGAACTGGCAGCCGGCCGGCGTGCAGATCGAGTCGTACCAGAACCAGGATCAGGTATACGCCGATCTCGTGACCGGGCGGCTCGATGCGGCGTTCCAGGCATCGATCGCGGCGAGCGACGGCTTCCTGAAGAAGCCGCAGGGCAAGGACTTCATGTTCGTCGGCGCGGCGATCGACGATGCGAAGTATTTCGGGCAGGGCGACGGCCTCGGTTTGCGCAAGCAGGACACCGAGCTGCGCGACGCGTTCAACCGCGCGCTGGCGACGATCCTCGCGAACGGCACGTATCAGCGAATCAACCGCAAGTACTTCGACTTCGACATCTACGGCGCGAAGTAAGCAGCGCTGCAACGCACCGCTTCGAGCGGGTTGCGATCATCATAACGATAAGGAAAACGAATGAACTGGAGATTGTTTTTCGTCGCGATGCCGGCACTCTGTGCTGCACCGGTCTTCGCGCAAAGCAGCGTCACGCTGTACGGGCTGATCGACGCGGGTATCGACTACACGAACAACGTCGGTGGCCATGGCGCATGGCAGATGGCGAGCGGCTTTGCGCAGGGCAGCCGCTGGGGGCTGAAGGGCACCGAGGATCTCGGCGGCGGCTACAGCGCGCTGTTCCAGATCGAGAGCGGCTTCAACGTGAACAGCGGTACGCTGGCGCAGGGCGGCCGCATGTTCGGGCGGCAGGCTTACGTCGGGCTCGGCAGCACGCGCTTCGGCACGCTCACGCTCGGCCGGCAATACGACTCCGTCGTCGACTATCTCGCGCCGACCACCGCGAACGGCAGTTGGGGCACCTATCCGTTCTCGCATCCGCTCGACAACGACAACACGGGCAACACGTTCCGCGTGAACAACACGGTCAAGTATGCGAGCCCGGATTTCGCCGGCTTCTCGTTCGGCGGCACGTACAGCTTCAGCAACGACACCGGGTTCGCGAACAACCGGCAGTGGAGCGTCGGCGCGCAGTACGAGCAGGGCGGCCTGCTCGTCGGCGCGGCGTTCCTGAATGCGGACAACCCGGGGGCGACAGCCGGCGGCGCGGTCGCGGGCCCGGGGTCGGTCGGTGCGGATGCGAACTTCGCGTCCGCGCGGCTGCGGATCTTTGGCGCGGGCGTCAACTACACGGCAGGGCCCGCGACGATCGGGTTCGCATATACGAACAGCAACGTCACGCGGCCGACCGCGAACGTCGGCTACCTGTTCGGCGACGAGACGATCGAACCCGTCACGGGGCCGCTCGCGGGCGGCACTCTCACGGCGATCAAATATCAGAACTTCGAAGTGAACGGCAAATACCAGTTCACGCCGGCGTTATTCGTGGGCGCGCAGTATGTGTATACGACCGTTCGCTATGAAGCGAGCACGGGCAGCGCGAAGCCGAAGATCCATTCGATCGGGCTGATGGCCGACTACAACCTGTCGAAGCGCACGGACGTCTACCTGATGGGCGCATACCAGCGGGTCGCGGGCGACGCGACCGGTTCGTCGCTCGACCAGGCGCTTGTCCCGGGCGCGGCCGATCTGTCGTCGACGTCGAAGCAGTTGCTGGTGCATGCGGGGATCCGGCACAAGTTCTGACCGGAAGGCACTCGGGAGGCAGGCGCGCCGCCGCCGCCAGCCTTTCCCGTCCTTGCAACCGGCGAAGGTCGCGACGGACCTGTCGCGCCCGGCTTGCGCAAGCGCCGGCAGGTCCGTTCCGTCGCTTGCGCGTTACGTCATCGTCCCTTTCTTCAATGCATCGATGCACGGAATTCCGGCGCGGCGTTTCGGCCGCAGGAATTTCGGCACCGCGCTCGGCTGGCCGACGCCGGCCTGGCTGTGTTCGACCTTCGGCTTGAACGCGGCCGTCTTCGCCTTGCGCGGGATCCGGCAACCGCCTGCCGGGAGATCGGCGTACGGATCGTCGTCCGCGGCGGTGGCGGCTGGCAGTGCGGGCGCCGTCGATGCGACCAGCATCGGCGCGAACGGCAACGCGCGCATCCGTTCGCCGGTCAGCACGAATGCGCCGTTCGCGACCGCCGGCGCGATCGGCGGCACGCCGGCTTCGCTCAGGCCGGTCGGATGCGCGTCCGACGGCACGAAGAACACGTCCACCGGCGCCGCCTCCTGCATCCGTATCGGCGGATAGTCGGCGAAGCCGGCGTTGCGGACCGCGCCGTGGTCGACGTCGATCGCGAAACCCGGCTTCGTCGTCGCGAGGCCGAACAGCGCACCGCCCTGGATCTGCGCTTCGGCGCCGGTCGGGTTCACGATGCGCCCGGCATGCACGCCGGCCGTCACGCGGTGCACACGCGGCCTTTGCGCTTCCACCGACACCTCGGTCACATACGCGACGACCGTGCCGGCCGTTTCGTGCATCGCGACACCCCATGCGTGTCCGGCCGGCAGCGTGCGCGTGCCGTAACCCGACTTGTCGACGGCGAGCGCGAGCGCGTCGCGATGGCGCGCATGCTCCGGGCCGGACAGCCGCGCCATCCTGTACGCGACCGGGTCTTGGCGCGCCGCGCGGGCGAGCTCGTCGACGAGCGTCTCCATCACGAACGCCGTATGCGTATGGCCGGCCGAGCGCCATGACTGGACCGGCACGTCGACATCCGGCTGATGGACCGACACCTGCATCGGGAATCCGTACGGACTGTTCGCGACGCCGTCTGTCAGGTCGGGATCGGTGCCGGCTTTGCGGATCGTCGTGCGTTCGAGCGGCGAGCCTTTCAGTATCGACTGGCCGACGACGACGTGCTGCCAGTCCGTCACCGCGCCGCTGCCGTCGACGCCGATGTCGACGCGATGCAGCACCATCGGGCGGTAGTAGCCGCCGCGCAGGTCGTCTTCGCGCGACCAGATCGTCTTGACCGGGCCCAGATGGCCGGCTGCGAGATACGCGGCCGATACGCGGGCCGCTTCGACCACGTAGTCCGACGTTGGCGTCGAGCGCCGCCCGTAGTCGCCGCCCGACGTCATCGTGAAGATCTGCACCTTCTCCGGTGCGACGCCGAGCGCCTTCGCCACCGCCGCGCGATCGGTCGTCTGCATCGACGAGCCGCCCCAGATCTTGATGCCGCACGCGCAGCTCGGCGGCCCGACGTCGACCGTGCAACTGAGCGGCTCCATCGGCGCGTGTGCGAGATACGGGAATTCGTAGTCCTTCCGGATGCGTGTCGCCGCCGTCGGCGCGTTGCCGGTATCGGCCGTGCGCACGACGGTGCCCGGCGTGCCGGCGAGCTGCCTGTACGCCTGCATCTGCTCGGCGGACGACACGGTCGAGCCGGTGTCCTTCCACGTGACCTGCAGCGCGTCGCGGCCGAGCTTGGCCGGCCAGTAGCCGGTTGCGATTACCGCAACGCCGGTGCCGCCGCGATCGGTCGGGATCTCGACGACCTCGACGACACCCTTGACGGCTCGCGCGGCCGCCGCGTTGTAGCTCGCGACCTGTCCGCCGAAGCGCGGCGGACGCGCGACCACGGCCACCATCATGTCGGGCAGCCGCCAGTCCATCCCGTACTTCAGCGTGCCGTCGAGCATCGCACGCGCGTCCACGCGTGGCGTCGGCTTGCCGATGAGGCGGAACTGGTCGGGCGACTTCAGCGGCACGTGCTGCGGCACCGGCATCGCCATCGCGTCCGGCGCAAGCTCGCCGTAGGTCGCGCGATGACTGCCCGACGTCACGATCCCGTCCTGCGTCCTGCAGGTGGCCGGGTCGACGTTCCAGCGCCGGGCGGCTGCCGCGACGAGCATCGCGCGCGCGGATGCGCCGAGTTCGCGGTATTGCATGAACGAATGGTTGATCGACGTCGAACCACCCGTCATCTGGATACCGGTCACCGGATCCTTGTACGGCTCGCCGGCCGGCGCGAGCACGGTGCGCACGTTGCGCCAGTCGGCGTCGAGTTCGTCGGCCAGCGCCATCGGTAGTGCCGTGCTCACGCCCTGGCCGGCTTCGCTCCGGTTGACGGCGACGGTGACGGTATTGTCCGGTGCAATGATCAGGAATGCTTGAGGCGGCGAAGTGCGAAGCGCGGTGCCGGCTTCGGCACGGGCACGCAGCGGCGGGACGCCGAGTGCGAGACAGCCGCTCGCAGCGATCGTGAGCTTCAGGAAGCCGCGCCGGCCGGGCCTCGGAGCAGCGGCTCCGGTGACGGACGTGACGTCGGCGTGGCGGGCGTCGGTGCGTGCCGGGCGCCCGGCGGTGCGAATGCGCATGTTCGTAGTCTCCCGGCTGGCTCAGGCAAGCGCCCTGGCCGCATCGTGAATCGCGGCACGGATGCGTTGGTAAGTGGCGCAACGGCACAGATTGCCGGCCATCGCGCTGTCGATGTCGGCATCGGTCGGCGCCTTGTTGCCGCGCAGCAGCCCGGCCGCGCTCATCATCTGGCCGCTCTGGCAGTAGCCGCATTGCGCGACGTCGTGCCGGACCCACGCGTCGAGGACGGCCTTGCCGACTGCATCGTCGGCGAGGTGTTCGGACGTCGTGATGCGCGCGTTTCCGACCGACGACAGCGCCAGCGTGCAGCTGCGCACCGGTCGTCCATCGACGTGCACGGTGCACGCGCCGCAGTCTCCTGTCCCGCAACCGAACTTGGTGCCGGTCAACCCCAGGTTGTCGCGCAGCACCCAGAGCACCGGCGTCGACGGATCGGCGTCGACTTCCGCCGGCCGGTTGTTGATGTTCAACGTCACCATCGTGAAGTTCTCCCGTGGACACCTCGTTATTACCGGCAACGACTAAACCGCAATGCGGCGGATCTGAATCAATTAAAGCAGATTCACGAAATGCCGAGCTGATTAAAACCGGAATGTTTTGCGTTTTTTAACGATCCGGGTCAATTAGTTAAAATATGAAATTTACATCTCGCATACGAATCATGAAATATTGGCGAAAGATTGTTGAGTTTTGACAAGATCTTTGCCGGTCCGTGGAAAACGTTTGCGAGTCGGGCCTATATTTGACTCGCGATCATTCGGGGAAGGCGCATGGATCGAATGACGGCTATTGATGCATCACGCAGCGGAACAATCGAAACGAGATTGTTCCGTTAGTGAACTGGATGTTCGTATACAGGAGGATCGCCCTGACGGGCGGGCGACTGAGGCCGGAATGCCGTTCGATGCAGATAAACAGACGCGTGGCAAGCGAAAGCACCAGCGGCGATTCCGATTGGAGCGGGACAGCGAATTCCAATTAGAGAAAAAATTACCGAACGAGGGCGGAAAAGTAAAAAATGCCGATTAAATAATTCTCATTGATTGATTCTCGCCGGTTTTTAATCCAGCAATTCGTTCGGGATTGGCGGCGGGGATATTTTTCAAAAAAATCGAATAACGCATTCAGGTATTTTCCTTTGCATTCGAGTGTGCAAAAGGAATGGCTCGGTGTCGTCGATTCTCTTTATGGGAAGGTGTGATTATGCGTATGCGCATCGGTTCGAACAAAAAGCGCGCGGAAGCACGTCCGAAATTCCTCGTCCCGACCGGCATGCTGGTTGCGCTGGTCGGCGCGGGCGTCATTCCCGCCGACGCGCTGGCGGCGTGCAGCGGTACCTCCACCGTCACCTGTACCGGTGCGACCACGAACTATGCGAACGGCACGAACAGCCTGAACGTGACGGTTGCCCAGGGCGCGACCGTTTCCGTGTTCCCATTGGTGGGCGGCACGGCCATGTCGCTGACGGGTAGCGGCGTGACGTTGACGAACAACGGCACGATCGATCCGTCGCTCGGCGGGCTGAGCGTCGTGTCCAACGGCACGGTGGTCGGCAATGTCGCATCCGCGAGTACCGTCAACGTCACGAACGCGAGCACCGGCGTGATGATGGGCTCGACGAGTTCGCTGCTCAACGGCCCCGCATTGACCGTATACAACGGCATCGGCGGGACGACGAACGTCACGAACGCCGGCACCATCGGCACGACGGGCATTCTCGGCTTCGGCGCTGGCCCCACCGCGCAGGTGGTCACCACGTCGGGCGGCGCGCAGGTCAACTTCACCAACGCGAGCGGCGGCACGATCAACGGTTCGGTGGCGCTCGCGCCCAGCGGTACGCCGGGCGCAGGCAATACGTTCACGAACGCCGGCACCGTCACGGGCAATGTGTCGCTGGGTGCGGCCCTCGGCACGTCGAACACGTTCAATGCGCTGACCGGGTCGTCGGTCGGGCTTGGCGTCGACGCCGGGCTGGGCGGCAACAACACGCTGAACCTGCAGCTGAACACGGCCGCCGGCGGCGCGACGAACGGCGCCATCGCGGTCGATACCTACGGCAATTTCAACAACCTCGCCGTGCAGGGCGGCACGTGGGACATCACCGGCGCATCGACCGCGACGAACGCGTCGCTGACCGGCGGCACCGCGATCGTCCATGGCGCCGGTGCGCTGGGCATCGGCACGATCGTGGGCGGTGGCGGCACGCTCGAGGCCGGCACGGCCGGCGTGAACCTGCTCAACAACGTGACGGTGACCGGCGGCCTGACGGTGGACGGTGCCAACGGGTTCGCATTGTCGGGTGCCATCGGCGGCAGCGGCCCGCTGAACGTGAGCGGCACCGGCGCGCTGACGCTGAACGGCGCCAATTCGTTCACGGGCGGAACGAATCTGACGGGCGGCGGCGGAATCGTCGCCGGTACCGCCACGGCGCTCGGCACGGGCGCGCTGAACGTGAGCGGCGCGGGCGGCACGCTCGGCACCAGCGTCGGCGGCACGCTGCTCGGCAACGCGGTGAACATCGACACCGGCGTCACCCTAGGCCTGAACGGTTCGGCCAACCTCGGTCTGGGCGGTGCGATCGCAGGCAATGGCGGCCTCGCGCAAACCGGCACGGGGACGACGACGCTGTTCGGCGCGAACACGTTCTCGGGCGGCACGACGCTGAGCGGCGGCGGACTGATCGCCGGGAGCGGCGCGGCGCTCGGCACGGGCGCGCTGCATGTGACCGGTGCGGGCGGCTCGCTGGCGACGAACGTGGGCGGCACGCTGCTCGGCAATGCGGTGAATCTCGATGCAGGGGCCACGCTCGGCCTGAACGGCGCGGCCGCCCTGAGCCTGGGCGGTGCGATCGGCGGGAGCGGCGGCCTCGCGCAATCCGGTGCCGGCACGACGACGCTGCTCGGCGCGAACACGTTCTCGGGCGGCACCGCGCTGAGCGGCGGCGGGCTGATCGCCGGCAACGGCGCGGCGCTCGGCACGGGGGCATTGAACGTATCCGGTACCGGCGGCACGCTCGCGACGAGCGCGAGCGGCACGGTGCTCGGCAATGCGGTCAATCTTGGCGCGGGCGCAACGCTGGGCCTGAACGGCTCGGCCGACCTGAGCCTCGGCGGCGCGATCGGCGGCAATGGCAGTCTCGCGCAAATCGGCGCGGGCACGACCACGTTGCTCGGCGCGAACACGTTTACGGGCGGCACGACCCTCGGCAGCGGCGGGCTCGTCGCCGGCAATGCCGCGGCATTGGGCACGGGGGCGCTGAACGTGATCGGCACGGGCGGCACGCTCGCGACGAACGCGAGCGGCACGGTGCTCGGCAATGCGGTGAACCTTGGCGCCGGCGCGACCCTCGGGTTGAACGGCGCGGCCGATCTCGGCCTGTCCGGCACGATTGCCGGCGCGGGCGCGCTCGCCCTTGGCGGCACCGGCGCGACGACGCTGTCCGGCGCGAACACGTTTACCGGCGGCGCGAGCCTGACGGGCGGCGGCAGCCTGATCGTCGAAGGCGGCAGCGCGCTCGGTGTCGGCGGCGCGTTGAACGTGAGCGGCCTCGGCGGTTCGCTGAGCACGGATTTGGCCGCCGGCGCGTCACTGGCGAACACGATCGGCCTGAACGGCGCGTCGCTGACGCTGAACGGCGCGAACGCTCTCGATCTGAGCGGCGCAATCGGCGGCACCGGCGGCCTCGTGTTGAGCGGCACGGGCACGACGACGCTGTCGGGCGCGAACACCTTCGGCGGCGGTACGACGCTGAGCGCCGGCACGCTGCTGGCCGGCAGCAATACGGCACTCGGCACCGGTGCGCTGAACGTCGCGGGCGCAGGCGGCGCACTCGGCGCGGCCGTGAGCGGCACGACGTTGAGCAACGCGGTGAACCTGGGCGCGGGCGCGACGCTCTCGTTGAGCGGCGCGAACGATCTCGGGCTGGGCGGCGTGATCAGCGGCGACGGCGGCCTCGCGCAGACGGGGGCGGGCATCACGACGCTGCTCGGTGCGAATACGTACACCGGCGGCACGACGTTGAGCGGCGGCGGGCTCCTTGCCGGCACCGGCAGTGCGCTCGGCACGGGCGCGCTGAACGTGACCGGCGCAGGCGGCTCGCTTGGCACGACTGTCGCCGGCACGGTGCTCGGCAATGCGATCCAGCTCGACGCAGGCGCGGCGCTGACGGTCGGGAATGCGAACGACATCGGGCTGGGCGGGATCATCTCGGGTGCCGGCGGGCTGTCGGTGACGGGCCCGGGCACGACGACGCTCACCGCGGCCGAGACGTTTACCGGCGGCACGACGATCGGTAGCGGTACGCTGGCGATCGGCGCGGGCGGCAGCCTTGCCGCGTCGAGCCCGGTGAACCTGACCGGCGCCGGCGCGCAGTTCAATATCGCCGGCGCGACCACGCCGCAGTCGATCGGCACGCTGTCGGGCGTCGCGGGTTCGACGATCGATCTCGGTGCGAACAACCTGACGCTGGCCGGCAGCGGCAACGGCGTCTTCGCGGGCAACATCGGCGGCGCGGGCGGGCTGACGCTCGCCGGAACCGGCACGGAGGCGCTGACCGGCAACAACACGTATGCCGGCGGCACGGCGCTGACGGGCGGCAGCCTGCTCGTCGGCAGCGCCGCGGCGCTCGGCACCGGCGCACTCGACGTGAATGGCTCGGCATCGCTCGGCGCGAGCGTGCCCGGCGTGACACTCGGCAATGCCGTGAACCTCGGTACCGGCGTCACGCTCGGATTGAACGGTGCGACCGATCTCGGCCTGAGCGGCACGATCGCCGGAGACGGCAGCCTCGCGCAGACGGGCACCGGCACGACGACGCTGCTCGGCGCGAACACGTACACGGGCGGCACGACGCTGAGCGCCGGCGGCCTGATCGTCGGCAGCGGCTCGGCGCTGGGTACGGGCGCGCTGAACGTGACGGGGGCAGGCGGCACGTTCGCGACGAACGTGGGCGGCACGCTCGTCGGCAATGCCGTGAACCTCGGCGCAGGCGCAACGCTCGGCCTGAACGGCGCAGCCGACCTGAGCCTGGGCGGCGTGATCTCCGGCGACGGCGGCGTTGCGCAGACCGGCACCGGCACGACGACGCTGCTCGGCGCGAACACGTACACGGGCGGTACGACGCTGAGCGGCGGCGGGCTGATCGCCGGCAACGGTTCGGCGCTCGGCACGGGCGTGCTGAACGTCGCGGGCGCGGGCGGCTCGCTCGGCACGAGCGTCGGCGGCACGGTGCTCGGCAACGCGGTGAATCTCGGCACGGGCGCGACGCTGACGGTTGGCGGTGCGAACGATCTGGGTCTGGCCGGGGCGATTTCCGGCGGCGGCAATCTGTCGGTGAACGGCCCGTCGACGACGACGCTGACCGGCGTGAGCACGTACACGGGCGGCACGACGATCGGCAATGGCAGTACGCTCGCGGTCGGGGCGGGCGGCAGCCTGTCGGGCGGCAGCCTCGTCGATCTCGCCGGCGCGGGCGCGACGCTCGACCTGAGCGCGGCCACGTCGCCGCAGTCGACGGGCGGCCTGGTCGGCGCAGCCGGCTCGGCGGTGAACCTGGGCGGCAACACGCTGACGCTTGGAGGCTCGGTCAGCGGCACGTTCGGCGGCACGATTGGCGGCGCGGGCGGCCTGACGATGTCGGGAACCGGCACGGAGACGCTGACCGGCGCGAACACGTATACCGGCGGCACGACGATCAACAGCGGCACGCTGGCGATCGGCGGCGGCGGCAGCCTGTCGGCGAACGGTGCGGTCAACCTTGCCGGTGCGGGCGCGACGTTCGACCTGAGCGGCGCGACATTGCCGCAGACGACGGGCGCGCTGTCGGGCGTCGCCGGTTCGACGGTGAACCTCGGCGGCAACAGCCTCACACTGGGCGGCACGGGCAGCGGCACGTACGACGGCACCATCGCCGGCGCAGGCGGCAGCCTGACGTTGTCCGGTACGGGCACCGAAACGCTGAACGGCGCGAACACGTACACGGGTGGCACGAGCCTGACGGGTGGCGGCACGCTGATCGCGGGCAATGGATCGGCGCTCGGCACGGGCGCGCTGACCACGAGCGGCGCGGGCGGCTCGCTGGCCGCGAGCATCGCCGGCACGACGCTCGGCAACGCAGTGAATCTCGGCGCGGGCTCGACGCTCATGCTTGGCGGCACGAACGACCTCGGCCTGAGTGGAATCGTCTCGGGCGGCGGCAGTCTCGCGCAAACCGGCAGCGGTACGACGGCACTGACCGGTGCGAACACGTACACGGGCGGCACGACGCTGAATGCCGGCGGCCTGTCGGTCGGCAACAACGCGGCGCTCGGCACGGGCGCGCTCAGCGTAACCGGCGCGGGCGGCACGCTCAGCGCGAGTACGGCGAACCTGCTGCTCGCGAATGCGGTCGACCTCGGCCCCGGTTCGGCGCTGAATCTCGGCGGCGCGTTCGACTTCGGCCTGAACGGCATCATTTCCGGTGCAGGCGGCATCGTGCAATCGGGCACCGGCACGACCACGCTCGGCGGCGCGAACACGTACGGCGGCGGAACGACGCTGAACAGCGGCGGACTGAGCGTCGGCAGCAACACCGCCCTCGGTACCGGCGCGCTGAACGTGACCGGCAACGGCACGCTGAGCGCCAGCGTGAACGGCACGACGCTCGGCAACGCGGTCACGCTCGGCGGGGGCGCGACGCTCGGGTTGAACGGCGCGAACGATCTCGGCCTGAGCGGCACGATTTCCGGCAGCGGCAGCCTCGCGCAGACTGGCACCGGCACGACGACGCTCACCGGCACGAACACGTACGACGGCGGCACAACGCTCAGCGGCGGCGGGCTCATCGCCGGCAACGGCGGCGCACTGGGTACCGGCGCGCTGAACGTCACCGGCACCGGCGGCTCGCTCGGCACGAACGTCGCGGGCACGACGCTCGGCAATGCCGTGAATCTCGGCGCGGGATCGACGCTGATGGTGGGTGGCGCGAACGATATTGGCCTGGGCGGCGGGATCTCCGGCAGCGGCGGCCTGTCGGTCAGCGGCCCGTCGACGACCACGCTCACCGGCACGAACACCTACACCGGCAATACGACGATCGGCGGCGGCAGCACGCTGGCGGTCGGCGCGGGCGGCAGCCTGTCGTCGGGCAGCGCGCTCGATCTCGCGGGTACCGGCGCAACGCTCGACATCAGTGCAGCGACTTCGCCGCAAACGAGCGGCATGCTGTCCGGCGTATCGGGCACGACCGTGAATCTCGGCGGCAACACGCTGACGCTGGCCGGCTCCGGCAACGGCAGTTATGCCGGCACGATCGGCGGCACGGGCGGGCTGACGATGTCGGGCACGGGGACGGAAACGCTGACCGGGACCAATACGTACACCGGCGCGACGACGATCAACAGCGGCACGCTGGCGATCGGCGCAGGCGGCAGCCTGTCGGCGAGCAGCCCGGTGAATCTGGCCGGTGCCGGTGCGACCTTCGACGTGAGCGGCGCGACCACGCCGCAGACGACCGGCACGCTGTCGGGTGTCGCGGGTTCTACGGTGAACCTTGGGGGCAACAACCTGACGCTGGGCGGGTCGGGCAGCGGCACATACGGCGGCACGATTGCCGGCGCGGGCGGCAGCCTGACGCTGTCGGGTACCGGCACGGAAACGTTGACGGGCAACAACACGTACACGGGCGGCACGAGCCTGACGGGCGGCGGCACGCTGCTGGCCGGCAACGGCTCCGCACTCGGCACCGGTGCGCTGACCACGAGCGGCGCGGGCGGCACGCTCGGTACGAGCGTGGCCGGCACGACGCTGACCAACGCGATCGATCTCGGCGCGGGTTCGACGCTGACGGTCG
>NZ_CADFEJ010000020.1 GCF_902833055.1 Burkholderia territorii
GAGTTGATGCCGGTCGAAGTCGACGTGGAGAGCGACGCGATCGAGCTGTTAGCCGACGCGAGGCCCGTCGACGTCGAAGTCGACAGCGAAGCGACCGAACTATTGGTCGAGCTCAGGCCCGTCGACGTGGAAGTCGACAGCGAAGCAACCGAACTATCGGTCGAGCTCAGGCCCGTGGACAACGAATTGATCCCCGTCGAAGTCGAGGTGGACAGCGACGAGATCGAGCTGTTAGCCGACGACAGCCCAGTCGACGTCGAAGTCGACAGCGAAGCCACCGAGCTGTTGGTCGAGCTCAGGCCCGTGGACAACGACTTGATCCCCGTCGAGGTCGACGTGGACAGCGACGAGATCGAGCTGTTAGCCGACGACAGGCCGGTCGACGAGGAAGTCGACAGCGAGGCAACCGAGCTGTTCGTCGAGCTGAGGCCCGTGGACAACGAATTGATCCCCGTCGAGGTCGACGTGGACAGCGACGAGATCGAGCTGTTGGCCGACGAGAGGCCGGTCGACGTCGAGGTCGACAGCGAAGCGACCGAACTGTTGGTCGAGCTGAGACCCGTCGACAGCGAGTTGATCCCCGTCGAAGTCGAAGTCGAGAGCGACGAGATCGAGCTATTGGCCGACGACAGCCCCGTCGACGCCGACGTCGACAAGCTGCTGATCGCGCTGGTCGTCGTGCTCATCCCGGTGCTGAGCTGGGCCACGGTGACCGCATCCTGCGGTGCCGAGCCGTCGGCGACGTTCGTGATGCGACGCAGCGCCGTCGAGCTGCCGACCGACACTTCAGACGTCGGCGCGGCGCTGCCCGTCAGATAACCCGTTCCCGTCGGCGCTGCCGCGCCGGTCACGCTGCCTGCGCCAATCGCGACGCTGGACGTGTAGTTGGCCGTGCCGCCGAGCGCGATCGCGTTGGTGCCCGTCGCCGTCGCGCCGTTGCCGATGGCGGTCGCGCCCGAGCCGGCTGCCGTGGCAGCCGAACCGAGCGCGGTGCCGTTGGTACCGACCGACGTGACTGTCGCATTCGAACCGATTGCGATGCCCGACGTCGTTGCCGAGTTGACGTTCGAGAACCGGCCCAGTGCGATCGAATTGGTGCCTGCTGCCACCGCTCCGCCTGTGCCCGTGCTGTTACCGCCGCCGATCGCGATCGAGCTCGAACCCGAAGCGGTCGAGTCGTTGCCGACCGCGGTCGCGCCGGTGTTGAGCGCCTTTGCGCCGGAGCCGATGCCGATCGCGCTCGAGCCGGTCGCGGTCGTGGCCTGACCGAATGCTTGTGAATAGCTGCCGGACGCCGTCGCGTTCGCACCGATCGCGATCGAGGTCGCGCCGCTGGCCGTTGTCTGACTGCCCCCATTACCGCCGATGGCAATCGCCTGGGCGCCCGTCGACGTGCCGCCGCCCGCGGAATACTGCGCATGCGCGACGTTGCCGACTGCCGCACCCGCGACGAGCGCGACGGTTGCGACGGCCTTCACGACGGCTGACTTGTTCGGCTTGCCCCGTGCCGAATCGTGTTCGGATGCCGCGACCCAGGCGCCAAGAGCTTCGTTCCAGATCGAGCGGTATGTGCGGTTCATGTCCAGCTACCTCCAAATAAGCACGCACACACCGGTCTCTTTCGTTAGATGAATTTGCCGTGCGCTCGCGCGAATCTCAAAATTGATGGGCGGAGTTTATTGGAGGCGCTATTTTGAGATTGACAAACAGTGAAAAATTGAGCGATTTGAAAGTTAAAAGATGGTTAATGGATCGTGTTTTGATGTGTTGTGTCGTAAGAAAGTTGAAAATGCGTTGAACGTTGAATGAAGGATGCTCGTGGGCGAGGTGGGTGATGGAAAAGTCTAGTCAAATCAACCATGTGGAGGATTTTTGTGTGATGTGTCGCACATTGGAATGCCGGAAAAGTAAGACAAATGAAACAGCAAACGTTTGCGGCAAACGTTGTCCTTTCGATATTGTAATGTTGAATGGGTCGGTCGTCGGGATGTGTCGGATAGCGTGATTTATCTATTAATTTGATATCCGTGATGATTTGAGGAATATATTTAATCGTTTTTATCTAAAATCAAAAAACATGAAGAAAAGAGTGGGAGGCTGTGCTGGCTTGCGCATCCGGCGGGCCGCACTCGCCCTTGGGACGGGCCTTCGCCGACGGCCGGCTTCACGATGTTGTAAAAAAGTGCAACAGGTGCATTGACTCTGCCATTGGGATTCCTGGCCGGAATCCGTCTTATTGACGTATTTCACGTGATGGCCTCAGGGAGCCAATTGGACGACGTGCCGTATCATCCGCGCCGGCCAGGCAGTCGTTGCACTGGTTCCGCTCGTCCACGACGACGGTTGGAGACGCGCCAACTGATGGAAAACAGGCGCAACGAGCAGGAAACGTCAGATTTGAGCCACGGTGGCTCGAGCGTGCTGGCCAGGGTGGACATTCCGCGACGGGAAAGACGGCGCGCAGGGGCGCAGGATGAGAACTGTCGACGGACCGGAGGGGTCGCGTTGGACGGCGTCACGTCGCGCGCGAATCCCCGGACGCGAGCGCGATGCAAGCCGCAAGGACGCTCGGTCGTGCCGGAAAGCGTATGCCGTTGCGCGGATGGCGGCCGGGGCCGCACGTCGCGGTTGTGCAACCGGGCCGGGCGACGCAGCACATCGCCCATGACAAGGCGCTGCCTGCAACCTGCCGCCGGAGCCTTACTTCTTCAGGAATCGCAGCGCGAGGCGCGCCATGCGCGGCACGAACATCGGGCGCAGCAGGCGTTTGTCGTACCCGGCCATCCGCCGGTCGTTCTCGCTGATGCACAGTTCGATCAGTTCGCGCGGATTGAGCGCATCGCCGATGTCTGCGGTGCTCGTCGCCGGAAAGTTCGCGTCGTGCGCGACGCCGTCCGCATCGATCCCGCGCGCGATGCCGATGCGCTCCCAGATCAAGAACGCCCACACCGCCGCGACCCGTGCGAAGAACCTCGGCCGGCGCCACCAGGGCAAGCTCCGCCAGTACCACGCATACCAGTTCACGAAGAACAGGATGTGCCGGCCTTCCTCCTGGATCACGGGCTCGAAGGTGTCGACGAGTTCGGGCGGGAAGTAACCGGAGCGCTGCGCGGAGCGGAACAGGCCGAACGCGAAGAAGCTGTCGATGCACTCGCTGAAGCCGGTCACCATCCACGACCATTCCGGGTCGTCCGGTACCGGATAGGCGGGTTCGGGGGCAAGCTCGATGCCGTATGCCTGCACCAGTTTCGACAGCACGACCTTGTGCCGCGCCTCCTCGGCGCCGTCCATCTCGAGCGCCTGGCGCAACAGCGGGTCGCCGACGGTCGCGGCGAAAGTGGCGACGCGGATCGACGCGCGGCCTTCCGTCTGCACGGCGATATCCCAGATCGGCAGCGACGTGAGCCGCTTCAACTCGTCGGGCTTGAGCGGCGGCCAGTCGATGACGGCCGGTTTGTACGGGTTGTGCGTATCGAGCAGCATGCGGCAGAACATCTGCCTGTGCGCATCGGAACCGATCCTGACCGGACCCTGATACTCGAAGGTCCAGTTGCGCATGGCGTGATCTGCCGCTGCGTGATCTTCCAGCAGCGTGTCGGACATGGCTGTTGTTGTGCGATTACGAGACGAAAGATTCTTGCATAGCTTACGTAATCGCGTATTTTCGAGCGGCCCCGTGCTGCCGTGGCTGCGCTCAAGCCTGCGTGTCGACCCAGAGGCGTCCCCAGCGCGACGCGTAAGCGAGCGCGTGCTCCTCTTCGAAGAAGAAATCAATCGCGTCGAACGACACGGCGCGCGGCGACGGACCGCCGCTCGCCTTCTCGATCGTCAGGTTCGCGGCGAACAGCCCGTTTGGCAGCCGGGCGGCAGCGGGGGCGACTTCGTAGCCCTTGTAGCGGATCGTGCGGTTCATGGCGTGCGCATGGAAGGTTCGGGTTTTCAGCGTACGAAAACCCGCGGTCCGCGTGAACCAATCTTTCGGCCAATGCAAATCACCTGGCGGGCCGGATCATTATCGGCATTCAGTGCACGCATGAAGCAAGGGCGGACGGAGGGATTGCGCCGGGCGGTCGGGCACGCGCGCCCGCGCGCGGCGATCATCGTCGGCCGGGCGCGGGCGCGGAAAGGCGGGGATTACTGGTTGGCGATCTTCAGCACGGGGGCGAGCGCGTCGACCGATGCGGCATGCGTGGCCGCACGATGCGACGCGAATGCGAGCGCGAATTCGGCTGCCTGCGAGCCGACGGTCTCGAGCTGTGCGACGACCTTCGGATCCGAGCAGCTGTCCGCGCTGTCGAAGCGCGTTTCGAGCGTGTTTACCGTGGCGCCGAACGGGGTCGGCCAGCCTCGCAGCGCGTGGACGATCGACCGCAGCGACGTCAGCACGGTGCCGGCGGCCTGCCAGCCGTAGGCGGTGACGATCAGGCCGACCGCGCGGCCGTCGAGGTACGGGCGCTCGTCGGCGCGCAGTTCCTCGAGCGTGTCGAGCGCGTTCTTCACGAGGCCGGACACGCCGCCGTGATAGCCGGGCGTCGCGATGATGATCGCGTCGGCTTCGCGAACGGTGTCGATCAGCTCTCGCTGCGCGTCGGTCAGCGTTTTGTGTTCGGGGGCGTAGTGCGGCAGCGTATGCAGGAACGGGCCGTCGAACAGTCGCGTGCGCGCGCCGGCGGCCTGCGCGCCGCGCAGCGCGAACGACAGCGCGCGCTCGGTCGACGACGCGGCGCGGGTGGTCCCGCCGATGCCGACCACGAACGGACGGCGGTGTTGATCGAATGCAGTCAAAGGGCGCTCCTTGGGATGGCTTGCCCGGCTAAGCACAGGCTTAAAACCAGATGGTAACGACCCCGCCGTCACTCTGAAAACGACTTTTCGTTCTATCGATATGCCGTCTCCACGAGGCGAGTGTACGCGCGGCAGCGCAGATGGATAGCAGAAATGCTTGGTTGGGACGGCGTGCCGTACTCGATAAGATGGGCTCGTCTCCTCCATGATGTCTCTACTGACATGGGTTGGCCCCGCCGCGCGGATGCAGGCGGGGCTTTTTTTCGTCCGGCGCCGGAAAAAGGGGAGCGATGTGGGGGCAAGCGTTCGCGCGTGCCGAATTGCACCCGTTCCCGCCGCGCATCCACGAACTGCTCGCGGGCGCGACGATCGGTGTGTTCACGCACGTGTCCGGAGGCGTTGGATGCATGAGCATGCACGCCGCCGCGCGATCGCTCCGCTGCGATTTCGCGCGATTTCCACGACGTTTTCTCTCGCGATGCCTCGCCGCGTGCGGTTACGGCCTGTTTGGCCTCAATCCTCGCGTGTATGCGTGTTGCTGCCGCCACGCGCGAGGCGCCATGCGATCGTGCCGAGCACACCGACCGCAACGACCAGCGCACCCCAGAGCACGTAACGGCGGATCGCATCGTGATCGGTGGCCGCCTCCGCCGGGGCCGCCGAGACCGGCAGTGCCGCGCCGACGCGCGCGGGCCGCACTTCCGGCGCCATCCCGACCAGCAGCGCATCGCGGCCCACGGCCGACGACGGCAGCGACGCATTGCCGACGCCGAGCGTGAACGGCGGCGTGCCGCGCGCGACGAAGGTCAGGGCGGCCGGATGCCAGCCGACCGTGACGGACGGCTGGCCGCCGCCGAGTCCGCCGTTGCGCATGTCGACGACGATGCGCCACGCGCGATCCGGATTCGGCGCGAACGCCAGCGGCGGGTTGCGCTGTTCGCCGCCCTTGCCCTGCAACCGGAACAGGACCGCGCCGGCGACGTCGCGCCACGGCGTTTGTGCGTCGGGGCGGCTCTGCAGCGTTGCGCGCGCAACCGTATTCGGTTGTGGAAGGTCGATGCGCACGCGGTCGACCGGATATGCGCCGTCGGTGTCGAACAGATACTCGCCCGGTGCGCTGCCGGCCCGCACGTGCGCGGCTTCGCGCCATTGACGCGGCACCGCCGCGCTGTCCGCCGTGCGTGCATCGTGCGGCCGCGTTTCGGTTTCGATCGATGCGATCGAAGGCGCGCCGTCGAGCCAGTCGAGCCGCAGGTAGCGCGGCCCCGTGCCTTCGAGCGCGATGCGATCCTGCACCAGCATGTCGCCGCCGCGCCCGACCTTCAGCAGTTGCGTGCTGCCGAGCGAGCGCCAGTTGCGCAAGTCGTCGCTGGCTTCGACGGCGACGCGCCCCTGGTAGCTGTCGTCGCTCACGTGCACGAGCAGTGCGTCGACTTCGCCGTCCGCATGCGACAGGTCGACGAGGTCGGCCGCATGCTTCGCGCGAGCCGGCGCGGTGATGGCCGCGCGCAGCGAGCCGTCCGGCGCAACCGACACGCCGAGCGGCGCGTGCCCGTCGTCGGCGCGTGCGGGCGGCAGCGGGAACCAGTGCACCGGCGTGCGCGACGGCGGCACGGCCGCCGCCGCGGGCGCATCGAGCGAGTACGGCACGGGCTCGCCGGCGCCGTTGAAGATGCGTACGTCGCCGAGATCGCCACGCCGGCTGGCCGCATAGACGGCCTGCGGCACGGTGAGCTGGTAATACGCGGCGCTGCCGTCGAGCTCGAGCGAGAAACGCTCGGCAACGCGTTCGGCACCGGGCGCGCCGTCGGCCGCCGCGAACGACGTCAGCAGGCTCAGGCCGAGCAGGGCTGCGAGTCGTTTCATGGTTGTTGGTCGTCCCGTTGGGCCGCGGCCTTCGGCGGCAGCGGCGAAAAATAGCCGATCAACAGCAGCAGGATGCCGATGCCGATGAACGACACGATGCGTTCGATGCCGGTGACGTGCGACAAGTCGAACAGGAACAGCTTGATAACCGTGAGCGCGAGCAGCGCGGCGCCGACGAACCACATCGGACGCAGCCTGCGGCGCGTGGCCCAGATCATCGTCGCGAGCGCGCAGAGTGTCCAGTAGACGGAAACCGACGCCTGCACGAGCGTCGATTCCGCCATCGCATCGAATGCGTACGGCACGCCGGTCCAGTGATGCAGCGTGCGCAGCAGGATCGCGTTCAGCCACAGGAAGGCCGTCGCGCCGGCCGCGCCGAGCAGCTCGACGCGGTAGTTGTCCAATGACCAGCCGAGCCTGCGCGCGCGCACGAACCACGACGCCGCGAGCGCATAGATCACCACGAGCACGAGGTCGAGCGGATTGAGCAGCGGCACGCGCGCCCAGCTGCCGCCGTCTTGCGTGAAGTTCGCGTGGAAGGTCCAGATCCACATCACGACGATCAGCGGCAACGATGCGAGCGCGCACACGCGCGCGATGCCGTCGCGGCGCGTCAGCCACATGCCGGCGAACGCGAACAGGCTCCAGCCGACCATGAACACCTGCTGGATGCCGAACGACGACAGCACGGCGTCGATATCGTAGGCGACGTGGAAACGGTGATGCAGCGTGCGAAGCAGCAGCGCGTTGAACCACAGGAAAACGGTCGCGAGGGCCGCCAGATCGGCCGCGAGCGGATGCCAGCCGACACCGAGCGTTTTCAGGCGGCGCAGCCACGTGGCGAATGCGACGAAGATCAGCAGTTGCGCGACGTCGAGCGGGTTGAGCAGCGGCAGCCAGAACAGCGGCGACGCATCGCCGTCGCTCGTTACGCTGGCGATGCTCCAGAGCCACAGCAGCGCGGCGAGCGGCGCGGCGCCCCACACCTGATACGCACGCGGGAACGCGGCGACGGGCCAGCGCAGCCGCGAGCCGGGGCCCGAAACCAGCAGAAGCAGCGTGCCGAAACCGTAGGCCCACGCGCTCCAGCTCCACGCGCCTTCGGGCACGAACGCGTGCAGGCGCCAGAAGCCCTCAAGCGAGAACAGCCCGCACAACGTCCAGAACATCAGCGTGTGCAGCGGCGCGATCACCGTGGCGGGGATGGCCGCCATCGGAGACGTGCGCGTCGCGCCGGCCGCGCCCGCGACCGGCGCCGCCGCCGTGGCCGCCGCCGACGACGCGCCGCGCGACTGGCGCAGCAGCAGCGCATAACACGCGATGACGGCGATCGGCCACGCGAACGCGCCCATGCCCGACAGCGGTGCCTCATGCACATCGAACGCACGCAAGGCGAGCAGCGCGAGCACCGGCGTCAGCGCGATGGCGGGCCATTCGGCGATCGGCCAGGCGAGCTTGCGGCGAGCGACGTGTGCAAGCCACGCCGTGCCGGCTGCGAACAGCGCGGTCGTGTCGACGACGAAGCGGTCGGCATGCAGATCGACGTGGCGGCTCGCATGGACGAGGATCTCGTGCAGCCCGCCGCTCAGCCACCACAGCAGCCCCCAGGCCGCGGCGGCCGCGCCGACGTCCGGCATCCATGCATGCCACGCGCGCGCTTCGTCGCGCCCGTGCAGCCACCATCCCGTGAACAGCCCGGCGAGCGCGATCAGCAGCATCGCGATATACGGGCTGTTGAGCACCGGCAGTGCGTTCGTGTCGGTCGGCCCGAGCAGGCTCGTGAAGAATGCGCCGGCCGCGGCGATCTGCATCAGCAGGCCGAAGCCGAACGGCGCAAGGCGTTTCTCGCGCACGCCGACCCACACGATCGCCGCGCCTTCGATCGCCCATGCGGCGCTCGTCGTCGGGCCCGAAAATGCGAGCGGCACCGCGAGCGTCGCGAAGATCACCGCCAGCGCAAGCATCGCCTCGAACAGCAGCGCAAGCCGATCGCGGCGCCGCGCGAGCCATGCGGCGACCGCGACGTAGAACGCCGACAGCGCGACCGCGCTCCACGCGAGCCCGAACGGCGTGCCTTTCACGAGCGCGGCCTGCAGCGCCGTCGCGACGATCGGGGTGCCGAATACGAGCGTGCCGTCGACGTAGTGGCGCAGCGCCAGTTCGCGCTTCACCGCATACAGCAGCGCGATGCCGACGTACATCAGGAAGAACAGGATCAGGAACGGCTCGGTGGTCGCGAACAGCGCGGGGCGGTATGCCGTCACGCCCCACGCCGAGCCGATCGTGAACGTGAACACGAAGCCGAGCAGGTTCAGCGGACGCCATGCCTTGAACCAGGCGATCGCGAAGATGCCCGCGTTCAGCAACGCGTAGTAGCTGAACAGCGCGACGTGGCTGCCGTGGCCCGTCGACAGCAGCACCGGCGCGAGAAAGCCGCCCGCGCTGCCCATGAAGGCAAGCGGCAGCGCGTTCTGCTTCACCGCGAGGAACGCGCTCAGCGCGCACACCGCGACCATCAGCGGGAACGCCGCGCCGATCGGCAACAGCGCGTAGAGCTTCGTCGCGGCAAAGACCGTCAGGTACAGGATGCCGATGCCACCGCCCTGCAGCACGAGGCCGTATGCCGCGCGGCGCGCCCGCACGCGCCAGCCGATCGCGAGCAGCGCGGCCGCGGCAAGTGCCGTGCCGGCGAGGCGGAATTCGATCGGCAGCATGTCGTTGTCGGCCGCGTACTTGAGCAGGAACGCGACGCCGAAGAACAGCACGATGATGCCCACGCGCACGACCGTATTGCCGCCGAGCAGCCAGTCGCGCGCGGCACGGAACGCGCGTTCGACGATGTCGGGTTTGTACGATTTCTGCGGGGCGGGCGGGGCAGATGGCGCAGTCGTCGCGGGCCGATTCGTCGGCGCGGCGGCGCTCGCATCGCTCGCCCGCGTGGCGACGGCTGGCGCGGGAGCCGGAGCCGGAGCCGGGGCGGACGTCGACGGCGGCACGCCGGCGCGCGCGGCGGCCGGCTGCGTGGACGGTGGCGGCGGCATTGTGGCCGGTGCAGGCGTGACGGTGGCAGGCGTCGCCGGTGGCACGTGCGCGGCGCTGCCGGTTGCGGTGGCGCCGGCCTTCGCCCCCGCGAGCTGCCCGCGCAGCACATCGAGCTCGCGCGTGAGCGTGTCGACCGTCGCCTCGAGGCGCGCGACGCGCTCGGCGAGCGGCACGTGAGCGGGTTGCGTTGCTTCGGGAGTGGCGTACATCGCGAATGCGTCGGGTATCGTGTCGCCGCTCTTGCGCTTGCGCTGCTGCAGCGCGTGACCGATGCCGAACCCGATTGCCGCGCCGAGCAGCGTGCCGTTGGCGGCGGAGAAGTCCCCGAATAATGCGGCGATACCGCCCACGATGAAACCGATTGCGGCAAAGGCCCAATTCATCGCCTTGCTCCCTCTCTCATTTCGTTATCGTCCTTCGATCGTCGCAGAGGTCGATCGAGGCTGTTTCAGTATGGCCGGCAGGCGAACCGGCATGCGCACACCGTCGGCGCGGTGCCGCGCGCAAGGCGCACGCGACATCGTAATCGGTGTGATTGCCGGCAATGTATCACAATGGCCATGGGGGATTTTCGGGGTTGCGGGCGTGCCGCGAAACGTGGCTGTCGCCAGTTCGCGATCCGCGGTTTCGTACGACCATTCCTTTTGCACGAGGGGGGCGGGCGGCGCCTTCCGATCGGACGTGGAATTGTCGCAAAGCGACGTGCGGCCTGCGCGGCCGGGAGCAAAACGGTGCAGTCTCCGCGTCGCGCTGCTGCGCACAAGCCACGCCCGAGACGCCCGTCGTTATTGGCCGTGCGCGTATTGCATCGCCACAATCGCGTGCCGCCGGGCGCCGAGGCCCGCGTGGCAAGGCCGCCGGGTGTGTCGTATTTGCGCAAGCGTTTGTCGTAATTCGTCGGCAGGTCGGGGTTTTTTCTGGCAACTATGTAGGCACGCTATGACACGCGTGAGTCCCCGCTACACGAGGAGAAGGTTTCGATGGATGCCCCCAAGGTCGTGGTCGAAGGTCTGTGCAAGGTATTTGGAAGCAACCCGCAGCAGGCGCTCGACATGCTCGCAGCCGGCGCGACGAAAGACGACGTGCTCAAGCGTACCGGTCAGGTCGTCGGCGTGCACAACGTATCGTTCGACGTGCAGGAAGGCGAAATATTCGTGCTGATGGGCCTGTCCGGCTCCGGCAAATCCACGCTGATCCGCCTCGTGAACCGGCTGGTCGATCCGAGCGCCGGCAAGGTGCTGATCGACGGGCTCGACGTCGCGTCGGCACGCCGCTCCGCGCTGACCGCGCTGCGCCGCAAGGACATGAGCATGGTGTTCCAGTCGTTCGCGCTGATGCCGCATCGCACCGTGGTATCGAATGCCGCGTTCGGCCTCGAGGTCGCGGGCGTCGGCAAGAAGGAACGCGAACGCCGTGCGATGGAGGTGCTCGAGCAGGTCGGCCTCGCACCGTTCTCGCACAAGCTGCCGTCCGAGCTGTCGGGCGGCATGCAGCAGCGCGTCGGCCTCGCCCGCGCGCTGGCCGTGAACCCGTCGCTGATGATCATGGACGAGGCGTTCTCCGCACTCGATCCGCTCAAGCGCCGCGAAATGCAGGACGTGCTGCTGCAACTGCAGAAGGAACAGCGCCGCACGATCATGTTCGTGTCGCACGATCTGGAAGAGGCGCTGCGCATCGGCAACCGCATCGCGATCATGGAGGGCGGGCGGCTCGTGCAGGTCGGCACGCCGCAGGACATCATCGCGAACCCGGCGGACGACTACGTGCGCGCGTTCTTCGACGGCATCGACACGAGCCGCTACCTGACGGCCGGCGACCTGATGCAGACGGGCGCCGTGCCGACCCTGTCGAAGTGCGATGCCGCGAACGTCGCGGCGACGCTGAACGGCAGTGCCGAATACGCGTTTGTGCTCGACGCCGCGCGCAAGATCCGCGGCTTCGTCACGCGCGACGCGATCGGTCAGGACACACCGTCCGTGCGGCCGATCGAAAGCATCCGGCGCGATGCGTCGCTCGAACATGTCGTCGCGCGTGTCGTCGCGAGCCCGAATGCACTGCCCGTCGTCGACGACGACGGCTGCTACTGCGGCTCGGTCGACCGCGCACTTATCCTGAAGGCCATCACGCGTTCGCGAGGCTCCCATGTCTGAAATGATTCCGCTCGGAAGCTGGGTCGACCAGTCCGTTCACTACCTGCTCGACCATGACGCGGCGACGTTCGATACGATCGGCCGCGCGATCGAGGGCCTCGCCGCATTCGTCGAGCACAGCCTGCAGGCGATCCCGATGTGGCTGATGATGGCGATCTTCATCGGTGTCGGCTTGTGGCGGGTGGGCTGGCGCTTCGCCTTGTTCACCACCGCGTCGCTGCTGCTGATCTTCGCGACGGGCTTCTGGGACCAGACGGTCATCACGCTCGGCCTCACGCTGTCGTCGACGATCATCAGCCTGGTGCTGGGCATCCCGCTCGGCATCTGGGCGGCGAAGAGCAAGTGGGTCGCCGCGATCGTGCGTCCGATTCTCGACCTGATGCAGACGATGCCCGCGTTCGTCTACCTGATTCCGGCCGCGATGCTGTTCGGTCTCGGCCGCGTGCCGGGGATCCTGTCGACGGTGATCTTCGCGATGCCGCCGGCCGTGCGCCTGACGAGCCTCGGCATTCGTCACGTGAACCGCGAGATCGTCGAAGCCGGCCAGGCATTCGGTTGCACGCCGTGGCAGCTGCTGTACAAGGTGCAGTTCCCGAACGCGCTGCCGTCGATCATGCAGGGCGTGAACCAGACGATCATGATGGCGCTGTCGATGGTGATCATTGCGTCGATGGTCGGCGCGGGCGGCCTCGGCAACGACGTGCTCGCGAGTATCCAGCGCCTCGACATCGGCCTCGGTTTCGAAAGCGGCCTGTCGGTCGTGTTGCTCGCGATCATTCTCGACCGCATCACCGAAAGCTTCGGCCGTGCGCCGGGCACCGTGAAGGCACCGCTGTTCTCGGGCCTGAAGCAGCTGTTCCGCGCGAAGGCCACGCCCGCGCAAGCGTAAGCAACCGGCGGCCGGCTCGCTTGCCGGTCGCATCCCCCGATTCGATCCCGGCTTCCGTGGCGCCTGCCACGGGGCTGGCCGCGTGCAACCTGCTCAATTCGCCAGGAGCCCGATGTGACGTCCGCCGCCGCTGCCGCCGTGCCCGCCGCTTGCGTTTCACCGGTTTCGTCCCTTGCCCATTTCGGCTTCCTGACGCTGCCGAATTTCTCGATGATCGCGTTCTCGAGCGCGGTCGAAGTGCTTCGGATGGCGAACTACGTTGGTCGCTCCGACCACTACAAGTGGTCGATCTATTCGCTCGACGGGGCGCCCGTGCATGCCAGCAACGGCATCGCGGTGCGGCCGACGCAGGCGCTCGACTACGCGAACCTGCCCGACGTGATGATCGTGTGCGGCGGCATCCGCATCCGCGACGTGGTCGACGACGGCGCGCGCGACACGCTCGCCGCGCTCGCCGAACGCGGGCTGCCGCTGGGCGGCATCTGCACCGGCGCGTATGCGCTGATGTCGAGCGGCCTGCTCGACGGTTATCGCTGCACCGTGCATTGGGAGAACCTGTCCGCGCTGCATGCGGAATTTCCGCAGGTCGGGTTCGCCGACGAGCTGTTCGTCGTCGATCGCGACCGGCTCACCTGCACCGGCGGCACCGCGCCGCTCGACCTGATGCTGAACCTCGTCGGCATGCGCTTTGGCCAGCAACTTGCCGCGCAGGTGTCCGAGCAGTTCATTCTCGAGCGCATCCGCAGCTCGACCGATACGCAGCCGATTCCCGTCGATGCGCGCGTCGGTTTCTCGCGCGCGGAGCTGATCGAGGTCGTGCGGCTGATGGAAGCGAACATCGAGGAGCCGTTGTCGCTCGAGGAACTCGCGCGGCTCGTGCGCCTGTCGCAACGGCACCTGCAGCGGATGTTCAAGGTGTACCTGAACGTGTCGCCCACGCACTATTACCTGACGCTGCGCCTGAAGCGCGCGCGCGACCTGCTGCGCACCACCGACGCATCGATCGCGCGCGTGACGACGACGTGCGGATTCCATTCGCCGTGTCACTTCAGCAAGGCGTACCGCGCGCAATTCGGTCACGCGCCGAGCTACGAGCGCCGATTGCCGGGGCGCTGACGCGGCCCGCGCGAACCATTCGGTCCGCGACGCCGCCGGGATCGCGGCGCGCGGTTTCAATACTCGATCCCGCACCCATGAAAAACGACGTCACTTTGAGGAGAAGACAGATGAAGCGCCTATTGATCGCAGCGGCATGCGGGATCGGGATTGCAGCGCCGATGTCGGCGGTTTACGCGGCCGACCCGCCCGTGTGCAAGAACGTGCGCTTCGCGGACGTCGGCTGGTCCGACATCGCGGCCACCACCGGTCTCGCATCGACGATGCTTCAGGGCCTCGGCTACGCGCCGACCAAGACGATCGCATCGGTGCCGATCACGTTCGCGGGGATCAAGAGCAAGCAGATCGACGTGTTCCTCGGCTACTGGTCGCCGACGATGGATCCGATCATCCAGCCGTTCACGAAGGCCGGCACGATCAAGGTGCTCAGCACCCCGAACCTGACCGGCGCGAAATACACGCTCGCGGTGCCCGACTACGTGTATCAGGGCGGCCTGAAGTCGTTCGCCGACATCCAGAAGTTCGCGGACAAGCTCAACGGCAAGATCTACGGGATCGAACCGGGCAACGACGGCAATCTGCTGATCAAGAAGATGATCGACGGCAACCAGTTCGGGCTCGGCAAGTTCAAGATGGTCGAGTCGAGCGAGGCCGGGATGCTGGTCGAGGTGAATCGCGCGATCCGCGAAAAGCAGTGGATCGTGTTCCTCGGCTGGGAACCGCATCCGATGAACGTGCAGATGAAGATCGACTACCTGAGCGGCGGCGACGACGTGTTCGGCCCGAACTACGGCGAAGCGAAGGTGCTGACTGCCACGCCGCCCGACTACGCGCAGCGTTGCCCGAACGTCGCGAAGTTCGTGTCGAACCTGCAGTTCACGACGACGATCGAGAACCACGTGATGGTGCCGATCATGAACAAGGAAGACCCGAACAAGGCGGCCGCCGCGTGGCTGAAGGCGAACCCGCAGGCGCTCGACAAGTGGCTGGCCGGTGTGACGACGATCGACGGCAAGCCGGGCCTGCCGGCGGTGAAGGCGTATCTCGGCGTGCATTGAGCGACGACCGGACGAGCCTCGCGCTCCCCGAGCGCGGTGCGCGTGCCGAAACGCGGCCCTCCCGTATCGCGCGGGCGGGCCGCGTTGTTTTCGGGCCTGGAGGCGATCGACGAATTGCCGGGCCGCGAACGAACGTCACGATTCCTTCGTTGCCGCCGGTACGTCGAACACGCGATCGAATGCCCACTGGAACACGAACGCGTAGCAGAAGAAGAACGCAAACAGCCCGATGTCGACGACGAACGCATCGAGCCACGAGATGTCGAGCCACCACGACACCACCGGCACGAGGATGAAGATGAGCCCGCCCTCGAATCCGGTCGCATGCAGGATGCGCCGTGCGAGCGTGCGTGCCGGCTGCCGGCGCGACGCTTCCCAGCGCTCGAACAACGCGTTGAAGATCATGTTCCACAGCAGCGCGATCGCGGACATCGTCACGGACAGCGCGCCCGAATAGACGAGGCTCTGCCTGAAGACCGACGCGATCGCGGGCGAGATGCAGGAAACGGCGATCGCTTCGTAAAGCACCGCCTGCGTGATTCTGCGCGGAAGGCCTTGCACATTGTTTCTCCGGTTCGACGGTGACCCGACGGCTGCTTGCGCGGCGCCGGTGCCACGATGTCCCGCAAGGCTACGTGCGTTGCGCGGCCGCTTCAATTCACCTAATCTCACCCGGATTGAATCGAATTCAACCTGGCCGGACCCGGCCCGCGAGGCCCCGTGTTCTCGAAAATTCCCCTGACCGCATTGCGTGTATTCGAGTCGTCGGCGCGGCTCGGCTCGTTCAAGGCCGCGGCGGACGAGTTGTCCGTGACGCCGGCGGCCGTCTCGCATCAGATCAAGTCGCTCGAAAGCCGGCTCGGCGTGCTGCTGTTCGAACGTGGCGCGGGCGGCGTGCGGCTCACGGAAGACGGCGAACGGCTGTTTCGCACGAGCCACGATGCGTTGCTCGCGCTCAGTCGCGGGCTCGATGCGGTGCGGCCCGACGCGGCTCACACGCGCACGCTCGTGCTGACCACCACGCCCGCATTCGCCGCGATGTGGCTGATCCCGCGTCTCGGCCGGTTTCGGCAGGTCGATCCGCACTTGAACATCAAGGTCGAAACCGGCAACGCGCTCGCCGATCTCGACCGCGACGCGCGAATCGATCTTGCGATTCGCGCGACGTCGCGCACGTTCCCGGCGCTGCACGAGATTGCATTGATCGACGAGTATTTCGGCGCGTATGCGGCCACCGGGTTCGATGCGCACCGAACGGGCGAGCGCCTCGATTTGATCGAGACCGTGTGGAATACGCCGCTGCCGGAGTCGATCGACTGGGCGTCGTGGTGTCGCGCGGCGGGCCGCGACGTGTGGCTCGAACGTGCGGTGTTCCGGCATTACGACGACGAGCACTACGCGCTCCAGGCCGTGTTGCACGGGCAGGGCGTCGGGCTGCTCAGTTCCGTGCTCGTTGCCGAGCACGTCGAGCGCGGCGCGCTGATGCCGATCGAGCCGTCGGTGCGGCTCGCCGGCGCACGCTTCGTCGCGCTGTGCAAACCCGGCCGGGAACGGGAGCCGCAAGTCAGGCAGTTTCTCGACTGGCTCGAAGCGGAAATCGCGCGCACACGCGTGGCGGTCGCGCGGATCGCGTCGCAGGCGTGATGCAGCGGTCCGGCGCTTGCATTGCGCCGTCAGGCCTTCCGGTCATCCGTTACCCGAAGCGCACGCAATACACCGGCGGCAAATGCGCGGACACCTGCCGCCAGCTGTCGCCGCCGTCGCCTGACGTCCATAACCCGCCCGTCGTCGACGCCATTGCGAGACGCGTGCCCGTGCCGTCCACCGCGAGCCCGTGCCGATACACGAGGTCGTAGGCCGGCGCGGGCGGCAGCCCGTTCGACAGGCTCTCGAAGCTGCGGCCGCCGTCGCGCGTGCGCGTGACGACGAACCGGCCGTTCACGGGAATCCGGCAAGCGTCCTTCACCGCCGGCACGAACCACGCGGTGTCGGGATCCGCCGGGTGCACGGCGACCGCGAAGCCGAAGCTCGACGGCTGCGCTTCGATCCGCTGCCAGTGCGCGGCGCCGTCGGTCGAGCGGAAGATCGCGCAGTGATGCTGGGTCCACAGCACATCGGGGGCCGCCGCGCACTGGACGACACGATGCGGGTCCTGCACGTTGGGTTCGCCGCGCCGCTCGGGCGGCATGTAATCGGCTTCCATGCCGTCGGCGCTGACGCGCCAGGTCGCGCCGCCATCGAAGGTCTGCCAGACGCCGCCGCACGAAATCCCGATCGTCACATGCCGACTGTCGCGCGGATCGACCATCACCGAGTGGATGCCGGCCGCATCGTAGCCGCCGCCGAACCACTCGGCGCGCTCCGGGCGATCCCACAGCGCGCGATTGAGCACCCAGGAATCGCCGCCGTCGTCGGAGCGGAACAGTCCGCCCGGTATCGTGCCGGCCCACAATACGCGCGGCTCGTCGGCGCCGCCGGCTTCGAGCGACCAGATCTGCTGAAGCGTCCACGGTGCGCGCGGCGGGGCCGGCGCTTCGTTATCCGAATCGCCGGCGCCTGCATGGGTGCCGGCGTTGGCGCGGGATTCGTCGGCGGGCTGCGGCGGATAGACGGGCACCGCACATTCTTCCCATGCGGCGGCATCGGCGCGCCGGCGATGCAGCTTGACGCCGAAATGGCCGAGATTGAGCGCCGCATACAGCGTGCCGTCGCGCGGGTCGGCCAGCGCCATGCTGACGGGTTCGCCCGCGAAATGGGGCTCGCCGAGCGACCAGCCGCCGTTGCCGTCGGCGTGCAGCACGAACAGGCCCTTGCGGGTCGCGACGAGCAGTCGATCGTTCATGTCGGGTGTCTCCAGTAGGTCCGACCGGCGCTTGCTTCGATGGAGATGCGTCCCTTTATCCGCCGGACAGCGCCTGCACGACATAGACGCGGCTGGCATCGCCGAGTGCATCGGACAGGTGTTGCCGGTCGCGTACCGGATGGCCGTCGATGAACACCGACAGATGTTTTCTCAGCGCGCCCTGGTCGTCGACGATATAGCCGCGCAGCCGCGGCTGCTCGCCGAAGACGGTTTCAAGCGCTTCGCCGAGCGTTCGTGCGTCGATGTCACGCTCGGGCGTGTCGATATGGCGCTGGATCGACGCCGCGAAGAAGAGGTGTGCCATGGCAGTGACTGGCAGGAGCCGCGCGGGAGGGACGGTCTGTAGTGTAGGCGATCGATCGGGCCGGCCGCGACATTTGTCGTACGGCCGGCGGCACGACGAGGTTGCTGCGTCGCGCAATGATCCGGCTATGCGTATTTGTCGCCGACCGTGCTTCGCACAGGGTGCGTGTCGTAGACGATGATCATGCGCTCGATGCGCGCGTCGTCGTCGAATTCGAATACGTCGACGCACTCGAACCGCACCTCGGAGCCGTCCTTCAGTCCCCAGTCGTAGACGAAATAGCCGGTGGCCCGACGTGCGCCCGTCGTGCTGACGCAGATGTCGATCGGCGTGATCCGGCTTTGTCCGGATGCCGCCACGACTTTTTCGAAAAAGGGGTGCGGCGCCATCCAGCCGAGAAACGGCGAATATATTTGCGCATCCGGCGCGAACAGCGCGCAGATCTCGGCGACGTTGCCGCTTTCGAGCGCTTTGAGGTAGGTATCGACCTGCCGCGTGTATAGTGCGTCGGACGACGATGCCATGGTATTTCTCCGCTGATTGTTGACGAACCGTGCGCGACAGCCGTCGCGAACCGGTTCAACCACGATAGCGATCCCGCGATGACCGAGCAAACGAATAATCCGCAACCCGGGTATGCCGCCCGCGCATATCCGCTGGCGGATCTGACGCGCCCGCTGCCGCCGCTGACGGCGTTCCAGGCGTTCGTCGCCGCCGCCGAACTGGGCAGCTTCAACCGGGCGGCCGAGCATCTGTGCCGGACGCAGGGCGCGGTGAGCCGCCAGGTGCAGCAACTGGAAGCGCACTACCGATGTGCGCTGTTCGTTCGTCATCCTTCCGGATTGACGTTGACCGCGGAGGGCGGCGCGTTGCTGACGGTGGCCATCGACGTGCTCGCGCAACTGGCGCAACATGCGCACGCCCATGCGCATTCCGCGTCGGCCCTGACGTTGCGCCTGCCTTCCACGTTCGCGATTCGGTGGCTGCTGCCGCGGCTCCCGGCGGTCAATCATGCATTGTCGCGAACCGAATTGCGCATTCACACGTCGGCGGACGACACGCCGGATTTCACCGATGCCGACGTCGACGCCATCGTCGTGCGCGGTACCGGAAGCTGGGCGGGAATGATGGCGGTGCCGCTGTTCGACGAGTGCCTCACGCCGATGTGCACGCGCGAGGCAGCCGCGTCGTTGAAGTCGATCGCCGATCTCGCGCATGCGACGCTGCTGCATCCCGCGCGCAATCGCGACGAATGGCGATGCTGGCTCGACGCCGTCGGCGCAACGCGGATCGACCCGCGCACCGGGCTCGTATTCGATACGCTCGAACTGACGTTGACGGCCGCGGCTCACGGGCACGGCGTCGCGATCGGCGATCCGCGCATGGCGGCGGATCGGCTGGCCACCGGCGCGCTCGTCACGCCGTTTCCGGAGGTCGTGCGCAACGGTCTGGGCTACTACCTCGTCTACCCGGCGCAGCGTGCCGCGCAACCCGCGATTCAGGCGCTTGCGGAAGTGCTGACGCGTCTCGCGCGCGAGGACTGATCGCGACGGGCGGGCGCCGAGCGATCGGCTAGACCGGAATCGACCGCCCCCGCATCCGGATGCCGAGTCGCACCACGCCGATCACCGCATTCGACAGCCACGTCAGCAAGCGCGGCATGCCGCGCCGCCGGATATCGAGCAGCAGCACGATCCGCACTTCGTCGCTATCGTTCCACACCTCATGCACGAACGTGTCGTCCCACAGCAGGAAACAGCCTTCGTCGAGCCGGTATTCGCGACCGTCGACCTTCAGCACCGCAGCCGGCGTGCCGTCGGCGCGCTTCGGCATCGACAGCACCAGATAGCCGCGCAGGATGCCGCGAAACGGCCCGCGATGCGGCGGGATGTGCTTGCCGGGCGCAAGGAACGACAGCGACGCGGATAACACGTCCGGTGACGCCGCGACGATCGATTCGACGGTCGGGCAACGCGACAGGTTGCGCGGGAACGGCTGGCCGTAAGCCTGCATGATGAACATCCGCCAGTCGCGCGCATCGTTGGCCGAGATGTCGTGCTGCTCGCGCATGATCTCGTGGAAGCGCGGGATGCGCGGCAGGTGGCGCGCGACGGCCAGCGCTTCCGCGCGAATGGCCGGCCACGCGCGGACGAATCGTTCGGCGTCGGGAAACGCGGCCGCGTCGAGCACGGCGCCGCTGTCGATATGGCGGTCGTACAGCGTGCGAAGCAGGCCGGCTGCATAGTCGTAAGCGACGGACATGATCGAGGTGCGATCCACAAGGTGTCGTCAGTCTGCCCCACGCGCGGTGGGGCCTGCGTTACGTCAGGTTACGCCGGCTGACGAAAGAATGACAGTTCGATGAACGTCGGGCGCAAACGGTCGGTCATTCCGGGAATAAACGTATGCCTCGTGTCGTCATACGGGTGTAGCACGTCGTTTCGTTGACTTCCGAAGGAGTGAAACATGAATACGCATTGGCTGGTGGCCGCCATGGTGGCGGCGATGTCCGTCGCGAGTGTCGCGACGCCTGCGTCGGCACAGGCATTGACGCGCGGGCAGGTCAGGCAGCAACTGATCGACGCCGAAAACAACGGGCTGCGCTTCGTGACCGATGCGTCGTATCCGGAGGTGAGCCCGCTGTTCCGGCAGCAGGCCGAGCGGATGCCTCGGCGTCAGGCCGAAACCGCGGTCGGCAGCGATCCGGCCGCGGCTTCCGGTGCGGGGCGGCCAACGGAGCTGCCGTCGCGTCCGCGCGCGGCCGCATGCGTGGGTCCGGAAAGTTTCTGCACACCGTATTTCGGCAGCTGAAGTAGCGGGCCGCCACGGCGGGCCGACATCCACGAAGGTGGACCGGCACGCAACATTGAAGGAGTTGATGATGAAAACTTGCATCGCACTACTGATGATTGGCGTGATCGCCGGTCAGTCCGCATTCGCGCAATCGAATGCACCGCTCACGCGTGCACAGGTCCGCGACGAGCTGATTCGTCTGGAAGCGGCGGGATACGATCCTTCGAAGGGAGACGACGGCGAATATCCGGTGGACATTCAGGCCGCGATGGCGAAGCTCGCCGAGCAGGATCGGGCGCGGATGGCGGCTTTGCCCGCCGCGCCTGCGTCGGCGTCCGTCATGCCCGCGCAGGCCGACGACTAGGTGCCGACGTGTACGTGTGTCTCTTCAGGCCGATGTGTTCGCGGTACGGCAATACACATGCCGTTCGCCGCACGCGGCCCGGTCGATCGGCACGGACGGCGAGGCCGTCGATCGCGCGCCGCTTTGCGCGGCGCCGCGATCAACTCGTTGCCCGATTTGGACGGGCGCGCAGCTAGCTTGGCGGATGAGCCGCGATGCAGCCGGGAGTGCGCTCCGCCATTAGCGCATCTCTGCCCGCGATGGCGCGCGAGCAGGCTGGCGTCGAGATTACCAGGGCATCATCCGTTGCAGGACCGTGTCGCGCAGCACGAAACGATGCGCGAGCGCGGCTGCGACGTGAAGGCAGATGCCCGCGAACAGCACCCACGCGAGGATGCCGTGCACATCGCCCATCGCGTGCCCGAAACCCGAACCGGCTGCCGACAGCGCCGGCAGCGGGACGATGCCGAACAGCGTGACGGCCCATGCACGCGATGATGCATTGATCCAGCCGAGCAGCGGCACCACGATCAGCAATGCGTAGAGCCCGAAGTGCGTTGCGCCGGATACCGCACGCATCGCAGGCGACAGTTCGTCGGCGGGCGGCCGATGCGTCACGCGCCAGAGCACGCGGCAAACCATCGCGGCAAGCAACGCGGTGCCCACGATCAGATGCGCGGCGATCAGGCCGACCGGCTGCGTATCGCGATGCACGTCGGGCATCGTCCAGCCGATCACATATTGCGCGACGACGAGCGCCACGATCAGCCAGTGAAGAAGGCGGGCGACTGCGTCGTATCGGGCCGTTGTAGACATGAAAGCTCCAGGCAAGCGGATGAGGACCGTATATTGCGGCGGATTTTACGGCCGAATCCTTAACAAAACGTTAAGCGCGCGATCGCACGCCGCTTTCGTCCGCTGCACCCTGCGCACGATCGGCCCGAGCGGATTCCGCCGGCACGTTCATTCGGCGTTTCGTGCGGGTTTCGTTGATTGCGCTGCGCGTACCCGCAGCGTTTTTCACGACGATGACATTCCTGTCGGTCCGTAAGGTGGCCGACGCGGCACTCAGGTGGCGCGGACGTTTGCGACGATGTCCGCGTGTCCGGAATCGATCATCGCACGATAGTCGTGTCATCTGATTGCGCGTACTGTCGGTCGATCGTCCTGCATATCCGGCTCAACGGGAATCGATATGGCGGCGTGTACGGGTGAGCGCGCGTTCGCGCGTGCTCACCCGGGCGTCGCCGTCACCGGGCCAACACTGGGGAGAAGCATGGTTTTGCTGCACGTGCTGTACGCGCTGGCCAGCGCAATGTCGATCGCATGCGGGCTATGCGCGTTGTTCGCCATTGCGTACACCGTCACGGCCAGCGTGCTGGTCGGCCGATTCTTTTCTCGCGCCCGGGCCGAGCCGCGCGACTATCCGGGCGTCACCGTCGCGAAACCGCTGCACGGCGACGAATGGAATCTCGCTCAGCATCTTGAAAGCTTCTTCGTCCAGGATTATCCGGGGCCGGTACAGCATCTGTTCGGCGTGCACGATGCGGGCGACGCGGCGCTCGCGGCCGTCGAGACGCTGCGCACGCGCTATCCGGACGCGAACATCAAGGTCGTCGCCGATGCGCGCTTGTACGGGCCGAACCGCAAGATCGCGAATCTCGTCAACATGCTCGAACACGCGGAGCATTCGGTGCTGTGCCTCGCCGACAGCGACGTGCTGGTCGAGCGCGATTATCTGCGCGCCGTCGTGAGCGCGCTACAGCAGCCGGAAGTCGGCATCGTGACGAGCGTGTATCGCGGCGTTGCGTCGCCGGGTTTCTGGCCCGGCGTCGCCGTCGCGATGACGAATTACCATTTCCTGCCCGGTGTCGTTACCGGGCTTTTCATCGGGCGCGCCCGTCCGTGCTTTGGACAGACGATTGCAATCGCGCGCTCGACGCTCGAACGCATCGGCGGGCTCGCGCGCTTCGCGCATCACCTGGCCGAGGATCACGCACTCGGCGAAGCGGTGCGGCAGGTCGGCGCGCAGGTGGTCGTTCCGCCGTTCGTCGTCGGGCATGCCTGTGTCGAAGAGACGTTCGCCGCGCTGTACGCGCACGAATTGCGCTGGAGCTGCACGATACGCGCGGCGGACCGGCTCGGTCACGCCGGGTCGGTGCTGATGCATCCGTTGCCGCTGGCGTTGCTGGCCGCGCTGTTTTCCGGCGGCACGCCGGCCGCATGGTGGCTGGCGTTCGCGGCGCTCGTCGCGCGGGCGTTACTGATGTTGAAGACGAGCCGTGCGACCGGCGCGGGTCTGCGCGGCGCGCTTTGGCTGCCGTTCGTCGATCTCCTGCAGTTCGTGGTATTCGTGTCGAGCTTCTTCTCGTCGCATGTCGTCTGGCGCGGCACGCGCTTTCGCGTCGACCGCGAGGGCTTGCTGTCGCCAGCGGGGAAATCATGATGGACGACACGCATTCCGATGTTGAAGGCCCGGACCGGCAGCGTGCGCGTCGCGACGCGCGGCTGCGGCATGCGGGGCGCGCGGCGGCGCTGGCCGGGCTGTTGCTCGCGGTATGGCTGATCTGGCGCGAGCATCCGCTGGAGATCCTGCACCGGCTCCGGACGGCCGGCGCCGGATTGCTGGCCGCCGCGCTGGCCCATATCCTGCCGATGCTCGCGAATGCGTGGGACTGGCGGATGCTGATTCGCGGCCCGCGCCGGCCATCGTTCGCGACGATGCTCAAGCTCGTGTGGATCCGCGAATCGATCAACGGGCTGTTGCCGGTCGCGCGGATCGGCGGCGAGATCGTGTCGTTCAGTCTGCTGCGGCAGGCCGGCGTGCGCCCGGCGACGGCCGTGGCGAGCCTCGTCGCCGACATGCAGCTGACGCTGATCAGCCAGCTGGTGTTCGCGCTCGTCGCGATCGGCTACGTGCTCGAACACGTGTCGTCCGGCGCCGCGCAGGCGGCGGCGCGTCTCGCGATCGGGATGGCGGCGCTCGTGCCGGTGCTGCTGCTGTTTGCGCTGGTGCAGCACGCGCGGCCGTTCGAGCGCGCGATGCGTGTGGCCAACCGCGTCACGAGCGGCAAGGTGGTGGCGCTGGTCGGCGAATCGGCGCGCACCGATCAGTCGATCCGGATGATCTGGAGAAAGACGGGTATCGTCGTCCGCTATCTGACCGTGTGGCAGACGCTGCAATTCGTCGGCTATGCGCTGGAGATCTGGCTCGCGCTGCATTTCCTCGGCGCCGATCCGACGTTCGCGCAGGCGCTCGCGATCGAGGCGCTGATCCAGCTGCTGAGCAGCATCGCGTTCCTGATGCCGGGCGGTCTGGGCGTGCAGGAGGGCGGGTTCGTGCTGATCGGCGGGCTGCTCGGGTTCGACGCACCGACCTGTCTGGCGCTTGCCGGCGCGCGACGCGTGCGCGACCTGCTGTTCTATCTGCCGGGTTTGCTCGCGTGGCAGCATGCGGCCGGCGCGGCGCGCATGCCGTACGACGCGAGGCGCGCATCGATGCGCGTCGGCGAGTCCGCCGGGCCGCGCTGATGCGGCCCGACGTCGTCGGCCAGCCGAGCGGGCAGCCGCTCGCTCGCGCGGCCGCTTGCCGCGCCCGGCGGCGCGGCCGTCAACGCCGCTCGTCGGCGATGTAGCTGCGGATCACGTCCGCGAACGACGTGTCGCCCTTCAGGCCGAGCGCTTCGGCGCGCGTCGTGTCCCAGCGGCCCGGCCAGCTGCCGACGATCTTCTCGACGCGTTCGTCCGGCGCATGGCGGATCAGCTTCACGACGTCGTCGCCCGCGACTTCGCGCAGCGCCGCGATCATTTCGTCGACCGATACCGACAGGCCCGGCAAGTTGATCACGCGCTTGTTGCCGAGCTTCGCGCCGTCGATCTCGCAACCCGCGACGAGCGCGTCGATCGCGCCGCGCGGCGACAGCAGCCACAGCCGCGTCGAACCCGGCACCGGGCATACGCTCTCCTCGCCGTTCAGCGGTTCGCGGATGATGCCGCTCGCGAACGACGACGCGGCCGCGTTCGGGCGGCCCGGCCGCACGCTGATGGTCGGCAGCCGCAGCACGCGGCCGTCGACGAAGCCGCGCCGTGCGTAGTCGCACAGCAGCAGTTCGGCGATCGCCTTCTGCGCGCCGTACGACGATTGCGGGTTCAGCGCGGTGTCGTCCTGCACGACGTCGGGCAACACGCCGCCGTAGACGGCCACCGAGCTCGTGAATACGACGCGCGGACGATGGCCGCGCGCGCGACACACTTCGAGCAGCGTGCGCGATGCGTCGAGGTTGATCCGCATGCCGAGATCGAAATCGGCTTCAGCCTGCCCGCTGACGATCGCCGCGAGGTGGAAGATCGCGCCCGTCTGCGTGTCGATCGCGCTTTCGAGCACGGTGCGATCGGCGATGTCCCCGACGATCGGCGTCACGCGCGCGTCGCCGAAATCGCTGCCCTTGACGACGTCGAGCAGCACCAGTTCGTCGATCTTGTCGGTCCGGCCGTCGGGGCCGGTCAACTCGCCGCGCTCGAGCAGCTTGCGCGCGAGACGCTGGCCGAGAAAGCCGGCGCCGCCGGTGATCAGTACCTTCATGTTGTGAGCCCTCTTCGGAATGCCTGGATTACAGATATGGCTTGAGCCAGCCGAGGCCTTCGGACGTGCCGGCCTTCGGGCGATATTCGCAGCCGATCCAGCCGTCGTAGCCGAGCGCGTCGATCAGCTCGAACAGATACGGGTAGTTGAGTTCGCCGATGTCCGGCTCGTGACGCTCGGGCACGCCGGCGATCTGAATGTGGCCGATGCCCGCGAAATCGCGCTTGAGCTTCATCGCGAGGTCGCCTTCGACGATCTGGCAGTGGTAGCAGTCGAACTGCACCTTCAGGTTCGGCGCGCCGACTTCCGCGCGGATGTCATGCGCATCGTCCTGGCGGCTGAGGAAATAGCCGGGCATGTCGCGCTGGTTGATCGGCTCGATCAGGATCGTGATGCCGTGCGCGGCGGCCGCCTGCGCAGCGTGCCGCAGGTTCGCCACGTAGGTATCGCGATGGCGCGCGCGGTCGGCGCCCGGCGCGACCATCCCGGCCATCACGTGCAGCTTCTTGTTGCCGAGCACGCGCGCATAGTCGAGCGCCCGGTCGATGCCGCGCCGGAACTCGTCCTCGCGGCCCGGCAGCGACGCGAGCCCGCGTTCGCCGGCGGCCCAGTCGCCCGGCGGCGCGTTGAACAGCGCCTGCACGAGGCCGTGCGCGTCGAGGCGCGCGCGGATGTCCTCCGCGGCGAAGTCGTACGGGAACAGGTACTCGACGGCCTTGAAGCCGTCGTACGAGGCAGCGGCGAAGCGTTCGAGGAACGCGTGCTCGGTGTACATCATCGAGAGGTTGGCGGCGAAGCGGGGCATGGCAGCGGGTCCTGTGAATGAATGGGGCAGGGCGCGCGGCGCCCCGCGTCGAATACCGGATCAGCGGTTCACGAGTTTCGCGGGCGTGAGCCACACGGCGATCGCGCCGATCACGAGCATGCCGGCCAGCACGTACATGCCGGACGACGTGCTGTGCGTGAGGTCCTTCAGGTAGCCGATCACGTACGGGCTCGCGAAACCGGCGAGGTTGCCGACCGAGTTGATGATCGCGATCCCGGCGGCCGCGGCGGAGCCGGCGAGGAACGCGGTCGGCAGCGACCAGAACAGCGGTGCGCAGGTCAGCACGCCGCCTGCCGCCAGCGACAGGAACACGATCGATACCGCCGTATTGTGCGAGTACGACGCGGCAACCGCAAACCCGACCGCGCCCATCAGCGCCGGCACGATCAGGTGCCAGCGGCGTTCGCGGCGCTTGTCCGCGCTATGGCCGAACAGGTTCATCACGACGATCGCGACGACGAACGGGATGGCCGACAGCAGGCCGATCTGCAACGTATCGGTGATGCCGGTCGACTTGACGAGCGTCGGCATCCAGAACGTGAGGCCGTACTGGCCGGTGACGAACGCGAAGTAGATCAGCGACATCCACCACATGCGCGGGTCGGAGAACACGGCCTTCAGCGAATGGCCGTGCTTCTGCTGTTCCTGGGGCTGCGCGGCGATCTCGTCCTCGAGCATCTGCTTCTCGCGCTCCTCGAGCCACTTCGCGCTGCGGATGCCGTTGTCGAGATACAGGATCGTCGCGATGCCGACGAGCACGGCCGGCACGGCCTCGATCATGAACATCCATTGCCAGCCGTGAAAGCCCGAGCCGCCGTGAAAGCGCTCCATGATCCAGCCCGACAGCGGATTGCCGAAAATGCCCGACACCGGAATCGCCGACATGAACACCGCGATGATCTTCGCGCGGCGATGCGACGGGAACCAGTACGTGAGGTACAGGATCACGCCCGGATAGAAGCCGGCTTCCGCAAGACCGAGCAGGAAGCGCAGGACGTAGAACTGCGTCGGCGTCTTCACGAACGCGAACAGCGCGGACAGCAGGCCCCACGTGATCATGATCCGCGCGATCCAGATGCGCGCGCCGATGCGGTGCATCAGCATGTTGCTCGGCAGCTCGAACAGGAAGTAGCCGAGGAAGAAGATGCCGGCACCGAGGCCGAACACGGTTTCGCTGAACGCGAGGTCCTGCGACATCTGCAGCTTCGCGAAGCCGACGTTCACGCGGTCGAGATACGCGACCACGTAGCAGAGCATCAGGAACGGCACGATGCGCCAGAACACTTTCCTGTAGGTGCGGTCGAGTTCGGCCGATTGGGCGGGCGCGGTGGGCGAGCGGCCTGCGGCCGCGTCGAGAGCAGTCATCGTCGTCTCCTGGGATGTCATGTGCCGGCGGCGCGCACGCCGCCGGATCGTGTCGTGTGTGCTGATGTAAAAGCCCGCGCACACGGCGGGCATGGAAACCGGTTGGCAGTCCTGCGCGATACGGGCGCGACGCGTCGCGTTACCAGCGTGCGCCGAACGTCTGGCGCAGCTCGTCGAGCGCCGCGTCGGACAGCGGCTGGGGCTTCGGGTTCGTCATCAGCCACAGTCGCGCCGTTTCCTCGAGCTCCTCGAGCGCATAAGATGCGTGCGACACCGACTGCCCCCACATCACCGGCCCAAGGCGGTCGAGCAGCACGCCGCGCACCTGGTCGGCGAGTGCCGCGACTTCGGCCGCGACGGCCGGGTCGCCGGGGCGGCGATAGCGGATCAGCGGGATGTGGCCGACCTTCATCACGTAGTACGGCGTGATCGGCGGCAGCACGTCGGTGTCGCGCCATACGCCCGCGAGCGTCAGCGCGACCAGATGCGTCGAATGCGTATGGACGATGCCGTGTGCGTGCGCGTTGCGCGCGTAGATGCCACGATGCAGCGCGAGCGTCTTCGACGGCTTGCCGCCCGATACGGGCTGGCCGTCGAGGCCGACCTTCGCGATGTCGTTCGGGTCGAGGCGGCCGAGGCAGGCGTCGGTCGGCGTGATCAGCCAGCCGTCATCCATGCGCGCGCTGATGTTGCCGGCGCTGCCGACTGCGTGGCCGCGCGCATACAGGCTCGCGCCGACGACGCAGATCTCTTCGCGCAGTTTCGCTTCGCGGCTCATCGTGCGGCTCCGTCGAGCGCGCGCAGCGCCTTGTCGAAAAAGTCCACCGTGCCGAAGTTGCCGGATTTCAGCGCGAGGCCGAGCGGCTGCGCGTCGATGGTGGCCGTCGCCGGCACGCCGGGATCGATCTGCGCGCCGATCTGCAGCGACTTCACGTCGAGCGCCTGCACCACCGCACCCGACGTTTCGCCGCCCGCGACGACGAACTTGCGCACGCCGAGGTCGTGCAGGCCCCTGGCGATCGCCGCGAGCGTGCGCTCGACGAGATGGCCGGCCGCTTCGACGCCGAGTGCCTGCTGGACGGCCTTCACTTCGTCGGGCGTCGCGGTCGCATAGATCAGCACGGGTTGCGGCAGGTGCGAGCGTGCGAATGCCAGTGCCGCGTCGACGACGGGTTCGCCGCGCGACGCCGCGAGCGGATCGATCCGGAAGCTCGGCCGGCTGTCGCGCCACGCGGCAACCTGGGCGTTGGTCGCCTTCGACGCGCTGCCGGCGAGCACCGCCGACAACCCGTCGATGCGCGGCAGGGATGCCGCGTTGTCGCGCTCGGGCAGTTGATCCGCGCGGCGGAAATTCGCGGGCAGGCCGAGCGCGACGCCCGAGCCGCCCGTGACGAGCGGCAGGCCCGCGCACGCTTCGCCGAGCACGTAGAGGTCGCGATCCGACAGCGCGTCGGCGATCGCGAAGCGTGCGCCTTCCGCGCGCAGCTGCTCGATGCGCGCACGCACGGCGGCTGCGCCCAGTGCGATGGTGTCGTAGCGGATCAGGCCGACTTGCGATTTCGTTTGCCGCTGCAGCACGCGCACGAGATTCGCGTCCTTCATCGGCGTGAGCGGGTGGTTTTCCATGCCCGATTCGTTCAGCAGCGCGTCGCCGACGAACAGGTGGCCGCGGAAGATCGTGCGCCCATTCTCCGGGAATGCCGGGCACGCGATCGTGAAGCCGCCTCCGGCCGCGTCGAGCAGTGCATCGGCGACGGGCCCGATGTTGCCCGCGTCGGTCGAGTCGAACGTCGAGCAGTACTTGAAGAAGAACTGGCGGCAGCCCTGCGCGCGCAGCCATTCGTACGCGGCGAGCGATTGCGCGACGGCGTCGGCGGCGGGAATCGTGCGCGACTTCAGCGCGACGACGATCGCGTCGGCGTCGATGGTCGTGTCGACTGCGGGCACGCCGATCGTCTGCACGGTGCGCATGCCGCTCTTGACGAGCATGTTCGCGAGGTCGGTCGCGCCGGTGAAATCGTCGGCGATGCAGCCGAGCTGGGGACGGGAAGCGGAAGCGGTCATGGCGGAAACGTCGTTCGAATCAGCGGGCGGGCGGCAGCGTGATGCCGGGGAAAGTCTTGATCACGGCGGAATCGTCCTCGCCGCCGTGTCCGGCGCTCGACGCGCTCATGAACATCTGGTGCGCGGTGGCCGACAGCGGCAGCGGAAACTTGCTGCGGCGCGCGGTATCGAGCACGAGGCCGAGATCCTTCACGAAGATGTCGACGGCCGACAGTGGCGTGTAGTCGCCGTTCAGGATGTGCGGCACGCGGTTCTCGAACATCCACGAGTTGCCGGCGCTGTGCGTGATCACGTCGTAGAGCGCATCGGCATCGACGCCTTCGCGCAGGCCCAGCGCCATCGCCTCCGCAGCGGCCGCGATATGCACGCCGGCCAGCAGCTGGTTGATGATCTTCACCTTCGAGCCGATGCCGTGAGCGTCGCCGAGGCGGTACACCTTGCCGGCGATCGCGTCGAGCACGTCGTCGCAGCCCGCATACGCGGCGGCGGGCCCCGACGTCATCATCGTCATCTCGCCGGAGGCCGCGCGCGCGGCGCCGCCCGATACCGGCGCGTCGAGCATCTGCAGGCCCGCGGCCTCGATGCGCGCGCCGAGCGCGACCGCGAAGTCGGGCGCGACGGTCGCGCTGGCGATCACGACGCCGCCCGGCTTCATCGCCGCAACCGCACCGTGCTCGCCGAACAGCACCGCTTCGGTCTGCGCGGCATTGACGACGAGCGTGACGACGACGTCGCACTGCGCGCCCAGCTCGGCCGGGCTCGCGCAGGCCACGCCGCCTTCGGCCGCGAACGCCTGCAGCACGGTGTCGCGCACGTCGCATGCGTGCACGCGGAACCCCGCGCGCAGCAGCGAGCGGGCGACGCCGAGGCCCATCGCGCCGAGGCCGATGACTCCAACATTTCGTGACATGGTCAACCTTGATCGATTCGGGAAAGGTTCGGGGCAACGACGGCACGGGTTCGGACCGGGCCGCCGCGTCAGCAATCGTTCGTCAGCAGATGCCGGCTTCCGCGAGACGGCGGGCCGCGTTGTACATGTGCGTGCGCGCCGCATTGCGCGCGGCCATCGGGTCGCGCGCGCGAATCGCGTCGGCGATCGCCGCGTGTTCCTCGCGCACCTGCCGCGAGAAATCCTCGCGCGTCGCTTCGTTGCGCCGCGTGACCTTCACGCCGGCCTCGAGGTACTGGTTCAGGAACTGCAGCGTCTTCAGGAAATACGGGTTGCCGGTGACGGCCGCGATCGTGCGGTGGAACGCGACGTCTTCCGCGACGCCGTCGCGCCCTTCGGCCACCGCGTCGTCGATCTTGCGCAATGCATCGTCGATGTCGGCCATGTCGTCGGCCGTGTGGCGCAGCGCGGCTTCGGCCGCGACCTCGGCCTCGATCGCGCGCCGTACCGCAAGCAGGTGCGGCAGCGAGCTCGCCTCGACGGCTTCCGCGTAATCGATGCGCAACGGCCGGATCGCGCCGTGCTGATTCACGTACACGCCGCTACCCTGGCGCGGCTCGACCACGCCTTCGTTCTTCAGCCGCGAGATCGCCTCGCGGATCACGGTGCGGCTCACGCCGAATTCCTGCGCGAGCACGGCTTCGGTCGGCAGCTTGCCGGTGGCCGAGAAACTGCCGACTTCGATCTGCTTCAGCAGTTGCTGCGCGACGTGGTCGCTCATCGCACGGGCGGGAATCTTCTCGAACATGGCGCTCTGGTTTGTAAGGTGATGTGGTCATCATACAAATTTGAAGATGCGTCAGCATCCGGGATAACCCTCGGTTAATGAGCCGCAACGTCGGTCAATTTGATTGGAACCGGTTCCAAATGGCGCGAAAATGCGGCGATTCGAGCGAGGGTGGCGCGCGGAAGGAGAAGGAAAAAGGGCGCGCGGCGACGGCTGCGCGCGATCGTCAGTCGGCGATGTCTTCGACGGGATCGAGGTCGGCGGCCGCCGGCGCGCCGGCTTCCGCGCCGTCCCCGCCGCGCTCGCGATAGGTCGCCGGTGGCACGCCGAACTGCTTGCGGAACTCGCGACCGAGGTGCGATGCATCGGCGAATCCGCAACTCGACGCGATATCGGCGACGGTGCGGTCGGAGCTGGTCAACAGCCATGCGGCCGTGCGCAATCGCACCTGCTTGGCGAACGCCTGCGGACTCTTGCCCGTTTCCGCCTTGAACAGCCGCTCGAGCTGGCGCGTCGACATGTCGAGCTTGCACGCGAGCTCCTCGAGCGGCAGTGCGCGGCCGACATGCTGTTCCATCAGGAGAATCGCGCGCTTGACCTTCGGGTGCGTGGCCGGCTCGAGGCCGGGCGGGTGCGGCTGCGGCGCGTTGCCCTTCTGCATTTCGTCGACGAGCAGGATGCGCAGTGCCTTCTGCACGGTCGCGTGATCGAAATGGCGCAGCAGGATCGCGGCGGCGACGTCGATCGATGCGCGCCCGCCCGAGCAGGTGATCCGGCGCCGGTCGATCACGAACAGGCGATCGGCGATCAGCATGTCGGGATCGGCGTTCGGGAAGCGCTCGATGAAATCCCAGTAATGGAACCAGCTTACGCAAGTGCGGTAACCGTCGAGCACGTTGGCTCGCATCAGCGTGAACACGCCCGTGCAGATCCCGACGACCGTCGCGCCGCCCGTCGCCGCGCGGCGGATGAAGTCGAGCGTTTCAGGGCCGGCTTGCGGCCCCGAATGCAGCAGCCCGCCGACCACGACCACGTAGTCGAACGGCTCGGCGCTCTCGAAGGTTTCCCACGGCGTGATCTGGATCCCGCAACTTGCGCGCACCGGCGCCAGCGTGTCGCCGATCACGCTCCATGCGCAGCGCACCGGCTTGCTGTAGTCGCCGTCGTCGGCCGACAGCCGCAGCATGTCGACGAAACCCGAGAAGGCCGTGAGCGTGAAGTTCGGCAGCAGCACGATGCCGAAACGGATGCGCCGCGGCGCGGGTTCGGCGAGGGGGGAAGCGGGTACGTCGGGTGTCATCGCGGTCAATCTCGTCACGCCGGGAAGGCGGGTCTCACTCGGTTCACTCACTCTGCTGCCACGGCTGGCGGCCGACTTGTGGTTTTTCGTCGCCGATCATCGTCAAAACGCACTTTCCGATCGTCTTGCGCGGCGCTTGGCGCCGGTATCCCACGCCGATGCCGTTTTTGTTCTATCGGCCAATTTTACGCTTTGATGTACTGACGCCAACGACATTTCACGTACGCCCACCCAGAGGAAGCCAGATGAACGTCAGCGCGTTCGACCTGTTCAAGATCGGCATCGGCCCGTCCAGCTCGCACACGGTCGGCCCGATGATCGCCGCGTGCCGCTTCGCGTCGCACATCGAGGACGCGAACCTGCTCGGCTTCGTGCGCCGCGTGCGGGTCGAACTATACGGCTCGCTCGGTGCAACGGGCAAGGGCCACGGCACCGACAAGGCGGTGCTGCTCGGCCTCGAGGGCCATTTGCCCGACACGATCGACCCCGACCTCATCGAGCCCCGGCTTGCGACGATCCGCGCGGAGAAGTCGCTGGCGCTGCTCGGCAAGCAGACGATTCGCTTCGACGAGAAGGAGAACATCGGCTTCTATCGCAAGCTGATGAGCGGCACGAGCATCGTGCATCCGAACGGAATGCGCTTCCAGGCGTTCGACGAGCACGGCCAGTTGCTCGTCGAGAAGGAGTATTACTCGATCGGCGGCGGCTTCGTCGTGAACCGCGACGGCGATCGCGTGAACGGCGTGCGCGCGGCGGCCGACGTGCCGTATCCGTTCCGTACCGGGGACGACCTGATGCGCCAGTGTCGCGAACACGGGCTGTCGATCGCCGAAGTCATGCTGCGCAACGAATGCGCGCTGCGTTCCGAAGACGAGGTGCGCGCCGGACTGCTCACGATCTGGCGCACGATGGCCGCATGCGTCGAGCGCGGCTGCAAGGTCGAGGGCGACCTGCCGGGCCCGATGCGCGTGAAGCGCCGCGCGGCCGAGCTGAACGGGCGCCTGCGTGCGCGTTCGGAGGAATCGCTGCGCGACCCGCTGTCGATGCTCGACTGGGTCAACCTGTATGCGATGGCCGTCAACGAGGAGAACGCGGCGGGCGGCCGGGTCGTCACCGCGCCCACGAACGGCGCGGCCGGCGTGATCCCCGCCGTACTGCACTACTACGTGAAGTTCGTGCCGGGCTCGAACGAAGCCGGCATCGTCGAATTCCTGCTGACGGCCGCGGCGATCGGGATCATCTACAAGGAAACGGCGTCGATCTCCGGTGCGGAAGTCGGGTGCCAGGGAGAAGTGGGCGTCGCGTGCTCGATGGCCGCAGCCGCGCTCGCCGCGGTGATGGGCGGCACGCCCGACCAGGTCGAGAACGCGGCCGAGATCGGCATGGAGCACAACCTCGGCATGACCTGCGATCCGGTCGGCGGGCTCGTGCAGATTCCGTGCATCGAACGCAACGCGATGGGCGCGATCAAGGCGCTGAACGCTTCGCGGATGGCGCTCAAGGGTAACGGCCAGCACTACGTATCGCTCGATTCGGTGATCAAGACGATGCGCGAGACGGGTGCCGACATGAAGACGAAATACAAGGAAACGTCGCGCGGCGGTCTCGCCGTGAACGTCATCGAATGCTAACGAAGGATCACTAACATGAGCCGCTACTCGATATTCAGCCTGTTCCGCAACGGCCTCTCGTATCACGAGAACTGGGAAAAGCAGTGGAGGAGCCCGGAACCGAAGAAGGAATACGACGTCGTGATCGTCGGCGGCGGCGGCCACGGCCTCGCGACCGCCTACTACCTCGCGAAGGAGCACGGGATCACGAACGTCGCGATCCTCGAGAAGGGCTGGATCGGCGGCGGCAACACCGCGCGCAACACGACGATCGTGCGCTCGAACTACCTGTGGGACGAATCGGCCGCGCTGTACGAGAAGGCGATGAAGCTGTGGGAAGGGCTGTCGCAGGATCTCAACTACAACGTGATGTTCAGCCAGCGCGGCGTGATGAACCTCGCGCACACGCTGCAGGACGTGCGTGACACCGAGCGTCGCGTGAACGCGAACCGCCTGAACGGCGTCGATGCGGAATTCCTGACGCCCGCCCAAATCAAGGAAATCGAGCCGACGATCAACCTGAACAGCCGCTACCCGGTGCTCGGCGCATCGATCCAGCGCCGCGCGGGTGTCGCGCGTCACGACGCGGTGGCCTGGGGCTTCGCGCGCGGCGCCGACCGCGCGGGCGTCGACATCATCCAGAACTGCCAGGTCACGGGCATTCGCCGCGACGGCGGCGCGGTGGTCGGCGTCGATACGGTGAAGGGCTTCATCAAGGCGAAGAAGGTCGCGGTGGTGGCCGCCGGCAACACGACGACGCTCGCCGACATGGCCGGCATCCGTCTGCCGATCGAGAGCCACCCGCTGCAGGCGCTCGTGTCGGAACCGATCAAGCCGGTCGTGAACTCGGTGATCATGTCCAACGCGGTGCACGCGTACATCAGCCAGTCCGACAAGGGCGACCTCGTGATCGGCGCGGGTATCGACCAATACACCGGCTTCGGCCAGCGCGGCAGCTTCCACATCATCGAAAGCACGCTGCAGGCGATCATCGAGATGTTCCCGGTGTTCTCGCGCGTGCGGATGAACCGCCAGTGGGGCGGCATCGTCGACGTGTCGCCGGACGCATGCCCGATCATCACGAAGACCGACGTGAAGGGCCTCTACTTCAACTGCGGCTGGGGTACCGGCGGCTTCAAGGCGACGCCGGGCTCCGGCTGGGTGTTCGCACACACGATCGCCCGCGACGAACCGCATCCGCTGAACGCGCCGTTCGCGCTGGACCGCTTCTACACGGGCCACCTGATCGACGAGCACGGCGCTGCCGCCGTTGCGCACTGATCCCCGCACTGAACCAGGAGAAAGAAACATGTTGCTGATCGAATGTCCGTGGTGCGGGCCGCGCGCCGAATCCGAGTTCACGTGCGGCGGTGAAGCCGACATCGTGCGCCCGGTTGCGAACGAGAACATGACCGACCGCGAATGGGGCGAATACGTGTTCATGCGCGAGAACAAGCGCGGTATCCACCGCGAGCAGTGGCTGCATACGCAGGGCTGCCGCCGCTGGTTCAAGGTCACGCGCGACACGGTGACCTACGATATCAAGGGCTACGAAAAGTTCGGCGGGGCTGCCACCAGTGGCGCGGCTGCCGGCAACGCACACGAAGAGGGCACGAGCAAATGAGCCAGAAAGACCGCCTCGGCACCGGTGGCCGCATCAATCGCGCGATTCCGCTGACGTTCACGTTCAACGGCCGCACGTATCAGGGCTTCCAGGGCGACACGCTCGCGTCCGCGCTGCTCGCGAACGGCGTGCACTTCGTCGCGCGCAGCTTCAAGTACCACCGTCCGCGCGGGATCGTGACGGCGGACGTCGCGGAACCGAATGCCGTCGTGCAGCTCGAGACCGGCCCGTACACGGTGCCGAACGCGCGCGCGACCGAGATCGAGCTGTACCAGGGCCTGGTCGCGACGAGCGTGAACGCCGAGCCGTCGCTCGAGAACGACAAGTACGCGATCAACCAGAAGTTCTCGCGCTTCATGCCGGCCGGGTTCTACTACAAGACCTTCATGTGGCCGCGCAACATGTGGCCGAAGTACGAAGAGAAGATCCGCGAGGCCGCCGGCCTCGGCAAGGCGCCCGAAGTGCTCGACGCCGATCGCTACGACAAATGCTACGCGCACTGCGACGTGCTCGTGGTCGGCGGTGGCCCGTCGGGCCTCGCCGCCGCGCATGCGGCCGCGACGGCCGGCGCACGCGTGATCCTCGTCGACGATCAGCGCGAACTCGGCGGCAGCCTGCTGTCGTGCCGCGCGGAGATCGACGCGAAGCCGGCGCTGCAGTGGGTCGAGAAGATCGAGGCCGAATTGCGCAAGCTGCCCGACGTGACGATCCTGTCGCGCAGCACCGCGTTCGGTTATCAGGACCACAACCTCGTGACGGTCACGCAGCGTCTGACCGATCACCAGCCGGTGTCGATGCGCAAGGGCACGCGCGAACTGCTGTGGAAGATTCGCGCAAAGCGCGTGATCCTCGCGACCGGCGCGCACGAGCGTCCGATCGTGTTCGGCAACAACGACCTGCCGGGCGTGATGCTGGCCGGCGCGGTGTCCACCTACATTCATCGCTACGGCGTGCTGCCGGGCCGCAACGCAGTCGTGTTCACGAACAACGACCGTGCGTACCAGACCGCGCTCGACCTGAAGGCGTGCGGCGCGAAGGTGACGGTCGTCGATTCGCGTGCGTCGTCGAACGGCGCATTGCCCGCCGCCGCGAAGCGGCAGGGCGTGACGGTGATGAGCGGCGCCGTCGTGACGGCTGCTTCGGGCAAGTGGCGCGTATCGTCGGTCGACGTCGCGTCCTACTCGAACGGCCAGACCGGCGGCAAGCTGCAGTCGCTGCCGTGCGATCTCGTCGCGATGTCGGGCGGTTTCAGCCCGGTGCTGCACCTGTTCGCGCAGTCGGGCGGCAAGGCGTGCTGGAACGACGAGAAGGCCTGCTTCCTGCCGGGCAAGCCCGTGCAGGCCGAGGCGAGCGTCGGGGCGGCCGCCGGCGAGTTCGGTCTCGCCCGCGCGCTGCGGCTCGCGCTCGACGCAGGCGCCGAAGCGGCGAAGGCTGCGGGCTTCACCGCCGCGCAACGCCCCGTCGCGCCGCAGGTCGCGGAAACCGTCGAAGGCGCGCTGCAGCCGTTGTGGCTCGTCGGCAGCCGCGAGGCCGCCGCACGCGGGCCGAAGCAGTTCGTCGACTTCCAGAACGATGTGGCGGCAGCCGACATCCTGCTGGCCGCGCGCGAAGGCTTCGAGTCGGTCGAGCACGTGAAGCGCTACACCGCGATGGGCTTCGGCACCGATCAGGGCAAGCTCGGCAACATCAACGGGATGGCGATCCTCGCGCAGGCGCTCGGCAAGACGATTCCGGAAACGGGCACGACGACGTTCCGCCCGAACTACACGCCCGTGTCGTTCGGTACGTTCGCGGGCCGCGAGACGGGCGACTTCCTCGACCCGATCCGCAAGACTTGCGTGCACGAATGGCACGTCGAGCACGGTGCGATGTTCGAGGACGTCGGCAACTGGAAGCGGCCGTGGTATTTCCCGAAGAACGGCGAAGATCTGCATGCGGCCGTGAAGCGCGAATGCCTCGCGGTGCGCAACAGCGTCGGCATTCTCGACGCGTCGACGCTCGGCAAGATCGACATCCAGGGTCCCGATGCGGTGAAGCTGCTGAACTGGATGTACACGAACCCGTGGAACAAGCTCGAGGTCGGCAAGTGCCGCTACGGGCTGATGCTCGACGAAAACGGCATGGTGTTCGACGACGGCGTGACGGTGCGCCTCGCCGACCAGCATTTCATGATGACGACGACCACCGGCGGCGCGGCGCGCGTGCTCACGTGGCTCGAGCGCTGGCTGCAGACCGAATGGCCCGACATGAAGGTGCGGCTCGCATCCGTCACCGATCACTGGGCGACGTTCGCGGTGGTCGGCCCGAAGAGCCGCAAGGTCGTGCAGAAGGTATGCCAGGACATCGACTTCGGCAACGAGGCGTTCCCGTTCATGAGCTACCGCAACGGCACCGTCGCGGGCGTGAAGGCGCGTGTGATGCGGATCAGCTTCTCCGGCGAACTCGCCTATGAAGTGAACGTGCCGGCCAATGCGGGCCGCGCGGTGTGGGAAGCGTTGATGGCGGCCGGCGCCGAATTCGACATCACGCCGTACGGCACGGAAACGATGCACGTGCTGCGCGCGGAGAAGGGCTACATCATCGTCGGCCAGGATACCGACGGCTCGATCACGCCGTATGACCTCGGGATGGGCGGGCTAGTCGCGAAGTCGAAGGACTTCCTCGGCAAGCGTTCGCTGTCGCGCTCGGATACCGCGAAGGAAGGCCGCAAGCAGTTCGTCGGCCTGCTGACCGAGGACGAACAGTTCGTACTGCCGGAAGGCGCGCAGATCATCGCGAAGGACACGCAGGTGTCGGCGGTCGATCCGACGCCGATGATCGGCCACGTGACGTCGAGTTATTACAGCCCGATCCTGAAGCGCTCGATTGCGCTGGCGGTGGTGAAGGGCGGCCTGAACAAGATGGGCGAGAGCGTCGTGATTCCGCTGGCCAACGGCAAGCGCGTCACCGCGAAGATCTCGAGCCCGGTTTTCTACGATACCGAAGGGGTGCGCCAGCATGTGGAATGAAACGAGAAACCAGTCGCAAGTGGCCGGCGCGGGCGTGACGCTTGAATCGCCGTTCGTCGGCGCGGCCGATGTGCTGAAGCCGCATCAGGCGCGCGCGTCGAAGAAGTTCATGCTGCGCGAACGGGCGTTCCTCGATCTCGTGAACGTGCGCGGCGAGCTGAGCGACCCGGCATTCGTCAGCGCGTTCGAGCGCGTGGTCGGCTGCCGGCCGCCGTCGGAACCGAACACGGTCGCGCGCGGTGCCGAGTACGACGTGCTGTGGCTCGGTCCCGACGAGTGGCTCGTGCGCTCGAACGGGCCCGTGCAGGCGGGCGTGCTCGAGGCGCAACTCGCGGAGGCCGTGCAGGGTTCGTACGCGGCGGCCGTCGACGTCGGCAGCGGCTACACGGTCGTCGAGGTCAGCGGCGAACGGGTGCGCGACGTGATCGCGCGCGGCTGCCCGCTCGATCTGCATCCGCGCGTGCTCAAGCCGGGCCAGTGCGCACAGTCGCACTACTTCAAGTCGCCGATCACGCTGCTCCCGACCGGCGACGACACGTTCGAGATCGTCGTGCGTCGCAGTTTCGCAGACTATTTCGTGCGCATCATGCTCGACGCCGCGGCGCCGCTCGCATCATGAAGCCGTTCGACGAACCGTTCGTGGCGATCGACGCGCCGCGCCTGCGCGGGCGCGGCTGGAGCGTGTTCGTCGACGAACTGAAGGTGCCCGCGCGGATCGGCATCCACGCGCACGAGCACGAGGCGCCGCAGCCGATCGTGATCGACGCGCGGCTCGGGTATCGCTGCGAGCCGAGCGAGCAGGGCGAGTGGATCGACTACGACGGCTACTGCGCGCGTGTCGCGTCGTTCCTGTCGCACAAGCCGCATACGCGGCTGCTCGAAACGCTCGTCGCCGATCTCGCGGTGATGTCGTTCCGCGAATGGCCCGCGCTGGAGTCGCTGACGCTGTCGATGTACAAGCCGAAGATTCGGCCGGGGACGAAGCGCGTCGGCGTGTCGCTCGACTGGACGCGCGGGGATTACCTGCGGTGGACGGGGGCGGCGGGCCAGCTGTGACGGGTTGAGCGACCCGTGTCGTTCCGGAGCGGCGTGTCACATGACGCGCCGTTTCTCTATATGGCGCTTACCTGGCGTTGCGGCTCGCGGCGGGCGCGGCGGCCGACAGATCGCTGACGGGGATCATGCGCGCGTTCGTATCGTTCGCGGCGTTCGCGCCTTTCACGCCCTTCGCGTCGTCCTCGGGTTCGAGCACGAAGCGGAACGTGTCGACGCGCTGCATCACCTTCGCCGCATACGCGTTCGATCCGCCATAGCTTTTCAGCCCGGCCTGCACGTTGCCGCCGGCTGCGCGCACATAGCCGGACAGGATCCTGGAGCCGGCTTCGACGTTCGCATTCGGCTCGGTCAGGTCCTTCACGTTGCGCAGCATGCCACGGTGTGCGGAGGGCACGACCTGCATCAGCCCGGTCGCGCCATGCTGGCCGCGCGCTTTTTCCTGGAAGCGCGATTCGATCGAAATGATGGCGTAAACGAGTGCCGGAGGCAGCGAATATTTCGTCGCAGTCATGTTCACGATGTCGGCGAGCTTCGCGGCGCGCTCCTTCGCGACACCGAATTTCTTCGTCAGGTAGGACGTGATGCGGCGGTTTGCTTCGTTTGGCTGATCGTTCGCGAACGGCCCGGACGCCTCGGCCGGCGCGGAGGCGGCCGCTTCGGGCGCGGAGGCAGGCAATGCGGGCGCCTGTTGCGCCGAAGCCTGGTGCGCGATGCCGAGCGAAAGCACGATCAGCCAGAGAAACCGTGGTCGCATGGTGGAGTGCGGGGAAATGGGAGGCGCATAGTATATCGGCCAATCGCCGCATGTGTGCGAGCGCGGGCTCGAGTGAAAGCGCGATGTAGGCTTGTGTCGGCGCGGGCGTCACACGGGCGGGGTGGTTGCGCGGACACATATCGGAGTCCCGATCAGCGCGCCCGGATTTCTCCCCTCGTCCCCTATTTCATACGTGGGCCAGGGCCCGTTATTAGCGGGAACAGGCCCTGGCGAGCCGCCGATGCAGGCTATGCCCGCCTCGCGCTCGCGACCCGTGCAAGTGCACCGATCGCATCGCTGACGAGCACCGCGAGCAGCCCGACGATCACGCCGCCCTGCAACACGAATGCCGTATTCGACGTCTGCAGGCCGGCGATGATCACGTCGCCCAGCCCGCGCGCGGCGACCGTCGACCCGATCGTCGCGGTGCCGAGATTGATGACGACCGCGAGGCGGATGCCGTTCACGATCACCGGAAACGCGAGCGGCAGCTCGACCGACACCAGTTGCTGCCAGCCGCTCATGCCCATTCCGCGCGCGGCTTCGACGACATCGCGCGGCACGTCTTCGAGCCCCGCGATCGTGCTCTCGAAAATCGGCAGGAGCCCGTATAGAACGAGTGCGATCAGCACGGGTTTCAATCCGAAACCGACGGCCGGAACCGCGAGCGCGAGCACCGCGACGGGCGGGAAGGTCTGGCCGATGTCGACGACGCTGCGCGCGACCGGCAGGAAGTCCGCGCCGGACGGCCGCGTGACCGCGATGCCGGCCGCGACCGCGACCACCGTGCCGATCAGGCTCGACAACGCGACGGTGCCGAGATGCGCGAGCGTGAGCTCGAGCAGGCTCGCGCGATCGTAGATGACGGGCGCGCCATTGTCGGCGAACGGCGCGAACATGCCCTGCAGCCACGCGGGGCGCAGCAGCAGCACGAGCAGAAGTGCGAGCGCGGCCGCACGCGCCGCGAACGCGGGAAGGCTGCGGGGAAGGGGCGAACGCGACGGTCGCGTACCGCGCGTTGCATCCGGCGTCGTCATGCGGGCTTCCTCGCATGCGCGCGGATCGCGTCGAGCGTAATGCGTCGTCTGTCGTGTCCTTCGCCGCCGCCGTTGCCACCACCATCGTCGACCGGCAGCGCATCGACACCGCGCCACAGCAGCTCGGACACCGCATCGCGCAGCGTGCGCGTCGCGGCGATCGGCTCGCCGTCGGCGTGACCGGGCTCGGCCACCGCGTCGATCGGCGTCAGCGCGAGCAGGCGCAGCGGCCGGTCGACGCCGGCGACGAGCTGCTCGACGACACCCGCGGCCGGCTTGCCGAGAATCTCGGCCGGCGACGCGACCTGTAGCAGCCGCCCGCCGTCCATCACCGCGATCGTGTCGCCGAGCTTCAGCGCTTCCTCGATATCGTGCGTGACGATCACGACCGTGATGCCGAGCCGGCGCTGCAGCGCGTAAAGATCGTCCTGCGCCTTGTTGCGGATGATCGGATCGAGCGCGCCGAACGGCTCGTCCATCAGCAGCATCGCGGGCTCGGCCGCGAGCGCGCGCGCGACGCCGACGCGCTGCTGCTGGCCGCCCGACAGTTCGTGCGGCAGCTTGTCCGCGAATTCGGCCGGTGCGAGATGAAACAGGTCGAGCAATTCGCGCACGCGCGCGTCGATGCGCTCGGCCGGCCAGCCGAGCAGACGCGGCACGGTTGCGATGTTGCGCGCGACGCTCCAGTGCGGAAACAGGCCGTGCCCCTGGATCACGTAGCCGATGCGCCGCCGCAGCTGCTCGGGCGGCACGCTCGCGGTGTCGACGCCGTCGATGCGGATCGTGCCGGCGCTCGGCGCGATCAGCCGGTTGATCATGCGCAGCAGCGTCGACTTGCCGCTGCCCGACGCGCCGACGAGCGCGGTGATCGTGCCTTGCTTCATCGTCAGCGATACGTCGTCGACGGCCACGATGTCGCCGAAGCGTTTGCCGATGCGTTCGATCTCGATCATGCGGTACGTCCCTTCGCGAGCGTGGTCGCGGCTTCGAATACGACGGCGGCCGTCAGCGCGAGCGCGATCGTCGGAATCGCGCCGAGCAGCACGAGATCGGCGGCCGATTGCCCGATTCCCTGGAAGATGAAGGTGCCGAAGCCGCCTCCGCCGATCAGCGCGGCAACCGCGGTCAGCCCGATGTTCTGCACGAGCACGATGCGCACGCCGCTCAGGATCACCGGCAAGGCGAGCACGAGATCGACGCGCAGCAGCCGTTGTACGCGCGTCATGCCCATCGCGCGCGCCGCTTCGGTCACGTGCGACGGCACCTGCTCGAGCCCGACCGCGACGCTCGACGCGATGGGCAGCAGCGAGTAGAGAAACAGCGCGAGCACGGCCGGCGCGACGCCGATCCCGCGGATGCCGAGCGCCGCCGCGAGCGGCACGTGTGCGGCAAGCAGGCCGAGCGGCGCCATCATCAGCCCGTACATCGCGATGCTCGGGATCGTCTGCACGATATTGAGCACCGGCATCACGATGGTGCGCACCGGTGCGATTCTCGCGCATGCGATGCCGAGCGGCAGGCCCGCGACGAGCGCGGCCGCGACCGAGCCGCCCGCGAGCGCGATGTGCCGGATCGCCTCGCGCCAGAAGTCGTCGCTGCGCACCGCGTATTCGCGCATCACCGACAGGCCGTCCCACCAACCGCTCGCGAGCGGCACCGATATCGCCGCGATCGCGACGACGAGCGCGACGAGGCGCCGCCACGGGCCGAAGGCGAGCCGCGCGAGTGCGTCGGCGACCAGCACGGCCCACGCGAACAACAGCAGCCAGACGCCTGCCGCCGGCGACACGCGTGCGAGCGCGTCGTCGGGCGCGACGACGTGCGCGGCCGCGGCGCCGACCGCATAGGCGAGCGTCGCGAGCCACGTGCAGCCGGCCGCGAGTCGCCACGCGGGGCGGCTCGCTGTCATCGCCCACAACGCGCCGACGACCCACAACGCCGCGAGCGCGCCCCCCTGCACGGCGGGCAGCGCGGCGAATGTCGACAGCCCCGTGCCGGCCGCGATGCGGTTCGGCCGGAGCACCATGAACGGCATGCCGAATACCGCGACGATCGTCAGGACACCGATCAGGATGCCGACCTTGTCGAGCGTGACGCGCCGAGCGGACGGCACCGCGCGATCCGTCACTTGACGAAGCCTTTCGATTTCAGAAAGCTCTTTGCCACGCCGGCGGCTGGTTCGCCGTTGATCTGGATGCGCGCGTTCAGTATCTGCAGCGTCTTCAGGTCGAGGCTCGCGAACACCGGATTCAGGTACTCGGCGATTTGCGGATGCGCCTTGAGCACGGCCTCGCGAATGACCGGTGTCGGCGCGTAGACGGGTTGCACGTGCTTGTCGTCGTCGAGTACGACGAGGCCGCTCGATGCGATGCCGCCGTCGGTGCCGTACACCATCGCCGCGTTCACGCCGTCGGTCTGGTTCGCGGCGGCCTTGATCGTCGCGGCCGTGTCGCCGCCCGACAGCACGACGAGCTGATCGGGTTTCAGCTTGAAGCCGTAGGCCTTCTCGAACGACGGCAGCGCGGACGCGCTGTTCACGAATTCGGCCGACGCCGCGAGCTTCAGCTTGCCGCCGCCCGCGATCCACTTGCCGAAATCGGAGAACGTCTTCAGGTGCTGCGCTTGCGCGACCGGCGCGAGCACGGCGACGCCCCACGTGTTGTTCGCGGGCGCCGGTGCGAGCCACACGAGATGGTTCGCCGCGTAGTCGAGCTTCTTCGCGGTCTCGTAGCCCTGGCTCGCGTTCTTCCACAGCGGATCGTCGGCCTTGTTGAAGAAGAACGCCGCGTTGCCCGTGTATTCGGGGTAGATGTCGATCTCGCCGCTCGTGAGCGCCTTGCGCACGATCGGCGTCGTGCCGAGCGCGATCTTTTCGGTGACGGGGATGCCATGGGCCTTCAGCACCTGTGCGATGACGTTGCCGAGCAGGTTGCCTTCGGTATCGATCTTCGACGACACCACGACGGGCGTGTCGGCATGCGCGCCGGGGGCGACGACAGCGGCGGCGAACGCGAGGCCCAGGATTCGGGCGGGCAGGGCGAGCTTCATCGGGGCCAATCTCCAGTACGGGACGTACGCCGAAAGTTACTTGACTGAGTCGGCTTTGGCAAACCATGTGCGGCGGCCCGCCCACAGCGCGCGTGTGGGCATCCTGCGCGCGTCGCGTGTCGTTGTTACACTGGAACGCATTCCCGCCTGCGGACATTTGCTGACATGAAACCCGAGCTGCTGGTCCTTATCGCGCTGCGTGGCGACGCGCACCGCCAGATCGCCGCATCATACGACGTCCATCATGCAGCGACCGCCGAGGAGCGCGAGCGCGCGATCGCCGAACACGGCGGCACGATCCGCGCGGTGTTGACCAACGGCAGCACGGGCCTCACGGCCGCCGAAATCGATCGGATGCCGCAGCTCACGTTCGTCAGCGCGCTGGGCGCCGGCTACGAACACATCGACGTCGCGCATGCGAAGGCGCGCGGCATCACCGTGGTGACGGGCGCGGGCACCAACGACGATTGCGTTGCCGATCATGCATTCGCGCTGCTGCTGGCGGCGGTGCGCAACGTCGTGCAACTCGATGCGAGCGCCCGCGCCGGCGTGTGGCGCGACGCGTTGCAGATGCCGCCGAACGTGTCGGGCAAGAAGCTCGGCATCGTCGGGCTCGGCAAGATCGGCGAGAAATGCGCGCGGCGCGCGGCCGGCTTCGACATCGAGATCGGTTATCACAATCGTTCCGCGAAGGACGTGCCGTATCGCTATTTCGACCGGGTCGATGCGCTCGCGCAATGGGCCGATTTCCTGATCGTCGCGACGCCGGGCGGCGCCGGCACGCGTCACCTGATCGATCGCGCGGTGCTCGACGCGCTCGGCCCCGGCGGGTTTCTCGTGAACGTGTCGCGCGGCAGCGTTGTCGATACCGCTGCTTTGGCGGAGGCGCTGTCCGAACGTCGCATCGCGGGCGCCGGGCTCGACGTGTACGAAGGCGAGCCCGAGCCGCCGCGCGCGCTCACGGCACTCGACAATGTCGTGCTGACGCCGCACATGGGCGGCTGGTCGCCGGAGGCGTTCGATCGTTCGGTCCAGCAGTTTCTGGACAACGCCGCGCGGCATTTCGCGGGGGAGCCGGTGCTGACGCCGGTATGAACGGTGCGGCGCCGCGTGCGAAAGGAATGAAAGGCGCGTCGGTACGAACGTGAGCCGGCACTCGGCGTCATGCACATGCAATCGGCAGCGATCGCATGTGCATGTTGGTCAGTCGTGCCGATCGACCGCGCCGGCTCAGGACGAAACCAGCGGCACCGTCACGGACGTGACTGCCGGATCGAGCGCGAGGCCCGTGCCGGGTGTCGGCCGCAGCGTCGCCTCGTTGTCGCTCGACAACACGACGAGGCCGAGCTTGTGACCGGCTTCGAGCTTGTAGTCGCGCGGCATGAACGTCAGCTTCAGGTCGTACGGCATCCCCGGCAGCACGGGCTGCGAGAACCAGTCCGACACGCGATTGCGCGGGTCGGTCCATGCCCGCGTGACGATCGTCGCCGAGCCGTCCGGTGCGCGGTCGACCAGTAGTGCCGTCACGTTCGCGACACCGGTGAAGGTCAGCCGCACGCGCGCGGTCGCGGTGCCGGACAGGCGCGTCGCGGCCGCGAACGGCGCTGTCTCGAAGCGGCTGCGATGCTCGCCGGTCGCGGCGTTCGCCAGCGTGAGCGCGGGGATCGACGCATCGTCGGTGAAGCGCGCAAGCGGGCCGCCGCTCGGCACCCGCAACAGCGTGCCGGTGCCCGTGCCGTCGCCGCCCGCGAAGTACGCGACCGGCGTGGCGTGCCGCGCGGCCCAGTCGGCTTCCTTCAGCAGCGTGCCATCGGCCTGCTCGACCACCGCGCGCGGATCGCGTTCGACGCCGTTGTCGACGCCGATCAGATAGCGCGTGAACCAGCGGTTCACTTCGGCGGTCCACGCATCGGCCATTGCCGGCACGCGCGTCGGGTCGGTGTGCTTCAGGCGATGCAGCCACAGTTGCGTCGGCACGCCCTGGCGCCGCATCGCCAGATACCACGAGGTCGACTGGTCGACGCGCACGTTGTCGTCGGTCAGCCCCTGCGCGACGAGTGCCGGCGCGACCGCGTGTGCGGTCGGAATGTCGCGCGCGGCCCAGAACGGCGAATAGTCACCCGTCTTGCGATCTTCCTGTTGCAACGCCTCGTCGATCAGATGCGTGCAGCGCTCCGGATGCGCGTTCGTCAGGAGTGCCTTGATATAGACGTCGACGTCCTCGCCCTGATAGCCCTCCGGCGCGCGAACGAGCCCGCCCGAGCGGTAGTAGCCGTACATGTTCGACAGTCCGGCGATCGGCACGATCGCGTCGAGCCCGCGCGTGCGCAAACTCGCGACCATCTTCGGCAGCGTGCCGTCGTACGACACGCCGTACATGCCGACGTGGCCCGTCGACCAGTTCGCGACGACCGGCTTGCCGCTCGCATCCTTCGCGGTCGCATCCCGGCCGAGCCAGCGGATCACCGACGCCATCGCGACGGATTCGTCGCGGGTGAGGATCGTCGGGCAGCCGTCGGAACCGGCGGTGCCGAGCGAATCCGCATAGACGATCGTGAAGCCGCGCGGAATGAAGTAGCCCTCGATCCACGAACGGCCGGCCGCGGCTGCCTCGAGCTGCTGCAACATGCGCGTCTGCGGCGCCGCGGCCATGATGCGCGCGGAGGCGCCATTGGCTGCCGCGGCCGCAGTGGCGGCCGGATGTGGCGTGCCGTCGAGTTCGACGTCGACGTCGTGGTTCGGGCTGTCGGCGAGCCCTGCGTAGTACGGGCTTGCGAGCACGATGACGGGCGTGCGCGCGCCGTTGGCGGTTTCCGACGGACGTACGATGCGCACGTGAATGCGGTCGCGCGTGCCGTCGCCGTCGGAGTCGACCGGCGTGTCGACCCACGCGTTTTCCTCGATCGTGCCGCCGGATAGCGACGGCTGTACCTGACCGTTGGCGATCACCGGCTTGTAGCGCCCGCCGCTGGCCGGATTCGCATACGGGACACCGGACGGCGACACGCGCCGTTGCGCATCGTCACCCTGCTGATCCTGGTTTTGCCCTTGCCCTTGCGCTTGCGCGAGTGCGGACACGCCCGCCACGCTGCCGCCGTCATCGCCGCCGCACGCGGCGAGCGTCGCGGCCGCGACCAGCGCGGGTAGCCATGCGCGGCGCGATCCTCTGAAATGAAATTGCATTGCCGACCTCATTCTTTTGATTGTGTGGATACGACCGTTCCGCGATACGCCCCCTGCGGGCCGGGCCGATTACTGCATGCAACGAAAGGGAAACCGCGCCATCGACACAACGCCGGGCTGCATGCTCGGATCGGAAGGCAGCGGCTTCGTACCACATGTAATGCAGGACTACGAATTAAATGTCCGCATATCGCGTGCCCCTCCAGGTGAGACGGAACGACATCATTCGATGAGGCGGGGATGTTGCGAGCTGCGGTGTTGCGCTGCGGGAAAACACGACGCGACGCGCGTGCGGCGACGGAATGAAACGGATCGGCGGTTTCGGCCGCGCCGCGCGTCGTGATGGCTTGCCGGCTCGCGTTTGCTTTCCGGAGGCTTGCGCAAAAGTTATCTCAGTGAAAACGGCGTGTCAAACTTTTTTAACCATGGGTAAAAAATATTTGAAACGCCGCCGGTGCCGGGCGTGCGGCGTGCTTGCGACGCCTGCGTTCAGCGACGCGCCGGCCGCCGCATCGTGCCGCGCCGCCTGATGCAAAACGGGCGATGACGAATCTTCCTCGCCATCGCCCGCTCGCTGGATGCTTTCAGTTCAGCCTTCCTGCCATTCATGAACGCCTGTGAGGGTCACCCGTCGTCGGCCTTCGCCTGCAGATCCTTCAGCCCCTGAATCACGACCAGCAGTGCGCGCCCGTGCTCGTCGGAGCCGTCCCAGGCATCGACGATCGCGTCGCGAAGCAGGTCGTTGTACCGGCGGCGGGCCGGGCCGGTATCGACGCCATAGAAACTGCATAGCTTGTTGAATGGCGCGCTGCGTCGCAACCGATGTCCGTTCGACAGCCGAAGACGCGACACGGTTGGCTGACTCACGCCGGAAAGCCGCGCAATTTCGCTGGACGAGCGCGTATCCGCCATCAAGCGGCGTAACAGGTCTTGAACAGGAAAATCGTGGTCCGGGGCTTCCATGCGATGCATTATACCTATACAGTTACGGTTGTTGAATGGGCTTGCTGTCACCGGCGAGGCTGTATCCCGAGAAAGTTGATGACACTGAAACACCTCCCTCCCACGTTCTGCTGGACAAAGATCGGTACCGAGTCCGGCGAGGAACTGCCGACCGTCGTGCTCCGCAAGGAATGGGAGCGCCGGCTCGGGGGCGGGCGTTTTCTGTGGGGGATCAACCAGCCGCTCGGCAATAGCGCGCAAGTCGCCGCGCATCGCACGGGCTCGTTGCTCGCGCTGTTTTCGCCGGTCGCGTCGCGCACGCGGCCGGGCGAGCGCCGGCGCGAGGATGCACTGCTGTGGAATGCATGGATCGATGCCAGCGGCCAGGTGCGGCCGCTGCCGCCGCACACGTTCATCGCGAGCCGCTCGACGCTGCCGTCGGGCCGGCGTCGCGAACAGCACTACGCACTCGTCTGCGCATCGTCCACCGCACTGACGGTCGGCACGCAACTGCGCGTGTTTCCCGATCATCTGCGCAGCGTGAGCACGGGCAAGCCGCTCGGCGTCGCGCAGGGCGCGGCCGTGGTCGATTGCGTCGGGCGCGCGAAGGAACAAACCGGCAAGAGCTATCCGCTCGCGTTGTCGGTCGAACTCGAAGCGCCGTATTTCGTGCGGCTCGCGCAGCCGTGCGTGCTGAAGGCGCGCGATCTCGCCGAGGTCAACAAGGCGACGCGCGCCGGTGATCTGGATCGCTTCGTCGAGCTGGTCGCGCGCTTGCGCGGCCGTTCGCCGACGGATGCCGTGCGCGGCGTCACGCGCGACTTGTTCGATGTGCCGCCGATCGAAACGGCGGCCGCGTACGTCGCGCCCACGCATGTCGCGCGACTGCGCAGCCGGCCGGCGGCCGAGCATCCGCGCGAGCTCACCGGCGACCTGTTCGATCTGTCGCCCGGCGAAGCGGCCGCGTTCGGCGGTCTCGCGCATTCGCGCATCGGGCGCGCGTGACGTTCGCGCCGCTCATGTGCGGCGCGTGTTGCGAAACGGGAAAGCTGAATGCGCGTGTAGCGGCACGCGTGCGAGTGGCCGCCGACTCAGTGCGCGCAAGAATTTGTTGCAATCTCGCCATGGCGGATCGGCGAGCGTCGCGCGACAATCGCCACGAAGCGCGCCGCGCGGTGGACGTGCGTCGACGCGGGCTGCCCGCCGTCGTTCACGCCGCCGACATGCGCACCACGCATGCTGGGCGTCGGCTTGCTTCACACTGCAATCCTGAGGGAGAAGTGTCGATGTCGACCCACATCTGTTCGCGGGAAGCTCAAGCGGCGCAACGCTTCGTCGAAGCGACGCGCAACGTCGAGCAGGCGTTTCGCGCCGTGCGCGGCGAAAGCGACGACGACATCTCGTCGGCCGGGTATGCACGTGCAATGTCGCGCCTCGATCGCGCGCTCGACGAGCTGGCGCGTGCGCAGGAATGCTTCGATCGCATGGTGAGCGCCGACGCGACGCACGGCAATTGAACGCAATTCGCGGCGTCCGCTTGTGCTTGCGCCGCTACGGTTTTTCGTTTTGGTTCGTCGGCATGCGCAGGTTGATGCAGTCGTGCGCGACGAGAGACTGCAGCGTCGTGAGGTGCTCGCGCGCCGCGAAATGCGCGAGCGCGCCGACCACCGCCATCTTCATGTCAACCCGCTGCTAAGCGTAGCCGCCGTGCTGGAACGACGTCGCGAAGAACTGCATCTGGTAGCGGATCGCGTGTGCCCAGTAGTCCCAAGTATGTCCGCCCGGACGCTCCGCATAGTCGTGCGGCACGCCGAGCGCGACCAGCCGTTGATGCAGCGTGCGGTTCGAGCCGACGAACGAGTCGTCGCGGCCGCAGTCGATCGTCAGGTCCAGATGTGCGCGGACGAACGCGCGCGCGCTTTCGACGATCGCATTGCGATTCCAGAACGACGGATGGCGGCCGGGATCGCCGAATACGTGATCGATGCCCGGTTCGTCCTCGCAGCAGCGCGGATCGACCGCGCCGCTGATGCTGCCCACCGCGCCGAACGTGTCGGGCCGGTCGAGCGCGATGCGCAGCGCGCCGAAGCCGCCCATGCTGAGCCCGGTGATGGCGCGCGCGCCCTTGGTCGCGATCGATCGGAAGTGCATGTCGACATACGACACGACTTCGTCGCCGACGAAGGTTTCGTAACGGCTGCCCGAGTCGAACGGACTGTCGATGTACCAGCTTTCGTGCCCGCCGTCGGGCATCACGAGGATGACGCGGTAGCGATCGGCCAATGCGGCGATGTGCGTGTTCGCGGTCCAGTCGGTGTGGTCGCCGCCGGAGCCGTGCAGCAGGTAGACGACCGGAAAGCGCTCGACGCTGCGTTCCGGGCCGTGGCGCGGGCGTGTGTAGTCGTCGGGCAGTACGACGGTCGCCTTCAGCGTCTGGTTCATCGCGGCACTCGGGATCGCGACGACCCGCGTCTGAAAAGCGAGGGCCGGGCCCGCGGCGGCGAGCAGCAGCAGTAGCCAGAACGCGCGTACCAGATTCATGGAGCCTCGCATCGGGAAAACCCTGTGAGGCGACTCTAGCAACCGTGCCTTTCAGACAAATTTCGGCGAAACCTACGGGTTGTCAGGTGGCGGGGGGCGTTCGTATCAGGCGAGGCAGCGTGCGAGCGTTTGTCGAAACACGTCAGGCCGCTCGGCCGGCATCAGGTGCCCGCAGCCGGCGATCGTTTCGAAGCCGGCACAGCGTACGAGCGCCCAGTCCGGCACGTGCCAGCCCGCACGCGAGCGTTCGCCTGCGACAAGCCACACCGGATGGCGCTCGAATACTTCGGCCAGCGCCTGCAGATAATCGGGTTTGCCCGTCGTCGCGACGACCGCGCGTCCGGTCGCGCGCAAGGTCGATGCGGGCTGATGCGCGAGCCAGCGGCGCGCGTCGTCGAGTTGGCGTGGCGACGGATCATCGATCGAGCGCCTCAGCCAGCCTGACGGATCACGGCGCAGGCCATCGAGCATCGCGTCGGCTTGCGCGGCCGACATGCGGCCAACCGACGCCGACCAGAACGCATCGTCGAGCGTGAAATTGCCTTCGACGTTGACGATCCGGCGCACGCGCGCCGGATGCGCGTGGGCGAACAGCATCGCGATCGCGCCGCCGACCGAGTGACCGACGATATCGACCGGTTGTACGCCGAAGTGCGTGTCGATTGCTTGCCGCACATGCTCGACTTGCGCGGCGAGCGCGATCGTATCGGACGGCGTGTCGCGATGCATGCCGTAGCCGAGCAGGTCGGGGGCGAGATGCGGGCCGGGCCATTCGGGCACGTCGAAGGTGCCGATGAAGCCGTGGACGAAGACGACAGGTTGAGTGGGCCGGTTCATTGGGCATCCGATAGCGGAAGTGGCGGCAATTCGAGTTCGGCCAGCAGTTCGTCGAGCTCGAGCACGTGCGTGCGATCGTGATCGAGCAATTCGCGCACGAGTTCTTCGAGCGACATCCGGCGGACGCCGTCGCGCAGCCCGCAGCGTTGGCGTTCGGACGGTTCCAGTGCGGCCGCCGACGCGCATAGCGCGGCACGGCCGGTGCGGAACGCGGCGAGCGCGTCGTCGAGCGCCTGGGCGAGGTAATTGCGTTGCGCGGCGAGCATAGTGCCGTCGACAGACTCGATCACGGGCAGTTCGTGCGTGCGCACGATTTCGATGCGTGCGGCGAATACCGCATCGAGGTCGCGCAGGTGGCACGCATGTTCGACGAACGAAAAACCCGTGCCGGCGGGGCGGCGCGTGATGAGCGGGCCAGGAACGTGCGCGGCATACGTGGCGAGCCGGTCGGGCATCGCAGCCAGCGCGGCGACGACGTCGGCGAACGGCAGCACCAGCGGAAACGGGCTGAACACCGCACCGTAGCTGAACAGCGTGCCGCCAATCCGGCCGCGCGCCTGCACGACGTCGTGCCCGTGGCGACGCATCACGTCGGCAACCATGGCGCCGCAGAACTGCCGGGCCGTCGTATCGCCTTCGATTTCGGGGAATTTGTGCGCGATCTCATGCTGGACCGCGCCGATCGCCGCGACGCCGACGCGCGACAGCGCCGCGAATTCGAGATAGCGCTCGGGCTGCGCGATCAGCGCCTCGAGCTGCGCGCCGAGGGGCGTCGCGCGAAAGCGATCGAAACGGGAATGCATGATAACAAGACCTCGCCGAGTAACGTATCAAAACGATACGTTACTCGGCGAGGTGCCGTCAAACCCGATCGATCTAACCGTTCGGCGAATCCGCCGGGCTCGCCCGTATCGCCCCGCGCCGCTGCCCGACCTACGCCCCGTGCTGGCTCCCGATCTCCGCGCGCAGCCGTGCCTCCTGTTCCTGCAGTTCCGGCGTGAATGCGTCGCCGAAGTCCTCAGGCGAGAAGACCTGGCGGATCTCGATGTCCGATTCGGTGGGCATCGGATTCGGGCAGCGCTTGACCCATTCGACGGCTTCTTCCATCGAATTCACTTGCCACAGCCAGTAGCCGGCGATCAGTTCCTTGGTTTCGGCAAACGGGCCGTCGATGACGGTCCGGTCCTTGCCGGAGAAGTGCACGCGCTTGCCGCGCGAACTCGGGTGGAGCCCTTCGCCGGCCAGCATCACGCCGGCCTTCACGAGTGCCTCGTTGTACTGGCCCATCGCGGCCAGCAGTTCGGTGTCGGGCATCGTGCCCGATTCGGAAAAGGCCGTGGCCTTGACGATTACCATGACGCGCATTGTCGCTACTCCTTGTACGTGAAAGGGGAGTCCTCAACCGGCCGGCCATGCGGACGGCAAAACGATCGGTTACGACACTACGACGCATGGCGCGCGCGCGAATCGACATCGAGCGAAAAAAAATCTGATGACCGCGTGCGCCGGCCGGCGGATTCGCGTGCAGGCCGCTCATGCTGCAGCGCGCCGGAGCCGCCGGTCAAAACTGGTATGCTGGTCAGCATTACGTTCACGTGGAGGGCGCCATGGCAACGAAGGAAGTCTCGAAGAAAAAGTACCTGAAGATTCTGAACAAGCGCCTGCGTGCCGAGCCGGATGCGCCGGCCGGCGCGTCGTTCGTGTTCTTCCCGCTCGGCGCGAAGGCGAAGCATGCGACGGGCGTCATATCCGGCGAGCCGCGCAGCAAGCGCGAACTTGCGGTGATGGCCGCGATCCAGAGCAAGGCGGCCGCCGAATTCGTCGTGACCGGCGCCTGACCGGCGACGGCCTGCCGTGCACGGCGATCACACGCGGCTGCGCGTGCATTACGCCGCGGCCGCCTCGCAATGCGCAATCACACCGGCGATCACGCGCGCGATGTCGTGCGTGATCGCCGGGCCATGCATCGGCAGGATGATGTCGAGATCGAGCGTCTGGATGCGGCGCAATGCGCTCGCCAGGTGTGCAAGCGACGGCAGGTAGTCCGAGCGCGTGATCGCGTCGAGGATCGCCGGCAGCGGGTCGTCGGTCTCCTCCTTGCCGAAACGCATCAGGATGTCCGACGACAGCAGTGCCTTGTACGCCGGCAGATACACGACGAGCGCGTCCCACTGATGCACGTGCTTGGTGAAGATCGGCACGACGTCGATGCCGGACAGCGTCGTCTGCTCGCCGTCTTTCAGCGGAATCGCGCGCACGCCGAACACGTCGGCAAGCCCCCATGTACACATCGGATGTCCGTACGCGACCAGCGCCGGGTTGGCCGCGAGGAAGTCGGGCAGCGCGCCCATTTCGTCGGCCTCGAAGTGCGGGACGATCACGTTGCTGACCATCGACGGCGCAATGCCGACGGTGTCGAGCGCCGCGCTCAGTTGCGTGAAGTTGGAACGCGTGCCCGTTTCGACGCACAGCACGTCGCCGTGCGGCGATCGTACGAAGAACTGGCTGAAGCTCAGATTCAGCGTGTCGACGTAGGACGTGGCGCGAAACAGGCCGTCGCGGACGGCGTCGATTCGGGAGGCGCTCATCGGGGATCCTCGCGCAGGGAAGGGGCGGAGCCGCGCGGCCCGCGCACCGCGTATCGCGGTGCCGGCACACGGCGGCAGTCGATCTTCCGATCCAGTCTAGCAGTGCCGCTCCGGATCCGCGAACCGGGGCAACCCCGTGGCGCGCCCGGTCAGTTCTTCAGTTTGTAGCCGGTGCGGAACATCCACGCGACCACCGCGAGCAGGATCGCGAGGAACAGCGAGGTCGCGGCAAGGCTGATGCCCACGTGCACGTCGGCCAGCCCGTAGAACGACCAGCGGAAGCCGCTGATCAGGTAGACGATCGGGTTGAACAGCGTGACGATGCGCCACGCGGGCGGCAGCATGTCGACCGAATAGAAGCTGCCGCCGAGGAACGTGAGCGGCGTGATGATCAGGAGCGGCACGAGCTGCAGCTTCTCGAAGCTGTCGGCCCAGATGCCGATCACGAAGCCGAACAGGCTGAACGTGATCGACGTCAGCACGAGGAACAGCACCATCCAGAACGGATGCAGGATGTGAAGCGGCACGAACAGGCCGGCCGTCGCGAGGATGATCAAGCCGAGCAGCAACGACTTCGACGCGGCCGCGCCCACGTACGCGATCACGATCTCCCAGTACGACACCGGCGCGGACAATATCTCGTAGATCGTGCCCGTGAAGCGCGGGAAGTAGATGCCGAACGACGCGTTCGAGATGCTCTGCGACAGCAGCGACAGCATCACGAGGCCCGGCACGATGAACGACCCGTAGCCGATCCCGTTCACGTCGCTGATGCGCGAGCCGATCGCGGAGCCGAACACGACGAAGTACAGCGACGTCGAGATCACCGGCGCGATGATGCTCTGCATCAGCGTGCGGCGAGTGCGGGCCATTTCGGCGCGGTAGATCGCGCGGATTCCGTGCCAATTCCAGTTCGCCATGTGTGTTACGCCCCTTGTGTGCCGTTGCGGCGGTTGTCGATCAGGCTGACGAAGATGTCCTCGAGCGAGCTCTGCGTCGTATGCAGGTCGCGAAAGCCGATGCCGGCCGCGCCGAGCGCGTTGATCAGCTTTGCGATGCTCGCGTCGTCGCGCTGCGAGTCGTACGTGTAGACGAGCGCGGCGCCGTCGTCCGCGCGTTCGAGCCCGAACGCGGCGAGTTCGTCCGGCACGCTCGCGAGCGGATGCTCGAGCTGCACGGTCAGCTGCTTCTTGCCGAGCTTGCGCATCAGCTCGCGCTTCTCTTCGACGAGCACGAGCTCGCCGCCGAGGATGATGCCGATCCGGTCGGCCATTTCCTCGGCTTCCTCGATGTAGTGCGTGGTCAGCAGGATCGTCACGCCGCTTTCGCGCAGCGAGTCGACCAGCTTCCACATGTCGCGGCGCAGCTCGACGTCGACGCCGGCCGTGGGCTCGTCGAGGAACAGGATGCGCGGTTCGTGCGACAGCGCCTTGGCGATCATCACGCGGCGCTTCATGCCGCCCGACAGCGTCATCAGCTTGTTGTCGCGCTTGTCCCACAGCGACAGCGCCTTCAGCGTCTTTTCGATGTAGGCCGGATCGGGCGCCTTGCCGAACAGCCCGCGGCTGAACGACACCGTCGCCCACACGGTTTCGAATGCGTCGGTCGTCAGCTCCTGCGGAACGAGGCCGATCATTTCGCGGGCCGCGCGGTATTGATCGCGGATGTCGTGCCCGCCCACGGTCACGCGGCCTTCGGTCGGCGTGACGATGCCGCAGATCGAGCCGATCAGCGTGGTCTTGCCCGCGCCGTTCGGCCCGAGCAGCGCGAAGATTTCGCCGGGGCGGATGTCGAGGGTCACGTGCTTCAGCGCCTGGAAGCCGGACGCGTAAGTCTTGGAGAGGTCGGAGACGGAAAGGATCGGTTGCATGCTCACGGATGGCACGGCCGGTCGGTCCGACGCCGCGCGCCGCGCGTGCCCGGTGCCGCCGCGGCGAAGCGACGGGTGTCGGGTGCGGCATGGCGAACGGGCGTCATGTCGAACGGCGTTGTGGTGCGGGATCGCAGGACCGCCATATTAGCAATCGGAAGATGGAAATGCATTTCGATGCAAAGGATGTGCGATGCCCGTGCCGGATTTGCGGCCAATCTTGGCGTGCCATTCAATAAAGTGATGCTTTATTCGAATCGGGCGAATAATGCGTGCCGTTTTCCGGCAACCGGGCGTCGATCGCGTTTGCGCGTGCCGGAAGGGCGGGCGGCGACTGTGCCGCCCGAGCGGCGTTGCGCCGTATCGGGACGGCGGGCGCCGCGCTCGCGATAATGCGTTCCTGTCACTTCCCGGAGCGAAGCGCATGTCTTTGATCGATTTCAGATCCGTCGCGGCCGCGCAGGCCGTTGCATGGAAATCCACGATCGTCGGCGAGGTCGGGCCGGCACGGATCAAGGTGCTGCGCATGGACGCGCAGCCGTACGAAGCGGAAGTGCACGACTACAACGAAGGGCTGCTGGTGCTCGAGGGCACGCTGATGCTCGAGGTCGAAGGGGAGACGGTGATCGTGGAGGCCGGGCAGATGTATCTCGCGGTCGCCGGCACACGTCACGCGGTGCTGCCCGGTAGCTCCGGCACACTCGCAATCATCGACGTGTAAGGTTGCGCCGCAGCATGCATGCGGGCCGCCGGAGGCCCGCACGCCGGGGCTCGCGCGGGGCGACCGCCGACATTTCAAACGCGCGTTATACGGCCTGGGTATTTGTCTGAGCAAATAAATTGAAGGCTGTTTGAAAAAGTGTCAAAAACCGTGCTCGCACTAGGATCTCGCAGGCCGGCACGTTTGGAACTCTGCATCCATTTACTTGTGCGGATCGTCCGATCATAGTCTCGACAAACGTCGCATCACGATAACGAATCAAGCGTACGTACGGAGACCAATACATGAGACGCCTATCCGAGGGCCTTGCCGCACTGCCGATTCCGTGCTTTTCGCCGGATGCGGGCACGACGCGCATCGCATGCCTGCGTCATCGCAACGCGATGTCGCTGTAGCGGCCCACCACATTCCATTTCGATTTCCCCGATGGCGCCGTGCCGCATGACGGCGGCGCCGGATAGCGCTTGCCTGCCGCAGCGATCCGGATCGCATTTGCATGGCCGGCAACGCGGCGCGCATTGCGCGCATCGTCATGCGCCGCGCGACGTCGCGGCGGCGCGATACCAACCGGCGGGCCACGCAGCCCGTTCGGGCGAGACCTGTCGTACCTCAAAAGGAGGGGTTGATGTTTTGCATTCCTGATTGGTGGAAGGCGATCCTGACGTGCGCCGTGCTGGCGCTGCCGTTCGTTGCCGGTTGCGGCGGCGGCGACGATCCGGGCCCGATCAACGTGCCGCAGTGCTCGGGCAGCGCATGCGGGCCGAGCGGCGCGGAAACGACGCCGCCCGTCGTGACGAAGCTGTGTCCGGATTCGCTTGACTACACGACGACCTACACGGGCGGCGCCGGCAGCGGCGAATACGTGAAGGTGAAGTTCGACACGACGAAGCTCACCTACCAGATGCAGTTCATCGAATCGTCGGTGCCGACGTCGGCGGGGCAGGTCAACGACACGCGCGCGGGCCTCACGATCAGCGGTGCATTCCATCATCCGACCAATCTGCCGACCGCCGAGCAGAACCGCTGCGCGTTCGTGCTCGACAGCGGCGCGACGAGCGACGGCGCGTATGCGGTGACGATCAATCGCGCGGATCCGCCGATGCTGTTCGTCGGCAACGGCGTGGTCGGCGGCGGGATTCCGGGCGCGACGATCGCGTTCGCCGGTCTCGAGCCGTTCCCCGGCATCGTGCTCGGCACCGTGCCGTCGCGCACTTTCGATTTCTATCCGTTCATCGGCTTCACCGATACCGAAACGGATTTCTCGAAGGTCGCCGGGAACTACAACGAACTCGGCATCCATCTGTCGCCGGTTGGCGGCAGCGCGCAGAGCAGCACGGGGGCGGTCGGCTGGCAGCCCGATGTGGTCAACTGGAACCAGACCTTCAATGCGGACGGCTCGTGCACCATCACGGCCGGCAGCGACTACTCGTGCCAGACCACCGGAACGCCGTGGGCGCTGCGCAAGAACGCGGACGGCTCGTCCGACAACGTGTTCGTGAGCCATCCGGTGGCGAGCGCCGGCGGCAGCCTCGTCTATCCGTTCGCGGGGCAGGGCTCGGCCATCGTCATCGTCGCGCCGAGCCAGGCGAAGGGCATCATGATCGTCGGCAAGCTCAACGGTGTGCTGGTGCCGGTGGTGATTCGCGTGGGCTACACGCATATCGACCCGAGCAACCTGCTGGCGTCGGTTGCCGACGCCGAGGTGGGCATCTCGATGCTGTCGCGGACCACGGCCGTCGCGGCCAATTCGTTGAAGGGCGGTTTCATCGGCGCAACGAGCGCGTCCGCGTGCGGTATCGTGGCGCCGAGCACCGCGACGTTCGCGATCGCGACGGCGGGGCCGAGCTTCAACAACAACATCCCGCATCCGGATCTGCCCGGCACGTTCGACGGCACCTTCTTCCTGGCACAGGCCGGCAGCTGCAACGACGGCACCGCCGTGTCGACGATCGCGGCGAACTATACGTCGACGCTGTTCCAGGGCGCCACCGCTGCGTTCATCGACCCGCAAACGTCGTCGGTCACGTCGCAGTTCGCGCTGGACTACACGCAGGCAACGCCCGGCAAGATCAAGGTCACGGCCTCGCAGGACTTCAACGCGAAGGGCGCGAACGGCAACGTGGCGATCTTCGGCAAGGGCGACACCGGCTGGCTCGTGACGGCCGGGAACATCTACGCGATGGTCGTCAACAACAGCAAGGTCAATCCGTTCTTCACGGTCGGCGCGTTCGTCCAGTAACGGCGTAGCGAACATGGAACACCGGCGGCGCGCGCGTCGCCGCCGGCGAATCTAAATTCAAGAGGATTCCTATGAATGTGAAGCATTGGATGGCCGCGGCATCGCTCGCGCCCGTACTGGTCGCGTGCGGCGGCGACGGCGACCCGCCGCCCGCGCCGGTGGTCCGGCTGTGCCCGCAGACGATCGACTACAACACGGTGTTCATCGGCGGCTCAGGCTCGGGCGAGCTCGTGAAGGTGCAGCTCGACACGACGAAGATGACGTACCGGATGACCTACCTCGCGTCGCCGGTGCCGACGGCCACCGGCACCGTGCAACCGACGCGCGACACGGCGCCGGCCAACGTCGTCGACGGCACACTGGCCGACGAAACCGGCCTGCCGACCGCCAAGCTGAACCAGTGCACGTTCAGGATGCAGAACGCGAGCCTCGACCCGAGCCGGCCGGCCCGCCTGTTCCTCGGCGAAGGTGTGCTGGGTGGCGCGATTCCCGGCGCGACGATCCAGTTCGACGGCGTGATCGGCGTCGGCAGGATTCCGAAGACGACGTTTCCGTACTACCCGTTCATCAGCTTCTCGTCGCTCGAAACCGATTTGTCGAAGATCGCCGGCACGTACAACCAGCTCGGTTACCACCAGGTGCCGTCGCAGAACTTCCAGCCGGTGGCGCTCGACCAGCAGGTGACGATCAACGCGGACGGCAGCTACGTCGAGACGGACAACTTCGGCAAGAAGAACGGCGGGCAGCCGCTCGCATCGAGCGCGACCGTGAACCAGCCGTTCACGCTGCGCCCGGATGCATCGGCGTTCCAGTCGCTGAACTACCAGCCGCAGATTCCGCCGACGCTCGCCGCGCTCGATCCGTCGAAGGCCGGCAAGGGCATCCTGATCGTCGGCAAGCTGCGCAACCAGCTGGTGCCCGTCTTCATCCGCACGGGTGCCGCGAACGCTGACCTCACGCAGGGCCCGCCGAGCGCCGACGACGAATCGGGCATCTCGTTCCTGAGCCCGCAGTCGGCAATCGCCGAAGGCTCGCAGAACGGCGAGTACACGGGTGTCGACAGCGCGTTCAATTACCGCGCGACCGCGCTCGTCGGTGCGCAGGCGACGTTGCTCGATCCGTTCAACGCGTCCCAGGCCGTGCTCACGCGCGCGCTGAATCTCGACTACACGCAGAAGGTGCCGGGCGTCGTGACGACCGTGCACGCGGACGCGGCATCGGGGCCGGCGACCGGCAAGTTCGTGTTTACGGGCGGCGTGTTCGGCTTCCTCGACATGGCCGATACGAGCAATCCGTACTTCACGGTCGGCGCGTTCGTGCAGTGACCGCGCGCGGATGGAGACACGGTCGCGTCGCGCAAGGCTGCGCGGCGTGCCGACAGAATGAGGGGGAGACTTCATGAAGAAGCTGATTGTCGCGGTTGTCGTCGCAGGCGCGTCGACGCTCGCATCGGCCCAGCAGGCGGGCGACAACGTCGCGACGCTGGGTTGGCTGCACATCATGCCGCAGGATTCGACCAACGGGCTGACGACGAATCTCGCGAGCATGCCGATCAACGGGCCGTTGCGGCTGCCCGGGTCGTTCACTTCGCCGGGCACGAGCCTGACGGTCAACAACGCCGATACGGTCGGCCTCACGCTCACGCACTTCTTCACCGACCATATCGCGGTGACGTCGGTGCTCGGCGTGCCGCCCGAGTTCACGTTGACCGGGCATGGCGTGATCCGGCCGCCGGGCCCGGCCGGCTCGCTCGGCAGCGTCAACATGGACAATCCGTCGAACCAGCCTGCCGTGAAGAACGCGCGGCAATGGAGCCCGACGATCATTCTGCAGTACTACTTCAATGCGCCGACGGCGAAGTTTCGCCCGTTCGTCGGGATCGGCGTGGCCTACAGCTGGTTCAGCAACATCGAACTGAACGGCAACTTCGCGAAGGACATCAACGAAAACCTCGGCAGCGTGCTCGCGGCCGGCGCCGGCAAGCCGGGGCCGACCTCGGTGGAGGGCAAGGCGTCGTCGTCGTTCACGCCGGTCTACAACGTCGGCGCGAGCTATGCGATCGACAAGCACTGGGGGCTGACGGCCACGCTCACGTACATGCCGCTGAAGACCTACTCGTCGCTCGTGATCAAGGCCGCGGACGGCTCGACGCTCGCGACCACGCGCACGCGCCTGAAGGCTGATCCGCTGATCACGTTCGTCGGGATTTCCTACAAGTTCTGAGCCGCCCGGCGTGCGTCGCGCGCCGGCGGTTTCCTGCGACCGAGCGGCCGGGCCGATCCGGCCGGGGCGTCGCGTTCCTGGCGGCATGCCGCCATTTGTGAAGAGAGAGGGGGCAGTTCAAATGAGCATTCGCAAAATCGTATCGCTTGTTGCTGCAGTGGCATTCACCGCGGCGTCAGCCGCGCCTGCTTTCGCCGTGACCGTTTCGCGCGCCGACGGGCAGGCCATGAACCCGAACGGGGAGCCGTTCTCCGCGACGGGCCTCACGGTCCTGGCCAAGGGGTCGATCAACGCGACCTGCAACGCGACGTTCAACGGCACGATCTCCTCGACGGGCATCGTCAACATCACGTCGACGACGTTCACCGGCGCCGCGACGTGCGGCCTGATCAGCGGCAGCGCGACCAGCGCGGCGCCGTGGACGGGCCAGGCCGACAGCACGACGCAACTGTCGATCAACAACGCGAAGGTGACCGTTTCGCTGCTCGGCACCTGCGGACCGAGCAAGGTCGTGACGACGTGGAGCGATCCGAATTCGTCGCTGACGTTCAACAACGCGGTGTTGACGCCGGACTGCACGGTCAGCGGCACGGTTGCCACGTCGCCGAAGTTCCACGTGCAGTAAGCGTTGCATGGTCGGAACCGGACGCCCGCCGGGACGAGGGCCGTGCAACGATGCGCGGCGTGCGATCCGGTTTCGCGATGCATTCGCGTCGTCGCGCGTATCGGCGTGACGACCGGCCGGCCGTCTGCGTCGCGATCCGATGCGGGCGGCCATGCAGCGGCCGGTGCGACGCACCGCGCCGCCTGCGACGACGGACACGGAACGATCGTTTCGATTTGCCAGAACCATTCCGGACCCCCCATGCTCACCGACCCAGCGAAGTATGGCGATGCCCGCGCTGCGACGCCCGACCGGCTGCGCACGGCCGCGTGGCTTCAGTACCTGATCGACCACCTGAACGATGCGGCGCGCGTGGCGACGGCCGACGCCGGCGCGATGGCCGCCACACCGACGCACGCGGCTCGAGTGCGTGCCGGCGCGACCCTGTCGCATGACGCGATCGCCGTCCTGCACGAGCTCGCGCCGTGGCTTGCAACGGACGGTGGCGGCTGCGCGTGCGACGCGACCGATGCGTGCACGCACGTTCCGGATGCGCGGCAGCTCGCGCACGCGGAGCGATGCTGCCCGGGATCGCGTGCGGCATTCGATGCGGCGCACGGCTTCATCGATGCGTGGACCTTCGACGATCCGAACGACGGCTGGGCCGCGCTCGAGCGGATTGCCGGCGGCGTCGCGCCCGGCAGCGACGAATTGGACGATGACGAAACGCGGGCGCGACTCGCGAGCGACGAAGGGCCGCCGCCTGCGAAGAACCTGAGAGAGCGACGCGCGGCCGTCGCGGCTGCCTGCGTGGAGCCGTCGGCCGGACCGGGGGCCGTCATCGACGCGATCGTGCTGCGCGTCTGCGGGCCGCGCGACGATGCCGCGCGCGTCGACGAGATGGCCGCGCTCGCGGTGTTCTGCGCGGAGCTTGCGGGCGGCAACGGGATTTCCTTCGCCGCGTACGGCGGTCGGCACAATCTGGTCGCACGGGCGATTCGCGAACGCCGCACCGATCTCGCGTCGGTGGACGGCCTGCTTGCGGCGGTGGCCGTGTGCCGGCTCGACCGGCTCGTCGGCGCGGGCAGTTTCTGGGCGTACTACCTGCTGGCTGGCATCGTGATCGCCGCGCCGGGCATGGTGCGCGCGTTCGCGCGTCGTTTTCATGGCGATGCATGGCAGGCGTGGCTCGATGACACGCTCGCGTGGCCGACGATCGGCCGCTTCGGGAGGCAGGAGGATGTCGCGTTCGATCGGCTACGCGGCGCGATGAGCTTCACGTCGCGATCGAATCCGATCGTGCGCACGAAACGGGTGCGGCCGAGGGGGGCGACCATCACGCGCTTCAGTACGGGCGGAGAGCGCGCCGAATGAAATGAAAAACGGCTCGCGGCGAGAACGCCACGAGCCGTGCATGTTGCCGCTGCGCGCCGGAGAGGGCGCTCGCGCGGTTACGCCGTTTCCGGCTGCCGCACCGCCTTCGCGACATTGCGCGCCATCGAACCGTTCGCGACGAAGTAGGGCACGTCGACACGCGCCAACGGCTTGCGGCCGCGAATCTTGTCGGCGATCTTCTCGGCGATCATGATCGTCGGTGCGTTGAGGTTGCCGGTCGTGATGATCGGCATGATCGACGCATCGACCACACGCAGGCCTTCCAGCCCGTGCACACGGCCTTCTTCGTCGACCACGGCCATGTCGTCATAGCCCATCTTGCACGAGCACGACGGATGGAACGCGGTTTCCGCGCGGGCGCGCACGAACGCGTCGAGTTCCTTGTCGGTCTTGCAGTCGGCGCCCGGGTTCAGCTCGCGGCCGCGATACCGGTCGAGCGCGGGCTGCCGCATGATCTCGCGCGTCGCGCGGATCGCATCGCGGAACTCGCGCCAGTCGAGCGCTTCGGCCATGTAGTTGAACAGGATGCTCGGATGATCGTTCGGGTCGCGCGAGCGCAGTTTCACGCGGCCGCGGCTCGGCGAACGCATCGAGCCGACGTGCGCCTGGAAGCCGTGCATCTCGATCGCGTTCGAGCCGTTGTAGTTGATCGCGACGGGCAGGAAGTGATACTGGATGTTCGGCCACAGGTCGTCGTCGCGCGTGCGGATGAAGCCGCCCGCCTCGAAGTGGTTGCTCGCGCCGAGACCGGTGCCGTTCAGCATCCATTCGAGGCCGATCTTCGGCTGGTTCCACCACTTGAGCGCCGGATACAGCGACACCGGCTCCTTGCATTCGTACTGGATATACATCTCCAGGTGATCCTGCAGGTTCTGGCCAACGCCGGGCAGATCGAGCACGACCGGAATGTCGAGTTCCTTGAGCCACGCGCCGGGGCCGACGCCCGAGCGTTGCAGCAATTGCGGCGACGCGATCGCGCCGCTGCACACGAGCACTTCGCGGCGCGCATGCGCGGTCGCGCGCTCGGTGCCGCGCAGATACGTGACGCCCGATGCGCGCTTGCCGTCGAACAGGATGCGATCGGCGAGCGCGTGCGTGACGATCTCGAGGTTCGGCCGTGCCTTCGCCTGGTCGAGGTAGCCGCGCGCGGTACTCGCGCGGCGGCCCTTCGGCGTGACGGTGCGGTCCATCGGGCCGAAGCCTTCCTGCTGGTAGCCGTTGAGGTCGTCGGTGCGCGGGTAGCCGGCCTGCACGCCCGCGTCGACCATCGCCTCGAACAGCGGGTTCACGCCCGGCTTGCTGGTCGTGACCGATACGGGGCCGTCGCCGCCGTGATAGTCGTTCGGGCCGACGTCGCGCGTCTCCGCCTTCTTGAAGTACGGCAGGCAGTCGAGATACGTCCAGTTCTCGAGGCCCTTGTGCGTCGCCCAGTTGTCGTAGTCGAGCGCGTTGCCGCGGATGTAGCACATCCCGTTGATCAGCGACGAGCCGCCGAGGCCCTTGCCGCGGCCGCATTCCATCCGGCGGTTGTCCATGTGCGGCTCGGGATCGGTCTCGTAGGCCCAGTTGTAGCGACGGCCCTGCAACGGATAGGCGAGTGCCGCCGGCATCTGCGTACGGAAGTCGAAGCGGTAGTCGGGGCCGCCCGCTTCGAGCAGCAGCACCGTGACGTTCGGATCTTCCGTCAGGCGCGTCGCGAGCACGTTGCCCGCGGAACCGGCGCCGCAGATGATGTAGTCGTATTCGCGTGTCGTCATGACGGGGTATCTCCTGTCGTTCTCAAAACACCGGGTTGTAGCGGCCGAGCTCGACCTGTACCGACTTGATGCGAGTGTAGTGCTCGAGCGTCGTGATGCCGTTCTCGCGTCCGACACCGGATTGCTTGTATCCGCCAACCGGCATCTCGGCCGGCGATTCGCCCCACGTGTTGATCCAGCAGATGCCGGCTTCGAGGCGATGGATCGTGCGGTGCGCGCGCGACAGGGTCTCGGTCACGACGCCGGCCGCGAGGCCGTAGTGCGTGTCGTTCGCGCGGGCGATCACTTCGTCTTCCGATTCGAAATCGAGGATGCTCATCACCGGCCCGAAAATCTCTTCGCGGACGATCTTCATGTCGTCGCGGCAGTCGCCGAACACGGTCGGCGCGACGTACTGGCCGTTGGCGAAGTGGCCGTCGGTCAGGCGCGTGCCGCCCGCGAGCAGCTTCGCGCCCTCGGCCTTGCCGCTCTCGATGAAGCCGAGCACCTTGTCGAGCTGCGCGGCCGATACGAGCGGGCCGAAGTTGGTGTCGGCATCGGTCGGCTTGCCGACGCGAATGCGCTTCACGCGTTCGAGCACCTTCTGCGTGAACGCGTCCTTGACCGAGCGGTGCACGAACACGCGCGTGCCGTTGGTGCAGACCTGGCCCGAGCTGAAGAAGTTGGCGGTCACCGCGATGTCGGCGGCGCGGTCGAGGTCGGCATCGTCGAACACGATCAGCGGCGACTTGCCGCCGAGCTCCATCGTCACTTCCTTCAGCGACGATGCGCCGGCCAGCGACATCACCTTCTTGCCGGTCTCGACGCCGCCGGTGAACGACACCTTCGCGATGTCCGGATGGCCCGTCAGCAGCGCGCCGACCGAACCGTCGCCCTGCACGACGTTGAACACGCCGGCCGGCACGCCGGCTTCCGTATAGATTTCCGCGAGCTTCAGCGCGGTGAGCGGCGTGACTTCGCTCGGCTTGAACACCATCGCATTGCCGGCCGCGAGCGCGGGTGCCGTCTTCCAGCACGCGATCTGGATCGGGTAATTCCATGCGCCGATGCCCGCGCACACGCCGAGCGGCTCGCGGCGCGTATAGACGAACGACTCGGCGCGCAGCGGCACCTGCAGCCCCTCGATCGCGGTCGCGAGGCCCGCGTAGTACTCGATGACGTCCGCGCCGGTGACGATGTCGACCGCGAGCGTCTCGCCGATCGGCTTGCCGGTGTCGCGCGTCTCGATCGCGGCGAGTTCGTCGTTGCGTTCGCGCAGCAGATCGACCGCGCGGCGCAGGATGCGCGAGCGCTGCATCGCGGTCATCGCGGCCCATTCGCGCTGGCCTTGCTGCGCCGAGGCGACCGCGCGGTCGACGTCGGCCGCGCTCGCCTGCTGCACTTGCGCGAGCAGTTCGCCGGTGGCGGGATCGAAGGTGTCGAAAGTCTTGCCGCTGGTGGCGTCGACGTAACCGCCGCCGATGTAGAGGCGCTGCAAACCGTATACGGACATGAGGATCTCCTTGAGGGGCGACTGCGTGACGCGTCAGTCCGACGCGAGCAGCAGGTCGATGTAATCGTGGGCGAGCTTCAAGGCAGCCCGGGTGTCGATCGGGCCGCCGGCGAGGGCGCCGCGCAGCCACAGGCCGTCGATCAGCGCGGCGAGGCCGCTGGCGGCTTCCCGCGCCTTCGCACGCGGCAGCGCCTTCGCGAATTCCGCGCACAGGTTCGAATGGAGGCGCCGGGTGTTCACGTGCTGCAGGCGCTTGAGCATCGCGTCGTGCATGCTCTGCGACCAGAACGCGAGCCAGGTCTTCATCACGGGTGCGCTGACCTGCGTGTCGTCGAAGTTCGCGGCGACGATCGCGCGCAGCCGCGAACGCGGGTCCTTGCGTGCCGCGACGCGGCGGCGCGTGGTGGCCGCCCACAGATCGCGCAGCACGTGGCGCATGGTGGCTTCGAGCAGGCCGTCCTTGTCGCCGAAGTAATGGCTGACGATGCCCGTCGAGATGTTCGCGCGTTGTGCGACCGATGCGAGCGTCGTGCCGGGCAGGCCGGCCTCGTCGATCGAGCGCAGCGTCGCGTCGATCAACTGCGCGCGACGAATCTCCCGCATTCCGACTTTCGGCATCGCGACTCCCTTCGCCCGGACGGGCCGTTCCTGGAAGCCGACAGCTTAGCGGTTTTTTATTGACCGTTCAATCAATAAAAAAACGGGGTCTGGAGATGAAGGTGACGCCCGGGGCCGCGCTCGATGTCCGCTATCGCGATTGTGCAGGTGCGGAAAAACGAATTGAAAGGAGGTTAAATAATTTTAAGTTTGTTTAAAACATTCTCCGATAAAGCGGTGCAATGGTCGCGAGCAATTCCGGATTCGATTTATTACGCATCGAAAGAATGTGGATCTGTGTGAAATTTCCGGTGCTCCGAGAATCCCGGTTCCGCTTGCGGTTGTCGGTAATTTTCGGAGATTCGTTTCAAGCAATCGATTGAAACTCGATAAATCATTGAATATAAAAGGAATATGCTGCGTTTGTGAATGTGTGGCGACGGACTCGCAAACGATTGCCAGCGACCGAAAGTCGATTCCGCATACCATAAAAACGGCCAAAAATATTTGAATTGGAAGAATTCTCGGCGGAGTAGAGGGAATCGTTGGAATGACTTGAGTAAGTAATATTGCCCGTATTAGTATGGCGCCGCACCATCAGGAATTAATCGGCGCCGCGGATTTTTCCCGCGGTGCGTCGGCAATGGGCGCGGCGAATGATCGCGACAGGGCCGGCGCCCGCCATTGCGCACCTGCAGCATGCCGCGACGCCGAGACGCCGCATCCACCGGAGAACGACGATGCCGACCGAAAAACACGTGGTCCCGCTACCGAATGGTCTGAAGGTCTACGTCGAACGGAACGTGTTCGATCCGTCTTTCGACACGGCGATGCTCGTCAACGGCGCGCTCGCGACGACCGCGTCGTTCGGGCAGACCGTCCAGTATCTCGGCGAGCGGATGAACACGATCTGCTTCGACCTGCCGTATGCGGGGCAGTCGCGCCAGCACAACCCGGGCTGCTTCATCCTGACCAAGGACGACGAGGCCGCGATCCTCCAGTATCTGGTCGAACGCTTCGCACCGGCGTTCCTCGTATCGGTGTCGTGGGGCGGCGTCGCGTCGCTGTTCGCGCTCGCGCGCGGGTGCCCGAGCGTGCGGCGCGCGGCGATCTGCTCGTTCTCGCCGTTCCTGAACGACGCGATGGTCGACTACGTGACGCGTGCCCGCGACCACATCGCGGCCGGCGAGAACCTGAAGGCCGCGCAGCTGCTGAACGATACGGTCGGCCGTTACTTGCCGCGCATCATGAAGCTGTACAACTACCGGTATCTGACGCGCCTGCCGCGCGACGAGCAGGATCAGGTCGCGTTCCACGTCGACCAGATCCTGGCACTGCAGCCGGAGCGCTACCTGAGCGAGTTTTCGAACATCGGTTGCGAGCTGCTGTTCGTGAACGGCGAGCGCGACGAATACACGACGCCGGCCGACGTCCGCCAGCTCGCCGCGCACGTGTCGCGCGCGCGCTTCGCGACGATTCCCGACGCCGGCCATTTCCTCGACATCGAAGGCCGCGCGCAGCGCGAATCCACGCGCGCGACGCTGCTCGACTTCTTCTGCGACACGCCGCCCGTCGCCACCGGCATCGCGCTCGGTGCCGCGCACGCGTGCGTGTCCGCGCCGATGGCGGCGCTGTCGTCATGACCCGCCACGTCGCGCGCCGGGCGCGTCCACGCCGGGCACATCCGCGCGGGGCACATTCGAATTCTCTTCCACACGAGGCAGGCCAGCCGTGAATATCGTTCAGACCATCGCCATCGTCGTTCCCTGGGCCGCGTGGCTCGTCTACTGGATCGCGACGTCGCAGGCCGTGAAGACGACCGTGCGCAAGGAGGCGTCGCGCTCGCGCACGCTGCAGTCGATTCCGCTGATCGTCGGCGGCGCGCTCATCATCCTGCCCGATCCGTCGTGGCAGGCACTCGTACCCGACTGGCAGCGCTTCGGCCTGCAGGCGCAATGCGGGCTCGCGGTGCTCGTCGCGGGGCTGCTGTTCTCCGTGTGGGCGCGGCTGCATCTCGGCACGAACTGGAGCGTGTCCGTCACGCTGAAGGAAAACCACGAACTCGTTCGTACCGGCCCGTACGGCCTCGTGCGCCATCCGATCTACACCGGCTGCCTGATCGCGCTGGCCGGCGCCGCGTTGATCGGCGGCGAATGGCGCGGTGCGCTCGGCGTCGCGCTCGTGTTCGCGTCGCTCGCGTACAAGGTGCGCGTCGAGGAAAGCTGGCTCACCGGCTATTTCGGGCAGGCGTATACGCAGTACCGCCGCGAAGTCGCGGCGCTGATCCCCGGCTTCTACTGACTCCCGCGAGGCGCGCGATGGCGAAGGTGATCGTGACCGCGATCGGCTCGGCGGGCGACGTGCATCCGCTGCTCGGCGTCGCGCGTGCGCTCGCGATGCGCGGCCACGACGTCGTGTTCTGCACGCATCCGCCGTTCGAGGCCGCCGTGCGCCGCTGCGGCTTCACGTTCGTGCCGGTCGGCACCGCGGCCGAGTACGAGGCCGCAATGGGGAACCCGGCGCTGTGGAATCCGCGCACGTCGTTCCGCACGCTGTGGCAGGTGATCGCGCCGGTGCTGCGTCCGCACTACGACACGCTGCGCGCGCTGACCGATCGCGACACCGTGCTGGTCGGCACGTTGTGGGCCTTTTCGGCGCGCTTCATGCAGGAATTGCACGGCACGCCGTACGTATCGGTGCAGGTGTCGCCGTCCACGCTGCTGTCCGCGTACGTGCCGCCGACGCATCCGCGCCTGACGATTCCGGCGCGCTGGCCGCTGCCGGTGAAGGCGGCGCTGATGACGCTGATCGAGCGACAGGTGCTCGACCGCGTGTGCGGGCCGGCGCTCGACGCGGTGCGTCGCGACCTCGGGCTCGCACCCGCGCGGCGCGTGCTCGGACGCTGGCTGCATTCGACGGACGGCGTGCTGTGCCTGTTTCCCGACTGGTTCGCCCCGGCACAGCGCGACTGGCCGGCGCGCGTTCTGCAAAGCGGCTTTCCGTTGTTCAACGACATCGCGACCGCCGACGAAGATCGTGCGCTCGATGCGTTTCTCTCGGCCGGCGAGCCGCCGGTGGTCTTCACCGCCGGGTCGACGCTGGTCGATCACGCCGCGTATGCGCGCGCGGTCGCGGGCGCGCTGCACGCTACCGGCGCGCGCGGCATCCTGCTGAGCCCGCACGATGTTGCTTCGGAGGGCGAACGGCTTCTGGTGCGCCGCTTCGTGCCGATGCGTACGCTGCTGCCGCGTTGCCGCGCGCTCGTGCATCACGGCGGGATCGGCACGGCGGCACTCGCGTTCGAAGCGGGCATTCCGCAGGTCGTGACGCCGTTCGCTCACGATCAGTTCGACAACGCGCAGCGCGTCGCGGCAAGCGGCGCCGGCGTGCGCGTCGACGGTGCGATCGACGGCGTGCGTCTCGGTGCGGCGCTCGCGCGCGTGCTGGATGAACCGGAATTCTCCGTGCACGCGGAACGCACGCGTGCGCTGATCCACGCGGCACCGGACGGCTGCGAGACGGCCGCCGATTACATCGAGCGCTTCGCGCCGAGTCGCGGACGCGCAATCACGCCGCGCGGCGTCGCGATGGCGGGCGCATGAGCACGGCATCGCCGCTTCAGGACACGCCCGCCGCCTTCGACGCGAGCGAACCGGCAGCCGTCGCGCGGCCGGTGCGCGGCGCGCGGCTCGCGCTACTGACGTTCGCGCTGTCGCTCGCGACCTTCATCGAAGTGCTCGACTCGACCGTCACCAACGTCGCGGTCCCAGCGATCTCGGGCAGTCTCGGCGTCTCGAACAGCCAGGGCACGTGGGTGATCAGCTCGTACTCGGTCGCGGCCGCGATCGCCGTGCCGCTGACCGGCTGGCTCGCGCGGCGCGTCGGCGAGTTGCGGTTGTTCGTCGGCGCGGTGCTGCTGTTCACGCTGACGTCGCTGCTCTGCGGCCTCGCGCGCGACCTGCACGTGCTGGTGGTCTGTCGCGCGCTGCAGGGGCTGTGCTCGGGGCCGATGGTGCCGCTGTCGCAGACGATCCTGTTGCGCACGTTCCCGCCGGACAAGCGTACCGTCGCGCTCGCGCTATGGGCGATGACGGTGCTGCTCGCGCCGATCTTCGGGCCGGTGGTCGGCGGCTGGATCGTCGACAGCTTCTCGTGGCCGTGGATCTTCCTGATCAATTTGCCGATCGGGCTGTTCTCGTTCGCGGTCTGCACCGCGATGCTGCGCCCCGATGCGCAGCGCGGCGCGGCCGGCCCGATCGACGTGCCGGGCATCGTGCTGCTCGTGATCGGCGTCGGTTCGCTGCAGGCGATGCTCGATCTCGGGCACGACAAGGGCTGGTTCGACTCGCCGCTGATCGTCACGCTCGCGGTGGTCGCGGCCCTCGCGATCGTGTCGCTGCTGATCTGGGAGGCGGGCGAAGCGCATCCGGTCGTCGACCTGAGCCTGTTTCGCGACCGTACGTTCTCGTTCTGCGTGTTGATCATCTCGCTCGGCATGATGAGCTTCTCGGTGGTGGGCGTCGTGTTTCCGCTATGGATGCAGGCGGTGATGGGCTACAACGCGTTTCACGCGGGGCTCGCCACCGCGTCGCTCGGCGTGCTCGCGCTGGTGTTCTCGATTCTCGTCGGTTTGCACGCGCATCGTTTCGACGCGCGTGTGCTCGCGACGTTCGGCTTCCTCGTGTTCGCGGCCGTGCTCGCATGGGACGCGCATTTCACGCTGAAGATGACGTTCGCGCAGATCGCCGCGCCCGGGCTGATCCAGGGAATCGGGCTGCCGTGCTTCTTCATTCCGCTGACCGCCGCGACGCTGTCGCGCATTCCGGACGACCGGCTCGCGGCCGCGTCGAGCCTGTCGAACTTCCTGCGCACGCTGTCCGCCGCATTCGGCACCGCGATGAGCGTGACACTGTGGGACAACCGCGCGACCTATCACTACGACGTCGTGTCGCAATCGGTCACGCACGCGTCGGCGAACACGCAGCGCTTCGTGCACACGCTCAACGCGATGGGCGTGGACGGTGTGCGCGAGCTGTCGACGCTGCACCAGGTCGTGATGCAGCAGGCGTACATGATGGCGACGGGCGACATGTTCTGGATGGCAAGCATGACGTGTCTCGTGCTCGCCGCGATGATGTGGCTCACGCGGCCGAAGCGCGGCGCGGCAGCGTCGTTCGGACATTGAGGAGAGCGGCATGACGACACTCGGCGCACTCGTGATCCTGTATCACCCGACCGACGCGCAGCTCGCGGCGCTCGCCACGTGGCGGCACGCGTGCGACGCGCTGCTCGTCGTCGACAACACGCCGCAGCCCGATGCGCGCGCCCGCGAGCTGTGCGCGCGCGACGGCATCGCGCTGCTGCATCACGGCAATCGCGGCGGCATCGCGGGCGCGTACAACGCGGGGCTCGCGACGCTGTTTCGCGACGGCGTCGACGCGGTCGCGCTGTTCGACCAGGACTCGTCGGTGCCGGCCGGTTACTTCGCGACGATGCGCGACGCGTGCTCGGGCCTCGCGGGCCGCGCGTTCCTCGCAGGCCCGCGCATCTTCGACGAGAACGCGCGCAGCTTCCTGCCCGAGCTGGCGACCAACGGAATCGCGTTGCGACGGCTGCGCGTCGATCCCGATGCTCGATTGCAGCGCTGTGCATTCCTGATCTCGTCGGGCTGCGTCGTGTCGCGCGCCGCATTCGACGTGCTCGGCCGCTTCGACGAGACGCTGTTCATCGATCACGTCGACACCGAGTACAGCTTCCGCGCGCTCACGCGCAACGTGCCGCTCTACGTCGTGCCGTCGCTGGTGCTGCCGCACCGGATCGGCACGAAGCAGCGTCACGCGTTCGGCCCTTTCGAAATGACGTCGATGAATCACTCGTGGCAACGGCGCTACTACAGCGCGCGCAATGCGGTGCAGCTCGGGATGCAGTACGGGCTGCGCTTTCCGGTGGCGATCGTGCCGAACCTGCTGACCGTGTGGCAGGTCGTGCAGATCGCGCTCGTCGAGCGCGACAAGCGAGACAAGCTCGCCGGCATCCTGTTCGGCATCGCGGACGGCCTGTTCGGCCGGCTCGGTCCGCTCGAGCGCACACGGCCGCGTCTGGCCGCACGGGCGCAGCGCGTCCAGCAGGGATGAGGGAAGCGATGCGGCGTGTGAACGACAATGCGGCAACGCTGGCGCGCCGGGTGAAGGGCGGTGCATTGATCGGCGCGGCGGCCGTGGCAATGGCATTGGGCGGCTGCGTGCCGACGGGCTTCCTGCCGTCGCTGTCGTTGCGCGCACCGGCCGACGATGCGCTCGTGCAAACGACCGGCCCTGGCGCGAACGGCGCGTGGCCCGCACCCGACTGGGTCAGGCAACTGCGGGATCCGCAGCTCGACGCGCTGGTCGCCGAGGCATCGCAAAACAATCCCGACCTGCAGGTCGCGCAGGCACGGCTGCGGATCGCGCAGGCGCAGCTTCAGCAGTTCGATTCGTTGACGGGGCTCACGGGCACGGCCGGCGCAACGGTCAGCCGCGCGCGGATGCCGAAACCCGGCGACGACGTCGCGAATGTGTCGGTCGGCGGCTATCGCGTGCCGGTGGAGATATTCGGGGATCCGAACGTATCGCCGTCGTCGGTGTTCGTCGGGCTCAACTACCAGCTCGATCTGTGGGGCAAGAACCGCGCGGCCACGAAGAGCCTGATGTCGCTGCGGGACGCCGCGCGGATCGAGGCGGAGCAGGTGCGGCTCGCGCTGGCGGTCGCGATCGTGACCGTGTACTGCCAGCTCGACCAGGCATACGCGACGCAGGATTTGCTGCAGCAGAAGCTGAAGGTCAGCCAGCGCGTGACGACCGTGCTGCGCGAGCGTACCGCGCGCGGGCTCGACAACGCGTACGACGCGAGCGATGCATCGATCAAGCGCAGCAAGCTGCTCGCGCAGATCGCGCTGAACGACGAGCAGATCAAGCTCGCGCAACTGCAGCTCGGCGTGCTGTCGGGCCGCGGCCCGGAACGCGGGCTCGCGCTGCAGCGGCCGCGCGTCGGCGCGCTGACCGGCGACGCGCTGCCCGCGCGGCTGCCGGCTGATCTGCTGGGCCGTCGGCCCGACATCGTCGCTGCGCGGCTGCGTGTCGAAGCCGCGTTCGCGAATGCCGATTCGACACGCGCGCAGTTCTATCCGGACGTGAATCTCGTCGCGCTCGGCGGCGTGTTCGCGCTCACGCCCGCGTCGCTGTTCTCGCGCGATGCGCTCGGCGGTTCCGTCGGCCCGGCGATCTCGCTGCCCGTGTTCGATCGCGGCCGGCTGAAAGCGAAGCTCGGTGCGGACGTCGCGCAGGCCGACGTTGCGATCGGTCTGTACAACAAGACCGTCGACGACGCGCTCGGCCAGGTCGCGCAGATCGTCACGTCGCTGCGTACGTCGCAGACGCTCGTCGCGCAGCAGCAGGACGCGGTCGCGGCCGCGCAAAAGATCGTCGAGATTGCGGCCGACCGTCATCGGCGCGGCGTGCTGATGCAGAAGGACGTCGATGTCGCGGATCTCACGCTGATCGACGAGCGCGTACAGATGATCGCGTTGCTCGGCCGGCAGCGGACGCTGCGTGTCGGATTGATCGGCGCGCTGGGCGGCGGGTTCGACGCGGGCACGACGCTCGCACAGGCGCCGGCCGTGCATCGGGCGCGCAGCGGGGCGGCGAAGCGCGGCGCTTCGAGCGCCGCACCCGTGGCGGCTGCCGCGCCCGCCGCGGCACCTGCGACCGCACCGACCACCGCCGCGACCACGAGCCAGTCGATCGCGCAGCCGTCGGCCGATATGCGTGCGCAGGGCGCGACCATGCCGCAGGTCGTCGCCGCATCGAATGCAGGGGCCGCACGCCGCGACGACGCGGCACGCACGCCGGCCGCCGCCGCGCCGCCGCGCGGCGCTCCCGTTTCCGTTCCCGTTCCCTTTCGCACGGTGGCGAATCCCGCGCCGATTCCCGTGTTCCAGCATGACCGCCTGATCGTTACGCAAAGCGACTGATGCACCACGACAATCTTCATACCGCGGCGCAGCCGGCCGCACTGGGCGATCCCGCACTCGATGCGCGCCGGGCGACGCGCCGCAAGCGCTTCACGCTGTTCTTCGCGGTCGTGCTGCTGGCCGCGCTCGTCTGGATCGCGTTCTGGCTGTTGCGCGACCGCTATTACGAGGACACCGACGACGCGTACGTCGCGGGCAGCATCGTGCAGGTCGCCGCGCAGATTCCGGGCGCCGTGACCGACGTGCTGGTCGCCGATACGCAGGCCGTGCGCGCCGGGCAGACGCTGGTGCGTCTCGACGATACCGAGGCGTCCGTCGCGTTCGCGCAGGCAAAGGCGCAACTCGCGCAGGCCGTGCGGCAGGTCGCGAACGCGAAGATCTCGAACGCGATGTACGTGGAGGCCGTGAATGCGCGCCAGGCCGACCTGTCGCTCGCGCAGCGCGCGCTTGCCGCGCGCTCGGGTGCATCGGTCGAGATCGTCGCGCCGGAAGAGCTCGCGCGGGCCCGCGCGGCGGTCGCCGGCGCGCAGGCGAACCTCGCGGCCGCACGGGCGCAGCTCGATGCGGCGCGCGCGCTCGGCACCAGGCTGCCCATCGACGAAAACCCGGCCGTCGTGCAGGCGGCCGCGCAATTCAAGCTCGCTTACCGCAACCTGAAGCGCACGACGATCGTCGCGCCGGTCGACGGCACGATCGGCCAGCGTTCGGTGCAGGTCGGCCAGCAGGTCGGGCCCGGCGTGCCGTTGATGTCGATCGTGCAGCTGAACCGGTTGTGGATCGAGGCGAACTTCAAGGAGGGGCAGATCCGTCACATGCGCGTCGGCCAGCCGGTCGAGGTCGTGTCGGATCTCTACGGCTCGCGCGTGACCTATCGCGGCCGCGTGCAGGGCTTTTCGGCCGGCACGGGCAGCGCGTTTTCGATGCTGCCTTCGCAGAACGCGGCCGGCAACTGGATCAAGGTCGTGCAACGGGTGCCGGTGGTGATTGCGATCGATCCCCGCGATCTGGCCGCGCATCCGCTGCGGGTCGGGCTGTCGATGCGTGCGACGGTCGACACGCGCAACCGCGACGGCCATGCGCTCGACAGCGAGCCGCCGACGCCGGCCGTCAGCACGCGCATGCACGACGGCGTCGCGAGCGACGCGGAAGCGGCTGCCGCCGCGATCATTCGCGAGAACCAGGGCGCATAACGCGCGCCCGACCGGCCGCAACGGCCGCAACGGCCGATCGCGCCTACCACACCGATCGGCCGGGTCGCGCGCGTACGTGCGCCGCGCCTTCCACGATTGCGCGCTGCTGTCGCCACCGCCGGCCCGACTTTCGCATTTGCGCCATCGATGTCGGCACCGTTCAAACGCGTGTCGCGTTTGAGACAACGGCGCCCCCACCTCCGGGACTACTCTCGAACAGCACGTTGCGTAGCGCCGCATCCGCCGGCGCGCGGCAGCGCGATCCAACGAGACATGGAGACAATACGATGAGCAGCAATCGAGGTGTCGTCTATCTTGGGCCGGGCAAGGTCGAAGTTCAGAAGATCGATTATCCGAAAATGGTCGATCCGACCGGCCGCGCGATCGGCCACGGTGTCATCCTGAAAGTGGTGAGCACGAACATCTGCGGCTCCGACCAGCACATGGTGCGCGGCCGCACGACCGCGCCGATCGGCCTCGTCCTCGGTCACGAGATCACGGGCGAAGTGGTCGAAGTGGGCCCGGACGTCGAAACGCTGAAGATCGGCGATCTCGTGTCGGTGCCGTTCAACGTCGCCTGCGGCCGCTGCGCGATGTGCAAGGACACGCATACGGGCGTGTGCCTGAACGTGAACCCTTCGCGCGCCGGCGGTGCCTACGGCTATGTCGACATGGGCGGCTGGATCGGCGGCCAGGCCGAGTACGTGCTCGTGCCGTACGCCGACTTCAACCTGCTGAAATTCCCGGACCGCGACCAGGCGATGGCGAAGATTCGCGACCTGACCTGCCTGTCCGACATTCTGCCGACCGGTTATCACGGCGCGGTGAGCGCGGGCGTGAAGCCGGGCTCGACGGTCTACATCGCGGGCGCGGGCCCGGTCGGCATGGCGGCGGCGGCGTCGGCGCGCCTGCTCGGCGCGGCGGTGACGATCGTCGGCGACATGAACGCGGAACGCCTCGCGCACGCGCGTGCGATGGGCTTCGAGACGGTCGACCTGTCGAAGGACGCGTCGCTCGGCGAGCAGATCGCGCAGATCCTCGGCGTGCCGGAGATCGACTGCGCGGTCGACTGCGTCGGCTTCGAGGCGCACGGCCACGGGTCGTCGGGCCATGCCGAGGAGGCGCCCGCGACGGTGCTGAACTCGCTGATGGAAATCACGCGGCCGGCCGGTGCGATCGGTATCCCGGGCCTGTACGTGACGGACGATCCGGGCGCGAAGGACAAGGCCGCGCAGCACGGCAGCCTGAGCATCCGATTCGGTCTCGGCTGGGCGAAGTCGCACTCGTTCTTCACGGGCCAGACGCCGGTGCTCAAGTACAACCGCAACCTGATGCAGGCCATCCTGTTCGACCGTCTGCCGATCGCGAAGATCGTCAACGTCGAAGTGATCTCGCTCGACCAGGCGCCGGAAGGCTACAAGAAGTTCGACGGCGGCGCGCCGCGCAAATTCGTGATTGATCCGCACGGCTTGCTGGCCGCCTGACGCACGAACGACCGGCATGACGCGGGCGGTACCGGAGACGGTGCCGCCCGTTTTTCGTTGTGCGCGTGGCTGCAGTCGCGACGTGCCGCGCTCAATGGCCGCGATAGACCATCGCCAATTGGGCTCCGCTCGCCATGGCTCGGTGCCGATGATGCGAATGCACGCTTACGCGGCGTATCGCGTGCCCGCGCCGCGTCGCGGCGGCACCGCCTTTCCAGTCGGCGACGCGAATGCCGCCGCCGCGCGCGTTGTTCGGTTCGTGAACCGGCGGTGCGTGCCGTGCGAGCGTCGTCGTCGGGCGTGCTGCCGCGTGTCGGGGCGTGCCGGCATTGCCGCGTTGAGCGGCCGTGGTCGGTCGATCGGTCGCGGTGTCGACATCGGCGTCCGCGAGCCGAGCGGTGTCGACTGCCGCGCGCTCGGCCGGATGAAATGCCCGGACGGGCGCGGGCCCGACCGGCAGCGTCATCGTGAGCGGGGCGGCCGAGGGCGGGCTGGCCTCGGCCGTCACCGTGCGCGGCGCGCCCGGTCCGCGACAGGCCGGATCCGCCCGGCACGTCCGGTCATACGTCACATAGCCGCCGACCAGCATCACGAGGGTCAGGATGCTGAGCAGCGGCGCGCTCGACGCGCGCGGCCGCTGGACCGCCGCGCTTCGCACCGCGGCCGCGACACGCGACGACCACGTCGGGACGGGTGGCGCGTCGTGCGGGGGCGCGGCCTGCGTGGCGGGCGCTTCGTCGTGCGCTTGACGCAGCGGCGCGAACGGCCAGCCGCCCAGTCCGCAGACGGGGCACTGCTCGCTGGCGCGGAACGCCATGAAACCGCACTGCCGGCAGCGCTGGCTGACGGTATCGCGCGGCTCCGCACGCAGGTTCAGCGCGCCGCGCAGCGTGTCGCGCGGGCGGATTTTCCGGTTAGGGAGGACTTGCATGATCGTTGCTACCTCGTCTGCTGTTGCCGCCCGGCGAGCGTTCCGATGGTCTGCATCGCGTCCTCGACGGCAGGGGTCCACGGCCGGCCATAGTTCAACCGGACATAGCGGTGAAAGGCGCCCGTCATCGAAAAGATCGGCCCGGGCGCGAGGCTGACCCCGTTCTCCATTGCGTCGCCGAACAACTGCATCGCATCCACGTGCGGCGGCAATTCGATCCACAGAAAATATCCGCCGCGCGGCGCATAGACCTCCGTGTCGGCCGGGAAGTACGCGCGGACGGCCGCGAGCATCTGCGCCTGGTGGGCGGCCAGATTGCGCCGCAGCCTGCGCAGGAAGCGGTCGTACGCACCGTCGCGCAGGTAACTGGACACGGCCATCTGCGCCGGCACGTCGGCCGCCGGCGCGCTCGCGTTCTTCACCTGCCTGATCTGCTTCACGTAACGTCCGGCCGCGACCCAGCCGACCCGGAAACCGGGGGCGAGACACTTCGAGAACGAACCGCAATGGAGCACGAGCCCGTTGTCGTCATACAGCTTCGCGGGGCGCGTGGGCGTCGGGCCGAAATGGAGTTCGCCGAACACGTCGTCCTCGATCAACGGCACCTCGCGCGACGTGAGCAGTTCGATCAGCGCGCGCTTGCGTTCGTCGGGCAGCGTCGCGCCGGTCGGGTTGTGGAACGAGGTCATGAACCAGCACGCACGCACCGGATGCGTGTCGAGCGCTTCGGCGAGCGCGTCGAGATCGAGGCCGGTGCGCGGGTCGACCGGAATCTCGATGGCCTTCAGATGCAGCCGCTGCACCGCCTGCAGCACCGCAGGGAACGCCGGGCGTTCGATCGCGACGATGTCGCCCGGGCGCGTGAGCGCTTGCAGGCTCAGCGTCAGCGCTTCCGCCGCGCCCGTCGTGATCACGATTTCTTCCATCGGCAACGACGCGCCCGCGTTCAGGTACCGCAGCGCAATCTGGCGACGCAGCGCCTCGTTGCCGGGCGGCAGGCCCGCCAGCAGTTTCGCGCGATCCATGTTGCGGGCCGCCGTCGCCGCATATCGCCACAGGCTGCTCATCGGAAACAGCGAATAACTGGCGAACGCGGAACCCAGCGGCACGATGTCGTCGCGCTTGAGCGAGTCGATCAGCCGGAACAGCGCATCGTCGTCGGCGGTCTGCGACACAGCGGGTTTGCGCGGTGTGTCGTGACCGGCGCGCACGCGCTTGTCGTCGACGTTCGCGACGAAATAGCCCGAGCGCGCGCGCGCGACGATCAGGCCCTCGCTTTCGAGCGTGTAGTACGCGCGAAACACGGTGGAAGGACTTACACGGTAGGCGCGGCACGCCGAGCGCACGGTCGGGATGCGCGCGCCTGCCGGCAGGTCGCCGCGCCGGATCGAATCGGCAATGGTCTGTGCGAGCACCGCATATCGCTTCATGCCTGGCCTCCGGCCGATCACGGCCGTCGCTGAAAAAAGAGTAGCACGGCGTCCGCCGCGTTCAATCCCGCCCCCAATCGATTCGTTCGCAACGCGCTGATACGCACGTTTTCGAGCGACTCTGAGCCTTTTCGTCAGACCAGCAAACCGGCATTCTTCGCAAGCTTTGTTCCCGCCGCGTGATCGATACGGTGTTCACGCTCCCCCACGGCGGATCCGTGACGCTCGCGCACCGTGTGCGGGACCGGATCTGCTGCGTCCTTACCTTACCCGGAATCAACCAGCGTGAAATCGAAGTTCCTCGTCGCGGGCCTCGTGGTCGGCCTCGCGTTCAACCTGCTGCACGGCGGCGGCGCCGAAGCAGCCTGCATCAACAATCCGCCGACTCAATCCAACGCGTCGTTTCCAGCCGCACTGACCGGCAAGCTCGTCTATCACAGCTACGTCAAGTACGGCGACGGCACGAGCCAGCTGTTCCTGTATGACTTTTCGGCCCGCACGCTCACGCAGTTGAGCAAAAGCAGCTGGGGCATCACCGATCCGATGAACGGCGTGTTCAGCCCCGACGGCAAGTGGCTTGCGTTCATGGGCATCAGCAATGGCGCGTGGAACGTGTTCATGCTGCAGCTCGGCGCCGGCACGCCGCCGGTCAACCTGACGAACAGCACGGGTGCGACGCGCAACGAGGATCCGAAATTCAGCGCCGACGGCAAGACGCTCGTATTCAAGCAGAACGGCGACGTGAAGCAGGGCACGCTGTCGTACACGAGCGCGGGCCCGGTGTTCACGTCGGTCGTGAGCCTGACCAACGCACCGTCCGGCGCCGAATACTCGATGCCGTTCCTCGCGCCGGACGCGAGTGCCGTCTATTACGCGACGGGCAGCGGCTCGAACATGGGCCTGATGAAGCGCACGATTGCGACCGGTGCGACGGCGGTGTTCGACCATCCGGCGGGGCTGCAGACGTACTACCCGATCGTGCGCGGCGACGGCATGGTGTTCTACGCGCGCTGGAAGGACACGGGCGGTGCCGACCAGATCTATGCGAAGACCGCAGACCCGGCATCGACGCCGAACGCGCTGCCGATCAGCGACTGCATGAGCAACAACTCGGACCCGGCGCCGGTGAGCGGCACGAACTACGTGTTCTTCTCGTCGACGACGGCGGGCGGCTACCAGCTCTACGTGGGCGACGTGACGACCGGCCAGCGCTGGAGCCTGTCGCAATTCGGCGTGAACGCCGACACCACCAAGGCGAAGCTCGGCTCGAGCTACTACGGCGGCCCGGCCGCCGCGCAGCCGACGCTGCTGTCGCAGGGGCGCCCGGCTACCGCGTCGGCGAGCTACAACGCGTCGTTGACGGCGGACAAGGCGTTCGACGGCAACACGACGAGCACGCGCTGGGATTCGCCGGAAGGTGCGGGCGTCGATCCGCAATGGATTTCGGTCGATCTCGGCGCGGTGAAGAAGATCAGCAGCGTCGATCTCTACTGGGACGCCGGCGCGCTCGTCTATCAGATCCAGACGTCCAACGACAACGCGAACTGGACGACGGTCTATTCGACGAACAACGGCGTGTCGTACGGTCACGTCACGCTGCCGAACCTGAACGCGCAGGGCCGCTACGTGCGGATGCTGGGCACGAAGCGGGCGACGCAGTGGGGTTACTCGCTCGACGAGATGCAGGTGTGGGGATCGTAAGCACCAACGAAAAGGCGGCCTTCGAGGCCGCCTTTTTTATCGCGCCACCCCCGCGTCACGCATGAATCAAATGCGCCGGAAACGCCGGCGCACTCGCCGCCGCGCCCTGCGCGAGCGGTGCGACCTGCTTGCGGCGCTCGCGCGTCGGGGCGACGCCGAACGCATCGCGATAGCTCTTGCTGAAGTGGCAGGCTGACTGGAAGCCGCACGCCATCGTGATGTGCATGATCGACATGTCGGTCTGCAGCAGCAACTCGCGCGCGCGGCGCAACCGCAGCGTCAGGTAATAGTGGGTGGGCGTCATCCCGAGATGCTCGCGGAACAGGCGCTGCAACTGGCGCTGCGACATGTTCGCCAGTCGTGCGAGCTCCTCGCGCGACAACGGCTCCTCGATGTTGTTCTCCATCAGCGAGATCACTTCGAACAGCGACTTGTTCGCCGAGCCGAGCCGCGCGACGAGCGGCATCCGCTGTTGCGCGCTCGTGTCGCGCACGTGTTCGACGATGAACTGCTCGGCGATCTGCGTGACGCGCGCGGTGCCCACGCGCGCGGCGATCAGGTTCAGCATCATGTCGAGCGGCGCAACGCCGCCCGTGCACGTGATGCGGTCGCGGTCGATCACGAACAGTTCCTTCAGGAAGCGCGTGTCGGGAAACTCTTCCTTCAGCGCCGACATGTTTTCCCAGTGGATCGCGCATGCGTAGCCGGCGAGCAGCCCCGACTTCGCGAGCGCATAGGTGCCCGTGCACAGGCTGCCGAGCGGTAGGCCCATGCGCGCGAAGCGGCGCAGCGTCGACAGATGGGCGGGCGTGGTTGCGCGTTGCACGTCGACACCGCCGCACACGAACACGATATCCGGCTGCCCCACGCATTCGGCCGGCCCCGTGTCGACCGTGAGGCCGTTGCTCGCCGTGACCGGGCCGCCGTCCGGGCTGATGATCGACCAGCGATAGAGCGGCTGCCCGCTCAGGTAGTTCGCCATCCGAAGCACCTCGATCGCATTGGTGAACGCGATCATCGTGAAGTTCGGTAAGGGCATGAACGCGAAGTGGGACAGCGACGCTGTGCGGTCGGGCGACATGGGGAGCGTTCCTTGAATCTCTAATAGCTTTTCGCCCGAGAGGCACGGATCGGGCTGCCGTATTGTGTGAGCGAGCGCAACAAGCGTGCCATACGGCTAAACCCTAGCTCCATACGTTGTATGGGCGTGGGCGGGATGTTGCGCTGCACCGTAAGCGGGATTCGCGCACTTCGGGTGCGCAGCGCAAGCACCGGTGAAGTGCCAGTCCATCGATGAACGGCGCACGCCGGTTTGCATGGCCATCCGAAAAAGCACGATCGATCACTTGTACAAAACGGACGCGCATGGCGGAAAAGGCAAAGAACGCGTCTAAATTCATCAATCCGCCGAAAATCCGAACGACAAGAATAGAGCCGTCGGCAGCCTTGCACTGGATGCGGTGGAAACCCAGGTACGGCGGGCCTCGCGCTTCGGTTTCACGCCCTCTATTCTTCGTCACGGACGCACTATGTCGAACACCCAGCCTTTCTTCTCGCAGCCCCTTGCCGAGCGCGACGCGCCGGTGCGCAGCGCCATCCTGAAGGAGCTCGAGCGCCAGCAGTCGCAAGTCGAGCTGATCGCGTCGGAAAACATCGTGTCGCGCGCGGTGCTGGAGGCACAGGGCTCGGTGCTCACCAACAAGTATGCGGAAGGCTATCCGGGCAAGCGCTACTACGGCGGCTGCGAGTTCGCGGATGAAGTGGAAGCGCTGGCGATCGAGCGCGTGAAGCAGATCTTCAACGCCGGCTACGCGAACGTGCAGCCGCACTCGGGCGCGCAGGCGAACGGGTCGGTGATGCTCGCGCTGGCGAAGCCGGGCGACACCGTGCTCGGGATGTCGCTGGACGCCGGCGGCCATCTGACGCACGGCGCGAAGCCGGCGCTGTCGGGCAAGTGGTTCAACGCCGTGCAATACGGCGTGAACCGCGACACGATGCGGATCGATTACGACCAGGTCGAAGCGCTCGCGCACGAGCACAAGCCGAGCCTGATCATCGCAGGCTTCTCGGCGTACCCGCGCGCGCTGGACTTCGCGCGCTTCCGCGCGATCGCCGACAGCGTCGGCGCGAAGCTGATGGTTGACATGGCGCACATCGCGGGCGTGATCGCCGCCGGCCGCCATGCGAACCCGGTCGAGCACGCGCACGTCGTCACGTCGACCACGCACAAGACGCTGCGCGGCCCGCGCGGCGGCTTCGTGCTGACCAACGACGAAGAGATCGCGAAGAAGATCAACTCGGCCGTGTTCCCCGGCCTGCAAGGCGGCCCGCTGATGCACGTGATCGCCGGCAAGGCCGTCGCGTTCGGCGAAGTGCTGCACGCGGACTTCAAGACCTACATCGACAATGTGCTCGCGAACGCGCAGGCGCTCGGCGATGTGCTGAAGGCGGGCGGCGTGGATCTCGTCACCGGCGGCACCGACAACCATCTGCTGCTGGTCGACCTGCGCCCGAAGGGCCTGAAGGGCGCGCCGGTCGAGCAGGCGCTGGAGCGCGCGGGCATCACCTGCAACAAGAACGGCATTCCGTTCGACACCGAGAAGCCGACCGTCACGTCGGGCATCCGCCTCGGCACGCCGGCCGGGACGACGCGCGGCTTCGGCGTCCCCGAGTTCCGCGAGATCGGCCGCCTGATTCTCGAAGTGTTCGACGCGCTGCGCGCGAACCCGGAAGGCGACCACGCGACCGAACAGCGCGTGCGCCGCGAGATTTTCGCGCTCTGCGAGCGCTTCCCGATTTACTGATCGACGACCCCACAAAAGCAGAGACTGGAGCGAGAGGCAGATATGAGCACGCTGCATCAGGACAGCATCATCATCGACGGACTGAACATCTCGAAGTTCGAGAAGCCGGTGTTCGAGGACATGCGCCGTGGCGGCATCACGGCCGCGAACTGCACGGTGTCGGTGTGGGAGAACTTCACCAAGACCGTCGACAACATCGGCGTGATGAAGAAGAAGATCCGCGACAACAGCGAGCTGCTGACGCTGGTGCGCACGACGGACGACATCTTCCGCGCGAAGAAGGAAGGCAAGACGGGGATCATCCTCGGCTTCCAGAATGCGCACGCGTTCGAGGACAACCTCGGCTACATCGAGGCGTTCGCCGACATGGGCGTGCGCGTCGTGCAGCTTTGCTACAACACGCAGAACCTGGTCGGCACGGGCTGCTACGAGCGTGACGGCGGCCTGTCGGACTTCGGCCGCGAAGTGATCACAGAGATGAACCGCGTCGGCATCATGGTCGACCTGTCGCACGTGGGCGGCAATACGTCGTCGGAGGCGATTGCATTCTCGAAGAAGCCGGTGTGCTACTCGCACTGCCTGCCGTCGGGCCTGAAGGAACATCCGCGCAACAAGAGCGATGCACAGCTGAAGGAAATCGCCGACGCCGGCGGCTTCGTCGGCGTGACGATGTTCGCGCCGTTCCTGAAGCGCGGCATCGAGGCGAACATCGACGACTACATCGAGGCGATCGACTACGTCGTGAACCTGATCGGCGAAGACGCAGTCGGCATCGGCACGGACTTCACGCAGGATTTCGCGAAGGAATTCTTCGACATGCTGACGCACGACAAGGGCCGCTATCGCCAGCTGACGAACTTCGGCAAGGTGATCAACCCGGACGGCATCCGCACGATCGGCGAATTCCCGAACCTGACCGCGGCGATGGAACGCCACGGCTGGAAGGAGTCCCGCATCCGCAAGATCATGGGCGAGAACTGGGTGCGCGTGTTCAAGGACGTGTGGGGCGCGTAAGCGCCGCCGAGCCCGAGCCGCGACCCGCGATTCAATACAACAACGATCGGGACGTGCCCGCGCTTGCCGCGCGGGCACGCGGACGATGTCGCGCCTGCGCCCGAACCGCGCGGCCAATTTTCCTCACGGAGTCACCACGATGCAACCGCAACTGCCGATCAACGTCGATCCCGATACCGGCGTCTGGACTACCGACGCGCTGCCGATGCTGTACGTGCCGCGCCACTTCTTCACGAACAACCACGTCGCCGTCGAGGAAGCGCTCGGCGTCGAGGCATACGCCGAGATCCTCTACAAGGCCGGCTACAAGTCCGCTTACCACTGGTGCGACAAGGAAGCGAAGCTGCACGGGCTGACCGGCATGGCCGTGTTCGAGCACTACCTGAAGCGTCTGTCGCAACGCGGCTGGGGCCTGTTCTCCATCATCGAAGCCGATCCGGCCAGCGCGCGCGCGAAGATCGAGCTGCGCCACTCGTCGTTCGTGCTCCAGCAGCCGGGCAAGGAAGGCAAGCTCTGCTACATGTTCGCGGGCTGGTTCGCCGGCGCGATGGACTGGGTCAACGACACGACGCCGGAAGGCAAGGGCGCGCCGCGCGCGCATTCGAAGGAAGTGCAGTGTGCGGCCGAGCATCACGACCACTGCGTCTTCGAAGTGTCGCCGATCGCGCACTGATGCACTGACGTCAACACACAGCAATACGACAACACCCGCAACACGAGACATTCGAACGCCAGAGGTCGCCTGCGATGCGTTATCCCCACCTGTTCAAACCCATGCAGCTGAACCAGCTGACGCTGCGCAACCGGATCGTCAGCACCGCGCACGCGGAGGTGTATGCCGAGCCGGGCGGCCTGCCGGGCGACCGCTACATCCGCTATTACGAAGAGAAGGCGAAGGGTGGCGTCGGCCTCGCGATCTGCGGCGGCTCGAGCCCGGTGTCGATCGACAGCCCGCAGGGCTGGTGGAAGTCGGTGAACCTGTCGAACGACAAGATCATCGACCCGCTCACGCGCCTGGCCGACACGATGCACAAGCACGGCGCGAAGATCATGATCCAGGCGACGCACATGGGCCGCCGCTCGTCGTTCCACGGCGAGCACTGGCCGCATCTGATGTCGCCGTCGGGCGTGCGCGAGCCGGTGCACCGCGGTAACGCGAAGATCATCGAGATCGAGGAAATCCGCCGCATCATCGGCGACTTCGCGGCGGCCGCGAAGCGCGTGAAGGCGGCCGGCATGGACGGCATCGAAATCTCGGCCGCGCACCAGCACCTGATCGACCAGTTCTGGAGCAAGCGTTCGAACCATCGCACCGACGAATGGGGCGGCAGCCTCGAGAACCGTCTGCGCTTCGGCATCGAGGTGCTGACGGCCGTGCGCGAAGCGGTCGGCAAGGACTTCTGCGTCGGCCTGCGGATGTGCGGCGACGAATTCCACGAGGACGGCCTCGATCACGAGGCGCTGAAGGAGATCGCGCAGGCGATGTCGGAGACGGGCCTGATCGACTACCTGAGCGTGGTCGGCTCGGGCGGCGACACGCACAACACGATCGCCAACTGCATGCCGCCGATGGCGCTGCCGCCGGAGCCGTTCGTGCACCTCGCGGCCGGCATCAAGTCGGTCGTGAAGATCCCGGTGATGCACGCGCAGAGCATCCGCGATGCGGGCCAGGCCGAGCGCCTGCTCGCGAACGGCATGATCGACCTGGTCGGCATGACGCGCGCGCAGATCGCCGATCCGCACATGGTGATCAAGATCCGCGATGGCCGCGAAGACGAAATCAAGCAGTGCGTCGGCGCGAACTACTGCATCGACCGCCAGTACAACGGCCTCGACGTGCTGTGCATCCAGAACGCCGCGACGTCGCGCGAAGCGACGATGCCGCACATCATCGAGAAGTCGCGCGGCCCGAAGCGCAAGGTGGTGGTGGTCGGCGCGGGCCCCGCGGGGCTCGAGGCCGCACGCGTCGCGAAGCTGCGCGGCCACGACGTGGTGCTGTTCGAGAAGAACCCCGAAGTGGGCGGCCAGGTCATGATCGCCGCGAAAGCGCCGCAGCGCGAGCAGATGTCGGGGATCATCCGCTGGTTCGACATGGAAACGAAGCGCCTGGGCGTCGACCGGCGCCTGGGCGTCGCCGCCGACGAGAAGATGATCATGGCCGAGAAGCCGGACATCGTCGTGCTCGCCACGGGCGGTTCGAGCTTCACGTGGCAGGTGCCGGCGTGGGGCGTCGCCGAAGGGCTCGCGGTCAGCTCGTGGGACATCCTGACCGGCAAGGTCGAACCGAAGCAGAACGTGCTGCTGTTCGACGGCGTGAGCACGCACGCGGGCGCCGGCGTGGCCGACTTCATGGCGAGCCGCGGCTCGAAGGTCGAGGTGGTGACGCCCGACGTGAAGGTGGCCGACGATTGCGGCGGCACGACGTTCCCGATCTTCTATCGGCGCCTGTATGCGCTCGGCGTGATCCAGACGCCGAACACCATGCTCGATCGCGTGTACGAAGAAGACGGCAAGAAGATCGCCGTGCTGCGCAACGAGTACACCGAGGAACTGGAGGAACGCGCGGTCGACCAGGTGGTGATCGAGAACGGTTCGTCGCCGAATGACGAACTGTACTGGAAGCTCAAGCCGGAGTCGGTGAACCGCGGCCAGATCGATCCGCACACGCTGTTCGCGGCCGAGCCGCAGCCGTGCCTGTCGGAAGAGCTGGGCAACGGCCGCTTCCTGCTGTTCCGTGTCGGCGACTGCATCTCGATGCACAACGTCCACGGTGCGATCTACGACTCGCTGCGTCTCGTCAAGGATTTCTAAAGATGAATCCGGCTTTCCTCATTACCGCACTGCTGTGGCTGTCGGTGGCGGGGCTCGCGTTCGCGGTCGCGAAGCGCTCGTCCTACTGGCGTCTCGGGCGCGCGACGGCGCCCGGCTCGTTCGGCGTCGCGAACCTGTTCGCGATCCCGAAGCGCTACTTCGTCGACCTGCACCACGTGGTCGCCCGCGATCCGTACATCGCGAAGACCCACGTCGCGACCGCCGGCGGCGCGATCGCCGCGCTCGCGCTGGTGTTCGTCAACTACGGGCTGGCGATCTACTCGCCGTGGCTCGACAAGCTGATCTTCCTCGCGGCGCTCGCGATGCTCGTCGGCGTCGTGTTCGTCTGGCGTCGCCGCGCGGCGAAGGACGTGCCCGCCCGCCTGTCGCGCGGCCCGTGGAATGCGCTGCCGTGGCTGCTCGGCTCGTTCGCGCTCGGCCTCGTGCTGTTCATGGTCGTGCCGGCCGGCGCGATGTCGGGCGCGTTCGCGGTGCTCTGCGCGCTGCTGATCGGCGCCGGTGCTTTCACGATGACCATCGGCGCCGCGAAAGGCGGCCCGATGAAGCATGCGATCGCCGGCCTGCTGCACCTCGCATTCCACCCGCGCCAGGAACGTTTCGCGGCCACCCGCGAATCGTTCACGGGCAACGGCACGGCCACGCCGCCGACCGCGCTGAAGCTGCCGGACATCGAGCACGACGAGTATGGCGTCGCGAAGCCGGTCGAGTTCCGCTGGAACCAGCTGCTGAGCTTCGACGCGTGCGTGCAGTGCGGCAAGTGCGAAGCCGCGTGCCCCGCGTTCGCGTCGGGCCAGCCGCTGAATCCGAAGAAACTGATCCAGGATCTCGTCGTCGGGATGGCGGGCGGCACCGATGCCGCATACGCCGGCAGCCCGACGCCCGGTATCGCGGTCGGCCAGCATCGCGGCGAGCCGAACGGCCCGATCGTGTCCGGCCTGATCGAGGAAGAAACGCTCTGGTCGTGCACGACCTGCCGTGCCTGCGTGCAGGAGTGCCCGATGCTGATCGAGCACGTCGACGCGATCGTCGACATGCGCCGCAACCGCACGCTGGTGCACGGCACGGTGCCGGGCAAGGGCCAGGAAGTGCTCGCGAACCTGCGCGAGACCGGCACGATGGGCGGCTACGACACGGCCGCACGTTACGACTGGTCGGTCGACCTGAACGCACCCGTCGCGCAACCCGGCAAGCCGGTCGATGTGCTGTTCGTCGCGGGTGAAGGCGCGTTCGACATGCGTTATCAGCGCACGCTGCGCGCATTCGTGAAAGTGCTGAACAAGGCGGGCGTCGACTACGCGGTGCTCGGCGGGACCGAGACCGACACCGGCGACGTCGCGCGCCGCCTCGGCGACGAAGCGACGTTCCAGCAGATGGCGAAGCGCCTGATCGGCACGCTCGGCTCGCTGTCGTACAAGCAGATCGTGACGGCCGATCCGCACGTGATGCACAGCTTGCGCAACGAATACCGCGCGCTCGGGCTGCGCGTGACGGTCAAGCATCACACGACCTATCTCGCGGAGCTGGCCGACAGCGGCAAGATCGCGCCGAAGGCCGTCGAGGCGCTGCGCGAGAAGCGCACCACGTATCACGACCCGTGCTACCTCGGCCGCTACAACGGCGAGACGGAGTCGCCCCGCAAGCTGCTGAAGAGCATCGGCATCCAGGTCGTCGAGATGGAGCGCAACGGCATGCGCGGCCGCTGCTGCGGCGGTGGCGGCGGTGCGCCGCTGACCGACATCCCGGGCAAGCAGCGTATTCCCGACATCCGCATCGCCGACGCGCGCGCCATCGGCGCGGAGGTGGTTGCGGTCGGATGCCCGAACTGCACGGCGATGCTCGAAGGTGTCGTGGGCCCGCGCCCCGACGTGCTCGACGTGGCCGAACTCGTTGCCGCCTCGCTGGAGTGAATCGATGAACACGATCAAACGAATCGATCCGCGCCGGCCGTTCATCATCACGGCCGCCGGCCTGAAGCGCATCACGCTCGGCGAGGAAGGCAGCGCCGACGCGAGCGCCGCGCAATGGTCCGCGCACGGCCATGGCGCCGTGGCCGCGAAGCCGCGCCGCGCGGTGCAGGACCCGAAGCACGTGATGCTGGTGGTGGCGCACACCGAACGCGGCGCGCTCGACGACCATGCGCGGCAGGCGATCGCCGCGGCCGCGGTGCTCGCCGACGCGCAGACGGAAGTCGCGCTGCTGGCGTTCGGCGAACTGAAGGATGACGCCGCGGCGCTCGGCGTGGACAAGCTGATCGAGCTGGCCGATTTCGACCGTCGCGCCTTTGCGCCCGAAAGCGAATTGCAAGCATTGCAGGCATGCGCCGCGGCGCTCGCGCCGAAGCACGTGTTCGTGCCCGACAACGCGACCGGCGACGGCGACCTCGGCCGGCGTTACGCGGCGGCGGCCGGCGCAAGCGTCGCGACCCACGTGGTCGAGATCGACGCGAAGCACGTCGGCGCGTATGCGCAGGCCGGCCGTGCGTTCGCGACGCGCGGATTGCCCGACGTGATTCTGCTCGCGCAGAACGCGGTCGAAGCGAAGCTGCCGTTCGTCGGCGCCGGCGAGCGTCTGGGCGCCGACTTCATCCGCCCGGCCGGCGACGCGTCGCAGCCGTATCGCGATCTCGGTCTCGAGGAAATCGACGCGGCACAGGTCGCGCTGGAGGAAGCCGACTTCATCGTGTCGGCCGGCAACGGCGTGTCCGACATCGCCGCGTTCGAGCGGCTTGCCGGTGCGTTCGGCGCGGCGATCGGCGCGAGCCGTGTCGCCGTCGACAACGGTCACTTCACGCGCGACAAGCAGGTCGGCGCGACCGGCAAGACGGTCGAGGCCAGCGTGTACATCGCGTTCGGCATCTCGGGCGCGGTGCAGCACTTGCAGGGGATCAAGGACTGCCGTCACGTGATCGCGGTCAACCTCGACGGCAGCGCGCCGATCGCGAAGCGCGCGAACCTGACGGTGGTCGGCGATGCGCAGGCGACGATCGCCGCGCTGATCGAACAGGTGCAGGCCGCCCGCGCGTCGCGCGGACAATCGCCGACCGCCGTCGGCGCCCGTGAATCCGAAGGAGTCGCAGCATGAACGCCCCCCGCCAGTTGCAACGCATCGCGGTGCTCGTCTCCGTGGGCCGGCACCCGGTCAGCGGCACCGCGCGCTACAGCCGCAACGATGCGGCCGCGCTCGAGGTGGGCCGCCAGCTCGCGGAGCGGCATCGCGCGCAGCTCGACGTGCTCCATGCAGGCGATCCCGCCAATGAAGCGCTTGCTGAATACCTTGCGCTCGGCGCGCGGCAGGTCGAGGTGCTGGCCTGCCATGACGGCGACGATGCCGCGCACGCGCTCGCTGCGCGCGTCGAAGGCTACGACCTGGTGCTGACCGGCACCCGCGCCGAAGGCGCGTACGACACCGGAATGCTGCCGTATCGCGTCGCCGCCAATCTCGGCTATCCGCTCGTCGGCTCGGCTGTCGACGTGTCGGTCGACGGCGGCCGCGCGGCGGTCCGGCAATTCTTGCCGAAAGGGTTGCGGCGGCGGGTCGACGCGGCGTTGCCTGCCGTCGTCGCCGTGCATCCGCTCGCCAACGTGGCGCCGCGCTACGCGTATGCGCGGCTGCGGGCCGGCACGATCCGCCCGGCGCTGACGTCGACCGGCCCGGATGCCGATGCCGCCGCATGGAAGGTCGGTCCGATCGAGCGTAAACCCGTAAAGCTGGTCGCGGCCGAGAAGCGCTCCGGGCATGCCCGGATGCTGTCGGCGACGACGACCGAAAGCCGTGGCGGCAACGTCGTAAATGAAGGGAGTTCAGTCGAAAAAGCACAAGTGATCCTCGCGTATTTGCGCGAGCATCAGCTCATCGACTACTGATTTTGATGCCTGTCGGCAACCACACTGGAACGCAAGGAATCCGGAGCAAACGATGAAAGTATCGGCAGACATTCGCGCACTGATCGAACGACGCAAGGAAGGTTACAGCCTCGAGGCGCCGTTCTACACGAGCGAGGAAATCTTCGCCCTCGACATGGAGGCGATTTTCCGCCAGCACTGGATCCAGGTCGCGGTCGAACCGGACATTCCCGAGCCGGGCGACTACGTGACCGTGGAGCTCGGCAGCGACTCGATCCTGATCGTGCGCGACGACGACATGGAAATCCGCGCGTTCCACAACGTGTGCCGCCACCGCGGCGCGCGCCTGTGCAACGAGGACAAGGGCTCGGTCGGCAACATCGTGTGCCCGTACCACAGCTGGACCTACAACCTGACGGGCCAGCTGATGTTCGCCGAGCACATGGGCGAGAAGTTCGACCGCTGCAAGCACAGCCTGAAGTCGGTGCACGTGCAGAATCTGGCGGGGCTGATCTTCGTTTGCCTCGCCGAGGAGCCGCCGGCCGATTTCGCGCAGCTGCGCGCGCAGATGGAGCCGTATCTGCTGCCGCACGATCTGCCGAACACGAAGATCGCCGCGCAGATCGACATCATCGAGGAAGGCAACTGGAAGCTCACGATGGAGAACAACCGCGAGTGCTATCACTGCGTCGCGAACCATCCGGAGCTGACGATCTCGCTGTACGAATACGGCTTCGGCTACCAGCGCTCCGACGCGAACGCCGAAGGCATGGACGCGTTCGCTGAAACCTGCGTGCGCCGTGGCAAGGAATGGGCCGAAATGGGCCTGCCGTCCGCCGAAATCGAAAAGTTGCTCGACGTGACCGGCTTCCGCACGCAGCGCCTGCCGCTGGACCGCAGCGGCGAATCGCAGACGCTCGACGCGAAGGTCGCATCGAAGAAGCTGCTCGGCAAGTTCGACCAGGCCGATCTCGGCGGCTTGTCGTTCTGGACGCAGCCGAACTCGTGGCACCACTTCATGAGCGATCACATCGTGACGTTCTCGGTGATTCCGCTGTCGGCCGGCAAGACGCTCGTGCGCACCAAGTGGCTCGTGCACAAGGATGCGAAGGAAGGCATCGACTACGACGTGAAGAACCTGACGGCCGTGTGGAACGCGACCAACGACCAGGATCGCGCACTCGTCGAATTCTCGCAACGCGGCGCAACCAGCAGCGCGTACGAGCCGGGCCCGTATTCGCCGTACACGGAAGGTCTCGTCGAAAAATTCTCGGCCTGGTACATCGGCCGGCTCGCCGAAAAAACCGGCGCGTAGTAGTCAGCGGAACAGCAAGCGGAGTCACACATGATGCGAGATGCGGCCAATTTCGAGCCGGCGGACAGCCGGGTTACGCACCCGGCGTTCTGGAGCGCGCTCCCCGAGCGCTGGACGAGCGACGTCGAGGAAACGCTGGTGTGCTGCCACGTGCGGCAGGAAACCCACGACGTGAAGAGCTTCTTCTTCCGTTCGCCGCAGGGCCGCGCGTTCTCGTTCGAGCCCGGGCAGTTCATCACGCTCGAGCTCGACATCGACGGCGAGACGATCAACCGGTGCTACACGATCTCGTCGTCGCCGGCGCGGCCGCACACGATCTCGATCACGGTCAAGCGCGTGCCGGGCGGCAAGGTGTCGAACTGGCTGCACGACAACCTGCAGCCGGGCGCATCCATCCGCGTGCTCGGCCCGGCCGGCGAATTCACGTGCGCGCGGCATCCGGCACGCAAGTACCTGTTCCTGTCGGCCGGCTCGGGCGTCACGCCGCTGATGTCGATGAGCCGCGCACATCATGATCTCGCCGAGGATCGCGACATCGTGTTCGTGCACAGCGCACGCACGCCGGACGACATCATCTTCGCGCGCGAACTCGATCTGATCGCCTCGAACCATACGAACTTCCGCACGTCGTTCGTCGTCGAGCGCGTCGGTGCGCGCACCAACTGGCCGGGCGTCACGGGCTTCCTGACGCTGCCGCTGCTGAAGCTGATCGCGCCGGACTTCATGGAGCGCGAGATCTTCACGTGCGGCCCCGCGCCGTACATGAAAGCCGTGCGCGACCTGCTCGACGAAGCCGGCTTCGATCGCAAGCAGTATCACGAGGAAAGCTTCTCGTTCGAAACGCTCGCGCAGACCGCAAGCGACGACGTGCTCGGCGAACTCGTGCCTGCCGCCGACGGCGACGATGTCGCGACGAAGCAATTCACGGTGAGCTTCGCGAAGAGCAACCGCGAGATTTCGTGCGGCTCGGCGCAGCACGTGCTCGATGCGGCGCGCCAGTCGGGCGTGCGGCTGCCGGCATCGTGCACGCAGGGCATGTGCGGCACCTGCAAGGTGAAGCTCGTGTCGGGCCAGGTCGAGATGAAGCACAACGGCGGGATCCGCCAGCGCGAGATCGATCAGGGAATGGTGCTGCTGTGCTGCAGCAAGCCGCTGTCGGACCTCGTGATCGACAAGTAGTCAAGACGAGCCATCGCCGGTCCGGGTGCGACGCATCGCGTCGCCTTCGGACAAGCATCCGTCGGAAAACAACGATACCGCGGAATTGTGGTTGAAGAACCTAGAGAGACAACGCGCACGGTGCGCATTCCAAGGAGATCGACCATGAAGTTGTTCGGAAAACTGTTGTGGACCGGCGCACTGTCGGCGATGGTGGCACTGAGCGCGTCGGCGCTCGCCGATACGAAGCCCACGCTGAAGATCGGTTACGTCGAAGGGTGGGACGACAGTGTCGCGACGTCGAATGTCGCGGCGCGCGTGATCGAGAAGAAGCTCGGCTATCAGGTCCAGCTCGTGCCGGTGGCTGCCGGGATCATGTGGCAGGGCGTGGCGCGCGGCGACCTCGACGCGACGCTTTCCGCATGGCTGCCGGTCACGCACGGCTCCTACTGGGGCGAATACAAGTCGAAGGTCGTCGATCTTGGCGCGAACTTTCCCGACGCGAAGATCGGCCTGATCGTGCCCGACTACGTGAAGGCGAAGAGCATCGACGATCTGAACGCCGAGAAAGGCAGCTTCGGCGGCCGGATCGTCGGCATCGACGCGGGCGCGGGCGTGATGCGCAAGACCGACGAAGCGATCAAGAGCTACGGCCTGAACTACACGCTGATGCCGAGCTCGGGCAGCGCGATGACGGCCGAACTGTCGCGCTCCGTCGGCGCGAGCAAGCCGGTGATCGTGACCGGCTGGGCGCCGCACTGGATGTTCGCGAAGTGGAAGCTGCGCTTCCTCGACGATCCGAAGAAGGTGTTCGGCGGCGCGGAGCACGTCGACAGCGTCGTGAACCCGCAGCTCGAAACGAAGGCGAAGCCGGTCGTCGCGTTCCTGAAGAAATTCCAGTGGAAGCCGGGTGAGATCGACAGCGTGATGCTCGCGATCCAGAACGGCTCGAAGCCGGAAGCCGCTGCCGATGCATGGATTGCAGCGCATGCGGATCGCGTCAATTCGTGGACTGAAGGCGCGCAGTAACGACCGCGGCGAAGCGTCGCGAGAATCATAAAAAAACAGGCCGGGAATGTCTTGCAGGAATCCGAAGTAATCAGGAATTCATGCAGGCATATCCCGGTTTTCTTTTACGGATTCTGCAAAAAGGTGCGTAAATTGTTACACTAGCGCCCTTGTGCGGAGTCATCTGCTTTGCATCGGACCAGAGTAAGCGCTGAAGCGCTAACTCTGATCGAGAGGAGGAATTGGATGAGTCAGGCAGGACTGCGTGCGAATCGCACCAGTGATGTTGAGGCAACCATCTCACATGATTCGACGGGCCACACGCTGCATCGTGGCCTGACTTGGAAAGATGCCTTCTGGGTAACGAGCGGCGTGCCGGCAGGCGTGCTGTTCACGATCGGCGGCGTATGCGCGACGATCGGCCAGCCCGCGTGGGCGATCTGGATCGCCGCGATCACGATGGGCCTGATCCAAAGCG
>NZ_CADFEJ010000021.1 GCF_902833055.1 Burkholderia territorii
GAATCCGCCGCCGTCGAATTCGCGTGGAAGTACTTCTGGCCCGTGACCGCGAACGACTGCAATGCGCCGGTCAACTGCCGCACCGTCACCGCGTCTTGCTGGCCGGTGCCGTCCGCGACATTGGTGATCTGGCGATATGTCTTGCTCGTCGCATCGCCGACCGACACCGCGCCGAGCAGCGTCTGATCGGTCGTATCGTAAGGAATCGACGCGCTGCCGTTGCGGATGATCCCGGACGCCGGCACCGTCGCGCGATCGGCCACCGAGCCCGAGCCGAGCGCGATGCTGCCGCCCACGCGCGAAATCGCGTTCGGGCCGATCGCGACGCTGTCGAGGCCGAGCGCCTGGCTGTCCGGCGCGGTCGAGTTCGCGTGGAAGTACTTGATGCCGTTCGCGTTGATGTTGTCGATCGCGGAGCCGACATTGTTGTTGATCGTCGTGGAGCCGTCGCTGTTGTACGTCACATACGACGGTGCCGAGATCGTGCCGGTCGTCGGATCGTAGGTGGCACCGCCGCCGATCGCCCCGGCCGTGCTGTTGCCGAGGTTCGTGTTGTTGTTCGTGATCGAGCTCAGGCTCGTCGACAGCGAACTGATGCCGGTCGACGTGGCCGTCGACAGCGACGTCAGGTTGCTATCGGTGCTCGACAGGCCGGTCGACAGCGACGTGATCGAGCTATTGGTCGAACTCAGGCCGGTGGACAACGAGCCGATGCTGGTCGACGTCGCGGTGGACAGCGACGTGATCGTGCTGGTCGTCGTGCTCAGGCCGGTCGACAACGAACCGATACCCGTGGACAGGGAGCCGACCACCGTCGACGTCGATGTCGACAACGACACGATGGCGCTGTTGGCCGAACTCAGGCCAGTGGACAGCGAGCCGATCCCCGTCGAAGTCGACGTGGACAACGACGTGATGCTCGATGCCGTCGACGTAGACAACGATTCGATCGCGAGATTCGACGCATTGAGCTGGCTGCCGTTGATCGCATCGGTCGACGTTGCGCTGACTCGGCCCGCGGCTACGTTCTGGATCTGACGCGGCGCGGCGGTCGAACCGACGCTCACCACGTCGCCGGCCGCGGGTGTGCCGCCGGCAAAGTTGTACGTGGCCCCACCGATGACAGCGTTGGGCGTCTGCACGGCGGCCGACACCGTTGACGCGTTGCCGAGCACGACGGCGCCGTCGAGGCCGGCGGGCAGGGAGACGCCGTTGCCGACGACGAACGCGTTGTTCGAGTTGATCGTGTTGTTGTTGCCGAGCGAATACGAACCCGAGCCGGTGACGGTGCTCGGATCACCGATTGCGGCGGAATTCGCACCACTGACGACGTTGCCCGTGCCGATGCTCAGGCTGTTCGCGCCGCTCGCCTGAGCACCTACGCCCATTGCGATTGCGTTCGTACCAGATGCATTCGCATTCAGACCGACCGACGTGGTTCCACTTGCAGTGACGCCGATGCCCGCATTGGTGCCGATGGCGACGTTGTCGTTGCCGGAGACGAGGCTGCCGGCGGAAGCCGCGAGCGTGCCGTCGTAGGTGACGGTGCCGTCGCCGCTGCCCAGCGCGACGTTGCGCGTGCCCGTGACGCCCGATCCCGCACCGCGCATCGCACTCGCGATACCGCCGCCGATCGCGGTGTTCTGCGCACCGCTCACGAGCGTGCCCGTTGCGACACCGATTGCGACAGAACCGGTGTTGGCGGTCGTCGAGCCCGCGCCTGCGCCCTGCCCCGCCGCAACGGTGCCATCGCCGCTCGCGAGCGCCTGCCCGCCGATCGCGAGCGCCGTGTTGCCGGTTGCCTTCGCGGCGTTGCCGACAGCGGTCGCGGCTGCATTGGTCGCTTGCGCCGTAGGGCCGAGCGCAACGGAGGACGTCCCGGACGACCGGCTGTTGGTGCCGACCGCAATCGATTGCGTGCCACTGGCGATGGCGTTCGTCATCAGGCCCATCGAGTTGGTGCCGGTGGCCGTCGACTGGTAGCCGACGGCAATCGCGTTGGCGCTCGACGCAGCGGAGTTGCTACCGAACGCGACGGCGCCCGATGCAGTAGCCTGCGCGCCGCTGCCGACCGCGGCACTGCCAAGACTGTCCGCAACCGCACTTTGGCCCACCGAGACCGAATTGTCGCCGGATGCCGAAGACAGAGATCCGATCGCTACGGAAGCCGAGCCGGACGCGGACGCTGCATTGCCGCCCGCAAACGCCGCTGCATTGGACGCATTCGCGAAAGGACCGACTGCCGCGCTCGAAGCCCCTGATGACTTCGCGCCGGGCCCGAGCGCGGCGGAATTGGAACCACTCGCGTTCGCCGACGTACCGAACGCCGATGCCGCCTGGGCGGACGCCTGCGAAAAGATGCCGACCGCCGTGCTGTTGACGCCGCTCGCCGTCACGTTTCCGCCAATCGCGATCTCGCCGCTCGCCAGCGCCGCGTTCGTCCCGCAGCCGATCGCGATGCCGTTATTGGTGGTCGCAGTCGCCGATCCCGGACAATTCGTACCGGAAATCGCCACCTGCGCCGCCGCGCCGCCCGACCACATCGCCATGCTGCCAAGCACGGCAAGCGTCACGGACTTGAGCGCGGCCGACGCGCCGGTGCAGCACGCAACCGTTCGCTCGCCTGCTTTGCCCTTGCCGTTGGCGCGATCGAGTTCGGATACCGCGACGATTGCGCCGCGTGCCGCATTCCACACAGTGCGGTAAGTTCTATTCATGGATTTCTGCCGGTAAGCGGCGCGCGCCATCCACGCGCCGAGCCAGCCAGGAACGCCGGGTGCGCAGAAGGTCTGTCGTGCCGTCTGAAACTGTATTTATCGGGAAACGGATCTTGCGACGAGAAAATTTCGATCAACGCATTCCATTCGAATGGCGCAAATAATTAATAAAGCCAACCGAATTTTTTTGCCTTTTTACAGCCGAATTTGATTAATCGAAACGAGCAGGAACCCGTTGATCCATAGAATAAAGGAAACGTATTCGCGGGCGAGAGAGAGTAAATCTGAATAATTGTGACGGAAATGTAAACAAAGCAAACGATCGCCGGCGAGCGCCGTTCTGGCGGGGATGCCGGGGTTCTCGGCCGACGATCGGACACATCGCTTCGGATGTCTTTGTCGTTTTTCACAACGAAGAAACAACGGGCCACCCGTCGATGCGGATAAGCGTCCACATCGAAAATGGCGCAAATTCTTGAAGATATGAAGCTGCAAGATCGCCGGATCGCGTGCCGTGAAGCCCGGCCGATTTTCAACCGTTGCGGGAAGAGGTATTTCGGGGTAGCAGCAGCGTGAATACCGACCCGCGTCCGATGGCGCTTTCGACGCGAATTTCTCCGCCCAGCGCGTCGACCACCTGTTTGACGAACGCGAGTCCGAGGCCATGCCCGGCGGTCGCCCCGCTCGCGTCGACGCGGAAAAACTCGGTGAACAGGTCGGGCAATTGACGATCCGGGATGCCGATACCCGTATCGGCAACCGTCACGCGCCAGCGTTCTTCGCTTTCGTCTGCCGCGACGGTCACGGTTGCTCCTTCCGGGCTGAACCGGATCGCGTTGTCGATCAGATTCACGAATGCGCGGCGCAGCAGCAACGCATCGGCAATGATCAGCATCTCCGGTTCCGCGATCAGCCGGATCTTGATTCGTTTCGCGCTCGCATGTGCCCAAAGATCATCGGTCGCGTCGCCGAGCAGCGGCACGATATCGACTTCCGTCGCTTGCGGCGAGCGCGCCTGCGCGCGAGCGAGCAGCAGGAACTGGTCGGCGAGCGTGAGCGTCGTCCGCGCGTAATGACCGACGAGATCGGTAAACCGTGCTTCGGACAATGCAGCCGGCACTTCGCGCCGCTGCTCGATCAGTGCGAGGATCGCGGCCTGCGGCGAACGCATGTCGTGCGACAGAAAGCGCAACGCGGTATCGCGCTGGCGTTCGGCGGCGCGCATCGGCGTGAGGTCCGCCACGTGAAAGATCAGCATCGCGTCGCTTGCTTCGTGCGCGGGCACGATCGCGCATTTCACCAGCAACGAGCGCTGTTTCTCGTCGACGATCTCGAGACCGTCCATCGGTGCGGAAGGTTCGCTCGACGCCGTAATGCCGGCGGATTTGGCCAGCGTCTGCAGCGCGCGCTGCACGTATCGCGCTGCGTCGTCGGAAGCAGTCATGTCGCGCAGCACCTGCGCCGCATGGCGGCCGGTAGCGGGCGATGACACGTGGCGCTGCGCCGCTCCCGTCTCGTACAACGTGAGTGCCCGACGGTTCGCCAGCATTACCGCGCCCGAGCCGGAAGCGACGAGCGTGGCTTCCGGCAGGCTGTTCATCCATTCGGAAATCAAATGCGCGGAGCGCCGCAGGCGCGCGATCATCGCGGTCATCACGATCACCCGTCGACGAAACGGATCGATTGCGTTCGTGTGGGAGGGGACGTCTCCGGGCAGGCTCGGGTCCGCGATCGCGCGTTCCGCTTCGCGGGTCAGATAGCGCAGCAATGTTTCCTGTCGCCGCCACGCATTGAGCGCGTACGCAAGCACGCACGTGGCGACCGAAGTGGCCGGAAAGCAGAACAGATGCGCTGTCTTCAGCAGCAGCAGCGACATCGCGCATGCGGCAACGGCGGCGGCCGTGCAGGCAAGCAACGCGGCGCGTGGGCCCAGCGCGCACAGCGCTGCGCACAGCCACGGCAACACGGACAGGTTGAACAGGGACTGGACGGCCCACGATGCGATGCGCACGAGCGATCCGCTCGCGAGCGCATAAGTGGCTTGCGCGACGAATTCGACGCCGGCACGCGACGGTGGCTCCCAGCCCGGCGTGATGAAGTGCGTGTCCGCGGTGCCCGCGGTCGGGCCGATCAGCACAATCGCGTCCTTGAGCAAGCCAGGATCGATATGGCCTTCCAGTGCATCGACGAAACGGACGGTGTGATACGACGGGGCAGAACCAAGCGGAACATAGCGGCGGCATGCACTCGTCCAGCGAGTCGCGTGTCGTGCCGGTGGCTCATCGCACTCCGTGAACCGCGCGCCGCTCGCGCGGAGCAGCGACGCGCTCATATGCTCGTAGTCGATGTTCGGCGGACCTTCGCGCAGATAGAAGCTGCGCGACACGCCGTCCGCGTTCGGCGCCGCGTTGACCTGCGCGATCGCGAATGCGCCGCGCGCAATCGGCTCGAGCGGCGTCACGACGTTCGGCACGCCGTCCCCGTCGTCGTCGTCCACCACTGCCGGCAGAACCACGCGGCCATTGCGCTCGATCGCGCTGGCCAGCCACGCATCGCCGGCGGGCAGGATTCTGCCCGGATGGGTCAATGCGACGTCGAGGCCGATGGCAGCTGCACCCGCAGCGGTCAGCCGGTTGATCAGCGTCGCGTAATCCGCTCGCTTGACGGGCCATCCGCCAAGCGCTTTTGCGCTTGCGCCGTCGATGGCGACCAGGACGATCTTTTGCGGCGACGGCCGCTGCAGCAGCGACTGCACGACGTCGAAGAAGAACAGGTCGGCGCGACGCAGCACGCCGGATATCGTCAGCGCCGCGCACAGCAGCAATACGACTGACCCCGTCAAGACGCATTCGCGCACGAAATCGCCGGGCACACGTGAGTTGTCGGCAAGCATCAGATGCAACTCATCGCAAGGCGCGCGGGTTGACGACGGTTTCACTCACACTCGAATCCTGCAGGCGTCAGCGGGGGCGGCGATGCGGGCTGCGCGAGCGAAACCTGGTGCGGCGACGCGCCGGCGTGATCGCGGGCGGGATGCACCACTTCGAGACGATAACCATGCGTGTAGGCGGAACTCAGGCGCAAACCGTTCCCGGGCCCGAGTTCCAGCTTTTGCCGTATCCGGTAGATGTGGGTATCGAGCGTGCGGGAATCAGGATCGAGCTCGCGTCCCCACGTGCTCATGCAGACGAGCTTGCGCGACAACAACTTGCCGATGTTGGTGAAGAACAGTTCGGCGAGATCAAACTCTTTCGGAGTGAGCTTGATCGGCACACCGCGCAGCAGGATCGTGCGCTCCTGCGAATTCAGCACGTATTGGCCCGCCCCGATCAGACCGGAGTGGTCGATATCGCGCGTCGAGCGCCTCAGCAGCGCATTGACCCGGCTCGCGAGTTCGGCGACCCGGAACGGTTTCGTGATGTAGTCGTCGGCACCGGCGTCCATCGCCAGCACGATGTCGTCTTCAAGTGCCTTGCTCGTCACGAAGAGCACGGCCGGCGACACGCCGAGCGTGCGGCGAATCCAGTAGAGCACTTCGAAACCGCTCATGCCGGGCAGCAGCCAGTCCAGCATCACGAGATCGAAGGGCTCCGCGCGCAACAGTGCCTGCGCCGCCGCGCCATCACGCACTTCAACCACTTCGTGTCCGAGCGGTTCCACGACCCGCGCCGCGGCTTTCGCGTGAACGGGATCATCTTCGACTATCAACACACGCATCTGGGGTCATCCTCGTCATCGGCATGGGGGCGCGGCCACATCGTCACGTCGCCATCGGGCATGCCATCGCACGGCACACGCGCAATGCGCGGCCGGGTCTTCGTGGTGCACCTGGACCGCCCACGCATATTCCCGTCACACGGACACAATGCCTGCGGCAGAGGAACAGCCGTGCGGCGCCCGGCTCCATACCCCAAGGGGAAATATCAAACCGCTGTAATCGACGCGCACACGGATGGACCACGTGCGCACGGCAAGCGTGCGCCCTCTTCAAGGCCATTGCCGGCGAGCGTTCGCCGTCGGAACTCCGCGTCGAGCGACGCCGAGGCATGAGGCGCGTGGAAGCGCAAATTGATGCAACAATAGTACATGTTTAATGGCGCTCCGCCGGACTCTCAGGATCGCGATGCTCATGATTGCCGCGCCCTCGTCAGGCTGTAGACATTGCGATTGTGTTTAATGGTCCGGCCGCATGGCGCAGACGCTTCTGGCAGTGAATATCTTTCGTTCGGAATCTTGATACGCAAATTTTTCCGATCCGACGATCCGCTGCGGGTGTAACGGTTGGTAAGCCAAATTCTCGGCGGATTCTCGCACAAGGGAATTCGTTTGTCATGTGACGACAGACGTTTTCAGGATGCGATGACGGCGGCCGGTTCATATCGACGGCTCGCGTTCGATGTTAGCAAGCCGGCCGATTGATTCGGGTCAACGAGCGGTTCTCCCCGCCCCCGTCGCTCGTCGGTTGCGCAGACCACTCCCGCTATTCAATTCGTGAAGCAGACCCTCGGCCACGCACAAGCACGATGCGCCGATGCAAGCGAGCGGTTCGGTGCCTGGAATGACGATGAAACGTCGGTGCAGGCACGCCGATTGCAACCGTTGATGCGTTCGCGCTCGTGGACAGCGAGTTGGCGGTGGAAGGCGTGCCTCGGGGCCGCCCTGTGACGGGCGCTGGAGGCAAGGCAGGTCGTTGCCGCTCGCTTTCAATCTTGCGGAGGAAGCATGAACACACTCACTAGCGCCGGCCCGCTGGTTTCACTGATCGCCGGCATTCTTATCCTCGTGATACCCCGCCTCCTGAACTACATCGTCGCGCTCTACCTGATCATCATCGGGTTGCTTGGCCTGTTCGGCGGACGTCTCCATTGAATTGGTACGACCGCTAGATAAACCGGTTACAACCGCATCGGTTAGATGCGTGGTGCCACGCGCCGATCCGGCGCCGGCTAACACCGCCAGCGCAGTTTCCGCACTGTTGCGCAAGGTGCCGCAGCGCGCCTTCGGGTACAGGGACGGGCGCTCTCACTCCATTGATCACAAGATTGAATTCCCATTGGGTCTGACTTTTCCCCGGGTCCATCCAGTTCACTTCAACTCAATGAAAGTCTTTCCCTTTCTGATCGGAACGCAAATCCCGATTGCATCGTTGCCTCTTGTTGCATGCATGCTCTCTCCGAATCTCAATGGTCTGCAGTCCTACTATTTGTTCTTCAGAGCATGCCATTGAGCGATCGATGACATCCCACCTTCGACCATCGGATCGGCGCTGCTGAGAAGCGACGCGGATAGCGTCGTTGATGCATCCAGCGAAGTGTCTGCCACTCCGCACGGGAACGAATCATGCGCGTCGTCAGGTATTGAATGGAGGACAACGCAATGAAACCCCTGACAATTGCAAACCGCCGGATTCTGGCGACACTCGTGGCAAGCAGCGCACTCGTCACAGCCAGCGCGGCTTTCGCGCAAGTCTACGTGGCACCGCAGCCCAGGCATGAAGAGCCGTCCCCGGCGCCAGATGTATCGGTCACGATAGGCATGCACGGCGACCGCTACTGGGACGGCCATCGCTATTGGGAACACGACGCGTGGATGCATCGCCATCCGCACGAACATGACCCGTGGCGCGAGCATGAGCACGAACGCGAACACATGCACGAACACGACTATCGTGAGTAGTGCAAACTCATCGCGAGATACCACGCAAACCGCTGTTGCCTGAAGACCGTTCAGGAGATGGCGTGCACCATCTCGCTATGCCGTGACGCAAAACGAGCCGGCGGGATCAAGAATCTCCCCGCCGGCCCTTCACACCGCGCCTATCTGCCCGCCACTCGTCACCGGTCGTACTCGAAGGACTCGGTAAAGACCGTGTCGACCGTGTCCGACCAACTCAGGCTCACGAACGAGAAGTCGGTAACGCCCGTCCAACCGGCCACGGACGGGAACGCGACGCCCTGATCGCTTGGCACATTGAGCGTCACCGCCGCTCCCGGCACGGCCGGCGCGGCCTGGGCCGAACCGCTGACGAACGTCGCCGCGCTCTGCCCCGACGCGGTCGCGCGAATCTGCACGTTGCCGCGCTTGGCGACCGGCAACCCCGCCTTCGACGTCCAGCTCAGCGGGAATGTCCGGCCGCCCGCGAACGTGCCGGCGGTGCCCGGTGTCAGGCTGTCGCGCGTGGACTGCGCGAGATCGTGCCATGCATACTGGCGCAGCGCGTCGGGCGATGGCGAAGGCGTGCGCAGCCGGACCGTGTAATGCCTGGCCGGCGCCGAAGTGTCGCCGTTCTGGTAGATGTCGATCGTATAGGCGCTGAATGGCTTGATGTCGGCCAGCTCCATAGCGCTCAATCGCGGCTTCGCCCACGCGGTGTTGTTTCGTGGCGCATCGCCGGGCCACGTGAACAGGCCCTGGTTGGCCGCGTCCTGCGCGACGCCGGCCAGGCGGAAATTGTTGCGGCACAGTGCATTCTTCGTCAGCGCGGCAAGCTGTGCCGGCGTCTGTCCGCTCGCGATCTGCGCGCGGATGTTCAGCGTGTCGCACGTGCCGCTCGACGGCTGAAGGAACACGCCGTTGCGCAATCCCGGGCCATTGACGATCGCGAAATCCACCGGAGTGCCGGACGCATCGACGGTGCCCACCTGCAGGTTGAGCGAATCGACGAACGCATTGGTCCCCGTCGACGGATTGGCCGGATTCAGCCAGTCCCATTTCTGCGCGTTCGCGTTGACCTTGCTCAGCACCGCGCGCTGATTGCCGACCACTCGCCAGCCGGTATCGCCGCTCGCGCGGCTGCTCGCCATCACCGCGAGCTGCACATGCTGCTGCATGCCATCGCGAATGCCGTCGGTGCGCGTCCACGCGAGCTTGACCCACATCGTGTCGCTGGCGACGACGCGGATGACTTCCGGCAAGCTGAAGCTGGCATTGTTCATTGCATCGTCGGCCACGATGCCCGGCGTGCCGCCGGCATGCGCGCCGAACTCCTGGTCGACCGACATGCCGTTGTTGAGGTACGCGGCGGGCACGCCTGCGTTCAGCGCACCCGACGCGACGCCATCGACGAAGATCCGGCCGCACGCCGATACGTTGCCGGCCGCGCGCGCCGCGCCGGTCGAACCGGCAAAACACTGATTGAGCGCGTCTCGCAATCCCGCGAGGTCGCTCGCGCTCGGCAGGTTCGTCACCACCGTGCCGTTGAGCGTCGCGGAGGCCGGCAGGCTGGCCTTGTCGCCGGGCTGCGGCGTGACACCGGGCGCGAGCTGAAGCTGCACCGGCGTATCGCTGGACGCGCCCGCCACGGAGCTGATCTGAACGCCGCCATCCGGCAGCACGTTGATCTTCACCTGATCGAGCAGCCGGTCGAGGCCCGGGCCGCCTGCGATCAGCGGGCCGGAAATCAGGTCGACACCCGTATTGCCGGTTGCGGTCAGCAGGTCGGCAAGTGCCGACGAGTAAGCCTGCACGGTGCTGGTCACCGTCTGAGCCGTGACCTTGCTCTGCAGCAGCGCGGTGTCGGCAAGCAGCTTCGTCGGGTTGTCGCCGATGATCGTGGCGGCGATCGCATTCGTGATCGGCGTGATGTTGATCGTCTGCGTGCCGGCCGTGGCGCTGAGTGCGACCAGCGTGGCCTGCGAATCCGCGACGTTGCCGTAAGCGGACAACGCGAAAGGCGCAGTCAGCCCGGTCACGGTGCAATGAAACGCGCCGGTCGCGGCATCGGCGGGACAGTCGACCGATTTGCCGGTGGCGTCGACCAGTTTGATCGTCGCGGCCTGCATGGCCGCACCGGCTGCCGCGACGCCGCTGACCGTCTGTGCGCCGGGCTCGGATGGCGATGAAGAAGAACCGCCGCCGCCTCCGCAAGCAGACAGCGCCAGCACTGCGATACCCCATGCGACAGGTTTGAGTTTCATTGTTTTCCCCCCGAGAGTCTTCTGGATATCAGGCGCGATACGCAACGCGCATGCACGCTGACTGGAATTCTCGCAAAGTCGATTTCTTCGATCATCGTTCAGGTGAATGAAAGTCCGTAACAATGCGGTACGAAAAGCAAATGACCTGTGCTAGCCTGAAAACAATTCAGGCGTTCGAATCAGTATCGTCAGACAAAATCCGCATACGAAATCATTACGCGGCGGGGGCAGCATGGAACGGGACCAGCTCATCGGGGACCTCTACGAGGCCGCCCTGTGCCCGGATGGTTTTCTCGAAGTATTCCATCGGGTATCCGAATCGCTCGGCGCAAACGTCTTTCATATGTTCAGCTGGGACGCCGTGCGCAACGCCCCGAAATTCTCGATCTATTCGCCGCGCGCTGAATTGGATTCGATCGTCGCACTCTACGACCAGTATTACGGCGCACTCGATCCGCGCCGCGGCTTCGTCGAGAATGCGCCGCTCGGCGAATTTGTTTGCTGCCAGGATCATCTGACCGAACGCGATGTCGAGCGCAGCGAATTCTTTCAGGACTATCAGATTCCGTCGGGCATTCGCTATCTGATGGGAATGCGCTTCGCGCGCCCCGGCAGCGACGACATCCTGCTCGGCTTGCTGCGAGCGTACGGTCGACCGCCTTATTCGTCGGAGGAGCGCGCGAATCTGACGGGCATGGCCGGGCATCTGCAACGCGCAATCAACCTTTGGCAGGATGCACGCGTGCTGCGTCGGGACGCCGCGCTCGGCAACGAATTGATGGAAGAACTGGGCTTGTCCATCTTCACGCTCGACCGGCATTCGCGCGTCGTATACGTCAACGCGGCGGCAGAAGCGTTGTTGCGCGCCACCACGTGCCTCAAGCTCGAGCATGGCCATCTGAGCGCGACGAGCGCGCCGCAGAACGACGCACTCAAGGCAGCGGTAACACGTGTCGCCAGGACCCGCAAAAGCGAGAACCTTGCTCTGGCCGGCACCGTCAGCGCCGCACACGAAGTCTTTCTCTGCATTGCTTCGTTATCCGGACAAATACGCGATGGCGCACTCGGCGACGCGGCGATCCTGATCACCGCGAGACGCCGCAGCGCCGCACCGCTCGTCGTTGCGCAACAGTTGCGGCAGGCATTCGGCTTGACGAGCGCCGAAGCCGCCGTCGCCGAAGCATTGATCGGCGGCAAGACTCCCGAGGAATGCGCGGCCATCGCGGGCGTGTCGCTCTCGACCGTTCGCACGCAACTGCGTGCGATCTACGAGAAGACACATTCCCGAAACCAGGCCGAAGCGGTCGGGCGGATGCTCTGGATCCTCCCCCGGCACGCGCGTGAAGAGTGATCTATCGAAACCGCGCACCATCGGCGTATCGAACGCGGCGGACATCCCCGTGCCCGCCGCGTTCGCCTTTCAACGCCGTTCAGCCCCGATCAGAACTGGTAACCGGCCCCGACCACCGCACCGAAGTCCGACCGCGCATTCCCCGTCACCGACGCCTTGACGACCCAACGATTGTTCTCAGTCACGTACGAATACCCGGCCGCGAATCCTTGCTGCCCGTGATAATTCGAAGTCGCCGCCGACACCATCGAACGCCCCGCCCCCGTCGGCTGCGGCAACCCGGCCACCGCCATCGCCGAAGCCACGCCACCGTACATGTCCTTCTTCAGGTCGTTGAACGCGTTGTACACCTGCCCGATCCGCTGGTCGGTGTAGCCTTTCGCCTGCGCCGACGCGGCGCCGAGATTGTCGTTCAGCTGCTGCACGTTCACGGCGTCGGTCGGTGCCGTGCCGGCCGCCACGTTCGTGACCTGGCGCTCGCTGCCCTTCGCGCCGACCGAGAACGAGTTGTCGCGATCGGCAATCGAGCCCTGGCCGACCGCCACTGCATTCTTGCCCGTGGCGGTCGCCGTCGAGCCGATCGAGCCCGCATCGGCGCGCGCGATCCACGACGTGTTCGCATCCGTCGCCGCCGCGCGGACCTTGTCGTTGATCGCCGCGGTCTTCAGCGCGTCGTTGAACTGCGCCATGTTGACCGCATCGTTGGCGTTCACACCGGCCGCGACCCCGCTCAGCACGCGGTCGCCCGCCGTGCCGGAAAAGTTGACGCTGGTGCCGCCCGAATCCTTGCCGACCGTGATCTGGCCGTTCGGATCCTGCTGCTGCACGAGGCCCGCCTTGCCGTTCGCGATGTCGGTCACGTTGTTCTGGAGGTTGGCGATATCGGTCGTGTTCTTCGATACCTGCTGGTTCGTCGCGTAGAGCTGCGAGCCGTTCACGGCATCGGTGCTGGTCGCGCCGAGCGTGCCGGCCTTCACGTTGGTGATGCGTGTGCCGCCCGCACCGCCGAGCGTGATCGCGCCCTTCGAGCTGTCGTCGTACTGCACCGCGAGCGCGCCGAGCTGGTCGAGATTCGACTGCACCGACTTCAACTGCTTCACGTTCACGGCGTCGGTATCGTCGGTGCCGGCCGCGACGTTCTTCAGCACGACTGCCGCGTTCGCGTTGCCGCCGATCAGCGACACCGAGTTCAGCCGGTTGCCGTTGCCGTCGACGTCGTACTTGACGACATTCTTCACGGCGTCGCCGGCCTGGTTCGACACCTGCGTGATGCGTTGCTCGAGGTCGGACTTCACGCCGTACAACTGGCCGCCGTTCACCGCATCGGTGCTGCCGGCGGCGACGTTGCCGTCGGCGACGTTGGTCAGTTTCGTCGGCGCGCCTCCACGGGCGGCACTGTATGCGCCGAGCGCCGGATCGAACTGCAACGCATCCTTCTGCAGCCCCGCGATCGCGGTCGTATTGCCGGCGATGCTGGTTTCGGCGTTGCCGATGCGCGTCTCGTGATTGTCGAGCGTCGTGGTGTTGCCGGCGACGCGGCCATCGAGGTTCGTCAGCGCGTCGCCGACATTGTTGAACGAATCGCCGCCGACCTTGTACGAAGGCGCCGTGATCGAGCCGTCAGGATTCGCCGTCGCGCCGCCGCCGAGCGCGGCCGCCGTGCCGTCGATCGCCCTGCGCAATTGCGCACCGTTCACCGCATCGGTGCTGCCGGCCGACACGTCGCCTTGCGCGACATTGGTCACGCGCACCGGCACCCCGCCGTTACCGGCGCCGAGCGAAACCTGCCGCTTGCCGGCATCGTCGTATTTCACGGCGAGCGCGTCGAGCTGGCTCGTGCCGTCGTGGATCGCCGCGTTCAACTGGTCGACGTTGACCGCGTCGGTGCCGTTACGGCCGGCCGCGAGGTTGCCGATGCGCTGCGGGCCGTTGCCGCCGTGGCTCGCATCGTAAGTGCCGAGGCTCGCGTTCCATTGCAGCGCATCCTGCTGCAGCGCCGCGATGTTGCCGGTGTTCGTCGCGACCTGGTCGCCGAGCTTCGTCACGCTGTTGCCGACGTTGGCGATCGACTGATTCAGCGTGTCGGTCGCCTTGCCGAGCTGGCCGACGTTCACCGCATCGTTCGCTGCCACGCCATCCGCGACGTTGTGCACGCCAACCGGTGCCGGCGCGCCCTGGCCACCGAGCGTCACGCCGCCATGCGCATCGTCGTCGTACTGCACCGCGTTCTTCGCCGCGTTGCCGATCTGGCTCGTGATCGACGTGCTCAGGTTGCCGACCGTCGTGCTGACGCTGTTGGCCACGCTCGTGCTGAGCGATGCGAGACCGCCGCCCAGCTGGCCGACGTTCACGGCGTCGTGCGCATCCTTGCCGTCCGCGACGTTGTGCAGCGTCGTGCCGTTCGGGCCGGCGAACGTGACCGAGTCGAAGCCGCTCTGGCCGTCGTATTTCACGTTGCGCGCATCGGCTGCCTGCAGGCCGCCGATGTTCGATGCAGCCGTGCTGAGCGACGCATTGATGACGGACACGTTGTTCTGCAGGTTCGTGATGTTCGTGGCAACCGTCGACAACGACGTCTGCAGTGGTGCGACGCTGCCCTTCAACTGCCCGACGTTGACCGCGTCCGTATCGGCGGCACCGGCGGCGACACCGCTGATGGTCGTGCCGTTGCTGCCGTCGAGTGCGATCGCGGCATGCGAATCGTCGGTGTATTTGACGACGTTCTGCGTCGCGGTCACGATGCTCGTGCTGAGGCTGTTGCCGACGCTGGTCATGCGCTGGTCGACGTTCGCGATCGACGTCGACAGCGCATTGCCGACGGAGGTCACGCGAGCGTCGACGTTGCCGATGCCGGTACTGAGCGCGCTGTTGACGTTCTTCAGTTGCTGGACGTTGACGGCATCCGTATCTGCCGCGCCGGCCGCGACGTTCTTGAGCTGACGCTCGTGGCCGATCGAGCCGAACGAGACGGCGCCGCCGACCGGTGCAGCCGTGCCGCCGAACACGGGTGTGCCGCCGTTGTTCGCGCCGGCGCTGCCCGAACCGATCGCCACCTGGTTGTCGTCGTTCGTCTGCGCGCCGGCGCCGATCGCGACGGACTGCGTGCCGCCCGCACGTGTTTGCGTAGCCGCGTCGTACGCGGCGCCGTTCGATACGCCGTCGCTCGTGGTCGGATTCGCGCCGCCGATCGCAATCGAGCGATCGCCGCTCGCCAGTGCCGAATGACCGAGCGCGATCGAGCTCGTGCCGTGCGCATCCGCGACGTTGCCGAGCGCCATCGAGTAGTCGCCGATCGCGGCGGACTGGCGGCCCATCGCGAGTGCCGTGTTGCCTTGCGCGAGGGCGACCGTGCCGATCGCCGTGGCCGAATTCGCGAGCGCCTGCGCGCCGACGCCGATCGCAATTCCGCCGCCGCTGCTCGTGCCGCTCTTGCTGCCGGCGTTCGACTGGTCGCCGATCGCGATGCCGCTGGAACCGGCCTTTGCATTCGTGCCCGATGTGAAATTCGTGCTGCTGGTGGCGACGTAAGTCCCGCTCTTCGTCGCGATACAGGCCGTGTTGGTCCCGTCGATGCATTGCCCGTTCAGCGCATTGTCCGGGTTGCCGCGATCGACGAAATTGTCTGCATGTGCGGCCCCCGCGACCAGCACACCTGCGCCTGCGAACATGGCGGCGACGAGCGCCGGGATCTGGTTCCTCTTCATTTTCTTGTGCTCCGTTTATAGCGTTCGATTTGAATACGGACTACTTACGTTTATTCACAGCTTCCAGCTCGACTCCAACTCCGACTTCAGTGCGATACGTACTGCGTGCGCTGCACCGCCGCGTCAGGCCGATGGCGATATGCAGCTACCGCTCGTGTCGACAGCGCGCACGCAGCCCCGGGCCGCCGGATGATCGCCGGCCCGTCTCGTTCATTCGATAAATACATAAGGAATGCAGATCACTCGATCTGGACGCGTTCACTCCCGATCGATTCTTGCGATTCAACCCGTTACGCCGAGCATTCCGAATTCGATGCCGCGCTAAGCGCGACCAACCCCGTCCATTTATTTCATCGCGTGCTGCTGAGTGGACCTTTTCGCGACCGCTCTTTTCATTTGCCAGAGCGGCGCCATTTTCGCGCCGCCCGATCCACTCGTCATTCAAAAGTCGGACGAATTATGAGACACCACTCGACATCAGAGAAGACGACATTCTTTATAGATTGTAAAACCCAATATTTTCAAACGTTTACGCAAAATCCACCGTGCTCGCAAACGATTTACTACATTTACACTTAATAAAAATGTTTTCACGGACGGACAAATACTTTGCCGGAGCGGATCGAAATAACACGAGAGTTTTTAAAATTTTCAAAGAAATACGCCGAATGACCGCCGGCGCCCCGGACGGCACGTGAATTCGGGCATCCGCGAGAACCGATACGGGATAAAAACACGGAAAAGACGGCGCTACGACAGAACCCGGAAACGACGAATGAAGAATGGAAGCCCGTCATCTGGCGCGAATCCGAATAACCTCCTACAATTCCGCTCGCATCGATTCCGGTACCGGCAATCATCCGCGCCTTTTATCGGCCGGTGATCAGAACAACGAACGCCGGGTATTGCGCCACCCGCTGCCTGCCGTGCAGTCCGGAGGCGTCCGCTTGTCGGTGCGAGCGTGCGATGCGCTTTCGCGAAGTCGCATCGCGGCTTTCGGCGATTTTCCCGAACGGAATAGCCGCCGTGCCGGAACGCTCTCCGCAGCCTTTCCCGAACAGGTGCACGATGCCTCGACCGAGCTCCGCATTGAGCCGCGCCCATGTCCTGATCGTCGACGATCAGCCCGAGCAACTGCGCTTGCTGATCGATATCCTGCGCGGCACCGGGTGCCGAATCAGCGTCGCATTCGACGGATTGCAAGCGTGCGAGCGCGCGCAGGCGCTCGTGCCCGATCTGATCCTGATGGACGTGCGCATGCCGCGCATGGACGGCTTCACCGCATGCCGCCGGCTTGCCGCCGATCCGCTGACGCGCGCGATCCCGGTAATCTTCCTGACGGTGGCCGGCGAGTTGCACGAACGCATCGAGGGGCTCGAGATCGGCGGCGTCGACTATGTGTTGAAGCCGTTCGAGCCGGCGGAAGTCATCGCACGGATTCGTGTACAGCTGATGCGGACGATCCGCCAGCTGCCGGCGGATACGGAGGACATCGAGGCGGCGCCCGCCCCGTTCGCGACCGGCAAGGACGACGACATCATCGTGCGCGCGGCGATTCGCCATCTGTCGCGCTCGCTGAACGATCCGCCGACGGTCGAGCAACTGGCGCGCGCGGTCGGCACGCACGAGAAGCGCTTGTCGCGCGCGTTTCGCGACAATCTCGGGCAGACGGTGTTCGAGTATCTGCGGCACGAGCGGCTGCGCATCGCGCAGGGCCTGCTCGATTCGACATCGCTCAGCATTGCGAGCATCGCGAAGGAGATCGGTTTTTCCACGCCGGCGAATTTCGCCACCGCGTTCCGCGAACGGTTCGGCATCACGCCGACCGAATGGCGGCGGCAGCGCCATGCAGCCGAACGCGCGGCCACCCGCGAGCCGCAGCGCGACGCGTAGCCGCGCCCACGCGGACGATCACGACTACCAGTTGTATTTCGCGCTCGCCAGCACCGTTCGCTCGTTGCCGAACACGCACACCGCATACGACTGGCAGCCGCTGACGTAGCGCCGGTCGAACAGGTTCGCGACGTTCAACGCGAACCGCCAGTGACGCAGTTCGTAGTGCATCGCCAGGTCGTACAAGGTGGCGCTCGGCACCGTCAGCAAGTTGTCCGGCGCACCGGCCAACGCACTCTGATAGCGCACGCCCGCCCCGATCCCGACGCCCGCGAGCGCGCCGCCGTGCCAGGTCCAGTCCGCCCACAGCGACGCCATCTGCCTCGGCAGCGGGACCGACACCGGCCAGTTGTTCAGCGACGCATCGTTCGCCTGCACGTTCTTGACGTCCTGGTAAGCGTACGACGCGACGATCGACAATTCACGCGTCACCTTCCCGACCGCACTCAGCTCGATGCCGCGCGAACGCACTTTTCCCGTCTGCACGGACGACGTGCCGGTGGGATCGAGATGCTGCGGCGCCGGCGTGACGACGTTGGTCTGATCGATCCGATAAACCGCGGCGGTGAGCATCAGGTTCCGGCCCGGCGGCTGCCAGCGCAGCCCGGCCTCGGTCTGCGCGCCGCGCGTCGGTTTCGGCAAGCCGCCGCCGTACATGCGCACGCCGATCACAGGATCGAACGACGTCGAGTAGCTGACATACGGCGCGAGCCCTGCGTCGCCCTGCCAGGTGAGCCCGACGCGTCCGGAAAATGCACTGATGTCCTGCTGCGTGCCGGTTCTGGCCACCCGATCGTCGAACCGCGCGCTCACGCGATCCTCGCGGCCGCCGAGCGTGAGCGTCCAGCGGTTCCAGCGGATCTGATCCTGCGCATACGCGCCGAGCGTATTCATGGCCGTGTACTGATCGAAACGCCCGAGCGACGTCCGGCCTGAAAAGATCGCGGCCGTCACCGGCAGATAGACCGGGTGGTACAGGTTCAGCGACGGCGCCAGCGCGAGCCACACGCTGTTGGTCGTCGTCTGCCGGTCGAATTGCAGGCCGAGCAACAACGTGTGTTCGAGCGGGCCGGTGGCGAAGCGCGCCTGTGCGCGGTTGTCGATGTCCAGCCGACTGTAGTTCAGCTGGAACAGCCCGGCGGTGCGCAGCATGTCGGTCGTACTGCCGGGCGCGAACCCGTTGCCGAATACCGTCGCGTCGTCGAGCGACAGCCGCGACCAGCGCACGTCCTGTTGCAGCGTCCACATCGCATCGATGCGATGCTCGAGCGCGTAGCCGAGCGACCACTGCTTCTTCCGATAATCGTTGAACGCCGGGTCGCCCATGTAGATGTCCTGCGACAGGCGCCCGTTCGGGTTCGACAGCACCGTGCCCGACGCCGGCAGGAAGTTCGATGAAATGTCGCCGTGATCCTGCAGGAACGATGCGGACACCGTCAGCGACGTGTCGGCCGTCGGCCGCCAGCGCAACGACGGCGCCACCGCGACGCGCCGGTCGGCGCGCGGGCCGGTCGCCGCGTTGCCGTCGCGTGCGACACCGACGAAGCGATATGCAACCTTGCCGCCCGGATCCAGCGTGTCGCCGATATCGAGCATGGTCTGCTTGCGCGCATCGTTGCCGATCTGCACGCCGGCTTCGCGAATGCGCTCGCCGTCGGCGAGCTTGGTATGCGCATCGACGATCGCGCCCGGCTCACCGGCGCCGTAGAGCACCGACGTTGGCCCGCGCAGCACGGCGATCGAGTCGATCGTGTAAGGATCGACGCGCCAGTTCGCAATGACCGCCGTATTCGGCGCCGGCACGCCATCGACATACAGCGTCGGCGTGAAGCCGCGCAGCGCCGCATACCAGTCGGTGCGCGTGTCGGCGCCGAACGTCGCGAAGCCCGGCACATAGCGCAATGCCTGGTTCAGGTCGGTCGCGCCCGTCATCTCGATCTGTTGCGCGGTCACGAGGTTGGTCGTCTGCGGGATCTCGGCGATTGGCGTGTCGGTTCTGGTCGCGGTCGCCGTGCGCAACCCGACCAGCCCGCGCGACGCACGCTCGGCCTCGCTTGTCACGTCGATCTTCGGCAGCATCGCCGGCGCGTCGGCTGGCCCCGTCGGCGCCGTATCGAATGCCTGCGCGTATGCGCCGCCCGCCGCCGCGCACAACGTCCCCCCGGCCGCGATCGCGATTGCGCGTCGCACCGACCCTGTCGCAATTCCCATCGTTTCGATTTTCTCCGTCGTGCCGTCGCGGCCCTGCCGCCTCGTGTGCTGCCTGCCGCGCACGCATCGGTGCGCGTCGTTCGATTGCGTGATCTTCGAGCGCGTGCATGATATCGGCCGAGGATTGCGCGGTTTCATGAAGATGCACGCGCCCGCGTTCCCTGTGACGCGGACTCCGTACCGTCCGCCGGTGCCGCGCGTGTTCAACGGAAAACGCGACCGCCGCGCGCCACGCAACCCGGGTCGCCTGTCGCGCAAGCCTGCTCGGTCATGTTCGCGATGTCGACGCGACGCCCGTCAGTGCCGCCCTGCGCGGTGCGACGCAACCGGCATCACGTCATATGTCGTGTGACAACACGATGAAAGAGTGAGCATCGATCGCTTGGGAGACCTGAAAAGCCCGCAGCGCGCCGGCCGGCGACGATCATATCTCGCAAACGTATCAATCGCCATTTGTTTCCACATTCTTAGCATGTTAATCAACAAATGCATCGCAATCGATATCCATAAAATACATCCGCCCGATCGGGCAACCAGTGGTCGAAAAGTCTGATCCTTCCGGTACAATTCGCATCGTCATGCGATGACTGATTTCGAACGGCGCCGCTTCTTTTCAGCCGAGTCCCCACAAGGAAGGACACACGCACATGAACGACCCGCAGTTTCGGCCTGAATCCGGCGCGCGCATTTCCCGGCGCACCTTCCTTTACAGCATCGGCGCGCTGGCACTTTCCGCGTGCGGCGACACGAAAGCGAGCGAAAGCGTCACCGGCGCCATGGCGGCCGCGACCGGCAATCGTGCACTCGCGCGCGTGGCCACCGGTACCGCCCCCATCGCCACGAACCACGCGTTCGCGCATCCCGGCCTGCTGCACACCCAGGCCGACTTCCAGCGAATCGCGCAGAAAGTGGCGGCCGCCGCATCGCCGTGGCGCGAGGGCTGGAACACGCTGATCGCGAACGCGCATGCGCAGTTGTCGTGGTCGCCGCGCCCGCAGGCCGTCGTCACGCGCGGCGGCACCGGCTCGCAGAACTACCCGGTGCTGTACAAGGACATCGCGGCCGCGTATGCGTGCGCGCTGCGCTGGAAGATCTCCGGCGACACCGCGTATGCGGACAAGGCCGTGCAGATCATGAATGCGTGGTCGTCGACGCTGCAGAACCTTGCCGGCGATTCGAACGTCGACCTCGCTGCCGGCATCTACGGCTACGAGTTCGCGAACGCCGGCGAGATCATGCGCACCTACCGCGGCTGGGCCGCCGCCGACTTCGCCGCGTTCCAGGCGATGATGGCCGGCAAGTTCTACCCGATCAACGCCGATTTCCTGAACCGCCACAACAACACCGACATCACGCACTACTGGGCAAACTGGGATTTGTGCAATATCGCGTCGATGATGGCGATCGGCGTGCTGTGCGACGACCACGCGAAGTTCGACGAAGCCGTCAACTATTTCATCGACGGGCCCGGCAACGGCGCGATCGCGCAGGCCGTCTACTACCTGCACCCGGGCCATCTGGGTCAATGGCAGGAGTCGGGCCGCGACCAGGGGCACAACACGCTCGGCATCGCGCTCGGCGGTGCGATCTGCGAAATGGCGTGGAACCAGGGCATCGACTTGTACGGACACGACAACAACCGTTTCCTCGCGGGTGCCGAATATGTCGCGAAGGCGAATCTCGTGCAGCCGGACGGCACGTTCCTTCCGGTGCCGTACGTACCGTATGCGAACGTCGATGTCACGCAAGCGCAATTCTCGAAGGCCAGCCAGGGCGCGATCCGTCCGTGCTGGGCGCTCGTCTACAACCATTACGTGAACCGCAGGGGGCTGTCCGCGCCGTGGTCCGCGAAGTTCGCGCACGCGATCCAGCCCGAAGGCGGCGGCGGCAACTACGGCGAGGCGAGCGGCGGCTACGATCAGCTCGGCTACGGCACGCTGACATGCACGCGCGACCCCGTTGCGCCCGCACTCGCGCCGAGCGGGCTGACCGCGTGGCCGGCCGCCGGACGGGTCGTGTTGTCGTGGTGGGGCATCGCGAACGCCATCAGCTACGACGTGAAGCGCGCCGCCACGGCGGGCGGCCCGTACAAGACCGTGGCAAGCGGCATCGTCGACCCGCTCACCTACACGGACACGCCCGCGCAAGGCGTCTGGTACTACGTCATCAGTGCGCAAACCGCATCGGGCGAATCAGCAAATTCGGTCGAAGTCGCCGCGTCGACGGCACTGCAACTGCATACCATGCTGCCCTTCGACGAAATTGACGGCACGACCGCCGCGGACACATCCGGCAACGGTCATGCAGGTACGCTCGTCGGCGGCGCATCGCGCGTACCGGGGAAGATCGGCAACGCGGTGTCGCTCGACGGCGCCAGCGGCTACGTCGCGCTGCCGAACGACATCGTCGCCGACGTATCGGACTTCACGATCGCGGCGTGGGTGAACTGGCGCGGCGCACAGACGTGGGCGCGCATCTTCGATTTCGGTTCGGGCACCGGACGCTATCTGTTCGTCACGCCGAAAAGCGCGCGCGGGACGATGCGTTTCGCGATCACGACCAACGGCGGGCACGGCGAACGCACGATCGACGGCAACACCGCACTGCCGGCCGGGCAGTGGGCGCACGTCGCGGTCACGCTCTCTGCGACGACCGCGACGCTCTATCTGGACGGCAATGCAATCGGCTCGGCGGCCGACGTCATCTTCGCGCCTTGGCGAATCGGCAAGACCGCGCAGAACTGGATCGGACGCTCGCAGTATCCGGGCGATCCGTTCTTCAACGGCGCGATCGACGAGTTTCGCATCCATCGCTGCGCGATGTCGGCCGCGCAGGTGAAGGCGCTCGCTCAACGCGCGTAACAGGTGCCGCGTGCCCGCTCGCGAATGCGCGCCGCGGCGCGCCGTGCCTCCACCGCCCGCCGCCGCGACATCGCGCGCGTTCACGGCGACCGGCTGAAGTAACGCTGCGCCAACGCGACCCAATACCGGACCCCGGCCGGAATGATGTCGTCGTTGAAATCGTACTTCGGGTGATGCAGCGCCGGCGCGGCCGCTCCCGTCGGCGCATTGCCGATCAGCACATAAGCACCGGGGCGCGCCTCGAGCATGAAGCCGAAGTCTTCGGAGGTCATGTTCGGCGGCACGTCGGCGTGAAGGCGTTCGTCGCCGAAGGTGTCGCGAATCACCGCTTCGCAGAGCGCGGTCTCGGCCGGCGTGTTGACCGTCGCCGGGTAATACTGAAAGAATTCGACGTCGACTTGCGCGCCATGCGCGCGGGCGAGCGCCTCGCAGACGAGCCGCACGTCGCGCTGCAACTGTTGCTGCAATGTCGACGACAGCGTGCGAATCGTCCCCCGCAGTTCGGCGCTGTCCGGAATGACGTTGTCCGTCGTGCCAGCATGGAACATGCAGACGGAAATGACGGCCGGATCCACGGGATCCTTGTGCCGTGCGGCGATGGTCTGGCACTGCAGCACCATCGAACAGGCAAGCGGAACGGGATCGATGCCCAGGTGCGGCTGCGCCGCATGCGCGCCCTTGCCGGTAACCGTGATCCTGAACCGCGAGCCCGCGGCCATGATGGCCCCCGTGCGCAAACCGAAATGCCCGGCCGGCAAGCCCGGCCAGTTGTGCATGCCGAATACCGCCTCCGTCGGGCATTGCTCGAACAGCCCGTCGTCGATCATCTTCCGCGCGCCCGCGCCGCCCTCTTCGCCGGGCTGGAACACGAAATGAACCGTGCCCGCCAACTGCGGCAGCGCCTTCAGCACGCGCGCCGCGCCGAGCAGCATGACGGTATGCCCGTCATGCCCGCACGCGTGCATGATCCCTTGCACGCTGGATGCATGCGCGAAGTCGTTGGCTTCCTGGATCGGCAGCGCATCCAGATCGGCGCGCAGCACGATTCCACGGCCCCGGTCCGCACCGGGCAGGCTCGCGACGACGCCCGTGCCGCCCAGCCCGCGCGTCACCGCATAACCCATATCTTCGAGCTCGCGGGCGACGACGTCGGCCGTCCGGTGTTCCTCGAATCGCAACTCCGGATGCGCATGCAGGTCGCGACGCAAGGTCGCCCAGTGCGCGTGATGCGTGTCCAACGACGTCTCGGGGATGATGGCGTTTTCCAATTTCGACCCTCTCGCAAGGCAAACCGGTTCAAGTCGGGGCTGCGGCCGCGTCAATCATGAAATCCCACGATCGACTTGACCTCCATGTACTCTTCCATCCCTTCGATCCCGTATTCACGACCGTTGCCCGACTGCTTGTATCCGCCGAACGGCGCCTGAGGATCCCATGCCGGGTAGTTCAGGTGCACCTGCCCCGACCGAATGCGCGCAGCCACCGCACGCACGCGCTCCATGTCCGTGCCCTGCACGTGCGCGCCAAGCCCGTAGACCGTATCGTTCGCGATGGCGAGGGCTTCGTCGACGGTATCGTAAGGCAGGATCGCGAGGACCGGGCCGAAGATCTCCTGCTGCGCGATCGCCATGTCGGTGCGGACGTCGGAAAAGATGGTCGGCCGCACGTAGAACCCGCGGTCGAATCCCGCCGGCCGCCCCGGGCCGCCGGCGATCAGCTTCGCCCGTTCGTCGATGCCCGCATCGATCATGTGCGCGACCCGGCCGAACTGCGCGCGATTGGCCAGCGGGCCGTGCGTGGTCGCCTCGGCGAACGGATCGCCGACGACCATTCGCTCGATTGCCGCGACGGCCAGCGCCTCGACGTCGGCCAGCGCGCCGCGCGGCACGATCAGCCGGGTCGGCGCGCTGCACGACTGGCCCATGTTCCGGAACGCGGCGGCAACGCCCGGCGCGATGGCGCGCGACAGGTCCGCATCGGGCAACACGATGTTCGGCGACTTGCCGCCAAGCTCCTGTGCGACGCGCTTGACGGTCGGCGCCGCCGCCTGCGCGACCAGCACGCCGGCACGCGTCGACCCGGTGATCGACACCATGTCGACTTCGGCGTGCGACGCGAGCGCCGCGCCCACTTCCGTTCCGCTGCCGCTTACGAGGTTGAACACACCCGCGGGCACGCCCGCATCGGCGATCACTTCCGCGAACAGCAACGCGCTGAGCGGCGACAGCTCGCTGGGCTTCAACACCACCGTGCAGCCCGCCGCGAGCGCCGGTCCGACCTTCGCGGTGATCTGGTAGATCGGCCAGTTCCACGGCGTGATCAACGCGCAGACACCGATCGGCTCGCGCACGATCGCGGTCGTCCCGCGCCGGGTGCGAAACGGATAGCTGGCGAGATTGTCGCGCGCGACGCGGATATGTTCGGCCGCGAGCGGCACATGCGCGCTGCGTGCATAGCCGATCGGCGCGCCCATTTCCAGCGCGAGTGCCATGGCGAACTGTTCGGCACGCGCGAGGATCAGCGCGTGAATGCGGTCGAGGAACGCCGCGCGTTCTTGCGGTGGCGTCGCCGACCAGCGCTCGAACGCACTGCGTGCGGCCTGCACCGCGCGGTCGGCGTCGCGCGCGTTACCGAGCGGGATGTCGCACAGCACGTCTTCGGTGGACGGGCAGACGACCGCGAAACGGTCGCCGCCGTCCGGCACAACCCAGTCGCCGTCGATGAAGAAGCGATCGAGCCTGCCGGCTTCTCTCAGATGACGAACCGGTGAAGCGATGGATGAATTCATTACACGATGTCCTTGAGTCGATGCCGTGCGCCCGCGAACGGGCGAAGCCGCCGTGTGCCGACTAGAAATCGGCGACCTTGCCCCACGCGGAATCGCCGAACCGGCTCGGCCGATACGGGATCGGGTCCACGATCGGTTGCGCACCCGTGGCGAGATCCGCGATCAGGTGACCGGCGCCGGGGCCGATGCCGAAGCCATGACCGGAAAAGCCTGCGGCCAGGATCAATCCCGGCACGCCCGGCACTTCGCCGATCCCCGGCACGCCGTCCGGCGTGCTGTCGACGTACCCTGCCCATGCATGCGTGATCGTCGATTCGCGAAGTTCCGGGAGCAATTCGACGGCGCGACGGTACGTTTCGGCGATGGTCGGCATGTCGGGCTTCGGATCGAGGATGCGCACCGCCTCCATCGGCGTCGGCGCATCGAGCCGCCAGCGCTTCAGCGTTTCGTGTCCGCCGCGCATCCCTTCGAGGCCGCCCGGCAGCAGATTGCGCCAGCGCTTCGCGAACATCGGCACGAACTGCGGCGCGAATCGCAGGAACTGCGGCGTCACGTCCACGCGTGCGCGGCCGCTGATGGCCAGTGCGTAGCGCCCGTCGCCGCGACGCGTCACGGACACGCCGGACGTGTACAGCGCATCCGGCAAGCGCTGCTCGATGGGCGACACGCTCAGGATCGACTGGCGGATCGACGCCTGCGGAAAGCGGATGCCGAGCTGCCGGCAAAACGACGACGCCCACGCGCCGCCGGCGAGCACGACCGTCCTGGCCTTGATCACGCCGGCTTCGGTGACGACGCCGCTGACGCGCCCGCCCTCCAGCTCGATGCCGCGCGCAGCGCAGTGCTGATTGACGCTGCCGCCGAGCTTCATGAACGCGGCCGCCACGGCCGGCGCGGCCTTTCCCGGGTCGGCCGTGCCGTCGCTCGGCGAGAACACGCCGCCCTTCCACGGCCGGCCGGTCACGCGCCCGCGCTCGCCGGCCTGCTTGCTGTCGAGCATGTACGTCGTCACGCCTGCCGTCTTCGCGAACTCGCCCCAGCTGGCCCAGCGCGCCAGCTCGGCCTCGTCGTTGCTCAGATACAGCAGCCCGCAGCGATGAAAGCCCGTGTCTTCGCCGGATTCGGCGGCGAAGCGCTCCCACAGATCGATGCTCTTGCTCGCCATCGGCAATTCGCGTTCGTCGCGGTTCTGCTGCCGGCACCAGCCCCAGTTGCGGCTCGACTGCTCGGCCCCGATTCGGCCCTTCTCGACCAGCGCGACCGACACGCCGCGCCGGGCCAGGTAGTACGCGGTGAAAACGCCGATGATGCCGCCGCCGATCACGACGACGTCGGCCGAAGCCGGCGGCGTGGACGGCGTTTCGATTTGGCGCAACGGAGGGGACATGTTCAGTCTCCTTCGGTTGATACGTGGACGTTCTGCACGACGTAGAATTTCGCCACGCGTTCGCTGCTTTCCCATCCGATCGATGCGCCGCGCGGCACGAAGAGCGCGTCACCGGCGCCGAGCGCCAGCACGCTGCCGTCGGGCGCGGCGAACCGTACGCTGCCGGCGAGCAGAAGCATGAACTCGTTCGCGCGATGCGGGCGCACGATCCGGTGATAGGGCGTCGAATCCCATGTGCCCGCGCAGTACGCGGCGCCGTCGTCGATGAACACGTTGTCGCTGCGGCATTGCGGTGCGGGGCCGAGCAGCACCTCGGCCGGCAGCGACGCCGACGGCTTGAAGTCGGCGTCGGCGCGCAGCGCGAACACGCCGCGCTTCGTCGGTTCAGTGCACGCGGCGGCGCAGAACATGACGAGCACGCGCGATTCCGCCGCGACGCGAAGCGCCGTGCCGGCGCCGATGACGGCCCCTTCCCCCGGGCCCAGCACCAACGCCGCCGCACCCGCCGCTTCCAGCGTCAGTTCGCCTTCGACGACGATGAGGGTCTCGATGTGCGGATAACGCGTGACGTCGAATTCGCCGACGAACCGGATCCTCCCGGCGGCCATCGCGTCGGGCCCTTCCCACGCGATCTCCCGATGTCGCGCGAACGGATCGCGCTCGCCGAATGCCTGCTTGCGGAAGGCGGTTGGATTGGTCGTGCCGTCGGCACGGTGCAACACGAACACTGCGGTCATTTCTGCTCCTGCCCTGTGCGCGACGATGTCGTCGGGGACCTCGTCGCGCGGTATCGGAAATCGTTGTTGGCGGATGTCGCCCGCACCGCGCCTACGCAACGCGACACGACGCGTCGCGGCGTTCGGCACGCGTACGCATCGACGACGGTCGCACCGGCGCGTCACCGGGCCGGGCGCGCACGTAATCGCGCGGCGTGATGCCGAGCACCCGCCGAAAATGCCGGCACAGATGACTCTGATCGAAGAAGCCGACCTCGGTCGCGACGACCGACGGCGCCAGGCCGGCGCGCAGCAAATCCTGCGCACGCCGCACTCGCACGAGACACAGATACCGGTGCGGCGACACGCCGACCTCGCCGCGAAAGCGCGCGGTGAAACGCGACACGCTCAATCCGGCCACGGCCGCGAGCGTGTCGAGGTTAAGCGGCTGCGCGAACGATGCATCGATCGTGCGCAGCACGTCGCCGATCGCCGGCGAGACGGGCTGCGGAACACGCGGTGCGCGCGGCATCGCGCCTTCGGGCGATTCGTGGAACAGGGTGGCCATGCTCGCCGTCCTCATGCGATCGCCTTGGCGGCAGTGCGTTGTGCGACGGAATGCGCGATCGGGCACGTCCCGATCGACGCGGCCATCCCGTCACCGGCTCGCGCCCCGTCTCGGCGGCCTTCGTTCCCGGCAAGCAGGCAAGTGCATCGTGCGGTCATATCGAATCCTCCCGTGGCAGCCGGTTCAGTGCAGGAGATCCTGCATCCGGTAATACGCGCCGACGAACGGCAGGAACCACGCGTGCCCGAAATGGCCGGGCATCGCCGGCCAGTCGAGCTCGCGCCACGGATTCGATGCGGCCTTGCCGTACAGCACGTCCGCCATCACGCGGCCCATGTGCACGGCCATCTGCACGCCGTGGCCGCTATAGCCCATCGAGTAATAGAGCCCGGCATGCTGGCCCGCGCGCGGCAGCCGGTCGGCGGTGATGTCGACCAGCCCGCCCCAGCAGTAATCGAGCCGCACGTTCGCCAGTTCCGGGAAATAGCCGGCCATGCCGGCGCGCAGGATCTCGCCGCTTTTCGCATCGGAGCGCGGGCCCGACATCGCGAAGCGCGCGCGGCCGCCGAACAGCAGCCGGTTGTCGGGCGTCACGCGGAAGTAGTTGCCGATCTGGCGCGAGGTGACGTACGCACGGCGATGCGGGAACAGCCGGTTCAGTTGCGCGTCGGGCAATGGTTCCGTGACGACGATGAAACTGCCGACGGGTGCGATGCGCCGCCGAAACCATGAAAACGGGCCGTGCTGCGACGCGCCGGTCGCGACCAGCACGCGATCGGCGACGAGCGTGCCGCGCGTGCTGGTGATCGCGTGGCGCTCGCCGTCGATCCGCTCGAGCCGCGTGACGGCCGCCTGCTCGTAGATGCGTGCGCCCGCCCGGACGGCTGCCTGCGCGAGGCCGACGCCGAACTTGCCCATGTGCATCTGCACGCCGTTACGCTGCAACAGCCCGCCGTAAAAGCCGTCGGACGCGATTTCATCGCGAATCCGCGACGGTTCGATCAGCTCGATGTCGGGATCCACGTCGCGCCGCAGCGCGTCGAACGTCTTCGCCAGTCCCGCGAAATGCTGCGGCTTCGCGGCGAGCTTCAGCTTGCCGGCACGGCGGAAATCGCAGTCGATCGCATGTTCGGCGACGATCGCCTCGACGCTCTTCACCGCGCTTTCGTACGCGCGATAGAACTGCGTTGCCGGTTCGGCGCCGATCCGCGCGGCCAGCGACGCGTAGTCCTGCGCGACGCCCGTGTTGCACTGGCCGCCGTTGCGGCCCGATGCTTCGCCCGCGATCTGCGCGGCTTCGAGCACGACCACCGATACGCCGCGCTGCGCCAGCGCGAGCGCCGCCGACAGGCCGGTGAAGCCGCCGCCGATCACGGCCACGTCGGCGCGCCCTTCGACGGGGCCTTCGCAGCCTGAGCGAAACGCGGGGCGCGTATCCAGCCAGTACGATTCGAATTTCATCGGATCCTTCTCGAGCATTGCGTCGACAGCGATCGGTGATCGCCCGCTGAAAGCCATTTAATCACCGTCAAAAAGCGCGGTTGCCGCGTATTCGCGCACGGCACGCGCACGTTCCACCGTTTTGCACGACCGCCGCAGCACACTATGCGGCACGGCTGCGCGCCGCATCGGCGCCTGCGATGGACGCACGCTTCGGCATGCTACGGACGTACCGGCTGCACCGACGCGACGTGCTTCGCCGGTTCGGCCTGGAAGCGTGCGAGATCCTCCTCGCTGCGATGGCACAGCACCTGTGCGCCGTTCTCGAGCGTGCGCAGCGCGGGCGCGCTCCGGTTGCACACGCCGTCCACCCGCATCGCGCAACGCGACAGGAACGGGCACAGATCGGCATCGTCGGCGTTCGCGCCGATCGGCACGAGCGGGCGGTGACAGCGCTCGGCCGCATCGTCGAGCCAGCCCGCGCGCAACTCCGGCGCGGACGACACGAGCAGATGCGAATACGGGTGATAAGGCGGCGCGCACAGCGCGTCGCGGCTGCCCGTTTCAACGCGACGGCCCGCGTACAGCACGACGATGTCGTCGCTGATCGCGCGCACTTTCGCGATGTCGTGCGTGATGAACACGTACGACACGCCCAGCTTCGCCTGCAGGTCGCGCAGCAAATCGATGATCGCGGCGCCGACCACGGTGTCGAGTGCCGACGTGACCTCGTCGCACAGGATCAGGTCGGGTTCGGCCGCAAGCGCACGCGCGAGGTTCACGCGCTGCTTCTGCCCGCCGGACAACTCGCCGGTGCGCCGCGCGGCCACCGCCTGCGGCAACCGCACGAGTTCGAGCAGCTCGGCGACACGCTGCCGCGCACGCGCGCCCTTGATCCCGTGATAGAACGCGAGCGGCCGCGCGAGCGTGCGCTCGACGGTATGCACCGGGTTGAGCGCGGTGTCGGCGTTCTGGAACACGATCTGCACGCGACGGTGCTGCTCCTTGGTGCGCCGGGCGATATCGAGCGCGAGCGGCTCGCCGTCGAGCAGGATCCGACCGGCCGTCGCCGGCACGAGGCCCGCGATCACCTTCGCGAGCGTCGTCTTGCCCGAGCCCGATTCGCCGATCACGCCGACCGTCTGCCCGCGCCCGATGCGCAGGTCCACTTCGTGCAGGATTACCTTCGCCGGCCAGCCTTTCGCGGTACGACCGCCGTAGCCGGCGACCGCGCCGCGCACGTCGAGCAGCGGCGCAGGCGCCGCGCGCGCCGCGGTCGATTCGCGTTCGGCATCGTTCGGCGTCACCGCGGCGATCAGGCTCTGCGTGTACGGATGCGTCGGCGCATGCAGGATCTGTTCGGTATCGCCCGCTTCGCGGATCACGCCGTCGCTCAGCACGACGATGCGGTCGGCCATCTGCGCGACCACGGCCAGGTCGTGCGACACGTAGACGGCGCTCATGCCATAGCGCCGGATCACGCTCCTGAAGGCCTGCAGCACGTCGATCTGCGTGGTCACGTCGAGCGCGGTGGTCGGCTCGTCGAGGATCACCAGCTCCGGATCGGTGATCAGCGCCATCGCGGCCATCAGCCGCTGCAGCTGCCCGCCCGACACCTGATGCGGATAGCGTTTGCCGATCGTCTCGGGCTCGGGCAGCGCGAGCGCGCGAAACAATTCGACCGCCTTCGCCTGCGCGTCGCGCTTCGACAGCGTCTTGTGGATCAGCGCGCTCTCGATCACCTGGTCGAGAATCGTGCGCGACGGGTTGAACGCGGCGGCCGCGCTCTGCGCGATGTACGCGACCCTGCGGCCGCGCAGCGCGGCCAGCGCCGGTGCGGGCAACGTGCAGACATCGGCGCCGCCGAGCTTCACCGAGCCGCCGGCGATCCGGCAGCCGGCACGCGCATGGCCCATCAGCGACAGCGCGATCGTGGTCTTGCCGGAGCCCGATTCGCCGATCAGCGCGAGCACCTCGCCTCGCCCGATATCGAAGTCGACGCCGTGGACGATCGTCGTTTCCTCGCCGCCCGGCCGTCCGCCGACCACGCGCAGCCCGCGCACCTCGACGAGCGGAGTCGAATCGTGTCGCATCAGTGTCCTCCGGCGGCAGCGGCCGCGCCCTTGCGGCGGCCGCGATGCGGCAGGCCGTCGATCAACAGGTTGACGCCCACCGTGAGGATCGCGATCGCGACCGCGGGCATGATCGCGACGGCCGAGCCGTCGCCGAGGCTCGCGATGTTCTCGCGCACGAGCGAGCCGAGGTCCGCGTACGGCGGCTGCACGCCGAGCCCGAGAAAACTCAGGCCGCTCAGCAGCAGCACGACGAACGTGAAGCGCAGCCCGGTATCGGCGAGCATCGGGTGGATCATGTTCGGCAGCATCTCGACGCACGCGATGTACAGCGCGCTTTCGCCGCGCGCGCGTGCAACCTGCACGAACTCGAGCGTGCTGATGTTGACCGCCAGCGCGCGCGCGATCCGGTACGAGCCCGGCATGTAGCTGACCGCCGCGGTCAGGACCAGCAGCGGCAGCGACGAGCCGAACGCGGCGACGAACATCAACGCGAACATCTTCGACGGAATCGACGTGAGCGCATCGAGCAGCCGGCTCATCGTCTCGTCGACCGCGCGGCCCGACACGGTCGCGAGCAGCCCGAGCGTCGTGCCGGTCAGCGCGGCGAGCAGCACCGCCGCGAGCGCGAGCAGCACAGTCAGGCGCGTGCCGTACAGGATCCGGCTCAGCATGTCGCGGCCGAGGAAGTCGGAGCCGAACGGCAGCTTCGCGCTGAACGGCGCGAACACGTCGGGCGTGACGATCGCGCCGACGTCGTGCGGCGCGAGCAGCGGCGCGAACGCCGCGATGAACAGCATCAGCGCGACCATCGACAGGCCGACACGGCCGCCGGTCGTCAGTGCCATGCGCGGGGCGCGGCGCTTGCGCGGGTGGTCGGGCGCGGGTGCGGCGGGCGGCGTCGCGCCGCTCCACGGCGGCGGCTGATCGCCGGACGGCGGCAGCGCGCTGCTGCGATGAACGGGTTCGGTCGGGTGCATGGGTGGCATCTCGGAAGGAGGACGGAACGCTCAGGTCCGCAGTCTCGGGTTCGACACGATCGAGCACAGGTCGGCGAACAGCACGAGCGTCAGGTAGGCGACGCAGAAGATCAGCGTGCACGCCTGGACCAGCGGGAAATCGCGGTTGCCGACGGCATCGACCATCAGGCTCGCGAGGCCCGGATAGTTGAAGATCGTCTCGACGACGATCACGCCGCCGAGCAGATACGACAGACTCAACGCGATCGCATTGGCGATCGGGCCGATCGCGTTCGGCAGCGCATGACGCAGCACGACGCGCGCCGGGCTCGCCCCCTTCAGCACGGCCATCTCGACATACGACGCGCTCAACTGCTCGATCACCGCGGCGCGCGTCATCCGCGCCATCTGCGCGATCACGACCGCGCACAGCGTCAGCACCGGCATCGCATACGCTCGCAGGAAATCGTGCAGGCTTTCGATCGGGCCGCCGTACGACAGCGCGGACAGCCAGTGCAGCTTCACGGCCAGCACGAGCACGGCGACCGTCGCGATCAGGAATTCCGGCGTCGCGACGAGCGACAGCGTGCCGAGGCTGATCACGCGATCGACCACCGACTCGCGCTTGACCGCCGCGAGAATCCCGAGCAGCAGCGCGATCGGCACCGACACGGCGGTCGTGATCGCCGCGAGCGCGAGCGACTTCGGCAGGCGTCCGCCGATCATCGCCGACACCGGCATGTCGCCCGACAGCGAGCGGCCGAAATCGCCGTGCAGCAACCCGGCGAGCCAGTGCAGGTAGCGCACGTGGGCCGGCATGTCGAGGCCGAACTGCTGACGCAGCGCGGCGACCGTCTCCGGCGTCGCGGACTGGCCGAGCGCGGCCTGCGCGGCGTCGCCCGGCAACAGGTTCGTGATCGTGAAGATGATCGCGGACACGATCAGCAGCGTCAGCGCGGTGACCGCGATGCGCCGGCCGATCAGCCCGAGCAGGATTCGATTCATGAAGCGGCACTCCGGAAAAGGCCGTGCACGACCGGCGCAGTCACCCGCACCGGCCGCGCGGCGGCGGCACGCACCTGGCTCAGGCGTTCCACCACACGTGCTCGGCGAACATGAAGCCCATCATCCCGCCGGTCGGAATCGAGCCGAGGCCCGCGAGCCGTTTGTCGTAGCCGTCGAGGAAGCTGATGAAGGCCGGAATGCCGACCCGGCACTGCTGCGCGACGAGCACCTGCATGTCGCCGTACATCTGCTTGCGCTTCGCGTCGTCGGTTTCGGAACGCGCGGCGAGCAGCAGCTGGTCGAACTTCGCGTTCTTCCAGCCCGACTCGTTCCACGGCGCATCCGACTTGAAGAACTGCGTGAACACGACGTCGGCGCTCGAGCGCGGGTTGATGTTGCCGAAGCCGAGCGGGTGTTTCATCCAGTGGTTCGACCAGTAGCCGTCGGGCGACACGCGGTTCACCTGCAGGTTCAGCCCGATCTTCTGGCCGGCCTGCTGCAGCAGCACGGCCATTTCGATCGATCCGTTCGCGTCGGACGTCGCATAGATCGGCGGCAGCGTGGCGCCCAGCGCGCCCGCCTTCTGGAACAGGAACTTCGCCTTGTCCGGATCGTGCGGCCGCTGCGGCAGCGACGCGTTGAAGTAGCGATGCCCCGGCGGGATCGGCTGGTCGTTGCCGATCACCGCGTAGCCGCGGAACACCGCCGAGCGGATCTGCTCGCGATCGAACAGGTACTTCATCCCTTCGACGAAATCGGGATTCGCGGTGATCGGGTTGTCGCTGCGCACGATCAGGTCGGTATAGAGCCCCGACTTGGTTTCCTGCAGCGCATAGCCCGGCGTCGACGCGACCCGCTGCGTCGAGCGCGGATCGATCGCGTTGATCAGGTGCACGTCGCCCGACAGCAGCGCGTTCAGGCGCGCGGCGCTGTCGCTGATGCCGATCAGCTCGATTTCGTCGAGGTACGGCATTCCCGGCTTGAAGTAGCTGTCGTTGCGCACGCCGACGGTCGACACGCCCGGCTTGAACGACTTCAGCTTGTACGGGCCGCAACCGATGCCGGTGCTGAAGTCGGTCGTGCCGTCCTTGACGATCACGAGCTGCGGCGTCGCGAGGATCACCGGCAGATCGGCGTTCGCGCTGACGAGCGTGAGCGTGACCTCGTCCGGGCCGCTCGCCTTCGCATCGGCGAACTGATCGGCGAGCGGCTTGACCTTCGACGCGGTGGCCGCGTTCTTGTGGCGCATCAGCGAGAACACCACGTCGGCCGGCCCGACCGGCTTCCCGTCGTGGAACGTGACGCCCTTGCGCAGCTTGATGATCCACGTCTTCGCGTCGGTCGTCTGCAACGACTGGGCGAGGTTCATCTGCGGCGTGAGGCTCCCATCGAGCTGCGTGAGCCCGCTGTAGAACATGAAGAAACGAATGTAGTCGGCGCCCGTCGAGCCCTTGGCAGGGTCGAGCGTATCGGCCGTCGAACTCGATTCGTTCGCGACCCGGATCTTGCCGCCGCGCTTCGGTGCCGGCGCGGCGAACGCCGAGCGCGCGCCCGTCAGCAGCCCGCCGCCGCCGACGGCCATCATGCCGCTCGCCGCCATGACCCGCATCATGTCGCGGCGCGTGAAGCCGCCCGTGCCGCCGTTGTCGAAATCGTCGCTCATCCGAACTGCTCCTGACTGTGGAAAGTGGGTCCTGGGGTCCAGCGTGGTTCGAGAAACCCGTCGCGACCGCCTGCTGGTAGCGGGCGCGACGTCATGCGCATTGAGTTCATTTAAGCATCGCCAAAATGCGGGTTGTCGCGATTCGGGGCGGCTGCACCACACGATTCGACCGTTTTGGGCCACCCGCGCAGCATGATTTGCTGCGCGAGCGCACCTGCCGGCGTTTGCGCGATGCGATGCCGCGCCGATCGGGCAACCGGCGGCAGGGCGATGGGGAATCGTCAAGCGACGCCCGCTGCGAATCGAGCCGACAACACGGCCCGCTCGGCACTCAAACGTGCCCGGAGCGTCCAGCCGGCCTGCTCGCGTCGACTCGACGGCCGGGCGACCTCGCGGTTCCGTCCCGTGCCTTCGTACGAAAATTCAGATGATTGCGTCGTGCTTTCGAAATCGGCCTGCCGCCGCGCGATCCGGCCGCTCGCGCGTTCGGGATCGGCGTGTTGGAATTCACGCCGGGTGTTTGCCGGCGCGACGTGAGAGAGAGTCGGAGACGATGCAGCCTCGATATGCGGCGCGCGAGGCTTGCCGGGATGGTGAAGGCGCGAACCGGGTCGGCGCGGGCGAAACGGGTCGCTGCGTCGCGCAGGTCGGCGAGCACAACGACGGATGACGTGCGCGATACGTATGTCGAGACGATCCTGCAGCGCTGCCGGCATGCCGCGTGTGCGTGTTCCAGCGCGTCGCGGTTCGCCGGCAACGAACCTCGCGCTTACAGCCCGAGCTGCGTCGCGAGATGGCCGATGTCCGACACTTCGTAATAGTTGTAGAACGGCGTGCCGGGCTCGTGGCCGCGATTGACGAATGCCTTATGCTTGATGCCGAGATCCTCGGCCGTCATCAGGTCGTAGCGCAGGCTCGACGACACGTGCAGCACGTCCTCGGGCTTGCAGCCGAGCTGGCCGAACATGTATTCGAAGCCCTGCATGCGCGGCTTGTACGATTGCGCCTGCTGCGCGGTGAACACCGCATGAAACGGCGCGCCGAGCTTGTCGACGTTGCTCATGATCTGTTCATCCATTGCGTTCGACAGGATCACCAGCTTGTACTTCGACGCCAGCCGCGACAGCCCGGCCGGCACGTCCGGATGCGGGCCCCAGGTCGGCACCGCGTGGTAGAAGCGCTCGGCCTCGGCTTCGTCGAACTTCACGCCCACCCGCGCGCAGGTGCGCCGAATCGCGTTGACGACGACGTCGCGGTACGGCTTCCACGCCCCGAGCACCTCGTCGAGCCGATACGCGGCGAACGCGCGCACGAATTCCTCCATCGCGACCGGCGACAACCGGTCCGCGTAGATCTCGCGCGCCAGTTCCGCCATCCGGAAGCGGGTCAGCGTGCCGTAGCAGTCGAACGTGATGTACTTCGGTTCAAATTGGATCATGGTCGGGTCCTGTCGGTATGAAACCCCGGCAGCGCCGGGGACGGGATGGCTTCAACGGAATTGAATCAGGGCAAAAAGCCGGTCGCACGTCGTTCGACGCCGCTCGAAACGCAGATTCGCCGCGTGTTGCATGCCCCGGGCAGCACGATCTGCGGCGCGGCCGCACGCGGCGCCGCGCACCGGCCGGCGGACTTCACGCAAACGCCGTGCGGCAACCGCCCGGCACGGCTCGCCCGGGAGCGGCAGCACCGCCGCGTTTTTATCGTAGTGTCATTCCCACAGCAGAAGCTGTCGGAATGGCGGGCCGCGCCGGCATGAAGCACGCGTTCGTGCGCACCGGTCGACCCGGTTTGCATCGATCTCGCACGGCCGCCGCCCGACGCCGCAAAACAGGCGAATCGTCCTATCCGATTCGTGGCGGCGCTGGCAGAGTCGATGTGTCATTCCTACCCATCCGGAGCCCGGCGTGGCCGACCTCAATTCTTCCAGCACGCTCACCTATCGCCCGTTCGCCGAAACCGACCTGTCCGCCGCGCACGGGCTGTCGGAGGCAGTCAAGTGGCCGCACCGGCTCGAGGACTGGCGCTTCGCATTCCAGCTCGGCAGCGGCTTCGTCGCCGAGGACGCATCCGGCATCGTCGGCACCGCGCTCGGCTGGCATTTCGGCGAGTCGCACGCTTCGCTCGGCATGGTGATCGTGTCGCCCGAGCGCCAGGGCCGCGGCATCGGCCGCGAGCTGCTCGCACGCGTCGTCGACAGCCTCGGCGCGCGCACGATCTTCCTGCATGCGACGCCGTCGGGCGAGCCGCTCTACGTGAAGTTCGGTTTCGACGCGATCGGCACGATCGATCAGCACCAGGGCGCCGCATTCCAGCCGCCGCTGATCTCGCTGCCGCCCGGCGAGCGCCTGCGGCCGCTCGGCACCAACGACGGGCCGCGCCTGGCCACACTCGCGTCGCGCGCGGCCGGCTACCCGCGCGACACGGTGATCGATGCGCTGCTCGACGTCGCCAACGGGATCGCACTCGATCGCGACGGCGAGTTGCTCGGCTTCGCGCTGTTCCGCCGTTTCGGCCGCGGCCACGTGATCGGCCCGGTGATCGCGCCGGACGCACTGCGCGCGCAGGCGCTGATCAGCCACTGGCTCGCGCTGCACGAAGGGATGTTCGTGCGCCTCGACGTACCGGGCGACAGCGGGCTGTCGGACTGGCTGCAGGGGCTCGGCCTGCCGCGCGTCGACACCGTCGTCGCGATGGCGCGCGGCGCGGCGCCCGCCCGCGATCCCGCATTGCGCGCGTTCGCGATCGTCAATCAGGCGCTCGGTTGAGCGGCACGCGATGAGCTTTCTCTACAAGGCCGACCCGGTACGCGGCGCGCAATGGGCGCAGCGCTTCGCACAACAGGCGCCCGACCTCGCGTTCCGGATCTGGCCGGATCTCGGCGATCCGGAAACCGTGCGATATCTCGCCGCGTGGCAACCGCCCGACGATCCGTGCGCGCTGCTGCCGAATCTGGAGATCGTGTTCTCCGTCGGCGCCGGCATCGATCAATTCGACCTGTCGCGCGTGCCCGCGCACATCCCGGTCGTGCGGATGATCGAGCCGGGCATCGTCGAGGGAATGGTCGAATACGTGACGCAGGCCGTGCTGACGATCCATCGCGACCTGTTCGACTACGCGGCGCAGCAGCGCGAGCACGTGTGGCGCGAGAAGCCGGTGCGCGCGGCCGCATCGCGACGCGTCGGCGTGCTCGGGCTCGGCACCCTCGGGCAGGCCGTGCTCGACACGCTGCGGCGCTTCGGCTTCCCGTGCGCCGGCTGGAGCCGCACGCCGCGCACGCTCGACGGCATCGACTGTCATGCGGGCGACGCGGCGCTCGACGCGTTCCTCGCCCGCACCGACATCCTGATCTGCCTGCTGCCGCTCACCGACGACACGCGCGGCCTGCTCGGCGCGCGCGTGTTCGACGCGCTGCCGGCGGGCGCATCGCTCGTGCAGGTCGGGCGCGGCCCGCAGCTCGATGCGGCCGCGCTGCTCGCCGCACTCGACAGCGGCCGGCTCGACAGCGCGATCCTCGACGTGACGGACCCCGAGCCGTTGCCGGCCGGCCATCCTTTCTGGACGCATCCGCGCATTCGCATCACGCCGCACATCGCCAGCGCGACGCGGCCCGACAGCGCGGTCGACGCTGTGCTCGCGAACCTCGCGCGCCATCGCGCGGGGCAGCCGATGATCGGCGTCGTCGATCGCGCACGCGGCTACTGACGCGCTCGCCCGGCCCGTCGTAGCGCGCAGCAGAAAATGCCGAAGCGCCCCGTGCAAACACTGCTTTCATACGTTTCAGCGCGCAAATTGAAGGCGCGTGCGGATGTGTCGCCCGGTAGCATGACCTCACGCTGACACCCGACGAGAGTCCCGCACTGCCATGAACCAAGCCGCGCTGATCGAAGCCGATCGTCAACACCTGATCCACCCTGTCGTCAACTATCGTGCGCACGAGGCGCGCGGCGTCACCGTGCTCGAATCCGCCGAAGGCGTGTTCCTGCGCGACGCCGATGGCCATACGCTGCTCGATGCGTTCTCGGGCCTGTGGTGCGTGAACGTCGGCTACGGCCGCGACAGCATCGTGAAGGCCGCCGCCGAACAGATGGCGAAGCTGCCGTACGCGACCGGCTATTTCCATTTCGGTTCGCAACCCGCGATCGAGCTTGCCGAACGGCTCGCGGCGCTCGCGCCGCCGTCGCTGAACCGCGTGTACTTCACGCTCGGCGGCTCGGATGCGATCGACTCCGCCGTGCGTTTCATCACGCACTATTTCAACGCGACCGGCCGCCCGACGAAAAAGCACATGATCGCGCTCGAGCGCGGCTATCACGGCTCGTCGTCGATCGGCGCCGGTCTCACCGCGCTGCCCGCGTTCCACCGTCACTTCGATCTGCCGCGCGCGGACCAGCATCACATCCCGTCGCCCTACCCGTATCGCCACCCGCTCGGCGACGATCCGCAGGCGCTGATCGCCGCATCGGTCGCCGCGCTCGATGCGAAGGTCGCCGAACTCGGCGCGGACAACGTCGCGGCCTTCTTCTGCGAGCCCGTGCAGGGTTCCGGCGGCGTGATCGTGCCGCCGGCCGGCTGGCTGAAGGCGATGCGCGACGCGTGCCGGCGCCTCGGCATCCTGTTCGTCGCCGACGAGGTGATCACCGGCTTCGGCCGCACGGGCCCGTTGTTCGCATGCGAGACCGAGCAGGTCGACCCGGACCTGATGACCGTCGCGAAAGGGCTGACCGCCGGCTATGCGCCGATGGGCGCGGTGCTGATGTCCGACGAAATCTATGAAGGCATTGCGGGCAGCCGCGCGGAATCGGCCGCGGTCGGCCACGGCCATACGTATTCCGCACACCCGGTGAGCGCGGCGATCGGCCTCGAAGTGCTGAAGCTCTATCACGAAGGCGGCCTGCTCGCGAACGGCCAGGCGATGGCACCGCGGTTCGCCGCCGGGCTCGATGCGCTGCGCGCGCATCCGCTCGTCGGCGACGCGCGTTCGGCCGGCCTGCTCGGCGCGCTCGAACTGGTGGCCGACAAGACCCGCAAGACGCGCTTCGACCCTGCGCTCAACGTGCCCGACAGGATCGCGGCCGCCGCGTATGCGAACGGCGTGGTGTTTCGCGCGTTCGGCGACGGCGTGCTCGGATTCGCGCCGGCGCTGAGCTTCACGGCAGGCGAATTCGACCTGATGTTCGAGCGCGTGCGCAAGACGCTCGACGACGTGCTGGCCGACCCGGGCGTGCAGCGCGCGCTCGACGCCGCGCACGCGCAACCGGCCTGAGCGGCCAAGGGAAAGCCGGGCTTGTGGCGGCCATCTTTCGACTCTAAAGTAACCGGACATTCCATTTTTTCCCTCTCACGCGAACATGACGGACAGCAAGCTGGATCGCATCGACCTGCGCATCCTCTCCCAGTTGCAAAAGCGCGGCCGCATGACCAACGTCGAACTGGCCGATGCGGTCGGGCTGTCGCCCAGTCCTTGCCTGATCCGCGTGAAGCGGCTCGAGAAGGCCGGCTATATCGGCGGATACGGCGCGCACATCCAGCTCGAGAAACTGGGCGACGTGCAGGTGGTGTTTACCGAGGTCACGCTGGCCGACCACCGGCGCGAGGACTTCGACCGTTTCGTCGCGGCGATCCGCAACGTCGACGAGATCGTCGAATGCCACCTCGCGAGCGGCGGCTACGACTACCTGCTCAAGTTCATCACGCGCAGCGTGAGCCATTACCAGACGATCGTCGAAGGGCTGCTCGAGCAGAACATCGGCATCGAGAAGTATTTCAGTTACGTGATCATCAAGTCGCCGTTCGTCAAACGGCATTACCCGCTCGAATCGCTGTTCGGCGAACGTCACTGACGGCCGGCGCGCGGCATCCACGAACGCGGCGGCCTGCCGCCCGCGCCGGATAGTCGCGCGCCCGCGCCGCGGCCGTCGTCACCGAACCGCTCCATCCAAGGACCTGTCATGCCGCTTACGCTCGCCCGAACCGAACTCGTTCGCACCGCCAACCTGATCGACGGCGCCTGGCGCGACGCGCTCGACGGCCGCCGCTTCGACGTCACCGATCCGGCGACGCTCGAGACCGTTGCGCACGCGCCCGACAGCGGCGCGGCCGACGCGCGCGCCGCGACCGATGCGGCCGCGCGCGCGCTGCCCGCATGGCGCGCGACACCCGCCCGCGAACGGGCCGCGATCCTGCGCGCATGGCATGCGTCGATCGTCGCGCACACCGACGATCTCGCGAAGCTGATGTCGCGAGAACAGGGCAAGCCGCTCGCCGAAGCGCGCGGCGAAGTCGCGTACGGCGCGTCGTACGTTCTCTGGTTCGCCGAGGAAGCCACGCGCACTTACGGCGATCTGATTCCGCAGCAGCAGCGCGGCAAGCGGCTCAGTGCGGTAAAGGAGCCGATCGGCATCGTCGCCGCGATCACGCCGTGGAATTTCCCGCTCGCGATGATCGCGCGCAAGATCGCACCCGCGCTCGCCGCCGGCTGCACGGTCGTCGCGAAGCCGGCGGAGGACACGCCGCTCACCGCGCTGGCGCTCGCCTTCCTCGCGCAGGAAGCGGGCGTGCCGCCCGGCGTGCTGAACCTGATCGCGGCGTCACGCGAACGCGGCATCGATGCGGTGGCCGACTGGCTCGCCGACGCCCGCGTGCGCAAGATCACGTTCACCGGTTCGACGCTCGTCGGCAAGCTGCTGGCGCGCGAATCCGCGGCAACGCTGAAGAAGCTGTCGCTGGAGCTCGGCGGGAATGCACCGTTCATCGTGTTCGACGATGCGGAACTCGACGCCGCGATCGACGGGCTGATGGCCGCCAAATTCCGCAACGGCGGCCAGACCTGCGTGTCGCCGAATCGCGTGTACGTGCAGGCCGGCGTCTACGACGCGTTCGCCGCGAAGCTCGCCGCGCGCGTCGCCGCGCTGAAGGTCGCGCCCGCGACCGACCCTGCCGCGCAGATCGGGCCGATGATCAACGCGCGCGCAGTCGACAAGATCGCACGCCACGTCGGCGATGCCATCGAGCGCGGCGCGCGCGTGCTCACCGGCGGCAAACGCCTGGCCGAACTCGGCCCGAACTATTACGCGCCGACGGTGCTCGCCGACGCCACCGCCGACATGCAACTGACCTGCGAGGAAACCTTCGGGCCGGTCGCCGCGCTGTTCCGCTTCGATACCGAGGACGAGGCCGTCGACGCCGCGAACGACACGCCGTTCGGCCTCGCCGCATATTTCTACTCGCAGGACGTGCGCCGCATCGCGCGCGTGTCGGCGCGGCTCGAGACGGGCATCGTCGGCATCAACGAAGGCGCGCTCGCGAGCGAGGCCGCGCCGTTCGGCGGCGTGAAGGAATCGGGCTACGGCCGCGAAGGCTCGCGCTACGGCCTCGACGACTACCTGACGATCAAGTACCTGTGCCAGGGCGGGCTCGACTGATTCCGCGCTGCGGCCGCCGTTGCGCTCGCGGCGCGCGCAGGTCGCACACGTTTGCGCCGTTCCGTACGCTCGTTGCTTCGACTGCCGGCCTCGATTTCCGGGTAACCGTGCCGTTAACCCGGATTTGACCAGCGCCGCTGCGATCGCAGCCGGCTTCCCGCACGAGCACAAGCGCGAGCAATGCCTGCATCCATTTCGATCGAGAAAATTGCCGACTGGGCCGGCCGCAACCACCTGATCGTCGGTGTGCTGGGCACGCTCATGTCGCTCGCGGCGCTCGGCATCAGCGCGGCGACGCTGTGGGCCGCGCGCACCGAGGTCGTCGGACATGCGCACGAGACGTCGCGCAACATCGCGGCCGTGCTCGTCAGCGAGATCGCGCGCACCGTCGAGACGTCCAACAATGCGCTCGTCGCGCTCGCCACCAATCTCGGCAATCCCGCCGTCGCACGCATGGACGCCGGGCTGCGTCACGACGTGCTGTTCGAACGCACGGCCGCGCAATACGTGACCGGCATGGGCGTGACGGACCGCTACGGCCGTTTGATCGACGGCTGTTGCAGCTCGACCCACAACTGGGACTTCAGCGATCGCGACTACTTCAAGGTCCATCGCGATGCGGACGACGTCGGCCTCTACGTGTCCGAGGCGTATCGCGCGCGTTCGCGCGGCGGCACGGAATCGATCGCGCTGTCGCGGCGCATCGAGCGGGCGGATCACACGTTCGACGGGATCGCGGTGGTTGCCGTCGACCTCGCGTACTTCGATCGGCTGCTGTCCCGCCTGAACGTCGGTCCGCACGGCGTCAGCGCGATCCTGCGCGCGGACGGCACGATCCTCGCGCGAAACCCGCCGCTGACCGATCACCAGATGGTCCGCCTGCGCCGCTCGAAGGCGTTCGAGCGGATGGTGAGCCGCGAATCGGGCTTCTATGCCGCGCGCTCGAGCATCGACGGCATCATGCGGCTTTACACGTTCCAGCGGGTGCCCGGCACGCCGCTGATCGCGGTCGTCGCACCGGCCGAGCACGACGTGCTGGCCGGCACCACGCACCTGATGTGGACGGTCGGCGTATCCGCGTCCGTCATCGGCGCGCTGTTCTGCGCGGTGGTGTGGCTGCTCGCGTTCGCGCTGCGGGACAACCTGCGCAAGCAGACGCTGCTCACCGACCTGACGCGCATCGATCCGCTCACGGGCCTGCACAATCGTCGCGCGCTCGATGCCGCGCTCGCCGACGAATGGGCGCGGCTGCAACGCGGCAGCGACGGCAGCCTGTCGGTGCTGTTCATCGACGCCGATCACTTCAAGCAGTACAACGACCGCTTCGGTCACGCGCAAGGCGACACGGCGCTGCGCTTTCTCGCGGAGTGCATTCGCACGCATACGCGGCGGCGCGGCGATCTTGCCGCGCGCTACGGCGGCGAGGAATTCGTCGTCGTATTGCCCGATACCGATGAAAGCGGCGCCGCGAAAGTCGCCGAAGCGATTCGCCTCGCCGTGGAGCGCAACCGGCTCGACGGGTTCGACGCGACGATTCCGGCGTTCACGGTCAGCATCGGCTACGCGACCGCGCACCGTGCGCACCCGCGCTCCGTGCACGCGCTGTCGCATCAGGCCGACCTCGCGCTCTACGCGGCGAAGCGCCAGGGCAGAAACCGCGTGTGCCGGGCCGATGCGGAATCGGTCGCCCAACCGGCCTGACCGTTCCGGCGGCCCGTCTTTTCGACCACGCGCGCACGCGCGATCCGACATCGCCAACGGCCCGATTTCCCCGTGCCGCCATGTTCAGCATCCCGAATTCACCAAATAGTGAGAAATCGGGCGCATCGACCGCGACCCGAAACAAATCCGTAACGGCTGCGTCACGATCGCCCACGACAATCCGCCATCTTCGACACTCAGGATGGAGCATTGCATGTTTGCGTCACGAAGCCGTTTCCCGCTGCACGTCGCAGCATTGTCGAGCGCGATCGTGCTCGCCGCATGCGGCGGCGGCGACGATGTCGCGTCGACCGCCACGACCAGCGCGGCCATGCCGGCCCCGCCGGCCGATCCAGGCTTCGTCGACAGCGCGCCCGTGCCGAGCGTGCCGGCCTTCGTCGACAACATCGCGACCAACCAGCGCGGCGACGCGCGCTATGCGACGCTGTCGACCAACGCGGCCGTGCGCGTGGTGAGCCGCTTCCTGGACCTGTGGCAACCGGCAACGATGCTCGTCGATGCCGGCGTGAGCGCGCCCGCCAACGGCGCGTTTCCGGCGATCTCGCCGTCGACCTGCTCGGGCCTGCCCGGCAGCGGCACGCCGTGCGGCACGATCCTGAACGACACGGTGCTGGCGGCCAACGTTCAATATGTCGTCAACGCGACGACCGCGCGCACGCAACAGCAGGCCGATGCGGCCTACTTCGACGACCGGCGCGGCAAGGGCTACAGCGTGACCGACGGCATGGGCCCGCTCACCGACGCGTGGCGCACGGCCGCCCAGCAAACGACCAGCATCACGAGCGTGCCCGCCGACGCAACCACGGTGCTGTACAACGACAGCGGCAACAACACCGGTGTCGGCGGCAGCACCAACACGAATTTCGGCAAGGTGGTCGACCTGCTCAACGAAATGGGCAACAACGCGTCGACGGAACCGACGAAGCGCTTCTACAAATACGCGCGCCCGTATCGCTGGAGCACGAGTGTCGTCGTCGCACCGACGCTGGTGCCGGCGGAAAGCACGACGCCCGCGACCGACGGCGGCTTCATCAGCGGCCACACGGCCGAAGCGATGCGCGACGCGATGACGATGGCGTGGCTCGTGCCGGAACGCTTCCAGGAGATGGTCAGCCGCGGCCTCGAACTCGGCGAGAACCGGATCCTCGCCGGCATGCACTCGCCGCTCGACGTGATCGGCGGGCGCATGCTCGCGCTGGCCGTCAGCGCGGCGAACCTGGCCGTGTATGCAAGCGATGCGCAGGCCGCGTACGCCCAGGCGCACCAGGCCCTGCAGCAGCTCACGGGGACGACCGGCACGACGTTCGCCGCCTTCGCGCATTCGGGCACGACGGCGACCGACCGCTTCGCCGATTACGCGACGAACAAGGCCGCCTTCGCGCGCCGCATGACGTTCGGCTTCGGCGCGATCGAATCGACCGGCGCGCCGCCCGTCGTGCCGAAGGGCGCGGAGATCCTGCTGCAGACGCGCTTCCCGTACCTGAGCGCCGACCAGCGGCGCGTCGTGCTGAAGACGACCGAGATATCGTCCGGCTATCCGGTGATGGATGACGCGGAAGGCTGGGGCCGCCTGAACCTGTTCGCCGCCGCCGACGGTTATGGCGCATTCAACGGCAACGTGATCGTGTCGATGGATGCGTCGCAAGGCGGGCTGAATGCGGCCGACCTGTGGCGCAACGACATCGCGGGCGCCGGCAAGCTGACGCTGCAAGGCACCGGCACGCTGACGCTCGCGGGCAACAACAGCTACACGGGCGGCACGCAGGTGAGCGGCGGCACGCTCGCCGCGGCATCGGCCACTGCGTTCGGCAACGGCGACGTATACGTCGGTGCAGGCGGCAGCGTGAAGATCGCCGCCGCCGCGCCGGTCACGATCGCGACGCGCTACACGCAGCTCGACAACACGACGCTCGAACTCGACATCGACGGCAACGGCGGCGGCCGTCTGCGCGTGGGCGGCCCGCTCACCGTCGCCGGCGGCACGCTGCACGTGAAGTTCGTGAACGGCTATGCGCCGAAGGCGGGCGACACGATCGCACTGATCGACGGCGCGGCGGCTTCCGCGAAGTTCGCAACGGTGACCGTCGACGGATTCAACGCGACGCCGGTTTATACGGCGACCGGCGTGTCGGTGCGGTTATCGGCATCGTAATGTCCGTGTCGCGTGCGGCCGGCCAGCCCGGCCGCTTAGCGTTCCGAACGCCGGGTAGCACGTAGCAAGCAGTCGAAAGAAACGATTCGCTGCCGTCGGCCAGCACCGCGTCCGACACGACGCACGCGGCTTCCTGCCCCGGCCGCGGCACGCATCTTGCTCGCCGCAACGCGGATTCAACGGACCGACGGGCAGCGACGTGACAAGCAAACCGGGCGACATTCACATCGGCATTTCGGGCTGGCGCTACGACGGCTGGCGGGGCACCTTCTATCCGGAAGGGCTGAAGCAGGCCGCCGAACTGCGATACGCGTCGACCCGGATGCAGACGATCGAAATCAACGGCACACACTACAGCCTGCAATCGCTCGCCAGCTGGCGACGCTGGTACGACGAAACGCCGCCCGGTTTTACGTTCAGCGTGAAAGGCGCGCGCTATCTGACCCACATGCTGCGCTTTCGCGATGAAACCGCGACGGTCGCGTGCGCGAACTTTTTCGCGCAGGGTCTGCTCGCGCTGCGGGACAAGCTCGGGCCGATACTCTGGCAATTTCCGCCGTCGCTGCGATTCGACCCCGACCACATCGCGCGCTTCCTCGGCATGCTGCCGCACGATACCGAAGCCGCCCTCGCCCTTGCGAAGCGGCACGACGCGCGCGTGAGGACGCCCCATCTGCAGATCGATCGCAAGCGCGCGTTGCGGCACGCGATCGAAGTACGCCACGCGAGCTTTGTCGATCCGGCGTTCGTGCAGTTGCTGCGCCGGCACAAGGTCGCGCTCGTGATCTCCGATTCGACCGAACCGTGGCCGCAATTCGAGGACTTGAGCGCGGACTTCGTCTACATGCGGCTGCACGGCACTGAAACGAAATACTCGGGCGAATACTCGGATGCCGCACTCGACCGCTGGGCAGCGCGGATCGATTCATGGTGCCGCGGTGCGCAGCCCGCGGATGCGCATCTCGCCGCGCCGGCGTTGCCGCCGCCGCGCGCGCGAACGCGCGACGTGTACTGCTACTTCGACAACGATGCGAAAACGCACGCACCGTTCGACGCGCAACGCTTGATGGGACGTCTCGGCGTGCAGGTGCGCGAAGCGGTGGCCGGATAGAACGGCATGCCGCGCAACGGCCCCGCGCACGACGAACCCGAACCGCAAGGAGAAAAACGATGACGCTGCTTATCTATCTGCTCGGCTGGATCATTTTCATCGCCGGCGTCGCATGGGGATTGATGACGCTGCACGTCTCGCAGCACATCATCGAGATCGTCGCCGTCATTCTGTTCGGCATCGCGGTCATCACCGGCGCGACGCGCGCACGCAATCGCGACCGGACATAGCGCGATCGCGCCGCCGTGTGGCCGCCCGCCCTGCTGCACTCACCCACGCGCACCCGCGATGCCGTCGAGTTCGCGCAGCGCGTCGTCCGGCAACGTCAGCGCACCGGCCGCCAGATTCTCGCGCAGATGCGCAACCGACGACGTCCCCGGAATCAGCAGGATGTTCGGCGCGCGGCGTAGCAGCCATGCGAGCGCGGTCTGCATCGGTGTCGCGCCGAGCCGCGCGGCGACCGCATCGAGCGTCGACGACTGCAACGGATTGAACCCGCCGAGCGGAAAATACGGTACGTACGCGACGCCGTCGTGCGCCAACGCGTCGATCAGAGCGTCATCGTCGCGGTACGCGAGGTTGTAATGATTCTGCACGCAGACGATGTCGCAGATCCGCCGGCCTTCGGCGATCTGGGCGGCCGTCACGTTGCTGAGCCCGATATGCCGCACGAGACCCTGGCGCTGCAACTCGGCCAGTGCCGTCAACGGCGCCTCGATCGAGCCCTCGGCCGGTGCGTGCACGTCGAACATGATGCGCAGATTGACGACGTCGAGCACGTCGAGGCCCAGATTGCGCAGATTGTCGTGCACGGCGGCGGCCAGCGCGTCGGCGGAGAAAGCCGGCAGCCATGAACCGTCCGCGCCGCGCGTCGCGCCGATCTTGGTCACGATCAGCAGCTCATCGCGATATGGATGCAACGCCTCGCGGATCAACTGGTTCGTCACGTGCGGGCCGTAAAAGTCGCTGGTGTCGATGTGATCGACCCCCGATTCGACGGCTTCGCGCAGCACGGCGAGCGCCGCGTCGCGATCTTTCGGCGGGCCGAACACGCCGGGGCCGGCCAACTGCATCGCGCCATAGCCGAGGCGGTGAACGCGGCGGCCCGCGATGGGAAACGTGCCGGATTGAACGACAGCGGACATGATCGTGCTCCTGTATCGAGTGAATGAACCGCAGGTTACGCCGCGTCGGGCTGCGCGATAATCGCCCATAATCCGCACAACCTGTACGAAAAGGCGAACAATGCAAGTCGATCTCGGCGATCTGAACGCATTCGTGGCGGTGGCACGCGCGAAGGGCTTCCGCGAAGGCGCGCGTACGATGGGCGCAAGCGCATCGGGCCTGAGCGAGGCGGTGCGGCGGCTGGAGGCGCAACTCGGCGTGCGACTGCTGCACCGCACGACGCGCAGCGTGTCGCCGACCGAAGCTGGCGAGCGCCTGCTCGCCCGGCTCACGCCCGCGCTGAGCGAGGTGGAAGCGGCGCTCGACGTGGTGAACACGTTCCGCGAGAAGCCGGTCGGCACGCTCAAGCTCAACGTTCCGATGAGCGCCGCGCGGCTCGTACTGCCGTCGATCGTTCCGCGCTTTCTCGACGCGTATCCGGAGATCCGGCTGGAGGTCGTGGCCGACGAGAGCTTCGTCGATATCCTCGCGGCCGGTTGCGACGCGGGCATTCGCTACGACGAGCGCCTCGAACAGGACATGATCGCCGTGCCGATCGGCCCGCGCTCGCAACGTTTCGCGACGGCCGCCGCGCCCGCGTATCTCGACCGTCGCGGCCGCCCGGCCCACCCGCGCGACCTGCTCGATCACGCATGCCTGCGCGGTCGCTTCGCGAGCGGCGCGATGCCGGTGTGGGAATACGAACGCGACGGCGAAGTCGTGCGCGTGGAGCCGTCGGGACCGCTGGTCGTGCAAATCGGCGGCGCGGTCGATCTCGTCGTGGATGCCGCGCGCGCGGGGCTCGGCATCGTGCACCTGTACGAAGACTGGCTGCGCCCGCATCTCGCGAGCGGCGCGCTCGAGCCCGTGCTCGACGGCTGGTGGCGGCCGTTCTCGGGCCCGTATCTGTACTATCCGGGGCGACGCTTCGTGCCGGCGCCGCTGCGCGCGTTCGTCGATTTCATCAAGGCGGCGGCACAGTAGGATGCCGCGTCACCGCCGGTTCGATCGCGATACCACGTCGATCCAGACGGCCAGCACCAGCACCGCGCCCTTGACGATCATCTGCCAGTACGCGTCGACGTCGAGCATCGACATCCCGTTGTCGAGGCTCGCCATCACGAGTGCGCCGATCAGCGCGCCGTAGACGGTACCCGATCCGCCGCGCATCGACGTGCCGCCGATGAAGCAGGCGGCGATCGCGTCGAGTTCGCCCATCGTGCCGGCCGACGGCGAACCGGCCGCGAGCCGCGCGGTGTTGACGATCCCCGCGAACGCGCACATCAGGCCCATCAGCGCGAAGATCGCGAGCTTCACGCGATCGGTGTCGACGCCCGACAGGCGCGTCGCCTCCAGGTTCGAGCCCACCGCGTAGATGCGCCGGCCGAACACGGTCTGCGTCGCGATCCACGAAAACGCGCCGAGCAGCGCGAGCAGCAGCAGCACGGGCACGGGAATGCCGCCGTAGCGGTCGAGCGTCGCGACGAACGCGAACAGCACCACGCCGGCGCCGACGACCTTCGCGACGTCCTGCCACAGCGGTGCGACCGCGAGGCGGTAGCGATGGCGCGTACCGCGCTGCCGCACGACCAGCAGCGCGACGAGCGCGAACAGCAGCACCGCGAGCCCGTCGCCGGCCGCGCGCGGCAGATAGCCCTGCCCGATGAACACGAAACCGTCGGACACGGGCGCGATCGTCGAGCCGCCCGTCACGCCGAGCAGGATGCCGCGAAACGCCAGCATCCCGCCCAGCCCGACGATGAACGACGGCACGCGCCGATAGGTCGACCACCAGCCGTTGAACAGCCCGACCAGCACGCCGAGCGCGAGCACGGCCGGCACCGTCGCGGCAACGGGCCAGTGGCGGTTGACGTCGAGGATCGCCGCGACGCCGCCGAGCAATCCGAGCAGCGATCCGACGGACAGGTCGATCTCGCCCGCGATGATCACGAACACCATCCCGCACGCGAGCATCCCGGTGATCGACATCTGACGCAGCAGGTTCGACACGTTGCGCGGCGTGACGAACGCGCCGTCGGTCAGCACGGAGAAGAACGCCCAGATCGCCGCGACCGCGAACAGCAGCGCGAGCACCTTGTAGCGCACGAAGATCTGGCGCAGCGGATGACGGTGCGCGCGACGCGCGTCGGCGTCCGGCGGCACGGCGGAAGAGGAAGAAAGTTCGGTATTCATGTCGCACTCGCTGCAATGGGTTCGGCCGGCCGCCGCGCGGGTGTCAGCGCGGCGCCGAGTATCTGTTCCTGCGTCAGGCCGTCGTTGACGAAATCGCCGCGCAGCTCGCCTTCGCCGATCACGAGCACGCGATCGGCCAGCCCGAGCACTTCCGGCAATTCCGACGACACGACGATGAGCGCGACGCCGCGCTTCGCGAGCGCGAAGATCAGCCGATAGATCTCGGCCTTGGCGCCCACGTCGACACCGCGCGTCGGCTCGTCGAGGATCAGCACCTGCGGGTCGGCCAGCAGCATCCTGGCGAGCACCGCCTTCTGCTGGTTGCCGCCCGACAGGCTCGCGATCGGCAGAAACGGGTGCGCCGCACGCACCGACAGCCGCTGCATCTCGGTGCGGATCGCGTCGAGCTCGGCGGCCGCGTCGATCCGCCCGCGCGCGGCGAAACGGCGCAGCACCGACAGCGTGATGTTGTGGCCGACACCGAGCTGCGGCACGATCCCGTGACGCTTGCGGTCCTCGGGCACCATCGCGATGCCCGCGCGGATCGCATCGGCAGGCGCGCGGATCGCGAGGGGCCGGCCGTTCATGCGCACGGTGGCGGTGCTCGCGCCCGGATACGCACCGAAAATCGCCTGCATCAGCTCGGTGCGCCCCGCGCCGACGAGCCCGGCGACGCCGAGGATCTCGCCGCGCCGCACGCTGAACGACACGTCGTCGACACGCTTGCGGCGCGGGTTCGCCACGTCGTGACAGGTGACGTTGCGCACGTCCAGCACGACGTCGCCGATCTCGTGCGGCTCGCGCGGATACAGGTTGCGGATCTCGCGGCCGACCATCATCGCGATGATCCGGTCGGTGGTCATCCCGCGCATCGGCTCGGTCGCGACGTGCCGGCCGTCGCGGATCACGGTCACGGTGTCGCACACCGCATCGACTTCGTCGAGCTTGTGCGAGATGTACACGCACGCGACGCCGCGCCGCTTCAGGTCGCGCACGATGTCGAGCAGGATGCGCGTCTCGGCCGCGCTCAGCGACGACGACGGTTCGTCGAGAATCAGCAGCTTCGCGCGCTTGTTCAGCGCCTTCGCGATCTCGATCAGTTGCTGGTGGCCGCCGCCGTAGTTCATCACCGGCTGCGCAACGTTTATCGAGTCGATGCGCAGCTCGCGCAGCAGTGCCTCGGAACGCCGCACCATCTCCGCGTAGTGCATGCGCCCGCCGGGCAGCGTGATCTCGTTGCCGAGGAAGATGTTCTCGGCGACCGACAGCTCGGGCACGAGCATCAGTTCCTGGTGAATGATGACGATGCCCGCGCGCTCGGTGTCGCGCACGCCGGACGCGACGAGCGGCGCACCTTCCCAACGGATCTCGCCGTCCCACGTGCCGTGCGGGTAGACACCCGACAGCACCTTCATCAGCGTCGACTTGCCGGCGCCGTTCTCGCCGCACAGCCCGACGCATTCGCCGGGGCGCACGGTCAGGTCGATGCCGTCGAGCGCCTTCACGCCGTCGAATGCCTTGACGATGCCGCGCATCGTCAGCAAGGGTTCGGTCATACGTTCATTGCCTCGCAGTGAGTACGCGGCCGGCCGCACCTGGCCGGCCGCGCACATGCTGCCCCTCGTGCCGTTACTGGCTCGCGAGCTGCGCCTGGGTATAGAAGCCGTCTTTCACGACGACGTCGACGTTGCGCTTGGTCAGCAGCGTCGGCTGCAGCAGCACCGTGTCGACCTTCTTCTTCCCGTTGTCGTACTGCGCGTTGAACGCAGGCTTCGTGCCCTTCGCGAGATCGACCGCCAGCTTCGCGGCTTCGCTCGCGATCAGCTTCAGCGGCTTGTAGACGGTCATGGTCTGCGTGCCCGCGATCACGCGCTTGACCGCCGCGAGGTCCGCATCCTGCCCCGACACCGGCACCTTGCCGGCCAGGTGCTGCGCGGCGAGCGCCTGGATCGCGCCGCCCGCCGTGCCGTCGTTCGATGCGACGATCGCGTCGATCTTGTTGTTGTTCGCGGTGAGCGCGTCCTCGACGATGCGCAGCGCGGTCGATGCACTCCATTCGGGCACCCACTGCTGGCCGACGACCTTGATGTCGCCGCGATCGATCGCCGGCTTCAGCACCTTCAACTGGCCCTCGCGCAGCATCTTCGCGTTGTTGTCGGTCGGCGCGCCGCCGAGCAGGAAATAGTTGCCCTTCGGCTTCGCATCGAACACGCCCTGCGCCTGCAGCTCGCCGACCTTCTCGTTGTCGAACGAGATGTACGCGTCGACGTCCGCATCGAGGATCAGACGGTCGTACGACACGACCTTGATGCCGGCCTTCCTCGCTTCGGCGACGACGTTGCCGAGCGTCTTCGAATTGAACGGCACGATCACGATCACGTCGACTCCGCGCGAGATCAGGTTCTCGATCTGCGAAATCTGCCGCGCCTCGCTCGCATCGGCCGACTGCACCGACACCTTCGCGCCGAGCCTGGTTGCGGCTGCAACGAAATAGTCGCGATCGCGCGACCAGCGCTCGACGCGCAGGTCGTCGATGCAGAAGCCGATCTCGGGCTTGTCCTTGCTCGCATGCGCGAGCGGTGCGCCAAGCACGAAGAGCGCCAGCGCAGCGGCGCCGGCAAGGGAACTCAATACGGTACGACGCGTCACGGATTTCATGTCTCCACTCCTTGTTATGGAACCACCTCACGAACGCCGGGCGGCCGCGGGAATGCGCCGCCCGCATCGAATCACTGCACGGCACGGCATCGTGCCGGCGAAACGCCGTCACGCGCCCGCTGCAAACACCGGCTCGAGCGCGCGGTAAAGCGCGCGGAACGTCGGCCGCCGCGCGTCGCGATACCACGCGTGCCGCGCCGGATCGGGCTCGCGCACCGCGACGACCGGCGGTTGCGGGCACACGTCGTCGAGCGATGCGTCCGGTTCGAGCGCGAGATGCGCGAGCCGCGCGGCACCGAGCGCCGGGCCGACCTCGCCGCCCGCGCGCAGCGTCAGCGCGCGTCCGCTCAGGTCGGCGAGCATCTGCGTCCAGTAAGCGCTGCGCGAGCCGCCGCCGATCACCGTGATGCCGTCGGGCACCAGTCCGGCCGCATGCAGCGCTTCGATGCCATCGAGCAGCGCGAAGCCGACGCCTTCGAGCGTCGCGTTCGCGAGATCCGCGCGCTGCGTGTCGGGCGTGAGCCCGTAGAACACGCCCTTCGCATTCACGTCGTTGTACGGCGTACGCTCGCCGCTCAGGTAAGGCAGGAACCACGGACGCTCGGCACGCGCGTTCGTCTCGGCATCGGCGAGCAGCGTCGCCACACCGTCATAACCGGCCAGTTGCGCGGTGAAGTCGATGCAGCCGGCCGCGTTCAGCATCACCGACATCAGGTGCCACGTGTCGGGCAGCGCATGACAGAAGCTGTGCACCGCCGATTCCGGGTTTGCGCGAAACCCGTCCGACACCGCGAAATACACGCCCGACGTGCCGAGCGACAGCAGCGCGTCGCCGGGCCGCACGATGCCGACGCCGACCGCGCCGGCCGCGTTGTCGCCACCGCCGGCGACGACCGGAATCTCGCGCAGGCCAAGCGCGCGCGCGACGGCAGGCAGCAGCGTGCCGGTCACGCGGTTGCCCTCGAACACTGCCGGCATCTGCGCGTGCGAGAGACCGCATGCGGCGAGCAGCGTGTCGTCGTAGTCGCGCTTCGCGACGTCGAGCCACAACGTGCCGGCCGCGTCCGACGGATCGGTCGCGAACGTGCCGGTCAGCCGGTAGCGCAGGTAATCCTTCGGCAGCAGCACGTGCGCGATGCGCGCGAACACGTCGGGTTCGTGGCGACGCACCCAGAGAAGCTTCGGCGCGGTGAAGCCCGGCATCGCGACGTTGCCCGTCACCGCGCGCAGCGCAGGGGCGAGCCGCTCGAGTTCCGCGCATTCCGCATCCGCACGGCCATCGTTCCACAGGATCGCGGGGCGCAGCACGTCGCCGTGCGCGTCGAGCAGCGTCGCGCCGTGCATCTGCCCGGTCAGGCCCAGCGCGTCGATGTCGCGCGGATCGATGCCGCTCGCGCGTGCCGCATCGACGAGCGCGGCCAGCGCGCCGCACGCGGCGTCCCACCAGTCGCGCGGCGCCTGTTCGGACCAGCGCGGCCGCGGCCGGCTCACCGTCAGCGTGCGACTCGCGCTCGCCCGCACCGCACCGTCGCGGTCGAGCAGCACCGCCTTCACGCCCGACGTGCCGAGATCGAGTCCGATGTACATGGCGTCAGCGCAGCCCGTAGATCGCCTGGTTCACGATGTTCTCGAGCCGCTCCTGCGCGCCGCTCACATGTCGCGGGTCCACGCCGCGCGCGAGCGCGTCGTCCGCGAGCGACTGCAGCGTATAGCCGCCCGACAGGATCTTGCGGCCGAACGCGTCGTCCCACTGCGCGTAGCGCTGCCGGCGCAGCGCGTCGAGCCGGTCGTTCTCGACCAGTACGGCCGCGCGTTCGAGCGCGAGCGCGAGCACGTCGATCGCACCGACGTGGCCGTGGAAGAGATCTTCCGGATCGACGCTCTGGCGCCGCACCTTCGCGTCGAAGTTCATCCCGCCGGTCGTGAAGCCGCCGTGCCGCAGGATCTCGTAGAACGCGAGCGTCAGTTCCTCGACGCTGTTCGGGAACTGATCGGTATCCCAACCGTTCTGCGGATCGCCCCGGTTCGCGTCGACGCTGCCGAACACGCCGAGTGCGAACGCGTTGGCAATCTCGTGATGGAACGAGTGGCCGGCGAGCGTCGCATGGTTCGCCTCGATGTTCACGCGAATCTCGTTCTGCAGTCCGTATTGCACGAGAAAACCGTGCACGGTCGCGACGTCGTAGTCGTACTGGTGCTTGGTCGGCTCCTGCGGTTTCGGCTCGATCAGCAGCGCGCCGTTGAAGCCGATTCGATGCTTGTGCTCGACGACCATCGACAGGAAGCGCGCGAATTGCTCGCGCTCGCGCTTCAGGTCGGTATTGAGCAGCGTCTCGTAGCCTTCGCGGCCGCCCCACAGTACGTAGTTCTCGCCGCCGAGCCGATGCGTCGCATCGAGCGCGTGGCACACCTGGGTCGCAGCCCACGCGAACACGTCGGGGTTCGGGTTCGTCGCGGCGCCCGCCGCGAAGCGCGGGTGCGAGAACAGGTTCGCCGTGCCCCACAGCAGCCGCACGCCGCTTGCCTGCTGGCGCTCGCCGAGATAGTCGACCATCCGCGCGAAATTGGCCGCGTACTCGCGCAGGCTGTCGCCTTCCGGCGCGACGTCGGTGTCGTGGAACGTATAGAAAGGCGTGCCGAGCTTCGTGAAGAACTCGAATGCCGCATCGGCCTTCATGCGCGCACGTTCGAGCGCGTCGCCAGGCTGCTGCCACGGCCGCTGGAACGCGCCCTGCCCGAAGATGTCGTGCCCCGGCCAGACGAACGTGTGCCAGTAGCAGACCGCAATCCGCAGATGCTCGGCGAGCGTCTTGCCGAGCACACGCTTCTCGGGGTCGTAATAGTGGTAAGCCAGCGGGTTGTCCGACTGCGGACCTTCGTAGCGAATCGCGGGAATGTGTTCGAAATACGACATGGCGTCTCCGTGCTGGTCTTGTTGCAGCGCAACGCGCGTCGCGACGGCGACGCACGCGGCCGAATCCGGTTGGCTGGATCGTGCCCGCGCGCCTGCCGGCCGGCAATTGCGAAATTGCGCAGCACGCTTAACGTTTCTTGCCAGCCGCTGCGCGCGGCCCGCGTTCCGTCCTACAATCGCCGGACACCAGAGAACCGCGCGACATCGCCCGTGCGCCCCGGAGACAACGGCGAGCCGCCCTTGCGGCACCCGCCTCGAGACCGACATGACCCGTGCCCCTTCCGCCCAGACGCCGCACCGCATCGCGCTGCTGTTCAATGCGAACAAGGTCTACGACCGCGAGATCATCAGCGGCATCGGCCAGTACCTGCACACGACGCGCGTCGTGTGGGACCTGTTCCTCGAAGACGACTTCCGCTGCCGGCTCGCCGGCATCGAACGCTTCGACGGCGACGGCATCATCGCGGACTTCGACGATCCAGCCGTCGCCGACGCGCTCGCCGGTTCGCCGCTGCCGATCGTCGCGGTCGGCTCGTCGTACGAGGATCCGGCGCAGTACCCGGACGGCGTCCCATATATTGCGACGGACAACCCGAAGCTCGTGTCGCTCGCCTATACGCACCTGATCGGCGCGGGGCTCGCGCATTTCGCGATGTACAGCCTGCCGGCCGCGCAGGAGAACCGCTGGGCGCAGCAGCGCGAGCTCGCGTTCGACCGGCTCGCACGCGCGGACGGGCTCGACGCGCCGATCTACCGCGGCGTGTCGACGAGCGCGTCGGGGTGGAACCATGCGATCGAGCAGCTGATCGACTGGCTGCATGCGCTGCCGAAGCCCGTCGGCGTGATCGCGGTCACGGATGCGCGCGCGCGGCATCTGCTGCAGGCATGCCTGCTGGCCGGCATCGCGGTGCCGGAACAGGTCGCGATCATCGGCATCGACAACGATCCGCTCACGCGCACGCTGACGCGCATTCCGCTGTCGTCCGTGATCCAGGGCACCGAGGAAATGGGCCGCACCGCCGCGCACCTGCTGCACCGGATGCTGCGCGGCGCAAGGTTTCCCGGGCAACGGATCCTCGTGCCGCCGGTCGGCATCAACGTGCTCGAATCGACGCGCCACCAGCCGCTCGCGAGCCCGCACGTGATGCGCGCGCGGCATTTCATCCGGCAGTACGCGTGCCAGGGGATCAAGACCGAGCAGGTCGCCGACTATGTCGGCGTGTCGCGCTCGCTGCTCGAAGAACACTTCCGGCGCGAGCTGCAACGCACCGTGCACCAGGAGATCCTGCGTCACAAGATCGAGGCGGCGCAGGCGCTGCTCGCCAGCCGCAATGCATCGAGCGCGGAAGTCGCGATCCGCTGCGGCTTCACGTCGCTGCAATACATGTACGCGGTGTTCCGCCGCGAACTCGGCTGCACGCCGCGCGAATACCAGGAACGCGCGGCATCGGCCCACTGAATTCACCGCCCACGAGCGACCACTCATGCATATCGACACCGACTCCCCCCGCCCGGCATCCGACGTCGGCCGCATTCCGTCCGAACCGTGGGGCACGCTGCCCGGCGGCGACCCGGTGCGGCGCTATACGCTGCGCAACGCGCACGGGATGCGCGTCGTCGTCAGCGATCTCGGCGCGACCGTCGTGTCGTGGCTCGCCCCCGACCGCACCGGGCGCTTCGCCGATATCGTGCTGGCCCACGACACGCCGGCCGAGTACCTCGAGTCGGGCGCGTACCTCGGCGCGACGGTCGGCCGCTGGGCGAACCGGATCGCGGGTGCGCGCTTCACGCTCGACGGCATCGACTACACGCTCGACCGCAACGAGAACGGCAATCTGCTGCACGGCGGCGCGAGCGGCTTTCATCGCGCGCGCTGGGACGTGATCGACGATCTGGGCGGGCTGACGCTGCGGCTCGACTCGCCGGAGGGCGATGCGGGATTTCCCGGCAACGTGAGCGTGCAGGTGCGCTACGCGCTCGACGATGACGGCACGCTGACGATCGATTATTCGGCCCGCACCGATGCACCGACGCCGCTGAACCTCACGAATCACAGCTACTTCAATCTCAGCGGGCGCGCGGGCAGCGACGTGCGCGGCCACCTGCTGCAGATCGACGCCGACGCGTTCGTCGAAGTCGACGACGCGTTGATCCCGACCGGCACGGCCGACGTGACGGGCACGGCGTTCGATTTCCGGCAAAGCGCGCCGATCGGCGCCCGCCTCGGCTGGCCGCATGCGCAGCTCGCGCGCGGGCGCGGCTTCGACCACTGCTACGTGCTGCGCGACCCCGCGCGCGGCGTGCGGCCCGTCGCATCGATCTACGATCCGGAAAGCGGGCGGGAGCTCGTGGTAGCGACGGATCAGCGCGGGCTGCAGCTCTATACGGGCAACTATCTGGACGATGTGCGCGTGGGCGGCGGCGTCCGGTGCCAACGACATGCGGCGCTGTGCGTCGAAGCCGGTTTTTATCCGAACCAGGTCAACATGGACACGTTGCGCGACGAAACCATCCTTCATCCCGGTGACACTTATCGCCAGACGACGCGGTATCGGGTCGGCATTCGTGCGTAGCGGGAGCGGGTATGCACCGCGTCGGCACGGCGGCTCCGGAGGCCACGGAGTCAATCACGCATGCCGGTATACCGATTGATCCATGGCGCAAACTACAACCGTTGCCCTTCCCGCTCACTCCGGATAGAACCGCTTCATCCAGCGTCGATACACGGCAATCGACGTCTCGCCAGCCATCAGTTTCGGATGGTCGATGAAATTCCTGTGGTTCCAGATGGGGAAATCGTGCTTGGCCACGCCGATCGCCCAACGATGCGCGAATGCCACCAGCACCGAATTGATCGGGGTGCGCAACCATCGTGGCAGTGCGGCGACCCGCGCCACATGCACGGCATTCGATACTCTGAGCGTCCACTTCAACGGCGCGGTCGGCGTGGTGAAGACCTTCGTGACAACGGTCGCGCCGAGGCTCGGCGCGGTGCTGGTCCCGATCACGCATCCTACGCCGTAGTTGACGAAGCGCATGTTGATCAGCACGCCGCGAAACCGCCCCGTCATGTCGAAAGTGATCGACGATTGCCCGACTTCGTGGGTCATCGATGTATCGGTAAACCCGTGCAAATGCGCAAAATGCAGGACGTCGGCGCTGTTCTCGCCGACGTCGTGCACGTAACCGTCGAACAGGTCGCAGCTTGTCTTCGGCGAACTGAATCCGCCGCGCGTGTCGATTTCGTCGATCTCCCAGTCCGGTTGCGCATCTTCGCTATCGCGCCAGACCAGCACGACGCCGTTGCGCTCGCACGTCAGCCAGCGGGCAAGCGCGGCACGCGGTGGCATGCGATCGCCGGGTGCTCGGGCGCAGGTTCCGTCGGGCCCGAATGCCAGCCCGTGAAACGGACACACCAGGTGGTCGCAATCGACTTTCCCGCCGTGTCCGAGATGCGCACCCAGGTGCGGGCAATATGGCTCCGCCGCGTGCGCTTCACCTCGCGCCGTGCGATACACGATCAATTCGTGCCCCATGAACGGAGCGATACGCACGTCGCCAGGCTTGAGTTCATCGCTGTAGCACAGCGCGAACCAGCCATTCGGATAGGGCATCGGGCGCCGACGCCTGATGACCGGTTCGGGCAACGTGGCGGCGCCCATGTCGGCACGTGCAATCGCGAACGGATCGAATTGATGGACGTCCGATGGGGTCATGACGGAATCTCCGGCAGGGTGTCGTCCTTCGACGAGACGGAACGAAATGCCACCTGCGTTTGCCGAGACGGATAGTTGATCGGGAAGCGGCGACGCCCGCCGGTTCGCGGCGGCACGAGCTGCGGGCGCAGGTTCCGTTCGTCGAGTACCAGCGCCAGCGTCACGGCGAACTGCACCAGTTGCATGCATGCCGTATGAAATCCGAGGCAGCGGTGCGGCCCGCTGCCGAATTGCAGTGTCTGAATTGGCTTGTGTGTGCCGTGATGTTCGAGCCAGCGCTGCGGCAGGAACGCATCCGGCTGCGGATAGAGCGACGGCGCGCGGGACAGCAGAATCAGCGGGATGATCAGCCGCGTTCCGGCCTCGAGTTCGCGTCCGCCCAACTCGATCCGTTCCCGCGTTCGGCGAAACACCAGCGGAAACGCGGGTTCGGTGCGCAGCGTTTCCAGAAACAGCGCTTCGGCAAACGGGAAGCGTGCCAGCTCCGACGGATTCCGCGGCACGGCACCCGCCGCGCGGGCTTCGGCGACGAGCGCATCCCAGTGATCAGGGTACTCGGTCAGCCGGATCACCAGATGCGCCATCGTGACCGCCGTGGTCTTGTGCGCCGCGTGAATCAGCGCGCGCAGATTGCCCAGCAAATTCGACTCCGGGGACGACGCGTCCGGCGCAGCCGGCGAGCGGACCAGTGTTGCGAGCAGGCCGCTGTCACCGGCGTTTCGTCGGAGTTCGTCGACGAGCGCACGCAGACGCGCATCGATCCACGCCTGCGCGCGGCGACTGCGCCGTTGCGGCGTGCCGGGTAGGTCGACCGGCAGCAGCGAAACCAGCGCATAGTGCCGGTAGTGCGTCTCCCAGGTCGCGATATCGTCTTCCGCGATCCCGAGCATGCGAAATATCATCGTCAGCGTAAGCGCACTCGTCTCGTCGACCAGGTCGATCGGCCCGCGCGCCGGCCACTCACGGATCCACGACATCATCACGTCGGCGAACAGCTCGCCCACCTTCGCGGCGGACAGCCCTTGCGGCTGGAACGACGGATTCGCCCATGCGCGCGTGCGCCGGTGAAGCTCGCCGTCCTGCGTGGCCATCGTGTCGCGCATCGCCGGTGCGACGTCGCCCAGCAAGTCCGCGAGCACGTCCTTGTTGTTGAACAGATCGAAGGCGTCCGGGCGCGTGCAGACCAGCATTCGGCCCATCGCGCCCATATCGAGCCAGAAGTGTGTTCCCCAGTGGCGTTCGCCGTAAGCAAGCAGGTCCGGCAACGCGCGCGCGACGGCGGGCAGATGGCCGACCACCGGAAAGGCCCCGGGCAGTACCGGCATCCCCTGCAGCATGCGCACCCGGCGACTCAATGGATTTAACAGCATGCGGCCTCCCGTGCGTCGACGCGCCGATGGGCCGCCCACAGTCCGGCCAGTTCGACCGCGCGCACCACACGGGTCGGACGCGACAGCTCCTTGTTGATCCAGAGCGCCGGCGCCCGCGACGATCGGTAGTAGGCATCGCGCATCCAGCGGAACGCCTTCAGCAGGCTGTCGCGGGCTACCGGCGGCACCGGCCCGCGCGTACACGTACACAGCCTGTCGATCGTCAGTACGGCATACGCGGTCTCCTCGAAATTCGGCGTGCCCGTTCCGGCCCATCCGCCATTCGCGTGCTGGCAGGCCAGCAAGCTTTCGAGCGTCCGTGCGCCGTGTCGCTCGACCTCGTCGTGATCGAGCGCGGCGAACGCGTGGCAGGTCAGGAAAAACGGCGAAGCATGCCATTTGTCGCCGCGCCACAAGCCGTCGATGTCGCGCTGCGCGAGCACGTACGCGCTCACCGCAGCGCGCGGCTCGTGCTGCAGCCGAAGTGCGTGCATGGCATGCACCGTGGTAGACAGCGACGGATTGCGCTCGCCCGGGCAGGTCGCATAGACGTCGCCGTTGGCGAAGTGCGCGAGCGAACGGCAGGACGTGGCGGCCCCCGCCATCGACAGCGCGGCGATCGCAACGGACGTCGTATCGCCGTCGGGATCGAAGCCGGCCGCGAAGCTTGCCCCGCGTTCGCCGATCCGGGCGCTCAGGAAGGAAGCAGCGCGCGTCATCGGTTCGATCAGCGCGGGATGAGCGTTCAACCCGCCAAGGCCGAGCGAGTACAGTACGTACGCGCATTCGAAAACGTCGAGCGGCCACACGTAGGGAAACACGCCGGGCACCGCAGCCTCGCTTCCCCGCCATGCTTGCTGGAGGTAATTCGCGGCGCGCTCCATCAACGCGGGGGCCAGCCCATGGTCGTGAGCGGCCCGCAGCCAGGCCGCCGTCGCCGACGGGCTGATCGCAAGGCTACCCTCCGGCCCGAGCGACGCGGCGACGGGCACGCTTCCCCATGCTTCCCAGCAGTGCAATGCCGGATGGCCGGCGGGCAACGCTGCCGCACCGCCCAGCTTCGCGAGGCGCGCCTGCCCGATGACGTTCAACGTCGCAGGCGGACTCAACGAAAACCGCAAGCCGGCCCGTTGCGCTTCTGCGTGCAGGCGTGGCCAGATGATCTCCAACCCAACCGGAATGTCGTCGAGCGTCGCGGTGCGCCAGTAAGGAGCCTGCCGATCGAGGAACGCGCATCCGGCATCGATCGCGGCGTGGTATCGCCGGTTGTCGGCTCGTTGAAGCGCAAGCATCGCGGCCAGCGTCGACGCGACGCGAAACTTCGGAAAGCCCGGATCGCACCACCCGCCGTCGGCGTGTTGCGCGTCGCGCAGCCAGTCCTGCACCGTTCGGCGATCACCCGTCGCGGGCTGATGAAACAAGACCAGCGCGGTTTCGTAGACCGACGCGGCCGTCCGTGCGTCGTCGGGCAAACCGGTGACCAGCTCGCGGAGCTCCGACACAAGCTCGTCCGCGAGACGGTCTTGTCCAGCCGGTTCGGAACGTTCGTCGATCATGACAGAGTTCTCAAGTTACCGAGTCGTATCGCCGTCGATGTGAAGATGGCCCGGGGGGGCGATTCACTCTGGATAGAATTGTTTCATCCAACGTCGAAACGCTGCCATTGACGCTTCGCCCTCCATCAGCTTGGGATGGGTCAGATAATTTCGATTCGTCCAGATCGGGTGATCTTGTCGGGCATTTCCCATGATCCAGCGATCCGCGAGCGGCGTCAGGATCGAATAGACCGGTTTGAGCAGCCAGTCAGGCAAGGACGAGAACCGCGAGACACGCACGGAATTCGATATTCTCCTTGCGTACTTCAACGGCGCCGTCGGCGTGGTGAAGATCGTGCTGAAAATGCTGACGCCAAGGCTCGGCGCAGTCGCGGTCGCTGTCAGGCAGTTCGGACTGTAGTTGACGAAACGAATCGAGAGCGGCACGCCGCGGTATCGGGCGCTGAAGTCGATCGCAATCGCCGACTCGCGCAGTTCGTGGGCCATTGATACCTCGGTGAACCCGTGCAGATACGCAAAATGCACGACGTCGGTGCTGTTCTCGATGGGGTCGTGCGCGTATCCATCGAGCGTGTCGACAATCTGACTGGGTGACCCGAATCCGTTTCCTGCCAGCACTTCCGGTATTTCCCAGCTCGGCGGCCGTCCGGCACTGTCGCGCCAGACCAGGACCAGACGGTTGCGCTCACGGGTTATCCATTTGGTCAGCGCGGCATGTGGAGGGCGGCCGTTGGGCGCGTGGACACAGCCTCCATCCGGGCCGAACGCAAGCCCGTGAAACGGGCACACCAACACTTCTCCGTCAACTTTTCCACCGTGTCCCAAGTGCGCGCCCAAGTGGGGGCAGTAAGGCTCGACGGCGTGCGCTTCACCCTGGGCAGTTCGATACACGACCAGTTCATGCCCCATGAACGGCGCGATACGAACATCGCCTCGTTTGAGTTCGTCGCTATGACACAGCGCGAACCAGCCATTCGGATAAGGCATCGGGCGGCGCGGCTTGATCACCGGAACAGGTGAAGCGTCGGTATCGTTCTCGGTACGTGCAACGGTAAACGAAGCGACTGGGCGCACGTCCCGAATGTTCATGACGGAATCTCCGACAGACAGTAAGCGTTCGATGAGATGAAACGGAACCACACCCGGCGTGTTCCGGTGCTATCCGGCGAATCCGGAACGATCGTCCGCCGACGATCCGCACGATCTCCGTCGCGACACGACGACCGTGGGCGCCCTCGGCACCGATCCCGCGTGGCACGGTTGCCCGGCGCCGCTCATGTGAGTCGCCGCGCGATGAAGCTGACGGACGATACCTTGTCCTTCTCCAGTGCATCCGACAAGCTGATCGACATGTCGTGCAACTGCTGGAACACCTCGCTGCGCGCCGACGGATAATGCGCTTCGATGTTTTCGCGCAGGATCGCGTACCAGCGCACGACCTCGTCGTTGGTCGGAAGGATCCTTTCGTCGAGGACGGCGAATCCGTGACTTTCCAGCGCCTTCCGGACCCCTTCCGGCGTCTTGCGGTGACCGGCCGCGCCACGATCGACCTCGTCGGGAATGAACGGCCGGTAGGTCGCCAAATCGGTCTTGTAGAGCGTCTCCGAGATGATCACGGTCCCGCCGGCGCGCATGCGCTCGGCCAAGGCGGCCATCGTGTCCTCCATCACCTCCGGCGTGAACTGACAGATGCTGCCGCGCAGAATCGCCAGATCGAACGGCACGTCCGGTTCGGGCAACGCGCCGATATCCTTCGCATTGCAGAGATACAGATTGACGCGATCGGCCAGCCCGTCGCGCTCGACCGACTTGCGCACGTAGTCCATTTGCACCGGGCTGACGTTTACCGCATCGATGCGCGTGCACGCCGGAAATCGCTCGGCGATGTATTTGAGCACCGGCCCCCATCCGCAACCGATATCGATCGCACGCCGTACCGATCCGACGGACAGATCGGCGCCATTTTGCTCCGCAAGTTCGAATTGGCGGTCCATGTGGCGCCGCCCGGACGCGTCCATCGGCGTTCCGGTCCGGCTCGTCCTGTCGTCGAACACACCGTACTGAAACCAGAACTCGTCGCCGATGATCTTTCGCCATTCGTCGGGCGGGTCGGCATAGACGCGCTCGATACTGTCCTGGTAATGGTCGGCATGATGGCCATCGATGACATGGATCCGGGCAGCATCGTCATGAAGCGAGCTCATTTCGCACCTCGGTTTGGCGAGAGACTGGGCATGGGTCGAAAAACCGGCAATGTCCTGCGGCAGCAGAAGCCGCTCGATCGTCACCTCGCCCGAATAAAAGGCCTGGGCGCAATCGCGGCCGAAGAAGCGTTCGGAGAACGTATGAAACTCCGCACATCCCGCGTAGAAAAACACGAGTTCATCCATGTATCGGCACACGTCGTCACGTCTGCCCAGCGGCGACGCCAGCACACGGTCGCGCGCGGTCAGCAGCCTGTCCTCCGTCTCCCGGGCCAGCGCGGCGAACCGGTCGAGCGCCTGCTGCACGCTCAGGTGTTGCTGACGCACCAGCAGCCAGATCCCGTTCAGCGCGTCGTCGTTCGAGAACTCGCGTCGGAACGACCCGAGATCGTTGATGATCACGATGAGATCGGCCGCCGCCCGCTGTACCTCGCGCAGATCCGCGTTGTCGTCCAACGCATCGGCCATGTCCACGTCGATACCGAACTCGACGAGCAGCGCGCACCACTCGGCAGTGGTTTCGCATCGCCGTATGCGCAGGTATTCGTCGAAGCCGAGTGCATCCATCCGGTGAACGACCGGATGCGACAGATAGTCGATCACGTCGTGAATTGCGCGCGTCAGGCGGTGCGGCAGCGACGCGTCCGGCGCGAGCATCGCGAGCACCGGCCGCACCGTGTCGTGCAGCAGTTGCGCGAGCGGATGCGCGTCCGACGGCCGGACCCCGTCCACCGCGCGGCCATAGACGTCGCCCAATGCGGCCAGCTGAACCGGGTCGTCGATGACATCGGGCAGCGTGAAGTGATCGTCCATCACCGCGATCAGTTCCACCTGCCGCATGATCCAGTAACTGCGCTCGGCCGACGCACTTGGGCAGATCAGCGACCCGAACAGCGGCAGCAGATGCCGCCGGTTCGCGTCGGCGGCCTCCTCGCTGCGGTAGAACGCGACGATGTATGGCCAGTCGTCGGCATCGACCCGCCCGAGCAGGGCGTCGGCGTCAGGCTGGCGACGGTGCCGCGCCCGGAATCCGAATGGCGGAAAGCGCAGCGTGTCCCCGAAGCGCAGCGCGCCGGAGGTCAGGACGTTTTGCGTGGCCGACATAGCCGCTCCCCGATTGAATCGCCTGTCATGAGTATCCGGCGTTCGCCGTCGGTTATGCCGCGGGCCGCGTCACGATCACGCTGTAGGTCGACACCTTGTTCTTGATCAGCGCGACCGACCAGTTCTCCGCCAGCACCCGCAATTCCTCGAGCGTCCCGGTCGCTCCCTGCGGGAAGTGCTTTTCGATGTTCGCCTTCGAGTCCATCAGCCAGCGCGCGACGTCAATATTCGACGGCAGTACGCGCATGTCGTGCAACGTGAAGCCGGCATCGGTGAGCACCTTCGCGAAATAGTCGGGGGTCTTGCGGTGCTTGCATGCGATCCGGTCGACGTCATCGGGCGTGTCGGAACGGTAGTCGTCGAGCGCGACGTTGTACAGATTGTCCGAAATCACCACCGAGCCGCCCGGCCGTACACGCGGATACAGCGCCTTCATCGCCTTTTCGTACAGCGCGTTCGGAAAGTGCGAGATCACGCCGCGAATGATCACCAGGTCGTACGGCGTCGCAGCGTCGGGCAGCAGGTCGACGTCCTGCGCGTTGCATTGATACAGATTGATCCGGTCCTCGAGGCCGTGCTTCGCATGCAGCTGCGCACAGTATTCGAGTTGCTCGCGGCTCACGTTGACGCCATCGAGTCGCATGCAATGCGGGAAGCGGTCAGCCAGGTACTTCAGGATGTAACCCCAACCGCAACCGATGTCGAGAATCCGCTCGACGGACGGGTGGTCGGGCTCGTCGAAACCGGCGAGATGCAATTGCCGTTCGAAATACCGGATGCCCGACTCGTCGAGCGAAATCGGCGGTGTCGAGCGCGGGTCGTCGTATACGCCGAACTGAAACAACAGATATTCGCCGATCGCCTTGCGCCAGTCCGCCGGATCGCCTTCGTAAGTCGTCTCGATCTTGCGCTGATAATCACTGACCGATTTTCCCTGCAATTGACGAATCGGCAACCGCCGGACGCTTCGTCGCGCGTGAGTATCCGTGATGGCCTGTTCGCTGATCCGATCCATATTATTCCCCGTTCATTCCAATCGTCGAAAAATGACAATGCGCAACCGTTACGCACCCGATATGAAATAAATCGGGAATAAACAAAATCTCGGCCGGACACGATCGTGCCGTCCATTACGGGCCGCTTTCGGCCGCTTTCGCTCTCGAAACTACAACAAGGCAATTCCCGCCGTCCGGCCATCGAACGAACCGTTCCATGGCCTCGACGCAAATGACGGGCGCACGCCGGCACGACCGGTACGGCGAAGCGGCCGCTCCGATCCTGAGACGCGAAACCTTTGTTATGGGAAGGGAAAATCGATTGTTGATTTGACCCCGCTGATTTAAACCTCGCAATTAAAATAACCGGCGACTATCATTCCCGCAGCATCGTCCAGCGCAAGTCATTTATATGCATGCGCGTTGATATTTTCAAGGAATTGTTTTTTATTCGAGCCACAAGCCGCCCAAGGCACAGTGCGTGTAATGAAGAAGAAACGAAAAGGCTGGCGGGTCGGGCGTTGATTTAGATTTTCGAAATTATCGAAGTCATTGAAATCGCTTTCGACCGGTCTCGTCGCGTTCCGGGGACACCATGAAAACTACCCTGCAGGACATACGGTTTCCCGCCGATCTCCGGCGGCTTCCGGCGAACGCGTTGCGGCCGCTCGCCGACGAATTGCGCGCGTTCGTGCTCGACAGCGTGGCGAAGACGGGCGGCCATCTGGCGTCGAATCTCGGCAGCGTCGAAGTGGCGATCGCGCTGCATTACGCTTTCGATACCCCGTACGACCGGATCGTCTGGGACGTCGGCCACCAGTCGTATCCGCACAAGATTCTGACCGGCCGCCGCGACGCAATGTCCGGCATCCGCCAGAACGGCGGCATCTCGGGCTTTCCGTGTCGGGCCGAATCGGAATACGACGCGTTCGGCACAGCGCATTCGAGCACGTCCATTTCCGCCGCGCTCGGAATGGCGCATGCGGCGCGCCTGAAGGGCGAGACACGCCATTGCGTCGCGGTGATAGGCGACGGCGCGCTGTCGGCGGGCATGGCATTCGAGGCACTCAACAACGCGGGCGTTGCCGGAGAGTTACCGCTGATCGTTCTGCTCAACGACAACGACATGTCGATCTCGCCGCCCGTGGGCGCGCTACGTCATGCGCTCGCCCGACTGACCGCCGGTCGCACTTGCACGCAGGCGAAGCGGCACATGCAGCACGTGCTGGATCTCGCGCCGCCGATGCGCCAGCTCGCGAACCGGATGGAAACCCAGGTCAAGGGATGGCTCGCGCCGGCCACGCTGTTCGAGGAATTCGGGCTGAACTATGCGGGGCCGATCGACGGGCACGACGTGCATGCGTTGATCGATGCGCTCATGAATCTCAAGCGCGTGCCCGGACCGCATCTGCTGCACGTCGTCACGCAGAAAGGGCATGGCTATGCACATGCGGAACGCGACCCCGTCGGATATCACGGCCCGGGAAAGTTCGATCCCGCCGTTGGTCTCGTACCTGGCAAGCCCGGGCGGCCGACCTACGCACGCGTGTTCTCCGACTGGCTGTGCGACGAAGCGGCCCGTGACGAACGCGTCGTCGCGATCACGCCCGCGATGCGCGACGGTTCCGGGCTCGTCGACTTCGAACGTCGCTTTCCCGAGCGCTACTTCGACGTCGCGATCGCCGAACAGCATGCGGTCACGTTCGCGGCGGGGCTCGCAGCGGAGGGCATGCGTCCCGTGGTCGCGATCTACTCGACGTTCCTTCAGCGCGGCTACGACCAGCTGATCCACGATGTCGCGCTGCAGCGCCTGCCCGTCACGTTCGCGATCGATCGCGCCGGCATCGTCGGCGCCGACGGTGCGACGCACATGGGCGCGTTCGATCTGGCCTACCTGCGCTGCGTGCCGAATCTCGTGGTGATGGCGCCCTCCGACGAGAACGAATGCCGGCAGATGCTGCACACCGCACTGCACCATCCCGGGCCGTGCGCGGTGCGTTATCCGCGCGGCACCGGTCCCGGCGCCACGATCGAGGCCGAGCTGACGGCGTTGCCCGTCGGTGTGTCGGTAATGCGGCGTGCGAGCGCGGCGTCGACAGGCCGACGCATCGCGTTCCTTGCGTTCGGAACGATGGTCGCGCCGAGCCTCGCAGCCGCCGACGAACTGGATGCGACGGTCGTCGACATGCGGTTTGTGAAACCGATCGATATCAAACGGCTGAGCGAGATCGCGCGCACCCATGACGTGCTCGTCACCGTCGAGGAGGGTTGTCTCCACGGCGGGGCGGGCGCCGCATGCATCGAAGCGCTGGCCGATCTCCGGCTTTCGCGGCCGGTGCTGAGACTCGGATTACCCGACGCGTTCATCGAGCACGGCGAGCCAGCAAAGCTTCTCAGCATGCACGGGCTTGACGCGGCCGGCATTCGCGCGTCGGTCGAACACTTTGTCGAGGCCGGCTCGACGTGGCACGACGGCGATATGCGAGCGGAGGCTGCGCCTTCATTCGACACGGCTTCGTTACAGCATGCGACGGCGCATCGCACCGCGCTGCGCGCCCATCCAGGCACCGCACCGTGAGCGATCCCGAAATGGACGACCAACTGATTCTGGTCGATGTGGACGACAATCCCGTCGGCGTGTGCGGAAAGATGCGCGCGCATCGCGACGGCTTGCTGCACCGCGCGTTTTCCATCTTCGTGTTCAACGCGGCAGGAAGTCTGCTGCTGCAACGACGGGCACATGGCAAATACCACTCGGGCGGACTATGGAGCAATACCTGTTGCGGGCACCCGCGACCCGGCGAAACGCTCGCGGACGCCACCCGCCGCCGACTCGACGAGGAAATGAGATTCGTCTGCGAACTGCGGAAGGTCGATACGTTGCGCTATCGTGCATCGTTGACGAACGGGCTGGTCGAACACGAGTGGGTCCATATCCACGCGGGCAGGTACGACGGCCTCGTCATGCCGGATCCTGAGGAAGCCGAAGATTGGCGCTGGGTCGAAGTGTCGGTGCTGTTCCGATGGATCGATCGCGAGCCGCATGCATTTACTGTCTGGTTTCGCCATATGGTCCAACGCGCCGGGACGGACGGCCTTGACGCATGGTCGAACGCGGCGGGCGTCGAGGGATCGGCACCCTTCCGGCGCTAAGCCGGCATGTGCCGGACAGGACGATACTTCACTGTGTCTGGCGCCATTCGCTTGGCAACATCGCACGCCACGCGAGCCGGTATACCGCACCGATGAAGCCGCCTCCGCCCGATGCGCGAACCGACACACCGGCCAACGCGCTACGGCTGCCCGCCGCCGCCCGACGCGCCGTAGATCTGTCCGGTCACGTAACTGGCCCGCGACGACGCCAGTTCGACGTAGATCCACGCGAGTTCGGCCGGCTGTCCGGGCCGCCCCATCGGCACCTGCTGGCCGAACGTCTCTACGTTCTTCTCGGTCTGGCCGCCGCTCACCTGCAACGGCGTCCAGAACGGCCCGGGCGCGACGCCGTTCACGCGGATCCCGCGCTGGATCATCTGCTTCGCGAGGCCTTTGGTGAAGTTCGCGATCGCGGCCTTCGTCATTGCATAGTCGAGCAGGTTCACGGACGGCTCGTACGCGTTCACCGACGTCGTGTTGACGATCGCCGAGCCGGGCGGCATGTGCGGAATCGCCGCGCGCGTGATCCAGAACAGCGCGTACAGGTTGGTGCGCAACGTCCAGTCGAAATCTTCGGTACTGATGTCGAGAATCGAATCGTGGCTGTGCTGCCGCGCCGCGTTGTTCACGAGGATGTCCAATCCGCCCAGACCGGCGAGCGCTTGCTCGACGAGCCCGTTACACGCGCCTTCGGTGCGGATGTCGACGGGTAGCGGCACGGCCTTGCGGCCCGCGCTGCGAATGTATTGCACGACTTCGCGCGCGTCGGGCTCCTCGTCCGGCAGGTAGGCGATCGCAACGTCCGCGCCCTCTCGTGCGAATGCGATCGCCGCCGCGCGGCCGATACCGGAATCGCCGCCGGTGACGAGCGCCTTGCGGCCGTCGAGGCGGCCGCTGCCGCGGTAGCTGCGCTCGCCGTGATCGGGGCGCGGCGTCATGCGGCCGGCGAGACCCGGCCACGGCTGGTGCTGTTCGGGAAACGGCGCGTGCGGATACAGCGTGCGCGGATCGTGCGGTGCGGTGTCGCCGGCATCGGACGCGCCGCCTGCCTGGGCGACCGCCGGAAGCGCGACGCCGGCGACGAGGCTCGCCGTCGTGCCCTGCATCCATTTGCGGCGTGATTCGGATACTTCATCTGATGACATGAATGGCTCCGGTGCGTGTGTGAACCGGGGCGGGCCCGGTTCTGCGTGTACGGATGAAGACGAACGGGCGGCACGTGATGTCGGCGCCCGCCGCCCGGCTAGAGCGGCCGCGGCCGGTTGCCCGAATCGTCGGGCGAGTCGTGCCCTTCGGGCCACGGTTTGCCGGCCGGATCGCGCGCCTCTGTCTGGCGCGGATCGTCGGGTACGACCTTGCGCGCCTGGTCGTCCGGAATCGAGTCGAGTTCGCCGCCGCCCGGCGCGTGACCCGGGCGCCCGGGTGGCTCGCCCGGAATCGGGCCGCGCCGCTCCGGCGAAGCGGCGGATTCGCGCGGCTCGACGTGCGGCGCGGTGTCCTTCGGTTGGCTGGATTTCGTCATGCTGCCCTCCCTGCGCTGCGGTTTGGCCGCGTGGCTGAAGGCTGACGCAACGCGCGTCGAAACAGCCGCGGCTAACCCGGATTCCAGCAAGCAACATGCCGCCGCTCGCGCACCGCCCACATGCCCTCGTCCGACCGGCCCGCTGCAGAATTTACAAATTCGGCGGCATCCTGCATCGCTCCTGTGCGTCGCCCCCTCTGCAGACCGACAGGCCGACAAAGGCGTGCGGCACAGCACTTGCGGCTATCGATGGCGATATGGCAAGGCCTCTCGAAGAACGTCGCGAACCACGCAACGGTGCAGGCGTCCCGCCCGCTCGGCCTTCGCGCGTTGGTTCCGATGGACTACGAGGGACGGCGTTCTTCGGCGTTTCATTGACGGCAACCCCGACGAAATCTTCGCCAGATAGTAGCAACGCACATGTTCTTTGCATCGGCATCCATGGCTGCGCTACGCTCGATTCCGCCTCGAACCGAGGCTGAAATTTAAGCGCTTAAACCGACGAAGCCCGCGATCCCGAGATCGATCGACCGGGCCCGATACTGGAGGATGACGATGAACAGACGATCGATGTTGCGCTGGAGTCTCTCGACCGCGGCGCTCGCATGCGTCGACCTGGCCGGTACGTTGCCGGCCATCGCGCAAGGCACCGCGCGCGCCGCGGGTGCCCCGTTCGCGATGGGTGCCGACGTGTCGACCCTGCCGGAGCTCGAGGCGCACGGTGCGCAATACTTCGACCGCGGGCATCCGCGCGACTGCCTGAAGATCCTGCACGCGCACGGCGTCGATTCGATCCGCATCAAGGTCTGGAACGATCCCGGCAATCCGGACTTCTTCCCGGCCAACCAGAGCGCCGCGGCCGGCTACAACAACGCGGCCCATGTCGTCGCGCTCGCGCAGCGCGCGGCGGCGCTCGGCATGCGCATCCTGATCGATTTCCACTACAGCGACTGGTGGGCCGACCCGGGCAAGCAATACCCGCCGCACGCGTGGGCCGGCAAGAATCTCGCCGATACGTGCGCGCTGCTGTCGGCCTACACGACCGACGTGCTCCGGCAATTGCAGCGTGCCGGCGTGCGTCCCGAGTGGGTGCAGATCGGCAACGAGATCACGGGCGGCATGCTGTGGCCGCTCGGCCGCTACGACCAGTGGGACAACCTGGCGCAGCTGCTGAAGACGGGGCGCGACGCGGTGAAGGCGGTCGATCCGCGCATCAAGGTGATGCTGCACATCGACAGCGGCGGCGACAACGCGAAAAGCCGCTGGTGGTTCGACAGTGCGACGCAGCGCGGCGTCGCGTTCGACGTGATCGGCCTGTCGTACTACCCGCAATGGCAAGGCGCGCTCGACGACCTGCGCAACAATGCGAACGACCTCGCGGTGCGCTACGACAAGGAATTGATCGTCGTCGAAACCGCGTATCCGTGGACCACCAGCGACGGCGATTCGGAACCGAACGCGATGACGAACACCGGTTCGACCGCGTTCCCGCCGTCGCCGGCCGGCCAGGCGCAATTCCTCGCGGCGGTCGTCGATATCGTGAAGGGCGTGCCGGGCAATCGCGGCAAGGGCGTGTTCTGGTGGGAGCCGGAATGGATCCCGACACCGGGTGTCGGCTGGAAGCTCGGTGCGGGCGATCAATGGGACAACAACACGTTGTTCGATTTCCACGGCAACGCGCTGTCGTCGCTCGACGCGTATCGCCAGCGCTGACGCATTCGTAATGTCACGCCATCACCGCACCGACGCATCACGCGTCAGTGCGGTGCATCGAAGCGGCGGCGGCCCGATGCGGGCCGGCTGCCTGCGCCACTCGCACCGCCCCGTTCGCCGCGCGCGTCCATGCAGAGCAGCGCGAACGCGACGAGCGCAAGCACGCAGCACCCGGCGAACGTCGCGCGATAGCCGAACAGATCGACGCACGCGCCGGACAGCACGCCCGATGCGATCGAGCCGACGCGCGCGGTGCTGAAGAACATCGCGGTCGCGGTGCCGGGACGCGTCGGCATCAGGTCGCACACTCGCGTCATTCCGAGGCACGACGTGATCGCGACCACGCAAGCGCTCAGCAGTTGCAGCGGCAGGATCATGTTCACGCGCGTCACCGTCGCGAGCCCGACGAAATACACGGCATGCACGGCCGCGCACGCCGTCAGCCAGCGCGCCTTGTCGAGCCGCGTCGACCGGATGCCGAGCCAAAGCATCATCGGAATCTCGAGCAATGCGGCGAGACCCAGCGCGGCCGATACGTTACCCGGCGATCCGCCGAGCGCGCGCACGATGTACAGCGGCAGCACGATCATCGTCGCGTTCGCCGCGAGCCCCGTCAGCGTAAGCGCGACGAGGGTGCGCCACACGCTTGCACGCGGTGCGACGACGATCTCCGCACGCGTACTGGCGGGCAGCGACGCGGCGCGCTCCGCCGCGCGCACATGCGCCGCCGGCGGCCGCCGCGCCGGTTCCGGAATCCGCGCGACGATCGCCGCGCATCCGACGAAACCCGCGGATGCCGCGAGAAAAAGCCCTGTAAAACCCGTCTGCGCGAGGATCAGCGCGCCGAGCGCGGGGCCGAACACCCAGGCAACCGACAGCATCGTGCGCAGCGCCGCCGACGCCAGCTCGCGCTGCGCATCGTCATCGACCGGCAGCGCCGCGCGGGCAAACGAGAAGATCTGCGACAGCGACACGGCCCCCGCCCCGAGCAGGATCGTGCCGGCGGCGATCACCGGCCCGTGCGCACGCAGCACGCACAACAGCGCGAAACCGAGCGCGGCGGCCACGAGCGAGACGACGAGCAACGGCCGGTGGCGGTCTCGGCGATCCGACCAGCGCCCTGCCCACGTGCTGGCGACGACGCCGCTCGCCGCGATCAGCGTCATGAAGATGCCCGCGAGAAACGGCGACATCCCCGCCGCCTCCACGCCGAACAGCGACAGGTACGGCGCCGTAAACGACATCGCGACGCCGAGCATCAGCGCCGCGCCGGACAGCGGCAGGAAATGCGCGATCGCGGCGAGGCGCGCGAAATGCGACTGTAGCGACCGCAGCGATTGCATCGCGTCAGTCCGGCTCGACCCATGCGGCGACGTCGACCGCGCCGAGTTCCGGGCCGCCGAGCACGAAGCGCGCACCGTCCGGCGCCGGCAGCGTGCACGGCGCGTCGCCATAGTTGAGCGCGAATACGACACGCCCGCGCCGCCGCAAGCGCACGCCTTCCGGCAACGCGTGCACCGGCAGTCCGGCGTCGCGCGCGCAGCGGGCGACGATCGCACGCAACAGCGCGTGGTCGAAGCAGGCGGTCGCCATCGTCACGCGGCCGCGCCGCACGAGCGCGGGCACGCCGTCGTCGCATGCCGCGAGCACGTCGACGCCGCTCGCCGATTCCATGTCGATGTGATCGCGCCATTTCAGCGCGCGGCCGTCGACGCCGTCGAACGTGACGCGCGGCGTGAGCGACGGCCGCAGCGACTCGACCTGGCCGATCCGCACCGGCAGCACGTCGCGCAGCTTGCCGGGCGCAAGCCCCGGCTCAATCGCGAATTGCGCCGTGCGCGAGCCGGTGCGCGGCCCGAACAGCCAGTGCGCATCGCCGCGCGCGGCCTGCTCGACGACGCGCTCCGTGACGACCGGTAGCGTCGGCACGACGACGAATGCATAACGCGACACGTCGGCATCGGCCGCGATGAAGTCGACGTCGAGCCCCAGTTCGCGCAACGCGCGATACCAGTCGAATACGTGCTGCTGGTAGTCGAAGTCGGCGCCATGCGGCTGGATCCGGATCATCCAGTCGGCCTCGTAGTCGAACAGCAGCGCGACGCGAGCCGGCCCGCACGCGCCAGTGGCGAGCTCGACATCGAGCGCGGCGAGTTCGCGCGCGACGCGCGCGACTTCATGGCCACCGGGCGACAGCCGGTCGTCTGGCGCATTCAGCCCCGAGTGCAGTTGCTCCTGCGCATGCGGATACTGCCGCCAGCGGAAATACGACACGAGTTCCGCGCCATGCGCGAACGCTTCCCACGTCCACAGCCGCACCGCGCCTGCGTGCGGCACCGGGTTGTACGGCCCCCAGTTCACCGGCCCGGCCTGTTGCTCCATCACCCACATCCGCCCGTTGCCGATGCCGCGATACAGGTCGTGCGAGAACGCCGAAACGTCAGGGTGGCCGGTACGAGCCCAGCGCCGCTTGTCCGCTTCGTCGAGCGGCAGCACTTCGGTGCGCGGGACCGGATAGCTGTCCCACGCAGCGACGTCGAGCCCGCCGCGCGCAAACGCATGGTGATCGAACTCGGTAAAAAAGCCCATGAAGTTGTGCAGCACGTCGCGGCCCGGCGCGTGCGGACGGATCGCATCGACCTGCACGGCGTGGAACCGCGCGACCTCGTCCGACTGATAGCGGCGGAAGTCGAGCAGATGCGCGGGATTCGCATCGGTCGGCGTATGGCGCGGCAATTCGATCTCGTCGAAACCGCGATACTCCATGCTCCAGAACACGTTGCCCCATGCACGATTCAGCGCATCGATGTCGCCATAGCGCACGGCGAGCCACGCGCGAAACCCTTCGAGCGCCGCACGCGTATAGCTCGGCAGCGTGTTGTGACAGCCGAGCTCGTTGTCGGTCTGCCATGCGATGACTGCCGGATGCGTGCCGTAGCGCCGTGCCATCGCGTCCGCGATGCGCACGCAATGCTCGCGATACACGGGGCTCGCGATGTCGTAATGGCGGCGCGACCCGAACTGCCATACGGCACCGTCCACGCCGACCGGCAGGATCTCCGGATGGCGATCGACGAGCCATTTCGGCGGCGCGGCCGTCGGCGTGCCGAGCACGATCTTCAGCTGCTGGCCGGCGAGCGTGTCGATCGCTTCGTCGAGCCACGCCCAGTCGTAGCGGCCCGGCTCCGGCTCCATCCGGCTCCATGCGAATTCGGCGATCCGCACGCGGGTCAGGCCCAGTTCGGCCATCCGCTTCGCGTCGCGAGCCCATTGTTCGCGCGGCCAATGTTCGGGGTAGTAGCAAACGCCGAGATGCATCGTGGATTCCTTGAAGAATGAGAATTGGACGGATCAGCCTTTCGTCGCGCCGAACGTGAGCCCCGCGACGAAATGCTTCTGCATCGCGAAGAACATCAGCACCGACGGCAGCGCGGCGAGCACCGAGCCGGCCGACACGATGTTCCACGCGGTCGTCCACTGCCCCTTGAGCGCGGCGACGCCGACCGTGATCGGCGCCGCATCGTCGCCTTGCGTGAGGCACAACGCCCAGAAGTAGTCGTTCCACACGAACGTGAACACGAGAATCGCGAGTGCGGCGAGCGCCGGCCGCACGAGCGGCAGCACGACGCGCCAGTAGATCGCCCACTCGGACGCGCCTTCGACGCGCGCGGCCTCGATCAGCTCGAACGGCAGCTCGCGGATGAAGTTGCGCAGGAACAGCGTGCAGAAGCCGGTCTGGAACGCGGTATGGAACAGCACGAGCGCCCACACGGTGTTGTAGAGGCCGACGCCGAGCATGATCTGCCGCACCGGGATCATCAGGATCTGGATCGGCACGAAATTGCCGGCGACGAACAGCCCGAGCAGCACGAGGTTGCCGCGGAACCGGTAGTTCGCGAGCGCGTGCCCCGCGAGCGACGCGAGCAGGATCGATGCGGCGACGGACGGCACCGTGATCAGGACGCTGTTCGCGAAGTAATGCAGCATCGGCGTCTGCGCGAGTGCGGCGCCGTAGTTGTCCAGCAGCGCAAACTGTTTCGGCCAGTCCCAGTAATGGCCGGCGATGATCTCGTCGGTCGAGCGGATCGACGTGACGAGTACCGCGAGCAGCGGCACGAGCCACAGCGCGAGCGCGCACGGCAGCGACAGCCGGTACAGCCAACGGGCGGGACGTCCCCAGCGGGACACGGGCATCGGATACATTTTCGCGATCCTTATGATTCGACGCGCACCAGCTTGCGCAGCTGCCACACGATGTAGACGAGCATGATCGCGAACAGCACGACCGCGATCGCGGCGGAATAGCCTTCGCGGTAGTACTTGATCGCCTGGTCGACCATGAAGTAAGCGAGCACGGTCGAGCTGTCGAACGGGCCGCCGCCCGTCATCACGGAGATCAGGTCGAAACTGCGCAGCGCGCCGATCACGGTCAGCACGACCGCCATGAAGGTCGCGGGCCGCAACTGCGGCAGGATCACGTGCCACAGCAGCGTGAAGCCGCGCGCGCCTTCCATCCGCGCCGCCTCGACGATCTCGCCGTTGATGCCGGTGAGCCCGGTCAGATAGAGGATCATGCAGAACGGAATCTGCGGCCACAGCGCGGCGGCGATCACGCCGTAGGTCGCATAACGCGGATCGCCGAGCACCGGGATGCCGTGCCCGACGATCAGCTTCAGCAGCCCGAACGTCGGATCGTAGAACCACGAGAACACCAGCCCGACGACGACGCCCGGCAACACGAACGGCGCGAAGAACAGCGACTTCACGAGCCGGATCCCGACCACGTTCTGGTTCAGGTACAGCGCGAGTGCGAGGCCGAGCGGCGGTGCGGCGAGGAACAGCACGAGCCACAGCACGTTGTTCTTCAGCGCGACGTAGAACGTATCGGACTGCAGCAGCTCGCGATAATTGTCGAGCCCTGCATAGGTCATCGGCGTCATCCCGTCCCAGTGGTGGAAGCTCAGCCAGATGCTGCTGACGATCGGATACAGCACGAATACGGTGAAGAGCGCGAACCCGGGCAGCACGAACAGCAGAGCCGCACGGTTGCGCCGGCGGGCGAGCGACGCGCGCGCATGCCGCCGCGGGCCGGCTTCACGGCGCGCGGTGCTTTCGGACAAGCTGGTTGACATGAGGTGACCTTCGACGAAACAGACGAAACAGACGTGACGGACGTGACTGACGAAACGGGCGCGACGGCGACGCCGACGCGCCGGACCGGCGTTGTCGCCGCCCCGGCGCGCGGTGCATCACTTCCGATAGATGCGCTTGCGCGTCTGCTCGAGCCGCTGCAGGATCGCGTCGAGCTGCGTCGGGTCGGACAGGAACTGCTGCATCGCCTTCATCCCTTCGTCCGCCATTTCCTTCGTCATGTCGCGGTCGTAGAACTGCGCGATGCCGCCCGGCGTCGTCGCGAGCGTGCGGAAGCCGATCTTCGAGATCGGGTCCTGCGGTTCGGGCGCCTTGTTGTTCGACGGCAGTTGCCCCATCCCCTTCGCGAATTCGCCGTTGACCGCCGGTTGCCCCATGAACGCGAGCAGGCGCCGTGCATCCGCCTTGTTGTGCGCCTTCGCCGGCACGATCATCACGTTGACCGGGCCATCCTCGGCAAGCGGCACCGATGCGTCGATCACCGGAAAGCGGAAGAAGCTGATCGGGTTGCGCGTCGCGCTCAGCAGGCCGGCCGAATACCAGGTGCCCATCAGCGTCATCGCGGCCTGGCCGTTGACGATCAGCGGACTGAGCGAATCGACGTCGTAGGACAACGCGTTGTCGATGAAATACTTGTCGTCGATCAGCTTCTTCCAGGCCGCGTACACGGCCCTCACGCGCGGATCGGTATACGCGACGTCGCCCGCCATCAGCTTCTGGTGGAATGCGTAGCCGTTGATCCGCAAGTCGAGGTAGTCGAACCACGCGGCCAGCGTCCACGCATCGCGCGCGGCCACCGCGATCGGCGCGATGCCGGCCGCCTTCAGCTTGCGGCACGCATCCAGGAACTGCGGCCAGTCGGTCGGCTCGCCGTGAATGCCGGCCTTCTCGAACAGGTCCTTGCGGTAGAACAACCCGTAGGCGTCGTAGCCGAGCGGCAAACTGTAAAGCTTGCCGCCGTAGGTCGACGACTGCCTGACGGCCGCATACGTGTCGTTCCAGCCGTTCTTCTGCCAGTCCGCGCTGAGGTCCTCGATCAGCCCGCGCTTCGCGAAATACGCGAGCCGCTCGCCGTTGTTCCAGCTCAGCACGTCGGGCGGATCGGTCGCGAGCCAGCCGGACATCTGCACCTTGTACGCTTCCTCGCCGACGTAGCTGATCTTCAGGTCGATGTCGGGATTCGCCTTGTGGAACTGGTCGAACACCGCTTGCCACGTCGCGCGCTGGTTGCCGCGCGCGGCGACGTTCACCTTGAGCGTGCCCGCGTCGGCCGTCTGCGCGGTGAACGCGGCGGCAATGGTCAACGCAAGCAGCAGTCGGCTCGCACGAAGTCTCATCGTTGTCTCCTGGTATTGGTGTGATGGGTGCCGCGTCGCGCGGCAAGTCGGCGTTGCGCCGCTATGCGAACGCCGCTTCGGCGTGGATGGCCGGCAACGCAATGCCGGCCTCGTCGAACAGGTGACAGCGCGACGGCGGCACGCGAAACGCATGTCGCTCGCCGCGCCGCAACGCGGCCTGACCCGGCAGCTTCGCGAGCAGCGGCATGCCGCCGGGCTGGTCGAGATGCACGTAGGCGGCTTCGCCGAGTTGCTCGACGAGCACGATGTCGCGGACGATCGCCGGATGCTCGGCATCGCCGGACGCCGCAACCGTCAGATGCTCGGGACGAATCCCGAGCGTCACGCGCGCGCCGCTGCCGACGTGGCGCGGCAACGGGCGATCGCGCAGCGTCACCGTTTCGCCGGTGCCGTCCAGCCGCAGTCGGCAGCCGTGCGCATCGCCCGCTTCGACGACGGCCGGCAGGAAGTTCATCCTCGGCGAGCCGATGAAGCCCGCGACGAAGCGGTTGGCCGGCCGGTGATACAGCTCGAGCGGCGCACCGGCCTGCGCGATGCTGCCGAAGCGCGCGACGTCGTCGCCCGCGTGCAGCAGCACGATGCGGTCGGCCAGGGTCATCGCCTCGATCTGGTCGTGCGTGACGTAGACCGAGCTCGACTGCGTGAAGCGCGCGTGCAGCCGCGCGATTTCGACACGTGTCTGACCGCGCAGCGTCGCGTCGAGATTCGACAGCGGCTCGTCGAACAGGAACACGCGCGGCTCGCGCACGATCGCGCGGCCGATCGCGACGCGCTGCCGCTGGCCGCCCGACAACGCCTTCGGCTTGCGATCGAGCAGCGCGTCGAGCTGCAGCACGCGCGCGGCCTCGGTCACGCGGCGCCGGATCTCGTCCTTCGGCGTGCCGGCGATGCGCAAGCCGAAACCGATGTTGTCGAACACGGTCATGTGCGGAAACAGCGCATAGCTCTGGAACACCATCGCGACGCCGCGCTCGGCGGGCGGCGTGTCGTTCATGCGCGCGCCGCCGATCCGCAGCTCGCCTTCGGTCACGTCCTCGAGCCCGGCGATCATCCGCAGCAACGTGGACTTGCCGCAGCCCGACGGACCGAGAAACACGCAGAATTCATGCGATGCGATCTCGAGGTTCACGTCGCGCAGCACCGGCGCGTGCTCGCCGTAGCGCTTCGAGACGTCCTTCAATGAAATGGCGGTCATCGCGCTCTCCTCTCCTGGTCAGGCGCTTCGGGTCACAAAATTTAAACGCTTAAATTTTGATGGTGCAGTTGTCCCGGTTCGCCGTACCATGTCGTCTCCTTGATCTGATGTGTCGAGAAATTAGCGTATCGGCTGTCCCTGTGCAACTTGTGGGACGCACTCCCAGAATATGAGCAGACATTCCCCCGCTTCGCTGCCGTCGTGCAGCCTTGCCCGCCCGTGCCGAGGCCGTGCATGGTGACGCTCGCGCAAGTCGCGCAGCGCGCGAACGTCACCGCGGCGACGGTCTCGAACGTGCTGCGCAATCCGCAGAAGGTGAAGCCGGCGACCGTCGAGCGTGTGATGGCGGCGATCCGCGAGCTCGGCTATCGGCCGAACCTGACCGCGCGGGCGCTCGCCGAGGGCCGCACGTCCACGCTCGCGTTGATGCTGTCGAACATCACCAACCCGTTCTATCCGGAATTCGTGCTGGCCGCCGAACGCGAGGCGCGCAAGCGCGGCCATTACCTGCTGGTGTCCAATACCGACGACGATCCCGCGATTACGCGCAACTACCTCGAGCGCATCGCCGGTACGCTCGCCGCCGGCGCGATCGTGATGAACACGGATCTCACGGAAACCGAACTCGCCGACATCGCGCGCCATGGCGCATCGATCGTGCTGTGCATGTGGGAACACGTGCATGCGTCGCGCACGCTGCCGTGCGTCACCGTCGATTTCGCGGCCGCGGGCGCGCTGGCCGCCGCGCACCTCTCCGGGCTGCGACATCGCAGGTTCGGCGCGCTCGTCGGCAAAGGCTCGGGCGGCCCGCAGTCGGTGCGGCTGCGCGGGTTCGCCGACGAACTCGCGGCACGCGGCCATCCAGCGAAGGCGCTGACGACGGTGTCGACGCACGATTCGATCGAAGGCGGCTACGAAGCGGCCGCCGCGCTGTTGCGGGCGAAGCGTGGCCTCACCGCACTGTTCGCAACCAACGACCTGATGGCGATCGGCGCGATGCAGGCCGCGGCCGACCTCGGGCAGCGCGTGCCTGCCGATCTGTCGGTGGTCGGCATGACCGATATCCAGCTCGCGCACCAGTTCCGCCCCGCGCTGACGACGGTGCGGTTCCCGACGTCGCAGATCGCCGCGCGAGCGATCGCACTGACGCTCGACATGATCGACGGCGTCGAGCCGGCCGCGGCCGTGCATACGATCGGCGCGCCGGAGCTCGTGGTGCGGGAATCGACGGCGGTGGCGCCGGATTGACGTACGTTGCGCGTTCGCGGCCACCCGGGAATGCGGCGGCCGCAACGAACGAATCGATCGATATGACAAATGCGCGGGAACGGTGGCAGAAACCTGCTCGCGCGTAATGCCCGGCATCAATTGAAACGCGCCGCCTCGATCGCTTCGGATCACGAAACGCGTGTGACGAACGGATCGATCGACTACCGCGCCATCGATCAACAAACCGGCCGCTCACGAAAACCGCATCGCAAGCGGCCGGCCCGCGCTCAGAACTTCCACAACAGGTTGCCGTACAGCGCGTGGTCGCTGACGTTGCCGCCAACCTGGCCGCTATACGACAGCCCGACCGACAGGTTCTTCGTCACGGCCGCATCGACGCCGATCTCGAGCACCGCGGCATCCCGCGCGACCGGCACGCCGACGACGCTGAACGGCGAGCCGCCGCTCGCGAACGACAGCGTCGAACCCGGCTGCGTATTGCCGAACGCATGCCGCCAGCCGACCGTGCCATACGCGGTGACCTTGCCCTTCGTCGTGATCGCCACATCGGTCGAAGCCCGCACGCCGAGCGTCGAGAAGCCGAGCCCGCTCGTGTTCGATTCGCCCTGCAGCGCGGCCGCGCCACCGTTCTCCTTGAAGCCGCCGGTATGCACGCTCGCGTAGGCGAGGCCGACGAACGGCTCGAGCGCAACGTTGCGGATCGCGGTGGAATAGCCGATCTCGGTGAACACCTGCGTCGCGTTCGCGTCGTAGCTGGCGGTGTCGTGATCCGAGAAGCCGCCGAACGACGGATTGCGCTCGCTGTGCACGCGGTACCACGACTGCGCCAGGCCGCCGCGCACGTTCCACGCGTCGTATCGGCCGCTGGCATACAGCGCGATCGTCTCGCCGTTCACCTTCGCCGATTCGTTCTGGTCGGTATTGAGCTGGCTGCGCGACGCGCCGCCCGCGATACCGATGCGCCAGTGGCTGCTGACTTCCGCGTCCGTACCGACGACGAAGCCGTACAGGTTGCGATCGATCGACGCGACGTCGTCGCCGTCGAACCGGCTGTGCGCACCGTAGATGCGGCCCCACACCGCCGGCTTGAACGACTTCGCCGGCGTGCAGCCGTTCTCCGACGCAAGCCGCCGGTCGAGCGACGCCGCATGATCGTCCGCCGACACGGGCGCCTCGCAGCCGCACAACGCACCGCCCGGTTGCGAGCCGAGGCGTGCGCGATCGAGCACTGCGTCACGCACGTAACGGCTGTCCGACAGCAGCACGCTGCGCGTGCTCGGATACAGATCGCCGGCCAACTGCGTGAACGCGCGATTCGCGGTCGGCGCATCGGCTGTCAGTACCGTGTCGAACAGCGGGTTGCCTGCGCCGAGCGTGCCGACCGCGCCTGCCACCGCCTGGCCGTCAGGCGTCGTCGCAACCGATGCGAACGGCGTGCCGTTCGGCGCGAGCGACAACAACACATGCGACGGGTCGTACTGGAGCGTTGGCGTGAGGAATGCATACGTCGAATTCACCGCGCTGAATTGCCCTTGCACGCCCGCGCCTGCATTCACGATCGTGTAGAGCTTGCCCGGCTGGTATTGCCCGCTCGCCGCGACGACCTGCACCGTCCCGCCGTTGAGCGCGGCCGAGCCGCTGACGTCGAGGCCGCCGCTTTGTTGAGGCGTGGCGCCGACCTGCAGCGTCGAGCCCGGCTGGAACGTCGCATTGCCTGCAACCTTCAGCGGTTGCCCGGGCTGCAACACCGATGCGGTGCCGCCGCCCGCCACCGTGAGGCCGCCGATCGTGCCGGTTCCGGTGACGGTCGCGCCGTTGCCCACCGTCACCGGCGAGCTGGCCAGCGAACCCGTGACGGCGAGCGTGCCGCCGGTCACGTTCGTCGGCCCGGACAGCGTGTTCGTGCCGCTCAACAGTTGCGCGCCCGTACCGGCAAGCGTCAGCGGGCCGGTGCCCGACAACGTACCTGCGAACGTGCTCGTGCCCGCGGTGTTCACCGTCAGCGGCGTGCTGCCGAGGTTCACGTTCGAGCCCGTCGTGCCCGACAGCGCGCCGATCGACTGCGGCGCGGCGGAGCCCGCGAGGTTCAACGTCGCGCCGCTGCCCGCGAGGACCATCGGGCTCGTCGGCGCGAGACTGCCTGCGCCGGACAGCGCAAGCGTGCTGCCGCTGCCGATCGTCGTGCCGCCGGTGTACGTGTTGGCGCCGGTCAGCGTCTGCGTGCCGCCGCCCTGCACCGCGAAACCGCCGGTGCCGGCGATCGTGCCGCCGAACGTGCCACCCGCTGGGCCGGCCACGGTCAGCGTGCCGCCGCCCAGGTTCACGATCGAACCGGCCGCACCGGACAACGCGCTCGCCGTCTGCGGCGTCGTCGCACCGCTGACGTCGAGCGTGGCGCCATTGCCGGCCAGCGTCAGCGCACTGCCGGCCGACAGGCTGCCATTGCCGCCGACCGCCAGCGTGCTGCCGGTGCCGATCGTCGTGCCGCCGGTGTACGTGTTCGCACCGGTCAGTGTCGTCGTCGACGGGCCGTTCACCGCCAGATTGCCGCCACCCGAGATCGGGCCGCCCAGGCCAAGGTTGTTCGCGCCACCGACCGTCAGCGTCGAGCCCGTGCCGAGGTTCACCGCATTGCCGAGCGTCGTGCCGGCCACGCTCGTCCCGAGCGTGCCGCCGCTGCCGCCGACGCTCAGCGTGCCGCTGCCCAGTGCCGTCGGCGTGCCGGCGATCAGCGTGCCGCCGCCCGTGATGCTGGTGCCGCCGGTGTAGGTGTTGGCACCGGAAAGCGTCGTCTTCGCCGGGCCGCTGAACGCGAGCGTGCCGCTGCCCGAGATCGGCCCGCCGAGGCCGAGGTCGTTCGTACCGCCAACCGTCAGCGTCGAGCCGTTGCCGAGATTCACCGCGTTGGTCAACATCGTGCCCGGCGTGCTTGCGGCCAGCGTGCCGCCTGCGCCGCTTGTGGTCAACGCGCCCGTGCCCAGCGCCGTATTGCTCCCCGCGATCAGCGTGCCGCCTCCGCTCAGGCTCGTGCCGCCCGTGTACGTGTTGTTGCCCGTCAGCGTTTCCGTCCCCGTGCCCGACAGCGTCAGGCTGCCGCCCGTGCCGGCGATCGTGCCGCCGTACGTGCCGTTGCCCGTGCCGCCCAGCGTCAGGTTGTTACCGCCAAGGTTCACCGTCGAACCCGCGACACCCGACAGCGTGCCGGTTGTCTGCGGCGTGGTCGCGCCGCTCACGTCGAAGGTCGCACCGGCACCGGCCAGATTCACCGGGCTGCTCGCCGACAGGCTGCCGCCTGCGCCGATTGCCAGCGTGCCGCTGTTGATCGTCGTCGCACCGGTGTACGTGTTCGCCCCCGTCAGCGTTTCCGTCCCCGTGCCCGACAGCGTCAGCCCGCCCGTGCCGCCGACGGTACCGCCGAACGTGCCGTTACCCGAACCGCCGAGCGTCAGCGTATTGCCGCCCAGGTTCACCGTCGAACCGGCTGTACCCGACAGCGTGCCGGTCGCCTGCGGCGTCGTGGCCGCGCTCACGTCCAGCGTCGCGCCCGCACCGGCCAGATCGATCGCGCTGCCCGACGACAGGCTGCCGCCCGCGCCGACCGCCAGCGTGCTGCCGCCGCCGATCGTCGTGTTGCCGCTGTACGTGTTCGTGCCCGTGAGCGTCGTCGTCGACGGACCATTCACCGCCAGATTGCCGCTGCCGGAGATCGTGCCGCCCAGGCCGAGATTGTTCGCGCCGCCGACCGTCAGCGTCGAACCCGCGCCGAGATCGATCGCGTTGGTCAGCGTCGTGCCGGCCACGCTCGTACCGAGCGTGCCGCCCGCGCCGCTCGTGGTCAGCGCACCGGTGCCGAGTGCGGAGCCGCTTCCCGCGATCAGCGTGCCGCCGCCCGTCAGGCTCGTGCCGCCCGTGTACGTGTTGTTGCCCGTCAGCGTTTCGGTGCCGGTACCCGACAGCGTCAGGCTACCGCCCGTGCCGGCAATCGTGCCGCCGTACGTGCCGCTGCCCGTGCCGCCGAGCGTCAACGCATTGCCACCGAGGTTCACGATCGAACCGGCGACGCCCGACAACTCACCCGTCGACTGCGGCGCCGGTGCGGCGCTCAGATCGAGCGTCGCACCGGCACCGGCCAGATCGACTGCGCTGCCCGCCGACAGGCTGCCACCCGCGCCGACCGCCAGCGTGCTGCCGTTGCCGATCGTCGTGTTGCCGGTGTACGTATTCGTGCCGGAAAGCGTCGTCGTCGACGGGCCGTTCACCGCCAGGTTGCCGCTGCCGGTGATCGCGCCACCGAGGCCCAGGTTGTTCGCACCACCCACTGTCAGCGTCGAACCCGCGCCGAGATCCACCGCGTTGTTCAGCGTCGTGCCGGCTACGCTGGTGCCGAGCGTGCCGCCCGCGCCGCTCGTGGTCAGCGCGCCCGTGCCGAGTGCCGATCCGTTGCCCGCGATCAGCGTGCCGCCGCCCGTCAGGCTCGTGCCGCCCGTGTACGTGTTCGTCCCGGTCAACGTCTCGGTGCCCGTGCCGGACAACGTCAGGCTACCGCCCGTGCCTGCGATCGTGCCGTCATAGGTACCGCTGCCGGTGCCGCCCAGCGTCAGGTTGTTGCCGCCCAGGTTCACCGTCGAACCGGCGACGCCCGACAACGTGCCAGTCGTCTGCGGCGTGGTCGCGCCGCTCACGTCGAAGGTTGCGCCCGCACCCGTCAGGCTGACCGGCGTCGTCGCGGACAGGCTGCCGCCCGCGCCGATCGCGAGCGTGCCGCTGTTGATCGTCGTCGCGCCGGTGTACGTGTTGGCGCCCGTGAGCGTTTCCGTCCCCGTGCCCGACATCGTCACGCCGCCGGTGCCGGCGATGTTGCCCGCATAGGTGCCGCTGCCCGAGCCGCCGAGCGTCAGGTTGTTGTTCCCGAGGTTCACGGTCGAGCCCGCCACGCCCGAGATTGCGCCCGTCGATTGCGGAGACGCGGCGCCGCTCAGGTCGAGTGTCGCGCCGGACGCCGTCAGGTTGACCGGGCTGCTCGACGACAGGCTGCCGTTGCCGCTGATCGCCAGCGTGCCGCTGTTGATCGTCGTCGCGCCGGTGTATGTATTGGCGCCCGTCAGCGTCTCCGTGCCGGTGCCCGACAGCGTCAGCCCGCCCGTCCCGCCGATCACGCCTCCATACGTGCCACTGGCCGCGCCACCGAGCGTCAGCGTATTGCCGCCGAGGTTCACGTTGGTGCCCGTGCCGCCCGACAATGCACCGGTCGTCTGCGGCGACGTGGCCGCGCTCAGGTCGAGCGTCGCGCCCGTGCCGGACAAGTCGATCGTGCTGCCCGACGACAGCGTGCCGCCCGCACCGACCGCCAGCGTGCTGCCGCCGCCGATCGTCGTGCTGCCCGTGTAGGTGTTCGTGCCGGTGAGCGTTGTCGTTGCCGGCCCGTTGACCGCCAGATTGCCGCTGCCGGAGATCGCACCGCCGAGGCCGAGATCGTTCGTACCGCCAACCGTCAGCGTCGAGCCGCTGCCGAGATTCACCGCGTTGGTCAACGTCGTGCCCGGCGTGCTTGCGGCCAGCGTGCCGCCTGCGCCGCTTGTGGTCAGCGCGCCCGTGCCCAGCGCCGTATTGCTCCCCGCGATCAGCGTGCCGCCTCCGCTCAGGCTCGTGCCGCCCGTGTACGTGTTGTTGCCCGTCAGCGTTTCCGTGCCGGTACCCGACAGCGTCAGGCTGCCGCCCGTGCCGGCAATCGTGCCGCCGTACGTGCCGTTGCCCGTGCCGCCCAGCGTCAGATTGTTGCCGCCAAGATTCACCGTCGAACCCGCGACACCCGACAGCGTGCCGGTCGTCTGCGGCGTGGTCGCGCCGCTCACGTCGAAGGTCGCCCCCGCACCGGCCAGATTCACCGGGCTGCTCGCCGACAGGCTGCCGCCTGCGCCGATCGCCAGCGTGCCGCTGTTGATCGTCGTCGCGCCGGTGTACGTGTTCGCCCCCGTCAGCGTTTCCGTGCCGGTGCCCGACAGCGTCAGCCCGCCCGTGCCGCCGACGGTACCACCGAACGTGCCGTTACCCGAACCGCCGAGCGTCAGCGTATTGCCGCCCAGGTTCACCGTCGAACCGGCTGTACCCGACAGCGTGCCGGTCGCCTGCGGCGTCGTGGCCGCGCTCACGTCCAGCGT
>NZ_CADFEJ010000022.1 GCF_902833055.1 Burkholderia territorii
TCGGCGCGGGCAGCAACGACGGCGGCCGCTCGAACGTGGTCGCGGTCGGCTCGGCGGAATCGGCGCGGCAGGTCGTGAACGTCGCGGCGGGCACGCAGGGCACCGACGCGGTGAACGTGAACCAGTTAAATGCGAGTGTGGGTAGCGCACTCTCCCAAGCGAACAGTTACACGGACGGGCAGGTCGCGAGTCTGCGCAACAGCCTCGACAGCTATCGCCGCGACGCGGACGGAGGCACCGCGACGGCGATGGCCGTGGCCGGTCTGCCGCAGCCGTCCGGCCCCGGCAAGAGCATGGTCGCGATCGCTGGAAGCGTGTACCGCGGTCAGTCGGGGCAGGCGCTCGGTATCTCGACCATTTCCGAGAACAACCACTGGATCTACAAGGCGGCCGTGTCGACCAACACGCGCGGCACGTACGGCGCCGTGGTCGGCGCCGGCTACCAGTGGTAAGCGTGCGGGCGATTCGATGCGAACCATGAAACGGAACAACAAGCGAACCATGAAAACTCAAAAGACTGTGCTGCTCGCCGCATGCGTCGCGACGGCGGTCGTCATGACGGGATGTGCGGCGCCCCACACGCCGCCCCGGTTTCCTGATGCGGCGTCCGCGTCGCCTGCGGGCGGCACGTTCGTGAACGTCGCGAACCTGCGCAATGTCAGTACGGGGCTCAACAAGGATCAGCTTTACGATCTCATCGGGCCCCCGCACTTTCACGAGTGGTTCGTGGGCAACCATGTGTGGAACTACCTGTTCGACTTCCGCCGCGGCGACAAGGTGGTGTCTTGCCAGTATCAGGTGCAGTTCGACAAGAACATGCGAGTGAGCGCGACGTACTGGCGCGATCCGCAGTGCGCGGATTTCGTACAGGACACGGCGCCCGTTGCCGCCGCCGCGCAGCCCACGCCGCTCGAACAGTTCACGATCGAAGGGGAGGCGCTGTTTCCGTTCGCGAAATCGAGCCTCGATTCGATGTTGCCGGATGGTCGCGCGGAGCTTGACGCCGCGATTGCGAAAATCCGCGCGGAAGCCCGCATGACGAACATCGATGTGATCGGCCACACCGACCGCATCGGTACGGAAGCAAGCAATCGTGCACTATCGCTGGCGCGAGCGGAGACCGTGAAACGCTATCTGGTGGCGCATGGAATCGATGCCGCGCGCATCCGGGCTGACGGTGTCGGATCGTCGCAACCTGTGTCACGGTGTCCGCCCGGAGAATCGGCCGCCGTCATCGCGTGCCTGCAGAAAGACCGGCGGGTGGCCATCACCGTGTACGGCGAGCGCTGAGTTTGCGTACCCCGGAGCGCGGTGTGCCGTCCGTGATACGTTGCGTCGCCGACGGCTCTCCGACGCTTCGGGGCACGAACCATGCGCGCCGTGCCTTTCCGTTGCGCGGCGTGTTTGACCGGACCACAATCGTTGGCCCGCTCCACACGGCCCTTCGCGTAGCTGGCGTCTGCAAAAGAGCGTCGATATGGAGGTCGTACAGCGCTTGGCCAAACTGCATGATGCGTTAGTCTGCAGTCTCCGAGCGCTTCTTGACGTAAAGAGCGCTGGCCTTGCCGCTCTAGAACGCCCCAGGCTTGCCGCGCCCAGCCAGATACTTCGACAGCGACTCAAAATCGCTGAACGTCGTTTTGTTCGCCGTGAAGTGCAGCATCGTCAGCGTGATCCGCTCCGTCGCAGCCATCGCATCCGCCGGCTCCGGACAACCGGCGACCGGTCAGCTTACGCGGCCCGATAAGCGGACGTTTCAAGTCCGGTCGGACCGCGGTTTCCTTGCCATTAGCCCGGGCCGTCGCTGGCGGCCGCGAGAAGCGGCACGACCAGGTCGCTTATCGGCGTCGGAATTCCGTGAGAACGTCCGTAGCGTTGCACGACGCCGTTTCGGGTGTCCCATTCGAGCGGAAGGTTGCTTTGCCGATCAGCCAGAATGGAGGTACCTAAATCGGGCGGAAAGCCATGCAATCCATCGATGATTTCCTGCGGAACTTCATCGCCCAGCTTCGCGCCTTCCGCCCGCGCGACCTCGAGACATTCCCGCAGGTACGCGAGCGACAGTTCGGTGATGTCGCTTCGCGAGTACATGCCGGCGCGACGGCCGGTCAGCACCATGAGCCCCGCCACCGCGTTCTGCAAGAGCTTTCTCCAGGCGAGCGAGATGAAATCCTCCGCAACCTCGGGCGAGCAGCGCGTGCCATGCAAGGCGGAGACCACCACGTTGCTCGCCGGCGTGTCGGGCAGGGTGAGCCGAGGCTTGCCTCGCAGCCACACCGATGCATCTGCTTCGCGTTGCGCCGGAAACCAGACGACCGATGGCACGACCGTGGCACCGGCCACAAACTGTGCGAACGAAGCCTTTTGTTCGACGCCGTTTTGCAGCACGCACACGACGGTATGCGCGTCGCATAGCGCGGCGATCCAGGGTGCCGCGCTCGGCGTCTGCGTCGACTTCACCGCGACGAACACGAGATCGACCTTTTCCTTGACCGCTTGCGGATCGGTCAGGACCGGCCCGGGCACGACGATTTCGCCGCCGTCGAAGCGCAACTTCAGCTGCGCGTGCGCCGAGCGGCCGCAAATCACCGGCGTGCGGCCGGCTTCATGAAGGGCTGCGGCGATGGTCGTGCCGATTGCGCCCGGACCGACGAGGGCGATGGACGGGTAGTCAGATTTCGTCATGGCGTTCGTCCTGTGCGTGTCGTTGCGCATCCTGGCCGGAATCGGCGGCAGCACAATGGTCGGCGACAGCGGAAGATACATTACCGCGATGCTGCACGCAGCGGTAGTCCTTTGAGTGAGCGGCACCGTCCGGACCATTCGGATGCGCGCGGCGAGCCAGTCGCACGGGAATTCGCCAGCCGCCCCGCCCATGAAAGCGAGCGCAAGGGCCGCCCCCGTTAGTCGAGCCGATCCAGCGCCCAATCGTCCTTTCGTGCTCAGCTGCCATGGACTGTTCGCATTCGCCAATGACATCGAGGACGGCCGGCTCATCTCCCCCGAAATCGGCTGCAATCCGTTCGAGCATATCGGCAATCGAAGCCGTTTTCTTTTCGTACATGGTCAAGTTCTGCCGCTAAAGGTATTCAGCAGAATCGGTTCGCACATACGGCACGCTTTCGACGCGCAATATCGTTGCGCCGAGAGCCGAATTCCCGGGAAAGCCGTCCGCCCCTGATCGATTTGCGAGGCTTGTTTTTGCCAACGATGTGGTACAGTACCGCACGGTCGTTCGGCTCTCGAAAAGGGGCCATCCGGTCTGAGATTTCGCCCGATGAGATCCTTAGAAAAATACATCCTGATTCGAGACATCTCTCTTGCCGCCGCACGTCGTGTGCTGTACTTTTTCGTGCCAGCGATTCAAGCGCCGAGTCCCGTTTTCCCGATGCCGAGGGAAGTCGTCAATACACGCCAATAGAGCTTTTCATCCGCTGTCCGAGCGCGTTTCCATGCACGCTGCGTGAATGAGTGAATGCGTAAGCCGGCCGCGAAACGATTAAGTCTCGTTGTTCGAATTCACCGATTTTGCCGATTCGCATACGGATGAGGTTTGTGCGCCGGTATTTTCAGGATGCACTTGATTGCCCGAGCGACTCTGCAAAACGAATTGTCTTTCCACACCCGTCAGCCTATGTCCACGACGACCGTTTCCGGCCCGAACTCGCACGGTGCCGCCAGCGTAGACCACAGGATGCTCTCGCTGGCCGCGTTCGGCGGCACGCTCGAGATTTACGATTTCATCGTGTTCGTATTCTTCTCGACGACGCTGGCCAAAGTCTTCTTTCCGCCGGAAATGCCGGACTGGCTGCGCCTGTTGCAGAGCGTGGCGATATTCGCGACCGGTTATCTCGCGCGTCCGCTCGGCGGTATCGCCATGGCGCATTTCGCCGATCGAAACGGCAGAAAGCGCACATTCAGCTTGACCATTTTTCTGATGGCGATTCCCTGCCTGCTGATGGGCATCATGCCGACCTATGCCCAGGTCGGCTTCGTCGCGCCATTGTTGCTGCTGGTGCTGCGCGTATGCCAAGGCGCGGCCGTCGGCGGCGAAGTACCGAGTTCATGGACCTTCGTCGCGGAGCACACGCCCATGAGCCGGCGCGGTTACGCGCTGGGTTTTCTTCAGGCGGGCCTGACGGTCGGTTACCTGCTCGGCGCGCTCACCGCGACCTTGCTCGCGCGCGTGTTCACGCCCGAGCAGATGCTGGCCTACGGCTGGCGCGTGCCTTTCGTGTTGGGCGGAATCTGCGGCGTGGCCGGTGTCTGGGTGCGTCGTCGTCTGAGCGAGACGCCGCGCTTTCTTGCGTTGCAGGCGCGCGAGCAAAGCGCGGCTCGCTTCCCGCTGCGTGAGGCACTGCGCGGACAGCGCGGCGCGTTGATGCCGGCCATGCTGTTGACGGTGCTGCTGACCTCGGCGGTCGTAGTGCTGGTGGTCGTGACGCCCACCGTCATGCAGACGCGATTCAACCATTCGGCGCAGCAGACGTTCATGCTCAGCAGCATCGGCATTGTGTTTCTGAATGTGGGCTGCGTGCTCGCGGGGCAAGTCGTCGACCGGATCGGCGCGTGGAAGGCGGTAGCGCTCTATAGCGTGCTGTTGCCGATCGGCACCGCGGCGCTCTACGCGACGCTGATCCGCGGTGAAAATGGTGGCGTCCAGCTTGCGCTCGCTTATGCGGCCGCTGGCCTGCTTTCGGGAGTCGTGGGCGCGGTGCCTTCGGTGATCGTCTCGCTGTTTTCGACCGATATTCTCGTCTCCGGCATTTCATTTTCGTACAACATCACCTATGCGATCTGGGCAAGCGTGTCGCCGCTCGCGCTTATCGCGGCGACGCGTTTCACGCCATGGGCTTGCGTGGCATTCAGCCTGCTCGCGGGCCTACTGGGCGTCTTGGCCACTGCGCTTTACGGACGCAAGACGTGGTTTGGCGCAATGTGGACAAGCCGCGACGTCATCCGCACACATTCCCGCAGCGGCTCCGTTACCTAGTGGAACGTGCGTGCGTCGGCACGCAGCAGGATGGCTTGCCATGCCAATCGCCAAAGAAACCAAATTCGCCTATCAGGCGGTCTACCGCTACGTCCTCGATCTGATGGAAAAGGGCGCGCTGGGAAGCAATCTGAAACTTCCGTCGCTGCGCGAACTGGCGGGGCAGCTCGACGTTTCAGTGCCCACTATCCAGTACGCGTACGGATTGCTGGAGCGCGAGGGCAAAATCGTTTCGGTGCCGAAATCCGGTTACTTCTGCGTCGCGGCGCCGCAGCCGGAACCCTGGCGCGGCGTCGATCTGCTCGACTCGGTGTATGTGAACGCGCGCAAACCGGGCATGCTCGCCTTATCTAGCGATGCGCCACCGCTATTGCTGTCGCTCGATGCGCCCTTGCTCACCGCCGAGCGCGAGCTCGTGCGGCAGTATCCCCGAGCGGGTCCTCCCTCCTATCAGCCCTTCGGTGAAGAACCGCTGCGACAGGCGCTGTCGGCGCATCTTGGCGCATCGAACGGCCGTGCATGGTCGATGGACGATTTTTACATTGCGCCGGATCCACGCAGCGCCCTCGATACGACGCTGACGGGGTTGCGGCTGGGTAACTCGGTCGCGCTGGTGGAATCCCCGTGTTCGTGGGCCGTGCTGCGCCTGTTACGCATGCACGCGATTCGCGTGATCGAAATGCCTCTGGACGGGCATGGCGATATCGACGTCTCGTCGATCGCGGCGCTGATCGAGCGTGAGCAAGTTCGCCTCGCGCTCTTCTCCTCTGGCGTCAGCATGCCGGGGGGGCGCAGCGTGTCGCCGGACGGCAAGCGCGCGCTGGCGGCGCTGTTCGCACAGCGCGGCATCTGGCTGTTCGAAAACGATCGCTACGGCGGGCTGCATTTCGGCGATACGCCGCCGCGCTTTCGCGATTTCGCCGATCCTGCGCGGCTGGTGGTGTATTCCGGTTTCGACAAGATCGTCGGCGCCGAGGCGCCATACGGCTACGTACTGGCCCGCGACCCGACCCACGCCATTGCCGAAGCGTTTCTCGCCCGTTCGTTTCGCGTGCCGCCCATCCGCCAGCGTGCATTGGCACGCCTGTATGCGTCCGATCGCGTCAGGCAGCACACGCTCGCGTTGCGCCGCTTGTTGCACGAACGCATGACCCAGATGAGCGAGATCGTCCGTCACGCCGGGGACGACGTGTTCGCGTTCACTCCGCCGGAGGGCGGTGCGACGTTGTGGCTCGAAGCGCGCGACACGCGCACTTGCATGCGCACGGTGTTCGAGACGCTGCTTGCGCAACGCATCGTCATCGCACCGGGCGAGGTCTTCAGCCTCGAAGGCCGCTATCGGCATTGCGTGCGCCTGAGTTTCACGCTCGACTGGAGCCGGGACATCGCGGGCGCCGTGTGTGCGCTCGCGACGGCAGTGCGCGGCCACGCTAGCCGGGCAACATGTCGGACTTCACCGTCAAGCCATGGCGCAGCACGGCCTGCGTCAGTTCGCGCGAGCCGCTGACCACGACCGTGCCGGTCGGCGTATCGCGCTGGAACTGACGAAGCACCTCCGACAACGCCGCGCTGCGCGCTTCGGGCGGGGCGTCGGGGCGGATCGATCGATAGCGGAAATCCAGGCGCTCTGTGTAACGGCGTAACGCGTCTGCGTTGGCGTGCTCGTAGTCCGCGTCGGCGGACCAAAGCAATGCCGCGGTTGACGCGTGAGCGTCGATACATAGCTGGTCGAGCAGGCTTTTCGCTTGCGCGAAACCGGAGTGGCCCGCGACGAACAGCACCGGCCCGCGCGTGCCGCTCAGCGTGCATGCGCCGAAGGGCATCTCCACGGCAATCGGCAGCCCATCGCGATGACGCTGCGCGAGCAGGGGGGCAGTCATGCTGCCGGCCTGGGCTTCGATATGCAACTCGATGGTGTCGCTGCCTGGCGCCGAGGCGATCGAAAAGCACGCGGCCCGCCCGTCCTCGCCGCGCACTTTCAGATATTGCCCGGCTGCAAACGCAGGCCATGCCGCGCCGACGGGTTGCAAGCGCGCGCGCCGAATGTGCGGGCCCAGCGCCTCCCACGCGCGGACGATGAACTCATACCTGGCGTGCATGGGCCGAGTCCACTCCGAAGCAATGCTTCAGTTCGGGGAAAGCGCCGCCGCGCACGTCGGCAGCGAAGGCGGCGGCGGCTTGGCTGATCAGCGCTGCAGCATCGGCATACTGCTTTGCGAAGCGTGGCGGATGGTCGCCGCTCAAGCGCAGGATATCTTCGGTGACGAGCACCTGGCCGTCGCACGATGGCGACGCGCCAATGCCGATTGTCGGCACCGGTTCGCGTTCCGTGATGGCACGCGCGAGCGGTTCGGCCAGCCCTTCGAGCAGGAGACTGAAGGCGCCCGCTTCGACGTGCGCGCGCGCATCCGCGCCGATGCGTTCGGCGGCAGCAGGCGACATGCCCTGGGCCTTGAAGCCGCCCATGGTGTGCACATACTGCGGCATCAGCCCTACGTGCGCCATCACGGGAATGCCGCGCTCGACGAGAAAGCGTACGGTCGGCGCGAGGGCGCTACCCCCTTCGAGCTTGACCGCATCGGCCCCCGATTGCGCGATCAACTGGGCGCAGTGCCGGTACGCCAGTTCCGGCGATTCCTGGTAGGTGCCGAACGGCATGTCCACGACGATACAGGCGTGGCGGGTCGAATCGACCACGGCGCGCGCGTGCGCGATCATCTGCTGCAAGGTGAGGTCGAGTGTGGTGGGCCGTCCGTACGCGACCATTGCGGTCGAATCGCCGACGATGATCAGGTCGACGTGTTCGTCGATCAATTCGGCGATCGGTTTGGAGTAAGCCGTAAGCGAGACGATTTTTCGCTCGTTCTTGCAGGCCGCGATGGCGGGGACTGTGATGCGCTGGCGGATTTGATGAGTGCTCATTGGCGACATTCAAAGGTTAAGAATGCTGAGGACGCGAGCGGTTTTCCCACGTGCGGATGGTCTGATAATCGCGTTCGATCTGTTCCGGATCGTCGTGAACCAGAAACAGCGCGCCCGGCGATGAGTTGAGATCGACGGTGCGTCGCAGCAAGGCGCCGTCGGCGAGTCGCAGGCGGATGCTCTCGAACGACGCAAGCGGCGCGAGCAGGGCGCGCACGGCGTCGTGAGAGAACACGCCGCCGCTTTCCGGCGCGATCAGGTTGACGCAGCGCGCGTGCGTCTTGCGGCGGTAGGTCGTGGGGTAACGCGCGAGTTGCGGTGGCGCGAGATGGCATGCGACGGTCAGTTCGATCTGGTCGGCGCCGGTCGCGCGGCGTAGCGCCGCAGGATTCGCGAGCCCTGAAATGCACGCGCCGGTTTCGAGCAGGCGCGGGCCGTTCGGCGTAAGAATGAGCTCAGTGTGTGCCGGGCCGTGCGCGATGCCGAGCGCGTCCAGTGCGCGACTGACGTACTGGACGAGCTGTGCAATTTCCGCCTGATCGGGATCGACCAGATCCTCGCAGTCGTAAATCTTGCGGCCACCCTCAAGCTCGATCTTGCGGCTGTGCCAGATGTCCGTGATGCGGTGCAGACCGCCATGGCTGACGCTGTTGACGACGTATTCTTCGCCCTCCAGATAGTCTTGTGCGAGCACGGCATCGTTCTCGCACATCATCAGATTGGTTTTGCCCTTGATCGCATGAAACGCGGTGGCGATCTGCTCGGCGTCGTCGCACAGATACACGTGGTCGGACCCGGCGCTGTCGAGCGGCTTGACCACGATGCGTCTGCCGCCGTTTGCCGCGTGCCAGGCGAGCAGCGTGTCCAGGTCGGCAGCACGCAGCTGCCCGGCTGCCGGCACGTTCGCGGCGGCCAGTGCTTCGCCCATCAAGAACTTGTTGCGGCGTGCGCCGGACAGCTGCGTCGTGTTCCCGGGCAGCCCCAGGCGTTCCGCCAGCGCATCCGCGAGTTCGACACCGAATTCGCTCGCCGCGACCACGGCGCACGGTTGCCAGGCGGCTACGCGGTGCGCGAGTGTGTCGACGCCGCGCTCGTCGAGCGTGTCGCTGGCTTCGAAAATGTCGTTCGGAACCGAGGCGCGGAACACCTCGGGCATAGCCGACCGGGAGCGTACGTGCACGCAGCGCGCCTGTGTCCGGAAGGTACGGGCGAGCAACGCGCCGGTCGAATAGGCGTCGACGAGAACGACGGGGCCGGCGCTCGGGGCGGTCAGTGAAAGCGGCGGCGCCGCCGCATCAGGCAAGGTGAGGGTAGTCATAGCGGTTCGAGATGTAGCTGAGCATCGTCAGCAGTTCGTCCGAGGTCACGGCGTGCGCGTGTCCCGCCTGCGCGATCAGAGGTTGCGGCAAGGGCATGCGGCCTGTCGTGCACCAGCGCAACGCGCCGCGCTCGTCCAGCCGCGTCGTCGTGCGTCCGGCGTTATCGGCATGCAGGCAAAACGGAATATCGAGCACACCGCCGCGAAACGCGGCCACGAGCGCGGCGCCCACATCGGCGTCCAGCGACAGCGTCGTTTCGATCAGCGTGCGCGCTTCGTCGAGGATTTCGGCGTAGTAGTCTTCCGGGTCGTGCGCGGCGTCTGCGCCTGCCGTGGACTCGGCCTCCTGTGCCGCGGCACTTTCGGCCGCCAGTTGCAAGGCGTCCAGGTTGTCCTCGACGGTGGGAATTTGATGCGCTTCGGCGACGGTTTTCACGATCAGCCGCTCGCAGCCCGTTGCCTTCGCGAGCCGGGCGCTGTCGGCGATCAAGCGGCGCGCGCCGTCGGGCGTGCGCGGAAACACGCCCATGTAGCTGTAGACGACCACGTGCCAGTCGAAGCCGCCAAGGTACTGTGCGGCAAACTCGCGCAGGACGCGCAGTGCGGCCCGGTCCTGCCCCGGCAGGGTTCCCTGCGCGTAGCTCAGCGACACGCTGCGGATTCCATGCTGGATAAAGAACAACGCTTCGAGGATCGATATCGAGATCAGCAACGACGGCGGACACAACTGACCGAGCAGACAGCCGCCAAAGCTTTCCAGGTGCGGCGCCTGTGTTTCGCCCGCAAGAATCCGGCAGCTCTCCTCCCATGCACGCACTGCCTGGGCGAGCGGCGTGCGTCCATACGGCATGCAGTACGACACCGGACCGCCTTCGCTCGCATCGAGGCCGAGCGCGGCAATGCGCCGGAACACCTCCTGCGGCCGAGCGGTGCCGTGACGTATCTGGATAGGGAATTGCGGGCCGTACAAGGGCGCCAGCATCTCGCGGATCTCGCTTTGCGGATGCGAGACGATCGGGAAGCCATTGAGCGTGCGTCCGGCGGCAAGGCTTTCCAGCGAACTGGCGTAGTCGCCCACGCGTGTATAGCTGTCGAGCGTAATTGTGCCGATTGCGCGGCACGGCAGCGCGGCGACGCGCTCGAGGCCGCCGCGCATGGCGGCGATCGAGCCGAATCCCATGCGCGGTTGCACGACCAGTTCGCCGCGACGTCGCGCTTCGCCGACAAAGGACTGGAAATAACCGGCCATCTAGCGCCCGGAAACGAGTTCGCAGACCGCTTCGCCCGTGTCGGGATCGACGGTGTCGATACGCCGCTTGTGGGGATCGTTCTCGCGAACCTTGGCGATCAGCGAAACGTCGACCGAGAAATCCACGCGGGAATTGCGGTACAGGCTGCGCAGCGCCGCGAGCGGCAGGCCGCTGGTCTGTTCCAGCCAGGCACCGGGCGACGTATCGGCGCAATCCGCATCGGCTCCGTCCTGTGCGGCTTCGCTGCCGAGCAGCGCATGCAGATCGGCAGCGCGGTTGCGCATCGACGGTGCGCAGCGCTCCAGATAGCGCTCGAGCTGCGCGCCACGATCCACGAAGGGTGCAAACTGCATGCAGACCAGTTGAGTCTCGCCCAGGTCGAATGCCTCTTCGGCAAAGCGGTTCGCCAGCGCGCGCCGCGCATCGATGGCGGCCGGCGTTGCGTAGGGCGCGAGTGCGTGCTCGATGAGCCGCTCCGGCATTTCCTTGCGGCGCATCAGATGCTCGGCCAGGCCGAGATATTCCCGGATGCCGTCGTGATAGTCGCGTTGCTGGACGAATTGCGCCTTCAGACCGCGAAAATGCGCCATCAGCATGGGGTTGGCGCAGTCGGACTCGGTGAAGCTGAATGCCAGTTCGTCGAACCGGAAACCGAGAAATTCGGTGAGCAGTTCCCAATGTTCGTCGACGCGGTAGCTCACCAGGTCGTAGATCGAGATGAACGCAGGATCGGCCAATGCGTCGCCGGAGGCGATGCGGCGCCGGGCCTTGTCGGCTTCGAATCCCGGGCCGTAAAGCTCCTCGTAATACGCCTGGCCGACACCGTCGAGCGCGGCGAGCAGGCCGCGAAAGCCTTGTCGGCGGCAGGTCTCGATATCGAGTCCCACGCGTTCTGCGAGCCTCATGATCCAGGTGAAATAGTGCTTCTGCTCCTTGCGTGAATCGCCCGTCACGACTGCCGACACGCCCCCGCCCCACCACGCGGCGCGGCCGTAGAAGTCGGCCACGGCGAGGTTGCAGCTATTGCAGAAGGTCGGGCGGCCATCACCTGCGGTTCGGTGACCATTCATCAGCATGTCGAAGCGATTCATCGCGCGCACGGATGCGGGAAAAGGCACGTCGCGACAGAACTCGCGCACCATGTCGTGATCTACCACCAGCAGCTCGACGCGAGGGTCGTCGTATAAAGCAAGCGCTTGGTACACGCGGTCGATATTTGCCATCACCGCATAGGGCACGCCCGCGTGACGCATGTTGGCCACACGCAGCGTGAAGCTTGCGCCGTGTTCGGCGAGTAGATGAAGTTGAACCGCGCGCAGGAATGCGACCGTATACGAACTGTCCTTGCCGCCGCCGCAGGCGACCATCAGTTTGTAAGCGGCGAGCGCGCCGGGACCGCCCGCATGCTCGACGATGCGCGCGCCCAGGCGCACGATGCCTTCCTGCTCCAGCGGGGAAAAGTAGCCTTGCAGGCGTGCCATTAACGCCGTCTGCGAGGAGGTGCGAGCATGTTCGATGGTCATAGTGCTACGGCGTCGAATTCGAAGGTATCGATGACCGCGCGGATATCGGCTTCGATATCGGCTTCGGCGCGGCCTGTGAAAATAAAGCGTCCACTGTGGAGCGCGTCGTAACTGCCACCGGGCTCCAGCACGTCGCCGGCGGCGGGGATCAGCTCGCGCCAGATGGACGACACGCGCGAGCGCATGGGCGACGCGTGCAGGACCCGGCAAGGCAGCGCGCGCGGCTTCGGAATCACGAGCCAGCCGCCACTCGGATCGCCTCGTTTCACGGGCGCTTCGATCGGCGTGCCGCCGAGCCCTCGGAGCCAGTGTTCATACAGATTCACCCCAAAGACCTTGTTGATCAAATGCGGCACTTCGCTGCCGCCGACCCGCGCGCCGACTTCGAGAAACACCAGTTCGCCGTCCGGGCGCACGAAAAGTTCGAGGTGAAACGGTGTCAACGTCAGATCGAGCGCCGCGATGCAAGCCGCGCTGAAACGCTCGATGCGCTCGCGCAGCGCGGAATGCTGGACCAGCACGGACCCGAGCGGTTGACTTTCCGCGAAATCCAGACAGCTATTGATGTAACGCGATACAGCCTGGAACGGGACCGAACCTTGTGCATCCACGAAGCCATCGACGTGGTAGATGTCCCCGGCGATGAACTCTTCGATCTCGTAGCGCGAGAATGTCTGCACATCGGCGAGTTTTGCTGCAAGCGACGTGCGATCGTCGATGCGCACGACGCCGATGCTTGCCGCACCGTCCACGGGCTTGAGGATCAACGGGTAGCCAATGGCGTCGGCAAAGGCGAGCGTCGATTGCGTTCCGGTGCAGCGCGCAAAGCGCGGAACCGCTATGCCGGCTTCGGCCAGCACCTCTTTCATGCGCACCTTGTCGCGATAGCGGGCCACGTCGTCGGGCGTGTGGCCCGGGATGCCGAGCTCGGCTCTTACGCGCGCCGCGACTTCGAGCGTGAACTCGGAAAGGGCGATCAGCCGGTCCACCGGCCCGACGCGATGTGCGATGGCCGCGACCGCGTCAAGCAATTGCGCATAGTCGTTGACGTCGCCGATTTCGATTTGATGGGCGATGGCGTCGCGCGGCGCAAGCACACCCGCTGCGCCCGGTGCGTCGACGACATAGCTGATCGTGTCGCGTTGATGGTCGAAAAAAGTCTCGTACTGCGTGAGTTCGTTGTCCCAGCGCCGCGCATCGTGAAAGCGAGGCCAGCGGTTGACGATGACGATATGCATCGGGTAAGTCCGTGTCGATTAGAAGGATTGGCGGTGTTCAGGCGACAAGCGGCAACGCCGCCGAATAGCTGCGCAATGGCGCAAGTAGCGCCTTGCAACGCGCCAATGCGTCCGCCCCCGTCAGCACCGCGGAAAAGCCGGCCGCCAGCAGCGATGCGCTCGCCTCGGGGAGCGTGGCTTCGCTAGTCGTGAGCTTGCCGCCGACGAAGCAGGGCAGCGTTGGATACTGGCGACGCACGCGCTCGATCAATTGCCGCGCCTGGAAATGCCCATGCCCGTTTACGGTGCTCACGATGACGCAGCACGGCGCTTCGCGGGCGATCGTTTCCAGCAACAGGTCAGGCGGCGTGCAGCAGCCGAGATTGACAACGTCAAATCCTTGTTCCTTAAGCCAGAGTTGCATGAAAACCAGATTCCACATGTGCGAATCGGATTCGATGGTTGCGACGATGCACGGGGCCGAGCGACTCATAGGGCTTTCTCCGGAACAGCCGGCGCGGACATTGCCGCGACGGCCGGCGTGGATTCGTTGAAGCGGCGGATCGTCAACGCAAGCAGCGCGGCGCCGGGCAGCGCGAGCAGGAACGCGAAGGCCAGCATGAGCCATCGGACGTCGAAGGCGTGCGCAACACCGGCGACCAGCAATCCGCCGAGCGGATAGGACAGCAGGTTAAGCAGATAGAACGGCCCCATGACCTTGCCGAGATGCTCGGGGGCAATGGCTTTCACGCGGCGTGTTCGATTGAAGACGTTGAAACAGGCGACACCTGCCATTGCGATCAGCCACGCCGACACGTAGACTCCTGGTCCTTGCGAGAGCCCCATCGCGGCCAATCCCGCGCAGAGCAGTGCAAAGCCGCCCGCGCCGAGCCGGTCGACCGGAACGTGACGCAGCAGATGCGGAATCAGCAGCAGGTTTACGAGGCCGAGCGCGCCCGCGCCCGCATTCATCAGGCCGAACATGGTTTCCGGCGCGTGAAAGAGTCCCGTAATCACGAACGCGTTGGCAGACAGCGCCGCCGCGAAGGCGAAGTTGATCGTGAAGTTCAGCGCGGCAAGCAGGCGCACGGGGCGGTTGTGCATCAGCAGCGTGAAGCCGAGCATCAGATCGGCGCCGATCCGGCCTCGCGTCAACGGCATAGTGCGCTCGGGCGCGACGCGCGGAACGTTTCGCCAGCAAGCCGCGGCACACAGAAGCGCCGCCGATGCGAGGCCGAGCAACGCGAGCTTGCCGGTGTAGCGGGACAGCGCCGCCGCGAGGGCGGGGCCGGCGGCCAGCGAGAGCAGCTCCATGTTCTGCACTTGTGACTGCACCGGCGCCAGCTCGCCGTTGGCCGCGACGGCCGGAACCGTTTTCTCGACGGCCATGCGGCTGGGCGCGATCAGCACGGACAGCAGAACGCCGTTGGTCATCAGGATCGCAACGGCCATGTGCGGCGCTGCGCTGCAGCCAAGCCATGCCAGCGCAACGCAGGCGGCCCGCAATACGTTTGCGCCGATGAACAGACGACGCCCGCCGAAGGTATCGGCGAGCAGCCCGGCAAACGGATAGGCCAGCAGCGCAGGTATCCATTCGAGCGCGAAAGCCAGTCCCGAGAAACGCACATCCCTGGAGTCCTGATAGATCATCAGCGGGACGGCGAACAGGACCGTTTGCTCCGCGATCAGGGCGAGCAGCAGACCTGCGGCAAAGCCACGCGCAGCCGGCTTACGCATGGACTTTCGCACCGGTTGCCGCGGCGACGCCTGGCGCGGCGGATGCAATTGCCTGTTGCGCTTCGCGCGCGCGGATCAGTGGCAGGACATGCTGGCAAAAGCGCCGCATCTCGTCACGCGTCGGCCATCCGGAGAAGATGAACGACGAGACGCCGAGCGCCTTGTATTCGAGTAGATAGTCCGCCACTTCCGCATAGCTGCCTGCCACGCACAGCGCCGGGCCGCCGCGATACGCAACCGCGCCCGACCAGAGCATTGGTGAAAGCCAGTCGGCGGGCGCACCTTCGGCAAGCCGGAACGACGTCTTGACCGCCTCCGAATCGCAGCGCGCGACGAACTTTTCCACCCACGCTCGATGCTGCTCGTCGGGGTTTTCCATCATCGCGGCGATTTCGGCGATCGCTTCCTCACGGGTCGGCCGTGCGAGCACGTGCATTCGGATGCCTACCTCGCAGCCCGACTCCAGCACGCTCGCAGACGCCTTCGCAATGCCTTCCGGCGTGTCGCCATAGCGCAGCCAGCAGTCGCCGTGGCGCATCGCGGTGCGTTGTGCGATTTCCGAAGCGCCGCTCAGGTAGATATAGGGACGCTCGCCGTCCTTGAACGGCAGGCCCAGCTGGGCGTTGCGGATCGTGTAGTGCTTGCCTTCGTACGTGAGCGGCGTCTCGCCACGCCAGAAACGATGCAGGACGTCGAGAAATTCATCCGCGCGGCGGTAGCGGTCGTCGTGCTGCAGGAAATCGCCATAAAAGGCCTGCTCGTCAGGCGAAATACCGGCGACGAGATTGAGCGCGATACGCTTGTTCGACATCCAGGAGACCGTGTTGACGATCTGCGCGAACAACGTGGGCGACAGCAGGCCGGGACGGTATGCGAGGATGAACTTGACGCGTTCGGTTTCGCGTACGAGTGCGCCGATCATTGGCAGCGGGTCGGGCATGTGATAGCTGATGCCCATCAGCAGCGAATCGATGCCGAGTGCGTCGGCTTCCTGCGCAAAGTCGACGATTCCGTCGAAGTCGAGCGCGCCGGTTTGATATTGTTCGGATGCTTTTTTCTGGCCGCTGTCGAGCGGCGAACACCAGTGAATGCGCAGCGGGGCGGCCATGTCGTCTCCAGTCTGGGTGATGCGGGGGGCCCGCGCGGCCGCGCGGGCGATCGTACGTGCGCTACGTCGCGAGCGTCAGAACACGAAATCCGTCGCGACGCTGCGATCGAACAGCGACACGTCGCGAATGTGGCGTCTGCCGCACAAGAACTTGACGAAGCGCTCGATGCCCAGACCGCCGCCGGCGCTCGAGGGCAGCAACCCGGCTCGTGCTGCCGCGAGATAGTTCGCATACGGAGCGGGGTCCATGTCGAGCTCGTTCATGCGGCGCACGATCTGGTCGTGTTCGAATTCGCGCTCGGCACCGGACAGCGCTTCGCCATAGCCTTCCGGATAGATCAGGTCGTAGTTGTTGTATGCACCGCGTTGCTGCGGATTTTCGCGGTCGTAAAATTCGCGCTTGTAATTGGTGACGAAGAAGGGCGTGCTCGCTTTCTCCGACATGATCTTTTCGAAAGCGTCGCCATATTGGGCGCGCAGATCATCGGAGCGATAAATCGGGAATGGCTCGTCGAAATCCGGCAGCGTCCGGCCTAGCGCGTCGAGTTCGGCACGGCAGTGCGTTTTGACGTCGGCGATGGCATGTTTGACCATGCCTTCGACAACAGCCATGGCGTCGTGCATCGTAGCGCCGCGCACTTCGAAATCGAATTGCGAGAATTCGAGCAGATGATTAGCCGAGTCCTTGATTTCCGGTTTCTCAAGGCGAATATTGGGCGCAACGATGAAGATTTTTTCGTGCCCCCTGGCGGCCAACGCGAGCTGTTTATGGAAAATCATGCTTGCCGTCAGCTTGAGGCGGCGCTGTTCGTACTGGATTTCGGCCGGATAGACAGCGTGATTGAGCGGATCCGTGATCGGGGACATCAGCACAGGCATGAGCTGCTTGAATCCGCTGTCCAGCAGATGACCTTGCAGCGAGCGCAAGACCCGACCGCGGATCGTTGCAATCGAATCGACATTGGGTGCTTGCGACGATTGAAAATAATTTTCGATATTTTCCACGGCTGACGAATTTAATAAAATTAAGGCGTCGGATTATAGATTTTTAAATCTCAATTTCAATATACAGATGCGGAGTAAATACCTCTACAGATCCATTAATGCAGTCGATCTGTATGCGGGAGACGCCCGATTGAGCGCTTGAAACATCGAACGCATGCGTGCGTTCGGTTCGGAAATGCCAAGGGATACTCGACTGGAGGGCGTTGGCGGTGCTGCCGCCGGGTTTTGGCGGCATCGGATTTTCAAGCCGCGGTTCGAGGGGACAGCGTGCCGCGGCCCGCGAACTGTGGATTGCCAGGTTGGTGTTGCAGTCGAAGTTTCTGCCGACAATGGCCATGGATCTTGCTCATGGAGAACCAGGGGCTGTGCCGTCCGAAATGGCCGAGAGCGATATTCGTTTCAGGTCCGCAAGCATTGCGCTCGTGGAGCAAAAGGGGAGACATGCGCGAGAATTTTACTGATGCGCCTTCAAGAGCTGGCAATACCTTCGGGTGGCGCTGCCGGCGTGGGAGCCGAAGCTGGCTGCATGGTCGGCTCCCGTGCTTGCTCAACGAGCCGTTCAGCATGCCAGCAGTCAAAAACACGACATCTGTAAATAGCCAGAACACGACATTAGGATATGGCTGCTACAACAGAAATTATTGATAATTCGCCTTATGTCAAATTAAAAAAATGTCGCCGCGCCTCGATGCCCGACCAGTTCATCGTGGCAAATAACAACCAACCGCCCTTTACCCGTCGCTGCCGCGGCCGGCGCTTCACGTTGACCCAGTCTTGTCTGACCTACAACCATTGCCCAAAACTGGGGCTCGCACCCATACCACGCTGCTTATTCCGCAACACGCCCCGGAGAAAAGTAAGTCAACTCCCACCGCCATAGCGAGAGGCCCAAAACGCCGTGTTGAGCAACATCGACGGATGCTGCAACATACTCGCCCTGTGGAGCAAAACGCCCGGACACAACGGATTCCCTTCGCCAGAGGCGCACAATACCGGGTTCGACCGATATCGCTGCATGCATCCGAGCAGCGACCAGCCTCACTTCAACCCGATAACAGTCTGATATAGAAAATTGACCATGATGCGTTGGATCCGCCTCGTCCCCCTTGTCGTTGCGACGATGCTGTTGTTGCCGGGGCCTGCACGGGCAAACGTGGCCCCGCGGTTTACGGCGGAGGAAGCCGCATGGATTGCCGCACATCCGGTGGTGCGCACGTGTGTGAATTCCGAGTGGCGCCCGTTCGAATTTGTCGAGAACGGAAAAATCGCCGGTCTTGTGCCCGCGTATCTCGATGCCATTTCGAGAATTAGCGGATTACGCTTTGAATACGTCGACGGTGCGTGCTGGAACAATTCCGCCAATGCGCTGGCGTCCGGCAAGATCGACGTGTCGCCGGACTGGCCCAAAAGCGAAATCCTGGAACGGTATCGCACCGGCGTCATCTCGACTACGCCGTATTTCGTCGGCACGGTCGACGTCGTAACGACCGATCGTGAGTATCTTTTCGTCGATTTTCAGGGACTCGCCGGCAAGCGCGTCTCGATCAAGGGCGGAGGCGCCCTTGAATACGCGGTCCGTCAAAGCCAGGTGCCCGTGACGCTGCTGACCTTCCCGAACGAATACGAGGCGCTGAAGGCGGTTGCCGACGGCAACGCAGATGCCGCGCTCGGTACCGACGCCACGATCCTGCCGCTGTTGCATCGGCAATTCAAGGGAACGCTCTTCCTCTCGGGCAGTTTGTGGGATCGCCCATATGCATTGGCTCTGGCAACGCGCAGCGACAACCGCATACTCGCTTCGATTCTCGACAAATCCCTGATCGCCATTCCTGCATCGGCGACCGAAGCCATGCGCCATCGATGGCTCGAAACGGCGGACTATGGCGAACCGACCCTGGCATCGATCCTCTACTACCGTCAGCGGCAGGTGCTGGTCATCGGTGCCATTCTGATTGCATTCGCGCTGCTGGCGTACCTGTCGTGGCGTTCACGCGCGCGCGCCGTGCGCAGCGAGCGCGACAAGGCGATGTTTCTCGCGTTCATCAGCCACGAGATCCGTACGCCGATGCATACGATCCTGTCGTCGCTCGAATTGCTGCAGCGCTCATCGCTGACCGGGCAACAGGCAAACCGAGCAGACGCGGCGATCTCGGCCTCCGAAACGCTGCTGACCCTGCTCGACGACGTGCTCGAATACTCGCGCCTCGAATCGCGCAATGTCACGCTTGCGCTGAAGCCGACGGAGATCGGGCCGTGGGCCAATCAGACCGTCGAGATGGTGCGCTGGCGATCGAATGAAAAGAAGTTGAAGCTGACACTCGATCTCGCATGCTCGCCGCAACTCGAATTGCAAATCGATCCGATGCGCGTACGGCAGATCGCCCTCAATCTGCTGGTCAACGCGATCAAATTCACGGCGACCGGGACGGTCCTGTTTCGCGTCGATTACCTCCCCCGGAAATCCCGCCGCTCAGGAACGCTCGTGCTCGAAGTCCGCGACACGGGCATCGGCATCCCGCCCGATCGCCAGCGACACATCTTCGAGCCCTACCAGCGCGTCGAAAACCCGGGTAACCGCGGGGCGAGTGGAAGCGGACTGGGGCTGTCCATTTGCCGCGAACTCGTCGACCTGATGAAAGGCGCGATTACCGTCAGCAGCAACCCCGGTATCGGCACCGTCTTTACCGTCATGCTGCCCGTGCGCCCTCAGACGCCATCGCGATCGCCCGCGCACGAATCGCGCCCTGCCCTCGTCGCCACGCCCGCACCGGCGCGCGGATCGGATCACGCCACGGAAGCTGCGTCGCCGGATACGCACGGCGGCCCGATGATTCTGGTCGTCGACGATCACGAAGCCGTACAGCACGCGATCCAGCATCAGCTCGACGCGCTGGCTTGCCGGTCTACGATCGCAGGCACCGGCGAAGCTGCGCTCGAACGATTCGAACGAATGCGCTTCGACATGGTGCTGCTCGACTGCAATCTCCCCGGCATCGACGGATATACGGTCGCGCAACGGATGCGTGACATCGAGTGTCAACGGCGCGGCAAGCGCACACCGATCATCGCCATCTCGGCGGCCACGGACGACGCGCATCGGGCGCGCTGCCTCGACAGCGGCATGGACGGTGTGCTCGGCAAGCCGCTGCGGCTGGCGGTATTGCGGCAGGTGATCGAACTCTGGTGCGCGTCCTATGAGCCGGATGCGCCCGGTACGTCGCCGGCGGAAGCCAATGTACCGCGGCCGGATTTCAGCACCGTTTTCCGGCAAAGTGTCGACAGCGATCTCGAAATGCTCGCGCGTGCATTGCAGAGCCGCGACTTCGATCTGGCCCGTCACGCGGCCCATCGGATCAAGGGTGCGGCGGCAGTCGCCGGAAAAACCGTAATGTGCGATCTAGCTGCCGACATCGAACACCGGCTCCAGGAGGCGGCCGATGGCGCCGCCGTTGATGTCGACCGGCAATTTGCCGAGTTGCAGCAAATGCATCGCGCCGACGCCGTGACTCACGGCGGTGACGGCCCGAGCGATTCCACCGGGGCGACATCATGAATTGCCGTTCGTCGCACACTGTGGCGCGACGGTCGGTCACCTCGTTTCCCGCCACGCTACTGGTGAAGCGCGACAACGTGCACGCCTCCTAGAGCACGTCGGGATGCTCGCGCAATCGCGACTCGATGCGTTCCGCGAGCTCGACCATCCGTGCCGCCCCTGCGGTGTGCGACGCGCCCTTGATCCGGCGAGCGGCGCGCATGGCAGCGTCGACATCGCCGGACTGCATTGCGTCGACGAGTTCCTCGAAGTCCTGCACCACCGTCCGGGCGTAGCCTGTTTGCAGATCGATCGAATTGGCGAGAAGCAATTCCGGCGGCTCGGCCGGCGCGACGTCCTGATAGGCCTGACACCACATCGCCAGCATCTGCCGCAGCGCAGCCAGCCTCAACGGCTTGCCGAGCACACCGTCCATCCCACTGTCAAAGCAGCGCACCTTGTGTTCGTCACCGGACAATGCCGAAATGGCGATGATCGGGACGCGCCCCGCCCGCTCGGTCGCCTCGTTGAGGCGAATCATTCGGGCCAACGCATAGCCGTCGATGTCAGGCAGGTTGCAATCGAGCAGCACCATGTCGAAGCGAGTGCGCGCCAATTGTTGCAATGCTGCCATTCCGTTCAGTGCCGAGACGGTACGGCAGCCGATCTCGTCACACTGCTGGCAGATTGAATACTGCACGGCCTCGTGATCGTCGATGACCAGAATCAGCGGCTTGCTTTCGCCTTCGCAATTGCCCTCGACATTTTCCGGCCCAACGGCCGAGTCCGAAGCGATGGGCGGCGCGCACGCTGCGGTCGGCTCGACGGCTGCCGAAACCGGCAGGCGCACCGTGATCGTCGTTTCAACGTGCGGCGTGCTGTCGACCACGATCGTCCCGCTCATCAATTCGACGAGCTGGCGGCAAATCGCCAGCCCCAATCCACTGCCCTGCGCTCCGCGTTGGCCCAGGCGCCCGGCCTGCCAGTACGGGTCGAACATATGCCGACGACATTCCGGCGAAACGCCGACACCGGTATCGCGAACTTCAAGCACCAGCGTGCCACGCGACGCTTGCGGACCGGGCAGGTAGTCGACACGCAGGGTAACCGAACCGGCCGGCGTGAACTTGATCGCATTGACGAGCAGATTGAGCGCGATCTGACGGAGCCGTACCGGATCGATCACGACCTGCAGCGACGGAGGGCTTGCGACTTGCAGCGCCAATTCGATCTGCTTCTCGTCCGCACGCCAGCGCACCATGCTTACGGTATCGCGCGCCCACGCCCCGAGGGCGACCGCCTGCGGCTCCAGCGTGATTTTATGCGACTCGAGACGCGAAAATTCGAGGACGTCGTCGAGCAACGTCAGCAACGTTTCCGAGGCCGAGATCGCCGCGTTCGCCCGGCTTGCCTGTTGCCCGGTCAGCGATGAGCATTGCAGCAACTCGAGTGACGACAGGATCGTTTGCATCGGCGTGCGGATCTCGTGGCTGATGAACGCGAGAAACATGGCCTTTTCGCGTTCGCTGCGAACCGCTGCGGCGCGGGATTTCCATGACAGGTAGGCAAGCGTGGCAAAAGCGAGCAGCGCGACGCCGATGGCGATCACCTGAGGTGCGCGGTAATGCAGGATCGAGCGCATCGTCGGCTTGCCGTAGTCGGCTAGTTCGACCCAGTTTCGGGTCATTGCTGCCGTTTCGCTGACGGGAATGGCTGCAAGCGACTTGTCGATGATCGATGCAAGCAGCGGCATGTCGGTGCGCGTGATCATCGCCAACGACACGGGGCGATCGGCGAGCATACCCGACATGAACAACTGACCGAGGTATCGGCTGCGTACGATCGGCAGCATCGTGACGTCCACACCGAGCGCTGCATCGGCCTCGCCCGCGGCGACGGCGGCGAGCGCGCCCTCTTCGCTATCGAATGTCAGCACGTCGAGCGGTACGCCGCTATGACGCGTGAAATATTCGACGGCGCCGTTGCCCTTGATCGCGACACGCCTGCCCTCGAGGCGCTGCAGGCTGAAGATCATCGTGGAGTCGCTGCGTGTCACCGCTGTCAGCCGACCGACGAGATACGGCATGCTGACGAGCGCGCCGTCGCCGAAACGGTCGTGCACCAGTTCCCGCCATACGCCCGGCAGCAGATCGACTCGGCCGGATTTCAGGGCTTCGTCGGCCTGCCCCCATTGCGTACCGGGCACGGTTTGAAACGACAAACCGCTGATCCTGGAAATCGCATCGAGATAGCCCGCGACCAGCCCCCCATGCTTGCCGTTACGCAGGTATTCGATGGGATGCCAGTTGGCCTCCACTGCAATGTGGACCACGGGATGCGCGTTGATCCACTGCAATTCCTCTTTGGTGAACGCTGGTTTCGTGCTCTCGGGCGCGGCCGACGCGGGGAGCGACACGACGAGCATGGCTCCGAGCAGTGCGCGGTAAAGCAAGCGCCAGACGGCGACAAGGGTGGGGGGCCGGGTTTTCATTTAGGCCAGTTCGATTCAACTGTCGTGTAACGAGAGCAGTGAATCTAATCGTCGAACGACGAATTTCGCACTTTGCCGTGTGAATTCCAGACGCGGCCTATAAGACTTGTCTGATAAGACTGAAAACGTCGGCTGAGGGGGTGTGCTCGCGCACCGTCGTAGACACGCGGCACGCTCCCGCGTTCAGCTTTCCTCGAGCATCTTGCGCGATGCGAACAGCTCGGCGTCGCTGCGGATCCCGAGTTTGCGATATGCGGACTGCTTTTGCGCACTGATGGTCTTCGGGCTGCGCGAGAATTTCGATGCGATATCGGAAACGGACATGCCTGCCAGGTAGCAGCGCAGAACCTCATGCTCCCGCGGGCTGAGACGCAGGTTCTCGGACAGTTCGGAGTCGGACGAGCTCTCGGTCTCATCCACTGTGGGTGGGCGCTCGAGCGGGCTCGGATCGGCGCTCGTGCTTGTCAGCATTTTCCGGGACAATTCGGCGCTGATATACGGACGGCCGCTCGCAACGACGTGAATCGCATGCGCAAGCTCCCGGAGATTCTCGCTTTTGCCGAAGAAACCGAGCGCGCCGGCGCGCATCGTCATGTTGACGGTTGCGGGCGTATCGCTACTCGAGGTCATCAGGATCTTGCAATCCGGGAAGCGTGTGGCAACCAATTTGACCAGATTGAGGCCGTCTATCTCGTCCGGGCCCAACGTGTAGTCGAGCAGTGCCACGTCCGCTGGATTGGACTCGAGCCAGCGAATCAGGTCGCGCGACTTCGCAAAGCTGGCTGCAACCTCGATACCGGATTGCTCCGTCAGGTAGCTCGCGATCCCGTGCTGGACAACGGCATGGTCGTCCAGAATCACAACCCGGATCGATTGATGCACTGGCCTCATTACAACCCCTTTTTTTACAAATCTTTCAATTCAAGGGGATAATTTTAAACGTGCCGACTTCTCTCTGCTCGAATATTCGTGTGCGACGGCCGATCGGCCAGTGCTAACCACCGGCCGACGGAGACTGGCGCTGCCGGTCATGTCCGCCAAACGAGTCCATACCGTCCTATGGCGACACACCACTGAGCACGGGCTAACATCCCGCTTACCTCCCCGTTCCGCGTCGACGTTTCGAGTGCCAAGCACCGCAACTATTCAACCAACGGAATTACAAAATCCGACTGTTCGATGTTCGATCGCGAGCCGAATTGCATACAACGAATCGGCTCGCGACACCGGTTACTGCGACCTCCAACATTTCCTCCTCACTGGAACTCGAACTTCACGGTCGCGCTGCCCTGGTACTCACCCGCACTCGGCTTGTTTATCATCCGAACGGGATATGCGCTCATATCGAATTGCGCGCTCTGCGCCTTGTAGTCCATCGTAATGGGCAGCTTTTGCTCGGGCCTTGGCGGCGTACCGGGTGACGTCGGCGCAATCAGTCGGCCTTGACTTTCCACCGCGATGCCGATGTCCTTATGCGTGGTGGCGATGTAGCGCTTGTCCTTGGCTTGCGGTTGCGCATCGAGAACCAGGTCGACCTTCACACCAGAGGTAATGTTGTTGCATTGAATGTCGAAACGTCGCTTGACCGGTTCAATACCCGTTTGCCCCCGCAAAGCGATTCGATCCGATATTCGGGACCCGAAGTCGATCGTCAGATTCTGTCCGGGTGCCAACCGGCAGCTTTGCGGCACGGTGATCGAACCGGCCACGTATATCCACTGCACTATCGGGGACGAATGGGAAAGCGGTGCATCGTATCCCATGCGTACGTACGCAAGGGGCGTCTCCGGAATATTTATCGTTCCCACGAACGGTCGTGTGACCATTAAATGCAACCTCCCTCTCAATCCGGCTTGCGTAGTGTTGAAATATGAACCATACTCGCACCGAATGTTGTTGTAACTTGTGTGGTTAGTCACCGGTGCTGGCAATAACCGACCTGCGTTAAAAACATCCAGTGCCAACTGTATGGTTCCGTCTCCCAACTTGTAAAAGGTTCTCTGCTTACCGTTCACGGTGCCCGACTGCCCGCTCACAAGCGGTGTCGTCACCGTCACATATCGTTTGATTGCGAATCCGTTCGTGCACGGGCAGCGGACCCCGCCGTCGAAGTCCCACTCAATCGGTGGAATTGATTGGCCGGCGGCAGGTTGGGTACTCGAATCGAATACCTTGTTGATATGCACCGTACCTGTCGGCGGAATAACACCGTTGAAAGTGCACGCTCCACCCGCCGCCATGCTCGTGGTAGCAGGCGCAATACTCGCGCAAGCAATCAGCATTTGTACGCCCGCCCGAACTAGAGCGGTTGTTGCCGTGTTATACAAAGCAATCCCCTGGAATTGTTGACATGGACAAATCTGGTACATCGCTGTCAATCGACAGCGTCCGACTTTCAACGACAGCGAACGACCAATCTTTGATAATTCCGACCGGCCTCGACCTTGGGTAACGCATAGGGTGCGCGGCACTCCCCCTCCGTCCACTTGACCTTCAGCGTTCCCTGCTCCTGTTCGAGCAATACGAGCGCATTGCCGCCCGGATCGACGATGCCCAATTGCTTGCCGGATTCGAGGTCTTCCAGGCTTGCACCGAACGGCACCGGCTGACCATCCGCCTGCGCAACGTTGAATTGCACGCGCCGTCCGCCGTTCGCCTTGAACACCGCTTCGACCACCGCGCCGCGACGCGGCACAACCTGTTTGGCCGTATCGATCAATTCGACGTCCGCTCCGAGATTTCGTGTGTCCGGACGCAGCGTATTGACGCGATAAGGTTGAGCGTAGGGCACCACCATGTAACCGTTCCGGCCGATACGCACGCCGTCCTCGGTGCGCACGTCCGCGCTCTTCACGCCTTCCACCTTCATCAACGCGAAGGTGTCACCCAACGTGCGGCTCAAATTGACTCCGCCGCCGTGTATCACCAGCGCACCTGTGGTGCCGACACTGGCTGACCGGTAGCTGCGTGCATAGTTGTAGCTTGCCGACAGTCGCCCGATGTCCGTGTTGTGCGTCAGGCTCGCGCCGGCCGCCACGCCCTGTCCCTGATTCGTATAGCCGGCTTGCGCCGCGTATGACGTGCGCTCGTTGAAGCTGCCGCTCAATCCACTCTGTGCAATCGCCCCGCCGGTGTTGTCACGGTTGATGTTCGCGTACACGCGCGGCGAACGGACCTGCTTGCCGAGCGGTATCGACAGCGATGCCATCACCTGTGTATCGGTGTTTGACCCGCCATACCGTGTATCGCGCGACTGCGTGAAGCTGAGGTTGTAGCTCAACTGCTTCCAGTTGTTTCCGTAGCCCATGCTGATACTGCGGCTCGATCCGGCTTGGTTCCAATACGTCTGCTGGCCGACGTTCAAATAGACACTGCCGTACTTCCGATCCTGGCCCAGATCCTGGCTCGTCGTCAGGTCGATCCGTGAGCGGTTGCGCGCTGCCCGGATACCGACGGTTGCGTTCCTGTCGTTGACGTGGTCGCTGAACGTCCGATAACCCTCTGTCGAATATCGATACGCGGCTAGCGTGAAGTTGGTATTGGTTCGGGTAAACGTCTTCGCATACAACACGCGCACACTCTGACCAGCGTCGCGTGCGCCACGTGCACGGCTGAACGACTGCGTGACGTCGAGCGACAATGCGCCAATCGGCGTGTTGGTGCCGACGCCCAGGTTAAATGCCTGGAAATCCTTGGAAACCTGAAAGCCACCTGCGACCGTGCTGTTGTCGGTCAGACCATAGACGAGTGAACCGGTTGCCAGCGTCGGCGACGAGCCCTCGCTGCCTTGGTACTGGCCCGCTGAAAAGGCGTATTTCATTCGGCCCTTGCGCAGCATCAACGGCAGGCTCGAGAACGCCTGACGCGTCACATGCTTGCTGCCATCCGCCTCGGTCACGGTGATTTCCAGGTCGCCGTTCGATCCGGACGGAAAGATGTCCGTCAGCTCGAATGGTCCGGGCGGCACATTGGCGCGATACAGCACGTAGTTGCTCTGACGAACTTCGACGACCGCATTGCTGAACGCCTGCCCACGAATCACCGGCGCGTAACCGCGTTCGCTGTCCGGCAGCATCGCGTCGTCGGACCCGATCTTCAAGCCTCGAAATCGAACGCTGTCGAACAACGTCGAATCCGTGTATTGCTCGCCAAGCGCGAGTTGGGACTTGAGCGACGTGATGTCGCGCTCGACCAGCGTGCGGTTACTCTTGAATTGCGGCTTGCCGCCCGTGCCGCCGCTCAGCGTGGACTCGTTACGCAGCCGCCATGGTCCGATGTTGACGCCGTTTTGCAAGCCGAGAAAGTAGCTGCGGCTATCGCCCGAGAACGCGCTGCGGTTGTAGTTGCCGGTGAATTGGTAATTTACGTAACCGGCGGCGACGCCTGCATCCCACAGTGCGGGATCGACGTAACCACGTGCAGTGCGCGACAGGAATGCTTGCGGAATACTTAGATCGAGCCGCAATCGTCCTGCGTCGAAATTCACCGCAGCCTGGTCCATCGCATTCGCTACGTCGATACACGCGGCGTCGGCCACGTCCGGCGCGGGCGTCAGCGCGTGCAAGTTCACGCCGAATTCCTGAAGCATCAGCGCGCTCAGGCATGGCGCGACCCGGCCCGTCGTCGCGTCGAAGCGGAATTCGATATCGCGTCGCGTGACGAGATCGCCATTGACCTGCACTTCGACACGATACGTGCCCGGTGGCACAGTGCTGTCACCCGCGAGCACTGACGACAGGTCTGTCGGACGGCCACGGTCATGCAGGAAGTTCTTATTGAAAGTCAACGCCGTTGGAGCAGCGTGGCCGGCGACCGGGTCCATCGTTTCTGCGTGCGCCTTGTTGGCAAACGCAACGCATATCGCGAGATATAGCGGCGTCGTGCACGGAAGCATGGCGGAATGAGGCAATCCCGTCAGGCTGCGCAGCGATGTTGAATTGGGTCGGTCCGACATCAGGATTGAACTCCGGCGGTTGTCAAATCAATGAAGCAGAGCAAACGTGGTTGATGTGTAAAGGATTGCTAATCGATTGCACAGTGAGATCGGAAGGCGCGCCGTGGCGATCCCGCTTATCGCGTGACGGGAACCGGCGCAGCGGGGTGACCGGCAGGCAATGTCACTCGGTACGCTTCCCGTCCGCCAAAATCGTTGACGATCTCGTAGCGCAACTCGGGGACGGTGTCGCTAGCGGGCAATTTGGCCGTCATGGTTGCCGTCTCGCCGGGCGCAATCATCTTCGCGTCGATGATGGGGATGTCCTTCCCGCCCGTGTGCCACTTCGCATCGACGACGGTGACGTGGTACAGGCCGGGATTCTCCAAACTGAGGACCGCATTGCCGCGTTCGCGATCGAGTCGCCATTGCAGACGCGCGGGGGCACTTTGCGGATCGTCCTTCAATCCGGCTGGTCGGAAAAACACTTTCACTCGCTGCCGCACTGCCAGTTGAAGGATGTTGTCGCCAGCGGCGGACTGCGGAATTTCCTGAACGTTTAGCCAGAACGCAGTTTCCCGGTCGGCGGGCACGCCAACCCCTTCGTACAGCACGCGAAGTAACTGCTGATGTTTCGCCGACACTTTGACGAGCGGCGGTGTTACTGCGAACGGCAACGTCTTGCCGTTGGCCTCGTCCAACGGATCGAGCCAGGATTGAATCAGTGCATCCGCACCGTCATTGTTGACGACGATGGATGCCTCTTTGTTCTTGCCATCGAATACGACGCGCGTGGCGCCTAATGAAATTGCGGCATGTGCCGCAGACGTGATCAGCGCACACGCAAGCGCCACGCCCACGGCGAGGTATCGTGTTTTCATAGCGGGAGTTCTGCGGAAGGTGCGGCAGGGTGTACCCCTGCCGCACGTTTGAGACGGCTAGTGCCGCCTGATGGGGATTACTCGTAGCTGAGCGTGAACGGCAGGCTCGCGTTCGCGACACCGGCCGTGACCTTCGACGGATCGTCGGCAACGTATGCAGCGGCAAAGCGCACGTTGACTGCGCCGCCTTCCTTCAGCTCCGTCTGTGCCAGCAGGTCGCCGTTGCTCAGATCGAACGCCTTTGCGCCTGCACCCGTGCCTTCATATACGGCAATACCGACGTTCTGTGCAAAACCGGCGGCGTTTGCGCCGTTGTTGACACGGATCGACAGTTTATCCGCACTCAGCTCGGACGGTTGGCCCGCGAACTTCATGCTGACCTTCGCGCCCTGCTTACAGACGACGTCGATGTTGGCGGAACCCGATCCGCTTGCCAGAAACTTCGGTGCCGATACGGTACCGATATCGGTGGCAGAGATCTTGCCCATATCCACGTTGATCGTGCCTGCGTCACCCTTGATGGAGCTGACCTTACAGGTGTCGTTGACGATCGAGCCCTGGAAGTTGATCGTACCGTCGACCGAATCTGCCATCGCAACGGACGAGAACGCTGCGAGCGCAGCACCAGCGAGAATCATCTTTGCTTTCATTCGATTTCACTAGATATAGAGGGCGATTATTACAATCGCTCCCTCGCGTTGATATTCAAGGACTCGCGTTTCCCGCGGTTCCTTAACCTTCCCTTCATTGAAGAGAGTGTCAATTATCCGAATTGTGACTGCGCGTATCGATAGGAAACTGCCTAAATTTTCCGCATATCTCGTGCTCGGCATAAAGTCCAGGGTGCTGTAGATGTTTTTGATGTGTCATGCTCGTTGAAAATAACACTCGTATTGCGCGAAAAATGAAAAAATGAAGTCAATTTCACTTTTCAATTTAGGAAAAATCTTATATCAATAACTCGCGCAATTAGCAAAATGCAAACGCCTGCATCAGTTCCGATAGCAAGGCAGCATTTCTCATTACGAGGAGATCAACATTGAATAAACAGCCTGCATCACGCGGCTTCCCGCTTCGCCCCATCGTGCTGGCAACGTCGCTGCTGGCCGCGCAACAGGCGTTCGCTGTCGGTGACCATGTGATCGTCGACGGCAGCGGCTCGGTCGTCACCAACGGCGCCATCACCACCGTCAACCAGAAGACCGACAAGATGGTGGTCTACTGGGGCGACATGAACGTTGCGGCGCACGAGACGCTGAACTTCGTACAACCGGGCAAGACCGCCGCCGTGCTGAACCGGGTCATCGGGGCCGACCCGACGCAGATTCTCGGCGCGCTGAACGCATCGGGCCGCGTGTTCATCGTGAACCCCAACGGCATCCTGATCGGCAGCCAGGCGAAGGTCAACGTCGGCAGCCTGGTCGCTTCTTCGCTGAACGTGTCGGATAACGACTTCCTCGCAGGCCGCCTCAACTTCTCCGGCGATACGCACGCCAAGGTCGTCAACGAAGGGCGGATCGACGCCAAGGAATCGGTCGCGCTGATCGGCCCGCGCGTCGAGAACAGCGGCACCATTCGCAGCCGGAGCGGCAGCGTCGCGCTCGCAGCGGCCGACGGCGTGTCGCTGTCGTTCGCCGGCAACGGGCTGCAGGTGAAGCTCACGCACGGCAGCCTGCAGGCGCTGGTGGAAAACGGCGGGATGATCGTCAGCGACAACGGCGACGTGATGCTCACCGCGTGGGCGCGTGACGCCCTCACGCGCGCCGTCGTGAACCAGACGGGCAAGATCGAGGCCGGCGGCATGGGGCAACTGCGCGGCATCCGCATTGCGAGCGAAGGCAGCGGCACGGTGACGGCTGGCGGTGAAATGCGCATAAGCGGCGCCGCTCGCAACGGCCCCGAGCGTTCGATCCAGGTGTCGGCGCAAGGCATCCGGATCGCGGATGGCGCACGTTTCGACACGGCGGGCGACCAGGATTTGATCGAGCTGCGTACGCGCGCGCAAGCGGGAGCGGCCGGACACGTCTCGTTCGGCGAAGCGAGCCTCAAGTCCGGCTCCATCCATATCATCGCGGACAACGTGCTGACCGCCGCGGCAAACGCCGGGCTGCCGACCTTCGCGGCCGGCGCGGTCATGCTGAGGTCCCACGACCCGAACACCGGCTACGTGCTGAACCGCACGGCCGGCGCCGACGCCATGTCGACGCTGGTGGGCGGCACGGGCTCCGTCAGCAGCGGCTTCCTCAAGGCGGCAGGCGAGCAAAATCTGTGGGTCCTGTCGTATGGAGACGTTTCCGCGCGCGGCGCGGTCAACGCGAATGCATTGTCGATAGCAGGCAACGCCAACGTCGACCTGAGCGGTGGTTTCGATGGCAAGCAGCTCGGCGTTTGGGGCAAGTCGATCAAGCTCGCAGGCACGACACGAGCCGATTCCGTGGCGCTGTCCGGCCAGAGCGTCATGTTTGACGGCGCTGTCCACGCGTCGCAGCTTAAAGCTCACGCGTCCGCGGGGGCGCGCACTACCGATCGCGCAACGTTGCACGCCGATCAGGTCAGCCTCTCTGGCGGCCAGATCGACTTTTCTCGCGGCGCGCACACGTTGAAGCGCGTCGACCTCAGTGCGAAATCCGCAAGTCTGTCGCTGGCGGGCGACACGACGATCGGATACGCGAAATCGCGTGGCGACCTGACCGTGCACAGTCAAGGCAAGCTCATGGCAAACATGCTCGACGCACACGGCAACATGGATATCACGGCGCGGGGCGATGCGACCATCGAACACGCAAAATCGCGCGGCGACCTGACAGTGCACAGTCAAGGCAAGTTCGTCGCAAACGCGCTCGACGCACGCGGTGACGTCGAAGTCGTGGCACGGGGCGATGCATCGTTCGGCGATGTGAAGGGCAATCGCATTACGCTCGCGTCGACGGACGGCCATGCTGCGTACGAGCGCGTCGACGCGGCGTCACATGCATCGATCGAAGGTGCGCGCGGCATCGACGCCGGGCAGACCTATGCATCGTCGCTGACGCTCGCGAGCGACGGCGATGTGCGATTCGGCAACGACCTGCTCATGCGTGGCCCCATCGACATCAGCGGTCGAAACGTCACGGCCGCCCGCGTTCGCGACGACGATACGCGAGACCTGTCGGCGCGCGCGCGCATCGTCAGCTCCAAGGACGTGCGTGTCGCCGCGACGGGCAACGCCGAGCTCGGTAACGTCAGCGGAAATTCCGTCGCCCTCGCCGCCGATGGCCAACTCGATGCCGTTTCGGTCGCCGCGAAGTACGATGCAACGCTCGATGGCAAGGGCGGCGTCAACGTGCGCGACGTGGAGGCAACGTTCGGCGATCTGACGCTCACAAGCGACGGTCGTATCCGCTTCTCGGGGCCGCTCAATGCGACCGGCATGGTGAGCCTGCGCGGCGGCGAAATCGTCGCGGATCGGGATTCCACGCCATACGATCCGGTGATCCTCGGCTGGGCAGGTGTAGCGGTCCACGGCGTACACAGTGTCGATCTCTTTGCCGTGCATTCCGGCGGTGGAGACGTTCGCGTCACGAGCGACGGTGACATTCGCTTCACGGCGGACTTGTGGGCGCACGGTGGCACGAATACCGTCCACGGCAAGAGCGTCACGGCCGTCAGCAAGTGGAATGACCGGCATCGTCCTGGCCTTTACGCCACGGGTGACGTCTCGGTCTCGGCAGACACCGCACCGACTCTCGGCGCGGTCTACAGCCGCACCGGGGCTGTCCGGGTCACGTATCCGGCGCAGTCCGCGTGGCGCCGCGCGGCCGGCGACGCGTAAGCTCGGCATCGTGCGCGCCTGACGGGTTGCGCTTGAATGCCGCAGCTTACGGTGCGGCAATGCGCAGGCGCGATCCGTTCTGTTTGAGCGCCCGGCGGAAGCCGGGCGCTTCTCTTGTTCCAACACTGCATGCCATGGCGTGTCGATTACGATCGACTTCGACGCGCCGCGGTTCTCCCTGCTTCTCATGTTCGCCCCTAGCTTTCGCGCAGTCACGCTCGGCGCGTTGTCGTGCGCCGTCCTCCAGCCATTCGTCGCCCACGCCGGTCCGTTGCCTGCCCAGGCGGGCGATGCGCAGAGCCCGTTGCCCTCCACCGGCTCGATTCTGCGCAACCATCCACTTCCCTCACTGCAGGACGAGCCGCACCGCGCCGATGTGCCGCTTATCGAGCGCCGGCCTCCCGAGGACACGCCGGACACGAAAGGCACGATTCGGCTGCACGTCTCCCGCATCGTCGTGGACGATGTCCCGGAACGCGTGCGAGAGGCGGTGGACGCCGTGGTCGCGCCCTACCGCGAGCGCACGATGACATTCGCGCAACTGCGCGACGTCGCGATCGACGTCACGCGCGTGTTGCTCGATCACGGCGAATCAATTTCGTATGCATACCTGCCCGAGCAGGATATCGTCGATGACGTCGTCCATATCGCCGTCATGCAAGGCAAGCTCGAATCAGCAACACTGAGGAAGAACCGCTCGTTGTTGCGCGATTCGGTCATCGAGCGCTATCTCGGCGCAGGCCTTGATCGCGATGGCGACGTGCGACGGATGCAGGATCAGTTCGGCCGCCTCGGGGATTTGCCGGGCGTCGGGACGATTACGCCGGAGCTGTCGCCTGGGCGACTGCCCGGCGGCACGGCCATGTCGATCGACGTCGACGCTGGCGAGCGGCTGACCGGCGCCTTCGTCGCAGACAATTCCGGTCAGCGCACCACCGGCCGCAACCGGATCGGCGCGCAACTCGGCATCAATAGCCCGTTGGGCTTGGGCGATCGTCTTCAGGGCATTGCGTTTTTCTCGCCAGACTTCCTGCAGCGCGGTCACGACAGCGACGGCGGCAACACGATAGTCGGACGTCTTTCTTACGACGCTCCCGTCGGTTCGCGCGGCATGCGGTTGGGCGCGGCGCTCACCCGCGTCGACTATACCGTCGGAGGGGAGCAGTATCGCGACAGCGGCACCGGCGGTCATGCAACGCTGTTCAGCGTGTACGGCACATTCCCGCTGTTGCGAACGTCGCGCAATACGCTTGATGTCGAAACCACAGCCGAATTCAAGCGGCTGTCCGACCGGACGCTCGACGTCGACAATCCGCGCAGCGCACGTGCGGTGACGGTTCAACTATCTGGTTCGCGATACGGCGCGTGGTCAGGAAACCACAACATCGTCTCTTATCGCGTAGGCGTCACCGGTGGCAGCGTGACGAACGAAGATGACTGGAATGGCGCTGGCACACGTGGCCGCTACGTCAAGACGACCCAGCAATTCGACTTTCATCAGCGGCTGTCGGCGCGCACGCGCGTTCATCTTTCGCTCAATGCACAACAGACGACCCGCAATCTCGACGGCTCGGAAAAAATGTCGCTCGGCGGCCCGTATGCGGTGCGCGCTTACGACAACGACATGTTCAGCGCCGATTCAGGCTACATCGTGTCGGCCGCGGTGCATGCGGGCGTGCCCGCGGTTCCCGGGCTCGGCGTCAGCATCTTTTACGATCATGCGCACGCTACCGTCCAAAAATTCTCGCGGCGCAAGCTGGCGTTGACGCTCGCCGGCGTGGGTGCCGGGATCGAATATGCATTCGGCAAGCATGCGACCGTCAGCCTCTCTTATGCAATGCGGACGACCGGGGGCCCCGGCAATCCGCCGAAAGCCATGACGTGGGTCAGCAGTGTAATTCGACTCTAGGAAGCGGGGTCTTCAACGCTGTAGTGGGCGCCACAAGGTGATTCTGAAGATCACTCATGATCCGATCAATTATGGAATGCTTGATTTATTTCGACATATGGTTCGTATCTCATGCGGCGATTGCCGAAATCGACGAATCCATAGATTTCTTCGGCTTTTGACACCATCAATGGTATCGTCAGACAACAGTTTTTAGGACGATTCTTATATTTCATATTCCCGGCTCAATTTATTATCCAGTCCTTCGGATATTCAATTTCGGGGCCGAGAATGAACAAGGTATATCGGGTCGTGCGGAACGTCGGAACGGACATGTGGTTCGCTACGGACGATCATGCTGGATGCCTGTCTTCCGCACAAACCTGATACCCGCCAGCCCGGCGCAATCCTGTACCCGGTACTCGAGCCGGCATGGTGTGGCCGGCTGCCGAACTCGCCAAATCAACGTGCCGCGTAGAGAGGGTTCACGTTGCAGTTTTCGGTTTGCCCGCAATATTGCGTCGCCCGTCCAGGGCCGTAGCGGGAGAAAACGTCTCAGAGGAAATTACATGTTGTGTAGATTCGTCGGCTCGCGATCCATCGCACCGGATCGCAAGCGCTCGTGGGGCGCACTTGTCGCCATTTGGTTGCTCTGTGCCATGCTGAGCGGATGCGGCGGCGGAGTCAACGGCACGAGTGTCGTTCCGGCCGCACTCATCTACAGCCACGACTCGGTGGTGTACCCGGTGGGCCAGTCGATCGAACCCAACTCACCGCGCGGCGGCGGTGCGATCACAGAGTACAGCGTGAAGCCGGCGTTGCCGCCTGGCCTGAATCTCGATCCGGCCACGGGCGTGATCTTCGGCACACCCACCTCGGCGACGGACACGGCGTCCTATACCGTCACCGGCACCCACAGCACAGGAACGGTCTCGACCATCGTGAACATAACGGTCGTGTCAGCGGGTAAATTCACGCCCACCGGTAACATGGCCACCGCTCGGGCCGAGTACTCCGCGACGCTTTTACCCAACGGCAAGGTGCTGGTCGTGGGGGGCGCTGACGGTCTCGATGGCAAGTCTTCAGCCGAGCTCTACGATCCCATCACCGGCGAGTGGTTGATCACCGGCAGCCTGGCTACGCCGCGTCACACCCACACCGCGACGCTCTTGCCCAACGGCAAGGTACTGGTCACCGGCGGCGCCGACAAGTTCGACGGCAAGTCCTCGGCGGAGCTATATGACCCGATTACCGGCACGTGGTCCGCCACCGGCAGCATGGCCGTGCCGCGTTACTACCACAGCGCGACGCTGTTGCCCAATGGCAAGGTGTTGGTCGCCGGGGGCTTCAGCATGATCACCAGCCTCTCGGCTTCCGCGGAGCTGTACGATCCGAGCACCGGCATGTGGTCGGCCGCCGGCAACATGACCTCGGCGCGCGGCAACCACACCGCGACGCTGCTTGCCGACGGCAAGGTACTGGTCGCAGGGGGCAGCCTCGTCGATCGGAATTCAGCGGAACTGTACGACCCGAATACCGGAATATGGTCTGCCACTGGCCGCATGGGCGCCGCACGGCTGGCTCACACGGCGGCCGTGCTGCCGGGCGGCAAGGTACTGGTCACGGGCGGACGCAACCAACAAGGTGCGGCTGAGTCTTCTGCCGAGCTGTATGACCCGGGCACCGGCATGTGGTCGGCCACAGGCAGCATGGCCGAATCGCGCTACGACCACTCCGTGACGCTGCTTCCCTCCGGAAAGGTGCTGGTCGCGGGCGGTGTCGACGGCACCGCCAACGGTCGTTCCTCCGCGGAACTGTACGACCCGGGCACCGGCACATGGTCGGCCACCGGCGGGATGGCTTCGCCACGTTACAACCACACCGCGACACTGCTGCACGATGGCAAGGTCCTGGTCGCGGCAGGCGGCAACGGAAACAACCTGTCTTCAGCGGAGCTATACGAGCTGTAACCGCGAATGGGGCATCGCCCGCACAAACCTGCGGGCGAATCAACCAAGCAAACCGCGACCGGGACATGCCCACCCATCACGTAAAGCGCCAGGCTACCCAACGGCACAGGCGCTTTCGAACCACGCAACCTGCGCCTGGCAAAACTCGAGATACGCGCGAACCAGCGCCGACGGATGCCGATGCGACGGGTACAGCAGGTTGACCTGCTGTTCGGGCAGCGGATGTCCGGGAAGCAACGCCGTCAACCTCCCCTGCCGAATCGGCTCCGCAGCGAGAAATGGCGGCAGCTCCGTGACCACCTCGCCGGATATCGCACAGCTGCGCAAGTGCGAATAGTCATTGGTGGACAAAACGGCGGCCGGTTCAAACGTCTGATCGCCCAAACGCCACCCCCGGTCGAAATTCGCCCCGGTGCTCCAGACCGCGCACGGAAACCGGTGCAGGTCGTCCGGCGCCGTCGGCGTGCCCAATGTGTCGAGCAAGCCCGGACTGGCGACCAGCACGTGCCGGTAGGACAGCAACCGGCGCGCCACCATCGCTTCGTGCGAGATCGTGCCGATCCGCAGCGCGACATCGATGCCGTCTTCGATCAGATCGACTCGACGCTCGGTCGAATACACATGCAGTTCGATATCCGGATACCGCTTCCGGAATGCCGACAACAGATCCCACCACGCCTCGAATGCAGGCGGTAACGACAAGCGCAACCGCCCTTTCAGCCGAGCTTGATCGCTGACCACGGCCTGTTCGCCCTCGGCGAGCATTTCGACGCCGCGGCTCGCGTGCTCGTAAAGCCGCGTTCCCGCCTCGGTCAGCTTGGTGCCGCGCGCGGTGCGCTCCAGCAACTGCACCCGCAACTGCTTCTCGAGCGCGCGAATCCGGCGGCTCACCGTCGGCAACGGCATCTCCAGCCGCGCCGCGGCACCGGAAAGGCTGCCCGTCTGCACGACGCCCACGAATATCCGCACATCGTTGAGATCCACTTCAGCCTACCAAAAATGAAAGCAATGTTTCCATTCTAGCTACTTACATTGCAGATTTGAACTAGCCAGAATGGCACGCATTCGATGGCCGTTCTTCGTGGGATGAGCCGTCATAACGCAACTTTTCGCACTTCGGGCAGTGCATGTGGAAGCGGGTTCCGTACGGCGTCACTCAGGCTGCAGATGCCCGTTACGGCGATCGCGCACGCATGTGCCCGGCGTGCATCTGGAGTACTCGTGAAAGCCTATGTCATTGAACGCTTCGGCGGCCCGGACGTCCTGCAGTTGCGGGACATCCCGATTCGGAATGCCGGCGACGACGAAGTCCGGATCCGCGTTCGCGCGTTCGGACTCAATCGCGCCGAAACCTACCTCCGCTCGGGCAACCTCGGGCCACTGGGCGACCAGCCGCGCGTGCCGGGCATCGAGGCCGTCGGCGAAGTGCTGCACGACCCAGCCGGCCAGTTCCGAACCGGACAGGCCGTCGCGACCGCGATGGGCGGCTTGCAGTTCACGCGGCCGGGCAGCTACGCGGAACAAGTCATCGTGCCGCGCGGCAACGTCGTTGCCTTGCCTGACACGGCGCTTTCGTGGGAAGAGCTGGCCGCATTGCCGGAGGCCTATGTCACCGCGGTCGGCGCGCTCGACAGGATGCTGGCGATCCGCTCCGGCCAAACGCTGCTGGTTCGCGGCGGCACGTCGTCGGTCGGGCTCGCGGCCATCGCCTATGCCAAATACCGCGGCCTCACGGTCGTTGCCACCAGCCGTGCGGACGCCCACTTGCAACGGATGCGCGACGTCGGCGCCGATCTCGCGCTCGTCGACGACGGGCAGATTGCGTCGGCCGTCAGGAACGCGGTTCCGTCCGGCGTCGACGCTGTACTGGAAGCCGTGGGCGCCAGCACGCTCAGGGATTCCCTTCGCACGTTGCGCCCGTTCGGCACGGCGAGTGTCGTCGGCATGCACGGCGGCGCGCAGCTCGAGCATTTTCATCCGATGCGCGATCTGCCCGATGGCGCGCGTCTCGGCTTTTTCTCGTCCGGCATGTTCGGCTCGGCAGCACTGCCGGCGTCGGCCGTGCCGCTGTCCGAAATCGCGCGCGCGACGGCCGAAGGCCGCATGCCTTCCCTGCGCACGCACACTTTCGACTTCGACGAACTCCGTCGCGCCCACTGCCTGATGGAAAGCAATCGGGCGCTGGGCAAGATCGTCGTGTCCGTCTGACGACTCACCCGCCGCGATGAAGCACGACCTGGCCGGCCAAGCCGGCTGAATCTGAATCCAGATCAACACCTCGCATCGACCAATTCAATTCCATCAGAACCATAGGAGTCCAACATGAATTCGAACGCCTCGCCCGGCATTTCACTTCCCGTGACAGGCATCGCCCGATATCAGCCGGCGGCGATGCTGATCGCACGAATCTTTCTCGCGCTGATCTTCCTGCTTTCCGGCCTGTCGAAGCTCGCCGCCCCGGATGCGATCCGCGGCTACATGGAGGCCAACCACGTGCCGGGCTTCCTGTTCGTTCCGACCGTGATCTTCGAGATCGGAACCGGTCTGCTGATCGTTCTCGGATATCGCGTGCGCGTCGTCGCCGGGCTGCTCGCTGCCTTTTGCGTCGTGACCGGCGTGCTGTTCCACAACCAGTTCGCGGACCAGACGCAGATGGTCATGTTCCTCAAGAACGTCGCGATGGCCGGGGGCTTTCTGCTTCTGGCAAGCGTCGGCGCGGGCCGTTTCAGTCTGGACGCGAAACGCGATGCGCTCGATGCGCACCGCGACGGCCGCGCGCTCGTTCACCCCGTTGTCCCACTCAATGAAGAGAGGAATTCTCAAGTGTCGAATATTGCCGAAGTGATCAAGTCGCGTGTTTCCGCGAATCGCTACGACACCAGCCGCACGGTGTCGGAAGAACAGATCCGTCATCTGATCGATCTCGCCACCCGCGCGCCGTCCGCATTCAATCTGCAGAACTGGAAGTTCGTCGCCGTTCGCAGCGACGCGGCCAAGGCGCGCCTGCTGCCGCTCGCTTACGGGCAGCAGAAGGTCGCGGATGCGGCCGTCACGTTCATCGTGTGCGGCACGCTCGATCCGCATCTGACGCTCGCCGGCGCGTTGAAGCCGACGCTGGACGCCGGCATCATCGACGAGGCGGTCTACAAGGGCTGGGTGGGCGCGGCGCAGAACATGTACAAGAACAACCAGACGTTCCAGCGCGACGAAGCGATTCGCTCGGGTTCGCTGGCGGCGATGACGCTGATGCTCGCCGCGCAGGATCTGGGGCTCGTCTCCGGCCCGATGATCGGCTTCGATCCGCATGGCGTCGCCGAAGCCTTCAAGCTCGAACCGACGGACGTCCCCGTCATGCTCGTCACGGTCGGCTATCCGGCGTCCGGCAACTGGCCGCAAAAGCCGCGCAAGCCTGTGACCGAAGTGCTGAGCTTCGCGTGAAGAATTCACCCGGGCGGCACTTGACGTGCGCGGCCCGGGTGACGACGAACGTATTCAAACAGCAAGATCTGGAGTACATGCATGTTTCCGAGGAAACTCGTCAGCCATCCGCTTTTCGGCATCGCGGCGCCGCATCGCATGATTGAACCTGCCGCTGCCGCGACTCATCTGGTCACCAACCACACATCCGCGTTCGCCAACGACATGCGAACGTCGTACCGCGCGATGATTCCGTCCGCCGGTGTGCCCGATCCGGTCGGCAAGGTGCTCGCGCTCGACGTGCCCGCCGGTCAGCCTGCCCGAAGCATCCCGGTGCGGGTCTATTGGCCGGCCGACGGACGTGCGGACGAGCGGCTTCCGATCGTGCTGTTCGCGCACGGCGGCGGCTTCGTGTCCGGCGATCTGGATACGCACGATGTGCTCGTGCGTGCAATCGCCCGCCGCGCTCGCGTGCTCGTGATTGCCGTCGACTATCGGCTGGCGCCCGAATATCCGTTTCCGGCCGGCCTCGAGGACGTCTACGCGGTGCTGCAATGGACAGCCGACCACGCCGACGAACTGGGCGGCGACGCCACGCGGATCGTCCTCTGCGGCGACAGCGCGGGCGCGACGCTTTCCGCGGCCACCGCCATGCTCGCTCGCGATCGCGGCGGCCCTCGGCCGGTTGCGCAATGGCTGATGTACCCGTCGGTGAGCAACAAGCTGGATACGGCCTCGTGGGCCGAGCTCGGCGACGCTTACTTTCCCACGCGGGAAGTGATGCGCAACGTGCTGGCGAGCTATGTGCTGCCGGAAACGAGCCCGTATGCGCCGCTGCTTTCCCCGCTGCTCGGCAATCATGCCGGCTTGCCGCCGGCGCTGATTCAGGTCGGCCAGCTCGATCCGTTGCGCGACGAGAACGTCGCCTACGCGAGCAGCTTGAAAGCGGCTGGCGTGGAAGCATCCGTCGTCGTCTACGAAGGACAGGCGCACGGCTTCATCCAGTTCTTCAAGGACAACGCGAATCATTCGCGGGGCGAAGCTGCGCTGGACGAAGGCATCCGGTTTCTCACGGAACGGACGACCTCGCGGTAATCCGCATGGCCGGCCGGCGACGGGCTTGCGTGCGGCAGCGCGCGCACGGCCGGCGATCCCGCTCCGAAGGATGCAATGAACAAGTTCTCCGATATGAGCACTTTCGTGGCCGTCGTCGAGTCGGGCAGCTTTTCCGAAGCCGCGCGTCGCCTCGGCACGGCCAAGTCGATCGTCAGTCAACGCGTCCAGCAGCTCGAGAAGCGTCTCGGCTGCACGCTGCTCAAGCGCGGGCGCCCGCTGCAGTTGACCGAGGCCGGTCGCAGCTTCTTCGGTCAATCCCGGCTGCTTCTTCAGGAGCTCGAACGAATCGAGGAAGAAGCGCAGGAAGCCGGCGCGAGCCTGCACGGCACGCTGAGGCTGGCGGTGCCGACCACGTTCATGACGCGCCAGCTTGCACCGCTGTTGGCGCGCTTCGCGGCCAAATATCCGGCCCTGTGCGTGGACGTCGAGGCGGAAGACCGGCTCTCCAATCTGCAAGACGGTCATTTCGACATGGCGATACGGATCGGTCAGCTGGCCGACTCGAACCTCATCGCACGCACGCTCACCGCGAATCACCACCTGATCTGCGCGAGCCCTGCCTACCTCGCGCGGCGGGGCGTGCCCGCGCATCCGCGCGATCTGCTGCAGCACGACGGGCTGATCTATCTGAACCGCGAGCCCAACGGGGTGTGGAGCCTGCCGCTCGATGGCGCTCATCATGCATTCCGGATCCGCATCCGGATGCGAACCGATTCGGGGCATCAACTACTCGCCGGCGCGACGGCCGGCCTCGGCCTGGCCATTCTCCCGACCTTCCTTGCCGCCGACGCGCTGCTCGCCGGCGATCTCGTGCCGGTGCTATCCGGCTACACGCCACCGGGCGGACAGATCTCCGCGCTGTATCGAAAGACGATCCGCACGTCACCCAGGATCCAGGCGTTGATCCAGTTTCTCGGGGACGAAATCGGCCAACCGGCGAGCTGGGATGCCGCCCTGATCGAGCGCGGCATCCTGCCCCGCGTTCGGCGCGCATGACGGCCGCCGTGCCGGCGCGCCGCGTGTCGGCTTTCGCTGCGCCTGCGACGACGCACGCATGCGTGTCGTGCGCGGCGTTCTGAAAAACCGAACGCCGCTTTCGCGTGCCGCCGGCTATGCGGGCCGGCCGGTCGTTCGTAATCTCGTCGCAGCTTCCTTCCACAAGGTCAAGACCATGAACGACGATCTCCCGCAACATCCGGCGCGCCGCACGATGCTCGCGCAAACCCTCGCACACTCGGCGGCGCTCGCCGTCGGTTCGCTGCTCGGCGGCGAGGCGCTCGCTGCGCCGGCTGCCGCCGATGCACCGTCCGCCCCGACGCCCGGCGCATCGCATCGCCGCCGTACCGGAAACGGCAAGCACGCGGTCGACGTGCTGATCGTCGGCGGCGGCTCGGCTGGCGCCGTGATGGCGGCGCGCCTCAGCGAAAAACCCGGCCGCAACGTGCTGCTGCTCGAAGCCGGCCACAACTACGCCGCGTGGGACTATCCGCGCGTGATCGCGAGCAGCGACATCGTCGGCGGCGACGCCGCGCACGAATGGGGCTATCGCACGCGGCCGGGCTATATCGATCATCCGATCGGCGCGTTGCGCGGCAAGGTGCTGGGCGGCAGCTCCGCGATCAACGGCGCGGTGGCGATTCGCGCGCGCCCGCAGGACCTGAAGAACTGGAACCTGCCCGGCTGGTCGTATGACGACATGCTGCCGTCGTTCCGGCGCCTCGAAAGCCGCGACAGCGGCAATGCCGCGCTGCACGGCCACGCGGGCCCGCTACCGGTGCGCCAGTTGACGCGCGAGGACATCACGCCGATGCAGCGCGCGTTCGTCGACGCGACGGTCGCGAACGGGTATCGCGTCATCGACGATTTCGACGGCCCGGACGTCAACGGCGTCGGCCCGTATTCGATGAACATCGTCAACGGCGTACGCGTCAACACGGGCATCGCGTATTTGACCAACGACGTCCGCGCGCGGAAGAACCTGCGCATCCAGGGCGGCACCCTGGTCGATCGCGTGCTGTTCGACAACGGTCGCGCGATCGGCGTCAAGCTCGCGAACGGCGACGAAATCCACGCGAACGAAGTGATTCTCAGCGCGGGCGCATACGGCAGCGCCGCGATCCTGCTGCGATCCGGCATCGGGCCGGGTGCGGACCTGCGTGCGCTGTCGATTCCCGAAGTCGCGAATCTGCCGGTCGGGCAACGCCTGAAGGATCACCCGTTCTACTACAACGCGTACGCGGCGCGCCCCGACAAGATCGGCGATCAATCGCCCGTGATCGGTGCGTTCCTCTGGACGCACAGCGCGTCCGCGCAAAGCGGCGATCTCGACCTGCACGTCACGGCAACGCATCTGTTCCCGCACGACCAGAGCCCGACAAAGGTCGGCTTTGTGCTGGCCGTCGCGCTGACGCGGCCGCTGTCGGTCGGCAGCGTGAAGCTCGCGAGCCGCGACCCCGGCGACGCGCCCGTCATCGATCTGAACTTTCTCGGCGACGAGCAGGATCGCACGCGCCTGCTCGACGGCATCAAGCTCGCGCGCCGCATCGGCCGCACCGCGCCGCTGTCGGATCTCATCCATTCCGAACTGAATCCCGGCCCGGGCGCGGCGACCGACGAGCAGATCCTCGCGTCCGTCAGGTCGACCGTCGACACCTATCACCATCCGACGTCGACGGCGCCGATGGGCGCGTCGGGCGATCCGCATGCGGTCGTCGATCTCGACGGACGCGTACACGGCGTGCATGGCCTGCGCGTGGTCGACGCATCGATCTTCCCGGATGCGATTTCCGTCGCGACCAACATCACCACCATCGCGACGGCCGAGCATATCGCCCGCCGCTACGCCTGAATCGCAGCAGAGGACCTCATGACCACGCTTTCTCATGCATTGCACTGGATCGGCGGCGAATGGATCGATTCGCCTGTTCATCGCGATTCGTTCGACCCGGCCACCGGCGCCGTGATCGGCCGCTATGCCGACGGTGGCGAAACGGAGGCGCGCGCCGGCATCGCCGCCGCGTTGCACGCATTCGAGCGCACCGGCTGGAAGCACGACGCAGCCCTGCGCGCGAAAGTGCTCGACGAGCTCGCGGTTGCCTTCGAGCGGCACACCGACGCGCTGATCGATCAACTGTCGCTCGAAAACGGCAAGATCAAGCCGGAAGCGCGGTTCGAGGTGGAGATGGTGCCGTCGAAGCTGCGCTACTACGCAGCGCTCGCGCGTGCCGAGCGCGCGCACGGCGGCACGCCGCGGCCGGATGTCGTATCGCTCGTGTTGCGCGAACCGATGGGCGTCGCCGGCATCATCGTGCCGTGGAACTCGCCGGTCGTGCTGATGGTGCGCTCGCTCGCGCCCGCACTCGCGGCCGGCGCGACCGCCGTCGTCAAGATGCCGGGGCAGACCGCGCAAATCAACGCGCTCGTCGCGAAGGTGTTGTCCGAAGCGCCGTCGTTGCCGCGCGGGGTCGTCAACGTGTTCAGCGAATCCGGCGCGGACGGCGCGAAACATCTCGTCGCGTCCCCCGACGTGCCCGTCATCAGTTTCACGGGCTCCACCGCGACCGGCCGCGCGATCGCGGCTGCCGGCGCGCAGCGCCTGAAGCGCATCGGCCTCGAACTCGGCGGCAAGACGCCACACGTCGTATTCGACGATGCCGATCTGGATGCCGCACTGCCCGTCTTCGAAAAATCGCTGACCGTGTTTACCGGCCAGTTCTGCATGACGGGCTCGCGCCTGCTCGTACAGCGCAACGTAGCGCAAGCGGTGCGCGCGCGGCTTGCGGCGCGCCTCGACGCGGTGCGCGTCGGCCCCGCGTCCGACCCGCGCAGCGACATGGGGCCACTCATCGACCAGGCCAATGTCGCGCGTGTCGATCGCGCCGTCGAACAAGCGATCGCGGCTGGCGCAAAAGTGCTGCTGCGCGGCGGCCCGGTCAGCGACGGCGAGCTGGCGAATGGCGCGTTCTACCGCCCGACGCTGCTCGAGGTCGACGATCCGAAACTCGATATCGTGCAGAAGGAGACGTTCGGCCCGGTGATGACGTTGCAGGTGTTCGATACGGAAGCCGAAGCGATCGCGCTGGCCAACGACAGCGAATATGGCCTTGCCGCCGCGGTATGGACGCGCGACGTTCAACGTTCGGTGCGCGTGGCGCGCGCGCTGCAGGCCGGCACGGTCTGGATCAACGACTGGGCGAAGGTCTACGACGAATTCGAAGAAGGCGGCTACCGCCAGTCGGGCCTCGGCCGCCTCAACGGCGCCGCTGCGCTCGACGATTTCATCGAGTACAAGCACATCACGCTGAGCACGGGCGTGCCTCGATGAACGGCCGGGTCGTCAGCTACGCGCGTTGGCGGCCCGCGTGTGCTACGACTTCGCTCGGATGCCGCGACGGGCTCTGTCGGCCCGTCGCGCGCGCCGGCCATCACCTCGCATTGCGCGCCCAACGTCGCGTTCGCGATGCCGGGCGCCTCTAGAAGTTGCGTGCCAGGCCGACCATGAACATGTCCTGATCCTTGTCGTTGCCCGTTGCGACACGATTGAAGCGCAGGCTGGCTGCCCAGTCGTTCGTGACCTGATAGGTCACCTGCGCGCTGAGCAATGCATTGAGTCTCATCGAGTTCGATGCGTCGTTGCGATCGCGCGAGACATACGGACCGACGCCTGCCGAAAGCGTCCATTTGCTCCTGATCGGCGCGACGTACCAGAGTTGCGCTGCCACGCCTCTTCGACCCGCGACGCCATTGTTGCCTTCGTACACGAAGCTCGCCGAATACGCCCATGCATTGCCGAGCGGCCGCTTCACTTCGACCATGTACCCTTTTTCCATCGGCACTTGAGGGCGGTTCGTCTGCGACGTCCCGGCCCAAATGCCAACCTGCGTCTTGCCGTCCGATAGCGCGGGGTGAGGATCGCCGCCGAAATCCGAGCCGATGCCGAAAAGCACCGCGTCGGAATTGAATCCGCCGATCATCTGGACGTGGTTGTACTGGACCTTGAGGAAGAAGCGGTTCGGAACGACGTAATACCGCACCGCTGCCGACGCACGTATCCCCCACCGCTTTTCGTTACGCGGTGCGTTGTCGACATGCGTCGTGTCCATGCTGAAATACGGCCCAGCCGAGAATTCGAGCGCCACGCGATTGCCGACCGGCCAACGAAACGAACCCAGCGCGGCGAAGCCGTCACGGTGGTGATCCACCGGATGCCCCTCGTTCAGATACGAGAGATAGACCGAGAAGTAATCGTTCAGGACGTCGCCGAAGCCGACTTCGTACGCGCGCCAATGCATGTCGCCGCCCTCGGTCGCGCGTCCGTCGCCATACACGGCGTAGACGTTGATCTTTCTTTCAAATGGCTTGCTGTCGATCGGCAAGCTCGACGGACTCTCCTCGGCGTGCACGTGGCCTGGGCCGGCCAGAAAGGCCAGACCGGCAACCGAGCTTGTGAGCACGAAGCGCGAATAGATGCGACGGCACTGTCCCATGTGGACACCCCTCACCCTGGTAACCGCGATTTCCTGGACAAGCTGAGTGCGATTATAGGCTGCGCCGGATCGCGGGGACCAGCCCGGTCACGCGGCCGGCTGGAGCATCGACGGGCGGCTCTCGCGATCGGTCGATGCCGCGGTCGGCATGAACGCATGCCCGGCCATCGTGACGAGTGATATCAGCATTCCGCATGCATGCCCGGTCAGCGTGCAACGGCTTCCGTGTTCCTGATGCTGCCGAGAAACCGCGTCAATTCCACCGTCTGCGGCCGCTCGAAGATTTCTTCGGCCGTCCCGCTCTCCCACACCCTGCCCTGGTGCATGAAGACGATCCTGTCGCTCACCGCGCGCGCGAAGTTCATCTCGTGCGTGACCATGATCAGCGTCATGTCGTCGCGCGCGAGTTGCTCGACGACGCCCAGCACCTCGCCGACGAGCTCGGGATCGAGCGCGGACGTGATTTCGTCGCACAGCAGCACGCTCGGCTTCATCGCAAGCGCCCGCGCGATCGCGACGCGCTGTTGCTGGCCGCCCGACAACTGTTCCGGAAACGCGTCGAACTTGTCGCCGAGGCCGACGCGTTCGAGCATCAGCTCCGCGATCGCGCGCGCCTGCTGGCGATGCGTATTCTTCACGACCGATTGCGCGAGCATCACGTTCTGTCCTGCGCTCAGGTGCGGAAACAGGTTGTACTGCTGGAACACCATCCCGACCTTGAGCCGCAGCGCGCGCAGATCGGCGTGCCGTGCATCGATGCGTTCGCCGTCGATCGAGATCGTGCCCGCGTCGATGCTCTCGAGCCCGTTGAGCGTGCGCAGCAGCGTGCTCTTGCCCGAGCCGCTGCGGCCGATGATCGATACGACCTGCCCGCGTTCGACGGAGAAGTCGATGCCCTTGAGGACATGATGGGTGCCGAAGCTCTTTTCGAGACCACGGGTTTCAACGAGCGGCATGCCATCTCCTTTGCAACGTGCGCGCATAACGGGTAAGCGGGTAACAGAGCGCGAAATAGATCAGCGCGACGAGGCCATACACGACGAACGGCCTGAACGTCGCGTTCGAGATCGCGATGCCGACCTTCGTCAGTTCGGTGAAGCCGATGATCGAGACCAGTGCCGTATCCTTCACGGCCTGCACGCCGAAGCCGACCGTCGGTGCGATCGCGATGCGGGCGGCCTGCGGGAGGATCACGTGACGCAACTGCTCGACGTAGCTCATGGCCAGGCTCGCCGACGCCTCCCACTGCCCTTTCGGCACCGCCTCTACGCAGCCGCGCCAGATCTCCGCGAGGTACGCGCTGGTGAAGAACGTCAGCCCTGCCGTGGCCGCGACCCACGGCGAGACGTCGAGCCCGACGAGCGGCAGGCCGAAGAACACGATGAACAGTTGCATCAGCAACGGGGTGCCCTGGAATACCTCGATGTAGAGCCTGGCCGTGCCGCGCAGCACCGTCGAACCCGACACGCGCATCACGAGCAGCCCGAGGCCGACGAGGCCGCCGGACACGAACGACACGATCGACAGCACGATCGTCCAGCGCGCGGCCAGCAGCAGGTTCGCAAGAATCTGCCCGAACGTGAAATCGGTCATCGCGCACCTCGCACGCGGCGGGAGAACAGACGGCGCCCCATCGTGCCGAGCACGCCGCGCAGCAGCAGCGCCATCGCCAGATACGCGAGCGTGATGATGAAATACGTCTCGAATGCGCGGAAGTTGCGCGACTGGATATAGCCCGCCGCATAGGTCAGGTCGGCCACCGAAATCTGCGACACGACCGCCGAACCGAGCATCGTGATCACGATCTGGCTCGAGAGCGCGGGAAACACCTTGGCGAGTGCCTGCGGCAGCACGACGTGGCGCAGCATCTGCGCGCGCGACATCGCAAGCGCGGATGCCGCTTCCAGATGCCCGTTCGGAACGGCGGCGACGCCCGCGCGCACGATCTCGACCGAGTACGCACCGAGATTGAGCGTCATCGCGAGAATCGCGGCCGTGTATTCGTCGATGTGCACGCCGAGTGCGGGCAATCCGAAGAAGATGAAGAACAGCTGGACGACGAACGGCGTATTGCGGATCGCCTCGACGTACGCGCCGATCATCGGGCGCAGCCGCACGGCCGCGGGCGCATCCGCGCTGTACGCGGCCGCGCCCAGCACGCCGATCGCGACGCCGAGCACGGTGGCGACGGCGGTCAGCGCGAGCGTGATCACCGCGCCGCTCGCGAACACGCCGGCGTATTCGGCAAGCTCGCCGAATTGAAGCTGATAGCTCATGACGATTGAATGAATTCGGGTTCGGACGATGACATCCGCCGCGCCGGCGGTGCCGGGCGCGGCGATGGATCAGGCGGGATGGCGATCCGTCAGAGGCCGGCGGGCAACGGCTGGCCGAGCCATTTCCTCGACATCGCGCCCAGGGTGCCGTCCTGCTTTGCATGCGCGATCGCATCGTCGATCTTCGCGAGCAGGCGCGGTTCGTTCTTGTTGACGCCGACGAAGCACGGCGAATTCTTGATCACGAACTTGACCTCGGGCCGACGCGGCGGATTCTTCGCAAGAATCGCCGCCGCGACGATGTTGCCGGCCGCGATCAGTTGCACTTGCCCCGACAGGAACGCCTGGATCGTCGCGTTGTTGTCCTCGAAGCGCTTGATTGTCGCATTCGGCGCGAGCTGCGACAGTGCGATCTCCTCGAGCGCGCCGCGCGTGGCGCCGACCGTCTTGCCGGCCAGGTCGGCGGGCGTGCCCACCTTCACGTCCGCCGGCCCGAACACGCCCTGGAAATACGGCGCGTACGCGGTCGAGAAATCGATGACCTTCTCGCGCTCCGGCGTCTTGCCGAGCGACGAGATCACCATGTCGACCTTGTTGGTCGTCAGGTACGGAATCCGGTTCGCGCTGTTCACGGGCACCAGTTTCAGCTTCACGCCGAGCGATTTGGCGAGCAGCTCGGCCATGTCGATGTCGTAGCCCTGCGGTTGCATGTCCGTGCCGACCGAGCCGAACGGCGGATAGTCTTCGGGCACCGCGACGCGCAGCGCGCCGCTTTTCGCAATGGTGTCGAGCGCGTCGGCGTGGGCCGGCACGGCGGCGAACAGCGCCATCACGGGGGCTGCGATCAGCGCAGCCAGCCAGCTGCGTCGGGGGAACGGTCGAGTCGTCGGGCTCACGGTGAATCTTCCTTGTCTGGTATGTCGTCGGGCGGCGCAACGGTTGCGCTGCAGGACAACTCCAGCAAAAAGCAGGCCACCGCGGTGAAACGCTTGTCGCACGGGCGCGAGACGGAAATGCCGGCGAACGACGTTCCTCATTTCGGTGCATGAATCGGTGCCGGGGGCGGCGGTTGCCCCCGCAGTGCGCGCCGGCGCACCAAATTACCTGATTGGTACACTCTGTGGCTTCGGACGCACGCCAGAGCCTGCTCGTCGATCCGGAAGCGCGGGGCGCGGGATCTGGAAAACGAGATCGCAGTTCGATCGTCGCCAACGGCGGCCGCCGACGCAGGCGTGCGTACGCGCGCAACGATCGTCAATGGTGCGTATACAACCGTGGTCCCGCGGCATGACTCTGGATCGCGGCCCCCGAGTCGCCGCCCGCTCCGAATGCGGGTCCATAGCCCGACGCATCGGTCTGCGGCGCCGATTCCGAAGACCGGATACGCGCCTCGGCCTGCTGAATCGATTGCGGATAGTGAATGTCCTTTCGGGCCGGGTTGTAACCGGCCTGCTCAACTTGCGCGATCTGGTTGCGGACTTCCGCCCGGGTCAGGCTGCTGCTTGGTTGAGCGGCCAATGCGAATGCGGGCGCGATGGCGAGAGCCAGCATGATGGTACGGATAGCGGATTTCATGATCTCGACCTCCAGTAAACAGGGGCGGCATCGGAAATGCACCTCTTCTGCCGTAGGAAAAGCATGCTCCGCGCGAGATGAAGGCAAGGTTAACGCTGTGTACCAGATGTGCTTGGGATCCGAACGCCGCAGCGTGAAGAAGTCGACGTGATGACGGTCGGATCCCCGACGCGCCGGTCAGGCGGTGCCGAGAGACCCGGCTGCGCCGCCAGGGCGCGACCGGGCTCGACGGGTATCGTCCTGGCTCCGGTCGCGCCAGCTGAACTCCGATGCAGGAGGCTGGCAGGGTCAGAATTCGTAGCCGACCTGGGCGCGCACGCCCGCGTCGCCCACCGACGTCACGGACACCGCACCGTTCACGAGCCAATTGCCGTTGCGCGATCGGTAGGTGGCGCCGGCCGCGACGGCGGAGCCGCTCTTGAAGTTCGCCGCACCGACCGCGACCACCGTCTTGCCGGGCTGCGACGGCGTCATGTTCGGCATCGCCATCGCGGCCGCGATACCGGCATATGCGTTCTTCGCCACGTCGTTGATCATCCGGTTCGTTTCACCGAAACGCTGGTCGACCGACTGCATCGCGCCATCGAGCTGACGCTTGTTGATTGCATCGGTGGGCGCCGTGCCGTCGGCGACGTTCGTGATCTGGCGCTCATGACCGGCGGAACCGACCGACACCGCGTTGTCACGATCCGCGACCGAGCCCTGCCCGAGCGCAACCGAGCCGCTTCCGGTAGCCGACGTGCCCTGACCGATGGCCGTGCTGTTTTCTCCGGATGCGACCGACCCCTGGCCAACCGCCGAGCTGCTCCCGCCCGATGCGACCGCCCCCTGGCCGACCGCCGAGCTGTTCCCGCCCGATGAGTTCGAGCCCTGCCCGATGGCGGAGCTGTTCTCTCCCGATGCACTCGACCCTTCGCCGTTGACCGTCGAACCGCTTCCGCCCGTGCCCGGGCCACCCGCGCCGGGAGCGTTCTCGCGTTCGGTGACGCGATCGGACAATTCGTCGACACGGCCGTGCAACTCGCCGAACTGCTTCGCGAACTGCTCCTGCAATCCGAAAAGCTGACTGCCGTTGACGGCATCCATGCTGTTGGCGCTGACCTCGCCCGGTGCGACGTTCCGCAACGACGTGCCGAGTGCGCCTGCAAGCGTCACGGTGTCGAACGACATGCCGCTGTCGTAGGTGACCGCGCCGACTTCCTTGCCGGTGTAATCGATCAGGCCGGTGGCGCGGAGTTGCGCGATGGTGACCGCCTCGTCGTCGTTCACGCCGTTTGCGATGCCTGACAGCGTGCGTGCGCCGCCGGTGCCTGCGAAGTTCACCACCGTGCCGCCGCTGTTCGCGCCGACCGCGATCATGCCGGCCGTCTGGTCCTGTTGAACGACACCGATCGCGCCGCTGCCGATCCGGTCAGCGAGCTGCTTGATGTCGCCTTCGTTCGCAACCGTACGGCCGTCGAGATTCGCTACCGCGCCCGCAAGCGTGTTGACCGTGGTCGTGCCGCCTTTGCCATCGCCGATCGTGAAGGATGGCGCGGAGATGGTGCCGTCCGTATTCACGACGGAATCGCCGCCGATGGCGGTTGCGACGCTGTCCGCGATGCCGTGCAGTTGCGCGCCATTGGCAGCGTCGGAGCTGGCCGCGGAAACCTCGCCGGCTGCGATGCCGGTGAGCTTGCGCGTGCCCGCGGTGCCCGAGAAATTCACGGCAGCGCCGTCGGTGTTCGCGCCAACCGTGAGATCCTCCCCCGCCGTGGCTTGCTGGACGAGGCCGCTCGTGCCGCTCGACAGGTTGTCGAGTCGACCGTTGATCGTCGAGATATCGGTCGTGTGCATCGCGATGTCGTTCTTCGCCGCCGTCATGTCGCTGTCGAGCTGCTTGATGTCTCCCTCGTTGGCCGTCGTTCGGCTATCGAGCGCACTCAACTGGGTATCGGTCGTCGACAGGCGGGCGTTCATCTGGCCGACGTTCACGGCGTCGGTATCCGCGGTACCCTTGGCCACGTTGACGATACGTCGTTGCAGGGCCTTCGAACCCACGGAAACCGTATTGTTGGCGCTCGCAACAGAAAGATCGCCCAGTGCAATGCTGTAATAACCCGTCGCCGTGGCTCCATCGCCCAGCGCGACGCCACGGTTTGTCGTCGTGGCGTTCCGACCTATCGCGATCGCTCCACCGGCACCGCTCATGGCAGACGCGCCCTCACCAAATGCCATTTGCCCGAAACCGCCCGACGTGTTGGCATTGGCGCCAATAGCGATGTTGGTCTGGGCTGCATCAGTGATGCCAGCGGCGCCTGCAACCGCGCCATCGCCGATCGCGATTGCCCGATTTCCCTCGCTTTTCGCGTCTGTCGTCGTACCACGGACCTGGATGTACGTATCATCGAGCGTCGCCCTTGTTTCGGCCAGAGCGCGCGTTGCGTTCAGGCTCGCGCCTGCCGCCGTGCATGCCCCCGTCGCGTCGACGGTGCCGCGCGATCCGTCGTTCGTCGTGCACACGTCTGCCATCGCGGTGCCCATCGTGGCGCCGCCCAGAGCGATCGCGATCATGGTTTTGCGTGTCGCGCGAGACGCGCCTTTCGAATGCGACTTTGCCGTTTCGGACACTGCCGTCCACGTGTTGGTCGCAGCGTTCCAGATGCTGAGGTAGGTCTTGTTCAAGGCTTTCGTTCCTTTCCGTTTCCGGGGTTAAGCGCGATACAGTGGCCACGATGGATGCACATTGATCGAGACGTGGCACGTGCAGGCCCGCTGCTTCGGCGGAATCAACCCGGCCTCGCCGCGTATGAGCCGAATAGTCGACATGGCGGTGCGCCCGAGGGCGCCGGTCGCGTTGCCGGGACCGAACGTGCGACGACTCGTTGTCGTCCATCCGATATCCGCTCAACGAATATCGAATCTAGAAATTCGGACAACGAATCGTGAAATCGATTGAAGGAAGTACAGCGACAGCGGTCATTCCGCTTCGGATTTCCGAATCGTGCCCGTGAAGCGCCGCATGCTGCTGTCGATTCATCAATCGGTAACCGGATACCGTCGATTGCGGCAACGCGTCGCTCACCAAAGAAGTTTGATCAAGTGGCGAATCCGCGAATATAAGAATCGTCCTAAATCGCGGCGCTGGCGGCGAATCAGCGGCGATTCGTCCGACACGGCGAAAGCGAGCGTGTCCTCTCCGGGATGGACTCGATACGAAAAGCGACCGAAACGACGGTCCTGAACCGTGTATGCGGGAATCGAATACGCGCGCCGTCGATCAGTTCGGGCTTGTATCGAACGAGCGGCCCGGGACCGGCGGCGCCAATAAGGCACGTTGCCGTATCTGGAGAATCGTTCGCGGGACAGTGCCGCCATTGGCGTGAACACGCACTGGCCTCGATTGCGGCGCCGTCGCTCGACGGAGCGTCGCATGTGCGCTCACACACGGCCCTCAAAAGACGCCATGCGCATGCGACACCGTTTCGCCTGCGCGATCCCGCTCGTCCACCTGCCGCTCAGCGCGGCAAGGGGCCGGGATCGTAGCGATTGCGCGGATTCCACAGCATCCAGCCGTCCGTGCCCGCAGCATCGGCGCCGCGATCACGGAATGATGGACACCTTCTTCACCGGATCGCAGTGCGCGCGACTTTGCGCGACGAGCGCATGGCCCGATTCGTGATACGCGATGGTCCGCTTTTCCTGTTCGTTCATCATGCGGCTCTTGCGTTCCATGCCGGTCATCGCGCGATCGATCGCTTCGTCGAAATCGGCCATCCCGACCGCGGGCTTGCCCAGTTCGGCCGCATGCAACGCACCGTCGTTGACGACGTTCGCGAGATCCCCGCGGATTCACGCCGCGCGCGGCGCGCCAGCGCCTCGGCGATCCGCGCGCCGACATCCGGCACCGTGTGATCCGTCCGCACGCGGATGCGGTTCGCCACGCCGACGACGCCGATCATCCGGCTCACCATCGCTTCCGCCGCCCGGCTTTGATATGCATGATCGACTTCGCCGTCGAGCGTCACGCAGCCGTGATCGACCTCGACGCCGATCTTTTGATCGCGCAACGCCTCCTGCCATCCGAGCGCGAACGTGATCGCGATCGCCAGTTCCTGGTCCGCGCATGCGTTCTGCGGCGGGGAGACGTCCAGTTCGAGCACCAGCGCGCGCGCATCGGCGACATGCAGCGCCGTTTTCTGCGCCTCGAGCTTCTGGGCCCGGCTGTCGACCGTGCCGCGCAGCGTCACGAGCCTGTCGTGGACCTCGACGTCGATCCGCCGCGCATCGATCGCCGGATTCCAGCCAATGCATGCGAGCGAGCGCGTGTGGAATCGTGTACAGCATCGCGCACGGCCGCGCCGGCGGCTTGATGAGGATCAATCAAAGGCGGGCAGGCGATGGCCGGTTTTGTCGGTTGACGCAGATCAATCGCGCGACGAGGCGCGACGCGATCATGACCGGGCGGACGTCGCCAAAAGGCGCGGCCAGACGCACGTTTCGCATTCGTCCGACCATCGATGCCACCGCTCTCCGGGAGACCGTCATGATCCGCAAGCAATACCGCATCGTGCTCGCGACGCTCAGCGTGTTCATCGCGATTGCATCGCTGGTCGGCATCGTTCACGGGATGCTGTTCGACGAGGAAGTGTTCCGGTACTCGATCGTCACGCTGATCTCCAGCATCCTCGCGTTCGTCGTGCTGCTCAATCCGGGGCCGGGCGAACGCCCGTGACGGGCGCCGTGCGGTGCGCGTCGGGCACGCGGTCACGAAACCGTTCGACGCATGCCGCGACACGCGCGTCAAGCGAGGAGCCGCTCGAAACGCATTCCCGCGCGAGTGACACAGATCAAGGGGAAACCCTGCAATCGTCGGATATAAGTGAATCCGAAGCGGCGACGCCCGGGCGGCGGTGCCATCCCGTATTCCCGCATTTCCAGTATCCGACGAGGCATCCCATGCGCGCTGCCGCGCCCGCCGTTCGCTTTCTTCCTGCCGTCGTGCGGCGCACGCGTGCCATCGCGCTCACGGCGGGCATCGCGTTGCTGCCGGGCTGCCTGTCGCTCGCGCCACCGGACGAGCGCCCTGCCGCACCGATTCCCGCATCGTTTCCGGATCCTGCCGCCGACGCAACGCCGCCGACCTCCGCGGCGCCCGTGCCCGACTGGCCGGCCTACTTCGTCGACGCACGGTTGCGCGCGTTGATCGCGCAGGCGCTCGCCGACAACCGCGATCTGCGCGTGGCCGTTGCAAGGGTCGAGCAGGCGCGCGCGGTGTACGGCATCCGCAGCGCCGATCAATGGCCGACGATCGGTGCGGGCGCGGCCTATGCGCGGTTTCGCACGCCGGGCGGCTTCCTCACGCCGGCACCCGTCATCGGCCAGCTCTATGAAGTCCAGCTGGCCGAGACGCAATGGGAGATCGATTTCTGGGGACGCGTGCGCAACCTGAAGGAAGCCGCGCTCCAGCGCTATCTCGCGAGCGACGCGGCGAGACGGGCGGTGACGCTGAGCGTCGTCACCGGTGTCGCCAACGCATATCTGACCCTGTGCGAAATCGACGAACGCATCGCGCTGACCCGCGCGACGATCGACACACGCCGCGAATCGCTGCGGATTTTCCGGCTTCGCCACGCGGCCGGCGCGATCTCGCGCCTCGACCTCACGCAATCGGAAATCCTGCTGCAGCAGGCGGAATCGCTCGGCGTCCAGTTGCAGCAAGCGCGCGCGACGGCGGCCGATGCGCTGGCGTTGCTCGTCGGTGCGCCGCCGGCGCTGGCCGATACGCCGCTCGCGCTCGACGACGGCGCGGTGCTGCCGTCGCTCGCCCCCGGCCTGCCGTCGTCGTTGCTGACCCGGCGTCCGGACGTGATCGCGGCGGAGCACGAACTGCAGGCGGCCCGCGCGAACATCGGCGCGGCGCGCGCGGCATTCTTTCCGCGCATCGCGCTGACGAGCGCAGTCGGCTCGGGAAGCAGCGCGCTGCATGAACTGCTGTCGTCCGGCGCGGGCGTGTGGTCGGTGATTCCGAACGTCACGCTGCCGCTCGTCGACGGCGGCCGCAACCGGGCGAATCTCGCGCTTTCGCACGCGCAACGCGACGAGGCGCTCGCGCAGTACGAGCAGACACTGCAGCGCGCGTTCCGCGACGTGTCCGATGCGCTCGCCGCACGCCGCTGGCTTGCCGACCAGGTCGCCATCGAGCGCGCCACGCAGGCGTCGCAGGCCGAACGCGCACGCCTCGCGAAGCTGCGCTACGACAGCGGCGCAACGCGCTTCCTCGAAGTGCTCGATGCGCAACGGGACCTGATGAACGCCGAGCAGCAACTGGTCATGACGCGCCGTGCGCTGCTGTCGAGCCGCGTCGCGTTGTACGGCGCGCTCGGCGGCGGCGTGGTCGATACCGGCAACACTGCCGCGGCAACGGCTCCCCTTTCGACAAATTCGGACAACACACCATGAAAACCATCCCGCGCCCTCTTCTGATCGGTGCCGGTGCGGCCGTGCTCGCGATCGGCCTCGCGTACTACGGGTGGACGCGCTGGCGCGACGGCCAGACGGATGCGGGGCTCGTCAGCGGCAACGGCCGCATCGAGGCGACCGAAATCGACGTCGCGACCAAGCTGCCGGGGCGCATCACCGCCGTGCTCGTCGACGAAGGCGACTTCGTAACGGCCGGCCAGCCGCTCGCACGCATGGACGTCGTCGTCCTGCAGGCGCAGCTCGACGAGGCCCAGGCGCGCGAGCAGCAGGCCGTGAACACCGCGGCGAGCATCGACGCGCAGGTTGCGCAGCGTCGCAGCGACAAGGCCGCCGCCGCGGCCGTCGTCGTGCAACGGGAAAGCGAGCTGGACGCGGCCACGCGGCGGCTCGCGCGATCCGAAACGCTGTCGCGCGACGGAGCGTCGTCGCTGCAGGAGCTGGACGACGATCGCGCGCGCGCCGGCAGCCTGCGCGCGACCGTGAATGCCGCGCGCGCCCAGGTGGAAGCGGCCCAGGCAGCGGTCGACGCAACGCGGGCCCAGCTCGTCGCCGCGCGCTCGGCCGTGACGGCCGCGCAGGCGACCGTGGCGCGCGTGCGGGCCGACATCGCGGACAGCGAACTGACGTCGCCGCGCGACGGCCGTGTGCAGTACCGCATCGCCGAATCGGGTGAAGTCCTGCCGGCGGGCGGCAAGGTGCTCAACGTCGTCGACCTGTCCGACGTCTACATGACGTTCTTCCTGCCCGAAGCGGTCGTGGGCCGCGTGCCGCTCGGCGCCGACGTGCGGATCGTGCTCGATGCGGCGCCGGAATACGTGATTCCGGCACGCGTGTCCTATGTGTCGAGCACCGCGCAGTTCACGCCGAAGACGGTCGAGACGGCCACCGAGCGGCAGAAGCTGATGTTCCGCGTCAAGGCACGCATCGATCGCGATCTGTTGCAGCGCCACCTGAAGCGCGTGAAGACCGGATTGCCGGGTGTCGCGTGGCTGAAGACCGACCCGCACGCGGACTGGCCGGAGCGCCTCGCGATCAGGGTGCCGCAATGAACGCGACGACGTCCGCCGGAACCGATGCCGGTGCGATCGACGATTCGCCGGTGCCGGCCGATCGGCGCGTGGTCGCCCGGCTGTCGGGCGTCACGTTGCGCTACGGCGACCAATACGCGCTCGACGACGTGACCCTCGACATCCCGGCCGGCCGCATGATCGGCCTGATCGGGCCGGACGGCGTCGGCAAGTCGAGCCTGCTCGCGCTCGTGTCCGGTGCGCGCGCGATCCAGCAGGGCCGCGTATGGACGCTCGACGGCGACCTGGCATCGCGTCGCCATCGCGCACGCGTCTGCCGGCGCATCGCGTACATGCCGCAAGGCCTCGGTCGGAACCTGTACGCGACGCTGTCGGTCGAGGAAAACCTGCAGTTCTTCGCGCGGCTGTTCGGCCACGATGCCGCGGAGCGTCGCCGCCGGATCGACGCGCTGACGCGCAGCACCGGCCTGCAGCCGTTCCTCGATCGCCCGGCAGGCAAGCTGTCCGGCGGCATGAAGCAGAAGCTCGGCCTGTGCTGCGCGTTGATCCACGATCCCGACCTGTTGATCCTGGACGAACCGACGACCGGCGTCGATCCGCTGTCGCGCGCGCAGTTCTGGGAACTGATCGGACGTATTCGCGCCGCGCGTCCGACGATGAGCGTGCTGGTCGCCACCGCGTACATGGACGAGGCCCGCCGCTTCGACCGGCTGATCGCGATGGACGCGGGCCGCGTGCTGGCCACCGGCAGCCCCGGCGAGCTGCTCGAGCGCACGGGTTGCGACACGCTGGAAGCCGCGTTCATCGCGCTGCTGCCGGACGCGCGCCGGCACGGACACCAGCCGGTCGCGATCGAGCCGTTCCAGCCCGACCCGGCGGCCGGCTACGCGATCGAGGCCGACGCGCTGACGATGCGGTTCGGCGATTTCGTCGCGGTCGACCACGTGAGCCTGCGGATCCGCCAGGGCGAGATCTTCGGCTTTCTCGGCTCCAACGGCTGCGGCAAGTCGACGACGATGAAGATGCTCACCGGCCTGCTGCCCGCGTCCGAAGGCACGGCGACGCTGTTCGGCCGGCCGGTCGCCGCGAACGACATCGACACGCGTCGGCGCGTCGGCTACATGTCGCAAGGGTTTTCGCTCTACGGCGAACTGACCGTGCGGCAGAACCTGGTGCTGCACGCGCGCCTGTTCGGCGTACCGGAGCCGGACGTGCCCGCGCGCGTGACCGAAATGGTCGAACGCTTCGGGCTGGCCGACGCACTCGATGCGCTGCCCGAGCGCCTGCCGCTCGGGATGCGGCAGCGGCTGTCGCTGGCGGTCGCGATGGTGCACAAGCCCGAGCTGCTGATCCTGGACGAGCCGACTTCGGGCGTGGACCCGGTCGCGCGCGACGACTTCTGGCGGCTGATGATCGAGCTCGCGCGCGACGATCGCGTCACCATCTTCATTTCGACGCACTTCATGAACGAGGCCGCGCGGTGCGACCGCATCTCGCTGATGCATGCGGGCCGCGTGCTCGCGAGCGCCGCGCCCGCCGAACTGGTGCGCCAGCGCGGCGCGGCCACGCTGGAGGATGCATTCATCGGCTACCTGAGCGATGCACAGCGCGCTGACGGCGCGCAACGCGCGGGCGATGCGACGGCCGATGCGCCGTCCGACGCCGGCTGGCTCGCCGCGCCTCCCGCTGCGGCCAGCGCCGGCCACGCGGCCGCATGGTTCAGCCCGTCGCGCGCCGGCAGCTACCTGTGGCGCGAAGTGCTGGAACTTCGGCGCGACCCGTTGCGCGCGACGCTGGCGCTGTTCGGCTCGCTCGTGCTGATGTGCGTGATCAGCATCGGGATCAGTCTCGACGTCGACAACCTGACGTTCGCGGTGCTCGACCGCGATCAGTCGATCCTGAGCCAGGACTATGCGCAGAATCTGGCCGGTTCCCGCTACTTCGTGCCGCGCGCGCCGCTCGCGGACGACCGCGACATCGAGCGCCGCATGCGCAACGGGCAGCTGTCGCTCGCGCTCGAGATCCCGCCCGGTTTCGCGCGCGACGTCGCGCGCGGGCGCCGCGTGGAGATCGGCGCATGGGTCGACGGCGCGATGCCGATGCGCGCGGAGACGATCCGCGGCTATGTGGCCGGGATGCACGAAAACTGGCTGCGCGACCAGGCCAGGCGCCGGCTCGGCGTGTCGCTCGTCCCGGCCGTGGACATCGCGATCCGCTATCGCTACAACCCCGACGTCAAGAGCCTGCCGGCGATGATTCCGGCGATCATGCCGATGCTGCTGCTGATGCTGCCCGCGATGCTGACGGCGCTCGCCGTCGTGCGCGAACGCGAGCTCGGGTCGATCGTCAACCTGTACGTGACGCCCGTCACGCGGGCCGAGTTCCTGCTCGGCAAGCAGGCGCCGTACGTCATGCTCGCCATGCTGAACTTCCTGCTGATGGTCGTGCTGGCCGACGTCGTGTTCGGCGTGCGGATCAAGGGCAGTTTCGCGACGCTGGCGGCCGCCGTGCTGATCTTCAACGTTGTGGCCACCGGCATCGGGCTGTTCGCGTCGACGTTTACGCGCAGCCAGATCGCCGCGATCTTCATGACGATCGTCGGCACGCTGATTCCGGTCGTGCAGTTCTCGGGCCTGCTCACGCCGCTGTCGTCGCTCGAGGGCAGCGGCAAGTGGATCGGCACCGTCTATCCGGCCACCTACATGCTCGCGATCAGCCGCGGCGTCTACAACAAGGCGCTCGGGCTGGCCGACCTGTCGTCCCAGTTCTGGCCGATGCTCGCGGCGGTGCCGGTCATCCTGGTCATGACGGGCGTGCTGCTGCGCAAGCAGGAGCGCTGACCATGTCGCGCCTGCTCGTCATTTTCCGGCTCGGGGTCAAGGAACTGTGGAGCCTCGCTCGCGACCCGATCCTGCTCGCGCTCATCGTCTATACGTTCAGCGCGTCGATCTACGTCGCCGCCACCGCCCGCCCGGAAACGCTGCACAAGGTGCCGATCGCGATCGTCGACGAGGATGCGTCGCCACTGTCGGCGCGCATCGCGGCGGCGTTCTTCCCGCCGCAATTCGCGCCGCCGCCGATCGTCGACGCCCGCGCCGCCGATCGCGGGCTCGACGACGGCGACTACACGTTCTCGCTCGACATTCCGCCCGACTTCCAGCGCGACGTGCTCGCCGGCCGCCACGCGACGGTCCAGCTCAACGTCGACGCGACCCGCATGACGCAGGCGTTCACCGGCGGCGGCTACATCCAGCAGATCGTGTCGGGCGAGATCGATGCATTCGTGCGGCGCCATCGCGGCGCGGCATTGCCGCCCGTCGATCTCGCGATGCGCATGCGCTTCAACCCGAATCTCGACGAAGTCTGGTTCGGCGCGCTGATGGAACTGATCAACAACGTGACGATGCTGTCGATGATCCTGACCGGGGCCGCACTGATTCGCGAGCGCGAGCACGGCACGATCGAGCATCTGCTCGTGATGCCGGTAACCGCGGCGGAAATCATGCTCGCGAAGGTGTGGTCGATGGGACTCGTCGTCGCGACAGCGGCCGTCGCGTCGCTGATGTTCGTCGTGGGCGGCGCGCTGCACGTGCCGATTCCCGGCTCCGTGCCGCTGTTCGTCGCCGGCATGGCGTTGCACCTGTTCGCGACGACGTCGATGGGCATCTTTCTCGCGACGCTCGTGCGCAGCATGCCGCAGTTCGGCATGCTGCTCGTCCTCGTGCTGCTGCCGCTGCAACTGCTGTCGGGCGGGCTGACGCCGCGCGAAAGCATGCCGCCCGTCGTGCAGGACATCATGCTGGCCGCGCCGACCACCCATTTCGTCGAGCTCGCGCAGCGCATCCTGTATCGCGGTGCCGGGCTCGATGCGGTGTGGGCCCAGTTTGCCGCGCTGTTCGCGATCGGATGCGTGCTGTTCCTGCTGTCGCTGACGCGCTTCCGCAAGACCATCGGTCAGATGACTTGATCGACGCGTCGCGCCCGCGCCACCGGAATTCGTCCATTGATACAGATCAAGCGTGCCGGGGTGCGGCACGCGATCATGACGCCATGTCCTGCGCCACCAGCGGCGGCTGAATGGACGGCGACGCCGTCCACGGCGGCCGTTTCCCGGGAGAACGTCATGATGGGTCTGCCATACCGAAGCGCGCTTGCAACCTTCTGCGTGTTCATCGCGCTCGCGTCGCTGCTGGGCGTCGTGCACGCGATGCTGATCGACGGGCCGGTCGTCCCGTACGCGATCGTCGCGCTGGTGTCGGGCATCGTCGCGTTCGTCGCGCAACTGGATCCGGCATCGTCCGGGCGATAGCGGCACGGGGCGGCGTCAGCCCGTCCGCGCCCCGACATCCGGCCGCTGCCAGGCCGGCAGTTCCGCCCAGCCGAGCGGCCCGTAGACGGTGCCGCGGGCGGCCCGCGCACACAGGCCGCTATCCTGCCGCGTCCCGGGCCGAGGATTGATCCTCGTCAACCCGCACGCCGTCCGGGAATCGCTCCCCGCCGGCCGCGCGCGGATTCCGCAATTCCTGATTTCGGTCAATCGCCGCGCGCGCGTTCGGGATGTAATCGACTTACCGTTCCGTCGACTCTCGGTGAGACACTCCATGAAACTGACTTTTCTCGGCGCGACCGAAACCGTGACCGGCTCGAAGTACTTGGTCGAGCACGGCAGCCGGCGCGTCCTGGTCGATTGCGGCCTGTTCCAGGGAACGAAGAACCTGCGGCTGCGCAACTGGCGCGCGCTGCCGGTCGCGCCCGACACGCTGGACGCCGTCGTGATCACGCACGCGCACATCGATCACAGCGGCTATCTTCCGGTGCTGGCGCGGGAAGGCTATCGCGGGCCGGTGTACTGCACGGCGGCCACCGCCGAACTCTGCGACATCATGCTGCGCGACAGCGCGCGGCTGCAGGAGGAGGAAGCCGACTTCGCGAACCGGCACGGCTACTCGAAGCATCATCCGGCGCAACCGCTCTACACGCTGGACGACGCGCAGCGCGCGCTGCGCCTGCTGAAACCCGTCGCCTTCGACGAATGCACGGCGCTGGGCGGCGGCCTGTCGTTCCGGCTGCTGCCGGCCGGGCACATCCTCGGCGCGGCGAGCGTCGTGATGCACTGGGATCACAAGGTGCTCGCGTTTTCCGGCGACCTCGGCCGCTATCACGACCCGATCATGCAGCCGCCGCGCCCGCCCGCGCATGCGGACTATCTGGTCGTCGAATCGACATACGGCGACCGCCTGCATCCGGAGTCGGATCCCGAGAACGAACTGGCCGAGATGTTCGACAAGACCTTCGCGCGTGGCGGCGTCGTCGTGATGCCCTGCTTCACCGTCGGCCGCGCGCAGGAAATCCTGCACTACATCGCGCGGCTGAAGGCATCCGGCCGCATGGCGCGCGTCCCGGTGTTCGTCGACAGCCCGATGGCGACGGACGTGACCGAGATCTACCGCCACCATATCCTCGAGCACCGCCTGACCGTCTCCGAAGCGAACGCGCTGGGCCATGCGGCAACGATGATCCGGTCGGTCGACCAGTCGAAGGCGATTGCCGAACACCATGGCCCGATGGTCATCATTGCCGGCAGCGGGATGGCGACGGGCGGACGCGTGCTGCATCACCTGGCCCGCTACGCGCCGGATGCGCGCAACACGATCGCGCTGGTCGGCTACCAGGCCGCCGGCACGCGCGGCGCGGCACTGGCCGCGCACGAACCCACGCTGAAGATTCACGGCGAATACGTTCGCGTGCGCGCGCAGGTCGAGTCGATCACGACGCTGTCGGCCCATGCCGACTACGAAGAGATCCTGAAGTGGCTCGGTACGATGCCGTGCGCGCCCGTGCGGACGTTCGTCACGCATGGCGAACCCGCCGCCGCGGATGCGATGCGCCGGCGCATCGAGGAGCGCCTGCACTGGCGGTGCGAGGTGCCGACCTACGAGCAGTGCGTCGATCTGGACGCGGTTGCATCCGGCAACACGCAGGAGCCTGCCGCGCTGCCTACGTGACCCGACGCGCGGGCGAATCGCCGGCGAAACGCCCGCTGCGCGTCACGAAGCGCAGACGCGGCTTCGCCGGCCCCCGTCACGCGCGCGGCGGCAATCAGCCGACTTCGATGATGACCTTCAACGCATGGGTTTGCGCGGCGCGCCCGAACGTGTCGTAAGCGCGCTCCACGTCGTCGAGCGAGAACCGGTGCGTGATCAGGCGCGCCGGATCGAGGCGCCCGGCGCCGACGGTCTTGAGCAGCATCGGCGTGCTGACCGTGTCGACGAGCCGCGTCGTGATCGCGATGTTGCGATCCCACAGCTTCTCGAGGTGCAGGTCGGCCTTGACGCCGTGCACGCCGACGTTCGCGACGACCCCGCCGGGCGCCACGAGCGACGTGCACATCTCGAACGTCGCCGGAATGCCGACCGCTTCGATCGCGCAATCCACGCCGACGCCGTCGGTCAGCTTCATCACGTCCGCCACCGGGTCGCCGTCGCGCCCGTCGAAGCAGTCGGTCGCGCCGAAGCGCCGCGCGATGTCGAGGCGGTTGCTGTCCGGATCGATCATGACGATCCGCGCGGGCGAATAGAACTGCGCGGTCAGCAACGCGGCCAACCCGATCGGCCCTGCCCCGACGATCGCGACCGAGCAGCCCGGCTGCACCTTGCCGTTCAGCACGCCGCATTCGAATCCGGTCGGCAGGATGTCGGACAGCATCACGAGCGCGTCCTCGTCCGCGCCGGCCGGAATGCGGTACAGGCTGGTCGGCGCGTGCGGGATGCGCACGAACTCGGCCTGCGTGCCGTCGATCCGGTTGCCGAGTATCCAGCCGCCGGTCGTGCAATGCGAATACAGCCCGCGGCGGCAATACTCGCAGCGGCCGCACGACGAGATGCATGAAATCAGCACGTGGTCGCCCGGTTTCAGCGAATCGACCGCGGCGCCCACCTGCTCGACGATGCCCACGCCTTCGTGGCCGAGAATGCGGCCCGGTTCGCAGGTCGGGACGTCGCCCTTGAGGATGTGCAGATCGGTGCCGCAGATCGTCGTGCGCGTCACGCGGACGATCGCATCGGTGGGCGACTGCAGTGCCGGTTTGGGCCGCTCTTCGAGCGCCTTGCGCCCGGGGCCGTGGTAAACGAGTGCTTTCATCGCTGTTCCTCCATCGAAAGGGGGGCCTGTTCAGGCATTGGAGCGGCGCCACGCCGTGCCTGTGCCAGCAACGCCGCGAGCGCACAGGAGGCGACGCGCACGGCGACGCCGTCGGCGCGGCTCGTGAGCACGATCGGCACGCGCGCACCCACGACGACGCCCGCGTTTGCGGCACCGCCCAGGTATTCGAGCTGTTTCGCGAGCATGTTGCCCGCTTCGATATCGGGCACGACGAGGATGTCGGCACGGCCGGCAACCGGCGAATCGATGCCCTTCTTGCGCGCGGCCCGCTGCGATATCGCGTTGTCGAACGCGAGCGGGCCGTCGACGATCGCGCCCGTGATCTGCCCGCGCCCGGCCATCTTCGCCAGTGCCGCCGCGTCGAGCGTCGAGCGCATCGCCGGATTCACGGTCTCGACCGCGCACAGCACCGCCACGCGCGGGCACGCGACACCCAGCGCATGCGCGACGTCGATCGCGTTCTGCGTGATCGATGCCTTCCTGGCCAGATCCGGAGCGATATTGACGGCCGCGTCGGTCAGCAGGAACGGGCGCGGATACGCGGGCGCCTCGATCAGGAAACAGTGAGACATGCGCTTGTCGGTGCGCAGGCCCGATTCCGCGGCGACGACCGCGCCCATCAACTCGTCGGTGTGCAGGCTGCCCTTCATCAGCGCGCCGGCGCGGCCCGACGCCGCGAGCGTCACCGCGCGGGCCGCCGCCGCGTGGCTGTGCGGCACGTCCTCGATCGTCCATTTCGCCAGATCGACGCCGGCTTCGCCCGCCACGCGCGACACCTTCGCCCGCGGCGCGACGATCAGCGGCTCGATCACCGCGCCCAGCGGCGACGCATCGATCGCGGCCAGCGCAGCGAGGCTGGCCGGGTCGCACGGATGCACGACGGCCACCGTCAGCGGCGGCGCATGGCGCGCACGCGCGATCAGCTCGGGCAGCTCGCCGTCCGCGCGCGGCAAGAGGCCGGGCAGGCATGCGCCGGCGGACACGTCCGGATGCAGGTTCATGTTCATGTCTCGAGCACGTAGGTGCCGGGGGCCGCGCCGAAGCCGGCGGCCGGCACGCGGGCCGACACGTCGCCCGACGAATGCGCGCGCAGCCAGTCGCGCCAGCATGTCCACCACGATCCGTCGACGGCCGGCGTTTCGCGCACGAAGTCGTGCCGGCTGCGGTAAGGCGCGCCGGGCTCGCGCGTCGCGCAGCGATAGTGGCGCCCGGGGTGCCCGGGCTCGGACACGATGCCGGCATTGTGTCCGCCGGAAGTCAGCACGAACGTCAACGCGTGGTGCGTGAGCAGGTGCAGCTTGTAGACGGAGCGCCAGGGCGACACGTGATCGCGTTCGGTCCCGACCACGAACGTCGGCACGTCGATGTCCGACAGCGCGACCGGCCGCCCGTCGACGCAGTAGCGGCCGGCCGCGAGATCGTTGTCGAGGAAGAGCCGCGTCAGGTATTCCGTATGCATCCGGTACGGCATGCGCGTGGTGTCCTCGTTCCACGACATCAGGTCGTTCGGCTTGGTGCGCGTGCCGAGCAGGTATTCGCTCATCATGCGCGACCAGATCAGGTCGCGCGCGTTCAGCAGCTGGAATGCGGCGGACATCTGCGCGCCGTCCAGATAGCCCTGCCGCCACATCAGCGCATCGAGCGCGGACAGTTCGCTCGCGTCGATGAACAGGCCGAGTTCGCCGGGTTCGCTGAAATCGGTCTGCGCCGCGAGCAACGTGACCGAGCGCAATGCGTCGTGCTGCCGCCCGTCGCGCGCGAGCGCCGCCGCGCCGATCGCCAGCAGCGTGCCGCCGAGGCAGTAGCCGACCGCGTGGACGGCTGCGCCGCAGATCGACCGGGCCGCATCGAGCGCCGCCATGCAGCCGTCGCGCAGATAGTCGTCGAGGCCGAGTTCGCGCGCCTCCGCGCCCGGATTGCGCCAGGACACGGCAAACACCGTGTAGCCGGCATCGACCAGGAAGCGGATCAGCGAATCGTGCGGCTGCAAATCGAGGATGTAGTACTTCATGATCCACGACGGCACGATCAGGATCGGCTCGCGTGCCACGGCGGGCGTGGTCGGATCGTATTGCAGCAGCTCGCACAGCGCGTTGCGCCATACGACGCGGCCCGGCGTGATCGCCACGTCGCGCCCCGGCAGATAGCTGCGCGTGTCGCGGGCGCGCGTGCCGCTCGTGCGATCGAGCAACGCGTTCGCATCGTCCAGCCAGTGTTGCGAGCCTGCCGCGAGATTTGCGCCGCCGCTGCGCATCGTCGCGTCAATCACGACCGGGTTGGTCGGCAGGAAATTGCCCGGTGAGCACGCGTCGAGCCACTGTCGCGCGGCGAATCCGACCAACTCCTCGTGATGTCGTTCGACGCCGGGCACGCCGCGCGTCGCGTCGCGCCACCAGCGCTGGACCGCCAGGAAGCCGTCGCGATACGCGCAAAACGGCCATCCGGACCACGCGGGCGCGGCGAAGCGCGGATCGGCCTGCCCGGCGTGCACGGCCAGGCCGCGCGTATCGGCGTCGTCGGCGGCGGCGCTCTCGCCCCGGCTTGCGGCCGGCGCGAGGGCGGCCAGCCACGCCTGCGTCGCGAGTTCGAAGCATTTTCCGGGCGACACGGCCAGATGCGCGCCCCAGTCGAGCATGGCCAGCGCCATCGACACGGGCGACAGCCCGAAGGTCATCGCGGCCACGTTCGCATGCGCGGCGCGGTTCCATTGTTCGGCGGGCGACGTGCGGGCCGCCGTGCAGTCGGCCGCGCGCGACGCCGGCTCGTTCGTACCCGTTGGCCGCATCGATTCGCGCTCGATCGGCAAGCGCATGACGGATGCCTTCATCGCATGTGCATGCCGCCGTTGACGTCGAATTCCGCGCCCGTCGCGAACGCCCCCGCGTCGGAACAGAGGAACGCGACGAGTTCGGCGATCTCGCCGGGATTGCCCAGGCGGCCGACCGGAATCTGCGGCAGGATCTTCGTGTCGAGCACTTCCTTCGGCACCGTCTCGAGCATCGCGGTCGCCAGGTAGCCGGGCGCCACCGTATTGACCGTGATGCCGTGGCGCGCGAGTTCGAGCGCCAGCGCCTTCGTGAAGCCATGGATGCCGGCCTTCGCGGCCGCGTAATTCGCCTGCCCGTATGCGCCGCGCGAACCGTTCACCGAGCCGATGTTCACGATCCGCCCGAAGCCGGCCTCGATCATCCCCGGCACGAACGGCTTCGTCATGTTGAACATGCCGTCGAGATTGGTGCGCAGCACCGCGTCCCACATGCTCTTGGTCATCTTCACGAAGGTGGCGTCGTGCGTGATCCCGGCATTGTTGACGAGCACGTCGACACGACCGAACTCGGCCAGCACGCGCGACGCGCAATGCTGGCACGAATCGTAGTCGGCGACGTCGACTTCGAACGCGTGGAACGTCCTGCCCGCCTCGCGTTCGTGCGTGAGCCACGTCGCGACGTGGTCGTTGCCTTCGGTATGCGACACCGCCACCGTCATGCCGGCATCATGCAGGCGCCGGCCGATCGCGGCGCCCAGGCCGCCCATTCCGCCCGTGACGAACGCGACGCGATCAGCGCACATGGTCGTTCTCCGGTGCGCCGGCCGTGCCGTTCAGGCGGCGCACGGCAAGCGGCGCCCCGTCGTTCGCGTCCTCGATTCCGCGTTCCAGCGCCGTCATCCAGTCTGCCCACGGCATGCTGGCTTCGTTGACCACGGCCAGTCGTTCCAGATCGGGCAACCAGTCGGTCTGATAGCGCGACAGCGCGCCCGCGCCATATTCGCGCGCCCAGGTGCGCCATGCGCCGGCGCTTTCGAATTGCGCGCGCATGCTCAGCTCGGTGGCGTCCTGCCAGAGCGCGACGCTCGCGACCGCGTAGTCGCGCATCACCTGCCGGGCCGCCTCGCCGAAGGCCGTCCACTCCTTCGTGTCCGCAAGTGCCTGCTGCAGCCGCCGAACCGCGTCGCGATCGCGTTCGATGCGCCGGCCTGCCAGCGCATGCCACTCGTGCTGCCAGTCGCGGTTCAGCGCGACCAGGCGCAACGCGAGATCGCAGCCCGCGCGGCAAACGTCGTTCGGTGTCGTCAAAGCGTACGTACTCATCGGCTTTCCTCTTTCGATCCGGTCAATGGGTTGGCATCCCGCCTCGCGCCGCCTGCCCGGGATCGGCATCGCGACCGCTTCACTGTGCGGGCATCGCGCAAGGGAGCCGTTGATCTGAGTCAAGTGCGCGAAAACCCTGCTCCGTAGACTGGATTGCACTGGCGGTTCCCCCGTCGATGGAGCGATTCCGATGAGCTACAAGAGCATAGTCGTGCACCTCGATTCGAGCGCCCGCGCGCATTCGCGGCTCGAATTCGCGTTGCATCTCGCCCGGCGCTTCGGTGCGCACCTGACCGGCCTGTACGCGGTCTACACACCGGAACCGAATTCGTTCTACGTGATGGCCGGTTCCGCCGATTACTTCCGCGAGCACCGCGAACAGCGCGACGAACGGCGCGCCGCGCTGGAGCGCCTGTTCCATGCGGAGACGGCCCGCGCGAAAGTGGCGGCCGCATGGGTGCACGCCGACGATCGCGCGAACCTGGCCGTGCCGCGCGCCGCACGCCTGGCCGATCTCGTGATCGCGGGCCAGAGCGATCCGAACGATCCCGAGACCTTCATCGACGACCAGTTTCCCGAAAACCTCGTGCTGTCCGCCGGTCGGCCGGTGCTGTTCATGCCGTACACCGGCGAGTTCCCGTCGATCGGCGAACGCGTGTTCGTCGCGTGGGACGGCAGCCGGGAAGCGGCCCGCGCCGCGCACGATGCGATTCCCTTTCTCGAACACGCGAAGCGCACGACGATCGCCGCCGTGGTCGACGGCGATTCGGAAGCGGCCGCCATGCGCATTCCGGCCGCCGATGCCGCGCTGATGCTGGCGCGCCACGCACGCGACGTGAACGTGCTCGATATCGACGCGGGCACCGGCTCGGCGGTCGGCGACACGCTGCTGTCGCGCGCCTACGAAAGCGGCTCCGACCTGCTCGTGATGGGCGCCTACGGGCATTCGCGCTGGCGTGAGCTGGTGATGGGCGGCGCCACGCGCACGGTGCTGGCGTCGATGACGCTGCCGGTGCTGATGTCGCACTGAGCCGGCCGATGCGTACGCTTGCATTGCTCGTCGTCAACGCCGGTTCGTCGAGCGTCAAGTTCTCGATCTTCGCGCATCCGCCGCACGGCGATCCCGCGCGGCGGCCGTTGCACGACGGCGAGGCGGTCGCGGCCGGCAACGGCGTGTCGATCCGCTTCGACGCCGATCCGGAGGGTTCGCTGCCGCTCGTCGACGGCGATCCCTACCGCGCGGTGCTCGCGCAGATCGCGATGTGGATCCGCGTGAAATTGCCGCACGTGACGCTGGGCGCGATCGCACACCGCGTCGTGCACGGCGGCGCGCGATACGTGGAGCCGGTGGTCGTCGACGACGATGTGCTGGCCGCGCTGCGCACGCTGACGCCGCTGGCGCCGTTGCATCAGCCGCACAGCCTGGATGCGATCGACGTGCTGCGCGACGCGTTTCCGGACGTCCCGCAGATTGCCGTGTTCGACACGGCGTTTCATCGCACGCTGCCGCGCGTCGAGCAGTTGCTGCCGTTGCCGCACGCGTGGTTCGACCAGGGCGTGCGCCGCTACGGGTTCCATGGTCTGTCGTACGAATACCTGTCCGTCGCGCTCGCCGAATCGTTCGGCGAACGTGCGCATGGCCGCGTGATCGCCGCCCATCTCGGCAGCGGCGCGAGCCTGTGCGCGCTGCGCGACGGCCGCAGCGTCGCGACGACCATGGGCTTCTCCGCGCTCGACGGATTGATGATGAGCACCCGCTGCGGGACGCTCGACCCCGGCGTCGTCCTGCACCTGCTCGAGGTCGGCAAGCTGTCAGGCGATGCACTGGGCCACATGCTGTATCACGAGTCCGGGCTCAAGGGCCTGTCGGGGGCATCCGGCGACCCGCGCGTGCTGCTCGCGTGCGAGGCGGCCGGAGACGAGCCGGCACGCGACGCGCTGGCGCTGTATGTCCACCGCATCGTGCGCGAGACGGGCGCGCTGACCGCGCTGCTCGGCGGCCTCGACATGCTGGTCTTCACGGCCGGCATCGGCGAACACTCGGCGCAATTGCGCGCGCGGATCTGCGCGTCGCTCGGCTGGCTCGGCATCGCGCTCGACGCGCGCGCGAATGCGGAGCATGCGCATGTCGTGTCGTGCGCGTCGAGCGCGGTCACGGTAGTCGTCGAGCCGACCAACGAAGCATGGGTCGCGGCGCGCGCCGCGGTGCGCGTGCTGCGCGGCAACCGCGACGGTTGATCCAGATCAGCGCGCTCGGCGTGCGCGCGCCGATGATGACTGCATCAACATCCGTTCTAGGGGAAGGTCATGTACTCGAACATTCTGGTTGCGCTCGACGGCAGCGATACGTCGTCCCGCGCACTCGACGCCGCGCTGAACCTCGCGTCGGAGACGGGTGCGCGGCTGACCCCGGTCTACGTCGTCGATTTTCTCGTGCCGGCCTACGACACGTACGGATACGACCCGTCGATTCTCGTCGACGCATTCCGCGAGGAAGGGCTGCGCGTGACGGAGGATGCGGCGAAGCGCATGAAGGCGCGCGACGTGGCCGGCACGCCGCAGATCTCCAATGTCGCGCCGGCGGGCGAAGACGTCGCGCAACGCATCGTCGGCCTTGCCGGCGAGCTCAACGCCGACCTGATCGTGATCGGCACGCACGGCCGGCGCGGCTTTCGCCGGGTCGTCCTCGGCAGCGTGGCCGAGCGCGTGCTGCGTCAGGCCAGGTGCCCGGTCCTGATGATTCCGGCGAGCTGCGCGGGGACCGCGTCCGCCGCAACCACCGCGGCATCAACCGAAAAGGAGCCGTCATGAGCTACAAGACCCTGCTCGTCCATCTCGACGACAGCGAGCGCTGTGCGACGCGCGTCGATCTCGCGCTCGAACTCGCGGGACGCTGGAATGCCCATCTGATCGGCCTCTACGTGGTCTGCCAGGACCTGTTCGAACCGTTGCGGCGGCCCGACGAACCGCTGAAGCTGGCCGTCTACGAACGTCTGTGCGAACAGCGGCGCAAGGAAGCCGAGGAGCGCTTCCTCGCCGCCGCCGAGCGCGCGGGCCGCAACAAGGTCGAATGGCAGGCGCCGACCGGCAACGCGACCGAGGCGGCGGTTCTCCATGCGCGCCATGCGGATCTGCTGGTGCTCGGCCAGGAAGACCCCGACGACCGCATGACCTACGTGGCTCGCCATTTCGTCGAGGACGTCGTGATGGGCAGCGGGCGTCCGGCACTCGTCGTGCCGTATGCGGGCGACGTGCGAACGCTCGGCGAAAACGTGCTGATCGGCTGGGACGGCGGCCGCGAAGCCGCCCGCGCGATGGCCGATGCGCTGCCGCTGCTCGCCCGCGCGCGCTTCGTCAACGTCGAGACGGTCACCCACGGGCGCCCCGATCCGGACAAGACGCCGGCGGGCGTCGACGTTGCCGCGTATCTCGAACGGCACGGCGTTCGCGCATCGTTCTCGACCACGCCGCGCGAACGGTCGGTGAGCGTGGGCGCGACGCTGCTGAACCGGGTGACCGACCTGCATGCGGATCTGCTGGTGATGGGCCTGTACAGCCATGCGCGCATGCACGAGCGCGTGCTGGGCGGCGCGACGCGCACGATCCTCGAGACGATGACCGTGCCGGTCCTGCTGTCTCACTGACGCAGCAAAAGCGGGCAGCCGCTGGCGACTGCCCGCCTCGTGCCGCTCACAGCACGCCGGCGCACGCGCCGGGCCCTTCCCTTACGACCAGCACCGGCCGGTCCGCGATGCGCACGAGCGATTCGGCGACGCTGCCGAGCAACGCACGGCGCACGCCGCGCCGGCCATGCGTGCCCATCACGATCAGATCCGCATCGCATTCGGCCGCGGCGCGCGCCAGCACGTTCGATATGTCCGCTCCGCACGCGTCGATCGTTTGCGCGATGCCGCGCACGCCGGAGAGCCGGAATGCGGTTTCCGCATCCGAGACCGCGATCGCGGCCTTGTCCGCGTCCAGTCCGCCCGGGTCGCGCCGGTCGATATAGCCGCTGTCGACGTCGGCCAGCCGCGGCGCATCCGATACCACGCACATCGCGATGACGAGGCTGCCCGACTCGCGGGCGAGCGCGATCGCCTCGTCGAGCGCGAGCCGCGCACCGCGGCTGCCGTCGAGTGCCGCAAAAATCCTTCGATACATGGTGCCTCCGTGCTTCAGGCCGGGTTCGACCGGTTCGTGAAACCAGTCTGATCGCGGCGGGCGCCGTTCCGTTGATACGGGTCAAGCACGCGCGGCGCCGCGTGTCCACAGCGGCCCCGATTGGCGAACGTCGGTAAACCGCGCACAATTCAGCGCAATATTGCAGTCGCAGCCCGCCCCGCCGTTCGTGCCTCGCGTCCGGGCCGCCGCCAGCCAGCCACCGACGAGCTCCGTCAGGATGAACGGCAATGACAACGAATCCGCCCCCCTTCGGGGCCGGGCCGGCGTCACGCCGGGCCCGGCCCGCGCGATATGCAGCGATGGCCGCGCTGCTGACGCTGGCGCTTGGCCTGACTGCAACGTTCGCGGCCTCCCGGGTGTTGCAGAACGAGGCACGCGACGCCGCCCAGGCGAAATTCGAGCAAACCGCGACACTAGCGACGGCCGACCTTCAGCGCACGCTGCTCGGCGCGGCCGTGTTGTTGCGCAGCGCACGCGGCTTCGCGGCGAACTTGCCGGCCCCGCAATCCGGGGCCGCATGGCGCGGCTATCTCGCCAGTCTGAATCTGGACGGATTGCAGTCGCCGATCCGCAGTCTCGGGAGAATCGAGCCGAGCGCGGCGGAGGACACCGAGGCAACCCGGCAGGCGCTGCAGCGCGCGGCGCAAACCGGCCGGGTCGCGCTCGCCGCGAACGCGTTCCAGGACAGCACCGATGCGGCGATCGCCCGGACGGAACTGACGCTGTATCTGCCGATTTATGCAAACGCCGGAGACATTGCTTCGTCCGCGCCGCGGCATGCGGCGGCAACCGGGTACGTTTATGCCGCGCTGAATGCGGATCGCCTCGTCGATCCGTCGGTTCTCGCTCGGTTGCATCTGGAGATCACGGCCGACGATCCGGCCGCGCCCGTGTATTCCGGAGGCTTCGGCGCGGGCGACTCGACGGCCGAGCGCGACACGCTCCGGCGAACCGATACGCTGACGTTCGGCGGCACGCCGCTCGCGCTGCGCTACAGCGCGCCGCGCGCCGACACGTCCGACGTCGTGATGGCCGTCCTGCTGGCCGGCACCGTGCTCTCGGTGACGCTGGCCGCGCTCGTGCAGCGGGTCGTCGCGACGCGCGGGCCCGCCGGTACGCCCGTCGGCGACAGCCCACCCACCGAAGCGCGGATGATGGGCATCATCCGGTCGTCGATGGAGGCCATCATCACCGTCGACGAAAGCCAGACGATCGTGATCTTCAACCCGGCGGCCGAACAGGTGTTCGGCGTCTCGGCGATGGAGGCGATCGGTGCGCCGCTGTCCCGTTTCATCCCCGAGCGCTTCCGTGCCGCGCACGCGCGGCACGTCGAGCAATTCGGCGTGACGGGCGTGTCGGAGCGTCAGATGGGACGGCAACGCGTGCTGTTCGGCTTGCGCGGCGACGGCACCGAGTTTCCGATCGAGGCGTCGATCTCGCAGATTCGCGACGGCACCGGCAAGCTGTACACGGTCATGCTGCGGGACGTGACCGAGCGGGTGCGAGCGGAAAACGCGCTCAAGCAGTCGCGCGAGGAGCTGCGCGAGCTGTCCGCCAACCTGCAGAACGTCCGGGAAGAAGAAAAAACGCGCATTGCGCGCGAACTGCACGACGACCTCGGCCAGCAACTTACCGCGCTGAAGATGGACCTCTCGGCCGTCGAGCTGGGGCTCGCGGGCATCGTCGCGCCCAACACCGGCGTGCGCGAGCAGTTGGGCGGCATGCACCGGCTGATCGATTCGATCGTGGCGTCCGTGCGACGCATCGCGGCCGATCTGCGGCCGGTGATGCTCGACGACCTGGGCCTCGTGCCGGCGATCGAATGGCTTGCAAACGATTTCACGCGCCGCTACCGGATCACGGTCGACCGTGAGCTGCCGCCCGTCGACACCGCGTTCACGAGCGCCGGCGCGACCACGTTGTTCCGCATCGTGCAGGAGGCGCTGACCAATGTCGCGCGGCACTCGGACGCGACGAACGTGACGCTGGCATTGAAAGTGGAAGGCGGATACTGCATGCTGCGCATCGCGGACAACGGTCACGGCGCGCCCGTGCACGCCGGCAACGTGCAGGACCGCCCGTCGTTCGGGCTGATCGGCATCCGCGAGCGCGCGCACATGCTCGACGGTACGGTGACGATCGACAACCGGCCGGGCGCGGGATTCACGATCACCGTGGCGCTGCCGCTTCACGCCATCCAGCAAGGAGATGTGCTGTCATGATCAGGGTACTCATCGCCGACGACCACGCGCTCGTGCGGGACGGCCTTCGGCACATCCTGCAGAGCGCGAGCGGTTTCGAGGTCGTCGGGGAAGCGCAGGACAGCGCGTCGACGATCGCGCTGATGCGCGACACGGACGCCGACGTGCTGGTGCTCGACCTGTCGATGCCGGGCCGCAACGGTGTCGAGCTCATCAAGCAGATCAAGGACGAGAAGCCGGGATTGCATATCCTCGTGCTGACGATGCATGCCGAACAGCAATATGCGGTGCGCGCATTCCGTGCGGGTGCGTCGGGCTACATGACCAAGGAAAGTGCCAGCGCCGAACTGGTCGCCGCATTGACCAAGATCGCGGCTGGCGGCGTGTACGTGAGCCTGACCATGGCCGAGCAGTTCGCGCAAAGCCTGAACGAGCCGACCGATCTGCTGCCGCACCAGCGCCTGTCCGACCGCGAGTTCGATGTCTTCCGGCGCGTCACCACCGGCGAGTCGATTTCCGAAATCGCGCAGGCGCTCTGCGTCAGCGTGAAGACGGTCAGCACATACAAGACGCGAATCCTCGAGAAGATGCAGATGCCGAACGACACGGCACTCGTGCGCTACGCGATGCGCCACAAGCTGTTCGAGGACCCGGACGAGCTCTGACGGCGGCATCGCGCGCGGTCGCGTCGCCGCCCGTACCTCCGGAAAGCGTCCGTGGCGACGGTCGGGCCGGCGCGGCAGCGCCGCACCCGCGATCCGCGTGCGGCGCACGCCGGCGGCGATCGCGACAAGTTGCCGCGCCTCTGTAGGAATCCTCCTACAAGACTTCCCTCTCACCTACTCCAACTTCAATTCCGGCTGATTTTCTTGACCCCGCGCAACATCCATACTGCACATCAAGAAAAACGAACCATCGTGCCTCCCGGAGCCAAGGCTGCACCATCGTCGAGACCGGCGTAACGGTCTGCTGGCGTGTCCGGCGGGGCTTTCCCGACAGGAAGGCGGCAGACACCAAGGCCGCCGGTACAACGGCCAGCGCGACCCCCGCCCGACGGCGAATCGCCGCTGCCCCCGAACTGGAGCCGATCATGCAGAGCAGTGCCGAAGTCACGACGACCATGCCGTTACGCCCGTTCATCCCGCTGCATCCGGTCGAACCCGCCGATCAGCCCAAGCGCGCCGCATCCCGCTGCTCGACCTGCGCGTTGCGTACCGTCTGCATGCCCTCCGACCTTTCGCCCGACGATTTCGCGCGCGTCGACGCGATGATCTGCACGACGCGACACGTCAGGCGCGGCGAAACGCTGTTCCGCGCGGGCGACGCATTCAACAGCATCTACGCGGTGAGAACCGGATCGTTCAAGACCATCGTCATGCATCGCGACGGCGACGAGCAGATCACCGGCTTCCAGATCGTCGGCGAATCGCTGGGGCTCGACGGCGTGCACACCGGGCACCACAACGGCGACGCGATCGCGCTCGAGGACAGCACGGTCTGCATCATCCCGTTCGGGCAGCTCGAGCAGATGTGCCGCGAAGTGCGGCCGATGCAGCATCACGTGTATCAGATGATGAGCGGCGAGATCGTGCGCGAGTCCTCGCAGATGCTGCTGCTCGGCACGATGAGCGCCGAGCAGCGGGTAGCCGCGTTCCTGCTGAATCTCTCCGCGCGCTTCAAGGCGCGCGGTTACTCGGCTGCGGAATTCGTGCTGCGGATGACGCGCGACGAGATCGGCGAATATCTCGGGATGAAGCTCGAAACGGTCAGCCGCATGCTGTCGAAGTTCCAGCACAAGGGGCTCGTCGCGACGCAGGGCAAGCAGATCCGGATCGTCGATTCGGACGGCCTGCGGCAGATTTGAGTACGCGGAGAAGCCGCCGAGCGAATCAACCGCGCATGGCCAGCACGGCGGCGCCGGATACGCGCCCGCCGCGCAGGTCGTCGAGCACGCGGTTCGCATCGGCCAGCGCATAGCGCACCGCGTCGACCCGCAGCGGCATCGCGGCGGCGATCCGCATGAATTCGACCGCGTCCGCCCGCGTCAGGTTGGCCACGGACGCGATGCGGCGCTCGCCCCACAGCCATGCGTACGGAAAGCCCGGGATGTCGCTCATGTGAATGCCGCCGCACACGACGATCCCGCCCTTGTCGAGCGCGCGCAACGCGGCGGGCACCAGCGCACCCACCGGCGCGAAAATCAGCGCGGCATCGAGCGGCTCCGGCGGCGCTTCGTCGCTGCCGCCGGCCCAGGCGGCGCCCAGCGACAGCGCGAACTGCTGCGCCGCCGTGTCGCCGGGCTTCGTCAGCGCGAACACCTTGCGCCCTTCGGCATGTGCGACCTGCGCGACGAGATGCGCCGCCGCCCCGAAACCGTAGATGCCGATGCGGCGTGCGGCGCCCGCCATGCGCAAGGTTCGATAACCGATCAGGCCCGCGCACAGGAGCGGCGCCGCCTCCAGATCCGCATAGCGTTGCGGCAGATGCACGCAATAACGGTGGTCGGCGACCACGCGTTCGGCATAGCCGCCATCGATCGTATAGCCGGTGAAACCGGGGCTGTCGCACAGGTTCTCTCGGCCGGACGTGCAATACGCGCAATGCCCGCAGGTCGAGCCCAACCATGGAACGCCGACCCGGTCGCCCACCGTGAAGCCCGTCACGCCTTCGCCCAGCCGGCGCACCGTGCCGACGATTTCGTGCCCCGGAATCAGCGGCAACTTCGGGTGCGCGAGCTCGCCGTCGACCACATGAAGATCCGTCCGGCATACGCCGCATGCGTGTACGTCGATCAGCAGCTGGCCCGCCGCGGGCGACGGATCCGGCACGTGCGCTTCGCGCAAATGCGGTGTCGTGCCGTCAAACATCATCGCAAGCATGCTTGCCTCCCTGCGCGACCGGTGTCGCGCGACTCACGTTCCAAGGCTAGCCGTCGGCCGGCGCGCGTGTCGGGCCCGATGACGGGCGCTTGACGTGGGTCAACGCCCGCCGGACGGTTGCTGACACGATGAAGTGGCGTGATGCCGCCCGCGCGGCAACCTGGAGATGATCGATGATATCCGTTCCCCCGCTTGCCGCAAGCGCCCGTCCCGACCATCAGTTGCGGGAGTTGCTGGGCTACGCGGTGCTGGCGCCGTCCAGTCACAATTCGCAGCCGTGGCGCTTCCTGGTCAACGGCGCGACGATTTCCGTGTGCGCGGACCGCGTTCGCGCGTTGCCCGTCGTCGATCCGTTCGATCGCGAACTGATCATCAGCTGCGGCGCGGCGTTGCTCAACCTGCGTGTCGCGCTCGATCATGCCGGGCTCGCCCACACGATCAGGACGTTTCCTTCCGAGGTCGATCCCGATCTGCTGGCGCTCGTCCGGGTCTGCGACGACGGCTATTTCGATGCGTCCCTCGGCGCGTTGTTCGATGCGATTCCGAATCGCGTCACGACGCGTGCGCCATTCGAATCGACCGCCGTGCCCGACGAGATCCAGCATGAATTGATCGCGGCCGGCGTCGCGGAAGGCGCCGATGTCGCGTGCGTCGATTCGATCGCGCATCGCGCGCGCGTCGCGGAGCTGGTGGCGGAGGCCGACCGTCAGCAGTTCGCGGACCCGCGCTTCCGGCGCGAGCTGGCGAGCTGGATCGATCCGCGCCGCCACGTCGACGGCATGCCGGCATTCGCGGCCGGCGTGCCGACGTTGCTGGACTTCGCCGCGCCCGTGGCGACGATGGCGGTACGAACCTTCGATCTCGGCAACGGGCTGGCCGCGCTGCATCACCAGCTCGTCGGCGCATCGCCGTTGATCGTGTGCATCGCGACCGTGCGCGACGATCGCGAAGCATGGCTTGCGGCCGGCCAGGCGCTCGAGCGCATCCTGCTCGTCGCGACGCGCGCGGGTTATACCGCGTCGTACCTGAACCAGCCGATCGAGACGGCCGGGTTGCGTGCCCATCTGCGCCACATGCTCGGGCTGCGCGGCGAGCCGCAGTTGCTGCTGCGTGTCGGACGCGGTCCGCATACACCGCATTCGCCGCGTCGTCCGCTCGACGAAGTGGTCTCCTTCTCCTGATCCCGACAAGGAAATGAACATGAGGATCATCCGTGCCGCGGCCGTTTGCGCGCTCGCCGTGACGGCCGGCATGGCCGCCGCGCAGACGACCGTGCCCGAGCCGACCGAGCTCGTCAATGCGCAGCACTGCATGTTCTGTCATACACCCGACATGACGTTCCTCGGACCGTCGTTTCACGAGATCGCCGAGCGCTATCGTGGCGATCCGCGTGCCGCCGCGGAGCTGGAACGCAAGCTGCGCGTCGGCGGCCGTGCGCATTGGGGCGACACGCCGATGCCGTCTGCCGTCGATCGCGGCGGCCCATTGTCCGCCGACGACGCGCATCGGCTCGTGCAATGGGTGCTGAGCCAGTGACCGGCGCGCGGCGCTTACGTTGATGTCGACGCCACGCACACGGGCTGCGGCCGGCATCGCGAAAGGCAGCGCACGCCGTCGTCCCGCAACCGTCGCGACGATCGCGAAGGCGCGCGGCAAGCGGCTGCGCGCGAGACCGGATGCGACCGAGCGCAAGGGGGCCGTCAAGCCAGTGTCGCGCCGCAGGCCGCGTGTCGTCCCACGCACGAACCGCACGCCGGCCGACGAAGACGCGACCCTTCTGCAAGGCTCGGGCATGCGCGGCATCCGGCTGCAACTCGACTACTGGAAGGCCGAGGAGCGCCTGCAGAACGAACGGATCGGGCATGCGGTCGTGATCTACGGCAGCACGCGCATCGTCGCGCCGTCGATCGCGAACGCGCGGCTGCACGAAGCGAACCGCCTGCTTGCGGAACGTCCGCGCGACGCGAGCCGGCAGCGCGCGGTCACGATCGCCAGCCGCCTCGTCGAACAGAGCGTGTATTACCGCGTCGCGCGCGAGTTCGGGCGTATCGTCGCCCATGCCGACCGCTGCACGCGCACCGCGCGGCTCGCCATCGTCACCGGCGGCGGCCCCGGCATCATGGAGGCCGCCAATCGCGGCGCCTACGAGCGCGGCGCGCCCAGCATCGGCTTCAATATCGAGCTGCCGCGCGAACAGGCGCCGAATCCGTACCTCACGCCGGCGCTCTGCTTCCGGTTCCACTACTTCGCGATCCGCAAGCTGCATCTGCTCGAGCGCGCGAAGGCGGCCGTCTTCTTCCCCGGCGGCTACGGCACGTTCGACGAGCTGTTCGAAGTGCTGACCCTGCTGCAAACGCGCAAGATCGCGCCGTTGCCGGTCATCCTCGTCGGCGAGGCGTACTGGCGCCGCGCGGTCGACCTGGCGTTTCTCGCGGATGAAGGGATGATCGACCGGCGCGACCTGGAGCTGTTCACGTATTGCGAATCCGCGGCGGCGATCTGGCACGCGATCGGCACCTGGTATGCGCGGCGCCGGGAGCGCGCGCCGGCGCGCTGCGACGCTTCGTCGAAGCCGCGCGCCGTGTAGGAATCCGCCGACGAAACGGGCGCGATTCCTACCGCCACTTCGGGGCCGGCTGATTGAATCGAGGGCGTGCGGCAACGATACTGAAATCACGGATACCGGCCGACCGGCACATCGACCGCACAACAACCAGGAGAGACGTCATGTCACACGCCGACTATCGTTCCGATTCGGGGATGCGGGCCGCCACATCCGATATGTACGACACAACCGGGCTCGACATGGTGGCACTCGTCGCGCTTGCCCGGGACGCCGGCATGCTGGTGACACTCGACGGTCAGATCGGCCGCGAGCGATACGAGAGCGTGACGGGATCGATCGCCACGCTGGCCCGCTTCGCCCAGGCGCTGCAGCTTTGCCCGCTCAAGGTCGCGTGATGCGCGGCGTCGCGGCGTCGCGCCTCGGTATTCGTCGCTGCGCGGTCTCGTGCGTCGCGCCGGAGGCAGCCATATTGCGATGAACGCCAGCGTGTCGGGGCAACGCAATGCTGTCGTCCCGACCTTCCCGCGAAAACCGCGATGAACCGCCCGTTATCCGCGCGGGTCGTCCGCATGCTTCCGGGCGTCGCGTTGCTCGCGAACTATCGGCGTGCGTGGCTTTCGCGCGACCTGTACGCGGGCCTTGCGCTTTCCGCCGTGCTGGTGCCGGTCGGCATGAGCTATGCAGAGGCAGCCGGGCTGCCTGCCATCACGGGCCTTTATGCGTCGATCGCTGCATTGCTCGCCTATGCGCTGCTCGGCCCGAGCCGGATCCTCGTGCTCGGCCCGGATTCCGCGCTGGCTGCGCTGATCGCCGGCGCCATCGCCCCGCTCGCCGCTCATGACCCGCAACGCGCGATCGCGCTGTCCGGCGCGCTGGCGCTGTCGGCCGGCGCGATCTGCATCCTGCTCGGTGCGCTCGGTCTCGGCTTCGTCACCGATCTGCTGTCGCGTCCGATCCAGTACGGTTACCTGAACGGCATCGCCATTGCGCTCGTGGCCGGGCGATTGCCCGAACTCTTCGGCATGCCCGTGTCGGGCAGCGACGTGTTTTCCAGCGTGACGCGCGTCGCGCATGCGTTCGTCGATGGCCGTTTTTCCATCTCGGCCGGTCTGCTCGGCATCGCGGTACTGGCGGCCATCTTCGTGATCAAGCGCGTGACGCCGCGCTCACCCGCGATATTGATCGCCGTGCTGGCCGCGACGCTCGTCGCCCGCCTGCCGCCGTTGCAAGGCGTCGCCATGATCGGCGCGTTGCCGGCCGGCATGCCGGTCCCGCGCCTGCCTTCCGTGTCGCTTGCCGATCTGGGCGCGCTCGCGTCCGGCGCGTTCGCGTCGTGAAGTCCACCTGAAAGTGTCATCCGACCGCCCTCCCGGCGCTGCGCGGCCTGCCGATCCGGCCGCCGGCCTTACTCGACTACCAGATCGTCGACGACGGCACGCACGCCGCGCGCCGACCACGCGGCTCCGCGCACGGCCTTGCGTTCGGAGAACGAGCCGACCTTGCCGGACAGCCGCACGGTGCCGTCGTGCACGTCGATCGCGATGTGCTTCGCCTCGCGCTCCGCGTGGCGCATGATCGCGCGCTTGATATTGCCGCCGATGTCGTCCGAACCGATCGTTCCCTGTACCGCGATGTGGTCGGTCACGCCCGTCACGCTGCGCATCTGCGAGATCGCGCGCACGGCCAGGTGGCTCTGGTACGCCCAGTCGACCCTGCCGGACAACGTGATCCAGCCGCGTTCGACCTGCACCTTGACCGCGTCGTCGTGCAGACCGACCGTCCAGTGCAGCACCGAACGCACAGCTTTCGCGATGTCCTCGTCGGTGCGCACGTCGTCGTCCGGCAGATGCACGGTCATGTCCACGACGAGTGCCTTGACGCCGGCCACGCGGTTGGCCGCGCGCTCGATCGCCAGTTTTTCCGCATAGCTCGGCGGGTGCCCGGAAAGCGTCACGATCCGGTCGGTCACCTCGACACCGATGCGCGTCGAATCGATCGACGGGTCGGACTCCAGTTCGTCCTGGACATCCTGCTTCAACTGCTTGTCGGTTTTCATCGTCTGCTTATATGAACGCCTCCCGTTTGCGACGGTTTTTCGTGTGTTCCGACTGCGACAGGATGGGTTGCAGCTTTATATCCGGGCTTGTTGCAGCCTGATGCGCTGCGGCCCACTATGAAATCCGCTGAC
>NZ_CADFEJ010000023.1 GCF_902833055.1 Burkholderia territorii
CCAGCGTCGTCGAAGGCATCAACAACACCATTAAGGTCATCAAGCGTCGGGCCTACGGGTACCGCGACGAGGAATACTTCTTCCTCAAAATCCGCGCCGCGTTCCCCGGTAATCCTCGATGAACCTAAAAAAAGCCCGACACGAGGCCGGGCTTCCAAATCGGCCGCAACCGCCCGCGAGGCGGCTGCGGCACCTGCAAAAGCAGGGCGCTTACGCTGCGAGCAGCGAGCGCAGCACGAACGGCAGGATCCCGCCGTGCTTGTAGTAGTCGACTTCGATCGGCGTATCGATGCGCAGCAGCACCGGCACGCGGGTCGTTTCGCCGTTCTTGCGGTGGATCACCAGCGTGACGTCCTGCTGCGGCTTGAAGTCGTCGCCGAGGCCTTCGATGTCGTAGGTCTCCTCGCCGGTGATGCCGAGCGACTGGACGCTGTCCGCGCCCTTGAACTGCAGCGGCAGCACGCCCATGCCGACCAGGTTCGAGCGGTGGATCCGCTCGAAGCTGCGTGCGATCACGGCCTTCACGCCGAGCAGTTGCGTGCCCTTCGCGGCCCAGTCGCGCGACGAGCCCGTGCCGTACTCTTCGCCCGCGAACACGACGGTCGGCGTGCCGGCGTCGACATACTTCATCGCCGCATCGTAGATCGACAGCTGTTCGCCGCTCGGCTGATGAATCGTCAGGCCGCCTTCGACACGCGTGCCGTCTGCCTTCGCCGGGATCATCAGGTTCTTGATCCGCACGTTCGCGAACGTGCCGCGCATCATCACGTCGTGGTTGCCGCGGCGCGAGCCGTAGCTGTTGAAGTCGGCCTTCTGCACGCCGTTTTCCTTCAGCCACTTGCCTGCCGGCGAGTCTTCCTTGATCGAGCCTGCCGGGCTGATGTGGTCGGTCGTGACCGAGTCACCGAAGATGCCCAGTGCGCGCGCGCCCTTGACCGTCGGGATCGAAGCGGCCGGCTCCATCGAGAAGTCGTTGCCGAAGAACGGCGGCTCGGCGATGTAGGTCGACTTCGGCCAGTCGTAGACCTGGCCCGTTTCGCCCTCGATCTTGCTCCAGAGGTCGCCCTTCTTGGTCAGCTTCGAGTAGTTGTCCTCGAACTTCTTCGGATCGAGCGCGAACTTGAGCAGCGCGTGGATTTCCTCGCTGGTCGGCCAGATGTCGCCGAGGTAGATGTCGTAGCCGTCCTTGCCCTTGCCGACCGGCTCGGTCATCAGGTCGCGCGTGATGTTGCCGGCGATCGCGTAGGCGACGACCAGCGGCGGCGACGCGAGGAAGTTCGCGCGGATGTTCGGGTGAATGCGCGCTTCGAAGTTGCGGTTGCCCGACAGCACCGCGGCCGCGACGATGTCGTTCTTCGTGATCGCTTCGTTCAGCTCCGGCGTCAGGTCGCCCGCGTTGCCGATACAGGTCGTGCAGCCGTAGGCGGCCACTTCGAAACCGAGTTTTGCGAGGTAGGGCAGCAGGCCCGTCTTCGTCAGGTATTCGGTGACGATGCGCGATCCCGGCGCAAGCGACGTCTTGATGTGCGGCGCGACGGTCAGGCCGGCTTCGACGGCCTTCTTCGCGAGCAGGCCGGCGGCCAGCAGCACGCTCGGGTTCGACGTGTTCGTGCACGACGTGATCGCGGCGATCAGCACGTCGCCGTTCTTCACGTCGACGCCATTGCTCGTCGTGTACTGCGCGTTCAGGTCTTCCGCCTTCTTCGCGAAGCCGTTTTCCGCGACCGGCTTCGAGAACAGCTCGGTGAACGTCGACTTCACGTTGCCGATCTCGATGCGATCCTGCGGGCGCTTCGGGCCGGCCAGCGACGGCGCGACCGTTGCGAGATCGAGCGTCACCGTCTTCGTGTAGTCGATGTCGCCGGCCTTCGGAATGCCGAACAGATTCTGTGCCTTGAAGTAGTTCTCGAACGCGGCGATTTCCGCCTTCGTGCGGCCCGTGCCTTCGAAGTATTCGATGGTCTTTTCGTCGACCGGGAAGAAGCCCATCGTCGCGCCGTATTCCGGCGCCATGTTGCCGATCGTTGCGCGATCCGGCAGCGACAGCGACTTCGTGCCTTCGCCGAAGAACTCGACGAACTTGCCGACGACCTTCTCCTTGCGCAGCATTTCGGTGATCGTCAGCACCAGGTCGGTGGCCGTCACGCCTTCGCGCAGCTTACCCTTCAGCTCGACGCCGACGACGTCCGGCGTCAGGAAGTACACCGGCTGGCCGAGCATGCCGGCTTCCGCCTCGATGCCGCCCACGCCCCAGCCGACCACGCCGATGCCGTTGATCATCGTCGTGTGGCTGTCCGTGCCGACGAGCGTGTCCGGGTAGTACACGGTGTCACCGCCATCCGCCTTCTTGTGGACGCCGCGCGCGAGATACTCGAGGTTCACCTGGTGGACGATGCCGACGCCCGGCGGCACGACCTTGAACGTATCGAACGCCTGCATGCCCCACTTCATGAACTGATAGCGCTCGTTGTTGCGCTGGAATTCCAGCTTCATGTTCAGGTCGAGCGCGTCCTTCTGGCGGAAGTAGTCGATCTGGACCGAGTGGTCGACGACGAGATCCACCGGCACCAGCGGCTCGATCTTCTTCGGGTTCTTGCCCGAGCGCTCCGCCACACCACGCATGGCCGCGATGTCGGCGAGCAGCGGCACGCCCGTGAAGTCCTGCAGCACGACGCGCGACACCACGAACGGAATCTCGTCGACACGCTTCGCGGTCGGCTTCCAGTTCGCGAGCTGCTCGATGTGTTCCTCGGTGATCTTCTTGCCGTCGTAGTTGCGCAGCACGGACTCGAGCACGATACGGATCGACACCGGAAGGCGTTCGATCTTCGTCTTCAGTTCCTTGCCGAGCTGCGGCAGCGAGTAGAACTTGCCTTTGCCGGAACCGCTGTCGAATTCCTTGAGGGTCTTGTGGAGATTGTGGGCCATGGTGATTTTCCTGGGTTTAAGGCTAGGAAACAAACAGTGCTGTACGGCTATATCACATACAAGTCGACGTACTCATCGACCGGCATCGCTTCGAGCTTTGCCTGGTCCAGCGACACGTCGAGAATCGCTTGTTGCTGCTTTGCCGGGAAGCGGCGGGCGAGGTTGGTCCTGAACTTCTCGACCAGCAGCGGGATGCCCTCCGCACGGCGTCGCCGATGGCCGATCGGGTATTCGACCGCCACTTCGGCGAGTTTCGACCCGTCCGCGAATTCGATCGTCAGCGCGTTCGCGATCGATCGTCTGGCCGGGTCATGGTAATCCTTCGTGAACTGCGGATCCTCGACGCACACGGTTTTCGCGCGCAGTGCGTCGATGCGCGGATCGGCGGCGACCGCGTCTTCGTAATCGGCCGCGCTCAGCCGGCCGAACAGCAGCGGCACGGCCACCATGTACTGGATGCAGTGGTCGCGGTCGGCCGGATTGGCGAGCGGCCCCTGCTTGTCGATGATGCGGATCGCGGCCGCGTGCGTGCGGATCGTGATCCGGCTGATGTCGTCGGTCGTGCGGCCCGCCGCGGCCAGTTGCGCGTGCAGCTGCAGCGCGGCTTCGGCGGCCGTCTGCGCGTGAAATTCCGCGGGGAACGCGATCTTGAACAGCACGTTCTCCATCACGTACGTGCCGTACGGGCGCTGGAAGCGGAACGGCTGGCCGTCGAACAGCACATCGTAGAAGCCCCAGGTTTTCGCGGTGAGCGCCGACGGGTAGCCCATTTCACCCGTTTTCGCGATCAGCGCGAGGCGCACCGCGCGGGATGTGGCGTCGCCGGCCGCCCACGACTTGCGCGAGCCGGTGTTCGGCGCGTGGCGGTACGTGCGCAGCGCGTGGCCGTCGACGAATGCGTTGGATACCGCGTTGATCAGCTCGTCGCGCGTGAGGCCGAGCAGGCGGCCGACGACGGCCGTCGACGCGACCTTGACGAGCAGCACGTGGTCGAGGCCGACCGCGTTGAACGAATTCTCGAGCGCGAGGCAGCCCTGGATCTCGTGCGCCTGGATCATCGCGACGAGCACGTCGCGCATGGCAAGCGGCCGCCTGCCGGCTGCGACGGCCGTGCGGGACAGCCAGTCGGCCGTCGCCAGGATGCCGCCGAGGTTGTCGGACGGATGGCCCCATTCGGCGGCGAGCCAGGTATCGTTGAAGTCCAGCCACCGGATCATCGCGCCGATGTCGAAAGCGGCCTTGACCGGATCGAGCTGGAAGGACGTGCCGGGCACCTTCGCGCCGTTCGGCACGATCGTGCCGGGCACGACCGGGCCGAGCAGCTTGGTGCAGGCAGGGTAGGACAGCGCCTCGAGTCCGCATCCGAGCGTGTCGATCAGGCAATGACGCGCCGTCTCCAGCGCGAGCGCGCTGTCGATTCCGGTGTTCAGCACGTAGTCGACGATATCGACGAGTACCGTATCCGGAGCGGGGCGGACGTTGGAGACCGAGGCGGACATCGAGGGCCCTGGGAGCGTGAAGACGCGCTTAGTTCGTTGCCGGCTTCAACTCGTTCGATTGCGTCGGAGCCGGCGTGCCTTGCGCCATTTCCGGCGTCACGCATTCGTCGGCGAGACGCTCGCCGCCGTTGGCGTCGCTGAACAGCATCGCCTTGCTCGGGATCACGACCAGCTTGAAGCCAGCGGCCGGATCGTAGAACGTGTCGGCGCCCGTCGTCGTGGCCTGACGCGGCAGCTTGTAGTTCTTCTTCGCCCAGTGAACCGTGACGACCTGGTCACGCTTCATGTCGCCGGCCAGGTCGAACGACAGGCCGTCCTTGCACGACCACTTGACCGCGCCGTCCGGCACCGGATCGACCTTGGCCGCTGCGCGCGCCTGCGCCTTCTTGCTGCGCGGGATGATGCGCTTGGCCGGCGCCGGGCGCTTGGCCGCCTTCTTCGCGGTCGTTGCCGTACCCTGGGCGAACGCGCTCGGAGCCGACACCAGCATCGTGGCGGACAACGCGCCGATGGCGGTAGCGATCAGGAGTTTCTTCATGGAGTCAGAACCTTTCGATAATCAGTTGACAAGGGCCGGCGGCAAACACCGTCGGCCGGTTTGAAACTGCACGCGCCCCGGAAGCGCGCAGCGGCCGCTATTTTCACCTATTTGGCCGCGCATATTTCAGGTTTTCGGGCTCCGTTACGTTTTTTGTCGTTTCGCAAACCTGTCTCGGGTTCACGCTCCGGTGATTCGATGAAATGCGTGTGTCGGCGCGCGCTCACCGCGCGTCTCCGGCGGCCGGGCCGAACAGCGGCGCGGCCTCGGCCGGCACCGGCTGGCCGGTCGCCCGTGCGCGGCGCAGCACCGACCAGTAATAGCGGTAGCTCGCGCGGTCGTGCAGTGTATCGCCGTGGCGCGTCGGGCCCCAGTCGGCGGCCTGTGCGGCCAGCAGGATCTCGGCGGCGAGCGCGACTTCGTCGGTGCGCGGCGCGAACGCGTCGACGATCGGGCGAATCTGCGCGGGATGGATGCTCCACATCCGCGTGAACGCGAACTCGTCGCGCGCGCGGCGTGCGTCGCCGGCGACGACGCCCATGTCGCGCACTTCCGTCGTCACGTTGTGCGACGGCGTCTTGCCGTGCGCGTGGCAAGCCGCCGCGATTTCCAGCTTCGCGCGGCGCACGAGCGGGTGGTCGAACTGGCCGGGCGAGCGCATCGCCGTATCGGGAATCGCGCCGTGATGCGCGGACACGAAGTCCATCAGCCCGAAGCTGAGCGTGCCGACCAGCGGCAGCGCGGCGAGCGCGGCCGCCTGCGCGAGCGCGCCGTGCGTCTCGACCAGCACGTCGACCGGAATCGGCTGCGCGAGGCCGAGCTCGCGGCGCGTGCCTTCGATGAACGCGATCATTTCGGCCGCGTCGGCGGCGTTGGCGATTTTCGGGAGCGTGACGTAGGCCGGTGCGCGCGCGGCGCGCAGCACGATGCGCACGTCGTCGCGCCAGTGGGGATGGGAAAAGTCGTGGATGCGGACGCCGACCCGCCCGAAGCGGTTTTCGGCGCTGCCGAGGATGTCGGCGACGAGCTGCGCGTGCGCGGCTTCCTGGCCGACGGACGCGCCGTCCTCGCAGTCGAGCGTGATGTCGAACACCGGGCCGAGTTCGGCCTGGAGCGCGAGCGACTTGCGCATCAGCTTCTCGCTGCCCGCGTAGTGATCGCAGCATGGCAGGATCGCGGGCGGGGACGCCCCGTCGTACAGCACTTGTGCAGGAGTGAGCGCGGACATCTCTTCTACGTCAAGGAAGCGGGCAACGTGGAGAAAATCGGATTCGGGCGCATTCTGGGCCGGCGCGCGGGGCGCGTCGAGCGGCAAAACGTGCCCGGATCGGATCGGGCGGCGGGGCCGGCTGCAGGCCCGCCGCCCATGCCGTGACCGGACCGCCCGGAGGCGGCCCGGCCATGCAGCCTGCTTAGTTCTTCAGCAGGTGAGCGACGCCGTCGCGCTCTTCGAGCAGTTCGGCCAGCGTGCCGTCCATCTTCTCGCGCGAGAATGCGTCGATCTCGAGGCCTTCGACGCGCTTGTATTCGCCGTTTTCGCACGTGACGGGCACGCCGTAGATGATGTCTTCGGGGATGCCGTACGAGCCGTCCGACGGGATGCCCATCGTGACCCACTTGCCGTTCGTGCCGAGGACCCAGTCACGCACGTGGTCGATCGCCGCGTTCGCTGCCGACGCTGCCGACGACAGGCCGCGCGCTTCGATGATCGCCGCGCCGCGCTTGCCGACGGTCGGGATGAACGTGTCGCGGTTCCACACGTCGTCGTTGATCAGCTTCAGCAGCGACTCGCCTTCGGCGGTCGCGAAGCGGAAGTCGGGGTACATCGTCGGCGAGTGGTTGCCCCACACGGCGAGCTTCTCGATCGATGCGACCGGCTTGCCCGACTTCGCCGCGAGCTGCGACAGCGCGCGGTTGTGGTCGAGGCGCAGCATCGCCGTGAAGTTCTTCTTCGGCAGATCCGGTGCCGACTTCATCGCGATGTACGCGTTGGTGTTCGCCGGGTTGCCGACGACCAGCACCTTCACGTCGCGGCTCGCGACTTCGTTCAGCGCGGCGCCCTGGACCGTGAAGATCTCGGCGTTCGCCGACAGCAGGTCCTTGCGCTCCATGCCCTTCGAGCGCGGACGTGCACCGACCAGCAGCGCGACGTCTGCATCCTTGAATGCAACCTTCGGATCGTCGGTGATCACGACGCCCGCGAGCAGCGGGAACGCGCAATCGTCGAGTTCCATCACGACGCCTTTGACGGCGGCTTGGGCTTGCGGGAGGTCGAGCAGTTGCAGGATGACCGGCTGGTCCTTGCCGAGCAGGTCGCCGTTCGCGATGCGGAACAGCAGGGAGTAAGCGATTTGACCTGCGGCGCCGGTGACGGCAACGCGCTTTGCGGGCTTAGCCATTGAAAATCTCCAGGACGGGTGAAGCGGTGGACGCTAGGCAAAACGCCATTCTATGCGCGTTACGCGAAGCGTTGCATTGAAGCAGGGCGGAGGACTCGCGAAAGGCAGACGCGGTGAACCTGGAGACGGCCGTGGCACGTAGCCGGGGACGCGTTTTGCACCCGCGAACCCTTGCTCGCCCCGGAGTGTAGGAGCCGGCGGGCCCAAAGTCAAACGGTATCATATGTCTTATATAAGACAGATGTTTTGCGGAATTTGAGTGGACGGAAAAGCGCGGTTTGTGATGAAATGCGCGCCATGACATCGAACCAGGCGAACAACGCGAATCCGACCGGCGCAGGCGGCCCAGGGCAGCCGGGCGCGGCCGATTCCGTGCCGGCGCCTGCCGCGTCGCCGTCGCCCACCTTCAGTCCGTTATACCAGCAGATCAAGTCGTTGATCACGCAAAGCCTGGAATCCGGCGAATGGAAGCCGGGCGAGATCATTCCGAGCGAAGTGGAGCTCGCGGCCCGTTACAAGGTCAGCCAGGGCACCGTTCGCAAGGCGATCGACGAACTGGCCGCCGAAAACCTCGTGGTCCGGCGCCAGGGCAAGGGTACTTTTGTTGCAACGCACAACGAAGATCGCGCGCAGTTCCGCTTTCTGCGGCTGCTCGCCGACGACGGTGCCGAGCACCCGCACGTGAGCCGCCTGCTCGAATGCCGGCGCCTGCGTGCGCCGGCCGAGATCGCGCGGCAGCTCGACCTGAAGCCGGCCGACCCGGTCGTGCAGGTGCGCCGCCTGCTGGAGTTCGAGAACGAAGCGACGGTGCTCGACGAGATCTGGCTGCCGGGCGCGATGTTCCGCGGGCTCACGTTCGAGCGGCTGAGCGAGTACAAGGGGCCGCTCTACGCGATGTTCGAGACGGAATTCGGCACGCGGATGATCCGCGCGACGGAGAAGATCCGCGCGGTGGCGGCGGAGCCGGCGGTGGCCGACCTGCTGCACGTGCCGGCGGGTTTCCCTTTGCTGTCGGTCGAGCGCGTGTCCTATACATACGGAGACCGGCCGGTGGAAGTGCGGCGCGGATGGTATGTCACGACCGGGTATTACTATCACAATGACCTGAGCTGACGACGTATCGGCACAGGCATGCGTGCATGCGCGTTTCCCACGCTCGCGTAGCACGTTTCGGGCCGCCTTTATTCCCGTTCGCGTAATGATCCAGAGCAGACTTTCGCTGCAGCGCGATATAAAAAGGCGCTAAAATCGCGGATTAGTGTGACAACATAGTAGGGGTCTAGCATGACTGACGCAGTAAGAAAGCCGAGGCCGGAATACCGGAACATCGGAATCGGCGACATCACGTTGAAATATCGCATGCCCCTGGCGGCGATATTGTCGATTCTCCATCGTATCAGCGGCGCGCTGCTGTTCCTGTTCCTGCCGTTCCTGCTGTTCCTCTTCGATCAGAGCCTCACCTCCGAGCTCAGCTTCGAAGTCTTCAAGGCTTTCCTCTCCAACATCGTCGTCAAGCTGATCGTCCTCGCGTTGTCCTGGGCGTTCCTCCACCATTTCTGCGCCGGCATTCGCCACCTGCTGATGGACGTCAACCACGACGCCGTCTCGAAGGAAGGCGGCAAGCGGACGGCCGTCGTCGTCTTCGTCGTCTCGATCGCGCTGACGATCGCCATGGCACTCAAACTGTTCGGAGCATTCTAAGAAAATGGCAGCCAACAACCGAATCGGCTCGAAGCGCCTCGTCGTCGGCGCTCACTACGGCCTGCGCGACTGGCTCGCGCAGCGCGTCACCGCCACGATCATGGCGGTCTACACGGTCATTCTGCTCGTGCTGTTCTTCGGCGCGCATGACTTCTCGTACGAAGGCTGGGCATCGATCTTCTCCGCGCAATGGATGAAGCTCGCGACCTTCGTGACGCTGCTCTCCCTCTTCTACCACGCATGGGTCGGCGTGCGCGACATCTGGATGGACTACGTGAAGCCCGTCGGTGTGCGCCTGCTGCTGCAATCGCTGACCATCGTCTGGCTGCTCGCATGTGCGGGCTACGCCGCGCAGATTCTCTGGAGAGTGTAAAGAATGGCTGCAATCAAAACTTCCCTGCCGCGCCGCAAGTTCGACGTGGTGATCGTCGGCGCGGGCGGCTCGGGCTTGCGCGCAGCGCTGCAACTGTCGCGCGCGGGCCTGTCGGTCGGCGTGCTGTCGAAGGTGTTCCCGACCCGTTCGCACACGGTGGCCGCACAGGGCGGCATCGGCGCGTCGCTCGGCAACATGAGCGAAGACAACTGGCATTTCCACTTCTACGACACGATCAAGGGTTCCGACTGGCTCGGCGACCAGGACGCGATCGAGTTCATGTGCCGCGAAGCACCGAACGTCGTGTACGAGCTGGAGCACTTCGGCATGCCGTTCGACCGTAACGCGGACGGCACGATCTACCAGCGTCCGTTCGGCGGCCACACCGCGAACTACGGCGAGAAGCCCGTCCAGCGCGCTTGCGCGGCCGCCGACCGTACCGGTCACGCGCTGCTGCACACGCTGTACCAGCAGAACGTCGAAGCGAAGACGCAGTTCTTCGTCGAATGGATGGCGCTCGACCTGATCCGCGACGCCGACGGCGACGTGCTCGGCGTGACGGCCCTCGAGATGGAGACGGGCGACGTCTACATCATGGAAGGCAAGACGACGCTGTTCGCGACGGGCGGCGCCGGCCGGATCTTCGCGGCATCGACCAACGCGTTCATCAACACCGGCGACGGCCTCGGCATGGCCGCGCGCTCGGGCATCGCGCTGCAGGACATGGAGTTCTGGCAGTTCCACCCGACCGGCGTGGCCGGCGCGGGCGTGCTGATCACCGAAGGCGTGCGTGGCGAAGGCGGCATCCTGCGCAACTCGAACGGCGAGCGCTTCATGGAGCGCTATGCACCGACGCTGAAGGACCTGGCGCCGCGTGACTTCGTGTCGCGTTCGATGGACCAGGAAATCAAGGAAGGCCGTGGCGTCGGTCCGAACAAGGATCACGTGCTGCTCGACCTGTCGCACATCGGCGCCGAGACGATCATGAAGCGTCTGCCGTCGATCCGCGAAATCGCGCTGAAGTTCGCGAACGTCGACTGCATCAAGGAGCCGATCCCGGTCGTCCCGACGATCCACTACCAGATGGGCGGCATCCCGACCAACATTCACGGTCAGGTCGTCGGCACGTCGCGCGACCACAAGGAACCGGTCAACGGCTTCTACGCAGTGGGCGAGTGCTCGTGCGTGTCCGTGCACGGCGCGAACCGCCTCGGCACGAACTCGCTGCTGGACCTCGTGGTGTTCGGCCGTGCGGCCGGCAATCACATCGTCGAGCACGTGAAGAACCAGAAGGAACACAAGCCGCTGCCGGCCGATGCGGGCGAGTTCTCGCTGGCGCGCCTGAACAAGCTCGACAAGTCGACGTCGGGCGAGTACACGCAGGACGTCGCGAACGACATCCGCGCGACGATGCAGAAGCATGCAGGCGTGTTCCGCACGTCGGCGCTGCTGAAGGAAGGCGTCGACCAGATGGCCGGCCTGAAGGCGCGCGTGGAAAACATCCACCTGAAGGACAAGTCGAAGGTGTTCAACACCGCGCGCGTCGAAGCGCTCGAGCTGGAGAACCTGATCGAAGTCGCCCGCGCGACGATGGTGTCGGCGGAAGCGCGCAAGGAAAGCCGCGGCGCGCACGCGCACAGCGATTACGAACACCGCGACGACGACAACTGGCTGCGCCACACGCTGTGGTACAGCGAAGGCGATCGCCTCGACTACAAGCCGGTTCAAATGAAGCCGCTGACGGTCGACTCCGTGCCGCCGAAGCCGCGCACGTTCTAAGCCGAGTCAAAGGAATCCGAAATGGCAAAACGCATTTTTGAAGTCTACCGCTACGATCCGGACAAGGACGCGGCGCCGCGCATGCAGACGTACGAGCTCGAGATCCAGCATGAGCGCATGCTGCTCGACGCACTGGTCAAGCTGAAGGCCGTGGACGAGACGCTGTCGTTCCGCCGCTCGTGCCGTGAAGGCGTGTGCGGTTCCGACGCGATGAACATCAACGGCAAGAACGGTCTCGCGTGCCTGACGAACCTGAACGACCTGCCGCAGAAGATCGTGCTGCGTCCGCTGCCGGGCCTGCCCGTCGTGCGCGACCTGATCGTCGACATGACGCACTTCTTCAACCAGTATCACTCGATCAAGCCGTACCTGATCAACGACGCGCCGCCGCCGGAGAAGGAACGTCTCCAGTCGCCGGAGGAGCGCGACGAGCTCGACGGCGTGTACGAGTGCATTCTGTGCGCGAGCTGCTCGACGTCGTGCCCGAGCTTCTGGTGGAACCCGGACAAGTTCGTCGGCCCGGCCGGCCTGCTGCAGGCTTACCGCTTCATCGCGGATAGCCGCGACACCGCTACCGGCGAGCGTCTCGACAACCTGGAAGACCCGTACCGTCTGTTCCGTTGCCACACGATCATGAACTGCGTCGACGTTTGCCCGAAGGGCCTGAACCCGACGAAGGCGATCGGCAAGATCAAGGAACTGATGGTCCGTCGCGCGGTTTAAAGTTCGTGATGAGCGACGATTCGCATCAATCCGACCCGCACCGCCGCGCGCGCCTTCGCTGGCGCGCGCGGCGGGGTCTGCTGGAGAACGATATCGTGTTCGAGCGTTTCTTCAGCAGATACGAGCATGACCTCACCGATGCAGACGTAGGCGCGTTGTCGCGCCTGCTCGATCTGAGCGACAACGACCTGATGGACTTGCTCCTCGCGCGCAAGGAACCAGAGGGCGACCTAGACAGCCCGGACGTTCACCGGCTGTTGGAGATGCTGCGCAACGTGTAACGCCAAGGTGTAACGCGCTGCGCCCGTTATCGAATCCCGTTTCTTTATTTCGATTGAGGATGTGCCATGACTCCGTCTGATGTTAAAGCCACGCTATCGTTCAGCGACAACTCGCCGAGCGTCGAAATGCCGATCTACAAGGGCACGATGGGCCCGGACGTGATCGACATCCGCAAGCTGTACGGCCAGACCGGCAAGTTCACTTACGACCCGGGCTTCATGTCGACGGCTTCGTGTAATTCGGCGATCACGTACATCGACGGCGACAAGGGCGAACTCCTGTACCGCGGTTACCCGATCGACAACCTCGCGCAGAATGCCGACTTCCTCGAGTCCTGCTACCTGCTGCTGAAGGGCGAGCTGCCCAACGCGGCGCAGAAGAAGGAATTCGTCGACACGGTCACGAAGCACACGATGGTGCACGAGCAGATGCACTTCTTCTTCCGTGGCTTCCGCCGTGACGCGCACCCGATGGCGATCCTCGTCGCCGCGGTCGGCGCGCTGTCCGCGTTCTACCACGACTCGCTCGACATCAACGATCCGCGTCACCGCGAAGTGTCGGCGATCCGCATGATCGCGAAGCTGCCGACGCTCGTCGCGATGGCATACAAGTACAGCATCGGCCAGCCGTTCGTGTATCCGAAGAACTCGCTGTCGTACAGCGCGAACTTCATGCACATGATGTTCTCGAACCCGTGCGAAGAGTACAAGGTCAACGACGTGCTCGTCCGCGCACTCGACCGTATCCTGATCCTGCACGCCGACCACGAGCAAAACGCATCGACGTCGACGGTCCGCCTGGCCGGCTCGTCGGGCGCGAACCCGTTCGCGTGTATCGCAGCCGGTATCGCATGTCTGTGGGGCCCGGCGCACGGCGGTGCGAACGAAGCCGCGCTGAACATGCTCGAGCAGATCGGTTCGCCGGACAACATCCCCGAATTCATCAAGCAGGTGAAGGACAAGAATTCGGGCGTGAAGCTGATGGGCTTCGGTCACCGCGTGTACAAGAACTACGACCCGCGTGCGAAGCTGATGCGCGAAACGTGCTACGAAGTGCTGAACGAACTCGGCCTGCACGACGACCCGCTGTTCAAGCTCGCGATGCAGCTCGAGAAGATCGCGCTGGAAGACGAATACTTCGTGTCGCGCAAGCTGTACCCGAACGTCGACTTCTACTCGGGTATCGTCCAGCGCGCGCTGGGCATCCCGACGTCGATGTTCACGTGTATCTTCGCGATGGCACGTACGGTCGGCTGGATCGCACAGTGGAACGAAATGATCGCGGATCCGGAACAGAAGATCGGCCGTCCGCGTCAGCTGTTCATCGGCGACACGCCGCGCGAAGCGAAGCCGCTCAACGAACGTTGAGTCGCGCGTGGCGCGAACGGCCGCAAGGCCGCTCGCGTCCGGTAATCGCAACGCCTCGACACCCCGGTGGGTCATCCCGCCGGGGTGTTTTCATTTGCGCGGCCGAACGGCACGGCGTTCCAGCGATGGCGGCCGCGTGTCGAGCGGTGGCGGCGTGCCGGCATCGGGAGCGTGACCGTGCCGCGCGAAGAACTGCCGGTATGCGCCGGGCGTCATCCCGCGCGCGGCAAGGAACTGGCGGTTGAAGTTCGCGGCGTTCGGAATGCCGCAGCGCGCGGCGACCGTCGCGATCGGCCAGTCGGTGCCGACCAGATGGCGGCACGCATGCGCAAGCCGCAGCCGCTGCACGTAGCGGCCGACGCTTTCGCCGAGGTGCCGCATGAACAGCCGCTGCAGCGTGCGTTCGGACATGTGCGCGACGGCGGCGAGCGCGTCGATGCGCAGCGGCTCGTGGAAGTGCCGGTCGATCGCGTCGAGCACGCGGTCGAGGCGCTCGGCTTCGGGCGCCGCCGACGCAGGCGATGTTGCCGCTGCGTCGGGCTGGCCATAGGCCTGCGCGGTGGCGAGCGGTTCGCCCCCGGCTTCGGCGAGATCGGCGAGCGTGTCGAGTGCGGCCGCGAGACGAACGCGCGGCGATGAGTCGAGCAATTGCGGCAAGCGTGCGCGCATCGCGCGGGCCGTCTCGGCATCGAACGCGAGGCCGGGCGCCGCGCGACGCAGCAGCGAGCGCAGCGGCGCGTACTCGGGACAGCAGTCGGCAATGCGCCGGGCCCAGTCGCCGTCGAACCAGACGACGAGCGCGACTTCCGGCGCATCGCGATCGATGCGCGCATTCGACGACCACGTGTGCGGCAGGTTGGGCGGGACGAGCACCAGGTCGTCGTCCGCGTAGTGGGCGACATGATCGCCGACGAAGCGCCGGCCCCGGCTGTTCAGCGTCAGCGTCAGTTCGTACTCGGGATGTCGATGCCATTCGAACGGAATGTGCGCGAGCTGACGGTGGTACACGCGAATCGAACAGCCGGGGGCGAACGTCACATGCTCGTATTGCGGTTTCATCGCGACCTCCGGGCGAGCGGGGCAACGCGCCGTGGCATGATCGTGGTCGATCGTCACGACGGAGCGATGCCATGTTTTCACATGTTTGCGTAGGCGTCAGCGACACCGCGCGCGCGTACGACTTCTACGCGCCGCTGCTCGCGGAACTCGGGCTGCATCTGAAGTTCAGCGAGCCGGATGGCTGGTCGGGCTGGATGCCGGCCGATACCGACCGGCCGTTGTTCTTCTTCGGCAGGCCCCTCGACGGCCGCGCGCCCGAACCGGGTAACGGCCACACGCTCGCGTTCGACGCGCACACGCGCGCGCAGGTCGACCGCTGTCATGCGCTCGCGCTGCAACACGGCGGCACCTGCGACGGGCCGCCGGGCCTGCGGCCGCACTATCACCCCGACTACTACGGCGCGTATTTCCGCGATCCCGACGGCAACAAGCTGTGCGTGGTCTGCCATCGTCGCGAGTAGCGAGTGGTTGTCAGGATTGTATCGATAGTTGACCGGATAGTGTCGATGACGGCAATGCGGCGGCCGTACGCTGAATGCTCACCATGACACACGATTCAGCGAGGAGACGACGATGCACCTGACGATTGACGATCTGCCGGGCGCCATCCGCACGGCGAAAAGGGCGCTGCGCGCCGACCTGCCCGGTTATGCGGCCACTTTCCGCGAGCTGGAGGGAGATATCGCGCGGCAGGTCGACGCGATCCGTCGCGCGCACGCGCATGGTCGCGACGTGATTCCGGTGCTGCGCTTCGCGGATATCGCGAATGGCAGCGTCGATCCGCAGGCGGTCGCCGCGATTCGCACGCACGGCGCGGCGGTGATTCGCGGCGTGTTCGACGCGCAGCAGGCGCGCGACTGGAACGACGAAATCGGCGCCTATCTGGACGCGAACCGCTTCGCCGAGCGGCTGCATGCGCGTGCCGAGGACCGCTACTTCGGCAACCTCGCGTCGGGCAAGCCGCAGATCTACGGCGTCTACTGGTCGAGGCCGCAGGTGGCCGCGCGCCAGTCGCCGGCCCTCACGCAGGCACGCGTGTTCCTGAATCGCCTGTGGCGTCATGCGGACGGCACGCGCACGCATTTCGATCCCGACCAGGTGCCCGTGTACGCGGACCGGATCCGCCGCCGGCCGCCGGGATCGACGTCGCTCGGGCTGTCGCCGCACGTCGACGGCGGCTCGGTCGAACGCTGGCTCGGCGCGAATTTCCGACAGGTGTATCGCCACGTGCTCGCCGGCCGCTGGCGCGATTACGATCCATTCGACGCCGCGTTCCGCCCCCACGTCGAGGAAATTCCGTCGCCGGCCGTGTGCTCGATGTTCCGCACGTTTCAGGGCTGGACCGCGCTGACGCCGCAAGGGCCAGGCGACGGCACGCTGCAGCTGATCCCGATCGCCAATGCGATGGCGTACGTCGTGCTGCGCGCGCTGCAGGACGACGTCGCCGACGACGACCTGTGCGGCGCGCGCCCGGGTCGCGCGTTGTCGATCCTGCCCGAATGGCATGCGTTGCTGCTCGACGCGCTGGTGCCGATTCCGCACATGGAGCCGGGCGATGCGGTGTTCTGGCATGGCGACGTCGTGCACGCGGTCGAGGATGCGCATCGCGGCACCGGCGACAGCAACGTGATGTACATCGCGGCCGCGCCCGGTTGCGCGAAGAACGATGCGTACCTGCAGCGCCAGCGGCCCGCGTTCCTGCGTGGCGACAGCCCGCCCGATTTTCCGGCCGACCATTTCGAGGTCGATTTCGACGGACGAGGGGGCGAAAGCGATCTCACCGCGCTGGGGCGCGCGCAAATGGGATTCGTGCCCGTGGCTGCCTGACCGTCGCAGCGGCGCCTTGGCCGGTTCGGCATCTGTGTACCGCGCATTTGCGTCGCGCACGCCGGCCTTCTGCCGAATCCGCTGCGTCCCGCCTGCAATTCGACGCGATCGGCTGCGGGAACGCCAGAATTCGACGCAAATTGCGCAATTTGGCTTCCGATAATGGTCCGAACACAACGCAGCTCCCCCGTGTGACGCACGGGGCAGCGTGACCATGGAGGAGTCGATGCAATTCACGCAAGCGATCGTTCGCCGTCCCGCGCCGTCCTGCGGCGCGGGTCTCACCACCGCCGCGCTCGGCGCGCCCGATTACGACAAGACGCTCACGCAATTCGACGCGTACTGCGATGCGCTGCGCGGCCTCGGTGTCGAACTGACCGAACTGCCGCCGCTGGACGCGTTCCCCGATTCGCACTTCGTCGAGGACGTCGCCGTCGTCACGCCCGAATTCGCGGTGATCACGCGCCCGGGCGCGCTTGCACGGCGCGGCGAGACGGCGCATATCGAAGCGGCGCTCGGCGCGCATCGCGACCTGCTGCCGATGCAAACCGGCCGTCTCGACGGCGGCGACGTGATGCTGGTCGGCAAGCGCTTCTACATCGGCCTGACGAGCCGCACCGATGCCGAGGGCATTGCCGAGTTCGAGTCGCTGGTGTCGCGCTTCGGCTATTCGGTCGTCGCGGTGCCGGTCGGCGCGGGCCTGCACCTGAAGTCGGTCGTCAATGCGCTCGGCGACGACACGCTGCTCGTGACCGAGGCGCTGGCCGCGCATCCGGCATTCGCAGAATATCGCCGGATCGCCATCTCGGCTGCCGACGAATACGCGGGCAACACGCTGCGCGTGAACGGCACGCTGATCACACCGGCCGGCTATCCGCGGGTGCACGACGCGATTCAGTCGCTCGGGCTGCCGCTTCACGTGATCGACACGAGCGAGTTCCGCAAGATGGATGGCGGCCTGACCTGCCTGTCGCTGCGCTTCTAGCCGATTGGCGCGCGGCCGCTTCGGCCGGATAATGTGGCCCCGCGCGGAACTGGAGGAGACGCTCCGCGCACCAGCCACGACCCGACCGGAGCGAACGCGGATGACCGACAAGAAAATGCAGCTCGACAAGATCGACCTCCGGATCCTCGACATCCTGCGCACCGACGGACGCATTTCGTACCGGAAGCTGTCGGAGCTCGTGAACCTCACGCCGCGTCCGTGTCAGGCGCGCGTGGAGCGGCTCGAGGCCCTCGGCGTGATTGCGGGCTATCGCGCGGTGATCAACGCGCCGCGCGCGACCAAGCCGATCGTCGTGATCGCGCAGATCGTGCTGGCCGACCATGGGCGTTCGCAGGCGCCGTTCGAGGACGAGATGCGGAACAACCCGGCGGTGCTCGACTGCTGGCTCGTCAGCGGCACGTTCGATTTTCTCGTGCGGCTCGCGTGCGAGGACCTCGACGAATACCGGCGGATCGCGAACGTGTGGCTGGAAAGCCCGCGCTTTCGCATCGAGAAGATCGTGACGACGGCCGAGCTGCAGGCGATCAAGCGCAGCGTCGTCTGACGCGACCGTGCGCGTCCGGGCCGCCGGCATCGGATGCGCGGCTCGGCGGGCAGAACCGGTTTCGACGCGAATAACCGGGCTAATCGATTGGTATTCCGAATCAATCGACGCGGCCCGAATCCATTCAAGGTGAACAATATGGATGCTTTGCAAACGGCAGTGGAGACGGCCGCGCCGTCCGGGACGGCGCTGAAACGCCGGCTGCAGAGCCGCCACATCGCGATGATCGCGATCGGCGGCTCGATCGGCACGGGGTTGTTCGTCGCGTCGGGTGCGTCGGTCGCGCAGGCGGGGCCGGGCGGCGCGATCGCCGCGTATATCGCGATCGGGCTGATGGTCTACTTCGTCGTCACGGGGCTCGGCGAGATGGCCGCGCTGATGCCGGTGTCGGGCTCGTTCGCGATCTACGGCGAGAAGTACGTCGACGAAGGCTTCGGCGTCGCGCTCGGCTGGACCTACTGGTACAGCTGGGCGGTGACGATCGCGATCGAGCTCGTCGCCGGGCAGATCGTGATGCGCTACTGGTTTCCGGCCGTGCCGGGCGTGTGGTGGGGCGTGGGGTTCCTGGTGCTGATCTTCCTGCTGAACACGCTCTCGGTGCGCGGCTTCGGCGAATCCGAATACTGGTTCTCGCTGATCAAGGTCGTCACCGTGATCGCGTTCATCGCGGCGGGGTTGCTGATCGCGGCCGGCCTGCTCGGCAACGGGCATCCGGTTGGCTTGCGCAACTTCAGGACCGGCGATGCGCCGTTCGTCGGCGGCATGCACGCGATGATGAGCGTCGCGCTGATCGCGGGCTTCTCGTTTCTCGGGACCGAGCTGGTCGGGATCACGGCCGGCGAATCGGAAAACCCGCGCAAGACGATCCCGCGCGCGGTGAAGCAGATCTTCTGGCGGATCATGCTGTTCTACGTGCTCGCGATCTTCGTGATCGGCTTGCTGGTGCCGTACACCGATCCGAACCTGCTGAAGAGCGACGTGACCGACATCGGCGTGAGCCCGTTTACGCTCGTGTTCAGCCATGCGGGCTTTCCGCTCGCCGCGGGCGCGATGAACCTCGTGATCCTGACGGCCGTGCTGTCGGCCGGCAACTCCGGCACGTATGCAGCCACGCGGATGCTGTACAACCTCGCGGCGGAAGGCCGTGCGCCCGCGATGTTCGCGACGCTTTCGCCGAGCGGCGTGCCGCGCAACGCACTTTACGCGACGATGGCGGTCGGCGGGTTGTGCTTCCTCACGTCGCTGACGAACAACCAGAGCGTCTATCTGTGGCTGCTCAATACGGTCGGCATCACCGGCTTCATCGCGTGGCTCGGCATCGCGGTCTGCCACTACCGGTTCCGCAAGGGCTTTCTGAAGCAGGGCTACCGGCTCGACCAATTGCCGTATCGCGCGAAGTGGTTTCCGTTCGGGCCGCTGTTCGCGATCGCGATCTGCATCGTGATCTCGCTCGGGCAGGATTACCAGGCGTTCTTCGCCGCGCGCATCGACTGGATGGAAGTGCTGTCGATCTATGTCTGGATCCCGCTGTTCGTCGCGATCTGGTGGGGGTATCGCCGCGTGCGCAAGAGCCGGCTCGTGCGATACGAGGAGATGGAGATCGGGCCGTGGCTGATGCACCCGGCCGACGAAACGGGGCACGCGCGCGAGCGGTAGCCGGCCGGCGCACGGCGTGCGTGCGGCCTCGGGCCGGGATACCGTCGCGTTCGCGTAGCGTGACGGGCAGGGCCCCCGGCGCGCCGCGCGCTTCCCGATCGATTCCGCGTCCGGCACACAACATCGAACTGCGCGCGGTTGTGCAGCCGCTACCGCTACGGCGATTGACGCGGCGGCCTGCGCTACTTGTCCAGTTCCGGGTAGTGCCGGAAGATTCCCATGTCGTTGAACGGGATGCGGCGCGCCGACTCCAGATAGCGTGCGACGGGCGGATGCCGGGCAACGCGGTCGTGCAGGCCGACGAGTCCCGCGACCTTGCGCTCCGCGCGCTTCATCGCCTTCGGGAACGCATAGCGCAACCCTTCGATCAGCTGAAATATCGACAGGTCCGCATAACTGAGCGCGCCGCCGGCGATGTAGCCGCCCTTGTGCGGATTCTGCTCGAGTACGCGATCGAAGTAGCCGAGGAACTTCGGCAGGCGGTGCGCGAGGAAATCGGCCGAGCGCTCGGCCGCCTCGGCTTTCTGATCCTCGTAGTACAGGCCGCTGCCGATCGGGTGATGCGTGTCGTGGATCTCGGTGACGAAATCGGCGACGGTCAACTGAAGCTGATGAACCCACAGCCGCCCGGCTTCGTCGTCGGGCGCGAGCCCGAGGCGCGCGCCGAGAAACAGCAGGATGTTCGCGGTCTGTCCGACGAGCACGTCGCCGGCCTTCAGGAACGGCGGCGCGAACGGCACGCATTCGGCTTTCTTGCTGTCCATCAGCCGCATCATTGCCGACACGCCCATGCCGCGCCCCGATTCGCGCGCGACGTCGACATAGTCGGCCTCTGCCGCCTCGAGCGCGAGTCGCACATATTCGCCGCGGCCCTGAATCTCGGGCCAGTAATAGAGTTCGTATCGCATGCGGTGCTCCTGTCCGGTCGATGCGCCGGGCCATGCGCGCATCGTGATGGCGGGAAGGGCGGCCGCGCCGCCCGTTGCGAATAGACAGTCTAGGAGATCGCGCGGCAAGCGCGATGCTGGCCGCATGTCATGCGTCGCGCGCGTCGCGTTCGCCGCCTTCGGGGCCGTAGAAGAACACCCAGGTTGAAAAGTCGTCGGAAAAGCCGACGAAGCGGTGCGACGCGAAGGCGGGAACGAACGCCACGTCGCCCGCCGCGACGCTGCATTCGCGCCCGTCGACGACGAAGCGGGACGTGCCGGCGGCGATCACGTAGACCTCGTCGCGCGTATGCGGCGTCTGCAGGTCCTCGCCGCGCGGCCGGTACAGTTCGACGTCGAGCGTGCCGTGGCGAAACAGCGTCGTGAACAGCGTGCCTTCATCGTCGAGGCGGGCGAGCGATTCGTTGATGCCGAGTTTCATCGTCGTGGGCTCCGGGTCGGACCGTGGGGGCGTGCGGACGTACGCCGTTTCATCGTATGCCGGAATGCGCGTCGACGCGAACACCGCGAGCGACGGGCATCGAGATGGCCGATGCAGCCGTTTGGCTGGTAATGCCGATACAGGTATTGGCACTACCAGCCAAACCACTGTTTTTAATGGGTTTTTTCGCTTCGGGCCTGCGCCGTGGCGCGTTCTGCGTGGCATAATCGACCGCATCCGCAAGGCTTGTAGTCACAACGACCCCGCATACCCATGGCACAGACTCTCTACGACAAACTGTGGAATACCCACGTCGTCCACACCGAGGACGACGGCACGGCATTGCTCTACATCGACCGTCAGCTGCTGCACGAAGTCACGAGCCCGCAGGCGTTCGAAGGGCTGAACGTCGCGCACCGCCCGGTGTGGCGCATCAGCGCGAACCTGGCCGTGTCGGACCACAACGTCCCGACCACCGATCGCAGCCACGGCATCGCCGATCCGGTCTCGAAGCTGCAGGTCGACACGCTCGACGCGAACTGCGACGCGTTCGGCATCACGCAGTTCAAGATGAACGACGTGCGCCAGGGCATCGTGCACATCATCGGGCCGGAGCAGGGCGCGACGCTGCCGGGCATGACGATCGTCTGCGGCGATTCGCACACGTCGACGCACGGCGCGTTCGGCGCGCTCGCGCACGGCATCGGCACGTCGGAAGTCGAGCACGTGCTCGCGACGCAAACCTTGCTGCAGAAAAAGAGCAAGAACATGCTCGTGAAGGTCGAGGGTGCGCTGCCGCGCGGCTGCACCGCGAAGGACATCGTGCTCGCGATCATCGGCAAGATCGGCACGGCCGGCGGCACGGGCTACGCGATCGAATTCGGCGGCTCGACGATTCGCGCGCTGACGATGGAAGGTCGGATGACCGTCTGCAACATGGCGATCGAAGCCGGTGCGCGCGCGGGCATGGTCGCCGTCGACGACACGACGATCGATTACCTGAAGGGCCGTCCGTTCGTGCCGACCGGCGCGGAATGGGATCAGGCCGTTGAGTACTGGCGCGAATTCAAGTCCGACGAAGGCGCGCAGTTCGACCGCGTCGTCGAGCTGAACGCGGCCGAGATCGTCCCGCAGGTCACGTGGGGCACGTCGCCGGAAATGGTCACGTCGATCGACGGCCGCGTGCCCGATCCCGAGCGCGAGAAGGATCCGGTCAAGCGCGACGCGATGGAGCGCGCGCTGGCGTACATGGCGCTCGAGCCGAACACGCCGATCGAGTCGATCAAGGTCGACAAGATCTTCATCGGCTCGTGCACGAACGCGCGCATCGAGGACATCCGCGCGGCCGCGTATGTCGTGAAGAAGCTGAATCGCCGCATCGCGGCGAACGTGCGTCTCGCGATGGTCGTGCCGGGTTCGGGCCTCGTGAAGGCGCAGGCCGAGCGCGAAGGCCTCGACAAGGTGTTCACCGATGCAGGCTTCGAATGGCGCGAGCCGGGCTGCTCGATGTGCCTCGCGATGAACGCCGACCGGCTCGAGCCGGGCGAGCGCTGCGCGTCGACGTCGAACCGCAACTTCGAAGGCCGGCAGGGCGCGGGCGGCCGCACGCACCTGGTGAGCCCCGCGATGGCGGCGGCGGCGGCGATCGAAGGCCATTTCGTCGACATTCGCAAGCTGGGGTAACGCGTGACGGCATCGAAGCTCATCGCGCGGCTGGTTGCCGCGCTGGCGCTCGCGGGGCTGGGCTTCGGCCTCGCGGGCTGCAATACCGTCCGAGGCTTCGGCCAGGACGTCAATGCCGCCGGCAACGCGCTGCAGCGCGCCGCGGAGTGACATCCGCCGAGAATTTGTCGATGTGCGCCGGCTGAATGCCGGCCCTTCAACCGGATAGACGGATCATGGAAAAATTCAATGTGCATACCGGCGTCGTGGCGCCGCTCGATCGCGAGAACGTCGACACCGACGCGATCATCCCGAAGCAGTTCCTGAAGTCGATCAAGCGCACGGGCTTCGGCCCGAACGCGTTCGACGAATGGCGTTACCTCGACCACGGCGAGCCGGGCCAGGACAACTCGAAGCGCCCGCTGAACCCGGATTTCGTGCTGAACCAGCCGCGCTACCAGGGCGCATCGGTGCTGCTCGCACGCAAGAACTTCGGCTGCGGCAGCTCGCGCGAGCACGCGCCGTGGGCGCTGCAGCAGTACGGCTTCCGCGCGATCATCGCGCCGAGCTTCGCCGACATCTTCTTCAACAACTGCTACAAGAACGGGCTGCTGCCGATCGTGCTGACCGAGCAGCAGGTCGATCACCTGTTCAACGACACGTATGCGTTCAACGGCTATCAGCTGACGATCGATCTCGACGCGCAGGTCGTGCGTACGCCCGACGGCCGCGAGTATGCGTTCGACATCACGGCGTTCCGCAAGTATTGCCTGCTGAACGGTTTCGACGACATCGGCCTCACGCTGCGTCACGCGGACAAGATCCGCCAGTTCGAAGCCGAGCGGCTCGCGAAGCAGCCGTGGCTCAACAACAAGCTGGTCGGCTGAGATTGCCTCCGGGCGGGCGCGCATGACGTGCGCCCGCCGGCCTGCCACCTACACTCATCCAGTCAGGAACAACGCATGAAGATTGCAGTGCTGCCCGGCGACGGCATCGGTCCGGAAATCGTCAACGAAGCGGTCAAGGTGCTGAACGCCCTCGACGAGAAGTTCGAACTCGAACAGGCGCCGGTCGGCGGCGCGGGCTACGAGGCGAGCGGTCATCCGCTGCCGGACGCGACGCTGAAGCTCGCGAAGGAAGCCGACGCGATCCTGTTCGGCTCGGTCGGTGACTGGAAGTACGACTCGCTCGAGCGCGCGCTGCGCCCCGAGCAGGCGATCCTCGGGCTGCGCAAGCATCTCGAGCTGTTCGCGAACTTCCGCCCGGCGATCTGCTATCCGCAACTCGTCGACGCATCGCCGCTGAAGCCGGAGCTCGTCGCGGGCCTCGACATCCTGATCGTGCGCGAACTGAACGGCGACATCTACTTCGGCCAGCCGCGCGGCGTGCGCGCGGCGCCCGACGGCCCGTTCGCCGGCGAGCGCGAGGGTTTCGACACGATGCGCTATTCGGAGCCGGAAGTGCGCCGCATCGCGCACGTCGCGTTCCAGGCCGCGCGAAAGCGCGCGAAGAAGCTGCTGTCGGTCGACAAGTCGAACGTGCTCGAAACGTCGCAATTCTGGCGCGACATCATGATCGACGTGTCGAAGGAATATGCGGACGTCGAACTGTCGCACATGTACGTCGACAACGCGGCGATGCAGCTCGCGAAGGCGCCGAAGCAATTCGACGTGATCGTGACCGGCAACATGTTCGGCGACATCCTGTCGGATGAAGCATCGATGCTGACGGGCTCGATCGGCATGTTGCCGTCGGCGTCGCTCGACAAGAACAACAAGGGTCTGTACGAGCCGTCGCACGGTTCGGCGCCGGACATCGCGGGCAAGGGCATCGCGAACCCGCTGGCGACGATCCTGTCGGCCGCGATGCTGCTGCGCTACTCGCTGAATCGCGCGGAGCAGGCCGATCGCATCGAGCGCGCGGTGAAAACGGTGCTCGAACAAGGCTATCGCACGGGCGACATCGCGACGCCGGGTTGCACGCAGGTCGGCACGGCGGCGATGGGCGACGCGGTGGTCGCCGCGCTGTAACGCGCGCGGCAAGCAATCCGTGTAGTGAATCGTAGAAAGGGCGCGAACGGGCCGCGAAATCGGCCGGTTCGCGCGTGGTTGGCCGTTGTGCGGCCCACCGGCTTTGTGTAGACTCGAACGATGGCGCTGATTTCCCTGATCTCCCCGGTCCTGAAACTCCACGGCAACATTGCCCGTGCGGGTACGCGCGCCATCGTCATCACGAAAACCATTACCACGAAAACGATCATTAAACGCTGATCGTCCGTCGTGCCCGCCTGTTTCCCCGCGCGGTCACGCCGGGGGCGGAAATGGCGGGGAAGCTCCATTCAAAGGGTTAGTCATGAACGTAGGTCTCGTAGGTTGGCGCGGCATGGTCGGCAGCGTGCTGATGCAGCGCATGCAGGAAGAAGGCGATTTCGACCTGATCGAACCGGTGTTTTTCAGCACCAGCAATACGGGCGGGAAAGCACCGTCGTTCGCGAAAAACGAGACTACGCTCAAGGACGCGACCAACGTCGACGAGCTCAAGAAGTGCGACGTGATCATCACGTGCCAGGGCGGCGATTACACGAACGACGTGTTCCCGAAGCTGCGCGCGGCCGGCTGGAACGGCTACTGGATCGACGCGGCCTCGTCGCTGCGGATGCAGGACGATGCGGTCATCATCCTCGATCCGGTCAACCTCGACGTGATCAAGGACGCGCTCGTCAAGGGCACGAAGAACTTCGTCGGCGGCAACTGCACGGTCAGCCTGATGCTGATGGCGCTCGGCGGCCTGTTCCGCGAGAACCTCGTCGACTGGATGACGGCGATGACCTATCAGGCCGCATCGGGCGCGGGCGCGCAGAACATGCGTGAGCTGCTGTCGCAGATGGGCGCGCTGCACGGCTCGGTGCAGGAGCAGCTCGCCGATCCGGCATCCGCGATTCTCGACATCGATCGCCGCGTGCTGGCGACGATGAACAGCGATGCAATGCCGACGAGCCAGTTCGGCGTGCCGCTCGCGGGCTCGCTGATTCCGTGGATCGACAAGGATCTCGGCAACGGGATGTCGAAGGAAGAATGGAAGGGCGGCGCGGAAACCAACAAGATCCTCGGCAAGCCGGCCATGGGCCAGCCGGGTTCGATCCCGGTCGACGGGCTGTGCGTGCGGATCGGCGCGATGCGCTGCCACTCGCAGGCGCTGACGATCAAGCTGAAGAAGGACGTCCCGCTCGACGAAATCAACGGCATCCTCGCGTCGGCCAACGACTGGGTGAAGGTCGTGCCGAACGAGCGCGAAGCGTCGATGCGCGACCTGTCGCCGGCGAAGATCACCGGCACGCTGACGGTGCCGGTCGGTCGCCTGCGCAAGCTCGCGATGGGCGGCGAATACCTGTCGGCGTTCACGGTCGGCGACCAGCTGCTGTGGGGCGCGGCCGAGCCGCTGCGCCGCATGCTGCGCATCCTGCTCGACAAGTAAGGATCGGATTGCGCCGCGCGTGCGTCGCCGGCGCGCGATGCGAAACGCCTGCCAGCCCTTCGCGGGGCGGCAGGCGTTTTTGCGTGGGTTGGCGCCGCGGCATGCGGGCACAACGCCGAACCGCTCCCCACGGAGGTGCGACGCGAGCTGTACGGAGATGCATTCGTTCGGAACGATGCGGTCGCCACAATTTTCATCGTTTGATGATCCCGTTTTGATAAAGCAGCCGTGGGTGATTGATGGTGAGGCTCGGCGCGGCGGCGTGCAATCGGTGCGCCGGTGGTTGGGGCCGGTAGCGATCGCGCCGATGCCCGGGCATGGACCGCCGCATCCACCGGCGACGAATTCGGCCGGAACCCGATCGCGTGAAGTAAACTACGAGGTTACGACGCGCAGAGTCGCTGAAAGCGTCGCGTTCTGCGCGACGCTTTTGCATTTCTGCGGCGACTTTATTGACGCTTCCCTACGCGAATCCGAGCCGCGCCCGCGCGCGGCGATAGAGCCTACGATGTCCCGAATTTCCTTGTTTCCGCGTCAGTCCCGTCTGTCGCGTGGCGTGCATGGCGCGCTGGCGATCCTGGCACTCGGCGCGGCCGCGTCGGCCTGGGCGGCCGGCGCCGTCGAACTGCCGGCTTCCGCAGCAGGCGGTCCCGCGCCGCTCACGGTGACGGTCCAGCCGGGCCAGTCGCTGAACGATCTCGCGAAGGCGGCTACGCAGTCGCACGATCCGGCCGTGCTCGCGCGCGCCGGACGCGCGCTGTTCGACGCCAATCCGCAGGCGTTCATGAAACGCGACCCGAGCCGCCTGAAAGTCGGCGCGACGCTGACGGTGCCCGCGCTCGACGCGACGGGCGCCGCGCTGTCGGCGGGCGGTGCATCAGGCGCATCAGGTGCGTCGGCAGCGTCCGCGGTGGCCGCCGCGTCGGGTACGGTCGCGACTGCGCAGCATGGCGCGTCCGCGCCGCATCCGGTGTCGGCCGTGCAAACGGCGCCGGCCGCACCGGCAGCACATACCGCGCCGGTCAGCGGCGCGAGCGTCGCGGCGGCAGTCGCGGCAGGCGCGTCGGCTTCGACTAGTGCGTCCGCCGCGCACGGCGCGTCGACGGTGGAACCGGCTCAGCCGCCCGCGCCTGCGGCCGGTGCAAGCGGCCCACACGTATGGAGCGGCGCGATTCAGCCGGCGACACCGTCGTCCGCGAGCGAAGCCGCCGTCCCGCCCGTGCAGGGTGGTCAGGGCCAAGGCCAAGGCATGCACGAACCGTCCGCGGCGGCACCCGTCGCGGCCGCATCGCAGCCGCGGCCGTCGAGTCTGCAGCAACTGCTCGCGCTGAAGAACCGCGTGCTGATGGAGCTGCAGAAACACGGAATCGGCAAGCCGGCCGCGACGAGCAACGTCGCACCTGCGCCGGCTGCCCCGCGCGCGGCCGCGAACGAAAACGCGTCTGCTGCCGCATCGTCGCCTGTCGCGAGCGACGCGGCGGCCAGTGCGGCGCAACCGGCATCGGCGCCCGCGCAGCCGGCCGTGCCGGTGACGGCGGCGCCGCCCACGCGTGGTTCCGAACAAATCGACTGGCGTCCGGTCGCAGCGGCCGGCGCGGCCGTGGTCGTTCTCGCGGCCGGATTCGCGTGGCGCAAGCGCCGCAAAGGGCGCGCTGCCGAGACGGCCGCCGCGCAACCCGGCGGGGCGGCAAGCGGTGACGCCGGCTCATCGTCGACGCCCGTCGAACCTGTGGCGCCCGTTCTTCCCGAGACGCCGCTCGCCCGCGACGCGGCCGCCGACGTGACGCTCGTTTCGGCCGCCGCGGTAGCCGCAGAGGTGGCTGAAACGCGCGATGTCGACGTGCCTTCGTCGCCGGAAGCGGCAACGACGCAGGACGATTACAAGGAAGCGCCGGCTGCGCCCGCATTGCCGCTCGTCGCGGAGTCGGCCCCGCAGGACGCGAAGCCGGTCGGCGAGACGCCCCCCGGTGAGCCGATCGAGGCACCCGCCGCGCCGGCGGCGAACGATGCCCAGCACGCGGCGCTGATGCAGAACGCGATCAGCGCGCTGAACAGCCTCGACATGCCGCTGCCGCCGCGTACGGCGGAGGAGCCGGCCGCTCGGGACGCGCATGCCGAAAGCGAGCGAATCGCAACTAACGGTCAACCCGAATCGCCCCCGCCTGTTGGTGCGAACGATTCGGTTCCCGGTCATTCGGTCGACCAGGAAGACGAGTTCGACTGGGATCCGGATTCGGCAATGCCGGCGTCACACGCGGGCAGCACGTCCGCGCCGTCGCCGCTGCCGCCGCTCGGCGGCGCGCAGTTCGGCGCGTTGAAGCTGGATTTCGATCTCGACCTGCCGTCCGCGCCGGGCGCCGAGCTGCCCGCGCTGACGCCGGAAGAGCTGGCCCGCATCGCCCGCAACAAGCTGGACCTCGCATCAGAGTATGTCGAGTTGGGCGACCTGTCCGGCGCACGCACGCTGCTGCAGGAAGTCGTCGATGCAAACGACGCCGCGACGCGCGACGATGCGCGGGCGCTGCTTGCGAAACTGGCGGAAGAGGCGTGATGCGGATCGCGCTGGGGATTCAGTACGACGGCGCCGCATTCTGCGGCTGGCAGACGCAGCCGCACGGCAAGACCGTGCAGGACGCGCTCGAGCGCGCGCTCGGCGAATTTGCGTGCGTGCCGCTGCATACGACGGTCGCGGGGCGCACCGATACGGGCGTGCACGGGCTCGGGCAGGTCGTGCACTTCGACACGGAGCTCGACCGCGCGGATTTCTCGTGGGTGCGCGGCACCAACGCATTCCTGCCGCCGACCGTGTCGGTGCAGTGGGCGAAGCCGATGCCGGACACGTTCCACGCGCGTTTCTCTGCGTTCGAACGCACCTACTACTATGCGCTGTACGTGCATCCCGTGCGCTCGCCGATGCTGGCCGGCCGTGCCGGCTGGATCCACACGCCGCTCGACGACGACGCGATGCGCGCCGCCGCCGCGCACCTGATCGGCGAGCACGATTTCTCGTCGTTCCGGTCGTCGGAATGCCAGTCGAAGACGCCGGTCAAACACCTGTACCAGATCGACGTGCGGCGTGCAGGGCACTTCATTCATTTCCGCTTCCGCGCGAATGCATTCCTGCACCACATGGTGCGCAACCTGATGGGCTGCCTCGTCGCGGTCGGGCGCGGCCGCTATCCGGCGGACTGGCTGGCCGACGTGCTGGCCGGGCGCGACCGCAATCTCGCCGCGCCGACGTTCATGGCCGACGGGCTGTACCTCGCCCATGTCGGCTACCCGGCGGAATTCGCCGTCCCGCCCGCGCAGCTCGGCAGCGTGCCGTGGAGCAGCGTCTGGGCCGACCTGGACCCACAACCATGACGGATCACGCCGTGTCTTCTTCGACTCCCGCCGCGGCCGGCCTCGCGCCGCGCACGCGCATCAAGCTGTGCGGCCTGTCGCGCCCCGAGGACGTGCAGCACGCCGCCGCGCTCGGCGCCGACGCGATCGGCCTCGTGTTCTATCCGAAGAGCCCGCGCGCGGTGTCGATCGCGCAGGCGGCCGAGCTTGCGCGCCTCGCGCCGCCGTTCATGTCGGTGGTCGGGCTGTTCGTGAACGCGACCGAAGCCGAGATCGACGCGGTCGTGCGCGACGTGCCGCTCACCGTGCTGCAGTTCCACGGCGACGAGACGCCCGAGCAGTGCGATGCGCTCGGCCGCGCGGCAGGCCTGCCGTGGTTGCGCGCGGTGCGTGTCGGCCCCTCGACGCAGCCGGCCGATTTGGTAGAATCGGCTCTTCATTATTCGAAAGCGCGCGGCCTCCTGTTCGACACCCTGGTGCCGGACTACGGTGGTAGCGGCAAGGTCTTCGATTGGTCACTTATTCCCGCAGAGCTCGCGCATCGGGCCGTTTTGAGTGGTGGCTTGAACGCGCAAAACGTCGGTGATGCGATCCGCCAGTTGCGCCCGTTTGCTGTCGATGTCTCGAGCGGCATCGAAGTGGAGGGCGCGAAGGGCGTGAAGGATCACGCCCGGATGGCGGCGTTCGTACGCGCGGTGCGCGAAGCGGACGCCGGGTGATGCAAGCCGGTGCGGCCCCGATAACGGAGCGCGCCGACCGATCGAGAGTGACACCATGTACAACCTTCCTGATGATCGCGGCCACTTCGGCCCGTATGGCGGCGTATTCGTCGCCGAAACGCTGATTCACGCGCTGGACGAACTGCGCGCGGCGTATGAAAAATTCCGCAACGACCCCGATTTCGTCGCCGAATACGAGCGCGAGCTGAAGTATTTCGTCGGCCGTCCGTCGCCGATCTATCACGCGCAGCGCTGGAGCGAGATGCTCGGCGGCGCGCAGATCTACCTGAAGCGCGAAGACCTGAACCATACCGGCGCGCACAAGATCAACAACGTGATCGGTCAGGCGCTGCTCGCGAAGCGGATGGGCAAGAAGCGCGTGATCGCCGAGACGGGCGCCGGCCAGCACGGCGTCGCGACGGCGACGATCTGCGCGCGCTTCGGGATGGAGTGCATCGTCTACATGGGCGCCGAGGACGTGCGCCGCCAGGCCGCGAACGTCTACCGGATGAAGTTGCTCGGTGCGACGGTCGTGCCGGTCGAATCGGGTTCGCGCACGCTGAAGGATGCGCTGAACGAAGCGATGCGCGACTGGGTCACGAACATCGAAAGCACGTTCTACATCATCGGCACGGTCGCGGGCCCGCACCCGTATCCGGCGATGGTGCGCGACTTCCAGCGCGTGATCGGCGACGAGTGCAAGGTGCAGATGCCGGAACTCGCCGGCCGGCAGCCGGACGCGGTGATCGCGTGTGTCGGCGGCGGCTCGAACGCGATGGGCATCTTCTATCCGTACATCGACGACACCTCGGTGCAGCTGATCGGCGTCGAAGCGGCCGGCGACGGCCTCGACACCGGCCATCACGCGGCGTCGCTGATCGCCGGCAGCCCCGGCGTGCTGCACGGCAATCGCACGTACCTGCTGCAGGACGAAAACGGCCAGATCATCGAGACGCATTCGGTGTCGGCCGGCCTCGACTATCCGGGCGTCGGCCCCGAGCACGCGTGGCTGAAGGACAGCGGCCGCGCGCAGTACGTGCCGATCACCGACGAAGAGGCGCTGAAGGCGTTCCACGACTGCTGCCGGATCGAAGGGATCATCCCGGCGCTCGAGTCGAGCCACGCGATCGCGTATGGCGTGAAGCTCGCGCCGACGTTGCCGAAGGACAAGATCCTGCTCGTCAACCTGTCGGGCCGCGGCGACAAGGACATGCACACGGTCGCCGAGCGATCGGGCATCGCGCTCTGACCCCGACCGATGCGTGACCTGATCGAACAACCGGGCGGCGGCGCCGCGAGCGAAGCGGAGGCGGTGCAGCCTGCCGCCGCCGTGCCGTGCGCGCTGCCGTCCGGGATCGAACTGCACAACCGCGATTTCATGTCCGAAGCCGCGCGCCTGCCGGATGCGTCGATCGACCTGATCGTCGCCGATCCGCCGTACGGGCTCGGCAAGGACTACGGCAACGACTCGGACAAACGCTCGGGCGACGACTTTCTCGCGTGGACGCGCGAGTGGCTCGAACTCGCGATTCCGAAGCTCAAGCCGAGCGGGTCGATGTACATCTTCTGCACGTGGCAGTACGCGCCGGAAATCTTCAGCTTCCTGAAGACGAAGCTCACGATGGTCAACGAGATCATCTGGGACCGGCGCGTGCCGAGCATGGGCGGCACGACGCGCCGTTTCACGTCGGTGCACGACAACATCGGCTTTTTCGCGGTTTCCAAGGCGTATTACTTCGATCTCGATCCGGTCCGCATCCCGTACGACGCCGACACGAAGAAGGCCCGCTCGCGCAAGCTGTTCGAAGGCAGCAAGTGGCTGGAGATGGGCTACAACCCGAAGGACGTCTGGTCGGTCTCGCGCCTGCATCGGCAGCACGCGGAGCGCGTCGATCATCCGACCCAGAAGCCGCTGGAAATCATCGAGCGGATGGTGCTCGCAAGCTGCCCGCCGGGCGGCCGCGTGCTCGATCCGTTCATGGGCAGCGGCACGACCGCGGTGGCCTGCGCACGGCAGGGGCGCGACTTCGTCGGCTACGAGATCAACGAAAGCTATTGTGCGATCGCGCACGAGCGCGTGAGCGCGCTCGCGGCGCCGGCGTGCGCGTGAGTCGCGCCGCCGCATCGCCGAATGCATCCAGGAAAAATGCCATGTCTTCCCGTATTCAGCAGACCTTCGCCGCACTCGCCGAACAAGGCCGCAAGGGCCTGATCCCGTTCATCACGGCCGGCGACCCCGATCCCGCGAAGACCGTCGAATTCATGCACGCGCTCGCCGAAGGCGGCGCCGACGTCATCGAGCTCGGCGTGCCGTTCTCGGACCCGATGGCCGACGGACCGGTGATCCAGCGCTCGTCGGAGCGCGCGCTCGCGCGCGGCGTCACGCTCAAGAGCGTGCTCGCCGACGTGAAGCGCTTTCGCGAGACCGACCAGAAAACCCCCGTCGTGCTGATGGGTTATGCGAATCCGATCGAACGGATGGGCGTCGACACGTTCGCAACCGAAGCGCAGGCGGCCGGCGTCGACGGCGTGCTCGTCGTCGACTATCCGCCGGAGGAAGCCGGTGTGTTCGCCGAGAAAATGCGTGCCGCGCAGATCGATCCGATCTTCCTGCTCGCGCCGACGTCGACCGACGAACGCATTGCCGACGTGGGCAAGATCGCGAGCGGCTACGTGTACTACGTGTCGCTCAAGGGCGTGACCGGTGCGGGAAATCTGGATGTTTCGAGCATTGCGGGTAAAATCCCGGCCATCAAGTCGCGCGTGCCGGTTCCGGTGGGCGTCGGCTTCGGCATCCGCGACGCCGAAACGGCGCGCGCCGTGGCCGAAGTGTCGGACGCCGTCGTGATCGGCAGCCGCCTGGTGCAGCTGCTCGAGAGCGCCGCGCCGGACGGTGCGGCCGCCGCGCTGAAGACTTTCATCGCCGAGCTGCGCGCCGCCCTGGACGGCGCCGGCCAGACGGCGCGATAAACACAACACAGGAAGCGGGAACGGGCCGGTCGGCCCGCCCCGCCACGGAACAGGAAACCATACGATGAGCTGGCTCGACAAACTGTTGCCGCCGAAGATCAAGCAGACCGACCCGAAAAGCCGCAAGGGCATTCCGGAAGGCCTGTGGGTCAAGTGCCCGTCCTGCGAGGCCGTGCTGTACCGCAACGACGTGGACGCGAATCTCCATGTGTGCCCGAAGTGCGACCACCACATGCGCATCGGTGCGCGCGAGCGGCTCGACGGGTTGCTCGATCCGGAAGGCCGCTACGAGATCGGCCAGGAAATCGTGCCGGTCGATTCGCTGAAGTTCAAGGACAGCCGCAAGTACCCCGATCGTCTGAAGGAAGCGATGGACGAAACGGGCGAGACCGACGCGATGGTCGTGATGGGCGGCGCGATCCACACGCTGCCTGTCGTCGCGGCCTGCTTCGAGTTCTCGTTCATGGGCGGCTCGATGGGCTCGGTCGTCGGCGAGCGCTTCGTGCGCGGCGCGCAGAACGCGCTGGAGCAGCAGGTGCCGTTCATCTGCTTCACGGCGTCGGGCGGCGCGCGGATGCAGGAAAGCCTGCTGTCGCTGATGCAGATGGCCAAGACCACCGCGATGCTGACCAAGCTGGCCGAGGCCAAGCTGCCGTTCATCTCGGTGCTGACCGACCCGACGATGGGCGGCGTGTCGGCGAGCTTCGCGTTCCTCGGCGACGTCGTGATCGCCGAGCCGAAGGCGCTGATCGGCTTTGCCGGCCCGCGCGTGATCGAGCAGACGGTTCGCGAGAAGCTGCCGGAAGGCTTCCAGCGCGCGGAATTCCTGCTGAAGACGGGCGCGATCGACATGATCGTCGATCGTCGCAAGATGCGCGACGAGATCGCGCAACTGCTCGCGCTGCTGCAGCGACAGCCGGCCGACGCGCTGGCCTGATTGGCGCGGCGTTGTGAACTGCGCGCGTCGCCCGGCTCAACCGCCGGGCGGCGCGTTTCGTTTTTTGGCGTAGTGGCGGTACCGATTCAGATTTGATCCGATGAGCACTTTTCCTACTCTCGACGCGTGGCTTTCGCATCTCGAACGCGCGCACCCGGTCGGCATCGACATGGGCCTTGCCCGCATCGGGCAGGTCAAGGCAGCGTTGCAACTCGAATTCGCGTGCCCCGTGATCACGGTCGGCGGCACGAACGGCAAGGGTTCGACCTGCGCGTTCCTCGAGGCGATCCTCGTGCACGCGGGCTACAAGGTCGGGTGCCACACGTCGCCGCACCTGCTCGAATTCAGCGAGCGCGCGCGCGTGAACGGCCAGCAGGTGAGCGACGCCGAGCTGCTGCCGCACTTCGAAGCCGTCGAGGCAGCGCGCACGTCGCTGCCCGAGCCGGTGTCGCTCACGTACTTCGAATTCACGACGCTCGCGATCCTGCACCTGTTCGCGTCGCGCGGACTCGACGCGGTGATCCTCGAAGTCGGCCTCGGCGGCCGGCTCGATGCGGTCAACGTGATCGATGCCGATTGCGCGATCGTCACGAGCATCGACATCGACCACACCGAATACCTTGGCGACACGCGCGAGAAGATCGCGTTCGAGAAGGCCGGGATCTTCCGCGCGGGCAAGCCGGCGATCTGCGGCGATCCCGCGGTGCCGAACACGCTGGTCGAACATGCGGAAGCGATCGGCGCCGACCTGTGGCTGGTTGGTCGCGATTTCCGCTACGAAGCGCAGCCGGGCGCGGAGCGCCAGCAATGGAGCTATCTCGGCCGCGACAAGCGCTATCCGGCGCTCGCGTACCCGGCGTTGCGCGGCGCGAACCAGCTGATCAATGCGTCGGCTGCGCTCGCCGCGCTCGAGGCGCTGCGCCCGGTGCTGCCCGTGTCCGCGCAGGACATCCGGCTCGGGCTCGCCAACGTCGAGCTGCCGGGCCGCTTCCAGGTGCTGCCCGGCAAGCCGGCGATCGTGCTGGACGTCGCGCACAACCCGCATGCGGCGGCCGTGCTCGAGCAGAACCTCGGCAACATGGGCTTCTTCCCGTACACGTACGCGGTGTTCGGCGCGATGCACGACAAGGACATCGACGGCGTGTTGCGGCATCTGAAGGGCGAGATCGATCACTGGTGCGTGACCGACCTGCCGCTGCCGCGCGCGGCGAGCGCCGAGCAGCTCGAAGCCGCGCTGCGCAAGGTCGGGGTCGAGGACTCGGCCGATTCGAGCGTGACGCGGTTCGCATCGCCCGCCGAAGCGTTTCGCGATGCACTAAAAAGAGCATCCGAGAATGATAGAATCGTGGTTTTCGGCAGTTTCCATACGGTGGCAGGTGTGATGGCCTACCGGAAATCGCAGCAACACTGACTGACGGGCAGTTTCGGACTCAGCCATTCATGGGAATTTTCTCGTTCGGCAAGAAAGACGACGACGCGCCCCCGCGGCGCGGCGGTCGTACCGGGACCTCCCGGAACGTGCGCACGGAGCGCACTGAACGCGTCGAGCGACGCACGCGCCGCACCGAGCGTCCGGAATCGGACGCACTGCTCCTCGATCCGACCCTTCCAGAAAAGCAACGCGCCCGCCGGCGTCTCGTCGGTGCGATCGCGCTCGTCGTCGCGGCGGTGATCGTGCTGCCGATGGTGCTCGATTCGCATCCGAAGCCCGTGACGGACGACATCGCGATCGACATCCCGAATCGGCCCGCGCATCAGGCGGTCGCGCCGCGCGACGACGACGCGTCCGACGTGCAGGCGGGCGTCGCGCACGACGAGCCGCCGGCATCCGATGTCGCCGTGGCGGCCGTGCCCGCCGCCAAGGATGCGGCCAAGCCGGCCGCGAAGCCCGATTCCACGACTTCGACCTCGACGACCACGGCGAGCGTGGCGCCGCCGAAGCCCGCGGCGAAGCCGGCCACGGCCGCACCGGCGCCGAAGCCCGCTGCGCCGAAGCCGGCACCCGCGGCGGTCGCGAACGCCGACGCCGCCGACAGCGGCGACGCATCGTCGGCGCCGTCGTCGGCTGGTGCGCGCTTCGCGGTGCAGCTCGGTTCGTTCAAGGACGACGCGACGGCCCGCCAATGGGCCACCAAGTTGAAATCGGCGGGGGTGCCCGCATATGTCGAGCATCGCAAGCAGGCTGACGGCAGCACGGCTACACTGCTGCGTGCCGGCCCGTTCGCGGATCGCGCGGCGGCGTCCGCCGCGATCGCGAAGGTGCGCGAAGCCGGACTCACGCAGTAACGTGCGATGCTGACGGCTTTCGACTACGCTGTATTGGCGGTAATCGCGTTGTCTGCGCTGCGTGGCGCATGGCGCGGTTTCGTCTCGGAGATTTTCGGGCTGATCGGCTGGATCGCGGCGATCGTGATCGCGGCCCGCTATGTCGGACTGGTCGTGCCGTATATCCCCGCTAACTGGCCGGGCGGCGCGCTGACACAGTGGGTGCTCGCGTTCGCGCTGATCGTGATTGGCGTCGTGTTCGTCGCCGGAGTCGCGAATGCGCTGTTGTCGCGGATCGCGCAGGCGACGGGCCTCGGCGGGGTCGATCGCTCGCTGGGCATGATGTTCGGGCTCGTGCGCGGCTGCGTGCTGGTGGTGCTGCTGGTCGCGGCGGCCGGGCTGACCGAATTGCCCAAACAGGATTTCTGGCGCAATGCGCTATTGCGTCCCTTCGCCGAGCAGGGCGTGCACGAGCTGAAGCAGCTCCTGCCCGACGGCATGGCCCAGTACGTGCGCGTGTGACGGCGCGCACCGGGCAGGACGGAACCGATTTTGTCATCTTGAAGGACATGCCATGTGCGGCATCGTAGGCGTTATCTCCCAATCCCCGGTCAATCAGCTGATCTATGACAGCCTGCTGCTGCTGCAGCATCGCGGTCAGGACGCAGCGGGCATCGCGACGGCGGACGGCAGCAATTTCCACATGTACAAGGCCAACGGCATGGTGCGCGACGTGTTCCGCACGCGCAACATGCGTAGCCTGCCCGGCACCTTCGGCATCGGCCAGGTCCGTTATCCGACGGCCGGCTCGGCGTCGAGCGAAGCCGAGGCGCAGCCGTTCTACGTGAACGCGCCGTTCGGGATCATCCTCGCGCACAACGGCAACCTGACGAACTGGGAACAGCTGAAGGACGAGATGTTCCGGATCGATCGCCGGCACATCAACACCAATTCCGACAGCGAAGTGCTGCTCAACGTGTTCGCGCACGAGCTGCAACTGTCGACGACGGGCCTCGAGCTCGATCCGGCCGCGGTGTTCAAGGCGGTCGCGGGCGTGCATCGCCGCCTGCAGGGTTCGTACGCGATCGTGTCGCTGATCGCCGGCTACGGCCTGCTCGCGTTCCGCGATCCGTTCGGCATCCGCCCGCTCTGCATCGGCAAGCTCGAGACCGAAAACGGCACCGAATGGATGGTCGCGTCGGAATCGGTGGCGGTCGAAGGCATCGGCTTCGAATTCGTGCGCGACGTGCAGCCGGGCGAAGCGATCTTCATCGACAAGGCCGGCAACTTCCATAGCCAGCAGTGCGCCGAGCACCCGACGCTGAATCCGTGCATGTTCGAGTACGTGTATCTCGCGCGTCCGGATTCGTGCCTCGACGGCGTGCCCGTCTACAACGTGCGCCTGCGCATGGGCGACTACCTCGCCGAGAAGATCAAGCGCGAGCTGCCGAACGTGCCGATCGACGTCGTGATGCCGATTCCCGATTCGTCGCGTCCGGCCGCGATGCAGGTCGCCGCGAAGCTCGGCGTCGAGTATCGCGAAGGCTTCTTCAAGAACCGCTACGTCGGCCGCACCTTCATCATGCCGGGCCAGGCCGTACGCAAGAAGTCGGTGCGCCAGAAGCTCAATGCGATGAGCATCGAGTTCAAGGACAAGCACGTGCTGATCGTCGACGACTCGATCGTGCGCGGCACGACCTCGCACGAGATCGTGCAGATGGCGCGCGATGCGGGCGCGAAGTCGGTGATCTTCGCGTCGGCGGCGCCGCCGGTGAAGTTCCCGAACGTGTATGGCATCGACATGCCGACGCGCGGCGAGCTGGTTGCGCATGGCCGCAGCGACGAAGAAGTCGCGAAGATCATCGGCGCCGACTACCTGATCTATCAGGACGTCGACGACCTGCGCCGCGCGGTGCGCGACATCAACCCGAAGCTCGAGCGCTTCGAGGCGTCGTGCTTCGACGGCAACTACATCACCGGTGCCGTGACGCCCGAGTACCTCGATGCGATCGAGCGCGCGCGTCTCGCACCGGCGTCGCAGGCCGATCGCGACACGGCTGGCGATGCCGCCCGTTCGCAGATGAACCTGCAGCTGTCGGTCGAGTGACACCGGCGCACGCTTCGGATGAAGCGTGATAGGATGTGGCCTTGCGTCGATTTGATTCAGCTTGCGGACGCGGGGCGACTTCCCAAAACAGCTAAAGCGAAGGCCGGCGGCAGCCGGCCCGAGTCGATCGCTGTCGTACCGCACCGAAGCCCGCTGATGCCGACGCATAGCGGGCTTTTTGTTTTGGCCTGATTTGTGGCTGGGTTCGCGCCCGATGCATGACCCGCGGCGCGACCCTCGAATACGGAAAACGGAACATGGACGACTCCCTCAACTTCGACACGCTCGCCGTGCGCGCGGGCACGCAGCGCAGCAACTTCAACGAGCATTCGGAAGCGCTGTTCCTCACGTCGAGCTTCTGCTTCACGAGCGCGGCCGAGGCTGCCGAGCGCTTCGCGAATTCGGAAGACTATTTCACCTATTCGCGCTTCACGAACCCGACCGTCACCATGTTCCAGGATCGTCTCGCCGCGCTCGAAGGCGGCGAGGCCTGCATCGCGACGGCGTCGGGCATGGCGGCGATCATGTCGGTCGTGATGGCCGCGCTGCAGGCGGGCGATCACCTCGTCAGCTCGCGCAGCCTGTTCGGCTCGACGCTCGGGATGTTCTCGCAGATCTTCAGCAAGTTCGGCATCACGACGACCTTCGTCGATCCGACCGACCTGAACGCATGGCAGGAAGCGGTGCGGCCCGAAACGAAGATGTTCTTCCTCGAAACGCCGTCGAACCCGCTGACCGAACTCGCCGACATCGAGGCGATCGGCAAGATCGCGAAGGCCGCGAACGCGCTGTTCGTCGTCGACAACTGTTTCTGCAGCCCGGTGCTGCAGCAGCCGCTGAAGCTCGGCGCCGATGTCGTGATGCATTCGGCGACGAAGTTCCTCGACGGGCAGGGGCGTGTGCTCGGCGGCGCGCTGGTCGGCTCGAAGGAATTCATCATGGGCAAGGTGTTCCCGTTCGTGCGCAGCGCGGGCCCGACGCTGTCGGCATTCAACGCGTGGGTGCTGTTGAAGGGAATGGAGACGCTGTCGCTGCGCGTCGAGAAACAGTCGGCGAATGCGCTGGAAATCGCGCGCTGGCTCGATTCGCATCCGGCCGTCGCGCGCGTGTACTATCCGGGCCTCGAATCGCATCCGCAGCACGAACTCGCGAAGCGCCAGCAGAAGGCGGGCGGTGCGATCGTATCGTTCGAACTGAAGGGCGACACGCCGGAGCAGCAGCGCGCGAATGCGTGGCGCGTGATCGACGGCACGAAGCTGATTTCGATCACCGGCAACCTCGGCGACACGCGCACGACGATCACGCATCCGGCGACGACGACGCATGCTCGCATCACGCCGGAAGCGCGTGCGGCGGCGGGGATCACCGAAGGGCTGATCCGCCTCGCGGTCGGCCTGGAAAACGCCGGCGACCTGCGCAACGATCTCGCGCGCGGCCTCGAGGGCTGAGCGCGGCGGCATCGATTGCACGGCCGACATGACGACGGGCCGCTCGATCAGATCGAGCGGCCCGTTTTCATTTGGCCGGCGCCGTGCGCGTCGACGGAATCAGCTCGCCTGCGCGGGCGGCTGCGCATCGCGCATCGCTTCCATCATCCAGCGCAGCGTGTCGTCGAGCGGCGTCACGGGCAGTTCGCCCACCGCGCGCCGCAGCTTGTCGCGCGACCCGCTCAGGCTTTTCACCTCGTTGTGCCGCACGAAACGCGGATCGATCGTCACGTCGATCACGTAGCCGGCGATCCGCGACAACATCGCCAGCACTTCCTTCAGCGAATACGCGCGTTCCGAGCAGACGTTGAACGTCTCGCCGGCCGGCGCGGCTTCGAGCAGTTTCAGATAGGCGGCCGTCACGTCGCGCACGTCGGAGAAATCGCGGCTCACGTCGAGATTGCCGAGCGAGATGCGCGGCGCATTACGCGCATAGTGCGACACGAGCTTCGGCAGCAGATACGCATCGTCCTGGCCGACGCCGGTGTAGTTGAACGGCCGCGCGATCACGATCGGTAGCCGGTCGGCCCACAGCTTCGCCGCGTATTCCATCGCCAGCTTGCTGACCGCATAGTCGTTCGCGGGAGCGGGGGCGACGGTCTCGTCGAGCACGCCGGCCGTCGAATTGCCGTAGATGTTCGCGCTGCTGGCGAGCAGCACGGCCGACGGGCGGCGCTCGAGGCCCGCGAGCGCGGCCAGCAGGTTGCGCGTGCCGACGATGTTGACCGCGTAAGTCTGCGACGGCTCGTCTTGCGCGACGTGCGCACGCGCGGCCAGATGCACGACCGCGTCGGGCCGCGCGTCGGCGGCCGCCGCGCGCATCGCCTGTGCGTCGAGGAGGTCGACCGGCACCAGCGTGCAGTTCGCGAGTGCCGGATCGTCCGGCCGCGCCGCGCCGGGCGCCACGGTGCCCCACACGTCGTAGCCGGCCGCCTCGAGGCGTTGCGCCATGTAGCGGCCGGTGAAGCCCGTCAAGCCCGTGACGAATGCGCGACGCGACGAGCGCCCGGCATCAGTACGTGTCATGGTGACTGTTCCGCGTCAGGTCCGCTTCCACCATCATCTGGCAAAGCTGCTCGAGCGTCGTTTTCGGCGCCCAGCCGAGCTTGGATTTTGCCTTGTCCGCGCAGCCGATCAGCAGGTCGACTTCGGCAGGGCGGTAGAACTTCGGGTTCACTTCGACGAGCACGTTGCCGTTCGACGCATCGAGGCCGCGCTCCTGTTCGCCCTTGCCGGTCCATTCGATCTGATAGCCGGCGGCCGCGAACGCCATCTGCACGAAGTCGCGCACGGTCTCGGTGCGGTTGGTCGCGAGCACGTAGGTGTCGGGCTCGTCGACCTGCAGCATCCCCCACATCCCTTCGACGTATTCGAGCGCGAAGCCCCAGTCGCGCTTGGCGTCGAGGTTGCCGAGCTCGAGCTTGCCCGCCTTGCCCAGCTTGATCTTCGCGACGGTGTCGGTGATCTTGCGCGTGACGAACTCGCGGCCGCGCAGCGGCGATTCATGGTTGAACAGAATGCCGCTGCAGCCGAACAGGCCGTAGGACTCGCGGTAGTTCACGGTCATCCAGTGCGCGTACAGCTTCGCGACGCCGTACGGGCTGCGCGGGTAGAACGCGGTCGTTTCCGTTTGCGGAATCGCCTGCACCTTGCCGAACATCTCGGACGTCGATGCCTGGTAGAAACGCGTCTTCGGGCTCACCACGCGGATCGCCTCGAGCAGGTTCAGCGGGCCGATGCCCGTGACTTCGGCGGTCGTCGCCGGCTGGTCGAACGACACGCCGACGAAGCTCTGCGCGGCCAGGTTGTACAGCTCGTCGGGCTGCGTGCGTTCGAGCAGCCGCAGGCTGGAGCCGGCATCCGTCAGGTCGTGCTCGACGAGCGACAGGTTCGGATGCGTGTCGACGCCGAGCTCGGCAATACGCCAGAAGTTCACCGAGCTGGTGCGGCGGTAGGTGCCCGTGACTTCGTAGCCCTTGTCGAGCAGCAGCTTGGTCAGGTAGGCGCCGTCCTGCCCGGTGATCCCCGTGATGATGGCCTTCTTGCGGTTTTGGCTCATGGCAATGTCCTGGTCGAATCGATGGATTGAGAAAATCAGGCGGTCGTGCGCGCGGCGGCGGGCACCGTCGCGCGTGCGGGCCCGCGCGTCAGGCGCCGCTCGAAGCCGTACCAGCTCACGGTGGCGTACGCGAGCGTGATGGCGAGGGCGAGCGCGGCCGTGACGAAGCGGTTCAGGTGCAGCGGCCACAGCGCGTACAGCACGCTCAGGTGAATCAGGTAGACGGTGTAGCTGACGGTGCCGACGTACACGAGCAGCGGGTTCGTCAGCACGCGCTGCACGAGGCCGCGTCCGCGCAGTGCGATCACGACGATCGACGTGCAAAGCAGCAGCGAGATGCTGTAAAGCGCGGCGTTCGACAGCGGCGTGTTCGCCGCGCGGAAACGCGGGAACGACAGGTGCAGCCAGCCGAGGATCGCGAGCGACACGAGCGCGCCGGCGATCGCGAGCGGATAGAACGGCTCCAGCGCGCGGCGGTCGCGGCGCAGCACGATCGCGAGCAATGCGCCCGCGGCGAGCAGGTCCATCCGGAACGGCGTCAGGTAGTAGATCGGCCAGAACGAATCGAACCACGGCGTCGCGATCGCGCGCAGCACGGGCGCCGCGACGATCAGCGCGGCGGCGATCCACAGCAGCGCGCGCTCGGAACACCAGAGCACGACGAACGGCCAGAAGATGTAGAACTGTTCCTCGACGGCGAGCGACCACAGCACGTTCAGGCTGTCGTGACCGATGCTGCCGAGCGACAGCCCGATGTTGGTCGAGAAGAACGCGAACCACGGCCAGTGCGGCAGCCAGCTCGCGCCGAACAGCAGCGTCGACACGATCAGCAGCAGCACGTACGGCGGCAGGATGCGGCGCACGCGGCGTGCGTAGAAGTGACTGAAGTATGACTGTCCGCGCGCCTTGCGATCGAGCAGGATGCCGGTGATCAGCAGGCCGCTCAGCACGAAGAACAGATCGACGCCCATCCATAGCGGCGCCTTCAGCGCGTGTTGCAGGAACACGGCGCCGACCGCGATCGCGCGCAGTCCGTCGAGCTGCACGATGCGGCCGTGTTGCGGCGGGGCGAGGTCGGCGGTGCGCGAGATGCCCGTCATCGCGCCGCTCCTTCGCGACGCGCGGCCGATGCCGTGCTGCGCCGCGCATCCGATGCGTGAACGTAATGCATGCGTTTAAATGAAATATTGAATCGAAATCGATTCTAGGGAAAAGAAATCGGCAAAAAAACGCATGTCATTTATTCGGCTGAAAGCATTCGAATGCCGGCCGTTTCAATCACGACATGAAAGGTTTGCAGGCCATGCGCGCCGCAGGGCGGGCCAAGGCGGCATTTTCTACGCGGCGTCGAATGAAGGGCGGTCGATATTGCCGCTTCCACGCGTCAAATTTCCGCTGTTCCGGTTCAATATTTCTCGCGGAAACATCCCCAAATATTTCCAAATTTCTTGTGATTATTTTTGCTTGTAACCTGCATCGCGACGTTTGAAACCCATTTAGCGACAGGTCATCAGCGCAGGCCGCGTGCCCGCGGCGCCGGTCGCTTTCGCATCGAGTCTGGAGAGCGCATTGCGACGTCTGATTCTGGTTGGCATGACGGTATGCGCGGTGCTGTCCGCGAGCGCCGCCCCGGCTGAAACCGTGTTGCCCGCGACCACATCGTGGATCGGCAACACGTTCGGCTATGGCGACGGCAGCTGGACGCAGATCGATATTCGCGCGATCGCGGTGACGCCCGACGGCAAGGTGTACACGAATGCGCCGTGGGACGAGAGCGGCGCCGAGGCGAGCGTCTACCAGGACGGAAAGATGCTCGGCTTCGCGGGCGGCACGCACGGCTGGGGCAACCTCGGCGGCAACGCCGTGGCGGTGAACAGCAAGTATGTGTACGTCGCGATCGGCGTCGGCAACGAGCGCGGCCATCTGCAGTCGCCGGGCATCTGGCCGGACAAGGGCAAGCAGTGGTTCGGCATTTCGCGCCGCACGATCGGCGACATGAAGCAGCCGGCGCCGTTCCGCGCGGCGCCGCAGGTCGCGCCCGGCGGGCGCGCCGATGCCGGGCGCGCGCGAATGGCGGCCAGCTTCATGATGGTCAACGAGGTGCCGGCTCCGGCCCGCTCGGAAGTGGGCGACGCGAAAGCGGAAGTCGGCGGCCTCGCGGCCGACGACAAGACGCTGTTCGCGACGAATCCGTCGCATGACGCGGTCGACGTCTATGACGCCGAGACGATGCAGAAGAAGGCCACGTGGAGCGCGCACGAGCCAGGCCGCATCGCGCTGGCCGGCGACGGCACGCTGTGGCTGCTCACCGATACGATCGGCGGGCCCGCGCATCTCGTGCACGTGCGCCCGGACGGCCGCAAGCTCGACGACGCGCCCGCGCTGCCCGACGGCACCGACGCAGTGGACGTGGCGGTCGACGCGAAAGGGCGCGTGCTGGTGGCGGACAACGGGCCTCGGCAACAGGTGCTGATCTTCTCGAAAGGCGGCAAGGGTTATGCGCCGTCGGGCACGCTCGGCGAGCGCGGCGGCATCTTCGCTGGCCCGGTGCCGGGCCGCCCGGGGCCGCAGCGCTTCAACGGGCTGACCGGCGTGGGCGTCGATCGCGCGGGCAACGTCTATGTGTCGATGAACGGCATCGGGCCGCGTCACGACACGATCGGCGCGGGGCTCGGCGCGGTGCTCGAGAGCTATGCGCCGGACGGCAAGCTGCGCTGGCAGGTGCAGGGGCTGCTGTTCGTCGACGGCGCGTGGCTCGATCCGGCGCGGCCGAACAGCGTGTACACGGGCAACAAGCGCTTCGAGCTCGATCTGTCGAAACCGCCCGGCCAGGACTGGAAATATGTCGGCTTCCTGTCGAACCGCTTCAAGTATCCGGACGATCCCGTGTTCCACACGGACCAGTATCCCGGCATGCCGTTCGCGCGGCGCATCGACGGCCGCACGTTCCTGTACCTGACCGACATGTACGCCGACCACCTGAAGATCTATCGCTTCGACGCGAAGCGCGACGGCGAGGTCGCGATTCCGTCGGGCCTGATCGCGGGCCGCGCGCGGCCGGTCGACAAGGTGCCGAACAAGCCGCCCGGCGGCGACTGGATCTGGCGCGACACGAACGGCAACGGCCGGCTCGACGAGGACGAATTCACGACCAACACGACGAGCAAGGCAAAGGCGGGCGGCTGGGGCTGGTGGGTCGACACGAAGGGCGACATCTGGCGCACGAGCGACGTGCGCGGCATTCACCGCTTCGCTTACGGCGGCATCGACAAGGCCGGCAACCCGATCTACTCGTACGACAAGGTCACGACCTATCCGATGCCGCAGCCGTTCACGCAGCTGCGTCGCGCGATCTACGAGCCGCAGACGGACACGCTTTACGTGACGGGCTACACGGCCGACGCGCCGCCGCAGCCGGGCATCAACAAGGAAGTCGGCCGCGTGCTGGTGCGCTTCGACAAATGGTCGACCGGCTCGCCGGTGGTGCGCTACACGGTCGCGTTGCCCTGGCAGCTCGACGCGAAGCCGATCCTCGACCTGATCGGCATCACGGTCGAGGGCCGCTACATCTTCACGGTGGAGCCGGTCGGCAAGATCCACGTGTACGACAAGGAAACCGGCAAGGAAGTCGGCGTGATGAGCCCGGGCGCGGAGGTCGGCAAGGCGTCGGGCTGGGTCGACGTGCCGTTCGGCATCAGCGCGTTCCGGCGCGAGAACGGCGAATACCTGGTGTTCGTCGAGGAAGACGCACGCGGCAAGGTGCTGATGTATCGCTGGAAACCGTGACGGGTGGCACGTCGCCGGCGCCGCAGGCCCGTTTCAGCCAGGGACGTGCCGTTCCGGAGGCCAGCCCGGCGAACGTTTTTTAATCAAGGGAACGTGCGTTGCCCGCCGTATTGCGGCATCGGTCGTCGCTTCCCCGGCGCGGCATCACGACCGGCAACGCACGTTCGCAAGCCCGTCATCGGCGGGAACAGGCCCATGGGCACAAGCATGGACAAAGGCATACTCAAGAACGTTTCGATCAACTTCATCGGCCTGATCCTGCCGACCTTCGTGTCGCTGGTGACGGTGCCCGCGTACATTCACGCGCTGGGCGTCGAACGCTACGGCGTCGTCAGCCTCGTATGGACGCTGATCGGCTATTTCGGGATTCTCGATCTCGGGATGAGCATGGCCGCGCAAAACCACATCTCGAAGGCGCTCGCGAGCGGCAACGCGGACGAGAGCGCGCGCGTCTTCTGGAGCGCGTTCTGGCTGAACCTCGGCACGGGCATCGTTGGCGGGCTGCTGATCTATTTCGGTGCGTTCGTCTACACCGCGTATTTCACGAAGGTGTCGGCGGCGATGCAGCACGAGGTGTATCTCGCATTGCCGTGGCTCGCGCTCGCGATTCCGCTCGCGAACGTGTCGTGGGTGTTCGCCGGCGCGATCAACGGCGCCGAACGGTTCGGCGTGTTCAACACGAACCAGACGATCGGCACGTTCCTGTTCCAGTTGCTGCCGCTCGGCGCCGCATGGTGGATCGCGCCGAACCTGCAGACGGTGCTGGCCGCGGCCGTCGTCGCGCGGCTGATCGCGGCGGTGATGCTCGGTCACGCGAGCATCAGGGTGCTCGCCATCCGGCGCATCGATCCGCCGCAGTGGGGCACCGCGAAAGGGCTGTTCAATTTCGGCGGCTGGATGCTGATCGCGAGCACGACCAGCATGATCGCCGACACGCTCGATCGCGTGATGCTCGGCGCGGGCATGGGCGCGAAGTTCGTCACCTATTACACGGTTCCGCAGAACCTCGTCACGCGGCTGAACATGCTGCCGAACGCGCTGGTGCGCACGCTGTTTCCGCGGCTGTCGGCGGTTGGCCGCGAGCATGCCGATACGCTCGCGCGCCAGTCGCTCGAATTCCTGAACGGCGTGTTCACGCCGGTCGGCATCATCGCGATCTTCGCGCTCGCGCCGTTCCTCACGCTGTGGGTCGGCGCCGATCTCGCCGCGCATTCGGCGCCGGTCGGGCGCGTGCTGGTGATCAGCGTATGGCTCGTCGGGCAGGCGAGCGTCACACGGATCCTGATCCAGTCGCAGGTCAATCCGGCCCGGGCGGCGTTCGCCGGGCTCGTCGAGATGCCGTTCTTCGTCGGTGGCCTGTGGCTCGGCATCCATCACTTCGGGCTGATCGGCGCGGCGGTGGTCGTCGCGGCCCGCGCGCTGGTCGATTACGGCGTGCTGCTTTACCTGTCGGCGATCCGGATGCGCGCGATCGTGCTCGACATGCTCGCGCATCTCGCCTTCCTGCTCGCGAGCCTGTTTCTCGCGCAAGCGTGGCCGGGGCTCGGCGAGTCGATCGGCCTCTGCGCGGTCGTGCTGGTGCTGAATCTTGCGTGGTCGCTCACGATGACGCCGGCCCTGCGCGCACTCGCGCGCGACCTGTTCGTCCGTCTCAATGCGAGGAAAACCGTATGAATCGCGATCTGGCGGAACACGCCATCCTGAATCTCGCCACGGCCGGTGCCGCCGCGGCCGAAGCCGGCGACACCGCCGCGCTGCGCCGGACCGAACCGCGCGCGCACGCGGGCGCACGCGATGCATCGCGTCCGCTGCGCGTGGCGATCGTCCACGACTGGCTCGTCACGTACGCCGGCGCCGAGCGCGTGCTCGAACAGATCGTCGCGTGCTTTCCCGATGCGGACCTGTTCAGCCTCGTCGATTTCCTCGACGATCGCACGTTCGTGCGCGGCAAGCCGGTGACGACCTCGTTCATCCAGAAGCTGCCGTTTGCGCGCACCAAGTACCGCAGCTACCTGCCGTTGATGCCGCTCGCGATCGAGCAGCTCGACGTGTCCGACTACGATCTGGTGATCTCCAGCAGCCACGCGGTCGCGAAGGGCGTGCTGACCGGGCCGGACCAGATGCACATCAGCTACGTGCATTCGCCGATCCGCTACGCGTGGGACCTCCAGCATCAGTATCTGGAACAGTCGAACCTCACGCACGGGCCGAAGTCGCTGCTCGCGCGGATGATCCTGCATTACATCCGCAACTGGGACACGCGCACCGCGAATGCGGTGGACGGCTTCGTCGCGAATTCGGCGTTCATCGCGCGACGCATCCGCAAGGTGTATCACCGCGACGCGGCGGTGATTTTCCCGCCAGTCGACGTCGACGGCTTTTCGCTGAACGAAGCGAAGGACGATTTCTACCTGACCGCGTCGCGGATGGTGCCGTACAAGAAGATCGACCTGATCGTCGAAGCGTTCTCGCGCACGCCGGAGCGCAAGCTCGTCGTGATCGGCGACGGCCCGGAGATGCAGAAGATCCGCGCGAAGGCCGGCCCGAACGTCGAGATCATGGGCTATCAGCCGTTCGCGGTGCTGCACGACCGGATGCGGCGTGCGAAGGCGTTCGTGTTCGCGGCCGAGGAGGATTTCGGCATCTCGGTGGTCGAGGCGCAGGCATGCGGCACGCCCGTGATCGCATACGGCAAGGGCGGTGCGCTCGAGACGGTGCTCGAACCGCGCGCACACGCGAATCCGACCGGGCTGTTCTTCGACGAACAGACGCCGCACGCGATCGTCGCGGCGGTCGACGATTTCGAACGCGCGCCGCAGCGCTTCACGCCGCAGGCGTGCCGCGCGAACGCGGAGCGCTTTTCCGCAGAAACGTTCCGGCGGCGCTTTCTCGACTACGTGGAGGCCGCGCTGCCCGGCGCGACCGCGCAGCGCGGCACGGCCGTCGCACCGATGCCGCCCGCGCGCGGCCCGGCGACGCTCGTGCTCGACCAGAGCGGCGTGCTCGGCGGCGCGGAGCTGTCGTTGCTGGAAATCATGAAGCACATGCGCGCGAACGCCGACGTGGTGCTGTTCGACGACGGGCCCTTCCGCGCGGCGCTCGATGAGATCGGCGCGCGCGTCGACGTGCTCGACCAGGGCGCGCTCGCCGGCGTACGCAAGCAGGGCGGCGTGTCGGCCGGTGCGTTGAAGCAGCTGTTCTCGCTCGTGCGCGACGTTGCACGGCGCGCACGCCGCGCCGAGGTGATCTACGCGAACACGCAGCGCGCGATGGTCGTCGCGGCGCTGGCCGGGCGGCTCGCGCGCAAGCCGGTGGTCTGGCACCTGCGCGACATCGTCAGCGGCGACCATTTCGGCAGCAAGCAGCTGATGGCGATCAAGTACTGCGCACGGTTCGGCGTCACGCGCGTGATCGCAAACTCCGACGCGTCCGCGCAGGCATTCCGTGCGTTGACGGGCTTCACGCCGCAGCACGTCGACGTCGTGTTCAACGGCATTTCGGCCGAACCGTTCGATGCGCTGGACACGGCCAGCCAGGCCGCGCTGCGCGCGCGCTTCGGGTTACCCGAGCACGCGTGGCTCGTCGGCTCGTTCAGTCGCCTCGCGCACTGGAAGGGGCAGCATCTGCTGCTGGAGGCCGCGGCTCGCCATCCCGACATGCACGTCGTGCTGGTCGGCGCGCCGCTGTTCGGCGAGGACGAATACGCGGCGCAGCTGCACGAGATCGTCGCGCGTCATGGAATGAACGACCGCGTGCACTTTCTGGGATTCCAGCGCGACGTGGCCGCGTGCATGAAGGCGGTCGACGTGGTTGCGCACACGTCGATCACGCCGGAGCCGTTCGGGCGCGTGATCGTCGAAGGCATGCTTGCGCGGCGGCCGGTGGTCGCCGCCCGCGCGGGCGGGGTCGTCGAGATCATCGAGGACGGCGAAAACGGGCTGCTGTGCGAGCCGGGCAACGCAGCCGCGCTGGCCGACGCACTGGCCACGCTGCAGCGCGACGCCGCGCTGCGCGAACGGCTCGTCGCGAGCGGGCGGGCGACCGCGGTGCGCCGGTTCGGCACCGAGACTTATGTGGAGCGGGTCGAGAAGATCCTCGCGGATACGGCGAAGGCCGCGAAGGCGAAGAAGCGGTAGAGGCGGCAGATGCGGTGCGTCGGCGCGATGCGACGCCATGCGCCGGGAAGCGAACCCTCATGCGGCGACATGCTGCATGAGGGTTCTGCGTTTGGGCGGGCGGGAGCATGGCGGCCGTCAGGCGCGGAGCGGCGGAGGTGAGCTGCTGCCGATGCATTGGCGCATGGGCCTGCCGGGCAGCATTGCCATTTGGCCCGGAAACACTTCACGGAATCCCGTGAGCGGCGCCGTGAGGTCGTACCGTGCAGCCGGCAGGCGGCGGGGCGATTCGACGATCGGGCAGCCGCCCGGACGGCGTGCGAACTGCGATTCGCCAAACCCGCCTTCCCGACGCGCAAACGCATCCCGCACACGCATGGCGCCCATGAAAATGCCCCCGCACGACTTGAGCTCGCGCGGGGGCCGGGCGTGCCGTAACGGTGCGTTCAGGCAGCCTGTTCCGGGGCCGGTGCGACGACGCGGGGCGCGCGCGTCGGCTTCAGGCTGGCCGACCACATCATCGCCGGGCGTTCGAACAGCCGGTAGAACAGGTAAGCGACCGGAATCGCGGCGGCCATGAATGCAACCGACGGCCAGATCGACAGTTGCAGTTCGGAGTGGAACAGCACCGAGCCGAGGCAGACGAACAGCGGCAGGTGGATCAGATACAGCGAGTAGCTGAAGTCGCCGAACCACCCGAGCACGCGCAGGAGCGGCGTCGGGCGCGGCGGGCAGGCGAGCGCGCGGTACAGGAAGCACGCGAAGCCGGCGGCCCACAGCTGGAACGCGCCGTACTGGCCGAAATGGAACGCGCCGCAGCCCGCGGCCAGCAGCGCGGCGGCCGCGAGGTACCACGCGCGCGACGGCACGGCGGCGGTGCCGCGCGCCGGTTGCGCGCGCACGTCGGCGATCCATGCGCCGACCGTCCAGGACAGCCAGTACGACGTGAAGAACTGCAGGTCGTGCCGTTCGAGCAGCCACGCCGACGCGACGTTGACGAGCGCGACGGCCGCCACGATGGCCGGCATGCCGATGCGCCGGCGCAGCGCGAACAGCAGCGGGTAGATCGCATAGAACTGCACTTCGAGCGACAGTGTCCACAACGCGCCGTTCGATCCGTACGTATAGCCGGCGACGCCCTGCAGCGAGAACAGGTTCACGAGGAACGCGGTGACGCCGACATCGCGGATCTTGTGGCTGACCGGCGCGATCTGCAGGCTCACCGCGTCCATCGCAAGCGTGAACAGCAGCGCGGCGAGCAGCACCGGATAGATGCGGGCGAAGCGGCGCGCCCAGAAGTTGGGCGCATCGAGCCGATACGCGGGGTTGGCCGCCAGCTTGAGCGCCGCGTTGCGGTGAATGCAGTAACCGCTGATCACGAAGAAGATCGGCACGCCGGCGGAGCCCCAGGCGAACGGGAAGGTCAGGTAGCCGGCGATCACGCTCGGGCTGAGTGCATGACCGTAAGCATGATGGAAGCTCTGCATGCCGACCCAGACGACCTGACGGCAGTGGAAATAGGCGACGAGCAGCGCCGCGAAGCCGCGCATCGCGTCGATCACGTGTTCCTTGTGGTCGGCGACGGGCGGCGCGGCCAAAGACGATCCGCTGAAAGCTTGCATGCGATTCGATTCCTTGCGACGGATGAAGGGGATGGTCCAATCGTAATGCGCAAGAATTCGATCGAATGAATAAAAAAATCCCGGCGGTAAATGATGTCGTTTCAGATGGTGGTGTTATTCAGGTCTGAAAGCGGTTTCGCCGCCGCCACAATTATTTGCCGATTTTTTTCTGATAGTTTGAAGCTCCAGTTGATTGATGCAAGGAGCGGCAAGATGGACATGCATTGGATCGCGAGCGCGGCAGTACTGCTGGTCATGGCCGTGCTGTCGGCATACCGCGAGGCGCTGAAGAACGAGCCGATTCGCCCGGGGCTCGAGCGGGGCGGCGTCCCGTATATCGAGGAATTCGATTCGTAAGAATTTGTATCCGGGAAATCGGTAATTTGTTTATGTCCGGATGCCGGGTTCGGCAATATCGACCGGATTCACGGATTATCCGTTTTCTGGAAACATGGGCAATAGGTCCATATCGAAAATGAGCGGAGTGGAATTGGCCGTGCCGCCGGTTCTCGATATGCCGTTCGAAAAACAATCGCGCCGGGTCGCGCAGCGATGCGGCGCAGTCAACGCAATCAGGATGCGAACATGTTGAAAGTCACCAAGGCCGTGTTCCCCGTTGCCGGTCTCGGCACGCGGTTCCTCCCGGCAACGAAGGCGAGCCCGAAGGAAATGCTGCCCGTCGTCGACAAGCCGCTGATCCAGTACGCGGTCGAGGAAGCGATCAACGCCGGTATCACCGAGATGATCTTCGTGACGGGGCGTAGCAAGCGCGCGATCGAGGATCACTTCGACAAGTCCTACGAGATCGAGGCCGAGCTCGAGGCGCGCGGCAAGGAAAAGCTGCTCGAGCTCGTGCGCGGCATCAAGCCGAGCCACGTGAACTGCTTCTACGTGCGCCAGCCGGAGGCGCTCGGCCTCGGCCACGCGGTGCTGTGCGCGGAAAAGCTTGTGCACGGCGAGCCGTTCGCGGTGATTCTCGCCGACGACCTGCTGCACGGCGAGCAGCCGGTGCTCAAGCAGCTCGTCGACGTGTTCGACCACTATCACAGCTCGGTGATCGGGGTCGAGACGATTCCGCGCGAGGACAGCCGCTCGTACGGCGTCGTCGAAGGCCGCGAGTGGGAAGAGGACATCATCAAGCTGTCGGGCATCATCGAGAAGCCGGCGCCGGAAGACGCGCCGTCGAACCTCGGCGTGGTGGGCCGCTACGTGTTCATGCCGACGATCTTCGATCACCTGCGCAAGCTCAAGCCGGGCGCCGGCGGCGAGCTGCAGCTCACCGACGCGATCCAGACGCTGCTCGCGAACGAACAGGTGCTCGCGTATCGCTACTACGGCACGCGTTTCGATTGCGGCAGCAAGATCGGCTACCTCAAGGCGACCGTCGAGCTCGCACTCCAGCATCCGGAAGTGAGCCGCGAATTCGAGGCGTACCTGCGTACCTGCCTGCCCGCGCTGGCTGCCGTCGCGTAAGCAGCCGCGCTGCTCCATTGTTTCAGGTGGTGGTTGTTCCGTTGGCCCCGGCTGCCTCGTGCGTCGGGGCTTTTTTGCGTGTGGACGACGCGCGGGCGGGCGGCGTCGGGTGAGCGGCGGTGCCGGTTGCGGGCGGATTCGTGCGGGTGATTGCGCGAAGATTCCGGTATGCCGCCGGACGGCGATGCCGGTTCTGGCGCGTCGTGCGTTGAGCGGTGCGCCGGATGCCGGACACCTGACGTCGCGGCGATGAAACCATTGCCGGCGCGCCGGTCGTGTACGTGCCGATGAGCGACGGCTGCCGCCTGGCTGCGTCGCGTTCGCGCCGGTATCGCGCTCAGCGCGGCGACGTGCTCGGCCGCGTGACGAAGTACCGGGCGAGCATCGCGGCGATCGGCTTCTTGAGATCGAGCAGGCGCCTTTCCAGATAGCGCCACGACAGGTGCGCGAGCAGCACGGCGAGCGCGAACTGCAGCACTTCGGGCAGCACTTCCCGGACGATTCCGGGCATCGGCACGTGCGCGAACAGCGCGGGCATCTCGCCGAAACGTGCCGGAATCAGGTTGTGGAACAGGTAGAAGCCGTAGCTGATCGTGCCGAGATAGACGAGCGGCGCCCAGTCGAGCAGTGCCACGGCCGGATGGTCAGGCTCGGTGACGATCCACAGCATCAGCGCGCCGAGCGACGCGGACAAGCCGAGATCAACGAGCCCCGTCACGATGTCCGGCAGCATCGTGAACGCGGGCAGCGCGAGGAAGAACACGACGCCGGCGGCGCCGAGCCAGCCGGGCGGAATGCGGCGGACGACGCTCTGGCCGCGATCGGCGAGCGCCATCGCACCGACGCCGCCCAGCGCGATCAGCGCGAAATTCCACGGGGAAAACGCGTAGATCAGCACCGGCGATGCATCGAGCGCGTAGAGCGCGAGATGCGCGAACGCGCACAGCACGACGGCCGCGACGCCGAGCGCGACGTGGCGGGCGGCCGGCACCGCGAGCAGCGTGAGCGGCGCAATCAGATAGAACTGCTGTTCAACCGCGAGGCTCCAGAAGTGCGACGTGGAGCCCGGCCAGCCGTCCTTCACGACGCCGATCCAGTAATTCGACAGGAACGTCGCGTGCCACGCGAGCCCGAGATTGACGCCGCGCTGGTAGAACAGCGCGTGCGCGATCGCGAGCGCGGCGAGCAGCAGGTAATAGACGGGAAAAATCCGCAGCGCGCGCTTCGCGAGGAACAGCGCCAGCGCATGGCGGCGCGTCATCGTGCCGCATTCGATCGCCTGACGGTTGCGATGCAGTTCGCCGACGATCAGGAATCCGCTGATGAAGAAGAACGTCCACACACCGAGCTTGCCGACGTCGACAGCGAGGACGTGGCCTTTGTGGGACAGGAAAACGAGGATGACGGCGATGGCTCGCAGGCCGTCGAGTCCTTTGACGTATCTGACTTCGCGCATGAAGGCATCCGGGGCACTGAGCGAGGTCAGTATAGGTGCGCAAATATCGAACGTAATTCGCGATCCGGTGCGTTTGGACGTATACGTGAAGGCGTTTTTCGATGCCGGCGCGCCGTCGAAGTCGGTCGCGCGCAACAAAACCTGCGGGAAACCCCGCGAAAACGCATAAAAGTACTGCACGAAGCGTCGAGGCGCTTGTAGAATCCGGCGTTGAAGCGCGCGCGTTGCACGCTTCGTGTATCCAACGACCACACCTGGTAGGAGAAACATGGCGACTTCCGCAAAAAAGGTGGCCAAGAAGGCTGCCGCACCGGCGACCAAGAAAGTGGCTGCCAAAAAGGCTGCGCCCGCGAAGAAAGTAGTGGCCAAGAAGGCTGTCGCGAAGGCAGCACCGGCTGCTCCGACGCCGCTGAAGGACAAGTTCACGAAGGCATCGCTCGCAACGCACATCGCTGAGCGCGCAGCTGTCGAAGTGAAGGCGGTCAAGGCGGTCCTCGCCGCACTCGAGAACGTCGTGCTGGGCTCGGTTCACAAGAAGGGCGCAGGCGAATTCACGCTGCCGGGTCTGCTGAAGATCACGGCACAAGTCGTGCCGGCGAAGAAGAAGCGCTTCGGCAAGGATCCGTTCACGGGCGAAGAGCGCTGGTTCCCGGCGAAGCCGGCCAGCGTGCGCGTGAAGGCACGTGCGCTGAAGAAGCTGAAGGACGCGGCTGCGTAATGCAGCGTGACGGTCGCCGAATGCATGTCGGCGGCCGTTGCGATGTCCGACGATCCCCGTACGCGAAAGCGTGCGGGGATTTTTATTGCGCCGCGCAAATGGCGCGTACGCGCCGGTATCGCGCGGCGCGAATACGGCACGACGTGACGCGTATCGCGTACTGCGGGCCGCTTGCGCCGATGACCGAATCGGCGTGTTCGTGCCGGCGCGCGGCTGGCCATCGCCGCATGCGGCGCGCAGGTCGCGCGGAGCTCGAATCATGAACGCGACGAGCGTTCCCGCCGGGATCGCCGACCAGGTGACGGCTGCTTGCGCCTTGCTCGACCGGCATCTCGGCGTGACGCTTCAGGCGGTGCATCTGTTCGGCTCGGCGCTCGACGGCGGGCTGAAGCCGCGCAGCGACATCGACCTGCTGGTGACGGTGGCCGCCTCGCCGGGCGACGCGGTGCGGCGTGCGCTGATGCTCGATTTGCTCGACGTGTCCGCGCCGCCGCAGTGCGATGCACGCATGCGCGCGCTGGAAGTCACCGTGCTCGTGCGCGACGACGTGGTGCCGTGGCGTCATCCGGCCCGGCGCGAACTGCAATTCGGCGAATGGCTGCGCCGCGATCTGCGCGCGGGTATCGTCGAACCGGCGTGCGTCGATCACGATCTCGCGATTCTGCTGACGAAGGTTCGGCAGCACGACGTTGCGCTGCGCGGGCCGCGCGCGGCCGCATGGTTCGACGCGGTGCCCGCACGCGATTTCATCGCCGCGCTCCGCGCGACGGTTGCGCAGTGGGACGCGGAGCCGGACTGGCGCGGCGACGAATGCAACGTCGTGCTCGCGCTCGCACGCGTCTGGTACAGCGCCGCGACCGGCAGGATCGCGCCGAAGGATGTCGCCGCGGCATGGGCGCTGGAGCGCCTGCCCGACACGTACCGGCCCGTCTTGTCGGCTGCACGTGCCGTGTATCTGCACGGCGACGGTGACGGGGCCGGCACGCTGTTGTCGGGCAGACCGGTTGTCGCATTCGTGCGTGACGTGCGACGGATCGTCGAAGCCATGTTGCCGGCATAGCAGCGAGAGACCGGCCGCCGCGCGCGATTGCGTCGCGGCGTGATGCAATCCCGTCGACGGTCGCCGTCATGCGCGTCTCTTGCGCGCTCCACGAGCGTGCCGATGCCGGCCGAAGGCAGCCGCCACGCCCGCGCCTCGTCAGCCCGCCGTGCCCGCGTAGGCGGCCTCCAGCGCGGCGACGTCGAACTTCGTCATCTGCATCATGGCCGCGGCCACGCGCGCCGCCTTCACCTCGTCGCGATCGGTCATCATCGGGATCAGCGCGTCGGGCACGATCTGCCACGAGACACCGAAGCGGTCACGCAGCCAGCCGCAGCCGTCGGCCGTGCCGCCGTTGTCGAGCAGCGCGCTCCAGTAGCGGTCGAGTTCCGCCTGGTCGGCGCAGCTGATCATCAGCGAGATCGCGTGGTTGAAGGTTTCGGTGCGCGGGTGGCTCATCGCGATGAACGGCTGCCCGAACAGCTCGAATTCGACCATGCGGGTGCCGTCCGTGCCGGCGATCGCCGTGACGCGCACGACGCGCGAGTTCGGGAAAATGCCCGCATAGAAGGCCGCGGCTTCTTCGGCTTCGGTCGCGTACCAGAGGAACGGCGTGATCTTCTGAATCGTCATGGAGCGTCTCCTGTCGGATGTCGGTGAGGGGCGCGGCAATCTGCGTGCCGCCATCGATACGACGGACGAAGGCCGTCGAAATCGACACGTCGAAGCATAGTGCTTCGTGTCGCGGTATCGAAATCGGCGATGTGGACGGTCAGGCGTCCATTGCGATGAGGGATCTCGTTGTCGCGCGTCAGGCTGACATGGAGTGAGCGGTTCGCGCGACGGCGTGAACGGGATCGTGCCGTATGTAGCCGTCGTAGCCGTCGGACAGCGAGGGATGTCTCGATGCCTCTGGACGGGCATCCGGCGCACGACAGGCGGTCCTGGAGCCGCTCCCGGCCCGTTGCCTTACCGCAGGCCCGCGACGCGATCGCCGTTCGCCCGGCCGCTGCCGGCAGCGGACGAAAAAAAACCAGCCACGGCCGAAACCGGTGACTGGTTTTGCAGTTCGGCGACATGGCGTCGGAGACGCCATGCATGCCGGAAACGTACTTCTTAGAACTTGTGGCGAATGCCGACTGCGACCATCTCGGCCGAGCTCTTGCCGGCGAAGCCGTACGAAGCGATCGACGCTTGTGCGGTTTGCGTCGTGGTGGCGTCGACGCGCTGCGTGCCGCTCGCGTGCTGGTATGCGCCAACCAGATAGACGTCCGTGCGCTTCGACAGCGAGTAGTCCGCGCCGATGCCGACCTGATGGTACTTCGCGTCCGTGTCGCCGCTCGCCTTCGTGTACGAGTAGCCGAGGCCCAGCAGCAGCGGCGGCGTGACCTGGTACGTCACGAACGCACGGCCCGTGTTGTACTTCTCCGTCGACGTGAAGCCCGAGAACGCGTCCGGCTTGTACTGTGCGTTGCTGTAGCCGAGGCCGAACGTCACCGGGCCGAGTGCGTACTGGCCAGCGACTTGCGCGATGGCGATCGACTTCGCCGTTGCGTAACCCGAGTTGATCGGGCCGTCGAAGATCGCGTCGGACGTCGTCGACGTCCAGGTGGTGCGGCCGAGCGTCGTCGTCGGCGACGGGTTCGCTGCGTAGAAGTAGCCTGCTGCAACGCCGACCGGGCCGTTGTTGTAGGCAGCCGCGACCGACCACGTCTGGCCCGAACCCGTCTTGCCTGCGACACCGCCGAGCGCGTACATGCCTTCGACCTGGAAGCCTGCCCAGACCGGCGACGTGTACTTGATTGCGTTGCTGACGCGCAGCGAGTTGTCGTTGTTGTCGACGTCGCCCGGCGTTGCCATCACGCTGCCGAAGTAGTTGTCAGCCGTGACTGCCTGGACCAGGTCGACCAGCGGGTCGTACTGGCGGCCAAGCGTCAGCGTACCGTACTGGGCGCTTTCGAGGCCGACGTATGCCTGACGACCGAACATGCGATTGCCTTGGCCCAGGTGGCCCGTGCCCGGATCGAAACCGTTTTCCAACTGGAAGATCGCCTTCAGGCCACCGCCGAGGTCTTCAGCGCCTTTCAGGCCCCAACGGCTGCCCTGCAGGTTGCCCGACAGCATTTGCCACGAGTTGTTGGCTTGGCCGTTGTTGCCGTGAACCCATGCGATCGACGTATCGATCACGCCGTACAGCGTGACGCTCGACTGAGCGTGAGCAGCGCCAGCGGCGCCCAGCAGGGCGAGCGAGAGGGTCGAGAGTGCGAGTTTCTTCATCGTTGAGTATCTCCACGCAAATGAATCGTCATTCGTTATTTGTTGCGGATTGGAGAATAGCTCAGTGCCATACATGCAAGAAAGCTTAAAAAATAAAGTGTCGCGAAAAGGTAACGGCAGGAAAAAGTCCATATATATCAAGGACATCAAGAACTGTTCCTCTTTTTGAAATAGTTGACAATTGCTGCGCTGCGATTGTTGCAGCAACCGGTGCATCTGGCAGAGGAAGCGGGTGTTTTGCGGGTTCGCGCGCGGAAATCGAGGCAAGCAAACGTTTGCCGTTGCAGCGCGCATCGCGTGCCGGTGCAAAGAACGCATCAACGATCGGGAATGCCTCGCGGGCAGGACGGTTGCGAAAACACAGGCGGTCGCGTAGTTAGCGCCGCCTCGCGCGTGGCGCGTCGGCGGCGCAGGGCGTGCGTCGGCAGTCAGTCGCTGCTTGCGCGATCGGGCGGCGCGGCCGCGGCATTGCCGGTGCGCCGATGCGCATCGCCGCGCGCGGCGGCGAATTCCGCACCGAGCAGCAGCACGGCCGCCGAGAAGTACAGCCACATCAGCAGGACCGCGAACGATCCGGCCGCGCCGAATGCGCTGGCCGTGCCCGCGCGGGCGAGATACAGCGCGAACAGCTTCTTGCCGCCCGAGAACAGGATCGCGGAGACAATCCCGCCGATCAACGCATCGCGCCACGCGACGCGCGCATCGGGCAGGAACTTCATCAGCGCGGCGAACGCGCCGGCGAGCACCGCGATGCCGACGAAGAACTGCAGCACGTTGGTGATCGCGACGTACGGCGAATCGCCGAGCAGCCAGGTGCCGATGAACGTGATCGCGGTATCGAGCACGAGCGACACGATCAACAGGAATGCGACGCCGAGCACGAGCCCGAACGAAATCAGCCGCACGCGCACGAGCCCGAGCATGCTCGACCAGCGGCTTTCCGTGCTCGGCCAGATCACGCTCAGCGCGGTGTTCAGCGACGCGAACGTCGCCGATGCGCCCAGCGCGAGCGCGGCGAACGAGATCAGCGTCGCGATTCCGCCGCGCTCGCCCGCGCGGTGCGCGTTCTGCACGATCGTCTGGATGCTGGCGGCCGCGTCGTCGCCGATCAACTGATGCGCCTGCTCGAACACCTGGCCGCGTGCGGCGTCGTCGCCGTAGAACCAGCCGGCCACGGCGATCACCATCACGAGCGTCGGCGCGAGCGAGAACGCGGAGAAGAACGCGATGCTCGCGGCCATCGCCGAGCAGCGGTCGGACGAGAAGCGCTTGAATGCAGTGAGTGCCCAGTTGGCCTGCTGTTGCGCGAGACGAGTGGCTTCGGAGGTGATCTGTCGTTTCATGACGGTTCGGTTGGGCGTTGAACGCACTGACATCGGAGGATCAGACAAATCAGTATTGATCCGAGGATTCGATCATAGTTGCGTGAACTGTCTATAATCCTTTCAGTTTCACCTCACCCCACAAAAACGCCGAGACCATCATGCTACAAATGTCCCGGCGCCAGTTCCTGAAGGTGACGGCCACGTCGCTTGCCGGATCGAGTCTTGCCCTGATGGGCTTTTCTCCGACGGAAGCGCTCGCCGAGGTCCGACAGTACAAGCTGGCGCGCACAGTCGAAACGCGCAACACCTGCCCCTATTGCTCGGTGGGTTGCGGCATCCTCATGTATAGCCTCGGGGATGGCGCGAAGAACGCGCAGTCGAGCATCATCCATATCGAAGGCGATCCAGACCATCCCGTCAATCGCGGCACGCTGTGCCCGAAGGGCGCGAGCCTGATCGACTTCATCCACAGCCCGAACCGCCTGACGCGTCCCGAATACCGGGCGCCCGGCTCGGACAAGTGGGAACCGATCTCGTGGAACGACGCGCTCGACCGGATCGCGAAGCTGATGAAGGCCGACCGCGACGCGAACTTCGTCGAGACGGCCGAAGACGGCGCGAAGGTCAACCGCTGGCTGACCACCGGCATGCTGGCCGCGTCGGCGGGCAGCAACGAGGTCGGCTACCTGACCCACAAGACCATCCGCAGTCTGGGGATGCTCGCATTCGACAATCAGGCGCGTGTCTGACATGGCCCGACGGTGGCAGGTCTTGCCCCGACGTTTGGCCGTGGAGCGATGACGAACCATTGGGTCGACATCAAGAACGCGGACGTGATTCTCGTGATGGGCGGCAATGCAGCCGAAGCCCATCCGTGCGGTTTCAAGTGGGTAACGGAGGCGAAGGCGCACCGCAAGGCGCGGCTGATCGTCGTCGACCCGCGCTTCACGCGCACGGCCTCGGTGGCCGACTACTACGCGCCGATCCGCACCGGCACCGACATCGTCTTCCTGGGCGGTGTGATCAACTATCTGCTGACGAACGACAAGATCCAGCATGAGTACGTGAAGAACTACACGGACTTCACTTTCATCGTGCGCGAGGATTTCGCGTTCAACGACGGCATCTATTCCGGCTACGACGCGGAGAAGCACGCGTACCCGGACAAATCGAGCTGGGACTACGAACGCGGCGACGACGGCTTCGTGAAGGTCGACCCGACGCTGCAGCATCCGCGCTGCGTGTACAACCTGCTGAAGCAGCACTACGCACGCTATACGCCGGACATGGTCCAGCAAACGTGCGGCACGCCGAAGGAGAAATTCCTGAAGGTGTGCGAAATGCTCGCGACGACGGCCGTTCCCGGCCGCGCCGGCACGGTGCTGTACGCGCTCGGCTGGACCCACCACTCGATCGGCGCGCAGATCATCCGCACCGGCGCGATGGTGCAGCTGCTGCTCGGCAACATCGGCATCGCGGGCGGCGGGATGAACGCGCTGCGCGGCCACTCGAACATCCAGGGCCTGACCGATCTGGGGCTGATGTCGAACCTGCTGCCGGGCTACATGACGCTGCCGATGCAGGCCGAGCAGGATTTCGACGGCTACATCAAGAAGCGCGCGCAGCAGCCGCTGCGGCCGAACCAGCTGAGCTACTGGAAGAACTACAAGGCGTTCCACGTCAGCTTCATGAAGGCGTGGTGGGGCGATGCGGCGACCGCCGAGAACAACTGGGCCTACGACTACCTGCCGAAGCTCGACAAGCAGTACGACCTGCTGCAGGCGATCGAGCTGATGAATGCCGGCAAGATGAACGGCTACATCTGCCAGGGCTTCAATCCGCTCGCGGCGGCGCCGTCGAAGGTGAAGACGGCGGCGGGCCTCGCGAAGCTGAAATGGCTCGTGATCATGGATCCGCTCGCCACCGAGACGTCCGAGTTCTGGAAGCATCACGGCGACTACAACGACGTCGATGCGTCGAAGATCCAGACCGAGGTGTTCCGTCTGCCGACCACGTGCTTCGCGGAAGAAAACGGTTCGCTCGTCAGTTCGAGCCGCGTGCTGCAATGGCACTGGAAGGGCGCGGAGCCGCCGGGCGAGGCCAGGAGCGACCTCGAGATCATGTCGGGGCTGTTCCTGCGCATGCGCAAGATGTATCAGAAGGACGGCGGCAAGTATCCGGATCCGATCGTGAACCTCACGTGGCCGTACGCGAACCCGGAAAGCCCGACGCCCGAAGAGCTCGCGATGGAGTTCAACGGCCGTGCGCTCGCCGATCTGCCCGACCCGAAGGATCCGACCAAGGTGCTCGTGAAGAAGGGCGAGCAGCTCGCCGCGTTCGCGCAACTGAAGGACGACGGCACGACCGCGAGCGGCTGCTGGATCTTCTGCGGCGCATGGACGCAGGCCGGCAACCAGATGGGCCGGCGCGACAACTCGGACCCGACCGGCATCGGCCAGACGCTGAACTGGGCGTGGGCGTGGCCGGCCAACCGGCGGATCCTGTACAACCGCGCATCGTGCGACGTGAGCGGCAAGCCGTTCGACCCGACCCGCAAGCTGATCGGCTGGAACGGCAGCGCGTGGAAGGGCGCCGACGTGCCCGACTTCAAGGCCGACGAGCCGCCCGAAAACGGGATGGGGCCGTTCATCATGAACCCGGAAGGCGTCGCGCGCTTCTTCGCGCGTGCGGGAATGAACGAAGGTCCGTTCCCCGAGCACTACGAGCCGTTCGAGACGCCGCTTGCGGCGAACCCGCTGCATCCGGACAACCCGCAGGCACTGAACAACCCGGCCGCCCGCGTGTTCCCGGACGACCGCGCGTCGTTCGGCAAGGTGTCGGAGTTCCCGCACGTCGCGACGACGTACCGGTTGACCGAGCATTTCCACTACTGGACCAAGCATGCGCGGCTGAATTCGATCATCCAGCCCGAGCAATTCGTCGAGATCGGCGAAGATCTCGCGAAGGAAGTCGGCGTCGCGCACGGCGATCGCGTGAAGGTGTCGTCCAAGCGCGGCTACATCGTCGCGGTCGCGCTCGTCACGAAGCGGATCAAGCCGCTGACGATCGAGGGCAAGAAGGTCCAGACGGTCGGCGTCCCGTTGCACTGGGGCTTCAAGGGTCTGACGAAGCCCGGCTATCTCGCCAATACCCTGACTCCGTCCGTAGGCGACGGCAACTCGTACACACCGGAATTCAAGTCGTTCCTGGTGAAGGTCGAAAAGGCGTAAGGGGGAAGAGATGGCATTGCAATCGCTGGATATCAAGCGCGTCTCGGCCACCACGACGCCACCGCCCACGGTGCGCGAACCGGTGACCGGGAGCGTCGCGAAGCTGATCGACGTATCGAAGTGCATCGGCTGCAAGGCATGCCAGACGGCATGCATGGAGTGGAACGACCTGCGCGACGAAGTCGGCACCAACGTCGGCGTGTACGACAACCCGGCCGACCTCACCGAGCACTCGTGGACGGTCATGCGGTTCTCCGAATACGAGAACCCGGCAGGCGACCTCGAGTGGCTGATCCGCAAGGACGGCTGCATGCACTGCGAGGATCCGGGCTGCCTGAAGGCGTGTCCGTCGCCGGGCGCGATCGTGCAGTACAACAACGGGATCGTCGACTTCCACGAGGAGAACTGCATCGGTTGCGGCTATTGCGTGACCGGCTGCCCGTTCAACGTTCCGCGGATCTCGAAGAAGGATCATCGCGCGTACAAGTGCACGCTCTGTTCCGACCGCGTCGCGGTCGGCCAGGAACCGGCCTGCGTGAAGACCTGCCCGACGGGCGCGATCGTGTTCGGCACCAAGGAGGACATGAAGCAGCACGCGGCCGAGCGGATCGAGGACCTGAAGGAGCGCGGCTTCGAGCATGCGGGGCTGTACGACCCGCAGGGCGTCGGCGGCACGCACGTGATGTACGTGCTGCACCACGCGGACAAACCGTCGCTGTACCACGGGCTGCCCGACAATCCGTCGATCAGCCCGATGGTGAAGCTCTGGAAGGGCATCGCGAAACCGCTCGCGGTGGCCGGCCTCGCGCTGACCGCGCTGGCCGGATTCTTCCACTACACGCGGGTCGGTCCGAACGAGGTCAGCGAGGACGAGGAAGCCGCCGCCCGCGACGAGGCGCGACGCATCAAGGAGGACGCAAAATGAAGCACGACGACCCCAACCTGATCGTCCGCTACACGCCGAACGAGCGCACGAACCACTGGATCACGGCGATTACGTTCGTGTTGCTCGCGCTGTCCGGGCTCGCGCTGTTCCATCCGTCGATGTTCTGGCTCACCGCGCTGTTCGGCGGCGGCCAGTGGACGCGGATCCTGCATCCGTTCGTCGGTCTCGTGATGTTCGTGTCGTTCGCGATTCTCGTGGTGCGCTTCTGGCACCACAACGCGCTTGACGCGGACGATCGGCAATGGCTGAAGCAGATCGACGACGTGCTGGCCAACCGGGAAGACAAGCTGCCGCCTGTCGGTCGCTATAACGCCGGACAGAAGCTGCTATTCTTCACGTTGGTGGCGTGCCTGGTGTTGCTCCTGCTGTCGGGGATCGTGATCTGGCGACGCTATTTCTCGTTCTACTTCCCGATCGGGGCGATTCGCGCGGCCGCTGTCGTGCATGCCGTGGCGGCCTTCGTGCTGATCGCGAGCATCATCGTGCACATTTACGCGGCGTTGTGGGTGAAAGGCTCGATCGGGGCGATGGTGCGCGGCACCGTCACGCTGGGCTGGGCCCGCAAGCATCACCCGAAGTGGTTCCGTGAAAGCGTGAAGTAACGCACTGGAGCGTGGCGGTACGCAGATTGCCGCGTACCGTCGCGCCACCGCCGGAATCGCCTGGAAAGCGCCGATCCGTCGGCGCTTGTTTTTTTGGATGATATTTTCGTGACACAACGCATTCTCGAACCGACCGAGATCTCGACGCTCGATCATTCGGCCATTCCGCGCTTTCGCCTGCCGGAGCGCGGCACCGTGTTTGCCGCGCGTGCCGCACGGTTGCGCAAGCTCGCCGATCTCAATCCGATCAGCGGCTATCTGCGGCTGATGGCTACCGTCGCCGATGCGCAGCACGCGACGCTGCAGGCGCTGAACCTGCCGATGCCGTCGCCCGAAGCGATCGCGCGTGCGCAGCAGCATTCGATGCCGCTCGTGCCGGCGCTCGACGGCGAGCGCAACCCGCAGTGGCGCGCCGTGCTCTATGAACTGCTCGACCGCGTCGAAAGCGCCGGGCTCGTCAATCCGTCGCTCGCGAAGCTGCTCGACCGGCTGCGCCTGATGGCACCTGCCGAACTCGACGCGCAGGCCGACGCGATCCTCGCGCTGCGCTTCGCCGAAGTCGATCCGGCCACCGCGCCGTTCCTGATGGCCGCGCTGCAGGTCGCCTGGACCGATCTCGCGAGCCGCGTCACACCGTCCGACGTCCCGTATCTCGACCAGCCGGGGCTGTGCCCCGTGTGCGGCACGCATCCGGTCGCGAGCGTCGTGCGTGTCGGCGGGCAGTACCAGGGCTACCGTTTCCTGCAGTGCGGGCTGTGCACGACCGAGTGGCACATGGTGCGCACGAAATGTTCGCACTGCGACTCGACCAAGGGCATCGCCTACCACGGGATCGAGGGCGGCAGCGAAGCCGTCAAGGCCGAGTCGTGCGACGAATGCAAGACCTATCGCAAGATCGGCTACCAGGAGAAGGACTACGAGTTCGAACCGCTGGCGGACGATCTCGCGAGCCTCACGCTCGACCTGCTGATGAACGAAGCCGGCTACCAGCGCAGTTCGCCGAACCCGCTGCTGTGGCCCGACATGTCGCGCGAAGCGGAATGACGGCGGGCAGCCGGGGCGGGCGCGCGAGCGCCGGTGCCGGTTGCGCTGCCACGCAAGGAAATGGAGCCACCATTACGTGACCGACCCGGGTTTGAATGAACTGAATGCCGTCCTCGCGCGCGCGCCGTCGGTGGAGCGCGTGCTCACGTCGGCGCCGCTGCAGCCGCTGCTCGCCGACTATGGCCGCACCCGCGTGCTGAACGCGGTGCGTGCCGAACTCGAACGCTGGCGCACCGCCGCCCAGCAGGATCCGCAGGCGGCCGAGCCGCTCGACGAGCCGCGCATCGCTGCCGCGGTTGCCCGCACACTGGCGGCCCAGAACGCGGGCACCGTGCGCGCGGTGTTCAACCTGACGGGCACCGTGCTGCACACCAATCTCGGGCGCGCGTTGTTGCCCGACGACGCGGTGAGCGCGGTGGTCGACGCGCTCACCCGGCCCGTCAACCTCGAATTCGATCTCGCCACCGGCCGCCGCGGCGATCGCGACGACCTGATCGACGATCTGTTGTGCGAACTGACCGGCGCGGAAGCCGCGACCGTCGTCAACAACAACGCGGCGGCCGTGTTGCTGACGTTGTCCGCGCTCGCGCCGAAACGCGAAGTGATCGTGTCGCGCGGCGAGCTGGTCGAGATCGGCGGGGCATTTCGCATTCCCGACATCATGAGTCGTGCAGGCGCGAAGCTGCGCGAGGTCGGCACGACCAACCGTACCCATCTGCGCGATTACGCGGAGGCGATCGGCCCGCGCACTGCGATTCTGATGAAGGTCCATTGCAGCAATTACGCGATCAGCGGCTTCACGAAGGAAGTGACGCTCGCCGAACTCGCGCCGCTCGCGCGCGAGCATGGGCTGCCGGTCGTGGCCGACCTCGGCAGTGGCACGCTTGCCGACCTGTCGCAATGGGGCCTGCCGCACGAGACGACCGTGCAGGAAACCGTCGCGGCCGGTGCGAACCTCGTCACGTTCAGCGGCGACAAGCTGCTCGGCGGCCCGCAGGCCGGCCTGATCGTCGGCGATCGCGCGCTCGTCGCGAAGATCAAGAAACACCCGCTCAAGCGCGCGTTGCGCGTCGGCAAGCTGACGCTCGCCGCGCTCGAACCCGTGCTGCGGCTCTATCGGGCGCCGGAATTCCTGCGCGAGCGGCTCACCACGTTGCGGCTGCTCACGCGGCCCCAGCGCGACATCGCCGACGCGGCAGAGCGTGTGCGTCCGGCGTTGCAGGCCGCGCTCGGCGGCGGTTTCGACGTGCAGGTCGAGCCGATGTTCAGCCAGATCGGCAGCGGCGCGCTGCCGGTCGATCAATTGCCGAGCGCCGGGCTCGTCGTGCGCACGCCGGACGGCAAGCGCGGCGGGCGCGCGCTCGCGCAACTCGAGAAGAAGCTGCGCGAATGGCCGCGTCCGGTGATCGGCCGCATCGCCGACAATGCGCTTCGGCTCGACCTGCGCTGCCTCGAGGCGGCGGATGAAGCGGCATTCGTCGCGCAGTGCGTGCAGGTCGCGGGGCCCGCTGCATGATCGTCGGTACCGCGGGGCACATCGATCACGGCAAGACGACGCTCGTGCGGGCGCTCACGGGCGTCGACACCGACCGGTTGAAGGAAGAGAAGGCGCGCGGCATCTCGATCGAGCTCGGCTATGCGTATACGCCGCTCGAGAACGGCGACGTGCTTGGCCTGATCGACGTGCCGGGCCACGAGAAGCTGATTCACACGATGGCGGCCGGCGCGTGCGGCATCGACTTCGCGCTGCTCGTGATCGCCGCCGACGACGGCGTGATGCCGCAGACCCGCGAACATCTCGCGATCCTGCAACTGCTTGGCGTCACGCATGGCGCGGTGGCGCTGACGAAGTGCGATCGCGTCGACACCGCACGCCTGTCGGCCGTGCGCGACGAAATCGCCACGTGGCTGCACGGCACGACGCTCGATGGCGCGCCGATCTTCGAAACCTGCGCGACGCGCGATGACGATCCGGGTGTCGCCGCATTGAAGCGTCATCTCGCCGATGCGGCGCTCGCGTGGCGTACGCGCCGAGACGACGGGCTGTTCCGGCTGGCGGTCGATCGCGTGTTCACGCTCGCCGGGCAGGGCACCGTCGTGACCGGTACTGCGTTCGCGGGCCGCGTGGCGACCGGCGATACGCTCGCGGTCGTGCGCACGGGCGCCGCCGCGCGCGTGCGCGGCATCCATGCGCAGAACCGGCCGGTCGGCGAGGGCCGCGCGGGCGAGCGCTGCGCGCTGAATCTTGCCGGCGTCGACAAGGCGGACATCGAGCGTGGCGATACTGTCGCGGATGCACGGCTGGTCGCGACATCGCCGCGTCTCGACGTCGATTTGACGCTGCTGGCCGATGCGGGGCTCACGCTGACGCACTGGGCACCGCTGCACGTGCATCTCGGCACGCTGCATCGCGTCGCGCACGTCGCGCTGCTCGACGGCGATACGCTGGCGGCCGGCCAAAAGATGCGCGTACAACTGGTATTCGACGAACCCGTGTTCGCGCTGCCGGGCGACCGCTTCATCGTCCGCAATCCGCAGGCGACACGTACCGTCGGCGGCGGGCGCGTACTCGATCCGTTCGGTCCCGCGCGCAAGCGCCGCACGCCCGCGCGCCGCGCATGGCTTGACGCATTGGCAGCGTGGCTCGACGAAGGGCGGCTCGATGCGCTGCTCGCGCAGGCACCGCTCGGTATCGCGCGCACGATGCTCACGCACCTGACGGGTTTCGCGCCCGACGCGCTCGCGTTGCCGGACGACGCGCTGGCGATCGGCCAGCGCGAGCGTGCATCGAACGAAGGCACGGTGATCGCGCGAGCGCACTGGCGTGCGCTGCAGGCGCGGGCGATCGATACGCTGCGCGCGTATCATGAGCGCATGCCGGACGAGCAGGGGCTCGATGCGGCACGCCTGCGACGCATGGCGGCGCCGCTCGTCGGCGATGCGCTGTGGCGCGCGTTGGTCGATGCGCTGGTGGATGGCGGGGACGTTGCACGAAGCGGGCCGTGGCTGCATCTGCCGTCGCATGCGGTGAGTTTCGATGCGCGCGAGGAAGCGCTGGCGCAGCAACTGCTGCCGCTGATTCACGCGGGGCGCTTCGATCCGCCGTGGGTCCGCGATCTGGCGCGCGATACGGGCGCGGCGGAGGATGTCGTGCGCACGCTGCTGCGCAAGCTCGCGCGACGCGGCGACCTGCATCAGGTCGTGCGCGACCTGTTCTATCACGCGGATGTCATTGGCGAGCTGGCCGGGCTGGTCGCGCGTCTCGCGCCGACGCGCGGCGGCGGGCTCGATGCGGCGACGTTCCGGGACGCGACCGGGCTTGGCCGCAAGCGGGCGATCCAGATTCTCGAATTCTTCGATCGGGTTGGGTATACTCGCTTCCACCGCGATCTTCACTTCCTGCGGCCTGACAGCGGTTGGGTGGGTGTACAGGCGTAGGCGCTCGTTGTTCTTTTGGTTTTCTCCCACGGAAGGCATTCGTATCCGGTGGTACGGCCGGGCTTCAAACCCGGTTGGGGGCGTCAGACGCTCCCGGGTCAGTTCGACTCTGGCTGCCTTCCGCCACATTGGCCTTCCCGGCTATTCCGAACTCTTCCGTAAACGTCTACGGGGCCGATGATTTCATAGCGATTTATGGGTAACGACGTGCTTGCGGCTACCGTTGATGTTCCGCACAATTTCCTTCCGAAGTACGGGGAGGGTGGACGTCCGATTTTCCGAACGAGTTCGACTCATGAACAGGCAGCACTCGTTCACGCCGTAGCAGCCGATACCGGCCTTGGCAGAGATTGCGACCGCAGCAGCGAAGACAGTGAGGTTCAGTGCCGGCAAAGCGTTCAAAGATACGGTGACGCGCCTTGAAGAGCCGCGACGATGGGGTGACAGGCAAGGCGGAGTGCACGGCAGTGTGTCCCCGCCAAGTTCAATCGTCGGGTTTCCCGCTAAATTGAAATGTCGCGGTGTTTGGTCTTTGTCTTGTCGGAGGCCGGCCGAAGAAAATGGAAGCCAACGCAACATTGTGAAGCTGCACATTGAACATGCAGACGAGTTTGGATGCACTTCGCTTTTTGCCCCACCGTCCCGCTTGTCGGTAACGAATGGGGCATCTTCTTCATCAGCGCCCGATACGGCCTGCGCGTTTTACGACGTCGATAGCGGGACGACAGGGCGTCGATTCAGATAGCGGATCACGTCTTCATAGCGAACCGCCCCTTTCCTTTCCGTGTCGATCTCGTCGAAATGATCCACGGCCCACCCCCATCCGCTCTTGTTCGCCCCCTCCTTGGTGAGCAAGTGAGTGGCGGGGTCAGCCGCAGCCTTGAACTTCGCTTTGAGATCGGTGGTAATGGCGTCGGCCACGTTGCTCTTCGTCGTCGCCGGCGGTGCGCTGCCGGGCGCGATCGGTGGCCGGCTAAATTTCTCTCCGACGCGAACGAAGCCCTGAGCGTGTCCTGACAGGGTGACCGGAGCGTCGATCACAAACCGATCGCTCGCGAGGCTTGATTGCGTGCCAACCAAGGCCAGTCCGCTCGCTGTTGCAAGCAGACAAACAAAAAGTGGTTTCATCGTGCTACTCCTTGCGAAGTGATGCTCGTCGCAGCCATTGACGACGATGTGGTACTCGCCGTCAAAAACGATCGGAGATCCGACCGCATGCCGCTGCGCGATGCCTCCGTCAGATATGCCATATGTCCACCGTCGTACTCTTTGACGGTTACTCGCGGGACGGGCGAGGTTGGCGACCAGAGTCCCACGGCCCCGAGGTCCAATTCGGTTTGAAAGAATGGCGTGACGCCGTCATGATAGCCATGGAAGACCAGTGCTTTTAGGGTAGGCTGCAACGTCAATGCCTCTACCAAATCCGGCACGCTGGTAGGAGCGGGCGAGCCTCGATGCTGAATGGGGGAATCGTTCCACCAATAATCTGCCGCTATATCGCTACCATAAACCTGCTTGGGGTCTTTGTTTTGATAACCGAATTCGCTTAGGAGTAGCTGTTTGATGTTTCCATAAAATCCAGCATCTTCGTAAAAGCTAATGTCGTAATTAATGGGATCGGTCGTGCTCATGCGGCCATCGTAGGCATTGAAGTGGGGATTCTGTCCGTTATTCGGATATATAACTTTGCCAATCGATAAAAAGTCCGTGATTCGCCCATCTGGACTTAATGAATTTTCCGGTAGGCCTGTAATACCACTGAGTGTTGTCGCCACATTTGTAGAAAATATCTGTTGCTGAAGTCCTTGAGCGTAATCGCCAGAAGCGAAATTTCGTAGATAGGTCGCGTAATCGGTCTTCGATTGCCCGTTTCGTGCAGTTGCCTTCCCGTAATAATCTACCACCATGCCGAGTGTTGGAAGGAAGCCTTCCGCTTGGTCTGACGATGTCGATCGATACCCATAATCCATAATCGGTGATTGCAGGATAACGCCGGTCAGAACCTGCGGTGTTGCCTTCGATGGGTCCGGCAGGTAGTTGCTGGTGCCAGCCTGCACCAGCAAGTCAGCCACGATCGGGGTGCGAATGCCGCTATATGACTCACCCATCAAATATTTTGGGGAACTCTGACGGTTATTCCGATTGATATACGCGGTGATGAAATCCCGGAACACTTTAGCGTCGGCATCGGTATTCCAGAAATCGCTATTTTTATGTGGCGCGATTGCCTCCGAATACCCCGAGCCAGGCAGGTCGATAAAGACCAGATCGGTCTGATCGAGGAGCGTCTGCGGGTTGTCGATCAAGGGGAATCGATCCGGGTCGGGCATTTCCGTTCCGGTTGGTAGACTGGGGGCGTTGACCAGCAGACGATGCGGGGCCCATGAGCCTAAATGCAGCCAAATTGACGGTTCACCCGGGCCGCCGTTGAAGATAAACATCACCGGGCGCTGGTTGTGCGGTACATCGTCGCGGGTATAGGCCATGTAAAAAATCGACGCCTGAGCGTCCGGGCCAGCCGTCTTGCTTTCGCTCTTCGGCGTCCAGGCGATAAGGTGACCGGCTGTTGCCGAGTATTCGATCGTTTGCCCGTCAGCACCGATCATGCTGTGATGCTTGACGGCCGGTGTCTCGTCGATCGCCTTCAAATCGAGGCCGGCGTTGGCGATATCATCGCTATTGACGATACCCGGGCCGCCGTTCGGTCCATTTTGGTAGGCGGCGCTTTTCATCGCCTTCGGATCCTGCCAAGCCGCGTACTGGTTGGGATCGACCACTGCATGATCGGCGGGCCACTGGAACGGTGCCGGTGTCGGATGAGTATCGTCTTTCGCAACCGTAGAAGTGGAATCGTCTCCCCCACACGCGGCGAGTGCAACGCTCACGTACAGACCGCTCAAGATCAACCGCCATTGGCTTGTCGCATTAATCAATAATATAGTTAATGTATTTTTTATGTGATACATAAATCCTCCAATTAACTGCGTGTTGTATCGAGAATTGATGCGGGGCGGACTTGGATTTTCTTGTCCGGAGGCGAGTATAGAGCATCAAAAGACATTCCTGACGAATGAATGGCGCAATCGGTTTATGCGTCTCTGATTGACATGCGCTCTCGAACAATTCGGCGGACATGTGGCGAGCCGCTTGCTTAGGCACGTCTTTGCGATCTAGCCACGAGTTTCAAGAGGCGGCCTCCACGAATTCCGTCCGACGTCACATTCGGCCACGCCGAAAATTGCCGGTGAGCACCCGAGACGGATTCCCGCCTGCCGTTCGGTTCGATGCGCTCGCTCATGCACCGGCACGATCATAATCGCTGGCAGATAAAAATATTTTCCCTGCGCGATTCCATCGTTTTGGAGCGTCGTTCGTCGCTGCTCAGCGCCATTCTGTTAATTTTCGTCACGTAATCCGGGTTAAGTTAATCTCCGATAATCGCGATTTAGTTATAGCTAAATATATAAAATTGATGCTCGACAAACTTTCTGTTGCAATTGTTTTGTTTCTGTAACACGCTATGCACGTGGCAAGAGGGCGGGGATTACACAAATGCGGAACAGAAACATCTGACCTCTGCCACGAATTCACGCCAAAAACCTACGCAATTCGTTGTGAGAAATCGGGACTCCTTCTCTAGAGTCCGTTCCGATATGGCGTGACATTGACTCACTGGGGTTACGCTGCATGTTTATTTTTTTCGGTAAACAAAAAAATCAGGATGACTATGAAAGCATTCACGGAAAATAAAGCGCAGTCGGGGTCTTTCCTCTCGGGCCGCCATCTCCGGCGTTTGCCCGTTGTGCTCGGGTTGAGCATCGTGCTGTTGAGCGCATGCGGCGGCGGCGACGACGGTCCGTCTGCCGAAGCGTCCCAGCCCGCCCTCGCGGCGGACAAACCGTATTTCGATCCCGTCGCCTACGGTAACCGGGCCGACGACTCGATCACGGATACCAACGAGGACGGCGCGATCACGCATCACGTCGTGACCATCAACGGGAAATCGATTCAGTACACCGCAACGGCCGGCCATCTCGTGACAACCGATCCCAGCAGCTCGCAGCCGAACGCGAAGATCTTCTACGTCGCGTACACGGCGGACGGCAAGGACGCAAGCACGCGTCCGGTCACGTTCTTCTACAACGGCGGCCCGGGATCGGCTGCGATCTGGTTGCTACTTGGTTCGTATGCGCCCAAGCGGATCAAGACGTCGATGCCCGATTTCACGCCGCCGGCACCCTATACGATCGAGACGAACCCGGACAGCCTGCTCGACAAGACCGATCTCGTATTCATCAATCCGGTCGGTACCGGTTATTCGACGGCGATCGCGCCTGCGAAGAACAAGGACTTCTGGGGTGTCGACAAGGACGCGTCGTCGCTGAAGCAGTTCATCAAGCGCTACTTGACCGCGAACCAGCGCTGGAATTCGCCGAAGTTCCTCTACGGCGAGTCGTACGGCACGCCGCGTACCGCCGTGCTCGCGAATGCGCTGCACAAGGACGGCGTCGACCTGAACGGGATCGTGCTGCAATCGTCGATTCTCGATTTCCGGCAGAGCGAGAATCCGATCGGATTGCTGCCCACCTACGTTGCCGATGCGTGGTACCACAAGAAATTCACCGCACCGACGCAGTCGACGACGCTTGCGGGCGTGATGTCGGAAGCCGCGCAGTTCGCGTCCGGCGATTTCGCGGCGCTGACGAAGGACGCGATCGCCGCAAATGCGGCGGTGACGGCAACACGCTACGACCCGATCCTGTCAGCCGGTATCGATGCGGCTTTCGCGGCGGCGGGCGGCCCTTCGTCGATGAAATGGACGGACATCATCACGTACTTCGAGACGCAGCCCAACGCAAGCGTGCTGCTACAGAAAACGCAGGCGTATTTCGATGCTGTCGACGCGATGTCCAGTCTCCCGGCGCCGAGCGATGCTGCCGTGCAACGCGTTGCGCAGTACATCGGTATCGACAAGACGCTAGTGCAAAAAGCGAAGCTGCTCGTCGACACCGACACTTTTCAGCGTAACCTCGTGCCGGGGCGCAGCATTGGCGCGTACGACGGTCGTGTTACGACGACGGACCTGGGCGTCGCGGCCGACATCAGCCTGATCAACAACGATGCGTTCGATCGCGCGACGAACGGCGTGTACATCGCCGCCTGGAACATCTATCTGAACCAGGAACTGAAGTACACGTCGAATTCCGCCTTTACCGGCATCACCGACGTATCGGCGGCGTGGGACTGGACGCACCAGGATCCGACCGGCAATACGTCGCAGGGCCGAGGCAATCTGAACACGGTCACCGATCTGGCCGCGATCATGGGTATCAACCCGGATCTGAAAGTGTTCCAGGCAAGCGGTTATTACGACAACGTGACGCCGTGGTACCAGACGCGACTCGACCTGCAGAACATGCAGATCGACCCCGCGCTGCGCCAGAATCTGCAGATCAACGAATATCCGTCCGGGCACATGATCTATCTCGACCCGGATTCGCGCACCGCGCTGCGCAACGATCTGCTGAACTTCTTCCAGATGGTCGGCTCGGATCGGGCCGCCATGCAGCGGATCCTGCGGTTGCAGAAGCCGGGTCGCGCGTCCTGATACGCGTGTGAATCGGGCGGGGTTTGACCGGCTCCGCCCACTCGAACTGACGACCGGTTCGGGCCTCGCCGGGCGGCAAGCGCGTAGCACCCGTCGAAGGAGGCGAGCGGCGGTGGGCTTGCCTGCCGCTTCTACTGCAAGATCTCGAGTTCGACGCAGTGCTCGTCAAGGTGCCTGATTGCCTTGATGGCGCCGGACAGCCTTGACGGAACGATCGAAGCCCGTTTCATATTCATCACGACAACGTGCTTGAACCGCAATTCTGCGATGTCGAGCATACAGAGCCGGAAGCGCCATTGCCGACGCGCGCTCGGGCTGGCGTCGGCCGCAGCGAACAGGGCCGCGACCGAGCGATGTCGATTTCACGCCACTCCCCTATACCTCTCCGCCGACAAGTTGGCTTCATTTAGGGGAGGCCCGCGGTATGCAAACCATCATGATTGCCGCGCCATAGGAATTTCCCTGCCGTCCGGCCGCCTTGTGGGCGAATGATCCAGCCTGTTCTGCATCTCTGGCTCAGGGACGGCTTCAAAGAGACTCGTTGGCGCGCCGCAGCGTATTCCAGCAGATCAAGCGGCAGCTGGGTTTGACGGACGCGCCGTGAATGTCGGCACGGTGCGCGAAACGAACGCGGAGGCGACGCACGTGATCCAGCCAGGCATTCGCGCGCTCGACGACGCAACGGTATTTGCCAAAGTCACTGCCACGGCCGGCACGGCGCGTGACGATCAGCGGCTCGATAGCGCGATCACGCAACGATCTTGGATGACGCTTGGAGTCGTATCCGCGATCGGCGTAAACGATGCGAGGCCGCTGCAGCGGATGGCCGCGCAAGCCGCGAATTGGCGGAATCGCGTCGAGCAGAGGCCGCAATTGCATGACGTCGGAAGCATTCGCGCCGCTCAGGATCTCGGCGAGCGGCTTGCCGTTGGTGTCGGGCATGATGTGGTGCTTTGGTGGTACCGGGTCGCGCTCGATCGGAAAGGTGTGGCCCAGTTTTTGGCCAGCCCCCCGACAACGTCAGGCGCATGTGTACGCTCGTGGCCAAAGCGGCGAGAAGACGACATTGGCTTCACCTGCATCAAATACGTTCGGCATCAAGTCGACACGGACCAAGGCGACGTGGCAGCTTTTTGGAAGGACCTACCACGCACCGGCGAGTTGTAGTCCACCAGCCTGCCAGGGAAACCGTTTGCGCTGGGCTGGCTGAATTCATTTTCACCTATGGGATTAGGGCGATTCTCATACAATATTTAATCGAATAATTTGCGATTTTATTGTTAACGAATGTTAGGCGAATGATCTTGCGAACCATTTGCAGATGTATGCTGCCTATTCGTCGGTAGAGTGACTGGATGTCCTTTAAGGGTTTTGGTTGTCTGTCTCTGGCTCCGTTTTAATTGTTTTGTTGCGCTTTAATTTATAATTGCATGGCGAGATGAAATTATTGATGCCTGGTCAAACTTTCAATGAAGTCGAGAGTTTTAATAAATCGTTATGAATGATTTGTCAGAGTATCTCGAGAGAAAGGCGTCGCTCGAAGCCCAAATTGCAGAGGACAGGTTAAGCTCAAGGGGTAGAGTGCTGGCGGAGGTTGTACTGGCAATTCAAGAGTTCGAGTTCTCGATGGAAGAATTATTCCGGTTCAGGACGAAGCGGAAAGCCATACCGCGATATTTTGATCCTGTGAGTGGTGCAATATGGAGTGGTCGCGGCCGTGAGCCTCATTGGATTCGCGGTAAAGATCGGCGGCAATTTGAGCTGACGGATGGTTCGAAGGTTGATCTGGGTGAAAAATAAGCCTCCGATGTTGTGAGTTATTGTAAATCCGTCTCATTTTTGTGGGTGTGATCAGCCTTGAATGGGTGATGGTATTTTTGGAATTTGATGGAATTTCGAGGGCTGGATTTTTGGATTGTTTTTGCGTAGTTTGATTTGTGCTGCCAAAGAGTTTGTGGTGAGGTGGTTGGCAATGGGCTCGAGAAATGCGCTGTAGGCGTAGGTGATGAATGAGCAAAGTCGCAAAAACTGAATCGGAAAAAGGGACATGGTTAGAGCAACGATGTCGCGGGCAGAAGAATTTTAAGGATGGGAGGAGAACCAGAAAAATTCCATCATCCGTGTTCAATGACTAAGAGACGGGTGCAAAAAAAGACTGGTTGGCCCGCCGAAGGGTATTCCAGCAGATCAATAAGCAGTCGAGTTCGAGGAACGCTTCATGAGTGTCGGCACGGTGCTAGAAACGAATGCGGAGTCGACGGAAGTGATGCAGCCAGCCACGCGTGCGTTCGAGGCCCCAGCGATATTTGCCAAGGCCACTGCCTGTTCGGTACTGCGCTAGTCGATCACCGGCGCGATCGCGCAACGCTCGTCGATGTCGCTCGGAGTCTCGGCGTAGACAATGCGCGGTCGCTGCGATCACGCGTAATCCGTGAATCGGTGGAATCGCGTCGATCAGACGCAGCAATTGCGCGACGTCGGAAGCACTCGCGCCAGCCAGGCTTGGCAGCGGCTTGCCGTTGGCGTCGGTCATGATGTGCTGCTTGGTACCGGGTCGCTCTCGATCTGTAGGGTATGGCTCAGTTTTTTGGTCCGCGCCAACTGCGCGAATCGCCGATGGGTCGACCGAGGCGCGCGAGAAATCGATCGAGTTGCTGCTCGCAGCTTCGCGAGCAGCAACTCGTGAATGCGATCCCGTACGCCTGCAGCCGGCCAATCGCGGAGCCGTCGTCAAAGGGGCACACCCGAACCGCGGCCGATTTCGGCGGGCAGGTCGCGTCAGCGCAGTGTCGTCTTGAGAGTGAGCAGGATGCCGGTTAGCGCGGCGAGATTCGAAACAGGCAAGCGGCCGGGGTTCTTCTTGCACCGCGGCTCGAGTGGCGGCAGTAACGGCTCGATCAATGTACACAATTCGTCGTCGATGATCGGCTTACCCATATCTCCTCGGCCTCGATCGTTCCGATCTCGTAGAAAATGCAGTCATTCTTTTGCCGATTAAATAATGGATTAAATATATGGTGACGAATAATATTTATGTTCAAATTTATCTGCCGGTGTCTGCTCGCAAACGATTGGAAGAGGTTGTTAGGAATGACATTCGCTTGCTAGATTCCGTGATCAGGGATTTGCGTGTGGAATTTCCGAACGCGTTTCATACGGATGAAACATTGCCAACTCGTCAGTTCGTGTCTCCACCGCTTATTGATGAGGCTACTCCAAACACGAAATGGCCAAATCGAGGCAGGGGAAAATGCGTTTCCTAGGCCGAGGAGAATGCCTCATTTGGGATACACATCGAGTGGGCGTCGATACATCCTGCGCCAGCCGCAAAATCGAAGTCTCGCGCGAGTGCTAAACGAGGCGCGTCCTCGCTCTGTGCTGCAGTGGACGACGCCGGCGGAATCTGCCCGCCAGTGCACCGATCGGGCCGATCCGGCTCGCCCGGAAGAGCCGGAATTTTCCAGCTAAGCCCGGGACGGAAATTGGGCCAGCCTCAGGTGCTGCATCACTTTCGGTGAATTCGTATTCGTTTATAGCGCCGTGTCGGCATTCGCGACGCGTTCGCCAAATTCGGCTGCGCCTCGGCCGGCTGGGATATCGGTCGGCAAGCCGATCAGTTTTGTGAAGCTGTCTCGGAATGATTTTCTGATTTGTTGGTAATTGTCATTTAATGTTTGGTTGTCCAAATCGATCGACGATTGTTGTAAAGTCTGATCATCGGGATGAATTGACTTCCCGAGCCTTGCTTTTCGTCTAGAACATTTTGGATAATTTAATATTTTTTGATTTGGATGATTATCCAATGGATTGGATATACTGGCATGAAAAACTATCTCTCCTCCTCCCCCGGTGCTGTCATTCGGAATAGCACAGTCGCGCCCAAGAAAGCTCAGCTGCTGGCGCTCAATATCCTTGCACTGGCTGTGGGCGTCGCGTGTTCGCAATCGAGCTTCGCTGCCATTGCGATTGGCACGTGTGGTAGCGTGCAATCGGGCACGAATGCGTCTGTCGCACAGAACTGCGCGGGGGCAAGCGCGTCGAATCCGGTCGGCGGCGCGATTGCGATCGGCGACAATACAGTCAATCCTGCCGTGGCAAACGGTGACGATACGCTGGCGATCGAGTCGGGTGCGACGGCCACCGGCGCTAGTTCGATCGCGATTGGGCATCAGGCTTCGGCGCTGAATTCCGGCACGAAGCAAACCGCCGCAACTGCGGTCGGCTCGTATAGCACCGCAGGTGGTGACAGCAGCACGGCCTTGGGTGGTTTCGCCACAGCTTCGGGCACCAACGGAGCGGCGATTGGCGCGCATGCGCAGGCAGTTGCTGCGGGCGCGACGGCAATCGGAGCGGGTGCTACTGCCAACAACGCAGGCGATATCGCCCTCGGCGCGGGTTCGAGCACGGATACGGCGCACGCCGGCGCCGTCGGCCCTTACGGCGGTAATGCGGCAGGTAACGCGACGTCGGTTCTGTCGGTGGGGACGGCCGGCAACGAGCGCCAGATCCAGAACGTCGCGCCGGGGGGCATTAGCGCAACCTCCACGGATGCGATCAACGGTAGCCAACTATATTTGACGATTCGGGGCATCAATGGCGCGTTCGCCAATACCGCTGCCGCGCTCGGTGGCGGTGCTGCGTTCAACCCGTCCAGCGGGGTTTTCACGATGCCCTCGTACGTTGTGCAGGGCGCCACGTACACCAACGTCGGTGCGGCGTTGAACGGTCTTGATGCTGTGTTGACATCGGTACGAAGCACGGCGAGCAAGGCCCTGTCGATTGCGCAAAATAGCGTGCAATATGATGCGTCGCAGGACGGATCGGGTAGTGGTGGCACGAACGGTGGCGGCAGTACCAGCGTCACGCTTAATCCCGGCGGCGCGTTGGCCGGGGTTCGCAACCTTGCTGCCGGGGCAGTGGGTCCGATGAGCAACGACGCGGTCAATGGCAGCCAGCTTTATGCGACGAATCAGAACATCGCGAGCGTGCAGGGCAGCGTGACGAATCTGACGAATCAGATCACCAATGGTACGATCGGCATCGTCCAACAGGGCGGCGGTACGAGCGCGCCGATTACTGTCGGGGCACAAACGGGCGGCACGCAAATTAACGTGACGGGTACCGAAGGCGATCGGCGGATCTCCGGCCTGGCGTCCGGTGTCGCCGCCAACGATGCAGTGAATGTCGGCCAGATGAATGAGGCGATCCAGCAAGGTTCGTCGAGCGCGGTCAATCAGGCCAATGCCTATACGAACCAGCAGGTTTCCGGTCTGAGTCGACGTCTGGATGCGGTCGGCGCCGAAGCGATGGCGGCGTCGTCGCTGATTCCCAATGCCCGCGCGAATGGCAACATTCAATTGGCCGTGGCTGCCGGTACGTATGGCGGCGCGACGGCACTCGCCGTCGGTGCGAATGCGTGGCTGTCGGATCGTCTGCTGATCAATGCGCACATGGCTCACTCTACCGGATCGGGTGGACGTCTCGGTGCGTCGGTCGGCGCTACCTACGGCTTCTAGGTGACGGCTTCATAGAGACTCCTGAGTTTGCAAGGTGTTTCTGCATCAGCAGCCAGCCGAGTTTGAGGAGCACTCAATGATTCTCAGCCCGGCACTCGAAACGAATCCGGAAACGACTGAAGTCATGCAGTGACGAACCAGCGGTATTTGCCAAGGCCGCTGCCGTGCTTTGCACGGCGCTTGGCAATCGCCACCCCGCTATCGCGATTGCGCAAAGCATGTCGATGCCACTCGGAAGCGTAGCCGCGATCGGCATAGAGCAAGCGTCGTCTATGCAGTGGGTGGCCACCCCGAGGGGTGGCCACGACGTACAACCAGTTCGGTCAGCTCGACAGTGCGATTGGTGGTGAAGCGCCCCGAGTTCAGCGCACGTGGGGCGAGCATTTGCGCGATCATAAATGGGCGTGTGCGAGCACTGGGCCGAGAACAACTGCTGGCAGTACCCCTGCGGCGAGGAGTACTTTCAGCCGCGGCTGCCGTGCGATCCGACGAACCCGTGCCGATTTTGTTTGGCGATTGGCGAAGCCGGGGTTGAGGAACTGCTGACGGCGACGATCGCGGTGGCCGCGAATATGAATGCGGGCGCGCCCGACGAGTTCAAGCGGATCATTGTCGACACGACGGTACAAGAAAAGGCGGTAGCGTTCCCCTCCGACAGCCGGTTGCTGGAGGTGGCGCGAGCGAAGCTCGTGGTACTTGCCCAGCGCGCGGGAAATGTGCTCAAGCAGACGTACGAGCGCGAGGGCAAACGACTGCGCCGCCACGCTGGAGGCTACGCGCACGCGAAGCAGTACAAGCGGTTGGGCCCAGCGCTCAAGCGCCCCGCACGATTCTCGGCCGACTGCTGTGCGACATCGAGCGCAAAATCGTCGCGCTCGCCGCAGTGCATCAAGCGACGTTGAAGACATCGGCTCGCGCGCGCCGGCAAATCTGCCGGCAGGCCCGAAGGACAAGATCAAGCTGGACGCATTGCACTTGACGCCACCACCATGTCGTGAGGCAGAGATGCAGGCTCAAATCGGAATGGGGCGATCCGACGAAAGTGGTCGTTACAGAGTTTCCATGCTTTGCGTCTTCTACCATTGATATCCCCCTCCTACCACGACACCGTATGAGCCCCGTGTGTTCGTTGTAACTGCGCCCTTGTATACCCAGTGGCCATCCTCCGAGAGCCGGGAAAGCCCCAGTGCTTGGCCAGATTGACCGCGATAGACGCTCCCTGCCAGCGCCACCATATTCATCCCCGGGTGCGTCGGTTGAGGTAGGCCCGCGACCGCCATTGCGGCCGCTGCTCCACCATCGGCATCCTTTCGCACCGAATCGATACTATTTTGAAGGCTTTGGACCTGGCTGTTTGTATAGTTGTTTGCCTGATTCAGCGTGTTGTTCATTCCGGAGTTCAACTGCTGAAGGTTGACGGCATCCGTCGGTTGCGTTCCTGGTGCAACGTTCGTGATCTGGCGCTCAGCCCCGGGCGAGCCGACGCTCACGACATTTGAGCGTCCGCCGTCCGTCGAATTCGCGCCGATCGCGACCGAGTTCGACCCGGCGGTGACCTTTGGCGCATCGCTGCCGGTGCCATTCATGTCGGCGGCGATACCGTTGGTATTGGCGGAATGGATCTGGTTGTTGTTGATCGTCGTTGACAGCGAATTCAGCGAGTTGTTGATGTTCGTCACGCCGGTCGACAGCGATGCCACCGTGCTGTTCGTCGAGCTCAGGCCGGTCGACAGCGAGCCGATGCCGGTCGACGTCGACGTGGACAGCGACGTGAGGTTGCTGTTCGTCGAGCTGAGGCCCGTCGACAGCGAGTTGATCGCCGTCGAGGTCGACGTGGACAGCGACGTCAGCGAGCTGTTGGTCGAGCTCAGGCCGGTGGACAGCGAACCGATGCCGGTCGACAGCGACGA
>NZ_CADFEJ010000024.1 GCF_902833055.1 Burkholderia territorii
GGCGACAACCTGCCGAAGACGCGCTCGGGCAAGATCATGCGGCGCCTGCTGCGCTCGCTCGCGAAGGGCGAGGCGATCACGCAGGACACCTCCACGCTCGAGAACCCGGCGATCCTCGAGCAGCTCGGCCAGTCGCTCTGAATGACGGGGCCGGCGTGGGCCGGCCCCGCCCGAATTCTTCGACGCACGCGCGTTCCGGCGCCCATCCCCGCCACGAACGCGTCGCACGCGGCCGACACCCGGCCACGCACGTGCGTTTCGCCGCGCCCCACCCTGCGTATGCGGCCCGCGCGCCGGACACCGCTTCGCGGACGTCCGCCGCATCCCCCCGTTCAATGCATCGACGTACAACAACACTGGAGACACTCAATGAAAAGCAGAATCGTGATCGGTTGCGCCGCGCTGGCGGGCGCCGTAGTCAGCGGTGGCGCGTTCGCGCAAAGCAGCGTGACGCTGTACGGCAATCTCGACGCCGCGTTGCTGTATACGAGCAAGACGCTCGACGCAGCCACTGGCACGAACGCCGGCCATCAGTTCGCGATGACCGACACCGGCATGACGCCGACGACGTTCGGGATGACCGGCACCGAGGACCTCGGTGGCGGCCTCAAGGCGAAATTCCAGCTCGAAAGCGGCTTTGCCGTCACCAACGGCGCGTTCGCCCATTCGAACGGCAACTTCTTCGGCCGCCAGGCGTGGGTCGGCCTCGACGGCGGCTTCGGCACGGTCAAGGCGGGCGTGCAGTATTCGCCATTCCTGCTCGCGATCTTCGATTCGGATCCGCGCAGCTTCTCGCACTTCGGCAGCGGGCTGATCAACTACGTCGACAACGTGCTGGTGACGGGCCTGTTCAACCCGAACGCCGTGTCGTATACAAGCCCGACGATCGCGGGCCTCACCGGCAGCGCGATGTTCGCGTTCGGCGGCAAGGCCGGCGACTTCCAGGCCGGCCGCCAGTATTCGGCGAGCCTCAAGTACGAACATGAGGGTTTCATGATCGACGCCGCGTTCTACGACGGCAACGACGGCACCAATCCGACGCCGACGCCCAGCACCGTCGCCTTCGTCGGCCGCACGATCGGCGCCGCGTACCGGTTCGGTCCCGTCACCGCGAAGGCGTCGTTCACGAGCTACAAGGTCGGTGGATCGTTCAGCAACAACGTGTATGGCGGCGGGCTCGACTACCAGGCGACGCCGGCCGTCGACCTGAACGGCGGCGTCTGGTTCACCAGCGATCGCAACGACACGGCCAATCACTCGCTGCTCGCGGCCGTCGGCACGACCTACAGCCTGTCGAAGGCGACCGCGCTGTACGCGCAGGTCGCGATGGTCAACAACCACGGTGCGATGAACACCGGGCTCGGGATCAACAACGCGCTTTATGCGGTCACCGGCACGACCGTCGGCGCGAACGTCGGGATCCGTCACATGTTCTGATGCACCGGTGGCGATCCCGATGCCGGATCGCCACCTCCGTGCATTCGCACTCCGAATTATTCTGCGCCGGCTTCGCTACGCAAAGACCCGTTCCGATTCGGCGCGCTCGCGATCGGCTTCAACGTGTCGGTGCGCTGTTCGGCGGCACGACGCCGCTCGTCACCGCGTGGCTGGTCGATCGCACCGGCGACCTGATGATGCCGGCCTACTGCCTGATGGGTGCGTCGTTCATCGGCATCGTGTCGGTACTCGCGCTGCGCGAAACCGCGCGCCGGCCGCTGCCCGGCTCCACGCCGTGTGTCGCGAGCCGTGCGGAAGCGCAGGACCTTATTCGCCGTGGCGTCGACGAAGGGCGCGTGCGCGAACGCAAGTTCACGCCGATCGGCGAACGCGCGTAGTCCGGTAAGGCGGTGCTGCAGTAGCAGTAAGCAAGCCGTTGCGTCGTCACGCGACGCCGCACGGCACCCGCCGCCGGCATTGCGCGCGGTGTTCAGTCCGCTGCGAGCTGCTGTTCGTCGAACCAGTCGAGCAGCATCCGCGTAACGAAAGCGGGATTCTCGAGATTCGAGATGTGTCCGGCGTCAGGCACCAGCGCGTGGCGGCAGCCGATCACGCTGGCCATCTTCGCCGTCTCGGACGGCGGGCGCGCCATGTCGCCCGCGCCGCACATCAGCAGCGTGCACCCGGCATCCAGTTCGGCGAGCTCGGCGAGCGTATCCGGCCGCCCGAAGATCAACCGGCCAAGCGGGACGATCGACTGCCGCAGCCGATCGGCCGGCAGGTTTGCGAGCGCGGCGCGAAAGGCAGTCGGCACCGGGCCCGCGAGATTCACGTTCGGCTGGAAAAACAGCGGCACGATCGCATCGAGCAGCGGCGGCGCGATGCAACCGGCGGCGGCGATCGCATCGAGCATCCCGAAGTAGCGCAATCGCGTCGCGTCGGGTTCGGACTCCAGCGACGCATCCATCAACACGAGCGAGCGCACGCGCTGCGGTTCGCGCAGCGCGAGCCGCGCCCCCCACATCCCGCCGACGCTCAGCCCGACGATCGCGCAGCGTTCGATCTCCAGCGCATCGAGCAACGCGCTCGCGTGCGCGGCGAGGTCGTCGAGCGTCTGGCTGCCATCCGGCAGCGGGCCCGATTCGCCATGGCCCCACAGGTCCGGCACGATCACGCGATAGCGGCTCGATAACGCGTCGATCTGCGGCGCCCACATTGCGGAGTCCCACAGATAGCTGTGGCCGAGGAGCACCGGAAAGCCGGTGCCGTGATCCTGGTAATGCAGTGTGCTGCCATGAACGATGTGTGCGGGCATGTCGTCTCCGGAGGTCAATGCGATCGGCGGCGGCCCAAAAAACGGGCATCGCGATGCGCGGCGTTCTGCGACGAACGCGAAGCGGCGAATCATCGCACAAGTTGCCGCCATTGCGTGTGACACCCGCCTCGCACTGGCGCCGCGCGACGGCAACGACGTCGAGCTCCGGCACGTCGCGGCCATGGTTGTTCGAGACGAACGCTCGACGTCGCTGCGTGCGCGAGCAACGCGGCGGCCGCGACGGCGCGCCATGCTGCATTCACGTCGATGTGAATGTTCCGTGCACGAAACGACAGTTGACGTGACGACGGCGCGGGACAACCTCGGTCGTCCCGCGCCGCGACGAGCGAAACGTGCGCTCAGAACACCGCGTGCCCGCTGATGAGGCTCGGCAGCCAGGTGGAGAAAAACGGCATGTACGTGACGATGTTGATCGCACTGAAGATCGCGAGGTAATACGGCCACGCCATCTTCGTCGTCTCGCCGATCGACACGTTGCCGATCGCGCAGCCGACGAACTGCACCGAGCCGATCGGCGGATGGACGAGGCCGAGCGAGCAGTTCAGCAGCAGCATGATCCCGAACTGCACCGGCCCGACGCCGCACGCCATCGCGATCGGCAGGAACAACGGCGTCGTGATCAGGATGTGCGCGGCCATGTCGACGAACGTGCCGAGGAACACCTGGATGATGTTGATGTACAGCAGCATCAGCCACGGAGCGGCGGTCGACTGCTTCAGCAGCCCCTCGATCGCATCCGGGATCTCCAGGTACGACATCTGGAAGCGCAGCATGTTCGACACGGCGATCAGCAGCAGCACGACGCCCGTCGTGCGCGCCGCATGCGACAGCGCGCGGCGCAGCTTCTCGACGGTCAGCGTGCGGTACACGATCGCCGTCAGCACGAGCGAGTAAACGACGGCGATCGCGGCCGCTTCGGTTGCAGTGGCGATCCCCTTCGCAACGCACACGAGGATGATCGCGATCACCATCAGGCCCGGCACCGCGCCGACGAAGCTGCGCAGCACCGCATACCAGCCCGGGAACGCCGGCAGCGCGGACGAACCGTCTTCACGACGCGGATAGCCGTGCCGCACGGCTTGCCAGTATGCGGCGGCGAGCACGAAGCCCATCACCCAGAGCACCGGCAGCAGCCCGGAGAACAGCAGGTCGCCGATCGACACGCCACTCACCTGCTGGCCGTGCAGCATGCCGGTAATGCCCTGCGCGGCGAACGCGTAGATGATCATGTTGGTCGACGTCGGCATCAGCGCGCCGGCGAGCGACGCGTGGGTCGTCACGTTGACCGCGTACGCCGCGCTGTAGCCTTCGCGCTTCATCAGCGGGATCACGACGCCGCCCATCGCGGACGTATCGGCCGTGGGCGAACCCGACACGCCGCCGAACAACGTGCACGCGACGACGTTGGCCATCCCGAGGCCGCCGCGGAAGTGACCGACGGTCGCCTGCGCGAAACGCAGGATCCGGTCCGCGATGCCGCCGTGCAGCATCAGCTCGCCGGAGAAGATGAAGAACGGCACCGCGAGGAACGAGAATGCGTTCATCCCCGAGATCATCGACTGCATCGCGGTTGCGATCGGCAGCCCTTCGACCATGTAGGTCAGCACGCAGGCGATCCCGAGCGCGAACGAAACGGGCACGCCGAGCACGAGGAAAATCAGAAAACTGACGGACAGAATCGCGAGTTCCATGGCGTTATTGGCCCGACGAAGAACGACGAAGCGCGAGCAGGTGCTCGAGCGAGAAGAGGATGATGGCGATCGCCGCCGGAATCGTGATCAGGTAGCGCACGCCTTCGGGCAGCCCGATGATCGGAATGCGGTCGCCCATCGTCTCCGCGGCCATGCTGCCGCAGCCGACCATGATCGCGATCGCGAACGCGATCAGGCTCGCGTGCTGAATCGCGATCACCACGGTGCGCGCACCCGGCGACAGGCGCCGCACGAGCGAGTCGAGGCCGATGTGGCCGCCGTCGCGCACCTTCATCGCCGCGCCGAACATCGCGATCACGATCACCAGCAGCAGCGCGATCGGCTCGACGAAATCGGGCGCGTTCTCGAACACGTAACGCATCACGACCGCGTAGAACACGAGCACGGTGAGCGCCGCGAGACACAGCGACGCGACCACGGCCAGCGCGCGAAACAGCAGGTCGTTCACGCAACGCAGGAGCGGCGCGGCCGCGCGCGGCCGGCACGGTGCCGCGCCATCGGCGGCAGCCGCATCCGGCGAGCCCACGGCCGCCGCACCGTTCAGGGAAGTGCGACGGGTCACTTGGTGGCCTCGATCTCGTCGACGATCTGCTTCATCTGCGGCGTCTTCTCGTACTTGGCCCACAGCGGCTGCATCGCCTTCACGAATGCCGCGCGATCGATTTGCGCGGCCGGCAGGATCTTCGCGCCGCCCTTCGTCACGGCCTGCTGCGCCGATGCCTCGCGCGCGGTCCACAGTTTCTGGTAGTACGGCACCGAATCGGCCGCGGCCTTCCTGATCGCGGCCTGTTCCTGCGGCGACAGCGTGTCCCAGATCTTCTTCGAGAACACCAGCACTTCCGGCGTCATCGCGTGCTGCGTCTCCGAGTAGTCGGGCGCTACCTCGAAGTGCTTGGTTTCCTCGTAGGACGGCAGGTTGTTTTCCGCCGCATCGACGAGGCCCGTCTTCAGGCCCGTGTAGACCTCGGCGAACGGCATCGGCGTCGGCGTGCCGCCCATCGCCTTGATCTCGTCGACCATCAGGTCGGACGGTTGCACACGCACCTTCAGCCCTTTCATGTCGGCCGGCGTGCGCACCGGGCGCTTCGCGTAGATCGAGCGGGCGCCGCTCTCGTAGAACGTCAGCGCGATCATTCCCTTCGCCGCGAATGCGTCGAGGATCTTCTGGCCGGCCGGACCATACATCGCCTTGCGGAAATGGTCGACGTCGCGGAACAGGAACGGGAACGACGGAATCAGCGACTCCGGCACGATCTCGTTGAACGACGCGCCGTTCACGCGCGCCATGTCGATCGCGCCGATCCGCACCTGGTCGACCGTGTCCTTCTCGGAGCCGAGCGCACTGTTGCCGAACACCTTGATCGAATCCTTGCCGCCCGTCAGCTTCGACAGCTCGTCGCCCATGTACTTGACCGCCATGTTGGTCGGGAAGCTGTCGCCGTGCACGTCCGCCGAGCGGAACACGCGGGCCTGCGCGGACACCGCGAAGCCGGCCATCAGCGCGACGGCCAGTGCGGTACGGGAGCGGGTGAATCGGTGCTTCATCGTCAGTCTCCTTTGGTTTGCTCGTTGTTTGGCGGCGATTCGGTCGGCGTCCGCATGCGTCGGTGCGCGCCCCGTGACCGCAGTCATACGTTGTATGACGTGTCGGAGCGAATGTACGTCGGTTAATCGTTTAACTCACTTGGTGCATACCCGTATAAGTCCGACTGCATCGGGTGAAGGGCCGGTCAGGGAGGAAAACCCTCTTGTTTTTGTGCGTTCTCGGCGAAACGTTTTCCGGAGAACCGCGTGCATTTGAATCGGCAAGCCGGATGCTTCGTTTTCCCGATGCCTACCGTTGACTTTCGTTTCAATTTCCATTGTGATCTGACGACTGATCACCTGGCGCCACGACCTGCAACGCCACAAGCCGATGCCGGCCCGACCGCATGCGCCGTGCGACCGCGCCCGCGCCCGCGCGGCGCGCTCCGCGCCATCCGCGCCGGAAGCCAGCGCCACCTTTTTTCACCGGCACGAACTTGCTGGATTAGTCCGCGATTGGCGACGCCGCACCGGCCGCCACACGAGGCACCGCGTCCTGGTGGGCGGTGCGCCTGCCGTTGCGCGCTTCCGGCATGCGGATCGGCGCCTGCACGCGTGCGGGCGCCACGGGCACGCGCGATGCGTGCTCGCGGCGAGGTCCGAAACGCGAAAGGAGATACGAGATGCAGACGACCAGAACGTCGGCGGGGCCGAATCAGGACACGCCGCTGAATCCGGGTGACGAAGGGCCGCCCGATGCGCCCGGCGTGGGCGAAGACGTGTGCAGCGTGTGCCGCGGCACGGGCATGATCGAAGACCAGCCGTGCACGGTGTGCGGCGGCACGGGCAAGGTGCTGCAGGGAATCGGCGGCGGATAGCCGAAGCACCCAGGTGCTGGCCGGTTGCCGCGATGCGCAGGCGGGCAGCACCCCGCAGCATGCAACCGCCCTTCGGCCCCCGAACTACTGCAACGTGAAGTGGGCAACGTCCGGGACGGACACGCGCTCAACGGCCGAGGCGCCGATCCCGAAGGAAAGCGTTCAACTCGCCGCCCGCATGCTCGATATGTCGCTTGAGCAGCGCTGCCGCCACGCGCGCATCGCCCTTGCGGCACAACGCGACCAGTTCGGCGTGTTCGGATTCGGCCACGTCGCGCGCAGCCTCGGACAGCGACAACTGCACGCGCGTGTAGCGGTCGGTCTGCTGCAGCAGTGACGCGACGATCGCCGCCGTCTTCGGCTGGTCGGCACGCGACAGCAGCACATGATGCAGTTCGGTGTTCAGTTCCCCCCAGCGCCCGGACTGGCTGGCATGCAGCACCTTGCTGTATTCCTCCAGGATCGCATCGAGCCTGGCGAAATCCTCGGCGGTGAGCTTCGGAATCGACTTCTTCAGCAGGACGGGCTCCAGTAGCGCGCGCAGTTCGAACAGTTCCGTGATGTCTTCCGGGGACAGTTCCGAGACGATGGCGCCCTTGTGGGGCAGGATCTTGACGAGCCCTTCGCTCTCGAGCTGCACGAGCGCTTCGCGCAGCGGGATCCGGCTGATGCCGAGCTCGGTGGCCAGCGCGTCCTGGCGAAGCTGGTAGCCGTCGACATACTCCCCTGTCAGGATGCGGCGGCGCAATTCGTTCGCTGCGGCTTCGGCGCGCGTGGCGTAGACAAGAGCAGGGCGTTTCTCGTTCATGTTGCGGTTCGGAGGGGGGAAGGCGGTCAGGCAAGTGCCGGCGCGGCGACGGATATTGCATACTTTCTACAATATTAGCAGAGCACCCGTGCCGCCGAAGGGCCGTCGTGAGGCCACCGCATGGTGGTTCACGTCGCCGCGCCGCTCGTTCTGATGCGCCGAAGGCGCTTCACGGATTTGCGCGGACGTCGCTTCCCGGCCCGCCACCGGAGGTCGGTCCTTACCACTAGCGACCGCAAATATCGGAGCCCAACGATTACTCGTTCGCACGATCCGAAAGCGCGCCGGCGATTGACCGATCAGTCGCAGCAACGGCAAGCGCGATGCACCGCCCGCCCCAAGTCAACGCCTGTCCCGCAGTTGGCGCGACTCGAGACACGATGGCAAGCAGCGGTCAGAGATCTCCGCGCACCTCACCGGTTCCCAGCGCGCTCCGCTGCCGATTGACTTCCGCCCACAGCTCATCGCTGTCGTCGTTGCGCAGCAGGATCATGATGTCCAGTTGTTCGTCGGACACGCCGAAGTACTGCAAGATTTCGCGGCGAACCGCATCGACGAACTCCGCGTACTCCGGAGTTGCCTGAGCCTGCGCGTGCAGCGCATCGTATGCTGCATCGTCCGCGCCGCCGCCGTGCTCGTCGATGTAGCGCGAGATCCACTGGTCGCGTTCGTGGTCGTAATCGGCCTCGGCGCGCATCGCCTGCACAGCCGTGTAGAAATCCAATTGGGCAAACGCGGCGATCGCCGCCGTCGTCGCCTCGTCGAAGCTAGTCGTCATTCCATCTCTCATGTTGGTCGTCGCACATCATCGCACGGGTCGCACCGGACAGTGCCGCGAATTCGCAAGGTGCAACGCGCCGCCGGACACCGACGTTCGGCGCGTGCAGCCACGCGCTCGTTCAACGGCCGTAGCGGCGCCCCGAGCGTCTGTCCTGCAAGTGTGCCAACACGTCGCGGTCGATGGCAATGACCGTTCAGCGGGCGAAGCCGACGTCCGGGCGCCCGAGCAACCATCGAATCGATCGGCGCTCACGACCGGTATGCGTCACCGTCATATAGAATGATGCGCTTTGCCCGCACGCCTATGTGGTTCAAGAATCTTCAGCTTCATCGTCTTCCGGCACCGTGGGCCGTCACCGCCGACCAGATGGAAGAATGGCTGGCGCCCCACGCGTTTCAGCCGGGCACCAGCATCGAAATGCAGCGCGTCGGATGGGCGTCGCCGCGTGACGACGGCGCGCTCGTGTATTCGATCAACCGGCAGATGCTGCTGACGTTTCGTGCCGAAAAGAAGCTGCTCCCCGCGTCGGTCGTCAATCAGGTGACCAAGGCCCGGGCGCTCGAAATCGAGGAGCAGCAGGGCTTCAAGGTGGGTCGAAAACAGCTGCGCGAACTCAAGGAGCAGGTTACCGACGAACTGCTGCCGCGCGCGTTCACCATTCGCCGCGATACCCGCGTGTGGATCGATACGGTGAACGGCTGGCTGGTCATCGATGCAGCAGCGCAGGCTCTCGCCGACGACGTTCGCGGGCTGCTCGTCAAATCGATCGATCAATTGCCGCTCGCCGGCGTTCAGGTGGCACATTCGCCGGTTGCCGCGATGACGGATTGGCTGCTGTCCGGCGATGCGCCGGGCGGATTCACCGTCGACCAAGACGCCGAGTTGCGCTCGAGCGGCGAAGGCGGTGCCACGGTGCGATACGTCGGCCACGCGCTCGAAGCGGACGACATGCGCCGGCACATCGAGGCCGGTAAACAGTGCATGCGCCTCGCGATGACCTGGAACGACCGCATTTCCTTCGTGCTGACGCCGTCGCTGACGATCAAGCGCGTCACGCCGCTCGACGTGATCAAGGAAGCGACGGATCCCACCGCGCAGAACGACGACGAACGCTTCGATTCGGACGTTACATTGATGACGGGTGAATTGGGGCGCATGTTGACCGATCTCGTCGATATCCTCGGTGGCGATCGGAACGACGCGATTCAGCAGGCGGCGGCCTGAGCCGCGCTTGCAGCCGACGATCATCACCGGGCAGCGGCGAGGCTTTGCGCTGACGCGACGTGTCGGGCAGGACCGTCGCCGCTCCGGCAGGCTCGCGGGCGCACCGGCGGTTACATAGGATCCCGATTCAATTCCCGAAAGCTGCCGCGATCGTCAAGGCGGGCGAGCAATTCGCACAAGACGCGTGTGATATGCGCTCGTCGGGGTCGGCAGCGATCGTTGAGAATCGGACCGGTTTCCAGCGATTTCCGGATTCGGTCGCCTGATCCTTCATGTCCGAATACCGGCCGTCTTCCCTGCTCTTCCCCGACAATCCGCGACGTACCGGAAAAAGCCGCCCTCGCGGGCGGCTTTCGTGCGTTCAATCACGCTTCGGCCGCATGCCTCACGCGCGGGTCCGCCGATTCGCCTCGGCATCGACTTCGCGCAGCGATTTGCCGCGCGTTTCCTTCGCGACGCCCACGCACACGATCGAGATCGCCGCCGCCGCGACCAGGTACAGCGCGATCGGCGTCGACGAATGGTAGCGCTCGAGCAGCGACAGACCGATCAACGGCGCGAGCGAGCCGGCCATCAACGGCGCGACCTGATAGCAGAGTGATAACGCGGTATAGCGCACGTTGGTCGGGAACATCTCGGTCATCAGCGCCGAATACGGCGAGTAGGTCATCGATTCGATGAACAGGCCCAGCACGATCGCGGCCATGATGATCCAGTCGTTGCCGGTATCCATCATCGGGAACGCGACGAAGCCCCAGCCGGCGGTCAGCATCGCGCCGGTCAGGTACACGGGCTTGCGCCCGACGAGGTCCGACATCAGGCCCATCAGCGGGATGAAGAAGAAGTGGATCGCGTTGGCGGCGAACATCAGCTTCAGGATCCGCGTGGTATCGAAGCCCACGACCAGCTTCAGGTACGTCAACGAGAACGTGACGACCATGTAGTACAGGATGTTCTCGGCAAAGCGCGCGCCGATGCCGATCAGCACCTGCCGCCAGTGGTACTTCAGCACGTGCCCGGCGCCGAGCTGCTTTTCCTGCGTGCGTGCGCGGCGCGCCTGCGCCTCCTTGAAGATCGGCGCATCGTCGACCTTGCGGCGAATCCAGAAACCGATCAGCACGACCACCGCCGAGAACCAGAACGCCGCGCGCCAGCCCCAGGACAGGAAGTCCGCCTCGGACAGCGAGCTCGACAGCACCAGCAGGATGATGGTCGCGACCAGGTTGCCGGCCGGCACACCGGCCTGCGGCCAGCTGGCCCAGTAGCCACGGCGGTTGTCCGGGCTGTGCTCGCTGACCAGCAGGATCGCGCCGCCCCATTCGCCGCCGAACGCGAAGCCCTGGATCAGGCGCAGCGATACCAGCAGCACCGGCGCCCAGTAGCCGATCGCATCGAAAGTCGGCAGGCAGCCCATCAGAAACGTCGTGATGCCGACCACGATCAGGCTGACCTGCAGCAGATACTTGCGGCCGAACTTGTCGCCGTAGTAGCCGAACACCAGCCCGCCGATCGGCCGCGCGGCGAATCCCACCGCATAGAGCGCGAACGCCGCGAGCAGGCCGTCGATCGGGTTGCCCGTCTTCTTGAAGAAGTGCGTGCCGAACACCAGCGCCGACGCCGTTCCATACAGGAAAAACTCGTACCACTCCGCCACCGACCCGACCATCGACGCCGCGACGACCCGCTTCAATTCCCGTTTCGACGCCGCATCCTGCATGGCCCCGGCAGTACCAGGCGAGACTGCCTCGCCGACCTGACTTGTCATCTCCGTATCTCCTCTCGTTGTCTTCCAGTTCCCTTGATGGGCCGGTTCGCGAGTAAGCTCGCCGACAGATTTTATACAATATCCAATACACAATCCACGCAATCTCAAAAATGCTTTCGGTGGAAATGCGACACGTCGGCGTATAGCGTTTGGTCGTTGCGGGAGCCAGTGGAGAAGGGATTGCGGACAGATGAAAGCGCGACTGGACGGGCTTTGCGCGACGGCAGTCGGGCGCCGCGGGCCATCGTGGCGGGCCTCGACCCGCATCGCGCCGAATTCTCCGCGATCATTCGCGATCGTCGCCGGAGGCCGTCGTGGCGCAGCGCGCCGACCTCCGGATGCCCCGTGCCGGGGACCCTCGTCACGCCCTTTTTATTTTATATTGTATAAAATATGCGAACTGGCTAGAATGCACTCGTCGATGGCTGACTCTCGGGCGAAACCGGAGGCAACGTTTCGGCACCGAGGCAAACGAGAGGTGGCCAGCCGCCGCCCGCTCACGCGAAGCACCGACGTGACGGCGAGCACGCGTACCGCCCACGTTGCCAGCAATGGCAGTTGACCCTATCTGAATGTGAGGAAACGAGATGAGCGACAACATTTTTACCGGCACCATTCCGGCCCTGATGACGCCGTGCACCGCTGACCGTCAGCCGGATTTCGACGCGCTGGTGAAGAAGGGCAAGGAACTGGTGGCGCTCGGCATGCGCGCGGTGGTGTACTGCGGCTCGATGGGCGACTGGCCGCTGCTGACCGAAGCGCAGCGCCAGGAAGGCGTCGCACGCCTGGTCGAAGCCGGCGTCCCGACGATCGTCGGCACCGGCGCGGTGAACTCGAAGGAAGCCGTGTCGCACGCCGCGCATGCCGCGAAGGTCGGCGCGCACGGCCTGATGGTGATTCCGCGTGTGCTGTCGCGCGGCGCATCGCCGGCCGCACAAAAGGCACACTTCGCCGCGATCCTGAACGCCGCGCCGAACCTGCCGGCCGTGATCTACAACAGCCCGTACTACGGCTTCGCGACCCGCGCCGACCTGTTCTTCGAACTGCGTCGCCAGCACCCGAACCTGATCGGCTTCAAGGAATTCGGCGGTGCCGCCGACATGCGGTACGCAGCCGAGCACATCACGTCGCAGGACGACAGCGTGACGCTGATGGCCGGCGTCGACACGCAAGTCTTCCACGGCTTCGTGAACTGCGGCGCCGCGGGCGCGATCACCGGCATCGGCAACGCGCTGCCGCGCGAAGTGCTGCAACTGGTCGACCTGTGCAAGAAGGCCGCACAAGGCGATGCAGTCGCCCGTGCGCGCGCGAAGGAACTCGAAGCGGCGCTGGCCGTGCTGTCGTCGTTCGACGAAGGCTGCGATCTGGTCCTGTACTACAAGTACCTGATGGTGCTGAACGGCGACAAGGAATACACGCTGCACTTCAACGAAACCGACGTACTGAGCGACGCGCAACGCAACTACGCGGAAGCGCAGTACACGCTGTTCCGCAACTGGTACGCGAACTGGTCGAAGAGCATTGCGTAAGCGCATTCGCACGATGCCGCGCGGCGCGCGGCCGTGACGCAGCTGCGTGACTGAAAGGGAAAGCCACGGATTGCTCCGTGGCTTTTTCTCGTCTGCGCCCTGGCCCTCAGCGTGACCGGCATCGCCCCGCCGGGGCCAAGGCCGGTCACGGCTTCAGCGTCACCGGCCGTGACTCGATCCCGTCGATCTTCGCGAGCAGGCCGTTCCCGAATTCCGTCACGTGCCGCGGCATGCCGGGGATCGCCAGCAGCGCTTCGATGCGCCCGCGCCAGTAACTCGGACGGTTCACCCGCATCGCGCAAGGCATCGCCGCGTCGCCGCGATCGGCATCGCTTTCCAGCAGCGCGCCCATCCTCTCGATATGCGAGAGCTCGCGCTCCACATAGTCTCTCGTCAGCATCTGATCGGTACTCCCCGCAACACTGCGTCGGCCTGTCGTCATCGTCGCGTCGCCGCATGGTCTGTTCGCGGGACCCGTCGTATTCGCTGCCCGTCACGGTACGCACGCCGTGTGTCAGAACACCATCGATCCGCGCAATGATTTCGTTCATATCATCGGACCATTGCCGCGCCATCTTCGAAACGGCGCCGCCGTGACGGCGGCATCCGCGCCGCGATCCTCGGTCGACAATCGTAGATACTCCCCGCCGCGCCGACATCCCCAATATTGAGGATGCGGGCGGGAATCGATCGCATCGCATCCGCGCATGCAGCGCGTGCGGGAACCAGCGACTGGAAATGTCCAATGCGCGTTAACGATGTGCGGCTCGGCACCGTGCGCAGCAAGATCAAGGCGCGGGCGAGATCGACGGGCACTGCTCTACCGCGCGCCGACCGAACCCTCTCAGCGGCGCGGGCCGCGCACGCTCTTGCCGGTCGGCGGTTCGCCCGCACTCATCCGGTCCAGTTGCCGGACGATCTCCGCGCGCAACTCGGCCGAAATTTCCACGCTGTCGAGTAGCTCGGAGATCCACAGCCCGTCGGCCGCGAGCCGGCAGATCATCAGCGTCGCCGCCTGCTCGAGCGGCACCGGGTCCGGTCGCGTCCACTCGCGCATCGGCACCGACCAGCGCGCACGTGTCTCCTGCTCGGTGATCATCGACGCGACCAGCACGCGCAGGACGTCGGTGCTCGCGGCCGGCTGCGCGGTGTCGAGCACGGCATGCAGATACGCGCGCGCCGCCGCCCCGTTGCCGTGCGCATCGGCCGCCCGATGCGCGGCCATCTGCGATGCGAAACGCTCGGTCGCCTGCTCGAACAGTGCGTCGAGCAAGCCTTGCTTGTTCGCAAAGTGATACTGCAGCGCGCCTTTCGTCACGCCCGCGCGTTCGGCGACCGCGTCGAGCGTCAACGCAGCCACGCCGTGATGCGTCGCGATCTCGGACGCGGCTTCCAGCAACTGCGCGCGCACCTGTTCCGGTGCCTTTTTTCGTCGCACACCGGCGACGGGTGCGGCTTCGTGGGCTTCCGGTGTGCCTGCCGGCGCGGCAGCGTCGGCGGGCTTGGCGATGTCGCGCGAAGCGGATTCGGAGCGTTTTTTCATGGGGGCGATGTTAGCACTCGCGGTCTCGATGTAAACATTCCATCCGGATGGTATGATCCGCCGCATGAACAAACCCGCCCCCTCCCACTGGTCCGCGCTCGACACCGCGATCGCGCGCGGACGCGACGCGCTGATGCGTCTTCAGCAGCCTGACGGCAGCTGGTGTTTCGAACTCGAATCCGACGCGACGATCACCGCGGAATACATCCTGATGATGCATTTCATGGACAAGATCGACGACGCGCGCCAGGCGCAGATGGCGCGCTACCTGCGCGCGATCCAGCGGCTCGACACGCATGGCGGGTGGGACCTGTACGTCGACGGCGATCCGGACGTCTCCTGCAGCGTGAAGGCGTACTTCGCGCTGAAGGCCGCCGGCGACAGCGAGCACGCGCCGCACATGGTCCGCGCGCGCGATGCGATCCTGAAGCTCGGTGGGGCCGCCCGCGCGAACGTGTTCACGCGCATCCTGCTCGCGACGTTCGGCCAGGTGCCGTGGCGCGCCACGCCGTTCATGCCGATCGAATTCGTGCTGTTCCCGAAGTGGGTGCCGATCTCGATGTACAAGGTCGCGTACTGGGCGCGCACGACGATGGTGCCGCTGCTCGTGCTGTGCTCGCTGAAAGCGCGTGCGCGCAACCCGCGCAACATCGCGATTCCCGAGCTGTTCGTCACGCCGCCCGACCAGGAACGTCAGTATTTCCCGCCCGCGCGCGGGATGCGCCGCGCGTTCCTCGCGCTCGACCGCGTGGTGCGCCATGTCGAGCCGTTGCTGCCGAAACGCCTGCGGCAGCGCGCGATCCGGCATGCGGAAGCATGGTGCGCGGAGCGCATGAACGGCGAGGACGGCCTCGGCGGGATCTTTCCGCCGATCGTGTACAGCTATCAGATGATGGAGGTACTTGGTTATCCTGACGATCATCCGCTGCGCCGCGACTGCGAGAACGCGCTCGAGAAGCTGCTCGTCACGCGGCCTGACGGCAGCGTCTACTGCCAGCCGTGCCTTTCGCCGGTATGGGACACCGCGTGGAGCACGATGGCACTCGAACAGGCACGCGGCGTGGCCACACCGGAATCGGGCACACCCGCGGGCACACTGGATGAACTCGACGCGCGCATCACGCGCGCGTACGACTGGCTCACCGAGCGCCAGGTGAACGACCTGCGCGGCGACTGGATCGAGAACGCGCCCGCCGACACGCAACCGGGTGGCTGGGCGTTCCAGTATGCGAACCCGTACTACCCTGATATCGACGACACCGCAGTCGTCACCGCGATGCTCGACCGCCGCGGGCGTGCGCATCGCAACGCGGACGGCTCGCATCCGTATGCGGCGCGCGTCGCACGCGCGCTCGACTGGATGCGCGGGCTGCAATCGCGCAACGGCGGCTTCGCGGCTTTCGACGCGGACTGCGACCGCATGTACCTGAACGCGATCCCGTTCGCCGATCACGGCGCACTGCTCGATCCGCCGACGGAGGATGTGTCGGGCCGCGTGCTGCTGTGCTTCGGCGTCACGAAGCGCCCGGACGACCGCGCATCGCTCTCGCGCGCGGTCGACTACGTGAAACGCACGCAACAACCCGACGGCAGTTGGTGGGGCCGCTGGGGCACGAACTACCTGTACGGCACGTGGAGCGTGCTGGCCGGGCTCGCGCTCGCGGGCGAGGATCCGTCGCAGCCGTACATCGCCCGCGCGCTTGCGTGGCTGCGCGCTCGCCAGCACGCGGACGGCGGCTGGGGCGAAACGAACGACAGCTACATCGACCCGGCGCTCGCCGGCACCAATGCGGGTGAAAGCACGTCGAACTGCACCGCGTGGGCACTGCTCGCGCAGATGGCATTCGGCGACTGCGAATCCGACTCGGTGAAGCGCGGCATCGCGTATCTGCAATCGGTGCAGCAGGACGACGGCTTCTGGTGGCACCGGTCGCACAATGCGCCGGGCTTTCCGCGCATCTTCTACCTGAAGTATCACGGCTATACCGCGTATTTCCCGCTGTGGGCGCTCGCGCGCTATCGCCGTCTGGCCGCAGCGTCTTCGTCCAGCGAGGCCAACGGGTCCTGCGAGCCCGCTTCCCGCACCACGGACGCCACGCCCGCCTGAGCCCGTGCTTCGGCCCGAGCACCTGCTCGGGCCGCAACGCGCCGGTACGTGACACGACGTCCGGCGCGACTGTGATCGATCGCCGCTCGTTCGTCGCGCGAGTCGATCATCCACACTTCGCGCCGATCGTCGGCAATTGCATGCGGGCCGCGACGGCGCACGTTACGGCTTACCGTGCAGCGACTCGACGATCCGGTACGCAGTCTTCACGCGATCCTCGATCGGGAAGCTGCGGTTCGCGAGCATCACGATCGCGATTCGCTTCGCTGGAACGAACGCGACATAGGTGCTGAAGCCGTTCGTCGATCCCGTCTTGTTGATCCATGTGTCCGGGCGTGGCGCAAGCGGCGGCTCGAGTTGAGTGGCAGGCGTCGCGTCGTAGAGCATCGGCGGCGCATTCCCCGCGAGCAGCGTCGGCAACGCGACGGGATACGGATACTGTTCCCAGATCAGGTCCTGCGTGAGCGGGCCTGCCCGGAAATAGCCGGTATGCGTGCGTTCGAGCGCGCGTTGCAGCCGCGGCGACGTCTCGACGAGACCCATGTTCGCCTGCACGAAGCGCAGCAGGTCGGCCGCCGTCGTCCTGACGCCGTACGCCGGTTGCCACAGCATGCCGCCCGTCATCCGGATCGGCTTGCCATCTTGCGTATAACCCTGCGCGTAGTCGGCCTGGCGAGCGGCGGGCACGTCGATGTAGGTGTGCGTCATCCCGAGCGCGGGGAACAGCCGCTGTTCCATCAGCACCGTGAAGTCTTCGTGCATCGCCTTCGCGGTGAGAATGCCGAGCATCCCGATCGCGACGTTGGAATACGTGCGACGCGTGCCCGGCGCGTATGCGGGCCGCCATGCGTCGAGATAACGCATCAGGTCCGCGTCGTCGCGGATGCTGTCCGGCACCTGCAGCGGCATTCCACCGGGCGTATGCGTGCCGAGATTGAGCAGCGTGACGGCACCGAACGGCTTGCCCTGCAGTGCAGGCAGGTATTTTCCGGCTCGGTCCGCGAGCGACAGTTCGCCGCCTTCCTGTGCGTCCGCCGCCAGCGTCGCGGTGAGCGTCTTGCTGACCGAGCCGATCTCGAACAGCGTGTCGGCGGTCACGGGCGCGCGGGTTTGCGTCGACATCACGCCGTAGTCGAACACATAGGGCTTGCCGTCCGCCACGACGCCGATCGCCATGCCGGGAATGGCGAACCGTTTCATCAGCGGCGCGACGTGGCGCGTCACGGTGTCGTGGATCTCTTCCTGCGTGGCGGCGGCCGCGCGGCCGGCCGTGGCGGCGGCGCACGCGGCGACGAACAAGGTCGCGGCAATGCGGATCGCGTTGAATCGCATGATTGCGGTTCCTTCGATTTCTTGATAGTTGCGTGGACAACAGGTCCGCCCGCGCCGCGCCCTTCGCGGCAGCCGGCCTGTCGAAGCAGGACTATCCGCCGCCTGCCGCTTGCCAACAATCGATGAAATTTTGCGCGAGCCTAAAGAAAATCTTATGCAGCATGTGAACCGGCGATGCGAACGTCAGTCCGGCAGCCGGTCGAGAAACGCCAGCATCGCGGCGTTGAAGCGCGCGGGCCGTTGCAGCGGCGCGAAGTGGCTCACGCCCGGAAGGATCGTCAGCGTCGCGCCCGGAATCGTGCGTGCGAGATACGCCGCGTGTTCGGGACGGATGAACTCGTCGTGCTCGCCCTGCACGATCGCGACCGGCACGCCGATCGCCGCGAGGTCGGCCGCACTGTAATCCGGTTGCGTGCGCATCATTTCGCTGACGGCCGCAACGAACGCATCGAACTCGCCCGGCGTCGCGGACAACCGCGCGTAGTCCTTGCGGTGCCGCGCGAAGCAGCGGTCGATCAGCGGGCTCGGCGCCATCTCCTTCGTGCCGCCCGGATCCATGTTGCATGCGAAGAAGAACACGCCGGCAGCACGCTCCGGCGCGCGGGCGGCGAGCACGAGCGACACGCACGCCCCGTCGCTCCAGCCGACGAAGCGTGCGCGCCCGATGCGCAGCGCATCGAGCACCGCGAGCACGTCGCCGGCCATGCGTTCGTAGGAATAAGGGCGATCGTCGCGCGTGCTGCGGCCGTGGCCGCGGCTGTCGATCACGATCGCCCGATAGCCGGCCTCGAGCAGCGCCGGCACCTGGTTGCCCCAGTTGCCGCCATGGCCAAGGCCGCCGTGCAGCAGCACGACCGGCGGCCCATGGCCGAACGACGCGTGCCAGATGCGCGCGCCGTCGTGGTCCAGCCATCCTTCGGTGTCGGCCGCCGGCAGCGGCGTGCCGCCGTGCGCGTCGAAACGGGCGAGATCGTCGTCGGCGTATTCCGCATTCATCGTCGTGCCGTCCTTTCGAGGGAGACGAGCTTCGGATTGTAATGCGCGGAATGGCGTGCCGGGACGCGTGCGCGCACCGCGTTGCGGGACGATGCGGCGCGGTGCCGTCAGGCCTGCGTCGACACCAGCCCGCCGGACGTCGAGCCGCCCGACTTCTGGATCGCCTGGGCAAGCTGGGCGATCGCCGTCGACAGCGCGGCGGAGATCGTGCTGGCTTCCGCGCTCAGCGTCTGCTGCTCGATCGCCGCGGACGGGTCGCTTTTCGCGCGCTGCGCGGCGCCCGCCATTTGCTGCTGCAGCTGCGCGAGCTGTTTCTGCAGACGCTCGATGAGTTGCTTGAGCTGCTTGACCGCGGGATCCTCGCCCGAGGATCCCGACGCGCCCACCGTCTGCCCCGCGCCATCGGCCGGCGTGGCACCGTTCGTCGGCGGCGAAGCGGTGGACGTCGCCGTCGATGCGGCGCCGGTGCCGGTGCCGGACGCGCTGGCATTCGCATTGCCGGCGGCCAGCGAAGTTTGCGGGGCGGAGGAAAGATCGATCTGCATCGTGTTGGTCCGTAATGAGCGTGCAACCCGGATGGGTTGAACAGGCAATACCTTGCAACCGGTTTACGGTATTCGTCGGATAAAACTTTAGCCCCGTCCCCGGAAGCGTCTTGAGCGACGCCCGTGCCGTGGCTGACGTGCGCGGACCGTCGATTGTCGCGAAGGGGCCGGATTGCCTGACCGGCGACGCTGGTAAAATCGTCGGCTGCCTGCCGCCGCGGCACAACGGCGGCTTCCGGCAAGGCCTGCACGGGCTCCAACCCGGCGCAGGCGCGTGCCCGGTCAGGCTCGCCATGCGATGCCCTCCGGCGCAGCCGGAGAGCGGGCCCGGCACCCACATCGGCATGACGACGCGCCGACTTCGGCGCGCCCCCCTTCATCACGCATTTCGAGGAACTCACGATGGCCCGCATCGGCGCCTTCTGCCTGACCACGTGGCTCGCGGCCGCGATTCTCTATTTCGGCCAGCATTCGGTCGCGATGATTGCGCTCAGCGGCGTGGTCGTGTTCGGCGGATTCGATCTGCTGCGCCCGTAGCAATGACGGCGCCCGCGCCGGACGCGATCTCGCCACCGCACTGAAAAAGCACCGACCGGCACGCGGTGACGGAGCGTAAGATGCTGGTCGGAAGCGTCATCCGCGCGCAGCGCGAACGCGGCAACTACCCGATCAGGCCATCCAACCATGAAACAAGGCATTTTCGTCGCCACTCCCGCCTACGGCGGCATGTGCTACCTGCCCTACGTGAACGGGCTGCTGGAGCTTCAGCGTGCGTGCCTGGACGCCGGCCTCGCGTTCGAATACTTCTACCTGAGCGGCACCGCATTGTTGCATCAGCAACGAAACGTCGCGGTGGAGCGCTTCCTGCAGAGCGGCCTGTCGCACATGATGTTCATCGATGCGGACATCGGCTTTCGCGGCAGCGACGTGATCCGGATGTTCGAACAGCAGCACGACGTGATGCTCGGGCTGTATCCGTCCAAGAGCATCAACTGGGCCGCGGTCGCCGACGCCGCGCGCGCCGATCCGTCGGCGCCGCCCGAGCGGCTCGCGTTGTTCAGCGCCGATTACAGCCAGACCGTGTATGCGATGGACGGTGCAGCGTCCCGGATCCAGCTCGATTCGGTTTCCGAAGTCCATTCGGGCGGCGCCGGCTTGATGATGATCGCGCACGGCGTATTCGAGAAGATGGCGCAAGCCTTTCCCGAAACGAAGGTGCAGTTCCCGTCGAGCTATCAAGGCCTGTCGCCGAATTCCACAACCATGTACGAACACTTCGAATTCCTGAGGGAGCCCGATGGGCGCTCGCTGTCGGAGGATCTGTCTTTCTGCAGGAAGTGGCGGATGTGCGGCGGCAAGCTGTATGCGTGTTCGTGGTTCAAGACCGTTCACGTGGGCGTTCATCTCCATGAAGGCAACCTCCCCGCGTTGCTCGGCCGATGAGCCGCGAGCCCGAATAGCCGATATCGGGCACGAAACCTTCAACCCACACTGAATTCCCCATGGCACCCTGCGGAGTTTCCGTCTCCGGCCGAACGCTCGATCGCGCCGATCTGCTGCTTCTCGTCGAAAGCTCGCCCGCGCCGATACATCTCGAGGACTGCGATCTCGAAGGCGCGGACCTGTCGCGGCTCGATTTGCGCGGCCTGCGATTCGAGCGTTGCGCGCTCGCGGAAGCGTCGTTCGTCGGCGCGACGCTCGCGCGGACCGAGTGGATTCGTTGCCGCGCGCGCCAGGCAAGCTTCGCGTCGGCCGATCTCGAAGATGCGCAGTTTCAGTCCTGCGATCTCAACAACACGAGCTGGCGCCGCAGCAAGCTCAGCTCGGCACGCTTCGATGAATGCCGGCTCACTGGTGCCGACTTCGAGGAATGCAAGTCGCTCGGCATCGCGTTCTCGAACACGCTGCTGGTGGGAGCGAGCCTGCGCCGTTTCTCGTTTCGGAAGACGCGGCTCGTGGCGCTCGATTTCTCGGATGCCGATCTCGCCGGCACGGATTTTCGCGACGCCGTGTTCGAAGGCGGCAGCCTGCGCAACGCGCATCTGAACGACGTGCGCTTCGACGGCGCCGACCTGCGCGACGTGGACCTCGGCGGCACGCCCAGGCTGCTCGCGTCGGGCGTGCTGCGCGGCGCGACCATCTCGTATGACCAGGCCGCGATGCTGATCGAGAATCTCGGGATCCGGGTCGCTTGACCATTGCTTGCGCCGTTGTTCGCGTCGCGGCCGCTATTCGGGAGCGCACTCACGTGCCGCGCATGTTGCTCATGCCGCCGGTGACCCGTCGAATATTCTCATCACTTCGGCGACACGCCGACCGACACGAGCACGCGCGGCCCGTGTTCTCACACTCGCCTTCCGGTTCCATCGCCACGCGAATCACTAGGGAAAATCCGGAGACATCCTTACAGCGATTTACCTGATGATTCACAGGAACGCCATGTTTCGGCGATTTCGCTTTGCAGAATGCTTTCGTTTTGCTTGACGGCCGCGGTGCCACTAACCGGCAACCGCGACGAGCGAAGCGTGAAACGACAAGCGCCCGCGCATCGCGAGGTGTTCAATACTTTCAACAACCGGTCGAGAGTAATCGTGAGAATCCGTGGCCCGCTGGTGCGGTGGAGACGAGGCGATGCGCGCAATGTGCGTGTCGCGATCTCATCCGCCGACGACAGTGACCGCCGGCAGAGTCCTCGCCTGCATCTGTCGATCTATACCATCCTGTCCCGCCGTTCCGTCCGCCGTCACAACGCCGTCGCCGCACGCGCGTTCGTCGCGATCCACACCGACGACGTGGCGTCGCTCCTGCCTTAGCGCGTCCACTTCATTCCCTTCGACCAGCGCATCGCTTCGCGTGGCTCGCGACGCGATCGGCTCGCGCTTTGTGTCCGCACGATTCGCTTCGCATCCCGAATGAACTCGTGATCGTCATGCATCGTCGGCGCCCGTTTCGTGCGCCGGCCGGTTTCACACGTCCGTCCCCTGAACCGAGACGCGACGACTCGCCAGCCGCCGAGCGCCGCGTCCCCCGATACGGAAAACACGCCATGCAACTCCGCACCTTCCGCCGCACCGTCGCCACCGCCGCCATGATGTCCGTCGCGGGCATTGCCACCTTCGGCGCCATGCACGCCCGGGCAGCCGGCGAACTGAACATCTACAACTGGTCCGACTACATCGCGCCGGACACGATCCCGAATTTCCAGAAGCAGACCGGCCTGCACGTGCGCTACGACAACTACGACAGCGACGACACGCTGCAGGCGAAGCTGCTGTCGGGCAACTCCGGCTACGACATCGTCGTGCCGACGTCGAACTACATGGCCAAACAGATCCAGGCGAACGTCTACCAGCCACTGGACAAGACGAAGCTGCCGAACCTGGCGCACCTCGATCCGCTGTTGATGAAGATGGTCGCCGACGCCGATCCCGGCAACCGGTACGGCGTGCCGTGGGCTTATGGCACCGACGGCATCGGCTACAACGTGCAGGCCGTGAAGAAGGCGCTCGGCGACAAAGCGCCGGTCGACAGCTGGGCGCTGGTGTTCGACCCGGCCAACATGGCGAAGTTGAAGAGTTGCGGCGTATCGTTCCTGGATCAGGCGGTCGACGTGTTCGCCGCGACACTGCAGTACATGGGCAAGGACCCGAACAGCACGAATCCGGCCGATTACCGCGCCGCATACGAAGTGCTGAAGAAGGTGCGCCCGTACATCACGCAGTTCAATTCGTCGGGTTACATCAACGATCTCGCGAACAACGACCTGTGCGTGTCGTTCGGCTATTCCGGCGACGTCGGCATCGCGCATCGCCGGGCGGCGGAAGCAAAGCGTCCGTATGAGATCCGCTTCGCGAATCCGAAGGAAGGCGGGCTGCTGTGGTTCGACATGATGGTGATCCCGAAGGATGCACCGAATCGCGACGCCGCGCTGAAGTGGATCAACTACCTGCAGGACCCGAAGGTCAACGCGGCGATCACCAACGCGGTGTTCTACCCGACCGCGAACAAGGCCGCGCGCCAGTTCGTGAAGCCCGCGATCGCACGCGATCCGTCGGTCTATCCGGCAGACGAAGTGCTGAGCAAGATGACGCTGCTCAAACCGATGCCGCCCGAGATTCGCCGTCTCCAGAACCGGTTGTGGGCGCAACTGAAGACCGGACGCTGAGGTGGCGGCGCCGGTCGGACGACGGAGCGACGGGCGCGGCTTGTCCGAGCCGGCCGTTGCTGGGCCACTCGCCACTGCCGTGCACGGGCGACCGCGCGTTCGCTCCGACCGCCGGTGACGGCGGCCATACGCGCTGCACCGGCGTATGGCCGCCCGGCCTGCATGATGCACCGGTCAGAACCGGTGAATGATCCCCGCGCCGAACGCGAACTGATTGCCGGTCGACGACGGTGTGGAGTTGAAGCCGTCGCCCAGTGTCGCCGTCGCGGCGACGATGCTGCCCGCGCCGCTCGTGCCGAGCGTCTTTCCCTTCGCATGCTGATACGCTTCGAGCAGGTAAAGCCCCGTACGCTTCGACAGCGAGTAGTACTGCGACAGGTTGAACTGATGATACTGCGCGCTGTCGGTGATACCGTTCGCCTCGGTCGCGCGCGTGTACGCATAGCCCGCACCGAAATCCCACACCGCCGAAGGCTTCCAGTGCAGCACCGCGCCGGCCGTGTTGAAGATCGCGGTATCGAAGAACTTCGATGCCGAGCCCGGGATGTATTCGGTGTTGGTATACGTGGCCGTCGCATCCCATGCATCACTGAACCGGTAGCTGAGGCCAACGGCGAACCGCTGCTGCGCCTTCGCGGTCTGGTAGCCATTCGTCAGCGCCGACACGCCGATCTGTGAACCGCCGTTCGATGTCGTCGAACTCGCGCCCCACGTGCCACCGGCCGTGTTCGAGTTGTTCACGCGCTCGAACGCGACGCCGACGCCGAGCGGGCCGGCCGCGTACTGGATGCCGGTCGCCCACGTCGAACCTGCGTTCGTGCTTCCGGCCACGCCGCCGAGCGAATACGAACCGCTCAGCGTCAGGCCGTACCATTTCGGCGACGTGTACTCGAGCGTGTTGTTCGCGCGGTAGATCGTGTCGAGCCCGTCGACGTCGCCCGGGTGCGCGCCGTAATAGCCGGTGACCCACGTGGTCGGGCTGAACGGCGACATCGTCTGGTAGTACGACGCGTATTGCCGGCCCGCCGTGAGCGTACCGTAAGTCGCATTCGTCAGCCCGACCCACGCCTGCCGCCCGAACATCGCATCGGTGTACTGCATCGCCCCCGTGCCGGAGTTGAAACCCGATTCGAGCGTGAAGATCGCCTTCGTGCCGCCACCGAGGTCTTCCGCGCCCTTGAGGCCGAAACGGCTGCCGGCCCACACCCCCTGGTTCATCCTGACGACCGACTTGCCACCGCTCGTCGAGCTGAGCGTCGTCGCATTGCTCTGGTAGCCGATCCCGTTATCGACGATCCCGTACAGCGTGACGCTGCTCTGCGCGAACGCCGGCGCAACGGCCGTCATCGCGGCACCGAACGTCAGCGCCACGCGTATTGCCTGCTTGTTCATCAATCAGTCTCCTTCCTTGCCTCGTTGAGTGGTTAATGTGTTATCGGGGCGGAGCCTGGCGTCATCGGATCAAGGACGATATGCACGCCAGCCGTTACCGCCCTTGCAAACGAGTTGCGAACCCTGGATCTGGCACTGCGCCTCATACCCGGGCGAGTACAGCCATTCGCCAGCCCAGCGCAGGTCGACGTACGGGTCGGCATTCGGCGTATCGGCGACGAAACTGGCCGCATCGTCGGTGCTGCCGCTGCCCGTGTAGCGTGCGGTGGCCGGATACGGGAACACAGGGCGCGTGCGCGTCGTGTTGCCGTTCGTATCGACGATCGACGCGACGATCCTGCCCGGGGTCGCGTCCGTCTCGGTCCACGCCATCAGCGGCGAGAGGATGTCGAACACGTTCGGCCCCTGTCCGCCGCCGCAGTGCGCGACACCCGGGAACAGATAGAAGCGCGCGAAGCGATCGACCTTTGCATCGCCCATGTAGCGCTTCATCGCTTCGTAGTATTCGATGCTCGAACGCGGCGAGATGTGCTGATCCTCCAGACCGTGCCACAGCAGCAGCTTGCCGCCACGGCCGGCGAAGCGGCTCAGGTCCGGATCGGTCGCGGCCAGGTAGTTCGACACCGGCACCGTCTTCGCGAATGCATCGAGCGTGAACTTCAGGTCGGCGATCGTCGCCGACGGGTACGACGCGTTGTAGTAGTCGAGATAGCGAAGGAACGGCAGCACGAAACCGATCGTGCCGCTCTGCGCGGTGGCGGTCGCCGGGACGAACAGCGTCCAGTTCAGCTCCGAGCCCCATTCACGCGATACGAAAGGTTCGAGACGTGTGCCGTCCGCCGCCGTCGCGCCGTCATGAATCCGGCGCACCACGTCTGCTTCCTGCGGCGTCAGGCAGGTCGCAGTCGATTGCCCCTGTGCGCACACGATCGTCGCGGGATCGAAACGGCACGCACGCGGATTGTCGATCACGCCATCGACCACGCCGTCCAGACCGTCGCATGCCTTCAGCACGGCCGCGTGCAGCATCGGCAGCTTGCCGGCGAGCAGGATCGCGTTGCCCGTCTTCGGGTCCGTGTTGACCGCGTTCGGCCACGCATGATGGAACGTGTTCTGCACGATCAGGTCGTTGGCGGGTGCGCCGGCGGCAATGCCGTCGAAGTCGTCGGGGAAGCGCTGCGCCTCCATCAGCGCCTCGCGGCCGCCGTCCGAGCAGCCGTCGAAGTAGGCGTAGCGCGCGGGCCGCGCATAGAACTTGCCGATGATCGCTTTTGCCACTTGCGCGGTCGCATGTTCGGCGCGGTACGCGAAGTCGAGCTTCGCTTTTGGGTCGAGCGCCCACGAGCCGTCGTTGCCACCTTCGTGGCCCATGTCGGTCGCGGCCATCGCGATCGTTCCGTTCGTCACCGGCACGCAGGTCGACGCCATCGGCGCATTGACGGACAGGTTCCCGCACAAGCCACCGCAGCCCGTCTGCAGATAGCGTTGAGTCCAGCCTTGCGTCGGCAACTGCAATTCAAACAGCGACGCGCCCGGGCCGATCGTGCCTTTCACGTCGCAGACGGGCGCGGGCAGTGTATTGTTGCCGACGACCGTGCCGGCCGGCAGCAGCACCGCCGACGTGATCGTGACGGTACCGTCGGTCACGCCGCTCAGGTCGAGTGCCGCGACCGACGGGCACGACATCGCCGGCATCACCGCCGGAAGATTTGCAAGGCCGCCGGTGCTCGCGGCCTTTGCCACGTTGGGCCAGCCGGTCAGCGCAGCGCACAACCACACGACGCCGATCGCCAGCACCCTGGCCAGCACATCGCACCTGTTGCGCGCCGTGCGATGCCGAGCGCGCACCATCCACCCTGCCCTGCCGTTCGTCTGCATGCCTGTCTCCTGTCGTTGTTTGCTATGTCGCTCGCTCGGGAATGAACGATGCGGCGACGTGGTGTCGGCCATTCGCTACATCGGGCGAAGCATCACGCCCGTTACCTCGTATTCAGCATAACTACGTTCCTGACACGACCCGTTGCGAAGAAGGCCATATTCCATCTGATCCGTTTATCGGTTGCGCCCAACCGGCCTCATGCAGGCTCCATCCCGTACAAGCCCTTCACGGAATCGGCTTGCGCAGACGCGAGATACGCGAGAAACCGCGCAGTGGCCGCGCGATCGGACGCCGTGCCGCATATTGCCGCCGCGAACACCGTCACCGCCTGGACCTCATCCGGCAGCGGTCCGGCGACATCGATGCCCGGCGCATGCATCAGCTCGCTCAACTGCTGAAAGCCGAGCTCGACGTCGCCGGCCGCGATCAACCGGCCGACCGGCACGCCCGGTGGCGCCTGCACGATACGCGGTGCGATCGTGTCGGCGATGCCCCAGCGCGCGAACAGGCGATTCAGGTGCGCACCACTCGGTCCCGTCGAGTAACCGATCCGGCCGGCCCTCAGGATCGCGTCGCGCAACGCAGCCTCGGTGCCGATTTCCGGCCGCGTCGCGCCGCTCGCCACCGCGACCGCGATGCCTGAGCGGGCAACGTCCACGCGGCTGCCGGCATCGACATGACCGCTCGCCGCCAACTGCTCGATCGCATCGGACGCGAGCACGACGAAATCGAACGGCTCGCCGTTCCGCACGCGCCGCGCGGCATCGACCCCGCCAATCGACGTGATCGACACGTGTGCACCCGTTTCGTGCTCGTAAAGGGCCGCGAGCCTCGCCAGCAGTGGCCGCGTCGCCATCGACGAAATACCCGCGGCGATCGCCGCACCGCCTGACGCCGCCATCGCCGCCGCCTGCATCAGTCGATGTAGCGCAGGCCGGCCTGACGCAGCGGCTCGCGCATGTCGTACATGTCCAGACCCAGCACGCCGGACGCGAGCTTCGCACGCTTCGCCGCTTCGTTCGCCTCGCGCGCGACGGCCTTCTCGAGCACTTGCGCCGCACGCGCGGCCGGCACCACGACCACGCCGTCGTCGTCCGCGACGATTACGTCGCCGGGGTTGACGAGCGAACCCGCGCATACCACCGGTACGTTCACCGATCCGAGCGTCGCCTTGATCGTGCCTTTCGCCGAAATCGCCTTGCTCCACACCGGAAACTGCATCGCCTCGAGCACCGCGACGTCGCGCACGCCGGCATCGATGATCAATGCGCGCGCGCCGCGCGCCTTGAAGCTGGTCGCGAGCAGGTCGCCGAAATAGCCGTCGGTGCAATCCGCGGTAATCGCCGCGACGACCACGTCGCCGGGACGGATCTGTTCGGCGGCAACGTGCATCATCCAGTTGTCTCCCGGATGCAGCAGCACCGTGACCGCTGTGCCGGACGCACGCGCGCGCGGATAGATCGGCCGCATGTACGGCTTCAGCAGCCCCGTGCGGCCCATCGCTTCGTGTACCGTCGCCGAGCCGAGCGCGCCGAGCCGCGCGGCGACGTCCTGATCCGCGCGATGGATGGTGCGGTACACCACGCCGAGTTCAGTCATGATCAAAGCCCCTTCGCTTTCAGTTGCGCATCCAGGCGCGGATAAACACGCCGTGCATTGCCTTCGTAGATCTTGTGACGCGCGTTCGCGTCGAGCGACGACGCCTCGATGTATCGCTTCGTGTCGTCGTAGTAGTGCCCCGTCTCGGGATCGATGCCGCGCACCGCGCCGATCATCTCGCTCGCGAACAGGATGTTGTCCACCGGAATCACGCCGGTCAGCAGGTCGATGCCGGGCTGGTGATACACGCACGTGTCGAAGAACACGTTGTTCAACAGGTGGTCCTTCAGAAGCGGTTTCTTCAGCTCCTGCGCGAGCCCGCGAAAACGTCCCCAGTGATACGGCACTGCGCCGCCGCCGTGCGGAATCACGAACCGCAGCGTCGGGAAATCGCGGAATAGGTCGGAGGTCAGGCACTGCATGAAGGCCGTAGTGTCGGCGTTCAGGTAGTGCGCGCCTGTCGTGTGGAAGCACGCGTTGCAGCTCGTGCTCACATGGATCATCGCGGGAATGTCGTACTCGACCATCTTCTCGTAGATCGGGTACCAGTAGCGGTCAGACAGCGGCGGGCTGGTCCAGTGACCGCCCGACGGGTCGGGATTCAGGTTGATTGCGACGTTGCCGTATTCCTCGATGCAGCGCACGAGCTCCGGAATGCACGTCGCGACATCGACGCCCGGGCTCTGCGGCAGCATCGCGGCCGGCACGAAATGATCGGGAAAAAGCCGTTGCACGCGATGGCACAACTCGTTGCATACGGCCGCCCATGTGCTCGATACCTGGAAATCGCCGATGTGATGGGCCATGAAGCTCGCACGCGGGCTGAAGATTGTCAGGTCGAGGCCGCGCTCGCGCATCAACCGCAGCTGGTTGTGCTCGATCGATTCGCGCAGTTCGTCGTCGCTAATGTTCAGCTCGGCGACCTTCGGCTGTTCGGACGGACTGCCGAGCGCCGCGACCTGGCGATTGCGCCATGCTTCCAGCGCCTTCGGCGCGGTGGTGTAGTGACCATGAATGTCGATGATCATTGATGCTCCTGCGTTTGATGATGTGTCCGGCCCCTCGCCAACGACCGCACCGGACGGCGGCGCGCAACGCGCGTCAGTGCGCCGGGTTTTCGAGTTCCCGCGGTTCCGGCGCGGCCGTGTGCTGCGTCGTCATGATCGCGATCGCGGCCAGCGTGGCCGGCACCGCGAGCATCGACAGGATCGCGTCGAACTTCCAGCCGAAGCCGAGCAGCGCGCCGCCGATCGCCGAGCCGAAGATGCTGCCGAAGCGGCCCATTCCGAGCATCCAGCTCACACCGGTTGCGCGCGCAACGGTCGGATAGCGTCCGGGCGCGTAAGCGTTCAGCCCCGTCTGCGCGCCGCTCATGCAGAAACCGGCCGCGAACACCAGCAGCGCGAGCGACGAGGACAGCGCGCCAGCCCACGCGAGCACGGCCACGCACAGGCCGCCGCCGAGATACGCGGCACCGATCACCGGCGCCGGCCGCACGCGGTCCATCAGCCAGCCCACGCAGATCGCGCCGATCGTGCCGCCGATCTGGAACATCGCGGTCACGTTCGCGGCCGTGCTGACGGACAGGCCCGCGTCCTTGATCAGCGTCGGAAGCCAGCCGGTCAGCAGATAGATCACCAGCAGACCCATGAAATAGGTGATCCACAACGACAACGTGACGCGGCCATAGCCTTGCGAGAAAAGCACGCCGATCGGCTTGCGCGTCGGCAGCGGCGGCTCGTTCGATACAAACGTCTCGTTGCCGCTGAACTGGCCGCCACACACGCGGTTCAGCAACGCGCCGATGCGTTGCGACGGCGCGCCGCGCACGGCAAGCAGCCGTGCCGATTCGGGCAGCAGCCAAAGCTGCAGCGGAATCAGCAGCAGCGGCAGCGCGCCGCCGAACAGCAGCACCGAGCGCCAGCCGTGCAGCGGGATCAGCCAGCCGGCGACGAAACCGATCAGCGCCGAGCCGAGGTTGAAGCCGGTAAACATCACGGTGATCATCAACGCGCGCATCCGCTGCGGTGCGTACTCCGACAACAGCGTCGTCGTGTTCGGCATCGCCGCGCCCAGACCGATGCCGGTCAGCAGCCGCAGCATCGCCATCTCGAACGGCGAGTGCGCGTGCGCGGTCAAGATCGTGAACACGCCGAACAGGAACACCGACGCGATCAGCACGCGCTTGCGCCCAAACCGGTCGGCACTCGGGCCGGCCAGCAGCGCGCCGATCACGAGGCCAATCGGCGCCGCGCTCATCACGAGACCGAATTCAGGCCGCGAGATCGCCCAGTCGCGAATCACCGACGGCGCAACGAACCCCATGATCGCGACGTCCATCCCGTCGGCGATCACGACGAGGCAGCACAGCACGACCAGCAGCCACTGGTAGCGCGACACTGGCCTCTCGTCAATGAATGCCTTGATGTCGATTGTCTTTCCACTGTCCATCATGACTCTCCTGTCTCCTTGGAGACGATCGACCCGTCGATTCGTCATCCTATTTATATGGTTCGATACGCTGCCGGCGTTCCGGTCCCGCAGGCGCGGCGATCCCGCGCGCCTTCGTCCTGCCTTACGTGTTGCGCGGCTTGTCCGCGCCGTCCCAGCCCAAGGGCCCGGCGCTCTTTCCAGCTACCGAATACAGCGCCCCCGGCGCGTTGCGCGTACGCTGGAACGCCTCCAGCGATTCGCCGCGCATCGCCGCATAGATATGCAGGTTCGATACGCCCGTCACCGCACCGAGCTTCTCCAGCAGGAAAAAGATCACGCCGTAGCGCAGCAGGCCGAGCCAGTCGCGTCGGCGAATCAGGTCGCGCTCCGCCGTGTCGAGGCCCGCGGCTTCGAAGCTCGCCTCGGGGTCGCTCAGGAACTGCGCGCGATGCGCAGGCTCGATCATCCGGTGCAGATAGTCGTTGATCCGGTACGCGCGAACCGCGCGCTCGATCGTGAACGGGTAGGTGCCCGGCAGTCGCTCGACGCCGGAGAGCTCCGCCGCCATTCGCTGCCGATGGCGTTCGGCCGCCGCCTCGTCGACGTCGGTGTCGGCCGGCTCGTAGACGGCCGTCGCAATGCCCGTCATCGACGGCAGGTAGTAGCTGCGATGACGGCACACGACGCCGGCCGGCAACGCGCCGCGCATCGTGAGCCACATCACGACCTCGGCGCCTTCGAAACCGCCAAGCGTCGCATATTCGCCGAGCGGCATTGCGGCCAGGCGCTCCGGGTCGTCCTGGAGCAAATCGAGAAAGCGCGCATCCCATTCGGGATTGTTGAAACCGGAACGCTCGCCGTGCACCTGGTGCGACAGCCCGCCGGTCGCGACGATCGCGACGCGCAGGTCCTCCGGATAACTCTCGATGGCGCGCCTCAGTGCCTGCCCGAGCCGATAGAAGCGGCGCGCTGACGGCACCGGCAACTGCAGCACGCCCATCTGCAGCGGCACGAGCTGCACCGGCCAATCGGGACGATGCGGGCACAGCACCGACAGCGGCGAGAAACAGCCGTGATCGAGCGGCTTGTTCTGGAAGAATGACATGTCGAACTCGTCGGCCATCAACGACTGGCCGATATGCGCGGCCAGCATCGGGTGACCCGCGATCGGCGGCAGGTCTCGCGCGCCACCGCCTTCGTCCGCCGGATGCCACTGCGGCCCGACGCCGAGCGCGAACGCCGAATAGTGATCGAAGAAGAACGACGTCACGTGATCGTTGTAGATGAACAGCAGCACGTCGGGGCGTTTTTCGGCGAGCCACGCGCTCAGCGGCGCGAAGTTTTCGAAGATCGGTGCCCAGACAGGGTCCTGCTGCTTGTTCTTGTCGAACGCGAACCCGATCGTGGGCGTGTGGGAGGCCGCGATGCCTCCGATGATCCGTGCCATGCCAATGCTCCTTCGTGATGCTCGAATGCGTTCCGGCTTCGCCGTCCGCTACTGATGAATGCGTGCGCGTACGCTTACGCGCGGCGGCCGTTCGGCTGCGGCGCGAGACTGCGCTTGACGACCAGCGCGAGCGGCACGGCGAAGACGAAATGCGACATGAACCCGCCGATGATCACGTTCGGATCGAAATAGTTCGGGTGATTGCTCGACGCGATCATGATGAGCGCGTGCATCACGATCCACGCGATGATCGCGAAGAACAGCGCGACGAACGTCGCCTCGAAGCCGCGCCGGCGAAACCATGGCCAGATCGCCGCGAACACGATGCCCCACGACAGCGCGAACGCGAAGTGGATCGCTGTGCCGATGAAGTACGCGCCGATGCCCAGCGCATCCTGCGCGGCCTTGCCGAACACGAGCCCCGTCGCGTTGCGCGGAATGCCGGCGAGCGGCATCAGGTGCTGCGCAACGACCCAGACGAGCGCCTCGTAGACCCAGATCAGCACGGCCCCCGCCACGCCGCCGCGAATCCCCGCGCGTACCGTGTCGGCAAACGTCGTGCTGTCCTGCGCTGCTTGCGTCGTTTCGCGTGCTCCGATGATGTGCTGCTGTCCCATTGGGCTGCCTCGTTCGTGAATGCGGGCGCCGCGCTCCGCGCAACCCCTTTGTGATCGGACGAACAATGAATCAGATGACGGCCCGATGCGCCGGCAACCGCGCGCTTGCTGTCGCCGGAACTGAAATTACTCATTCGGCAGCGGGGCGAAACAGTCAGGGTAAACCCTTTAATCGAAGCGAAACGGCATGTCTGACACGCTCTCAGCCGGCATGCGAACGGCGCCGCCGATGCCTGGAACGCCCGCCGGGCATGGCGCTCGGGGATGGAGACGAGCTAGGTTGCCGATCGCGGCCCGTTGTCCGTCGATTCGCGATCGATAAATAAAACAGATAGCTGGATAAGCACGACGCAAGTTCTGCCGCCGCCGTTCCGGTAAAGTCGGTCAACGCGCTTCGATGCTGGCGCAGCTCGCGCGGATGCACGCAGGTCATGCGCGATCGCCGCCGCGACGCACATCGCCCGACCGACCCATGGACAACACCGAACTCCCGAACCTCGCCTTCCTGTACGCGGTGCAGCGCGTTGCCGAAACCGGCAGCGTGAGCCGCGCCGCCGCCACGCTGTTTCGTGCGCAGTCTGCCGTCACACGCGCGGTGCAGGACCTCGAGACGGCCCTCGGCGAACCGCTGTTCGATCGCAAGCCGTCAGGCATGCTCGCGACACCGGTCGGCCGCGCGGTGCTGAAACGCGGTGAGCGCGTGTTCACCGAACTCGGCGCGCTCGCGAGCTGGTGTGCGCTGCGCCAGTCGCGCCGCCGCGCATCGGCCGAAGGCGGTCTGCCCGCGTATCTGCTCAACACGCGGCGGCTCCAGCTGTTCTCGACGCTCGCGCGGTATCGGCACATGCCGAGCGCCGCGCGAGCGCTCGGCCTCACGCAGCCAGCCGTCAGCAGCGCGATCCGGATTCTCGAGAGCGGTGCGGGTTTCGCGCTGTTCCATCGTCATCCGCGCGGCCTCCTGCTCACGGCCGACGGCGAGACGTTTCTGCTTCATGTGCGGCGCGCGCTGAACGAATTGCGGCACGTCGCCGACGACGTCGCCGCGCTGCACGGCAGCATCCAGGGTGTCGTAACCGTCGGTGCGCTGCCGCTCGGCCGCACGCTGATCCTGCCCGAAGCGGTCGCGCGCGTCGTCACGCGATTTCCGAAGGTGCGCGTGATCACCGACGAAAGCGCATACGAGGCGCTCGTCGCCGGTGTGCGCGCGGGCGACATCGACTTCATCCTCGGCGCGTTGCGCGTGAGCGACCCGGCAAGCGACCTCGAGAACGAGCGGTTGATGTCCGAGAACCTCGTCGTGCTCGCGCGGCACGATCACCCGCTCGCCGGCGTCCGGAACCTCGGGCTCGCGAGCCTCGCCCGCGCGCAATGGATCCTGCCGCGCAGCCATGCGCCCGCGCGCGGCCTGTTCGAATCGCTGTTCCGGCGCATGAAGCTCAAGCCGCCGATGCCGACGGTCGAAAGCGCGGACCTCGCGGTGATTCGCGGCCTGCTGCTGCATAGCGACATGCTCGCGGTGCTGTCCGCGCAGCAACTGCGCTACGAATGCGATGCGGGGCTGCTGGCCGTGCTCGATGTGCCGATGCGCGAAACGACCCGTGACATCGGCCTGATGACACGCACCGGCAGTCCACCGTCGCCCGCGGCGCGTGCGTTGATCGACGCGATACGCATCGTTGCGACCGAGGTCGCACGTACGCCGCACGCCCCTGCCACGACCATCGCGCGATAAGCAAAGTGCATGGCCGTCGAGCCCAATTCGCATCGGGCCGGTCGAATCCGTTGCCCCACAATGCAATCAATACACGGCGCCGTGTGCAACCGATGCGCGTAGCCGCCATAAGGCATTGCGATACCGCCCGCGCATCACACACCCGAGGAGCGACACGCATGATCGACCCGGCAATTTCCTTCATTGGTTTCGGCGAAGCCGGTGGGCTGCTCGGCGGCGCGCTGGCCGCCCGCGCCGTGCGCGTGACGATGTACGACCGGCAACTCGACGACGCACGGTCGGCGCCCGCGATGCGCGACAAGGCCGCGCGCCTGCACGTCGAAGCCGCATCTTCACTCGCCGCCGCGATCCGCGACTCGCGCTGGATCGTGTCGGCCGTCACGGCGTCGTCCGACGCGGAAGTCGCGGCGGCGGTCGCCGTGCACATCCGCGCCGGACAGACTTTCATCGACATCAATTCGGTATCACCCGCGCGAAAGCAGCATGGCCAGCGTCTGATCGAAGCCGCCGGCGGGCGTTACGTCGAAGCGGCGGTGATGGCGCCCGTACCGCCTCACGGCCTCGCCGTGCCGATGCTGCTGGCCGGCCCGGCGGCCGAAACGATCTCGCTCGAACTGAATGCGCTCGGCTTCCATGCGCAGGCCGTGTCGACCCGCGTCGGCGTGGCGTCGGCGGCCAAGATGTGCCGCAGCGTGATGATCAAGGGAATCGAAGCGCTGACCGTCGAATGCCTCGGCGCGGCGCGCGCATACGGCGCCGACGCGCTCGTGCTCGCTTCGCTGCGGCAGACCTTCGACACGTTCGCGACGCTCCCCGACCTGCCCGGCTACCTGATCGGCCGCGTCGCCGAACACGGCCGCCGGCGCGCGGCGGAGATGCGCGAAGTATGCGATACGCTGCGCGAAGGCGGCGTCACGCCGGAGATGAGCGCCGCATGCGCATGCGTGCAGGATGCATTCATCGACAGGATGGCCGCCCGCGGGCTTGATTACCACGCGCTGCTGCCGCTCGACTGGCAAGATGTGCTCGACCGACTCGACGACCGGTTGCCGCGGGCACCGGCCCCCGGCGACTGACGCACGACCGCGATCGCACTATCACTGTACCTGCGCCGCATGCGGCAACGCCGTCGCGAACACTGCGTCGATGAACCGGACCACGTCGTCGAGCGACGACGTGCACGTCGCACCCGCAGCGAGTTCACTAAACGCGCCGTCCGGCCCGAGGCAGATCAGCGGCTTGCACCAGCGCCGCGCGAGCGCGATCTCCTCGGCCGTGCCGTGCCCGCCGGGTAGCGCGACGATCAGGTCGCTGCTCAACACGTTCACGTAGTTGCGATTGATCGTGTGCGGATCGGCGCCCGGCTCGCGGCGCGGCAGCGGCGTGAGGATCGGTATCTCGACGAACGGATGCGGATAGCCGTCGAGCGGCACGAAGCCCGCCTGCGGATCGGCCCGCGTCGGCACGATGCCGATCGACCGGCCGGCCCGTCCCGGCACGCCGGCGAACGCACGCGCGACCGCCAGCATCACACCCTGGCCGCCGCCCGTCAGCAGGTTGAAGCCGGCCTGCGCGAGCCATGCGCCGAGCGGCTCGGAAAACGCGAGCCATGGCTCCTTGCCCGAGCCCATCACGCCGATCGTTCGGTTCTTGAGTTGCATGGTGAATTCCGGTGACGAATTCCAGTTGAACTGCGGCGTGGCGCCGGGTCGCGGCACCCGGCGCCACGCCGCACGTCGTCAGTCGAGTTCGACGCCCTTCAGTTCCGGAATCAGGAACAGCGTCGCGATCATGTCGAGCACGTACAGGCCGGCGAGCAGCGCGATCGCCGTCTGGAACGAATAGTGCGCGGCGAGCGCGCCGACGGCCACCGGCCCGAAACCGCCGACCGCGCGGCCGATGTTCCACAGCACGTTCTGCGCGGTCGCACGCGCGGCGGTCGGGTAGCCTTCGGACATCAGCGTGCCGTAGCCGCCGACCATCCCGTTGACGAACATCCCCATCAGCGCGCCGGCCCACAGCATGGCCGTCGGGTCCGACAGGCGCGCATATGCGATGACCGTCACGACCGAACCGAGCTGATACAGCAGGAACGTCGGCTTGCGGCCGATGCGATCGGCGAGCTGCCCGAACGTCCAGACGCCGATCATCATCCCGACGACGGTCGCCGCCGTCCACAGCCCCGACTTCGTCAGCGAGAAGCCCATCTGCTTCGACAGGAAGGTGGGCAGCCAGATCATGATCCCGTAGTAGCCGAAGTTCTGGACCGAGCACAGGATCACGATGCCGAGACTCGTGCGCGCGGTGCGGGCGTCGGCGACGAGCATCCGGAATGCGTTGGCCCGTGGCTGCGCCGCGCGCTGCACGAAGAGCTCCGGCTCGTGCAGCCGGTTGCGCAGCAGCCACGCGAGCAGCGCGGGCAGCACGCCGACCACGAACATCCCGCGCCAGCCGACATGGAGCAGCAGCAGCGGCGTCAGCAGCGCGGCCAGCAGCACGCCGGCCTGCCAGCCGAGCGCAACGTAGCACGAAACGCGCGCCCGCTTGCTCGCCGGCCACGCTTCGGCCGCGAGCGCCATGCCGATGCCGAACTCGCCGCCAAGGCCGATGCCCGCGATGGTCCGGTACACGAGCAGATCCCGGAAGCCCTGCGCGAACGCGCACAGGCCGGTGAAGACCGCGAACAGCATGATCGTCCAGGTCAGGACGCGCACACGGCCGTAACGGTCGCTCAGTGCACCGAACAGAATGCCGCCCGCGACGGCGCCGATCAGCGTCCACGTGACGAGCGCGCCGCCCTGCCCGGGCGTCAGCTGCAATGCCGCAGTGATCGCCGGCAGCATGAAGCCGAGGATCAGCAGATCGAAGCCGTCCATTGCATAGCCGATCGCCGAGCCGGCCAGCGCCTTCCACGCGTACGCGTTGACCTGATCGTCGCGCGACGGCGCCGGATCGCCCAGCGCCGAAGATTTCATGTTTGCTGCCATGGTGTCCTGCCGGAAATGTCCGGGCGACATTCTAAAGCCTGCCCCGTGCCTGACGGGCCGGCGGACGCGCGCACGCGCAAAGCGTCGCGCGGCCCGCTTCCGGGAACGGAGGCAGGCCGCGCGGGTAATGAATTTGAAAGATGGTGAAGTCGGCGATCGCACAATCAGGCGGGACACCGAAACAACGCGATGAAGCGGATCTTGCGAGGCCGGCATCGCCGCCGGCGCGGATCGACCGGCACTGGGGCGGTGCCGGCGCGGTGCTGCCTCAGCCCTGATCGTCGCCGGGCCACCAGGTCTTTGCCGCGCGCTCGACGAGCAGCGTATCGAGATCCTTGCCTTCGAGCCATTTGGGTCGCGGGCCACGGCCCGACCACGAGCGGCCGGTCGTCGGATCGTAATACTTGGCAGGCGCCTTGCGTTTTCGCTGGACGATGTAGCCGAGGGCGCTCAGCACTTCCTGCTGCGTGATGCCCAACAGCTCGACCTGTTCCTTGAACGCCGCGAGTGCGGCTTGCTTCTCTTTCTGCTTCGCTTCCGACAGCTTGATGTTCAGGTCCCGAAGTTGTGCTTCGAGCTCCTGCAGGGCCTGGGTCATGTATTCATCCTCTTTGGGCATGTTTTTATTCAAAAAACCTCCGATGGGCGAAGCTATCACGAAGTTCCGCCAATCTGTGTTGCGATATGTGAATCGGTTGCCTGGACCTGTAAGGCTTTCGAAGTATGCCGAATGTCGCGCCATCGTCGAAAAACACATGGCATCGGCACGCAACACGCGGCTCGGCGCATTCGAGCGCGCGACGAGCCGTCGGTGGCGACCTCCTCGCCACCTGCCGCCGCATCGGACAGGCGCGGCATGGCGCGAATGATAGCAGTGCGCATCCGTCATGTTCGAGGACTTTTGCGGTCCGGCGCACACTTGCCTTCGCGAGCCCGCGAGTGTCGGCGCAGGTGCAGCGGTTTACATGCCGAAGCTGCAACCCTCCGGCGCGAACGGTGTATGGAGCATCGCTGCCGCGCGCGGCGTTCAGCGCGCGCTCGATATGGACGACGTAACGTTCAGCTTCGCCGGGCAACGCGGCCCGGATGCGCTCGGCGTGCTCGTCAACCGGCAGGCACGCAGCCGCGCGCCGGATCGCGTCGTCCGTGACGAACACGTATCGCGACGGGCCGTCGCTCCCGATCCTTCGTATGCGTCAGGGCAGCGGCGGCGCATCGCGCAGCACCGCTTGCAGCCCGGTTGCGAACGGCGTCGCATGATCGATCCCGAGTGCGCGCACGCTCGATGCATCGAGGTGGCAATCGTACGGACGCGGCGTCGCATCGGCCGGCGTGTCGATCCGCGCGAGCGCCGCGTCGATGCCGAGCACGGCCGCGATCCGTTGCGCGATGTCGTACTTCGTCATCGGCTCCTCGCCCGACCAATGACGGATTCCCGTGACGGGCGAGCCCGCGAGATGCCGCAGCGTCAGGTCGCGGATGACCGCCGCGACGTCGGGTGTGTAGGTCGGATAGCGGATCGCCCACGCGTCCATCCCGACCGCATCCGCGCCCGGTCGCGCGGACGCGACGGTCGCCGGCACGAGGCTTGTGACGGCCGACTCCCGCCAGTCGACGATCGGCCCGTAGAGCAACGGCAGGCGCAGCACGCATGCGAGCGGCGACGCGGCGAGCAACGCGGCCTCGCCTTCCAGCTTGGTGCGGCCGTAGATGTTCAGCGGGTTCGGCGTTGCGTCCTCGCGATACGGTGCCGCGTTGCCGTCGAACACATAGTCGGTGGAGATGCCGAGTGTCCACGCGCCGTAGCGTGCGGCGAGCGCGCCGATGCGGGCCGGTGCGTCGACGTTGATCGCGCGCGCGGCCGCGGGGTCGTGTTCGCAGACGTCCGGGCGGCGTTCGGCGGCGCAGATGATTACGGCAGCCGGCCGGGAAGTCGCGAATAGGTGTTCGAGCGCCGGCTGATCGAGCGCGTCGAGCCGGGCGACGTTTTCCGGCCGCAGTGCAAGGCGCCGTGCGCCCGCGGTGTCCGGGTGACGGATCGTTCCGATCGTCGTCAGCGACGATTCGCGGGACAGCGATGCAGCAACCGCACGGCCGAGCAGGCCGGACGCGCCGATGAGAAGGATGGTCGGATGCGGCACGGTGGCGAACGATGAAAGGGGATGAGGGCCCCCAATCTATACGAGAACGCGCAGTCGATGTCGATTTCGCGCGCACGTCGACGACGTGCGTATGATGAAAAAGGCCCGATGCGCGATTGCGCGCACCGGGCCTGTCGTGCGGCACGAAGTCTCGCGTCCGCTTACTTGCGGTCGAACGAATAGCGCCCCGGCCCGCTTACCGCGAGCAACAGCAGCCCGCCGATGATGCTGATGTTCTTGTAGAAGTTGATCATCGCCAGATACTGATCCATGCCCTGCAGCGCCCAGTAGCGATGCCCGATCAACGCGGTCGCGAGCGTATAGACCGCGAACACCAGCGCGAGCGGACGCGTATAGAACCCGACCGCGATCAGCGCGCCGCCGACCAGCTCGACCGCCACCGCGATCACCGCCGACAGTTCCGGCGACGGTGCGCCGGTCGACGCCATGTACGCGACCGTGCCCGAGAAGCCGTTCAGCTTCTGCCAGCCGAACAACACGAACAGGATCATCATCAGCACGCGAGCCGCCAGCAGCAGCTCGTCCTTCTTCGACTCCAGCGAAACGTAACGCATAGCAATCACCTTGATTTGACGGTTTGACGCATTCGGTACCGACGTCCGCGCAACGGCGGATCCACGGATCGGCAACGAACCCTCCTCGCACGATCGAACCGCGGGCCGTCCGGCCCGCTGCCGAAGAATCCGTTCCGTCGCGCCGTCGTGGCGCGCTGCGGTGCGGTTCTGGCGAAGCACGGGTGCAGTCTACTGTCCCACCGGAAATCATCAATCCGTCAAAACAAGATTCGCTGTCTCTATTCAGTGGACAATTGTCACGTAACAAACGCGTCATGGCCCGCCGCGCACATTTCGCGCCGGCATACCCGGCTGGCGGATCACATCAAATCGATCGGCAACGTCTTGTCGAGATTGTCGTGCCAGGCGCGAATGGTCTTCGGCACGGTCTTTTTCCATGCCGGCACGCTCGTGTAATAGCGCATCCGCACGTTGCCGTGGGCATCGAATACCAGCAGGCCGATCCACAGATCAGTGCCGCGACGCATCACGATCGCGGCGTTCGTCGTTGCGATGCCGCGTACCCAGTACGACTTCACGCCGGCATTCAGGCCGTCGAGATCCTGCTCGTCCGCGCTGGAATTGACCGTGTCGACGAGCGTCTGGTAATCGGCGCCGAGCAGCTTGTGCGCGATCGCGTTCTGCCGCGCGTCGGTCAGCACCTTCAGGGTCACGAGATCCGCCGCCTGACTCGCCTGCGCCTTCGATGCCGTCACGTAGTCGCCCGAATACACGACGCCTGCACCGGCGCCGCAATCGGCATCGCCGCCCTGTTGAGCGACGTGCACGCGCCCGCCCTTGCGGCTGAAATCGAGCCGGCAGCGATCCTGGCGGAACGTGCCGGTGTCGCCGTGCAGTTCGATATCGCCGCTCAGGCCGCCGGTATTCGCGCCGTTGTTGCCGCTCAGTTCGAAGTGAAGGCGCGGTGCCGTGCCGCTGAACGTCAACACGCCACCGAACGACGGGTTCGCGCTGTCGCGATACCACGTCTGCTGCCAGCGATCGGCCGCAAGCGACGTGCCGTTCAGGCTCGCGAGCCGCTCGCGATAGCGGTCGCCGAGGCACGATGCATCGTTTCCACAACGATCGCGCTGCTTGAGCCAGTCCAGCTGCGCAGCCTTCAGCGCGGCCGTATCGCCACCTTTGGCAAGCGCCTTCTTCCACGCCGCCGCCAGCTCTCCGTCGAGCGCCGACAGCCCGGCATCCGCACAGATCGCCTTCTCGCTCGGCGACGCGGCTTTCGCGCAATCGAAGCCCGCCGCATGCACGGCCATCGGCAAAATGGTAAGCATTGCCAACATCATGACGGATCGCAGGTTCGCGCTCCGCGCATGCCGGCCGTAACGCGCGGCTGCCTCTCGCTCGCCCGCGCGAGCATTCGATCGGTTCTTCGTTGTCATTGGACTGGACTCGTCGTGGATGGCGGGGAGTAGAAGCTACGTGGCCGATGCGGTTCGAGGTAAAAACACCCGGTCCGGCATGCGACGCCGGCCGTCGCCCCCGGCGAAGCCTAACGCGAATGCGCGTCGTCGATCAACGCCGCCGAGCACCGGGGACGCGCGAATGGAAAGCCCCTGCGATACCGGCACACGAATGCCGAGACGAGACATCGCGACGCTGAATACATCAAGCGGCACGCCGCCCGCCCGACGCGCCCTGCCGCTCGACGAAAGCCGTCGCGGCGTCCACCGCGCGTGCAACCTCGCCTTCATCGGGTCAAAAGAACGCCGCGCAGCGCACCGCGCCCGCTACGCCCGCGCGCCCAACCGTTCGGCCAGAAACCCGATGAACGTGCGCAGCGTGACGAACCCTTCACGGTGCTGCGGAAACACCGCGTTCAACGTGATCGGCGACGGCGCATATGCATCGAGCACCGGCACGAGCGCGCCACTGTCGAGCGCCGAGCCGACGATGAAATGCGGCAGCAGCGCGATGCCGAGCCCCGCGATCGCCGCGTCGCGCACGACTTCACCGTTGTTCGCGACGAGCGGACCTTGCACGTCGAACGTGCGCGCGGCGCCGTCGACCCGGAATTCCCAGCCCACACGCCGCTCGCGCCCGTACATCAGGCACGTATGGCCGGCGAGGTCGGCCGGCGTCGCAGGCGCGCCCTGTCGCTTCAGATACGCGGGGCTCGCGCACGCGATCATTTCCCAGGCGGCCAGCGGTCGCGCAATCAGCGTCGAATCCTCGAGCGTGCCGATCCGCAGCACGAGATCGAAGCCCTCGCCGATCAGGTCGACGCGCCGGTCGGTCAGGTCGACGTTGAGCCGCACGGCCGGATGCGCGGACAGGAATTCGGCGATCAGCGGCGACACGTGCGTGATCCCGAACGACAGCGGCGCGCTGATCTTCAGCGAACCGTGCAGCTCGGTGCTGCGCACCGACATCGCCTGCTCGGCGTCGGCGACTTCGGCCAGGATCCGCTGCGCGCGCGCATAGAACTCCTGCCCCGATTCCGTGACCGCGAGATTGCGTGTATTGCGATGGAGCAAACGCACGCCCAGCGCGGCCTCGAGCGCCATCGTGCGCCGGCTCACGAACTGCTTGGACAGCATCAGTTGATCGGCCGCCGCCGTGAAGCTGCCCGCATCGACGGTCGCGACGAAGATCCTCAGGTCGTTGAATTCCATATTGTCCACCTCAGAGTGACAGTCATTATCACTACAGCCATTTATTTGTCAAATCGATTGACCTAAGATTCATCTCAACGAACGGCCGGGCCCACTTCCGAGGACCGGCGATATCCAGGAAAAAATCATGATCGAGACTCGTGCAGCAGACCAACGTGGCCGTGCCGAGCATGGCTGGCTCAGCTCCCGTCACACGTTTTCTTTCGCGAATTACTACGATCCGAAGCAAGTCGGCTTCTCCGACCTGCTGGTGATCAACGACGACCGCGTCGCGCCGGGCCGAGGCTTCGGCACGCACCCGCACCGCGACATGGAAATCCTGTCGTACGTGCTCGACGGCGCGCTGGAGCACAAGGATTCGATGGGGACCGGCTCGGTGATCGTGCCGGGCGACGTCCAGCTGATGAGCGCGGGTACGGGCGTGCGTCACAGCGAGTTCAACCACTCGCACGAGACGCCGGTCCACTTCCTCCAGATCTGGATCGGGCCGGCCGAAAAGGGCGCCGAGCCGCGCTATCAGCAGACGAACATCGAGGCAGACGACAAGCGCGGCAAGCTCACGCCGATCGTATCGCCCGACGGTAGCGGCGGTTCGCTGAAGATCCGCCAGGACACGCGGATCTACGCGGGCCTGTTCGACGGCGACGAACGCGCCACGCTCGAACTGGCGCCGGATCGCTTCGCCTACGTGCATGTCGCACGCGGCAGCGTGACGGTCAACGGCGTGACGCTCGGCGAAGGCGACGGCGCACGGATCCGCAACGAGCAGTCGCTCACGTTCGCGGACGGCAAGGATGCCGAAGTGCTGGTATTCGACCTGCGTCCGGTCGAAGTGACGGCCGAGTGGGCATGACGCCCGTTCGGAACATCGGGCCCCGCTGAAGCGGGGCCTTCTCAATCGGAGATTCGCAACATGGCCAAGGTACTCGTTCTCTACTACTCGTCCTACGGGCACATCGAAACGATGGCGCAGCACGTCGCGGAAGGCGCGAAATCGGTGCCCGGCGTCGAGGTCACGCTCAAGCGCGTGCCTGAAACCATTCCCGTCGACCAGGCGAAGGCGATCGGCATCAAGATCGACCAGGCCGCCCCCGTCGCCACCGTGGACGAACTCGCGGGCTACGACGCGATCATCTTCGGCACCCCGACCCGCTTCGGCAACATGGCCGGCCAGATGCGCACGTTCCTCGACCAGACGGGCGGCCTGTGGATGAAGGGTGCGCTCGTCGGCAAGATCGGCAGCGTGTTCGCGTCGACCGGCACGCAGCACGGCGGCCAGGAAACGACCATCACGTCGTTCCACACGACCCTGCTGCATCACGGGATGGTGATCGTGGGCGTGCCCTATGCGTGCAGCGGGCTCGTCAACATGAACGAAATCACGGGCGGCACGCCGTACGGCGCGACCACGCTCGCGGGCGCGGACGGCAGCCGTCAGCCGAGCGCGAACGAACTCGACATCGCGCGCTACCAAGGCAAGCACGTCGCGGAACTCGCCGCGAAGCTCGCGTCGTAACGCGGGCGCCGCCCGCCCCGGGACACCCGGGCGGGGCGGCGCGTGCCGCCGCTGCGCGGCACGCACGAGAACGCACGGCGCCGGTCGACCCGGCGCCGCTTTCCGGCGCGCGAGCGCCGGCTGTTACAGGCCCGTTACTGGCCCGATGCCGGCGCGGCGGGCGCGGCCGGAGCGGGTGCCGGCGCCGCCTTCGTCGCGGGCGCCTTCTCCACCGCGTTCTGCGGGTAATTGCTCTGATCGTTGGTCAGCCGGTAGCCGGTGCCCGTGCCGATCGCCTTCAGGTCCTTCGCGTGGCGCGCGCGGGCGGCCTTGCGGGCTGCCTTCTTCTGCGCCTTGTCGAGCTGCTTCTGCGTCGGTGCGGACGCCGGATCCTGCGCGTATGCCGCCGGCGCGGCGGTCAACAGCAGACCGAACGACGCCGTTACTGCCACTGCCACCGAAACCACGCGAGACTTCGTCATGGCCGGATCTCCTTGTCGATGTTGGTTGTGGGTCGAACGCCGGCACGCACGCGACGGACGTCGGCGTGCGACCACGGCGCCGATGCAACGTTAGCCGATCGCCGCGCAAATGTCCGTGCCGGTTCCTGAATTCTCCTGATAACGGCAACGATACATGCGCGGCAGGCGTCCGGCCCGCCGGCGCGGCGCGCGTGCCATCAGGGAAACCGATAGCATCGCGCGGCCGGGCGGCGCCGCGCAGCGCCGCTCAGATCCAGCGCGACAGCACCGGCAGCAGGACCGGCACGACGAACGCGGTCAGCACGCCGTTCATTCCCATCCCGAGGCCCGCGAACGCGCCGGCCTCCTCGCTGACCTGGAACGCGCGCGCAGTGCCGATCCCGTGCGACGCGACGCCGAGCGCGAAACCGCGCACCGCCGGCTCCTCGATGCGCAGCGCGTTCAGGATCGCACGGGCGCACACGGCGCCGAAAATCCCGGTCGAGATCACCAGCACGGCGGTCAGCGACGGAATGCCGCCGATTTCCTGCGCGACGGCCATCGCGATCGGCGTCGTCGCGGATTTCGGCGCGAGCGACGCGATCGTCTGGTGCGACGCGCCGAACAGCGCGGCGATCCCGACCGCCGACACGATCGCGGTCAGCGAGCCCGCGAGCAGCCCGGCGAGCAACGGCACCGCGGCGCGCCGCAGCTTCGACCACTGGCGGTACAGCGGCAGCGCCAGCGCGACGGTCGCCGGGCCGAGCAGGAAGTGGACGAACTGCGCGCCTTCGAAATACGTCGGATACGGCGTGCGCGTGATCGTCAGCAGCACGACGATCAGCGCGACCGCGATCAGCACCGGGTTCGCGAGCGGGTTGAAGCGCGCGCGTGCATAGGCCGCCTGTGCGATCAGGTACGCGATCAACGTGATCGTCAGGCCGAGCAGCGGCGTGGCCGCGAGGTAGACCCAGATCGCGCCGAGCTTCGGGAAGGCCGTCATCGCGTGCCCTCCGCCATGCCGTCCGCGCGCCGCTGGCGCCGCAGCAATGCACGCGTGACGAGTGCGGTCACGGCGATCGCGAGCGATGTGCTCACCGCCAGCGCGACGACCACCGCGAGCGCATCGCCGCGCACGCGGTCGGCCGACACCATGATGCCGACGCCGGCCGGCACGAACAGCAGCGACAGATGGCGCAGCAGCTCGAGTGCGGTCGGCTCGATCGCGTCGGCCACCCGCGGGCGCAGCATCACGAAGCCGAACAGCAGCAGCATGCCAATCACCGGGCCCGGCACCGGCAGGCCGAACAGATAGGACACCCCTTCCCCGAGACACTGGAAGGTCAGCAACACCGCGAATGCCTGCAGCATGAAGCTTCTCCCGAACGTGGCCGCGCGATCGTGCAGGCGCGCGGCCGATGAGCCGGCGGCTTGCCGCGCCGGCGTGGACGATACGCGCGATCGTATCAACAAAGGCCGACGGCCGGGCCGCCGGCGTGGCGCGCGACCGCGGGCAACCGCCCTGCAGCCGGATCGAATCGATGCGACACTTGCCGCCGGACGATGCGAAAACGACGCAATCGTCGCGCAAGATGAGGCGTCGCATACGCTCGGCGCGGTCGAGTCATGGATTCGCTCGCAGCGAATGCGTACCGCACGACGCACATGAAACATGCATCACGGGGCGGCCACCTGCCCTCGCCGCATCAAGGAGAAGGTTCGATGTTTTCGTGGTTTGAACGGCGCCTGCCGACATTCCCGCTCGAGGATCCCGCCACGCCGCCGAAGGGATTCTTCTCGTTCGTCTGGGCGTGCACGAAAGGCGCGCGCAGCTGGCTTCTGCTGATCGCGCTGACGTCGGCCGCGCTCGCCGCTTACGAGGCGGCGCTGTTCGCGATGATGGGACGCGTGGTCGACTGGCTGTCGTCGGCCACGCCTGCCGACTTCGGCGTCCGCCACTTCGGCACGCTCGCCGGTTTCGCCGCGATCCTCGCGGGCAGCGCATTGCTGATCGCGCTGCATACGATGGTCAAGCATCAGGTGCTCGCGATCAACTTCCCGATGCGGCTGCGCTGGCTGTTTCACCGGCTGATGCTCGACCAGAGCCTGTCGTTCTACGCGAACGAGTTCGCGGGCCGCGTGACGACGAAGATCATGCAGACCGCGCTCGCCGTGCGCGACGCGCTGTTCATGTCGGTCGACGTCGTGATCGGCGTCGGCGCGTACCTGATCGGCATCCTCGCGCTCGCGGCGAGCTTCGACTGGCGGCTGATGATTCCGCTCGCGCTGTGGGCGCTCGGCTACGGCGTCGCGTGCGCGTATTTCGTGCCGCGCCTGGGCGCTGTGGGCAGCCGGCAGGCCGACGCGCGCGCGCTGATGACAGGCCGCATCACGGACGCCTATTCGAACATCACGACCGTGAAGCTGTTCTCGCACACGCGCCGGGAAGCCGACCACGCGCGGCGCGCGATGGAGGCATTCAAGGTGACCGGCGATGCGCAGATGCGGCTGGTCAGCGCGTTCGAGGTCGTCAACCATCTGCTGTCGACGCTGCTGCTGATCGGCTCGACCGGCGTCGCGCTTTATCTGTGGCTGCACGGCGACGCGAGCGCGGGCGTGGTCGCGGCCGTGGTCGCGATGGCGCTGCGCCTGTCGAGCTATTCGCACTGGATCATGTGGGAGATGACCGAACTGTTCGAGAACGTCGGCACGATCCAGGACGGCATCAACACGCTGACGAAGGTGCGCAGCGTGGTCGACGCACCCGATGCGAAGACGCTCACCGTGCAGCGCGGCGGCATCGTGTTCGATAACGTGCGTTTCGCGCACGAGGACAACGACACGCCCGTGTTCGACGGGCTGAACCTGACGATCCGGCCCGGCGAGCGGATCGGCCTCATCGGCCGCTCGGGCGCCGGCAAGTCGACGCTCGTGAACCTGCTGCTGCGCTTCTACGACGTCGACGGCGGCGCGATCCGGATCGACGGGCAGGACATCGCGCACGTGACGCAGGACAGCCTGCGCGCGGCGATCGGGATGGTCACGCAGGATACGTCGCTGCTGCACCGGACGATGCGGGAGAACATTCTGTACGGCCGCCCCGACGCGACCGAAGACGAGATGCGCGACGCAGCCGTGCGTGCTGAAGCGTCCGACTTCATCGAGCGGCTGCGCGACCGGCATGGGCGTAGCGGCTACGACGTCGAGGTCGGCGAGCGCGGCGTGAAGCTGTCGGGCGGCCAGCGGCAGCGCGTCGCGATCGCGCGCGTGATGCTCAAGGATGCGCCGATCCTCGTGCTCGACGAAGCGACGAGCGCGCTCGATTCCGAAGTCGAAGTCGCGATCCAGCGCAGTCTCGACACCCTGATGCACGGCAAGACGGTGATCGCCATCGCGCACCGGCTGTCGACGATCGCGGCGCTGGACCGGCTGATCGTGCTCGACGAAGGGCGCATCGTCGAGGAAGGTACGCATCTGGAACTGCTTCAGGCCGGCGGCATCTACGCGGCGCTGTGGGCGCACCAGAGCGGCGGGTTCCTCGGCGAGACGGCGGACGCGGAAGGCGCCGAGCAGTAATGTTCGTGCAAGCGCGGCACGCACATGACGGCCTGCCGCGCTGGCGTTACAACCGCACGATCGTCGATTTCAGTTCGGTGTACTTGTCGAGTGCGTGCAATGACTTGTCGCGACCGTTGCCCGACTGCTTGTATCCGCCGAACGGGAAGTTCATGTCGTCGCTGCCGTCGCCGTAGCAGTTGACCCAGACGGTGCCGGCACGCAGGCGCCGCGCGACCGTGTGCGCGGTCGCCTGATCCGCCGACCATACGGCCGCCGCGAGCCCGTACTCGGTGTCGTTGGCGATGCGTACGGCCGCGTCGACGTCGTCGAACGCGATTACCGACAGCACCGGCCCGAAGATCTCCTCGCGCGCAAGCGTCGCTTGCGCGTCGACATCGAACACGGTCGGCTCGACGTAGAACCCGCCCGTCTCCTCGCGCACGCGCGCACCGCCCGTCACCAGGCGCCCTTCCTCCCGTCCGATGCCGATATAGCGCAACACGCGCTCGAGCTGCACGCGATCGACGATCGCGCCCATTGCGACAGCAGGATCGAGCGGATGCCCGGGCGCAAAGCGCCGCGACGCGGCGACCACCTTGTCGACGAACGCGTCCTTGATGTCGCGATGCACGAGCAGGCGCGAGCCCGCCGTACATACTTCCCCCATGTTGAAGAAGATCGCATCGGCGGCCGCCTGCGCGGCGCGATCGAGGTCGGGGCAATCGGGCAACACGATGTTCGGCGACTTGCCGCCGAGTTCGAGCCATACGCGCTTCAGGTTCGATTGCGCGGCGCACGCCATGATCTGCTGCCCGGTGCGTGCCGAACCGGTGAACGCGATGCAGTCGACGTCACGGTGCTGTGCAAGCAGCCGTCCTGGCTCGGCCCCGCCGGGCACGACGCTGAACACGCCGGGCGGCACGCCTGCCTCGCATGCCAGCTGCGCGACGCGGAGCGCAGTCAACGGCGACTTTTCCGACGGCTTGAGCACCACGCTGTTGCCTGCAGCGAGCGCCGGCGCGAATTTCCATGCGGCCATCAACAGCGGGAAATTCCACGGCACGACCGCCGCGACGACGCCGATCGGTTCGCGCGTGACGAGTCCGACGAGATGGCGGTCGGCCGGCACGACCTCGCCGCCGACCTTGTCGATGGCTTCGGCATACCAGTCGACGCAGTGCGCGGCGGCCGGTATGTCGATGGCCGTCGTATCGGCGATCGGCTTGCCGGTGTCGAGCGTCTCTAGCAACGCGAGTTCGTCGCGATGCTCGCGCATCAGCGCTGCCCAGCGCTGCAGCACGGCCTTGCGGGCACGCGGATTCATGCCGGCCCACGCCTGCGCGTCGAACGCGCGGCGCGCGGCCGCCACGGCCGCATCGACGTCGTCGGCACCGCAGTCGGCGACCTGCGCGAGCACGCGGCCGTCGATCGGGCTCACGCACGCGAACGTCGCCCCGGTACGCGCGTCGCGCGCATCGCCGTCGATGAACGCGCGTGCTTCGATCACCAGCGCGGCCGCACGGGCCTGCCAGTCCGAGAATGTGGATGGATTCACGAGTGTTCCCTCTCCGTCAAAGATCGGCCATCACGACCCGGTCACCGGATCGATCGGCGTGAACGTGCCGGCGCGCGCCTCGATCGCTTCACCGGCGGCGAGGCACAGCGCCTCCTGGAAACGGCCGGCGACGAGCTGCACGCCCGTCGGCACGCCGCCGCGCACGCCGGTCGGCACCGACAGCCCGGGCAGCCCGAGCAGTGCGGTCGCCAGCAGCGGCCCCTGCATGTCGACGATGTCGCGCATCGCGTCGTCGCCGCGCTGGTCCGCGTCGATCGCGAACGGCTGCGCACACGACACCGGCATCAGCAGCAGCGGGTAACGCGCGAAAAACTGCTGCCAGTCCCGCAGCAGCGCGGTGCGCCGGGCCAGACCGTTCATATAGCCGGCCAGGTCGAGCGGCGTCGCGAGGTTGCGCTGGCTCGCGAACGCGGTCCGGATCGCCGCGTCGCCGTGCTGCATGATCACGTCGCCGAGCCCGCTGCGTGCCTCGTTGGTCACGAGGTCGAGCCATAGCGCGCATGCCTCGGCGAACCGAGGCGGCTGCGCTTCCTCGACGATGCAGCCGGCCTCCTCCAGCCAGCGCGCGGCCTGTTGGACCGCATCGACGACGACCGGATCGGACGGCACGCCCGGCAGCACGGGACACACGGCGACGCGTGCGGGAAACGTCGTATCGCGTCCAGCCGGTGCGACGGGCATCCACCATGCGTCACGCGCGTCACCCGCCGCCATTGCATCGAGTGCGAGACGCAGGTCGCCGACCTTGCGTGCCAGCGGCCCCTGCACGGATGCGAGCTGGACGGCGAGCGTGCGGTCCCTCGATTGCGTCCCGTTGTAGGCGGGCACGCGGCCGGCGCTCGGCCGCAGCCCCGCCACTCCGCACGCGTAGGCCGGGTAGCGGATCGAACCGCCGAGATCGTTGCCGTGCGCGATCGCGCCGATGCCGGCTGCGACCGCGGCGGCCGCGCCGCCGCTGGAGCCGCCGGGCGTCAATGATGGATTCCATGGATTCAACGTGCGGCCGTGCAGGTCGTTGTCGGTGAACCACCGGTATGAAAACGCCGGCGCGTTGCTGCGCCCGATCACGATCGCGCCCGCGTTGCGCAGGTTCGCGGTCACCGGGCTGTCGTCCTGCGCGACCAGGCCGGCAAACGCGCGCACGCCGTTGGTCGTCGCACGGCCGGCCGTGTCGACGTTGATCTTGACCGTCACGGGTACGCCGTGCAGCGGACCGACTGGCGTGCCCCGCGCGATCGCGGCATCGGCGGCCGACGCCGCCTGCAACGCGCTGTCGGCCAGCACGTCGACGATCGCGTTGATCACGGGGTTGACCTGCTCGAGCCGCCGCAGGCAGCTGTGTACGAGTTCCGTCGACGACACGTCGTGCCGCGCGACGTGCGCGGCCATCTCGGCCGCGCTCAGACGCCACAATTCCTGGGTCATGGGATGCTCCTCGTTGATGACTGGATCGAATGAATTCGGCCGCGTACTACGCACACGACGGCTCCGCCTGCGGCGCATGCGACGCGTAGATCTTCCGGCACGTCTCGACGACCTCCCAGGTGCCGCGAAAGCCCGGCGGGATCACGAAGCGGTCGCCGGCGCGCAGCACGCGTTCACCGCCATCGGCATCGCGCACGATCGCGACGCCGCTCAGCATCTCGCAGTACTCGGACTCGTCGTAGTCGATCGTCCAGCGCCCGGGCGTACATTCCCAGATCCCGCAACTGAACTGCCCGCACGGGCTGATGTAGTGATGCGACAGCGTCTGCATCGGATTGCCGTCGAGCAGCAACCCGGCCGGCACGCGGCTCTGCGTGAGCCGGGCCGGCGCCTGCATCAGGTCGACGAGATGGGTGACGTGGGTCATGATTGCCTCCAGCGCATGAGTGAATGGTCGAAACGATTCGCGGCCGCGCGATCATGCGAACCGCGCCGCACGGGTCAAAGCAGGTCCATCGTCCGGTGCCATGCCATCGCGAGCGCCAGCATCGGCGTACGCAGCATGCGTCCACCCGGAAAGTCGCGATGGCGAATCCGTCCGAACAGGTCGAAGCGCCCAGCCTGTGCGTCGATCGCTTCAGCGATCAGCCGCCCGGCGAGGCCGGTCACGTTCACGCCATGCCCGGAGAAGCCCTGCGCGAAATACACGGTCGGCTCGAGCCGCCCGAAATGCGGCGCGCGGTTCATCGTCGCGTCGATCAGGCCGCCCCACGCGTAGTCGATCCGCACGTCGGCGAGCTGCGGGAACGTCTTCAGCATGTCGCGCCGCATCGCCGCCGCGAGATCGCGCGGCGTGCGCGTCGAACTGCTCGCCTTGCCGCCCCACAGCAATCGCCGGTCGCGCGTCAGCCGGAAATAGTCGAGCGCCGAATTGCAATCGCTGATCGCCGAATCGGCCGGCATCGTCTCGGCCGCGCGTGCTGCGCCGAGCGGCTCCGTCGCGATAACGTAGGTCGCCACCGGGATGATCTTGCGTGCCAGGCCCGGCGCGAGCCGCCCGAGGTACGCGTTGCCGGCCAGCACGACGTAGCGCGCATCCACGTGGCCGCGCGCGCACCTGACACGGTGATGCGGTGCGGCGCGGTCGAGCGCGAGCGCGGGCGTGCCCTCGTGGATCGTCACGCCTGCCGCACGCGCCGCGCGTGCGAGGCCGAGTGTGTAGTTCAGCGGATGCAGGTGGCCGCTGCCTTCGTGGCGCAGGCCGCCGACGTAACGGTCCGATGCGACGAAGCGCGGCATGTCGGCACGCTCGACGATCTCGTAGCCGCGATAGCCGAAGCGGCTTGCCGCGGCGTCGCGCCATTTGCGCAGCGCATCGAGATGGCGCTGCTTGTTCGCTGCCGTCAGATAGCCGACGGTCAGGTCGCAGTCGATGCCATGCCGCTCAACCCGCCGCCTGACGATATCGACCGATTCGAGGCCCATCTCCCAGATCTGCCGCACGTCGTCTTCCGGCAGATGGGCCGAGAACGTGTCGATATCGCACGAGTAACCGGCGATCAACTGACCGCCGTTCCGTCCACTGGCGCCCCAGCCGATCCGCGACGCCTCGACGAGCACGACCGAATGACCGCGCTCGGCAAGATCGAGCGCCGCGGACAAGCCGGTGAGCCCGCCGCCGATCACGCAGACGTCGGCGGATACGGCACCGTCCAGCGACGGATGGCGGGTCCGGTCGTTCGCGGTATCTGCATAGTAGGACTGAACATGTTGCTGATTTTCAAACTTGAGCATGAGTGACATTCGCGAACGGCGTCGTGTCAGAACGCGTAGATGAGTTGAGTCGCGAGCAGGTCGTTCGACTTCGCGTACGACCCGTCGTGACGCAGGAATACCTTGTTGCTCGCCCAGTCGTGCCGATACTCGACCTTGACCGTGACTTGCTGGGTCGGATAGAACAGCAGGTCGAACGCGGCCGCCTGCCGCGTCGCGCCCTTGCACTCGAAACCAACGCCGCCGTTCGCCTTCGACATCGCGAGGCAGTCCGCATCGATGCCGAAGCCGTTGTACGGATCCATCCCGTTGCCGTTCAGGCCGATCGACGATCCGCCGCCGCCATTCCTGCGGTTGACGAGCAGGTCATAGCGCAACGTCGCGCCCATGCGGCCTACCACCGGCACGTTGAACTTGCGATGCGCGAGCAGCGACAACCCGAACCATTGCGCCAGGCCGCCATTGAACGCGCCGTGCTGTTGCTGGCCGTAATCGAGCTCGGCGTTGTACTGCGCGTCGGCGAGCGTGTAGGTCGCATCGGCTTCCGCGAAGAAGAATGCGCCGTATGCGCTCGGAGCATTGCCGCCGACACCGTAGTGCACGTTGCCGGTGGCCGGATCGACCGCGCTCGGCAGCGTCTGCCGGCCGATGTTGATCGACCCGCCGATGTCGAGTGCGCTGCCGCGCATGTAGTCGACGCGCGCGGTAAAGGTCGGCACCTTGTTGCTCGTCGTGATCGGGTCGCCGAGGGCATTCACGCCGGTCTGCGTGAGCGCGCCGGCGCTGCGGAACTGCTCGTTTCCGATGAAGAACTTCCATGCCCACTGGCCGCTCGGGCTCAGGTAGTTGATGCCCGCTCCGATCGACGAACCCGGATCCGAGAAGTCGTACAGCAAGTTGTGCGTGAGCGTGAGCATCTGGTTCGACTGCTGATACTCGTAGCCGCCGAAGCCGAGCACCAGGCCGCCGACGAACGCGGTCGTACCCGACAGCGGCACGGTGACGACGGCCGTGTTCACGATATCGAGACCGCTCGCGCCGCTGCCCGTCATCATCGACAGCCCGGCGCCGCGGTTCGGCATCAGCGAGATCTCGGCGGACGGTGCGGTCGGCCCGACGCCGAACGTTTTCTTGATGTCAAGGAATACGTCGCCGAACGTGCTGTTGTAATACGTGTACGCGTTCTCATGGTTCGCGAACTGGAACGACGACGTGCCGGCGCCGCGGTTGTATACATAGGTCGGATCGAGATAGCCGGTCACCGACAGCCCGGCGATCGGGCCGGTGCGCGCGGCGTCGGTCAGCGAGTCGACCTTCAGTTGCTGGTTCGCGACCTGCTGACGGATTTCGGTCACGTCGTCGTTGGTCAGCATGGCCGGTGCCTGCCCGTAACCGGGCGCCGACGGATCGGCAGCGGGTGTGCTCGCCGCAGCGGTCGGCGGCACCGGGGCAGCCGACGGTTTCGCCGCCAGCCGCGATTGCAGCGCGCTCATCTGCCGCTGCAACTCGGCGATCTGCCGTTGAAGCGCCTTGATGTCGCCGGCGCTCGAACTCGCTGCGGCCAACCCCGGCAACGCACCGGCGATCAACGCGCAAAGCATCTTCTTTTTCATTCGACGTCTCCTTGTCGTTCTTCACTTCATGAGGTGCGGTGCGGTGCGGGATCGTGCAGCGCGTGCGCGTCCGACGGGCGAGCTGGCGTCGACGCGGGCCCTTCGGCAGGCGCTTCGAGCGCAGCGGCCGCGTGCCATGCGCGGGCGTCGCGGGCCGTCCGGCGCTCGCGGGCCAGCATCGAGCGGTTCACGACGACGACGCCGATCGTCACGACCGTGATGAACACCGTCGCGAGCGCGTTCATCTCCGGGTTGAGTCCGAGCCGCACGCGCGAGAACACGACGAGCGGCAGCGTCGTCGAACCGGGGCCCGACAGGAAGGCGGAAAGAATGACGTCGTCGATCGACACGGTGAACGCGAGCAGCCAGCCCGACACCAGCGCCTGCGCGATCAACGGCAGCGTGATCACGAAGAACACCTTCAATGGCCGGGCACCGAGATCGAGCGCGGCTTCCTCAATCGAGCGGTCGAGTTCCTTCACGCGTGACTGCACGATCACCGCGACGAACGACAGGCACAGCATCACGTGACCGATCCAGATCGTCAGCCACCCACGTCCGGCGGGCCAGCCGAAGGTCTGCTGCATCGCGACGAACAGCAGCAAGAGCGAGATGCCCTGGATCACTTCGGGAATCACCAGCGGCGCGTTGATCATCGCCGCATAAAACGTGAAGCCCTTGAAGCGGCCGAAGCGCGCGAGCACGAAGCCGGCCCAGGTGCCGATCGCGACCGACGCGGTTGCCGTCAGCAGCGCGATCTTCAGCGACAGCCATGCGGCCGTCAGCAGTTCGTCGTCGTGCAGCAGCGCGCCGTACCAGCGCAACGAGAAACCGGACCACACCGTCACCAGCTTCGACGCGTTGAACGAATAGACGACGAGGCTCGCGATCGGCACGTACAGAAACAGGAAGCCCGCGCCCAGCACGCACGCGGACCACAGGCGATTCGCGCGGGTCATGAGCGCCCCTCCGCTTCGGCCTGGCTGTAATGGAGCACCGCCATCGGCACGAGTAGCAGCGCCACCATCGTCACCGTCACCGCGGACGCCATCGGCCAGTCCATGTTGTTGAAGAACTCGTCCCACATCACGCGGCCGAGCATCAGCGTGTTCGCGCCGCCGAGCAATTCGGGAATCACGTATTCGCCGACGGCCGGAATGAACACGAGCAGGCTGCCCGCGACGATCCCGTTCCTCGACAGCGGCAGCGTGATTTGCCAGAACGCGGACCACGGCGTCGCGCCGAGATCGTGCGCGGCCTCGAGCAGCGTGAGATCCATCTTCACGAGGTGCGCGTAGAGCGGCATCACCATGAACGGCAGGTACGAATAGACCATCCCGATGTAGACGCCCGCGTCGGTGTGATAGAGACGCAGCGGCGCCGCGATCACGCCGAGCGCCGCCAGCGCGCGATTCAGCAGGCCGTCGTCCTTCATGATCCCGACCCACGCATAGACGCGAATCAGGAACGACGTCCAGAACGGCAGCATCACGGCCATCATCAGCAGGTTCCGGCGTGCCGGCGCGGCACGGGCAATGCAGTACGCGATCGGATAGCCCGCGAGCACGCACATCAGCGTCGACGCGGCGGCCATCTTCAACGAACTGACGTAGGTCTTCAGGTACAGGTCGTCTTGCAGCAACAGCGCGTAATGCTTCACCGACAGCACGACCTGTAACGTGCCGGCTTCCAGTCGCGCGAGCGCGGTGTACGGCGGGATACCGAGCATCTGGTTCGCAAAGCTGATCTTCAGGACCAGCACGAACGGCAACGCGAAGAAGATCGCGAGCCACAGAAACGGCACGCCGATCGCGATACCGCGGCCCGACGGAAGGAAGCGTGACAGCGCGGACCCGGCGGAAGCACAAGTTCTCGTCATGTCGCCCTCACTGCGTCAGCACGACGCCGCTGGCCGGCGACCACGACACGAACACGTCGTCGTTCCACGCCGGTGCGCTGTCGTGCATCAGGTGCGAGCTCGACAGGTTCGACACCACCGTCTTGCCGCTGGGCAGACGCACGTGATACAGCGAGTAGGCGCCCATGTACGCGATGTCGGTCACGACGCCGCGCGCCCAGTTGTGATGCGAGCCGGGCTTCTCGCGCGACACGTGCACGCGTTCCGGGCGCACCGAGATGCCGACCGGCATGCCGAGCGGGCCGGTCACGCCGTGGCTCACGTACATCCTCGCTTCGAGAGCGTCGCTTTCGACGAAGATGTGATCGGGTTCGTCCTCCACCACGCGGCCTTCGAACAGGTTCGTCGAACCGATGAACTCGGCCGAGAAGCGGCTGTTCGGATACTCGTACACTTCGCCCGGCGTGCCGATCTGCACGATCTTGCCTTCGCTCATCACCGCGAGGCGGCTTGCCATCGTCATCGCCTCTTCCTGGTCGTGCGTGACCATCACGCAGGTCACGTCGACCTTCTCGATGATGTTCACGAGTTCGAGCTGGGTTTTCTGGCGGATCTTCTTGTCGAGCGCGGACATCGGCTCGTCGAGCAGCAGCAGCTTCGGGCGCTTCACCAGCGAGCGGGCGAGCGCGACGCGCTGCTGCTGGCCGCCCGACAGCTGATGCGGCTTGCGCTTCGCGTACTTGCTCATCTGCACGAGCGCTAGCGCGTCGGCCACGCGCTCCCTGATTTCGTTCTTCGGCGTGCCTTCCTGCTTGAGGCCGAACGCGACGTTCGACTCGACCGACATGTGCGGAAACAGCGCGTACGACTGGAACATCATGTTCACCGGCCGGCGATACGGCGGCAGCGACGCGAGGTCCTCGCCGTCGACGAAGATCTTGCCGGAGGTGGCCGTCTCGAGCCCGGCGAGCATGCGCAGGAGCGTCGACTTGCCGCAGCCCGAGCTGCCGAGCAGCGCGAACAGTTCGTTCTTCGCGATCGTCAGGTTGACGTTGTCGACGGCCGTGCTGTCGCCGAACTTCTTCACGACGTTTTCGATGCGCACGAACGCGTCGTGCGTGGACCGGCTGCCACGCTCGACGGCAGCCGGCGGGGCGAATGCGAAATGGTTCATGATCGTCGCCCTCAACCGCCCGACTTCAGTTGCAGCCACAACCGGTTCTGCATCCGGGCGATATCCGCGCTGCGCGGCATCGCGAGCGATGCCTTCGCGATCGCGCCGTCCGACAGGTAGATGCCCGAATCCTGCGCGATCGCAGGCGTCACGAACGCTTTCGCGGCCTTGTTCGCGCTCGGATAGAAGATCTCGTTCGTGATCGCCGCGTTGGTCTTCGGTTCCTCGATGTAGTTGATCCACTTCAGCGCGGCCTCGGGGTGCGGCGCATCCTTCGGGATCGCCATCACGTCGAACCACAGCAGCCCGCCTTCCTTCGGATTCACGTAGCGGATCTCGTACGAGCGCTTCGCATCCAGCGTGCGGCGCCGTGCGACGCTGACGTCGCCGGACCAGCCGAGCACGACGCATACGTCGTTGTTCGCAAGATCGTCGGCATAGCCGACCGAGCTGAACTGCGTCACGTAAGGACGAATCTTCTTCAGAACGTCGTACGCGGCCTGGTAATCGGCGGGGTTCTTGCTCTCCGGGTCCTTGCCCATGTACTGCAGCGCTGCAGCAAACGCGGCGTCCGGCGCATCGAGCAGCGAAATGCCGCAGCCCTTCAGCTTCGCCGCGTTCGCGGGATCGAACAGCAACGCCCAGCTGTCGGTGGGCGCCGTATCGCCGAGCCGCTTCTTCACCGCCTCCACGTTGTAGCCGATGCCGGTCGTGCCCCAAGCCCACGGTACGCCGTACTGGTTTCCCGGATCGGCTTTCGCGATCATCTTCATCAAGAGTGGGTCGAGATTCGCGAGGTTCGGGATCTTCGACTTGTCGAGCTTCTGGTACACGCCGGCCTGGATCTGTTGCGCAAGATAGTTCGACGTCGGCACGACGATGTCATATCCCGAGCTGCCCGCGAGCAGCTTGGTCTGCAGCGTGTCGTCGCTGTCGTAGCTGTCGTAGCGCACCTTGATGCCCGTTTGCTTCTCGAAACCGGGCACCGTGTCCTTCGCGATGTACTCCGACCAGTTGTACACGTTCAGGTTGGCATCGCCCGCACGGGCTGGCTGGGCGGCCGCGACGGCCAGCGCCGCCGACGTGGCGAGCGCAGCGCGCACGGCCGCGCGGCGACGGAAACGGATACGCATGGGGACTCTCCTTGTAATGGGTATCGGCCGTGCCGCCGGGTCCGGATTTGAACCGGCGTCAACGCCGTCTGGCGGGGTTCAGCACAAGGGGCAATGTAGAGGTCGCGGCTCGCATCGTCAGTCCCGAAAACCGGGACAAACGCGACCGTCGTTCGGGGCCGGTTGGGTAGATTCCCGCGTAGGCAGTCGAAAATTTTCGTGATACCTGTAGCGCAACCCGGTTTCCTCGATACACGACGTCATGAGCGCTGCGCTTTCCGCCCCCGATCTCCCGCTGAGCCACGTCGCGTTCGTGACCGATACGCTCGGTGATATCGCGCAGGCGATCGGGACACCGCAGTTCATGCGCACCGTGTACGACACACTCGTGCGTTACGTCGATTTCGACGCGGTGCATCTCGACTACGAACGTGGCGCGGCGTCGGGCAGGCGCAGCGTCGGCTGGATCGGCAGCTTCGGCCGCGAGCCGGAACTCGTCGCGCAGGTGATGCGCCATTACTACCGCAGCTACGCGAGCGAGGACGTCACGTACGCGGCCATCGAGAGCGAAAGCGACACGCAGCTGCTGCAGGTGTCGTCGCAGCGGGTTGCGAGCGAGTTGCGGCACCTGTTCTTCGACGCCGGCGACATTCACGACGAATGCGTGGTCGCGGGCGTGACCGGCGGCACGCGCTACTCGATGTCGGTCGCGCGCTCGCGGCGGCTGCCGCCGTTTTCACTGAAGGAACTGAGCCTGCTGAAGCATTTGTCGCAGGTCGTGCTGCCAATGGCCTCCGCGCACAAGCGGCTGCTCGGCGCGGCGTGCGCGGACGAAGCGCCGCGCGACGAGCTCGATCTCGACCTCGTCGCGCAATGGCTTCCGGAATGGCACGAACGACTGACCGCGCGCGAGATGCACGTGTGCGCGTCGTTCATCCAGGGCATGACGTCGGCGGCGATCGCGCAGTCGATGGGTGTCAAGACGTCGACCGTCGATACCTACGCGAAGCGTGCGTTCGCGAAGCTCGGCGTCGATTCGCGGCGGCAGCTGATGGCGCTCGTGCTGAGGAATGCATCACGCCGGCACGACGCGTGAGCGTGCGGCGTACATGATTCAGTGCCGCCGGATCTGCTGATCGAAGCGGCTAGTCAGGCCACGCTTTCAGGCGCCGCGATCTCCGTCGCGCTTCCCCGTGGCGGACAGAACACATCGCCGTCGTTCGGCGCGTCGTTCGCCGAGAACGTCGTGCTTCCGCGACGCGCACTGCTACAGCGCTGGAGGGCATCGAGCATCCATCGTCCCTTGTGCGTCAGGTGTGCAACGCGCCTTCCGGGCGTGCAATGCTCGAGCATGACCAGTTGGCGCTCGAGCAGTGCATCGAGTTCGGTCCTGTTCATGTCGATCTGGTCCGGCGCTTCGCGGACCAACATCAATGTCGCGAATTCGTGTGGACTGAGCATCTTCGTCTCCAGTCAACGATGAAACCGTAAGCCGGACGACTACGCGCAAGACCGCTGTCGATGGCGCATGTCGCGCGCACGTTCGTCCCCGGATGCACGCCCCGCGTCCTGTCGCCGAGACGACGCGCATCGCATCGAAAGCGTCAACCCGCGAACGACTCTTCCGGGCGTCCAACACGCGCGGTTTTGCACCCGAAAATGCCGCGCCGGAACATACGGGAACGTGCCGGCAAGCATTCCAGCTTTCGCTTCGGTCCTCGCCCGTGGCTTCGCCCGAATGACGGTCGAATCGGCGCAGGTCTCGCCTGCCGCGCAGTACGTCCGGATCTGCGCCGATACTTCCGTCTATTCGACGCTCACCGGGATGCGTCGCGGCTTCGCCTCCTCGCGGCGCGGAATCGTCAACGTGAGCACGCCGTCGCGTAGTTGTGCATCGATGCGCGACACGTCGAAATCCGGGCTGATGGTGAACGCTCGCCAGAAGTGCGGATGCCGGACTTCGCCGTGCTGCAGGCGCAGCCCCGACGGTGTCGGGATGACCGCTTCGGCTTCGACGGTCAGGTTGCCGTCCCGCACCTGCACTTCGAGCTTGTCGCGGGACACGCCCGGCAGATCCGCGTACAGCGTGATGCCGCGATTGTCCTCGAACACATCGACGGCAGGCGCGACGCGGGTGACCTGCTTTGCCGGCTCCCCGCCCGCCGGGCCGGCAACGCCGGTGCTTCCCTGCCGGGTCGTCAGTTCGTTGCTGTCGTTCATGATGTCCTCCATTCGTTTCATGCGTCGATCAACACTCACTGGACGGTAATGGCGCGCGGTTTCGATGCCTCGGAACGTCCGACGCTGATGGTCAGGCAACCGTTCACATACCGCGCGTTGACTTTGTCCGGATCGGCGTGCTGCGGCAATTCGATCACCCGCCGGAACGCGCCCATGAAGCGCTCCCGCGCATAGACGCGCGTTTCGTCGCCCACATTCGCCTCGGGCGGCTTGCGCTCGCCGCTGATCGTCAGCAGTCCCTTGTCGATCGAGACTTCGATCGCGGACGGATCTAGCCCCGGCGCGAATGCGACGATCTCGACGGTATCGTCGGTACTGCCGATGTTCACCGCAGGAAAGGTTTCGCTGCGCGTAGCGCGCAGACTGGCGGGATATCCCGCAAAGAGGCTGGCCATCTGCCGTTGCAGGCGGTCGAATTCGCCCAGCAGATCCGTGCCGAAGAAGAGATCGCTCATGACTGGCTCCTTGAAACCGGGGCCCTTCGCGAGAGACGAACGGAACCACGCGCTCCAGTTCGCCTGCCCGCGGGAAACCCCGCCGACAAACAAATCGAAACACGCAGCGCTTAGCGCGACTGCCTGAGCGATCCGTAAACTAGTGCAACAATCGGAAAATTCAAGAGGTCCTGCAACATGTCGTGAGGGAGGTTTCATCGGCCTTCCGACCGCCTTCGGGAACAGACGGAACGTGGCCCATGCCGACCTTTGCCGGCCGCGCCGGCAGCGCTGCCGCTTCGCGCAACACCGATCGATCCTGCGAGCCTCCCGGTCGATGAGGCCGAGGGTGGAGCCCGGTGCAATTGGCTGCGCACGAGGGTTACGTTCCGATTGGCCGTGCCGCGCGGGCCAGGACGGCTTGTGACAGATGCTCCGTGGACCGGCCGGCGCCTGCGAATCCGCCGGCCGCTCCCGGCCCGTCCGAGCCGCACCGCCCGGATGGACGCCGGCGCGTCCTGTACCGCCTCGGCTGGTACGCGGGAGCCTGTTGCCGCGCCGAAACAATTTGTTACAACGGGCGTTTTCGCAGGCTCCTGAAGCGTGCAACGAGCGCCGCTATTTCCGTTTCCGGCAATCGGCAATACGCAGATGTGTGGCGCCTGAAGCCGGAACCGTCGGCGCTCACGTGCGCGGCAACCGCCGGGCGAAGCAGTAAACGCCGGCTGCGACGACACCGAACACCACATGGGCAACCAGCGTGATCACGCCGCGCGCCGCGACGAACCACGGGAAGATCGCGGTGAACGCGTGCAGGTTGATGCCGTACAGAACGAGCCCGAACGCGGCGCCCGCGAGGAGCGCGGCGCCGAGTGACCGGCCGCGGACCAGCTTCGCCAGCACGACCGTATAGGCGAGCGACAGCACGGCATGCGCCATCGTCGCCACGCCCATGATCGTCGGATCGAAGCCCGCGGGCGCACTGAGGATGGATCGCCCCATCACGATGGCGGCCGTCAGGCGCGCATCGCGAAGCAGATCGTGAATGGCGTCTTCGCCGGCAATTGGCCAGAGCAGCAACTCGATGATCGTCGAGCAAACCGCCGCGCAGCATGCTGCCCGGAGAATCGGAACCGCACCGGTCTGCTTCAAGCATCCACCTCCGCGACGACCGGCCGCCATGCGCGGCTTACAACGGACGTTCGCAATCCGTCCAGTACGCGAACGGATCGCGATGCTTCGGGTAGTGCTCGTCGAGCCATTTCAGCAACGTCGCACGCGCGTTGTCCAGGTCGGCCTTCGACGACGACGTCGTCAGCTCGTGCACTTCGACGGACTTTTCCCGATCCATCACGTAGCAGTTCCAGTCGGGGCCGTCGAGATCCGGATCGTCCGACGCCTTCGACGCCTTGCGCCAGCCCACTCCCTTGCGCGCATCGATGTAATAACGCGGATGCACTTTCAGATACGACATCTCGCCGCCCTGCAGGCTGCTTTCCGCGCGCAGCACGTCGCGTTCGTCGACGATCTGCGTGACTTCCGGCAGCCGGCGCGAGCGCCAGCCGGCCGGCAGCGTCGCCGTCGCCCGCACGGCGTCGTACGGCCCCCAGGTGAGGCCCCAGGCTTCGGCCATGCGCTTCATGAACGCATCGGCGCCCGGATAGCCGCGCAGCTGGATTCTCGTCGACAACGTGACTTCGACCCGGCCGTCGGCACCGGCCGGGTCGCCTGCCGCTTCGAACGGATTGCCCGGACGCGACGCGCGCTGCTGCGCATCCGCGGGCGCCATGCCCGAAAACAGCTGGTCGAGCGCCGCACGCGCTTTCGACGACTTGTCTGGTCTATTCATTACTCACTCTCTCCCTCTGCATCCGCACGTCTGCAAAAACTGTCGATTCTCGTTCATCTTCGGGTCTCGCGGTTTTCCGCGGTCGCATTGTCGACGATCCCATGGCCGCGGTCGAGCACCAGCGGCGCCGACGCACGTTGCGTCGCGGGCCCCGGCTTTCCGGCGCCTACCCGAGCGCCGCCCGCATCCGCTCCATCAGCGCGAGCACCTCCGGGCGACTCTCGCCCTTCGCGTGCACGAAGTGATACCTGAGCAGCGACTCGACTTCATGCCGGCTCACGCGCACGAGCGCACTGCGCCGAAGATACGCTTCCGCGAGCGGCACCCGCGCCAGCGCCACGCCGAGCCCCGCTTCGGCCGCCGCGAGCACCAGGTTGTAGTCCTCGAAGCGGCGATCCTGCGCGCGCGGCTTGAACGGAATGCCGAGCGCGTCGAACCAGGTACGCCAGCCGGTGACGTCGGAGTCGTGCAAGAGCGGCATCTCAAGCAGCGCTGCGTCGCCGTTTCGGCGGCGCAGTGCGGCCAGTTGCGCGGCGAGCCGCGGATGCGCGACTGGATAAAGCGTTTCCGGCATGAACTCGCGGGTCTCGAGCTGGCGCCAGTTGCCGCGCCCGTAACGGATCGACAGATCCGCTTCGCCGCCGGCGATATCCACGTTGCGAAGCTCGATGCCGAGATCGATGCGCAACGCGGGCGCTTCGCTCTCGAGCGCATGCTGGCGCTCGAGCAGCCAGAGCTGCGCGAATGCCGGCACCACGCTCATCCTGACCAGTCGCGGCGTGCGCGGCGAGCGCCATTGATCGGCCGCGCCGTCGATGATCGCGAACGCCTGCTCGATCCGGCCGACGAAGCGCTGACCGTCCGGCGTCAGCCGCACGCCGCGCGCATGACGTTCGAACAACGCCATGCCCAGCCAGTTCTCGACGGCCGCCACACGCCGGCTGATCGCGCCATGCGTGACGCCCGAGGCGTCGGCGGCCGCCAGAAACGAACCATGGCGCGCCACCAGGCAGACAGTCTCCAGGCTGGCCAACGGCGGTCGCGGGCCGGGTGCCGGGACGGCCGGCAGCGCGTTGGCAACGCACCGCCGCGCGCGCATCGAGCTGTGAGCCATATTCATACCCGCATGTTGATCTGTGCGCTAGCTTAACATCTGACCACGCCGCACCATTGCCGCATGAACACGCTCTCTCCTCCGTCGTCGCGCGGCGCGCGACTGCCGCTCGTCGCGGCCGGCGCGGTGGCGTTCACGATCGTCTCGTGGGCCTCCGCCTTCCCGTTCATCCGGATCGGCCTGCACGGGCTGGCCCCGCTGCAGCTCGCGGCCGCTCGCTTCGCGACCGCCGCCGTGCTCGTGCTCGCATGGCTCGCGTGGCGACGGCCGAAGATGCCTGCCAAAGGCGACGCGTTGCGCTTTCTCGCGTGCGGCTTGCTCGGCATCGCGCTCTACAACGCGCTGCTCAATACCGGCGAGCAGACCGTGTCGGCCGGCGCGGCGAGCTTCATCGTCAATACGCTGCCGATCTTCACGGCGCTGCTGGCCGCTATATTTCTGCGCGAACGCTTCAATCGCTGGGGATGGCTCGGCTCACTGGTCAGTCTCGCCGGCATCGCCGTGATCGCGCACGGACAGCCCGGCGGTCTCGTGCTCGGCTCCGGCAGCACGCTGATTCTCGGCGCGGCGCTGTGTTCGGCCAGCTATTTCGTGTTGCAGCGGCGGCTGATTCCCGTGTACGGCGCACTGCCCTGCGCCGCGTACACACTGCTGGCCGGCGCGTTGCTGCTCACGCCGTGGTTGCCCGGTGCGCTCGCGTCGCTCGGCGGCGGTGCTTCGCGCGACACGGCGCTCGCCGTCCTCGTGCTCGGTGTCTTTCCCGCCGCGCTCGGCTATGCGACGTGGACCTTCGCGCTCGGCTACTTCGGCGCGGCACGCGCCGCCAATTTCCTCTACCTGACACCGGCGGTCGCGACGGCGCTGTCGATGGCGCTCACGGGCGAGCGTCCCGGCATCGAGACCGTGTGCGGGGGCCTGCTGGCCATTGCCGGCGTGATATTCGTGGCCTTGCGCGGACGGACATAACGGGCGCGCGGTTTCGGCGGACGGCGATACTCGCTCGAAGAACGATCCCGCGGTTCGGCCAGGCCGGGCTCGGTCCACTGCAAAACGGGAACACATGGAGAGCCTCGACGCCTTCGCGCCAATTCATGGTCGCGAGCAGGCCTGACCGTTAGTTGCATTGGATGGTTCGCGACCTTGCCGAAGCATGACGATGGAAGTGTGCAGACAAACCGACCGAACAGTTCGCGATTGATTGCAGCGCACTGTCCATGGTCACCGATGGCGGCCCGGTCGAATAATCGGAGCAATCGGTGATCACAAGGATCACATCTGCACGAAAGACCGCGCAGTCGCATCACATTTGCGCAAGGCTGGGCAATTCGCGGAAGCGGGCACAAACGGGTTCGGATATATTCATACCAATTGCGTGTCGTCAGACGAAATCGTCCGCTCGCTCGGACACTGCGTGGCGCAGGCGTCGCTCGCCGGCCCCGACAACAGGCGACACGCAAGCCGAACCCGTCACGGGTCGCGGAGACGCGTCCGGCACGCCGAGCACCTCACGAGGGCGCGCCGCGCACCGGACGACATTAGAAATATCAATCAACGGAGATGGCAGATGGAACGAAGCATTGTCGGCATGCGCTGCAAACCCCTGGCAACCGTCGCACTGGCAGCCGCCGCATTTATGGCCGCATCGGGCGCGATGGCCGACCAGGTCGTGAAGATCGGCAGCGTCGAACCGACGACGGGTGGCATTTCGCACCTCGGCAAGGATAACGAGAACGGCGCACGCCTCGCGGTCGAGGAAATCAATGCGAAGGGCCTGACGATCGGCGGCAAGAAGATCACGCTGCAGCTCGACGCGCAGGACGACGCAGCCGACCCGCGCCAGGCCACGCAGGTTGCACAGAAACTCGTCGACGACAAGGTCGTCGCCGTCATCGGCCACCTGAACTCGGGCACGTCGATCCCGGCATCGAAGATCTACAGCGACGCGGGCATCGTGCAGATCTCGCCGTCGGCCACGAACCCGACCTACACGCAGCAGGGCTTCAAGACCACGTATCGCGTGGTCGCCACCGATGCGCAGCAAGGCCCGGCGCTCGCGAGCTACGCGCAGTCGAAGGGCGTGAAGAGCGTCGCGGTGATCGACGATTCGACCGCGTACGGCCAGGGCCTCGCGAACGAGTTCGAGAAGAAGGCGAAGGCGCTCGGCCTGAAGGTGCTGTCGCACGACGCGACCAACGACAAGGCTGTCGACTTCCGCGCGATCCTGACGAAGGTGAAGGGCGAGAACCCGGACGCGATCATGTACGGCGGCATGGATGCCACTGGCGGCCCGCTCGCGAAGCAGGCGAAGCAGCTCGGCCTGCGCGCGAAGATCCTGTCCGGCGACGGCGTGTGCACCGACTCGCTGGCCGAGCTGGCCGGCCCGGCGGCCGACAACGTGCTGTGCTCGCAGGCCGGCGCGGCGCTCGAGAAGATGCCGGGCGGCGCGGCGTTCCTCGCCAAGTACCAGAAGCGCTTCAACCAGGGCATCAAGTTCGATGCGCCGTTTGCGTACGACGCGGTCTATATCGCGGTCGACGCGATGAAGCGCGCGAACTCGACGGACCCGGCGAAGATCCTCGCGGCGATGCCGTCGACGAAGTACGAAGGCGTGATCGGCACGACGACGTTCGACGCGAAGGGCGACCTGACGCACGGGATCATCTCGATCTACGGCTACAAGAGCGGCAAGAAGACGTTCCTCGACCAGGTGAAGATGTAACGCCCCACGACGCCGGCACGACGGGAACGCCACCCGTCGGCGCCGGCGCCGCGCGGTGCCGATTCAAGTTTTGCGGAGACGAAGCGACATGTGTGCAATGGCGTATGCGGAATTTCAACAGGAGTTGAAGAAAGCGCAGTTGACGGCGCGAGAATTCGCCCGTTTGATCCGGATGAACGAAAGTTCCATCACGAACTATTCGAGCAAGGGCACCGTCCCCTCCCACCTCGCGGTCATCGCGACGCTGATCGGCGCGCTGGCCGCGCACGAGATCGATTTTCGGCGCGTGATCGGTAAAACCGGCATCGAGCCGAAACGGCCGCGCGGCGTCGGCGCGTTTCCCGCGGCGCGCAAGCCGCGCGCGAGCAAGACCACGAAAGCCGGTTCCTGAACCAGCGCGGGCGCCGGGCCAGGCGCCGCACGTGCCGTTCGCTCCGGCGCACGCTCGATACCGTCACGCACGCTGCCGCGCGACACGCTCAGCCGGCCCGTCAGGCCGCCGCCCGCACGTGATCGAGCAGCGCCTGCAGCGGGTGGCGCACCTGGCGCGACGCCATCCGCTTCACCTGGCTGCGGCACGAATACCCGGTCGCGAGTGCTTCACCTTCCGCTTCCGGCGCATCGACATGCGCGGCCCACGATTGCGCATAGATCGTCCGCGACGTCTGCAGGTTGCGCGCCTCGTGCCCGTAGGTCCCCGACATTCCGCAACACCCGGTCGCCTGCACCTTCAATCGCAGCCCGCGCCGCGCGAATACCTGCGCCCATTGCTTGCCGCTATCCGGCGCGTTGGTTTTCTCCGTGCAGTGCAAAAGCAACCGGTATGACGCAACCACCGCCTCCGCCCCCGCATCCGCTTCGGGCAGCGCCTGCAACAACCACTCCTGCGGCAGCGCAACCTTCGGCACGTCGGCGAGCCCCGTCACCTTCAGGTATTCCTGCCGATACGTCAGCGTCATTGCCGGATCGAGGCCGACCAGCGCGACACCCGAGCGCGCGAGCGCGGCCAGTTGCGTCGCGTTGCGAATCGCCGCCCGCTCGAACGCTCGGAGGAAACCCTGCACATGCAGCGCCTTCCCGTTCGGCGCGAGTGGCGCGAGCCACACCTGGAAGCCGATGCGCGCGGCCAGCTCGATCAGCGTCGCCAGTTGCTCGGTGTCGAAATAGCGCGTGAACGTGTCCTGCACGATCACGACGCTGCGCGCGCGCTGCGCATCGCTCAGCGCGGCGAGCGCGCGCGGATCGGCCGGCCGCACGTTCCACTGCCGCGTCACGGCCGCGAGGTCGAAGCGGCTCAGCAGCGGGCTGTCGACCATGCCGACGTGCCGCTCGAGCAGCGTGCGAACCCAGCCGGCGCGCATCAGGCCGTTGTACAGCGCGGGCACGCGCGCCATCCACGGCATCGTGAATTCGAGCGAGCCGATCAGATAGTCGCGCAGCGGGCGCTGGTAACGCTGGTGATACAGCTCGAGAAAGCGTGAGCGGAATTCGGGCACGTTGACCTTGACCGGGCACTGCCCCGCACACGACTTGCATGCGAGGCAGCCGGCCATCGCGTCGTATACCTCGTGCGAGAAGTCGGCTTCGCCGTCACGCGCGGCACGGCTGTTGCGCCAGCGGGTCACGAGGCCTCGCATGAACGGCTGCGGCGCGCGCGCCGCCGCGACCACGTCGATGCCCGCCTGTCCTTGCAGACGCAACCATTCGCGCATCAACGACGCGCGTCCCTTCGGCGACTGCACGCGTTCGCGGGTCGCCTTCCACGACGGGCACATCGCGTCGTCCGGATCGAAGTTGTAGCACGCGCCGTTGCCGTTGCAGTGCATCGCCGTGCCGTAGCTCTGCCACACGCGCTCGTCGATCTGCCGGTCGTGGTCGCCGCGCGTCGGCACTTCGTCGATCTTCAGCAGCCGCAGCGTGTTGTCCGGCGGCGTCGCGATCTTGCCCGGGTTGAACTGGTTGTGCGGATCGAACGCGGCCTTCAGCTGTTGCAGCGACGGATACAACTCGCCGAAGAACGCCGGCGCATATTCGGAACGCACGCCCTTGCCGTGTTCGCCCCATAACAGGCCACCATGCCGCTGCGTGAGTTCGGCCACCGCGTCCGACACCGGCCGCACCAGCGCGGCCTGCTTCGGATCCTTCATGTCGAGCGCCGGGCGCACGTGCAGCACGCCCGCGTCGACGTGACCGAACATCCCGTACTGCAGCCCGTGGCTATCGAGCAGCGCACGAAATTCGGCGATGTATGCGGCGAGATTTTCGGGCGGCACCGCGGTGTCCTCGACGAACGGCTGCGGACGCGCCTCGCCCTGCACGTTGCCGAGCAAGCCGACCGCACGCTTGCGCATCGCGTACACGCGCTTCACCGCATCGTCGCCGGCCGCGAGCGTGTGGCCCAGCCGCTCGACGCTCGTGTCGGTGCGCAATTGCTCGACAAATGCTCGCACGCGCGCATCGACGTCGTCGGCATCGTCGCCGCTGAATTCGATCAGGTTGATGCCGAGCGTCGGACGCGCATCGTCCTGCGGAAAATATTCGGCCACGCTGCTCCACACGAAATCCTTCATCGCGAGCATCAGCACCTTCGAGTCGACCGTCTCGATCGACAGCGGCTTGAGTTCGAGCAGCGCACGCGCATCGCGCAGCGCGTCCATGAAGCCGGCGTAGCGCACGTTGACGAGCACCGAATACTTCGGGATCGGCAGCACGTTCAGCTTCGCCTCGACGACGAAGCCGAGCGAGCCCTCGGCGCCGCACAGCACGCTGTTCAGGTTGAAGCGGCCGTCCGCCTCGCGCAGGTGCGCGAGATCGTAGCCGGTCAGGCAGCGATTGAGCTTCGGAAACTTCGCGTCGATCAGCGCGGCCTTTTCGTCGCTGATGCGACGCGCGGTGCGATAGACCTTGCCGATCCGGTCCTGCCGTGCGCAGCGGCGTTCCAGCTCGTCGTCCGCGAGCGCGTCGCTGTGCAACTGCTCGCCGCCCATCAGCACGAAGTCGAGCGCGAGCACGTGGTCGCGTGTCTTCCCGTACGTGCAGCTGCCCTGCCCGCTCGCATCGGTATTGATCATCCCGCCGACCGTCGCGCGGTTCGACGTCGACAGCTCGGGCGCGAAAAAGAGCCCGTGCGGCTTCAGCGCGGCGTTGAGCTGATCCTTGACGACACCCGCCTGCACGCGCACCCAGCGCTCGTCCGCGTTGATTTCCAGGATCCGGTTCATGTTGCGCGACAGATCGACGACCACGCCGTCGGTCAGCGACTGCCCGTTGGTACCCGTGCCGCCGCCGCGCGCCGCCACCGCGATGTCGCGGTGCGCGGGCTCGGCCAGCAGCCGCGCGAGCAGCCGCACGTCCTGCGCATGCGCGGGGCAAACCACCGCCTGAGGCAAGCGCTGGTAGATCGAATTGTCGGTCGCCTGCACGGTCCGGTTCGCATGGTCCGCACGGATTTCGCCTGCGAATCCGGCCGCCCGAAGTGCGGCGAGGAAGTCGCGATAACGGGCCTCTGGCGGGCTGACGGGACGGGGCAACGGAGCGATCGACATGGGATGAAAACACGGTGTAGGTGGAGCCGGTACTCGGCCTCGCGCAGAATCATGAGTTTTCAGCAAGATTCCATGCGAGCCGGAAATCCAGTATCTTGCGGATCAGCTCAAGAAACAAACGAATTCTTCCCCGGCAACACTTGCATAAAATTCATGAATTACCGTCGCCTGACCCCGTCGATGTCGTTGCTGCTGGCGTTCGAGGCCGCGGCGCGCCACGAGAGCTACACGCGCGCGGCCGACGAGCTGTCGCTGAGCCAAAGCGCGATCAGCAGGCAGGTTCAGACACTCGAGGATCAGCTCGGCGTGGCGCTGTTCCGGCGCGAGGGCCGCTCCGTGAAGCTGACGGAAGTCGGGCGGCGCTACTTCGTCGAGCTGAGCGGCGCGCTCGGGCGCATCCGCGGTGCGACGCTGCAAGCGATGTCGCATCAGGCCGGCGCCGGCACGCTGCGGCTCGCGACCTTGCCGACCTTCGGTTCGAAATGGCTGCTGCCGCACCTGCATGATTTCTATGCCGCGCATCCGGGCGTGACCGTGCACCTGCATTCGCGGATCGGCGGCATCGACTTCCATACCGACGACCTCGACGCGGCCATCACCGTCGGCGCGGGCGACTGGCCCGGCCTGCACGCGCACCGGCTGTACAACGAGTTCCTGATCGCGATCGCGAGCCCCGACACGGCCGGGCGCCGCAAGGCCGGCCCGCGCGCGCCGGCGTGGGCGGCCGGGCAGACGCTGCTGGGCGTGACGAGCAATCAGCATGCGTGGGCCGAATGGTTCTCGCGTTTCGGTCTCGATCATCGCGAGATGCGCATCGGCCCCAGTTTCGAGCTGACGTCGCATCTGATCCAGGCCGTGCGGGCCGGGATGGGAATCGGCCTCGTGCCGAAGGTGCTGGTGGAGGACGAGCTGAGCCGCAACGAACTCGTGTCGATCGGCGACGCGATCACCAGCGAGCGCAGCTACTACCTCGTGTATCCGCCGGAAAACGACACGCTGCCGTCGCTCGTGGCGTTTCGGGAGTGGCTGCTGAAATCGTGCTGACGAGCTAACGGGCTGACGGGCGACCGCATGGAACACGCGCTCACGCGCGCCATTCATTGAGAATCTGTTCGGCGAGGTAATCGCAAGGCGGTCGCGCCGACTGCGCGCTGCGCGCCAGCACGACCTCGAGCGCATCCAGCGGCGGCAGCCCTTCGTTCTGCGACAACTGGACGAGATGTTCGGGAATGCAGCAGCGTGCGAGCGGCGCGACCGCAAGGCCAGCCTCGACCATGCTGATCAGCCCGAGGAAGCTCGGGCTTTCGTACGACATCCGGAACGGAATCTTCTGTCGGTTCAGCGCCTTGATCGCGTGATCGCGCGCCATGCTGCCATGCGTGAAGAGCGCGACCGGCAACGGGCGCTCTTCCCATACGTTGCGCTTGGGGGAACCCGTCCACACGATCGGTTCGAGCCGCACCAGCTCGCCCGTCACGCCCTTGATGCGCGTGACGCATGCGAGGTCGATCGTGTTGTCCTTCAGCATCGGCACGAGCGCGCTGCTCGGCTGGCCGATCACACGCACTTCCACCCGCGGATGCATCGCGGCGAACTTGCCGAGCACCTGCGGCAGCAGCGACGAGATGTAGTCGTCCGGCACGCCGATCGTCACGCGCCCGCGAATCTCCGGACGCACCACCGACGCCCACGCCTCGTCGCGCATCGCCAGCATCCGGCGGCCGTAGTCGGCGAGCATGCGGCCCTCGTCGGTGGCCGTCACATTGCGCGTGTCGCGAATGAACAGCGGCTTGCCGAGCGCATCCTCGAGCGCCTTGATCTGCATGCTCACCGCCGACGGCGACCGGTGCACCGCTTGCGCGCCCTGCGCGAACGAACCGGACTCCGTCACGGCCACCACCATCGCCAGCACATCGAGGTCGAGCTTTTTCATGGAATTCAGAAAATCTGATCAATCGATTCAGTTTATCCCGTTTTACTGTTCACCTCCATCGCCGGACAATGAATGCCATCGATTTCATCGCGGGAAGCAGCAATCATGCATACCACCGGCTCGCTCTACGGATTTCTGGTCATCGGCGGCATGCTCGCGATCACGCCGGGGCCGAACATGGTCTACGTGATGTCGCGCTCGATCGCGCAGGGGCGCACCGCCGGCCTGATTTCGCTGGCGGGCGTGATGGTGGGCTATCTGTTCTACATGTTCGGCGCCGCGTTCGGAATCACGACGCTGTTCATGAGCGTGCCGTACGCGGGCACCGCGCTCGGCGTCGTGGGCGCCGCGTATCTGCTCTATCTCGCATGGCAGGCCGTCCGGCCCGGCGGCCGTTCGCCGTTCGAACTGAAGACGTTGCCGAACGAGCAGCCGCTGCGCCTGCTCGCGATGGGGGCGACGACAAGCGTGCTGAATCCGAAGCTCGCGATGCTGTTCGTGTCGCTGCTGCCGCAGTTCATCGACTACCGGCACGGCAGCGTGTTCGGCCAGTCGCTCTTTCTCGGTTCGTTGTTGATCGCTGCGTTCGCGTCGGCGAACGGGCTGGTCGCGATCTGCTCGAGCGGCATCGCGCAATTCCTGCATGGACGGCCGGCGCTGCTGCTCGCGCAGCGCTGGGCGATGGGCGCGGTGCTCGGCGGCCTCGGCGTGCAGATGCTCGTCGAGGCGTCGAGAACGGCGGGTATGGCTTGACGCGCACGGCAAGTCGCGGCGCCGATGAGGCGGTAACACCCGGCCCGCGCCGCGCTTCGCGACGCAGCGATCCTGGATGGCCGGCGGCACCCGGCGCCGGCCGTGACGTTCAGACGTTTACGCGATCGCGCGGGCGTTCACGATCGCAACCGTTCGCCCGCGCACGCGCATGCGTCACGCGGCAACCGCCTGCCGCTGCGCTTCGAGCTCGCGCACGAGCGGCAGTACGCGCTTGCCGAAGTACTCGACTTCCTCGATGAAATGCAGGAACCCGGCGAGCACGAGATCGACGCCGACCGCCTTCAGCGCGACGATCCGCTCGGCGATCTGTTGCGGCGTGCCGATCAGGTTTGTGCGGAAGCCGTCGTTGTACTGCACGAGATCCTCGAACGTGGAGGTCGCCCAGTTGCCTTCGCCTTCCGGTGACGCCTTGCCGGCCTCCTTCACCGCGTCGCCGAATGCATGCACGGCCTCGACGTGCGCGTGCCGGACGATGTCGTCGAGCACGGCCCGCGCCTCTTCCTCGGTGTCGCGCGCGATCACGAACGCGTTCACGCCGATCCGCACGCGATGGCCGTTCGCGGCGGCCTTCGCGCGGATGTCGTCGATCTGCGCCTTCAGGTTCTCCGGCGTATTGCCGTTCGTGAAGTACCAGTCCGACACACTTGCCGCGTTGTCGCGCGCCGCGCGCGAACTGCCGCCCTGGAAGATCTCCGGGTGCGGCTTCTGCACGGGCTTCGGGCTGAGCGTGTAGTCGTTGAAGCGGTAGAAGTCGCCCTTGAACGTGAAGTTGTCCTGCGTCCAGATGCCTCTCAGCGCCTGGATGAATTCCTTCGAGCGCCGATAGCGTTCGTCGTGCTCGAGCCACGGCTCGCCGATCGCCGTGAATTCGCCCTTGAACCAGCCGCTGACGACGTTGATCGCGATGCGTCCGTTCGAAACATGATCGATCGTCGCGAGCTGCTTCGCGACCACGGCCGGATGCCACGGCCCCGGCAGGATCGCCGCGATCACCTTCAATTTCGTCGTTGCGTGCAGCAGCGCCTGGCTGAACGAGACCGACTCGTGCTGGTATTCGGCGCCGTAGCCGGCCGTGAAGCGTATCTGGCTCAGCGCGTAGTCGAAGCCGGCTGCCTCGGCCGTGCGCGCAAGCTTCTGGTTGTACTCGAGGCTCCAGTCGGTACGCTGCTCGATCGTGCTGACGACGAGACCGCCGCTGACGTTGGGCACCCAGTACGCGAATTTGACACCGTCGGTTGAAGGTTCGTGAATGCTCATGAAGGATCCTGATCGAAGGAGAAGACGAAAGGCGGGCTGCGCAACCACGTCGGCAAGCATGGGCAAACGGACGACCACGCCGAGGGTGTCGCTCGCTCCTTGCGTTCCGTTGTCGGGCCGTGCGTTGCCGCGCCGGTATCGTGTCGGGTTCGCAAGGGGCGTGCCATAGCCGACGGATGAGCGATCACGCGGATCATCTGCATCCCGAACCTTCCTTCGATCGCCCGGCGGATATGGCTTCCGCGGCCAAATTTCTGGCAAAGGAAAGCGTTTCTCCACTTGTGTCGGATCGATATTCCACGGTGCGATGAACCGACGGAAACAACATTGCTGATGGCCTGCTGCTCGATCAGCAGTTTTGCGCGCTCCGTTCGTCGGATCGCCGGGTTCGGACGCCGTCGCATCGAACGCGATGACGTCAAATCCGTTGTCGCAACAGCGAGCGTCGCCGCCGTTTCATCCTGCGCAGCAATCCGGCTTTCGTTATCAGAAATCGATGTTTCCCGTACGGAGCAAAACGCGGAACACTCTGCTGACCACGCAGCAACCGGACCGCGACGCCCCTCGGCGCTGGTTCGACCGTTCGATCGACTCACGCTTTCATCGCCATGACCACCCTGTCTGCAACGCCGCGCCCGGTCCGTTCTCGAGTCGTCACCGCGCAGCCGGATGAATCGCGCGGCGCGGCCGTTCTCGCATTCCCCGCCCACCACGCGCCGCCCCGCGCCCGCGCGCCCGTGTTCGCCGATCCGCGTTCGCTCGCGTTGCTCGAACGCGTGCGGCGCGTCGCGCCGAGCGACGCGAACGTGCTGATCGTCGGCGAGACCGGCACCGGCAAGGAGTTGATCGCGCGCCATGTGCACGACGCCAGCCATCGCGGCGGCGGCCCGTTCGTCGCCGTGAACTGCGGCGCGCTCTGCGACACGCTCGTCGACAGCGAACTGTTCGGTCACGAGAAAGGGGCCTTCACGGGTGCGCTCGGCACGAAGCCCGGCTGGTTCGAGGCCGCGAACGGCGGCACGCTGTTTCTCGACGAGATCGGCGACCTGCCGCCGCCGATGCAGGTCAAGCTGCTGCGCGTGCTGCAGGAACGCGAGGTCGTGCGACTCGGCTCGCGCACGGGCATCCCGATCGACGTGCGGGTGGTGGCCGCGACGAATGTCGACCTGCAGCAGGCCGTGGTGGACGGCCGGTTTCGCGGCGACCTGTTCTACCGGCTCAATGTCGTGCGGCTCGACGTGCCGCCGTTGCGCGAACGGCCGCGCGACATCCTGCCGCTCGCGCGCCACTTCTTCGACGAATACCGCACCCGCGTCGGCCATGGGCCGCGCAGCATCGATCCGCGCGCGGCGCGCCTGCTCGAAGCGCATTCGTGGCCCGGCAATATCCGCGAACTGGAAAACGTGATCCATCACGCGCTGCTGGTGAGCCGCCACGATGCGCTGCAGGACACCGACCTGAACCTGTCGTCGTCATGCGTGCCGGCCGTGGCTGCCGGCGTGCGGGAAGCGGCGGACCGCGTGCCCGGTCAGGAAGCGCTCGAACTCGCACTGTGCGCGCTGTTCGACGAGCCGCACGAGAACCTGTTCGAACGCATCGAGAACACCGTGATGCGGGTCGCGTTCGACTTCTGTCACCGCAACCAGGTCCAGGCCGCGCGCCTGCTCGGCATCAGCCGGAACGTGCTGCGTGCGCGGCTGATTCGCGCGAAGGCGATCGCGGCGGTCAAATGAGAAACGCGATCGCGCGGCCGCAAGCGGTGCCGCGCGTCGGCTCGTCGCAATTCATCGACGGCATGAACGGGCGATGCCGATGCGCTGCTCGCCTGCGCGACGGCACGCGGCGCGTCGTCGAGCCGCGTGCCGTACGGTACGCCGTTATTTCCCGACGCCGCCCGTCACGCCGCCGAGCGTGCCGGTAACCGTCGACACGAGGTTCGTCACCGGCGCGAGCGGGCTCGCCGCACCGGCACCGGTCGTGCCGCCGAGTGCGCCGGTCAGCGACCCGAGCGGCGTCGAGCCGAGCCCCGACAGCACGCCGCCGAGCGGGCCGGATGCGCTCGAGCCGCTCGACGGACCGTTCTGCACGGTGGCGACGGAAGCGCCCGCGAGGCTCACGATCATCCCGGGAATCGGCGCGACGCCGTTCGGGCCGTTGTAGTTGACGAGTCCACCCGCGTTCGTGACGGTATTGCCGAGCGCGCCGACGACCGCCCCCACCGCGCCGACGGCCGGTTGCGACGAAACGGAGCCCATCCGCGAGCCCGTCGTCGCGAGTGCGGTGCCGACCTGCCCGAGCAAGCCGGCCACCGGCTGACCAAGGCCCGTGGTCGCCCCGATCTGCTGCGTTGCCTGGCCGGCCGTGATGACGAGCGGCGTGACGGCCGAACTGAGCGGCTGCGTGACCTGTTGGACGGCGCCCGACGCCAGCGTCGCGCCGACCGTGTTGCCTGCCGCGCCGAGTCCGCCGGCCACGGTATCGAGCACTGCGCCGACGGGTGTCGTCACCGGCGCGAGCGGCGCCAGCGGCCCCGAGCCGAGCGCGCGGATGGTCTGCGCAAGGCCCTCGACCGGATTCGCGGTCGCGCCGACCACTTCGCCGAGGCCGGCGACCGTCGTGCCGACCGGATTGGGCGTCGAACCGGTCTTGCCGAGCCCGTCGCTGAGCGCATCGGCCGCGGCGCGCGAAATCGTGCTGATGCTCGAGATCGCGTCGCCCGCGCTGCGCGTCACGGTATTGCCGAGTACCGGCAGCGACATCGCGCTGACGGTCGAGCCGACGCCGACCGCGAGCGCGCCGGCGGTGCTCACGACGCCGCGCGTGCCGGGTGTGCCGCTGGTGCCCCAGCCCCCGTCCGACGTGTTGCTGCCGGGCGTGTTGCCGGAGACGGATGTGCCGCTGGTGCTCGCGGCGGCGGCGCTCGCGGGCGCCGCGACGTCGGTGCCGCCGCAGGCGGCCAGCATGCCGGCGGCGGCGAACAACGCCGCGGACGTGACAATGCGGGTTCGATACATGGTGGTCTCCTCGCGGTCCGGGCGATGGAATGTTCGATTGAGGACCGGACGAGAAACAGCATTTTCCATGCCATTGCCGCCAGGCGAACACGCGTTCCCGCCGCCGCGCCAGCATCCGCGCACCCGCGCGAGCGCGTGCCCCGCGATCGCGATCGATACGTTTCGGTCCCCGAGCGGCGCTGTTTTCGTTACATTCGTGCTACGAATGCCTCGATGTTACGTAACGCCGGCCGCGCGGCGCGCCGCTTTCCGCAGCGCGCCGCCTACCATCCACAGTACGAAGCCAGGCGGCGCTGCATCCGCGCCGCCGGGCTTCGTCCCATCGTCAGGAACCCGCTGCCATGAAGAAGCTCGTGAACCACCCGTCCGACGTCGTGCGCGAAATGCTCGAAGGGATCGCGCGACAGTCGCCGCATGTCGCGATTCTCGGCGATGAGCAGGTGCTCGTGCGCCAGCCGCTGCCCGAGCCATCGCAGCGCCCCGTCGCGATCCTGTCCGGCGGCGGCAGCGGTCACGAGCCCGCGCACGGCGGCTACGTCGGTGAAGGGATGCTGAGCGCCGCCGTCTGCGGGGGTGTCAGGATTTCCGCGCTCAAGGCGGGTGGAACAATTACACGGAAGGTCGCACGAACCGATCTGTATAAAGGATAGCGAACTGGTTCATGGCCGTCTTCCAGTCATGTGCGGCACTTCCCCAATTCGCGGTGATGTTGCGTAAGGCCAGCCAGATGAGCTTGGTGGCGGCCTCGTCGGTCAGGAAGTGAACACGGGTCTTGATGATCTTGCGCAGCTGCGAGTTGATATTTTCAATCGCGTTCGTCGTGTAGATGATCTTGCGCACACCCGGAGGGAACGCAAAGAACGGGATCACGCGATCCCAGGCGTTGCGCGATGCGCTGCTGACGGTCGGGAATCTCTGGCCCCACGAGCCATCAGCAAACATCGAGTTCGGCCTTAGCGGCCGCGCAACAGCTCTATCCCGCGAATCGCAGTGAAGTGCTTGACGCCGGTGCACCGGCATGGGCAGTGCAACCGTAGGAGACTAGGTCGTGGCAGTTGCGAAGACGTCATACATCGTCTACACCCAATCCAACCACGTCGACCGAAACCAGGAAGCCTCGACGGCTCGGGATGCACGCCACGCGTACTGGCAGCGAAAGCGTTGCAGGCCGCTGTAGCCATCGATGCTCCTGTTTTTGCAGGTTGACGACAACGAGTCTACCTCCGTTCATAGTGCAAAAGAGGTGGTTGGCATGACGTGAGAGATGCCAACCAGTACTGCACGGTCGTCGACAGCCGCCTATGAGGGAGAAGGGGCATAGCCGAAATTAACAGATCACCGTATGACAACCGAACGCATGGCTGTGCGCCACTATTTCGTGTCGATATGGATCTCGACGCGTCTATTCTGCGCACGGCCATCCACCGATGCATTTGACGCGACTGGATCAGACGCACCGCGCCCGTCGGAAACGAACGACTGCGCGCTCAGCCCGTTGGCGCGCAGATAGTTCGCAACCGTGTGCGCACGTGCATTCGACAGTGCGAGATTGTGCGAAGCGCCGCCGGTGGAATCGGTGAAACCGGTGAGCATCACACGTCGAAATTGCGTTCCGCGGTTGGTCTTAATGAAGCTGTCGAGCGCAGCGCGACCCTGCGGCGTCAGCTGCGAACTGTCGGTGTCGAAGTGCGCATCACCCTGCAACAGTACCTGACTCTGCGGAGTGGGTTGCGACGCGGGCGCAAGCTGCGCCACCGGCTGCGGCTTGCCGCACATGAACGTAATCTCGCGCGGATCATTCTTCGGCGCATCGCCGACTACGCGGTCAATCATCTCGAGCGCCGTGAAACCCTGGTCTTGGCAGAATTTCTCTGCCGCACGCGCGCATGCCTCGGCGCTGCCGAGTATCCCATCGCAGTCCACACGGAACAGATGGTCCGGCTTACCCGGCACGGATACTGCCCGAATGTCGTAGGTCAAACCCGAATGAGTCGTACAGGCACCAAACGCCAGTGCAATCGCGCCGATTAACGTCGCGCGCATAAACAGCGATGTCTTTATCATGATGGAATATCAGCTTGGAGGCTGATGTCAGTAATATGGGTGAGTAAAATGGTCGTTAAGGCATCGCGCTGGGCGGGGCTTACGCCCCGCCTCGTGGATTACCACTGATACGAAGCGCCCATGCCAACAGTGTTGCCACCACTCGACAGGCCCACGCCAGCCTTCAACTTCAGGTTCTGCGTGATCCGGGCTTCGCCGCCAAACGCCACCGCCTGATAACCCTTGTAGGTCGCGCCACCGATACCGAACGACAGCGTCTTGCCCAGATCGACGCCCGGAATCATAGTCAGCGCGGTGGCTGCGGCGATACCCGAGTAAGCGGCGCGCGACATATCGCTAATCTGGCCTTGCAAACCGCCCACTGCACGATCGAGTTGCCCCTTGGTCGCTGCGTCGGACGCGTTGATACCGTCCTTGATGTTGACCAGACGACGGTTGCCGCTGTCGGTCCCGTTACCGAATGAAACTGTACCGGCTTCTGTCGCCACTGAGCCCTGACCGACTGCGACCGAGTTGCCCGCACCGGCTACGACGCGAGAGCCCTGGCCGATTGCGGTCGATCCTGCCCCCGCTGCCATCGAACCTTGGCCATTCGCGGTCGAGCTCACACCCGATGCCGTCGAGCCTTGACCCGTGGTCGTCGAGTTGATGCCTGTGGCATTCGCGCCTTGGCCTGCTGCCGTCGACTTGTCACCCGATGCCGTCGAACCTTGGCCGTTCGCGGTCGAGCTCGAGCCCGATGCCGTCGAGCCTTGACCCGTGGTCGTCGAGTTGATGCCCGTGGCATTCGCGCCTTGGCCTGCTGCCGTCGACTTGTCACCCGATGCCGTCGAACCTTGGCCGTTCGCGGTCGAGCTCGCGCCCGATGCCGTCGAGCCCTGGCCGTTCGCGGTCGAGCTCACACCCGATGCCGTCGAGCCTTGACCCGTGGTCGTCGAGTTGATGCCTGTGGCATTCGCGCCTTGACCTGCTGCCGTCGAGTTGTCACCCGATGCCGTCGCGCCCTGGCCATTCGCCGTCGAGCTCGCACCCGATGCCGTCGAGCCTTGACCCGTGGTCGTCGAGTTGATGCCCGTGGCATTCGCGCCTTG
>NZ_CADFEJ010000025.1 GCF_902833055.1 Burkholderia territorii
ATCCTCGGCGCACTGTGGGCGGCCGAAGCCTGGGGCGGCTACTGGAGCTGGGATCCGAAGGAAACCTGGGCGCTGATCGTGTGGCTCAACTACGCGGCCTGGCTGCACATGCGCCTGATGAAGGGGCTGCGCGGCGCGGTCGCCGCGTGGTGGGCGCTCACGGGCCTGCTCGTGACGACGTTCGCGTTCCTCGGCGTCAACATGTTCCTGTCGGGGCTGCACAGCTACGGGCAGCTCTAAAACCGCGCGGTCTCCTACCGTGTTCCACCCATGCACTTCGGCGGGCATTACCACTACAAGCCGGATACGCACCGAACGAGAATGTCTGAAGCGGGTATCGCCGCATTGCGCGGTGACGTAGGAGGAACTGCCATGAGAAGGGTCTATTTTCTGCTGCCGACGGCGCAATGCGCGCAGTCGATCGTCGGCGAACTGTTGTCGATGCGAATCGAGTGGCGACATATCCATTGCCTCGCCAATCATGACGTGATGCGCGACGGGCTGCCGGCGGCCACGCTCGCGCAGCGCAGCGACATGCTGCCGTCGCTCGCGCGCGGCACGGCGGTCGGCTTCGGGACGGGCATGTTGCTCGGGCTGCTCGTGCTGCTGTTCCCGCCCGACGGCTTGCCGATCGGCGGCGGCATCGTGGTGGCGATCACGCTGTTCGGCGCGGCCTTCGGCGCGTGGGTCGCGACGATGATCGGCGTGGACGTGCCGAGCACGCGCCTGAAGCGTTTCGAGGACGGCATCGAGCACGGCGAATTACTGATGATGATCGACGTTCCGACCGACCGCGTTCACGAGATCGAAGACGCGATCAGGCTTCGCCATTCGGATGCGCACCTGCAGGGCGAGGATCCGGCCATCCCGGCATTTCCCTGATCGTTTCGTCGACGCGTCGGCCGGCGTGATGCCGGCCGCCGTGCGCGGCTGCACGTCATCGCCCGACAGTGTCGGCGGCGAATCGCACGCGCGTCGCCGACGGCGTCACGCGGCGCATGGGCGTCAATTCGCGGCGAGGAGCCGCTTGTAGCGCGCAAGTACGCGCGGCACGTAGTCACGCGTCTGCGGCGACGACGGGATGCGATAACCGGCCCGAATCACGGCGTTCTCGCCGGCATTGTAGGCAGCGAGCGTGAGCTCGACGTTTTCCTTGAACAGGTTGAGCAGAAAGCGAAGATACCGCGCGCCGGTCAGCACGTTGTCGCGCGGGTCGAACATGTCGCCGCCCGAGAAGCGGCGTGCCGTGTCCGGCATCAACTGCATGAGTCCGAGTGCGCCTTTGTCGGAGACCGCCTTCGGGTTGTAGCCCGATTCGACGTCGATCACCGCGCGAAGGAGCTCGGGCGGAACATTGAATGCGCGGCTTGCCTCGGCGATCACGTCGGCGAACGACGCCGCGACCGCCGATTTCGACGCGGCATGCTTCGCGGTCGACCGGGCCGATGCGGCCGGATCGGCGGCCGCAACGATCACTTTCAGATTGGCCGTGCCGGGTTCGTTGGTCAGGACGATTACGCCATTGCTGGCCACCGTGCCGTAGATCTGCGCATGGGCCGCGCACGACCATGCCGAGCCGATTCCCACGCATGCGGCAACGAGCGCTGTTCCCAGTCCGGATGAAGGGCGGCGGTGCATCTGTCTGGCCTCCTGCACCTGCATTGTCGTGGCCGGTGCATCGGCTCGACAATGGGGCGACCTCCTACACTTCGATGCGTGAAGAGATACCCGGATGCCGCGCTGCAAAACTGTTACACAAGTAATCGTCGGTAGTGCTCGGTAACCGGGCGAAGTTGACGATCCTTACGCGGAAAAGTTGTTTTCTGCTCAATGCGGCCGTCGTTGCGGAATGAATCGTTCCGCGCGGGGCGGAAGCGTTCGGATAGTCCCGCCATCCGTAGTCCTACCAATGCGCCACGCGACGTCGAATCGATTCATGCCTGCAACATTCCAGCCGCTTTCACACGTTTTCTCAGGCGCTTGTCCGGCGCGTGCGCTCGCGCGTCGCGCGGTGGCGCGATCCTTGCTCGCAGCACGGGCGTGGCCCGTCGCTCGCGAGACGGGGCCGCCAGACCGGACAGCGCACAACAGCGAAAAAATCGTCCGGCACCGTGCAAACGAGGCGTCGAGAACCGGCGTGGTGCAAGCGCGGGAAAACTTGGGGGAAGTCGTGAACACACAATATCGCGTAATGATCGCAGAGGATCACGATCTGCTGAGAAACGGGCTACGGTCGATGCTTTCCGCTCAAGGCGATTACGAAGTCGTCGGCGAAGCGCGGGACGGCAAGGAAGCATGTCACCTGGCGATGACGCTCGCGCCGGACCTGGTCCTGATGGATCTGTCGATGCGCGGGATGAACGGTATCGATGCGAGTGCAACGATCAAGCGGCGCACACCGACGATCCGGATCGTCGTACTCACCGTGCATCAGAACGAAGAATACGTGCGCGAGGCGCTGCGCGCAGGTGTCGACGGCTACGTGCTCAAGGACGTTTCGTTCGACGAATTGCTGCTTGCGATGCGCATGGTCATGCAGGGAAAGCGGCACCTGAGCGCGGACGTGTATGGCTACATGGTCGACTCGTTCGTGACCGGCCGCGAGACGCCCGCGCCCAAGAAGGCGTGGGACGTCCTGACCGCGCGCGAACGCAGCGTACTGAAGCTGATCGCGGAAGGGCGCACGAACCGACAGGTCGGTCTGTACCTGAGCCTGAGCCCGAAGACGATCGAGAAGTACCGGGCGAGCATGATGCACAAGCTCCATCTCGCGAATCTGACGGAACTGGTGCTTGTCGCGATGAACATGGGTCTCTTGACCACGCTCGCGGCGAAATGCGCGGAGCCGAACGTCGAGGACGTGCAGGCCAGCACGGCCGGCGACGGCATGCACGCGCCCGACGCCGTCGCTCCGCTGGACGGCTATCCCGCCGGCGGTGCGAAGCGCTGAGCGCAGCCGGTGTCAGAGCGGCCAGGTCGCCGAGACGCGCGTGCCGGCCGTGGCGGACGACAGGATCGCGAACGTGCCGCCGTGCGACTCGACGCGGTGCTGCATGCCGATCAGGCCGAGTCCCGCCGCGCGCGCGTCGTCCGTCGCAAGCGGATGGCGCTCGTAACCGACGCCGTTGTCGTCGATCGTCAGCAGCAACCCGCCCGCATCGCGCCGCAGGCCGAGCACGATTTCGGTGGCCTGCGCATGTTTGACGACGTTGTGCAGTGCCTCCTGCGCGACGCGGAACATGTCCGCCTTCAGGTGCTCGGGAATGTCGTCGTCGTCGACGTCGCAGTCGAATGCGACCGACAGCGGGCCCGCGTCGCGCTCGATGCGGCGGCACAGCGACGCGAGCGAGGCCGGCAGGCCGAGCCGGTCGAGCATCGGCGGGTTCAGTTCGCCGCAAATCTGGCGCACTTCGGCGATCGTCTCGCGGATCCGCAGCACGCCGACGTCGAGCAGATTCGTCGCGTCGGCGATCTCGCCACGACGAAGCCGCATCAGCGCGTCCTCATTCATCAGCTTGATGAGCGTCAGCGCCTGGCCGAGCCCGTCGTGCAATTCCGCGGCGAGCCGATGGCGTTCCTTCTGCTGGCCCATCAGCAGATACGTGTGGTACGCGTGCACGCCCGCATCGTTCGCCGCGGCGCCGCGTCGAACGGGCTCCGGCGCCGGCGGTTCCTCGAACAGCGTCAGCGACAGCGAAGTACCGGGCACTGCCTGCTGATGTATGACGAATTGCGCGGGATGACCGGTGCGCCCGCTGAGCATCGCCGTGAATGAACGCGGCTGAAGCGCGGCGTGTGCGGACAGTTCGTGTGCCAGCGCGCCGCGCGCGTCGTCGGACGCCATGTCGAGCAGCTGCCGGCCCGCGAGCTCGGCGCTCGTATAGCCGAACAGCGCAGCGGCGCTGCGATTGACCGATACGAAGGTGCCGTCATCGTCGAGAATGGCGAGCGCCGCGCCACGCGCATCGGTGACGACGGCCGCGCGCGGATCGTCGTGACGAAGCGCACTGCGCAGCCTGCGCATCGCATCGATCAGATCGAGCAGCCTGATCCGTGGTCCTTCGGGCTGGCGTTCAGTCATGGTGGCTCCCGAGGCGGCTCCCGACGCGCAGTTTTCAGGAAACCGTAAGGTTGCGGTCATTCTAGGACGTGACCGACGCGGGCCGCAACATGGGGATTTCGCGGGTTCTTCATAGGGAAATACCTGCCGCCCGCATCGGGAGATCGTGCAGGGCGGGCATGTCCTACCGGCCTTTGGGGGGCGTCATCCCATGACCTTCGCGAGCAAATTCATGACACTGCATTCGTGAGGCACGGAATCGTCTGTTGCCTGAATCGTGTCATGGAGGCTCGTATGAACAGGATCGCCAGATCGACGATGGGCGCATTCGTGGTCGCGGGTGTCGCGCTTGTCGCGGCGCCGGCCTGGTGTGCGTCCGATGGCGGCACGATGGACGATGCGGGCGGCGCGGCCGCCGAAAGCGCGGCGGCGAACGCGAGCGCCACGGAGAACACGGCGCCGGATGCCATCGAGAGTCTGATGGGAAAGGACATGCACAACGGTGCCGACCATCCTGCCGAAAACGTGACGCAGAGCGTCGATGACAGCGCCGCCGGCAGCGCGCCGGCGCAGGCGGCCGAGCATGAAATGGATCATGCGATGGAGCCGGCGACCGCCGCTGCCGAGGAGCCCGCTGCCGCACCCGCGATGGCGCCCGCGACCGACGCGCCCGCCCAGCCCGCACCGACAGCGCCTGCCGATAACGCGACCGGCAAGGCCGGCATGCCCGAGACCGAGAGTGCGACGGAACCCGCCGGCATGCACATGCATCACGCGGTGATGCCGGGCACCGTGCACACGATGGTCCAGTATGCGGCGCCGGCGGTGCAGCTCGTGCGCGACGACGGCCGGACCGTTTCGCTGGTCAAGGAGCTCGACGACGGCAGGCCCGTGATTCTGACGTTCGTCTACACCAGCTGCACGACCATCTGCCCGATGATCAGCCAGACGCTCGAGCAGTTGCAGGGCGAACTCGGCGCCGACCGCGACAAGGTCCACATCATGTCGATCTCGATCGATCCGGAGGCGGACACGCCCGAGCGGCTCAGGAGCTACGCGGCACGCTTCGGCGCCGGCCCCGAATGGCAGCACTACACCGGGACCGTCGATGCGAGCGTGGCCGCGCAGCGCGCGTTCAACGTGTATCGCGGCGACAAGATGAACCACACGCCGGTGACGTTCGTGCGTGCCGCGCCGGGTCAGCCGTGGCTGCGGATCGACGGTTTCGCGACGCCCACCGAGCTGCTCGCCGCCTATCGCGACGTCGTCGCGTCGAACTAGGGGCCATGTCTTCGCGAGGGAGCGTCGAAATTGGACAACAAGCATCGCGTGCTGGTCGTCGAGGACCAGCATCTGTTGCGCGTCGGCCTGAGTCATCTGGTTTCCGAGCTGGCCGACTATTGCATCGTCGGCGCGGCGAGCGGCGGGGTCGAGGCCTGTCATCTCGCCGAGAAGACCCGGCCCGACCTGATCCTGATGGATCTGTCGATGCCGGGCGGCAGCGGCTTCGAAGCGATCGCGACGATCAAGCGCAACGTGCCGCATGCGCGGATCATCGTCCTCACGGTTCATCACAGCGAAAACGACGTGGGCGATGCCTTCGCCGCCGGTGCGGACGGCTACGTGGTCAAGGACTCGCCGTTCGCCGATCTGGTGCGCGAGATGCGCTTCGTGATGCAGGGCAAGTGCGTCGTCAGCCTCGACGCGTATCGCGCCCGTGCCGGCCTGCACGGGTCGCGCGACCCGAACGCGCACAACGCGCGCTTGTGGAGCGCGCTGACCAATCGCGAGCGCACGGTGTTGCGTCTGGTCGTGGAGGGGCACACGAGCCGGCAGGTCGGCGAGTGCCTGAAAGTCAGTCCGAAGACCGTGGACAAGCACCGTGCCAATCTCATGCGCAAGCTCGGTATTGCCAATCTGACGGGCCTGGTTCACTTCGCGATCGACATCGGCGTGCTCGCGCTGAACGACGACGACCGTGTGTAATTTCCCCCAATCCGCGCATGGTTCAACTGGGGGGGATTTACCCATTGGGATGGACGGCACTCCCTACTTCTGGCGCGTTCCCGCGTGAACAAGAATGCAGTCAACGGCCTCGGCAACGCCGACGCCGCGGGTCGATACAGGGAGGTAAGCCGTGAGCCATGAATCGTCCTCGATACCGGCCGGCGGGCCGGGCCGGCGGCAGCGCGACGGACGAAGCGTGTGCCGCGCGTTCGCGAGCCGCGGCTTCACGTTGCTCGAACTGCTCGTCGTGATGGTCATCATCGGTTTGCTGGCGGGGCTCGTCGCGCCACGGTACTTCGAACAGGTCGGCAAGTCGAACGTGAAGATCGCGCGCGCGCAGATCGTGTCGCTGGGCCAGGCGCTGGATCAATACCGGCTCGACGTCGGTTCGTATCCGACCACCGAGGAAGGCCTCGATGCGCTCGTGAACAAGCCGCAAAACGCATCGCGGTGGAGCGGCCCGTATCTGCAGAAGTCCGTTCCGGTGGATCCGTGGGATCGCCCTTATCAGTATCGCTCGCCGGGCGAGCACGGCGACTACGACCTGTTTTCGCTCGGCAAGGACGGACGCGGCGGCGGTACCGGCGAGAACGTGACGATTTCTTCATGGTAGAGGCGCGGGTGCTGTTCACGACGTGAGCGGACCGCAAGGAGAGTCGACGTGAAATTCGTGCTGCGGGTATTCGATACGGGCGGCTCGGTGCAGACGCTGCGGATCGACAGCGATTCGCCGGCGAACGCCGCGTCGCTCGCTCGCGCGCGCGGCCTGCGCGTCGTGTCGGTCAGCGCGGACGCCGCGCGGCAGCGGCGCGGCGCGAACCGGTTCGGCATGCCCCGTGCGCGCTTCGACGTCGACATGTTCGCGCGCGAGCTGGCCGCGCTGCTGGATGCGGGCGTCGGCCTCGTCGACGCATTGCGCACGCTCGGCGGCAGCTCACGGCGCGAAGCGTCCGCACAGGTGTATCGCGATCTGCTGCGGCATCTCGAGGAAGGGCAGTCGCTGTCGATGGCGCTCGAACACGCGAGCCCGATCTTTCCGCCGGTGCTGGTGGCGTGCGTGAAGGCCAGCGAGCAGACCGGCGGCCTGGCCGACAGCCTCACGCGTTATTCGGTCAACAGCGCGACGCTGCGCGAGCTGCGCGCACGGGTCGTGTCGGCGGCGATCTATCCGACGGTGCTGCTGTTCGTCGGCGCGGCCGTCGTGCTGTTCCTGCTCGGTTTCGTGGTGCCGCGCTTCGCGACGCTGCTCGAACACAGCGGACGCGAACTGCCGCTGATGTCGCGACTGCTGATGGCGTGGGGCAGCATGGTGCACGCGCACGGCGCCGGGCTCGCGTGCGGCCTCGCTGCACTCGCGGTAGCCGTGGGCGTCGCGCTGCGGCGGCCGGCGCTGCGCAACTGGCTTGCCGACCGTCTGCTGGCGCTGCCCGGCATCGGGCAACACTTCCGCGTGTTTCGTCAATCGCAGTTCTATCGCACGACCGCGATGCTGGTCGACGGCGGCATTCCCGCCATTCGCGCGTTCGACCTCGCGCGCGGTCTCGTCGGCCGCGCGGACCAGGCTGCGCTTGCCGCCGCGCTGCAGCAGATCCGCAACGGCGCGAAGGTGTCCGAAGCGTTTCAACAGGCCGGCCTCGCGGACGCGATCGGCTATCGCCTGCTGACGGTGGCCGAAAAGACCGGCGGGCTCGGGCCCGTCCTCGACCGGATCGCCGCGTTCCAGGAAGCGCAGGTGTCACGCACGATCGACCTGATTTCGCGACTGATCGAACCCGCGATGATGATCGTGATCGGCGTGGTGATCGGCGGCATCGTCGTGCTGATGTACATGCCGATCTTCGAGATCGCGTCGAGCATTCAGTAGACCGTCCTGGAGACGCGCGTGGACACCGTCACTTCTCCCCTCGAACCCGATCCCGGTCCCGACGCGGATGCCGGACTGCGCGACCTGCTTCGCACACTCGGCGAGCGCCACGGGTCCGGCATCCGCGCACTCGAGGCGTTGACGGCGCACACGGCGCTGGGCGCCGACGAAATGCGCGAGCGGCTCGCGACGCAGTTCCGGATGAAGGCGATCGGCATACGCGAGCTGAACCGGCTGGAGCCGGATTTCGAGCTCGTGCCGTTCGTCGAGGCGATGGCGCGTCTTTGCGTGTGCCTGCGCGATCCCGACGGCGGCGCGTTGGTGTTCGCGATCGCCGATCCGCTCGATGCCCGCACGCGCGGCTGGGTCGAACACCGGATGCGTGCGCATCCGGCGCTGCCGTACCGATGGGCGCTGGCGAGCGCCGGCGACCTGAGCGCGTATCTTGCGGTGCGCGAGAAGGACATCCGCGCGATGGATTCGCTCGCGTTCGACGATCCGGTCCAGTGCGCGCCCGATCCGGCGTCGCTCGCGTTGACGCTGCAGGGCATCAGCAGCGACGACAGCCCGGTGGTGCGCCTGCTCAATTCGACGATCTACGATGCGCTCAAGATGCTGGCGAGCGACATCCATCTCGAATGCAGGGCGACCGGCCTGATGATCAAGTGCCGCGTCGACGGCGTGTTGACGGTGGTGGGACGGGTGGACGGCCGCGACGTCGCCGACCAGGTGCTGTCGCGCGTGAAGGTGATCTCGGAGCTCGATATCGCCGAGCGCCGCATACCGCAGGACGGGCGCTTCAAGGCGATGTACGCGGGACGCGAAATCGATTTTCGCGTGTCGATCATGCCGAATCAGTTCGGCGAGGACGCGGTGTTGCGCATTCTCGACCGCTATCAGCTGTCCCAGGCGTCGGGCGGGCTGACGCTCGAGGCACTGGGGTTCCAGCCGGCCGACACGCGCTTCATGCGGTCGGTCGCGTCGATGCCGTACGGGATGCTGCTCGTCACGGGCCCGACCGGCAGCGGCAAGACCACGACACTTTACGCAATCCTCACCGAAATCAACAACGGTCTCGAGAAGATCGTGACGATCGAGGATCCGGTCGAGTACCAGCTCGGCGAGATCCTGCAGATTCCGGTCAACGAGGCGAAGGGCCTGACGTTCGCGCGCGGCCTGCGCTCGATCCTGCGGCACGACCCGGACAAGATCATGGTCGGCGAAATCCGCGATCCCGAAACGGCACAGATCGCCGTGCAGGCCGCACTGACCGGCCATCAGGTGTTCACCACCGTGCATGCGAACAACGTGTTCGACGTGATCGGCCGGTTCACGAACATGGAGGTCGATCCGTACAGCTTCGTATCGGCGCTGAACGGGGTCATCGCGCAGCGGCTGTTGCGCCAGTGCTGCCCGGACTGTCTCGACGACGACCCGGTGGATGCGGATGCGCTCGCCCGCTCGGGCATCGATCCGGATACGGCAGGCAGCTATCTGTTTCGCCGCGGCACCGGGTGTGCGATGTGCCGCGGCAGCGGCTATCGCGGCCGACAGGCGATCGCGGAGGCGCTACGCATGAACGACGAACTGCGGCAGCTGCTGTCCGAGCGCGCGCCGCTCGGGCAGATCAAGGCCGCGGCGCTGCGCTACGGGATGACGACGTTGCGGGCGTCGGCGATCGACCTGGTGAGGCGCGGTGAAACGACGCTCGAGGAGATCAATCGTGTCACCATGGTCGAATGAACGTGTTGCCGTCGGCGTCGGCACGCGCGAGATCGTCGCCGGCATCCGGTCGCGCGCGCCGTGGCGGCCGGGCCGCCGCGCGTTCGTCGCCGATCCGCTGAGCATCGTCATTCCCGACGAGCAGTTCGGCAGCGAGACGGCGATGCTCGATGCGCTGCAGGCCGCGCTCGCTGCGACGCGCGGCGCCGCTGGCGGCGTGAAGCGGGCACCGGCGCACGGCGCGCACGTCGTGCTCGACGATTTCTGGTGCTGTCATGCGATCCTGCGCGGAGACTTCCGCGCGCTGCACGCACGCGAGCTCGAGGAAATAGCGCTTGCGCATTTCGCCGACACGTGCGGCGTCGCCCCCGAGTCGCTGGTCGCGCGCGTCGACGTGCGGCAGGGCGGCCGCGCGCTCTTCGCCAGCGCGTTGCCGCGCACGCTGTACGACGGCATTCTGGGCACGGGCGCATCCGGCGACGTGCGGATCCGCTGCCTGCGCGCGGCACTCCCCGAGACGCTCAACCGGTTCGCGGTGAAGCCGGACGGCGACGCGATGCTGCTCGTCGTCGGCGAAGCGCTGTTGCAGGCCGTCATGATCGAGCGCGGCGAGTGGGCCGCGTACGACACGCAGCGCCTCTTTCCGGGCGAGGCCGGCGACGCGTCGCGGCTTGCCGAGCTCGCCGAGCAACTGTTCGAGCGCTCGGCGATGCGCACGGGACTGAAGTGCGACGCGTGCACGGTCTATCTGTCGGGCGCCGAGCTGGACGCCGGGCCGTTCGATGCGCGCTTCGCCGCGGCCGTCCTGCCGGGCCGCACGGCGCTCGACGGCTCGCCCGCGCGCCGGTTGCTGGAGTACGCGTCATGATCCGCACGCTCGACATCGATTTTTGCCGGCGCCGTGCGCGCATCGGCACGAGCGGGGCGATCCTGCTCGGCGTCGCCGCGTTGCTGTGGGGCATGTGCGCCGTCCGGCTCTGGCACGCGTATGCGGAAAACGAGCGCGTCAGGGAGAGCCTGGCGGTCGTCCAGCATCGCGTGTTCGCGCAGCAGCACGTCGCGAAGCCGCCGCCGAGCGCGGCCGCGCGGCTCGCGGAAAAGCAGAGCCAGGCCGTGCTGCGCGAACTGACCGTGCCGTGGCAGACGCTCTTCTCGATCGTCGAGGACTACCCCGGCCACGACGTCGCGCTGATCGGCATCGACCAGAACCCGGCGCAGGGCCAGATTCGCATCACGGCCGAAGCGAAGGATCCGGACGCGATGATCGCGTACCTGAAGTACTTGCAGACGAGCGTCGTGTTGCGCGAGGCGACGCTCAACGGTCATCTGGTCGAGGAGAACGTGGCGGGCAAGCCGGTGCGTTTCCAGATCACGGCCGTCTGGAGAAAATCATGAAAGCCGATCGTTTCGCGGACCGCCTGCTCACGCTTCGCTTCGAGTGGCGGCGCGCATTCGGTGTGCCGGGGCTCGCCGGGGTCCTGATGCTTGGCGCCGCGGGTATCACGTATGCGGCGATCGCGGGCGTCGAGTCCGATACGCGCGCGATGCTCGCGCCGTCCGGCGTCGTGCGCGCCGCGCGCGGGCATCATCCCGCCGAGGTGCGCGGCACGGCGGCGGATGCGGTGGCGCTCGACGCGCTGCCCGCGCTTTTTCCGCCCGCCTCGCAAAGCGCGGACGACATCGCATCGATCTTCGAACGGGCCCGCGACAGCCATCTGGCACTCGGGTCCGCCGAGTATCAGATGACGACCGAGTCGGGCGCACGCTTCTCGCGCTATCAGGTGCTGCTGCCGGTGAAGGACGAGTACGGCGCGATCCGGCATTTTCTCGCGTCGGTGCTGAATCACGTACCGAACGCGGCGCTGCAGGAAATCCACGTCGAGCGCCCGGCAGTGGGCAGCAGCATTCTCGATGCACGGGTGCGTTTCGAACTCGTTTATCGGAGCGCCCAGCCATGATCTGCGCCGTCATGAAGCCCGCTTCACGTACGCGGCTTGCGTTCGTGCTCGGTTGCCTGGTCTTCGCCGGTACCGGATATCGCGTGCTGGTGGCGGCGATGCAGCAGCCGGCACCGGCTGCCGCACCGGGCATCGTTCATCGTGCCGGTGCGCGGCCGGCGTCCGCGCCCGCGTCGGTGCCAGTGGCGCACGATGCGCCGCCGACACCGCGGGAGCGGCTCGCCGCATTGCGTGCGCCCGTGTCGGTCGACGCGGCGCACGATCCGTTCACCGCGTCGTCGTGGCTGCCGCCGCCGCCCGTCGTGCCGCCGCCGCCCGAGACGCGGCCGGCGCCGCCGACCGCGCCGCCGGTGCCGTTCGTCTATCTCGGCCAGCAGGATCCCAAGGCGGCGAAGCCGCAGGTGTTTCTCGGCAACGGCGATCAGTTGCTGATCGTGTCGCCGGGCGATGTGATCGATGGTCAGTATCGCGTCGATTTGGTGACCGAGTCGAATGTGATGCTCACCTATCTGCCGTTGAACCAGCCCCAGATGGTGCCCATTCCAGTAGAAGGAAAGTAAATGGAAACGCTACGTACACGGAATGCGCGCCGCACCGGGGAGGGCGGCCGGTCGACACGCCGTTGGTCCGCCGCCCCGGTCGACGCGCGACAGGCATTGCCGCACCGGTGCGCGACGAAACGCGCGCTGGCGATTGCCGCGGCGTTGCTTGCCTGCGGCGGCTGTGCACATGTGCCGAATCTTCACGACGACCCCACCAACGCGCAGGTGAAGATCGACGCCATCCACGAGCGCAACGACGCGGTCGACCAGCTGCTCGACAACGCCGACACGTTTCGCCAGCAGAACGAATTCGACGACGCGGCGCGCTCGGTCTACATGGCGAAGCAGCTCGATCCGGCCAGCGAGCGCGCGCGGCGCATCGGCGCGATGATCGACCAGGACCGCAAGCATCTTGCGATTCTGCAAGAAACCGATCGCATGATGAAGCGAGGCTCGTATGCGCAGGCGGCCGAACGCGTGCATCGCGTGCTGGTCGAGGACCCGGCCAATGCGATGGCGACGCGGATGCAGGCCGAACTCGACGAAAAGCGACGCCAGCAGCACGCGGAGCGCGACGACAAGCTCGCGTCGTCGTCGATCATGCGCACCCCGGTGTCGCTGCAGTTCCGCGACGCGAACGTGCGGATGGTATTCGAGGCGTTGTCGCGGACGTCCGGGCTGAACGTCATTTTCGATCGCGACGTGCGCGCCGACCTGAAAACGACGATCTTCGTGCAGAACGCATCGCTGCAGGACACGGTCGACATGATCCTGTTGCAGAACCAGCTCGACAAGAAGCAGATGAACGCGAATACGCTGTTCATCTACCCGGCGACGCCTGCCAAGGAGCTCGAATACCAGGAGCTCAAGGTGCGCACGTTCCAGTTGTCGAACGTCGACGCGAAGCAGATCCAGTCGCTGCTGAAGAGCCTGTTGAAGGTGAAGGAGGCCGTGATCGACGAGCGCGCGAACACGGTGACGATCCGCGGCACGCCGGACATGATCAAGGTCGCCGAGGAGATGATTTCCGCGCAGGACTTGCCCGAACCGGAGGTGATGCTCGAGGTCGAGGTGCTGGAGGTCTCGCATGACCGGATGTCGCAGCTCGGCATCAACTGGCCGAACTCGTTTACGGTGTCGACACCGAGCTCCGCCGATACGTGGGGCGTGCTGCACCATCTGCCCGTCAATGCGCTGAACGTCAGCGGGCTGTCGGCCACCGCGGACTTCAAGCTCACCGATACCGACGCGAACCTGCTTGCGAGCCCGCGCATCCGCGCGCGCAACAAGGAGAAGGCGCGCATCATGATCGGCGACAAGGTGCCGGTGATTTCGAGTTCGAGCACGCCGAGCACCAGCGGCCCGTCGTTTACGCAGATGATCCAGTACCTCGACGTGGGCATCAAGCTCGAGGTCGAGCCGCAGGTCTATCGCGACGGCGACGTCGGCATCAAGCTGAATCTCGAAGTCAGCAACATCACGAACACGATCTCGAGCGGCAACTCGCAGGGGCTGAGCTCGCTCGCCTATCAGATCGGCACGCGCAGTGCGTCGACCAGCCTGCGGCTTCGCGACGGCGAAACGCAGATCATGGGCGGCCTGATTTCGGACGAGGACCGCCGCAACGCGAACAAGGTGCCGGGTCTCGGGCAGTTGCCGGTGCTCGGCCGGCTGTTTTCGGATCACGGCGGCGATCACAAGAAGACCGAGATCGTGCTGCAGATCACGCCGCATATCGTCCGGCCGCAAGTGGCGGCCGATGCGGACACGCAGGAAGTGTGGTCGGGCACCGACGTCAACGTGCACGCCGACCAGTTGCGGCTCGATCCCGTGACGCTGAGCGCGGAGGCGGCACCCACGGCACCTGAGGCGAAGCCCGTTCCGGGCAGCGTCGGCGGCGGCACCTCGGGTGGCGCGGCGCCGTCGCCGCTGGAGGCCGCGGCGAACCGTGCGCAGCCGTCGCCGGCGAGCGGCGCGTTCGGGCAGCTGCCGGCCGCCCCGCGCACGACGCCGCCGCCCGACCCGTACGGCGGGCGGTTCTCGCGGCCTCAGCCGGCGTTGTCCGCGCCGGCCGCCGGGGCAGGCGCGGCGGGCGGGGCAGCGGCGGCGGAGCAGCCGGCCGGCGGCGCGACCGCGCCGGGCGCACCGGCGGGCAATGAAGTCGCACCCGCGCCGGGCACCACGGTGACGCCGGTTGCGTCGCCTGCGCCGGCCGAGCAGGCTGCCGCGACGGCCAACGCACCGGCAGCCGCGCCGGCGGCCCCGCCCGCGACGCTGCAGATGCCCGAGGGCGACATTCCGAGCGAAAACCCGCTTCGCCCGGTCGGGAAGTGAGCTGTGGCCGCGCGCAACGCAGCGCCTCGGTCCGGCCGCATCGGCCTGCGCGGTTTCACGTTGATCGAGATGGTCGTCACGCTCGCGCTCGTGGCGATCCTCGCGCTCGCGATCATGCCGTTCTCCGAACTGCTCGTGCAGCGGCAGAAGGAGCAGGAGTTGAGCGCCGCGTTGCGCGAAATCCGCACGGCGCTCGATGCTTACAAGGAGGCGAGCGATGAGGGAAAGATCGAGAAGGAGGCCGAATCGTCCGGCTATCCGCCGTCGCTGACCGTGCTCGTGACGGGCGTGAAAGACGCCCGCGATCCGAAGGGCGGCCTGGTGATGTTCCTGCGCCGGGTGCCGCGCGATCCGTTCTTCACCGGAGACCCCGATACGCCGGACGCAGACACCTGGGACGTGCGTGCATACGGCACGCCGCCCGATCAGGCGGCCGACGGGCCGCCCGGCGGCATCGATCCGGGCAAGGACGTGTTCGACGTCACGTCGAAATCGGCGCGTATCGGCATCAACGGCATTCCGTACAAACAGTGGTGACGGTTCATCATGAAATCCGCTCGCATCCGCAGCACCCGCGGCTTTACGCTGATCGAAATCGTGGTCGTGATGGCCATCGTCGGCCTGCTTCTGACGTTGGCCGTGCCACGCTACATGCACAGCATCGAGCATGGCAAGGAGCAGGTGAGGCGGCAGAACCTCGCGGTGATGCGCAATGCGATCGACCAGTATTACGGCGACAACGGGCAGTATCCCGAGACGCTCGACGAACTGGTCGCGAAGCACTATTTGCGCGCGGTGCCGGTCGATCCCGTGAACGGCGACGACAAATGGGCGACGCTTGCATCGCCGGACGAGACCAAGCCGGGCGTGTACGACGTCGCGCCGGCGAGCAGCGCGCAAGGCGTGCCGCCGGGCATCGTGGCGACGGATGCGCCCGGAGCGCCGAAATGAGCGCGGCCGGGCGCCGCGTCGTGCGCGCGCCGCATGCCCGGCGCCGCGGCGGGCGGCAGCGCGGGCTCGTGCTGCTTGCGCTGCTGATCGCGCTGATGCTGATGTCGATCGCGCTGTCCGGCGCGCTGGATGTCTGGTCGCTGCAGCGCCGCCGCGAGCAGGAGCGGCAACTGCTGTTCGTCGGCGACCAGTACCGGAAGGCCATCGTCAGCTATTACCGGCTCACGCGCGCGTATCCGCAAACGGTCGACGATCTGCTGGAAGACACCCGTTTCGCGAAGCCCATGCATCACCTGCGCCGCGCGTATCCGGATCCGGTCAGCGGCAAGAACGACTGGTCGTTCCTGTGGCGGGCCGACCGTTTCTACGGCGTGTACAGCAGCTCGGACGGCGCGACGGTCAAGCGCGCCGGATTTCCGGATCGATACCGGGATTTCGAAGGCGCCGAGACTTATCGGCAATGGAAGTTCGTGTATCTCGCACCGGGGCTGTCCGCGCCGGTCGCCGACGTACCGGCGGCTGCCCCGGCGATGCCGGCCAGTGCGGCGAGCCTGTCCGGCTTTCCGGGTGGCGCGCTGCCCGGCCAGCGCCCGGTCGGCGTGCATTGACGCGGCGGCCGCACGAAAAAAAGCGCGATGCCCGCAATGGGCATCGCGCGTAAAACGGCGTGGAGCGCCGACGAATGAAACGTGAAGAAGAAAGCGGTGCCCGGCCGACGACGCCGGGCCGGGGGCTCAGCCCTTCGCGAGCTTGATGCTGGTCGGCTCGGCCGTCAGGTAGCCGACGCTCGCGCCGAAGCGGTCCTTGTAGTTCGCGCGCACGAGCGGATCGAGCGTCGGCTTGACCTTGTCGTGCAGCGGCGACTCCCAGTCGCCCGCGTGCTGGAAGTTGCTCATGATGTAGGTCCAGCCGTTGATCTCGTCGACCGCGTGCAGGCCCGTCGACTCGGCGCCGGCCGGGCACGACAGCACGCGCACGAGCGTTTTCGTGTCGATGTTGTACGCCCACAGGAAGTTGTTCACGTGCATGCCCGAGTCTTCGCCGATGAAGAGCGTGCGCAGCTTCTCGGAGAACTTCAGGTTGTCCGGGTTCGCGATCTTGTCCGGGTTCGCGAGGTTGCCGAGCGAATCGGCCGCGGCGAGGTCCTCGCCGACGAGCGCGGCCGGCGCGCTCATGTCGACCGGCACCCATTCGCTGTCGATCGCACCGCCCGACGTGTCGCGCTGGCCGGCCTTCAGGTTCAGCGCATAGACGGCGCCCGCGGCGATCTTCTTGTCCACCGCGACGTCGCGCGACACCGCGTTGCCCTTGACCATCGACGTCTCGATCCGCGACATCGCCGTGTAGACGATCTTGTCCTTTGCGTTGACGGTCGTGCCTTCGAGCTTCGTGAACGCCATGCTGCCGCCGATCAGCGCCGCATAGCGGTGCGTCTCCAGGAACGCGGCCGCCTTTTCCATCCCGGGCTTCACGCGGATCCAGTTGAACTTGCCGCCGAAGTGGATCTTCGTGTAGCTCGCGTCGTTCGGGTCGGTCGTCGTCAGGTCCATGATGTCCGACGCCTTCAGCGTGTTCGCGAGCGTCTCGATCTCGCTGCTCGTCGCGTGGCCGATCCGGATCCACGTGAGCGTCGCGCTGCCTGCGCCGACCGACGACGTCTGCGTCCACTTCGCGACGTACAGCGTGCCGGCCGACAGGTCGGCCGCCTTGTCCGCGACGAACATGAACAGGCCGCCGTTGGTCGCATCGTCGCCCATCATCACCGTGCGCTGGTCCGGCATTACCTGGATCAGCTCGTGCGAGATGCGGCCGAGGCAGTAATGCTTCTTCACCGAGCCGGTGCCGTCCGGGTTCACCGTGATCTCGGGCAGATGGCCGTAGTGATAGGGATTCGCCTTCGTCTCGTCGCCGAACGTGTTCTTGCTGAATGCCTTGAACTGCGCGTCGGTCGCGGCCTTCGTCGCGTCCGGCTCGTATTCCTCGCTCGACAGGTGCGTGCCCCACGGCGACAGGCTCGCGCCGCACGTGATCCACAGGCCGTGCGCCTTCGACGTATCGACGTTGTGATACTTGACGACCTTCAGCGCGCCGCTCGCCGGATCCTGGTCGAGCGTGATCACCGCGATCGGCGACGGCAGCTGGCCGTACTGCGACGCGCTCGCCTGGTCGCGCGTCGTGTACTCGAACTGCACGACCGCGAACACCGTGTTGCCCTTCACGCCGGCCACGTTCGCGTTCTTCAGCGTCAGCAGCGAGCTGCCGTCCGGGCAGTCCGAATAGAACTGGCGCTCCTTGCCCGCCACCGAGCGATCGATGATCGGCTGGTTGTTGATGTCGTAGTAGCCGCCCGCGAGCGTCGTGCCGCCGTTGCCGTCCGGCACCATGTCGCCCGTCACGAAGAACGGGCGGTACGCGAGCTTGAAGTTGCGCGACGAGCCGTCCGAGAACGACACCGACAGCGTCGAGCCGACCGTCGTCGTGGCCATCGCGGCCGCGTTGTCGAGCGTGGGCGCGGCCATGGCCGAGAACGCCGCCGACGTGTACGCGGCGGCGGCCGGCGTCGCCGCCGGATTGTCGTCGCCGCCGCAGCCCGTCAGCAGGGCCGGCAGCGCGAGGCCGGAGAGGGGCAGCATGGGCGCGCCGGCGAGGATCTTCAGGGCCTGACGACGGGAAGCATTGGGCAACGCGGGCATGTGGAGTCCAGTTTCGAATGTTGGAAGAATGGCCTGTCGCGACGCAGGGGATCAGCAAGCATGGCGAAGGCGAGATGAAAACTGGACCGAAGTTTAGGGACGCTAGATGAAAGTTTTTTGAATTGAAAACGTAATGATGCGCCGGGCGTCCGGCAGGCGGGCTGCCGGACGCCGGCCGGACGCGCGTTCGCGCTCAGTGGCGCTTGGTCACACTCAGTCGCGTTCGGGCGTCGCCGAGATGCGGTGGATCGACAGGTCGGCACCGTCGAATTCGGCTTCGCGCTCGAGGCGCAGGCCGACGGTCGCCTTCAGCACGCCGTACACGAGCGTGCCGCCGGCGGTGGCGATCGCGATGCCGCCGAGCGTGCCGATGAGCTGCGACACGAACGACACGCCGCCGAGGCCGCCGATGGCCGGTTGCCCGAACACGCCGGCCGCGATGCCGCCGAGCGCGCCGCACATCCCGTGTAGCGGCCACACGCCGAGCACGTCGTCGATGCGCCACTTGTTCTGCACGCACGTGAACATCGCGACGAACAACGCGCCGGCGGCCGCCCCGGTGACGAGCGCACCGATCGGGTGCATCACGTCCGAGCCCGCGCAGACCGCGACGAGCCCCGCGAGCGGGCCGTTGTACGTGAAGCCCGGGTCATTGCGGCCGGCCATCCACGCGGCGAGCGTGCCGCCGACCATCGCCATCAGCGAGTTCACGGCGACGAGGCCGCTGATCTTGTCGAGCGTCTGCGCACTCATCACGTTGAAGCCGAACCAGCCGACCGCGAGCACCCACGCGCCGAGTGCGAGGAACGGGATGTTCGACGGCGGGTGCGCGGCGATCCGGCCGTCCTTCGCATAGCGGCCGTGGCGTGCGCCGAGCAGCAGCACGGCCGGCAGCGCGACCCAGCCGCCGAACGCGTGCACGACGACCGAGCCCGCGAAATCGTGGAACGGCGCGCCGAATGCCTGCGTGAGCCAGCCCTGCACGCCGAAGCGCTCGTTCCATGCGATCCCTTCGAAGAACGGATAGATGAAGCCGACGATGATCAGCGTCGCGACGAGCTGCGGATTGAATTTCGCGCGCTCGGCGATCCCGCCGGACACGATCGCGGGAATCGCCGCCGCGAACGTCAGCAGGAAGAAGAAGCGCACGAGTGCATAGCCGCTGTGCTGCGACAGCGTGCCGATGTCGTCGAAGAACTCGACGCCGTACGCGATCGTGTAGCCGATCAAGAAGTACGCGAGCGTCGACACCGAGAAGTCGACCAGGATCTTCACGAGTGCGTTGACCTGGTTCTTCTTGCGAACCGTGCCGAGCTCGAGAAATGCAAAGCCCGCGTGCATCGCGAGCACCATGACGGCGCCGATCAACAGGAACAGTGTGTCGACGCCGGATTTCAGACCATCCATGCCGTGGCTTCCTTGCGCAAAAAACGGGCAAGGAATGCAAATATCGAGCCAAGTTGGTGAACGGATGCGTACAAGTGGTGCGGAAGGCCGCGCGGTGCGCGACGCCGGCGATGCGTGCACGGTAGCGGGGCAGGCGGGACAAGACGTGAAGCCGTCCCGGTTGCACGCACATGGTGCGATACGTGCGCAACTGGTGCGCGTGATGCGCGACGTGGTGCGTCGCGATGCACCGGTCTGGCGCGTCAGCGGTGGGAGAACAGCAAGCGCCAGCGCCGCAGCCGCAGCGCGCACGCGCACCAGTAGATGGCCACGGTGGTGAGCCCGAGCGCGGCAAATGCGAGCGCGGCGAAGCCCGCGTGCGACTGGCCGTCGCCGTCGGGGCCCAGGATGCCTTGCGTGACGATCAGCGCGGCCGTCCAGAAACCGATGACCGCCTGGGCGAGCAGGCGAGCGCACGCCAGACGGCGCGAGCGCCCGGCCGCCCGCAGGCGCGATGCGGCCGGTGAGCGAAGGCTCAGGAACAGTGTGGCGGCGAGCGCGGCGGCCAGCGCGATGAACCAGTCGATGAGGAAAGCCATGAACGAACGGGGAGCGGACGGAGCGGATCGAAGTCCGCCCACTTTAGCGGCGGCAAGCCGGCGATTGAATCAGACAAATCTGAAATTGAAAGGCATTTTTAATCGAGAGTGGTCATTGGCCCGGTTCGACAGGCGGTATCATCGGTGCTGGTTCAACCATGCAGGCCGTGCAGCGCACGGCCGGAGATCGCTGATGAAGATGAAGACCTGGCCGGCACGCCGCGTGCGCGGTTCGGTGCTGGCGGCCGCGGCCGCCGGTGCGGTGCTGTTGCTCGCAGGCTGCGAGAAGTCCGGCACGCCGGCCCCGCAACCCGATACGGCCGCGAGCGCGGCGGCCGATGCCGCGAACAGCGCGGCCAAGGCGCTCGACCAGGTGGCGAGCACCGTCAACCAGCAGATCAATGCCGCGAAGGCCGGCCTCGCGAGCGCGGCCTCGGCCGTGCCGCCGCTGTCCGCGAGCGGTCTCGCATCGGCCGCGCAGGCGCAGATCGATGCGGCCGCGTCCGCCGTCGTCGCACACGCGGCCTCGGAAGCGGGCGCGAAAATGGCGGAGGCCGGCAAGAAGCTCCAGCAGTGGAGCCAGCAGAACGCGCCGGGTGCGAAGCCGGCCAGCGGCGAGTAAGCGCACCGGGCACTTGCGGAATCCGCGAAATGTAATTATAGTGGTTACACATTGTCGCCGGCTGCCGTCCGGGCCGGCGTCACCGAGTGAGTAGGGAATGAATACCAGCAGCCGGTTCGCGTTTGCCGTTCATGTGCTTGCCTTGCTGTCGATGCAGGAAGGTGCGCCGCTGTCGTCCGACATCATCGCGGGTAGCGTGAACACGAATCCGGCGCTGATTCGCCGTCTGCTGTCGATGCTGGCGGCCGCGGGGCTGACCACGTCGCAGCTCGGTGCGGGCGGCGGTGCGCTGCTGGCGCGCGAGCCCCGCGAGATCACCTTGCTCGACGTGTATCGCGCGGTCGACGATGCGCAGCTGTTCGCGCTGCATCGCGAGGCCCCGAATCCCGCGTGTCTCGTCGGGCGGCATATCCAGGGCGTGCTGATCGACTATATCGGCGACGCGCAGCGCGCGATGGAAGCCTCGCTTGCCACGCGCACGCTCGCTGACGTCACGGCCGACGTGCTCGAATCGGAGCAACGCAGCCGGCCGGCGGGCAGCACGGGCGGCTGATCCCGGGCAACGGATGAAGCAGGGCAAGCGGCCGGGTGGCGCGCACGCGCGGCAACCGGCGCGACGGAGCATTGCTCCGTTTTTTTCGGTCTTATATGTAATCGCTGTAGTTACTTTTTATTTCTGGAGAAATCGACATGACGCAACGTACCTTGAACATCGCCCTGTTCGGCGCTACCGGGATGATCGGCTCGCGCATCGCCGCGGAGGCCGTGCGCCGCGGCCATCGCGTGACCGCGCTGTCGCGCCACCCGGGCGCGGCCGGCGACGGCATCACCGCGAAGGCGGCGGACCTGTTCGACGCGGCCAGCATCGCGGCCGCGCTGCCGGGCCATGACGTGGTCGCGAGCGCGTACAGCCAGAAGCAGGACGAACCCGCGAAGATCGTCGCCGCGGCGAAGGCGCTGGTCGAAAGCACGCGGAAGGCGGGCTTGAAGCGGCTCGTGGTGGTGGGCGGCGCCGGTTCGCTCGAAGTCGCGCCGGGCAAGCAGCTGGTCGACACCGAAGGTTTCCCGGACGCGTACAAGGCGGTCGCGCTCGCGCACCGCGATGCGCTCGATTATCTGAAGACGGTCACCGATCTCGACTGGACGTTCTTCGCGCCGGCGGCCCTGATCGCGCCGGGCGAGCGTACGGGCACGTTCCGCACGGGCGCGGGCAAGCTGATCGTGGACGCGGAGGGCAACAGCAGGATCTCGGCGGAAGACTACGCGGTCGCGTTCGTCGATGCGCTCGAGCAACACGGCTTCGTGCGCGAGATCGCGACGGTCGCGTATTGAGCGATCTCACGGCAAGGCGGCGTGCGGGTGCCGCACTTCGCCGTGAGCGGCCAGCCGGCAGCGCAGCTGCCGCGACTTCAGGCGATTCCACCTCGACCGGTGGAATCGCCTGTTTCGTTTGGTATGCCGATGATCGATGGATCGCCGCGCACCGGGCGCGCGCGTGGCGCGGTTTCTTCCCGGCCGATTGGTATTTATCCCGGTCGACGCCGCGCGGCGGTTTCCATATTGTTCCCCGTCATGCAGGATGCATAGAAAAAATTTCTATCTACGAGGGACCTGGCAAATGGATGCCATCGATCGCAAGCTGCTGGAGCTGTTGCAGGCAGATGCCACATTGCCGATTGCCGAGCTCGCGCAGCGCGTGAACCTGTCGCAGACGCCGTGCTGGAAGCGCGTGCAGCGGCTCAAGGAAACCGGCGCGATCCGCGCGCAGGTCGCGCTGTGCGATCCGCGCAAGCTCGGTGTCGGCACGACGGTGTTCGTCGCGATCCGCACGAACCAGCACACGGAGGAATGGGCGCAGCGCTTCACGCAGGCGGTGCGCGACATGCCGGAAGTCGTCGAGGTCTACCGGATGAGCGGCGAGACCGACTATCTGCTGCGGGTCGTGGTGGCCGGCATCGACGATTACGATCGCGTATACAAGCAGCTGATCCGCGCGGTGCCGCTGTTCGACGTAAGCTCGTCGTTCGCGATGGAGCAGATCAAGTATTCGACCGCGCTGCCGGTGCGTGACCTGTCCGAGCCGGCATAGCGCAAGGGACGGCAACGGATCGCGTCGGCGCGCAGCGGTGCCGCGCATGCGCGCCGGTGATACGCGCCGTCGTCGCCCGGTCAGCGGCCGCGCGACAGCGCGCGGGCGCGTTCGTCCGCCAGCGCGTCGCGGCGCACGAACTCCGCGACGAACGGGCTGGCCGGATGGTGGTGCAGCGCGTAGGGCGTGTCCCATTGCGCGAGTCGGCCTTCGTTCATCACGCCGATCCGGTCGGCGATCGCGAACGCTTCCGCCTGGTTGTGCGTGACGAGGATCGCGGTGTGACCCGTGCGCTTCAGGATGTCGCGCAGCTCGAACGCGAGACGCTCGCGTGTATCGACGTCGAGATTCGAGAACGGCTCGTCGAGCAGCAGCAGCTCCGGCGACGGCGCGAGCGCGCGGGCGAGGGCGACGCGCTGCTGCTGGCCGCCCGACAACTCGTGCGGATACGCGCTGCCGGAAGCGGCGAGCCCGACGAGTTCGAGCATGTCCGCGACGCGCGCGCGTCGCTCGGCCTTCGGCAACCGTCGCAGCCCGAACGCGACGTTGTCGGCCGCGCTCAGGTGCGGGAACAGCGCGTAGTCCTGGAACATCATCCCGATGCGCCGCCGCTCGGGCGGCACGTCGAGCGACGGCGCCGCGACGGGCGTGCCGTCCAGCACGATGCGTCCCATGCGCACGGGCTCGAAGCCCGCGATCGCGCGCAGCACGGTGGTCTTGCCGCAGCCCGATGCGCCGAGCAGGCAGCCGATGTCGCCGCGCGGCAGTGCGAGGCTCAGCCCGTCGACCACCGTGCGGCGGCCGTGCGGCGTGTCATAGGCGATGCAGAGGTCGTCGAGTGCGAGCAGGTTCACGATGTCAGGTTCCGATCTTGTGACGGGTGCGCGCGAGCAGGATCACGGGCACGAGCCCGGCCAGCACGATCGCGAGCGCGGCGACCGCGCCTTCCTCATAGGTTCCGCGCGCGGCCTCCGCGTAGAGCCACGTCGCGAGCGTGTCGAAATTCAGCGGGCGCAGCAGCAGCGTTGCGGGCAGCTCCTTCATCGCATCGACGAAGACGAGCAGCGCGCTCGTCGTGAGCGCGGGCCGCAGCAGCGGCAGGTGCACGCGGCGCAGCGTGCCGCCGGCCGTCTCGCCGAGCGAGCGCGCGGCATGCTCGAGCGACGGCGGAATGCGCGCGAGACCGGCTTCGATGCTGCCGGCCGAGATCGCGAGAAAACGCACGGTGTACGCGATCACAAGTGCGGTCGCCGAGCCCATCAGCAGCAGGCCGTCGCGGCCGAACGCCGCGCCGAGCAGCCGGTCGGCCGCCGCGAACGGGACCAGCAGGCCGATCGCGAGCACGGTGCCCGGCACTGCATAGCCGAGGCTCGCGATTCGCGCGCACACGCGAGCCGGGCCGGCACGCGCGCTGTCGCGCCGCGCGCGCGCCGCCCACGCGACGACGAGCCCGCATGCGAGCGTCGCGACGGTTGCGGCGGCGGCGATGGTCAGCGTGTTCGCGAGCCCGGTCATCAATTGAGCGGATACGCCGCCGACGAGATGCAGCCGCTTGCCGGTTTCGACCGCGAGGTACGCGGCCGGCGCGCCGAAGCCGAGCAGCACCGGCAACCAGCCGAGCATGGCGGCGCTCCACGCCGCCTTTCCCGTCAGCTTGCGCGGTGCGATCGGACGCATGCGCCGGCCGTGCGCGTAGCGCTGGCGTCGGCGCCCGTAGCGTTCGAGCACGATCATGCCGACGACGATCGCGAGCATCGCGAGCGCGATCTGCGCGGCGCCGGCGAGATCGGAGCGCGTGATCCAGGTCGTGTAGACCGACACGGTCAGCGTCTGCACACCGAGGAATTCCGATGCGCCGATGTCGTTCAGCGTTTCGAGCAGCGCAAGGCTCACGCCGACCGCGATCGCGGGCCGCGCGAGCGGCACGACGACACGCCAGAACGTCGCGACGCGTCCCGCGCCGAGGGTGCGCGCGGCTTCGAGCAGGCTCGCGGACTGCGTGACGAACATCGCGCGCGTGCTCAGGTACACGTACGGATACAGCACGAAGCCGAGCACGAAGATCGCACCGGGTAGCGAACGCAGGTCGGGCAGCCGGAACTGGCGCGGGCTGTCGAAGCCGAGCAGCCAGCGGATCGCGCCCTGCACCGGGCCGATCGGATGGAGCAGGTCGAGGTATGCGAACGCGACGATATAGGTGGGCACCGCAAGCGGCAGCAGCAGCGCCCAGGTCAGCATCCGGCGGCCGGGAAAATCGTACGCGGTGACGAGCCACGCGCAGCCCGTGCCGAGCACGGTGACGATCGCGCCGACGCCCGCGAGCAACAGCAGCGTGTTGACGAGTGCCTGCGGCAGCACGAATTCGGCGAGATGCTTCCAGTGCGCGAGATCCGCGCCGAACGACGCGGCGACCAGCACGGCTAGCGGCGCCGCGACCACCGCCGCGATCGCGACGGCCGCGCCGAGCCAGAGCGCGCCCGCGCGCGCATGGCGCGGCCGGCCTGGCGCGCGGACGATCGATGCATCAGTTGTCAAAGCCGACCTTGTCGACGAGCTGGCTGGCCGCCTTGCGGTGCTTCGCGATGTCGGTCAGCGGCAGCGAGTCGACCTTCAACGGGCCGAAGCTCGCGATCACCGGGTCGAGCTTCACGTTCGCGCGCACCGGATATTCGTAGTTCGCCTGCGCATACAGCGCCTGCGCTTCGGGCGACACGAGGTATTCGAGCAGCTTCACCGCGTTGGCCTTGTGCGGCGCGTGCTTCGCGACCGTCGCGCCGCTGATGTTCACGTGCGTGCCTCCGCTCGTCGCGTTCGCGAACGTCGGCCGCACGACCTTGATCGCGTCGCCCCACTTGCGCGCATCGGTGCCCGGCTCCGCGTTCTTCATGTGGCCGACGTAGTACGCATTGGCAAGACCGACGTCGCAGATGCCGCCGAGAATGTCGCGCGCGACGTCGCGGTCGCCGCCCGTCGCCTTGCGGGCGAGGTTCGCCTTCACGCCGCGCAGCCACTTTTCGGTCGCGGCTTCGCCGTCGTGCGCGATCATCGCCGCGACGAGAGCCGTGTTGTACGGATGCTGCCCCGAGCGGATGCAGACCTTGCCCTTCCATTTCGGATCGGCGAGATCCTCGTAGCGGAACGCGTCGACCTTCAAGTCTTTCTCCACGTACAGCACGCGATCGCGCAGCGACAGCGCGTACCAGTCGCCCTGCGCGCCGCGCAGGTTCGCGGGAATCGCATCGTCGAGCACCTTCGAGCGCACCGGTTGCGCGAGCCCGCCGTCGACAAGGTCGAGCAGGTTGCCGATGTCGACCGTCATCAGCACATCGGCCGGCGACTGCATGCCTTCCGCCTTCACGCGCTCGAGCAGGCCATCCTTCACGAACACCGTGTTGACCTTGATGCCGCTCTGTTTCGTGAACGCGTCGATCAGCGGCTGGATCAGCTTCGGTTCGCGAGTGGTGTACAGGCTCACTTCCTCGGCCGCGTGGGCCAGCGGCGCGAATGCGGCGGCGGCAAGGGCAAGGGCGCCGGCGAGCGGCAGCAGGCGGGTGCGCGGATTCGACATGGAGACTCCGATGAGGCAGGCGGACGAAGAAGCGTTCCGGGGCGTGCCTGCCGCCCGAGCAACCCGAAACATTACAAAGCGAAAGATTTCGGATTCTAAATCGGAATGGGAATGATTATCAAATGAAAGGTTGCGCGACGCGAGGACGAAGGCGAGAGGAGGGCGCTGCCGGCGCGCCGCAGCGCGGACGCAAGCGCGTAGAATGCCGGCTTCAACGAATTCGACGGAGCGGCACCGACCATGAACGATCAGCGCAAGAAGAACCCTGTCCGCAACGTGAGCATCCTGATCGTCGTCGCCGTGCTGCTCGTGATCGGGACGATCCTGTACAACGCGATCTCGCAGAAGCGCGCGTACGACGAAGCCCATCCGGCCGAGGCCGCGAGCGCCGCGTCGCACTGACGCACGCGTGCACGCGCGCGATCGCCGCGCGGCCCGATCGGGCCGCCGGCGATGCTCGGGAACGGCAGGAAGAATGGAAGCGGTGGGCGGCGCAGGGCGTCGCGCCGGCACGGACGCGGGCGCCGAAGCCGGCGCTCCGCGTGGATGGGGCAGCTATGCGTCAACGTGACGCAGGCGCAAACTTCGGGCGGATGCGTGCGTAGAACACGACCGCGAGCAGCGCGAGCCATGCCGCGCCGACGTAGAGCGCGACGCGCGTGTCCTCGAACCAGCCGAGCATCACGATCACGAAAGTCATGAACGCGATCGTCAGCGCGGGTGCGACGGGCCACAGCGGCACCTTGAACTTCAGCGCCGCGACTTCCGCGCGCGACAGGCGACGGCGCATCGCGACCTGCGACAGCAGGATCATCAGCCACACCCACACGGTCGCGAACGTCGCGATCGCCGCGACCACCAGGAATACGTCCTTCGGCATCAGGTAGTTGAGCAGCACGCCGACCAGCAGCGCGCCGGCCATCACGAGCACCGTGACCCACGGCACGCCGTGCCGCGATGTCGTCATCAGCACGCGCGGTGCCTGGCCCTGCCGCGCCATCCCGAACATCATCCGGCCCGCGCCGAAGATGTCGCTGTTGATCGCCGAGATCGCCGCGCTGATTACCACGAGGTTGAGAATCGTCGCCGCCGACTTCACACCGAGTGCCGAGAAGATCTGCACGAACGGGCTGCCGTCGCTGCCGACGCCGGTCCACGGGCTGATCGACATCAGCACGATCATCGTCAGCACGTAGAACAACAGGATGCGTGCGGGCACCGCGTTGATCGCGCGCGGAATCACGCGCTCCGGATCCTTCGCCTCGCCGGCGCTCATCCCGATCACCTCGATGCCGCCGTACGCGAAGATCACGACCGACAGCGACGCGACCAGCCCGCCGATCCCGTTCGGGAAGAAGCCGCCATGGTTCCACAGGTTGGCGAACGTCGGCACGTCGGCCGAATGGCCGAAGTGCATGCCGGTCAGCAGGATCGCGACGCCGCCGCCGATCATCGCGACGATCGCGCCGACCTTGATGATCGACAGCCAGAACTCGAGCTCGCCGAACACCTTCACATGGCACAGGTTCAGCCCGCAGATGACCGCGACGACGCCGAGCACCCAGATCCATTGCGGGACGTCGGGAAACCAGAAGCCCATGTAGATGCCGAACGCGGTGATGTCGGCGATGGCGACGATCACCATTTCGAGCGTGTAGGTCCAGCCGGTGACGAAGCCCGCGAACGGGCCGAGGTTCTCGGTCGCGTAGTGACCGAACGAGCCGGCGACGGGCTCGCGCACGGCCATCTCGCCAAGCGCGCGCATCACCATGTAGACAGCCGCGCCGCCCAGGATATAGGCCAGGATCACCGCCGGGCCCGCAAGCTGGATCGCGGACGCCGAGCCGTAGAACAGGCCGGTGCCGATCGCCGAGCCCAGCGCGAGAAAGCGGATGTGCCGCGCGCTCAGATGGCGCTGCAAGTTCTTCATCGAGTCTCCGATATCGTTATGCGACGGACCGGGCGAGCAGAGCCGGCCCGGTTGGCTCAAGTTGTCTATACAACTTGAATGTGACGGAATGATAACAAGCCGGGCCATGTGACCGGAATCGGGTATTCCCTGAGTGGCGCAACCGGCGCAATCGGAGGTGGGGCCACCGCGTGGCAGGCGCGGGTGGCGTATCGGGCGTGCGGATCATGCTTGGGGAGGATGTTGCGGGGCAGCGAGCGCTGCCGGCCGGCCCGCTTGCGCGGGCAGCCGGTGGCGGAATGACTTCATCGCGTCATGCAGGCAGGCGAATGACGCTTGCGTCCTTGCGAATCAGCAGCGACGACGCGAGCATCTGCTTGCACTGGTGCGCGAGCACCTTCAGATCGTGCGTGAGCTCGGCGCCCACCGCGTCGGATTTTTCCGCGGACACGACCATCGCGTCGAGGTCGCGGGTGATCTGCTTCGTCGCGTCGAGATGATCGGCCGGCGGCGGCTCGCCGGCTTCCGCCTTCTCGAGATTCTCGAGCACGGCCGACAGGCCGCGGCGCAGCGCATCGTCGTGGACGAGGTTCGCGTCGGCCGCGCACGCGCTTCGGATCAGCGGCGCGGCGGCGGTGATCTGTGCGCCGAGCACGTGCGTCTGCACGAGCAGGTCGTTCAGCTCCGGCACGAAGCGCTGGTGCGCCTTCGGCTCGATCATCATCCGCTGGAACGCCTGGCCGAGATTGGCGAACGCGATGTGCACGTCCTTGCGCGCGAGGCGGTAGCGGTAGTCGTCGTCGAGGGCGGTGGCCGGCGTCTCGATCGCCGCGGCGACGACCGGCACCACCGCCGCGCCGTCGGCGGCCGGCACCGGCGGTGGCGACACGCCGCGCCCGGCGCGCCACACGGCCTCGAAATACTTGCGGGTCGAGGTCAGCATGTCGGTGACGAGCTTGCCCATCAGCCGGTATTCCCAGTACGGGAACAGGCGGCTCGCTGCGATCGCGATCATGCAGCCGACCACCGTGTCGATCGCGCGCTCGCCGATGATGCGCATGCTGCCGGGCGCGAGCAGGTGGAACATCAGCAGCACGTAGGACGACGTGAACACGACGCTCGCCGCGTAGTTGAACAGCAGCAGGCTGTAGCTCATCACCATCGACCCGAACATGATGGCGATCAGCAGGTGCGGCTCCTTGACCGTGTAGATCAGCGCAATGCTCGCCGCGCAGCCGATCAGCGTGCCGACGATACGCTGCGCGTTGCGCTGCTTGGTGAGCGAGTAGCCGGGCTTCAGGATGATGATGGTCGTCATCACGATCCAGTAGGCGTTCGTCAGCGGCAGCAGCCGGCCGAGCCAGAAGCCGACCGCGACCGCGATCGTCACGCGCAGCGCATGGCGAAAGCTCGGCGAGCGCATGTTCAGGTTCGAGAAGATCAGCAGCGGCGACATCCGGCGCCGCTGCAGGAAGCGCGTGAGCGCCTTGTCGATCTTCAGTTCGGTCTGCTGCGGGTCGGCATGGCCAGACAGGTTGCGGCGCATCCGGTCGATCAGGCGCGTCGCGCTCCAGATGCGCCGGAACGTCGCGAGCACGGCGGCGTAGGCTTCCGCGTTGGTGGCCGGGAAGTTCTTCTTGCGCATCAGCTCGATCTCGTACTCGATCGCGCGCAGCTCGGCCTTTACGCTGATCCGCGAATGCGGCGCGCGATTCTCGAGCACCGCCAGGCCGATTTCCTCGAGGTCGCGGGCCGCCTTGCGAATCAGGTCGCGATAGAAAATGATTAGGTCGGAGCCGCCGAAGGTGTTGCGCACGAGCGGGTAGTCGGTGTGCGCGCCGACGAACAGCTCGTGCAGATCGACGCTGTTGATGAACAGGTTGTACATCGTCGTGCGGCCGGGGTCGAGCTTGCCGCGGCGCAGCTTCGGCAAATTGCGCAGCACGATGTCCCGTGCCGTTTCCTGGGTTTCGACCGCGGTGATCTGCTTCGCGACGAGATTGCGATAGCACTCGTCGAGATCGGCATCGAGATCGTAGAACTGCGCACGCGCGAGCAGGTAGTCGGCGCACGCGAACAGGCTTTCGGCGAGCGCCTGCTGTTCGATCCGGCGCGCCTGCCATTGCGACACGAGCGTCGCCCAGTACGTGTACCAGAGGCCGCCCGCGAGAATCCAGCCGGCATTGACGAATGCCTGCAGCGGCGTGAACTTCTCCTCGAGCGTCATTACCATCATGAACAGCGTCGCGAAGCTGATCTGCGGCCAGCGGTTGCCGTAGACGACGATCAGCGACAGCACGAACGTGAGCGGCACGATCGTGAGCCACAGCGCGAAGATGTTCGGCGTGGCGAGGCCGGTCGCGAGCGCGGCCAGGAAACCGATCACGCTGCACGCAAGCATTTCGTTGTGCTTGTACTTCAGCGGGCCCGGCATGTCGACGACGCACGCGCCGAGCGCACCGGTCGAGATCGTGAAGCCGAGCTCCCGGTTGTGAAACACGATCAGGCACAGCACGGCCGGCAGCGATACGCCGACCGCGATCCGCAGGCCGCCGAAAAAGTACTGGCTGTAGAAAAACTTTCTGATTTCGACCGAATAGCGCATCGATGAGCTGAATGACAGACGAAGACGCCCGGGGCGGCGTATTGACTGGCGACGAGTCTATCGTATTTCGCGGTCCGCAAAACCTGGCCATTCGGACGAGGTCCGCCGCGACGGCCCTTTTGCTATCCTTGGTGCTCCTGTTCGCCCGGCCTGTCCGGCGCGAGGCTCCGACACCCGCCGCATGCTCCATCTCTTCTATTCGAACCGTCACGAAACGCTGGCCGACGCGCTGCTCGACGACCTGGCCGCGTTCCCGGCCCGCAACGGCCCGTGGGCGCCGCAACAGGTCATCGTGCCGAGCGCGGCGCTGCGCCGCCGTCTGGAACTCGACATCGCCGCGCGCCACGGCGTGTGCGCGAACGTCGAGTTCACGTATCTCGCGCAGTGGCTGTGGGCGCAGATCGGCCGCGTGCTGACGGTGCCGGCGCGCTCGCCGTTCGCGCCCGATCGCCTCGTGTGGCGCTGCTACCGGCTGTTCGCGCAAGGCGGCAGCGGCGCGCCGTGGCTCGCGTCGCCGCGGCTGGCCGCGTATCTGTCCGCGTCCGACGACGCGATGCGCTACGAGCTCGCGCAGCGTGTCGCGTCCGTGCTCGATCATTACCTGACCTATCGACCCGAATGGCTCGCCGCGTGGCAAGCCGGCGAGTCGGTGCTCGCGGGCGACGCCGCGCCGCGCGGAATCAGCGATGCCGCACGTGACGACGAGCACTGGCAGGCCGCGCTGTGGCGCGCGCTGCTCGCGGAACTGAGCGACAGCGGCCCGCCGCCCGCGCATCGCTTCCTGGTGGAGGCGCGCAACCTCGATCTCGAAACCGTCGCGCGTGCCGACTGGCCGGAATCGGTGAGCGTGTTCGCGCTGCCGACGATGCCGCCGCTGCACGTCGCGCTGCTGCGCGAGCTGTCGCGCTGGATCGACGTGCGCGTCTATGCGCTCAACCCATGCCGGGAATTCTGGTTCGACATCGTCACCGCCGCGCACGCCGAGGCGCTCGACGCGGCCGGCCGGCTCGACTATCAGGAAGTCGGCCATCCGCTGCTCGCGGAGTGGGGGCGGCAGACGCAGGCGCAGTTGCACATGCTGCACGAACTGACTGAAAGCGCCGCGTCGGGCGATGCGTCGCGTTTCGTCGAGAATCCTGCGCCGACCTGGCTCGCGCGTGTGCAGAACGCGATCCTCGAACTGCAACCGGAGGCCGAGCTCGGCGAAGCGCCGGCCGAGCGCGGGATCGAGGTGCACGTGTGCCATAGCCTCGCGCGCCAGCTCGAGGTGCTGCACGATCGTCTGCTCGCGTGGTTCGATGCGGACGCGACGCTGCAGCCGTCTGATGTGCTCGTGGCGGTTGCCGATCTCGCGGCGGCCGGGCCATTGATCGATGCCGTGTTCGGCACGGCGGGCGCCGGCGGCGCGCGCGTGCCTTATCGGATCACCGGCCTGCCGCCGTCGCAGGCGAACCCGGTCGCGCGCGTGCTGCTCGAATGGCTCGCGTTGCCGGAACGGCAGGTCGGCGCGCCCGAGCTGGTCGAATGGCTGCGCGTCGACGCGGTGGCGGCCCGTTACGGCATCGACGCAACCGCGCTCGAGACGGTCCAGACCTGGCTCGCGGCCGCCGGCGCGCGGCGCGGGCTGTCGCCGACGGTGAGCGACGATGCGGCGGTGCCCGCGCCGCGCCATACGTTTTCCGATGCGCTCGCGCGACTCTTCCTCGGCTATGCGATGCCCGAAGGTGCCGCGCCGGTCGGCGCGTGGCTGCCGATCGAGGCGGCGACCGGCAGCGAGGCGGAACTGCTCGGCCGGCTCGCGCGCTTCACGGACGATCTCGACGGCTTCTCGCGACGGCTCGCCGACGCGCACACGCCGCGCGCATGGAGCGAACTGTTCGCCGATACGCTCGCGCGATTCTTCGACTCCGGTGCCGCGTATGCCGATGCGCTCGCGGGCGTGCGCGACGCGCTCGACGCGATGCTCGCCGCGATGACGGAGGGCGCGCCCGACGAGGCCTTGCCCGCGGCCGTCGTACGCGCGGGCCTGGCAGCCGCGCTCGACGATCCGGCGCGCGGCGGGGTGCCGTGGGGCGGCGTCACGTTCTCGTCGCTGACGAGCCTGCGCGGGCTGCCATACCGCGTCGTGTGTCTGCTCGGCATGGACGACGGCGTGCTGCCGAGCCTGGCTCGCGCGGACGAGTTCGACCTGATGGCCGTGCTGCCGAAGCTCGGCGACCGCCAGCGCCGCGACGACGAACGCAACCTGTTCCTCGACCTGCTGCTCGCCGCGCGCGACCGGCTGCTGATCGCCTATACGGGGCGCAGCATTCGCGACAACGCGCCATTGCCGCCGGCGGCGCTCGTCGACGAACTGCTCGACCATCTCGCGCTCGTCACGGCCGGCGAGGACGCCGCGCCGGATGCGGTCGATGCCGCACGGCGCGCCTTCATCGTCGAACACCCGCTGCAACCGTTCGCGGCCGAGTATTTCCGGCCTGGCAGCGATCTGGTTTCGTACGACGCCGAGCGCGCGACGCTCGCATCGCTGCTGGCAGCCGACGGCGCGCGCGATGCGACGCGCGAGCAGCCGTTCTTCGCGCAGCCGTTGCCGGCCGAGCCGGTCGAACCCGTCGCGTTCAGCGAATTCGAACGGTTCTGGCGGCATCCGGCTCGCGCGTTGCTGCGCGCACGGCTCGGCATCGTGCTTGCCGACGCGCAGGCCGAACTGCTCGACACGGAGCCGTTCGCGCTCGACTTCGCGGGCAGCGACGCGCTCGCCGAGCGCGTGCTGCCGCTTCTGATCGAATCGGATGAAGGCGGCGTGCACGATCACGCGCTGCGCATCGCGGATGCCAGCCCGGAACTGCCGGGCGGCGCGACGGGTGCCGTCTGGCGCGACCAGGCGCTCGGCTCGATGGCGCAGCTTGCGTCGAACGTGCGCCGTGCGCTGACCGACGGCATGGAACGGCGGGCGTTTACGCTCGCGATCGCACCGGCATGGCCCGACACCGAGCAGGCGCTGTTCGGTGCCGACGATGCGATGCTGTCGCGCGATGCGGTGCATGCGCCGCTCGAGCTGCACGGCACGCTGAACCGGTTGACGCCGGCGGGCCAGATCATCTATCGCTATGCACGGCCGAGCGCGCGCGATTACCTGTCCGCGTGGCTCGCACACCTCGTCTACTGCGCGGTGGCGCCCGACGGCCCGCGCCGCACGCTCTGGTTCGGCAGCGGCGGCGCATTCGAACTCACGCCGGTCGCGGCACCGCTCGATCGCCTGGCGCCGCTCGCCGCGCTGTTCCGCGCGGGGCGGCGCATGCCGCTGCGATTCTTCCCGCGCAGTGCGTGGGCGCGCGTTTCCGACGGCGAGGCGAAGGCCGCGAGCGTCTGGATCAACGAGCGCGTGGTGAGCGAAGCCGACGATCCGGCGATCGCGATCGCGTGGCGCGGCGCGCATCCGTCGCTCGACGAGCCGTTCGGCACACTCGCGCGGCTGGTGTTCGAGCCGATGCTGGAACACCTGAAGGAGGTCGCATGAGCGCCGCATCCCAGCCGCAGGCGGCGTTCGAACTCGACGTGTTCGCATGCCCGCTTGACGGCGTCAACCAGATCGAGGCGTCGGCCGGTACCGGCAAGACGTGGAATATTTGCGCGCTTTACGTGCGCCTGCTGCTGGAGAAGGATCTCGGCGCGGACGAAATCCTCGTCGTGACCTTCACGAAGGCCGCAACGGCGGAGCTGCACGAGCGGATCCGCGGCCGGCTCGCGCAACTCGCACACGCACTCGATACCGGTGACGACGGCGGCGATCCGTTCGTTGCGCGCCTGCTCGAGACCACGCTCGGCGAAGGCGGCGCGCTCGACCCCGACACCGCCGCGAAGCGAATCCGGCGTGCGCTGCGCGCATTCGACCAGGCGGCGATCCACACGATCCACGCGTTCTGCCAGCGTGCGCTGCAGGAAGCGCCGTTCGCGGCCGCGATGCCGTTCGCATTCGACATGCAGGCCGACGATGCGGCACTGCGCTTCGAGCTCGCGGCCGACTTCTGGCGCACGCGCGTCGAGCCGATCGCCGCGCGCTGGCCGGGTTTCGCGACGTGGCTCGTCGATGCGGGCGCGGGCCCGGCCGCGCTCGACGCGCAGCTCGCACGGCGGCTGAAGAAGCCGCTCGCCGCGCTGCGCTGGGACGGCGTCGGCGAACCGGACGCAGCGGCGGAGGCCGCTGCCGCCGAATGCTTCGCGGAGGCCGCGCGGATGTGGGCCGACGAGCGGGATGCGATCGACGCGTTGCTGCGCACTGCGCAGCCCGTGCTCAATCAGCGCTCGCACAAGCCGGACGCGCTCGCCGACGCGCTCGAAGCGTGGTCCGCGCATTTCGCGCAAGGCAACGCCGCGGCCGCGCTACCGAAGGCGGCGCTCAAGCTCACGCGCACCGCGCTCGCGAAGGCGACGAAAAAGGGCGGCGCGACGCCGGAACACCCGTTCTTCGATGTGGCCGACGCGCTTGAAGGAGCGGTGGCCGCCGTCGAGGCCACGCAGCGCGCACGCTGGCTCGCGCTGGTCGCCGACTGGCTCGACACCGCGCCGGGCGAGCTGGCCGAACGCAAGCGTACGCGGCGCGTCGTGTCGTTCGACGATCTGCTCGCCAATCTCCATCACGCGCTGCATGCGCATCCGTGGCTTGCCCAGACGCTGCGCGCACGCTATCCGGCTGCGCTGATCGACGAATTCCAGGACACGGACCCGCTGCAGTTCGCGATCTTCGACCGGATTTTCGCGCCGGGCGGGCCGCTCTTTCTCGTCGGCGATCCGAAACAGGCGATTTACAGTTTCCGCGCGGCGGACCTGCATACATATCTCGCCGCGCGGGCAAGCGCGAGCGCGTGCTACACGCTCGCGGTGAACCAGCGCTCGACGCCGGCGATCGTCGATGCGTGCAACCGCTTCTTCATGTCGAACCCGCGCGCATTCGTGCTCGACGGGCTCGACTATTACGCGGTACGGGCCGGCACGCGCGTGCGCGCACCGTTCGTCGACGAATCCGATCAGGGGCCGGACGGCGATTTTCGGATCTGGGCGCTACCGGGCGGCGACGGCACGCTGCTCAAGCGCGATGCTCAAGCCCAGGCCGCGCAAGCGTGTGCGGCCGAGATCGCGCGGCTGATGCGCGGTGCGCGCGAAGGCCATGTGCGGCTCGGCGATACGCCGCTGTCGCCGGGCGATATCGCGGTGCTGGTGCAGACGCACCGGCAAGGGAGCCTCGTGAAACGCGTGCTGGCCACGTGGGGCATCGGCAGTGTCGAGCTTGCGCAGGCGTCCGTATTTTCGACCGGCGATGCCGAGCAGCTCGAGCGCGTGCTCGCGGCGATCGATGCGCCGGGCGATCTGCGACGCCTGCGTGCGGCGCTCGCCGCCGACTGGTTCGGCCTCGACGCGCAGGCGCTGTGGCGGATGGAGCAGGGCGACGGCGATGCGTTGCGCGCAGCTGCCGACACTGCGGACGCGATGAGCTGGGTCGAGCGCTTCTCGCGCTATCGGCTGTTGTGGCGCGAGCGCGGCTTCGCGGTGATGTGGCGTACGTTCACGCGGGAGCTGCGGATTGCCGAGCGGCTGATGGCCGGTGCGGACGGCGAACGGCGCGTGACCGACATCAACCATCTGGCCGAACTGACGCAGGCGCGTGCGTCCGCGCAGCCGGGCATCGCGCCGACGCTGCGCTGGCTCGCCGCGCAACGGCTCGACGGCGGCGGCGAGGAAGCGCAACTGCGTCTCGAATCCGATCGCAACCTCGTGCAGATCGTGACCGTGCACAAGTCGAAGGGCCTCGAATACGCGGTCGTGTTCTGTCCGTTCCTGAACGACGGCGCGCTGCGCGAGGCGCCCGCATCGGCGCTGCCCGACGCGCGCGAATATCACGACGATGCAGGCGACGCCGTCCTCCATTACGGGTGCGACGACGAAGCTGCCGAACATGCCGCGCGCCAGGCGTTGCGCGAGCAGGCGGCGGAACGCGCGCGGCTCGTCTACGTGGCGCTCACGCGTGCGGTCTACCGGTGCTATCTCGTCGCAGGGCCATATCTGTCGTCGCGCTCGACCCGCGAGGCGCGGCGCAGCGTGCTGAACTGGCTCGTGGCCGGGGCCGGCCAGTCGTTCGACGCGTGGCTCGACGAGCCGCCCGACGAAGCGGTGCTCGATGCTGCTTGGCAAGCGCTCGCGGGCGGGCCCGTGAGCGTCGCACCGTTGCCGATGCCGGTGCGCCGCGAGCGGCTGGTGGCTGGCCACGATGCATCGCAGACCCTCGCTGCTCGCCATGCGACGCGCGTGCTGCGCGACGCGTGGCGGATAGCGAGCTTCAGTTCGCTGACCGCATCGATGGCGCGCGAGGAGGCGGGCGTCGCGGCCGTGCCGGACGACGAGCTGCGGCCCGATCACGACGCGCTTGCCGCCGAGCTGCCGGACGGTGCGCCTGGCGTGGGCGACGCCGTCGCGGTCGAGCCGCCGGACGACGACATCCTCATGTTCCCGCGCGGTGCGGCAGCGGGCGAGTGTCTGCACCGCCTGTTCGAGCTCAGCCGATTCGACGCGCCCGATTCGTGGCATCAGGCGGCACTCGGCGCGCTGCATGACCGGCCGGTCGAGGCAGAGCCGGAACTCGCGAAGCGCCTGCCCGCGATGATGGCGCGGCTCGTCGACGATGTCGTGCGCACGGAGCTCGTGCCGGGCATGCGGCTTGCGGATCTCGATCCCGCCCGTCGGCTCGACGAAATGGGTTTCCTGTTTCCGGCGCCTGCGCTCGAGCTCGGCGCGCTGCGCCGGCTGCTGGTCGCGCACGGCTATCCGGACGTTGCACTGGACGCGGGCACGCTCGCCGGTTTCATCAAGGGTTTCATCGACATGATCGTCGAACACGACGGCCGCTTCTGGATCGTGGATTGGAAGTCGAACCATCTCGGCAATACGCCGGACGCCTACGGCCCTCGCGCGCTCGACGTCGCGATGGCCGATCATGCATATCACCTGCAGGCGCTGCTCTATACGGTCGCGCTGCATCGCTATTTGCGCGGCCGGCTGCCCGACTACGACTACGACACGCATGTCGCGGGCTACCTGTACCTGTTCGTGCGCGGCGTGCGGCCGCACTGGCGCAGCGCCGGCGAGCCGGCCGGCGTGCACGCGCGGCGGCCCGCGCGCGAACTCGTCGACGCGCTCGACCGGATGATGGAAGGGGGCCGCGCATGAACGTGGCCGACGATACGCTCGAATTCACCGGCGGCCTCGTCGCGCGCTTGCCCGAGCCGGCTGATTTCGGCATCGCGCTGGCGGAAGGGTTCGCGCGACGCATCGGCGACCTGTCGCGCCGCGCGGGTGCGCCCGCCGCGGCCGCGCGCTGGGCCGCGCGTGCCGCTTTCGCAACGAGCCGGGCGACCGCGGGCGGCCACGTGTGCGTGTCGCTCGGCGCGCTCGCGCAGCGCTACGAGGAACCGGTCGACGACGTGCGCGCGGCACTTGCCGCGAGCGGTGTGGTGGCATTCGGCATGCTCGCGCGCGGCGACGAGCGGCCGCTGATCGTCGATCGGCACGACCATCTTTATCTGTCGCGCTATTTCGACTACGAGCGACGGCTCGCCGATGCACTCGTCGCACAGGCAGGCGTCTCCGCGCCGGGCGACGCGCTGTCGCCCGACCGGTTGCGCGACAGTCTCGCGCGTTACTTCGGGCCGGCGACGGGCGAGGTGGACTGGCAACGCGTCGCGGCGATCGTGGCGCTGACGGGACGCGTGACGATCGTCAGCGGCGGCCCCGGCACCGGCAAGACGACGACCGTCGTCGGCGTGCTGGCTTGTCTGCTCGACGCGCATCCGGGGTTGCGCATCGCGCTGGCCGCACCGACGGGCAAGGCCGCGCAACGGATGCAGGAAGCGCTGCATGCGCGGGCGGGCGACCTGCCGCCGGAACTTGCCGCGCGCCTGCCCGACACGTCGTACACGCTGCATCGCCTGCTGGGCGGTGGCGGTGCCGCGGGCTTTCGCCATCATCGCGACAATCCGTTGCCGTACGACCTGATCGTGGTCGACGAGGCGTCGATGATCGACGTCGCGCTCGCCGCCCATCTGCTCGACGCGCTCGCGCCGGGCGCGCGGCTCGTGCTGCTCGGCGACAAGGATCAGCTTGCCGCGGTCGAAGCCGGCGCCGTGTTTGCCGAACTCAGCGCGCGACCGACGTTTACCGCCGCCGCGCGCAAGCGCATCGCGGATGCGCTCGGGATCGACGAAGCGGCTTTCGTTGCCGCTTTGCCGGTGCCGGACGGCGAGGCGGCGGTTGCCGTCGCGGCTCGAGCGCCGGCCCCGGCACCTGCGCCGTTGTCGGCGAGTGCTGCGCGCAAGCCGTCGGCGCGGCGCAACGTCGATGCACGCCAGGCGTCACTGTTTGACGACGGCCCGCAGGAAGAAGCGGTTTCCCCGGCCGCTTCGTCGTCGCCTGAACCGGCGAATCTCGATAACGCGTTCGCGGCCGCCGATCCCGCGTGGATCGAGGCCGACGACCTCGCGTGGCTCGATGCGATCGAGCTCGCGCCGCTCGATCCGTCCGCTCCGGCGGTCGCGCCGATCGACGCCACGCGAGCCGATGACATCGCCGCCGCGCCGCCCGCGCCCGCACCGCTCGCCGACTGCGTCGTGTGGCTCGAGCGCAATTACCGTTTCGGCCTCGATTCGCCGATCGGCCGCCTGTCGCTCGCGATCCGCCGTGGCGACGTGCAAGGCGCGCTCGATGCGTTGCCGGCCGACGATGCCGCTGCCGCGTCGTTTCACGACGATGCGGGCGAGACGCTTGCGGCGTCGACGGTCGAGCGGCTTGCGCGCCGGTTCGGCGCGTACCTCGATGCGCTGCGCGCCGCGCTGTCCGAGCCGGAGCCCGATCCGTTGCCCTTGTTCGATGCGCTCAACCGCTTCCGGATCCTGTGCGCGACGCGCACGGGATCGCGCGGTGCCGAACACGTCAATGCGCTGGTGGCGTCGCATTTGCGGCATGCCGCGCGCGTGCCGCTCGCGGTCGGCGCACACTGGTTCACCGGTCGGCCGATCATGGTGACGCGCAACGACTATGCACTCGGCCTGTTCAACGGCGACATCGGCATCGCGCTGCCGGACGCGCACGGCGTGCTGCGCGTATGGTTCCGCCGCGCGGACGGCACCGCGCGCGCGGTGTCGCCCGCGGCGCTGCCGCCGCACGAAACGGCATTCGCGCTGACCGTCCACAAGTCGCAGGGCTCCGAATTCGACGAGGCCGCGCTCGTGCTGCCGGCGTCGTTCGGCCGGGTGCTCACGCGTGAACTCGTCTACACCGCCGTTACGCGCGCACGCACGCGCGTGCAGGTGATCGGCCCGCGGCGTGTGCTGGCCCAGGCGGTCGCGACACGTACGCAACGCGATTCGGGCCTTGCCGCCCGCGTCGACGAGGCGCTCGCGCGGCGCCGCAAGGAGACGTCGCGATGATGATCCGCTACACGCTCGATCCGGCCGAAGTCGAATGGACCGCCGTGCGCGCGCAGGGCGCCGGCGGCCAGAACGTCAACAAGGTGTCGAGCGCGATTCACCTGCGTTTCGACATTCGGGCGTCGTCGCTGCCGCCCGTCATCAAGGAACGGCTGCTCGCGCTGTCCGACCAGCGCATCACGCGCGACGGCATCGTCGTGATCAAGTCGCAGGAATACCGCACCCAGGAGAAAAACCGCGAGGCGGCACTCGCGCGGCTCGATGCGTTGATCGGCAGCGTCGCGTTCACGCCGCGGGCGCGGGTCGCGACACGGCCGACACGCGCATCGAAGGAGCGGCGGCTCGAACACAAGTCGCGCCGCAGCATGGTGAAGTCCGGAAGAGGCAAGGTGATCGACTGACGCCGGAACCGGTCGATGGGCCGCCATCGCGGCGCAGCCGTGCCGCGGCGTCGGCTAACGCATCACGGTGCCCGCGCTGTCGAGCACGAAGTCGACGCAGAACACGACGAGGCGGCTTTGCGCGCGAATCGCGACGGCTGCCGTGTAGCAATCGCGGCCTTCGGTCAGCGAGAAGTGCGGGCCCATCAGCGCGACGCGCCCCGGTGCCGCGATCGCGCGCTGGAAGTACGGGCGCCGCGACCAGTTGCTGTGCGTCTCCGGAAACAGCGGCGAAAGCCGCGTGCCGCTCGTCTGGCCGTCCTCGGGACGCGCGCCGATCGACGGCAGGAACTGTTCGCCGATCTCGTCCGTGACGAACACCCGGCGCGCGGCCGGCACCGCGAATACGCGCTGAGCGGCGTCCTGCAGATTGCCGCTCGCGGAAAATGCGGCCGCGCCGGCGAGCACGAGCCGCTCGATCGCGTCGAAGCCGGGCTGCTCGGCGATCGCCGGCGCATGCCGGCGGGCGATGAAGCGTTGCCACGCGGCGTCGAGCATCGCGGGCGCCGCGGCACTCGCGTGCGCGATCGAGGCGTCGGGCTGGCCGAACTGGAAACCCTGGACGAAATCGATGTCGGCCTCCATCAGCGTCTGCAGCGCGTCGTCGCTTTCGACGCCTTCGGCGAGCACCATCGCGCCGGCCTGGTGGAGCATCGATACCAGGTGGTGCATGATGCGACGGTCGTCGGCCGACGCGTTCGCGCGTTCGACCAGCGACCGATCGAGCTTCACGATATCGGGACGTGTGCGCCATACACGGTCGAAATTCGAGAACCCGGTGCCGAAATCGTCGATCGCGATCAGGAAGTCCCGGTGCTGGATCATGTCGATCGTGCGGGCGAGCGCCGCTTCGTCGCGCGCGGGTTGCTCGACGACTTCCAGCACGATGCGGTTCGGCGGCAGCGCGAAATGACGGCACAGCGCTTCGACGAATTCGCGCTGCACAAGGCCCGAATCGAGCACGCGCGGCGTCACGTTCAGGAACAGCCAGCCGTCGCCGATGCCTTGCGCGACGAAGTTGGCCGTATGCAGGCAGCGGGCGAGCCGGTCGAGCAGCAACGCTTCGGCAGCGGCACGTGTCCTGTCGAACAGCGCGACCGGCGAAACCAGTGTGCCGTTCTCGTCCACGACGCGCAGCAACGCTTCATAGCCGACCACGCGCTTGTGCGTGATCGACAGCACGGGTTGAAACACGCTGCGCAGCGTCGTCTCGCGGTACGTGGCGGTCCAGCCGCTGGGCGTCGGCGTGAGGCGTTCGAGCAGGGAGTCGAGCGAGAGATCGCGGGAGGGCTTCATGTCAGCGATGCCCGGGGGCGATCGGGGGGCAGCATCGTACGCGCCACGCAGAAGCCGTCGCACGCGCAGGTGGACGCGAAAGATCGTGGTGCATCGTAACCGCCTTCTGCGGATGGATATTGCGAGTGTAACGGCAATGGTGCCGCGCGCGTATCAGGGTAACTCCAGACGCAAACGCTACACCGACGGCTGGACGCGGCTGTGCGGCCGGGAACACGACACGCGCGGCTCGCTGCTCGCGTATGCGGCGACAGCGCCGCGCGTGCAGCGCGCATCGCGCGCAAGAAATACGGACGGGCCGGAAAGCCGCGCGGCTGCATTGCGTCACGCGAAACTCGACGCGCGCCGTCGCGCACAGGCGACATGCGGCGCTCGAGGATCGGCGGCCGGTGCGGCGCGGGAAATCCGCACCGGCGGGGCACCGGCCGCATCCGCCGTTCAGGCCGCTTCGCCGCCGCGCGGGCGGAGCCCGGGAATCCGCTTGATCACGCCGGTCGCCAGCGCGGTGCCGACGAGCACGATCGCGCAACCTTCGATCATCACGAGCGATACGTGTTCGCCGAGGAACAGCGCGCCCCACAGCAGGCCGAATACCGGGATCACGAACGTCACGGTAATCGCGCGGGCCGGGCCCACATGCGCGATCAGATGGAAGAAGATGAAATACGCGATGCCCGTGCAGGCGATGCCGAGCGCGAGCACGGCACCCCAGGCGTGCATGCCGACGGCTGCCGCGGGCCACGTCGCGATCGCGAACGGCAGCAGCAGCACGGTCGAGCCTATCATGCTGCCGGTCGCATTGACGAGCGGGTCGACGCCGCTCAACGTGCGTTTCGTGTAGTTTGCCGCGATGCCGTACAGCAGCGTCGCGCCGAGCGCGGCGACGGCGGCGAGCGCGGTCGCGCTGGCGCCGGTGCTGCCGTGCGCGTTCGCGATCTGGTCCCACACGAGCGTGAGGACGCCCGCAAAGCCGATCACGAGGCCGAGCGCGCGCGGCAGCGACAGCTTGTCCTTCAGCCACAGATACGCGACGAGCGCGCCCCACAGCGGCGTCGTCGCGTTGATCACCGACGTCACGCCGGCAGACAGCGTCAGTTCGGCGAACGCGAACAGGCAGAACGGGATGCCCGAGTTCAGCGCGCCGACGACGAACAGCGGCCACGCGCGACGCCGCAGCTGTGCGCCGAGCTCCGCGGGCTTGAAGCGCGTCAGCGCGAAGCCTGCGAGAAACAGCGCGCCGATGCCCACGCGCAGCGCCATCAACGGCGCGACACCGAAGTCGGCGACGCCGATCCGGATGAACAGGAACGACGCGCCCCACAGGGCGGCGAGGACGGTCAGCAGAAAGGCGTTTTTGGGCGACATCGAGCGTGGCGGCGAGGGGACGGGATGCGAAGAATCTTACATGTGTTCCCGCGCCGTCGTTTCACGATCGGATGAAATGACAAGAACCGGGAAGTCGGCCCGTCGGCGACGTGGCCCGGCCGGGCAGCCGGCGGCTCAATGATGGTGCCAGCCGCCGTGTCCGCCGAAGCCGAAATTGAGCGACACCGCCGGGCCCCAGTAGCCGCCCCAGGCCGGCGCATACGCAGGGGCCGGGTAGTAGTACGCGGGGCCCGGATCGACGTATACCGGCGCAGGCTGCACCGGCGCCGCCGCGTAGTAACCGGACGGATAGTAGCCGTAAGGGTAGTAACAGCCGGCGAGCGTCGTGCACGCGAACGCCGCGGCGACGAAGGTCCTGTTCATGATGTCTCTCCGGCGGGGCCGGCAATCGGCAGATGCTTAAGCTTAGGCCGCGCGGCGATGACAAGGTGCGCTAAACGGTAACGGATCATTTCCGGGCCGCTACGGGATGTTGCGGCGCCGGATGTGAAAAACGGCGCTTCCGCGTCGCGGAAACGCCGTCAGGCCGGCGCTTGCCGCGCGTCGCGCGGCAGCCGGGTAAGCCGGCCGGCTTATTTGCCGACCTGGTTGCCGATGATGCCGCCTGCTGCCGCACCGCCCAGCGTCGACAGCGCGTTGCCGCCGATCGCCGCGCCGGCGACGCCGCCGACACCGGCACCGATCGCGGTATCGCGCTGGCGTCGTGTCATCGAATCGCAGGCCGAGAGACTGGCCACCGTCGCGACGAGCAGCGCGCATACCCCAAAACGCCGAATCGAATGGTTCATGATCGTTGTCCTTGTGGTAGTGAACGGAGGTCGCGCGACCGCCTGACGGCCGCGCATGAATTCAATCTACGCGCGTTCCGAGCGGCGGTTGTAAGGACTTGTTAAGGCTCGGGCGGTTTCGTAATCAATTGTTTCGCTTGCGCCGGCGGGTACACCGCATGCGAGCGCGCAGCGCAGAAAAAAGCCCGCCTGATGGCGGGCTTCGTGCCGTGCTCCACGAAGCGAAGCGGCCCGTGCGGGCCGCCGCGTTCGCTTGCCGGCTTACTGACGGTGATAGATCTCGGCGCCGGTCTTCACGAACTCGACCGCCTTCACTTCCATTCCCTTCTTCAGCGCCTCGGTTTCCGACACGCCCTGTTGCGCCGCGAACTCGCGCACGTCCTGCGTGATCTTCATCGAGCAGAAGTGCGGGCCGCACATCGAGCAGAAGTGCGCGACCTTCGCCGAATCCTTCGGCAGCGTCTCGTCGTGGAATTCGCGCGCCTTGTCGGGGTCGAGACCGATGTTGAACTGGTCTTCCCAGCGGAACTCGAAACGCGCCTTCGACAGCGCGTTGTCGCGCACCTGCGCGCCGGGGTGGCCCTTGGCCAGGTCGGCCGCATGCGCGGCGAGCTTGTACGTGATGATGCCTTCCTTCACGTCGTCCTTGTTCGGCAGCCCGAGGTGCTCCTTCGGCGTCACGTAGCACAGCATCGCGGTGCCGAACCAGCCGATCATCGCGGCGCCGATGCCCGACGTGATGTGGTCGTAGCCGGGCGCGATGTCGGTGGTCAGCGGCCCGAGCGTGTAGAACGGCGCTTCCTTGCACCAATCGAGCTGGAGATCCATGTTCTCCTTGATCAGCTGCATCGGCACGTGGCCGGGGCCTTCGATCATCACCTGCACGTCGTGCTTCCACGCGATCTGCGTGAGCTCGCCGAGCGTCTTCAGTTCGCCGAGCTGCGCCTCGTCGTTCGCGTCGTAGATCGAGCCGGGACGCAGGCCGTCGCCGAGCGAGAAGCTCACGTCGTACGCCTTCATGATCTCGCAGATCTCTTCGAAGTGTTCGTACAGGAAGCTTTCCTTGTGATGCGCGAGGCACCACTTCGCCATGATCGAGCCGCCGCGCGACACGATGCCCGTCATCCGGTTAGCGGTGAGCGGCACGTACTGCAGGCGCACGCCCGCGTGGATCGTGAAGTAGTCGACGCCTTGCTCGGCCTGCTCGATCAGCGTGTCGCGGAAGATTTCCCAGGTGAGGTCCTCGGCCTTGCCGTTGACCTTTTCGAGCGCCTGGTAGATCGGCACCGTGCCGATCGGCACCGGGCTGTTGCGGATGATCCACTCGCGCGTTTCATGGATGTGCTTGCCGGTCGACAGGTCCATCACCGTGTCGCCGCCCCAGCGGATCGCCCACGTCATCTTGTCGACTTCCTCGCCGATCGACGACGTGACGGCCGAGTTGCCGATGTTCGCGTTGATCTTCACCAGGAAGTTGCGGCCGATGATCATCGGCTCGGATTCCGGGTGGTTGATGTTCGCGGGAATGATCGCGCGGCCGCGCGCGACTTCGTCGCGCACGAACTCGGGCGTGATCTCGGCGAGTGCGTTCGCGCCGAAGGCCGCGGCGCCGAATGCCTGGCCCGGATGCTGGCGGCCCATCATCGCGGCGAGCTTCGCGCCGTTCGGGCCGCTCGACTTCAGGCTCTCGATGTACTCGGCGCGGCGCTGGTTCTCGCGGATCGCGATGTATTCCATTTCCGGCGTGATGATGCCCTGGCGCGCGTAGTGCATCTGCGTGACGTTCTTGCCGGCCTGCGCGCGGCGCGGGTTGCGGTGCAGGCCCGGGAAACGCAGGTCGGCGGTGGCCGGGTCGGCGGCTCGCTCGCGGCCGTACAGGCTCGACAGGCCGTCGAGCACCTCGGTGTCGCCGCGCGCTTCGATCCAGCGCTGGCGCAGTGCCGGCAGGCCCGCGCGGATGTCGATCTTCGCGTCCGGATCGGTGTACGGGCCCGACGTGTCGTACACGTAGATCGGCGGGTTCTTTTCGCCGCCGAAGCCGGTCGGCGTGTCGGACTGCGTGATCTCGCGCATCGGCACGCGGATGTCGGGCTGCGAGCCGGTTACATAAACCTTTCGCGAATTGGGCAGCGGGGCGACGGCGGCGGCGTCGACGTGCGCGTCCGCGGACAGAAATTTCGGATTGGCGTTCATGCAATCTCCTGTGTGAGCGCCGGACAGGCGCCACGGCGCTTGCCCGGAGCCCTTGACGAATGTGGGGCTCGAGCTAAGCAGGAGACGAGGCTTGGTGAGGCGGCGGATTTCGTCAGAAGGATGGCGGTGAAATCCGTACGCTTCCCTGCGCTGGCATTATCCAGATCAGGTTCAAAGGGTATTTCTCACCCGCAATGCCGGTTGTTTGACCGAACGCATTGCAGGACCCCCGCGTTAGCAGCGCACACGATACACTGGCTTCGCGGCGGTTTCAACCGGTGGCGGACCGGTGGCCGCGGTGCGCTTGCAGCAATGCGGGGCGAGCGCCCGCCGCGCAAGCCGCGCTCAATTGCACCGCCGCGCGGCCCTGCGGCCCCGCTGACAATGACGGCGCGGTGCAGCAATGCAGCGGTTTCGACGGTCCCTGAAAAAAAATTCTCGAAACGACTGTCATATCCCGCGACGTCCTCCTTCTATTCGGCTCCTCAAACCCATGTTTCGGAGAGATGTCATGAAAAAAGTACTGATCGCAGCCTGTGTCGCCGGTTTCGCCATGGTCGCAACGGGTGCATATGCGCAGAACGACGCGATGTCGAAGGAGGGCTCATCGATGTCGAAGGACGCAATGGGCCACGACGCGATGGCGAAGGACGGTGCGATGAAGAAAGACGCGATGAAGAAGCACGCGATGAAGAAGGACGCGATGTCGCACGACGCGATGGGCAAGTCGACGTCGGGCGACAAGATGGCGCCGTCGAACTGACCCACGCGGTGGCGCGCGGCCCGCGCAGGCGGCACACGAGGCCGCGCGCGCGTCGCGCACCGCCGCTACGTTCCGGGAGTCTTCATCATGCAAACCGTTCCCGCTGCCGGGCACGCGGCTGCCACGCCGCCCGCGCGCACGATTCATCCGCTGTGGGTGCGCGTGAGCCACTGGCTCAACGCGCTCGCGGCGATTCTGATGGCACTGTCCGGCTGGCGCATCTACGATGCGTCGCCGATCTATCCGCCGTTCACGTTCGCGCACGGCATCACGCTCGGCGGCTGGCTGGGCGGCGCGCTCCAATGGCATTTCGCGGCGATGTGGCTGCTGGTCGGCAACGGGCTGTTCTACCTCGCGATGTCGATCGCGACGGGGCGCCTCGCGCGCAAGATGCTGCCTGTCTCGCCGGCATCGATATGGCGCGACGTGCGCGCGGCACTGGGCGGCCGGTTGTCGCACGACGACCTGAGCGTCTACAACGCGGTGCAGCGGGCCGCGTACCTGACCGCGATCGTCGATCTGATCGTGCTGGTGCTGTCGGGGCTCACGATCTGGAAATCGGTGCAGTTTCCGCTGCTGCGCGAGCTGTTCGGCGGCTACGACAACGCGCGTGTCGTGCACTTCTGGGCGATGTCGCTGCTCGTTGCGTTTTTCGTCGTACACGTCGCGATGGCGCTGCTGGTGCCGCGCTCGCTGCTCGCGATGCTGCGCGGCCGCTGACCCGCATGCCGCGGGCGAAGGAATTCATCATGTCGGAATCCGGAAACAACCGTGGTCGGCCGGGCTGGACGCTCGACCGCAAGTCGCTCGAGCTCGACGTGCGCCGCGAACTCGAGATGCCGTCGCGGCGCCTGTTCAACCGGCGCGTGCTGACGCTCGGCGGCCTGACGATGCTGACCGGCTGCACGCTGCAGGACGACGCGTCGGTCAACGCATTCCTCGAGAAGGTGTCGCGCATGAACGATCGCGTGCAGGCGTGGCTGTTCAGCGGCGAGCGGCTCGCGCCGACCTATACGGAGGCCGACATCACGCGGCCGTTCCCGTTCAACGCGTATTACGGCATCGACGACGTGCCGCACGTCGACGCATCGACGTACCGGCTCGTGCTGTCTGGCCGGGTGACGGGCAAGCGAGTGTGGACGCTCGACGAGCTGTATGCGCTGCCGCACGCGGAGCAGATCACGCGGCACATCTGCGTGGAAGGGTGGAGCGCGATCGGCCGCTGGGGCGGCACGCCGTTCGGCGCGTTCCTGGCGCGCGTCGGCGCCGATACGCATGCGAAATACGTCGGCTTCAAATGCGCGGACGATTACTACGAGAGCATCGACATGCCGACCGCGCTGCATCCGCAAACGCTGCTCGCATTCGACTACGACGGCCGCCGCCTGCCGCCGGAGTTCGGCTTTCCGATGAAGCTGCGGATGCCGACCAAGCTCGGCTACAAGAATCCGAAGCACATCATGGAAATCTTCGTGACCGATACCTTTCCGGGCGGCTACTGGGTCGATCAGGGATACAACTGGTTCGGCGGATCGTGAGCGGCGGGGTGCGCCCGCGCCCGCCGTGCTTCACGGCTGCGTCACGCGGATTCGCTTACCTGCAGATCGACGCGCAGGCCGACCGCCGCCGCCATGTTCACGAGCGCGTCGAGCCCGAACAGATTGATCTTGCCGCGCAGCAGATCGGACACGCGCGGCTGCGTGACGCCCAGCCGCTTCGCGGCCTCGGCCTGGCTGAGTTCGAGCTGTGCGATGCGCTGCTTGAGCGCGATCATCAGCGCGGAGCGCAGCTTCATGTTCTCGGCCTCGGCCGGCTGGCTCTCGATGGCGTCCCAGACATTCGTATAGCGTTCGTTACTCATCGTTTCCTCTCGATCGCCAGCGCGCGATAGCGCCGGGTGGCCAGTTCGATATCGGTCTTGCAGGGGCGCGCCGATTGCTTGCGAAAGCAGTGCAGCACGTAGATCGCGTCGACGAAGGTCGCGACGTAGATGATCCGGAATGCGCCGCTCGCATCGCGCAAGCGAATTTCCCGCACGCCGGCACCGATGGTGCGCATCGGCTTCCAGTCGTCAGGTGCCAGGCCACGCTGCACCTGGTCGATCTGGTGACCGGCTTCGCGGCGCGCGGGCATCGGAAAGCCGCGCAGCGCGTCCAGTGCGCTGCCGACGAAGACCACCGGCTTCGGCGGAAGGATGGTGGGATTATACAAAATTTTGTATGCGCAGTGCGCGGGTTGAACGAATGAAATGTCCGCCCGGACGGGCAGGCCGACCGTCACCATAAGCGCGAAGCAACGCTCGCAGCGCATGACTGGCCGTCAGGCCGATGGATCGATCGCGATGGGCGCGGAAGGACCGCCGGTGATGTCCGCGGCGCCCGCGCTGCGCGTGTCCGGCCCTGATCGCGTTGGTCCGGATCCCGAAAAATGTCGCGCCGAAACGTCAGTCGATATCCTTTCAGACAGGTCTGGCGATGCTTTCGAATCCTTGATGCCATAATGCCGAGCGTGCGCGGCCAAAGCGGTCCGCGCACGTTTTTCGACCCTCTGCCGCCGCTTGCCGGTTCTCTTCGTCGCCGTTCGCACTGCCATGTCGTTCCGCACGTTCGTCTCCGCCTTCCTCGTCCCGTCAGGGGCGTTTGCCGGCATCGCCGGCGTCTTGCAGCGGGGCACGCGGCACGCCGTGCAGGCGGGCTGAACGATGACACCGCTCGATCGCCTTCTCGATTTCCTCGCCCGCCTGCCGATCCGGATCCGCCTGCCGCAAAGCCGCGGCGGCCGTGTCGCACTGGCCCTGGTATTCATCTATTTCGTCTGGGGTTCGACCTACAGCGGCCTGCATTTCGCGCTGCAGTCGTTCCCGCCGTTGCTGCTGTCCGGGCTGCGCAACCTGCTCGGCGGGATCGGCCTGTTCATCTTCGCGCTGCGTCGCAAGCCCGAATGGCCGACGCTGCTGGAAATCCGCAACTCGGCGATCGTCGGCACGATGCTGGTTGCGCTTTCGTCCGGCACGATCGCGCTCGGGATGCGCACGGTCAGCAGCGGCTCGGCCGCCGTGATGGTCGCGACGGTGCCGCTGTTCGCGACCGTGATCGCGGCGGTCGCCGGGCGTCCGGTGACGAAGGGCGAGTGGGCGGCCGTCGCGCTCGGGATGGTCGGTATCGTCGTGCTGAATTCGGGTGGCGCGGCCGCCGCGAACTCGGCGCTCGGCACGATCTGCGTGCTTGCCGGCGCGCTGTTCTGGGCTGGCGGCGCGCATCTCGCGACGCGGCTCAAGCTGCCGTCCGACCTGTTCCTGTCGACGTCGCTGCAGATCGGCCTCGGCGGGCTGATGTCCACGATGGCCGCGTGGCTGATGGGCGAGCGCATCGAGCAGGTCGCGGTCGGTCCGGTGTTCGCGTTCCTGTACCTGATGGTGTTCTGCACGATGGCCGCGTATGTCGCCTACGGCTACCTGATTCGCCATACGAGCCCGATCATCGCGAGCAGCTGCATGTACGTGAACCCGATCGTCGCGGTCGCGCTCGGCGCGCTGATGCTGGGCGAGCCCGTGACGACGGCGACCGTGATCGCGACGATCGCGATCCTCGGCAGTGTCGGGCTGTCGTTCGTGTTCGATCCGGCGCGCCGGCCCGCGGCGCGCGCGGCCGCCGATGCGTCATCGGTTGCGGCAACCGTGGCCGTCGAATCATCAACGGTTGCGGCGGCGGCACCGGCACCGGAACAGGCCGCGACGCCGGACGCGGCGCCGATCCTAACGCCTTCCGCGGTGCCGCTTGCGGTGCCGGCACCGGGCGCCGTCGTGGATCCGGCGGCCGTCATGGATCCCGCGCCGGCATTCACGCTTCCGCCCGCCGACGAACCGGCCGCGTCTCGCGCCGACGCGTGATGCCCGCGAGGGCCGGCGTTCAGCCGTGCCGTGCGCCGCGGTGGTGGAACCAGCCGGCGAGCGCGGTAAACAGCAGGCCCGCCGCGCACATGCCGAGCCAGCCGAACGCGTGCCACGCGGCGACGCCGGCCGACGAGCCGAGCGCGCCGCCGATGAAGTAGCACACCATGTAGACGGTGTTCACGCGGCTGCGTGCTTCGGGCTTCAACGCGTAGATGCGCGACTGGTTCGAGATCTGCGCGGCCTGCACGCCGACGTCCAGCACGATCACGCCGATCACGAGCCCGACGAGGCTCGTCCCCGACAGTGCGAAAATCACGAACGACACCGCGAGCAGCCCGATCGCGAGCGAGATGATCGCGATCGGGCCGCGCTTGTCCGCGAAACGGCCCGCGTATGGCGCTGCCAGCGCACCGGCCGCGCCGACGATCCCGAAGAGCCCCGCGGCCTGCGGGCCGAGGTGGAACGGCGCGCCGGCAAGCAGCAGCGTAAGCACCGGCCAGAACGCGCTGAACGCGGCGAAGAGCGCGGCGCCCGTCAGCGATGCCTCGCGCAGCCCGCGCAGTTCGACCGCGAGGTGCCACATCGAGCCGAGCAGCTTGCCGTACGACAGCGTCGACGTCGGCGAGCTGCGCGGCAGCCGCAGCACGATCACCGCGGCCAGTGCGACGAGCGCCGCGACCGAGGCACCGAACACCGCCCGCCAGCCGAAATATTCGGCGACGAAGCCGGCCGCCGTGCGCGCCAGCAGGATGCCGAGCAGCAGGCCGCTCATCACGGTACCGACCGCATGCCCGCGCTCGGCCGGCGGCGCGATTTCGGCCGCGAACGGCACTGCCTGTTGCGCGATCGTCGCGAGCACGCCGATCGCGAGGCTCGCGCCGGCGAGTACGGCCAGCGACGGCGCCGTCGCGGCCACGATCAGCGCGAGCGACAGGCCCGCAATCTGCATCAGGATCAGCCCGCGACGATCGAAACGGTCGCCCAGCGGCGCGAGCAGGAACATGCCGGCCGCATAGCCGAGCTGCGTCGCGGTCGGCACCGCGCCGATCCATGACGCGCCGTCGGGAAAGGCCGAGCGGAAGCTGTCGAGCAGCGGCTGGTTGTAATAGATGTTCGCGACCGACACGCCCGCGATCGTCGCGAGCAGCAACAGCAGGCTGCGCGAGTAGTGGGGCGAGGCGGCGTCGGTCGGACGGTCGGTGGAGGCGGCGGACATGGCGGCAATGGAACGGAGTTGGGCGGGCGGCCCTGCATCGGTTGCGCAGGCGCCGGGTGCCGATCGAGGGTGCCGATCATACCGGAGCACGGCGAATCCTGCCGGCCGGGCCGCCACGACCGGGCAGCAGGGCCGCGCGCCGCGGGCCGCCGATCCGCCGCCATCCAACGGTCTGCAGCGGCGACCGCCCGCACCCGCCCGTCATCGCGCGCGACGCGCGCGTTTAGTCCACCAGTTCGCCGCTCGGTTCATAGAACGGATAAGGCCCGTCGCCTTCGTCCACGTACACGTGATGGGACACCACGCCCGCTTCCGGCGTATGGACGTGCATCGCGAACGCCGGCGGCTCGAGCCGGAACGCGGAAGGCGCGTCCGGCCGCAAGTCGAACGCGACCTGGTGCGCGGGCGCCGGCACGGCCGACGCAAGCGTGCCGCCGAAGCGCGTGAACATCGTCCGGTGCACGTGGCCGCACAGCACGCGTTCGATATTCGGATGGCCGCGCAGCAGCGCATCGAGTTTCGCGGCGGCGGCGGGCGCGAGGCGCAGCGCGTCCATGTGTCCGATTCCGGATGCGAACGGCGGATGGTGCAGCGCGACGATCACGGGCCGGTCGCGCGCGGCGTCGAGCTGCGCGGCGAGCCACGCGAGTCGCGCGTCGCACAGATCGCCGTGGCTCGCGCCGGGCACCTGCGAATCGAGCGCGAGCACGCGCACGGCGCCGACGTCGAGTGCGTACTGCACGAATTCGCCGTCCTGCAATTCGGCGCGATCGGCGAACGCGCGGCGCAGCCCCGCACGATCGTCGTGGTTGCCGACCATCAGGTAATACGGAATCTCGAGCGGCGCGAGCAGGTCGCGCAAATGGCGGTATTCGTCGTCGTGACCGAAGTCGGTCAGGTCGCCCGTGACGAGCACCGCGTCGGGGCGCGGCACCAGCGCGTTCAGCTTCGCGATGCAGCGCGCGAGCGCGGCCGCGGTGTCGACGCGCCGGTACGCGAGCTGGCCCGGACGCTTGATGTGAAGATCGCTGATTTGAGCAAGCAGCATCGTTGTTCCTCGGAATATCTGATTATCGTGGGGCGTTGTCACGCGGCGAGTGCGATCAGGCCTTCCGCCGCGATCGCGAGCCCGACCGCCGTGCCGCGTGCGAGCTCGATGCGTCCCGGCACGTCGATCACGAGCGCGTCGGGCGCGGCGTGCTCGATCGTGAGCCGCGTGCGCTCGCCGAGGAATGCGCACGCGCCGATCGCGCCGCGCAGCGGCGCATGCGCGGGATCGGCGAGCTGTGCATCCTCCGGGCGGAAGAACCACTCGTCGGCGGCGTGCGGCGTGACGATCGAGCCTCCCGTCGTCACGAGCGCGCCATCGCGCCATTGTCCCGCAAGCCGGTTCAGCGTGCCGATGAACTGCGCGACCGTGCGGTTCGCCGGCCGGTAATAGATGTCGCGCGGCGTGCCGATCTGCTCGATGCGGCCCGCACCCATCACGACGATCCGGTCGCCGAGCTCCATCGCCTCGGCCTGGTCGTGCGTGACGTAGACGGTCGTCACGCCGAGCTCGCGCAGCAGCGCATTCATGTCGCGACGCAGCACGTCGCGCAGCTTCGCATCGAGCGCGGTCAACGGCTCGTCGAGCAGCAGCACGCGCGGGCGCACCGCGAGCGCGCGCGCGAGCGCGACACGCTGGCGCTGGCCGCCCGACAGCTGATCGACCGGCTTGTCCGCATGCGCGTCGAGCCGCATCATCGCGAGCAATTCGTCGACGCGCGCGCGCAGCGCGCGCGGCTCCGTCTTGCGGATCTTCAGCCCGTAGCCGACGTTGCCGCGCACCGTCAGGTTCGGGAACAGCGCGTAGTTCTGGAACACCATGCCGACCTGGCGGCGCTCGATCGGCAGCGCGGTCACGTCGTCGCCGCCGAACAGGATCGTGCCGCCGGCGTCCGGCGTGTCGAGGCCGGCGATCAGGCGCAGCGTCGTCGTCTTGCCGCAGCCCGACGGGCCGAGCAGCACGAGCGTCTCGCCCGCGCCGATCGACAGGTCGAGCGGCTCGAGCACGCGCGTGCCGCGGAACGTCTTCGCGCAGCGGGTCAGGGTGATGGAAGTGGATTCGAGTTTCATGGGAGCGGGAAGGTCAACGCAGGGTCAGCGCGGGCGACGCTTCAGCGCGCGCGTGCCGGACGGATCGACGCCCAGCCACTGCATCGCGACGAGAAGCGGCAGCGTCATCAGCAGGAACACGATCGTGTACGCGCTGCCGACTTCGAGGCGCAGCGATGCGTAGGTGTCGGCGAGTCCGACGGGCAGCGTCTTCGTATCGGGCGTGTGCAGCATCCACGTGAGGTTGAATTCGCCGATCGACAGCGTGAGTACCGCGAGCGCGCCCGCGACGATGCCGGGGCGCAGGTTCGGCAGCACGATCGTGACGAAGCGCGTGACGAACGACGCGCCGAGGCTCGCCGCGCCTTCCTCGAGCGTGCGCAGGTCGGCACCCGCGGCGACGGCCGCGACCGCGCGCACCATGAACGGCAGCGTGAACACGACGTGGCCGACGACGATGAACCAGAGGCTCATCCGGAACGCGGTGAAGCCGCCGTACACCACCAGCAGCGCGAGCGCGGACGCGAGGCCCGGCAGCGCGACCGGCAGCACGAGCGCTTCCTCGATCACACGGGCGACGCGATTCTTGCTGCGCGCGAGCGCATAGCCGGCCGGCACGCCGACGACGAGCACGATCGCGAGCGTCGCGAACGCGACGCCGAGCGACAGCACGACCGATCCCTGGTATTGCTGCCACACCTGTTCGAGCCAGCGCAGCGTGAGGCCGCTCGACAGTCCGCGGAAATAGTTGACGGTGAGGCCCGCGAGCACCGACATCACGACGGGCACGATCAGGAACGCGCACAGCAGCAGGGTGACGCCCCATTGCAGCGCGGCGATCGCACGCGCGCCCGACACGCGCGGTGCGCGGCGCGCGGCGCCGGTCGCGTGCGATGGGGCAGGCGCCGGCGACGGCGCGGACGAACCGGAAAGCGATTGCATGAAGGAATCCTCAGGCCGCGGCGGCGGCGGTGTGGCCGGTGAACCGGCGCGCGAGCGCGAGCACGGCCCACGTGACGATGCCGAGCACGATCGACAGGCCGGCGGCCGTCGCGATGTTCGCGTTCAGCGTGAATTCGGTGTAGATCGTCATCGGCAGCACGTTCAGGTCGGTGGCGAGCGTGAAGGCGGTGCCGAACGCGCCCATCGCGGTCGCGAAGCAGATCGCGCCGGCGGCGATCAGGCCCGGCGCGAGCGCCGGCAGCACGATGTCGGCGAAGATGCGCCACGGCGACGCGCCGAGCGAGCGCGCCGCTTCCTCGAGCGACGCGTCGAGCTTCGACGCGGCCGCGATCACCGTGACGATCACGCGCGGGATCGAGAAGTACAGGTAGCCGACGAACAGCCCGGCAACCGAATACGCGAACACCCACTTGTCGCCGGTCAGCTTCGCGGACAGCATTCCGATCAGCCCTTGCCGGCCGGCGAGCATGATCACCATGAAGCCGACCACGACGCCCGGGAACGCGAGCGGAAAGGTGAGCAGCGCGAGCAGCACGCGCTTGCCGGCGAATTCGCGACGTGCGAGCAGCAGGCCCGAGATCGTCGACAGCGCGAGCGTCGCGAGCGTGACGCCGGCCGACAACGCGACCGTTTCGCCGAGGCTCTTCATGTAGCGCGCGTTGCCGAGCAGTGCCGCGTACTGCGTGAAGAACGCGCCGTCGGCCGATACGTGCACGAGTGCCGCCATCGGCAGCAGCCAGAACGCGGCGAACACCGCCAGCGCCGGCGCGACGAGCGCGACGCGCCAGCGCAGCGGGAAAGTCAGGTCGAGCATGGCGTGAGTCCGGCGCTTACTGCATCACCTGCAGGTATTGTTGGCCGAACGCCTGCTGACCGGCCGCCATCTTGCCGAAGTCGACCGATTTCGCGCGCGCATATTCGCTCGCCGGCAGGAACTTCGCGGCGACGTCCGCGCCGAGCGTCTGCGCACGCACCGGGCGCAGGTATGCGTTGGCCCACAGCTTCTGGCCTTCGTCGGACAGCACGAAGTCGAGCACCTTCCGGCCGTTCGCATCGTGCGGCGCGCCCTTGACGAGGCTCATCACGTACGGCACCGCGATCGTGCCTTCCTTCGGAATCACGAACTCGACGTTCGCGTGATCCTTGTACTTCGCGCGATACGCATCGAAGTCGTAGTCGAGCAGAATCGGAATCTCGCCGGACAGCACGCGTGCATACGCGGTCTGCTTCGGCACGATCGGCGCGTTCGCCTTCAGCTTGCGGAACCAGTCGAGCGCCGGCTTGAAGTTGTCGAGGCTGCCGCCGAGCGCCTGGTTGACGGCGACCGCGCCCGCGTAGCCGACGAACGCGCTGGACGGATCGAGATAGCCGACCATGCCCTTGTATTCGGGCTTCAGCAGGTCCGCCCACGAACGCGGGACGGGCTTGCCGTCGAGCGCATCCTTGTTCACGAAGAAGCCGAGCGTGCCCGAGTGGATCGCGAACCAGTAGCCTTGCGGATCCTTCAGGTTCGCCGGGATGTCGTTCCAGTGCGTGGGCTTGTACGGCGCGATCACGTCCTTGTCCTTTGCCTGGAATGCCGACGACACGCCGAGATAGACGACGTCGGCGACCGGGCTCTTCTGCTCCGCGATCAGCTGCGCGATCGCCTGGCCGGAGTTCTTGTTGTCGAACGGCACGCGGATGCCGGTCTTCTGCTTGATTGCCGCGATCTGCGCGGCCCAGTCCGCCCATTCGGGCGGGCAGTTGTAGCAGATCGCGGTTTCGTCGGCGTGGGCAGCGGGGGCGAGCGCGACGAGCGCGGCGCAGGCGACGGGTGCGGCGAGCACGCGCAGCAGCGAGGTCAGGCGAAAGGACACGGTGGGTCTCCGGGCGGGGTGAGGGTATGTCGCCGCGCCGCGCGCGGTGGCGCGGCGCGTGTTCAGGCTTGGTGCAGCTGAAGGTCGGCGGCCGGCGACGCGACCGTCGCGCCGTCGCGTACCGTATGCGGCAGGATCAGCGACGTGCGCTCGATCGTCGCACCGCCAATGCATTCGACGAGACGCCGCCATGCATGGCGGCCGATGTCCTGGTTCGGCGTCGCGACGCTCGCAAGCGGCGGCGCGAGCAGCTCGCCGATCGCGATGCCGTCGAAGCCGAGCACCGACAGGTCGTCGGGAATCGAGAAGCCTGCTCGACGCAGGCCGCGCATCACGACCATCGCGAGCAGGTCGTTGCTGCAGAAGAGGGCGGTCGGGCGCGTGGCTTGCGCGGTCAGGTGCGCGAGCACCGCGTCGGGAAGCTCGGCCGCGTTGAAGTCGACTTCCACCGGCGGCAGCGTCGCGACGCCGGCTTCCTCGAGTGCCTGCGCGTAGCCCAGATGGCGCTGGCGTGCGCGATCCGACGCGGCGAGCGAGCCGGCCAGCATCAGCACGCGACGGTGGCCGCGCGCGGTCAGCAGACGGACGCCGTCATAGGCGGCGCGGCGGTTGTCGACCGACACCGACGGGCGGCGTTGCGTGTCGTTGTGCATCAGCACGTAATGCGGGCCGTCGCGGTCGAGCATGTCGAGCAGCGGATGCGTGTCCGCATCGGCGACGGTCAGGATCAGCCCCTCGACGCGTTGCTCGCGCAGCGTCTCGATCGCATGGCGTTCGCGCGCGGCGTCGTATTCGGTCGTCATCAGGATCAGCTTGAAGCCGGCTGCGGTCGCGAGTTCGTCGATGCCCTGCAGGCAGTCGGCGAACACCGGGTTCGACAGCGTCGGCACGACGACGCCGACCAGCCGCGTGCGCTCGCCGCGCAACTGCCGGCCGAGCGGGCTCGGGCGGAACTGCAGCGTGTCGATGGCGGTGCGGATCGTCGCCAGCGTGGCGGGGCTGACGGTGTGCGGCGCGTTGATCGCGCGCGAGACGGTAGCGATCGAGAAGCCGGCGAGTGCGGCGACGTCCTTGATGGTCGGGGTCATGGCGTGATGCGATGTAAACGTTTTCGGCGAGGAAATTATCGAAAACGTTTGTGACTTCGCGATGACGCATGAGACGTCTGTTTCGTCGACATTGCGATACAAACGTCAGATGTTTCAGCGCCCGGCGAGCGGGGCGGATTCGATTGTATCGGCGGATGCTGCGGTGCGGGGCGAAATCGACGACCGTGTCGCGTGGATGTCGAAGACGCCGGATGAATCCGCGCGTGCACGGTGCGCGCCGACATGCTGCATCGCGATGCAATACGCGTGAATCAGCTAATGCATGTGCAAGCAATGGTAGAATCGCGTCCGCCCTTTTGCCGGGGTGATGAAATTGGTAAACATAGCGGACTTAAATGATTGAGTGCCCGGCCGGAAACGGTCGGTGCAGAACCCTTCAAATTCGGCGAAACCCCTGATGCGCGACGCGCGTCGAGGCAACGCCGAGCCAAGCCTCGCGGTACAGCTCGAGCGAGGAAGGTGTAGAGACTAGACGGGGGGCGCCTAAGGCGCACGGGTGGCGATCACGCCCGCGCGCGACGGCGAAGGCATAGTCCAGCGCACGAACGGTGTCGTATCGACGACGCCGGCTTTGAAAGAAGCAGTGTGACGAAAATCCGCCGCCTTGATTGGCTTGCCGGTTCGAGTCCGGTCCCCGGCACCATTTCGTATTTGCCGACACGCGTCCGGGTCAGGCGGCGGCATGGGCCGAGCCGTTGCGTGCGCGCCAGCCGTTTCCTCTCCGGATCGATCTCTCGTCGACTCCACCATCCCGCTGCAGTTGTCGACGGCACGCATCGCCGTTGAAGGCGGGTTGGCGTATCGCCAGGATGGCGCCTCGGCCCAATGCCGTTGCACACGGGACCGAGGCTCGACGCCTAACCGCGCGTGATCATCCATGCACCGCTGCCGCTCCCTTCTCGATCCACCAGCAACGAAGCCGAGACGTTGTACAGGAAGCCGGATTGTCCTTCGCCCCGCGTATCGAGGAATCCGGCGCCGTTATTGAACGAATTCAGTAAAAATAGCTGGTCTTCGGTAATCAGCTTCGGATCGTTCTGGGGATTCGAGCGAATGAAAATATGCCAGGCGACGGATCCGGTGCCGCCCAGGCCGCCCGATGTAGCGACGTCGAGATTTTGGCCGTTATTGGCATTGTTATTGAACAGGGCCAGATAGCTGTTGTCCTTGACGCTCTGAAGCAGAATCTGGTCGCAACTGACGACGTTTTGCCCTTTGGGTTTCTGATTGAGCGGCGAAACGATAATCCATTGCGTTGCCGTTTCATTTCCGCTGAGCGACGAGACGGTTCCCACATAATCCTGGCCGCCATCGACTCGGGCAGGGCCGCCCACGCACAGATAACCGCCTTTCCAGTTGCCCCCGTAGCCGTTGGTGAGTCGAATAACATCGCCGTACTTCACGTAGTCTGCCATCGTTGTTCTCCGAGTTGTCATACGATGCTCGACGTGGCCACGTCGGATCGAATTCTAGTCGAAAATTCTTCAGAGGTAAGCGATGTTACGTGTCCGCACCAATTTATTCGCTTATCGAAAATATCGGGATGGTGATGCGATTATTTGAAACGGAGAACATCGATTTGGTGATGTTGAATTTATTCAATAAAAATAAGGGCCGGTATTTGACGTGAATCCGAAAATGGCTCAATGGCACCTGCCAATATCGACAGGTTGTTTCGCTTTAATGCGTGCGCCATTATTTGCGCGATTATTGCGAACCTGCGCCGTCTGCAATTGAAGAACCGTCGTTGCGCACCGAATGACATTTGCACCGGCGCAAGCGGCCAGGAGCCGGCGTTACTCGCAATGATTCCCTTCCGCAGTGCGACGACGAGGCGACGAACCATGACATCCAGCAAACTCGGGCAAATGCAGGTCAACCTCACGTTGGCCTATGTGCTGAACAACGCGGCCACGGACAAATTCGGACACGGCATCCAGCATCCGACAGCCCCGCAGGTGAAAAAGATCATCGTGGATCGCCTGAACGGATCGCGGATGACGCGGAACGATCAGTTTGCGATCGTTTGGGGGCCCGCCATCGTATCGGACGGGAATGGCTATGCCGCCAATGTCACGGCCGTGTTGCAATCGACCGCCACCGGCGAATATTCGGTCGTGACGAGCGGCACCAATTTCGAATCGCCGCTCGATCTCATGGGCGACTTTTCGTTCGGAACGCTTGAACCGTTCAGCGCGTATGTGCGGGACTGCCCGTCCGACGCACGCATATCGGCGGGTACCAACGGGGCGTTGTTTTACGTGCTGGACACGCCGGATTCAAGTCGCGTGAAGCTTGCAGACTTTCTGAGGACCGTGCAGCCGTCGTCGGTCGTCAACGTCATCGGGCACAGCCTCGGCGGCGCGCTGGCATCCGCGATCGTGTTGTACCTGAAGAATCAGAATGGCTTGCAGGCCCACACGTACAACTGCCAGACATTCGCGGGCCCGACAGCAGGCAATGCGGCATTTGCCGACTATTTCAACCAGCAAATGCGGGACCGTGCGGTGCGCGTGTTCAATTCGCGGGATATCGTTCCGATGGCCTGGAATGCGGACACCATTCTGCAGGTGAAGGACGTCTACAGCGATGCGGGGCTGGATACTCCGCTCGATACGAAGATTGCCGTCGATGCGGTTTCCGCGGCTACCCGGCCCCTGGCTTACGCGCAATGGGGAGCGGCCGATCTTTCAGCGTCGGTGACGACGCCGATGCAATACCGGCTCGACGGTACGGTGAATGGACACATCCGTGATTTCCACACGCAGGTTGGCTATCAGCATATCTACGAATACATGACGTGCCTCGATATGGCGCTGTCGGACATAGACATTCCCGGGCCGGGCCCCGGGCAAGTTGCATCGCCAATTGTTCGCTGAGGGTCGCACGAGTCCTGGGCTGCGTATCTGCGCGAACCAGGCCCGCACCAAGCGAAGCGCGCAAGCGGAAAGTCGCGCGAGGCAAAACGGCGCGGTGAAATGAATTGCGATGTCAAAGCCCGCTTCTGCGGGCTTTCTTGTCGATGGTGCCTGAGGAGCACGGCGGGCTGCACACGAGGACGGATGGCGCCACGCGCCGCACACGGAGGCGACTCGATGGAGGATGCCGTTACGAGCATGCCTGGCGGGACGTGGTGCCATCGCCGTGCGAGCGCGATGCGCGCTTCGCGTTTACCATCGCGATACGATCTATCCGAACAGATGTTCCCGCCGCAACGTCACTCGCCATGACCGACTCCACCTACCACTATTACGAACCCGCACAAGGCCACGGCCTCCCGCACGATCCGCTGAACGCGATCATCGGCCCGCGCCCGATCGGCTGGATTTCCTCCCGAGGCGCCGACGGCACGGTCAATCTCGCGCCGTACAGCTTCTTCAACGCGTTCAACTATCGTCCGCCGATCATCGGCTTTTCGAGCATCGCCGCGAAGGACAGCCTGCGCAACGTGCAGGAAACCGGCGAGTTCGTGTGGAACCTCGCGACGCGCGACCTTGCCGAGCGGATGAACCAGACCTGCGCTGCGGTGCCGTACGGCGTCAACGAATTCGACCTCGGCGGCCTGACCGCGATTGCGTCGCGCGTCGTCGACGTGCCGCGCGTGGCGGAAAGCGGCGTGAACTTCGAATGCAAGGTGACCGACGTGATCCCGCTGCGCGATCACCGCGGCATCGAGACTCCGGCGACGCTGGTGCTCGGCGAGGTCATCGCCGTGCATATTCGGCATGACCTGCTGAAGGACGGCATCTTCGACACGTTCGGCGCGGGCATCATTCTGCGTGCGGGCGGCCCGTCGGCGTACGCGCACGTGAGGCCCGACAGCCGCTTCGACATCGCGCGCCCCGACGCGTGATGCATCGCCCGCCGGGGCCACCCGGCGAGGCGGGCGCGCAAGCGCCCGACACACCAGGCCCCGCCCGGATCCAGGATTTCGCGGGGTCTTTTCCTTCGTATCGTCCGACATGCTCGTCGTCTACCGATCGGTCCGGCCTCGATACGCACGCTTCACCGGCTGTTGACGCATCGCAGCACGGGCGGCGTGCGTTCGCTCCACCAGCCGCACCGATCGTCCATCCACATCCGCCATGGCAAATCTGCTCACCCGCAACGAGCGGGTTGGTCATCGACGTTTCGCGCCATAAGGCATAGATTTTCAAGATTGGCGCGCTTATCCGTGCGCCAGCCCGCGCGCGAGCCGTCAACCGGCCGCGCGCTTCCATCAGCGTGAGACACAATCGAGCGTGGAGACGACACGATGAGCCTGTCAGAGCCATTGCGTCTGCATGTGCCGGAGCCCACCGGGCGTCCGGGCTGCAAGACGGATTTTTCCTATCTGCATCTGTCGCCGGCCGGCGCGGTCCGCCGCCCGCCGATCGACGTTGCGCCGGCGGACACCGCCCATCTCGCCCGCAGCCTGGTGCGCGTGCTCGACGATCACGGCGAAGCCCTCGGACCATGGGCGCCGGACCTCGACGATGCGCACCTGATCGCCGGGATGCGCGCGATGCTCAAGACGCGCATCTTCGACGCGCGCATGATGATCGCGCAGCGCCAGAAGAAGATTTCCTTCTACATGGTGAGCCTCGGCGAGGAGGCGATCGGCGCCGCGCACGCGATGGCGCTGCGCCATGGCGACATGTGCTTCCCAACCTACCGCCAGCAAAGCATCTTGATCGCGCGTGACGTGCCGCTCGAACGGATGATCTGCCAGTTGATGTCGAACGAGGGCGACCCGTTGAAGGGACGCCAGCTTCCGGTCATGTATTCGGACCGCGAAGCCGGCTTCTTCTCGATCTCGGGCAATCTCGCGACGCAGTTTATCCAGGCGGTCGGCTGGGCGATGGCGTCGGCAATCAAGGGCGACACGAAGATCTCGTCCGCGTGGATCGGCGACGGCGCGACCGCGGAATCCGACTTCCACACCGCGCTCACGTTCGCGCACGTGTATCGCGCGCCGGTCGTTTTGAACGTGGTCAACAACCAGTGGGCGATCTCGACGTTCCAGGCGATCGCGGGCGGCGAGGGCACGACGTTCGCCGGGCGCGGCGTCGGCTGCGGCATCGCTTCGCTGCGCGTCGACGGCAACGACTTCCTCGCGATCTACGCGGCATCGGCGTGGGCGGCCGAGCGCGCGCGCCGCAATCTCGGCCCGACGCTGATCGAGTGGGTGACCTATCGCGCCGGCGCGCACTCGACGTCGGACGATCCGTCGAAATACCGGCCGAGCGACGACTGGGCCCATTTCCCGCTCGGCGATCCGACCGCCCGCTTCAAGCAGCACCTGATCGCGAAGGGCATCTGGTCGGACAGCGCGCACGACGCGCTCACGGCCGAGCTGGAAGCCGAGGTGATCGCCGCGCAGAAGGAAGCGGAGAAGTTCGGGACGCTGGCCGACGACCGGATTCCGTCGCCGGCCTCGATGTTCGACGACGTGTACAAGGAGCTGCCCGCGCACCTGCGCCGTCAGCGCCAGGAACTGGGAGCGTGATCATGGCGCAACATGAAACGACGACGGCATCGGCGCAGCCGATGACGATGATCCAGGCGCTGCGCTCGGCAATGGACGTGATGCTCGCCCGCGACGACGACGTGGTCGTGTTTGGGCAGGACGTCGGCTACTTCGGCGGCGTGTTCCGCTGCACCGAGGGGCTGCAGGCGAAGTACGGCAAGTCGCGCGTGTTCGATGCGCCGATCTCGGAAGGCGGGATCGTCGGCGCCGCGGTCGGGATGGGCGCGTACGGATTGCGGCCGGTCTGCGAGATCCAGTTCGCGGACTACTTCTATCCGGCGTCCGACCAGATCGTGTCGGAAGGCGCGCGGCTGCGCTACCGCTCCGCGGGCCAGTTCACCGCGCCGATGACGATCCGGATGCCGTGTGGCGGCGGCATCTACGGCGGGCAGACGCACAGCCAGAGCCCGGAGGCGATGTTCACTCAGGTCTGCGGATTGCGTACGGTGATGCCGTCGAATCCGTACGACGCGAAAGGACTCCTGATCGCGTCGATCGAGAACGACGATCCGGTGATCTTCCTCGAGCCGAAACGCCTGTACAACGGGCCGTTCGATGGCCATCACGAGCGTCCGGTCACGTCGTGGCTCAAGCATCCGGGCAGCGCGGTGCCGGAAGGCTATTACACGGTGCCGCTCGATACGGCCGCCGTCGTGCGACCCGGCAACGACCTGACGGTGCTGACATACGGCACGACCGTGCACGTGTCGCTGGCGGCCGCCGAGGAAACCGGCATCGACGCGGAAGTGATCGACCTGCGCACGTTGTGGCCGGTCGATCTCGACACGATCGTCGCGTCGGTGCGCAAGACCGGTCGCTGCGTGGTGGTACACGAGGCGACGCGTACCTGCGGCTACGGCGCGGAGCTGGTGTCGCTCGTGCAGGAGCACTGCTTCTACCATCTCGAAGCGCCGATCGAGCGGACGACGGGCTGGGACACGCCGTATCCGCACGCGCAGGAATGGGCGTATTTCCCCGGGCCGGCCCGGGTCGGCGAAGCGTTGCGACGCGTGATGGAGGCCTGAGATGGGGATTCATGTCATCAAGATGCCGGATATCGGCGAAGGGATTGCCGAGGTCGAGCTGGTCGCCTGGCACGTGCAACCGGGGCAGACGATCGCCGAAGACCAGCCGCTCGCCGATGTGATGACCGACAAGGCGGCCGTGGAGATTCCGTCGCCGGTGGCCGGCAAGGTGCTGGAACTCGGCGGGCGGATCGGCGAGATGATGGCGGTCGGCAGCGAGTTGATCCGTCTCGAAGTCGAAGGCGACGGCAACCTGAAGCCTGGCGCGAAGGCGAGCGGGCCCGGCGCGGAGGTGGCGCAAGCTCCGGCGACGGCCGATGTGCGTGCCGAACCGTCTGATATCGATGAGGGATCCGAAGCACATGCGTCGCCGAAGGCGACGACGCACGCCGCGCCCCGCGTGCCGGCCGAGCCGCGCCGCGCGGAACACGCGGTGCCGCCGCGCGCGGCACTCGCGCCGGGTGAACGGCCGCTCGCGTCGCCGGCGGTACGCCAGCGCGCATGGGACATGGGCATCGAGCTGCGCTACGTGCGCGGCACGGGCGAAGCCGGGCGGATCCTGCATGCGGACCTCGATGCGTATGCACGCACGGGCGGCGGCGCTGCACGCGGATCGCAAGCGCGCGGCTACGACGAACGCAACGACGAAACCGACGTGCCGGTAATTGGCCTGCGCCGCGCGATCGCGCGCAAGATGCAGGAAGCGAAGCGCCGCATTCCGCACTTCACTTACGTCGAGGAGGTCGACGTCACCGAGCTCGAATCGCTGCGCGCCGAGTTGAACCGGCGTCACGGCGACACGCGCGGCCGCCTCACGCCGCTGCCGCTGCTGATCCGAGCGATGGTGATCGCGCTGCGCGAGTTCCCGCAGATCAACGCGCGCTACGACGACGAAGCCGGTGTCGTCACGCGCTACGGCGCGGTGCACATGGGCGTCGCGACGCAGACGGACGGCGGTCTCACCGTGCCGGTGCTGCGGCATGCGGAAGCGCGCGACGTGTGGTCGATCTCGGCGGAAATCGCGCGGCTCGCCGACGCGGTGCGCGCGAACCGCGCGCAGCGCGACGAGCTCACGGGCTCGACGATCACGATCTCGAGCCTCGGTGCGCGCGGCGGCATCGTGTCGACGCCGGTCATCAACCATCCCGAGGTCGGCATCGTCGGCGTGAACCGGATCGTCGAGCGGCCGATGATCCGCGACGGCGCGATCGTCGCGCGCAAGATGATGAACCTGTCGTCGTCGTTCGATCATCGCGTCGTCGACGGCGCGGACGCGGCCGAATTCATCCAGGCCGTGCGCGGATTGCTCGAGCGCCCGGCGCTGCTGTTCGTGGAGTGAGAACGATGAAGAACGAACACACCACATTGCTCGTGATCGGCGGCGGACCGGGCGGTTACGTCGCCGCGATTCGCGCGGGACAGCTCGGTATTCCGACGGTGCTCGTCGAGCGCGAACGGCTCGGCGGCACGTGCCTGAACATCGGCTGCATTCCGTCGAAGGCGCTGATCCACGTCGCCGACGCGTTCGAGCAGGCATGCGGGCAGGCCGGCGACGGAATGCTCGGGATTCGCGTGCGCGCGCCGGAGATCGACATCGCGAAAAGCGTCGCGTGGAAGGACGGCATCGTCGAGCGGCTCACGCGCGGCGTCGGCGCGCTGCTGAAGAAGCACGGCGTGCGCGTGCTGCACGGCGACGCGCGCGTGGTCGACGGCAAGACGGTTGACATCATCGCGGGCGACCACACGACGCGGATCGCCTGCGAGCACCTGTTGCTCGCGACCGGCTCGGAACCGGTCGCGCTGCCGTCGATGCCGTTCGGCGGGCACGTCGTGTCGTCGACGGAGGCGCTGTCGCCCGCGTCGTTGTCGAAGCGGCTGGTCGTCGTCGGTGCCGGGTACATCGGACTGGAACTCGGATTCGTCTATCGCAAGCTCGGCGTCGACGTCACCATCGTCGAGGCGGCCGAGCGCGTGCTGCCCGCGTACGACGCCGAACTCGCGAAGCCGGTCGCCGATTCGCTCGCGCGGCTCGGCGTCGGGCTGCGGCTCGGCCACACGGTGCTCGGTCTCGCGAGCGACGGCGCGGTGCGCGTACAGGCACCCGACGGCGCGCAGAGCACGCTGGCGGCCGATCGCGTGCTGGTCGCGGTGGGCCGACGGCCGCGCGTCGACGGCTTCGGGCTCGAATCGCTGCCGCTCGATCGCAATGGCCGCGCGCTGCGCATCGATGACGAATGCAGGACGTCGATGCGCAACGTATGGGCGATCGGCGACGTGGCCGGCGAGCCGATGCTCGCGCATCGCGCGATGGCGCAGGGCGAGATGGTGGCCGAGCTGATCGCCGGACGCCGCCGCAAGTTCACGCCGGCATCGATTCCGGCCGTGTGCTTCACCGATCCTGAAGTCGTCACGTCCGGCTGGTCGCCCGACGACGCGAAGGCGGCCGGCGTCGACTGCATCAGCGCGTCGTTTCCGTTCGCGGCGAACGGCCGCGCGATGACGCTGCAGGCGAACGACGGCTTCGTGCGCGTCGTCGCGCGGCGCGACACGCACCTGATCGTCGGTTGGCAGGCGGTCGGTCGCGGCGTGTCGGAACTGGCCGCGGCGTTCTCGCAGTCGCTCGAGATGGGCGCGCGGCTCGAGGACATCGGCGGCACGATCCACGCGCATCCGACGCTCGGCGAAGCGATGCAGGAGGCGGCGTTGCGCGCGCTCGGGCATGCGCTGCACGTGTGAGCGCGCATGATCGACCGAAGCCCCGCCGCGGCGGGGCTCGTTGTTTGTGTCGACTGCCGGCGGCGGCTTCGGATTTCCCGCACCGGGTTCGACATTGTCTTCCGCGGACGGCTGCGGGAAGAGGGCGCGTGTTTCCGTGGCGTCTCGAACGGAATGCGCAAGACGCGCGCGCAGGCGCTAGTCGCTGAAGGGCGGCCGTCGATCGAGGAGATCGCGGAGGAGCCGCGGTTCAGCGACATGTCCTCTTTCGCGCAGGCGTACAAGCGCCAGGCCGGTGTCGCACCGTGCGTGTCGCGGCAGGCGGGAACGCGCTCGTGGCGGGCGTGATGCGGGTTGTGGTTGACCCTCCGGCGCGGAGCGTTCATCGTGTCGGTTCACGTCGATTCACCAGCGTCACACGGAATGACTGCCCATGAAACTGTTGCTCGTCGGCGCGACCGGACTCGTCGGGCGCCACGTCCTTGATGCCGCGCTCGCCGACGCGCGGGTGGACCAGATCGTCGTGCTCGCGCGCCGGCCGTTGTCGCCGCATCCGAAAATGCGCGCGCTGGAAGTCGACTTCGATCACCTGCCCGAGGCGGCCGACTGGTGGCAGGCCGATGCGGTGATCTGCACGCTCGGCACCACGATGCGCGTCGCGGGCTCGCAGCCCGCATTCCGGCGCGTCGATCACGACTATCCGCTCGCGGTCGCGCGGCTCGCGCACCGGGCTGGCACGCCGACCTACGTACTCAGTTCCGCGCTCGGTGCCGATCCGCGCTCACGCATCTTCTACAACCGCGTGAAGGGCGAGGTCGAACGCGCGCTCGCGGGCGTGGGGTTCGCGTCGCTTACCTGCGTGCGGCCGGGCCTGATCGGTGGCAGCCGCGACGAATTCCGCTTCGGCGAACGGATGCTGGTGCTTGCGTTGAGCGCCGCCGGTCCGCTGCTGCCGAGGAAGTGGCGCGTCAATCCCGCACTGCGCATTGCGCGCGCGCTGCTCGACGCCGCGCTCGACGCGCGTCCGGGCGTGCACGTGATCGGTTCGGAGCAGCTCGCCTGAACTGATACGCGCACCGACCCGGTGCCGATACCTCGGGCCGGCGCGCAAGCACGAACGAACCGCCCGAACCGGCTAGTCGCGCCCGACATCGTCAAGCGGTCCGAACTGTTCCGCGAGGGCATCGCAGAACGCGTCGAGCACTTCGCTGCCGTCGCTGTTGCGCGGCGTCGCGAGCTGGAATTCAACGGCGTGGCTCAACTTGCCCGGCAGCAGCCTGCGCATCTTGCCCGCCGCGACCCACGGCGCCGCGACATGGTCGGGCAGGAAGCCGACGTGCGCGCCGGACAGGATGAAGATCACGTCCGCATCGACGTTTTCGGAGAACGCGGTCGGCCGCGTATTGCGCAGCGCCGAGCCGGCGGTGCCGGTCTTGTAGAGCCGCGCGACGTTGCTCGCGCGTTCGACGTCGTTGACCGACACGGTTCGCTTGGCGGCCAGCGGATGCCGCGCGCCGCAATAGAGCGACTGCTGCTCGACGAACAGCGGCACATGGTTCAGGCCGGCCTGGTGCCCGGAGAAATACCCGATCGCGAGCTGCAGCTCGCCTTTCAGCAGCTTGCGCTCCAGTTCATCGGGCGCGACCGCGAGCATTTCGACCAGCACGTCCGGCGCCTGCGTGCGAAAACGGCCGACGGCCGTCGCGATCGCTTCGACGACGTCCGGCGCGAGCCGCTCGGACAAGCCGATGCGCAGCTCGCCGAGCAGCGTGCCCGACACGTGCTGCGTATCGCGCGTGAAGGCGTCCATCGCCTGCAGCAGGCGCCGGGTCGACTGCAGCACGCGTTCACCCTTCGGCGTGAGCCGGAAGCCGCTTTTGCCGCGCTCGCACAGCCGGAAGCCGATGCGCGTCTCGAGCTTGGCCATCTGCGTGCTGATCGTCGACGGCGCCATCCCGAGCGTGCCTTGCGCCGCGCTGAAGCCGCCGCTCTCGACGATCGTGACGAAGAGCCGAAGCAACTGCACATCCATGTCTCTCAATCGGGTCAGCATGACGATACATCGCGTTTTGTGAAGTCAGCTTATGTTAGTTCATATTTTTCGTTGGATGACGCCACGGCAGAATCCGGCACGAGGTCGCGAGCCGCGCGACCGCGTTCTCCCCACGACAGGAATCCGACCATGACCCAGAACGATCTCGCGTTCACGCGCGACACCCTTTACGGCACGCAGGCCGAACCGACCTTCGCCGGTGCGACGAGCTTCATGCGCCGGCGCTTCAGCCGCGATCTCGACGGCGTCGATCTCGCGATCACCGGCGTGCCGTTCGATGCGGCCGCGTCGCACCGGCCCGGCACGCGCTTCGGTCCGCGCGGGCTGCGGATCGCGTCGACCGGCATCGCGTGGGAACGTCCGTGGCCGTGGGCATTCGATCCGTTCGACGTGCTCGCGGCGGTCGACTACGGCGACTGCGCGTTCGATCTCGGGCAGCCCGAATCGGTGCCGGGCGCGATCGAACGCCATGCGGACGCGATTCTCGCGCGCGGCTGCGCGATGCTGACGCTCGGCGGCGATCACTTCATCACGTATCCGTTGCTGAAGGCGCATGCGAAGGTGCACGGGCCGCTGTCGCTCGTGCATTTCGACGCGCACACCGACACGTGGCCCGATCTCGACGTGAAGCGGATCGATCACGGCACGATGTTTTATCACGCGGCGCGGGAGGGATGGGTCGTGCCCGAACGCTCGACGCAGGTCGGGATTCGCACGACCAACGACGAGCCGATGGGCTTCGAGATCCAGGATGCGCGCAGCGTGCATGCGTCGACGCCCGCGGCGGTCGCCGCGCGGATCCGCGAGCGCGTCGGCGATCATCCCGTGTACCTGACGTTCGACATCGACTGTCTCGATCCGGCCTTCGCGCCCGGCACGGGCACGCCGGTGTCGGGCGGACTGTCGAGCCACCAGGCGCTCGAGATCCTGCGCGGGCTCGACGGCATCAACCTGGTCGGAATGGACGTGGTCGAAGTGTCGCCGCCGTACGACCATGCGGAAATCACGTCGCTGGCCGGTGCGACGATCGCGCTGGAACTCATCTGCCTGTATGCGTCGCGCCGTCGCGGCGCACGCTGACGGAAAGGGCAAGCGATCGACGCTGCATGAACCGCGCTACCGCCGCGCCGTGCCCGACGATGCGGCTGATGCATCGCGTTGCGCGGCACGGCGCGAGCGGCTGCTTCGGTACGTAATCGATGCGCTCGCGGCGAACGGCTTCGCGACGCTGTTCGTCGTTTGCTCGACGGATCCGGCCGCGCATTCATGCGATTTCTGCCGACGTCTCCGCCCGACGTCGACCGGCAAGCTGGACCACGCGGGCGATGAAATCCGCACGCGGCGGGACGGGCAGACGTAAGACTGTTTCGTCATACCACACGATGGCGAAACGTGGCGTGCGCGCTGACCTACGATGAAGACATTGCGTCCATCGCCCGCCCAACCGTGTGCACCCACTACCGCGCCCCTGATGAAGACCCGGGTATCAGCGAGCTGAGGATCGGCATCGGCGACCTGTTTCGTCGCGATCCTTGGGAGCCCGACGTATATCCGGATTACGCGGCACCCATTGCGCGTGCCGACGGCGATGGTCTCGCGGTCGTTCGCGCGGTGTTCGGTTTCTGGCCGAAGTTCATGCAGCCAGAGCGGTTCGACGAACACGGCCGCAAGCGGAAGAAACTCGATACGGTGAACGCGCGCGCGGAAACGGTCGGTTCTTCGCGGCTCTACGGCAACGCCTGGCGCAACGGCCAGCGCTGCCTGATTCCGGTACGCTGGATCTTCGAGCCCTGCTACGAAACGGGCCGCAACGTATGGCACCGGATCGGTGTCGACGGCTGGCAACCATGCTGCGTCGCCGGCCTCTGGCGACGTTACGAAACGGCCGACGGCCGCGAGTGCATCGGCATGACGATGCTCACGGTCAATGCCGACGACCATCCGGTGTTCGCGCGCATGCATCGGCCCGGCGACGAGAAGCGCGGTGTCGTGATGCTGCGCCGCGACGACTACGACGCATGGCTGCACACGCGCGACATCGAGTCTGCGCGACACATGCTGTTTCTGCTGCCCGCCGACGAGATGATTGCCGCACCCGATCAGGCGTCGCCCGCCGGCACCTGAGATTTCGTTTTACCTTCATTTTTCCTACGCGTAACCAACATCCACGGTCGCCGGCCGTGCGCGATTTTTCGTGCGTTCGACAAGACTGCGGAACACCGGGTAATCCCCGATATCGTCCGAGTTGTATATACAAGATCATCCGCTGGCATTGTCGGCGCGAATCGTACCGGCCGTGCGCGAGCGTGCAGCCGTGCGCTGCGCGTGCTTCGGCGATTCACGGCGCGCCGGCCCGCCGGGGCGAGAAGGGCGGCTCGGCACGTTTCCCGTCTTGTCGTCAAAATCATTTGCGATCCTCAGCATCTTGGAGATTTTCCCGTGTCAACGAATCCCAGTGGAAAGGCCGGTGGTCTGATCGAGGTACGCTCGATCGATTTCATTCCCGACGCGGAGCGCCACGGCGGGCTGCTGAGCCAGTTCACGTTGTGGCTGTCGGCGAACATGCAGATCACGGCCATCGTCACGGGCGCGCTGGCCGTCGTGCTCGGCGGCGACGTGTTCTGGTCGCTCATCGCGTTGCTGCTTGGCCAGCTCGTCGGCGGCGCGGTGATGGCGCTGCACGGCGCGCAAGGGCCGCAACTCGGCTTGCCGCAGATGATCTCGAGCCGCGTGCAGTTCGGCGTCTACGGCGCGATGATCCCGATCGTGCTCGTGTGCCTGATGTACGTCGGCTTCTCCGCCAGCGGCTCGGTGCTCGCCGGGCAGGCCGTCGCGCAACTGCTGCAGGTCGACGACGCGGCCGGCATCCTGCTGTTCGCGGCCGTGATCGTCGTGCTGACGGTATTCGGCTATCGCGCGATCCACTTCGTCGGGCGCATCGCCAGCGTGATCGGCATCGTCGCGTTCGTCTACATGTTCGCGCAGTTGTTCGCGAACCACGACGTCGGCGCGCTGCTCGCGAACCGGCACTTTTCACTCGCGAGCTTCCTGCTGTCGATGTCGCTGTCCGCATCGTGGCAGATCGCGTTCGGCCCGTACGTCGCCGATTATTCACGCTACCTGCCGCGCTCGACCTCGTCGGCCGCCACGTTCCTCGCGGTGGGCCTCGGCTCGGTGATCGGCGCGCAGGCGGCGATGGTGTTCGGTGTGTTCGCGGCCGCGCTGGCCGGCAGCCAGTTCGCGCACCACGAGGTGTCCTATATCGTCGGCCTCGGCTCGACGGGCGCCGTGGCTGCGTTGCTGTATTTCAGCATCGCATTCGGCAAGGTGACGGTGACCGCGCTCAACGCATACGGCAGCTTCATGTCGATGGCGACGATCGTCAGCGGGTTTCGCGGCAAGCGGGCGGTGTCGTCACGCAGCCGTCTCGTGTACATCTTCGGGATGATCTGCGTGTCGACGCTGATCGCGCTCGCCGGCCGCCATTCGTTCCTGAAGGAATTCACCGCGTTCATTCTGTTCCTGCTCGCGTTCTTCACGCCGTGGAGCGCGATCAACCTGGTCGACTATTACTGCTTCACGCGCTCGCGCTACGACGTGCCGGCGCTGTCCGATCCGGACGGTCGCTATGGCCGCTGGAACGTGATGGCGATCACGATCTACGTGCTCGGCATCCTGGTGCAGCTGCCGTTCATGTCGACCCACATCTACACGGGCCCGCTCGTCGACGCGCTCGGCGGCACCGACATCTCGTGGATCCTCGGCCTGGTCGTGCCGGCCGTGCTGTATTACGTCGGTGCGCGCGCGTCGCGACGCAGCATCCCCGAACGCCTGATCCTGCCGCTCGAACGCGGCGAGGTTCACCACTGAATTGTCTCGATCCGCTGCGAACGATGCAGCGCGTGGAGGCAGCATGCGCGCGCAGCCCGTGAGGCGCGGCGTTCGACGATTCGCGCCGGTGTGGCGCTCCACGGAAAAAAGCCCCGGTCACAGGGGGGCCGTGACCGGGGCAAAAAGCATCCTCTCTTTGGCACGAGGGTTGGATGCGGGCGCAGTATATTTCGGGGCCTGACATTTCGAAATGACGTTAAACGGCCTCTTTTGGCGCCAATTTAAAAATTCCTACACGGCGTCGTCGTCCGTCATCGATCTGAAAGATTTTTCGTGCGCCCGAGCAGATGTTTAGTGCGCGGGGACGGCGAGGCCGGCCGGATCCGCCGCCGACGCGCGGAGCACGCGTGCCGTAGCAGTCGATCATCCCGCGTGGCCGGCCGAATCGCGCACCGCCTCGAGGAACCGCTCAACGACGGGAGACGCGGGCACTGCCGCACCGTCGAATACGAACTCGATATCGAAGCGGCTCGCGAGTTCGTCGAGCGCGACGAGCCGCACCGTGCGCGGGCACGTCGGCGACGCGCTTTCCGGCACGAATGCGCAGCCCATGCCGGCTGCCACCAGACCGATCAGCGTCGGGATGTCGCTACCCACCTGCGCGATGCGCGGCGTGAAGCCGGCCCGTTCGCACTGCGCCATCAGGAAGCGGTGGTGCGCGGCGGAGCGCTGCGCGTCGAACCAGACGAACGGCTCATGCGCGACGTCGGCGAGCGTGCGCGGCGCGCGGAAGCGGCCGCCGGGCGGCGCGGGCATCGCGAGCACGAAGCGGTCGCTTAGCAGCCGCACGCCCGACAGATGCGGCGCCTCGTCGCGGCGCCACGCCATGATCCCGCCGTCGAGCTGGCCGCGCATCAGCGCTGCCGCCTGTTCGGCGGACAGCATCGGCGCGATCGACAGCTTCACGTCCGAACACGCGTCGCGAAACGCCTTCAGCACGTCCGCGACGACCGGCAGCGGCAGGCAGTTGGGCAGCGCGCCGAGGCGCAGCTCGCCAAGCTTGCCGGCGGCGCTGCGCAGCGCGCGTTCGCGGCTGTCCTTCAATGTCGCGAGCAGGCCTGTCGCATCCCGCAGGAAACTTGCGCCGGCCGCCGTCAGCGTGACGCCCGTCGCACGCCGGATCAGCAGCGGCGTGCCGATCGCCTCCTCGAGCTCACGGATCTGTCGCGACAGCGCCGGCTGGACGATGCCGGCCGCGCGCGCGCCGGCCATCACGCTGCCGGCTTGCGCGACGGCCACGAAGTAACGCAGGTGACGCAGTTCGATCTGACGCATGCGGTATCGACTCCACTGTCACTGTTGAATCGGGGATATGCCTGCGAAGCATAGCAAGTGTCATTGGATGGTATTGGAAGGCATGGCCCGCCTGCCTTACGATGATCGACGTTGCCGGGCCTGTTTACGGCCGCGTGCATTCCCTGTGTTCCGACCGTGTCCCTCACCATGCCGCTCCATATCCAGACGCCCTATGTCCGCTCGCAATTCGCTTCGCGCCGTTTCGGCAAGAACATCCGACTGAAGCTGGACGCGCTGCAGCCGTCCGGTTCGTTCAAGTTGCGCGGCATCGGCGCGGCATGCGAAGCGCGGCACGCCGCCGGCGCGCGCCGGTTCGTATCGTCGTCGGGCGGCAATGCGGGCATCGCGGTCGCGTATTGCGGTCGCGAGCTCGGCGTGCCGGTGCTCGTCGTCGTGCCGGAAACCGCATCGGCCCGCGCGCGCGAGCTGATCCGCGCGGAGGGCGCGGAGGTGGTCGTGCACGGCGCGAGCTGGGCCGAGGCGAATGCGTACGCGCTGTCGGCCGTCGGCGCGCACGACGCGTTCGTGCATCCGTTCGACGACCCGGTGCTGTGGCAAGGGCACGCGACGATGATCGACGAGATGGCCGCGGCCGGCCCGAAGCCCGACGCCATCGTGCTTGCCGTCGGCGGCGGCGGGTTGCTGTGCGGCGTGCTCGAGGGGCTCGCGCGCAACGGCTGGCAAGACGTGCCGGTCGTCGCCGTCGGGACGGAAGGCGCCGACAGCTACGCGCGCTCGGTCGCGCACGGGCGTCCGGTCGAGTTGCAGGCGATCACGAGCATCGCGACGTCGCTCGGCGCGAAGCGGCCGTGCGACGCGGCGGTCGAATGGGCGCAGCGGCATGCGATCCATCCGGTCGTCGTGTCGGATGCGCAGGCGGTGGCTGCGTCGCTGCGGTTCCTGGACGAGCACCGGATCGTCGTCGAGCCGGCGTGCGGCGCCGCGCTGGCCGCGCTCGAGCAGTCGGTGCCGGTGCTGGCGTGCGCGTCGGATATCGCGGTGATCGTGTGCGGTGGCGTGACGGCGACGGTCGAGCAACTGCAGACGCTGAGCGCGACGTTGCGGTAACGCGCCGACGCGCGTGACGCGGCGCAGCCTGACGATGAAGCGGGTGAAGAAGTAACGGCGGAGTGAGCGCACGGCACGCATGATCGCGCGCGCCTGCGGAATCGCGACGCGTGTGGTCCGTCGCGACGGGATGTGCGCGATCGCCGGTTACATCAACCGGCCTTTGGGTGTTCGACCATTACGCGGACAGCGGGGAAGGGCGAACATCGCGCGCCGCGCGACCGGCGCACGGCGCACAGAGAGCACTGCGCGATCAGTTCGCGGCTGGCGCGCTGGCACCTGCGGGTGCGGACGAGGCCACAGGATCGACGGCAGCGGGCGCGGGCGTTTTGTCTGCCGATGCCGGAGCAGAGTTCGACGAAGCGGGTGCGGAGGCCGCCGAAGCGGGGGCGGCCGATGCCGGCGTTGCTGCCGCGCGCGTGGCGGCGGCAGGCGTCGACGCGGGCGGAACCGAAGCAGACGCGGGGATCCGAGCGGAGGCAGGCGCCGCAGCGGATGTGGAAGCAGGCACGGCTGCCGAAGCGGGGGCCGGCGCCGATGTCGAAGCAGGCACCGGCGCTGAAGCGGGTGCCTGCGCCGACGTGGACGACGAAGCCGGGACTGCGGCCGAAGCCGAAGCCGGCACGCCACCCCGCATTGCCCCCGGCGCGACCACGGCCGATGCCGGAGCAGGCGCAGCAGGCACGGCCGACGTGCCCGAAGCCGGCGCGATGCCCGGCACCGACAGCGGTACCGGCGCGGCGGCCGGCGTCGGCACGACCGGCGTCGTCATCTTCATCGGCTCGCCCTGCGGCGTCGGTGCGGGTTCGGGCAGCGGCGTGACGGGTTCCTTCTCGGCCGCCTTCACGGTCGCGCGATCGCGGCGGGCCGGATCGATCTTCAGGAAATGCTCGACGAGATTGAAGAAGCGCTCGTAGAACACGCCGGCGGGAATCGTCTCGCTCGCGGTCTTCACGAGCGCGTCGTCGCTCGACCCGATCGGCAGCGACAGCGAGCCGAACACGCTGAGCCCGACGCTCGCCGACGTATTCGACTTCTTCAGCGTGTAGCGATCCTGCACCGCGTTCACGTACGCGATGCTCGACGAGCCGTCGGCGTTCGCGTCCGCGCACACGACGTGAAACTCGATCACGACGTGCATGTCGTTGCTCGGCTGGAAATTCTTGCTGCCGTCGACGGCGTCGTTGCGCGACGACGACACCACATAGCCCTGGCTCAGCAGCGCGCGCCGCGCGGCCTCGCACGCCGCGTCGGATTTCGAGTGGAACGTGTGCGCATACGGGCTGCTCGTCGCGTCGAACTGCTCTTGCTGGTAGATCGGCTTGGGCGGCGACGAGCACGCCGCCAGCACGGTCGCGGCCGCGAGTGCGCACGAAACGGAAAACAGGCGAAATCGGTTGTGCATGGCGTCTTTCAAAAGGCTCGGCGAGATGCCGCGCGGGGCCGGGGGGGCAGCGGCGGGGCCGCTGCGATGCGCGTGGCAATCTCGTATGGCCGGGGCGTCATTATAGTTTCGTTTGATGTCTGGCTCGCTTCAGGCGTCCGGCGCAGGCCGCGCGGCCGCGAGCAGCCGCGACACCAGCGGATGATGCTCGCCGCGCCGCGACCGGATCGCATGGATCTCCTCGGTCACGTCGCCCGCCCGGCCGAGCAGGCGCAGCCCGCGCAGCAGCGACGCGTCGTTCGCGCCGAGTTCGCTGAGCGGAAACACGCCGAGGCCGCGCGCCGCGAACACGGCCATCAGCGCGCTGTCCTCGAATTCCCCGGCCATGCGCGGCACGATCCGTTCCCGCTCCAGCCACCGGTCGAGCCGCGCGCGCAGCGCCGAGTGGGCGGTCGGCAGCAGCACCGGCAGCTCGGCGAGGCACTGCGGAAAGCGCTGCCGCGCGGCCGGCGTGACGAGCGCGGCAGGCCCGTACCAGTCGACCGGCGACGCGACGAGCCGTTCGCTCGTCACGCGCAGATTCGACCCCGACGGCGCGCCCTGGCCGGCCAGCACGAGGTCGAGGTGGTGCAGCGCGAGTTCCGCGAGCAGCGCGTCGTGCTCGCCTTCGTGGCACAGCAGCCGCAGCGTGGGCGTGTCGAGCACCGGCGCGAGCATCGCATGCGCGGCGAGCTTCGAGATCCCGTCCGCCAGGCCGACCGCGAGCCGCACGGTCGGCTGGCTGGCCGCCGCGCGCACTTCGTCGGGAATCAGCCGACCCATTTCGAAGATGACCTCCGCGCGCGCATACGCGGCCTGGCCCGCATCGGTCATCGCGACGCCGCGGCCCGCCGGGCGCAGCAGCTGGTGGCCGAGCGACTTTTCGAGTTCGCGGACCTGCGCGCTGATCGTCTGCACGGCCATGTCGAGCCGCTGCGCGGCGCGCGCGAAGCCGCCTTCCTTCACGACGACCCAGAAATAGTACAGGTGACGAAAATTCAGCATCGGATCGATATTTCGAAAAAACCGAACTAAAAATCAGATTCTCTCTGATTTTTACGAAGCCGTGGGTTCGCTAACATCGGGCTTTCCACATTCGAATCGGCCCTTTTCATGGACTATCTGCTGACGCTTGCCGCCGACCCCGCCGTCTGGGCCGCGCTCCTGACGCTCGTCGTGATGGAAGTCGTGCTCGGCATCGACAACCTGATCTTCATCTCGATCCTCAGCAACAAGCTGCCCGAAGCGCAGCGCGCCCGCACGCAGCGCCTGGGCATCGCGCTCGCGCTGGTGATGCGCCTCGCATTGCTCGGCAGTGTCGCGTGGATCGCGAGTCTCACCGAACCCGTGTTCACGGTGTTCGATCACCCGTTCTCGTGGCGCGACATGATCCTGCTGTCGGGCGGCCTGTTCCTCGTATGGAAGGCGACCACCGAGATCCATCATCACGTGTCGCACGACGGCGACGGCGCGGGTGCGTCCGGCGGCGCGGCCGGCCTGACGGTCTGGGCCGCGATCGGCCAGATCGTGATGCTCGACATCGTGTTTTCGATCGACAGCATCGTGACCGCGATCGGCATGACCGAACACATCCCGATCATGTTCGTCGCGGTGATCGTCGCGGTGAGCGTGATGCTGTTCGCCGCTCAGCCGCTCGCGCGTTTCATCGACCGGAATCCGACCATCGTGATGCTCGCGCTGTCGTTCCTCGTCGTGATCGGCATGACGCTGATCGCGGAAGGCTTCGGGTCGCACGTGCCGAAGGGCTATATCTACGCGGCGATGGCGTTCTCGGCGTTCGTCGAAGGCATGAACATGCTGGCGCGGCGTGCGAAGGCGAAGCGCGCGGCACGCGTCGAAGGTCGCTGACACGGCGGGCGGGCCGCGCCCGCCCTCGATTCGGAATGCTCAACGAAAGGAGAAGCGCGATGAAATGTCCGGTCTGCAAGACCCCCGACCTGCTGATGGCCGAGCGCCAGTCGATCGAGATCGACTATTGCCCGACCTGCCGCGGCGTGTGGCTCGATCGCGGCGAACTCGACAAGCTGATCGCACGAGAAACCGGCGATGCGCCGCCGCGTCGCGACGCGGCGCCCGAGCGGCACGATGCGCAGGCGCCGCGCGGGCGCGACGATGGTTGGGGGCGCGATGGCCGCTCGCACGATGACCGTTACCGGCACGATGGCCGGCGTCGCAGGAAATCGGTGTTCGACCTGTTCGATTTCGATTGAGCGTGACGGCGTGCGTGTCCCGCGCGGTACGATGGAAAAAAGGTTCATCGCAGAAAACCGTGGAGGGTTTTCAAGCGATTGCATAATCTGACACCTGATTCTAAGGATGTCGGAGGAGGCAATTGCTCGATCGAAAGGCACTTCAGGCACTGGGCTGCTGGACCGG
>NZ_CADFEJ010000026.1 GCF_902833055.1 Burkholderia territorii
TCGTCGCTGTCGACCGGCATCGGTTCGCTGTCCACCGGCCTGAGCTCGACCAACAGCTCGCTGACGTCGCTGTCCACGTCGACCTCGACGGCGATCAACTCGCTGTCGACGGGCCTCAGCTCGACCAACAGCAATCTCACGTCGCTGTCCACGTCGACGTCGACCGGCATCGGCTCGCTGTCGACCGGCCTGAGCTCGACGAACAGCACGGTGGCATCGCTGTCGACCGGCGTGACCAACCTCGGCGATCAGGTGAACCAGTTGTCAACGACGATCAACAACAACACGACCCGCTCGGCAAACAACACCGCCGTCGCGGCCGACATGAACGGCACCGGCTCCGACCGGCCGACGGTCACCGCCGGCTCGAACTCGGTGGCGATCGGCGCGAACTCGACGGACGGCGGCCGCTCGAATGTCGTGAGCGTCGGCTCGCCCGGGAGCGAGCGCCAGATCACGAACGTCGCGCCGGGTACGCAAGGCACGGACGCGGTGAACGTGAACCAGCTGACGCAGGTGCAGACGACGCTGTCGACGGCACTGTCGGGCCAGCAGGCGCAGATCAACTCGCTGGGTTCGCAACTGCAGCAGACCGACCAGATGGCGAAGCAGGGTATCGCGGCCGTCGGCGCGATGGCGTCGATCCCGCAGCTCGATCGCGACGCCAACTTCGGGATGGGTGTCGGCACCGCGACGTTCCTGGGTCAGAAGGCGATGGCGGTCAACATGCAGGCGCGCATCACGGAGAACCTGAAGGCGTCGATCAACGGCGGCTTCAGCGGCGGTCAGAAGGTGATCGGCGCCGGCATGCTGTACCAGTGGAAGTAACGCGTCGCGCCGCCACGCCGCCGGCCCTCGGGCCGGACGGCACCGGGCGGCCCCGACGGCAGGACGAGCCCGCCGCGCAACGCGTGGCGGGCCTCGGTCAACCCAAGTATTGAGGACGTAATCGTGAACAAACTCGCTCTTGCGCTCGCGCTTGCCGCGACGGCCCTCGCCGCGTGCTCGACGGCATCCGGCCCGACCTACAGCGCATCCGAACTGCAGCCGCGCGACGGCGTACGCACGTTCCAGGTGGACTGCCACGGCCTGCTCTCGGGTCCTCAGACCTGCATGAAGGCCGCCCGCAAGATCTGCGGCGACCAGCCGGTGCGCACCGTCGATTCGGCCCGCGCGCTGCGCGACGGCTCGGATCCCGCGACGCTGGTGTTCCAGTGCGCAGCCGCGCCGGCAGCAGCGGCGCCGGCCGCCGAGCCGTCGCCCGCGCCTGCACCCGCGGCGGTGGAACACGTCAATCTCGCGGGCGACGCGCTGTTCGCGACGGGCCAGGCCACGCTCACGCCGGCCGCGCGCGCGTCGCTCGACAAGCTGCTGAGCGAACGCGAAGACCGCACGTACACGCAGGTGACGGTCACCGGCCATACGGATTCGGTCGGTAGCGACGCCGCCAATCTCGCGCTGTCGAAGCGCCGCGCGCAAACCGTCGCAAGCTATCTGAAGGCGCACGGGCTGAAGGCGCAGTCGATGTCGGTCACGGGGCGAGGCGCCGCCGATCCGGTCGCCTCCAACGCGACGGCCGAAGGCCGCGCGAGCAACCGCCGCGTCGAGATCTCGCTCCAACGCTAAGCAGCCGGCCGTCGCGGCTCCGGCGCCCGCCTCGGGCTCCGCGCGACGGCCCCGTCCGGCAGCGCGAAGCCGCGCCGTCGGCACTCTGCGTGCCTCCCTCCCCCTCCTGGTTCGCCGGGCCCCGGCTCCCGCGCCGGCGGCTATGTCAAAGTTCGTCAGGCCCCTCCACAAAACGGCGCCTTCCGTGCCACAATCGCCGCAGACAGCTGCCGGGGCGTTCTGCCCGCGTCGCGCGCCGTGCCAGACCGCCCGACTACACCCCGGAATCCGGCGGCCGCCTCGCGATCCGCGCCGCTCGCGCACATTCCAGTGCACGCCGGCGCGAACGCGACCACGACAATCCACGGCGCGCCGTTTCGCAGCCACGGCCGAACGCACGACGCCGCAGAGGAAACCAACCGGTGACGGACATCAATCAAGCCGCCGCGGGCGGCACCCGCAAGCAACGGCCGGCCGTCGGCATCTCGCTGTTTGCGCGGGACGGCCAGGCGATCTGGGAAAACGGCATCCACCAGAACATCGCGTTCCTCGCGATGATGCTCAAGCGCTCCGATCGCGTCGGCCCCGTTTATTTCCTGAACGGCGGCGACGCGAACGCGCTACCGGCCGGCCTCGAACTCGACGGTCTCGACGTGCCGCTCGTGAAGCCTGCCGACGTCACGCACGAACTCGACGTCGTGATCGAAATGGGCGCGCAACTGCCGCTCGAATGGCTCAGGCACATGAAGGCGCTCGGCACGAAGCTGGTCGCCTGCTACGTCGGCCATACTTACAGCGGCCTCGCCGAGACGCCGATCTTCAACAAGCCGTCGGGGCACATCTTCAACGGCACCCAGTTTGACGAAGTGTGGGTGCTCGAGAAGTCGCAAAAGATCGACGTGCCGCTGCTGCGCACGCTCACGCGCGCGCCGGTCCATACGATTCCGCATCTGTGGTCGCCGTACTTCCTCGATCGCCGTATCGCCGCGCTGGCGAGCGAAGGCCTGACGTTCGGCTATCGGCCCGGCCGTCGCCCGTGGAATCTCGCCACGCTCGAGCCGAACATCTCGGTCGTGAAGTCGTGCCACTACCCGATGCTCGCGTGCGACGAGTTCTACCGCGCGCAACCGGACGCGGTGCAACATCTGTTCGTGGTCAACTCGATGCACATGAAGGCACATCCGACCTTCGTGCACTTCGCGAACAGCCTCGACCTCGTGCGCCAGCACAAGGCGACGTTCGAGCCGCGCATCGACTTGCCGGGCTTCATGGCGCGCCATGCGGACGCGGTCGTGTCCCACCACTGGGAAAACGCGCAGAACTACCTGTACTACGACGTGCTGTACGGCGGCTATCCGCTGATCCACAATTCGACGCTGCTCGGCGACGCCGGCTACTACTACCCGGACTTCGATTCCGCCGCGGGTGGCCAGGCATTGCGCGATGCATGGCTGCATCACGACGAGCAGCTCGACGACTATCGCGCGAAAGCGGGCCGGCTGCTGCAGTCGGTCTCGATCGACAACCCCGCGAACCTGGACGCGTTCGTCGCGCGCCTGGTCGCCTGAACCGGAGCATACGCATGTCGGACTCCAATGCCCGTCAAGCGCCCGGCGAGGGCAAGCGTCTCGTCGTCGGCGTGTCGCTGTTCGTGCGCGGTGCCGGCCAGTCGCTGTGGGAAAACGGCATCTTCCAGAACTGCCTGCTGTTGATCCTGCTGCTGCGCCAGTCCCCGCTCGTCGCCGAAGCCGTGATGGTGAACGGCGGCGAACAAGTCGCCGATCCGCAAATGATGCTCGACGAGTGGAACGTGCCGCTGCTGTCGATGGACGAAGCGCTGCAACGCTGCGACGTGCTGATCGAAATGAGCGCGCAGTTCGGCGCCGACTACCTGCGCGCATTCCGCGATCGCGGCGGCAAGGTCGTCACGATGCGGGTCGGCAACGACTACGTGATCGACATCGAGCGGGCGATGTTCGACAAGCCGTCGGGCTTCCTGTTCTCGGGCGCGCCGTACGACGCGGTGTGGACGATCCCGGAATTCGAGCGCTCGTGCCTGCACTATTACCAGACGGGCCTGCGCGCGCCGGTGACGATCGTTCCGCACATCTGGCATCCGATGCTGTTCGACAAGGCGCGCGCGACGCTCGGCCCCGGTCTGTCGTTCGGTTACCAGCCGGGCAAGCCGCGCTGGCGCGTGACGATGTTCGAGCCGAACATCTGCATGGTGAAGACGAGCATCATCCCGATGCTGGTGACCGAGGAGGCCTATCGCGCGAAGCCGGAATTCCTCGAGTTCGTGCGCGTGTGCAACACGCTGCACCTGAAGGAGCATGCGACCTTCGTCCATTTCGCGAAGAGCCTCGACATCGTGAACCACGGGATCACGACGTTCGAAAGCCGCTATGCGGTGTACGAGTTCATGGCCGCCTACGGCGACGCGGTGGTATCGCACACGTGGGAAAACGCGCAGAACTACCTGTACTACGAACTGTTGTACGGCGACTATCCGCTGATCCACAACTCGCCGTTCCTCGGCAAGGCCGGGTATTTCTATCCGGACTTCGACTGCCAGGCCGGCGGCCGCGCGCTGCTGCAGGCGTTCGCCGAGCACGATGCGAACCTCGACGCGTACCGCGAGCAATCGAAGCACGTGCTCGACTCGGTCAGCATCTACAATCCCGGCAACGTCGCCGCATATTCCGACGCGATCGCGTCGCTCTATCGCGACGCATGACGCGCCGCCTTCCCCGGACTCCGACATGAACGCACATCTGCCCCTCTCCCGCACGAAATGGCTGATCGGCTGCGCCGTCGCGTCGATCGCGATGGGTGCGCACGCGCAATCCGACGGCGAATCGGCCGACGCGCTGCTGCGCGACGCCGATGCAGTCTTCAAGCAGCTCGACGCCGGCCAGTACGGTGCGGTGTGGAACGACGCCGCCGCGTTCGTGAAGGCGCGCATCAAGCAGGACCAGTTCGCACTGGACATGCAGCGCGCGCGCCAGTCGGTCGGCATGGTCGGCCATCGCGGCTGGGCGCAGATCACGCGGATCCGCTACACGAATTCATCGTCGATGCCCGACGGGCTCTATGCGAACATCGACTACGCAACGACGCTCACGACCGGCACGACCGTGTACGAAAAACTGAGTTTTCGCCTCGGCGACGACGGCCGCTGGCACCTGACCGGCTACGTACCGCGCCAGTCGCAGAACTACACGCCTTGAACCGCGCACCGTCCGCCCGGAGCCGCCGATGAAAATCAATGTCGCGATTACGATGAACGTTCAGCGCGACGCGACGCAGTCGATCTGGTACAACGGCGCGAACCAGCATTGCGTGTACCTGTACATGCTGCTCAAGCGTTCGCCGCTGATTGGCGAAGTGTGGCTCGCGCACGACGACGGCATCACCGACTACCCGCAGGCGCTGATGATGGACGCATTCGGCGACGCGTTGCGGCCGCTGTCGGCGATCGTCCATCAGACCGACCTGCTCATCGAGATGAACGCGTTCATCGACCCGTCACACACGAACGCGGTGCGCCAGCGCGGCGGCAAGTGCGTGTCGTACCGCTTCGGCAACGACTACGTGATCGCGGTCGAGACGATCAACTTCGAGAAGAACAACTGGCGGCCGAACCCGAACCGCGTGCAGTTCGACGAGATCTGGACCAACCCGCAGCACATGCATACGTGCGCGGCGTACTTCCAGGCCGTGTATCGTGCGCCGGTGATCGAGCTGCCGCACATCTGGTCGCCGTACTTCATCGAACGCAGCCTCGACGCCGATCCCGAACTGAAGGCGCGCTTCGGCTACCGCAATCACGGCCCGGCCAAGCGCATCGCGTTCTTCGAGCCGAACCTGAACGTCGTGAAGAGCTCGATCGTGCCGATGCTGGCCGCGAACGCGTTCTACGTCGAGCATCCCGAGCTCGTCGAGCACGTGTACATGACCAACACGTTCGACAAGAAGGAAAACGTCGCCTTCAAGCATCTCGCGCTCGGGCTCGAGATGGTGCGCGACGGCAAGGCGACGGCCGACGTGCGCGCGCCGTTCGTCGCGTGGGCCGCGCATCACACCGACATCGTCGTGTCGCACCACTGGGAAAACGGCCTGAACTACCTGCTGTACGACGCGCTGTACGGCAACTACCCGCTCGTGCACAACTCGCCGTTCCTGCACGACGTCGGCTATTACTATCCGGACTTCGAGATCTTCGATGCGGCGCGCGCGATCGCGACGGCCGCGCAGACGCACGACGCGCGGCTCGACGACTACGCGGCAGCCGCCCGCCGCTGCCTGCAGCAGGTCGACACGCTCGCCGATCACAACGTCCGCGCGTATTCCGAGCAGATCCAGCACTTGTTCGCCGGTCGCTCGCTCGGCTGAGCGTCTTCCCACGCGCCCCCGCTCGTGAATCAGACCGTTCGCGGTTTCGTCGTGGCTGGTTCGATCCACGACCGCTGAGCCCGAAAGCCGATGCGCGCGCGAAGCCGGCTCGCGTAGCGCGCCGTATCCGGGTATCCGTATCGTGCACGCCGCACATGCGGGCCGATGGGACGATGCGGTCGATCGCGCACCGGCGCTCGTACTCGGCGGATTCGGAAACGACTGAGGCGGCGCGACGCGCCGCACGCCGACGTTCCGCGAACGTCAGGCGCGATGCGCGAGCGGGCGCCACGGCGGCGCCTGCTCGCCGCCGTGCGTGGCGAACAGGCGGCCATGCCGGCGGCCGATCCGCGCGAGCCCGGCGAAACAGCGCAGCGCGGCACGGCTGACCTGGCCGGCGTGCCGCGCGAGGCTCCCGGATACGCCACGCGCAATGGCCGACTCCTCGCCGCACGCGCCTGCAAACACGCCGGCGTAATAGTGCCGCGCCGCGAGTTCGCGGCCGTTGGCGTCGAGCGGCTTCATCCGGTGAATGCGGCGAGCGACGGCCTTCAGGCCATCGAGATACGGTGTGACGTCGAGCGGTGCATCGATCGATTCCGCGCCGAGCTGCGACACAATGTCGGCCAGTTCGGCGATCGCGACGAGTTCGCGCGTATCGGCCGCCTGCATGCTTGTTCCGTGCCCGGCCTTCTCCGTCGCCACCATACCCACGCCCCTTTTTTCGATTCTTCGTTGCCCGATGCTTTCGCGCCGCGCACGCACCGCGGCCTCATGCGGCGGCCGGTGACCGCCACGTAAAGCGGATGCCCTGCGCCCATGCGACGCCGGAATCCAGGATGATCTGCCGGTCGATCTCGTTCTCCACGCCTTCGACGACGACGTGCCGCGCGCTTTCGTGCGCGAACGCGATCAGCCGGCGAAACTGGTAGCGCCCGATCGCGTTGCGCTTGATCAGCGACAGGACCGACCTGTCGAGCTTCACGATATCGGGGTTGCCGACCACCAGGTTGTTCAGCGCGCTGTAGCCGACGCCGAAGTCGTCGATCGCGACGCGGCACCCGGCCTGGCGAAACCGGTTCACGAACGACCGGCCCGCGACGGGATTCAACGGCCCCGTCTCGGTAATCTCGACGACCAGCCGCGCGGCAACCGACGGTTCGGACTCGAGCCGCCTGAATATGGCCAGCCACGCGTCGTCCACGACCGCGCTCATCGCCGCGACGTTGCAGCCGTACACGGCCTTCGGATCGGCGCGCAGCGCGTCGATTGTCCGGCCCACCACGAGCCGGTCGAACCAGCGCATCAGCCCGAGCGATTCGAGGCGCGGGAGGAACGCGAGCGGCGGCAACGCGTCGCGCGATCCCCAGCGCAGCCGCGCGAGACATTCGTGATACAGCACGCCACCCGACAGATCGGCGCGGCAGACGGGCTCGCGCGCGAATCCGAGCCGGCTTTCGACGAAACTGCGTACCGACGCGAGGTCGGGGTGATCGTCATGCGCGCCGAACACGAGATCGATCTCGTCCCGATTCGCTACGCTATTCGCCTCCAGGCGAGGTTCGACCGCATTCATCCGGCGCTCCGGCAAATGTCGGACCGCCGATGACGGCCCGCGCTCACGATACACATGGCGCGAGCCGACCACGACACGCGCCACCGCCTACCCGGCCCATCCTCTTGTTTCGATCTTTTCCGGGAGCGTACTTTTTATTTCGGCGCGCCGTCAAACCCGATATTGTCAACGATATTCAAATACGAGAAATACACCACGCATGCATGTCGACGACAGTGCGGAAGATTACACAAAATCGCCGACGCCGCACTAATCGGCGCCGCTTATTTTCCCAACGCGAGCGTCACTCGACGAATCAATTTACCGCACAACTCGTTTCTCAATTCGAATGTTCGGTGTTTCGTATGACAAATATCCGTCAGCGCTGGTCACGTCCGAATTCGAGGCCCGGATTGTCGCGCGCGCCCGCACGCTTCACCGCCAATGACTCGACACCGGGCATTCGGTCTTCACGGAGTTCAATTCCGTCGTTTCAAACGATATTGATAACGGCCGAATATTAATCAGATGAGTCAAAAAAGATAATACCCGCGCGAATTATAAGAGAACGACCGATTGAAAGATGTTTAACAATCTTTCCGACTTGTTAACCTCTAAAATAATTTCCGACGGACTTCCCTCGGAGCCGTCAAATTCGTGCCTTCAAAAACCGTCGAGTCTCCCCGGTTCGACGGTTTCTTTTTTAACGGCATCATTTCTTCAGACATTAAGCGAACGCAATCCGGACGACGGCTTGCGGCTCGCGCAACGTCATGCCGCAGGCGCGCCGATCAGATTCGCGAGCAGCGCATCGTATTCGGCGACGAGCGACGCGTTCGCCGACGTATAACGGCGGAGGATTTCGCGCTGGCGCCGCGTGTAGCCTTCCCAGTCGTCGTCATGCGTGTGCAGCGCGTGAAGCAGCGCATCCGCGCCCTTCTGCACGTCATTGTCCGGGTAGTAGTAGCCGAGGTCGGGCGCGAGGCTCGCGTTGTGCACGAGCGGATAGCCCTGCCAGCACACGTCGAAATAGAAATAGTTGAGCGGGTTCGACCATTGATGCGACACCACGATGTCGGTCAGGTCGGCGAGAAACAGCGGCGTGTCGAAACGGCCGACGAAGCTCGCCTTGCCGGCGCGCACGATGTCCAGGTAGTTCATCAGCATCACGAACTCGGGGCTGTCGTGCGCGAGACGGTCGGCGTTCGTCACGTGCGTGAAGCAGATCGCATCGGGGTCGCGGCGATACGCCTCGTCGATGATCAACATCGGGTACACGCAGAACTTCACGACGTTGTGGTTCGGCTCCATCACCGTGAGCCGCTTGCCCGGCTCGCTGCGCGGGCGGTACTCGCCATGCTCGGGCAGCGATGCCGCACGCTCGCTCAGGAACATCGGATCCCACACGAACGGCACGACGCGCCCCGGGCAGCGGCGCAGCGACTGCAGGAACGGCAGCGACGACGGCGCGATCTGCGGAATCGCCCACACCTCGTCGTAGCCGCGGTTGATGAACAGCGAATCCCACAACCGGCGGCCGAACAGCATCGATTCCATCGCGTTGATGTACTCGACGCCGCAGCAGTAGCTGACGATCTTCGCGCCGCGTGCCTTCAGGTAGGCCGTCTGCGCGGCGTCGATCTGGCCGCCGAGTTCGATCACCACGTCGAGCGCATCCTTCATGTCCGCGAACGCGCGCGTGTCGTACACGGCGCGATCCCACGGCAGCGCATCGGTCAGCGGCACGTCGGTCGTGTTGACCAGCGTCACGCGGTAGCCGTGCGGCGATGCCATCAGCAGCTTCGCGAGAAACAGCGCGTTCTGCTTGATGCCGTTGATCCAAAGGCTTTCGTCGGGGGTGCGCAGTCCGATCGTGATACCGATGCGCAGGCCGTTCAGGACAGGAGACGTCATCGTCGGCGGATTGGGAGATTGAATGGACGCAGTGTAGCGCGCGGCACGCGGCCGCGCGAGCAATCCGCCAGTCTAGCGGAGCGCCGGCCGCCGGACTGTCATGCATGGTCATACACGGTGCCAACGGCCCCGGTTGGCGGCGGGCTGGGCCACGGGGCGCCATGCGCGCCGCCGGCGCCAGATACGACAAGGCCGGCGTCGCACCGCGAGGCGCCACGCCGGCCCATGCGCGATGCGCGCCCGGTCAGCCTTCCGCCATCATCAGCAACTGAGCGCCATCCGCGACCTGGTCGCCGACGCCGTACAGCACTTCCGCGACGACGCCCGGGGCCGGCGCGCCGATCGTGTGCTCCATCTTCATCGCTTCCATCACGATCAGCGGCGTGCCGGCCTCGACCTTCTGGCCCGGCTCGACCAGCACCGCGATCACCTTGCCCGGCATCGGCGCGGTCAGGCGGCCGCCGCCATGCTCGGCATCGCCCGCGTGCGCGAGCACGTTGCGCCATTCGAAGGTCTCGGCAACGCCTTGCGTGAATACGTGGAACGTGTCGCCGTCCGCATACACGCGGCCGCTGCTGCGCACGCCGTCGAGCGTCACGTCGAAGTCGAGCGGCGTCGCGCCGCGTGACCATGCGAACGGCTGCGCGGGCCCGTCGCCGGTGGCGATGCGCGCGGTGCTGCCGTCGTTCTCGTAGGTGACCGTCACGTCCGCTTCGCGTTCGGGCGCATGCCATTCGAGCGTGCGGCGATAGCTGCCGTTGAGCCGCCAGTCCGGCAGCGCGCGCCACGGCGACGCGCGTTCCGTCGCGGCCGCGTCGCGTTCGCCCGCGAGCAGCGCCGCGCAGGCCAGCGCGAGCGTCGCGCGCGGCGTCTGTTGCGGCGCGAACAGCGCATCGTGATTACGCTCGATCAGGCCGGTGTCGAGATCGGCGATCGCGAACGGCGCGCAGGCGACAATCCGCTGCAGGAACGCGGCGTTCGTGTGCAGGCCGACCACCTCGCACGCGCGCAGCGCACGCAGCATCCGTCCGAGCGCCTCCGCGCGGTCGGCGCCGTGCACGATCAGCTTCGCGATCATCGGATCGTAGAACGGCGTGATCGCATCGCCTTCGCGCACGCCACTGTCGACGCGCACCGGCGCGCCGATCGCGAACTCGACGCCTTCCGGCAGCCGCAGGTGCTTCAGCGTGCCGGTGGACGGCAGGAAGCCGCGCGCCGGATTCTCCGCATACAGGCGCGCCTCGATCGCGTGCCCCTGCACGCGCAGTTCTTCCTGCTTCAGCGGCAGCGGCTCGCCCGCGGCGACGCGCAGTTGCCATTCGACGAGATCGAGCCCGGTGACCATCTCGGTGACCGGATGCTCGACCTGCAGGCGCGTGTTCATTTCCATGAAGTAGAACGCCTCGCCCGTCATGATGAACTCGACGGTGCCCGCGCCGACGTAGTTCACGGCGCGCGCGGCCGCGACGGCCGCTTCGCCCATCGCCTGGCGCACGTCTTCGTGCAACCCCGGCGCCGGCGCTTCCTCGAGCACCTTCTGGTGACGGCGCTGCACCGAGCAGTCGCGGTCGAACAGGTAGACGGTGTTGCCGTGCGTGTCGCCGAACACCTGCACTTCGACGTGGCGCGGGCGCGTCAGGTATTTCTCGATCAGCACGCGATCGTTGCCGAAGCTGCTGGCGGCCTCGCGCTGGCACGATGCGAGCGCGGCCGGGAAGTCCTCGGAGCGCTCGACCACGCGCATGCCCTTGCCGCCGCCGCCCGCGCTCGCCTTCAGCAGCACCGGGTAACCGATCGCGTCGGCTTCGCGATGCAGGCGGGCCGGGTCCTGGTCGTCGCCGTGATAGCCCGGCACGAGCGGCACCGCGGCTGCGTGCATCAACGCCTTCGCGGCGGCCTTCGAGCCCATCGCCGCGATCGCGTCGACCGGCGGCCCGATGAACGCGATGCCGGCCGCTTCGCACGCATGCGCGAAATCTTCGTTCTCCGACAGAAAGCCGTAGCCCGGGTGGATGGCCTGCGCGCCGGTCGCGCGCGCGGCCTCGATGATGCGCTCGATGCGCAGATAGCTGTCGGCCGCCGCCGAGCCGCCGATGTGCACGGCCTCGTCGCATGCGGCGACGTGCTTCGCGTTCGCGTCCGCGTCGGAATAGACGGCGACGCTGGCGATCCCGAGACGTTTGCACGTCGCGGCGACGCGGCAGGCGATTTCGCCGCGATTGGCGATCAGAATCTTGTCGAACATGGCTTCGGTGTCGTCCGGAAAGTTAGGGGCACGCCGTCATTCGCGCCACGCAGGCGTGCGTTTCTCGAGGAAGGACGCGATCCCTTCGCGCGCTTCCGCGCCGGCGCGGGTCCGCGCGATCCAGTCGGCGGTCTGCTCGATCAGCGTCGCGTCGAGCGGCCGGCCAGCCACGTCGGCGACGAGCCGCTTGCATGCGCGCACCGCGTCGGGGCCGTTCGCGACGAGCGTCGCGGCCAGCTTCGCGACCGTTTCGTCGAGCGCGTCGGCCGGCACGGCATCGTGAATGAAGCCGAGCGATGCGGCGCGCGCGCTGTCGAACACTTCCGCCGTCGTGAAGTAACGGCGTGCCGCGCGCTCGCCCATCGCGCGCACGACGTACGGCGCGATCGTTGCCGGAATCAGCCCGAGCCGTGCTTCCGACAGGCAGAACTTCGCGCCGTCGGCTGCAATCGCGATGTCGGCCGCCGCGACGAGGCCCACGCCGCCCGCATACGCATCGCCGTGCACGCGCGCGATCACCGGCTTGCCGCAGCGATGGATCGCCTCGAGCATCCGTGCGAGCTTGCGTGCGTCGGCGCGGTTCTCGTCGTCCGAGTAACCGGCCATCTTCTTCATCCAGTTCAGGTCCGCGCCCGCACAGAACGCGGCACCTTCCGCCGCGAGCACGACCGCGCGCACGCCGGCGTGCGCATCGAGCCACTCGAACGCGGTGGTCAGCTCGGCGATCGTCGTCTCGTTGAACGCGTTGCGCACGTCGGGCCGCGCAAGCGTGACGGTCGCGACGCGGCCGGCCTCGCTTACCTTGATCGTTTCGTATCGCATCGGTCAGTCCTCCCGGCCGTTACATGCGGAACACGCCGAAGCGCGTATCGTCGATCGGTGCGTTCATTGACGCGGCGAGGCCGAGGCCCAGCACGTCGCGCGTCTGCGCGGGATCGATCACGCCGTCGTCCCACAGCCGCGCGCTCGCGTAATACGGATGCCCCTGGCGCTCGTACTGGTCGCGGATCGGCTGCTTGAACGCATCCTCTTCCTCGGCCGACCACGTGCCGCCCTTCGCCTCGATGCCGTCGCGGCGCACGGTCGCGAGCACCGAGGCAGCCTGCTCGCCGCCCATCACCGAGATCCGCGCGTTCGGCCACATCCACAGGAAACGCGGGCCGAATGCGCGGCCGCACATCCCGTAGTTGCCCGCGCCGAACGAGCCGCCGATGATCACCGTGAACTTCGGCACTTTCGCGTTCGACACGGCCGTCACCATCTTCGCGCCATGGCGCGCGATGCCCTCGTTCTCGTACTTGCGGCCGACCATGAAGCCCGTAATGTTCTGCAGGAACACGAGCGGAATCTTGCGCTGGCAGCACAGCTCGATGAAATGCGCGCCCTTCACGGCCGACTCGGAGAACAGGATGCCGTTGTTCGCGACGATCCCGACCGGATGGCCCCAGATGTGCGCGAAGCCCGTGACGAGCGTCGTGCCGAAGCGTGCCTTGAATTCGTCGAACTCCGAATCGTCGACGATGCGCGCGATCACCTCGCGCACGTCGAACGGCTTGCGCGTGTCGACCGGAATCACGCCGTACAGGCTCTTCGCGTCATAGCGCGGCGGCTTCGGCTCGCGCAGCGCGAGCGGCGGTGCGATCTTCGGCGCGAGATGCCCGACGATGCCGCGCGCGATCGACAGCGCATGCGCGTCGTTCTGCGCGAGATGGTCGGCCACGCCCGACAGGCGCGTATGCACGTCGCCGCCGCCGAGATCCTCCGCGCTTACTTCCTCACCGGTCGCGGCCTTCACGAGCGGCGGGCCGCCGAGGAAAATCGTGCCCTGGTTCTTCACGATGATCGACTCGTCGCTCATCGCCGGCACATACGCGCCGCCCGCCGTGCACGAACCCATCACGACCGCGATCTGCGCGATTCCCGCGGCGGACATCGTCGCCTGGTTGAAGAAGATGCGGCCGAAGTGGTCGCGATCGGGGAACACGTCGTCCTGGTTCGGCAGGTTCGCGCCACCCGAATCGACGAGGTACACGCACGGCAGCCGGTTTTCCGCGGCGATTTCCTGTGCACGCACGTGCTTCTTGACGGTCATCGGGTAGTAGGTGCCGCCCTTCACCGTCGCGTCGTTGCACACGATCATGCACTCGCGGCCCGCGATCCGGCCGATTCCGGTGATGACGCCCGCACCCGGTGCGTCGTCGTTGTACATGCCGTTCGCCGCGAGCTGCGACAGCTCGAGGAACGGCGCACCCGGATCGAGCAGTTGCGCGATCCGGTCGCGCGGCAGCAGCTTGCCGCGCGACAGGTGCTTGTCGCGCGCGGCCTGGCCGCCGCCTTGCGCAAGCTGTTCGATCTTCGCGCGCAGGTCGGCGACGACCGCCTCCAGCGCGGCGGCGTTCGCGCGGAAGTCTTCCGAACGCGGGTTCAGTCTGGATTCGATGATCGGCATCGACGGGGCTCCGTTCGCGTGACGTGGGGCGTTACATCGTTTCCGCGAACAGCTCGCGGCCGATCAGCATGCGGCGGATCTCGCTCGTGCCGGCGCCGATCTCGTACAGCTTCGCATCGCGCCACAGACGGCCGACCGGATACTCGTTGATGTAGCCGTTGCCGCCGAGGATCTGGATCGCCTCGCCGGCCATCCACGTAGCCTTCTCGGCCGTGTAGAGGATCACGCCCGCGCAGTCCTTGCGCACCTGGCGGATGTGGTCGCTGCCCGCCGAGTCGAGGTGGCGGCCGACCGCGTACAGGTACGCGCGGCATGCCTGGAACGTGGTGTACATGTCGGCGACCTTGCCCTGGATCAGCTGGAACTCGCCGATCGACTGGCCGAACTGCTTGCGGTCGTGGATATACGGCACGACCGCGTCGAGACACGCGGCCATGATGCCCGTCGGGCCGCCCGACAGCACCGCGCGCTCGTAGTCGAGACCGCTCATCAGCACCTTCACGCCGCCGTTGAGCTGGCCGAGGATGTTCTCCTCCGGCACCTCGACGTCCTGGAACACGAGCTCGCCCGTGTGCGACCCGCGCATGCCGAGCTTGTCCAACTTCTGCGCGACCGAGAAGCCCTTCATCCCCTTCTCGACGATGAATGCGGTGATGCCGCGCGGGCCGGCGTCAATGTCCGTCTTCGCGTAGACGACGAGCGTGTCGCAGTCCGGGCCGTTGGTGATCCACATCTTCGTGCCGTTGAGCACGTAGCGGTCGCCGCGCTTGTCCGCGCGCAGCTTCATGCTGACGACGTCGGAGCCGGCATTCGGCTCGCTCATCGCGAGCGCGCCGATGTGTTCGCCCGACACGAGCTTCGGCAGGTATTTCCGCTTCTGCGCGTCGGTGCCGTTGCGATGGATCTGGTTCACGCACAGGTTCGAGTGCGCGCCGTACGACAGGCCGATCGACGCGGACGCGCGCGAGATCTCCTCCATCGCGACCATGTGCGCGGTGTAGCCCATGTTCGCGCCGCCGTATTCCTCGGACACGGTCATGCCGAGCACGCCGAGATCGCCGAACTTCTTCCACAGGTCCATCGGAAACTGGTCGGTGCGGTCGACCTCCGCCGCGCGCGGCGTGATTTCCTTGGCCGCGAACGTCGCGACGGCGTCGCGCAGCATCTCGATGTCTTCACCGAGCATGAATTGCACACCGGGCAGATTGATCATGTCTCCTCCGTCTCCAGAAAGTAGGTCGCACGCGCCGATTTCTGAGTTTCGCTCAAATCGGATCAATGCGTCGATTCATTAAGCCAATACAGCGGAAATTTTGCACAGTTTCGCGCCTCGTCCGGCTTGCCGTCAATAGTTTTTTGAGTGACACTCAGATATCATTGCACGATGACAGCCGCTACCGCCGACACCATGACCGCCATCGCCAAAGCCGACCGCCCCGAGCCGTCGCGCGCACCCGCCGGGCGCAAGTCCCAGCAGCGCGTGCAGGACATCCTGCGCGCCGGTCGTGAAGTGTTCGCCGAAAAGGGTTACGAGCATGCGACGGCCGCCGAGATCGCGCAGCGCGTCGGCGTGTCGGAGGCGACGGTGTTCAGCTACTTCCGCGGCAAGCGCGAGCTGTGCGCGCGCGTGATCGCCGACTGGTATGACGAAATCATCGCCGCGTTCGAACTGGGGATGCCGCAGGAAGCATCGGTGCAGCAGCAGTTCGCGTTCATCGTGCGAACGCACCTGCGGCTGATGCTGGTGAACGGCACGGGGCTCTGCGCGCTGGTGCTCTCGGAGGGGCGCGCGAAACAGCATGCGCTGAGCGACGAGCTCACCGCGCTGCAGCGCCGCTACACGGCGCCGCTGATGGACGTGCTCGCACGCGGCCAGGCGGCCGGGCAGGTGCGCGGCGACATGCCGCTGAGCCTGCTGCGCTCGATGGTGTTCGGGCCGATCGAGCACGTGCTGTGGGATGCGATCCTCGGGCACCGCAAGCTCGATACGGAAACGACGGCCACGCAGCTCATCGACATGCTGTGGGCCGCCGTGCAGCCGCCCGCGCCGGAGCAAGCGGCGCTGGTGCGCTTCAGGAACGAAGTCGCGGAAGCGGTGCGGCGGCTGGACGGAGAAGCGTCACGCCCGTGACGCCGCCGGGCCGCATCGCGCACCGTCGCGTTGCCGCTTCAGCGCCCCGTCGCCGGGTATCGAATCGCTACGATTCCTCGCCGACCCGCAGCGGCGCACGGCTTTGCTCGTTGTTCAGGTGAACGAACTTGCGTAACAGGCGCATCAGTTCGCGCGAATCATCTTCCCCCATGCCGTCGAACAAACCGTCGCGCAGCTCCGTCACCGACGGCATCAGGCGCGCGAGCAGCTCGACGCCCGTCGGCGTCAGCAACAGGCGCCGCTGACGCCGCGGCAACACTTCGCGGACGATCAATCCCTTCGCTTCGAGCCGGACCGCGAGGTCGGCGGTCGTCGACGTGTCGAGCGCCACCCGTTGCGCGAGCGTCACCTGATCGAGCCCCGGACATTCGTAGAGCATCCGCAGGACCGCATACTGCACCGGCGTCACGTCCCGGCCCAGCTTCTCGTAGAACATCGCAACCGCGATCTGGTGCGCGCGCCGGATCAGGTGCCCCGGTTCGTCGTACAGGTCGAGCGGGAAAGCCGGTGCGTCGGCGGGATTCGTTTTTTCCATGAATGAGTCGATGACATAGGCGGCGCACGCCGTTGCGTTGCGCCGTTTCCCGGGAAAACCAGTATACCGCCCGCCTTGCCCTGGCCAATCTCGGTGAGTACACTGAATCTCATTCAGTACACGGAATGAAGAACCGCCGCGCGCCGGTGGCGCCGCCCTGAAGGAGACGAAGAACGTGTTTCTCAAGAACGCTTGGTATGTCGCGTGCACGCCCGATGAAATCGACGGCAAGCCGCTGGGCCGCAAGATCTGCAACGAGTCGATGGTGTTCTACCGCGCGGCGGACGGGCGGGTCGCGGCGCTCGAGGACTTCTGCCCGCACCGCGGCGCACCGCTGTCGCTGGGATTCGTGCGCGACGGCGTGCTCGTGTGCGGCTATCACGGGCTGGAAATGGGCTGCAACGGCAAGACGGCCGGCATGCCGGGCCAGCGCGTCGGCGGGTTTCCGGCGATCCGCAGCTTCCCCGTCGTCGAACGGTTCGGATTCATCTGGGTCTGGCCCGGCGATGCGTCGGCCGCCGATCCCGACAAGCTGCCCGCGCTGCGGTGGGCCGAGGATCCCGCCTGGGCATACGGCGGCGGCCTGTATCACATCCGCTGCGACTACCGGCTGATGATCGACAACCTGATGGATCTCACGCACGAGACTTACGTGCATGCAACGAGCATCGGTCAGAAGGAAATCGACGAAGCGCCGCCGAAGACCGTCGCCACCGGCGACGAAGTCGTCACGAGCCGCTTCATGGAGAACGTGATGCCGCCGCCGTTCTGGCGGATGGCGCTGCGCGGCAACGGGCTCGCCGACGACGTGCCGGTCGACCGCTGGCAGATCTGCCGCTTCACGCCGCCGAGCCACGTGATGATCGAAGTGGGCGTCGCGCATGCCGGCCACGGCGGCTACGACGCGCCGGCCGACGTGAAGGCGTCGTCGGTCGTGGTCGACTTCATCACGCCGGAGACGGACACGTCGATCTGGTACTTCTGGGGGATGGCGCGCAACTTCCGGCCCGACGATCACGCGTTGACCGCCGAGATCCGGGAAGGCCAGGGCAAGATCTTCGCCGAGGATCTCGACATGCTCGAGCGCCAGCAGCTCAACCTCGAGCAGTGGCCCGAGCGCAAGCTGCTCAAGCTCAACATCGATGCGGGCGGCGTGCTGTCGCGCAAGGTGATCGAGCGGCTGCTCGCCGACGAAAACGCGACGAGCCCGCAGCGGCCCGTCATTCCGGTCGCGCAGATCAAGGAGGCGTCATGAGCGCCGCGACGCTGACGGTCCGGGTGGCCCGCAAGTGGCAGGAAGCGCGCGACATCTGCGGCTTCGAATTCGTCAGCGACGACGGCGCGCCCTTGCCGCGCTTCGACGCCGGTGCGCATATCGACGTGTATTTGCCGGGCGGCCTCGTGCGCCAGTACTCGTTGTGCAACCATCCTGACCACGGCGATCGCTATCAGATCGCGGTGCTGCGCGACGCCGAAGGCCGCGGTGGGTCGCGCGCGATTCACGACGAGGTCCGGCAAGGCGACACCGTGCGGATCGGCATGCCGCGCAATCAATTTCCGCTCGCGCCCGACGCGCCGCACCACCTGTTGCTCGCGGGCGGGATCGGTATCACGCCGATTCTCTGCATGGCGGAACGGCTGCACTCGTCCGGCACGCCCTTCGACATGCATTACTGCGCGCGCTCGGCCGATCGCATGGCGTTCGTCGAGCGGATCAACGCAGCCGGATTCCACGACCGCGCGCGCTTGCACGTCGACGACGGCGCACCCGCGCAACGCCTCGACCTGCCGGCCGTGCTCGCGTCGGTGCCTGACGGCACCCACCTGTACGTCTGCGGCCCGCGCGGCTTCATGGACGCGGTGCTGAACGCCGCGCGCGAACGCAATTGGGCCGACGAGCGGCTGCATTACGAGTTCTTCGGCGGCGAGGTTGCATCGTCCGGCTCGGATCGCGCATTCCAGGTCCGCATCGCGAGCAGCGGGCAGGTGATCGACGTGCCGGCCGAATGCACGGTCGCCGCCGCGTTGGCGGCCAATGGCATCGACGTGCTCACGTCGTGCGAGCAAGGCGTATGCGGCACCTGCATGACGCGCGTGCTCGAAGGCGAGCCCGAGCACCGCGATTCTTACCTGACCGAAGCGGAACGAGCGGCCGGCGACCAGTTCATGCCGTGCTGCTCGCGATCGCGAAGCGATCTGCTGGTACTCGACCTGTAGGCGGATCGCTCGACATCGCGCATCGCTCGCGTCAATCGGCGAGCCGGCAATGCGCGAGCTTCAACCCCGGCAGCACCGGCGCGTCGATATAACCTTCGTTCACGCAACTGAAGCGGAAATTCGCGGACGCCGTGAACGGCTTGATCTCGCCGCCGGGGAATTTCGGCTTCAACGCAGGCTGGTCCGCCATGTCGAAATGCGTATCGAACTGTTCGCCATCGGTCGTCAACGCACCGAAGTACGTGCCACCCGGGTCGCTGCCCATCCGGATCACCGCGCCGACGAACGCGAGGCGCTTGCCGTCGTATTTCGTCTTCGCGGCGGCCATGTTCTGCGTATAGGCTTCGATCACCGTCCCGTAGTGCGCGTCGATCGCGGGCTCGTCGGCCGATGCGGCGCACGCGTCCTGGCAAACGCCCGCGAGCATCGCGCAGGCAGCAAGCGCGGCCGTCATGAGCGGCGCGGAAATCTTCTTCAAGGGTGGTCTCCCGTCAAACGTCGTGGTTGATGTCGTTGACCAACGCGCGGTGCCGGCTGCCCGGCGCCCCGCCGGACGATCGTGCCGCCGTTGCTTTATTCGTTCGAATCGTGGGACACGGCTGCGATCACGTCACTGCCCGCATGGTCGACGGCGGTGTGCGACGTCGCGCTGCACGCGACGCGACAGGAAAATGGCATGGTGCGGCCCCCGGCTCTCGATGAATTTCACTGCGTCTGATTTTGGGCGCTACGGTAGCAGACGGCCGGCGCCCCGGCAATCGCGTTGCCCGGTCCGGATCGGCCGCATTTCAATTGCAAACGATTCTCATTACATATATCATGCGCATCCTGCTGCGGTGAGTCAGCAAGCGAAGCGCTGCGGCCCACGCCCTCATCCTTAGCACTCCATCATTCATCGATTCATGCCATCCCGTCGATCGCCCCGCCGTGCACGGACGTTGCGTCCGTGGCGCGCGAGCCTGCCTGCCCTGATCACCCTTTGCGTCGCAAGCGGCGCGCATGCGGAGGCCGAACCCGCGTCGGCGGCATCCGCATCCGCGGCCACGCCCACGCCCGTGTCGCGCGAGCCCGAACGCGAGCTGCCGACGATCAGCGTCAGCGCATCGGCGGCCACCGATCCGACCGTCGGCTACCAGCCGCGCACCAGCAGCGTCGCGGGCGGCGACGATCGCCCGCTCAAGGAAATTCCGCAATCCGTCGCCGTGGTCAGCAGCAGCGTGATGCAGGACCAGCAGGCGCGCTCGCTCGACGACGTGCTCGGCAACATCAGCGGCGTGACGCAGACCAATACGCTCGGCGGCACGCGCGACGCGTTCATCAAGCGCGGCTTCGGCTCGAACAACGACGGCTCCGTGCTCGTCGACGGCGTGCGCACGCCGGTGCTGCACAGCTACCTCGCGACGATCGACCGCGTCGAAGTGCTGAAGGGCCCGGCTTCACTGCTGTACGGGATGCAGGACCCGGGCGGCGTGATCAATCTCGTCACGCGCAAGCCCGAAGACACGTTCGGCGGCTCGATCTCGGCGTCGCGCACGAGCCATGGCGGCAGCGATGCACAGTTCGACCTGACCGGCCCGCTCGGCAAGCCGGGGCAGGTTGCGGGCGGCACGCTCGCGTTCCGGCTCACCGGCGAATACGACACGAGCCGCTACTGGCGCAGCTTCGGCCGCGAACGCAACGCGCTGATCGCGCCCGCGCTGTCGTGGCATGACGCGAACACGTCGATCGACATCAGCTACCAGTACGTCGACTACACGACGCCGTTCGATCGCGGCACCGTGCTCGTGAACGGCCGTCCCGACGATGCGCTGCGCTACCGACGCTACGAGGAGGCATGGGCGCAAAGCGGCGGGATCCAGGAAACGCTGCGCGCGCGCATCGAGCACCGCTTCTCCGACGCGTGGCGCGTGCGCGCCACCTACGGCTGGGGCCGCGACCGCTACGATCAGTACATTACCCGCGCGACCGCCTTCAACAGCGCGACCGGCGCGCTGTCGCGCACGTCCGACGCGAATCTCGGGCGCAACGACTCCGACCAGATCGCGACGCTCGGCCTGCTCGGCAACCTGACGCTCGCGGGAATGAACCACGCGCTCTACATCGGCGGCGAATACGAGCGCCAACGCAGCTTCCGCGGCGACACGATCCGCGGCGCCGCGACGAAGGGCTTCAATCTCTACGATCCGGTCTACGGCCTGCTCGCGCCCGGCGGCATCGCGAGCGCGAAGCAGAGCGATTCGCTGTCGAAGGTCCACACGTATTCGATGATCGTGCAGGACTCCGTGAAGATCACCGACCGGCTCACCGCCGTCGGCGGGCTGCGCTGGGAGGACTGGCAGCAGGAATCGGGGATGGGACGGCCGTTCGTGTTCGCCGACCGCTCGCACGGCAACGTGTGGCTGCCGCAGTTCGGGCTCGCGTATGCGCTTACGCCGTCGTTGACCGCATACGCGAACGTGAGCCGCTCGTTCAAGCCGAACGTCGCGTCGAACGTGGCCGCACCGCTCGCGCCGGAATTCGGCCGCGTGCTGGAAGCCGGCCTGAAGTTCAGCCTGAAGCCCGGCATCACCGGCACGCTCGCGGCCTACCAGATCGACAAGCGCAACGTCGCGGTCACGGTCGGCGACATCACGTCGACGATCGGCACCGCGCGCTCGCGCGGGATCGAACTCGACGTCGCGGGGCAGCTCACGCGCCACCTGAGCCTGATCGGCAGCTACGCGTACACGAACGCGAACGATCGCGACAGCAACACGCCGCTCGTCAACGTCGCGCGCCATACCGGCAGCCTGTTCGCGGTGTACGACACCGCGATCGCGAACCTGCCCGGACGCTGGCGCTTCGGCGGCGGCGCGCGGCTCGTCGGCGCGCGGCCCGGCGACACCGCCAACAGCTTCACGCTGCCCGGCTATGTGACCGTCGACGCATTCGCGGCGTATGAAACGACGATCGGCAAGTTCCCGACGCGCATCCAGCTCAACGTGAAGAACCTGCTCGACAAGACCTACTATCCGTCGAGCAACAGCAATCTGATCGTCGCGGTCGGCGAGCCGCGGCTCGTCACGCTGACGACGACGGTGTCGTTCTGACGCATCTTCGCACCGGGCGGCCGGGGCCGCGCGACACGCGCGACGCGCCCCGGCCGTCGACACGATCGGTTTCAACCGCCCGCGAAATCGAGCAGGATCTTGCAGCTTTTCTCGGGATTGCGCTCGGCCATGTCGAACGCCTGCGCCACGTCGCGAAAGCCCACCTTGTGCGTGACGATGTGCTCCGGCTGGATCAGCCCGCGGGCAATCCAGTCGATCACCTGCGGGAACATCGCGCAGTTCAGCCTCGATGCCGCGAGCGTCAGCTCCTTCTTCGTCAGTTCCGCCTGCACGAGCGCCGATGGCTCCGACGAGAACCCGAGCACGCCGATCCGGCCTGCCGGCGCGGCGATCCGCACGGCCTCCTCGAGAATCGACGGATGGCAGACCGCATCGAAGATCAGCGTCGGGCCGCCGTCGACACCGCGCCTTTCCAGCGCATCGGGCAGCGACTCGACGCTCGTATTGATGACCTCGTCCTCCGCCGCGCCGCACTTGCGTGCGAGCTGCAGCCGCGCGTCGAGCCGGTCGGTGATGAATGCGCGAATCCCGTACACGCGCTTGAGCACCTGCAGGATCGTCAGGCCGACGGTGCCGGCGCCGTAGATCAGCGCGACATCGCCCGGCAGCACACCGGTGCGCGACGTCGCGTTCGCGGCTACCGCGAACGGCTCGACGATCGCCGCGCAGGTATCGGCGATCGCGTCGGGAATCCGGTACGCATTGCCGGCCGGCACGCACGTGAACTCGCTGAAGCCGCCGTCGCGGTGCACGCCGAGCACGGTCAGGTGCCGGCACACGTTGCGCCGGCCGATCGTGCACGCGTGGCAATGCCCGCAGCTGATCACCGGATCGACCGCGACGGTCTCGCCGAGCCGCGCGGCGTCGACGCCCGCGCCGACCGACTCGATCGTGCCGACGAACTCGTGGCCGATGACGCGCGGGTACGACACGAACGGATTCTTGCCGTGAAAGATGTGCAGGTCCGACCCGCAGATGCCCGCATAGCGCACCTTCACGCGCACTTCGCCGGCGGCGGGCATGGGCAGCGGCACCTCGCGCACGGCCATGCTGTTCGGACGATCGACTACGACGCTCAACATTTCGGTTCTCTCCTTCTGCTCTTCGACGCTCACCAGTTCCACATCGAACCGTCGCGCAGCCGGGCGACCGGCAGATACGCGCGCTCGTACGGATATTTCGCGGCCAGCGTCTCGTCGATGTCGACGCCGAGGCCCGGCACGTCGTCCATCACGAGATAGCCGTCCTCGAAGCGGTAGTTGTGCGGAAACACTTCATCGGTCAGCGCGCTGTGCGGCATCAGCTCCTGGATGCCGAAGTTCGGCGCCCACAGCCCGAAGTTCACGGCCGCCGCCATGCAGACCGGCGACAGATCGGTCGCGCCGTGGAAACCGGTGCGCACCTGGTACATCGCCGCGTAGTCGGCGATACGCCGAACATGCGTGATGCCGCCCGCGTGCACGATGGTCGCGCGGATGTAGTCGATCAGCTGGTCGCGGATCAGGTCCTTGCAATCCCAGATCGAGTTGAAGACCTCGCCGACCGCGAGCGGCGTCGTCGTGTGCTGGCGAATCAGGCGGAACGCGTCCTGGTTCTCGGCCGGCGTCGCATCCTCCAGCCAGAACAGACGGTGCGGCTCGAGATCGCGGCCGAGCCGCGCGGCTTCGATCGGCGTCAGGCGGTGATGCGCGTCGTGCAGCAGGTGCGGCGCATCGCCGACCGCGTCGCGCACCTTGCGGAACAGCTCGGGCGTGTGGCGCAGGTAGAGCGCGGTGTCCCACGGCTCCTCGGGCGGCAGACCCTTTTCGGCGGGCTCGTACGCGCCGGCCGTCTTGCCGACGCCGTATACCTTGTCGAGTCCGGGCACGCCCGACTGCACGCGAATCGCGCGATAGCCGGCCTCGATATGCGCGCGTACCGCGTCGACCGCCTCTTCGTGATCGCGCCCGTTCGCATGGCCGTACACCATCAGGCCGTCGCGGCTCTTGCCGCCGAGCAACTGATAGACGGGCATGCCCGCGAGCTTGCCGAGGATGTCCCACAGCGCCATGTCGATCGCGGCGATCGCCGTCATCGTCACCGGCCCGCGCCGCCAGTACGCGCCGCGATACAGGTATTGCCAGATGTCCTCGATGTTGCGCGGATCGCGGCCGACGAGGCACGGGAACACGTGATCTTCCAGGTACGCGCGCACCGCGAGCTCGCGCCCGTTGAGCGTCGCGTCGCCGAGGCCGTGGACGCCCTCGTCGGTCACGATCTTCACCGTCACGAAATTCCGGCCCGGACACGTGACGATGGTCTGCAAGCGTTCGATTTTCACTGCGCTCCTCCTGCGGGCGTTTCAGTCGACGAAGTAATGGGGCGCGCGGCTGCGCACATCGGGCAGGTGCGTGCCGATCCGGTCGACGTGCGCGGCGACCGATGCACCGAGCAGCGCCATGTTGCGCGACGCGATGTGCGCAAGGATCTGTTCATGCTCCTGCAGCGCGCGGCGCGCGTGATCCTCGACGCGGTCGAGCAGCAGCCAGCGCACGCGGTCGAACTGGCGCTTCATCGGCTGCAGCATTTCCCATACGTGCGGCCGGCCCGCGAATGCGAACATCCGGCCGTGCATCGCCTCGTCGAGTTCGAAGAACGCCTCGACATCGCCGCCCGCTACCGCCTCGCGCTGCGCATCGATGATCCGCGACAGCTCCGCGAGCTGCGCCGGCGTGATCTTCTGCGCAAGCTCGACATGGTTCGCGCATTCGAGCGTGCTGCGCGCGAAGCGCCCTTCCTCGAGGATCGACACGGGAATCGGCGCGACCAGCGTGCCGACCTTCCGGATGATCTGCACGAGCCGTTCGTCGGCAAGCTGTGCGAACGCTTCGCGCACCGGCGTGCGGCTGACCTTGATCGTCGTGGAGATCACCGCCTCCGACAGCGCGGTGCGCGGCGGCAACGCGCCGCGCACGATCGCGTGGCGCAGCAGCGCATGTACCTGTTCCGTATACGACCGGCTCTCGTCCAGCGAGAACCCCTGCAACGCCGTGACGACGACGTCCGCTTCTTCCAGTGCTGCCGTTTCGCTCATGGTCGCGATTGATCCGACTCGATATCGATGTCTACCATGGTACAGAACAGATCGAATTCGAGCGATCTAGCGTTTACACCGATAACTTCGCGGAGAAACTCGAAATAACCTGCACGCATCTCACCGTCTACCATGGTACAAACCGTCATCAACCGCCATGCCATCCGCCCCCGATTTCCTGCGCACCGCGCCGCCCGACACGCGCCGCCCCGGTTATGACCGGCGAGCCGTCCGCACCGGCATCGTTCATCTCGGCCTGGGCGCGTTCCATCGCGCGCACCAGGCGCTGTATACGGACGCGGTGCTTGAACAGGGCGACCTTCGCTGGGGAATCGTGGGCGTCGAGTTGCGGCGGCGTCATACCGTCGACCTGCTGGCCGCGCAGGATCATCTGTACACGGTGACCGAACGCGACGGCAACGGCGCGCGCACGCGCATCGTCGGCGCGGTGCACGGCGCGCTGTTCGCGCCCGAATCGCTGCCGGCGCTGCTGGCGCTGATCGCCGATCCGGCCGTGTCGATCGTCAGCCTGACCGTCACCGAAAAAGGCTATTGCCGCCGCCCCGGCGGCGGTCTCGATGCCGACGATCCCGCAATTCGCCAGGATCTCGCGACGCCCGACGCGCCACGCACCGCGCTCGGCGTGATCGCGGCCGGCCTGCGTCTGCGGCCGGACCATGCGCCGCTGACCGTCGTCTGCTGCGACAACATGACGTCGAACGGCGACACGCTGCGCGCCCTGCTGATCGACTACGCGGAACGCATCGACCGCGCACTCGCGCGACGCATTCGCGATGACGTCGCCTTCCCGAACAGCATGGTCGACCGAATCGTCCCGGCCGCGACGCCCGAATCGCTCGACTGGGCGCACGCGCGTCTCGGCGCGCGCGATGCGGCCGCGATCGTCTGCGAGCCGTTCTCGCAATGGGTGATCGAGGATCGCTTCGCCGGCCCGCGCCCGCGCTGGGAAGACGCCGGCGCGCATCTCGTCGGCGACGTGCGGCCCTATGAAACGATGAAGCTGCGCCTGCTGAACGGCTCGCATTCGGCGATCGCGTACGCGGGGCAGTTGCGCGGTCGCGCGACGGTGTCCGACGCGATGGCCGATCCGGCGATCGCGGCACTCGTCGACGGCGTCATGACGCGCGACCTGCTCGCGACCGTCGACGTGCCGTCCGGCTACGACGCGCCCGGCTATTGCGCGACGCTCGTGCAGCGCTTTCGCAATCCGACGCTCGCCCATCGCACCGAACAGATCGCGATGGACGGCACGCAGAAGGTGCCGCTGCGCTGGCTGCCCGCGCTTCGCGAAAGCGCGGCGGCCGGTGCCGAACGACCGTACCTGGAACGCGCGCTCGCGCTGTGGCTGCACTACCTGGCCACCGCGCATGACGAATCGGGCCGACCGCTCACGATCGGCGATCCGGGCGCGGCCGCGCTCGGCGCGACGTTGTCAGCGGCCGGCGATGCCGCCGGCGCGGTGCGTGCCGCGCTCGGCAGCGCCGTGCTCGCCGGCTCGGCGGCATGGCCCGATGGGTTGATCGCGCGCGTCGGCGCGCATCTGTCGACGCTGCGCGCGGGCGGCACCGACGCGCTGCTCGCGCCATTGCAGACGCGCTGAACAAGCGCTTGCCGGTTCGCGGCAATCGACGCGCCCCGGGCAATGTCCTTGCCCGCCGAGGGCCGCGACGACGCGGCGAACGATCGACAAGACGAAACATGACGGCCGGCCCACCGGCACGAAGGAGACGGAGATGAAGCAGAAGTCGCAGGCGTGGTTCACGGTATTCCTGCTGTTCCTGGTGTACGGCATCAACTATCTCGACCGCGTCGCGCTGTCGATCGTCGCGCCGATCGTGCAGACCGATCTCGGCATCGACGCCGCGCGGATGGGCCTCGTGTTCAGCACGTTCTTCATCGGCTACGCACTGTTCAATTTCATCGGCGGGCTCGCGTCCGACCGGCTCGGGCCGAAGCTCGTGTATGTGCTGTCGGTCGGGCTGTGGTCGGTGTTCTGCGGGATGACCGCGCTCACCGTCGGCTTCGTGAGCCTGCTGATCGTGCGGCTGCTGTTCGGCATGGCCGAAGGGCCGCTGTGCTCGGCCGCGAACAAGATGGTCAACAACTGGCTGCCGCGCGACGCCGCCGCCACCGCGATGGGTCTGCTCAGTGCCGGCTCCCCGCTCGGCGGCGCGATCGCCGGGCCGATCGTCGGCCTGCTGGCCGCGCAGTTCGGCTGGCGGCCGGCGTTCTGGATCGTGTGCGCGATCGGGCTCATGTGGGTCGTCGTGTGGATGATGTCGACGTCGGATCGTCCGGCCACGCCGGTCGGCGATGCACGCCATGCGCCCGCGACAACGCTTGCCCACGCCCCGGCCGCCGCCGGCATGGCAACGCCCGCGCATCCGCTGTCGCACTATGTACGCCAGCCGCGCATCCTCGCGACGGCCGCAGCGTTCTTCAGCTACAACTACGTGCTGTTCTTCTTCCTGAGCTGGTTCCCGAGCTACCTCGTGCGCGCGCACCATCTGAACATCAAGGAGATGAGCATCGCCACCGTCGTGCCCTGGCTCGTCGGCACCGTCGGCCTCGCGTGCGGCGGCGCGATCTCGGATGCGCTGTACCGGCTCACCGGCAACCTGCTGCTGTCGCGCCGGATCGTGCTCGTCACCTGCCTGCTCGGCGCCGGCGCGTGCGTGGCCGTCGCGGGCGCCGTGCAGTCGACGCAAGGCGCGGTCGCGCTGATGTCGGTATCGCTGTTCTTCCTGTACGTGACGGGCGCGATCTACTGGGCGATCGTGCAGGACGTCGTGCATCCGGCGCGCGTCGGCGGCGTCAGCGGCTTCCTGCATTGCATGGGCAGCCTGTCCGGCGTGATCGGGCCGGCCGTGACCGGCTTCATCGTCGAGCGCAGCGGCTCGTTCGCGTCCGCGTTCGTGCTGGCCGGTGCGATCGCACTGGCGGGCGCGGTACTGGCCTGCGTGTTCGTGCGCAACGCACGGCCGTCGGAAGTGCTGCACGAACGCGCCGCGCACTGATTGTTACGGCTGACGAAGGCCGCGTGATGCTCGCACGAGTCGGCGTCGCGCGGCCCTGTCGTTTGCGCCCATCGTCGGATCGTCGAATATCGCCCGTCCGATATCGCGATTTCCGCTGTCGATCGCGCGCCCCCGACCTTCATCGACACGTCACGAGCGCCCGCGCAACCCGCGCCTCACCGGCTCGGTGCGGCGCATGCGCGCGCAATTCCACGACACGTCCGATTCGACGGACGGGCGCGAAGTGAACGGCCATGTGAAGTCGAGCTGGCTCATGCAGCGCGGCATGCTCGCTCACGGATGCCAGCGATACACGACGAGGCTCGACCCGTTGTAGTTGTCCTTCGTGATCACGTATTCGCCGGTCGAGCGCAGGTACGCACGGATGCCATACATCGAGTCGACGTCGTTGCCGACGTCCATCGCCGACGTGTTCGAGTTCGTCAGCGTGGTCACGAGGCTGCCGGTGTTCAGGTCGAACACGTCGACGTTCGGCACCGTGTGCACGTAGCCGACGAACAGGTAGTGGCCGGCCGCCGCGATCGATTTCGGATTCGCGCTCGTCAGGTCGATCGCGACGTTCGGCGTGGTCGTGTTGCCGGCCTTCCAGCCGCGATAGACCTCGATGTGCCCGTTCATCGCAGTCCAGTCCCAGGTCCCCGCGATGCCCTGCGCGAGGATCATCGTGTCGCTGTCCGCCTGATAGATGATTCGCGTGAGCGGCAGCACGGTGCGCGGAATCGGGATCTGCACCGGCTTGCCCCATGTCGGTTTCCCGGTCGCGTCGAAACCCGTCATCGGATAGTGCGAAATATTGTTGGTGCGATCGAGGCCGGCCCACACGTCGCCGTTGTCGTCGAGCGCGAAACCGGCCGTCACCTGCAGGGTCGTGTTGAACGGCTTGCCGGGAATCGAGCCGTCCGGAATCGCGATGTAGCCGCTCGCCGCGTTGAAGTGATAGATGTTGTAGTTGCCCGGGTTCTGCCCGGTCGCGACGAGCATCCGCGTGCCGTTCACCAGCGCGAGCTGGCCGAAATGCTGGCCGCGCTGGTAGTCGTTCATGTCGAGCCGCGGGTCCTTCGGATAGCTGAACGGATCGATCGTGTTCGCGACGAACGTGCCGCCCGCGGTGCCGGTGTACACGTTGTTGCCGCTGTAGAAGAACGCGCCGTCGGTCACCGGATCGGGCGCGGCGGCACCTTCGAAGTTCAGCGCCTGCAGTTTCCATTGCAGCGCACCCGTCGGGCTGTACGAATGAAGATCGGTGCTGCCGTTGCGCCCGAGATCCCAGCCGCCGCCCCATGCGTTGTTCAGCACGTACAGGTTGCCGGCCGCGTCCTTGCCGATGCCCGCGACGCGCGTGAAACGCTTGTCGCCGACCTGCCCCTTGATGCCCGAGGTCGTGTCGAGATACCCGCCCTGCACGCCGAACGTGCCGATCTGCACGGGCTGCCCCACGAGCGTGTAGATCTTGATGTTCATGTCGGGGCCTTCGTCGCCCACCAGCAACTGGCCGCTCGGCGCATCGAAATACAGCGACGCCGGCCGCGCGCGGGCCGCCATCTGGATCGTGCTCATCGCCGTGCCGGTCGGGCTGAACTGCGCGACGACGCCCGCGCTCTTGCGCGCGACCCACAGGTTGCCGGCCGCGTCGAGCGCCAGCGCGCCGGGGCCCGACACGCCGATGTCGCGCTGCCACACGCCGTCCGTCGTATAGACGCGTACGCGGTTGCCGTAGAAATCGCTCGCATACAGCAGGTTGCCGGCCGTCGCGAGGCCCGTGATCACATCCGCGTACTGGATGCCCGTCCACGTGCTGACGGGAATGCGCAGGTCGCGCTGGTTCGTGCTGCGGTTGTAGCGGCCGACCGAGCCGCTGCCGAACGTGCGGTTGTACCCGAGCGCGACGAACAGCGAATTCGCGTTGCCGGTGATCGCGCCACCCTGGAATTCGTCGTGGATGCCGATCGTGCCGAGCGTCTGCCCGTTCTGGTAGATCGCCACGCCGCCCGCGTTCTCGTCCCAGCGCGACGCCGTGTAGATCACGCCTTCGGGCGCGACCCATAGCGAGCGCGCACCGTTGCCGACGTGCGCGGCGAGCGTGCCGAACGTGTTCGCGAGCCAGTCGGTCGTGTATTGCACTTGCGCGTGACCGGCCGGCGCCAGCATTGCCATGCACAATCCAAGCAATGCCGCACGAATTTGTTTCGATAACATGAACGATGCTCCCGGACGATCTCTTTTGGATACTCTAATTCGCCGCGTATGAAATATTGGTGATTTTTTCAAAAACATGTTCAATTGCGCTGCGAATTTTTCATTTCACTCTTTTACCGCGTGACGTTGATTTGCTTGACAAGCATTGCTTCGGATACTGCATCGCCCCTCCTCGCCTGACCGTGCTGTCGTCACTCTCGATCCCCGGCACTTTATTCCGGATCACCCAATGCGAATGCGTCATTTTTTCTGATTCACGCGCAATGAATTTCCATTTCCGGCAAATCGACTCAATGATTACAAATCGAAATTAAAATGAAAGAGAAAAAATAATGTCCGGAGCCCGCGCATTGCCGGCTCAAATCGTGAATATATGAAACGAGGCAATGCGCGGCGCAATGCCGTTGCCGATGAAGATGCGATGAGGAGAAGGATCGAGATGTCCCGCGCGTGCGGCGACGAGCGACGCGGACAGCGCCGATGAGGAAGGCCGCGCGCCGGCCGGCCGTGCAGCGGGCTCGGATCGGCTCGCATTGTCGGGCGACGGGCCGCCGTCCCGGCCATCGAGCGCCTCAGGCCCCGCTCGACGACGTCGCTTGCGCGCTGCCGGTGGAACCGGCATCGATACGCAGCACGCGACTCAACCGGCGGCCCGCGTCACGCGCAGGCCGCCCGTCGCGCACGTGACGTCAGAACTTCTGGCGCAGGCCGAGGCTGACAATCGCCTGCGACCGCGAGTCGGACGAGTGGCCATTGGCCTTGTCCGACACCGATGCGGTCGCGGCCACCGGCCGGCCGAGCGCGTCGAGCGTCGTGCCGGACGCATGCTGGTACGCGCCGAGCAGGTACACGCTGGTGCGCTTCGACAGGTCGTAGACCGCGCCGAGCGTGACGTTGTGATACTGCGCGCGGTTGTCGATGCCGTCGACGTCGCTGCCGCGCGTGTAGCTGTAGCCCGCGAACAGTTGCGTCTGCGGCTGCACGTTCCAGCGCGTGAACACGCCCGCGACGTTGAAGGTCGCATGACCGTTGAACAGCGACTGGGCACCGCTGCGGTACTGCACGTTGCTGTAGTTCACGCCGACCACGGCCGGGCCGAAGTCGTACGTCGCGCCGGTCGCGATGATCTGCTGCGACTGCACGCTCGCATAGCCTTCGTTGATCGACGAGTTGAACAGGCCGTCGTCGGTGCTCTGCCACTTGCCGGCCGTCGGGTCGGTCGCGCCCGTCTTGCTGTTGTCCGAACGCTCGTAGCCGACGCCCACGCGCAGCGGCCCCGCCGCGTAGGCCGCGCCGACGCTCCACGTGTTGCGCTGCTTCATGCTGCCCGGCTGGCCGCCGAAGCCGTACAGCGCGCCGAACGTGAAGCCCGCGTAGTTCGCGCTCGTGTACTTGATCGAGCTGTCGACGCGCGCGGTCTGGTCGAGATCGTCGATGTCGCCCGGGTGCGCGCCGAAACCGCCGATGAACGACGACGGGCCGACCGGGCTCACGAAGTCGTCGAGCGACGTGTATTGGCGGCCGAGCGTGACCGTGCCGTAACGGGTGCTGCCGACGCCGACGAAGGCCTGCCGGCCGAACTGGCGGCCGCCCTGGCCCGACGTGCCGTTGGTGATGTCGAAGCCGTTCTCGAGCACGAACAGCGCGCGCATCCCGCCGCCGAGATCCTCGGAACCCTTGATGCCCCAGCGGCTGCCGGACAGGTTGCCGGTGGTCAGGCCGACGTTCGAATGCCCCGTGTAGGCGCCCGGCGAGCCGACCCGTTCATTGCTGCGATAGGTCACGCCGGCGTCGACGATGCCGTACAGCGTGACGGAGCTTTGCGCGGATGCGATGCCCGCGAGCGAAAGCAGCAGCGGTGCTGCGATCAGTTGCTTGTTCATGGTTTTTAGTGTCTCCGGGCGGTGAACCCGTTGTTCTATGCGAGTAGCGCGTGCGGCCCGTAGATCCGCCGGCATGCGAGGCCGGCAGCGTCCGCACACGGGAACGCGCGCGTGCGACACGCGCGCGCGACGTCGCGGCGAGCGTGCCCGCCACGGCCGCCATGGTAGTTGGAACCGGTTTCGATCGACAGCGCAATAATGAAAACAATTTCTTGCAGGAATCGAGATAATCGGCTGCGCAGCGAACGCCGCTGTACAGCGCGACGACGCGCACCCGATAATCGGGCACCCGCCTTCCACAGGGAGCCTCCGGCATGCATCAAACGACCCTGCTGATCTTCGCCGCCGTCGCCTTCGTCGGCATCGCGACACCCGGCCCGACCGTGCTGCTCGCGCTGACCAACGGCTCGCGCTACGGTGTGCGCCGCGCGGCGTACGGCCTCGCCGGCGCGATGCTGTCCGACTTCGTGCTGATCGTCGCGGTCGCGCTCGGTCTCGGCGCGCTGCTGATGGCGTCGGCATTCTGGTTCTCCGTGGTGAAATGGCTGGGCGCCGCCTATCTCGCGTATGTCGGCATCCGGCTGCTCACGTCGAAGGGCTCGCTCGACGTCGCCGTCGCGCATGACGGCACGGCGCACGGCTGCAACGCATCGATCTTCGCGAAGAGCTTCCTGACCGCGGTGACGAATCCCAAGGGCTATCTGTTCTTCTCCGCCTTCCTGCCGCAGTTCCTCGATCCGTCCGCGCCGCTCGCGCCGCAATATGTCGCACTCGCGGTCACGTTCGCGCTGCTCGACGGGGCCGTGATGTTCGGCTACGCGCTGCTGGGCGCTCGCGCGGTGCAGTTGCTGAAGCGCTCGGGCGCGCTGTGGCTCGAACGCACGTGCGGCGCGATGCTGATCGCACTCGCCGGTTCGCTCGCGCTGTACCGGCGTCATGCCGCGTAGGCGCGTTGGCATGCGCGCCGCATCGTGCGTGACGGGCGAGCGATGAGGATCGCCGCGCCGCCCCGCTCCGGTTTCCCCGGCGTGTCGCTCCGGCAGCTCGAGCGCGCGGATCTCGACGCGTGGTATGCGTACCTGTCGCAACACGACGTCGTCCGCCACACGAGCTGGAACCTCCATGCGCGCGACGATCTGCTGCCGCTGTTCGACGGCATCGAGTCGACGCATCCGGATTCGATCCGCCGCCTTGCAATTGTCGACGACGCGTCCGGCGCCCTGGCGGGGACCATCGGACTCCATACGGTTTCCAGCGCGAACCGCTCGGCCGAGATCGCATTCGACCTCGCACCGTCGCATTGGGGGCGCGGCATCGCGAGCGCGCTGTGCGCGAGCGTCACCGCGTGGGCGTTCGCCGAAGGTGGCTTCATGCGCATCCAGGGTGTCGTGCTGACCGGCAACGCCGGCTCCGCGCGCGTCCTGCAGAAATGCGGCTACCGCTACGAAGGGTTGTTGCGCGCGTACCGGATGGTGCGCGGCGTACCGGGCGATTTCGCGATGTACGCGCGCCTCGCGACCGACTGAAACCCGCCGCGTCGCGCGTATCGCGCCAGCAACGCGATTGGACGATCCGCGCCGAATTCGCGACAATCGCGATTCCCCGCCTCGACTGAACCGCCATGAAAATCGCCGCGCTGTCCGACATCCACAGTAACCTCGCCGCGCTCGACGCGGTGCTCGACGACGTGCGCCGCCGCGGCGCCGACGTGATCGTCAACCTCGGCGACATCGTGTCGGGCGCGCTCCATCCGGCCGACACGGCCGACCGCCTGATCGCGCTCGACCTGCCGACCATCAAGGGCAATCACGAGCGGCAACTGCTGACCGGCGATCGCGCCACGATGCGGCTGTCGGACCGCTGGGCGCACGACGCGCTGCGCGACGACCATCGCGCATGGATCGCCGCGCTGCCCGAGCGCCTGACGCTCGGCGACGACGTGCTGATGGTGCACGGCACGCCCGCGAGCGACCTCGACTATTTCCTCGAAACGGTGACGCCTGACGGCTGCCGCGCCGCAACGCCGGATGAAATCGCGCAGCGCGCGAGCGACGCGACGGCGTCGCTGATCTTGTGCGGTCATACGCATGTGCCGCGCATCGCGAAGCTCGACGACGGCCGTGTGATCGTCAACCCGGGCAGCGTCGGGCTGCAGGCGTACATGGACGATCTTCCGCATCCGCACAAGATCGAAACCGGTTCGCCGCATGCGCGCTACGCGATGGTGTCGCGCACGCCGGCCGGCTGGCACGCCGAGTTCCATGCCGTCGAATACGACTGGCATACGGCCGCCGCCACCGCGGCATCGCGCGGCCGCGACGACTGGACCGTCGCGCTGCGCACCGGCCGCTGCTGACACGGCATCGCCTTGCGCTCACCGCGCGTCGTTCCCCGGATACCGATTCGCCGCACGCGTTCGATCGCGACCGAGCGTCCTGCCCGGCGCATCACGCAACGTTCGCCAACGTCAGCCGCGCTTCGAGCCCGCCGCCGTCCGGCCGGTTGCGCAACGTGAGCGTGCCGCCCATCGCAAGCGCAAGTTGACGCGCGATCGCCAGGCCGAGCCCCGTGCCGCCCGTCTCGCGATTGCGTGACGTCTCTACGCGCCGGAACGGCTCGAACACCGCGTCGAGCTGATCGTCCGGAATGCCGGGCCCGCGATCGAGCACTGCAATGACGGCCCCGCCGCCCGGAGCCGCCCGCACGTCGATCTCGGCCGCGCCTGCGAACTTCAGCGCGTTGTCGACGAGGTTGCCGACGATCCGGCGCAGCGCCTTCGGCCGCGTGACGAGCGCGAGCGGCCCGCCGCTGTGCAGCGCGACGTCCTGCCCCGCATCCGTGTAGTCGCACACGATGCTGTCGAGCAGCGCATCGAGATCGATGCGGCGCGCGGCCTCCTCCGTGCCGTGCAGCGTGCGCGCATACGCGACGCCTTCCTTCACCAGATGCTCCATCTCGAGCAGGTCCTGGCGCAGCTTCGCGCCCTGCGTGTCGTCGTCCATCACGTCCACGCGCAACCGCATCCGCGTGATCGGCGTCTGCAGGTCGTGCGAGATCGACGCGAGAATCTGCATGCGCTCGGCCATGTATTGTGCGATGCGGTCCTGCATCGCATTGAACGCGCGGGCCGCGCGCGCGACTTCGGACGGGCCGTCCTCGCTCAGGCGTTCGCCCTTCAGGTCGGGGCCGAGCGCGTCGGCCGCCTGCGCGAGCTGTTTCAGCGGCCGCGTCGCGAGCCGCACCGCGAGCCAGCAGCACGCGGCCAGCACGGCGAGCTGCAGCGCGAGCACGACGGGCAGCCAGCCCGACAGCGGCACCGTCGACATCGGATGGATGTCGATCGTCAGCGGCGAGCCGTCGGTCAGGCGCAGATGCACCTGAAGATGCTCGCGATCGCCGGGCAGCGCGTTCGCGGTCAGCGGGTAATCGCCGCCGATGCCGTCCGAGATCGAGCGCTCGACGCGCGCCGAGAGCCGCGCTTCCGGCGGCGTGCCCGTCTCGCCCGGCCCGAGGATGAACGCGTAGCTGCGCCGCGCGAGACGCGGCAGCCACGCGGCGCGCTGGTCGGGCGGCAGGTGGTCGAGCAGCGCGACCGAGCTCGCGACCTCGCGCTCGATGTAGCCCATCATCAGGTTGGTGGTCGCCTGGTCGCGCTCGGTCACGGTGAGCCAGAACGACAGCGTCTGCGCGAGCGCGAGGCCCACGCACAGGATCAGCGCGAGCCGTGCGAACAGCGAGCGCGGCCAGTGCCACGGCGTGCGCGCGCTCATGCGTCGCCTTCGACCGCGGTCACCGCCGACGAGAACACGTAGCCCTCGTTGCGCAGCGTCTTGATGTAGCGCGGCTCGCGCGCGCCGTCGCGCAGGCGCTGCCGCAGCCGGCTCACGAGCAGGTCGATCGACCGGTCGAACGGGTCGGACTGCCGGCCCTGCGTGAGATTGAGCAACTGGTCGCGCGTCAGCACGCGCTGCGGATTGTCGAGAAACACGCGCAGCAGCCGGTACTCGGCGCCGCTCAACGCAACCAGCGTGCCTTCGGTGTCGAGCAGGTGACGCCCCGTCGTGTCGAGCCGCCATTCGCCGAACGCGAGCATCGCGGCCGTCTCCGTCACCTGCATGCCGGGCGGCAGCATGCGCGCGCGGCGCAATACCGAACGGATCCGCGCAAGCAGTTCGCGCACCGCGAACGGCTTCGCGAGATAGTCGTCGGCGCCCATCTCGAGGCCGATGATGCGGTCGGTTTCCTCGCCGCGCGCCGTCAGCATCAGCACCGGCACCGTCCGGAACTTGCCCGCGCGCAGGTCGCGGCAAAGTGTGAGGCCGTCCTCGCCGGGCATCATCAGATCGAGCACGATCAGGTCGGGCGCGCCATCGTCGAGCACGTTGCGCATCTCGCGGCCGTTCGCCGCGAGCGACACGCGCATGCCGTTCTTCTCCAGATAGTCCGCGATCAGTTCGCGGATCGCGCGATCGTCGTCGACGATCAATACGTGGTCGATCTTGTCCATGAGTCGGTGTCGTTGGCGTGATGTTCCGGCTGGCGATGTCCGCCTTTATACCGCACCGCGGGCGCGCGTTTGTATCCCAATGTATCGCGCCGCCGTGACGACACACAACATTGCACACGCGCGGCTTGCCGGACACACCGCAGATACGTCGGCGCGGCCCAATGACGACTGTCGAAACCTGTCCGGCCGATGCATTCGCGCGGTGGCCGGCCGAACCGGAGAACCGCCATGCTGCCCAGATTCAGGACCGCCGCCCTCGTGATCGCCCTCGCCGCCACGGCCGGGCTCGCCGCCTTCGCCGGCACCCGCGACGACGCGGGCCCGACCGCTTCGCTGGCCGGCATGCAGGCGCCCGACTTCACCGGCATCGAGCGCTGGCACAACAGCGCGCCGCTCAAGCTCGACCAGTTGCGCGGCAAGGTCGTGCTGGTCGACTTCTGGACGTACTCGTGCATCAACTGCATTCATACGATTCCGTATGTGAACGACTGGTACCGGAAGTATCGCGACCAAGGGCTCGTGGTGGTCGGCGTGCATACGCCCGAGTATCCGTTCGAGCGCGATGCGAAGAACGTCGCCGATGCGGTCAAGCGCTTCGGCATCGAGTACCCCGTCGCGCAGGACAACCGCTATGACACGTGGCGCGCGTACGGGAACCAGTATTGGCCCGCGCTGTACCTGATCGATGCGAATGGGAAAGTCGTCTATACGCGGTATGGCGAGGGCGGGTATGACAAGACGGAAGCGGCGATCCGGGGGGCGCTGGCGCAGGCGTCGCAGGGAGCGACGCGCACGCAGTAGCGTGCGCCGGCCGAGGGCGCGGCATGCGCCCGCTGCGATTCACCGCGACTCACTTCCGCTTCGCATCCGCCTCCGCCAGCATCGCCTCCCCGATCGCGAGATTCCCGTCCGCAATCAGCGCATCGCCCGCGCCTCGAATATCGTCGACCGCCTTGTTCTGCCCGAGCTTGCGGTTGCCGACGAGCCGCGTGATCTCGATCTGCAGCCCGACGATCGACTGCAGCATCGTGTCGAGATAGTCCTTCGGCGCGTCGGCCATCTTCCACGGCACCGGCTGCGACGCTTCGTGCGTGCGCGTCAGCCGCGCCACCACGCCACGCACGAACTTCTCGTCGTCGCGCACCGTGATGCGCCCGTGCGCATGCACGACCACGTAATTCCACGTCGGCACCTGCCGATGCGCGGCGTGCTTGCTCGGGTACCAGTTCGGCGAAATGTACGCGTCCCCGGCGCGGAAGATCACGAGCACCTCGTCGCCGTTCGCGACCTCCTGCCACACAGGATTCGCGCGCGCGACGTGCGCATGCAGCTCGCCGAGGCCGCCATCGACCGGCAGCCACTCGAACGGCAGGTGGCTCGCATCGAGCCCGCTCTTGCCGTGCGTGACCAGCGTGCCGAACGGATGACCGACGATCAGTTCGCGCAGCGTGTCGGGGCGGGATTCGGCGAATTCGGCAGGCACATACATGGCGGCTCCACGGCTGGACAGGGTTCGGACGAAACGGGCCGGAACCGGCCCGTCATGCGCGGATTGTGACCGCTAACTGGTTTATGCTGTAGAGCCGGTTTCGAACAATTTCAACAGACCAGAATAATGGCCAGAACCGCCCGAGTCATCGAAATCCCGTCGCTCGGCGTGCTCGACCGCGCGGCCGGCGACCTGAGCCGCCAGCTCGCGCAGGCGTTGCGGAACGCGGTACGGCGCGGCGACGTGCGGCCCGGCGACACGCTGCCGTCCACGCGGCTGCTCGCGACGTCGCTCCAGGTTGCGCGCGGCACCGTCGTCGACGCGTATGCGCAACTCGTCGCCGAAGGCTTCCTGGAGTCGCGCGGCGGTGCCGGCACGCGCGTGGCGAACGCGCTTGCCGAGCCCTCCGCACCGGCGGGCGAACCATCCGTGCCCCGCCCGCGCGCGGCACGCACCGGCCTGCCGGAACCGGCCGCGACGTTCGCACGGATCGCCCGCGAATTCCGTCCGCTGCCGGCCGTGCCGTTCGCGATCTCGGTGCCGGTCGGGCTCACCGCACCCGACGACATCTGGCGCCGGCTCGGCAACCGCCTGCGCGCACGCGGCGCCGGTGCGCCGTCCGGCTATGCGGATCCGCAAGGCGCGCTGCCGCTGCGCGAAGCAATTGCCGATTACGTGCGCCGCTCCCGTTCGGTGCGCTGCACCGCCGATCAGGTCGTGATCACGAGCGGCACGCAACAGGGGCTGCATCTCGCGAGCCAGATCCTGCTCGGCCCGAACGATCGCGCGTGGGTCGAGAATCCCGCCTATCGCGGCATTACCGCGCTGCTCGAAAGCACCGGCCGGCATGACGCGATGGTCCGCGTGCCGGTCGACGCGGACGGCATCGACGTCGAGGCCGGCATCCGTCTCGCGCCGGACGCGCGCGCGGCATTCGTCACGCCGTCGCACCAGTACCCGCTCGGGATGCCGATGAGCATGGCGCGACGCAACGCGCTGCTCGGCTGGGCGCGCGCGCATGGCGCGTGGGTGGTCGAGGACGACTACGACAGCGAATTGCGCTACGAAGGCTACCCGTTTCCGTCGCTGCAAGGCCTGGATCCCGAACACGTGATCTATCTCGGCACGTTCAGCAAGATCCTGTTCCCTTCGCTGCGGCTCGGCTACGTGATCGTGCCCGACGATCTCGTGCCCGCGTTCTGCGGCGCGCGCGCGCTGATGGATCGGCACGCGCCGACCGCCGATCAGCACGTGCTCGCCGCGTTCATCGCGGAAGGGCATCTCGACCGCCACATTCGCCGCGTGCGCGGCGTCTACGCGCAACAGCGCGCGCTGCTGATCGACACGCTCGGCGCGCGGCTGCCGCGCGAACGCGCGTGGGTGCAGCCGGGCGACCAGGGCATGCACGTCGTGCTGTGGCTCGCGCAAGGAATCGACGATCTCGACGTGGTGGCGCGCGCCGCGCAAGCGGGCGTCGCGGTGCGCGCGGTGTCGCCGATGTTCGCGCCGGGCACCGCGCGCCCGGGCCTCGTGCTCGGCTTCGGCGGCTTCGATCGAGCACGAATGGAAGCGGCCGCGCAGCGGCTCGCGGATGTGGTCGGCGAAGCGGCCGGCACCGTTTCATCGGAAGAATCGCGACGGCGCGGCCGACCAAAGGTTGTCCGCGGGAAACAAACGTAATCGTCTGTAAATCCTGCAAGAAAACGGCCGGTTTGGCCGCCGGCAACGGTGCGCCGTTTGCTAGGATCGCGCCTTTTCCGCTCGCGCTCCTGCCGCCGTGAATCGCTTCGTGCCGTTTCTTCGAGACCTGTGGCTTCGCTGCCGCACCGGCGCCCGCGTGCTGGGCGCCGGTGCGTGGCATCGTCTGCGTCATCCGACGCGCCGCGGCGTCGCGCTGACGCTCGCCGCGATACCACTGCTCGGCCTGCTGGTTCTGTTCGCGTTCGTCCCGTTTACGCCGAGCATCGGCGACATCCGCAAGGCGCGCATCGACCGCCCCGCGCGCGTGCTGTCGGCCGATGGCCAGTTGATCGCCGAATTCCGGCCGGTCAACCGCGAGTGGGTGCCGCTCAAGCAGATCTCGCCGCACATGGTCGACGCGCTGATCGCGACCGAGGACCACCGCTTCTACGCGCATCACGGCATCGACTGGAAGCGCACGGCGTCGGCCGCGCTCCATACGTTCTCGGGCAGTCGCCAGGGCGGCTCGACGATCACGCAGCAACTCGCGCGCAACCTGTATCCGGACGAAGTGGGCCGCGCGCCGACGCTCACGCGCAAGGTGAAGGAGCTGATCACCGCATTCAAGATCGAAACGGTGTACAGCAAGGACGAGATTCTCGAGACCTACCTGAACACGGTGCCGTTCCTGTACAACGCGTACGGCGTCGAGATGGCCGCGCGCACCTATTTCGGCAAGTCGGCGGACCAGCTCGACATCGTCGAAAGCGCGACGCTCGTCGGGATGCTGAAGGGCAATAGCTACTACAACCCCGTGCTGAACCCGGAGCGCGCGGTGCAGCGCCGCAACATCGTGCTCGCCCGGATGGCGGCCATGGGCATGCTGTCGCCGCGACAGCTCGCGCAGTTGCAGCGCAGGCCGCTGCGCGTCGACTTCGAACCGCAGACAGCGCAGCCCGGCCCCGCCCCTCATTTCGCGGTGCAGCTGCGCAAGTGGCTGATCGCATGGGCCGACCGCAACAACTACGATCTCTACGCCGACGGGCTCGTCGTGCGCACGACGCTCGATGCGCAGTTGCAGGACATGGCGACGCGAGCGCTGACGCAACAGACCGATCGCCTGCAGTCGATCGCCGATAGCGCATGGCACAACCCGTCCGGCTGCGGGCTGCGCAACGACCTGTTCCGCGGCTTCATCCGGCAGACACCGGACTATCGCGCCGCGCTCGACGCGGGGCTCGCGGATGCGGCGGCACTGAAGCAGCTCGGCGCGAATCGCGCGTTCATCCGCGCGCTGTGCGAGCGCAAGACGCAGGTACAGGCCGGCTTCGTCGCGATCGATCCACGCAACGGCGCGATTCGCGCATGGGTCGGCAGCCCCGACTTCGGCAGCGAGCCGTTCGATCACGTCGTGCAGGCGCGGCGCCAGCCGGGCTCGACGTTCAAGCCGTTCGTCTATGGCGCCGCGTTCGCGGACGGCATGCGGCCGGGCGATACGTTCGTCGATCGCCCCGTCGCGATCCCGATCGGCGCGCACGCGGTTTGGCACCCGACCGATGCCGAGCCGCCGACGGACGCGCCGATGACGCTGCGCGACGCGCTCGCACTGTCGCGCAATCGCATTGCCGCGCAGGTGATGCAGCGCGAAGGCGCGGCTCGGGTCGCGCAGCTCGCGCGCGCGATGGGCGTGCGCGACAGCACGCTCGACGCGGTGCCCTCGCTCGCGCTCGGCACGAGCCCCGTCACGCTGAAGGAAATGGTGTCCGCGTATGGGACGATCGCGAACCGCGGCGTGTACGTCGCGCCGCAGATGATCACGCGCATCGAGGATCGCGACGGCAAGGTGCTGGCCGCATTCGGCAGCGCGCCGCCCGAACGCGCACTGCCGGCGGCCGCGGCCCAGACGCTGGTCGACGTGATGCGCGGCGTCGTCGATTACGGCACCGGTGCCGACATCCGCTCGCGCTACGGCATTCGTGTCGACGTCGCGGGCAAGACCGGCACGACGCAGGACAACACGGACGGCTGGTTCATCCTGATGCATCCGCAACTGGTGGCCGGCGCCTGGGTCGGCTTCGACGACGGCAGCGTGACTTTGCGCAGCGACTACTGGGGCGCGGGCGCGCACAGCGCGCTGCCGATCGTAGGCTCGTTCTACGACGCGGCGCTGCGGGCGCGCGCGATCGATCCGCATGCGCAGTTCTCGCCCGACTTCCGGCCGCGCAGCGCACCGGCGCCTGCACCGAGGCGGCGTCCGCACCCGGGGCTGTTCGACTGGCTGAAGATTTTCCGCTGAGCACTGCGCGGCGCGATGCTTAGCGTGCCTGAACGAAGCGATCACGGCACGCGCCACGCATCGTGGAGGCGTTCGAGCGCGTCGACGATGCGTGGCGTTTCGCGTTCCGTGACTAGAGATTGTTCGATTTCGCCGGCGAGCCGCGTCAGCACCTGAACGTTGCGCCGGCCGACGACGCGCTCACGCCGCAGCGAGCGTCGCGGCCAGTGCGTCGAACGCGGCGCCCGCGTCGTACGACCTTCGCCGCATCGTCGCACCAACCCGTCGTCAGTCCGCCGTGTCGCCGCTCTTCGGCAGCTTCGACCATGCATTGCGCCCCGGCGCCGGCGACCATGCCGGACGTGTCTTGCGCGCGCTGTCGATCACCACCAGGTAGCGGCCGGCGATCGGCGTGATGTCGCGATCGCGGCGCAACACCCGCAACGACTTGCCGGCCTCGACGCGCGCCTGATAGTCGTCGTCGAGGATGCCGTGCCGGTCCAGGAACGTGTTCAGCGAAGCGGGAATCCGCACGCAGCCTTTCGAGTGCCGGATGCCGAGCAGCGGCTCGAGGCGGTCGGGGTCGGTGGCGTGCATCTGGAAGCGCATCGGCGACTTGCCGCCCTTGCCCCAGCCCCGCTCGCCATCGACCCAGCCGAAGTCGTAGATGCGCATGTCGCGCGCGCCGTAGCCGCGAATGCCGTTGTCGTTCGTCGTGCCTTCCGCACGGAAGTCCATGTTGTCGGGCGAGTGGTGGAACACGCCGAGCGGCGTCAGGAAGTGATCGTATTGGCCGGGCCATCCCGTGCCGACCGGCGACGCGCCGATCATCAGCCACGCGTTGGACGGTGTCGCGCGGAAGTAGATGAACAGCGCCTGCACGTTCGACGCGCGATCGACCATCGCGACATATTCGCCGGCAAGGTCGCCGAGATCCGCATCGTCGAGCGCCTTCTGAAGGCGGTCACCATACGCGCGTTGTTCGCTCGCGGGCACGTTCAGGCGTCGCGTGACTTCCTGCGTGAAGCGCTTGCGCATGTCGATCGCACGCTCGGTCGCGTTCTTCGCGTCGTCTGCCGACAGTGGCGGGTGCCGGCGCGGCGGCGTCGGTGCGGGTGCCTCGGCTTCGCTTGCCGATGTGCCGGATGCAGCCGATGCTGCCGACGCGGCCGATGCGGCCGATGCCGGGGAGGCGCCGGACGCCCCCGACGCCCCGCTGGCGGGCGACGGACGATGCACGGTGGACGCCGGACCGACCTCGGCCGACGCACGCGCCGGCGACGCCGGATGCGCGCTCGAAGCAGTTGATGAGGACGACGTAGCAGTGGCCGGCGGCACGTCGGAAGCGGCGAAGGCTGGCCGCGCGACAAGCCCGGAAATCGGAACAGCGGCCACGAGCCACACAGACGTGGCAAGCGCGAGGGAACGGCAACGCGGCCTGGAAAACCGCCGCGTCAGGTCGGAGAGCATCATGCGATCGAAGCCATCGGCCGATCCGGCCGCCGCATGTTGCGAACGGCGCATCTGCCGCGCGAGCCATCGACACGCCAGCGGCACGCATGTGCCCGGCGCCGACGCCTCTTTGCGGTGGAGCCGTTCGCAATGCAACGCGTTCGGTTCAATGGCGGCTAATGAGTCGTCAGGCCTTCCATTCTACCTGCGCACACACGAATCGGCAGGGCCGCCCCCGACAGTTCGCGGCGGTTTTGCGCTTCGTCACCCTTTGTTTCAACTCGTTGCCGCTTGCGTCACCGCTGCATGGCACGCTGCTCGCTGCTGCGTGTTGTCTGCAGCCCGAAACGCCGGAACTGCACTCGCGCGCCGTATGCGGCATGTGACATGCGAGTGCGCAGCCCGCGTCTACTTCGAAATGGCTTCGAGCGCGATGCCCTTGGTGCGCGGCCCCATGAATCCGATCGCGGCCATCACGATCGCCATCGCGCCGGCGATGAACGCGAACACGCCGAGCGTGCCGAAGCCCTTCAGCACGGCCGCGATCACGAACGACGAGAAGATCGCCGAGAAGCGGCTCCATGAATAGACGAAGCCCACCGCGCGCGCACGGATCGACGTCGGGAACAACTCGGCCTGATACGCGTGGAAGCTGTACGACATGATGTTGCTCGCAAGCGTGAGCCCGATCCCGAGCACGATCAGGAACGCACCCGCCGTCGTCTGGCTGAACACCAGCCCGCAGACGACGATCGCCGCCGCCATCGCGACGATCACCGACTTGCGCTCGAAGCGGTCGGCGATCACGAGGCCGATCAGCGGACCGAGCGGCGCCGCGAGCGCGATCACGCTCGAATACATGAGGCTCGACGTGATCGTGATGCCCTGCTTGATGAGCAGCGTCGGCACCCAGTTCGCGAAACCGTAGAAGCCGACCGTCTGGAACACGTTGAAGATCGTCATCATGATCGTGCGGCTGCGATACGGCGGCACCCACATGTCGCGGAAGCTGCCGCGCGGCGGCACCGGCTCGGCCGGCGCGGGCGGCGGCAGCGGCCGGCCGTATTCGGCTTCGACCTTCGCCTCGAGCGCGCGCATGATGCGATCGGCTTCGTCGACGCGCCGCTGCTGCGCGAGCCAGCGCGGGCTCTCCGGCAACTCGCGGCGAATCCACCATACGAACAGCGCGCCGTGCGCGCCGATCAGCACGACCCAGCGCCAGCCGTCGAGGCCGAGCGGGGCGTGCGGCACGAGCAGGTACGCGAGGAACGCGACCACCGGCACCGCGACGAACCCGACCGCCTGCTCGCACGCGAACGCGCGGCCACGGATCTGCTTCGGCACGAGCTCGGAGATGTACGTGCCGATCGTCACCATCTCGACGCCGAGGCCGAGACCGACGACGAAGCGCCAGAAGTTCAATCCGGCCGCCGTGTCCTGGAACGCCATCACGACGTTGGCGGCGGTGTACCACAGCAGCGACCACGTGAAGATCGCGCGGCGTCCGAAGCGGTCCGCGAGGAAGCCGCATGCGATCGTGCCGATGAAAAGGCCCGAGAACAGTGCGGCGATGAAGCTGGCGACGCCCGTGGTGCCGAACAGGCCATGCGTCGTCGTGGAGAGGATCCCGCTTTTCACGAGGCCCGGCGCGACGTAGCCGCTGTACAGCAGATCGTAGAGTTCGAAGAAGAAGCCGAGGCTCAGTAGCACGACGAGCTTCCAGACGCTGCGGGTCGGCGGCAGGCGATCGAGGCGGGCTGAAATCGAGCCCGGGTCGATGGAAGAGGACGAGGCGGCTGCCTGTGGAAAGCTGTCCGTTGAGACCATCTTGGTCGTGTCTCCTGATCGTGTCGTGTGTTGTTGTTTGGCGGCCAGCGGGCCGCCGTCAAGCGATTCGCTGCATTGTACCGGCACGCCGCGCGACCCGCGTTGCATGGCGAACCTGTTCGGATACCCTACTTTCGCGCCCGATATTGTGTAAATTCCGTAACCGTCTGTCGAATCTGTAAGGCACGCCGGCGTCGCGAAGTTCCGCTGCCGGCCCGCGCATGCGACCGTCACGGCCGCGCCGGCAAGGGCCTGCGCGACATCGGATGCCCGCGCGCGCACTGCGGCACGCGGCGGCCGACGCGCACGATCGGCAGCGCCGCGGCCGCCGCGCCCCGGTAACATGCTACCGGGCCAACTTCCGGCTTCCGGGGCGCCTTCGCGCGCCCGACATTGTCGGCAAAACGTAAGCATCCATGTCCATACAACGACTATCCACGTACGCACGCCGGATCGCGCTGTTCGCACTGCTGCAGTTCGCGGCGATCGCCGCCGCGTCGGCGTTTCCGACGGCCGCGTCCGCGCCGGGCGCGAGCGGCGTCGGCGCCCCCGTGCCGGCGATTTCGCTCGGCGAGGCCGTTGCGCAACTCAAGCAGATGCAGGTGCAACAGGACCGCATCAAGCAGCAGACGTCGAACGCGACCAACAGCAAGGAGCTCGACGAGCTCGCCGAAGCAACCCAGGAGCTGAGCGCCGACGTCGACAAGCTGCAGAGCCAGCTCGCGCCGCAACGCACGCAGGTCCAGGCGCAGCTCGACGTGCTCGGCCCGCCGCCGGCTCCGGGCGCATCGCCCGAAACACCCGCCGTCGAACAGCAACGGGCGACGTTGAACGCACGCAAGGCGCAGATCGACGCGGCGCTGAAGCAGGCCGCCGACCAGAAGACCAACCTCGCGAACCTGAACGACCAGTTCTCGAAGCTGCACCGCAGCCTGTTGAAGAACCAGCTCGCGTTCCGCTCCGGCAGCATCTTCGGCGCGCAGTTCTGGATGCCGCTGTTCCATCTGTCGCCGGACGACGTGCAGCGGCTCGACGATTTCAACGACGAACTGCGCGACATGCTGCGCTCGTCCTGGACGCCCGGCCAGCGCGCGCTCACCACGTTGCTGATGATCGCCGCGTTCGCGGTCTGGCTCGGCGGCCGCCGCATCGTCGAACGCGGGCTCGCATGGTTCTGCCTGAACCGCCTGCCGCCCACCCGGCTGCGCCGCAGCGCGCTGGCGCTGGCGACGGCGTTCTCGACGCTGCTCGCGACCGCGGTCGCCGTCCAGATCCTCTATCTCGCGCTCGCCCGCCACGCCGAACTCACGTCGTCGATGACGGATCTGTGGGACCAGTTCGCGAAGCTCGCCGTGACCTGCGCGCTGATTGCCGGCCTCGGCCGCGCGCTGCTCTGCACGAAGCATCCGTCGTGGCGCCTGCCCGCGCTCGCCGATCCCGTCGCGCTCGCGATGAAGCCGTTCCCCGGTGTGCTGGCCGCGCTGCTGTTGATGTCCGGCACGCTCGAATCGATCAACCGGATCGTCGACACCAGCCTGTCCGTCACGCTGTTCGGTCGCGGCATCGTCTCGCTCGTCGTCGCGCTGACCGTCGGCGCGTCGATCCTGCGCGCGAATCGCGTACGCAGCGCGCTTGCGGCGTCCGGCGAGTCGCCCGAGGATCGTTCGACGCTCGCGGGGCTCATCCATGCGGGCGTCACGCTGGCGATCGTCGTGTCGCTCGGCGCGCTGCTGATCGGCTACATCACCGTCGCACGCTTCATCACGTACGAGCTCGTGTGGTTCGAGATCGTGCTGTGCAGCGTCTACATCATGACGCAGCTGACGCGCGACGCGAGCGAGAGCCTGTTCTCCGCGAACCTGTCGACCGGCAAGCAGATCAAGCACCTGTTCGCGCTCGACGACCGGCATCTCGACCAGGCGCACACCGTCGTGTCCGGCCTCGGCACGAGCCTGCTGATGCTGGTCGCAGCGATCGCGTTGCTGACGGGCGGCTTCGGCACGACGCCGAGCGACCTGCTCGACAGTGCGCTCGCGATGATCGGCGGCCAGCGGCTGCAGAGCCTGAACATCATGCCGGACCGGATCATGAACGCGGTGATCGGGTTCGCGATCGGCTTCTACCTGCTGCGCTCGGTGCGCCGCTGGCTCGATGGCGAGTTCATGCCGGCGCTCGGCATGGATGCGGGAATGCGCGTGTCGCTCATCACGCTGTTCACCAACGTCGGCTACGTGCTGCTCGTGCTGATGACGCTGGGCCTGCTCGGCGTCAGATGGAGCAATCTCGCGTGGATCGTCAGCGCGCTGTCGGTCGGTATCGGCTTCGGCCTCCAGGAGATCGTGAAGAACTTCGTGTCGGGGCTGATCCTGCTGACCGAGCGTCCCGTCAAGGTGGGCGACATGGTCAGCATCGCGGGTGTGGAAGGCGACATCCGCCGCATCAACGTGCGCGCGACCGAGATCCAGCTCAGCGACCGCTCGACCGTGATCGTGCCGAACTCGCAGCTGATCTCGCAGAACGTGCGCAACGTGACGATGGGCAACAGCACGCAGGGCGTCGCGACGTTGATGCTGACGTTCCCGCTGAACACCGACCCGGAGCAGGTGCGCGACCTGCTGCTCGATGCCTATCGCGAGCATCCGGCGATTCTCGAAAAACCGGCGCCGTCGGTCACGTTCAGCCAGCTGGCGCCCGACGGGATCACGCTGAGCGTCACGGGCTACGTGGCGAGCCCGCGGATCGCGAGCTCGACGAAGAGTGACCTGCTGTTCGAGATCCTGAAGCAGTTGCGGGCGGCGCAGATCACGCTGTCGACCCCGCAGATGCTGGTCGTGCAGAACATGCCGGCCAGCGACGGAGCGACCCGGCACGAATGAAGACGTGACCGGGGGGGCGCGGATCGGGCATCGCCGCGCGCGCATCGTCGAAAACGACACGGGCCGGTTACCGCTTTCGCGGCAACCGGCCCGTTTTCATTCGACGGTCAACGCGCCCTTGCGGGCGCCTCCGTCACACGTCGAACTTCACGCCCTGCGCCAGCGGCAGCTGGCGGCTGTAGTTGATCGTGTTCGTCGCGCGGCGCATGTATGCCTTCCATGCATCCGAACCCGACTCGCGGCCGCCGCCCGTTTCCTTCTCGCCGCCGAATGCGCCGCCAATCTCCGCGCCGCTCGTGCCGATGTTCACGTTGACGATCCCGCAATCGCTGCCCGCCGCCGACATGAACTGCTCGGCCTCGCGCATGTCGTTGGTGAAGATCGCCGACGACAGGCCCTGCGGCACCGCGTTGTGCACCTCGATCGCATCCTCGAAGTTGTCGTAGACCATCACGTAGAGAATCGGCGCGAACGTCTCGCGCTCGACCACCGCCGATTGCTTCGGCATCCGCACGATGGCCGGACGCACGTAGTACGCATCGGCGTGGCCGACGTCGACTCGCTCGCCGCCCTTCACTTCGCCGCCCTGCTCGCGCGCATCGGCCAGCGCCTTCTGCATCGCGTCGAACGACGCACGGTCGACCAGCGGGCCGACGAGCGTGCCTTCCTCGAGCGGGTTGCCGACCTTCACCGATGCGTAGGCCTTCTCGATGCGCGGCAGCAGCTGGTCGACGATGCTGCGATGCACGATCAGGCGGCGCAGCGTCGTGCAACGCTGGCCTGCCGTGCCGACCGCCGCGAACGTAACCGCACGCACGACGAGGTCGAGGTCGGCGCTCGGCGCGACGATCATCCCGTTGTTGCCGCCAAGCTCGAGGATACCGCGCGCGAGACGCTGGCTCAGCACCTTCGCGACTTCCTGACCCATCCGCACGCTGCCCGTCGCGCTCACGACCGGCACCTTCCGCGACGAGGTCAGCACCTCGCCCACGTCGCGCATGCCGAGCACGAGCTGGCTCAGGCCTTGCGGCGCGACGCCGGGATGCGTCTTGTCGAATTCGCGCAGCGCCTTGGCGAGCAACTGATGACATGCGATCGCGGTGAGCGGCGTCTTTTCCGACGGCTTCCACACGACCGAATCGCCGCAGACGAACGCGAGCGCGGCATTCCACGCCCACACCGCGACCGGGAAGTTGAACGCCGAAATCACGCCGCACACGCCGATCGGATGCCACGTCTCCATCATCCGGTGGCCGGGGCGCTCGGATGCGATGGTCAGGCCGTAAAGCTGGCGCGACAGGCCGACCGCGAAGTCGCAGATGTCGATCATTTCCTGCACTTCGCCGAGGCCTTCCGACGTGATCTTGCCCGCTTCGAGCGTGACGAGGCGGCCGAGCTCGGCCTTGTGCTCGCGCAGCACGTTGCCGAACACGCGCACGAACTCGCCGCGCACCGGCGCCGGCACCGTGCGCCACTTGAGGAATGCGTCGTGCGCGGCGTCGATCTTGCGCTCGGCGTCGGCGGGCGAGTCGACCGCCAGCGTCGCGAGCGTCGCGCCGTCGAGCGGCGAACGCGCGGTCAGCGCGTTGCCTTTCCACTGGGCGAGATCGATGTCGAGCGCAGCAAGAATGTCGTTGAATTGCATCACTTCCTCTTCAGGGACAGATTGATCGGTGCGGCGGCGACGCCGCCCGCGTGATTCGATTGGAGCGCGTTCGCGCGCCCTGTGCAAGCGGATGTGCGGCTCGGCAGGCCCGGCGCGCCGTGTGGCGCATCGCCCGGTGCCGCCGCCGGAAACCCCGGCCGGGCGGCACGCCGCGGCCTCGCGAGGCACGATCCATGAGACACATTGTCGGCGGCCACAAGTCGGCCCGCTATTGATATTAACTCACGACTTCATTCCGAAAACGCAACATCCGGGCAGCACGAATCCCCGTGTTTCGGCATCGGCGCGCGACCTGTCCAGCGCTGGCAGCCGGCGCGCCGAAGAGCTTTCGATGCGCCGCAGGTTGATGACAAAGTTGCATCACCCAGTGCGGAAATATCGTTTGCCGCGCTTGCGGGCCGCACACACAATCGGGTGGCGTCGAGGTGTACCGCACCCGGCGCACCGACGGCCGTCCAGCAACGGCCGCACGACAGACGAAGGCGACACGCGTCGCGGCCCGCTGCACCGGCAGGTCGGGATCAAGCCCGCAAAGCCGTGCCGCGCTGCCCGCCCGGCGACACGTCGCCCCTTCGTCGCCAAAAAACAATCCGGAGACAGCGCTCAGCACCCGCCATGCATTCAGATGCCCGCCCCGACTCGCCCCGTCCGTCCGGCTCGCCGCCCGCGAAGCCGTCCCTTCACCGCGCGCTGCAGGCACGCCATCTGCGGATGATCGCGATCGGCGGCTCGATCGGCACGGGCCTGTTCGTCGCGTCCGGCGCGTCGATCTCGCAAGCCGGCCCCGGCGGCGCGATGCTCGCTTACATGCTGATCGGCCTGATGGTCTACTTCCTGATGACGAGCCTCGGCGAAATGGCCGCGTTCATGCCGGTCTCGGGCTCGTTCGCGACCTACGGCGCGAAATTCGTCGACGAGGGCTTCGGCTTCGCGCTCGGCTGGAACTACTGGTACAGCTGGGCCGTGACGCTCGCGGTCGAGCTCGTCGCCGCGCAGCTCGTGATGCACTACTGGTTTCCGCATGTGCCGGGCGTCTGGTGGAGCGCGATCTTCCTCGCGCTGATCTTCGCGCTCAATGCGTTGTCGGTACGCGGCTTCGGGGAAGCCGAATACTGGTTCGCGCTGATCAAGGTGCTGACGGTGCTCGCGTTCGTCGGCGTCGGCCTGATGATGATCTTCGGCATCATGCAGGGCGGCCCGAGCGCGGGATGGGGCAACTTCACCATCGGCGACGCGCCCTTCGTGGGCGGTTGGGCAACGATGCTCGGCGTCGCGATGATCGCGGGCTTCTCGTTCCAGGGCACCGAAATGATCGGTGTCGCGGCCGGCGAATCGGAGAATCCGCGCACGACGATCCCGCGCGCGGTCAGCCAGATCTTCTGGCGCATCCTGCTGTTCTACGTATTCGCGATCTTCGTGATCGGCGTGCTGATTCCGTACACCGACCCGAGCCTGCTGAAGAACGACGTGACCGACATCGGCGTGAGCCCGTTTACGCTCGTGTTCCGCCACGCCGGCCTCGCGTTCGCGGCCGGCGTGATGAACGCGGTGATCCTGACGGCCGTGCTGTCGGCCGGCAACTCGGGCATGTATGCGTCGACGCGGATGCTCTACAACCTCGCGGTCGAAGGCCGCGCGCCGAAGCTGTTCGCGAAGCTGTCGGCCGGCGGCGTGCCGCGCAACGCGCTGTACGCGACGACCGCCGTCGGCGCGCTGTGCTTCCTCACATCGCTGTATGGCGACAAGACCGTCTACCTGTGGCTGCTGAACACGTCGGGCATGGCGGGTTTCATCACCTGGCTCGGCATCGCGGTCAGCCATTACCGGTTCCGCAAGGGCTTCCTCAAGCAGGGCTATCGGCTCGACCAGTTGCCGTACCGGTCGAAGTGGTTCCCGTTCGGCCCGCTGTTCGCATTCGCATTGTGCGCGATCGTCGCGCTCGGCCAGGACTACCAGGCGTTCCTCGCCGACAAGATCGACTGGGCCGGCATCGCCGCAACCTACATCGGCCTGCCGTTCTTCCTCGCGATCTGGCTCGGCTACGCGCTGGTGCGCAAATGCCGCCTCGTCCGCTACGAGGACATGGAGATCGCGCCGTGGATCGAGCGCAACGCGACAGCCGAAGCGACGCCGAAGGCCGACGCCGGCTATCCGGCCTACGTCGCCGCCCCGGCCAATCCGACGCCGGGCGCCTGACGGCCGGCCGTGCAACGGCCGCCGCCCGGCCGCCGCGGCCGTCGCGCTGAAATCCCCATTCGACGCGGCGCGCGCGTTCAGGCAAGATCGACGCGCGCCGTCCGCTTTTCCGCCGTTACGAGTCACAAAAAACGCATGCAGAACTTCTACGAAGCCACCGTTACCCGCCAGCCCTACCCGCAACTGACCGGCACGATCGACACGCAGGTCTGCATCGTCGGCGGCGGCCTCGCAGGCCTGTGCACGGCACTGGGCCTCGTCGAGCGCGGCGTGCGGGATGTCGTCGTGCTCGACGGCGAACGGGTCGGCTTCGGCGCGTCGGGCCGCAACGGCGGCTTCGTGTTCGGCGGCTACAGCCTCGACAACGCGGACCTGTTGCGCACGCTCGGCCGCGACGAAGGCCGCCGCCTGTACCGGCTCACCGTCGACGCGGTCGACCTGATCCGCGCGCGGATCGCTCGCTACGGAATCGACTGCGACATCGTCGACGAGGGCGTGATGCTCGCGAACTGGTTCGACGATCCGTCGCGGCTCGACGGCGTGCGCACGCTGATGAAGCAGGAATTCAACGTCGACTGGGAACCGGTCGCGACCGACGCGCTGCGTGCGCGGCTGAAGACACGGCGCTATTACGGCGGCCTGTTCGAGCCGAACGCATTTCACTTCCATCCGCTCAAGTACGTGCTCGGCGTCGCGGCGGCCGCGTCGCGCGGCGGCGCACGCGTGTACGAACGCTCGGCGGCACTCGGCATCGCGCGCGAAGGCGCCGGCTACGTCGTGCGCACGGCGCAGGGCACGGTGCGCGCGAAGGACGTCGTGTTCGCCGGCGGCGGCTATGCGCGCGGCGTGTCGCCGCGCATCGAGCGCGCGGTGCTGCCGATCGCGACCTACGTGATCGCGACCGAACCGCTCGGCACGCGCCTGCCGGACGCGATCGACGCGCCGTACGCGATCTACGACACGCGTTTCGCGTTCGACTACTACCGTCCGCTGAAGGACACGCGGATTCTGTGGGGCGGCCGGATCTCGGTGCTCGATCGCGGCCCGGACGCGATCGCGCGGCTGCTGCGACGCGACCTGCTGCGCGTGTATCCGCAGCTCGACGGCGTGAAGGTCGAATACGCGTGGGGCGGCCTGATGAGCTACGCGCGGCACAAGATGCCGCAGATCGGCCGCGACGCGGACGGCGTCTGGCATGCGATCGCATTCGGCGGCCACGGGATGGCGCCGACCACCGTCGCCGGCGAAGCGCTCGCCGCCGCGCTGGCCGGGGAGCGGCCCGTGCCGGAAGGCTTCGCCGCATTCGGGCTCACGCGCACGTTCGGGCTCGCGGGGCTCGCCGCTGCGCAGCTCACGTACACCGCGTACCAGGCCCGCGACGCGCTCGCGGCGTGCCGGCGCTGAGCGGCGTCAGCGGCCCGAATCGCCCGGCCGATTAGAGCGAAAGGTCGGCCGGGCGGCCATTTCCCGCATGCTAGAATGGTTTCTTCATGCCGCCGCGAACCCACAACAAAGTCACATGAAAGCTGGAAGCAAGGCCGCCACGTCCGAAAGCCGAGCGCTTGCCCCCGATGCGCGGCGCAAATACGATCCCGAGCAAACCAAGCGCAACATCCTCGATGTCGCCACGCAGGAGTTTTCCGCGATGGGCCTCGCCGGTGCGCGCGTCGACGCGATCGCCGAGCGCACGAACACGACGAAGCGGATGCTCTACTACTACTTCGAAAGCAAGGAAGGCCTGTACGAGGCCGTGCTGGAGAAGGTGTACGGCGACATCCGCGCGCTCGAGCAGGAGCTGCACGTCGGCGACATGGAGCCGCGCGAAGGCATGCGCCGGCTGGTCGAATTCACGTTCGACTATCACGACAAGCACCGCGACTTCGTCCGCCTCGTGTCGATCGAGAACATCCACGGCGCGAAGTATCTCGAGCAGCTGAAGTCGTTCAAGACCAGCAACGTCAGGATCATCAAGACGCTCGAGGAGCTGCTCGAGCGCGGCGCGGCGAGCGGCGCGTTCCGCAAGGATATCGATGCATTCGACCTGCATCTGCTGATCAGCTCGTTCTGCTTCCATCGCGTGTCGAACCGCTATACGTTCGGCGCCGCGTTCGGCCGCGATCCGTCGGCGCCGCGGCTGCGCGCGCGGCATCGCGAAACGATCACCGACTCCGTGCTGCGCTACGTCGCCGCGTAGGCACACAGCGCGATTCCTCCCCACGCCGGCTCGCGAGCATTCACTCGCCGTCCGGCACACATCCGAACATCGCCGCGCCGCCTGCGACCGGCATGAGCCAGCCGCACGCGGCGCGCTTCTTCAGGCCACACGCCGCGCGTGCATCCCGGGCGCGTCCGTCGGCACGGTCGACGCCAGCGCGATCCGCGCCTTCTCTTCCGGGCTTCCCGCCACGTAATATTTCTTCGCCCAGCTCGAATCCGGCGCGAGCGCGAGCTGCCGCTGCGCACCGTCGCCGCGCCGTTTCGTCTCGATCGACAGCGCCCGCGCGCGGTAGTGCTCGTACAGCCGCAGGAATTCGGCGAGATAGATCGCGGCGATCCGCGCGTCGCGAATCTCGAGCAGGTTCTCGTCGTTGTACTGCTCGGAATTGCGGCTCATGTTCGCCGAGCCCGTATAGACGATCGGGTTCGCGCCTTCCGCATCGATCACGATGAACTTGTGATGGATCACGACCGGCGGATAGGCCGGTGCCGGCTCGCCCGGAAAGAGACGCAGTTCCGGCTCGAAGCCCTTCGGCACCGTCGCCGGCGAAAAATACGCGGCATCGATCACGTCGCGCCGATCGCGCTGGCGATGGTAAAGCTCGAGGTTCGCGAGCGTCGCCGCATCGAGCGACTGCCCGGCGTGCTGCGCGGCATCGGCCTTCGTCGCACTGCCGACGTTGATGCGGTTCACCAGGCCGAACATCATCAGGCCGCGGTCGCCGGCTGCGAAGCATGCGTCGCGCAGTGCGGCATCGATCGGCATGAACAGGCAGAACGACACCGAATGCTTCGCGGCCGCGATCGCGGCGACGATCGTATCGATCTCGGTGCGCTGCCCTGCCGGCTCCGGAGAAAACGCGACGCGCACCTGCGCGCTGCCGACCGTGATCGGCGCCGACCAGCCCGCCGACAACTTCGCCGTCTCCGCGATCGTCGGATTCGCGGCCAGCGCGTGCGCACGCGCGTTGTACAGCGCCGCGAGCGCCGGCGAATCGAACGCGTGCAGCACGTTCGCCTGCTCCGTCAGCCCTTCCGTCGTGAAGTTCGCGGAACCGGTCAGCACGCGCGCAGGCGTCACCGCGGTGGACGCATTCGCCGGTGCGTCGGTCACGATGAACTTGTCGTGCATGATGTGCGTCCGGTCGCGCGGCGCGAGCGTCGCGAGGCCCTGCAGCGCATCGACGGCCGGCTGGTTCGGCGACGGCAACGGCGGCTTGCCCTTGCGCGCGGTCGCGTGCGCGTCGTAGACGATCGCGAGCGACGCTTCGCCATGCTGCCGCCCGAACGCCTCGAATGCGGGCAGCGCCCACAGCGTGTCCGTCAGGTGATAGACGGCCGACACCGCCCGCGACGCGGGGTCGAGCATCGCCGCGAACACCTGTTCCATGTCGTTCGCGAGCCACGTGCGCAGCTTCAGCGCCTGCTCCGCACTCGGCGCCGCATCCGGCGCGAGGCCCAGTGCCGCGACCTGCTTCGCGAACGCCTGCGAGCTCACGACCGCACGGTTGAACCACGTGCCGACACCGTCCACGACGTGCGCGGGCAGCACGACCTCGCACACGCCGGCCTGCCCGTCGAGCACCTGCAGGTTCTCCGGCGTGCCGACGACCGGATAGACGTCATAGCGGAACGACGCATTGCGATCCTGCGGATCGATGCGCGCGTCCCACCACATGAATTTCTGGATCGGCGCCTGGTCGGTCGGCGCGTCGCCCTGCGTGTCGGCGGCCGGACCGTCGAACGTGAGCCGGTTCGGCAGCCAGCTGTTCGGTGCCCGCGTCTTGCCGTCGGCCGACCAGAACCCCGGCGTGCGCCGGATCGCGAAGCCGAGGAAGTCCGTGCGCGACGCCGCGTCGGGCCAGTCGAAGGCCAGCAGGACCAGGGTCGGAGAAAGATAACTGCGTACGCTGACGGTCATTCGTTGCTCCTGCCGGACGCGCCGGTCGAGATGAATGAGTCAGTGTTGACGGCGGTTTTTCCCGCGCGATGACGGTTCGATGAACCTTGTATGTCGGACCTGCGTCAGTCGCACACGAGCAACTCGATGCCGCGTGCCGTCAGCGCGCGGCGCACGGCCTTGTCCGGCGCGCGCTCGGTGACGAGGTAGCGTGCGGCCGACGTGCCGTTGATCCGCACCGGCGTCACGCGGCCGAACTTCGAGTGATCGGCGACGATGATCGCCGTGCCGGCCGCCGCGATCATCCGGCTGCGCACTTCGGCGGCGAGCCGCGAGTAGTCGGTGCAGTCGCCGTCGGCCGTGATGCCGCCCGCGCCGACGAACGCGAAATCGACATGGTATTGCGCGAGCTGCTGGATCGTATCGAGCCCGAACGTCGCATCCTCGTCGTCGGACAGCTCGCCGCCGAGCAGCGTCACGCGATTGCCGTTGCGCCGCGCGAGCACGAACGCCGTGCGCCAGTCGTTCGTGTAGATCGACAACCGGTGGCGGTCGGCCAGCGCGAGCGCGACCGCATGCGGCGTGCTGCCCGAATCGATCAGCACCGAAGCGTCGTCCGGTACGAATTCGGCCGCGCGCCGCCCGATCGTGCGCTTCGCTTCGGCGTTGGCCGCTTCACGCTCCGACAGGCTCGGCTCGCGGCGGTCCGCCGCCAGCGCGCCGCCATGCGTCATCACGAGCAGGCCGCGCGCCGCGAGCGCGTTCAGGTCGCGCCGGACCGTCTCGCGCGACACGTCGAGCGAGCGCACGAGTTCGGCAACCGACAGCGCGCCCGATCGCCCGAGTTCCGACAGAATGTATTGATGACGTTGTTCCGCCAGCATCGCAATGCGCCCGAGGCGACTGGTAATGGGTAAGCTGACCATTGTATTACGGCCGTTTGACCGTCATTTGACGGCGACGCGGCAGGCGGCCGGCGCGTTTCGAGAAAGCGAAATTCTGTATTGCCCGATGCGCGTGAATCGGCACGGCAAGCGGTTGCTACACTCTGCGCTTCGCCGAACGACAGACCATCAGGGGGCTTGCGAATGTATCGCAAAGGCAGTGTGCTCGAAATCCAGTTTTCGCCGGAACGGCTCAACGACGGAGCGGGCGATCCATACTGGATCGACCTGACGCTCGACGAGGCGCGCCGTTTGTACGAACAGCTCGCCGCGCGCTTCGCGACCGACGCACGCGCGAACCAGCCGCTCGACACGTTCTCGCTCGATTGATCGCCCTTTCGTTTCGTGCGCCGCGGCGCGTTTTCATGCCGCGGCGCCTTCATCTGGCCGGCCGGTAAGCGAACGGCGGGCGCGCCGCCGTACCTGCAGCGCATCCCGCACGCGACCAATACGCCGCGCGTGGCCGCTGCACCCGCCACGCGCGAGTGCAGAATCCGACAAGACGGCGGCACCGCTTCGCCCGATACTGACCGACTTCACGATTCGTCCGGCCGTATCGAGGCCCGCCCCGCATGTTTTCCTCGCTCGTCGCCGCGGCTTTCGTCGCGCTGTGGTCCACCGGTTTCATCGTCGCACGGGCAATCAAGCCCTACGCCGATCCGAACCTGTTCCTGCTCGCACGATTCGCGGGCACGGCGGCGCTGTTCGGCGCGGTGGCGCTCGCCGCGCGTGCGCCGTGGCCGGCCCGCCGCGAATGGCCGCGCCACCTGATCGCCGGCGCGCTGCTGCAAGGCGTCTATCTCGGCGCGAGCTACTGGGCCGTCGCGCAGGGGCTGAATGCGGGCGTGATGGCACTGCTCGGCGCGCTGCAGCCGCTCGCCACCGCCGTGCTCGCGGTGCCGCTGTTCAACGAGCGCCTGCCCGCGCGCGGCTGGCTCGGGATGGCGCTCGGGCTCGCGGGCGTCGCGCTCGTGCTCGCGCCGAAGGTCGCGGGCGGTGTCGCGCCGCCGCCGGGCGCGGCGCCCGCGTGGTTCGTCGTGGCCGTGTCGATCCTGTCGGTCGGCTCGATCACCGCCGGCTCGCTGTATCAGAAGGGCAAGCTCGCGCAGAACGACCTGCGCACCGCCGTCGCCGTGCAGAACCTCGGCGCGGCGATCGTCGCGGCCGTCTTCGTCGTGCTGCTGCACGAAACGCGCTGGATCGGCGCACCGGCGCTGTGGATCTCGCTCGTGTGGGGCGTCGTGTTCCTGTCCGGCGGCGCGGTCACGATGCTGATGTGGATGCTGCGGCGCGGCAACGCCGCGCGCGCGACGTCGCTGCTGTTCCTCGCGCCGCCGCTCGCCGCGCTGCAGGGCTACCTGCTGTTCGGCGAAACGCTCGCTGCCGTGCAGCTCGCCGGCTTCGGGCTTGCGCTGGCGGGCGTCGTGCTCGCACGGCGCTGACGCGGGCGAACGCAAACGGGGAGCGCCCCTGCCGTGCATCGAAACGGCGCATCCGCGTGCCCGCCGGCGTCCGCCGCCCCGCACGCTGCCCCATGACGATGCAGCCCGTCTCGCCGATGCAACGCGCAATCGCCGGATCGCATGCCCGGCGCGGCGCCGGACCGCGATTGCGCTTATGATGGGCGCCTTGCATTTCGTTCCGGAACCACGCTCCATGACATCCGCCGATTACGCCAGCCGCCAACGCGCGATCATTGCCGAACTGAACGTCGCCCCGCAATTCGACGTCGATGCCGAAATCGCCCGCCGCATCGATTTCCTCGCGCAGTACCTTCGTTCGACCGGCCTGCGGACCTACGTGCTCGGCATCAGCGGCGGCGTCGATTCGTCGACGGCCGGGCGGCTCGCGCAACTCGCGGTCGAAAAGCTGCGCGGCGAAGGCTACGACGCCCGCTTCATCGCGATGCGTTTGCCCAACGGCGTGCAGAACGACGAAGCCGATGCGCAGCGCGCGCTCGCGTTCGTGCGCGCGGACGAGACGTTCACGGTCGACGTGAAGCCCGCCGCCGACGCGATGCTCGCATCGCTCGTCGCGTCCGGCCACGCGTTCGAAAACCCGGCACAGCAGGACTTCGTGCACGGCAACATCAAGGCACGCGAGCGCATGATCGCGCAATATGCGGTCGCCGGCGCGCGGCGCGGCATCGTGATCGGCACCGATCACGCGGCCGAATCGCTGATGGGTTTCTTCACGAAATTCGGCGACGGCGGCGCGGACGTGCTGCCGCTCGCCGGCCTGAGCAAGCGCCGCGTGCGGGCAATCGCCCGCGCGCTCGGCGGCGACGAACTGATCGTGATGAAGGTGCCGACGGCTGACCTCGAGGAACTGCGCCCGCTGCGCCCCGACGAGCACGCGTATGGCGTCACCTACGACGAGATCGACGACTTCCTCGAAGGCAAGCCCGTCGCCGACAGCGTGTACGAAACGGTGCTGCGCTTCTACGACGGCTCGCGCCACAAGCGCGCGCTGCCTTACACGCCGTTCGACTGGCCGGCCGCGTAAGCCCGGCCCGGCGCCGCCACCCATGCCGTGCCGCGCGAACCCGGGCGGGTACGCGCGGCACGTGCACGACGGGCAACGCTACGCGTGCCCGCCCGCCTTCTTTGCCTGCAGTGCGCGAATCCGCATCCGCGCGCCCGTATCGCTGACCGTCGCGTCGTACATCGTCGCGAGGTCGCGCTTGAGCGCGGTGCGCGAACCGCCGTCGAGATACACCATGTGCCCCGACGGATAAAAACGCGCGGACAGGTTCTGCCGCACCTTCTGATCCTCGAGCGGCATCTGCTGCAGGTCGATCACGGTCTGATAGAACGGCGTGACAAAATCGTAGAGGCCGTTCGCCGACAGCACCTTCAGGTCGACGTTGAGCGCCATCACGGCGGCAAGATCGCCGGCCGTGTAGAGGATCACGTTCCCCTTGGCATCGACGCCCTGCTGCGCGCCGGTCGGGTCGATATGGCTGAAGTCCCAGTTCTGGAACGCCTGGTCGTTCAGGTCCGTGAACGCGGAATTCGACGTGAACTTCAGCTGCTCGTTCAGGTAGCTGTTCCACATCGCCGTGTAGACGCCCGTCACGGCCGTCATCGTCGGATCGTTGCCGCCCGAGTTCGGGTCGATCTTGCCGGCGATACCCGACGAGATCCCGGTCACGCGGCCGTCGTACGAACCGAGCGCCAGCCCCTGCGCATGCAGCAGCGTCGTGAGGAACAGCGAATTGCCACGCGGGTCGTAGCCCGCGATATCGAGCCCCCAGGTCTGCAGCGTCGCGGTGTCGATGCCCGTGTACGCCGACAGCTTGCGCACGGTGGCCGGATCGGCATGCGGGACGTTGCGCAACGCGGTCAGGTAGTCGGTACGCGCGAACTGCGCGACTTCCTCGACGAACGCGCCGAGATCGGCCGGCGCGGGCGTGATGCCGAGCTTCTTGTGATACCACGCATCGGCCGCGGCGGTCGGCAGCGCGCCGACCGGGTTGCCGGCCTGCCGGTAGTCGAGGATCGACGACTGCAGCGTGACGCCGTTCAGGTCGACGCCGTCTTCGTGCAGCTTGTACGCGAGCACGCAGCTGCGCGCGGTGCCGTACGACTCGCCGAACAGGTATTTCGGCGAATTCCAGCGGTTGTTCTTCGTCAGGTAGCGCTTGATGAACTGCTTGAGCGAATTCGCATCCTGGTCGACGCCCCAGAAATCGCGGTTCCGGTTCGGCGCGACGGCCGCCGAATAGCCGGTGCCGACCGGGTTGATGAACACCAGGTCGCTATGGTCGATCATGCTGTCCGGATTGTCTTCGATCTGGTACGGCGCGGGCGGCGTGAACCCCGGCATCGACGTCTTGATGCGCTTCGGCGCGAACGAGCCGAGCAGCACGAACACCGACGACGATCCGGGCCCGCCGTTGTAGAAGAACGTGACGGGCCGCGTTTCCTCCTTCGCGCCGTCGGCCGTGAACGCGACGTAGAAGAGCTTCGCGGCCGGCTGCGAGCTGCTCGGATCGACCGTCACGAGATGGCCGGCCGTCGCCGTGTACGCGATGCGCTTGCCGTCGATCAGGATCGTGTGATGCGTGATCGCGGCCGCCTCGGTCGTGTCGGTCACCGAGTCGTCGGGGCCGTTGCCGTACGCGACCGGATCGAAGAACGGCTGGTCACGGCCGTGGCTCAGCGCGACCGGATTGACGGTCGGCGGCACGCCATGAGAATTGTGGTCGCCGTGATGCAGCGGATACACGCCGCCGGAAGATGCGGAATCGATGCCCATCGTGCTGCTCCTGGAGGTGAAAAAAGACGCGGGCAGGACACCCGCGTCACATGGAAAGGCCTGTGCCGGCGCGTCAGCTCGACGGCTTGCGCGCGAGGATCGCCGCGAGTTTCGCGCCGTCCGGGCTGCCGAGGCCCGTGCACGCATCCCAGCCCGACGCGGCTGCATACGTGCCGTTCGAGCCTTTGGTGATGTCGCGCAGCGCGCCCGGATTCTTGTACAGCGTCGGATTGATCCAGCCCGCCGATGTGCCGGCCGATGCGTTGATCCGCGCGATCAGCGCTGCCCACAGCGGCGCGACCGCGCTCGTGCCGCCCATCACCGCGGGCGTGCCCGCGACCGACACCTCGTAGCCCGTTTGCGGCGACGCGTCGCCCGCGACGTCCGGCACGCCGCGCTTCGCGAGCGGCGTGCTGCTGCCGTCGGCGAGCGCAACCGTCAGTCCCTGCTGCCATGCCGGCAGGTCGAACAGCGTGCTGACGCCTCCGCCGCCCGCGCCGCCACCGGCCGCCTCGTCGTTCCACGCGACCTCGCTGCGGATGCCCTGGCCGGGCAACGCATCGAGTTGCGTGCCGCCGCAGCCGAGCACGTACGGGCTCGACGCGGGGAAGTCGACGTGATCGGCGCCGTCCTGCAGCCCGTCGCCCGAGCCGCTGTCGCCCGACGCCGCGCACACCGTGATGCCCTGCGCGGCCGCCGCCTGCAGCACGCGGTTGAACGCGTGCGCCGACTGCGCCTGCCAGATCGCTTCCGGCCCGCCCCAGCTGATCGAGATCACCGACGGCTTGTTGATCTTGTCGGTGACGGCCGCGTTGACGGCCTGGATGAAGCCTGCGTCGCTGTTCGGCGCGAAGTACACGGCGATCTTCGCGGCCGGCGCGATCGCACCGGCGATCTCGATGTCGAGCGCGACTTCGCCGTCCGGGCCGTTCGGGTCGCCGGTCGGCGCATTGCGGCCGGTGCCGACGTTCACGTCGACGAGCGTCGGCGGCGTGCCGATGCCGAGCCCGCGGAAATACTGCTGGATATCGGCCGCGCGATAGCCGCCGCCGAGTTCGACGATCGCGATGCATTGCCCGGCGCCGTCGCCGGCCGGAAAGCCATACAGCGACGCGAGCTGGATCGGCGTGAACGTGACACTCGTGGCGCCGCGCGCCGGCCTGAACGGCGGACGCAGCCGGAAGTGCGGCCGCGCCTGCGGGCGGCTGTCGAGACCGAGCACGGCCGTGACGGCGTCGCCGAGCTCGTCCGGCAGCGCGATCGGGCCCGAGCGGCCGCGGTACTGGCCGATCGAACGGTGCTCGAAACGCTCGAGCTTCACGCTGAACGCCGCTTCGAACTGCTGGATCGTGCCCGACAGCACGACGACGCTTTCGACCGGGTCGACGCGATCGACCGTCAACTGATGTCGACGGGCGAATTCCTCGGTCTTGCGAATGTCGTCGGAATTGGCGGAGAAACGCTGCGCGAACGCTTCGCGCGACAGCGGTTTCGCCTGTGCGTCGCCGGTGGCGAGCTGGTGGACCAACGTATCGAGTTGCCCTTCTTCCTGCCGCCGCAACATGATCGTGACGTGGATGCGTTGTGCCGGATCGCACGGGCCGAGGCACTTGGACTCGGGCACGATTCGGGGTTCACGGTCGGCGTGAAGATGCCTTGCCATGTTCAGACCCTCCTTGGTACCGCGTTGCACGGAACAGCCAGGAAATCGGACACAGCCGGCGGAAGTGGGTTCCGTTCGGTCAGTCGGTTCGCGAATGCGCGAAGTTAAAAGGAGTTTAGATCAGTCAGACGATTTGCGCGCATGCCCTTGTGCGGCGGGCGTCGACACGAACGGCGGCACGGCAGTCGACCTTACCTCGATCGATCGTGGCGTCGCTGGCGCGCCGCAGCAAGGCGGTTCAGTCCATCGACAGCCGCAGCGCGAACCCGATCAGCGCGGCGGAAAACGTCCAGCGCTGGACCGTCTGCGCGAGCGGATGCGCACGCATCCACGCCGCGATGCGCGACGCGCCGAACACGCATGCGAGGTCGAAACACACGCCGGCCGCGACCAGCAGCGCGCCGAGCTCGAACATCTGCCAGACGACGGGCCCGGCCTCGGGCCGCACGAACTGCGGCAGCAGCACCGAGCAGAACAGCAGCGCCTTCGGATTCAGCAGGTTCGTCAGCAGCCCCTTGAAGAACGACTGACGCAGTTCGCCGTGGCCCGCCTCGTCGCCGTCGCCGAGCGCGAACACCGGCGAGCGAAACACCTGAATCGCCACGTACGCGAGATAGAGCGCGCCGCCATAACGGATCGCCTCGTACAGCCACGGCGCGCTGCGAATCAGCGCCGCGACACCGCACGCGGACAGCGTCACGTGCGCGGTGCGCGACAGCGAAAGGCCCGCGGCCGCCGCCATGCCGGGGCGCACGCCGCGGCCGATGCTGGTCTGCAGCACGAGCGCCATGTCGGGCCCGGGCACCGCGTAGATGGCCGCGAGCGCGGCAAGATAAATCAACAGCAAATGGGTGGAAATCATGGTCTGCCCCCGTCCTTCGATGACGATATGTTGCCGCTGAAGGTGGAGGGATTATTGGCCATCTTTGGCTCGGAATTGGCGATCGATAGCGGAATCCGCCACAATCATGCAATCAAGACAAGGATTCCGCCAACATGACCGAACTCGACAAAACCGATCGCGCGATTCTCGCCGCGGTGCAACGCGACGGCCGCCTGCCGATCGCGCGCCTCGCCGATTCCGTCGGCCTGTCCGAAACGCCGTGCGCGCGGCGCCTGAAGCGTCTCGAAAACGACGGCTACATCGAGCGCTACCGCGCGCAGCTGTCGCGCCAGGCGCTCGGCTTCGGCGTCGTCGCGTTCGTGCTCGTGCGGTTCGCAACACACGACCGCAAGGTCGCCGACCGGTTCGAACGCGAAGTGCTCGGCATCGAGCGGATCCTCGCGTGCCACAACGTCGCGGGCACGGCCGACTATCTGTTGCAGGTGGTCGCGCGCGATCTCGACGACTACGGCACGTTCCTGCGCGATTCGCTGCGGATGCTGCCGGGCGTCACATCGATCGAATCGGCACTGTCGTTGCGCGAAGTGAAACACGATGCGGGGCTACCGGTGCCGTGATGCCCGCAGCGGGCCGCTCGCGCGGAATGCTCGGTCGCCGGGCCGGCGTTGCCCGGCCTCACGCGCGACGCACGCGACCTCACACGACGTCGGGCGACTGGTGCGCGCGCTCGAGATCCTCGAGAAACGCTTCGACGAGCGGATCGCCGCGCCCGTCGCGCGCCACGACCATGTGGAACGTGACCTCGTAATGCAGCCGATCCGGATTGAGCGGCGCGAGGAGCCCCTGCGCGACATACGGCGCCGCGAAGTGCTGCGGCAGGTAGCCGAGGTGATGACCTGACAGGATCAGCAACGCGACCGCTTCCATGTTGTCCGCGGTCGCGGTCACGCGATCGGGCGTCGTCGACATCTGCGCCTCCGGCAGCGGATACGAGCGCCACGCCCATTCGAATCCGGCGACGTCGGCCGGCGTGAGCGCGCCGGCGCGTTCGAACAGCGGATGGCTGCGGCCGCAGTACGCGACCTGCCGCTCGATGAACAGCGGCGTGTAGTGCAGCGTCGGCACGCGATGCCAGAAGTAGCCGACCGCGATCTGAATCTCGCCGCTCAGCAGCTTTTCCTCGAGATCGCCCGGCGCGCGCACCGAGATCGAGAAACGCACGGCCTCGTCGCGTGTGCGGAACGCGGCAATCGCCTCGGCGATCCGCGCGTTTTGGCTCACCGGCGTATGGCCAATCAGGCCAATGTTCAGCGTACCGACCAGTTGGCGGTCCATGTGCCGCGCCGCCATCCCGAATTCGTCGAGCGCGGCGAGCAGCTTGCGGCTCATCGCGTGGAACCGCTCGCCCTTCGGCGTGAGCCGGAACCCGCTGCGGCCGCGCTCGCACAGCCGGTAGCCGAGCCGCGTCTCGAGCGACGACAGTTGCGCGCTGATCGTCGACTGGCCGACGTTCAGCATCGCCTGGGCGGCCGACACGCCGCCCGCGTCCGTGACCGCGAGAAACACGCGGATCAACCGCAGATCGAGGGTCGACAGATTCCCCAGCACGCTATTCCCCTTCCATACATCGATGAAAATCGATGTTTACGTCGATATCTTCGCATTCTTCTTTCCGGCCGGACGCGTAAAACTATGTGCCAGGCCGCGTCGAATGATACGGCAACCCCACATCGGAAGAGACAAGCCCATGAACGACCACACCCATTTCCAGCCGCTCGGCGGCAATGAAATGCCGCGCAGCGGCGGCATCGCGACGATGATGCGCCTGCCGCACGTGGCGAGCGCCGCCGGCCTCGACGCGTGTTTCGTCGGCGTGCCGTTCGACCTCGGCACCTCCAATCGCACCGGCGCGCGCTTCGGCCCGCGCCAGATCCGCACGGAATCCGTGCTGCTGCGCCCGTACAACATGGCCACGCGCGCCGCGCCGTTCGATTCGCTGCAGATCGCCGACATCGGCGACGTCGCGATCAATCCGTACAACCTGCACGATTCCATCGCGCGCATCGAGACCGCATACGACGCGATTCTCGCGCACGACTGCAAGCCGATCACGCTCGGCGGCGACCACACGATCGCGCTGCCGATCCTGCGCGCGATCCACCGCAAGCACGGCAAGGTTGCATTGATCCACGTCGATGCACACGCCGACGTGAACGATACGATGATGGGCGAAAAGATCGCGCACGGCACGCCGTTCCGCCGCGCGGTCGAGGAAGGCCTGCTGCACGGCGACAAGGTCACGCAGATCGGCCTGCGCGGCACCGGCTACGCCGCCGAGGATTTCGACTGGTGCCGCGAGCAGGGCTTCCGCGTGGTGCAGGCCGAGGAATGCTGGAACAAGTCGCTCGCGCCGCTGATGGAAGAAGTGCGCGCGCGCATCGGCGACACGCCGGTCTACATCAGCTTCGACATCGACGGCATCGATCCGGCCTACGCCCCGGGCACGGGCACACCGGAAATCGCGGGCCTCACGGTGCCGCAGGCGCTCGAGATCATCCGCGGCGCGAGGGGGCTGAACATCGTCGGTTGCGATCTCGTCGAAGTCGCGCCGCCGTACGATCCGTTCGGCACCACGGCCCTGCTCGGCGCGAACCTTGCCTACGAGCTGCTGTGCGTGCTGCCCGGCGTCGCGTACCGCGACTGATCCCGGCGCACGACCTATTCCAAATCAGAGGATTCCAGAGGAGCACACAACAGATGGGGACTGCCATCAAGCAACCGAAGCGGGCGGCGCTCGCTTCGTTCGTCGGCACCACGATCGAGTGGTACGACTTCTACAGCTACGCGACCGCCGCGGCCATCGTGTTCGGGCCGCTGTTCTTTCCCGGCGAGAGCCGTTTCGTCAGCCTGCTTGCGTCGTTCGGCTCGTTCGCGGTCGGCTTCTTCGCGCGGCCGCTCGGCGGCGTGATGTTCGGCTATCTCGGCGACCGCTTCGGCCGCAAGCGCTCGCTGCTCGCGACGCTGATGCTGATGGCCGTGTCGACGGTCGCGATCGGCCTGCTGCCGACCCACGCGCAAGCCGGCGTGATCGCGCCGATCCTGCTGGTGCTGATGCGCGTGCTGCAGGGCATCGCGGTCGGCGGCGAATGGGGCGGTGCGGTGCTGCTCGCCGGCGAGCATGCGCCCGAAGGCAAGCGCACGTTCTTCGCGTCGTTCGCGCAGCTCGGCAGCGCGAGCGGCCTGATCCTGTCGATGCTCGCGTTCGGCGCGATCAGCACGCTGTCGAAGGACGACATGATGAGCTGGGGCTGGCGCGTGCCGTTCCTCGCGAGCGCCGTGCTGCTGGCGGTCGGCTTCGTGATCCGCGCAAGTGTGTCCGAGTCGCCCGAATTCGAGGAAGTCAGGAAGAGCGGCAACACCGCGCGCAACCCGGTGCACGAGGCGCTCAAGTACTGGCCGCTGCTGCTGCTCGCGATCGGCGCGAACGTGTACGGGATCGCCGGCGTGTACTTCAGCAACATCTTCATGATCAGCTACGCGACGCAGTTCCTGGCGCTCGACCGGTCGATGGTGCTGCATTGCATGACCATCGTCGCCGTGCTGCAGTTCGTCGTGCAGCTCGCGGCCGCGTTCATCGCGCAGCGCTTCGGCACGACGCGCGTGCTGCTGATCACCGGCGCCTGGGCCGCGATCGTGCCGTTCGTGATGCTGCCGCTCGTGCACATGGGCACGCCGTTGTCCATCACGGTCGGCGTCGGCCTCGCGACGCTCGCCGAATCGGGCTACTACTCGGTGGTCGCGGGCTTCGTCAGCGGCATCTTCATCGCACGCATCCGTTACACGGCAATCTCGATCGCATACCAGGTATGCGGTGCGATCGCCGGCGGCCTCACGCCGCTCGTCGCCACGCTGATCGCACAGAACACCGCGCCGCAATGGTGGCCGCTCGCGATCCAGTACACGAGTGCCGCCGTGCTGTCGTCGGTATGCGTGTGGCTGATCTCGCGCCGCGTCAGCATCGACGATGCCGACGCACCCGGCAAGGTCGACGAAGCGTTGCCGCGCGACGCACGCACCGCGTAATCTCGCGCAACGGGCAGGCGACATCGCCTGCCCGTTTGCATTGTGCGTATCGCGGTACGCCGCAACGGCCCCGCCTCCGTGAACATGCCGGTCGCCTGCTCTGCCGCCCGAGCGTCGATCGCGACGACAGGCGGGCGGCATTCGCGGCGTTATCGCACCTGGCTGCGCAGCGTCTTCGCGGCGGCGACCATGTTCGTCAGCGCCGGAATCACTTCCGCCCACTGGCGCGTCTTCAGCCCGCAGTCCGGGTTCACCCACAGGCGCTCGGCCGGAATCCGCTCGGCCGCCTTCTTCATCAGGCCGACGATGTGATCCTGCGTCGGGATGTTCGGCGAATGAATGTCGTACACGCCCGGCCCGATTTCGTTCGGATACCTGAAGCTGTCGAATGCATCGAGCAGTTCCATGTCCGAGCGCGAGGTCTCGATCGTGATCACGTCAGCGTCCATGTCGGCAATCGACGCGATAATGTCGTTGAATTCCGAATAGCACATGTGCGTATGGATCTGCGTATCGTCCTGTACGCCGTTCGCGGTAATGCGGAACGACTCGACCGCCCACTTCAGGTACTCGCCCCATTGCGCGCGACGCAGCGGCAGCCCTTCGCGCAACGCGGCCTCGTCGATCTGGATCACGCGCACACCAGCCTTCTCAAGATCGAGCACTTCGTCGCGGATCGCGAGCGCGAGCTGGTAGCACGACACCGAACGCGGCTGGTCGTCGCGCACGAACGACCAGTTCAGGATCGTCACCGGGCCGGTCAGCATGCCCTTCATCGGCTTGTTCGTCAGCGACTGCGCATACGCGATCCATTCGACCGTCATCGCCTTCGGCCGGCTGATGTCGCCGAACAGGATCGGCGGCTTCACGCAGCGCGAACCGTACGACTGCACCCAGCCGAACTGGCTGAATGCGTAGCCGTCGAGCTGCTCGCCGAAGTATTCGACCATGTCGTTGCGTTCGGCCTCGCCGTGTACGAGGACGTCGAGTTCGAGCGATTCCTGCTCGCGCACGCTGCGCTCGATTTCCGCTTGCATCGCCTTGCGGTAACCGGCTTCGTCCAGCGCGCCTGCCTTGAACCGGCTGCGCGCCAGGCGAATCTCGGCGGTCTGCGGAAACGAGCCGATCGTCGTCGTCGGGAACGCCGGCAGGTTCAGGCGCGCCGACTGTTTCGGCGCGCGCTGCGTGTACGGACTCGCGCGGTTGCCGAGCCGCGCGTCGATGCGCGCGATCGCGGCCTTCACCGCGGGGTTGTGCACGCGCGGCGAGCGACGGCGCGCTTCGATCGCGGCAGCGTTCGCGGCGAGCGCGTCGGCCACCTTGTCGCGGCCTTCGTTCAGCGCGGTCGCGAGCACGTTCAGTTCGTCGAGTTTCTGCAGCGCGAATGCGAGCCACGCGCGGATCTCCGGATCGAGCTTCTCCTCGCTCGCGAGATCGACCGGCACGTGCAGCAGCGAGCATGACGGTGCGAGCCACAGGCGATCGCCCAGTTGCTTTGCGAGCGGCTCGAGCCAGTCGAGCGTCGCGCTCAGGTCCGTCTTCCAGATGTTGCGGCCGTTGATCGCGCCCACCGACAGCACGCGGTCGGACGGCAGTTCGCGCACGAGTGCGTCGATTTCGTCGCGGGCGTTGATCGCGTCGATGTGCAGGCCGTCGACCGGCAGCGAGGCCGCGAGGGTGAGGTTTTCCTTCAGTTGACCGAAGTACGTGGCGAGCAGCAGCTTGATGCGGCGCGTCTCGAGTACGTCGTACGCGGTGCGCAGCGCCACGCGCCATTCGGCGTCGAGCTCGGTGACGAGGATCGGCTCGTCGATCTGCACCCATTCCACACCCTGCGCGGTCAGCGTATCGAGCAGCGCGCCATATACCGGCAGCAGCTTCGGCAGTAGCGCGAGGCGATCGGAATCGTCCTTCGCCTTGCCGAGCCACAGATACGTGACAGGCCCCAGAATCACCGGCTTCGCGGCCACGCCCTGAGCCTGTGCTTCCGCCAGTTGCTGAAGCAGGCGCGACGGATCGAGCGAGAAGTTCGTGTCCGCGTGGAATTCCGGCACGATGTAGTGATAGTTCGTGTCGAACCACTTCGTCATCTCACCGGCCGCGACACCGCCGCAGCATACCGCATGCTCTTGCGCCGACTGTGCGGAACGGCCGCGCGCGACGCGGAAATAGTTGTCGAGGGCATCGCCGTGGAAGTCCTGCACGCGCTTGGGCAGGTTGCCGAGCGTGAAGCTCATGTCGAGCACTTGATCGTAGAACGCAAAATCGCCGATCGGTGCGAGATCAAGGTCGCGTTGGTCGTGCCAGTGCCGTCGGCGCAGTTCGGCGCCGAGCGCCTTCAGTTCGTCGCGCGACGATTCCCCCTTCCAGTAGCGTTCGAGACCGAACTTGAGTTCGCGCTTCGCGCCGATGCGCGGAAAACCGAGGTTGTGTGTCGTAACCATGAAGCTGCCATCCAGAAGAAATTGAAGATTCGGCAGCCATCATAGGGATTTCATCTCATGAAATAAAATGGCATTATTTCATTCATCCATTAAATCTGTTCATGTATCCGTTGGGTGAACGATCGCCATGCTGGAACGATTCCATCTCGTCGTGATTCGCGAAGTCGAGCGCCAGGGTTCGCTGACGGCGGCCGCCAATGCGCTGCATCTCACGCAATCGGCGCTCAGCCATACCGTCCGAAAAATCGAGCAGCAGCTCGGCACGCCGATCTGGGATCGCGAAGGACGCGGCCTGCGGCTCACGCAGGGCGGGCAGTATCTGCTGAAGCTGGCGAACCGGCTGCTGCCGCAGTTCGAACTCGCCGAGGAGCGGATGAAGCAGTACGCGAAGGGCGAGCGCGGCACGCTGCGCATCGGGATGGAGTGCCATCCGTGTTACCAGTGGCTGCTGAAGGTCGTGTCGCCGTATCTGTCACGCTGGCCGGACGTCGACGTGGACGTGAAGCAGCGTTTCCAGTTCGGCGGCATCGGCGCGCTGTTCGGCCATGACATCGACGTGCTCGTCACGCCCGACCCGCTGAACAAGCCGGGGCTGCACTTCGATCCCGTGTTCGATTACGAGCAGGTGCTGGTAGTCGCGGATGCGCATCGGTTCGCGAACACCGATTACGTGACGCCCGAGCAGCTGACCGACGAGGTGCTGATTACCTACCCGGTCGAGACCGACCGGCTCGACATCTACAACCAGTTCCTGACGCCGGCCGGCATCGTGCCGCGGCGCCACAAGTCGATCGAGACGACCGACATCATGCTGCAGATGGTGGCGAGCGGGCGCGGCGTGGCCGCGTTGCCGAGGTGGCTTGCCGACGAGTACGCGGACCGGATGCCGGTCGTGCCGGTCAAGCTCGGCAAGAAGGGCATCATGAAGCAGATCTTCCTCGGCATCCGCGACGCGGACGCGTCGATCGACTATCTGGCCGCATTCGTCGCGCTGGCGCGCGAATCCACGTGGAGCGCACCACGCATGCTGCGCTAGCCGCGCTCGCGCATCGCGTACTTCCGGCGATCCGCACGTCAATGCACAGACTGGTTGGTGTTCACTATATGGACCACGACACGAGCCGTGCACGACACGTCGAGCCACGGCGTTACGGCACGTCACCTTACACATCCGTAAGACCATGATTCGTCATCCGTACTGTCATCAAACTGACTGCTAGCAAAAGCTAGGATCGGACGCGGTTCCCTTACGAGATGCCGTCATGAATCAACCTGCTTCGTCCGCACAGAACAATTCGGCTTCCGTCGAACGCACCAGGCAGGTCGGCTATGCCGTGTTCCTGCTGGTGCTCGTGTTCGGCGCCGGCTATATCGCCACGCACCTCGTCGCCGATCTGGCGCCGGTCCGCGAAGGATCGCTGTTCCCGTACCTGATGCTCGGCGCCGCGCTGCTGATCGCGCTCGGCTTCGAATTCGTCAACGGCTTCCACGACACCGCGAACGCGGTGGCCACCGTGATCTATACCCACTCGCTGACGCCCAACGTCGCCGTGATCTGGTCGGGCATGTGGAACTTCCTCGGCGTGATGGTCTCGAGCGGCGCCGTCGCGTTCGGGATCCTGCAGTTGCTGCCCGTCGAGCTGATTCTGCAGGTCGGTAGCGGCGCAGGCTTCGCGATGGTATTCGCGCTGCTGATCGCCGCGATCATGTGGAACCTTGCGACCTGGTATTTCGGGTTGCCGTCGTCGAGCTCGCACACACTGATCGGGTCGATCATCGGTGTCGGTCTGATGAACCAGTTGATGCACGGGCCGTCCGGCACGAGCGGTGTTGACTGGGGTCAGGCGCTTGGCGTCGGCAAGTCGCTGCTGTTCTCGCCGATCGTCGGCTTCCTGTGCGCCGCCGTGCTGCTGCTCGTGCTGAAAGCCCTCGTGCGGATTCCCGAGCTGTACCAGGAGCCACCGAAGGACCAGCCGCCGCCGTTCTGGATTCGCTGCCTGCTGATCCTCACCTGCACGGGTGTGTCGTTCGCACACGGATCGAACGACGGGCAAAAAGGGATGGGCCTCATCATGCTGATCCTCATCGGCACGGTGCCGACCGCGTATGCGCTCAACAAGGCCGTCACGCCGACCGAAACGCAGACCTTCGTCGCCGTCGCGAACCAGGCTGCCGCGACGTTCGGGAAGTACACGAACGGCGTCGCGCCGTCCGCGAACCCGCGCGCCGACGTCGAACACTACGTGCAGCATCGCGAACTGACGCCTGCCGTGCTGCCTGCCGTGCAACAGCTGTCCACGTCGCTCGCGACCGCGGTCGGCGCGTCGGGGTCGATGGCGGCGGTGCCGCAACGCGACGTCGACAACGTGCGCAACACGATGTATCTGGTGTCCGAAGCGATTCGCCTGATCGAGAAATCGGGGCAGCCCGCGTTCGCCGCCGACGACAAGCTCGCGATCGACAACTACCGCAAGCAGCTGGACCACGCGACGAAGTTCATTCCGACGTGGGTGAAGGTCGCCGTCGCGATCGCACTGGGCCTCGGCACGATGGTCGGCTGGAAGCGGATCGTCGTGACCGTCGGCGAGAAGATCGGCAAACAGCATTTGACCTATGGTCAGGGCGCGTCGGCCGAACTGGTCGCGATGCTGACGATTGGTGCTGCCGATGTATACGGGCTGCCCGTGTCGACGACGCACGTGCTGTCGTCGGGCGTCGCGGGCACGATGGCCGCGAACGGATCCGGGCTGCAGTGGAGCACGGTGCGCAGCCTCGTGCTCGCATGGGTGCTGACGCTGCCCGCGTCGATCGTGCTGGCAGGCGGGCTCTACTGGTTGTTCCGGTCGGTGGCTTGATCGGGCAAATGGTAGGTGGCCGGGGAAAGCTGGCTGCCTGCCGTGGAAGGTTTCGCCGCTGTTTGTCCGCTCGCCTCTTCGCCTCTGCGCCTCTGCGCCTCTGCGCCTCTGCGCTTCTGCGCTTCTGCGCTTCTGCGCTTCTCCGCTTCTCCGCTTCTCCGCTCCGACATGTTTCGGCATTCGCTGCGGCCGTGCCACGCCCGTGCCTTTTCCGCCTTTCCGGATTGGAGCGCAAGATCTGGAGCGCGCCCGCACACGGACGCCGCTAGACTGGGTTCATCAACTTTCATCGTGGCTTCGACCGTGCACGCGACGCTTGCGAGCGTTTCGCTCTGTCGCACGGCGCCACATCGCTGACGAACCGAGGTACGCCCGTGAATATCTCCCATCTGCAACCTGCCGTCGAATCGACGGACATCGTGCAACGCGTCGACGCAATCGACTGGGCGACCGTCGATGTCGAGCTCGATCGTTACGGATGCGCACGCATACCGGGCCTGCTCTCCGCCAGCGAGTGCGACTCGCTCGCGTCGCTCTATCCGCAGGATGCGCTCTATCGTTCACGCGTCGTGATGGCACGGCACGGATTCGGGCGCGGCGAATACAAGTACTTCGCGTACCCGCTGCCTGCACTCATCGCCGAGCTACGCGCGACGCTCTACCCGCACCTCGCACCGATCGCGAATCGCTGGAACCAGGCACTCGGGATCGACGTCCGCTATCCGAAAGAACACCGCGCATTCCTCGATCGCTGCCACGCGGCGGGACAGACACGACCAACGCCGCTGATCCTGCAATACGGCCCCGATGACTACAACTGTCTGCATCAGGACCTGTACGGCGAGCATGTCTTTCCGCTTCAGATCGCGATCCTGCTGTCCGCACCCGGCAGGGATTTTACGGGCGGCGAGTTCGTGCTGACGGAACAGCGACCACGCATGCAGTCGCGCGCCGAAGTGGTGCCGCTGACACAAGGCGACGCAGTGATCTTCGCCGTGCATGGCAGGCCGGTGCAGGGCACGCGTGGCGTCTACCGCGTCAACTTGCGCCATGGCGTGAGCAGAATCCGAAGCGGTCATCGCCATACGATCGGCATCATCTTCCATGACGCGCAGTGACGGGTTGCGGCGTGCAACCCGATGTGTCGCACGATTCGCCATGCGGATCAGTTCACGCGACCGACACCGTGCGTCATTGCGCGACGATCGTTGTGTCGTGCCGCCGCCGCACGGTCAGCGCATCACCGGTGGTAGCGGACGACGGGCACACTGCCCTTCAGACGATCGTCGCCATGACGGATCGCCGTTTCGGGTGTGTGAGCAAATACAGAAGCCTTCACCCGTCACGTCGCCAATGCAATGAGAAATCCGGCTTACCCGCGGGCTGCTTTTGCGCGCAGGCGATCGCCGGCATTGGAAGCCAGCCGCGCGTAGCCGGGCAACGTCAAAAGCGCAAGCACGCCCGCCGCAACAAATGCCCAGCGGAAATCGTCGAGCACGTAATGCATGCCGGCCGCGTCGCCACGCACCAACGCCGCCAGCCGCAGCGACAACGCACCGAACGCGATGCCCATTCCGATCGTCATCTGCTGAGCGGCGCTCCACAGCGTGCTGGCCGCGCTCGTCTGCCTAGCCGGAATATCTGCATACGCGAGCGTCGCGAGCGTCGTGAACTGCATCGACCGGGTGAGCCCATAGACGAATACGACGAACAACGTGATCGCCAGCGGCGTCGACGCCGTCAGCCAGCCACACGCGATCGTGAAGAGTCCGACGAGCGTCACGTCGACGAGCGCAACGCGCCGGAAACCGAATCGGTCGAGGATCCACGACGTTCCCGCCTTCATCCCGAGATTGCCGAGCGCGCTTGCGAGCAGCAGCAGGCCGGACTGGAATGGCGACATCCCGAAGCCGATCTGGAACAGCAGCGGCAGCAGATACGGCACGGCGTTGATCGCCATCCGCGTGACCGAGCCGGTGATTACCGTCACGGAAAATGTCGGCACCTTCAGCGTCGAGAAATCGAGGAGCGGATGTTCACATCGTTGCGCGTGCATCCATGCGGCGATGCCGAACAGCACGCTCGCGCCCACCAGAATACCCGCGCGTGTGAAGTCGACGTCCTGCTGGCCAGCCGCTTCGGTACCGATCAGCAGACACGTCAGCGCAGCGCCTGCCAGCACGAAGCCGACCCAATCGAGCGGTCGCTGCTCGTCGGCGCGCGTATTCCGGACGATCAACCAGGTACAGACGATCGCAGCGATGCCGAACGGGACATTCAGCAGGAAGATCCATCGCCATGACGCGTAGGTCGTGATGAAGCCGCCGATGGGAGGTCCGACGACCGGCGCCACGATGCCCGGCCACGTGATCGTCGCGATTGCGCGCATCAGCCTCGCCTTCTCGGTGCTGCGCACGACGATCATCCGACCGACCGGCACCATCATCGCCCCGCCGACACCCTGCAGCAGGCGCGCGGCCGTGAACGTCATCACGCCCTCGGACAATCCGCATAGCACCGATGCGCCGGTGAATACGAAGATGGCAGTGGAAAACACGGTGCGAGAGCCGTAACGATCGGCGATCCAGCCGCTGATCGGGATGAACACCGCGAGCGCGAGCATATAGGCCGTCATTCCCAGGCTGAGCGCATTCGGCCCGACGCCGAACGAGCGCGCCATTTGTGGCAGTGCGGTCGCAATCACGGTCGTGTCGAGATACTCCATGAAGAACGTTGCGGCGACCAGATACGGCAAGAAGTCGGTCGTCCGACCACCTTGGGCGGGGCTGTCAGTCATGAACGATGTAAAAGACGGAATACCGAGGATGCCGAGTGCCGACAGATTCAAACGAGCGCCGGGAATCGGAACGAATGGCGATATTACCCTGAAGGTCTGGTTGCCCGCTCTGTCGGGCGTATCGCGCAAATGGACTTTATGCGCATAGATTTTTATGACGAAATCATTCTGCGTCGACCGAATCGTCCACAGAGCAGGTCGACACAACAGGTCGACTGAAGGGGAGATCATTCGGGCATTGTGCCGGGAGCAGCGTTGATCGCCGATCATTGATCAACGTCGCGCATCGTCGGCCATTACGACAGCATTGCTGTATGCAGCAACATGGGTTGAACGCTGACTGTAGGTCGATTGGCCCGCTCAGGCGGCGGGTGTGCAGAATATCTCAGTGACGCTAAGAGGAAGATTGCTCGAGAACCGGGGTACTGCGGACCAACGACATCGGTGGCCGGTCGCTGTGTGGTCGGAGCTTGCGGCGATGAAGGCGGGGATGGGTTCGGGATGATGAAGCGGGGATCAGGGTGCGCCGCTCGAGCGCCCCGCGGAGAGGTTTGGTTACCTCCGCGCACATTTGCGCCGCGCCAAATGCAAAAACCCCCGCCTTTCGGGCGGGGGTTTCTGGCTTGAGGGGAGCCTGACGATTACCTACTTTCACACGGGAATCCGCACTATCATCGGCGTAGAGTCGTTTCACGGTCCTGTTCGGGATGGGAAGGGGTGGGACCGACTCG
>NZ_CADFEJ010000027.1 GCF_902833055.1 Burkholderia territorii
AGAAGCGAGATTATGAACCGCGTTTTTCGGTTCGTCAACAACTTTTTGAACTGCTTCGTTGCGACGACCGGGGGTTCAACTTCGTGTGCGCCGGCGGCTCTACAGCCAGCCCAACCGCACCGCTTCCCTTCTTTCCCCGCGCCGTGTTGCCGTTAGCGCGAAAGAGGCGTGATTCTATGCACCCGCCCCCGTCTCCGCAAGCCATTTGTGAAAATATTTTGAAAAGCCCCCGTGCGCTTCCGCGCACGGGGGCTTCGGGCTCGGCGCGCTCCACACCGCCTGCAGCGCGAGGCACCCGCGACGAATCCGAGACGAGTCCTTCTTTCCTCGTGGCCCTGGCACAGGCAATCGAATGCGCCCTCTGTTCGACGCGCTCCGCATTTGCCTCCCGCCAATCACGCCCCGGCTGTATAAACCAGGGAACGCATGCCGTCGAGTATCATGCCGCGACCGAACAACGCACTTATACCGACGATGGACAGCACCACTGAATCCGGCGATGCCGATCTCCGCGATGAATACGCCGCGCTGCGCGAGCGCGCCGACATGCTCGAAGAACGGGTTCCACCGCTCCTGCAACGCATCTCGGATGTCCTGCCTCGCATCAGCGGCGTGTCGGAACTGGCAGATGAGCATCGTGAACGGCTCGTGGGCGCGCGTAACGCAGCAATGGTCTCGATCGAAAATTATCAACAGGCGATCCCGTTCCTGCAGACGGCCGACTCGATCATCGAGCAACTCGACAAGACGCCCGAGCGCGACGAAGACATCGAGTGGCGCGAATCGCTGCTGCAGCGACTCGACGAACTGATCGACGTCGCGGTCGTGATGATCGACGATGCACAAGGCTATTTCGAACAGGCCGCTGCCTGCGATCTCTCCAGCGTGCCGACGTCCATTCTCGAAGACTGAGCATCCGGCCGGGAAGCGTACGGTACCTCGATCGCCTACGTGTCGCACCTGCCACCGGCTTTCACTGCTCGACACCCAGACGTCGACAGTCCGATGCGCCTCCCGAAAAAGCTCACCTTCCTGTCAAAGGCTCACAAGTATCAGCCAACCGTGGTACCTGACCACGGCACATCGAGGATGATCGTTTCGCCGACGATCGGCACGCGGATATACCCGCCTTCCGCATCGCCATACGCATGCGCGTTTCCATCGATCACGTATTGCGCGGCCAATGCGCACAGCGTCGCGTCTCGCGCGTCGACCGATCGCAGTGTCGACACGTCGATCCCGAGCTTGATCAGCAACTGCCGGCGCTGGTTGCGTTTCTGCTTCGCCGACGCAATCGCCTTGCCCAGCATCGCGCAGGTAATCGCGTACGGATAAGTCTCGAAGCTCACGCGCCCTCCGGCATAGCGCTCGCTTGTCAGCAGCGGATAAGCGTCGGCAAGCGCGCGATAAACGCGCTCTCCCATGAACATCCAGTCGAAGAAGCCGGACGTGCTGGCCATGGCCTGCTCGCGCGATGGCGTCGGGAAACACGAGATCCGTTCACGCGCAAGCGCCTGTTCGGCAGCGCGCCGTCCGCTGCCGGTCCACCACAGGCTCGGCGCGTCGACGCCGACGGCCACCACGTCGTGCTCGATACACAGAGACGGCAGCGCTTCCGGTGCAATCCGTTCTTCGCGGCAAACGACCGTCGAGCCGCGCAGGATCACGAGATCGCATTGCTTCTTGTCGCCGCCCACGTCGACGCCCGCCACCGCGGGCAACGAACGGGCGAGGAATTCAGATCGCGCCGCTTCCATGGCTGCGCGTCAGTCCGCCGGCCGCGCGTCGTACGCGGCATCGAAAATTCCCTCCAGGCCCGGGTGCACGCCGCGCATCCGGTCGACGACCGATTTTGCCCAGTCGAAGTACGCCTGCTTGCGCTCGAGCGGCCAGTCCGCGGGCGGATGCCGCGCGATGTCGCGCAGGTTGCAGATCTTGTCGGCAAGCTTCACGAGCTTCGCGCGCCGGCTGATGGTCGCCGCATGCTCGACCTGCAGGCGCTTGCGCTCGTCCTTCGGCAACGACTTGTCGTCGGTGACTTCCATCACGATGTCAGCGATGTCCTTGCCGAACAGCCGCAGCAGTTCCTGCTCGGTGGTCTCGGTGTCCTCGATCGTGTCGTGCAACACCGCCGCGACGATCACACGCTCGTCCTCGATACCGGCTTCGTTGGCCAGTACGGCGGCCAGCGCGATCGGATGGTTGATGTACGGCGATGCCTCGTCGTCCTTGCGCCGCTGATTGCGATGCTTGTCCGCCGCGAATGCGATGGCAGCTACCAGCTTGTTCATATTGATCCCCCGTGTGGCCGGACCCGCGACCGCCTGAGCCGGTCGCTTGCGTTTCGGAACCGCACATACTACCTGTACACGATGACCATTCCCACATATCGGAACATCGGCCCGTCCGGCGTCATGCGGCGGCCGCCTCGCGGTGCAGCCCGACCACGTTGACCTGCGCGCCGAACACGTCGCGCACGAGCGGCAGCAGGTGGTCGTGGTGCGTCAGGAACAGCACCTGGGTTCGCGTCGACAGATCGCGCAGTGCCTCGAGCCCTGCCTTCGCACGTGCATCGTCGAAGTTGATGAACAGATCGTCGGCAACGAACGGCAGCGCGGCCCTGCTGGCGAGCTGCAGTTCGAGCGCCGCGATCCGCAGCGCGAGGAACAACTGGTCGCGCGTCCCTTCGCTCAGGCCGGCGACTTCGACCGATGTGCCCTTCGTGCGTCGCGCGTACAGCGCGGGCGGCGTTCGTTCGGTGTCGACCGTCAGCCGCGCGAATTCTCCAAGCGTCAGTCCCGCGAATATCTCGCCCGCGCGACGCAGCATCGGCCCCTGCTTCTGATCGCGATAGCGATCGGTCGCCCACTTCAGCAGACGGCTCGCGGTCGCTGCTTCCAGATATTGTTCGGCGGCATCGCCCATCGCCGCGAGCGCTTCCTGCCGCTTCGCCTCGGCCACGGCTGCGTTCGCCTGGCCGTCGATCGCGCCGAAGGCCTGCTGCGCGACGACCTGTTGCTGCGCGAGCGCGTTCAGACGCTTGCCGACGTCGTCGAGCGACTGCTTCACCGCTTCGAGATGCGCGGGCACGTCGGCGATGTCCTGTTCGGCGACTTCGGCCTCGATGGCCGACTGGGACAATCCGTCGCCGTCGCGCACCAGCGCCTCCTTCGCGGCTTCGACGGCTTGCCGGAGCTGACGCTGCCGATCGGAGCGCTCGGCCAGCGGCAGTGCCGCGTCGATCGACGCGACGCCGGCCAGTTGCAGCAACGGTTGAATGCGTGCGTCCGCGCCCGCCACCGCGGCGGCCGCATCAGCGACCTTGCCGTCGGCCTGCCGGATCGCGTCGTCGGCACGATCGATCGCACGCGCGGTTTCCCGTGCGGCCGCCACGCGAATCGTCAACCGACGCGCGACCTCCAGCCAGTCGCCGCTCGTCAGCCATTCGGGTTCGAGCGCTTCGGCCAGCCGCCGTGCGCCAGCCTCGAGCGCAGCCAGCTCGGCACGAATCGCGGCAATCCGGTTGCGGGGCGCATCGGCGTCGGCCAGTGCGTCCGTCACCGCGTTCGCGAGCCCGAGCGCCCCTTCCGCCGCAGCCAGCGTCACCGCATTCGCGGACAGCTTCGCGTCGGCGAGCGCGTCGCGCCATTGTGCTTGCCACGCATCGTACGCAGCCTGGGCGTGGCCAGCGCGCAAACGGGCCGTCGCGCATCCGCGTTCGGCTTCGCGCGCGCGGTCCTCCAGGCTGTCCTTCTGCGCAAGCGTCTTCTCCGCCGACTGAACGAACGTCTCGGCGATCGCGATGAGCGCCGCCAACCCGTCGGCGTCGCCACCGCGCGAGACCAGGCGCAGCGCCGAACGCAACGCGGCTTCCGCGCCGGTGCGCGCATCGCGGATCGCCGCTAATTCGCGGCTCAGGCGGTCGAGTTCGAGCTGCGCGGCGAACACCGCATCGCGCTTCGCAAGCCAGTCGCCCATGGCCGCCAGCGGCATGCCGGGTACGCCGGCCGTCGTCGCCAATTCGGACCATGCGTCGCGATGCGCGGCCAGTTCGCGTTCGCGCTCATCCATGACAGCCTGCCGGCGCCTCAACACGGCACGCGCGGATTCGACCTGTTGACGCAGCGATTGCAACGTCGCCGCCGCTTGCGTGGCGCCGAGCTGCGCGTCGACGAGTTCGTCGGCAAGGCGAATCGCATCGTCGACGGCCTGCGCGCCCGTTGCCAGATCGACCTCGCCGTCGCGGATATCGCCCCACGCGCCGTCGCGACGCGCGCGCGCCGCCAGCACCTCGGCGGTCGTGACGACCTTGTGCGTCTCCGCGAAATGCTTCTCCTGCAGTTCGAGCCGCTCGTATTCCTCCTGCGCGCCGTCCCGTGCATCGCGGGCGGCCGCCGCCGCGCTCGCGCGCTCGCTTGCTTCGTTGAGCAGCGCGCCGAGCCGCCCCGCCGACGGCACGTCGAGCGCACGCAGTGCGTCGACCGGCTTGCGCCATTGACCAAGTGCATCGAGCGCGTCGGCGAGCGCGCGCTCGGCGCCGGCAATGTCGCGCTCGAGCGTCAGTTCGCGCTGGGCGCTGCCGCGAAAGCCCTGCGCATCGGCAAGCGCGGCACGAAGCACTTCCGGCACGTCGACGATGGACAGACGCGCCAGCTGTTCCCGCGCCTGCGCGAGTTCCTGGGTGCGTTCGTCGAGCGATTCGCGCGCGCCGGCCAGCGCCTGATGCAGCGCGCCATGATCGCGCAACAGGTTCGCGACCGTCTTCAGCGACAGCGCGGTCGGCAATGCGGCGCGCAGCGACGCCTCGTCGGTCGGCCAGCCGAGTTGCGCAGCGGCGGCCCCCGCAGCGGACAGATGTCGCTCCACGTCCGCGCCGAGCAACAGCAGATCCTGAGCATGATTCATGCATGCGGCGCGCAGCCGGTCGAGCGCTTCGATGTCGCCTTCAAGCGCCAACGCTTCGTTGTCCGGATCGATTGCATCGCGTGCCTGCCGTTTCGCGAGCAAGTCGGCACGCCGCTCTTCGAGTACCTTCTGTTCCGCCGCGATATCGCCTTGCGCTTTCAGCAAGTCGGCATACGCGGTCGGCGGCAGCTCGACGACCGTGCCCAGTTCGGCAAGTTCGGCTTCCCTGATCGTCAGTTCCTTCAGGTATGGCGCCAACCGCCGCACCCGCTCGAGCTTCGAGCGCAGCGCTTCGAGGCGGCGCTGCTCCACACGCGCGTGCTCGATCTCCTGCTCGATCGCGTCGCGCGCCTCCTTGCGGTCGACCCAGTCGCGCGTGCGCACCTGGACAGCCTTCAGTTCGCCGACCGCATCGTTGAACGCCGTCTCGGCCTGCGCGAACGCGCTGCCGCTGCGTCGCGGCGCCCACAGCTCGCTCGCTCGCGCTTCGAGCTCCTCGCGCACGGGCCCGAGCGTGCCGACACCCGCCGCAGATTCGAACAGCACCTGGCCGAGCTTGTCGGATGCATCGAGAATGCTCCGGCCGCCATCGACGAGCCGCCCATGATCGAGCCCGAACATCTGCTCGAAGAACTCGCGCGTCGCGCCGTCGAGGATCGCTGCGAGGTAGTCGTCCGGCAGCTTGTCGTCGGCGGGCGTGCGCAACGAACTGCGCCCGCGGGCGCGATGAAATGCGAGCGCGCCGGCGCTGCCCTCGAGCACGCCGCCAATCCGCAGGTCGGGCGTCGCATGCAGGAAGTCGAGCGGCGTCTGCAGTTTCATCCCGAACAACAGTTCCGACACCGCCGTCCGGATCGTCGACTTGCCTGCCTCGTTCGGCCCGACGATCACGTGGAAATCGTGTCCCGCCGACGGAAAGCGCAGCGTCTCGTCGGTGAACTTGCCGTACTTGATCAGATCGAGCTGGCTGATGCGCATCGCTTATTCCCCCCTCGCCAGCCGCGCGAGCAACGCGGGACCGATCTGCTCGACCAGCGCCGTGAGTTCGCCCGCGCGCGCCATCGTCAGCAGCGGCACCTCTTCCTTCACGTCGCTGCGCACCTTGCCGACGAACGGCTTCAGGTCGCGCTCGAGCAACGCGAGAAAATCCGGATCGTGCGCGGCATCCGCCAGGATCTGCTTCAGATCCTCCAGCGCCTCGAGCTGCTCGCTCTCGCCCTGCTGCAGGGGCGCGGAGGTTGCGAGACGAACCTTCTCCAGCCACAGTCGTTCGTTGCCGATAATGCCGATCTGGTTCAGCACCTCGGCGCGCAATTGCGGCGCACGGCCGAAGAAGAGCCCGTGCGCGGGCGTGCGTCCCGTGACCGTCACGCGCACCGCGCGCGGCACGTGACCGTCGACGCTCAACAGCGCCTCCAGAGACTGGCCGATCCTTCTCGACAGGTCGGCGACCGTAAGGCAATCGGCCGCGTCGACCGACAAGGCCTCCCAGCGCAGCACGTCGAGGTAGAGGCGCTCGACCTGCGTGCACCCCTGCTCGACCGTCACGAGCACCGCGCCGCGGCGGCCCGTCTCGCGGATATGACGGCCCTGCAGGTTGCCCGGAAATACCACGGTCGACGGCCCCGACCATTGCTGGAACTCGTGCACGTGGCCGAGCGCCCAGTAGTCGTAGCCCTTCGCGTGCAGTTCCGCCAGCGTGCATGGCGCATAGTTCGCATGCGCTGCATAGCCTTCTAGCGCGGTGTGCAGTACGCCGATGTTGTAATGACCCGGCACGGGCTCCGGGTAGCCGATCGCGAGATTGTCGACCACGGCCTTGTCCTTGAAGCTCTGGCCGTGCAGTGCGACGTCGAACTCGGGCAGCAGATGCGTTTCCGGCTTGCGATGGCCGAACACGGTGACGTTGTCGGGCAACGTCAGCTTCTTCGTCATCTCGCTTTCGGCATCGTGATTGCCGCCGAGCACGAAGGCGCGAATGCCGGCCTTGCGCAGCCGACCCATTTGCTGACCGAAAAAAATGCCGGTGTTGTGATCCTTCCAGTCGCCGTCGTACAGGTCGCCGGCGATCACGAGGAACGCAACCTCCTCTTCGATCGCACGATCCACGAGCTGCCGCAGCGCCTCGCGCGATGCGTTGCGCAACTGCGCGGCCGGCGCGTCGGGATAAGCGCTCAGGCCGTGCAACGGGCTGTCAAGATGAATGTCTGCCGCGTGGATGAACTTCACGAAGATTCCTCTGTTTCCGGACGAAGGGGCGATGTCGATACGCATTGTGCGCTGTCAGGCGACGCAATGCGGTCGAGAGGCACGAACCAGACCATCGCAGTCGCGTCGTGACGATGAAATGCTCGTCCGGGCAATGAAGCCACCCGTCGCCAGCGGGTCGCGATGGTACCTGAAAGCGGGCTGGGAGAATGGCACGCCCCGACGCGCTCGATCCGCGCGTGATCGCGCGGCCTCGACGAACCTGCGATTCCAAACACGGACGTCGCGATGCCTCGCACTGTTGCCTCGCATGATCTTCCGAAGTCCGCGAACGACTGCACCCGCGACGTTTGATCCACGCGCGCCGCGAGCCACGGCACGCAAGCGAGCGCGAGGAGACTGAAGCGGATGATCATGATCCGATGCCTCGGAATATTATCGGATCACGCCGGGCAGGTCGCGGCGGCACTTTGGAGTCGTCTGTCGTCACGATGGCGATCGGAGATGTTTGCCTGAATCGGTCTGCATCGCCCGAGGGTGGCCCGGGTGCTCCGCCATTTAAGCATGGCCGGCAGACAATGGGCAGCGGATGCTGTGGGCCCGCCTGTTTCGATCCACGGTACGTCAACGCCAACACGACGCACGGCGGGCCCAATAAAAAGAAAGCCCGGCCCGCATTGAAGCGGGCCGGGCCTTCGCAGGAAGCGTATTGCTTACAGCGCGCCGCCTTGTGCCGACGCCGAGCCCTTCACGCCAACCGACGCGCCGCCCTGTACCGCGTTCGTCGCGCCGTCGAGCGCTTCGCCGGCCTTCGCCTTCGCGCCGCCTGCGACATCACCTGCCGTCGACATCGCGCCCTGTGCGTGGCTCTTTGCGGAATTCGCGACGTGCTTCACGTGCGACTTCGTCGCGTGCACGGCCGATGCAGCGGCTTCCTTCGCCGAGCCGGCGGTCGAGCCGACTGCCTGCGTCGCGCCACCGACCGCGTTGCCCGCTGCCGAACCCACGCCGCCCACCGTCTTGCCCACGCCGTTCAGCGCACCGCCGACGAGATTGCCGGCGCCCGAACCCGAGCCCGCGGCGTTCGCGCCTGCACCTGCTTGCACACCCACGCCGCCGCCGAGCAGCGGCGTCTGGACTTGTGCGCCGACGCCGGCGGAACCTTCCGCACCCGTCTGCGCCGTTTGTGCGAAAGCAGCCGATGCGATTGCCGTCAGCGCGGCGCCAAGCAGAATCGTGCGAATCTTGTTCATGGTCATTCTCCCCAAAGACGTTGTTGCTGCGCGCCGCCTTCGTGCGGCTGGTCGCATGCCTTGCCGCGACGTGCGGCAGGTGGAGCTAATGTAGCCGCGCCAACGTCCAAAGCCAGCGAATTGCGGGGACTGTTACTTCAGTTGCAAATGCTGACGATTGACTCACACTGTTTGACAATCATCGCGCTCGGCGCGTGATTGGCATCGCTCGATGGCATGCATCGGCGCATCGCGCTCGACGTATCGGCTAACACGGAAAGCGACCATTCGTGTAGGCATCCCAAAGAACGCGTGTCGGCCAACCGTCGGTACGGCCGGACAACCGGCTTCGCGCGATCAGCTCGATGTCGCCGGACACGCACGCCGCGATGTCGGCATTCCCGGATGCCCGGAATGCGAGCCTGAACGCCTTCTCCCTGAGTGCGTCCATTGCCGGTTTGTCGAGCGCGGCCCCGGGATCCCCGTCGATTTCGTCGAATGCCGTCATCCAGCAGACGTCGAACGGCTCCGCCTCGCGGCGGGTCAGTGCGCGTTCGCAATCGACATCGCCGAGGAAATCGAAAAATCCCGGCTCTGACAGGATGGCGTCCATTTCAAGCAGATGCGCGTTCGTCACGGCGCCCCCCTTGCCACGATGCATGGCGGTTCTGTTTGTCGATCGTTGCGGCCATGTGCCGCTTGGTGCGCGCAACAGCGTTGAACCCGCTCGATCGACTTTCATGCAGCCGGCCCGGCCGCGCGTGCTGCGCAACATCGACGCGCGCCGCAGTTGCTCGACGGACGGACGCATGCTGCCGTCATCGCGCTGCCTGGCCTTGCTGGCTCACGAACGGTCAAGCAAATTCGCTGACACCGGCTGGGACATCGCGCGCGAACATGCCGTCCGACGTTGTGCACGCAACGGTGTGCGGCCCCTTCCTATTCGCGCTCGTTCGACTGGATCAGCCGCAGAATCCGGGTGTCGTACGGCGACAGAATGGTTTCCGCGATGCGAATGTCGGATGCGGCAGGATGCAGCGGATTCAACAGGAAATTGTGCGCGTGCGGCACGACGACGCTGGGGACACGCAGCAAGGCGCTCGGCTGTGTGTGCAGCCACTCGGTGCCGGCGCTGCGGGTCCAGTCGACGTTGTCTCGCCAGTCGGCCGGCGCATCGCCATCCGCGATCTCGGCAACGTCCACCGAATCGGGCACCTCGATGCGGAGCAACTGGTACCCGCTCGGCAATTGCGCAACGGTGGCGATTTCGAAGTGGACGAGCGTCTCGAGCAACGCAAGCGCCGGATGCTCGGCGAGGTAGACGACGGGCTGCCCGGCGAAATGCCAGCGGCCGCCGGCGCGCAATCCGCCGATGCCTTTCAGATCCGCGTAATTGCTGATCCGCCACAGCGTCGTCAAGCGAAGTACCCCTCGTCGATCTGCGTGAGGGCTTCTTCGACGAGTCGCGCGCCATGCTCGGTACTCGACATGTCGAGCGACGTGCGTCCGCCGAAGCGCTGGAGCCCGTTACGCAGCCACGCCATCGCCTTGTCCTGGTCGCCGAATGTGGCCGTCGCCTGCGCGACGATGCGTGCCAGCCGGATCGCCTTGTCGGACTCCTCCGGCGACAGGCGCTCGTGCGCCTGCCGGCGATGGCTCAGCGTGCGTCGCGGGATGATGAACGCGAGTTCGTCCGACTTCAGGCCGCGTTCCGACAGCCGGTCGATCACCGAAACGTCGACGCGCGCGCTCGCAAGCTCGGCGAGATCGGCACCCGAGCGCACGCGAATCGCGAGCAGTTGCTCGAGGATCGTGAACTCGGTTTGGCGCGGGTGCGCGACGCCTGACGGATGGAATGCGATCGTGCTCATGGCTCTTCTCCGGCAATTTGCCCAATCATTATAGGCGTTTTGCCGGCGACGGGCGAATGCCGTACTCGACCTTCCGATGGCGCAGTGGTTGTGAGCGTCGGCGAAACGGGCTCGTAGCCCCGAGCCGTCACGGGTGACGTCACGAAGTTGTCACGTAACAATTTTTCTGAGAAATACCAGCAACCCTTGATCATCACATCGGGCACGCCCCAAATCATCAGTCAAAAACGCTCGATCGTTTACCCAGTTGCAATAATCATTCGCTGGAACGCGTATTTCCGTCCGGTATCGCGATCGCTACGATGCAATCAACCGCTCAACGCAACAAGCGAAGCGCGAAATCCACGAAAACCGGAGGTCGTCATGAAGTCGTTCATCTACGCAGTCGCCGCTGCCGCTGCCCTGTCCACATCTGTCGGCGCATTCGCTCAGTCGAACTCGTCGAACCAACTGACTCGCGCCCAGGTCCGCGCAGAACTCGTCCAGCTCGAGCAGGCCGGGTACAAGCCGGAAGTCTCCGACGTCCACTATCCGAATGCGCTGCAGACCGCACAGGCACGCGTGACGAACAGCGACGCAACGGGTTACGGCGCGCAAGCCGCGGCCGGTGTACGCACCGGCCGCGCGATCGCGGTCAAGCAGAACGCTCGCGACTCCGTGTATTTCGGTCAGTAAGTCAGTAAGGCCGCCGAATGCGGCGCGTACACGATACGCCCGCGGCAAACGAAACACCCCGCTCCCGTTCATCGGGGCGGGGTGTTTCGCTTTCGGTCCCCGCGACATGCGCGCGTCACGAAGCTCGACCGCTGCGAGGATGCGGGTCGGCCCCGCAATGCGACCTTCACGCGGCCCGCCAGCGTTTGCGCATAGAATGGCCGCGTGGTCGGCGCCGGCCGAGCGAATGCGAGCGAAGCCTCGACCTACCGGGCATACCGCACTCGCCGGCCGCCCCGATGCCGCACGCATCGCATTTTTCGAAAAGGAGCGGTTTCATGTCTCAAACATCCGGTTCCATGATCACGTTTCGCCGTCCGGACGGCCAGGAACTGCAGGGCTACCTCGCCACGCCGGAAAAGACCGAGGGCGCGCCCGCGGTCGTCGTCATCCAGGAATGGTGGGGGCTGAATGACCAGATCCGCGGCGTTGCCGACCGCCTCGCGCGCTGCGGCTACTTCGCGCTCGTGCCCGACCTGTATCGCGGCAAGTCGACGGTCGAGGAGGAAGAAGCGCACCACCTGATGACGGGGCTCGATTTCGGCGACGCGGCATCGCAGGACATCCCCGGCGCGGTGCAATACCTGAAGACGCGCGCATCGCGCGTGGCAATCACCGGTTTCTGCATGGGCGGCGCTCTCACGCTGCTGTCGCTGCAGTTCGCCGATGCGCACGCCGGCGTCACTTGGTATGGCTTCCCCCCGCTCGACTACCTCGATCCGTCGAAGATCAAGGTGCCGCTGATGGGTCACTGGGGCACGCAGGATGCATTCTTTGCGATCGACCAGGTCGATGCGCTGGAAAAGAAGCTGGCCGACGCAAAGGTCGACCTCGAATTCCACCGCTACCTCGCGCATCACGCGTTTGCGAATGAAACGGCCGTCGGCCCGGGCCGCATCGGCGGCACGCAATTCGATCCGGTGTGGTCGCAGATTGCGTGGGATCGCACACTCACGTTCTTCGGGCGCACGCTCTGGGACAAGCAGTAAGCGGATCCGCGCCGCTGCCGGGCAGCGATGCCCATGAAGCGAAACGCCACGGACTTGCAGCCGTGGCGTTGTCGTTTCATGGAGCGAATTCGTGGTGCAGCCGCCTCGCGCGTGACGGGTTCGAAACCGGCGCACGCACTGTGGAATACGAGTGCCACGGAGGAGGCCGAATACTCAGGGCTCCGAAATTCCGGCTGTGCCCCGATCATCAATTTCGGACTACGGAATAACGGGCACAGCAGAACGTCAATTCACGGGCAACGTTCGATCGCCGAGTCGCTCGACCCGGCACTCGTTGTCCGGCCTTCGTTCACGACTCGCAGGATCCTCGTAGCGCCGCCTCGTCGGCAGACAGCATTTCCGGCACGCATTCGCGCAGGAAATCGACGAACGTGCGGATCTTTGCGTCGAGGTACTGGCGCGATGCATAGAGCGTGTAGACCGTCAGCTTCTGCAGCCGGTACTCCGGCAACACGCGAACCAGCGCGCCGCTCGCCAGGGCCGGTACGGCAGTCGACATCGGTAACGAGCCGATCCCGAGGCCCGCGCGCAATGCGGCGCCGAGTGCATCGGCGATATTGACCTGAAAATCCGGAAGCGGCAGTTCGAAGGTTTCGCGACCGTTGGGGCCGTCGAGATGCCACCGGTCGCGCGGAAAGATCGGCGTGACGATCTGCAGGCAGGCATGCGATTCGAGATCGCGCACGGTGCGCGGCGTGCCGCGCGCCTTGAGGTATGCCGGTGACGCACACAGCACGCTGTGCACATCGCCGAGCCGCTGCGACACCAGCCCCGAGTCGGGCAGTTCCGTCGTGCTCAGTTGCAGCGACACGTCGTAGCCTTCGTCGATGATGTCGGGCACGTGCTGCGACAGCGTAAGCTCGACGGCCACCGACGGATAGCGTTCCCGGTATCGCACCACCGCAGGCACCAGGTAGGCCTGACCGAAACTGGTCGTCGCATGCACATGCAGGCGGCCGGACGGCTTCGCCTGCGCGTCAGCCGCCTCGGCCTCCGCTTCGTCGATATAACCGAGGATGCGCTGGCAGCGGTCGAGATAGCGCTGTCCGGCATCGGTCAATGCGATGCGGCGCGTGCTCCGATTGAGCAGGCGGGTGCGCAGGTGCGTTTCGAGTTGCGCGACCGAACGCGATGCGTAGGCGGTGGTGATGTCCAGGCGCTGGGCCGCGCTCGTGAAGCTGCCCTCCTCCGCCACCCGGACGAAAATGCGCATCATCTGTAACGTGTCCATCGACATGTCCCCGGGATTGAAGTCGCCTTGCAGCGGCGCCCGCCCCGGCACGTTCCGGTCTGGCGCGAATTGTGCGGAACAGTACCGCAGCGGTGCAGGCATGTCCAGTTTGCCGTGCGCCGCGTCGGCGGGCGATCGCGGATGCGACGCACCGTTTCGAAGGATGGTCGGTAACGCATCGTTGCAGGCCGCATCGCGGCCTGCCGGGTCGCACTCAGGCCGGGTCGAAGGGATTGCTCAGCACGATCGTGTCGTCGCGCTCGGCGCCGGTCGTGATCATCGACACGGGCACACCCGCGATCGCCTCGACGCGCGCGATGAAATCCTGGGCGGCACGCGGCAGCGCTGCACGCTCGCGTACACCCTTCACGGTACCGTCCCATCCGGTGAACGTTTCGTAGACGGGCGTTGCGCGCGCCTGCGCATCAAGATTCGACGGCAGATGGTCGACGCGGGCGCCGTCAAGTTCGTAGCCGACGCACAGCTCGATCGAACTGACGCCGTCGAGCACGTCGAGCTTGGTAAGCGCGAGAGAATCGATGCCCGATATCCGGACAGCCTGTCGCAGCTGTGCGGCATCGAGCCATCCGCAGCGGCGCGGCCGGCCCGTGTTGACGCCGAATTCTCGCCCGCGTTCGCGCAGCGTTTCGCCGGTGGCGTCGGTCAGTTCGGTGAGGAACGGCCCGCCACCGACGCGTGTCGCGTACGCCTTGGTCACGCCGAGCACATGGCCGAGTTTCGACGCGCCGAGGCCCGTGCCGGCCGCTGCGGCCGATGCAACGGTGCCCGACGACGTCACGAATGGATACGTACCCCAGTCGATGTCGAGCATCACGGCCTGCGAGCCCTCGAACAAGATGCGCTCGCCGCGGTCGTTCGCGTCGTTGAGATCCGCCCACACCGGCCGCACGAACGGGAGGATCTTCGGCGCGATGTCGACCAGCGTTGCCAGCATCGCATCACGCGAGCACGGCTCGAGCCCCAGACCGCGGAACCATGCGTTGTGGTGCTCGACCAGCACATCGAGCTTGTCGGCAAGGCGGACCGGCTCGGCCAGATCCGCAACCCGCAGCCCGCGACGCCCGACCTTGTCCTCGTAAGCTGGGCCAATTCCGCGCAGCGTGGTGCCGATGGGTTCGCGACGCAGCCGCTCCTGCGCCTGGTCGATCGCACGGTGGATCGGCAGGACCAGCGTGGCGTTCTCCGCGATCGACAGGTTGTCGGGCGTTACCGACAATCCGAGCTCGGCCATTCGGCCGATCTCGGCCAGCAGCGCTTCCGGATCGAGCGCCACGCCGTTGCCGATCACGCCCCGCTTGCCGCGCACGATGCCGCTCGGCAGCAGCGCAAGCTTGTACGTCTTGTCGCCGACGACCAGCGTATGGCCCGCGTTGTGGCCGCCGTTGTAGCGTGCGACGAGATCGGCCTGCGCCGCCAGCCAGTCCACGACGCGCCCCTTGCCTTCATCACCCCATTGGGCGCCCACCACGACCACGTTCGGCATGCTCCATCCTCCATGTGAGAAATCCAGACATCTATTCCGGCCTGATCGGCCGTTTATGTGCCATATTGGCGGAGCAGGATCACCCGATCAAACGATTAAATCTGAGCAGTCGCGTGAGTAAATATCACGCGAAGCAATGTATGGCCCGACGACTCCCTCCATTGAATTCGCTGCGCGCGTTCGAAGCCGCGGCCCGCCTCGGCAGTTTCACGCTTGCCGCCGACGAGCTGTGCGTGACGCACGGCGCGATCAGCCGGCATGTTCAGCAGTTGGAGACATGGCTTGGCCGCGCGTTGTTCGAGCGGCACAACCGGCGCGTCGAATTGACCGATGCCGGCCGCCTGTACCTCGCCGAGGTCGGTGCATCGTTCGATCGGATCGCGCTCGCCACCGCGCAGCATTTCGGCCAGGGGCGGCAGCGTGTGCTGCGCGTCAGTGCGCCCGCGACCTTCTCGCTGCGCTGGCTCGTGCCGAAGCTGTCGTCGTTTCAGGTCGCGCATCCGGCCGTCGAGGTGCGGCTGTCGACATCGAACGACCCGATCGAGAGGCTGCGCGACAAGGTCGACCTGATCGTGCGCGGCGGCCCGCAGGCTGTGGACGGATATGTTGCCGAGGAGTTTCTATCCGAGATCCGGCTGCCGGTATGCGCGCCAAAGTTGCTCGAGGGCCGGACGTTGCGTACGCCGGCCGATCTCGCCGGTTTCACGCTCCTGCATGCGGCCACCTATCCAGGCATGTGGCCCGAGTGGCTCGCGGCAGCGGGCCATGCAAACCTGGTACCCCGGCATTCGCTCACGCTCGAGCATTTCTATCTGACGCTGCAAGGCGCGCTCGACGGCCTCGGCGTCGCGATGGGCCCGATCGCACTCGTCGCGGATGACATAGCGGAGGGCCGGCTGGTGCAGCCGTTCAGCGAACCGGCATTGCCCCCGTGGCGCTATTTCACTTACGTGCCGACTGCGCGCGCGGAAGACGAAGCCGTGCGGGCATTCAAGGACTGGCTGAAAGCGACGGGGAACGCAGCGGCGAACGCGCGGCATCAAACAAGTCGGTAAGTCGGCGATCAGTTACGCGACGCGCATCCGCTCGATTGGTGCGGGCTTTGTGTGTCTTTACGTGGAACCGTATTGCGCGTGCATGATCGATCTTCGTTCGTGAGGCCTCGAGCGATCTGATGTGTTCCGTAGGATTCCTCAGATACTAAACAAGAAGAATGATACTTGCCATTCGCTGAGAGTAGAAAGATTCGACGCTTCGAGATACGCGTTCACGGCGTCATAAAAAAGGACAACGATTCAATTGATCGAGATGTCGAACCTGCATGTCGCCCGTCGCGCATCGCATTTCGGTAGCACAAACGACAAACCCCGGCGCGAGCCGGGGTTTGTGTCGTGGGAGAACGCTTATTGGCTTGCGCCAGCGGCCTCGCCTGCCTTCTTCTCGGCATTCTGCAGATTCTGCGGATAGTTCGGATCGTTGGCCGCCGGCTTGTAACCAGCGTCTTCGAGTTTCTTCAGTTCGGCGTTGTTCTTCGCACGAGCTGCCTTGTGTTCGGCTTTGCGTTTTGCGCGTGCTGCCTTGCGTGCTTCACGCTTTGCGGCTTTCGCATCCGATGCGGCGGATGCTGCCGGTGCGCTGGCGTCGGTCTGCGCGAACACCGGAGCGGCCGAGCCGAAGAGGAACGCTGCTGCCGTAGCAGCCAGCGTCAGTTTTTTGATCTGGATTCGCATCGCTGAACTCTCTTTTCTGATTGGTCACGGAGTGAAAGCACATCGAGATACCGCCCCTGCCCCTGATCAGTCTTCATGTGCGGTCAGGGCTTTTGCATCATAACCGCGTTGCAAAAAATGTGGCGTCATCGTGCAGACCTTCGTGGGGATACACGTATGGGAGACGTCGCATCGTCCCGCGGCTCGTCCGCTGAGCGTTTCGCAGGAGCCACGGCGATGCATCGTGCGCGCAACGAGAACGGTCGGCAGGAAGGTAGCGAAGCGGGTCGTTCCTTCGATACGGTGCAGATTGCCATGGAAGATGAGATCGATTTCGGTGCCTCACGCCCTCGCACGACGCCGACTGTTTCATCTGTGGAATTTTCTGCTCGGCCAACGCGACCGTCGCTTCGTGAGCGGGATATGCAACCGAATTGCGGACCGGTGCGCCATTTTGCGATTCGCGGCCGCGTGAACGGCGGTTCCTCCCATAAACGACCACGATTCATTCCATACCGAGCGCGCGGTGTTCTGGAGCGGGTCGACGATGCGGAGCGACCGATCGGGTAACCGATCATCGCATGCGTGGCTACCTGTCGGGTTCCATTCGTCACCGGTTGTGGGAGATGACCTCTACCTGTGAATGCGCCTTCCGCCTCTCGGCGGTGAACACCTCGGCGGGCATTCGTTCACGATCGGGCCTGGATCGCGAAAGCAGTCGTAGTGCGAATGCTTGGTGCGTGTCGTCGTACCGACTCCACGAAGTGTCTCGAGCCTGTGCGGCGACACATCCAGAGTTGCAGGCTGCCCCACAGCATGTCGATTGGGTGACCGCGTCGGATGCCGAGGCTTCGTGCCTGCGGTTTGTTGATTCGACCGGCATTGGTCGACGAGATAGGTGAGCTTCTACAGGACCGGCGAGCTTTCAACGGTGAGAATTTTCGGGATGCGAGCGTGGATTCGACGAGGGTGAGCCATGTCAATGGCGTTGGTCTCACGCTGCGGCGGTCGCCTGGACGATCCGGATCAGGCGCCCAGGTGGCGTCTCGCTGGGCACAGCGATGTGATTCTGGTCGCGTCGGTCGGAATACCGGTTCAAAGGTAGAAAATCGAGATGCAGAACAAACGATGCGGGAGACGCGGATTTTGTCTGTGGAGAGGCCATTGGCTGGAAAGCGCCAGACAGATCAACCCGCGAACGCCGTAGAGTTTTCTACGGCAGCGCCGACACAGAGGCCAAAAAAACGGCGCGAGAACGAATTCCAGCGATTTCCTACTGCGGAGACGAAGATCCGCTGTACCCGGGATCGGCCATGCCTACCGTCGAATCAGGGAAATCCCGTACGAGAGGCATACCGCTATGAGAGCTTTCCTGTCCCATAGATGGGAACCTATGTTCGGAAAAGAGGGCGTTGCTCCCATAAGTTTCTACGTTTGGGTACCAGTTAGTGGGTACTCACCTTCGCCGAGAGCCTTGTCGGGCCTGAGACGCTTGCCAAATAAGGCGGAGATTGAGGGTCCGACAGGTGTCGCATCGAGTTTTGTAGGGCTCAGGGGGCGGTTGGAGCGTGCTTGGGTAGCGGTTTATGGGGGTCGTTTTTTTGTACATGCACACGTGTGTTTACATCTTTGGTAAACCACGTTTACTTCTTTAACTACTTTTAGTCGGCTCACAGCCTTATCTGACAAGGGTTTGACGGGGGTTCGGTACCCATTTATGGGAGCACAGGCGGAAGAGTATGGGGCTTCAGGTCTGTGGATTTGGGGATTCGGGTACCGCGCTGTGGGAAATGAGGGCTGTGGATATGGGACACGCGTAGCCTGTTATGGGATTTTGACCCAAAAACGCCGAAGGTAGCCCTCTATGGGGCAATCCGCAGGTAGCCATTTATGGTGTGCTGTTCCCGATTCGCCTTCTCCGATGCCAACAGCATTTCTTCCTGGGTTGCCGGTTATGGGACCTCTTCAAGGTAGTCATTTATGGGTGCCCGCGCTGACAGAAGGATTTCGTCTCACTTGCCCGTTAGGATCCAGGCTCCCATAGACAGGCGCAGCCCGGCGGAAAGGTAACCACCTATGGGGAAATCTTAAGGTAGTCGTTTGTGGGAGCTCTTTTCGTCGTCGATGCGCTATGGAAGCGAACATGCCGATCTGGCGGCGCTGGATAGGTACCCATTCATGGGACTGGCTAAAGGTAGCATCTTATGGGGGAATGCGATCCGTGTTGCAGGGCACCACGATTCCGGTTTGCCAATCGAGTTAGGCTGGACTTCCTCCCATAAGTGGGTACCTTTAGTCGGGCAAGTCTCGTGCCGGCTCGTATCTGATTCTGGCGACCGGATACACAGGTAGCAGGATGTGGGAGCTATTTTTGGTCGAAAGGTATATGGATATGGGGCGTTGCACAAATCTTAAAACCTCAATTTTTCCTTTTGTGACGCTAAGTTAGCGACAAAAGTGAAAGTGATACTGGAGAAGAGGGCGTTGCTCGATCTTTTGAAAAGGTATAAAGTCCGCCATCAACACGGTCACCTTCTCCGGACATCACGATGCCGCGCAAGCCCGCAATCAAAGGCTCCGACAAGCAGGTCTCGCTATTTCAGACGCCCGAGCCGCCCGATCTGCTGCGCAAGGCGGTCCAGGCAATTCACATCGCTCCAAAGTCCGGAAAGATCGGTCTGCAGCAGCGCAAGATGTTCAGCTCGCTGATCAAGAACGCCCTTCGTCAGGAAGCGTTCGAGCCTGGCCGGACAAGCTTTTCGATCTCGATCGCCGCGCTGTCACACGAGAGCGGGTTGAACAGCAACAACACGAAGTACGTGAAGGACACTGTCAACTCGCTGATCAGTACCGTCGTCAACTGGGACTACCTTGCCGCGGACCGCTCGACGGTGTGGAAGGCGTCGGGCCTGCTCGCGGGCGCCGAGCTCGAGCAATCGGTGCTGAAGTACAGCTTCTCCGACCAGATTCGCAGCGAACTGCTCAATCCCGAAATCTACGCGCTCATCGATATGCGGATCGCGCGCGAGTTTCGGCGTTCGCACTCGCTTGCCCTTTGGGAAAACACGGTGCGCTACGAGGGGATCGGCATCACGGCCAAGATTCCGCTGCCGAAATTCCGTGATCTCATTCTCGGTCAGGACAAAGCGTCGCAGTCTTACAAGGAATACAAGCTCTTCAAGAGCAAGGTCCTGGTGCCGTGCATTCAGGAGGTGAACGAAGTTTCCGACCATACGCTCGAGCTGATCGAACACAAGTCAGGTCGGAGCGTGGAGGCCGTGCAGTTCAAGGTGACCCGCAAGCAGAGCGCGGATACGGTCGAGGAAGGCGACGTCAAGAACGAAGCCCTCGTCGACGAGGTCGCCAAGTTCGGTATCCCGCGCTCGGAAGCGCGTCGGTTGATCACGCAATATGGTGTGCAGCGCATCAAGGCGGCAATTGCCTATACGCTCAATCGGACTACGAAGAAGAACGCAGCGCCGGTCGACAATGTGGCCGCGTATTTCCGCAAGGCTCTCACGCACGGGTATACGTTGGCCGATGGGCAGGGGACCGAAACGGCCGCGCCGGCAAAGGAATCCGCGCAGAGCAAGCAGGAACAGATTCGCGACAAATATCTGGCCGCCAAGGTCGATGAGGCCGGCGCGTATTTCCGCGAGCTGGAGATCGACGACCAGACCAAGCTGATCGAGCGCTACAACGAAACGGTGGCCGGTTCGAAAGATCTCACGCTGTCGCCGAAGAAGAAGGCGAGCAAGCTGGCGCAAACCAGCTTCTTCCGGTGGCTGGCGCTCGACACCTGGGGTGAACCGACCTCGGACGACTTGCTGGAATTCCTGCTGAAGAGCAGCCTCGCGACCAACTGATCGAGGCCTCGCTGCCTGCCACGCGGCGTGCACCGGACTTTGTCCGGCGGCATGCCACCATGCAGGTGCGAGGCTTTGTTTTGGACCCCTTCCTTTACTTCTGCGCCGCTCCCGCCAGTTCGGCGACATAGGCGTCGATCACGGTCTTGAGCCGGTCGGCGAGCGCTTCCTGTTGGGACGCATCGACTCCCTTCAGTTGCAGATCGAGCCGCCCGTCCGGATAAGTCTTCAACTGACCGATCGCGCGTGATTCGAGCGTGAAATCGTGGCGAACGCTGTAACGCGTACGCCCCGTCTTCTTGTTGCCCTCGCTCTGCGCGCGCAGGAAGTTCTCAAGATCGCGCACCGACTTTTTCCGGTCGATCACTGCCGTGAGCAGACGGTCGGCCGCCGGTTCGCCCAGGCGCTCGAAAATCAGTTTCAGGAAGTACGCGGCCTGCAGCCCGACCACATCGTTCGCGCTCGCCATCCGTTCGAGCAGCGTGTTCGGCAGTGCGTTCAGCGACAGCGTCTTGCTGATCGACGCCTTGTCCTTGCCGATTTTCTCCGCGAGCGTGTTCTGGTCGGGGAAGACCTTTTCGTCGAGGAGACGCTTCCACGCGACCGCATCGTCGAAGATGGTCTGACGTTCGTGGTCGTGGTTCGCGCGATACGCGATCGTATAGAGCTGCTCGGGGGTGTGATCCGTTCGGAATGTCGCGTTGATCGTTTCGTCGCCGTTGATGCTCGTCGCACGCAAGCGGCGTTGTCCGTCGATCACGACGAGCTTGCCCGGAAATTCCGGCAGGCGCGTGACCTTGATCGGCTCGATCTGCCCTTCCCGCTTCAGCGTCAGTGCGAGCTCGTGCAAGCTCGACTCGGAATAGAACACGCGCGGGTTGAACGGGTTCGGGATGCAGTCCTTGACCGCAACCTTCTGCGGAGCGCCGAGATCGAGGGCGTCGGCGGGCGTGGCAGTGGCTGGGGCGACGGCAGTCGTGGCTTCGGCCCCAGGATTGGTCGTGGCCGCCGGCTCGGGCAGGCGCGTTTCCAGCGCCGCGTTTTCCTGTGCGAGCCCGCGCAGCAAGCCCGCTGCGAGATGCAGGTTGCCGGTCGGCTTCTTCTCTTTCGATGTGTCCTTAGCCATGAGCGGTTCCGGTAGCGCGCGTCGACGCGATGTATTGGGCCATTTCGGTGACCAGCTTCTCGATTTCCGCACGGGCTTCCTTCAGCCCCTTCAGATATCGATTGTGATGATGAATCGTGGTGCCGAGCGCGAACGTCTGCCGATAGACCTCACGTTGCGCGATCTGGCTATCAAGCAGATGCTCCCCTATTTCTTCTGCTTTTAGAATTTTTAAAATTTCTTCTCGCATTTTAGTTTTTCCATTGACGCTATTCAGCATCAGCGCAGAAGATAAATTAGGGTTACGAACGGCACGCATCGACTCGATCATGCGAATCATCGCGACCGTGCTGTACAGGTCGGCCGGCGACGGCGACAGCGGCACGAGGCAGAAATCGGCGACTTCGAGCACGGACGCGATGCGGGGGTCTTCGAGGTTGCCGGGGCAGTCGACCACGATTACATCGAAGTTTGCATCCTGCTTCTTGATTTCGCCGCCGATACCGCGACCGGCCGGCGCCAGTGAAAGAACCGTCATCGGAAGCGTATTTTCGCCGCTCGTCACCCATCTGACCGATGTGCCCTGGGGGTCGGCATCGATCAAGGCAACTTTGTTACCGCCCGCTTCGAACGCCGCAGCGATATTGACGGAGATAGTGGTCTTTCCAGTACCACCTTTTTGATTGCTAACGGCGATCTTGAAAGCCATTAAATTCCTCCAACGAGTTTTCGTAAATATAGGGAGTTATCGCGCGAAAGTCCAGAAAAGTGTGATATGGCGAGACTGTTTTTTTCTGGATGTTGTTGTCACGTGACAAACTGGAGGGACTGCAACAAGTTCTTTGAATTGGCGATAAGAGAAATATAAGCAGATGGCATTTCGTTCGCGGCCAGCCGCACGGATGAGGTGCTGAGGACTCGCCGTCGGATGCGACCTTGGGGCACTGAGCTTCGCGCGAAAAAGGAGTCCGTTGTCGCTGGCAATTTCGCATAATTTGGCGATCGGCTCGGAATTCGGCGCCGGCCACGACACCGGTTGTCACGTGACAAGTCGGTCGAATGGCCAGGATTCGACTGCTCTGGCGCGCAGATTGAGCGCGCGACGGTAACGGAGATGACGGTTTCTTCCTCGGCGGTTAGTACAATGAGGAGCGTTCACAAATTGCGGTTGCCATTGCAATTGATGCCGGTTGTTACGTGACAACCAGCCGATGCGTCAACTCCGAACATAGCCGACTGTCTCAATACGGCCGCTGGACACGCTGCGATGTGAAGAATTTCAGGCACCACGTGAAGTGATTGTGGTTCCTTGCGGCTGAACGCTTAAATACAAGTCGAGGGGGTCGTTGTCACGTGACAACCAATGCGGCTCTGTGGCGGAGGGGTGTTTTGATATTGGCGCGGCATTTCTCTGCGACGATTCGGTGACGACGGAGAGGATGTGTCGGCGAGCCGAACTTGAGGGCCGCTATGTCGTCCGCGCAGAGTTATATCGTGCGCATACTCCGCGGCGCAGCGTGCGCGCTCAACATCCAATGGCGGCAGGTATCTACAAGATTGATATGGCCCTAATAAATGGCCCCCTATCTACCGACGCTCGCGATGGGAAGGGAAGGGGGCGGGATATTGATTTCGGAGTACCGCTGGCCAGCCGATGGTTCAAGTAGCGGAATCGCCTGATACAGGCTTGATGGGCTTGGGGGGACCCAGATTCCGCCACATCGACGATGTGAGACAGGCAAATCAGTCCGCGTGAAACAATTCTTCTAAAACGCTAGGTGCTCGGAAACCCTTGCTGGGCAATGAGTTACGCCACTTTCTTCATGTTGTTTCACGCCAATCAGGCACTTGCACTCCGCGAAATAGGGGTCATGACGCCGACGGCCGCTATTGGCTCACGGCGGTAGCGGCTTAATCACTTTTCGTATCACATGAAACGTATTTCGTGGTGATTGATACGCTCTAAGTGGCGGCGGGCTGTCGGCTCGAAGTGCTCAGGATCTAAAGACTTGTTCGGGGCAGGGCGGAATTCAACGGAGGCAGCGTACTCTTCGTCGCCAGTTGTCACGTGACAACGCCTCGCGCCAACAGCATCGGATTGCAAACTGCAGATGTCACGAGAAATCGAATCGGGGGCTAGGCCGATACCGAATCTACAAGCCCCAAAAACGCGGCGTTGCGCTAAGGCAAATTTGTGGACGACCGCAGATCGCCTTCGGTGAATTTAACGCGTGTGCACCACAGCGCGGACGGAGCGGAAAATGCAGACTTCCGCTCGAGCGGCTGATGCGCATCGCCGAAATCGTATCGAGTGTGTATCGCTCAGTCTTCGCCCGACGTCCGCTACCGGGCGCGATTGAGCATCGTTGCCGATCATCCGCGCAATGAGCGCGCCACCAGGCCCGTTACCACGACGAAAATTCGATACCGCAGCGCCTCCTAAGGGGCGCCGCCGTGGCCTGCGAACCTACTTCGTCGCCTGCGATGCGCACAATTGCAGCCACCGGCGCGTCTTCGTTGCAGGCCCCTTTATTGGCGCATCGACCGTTCGCCACCAACGTTCACCGCGATGCGGCACATCCAGATCGAGTCGCTCGCCCATCCGCGGTGTCGACAGTTCAACGCCGCGTACCATTGCCAGCGCCGTGACGCGCTCGAATGGTTCTTGCCAACGGTGCAGCGCGAGATCGAACGTACCGTTATGAATCGGCACCAGCGTGCGACCGCGCAAATCGATGTGCGCTTGAACGGTTTCTTCCGGCTGCATGTGTACGCAGGGCCATTGCGGGTCGTATGCCCCGGTCTCGATCAGCGTCACGTCGAAGGGCCCAAGCCGTTCGCCGATTGTCCGGAAACCATCGAAATAGCCGGTGTCGCCGCTGAAGAACACCCGCAGATCGTCGTCGGCGATGACCCATGACGCCCAAAGCGTGCTGTTGCCGTCGAACAGGCTGCGTCCGGAGAAGTGCTGTGCCGGTGTCGCGGTGAGCGTCAGGCCATCGACGTCGACACTCTGCCACCAGTCGAGCTGACGTACTTTTTTCGCGTCGATACCCCATTCGATCAGGCGGTCGCCGACGCCCAGCGTCGTGACGAACACGCTGGTGGTGGCCGCAAGCGTTAGCACCGTGTCGCGGTCGAGGTGATCGTAGTGATCGTGCGACAGGATCACGCCACGCAACGGCGGGAGGTCCTCGAGCGTGATCGGCGGTGCATGGAAACGCTTCGGGCCGACGCGCCGGAACGGCGATGCGCGTTCTGCAAATACCGGGTCGGTCAGCCAGAATTCGCCGCGTAGTTTCAGTAGCAGCGTGGAGTGCCCCAGCCGATACAGGCTGCGATCGGGCGCCGCGTCGAGCTGCTCGCGAGTCAGTGAATCGATAGGCAATGCGCCCGTCGGAACCGTGTTGCTTGGTTTGTTGACCAGCATGTTCCACGCGATGCCGAGCGTCTTGCCGAAACCTTCGGCAGGCCGCGGCGCAACGTTGCTGAAGCGCATGCCGTTGTGCTGCGGCGACTCGCCGGACAATGTGCGGCCGCGCCTGGCGGCGGCGAAACCCAATACGCGGTGAAGAAATACGAGAGGCGAAGCCATGTCGATTCGTCCGGAAGAGAAAGTACACCGGGCAGTGTAGTTTATCCGTGGGAAAAGTAAACTGATGGGTGTAAAATTTTTCAATGGACACGAGCACTTCCCCTCAACGGCTGACCGACCGAAAGCGTGCGGCGATACTCGCCGCGGCGATCGACGAATTCCTCGCGGCCGGCTACGACGCGACCAGCATGGACCGCATCGCCGCGCGCGCGGACGTGTCGAAGCGCACCGTCTACAACCACTTCGCAGGAAAGGAGGCGTTGTTCGCGGCAATCCTGCATCAGCTATGGGACACAACGCTGACCGCCGCCGCGCCGGCCTTCCGTGCCGACGTGCCGCTGCGCGACCAACTGCTTGCACTACTGGACCGCAAGTTGCGGTTGCTGAGCGACGAAGCGTTTCTTGCACTCGCCCGCGTTGCAATCGGTGCAGTCATCCACTCTCCGGAACGCGCACGCGACATGGTCGAGCGCATGGGCGAGCGCGAAGAAGACGTGACGATCTGGATTCGTGCGGCCGCGGCGGCTGGCCGATTGTCGGTGACCGATCCCGTATTCGCCGCGCATCAACTGCATGGGCTCGTGAAGGCATTCGCGTTCTGGCCGCAGGTGACGATGGGCCAGCCACCACTCGGGGCCCAGGAACAACGGAAGGTCGCGGAAACGGCTGCCGACATGTTTCTTGCCTACTACGCGCGCGCCGATCACGCTGGTATGCCACGTATCGCGCAGGACTGATGGCGCGTCGTGCGAGGCGCGACGCAGAACAGTTGTCGACATCCGTAGCACGAGCCCATCCTCTCCCTCGAAAAAGCGCCGCACTGGCACACACGTCGACGTAGCCGGATTGAACCGTACCGACGCGTGTGGCAAGTGCAAATCAAACCGACCGCGAGCGAAAACCGATGAAGACGCTGTTGATCGTCTATCACACGATGACCGGAGGCACGCAGCAGATGGCCGAAGCGGCTGCGGATGCCGCGCGTGAGCAACCCGGCGTCGACGTCAGGTTGCAACGCGCAGATGCGACCAGCGCGGACGACGTGCTCGCCGCCGACGCCTACCTGTTCGCTACGCCGGAAAATCTCGCTGCGATGTCCGGGCTGATGAAGGACTTCTTCGATCGCTGTTACTACGCCGCGCTCGATCGCGTGAACGGTCGCCCTTATGCGGCGATGATTTGTGCCGGCAGCGATGGACAGAACGCGCTGCGCCAGATCGACAGGATCGCGACCGGATGGCGGCTCAAGAATGTGGCGCCGGGCCTGATCGTCTGCACCCATGCGCAAACCCCTGAGCGGATCCTCGCGCCGAAGACTATCGGCAGCGACGATCTCGCGCGTTGCGCGGAGGTCGGAGCAGGGCTTGCTGCGGGTCTTGCGCTCGGCGTGTTTTGACTGCCGGTAATCAAGCCGACCGAAGCCGAGCCGCGGACGTGCACAATGACCGGAGCGCGACACTTGTCGTGCGGCACCCGATTGCAGTGGATTCCGCAGACGCGCACTGTTCGATCGTGCGCCGATGCGCAGTCCGCCGATCGCCCAAAGCGTGTCGCCGCCTCACGAACATCGTGCATAAGGGCGGGGCTTGATGAACCTGGATACTGTGCCCGCGGGCATGTCGGTGTCGAAGACCAGTGTCGCGCGGAGGTTGTGATAACGGTTGTGCGATCGAGGATAGATGTGGACGCAACTAATAGAATGCGCGACGGCAATCGAGCAAACCTGCCACGCCGCACGAATCGTATGTGCGAGCCGGAACTCTCGGAGATGCGGGCAGCGCATATCGCGTCTTCGCTATCCGCGTCCATTGCTTACCATTTCGTACTGTGGAACAACCGACGCGTCGCGTGATCGGTGCAGCATGGCCGAAATCCCGCCACTAACGACACTACGTAACGCGACGGTCGATGCACCGCGAAAACGCAGCGATAATGCGCAGCACGACCGCGCGGACGCATTGCCGTTGCCCCGGATTCGTCAAATGCGAACCGGTGAGTCAGCCGACGGCCGCGCGTACCGGTATACTTCCACTCCTGCCTTTGTCCGGCATCGTGGCCGGTGCCTGAAACAGTGGTGGTGGCGATGCGGCCCCGCAATGATCCGCGTCGGTGGCAGACGAGCCGCAGGCGATGCGGCAAACGCCGATGTGCGGAATGGCTGCACGAACCACACCTTATATTCCTGGTGGATTGAATTTATGGGTTTTGAACAACTTGCCGAATTGCGGGCGCAGCTCGCAGCAAAGGCCAAGCAGGAGCGCAACGCGAAGCGACCGGCTACGCAACCGGAAGCAGGCGGGAAGCCGAAGTCCGGCGATCGGCCCGCTCGCGGGGCCAAACCGGCGGCGGCGGCCAAGGCGTCGTCCGGCGCGAAGCCCGCTTCGACGAAGCCGTCGACACCGGTCGATCCGGTCATCGTCGCGATCGGCAAACTGCAGCGCCGCTTCCCGCGTGCGTTCCCGAAGAATCCGGCCCCGAAGGTGCCGCTGAAGGTCGGTATCTGGGACGACCTCGCGCGCGAGGCACAAGCCATCGGCCTGAGCGAGGCCGAACTGCGCGACGCGATGTCGACGTGGTGCCGTGGCAATCGTTACTGGTCGTGTCTGGTCGAAGACGCGGTGCGGGTCGATCTGCAAGGTAATGAAGCGGGACGCGTAACGCACGATGACGCGGCGCGTGCGCGCCGGCTGAAGTCGCGCCGTCCGGGCAACAAGGGCGGTGCGCAGGCGGCGAAGGGTGCACCGCAGCAGCCGAAGGCACAAACGCCGGCCGACGCAGCACCGTCGCAGCCGGCGACGGCGGAAGCACCGGCGGACGCAGCACCGCAGTCCGAACAGCAAACGGCCGCGAGCGAGTAATACGCGATGTGTCGCCGCGCGACGCGTGGCGACGGCCTGCCTGCACCACGCATGCAGCGCATCCCATGATAGACCGACCAGTCCTCCGGGACAGGTCGGGACTGCCTCCGCTGGCGGCACAGCCAGTCAGCCTCACGAAATCCCCTCGAACTGCCGATCGAACTCCACGACGAAAGCATGTCGGCGGATGCCGTGTGTGCAAGGTATCGTCCACCGGGTATGCATGGCGACGGCATATCGATCAGGGGCGGCATGCATCCCGACGAACGTTGCGTAGACCAGCGTCGAGCACGGCTGCGCATCGACGCTTGCGCGTGGCTGGGCGACGCGTGTGTCATTGTGTCGGCGGTCCAGTCAATTCGCCTTTCTTTCGCCGCAGTAATTCGTATTCCTAATGTAGCTGGATGTCAGATGGAACCTGGATTCGCACCCGCGATTGCCACCTCCGTTGGCGGCCCGTGACACACACGCGATAATCTCTCCAGCACGCATCGTCGGGCCGGCACGTTGACTGTAACGCATGACGCGACGGGAACCTGAAAGCCAGCGCGATTCACCCGACATTCAGCGAATTTGAAAGGCACTGCACCGGCAAAAACCGAACGCGTTACCGCATCACACGAAGCCTGCCGATTCCGTACGCATAACCCACAACGCACAACGCTTAGACCGCATCATGAACCCGAGAAATGGCGCGATTCTCGTCGCACTCACCGCCGCTGCGCTGTTCGGTGCCGCGACGCCGCTGGCGAAGGCACTGATCGGCGCGATGTCGCCGTTCATGGTTGCCGGCCTGTTCTATCTCGGCAGCGGGATCGGCCTCGGCGTCGGGATCCTGCTGCGCGGGTTGCGTCGCGCTCGCGTGCCAGCCGCGGACGCCGCGCCGCTGCAACGCTCCGACCTGCCGTGGCTCGCCGGCGCGATCGCGGCCGGCGGCGTCGCGGGACCAGCGCTGCTGATGCTCGGGCTGTCGAGTACACCTGCTGCAACGAGTGCGCTGCTGCTCAATCTCGAAGGCGTGCTGACGGCGGTCATCGCGTGGGTCGTGTTTCGCGAGAACGTGGATCTCCAGGTGTTTCTCGGCATGGTCGCGATCGTCGCGGGCGGCACGCTGCTGTCGTGGAGCCCGGGGCACGCGGGCTTGCCGGTCGGCGCGTTGCTGATTGCCGGCGCCTGCCTGTGCTGGGCCATCGACAACAACCTGACCCGCAAGGTCGCCGCGAACGATGCGATGGTCATCGCGTGCGCGAAAGGTCTCGTGGCCGGCCCCGTGAACATCGGTATCGCGCTCGCGACCGGCGCAACGCTGCCCGCCGTTCCGGCCACGGCCGCCGCGATGTTGACAGGCCTCGGCGGCTACGGGATCAGTCTCGTGTTGTTCGTCGTCGCGCTGCGCCATCTCGGCAGTGCGCGCACGGGCGCATATTTTTCGGTGGCGCCGCTGTTCGGCGTCGTGCTGTCGTTGCTGATCTGGCCGGCGCTGCCGTCCGTCACGTTCTGGATCGCGGCCGTGCTGATGGCGTGCGGTATCTGGCTGCATGTGCGCGAACGGCACGAACACGAGCACGCGCATGAACGGCTCGAGCATACGCACCGGCATCGGCACGATGAACATCATCAGCACGCGCACGATTTTCCGTACGACGGCGAAGAGCCGCACTCGCATCCTCACGTGCATCTGCCGATCACGCACAGTCACGCACATTTCCCGGATATTCATCATCGCCATCGTCATTGACCGCGCGGCGCAAGGCATACGACGGACAGCCGTTGCAATGTGCGTCGCAAGGTATCCGTTTATGGGGCGTCGTTTCGTATTTGCCGCAACCTCGCGGTACGGGGCGCTTCAGTCGTCCGTCTGGATCAATCGAATCAAAGAGCCGTCCGGGTCGATCAGCGCGCCGACGCTGCCGCCCCATGCTTCGCGTTTCGGCCGATGTGCGCGCGGCCAACCGGTTGCCTGCTCCGGCACGCCGGCCGCGATTACCTCGTCGAAGAACGCGGCGACGTCGGCGAGCCGGAAACAGCAGCTGAACCAGCTCGTGGCCGGATCGAGGCCGGGATGCGGAAAGAATTCCAGCAACAGGTCGCCGCGTCTCAGGATCATCCAGCCATCGTCGCGCCACGTTTCGACGAAGCCGAGCTTCGCGTAGAACAGCGACGTGGTTTCGAAATCGCGCGAGGGGAGATTGGGACTCGCGAAGTCAGCCACGGTTGTGTCTCCGGTGAGCGTTGACGATTGAATGAAGGCGCGGACAGGTGTCACGCATGATCGGTCAAACGATGCGTGCCGGCAAGCCACACACGCCGCCGTCGTCAATATTGTTGCCGGGGGAAGCAGAATCCGAAGTCCTCGCAGCCGGGACATCCCGGCGAGGGCCCGGCGGGCAGGCCGAGCGATGCAGCGACTTGCTGCGCGAGGAATTTCTTCCAGCGCAACTGCGCGACATTGCGCGCGGCGAGCGCGGGGAAATAGCGTTCGAGCATCGCGGATACCGCGTCGCGTCCGTCGAGGCCGAGATCGCGCCACAGGTGATCGGGGCGCAGGCACGCATGCGAGATGATCGTCGCGACGCAGTCGGCATCGTCCGGTGAGACGGCGGGGTGCGCATTCCGCATCAGCAGCGCGTGCAGTGTCGCAACGAACTGCGCGTGCGCGGCCGGCGGCGGCGCGACGGCGGCAGCGGCCGACGCGAGCGCGGCGGCCTCGGTGGAATGCAAGCGCGGAAACTGGCGAGCGAGCAGACCGCTCAACCGTACGGAAGACAGGCCGAGCAGCGCAAGTTCGTTGCGGCATGCGCGTGCCGCGATCAGCGCGCCGAACAGACGAGCATCCGCGCAATCGGCATCGGTCGCTCCGGCCAGCAGCGATTGAAACATGCGTTGATGCGCGTGCTCCAGCGCGGACGTCATCGTGCGCGCCTGCACGCAGTTCGAGCGTTGCGCGCGTTGCGCGGGCGCGGCGAACGACGGGGCGACATTGCAATCACCTGCACGGTCGGTCGATCATTCGACGCCGATGATCACGCTCGATGCCTTGAAGATCGCGGACGCCGGCTTGCCGCTCGCGAGGCCGAGACGATCGACGCTGTCGTTGGTGACGATCGCGACGATTTCCGCACCGCCCGCAGCCTTGACCACGACTTCCGAATTGACCGCGCCCTTCGCGATCGACGACACGGTGCCCGCGACGCAGTTGCGCGCCGACACCTTGCTGCTGTCGACGTCGACCATCACGATCACCGACGATGCCTTGACGAGCGCGAATGCCTTCGTGCCGGCAGCGAGACCGAGCGATGCGGCGCTCCCATGCGTGATCACGGCGACGATGTCGAGGCCGTCTTGGGTGCGCAGCGTGATTTCGTCGTTGACGGCACCGGGCTTGACGGCGCCGATCTGGCCGACGAATTGATTGCGGGCGCTGGTGCGCATGATGACTCTCCAGGAAATGGGCCGCCGGCGGGTGGCCGGCGAACGACGGAAACCGCGGATGAGTTTACCGGCAATGCAGGTGAAGCGCGACGTCGGCAGCGACATACCGCACATGTGAAACGACGTACGATGCTGCGCGACAGCAGGCGCGTCGTGTACGCCGTGCCGCCGCGATCGCGCTTACTTTGCAGCCGCCGACGCAGCAGCCGGCACGCCCGCCGCCGTCTTCTGCTGCGTCGCAGCGGCCTTCGTATCGCTTTCCCATCCGCCGCCGAGCGCGAGGAACAACTTCACCTGGTCGGCGGCGACCTGGCCTTCGGCCGCAGCGACTTGCGCACGCACGCTCGTCAGCGTGCGCGTCGCATCGAGATCCGAAATGAACGACTCGCGGCCGGCCATGTAGAGGCGATGCGTTTCGTCAGCGGAACTGCGCGCCGATTCGTAGGCCGTGCGCAGCGCGTCGGTGCGCTGCACGTCGGCTGCATAGGTCGCGAGGCTCGACTGCGTTTCGCGCAGCGCGTTCAGCACGACGCCGTCGAAGTGCGCGAGCGCACCACCGGTCGCCGCTTCCGCTTCGCGCACGCGCGCGCGCTGGCCGTTGACGGGGAACGACCAGCTGATCAGTGGTCCGAACGACCAGCGATTCGTGGTGGAAGAGAACAGGTCGGCCGCGACGCCGACCGACCCGGCGGACGCGCCGATGCTGATCGACGGATAAAGCGCGGCGGTCGCGACGCCGATTCGCGCGGTCGACGCGGCGAGCTGACGCTCGGCTTCGCGAATGTCGGGCCGGCGGCGCAGCAGCGCGGCACCGTCGCCGATCGGAATCGGCTGGCGCAGCTTCGGCAGGCGTTCGCATTCGGCGACCGCTTTCGGCAGGTCGGCGGGCGAACGCGCGAGCAGCGCGGCGAGCTGGTATTGCGCAATCTTGCGGCGGCTTTCGAAGCGCGGGATGTCGGCCGCGAGCGTGCGCACCTGCGTGACGCCGCGCGTGACGTCGGTCTGGTTGCCGCGTCCCGCATCGCGCAGGCGCTGCGACAGTTTCACACGCTGCTGTTGCAGCGCGAGCGACTGCTTCGCGATCGCGAGTTCGTCCCCGGCCGAGCATGATTCGACGTACGCACGCACGACGTCCGCGACGACGGTGATGCGCGCGAGATCGGCCGCCGCCTGCACGGCTTCGCTGTCCGCGCGCGCGGCCTCGACGCCGCGCCGCAGCTTGCCGAACAGATCGAGCTCGTATGACACGCTAATGCCCACCATCCCTTCGTTGACGACGGGCAGCTTGTTTTCGAGCAGATATTGCTCGGCCGACTCCTGCGCGCGCTGCACGGCTGCTTCCGCGCTGCCGGAGAAGCCGCCCTGTTCGTTCGCCACTTCGAGCGCCGCGCGCGAACGTGCGAGGTTGGCCGCGGCGACGCGCAGGTCGGTGTTGGATTTGAGCGCACTGCGCACGAGTTCGTCGAGCACGGGATCGTCGTACAGCTGCCACCAGTTGCCGGGCACCGCATCGCGCGACACGAGCGAGCCGTTTGCGTCGTCGAACGCATGGTTCGCGAGCGGCGCATTCACGTACGCCTGCTGCGGCAGCTTGTAGTCGGGGCCGACGGATTTGCACGCGCCGAGTGCGAACGCGAGCGGTGCCAGTGCCGCCGCGAGGCGCAGGCCGTGCCGCTTCATTGCGATGCTCCCGTCGCGCTGCCCGCCACAGCTGCGGAGGTTGCGGGCGGCACGGCTGCCGTGGAGGCACCGGCGGCCGGCTTCGCATTGTCGTTGCGGCGCGTGTCGCTGCGCACCGCGACGGTCGCGGTGCGCCCGGCGATCATCCGGAAGTCGTCGGGCACCTCGTCGAGCACGACCCGCACCGGCACGCGCTGCGCGAGCCGCACCCAGCTGAATGCCGGATTCACGTTCGGCAGCAGGTTCGCGCCCTGCGTGCGGTCGCGATCCTCGATCGCGGCGACGATGCTCTGGACATGGCCGCGCAGCGGATGCGGCTCGCCCATCACGACGATGTCGACCGGCTGGCCGATATGGATGCCGCGCAGCTTGGTTTCCTCGAAGTAGCCGTCGACGCGGAACGAATTGCGGTCGACGACCGACAGCACCGCGCGGCCGGCCGGCACGTATTCGCCGACGCGCGGCGCGCGGTCGTTCAGGTAGCCGTCGACGGGGCTCACGATCGTCGTGCGCTGCAGATTGAGCTTCGCGGTGTCGAGCGATACCTGCGCATCGGCGACAGCGGCTTCGCCCTGCTCGACGCGCGTGCGGCTTTCCTCGACCTGCTCGCTGGCGACCAGATTGCCGAGCTGCAGGTTGCGCGCATATTCGCGCCTGGCCTGGGCGAGCGTCGCGCGGCGCTGTGCGAGCGTGGCTTCGGCCAGCCGTTCCGCGAGCGTGTAGCGCGCCTGGTCGATGACGAACAGCACCTGGCCGCGCTTCACCTCCTGGTTGTCGGCGACCTGCACCGCGGTGATGAGGCCCGACACGTCGGGCGCGACCTGGATCACGTCGGCACGCATATGGCCGTCGCGTGTCCACGGCGAGAACATGTAGTAGTTGATGATCCGCCACAGGACGAGGGCGGCCACGACGACGACGATCAGGGTGAGCAGGATCTGACCTGCCGAGAGCCAGGTTTTTTTCACGGTTAGCTAGCCACGAGATGGTGAGACACGATGACGACGGCGGCAAGCACGAACACGTAGATGCCGAGGTCGAAGATCGAACGGTGCCAGACGAGGCGGTAAAAGCCGACGCGTTCGAGCAGCGCGCGCACGACGATGTTGATCAGGTAGGCGATCAGCATCAGCACGAGCGGAGCCGGCACGAATACGCCGAAGATGTCGATTTCGCCGATCATGGTCGCGGTCGGAAAGACGGGTTGGAAAGCGGGATCATGCACGCGCTCCGTCCGGGGCGGCATGCGGCGGCTGCGCGGACGCGGCCGGGTACAGCGACAGGCGCAGGCCGACGAGCGCATGGAGCGTATCGCGCAGCCAGCGGTGTGTCGCGGGCGTGGCTTGCACGGAGCCGCCGTCGGCGGATGTGGCGGACGTGCCGGGCAGGTTGCGGCCGGCCACGTGCTGCAGCGCGTCGTCGATCGATGCGAGCAGCGCCGGCGGCACAGGCTGTCGCGCATTCGCGGCCGCGCAGCGCGTGTAGTGCTCGGTGACACCGGCCAGCACGCGGTCGATCGCGTCGGGCACGTCGCCCGTCAGCTTGCGGCGCGAGCGGCGCAGATCGAGCGCGTTCAGCGCGATGCGCAGGTCGCGGAAGCTCTCGATCGACGGATGACGATGATCGTCCGACGCGCCGAGGCGCGGCAGCAGTTGCGTGACGCGATCGAGCATGCGCGATGCGTGGTTGCGCTGGTCGTCGAGCGGCTGCGTCGACGCGGAGCGTGCGACGTCCTCCCAGCCCGAGCGCAGCAGGCGCCGCACCGCGAGTTCCGCGCCGAACGGACGCGTCGCGCGCGTCCACACGTACGCGAACAGCAGCCCGGCGACGCCCGCGAGGTTGCTGTTCAGGAACACGAAGAAATCGGCATCGTACGCGCTCTGGATGCTGATGAAGGTGGCGGTGTTCACCGCGACGAGCATCGTCACCATGTTGAACTGCGGACGCGGCAGCAGCGTGCCGATCAGCACGAACGGCCCCGCGAACATCAGCACGAGCATCGGGAAGTCGTGCACGTGCGGCAGCACGACGAACAGGTACAGCCCGGCGAACACGACGCTCGCGGCCGTCGACAGGAAGAACTTGAACACCAGCGGTGCCGGTTCGTCGAGCGCGGCGAAGAAGCTGCACGACACGGCTACGAGCGTGACGGCCGCGGCGCCGTCGTGCCAGCCCGACGAGATCCACAGCCAGCATGCGAACACGATCGCGAGCACGACGGTCAGCGTCGAGAACAGCATCATCCCGCGATCGAAGAAGCGTTCGGTGCCGCCGAGCCGCCAGTGCCGGTAGCGCGGCTGCCAGATGCCCGACTCGTTCGCGATCAGCGCGCGCAGCGAGCGGCAGTCCTGCCAGATGTCGATGACCTGACGCAGCCGCCACAGCGCGTTCGACAGCAGCGCGCCCTCCCAGCTCGCGAGCGCACTGTCGGACGGCTGCAGCGACGCGATGCGCTCACGCAATTCGTCGGCCACCGGATCGTGCGCCATCTCGCCGTCGTCGTCTGCCTTCACGGTCGGCAACGGCGCGTCGAACCACTTTGCCGCGTCGGCGAGCAGCGCGTCGAGTGCCGGCGGTCGCACGTGCAGGTCGCGCATCAGTGCGATCAGCGGATCGGCGAGCGACGACATCAGCGGCAGGAACAGCTGCATGCGGCCGGCGAGTGCCTGCGCACGGGCGAGCACGCGCGGGTGCGCATGGTCGTAGCTCAGTTGGCTCAGCAGGAATTCGAGGCCGGTGATGGTCGCGGCGAGACGTTGCCGGCATGCCGACAGCGCCTTGCCCGCGATGTGCCCCGACAGCGTTTCGCGGCCGTAGAACGCCGCGTCCTTGAACCAGGCGTCGGTGCGCTCGATCAGCGTCGGCGCGAGCCGGTTCGGGAACACCGCGCTGCCGACCACGCTCGCGCACACGATGCCGAGCACGATTTCCTCGGTCCGCGCGATCGCGACGTCGAAGATCGTCGACGGATCGGTCACCGTCGGCAGCGCGACCAGCGGCATCGTGTAGCCGGCAAGCATGAACACGTAGCTGCGCGCGGTGCGGTCGGAGATCGCGAGGTAGAGCAGCGTGCCGCACCACGTCGCGACGATGATGCTGAACAGGAACGGCGTCTCGACGAACGGCGGCACGAACAGGATCGCCGCGGCGGCGCCAAGCGCGGTGCCGAGTGCGCGATACAGCGCCTTGGAGCGCGTCGCGCCGACGAACGGGTTCGACACGATGTAGACGCTCGCCATCGCCCAGTAAGGGCGCGGCAGCTGGAAATACAGGCCGAGGTACAACGCCAGCATCGACGCGGCGAAGGTCTTGCCCGAGAACAGCCAGTCGCGAAGGCTCGGATAGGTCATGACGCGGGCCCGGCGGAGTGAGGCGGACGCGGCGCCGGATGTTGCGCATCGGCCGCGTTGAACGCGTTCAGTACGCGCAGCGTCGCTTCGAGATCGGCGCGCGTGACGCCCTTGAGCACCTCGGCGCGCAGCGCGCGCAGGTCTTCCTCCATCTTCGCGGTGACGGCGCGGCCGGCGGCCGTCAGCGAGATCGTCTTCGCGCGGCGGTCGTGCGGATCCTCGTCGCGGCGAGCGAGGCCGGCCGCGCACAGCTGGTCGAGCAGGCGCACGAGCGACGGCCCCTCGATGCCGACGTGCTCGGCGAGCGTGCCCTGGCGCACGCCTTCGCCGAGGCGGCCGGCAATCAGCAACGGCGTCGCGCAGGCTTCGGATACGTTGTACGCGGTCAGCACGGCATCGCTCGTGCGGCGCCATTTGCGCGCGGTGAGCACCAGCTGGCTGCTGACGGCGAGACGGAGGTCGTGCAGGTTGGTCATGGGCGAGATGATAGGGGCAAAAACATTTGGTAGCAAACTATCGTTTTTGTCACCGGCGTGTCATGTCGCACACCGGGCACCGCCCTGCAACGAGCAATTTAGGTGGTCGATCCGATGCTGGTCAAGCCGTCAGGGTGCGGCGTGCGGCCGATCGCTATACATATATGGCGTGCAATGCGGCCCGAACGCAGCGATCACGCGCGGCGGCTCGGTGGTCAGCGGAAGCATTGCAGGGATGTTGTAAGAAATAGGCCGCCCTGTATGAGCGCGTACTCGGCCATGCCGACCGATCGGACCGCAACGCGCGCCGCAGCGTCCTCGTTCCGCACGCGATTGCACTAGGACAATAATTTCCGGGTGTCTTTCTGAGCGACCATGTGGAAGCAACGACGGAGACATCGAGATGGGACGGACCGAGGTATCGGCGCGCTGGCACGACGCGATCGGCGCGGTGCACGGCATCGAGTCGAAATACAAGCGGCTCGTGAAGGCGATCGCCGCCGACATCGAAAGCGGCGCCCTCGCGCCCGGCGCGCGGCTCGCGCCGCAACGCGACGTGGCGTCGAGCCTCGGCGTCAGCGTGCAGACCGTCACCAATGCCTACAAGGAACTCGAAAGACAGGGCCTGATCCGCTGCGAAGTCGGGCGCGGCAGTTTCGTGGCCGCGCGCGTGACCGAATCGATGTCGAACTACATTCTCGACACGGCCGAGCGCGAGCTCGTCGACTTCTCGATCGCGCGCATCGTGCACACGCCGGAGCACGACGCCGCATGGCGGGCCGTGTGCGCGTCACTGGCCGCTGCCGACGACCAGCCGTGGATACGCTCGTTCCGTCCGATCGCGGGCCTCGATGCGCATCGCGAGGCCGGCGCCGCGTGGCTCGCGTCGCTGAATCTGCCGGTCCATCCCGAATCGCTGCTGATCACGAACGGTGCCGCGCACGGCATCTTTCTCGCGCTCGCGTCGATCGTCGGGCCGGGCGATACCGTGCTGTGCGAGAGCCTGACCGACCACGGCGTGATCGGCTCCGCGAACGTGCTCGGGTTTACGCTCAAGGGGCTCGAGATGGACGAACACGGGATCCGTCCCGAACATTTCGAGGAAATGTGCGACGGCGAGCGAATCAGTGCGCTTGTCTGCACGCCGACCCTCAATAACCCGACCGTATCGATGATGTCGGATTCGCGCCGCAAGTCGATCGCGCGCATTGCGTCGCGCTACGGCGTGTACGTGATCGAGGACGACGTATACGGCCCGCTGCCCGCGAAGACGGCAACGCCGATCGCGAGCCTGATTCCGGAGCTCGGCTTCTACTGCACGAGCATGACGAAATCGGTGCTGACCGGGCTGCGCACCGGCTATCTCGCGATGCCGAGACGGCTCGCGCTGCGCGTGGAAAGCGTGCTGCGCGTGAGCAGCTGGATGGCGACGTCACCGATCGCGGAGATCGCGACGCGCTGGATCGCGGACGGCACCGCGCGACGGCTCGTCGAATTGCAGCGGCAACGGCTCGCGGTGCGCCAGGACATGGTGAAGGCCACGCTCGGCCCCTACGTGCTGGGTGCGCATCCGAATGCGCTGTCGGCGTGGCTGCGCGTGCCCGACTACTGGCAGGCCGACCGGCTCGTGCGCGAATTGCGCACCCGCAAGATCGCGGTGACGTCGCCCGATCCGTTCCTCGTGGGCGGCACTGAGCGGCCCAACGCGGTGCGTGTGTGCATCGGCGCGGAGACGACCGATGCCGCGTGCAACGCTGCGCTCGCGACGATCGCGCGCGTATTCGAGCAATATCCGCACGTGCACGATTTTCACTGAAGCGCAGCGCGCGTCGTACCGGCGGCGCACAATGTATCAGGACATTCGAAAGCGCAATTTGGGACATTAGACTGGATCGCACTACATCAATGATGAGGCGTGCGATTCATGTCCTTCCTGTCGCTGTCCGACGTCTACCGCGCACGCCGATGCATCGCAGGGCATGCGTGCGTCACGCCGCTCGTCGCGTCGGCCGCGTTGTCCGCGCGGGCCGGCGCCGCCGTCCATCTGAAACTCGAAACGCTGCAGCCGACCGGCAGCTTCAAGCTGCGCGGCGCGACGAATGCGCTCGCCGAACTGGCGGCACGGCGCGTGACGCGCGTCGTCACCGCATCGACCGGCAATCACGGCCGCGCGGTCGCGCATGCGGCGCGCGCGTTCGGCATTGAGGCTGCAGTCTGCATGTCGTCGCTCGTGCCGGCGAACAAGGTGGATGCGGTCGCCGCGCTCGGCGCGCGGGTCGTGATCGCCGGCGACAGCCAGGACGACGCGCAGGCCGAGGCGCGGCGCCTCGTGCGCGACGAAGGCTATGCGTATGTGCCGCCGTTCGACGACCCGCGCATCATCGCGGGCCAGGCGACGATCGGCGTCGAGGTTCTCGAGGCGTTGCCCGATACGTCCACGCTCGTCGTGCCGCTGTCCGGCGGCGGGTTGTTCAGCGGCGTCGCGTTTGCAGCGAAGGCGATCCGGCCCGCGATCGAGGTGATCGGCGTGTCGATGGCGCGCGGTGCCGCGATGCACGCGAGCCTCGCCGCCGGACGACCGGTCGACATCGACGAACAGCCGACGCTCGCCGATTCGCTCGGCGGCGGCATCGGCCTGGACAACCGCCATACGTTCGACATGACGCGCACACTGGCCGACGACGTCGTGCTGCTCGACGAGCCGGCGATCGCGCGCGGCATCGCGCATGCGTACCGCGAAGAGCGTCTGGTCGTGGAAGGCGCGGGCGCGGTCGGCATCGCCGCATTGCTGGACGAACGGATCGCGCGCCGCGATCGCGACGGCCCGATCGTCGTGATCGTCAGCGGCGCGAACATCGACATGGCCGTACATCGCCGGCTCGTTTCGGAGAACTGACATGGCCCATCCCGTCATGCTGCTCGGGCAGGCGCAACTGCGCGCGCTGGTCCCGCTCGATCTGGCCGCAATCGATCAGGTCGAGGCCGCGTTCGCTTCGCTCGCGACCGACGCGGTCGTCATGCCGCCGATCCTCAATCTCGCACTGCCCGCCCGTCACGGCGAGGTCGACGTGAAGACTGCTTACCTGCCGCGCTTCGACAGCTTCGCGATCAAGGTGAGCCCCGGCTTCTTCGACAACCCGTCGCTCGGGCTGCCGAGCCTGAACGGACTGATGCTCGTGCTGTCCGCGCGCACCGGCCTCACCGAAGCCGTGCTGCTCGACAACGGCTACCTGACGGCCGTGCGCACCGCCGCGGCCGGTGCGGTGGCCGCGCGCCGGCTCGCGCGCGCCGATGCACGTCGCGCGGCGATCATCGGCGCCGGCGAACAGGCGCGACTTCAGCTCGATGCGCTGACGCTGGTGCGCGACATCGAGCACGTGACCGTATGGGCGCGCAACGCCGAGCGTGCGGCGCGATTCGCGGCCGACGTGCGCACCGCGCACGGGATCGATGCGGTCGTTGCGCGCTCGGTGCATGCAGCGCTTGCCGACGCGGACGTCGCGGTCACGACCACGCCCAGCCGCGAGCCGCTCGTGCATGCCGAGGATCTGCATCCGGGGCTGCACGTGACGGCAATGGGCGCCGACGCCGACTACAAGACCGAGCTCGCGCCGTCGGTGTTCGGCGCGGCGCGCTACTTCTGCGACCGGCTGCAGCAGACCCGCGTGGCCGGTGAACTCGCGCATGCGATCGCCGCCGGTGCGGTCGCGCCCGATGCCATGTTCCCCGAGCTCGGCGAGGTGATCGCCGGGCAGCGCGAAGGCCGCACGCACCGCGACGACATCACGATCTGCGATCTGACCGGCACCGGCGCGCAAGACACCGCCATTGCCGTGCTCGCGCTGCAGCGCGCCCGCGCGGCCGAGGCGGGCACGATTTTTCACAACGACCTCACGACTTGAGAGGAGACAGATGGCCGCAGTCATCGAAATCCACGAAGCCGTGCCGCGTCTCGCGTTCGAGCGCAGCGAATACGCTGCGCGCATCGCGAAGACGCGCACGGCGATGCAGCGGGCCGGCATCGACCTGCTGATCGTCACCGACCCGACCAACATGGCCTGGCTTACCGGCTATGACGGCTGGTCGTTCTACGTGCACCAGTGCGTGCTGCTGCCGATGGACGGCGAGCCTGTCTGGTACGGACGCGGCCAGGACGCGAACGGCGCGAAGCGCACCGTGTTCATGGCGCACGACAACATCGTCGGCTATCCGGATCACTACGTGCAGTCGACGGCGCGTCACCCGATGGACTACCTGTCGACCGAGGTGATCGCCGCACGCGGCTGGAGCACGCTGCGCATCGGTGTCGAGCTCGACAACTACTACTTCAGCGCTGCGGCGTACGCGTCGCTTCGGAAGCATCTGCCGGCGGCGCGCTGGATCGATGCGACGGCGCTCGTGAACTGGCAGCGTGCGGTGAAATCGCCGCGCGAAATCGAGTACATGCGCGTCGCCGCGCGGATCGTCGAGCGCATGCACGCGCACATCGTCGACACCATCGAGCCGGGCATGAAGAAGAGCGATCTCGTCGCGCAGATCTATGCGACCGGGATCGGCGGCGCGGACGGCTTCGGCGGCGACTATCCTGCGATCGTGCCGCTGCTGCCGACCGGCGCCGACGCAGCTGCGCCGCATCTGACCTGGGACGATTCGGTGTTCGCGCGCGGTGCGGGCACCTTCTTCGAGATCGCCGGGTGCTACCGCCGCTATCACTGTCCGCTGTCGCGCACGGTCTATCTCGGCAAGCCGCCCGCCCACTTCATCGAAGGCGAGCGCGCGGTGGTCGAGGGGATCGAGGCGGGGCTCGCGGCCGCGAAGCCCGGCAACGTATGCGAGGACATCGCGAATGCATTTTTCGCGGTGCTGCGCCGTGCGGGCATCGACAAGGACAGCCGCTGCGGCTACCCGATCGGCGCGAGCTATCCGCCGGACTGGGGCGAGCGCACGATGAGCCTGCGCCCGGGCGACCGCACGGTGCTCGAACCCGGCATGACGTTCCATTTCATGCCGGGTCTGTGGCTCGACGACTGGGGGCTGGAGATCACCGAAAGCATCCTGATCACCGAAACCGGCGTGGAGACGTTCTGCAACGTGCCGCGCAAGCTGTTCGTGAAGGAGTAGGACGATGCGTGCTTCTCCGATCACGCCGACCGTCGACTTCGACGCGGACGGCGAACAGCATGGCTTCCTGAAGCTGCCTTACTCGCGCGACGATTCCGCGTGGGGCGCGATCATGATTCCGGTGACCGTCGTCAAGCGCGGCGACGGGCCGACGGTCTTGCTCACCGGCGGCAACCACGGCGACGAATACGAAGGGCCGGTCGCGCTGTCGAAGCTCGCCGGCTCGCTGAAGGCGGCCGACGTGACCGGCCGCGTGATCGTCGTGCCGTTCATGAACTACCCGGCGTTTCGCGCCGGCTGCCGCACGTCGCCGATCGATGCAGGCAATCTGAATCGCGCCTTTCCCGGGCGCCCGGACGGCACCTTCACCGAGAAGATCGCCGACTACTTCCAGCGGCACCTGCTTCCGCTCGCGACGCACGTGCTCGATATTCACGCGGGCGGCCGCACGCTCGATTTCGTGCCGTTCGCGGCGATCCACGTGCTCGACGACCGCGATCAGCAGGCACGCTGCGAGCGCGCGATGCGCGCGTTCGGCGCGCCGTACTCGATGCGCATGCTCGAACTCGACAACGTGGGTCTTTTCGACACCGCGGCGGAGGAAGCCGGCAAGGTATTCGTGTCGACCGAGCTCGGCGGCGGCGGTTCGTCGACGGCCGCGAGCGTCGCGATCGCCGAGCGTGGCGTGTATGGATTTCTCGCGCATGCCGGGGTGATCGCGAAGGACGTGATCGACGGCAACGCGCCGCGCACGACGACGTTGCTCGACATGCCGGACGGGTCGTGCTTCACGACGAGCGAGCATCGCGGGCTGCTCGAGATGTGCCGCGATCTCGGCAGCGAGGTGAACGCCGGCGACGTGCTGGCGCGCGTGCACGACATCGACCGCACGGGTGTCGCACCGGTCGAATACGTCGCACGGCGTCGCGGGCTGCTCGCGGCCCGCCACTTCCCGGGCATCGTGCAGGCCGGCGACACGATCGCGGTGGTCGCCGACATCGTAGAGCGCAACATTCCGGTCTCCGCTTAAGGACGCGCCGCATCGTGATCAAGCTCGACCGATACGACCTCGCGATCCTGCGCATCCTCGAGCGCGACGGGCGCATCACGAAGTCGAAGCTCGCGGAGGCCGTGAACCTGTCGATTTCGCCCGCGTGGGAGCGCGTGCGCAAGCTCGAGGAAAGCGGCGTGATCCGCGGCTATCGCGCGGACGTCGACTGGATCGGTGCATTTTCCGGCAGCCGCATCGTCGTCGAGGTGACGCTGTCGCGTCATACCGCACCCGACATGCGGCGCTTCGAGGAGCGCGTGAGCGCGGCGCCCGAAGTCGCGCAGTGCTACGCCACCGGTGGTGGCGTCGACTACGTGCTGCACGTGATCGCGCGCGACATCGATCACTACCAGCGCTTCATCGACACGTTGCTGATGGAGGATCTCGGCATCGAGCGCTACTTCACGTACGTCGTGACGAAGGTAGTGAAATGCGAATCCGGCGGCGCGCCGGACTGGCTCTGAAACTTCGCGCGAACGCACGGCAATACGGAAAAAGACGCAAGAAGCACGCGCGGAAACAGAAATTTCCGCACCCGCCGGCACGACAGAATGAAGCTCGTGCCCACCCAAACGAGGAGACGCAGGATGTTGCCCGGACACCCCGTTCTGTTCAAGTCGACGTGCTATGTCGACGGTCGCTGGATCCACAGCGACAGTGCCGCGACGGTCGCCGTCGTGAACCCCGCCGATCAGGCCGTGATCGGCCACGTGCCGATGCTCGAGCGCGCGCAGATCGTCGGCGCCGTCGACGCCGCGCAGCGCGCGTTCGACACATGGCGCTGGACGTCGCAAGACGTGCGTAGCGCGGCGCTATCGCGCTGGCATGCGCTGATCCTGCGGCATCTCGACGATCTCGCTGCGCTTCTGTCGCTCGAACAGGGCAAGCCGCTCGCCGAATCGCGCGGGGAGATCCGCTATGCGGCGAGCTTCATCGAATGGTTCGCGAACGAGGCGAAGCGCGTCGCGGGCCGCACGATCCCGACGCACATCGACGGCGCGCATCTCGGCACGGTGATGGAGCCGGTCGGAGTCGCCGCGCTGATCACGCCGTGGAATTTCCCGGCGGCGATGATCACGCGCAAGGCGGCGGCCGCGATCGCCGTGGGCTGCACGGTGGTCGTGAAGCCCGCGCACGAAACACCGTTTTCGGCGCTCGCGCTCGCGCAGCTTGCCGACGAGGCGGGCTTTCCGGCCGGCGTGTTCAACGTCGTGCTCGGCGAACCGCAGATGGCGATGGAGACGCTCGTCGGCGATGCGCGCGTGCGTGCGGTGAGCTTCACCGGATCGACGCGCGTCGGGCGGCTCGTCACCGAAACCGCCGCGAAGGCCGGCATTCGCAAGATCGCGCTCGAACTGGGCGGGAACGCACCGTTTATCGTGACCGAGGACGCGAATCTCGAACAGGCGGTGCGGATTGCCGTCGGCGCGAAGTTCCAGACTTCCGGCCAGGACTGTTGCGCGGCGAACCGGATCTTCGTTGCGCGCCCGCTCTATGAACCATTCGTCAGCCGCTACGCGAACGCGGTGCGTGAACTGAAGACCGGCCCCGCGTTCGAGCCGGACGTCGACGTCGGTCCGCTGATGCACCAGGCCGCGTTCGACGCGACGGTTGCACGCGTCGACGACGCACGTGCACGCGGGGCCCGGATCGTCGCGGGCGGCCGGCCGCATGCGCTCGGCGGCTGGTTCTACGAACCGACCGTGATCGCGGACGCCGCACCCGGCATGCGCGTGTACGACGAGGAGAACTTTGCGCCGATCTCGGCGGTGTGCGCGTTCGACACGCTCGACGAAGCGGTCGACAAGGCCAACGACACCGAGTACGGCCTCGCCGCCTACGTGTGCGCGACGCGCATCGACACGATCTTCCAGCTCGTGCGGCGGCTCGAGTTCGCGATGGTGTCGGTCAACGGCGTGAAATTCACCGGTGCGCCGATCCCGTTCGGCGGAATGAAGGCGTCGGGCCTCGGGCGCGAAGGCGGCGCCGAAGGGTTCGAACCGTTTACCGAAACCAAGTACTTCTGCCTCGGCAATCTCGGCCTGCCTGTCGCCGCGACGGCCTGACTACCCATTCAAAGGAGCCATCATGAAACAATCGATCGACGCACTGCTGCGCGAGGACCGCGCCCACTTCATGCATCCGTCGACGCACGCATACGACCACGCGACCGGTGCGCTGCCCGGCAAGATCGTGCGCGGCGCGCAAGGCATCCGCATCGAGGATCACGAGGGCAAGCGCTATATCGACGCGTTCGCCGGCCTCTACTGCGTGAACATCGGCTACGGCCGCACCGAAGTTGCCGACGCGATGCACGAACAGGCGAAGCAGCTCGCGTACTACCACACGTATGTCGGCCACTCGTCGGACGCGATCATCGAGCTGTCGTCACGCATCATCGACTGGGCGCCGGCGGGGATGAAGAAGGTCTACTACGGGATGTCGGGTTCCGACGCGAACGAGACGCAGGTCAAGATCGTCTGGTACTACAACAACGTGCTCGGCCGCCCGAACAAGAAGAAGATCATCTCGCGCGAGCGCGGCTATCACGGCTCGGGCATCGTGACGGGCAGTCTCACGGGCCTGCCGAGCTTCCACCAGCATTTCGACTTGCCGATCGATCGCGTGAAGCACACGGTGTGTCCGCACTGGTATCGCAAGGCACCGGCCGGGATGAGCGAAGCGCAATTCGTCGCGCACTGTGTCGACGAGCTCGAGAAGCTGATCGCGCGCGAAGGCGCCGACACGATCGCCGCGTTCATCGCGGAGCCGGTGATGGGCACGGGCGGCATCATCGAGCCGCCGGCCGGCTACTGGCCCGCGGTTCAGGCCGTGCTGAGCAAGCACGACATCCTGCTGATCTCGGATGAAGTCGTCTGCGGATTTGGGCGACTGGGCGCGAAGATGGGCGCGCAGCACTTCGGGATCGCCCCCGATCTCATTACGGTCGCGAAAGGGCTGACGAGCGCGTATGCGCCGCTGTCGGGCGTGATCGTCGGCGAGAAAGTCTGGGACGTGATTGCGCGCGGCTCGCAGGAGCATGGGCCGATGGGGCACGGCTGGACGTATTCGGGCCACCCTGTGTGCGCGGCCGCCGCACTCGCGAACCTTGCGATTCTCGAGCGCGAGAACCTCGTCGGCAATGCTGCCGAGGTTGGCGCGTATTTCGGCGCGAAGCTGCGTGACGCGTTCGGCGCGCATCCGCTCGTCGGCGAGGTGCGCAGTGTCGGGATGCTGGCGGCGCTCGAATTCATGGCGGACAAGGACGCACGCACGCCGTTCGATCCGGCTTTGAAGATCGGCGCGCAGGTGTCGGCCGCGGCGCTGCAGCGTGGCGTGATCGCACGGGCAATGCCGCACGGCGACATTCTGGGTTTTGCGCCGCCGCTGGTGATGACGCGGGCGGAAGCCGACGAGATCGTCGGTATCGTGAAGGAAGCGGTGGACGCGGTCGCGGAGCGCAATCTGTCGAGCGTCGCCTGAATTTCCCGCGGGCCCGATGCGCGCGCAAGCGCGCGAAGTGACGCCGTCGCACGGGTGTGCGGCGGCGTTTTTTGCTTCACGGGGGACCTTTCGCGACAGCGGTGCCACGTGCCACGACGCATCACCATCGCTGCAAGAACTGCGGCGATCGCTCGAACGTCGTCAATACGGCTCGCGTGTCGCTCGCTGCGTTCCCCGAATCGATCAGTAGTCCCACACGACCGGGACGAAGCGGAAGCCGTCGCCGTCTCTTGCAATGTGGCCTATCGACGGGAACGCGACATGCGCGGCGGCCAGCATCGCGCCGGTGTCGGCGGCTTCGTTGAACAGTGCGAGCCGGACGTCGGTGGCCGCTTGCGGATCGTGCTCGAAGCCGTTTTGCCAGTCAGGATGGTCGAAGTTCACTTCGAAGATCGCGTCGCCCGCGAACGTCAGTCGTTCGCCGTTCGATGCGATATCGACCACGCAGTGTCCCGGCGTATGGCCGCCGGTCACGCGCGCCGATACGCCGGCCGCAACTTCCACGGTGCGGTCGAACGGCACGATGTGCTCTCGATACAGCTCCACGAATCGCGCCGCGGCCTTGCGTAGCGCGGGCGGGACGGTTTCCGGCATCACCGTCTTGCTGAAGTCCGGATTCTTCCAGAACGCCAGTTCCGCGGCCGACACGTGAATGCGCACGTCGGGATTCAGCCGCGCCTTGACGCCGTCGACGTTCAGCCCGCCGACGTGATCCATATGCATGTGGGTGATCACGATGTCGGTGATCGCGGCGAGATCGATGCCCGCGGACTCGAGACGCATCACCGACCGTCCCGCGCGCGTAAAGTATTCGAAGCCGTCGCCCACGCCAGAGTCGATGAGGATCAGGCGATCGGCGCTGCGCACCAGCGCGATATTCAGCGCCCAGTCGAACATGTCGCGTTGCAGGAAGCGTCCGTCGAACCATTCGTTGCGGTCCGCTTCGCTCACGTTGGTGGACATCGTGGAAGTCGGCAGCGGCAGAACGCCGTCGCTGATCAGCACGACGTCGACGTCGCCGATGCGCACCGCGTAGCGGGATGGAACGAGTTCACCAGCCGCTTCCTTGCCAAGGCGGGTCGTTACCGGCCGCACGTTGTGGATTGATCCGTTCATGTTGAATCGTCCTTTCATCGAGTTGGGGGTTCTCCGCGCTGCGCAGCACGGTTCGCGCGCGACCGTGCACGACGCGCCTTTCGTATCGCGTGCATGCCGATCGAGCATGTCGGCGATTGTAGGGAGGCCCGGCGAACGCCTGAAGCACCGCACCTGCGAACATCGTGTTGTCCTCGCGACAACAATCCGCCGGCCGGTTCACGGCACCGAAATGCACATCGCCCGCGGTCCGTTTCCGGACCGCGGGCGATGCAAGGGTTGCCGTTCATGGGGCGACGAGTGCCGCCCCGGTTGGCGTCAGCCCGGTTGTCCCGGCACGGTTTCGCCGCGCAGCGAGCATCCGCGCGTCTCGATCACGGCGGACAGCGCGACCAATCCGACCGCGCAGGCCGCCATCATGTAGTACGCAGGAATCATCGCGTTGCCGGTCTTGCCGATCAACCAGTCGTTGACGATCGGCGCGGTGCCGCCGAACAGCGACGTCGACACGTTGTACGCGATCGCCATGCCCGCATAGCGCACATGAGTCGGGAACATCGCGGGGAACATCGCGGAAATGGTCGCCAACTGCGGCACGTACAGCAGCCCGAGCACCGCGAAGCCGACGAATGCGCCGAGCACGCCGTGCGTCATCAATGTGAACATCGGCACGGCGGCGACGAACAACCCGACGAGCGAGATCCACCACATCGCCTTGCGGCCGACGCGGTCCGACAGCCAGCCTGCGAACGGCAACAGCACCATCATCGCGAGCATGCCGATCAGCGGAATCAGCAACGACATGTTCTCGCTGACGCCGAGTTCCTTGTGCATGTAGGTCGGCATGTACGCGAGCAGCACGTAGTTGACGACGTTCAGCGCGACGACGAGCCCGCCGAGCAGCAACAGTGGCCGCGCATAGCGCACCAGCAGCTGACCGATCGGCAGCGCCGCGGCGGCGGTGCTCTGCTCGCGCCGCTGCGCCTGCTCCTCGAGTTCGCGGAACACGGGCGTTTCCTCGAGGCGCGAACGCAGATAGAAGCCGATCAGCCCGAGCGGTGCCGCGACGAGGAACGGCAGGCGCCATCCCGACGCATGCATCGCGGTGTCGCCGAGCAGCAGCGCGAAGCCGAGCATCAGCAGCGCGCCGAGCGAGAAGCCGGCGAGGGTCGCGAATTCGAGGAAGCTGCCGCACAGGCCACGTCGCGAATCCGGTGCGTATTCGGCGATGAAGGTCGCCGCGCCGCCGTATTCGCCGCCGGTCGAGAAGCCCTGCACCATGCGCAGCACGATCAGCGCGGCCGGCGCGAGCCAGCCGGCGCTCGCGTAGGTCGGCAGCACGCCGACGAGCAGCGTCGCGCCCGACATCGTGAGGACGGTCAGCGCAAGCACGCGCTTGCGGCCGAGGCGGTCGCCGAGCGGACCCCAGAACAGGCCGCCGAGCGGGCGGATCAGGAACGAGATCGCGAAGGTGCCGAGCGCGAACAGCGTCGCGCTGGCCGTGTTGCCGGGAAACAGCGCGGCGGAGATGTAGGCGAGTCCGTACGCGTAAATGCCGTAATCGAACCATTCGGTTGCATTGCCGAGGGCGGCGGCCGCGATCGCGACCCAAGGCAGGCAGTGCGGCTCGTCGCCGCGGGAAGCCGTCTCGTCCGGAACGGACGGGGCGGCGGAAACGGAAGTCCACGATGGCACGTATCGCATGAGGGATCCTCGCTATCAGCATGCGCCCGGGCGGGCGCCGACGAGGATCAAAGTAATCCCGCCAATTACCGGCTCCCGATGTCATAGGACGATGTGGGGATCGGGGTTTTCCCGTGCCGTCCAAAGGTGGCCGGCGGAGCCCGCCGCCTCGCTCGCCGACGCACCGGCCGGCGAACGGCTGTAAGCTGCGCGCTGCCACGCGGAATTCTCGGGTTGGGCAGCGTGGCGTCCCCTTTTTCGCAATTCATCAGGAGCGCATATCGTGGCAACCTACATCGTTTTCACACGGGAAAGCACGCAGGACCAGCATGAGCTCGACGTCTACTCGAGCCAGGTCGGCGCGACCCTTGCCGGCCATCCGGTGAAGAACTGCGCTGACGTTGCAAATCGAGCCATTGGCTGACGTTCACCGCTACGAACAGTTCCGTCCACGTCCAAACGGGAGGATGGTCATGTCGAATGAAACTGCCGCCCAACTGAGGGTGTTGAAGCTGCACGGTATGGCCCGAACGTGGCCGGAACTGCTGACTCAGGCCAGGCACAACGATTTTGCTCCGGAGGCGTTCATGCAAGCCTTGTTGAAAGCAGAGCTCGCTGAGCGAGCAGTCCGCTCGATCGACTGTCAGATGGCTATCTGCCCTTCACGCAAACCGGCTGGGCCTTGCTCTTCCATCGGTTCTCGAAGCTTTACGAGAGAACGGGCATCATCGTTACAATCAATCTCAGCTTCCCCGAGCGGTCGAACGTCTCCGGCGATGCGAAGATGACGACGGCCCTGCTCGACCGGCGGATGCACCAGTCCCACATAGTCGAAACGGGGAACGATTCGTGGCGCTTCAAGAACAGCACGGCGGGGCAGCCCACAAAACGGGCTGCCCCGAGAAAAACATCAAGCAAACCCACTGAAGACGAAAAGATCGACGCACAAAAGTAGCGTTTCTGATGTATGAGGGCTGGGTCAGTTTTAGATGAAAAAGTGGGTAAATTTCCGGTGAACATCAACACATCCGCATCTTGCGCGAAGCCGAGAGCCGGGATGAGCCGGTGAAGGATCTATGCAAGCGCCACAGCATCTCGGAACAGACGTTCTATCGTTGGCGCAATAATTTCGGCGGGATGGAGATGGCTAACGCGCATCGGCTCAAAGAGCTGAAATCGGAGAACGATCGGCTCAAGCGGCGGATCGCCGAGGAGATGCTGAATCGGCGGCCTGAAGGAGTTCAGCCAAAAAATGACCGCCTCGACGGGCCAGCGCGAAGCGCTGGAAGTCCTGAGTCGGCCGGGGCTGTCGCAACGCAAGGCGTGTCGCGACCGGCGACTGAGCCGCCGAAGATGCTTTGCATGATCGATGAATACCCCCGAGTGCCTGGCGATCGAGGTTGGTCCCAGCCTACGATCGCAGGACGTGATCTTGACGCTATCGCGACTCATGCGGCTGTACGGCAAGCCTGCGTCTGCTCGGTTGGACAACGGCGCCGAATTTACCGCTGCCAAGGTCATGCATTGGCTGCGAGACGCTGCAATCGGTCCGGCCTTCATTGCGCCTGGCAATCCATGGCAAAACGGATTCGTCGAAAGCTTCAACGGCAAACTGCGAGGCGAATTGCTAAGACGAGAATAGTTCCGCAGCCGCGCCGAGGCCAAGGTGCTCATCGAACGCGGCCGTTCTATAACGAGCGTCGGCCCCACAGTGCTCACGGCTACCAACCTCCGGCCGCGGTCCGTCGAGCCTGTCTGGATTCCGACGATATCGACGCGAGACTCACTGCCTGGGCTACAAAATCCCGCCGCAGGCGTGGGGCACGGTGCGCTAGATTGCACCGGCGAAGCAGGCGGACGGCTTCCTCCTTGGGCGTTGTCGCGAAGGCGACTCGAGACTACGACTTTAGCTGCTTCCCTTTTGGGTTGGGCGGAGCAGATTGCCCACCCATCGCGTCGCGAGATTGAGTTGTACGGACAGGAGGGCGCGTGAGCATGCATAAGGCCACGAACCGGCGCATCTGTTGGTCGTATCCGGTCAAGTGGGTCTGCAATCCACCGGCGAGTTCCGGTGTCGCGGGTGTACCGTCGGTTTTAAGGAGAGAATACTGATTGCGCTGACCGCTGACGTGGCAAACGATGCGGCGCGTATCGATTAAATGATTGAGCGCTTGAGGCAGGCGCGAGATGGAAATTTTGGCAGCGTTACTTAGGGCGGTTGCTGTATATCGACCTCCACGTTTCATGACGGAGAGAATTTTATCAGCGTCGAGTTGAGTGGTAGCAGTGTACTTTCGCATTTTTAAAAGCAAATTATCCTGCATCGTGCTGCATCGATGTTGCGGATGAATCGAAGCAAAAGTCACGATGATGCAATTTGCAGAGATTTGTCATCGGTGGCAGACATCGGTACCGATGAGCTGCGGACTGAAGGCTGTCATTGCCGCATAAACCGGTATGGATAGAAGGCAAGCAAGTGCTGCCGCAACCCGGGATCACTTGACTGCGCTCTGCATCGCAGTGTTCCTTCCGCAATAGAACGGCGCGGTATCCAAGTGTGCTTGCCAACAGAATCGTGTGAGTTTGAGCTTTCAAAAAAAGCACGGTGGCTCACACCACCGCGCAAAAGTATCCGGCGCGAGGAGGCCAGATACGTCCACGAAGAAAGCGCGTGGCACATAAAATAATCCCTGCGTCGCAAGAATGGCTCATTCAGGCAGCAATGTGATTTTATAGATCAAACGTTGCATCAAAATTGCAAATCCACGGAGTCACATTTCACACGTTGGTTTAGACTGATGGCTGAATCGGAACATATGATTCGAGCGATTCGCTGAGGTAGTTTGCCGAGATGGACTCGATCCGACAGCCATTCAATTAGTTGCGCGGCATGCGTGGTGCCGAAGCGCCGAACGATGGCGGCCAGCACCACGTCGAGCACCAAATCACCGCTATGTCCGCGGTTGTCGCCACTCAGCCAATTGCCTGCCGTTCGCGGCAGTTCAGATCGAACGTTACGTGCAACGGCGTGCCGTCGTCGGACAGGGTAAGCGAGTCCTCAGCCCCGCCTTGCGCCGACGACGGCGCTCCGATGCGGCTAGTATTTCGATACTTTCCTGTAGTGAATAGGCCAACTTGTAGGCACATGACTATCCCTTATTCTAAGAGAGTCCTCGTGTCCTCAGATACGTGGGGCCACTCCAGCTGTCAGGCATGAGAACTACGCAGCGCCCTTAGAATATTCTCTGTGTTGCCCAATTCGCTGAACATCGGTAGGGTGAATTTCATCACGGCCTCGGCGCGACCCTGCATGGGGTCCGCAGTGGCGTCGCACGCGACGGTCATCGAATAGCCAGCATCGAAACCTGCACGTACCGTGGATTCGACGCCGCCACCCAAGGCAATCCCGGCGATAATCACGTTGGTGATGCCGAATTTCTCAAGTAGCGCGTTAAGCTCCTGCGACAAGAACGCATTAGTAGTCGTCTTCCAAATTCTTAGGTCACCCTCCTTGACGGGGAGATCTTCGTGCAGCTCCGCGAAGTCGGGTTGTGGCTTCCCCACGGCGGGACTGAACTCAACCCGGCCGTTCGGCAGGCCTAATGCATGTACCCATACAACGGGGAGCCCTAGTTCGTGGAACGTGTTGGCCAACTCGGTAGTCTTGGCGACTATACGCTCCACATCAGTCGGGGCCGCCATGGCAAGAATACCTTTCTGCATATCGACAGCGATCAAGGCGCTCTTCGGGTCAATCTTGGTAATAGCCATAATTTCTCTATTTTGATCGAAGGTGTTTTGTAATGCTTGTGACAGTTCGAAAAATGATGCGAGCAACCCCATCCCCACTGGCGTCCATTTTGGGCGAGATTGAAGGAAATGAGCCTTCGGAGACGTCAATCATTCTTAACTGGTCGCCGCTGCCCGCTTCAACTAATGACGCAGGCCAGACAATAAAAACGCCCCATCTAAACAACGCTCAGCCTCGGACGTCGACGTCGTGGTAGCACCACAGATGCAGACAGAAATTTATGTGCAGCCCACGCGAGAAAACGTGAAAGCAACATCATGAGTTCGCGATGTCCGCACACACAGCTTGATTGGGGGCGTACGCTCACCGCATCTTTCGCAATGTTGACTCGCCAAAACGGGTATCTCGCGGAGGAGATAGAGAGTGGTTACGATAAACGAAAGTGCGAATTCGGCCCCCGCGAGCGGCATCCCAACGGACTTTGCTGGTTATCGTCGACGCACGTTCGATCGCACGGTACCGCTAGGCGCTGCGAGATCCAATGTACGGAAAAACAGCGATCTGAAAAATGAGATGACTTCTCTGGGTTGAGCAGTTAAGTGGTCTTGCTTCTATGCTTAATAACTCTACGTGTTGGAACGCCGCGCAATCTAAGCTGATTTAGCTTGTCAAGCTGATAAGTTACCGTTACCGTCCATTTCGGTTCCGCGTGGGATCCGCCTGCAGGCTTGATAATTGTTAGTTTTCCATTCTTGAATGCGAAATCATCGTCACCCCAGAGTCCACCGTCGTTTCCGACGGCGCGCACGTAGTCGTCGTTAATCCGGGTTTCGTCGAGTCGATCGATCAACGTCCCGTCCTTGCCTAGTACGAAATATTCGGTGTAGGTATAGTTTGCTCCCCACAACTGACACGACAACACGACAATGAAGTACTGCTCGTTCGCATGACCATCGAAGACGCCGCGCATTACGTCTATCACTTTCACTGAATTAGGATCGTCTCCAGGCATGGTGAATAGACCATTCTTCACTTGGACAACAGGCGGTAGTCCCAAATGAGCACAGTCACCGAGCGGATATGTCGCATTTCGAGGGTCAAACGATGTTGCGAATGTGGCGGCTGATAGTAATAGTCCGCATATAAGAATTCCGGCTGATAGTATTCTATTGATGATCTTCATTAAATGTTTTCCGCTATTTGAAGTTGATGGAATTGCCGTTAAACGGGCGTAGCGGGCGAGTCTGCTTGAATTGCCCTTAAAAGAATGGATGTAATCGAAGTGCAGATACGTAGCCGCGTTATCCGTGAATTGCAGCGCTACGCAGCTATCGACAGCCTTTGCCCGTCGAAATCGTCCGAGTAGCTGATTGAGGCAAGGATATGGATCGACGCCGTTAGCCTTGCAGATTTACATGAACGCATAGGGCATTTCCAGAGGACAAAAGTAGATAAAAGAGTCATATTGATATCGCAGGCGAATCGAAACAGTGAGTCATGTTCAGGCAAGACGCAAGGAAATGTCAACGACAGTCCAATTGTTCGCTTTCGGTGCGCAGCATTGGTAATGTTGGGGTAATGTCTTTTTTGTAGGGTATCAGTCGTTTGCGAGCTTCCGTGTCAGAAGGGGTTTGCAAATTCACAAAGACATGCTGATGCATTTGACGACTCCTGCGGCAGGGCCGGTGGGTTCCCTCGCTTATACGACAATGAACGCCACAGAGCTATGCGGCTAACAACGGACGTTTGTGGATGGGTAATGTTGGCTGGTTTCGTTAAGTGATCCATGACTCGCTGGATAGGTATGTCAGAGTGACTATTTTTTGAATTCGCGGAGGCGAGCGATGCATATTCGAGAACAAGGGAGTCTCATTAAGGTGCTGCGCGTCGCTTCTCCCGAGGAGCCATCCGCCAGAGCGTGTTCGCGCGAACAGGTCATTGGTACGTTTCGCGCCGATGAACCGGTACCCGCCGCGCTACTTGATGTGATGACCCGCGATGAGCGCGAGGCGCTCACACGCTGGCTTGAGGTTTATCAACATAGCCGGTGGCGCACTTTGAATTCACCCCTTGCGTGATTGCGCGTCGGTGTGGATCGAGACATTCGCCAAGCGTTTGTGTCGACTCCGTAAATTCTGACTCGCGCCAACTAAGGCTCTGCCGCAGGCGCCTTCACGGGTGCTGAAGGCGCCGACATTGCCTCCGATAACGCAGAAACCATGCTCGCCACGGGCGTCATTTCGGAAAGCTCGCGAGTGCTTCCGAAGCTCGCGATCCTGTTCCGGGGAGATAAGGTGAAGCGTGTGTGTTGAGCTTTTTGCACGAAATAGACTTCCAGTTTCTTGGCAGCGGCGATTCCGAATGCTGTCGCAACGCCGAATACGCGCACGTACGAGGTATGGCCTCTGCTCACCAATGGTTCACCTTGGAATCGTCTGAACGGGGTCACGTGAGAAAAGTGGAAATGCGATGCGGTGAATCTGTGGGAAATCCTCTGGCGGAATGGGAAAGAAGCAGGTCGAAACTAGGTTATTTAGGGAGTACCCATCCGACATGAATCGTTCGCGAGAGTGCCTATGTACCGAAAAACCTGCCTTAGCCTGAACCATCCGGCCTCGATAACTCCTGGCGCGGTTCGATTAAACGCAGCTGAGAGTCTATGACGCACACATTGTGGGAGCATTGCCGGTCCGAAGAAGCGGGGGTGGCCGATGGTTTCCATGTTTCGCCGCGCGACTGACGACGGTATGATCAAGGGTCTGGTCGAGATGGATGCATGCAATGCGGAAAACATGACTATGACGACGGCACGGGTGATTTTTACGGCAGTGGACCGGCTTCTTCTGACGACTTTTGCATGCGGATGGCTATGCGCGAGAAATTGCGGAGAAGATCCGCGTAAACGACACGTTCGTTGCGAATAGTGGGATCGCGAACGAAGCCTCTGTGAAAGGGGAGGCGAAGGTGCGGACGTCGTGACTGACCACTGCGCCGACCATCGAGCCTGAGCGGTTTTCCATCAGGATGTGCCCCTGATAACAAAGGATGGCTCTGCTTTGCCGCCCCGTTGCGCAACGGGGCCGCGTCCAGATCGGTGCTCGATGCTGCATGTCGTTGCTGCGCCGCTTGCCCTTCCAGTCGGTACCGACCTTACGGCCACCGCCGGCCGGCGGCTCGTCCAAGCCGTCCTTGGGCCGGAAGTTCTTGTGCTGGCCCCCTCCTGGATCAGCGTGCCATCGACGGAGAAGTGTTCTCTGGACAGCAATCCTTGCTTGCCGGCCAAGCTCATGACTTCGGGAAAGAACAGATCTACCATTTCGTGCTCGAGCAGATGATCGTGGTTCTTCGGGAACACCGCGTGATCCCAGACTGCGTCTTCAATCGCCAGCCTAACAAGCCGGCGGAACAGCAGGTTGTAGCGCATCTGCTCCATTAGCATGCGCTCGCTGCGTACCGAGTAGAACACCTGCAGCAACAGCGCACGCAACAGCTTCTCTGGTGAAATCGACGCACGGTCGCTGTTCGCGTAGTTATGCTGAACAACCCGTTGAGCCGTTTCAGTGCCTGATTGACCTGCAGCCGGAGCGGCCGCAACGGGTTATCGGCAGGCACGAAGTCTTCCAGCTTCGTCGTCGTGAACAGCGGCTCTTGCACCTCTCCATTCCGCGCATCGCTCTCGTCTGCCTAAGATCATGAACCCGTTATCTCTAACGCATCGCCTGCAGCGTTCGTTACATCGAATCCAATTTCAACAGCCTGATAGAGCCTATATGTCGGCCCAAATGGCCCTCGAATAAGGAGCATCGAATCGCGTGTGTGCGGTCGCGCCATCCGGCATGCTCACGCGGTAATGTTCATACAATGTTCTCTCGATAGGATCCGAATATAAATTCAACTGCTTCTTCGGGTGTTGTGTGCATCGGCCTTACATGTAGCAGCAGTACACGTCTGCCGGATTATCGTGCCGGAGATCGATAGTATATATTCGGAAAGGTAAATGAAGTTACGCCATATTTTCAATTCATTCGCGGTGCTTATGGGTATCGCCGTATCGTTCGCAGTGTTTGCAAATGGATATGATGTCACGATCGGTGCCGGTGGTGGTGTGGCACCTCGGTACCTTGGTAGCGGGGAGTATCGGTTCGTGCCGATTCCGTATCTGAACGTGACGTCCTCATCGGGTTTTTACCTCGATACGACGCGCGGCGTAGGGTACAAACTCGACTTCCCGCAAAACTTCTACATCGATGGGACCATCAACTATGCCGTCGGCCGAAGGGACCACAACGTAGGCTATGCAAGCGGTTCGGACGCCTTGCGCGGAATGGGTAACGTACCAAATGCTGCTGTTCTGATCGTGGCTGCAGGCTACCGATTCATGGGCGCGGGATCGGTGAGTGTTGCAGCGGATGTGCCATTCAGCCAACGTAGTGTCGGTAATTCTTGGCGCGCCGCGCTCAAGGTGCCATTGATGATTACGTCAACGGACGTACTGACTACAAATTCAGTTATACATATTGGCTCCGAGAAATATAACGCTACGATGTGGGGCGTAACCGCTTCACAAAGCGTAGCGTCTGGATTTCGACAGTACGACTTAGGTGGGGGAATTAATGCGATCGATTTTGGTTTGACGTGGACGCATATGTTCGATCGACATAGGTCGATTTCTACGGCAGCGCAGGTAACACGCTTAGTCGGTGACGTCGGCGACAGTCCGATAGTATCCCGACGTGTTACGCTGAATCTCGCTACGATTGTTAGCTACACATTCTAGGGTCTATTTTCGACCGACAGATTGAGTTGGACCTCGTCTCTTGCACGGACTGGATGAAATGATTCAAGCGTTATTGGATGACGAAATTTGGTCTCAAATCGAACCGGTGCTGCCGGGCCGACCATGTGATCCGGGGCGTACGGGAGCCGACAATCGTTGTTTTGTCGAGGCTGTTCTCTGGGTTGCCCGAACACGTAGACCGTGGAGCGATTTGCCTCAGGAGTTCGGTCGATGGCAAACGGTCTACTTGCGCTACTGGCGGTGGCGTCATAGTGGTGTGTGGGACAGAGTGGCTCGCATAGTGTCCGACGATACGCAGTTGAAGCATGTATTGGTCGACTCGTTCATTGTGCGGGCATATCACCGCGCGGGCGTTCGGCCGATAACCTGACATCAGGCATCATTTGGCGCGCCGATAGTAACTTCTCGAAGTTGGTGCTGTCGTCCAGAAACCTCTGGTGTCGAGGTGTTTGGGGATGAGAAGGCTTCTGATCAATCATCGCTTCGGAGTTCCATCTACCTGAATGTATCTGGTGACGCGCACATCAGATCGCATTTTCCGAGAGCGCTGTACAGCTCGTTGGCCCGAGTTCTGGAGCGCCCCTCCGTGCGCGCCAGGGCCTTCTTTGACGGCCGGTTCGCCGGTCGTCTTTTTTTACGTGTTGTATGCTCGTGTGAGCCGATCGGATCACACGGACGCCAAACTGGATACCTTCAGCCATGGTCGAGGCGGGTTCGTGTCAAGTGTGCACCATCGATGACGATTGTCACTGTGCCGGGCCGGAAGTAAGCCATGCGTCTGCACGACTTACCACATCCGTAGATCTTCCTCTATATAAATAGCGTCCGACGCTATCCTTGGCGCGGGTGACTCCCCGCCGATCGTTGCATGTGGGGAATACCGAAAACATCAGCTCCTTTATTGACCCGCATCGGCGGTTGAGCCCGAGGCTGCCAGAACGCGAATCGTTTGTCACATTTGCGGTCTGATTCACGCATGCAGAATTCGGCACGAATATTGTGCCGCCGGTCAATTCGGACGTGTGGCGCGTCGCGATTACGCTCGCGGTCCGTGGCCAGCATCGAACGGCAGTTGAGCTTCGAGGCGATCGAACAGATCGACCCGACACACCGACCGACGCAGCCGGACCGCGATTTCAAGGAGCAGGGTGCCGGCAATATCGTTCAGGCTCGACGGGCGGCCGATTACGTCGGTAATCGTATTCAGTTCGGTCAACGTCCACGCGAGTGCGCGGAGCCGGATGTCGGCGATCATCACGGGGTGCTGCTAGCCAGCATGTTTGCGCTCACAGGAATGAGCAACCTGATCCCGCTCGCGAGCCCGACCGCATCCTGATCCACACGGGTTCCAAGCGGGCGAAGCAGACGCTGTTCAGCGTGGTGGTGAAACAGGGGCACGCCGCATTCGCACCATTCGCCGCGATGATCGTCGGCATGCTGCGGTCGAGTTGCTGTCCGGCATCGCGCGCGACCTCGCGTGCGGCGTACTGGCCATCTCACTCGCGAACCAGAAGAGCCCGGTGACGCTCGCGCAGCACGACGACCACCTCCAGCTGACGGTCCGTAAGGACGTGTGTTCCTCGGCAAGGCGCACGTCAGACGTCACCTGCGGCACATTCCGGACGGGGGGCCATGACCATCGATGCAACGCGCGCCAATTACATCGATCACTACGTGCCGGAGCTGCTCGACACGTTCGTCATCGACGCACCGCGCCGCGGGATCGCGATCGGGCTCCGCCGGCCAAATCCGCCGTTCCGACCCGCTACGCGTCACTGGGAGGCAGGACGTCGATCACGGAAAATGCTGCGGTGGAACTTGAAGGATTCTGGCGGTAGGGTTACTGATTGGCGATTGACGTTTACCTACGTCAACAACATGCGAACCCACCCGTCTGTGTGTCCCTAATTGATCAGCGGGAAGTGGTTTTCCAAGTGTGTGAGCGCCCGGAGTTGGATCACGCACATTGGATATTTTTAGATGTAATTTGATTTATACATGTTTTGCAGTTTCATCCCGAGTGACGGTAGACACGTGCTGTGTTGGTAACGTTATCGCAATGTATTTTTCATAAAATTTAATGCATGGGACTTTGTGCCATGCATGCTTCGAGTTTTTCGGCTCTGATATTTAGTTATTCTGATTTTATATTGGGGCCGTGTCGATGCGGATATGGAAATGCACAAACCAAATTACCTTGGAGCTTATTTTATGAAGGCCTATCGGGACTACAAAAAATACGTTGAATCCATTGAGGAGGCACTCGAACAGGAGCGGCTGAAAATAGCTGATAGTGTTCTTCGGCAGGTACGTGAATGTGTGGCGGAATTCAATTTTAAGCCGGAAGACGTGTTCTCGATGCGGAAGAAGCGATACCCCAAGTACTACGACCCCGAAACGGGTCGGACGTGGAGCGGGGTTGGGCGCGAACCTTTATGGATACGCGGCAAGGACAGGAGATTATTCGAACTGAAGCAACTGGTCAATCCGGTCGCTAATGGCTCCCGCGGTCAGTAAAATATTTCATCTGCCATTTGTGTGAATTTGGTTTGAGCCTTGACAGGCCCTGCGTCTTCCTTCTATCGCTGTGCTGCAATAAATCGGTTAAATTTAGGATGCACAAGTTGAGATGGCATGTTTTGAAGTCTCATGGGGTTAATTTTGCGTCGTGAGTAGTTGATGTTGTTCAATATTGAATCAAGGCGTGGTGCTTGACGTTCCGCATCGGGATTCGCACGTAATTAATTGATGCAATAATTCTTAAAATTCGTAACTCACGCCGGACTTTGTCCGACCTCGATGGCTAGACATTCCCGTGTGTAGTTGTCGACAACGGTCAGAGTCCGAAGACGTCGTCCATCGAACAGTGCATCTGCAACGAAATCCATGATTTCGTTGATCGGGGTCACAATGTGCTTGGGCTGTCGCAGCAGAGCCGATTTGTTACGTCGTGGCCGCTTGTGCCGTAGTGACAGGCCCTCCGCACGATACAGCCTGTAGACGTGCTTGCAATTGTCTCGCCAGCCTTCCCGTCGCAGGACCTCGTGAACGCGTCGATACCCCTAGTGCACCCGCGTGACGGTTATTTCCTTGACACGCATGAGCAACGCCGACGAATCGCGCGCCACAGACCGATACCGATACAGCGAACGAGACATGCCAAACAACGCGCAAGTCTTCGTCAGGCTGGTTCGATAGCGATTACGCAATTCATCAATCAACATGCGCCGACGGGAAGGCTTCAGAGCTTTTTTGCGAGTACGTCCTGCAGCATGGCCTTGTCCAAGCTCATGTGCGCCACAAGCCGCTTCAACTTCGTGTTTTGCTCTTCAAGCTGGCGCAAGCGGCACAACTCGCAAGGCCCCAGCCCTGCGAATTTCTTCTTCCAGCTCTAGAACGTCGCCTCGCTGATCCCAAGCTTGCGGCAGATCTCTTCGACCTTCGTCCCCAGCTCGGCCTGCTTCAACGCATAGGCGATCTGTTCTTCGGTGAACTTGCTCTTCTTCACGGCATGACCTCCTGGACTCGATGACAAAGTCATGCCGGAATTTTCCGCTTCCAAAGGGGACAGTTTTGTGGGCTAGGGTCGGTTCCCAAACCCGAATAGGCGAGCACCAGCTGATCGTCGAAGGTCTCTTGTTTGGTTTCCGCTTGTTGACAGCGGCACAGTTTCGAAACAACAACGCTGGCGGCAGGGAAGGCGGTGCCGGGATGCATGGGGGACGATGGGCGTCGGTTCCCCAGTATGGCTTTCCAGGCCGTGAACGACACAAGGACGAGGTCGACCAAAGAGACGAACTTCGCAAGGCCGTCCCAGACTGTTCCGCGGCTTGTCAATTCCATTCAATACATCGAGAGAGCCCGGGACGGGAAGTTTGCGGAGACCGCCACGTTGTAGGCGAGTGCAACGAGGAACGCCAAATTCCGCCCCTTGAAACAGGAAGCCCAGCACGATTGCGACGACGCTGATCGCGAGTATTGCCACTCGCGAGACATTCATGTTTTCGGCTTCGGTCGCGTGCTTTTGTAAGCGTAAGCTCGGGAGCAAGGCGGAACAGCCCCTGAACCGGGGAGGGGCTGGGGTGCGTCGGAGGGGGTAATGAAAAGTGCGGTCAAATGCGCTTGGATGGAGCGAAATCCTCAGCCGCCGGCGATGTGGTGGTAGCATGACATAGCTAGATTTTCAAGAAATCAGGACAAGCGTGGGATTACCGAAAGACACTTCGGATCGCACATGGGACGTGTCGCTGATCCAGACTAAGATGGTGCCACCCCGCTTGCCGGCGGGCATCGTGCGCCGGAACGAGCTGTTGGAGCGCCTCGGATCGAAAGGCGACCGCTGCTTGGCTGTCGTGATCGCACCCGCAGGTTTTGGCAAGACGACTCTGCTTGCCGAATGGAGCAGCGTGTTGCGGGCGAGGAAGCACTTGGTTGCCTGGTTGAGTCTCGATGACGAGGATGACGACCCGCAGCAGTTCGGTGCCTATCTGGTGGCCGCGCTGTCCCGCGCATCGGGCGAGTTGGTGCAGCAAGCGCAGCAGCTTTTACGTGACGATCTGCTTACGCCCGTGCGCACCATCGTCTCTGTGCTGCTCAACGAGATCGCCACTTGCGACCGTCAGGTTTTTCTTGTACTTGATGACTTCGACCGCCTGACGTCCAAGGCCATTCGTGCGTTGGTCTCGCGCTTGTTACGGTACGCGCCGGACAATCTTCACGTGTTGCTCGGCGGGCGTAGCGAGCCGGCCCTTGCGTTGGGGCAATTCCGTGCTGATTCAAGACTTTTGCGGATCGGTGCTGCAGATCTCCGTTTTTCGAATGACGATGCACACGAATTCTTTCGACAGGTGCGCGGGGTACCGCTGGACCGTTCCAGCGTCGCACTGCTGAACGAGGCAACCGAGGGATGGGTTGCCGGTTTGCAGCTCGCGTCGATTGCACTGCACGAAGCGGGAGACGCCAGCGAGGTGGCACGAGGTCTTTCTGGAGCGCGTTTAGGCATCGACAGCTACCTTGACGATACGGTGCTCGCCAATCTGCCGACACCCATGCTGAGGTTTCTGCTGCGTACGTCGATTCTCGACCGGCTGAGCGCTGATGTATGCGACGCCCTGATGGACGACGGGACGCGCAGTTGGGAAAAGCTCGACTGGCTCGAGCGGCATAACATTTTCATCCAGCCGCTCGACGCCGAACGGCAATGGTTCCGATACCACGCGTTGCTTTCGGACGCGTTGCGTCAGCGTCTCGCCAGACAATGCATGGGCGAGTTGAAGACCTTGCATCATCGCGCGAGTCGATGGTTTGCGAGCCAGAGCCTGTGGCCCGAGGCCGTGAAGCACGCACTCTCGGCCGGTGACACATCGGAAGCGGGACAATGGGTAGAAAACTGTGCAATGGCAATGGTCGATCGCAGCGATGTGCGTACGTTACTCGGCTGGATTGCGAAGCTCCCGCCAGATCTCGTCCATGGGCGATTGCGCTTGCGCCTCGCGGAGGCATGGGCGCTGGCACTGTCACTACAGACCAACGAGGCAGCCAAGGAGGTTGAATCCATAGCCGCGGAAGTCTCCCGATCCGGTAGCGACAAAGTACCTTTCGATGAAGCTCTGCCCGTTGAAATCAATGCAGTGAGCGCGATCATCGCAGGCTTCGACGACGATGGTCAGCATGCGCTCGCGCTCGGACGTGCGGCGATCGCATCGGCATCCGTGTTGCCTGCGATGCCCAGGGTCAACAACTTTGCGGAAACGGCGCAAATTTTTGGATTGCTATACGAAGGTGACTTTGATCAGGTGCGAAATGTCCGCGGACTCGCTACGACTCATTTCGGCTCAACGCAGACTCCGGTGTATGCGGACGTCTACCGTGAATGCATGTTTGGACTCGCGGCACTTGTAGAGGGTGACTTTCGCGAAGCGATGCGAATTCTCGAAGCTGCGCTCGGCTACGCCGAAAGTGTGCTCGACCGAAACTCGGCGGCTGCGGCGCTACCTGCCGGGTATCTGGCGTCAATTTGTTACGAACGCGACGATCTCGCGCGTATGCGAGAAATCGTGGCCGGTCGCGCCGCGATCGCAATGGAGACGTGCCCTCTTGGCGCGTTGCTGCGTTATACGCGTTCGGTAGCCAGACTCCATGCACGTGATGGCGACATTGGATCCGCGCTCGCCATGATCGAGGATGCACGTCAGGTGGCTGCCAAGCGGCGGTGGTTGCGCCTCCGGGTAGGGTGTGACTCCGAGGCCGTGCGGTTGTATTTAAGAGAAGGTCGGATCGCCGAGGCTCGTCGTACTGCCGAAGCGTTGCGCGTCGCCCTGCCTGAGCGGCGCAAGCCCGGAAGCGGCACCTTTCTGGAGACATGGGCGGACTATTGCATGATGCGTGCACGGGTTCTGATCGCAGACGGTCACGCGGGCCAAGCTGTGGTGCTGCTCGAGGAATTGCGCGACGAGGTAGGCGCAGCCGGTAGATGGTACCTCAACGCTCAGGTTTCGATACTGCTTGCGCTGGCGCTTGAGCAGCACGGAGAGCCAGACCGCGCACTGGTGTCGCTTGAACGAGCACTAGGTATTGCGCAGTCCACCGGCATGATCAACAGTTTCGTCGATGAAGGGGAGGCGCTTCGTATCGTGATGGACCGCTGGCGGCGCACCGCTTCTAATGCGGCATCATTCGACGTGGCGTTCGTCGAACGTCTGATTGCTGCGTTCGACGACCGGACTAGCCACATTGGTGCGACTGTACCAGAGGTGTCGAACGCTCCGTCCGATCGGCTCAGCGCCCGTGAGATTGAAATACTCGATCATATTGCACGCGGGCTATCGAACAAGGAGGTCGGTAGAGCACTGCGTGTGGCGCCGGAAACAGTGAAGTGGCATTTGAAGAACATCTTCGAAAAGCTCAACGTGAGTTCCAGAATCGAGGCCGTGCAGAGCGGACTAGGGCTGAAAAGATCGCGATAGCCGGTTAGCTTGCCACTTCCAGGCCCCACTTCTTGGTGAGCTCATCCGCTGCGAACTTTCTCGGAACTCCCGTTCTTCATCCGCGAAGGGCTGCAGGGCAACGTTGCTGTATGCCTGCCCGCGGGCTGGATCGACCGACTCCGACCGAGGCCAGAATGGCCTCCGTGGCGTGCTCACGCATCGGTCGCATGGCTTGGTACTTGGGCCGACTGCGGCACGCAAACCGGTTGAACGTTTCGATCACGATCGGGAATTCGATCGCAGCGCGCAGATGGCGTATGGCAATATGCAATCTCAACCCTTCCGCAACAAGGCTTCGACCGATCACCAAAAGAACGCTCAGGCACGACCCCATCACGGTGGGACGTGCGGTGACAAAGCGGGTAAGTGGCTTCGACGCGAGCAACATCATGCCCATGGAGATGATCACGGCGGCGAGCAAGAACACTGCGTTGAGGACGAGGATCTGCATCGCGACGAGCCAGAATCCTGTGAAAGTCTTCTTGTCGGTGGCCGCCGACCGAGGCATACCTTCGAGCCGCTCGTATAGCTCGGCGGTGGCTTGGGATAGCAGGAACACACCTGCGCAACCATGACATGACGGACAGCAGCCCGAGGCGCATTGGCACGCGAACGAGAGATCGACGATGCGTCTCTTGTCACGCTGCGCGGGCAGCAACTTGGTCGCGAGAATCGCGATGAAGATCAAATTGTCGATGCCCAATGCGATTTCGAGAACAATCGGCGCAATTGGACTTGTCCAGATTGTCGGGCCCGTCAGCCATGCCACGATGTTATAGCTGCAGATGTCTACTGCGTGCTGGTGTGCAGTAGCGTTGGCGATGCATCCAACACCATTTTGCGCGGATAATTCTCCCATGTAGCACGAAGCGCTGGCGTGTTTGGATTTCCGGTCTTCGCGAAGGCCGCAAGGCTTGCGATCATCGCGTTCGACAATGCTTCACGCCCAGCTTGATTTGCATTGCTGTATGCGAACGCGAACAGGTTCTTGCCGAAGTTGGCAAAGATAAAGGGCAGATCCAGTGAATGTGTTGCACCGTACACCGTTTTGAACGGTGCCGGCTCTTGATTCCAGTCGAAGCGGTAGTACCAAACCTTATCGGGTTGCTGCGAGGCTAGCGAATCGAGTGACGATGTCGCCCCGGCAAGGAATGTGGCCTTCGTGACACGCGTGGCCATGGCATTCCATCCGAATGGCAGCGCCGCCGTCGGCAGGTACGGCGCACTGATCAAGTCCGCCTCGTGTAGTGTGCCCGGCGCATTCGGATCGAAGTTGAACTGCATACTGAAACGATCATAGTCATTGGGCCTGAATCCAGAAATGCCGGTACGCGAGAGCGTGCCGAACAGACTTGCGAACGACGTGCCCTCGTTGTTCGTATTACCGGCGAGCACGGGCACCTTCTGGTATCGCCCCGCCTTTAGAGCTGCGATCGCATTTACTGGAACGACGGTGCCGTCCGCGATTGGTGCGGGCGCGTTGCCGAGTTGCGGGTTCGCAATCGTCACCGCGAGCAGTTTTTCGGCCGGGATGCTGCGCAGGTACGCGGCTACCTGCGCGCTTGACTGCGATGCGAGCCAGGCCCGTGCGGACGTGCCATCGCTCGCCTTGCCGTCGGCTATGACGATCGCCGTCAACAATGCCTGCGCGTAGTTTTGCGCCTTCTCCCGAGAAGCGTTCATGACGCCGCCGCTCAACGGTACCGCCTTCTGGAACAATCCGGGAGACAACGGTGAAACGAGGAGGGCCCATACATTGACCGCACCGGCGGATTGTCCCATCACCGTAACGTTACCGGGATCGCCGCCGAACGCCACGATGTTGTTTTTCACAAACTTCAGTGCCTGCTGCTGATCGAGCAACGCGAAATTGCCGGAATCCACGAGTGTGTTGCCGGTCTTGAGTTGTGGTAAATCCAGCCAGCCTAGGACACCCAGGCGGTAGTTGATCGTCACGACCACTGCGTTGGCCTTCTTCGCGAGTGCCTGCCCGTCGTAGATCGGATCAGCTGAATATCCTGAAATGTTGCTGCCACCGTGAATGAAAAAGATCACCGGGAGCGGGCCTTGCGCGGTCGCGGGACGCCATATATTGAGTGTCAGGCAGTCTTCGTTACCTACTGGTTTGCCGAAGCCGTCTCGCACCGCGAGGCCATAGGGCGCGTCGTTCTGCGCGGGGCCGTAGTAGCCCCCACCTTGCGCGCAGGCGTGCCCGAACCGTTGCGCGGCGCGCACGCCGGCCCACGGGGCGGGATCGACGGGGGGCATCCAGCGCAGCGCGCCGACCGGCGGCTTTGCATAGGGAATACCGAGCCAAGCGTAGACACCGGTGGTGGCGCTGCGATCGAGCCCGTTGATTGTGCCGAAACTCGTGACGCGCTGGGTTGGCGCTGGGTTTGCGGCCTGCTGGGGGAGCGCAGGATCGCTCGTGCACCCGCCCAACCACAGTGCCAAAGTTAGCGCTACGAGTCCAACTGCAGTGTGAGGAGTCGAGATCATGGACTGTTTCCTTTGCTGGAGTGAATTCAGCTTGTTTCGATGCATCACGGCTGGAAAGCGTTAAGGAGGCGTGATACTGAGCGGCATGATCGGTTCAGTATCCTGATGGTTTTGGAAGCAGTCCGATTTCCGATTGCGTCTTGTTTCATGATATCGATGCTTGAGTTATTCGAGCGCATCGCTGGGCCGGCTCAGCCAACCTGATTCGTTCCGGTATTCGTGCGCGGCAGGCTAATGCGTATTCCGGCACCCTGTGTCGGTGGTTCGAAATAGATTGCGCTGCCGTGATGAATCTGGGCAATTTCCCGAACGATGCTCAACCCGAGACCGGCGCCCGGAACATTCCTGTTCGCATAACGCGAAAAGGACTCAAAGATCTGATCGCGGCGGGCAGGTGGTATCCCGGGACCGGTGTCGACAAATTCCATGTGAACGTGCGTCGCGTCGGCTCGGACGGTAACGGTCAACGTGACCGCATCGCCACCATGCCGGGTAGCGTTCTGGACGAGATTGACGATGATGCGTCTGAGCGAGGTCGGGTCTCCAAACACGTCAAGCTGTTCGACATCGTCGACAAGCTCGACGTCGTGTCCGGCAGTTAGAACGACGGGCGCGAGTTCTGCCAGCGTGTCGCGAACCAGCTCAACCAGATTGATATGTTCCATGCGTGGAGTAGCGTTCTTGAGCGTCTGGAGGTCGAGCAAATTGTCAGACAGCTCACCGAGGCGGATGACATCCTGCTCGAGTTTTCGTTTCAGCGGTCCGTCCTCCATGGCGTCCAGGCGCGCGCGAATAATCGCGACCGGTGTGCGCAGTTCGTGAGCGGCGTTGGCGATAAAGCGATCGTGTTGTGCCCGCCCCGCATCGAGACGCTCAAGTGCCGCGTTGAACGCGCGGACCAGCGGCGCGATTTCGCGCGGCAATCTGTCCACTGGTAAGCGCAGGCCGGGACTATCGATGTTCACGAAGCGTGCGAGCCGGGCGACGTCGTTGAGTCGGCTGAGTGCGGTCGCGACGACGAGTGGAATGACTATGATGTTGACGAGCAGAAGCGGAAGAAAGAACGGTACCTCAAGGTAGTGAATGACCATGATGGCGACCGCTTTCCACGCCGGTAGAAGTGGGCCGCCTCCGTAGGCGATTTGGGTCTCGCCGAGATGAGTCCGGATCGATTTGATCTTGCAGGAAAGATTGAACTGATCGTTGAGATCCGTCGCGCTGCCGCTGAACAGGCGAGGCAGCGCGGCCACCACCGATTCGCAAGCCGGCGAGATGCGGCCGAAGCGGATCTCGTCGCCGTTTCGGTCGCGGACGACGAACCAGAGTGTAGGCGCTTCGCGTTTGAGCGCTTCGAACTGCGGCGATTGTTGTAATACGAGATCGCCGCCGGAAGTGCGCGTAACCGCTTTAAGGATGGTGTCGTCGATACGATCGTCCATCACGTAGCCCGAAAATTCCCCTTGCAGAAAGTAGAACAGGGACCAGACTCCGGATGCGGTGGCGATCGTGATCAGGGTTCCGATCAGCGTGATGGAAATTCTTTGCGTAATCGACAGATTTCGGAAATGGTTCATTCAGTCGTGGAAAGCAAATAGCCGATGCCGCGGATCGGCCGAATCTCGATACCGGCGCCGCGCTTTGCGAGCTTGCTGCGCAACCGGGAAAGATGTGCGTCCAGCGCGTTAGATTGGATATCTTCGTCGAGACCGTAGACGTGTGCGAAAAGCTTTTCGCGTCGCACGGTTCTTCCTGCATTCTCGGCCAGCACTTGCAAGGCAAGCAATTCGCGGCGCGGCAAGTCGAATGGTTTGCCATGAATGGTGGCGACGAGCGACACGACATCGATCTCAAGCGCGCTGACTGCGATAATCTGCTTTTGCAGACCCGGGGACCGGCGGGCGAGTGCACGAATGCGTGCCACGAGTTCGTCCATGGAGAAAGGCTTGGCGAGATAGTCGTCTGCCCCGGCTTCCAGCCCTTCGACACGCGCGGTGATTGCTCCGGCCGCTGTTAGCACGATAACCGGGATGCCGGGTGCGGCCATTCGCAGGTCAGAAATGACGGACAGGCCGTCGCCGTCAGGCAAGCCCCGATCGAGGAGCGCTACCTTGTACTGGCATTCGCGGATCGCGAAACGGGCCTCGCCCAGGCTCGAAACACAATCGGCGGCAATGTTGCGTTTGTTGAGTGCGGTGCTGATCGCCGATGCGAGTTCGAGTTCATCTTCGATCAACAGGATGCGCATAGGTTTGTCGATATGTTGAGTCCGGATGGCGATCGCGATACGAATTCGAGATGATTTGGTACCAATTCCGTCATTGCGTGTTGCGTTTTCAGTAGGGTCGGAGCAAACGGTCGCAGGACCGGGCTTCAGCGGCCCAGTCTGCGCCGCGTACGCTCAATATCGCTTCAACTAGATACCTCTGTCTCCCCCCTCATCGGGGGGAGAAGCGGGGGGCAAGTTTGGTGATCGCGGTGCTCACTAGTCCGCTAAGCCGTCCATCTTCCTCAACATCGCGCCGCGAATATCGTCTTTGGTCAGATAGCCATGGTGATGGGTGTCGATCTGGTCGAAGAATCTGGCCAACGGCGGGTTGGCAGCCTGTAGCTCTGCACGGCTAAGCTTGCCGTCATGATTCGTGTCGGTTGCGTCAAAGGCTACGTCGAATGCCTCTTGCTGCTTCTCCAGATACTGGGTCATGAACGCGTTCCATTCGTCGCGACTGATTACGCCGTCGTGGTTGGAATCGATCGTCCTGAAGCTTTTGTCGATATAGGCTTGACCCGTTGCCATCTGTTCGTCCTTGCCGCTCGATGCGGCGGCATGAGCGACGGATACGCACAACATACCGACGATAACGGTGATAACGAGAAAGACAAATTTCAACTCATGCTCCTTGATGGTAAGCCGACACTTCCGGTCGGCCGTATGGAAGGGTTGCGCAAGTACAGCCAGCGACGTATGTCATGCCATTGGTCGACGCCAATGCGTTGTCCGTGGATCTGCTGGCCGCCGCGCTGGCTGTAGTGGGGCGCACGTTGCCACGCTACCAATGAAGGCATTCGCGACTGCGCTGCCGATTGAAGCCCGCAGTTACGCACTTGGCAGCAGCGCGTCCGCAGTTTCACAGGTGCCCCCCATTTAAAGACATTGCGCAAATCACAATCAGCATTGAAGGCGGCAGGTAATCACTGCGCCGGGCTGCTGCGATTGCTGATTCGTTTAGGATGACTTCCTTCAGTTTCACTCAGGACTCGACGGGGATCGTGCGCACATTCGCACCAAATCAATTCGAAAAATCCTGTCAACGAACTCGCAGTAACGCGCCGGTCATGCGTTGAATTGTTCAAATGGGGTGCGGTTAATTTCGCTGAGTTTTAAATTGAAGCAAATAAATTAAAAAGATTGTTAATCGATATGTGCAATGCATACTCGATGTCACTGCGTCATCAAGATATTTCGCTATAGTTTACAGTGCCAACATTGTGCGAGCATTGCGAAATTGAGATGGCCGAATTCAGTACGTGGCCCGGCTGCATCTCGTTGTCTGCATGCTATCAGGTTGATATGCGCTCGTGACCTGCCGGGAGGTCACGAATACATCACAGCATCAGGAATTGATCGATCTCAATCGAGTTGATAGCAGTTCGCACTGCTTGCGCTCTATACCAGAGCCGCGCCGAGCGACGGGCAATTTTCGCGCAATGCTTCCGACGTAAAATTCTTTTATTGAAACATCGTTAGTTTGATTAGATCCCGGTGATGACGAGTGCACGTGGGAAACCCGGTGGTGAGGTGGTGTCAACTGTAATGTTTTGGTTGGTTTGTATTGAAATAATCGCAATCCAGATTTGCGTGCTTTGTGACGAATTTGTGGCGTTTGATTGTTGTTTAAGTGCAAGCTCGGCCGAGATCGGAGTATTTATTTCTTCAATAATATCTGCTTGTGCATTTGTCGCAGGAATTTTAGATGGCTGGATTAGGTTCTTCAAGGATGACGAGCCAGCTGAGGAAATTCTGTCTGCTTCGTTGATGATTCATTTGGCGGTAGCCACTTTTGGTGTTTTATTCCTTTCCTTGCCATGACGAAAGGTGAAGCGTCTTGGCACCCGTGACGATGTGGTGCGTGGATCTGGGGCGCGCTCGATTAGCATGTTTGGTCTGACGTTTAGTCCGCAGCAAAGGGGCTAATAGATGATGAATTAGCGGCGGCTTGCGCGAAGTCGGTATGGTCAACTCCTGGCGGCTTAGCACGCGGCATCCCGTGCAAGCGGCCACGTACGTCCCTGCGGTCTGCTATTCCGGAGTCGAACCGCGAGCGTGCCGCTTGAGGCTGTCCTCATCTCGGTGAGCGGATGCGTCAGCAACGTCTCGTTTTGAGATCAACGGGGGAGCCGGTCAGCGCTACGTGATTCAAAACAGGCAAGCGGAACGGACCTTCCGCTCACCGTCGATGATCGGCTCACCCATCTCTTCGGTCTCAGTTATTTCTATGCCTATGCCTAAGAGCTTGCCGCGAAAGTTATCGGGTCATGGGTGCTTTTTGATGCGGACTCTAAGGTCTGTCACCAATTTTATGCACTGGGCGGGCCGAAGAGCGGTAACAAAAAACTTTACAGAATTTGGAGACCGATTTCAGGTTTTCTTTGGTGTTGTCGAAATTGGGTAGACCTAAATCCATGGTGAATCGAACGTGAGCGCGAATTTGCATTTGTCAAATTAGATGTCGCGAGGGTCGAGAATTCTGCAATGTTTGGGCAATGTCTGTTTAGTACTATCCAAACAGAGAGCCTGTGTTGTCGCCATATGGTCTCGGGAATGTCGCCATTTACAGCGAAGTTTCGTGCCTGGCATGACGGTGCGTGCGTTGACATGCTGATGATTCATCGAATCCAATTTTCGCTTGCATCGGTTGATATCTGCTGTTCGCTTGGGTGGTAGGGCGATCGATATACATTCGATGCGGGGCAAAACAATCAACAATTTTCGTCGCCAATTGAAGGCTGAGCAGAGATAGAAGTCAAATATTGAATCGATCTGGGGCTTGCGTGAAGTTGATTTTATCTGCTTCGCGCGGTTGCGCAGACAGCAATGCAGACGCGAGGTCTCGTGTGGCTGCGACTTATCTCGGCGAGCGGGCTGCATCAACACAGTCTCGATTCCGGAACAAATTTGGGATTTTTGGGTGATCCAAAAAAGCTCGGCAGCTTACTCACTTCCTTTTTTCCAAAGTGGGTGTCGATGGTAATGGCGTGACGTCTGCATTAAATCGGGATATTTAATGCGCTTGGTGGAGTTATTTTGCCTTGATGGAATGCGCCAATTTTATGTTCGATGGTTAATGATTATTTATATTTGGATGTTTAAGTAGATGAATGGCACAAATTTGTTTTCCGGATCGAGGTATGTCGCGTGCATTTTAATATTCCCTTTGGTGACAAATGCCGCCGTGGCACAGACAGTCGTTCCCGTTGAAGTTGTTGGGACGCCAGGGACAACTGCATCCGCGACTATTGAGCAGCAGCTGCAACAAGATCCCAATAGGTGGGACGCTGTTTGGTCGTTGCTGGGAAAGGCGTTAACGCCAATTGGGGGGCCTGTTGTAGATACAGTTGTAAACACCGTAAAAACAGGCACCTGCGCGGTCCTCGGTCTAGCTTGTGGAGTGCCTACTTCGTCAATAAAGTTGGTATTTGGGGCCGGTGCGGCAGCATCGGGTGGTGCTGCAACAGCAATCGGCGTGAATTCTAACGCTTCCAGTGACAACTCCACGGCCCTAGGCAATGGCTCGACGGCATCGGGTGACAACTCGACGGCAGCAGGTCAAGGCGCGAATGCCACGGGCATCAACTCGACGACCACGGGTCAAGGCTCGACGGCATCGGGTGCGAGCTCGACCGCGAATGGCCAAGGTTCGACAGCATCGGGTGACAACTCGACGGCAGCAGGCCAAGGCGCGAATGCCACGGGCATCAACTCGACGACCACGGGTCAAGGCTCGACGGCATCGGGTGCGAGCTCGACCGCGAATGGCCAAGGTTCGATAGCATCGGGTGACAACTCGACGGCGGCAGGTCAAGGCGCGAATGCCACGGGCATCAACTCGACGACCACGGGTCAAGGCTCGACGGCATCGGGCTCGAGCTCGACCGCAAACGGCCAAGGTTCGACGGCATCGGGTGACAAGTCGACGGCAGCAGGCCAAGGCGCGAATGCCACGGGCATCAACTCGACGACCACGGGTCAAGGCTCGACGGCATCGGGTGCGAGCTCGACGGCGAATGGCCAGGGCGCGACGGCATCGGGTGACAA
>NZ_CADFEJ010000028.1 GCF_902833055.1 Burkholderia territorii
CCGGTCCAGCAGCCCAGTGCCTGAAGTGCCTTTCGATCGAGCAATTGCCTCCTCCGACATCCTTAGAATCAGGTGTCAGATTATGCAATCGCTTGAAAACCCTCCACGGTTTTCTGCGATGAACCTTTTTTTTTGCGTGTGCCGTCGGCGACGCACTACGCGCCGGGCGGCCGCAGCGTGCCGGCATAGCGCCTACGATATAAGACCGGCACCGGTGCCGGCACGACATCGAGGAGACAGCGCCATGAGCCAGCGTATTCAACGCATCACGCCGTTTCTGTGGTTCGACCACGACGCCGAGGCGGCCGCCCGCTTCTACGTGTCGGTATTCGACGATGCGCGCATCCTGCACGTCGCCCGCTACGGCAAGTCCGGCGCGCAGGCGTCCGGGCAGGCGGAGGGCGCGGTGATGACGGTGTCGTTCGAGCTGGACGGGCAGGCGTTTCTCGCGCTGAACGGCGGCCCGGCGTTTCCGCTCACGCCGGCCGTGTCGTTCGTCGTCAACTGCCGCGACCAGCAGGAGATCGACCGTTACTGGGCGGCCCTGACCGAAGGCGGCGACGAGCGCGCGCAGCAGTGCGGCTGGCTGCGCGACCGCTTCGGCGTGTCGTGGCAGGTGGTGCCCGTGCAGATGCCCGAGCTGATGGCCGGCGATCCGGCACGCGCCGAACGTGTAATGGCGCAGGTGATGAAGATGAAGAAGCTCGATCTCCACGTGCTCGAGCAGGCGGCGGCAGGCTAGCGCGAGCGGCTGCCGGGCCACGCCGACTTCGACGGGCGCGCGACGCCCGGAGATATTCCCGCCGGCTGGGGTAAATGCGTGCCGAACGATCGATTCGATTATCGATCGTGGCGCGTTTCATGCTGGTGTAATCAAGCTATGGATTATATGGCGCAGCTTTATGCCGGAGTAATGCGATTATCAAAATCGCGTGACGTGCCCGCCGGCGAAATGGTCTGCCGCCGCTGAAGCCGTGCCAGTGCTGCGAGAGGCCGCATGCGAGCCGGCCGGCGCGCGAAAAGAGATGCAATGCCCGGAAATTAAAATTTATAATGCCCGCGTCGTATCCGGGGTCGCCGATATAAAACATGAGGGCAATAAAATGAATTTCACCGAGGCTGTTCGTTCCGCATTCAATCAATACGCGAAATTCGAGGGCCGCGCGCGCCGTGCCGAATACTGGTATTTCGCGCTGCTTACCGGCGTCGTGTCGATCGTCTGTCAGGTGATCACCATGGCGGGGCGCGATGCGAGCGCGCTGTCGCTGCTGCTGATGATCGTCGCGGCCGTCGTGTCGCTCGCGCTGGTGCTGCCGAGCCTAGCGGTCACCGTCCGCCGCCTGCACGACACGGGCCGCTCGGGCTGGTTCCTGCTGGTCGGGTTCGTCCCGATCGTCGGCGGGATCCTGCTGCTCGTGTGGATGTGCTCGCGCGGCACCAACGGCCCGAACCGTTTCGGCCTCGATCCGATTCCGGCGATCTGAGCGCCGCCCGCCCCCGCGCGCGACGCCGTCGCGCCGGGGGCGGGCCGACGACCGCTTCACGGCTGCGTCGATTCCCCGCTTCACGCGTTCACCCGCTTCATCCGCTTCATCCGCTTCATCCGCTTCACCCGCTTCACCGCGCCTTCGTCCGAACGCGGTTCCCGCCGCCTCCCGGCGCGCCGCGCCTGCCCGCGACCGCCCGTCGCACCGGCTCGCCCGATTCTCCGAAATACCCCCCTTTCCCGGCTTTGCTCGACCGATCGGCGTTTGACGCGCGCATGAATAATCGGTGTCACTGGAAAGCGGCATTTCGCCGTACCCGACTGGAGGCCCCGTGGCAGACGAGAGCGATCTCGACAGAACCGAAGCCGCTACTCCGAGGCGCCGTGAGAAGGCGCGCGAGGAGGGGCAGGTCGCGCGTTCGCGCGAACTGGCTTCGTTCGCGCTGCTCGCGGCCGGGTTCTACGGCGCGTGGCTGCTCGCGGGTCCGTCGGGTGCGCATCTGCAGACGATGCTGCGCGGCGCGTTCGCGTTCGACCGCGCGACCGCGTTCGACACGCACCGGATGCTGTCGGCGGCCGGCGGCGCGAGCGTCGAAGGTCTCGCCGCGCTGCTGCCGCTCCTCGCGCTCACCGGGCTGGCCGCGCTGCTCGCGCCGATGGCGCTCGGCGGCTGGCTGATCTCGCAGAAGACCTTCGAGCTCAAATTCGACCGCCTGAACCCGATCGCGGGCCTCGGCCGGATGTTCTCGATCCAGGGGCCGATCCAGCTCGGGATGTCGCTTGCGAAGACGATCGTCGTCGGCGGGATCGGCGGGATCGCGATCTGGCGCAGCAAGGACGAGCTGCTCGGCCTCGCGACCCAGCCGCTCGGCTCGGCGCTCGCCGATGCGATGCACCTGGTCGCCGTGTGCTGCGGCACGACGGTCGCCGGGATGCTGGTGGTCGCCGCGCTCGATGTGCCTTACCAACTCTGGCAGTACAACAAGAAGTTGCGCATGACGAAGGAAGAAGTGAAGCGCGAGCATCGCGAGAACGAAGGCGATCCGCACGTGAAGGGCCGCATCCGCCAGCAGCAGCGCGCGATCGCGCGGCGCCGGATGATGGCCGCCGTGCCGAAGGCCGACGTGGTCGTCACGAACCCGACGCACTTCGCCGTCGCGCTGCAGTACACGGATGGCGAGATGCGCGCGCCGAAGGTCGTCGCGAAGGGCGTGAACCTCGTCGCCGCGCGCATCCGCGAACTCGCGGCCGAGCACAACGTGCCGCTGCTCGAAGCGCCGCCGCTCGCGCGTGCGCTGTATCACAACGTCGAACTCGAACGCGAGATTCCCGGCTCGCTGTATTCGGCCGTCGCCGAAGTGCTCGCGTGGGTCTATCAGTTGCGGCGCTTCCGTTCGGAAGGCGGCGCGTTCCCGGCCGCGCCGGTCGATCTCGACGTGCCGGCCGAACTCGACAAGGGGTCGTCGGTCGCGGCCGACGACGAGCGCGAGGAAGCCGAAGACACGCTCGGCAAGCAAGGAAACGCAGCATGAGCACCCCGACCACCGGCCTGTTCGCCAAGCGCCAGAATCCGTTCGCCGGCACCAACCTGCGCGCGCTCGCGGGCCCGATCCTCATCTGCATGATCCTGGGGATGATGATCCTGCCGCTGCCGCCGCTGCTGCTGGATCTGCTGTTCACGTTCAACATCGCGCTGTCGGTGATGGTGCTGCTCGTCAGCATGTACACGATGAAGCCGCTCGACTTCGCGGCGTTCCCGAGCGTGCTGCTGTTCTCGACGCTCCTGCGCCTGTCGCTGAACGTCGCGTCGACGCGCGTCGTGCTGCTCGAGGGCCACACCGGCCCCGACGCGGCCGGCCAGGTGATCGAGGCGTTCGGCCACTTCCTCGTCGGCGGCAACTTCGCGGTCGGCATCGTCGTGTTCGTGATCCTGATGATCATCAACTTCATGGTGATCACGAAGGGCGCGGGGCGGATCGCGGAAGTGTCCGCGCGCTTCACGCTCGACGCGATGCCCGGCAAGCAGATGGCGATCGACGCCGACCTGAACGCCGGCCTCATCAACGAGGAACAGGCGCGCAAGCGGCGCCTCGCCGTATCGCAGGAAGCCGAGTTCTACGGGTCGATGGACGGCGCGTCGAAGTTCGTGCGCGGCGACGCGATCGCCGGCCTGATCATCATGGCGATCAACGTGATCGGCGGGCTGATCGTCGGGATGGTGCAGCACGACATGTCGTTCGCCGCGGCCGGCACCAACTACACGCTGCTGACGATCGGCGACGGCCTCGTCGCGCAGATCCCGTCGCTCGTGATCTCGACGGCGGCCGGCGTGATCGTGTCGCGCGTCGCGACCGACGAGGACATCGGCACGCAGATCACCGGCCAGCTGTTCACGAACCCGCGCGTGCTGACGATCACCGGCGCGATCATCGTGCTGATGGGCCTGATCCCGGGCATGCCGCACTTCGCGTTCCTCGCGCTCGGCGGCGGCGCGATCTGGCTGGCCCGCACGCAGACGCGCCGCGCGGCGGCCCGCGTGGCGGCCGGCGACGTGACCGAGATCGCACCGCCCGCCGCGCTGCCGGGCGACGCGCACGAGGCGACCTGGGACGACGTGCAGCTGATCGATCCGCTCGGCCTCGAAGTCGGCTACCGGCTGATTCCGCTCGTCGACAAGAACAGCGACGGCGAGCTGCTCAAGCGCATCAAGAGCATCCGCAAGAAATTCGCGCAGGAGATCGGTTTCCTGCCGCCGGTGATCCATATCCGCGACAACCTCGAGCTGCGGCCGAACGCGTACCGGATCGCGCTGAAGGGCGTCGAGATCGGCGCGGGCGAAGTGTTCCCGGGCCAGTGGCTCGCGATCAACCCGGGCCAGGTGACGGCCGCGCTGCCGGGCGCCGCGACGCAGGATCCGGCGTTCGGGCTGCCTGCCGTGTGGATCGACGTCGCGATGCGCGAGCAGGCGCAGGTGTACGGCTACACGGTCGTCGATGCGAGCACGGTCGTCGCGACGCATCTGAACCATCTGGTCGTCCAGCACGCGGCCGAGCTGCTCGGCCGCCAGGAAGTGCAGGCGCTGGTCGAGCGCACCGGCAAGGATGCGCCGTCGCTCGTCGAGGATCTCGTGCCGAAGACGATCTCGCTCACCACGCTGCAGAAAGTGCTGCAGAACCTGCTCGAGGAAGGCGTGCCGATCCGCGACATGCGCACGATCCTCGAGGCCGTGTCCGAACACGCGGGCCGCGGCGACGCGTACGAGATCACCGCCGCGGTGCGGCTGTCGCTCGGCCGCGCGATCACGCAGCAGTGGTATCCGGGCTCGGGCGAGATGCAGGTGATGGGCCTCGATTCGAATCTCGAGCGCGTGCTGTCGCAGGCGCTCGCCACCGGCGCGAATCCGGGCCTCGAGCCCGGCCTCGCGCACAACCTTCTGACCGGCACGCAACAGGCGATGCTGCGTCAACAGAATCTCGGGCTGCCGCCGGTGCTGCTGGTGCAGCACGCGCTGCGCGCGATGCTCGCGCGTTTCCTGCGCCGCAGCCTGCCGCAACTGAAAGTGCTGTCGTATGCCGAAGTGCCGGACACACGCACGATCAAAGTCGTTAACGTCATCGGGGGTTCCGCTTGAACATTCGCAAATTCACCGGCGCGACCAGCCGCGACGCGCTTCGTCTCGTGCGCGAGGCACTGGGTGCCGACGCCGTCGTGCTGTCGAATCGCACGCTCGATGACGGCAGCGTCGAAATCGTCGCACTCGCCGACTCGGATCTTGCCGCGGTCGCACCGCCGGCCGCCGCCCGCGCGCGCACCCTCGCGCCGCGCGCGCCGGAATCCGTGCCGGCAGCGGCCGTCCCGGGCATCGTGTCGCGCCCCGCTGCCGCGCCCGCGCGCCCGGCCGTCAATCCGTATGCGGCGGGCGAAGGCGGCCTGCCCGACGTGTTCTCGTCGGTGTTCGGCGCGAGTGCCGAAGCGACGGAGCCGGCAACCCGGCAGGCCGCTTTCGACGCCGATGCGCACGCCGCGGACACGGCATCGCCGGCGCCGGCCGGGTCCGCCCCTGCCGCCGACGCAGCGGCTGCCGCCGCACCGGCCGCGGCATCCGAACCCGCGCCGTGGCTCGTCGAGCACGCGAAGCGCCTGACCCAGCAGCGCGAAGCGCTGATCGCCCGCGCGCAGGCCGTACCGGCCGCGCCGCCGTCGCCGGCCCGCACGCAGCAGGACGCCGCGCCGGCCACGCCGGCCGGCTGGGCGCGTGACATCGTGCGCGACGCCGAACGCCGGATGCCGTCCGCTGCCGCCGCCACGGTTCGCCACGGCGAAGCGGGCGCCGCGAAGCCGGCCGAACGCACGCGCCTGTCCGCGGAAGCGGCCGCCGCGGTGGCCGACGCGGTGAAGACGCGCATCGAGAGCATCGTCAACGACACCGTGATGCACGAGCTCGGCGCGATGCGCGGGATGATGGAGGAGCAGTTCGACAGCCTGATGTGGCACGACCGCCAGCGCCGCAGCCCGGTGCACGGCGCGCTGACCAGACACCTGTTCTCGGCCGGCTTCTCCGCGCAACTGGTGCGCATGCTGGTCGACAACCTGCCGTCCGGCGACGGCGCGCAGACCTTCGAGCAGGCCGCCGAATGGGCGCAGTCGGTGCTCGCGGCGAACCTGCCGGTGCTCGAGAGCGAAGACGCGCTGATGGAGCGCGGCGGCGTGTTCGCGCTGATGGGCCCGACCGGTGTCGGCAAGACGACCACCACCGCGAAGCTCGCCGCGCGCTGCGTGATGCGCTTCGGCGCGAGCAAGGTCGCGCTCTTGACCACCGACAGCTACCGGATCGGCGGCCACGAGCAGCTGCGCATCTTCGGCAAGATCCTCGGCGTGCCCGTGCACGCGGTGAAGGACGCGGGCGATCTGGAGCTTGCGCTGTCCGAGCTGCGCAACAAGCACATCGTGCTGATCGACACGATCGGCATGAGCCAGCGCGACCGCGCGCTGTCCGACCAGATCGCGATGCTGCACGGCGCGAACGCGCCGGTGCAGCGCCTGTTGCTGCTCAACGCGACGAGCCACGGCGACACGCTCAACGAGGTCGTCCAGGCGTACCGCAGCGCGGCCGAATATCCGGACCTGGCCGGCTGCATCCTGACCAAGCTCGACGAGGCGACTCACCTCGGCGGCGTGCTCGACACGGTGATCCGCTACAAGCTGCCGGTCCACTACGTGTCGACCGGCCAGAAGGTGCCGGAAAACCTGTACGTCGCATCGACCCGCTTCCTGCTGAAAAGCGCGTTCTGTGTGCCGCGCGACGGCTCGCCCTTCGTGCCGCAAGACGAGGACATGCCGACGCTGCTTTCCGCACTGACCGCACGTTCCACCGCCGAGCTGCACGAGGTGCGATTTGGATAAACGGATCATCGACCAGGCCGAAGGGCTGCGGCGCCTGCTCGCCGGGCGCGCGTCGCGCATCGTCGCGGTGACGGGCGGGCCGGTCGGCGTCGGCTGCACGACGACCGTCGTCAACGTCGCGGCCGCGCTGACCGCGCTCGGCAAGGACGTGCTCGTCGTCGACGAGCGCGCCGACGTGCATTCGGCCGCGGCGACGCTCGCGGGCGCGTGGCTGCGCGACGGCGAACGCACGCGCGTCGCCGCGGGGTTCGGCCTGTGCGCGGCTCCGCGCGACGGCTACAGCGATTCGCAACTGAGCGACTTCATCGACGGCCAGGCCGACATCGTGCTGGTCGACGCGCAGCTCGGTGCCGACGGCACGTTCTCCGCGCTCGCGCGCGAGGCGCACGACGTGCTGATCGTCACGCGGGTCGCCGCGCAGGCGATCACCGAGGCGTACGCGTGCATGAAGCGCCTGCATTTCGCGCACGCGGTCGCGCAGTTCCGCGTGCTGACCAATCACGTCGGCAGCCACGCCGACGCCAGGACCGCATTCGACAACCTCGCGGGCGTTGCGAGCCGCTACCTGACGGTGTCGATCGCCGATGCCGGCTGCGTGAGCGCCGATCCGCTCGTCGAGCATGCGCGCGACCTGATGCATACCGCGGTCGACGCGTTCCCGTCGTCGGCCGCCGCACGCGATTACCGGCAGATTGCCGCCGACCTGCTGTACTGGCCGATGCGCCCGCGCCCGGGCGCCGGCCGCGCCGTGCATGCGGGCGGCAAGCCGTCGTACGAGGCGGGTGCGGCACACGCCGCGTGAGCGCCACCGGAAGGAGAGAGCCATGATGTACAACGCTCAAGGAAAGATGACCCAGGCCGACGTGCTCGCGCAATATGCGCCGCTCGTGCGGCGCCTGGGGCTGCAGCTCGTCGCGAAGATGCCGGCGAGCGTCGATCTCGACGACCTGATCCAGGCCGGCATGATCGGCCTGATGGACGCGGCCGGCCGCTACAAGGAAGACCAGGGCGCGCAGTTCGAGACGTACGCGACGCAGCGCATCCGCGGCGCGATGCTCGACGAGCTGCGCAGCAACGACTGGCTGCCGCGCAGCCTGCGCAAGACGTCGCGCGAGGTCGAGTACGCGGTGCATCAGGTCGAGCAGCAGCTCGGCCGCTCCGCGAGCGAGACCGAGATCGCGCAGCACCTGAAGATGCCGCTCGACGAATACCAGGGGATGCTGCAGGACCTGCACGGCAGCCAGCTCATCTATTACGAGGATTTCGATCGCGCGGCCGACGACGAGCCGTTCCTCGACCGCTATCGCGTCGATCACGCCGATCCGTTGTCGTCGCTGCTCGACGAACACCTGCGCGAGGCGCTCGTCGAAGCGATCGAGCGGCTGCCCGAGCGCGAGAAGCTGCTGATGTCGCTGTACTACGAGCGCGGTCTGAACCTGCGCGAGATCGGCGCGGTGCTCGAGGTCAGCGAGTCGCGCGTGTGCCAGCTGCACAGCCAGGCCGTCGCGCGGCTGCGCGCGCGACTGCGCGAACAGGCGTGGGTCGGCGCGGAGAACTGACCCTTTCATGACGCCCGCGCGCGCCGATGCCGCGCGCGGCGCGCATTTCCCGCGCCGATTTGCTACAATCCCTCCCGCTTCCCGAGGAGCGTTGCGACGGACCATCCTGCGTCCGCCAGGCTCGGAAAGCTTCACCAAGCAGCCGCGCGGCACCATGCGCGCCGGCCCCGCTTCCTGAACGGCGCTCACGTCACCAATTTCTAGAACTTTTTTAGAAAGGAGGGCGTGATGAACGCCATTATCGATTCCAAGGTTTCCCAGGATTACGTCGTCGCCGACATGGCGCTTGCCGGCTGGGGCCGCAAGGAACTGAACATCGCCGAGACCGAAATGCCGGGCCTCGTGCAGATCCGCGACGAATACAAGGCGCAGCAGCCGCTGAAGGGCGCGCGCATCGCCGGTTCGCTCCACATGACGATCCAGACCGGCGTGCTGATCGAGACGCTGAAGGCGCTCGGCGCGGACGTTCGCTGGGCATCGTGCAACATCTTCTCGACGCAGGACCACGCCGCCGCCGCGATCGTCGAAGCCGGCACGCCGGTGTTCGCGTTCAAGGGCGAGTCGCTCGACGAATACTGGGAGTTCTCGCACCGCATCTTCGAATGGCCGAACGGCGAATTCGCGAACATGATCCTGGACGACGGCGGCGACGCAACGCTGCTGCTGATCCTCGGCGCGAAGGCCGAGAAGGACCGTTCGGTGATCGCGAAGCCGACCAACGAGGAAGAAGTCGCGCTCTTCAAGTCGATCGCCAAGCACCTCGACGCAGACCCGACCTGGTACTCGACGCGCCTCGCGCACATCAAGGGCGTGACCGAGGAAACCACGACCGGCGTGCACCGCCTGTACCAGATGGAGAAGGACGGCCGCCTGCCGTTCCCGGCGTTCAACGTCAACGACTCGGTCACGAAGTCGAAGTTCGACAACCTGTACGGCTGCCGCGAGTCGCTCGTCGACGGCATCAAGCGCGCGACCGACGTGATGATCGCGGGCAAGGTCGCGGTCGTCGCGGGCTACGGCGACGTGGGCAAGGGCTGCGCGCAATCGCTGCGCGGCCTCGGCGCGACCGTGTGGGTCACGGAAATCGATCCGATCTGCGCGCTGCAGGCGGCGATGGAAGGCTACCGCGTCGTGACGATGGAATACGCGGCCGACAAGGCCGACATCTTCGTGACGGCGACCGGCAACTACCACGTGATCAACCACGATCACATGAAGGCGATGCGCCACAACGCGATCGTCTGCAACATCGGCCACTTCGACTCGGAAATCGACGTCGCGTCGACCCGCCAGTACCAGTGGGAAAACATCAAGCCGCAGGTCGACCACATCATCTTCCCGGACGGCAAGCGCATCATCCTGCTGGCCGAAGGCCGCCTCGTGAACCTTGGCTGCGCGACCGGCCACCCGTCGTTCGTGATGTCGAACTCGTTCGCGAACCAGACGCTCGCGCAGATCGAACTCTTCACGCGCGGCGACCAGTACGAGAACAAGGTGTACGTGCTGCCGAAGCACCTCGATGAAAAGGTCGCGCGCCTGCACCTCGCGCGCATCGGCGCGAACCTGTCCGTGCTGTCGGACGAGCAGGCCGCGTACATCGGCGTGCAGAAGGACGGCCCGTTCAAGCCGAATCACTACCGCTACTGATGCACCGGCGCCGCCGTGCCGCGTGCGTACCGCAGCAGCGGGCGTGCGCGGCGCGGCGGCACGGTGCCGGAGCGCCGGCCGTCGCGCGCTGTCCGCCGCTGCGCGGAGCGCGCGGGACGGCCGGCGGCGGCCACTGACCGACCAGATCGACAACCGAACCGGAGCCCTCCATGAGCGTCATCCTCACCTGGGTCATCAACGCCCTCGCGCTGCTGATCATCACGTACCTCGTGCCGTCGATCCACATCAAGAGCTTCGGCACCGCGCTAATCATCGCGGTCGTGCTCGGCCTGATCAACACGGTGATTCGTCCGGTGCTGATCCTGCTGACGCTGCCGGTCACGATCGTCACGCTCGGGGTGTTCATCCTCGTCGTGAACGCGTTGTGCTTCTGGTTCGCGTCGTCGCTGCTGAAGGGTTTCGAGGTGTCGGGCTTCTGGTCGGCGTTCTTCGGTTCGATCCTGTACAGCATCGTGTCGTGGCTGCTGTCCGCGCTGATCTTCGGGCAGCGCGACATCGGCTGACGGCCGTGCCCATTCTTGCGAATCATGAAATCGATCGAACTCTCGTTTGAATTCTTCCCGCCGAAGACGGCGGACGGCGTCGAGAAGCTGCGCGCCACGCGTGCGCAGCTGCTGCCGCTGAAGCCGAAGTTCGTCTCCGTGACGTTCGGCGCCGGCGGCTCGACGCAGCAGGGCACGCTCGATACCGTGCTCGACATGCAGAAGGACGGCCTCGAGGCCGCGCCGCACCTGTCGTGCATCGGCTCGTCGCGCGACAACCTGCGCGCGATCCTCGACCAGTATCGCTCGCACGGCATCCGGCACATCGTCGCGCTGCGCGGCGACCTGCCGTCGGGGATGGGCGAGGTCGGCGAGCTGCGCTATGCGTCCGAGCTCGTCAGCTTCATCCGTGCCGAGCATGGCGACTGGTTCCACATCGAAGTCGCCGGCTATCCGGAATACCACCCGCAATCGCGCTCGCCGAAGGCCGATCTCGAGAACTTCGCGCGCAAGGTGAAAGCCGGCGCGAATTCCGCGATCACGCAGTACTTCTTCAACGCCGACGCGTATTTCCGCTTCGTCGACGATGCGCGCAAGCTGGGGGTGGACGTGCCGATCGTGCCGGGCATCATGCCGATCACGAACTTCTCGCAGCTGATGCGTTTCTCGGAAATGTGCGGCGCGGAAGTGCCGCGCTGGGTCGCGCGCCGGCTCGAGAGCTTCGGCGACGATCGCGACGCGATCCGCGCGTTCGGCGCGGACGTCGTCACGAGCCTGTGCCAGCGCCTGATCGACGCGGGCGTGCCGGGTCTGCACTTCTATACGCTGAACGCGGCGGCCGCGACGCGGACCATCTGCGAACGGCTCACGATGTAAGCGCCATCGCGCGGTTGCATGCGCAAAAGCCTCGCCGGCAAAACCGGCGAGGCTTTTTTTCGCTTGCGGCGGCCGTGCCGGGTATCAGCGCCGCGCCTGCATCAGCGGCGGGCGCCGGTCGAACCACGGCCGCGCCTGTTCGAGCTGGCGCGCGAGTTTCAGCAGCAACGCCTCGTCGGCGTGGCGCGCGACGAACTGCACGCCGATCGGCAGGCCGCGCGCGTTCCAGTAGAGCGGCACCGACATCGCCGGCTGGCCCGTCAGGTTGAACAGCTCGGTGCAGCCGGCCCATGCGAACGCCTGCTCCGACGCCTTCGCGAGCATTTCCCGCAGCAGCGGCTTGACGGGCAGCGCGCCGAGCAGCTTCATCTGCGCGGCTTCGAGCGGCGTCGGCCGCAGCTCGCCGATCTTCACCGGCGGCCCCGCGAGCGTCGCGCACAGGATCGCGTCGTAGCGCGACACGAGGCCCGCGACCTGCACGGTGAGCTGGCGCTGCCATTCGAGCACGTCCGGCAAGCGCGCGCGGGCGATGCGCCGGCCGACGACGGCCATCGCCCACGTCGCCGGTTCGAACTCCGCGCGCTTCGGCGTGCGCCCGGTCAGCGCGCGCGCACCGAGCACCATCTCCTCGGCGATCGTCGCCCACAGCGTGAGAAAGGTTTCCGCCGCGCGTGCGTAGTCGATGTTCAGCGTCGCCGGCTCGACGTGATGGCCGAGCGATTCGACGAGCGCGGCCGCGTCGTCGAGCGCCGCGCGCGTGTCGTCGGAGAGCGCCGGCGCGAGCATCGGATCGACGACGAGGCCGATGCGCAGCGGACCGGGTGGCGTGTCGAGCGCGCCCAGAAAGGTGCCGGGCGCACCGGGCGGCAGCGTCTGGCCGGTCGTCACGTCGAGCAGCAGCGCGCTGTCGCGCACGCTGCGCGACACCGCATGCTGGACGACCAGCTCGCCGTTCGACGGCAGGTCGACCAGCACCGGGTTGCGGCTGGGCTTCAGCCCGAACAGCCCGCAGCACGACGCCGGAATCCGGATCGAGCCGCCGCCGTCGGATGCATGCGCGAGCGGCACGATGCCGGCCGCGACGGCCGCGGCCGCGCCGCCGCTCGAGCCGCCGGGCGTGTGATCGAGGTTCCAAGGATTGCGGCACGCGCCGAACAGTTCGGGTTCGGTGTACGGCATCTGCCCGATTTCGGACGTGTTGGTCTTGCCGAACACGTTGAGTCCCGCCGCGCGGCTGCGCGCGATCACCGGCGAATCGTCGGCGGGGACGAAGTAGCGATAGTGGCGGCTGCCCATCGACAACGGCAGCCCGGCGACCGCCGCGCCGAGATCCTTGACGAGATACGGGACGCCGGCGAATGGCGCATCGGTGCCGGTATCGGCAGCCGATTCCGCCCGCTTGCGCGCATCGTCGTAGTCCTGCAGGACGATCGCGTTGATCGCGCCGTTCACCGCTTCGGCCTGGCCGATCGCGGCGTCGAGCAGTTCGCGCGGGCTCGCGTGGCGCTCGCGCACGAGTGTCGCAAGCCCGATCGCGTCGTGCGCGAGATAGTCCGAGTGCATCGCAGTCACCCCCGGTTGTGACGCGTGGCGATGAAAGGAGGATAACGCGGGCCCGGCGCGCCGGGCCCGCTGCCGGGCCGTTACACGTGCTCGGCGAGGAACGTCAGCGTGCGGCCGTGCGCGAGCGCTGACGCGCGCTGGTTGTACGACGCGCGATCGGTGCAGTTGAAGCCGTGTTCGGCGCCCGGATACAGATGGAACGACGCGTTCTGGCGGCCCGCGAACGCGGCCTTCACCTGCTCGACGGCGTCGAGCGGAATGCCGTGGTCGTTCTCCGCGTAGTGGAACAGGATCGGCTGCGTGATCTTGCCGGCGAGGTCGAGCGCATTCTGGATGCCGCCGCCGTAATAGGCGACCGCCGCATCGACCTTGGCGGCCGCGGCCGCGCGGTATGCGAGCTGGCCGCCGAAGCAGTAGCCGATCGCGGCCACCTTGCCGGCGACTTCGGGGCGCGCGCGCAACGCGTCGGCGGCCGCGCCGATGTCCGCGACCGCGAGACCGACGTCGGTCTTCTTCATCAGCTCGATGCCCTTGTCGCGATCGGCGCCTTCGTAGGTCAGCTCGACGCGCGGCTGCGTGCGCCAGAACACGTCCGGCGCGAGCGCGACGAAGCCGTCGGCCGCGTATTGGTCCGCGACCGCACGGATGTGCGAGTTCACGCCGAAGATCTCCTGGATGATGATGACGGCGGGGCCCTTGCCGCGCTTGGGCAGCGCGAGATAGCCGCCGAAGGTGTCGTTACCGGTCGGGATGTCGATCCATTGGGCAGTCACGTTGAAACTCCTGGCAAACGGGCGCGCGGCATGCGCGCCGCGGATGGAAAAACGGGCGGCCTAGTGTGCCATCAATCCTGCCGCGCTGCAGCGTGCAAGCGGCGCGCCTGGCGGATGGGCGCGCGTCGACGCCGTGTCGAAGCCGCGTCGCGAACTGCTTCTCGCGCAGCGATCGTTTCGATCTCGATTATTCATTTTTCGGCGACGCGCCGCTTCGATAGAGTCGACGTGCAGGCCTTTACAAAGCGCTTTCGCGCATCGTCATCGAAGGATTCGCCATGTCAGCCCGTGCATTGTCCACTCCGTTTTCCGAACGCTTCGGCTTGCGCCTGCCGCTCGTGCAGGCGCCGATGGTCGGCGCGACCACGGCCGCGATGGTCGCGGCCGCATCCAATGCCGGCGCGCTCGGCAGTCTCGGCGCCGGCGCGTTCGAGCCGGATCGACTCGCGGCCGAAGTCGCGGCGATTCGCGCGGCGACCTCGCGTCCGTTCGCCGTGAACCTGTTCGTATTGTCCGAGGCCGCGCCCGACGCGGCGACCGTCGCACGCGCGCTCGCCGCGATCGATCCGTTGAACGCGACGCTCGGGTTGCCGCCCGGCACCGCGCCCGCGCGCTACGCGCCCGATTTCCGCGCGCAATTCGACGCGCTCGTCGCACTGCGCGTGCCGGTCGCGAGCTTCACGTTCGGCGTGCTCGATGCGGCCGACGTCGCGCGCCTGAAGGCCGCCGGCACCTACGTGATCGGCACCGCGACGCACGTCGCCGAAGGGCTCGCGTGGCAGGCGGCCGGCGCCGACGCGTTGTCCGCGCAGGGCGCCGAAGCCGGCGGCCATCGCGGTACCTTCATCGGCTCGGCCGACGATGCGCTGATCGGCACGTTCGCGCTGGTGCCGCAGCTCGTCAATGCGACGGGGCTGCCCGTGCTCGCCGCCGGCGGCATCATGGACGGCCGCGGGATCGCCGCCGCGCTCGCACTCGGCGCGCAGGCCGCGCAGCTCGGCACCGCGTTCATCACGTGTGCGGAAAGCGCGAGCGCGGCGGACTGGAAAGCGCGGCTGCGCGAGAGCGCCGATACGTCGACGCAGGTCACGCGCGCGATCACGGGCCGCCATGCGCGCGGATTGCGCAACACGTTGATGATGCGGCTCGGCGAACGCGCGGCCGACGTCGCGCCGTATCCGGTGCAGAACGCGCTGACCCAGCCGCTGCGCCAGGCCGCCGCGCGCGCGAACGACGGCGACTACCTGTCGCTGTGGGCCGGGCAGGGCGCACCGCTCGCGCGGCGGCGCGACGCCGCGCTGACGACGTCGCAACTCGTCGACGCGCTCGATGCCGAATGGCGTGCAATGGCCGCCTGAGCGGTTCGCATCGAAGCGAGAAACGCGCGTGTTGTCATGCGCGTTTCATTCAATGATCCCGCGCACAAAATACCGAATCGAAATGACGCGGAATGATTTGAATCAACCTTTCATCCGGCCGTCGGAAATTAGCGGAAACCCTTATCTGGCGGGCCTTGCAGCGATATCCGAGTGTTCATTCCAATGCGCCCGTATCGGTAGTGTTACCACTACCCCAAAAAAGTCCCACAAATTAATTTGATCACCTACACTTGCGCGCAAGTACGGGCGGGCGGCCGCTACAAGCGGCTGTTTCCCTACGTGCTTGAGGCCAAGTGCATAAACGATGCAACCGGCGAATCGTCCAGTGAATGCAAACACAGGGATGGCAGCGGGGCACCGGGCGATGGCGTTTATTGGGACCGAAACTGGAGACTTACATGAATATCAAGATGCAAAAGCTGTTGCCGATCACCGCAGCGGCGATGCTGTGTGCTGCAGCTGCAAGCAACGCGTCCGCCGATCAAGTCGTCAAGATCGGCCACGTCGCGCCGTTGACGGGCGGCATTGCACACCTGGGCAAGGACAACGAAAACGGCGCGCGTCTCGCAGTCGAGGAAATCAACGCGAAGGGTCTCACGATCGGCGGCCAGAAGATCACGCTGCAACTCGACCCGCAGGATGACGCGGCCGACCCGCGGCAGGCCACGCAGGTTGCGCAGAAGCTCGTCGACGACAAGGTCGTCGCGGTGGTCGGCCACCTGAACTCGGGCACGTCGATCCCGGCTTCGAAGATCTACAGCGATGCGGGCATCGTGCAGATTTCGCCGTCGGCGACCAACCCGGCCTACACGCAGCAAGGCTTCAAGACCACGTACCGCGTGGTCGCGACGGACGCGCAGCAAGGCCCGGCACTGGCCGACTACGCGCATTCGAAGGGCATCAAGAGCGTTGCGGTGGTCGACGATTCGACCGCTTACGGCCAGGGTCTCGCGAACGAATTCGAGAAGAAGGCCAAGGCGCTCGGCCTGAAGGTGATGTCGCACGACGCGACCAACGACAAGGCTGTCGACTTCCGCGCGATTCTGACGAAGATCAAGGGCGAGAACCCGGACGCGATCATGTACGGCGGCATGGATGCCACCGGCGGCCCGTTCGCGAAACAGGCGAAGCAGCTCGGCCTGCGCGCCAAGATCTTCGCGGGCGACGGCGTGTGCACGGAGAAGCTGGCCGACCTGGCCGGCGACGCGACCGACAACATCGTGTGCTCGGAAGCCGGTGCTTCGCTCGAGAAGATGCCGGGCGGCGCAGCATTCAAGGCCAAGTACGAGAAGCGTTTCGGCCAGCCGATCCAGATCTACGCACCGTTCACGTATGACGCCGTGTACATCATCGCCGACGCGATGAAGCGCGCGAACTCGACCGACCCGGCGAAGATCCTCGCGGCGATGCCGGCAACGAAGTACACGGGCGTGATCGGCACGACGACCTTCGACTCGAAGGGCGACCTGCAGCACGGCGTGATTTCGCTGTACAACTACAAGAGCGGCAAGAAGACGCTGCTCGACGAAGTGAAGATGTAAGCTGAAAAGCGGTCGACAGAGGGGTGAAGGCGCGCCTGCGGCAACGCAGGCGCGCCTTTCTTTTTGGCGATCTCGCAGCGGGCGGTGCGGCTGCCGCGCGCTCAGATCTTCAGATGCGCGAGCACCTTCGGCGCGACGGCCGCGACGAGTGCCGCGCACAGCGCGACGACCGACAGGCCGACGGTGAGGTTCACGGCCTGGGCGACGGCGCCGATCACGACCGGACCGAACAGCAGTCCGAAGTACGCCAGCCCGGCCACGTGCGCGAGACCTTCGGCCGCGTGAATGCCCTTCACGCGCGCAGCTGCGGCGAACAGCACGGGCATCATGTTCGCAAGGCCGAGGCCCATCAGCGTGAAGCCCGTCAGCACGGCGATCGGGTTCGGCAGCAGCAGCGCGCCGATCATCCCGGCGCACGCGAGCGACGCGCTCGCGAACACGAGCTGCGGCGCGCCGAAACGCGCGCGCACCGCGTCGCCCGCGAATCGCGCGATGGCCATTCCGCCGGAGAACGCGGCATACGCGGCGCTCGCGAGCGCGGGGCTCGCCGCGACGACGTCGCGCATGTAGACCGTCGCCCAGTCGTACATCGCACCTTCGGCGATCAGCGCGATCAGTGCGATGCCGCCGAGCATCCAGAGCGCGGGCGAGCGCCAGCGGTTGCCGCCGCCGTGCGCGTGTTCGTGATGCGGCACGTGCGGCAGCACGGCCGGGCTCGCGGCGAGCAGCACCGCCGCGCTGACGGCCGCCGCCAGCGCGAGATGCGCGGCCGGCGCCATCCCGGCCGACAGCAACGCGCCGCCGGCCGCGGCTCCCGACATCCCGCCGATACTGAACATCCCGTGCAGCGACGACATGATCGGCTTGCCGAGCGCGATCTCGACCGCGCTCGCCTCCGCGTTCATCGCAACGTCGAGCGTCGCCATCGAGAAGCCGAACAGCGCGAGCACGACGAGCAGCATCCAGTAATCGGGCACGACGAGGATCAGCGCCGCGCATGCTGACATCACGAGCCCGCCCGCGAGGCACGCGGTGCGCGAGCCGACGCGCGCGATCCAGCGCGCGATCGTCAGCATCGCGGCGATCGAGCCGCCCGCGACCGCGAACAGCGCGATCGACAACAGGCCCGGGCTCAAGGCGAACCGGTCGCGCACGGTCGGCACGTGCACGCCCCACGACGCGTACATCATGCCGGCGATGAAGAACAGTGCCATCGTGGCCGTGCGTGCGCGCTGGCGGACCGGCAAGGCCAGCATGCGATGCGCGTCGGGCGGCGCGGCGAAGTCGGACGAGGATCGGGAGGAGGTTTCGGACACGGAGCGCTCTTGAATGGACGATGCGCGGGCGCGTCGCGCCCGTCGGATGGGTCCGATTCTATCGAACCGCTTACGATCTTGCCGGCGCACTGGCCATCCGGCCGATGCCCGACGCGCCGCCGCCGCGAGTAACATCGATGCGCAGGCCGCGTGCCCGAAACGTTCCAGCGCGGCGCGTCGTCGCCACCGTTGCCGCCCAGGCTTTCCGACCGCAGGAGTCACCGTGAACATCGATCCCGTCCTTGCCGTGCACCTGTTGCACCGCTGCGCGCTCGGCACGCTCGCGACCCACGCGCGCGATCCGCAAGGCTTTCCGTATCCGACCGTCGTACCGTTCGCGCCCGATGCGAATCATCGCCCGGTGATTCTCGTGAGCGGCCTGGCCGAGCACACGCGCAACCTGATCGCCGATCCGCGCGCGGGGTTCCTCGTCGTCGACGCGCCGGGCGGCGACGTGCTGAACGCCGAGCGCGCGACGCTGCTCGGCCGCTTCGTGCCGCTCGGCGACGATCCGCATGTCGCCGCGCGTTACACGCGCTACGAACCCGATGCCGCACGCTACCTGGCGCTCGGCGATTTCACGTTCTGGGCGCTCGACATCGAGCGGCTGCGCTATATCGGCGGATTCGGCCGGATGGGCTGGGTGGACGGCACCAGCCTCGATGCGCTGGCGCCGCTCTCGTTCGACGACGAACGGGCGTTGTGGAACGCGTACGACTCGAGCGACGCGCGCCGCGACGGGCTCGAGCTGCTCGGCGTCGATCGCCACGGCGCCGACTGGCGCTGCGACGGCCGCCGCGTGCGCACGCCGTTCGAGCCGATGCCGGCCGACGCCGGCGCGCTGCGCGAGCGATTGATGGCGAGCGCGCGGAATGTCACGTGACGCCGCGGATAAGGTTTTGTCCGTCGCGCGTCCCGCGCAGTGCGATTTTTGCAAACTTGTCGTCGTATGAAAGCTTTGATTTTCGCTATGCAGGGTAATTGCGTAGATTGATAGGCCGATTACCGGATCGGTAATGTCCTAATCTCTATGCAAGCACGAGAAAATTTGAGAAAAGGCCGTGGCCGGTCAAAATGACATGTTTGAATCACAATCGGCCTCGGGATTTTCATGAATCTCGCTTCTATCAAATCTTTTTTGTGCTAATCTCTGCCTTCGAAAATCCGAGGCACAAATATTCATGAATGGTGAGCCGGCTGCAGACCGGTGCCATTGGTCATATAGAAAGGGAAACTATGTCTTCTTACAAGGACCTGCTGGCCCAGCGGGAGAAGCTGGAGAAGCAAATCGAAGAAGCGAAGTCGCGCGAATACGCCGAAGTGCTGAATGACGTGAAGCAGAAAATTGCCGACTACGGCTTTTCGCTCGCCGAACTCGGCCTCAGCCGTGCGAAGGCAGGCAAGGTCGGTCGTCCGCGCGCAGGCGTGGCCGCCAAATACCGCGATCCGGAAACGGGCGCGACGTGGTCGGGCCGCGGCAAGCCGCCGCGCTGGATCGCCGGCAAGAACCGCGAACAGTTTGCGATTTAAACGATCGTTTAAGTCGACGCCTCAAAAAGAGCCGCGCATCCGTCAAGGAGCGCGGCTCTTTGCATTTCGACACCTGAATGTATGCTTTTTGTCATGAAAACGTCATCAGCGGGGCGTGAATGAAAATACGACCGGTTCGCATAAGCGGTTGATTTGAATGGAAAATTTTGTGTTACTGGAATATCGGACGGACGTCGTTTGATAGAATTCCGTATCCCAACCGATATCTCGTATTTCATGTCTACGTTTTCCGACGACGCGCAAAGCGCGGATAAGCACGCGGTCGCGCGCAAGAGCACCCTCGTCAGTATTGTGCTGAATGTGGTGCTTGCGACGTTTCAGATCGTCGTCGGCGTGGTAGCGCATTCGCAGGCATTGATCGCCGATGGCATCCATTCGATTTCCGATTTGATCTCGGATTTTGTCGTACTGGTGGCGAATCGCCATAGCGGTGCGTCGCCGGATGCCGATCACAATTACGGACACAGCCGCTACGAGACCGTCGCTTCGCTGTTTCTCGGCGCGATCCTGATCGCGGTCGGCATCGGCATGCTCTGGCGCGCCGGCGACCGTCTCGTGAATCTCGAAAACATCCCGGCCGTCCATTTTTCCGCGTTGATCGTCGCGCTGACCGTGCTCGTGTCGAAAGAGGCGCTGTTCCGCTACATGCTGCGCGAGGCGCGGCGCGTGCGTTCGGCGATGCTGGTCGCGAACGCGTGGCATGCGCGCTCGGACGCCGCTTCGTCGCTCGTCGTCGCGATCGGCATCGTCGGCAGTCTCGCGGGCGTGCGTCTGCTCGATCCGATCGCCGCGGCGATCGTCGGTTTCATGGTTGCCCGCATGGGCTGGACGTTCGGTTACGACGCGCTTCAGGATCTGTCCGATCGCGCGCTCGACACCGCCGACACGGCCGAGATCCGCGCGCTGCTCGCGGCGACGCCGGGTGTGCGCGACGTGCACGACCTGCGCACGCGCAAGATGGGCGATGCGGCGCTCGTCGACGCGCACATCCTCGTCGATCCGATGATCTCCGTGTCCGAAGGCCATTACATCGCGGAAACCGCACGTGCGCGCGTGCTGCGCGATCCGCGCGTGCTCGACGCGCTGATCCACGTCGACCCGGAGAACGACACGGCGCGCCGTCCGGCGCTCGCGCTGCCGCCGCGCGCGGAGATCGCCGCGCGGCTCGAGGCCGCGCTCGCGCAACGCGGGCTGCACCCGGCCGCGATCAACCTGCACTACCTGAGCACCGGGCTCGAGATCGATGTGACGCTCGACGCCGGCGCCGACGATACCGACGCGGCGCTGGCCGGCCGGCTCGACGTCGACACGCTGAAGCGGCAGTTCGGCGCGCGTCGGATCGGCTTCACGCGCGGGCTGCCCGCGCAAGCCTGAGCGGCGCCCGCGAGTGCGATCGCGAGCCGCGCGTTACAGCGGCAGTTGCGTGTCGAACTTGATTTCGCGCAGCACGACGCTCGTGCGCACCTGCGACACGGCCGGGATCTTGAAGATCCGTTCGTGCAGGAAGACGTCGTAGGCCTTGATGTCGGGCGCGACGATCTTGAGGATGTAATCGGCCTCGCCCGTCGTGCTGTAACACTCGGTGACTTCCGGGCAGGTGGCGATCTCGCGCTCGAATTGCTCGACGCCGCCTTCATTGTGGCGGGTCAGGTGCACGTGCGCGAGCGCGCACACGTGCAGGCCGAGCTTCTCGCGATCGAGCAGCGCGGTGTAGCGCTGGATCACGCCGGACTGTTCCATGTCCTTGATGCGGCGCCAGCACGGCGTGCTCGACAGGCCGACCTGGTCGGAGATTTCCTGCACGGAACGGCGCGCGTCGAGCTGCAACAGGCGAAGGATTTTTTGCGAAAAGGAATCGAGCGTCACCTGCGCCTCCATGCGGCAGCTACAACACGCTGAATGTTAGAGGGCCGGGAAAGGAAAGGCAATCTGGCGGCGCGTCGCTGAGCGAGATTCGCTAATTTGCACGCGGATCCGTGGGATTTTGTCCCGCCCCTGCCTGCTCCGACCGATCGGCGTCGCCCACCGCGAGGCCCGCGAGCGCGGCCTGCTGGCGGCGCAGGTCGGCGAGCATGTTGCAGAACAGCGCGCCTTGCTCGATCGCGTCGTCGAGCGCGACGTGCGTGTGCGGATGATCGTCGAACCAGTGCTTCGGAAAGCGCGGCTTGATCGCCTTGCGGTACGGCAGGCCCGTCATCGCGAACGCGAGCGTCTTGATGTCGAGCGCCGACCACGAGAACGGGCAGCGTCCGGCGAAACGCATCATGTACCAGAACATGAACGTGAAATCGAAGCCGGCCGGCATCGCGACGAACACGGGCTTGCCGGGCAGCGCCTCGACCCACTCGACGTACGCGACGAGCGCGGCCTCGGGCGCCTGCAGGTCGCGCCGGCACGCGGCCCAGGCTTCCGGTTCCGTCTTCCACCACGCTTCCTGCACGGGGTGGGCCTGCGCGCCCGGCAGCGTCTCGAGATTCGCCGAGAACGTCGCGATCAGCTGCTTGTCCTCGGTATAGGCGGCCGATGCGAAGCTCAGCATCGAATGCGGGCCGGGAATCGGGCCGTCGGCCTCGACGTCGGTGCTGACGTAGATTTCGGGGATGGCGGTCTGGTTCATCCGAACACCTTGTCGGACACGAACGGATTCGTGCGGCGCTCGTCGCCGAAGGTCGACACCGGGCCGTGGCCCGGCACGAACGTCACGTCGTCGCCGAGCGGCCACAGCTTCTCCTTGATCGAGCGTACGAGATCCGCGTGATTGCCGCGCGGGAAATCGGTGCGGCCGATCGAGCCGGCGAACAGCACGTCGCCGACGATCGCGACACGATGGGCGCGGCTGAAGAACACGACGTGGCCGGGCGTGTGGCCCGGGCAGTGATAGACCTCGAGCGTCTCGTCGCCGAACTGCACGGTGTCGCCGTCGTTCAGCCAATGGTCGGGCTCGAACGCCTCGGCGGCCGGGAAGCCGAATCGCTGGCTCTGCATCGGCAGTTGCTCGATCCAGAACCGCTCGTCTTCCTGCGGTCCGACGATCGGCACGCCGTAGTGCGTCGCGAGCGCCTTCGCGCCCGCGCAGTGATCGACGTGGCCGTGCGTGAGCAGCACCTTCTCGACCTGCACGTTCTGCCGCGCGATCTCCTGTTCGATCCGTTCGATGTCGCCGCCCGGATCGACGACGGCGGCGCGGCCGGTCTTTTCGCAGACGAGCAGCGAGCAGTTCTGCTGGAACGGCGTGACCGGAATGAGCGTGACTTTCATGGAGGCACCGGCGGCTAAAAGGACCGATTGTACCGGTCGCGCGGGCTGCCTGCCGGTGCAGCGCAGCGGCCTCGGACGCGCGGCTCCGGGCAATCCCGGAGCATTCCGATTGTTACGGCCATAGTGAGAATCAATGGTCCGGACGGGCCGCTTTTCGAGACGGGCTTTTGGTTTATGTATAATGCCGCCCATTGCGCGTGAATTTCACGCAATTCGCTGGTGTTTCGGCCCCGTTAAAACAGGGCGCGGATTCACCGTCAAGCATCGACCGCCGGGGAGTCCGGCGGTGTATCCAGCACCGAGCATTCGGTGCTCACGTCTTGTCCGGCCGGGTGCTGCGCGCCCGTCCGCGGCCCTGCTGCCGCGCCGCCGGATGAGGCCTGTGCCGCCGTTCCTGTGCGTTGGCCGTATGCGACGCGCGCGAACGTGAAAGCCATGTTCGATGGCGGCATGTGGGGTCTGGTCAGGCTGCCGGGGACAGGTTGCGCCAGACGTGAAAACTAATCAGGACGGTTGCGGCAGAGACGAAGCCGCGCCCATGCTAGCCGCCTGCTCGTGTGATCCGAGCGGGGCGTGCACGCATTTGCCGTCCGGGCCGCGTATCTGCGTTGTTGAGCAGCGTTGTATCGGTGCGGCCCGAACCAGAAGGCGACACGTCGATGAACTTTCGTTTTCCGACTCGATTCGGGACCATTGCATTATTTTTTGCGCTGACGGGCTGTGCGGTGCCACCCAGCCAGACCACCAGCAGCGCCAACCAGAAGAACGCGGTCAACAAGACGGCCGCTGCCGCGAAAGCGGACGACGACAAGCAGCAACTGAATTTCGATTCCGCGCTGGCCTCGATGCCGGCGGCCGACAGCAAGGACGCGAAGAAGTCGTCGCTGGCGGACGCCGAGCCGATCGACGGCAAGGACGTGTCCGACTTCCGTCAGACCGGCCGGGCATCGTGGTATGGCCGTGACTTCCACGGCCGCCGCACCGCGAACGGCGAGCGCTTCAACATGAATGCGCTGACCGCCGCGCACCGCACGCTGCCGCTGTCGTCGTACATCAAGGTAACCAACGCGTCGACCGGCAAGTGGGTCGTCGTCAAGGTCAACGATCGCGGGCCGTTCAAGCGTGGCCGCGTGCTCGACCTGTCGTATGCGGCCGCCAAGATGATCGGCCTCGTGCATGCCGGCACGGGCCGCGTGAAGATCGAAGGGCTGTCGCCGCAGGAAGCGCGCGAGGCACGCGACGAGATGTTCGCGTCGCTGTCGTCGAAGTAACGCGGCGGTTCGGCCGCTTATGCAAAAGGGCTGCCCTCGGGCAGCCCTTTTTCGTTTCCGCGAGCCGCGCGGCGGGAGGCGCCGCGCTCGCGCGTCAGCCTTCCTTCAGTGCCAGCGCGCGCGCATACAGCGCGTTGCGCGATGCGCCCGTCAGCGCGGCCGCGAGCTTCGCCGCGCTCTTCACGGGCACTTCTTCCAGCAGCAGCTTGAGCAGCGCGTCGTGCGCGGTGTCGTCGGCTTCGCCGCCGTCGGCCGGCGCGCCTTCGACGACCAGAACGAACTCGCCGCGCTGCCGGTTCGCATCGCCGGCGAGCCAGCTCTGTCCTTCGGCCAGGGTGCCCTGGAACAGTTGCTCGTGTAGCTTGGTGAGCTCGCGTGCGATCAGCAGCCGGCGTGCCGGGCCGAACGCGTCGGCGATGGCGGCGACGGTGTCCGCGATCCGGTGCGGCGCTTCGTAGAACACCAGCGCGTACGGGTGCCGCGCGAGCGCCTGCAGCGCGCTCGCACGCTGCTTCGGCTTCGGCGGCAGGAAGCCTGCGAACGTGAACGCGCCGGCCCAGTCGCCCGCCACGCTCAGCGCGGTCACGGCCGCGCTCGCGCCCGGCAGCGGAATCACCGGGAAGCCGGCCGCGCGCACGGCATCGACGAGCCGCGCGCCGGGGTCCGAAATGCCGGGCGTGCCGGCGTCCGACACGTACGCGACGCGTTCGCCGGCGCGCAGCAGCTCGATCACGCGTAGCGCGGCTTCGCGCTCGTTGTGTTCATGCACGGCGACGAGCGGTTTCGAGATCCCGTAGCGGGCCAGCAGCTGGCCCGTGTTGCGGGTGTCTTCGGCCGCGATGCGGTCGGCGAGGCCGAGCACGTGCAGCGCGCGCAGCGTGATGTCGGCGGTGTTGCCGATCGGCGTCGCGACCACGTAGAGCGCGGCGTCCGGGTAGTGCTGCGTTTGCGCGAGTTCGAGGAGGGCAGTCATGGCAGGCAATGCGCGCAATCGCGGCGCAAGCGGAACAAGGACGGCATTGTGCCACGCAGCGCCGGTTGCGCCGGGCAACGAGCACGGTTCGCCGGCAGGCGCAGGCAACTTTTCCGGCAAGGCGCGATCCAGATCGATTGGCGCGACGTTCGAGCAGCGCGCGCGGCAGTTCCTGGAGCGCCGTGGTCTCGCGTTCGTCGCGGCGAACGTGACGATGCGCGGCGGCGAACTGGATCTCGTGATGCGCTCGCCCGACGGCACGCTCGTATTCGTCGAGGTGCGCGCGCGGCGCAGCGCCCGGCATGGCGGCGCGGCCGCGAGCGTCGGCTGGCGCAAGCGGGGGCGCCTGATTGCCGCCGCGCTCCATTTCTGGGCGCGGCACGGCGCGGGGGCCGCATGCCGATTCGACGTGATCGCATTCGAGGCCGGCCGGCTCGAGTGGCTGCGCGATGCATTTCGTGCCGACGACGCGTAGCCGCGAGCTGTGACGAGATGTAAAGAGTTCTCGTCATACCGCCGGGGAGGGTACCGGAGTGCGGTAAACTCGCCGCACCCATGACGTTGCGCGCTGCGAGCCGTGCGCGCCCAGTTCACCAGGAATCGATGTCAGTCGAACGTATTCAGCAACATTTCCGCGACAGCGCCGCGCTTCACGCCGAAGCGGCCGATGCGCTGTCGTTGCCGATCGCGGCCGCGGTCGACGCGATGTTCGCCGCGCTGGCGAACGGCAACAAGATCGTCGCATGCGGAGATGGCCCGTCGGCCGCCGCAGCGCATTACCTCGCCGTGTCGCTCGTCGGCGGTTTCGAGCGCGAGCGTCCGGGCCTGCCCGCGATCGCGCTGGCCACCGATGCGTCGCAGGGCGGTCTCACGGGGGCAGCCGCCGCCGATCAGCTGTTCGCGCAGCAGGTGCGTGTGCTCGGGCAGACCGGCGACATCCTGCTGGTGCTCGACGCGACCGGCGCGTCGCCGCGCGTGCTGGCCGCAATCGACGAGGCGCACGAGCGCGAGATGACCGTCGTCGCGCTGACGGGCGGCGATGGCCGCGCCGTGGCGGCCGCGCTGTCCGACACCGATATTCCGATCAGCGTGCCCGCCTCGCGCGCGGCACGCGTCCACGAAGTCCATCTGCTGACCATCCACTGCCTGTGCGACGGCATCGACGCGATGCTGCTGGGTGAGGATTGAACGAAGGAGAGCCGTCGATGAATCAAAGCCGCGTCAAACAGACGCTCGTCAGAACCACGTTGCTCGCCGCGCTGACGGCGGGCCTCGCGATGTCGCTGCAGGGCTGCGTGCTCGGCGTGCTGGGGGCGGCTGCCGGCGGCGGCGCGCTGATCGCGACCGATCGCCGCACGCTCGGCGCGCAGACGGAGGATCGCGAGATCCAGGTCAAGTCGCTCACGCAGATCAACAACGGGCTGCCGGATCAGTCGCACGTGAACGTGACGGTGTTCAACCGCCGCGTGCTGCTGACGGGCGAAGTGCCGAACAACGCATCCAGGCAGCGCGCGGAGGAAATCGTGCGCGGCATCAACAACGTGAACGGCATCGTCAACGAGCTGTCGGTCGAGCCGGCGTCGTCGCTGTCGTCGCGCGCGAACGACTCGTACCTCGAAGGGCGCGTGAAGTCCGAGCTGATCGCGACGAAGGGGCTGTCGGCCAACTACTACAAGGTCGTCAGCGAGCGCGGCAACGTCTACCTGATGGGACTTGTGACGGTCGACGAAGGCAATCGCGGCGCCGAAGCGGCGAGCCAGGTGCCCGGCGTCGAGAAGGTCGTGAAGGTGTTCCAGTACATCCAGCCGGCGGACGCGCAGGCATTGCAGGCCGCGACGCCGAGCGGGGCGTCCGGCGCACCGGCCGCCGCCGCGCCCGCGGATGCCGCGACCGTCGGCGCGGTGCCCGATGCGTCGGTCCAGTCCACGCCGTTGCAACCGCCGGCGCCGATCTCGAATTCGTCGAGCGTGCATCCGGGCAACCCGAAGGCCACGCCGCAATGAAGTCGACGCAAATGAAGATCAGGCAATGGATGGTGCAGGGCGCCGCAGTCGCGGCACTCGCGGCCGGTGCGCTCGGCACGGCGCGGGCGGACGTCGGCGACGGTCTCAAGGTCGCGCGCGGCAACGCGTGCATGGGCTGCCACGCAGTCGATCGCAAGCTCGTCGGTCCGTCGTTCAAGGACATCGCGGCCCGCTACAAGTCCGATCCGCAGGCCGTCGCGAAGCTGTCGAAGAAGGTGAAGGACGGCGGCTCCGGCGTCTGGGGCGCGATTCCGATGCCGGCCCATCCGCGCATGAGCGACGCGGACCTGCGTTCCGTGGTCGAATGGGTGCTGGCCGGCGCGCCGTCAAAGTGACGCGTCGGGGGTGACGGATCCCCTATTGCCAAGCGCGGAAATGCATGTGTATGATGGTCGACTGTTGGGGCGGTAGCTCAGCTGGGAGAGCGTCGCGTTCGCAATGCGAAGGTCGGGAGTTCGATCCTCCTCCGCTCCACCAACGAACTTCGAAGGGCTCGGTCGCAAGACCGGGCCCTTTTTGCTTTTCCGCGAGCCCGCGCCGCCGCGATCACCTGCGCCCGAAACTCGGCCGTTTCGGATCGTACGTCCAGCCCGGCACGAGATACCGCATCGCCATCGCGTCGTCGCGCGCCGTGCCGCCGACTTGTTCGTAAAGCGCATGGGCGGCCTCGACCTGCGCCATGTCGAGTTCGATCCCGAGCCCCGGCCGCTCGGGCACGCTCACCCGTCCGCCGACGATCTCGAGCGGCTCGCGCGTGAGCCGCGCGTCGCCTTCCTGCCAGATCCAGTGCGTGTCGATCGCGGTGATCGTGCCGGGCGCCGCCGCCGCCGCGTGCGTGAACATCGCCAGCGACACGTCGAAGTGGTTGTTCGAATGCGAACCCCAGGTGAGCCCCCAGTCGCGGCACAACTGCGCAAGCCGCACCGAACCCTGCATTGTCCAGAAGTGCGGATCGGCGAGCGGAATGTCGACGGCTTGCAGCCGCACCGCGTGATCCATCTGCCGCCAGTCGGTCGCGATCATGTTGGTCGCCGTCGGGATGCCGGTGGCCCGCCTGAATTCGGCCATCGTCTCGCGGCCCGAGTAGCCGGCTTCCGGGCCGCACGGATCCTCCGCGTACGCGAGCAGATGACCTTGCCCGCGGCACAGCGCGACGGCTTCATCGAGCGACCACGCGCCGTTCGGGTCGAGCGTCGCGCGCGCGTCGGGAAAGCGCGTCTTGATGGCCGCGATCGCCTCCATCTCGTCCGCGCCGGTCATCACGCCGCCCTTCAGCTTGAAATCGGCAAAGCCGTAGCGCTCGACGGCCGCCTCGGCCTGCTGCGCGATCGCGGCCGGCGTGAGCGCGGCTTCGTTGCGCAGCCGGAACCACGGATCGGCCGCGTGCGTCTCGTCGCGATAGGGCAGATCGGTGCGGCGCCGCTCGCCGATGTAGAACAGGTACGCGAGCATCGGCACCGCGTCGCGCTGCTGGCCCTCGCCGAGCAGCGCCGCAACCGGCACGTCGAGATGCTGGCCGAGCAGGTCCAGCAGCGCGGCCTCGATCGCGGTGATCACGTTGTCGAGCCGCAGGTTGATCTCGTGCGGCTGGCGCAGCACGGCCGCCTCCCCCGCCGACGTTACCTCGTGCCGGATCGTGCGTCCGGCGCCCGCACCGGTGCCGGACAGCGCCGCGCGCACCGCGTTGAGCGTTGCCTGGTAATGACCGATCGACTGGCCGACCACGAGATCGGTCATCCGTTCGAGCGCGTGGCGGATGCCTTCGCCGCCGGGCACTTCGCCGACGCCCGTGTGGCCGCTGCTGTCGTCGAGGATCACGAGGTTGCGCGTGAAATACGGCGCGTGCGCGCCGCACAGGTTCAGCAGCATGCTGTCGCGGCCGGCGACGGGGATCACTCGCATGCGCGTGACGCGCGGCGTGCCGGCACGGCGGGATTCGGACATCGGTTCGCTCCTGGTTCCGGTCATGCACGGGCCGCCGGACGCGCCGGCGCGGCCCGCGCGGTTCAGTTCAGCTCGACGCGGCGGATCTCGCCGACGACGAACAGGTAGCAGATCACGGCGACGAGCGCGTGCGCGACGACGTACACCAGCGCGCCGTTGAACGAGCCGCTGCGGTCGACGATGTAGCCGATCGCGATCGGCGTCGTGATGCTGGAAAGATTGCCGCACGTGTTGAGCAGCGCGCCGCTCAGCCCGGCGATCTGGCGCGGCGCGGTGTCCGCGTTGACGGCCCAGCCGAGCGCGCCGAGCCCTTTGCCGAAGAACGACAGCGCCATGAACAGCACGACGAGCACGTGCGAATCGGTGTAGTTGCAGACGATCATCGACATCGACAGCAGCATGCCGATCACGATCGGCACCTTGCGCGCGACCGACAGCGACTGGCCGTGCTTGAGCAGCGCGTCGGACACGATGCCGCCGAGAATCCCGCCGAGGAACCCGCACACGGCCGGGATCGACGCGACGAGCCCCGCATTTAGGATCGACATCCCGCGCGCCTGCACGAGATAGACGGGAAACCACGTGATGAAGAAATAGGTGAGGGCGTTGATGCAGTACTGCGCGACGTATACGCCGACGAGCATCCGGTTCCTCAGCAGCGCCTTCACGTGGCGCATCGACGGGCCGCCGTCGCGCGCGCCCGTCGCCTGGTCGATGTTGACGAGCGCACCGCCTTCGGCGAGGTAGTCGAGCTCCGCGCCGTTGATGCGCGGGTGCGCCTTCGGGTCGTACATCGTGCGGTTCCACACCAGCACGAACGCGAAGCCGAGCACGCCCATCACCGCGAATACCGACTGCCACCCGTACGCGTGCACGAGCCAGCCCATCACCGGCGCGAACACGACGGTCGCCGCGTACTGGGCCGCATTGAAGATCGCCGACGCGGTGCCGCGCTCCGCGGCCGGAAACCATGCGGAGACGATCCGGCTGTTGGCCGGGAACGACGGCGCCTCGGCCGCGCCGACCAGAAAGCGCAACCCGAACAGCAGCGCGAACGCGGCCGCGCCGCCGAAGAAGCCGATGCCGCCCTGGAGCAGCGTGAACAGAGACCAGAAGAAGATGCTGAACGCATAGACGATGCGCGACCCGAAGCGGTCGAGCAGCCAGCCGCCCGGCAGTTGCGCGATCACGTACGACCAGCCGAACGCCGAGAAGATGAAGCCCATCTGCACGTGGCTCAGGTGCATCGCGCGCGCAAGCGCCGGGCCCGCGATCGCGATCGCCGCGCGATCCGCGTAGTTGATCGTCGTGACCGCGAACAGCACGGTCAGCACGAGCCAGCGCACGCGGGTGCGCCGGGCCGTTGCCGATGCGGACGCCGGCAATGCGTGAAGCGGATTCATGACTGTCTCCTCCGAAGGGCGGAAGGTGCCGTCGTGCGGCTGCGCGTCGGTGCGCGCGTTTTGTCGTGGCGGTGCTGCCGGCCGTGGCCGGACGCCGATGCAGCGAGGCAGGGCGTCCGGCCCATTCTGTCATGGCGAAAATCGCGCTTTCATGCCAATTGCTGACTTGATCGATTCAGGAATTGAATCGGTTGGCGGAGAAGGCCGCGTCGAGGGACGCCTTTACGCACGCGTGTCGTTCGCGCCTGCGCCGTGATGGGCCGCCACGTGTTGCGCGAGAAACTCGACGGCGGCACGCACGCCGGGCAATTGGCCGCGCCGGTGCGGCATCAGCAACGTCGTCGTGACGGTGCCGGCCCGCCAGCCGGGCAGCACGCGCACCAGCGCGCCCGACGCGAGCGCGGCGCCGGCGATCCAGTCGGGCAGGCACGCGATCCCGAGGCCGGCCGTTGCGGCCTGCAACAGCAGCGTCGATTCATCGGCCAGCAGCCGGATGCGCGGCGCGACGTCGACGGTTTCGCCGTCGAGCTGCAGCCGCCACGGCTGCTGGTCCGGATGAAGTCCGTCGTGCCGTGCGAGATCGGCCGGCGCGTCCGGTGTGCCGGCGCGCGCGAGATAGGCCGGCGATGCGACGGCGACGATCGGTGACGTGGCCAGTGGCCGTTGCACGAGCGCGGAATCGGGAAGCGGCGCGAAATGGCTGCGTACCGCGATATCGAAGCCTTCCTGGGCAATGTCGACGAGCCGGTCGCTCGCATGAATTTGCAGCAGTAGCTTCGGATGCGCGATCGCCAGCGCCGGCAGGCACGGCGCGAGGATGTGCTGCGCGACCGGCACCGAACTCGTGATCCGCACCACGCCGGCCGGTTCGGCCGCCTGCCGCAACACCGCGTCGCGTGCGCTTTCGGCCTCGATCACTGCCGCGCGCGCATGCTCGAAGAACTCGGTGCCGACCGGCGTCAGCCGGAAGCTGCGCGACGTGCGATGCACGAGCCGCGCGCCGAGCGTGCGCTCGAGCTCGGCCACCCGCTTGCTGACCGTCGATTTCGGCAGGTCGAGGCGGCGTGCGGCCGCCGACATGCTTCCCGCGTCGACCGCCTGCACGAAGAGATACAGATCGTTCAAGTTCACTGTCAGCGTCCACCAGAAGAAACGACGGGTTTCGATTCTAGCGGCTACTGCATCATCGTTCGTCGTGGGAGCATGATCGCTCGATCAACTTCAGTGAGACCATCATGTCCCCGATCCTTCTCTACGGCGTTCCGGCGGGTTGCTCGTTCGGCTCGATCGTCGCGCTCGAATGGGCCGGCCAGCCGTACCGGCTGTCGCGCATCACGATGCCCGGCCTCGTGAAGAGCGATGCGTTCTGCGCGCTGAACCCGGCCGCCGAGACGCCGGCGTTCGTGACCGCGAACGGCGACGTGCTGACCGAAAGCGTCGCGATCCTCGGTCATGTCGGCGCGCATGCGCTCGACAGCGGCCTCGCGTTCCGGCAGGGCAGCGCGGATTTCGACCAGCTGAACCGGATGCTCGCGTGGCTGAACACGACGTTCTTCAGTGCGTTCGGTGCGCTCTGGCACGTGTACGAGCACGGCACCGAAGGCGCGGAGAAGGACGCATTGCAGGCATATGGCCGCCGCAAGGTGCTGAATGCGCATCGTCACCTCGAAGCGCTGCTCGCGCGCGGCGACGGTCCGTGGCTGCTCGGCGCGCGGCGTACGCTCGCCGACGCGTATTTCGCCGGGATCGCCCGGTGGGCCGACTATCACGCGGTGTTCGAGCGCGATGCGTTCGCGCGCATCGCCGCGCTGCGCGCGCGGCTCGCGGACGACGCCGGCGTGCAGTTCGCGCATGCGATCGAGGAAAACCTGCCGCTGCCGGCATCGCAGGCGTTCCACGGGCATGTGTCGCTCGAAGACGCGCTCGCCAGCGCACGCGTGACGGCGACGCCGGCCTGAATCGGGCAGGACGACCGAGCGATGCGGTCGTCCGCGAAGGGCTCGGAATCGGCGATTTTTACCCGGGCGATATTGACAATCAATTTATACCCGGATAAAAATAGCGCCATTCCGATTTCTGCCCATGGGCGGCCACGATGACGCTTTCCACCTTGATTCCTTCCTGTACGGCATTCGACGGCCATCGGCGCGTCGCGTCGGGCTCGCTCGCGACGGTCGCGGTCGCGATCCGGCAGGCGTACGGCGACACGATGTCCGGCACGATCGCGATCTTCGACGACACGACGGGCCGCGCGATCGACCTCGACCTGCGCGGCACGGCGGACGATATCCGCGCGCGTTACGCGCCGGTGCCACGCGACGCATCCGCGCCGGTCGGCGAGTCGGCGGGCACGGCCGAACAACGCGGCCGCGGCCGTCCGAAGCTCGGCGTGGTATCGCGCGAGGTCACGTTGCTGCCGCGCCACTGGGACTGGCTCGCCGCGCAGCCGGGCGGCGCGTCCGTCGCGCTGCGCAAGCTGGTGGAGGACGCACGGCGCACGCACGCGGCGGCCGACCGGCGTCGCGACGCACAAACGCGCGCGTACCACTTCATGTCCGCGCTTGCGGGCGATCTGCCGAATTTCGAGGAGGCCGCGCGTGCGCTGTACGCGAACGACCTCGCGCGGATGGCCGAGCTGATCGCCGGCTGGCCGGACGACGTGCGCGATCATGCGCTCGCGCTGGCGCGCGGCGATCTGCCGCCGTCGACCGAAGACTGCTGACGGAGCACACGGCGCGATGACGACCTTCGATCTGAACCGCGGCGCGATCGCGCCGGTCGCCGACGAAATCGACGTCGTCGACCTGCGCGTGACGGGCACGATCCCGCCCGAACTCGACGGCACGTTGCTGCGCAACGGCCCGAACCCGCTGGGCGGCCGTTTCGACGGCAACGACGTGCTGTCGTGGTGGCCCGAAGCGGCGATGCTGCACGCGATCGCATTCGAACGCGGCCGCGCGGCCGGCTACCGGAACCGCTGGGCGCGCACGCGCCGCTGGGCCAATGTGCACGCGCCGAAACAGGCGCCGCACCTGCCCGACACGAACCCGAACGTAAACGTCGTGCAGCACGCCGGCGAATTGCTCGCGCTGGCCGAAGGCGGCGCGCCGCTCGCGATCACGGCCGCGCTCGACACGTTCGGTGCGCCCGCGCGGCATCCCGCATTCGACGGCGCGATGACCGCGCATCCGAAGGTCGACCCGGTGACGGGCGAGCTGATCCTGTTTCGCGCGGACTGGCGCACGCCGTGGCTGCGCTACGGCGTCGCGGATGCGCACGGCGAGCAGCGCGTCGACCTCGCCGTCGACCTGCGCGCGCCGTCGATGATGCACGACCTCGCGATCACCGAGACGCGCAGCCTGCTGCTCGACCTGAACGTCGGCTACGACTTCGCGATGCTGAAACAGGGGCACCGGATGCCGCTGCGCTGGCACGACGATCGCGACGCGCGGATCGGCGTGATCCCGCGTCACGGCGGCGATGTGCACTGGTTCGGCATCGAGCCGTGCTTCATCCAGCACGTCGTGAACGCGTACGACTGCGACGCGTCGTGCATCGTGCTCGATGCGGTGCGCTATCCGTGGTTCCTGCGGCTCGACGCGCGCACGGGCCGCTTCGCCGACAACCCGGTCGGCGAGCTGTGGCGCTACGTGATCGATACCGCGAACGGGCTGATCGACGAGGGGCCGCTCGCCGACGGCGGCATCGAGCTGCCGCGCATCAACGAAAGCCGGACGGGCCGCCCGTACCGCTACCTGTATTCGGTCGAGCAACCGAACAACGCCGAGATGCGCGGCGTGATGCGTTTCGACCACGTGCGCGGCACGACGACCCGTTACGCGGTGCCGGCCGGCGACCAGAACGGCGAGCCGGTGTTCGTGCCGCGCCCGGGCGGCACCGACGAGGACGACGGCTGGCTGCTGGTGATGGTCTATCGCGCGGCCACCGATACGAGCGATGTCGTGATCCTCGATGCGCGCGCGATCGACGCGGCGCCGGTCGCGACGGTGCACCTGCCGCGCCGCGTGCCGGCCGGATTCCACGGCGCCTGGGTGCCGCGCGAGCGCCGCGCGTGACCGGCCGCGCGCGTCACTGCGCGCGCAGCGCGTCGACGATGTTCAGCCGCGCGGCGCGCATCGCCGGCAGGAAGCCGCCGACAAGGCCCATCACGAGCGAGAACAGCAGCGTCTTCGCGACGATCGCGGGCGTCAGCACAAAGCGGAACGACAGGTCGGAGAAAGTCTGGAAGTTGGTGGTCGAGAACGACGCGAACTCCATCAACGACGCGCACGCGAGCCCGGCGACGCCGCCGACGAAGCCGAGCAGCAGCGCCTCCAGCAGGAACGCGGCGAGCACGTTCGCGCGCTTGAAGCCGAGCGCGCGCAGCGTGCCGATCTCGGCGGTGCGGTTCGCGACCGATGCGTACATCGTGATCATCGCGCCGATCATCGCGGCGATCGAGAAGATCGTCGACAGCGTGATGCCGAGGATGTTGATGAAGGTCGACAGCGCCTTCGACTGGTCGCCGTAAAACGTCTGCTCGCGCTTCGCTTCGTCGGTCAGCCGCGGGTCGACGTCGATGTCGGCCTTGAAGCGCGCGAAGCCGTCGGCGCTCGGGATGCGCAGCACCATCGACGAATAGCTGGTGCGCCGGAACGACTGCATCAGCTGGTCGACGTCGCCCCAGATCTCCGAATCGAAGCCGCTGCCGCCCGCGTCGAAGATGCCGACGACGGTCCAGTCGCGCTGCGCGAAATGCAGGCGGTCGCCGAGCTGCGTGCCGCTGAAGCCTTTCGCGATCGCGCTGCCGACGACGATCTCCGACGAGCCCGGCGCGAACGGGCGACCGGCCACCAGCTTCACGCGCGGGCGCAGCGCGAGGCCGGCCGGCGACACGCCGCGGATCACGACGTTCGACGGCTTGCCGCTCGACGTCTTCACGAGCGAGATCAGCACGACGGCTTCCTTCGACACCCGCGGCCGGCCGTCGGGGCCGAGCGCCACGGCCGGATGCATCTCGAGCGCGTTGGCCTGCTGGTGGTCGATCGCGCTCTGGATCTCGGTTTCCGCGCCCTTGCGGATCACCACGACGTTGTCCGCTTCGCCGGTCGACACGAGCGTCTGCGTGAGACCGGCGTCGAGCATCTGCACGGTCGCGAACACGAAGATCACCAGCGCCATCCCGCCCGCGGTGAGCGCGGTGGTGAGCCGGCGCGTCCACAGGTTGCGCGCGATGTAGGTGAGCGGAATCGTCATCGGCGGCCGCCTACCCGATCGCCCGCAGGCCTTCGACCACGCGCACGCGCGCCGCCTGCCACGCCGGCACGAGCGCGGCCGCGAGGCCGACCGCGACCGAGCACGCGGCCTGCAGCGCCAACGTTTCGGTCGACACCTTGAATACCGGGAAGATGCCGCCGGCGGCCTGCTTGAAGATGCTGGCGGCCGGCGGCGTCGCGAGCATCCCGAGCCCGCCGCCCGCCACCGCGATCACGACCGATTCGCCGAACACGATCATTGCGAGAAAGCCGGGGCCGAAGCCGAGCGCCTTGAGCGTCGCGTATTCGGCGGTGCGTTCGCGCGCGCTCATCGCCATCGCGTTGGCCATCACGGCCAGGATGATCAGGATCACCACGAACGACACGACGCGGATCGCCGCGATGATCTGGTTCGACATCGCGACGAAGCCGAGCTGGAACGCCTGCTCGGTCTCGGTCAGCGTTTCGGCGAGCGAGTTCCTGAACACCGCGTCGACGTTGCGCGCGATCGCGGCGCCGTCGTCCGGATTCGCGACGCCGAGCACGAACACGCCGACCTGGTCGGCCTGCTTCGGCGTGCGCTTGCGCACCGTCTCGTTCAGGTAGTCCCAGTGGAACACCAGCTGGCGCGTGATCGTCGAGTCGTCGCGGCCGTCGAGGATGCCGCGCACGACGAAGTCCCACGTGCCCGGATAGATCGTGCCTTTCAGCGGAATCACGTCGCCGACCTTGAAGCCGAACTGCGTGGCGAGCTGGCGCCCGACGAGGCAGCCGCGCCGGTCGCGGTCGTAGTCGGCGCGCTGCTGCGCCGGCAGGATGAATTCCGGATACAGGTCGAGATAGTTCTCCGACACCGCGAAGCTCGCGAAGAAGTTCTTCGGGTCGCGGTAGATGCCGCCGAACCAGTTCGAGCGCACCACGGCGGTCACGCCGTCGACGCCGCGGATCCGGTTCTCGTAGCTGACGGGCAGCGGGAACACGAGCGAGATCGCGTTGCGCGTGACGAGCCGGCCGCTGGAGGCGGCGGCCGCGCCCGCGTACCACGCGTCGACGACGGTGTGCAGCAGCCCGAACGCCAGCACCGCGATGGTCAGCCCGAGCACGGTCAGCAGCGTGCGCAGCTGGTGCCGCAGCGCATTGCGCGCGATCAGCTTCAGCACGTACATCGCGCGCGCTCCTGTCCGTCAGACGGCGTGCCCACCGATCAGTTCCCCTTTTTCCAGATGCACGAGCGAGCGCGCGGCGGCAGCCGCGTGCGCATCGTGGGTCACCATGATGATCGTCTTGCCGAGCTCGGCGTTCATCCGCTGCAGCATCGCGAGCACGTCGGTGGCCGATGCGCGGTCGAGGTCGCCGGTCGGTTCGTCGGCGACGATCAGCACCGGATCGGTGATCAACGCGCGCGCGATCGCGACGCGCTGCTGCTGGCCGCCCGACAGCTCGGACGGGTAATGGCTCGTGCGGTCGCCGAGATTCACCATGTCGAGCACCAGCTCGACGCGCTCGCGGCGTTCGCGGCGCGACAGGTGCGTGAGCATCAGCGGCAGCTCGACGTTCTCGAACGCGGTGAGCACGGGCATCAGGTTGTAGAACTGGAAGATGAAGCCGACGTTCGCCGCGCGCCATTCGGCCAGTTGCGCTTCCTCGAGCCGCGAGATGTCGAGGCCGCCCACGCGCAGCTCGCCGCTGTCGGGCCGGTCGATGCCGGCAACGAGGTTGAGCAGCGTGCTCTTGCCCGAACCCGACGGCCCCATCAGCGCGACGAAGTCGCCTTCGCCGATGTCGAGCGTGATGTCGGTCAGCACCGGCACGACCTGGTTGCCGCGCCGGTACGACTTCGCGACGTGGCTGAGCTCGACGAGCGGCGGCGCGGCGTCGTTCACGCGCGCCACGCTACTTCTTCGCGACGGCCACTTTCGCGCCGTCCTGCAGTTTCGCGCCCGGCGCGAGCACGACCGTGTCGCCGGGCTTCACGCCGCGGATCGCGACGAGCTCGCCGATCCGCGCGCCTCGGGTCACCGGCACGGTGTGCACGGTGTCGTCCTGCACGACGAACACGACCGGCCGGCCGTCGCGCTCGACCACCGCGCTCGCCTGCACGGCGGTCACCGGCTGCCGGTCCTGCGGCGACGCGGGCTTCGACAGGAACGCGATCTTCGCGCTCATGTCGGGCAGCACGCGCTCGTCGCGGTCGACGAAGCGCACCTTCACGAGCACCGTCGCCTTCGAGCGGTCGACGGTCGGCACGATGCGCGACACGCGGCCCGCGAAGCGCATGTCGGGCAGCGCGTCGAGCTGGATCTCGCACGGCTGCTCCGTGCGGATCTTCGCGATGTTCGATTCGGCCACGTCTGCCTCGACTTCGAGCGTGTCCATGTCGGCGATCGTCACGACCGCGCCCTTGCTGTCCGACGCGGACGAGAACGGCGTGATGTTGTCGCCGACGTTCGCGTGCTTTGCCAGCACGATGCCGTCGAATGGCGCGCGGATCACCGTCTGGTCGACCGCGACCTGCGCGGCTTGCGCATTGGCTTCGGCGGATGCGATCGCGGCCTCGTCGCTGTTGACCGACGCGCGCGCCTTGTTCACGCGGGCCGTGTCGATGTCGAGTTGCGCGGCCGGCACCGCGCCCTTCGGCGCGAGCGCGGCAGTGCGGCGCAGCGCGATTTCGGCGTCCTTCAGCTCCGCCTGCGCGACGCCGAGGTTCGCGCGGGAGACCTGCACCTGCGCGCGCGCCTGCGCCAGCGACGCCTGCACGTCGCGGCTTTCGAGCCGCGCGATGATCTCGTCCTTCTTCACGCGCGTGCCTTCCAGCACGCCGAGCCATTCGACGCGCCCCTGGCCCTTCGACGCGACCGCGGCCTTGCGCTGCGGCACGACGTAGCCGGTCGCGTTGAGCTGGGTGTCGTTCTGGTACGGGTAGGCGGACGTGACGGCGGTCGTGTCGACCGTCGGGCGGCCGGTGAGCGCCAGCACGGCGACGATCGCGGCGATGACGAGCGCGGCTGCGACCGCAAAGCGGACCCACCGGCGCCGGCGTGGCGCGGGCGCGATCGGACGCCGGTCGATTTTCAGTTTGTCCAGATTGTGATCGGGCAATTTGGGCGCCTTGCGACGGCGGCGGTCTCGGAACCGGCCGCGTCCGGTTGGGGACGGAAGGAGGCCAGTATAGCGTCGCCGCGACGCGCGCGAGAGCCGGTTCGCCGGATGATCGACGCATGCCGGGCGGCGCGTCGCGCGGGCCCGAAACCGGCGCCCCCGGGGAAACCCGAAGGATGCAAGCCGCATGTCAACTCGTCGTGCGGGAGCGGCGTTATGGAGCCAGTGCATCAGCATTTGCCGACGCGGAATGGCGACAGCCGGCCCGTCCGGCGGCGACCGGCGACCCGGCGCGGCTGATGTTCCGATGCGGATGCCTCGCATCTCTTACCGGTACGTTTGACTTTTTCTCCGCTAAAGGAAGAACAATGAAGAAGACGCTCGCTTCGATCATGACCGCAGCATTCGCTCTCGCATCGGTTTCGGCATTCGCACAGGCGTCGGCGCCGGCAGCCGACGCAATGGCTCCCGCTTCCGCACCGATGAAGAAGGATCACAGCAAGCCGAAGCACCAGCTGAAGCACCACGGCTCGAAGAAGGGCCAGGCGAAGGCTGCGGCTGCATCGGCAGCTGGCACGAACGACGCAGGCGCGCAGAACTAAGCACGCTTCGCCGGGGCCGGCGCTGCCGGCCGCCCGTCGTGAAACCCCGCACGCTTCGGCCTGCGGGGTTTTGTTTTTTCAGGCGCCGGCCACGTCCGGAACGTCGGGGGCACCGGGCGGCGGCGCGCGCATCGCATCGACCACCGCGCGCATGCGCCGCCAGTGCGATCCCTCCCAGAACACCCGCCGGCACACGTCGCACGCGGCAAAGCGCCGGTGCCGCTGCTGGACACCGGCCGGCACGCGCGGTGCGGCGTCCGCCGCGTCGAGCGCGTGCAGCGGCGCGTTGCAGCGCAGGCATAGCCGGAACGGCCGCATGTGCGGCGCGAGATCGAGCCGCACGAACAGCTCGCGCAATTGCGCGTCCGGCTGCTGTGCATGCAGGTAGCAGCCGCGCACGACCGCGCGGCGCTTCAGGAGCTCGCGGTCGCGCGTCAGCACGATCCGGTTTTCGCGGGACGCGAGCGCGACGAGTTCGTCGTCGCGGTAATGATTGTCGTAGCATGTGTCGAAGCCGGCCAGGCGCAGCAGCTGCGCAAGGCCGCCGAGGTGCGCGTCGGCGACGAAGCGCCAGCGGTCCGGTTGCGGCAGCGCTGGCGCGGCCGAAGGCTGCGCGCGCTGCGGATGGATGTCGACGCGGTCGCCGTCGCCGAGCGGCCGGTCGAGGGCAGACGGCGCGCCGTTCACGCAAAGTCGGCCGATCTCCGTATGCGGAACGCCGAGCGCCTCGATCGCGTGCTTGAGCGTCGCGTCGGCCGCAAACGCATGCGCGAACGCGCGTTCTCGCCGGGGGCGAGCGAGAAACGCGTTCAGTTCGCCGTGGAAGCGGAAGGTCGCGGTCGCCATGCGCGCAGTATCGCACCGCGCCCGCCCGGCTGCCGGGCCTGCAGGCCGCCGCCATCTGTGTTTAACTCCCCGCTTCACGAGTCGAAGGAGCGGGAAATGGATCTCGGATTTATCGGACTGGGCGAAATGGGGCAGGCGATCGCGACGAACCTGCTGAAGGCGGGGCACGCCGTGCGGGTCTGGAACCGGTCGCGCGAGCGCGCCGAGCCGCTTGCCGCGCTCGGCGCACAGATCGTCGCGACGCCGGCCGACGCGTTTCGCGGCGATGCCGTGTTCTCGATGCTCGCCGACGACGCGGCCGCGCGCGAAGTATTCGACGACGCGCTGCTCGAGCAGGCGCCGCGCGGCCTGATTCACGTGAACATGGCGACCGTGTCGGTCGCGCTCGCCGAGTCGCTCGCGCACGCGCATGCGTCGCGCGGCCTCGCGTACGTCGCCGCGCCCGTGATGGGGCGCCCGGACGTCGCCGCCGCCGCGCGCCTGACGATCATGGCAGGCGGCCCGGCCGAGGCGATCGACCGCGTGCAGCCGCTGTTCGACGCGATCGGCCAGAAGACCTGGCGGTTCGGCTCGCTGCCGCAGCATGCGAACGTCGCGAAGATCGCGGCGAATTTCACGCTCGCATCGGCGATCGAGACGCTCGGCGAGGCGTCCGCGCTGCTCGGCGCGCACGGCGTCGCGATGCGCGATTTCCTCGACGTGATCACGAACAGCGTGTTCCCGGGGCCGGTCTACTCAGGCTACGGCGCAATGATCGCCGAGCGCAGCTACGAACCCGCGCGTTTCAAGGCGCGCCTCGGGCTGAAGGACGTGCGGCTCGCGCTGCAGGCCGGCGACGCCGCGTCGGTCCCGCTGCCGGTGGCGAGCGTCGTGCGCGACAGCCTGCTCGATGCGCTCGCGCACGGCGGCGGCGAGCAGGATTTCGCGGTGCTCGGTGAAGTCGCGCTGCGGCGCGCGGGCCGCTGAGCCGGCGCGGGACAGACGCACCGCGCGCGCGGCATAATCGACGTTTCGTTTTTCTTTCGGTCGGGGTGGTGATGAACCTGCATACGTGGTGGCTTTTCGTGGCGACGGTGTTCGTCGTGTCGGCGATTCCGGGGCCGAACATGCTGCTCGTGATGACGCACGGCGCGCGGCACGGGCTGCGGCGTTCGGCGTGGACGATGGCCGGTTGTCTCGCCGCGCTGGTGCTGATGCTGTCGGTGTCGGCGGCGGGCCTCGGTGCCGTGCTCGAGGCATGGCCGGCGATGTTCAACACGTTGCGCTTCGCGGGCGCGGCCTACCTGATCTATCTCGGCGTGAAGGCGTGGCGCGCGCGGGTCGACGACGAGCAGGCTGTGGCCGACGTCGATGCCGTGTCGCGCCAGGTCACGTCGGCATCGCGCGGGGCGCTGTTTCGCAACGGTTTCCTGGTCGCGGGCAGCAACCCGAAGGCGATCCTGTTCGCGGCCGCGCTGCTGCCGCAGTTCATCAACGCGTCCGAGCCGACGCTGCCCCAGTTCGGCATCCTCGTCGTCACGTTCGCGGTGATCGAGGTCAGCTGGTATCTCGTCTACGCGTCGTTCGGCACGCGCATCGGCGCGACACTGAAGAGCCAGAGCGTCGCGAAGATCTTCAACCGGCTGACGGGCGGCATCTTCGTCGGTTTCGGTGCGATGATGGCGCTGGTCCGTCACTGATTTTTGTCTCGGCGGCCGCTGAGGTCGCCGAGGCCGCCACGGGTTGCCGCACGCCCCGCGCCTCGTCAGAGGGCGGGGCGTTTTCACGTCGCGCTGCGGTTACGCTCCGCTCCCGAGCGCGGCCAGCTACACGGCGGGGTCTGTTCGCATCCGGCCGATTGCGCTTGAATCACGCACGCGGCCGGCCAGACGGCGGGGGATGTTCGCATCCGCGCCCGGTTGCAGCAGGCTCGCCGCGGCCCCGCCTGCGGGCGAGGCTTTTTCGCATCCGGCGCCGGTCACGCTTGAATCACGCGCGCAGCCAGCCGGTGACTCTATTGGTATCCGCGCCCGGTTGCGCCCGGCTGACCTCGCCCCACCAGACGGCGAGGCTGTTTCGCATCCGGGACCGGTCACGCCTGGATCACGCACGCGGCCAAGCGGCGGCGCCGGCCCGGCGGCTGGCCGACAAGCCGAACGCGGTGGCCGCGCCCGCGAACGCGAAGCCGACGCCGCACACGGCACGCCACCCGCCCCACGCCCATGCGCTGCCCGCGAGCGCCGCGCCCAGTGCGCCGCCGACGAAGAACAAGCCGACGAACAGCCCGTTCAGACGTCCGCGCGCGGCCGGGTTCAGCAGATTGATTTCCCGGCGGCCGATCGTCTGGTCGACGATCACGCCCGCGTCCAGCAGCGCAGCGCCGCCGGCGAGAAGCGCCAGCGCAACGTCGCGGTGCGCATGCGCATCGAAACCGAACCAGCCGGCGCCGGCGATGCCGAGCACGGTGAGCGCGGCGAGCATCGTCACGTGCGCGATGCGCTGCGCGGCCGGGCCGTGGCCGCGATCGCCCGCGCGGCCGGCGAGCGGCGTGACGATCGCACCGCTCGCGCCGGCGAACGCGAACAGCGCGACGCCGTGCAGATCGAGGCCGAACGGCGGCTGTGCGAGCCGCAGCCCGATGGCGGTCCAGAACGCACTGAATGCGGCCATCGCGAGCGCCGCCGACAGCGCATGTCGGCGCAGCACCGGTTCGTCGGCGAGCAGGCGGCCCATCGACGCGAGCAGCGCGCGATAGCCGGCCGACGTCGGCGGCACGCGCGGCGGCAGGCGCAGCGCGAGCACCGCCGCGATCGCCGCGTTCGCGAGCGCGGCCAGCGCGTAGAACGCGCGCCAGCCGGCCGTGCCGGCGATCAGGCTGGCGAGCGGCCGCGACAGCAGGATGCCGAGCATCAATCCGCTCATCACGTTGCCGACCGCTCGCCCGCGCTGCGCTTCGGGCGCCATCGACGCAGCCATCGGCACCAGCATCTGGATCACGCTCGACGCGGCGCCCGCGGCCAGCGTCGCGAGCAGGAAGACGGTGCCGGAGCGCGTGAACGCGGGCAGCGCAAGCGCGGCCGCGCACGCGACGAGCGTCACGACGATCAGGCGGCGGTTCTCGAGCAGGTCGACGAGCGGCACCAGCAGCACGAGGCCCGCTGCATACCCGAGCTGCGGCAGCATCGCGACGAGGCCCGCGAGGCCCGGCGGCAACCGCAGATCGGCGCTGATCGGGCCGGTCAGCGGCTGCGCGGCGAACAGGTCCATCACGATCACGCCGACGGTGGCGGCGAAGAAGAGCGTCATGCCCGCGCTGAGCGCGGGCGGTGCGCCGAGCACGGGGCGCTCGGCGGCGGGGCAGGAATGTGCAGGGCAATTCATCGTCGGAAGCCTGGATGTCGAACGAAGGAATCCCCATCGTAGGTGTGCGATGTTTATGCGACAATTGAAATATGTCTAACATGATTATGCGAGATTGCTTTGAATACGCGTGATCTCCAGGCGTTCGTCGCGGTGGTCGACAGCGGCTCGATGGTCGCGGCCGCCGCGAAACTTCATCTGACGCAGCCTGGCCTGACGCGCCGCGTGCAGAACCTCGAAACGCTGCTCGGCATGCCGCTGCTCGACCGGCAGAGCAAGCCGCTGAAGCCGACGGCTGCCGGGCGCGACGTCTACGCGCTCGCGCGCAACGTGCTGGTCGCGGTCGACGAGTTGATGGCGGCAGGCGCGCCCGACAGCGAGCCCTCGGGCGAACTGCGGATCGGCGTGCCGCCGTTCCTGTCCGAGCTGGCGCTCGAGCGGCCGATCGACAGGTTGCGTGACGCCTTTCCGCGGCTGACGCTGCGTGTGACGGCCGGCTGGTCGCCGGCGCTCGTGCAGGGCATCGAGCGCGGCGCGCTCGACGTCGCGACGGTCATGGTCCCGGCCAGCGCGGCGCTGCCCGACACGCTCACGGCCACGCTGCTCGGCACGCAGCCGACGGTGCTCGTCGCGGCGCGCGACTTTCCGCTACCGGACGGGCCGCTGACGCTCGACGTGTTGTCGGGTTTTCCGTGGGTGCTGAGCCAGGACGGCTGCGGGATGCGCTCGGCGCTGAGCCGCGCGCTCGGCGCGGCCGGCCTGCCGTTCGACGTCGCGGTCGAGGCGTTCGGCTCGGAATTGCAGCTGTCGCTCGTCGCGCGCGGCGCAGGCATCGGCATCGCGCCGCCGAATGCGCTTGCGCGCAGCGCGCATCGCGATGCGTTGAGGGTGGTGGAAACGGCGGGGCTCGAGACGCGGATCAACGTGTGGATCGTGCACGGCACGCTGCCGGGCCGCCTGACGCGGCCGGTCGCACTGCTGCGCGATGCGCTGGGAGAGGTCCTCGACCGCGAGAACGTGCGGGGGTCGGATGACGACTAGCGCTCTAGAGTGCGCATTCGAGGGAAAATCCTGATTTTCTCTACGGAAATGTTGCAATGCGGAAACCGATTCGCTATAGTTACACCTGTCTCCTCCATGTCTCCTCTGATATGGATTCAGCCCGCCACTTAGGCGGGCTTTTTTTTGCCCGCGTTTTCTGCACGGGCTATCCGTTCATCCACTTCCGTCCTGCGTCCTCCGTCGCCGGCGTCAGAACTTGTAGGTCATCCCGACGTAGCTGATGATCGGGTCGGCCTTCAGCTCGGACTTCGACTCGGCGAGCACCGTGCCGTCCGCCGCCTTGATCGTCACCGTGGACGTCGTCTTCAGCGGAATGTAGGTCACCGACGCCACCAGCCCGAAATGCTCGGTCATGTTGTACTGCAGGCCTGCGTTGAACACCGGCTGCCATGACGACGACGCCTTCGCTTCCACCGATGTCGTGCCCGGCTTGCCCGCGCCGGCCGCGAGAATCGCGCCGAGGTTGTCCTGCGTCTGCTTGATGAAGTTCGTGTTGAGCTGCAGGTCGCTGAACCAGTTGTACGACACGCCAAGACCGAGGAACGGCCGGAACTTCGCATTCGCCGCTCCGAAGTAGTACTGAAGGATCGCCGCCGGGCTCCACTGCCGCACGCTCTTCACGATCGGGTTCACCGACGCGAGGCCGATGTTCTGCGTGCCCAGCGCGCCGGCCGGGCCGGGCGGCTTGATCGTGCCCTGGCCCGACACCTTGAACACCGGCGGCACGCCGGCCACCGACGTGACCGCGATGTGATCGGTCAGGAAGTGGCTGACCGTCAGGCCGACGGTATCCGCGCCGCTGGTGTGCAGCCCGGTGCCCGGCGACGTGAACGACGGCGGCAGCCGCAGCGGCGTGTTGATCGGCGTCGGCGCGACGTTGGTCGTCATCGGCGTGCTGCTTTGCTGCGGCATCACGTGGAACCAGCCCAGCGTGACGACGTTGCTGCCGGCGCTTTGCGCGTGGGCCGCAAGCGGCGCCAGGGCGGCGGCGCCGGCCGCCGCGCAAAGAAGGGTCTTCTTCATCACGGCCTGCCTCCGCTTACTGGACGAACGCGCCGATCGTGAAATACGGCGTCGAACCCGCGTTGTCGAGGAAACCGAACACGCCACCCGTGAAGATGAACTTGCCGGTCGGCGACGTGCTGCCCGAGCCCGTATGGATCGTCGTGACCGTGCCCGGCACCTTCTGCGTGTAGTCCAGATCGAGCGCGGTCGCGAGCGACGCCTGCGACGGCTGGAACGGATCGAGCAGCGTGGCCTGGTTGTTGATCAGCGCGGTGGTGCGATAGTCGAACTGGCTGTCGACCCCGATGTATTCGCCGTTCTGCGAGCCGGCCGCGATGGCCGTCTGCGGCGCGAGGATCGAGATGCTCGATTCGTCGTCGGCGGTCAGGCCCGGCACGCCGTTGCTGTCGGGCGTCGGGTTCGGGTTCGCGACCCCGGTGCGCACGAGGATCGGCACCAGCTGGTTGCGCAGCTTGCCGACGATCATGAAGCCCTTGCCCTGCGGCGTCGCCGACAGCGTCGGCTTCAACTGGCTCGCGTAGTTGTTCGACTGGAACGCGCCGCTGCCGTCGGCCGACTGCACGAAGTTCGTGCCCTGCTGCGCGCACGCGCCGCCGGCGAACTGGCCGGTCGTGTCGCACTTGGTCCACGTGCCGTCCGCGTTGATCGTCACCTTGGCGTCGATCGATGCCGGCGCGAATTTCTGCGACGGCACTTCACCGAAGCCGATATGGCTGTACGTGCCCGCGACCTTCGTGATGTCGGTTTCGATCGACGAGAAGCCGATGAACGGGTAGTACGGGAATTTCGTGTCGGGCACCGCGGCCTGGCCGAGCACGCCGTCGAACTGGATCTCCTTGCCGGGAATCGTGCCGCCCGCGACGCCGAAGCCGACGAAGATGCGCGCCGGACGCGACGCGTCGAGGCTCGCGCCGTTCAGCCGGAATGCGCACTGGTTCAGCTTGTTGGTCGGCAGCAGCGTTTCCTGCGTGAGCGTGCCGCTGTCGACGGTGCCCGCGCGGGTCGGCGTGACGGTGCCGGTCTTTTGCGGAACCGCCGATTCGACATAGGTCACCTGCCAGGTCATCTTGGTCGTATCGAGCTGGACCTTGGCCAGTTCGCCGCTGCCCGCGCCGCCGGTAAACACCGTGTTGTAGTCGAGCGTCGCGGGGCAGAGCCGGTCTTCGACGAGCGGGGGCGGATTGTCGCTGCCGCCGCCGCATGCGGAAAGAAGGGGGACGGCAAGGGCCGCCGCCAGAACGAGGTTGCGCTTCATGTTGCTCCTCCAGTTTTGTCTTGTCGGGCGGCCGGCTCCCTGTCGGCCGCTTCTGTTGCTTGTGCTCGTGCTGCGTGCGCCGTGCCGGGCGCCGTCGTTTCGTGCCTTCCCTGCATTACGCGGCGGCGCACCGGCCGCCGCCGCGTCCCCGATCGTTACTTGCTGATCTGCGCGCCCACGCCGAAGTACGGCGTCGACGACGTGCTCGAGTTCGCCGACGTCGGCGTGACGCCGCCGTTCACCGTGCCCTGGATCAGCGCCGCGTACAGGCCGCCCGTCGCGATGACCACGCCCGATGCGGCCGTGCCGCTCTTCGGAATCGTCGTCGTGTTCAGCAGGCCCGGCGTCGTCTGACCGTAGTCGAGCGTGAAGCCGTCTTCCTCCGCCTGCGTGGTCGGGTTGATGAACGACGCGTTGCTGCCGCGGATCAGCGCTGCCGTGTACTTGAAGTTCGAATCCGCGCCCGCGTAGCCGCCGTCGATCGCGCCCGACTGGATCACGCTCGCCGCGCCGAGCACCGCGATGCCCGATTCGTCGTCGACCTGCGCATCGGTGTGCAGCGGCGGCGTGCCGAGGTTCACGTTGCCCGTGCGCACGATCACCGGCACGGTCGCGCCGTTGAGCTGGCCGATCACCATGTGCGCGGTGGCCGACTTGCCGGTCGCGCCGACGATCGGCAACTGCGTCTGCGGCAGCGTCTGCGGCGCCTTCGCGCTGTTGAGGTAGCCGCCGGTCGCGTTCACCGTCCACGGATCGCCGGTCGTCTGGCAGCCGCCGGCATTCGTCGACGTGCATGCGCCGTTCGCGTCGAACGTCTCGCTCGAATTCGTGCCCTTCGTCGCGTAGTTGCCCGACGGCACGAGGTGGTAGATCAGCGCGTTGTACGTGCCCGGCAGCTTCGTGAGGTCGGTCGTCGTGTTCGCGAAGCCGAGGAACGGATAGAAGTCGAAGTGACGGTTCGGCACCTGGCCGACGTTCTGGATCACGCCGGGGATGATCGTCAGCCCGTCGTACTGAACCGTCGCGCCGGGGATGCCGCCGCCCGCGACGCCCATGCCGACCAGCAGCATCGGCGGGTTCGCCTGGTTGAAGTCGGCGGCCGTCGAGTAGGTCGAGCCGTTCGATGCCGTGCCCGAACCCGGCGTGAGCACGAACGCGCAGCGCGTCTGCTCCGCGGTCGGCAGCGTGCCGGTCGGCGGGTGAACGACCTTGCCGGTGATCGTGGTGCCGGCGCGGCTCGGCGTGACCGTGCCGGTCGCGAGCGGAATCGGCGACTCGAGCCACTTGAGCGTGTACGTCATCGCGACCGCGTCGATGTTGACGCTCACGATCTCGCCGCTGCCGGCGCCGCCGAGGTAGGTGCTCTTCACGATGTCGGCGTCGGCCGGGCAGAGCGCGCCGTTGATCGGCTGCGACGGCGGCGGCCCTTGCGTGCCGCAGCTCGATCCGGAACATTGAGGGGCTTCGATCGGCGCGGGCGCGCCGCCGTCTCCCCCACCACAGGCAATCAGGAAAGGGGCGATGGCAAAGGCCGTTGCCACCCCCTTCGATAAGGCGTGCGACATGCCGCTGTCTCCAATCGTTTAATTGTGCGAGCTAATGTGGCCGTCTGGATTTTTGCTGTCAATTGATGAACTCGTCTAAAAAAGACGATTGAAACAACGCGCACGCGATGAATCCTTGCAGGATACGGATTTCAGTAAGAATTAAAACGCGCGGAGGCTCCTGGAGTGCTGCCGAAGTGGCGCGTCTGCCACGCACGGGCGGCTCTGCAGGCCTTCCCGCGTATAACGGCAGCGTTTAAAGCGGCGGTATCCGGTTTATCCCTATTCGGGATTGACTGGATAAGGGGAGGGAAATTAATTTGCCGGTAATCGCGCAATGGAAAGCTTGTAAATATTTGTAAATGCGTAAACCGGATTTTATATATTGCCTGATATGGGTAAATAAAAAGCCGGCCAGCGGCCGGCTTGCATCCGATGCGAGAAGGATCAGCGCTTGAGGCCGGTATCTTCGGCCGCGCCGATGTTGATGTTCATGCACTGGATCGCGGCGCCCGATGCACCCTTGCCCAGGTTGTCGAGGCGCGCGACCGTGACGAAGCGCTCTTCGTTGCCGAACACGAACAGGTCGACGCGGTTCGTGTCGTTGTTCGCCTGCACGTCGAAGAACCCGCTGTCGAGGTTCGCCTCCGCGTTGAACGGCGCGACGCGCACGAACGGCTCGTCCGCGTAGTACTCGGCGAACACGCGCTGCACGTCCTGCGGCGTCGCGCGTTTCGCGAGCTGTTCGGGCGAGAAGTAGGTCGTCACCGCCAGACCCTTCAGGAACGGGCCGACGATCGGCGTGAAGATCGGGGCATGCGCGAGGCCGGTGTGCGCGGCCATTTCCGGCAGATGCTTGTGGGCGAGGGCGAGCGCGTACGGACGCGGGCTCGCGAGCTTGCCGCCCGGCGCCGCGCTTTCGTATTCGGCGATCATCGACTTGCCGCCGCCGCTGTAGCCGGTGATCGAGTAGCTGTGCGCGGAGAAGGTCGGCGCGACGATGCCGGCATCCACCAGCGGACGCATCGCGAGCACGAACGCCGACGCATGGCAGCCGGGCACGGCGATGCGCTTCGATGTGCGAATCTTCTCGCGCTGCGCGCGGGTCAGTTCCGGCAGGCCGTATGCCCAGTCGGCATTCGTGCGGAACGCGGTGCTTGCGTCGATCAGCGTCGTGTCCGGATTCTCGACCAGCGATGCCGATTCGCGCGATGCGACGTCCGGCAGGCACAGGAACGTGACGTCCGATGCGTTGATCAGGCGGCGGCGCTCGTCGACGTCCTTGCGCTTCGCTTCATCGATGCGCAGGATCTCGATGTCGTTGCGCGCCGACAGGTATTCGAAGATCTTGAGGCCGGTCGTACCTTCCTGGCCGTCGACAAAAACTTTGGTGCTCATTTCGTTCTCGCTGAATGACACGGGAGCCGCGGCGCCCTGAAACCGCCATTTTAAGACGTCATCCGGCGGCCCTGCACCGCGCGGGGCGAAAAAAGACGGCCCGCGGGCCGTCTTGTGTCCCTTTGATGCGAGCCGGCACCGCATCGCCGCGCGACCGGCGGCGAGCGGGCGGGCTCGCGGGCACGTTCATCGGCCGCCGGCCAGCCAGCGGGCGGTCGCCTCGGCGACGCGCCGGCCGAACGCCTTCGCGGTCTCGAGGTCGCCGGGCAGCGGGCCCTCGTCGGGCGTCGCATCCGCCGGCGACTGCGCGAGCAGGCCCGTGAAGCCGCCGACGTAGTTGATGTCGTTGCGCGTGGCCGCCTTCGAGTTGGCCGGCATCATGCCCGTGCCGACCCACACCATCCCATGTTGCATCGCCAGCGTGACGAAATACTGAATCGTCGAGAACTTGTCGCCGTTCATCGTCGCGGAGTTCGTGAAACCCGCGGCGATCTTGTCCTTCCATTTCTGCGTGAACCACGGTTTCGACGTGGCGTCGGCGAACTGCTTGAACTGCGCGGACGGGCCGCCCATGTAGGTCGGCGCGCCGAAGACGATCGCGTCCGCCGCGTCGAGCGCGGCCCAGCCTGCGTCGTCCAGTTCGCCGACGGCGATCAGGCGTGCGGTGGCACCGGCGTCCTGCGCGCCGGTATGGACGGCCTCGGCGAGTTTCTGCGTGTGACCGTAGCCGCTGTGATAGACGATGACGATATTCGACATGAAGCGTTCTCCGGAAGAGGACGACACGGCGGGCGCCGCGGCCTGCCGCGTCACGCGCCGCGGTCGGGCGGCGCGACGGATGCGCGGCGGGATGCCGCGACCGGTGCCGCCGAGTCTAGCAAGCCGAAATGACGGGAGAAAAGCATGCAGGCAGCTCGCGCAAACTCGCGCGCGGGCGATCACGGCACGCAGGCACGCGCAACGGGAGCAATGGGAGCAACGGCAGCAACGGGGGCTGGCGGCAGCGCATGAGCGCTTACTGCCCGTACGTGACCGTGAGCCGTGCGGTGCCGATCGCCAGCGTGCCGATCTCGTGTTCGAACATCGGCGCGGGGCGCCCTTGCGCGACGCGCAGCTCCGTGCCCTTCAGCGCATAGACGGTGATCACGTAGCGATGCGGCTTGCCGGGCGGCGGGCACGGGCCGCCGTAGCCGTCGATTCCGAAGTCGTTGCGCGCCTCGCTCGCGCCGATCCGGCGCAGGAAGCCCGACGCGCTCGCGTCGGCCGGCAGGCTCGTGACGCTCGCGGGAATGGTGGCGACGGCCCAGTGCCACCAGCCGTGCCCTGGCGCATCGGGATCGAAGATCGTGATCGCGTAGCCGCGCGTGCCGGGCGGCGGGTTGCGCCAGCTGAGCTGCGGCGAACGGTTCTCGCCCTTGCAGTCGCCGCGGTCGAACACGTTCGCGGGGCCGACGCGCCCGCCGGGCGTCAGATCGTTGCTCGACAGCGTGAACGGACCTTCCGCGCGCGCGGGCGGGACGGCGAACGCGACGCACGCGGCGGCGCAGGCAAGGGCGGCGATGAACGGCGAAGGGCGACCCGGGGACGCAGGCGAAGAGATCCGGCGATCCACACGCATATGGCGCTTCTCCCGTCACGTGGGCCGGTCGATGGTCCCGGCATTGTTGGCGTTGTGTGTTGCCTGCGCAGCTGATGGCGGCGATGGATCAAGTCTAGCATTAGGGTTCGATGAGCGATGCACGCGTGGGCCCGCGATTCGGGCCGGTCCCCGGCGCGGATCGGCGGACGAAAAAAAACCGCTCGCGGTCAGGCGAGCGGTTTTCTTTGGCCAGGGTGCCGGCTGCGTGCCGGCCCGGCATTATTCCTTCGGGGCCGTCGCGCCGCCGTGCGCGGCCGACCACTCGGCCGGCGCGTGCAGGAACTTCTCGACTTCGTCGAGCGTCTTGGTCTCGAAGTAGCCCGACGCCTTCGCGACGCGCAGCACGTCCCACCAGGTCGCCAGCGCGTGCAGGTCGACGTCGATGTCCTTCAGGACCGACACGCTTTCCTTGAAGATGTTGTAGTGGAACAGCACGAAGCAGTGGTTCACCGTCGCGCCCGCGGTGCGCAGCGCATTGACGAAGTTGATCTTGCTGCGGCTGTCGGTCGTCAGGTCTTCCACCAGCAGCACGCGCGAGCCTTCTTCCAGATGGCCTTCGATCTGCGCGTTGCGGCCGAAACCCTTCGGCTTCTTGCGCACGTACTGCATCGGCACCATCATCCGGTCCGCGAGCCATGCCGCGAACGGGATGCCGGCCGTCTCGCCACCCGCCACCGAGTCGATCTGCTCGAAGCCGACATCGCGCATGATCGTCGTTTCCGCCATCTCCATCAGCGCGCGGCGCACGCGCGGATACGAGATCAGCTTGCGGCAGTCGATGTAGACGGGGCTTGCCCAGCCGGACGTGAAGATGAACGGTTTTTCGGCATTGAAGTGCACCGCCTGCACTTCGAGCAGGATTTTGGCGGTCGTATCCGAGATCGACTGACGATCGTAGCCTGTCATGGGCATTCCTTGGGTGATGAGCGAAGAGCGGGCGCGGGCCCGGTGGCGCAGCAAGGGGAACCTGCCCGAGGGGCCGGGGTGCGATCGGCGGGCCAATCGCATCGCTGCGCGCGTAGCCGGCTATTTTACCCGATTCAGGCCGGTTTTCGGCGGAAATCGCGCAGGTTCGGCGCGCGGCTCACCACCGGCGAAACAAGCGGGGCGCGACCATGCGCCGCTGATGCGGAGGATGCGGCGCTGCACCAACGAACGCCATTTAGGGGGTGTACACTAGGCGACCCTTAGAAATCGTTCAGTACTTTGTACTTTCCTCTTGCCATCCGCCAAGGTTCGATGGCGTGCCGACCCGGCGCGCTGCGTGCCGTCTCGCAGTCGACCACCCCTTCGATTCAAGCAGACGCGGCCCAAGGTGCTGTGTACTGAACCGTCAAAATTTCGCATGTCTCTCGCAGGTCAATCATGGACGAACAACTGAAGCAGGCCGCTCTCGCTTATCACCTGAACCCGAAACCCGGCAAGATTTCGGTCACCCCGACCAAGCCGCTGTCGAACCAGCTCGATCTGTCGCTCGCATACTCGCCGGGCGTCGCCGCCGCGTGCGAGGCGATCCACGCCGATCCGCTCGACGCGCAGAAGTACACGTCGCGCGGCAACCTCGTCGGCGTCATCACGAACGGCACGGCCGTGCTGGGCCTCGGCAACATCGGCCCGCTGGCCGCGAAGCCGGTGATGGAAGGCAAGGGCTGCCTGTTCAAGAAGTTCGCGGGCATCGACGTGTTCGACATCGAACTGTCGGAGTCTGACCCCGACAAGCTGGTCGAAGCGATCGCGATGCTCGAGCCGACGCTCGGCGGCATCAACCTCGAGGACATCAAGGCGCCCGAATGCTTCTACATCGAGCAGAAGCTGCGCGAGCGCATGAAGATCCCCGTCTTCCACGACGACCAGCACGGCACCGCGATCATCGCGTCGGCCGCGATCCTGAACGGCCTGAAGGTGGTCGGCAAGAAGCTGTCCGAAGTGAAGCTCGTGTGCTCGGGCGCGGGCGCGGCGGCGATCGCGTGCCTGGACCTGCTGGTGAACCTGGGCCTCACGAAGTCGAACATCCTCGTCGCCGATTCGAAGGGCGTGATCTACGAAGGGCGCGGCAACCTCGACCCGTCGAAGCAGCGCTACGCGGCGACCACCGACGCGCGCACGCTCGCCGACGCGATCGTCGGCGCGGACGTGTTCCTCGGCTGCTCGAGCGCGGGCGTGCTGAAGCAGGACATGGTCAAGACGATGGGCGAGCGCCCGCTGATCCTGGCGCTCGCGAACCCGGAACCGGAAATCCGCCCGGAAGACGCGAAGGCCGTGCGCCCGGACGCGATCGTCGCGACCGGCCGTTCGGACTACCCGAACCAGGTCAACAACGTGCTGTGCTTCCCGTTCATCTTCCGCGGCGCGCTCGACGTCGGCGCGACGACGATCACGGAAGAAATGAAGCTCGCGTGCGTGCGCGCGATCGCCGAGCTGGCCGAGGAAACCGACCAGAGCGAGGAAGTCGCGAAGGCGTATGAAGGCCACTCGCTCGAGTTCGGGCCGGAGTACCTGATTCCGAAGCCGTTCGACCCGCGCCTGATCATCAAGATCGCGCCGGCCGTCGCGCAGGCCGCGATGGATTCGGGCGTCGCCACGCGCCCGATCCAGGACATGGACGCATACCGCGAGCAGCTCGGCGCGACCGTCTACCGCACCGGCATGGTGATGCGCCCGGTGTTCGCGACCGCGAAGAAGAAGCAGGCGCGCATCGTGTTCGCCGAGGGCGAGGACGAGCGCGTGCTGCGCGCCGCGCAGTTCGTGCTGCTGGAAAAGATCGCGAAGCCGATCATCGTCGGCCGTCCGTCGGTCGTCGAGATGCGCCTCGCGAAGATCGGCTCGAAGCTGAAGGCCGGCGTCGATTTCGAGATCGTGAATCCGGAAGACGATACGCGCTACCACCGCTACTGGCAGGCGTACCACGAGATCGGCGCGCGCGACGGCGTGACGCCGGAAGTCGCGAAGGCCGCGCTGCGCAAGTTCAACACGCTGATCGGCGCGATGCTCGTGCACCTGGGCGACGCGGACGGGATGATCTGCGGGATGATCGACACGTACCACACGCACCTGAAGTTCATCGAGCAGGTGCTCGGCCGTGCGAAGGGCGCCGAGCACTTCGCGGCGATGAACCTGCTGATGCTGCCGGGCCGCAACCTGTTCCTGTGCGACACGTACGTGAACGAGCTGCCGAGCGCAGAACAGCTCGCCGACATGACGATCCAGGCAGCCGCCGAGATCGAGCGCTTCGGCATCGTGCCGAAGGCCGCGCTGCTGTCGAACTCGAACTTCGGCAGCGCGCCGTCGGCGTCGTCGCGCCGCATGGCCGAAGCGCGCAAGCTGATCAGCGAGCGTGCGCCGAACCTCGAGGTCGACGGCGAAATGCACGGCGACGCGGCGCTGTCGGAAGCGGTCCGCAAGGCCGCATTCCCGGGCACGACGCTGTCGGGCGAAGCGAACCTGCTGATCATGCCGAACGTCGAAGCGGCGAACATCGCGTACAACCTGCTGAAGATGGTCGGCGGCGAAGGCGTGACGGTCGGCCCGCTGCTGCTCGGCGCGGCGAAGCCGGTCCACATCCTGACGCCGGCGGCGACCGTGCGCCGGATCATCAACATGACGGCGGTGGCCGCCGCGAACGCGAACACGAAGTAAGTTCGCGATGCGCGTGTGCCGCGCTTCACGCGCGGTGCAATGAAAAACGCCACGGAACCTGCGTTCCGTGGCGTTTTTTTGTGAACCGCCGGGCGCGCGCAGGCGAGCGGCGCGCCCGCGAACGCCCACCGTACGCCGTTACGCGACCTGCTGGTGCGACTGCCCGCCCGTCGGCGAGCGCCACTTCGCGAGCAGCGTGTTCCACTTCTGGCGAACCGCGCGCAGGTTGTTCTCCTTCACGTGGCCGTAGCCGCGAATGCCGTCCGGCAGCGCCGCGAGTTCGAGCGCGAGCGGGCGGTTGGCCGCGTTCAGCCTGGCCAGCACTTCGTCGATCAGCGCTTCGTACTCGCCGATCAGCGCGCGCTCGGTGCGGCGCTCTTCGGTGCGGCCGAACGGGTCGAGGCCCGTGCCGCGCAGGAACTTCGCCTTCGCGAGCAAGCGGAACGCCGACATCATCCACGGGCCGTACGCCTTCTTCACGAGATGGCCGTGCGCGTCCTTCTTCGCGAACAGTGGCGGCGCAAGGTGGAACTTCAGTTTCCAGTCGCCTTCGAACTGCGACGACAGGCGCGCGAGAAACGCCGGATCGGACTGCAGCCGCGCGACCTCGTATTCGTCCTTGTACGCCATCAGCTTGAACAGGTTGCGCGCGACCGCTTCGGTCAGCGGTTCCTGCGCCGCATCGCCGTCCGCCAGCGCGCGCTCGGCTGCCCGCACCTTGTCGACGAAGGCGGCATAGCGCGATGCATACGCGGCATTCTGGTACGCGGTGAGGAAGTCCACGCGCTTCGCGATCAACGCGTCGACGGCCTTCTTCGTGTGCAGCGAGATCACCGTCGCGCCCTGCGCGGGCCGTGCGTCGCCGGCCGCGGCCTGCTTCACGCTCGCGAGGTCGTGCGCCGCGCGGCGGCCCCAGTCGAATGCCGCGCGGTTCTTCTCGACCGACACCGCGTTCAGCTCGATCGCGCGTTCGAGCGACGCGAGCGTGAGCGGCAGCCAGCCCTTCTGCCACGCGTAGCCGAGCACGAACGGGTTCGTGTAGATCGCATCGCCGAGCAGCGCGACCGCGAAGCGGTTCGCGTCGATGAAATCGACGGCCGCGCCCGCCGCCGCGCGGATGTCGTTCTCGGCGGACAGACCCGGGAACGCCCAGTTCGGGTTCTTGATGAATTCGGCGGTCGGCGTCTGCGCGCTGTTGACGACCACGCGCGTCGTGTCGTGCCGCATCCGCGACGTGCATTCGTCGCCGGCCGTGACGATCGCGTCGCAGCCGATCACGAGGTCGGCTTCGCCCATCGCGATTCGCGTCGCATGGATGTCGGTCGGCGCGTGCGAAATCTGCACGTGGCTCATCACCGCGCCGCCCTTTTGCGCGAGGCCCGTCACGTCGAGCACGGTCACGCCCTTGTTCTCCAGGTGCGCGGCCATCCCGAGCAGCGCGCCGATCGTGACGACGCCCGTGCCGCCCACGCCGGTGACCAGCACGCCGTATGCGCGGTCGATCGCCGGCAGCGTCGGCTCCGGAATCGGCGGCAGCGCGCCGCCGTCCACCGACACGGCCTTCGGCTTCTTCAGCTGGCCGCCTTCGACCGTGACGAAGCTCGGGCAGAAGCCCTTCACGCACGAGAAGTCCTTGTTGCAGCTCGACTGGTTGATCTGGCGCTTCGTGCCGAATTCGGTTTCGAGCGGCTCGACCGACAGGCAGTTCGACTGCACCGAGCAGTCGCCGCAGCCTTCGCACACCGCGTCGTTGATCACGACACGCTTGGCCGGGTCCGGATACGTGCCGCGCTTGCGGCGGCGGCGCTTCTCGGTCGCGCAGGTCTGGTCGTAGATCAGGATCGTCGTGCCTTCGATCTCGCGCAGCTCGCGCTGCACGTCGTCGAGCTGGTCGCGGTGATGGATCGTCACGCCCGGCGCGAGCAGCGCCTTCTGGCTGTCGTACTTCTCCGGTTCGTCGGTGACGATCACGATCTTCTTCGCGCCTTCGGACGCGAGCTGGTGGGTGATCTGCGGCACCGTCAGCACGCCGTCGACCGGCTGGCCGCCGGTCATCGCGACCGCGTCGTTGTAGAGGATCTTGTAGGTGATGTTCGCCTTCGACGAGATCGCCGCGCGCACCGCCAGCAGGCCCGAGTGGAAATAGGTGCCGTCGCCGAGGTTCGCGAACACGTGCTTCTCGTCCGTGAACGGCGCCTGGCCGATCCACGGCACGCCTTCGCCGCCCATCTGGCTGAAGGTGCTCGTGTTGCGGTCCATCCACACCGTCATGTAGTGGCAGCCGATCCCGGCGATCGCGCGCGAGCCTTCCGGCACGTTGGTCGACGTGTTGTGCGGGCAGCCCGAGCAGAACCACGGCTTGCGCTCGGTCTGCACGTGCGGCTTCGCGAGTGCCATTTCCTTCGCGTTGATGACCGCGAGCCGCGCGGCGATGCGCGCGCGCACGTCGGACGGCAGCTCGAACTTCTCGAGGCGCGTCGCGATCGCCTTCGCGATGATCGCGGGCGACAGTTCGTAGTGCGCGGGCAGCAGCCAGTTGCCCATCGGCACCGACCATTCGCCGCCGGCGCCGTCCTTCTCGTCGAACTTGCCGAACACGCGCGGGCGCTGCGCATCGGGCCAGTTGTACAGTTCTTCCTTGATCGCGTATTCGAGGATCTGGCGCTTTTCCTCGACGACCAGGATTTCGTCCAGGCCGCGCGCGAATGCCTGCGCGCCCTGCGCCTCGAGCGGCCACACGCAGCCGACCTTGTACAGGCGGATGCCGATCCGCGCGCAGGTTTCGTCGTCGAGGCCGAGGTCCGTCAGCGCCTGGCGCACGTCGAGGTAGGCCTTGCCGCCCGTCATGATCCCGAAGCGCGCGTTCGGCGAGTCGATCTCGATCCGGTCGAGCTTGTTCGCGCGCACATAGGCGAGCGCCGCGTACCACTTGTAATCGAGCAGCCGCGCTTCCTGGACGAGCGGCGGATCCGGCCAGCGGATGTTCAGGCCGCCTTCGGGGAGGATGAAGTCGGTCGGCAGCACGATCTCGGTGCGATGCGGGTCGATGTCGACCGATGCCGACGATTCGACCACGTCCGTCACGCACTTGAGGGCCACCCACAGGCCCGAGTAGCGGCTCATCGCCCAGCCGTGCAGGCCGAAGTCGAGATATTCCTGCACGTTCGACGGGAACAGCACCGGCAGCCCGCAGGCCTTGAAGATGTGTTCGGACTGGTGCGCGAGGGTCGACGATTTCGCCGCGTGGTCGTCGCCGGCGAGCACGAGCACGCCGCCGTGCTTCGACGAACCGGCCGAGTTCGCGTGCTTGAATACGTCGCCGGTGCGGTCGACGCCCGGGCCCTTGCCGTACCACATGCCGAACACACCGTCGTATTTCGCGCCGGGGTACAGGTTCACCTGCTGCGACCCCCACACGGCGGTGGCGGCGAGATCTTCGTTGAGACCGGGCTGGAAGACGATCTGGTGGGCGGCGAGGTGCTGCTTGGCCTTCCACAGCGACAGGTCGAGGCCGCCGAGCGGCGAGCCGCGATAGCCCGAAATGAAGCCGGCCGTGTTGAGGCCGGCGGCGCGGTCGCGTTCCTGCTGGAGCATCGGCAGCCGCACGAGCGCCTGGATGCCGCTCATGTACGCGCGGCCGCGTTCGAGCGTGTATTTGTCGTCAAGCGTGACGGACTTCAGCGCGGCTTCGAGCGACGCGCGTTGGTCTGCGTCTAGCGGGGCATTCATTAACTGTCTCCTCCACCCAGTTTGGGATCACCAAAACTTCGATTGCGTCGACGTCTTGTGGACGTGTCGGCAGTGGCCGGCATATTGGCCGGTTTTGAGTGATGGTAGCACTGGGATAAACCCGCCGCCCATCGTTCGACACGCAGCGACGCGGCGACGAAATCTCGCGGGTCAATGCGTTACATCATGTAAAAGCATGTAAAGCCGGCTCCATCTTCGTACAAATGCCGTTAATCTTGTCGGCCTGCCGGAGGTGCCCGGCCGCGTCGGCCCGTCTCGACGCAACCGGGGAGGCGCCGGCAGTTTTAAAGGAGGTGCAATGAACACACGTCATATCCAGAGTTTCCTGATCGTGTCCGCCGCGTTTTTCGCGATGACCGGCCCGGTGCACGCGCAAGGCGCGAGCGCACTGGCGGCAGCCGGCGCGCAGATGCGCCAGATCGCGCCGGCCCAGGACGCCGACGCGCAACCGGCGGCCGCACGCGTCGTCGTGTCGAAGGCGAACGTGCGTTGATCCGTTCGCGCGGCCGCCGGGCCGCGCCGCAACGATGCAAAACGACAAAAGGGCGGGAATCGCAGGATTCCCGCTTTTTTTCATGTGCCGCCGGCGCTCGTTCCGACCCGGGCGCCGTCTGCCGGCCGCTGCGCGGCCGTCCGTCAGCGTCAGGCCTTGTCCTGGACCACGCCGCGGCGGATCTGGTCGAGTTCGATCGATTCGAACAGCGCCTTGAAGTTGCCTTCGCCGAAGCCCTGGTTGCCCTTGCGCTGGATGATCTCGAAGAAGATCGGGCCGATCTGGTTCTCGGTGAAGATCTGCAGCAGCAGGTCGTCGCGGGCGCCGTCGATCAGGATCTTGCGCTTCTTCAGTTCTTCCAGCGATTCGCCGTGGTTCGGCACGCGGCGGTCGACCAGCTCGTAATACGTGTCGATCGTGTCGAGCAGCTTCACGCCCTTGTCGCGCAGGCCGTCGACCGCGCCGTAGATGTCGTTCGTGCCGAGCGCGATGTGCTGGATGCCTTCGCCGTGGTACGCGTCGAGGTATTCCTGGATCTGGCCGGCCGTGTCCGAGCCTTCCTCGTTGATCGGGATCCGGATCTTGCCGCACGGCGACGTCATCGCCTTCGACTTCACGCCCGTCACCTTGCCTTCGATGTCGAAGTAGCGCACTTCGCGGAAGTTGAACAGCCGCTCGTAGAACTCGGCCCATTCCTGCATGCGGCCGCGATGCACGTTGTGCGTCAGGTGGTCGATGTAGGTGAGGCCATGGCCGACCGGGTTCGGGTTCGCGCCGGCGATCGGCTCGAAATCGACGTCGTAGATGCTGATGTCGCCGATCGCGCCCGGCTGCGCGCCGTTCTTGCCGCGCCAGCGGTCGACGAAGTAGATCAGCGAATCGCCGATGCCCTTGATCGCCGGGATGTTCAGCTCCATCGGGCCCGTCTTGTTGTCGAAACCCCAGGCGCCGAGTTCCAGCGCGTGCTTGTATGCCTTCGCGGCGTCCTGCACGCGGAACGCGATCGCGCAGATCGACGGGCCGTGCAGGCGCGCGAAGCGTTGCGCGAACGAATCGGGTTCGGCGTTGATGATGAAGTTGATGTCGCCCTGGCGGTAGACCGTCACGTCCTTGTGGCGATGGCGCGCGATCGCGGTGAAACCCATCCGCTCGAACAGTTGTCCGAGCGCTTTCGGATCCGGAGCGGTGTATTCGATGAATTCGAAGCCGTCGGTGCCGACGGGGTTGTCCCAGTTGGGGATCTGCATGTCGTGTCTCCTGTGCGGGGCGATCGGCCGGCGCGACGTGCGCGTGCGCGGCCCGGTTCGATGTCGAACGCGGCGCGCGCATCGGCGTACGCCGCGAATCGGTACGTGCGACAGAGTGTAGCGGGCGAGCGCGAGCGGAAACTTGCGAAGTTAATCGTCCATGCCTACGATGGCGCAATTTCCAGTCTCAGAACCATCATTGGAGGGCAGAAGATGGCGCAAGCCGAATTGGACGCCATCGACCGGCGGATTCTCGCGATTCTTCAGGAGAACGGCCGCCTGTCGAACCAGGAGATCGCCGAGCGCGTGAACCTGTCGCCGAGCCCGTGCCTGCGGCGGATCCGCCGGCTCGAGGAGATCGGCGTGATCACCGGCTACGTCGCGCTGCTCGATCCGCAGAAGCTCGGCCTCGACCTGCTCGCGTACGTGAGCGTGCGGCTCGAGAAGCGCGGCGGCCTCGCGCCGGTCCGTGCCGACGAGACGTCGGCGCGCGCCGGTGCGACCCACGCGGAGCTGTTCCGCGCGGCCGTGCAGACCTGGCCGGAAGTGGTCGCGTGCCATGCGATGACGGGCGACATGGATTACCTGCTGCGCGTGCAGGTCGAGGATATGGCGCACTTCTCCCGCTTCGTGCAGGAGCATCTGCTGCACCATCCGTCGGTGATCGACGTGAAGACGAGCTTCTCGCTCGAGTGCTTCAAGGAGACGACGGCGTTGCCGATCCGGTCGGTGCGTTAGCGCGTGGCGCGGGGAGGCAGGGGAAGGGAGGCCGGGCTGCCCCGCGAGGCAACCCGGTCGGCCGATGTTATGCCGTCAGCGCGGCGGGCATCAGCGATGCGATGAACTTCGACGTGCGGTGCGCCTGGCGCTTGAGCGCATAGTCGAATACCGCGGCCTGCTCCTGCAACATCTCGGCGAGAATCGTCGAGTGGTCGGCCGGCGGCAGCGACAGGTACGCATCGGCTTCGCCGTATGCATATTCGATGCGCATCCCGGACTTCTTCGCGATGTGCATCATCGTCGCGTTGCGCGACAGGCAATGCATGTACAGCATCGTCACGCGCGTGTTGCGGCTGCGGATCGCCGCGCGCTCGAACAGTTTCGAGCCGACGCCGCGGCCGCGCGCGCTTTCGAGCACCGACACGCCGAATTCGGCCGTCCGCTTGTCGCCTTCGGCCGGCAGATACGCCAGATGGCCGACGCCGATCAGCTCGAGCGCATGGTCGAACACGCCGAACACCGTGTCGCGACCGAAGTCGATCGTACGGACATAGTTCTCGATCACGTGGTCGGGCACCATCTGGCCGAAGCGCAGCAGGCGATCCTCTTCGTTGAGCGAGAGAAAGTGGGCGAGCATTTGCTCACGGTCTTTGGAAGCCAGTTCCCTGACGAGAACCGGCGCAGTCCCGGCGTGCGCGACACCATCGGCACGGCGGTTGGGTTGCGTGTTCATCGTGGGTTCCTCAGTGTGTGGCTGCACCAACTGCTTGTGCAATGCAGCGCATTTTACCCGAGCGGGGTTGGGGAAAACCCGTATTTGACGTTATTTGTGCTGAGGAGGAATTCTAAATCCGCTTAGTTAATCGTGTATCTATTTGATTTTTAACGGATTTAAAATTCATCATATGAAATGCGCGGCCGCCGGTCGCAGTGTGCCGGCCGCGCAACGCATGCTGCTGCGCGGCAATCAACGGCCTGCGGACAGCCCGTGTTCCATCAGGTCGATCACCTGTTCGGCGAAGTCGCGGTAGCCGAGGCGGCCGCCCGGCTTGAGCCATGTGAACGTCCAGTTGATCATCCCGAACACCATCATCGTGACCGACGTCTGGTTTTCCTTCGAGATCCGGTCCGGATACGCGCGCGCGAGCTGGCGCGCGAATGCCGCGACGATGTCGCGCTGGCGGTCGAGGATGATTTCGCGCTGTGCATCCTCCAGATACTTCACGTCATTGAGCAGCGCGACATGGCGACTGTGCGACGTCTCGTACTCGGCGAGGAACGCGCGCACCAGTTCGGCGAACGCGTCGCGCTCGCTGAGGCCGCGCCGCTGGCTCGCGCCTTCGACCTCGGCGATGATCAGCATCAACCGCTTCGTGTAGCGGTCGAGCAGGTCGAACAGGATCGCTTCCTTGCTCTCGTAATAGTGATACAGACGTGCCTTCGACGTGCCGCTCGCGGTTGCGAGATCGGACATCGACGTGCTCGGATAGCTCGTCTGCGCGAATTTTTCGGCGGCGAGATCGAGGATCTGCTCGCGCTGGGATTCGTGGTCGGGCGCTCGGGTACGGGCCATGGTCGAATGCGAAAGTTGTAGCGTCAGTGCGGCGCGGCTGCCGCGCGCATCTGCGTGGAAGAAAGGGCGGCCGGCGCATCGTCCTGCAGCTCGAGCCGGCCCGCGGCCGCGAGTTCGCGGCAGCGCCACCAGGCGATCGAGTCGCTGACGAACAGCCCGCCGCGATCGGCGCCGGCCATGATGCCGCCGACGACGCGTCGCGCGGGCTGCCAGCCGGGTTTCGCATGCGCGACGATCAGCGCGTCGAGGTCCGCGTAATGGCCGCTCTTGATCGTGTTGCTGACCCAGTAGCGCAGCTCGGCGTTCAGGTGTTTCGCCTCCTGCCATTCGAGCGCGAGACGACCGATGCGCAGCACCGAGACCGGCGCGGCCATCGGCCGTTTGCGGGCGAGCGCCGCGGGCGAGAACATGCCGGTCGAACACGCCTGGTCGGCGCGGGTCAGCGCCGCGCGCTGCGCGGCGTCGAGGTCAGCAGCCGACAACCGCACCTCGTTCAGCCGTTGCGGCACGTTGCGCAGGTGATAGGCGACGCGGCGCAACAGCAGCTTGTCGCCGACGCTCGGTGCGTGCCAGACGACCACCTGGTCCGTATCCATCACGAGCTGCTCGAGGCGGGCGAATTCAGCTTCGATCTCCGCGTTCCAGTCGGGAATCTGGTCGCCGAGCACGCGGTGCCAGAAGGCGGCGCGCGTGTCGGGCGTCTCGTCGGCGCCCTTCAGCGGCCCGACCGCGAGATCGTCGAGCAATCCGACGACGCGCTCGTCGCGTCCGGCTTGCGCGAGGGCCTCGCGCAGCGACGCGGCGGCGGTGCCGCCCTGAATCACGTGAATGGTACTCATCGGCCTGTCATCAACAAAAGAAAACCGCCGGACCGGCGGACGTTGCGACGTCCAGCCGGCCGGCGGCCCCTAGTGTAAGCGAGATGTGTGACGACGAGAAACCGGCGCGCCGCGCCGGTGCGACGCCGCTCAACGCTCGTCGAAGCTCACGACGACCTTGTCGCTGATCGGGTGGCACTGGCACGTGAGCACGAAGCCGTCCTGCACTTCCCGCTCCTCGAGCGTGTAGTTCTTCTCCATCCGGACTTCGCCTTCGAGCACCTTCGCACGGCACGTGCAGCACACGCCGCCCTTGCACGCATACGGCAGCGCGAGGCCCGCGCGCAGGCCGACGTCGAGCAGGCTCACGCCTTCGTACGGCAGGCGCAGCTTGCGCTTCTTGCCGTCGAGCACGATCTCGAGATCGGCGGCCGGCGTCTGTTCGGTGATTTCGACGACGGGCGCGCCCGCCTGCGGCAGCGGCGTGCCGAACCGTTCGACATGCACCTTCGCCTGCGGCACGCCGGCCGCCTTCAGCGCGGCTTCGGCGGCGTCCATCATCGGCGCGGGGCCGCAGATGAACGCTTCGTCGATCGCGTCGGCCGGCGTCAGCGTGGCGAGGAATTCCGCGCATTTGGCCTGGTCGAGCACGCCGTTGAACAGCTCGACGTCCTGCTGGTCGTCCGACAGCACGTGATACAGGACGAAGCGGTTCATGTAGCGGTTCTTCAGGTCCTCGAGCTCCTCGGCGAACATGATCGCGTCGACGCTGCGGTTGCCGTAGATCAGCGTGAACGTGCTGCGCGGTTCCAGTTCGAGCGTCGTCTTCACGATCGCGAGCACCGGCGTGATGCCCGAGCCGCCCGAGAACGCGACGTACTGTTTGCCGTGATCGGCGTTCAGGTGCGTGAAGAAGCGGCCGTCCGGCGTCATCACGTCGATCGTGTGTCCCGGCTTCAGCGTGTCGAACGCGAAGTTCGAGAAACGGCCGCCGCGTACGCGCTTGATGCCGATGCGCAGTTCGCCGTCGCGGTCGTAGTCGGTCGTGCCGACGCAGATCGAGTACGAGCGGCGCGTTTCCTCGCCGTCGATGTGGGTCTTCAGCGTGACGAACTGGCCCTGCGTGAAGCGGTACGCGTCGCGCAGCTCCGGCGGCACGTCGAAGGAGACGGTGACGGCGTCGGCGGTCTCGGGCCGCACGTCGCGGATACGCAGCGAGTGAAATTGCGGGGTCGCCATATCAGTCAGTAAGGTTTGAAGTAGTCGAAGGGTTCGCGGCAGTCGACGCAGCGATACAGCGCCTTGCAGGCCGTGGACGCGAATTGCGCGAGCCGCTCGGTATTGGCCGAGCCGCAGCGCGGGCACACGGGCGCCGCGACGGGGCGCGGCACGAATCGCACGACGTTTTCCCGGGGCGCGGTGCTGCCGCACTGGCCGACGGGCGGCGCGATGCCGTACGCGCGCAGCTTGTCGCGCGCTTCCTGCGTGATCCAGTCGGTCGTCCAGGCCGGTGCGAGCACCGTCTCGATCCGGTGCGGCGGCAGCTGGGCGGCGTGCATCGCCGCGGCGATGTCCTCGGCGATCTGCGACATCGCCGGGCAGCCGGAGTAGGTCGGCGTGATCACGACTTCGAGCAGGCCGTCGTCCGCGCGGCGCACGTCGCGCAGGATGCCCAGCTCGCGGATCGATACGACCGGGATTTCGGGATCGGGCACGGCTTCGAGCACGTCCCATGCGCGCGCGAGCACGGGATCGTCGCGGTGCGTGACAGGCGCGGCGTTGGTCGAGGCGTCGATCTGGGCGGACATCGTGAGCTCCGTTGTGTGGCCGGTTACCAGCTCGCGCCAGGATGCTGACGCGCGAGGCTCTGCATTTCCGCGAGCAGGTAACCCATATGCTCGGAGTGCTCGCCCTGCTTGCCGGTCGTCACGTGCTGCACGGGGGCCGGCAACGCGAGCGTTGCTTCGGCGAGCGCATCGTCCACGTCCGCGCGCCATGCGGCTTCGAGCGAAGCCGGCGCCGGAGCGATGCCCGCCGCCGCGACGGCATCGTCGATCGCGTCGGCCGCGAAGAATTCACGCGTGTACGGGATCAGGTAGTCGAGCGCGGCCTGCGCGCGGCGATGCGATTCGTCGGTGCCGTCGCCGAGGCGCACGAGCCATTCGCGCGCGTGCTGCACGTGATAGCGGGTTTCCTTCACCGATTTCGCGGCGATCGCGGCGAGTTGTGCGTCCGTCGACGATTCGAGCGCGGTCCACACGTGCAGCATCAGCGTCGCGTAGAGGAAATTGCGCACGATCGTCACCGCGTAGTCCTTGTCGGCGTGCGCGGTGCCGGCGATCGGGCCGTAATGCGGCAGCTCGGCGAGCGTGAAGTTCGCGAACTCGCGCTCGGTGCGGAAGTATGCGTAGTCGTCTTCCGTCTTCGCCGCGCCGTTCAGTTGGCGGTCGAGTTCGGCTGCGTGCGTATACAGCATGCGGGCCTGGCCGATGAGGTCGAGGCTCATGTTGGTGAGCGCGATGTCTTCCTCGAGGATCGGGCCGTGGCCGCACCATTCGGCGTTGCGCTGACCGAGGATCAGTGCGTTGTCCGCGAGGCGCAGCACGTAGGAGAGGTGTTCGGGCGTGATCGTCATGGCGCGGGCGTTACATGTGGTTGACTTCGTCGGGCAGCGTGTAGAACGTCGGATGACGGTAAATCTTGTCGCCCGCCGGTTCGAACAGCTCGGCCTTCTCGGCCGGATCCGACGCGGTGATCGCCGACGACGGCACCACCCAGATGCTCACGCCTTCCTGGCGGCGCGTGTAGACGTCGCGCGCCATGCGCAGCGCCATCGACGCGTCCGCGGCGTGCAGGCTGCCGCAATGCTTGTGGTCGAGGCCCTGCTTGCTGCGCACGAACACTTCCCAGATCGGCCATTCCTTGTTCATCACTCTCTCCTGAATCCTGTATTCGATGGTTGCCGCTCAGGCGGCGTGCTGTTCGGCGCGGGCGCGGCGCTTTGCTTCGTGCGCGAGCGCGGCTTCGCGCACCCAGGCGCCGTCGTCGTGCGCCTTCACGCGAGTCGCGAGGCGTTCCCTGTTGCACGGGCCGTCGCCGTTGACGACGCGCCAGAATTCGTTCCAGTCGATCGCGCCGTAGTCGTAGTGGCCGCGTGCCTCGTTCCATTTCAGGTCCGGGTCGGGCAGCGTCACGCCGAGCACCTTCGCCTGATCGACCGTCGCGTCGACGAATTTCTGGCGCAGGTCGTCGTTCGAGATCCGCTTGATGCCCCATTTCGCGGACTGATTGCTGTGGACCGAATCGGCGTCGCTCGGGCCGAACATCATCAGCACCGGCCACCACCAGCGGTTAACCGCCTGCTGGACCATCGCGCGCTGCGCGTCGGTGCCCTTCATCATCGTCAGCAGTGCATCGAAGCCCTGGCGCTGATGGAACGACTCTTCCTTGCACACGCGGATCATCGCGCGCGCGTACGGGCCGTACGTGCAGCGGCACAGCGGGATCTGGTTCATGATCGCGGCGCCGTCCACCAGCCAGCCGATCACGCCGACGTCGGCCCAGGTCGGCGTCGGGTAGTTGAAGATGCTCGAGTATTTCGCCTTGCCGGCGTGCAGCGCGTCGATCAGCGCATCGCGCGATACGCCGAGCGTTTCGGCCGCGCTATATAGATAGAGGCCGTGGCCGGCTTCGTCCTGGACTTTCGCGAGCAGGATCGCCTTGCGCTTCAGGCTCGGCGCACGCGAGATCCAGTTGCCTTCGGGCAGCATGCCGACGACTTCCGAGTGTGCGTGCTGCGAAATCTGGCGCACCAGCGTCTTGCGATAGGCGTCGGGCATCCAGTCCTGCGGTTCGATCTTGCCGTCCGCGGCCATGACCGCGTCGAACCGCGCCTGCTCGGGCGACTCGGCTGCGGCGTCGAGCGGTGCGACGTTGCCGGGGATGTCGAGGGATTGCGTGTACATGGCGGAGGATCTCGTCCGGTTGAATGTGTGCGAAGTATAAACCAACCGACCGGTCGGTTAATAAATTTCTTGCGGATTTGCATCGGGACTGGGGTAAACGTGGGTATGCGGTGCGATCGGCGGTCATGCGGGCGCCGGGTGCGCGAGGCGGGCGGCTTCTGCGGCACAATGCCCGCTTTCCGATGAGGATTCCGCCGATGTCATTTCGAAGCAGTTTCGTCGCGGCCGTGCTGGGCGCGTCCTTTTTCCTGTCGCCGCTCGCGGCCTCGGCCGCACCGGCCGGGTGGGTTGCCGCGTGGGCGACCGCGTTGCAGCCGATTCCGGACCTGGCTGCGCCGCCGCCGCTCTACCGCGCGCCCGACGTGGCCGGGCGAACCGTTCGGCAGATCGTCTATCCGACGGTTTCCGGCCGTGCCGCGCGGATTCGTGTCAGCAACGCCTACGGTCGCGCACCGCTGGTGATCGAGGCAGCCGGTCTCGCGCGCGCGGGTGACGGCGCGGCGCTTGCCGGCGCGACGGGCGCTGCCGTGCGCTTTGGCGGCAAGACGTCGGTGACGCTCGCTCCGGGCGAGGAACTCGAAAGCGACGCCGCGGCGATCGATGTAACGGCCGGGCAGCCTTATGCGATCAGCCTGCGGATGGGCGCGAACCAGCGAATGACCGTGTGGCACCGCGTGTCGAACCAGCTCAATTACGTATCGGTGCCGGGTGATCACGTGAACGATCCGGGCGCAGGCGCCTTCCGTACGCGCTTTACCCAGTATGCGTGGGTGACGGAACTGGCCGTCGAGGCAGGCGCCGCGCGGGCGAGTGTCGCCGCGATCGGGGACTCGATCACCGACGGGTTGCGCTCGAGCCTGAACCGTAACCGTCGTTGGCCCGATGCGCTGGCGCGCCGGCTGGCCGCCACGGGTTCGGATTCGCTCGGCGTCGTGAATCTCGGGATCAGTGGCAATCGGCTGCTGAGCGATTCGGCATGCTATGGCACGTCGCTGGCGTCGCGGTTCGAGCGCGATGCGCTCTCGCGTGCGGGGGTGAAGGCGGCGATCGTGCTGATCGGCATTAACGACATCAACTTCGCGGCGATGCCGCCGCATGCCGGGCTCGATTGCGACAGCCCGCATACGCAGGTCACGGCCGCGTCGTTGATCGATGGCTATCGCGGCTTGATCGACGCAGCACATCGTCGGGGCGTGAAGATCTTTGGCGCGACGCTCACGCCTGCGGCGTTGCCGGCGGGGCGCGAGGCGGTCCGGCTCGAGGTGAACCGGTGGATCCGGAGCGGCGGCGGGTTCGACGGCGTGGTGGACTTCGACGCGGTGTTGCGCGACCCGGCTCGCCCGAGTGTGCTGCAGCGCCGGTATGACAGTGGCGACGGCATTCATCCGAGTGACGCGGGTTACACGGCCATGGCCGATGCAGTGCCGTTGGAGCGGCTGCAGGCCGCAGTCGGCGGCAAGTGACATCGCTCTATATATAGAGCGAGTGATGAACGGCGAGCTTCGCCGATATGGCAGGCGACGCGTGGCCGTTCGGACCCGAAGCCCCCGTGCGCGGCAGCGCACGGGGGCTTTTCAAAATATTTTCACAAAGGGCTTGCGGAGACGGGGGCGGGTGCATAGAATCACGCCTCTTTCGCGCTAACGGCAACGCGGCGCGGAGGAAAGAAGGGAAGCGGTGCGGGTGGGCTGGCTGTAGAGCCGCCGACGCACACGAAGTTGAACCCCGGTCGTCGCAACGAAGCAGTTCAAAAAGTTGTTGACGAACCGAGAAACGCGGTTCATAATCTCGCTTCTCTGCTGCCGAAAACGCAGCGCTGCTGAGAAACTTCAGGTTTCCCGCAGAAATGCTCTTTAAAAATTAACAGCCGATAAGTGTGGGCGCTTGATGGTAGCGAGCTGATCTTCGGGTCAGATAGCAAAAGTATCAAGAGTCTCACACTAAAGTAAGTCAGGTTTATGAAGTGATTCATATTCCTGTCAGCTTTGAGTGAGCGACCGGTTCGAAAGAACCGAAAACAGTAACAGGTTTGAACTGAAGAGTTTGATCCTGGCTCAGATTGAACGCTGGCGGCATGCCTTACACATGCAAGTCGAACGGCAGCACGGGTGCTTGCACCTGGTGGCGAGTGGCGAACGGGTGAGTAATACATCGGAA
>NZ_CADFEJ010000029.1 GCF_902833055.1 Burkholderia territorii
GACCTGCGCGCGAAGCACATCACGGGCAAGGCAGCGGAAGCGGCGCTGGGCGCGGCACACATCACGGTGAACAAGAACGCGATCCCGAACGATCCGGAAAAGCCGTTCGTGACGAGCGGGATTCGCCTGGGCTCGCCGGCGATGACGACGCGCGGCTTCGGCCCGGCGGAAGCGGAACAGGTCGGCAACCTGATCGCCGATGTGCTCGAGAACCCGGAAGATGCAGCGACGATCGAGCGCGTGCGCGCGCAAGTGGCCGAGCTGACGAAGCGCTTCCCGGTTTATCGCTGATCCGGCATGCGCTGCCCGTTCTGCCGGCACGAGGACACGCAGGTCGTCGACTCGCGCGTGTCCGAAGATGGCGCCGCGATTCGTCGGCGCCGTCGCTGCTCGGCTTGCGACAAGCGCTTCACGACATACGAGCGGGTCGAGCTGAACCTGCCGGCCGTCGTGAAGAAGGACGGCAGCCGCACGGAATTCGACCGTCGCAAGATCGTCGCCAGCATGCAACTCGCGCTGCGCAAGCGGCCGGTTGCGGCTGACGCGATCGACGCGGCGGTTGCCCGCATCGAATATCAATTGCTCGCGACCGGCGAGCGTGAAGTGCGTAGCGAGAAGCTCGGCGAACTCGTGATGAACGAGTTGCGCGGCCTCGATACGATTGCCTATGTCCGTTTCGCATCGGTTTATCGCCGGTTCGAGGATGTTTCCGAATTTGCCGACGTGATCGAAGAGTTCCGTCGCGCGTCCCCCTCCAAGCCTCCGCGTAAGCGCTGACGCGCTGCGTCCGTTCATCGTCTTCTCCGTGGGTTCAGTTCGCGCCGATTGTGTCGGCCGCGATCGCATGTCGCCAGTCGGCCGTTCGGCCAATGGCGCGTAGCCGCTTGCGTCGCTACAGTCGTCTCATCACGTTGACGGAGGGCGATGGCGATGGGACGGCACCGATCGTGCGTTGAACGATGCATGCAATGCAGCGGCGGCTTTACGCTCGTCGAGCTGATGGTCGCGATCGCGCTGGCGGCCGCGATCGGACTATACGCAGTGCCCGCATTCGATCAGTGGCACATGCGCGAACGTGTGGATGCACGCGCGCGCGCGTTGCTCGGCGCGCTGTCGTTCGCGCGCACCGAGGCGACACGTCTCGGCGTGCGCGTGACGCTGTGCAGGGCCGGGCGCGACGGCGACTGCATGCATTCCGGCGAGCGGTGTGACCTCGCGGGATGGTCGTGCGGCTGGCTCGTCAGCGGGCATTTCGACGGACGATCGCGCGTGCTGCGGCGCTATCCGCGCGATGCAGACATTGCGGTCGCGGGGGCGGCGCACGATCTGGCATTTGCTCCGCCGGCGGGCCAGGTGCTTGGCGGGATCAGGCGTTTCGAGCTGCGTCCTCAGCGCATGCTGTCCGGTGACGACACACGCGTGTCGCGCTGCATCCGGATCGCGGCGGGCGGCCGCGCGCGCGTCGTCACCGGTCGTTGCGAAGCGGCATGACGCGCGCACGCAAGTCGATGCACGGCACGTCGCTGCTCGAAGCGGTGCTCGCCGTCGCGCTGCTCGCGGCGGTGATGCTGGCCGTGACCGGCAGCCAGCTTGCGATGACGCGCGCGCAGCGGGCGACGATCTGGCGTGAACGCGCGCTGTGGCTGGCCGATGCTCGCATTGAGAGCCGGCGCGCAATGGCAGGCGCTGACGATGGCATCGCGGCGCTCGCGTCCGCATCATTGCCCGGCGGCACGAGCGCGCTCGACAATGGGCCGGCGGGAATCCGCTACGTGACGGTCGGCTGGCGTGAGCTCCGCGCTCATGCCGATGCGCCGCCATCGGCGCGCTGCGAAAGCGCACGCTCGGCGGTCGGGCCGCCGTCGTGCGTGCGGATGCCGTTTCGAGAGGCCGGGGCCGATGCCGATGAACGCTGATCGCCGCAGTCGCGCGCATACGCTGCTCGAAGTGCTGATCGCGATGACGGTCGGTCTGCTCGTGCTAGCCGCTGCCGGTGCGCTGTACCACGCCCAGCGCGTCGCGCAGCGGCGAGCGGAAGACGGGTTCCGGATGCGCGATGCGGCCGCGACAGCACTGATGCTGATCGGCCAGCAGATCCAGATGGCCGGATTTCGCCCGCTCGATGTGGCAGGGCCGGCATCGTTGCCGCCGGTGTTCGGCTGTTCCGCGGGGCGTGTGCGAGGCAATGGAGCACAGGTGCACTGCGAAGCCATGCGCGCAGCATCGGACGCATTGCTCGTTCGGTATGTCGGCGATGCGGTGTCGACGTGGCCGACTATTGGGGCGCAGGTGTCGGATTGTCTCGGGCAGGGTGTCGGTGCTGCCGGTGAGCGGGCGCTCGTGGAAAACCGCTTCGACGCGCACGTCAGTCCGTCGACGGGCGAGCCCGAGTTGTACTGCGAGGGAAGCGGGCGCCCGGGCACGCCGCAACCCGTCGTGTCCGGCATCGACCAACTGCGCGTGCGCTACCTGCGTCGCGAAACCGCGCGGTTCGTCGACGCGGGAGCGATGGGCAGTGGCGACTGGCGCAATGTCGTTGCCTTGCATGTGTGCGTCCGTGCGCGTGGCGAACCGATCCACGAGCCGGCGCGTCATGTCGATTGCGACGGCCGCTCGGCCGTTTCGTCGGACGGCCGCGCGCATCTGGTGCTGCATCGAATCGTCGCGCTGCGCAATGACGCGGCCGCATTCACCGATCCCGGCGTTGACGCGGTGCTGGATCCTGGGGTGTTGCAATGATCTGCGCAAGCCGATTCGTAGACGAGCTTGCGACGCGAATCGCGGCAGGCAACGCAACGCAAGGCAGCACAACGCACCTCAACGCGGCGTGCCGCGCTGTCCCGCGACCTGCGACACGCGGTGATGCACCCATGCTGAGCGGAACGCGTTCCCGTATAGGCGTTCCGTCCACGGGCCGCGGCTGGCGTCGCGACGCCGGCCTGGCACTGCCTGCCGTGATCGCGGTCGGCGCGGCAGTCGCCGCGCTGACCGGCACATGGTTCGAATCCGCACTGACGGAATCGCGCCGCACGCGTGCATTGTCGGATCGGCTGATCGCATTTCACGCAGCCGATGCAGCACTGGCAGCCTGCACGGCGCGATTGCTCCGAGGCGGCGCGCCGTACATCGACGAATCCGCGTCAACCGTCGAACCGGACGCATGGCGGCGTGCGCCCGCGCTGAATGTCGCCGAAGCATTCGCACCATTCGCCTCATGGCCGATGGCGAGCGAGCCGCCGCGTTGCCTGATCGAAGCCTGGCGAGGTGTCGGTCCTCGAGGGAGTCGCGCTTATCTCATCACCGCATGTGGAGTCGGTGGCCATGCGTCAAGCGCGGTCTGGCTGCAGAGCCAGACCGCGCTGCGAGACGGCCGCATCGTTGCGCAACGCTGGCGTCGCGTCGCGGCGGTTCCTCGATGAAACGGCCTGCATCGATGCGCCGGTCAGCAGCGTTCACGTTGCTCGAACTGATGGTCGTGCTTGCGATCGTTGCCGTGCTGGCCGGGTGGGGTATCCCGTCGTATCGCGAGCATGTCGCGCGCACGCATCGCGCATCCGCAGTCGCCGCACTCTATCGCGCGGCGCAGTATCTCGAAACGCTTGATGGCGCGCCGCCACGCACGCTGCCACACGCATATTCGCACGCGCCCCCGGACGGGCAGGCGGTCTACGACGTGGCCCTGCGGCTAGCAGACGGCAATGGTGCGCCGGTGGCCTACGAACTCGTTGCCCGCCCGCTCGATGCAGGCCCGATGCGCGACGACGCATGCGGCGCGTTCACGCTGCGTGCTGATGGCACCAAAGGCAACGCGGGATCGAAAGCTGCAGAAGCCGATTCGCTGCAGCGGACCTGCTGGGGCGTGCGTTGATCACACGATCACACACGGAAAACGCGCATCGGCGTGAGGCCGTGCGCGCTGGTCGTAGCTCGTCAGTCGCCGTTCGCGGCGGTTTCGCGCTCGTCGCGCGACTGTTTCCAGATCCGGTAGACCTCCCAGGCTGCGAAGCCGACGGTGCCCCACTTCAACGCCGGGCCCGCGCTCGCGCGCAGCAGCGAGCGAACGGGTTTCGCCAGCACGAGCGACGCGAGCGAACTCAACATCGGGTACTGGTTGACGAGGTGGCCGAGGCTCGCATTCAGGTTCTTGGCGGACTGGCTGAACCTGGTGCCCGACAGGCCGGGGACGAACACCTTGAGCCAACTGAAGCGCGTGACGGCGTGGCGCACTTCGGCGGCGGCTTCGGCAAGCTCGAGCCGCTCGACCTCGGATCGCAGGATTAGCAATTCCTTGCGGAGCGCGCGATGCTGCGATGCGCTCCAGTTCGATCGCGACGAATGGGGGCGGGCGGAATGGCCCGTGACGTTCTGGCTCATGGCGCGTCGGCGAAGTAGGTGAGAGAGGGGAACGCGGTTGCGTTCACGGCTTGCCGCGGAAAATTTCGCGGTCTTTCTCGAGCTCGGCGAGCGTCGCCTCGAACACGGTCGGCGCGTCGCGCAGGCCCGAACGCGCCTTCCACGCACAGGCGATGGCCGCGATTGCGTATAGCGCGGTGATGGCGGCGAGCGACTGCCAGCGATAGGTATCCCAGAATGCAATCGCGACGAGCACGGTCAGGCTGATGAGCGCCATCGTCGCGAGCATCATGGCCGCGAGCCCGAGGAACAGCACGCCCATCAGGCGTTCCTTCTCCTCGGCGAGCTCGATGCCGACCAGTTCGAGGCGCGTTTGCAGCAGGCCGATCGCGGAGCCGACGAGGCGGCGCAGCGGTCCTTGGCCGGACGGCTGCGGGTGGGTGTCTGTCGTCATGGATGAGGCGCTTGTGCGCGCAATGAGCGGCTAGGGCAATGCCAGCCGGCGGCGAACCGCCGGCTAGCCTCGGCACTCACGCGCCGCACGGGGCGGCGCATGAGGAGCAACGGCGCTGCGCGCGTTACTTGCGGTTGATCAGCAGGCCGATCAGCACACCGACGCCCGCGGCGACGCCGATCGACGTCCACGGATGCTCATGCACGTAGTCGTCGGTCGCGCGCGCGGCCTTCTTGCCTTTCTCGACCACCACGACCTGGACGTCGGTTGCCTTTTCCTTGGCCTGCTTCAGGCGCGACATGGCTTTCTCGCGCAGCTCGGCCGCACGGTCGCCCGTGCTGCTCGCTGCCTGCTTGAGCAGATCCTCGGCGTCCGCGAGAACGGTTTTGATATCCGACATCAGTTTCTCCTTGTTGATTTCCGACATTGCAACTCCCTTCATGCTGTCATGCTGCAGGTTCACATCGTAGCGAAACCCCTGCCTGCTGGCGAGCCGGGAAGACACGCGGCGGCGGTGCAAGACTACATGGTAAATGACTCGTCAGCATTGACAGAGCCGCAAATGCTGCGAAAAGTTTCCGTTGCGGACGTCCGGACTGCCCGGATACCGGGTAAAAATGACAAAAAAGTATGAATATCAAACGGAATAATCGTTCGCACGGCCCATTGCTTCCCGTAAGCTGATGGACTGTCCCGCGCCGTCCGGCGCGCGGTTTCAACCAGCATCGTTCGAGGAGGGAACATCATGAGTCTGCGTCTTGGTGACATCGCACCGGATTTCGAGCAGGAATCGAGCCTGGGCCCGATCAAGTTTCACGAGTGGCTGGGCGACAGCTGGGGCGTCCTGTTCTCGCACCCGGCCGACTACACGCCGGTATGCACGACTGAACTCGGGCTGACCGCGAAGCTGAAGGGCGAATTCGAGAAGCGCAACGTGAAGGTGATCGCGCTGTCGGTCGACGGCGTCGAATCGCACAAGGGCTGGATCAACGACATCAACGAAACGCAGTCGACCGTCGTCGGCTTCCCGATCATCGCCGACGCGGACCGCAAGGTGTCGCAGCTGTACGACATGATCCATCCGAACGCGAACGAAACGCTGACGGTGCGCTCGCTGTTCGTGATCGATCCGAACAAGAAGGTGCGGCTCATCATCACCTATCCGGCGAGCACCGGCCGCAACTTCGACGAAGTGCTGCGCGTGATCGACTCGCTGCAGCTGACGGACAACTACAAGGTCGCGACGCCCGGCAACTGGAAGGACGGCGACGACGTCGTGATCGTGCCGTCGCTGCAGGATCCGGAAGAGCTGAAGAAGCGCTTCCCGAAGGGCTTCAACGCCGTGCGTCCGTACCTGCGCCTCACGCCGCAGCCGAACAAGTAAGCAGCGTCTGTCGCATCGGCGGCGCGTGACGAACGCGTGCCGATGAAAACGGCCCGCCGGGCAGCGATGCCGGGCGGGCCGTGTCGTTTTCGGCGGCGCCCGCATGACGAGACGGGTGCCGCGTATCGCGCCGGAATGATCAGAAGAAAGCCTGGATGCCCGTCTGCGCGCGGCCGAGGATCAGTGCGTGGATGTCGTGCGTGCCTTCGTACGTGTTCACCACTTCGAGGTTCACGAGATGGCGCGCGACGCCGAATTCGTCCGAGATGCCGTTGCCGCCGAGCATGTCCCGCGCGAGCCGCGCGATGTCGAGCGCCTTGCCGCACGAGTTGCGCTTCATGATCGACGTGATCTCGACGGCCGCCGTGCCTTCGTCCTTCATCCGGCCGAGACGCAGCACGCCCTGCAGGCCGAGCGTGATCTCGGTCTGCATGTCGGCGAGCTTCTTCTGGATCAGCTGGTTCGCGGCGAGCGGCCGGCCGAACTGCTTGCGATCGAGCACGTACTGGCGCGCGGTGTGCCAGCACGATTCGGCCGCGCCGAGCGCGCCCCAGGCGATCCCGTAGCGCGCCGAGTTCAGGCATGTGAACGGGCCGCGCAGGCCGCTCACGTTCGGCATCAGGTTCTCTTCGGGCACGAACACTTCATCGAGGACGATCTCGCCGGTGATTGACGCGCGCAGCCCGACCTTGCCGTGAATCGCGGGCGCCGACAGGCCCTTCCAGCCTTTTTCGAGAATGAAGCCGCGGATCGCGTCCTTGCCGTTTTCTTCCAGTTTCGCCCACACGACGAAGACATCGGCGATCGGCGAGTTGGTGATCCACATCTTCGCGCCGGACAGCGAGTAACCGCCGGGCACCTTCTTCGCGCGCGTGACCATGCTGCCCGGGTCGGAGCCGTGGTTCGGCTCGGTCAGCCCGAAGCAGCCGATCCATTCGCCGCTCGCGAGCTTCGGCAGGTATTTCTGCTTCTGTGCGTCGGAGCCGAATTCATGGATCGGCACCATCACGAGCGACGACTGCACGGACATCATCGAGCGGTAGCCGGAGTCGACGCGCTCGACTTCGCGCGCGATCAGCCCGTAACTCACGTAATTGAGACCGGGGCCACCGTATTCTTCCGGAATCGTCGGGCCGAGCAGGCCGATCTCGCCCATCTCGCGGAAGATCTCGGCGTCGGTGCGTTCATGGCGGAACGCCTCCGTGACGCGCGGCGCGAGCTTGTCGCGCGCGTATGCGTGCGCGGCATCGCGCACCATGCGTTCTTCCTCGGTCAGTTGCTGGTCGAGCAACAGCGGATCATCCCAATGAAAAGTTGCAGCAGTCATCGTGTCATCTCCTGTCGGCCAGAGTTAGCGCTTTAGCGCTTACTCTGGCCCCATACTTCGCGGTCGGCCAGAGTTTGGCACTTCAGCGCTTACTCTGGCCCCATGCTTCGCGGTCGGCCAGAGTTTGGCACTTCAGCGCCTGCTCTGGCTCCATGCTTAGCCGTCGGCCAGAGTTGGCGCTTTCAGCGCTTGCCCTGATCCCATCGTTTATGGTCGGTCCCGGGGTGTGGCGATTCGCTGCCTCGCCCGATGTCAAAAGTTCGCTTGACTAGAGTTCCGCTGTGCGGAACAATGTTTTGCAAAACGAACCCAGTGTAGCATCACATGGCGCTTTCAACCATCGACGAAACCACGATCGACGAACGCAAGTTCGTCGTAGCGCTCGCGCGCGGCCTCGACCTGCTGCGCGCATTCCGGCCCGGCGAGACGATGCTCGGCAATCGCGACTTCGCCGAGCGCACCGGCCTGCCCAAGGCGACGGTGAACCGGCTTGCCTATACGCTGACCGTGCTCGGTTACCTGCGTTATGACGAGACGCTCGGAAAGTATGCGCTCGACGCCGGCGTGCTGTCGCTCGGCTACGCGTTGCTGTCCGGCTCGGGGACGCTCGATCTCGCCCGCCCGCACATGCAAGCGCTCGCGCGCGAAATCGGCGCGGCCGTGTCGCTCGGCTGCCGCGACGGGCTCGACATGATCTATCTGGAGACGATCCGCAGCGAAACCGCGCTGACGCTCGGGCTTGCGCCCGGCTCGCGGCTGTCGATGCTGACGAGTTCGATGGGCCGTGCGTACCTGGCCGCGCAGCCGGAGGACGTGCGCCGCGCGCTCTATGCGGATCTGCACCGGGCGGCCGGCGGCGCGGCCGACGCGGATGCGCTCGTCGCGGCCGCGCAACAGGCGGTGGCCGAGTTCTCCGCGGGCGGATGCTGCTATTCGTTCCGCGCGTGGCACATGGACGTGAACGCGGCGGCCGTGCCGTTTCGCGAGCCGCGCGAGGGGCGCTGGCTGATCCTGAGCTGCAGCGGGCCCGCGTCGTCGATGGACGAGGACGTGTTCCGCACGCAGATCGGGCCGAAGCTGAAGGCGCTCGCGCAGCGACTCGGGCAGACAGTCTGAACCGGGCATCGCGAGCGGCGCGCCGCGTCGCGCCGCGCCGGCCGCCCGTCGGATGGGCGCCGCAGCCGGTTGCGCCGCGCGCGAACCGCGCTCATCATCGTCTACGGATTGCGCGACGACGACGAGGCTCGGGATGTCCCACCTGGAAACCATGGAAGGCGGTTGTGCATGCGGGGCGATCCGCTACCGGATCGCCGGCATTCCGGCCGATGCAGGCTTTTGCCATTGCCGGCTCTGTCAGCGCACGACGGGTGCGGCGGTCGTCGCGTCGGCATCGGTGCCGCTCGACGCATTCGAATACCTGCGTGGCGAGCCGACGGTCTATGCGTCGAGCGCCTGGGGCGAGCGGCGCTTTTGCGGCCGCTGCGGCGCGCAGCTGGAGTATCGTCTGGCCGATGCGCCGAAGACCGTGGAAATCAACTATGCGACGCTCGACGAACCCGCGCTGCTGCGTCCCGCGTGGCACGTCTGGTACGGGGATCGCTTCCCGGGCATCGAGATCGACGACGATCTGCCGAAATTCGACGACGGTGGAAGGGCATAGGCGGCGGTTGTCGATGCTGCCGGCGTCGACACGTTGCGCAAGCGTGTTGGACCTTCCACGGATGAGCAGAAGCAGAAGCGGAAGCGGAAGCGGAAGCGGAAGCGGAACCGGAACCGGAACCGGAACCGGCCGGCATCGCGCAACGATGCACGCCGCCCCCCGATTCCCGCCGCAATCACCGCCCCCGGACTGCGCCATCGGACGTTTCGCACCCAGCGCGGGCCGACGATTACCCGTTCACGCCGGGACGACCTTCGCGAACACCGGCCCCTGCATGAACCGCACGTCGTGCTGGCGCAGCAGCTCGCACTGCGTCTCGTCGACGACGCCATCGAAAATCAGCGGAATCCGCACGCGCTGCGCATACGCGACCAGCGCCTTCACCATCCCGTCACGCAGCGCGATGCCCGCATCCATCTTGATGTAGTCGGGCCGCGCCATCTCCGATTCGACCGCGAGGATCCGGCCCGGGTCGGGCAGCTTGTCCGCAACCTTGAAGCCGTGATGCTGGTAGCTGCGCGTCAGGTAGCCGAGGAAGGTCTTGTGCGCGACGGCGGCCGCCGGCAGCTCGATCACGATCCGCTCGGCCGGCAGCCCGAAACGCTGCAGAACCGACGAGAAATGCTTGCCGTGGTCGTACTTCACGCTCTTGAGCAGCCGTTCGTGCACGCGCAGGAACAGCAGCCCGTGGCGTTGCGCGCCGAAGAAGTTGATCGCGTGCAGCGCGCGCGACAGCCGGTCGATCGCGACGAGCGTCTGGTCGTCGACGGCCGAGTCGACCGGATCGTGCGCCGACCCCGTGACCAGCGTGACCGCCTGGAAGCCGAGTTCGTCGCCGTAACGCTCGATCGCGTCGGCGAACGACGTCGACTGCGGCGCGCCGGGCATCGTCACGTCGTAGATCGGCTCATAGGCGCTCGCGAGCGTGCGCTCCGGCAGCGTTGCACACGCGGTGCCGCCCTCGGCAAGCGCAAGGTGTTCGCGCAGATACGGCAATTGCCCGGCACGGACGACCAACTCGGGAATGTTGGGCGGAATCATCGGCGTAGGAAGGAAAAATGGCGGCCGAAAGGGCCGCCTCATGTCTTGATATTAGCAGCGCGCGCCCGGCTCGGCTTGGCGTTTCGCTCATATCGTTATCCCGTCCTCGCGTCGATGGCTAGGGTTTACGTTGATTTCACTATTCGTAATTGGTTTTACTATTCGTAAATCCAAGGATTTGTCGCCGATCAAGAAAAGCGGCGTTCGGCGCCCGGAGCGGCGCCGTTTCCCGAATCGGATCAACAGGAAGCAAGGAGCGAGACGTGGCGGTTGACAGCAGGTGGGCGAGGCAGGGCGGGCCGCGGCAGCGGCGGGCAACGGGCACGAGCGGGACGAAGCCGTGCGCGTCGGCGAGCGCACGGCGGGGCTGAGGAGCGGATGGCGACCATGAGCATCGATTACCAGACGCTGAAGTTCGACTACAAGCCGCGCGCGACGCGGGCCGGCGGCGACGACGCGGCCATTCACCCGGTGATCGTCGTCGGCGCGGGCCCGGTGGGCCTGTCGGCCGCGATCGACCTCGCGCAGCAGGGCGTGCCGGTCGTGCTGCTCGACGACGACGACACGCTGTCGACGGGCTCGCGCGCGATCTGCTTCGCGAAGCGCACGCTCGAGATCTTCGACCGGCTCGGCTGCGGCGAGCGCTTCGTCGACAAGGGCGTGAGCTGGCACGTCGGCAAGGTGTTCCTCCAGGACGAGCAGCTGTATGCGTTCGACCTGCTGCCGGAGGAAGGCCACGCGCGTCCGGCATTCATCAACCTGCAGCAGTACTACGTCGAAGGCTATCTGGCCGAGCGTGCGTTCGCGCTGCCGAACATCGACATCCGCTGGAAGCACAAGGTAACCGGTGTCGCGCAAGCGGCCGAACACGCGACGCTCACGGTCGAGACGCCGGAAGGCATCGAGACGCTGCGCGCGCAATACGTGATCGCGGCCGACGGCTCGCGCAGTCCGATACGCGCGGCCATGGGCCTCGAGAGCCGCGGCCGCACGTTCAAGGACCGTTTCCTGATCGCCGACGTGAAGATGAAGGCGGAATTCCCGACCGAGCGCTGGTTCTGGTTCGATCCGCCGTTCCACCGCAACCAGTCGGTGCTGCTGCATCGTCAGCCCGACAACGTGTGGCGCATCGACTTCCAGCTCGGCTGGGACGCGGACCCGGTCGCGGAGAAGCAGCCGGAGCGGGTCATTCCGCGCGTGCGCGCGCTGCTCGGGCCGGACGTCGAGTTCGAGCTCGAATGGGTGAGCGTCTATACGTTCCGCTGCCAGCGGATGGATACGTTCCGGCACGGCCGCGTGCTGTTCGCGGGCGATTCCGCGCACGGCGTGTCGCCGTTCGGCGCGCGCGGCGCGAACAGCGGCGTGCAGGACGCGGACAACCTCGCGTGGAAGCTGAAGCTCGTGCTCGACGGCCGCGCGGACGACCGCCTGCTCGACACGTATGCGAGCGAACGCGAATTCGCGGCCGACGAGAACATCCGCCACTCGACGCGCTCGACCGATTTCATCACGCCGAAGAGCGCGGTGTCGCGCGTGTTCCGCGACGCGACGCTGAAGCTTGCACGCGACTGCGAATTCGCGCGCAAGCTCGTGAACAGCGGCCGTCTGTCGGTGCCGGCCGTGCTCGCCGATTCGCCGCTGAATACGCCGGACCGCGCTGGCGACGCGTTCGCGTGCGCGATGCGCCCGGGCGCGGCGGCGGCCGATGCGCCGGTGCGCGCGCAGGGCCGGTCGGGCTGGCTGCTGCGGCACCTGGGCGACGGTTTCACGGGCGTGCTGTTCGGGCTGCCGGGCGACGCCGCCGCGCTCGCGCAGGCGCTCGACGGCCTGGCGCTGCCGGTGCGGCCGGTGTTGGTCGTGCCGGCCGGGCATGCGCAGCCGGTGGCCGGGGTCGACGTCGTGGAGGACGTCGACGGCCTCGCCGCGCAACGCTACGACGCGAAGCCGGGCACGTTTTACCTGCTGCGCCCCGACCAGCATGTCTGCGCGCGGATGCGCTCGCTCGAGCGCCACGCGATCGCCGACGCGCTGGCGCGCGCGACGTGCGCGCGCCCAACACCGCATTGAACACGACAACGATAACGGAGACACTCGTCATGCCCCGACTCGACACCCGCCCGCGCCTGGCCGATCCGGATGCGTTCTACGAAGCGCTGATCGACATGCATCGCGATTTGTCCGACGCCGACAGCCAGCTCGTCAACGCGAAGCTGATCCTGCTGCTCGCGAACCATATCGGCGATGCCGACGTGCTGCGCGAAGCGATGGCGCTCGCGCGCCAGGGCGTGACGCCGCCCGTGCATCCGACGGCCGAGGTGGCGCAATGAGCGCGGCGCCGGCCGACGCGCGCGTGCTCGAAGTCGAGCGCGTGATCGACGAGACCCACCGCCCGGGTTTTCACTGGATGCTGCTCGCGTTGTGCGGGCTGTGTCTCGTGATCGACGGCTTCGATGCGCAGGCGATGGGCTATGTTGCGCCCAGCGTGATCGCCGAATGGGGCGTGCCGAAGCAGGCGCTCGGGCCGGTGTTCAGCGCGAGCCTGTTCGGGATGCTGCTCGGCGCGCTCGGGCTGTCGGTGCTGGCCGACCGGATCGGGCGGCGCCCGGTGCTGATCGGCTCGACGCTGTTCTTCGCGGCGACGATGCTCGCGACGCCGTTCGCGGGTTCGATCCCGGTGCTGATGGCGCTGCGCTTCGTCACGGGCCTCGGCCTCGGCTGCATCATGCCGAACGCGATGGCGCTGGTCGGCGAATTCAGCCCGGCCGCGCATCGCGTGAAGCGGATGATGATCGTGTCGTGCGGCTTCACGCTCGGCGCCGCGATCGGCGGCTTCATCAGCGCGGCGTTGATTCCGGCGCTCGGCTGGCGCTCGGTGTTCTTCGTCGGCGGCGCGGTGCCGCTCGTGCTGACCGTCGCGATGCTCGCGCGGCTGCCCGAGTCGCTGCAGTTCCTGGTGCTGAAGGGGCGCGACGCGCACGCGCGCGCGTGGCTCGCGCGCTTCGCGCCGCAGGCCGGCATCGATGCGAACACGCGCATCGTCGTGCGCGAGCGTGCGGCGAGCGGCGCGCCGGTCGCCGAGCTGTTCCGCGAAGGCCGCTTGCCGGTCACGCTGCTGCTGTGGGCCATCAGCTTCATGAACCTGATCGACCTGTACTTCCTGTCGAACTGGCTGCCGACGGTGATGCGCGACGCGGGCTATTCGCCGGGCACGGCCGTGATCGTCGGCACGGTGCTGCAGACGGGCGGCGTGATCGGCACGCTGTCGCTCGGCTGGTTCATCGAACGCTACGGCTTCGTGCGCGTGCTGTTCGCGTGCTTCGCGTGCGCGGCCGTCTCGGTCGGGCTGATCGGCTCGGTCGCGCATGCGCTGCCGTGGCTGCTGATCGTCGTGTTCGCGGGCGGATTCTGCGTGGTCGGCGGGCAGCCGGCCGTGAATGCGCTCGCGGGCCAGTATTACCCGACGTCGCTGCGCTCGACCGGCATCGGCTGGAGCCTCGGCATCGGCCGGATCGGCTCGGTGCTCGGGCCGCTCGTCGGCGGACAACTGATTGCGCTGAACTGGACCAACGGCGCGTTGTTCCACGCGGCCGCGGTGCCCGTGCTGTGCTCGGCGCTGTTCGTGCTGGGACTGGCCGCCGTCGCGCGGCGCAGCGGTGCGCAGGCGCCGAACGCCGCCATGAATTGATGGAGAAAGGAAACGATGACGCTTGACCTGTCGAAACCGGCGCGAGCCGGCTACCTGAGCGGTTTCGCGAACGAATTCGCGACGGAGGCACTGCCCGGCGCGCTGCCGCACGGGCGCAACTCGCCGCAGCGCGCGCCGTACGGGCTGTATGCGGAGCAACTGTCGGGCACCGCGTTTACCGCGCCGCGCAGCCACAATCGCCGCTCGTGGCTGTACCGGATCCGGCCGGCGGCCGTGCACCGGCCGTTCGAGCCGTTCGCGAGCCCGCAACGGCTCGTGTCGGAATTCGGCGACTCGGCCGACGTGCCGCCGACGCCGCCGAACCAGCTGCGCTGGGATCCGCTGCCGATGCCGGTGGAGCCGACCGATTTCGTCGAAGGGCTCGTGACGATGGCCGGCAACGGCTCGGCGGCCGCGATGAACGGCTGCGCGATCCACCTGTACGCGGCGAACCGCTCGATGCAGGACCGCTTCTTCTACAGCGCCGACGGCGAACTGCTGATCGTGCCGCAACAGGGCCGGCTCTTCATCGCGACCGAATTCGGCCGGCTCGATGTCGAGCCGTTCGAGATCGCGGTGATCCCGCGCGGCGTGCGTTTTTCCGTCGCGCTGCCGGACGGCGACGCGCGCGGCTATATCTGCGAGAACTTCGGCGCGCTGCTGCGACTGCCCGACCTTGGGCCGATCGGTTCGAACGGGCTCGCGAACCCGCGCGATTTCCTCACGCCGCAGGCCGCGTACGAGGATCGCGAAGGCGCGTTCGAGCTGATCGCGAAGCTGAACGGGCGCCTGTGGCGCGCGGATATCGGACATTCGCCGTTCGACGTCGTCGCGTGGCACGGCAACTACGCGCCGTACAAATACGACCTGCGCCTGTTCAACACGATCGGCTCGATCAGCTACGACCATCCCGATCCGTCGATCTTCCTCGTGCTGCAGTCGCCGAGCGACACGCCCGGCGTCGACACGATCGACTTCGTGATTTTTCCGCCGCGCTGGCTCGCGGCCGAGGATACGTTCCGCCCGCCGTGGTTCCACCGCAACGTCGCGAGCGAGTTCATGGGTCTCGTGCACGGCGCGTACGACGCCAAGGCCGAAGGGTTCGTGCCGGGCGGCGCGAGCCTGCACAACTGCATGTCGGGCCACGGGCCGGATGCGGACACGTTCGAGAAGGCATCGGCGAGCGACACGACGAAGCCGCACAAGGTCGACGCGACGATGGCGTTCATGTTCGAAACCCGCACGTTGATCCGTCCGACGCGCTTCGCGCTCGACACCGCGCAGCTGCAGGCCGACTACTTCGAATGCTGGCAAGGCATCAAGAAACACTTCAATCCGGAGCAAAGATGAGCGACACCCAAGACTGGCGCGCGACGCTCGACCCCGCCCGCAAGAGCTGGGTCGACACGGCGAACGATCCCGCCTGCGATTTCCCGATCCAGAACCTGCCGTTCGGGATCTTCAGCGATCCGAATCAACCGGCGCGCCGCGCGGGCGTCGCACTCGGCGACCGCATCGTCGACCTCGCCGCGCTCGCGCGTGCGGGCCTCGTGACGCTGCCGGCCGGCGCCGACGTGTTTGCCGCGCCGACGCTCAATCCGTTCATCGCGCTCGGTCGCGACGCGTGGCGCAGCGTGCGCGTGCAGCTGTCGCAGCTGTTCTCGCGCGACGACGCGCGACTGCGCGATGACGCCGCGCTGCGCGCGCAAGTGCTCGTCGCGCAGCGCGATGCGACGCTGCACCTGCCGGTCGACATTCCCGGCTACACCGATTTCTATTCGTCGAAGGAGCATGCAACCAACGTCGGCTCGATGTTTCGCGATCCGAAGAATGCGTTGCTGCCGAACTGGTCCGAGATGCCGATCGGCTACAACGGCCGCGCGTCGTCGGTGGTCGTGAGCGGCACGCCGGTGCGGCGCCCCAACGGGCAACTGAAGCTGCCCGACCAGGAGCGCCCGGTGTTCGGCGCATGCCGCAAGCTCGACATCGAGCTGGAGACCGGGTTCATCGTCGGCAAGGGCAACGCGCTCGGCGAGCCGATCGCATGCGAGGATGCCGAAGCGCACATCTTCGGGATGGTGCTGCTGAACGACTGGAGCGCGCGCGACATCCAGCAGTGGGAATACGTGCCGCTCGGCCCGTTCAATGCGAAAACCTTCGCGACGACGATCTCGCCATGGATCGTCACGCTCGACGCGCTCGAACCGTTTCGCGTCGCGCAGCCCGAGCAGTCGCCGCAGCCGCTCGAATATCTGCGGCACGCCGGCAAGCACGCGTTCGACATCGCGCTGGAAGTAACGCTGCGCCCCGAAGGCGCCGCCGAGGCGACGTCGATCTGCCGCACCAACTTCCGGTACATGTACTGGACGATGGCGCAGCAGCTCGCGCATCACACGGTCGCGGGCTGCAACACGCGCGTCGGGGATCTGATGGGTTCGGGCACGATCAGCGGGCCGACGAAGGACTCGTTCGGCAGCCTGCTCGAACTGACGTGGAACGGCAAGGAACCGCTCGCGCTGAACGGCGGCGGCAGCCGCGCGTTCATTGAGGACGGCGACGAACTGACGCTCGCGGGCTGGTGCCAGGGCGACGGCTATCGCATCGGCTTCGGCGCGTGTGCCGGCAAGATCCTGCCGGCGCACGGCGCGTGACGGACTGCACCGCGACTCGCGACGCGTAGTAGCAAGGAGAAGGCGGCCCGCATCGCGCGGGCCGTTTTCGTTGTGGCGAAGGATGGCGATGCGCCTGTGCCGGTGCGCGGCGCTTGCGTCAGCGACAGTGCCAGCGTCAGACCGCGCGCTGCAACGCGGCGCGCCGCTCCCACAGCGCGGCCGCGACGAACGCGGCGACGCACACGACCAGCACGCCGATCAGCGCGTGGCTGCCCAGTTGCTCCATCAATGCGCCCGCAACCAGTGGGCCGCCGAAGCTCGCGGCGCTCCACGATGCCGACACGAGCGAGCTCGCGGTGACGAGCGCCGCGCCGCGGAAGCGTTCGCCGCACGCGACGAGCGACAGCGTGTAGATGCTGCCGGCCGCCGCGCCCAGCACGAACAGCAACGGCCAGCACAGCCACGGGTTCGCGATCACGAGCGGCAACAGCGGCAGGCCCGCGAGCACGATCCAGCCGGCGCCGAGGTGCACGCGTTCGCGGCCGAGCTTGTCGGCGAGCCAGCCGATCGGGAACTGCATCGCGGTGTCGCCGAACAGCATGATCGACGCGAGCAGCACGGCGGTCGCGCTCGCGACGCCGTGATCCATCGCATAGAGCGGCAGCAACGACAGCGCGAGCGTATCGAACAGCGCGAAGAAGCCGGTGCCGATGATCAGCGCGGGCATGCGCGGCAGCACGGCAAGCCAGCTGTCGTGCGCCGCGTGATGCGCGTCGTCGCCGGCGAGCGGCGCGCGCCGGATGGTCGCGAGCGTCGGCAGCGCGAGCAGGAACAGCGCGCCGCACAGCGCGAAGCGGATGCTCGTCGCGCCGGCGATCTGGCTGACCAGCACGGGCCCCGCCATCTGGAACAGCGTGAAATTGGTCGCGTAGATCGCGACCACGCGGCCGCGCGTCGAATCGTCGGCGAGCTGGTTGACCCACGCCTCGCCGATCGTAAACAGCAGCATCAGCGCCGCACCGCACAGCACGCGCAGCACGCCCCAGACGATCAGGTTCGACGTGAACTGCATGAGTGCCGTGGCCGCCGCGAGCAGCACGACCGACACGACGATCGCGCGGCGTGCGCCGATGCGCCGCGCGAGCGCGGTGACGAACGGGACGATCGCGAGGCCGCCCAGCGCCTGCGCGGCCGTCAGCATGCCGACGACGTTGGTGCCGTGCCCGGCTTCGGTCAGCGCGAGCGCGGTCAGTGGCATGGTGGCGCCGGTGCCGAGACCGACGACCGCGACGCTGAGGATCAGTGCGAGGAAATCGCGATTGAGAATGGCTTTCATCGGCCGCGATGCTACACCGCGAACCCTGAAAGGTCCATGAAGGCCATCAGGTTCGCATCGCGTTGCGTGCGCAACGAATGCGGCGGGCCGCGGCGGGCCGCCGCACCGGCGCGCGTCATACGTATCCGGTCGGCCCGCTCACCGGACGGCGTTCGAGCGACGCCGACCACAGCGTGAGCGCGAGCGCGGCGAGCGCCATCGCCGCGCCGACCCACGGCAGGTTCACGAGCGACACGCCGGAGCCGATCGCCATGCCGCCGAGCCATGCGCCCGTCGCGTTGCCGAGGTTGAACGCGCCCTGGTTCAGCGTCGACGCGAGGTTCGGCGCGTCGCTCGCGCGATCGACGATCAGGATCTGTAGCGGCGGCACGATCGCGAACGCGAGGATGCCCCACACGAAGATCGTCGCGAGCGCGGCGAACGGCACGTGCATCGTGCCCGCGAACAGCGCGAGGACGATGCCGATCAGCGCGAGCGTCGCAATCAGCGACGGCATGCGGCGCCAGTCTGCGAGCTTGCCGCCGAGCGTGCCGCCGACCGTCAGGCCGAGACCGAACAGCAGCAGCACGTAGGTGACCTGGCGCGGCGAGAAGCCCGTCACGTCCTCGAGGATCGGCGTGATGTACGTGAACACGCTGAACAGGCTCGCGGACGCAAGCACGCTGATGCCGAGCACCATCAGCACCTGCGGGTGCTTGAGCACGCCGAATTCGCGCGTGATGCTGGTCTCGGGCATCGCGAGGTTCTTCGGCAGGCACACCGCGAGCGCGGCGGCCGCGGCAACGCCGATGCCGGTGACGGCCCAGAACGTCGCGCGCCAGCCATATGCCTGGCCGAGCGCGGTGCCGAGCGGCACGCCGAGCACGTTCGCGAGCGTGAGGCCGGTAAACATCAGCGCGATCGCCTGCGCACGCCGGTTCGGCGCGACGAGGTTGCTCGCGACCACCGAGCCGATGCCGAAGAACGCGCCATGACAGAACGCGGTGACCACGCGCGCGGCCATCAGCACCGCGTAGCCGGGCGCGATCGCGCAGAACAGGTTGCCCGCGATGAACAGCCCGATCAGGCCCATCAGCGCGCGCTTGCGCGGCATCTTCGCGGTGACGACCGCGAGGATCGGCGCGCCGATCGTCACGCCGAGCGCGTAGCCCGACACGAGCATGCCGGCCGCCGGAATCGACACGCCGAGGTCGCGGGCGACGTTGGGCAGCAGCCCCATGATCACGAACTCGGTGGTACCGATTCCAAATGCGGCGACGGCAAGGGCGAAAAGAGGTAATGGCATCGCGGTGGGCTGCGGAAAAGGTCGCGGCCCGGGAGCCGGCGCGGGATGCGCGGGACGGGCAGGGCGGGAGAGGTCAGCCACGATTCTACTTCAGTGAAAACCCCTATGCTTGGGGCCAAAACAGGTGTTGCCGGCGTGCGACGCGGTCACGGCCGCGTGCACCACAGTGTGGGATTGCGTGCGGGTTCGGCCGCGAATTCGGGGCGCAACGAAGCCGGGGGCGCGGCCATTGCGCGCGTATTGCCTTAGGGGAGCCCGGCCGACCGGCGATTCGGTCAGCGCTGCGGCGGGGCGCCGCCTGCCGTCGAGCCGGAGTGGTCATCCGGTTCGGCGACGGCGGGCGATGGCGATGACGGCGATGACGATTCGGCCGTCATGCCGGCGTGTGCCGTCGCGCAAGCGGCGGCCTGCGTCGCCGGCGCGTCCCAGCCGTTTTCGAACAGGCAGGCCTCGATCGGCATCCGCGCGGCCCAGCGCTCCTGTTCGAGCATCGGTTTCGCATAGAACGCATCGACGTGCCCGACGCACAGCACGGCGATCGGCTTCGCGCCGGCCGGCATGCCGAGCAGCGTGCGCAGCGCGTCGACGTCGAACAGCGACACCCAGCCCATCCCGAGCCCTTCCGCGCGCGCGGCAAGCCACATGTTCTGGATCGCGCACGCGGCGGACGCGAGGTCCATCTCCGGCAGCGTGCGGCGGCCGAATACATGGCGCTCGCGATCGTCGGTCAGCGCGACGACGAGCAACTCGCCGCATTCGCGCACGCCTTCGACCTTCAGCCGCATGAATTCGTCCTGCCGCTCGCCGAGTGCGTCGGCGGTGGCGCGGCGCTCGGTCTCGACCAGCGCGTGGATCGCGGTGCGCAGCGCGGGGTCGGTGATGCGGATGAAGCGCCATGGCTGCATGAAGCCGACGCTCGGCGCGTGGTGCGCGGCGCGCAGCAGCCGCGCGAGCGTGGCCGGATCGACGGGCGCCGGCGTGAAGTGGCGCATGTCGCGCCGTTCGAAGATGGCGCGGTAGACCGCGGCGATGGCGGAGTCGTCGAAACGCATGAGCGGCGCAAGCAAGGAGGAGTCGGCGCAACGATAGCAGACGCCGGGCATGCGGCGTTACATCAGTCGAAACAAAATGATGAACCGTTGACGGATTGCGTGCGCCGGGCGCCGGCGCTCAACGCCCGGTCGTGACGACGTTGGTCGGCGTGCCGGCGTGCCATGCCTCGATGTTTCGCAACGTCGTGTGCGCGATCTCGGCGAGCGCCTCGCGCGTGAAGAACGCCTGGTGCGACGTGACGATGACGTTCGGGAACGTCAGCAGGCGCGCGAGTACGTCGTCCTGCAGCGGCAGGTCGGAGTGATCCTCGAAGAACAGGCCGCTTTCCTCCTCGTACACGTCGAGCCCGAGATGGCCGAGCTGGCCGCTCTTGAGCGCGTCGACCAGCGCCTGCGCGTCGACGAGGCCGCCGCGGCCGGTATTGATCAGCATCGCGCCGTGCTTCATCCGCGCGAGCGTCTGCGCGTTGATCAGATGGTGCGTCGACGGCAGCAGCGGGCAGTGCAGGCTGACGATGTCCGCGTGGTGCAGCAGCTCGTCGAGTTCGACGTAGCGCGCGCCGAACGCGATCAATTCGTCGTCGTACGGCGGCATCGAGTGCGCGAGCACGTGCATGCCGAAGCCCATCATGATCTTCGCGAACACGCTGCCGATCAGGCCGGTGCCGATCACGCCGACGGTCTTGCCGTGCAGGTCGAAGCCGAGCAGGCCGTTCAGCGAGAAGTCGCCTTCGCGCGTGCGTGCGACCGCGCGCGGCAGCCGGCGGTTGAGCGCGAGGATCAGCGCGACCGCATGTTCGGCAACCGCATGCGGTGAATACGCGGGCACGCGCACGGCGGCGATGCCGAGCCGCTCGGCGGCTGCCAGGTCGACGTGGTTGAAACCCGCCGAGCGCAGCGCGATCAGTCGCGTGCCGCCGTCGGCGAGCCGTTCGAGCACGGCCGCGTCGACGGTGTCGTTGACGAACGGACAGACGACCTCGTAGCCGTGCGCGAGGATCGCGGTTTCCGCGTCGAGGTGCGACGGCTGGAAGTGCAGCCGATAGCCGAATTGCCGGTTGGCGGCGGTAAACGATTCGTCGTCGTACTGCCGGCTGCTGAACAGGATCACGCGCACGCTGCACCTCCGATGGCTGACGCGTGCAGTTTACTGCAGGCCCGTTTGCCGGCCGGTGACGATGTCGGCGCGATCGGGCGTGCGCAGGAAGCCGTAGCCGGCGCGCTCGCGGGCCGTCTGCGCGCCGAAATGCTCGAGCACGTGCTCGACGAAGCTGCGCGTGCGGGCCGGCACGTACTGGCGGTTCGGGTAGACGACGGAGAGCTGCGCGTCCGGGTCGTCGATCCGGAAGGTGGGCAACAGCCGAACGAGCGCGCCGGTGGCCAGCGCATCGGCGATGCTCGGCTCGGGCAGCACCGCGATGCCCGAGCCGGCGACGGCTGCCGCCTGCACGAGCGCCAGCTGGTTGACCGTGCAGGTCGGGCGCACCGTGATCGAGTGCGTGGCGCCGTCGTGGCCGACCAGCCGCCACGTGGGCGCATGCTGGTGCGGCGCGAGCGTGACCCAGTCGTGGCCCGGCAGGTCCTCGGGGGCGCGTGGCTCGCCGCGCCGTTCGAGATACGCGGGCGCCGCGCACGCGACGAACGGGTTCGGCGCGAGTGCGTGGCCGATGAGCGTCGGGTTGCCGTCGAGCCGGTCGCCCGTCGCGATGCCGACGTCGTAGCCGGAATCGAGCACGTCGAGCGGCCCTTCGGCGACGGTGAGCTGCACGCGCAGTTCGGGGTAGCGGTGCCGGAAGCTGTTGACGAGCGGCGTGAGCGCGAGCGGCGACAGCAGCCCCGACGCGACGACCCGCAGCGTGCCGGCCGGCTCGCGCACGGCGTGCGTGACGGACGCCTCGAGATGGTCGAATTCCTCGAGCAGCGCCCGGCAGCCGTCGAGGTAGCGCAGGCCGGCCTCGGTCAGCGACAGGTTGCGCGTGGTGCGGTGAATCAACCGCGTGTTCAGGTGAGACTCGAGCATCGCGATCGAGCGCGTGACGAGCGCGTTGGAGACGCCTAGATGGTGCGCGGCGCGCCGGAAGCTCTGCTGTTCGGCGACGCAGACGAACACACGCATGGTCTGAATCTGGTTCATGGCTCGCGAATTTCTGGCCCGGTTGATTGATTTTGGTTGTGATTTTTCGTTGTACGACCTGGAAAGCCGTCGCGTGACACCAGGTTCTGGCCCGTATCGAAAAATCCGTTTTCGATTCTGCAGACGATTGTTCAATACGGAACCGATATCCGTCAACCTGAGAAAACGGGCGGGTTGCGTGAAATCGAAATCGCGGGTATCGATTTAGCGGATCGATGCTGTGTGCGGGTGCCGGGAATAGCGGGAAGTGTATTAGGCGAAACTCCGCGTGATTCGAATATTTCCCATATAAATCAATGCATTGTTCGCGGTTATGGGTGGCCGGGGGAGCTAATGGGGGAAATCGGTCACCAATAGATGCTGCGATAGTGGATGTTTTTGCACAGGTCCGGTTTTCGTCGACCGATTCCACTCTGCGCGATTTTTATCGTGATGAACCGGTATTCCGGTCGATACGTGTATCGCGCAGAACGAGCGCATCGGGAGTGCCTCGCATTACCGTCCGAGAAAATCGCGGACATCGAACTGCCGATGGAACCGTTTCGCATGCGCATCGCAATGGCGCGGCATTGCGAAACCCGCTCGTGCGGCGCACGCGCGGCCGGCTGGCCCGGTCCGTCGACCGGGCCAGCGTCTCGCTGTCCGGCCGCGCGTGCCTCTTGCGCGCGGGCGCGGAACGCGGAATGATCGATCAGTTCGCCGTGCCGTGCGGCGAACGACGTCCAAGCGTTTTCTTCCTTCCTCCTTTACCAGCCATGTCCATCGATTACTCGCCGATTCCCTGTCCCGTCGTCGTGCCGCTCGACGCGATCCTGCCCGAAGAACCGCTGCTGATGATGGGGGCCGGCCCGGTCCCGATCCCGGCCGCCGTCGCGAAGGCGAACACGATCGTGATCAACCACCTCGGCGCGACGATGGCGAAGATCATCGAGCAGGTGAAGGAGATGGCGCGCTACGTGTTCCAGACCCGCACGAAATGGGTGCTCGGCGTGGCCGGCCCCGGCTCCGCCGCGATGGAAATGGCGATTTCGAACCTCGCGTGGCGCGGCACGCGCGTGCTGTCGATCCGCAACGGCTTCTTCAGCGCGCGGATGGCCGAGATGGCCACGCGCGTCGGCGCCGACGTCGCCACGCTCGAGGTGGCCGACCGCTCGGTCGCGAGCCTCGACGAGATCGCCGACGCGATCGCACGCGAGCGGCCCGAGATCGTCACGATCGTGCAGGGCGAGACGTCGAACACCGTGTGGAACCGCGATCTGCGCGACATCGCGGCGCTCGCGAAGGCGGCCGGCGCGCTGGTCGTGGTCGACGCGGTGTGCACGCTGTCGACGATGCCGCTCGAGATGGACGCGTGGGGCATCGACGCGGTGATCACCGGCGGCCAGAAAGGGCTGTCGTCGATTCCGGGCGTGTCGCTGATCGCATTCTCCGACGCCGCGTGGGAGCGGATGAAGCAGCGTCCGGAACCGAATGCGCACTGGTGCCTGGACATGGCGCTCGCGGAGAACTTCTGGCACAACGCGGGGTATCACTACACGGCGCCGGTGTCGGGCGTGCTTGCGCTGCACGAGGCGCTGCGTCTCGTGTGCGCGGAGACGCTCGAAAGCCGCTTCGCGCGCCACCTGCGCTGCTCGCTCGCGCTGCAGGCCGGCGTCGAGGCGATGGGGCTCTCGCTCTATGCGCCGAAAGACTGCCGGCTCAATTCGGTGGTCGGGATCGAGACGCCCGAAGGGCTCACGCCGGGCATGGTGTGCGGTCACATCTCGAAGCAGTACCAGGTCGAGATCTCGGGCTCGTTCGGCTTGCCGATCGTGCGGATCGGGCAGATGGGCGAACAGTGCCGCGAACACAACCTGTTCCGCACGCTGCACGCGTTCGGCCGCACGATGGTCGACCTGAAGGTGCCGGTCGATTTGCCGGCCGGCGTGGCCGCGCTCGAGCAGGAACTGTCGCGGCGCGGGACGTAAGCGCGGAGAGGCGAGGCGGGTGCGCTGCACGAAACCGCCTCGTGGGCAGCCGGGCCGCGGCGCCTAGCCGCCCTGCATCGCGCGCCGATACGCGTTCGGCGTCGTGCCGTGCGCGTCGCGAAAGCGGTGGCTGAAGTGGCCGGCGTTCGCGTAGCCGCATTCGGCCGCGACCTGCGCGAGCGGTAGGGCCGTCGTGCGCAGCAGCAGTCGCGCCCGCGCGAGCCGCTGCTCGGCCACCCACGCGTGCGGCGCACGGCCGAACGACAGCCTGAACATCCGCGAAAAATGGTATTCCGATAGCGCGGCCACGTTCGCCAGTTCGCCGAGCGTCAGCGGCTGCGACAGGTAGCTGTCGATATAGTCGCGCACGCGGCGGCGCACGGCCGGCGCCAGCCCGCCGCGGAACGGCACGTCGGTGCGTGTCGTGCTCTGGCCGCGTAGCAGCAGGCTCAGCACGTCGTGCGCGGCTTCGTTCACGCGCAGCCGTCCGTCGGCATCGTCCCAGCGCTCGAGCGCGAGCGCACGGAACTGCGCCGCGACGCGCGCATCCTCGAAATAGGTGCGATCGGCGAGCGTGAGTTCGCGCGGCTCGCGATCGAGTTCGCGGATCGCGCGCTGCGTGAAGTGCTCGGGCAGGAAGTACAGGTGGATGAAGTGCATCTCGCCGCGCACCCACCAGCGCGATTCATGGTCGCCCGGCAGCGCGCACAGCAGGCTCGGCGCGCCGTAGCGCGGCACGCGCTCGCGCTCCGTCCGGTAGCCGCCGTCCAGATAGCACGACAGCGTGTGGTGGCCGGGCCGTTCGTAGATCGTCTCGCTTTCGTCGGTGATGCGCGTCCATTCGGCGATCGCGAGATGGTCGCCGAGCCACGCGAAGCGCTCGAGCGTCGCGTTCGCCTCGGCAAGCGTGCGGCACACCGACTGCAGGCCGAACGGCATCGCGCCGCCGGCAAGGGCGGCCGCGTGGTCGACGGGCGGAGCGTACAGGGGCGAACTCATGATGCAGCGAGTATAAGCGCGCGCGAAGCGCGCCGTGCGGCCGCCGGAAAAAGACCGCAATTCCGGACAATCGCCGCGCGCACGGCGGCGGCACAGTCGAAGTCCGTTTCACTCGTTCCGCTTCGTTGCCGCCATGAACCTGTCGCTCTATTTCGTCACCGTGCTGATCTGGGGCACCACCTGGATCGCGATCAAATGGCAACTCGGCGCCGTGCCGCCGCCCGTGTCGATCGCGTGGCGCTTCTGGCTCGCCGCCGCCGTGCTGTTCGCGCTGCTGCGCGTGATGCGCCGGCCGGTGCGCCCGCCGCGCGAGGCGTGGCGCTACCTGGTCGCGCAGGGCTTCGCGCTGTTCTGCCTGAATTTCCTGTGCTTCTACTATTCGGAGCAGGTCGTGCCGAGCGGCCTCGTCGCCGTGATCTTCTCGACCGCGCCGCTGCTGAACTCGATCAACGGCCGGCTGTTCATGGGCCGCCCGCTGCGGCCGTCCGCGATCGCAGGCGCGCTGCTCGGGCTGACCGGCATCGCATGCCTGTTCTGGCAGCAGATGGCCGGCCACCTCGACGACCACGCCACGTGGACGGGCCTCGCGATCGCGTTCGCGGGCACGATGTGCTTCTCGGCCGGCAACCTGCTGTCGAGCCGGATGCAGTCGATGGGCCTGCACCCGCTCGCGACCAACGGCTGGGCGATGCTGATCGGCGCGGCGATCCTGACGGTCGGCAGTGCGGTGGCCGGGCTGCCGTTCATGATCGATCCGAGCCCGCGCTATCTCGGCGCGCTCGTCTATCTGGCCGTGCCGGGCTCGGTGATCGGATTCACGGCCTACCTGACGCTCGTCGGCCGGATCGGGCCCGAGCGCGCCGCGTACTGCACGGTGCTGTTCCCGATCGTCGCGCTCGCCGTGTCGACGGTCTTCGAGGGCTACCAGTGGTCGCCGCTCGCGGTGTTCGGGCTGCTGCTCGTGCTCGGGGGCAATCTCGTCGCATTCGACCTGACGCGCCGGTTGTTCCTGCGCACGGCCTGACCGCGGCGGCCGTCGCGTTGGCCGCCGCAAACGAAAAGAAAAACGCCCGCGCGATGCGGGCGTTTTGCGTTGAATGCCAGTGCAGCTGCCGCCCGGCGGCCGGCGCGCGGCTCGGTCAAGCCGCCGCGCCGCTTCCCGCGACCCGCGCCTGCCGCTGGTACAGCACCATCGACAGCGCGACACCCGCCGCGGCGGCCACCGCCGCGAACAGGAACACCTGCGGATAGCCGAACGCGCCTGCCACATAGCCCGCGAGCGGGCCGGTGATGCCTAGCGACAGGTCGAGGAACACCGAATACGCGGACAGCGCCGCGCCGCGGCTCGCCGGCGGCACGAGCGCGACGGCTTCGACGCCGAGCGCCGGGAAGATCAGCGCGAAGCCGAAGCCGGTCAGCGCGGCGCCGACGAGCGCGACGTGCGGTACGGGCGCGAGCCACAGCAGCACGAGGCCCGCGCATTCGAACGCGAACGACACGATCGCGACACGGAAGCCGCCATGCGTCTTGATCGTGTTCGCGAACAGCAGGCGCGCGCCGATGAACAGCGTGCCGAACACGGTCAGCGACAGCGCGGCGTTCGGCCAGTGGCGTGCCGCGTAGTACAGCGTGACGAACGTGGCGATCGAGCCGAAGCCCGCGGAGCCGAGCGCGAGCCCGAGGCCGTGCGGCAGCACGCGCGTGAACACGCTCGCATACGACATCCGTTCGCCGTGCACGAGCGGCACAGAATCGATCAGGCGTGCGAGATAGAAGCCGGTCGCGGCCAGCGCGATCACGATCACGCCGATCAGCGCCGGATTGAGCGTATGCGCGATCGCGACGCCGATCGGCGCGCCGAGCGCGAGCGCGCCGTAGGTCGCGATGCCGTTCCACGAGATCACCTTCGCATTGTGCGCGACGCCGACCCGCCCGATGCCCCACAGGATCGCGCCGGTGCCGCACAGGCTCTCGCCGACGCCGAGCACCAGCCGGCTCGCGACCAGCAGCACGAGGCTCGCGACCGGCCAGTGGGCCAGCAGCAGCGCGACGAGCAGCAGCACGCCCGACACGCCGCAGCCGATCAGCCCGCGCAGCACCGTCTGCTTCGGCCCGAGCGTATCGGCGAAGCGCCCGGCGAGCGGGCGCGACGCGAGCGTCGCGAAATACTGGACGCTGATCGCTGCGCCCGCGACGATCGCGGAAAAGCCGAGATCGTCGTGGACGAAGCCCGGCAGCACGGCGAGCGGCAGGCCGATGGTCAGGTAGCAGATGAACGTGAAGCAGACGACGGACACGATTTGCAGCGTGACGGCAACGCCGCTGCGCGGCGGTGTGGCGGAATCGGTTGACATGGGGTCGGAACGAATGAGCGAAACGGAACGGAAGGCGGCGAAAAACGGAATCGGGATTTTCCCATGGAACCGGTTTTCCCGCAGGTACCGCTTAGTTAATCGCGCCCCGTTTCCGATGCCGACGAATCGCCGACGAAATGGTGCAGGCCGGCCCGAAACCCTGATGGGGCAACGCGCGAGCCGTCCGTCGGGCAGGCCGCGGCGCTCATATCGCGGCAGTTATATGGGCCGCATGCGCGCTGGGCTATGGGTTGCGGAATTTGATGGTGATAGCGTGCAAACTGTCAGAGAAACGTCGGTCGAGCGCCCCGCGCAGGCCGCCTTGCCCCCACTTGAAGAACGATAGAGACATGAGTGAGCCGATCCGCTTTTACCATCGTCACGCGGTCCGCGAAGTCAGCGGCGCGGACGTCACCCGCACCGTGCTGCAGTATCTGCGCGAGGATGCGCACTGCACCGGCACCAAGGAAGGTTGCGCGGAAGGCGACTGCGGCGCGTGCACGGTCGTCGTCGGCGAGCTGACCGACGCGGGCACCGTCGCGTTCAAGGCCGTCAACGCGTGCATCCAGTTCCTGCCGACGCTCGACGGCAAGGCGCTGCTGACGGTGGAGGACCTGCGCCAGCCTGACGGTTCGCTGCACCCGGTGCAGCAGGCGATGGTCGATTGCCATGGCTCGCAGTGCGGGTTCTGCACGCCCGGTTTCGTGATGTCGATGTGGGCGCTGTACGAGAAGCATGGCCACGAAGGCTGCGGCAGCGCGTGCGCGAAGGCGAAGGATGTGCCGACGCGCACCGAGATCGCCGATGCGCTGACGGGCAACCTGTGCCGCTGCACCGGCTACCGGCCGATCGTCGATGCGGCTGTGCGGATGTTCGATGTGGCCGGCGAAGGCGCGACCGGCGACGGTGCGCCCGCGCATTGCGCGCCGGTCGAACCGGCCGCGCTGGCCCGCACGCTCGCCTCGCTCGCGCGCGACGGCACGTTCGACTACACGACGCCCGACGGCGCGCGCTTTGCCGCGCCGCGCACGCTCGACGCGCTGGCCGCGCTGAAGATCGAGCGTCCCGCCGCGCGGATCCTCGCCGGCAGCACGGACATCGGCCTGTGGGTCACCAAGCAGATGCGCCGGCTGGACGACCTGATCTACGTCGGCCAGATCGCCGAACTGCAGCGCGTCGCGCACGGCGACGACTGGATCGAGATCGGCGCGGGCGTGACGGTCGAGAACGCGTATGCGGCGCTCGCCGGCACGTATCCGGAACTGACCGAAATGTGGAAGCGCTTCGCGTCGCTGCCGATCCGCAACGCGGGGACGCTCGGCGGCAACGTCGCGAACGGCTCGCCGATCGGCGACTCGATGCCGGGCCTGATCGCGCTGGGCGCACGCGTCGTGCTGCGCGGCGGCGACACGGTGCGCGAGCTGCCGCTCGAGGCGCTCTACACCGGTTACCAGCAAAAGGACATGGCGCCGCACGAATTCGTCGTCGGCCTGAAGGTGCCGACCCGCAGCGGCGCGCGCGCGAAGCTGCAGTTCCGCACGTACAAGCTGTCGAAGCGGTTCGACTCCGACATTTCGGCGGTGTGCGCGGCGTTCGCGTTCATCGCGGACGGCGAGTTGATCCGCGAGCCGCGCATCGCATTCGGCGGGATGGCCGCGACGCCGAAGCGCGCGACGCATGCCGAAAGCGTGCTCGACGGCGCGCAGTGGCACGAAGCCACCGCGCAGGCCGCGATGCAGGCGCTCGAGCGCGACTACCAGCCGCTCACCGACATGCGTGCGACGAGCGCGTATCGCCTCGATACCGCGAAGAACCTGATGTACCGATTCTGGCTGGAGACGCGCCCGCACGACCCGCTGCCGCCGCAAGCGCTGAACGTGCGTGAAGTGGCCGCCGAAGCCGGCGCCGATGTTGCCGATGCGCCGGCGCGCGTCTGAAGACGGAGAACACGAACATGAACCAGCAAGCAGAACCGTTCCTGAACACCCTCGACCCGCAGGCCGACGCCGCGCAGGTGCACGTGTCGCGCGCGCACGAATCGGCGCACCTGCACGTCAGCGGGCGCGCGACCTACACCGACGACATTCCGCTCGTCGCGGGCACGCTGCACGCGGCGCTCGGGTTGTCCGCGAAGCCGCACGCAAAGATCGTGTCGATGAACTTCGACGCGGTGCGCGCGACGCCCGGCGTGGTCGCCGTCTTCACGGCCGACGACATTCCCGGCGTGAACGACTGCGGGCCGATCATCCACGACGACCCGGTGCTCGCGAAGGGCATCGTGCAGTACGTCGGCCAGCCGATGTTCATCGTCGTCGCGACGTCGCACGAAATCGCGCGGCTTGCCGCGCGCCGCGCGCAGGTCGACTACGAGGAGCTGCCCGCGATCCTGACCGCGCAGGACGCGCGCAAGGCCGAGACCTACGTGATCCCGCCGCTGAAGCTCGCGCGCGGCGACGCGGCCGCGCGGCTGGCTGCCGCGCCGCATCGCGAGTCGGGCGAGATGACGCTCGGCGGCCAGGAGCAGTTCTACCTGGAAGGGCAGATCGCGTACGCGGTGCCGAAGGACGACGACGGGATGCACGTGTATTGCTCGACGCAGCACCCGAGCGAGATGCAGCATCTGGTCGCGCACGTGCTCGGCGTCGCGTCGCACAACGTGCTGGTCGAATGCCGCCGGATGGGCGGCGGGTTCGGCGGCAAGGAATCGCAGTCGGGCCTGTTCGCGTGCTGCGCGGCGCTCGCCGCATGGAAGCTGCTGTGCCCGGTGAAGCTGCGTCCGGACCGCGACGACGACATGATGATCACCGGCAAGCGGCACGACTTCCATTACCGCTTCGACGTCGGCTACGACGACGACGGCCGTCTCGACGGCGTCGCGCTCGACATGACGTCGCGCTGCGGCTTCTCGGCGGACCTGTCGGGCCCCGTGATGACGCGCGCGGTGTGCCACTTCGACAACGCTTACTGGCTCGGCGACGTGGACATCGCCGGCTACTGCGGCAAGACCAACACGCAGTCGAACACCGCGTTCCGCGGTTTCGGCGGCCCGCAGGGCGCATTCGCGATCGAGTACATCCTCGACGACATCGCGCGCTCGCTCGGCCGCGATCCGCTCGACGTGCGCTACGCGAACCTGTACGGCAAGACCGAACGCAACGTCACGCCTTACGGGCAGACGGTCGAGGACAACGTGCTGCACGAGCTGCTCGGCGAACTCGAGACGACGAGCGACTATCGCGCACGGCGCGCGGGCGTGCGCGAATTCAATGCACGCAACGCGGTGCTCAAGAAGGGCATCGCGCTCACGCCGGTGAAGTTCGGCATCGCGTTCAACGTTACCCATTTCAACCAGGCCGGCGCGCTGGTGCACATCTACACCGACGGCTCGGTGCTCGTGAACCACGGCGGCACGGAGATGGGGCAGGGGCTCAACACGAAGGTCGCGCAGGTCGTCGCGCACGAGCTCGGCATCCGCTTCGGCCGCATCCGCGTGACGGCGACCGACACGAGCAAGGTCGCAAACACGTCCGCGACGGCCGCGTCGACGGGCTCCGACCTGAACGGCAAGGCCGCGCAGGACGCCGCGCGCCAGTTGCGCGAGCGCCTCGCGGCATTCGCGGCGAAGCAGTTCGGCGACGGCACGGTCGACGCGGCCGACGTGAAATTCGCCAACGACTTCGTGTGGATCGGCGGCGCGAGCGTGCCGTTCGGCGAGGTGATCGCGAAGGCGTATCTCGCGCGCGTGCAGTTGTGGTCCGACGGTTTCTACGCGACGCCGAAACTGTACTGGGACCAGTCGAAGCTGCAGGGGCGGCCGTTCTACTACTACTCGTACGGCGCGGCCGTGTCGGAAGTCGTGATCGACACGCTGACGGGCGAGATGCGCACGTTGCGCGTCGACGCGCTGCACGACGTCGGCGCGTCGCTGAACCCGGCGCTCGACATCGGCCAGGTGGAGGGCGCGTTCATCCAGGGCATGGGCTGGCTCACGACCGAGGAGCTTTGGTGGAACGCGGGCGGCAAGCTGATGACGCATGCGCCGTCCACGTACAAGATTCCGACCGTCAACGACACGCCGCCCGAGTTCAACGTGCGGCTGTTCCAGAACCGCAACGTGGAGGACAGCATCCATCGGTCGAAAGCAGTCGGCGAGCCGCCGTTGCTGCTGCCGTTCTCGGTGTTCTTCGCGGTGCGCGACGCGATTGCCGCGGTCGGCGACTACCGGGTGAATCCGCCGCTCGACGCACCGGCCACCGGCGAGTCGATCCTGCGCGCGGTGAATGCGGTGCGCGCGAGCGCCGCGCGGGCAGGTTGAGATGAAGCAGCTCCCGGGCTCACCGCGCTCGCTGCAACGCGCGTCTGATGCGAGCGCCGCCGGTTGCGACGGCGCGTGCGGCAACGCGCCGTCGCCGATGCAGCCGTTCGCGCCAGGCACCGGCATGCGCCCCCGCGCGCGCGCGGCGCAGCCGCCGATGCACATCGTGCTGTTCGGCGCGGGGCACGTCGGCCATGCGCTCGTCACGCTGCTCGGCGCACTGCCGTGCGTCGTGCAGTGGGTCGATACGCGCGACGAGCTGTTCCCGGACGAATGTCCGCCGAACGTGCAGCCGGAGCCGACCGACACGCCGGAGGCCGTGGTCGACGCGGCACCGCCCGGCGCGTACTTCCTCGTGATGACGCACAACCACGCGCTCGATTTCTCGCTGGCCGCGCAGATCATGCGGCGGCGCGACTTCGCGTATTTCGGGATGATCGGCTCGCGCACCAAGCGCGTGAAGTTCGAGCGCCGGCTCGCGGCGCGCGGCGTCGATCCGGCGCGGCTCACGGAGATGGTGTGCCCGATCGGCATCGCGGGCATCGTCGACAAGGCGCCCGGCGCGATCGCGGTGGCCGTCTGCGCGGAACTGCTGCAGGCCCGCTCGGGGATGCCGGTGGCCGATACGAAGGCGGCCGCGGCGGCGCGCCTGCGCGACGACGCGAGCTGCGCGCGATAACGACGCGAGCCGGCGCGCACGACGCACGTCCGGCCGTTTTTGCCTACACTGCACGAATCGCGCGGCATCGGGCCGCGCGTCCTTTCATGCAGGCATCATGTTCGATCCACAGGTCTATCTCGACGCACTCGATGCAAGCATCGCCGACATCGAACGCTGGCTGTCCGGCACCGATACTTCACCTGCGGCGCTCGATGCGCTGCTCGCCGCTTTTTCCGCCGATTTCACGATGATCATGACCGACGGCCGCGTGCTCGACCGCGCCGGCATGCGCGCGCTGTTCGCGACGCTCGGCGGCGCGAAGCCGGGGCTGCGCATTGCGCTGTCGGACATCCGCGTGCGCGTGGCCGATGCATCGCATGCGGTTCTCACCTATCTCGAGGCGCAGCATGCGGCGTCGGGCGAACTGCCCGCGCGTCGCGCGACCGCCGTGTTCGCGCGCGACGCGGCAGGCAGCGTGCGCTGGAGCCATCTGCAGGAAACTTTCTGCACGGCGTGAGCGCTGGCCGCTGCTGCTGCCCGCAGCTACTGCCCGCCGCGCAGGCAATGCGGCGTCAGCGCTTGCGGCCGCGCGCGGCCGTCAGCTCGTCGGACACGCTCTGCATCAGCGCGCACAGCCACGCGATGTCGGTCGGGCGGTCGGGCTGCGGGTGCGTGAGCAGGTAGCTCTTGATGCGCGGGAACGGCACGGGCGGCGCGACGACGACGAGCGGCAGCAATCGCGCATAGTGCGTTGCGAAGCGGCGCGTCGTCGTGAAGATCAGGTCGGACTGCAGCAGCACCTGCGGCACGATCCCGAAGTACGGCAGCGTCGTCACGATCCGCCGCGTAAGGCGCGCGCGTGCGAGGCCGATCTCGATCGCATTGCGCTTGTCGCCGGTGTACGGCGTCGGCGCGACGTGCGCGGCCGACGCGTACGCTTCGCGCGTGAGCGGCTCGTGCGCGAGCGGATGCGCGTCGCGCATCAGGCACACGATCGTGTCGGAGAACAGGTCCTGGCGCGCGAACTGCGGGTCGGGTTTCGGCCAGTTGCCGATCACGAGATCGAGCGCGCCCGATTCGAGCGCCTCCGCGTGATCGAGCGCCGGGTTCAGCGAATCGATTTCCAGATGCGCATGCGGCGCCGCGTCGCGAAAGCGCTCGATCAGCGTCGGCATGAAGAAGTCGTTCAGGTAGTCGGGCGCGGCGACGCGAAACGTGCGCCGCGCCGACGACGGGTCGAAGTCGCCGTGCGGCGTCGCGATGAAGTCGACCTCGCGCAGCGCGCGCGACGCGGCGCCGAGCAGCGACGCGCCATACTCGGTCGGCACCATCCCGGACTTGCCGCGTACGAGAATCGGGTCGTTCAGCGTCTCGCGCAGCTTGCGCAGCGCGGTGCTGATCGCGGGCTGCGTCTGGTTCAGCCGCAGCGCGGCCTGCGTGACGCTGCGCTCGAGCAGCAGCGTGCGCAATACGCGCACGAGCCAGATATCGAGCGAGGCGGTACGGTCGTCGTCTTCCATCGGTGCGCGGTGATTCGGGAGAAGCGTAACCTTACCGCAGCCACGCGTCGCGGTGCGTGATACCGGCCATCACGCGCGGCCCTTCGGCAGCGTGCTGATCCGCTTGACCTCGCGCGAGTCGAGCCAGTTCGGCGTGCGCGCGCAGTACAGCACCATCGGCAGCGCGTCCTCGCCCCAGAACAGCTGCTGGTTCATCCAGAACGTCGGTACGCCGAACACGCCGAGCGCGATCGCGTCGTCGGTGTTACGGCGCAACTGCGCGCTGGTTTCCTCGAATTCGATCAGTTCGTCGCCGTGCCCGACGCCGACGCGCTCGCACAGCGCGGCGAATCCGTCCGGCGTCGACGGATCGTTGCCGTCGTGCCAGATGAAGCGGAACATTTCCAGCACGGTCGCGATGTCGGCGCGCAGCGCGATCGCGAGGCGCAGCACCTTGTCGGAGTCGAACGGATGCGCGGGCGGCATCTTGAAGCGGATGCCGAGTTGTTCGGCGCGAAACAGCGCATGGCGGTACGTGAACACGCGCTTGGCCGGCACGTCGGCGCTCGAACGCTGTCCCCAGTGGCGCTGCAGGTCGGGCAGCGACACGGCGACGGGGTCGAACGGCACGTCCGGCCACTTGTCATGCTGTTCGAGCAGCAGGTAGGAGAACGGCGACACGAAGTCGAAGAACCAGGCGGGCTGGGCAGTGTCGAGGCCGGTTGTCATGGAGATCTCCAGAGAATGGGGCGTGTGCGCCTCGCGGCGGCCTTCATGTTACGCGGCGGCGCGCGGATGCGGTCGCGCGGATGCAGCAATGATCGCGGATCGGCCGCTCATGCGGAACCGGGAGTCGCCCGGGGGGCCTCGCCGGCGGGCGCCGTCGCGACGCCGCCGGCGCCGGGCCTGGACGGCGTGCCCGGTGCGGCGTCGTGGTCGTGCGCGGTGAGGCGCTCGCGCACGAAGCCGATGTGCTCGCGCAGCACGTAAAACTGCCCCGCATACGCGAGCGGCATCTTCATCCGGTTCACGGCTTCCTCGATGTCGTCGAGCTCGTCGAGCAGATGGATGCGCTCCTCCGCCGTATGCTCGCCGAGCGCGCGGCGCTCCAGCGCGATCAGCGCGCCGTACCAGCGGTAGATGCGCGAACGCACGCGCCAGCCATACAGCGACGGCACCAACCGGAGCCCGGGAATCAGCACGACGATCAGCGGCACCACGACGACCAGCAGCCGGTCGACGAGACTCGCGACCCAGAACGGCAGCCGCCGGTACAGGAAGGTCTTGCCCGATTTGTAGTAACGCGCCGCGTCGTCGGACAGCGGGAAGCCGCGCGTGACGGCCGACGGGAATTCGCCCGCGTGCTGGAGGATCGTCGCGTGACCGTGCACTTCGCGCGCGGCCTCGATCAGCAGGTCGGACAGCGCGGGGTGCAACGAGTCGCGCGCGACCAGTTCGATCGTCGGCGCAACCGTATGGATGTCGGCGGGCGGCAGGTTGCGGCCGAGATCGTAGACGCCCATCGGCAGCGTGATCGCGGTCAGGTACGGAAAGCGCCGCGCGTACGCCTCGGCCTGCGTGAACGAGTACACATGGACGCCGGGCGCGCGGAACAGCTTCGCCATTACCGGGATCTGCGTCGAGTCGCCGGACAGGAAGGCGGCGTCGATCCTGCCGTCGAGCAGCGCGGTCGCCGCATCCTCGCCGGCCGTCGGCAGCAGCTCCGTCGAGCCGCCCGGCACGATGCCGTTCATCTTCAGCAGCGCGAGGCTCAGTTCGCGCGCGCCGCTGCCTTCCGCGCCGAGCGCGAGCCGCTTGCCCTTGAAGTCGGACAGGCGCTCGACCACCGGGCCGCGATACATGATCGCGAGCGGCACGTAGCCGATGCTGCCGAGCGACACCAGATGCTCGTCGCGCTCCTTCGGGCCGATGCCGCTCTGCACGAAGCCGACGTCGACCGGCGCGTTCGGGTTCGACAGCCGCGCGAGGTTCTGCGCGGATCCTTCCGACGACTCGACGTCGAGCGTGACGCCGTTCTTCGCGAGGATCGCCTTGTATTTCTGCGCGGCGTTCCAGTACGTGCTGCCGGGCGGGCCGGACGAAATCACGAGCGTGGACGGCGGCGCCGGCTGGATCAGCCTGACCGCGAGCCACACCGCCGCGACTGCAAGCAGCACGGTCGGGCCGATCGACAGCGCGAGGTCGCGCCACGACACCGCGACGAAGCGGGCAAGGATGCGGCGGGGCGGGCGAGGGCGGGCAGGCTTCATTGAATTGGTGGGTGACACGGGCGTGACGCGTCGATGACGGGCGTCACGAACGATGTACGCGATGCAGGTTCTCGCGGCGATGGTACCCGGTTTCGCCCGGCATGCGCGAGTCCGGCGCCGTGGCGCGGCGGCCGATGCGGGCGGCCCTGACGGCGGCTGCCGGGAGGCCGCGCGTCAAAAGCTTTGCGCTTCGGCGGGCGCTGGATTACATTGTGCGTCGCAGCCGCGACCGAATCGCGCGCGACCCGGCACGCAATGAGACCGGGCGCGTCCGGCCGGCGGCTGTCCGGCCCGGCCGGCCCGCATTCGCGTGCGCCGGTCGCCGGCCCGTGTCGCCTCTCTCGCATCGCCGTGGAAATCATCGGCCGTCCCGCCCGTTCGCGCGCGGGTTGGCCGCCTTTGGGGGTATCCGGCCGTACTGTGCACGGCCGTTCCGAAGTCATAAGGAGATAGCATGAAGTCGATCGTGTTGAGAGCGTTGGGTGTTGCGGCCGTGGCGGCCTGTCTGTCGGGCAGCGTGTATGCGCAGTCGAGCGACGCGGCGGCAACCGAGGCGCCGGCTGCGGCAGCGAGCTCGCCGAAGGCCGCGGCCAAGACCGCGAAGAAGGCGAACCGCAAGCTCGGCTACGCGGTGCGCAAGGCAATTACGAAGGCAGGCGGCATCGACGTGGCGAACATCGTCGTGCGCTCGAAGGGCGGCGCGATCTCGCTGGAGGGCACGGTGCCCGACCAGGCACAGATCGACAAGGCGGAAGAGGCAGCGAAGAGCGTCAAGGGCGTGACGTCGGTCACGAACAAGCTGACGGTCCAGCAGCAATGATGCCGGGCGGCGGCGCGCCAGCGCCGCGCGCCCGTTTGCGGCGGGTCCCGGTGTACCGGGGCCCGTTTGCGCTGTGAGCCTCGGGCCTGCCGCGTTGCGTCAGGCCCCCCGAATGAGTATCCCCGAGGCGACGTCCTGCGGGGCGGAAAACGCCGGGCGACCCTGCGTTTCCATCAGAGGTCGTCAGCCGCGCGCGACACGGCGGCGGACCGATAACGATATCGAGAGGGCGGCAATGACGACGCACGGGTGGGGCAGTCGGATTCTCTTGGGCGCGGTGCTGGTCGCGGTCGCGATGCTCGGCGCCTGCAACGGCGACGATTCGGGCGAGCGCAACCGGTTGCCCGGCTTCGTGTCGGGCAGCGTGCGCACGACCGCCTATGACGGCACCAGCGACGATTTGCTGACGGCCGGCCTCGGCAAGACCGGCCTCGCCGCCGCCACCGCGCCTTCGTTCGTGAATCCGTCCCGGCCGACCAGCGCCGAGCTGCGTCGGCTCGCGATCTGGTCGAACTACCGCGCGCTCGTCGACATGAGCGCCAACGGCGGCTATGGCCGTTTCTGGGGGCCGAACGTCGACCTCGACGGAAACGACACGCTCGGCGAAGGCAAGATTCCTGGCACCGAGTACCTCGCGTATTCCGACGACGGCAGCGGCCGCAAGAACGTGACGCTGCTCGTGCAGGTGCCCGCGAGCTTCGATCCGGCGCAGCCGTGCATCGTCACGGCCACGTCGTCCGGTTCGCGCGGCGTGTACGGCGCGATTTCGGCGGCCGGCGAGTGGGGCCTCAAGCGCGGTTGCGCGGTCGCATACAACGACAAGGGCGGCGGCAATGGCGCCCACGAGCTCGGCTCCGACACGATCACGCTGATCGACGGCACGCTCGCCAACGCGGTGCTCGCCGGCAATGCCAGCCTCTTCACCGCCAACGTGACGAGCGGCGAGCTTGCCGCGTTCAACAGCCGGTTCCCGAACCGCTACGCGTTCAAGCATGCGCATTCGCAGCAGAACCCCGAGCAGGACTGGGGGCACGTGACGCTACAGGCGGTCGAATTCGCCTACTGGGCACTCAACGAGCAGTTCGGGCCGCTGCTCGACGGCTCGCATCACGGCGTGCGCTACCACCCGGGCGACATCACGACGATCGCCGCGTCCGTCAGCAACGGCGGCGGCGCGGCGCTCGCGGCGGCCGAGCAGGACACGCGTCGCTGGATCACCGCGGTCGTGGTCGGCGAGCCGCAGGTCAACGTGCGGATGGCGCCGAACGCGGTCGTGCGCGAGGGCGGCCAGCCGGTGCCGTCGTTCGGCCGGCCGCTGGCCGACTACGCGACGCTCGCGAACCTGCTGGAACCGTGCGCGGCCGCGTCGGCGTCGCTCGCGGATGCGCCGTACCTGAGCACGCTGCCCGCCGCCACCACGCAGTCGATCCGCACGCAGCGCTGCGCGACGCTCGCGGCTGCCGGGCTCGTATCCGGCGCCGATACGCAGAGCCAGGCCGCCGATGCGCTTGCGCAGCTGCATGCGGCCGGCTATCTCGCCGATTCCGATCTGCTGCACGCGCCGATGTGGGATTCGCAGGCGATTCCGGCGATCGCGGTCACCTATGCGAACGCGTACACGCGCTCGCGCGTGACCGACAATCTGTGCAATTTCAGCTTCGCGACGACGAGCGCTGCGACGGGCGCGGTCGCGCCGCCCGCCGCGTCGCCGATGCCGGCCGTGTTCGGCCTCGGCAACGGCGTGCCGCCCACAGCGGGCGTCAATCTCGTGTTCAACACCGGCGCGGGCGTCGACCACCGGCTCGCGACGCCCGACGCGAGCTTCGCGGGCGCGCTATGCCTGCGGCAGCTGTGGACCAACGGGATGCTCGACATGCCGGCGAATGTCGACGCGGTGCGCGTGAACGCGAACCTGCAGGGCAAGCCCGCGATCATTGTGCAGGGCCGCAGCGACGCGCTCGTGCCCGTGAATCACGCATCGCGCGCATACGTCGCGCAGAACGGCATCAGTGAGGGCGGGCGCAGCCAGCTCGTGTTCTACGAGGTGACGAACGGGCAGCACTTCGATGCGTTCCTGCCGGTCGCGGGCTTCGACACGCGCTTCGTGCCGGTTCACTACTACAACCTGCAAGCGCTGAACCTGATGTGGCGGCACCTGAAGAGCGGTGCCGCGCTGCCGCCGTCGCAGGTGATCCGCACGGTGCCGCGCGGCGGCACACCGGGCGCCGCACCGGCGCTGACGAGCGCGAACCTGCCGCCGATCTCGGCGTCCCCCGGCGCCAACGCGATCACGACCGGCGCCGGCGCGATCGACGTGCCGCTCTGACGGCGCCCGCCGCGCCGCGATACGGAAGCCGGACAGTCGTCCGGCTTTTTCTTTTCTGCGCCTGGAATCGGTCCCGCACTGCTCCTTATCGCAGCGGCACGCGCTGTAACAAATTATTACTTTACGACGGAAAACCCGGAATCTATTATGCGCCGATATTTTCACTTAATTTAATAAATTACCGTAAAGACAATATTCCTTTCCGTATAGTTAATCAATCCTTTCGAATTTATTAAATCGGCTCGAAATGCGGTTGGTCGCCGTTTTGCGATTGATCGGCATTTCGCCGAGAGGGATTGTTCGTCTGTTGGAAGCGAAGGCGCCTTGCAGGGTGGGCTTTGCGGGGAAGGTTATTGCCTGGCGGTTTCGCGCTTGCGGATGACGGGGGCTGAATCCGCATTGCCGCGCATTATCGAATCGTCGTTTGCAATGGAATTGATTCCAGTGCGTTCGCGGAATATGGGTGGGGTAAATCGTGCCGATCGGTATTCGCCGATCCGGTAAAAAACTCGGAGTGCATCGCAAAACGAATGCGCTCCCGGTGCGGAGCGCCGGCGCAAATGATCCTTTGCGAGCGGCGGTATTTATCGTTCTGTTCGAGAGGCAATAATGACGACACTGAAGTCCTTGAAAGACGGTTTCGCGCTATTTGGAACGACACTTGGCGTGCCGCTCGCCGCAGCCGCGGCTGCGGCGCTGCTCGTCACGGGATGCGGCGGCGACGACGGGTCCGGCCCGACGGCCGCCACCGCGGCGGCCGCGACGACGTCAAACGGCAGCACGGCGGCCAGCACCAATGCAACGGCCGCCGTCCCGGCCGACCAGCCGTACGTCGACAACGACGTGTACGGCACCGGGCCGAACGACGCGGTCACGGATTCGACCGAAGGGGCCGCGGTCGTGCACCGCCAGGTCACGATCGGCGGCAAGACCATCCAGTACACGGCCACCACGGGCCACCTGACCACGATCGATCCGATCACGTCCGCGCCCAACGCGAAGATGTTCTATGTCGCGTACACGCAGGACAACCCGGACCCGTCGAAGCCGCGCCCGGTCACGTTCTTCTACAACGGCGGCCCCGGCTCGTCGTCGGTCTACCTGCTGCTCGGCTCGTACGGGCCGAAGCGCCTGCAGTCGTCGTTCCCGAACTTCACGCCGCCGGCTCCGTACAAGCTGCTCGACAACCCGGACAGCCTGCTCGACCGCACCGACCTCGTGTTCATCAACCCGGTCGGCACCGGCTACTCGGCGGCGATCGCCCCGGCGAAGAACAAGGACTTCTGGGGTACCGACCAGGACGCGCGCTCGATCGATCGCTTCATCCAGCGCTACCTGACCAAGTACTCGCGCTGGAACTCGCCGAAATTCCTGTATGGCGAGTCGTACGGCACGGCGCGCAGCGCGGTCGTGTCGTGGGTGCTGCATGAGGATGGCATCGATCTGAACGGGATCACGCTGCAATCGTCGATCCTCGACTATGCGAATGCACTGTCGGCGCCCGGCACGTTCCCGACGCTCGCGGCCGACGCGTTCTACTGGAAGAAGACGACGCTCAACCCGACGCCGACCGATCTCGACGCGTACATGGTGCAGGCCCGCAACTACGCGGACAACACGCTCGCGCCGCTCGCGCAGAAGCCGAACCCGCAGGACGGCGGCTTCGTGAACGTGCGGCTGAACCTGAACCTGCAGACCGCGCAGCAGATGGGCTCGTACATCGGCACGGATCCGACGTCGCTGATCCAGACGTTCGGCAATCCGGCCGCGCTCGGCAACGTGCCGTCGTCGGACGACAACCCGCCGTACACGTTCTTCCTGACGCTCGTGCCGGGCACGCAGATCGGCCAGTACGACGGTCGCGCGAACTTCACGGGCAAGGGTATCGCGCCGTACATCCTGCCGAACTCGGGCAGCAACGATCCGTCGATCACGAACGTCAGCGGCGCGTACACGGTGCTGTGGAACAGCTACATCAACACCGACCTCAAGTACACGTCGACGTCGTCGTTCGTGGACCTGAACGACCAGGTCTTCAACAACTGGGACTTCAGCCATACGGACCCGACCGGCGCGAACAAGGGCGGCGGCAATACGCTGTACACGGCCGGCGACCTGGCGGCGACGATGAGCGTGAACCCGGACCTGAAGGTGCTGTCGGCGAACGGCTATTTCGATGCGGTCACGCCGTTCCACCAGACGGAGCTGACGCTCGCGCAGATGCCGCTCGATCCGACGCTCAAGGCGCAGAACCTGACGATCAAGAACTACCCGTCGGGCCACATGATCTACCTGAACGACGCGTCCCGGACCGCGCTGAAGGGCGATCTGGCCAACTTCTACGACGGCGTGCTCGCGAACCGTGCGGCGCTGCAGCGCGTGCTGAAGCTGCAGATGCGCACGCAGCAGCTCAAGCAGCAGCAACTGAAGCAGCAGGGGCAGTAAGCGCGGCGGGCGGCGTGCGCGCCGCCCGTGGCAACGCGATTCGCGTCACCCGGTTCGCCGTCGGGCCGTGCGCGAATCGCACCGCTCCGGATGGACGACAGCCCGATCGGCATAGGCCGGTCGGGCTGTTTTTCTTGTGCGCCAGGGCGCGGGGCCCGGGGCGCCGCGCACCGGCCGGACAGCGGATTTTTCTGCGGAGGGAAAGGCGCCCGTGCCGCTTAAGCGAGCACGAGCCGCACGCCGACCGCGACGAGCGTCGCGGCGAGCAGGTTGCGCAGCAGCCGCTCGGGCGCGCGCGCGGACAGCAGGCTGCCGAGCACGATGCCGGGCAGCGAGCCGAGCAGCAGCGACAGCAGCATCGACCAGTCGACCGAGCCGAGCAGCCAGTGGCCCATGCCGGCGACGAGCGTGAGCGGCACCGCGTGCGCGATGTCGGAGCCGACGATGCGCGTGGTCGCGAGCGCCGGATACAACAGCAGCAGCACGGTCACGCCGATCGCGCCTGCGCCGACCGACGTCATCGACACGAGCACGCCGAGCACGGCGCCTGTCAGCACCGTCGACCACAGCGTGCGCGCCGGGCTCGGCGCGAGCGGATTGCGCGCGGCGAACGCGGTCAATTGCGGGCGAAAGATCAGCGCGAGCGACGTGAGCAGCAGCGCAACGCCGAGCACCAGCTGGATCAGCCGCGCGGTGCCGGGCGAATTCATCCCGTGCGTATGCAGCACCCACAGCGTGACGGCGGCGGCCGGGACGCTGCCTGCCGCGAGCCGGCCCGTGATGCGCCAGTCGACCGACCCCTTCAGCCCGTGCACGAGCGTGCCGGTGGCCTTGGTCGCGGCCGCGTACAGCAGGTCGGTGCCGACCGCCGTCGCGGGGTGGACGCCGAACAGCAGCACGAGGATCGGCGTCATCAGCGAACCGCCGCCGACGCCCGTCAGGCCGACGAGGATGCCGACGAACAGGCCGGACAGGGAGTACAGCAGATCGATATGGGGAAGCGACATCGGAAGCAGGCGGTTATGCGGCGTTCGGCGGCGGCGCGCGGCCGCGGCGCGCGCATCAAAGTCCGCCATTGTCGCAAAAGTGGCGCGTCGGTGTACGACTACGTTAAAAATCGGCCGGGATGGCCGGCCGGACGGGCCGCTCGCGGTGGGTGAAACGATCGTTTGAACGGATACTGGACCTGATGGTGCCGTGCGTCGGCGTCGGCGGGCGTGCGATCGCCGCCCGGTTACCGCGCGTGGAGGAGGGCGGGGCGACGCGCGCCCCGCTTCGTCGTCAATGCATCGCTGGACCGACGCCGGCGACCGCGTCCTGGCGGCGGATGCGCAGCGCGAGGCCGAGCAGCCCGGCCGCGGCCGCGAATGCCGCACCGACCGCGAATGCGACGTGGTAGCCGCCGTTCAGTGCATCGAGCGGGCTGGCGTGCGCGACCGCGAGCGCATCGGTGCGCGCGGCGGCGAGGCTCGCGAGCACGGCGAGGCCGAGCGCGCCGCCCATCATGAACGCGGTGTTGACGATGCCCGACGCAAGCCCCGAATCGGCCGGGTCGACATCGCTCATCGCGGCGAGCAGCACCGGATTGAACGCGACGCCGGCGCCGATGCCGAGCAGCGTCATGCCCGGCAGCACGTGCCAGACGAAGCTGCCGTCCGCCGGCGCGCGCGAGAACAGCGCGAGGCCGCACGCGGCGATCAGCAGGCCGGCCGCGATCGGGCCGCGAATGCCGAAGCGCATCACGATGCGCGCGGACAGCCCGAGCGAGAACGCGGCCATGATCAGGTTCGCCGGCAGGAACGCAAGCCCGACCTGCAGCGGACCGTAGCCGAGCACGCGCTGCATGTAGAGCGCGGACAGGAAAAACCACGCGAACATGGCCGCCGCCCACAGCACGCCGATCACGTTCGCGAGCGCGACGTTGCGCGCGGCGAACAGCGTGAGCGGCATCAGCGGATGCGCGACGCGTGCCTCGATCGCGATGAACACCGCGAGCAGCGCCACGGCCGCGCCGATCAGCACGACGGTCTGCGTCGACAGCCAGCCGGCCTCGTTGCCGCCGACGATCCCGTAGACCGCGAGCATCAGCGACGCGGTCACGGTGATCGCGCCCGCGACGTCGAGCCGCGCGGCGCCGGCCGGCGCGCGCATGCGCGGCAGCAGCGCGACGCACATCGCATAGACCGCGATGCCGATCGGCAAATTGACGAGAAAGATCCAGTGCCACGACAGCGTGCTCGTCAGGAGCCCGCCGAGCAGCACGCCGATGCTGCCGCCGCCCGCGCAGACGAAGCCGTAGACGCCCATCGCGCGCGCCCGTTCGCCCGGTTCGGTGAAGAGATTCATGATCAGCGACAGCGACACGGCCGACACGACCGCGCCGCCGAAGCCCTGCACCGCGCGCGCGGCGATCAGCATCGTCTGCGACTGCGCGAGGCCGCAGGCGAGCGACGCGAACGTGAATACGACGAGGCCCGCGAGGAACATGCGCCGCTGGCCGTACAGGTCGCCGAGCCGGCCGCCGAGCAGCAGGCAGCCGCCGAATGTCAGCAGGTAGGCGTTGACGACCCATACGAGGGCCGTCTCGGTGAAATGGAGGTCGGTACTGATCGAAGGCAGCGCAACGTTCACGATCGTGCTGTCGAGCACGATCATCAGCACGCCGAGGCAAAGGACGATCAACGCGTACCAGCGCTTCTCGCCGTGGATACCGTGGGTCATGGGCCGGCCGCCTTCTCTCTGATAGTTATTTGAAAGGCTGCATTGTAGACGTCATTCGCGCGCGCTTCCTGCCGGTTTGTGGCAGGAGCGACGCGTAGCGGCGGCGCGCGTCGCGCGGCGCCGGAGGTTATCCGCGCGGCGGCAGCTCGCAGCCGTCGGGGCCGCATGCGGCGGCGTCGCCGCCGGCGGATTCGACGACGGCGCCGTCGCGCCACGCCTGTTCGAGCGCCTGCGCGAACACATCGGCCGGCTGTGCGCCCGATACCGCGTAGCGGCCGCCGAACACGAACAGCGGCACGCCGCGTCCGCCGATCTGCGCCGCGCGCGCGATGTCGGCTTCGACTTCGTCGCGGTATGCGTCGCTGCGCAGCACGGCTTCGACGGCCGAGCGCTCGAGGCCCGCTTCGACCGCGAAGTCGATCAGCGCCGCGTGGTCGAACAGCGAACCGTGCTCGCAGAAATACGCGCGGTACAGCCGCTCGGTCAGCGCGTGCGCACGGCCGGTCGTTTCCGCGAGCTTCACGAGCCGGTGACCGTCGAGCGTGTCGCCGACGAACGTGCCGGGCAGGTCGTAGTCGAGCCCGACGCTCGCGGCCGCGTCGGTCACCTGGCGCAGCATCTGGTCGACCTGAGCGGGCGACATCCGATACTTGCCGGCGAGCATTGCCTCGACCGGCTCGACCGGCTGGCCCGGCATCAGCCGATACGCGCGCAGCGCGACGTCGACGTGCTCGGCGTGCGCGAACGCGGCGAGCGCCTCGTCGAAGCGGCGCTTGCCGATCCAGCACCAGGGGCAGATCAGGTCCGACCAGATTTCGGCGGTCAGGCTCGGGCGGGTAGTCGGGGCAGGGAGGGTTGTCATGGGGAATCCGAGGCGGCAAATAAATGTAACTGAGACTATATCATTTATGCTTCGATGCCTCGGCGGGTTCCGCCCGGGCGCAACGGGCCGCGCCGCGCGATTCACGAAGGATCGACACGACGGCGCGTGCCGGTTGTGATTGTCGATGTCGATGCCGGAGGTGAACCCGCGACCGATCCCGCTGCACGCGCCGCTTACGCGTCGCCCTGCGTTTCCTTCAGATGCTTCAGGTGCTTGTAGACGGTCGCGCGTCCCATCCCGAGCACGTTCGCGACGTAGTTCGCGGCGCTCTTGCCGCGGAACGCGCCTTCCGCGTACAGCGCTTCGACGAGCTCGCGCCGGTGCTCGCGCGTGAGCCCGTTCAGGCCGACCTGCCGCTCGCGCAGCCAGCCGTGCAGGAACGTGTTGATGCGCTCCTGCCAGTCGTCGCGGAACAGCTCGTCCGGCTGCGCGACGATGCCCGCGCCCTTGATGAACACGTCGAGCGTCGCGCGCACGTCGTCGAACACCGCGATGTTGAAGTTGATGCACATCATCCCGGCCGGGCGGCCTTCGTCGTCGAACAGCACGTTGCTCACGCAACGCATGCGCCGGCCATCCCAGTTCAGCTTCTCGTACGGGCCGATCACGCGCTCGCGCGCCGAATGATCGATTTCCTCGAGTGCCGAGTCGTCGCCGACTTCGCGCTTGGACAGGTTGTTCGCGAGGTAGAGCACGGTCTGGTCGTGCAGGTCGTGGATCACCACTTCCGCATACGGGAAGAACAGCGCCGCGATGCCGTCGGCGATCGGTGCGTAGCGGGTGAGCAGCAGGTCTTTGACGGGGGATTGCTTCTTGCGCATCGGAATCGCCATCTCGGGTGAGCGGGGGCCGGGCGGTGCGTCGGCGCGGCGCGCCGGCATGCCGCCGACCGGCTGGGCCGTGCGCCCGCGCGCCGCCGCCACGGCGGTTGCGCCATTGTATCGGCTCCGCGTGCGCGTGCTGCTCATGCGCGCGTCAGATGCATGTACAGCGCATGCGCGATCGCGATGTCCTCGAGGCCGAGGCCGATCGAGCGGAAGAACGCATGACGCGTGCGCGACGGCGCCGCGCAGGTGCCGGCGACAAGCGCCGGCAGGTCGCCGACGATCCGCTCGGGCGTCCAGCCGTGCGCGGCCGCCGCGATCTGCATCTCGCCCGCGCTCGCGGGCGTCGTGTGCCGGTAGTCGCAATACACGTCCATGTCGGGCAGCCACGCGGGCGGAATCTCGTGCGCGCGCGCGACGTTGGTGCTGATCGACGTGACGAGCGCCGCACGCGTGAGCATGCCGTCGGCGAGCACCGGCGTGCCCGACGACGTACACAGCATCACGACGTCCGCGTCGCGCACGCATGCGTCGACGCTGGCGGCCGCACGGGCCCGCGGATCGATCCGCGCGAGCGTCGCCTGCAGCGCCGCATCGTCGGCGAGCGCGGGCGAATGGACGCTGATCGACGCCCAGTCGCGCAACGCCGCGGTGTGGCGCAGATGCGCGAGGCCGACCGCGCCCGTGCCGATCACGGCGAGCCGGCGCGCGTCGCGCGGCGCGAGGCAGTCGACCGCGAGCGCCGTCGTGCCGGCTGTGCGCTCGACCGTCAGCAACCCCGCGTCGCACCACATCAGCGGCTGGCCGGTGCGCATCGACATCAGCGCGGTCCATGCTGTGACGATCGGCTTCGCGCCCGTCACGACGTACGGCGACAGCTTCGCGCCGAACACCTGCTCGTCGGCGAGTGCGCCGAGATACGTGATGAAATCGCCGGCCTGCTCGGGAAACAGCGTGAGGGTCTGCGGCGGCTGCACCGCGCGGGCCGACGCGAGCGACGCGAACATGCGGCGCAGCGTGCCGAGCACGTCCAGCGACGGCAGCGCTGCGCGTACCGCGGCTTCGTCGACGGTCAGCGGCAGGGTCGGGGCGGGTTGCGTCATGGAACTTCTCCGGTCGGGGCCGGACAGGACAGTCTCGAAAACAGGTGTCCGGCGATGTTCGTGATGGATTAAAAGTCTAATATAGACAAAAACGGCCGGGTGAATTTTTCTTTTCGACGCGCGACTGGCGTGCGCATCTTCTGAAAAACATCCACAAATCAACGGCGTTTCGTGTGATTGGTGGAACGTCTCCGGACGAACGGGCCGCCGCGATTATCGTATCCCCTATAGTCTATAGTAGACTAAGAGTCTATATTTCGCGTGCAGGCCGTCGTGTCGTCGCACGATGACCGCTCTTCATCGCCTCAATCCGGAATCGAAGGACATCCGTCATGAACTGGAAGCTTTCCCTCTGCGCCGTCGCGGCGCTTGCGTGCGCGGCCGTCACGGCCCACGCGGAACAGACCACGTTGCGCTTCGGGATCGAAGCCGCGTATCCGCCGTTCGAGAGCAAGACGCCGGCCGGTCAGTTGCAGGGTTTCGACGTCGACATCGGCAATGCGGTGTGCGCGAAGCTGAACATGAAGTGCGTGTGGGTCGAGAATGCGTTCGACGGGCTGATCCCGGCGCTGCAGGCGCGCAAGTTCGACGCGATCAATTCGGCGATGAACATCACCGCGAAGCGCAAGCAGAGCATCGATTTCACGCCGGCGATCTACGTGGTGCCGATCGTGATGGTCGCGCATCGCGGCTCGCCGCTGCGCCCCGATGCCGCGAGCCTGCGCGGCAAGCACGTCGGCGTGCTGCAGGGCTCGTCGCAGGAGGATTTCCTGAAGGCGCACTGGGCCAATGCGGGCGTGGCCGTCGTCTCGTACCAGGATCAGGACCAGATCTATGCCGATCTCGTCGCCGGACGTCTCGACGCGGCCGTGCAGGAAGCGCAGACCGCGCAGGACGGTTTCCTCGACAAGCCGGCCGGCCGCGACTACCAGATCGTCGGCGATGCGCTGAAGGATCCCGCGACGCTCGGCGAAGGCACCGGCTTCGGGATGCGCAAGGGCGACAAGGCGCTGCAGGCGAAGCTCGTCGCCGCGCTCGACGCGCTGAAGAAGGACGGCACGCTGAGCGCGCTGTCGCAGAAGTACTTCAAGCGCGACATCATCGCGAAGTAAGCGTGGCCGCGCGCCGGACGCGGTACCGGCGCGCGTCGCATCGAATCTCGACGCAGTACGGGGAAGCATGGATTTCGACGTCATCGTTCTGGGGGCCGGCATCGTCGGCGTGTCGTCGGCGCTGCATCTGCAGGATCGCGGGCTGCGCGTCGCACTCGTCGACCGGCGCGATCCCGGTGAGGAAACGAGTCACGGCAATGCCGGGCTGATCGAGCGCTCGTCCGTCGTGCCGTACGCGTTCCCGCGCCGTCTCGGCACGCTGCTGCGCTACGCGCGCAACCGCTCGGTCGATCTCTACTGGGACTACAAGGCATTGCCCGCGTATGCGGGCTGGCTCGCGCGCTTCTGGCGCGAATCGTCGCCGCAGCGGCTCGCAGCCGCCGCGCGCGACATGCTGCCCCTTGTCGCGGCGAGCGTCGTCGAGCACGACGCGCTGCTCGCGCGCACCGACGCGCAACCGCTCGTGCATGACGGCGGGTGGATCGAGGCGTTCCGGTCGCCTGCGCTGTTCGACGCGGAAGCGCGGGCGCAGCAGCGGATGGCCGACGCGCACGGGTTGCGGATGAGCGTGCTCGACGCGCGCGCGTTGCGCGAACGCGAGCCCGGCATCGGCGATGCATTCTGCGGCGCATTCCACTGGCAGGACCCGAAGACCGTGTCGAGCCCCGGCGGTCTGACGAAGGCGTACGCGCGGTTGTTCGAGCGCGACGGCGGCACGTTCGTGCGCGGCGACGCAACGACGCTCGCGCAGGTGCGCGATGGCTGGCAGGTCGATACCGGACATGGGCCGATCGCGGCGCGCTCGGCGGTGGTCGCGCTCGGGCCGTGGTCCGATCACGTGTTCGCGCCGCTCGGCTACCGGATTCCGCTGCGCGCCAAACGTGGTTACCACATGCATTACCGGCCGACCCGCGCGCCGCTGAACGTGCCCGTGTGCGATACCGAGGAGGGCTTCGTCGTCGCGCCGATGGACGGCGGCCGCCTGCGGCTCACGACCGGCGTCGAGATCGCGTTGCGCGGCGCGCCGCCGACCGGCGTGCAGCTCGCGCGCGCCGAGCCGCTGGCGCGCGACGCGTTCGGCATCGGCGAACGGCTCGATCCGGCGCCGTGGCTCGGGATGCGGCCGTGCACGCCCGACATGCGGCCGGTGATCGGGCCTGCGCCGCGCCATCGTCATCTGTGGTTCGCGTTCGGCCATTGCCATCACGGGCTCACGCTCGGCCCTGCAACCGGCCGCCTGCTCGCCGAGATGATGACGGGCGAGCCCACCTACATCGATCCCCGTCCGTATCGCCCCGCGCGCTTCGGTTGAGCCGTTTCGATACGGCGGCCGCCCCGAGTGCGGCCGTCACATTTTTTCGATTGGCTATCCGGATAATCCGGGGCCTGCGAAAATGGAAATGATCTGCGTAATCGATCGGAAAGAAATCGCGAAATAAGAAAATAGGCAAACACGCGATTTATTAATGCATTTTCATGAAAATGAAATGCAAATCAGGCGAGCCGGCCGGGCAATCCGGCGGCGCTTTCGTAACGGACGTTCCGATGCGGCACGCAATGTACCGGAACACGTTACTTCGGGCCTCGCAAACGTTACGTTACATCCGCCCCTTGGACGCCTTATTCATCAGATGATTATGGCGATCTGATCGATTCATTTGCCCGGAAATCCATATAAAACCGTTATTGGCTTGAAATAGGCCGACGAATCGATCCCGCTTTATCCGGATGGCACGCTTCGTGCAATCCGTCCCCATGCTTTATCAACGTAGTGCCAACCGAGATGGGGTAAATAACGATGGGACAAAGTCTTAAATTGACGGGTGTGGCGCTGTCGGTCGCGACGGTGTTCGGGGTACTGGCTTCCGGTTCGGCTATCGCGGGGACGCTCGATGCGCTGCCGCTTCCGCAGGTAATCGTGAATCCGCCGACGAACAGCGTCTCGGTTGGGCTGGCCGCGACCGGCACGTCGCCGCTGGGTTCGGTCACCGTGGCGGCGGGCGGGTCGGGCGCGATTCAGACGTCGCTCGGCGATCCCGCGCAGGCATTGTCGGGCGCGGTGAACGCGCTGCAAGGCGCGCTCGGCGGCGCGGGCGGCACGGTGAGCCCGCTCGCGCCGGTGCAAGGCGTGGTGAACGGGGTGACGGGTGCGCTTGGCGGTGGCAATCCGGCGGGTGCATTGACCGGTGCGCTGGGTACGGTCACGGGGGCACTCGGCAGTGTTGGCGGCGGTTTGAACCCGCTCGCTCCGGTTCAAGGTGTCGTCAATCAAGTGACGGGGACGCTTGGTGGCGGCAATCCGGCAGGTGCGTTGACGGGTGCGCTGGGCACGGTGACGGGTGCACTGGGTAACGTGGGTGGCGGTGCGAATCCGCTTGCGCCGGTTCAAGGCGTCGTCAATCAAGTGACGGGTGCGCTGGGCGGTGGCAATCCGGCCGGTGCATTGACCGGCGCGCTGGGCACGGTCACGGGTGCTCTGGGCAACGTGGGTGGCTCGAATCCGCTGGCTCCGGTTCAAGGCGTCGTCAACCAAGTGACGGGTGCGCTGGGCGGTGGTAATCCGGCCGGCGCATTGACCGGCGCGCTGGGCACGGTCACGGGTGCTCTAGGCAACGTGGGTGGCTCGAATCCGCTGGCTCCGGTTCAAGGCGTCGTCAATCAAGTGACGGGCGCGCTGGGCGGTGGCAATCCGGCCGGCGCATTGACCGGCGCGCTGGGCACGGTCACGGGTGCTCTGGGTAACGTGGGTGGCGGCTCGAATCCGCTTGCTCCGGTTCAAGGTGTGGTCAATCAAGTGACGGGTGCGCTGGGCGGTGGTAATCCGGCCGGCGCATTGACGGGTGCGCTCGGCACGGTGACGGGCGCACTGGGTAACGTGGGTGGCGGCTCGAATCCGCTTGCTCCGGTTCAAGGTGTGGTCAATCAAGTGACGGGTGCGCTGGGCGGTGGTAATCCGGCCGGCGCGCTGACGGGTGCGCTCGGCACGGTGACGGGCGCACTGGGTAACGTGGGTGGCGGTTCGAACCCGCTCGCTCCGGTTCAAGGTGTCGTCAACCAAGTGACGGGTGCGCTGGGTAGCGGCAACCCGGCAGGTGCATTGACCGGTGCGCTCGGCACGGTGACGGGCGCACTGGGTAACGTGGGTGGCGGTTCGAACCCGCTCGCTCCGGTTCAAGGCGTCGTCAACCAAGTGACGGGTGCGCTGGGCGGCGGCAATCCGGCCGGCGCATTGACCGGCGCGCTGGGCACGGTGACGGGTGCTCTGGGCGGCGTTGGCGGCACGAACCCGCTGGCACCGATCCAGAACGTCGTTGACCAGGTTACGGGCACGCTGGGCAGCGGCAATCCTGCCGGTGCACTGAGCAACGCGGTCAACACGATCACGGGGACGCTCGGCAACATCGGCGGCGCGTCCAGCCCGCTGGCACCGGTGCAAGGTGCCGTCACGCAGCTCGCCGGCACGCTCGGCAACGGCAATCCGGCCGGTGCACTGACGGACGCGGTGAACTCGGTGACGGGTGCACTCGGCAATCTCGGCGGCACGAATCCGCTGGCGCCGGTGCAGGGTGTCGTGAACCAGGTCGTCGGCACGCTTTCGGGCGCAGGCGGCGGCAGCCCGATCGCGCCGATCACGAACCTCGTCAGCGGCCTGCAGAACGCACTCCCGACGGCTGGCAATGCGGCGGGCGCGCTGACCGGTGCGCTCGGTTCGGTCACGAGCACCCTTGGCAATCTCGGCAGCTCGAACCCGCTGGCGCCGGTGCAGGGCGTCGTGAACCAGGTCGTCGGCACGCTCGGCAGCGGCAACCCGGCAGGCGCACTGAGCAATGCAGTCAGCTCGGTGACCGGCGCGCTGGGCAACCTCGGCGGCACGAACCCGCTGGCGCCGGTGCAGGGCGTCGTGAACCAGGTGGTCGGCACACTTGGCAGCGGCAATCCGGCAGGCGCGCTGAGCAATGCGGTCAGCTCGGTGACGGGCGCGCTGGGCAACCTCGGCGGCACGAACCCGCTGGCGCCGGTGCAGGGCGTCGTGAACCAGGTCGTCGGCACGCTGTCGGGCGCGGGCGGCAGCCCGATCGCGCCGATCACGAACCTCGTCAGCGGCCTGACCGGCGGCAGCAATCCGGCCGGCGCACTGACCGGTGCGCTCGGTTCGGTGACGGGCGCCCTCGCGAACGGTCCGGCAGCCCTCGGGCAGGCGGCCGGCGCGCTGTCGGGCGTGGCCGGTTCGGCAGCGGCGGCGGGCGGCAGCCTGCTCGGCTCCGGCGCGGGCGCGGCCGGCAGCACGGCGGGCGCTACCGGTTCGCTGGTGTCGACGACCGGCAACGCGACGGCGACGATCGTCAATGCTGTCGGCACGACGGTCGGCACGGCGCTGGGCTCCACGCCGAGCCTGTCGGTCACGCCGCACTCGGGCAACGGCTCAGCGAACAACCCGCTCGCACCGGTGTCGACGCTGCTGCAGGCGGTGACTGGCGCATTGCCGAGGTAATCGGCGGGAACGCGCGGCGGCGGTTCATTGCTCGCCGCGCGCAATGGGTCGAACGACGCGGCATGACAGCAATGTCATGCCGCGTTTTCTTTGGGTTCCCGAAGTTTTCCCGGTGCGGGCACGCATGGCGCCGCGTTGCGCGGCGGCACGGAATAACTTGCCGGATTCGTCCGTTTACATACCGAGTCTCGATGCGGCCGGACGGCGGGATAATGACCATGATGGAGTCGACGTCCCGTCCGACGGCGCCGTGCCGCAATGCCACGCCAAGGAGAACGGGAATGAAGACGATGCTGTTCGCCATCGCGCTGACGGCCGCGATCGCGCGGCCCGCGGCCGCCGAGCCGCCGCAGGCCGGCGACGGAAAACTGGTCGACGAAGATCACATGACGCTGTACGTGTTCGATCGCGACGCGCCGGGCAAGAGTACCTGCACCGGCACCTGCGCGACCAACTGGCCGCCGGCGCTCGCCGACGGATACGACAAGGCGTCGGGTGCGCTGAGTCTCGTCACGCGCGACGACGGCCGCAAGCAATGGGCTTACCACGGCCGTCCGCTGTATCGCTGGAAGATGGACGGCAAGCCCGGCGATGCGGGCGGCGACGGGATCGGCGGCATGTGGCACGTCGCGCGTCCCTGAGGATCGACCGACGGACGACGGCGCGGCGACGCGCGAGGCATCCGGATGAGCTACGAATCGGACCTGCTGGTGTGGCTGCCGCATCTCACGCGATATGCGCGCGCGCTGACGGGCGACCGGGCGTGGGCGGACGATCTCGTGCAGGACACGCTCGAGCGCGCGCTGAACCGGCCGCCGCGCGACGGCGGCAACCTGCGTGCGTGGCTGCTGACGCTGCTGCGCCATCGCTTCATCGACCAATTGCGCGCACGGCACGAGATCGCGGTCGACGATGCGACCGCGCCATGGCAGACGATGGCCGCACCGACCGACGAGATCGGCGGCCTGCTGCTGCGCGACGTGCAGCGCGCGTTGTACCGGCTGCCCGTCGAGCAGCGCGAGGTGCTGCTGCTGGTCGCGCTCGAGGAATTGAGTTACCGCGATGCCGCCCAGGTGCTCGGCGTGCCGGTCGGGACGGTGATGTCGCGCCTGTCGCGCGCGCGTGAACAGATGCGTGCGCTGTTGTCCGGCGAGCCGCCGGCGCGTGGCGCGGCCGCGTTACGGGTGATCGGGAAGACATGATGGACGACGATCCGCGCAAAGCCTCGAACGATCGGGACGACAATGCCGACGCATCGGCGCAACTGCTGTCGGCGCTGCTCGACGGCGAGCTGTCCGGGCAGGAGCGCCGCGAGGTGCTCGAACGGCTGGCGTCCGATCCGCGGGAAGCCGACCGGTTCGCGCATTACGGCGCGCAGCGCGCCGCGTTGCAAGCGCTGTTCCCGCTGCCGGCCGCCACGCCGGCGCTGTTCGTGCAGCGGCGCGCGCCGCGCTGGCGCGGCGTCGCGTATGCGTTCGCGGGGCTGGCGGCCGGGCTCGTGATCGGCGTGGCGCTGCACGCGGGCTGGACGACGTTCGGCGCCGAGCCGGCCTTCGCCGCGCGCGCGTCCGTCGCGTACGCCGTGTACGCGGCCGACCGGGAGCATCCGGTCGAGGTCGACGCGCGCGATCCGGCGCGCCTTGCCGCGTGGCTGTCCGCGCGTCTCGGGCGGCCCGTGCGCGCGCCGTCGCTCGACGAATACGGCTATGCATTGCTGGGCGGCCGGCTGTTGGCGGACGACGCGGGGCCGGCCGCGCAACTGATGTACCAGCGTGCGGACGGCGAGCGCGTGACGCTCTACATGACCGCCTACGATGCGCGGCGCTTTGCGCCCCGGGCGATATCGGCCGGCGCCCGCGACACGTATTTCTGGTCCGATCGCGGCATGGGTTTTGCGCTCTCCGGACGTGCCGACGAACGACGCCTGCGCGAGCTCGCGATCGAAGCATGCGGCGCGCTTGGCGGACCGACCGACGCGTGGAGGGGATGACGCGGGCGACCTCGGCAGGGAGTCGACGATGAACACGATGGCGGCGATGGTGACGGTTGCACTCGTGGCGGGCGCCGGGCTCGCGCGGGCGGACGGCGATGCGCCGGTGCGCGTGCCGGTCGACGCCGACGGCGTGCAGCGGGTGGCGATCGTCGGCGGCAGTTATTTCTTTCGTCCGAATCACGTGATCGTCCGCGCGCAGGTGCCGGTCGAGCTGACCGTGTCGGCCGAATCGGGCGTCGTGCCGCACAGTTTCGAGATCGACGCGCCGCAGGCCGGCATCGCGGTGCATACCGAGCTCGGCGCGACCCCGCGCACGTTTCGCTTCACGCCGACCGCCCCCGGCCGCTTCGCCTACTATTGCACGCATCGGCTGCTGTTCCTGCGCAGCCATCGCGAGCGCGGCATGGAAGGTGTGCTCGACGTCGAGGCGGCGCCGTGATCGCCGCGTTGCTGGCCGCCGGCCTGATAGGAGCGAGCATGACAGCCGATCCCGTGACCATTGCTCAGGCGCATTTCGACCAGGTCCAGTCGTACCGCGCGACGATCCGCTCGTCGGCGCGCAGCGGCGAGCACGCCGAATTCCGCTACGCATACCGCAAACCAGGTTTCGTGCGGATGGACTTCGTGTCGCCGCATCACGGCGCGGTGCTCGCGTACGACCCCGGCGACGGCAAGGTGCGTCTGCGCCCGTTCGGCGAGCATGCGCTGCCCGCGCTGACGCTGTCGCCGTCCAATCCGCTGCTGCGCGACCGCAGCGGGCATCGCGTCGACCGCTCGGACGTCGGCGTGCTGCTGCGCAACGTGCATGCGCTGCAGCAGGGCGGTGTGACCGTGACCGAAGGCCAGGAGACGATCGGCGGGCACACCGCACTGCGCGTGTCGGTGACGGGCGCGCCCGCGCACGTGGTCGACGGCGTGCATCGCTATCGTCTGTGGCTGGACACCGAGGACGGCTTTCCGCTGAAGGTGGTGAGCTTCGCGGACGACGACGGCGCGCCGCTCGAAACGGTGACGCTCGACGACGTCGAGATCGACGTCGCGTTTCCCGCCCGCTTTTTCGCGCCCTGATACCGATTCTGATTCGCGCCGGAGGCAGCATGGCGGAATACCGGTTTTCGACGACGTGGCGCGTGGACGCGCCGCTCGCGGCTGTCTGGGACGCGATCTACCAGGTCGATCGCTGGCCCGACTGGTGGAAGAGCGCGGTGCGGACCGTCGAGCTCGAGCGCGGCGACGCACGCGGCGTCGGCGCGCTGCAGCGATACACGTGGAAAGGCGCGTTGCCGTACCGGCTGACCTTCGACATGCGCGTGCTGCGCGTCGAGCGCCCGCATGTGCTCGAAGGTCGCGCGAGCGGCGCGATCGAAGGCGACGGCCGCTGGTCGTTCGCCGGCGACGGCACGCGAACCGTCGTGCGCTACGACTGGCACATCCGCACGCGCGAGCGCTGGATGAACTGGCTGGAGCCGGTCGCGCGACCGCTGTTTGCGTGGAATCACGACGTCGTGATGCGCGGAGGCGCGAAAGGCCTCGCGCGTCTGCTGGGCGCGACGGTCGAGGCGGACGGCCGGACGTTCCAGCCGGTCGCGGGCTGTCCGGACATGTGACGTTCCACGGCGGCCGTTTGGGCCGGTCGGGTGTCGCGGCAGGCGTTTTCATGCGATGCCGGACGAGCGCGGGAACTCGGCGCTCGACCCGTGTCAAATTGGGGCGGGGGTCGGGAAATCCCGTATCCCGTTCGCTCGCAGTCTGCGGTCTGGATAGTTATGTAATTGTTTTAAATGGATTTTCTCAATTTGCCCACGTCTTTTGGCCGTTCGTCGCCGCGCAAAAAAACCTCCGGCTTCCCTTCTTGAATTTGTCAAAACCCGTCCATATAATTAGCACTCGCTGCACGAGAGTGCTAACAATTCTCTGCCGGGCAACCTGCCGGGCAGATTCCCTAAGCGTTCTTCAATCTCAGTCAAGAGAGGAGTGAATATGAACCTTCGTCCTTTGCACGATCGCGTGATCGTCAAGCGCCTGGATCAGGAAACCAAGACCGCCTCGGGCATCGTGATTCCCGACGCGGCAGCTGAGAAGCCGGATCAAGGCGAAGTCCTGGCCATCGGCCCGGGCAAGCGCGACGACAAGGGCGCGCCGATCGCGCTCGACGTGAAGGTCGGCGATCGTGTGCTGTTCGGCAAGTACGCTGGTCAGACCGTCAAGGTCGACGGCCAGGAACTGCTGGTCATGCGCGAAGAAGACATCATGGCCGTGGTCAACGCCAAGTAAGCGTCCACTGTCCGCACATATTCTCGAGAATTCAAGGAGTTAGAAGATGGCAGCTAAAGACGTCGTATTCGGCGATTCCGCCCGTTCGAAGATGGTCGAAGGCGTGAACATTCTCGCCAACGCAGTCAAGGTCACGCTGGGTCCGAAGGGCCGCAACGTCGTGCTCGAGCGCAGCTTCGGCGGCCCGACGGTCACCAAGGACGGTGTGTCGGTCGCGAAGGAAATCGAGCTGAAGGACAAGCTCCAGAACATGGGCGCGCAAATGGTCAAGGAAGTTGCTTCCAAGACCAGCGACAACGCAGGCGACGGCACGACGACGGCTACCGTCCTCGCGCAATCGATCGTCCGCGAAGGCATGAAGTACGTCGCATCGGGCATGAACCCGATGGACCTGAAGCGCGGTATCGACAAGGCAGTCGCAGCGGCTGTCGAAGAGCTGAAGAAGATCAGCAAGCCGTGCACGACGAACAAGGAAATCGCACAGGTCGGCTCGATCTCGGCGAACAGCGACTCGTCGATCGGCGATCGCATCGCTGAAGCGATGGACAAGGTCGGCAAGGAAGGCGTGATCACCGTCGAAGACGGCAAGTCGCTGGCCGACGAGCTCGACGTCGTCGAAGGCATGCAGTTCGACCGCGGCTACCTGTCGCCGTACTTCATCAACAACCCGGACAAGCAAGTCGCCGTCCTCGAAAACCCGTTCGTGCTGCTGCACGACAAGAAGGTGTCGAACATCCGCGATCTGCTGCCGGTGCTCGAGCAAGTCGCGAAGGCTGGCCGTCCGCTGCTGATCATCGCTGAAGACGTCGAAGGCGAAGCGCTCGCAACGCTGGTCGTCAACAACATCCGCGGCATCCTGAAGACCGTTGCGGTCAAGGCACCGGGCTTCGGCGATCGCCGCAAGGCCATGCTGGAAGACATCGCGATCCTGACCGGCGGTCAAGTCATCGCGGAAGAAACCGGCCTGACGCTCGAGAAGGCAACGCTGGCAGAGCTGGGCCAGGCGAAGCGCATCGAAGTGGGCAAGGAAAACACGACGATCATCGACGGCGCAGGCGAAGCCGTGAACATCGAAGCGCGCGTCAAGCAAATCCGCACGCAAATCGAAGAAGCGACGTCGGACTACGACCGTGAAAAGCTGCAAGAGCGCGTGGCCAAGCTGGCCGGCGGCGTTGCAGTGATCAAGGTCGGTGCAGCGACCGAAGTCGAAATGAAGGAAAAGAAGGCACGCGTCGAAGACGCGCTGCACGCAACCCGCGCTGCCGTTGAAGAAGGCATCGTCCCGGGCGGCGGCGTTGCGCTGATCCGTGCACGTACCGCGATCGCCGAACTGACCGGCTCGAACGCCGACCAGAACGCCGGCATCAAGATCGTGCTGCGCGCAATGGAAGAGCCGCTGCGCCAGATCGTCACGAACGGCGGCGAAGAAGCAAGCGTCGTGGTGGCGGCAGTTGCTGCAGGCAAGGGCAACTACGGCTACAACGCAGCAACGGGCGAGTACGTCGACATGGTTGAAGCCGGCGTCGTCGACCCGACCAAGGTCACGCGCACCGCGCTGCAGAACGCAGCTTCGGTTGCAGGCCTGCTGCTGACGACGGACGCAGCTGTCGCAGAACTGCCGAAGGAAGATGCACCGATGCCGGGCGGCATGCCGGGCGGCATGGGCGGCATGGGCATGGACATGTAATCGACTTCGGTCGATGATGTCCGGGGCGCGCAGCGATGCGCGTTCCAGCCAAAGAAAAAGACCCGCAGCGATGCGGGTCTTTTTTTATGCACACGTAAAAAGGGGCGGTCATGCCGCCCCGAAGCGAGCGCAGTCTGCGCGCAATGGCGGCGCGAGGCCGCCGCGCGCGCGTCAGTGCCGGGCGATCCGCGGCGAGGCCTTGCTGCTTTCCGTCACCGGACGCCCGCCTTCCTCGTCGTTGCTGCGTGCCCAGAAGAACCGGTCGGGCAGATATGCGCCCATGCCGGGCCGGAACGCGTCGCGCACGGCCTGGTACAGGTATTCCTGCGCCTCGCGCACCGCTTCGGGCGGTTCCTGGCCATTGGCGAGCAGCGCCGCGATCGCCGCGCCGAGCGTGTCGGTGATGCCCATCAGCCGGTGCGGCGAGCGATCCCACATGTCCTCGCGAAGCTGGCCTTCCTCGCCGTACAGCGTGTTGACGAGCCGGTGCGAGCCCGTTTCCGACGACAGGATGTACTCGCAGCCCTGCGACAGCAGGTGCGACACGGCGGCATCGAGATTCGGCGCTTCGGCATCGCCGTCCGGCTGCGCGAGCGCGATCAGCGTCGCGTGGTCGGCGACCAGCAGCGTCGTCTGCGGTGCGAGCAGGTCGGCGATCGATTCGCGCAAGTCGTCGGCGGCAAGCACGTGCTCGTCGTCGAGCGTGAAGTCCGGTGCGAGCACGAGCGGCACGCCGTCGTAGTCGGCGACCACCTCCGCGATCGCGCTCACGACTTCCGCGCGCGTCGCGGCGCCGATCTTGAACGCCGCGACCGGCATGTCCTCGAGCAGCATGCGCGCCTGGGCGGCGACGACATCGGGATCGAGGCCGGTCACTTCGTCGCAGGCGGCGGAGTCGCGCACCGTGTAGCCCGTCAGGACGGACACACCGTGACAGCCCATGCTCGCCAGGGTCATCAGATCGGCTTGGAGGCCGGAGCCGCCGGTGGGATCGGACAGGCCGAAGGTGAGGACGATCGGAGGGGCGTTGCTGGACATGTAGAAATGGGGCAAGAAAAAAACGGGGAAGCGACAGAACTGCGGACGGCGAGGCGAAGTGGGCATTTGGCCCCCGTGTTGCCCGGCAGGCCGCACTTTTCAGCCATTATGCGGCGGAATTTGGCCCGCACGACGGAATTTTTAGCGCAGCGCAACGTAGTCGCCGTACTCCAGCGCGATTGCTAGGCAGTCCGGCCCCGACACGGTACCATCATGGCTCCCGAATTTACCGACTTTTCCCGACGCGGCTTAAGATGGAATACAAGAGCTGGATGTGCCTGATTTGTGGCTGGATTTATGACGAAGAAGCCGGGCTGCCCGAAGAGGGCATCGCCCCGGGCACGCGCTGGGAAGACGTCCCGATCAACTGGACGTGCCCCGAATGCGGCGCCCGCAAGGAAGACTTCGAGATGGTCCAGATCTGACCGGACCCTTGGCCCCCGGACACACCGCTTCGGCCTCGCGATTGCCCGGCGCTTGCGCGCCGCGGCCGACGCGAGCGACTTGACGATGACAGGCGCGCGTGTCCATGACGTCCGATCCGGCGAACCCTCCCCACCCTGACGCATTGCCCAACCCGCGTGGCGGGGCCGTGCGCGCGGCCGACGCGTGGCTCGCGGCGGCCGCCGACGCATTCGCGCACCGAGACGACGCGGCTGCACCGCTGTCGGCCGCTGCCGCCGTGCTGGCGGAGGCCGGCTGGCTGCCGGCCGCGCGTTTCGCGGGGCAGCTGGCGGCCGCGGTGCCGCTCGTCGCCGCCGAACCGACTTCCGCGACCTGGCGCGCCGCGCTGCGCGACTTCCGCGCGGCGGTCGGGCGTCACAATCTGCGCGAGCTGGCCTGCTCGCCCGTCCTGTTCGACCATTTCCGTGCGCTGCGCGCGCAAGGCGCGGCCGACCTGCACGCGAGCGTGCCGTTCGACGTGCTGGCGCTCGTCGGGCGCGCGATCCCGCCGGCGACGCTGCGCGTGCTGCCCGACGCCTTCGCAAGCCGCGCGCGCGCCCGCTACGAGCAGGCTTTGCTCGGCGTGCTGCGTGCGTCGCAACCCGCGCCTGACGCGACGCTCGACGAACTCGACGCGATCCTGACCGCGCTGGCCGACGGCGTGCCGTACGACTTCTGGCGGCTCGCCGCCGCATGCCTGCGCGCGCTGCGCGCCAGCGCCGCGCCCCAACTGAAGCGGTTCCTCGCGCGAACCAACCTGCTGCTCGGCGAGCACGCGCAAGGCAGGCGCAGTGCGCCGCCGGCGCTCGTGCGCGAGACGGTTGCGCTGCTGTGGCGCGATTTCGCGCTGTTCGGCGCAGCCGCGGAAGACGTCGCGCTCGTCGACGTGCTGCACGACTACGGGCTGACCGTGGACTGGCACGTCGCCGGCACGCCCGCGTCCGAGGCGCTGTGGGAAGCCGACGCCGCGCGCGCCGAGCGCGATGCCGTCGCCGTGGCGCCCACGCGCATGCTGGGGGTCGTGACCGTCAATGCGCATGCGTATGAGGATTTCCTGCAGACGGCCGACGCGTCGATGGCCGATCTGGCCGCCGATCCGGCCGCGGCCGATGCGGGGGCGGCATGGCGCGCATCCGCGGCGGCCTACCGGGTCGGCACCGCTGCGTGCGCGCTCGGGCTCGGTCATGCGGCGCTGCTGGCCGACACCCTCGGGCTCGCGTGGCGCCGCGCCGCGCACGGTCTGCCGCTCGCCGACGGCGGGCTCGACGCTCACGCCCGCGCATCCGACATGCTGCGTGCCGCGCTGCTGAAGATTGCCGCGGGCGTGGCGCCGCCGGACCTGACCGCGGCGTGCGGGGCGCTCGGCGCGGCGCTCGGCCGCGCCTGATGCGCAACGGGTCGCGACCGTGGCGGCAGCCCTTGTCGCGCGGGCCGCAACACGCTGCCGACAGCACCCGCGCGCGTGTTAGAGTGCCGTGTGATCCGCGCGCGTCGTTGCCAGCGCCGCGCGGCGTTGCTTGTTGATCGCGGCCCGGTCAGGTCGCGGCGTCTTTGCTAAAATTCAAACCATGTCAAAGCCTTCCGATCGCATCAATCTCACCAACCAGTTCCTGATCGCCATGCCGAACATGGCGGATCCGACGTTTTCGGGAACGGTGGTCTATCTTTGCGATCACAGCGAGCGCGGTGCGCTCGGCCTCGTCATCAATCGTCCCACCGACATCGACCTCGAATCGCTGTTCAACCGCATCGACCTGAAGCTCGACATCGAGCCGCTGCTGCACATTCCCGTGTACTTCGGCGGCCCGGTCCAGACCGAGCGCGGCTTCGTGCTGCACGAGCCGGTCGAAGGCGCGAACTACAACTCGTCCATGTCGGTCGAGGGCGGGCTCGAGATGACGACGTCGAAGGACGTGCTCGAGGCGGTCGCGACGGGCACCGGCCCGAAACGTTTCCTGCTGACGCTCGGCCATGCAGGCTGGGGCGCCGGGCAGCTCGAGGAAGAGATTTCCCGCAACGGCTGGCTGACCGTGGCCGCCGATCCCCGCATCGTGTTCGACACGCCGGCCGAGGAGCGCTTCGAAGCCGCGCTCGGCCTGCTCGGCGTCAGCTCGTCGATGCTGTCCGGCGAAGCAGGGCACGCATGAGCGGCGCGAGCGCGCGCGATGCAACGCTGCTGGCGTTCGATTATGGCGAGAAGCGGATCGGCGTCGCGATCGGCAACGCGCTGACGCGCTCGGCCCGCGCCCTCGTCGTGATTCCCAACCTGAACCGCGAGCACCGCTTCAAGGCGGTCGGCGAATTGCTGGCCGAATGGCGGCCGGACGCGCTCGTCGTCGGGCTGCCCATGCATCCCGACGGCACGCCGCACGAGATGACGCAGCAGGCGAAGCGTTTCGGCAACCAGTTGAACGGCCGTTTCGGGCTGCCCGTCACGTGGGTCGACGAACGTTATTCGTCGGTCGAGGCCGAGGCCGGGATGCGCGAGCGCAACGTGCGCGGCCGCGCGCGCGCCGAGATGCTCGATGCCGAAGCCGCGCGCGTGATCCTTCAACAGTATCTCGATCAATTGTCCGACCATGAGCTCCATTGACGCCGACGCGCTCTACCGCGTCCTGCTCGAGCAGATCCGCGATGCATACGGCACGGCCTTCGCCGAGCCGGGCGGGCCGCGGCTCGCCGGAATTCACAGCGGCGGCGCCTGGCTCGCCGAGCGCCTTGCGCGCGATCTCGGCGCGCCGGCGTTCGGCGTCGTGAACGTCGCGCTGCATCGCGACGACTACGCGAAGAAGGGACTGCACAGCCAGGCGAGCCCGACGTCGCTGCCGTTCGAGGTCGACGGCGCGCGCATCGTGCTCGTCGACGATGTGCTGTACACCGGCCGCACCGTGCGCGCCGCGCTCAACGAACTGTTCGACTACGGCCGTCCGGCGGCCGTCGAGCTTGCGGTGCTCGCCGATCGCGGCGGCCGCGAGCTGCCGGTCGCGGCGCGCTTCGCGGGCGGCACGCTCGACGTGCCGGCCGATGCGACGCTCGTGCTCGCCCGCGACGAAGCCGCGCAGCTCACGCTGCGCATCGAGGCGCACGGCGCCTGACCGAGCCGCGAAATCGTATCCCGGGCCGCCGGTTCGCGCCGCGGCCCGTTTGCATAGTTGGAATCACGCACACCATGACCACCGACACCACTGGCCGCACCGGCAATCCCGCTGCGGCCGCGAGCCCCGAGCGGTTCCGCTACGGTTTCCTGAGGGGCAACCCGCAGCTCACGAAAAACGGCGAGCTGAAACACCTGCTGTCGATCGAGGGCCTGCCGCGCTCGATCGTCAACCATATCCTCGATACGGCCGAGCAGTTCGTCAGCGTGACGGATCGCGAGGTGAAGAAGGTGCCGCTGTTGCGCGGCAAGTCGGTGTTCAACCTGTTCTTCGAGAACTCGACGCGCACGCGCACGACCTTCGAGATCGCCGCCACGCGCCTGTCGGCAGACGTGCTGAACCTGAACATCAACGCGTCGTCGACGAGCAAGGGCGAGTCGCTGCTCGACACGATCAACAACCTGTCGGCGATGCATGCCGACCTGTTCGTCGTGCGCCACGCATCGAGCGGCGCGCCGTATCTGATCGCCGAGCACTGCGCGCCGCACGTGCACGTGATCAATGCCGGCGACGGCCGGCATGCGCACCCGACGCAGGGCCTGCTCGACATGTACACGATTCGTCACTACAAGCGCGACTTCACGAAGCTGCGCGTGGCGATCGTCGGGGACATCCTGCATTCGCGCGTCGCGCGCTCGGACATCCACGCGCTCACCACGCTCGGCGTGCCCGAAGTGCGCGCGATCGGCCCGCGCACGCTGCTTCCCGGCGGCCTCGAGCAGATGGGCGTGAAGGTGTTCCACAACCTCGACGAAGGGCTCAAGGGCGTCGACGTGATCATCATGCTGCGCCTGCAGAACGAGCGGATGAGCGGCGCGCTGCTGCCGTCCGCGCAGGAGTACTTCAAGACCTGGGGGCTGACGCCCGAGCGCCTCGCGCTTGCCGCGCCCGACGCGATCGTCATGCACCCGGGCCCGATGAACCGCGGCGTCGAGATCGACTCGCAGGTCGCCGACGGCCCGCAGTCGGTGATCCTCAACCAGGTCACGTTCGGCATCGCCGTGCGGATGGCGGTGATGGGCATCGTCGCCGGCAACAGCGACTGAGCCCGCTCTCGCGCATCCTTATTCACGCAATCAACGCATTCACAGACAGCGCATGAAGATTCATATCCAAGGCGGCACGCTGATCGATCCGGTCGCCGGCACCGAACGGCAGGCCGACGTATTCGTCGCGGACGGCAAGGTCGCCGCGCTCGGCGCCGTGCCGGCCGGTTTCAACGCGGACAGGACGATCGATGCGTCGGGCCTGATCGTCGCACCCGGCCTCGTCGACCTGTGCGCGCGGCTGCGCGAGCCCGGCTACGAGCACAAGGCGACGCTCGCGTCCGAGATGGCCGCGGCCGTCGCGGGCGGCGTCACGACCCTCGTGTGCCCGCCGGACACCGATCCCGTGCTCGACGAGCCGGGCCTCGTCGAGATGCTCAAGTTCCGCGCCCGCAACCTGCGCCAGGCCAACGTTCATCCGCTCGGCGCGCTCACCGTCGGCCTCAAGGGCGAAGTGATCACCGAGATGGTCGCGCTGACCGAATCGGGCTGCGTCGGCTTCACGCACGCGAACGTGCCGGTGCGCGACACGCAGGTGCTGCTGCGTGCGCTGCAGTACGCAAGCACCTACGGCTACACGACGTGGCTGCGTCCGCTCGACGCGTTCATCGGCCGCGGCGGCGTCGCCGCGAGCGGCGCGCTCGCGTCGCGGCTCGGCCTGTCCGGCGTGCCGGTCGCGGCCGAGACGATCGCGCTGCACACGATCTTCGAACTGATGCGCGTGACGGGCGCGCGCGTGCACCTCGCCCGGCTGTCGTCGGCGGCCGGCCTCGCGCTCGTGCGCGCGGCGAAGGCCGAGGGGCTGCCCGTGACGTGCGACGTCGGCGTGAACCACCTGCACCTGATCGACGTCGACATCGGCTACTTCGATTCGCAGTTCCGACTCGACCCGCCGCTGCGCGGCGAGCGCGATCGCGAAGCGATCCGCGCGGCGCTCGCCGACGGCACGATCGACGCGATCTGTTCCGATCACACGCCGGTCGACGACGACGAGAAGCTGCTGCCGTTCGCCGAAGCGACGCCGGGCGCGACCGGGCTCGAGTTGCTGCTGTCGCTGACGGTGAAATGGGCCGATGAAACCAACACGCCGCTCGCGCAGGCGCTGCGCCGCATCACGGCGGCGCCGGCCGACGTGCTGCAGTTGCCGGCAGGCCGTCTCGCCGAAGGCGGCGCGGCCGATCTGTGCGTGTTCGACCCGCGCGCGCACTGGCGCGTCGAGCCGCGCGCGCTGAAGAGCCAGGGCCACAACTCGCCGTTCCTCGGCTACGAACTACCTGCCTGCGTGCGCGCGACGCTCGTGGCGGGCCAGGTCGCTTTCGAGCGCCACTGAACCACGCCGGATCCTCGCCATGACCGCTCTTCGCAAGCTGCGTCTCGTCTTTCACCTGTTGCGCGGCATGGCGATCGTCGCGCTGCGCTTTTCGCATGTCACGCCCGCGCATCGCGCGGAGCTGACGCGCCGCTGGTCGCTCAAGATGCTGCGCATCTGCGGGATGCATCTCGTCGTGCACAACGACGGCGCGCGCCTCGACGCGGGAGCGCTCGTTGTCGGCAACCACGTGTCGTGGCTCGACATCTACGCGGTCAACGCGTGGCGGCCGACGCCGTTCGTGTCGAAGGCCGAGGTGCGGCAATGGCCGGTGGTCGGCTGGCTGGCGGAGAAGCTCGACACCGTGTTCCTGCAGCGCGAGAAGCGCACCGAGGCGATGCGGGTCATGCACGAGATGGCCGAGCGGTTGCGCAACGGCGGCGTGATGTGCGTGTTTCCGGAGGGCACGACGTCGGACGGGCAGGGGCTGCTGCCGTTCCACGCGAACCTGTTCCAGGCCGCGGTGTCGGCCGGCTGCGCGGTGCAGCCGATCTGCCTGATGTACGAGGATGCGCAGGGGCGCCAGTCGGTCGCGCCGGCTTACACGGGCGAGTTGTCGCTCGGGATGTCGCTCGACATGGTGCTGCGCGGCGGCCCGCTCGTCGCGCACCTTTACGTCTGTGAGCCGATCGCGCCGGGCGGCGACCGCCGCACGACTTCCGCGGCGGCGCGCGATGCGATCGCGACCGCGCTCGAGACGCTGCAGGCGAAGGTCGGCAAGCCGTCGCCCGAGGCGCTGGCGGCGCTGGAGAAACATGCGTATCCGGCAACGGAGGTCGGCGGCGGCGCGGCCGGCGATGCGGCGGCCGACGAGCCGGTGCCGGGACGCGAGGGCTGATCCTTCATTGCGCCCGCGCCTGTCGCGCGCGGGCTACTCGCCGCCCGGTGTGCGGCACGCTTCGCACCGCACCTGCGTGACCGTTCGCTGTGCCGGGTCGGCCGTCAGTCGCACGGCCGACAGCTGATTTCCCCATACGCACCCCGAATCGAGCGCGACGACGTTGTCGCGCAGCATCAGGCCGAGCGCGGCCCAATGGCCGAACACCATCGTGACGTTCCCGGTGCGGCGGCCCGGTACGTCGAACCACGGCAGATAGCCCGGCGGCGCACTTTCGGGGCCGCCGTTCGTCTTGAATTCCATCGCGCCGTCGGGCGTGCAGAACCGCAGGCGCGTGAAGGCGTTGAATGCGACGCGCATCCGGTCGCGTTTTTTGAGGTTCGGACTCCATTGGTTCGGCTCGTTGCCGTAGAGCCCTTGTAGCGTGTCGCGCCAATCGGGCGCGCGCAGCGCGCGTTGCAGTTCGTCCGCGAGTTCCAGCGCGAGCGTGGCGTCCCATTGCGGCAACACGCCGGCGTGGACGAGCAGCATCCCGTGTTCGAAGTGCGCGAACGGGCGGTGGCGCACCCAGTCGAGCAGGGCGTCGGCGTCGGGCGCGTCGAGGATCTCGCCAATCGTGTCGCCCGGGCGTTCCGTGCGGATGCCGGCCGATACCGCGAGCAGGTGGAGATCGTGATTGCCGAGCACGACGGTGGCGCGTGGGCCGAGGTCGACCAGCGCGCGCAGTGCGGCTAGGGAGGCGGGCCCGCGGTTGACGATGTCGCCGGCGATCCAGAGCGGGGTGTCGGCGGGGGCTGAAAGCTTTTCGAGCAGCGATTCGAAAGCTGAATGACAGCCTTGGATGTCGCCGATGGCGATGGGAGAAGGCGGCATGGCAGTTGTTACAAGTTTTGATACCGGGTGGAGGAAGGCGCGATGGCGCAAAGCGCGCGCTCATCCGCGACATTGTGCCAGTTCAACGTATTGATTTAAAACACGATTTCATTCGTCCTGCCGACCGCGGCGCACTGTTTCAAGTTGTTAGCAACATGGCTTTTGGGGGGGCTTGCTTCCTATAATTGCCGCTTCCTCGACAAAATTAGCATTTCATGACTTTGACGGTCACGGTGAGAAGTTAGAATTCCCGCCTTGAGCGACGCGTACGTTGATGCCGTCGCTGTTCGAAATGATGGCGGCTCGTGCTTGAGGCCTGCCGCGTATGACTAGAGGGAGCCTCATGATCCTGGTGACGGGTGGCGCGGGTTTTATCGGCGCCAATTTTGTACTCGACTGGCTGCGTCAATCCGACGAGGCCGTGCTCAACGTCGACAAGTTGACCTACGCCGGCAACCGTCGCACGCTGCAGTCGCTGGACGGGAACCCGAAACACGTGTTCGTACGCGCCGACATTTGCGACCGCGCTGCGCTGGATGCAATGTTCGCGCAATACAAGCCTCGCGCACTCGTGCACTTCGCGGCGGAAAGTCACGTCGATCGCTCGATTCACGGGCCGGCGGACTTTGTTCAGACCAATGTCGTCGGAACCTTCACGCTCCTCGAGGCCGCGCGGACATACTGGAGCGGCCTGAGTGAAGCGGACAAATCGGCGTTTCGCTTTCTGCACGTATCGACCGATGAGGTATTCGGCTCACTGTCGGCGACCGATCCGCAGTTCTCGGAAAACACGCCGTATGCCCCCAACAGTCCGTATTCGGCAACCAAGGCCGGCTCCGATCATCTGGTGCGCGCCTACCACCATACGTACGGCCTGCCCACGCTGACCACGAACTGCTCGAACAACTACGGCC
>NZ_CADFEJ010000030.1 GCF_902833055.1 Burkholderia territorii
CGAGTCGGTCCCACCCCTTCCCATCCCGAACAGGACCGTGAAACGACTCTACGCCGATGATAGTGCGGATTCCCGTGTGAAAGTAGGTAATCGTCAGGCTCCCCTCAAGCCAGAAACCCCCGCCCAAACAGGCGGGGGTTTTTGCATTTGGAGCGTCAAAATCGGCACGCCGACTACGGCGGCCCTCGCATTTCGGCACCACGGCTATTCGATCGAGGCTACTCCGGTTTCGTCCGCGCAGTGCCCCGCACTGCAATTCAATGCTCCGCCTGCGCCGCATTGACATCCCGCCGAAACGCGCCCGGGCTCGTTCCTGTCCATTTCCGGAACGCGCGATGAAATGCGCTGGGCTCGGTAAAACCGAGTTCTACCGCGATTTCCGCGACGCTGAGCGTATCTCCGCGCAGCAGCGACTGGGCCAGCGCGCCTCGTAGCTCGTCCTTGATCGAAGCGAAGCTCTGCCCCTCGCTGCGCAGGCGTCGCCGCAGCGTCGCGGGCGTCGTGCCGAGGCGCGTGGCCAGCGTGTCGAAGTCCGGCCATTCGGCGGCCGGCTGCGCCTTCAGATGCGCGCGCGTCTTTGCGACCCAGCCTGTGTCGTGCCGATAGCGCACGAGCAGGTTGCCGGGCGCGCCGCGCAGGAAGGTTTTCAGGGCCTGCGTGGAGCGGATCGTCGGCAGCGCGAGGTATGCGGCGTTGAATGCGAGCCGGCTGTCCGGGCGGTCGAAATGGACGGGCACACCGAAGAACTGATGGTAGTCGCTGCGCTGGTCCGGGCTTGGGCACGCGAAATCGATGCGCTGCAACGGAATGCGTCGACCGATCAGCCAGCAGGCGACGCCGAGCAGGATCAACCAGAACGTCCGGTAAGCGAATGCCGAATACGGTGCGCCTGTCTGCGTGAGGACGATCTGTGCTTGACCGTCGGCGACCACGAGCTCGCCGCGCGGTTCGTCGAGCACCACGCGCAGAAACTGCAGCGCTCGCCGCAGCGCCTTCTCGAGCGTGCCCGCGTGCAGGACCGCATGACACAGCAGCGTGAAGCTGCCGCGCCGCATCGGCCGCGCCGCGAGTCCGAAGAATTCATCGTCGATCGCGTTGGCGATCGCCAGCCACAGGCGCCCGTACTGCTGCGGCGTGACGGGCTCGCGCACGGCAGCCGGCAGGCCGGCAATGCGCAGGACGGGCTCCGTCGGAATCCGCCGCCTGCGCAAACTCTCGAGCGCATCCTCGACGAAATCCGGTGAAATCATCTGCGGCCCCATTTTTTCATGTCCTCCAGACATGGCAAAAGCGATCACGATTCTAGATTCTGTTTGTCATTGATTGCAATGTGACGGCTGTCTACCATCATCGATATACCCCGGTTCGCCGGCGGGCATAACGAACAGGAGACACGCATGCGTGATGGAGCAACCGCCCGGGTGGTGCCGGCCTACGCCGACGCGGTGGCCGGATTTCGTATCGAGACCGCCGCCGCAACGCTTTACGGCGATCTGGAGCAGGGCCTGAATGCCTGCGTCGAATGCTGCGACCGGCATGCGGCGGCGAACCCGGACGCGATCGCGCTGGACTGGATCGACGCGGGCGGCCAGCATCGCAGCTTTACGTTCGCGCAGATGCAGGCGCTCTCCGCGCGGGTCGCGAATCTGCTGGCCGAGCAGGGCGTGAAGCCGGGCGACGTGGTGGCTGGCCTGTTGCCCCGCACGCCAGAACTTGTCGCGACGATTCTCGGCACGTGGCGCGCGGGCGCCATCTATCAGCCGCTCTTCACTGCGTTCGGCCCGAAGGCGATCGAGCACCGGTTGCGCATGAGCGATGCGCGGCTGGTCGTCACGAACACTGCAAACCGCGCGAAGCTCGACGATGTCGTCGAATGCCCGCGTGTCGCGACGGTTCGCGAGTCGGGCGACGCGCTGCCGTCAGGTGACATCGATTTCCGCGCGGCACTCGACGCGCAGTCCGACGTATTCGAACCGGTCCCGCGCAAGGGCACCGACCTGTTCATGATGATGTCGACGTCGGGCACGACCGGTTTGCCGAAGGGCGTGCCGGTGCCGCTGCGCGCACTGCTCGCGTTCGGCGCGTACATGCGCGACGCGGTGGACCTGCGCGCCAGCGATCGCTTCTGGAACATCGCCGATCCGGGCTGGGCATACGGCCTTTATTACGCGATTACGGGCCCGCTGTTGCTCGGCCATGCGACGACGTTATACGAGGGCAGCTTCACGGTCGACAGCACCTACGACATGATCGAACGGCTCGGCATCACGAGCCTGGCGGGCTCGCCGACCGCGTACCGGATGCTGATGGCGGCCGGCACCGAAGCGGCCGCGCACCTGAAAGGGCAACTGCGGGTCGTCAGCAGCGCGGGCGAACCGCTGAATCCGGAAGTCGTGCGCTGGTTCCACGCGGCACTCGGCGCGCCGATCTACGATCACTACGGCCAGACCGAACTCGGGATGGTCGTGAACAATCATCACGGGCTCACGCACGTCGTCCATGCCGGTTCGGCGGGCTTGGCGATGCCCGGCTATCGCGTCGCGGTGCTTGACGAAGCCGGCCGCGAGCTTGGCCCCGGCGAGCCCGGGATCCTCGCGATCGACATCGCGCGCTCGCCGTTGCTGTGGTTCCACGGTTACTGGCAGCAAGACACGCCGGCGATCGCGGGCGGCTATTACCGGACGGGCGACAACGTCGAGCTCGAGCCGGACGGCACCGTGAGCTTTATCGGCCGCGCGGACGACGTGATCACGTCGTCCGGCTACCGGATCGGACCGTTCGACGTGGAAAGCGCGCTGATCGAGCATCCGGCCGTCAGCGAGGCCGCGGTGATCGGCGTGCCCGACCCCGAGCGCACGGAAATCGTCAAGGCGTTCGTCGTGCTGTCCAAAGGCTTCGACGGCACACCGGCGCTGGCCGACGAACTGAGCCAGCATGTGAAGCGGCGGCTGTCGGCACACGCCTATCCTCGCGCGATCGACTTCGTCGACGCGCTGCCGAAAACCCCGAGCGGCAAGATCCAACGCTTCGTGCTGCGCAAGCTGGAAGCCGAGAAGACCGCTCAATCCTGAATACTGAATACGGACTGCAAATGAAAATCAACGATCGCGTTTTTCTGATTACGGGCGCCGGTTCGGGCCTCGGTGCGGCGGTGGCGCGCATGGTGGTCGCGGAAGGCGGCAAGGCCGTGCTGCTGGACGTGAATCAAGACGCCGGTGCGAACCTCGCGCACGAGCTCGGCGCGGCTGCGCGCTTCGTGAAGACCGACGTGACGAGCGAAGCCGACGGGCAGGCCGCCGTTGCCGCCGCGCGCGACGCGTTCGGCCGCATCGACGCGCTCGTGAATTGCGCGGGCGTCGCACCGGGCGAGAAGGTCGTCGGCCGCGAAGGCCCGCATTCGCTCGATCGCTTCGCGCGGGCGGTGTCGATCAATCTGGTCGGCACGTTCAACATGATCCGGCTGGCTGCGGAAGCGATGTCGAAGCAGGACGCCGACGCGGAAGGCGAGCGTGGTGTGATCGTCAATACCGCATCGGTCGCGGCGTTCGACGGCCAGATCGGGCAGGCCGCGTATGCGGCATCGAAGAGCGGCGTGGTCGGTATGACGCTGCCGATCGCGCGCGAGCTCGCGCGATTCGGCATTCGCGTGGTGACGATCGCGCCGGGCATCTTCGCGACGCCGATGATGGCCGGCATGCCGCAGGACGTGCAGGACGCGCTCGGCAAGAGCGTACCGTTTCCGCCGCGGCTCGGCCGCCCGGAGGAATTCGCGGCGCTGGTGCGCCACATCGCCGAGAATACGATGCTGAACGGCGAAGTCATCCGTCTCGATGGCGCGCTGCGCATGGCACCGCGCTGACACTGGAGGAATGCAATCATGACGACACAGGATCCGATCGTAATCGTCGGCGCTGCGCGCACGCCGATGGGTGGTTTTCAGGGCGACCTGGCCGCGGCCAATGCGAGCGAGCTCGGCGCGGTGGCGATTCGCGCGGCGCTCGAACGCGCGCGGGTGCCGGCCGAGCGCATCGATGAAATCGTGTTCGGCTGTGTGCTGCCGGCCGGCCAGGGACAGGCGCCGGCGCGGCAGGCTGCGCTGAAGGCCGGCTTGCCGCTGGCGACGGGCGCGACCACGGTCAACAAGATGTGCGGCTCGGGGATGAAGGCCGCGATGTTCGCGCACGACCTGCTGCTGGCCGGATCGGCCGACGTGGCGGTCGCGGGCGGGATGGAGAGCATGACGAATGCGCCGTATCTGCTGCCGAAAGCGCGTGCCGGGATGCGCATGGGGCATGGCCAGGTGCTCGACCACATGTTCCTCGACGGGCTCGAGGACGCATATGACAAGGGCCGGCTGATGGGCACGTTCGCGGAGGATTGCGCGCAGGCTTACCAGTTCACGCGTGACGAGCAGGATGCGTTCGCGATCGCATCGCTGACGCGCGCGCAACGCGCGATCGCGGAAGGGCGCTTCGTGTCGGAGATCGCACCGGTGACCGTGAAGGCCGGCAAGACGGAAGCCGTCGTGTCGATCGACGAGCAGCCGGGCAAGGCGAAGCTCGACAAGATTCCGACGCTCAAGCCGGCTTTCCGCGAAGGCGGTACGGTGACGGCGGCCAATTCGTCGTCGATTTCGGACGGCGCTGCCGCGCTCGTGATGATGCGTCGCTCGGAAGCGGACCGGCTTGGCCTCGCGCCGAAGGCGGTGATCGTCGGGCACTCGACCTACGCGAACAAGCCCGGCCTGTTCGCGACGGCGCCGATCGGCGCGATCCGCAAGCTGTCGGAGAAAACCGGCTGGAACCTGCGCGATGTCGACCTGTTCGAGATCAACGAGGCCTTCGCGGTGGTGGCGATGGCCGCGATGCGCGATCTCGACCTGTCGCACGACAAGGTCAACGTGCACGGCGGCGCATGCGCGCTGGGCCATCCGATCGGTGCATCGGGCGCACGCGTGATGGTGACGCTGCTGGCCGCGCTCGAAGCATACGGGCTGAAGCGCGGCGTCGCGTCGCTGTGCATCGGCGGCGGCGAGGCGACGGCGATCGCGATCGAGCGCGTCGCGTAACGCTAGCGTATCGACGCATCACGCGCGATACGGCACGCATGCCGTATCGCGATGCGGGCGGCGGCCCTCGTGCACGTCGCCCGTTTCACTTTCCCGGGGCGTACGATCGCGTTACGCGCTCCCTCCCGGCGACACCGCCCCGCACGCGCGGATCACGAGCTGCACGACCTGCTCGGTCTTCTCCGCGAACGCCTTCTGCGTGAACGCACGCTTGCCGCTCAGCGCGCGGATCTGCGCATCGAAATCCGCGTAGTGCTGGGTGGTCGCCCAGATCAGGTACATCAACGCGTGCGCATCGATCGGCGCGAGCAGCCCGCGCGCGATCCAGCCTTCGATTACCGTCACGCGCGTGTCGAACCAGGGCTTCACGCGCTCCGACAGGATGTCCTGCATGTGCGCGGCACCGTGGATGATCTCGTTGGCCCAGACCTTCGAGCCGAGCGGGCGCCGCCGCGACAGATCCATCTTCGCGCGCACGTAGCCACCGATCGCCTCGACCGGATCGTCGCCGGCCTCGAACGAGCCGGCCGCGCGGTGCCAGTCTTCGAACAGGTCGTCGAGCACGCGACGGTACAGCGCAAGCTTCGTCGGGAAGTAGTAATGCAGGTTCGCTTTCGGTAGGCCCGCACGTTCGGCGATCATTGCGGTGCTCGCGCCGTCGAGCCCGCGCTCCGCGAATACGGCTTCCGCACAGGCCAGCAGATGCGCCTCGTTGGACTCGCGGATGTGCGCCTTGCGTCGCCGCAAAGGCGTGTTGGTTTCGTCGTCGCTGGTGGCTTCGGCGGCCGCTTCGTCATGTCTCATCGTCACCCTCGCGCGGCTCGCATGCCGCGTTGCGCTTCATTCTAGCCGCTGGTTCGCGTCGATCGCACATGCCCCCACAAATCGTCGCGCGCGATGCTGCGATGCGGTGGCACGTTTCTCGCTCCTTCGATTTACGCAAGAAAGGCATTGCGCTGTGCATTTTGATCGTCTAAAACCTGTCCAATCGGACAGGATTTGACGATCGACGGAATGCAGTGCCGGCAATCCGCCGAGCGACCGGACGAATCACGAGAACGATGCGCATCCGCACCTCGCCGGTGCGGATTTGCCCCGACAGCGGCAATGCGCGCACCGGCGGCGACCGGAACGACGGCATGACCGACCCACAGGAGCGATACGAATGGACGCGGTATCGGAAACAGTGAAGCGGGCAGCATTCGACACGTCGATCAAGGTCGACGGCAGGCGGTTGTGGGACAGCCTGATGGAGGTCGCGAAGATCGGCGCGACGCCGAAGGGCGGCGTCTGCCGCCTCGCGCTGACCGATCTCGACAAGGCCGGACGCGACTTGATCGTCGGCTGGGCGAAAGCCGCCGGCTGCACGGTCACGGTCGATACGATGGGCAACGTGTTCATGCGTCGCGCGGGGCGCGTGGCCGACGCGGCGCCGGTCGTCACCGGATCGCACGCCGATTCGCAGCCGACGGGCGGCCGCTTCGACGGCATCTACGGCGTGCTGGGCGGCCTCGAAGTGATTCGGAGTCTGAACGATCACGGCATCGAGACCGAACATCCGGTCGAGGTCGTGATCTGGACCAACGAGGAAGGTTCGCGTTTCGCGCCGGCGATGGTCGCGTCGGGTGTGTTCGCGGGCGTGTTCCCGCTCGAGTACGGGCTGTCGCGCAAGGACGTCGACGGCAAGACGATCGGCGAGGAACTCGCGCGTATCGGCTACGCGGGCGACGTGCCGTGCGGTGGTCGCAAGCTGCATGCGGCGTTCGAACTGCATATCGAGCAGGGGCCGATTCTCGAGGCGGAGTGCAAGACGATCGGCGTCGTGACCGACGCGCAGGGGCAGCGCTGGTACGAGATCACGTTCACGGGGCAGGAAGCACATGCGGGGCCGACGCCGATGCCGCGACGCCGCGACGCGCTGCTCGGCGCATCGCGCGTGGTCGATCTCGTGAACCGGATCGGCCTCGATCACGCGCCGTTCGGCTGCGCGACGGTCGGGATGATGCAGGTTCACCCGAACTCGCGCAACGTGATTCCGGGGCGTGTGTTCTTCACCGTCGATTTCCGTCACCCGGACGACGCCGTGCTCGCGAAGATGGACGCCGCGCTGCGCGATGGCGTCGCGCGCATCGCGGGCGAGATCGGGCTCGAAACCGCGCTCGAGCAGATTTTCTACTACAAGCCCGTCGCGTTCGATCCGGCCTGCGTCGCGGCCGTGCGCGACGCGGCCGATCGCTTCGGTTACTCGCATCGCGACATCGTGTCGGGCGCGGGTCATGACGCGTGTTACCTGGCGCAGGTCGCGCCGACGTCGATGGTGTTCGTGCCCTGCGTCGACGGCATCAGTCACAACGAGATCGAGGACGCGACGCCTGCATGGATCGAGGCCGGCGCGAACGTGCTGCTGCACGCGATGCTGTCGCGCGCATGCGAGCCGGCTTCATGATGGATCGGGTATAGCGCGGCGGGCAGGCTGCGCATCACGTAACCGTAGCACTCCTGATGCATGACCGCCCCGACTGCGCATTCGCAGGCGGCGGGGACGGCTTTGTCTCCACTCAGTCGAAGGAACGCGTATGACCACCAAGCCAACCGGCGATATCGCCGCGCATCGCCTGTCGTCCACGCAACTCTCGTGCGAATTCGCCGATATCGCGCCGCTGCTCGATCCGACTGCCGCCGCGGCCGCCGCCAGCCGCTGCCACTACTGCTACGACGCACCGTGCGTGCAGGCCTGCCCGACGCAGATCGACATTCCGGGCTTCATCCGCAAGATCGGCAACGGCAATCTGAAAGGTGCCGCGACCGACATCCTGTCCGCGAATCCGCTCGGCGGGATGTGCGCACGCGTGTGTCCGACCGAGATCCTCTGCGAAGGCGCGTGCGTGCGCAATCATCAGGACGCGCAGCCGGTTGCGATCGGCGCGCTGCAGCGGCATGCGACCGACTGGGCGATGGCGAGCGGCGCTGTGCGATTCACGCGCGCACTCGACACGGGGCGGCATGTCGCGGTGGTCGGCGCAGGGCCGGCCGGGCTGGCCTGCGCACACCGGCTCGCGCTCGCCGGGCATCGCGTCACGCTGTTCGATGCCCGGCCGAAGGCGGGCGGCCTGAACGAATACGGGATCGCTGCGTACAAGACGGTCGACGATTTCGCGCAGCGCGAAGTGGCGTGGCTGTTGTCGGTCGGCGGCATCGCGCTGGAAACGGGCGTCGCGCTCGGCCGCGACGTGACGCTCGATGCGCTGCGCGAACGGCATGACGCGGTGTTTCTCGCGATCGGCCTCAGCGGCGTGCGCACGCTCGCGATCGACGGCGAGCAATTGACCGGCGTGATGGACGCGGTCGACTTCATCGAGCAGGTGCGGCAGGCCGACGCGCTGGAGAACGTGCCGGTCGGGCGGCGGGTGGTCGTGATCGGCGGCGGCAACACGGCGATCGACGCATCGGTGCAAAGCCGCAAGCTCGGCGCGGAGCGCGTGACGATGCTGTATCGCCGTGGCGTGGACGCGATGAGCGCGACCTGGGCCGAACGCGAATTCGCGCAAAAGAGCGGCGTCACGCTCATCACGCACGCGAAGCCGGTGCGCATCGCGGGTGCGGACGGGCACGTGACGGGCGTCGAATTCGAGGCCGCGTCGGGCGAGCGTTTCACCGTCGACGCCGACATGGTGCTGAAGGCGATCGGCCAGACGCTGGCGCCGGACGGTGTCGCCGCCGCGCTGCTGACCGCGGACGGTTCGCGCATCGCGGTCGACGCGGACGGACGCACGGCATTGCCCGACGTATGGGCCGGCGGCGATTGCGCGGCGACGGACGGCATCGACCTCACGGTGCAGGCCGTACAGGACGGCAAGCGTGCGGCGGCGGCGATCGACGCGGCGCTCGCGCAGCGTGCCGCCAAGGCCGCGTGAGCACGGCATACGCAACGGCATCGCGCACGGCGCATGCATGGCGCGCGCCACGCGGATCACGATAAACGCCCCCCTTTTCACGGAGCCGAACATGGCCGACCTTCGCTGCACCATCGCAGGCATCACCTCGCCGAATCCGTTCTGGCTCGCCTCCGCGCCGCCGACCGACAAGGCGTACAACGTCAATCGCGCGTTCGAGGCGGGCTGGGGCGGCGTCGTCTGGAAGACGCTCGGGCTCGATCCGCACGTCGTCAACGTCAGCTCGCGCTACGGCGCGGTGCAGTGGAACGGCCAGCGGATCGCCGGGTTGAACAACATCGAGCTGATCACCGACCGCCCGCTCGACGTGAACCTGAAAGAGATCACGCAGGTGAAGCGCGACTGGCCCGACCGCGCGCTGATCGTGTCGCTGATGGTGCCGTGCAACGAGCGCGACTGGAAATGGATCCTGCCGCTGGTCGAGGATACGGGCGCCGATGCGGTCGAGCTGAACTTCGGTTGCCCGCACGGGATGAGCGAACGCGGAATGGGCGCGGCCGTCGGGCAGGTGCCGGAATACGTCGAGATGGTCACGCGCTGGGTCAAGGAAGGCACGAAGCTGCCGTGTCTCGTGAAGCTCACGCCGAACATCAGCGACATCCGGATGGGCTCGCGCGCCGCCTACAAGGGCGGCGCGGACGGCGTGTCGCTGATCAACACGATCAACTCGATCGTCGCGGTGGATCTCGACCAGATGGCGCCGATGCCGACCGTCGACGGCAAGGGCACGCACGGCGGATACTGCGGGCCGGCAGTCAAGCCGATCGCGCTGAACATGGTCGCGGAGATTGCGCGTGACCCGGAAACGCCGAACCTGCCGATCTCCGGCATCGGCGGAATTTCGTCGTGGCGCGACGCGGCCGAGTTCATCGTGCTCGGCGCCGGAAGCGTGCAGGTGTGCACCGCCGCGATGCATTACGGATTCCGGATCGTATCGGATCTCGCCGACGGGCTGTCGAACTGGATGGACGAGAAGGGCTACGCGACGCTCGACGACGTGCGCGGGCGCGCGGTGCCGAACGTGACCGACTGGAAATACCTGAACCTGAAGTACGACATCAAGGCGCGCATCGACCAGGACCGCTGCATCCAGTGCGGGTTGTGCCATATCGCGTGCGAGGACACGGCGCACCAGGCGATCACGGCCGAGAAGGACGGCGTGCGGCACTTCGAGGTGGTGGATGCGGAGTGCGTCGGGTGCAATCTTTGCATGCATGTGTGTCCGGTCGAGCAATGCATCACGATGGAGCGGGTCGACGCGGGCGACTATGCGAACTGGACCACGCATCCGAACAACCCGGCGCGTGCCGACGCCGGCGCGAGCCCGGCGGAACCCGCGAAGCACGCGAAGGCTGCCTGACCGACGGCCGGCGGCGCGGGATCGCTCGCGCTGCTGCTTGTGTCCTGTCCTGCCGGCATCTCGCGATGCCGGCACTGACGTTTACGTGGAGCGCGTCCGATGAAACCAGCAGCGATTCCCGCCGATCCCGACAGCGCCGCGGCGCCGGGCGGCAGCCTGTACAACGACGACCTCGCCCCGACGACGATGGCGCAGCGCACATGGCGCTGGTATCACTTCGCGGCGCTGTGGGTCGGGATGGTGATGAACATCGCGTCGTACATGCTCGCGGCCGGGTTGATCCAGGAAGGCATGTCGCCCTGGCAGGCGGTGCTGACGGTGTTGCTCGGCAACCTGATCGTGCTCGTGCCGATGCTGCTGATCGGTCATGCGGGCGCGAAGCATGGAATTCCGTATGCAGTGCTCGTGCGCGCGTCGTTCGGCACACAGGGCGCGAAGCTGCCCGCGATGCTGCGCGCGATCGTCGCGTGCGGCTGGTACGGCATCCAGAGCTGGCTCGGCGGCAGCGCGATCTACACGTTGCTGAACATCCTGACCGGTAACGCGCTGCACGGCGCCGCGCTGCCGCTCATCGGCATTTCGTTCGGGCAGCTCGCGTGCTTCCTCGTGTTCTGGGCGCTGCAGCTGTACTTCATCTGGCATGGCACCGATTCGATCCGCTGGCTCGAGAGCTGGTCCGCGCCGATCAAGGTCGTGATGTGCATCGCGCTCGTGTGGTGGGCGACGTCGCAGGCGGGCGGCTTCGGCACGATGCTGTCGGCGCCGTCGCAGTTCGTTGCGGGCGGCAAGAAGGCCGGGCTCTTCTGGGCGACGTTCTGGCCGGGCCTGACCGCGATGGTCGGCTTCTGGGCAACGCTCGCGCTGAACATTCCCGACTTCACGCGCTTCGCGCATTCGCAGCGCGACCAGGTGATCGGGCAATCGATCGGGCTGCCGCTGCCGATGGCACTGCTGTCGGTGGTGTCGGTCGTGGTGACGTCGGCCACCGTCGTGATCTACGGCAACGCGATCTGGGATCCGATCGATCTGACGAGCCGGATGACCGGCATCGGCGTCGGCATCGCGCTCGTGATTCTCACGCTCGACACGATGTGCTGCAATCTTGCGGCGAACCTGGTCGGTCCTGCTTACGATTTCTCGAGCCTGTGGCCGAAGGCAATCTCGTACCGCACGGGCGGGCTGATCACCGCGACGCTCGCGATCGTGATGATGCCGTGGAAGATCCTTGCGACGACGGACGGCTACATCTTCACCTGGCTCGTCGGCTACTCGGCGCTGCTCGGGCCGGTCGCGGGCATCCTGATGGTCGACTACTTCCTGATTCGCGGCACGCGGCTCGACACGCGCGCGTTGTTCGACGAGCGCGGCGACTTCAGCTACGCACGCGGCTGGAACCCGGCCGCGCTGGCCGCGCTCGCGATCGGCGTGCTGCCGAACCTGCCCGGCTTCCTGCATACCGCGTTTCCGGCGTCGTTCCCGAACGTGCCGGCGTTCTTCAATACGCTCTACACGTATGCGTGGTTCGTCGGGCTCGTGCTGGCGTCCGGCGTGTACGGTACCTGGATGAAGTGGCGCGCCGGACAGCGCGCGCAGATCGCGAGCGCGTGATGCGCGAGCGCATGCGGCACTCGACAGTCAACGAGGAGGCAAGCAAATGGCAATCCTGATTCGCGGCGGCACCGTGGTCGATGCGGACCGCACCTATCGCGCGGACGTACTGTGTGCCGACCCGCAGGACGGCGGCACGATCCTGCAGATCGCGGAGACGATCGACGCGCCGGCCGGCGCGACGGTGGTCGACGCGCACGACCAGTACGTGATGCCGGGCGGCATCGATCCGCATACGCACATGGAACTGCCGTTCATGGGCACGACGGCGAGCGACGACTTCTATTCGGGCACGGCCGCCGGGCTGTCGGGCGGCACGACCAGCATCATCGATTTCGTGATTCCCAGCCCGAAGCAGCCGCTGATGGACGCATTTCACGAATGGCGCGGCTGGGCAGAGAAGGCCGCGGCCGACTACGGTTTCCACGTGGCCGTCACGTGGTGGGACGAATCGGTGCACCGCGACATGGGCACGCTCGTGCGCGAGCACGGCGTGTCGAGTTTCAAGCACTTCATGGCGTACAAGAACGCGATCATGGCCGACGACGAGGTGCTCGTGAACAGCTTCTCGCGTTCGCTCGAACTCGGCGCGCTGCCCACGGTGCACGCGGAGAACGGCGAACTCGTGTTCCGGCTTCAGCAGGCGCTGCTCGCGCGCGGGATGACGGGCCCGGAGGCGCATCCGTTGTCGCGACCGCCCGAGGTGGAGGGCGAGGCCGCGAACCGCGCCATCCGCATCGCGCAGGTGCTCGGCGTGCCCGTGTATATCGTGCACGTATCCGCGAAGGACGCGGTCGATGCGATCACGCGCGCGCGCAGCGAAGGGTTGCGCGTATTCGGCGAAGTGCTGCCGGGACACCTGGTGATCGACGAGTCGGTGTATCGCGATCCGGACTGGACGCGCGCGGCCGCACATGTGATGAGCCCGCCGTTCCGCTCGGCCGAGCATCGCGAGGCGCTGTGGCGCGGGCTGCAGGCGGGGCAGCTGCATACGACGGCGACCGATCACTGCGTGTTCTGCGCGTCGCAGAAGGCGATGGGCCGCGAGGACTTCACGAAGATTCCGAACGGCTGCGGCGGTGTCGAGGATCGGATGTCGGTGCTGTGGCATCACGGCGTGAATCATGGCCGCATCACGCCGAACGAGTTCGTGCGGATCACGTCGACCAACGCCGCGCAGATCTTCAACCTGTATCCGCGCAAGGGGGCCGTGCAAGTGGGCGCCGATGCCGATCTGGTCGTGTGGGATCCCGCAGCGACGAAGACGATCTCGGTGAAGACCCATCACCAGCAGGTCGACTTCAACGTGTTCGAAGGGATGACGGTGCAGGGCGTCGCGACGCATACGCTGACGCGCGGTGCGCTTGCCTGGGCCGACGGTGAGCTGCGTGCGGTGCGCGGCGCGGGTCGCTATCTGAAGCGGCCGCCCGCGGCCGGCTACTACGAAGCCGCGCGCATCGCGAACCGGCTGCGCGAGCCGCATCCGGTCGAACGCGCGGGCTGAGCCGCGCATTTCGTCGGTTGCGCGGGGCGTGCCCGTTCGGATCGCCCCGCGCGCGTTCATGCATCACCGTCACTGCCTCTTCTCGGCCTCCCGGTCAATTCGCTCAATATGTGGGACGGGTCGAGCCTCGTCGCGTCCGTGCAATCTTCATGTACATAGGAGAACTTGGTAAATTCACGGCGCCAGCGAAACCGCATGGCGCTTGCCATTTTGTTTGCGTTGTCGTCGTGCATGACGGCGAGTAATATCCACCGACGGCGTGACAAGGGCGAGCCGGGCCGCCCTGCCGAGCAATCCAATAAACATAGAGAGCAAGGAGTACGAGGTGGATATTCTGCGCAGTCTCCTGGGTATGCTGTTCCTGCTGATGGTGGCCTATCTGCTGTCGAACAATCGGCGCGCGGTGAGCGGCCGAACCCTGATCGCCGCGCTGCTCACACAGTTCGCGATCGGCGCGCTGGTGCTGTTCGTGCCGTCCGGCCGCGCGGCGCTGGCGGCTGCGGCGAACGGTGTCAACCGCGTGCTCGACATGGGCAATCACGGCATCGCGTTCGTGTTCGGCGGGCTCGTCGACGCCCGGATGTTCCAGTTGTTCGGCGACGGCGGGTTCGTGTTCGGCCTGCGCGTGCTGCCGATGATCATCTTCGTCACCGCGCTGATCTCGGTGCTCTACTACATCGGCGTGATGAAGTGGATCGTCGCGATCCTCGGCGCGGGGCTCGCGAAAGTGCTCGGCGTGAGCCGCATCGAGGCGTGCTCGGCCGTCGCAACGATCTTTCTCGGGCAGAGCGAAATGCCCGCGCTCGTGAAGCCGTTCGTGCGGCACATGACGGGCGCCGAGATCTTCACGGTGATGGCGAGCGGCATGGCATCGGTCGCGGGCTCGGTGCTGGTCGGCTACGCCGGCCTCGGCGTGAAGATGGAGTACCTGCTTGCCGCGTCGTTCATGGCAGTGCCGGGCGGGCTGCTGTTCGGCAAGCTGCTGTTTCCGACCGTGGAGCCGAGCCGCGTCGTGGTCGACGGGCTCGATTTCGACGACAAGCGCGCGGCCAACGTGATCGAGGCGGCGGCGTCCGGCGCGTCGGTGGGGCTGCGGATCGCGATCAACGTCGGCGCGATGCTGATCGCGTTCGTCGGACTCATCGCGCTGATGAACCTCATCGTCGGCGGCGTGGCCGCGTTCGCGGGCTTTCCGCAGGTGACGCTGCTGGGCATCATCGGTCACCTGTTCGCACCGCTTGCGTGGATCATCGGCGTGCCGTGGCACGACGCCGCGCTGGCCGGCAACTTCATCGGCGAGAAATTGATCTTCAACGAGTTCGTCGCGTACGGTGACTTGTCGCCGTATCTGAAGGGCGGCGAGCACGTCGCGGCGGCCGGCCTTCAAGTGCTCGACCCGAAGACGCTCGCGATCGTGTCGTTCGCGCTGTGCGGCTTCGCGAACTTCTCGTCGATCGCCATTCTCGCGGGCGGCTTCAGCGCGGTCGCGCCCGAGCGCCGCTCGGAAGTCGCGCGGCACGGCTTGCGTGCGCTGACGGCCGCGACCTTGTCGAACCTGATGAGCGCGGCGATCGCCGGCCTGTTCTTTTCGCTGCACTGAGCGATCGAGGAGACGCAACGATGTTTCTGCCGCAGGAATTCATTCGCCGCAAGCGCGACCGGCAGCCGCTCGATCGCGACGAGATTGCCGCGTTCGTGCGCGGCGTGACCGACGGCAGCGTGACCGAGGGCCAGGTGGCGGCGTTCGCGATGGCCGTGTACTTCAACGACCTGAGCACCGACGAGCGCGTCGCGTTGACGCTCGCGCAGCGCGATTCCGGCGACGTGCTGGACTGGCGCGCGCTCGATCTCGGCGGACCGGTCATCGACAAGCATTCGACGGGCGGCGTCGGCGATGTCGTGTCGCTGATGCTCGGGCCGATGGTGGCCGCATGCGGCGGCTATGTGCCGATGATCTCGGGGCGCGGGCTCGGCCATACCGGCGGCACGCTCGACAAGCTCGGTGCGATCGCCGGCTACGACGTGACACCGGACCCGGACACGTTTCGCCGCACCGTGCGTGACGTCGGTGTCGCGATCATCGGGCAAACCGCGCGGCTCGCGCCGGCCGACAAGCGCATCTATGCGATTCGCGATGTGACGGCGACCGTCGAGTCGGTCGCGATGATCACCGCGTCGATCCTGTCGAAGAAGCTCGCGGCGGGGCTCGACGGGCTCGTGATGGACGTCAAGGTCGGCTCGGGCGCGTTTATGCCGACTGCCGCGAAATCGGCGGAGCTGGCACGCAGCATCGTCGACGTCGGCAACGGCGCGGGCATGAAGACGACCGCGATCCTGACCGACATGAACCAGTCGCTCGCGCCGTGCGCGGGCAATGCGCTCGAGGTGGCCTGTGCGATCGACTACCTGACGGGCAAGTCGCGACCGGCGCGCCTGCACGACGTCACGATGGCGCTGTCGGCGCAGTTGCTCGTGACCGCCGGGCTGGCGCGCGATGTCGCCGACGCGCGCACGATGTTGCTGCAGGTGCTCGATTCGGGCGCCGCGGCGGAACGCTTCGCGAGAATGGTGGCGGCGCTCGGCGGCCCGGCGGACCTGATCGAAGCGCCCGCGCGTCATCTTGCGCGGGCGAATGCGATCGTGCCGGTTCCGTCGCCCGCGAGCGGCGTGGTGAAGCGGGTCGATTGCCGCGCGCTCGGGCTCGCGGTCGTCGCGCTCGGCGGCGGCCGCACGCGCGCCGAGGATGCGATCGACCACCGTGTCGGCCTGACGGCGCTCGCGGAGATCGGCCAGCGTGTCGAAGCCGGCCAGCCGCTCGGCTACGTACATGCCCGCGACGACGCGGCCGCCGCCCGTGCGGTGGAGGAAGTACGGCAAAGCTACGTGCTGGGCGAGACGGGCGATGCGCCGCCGACCATCTACGAGCAGATCGGCTGACAGGCGCCGATGCCGGCGCGGCGGAGCGTGCGGGTATCGACGCCTGCTTCACATGACGGGAGTATCGTGCGGACCGAGGTGCGTCGCGTCGATGCATCCCGGCCCACCACTGGAGGCACCATCGAGATGGAACGAGACGAGCTGATCGAACAGGCCAGGGCGGCGCGCGAGCGCGCATATGCGCCGTATTCGCGCTTCAAGGTCGGCGCTGCGCTGGAGGCGCGCGACGGAACGGTTTTTCACGGCTGCAACGTCGAGAACGCGTCGTACGGACTGTGCAATTGCGCGGAACGCACGGCGATGTTCGCGGCGATTGCCGCCGGCTATCGTCCGGGCGACTTCGCGCGGCTCGCGGTGATCGGCGACACGGACGGCCCGATCGCGCCGTGCGGCGCGTGCCGTCAGGTGATCATCGAGATCGGCATGCCCGACATCGAAGTGATCCTGGCCAACCTGAAAGGGGCCGTCGAGGTCACGACGGCCCGCGCGTTGCTGCCGGGCGCATTCAGCCTGTAACGCACTCGCCTCGGCGCGCCGCACGCCGCACGTATCACGCCGCGCGTATCACGCCGCGCGTATCACGCGCCGTCGCGCGCGTCGCGGATCGGGATCACCGTTCGCGCGCCGCACTGGCGCAGCAGGTCGCGCAGTTCGTTGATGACCGGAAACACCTCGTGGTTCCAGTCGGCGCCCTGCCGGTCGTGCGCTTCCTGCTCGCGCTCGACGATCCAGCGATCCTCGCGGAAGATCCGCTCGGTGAACCAGACGAGCAGCGGCCACGCGAGATCGAGCGCGAACGGAATGCGCGGCTTGTGGATCGACAGCAGCCCGAACGTGCGGTTGGTGCGTTGTTGCTCGTCGAGCGGCACATAGACGATCCACAGATCCATCACCAGCGTGCCTTCGCTCGAACGGATCTGCAGCGTCTGGTACGGGTAGCCGGTGCGCACCGTCATCACGCTCTTGTTGGCCTGGTCGCCGGGCTTCTTGCTCGAGCCGAACACGAGCGCCTCGCCGACCGGCTGCTTGCCTTCCATGCGCGCGAACGTGTAATCGACCTCGACCCAGTCGTCGCCGCGCCGCCGGCCGATCGAGCGTGCCCGCATCTGCCCCATCTGCTTGCGATGCAGGAACTGATGGTTCATGTCCATCAGGTTCTCGTGCATGAACGAGTAGTGGCACTTGACCTCGCGGCCGAAGCGGCGCGTCTTGAATGCCGGGTCGTCCGCGGATGCGAGCGCGGGGAACGGGCGTTCGTCGGCGAGCGTCGCGTCGCCGGGGAACACGAAGATCAGCCCGTGCGCCTCGCGGCACGGATAGGCGCGCACGCCGTTGGGCAAGCGCTCGCGGCCGAGATAGGGCACGTCGACGCAGCGGCCGGTGTCGCACGCGTAGGTCCAGCCGTGATAGCAGCAGCGCAGCGTTTCACCGCTGACGACGCCCGCATGCAACGGCACCTGGCGGTGCGCGCAACGATCTTCGAGTGCATGCACGGCGCCGGATTCGGTGCGCACGAGCACGATCGGATCGCCGGCGAAGCGCACGCCGAGCGTCTTGCCGCGCTTCAGTTCGCGCGACCAGGCAAGCGGATACCAGTGATCGGGATGGATGGGCACGCGGCGCAGGTCGCGCACGACCGCGCCGGTGGACGGTTCTTCGAAGGTGCCGCTGTCAGACAAAGGCACTGCGCGCATGCGTGACGCCTCCTGGCTGGACGGTGGTCCGGACGCCGCAACAAGCGGCGTGGCTTGGGAGAAGTCTACGCGAAGTTGCATCGCATGGCAGATGCGATGCGGGTTTGCACCGGCACGGCGAGTGCGGGCTGCTTGATGCGGCGCAAACCGGGGGCGTGGCCGGCACGTGAGCTATACGACGCTGCCGGGCCGTGGCTACGGCTACGGCCGCGCGACGGGCCGCACGCCGTCACGCGGCCGGTTGCCGATCACGAGCGCGCATCGCGCCACAGCACCGGGTCGGCACGGTACAGCGCCGGGAAATAGTGTTTCAGCCCGGCGACCTTCGGCAGGTCGTTGAACGCGATGTACGGCGCGTCGGGATGCAGTTCGAGATAGTTCTGGTGATACGCCTCGGCCGGATAGAACCCCTTGTAGTCCTCGACGCGCGTGACGACCGGCGCCGGGAACGCATGCGCGGTGCCGAGCTGCGCGATGTACGCGGTCGCGACCGCGCGTTGCCGCGCGGTGGTCGGGAAGATTGCGGACCGGTATTGCGACCCTTCGTCGGGGCCTTGCCGGTTGAGCTGGGTCGGATCGTGGGCGACCGAGAAGAACACTTGCAGCAGCCGGCCGTAGGTGATCTGCGTCGGGTCGTAGACGATGCGTACCGATTCCGCATGCCCCGTCAGCCCGGAGCCGACGAGCGCATAGTGCGCGGTTTCGGACGCGCCGCCCGCATAACCGGCCGTGACCTGCTTCACGCCCTTCACGTGCTCGAACACGCCCTGCACGCCCCAGAAGCAACCGCCGGCAAACACGGCCGTCTCGTCGTGCGATGCGCCGGGCGTTTCGTCGACCGTCGGCGCGGGCACGGTGCGCATCGGCTCGGCGGAGTTGACGACGCGCTGGTAGCCGAACACGGCGGCGGCCGCGACGGCGAGCGCGCCGATGCGGCGCAGCATTGCCGCGCGCCGTCGCGGCGTGGAAGCGCGGGTCGGTGTCGGGTTCATCATTGGCTCCTTTGAGATGCGTTGGGGAAGACGGCGATCGGGTGTCGGCATCGCACTCGTTCAACCGAACGTGAACGCGTACGCATCGACACCCGGATCGAGAAACTCGATCGCGAACGTGCGATCGGCGATTGCGCCGGGCTGACGGACGAGCTGGTACAGGCGCTGCCCGGTGACCGTCCCGTAGCCCCGCGCATCGACGTCGGCGCCGTGTGCGGCACCGGGCGCGGTGCCGTCGAGCGTCACGCGAAAGCGCACCGGCTTGCCGTTTTCACCGGGGCCGAGCACAAGGTGCAGGTCACGTGCATGGAAGCGGTAGACGATGCGGCCGGACGGCGCGGCGAGCGACGCGCGTTCGGCGCCGACCTGCCAGGTGCCGGCGAGGCCCCAGTCGTTCAGGCCGGCGTGCGCGGGCGCGTCGTAGCGGTGTGCCGTGTCGCGTACGACGCCGCCCGGCGACGTGAAGCCGTCCGCGCGCGCATAGCCGACATAGGTTTCAGGCGAACGGACGTCCGCGCTGTCGGCCGCCGCGAGCGCGCCTTTCGCGGGCGCGCCGGCGAGCCCGAGCGGCACCTTCAGCGCTTCCGGGTGGCCGGCCTCGGCGAGCAGCGACTGGATCGCGCGTTCCGATTCCGCATATTCGCCTTCGCCGAAATGATGGCGGCGCACGCGTCCCTGCGCGTCGACGAAGTAGTGTGCCGGCCAGTATTCGTTGCTGAACGCGCGCCAGATCGTGTAGTGATTGTCGATCGCGACCGGAAAATCGATGCCGAGGTCGTGCACGGCCTTCTTCACGTTGCCGATGTCGCGCTCGAATGCGAACTCGGGGGCATGCACGCCGATCACGACGAGGCCGTACGGCGCGTACTTGCGTGCCCAGGCAGTCGTGTACGGCAGCGTGCGCAGGCAGTTGATGCACGAATACGTCCAGAAGTCGACGAGCACGACCTTGCCGCGCAGCCCGGCCGCGGTAAGCGGCGGGGAATTCAGCCACTGCACGGCGCCGTCGAGCGACGGCAGCGTGCCTTCGACGGGCAGCGCGGCCGGTGCCGGCGTCGCGGGCGAGACATCCGCCGCGCGCATCATCGCGCCGCCGGATTGCGCGGCATCGGCCGTCGCGGACATCATCGCGCCGCCCGAACCGGCCGCGGTGCGGTCTGCCGGGCCGTCCGCCGGGGTGCCCGTCGCGGACATCGCGGCCGGCGCGCCGCCCGAGTGCCCGCCGAGTCGCGCGACGAGCTTCGTCTCGAGTCCGCCCGTCGTGACGGTCGACAACTGCGCAAGCGCCCCCGTATCGAGGCCGAGCGCGATCGCGCCGACGCCGGCCAGCAGCGCGGCGCCGATCCCGCGCTTGATCCATTCGCCCGCGCCGAGCGAGCGCTTCATCGCGGCGAACACCTTGCCGCCGATCACGAGCGCGACGCCGAGCGACGTTGCCGCGCCGGCCGCATACGCGACCAGCAGCAGCGTCGTGCCGACGCTCGCGCCGCGCAGTGCGGCGCCGGTCAGCACGAGCCCGAGGATCGGGCCCGCGCAAGGCGCCCACAGCAGGCCGGTGGCGACGCCGAGCAGCAGCGACGACAGCGGCCCGGCCGGGCGGCCGTCGCGCTGCGCGAGGCCGGTGAGCCGGTTGCCTGCGGCGACGAGCGGGCGCGTCAGGTGTTCGGCGACGCGCGGCATCAGCAGCGTCAGCCCGAACAGCGCGAGCAGCACGATGGCGGCCCAGCGGCCGGCCTGGTTGGCCTGCGCGACCCAACCGCCGCCGACGGCGGCGAGCGTCGCGACGACGGCGAACGTGAGCGCCATCCCGGCCAGCAGCGGCAGGCCGGTGCGCACGAACGGCTGGTCGGCGCGCGCGAACACGAACGGCAGCACGGGCAGGATGCACGGGCTCAGGATCGTGAGCACGCCGCCGAGATAGGCAAGGACGATGAGCAGCATGGTGCGTTCTCCAGTCGGTCGGAGGTAGGGCCGGATCAGGCGGCGGCCGGGTGGAAGACGAGCGCGAGGCCGTTCATGCAGTAGCGCAGCCCGGTGGGCGGCGGGCCGTCGTCGAACACGTGCCCGAGATGGCCGCCGCAGCGGCGGCAGTGGACTTCGGTGCGGACCATCCCGAACGACGTGTCGGCATCGGTCGCGACCGCATGGTCGAGCGGTTTCCAGAAGCTCGGCCAGCCGGTGTGGCTGTCGAACTTGGTGGCCGACGAGAACAGCGCGAGGCCGCAGCCCGCGCACGCGAACGTGCCGGGGCGATGTTCGTCGTTCAGCGCGCTGCTGTACGGCCGCTCGGTGCCGGCGTCGCGCAGGATCGCGTATTGGGCGGGCGTGAGCCGGCGATGCCATTCGGCGTCGCTCAGGGTGACCTCGAAAGGGGCGGCCGTTTGCGGCGTGGCCGACGATGCGGCGAACGCGCGGCCGATCAGCGCGCGCCGACCGGCGGACGATAGCGTCGCAAGCGCGGCGAGGCCGGTGGTGCCGGCGAACAGCAGCAGATGTCTGCGGGTGGGCATGATGGGCTCCGGGCAGGTCCTGAAAACATGCGCCCATCGTAGACAGCGGCCGGTGTCGAAGTCCTCACGGAAAGTTAAATGAATTGTGATGATTGGCCGGGTGGTGCGTCGGGGTGTGACGGGATTCGGATGAGCGTTGGACAGACGCGGGGTGGGCTGCGCTCGAAGCGTTGCCTTTTGTTCACGATGAGCAACTTGCTGTAGTGGCGGTCCATCGCTATCTGGAGCGCTGCAGCAGGTGCAGCGTGTCGGCACATCGTCCTTTGACATGCCGATCGAATCGGACTGCTGCTCGAGCGCTGCCTGCCTGTGAGGACGAGTGCGGCGAGCGTCTGGTACGCACGGCTGAATCGGCAGGTTGCGGTAGCCAATGCATGGTGCGCGCGTGGACGTCGAAATCGACAGTTTCTACGTAGAAACTCAGGAAGCGTGTCTGGACGTCCGTAGTTGCGCTGCGGAAGCGCCCCCGATGCTCTTCACCGAAATGTGCAGCCGTCGGCCGCACCAGGCGGAATGAAGGGGAACATGGTAAGGGCTATGTTCCCCTTGATTTCGGGACTAAGCGAAGTCTCAGTGTGGAGGTACCGTGTCCGAGGGACATGGAGCGCCCCCGCCATGGCGATCGAAAAACGCTGCCGCCGCCCTCTCGGCGCCCCCGTTTCTGGTGCGGGCGGCGACGTGCGGTGGGCGGGTTCATTGGTCATTGCATCACTTGCGGGCATGGAGGTTCTCGTTCCGGCCGGGCGACTGGAGGGTGGCTTCTTCTCTGGCGACGCCGAATCTCAATTGCGAGCACCCACATTGAGCGCGGGGTGGGGGCGAGGGCTTCGGCGGGAAGATGGCTGGATTCTCTCCGCGGTGCGGAGAGAATTGGGGGAGTGCCCGGCAGGGTTCCGCCGATGCTGAGATTCCGGTAACGTGGCCACTGCTGGCGCGCACCGGCCCGCCGATTCCTCCATTCCCAACAAGATGACCGAACTCGTCCCTGCATCCCTCTTGACCGACATCCGCCGCATGATTGATTCGGCGCGCGCCCGCGCGGCGGCCGCAGTCAACGCTGAACTGACCCTACTTTATTGGCAGGTTGGTTGTCGCATTCGGGATGATGTGCTTGGCGGTGAGCGCGCGGGCTACGGACAACAGATCCTCCCCGCGCTCGCTCGGCAGCTGAGAGTCGAATACGGCCGGGGTTGGAGCGAGCAGCAATTGCGCCACTGCATCCGCGCGGCCGAGGTGTTTCCGGACGAGTCAATTCTCTCCGCACTGCGGAGAGAATTGAGCTGGACCCATCTGAAGATGCTGATGTACGTCGACGACCCGCTCAAGCGCGACTTCTACATTGAACTCTGTCGCCTGGAGCGCTGGTCGTCGCGGCAGTTGCAGGAGCGGATGCAGTCGATGTTGTTCGAGCGAAGCGCGCTGTCGCGGCAACCCGACGAAGTGATTCGGCGCGAAGTGGCACACCTCCGCGACGCGCAGCAGATGTCGCCCGATCTCGTGCTGAAAGATCCGTACATCCTCGACTTTCTCGGCCTCAATGATCACTACCTCGAGCGCGATCTCGAGGATGCGATCCTGCGCGAGATGGAACAGTTTCTTCTGGAACTCGGCGCCGGCTTTACATTCGTCGCGCGCCAGAAGCGGCTGCTGATCGACGACGACGACTTCTATCTTGACCTGCTGTTTTACAACCGCAAACTCAAACGTCTGGTCGCCATCGAATTGAAGCTCGGTTCCTTCAAGGCCGAGTACAAGAGTCAGATGGAGCTGTACTTGCGCTGGCTCGCGAAGCACGAGCAGGAGCCAGATGAAGCGCCGCCGATCGGCATTATCCTGTGTGCGGGCAAAAAGCAAGAGCAGATCGAATTGCTTGAACTCGGCAAAAGTGGGATTCACGTCGCAGAGTACCTCACGGTGCTCCCGCCACGCGAGACGCTGCAGGCGAAGCTGCACCAATCGATTGCCGCGGCACGTGCTCGGCTCGACGAAAAGCGGGAGTCGTGACGGACGCCCCCTTATCGAATATCGAAAATGCTCCCAGCCCAGCTTCGCCTGACGTGGCTGGTTCAACACAATTGGTCGAGCCGTGAGTTGGCAGCTACGTTGCTGCCGCCACCCGACGACGCGCGGGAACCGGTGACGTCAAGACGGCCTCAAGGTTTCGTCGTCTATCTGCCATTCGTTCTGCGCTAGCCGGCCGCCCCGGTTGGCCGGGCCCGTCTTTGGGCAGTCGTCGCTGGCGAACGCTTCACCCGGTCATCCGACGTTGTTGGCACTATCAAGGCGTGACCGGCGGCAATGGGTCAATCTGCACCGGTCGCGCGTCACAGAGCGGCGGCCCGGCCGAGTTCGGCCATGAAGGGACGTTCGACGTCTGTCCGCAGATTGGCGACAATGGCGACCACAACGTACAAGGCACGAGAGATCGAATGAGCGTGTTGATATTCAAGTGCTCGCAATTTTCGGAATGGCACGAGGGGGACCCTTACCCGATCACCAACGATTGGATGTCTGCTTGCGGGGAAGCTCGCCGGCCCCTCATGGTCTTAGTGAGGTGTCAGTCTACGCTGTCTCTCTTCCGTTGCGGTCATGATTGGAGCGCCGGCCGCGTCACCATAACAAGGAAAATCCATGGATCTCAGTTCGTTCAAGAAATTCGTCGATGCAAGTATCACTGCGCCGACCTCCGGGGCAAGCAAACACTGTGAGGCATTGCTCGGACAAATCCGTGCTTGTTTCACCCCGAAGGAAAGCGATATGGCGCGCGCCGACGTCAAAAATATCATCGACGACTTGGGGCTACGGTATCTTTGCGAACAGACGCCAGCCGATCCGTACCTTGGTGTCGCAGAAGCGTTATCCCAGGCGCTTCGTGAGCGGGGAATCTCGGCCGGCGAGACCAGCAATTGGGAACGTGCTATCGAACTTGCAGCGATGTACTCCTCCGGCACGGCACACATGCCTCCTGAACAAGTCTGGCGATCCAACGTGCGCGTGAACTGCCTGTCAGTGGCGATCAACGCTTTGCGGAAACTTGGATATAACATCGGTCTTCCGGCCACCGGCGGTGTGGACGTGCCAGAGCTCGAAACGAAGCGATTGGCTGCGGACATCGAACGCCAAGCGGCTTCGCTGGGTCATGCGCTGGCCCAAAGTGCGGCCGAGTGTATAAAAAACGAATACAGCGCCTTTTCTGGGCGATTCAAAGTGGGCAGACAAGGGCAAACGGTCCGACTTGATGCGAAGCCCGACCGGCCGTTCTCATATCTCTACCAGCTCGGGCTGCGCTACTTCGAGTTGCCTCCATCGGCCCCTATTCCCGCCGCAACTTTTACCCAGCTGGTCGATCTCGTTACCTGGGCAACGGCACTCTTGGATCTGTCGGTAGGAACCTTTGAGCTGATGTTCGCGAGGAACGAGGGCGTTATTCGGGTCATGCAAAAGTCGCTCATATACGACTCCGTATTCCTCTTGACTCAGGCTAAACCCGCTCATGCGCGTGAGTACCTTGAGTGGATGATGTCTCGCGATCAGCTCGCCAACCTTAAAGACAAACAAGGAAGAGCGTCATCGCAGATTCTTGCTGCGGCCAAGATGTTGCTCCGGGTTGGTCAGCGGGCGTGCGCCCCGGCTTACGTTCAGCCTTACCCGCACGATTTCATTCGGATTCCCGTTAAAGATGCCGCCATTATGGCGAATCTGGACCCCAACCTCGCCGCAGACTTGTTGCGCGAAGTATTCGCTCATCAGACAGGTGCCAATCAAGCACTGACGTTTCCCCCGGATGATAACGCGATAGATGCAGCATTTCGCCCGCTGCTCATGCACAACGGCATGTTCTTCATGCAGCCCGCGCCGATGGCGGCTCGCGCTACCGTGAACGCCGCACTGCAATGGTGTCGAGAAAACTCACCGAAGAAAGGCAACTTCGACGACAAGGTTCTCGGTCCGCTGTTCGAGATATTCGTTAGGGAAAAGCTCGCCCAGCATGGCGTTAACGTACTGCACGGCGACTACAAGGAAGGCCAATCGAATGGAGAATGTGATGCTGTCATCGAAGCTGAAAAAGAAGTCATCTTCTTTGAGTTAAAGAGCAAGATGCTGCGGCGTCAATCCCGTGCCGGCGATGATGTGGCCGCGTTGGCCGATCTTGCGCAGGCAGTTGTACGCCCCCAGGCGCAAGCCTTCGAGCGGCACGCCTTTCTTCGGGAACATGGGGCGATGACGCTGGTGAAAGAAGATCATTCGACAAAGACCATTATATTGGGTCAGCGTGAAGTTCTGAAACTCTCTATCACGCGCGGCGACCTTGGAAGTCTTCATGACCGCGCCTTCCTTCCCCGGTTCCTACAGACCGGATGCGTCTCTGAATTTGCTACCGTAGATCCGACGCGGCAGGCCGAGTTCAAGTCGTTGCACGAGTGGTTCCGCAAGCTCAAGGCAGCGGCAGCTCGTGCCGGAGAATCCATTTTTGACGTCCATCCGTTCTCGACATCATGGAGCCTATCTGTCTTTCATCTTCTCCTGTTGCTCGAACACACGCATGACAACGAGAGTTTTTCCCAAGAACTCCAACGAACACGACGCGTCATGACTCCGTTGATGGATTTTTACGCGGAGTATGAATACATGCTGCTTGTGCTAGATAAATACAGAAAACAGCAGGAACAGCAAACAGACTAAAGGAGGCGAGCTGGCTGCCTTGCTGTTCGCCATCGCGCACGGCGTGCTCGTCCGCCAAGGGCGATGCGCGCTTGCGGCCATGGCTGGCCGCGCCCTCTGACAGCCTGCGCTGCGCTTGTTCTGGCAACGGTGCCGAGCAATTTCGCCAGTGCAACTGGAGATCACCGTGCGCGCCTCGTCGCTGGCGATCAACGCATCCTGCTGCTGACCAACGGCCGCGAATCACTCCAGAACCCGGACTCCGCTCCGCCACCCCTGGTCTGGGTAGCAGGCCATCGGAGGACGCTGACATGCTGGTTTAGCTGTCGTTGCGAGTCTTTGTCGACAATCGCATGACGTGCGCGAATGGCGGGAAGGTCGTTTTGGAGGCTGCCAGATGACCGCTTCGGGTCGTTTGAAGTCGTTCGCGTCACCCCAGAACCGCCATTCGCGGTCGCGTACCACTGCTGACGCCGGGAAGAAGGTGCCCGCAAGATGGCGGAACCCACGCACAGGTCGCGCGCCGGCTGACCCCGTTCCTGATGTTGTGTTACCTCGGCGCGTATCTGGATCGCGTCAACGTCGGCTTCGCGAAACTGCAGATGCTCAACGACCTGCGCTTCAGCGAGACGGTCTACGGGATGGGCGCAGGCATCTTCTTCCTCGGCTATTTCCTGTTCGAGGTGCCGAGCAACCTGATCCTGCATCGTGTCGGAGCGCCGCTGGCTCGCGCGGATTATGCTGACGTGGGCGGTGATCTCGGCGAGTTTCGGGTTCGTCAAGTCGCCAACCGCGCTCTATGCGCTGCGATTTCTGCTCGGCGTCGCCGAAGCAGGTTTCGCGCCGGGCGTGATCCTGTATCTCACGTACTGGTTCCGGCGGCGCGGCGCGCGAAGGCGCTGTCGCTGTTCTTCGTGGCGATTCCGCTCGCCGGGATCATCGGCGGACCGCTGTCGGGGGCGATCATGCATTCGCTGCATGGCGCGATGTCGATGGCGGGATGGAAGTGGCTGTTCCTGCTCGAGGCACTGTCTTCTTCCGTGCTGGGCTTCGCGATCCTGCTGTATCTCGACGACGGCATTGCCGGCGCGAAATGGCTAATCGGTCCCGAAAAGGCCTTGCTGGCGCGCAACGTGCCGGCCGATGCCGAGCACACCACGGCCCACCTGTCGATTCGCACATTCGTCGTGGACCGGCGCCTTTGGCAAATGGCAGCGATCTGCTTCTGCGTCGTGCTCGGGCAGTACGGTCTCACGTTCTGGCTGCCGACGATCATTCGGAAGGCCGGCGTGGCCGACCAGCTGTGGGCCGGCCTGTTCGCCGAGATTCGGTATGCGTGCGCGATCGTCGCGCTGGTGCTGATCGGCATCAGCGCGGATCGTTGCCGCGAGGGCCGCTTCCATCTCGCGGTGCCGATGCTGGGGCCAGCCGGAACAGGGAGAACAGCCGCTCAACGGCTTGCTGCCTGAATTGCGGCGTCGCCATCTGCCCGATACCGACCACGCAGGCGGCGATTTCCGCGCGAACCTGGCGCCACCGGCTTTGCAGCGCGAAACGGCGCCGGCGTGAACGGCCGAACGGTGCACCGCGCTCAGCGTTCAGCGGTGCGCCGTTGCGCCATATCGCGTGATCAGATATCCATCGAAAAAATAACCATTTGGTACACGCATGTGCGCGCATTACAGTCTGGCCTCCTGCCGGCTGCGCCGCCGGTCGTTTCGACGTTATTTCAGAAATTCGCCACATGAATCGTTTGATGCGTTCCAGGGTCCGCCGTGCCGCGGCCGCGCTGTTCGTGTTCGGCCTCGTGTCGGCTTCCCATGCAGCCCAGCCGACGTTGCGCGTCGGCATCGATGCCGAGTCTTATCCGCCGTTCTTCTCGAAGGACGCGGCCGGCAAGTGGAAGGGCTGGGAAATCGACCTGCTCGATGCCGCGTGCGGCAAACTGAACGTGCGCTGCGAACTCACCGACATCGCGTGGGACGGCCTGATCCCGGCGTTGCAGAACCGCAAGATCGACGTGATCTGGTCGTCGATGACGATTACGGGCGAACGGCAGAAGGCGATCGATTTCAGCCGTGCATATTACGAGTCGCCGACGGTGTTCGTCGGCGCGAAAAGCGACCGGCGCCGCGTCGATTGCGCGGTGCCCGCGAGCTTCAAGGGCCGCGTGATCGGCGTCGAGGCCGGCACGAACTTCTCGGCGTTCCTCGATTCCCGCTTCAAGGCGGACGCGCAGATCAAGGCCTTCGACAAGTTCGACAACGCGCTCGCGGATCTGGTGTCCGGCCGGGTCGACTACGTGCAGGAAGGCAAGGGGCTGTTTACGGCATTCCTCGCGTCGCGCGACGGCAAGGACTTCGAGGTCAAGGCGACGTGCGCGGACAATCCGGTGCTGGGCCTCGGCATCGGCGCGGGCGTGCGCCAGGGCGATGCGCTGCGCGGCAAGCTGTCGACCGCGATCGCGCAACTGCAGCAGGACGGCACGTGGGATGCGATCACCGCGCGCTATCCGAACCTGAAGGGCACGATCGAGAAGGGCCGCTGACCCGATGGCCGCGGACGATTCGCTGCTCGCGTTGCTCGCATTCGGCGACGGCGGCTATGGCCGCGTGTTCGCGGGCGCGTTCGCACTGACGTTCGGCGTCGCGGCAGCGTCGTTCGGCGCCGGCGTGCTGCTCGGCATCGCCGGCGCGCTCGGCAAGCTGTCGCGCCACGCGCCGCTCGCATGGCTCGCGCGGCTTTACACGACGCTGGTGCGCGCGCTGCCCGAGCTGTTGTGCCTGCTGCTCGCGTTCTATGCGCTCGCGCCTGCCGTCGAGGCGGCGCTGCAGCGCGGCGGCCTGGTGCCCGACGGCTTCGCGTTCCCGCCGTTCCTCGTCGCGGCGCTGTCGCTCGGGTTCATCCAGGGTGCGTATCTGACCGACATCTTCCGCGCGGCGCTCGTCAACGTGCCGACCGGCCAGATCGAAGCCGCGCACGCGTTCGGGATGACGCCGTGGCAGACGTTCATGCGCATCCGGCTTCCGGCCGCCGCACGGCTCGCGTTGCCGGGCACGGGCAACGTGTGGCTGAACGCGACCAAGGATGCATCGTTCATCAGCGTGCTCGGCTCGTTCACGGATTTGCTGAAAGCGAGCCAGCTCGCGGCCGGCGCGACGCGCCACTACGTATTCTTCTATCTCGTCACGGCCGCGCTGTTCCTGCTGCTGAGCATCGCGTCGACGGGCCTCTTCGCGGCGCTCGAGCGCCACGCGAATCGTGGCACGAGGCGCGCAACCGCATGATCTTCTCGCTGCCATTCCTGCTCGACACGGTGATGCCGAAGCTGCTCGCCGCGGTGCCGACGACGCTCGCGCTGACGCTTGTGTCGGGCGCGGCCAGCGTGCTGCTGGGCGTGCCGCTCGCGCTCGCCGCCGGCGCGCGCCATGCGCCGCTGCGCTGGTCGTCGCGCGGCTGGCTCATGCTGATTCGCGGCACGCCGCTGCTCGTTCAGCTCTATTTGCTCTACTACGGATTCGGGCAGATCGTACCGCGCGAATGGATGCGCGACAGCTGGGCGTCGCCGCTGCTGCGCGACGCGTTCTGGTACGCGATCGTCGCGTTGAGCGTGAACGAGAGCGCGTACGTCGCGACGATCCTGCGCGGTGCGATCGCCGGCGTGCCGGCCGGCGAGATCGAAGCCGGGCACGCTTACGGCATGACGCGCGTGCAGGTGCTGCGCCGCATCGTCGGCCCGCGCGCGTGGCGGCTCGCGCTGCCCGCGCTCACCGGCGAGGCGATCCTGCTGCTGAAATCGACCGTCCTCGCGTCGACAGTGACGGTGTTCGACGTGATGGGAACGGCCAATACGCTGCGCTTCGAGACATTGCGCGTGTACGAGCCGCTGGTCGGCGCGGCTGTTGTCTATGTCGTGCTCGTCGCGCTGCTCACCATTCCGGCCGCTCGTCTCGAGAAGCATGTCAATCGCCATCTGACGCGCACCCCCGACGCTCGCGTCGCCGTACGCCGCCGCCGCGCGTCGCCGGACGCGTGGGCAGCCCCCAACTGATTCCTGTCCTGGTAACGAATCTGACGATGTCCGATCCTCGCCCCTTGCTGTTTTCCCTGTACGAACAAGCCAGCGTCGGCTGCGGCGGCGCGCCGAGCCTGTGGACCCATCCCGCCGACGAACGGCTGCGCGCGAATACGCTCGCGTTCTGGTCGGACCTCGCACGCACGGCCGAGCAAGCCGATCTCGACATGCTGTTCTTCGCGGACGTGCTCGGCCTGTACGACGTCTATGGCGGGTCGGCGGACGCGGCACTGCGATGGGCGGTCGAGTCGCCCGCGAACGATCCGATGATGCTGATTCCGGCACTCGTCGCGCAGACCGAGCGGCTCGCATTCGGCGTGACCGCGAGCACGACCTACGAGCATCCGTTCGCGCTCGCGCGCCGCTTCAGCACGCTCGATCACCTGAGCAACGGCCGGATCGGCTGGAACATCGTGACGTCCTACCTGACGAGCGCGGCGCGCAACTTCGGGCTCGACCGGATGATCGGCCACGATGAACGCTACGCGCGCGCGGAGGAATTCCTCGACGTCGTGTACAAGCTGTGGGAAGGGAGCTGGGCGGACGATGCAGTGGTCGCCGACAAGCAAGCGCCGCGCTATGCGCGCGGCGACCGCGTGCGGCCGATCGCGCACGAAGGCACGCACTATCGCGTGGAGGGGCCGCACGTCTGCGCGCCCTCGCCGCAGCGCTCGCCCGTGCTGATCCAGGCCGGCTGGTCCGGACGCGGGCGCGAATTCGCGGCGAAGCACGCGGAGGTGGTGTTCGTCGCGAAGTCGAATCCGCACGAGATTCGTGCGGGCCTCGACGAGATTCGCCGGCTTGCGACGGAGCGCGGCCGCGCGGCGGATGACGTGAAGTCGCTGACCGTGCTGCGGATCGTGACCGCGCGCTCGTCGAGCGATGCGAAGGAGAAGTACCATACGCTGCAGCAGCACTACCATCAGCACGCGCAACTCGTCAGCTATGCGGGCGACACCGGCATCGACATCGACCGCTATGCGGACGACGAACCGCTGACCACGCACACGGAAGGGCTCACGTCCTATGTGGTGCGGCCCGACGGCAGCGGCAAGCCGCTCACTGGCGGCGACGTGCGGCGCAAGTTCGCGAGCGTCACGCGCGGCACCGACCTGATCCTCGTCGGCTCGCCCAGCGAGGTCGCCGATCAGCTCGCCGAGCACGCGCGCCAGTCGACGACGAGCGGCTACATGCTCAATCCGCTGATCAGCCCGGGCACGCTCGACGATTTCGCGGAGCTCATCGTGCCGGAACTGAAAAAACGCGGCCTGTACCGCACGACGGCACCGGCCGGCACCTTCCGCTCTCGGCTTAGCGGCCGCGACCGCCTGCCGGAGACCGCGCATGGCGCGTCCTTCCGGCAATCCGCATCGGAATGACGGTGACGCGCCGGTCAAGACGGAACGACTATCAGCGGAGCGCGGAGCCGCTTCCGTGCCGTGTCGGGTTGCCATCGCGATCCGACGGGGCTTCGTAACGTGCGTTCAGGGAGTGGCTGCCAATTTCAGTTCGTGCCAGGTCCCCGCGCCGAAACGCAGCAGCCCGGTCTCACCAAATCGCCACAGATGAAGCCAGCCGTGGTCGACCAATTGCCGAACCGTCGAATGCTTGTCGATCACGCGTTCGATCGATGCGCGAGGTGCGTCGATGATCACGGTCAGGCGCAATGGCTCGTGTATCCAGCGCTGGCCATCATGCAGGGACTGTTTCGAAAGACCGATGCGCAAGTCGCCACTGTTGCCTTCAAAGACGCCGATATGCCCGCCTACGACGTTGTGAAGGACCTTGTTGCCACAGCCCATGTGCGCGGGATCGCATGTCGACGCGTGGTACTGCCAATTGATCCAGTGCGCGACCAGCATCGGTGCGGTCATCAATAGTTCGAGCAGGCTGCCGTCCGCGTCTTGCGTGAAATCGTAGTCGTGCAGGAAGCAGCGACCGTCGAGCACGGCGCCGCGGCTGCGCGTGCGTGGCGCGATGATGAACGCAGCATTGCCGGCCAGCCCCCACTCGGGGCGCGTCTGAGCGCCGTCGTTGGCTCGCTCGCGAAGGCAGTCCAGCAAGCGAACGGCGTCCATCCGCGGGTCGAGGCCGACGCGCACCGCTCGCTCGCGGCGCACCTGGTCGCTCGCGTGGCCGAAGACGGCCAGCATCCGCTCCCAGCGCGCGGCGGCGACGGGGCCCAGGAGGTCGAGGTCGAAGCCTTCGATTTCGTCGGTCGTGGTGTTGTGCAGCGCCGCGACGAACGTCGTGTCGTCGGGCACATGGATGCCCCGCTGCACGAGACCCGCGCGCACCACGCGATCGTTCAGCACCTGCGCAAGCACGCGTACGTTGACTTCCCCGCTTTGGCCGCAGCAGGCGCCGCAGTCGAGCGCCGCCGCATGCGCGTTGTTTGCGCTCTGGCTGGCATGTCCGACCAGGACGACCAGCGGGGCGAGCGATTGCGCGATGCCCATGCCATGCAGGATGCGCGCGGCCAGGTCGATCTTGGCCTGATCGTCGATGCCGACGAGTGCCGGACGGCAAATGGCCTTGTAGCGGGGCGGCAGGTCGGCGAGGTCATCGCGAACGCGCGGGTTGCGCGAGGGCTTCAGCCACTGTTGCAGCTTGCCCAGATAGCCGAGCCCGGCGGCCTCGACGAACGAGAAAGATGTGCCCGGCAGCCGGGTCGCGGCAGACGCCTGGTTCGACAATGCGAAGCGCAAGCGGCGCGCCGAGCTCGCAGCCGCGCTGATTGCTCCGCCGCCTTCGCTGGAAGTGGCCGATACGGCATCGGTGACTTCGAGCGACGGTGCGAGCAGGCCGGGAAGTTGCGGGCGGCGCGCCGACGTGGCGAGCGGCGTATAAGCGACCGGCAGGCCGAAGAATCCGGCGAAGCCGATCGTCTGGACCGCTGGCCAAATCGACTCAACGGCACGCCGCAACGGTTCGCTGCGAACGTCGATGCAGAACGCGGCCTGGACTTCGATCTCCTCGACCCGCGGTGCGGCATCCGGAGCCGTTCGCGGTTGACCGATCGAGCCGAGCTTGCCTGCCAGTTCGCGCTGGTAGCCGGCCTCGAAGGCCAGCTGCCACACCTCGTCGACCAGCAGCCGCGCGTGTGCGTCGGCCAGCAGTGCGGCCGAATCGCGCCAGTGGCCCTGCACGGCCGCGAACGCGCGGCGTGCCGCCGCATCGTCCTTGCAGTCGAGCAACAGCGCGCCCCACGCCAGCCGGATCGCGAGCAGATCGCGCAGGTGCTCGTCGGACTCGCCAGCCAACCGAGCCTGCCAGCCCAGGTACGCGCACCACGACGCCCAGCCGTTGACGGTCAGCAGCACGGCCTCCAGATAGTCGGGCCACACGGCTTCGGGCAGACCGAGTCGCTCGAGTACCCACGATTCGGCATCCTGACGCGTGGCGGGTAGCGCCCTGAGCGACTGACCGAGGCGCGGCAGGCCCATCAGCACGCCGATGCCGTGATCGTGTGCGATCGTGTCGCGCCAGAAGGCATAGAGGCTCCGGTCATGATGCGGCCGCCAGTCGGCCTGATGCTCGTCGAAGTAGGCCGCGCAGGTCTGGCTGACCTGGTGCGTGATCGCCTGGCGCCACGAAAGGCGTTCGTGGCGCAATGGGTCGTCGTCGAGCACATCGATCAGCAACGGCAGGCGGGGCAGGTTGAGCGGGCGCGTCAATGCGTCAATGCAGACGCGCTCGGTCAGGCCGGCCGCTCGTGCAGCTGGCAGGGCCTGCAACGCATATCGCAGATCCGCCGGCGCGATGCGCGCGGATTCCCATGCCGAACGGATCTGATCCCGCGAGGGGAACACCTTGATGTCGGCCAGCACGGCCATCCGCGCGGCAATTTCCCGGACGGGACGGCCGATGCGCTCCCAGTGTGGATTGACGGCGATGGCGCGATCGAGCGGCCAGGCCGGCGCAATCGAGCGGCATGCCGCGTCGCATGCCGCGTCGATCCGCTCGCGCGGATACCTGCAGCGGGCGTCGGCAGCGGGGTGCGCGGGACGGGCGGCATCGTTCGCCCGGGGCGCTGCATCGCGCTTCGCGCGTTGTTCGAGTGTTGCAGTGCGCATGTGATTCTCCGGATCAGCGGCTCATCGTTCGGTGAGGCCGGGCGACGTGACCGCACCCGGTCGCGGCGCGTGGGCCGCATCGTGCGGCGCCCAGCGGGCCGGCCAGACGCGCAACGCGAAGCGCGTGTAGAACTCGTCCACATAGAATCCCGCGTAGCTCCATCGCCGCCACGTCGCGAAGCGGTGCGGGCAGCCTTGCAGCGCCGCCAGGCCGACATAGAGCAGTGCCATGCCCGCGAGCGCGACCGGGCCCGCAACGTGGAACGGCGCATCAGCGACGCCGAGCGGGAGATGGTGCGCCAGCGTCGCCACCGCCGTATAGCCTGCGATCAGCGCGGTGCCGAAGCATAGGTGCGTCCACACGCGGGCGGGCTCACCATTTTCGGCAACCGGAATCCATAGCAGCGGCGCCCATGCAAGCGCGAGCACGCCGCTCCACCACCACGGCCAGCTTCCAGCCGGCACCAGTGTCTGCACGAGCATGACGACGATCAGGCTCGCGGCCGGCGCGAGCACCAGGCTCGGGAGCGCTGCATTATGGCGGCCGCGCATGATCTGCAGTCGCGTGTTCTGCACCGCCGACGACGCGGAAAGAAACGTGTGCGCCTTGTAGAGCGAATGGCCGATCAGATGCAGCGCAGCCAGCTGATACAGACCGAGGCCGCACTCGAGCACCATGAAGCCCATCTGCGCAACGGTGGACCATGCCAGACGCACCTTGATGCTGATGCGCGTGAGCATGACGAAGCCGGCCAGGAACGTGGTGCCGAGGCCGAATCCGACGAGCAGCCAGCGCGCGGCCGGCGCCACTGCAAGCAGCGGTGCGAAGCGCATCAGCAGGTAGCCGGCAAGATTGACGACGCCGGCATGCAGCAGCGCAGAGACCGGGGTCGGCGCTTCCATCACCTGAATCAACCAGCCATGGACCGGGAACAGCGCGGTGCGCAGGACGATCGCGAGCACCAGGCAGACAGCACTGGCCTGCAACGGTGTCGACGCGCCGTGGGCCGCAATGTGTTCCCGAAGCGCGGCGAACGTGCCGCCGCCGACCTCCGCCCATGCCAGGCCAGCGGCCGAGAGCAGCAACAAATCGGCCAAGCGGTCGACGATCTGCTTCTTGTGGGCTGCCAGTCGCGCAAACGGACGGTCCCGGTAAAAGCACAGCAGATCGCGCAGCGACACGCCGACGCCGGCCCATGCCGCGATCAGCAGCAGCCAGTGCCCGGACAGCAGAAGCACGTGCACCGACGCGAGCACGCCGGCGAATGCGGCGGCATAACGCGGCTGCCCCGGTTCGCCGTGCAGATAGCGCCCGGAGAACACGGCAATCACGGTCCCGAGCAGCTGCACCAGCGCGGCCATCCACGCGGCGAGCGGGGTTACTTCGATCCACGCCGTCCACGCGCCGTCATGCGCGTTGGCTGCGAGCGGCGGGGCCGTCGCCAGCACGACCGGCTGGATCAGCGCAACCAGCAACGCGATCGCCGCGAGCCGATGGAACGGTTTCCACACGGCGCGGCTGTCATCGGGGCGAGACCCGAGCAGCGCGGCGGCTGTCGACATCAGCGCCGCGGGCGCCAATGCGCAGACGAATAAAACGACGTGGGTGACGGGCATGGCAAACATCTCGCGAAACAATGCGCGGAATGATGTTCGATGCCGATTATTCTGTAAAATATATTCTTTAGAACGAAAGCATAGATAAAAGAGAACGATGCAGATCGAACATCTGAACTTTCATCACCTCTTCTACTTCTGGCGAGTGGCCCGAACCGGCCATCTGACGCAGGCGGCAGGCGAGCTTCATATCTCTCAGTCGGCTCTTTCCGCGCAGATCAGGCAGCTGGAGGACCGGCTGGGCGAGGCGCTGTTCGAGCGCGAAAAGCGGCGGTTGATCCTGACGGACACGGGCCGCATGGTCTTCACGTATGCGGAAAACATTTTCGGCCTGGGGCAGGAAATGCTCGGCAGGCTGCAGGGACGCTCGGAAGGCATGCTGCGATTGCGCGTCGGCAGCGTCGCAACGGTCTCGCGCAACTATCAGGAAAACTGGATCCGTCCGCTTCTGAGCGATCCCGGCGTGACGCTCACGCTTGAGACGGGCATGCTCGACGGCCTCATCGAGCGACTGCTGCAGCATCAGCTGGACATCGTGCTGGCGAACGAGCCGCTGCCTTCCGACCCCGACCGACCGCTCCATTGCAGCTTTCTTGGCAGTCAGGCCATCTCGCTGGTGGGGCCTGCGAGCGTCTGGCGCGGCCGCAGCTTGCGCGTGCCGGACGACCTGGGCGGCGTCGACGTTGCATTGCCGGGAGCGCGGCACGCGCTGCGGGCCCGCTTCGATGCGTTGTGCGCGTCGGCAGGTGTGAAGCCGCGGGTCAGGGCCGAGGTCGACGACATGGCGATGCTGCGACTTATCGCGCGGGACAGTGGGTGGCTGACAGTGCTGCCGGAAGTGGTTGTGCAAGACGAGTTGCGGCAGGGTGTGCTCGTCAGCGTAGGACAAACGCCGGAACTTCAGGAGCACTTCTACGCGATTACCACGCCGCATCGGCATCGGATCGAACGCCTCGAGCAATTGCTGGCCGGTGTAACGCTCTCGAAGATGGAGGCGTCCGGCAGGAGTCCTGCGTCGTGATCGAGCGTCAATGACGGTCCTCGCATCTCGCCCATTCAAACGAGATATCTAAGCACACCTACACAGCGCTCGACCCGCTCAGAAAGCGCAATACCGCCCAGTTGAACGCGCCGGCACGGTCGAGATTTGCATGATGTCCGCCTTCGGGAAGTGTTTCGAAGCGGGCGCCCGGAATCATGGCCGCGAGCCGTTGCCCTTCGGTTGCCGGAAAAATGCTGCCATCTTCGCTTTGCAACACGAGCGTTTCGCTGCGTATGAGATTCAGTCGTCTCCTGACGTCGTAGTTCGCGATCCCGATGCAAAGGCGGGCGAGCTGCGCGGAATCGGTCGTTGCCGCACGAGCATGGCCGATTTGATACGCGATTTCACCGTCTTCCGATTGAGCGAATTCGGCGCTCACCATCTGGGGCCACATTTCCTCGAACCACCGGGTTGCGTCATCGTCGCGCGCGAAACCGCATTTCCACAACTCGAAGCGGCGGACGAAATCGTCGTCGACGAGGTTCGAGAAGCCGTTGCAGACGACCAGCTTGCCGACGCGGGCGGGTGCATCGAGAGCGATCGTCAAGGCGATCGCGCTACCGAGCGAGATGCCGACGAGGGCGGCACTTTCGAGGCCAAGATGATCCAGGAGAAACTGCACGCCGCCGGCAAGTTCCCTCACGTCAAGCGTGCGCTGCGGATACGACGACGCACCGTGCCCCGGCAGATCCGGAACGATCACGCGATAACCCGCTTGACGGAGAAACGGCATTTGCCGTGCCCATGCGAGACCGCAGCTACCCAGATCGTGAATCAATATGATCGGTTGGCCGCTGCCGACGTCCGCATAATAAAGATCGTGATCACTGAATGATAGTTTTGCCATCTGCCTGCTCCACTGCTGCCCCGACGTGTGCTTCCGAACTATCTTAATATTGAGATATATTGGCTGCAAGTTGAGCAACCAAGCCCCCATCGAATGCGAGGATATTCATGATGGTTCCTGGCCCGGAAGATCACGTTGACCTCGTCGTCGCGCAGTGGCGCGACGAGCGACCTGAACTCGATGTGGCATCGATGGAGGTGTTCGGACGTTTGGCGCGACTGGCAAAGCATTGCGAGCGGGCGCGGACCGAAGCGTTGGCGCCGTTTGGTTTCAAGGAGGGCGAATTCGACGTTCTGGCCACGCTTCGCCGGGCGGGCGCACCGTACGAACTGTCGCCCACGCAGCTATACCGATCCCTGATGCTTTCGTCGGGCGCGATCACCAACCGTCTGATGCGGCTCGAGCAGGCCGGCCTCGTCGAGCGAATTCCAAATCCGCAAGACGGAAGGGGAATGGCCGTGCGATTGACTCGCGAGGGGCTCGCGCTGATCGACAGGGCGGTGAATGTACACGTCGACACGCTGAATCTGTTGCTCGGCGGGCTGAATCGGGACGACCGCACGACACTTGCGTCGCTCCTGAAGCGTGCGCTTCTCGCGCTACCGGGCGAAGCGCTCGTGCCTGACGGCGCAGGGAGGGAGCGCGGGGAGCGGGTGTGACATACCGAAGGTCGATGAGTTTAAGATAAAGACCGAAAAAATGATGCCGGCGACAACAATAACGATAAGGAAATATCGTGCTTAACAGTAATGTATTGCGCCAACTCGATCTTCAGGACGTGATGGTATTTCTGTGTCTGTACGAACATAAAAGTGCGCGCCGCACCGCCGAAGTCCTGAGCATCAGCCAGCCGACAGTCAGCTATTGCCTGAAACGCTTGCGCAATTGCTTTCACGACGTGCTCTTCGACGTCGATCGCGGCAGCCTCGTCGCGACGGCCAAGGCCGAGGCTATCGAGCCGTATTTGCGAAACGTGATCGACGCGGTGAACCACTGCGCCGACATGGATGACGACCAGGTGGCCGCCACGTCGCGCCGCGTGATGCGCGTATGCGCGCCGGAGTACTTCGAGCTGCTGCTGTTGCCGGGAGTGCTCGAGTCGTTCATGAAGCGCGGCCGTGAAACCTCGCTGATCGTCGATCGCCTCGGCCGCGAGCTGCCGGTAGAACGGCTGCTTGCCGGAGAACTCGATTTCGCGATCGGCTTCGGGCCCGGCTACCATCGGCTGCATCCCGACCTGCAATGGGAGTCGGTGCTCTCCGACACCTTCGTGTGTCTGACCGCGTCGCGCAAGCTCGCACAGTCGACGCGCGTCTCGCTCGACGAATTCTGCGACATGGAGCACGTGTTCCCGACGCCGTGGGTATCCGAGCGCAACATGATCGACGGCTGGCTCGAAAAGCTCGGCCGCTCGCGCAGTATCGTCGCGCGCGCCAACACGTATCAGGCCTGCCTGAACATCGTCGCGCGGCTGCCGGTCGCGCTGACGCTGCCGCGGCGCCTGATCCAGCATCTGTCGATTCCGGCGAACGTACAGATCTGCGAAGTGCCGCTCGGCTTCCCGACCTTCACGCTGGACGTGATCTGGTCGACGCCGATGGAAAAGAATCCCGACATCCGCACCATGCGCAGCCTCTTCAAGGATCTCGCGAGCGCCAACGCGTTCGAGCCGGCGGAATTGCCGCGCGCGTAGCCGCGATCGAGCCGCACCGTCCGGCGATCGGTGCGGTTTATTGCCAGTGCGGAACCAAAGCCGGGCTTCCTTTCAGTCGCCTGAACAAATTCACATCCACCATTTAATTTTTAAAACGGTGCGCCCTGCCGTGTCGGTAGATTAGTCAGTGTTCGACGAGGCCGTGATTCGAACACAAAACTAACCATACTGAGAGGCAACCATGATGGATGTTGTTGATGTAGTCGCTGCGAGGGTTCAACACAAACCGTTACCGCGTTTCGGCTTCGAGTTGATCGAAAGCCTCGAGGCCGGTCAAAAGGCGATCGACCTGGTCGATACCGATCAGTTGTACCAGCAACTCGCCCATTCGGGTGTCGTGATCTTTCGCAATTTCGCCGATACGCTCGACGATTTCAACCGCTTCGTCAGCCAGCATTCGGCGCGCGTCACGTTCGATCCGGCGCGCAAGACCTCGACGGAAAACACCGCCGAAATCGATGCCGGCGAGCTCGAAATGGGCCTGCACCGTGAAAACGGCAACCTGCCGTTCACGCCTGACCTGCAATGGTTCTACTGCCTCGAGCCGGCTCGCGTCGGCTCCGAAACGACGATCTGCGACGGGCAGCGCGTGCTGCAGGAACTGACGCCGGCCGTGCGCCGTCTGTTCGAGCAACGCCAGATCAAGTATTCGCGCCGCATTCCCTGGCCGAACGTGCAACGCTTCCTGAGCGTCGAACTCCAGCTGCCGTTGCACGAAGTGAACGACTCGCATCTCGAGGTCGTCAACCAGCGCGTTCGCGGCCAGCACTATCGCCGGCTCGACGAGTTTCTCGTGTCGTCCGAACGTGTGACCGATGCGATCACCGTCAGCTGCTTCTCCGGCCGTCGCGCGTTCTGCAACTCGCTGCTCGGGCCGAGCGTGAACTACGAGCCGCCGCTGATCACGTGGGCCGACGGTAGCGACATCGATTTCGAGGTGTGGGACGAGATCAAGGACGTGACCGCCCGCTATACGTACGACCTGTTCTGGAACAAGGGCGACATCGTCGTGATCGACAACAGTCGCGTGATGCACGGCCGCCGCCGCCTCGCGGACACGGGACGCCGCATCTTCGGTGCGCAAAGCTATCGCAAGGGAGCCATCGCATGATCAGCGCACTTGTCGAACGTCATTTCGCCGAAGCGCCGAACCGCATCGTCGTGCGGGAGATGGACGGCCGTGAATACTCGCTCGACCAACTGCGCGCCGACGTCGCGCGGATCGGCGGCAAGCTGGAGGAGGTGTACGGCGATTGCAGCGGTCTCGTGTTCGGTATTGCCGCACGCTCCAGCTACACGTGGGTGGCGACGATGCTCGCGATCTTGCGCGTGAAGGCGGTGCTGCTGCCGGTGCCGATCGAGTTTTCCGACGAGCAGATCGGCAGCCTGCTGCACAAGGCCACCGCGATCTTCGCGCAGGATGCGCAAACGGCCGCACGTATCGGTTCGATCCTGCCGGGCATCTCGTGCATCAACGCCGCGAGCGACGAATGGCCCGCAGCGGGCGGGCCCACCGGGGAGCGGATCGAGCCGGGCATCTGCGGGATCATCCATACGTCCGGTACGACGTCGAAGCCGAAGGGCGTGAAGATCCGCGACGAGGCGGTCGGGCTGCTCGTGACGAACGTGCTGAAGCGCGTGCCGGCCGGCCCGCTCGATTACCTGTCGATCGTGCCGATGAGCCTGCTGATCGAACAGGTCCTCGGCGTGTTCCTGCCGGTGCTGTCGGGCGGCTCGCTGACGCTGATGCCCGCGCACTACGCGGAGTACGGCGCACGCAGCGGCAATGCGCGCGAATACCTGGACCTGATCGCCCGCGTCGATCCGAACTTCCTGTACTTGCCGCCGAAGCTGCTCGAGGAGGCCGATACCCTGCTGGGGTCGATCGGTACGACGCAACTGTTCGGCCGCCGCAATCCGCATATCATCACGGGCGGCGCGAAGATTCCGGCCACCGTGCTCGAATCGTTGGACAAGCGCGGCGTGCAGGTGTACGAAGCGTACGGTCTCAGCGAGAACAGCTCGATCATCTCGCTGAACTATCCGGGGCAGCGCCGCATCGGTTCCGCCGGGACGTTCCTCGACGGGATCGAGCCGGTGATCGTCGACGGCGAGCTGCGCGTGCGCACACCGACGCTCTGCGCGGGCTACTACAACTCGGACGATACGTCGTGCGAGCTCACCGACGGCTACCTGCATACCGGCGACCTCGCCGAGATCGTCGATGGCTTCCTGTACATCACCGGCCGCAAGAAGCACGTGATCATCCTGTCGACGGCGCGCAACATCTCGCCGGAGTGGGTGGAGACGGTTTACAAGGAAAGCGCGCTGATCGACGACATCGTGGTGTTCGGCGAAGGGCGCGAAGAGCCGGCGGCGATCGTGCTGTCCACGCACGACGAAGCGGCGGTGCGCGACGAGATGGCGCGGCTCGAACCGCGGCTCGCGGATTTCGCGCGGGTGCGGCGCGTCCGGGTCGTGACCGACATCGAGCGCTTCCGTACGGATTACTACACGGTCACCGGGCGGCCGCGCCGCCAGCTGATCGAGCGTGACCACGCGGCGTCGCTTTACTGACCGGGGAGCCGAACGTGCAGATCGTACGGACCTTTCACCCGGGCCAGGACGCCTATCGCGAGATTCAGCTCGCGGTCTCGCAGCACTACTATCAGGCGCACGGCGCGCGTCCGGAGCCTCGCCCGGACCAGTTCTGGTGTCTGACCGACCGCAACAGAACCTTGCCCGGATACGCGTGCCTGGGGCTCAGCTGGGGCGACAGCGCGCGGCTGTTCTCGGAGCATTACCTCGACGAATCGCTGACGAGCCTGTATGGGCTGTCGCGTGCGGAGCTGATCGAGCTCGGGCAGTTCTCGTCGTTCGGCCAGAAGGGCGCCGGGCGCTACCTGATGGCGAGCGTGTTCCGCACACTGGCGCAGCACCACTATCGGTACGTGCTGATGACCGCGACGGAGCGGGTGCGCTACATCGTGCAGTCGTTGCAAATCGCCTATGACGATCTGGGCCGCGCGTGCGTGAGCCGGGTGCGTGACCGGCATGTCGACTGGGGCACGTACTACGACAACTCGCCGCGCGTCATCATGGTGAGGATCGACGACATGGCTAGACGCAACGATTTGCCGATGTGGAGCCCGCTCGCCGATCCGCCCTCGGCCCGCATGCCGCCGAGGCAGGTCGAATGCACCGCCAACGGTCATTGATCCCGACAGGCCGCACGCACTCGCGTCGGCCTGTCCCGTCATTTCAGGAACGTCCCCATGTCCAACTCAAACAGATATGAAAACTTCCTCGTGTTCCTGGCGCCGCTGATCAATAGCGTCGGCGGGATCGCGATCGATCTCTATGCGCCGAGCATCCCGGCCATCGGTCGCGAACTCGACGTCATGCCGAGCATGATGCAGAACACGATCACGATCACGCTCGTGTTCTATGCGATCGGCCAGCTCGGGTTCGGCATACTGGCCGATTGGTGGGGCAGACGCCCGTCGATACTCTTCGGCCTCGTGCTGTTCATCGCCGGCAGTGCGCTGGCGGTCGTCGCGCCTTCGTTCGAGGTGCTGATGGCGGGACGCGCGATTCAGGGCTTCGCGATCGGCTCATGCCAGGTCGTCGCGCGCGCCGTGCTGGTCGACCGGCTGAAGGGCGACCGCTTCCGCGTCGCGATCGTCTACCTCAGCCTGGCGTTCGGGCTGGGCCCCGTGATCGCGCCGTATGTGGGCGGACACGTGCAGGAGTGGGCCGGCTGGCGCTGGAACTTCGTCGTGTATTGCGGCTACGGGCTCGTCGTGCTGTCGTTTGCGTTCGCGGGCCTGCGCGAGACGCTGCGGCCGGAGTTGCGCCGCACGCCGCGGCAAACCATTGCGGGCTATCGCGAGATCCTGTCTGATCCGCACTTCCAGTCGGCTGTCGCGATGCTCGGGATGAGCTTCTCGGCGTTCCTGATGTGGAACGTGATCGGGCCGTACATCGTGCAAATCCGCCTCGGGCATTCCGCGGCCTACTTCGGCTCGACCGCGCTCGGCGTCGGCTTGTGCTACCTCGGCGGCACGACGCTGAACCGGAGCCTGATCCGCCGCTACAGCGGCGAGCAGCTCATGCGCGGCGGCATCGCGACCTTTGCGCTCGGGGTGGCCTGCGTGGCGTCGAGCGGCGTCGAGCTGAACCTGGTGACCGCCCTCGGCGGAATCATGCTGATCGCGTTTGCGCAGGGCTTCATCTTCTCCAACGCGATGGCGCGCTCGATGGCGCTGTTCCCGGGCCGCGCCGGTGCCGCAGCCAGTCTGCAAGGGTGCCTGATGCTGGCGCTCGGCTCCATCGTGTCGGGGGTCGTCAGCGCGCTGCCCATGGAGACGAACGCGACGATTGCGATCATGTTCGCATGTCTGCTGGGCGTGACCATGATCGGCTTCCGGCACCTGCATCGCCGGCATCCGCAGGTGGCGCGATGAAGGCCGCCGTCGCGCTCGCGCTGCGGCTCGTACTCGGCGCGTTCTGGAGCTGGGCGGGCTTGACGAAGATCGTCGGGCACTTCGACGCAGGCCCCTTTCTGACGGCTGCTGTCTCGCGATCCGCGGCAGCGCCCGAAGCCGTGCGGCTCGCGCTGACCAGCGCGATCGTGCACGTCGCGCTTCCGCACGTCGTCGCGGTGAACCTGTTCGTGCCCTGGCTCGAACTGGCTGCGGGGCTGTCGATCCTGCTCGGCATCGCGATCGCGTGGGGTATTGCAGGCGCGGCGGCGATGTCGGTGCTGTTCCTCATGTGCGGGGCGGTCGGCACCAATCCGTTGTTGCTGTTCGGCGCCGTCCTGTTGGCCGTGTCACACCCGTATGCGCGCGCATGGACCCTTCATGCGCCGCGAGCGCCTGCCACCACCATCTGAACTGGTGGCGGGCGTTGCTTTGCCGCTTGTCTCGTTCGTCGGGGCAAGCGGCTTTTTTTGTGTCGGGCATGCGAAAAATTTAAACAGGGATTCGAAAAGTTGACGTCCCGGGGGCGGCGGTTCCACCCAAACTGATGTCATGACTGATTCATTGAGGAGATATCGGTGAGACGCTCTGTGTTCCTTGCCGCAGGCGCGTTGGTCGTCCTGTCCGGCACATTGTTCCTGTGGCGCACGGAACGTGTATCGGCCGCCGATCGGCCCGCGTCGCCACCGGCGCCGTTGCCGGTCGAAACCATCGTCGTGAAGGCGCAGGCCGAGGCGCCGACGCTCGAGGCGGTCGGCTCGCTCGAAGCGGTACGGCAGGTGACCATCGCGCCGGAGGTCGCGGGCCGCGTCGTCGACATCCGGTTCGTCGCGGGCTCGCGCGTGAGCGCCGGGCAAACGCTCGTGCAACTGTACGATGCACCCGAGCAGGCGAAGCTCGCGGGCTTGCAGGCGAAGGCCGACTATACGCGCCGGCAGTTCGACCGCGCCGTGCAGCTCGTGCCGAACGGCGCCGAGCCGAAGGCGACATTCGACGCACGCCGCTACGAATTCGACGCCGCGCGCGCCGACATCCGCGAGACGCAAGCGGTCATCACGCAAAAGCTGATCCGCGCGCCGTTTTCCGGCGTGATCGGCTTGCGCCGCGTGAACCTCGGGCAGTACCTGAATCCGGGCGACCCGATCGCGACGCTGACCGATCTCGGTGTGTTGTACGCGAACTTCACGGTGCCGCAGAAGGAGTTGAGCCGCGTATCGCTCGGCCAGACGGTGCGCGTGACGACGGATGCGTATCCGGGGCAGACCTTCGAAGGCCACGTAACGGCGATCGAGCCGCAGGTTGGCGACGACACCCGCAACATCACCGTGCAGGCCACGGTGACCAATACCGGCCAGTTGCTGCGCCCCGGCATGTATATCGACGCGCATCTGGCGCTGCCTGGCCGCGACGCGGTGATCAGCGTGCCGGATACCGCCGTGCAGACCTCCCAGGCGGGCGATACCGTGGTGGTGGTCGAGCAGCGCGACGGGCGCGGCGTCGGCGTTGCACGCGTGCGCCAGGTGCGTGCCGGCGCGCGCGAGCGTGGCCGCATCGTCATCGAAGACGGGCTGCGCGCCGGCGACGTGGTCGTGACGACCGGCCAGTTGCGCGTCGCGCCTGGCGCGAAAGTGCAGGCGCTGGCCGATGCAGGCACACAACGGGAGACGGTACGATGAGCCAGACGACGCAAGGCGCGCGTTTCACCGACATCTTCGTGCGGCGGCCGGTGCTGTCGATCGTCTGCAGCCTGCTGATCCTGCTGGTGGGCCTGCGCTCGCTCGGTGCGCTGCCGGTGCGCCAGTACCCGATGCTGGAGAGCGCGACGATCAGCGTCGAGACGGCCTATCCCGGTGCGTCGCAGGCGTTGATGCAGGGCTTCGTGACGACGCCGATCGCACAGTCGATCGCGACCGCGGACGGCATCGAGTATTTGACCTCCACGTCCACGCAGGGCAAGAGCGTCGTGAAGGCGCGGCTGCGCCTGAATGCGAACGCCGATCGCGCGATGACGGAAATCATGGCGAAGGTGCAGGAGGTCAAGTACAAGATGCCCGAAGGCGCGTACGACTCCGTGATCACCAAGCTGACCGACGCGCCGACGGCCGTGATGTATCTGGGCTTCTCGAGCGATACGTTGTCGATCCCCGAGATCACCGATTACGTGGTGCGCGTGGCGCAGCCGCTGGTCACCACGGTGCCGGGCGTCGCGTCCGCTGAGATCGTCGGCGGGCAGAATCTCGCGATGCGCGTCTGGCTCGATGCGTCCCGGCTCGCCGCGCACGGGCTGTCGGCCGGCGATGTCGCGGCCGCGCTGAAGGCGAACAACGTACAGGCTGCGCCGGGCCAGTTGAAGGGCGCGCTGACTGTCGCCGACATTTCCGCGAACACCGACCTGACCGATGTCGGCGCGTTCGGCAACCTCGTCGTGAAATCGGACGCGAACGGCAGTTTCGTGCGCTTGCGCGACGTCGCGACGATCGAGCTGGGCGGCCAGCAATACAACGCGAGCGCGCTGATGAACGGGCGCCGCGCGGTCAACATCGCGATCAACGCGACGCCGTCGGGCAACCCGCTCGACATCGTGCGCGGCGTACAGGCGCTGCTGCCGACGATGGAGCGCAGCAAACCGGCCAGCATCACGATCGGCGACGTGTTCGACGTCGCGCGCTTCGTCAATGCGTCGATCGACGAGGTGCGCGAGACGATCATCGAGGCGATCGCCATTGTCGTGGTCGTCATCTTCCTGTTCCTCGGCTCGTTCCGCGCGGTCGTGATCCCGGTCGTGACGATTCCGCTCGCACTCGTCGGTTCCGCCGCGCTGATGCTGGCCGCGGGCTTTTCGCTGAACCTGCTCACGTTGCTCGCGATGGTGCTGGCGATCGGGCTCGTCGTGGACGACGCGATCGTCGTCGTCGAGAACATTCACCGGCACATCGAATCCGGCGAGCCGCCCGCGCGTGCGGCGCTGCTCGGCGCGCGCGAGATCGCGTCGCCGGTGATCGTGATGACCATCACGCTCGTTGCGGTGTATGCGCCGATCGGGCTGATGGGCGGGCTGACCGGCTCGCTGTTCCGCGAGTTCGCGTTCACGCTCGCAGGGGCGGTGTGCGTGTCAGCCGTCATCGCTTTGACGCTGTCGCCCATGCTGAGCTCGCTGCTGCTCGACAGCCGGATGTCGGAGGGCCGGGTCGCGCGGGCCATCGAACACACGCTCTCGCGCGTCACGCACGGGTACCGGCGCCTGCTGCACGCGAGCCTCGGCGCGCGGCCGGCGGTGCTGGTGTTCGGAGCGGGCGTTCTGCTGGGCATCGGCCTGCTGTTCAGCGGCGTGAAGCGCGAACTGGCGCCGCAGGAGGACCAGGGCTCGATCATGCTGCAGGTGAAGGCGCCGCAGTACGCGAATCTGGACTACCTCGAACGCTACGCGCCGCAGATCGAGAAGGTGTTCCGCTCGCTGCCGGAAGCGGATACCAGCTTCGTGTTGAACGGTGTCGGCGGGGCGAACCTCGGTTTCGCCGGCGTGAACCTCGTCGACTGGTCGAAGCGCACGCGCAGTGCGGCCGACCTGCAGGCGCGGGTGCAGGCGGGCGCGAACGCGATCGGCGGCGACCAGGTGTTCACGTTCCTGCTGCCGTCGCTGCCCGCGTCGAGCGGCGGCCTGCCGATCCAGATGGTGCTGCGCGCGCCCGCCGATTTCAACGGCATCTTCGCGACGATGGAAAAATTGAAGGCCGCCGCATCGAAGAGCGGACTGTTCGCGGTGGTCGACAGCGATCTGACCTTCGACAGCCGCGCGGTCGGCATAACGATCGACCGTAACCAGGCGAACGCGCTCGGCGTGACGATGAAGGACATCGCAGATACGCTCGCGGTGCTCGTGGGCGAGAACTACGTGAACCGCTTCGATCACAACGGCCGCTCGTACGACGTGATTCCTCAGGTCGCGCGCGCGGAGCGCCTGTCGTCGGACATGCTGAACCGCTACTACGTGAAGACGCGCGGCGGCAAGATGGTGGCGCTGTCTACCGTCGTGCGCGTGTCGAACGGCAGCCAGGCGAACGCGCTCACGCAGTTCAACCAGTTGAACTCGGCGACCCTGTCGGCGGTGGCCGCGCCGGGCGTGACGATGGGGCAAGCGGTCGAGTTTCTGCAGAAACAGCCGCTGCCGGCCGGCTACGAGATCGACTGGCTCGGCGAATCGCGGCAATACGTGCAGGAAGGCAATCGGCTGACGGTCACGTTCGTGTTCGCGCTCGTCGTGATCTTTCTGGTGCTCGCCGCGCAGTTCGAGAGCCTGCGGGATCCGCTCGTGATCCTCGTGTCGGTGCCGCTGTCGGTGTGCGGCGCGTTGGTGCCTCTGTACCTCGGCTTCGCGACGCTGAACATCTATACGCAGATCGGGCTCGTGACGCTGATCGGCCTGATTTCCAAGCATGGGATCCTGATGGTGAGCTTCGCGAACGAGCTGCAACGCACGCAGCATCTCGACCGGCGCGCGGCGATCGAGCACGCGGCCTCGGTACGGCTGCGGCCTATTCTCATGACGACGGCCGCGATGGTTGCCGGCCTCGTCCCGCTGATTTTCGCGCGCGGCGCGGGCGCGGCCAGCCGCTTCGCGATCGGGATCACGGTCTCGACCGGCATGCTGGTCGGTACGCTGTTCACGCTGTTCGTGCTGCCGACCGTGTACACGCTGATCGCGAAGCGCCATCGCGAGGCGGCGGAAAGCGAGCGCGCCCGCGTGCTGGAGACCGTATGAAAGTGCAATCTGAAACGCGTGCCGCGACGGGACGCAACGAGGGCAACATGAATGGATTTCGCATGGCGGCCGCTGCGGCGTTCGCGCTGTTCGTCACGGGCTGCACGCTGGCGCCGCATTACACGCGGCCCGACGCGCCCGTCGCGCAGGCGTACCCGGCCGGCGGCGTCTATGCGACGCAGCCGGGCGCTGCCGGCGCGCGCAGCGCGAACGGCCAGG
>NZ_CADFEJ010000031.1 GCF_902833055.1 Burkholderia territorii
AAGGGCGACGACAACCAGCCGGGCGGGATGATCCAGGCCGACGCGGCCACCAACTCGCTGATCATCACCGCGTCCGACCCGGTCTACCGGAACCTGCGCTCGGTGATCGACCAGCTCGACGCGCGCCGTGCGCAGGTTTACATCGAAGCGCTGATCGTCGAGCTGAACTCGACGACGCAGGGGCAACTCGGGATCCAGTGGCAGGTCGCGAGCGGCCAGTTCCTCGGCGGCACGAACCTGGCCGCGGCGGCCGGCAACGTCGCGGGCAACAGCATCATCAACCTGACGACCGGCGGCACCGCGGCCAGCACCGGGCTCGCCGCCAATCTGTCGAACCTGAACCAGGGCCTCAACATCGGCTGGCTGCACAACATGTTCGGCGTGCAGGGGCTCGGCGCGCTGCTGCAGTATTTCTCGGGCGTGAGCGACGCGAACGTGCTGTCGACGCCGAACCTGATCACGCTCGACAACGAGGAAGCGAAGATCGTCGTCGGCCAGAACGTGCCGATCGCGACCGGTTCGTACTCGAACCTGACGAGCGGCACGACGAGCAATGCGTTCAACACGTACGACCGTCGCGACGTCGGCCTGACGCTGCACGTGAAGCCGCAGATCACCGATGGCGGCATCCTCAAGCTGCAGCTCTATACGGAAGACTCGGCGGTCGTCAGCGGCACCACCAATTCGCAGACGGGCCCGACCTTCACGAAGCGCTCGATCCAGTCGACGATCCTCGCCGACAACGGCGAGATCATCGTGCTCGGCGGCCTGATGCAGGACAACTACCAGGTGTCGAACAGCAAGGTGCCGCTGCTCGGCGACATTCCGTGGATCGGGCAGCTGTTCCGTTCGGAATCGAAGCAGCGGCAGAAGACGAACCTGATGGTGTTCCTGCGCCCGGTGATCATCTCCGATCGCGGCACCGCGCAGGAAGTCACGGCCAACCGCTACGACTACATCCAGGGCGTGACGGGTGCGTACAAGTCGGACAACAACGTGATCCGCGACAAGGACGATCCGGTCGTCCCGCCGATGCCGATCGGTCCGAGCCAGGGCGGCACGGCCGCCGGCAACCTGTTCGATCTCGACAAGATGCGCCGCCAGCAGCTGCAGCGCCAGGTCGCGCCCGTGCCGGCGCAGCCGTTGCCGGAGGCGACGCCCGCGCAGTCGCAGGGCGTGCCGCAGCAGGCGGTGCCGCAACAGCCGCTGACCACCGCACCGGGAGCGTCGCAGTGAGCGACGTACTAGCGTCCTCCGCCCACGACGGCGCGCCGGGCGAACGGCAGCCGCCGTCGCCGCTCGCCGCACGCCTGCTGCCGTACGGCTTCGCGAAGAGCGGCCAGGTGCTGATCGCGCACCAGCTCGACGACACGCTCGAGGTGTGGATCAGCGAGCGCACGAGCGATGCGGCGCTCGCCGAGATCGCGCGCAACTTCGGTTCGATCTCCGTGCATCGCGTGCCGGCCGACGAGCTCGCGCAGGCGATCAACCAGGCCTACGCGCGCCAGGACGGCAGCGCGGCGCAGATCGTCGGCGAGGTCGAAGGCGAAGTCGATCTGTCCCGGCTGATGCAGGACATCCCCGAAGTCGAGGATCTGCTCGAGTCGGAAGACGACGCGCCGATCATTCGGATGATCAACGCGTTGCTCACGCAAGCGGCGCGCGAACAGGCATCGGACATTCACATCGAGCCGTTCGAGAATGCGTCTGTCGTGCGGTTTCGCGTCGACGGCACGCTGCGCGATGTCGTGCGCCCGAAGAAGGCGCTGCACGGCGCGCTGATCTCGCGGATCAAGATCATGGCGCAGCTCGACATTGCCGAGAAACGCCTGCCGCAGGACGGCCGCATCACGCTGCGCGTCGGCGGCCGGCCGGTCGACGTGCGCGTGTCGACGCTGCCGACCGGGCACGGCGAACGCGCGGTGCTGCGTCTGCTGGAAAAGGATGCGCAACGCCTGAACCTCGAAGCGCTCGGGATGGGCCGCGACACGCTCGTGCAGTTCGACAAGCTGATCGGCCGCCCGCACGGAATCGTGCTGGTGACGGGCCCGACCGGCTCGGGCAAGACGACCACGCTGTATGCATCGATGTCGCGGCTCGAAACGGCGACGACCAACATCATGACGGTCGAGGATCCGATCGAATACGACCTGTCCGGCATCGGGCAGACACAGGTGAACGAGCGAATCGGGATGACCTTCGCGCGCGCGCTGCGTTCGATCCTGCGGCAGGACCCGGACGTCATCATGATCGGCGAAATCCGCGACCTCGAAACCGCGCAGATCGCCGTGCAGGCGTCGCTGACGGGCCACCTCGTGCTCGCGACGCTGCACACGAACGACGCGGCGTCGGCCGTCACGCGCCTGACCGACATGGGCGTCGAGCCTTACCTGCTCGCGTCGTCGCTGCTCGGGGTGCTCGCGCAGCGCCTGGTGCGCCAGCTCTGCCCGGTCTGCAAGGAAGAGCGGCACGAGGAGGGCCGCACCGTGTGGCATCCGGTCGGCTGCGACAAGTGCGGGCATTCGGGCTATACGGGCCGGCGCGGCGTGTACGAACTGCTGGTGGTCGACGATTCGATCCGCTCGCTGATTCACCGCAACGCGGCCGATGCGGAGATTCTCGCCGCGGGCCGCGCGCAAGGCATGCGCACGCTGCGCGACGACGCCGAACGCTGGCTCGCGGCCGGCGCGACGTCGCTCGAGGAAGTGCTGCGCGTGACGGGAGGCGCATAGCGCGATGCCGGCATTCCGCTTCGAAGCAATCGATTCGGCGGGGCGCGCGCAGAAGGGCGTGATCGATGCCGACAGCGCGCGGTCCGCGCGCGGCCAGCTGCGCACGCAGGGGCTCACGCCGCTCGTCGTCGAGCCGGCCGCGAGCGCGACGCGCGGCGCGCGCTCGCAGCGCCTCGCGTTCGGCCGCAAGCTGTCGCAGCGCGAGCAGGCGATTCTCACGCGCCAGCTTGCGAGCCTGCTGATCGCCGGGCTGCCGCTCGACGAGGCGCTCGGCGTGCTCACCGAGCAGGCCGAGCGCGACTACATCCGCGAACTGATGGCCGCGATCCGCGCGGAAGTGCTCGGCGGCCATTCGCTCGCGAATGCGCTGGGCCAGCATCCGCGCGATTTCCCGGAAATCTACCGCGCGCTCGTCGCGGCGGGCGAGCACACCGGCAAGCTCGGCATCGTGCTGTCGCGCCTCGCCGACTACATCGAACAGAGCAACGCGCTGAAGCAGAAGATCCTGCTGGCGTTTACGTATCCGGGAATCGTCACGCTGATCGCGTTCGGCATCGTCACGTTCCTGCTGAGCTACGTCGTGCCGCAGGTCGTCAACGTGTTCGCGAGCACGAAGCAGCAGCTGCCGGTGCTGACGATCGTGATGATGGCGCTGTCGGATTTCGTCCGGCACTGGTGGTGGGCGATCCTGATCGCGGTCGCGTTCGTCGTGTGGTTCGTGAAGGCGACGCTGTCGCGCGACGGGCCCAGGCTCGCGTTCGACCGCTGGGTGCTGACCGCGCCGCTCGCGGGCAAGCTGGTGCGCGGCTACAACACGGTGCGCTTCGCGAGCACGCTCGGCATTCTCACTGCGGCCGGCGTGCCGATCCTGCGCGCGTTGCAGGCGGCCGGCGAGACGCTGTCGAACCGCGCGATGCGCGCGAACATCGACGATGCGATCGTGCGCGTGCGCGAAGGCTCCGCGCTGTCGCGCGCGCTGAACAACGTGAAGACGTTTCCGCCGGTGCTCGTGCACCTGATCCGTTCCGGCGAGGCGACCGGCGACGTGACGACGATGCTCGACCGCGCGGCGGAAGGCGAGGCGCGCGAGCTCGAGCGGCGCACGATGTTCCTGACGAGCCTGCTGGAGCCGCTCCTGATCCTCGCGATGGGCGGCATCGTGCTCGTGATCGTGCTGGCCGTGATGCTGCCGATCATCGAGCTGAACAACATGGTGCAGTGACGGCCCGGGCAGCGGCCGGGCCGCCGCCGTTCAGCGCATGTAGATCGCGGGGGACGGCGTGTTCGCGGGAAGCTGGATTTCGGCGCGGGCGCCGTTGCGGTCGACGATGATCGAGCGGCTGCGGACTTCGGCGAGCTTTGCGCCGGGCGTGACCTCCGCGCCGAGCGACACGGCACGCGGCGGTTCGCCGCCGACGCCGACGATCGCGGCGCCGCCATGATCGAGCGCGAGAATGCCGAACAGGTGGATGTCCTGCACGGGATTCTTGTCGAGCTGTCCGCCGAAGAGCGCGGCGGCGTCCTCGGTGCGGATCGGCAGCCGCGCCGCGGCGGCGGGCAGCGGCGCTTCGCGGGCCGACAGCGTGACGACCCAGTAGGTGGCCGTCGCGCACAAACCCGCGAAGAGGGCTAGGGAGAGGATCCGGATCGAGAGCGCGTTCATGCGCGCTATTGTACGGATGTATGTGAAATTTGCGTTGGGTGAAAGCCCTCGGCAATGCGCGCCTTACAATGCGTGCTCCGCGCCCGGGGAAACGGAAGCCGGCCGTCAGGCAAGCGTCCGGAATGCCGCGGGTGCGTCACTCAATCGACGACATTTTTTGGAAAGAGGTAGTCAGTCATGCAAACGTGGATCACTCGCCGCAATGCGGCCGTGCGCCGTCAGCGCGGTTTCACGCTGATCGAGATCATGGTGGTGGTCGCGATCCTCGGGATCCTCGCGGCACTGATCGTGCCGAAGATCATGAGCCGTCCCGACGAGGCGCGCCGTATCGCCGCGAAGCAGGACATCGGCACGATCATGCAGGCGCTCAAGCTGTACCGTCTCGACAACGGCCGCTATCCGACCCAGGAACAGGGCCTGAACGCGCTGATCCAGAAGCCGACCACCGATCCGATCCCGAACAACTGGAAGGACGGCGGCTATCTCGAGCGCCTGCCGAACGATCCGTGGGGCAACGGCTACAAGTACCTGAACCCGGGCGTGCACGGCGAGATCGACGTGTTCAGCTACGGCGCCGACGGCAAGGAAGGCGGCGAGAACAACGATTCCGACATCGGCTCGTGGCAGTAAGCGTGCGCTGACCGGCCCGGCCTTCTCCCCCGCTCCTCACGCCATGCCCGCCCTTCGCACGCCCTTGCGCTCCGCTCGCGCCCGCCGCGATGCCCGCGACGGCCGCGTGCGTCGCGGCGCGGCCGTGACCGCCGCGCGTGCGCGCGGCTTCACGCTGCTCGAGATGCTGGTCGTGCTCGTGATCGCGGGCCTGCTGGTGTCGCTCGCGTCGCTGTCGCTCACGCGCAATCCGCGCACCGACCTGCGCGAGGAAGCGCAGCGCATCGCGCTGCTGTTCGAGACGGCCGGCGACGAAGCGCAGGTGCGCGCGCGCCCGATCGCGTGGCAGCCGACCGCGCACGGCTTCCGTTTCGACGTGAGCTCGGCCGACGGCTGGCGCACGCTGCGCGACGACGTGCTGCGCCCGCGCGACTGGGACGGCGGCGTCACGGGCGCCGACATCGATTATCCCGGGTCCGACACGCGCGCGAGCCGTGTCGTGTTCGGCATCGAAAGCATCGACACGCCGGTGCGCGTGACGCTGCATTCGGCGGTCGGCAGCGCGACGATCGTCGGCACCGGCAACGGTCGCTACGAGGTGCAATGACGATGCGTCGTCGCGTGCTCTTCCCGCTCGCTTCCCGAGGCTTCACGATGATCGAGGTGCTGGTCGCGCTCGCGATCATCGCGGTCGCGCTCGCCGCGTCGATCCGCGCGGTCGGCACGATGGCGACCAATGCGTCCGATCTTCATCGGCGGTTGCTCGCCGGCTGGAGTGCCGACAACGCGCTCGCGCAGCTGCGCCTCACGCACGCGTGGCCGGAGGTCGGCGAGCAGAGTTTCGACTGCTCGCAAGGCAACGTGCAGCTGGTCTGCACGCAGCGCGTGAGCACGACGCCGAACCCGGTGTTCCGGCGCGTGCAGATGTCGGTGAGCATGCCGGGCCACGCCGGCGTGCTCGCGCAAATGGTGACGGTGGTCGCGAATGAAACCAGCCGCCCGCTCTGACGCGCCGATGCGGCCCCGGCCCGTGCGTCGCGCCGGTGCGCGCCGCGCGCGCGGCTTCACGCTGATCGAACTGATGATCGCGATCGCGATCCTCGCGGTCGTCGCGATCCTCTCGTGGCGCGGGCTCGACCAGATCATGCGCGGCCGCGACAAGGTCGCATCCGCGATGGAGGACGAGCGCATCTTCGCGCAGATGTTCGACCAGATGCGCATCGACGCGCGGCTCGCCGCCACCGACGACGAAGCCGGCCAGCCGGCGATCGGTGTCGCCGGCAACACGCTGCAGATCGTGCGCGAACTCGACGTGCCGGGCGCCGCGCCGCGGTTGCAGGTGGTCCGCTACCGGATCGCGGGCGGGCGCGTCGTGCGCTATGCGTCGCCGCCGCTCGACGACGCGAACCGCCTGCGCGACGTGCTGAAGGACAGCAGCGTCGACGGCTGGAGCTGGGTCGCGCTGATGGGCGGCGTCGGCGCGATCGACGCGAAGCTGTACGTGCCGCGCGTCGGCTGGACCACCAACCTGCAGGCGGCCAGCGACGCGCTGTCGCAGAACAACGATGCGCTGAAGGTGCCGCAGATCGGCAACGCGCCGCCGACGCGCGCGGTTACGGGGCTGCAGGTCAGCATCGGCGCGACGTCGCTGCGCGTGCCCGTCACGCGCATTTTCCTCGTCGGGGAATGACGATGCGCGCGCGCCCTCACCGTTCCCGGTTCGCCGCTCGCGATGGCGTACGCGCGCACGCACGCACGCGCCGCGAGCGCGGTGCGGCGATCATCACCGCGCTGCTCGTGGTCGCACTGTCGGCGATCCTCGTGTCGGGGATGCTGTGGCGCCAGCAGGTGCAGATTCGCCGCATCGAGAACCAGCGCGTGATCGCGCAGGCGCAGTGGGTCGCGCGCGGCGCGCTTGACTGGACGCGCATGATCCTGCGCTCCGAAGGCGACACGGCGCCCGGCATCACCTATCTCGGCGGAATCTGGGCCGTGCCGATCGCGAAGACCAAGCTGTCGGACTTCCTTGGCCGGATCGGCGCGCCGAACGACAACGGCGGCGAAGACACCTACATCTCCGGATCGATCGAGGACGCGCAGGCGAAGTACAACCTGCGCAACCTCGTGTCGTCGCCGGCGCCGGGCGTGCTGCAGTTGAACGTGATTCAGCTCCAGGCGTTCCAGCGGCTGCTGACGACGCTCGGCTACGACGGCGCGTTCGCGAAGCGGATTGCGCTGCAGATGCGCGCCGGCCTGATGCACTCGGCAACGCGCTTCCAGACGCCGACGCTGCCCGGCGCCGGGACGGCCGCGACCGCGCCGGTGGCCGGCGGCGACATGGCTGGCAACTTCACCGACGAACCGGGGATGTCGGACACCGAGCGCGGGCCCGCGCCGCTCGTGATGACCGGCGTCGACAGCCTGCTCGACGTCGACGGCGTGACGCCCGAGATGGTCGCGCGGCTGCGCCCGTTCGTCACCGTGTTGCCGACCACCACGCCGGTGAACATGAACACCGCGCCGGCCGAGGTGATCGCGGCGCTGGTGCCGGGGATGAGCGTGTCGTCCGCGCAGGCGCTCGTGTCGCGCCGCGAGACGGTATTTTTCCGCAACGTCGGCGACGTGCAGCTCGCGCTGCGCGGCGCCGGCGCGCCGAACGTGACGATCGACTCGAGCCTCGTCGACGTCAATTCGAGCTATTTCATCGTGCATGGCCGGATTCAGCACGATCGCGCGGAGGTCGATCGCACCTCGCTCGTGTATCGTGATTCGACCACGCACTCGACGCGGGTCGTGCGCATCCGCGACCAGCTATAACGACGCCATTCGGGAGAGGAGCTCTTGAGCACGCTGATTGTTTCTTTGCCGCCGCGCGAGCCGGCCGTGCCGTTGCAGGAATGGCAGTGGCCCGAGCTGCCGTTCACGCTCGTGGACAAGGCCGGCCACGTGCAGCGCGCGGGCCGCGCCGCGCTCGCGCTGCTGCCGCGCGCGAACGCGACGGTGCTGATCGTCGCCGCGCGCGACGTGCTGCTGCTGGCCGCGACCGTGCCGCCGCTCAAGGGGCCGAAGCTGCGCCAGGCGCTACCCAACATCGTCGAGGATCAGTTGATCCAGGATCCGCTCGGCTGCCATATCGCGCTCGATCCGGTCGCGCTGCCCGACGGCCGGCGCGTGCTGGCGGTCGTCGATCGCGCGTGGTTCCGCGCGATCTGCGACGCGTTCACCGCGGCCGGCCACCGGCACCTGAGCGCCGTGCCCGCGACGCGCTGCCTGCCCGCACCGCGGGCAGCGGCGGCGGACACGGCGTCCGATGCAGCGGCCGACGATGAGGCCGCGCCAGCCGGGGCGATCGCCGATGCGACCGAACCCGTCGCGCGGCCCGCCGCGGTTGCCGCGGTGCTGGGGCTCGCCACCGCGGTCGAGCCGGCGCTCGTCGAAGCCGGCGCGCAGCCGGCGATGGCCGGTGCGCCGCGTCTCGAACTGGCGATCGCGCGCGGTGCGCTCGGCGAAGGTTTCGCGGCGCCCGCGTCGCGGGCCGGCGGCACGCTCGCCGCGCTGTCGGGTGGCGCCGAAATCGAACTCTACGAGCTCGGCGAACCGGGCGCGGAACCGCGTCTCGCATCGGTCGGGCACGCGGATGCCCCGCTGCTGCCCGGTGCGCAGCCGCTGCCGTTCGACGCATTCGCGCGACGCGCGCTCGCCGAGCGCTTCGATCTGTGCCAGTTCGAATTCGAATCGCAGCCGTGGCGCTTCGACCGCGCGACGGTGAAGCGCCTGCGCGTGCCGATCGCACTCGCGGCGGCCACGCTCGGCGTCGCGGTGATCGGGATGAACCTGCACTGGTGGAAGCTGTCGCGCGAGCGCGATGCGTTGTCCGCGCAGATCACCGAGACGCTGCTGTCGGCCTTCCCGAAGACGACGACGGTGCTCGATCCGCCCGCGCAGATGCAGCGTCAGCTCGACCAGCTGCGCCTGGCGGCGGGCGAGCTGTCGCCGAACGATTTCCTCGCGCTGGCGAGCGGGCTGTCGCGTTCGATGGGCGCGCTGCCGCTGAACGGAATCGCGTCGCTCGATTATCACGACCGGCGGCTCGACGTCGGCTTCAAGCCGGAGGTCAAGGTCGACCCCGATTTCCCGCAGCGTCTCGCGCGCAACGGGCTGGCCGGCGAAGTCGACAGCAGCACCGGCAAATGGACGATCCGGAGCCGCTCATGAAGACCGAACAACTGAACCAGACGCTGGCCCAGTTCTGGGGCGAACGCACGCCGCGCGAGCGGACGCTGCTCGGCTGGGGCGGCGCCGTGCTGGCCGTCGCGATCGCGTATTCGGTGCTGTGGTCGCCCGCGCAGGAAGGCCGCGCGCGGATCCGCCACGAATTGCCGACGATGCGCCGCGAGCTTGCGCAGATGACCGCGCAGGCCACCGAGGCGAAGTCGCTGACGGCCGCCGCGCAAGGCGTCGCGCCGACCGGTCTCGCGCTGAAGGACGCGCTCGCCGCGTCGCTGTCCGATCACGGGCTGCAGGGCGCGCAGGTGCAGGTCGTCGGCAACGGCGTGCAGGTCCAGATGAAGAACGTGGCGTTCCCGGCGTGGACGCAGTGGCTCGACGACGCGCGCCGGCAGTTCAAGGTGCAGGTCGGCGAAGCGCACGTGACCGCGCTGAAGGAAGACGGCCAGGTCGACCTGACGGCCGTGATGCAACCCTCGATGCAGAAATGACGCAGTGGATGAAACGAACGGCGGTCGGCCGATGAGGCCTGGAGTCCGGCGGCTCGTCGCCGCATTGCCGTGGGCGGCGGCCGGCACGCTCGCGACGGCGCTGACGCTCGTCGCGCTCGCGCCGGCCGCGTGGATCGCACCGCAGTTCGCGCGCGCGACCGGCGGGCACGTGAATCTCGTCGATCCGGACGGATCGCTGTGGCACGGTTCGGGCACGCTGATGCTCGCGCCGGGCGCGGACCAGAGCGCGGCGACGCTGCTGCCCGGCCGGGTCGAATGGACGACGGGCTTCTGGCCGCTCCTGACCGGGCGCGTGCGCATGCGCATGCGGCAGACGGAAGCGATGCCCGAGCCCGTCACGCTCGACGCGACGTGGCGCGGCGCGGTGCTCTCGGCGGGCTCGATGGCCGTGCCCGCGTCGCTGCTCGCCGGGCTCGGCACGCCGTTCAACACGCTCGACCTGCAGGGCGACGTGCGGCTCGGCTGGACCGACTGGCGCGTGATCGGCAACAACGCGTTCGGCCAGCTGACGGTGACGATCGATTCGATGAGTTCGCGCGTGTCGCGCGTGAAGCCGCTCGGCTCGTACCGTGCGGTGCTGCAGGCGAAGGGCTCGGACGCCGATCTCGACCTGTCGACGACGCAGGGCCCGCTGTTCCTCGACGGGCACGGCAGCTTCGGCCCCGGCCAGGGTTCGTTTCGCGGCACCGCGCATGCGGCGCCCGAGCAGCAGGCGAACCTCGCGGGGCTGCTGAACCTGCTCGGCCATCCGATCGGCAACAACCAGGTGTCGCTGATCTTCGGCGACGCGACGCGCTGACGCGCGCCACGCTCCCCTTTTCCCGACTTACTTCTGCGCGAGCGGTGCGGCCGCCGACGGTGCGGTCGCAGCCGGCGCAGCCGCACCCGATGCCGGCGCCGGCGCTGCCACGTCGCCCGTTTCGCGCGCCATGTCCGACGCATCCCAGCCGCCGCCGAGCGCCTTCACGAGGCCGACCGACGACACCATCCGCTGGCCGGCGATCGTCGCGAGCTTCTGCCGCGCGGTGAACGCGGTGGTCTGCGCGGTCAGCACGTTCAGGTACGCGACCGTGCCGGCCTTGTACTGATTCGTGACGATCGCGAGCGCGTGCTCGGCGCTGTCGACGGCTTGCCGCTGCACGTCGACCTCCTGCGCGAGGATGCGCTGCGACGCGAGGTTGTCCTCGACGTCCTGGAACGCGCTGAGCACCGCGAGGCGGTACGCGGCGACGTTCTGGTCGTAGGTCGCGCGCGCGGCGTCGGTCTGCGCGGCACGCAGGCCGGCGTCGAACAGCGTCGCGGCGAGCTGCGGGCCGACCGTCCAGAATCGCGCGGGCAGCGTGAACAGCTGCGACCATACCGAGCTCTGGAAGCCGCCGCTGGCCGACAACGTGAGCGTCGGGAAGAACGCGGCGATCGCGACGCCGATCTGCTCGTTCGCCGCAGCCGCGCGACGTTCGGCCGCCGCGATGTCGGGCCGGCGCTCGAGCAGCGCGGACGGCACGTCGACCGGCGTGATCGGCGGTTCCGCCGCGAGCGGGTTCGGCGGCAGCGAGAACGTCGATGCCGGTTCGCCGATCAGCGTCGCGATCGCATGCTCGTACTGCGCGCGCGCGACGCCGTTGTCGATCGACGCGGCCTGCGCGCTCTGCAGCTGCGTCTGCGCCTGGATCACGTCCGCGCGCGCGGCGACGCCCTGCGCGTACTGGTTCTGCGTGAGCCGCAGCGATTCGCCGTACGACTTCACGGTGTCGTCGAGCAGCTTCTGCAGCGCATCGGACGTGCGCAGCTGAAAGTAAGTCTGCGCGAGCAGCGCCTGCTGCGAGAGCCGCGCGTTCGCGAGATCGGCCGCGGCGGCCGCCTCGCCGGCGCGCTGCGCGCTGACGCTGCGGCTCACCTTGCCCCACAGGTCGGGCTCCCAGCTCGCATCGAGACCGACGCTGTAGCTGTTGCCGATCGACGAGCTGCTGCCGAAGCTCGACGCGCTCGACGACGTGGACGTGCGCCCCGTGCGCGAGCGCGAGCCCGACGCGGTCAGCCCGACGGTCGGGAAGTATGCGGCCCGTGCCTCGGCGACAAGCGCGCGGGCCTGCCGGTACGCGGCGGCCGATTGCGCGATGGTCTGGTTCGATGCATTGAGCTTGCCGATCAGCGCGTCGAGCTGCGGATCGTTGTAGACGGTCCACCATGGACCGCGGTCGGCCCGGTCGGCGGGCTGCGCGACCTTCCAGCCGGCCGGCGCTTCCTTGAAGGCGGCGGGGATCGACGTGTCGGGCCGGTGATAGTCGGGCCCGACGGCGCAGCCGGCGAGCAGCACGGCCGTCGCAACGGCGACGGCGGCGCTCAGCGGGCGAAGGGCGCGCGGGAGGGGGGCATACGGCATCGTGGTATTCCTGTCTGGGCGCGAGGGCCGGCGGGCGGCGTCGCGCGATGCGGTCGTCGTGCCGCTGGCGGACAAATGGTAACTGACGGTGGGAAAGCTGCGCAGCCCTAAGGGTACGGTGCGCCGCGGCCCGAATGTGTTACCGGCGCGGCCGGCCGGTTTACCGGTCATTACGGATCGCTTGCGCGCGAGACGAGCAACGAACGCCGCGCGAACGGCGCCGGTCCATGCGGAAGCAGCCGGCGTTCAGGCGTTCAGGCGGGATGACGGGGGCAGCGCGGTGTCAGTGGCAGTGCACGGGTACCGGGCCGGGCTCGGCGGCCGGCCGCCATGTCGACGGCTCCGTTGCCGCCGGCTGGCTCGCGCGGCGCGCGGAGTGCTTCGCGTTGCGCTGCCGGCGATGATCGAACCATGCGAACCCGAGCGCCGCGAGCGATCCGCCCGGTACCACCAGCATCGTCACGTACAGCGCGATCTTCCAGCCGCGGTGCGGCCCGGAGAACACATGATGAGCGGTATCGGTCAGGTTGCGGCGCAGCGCGCCGGCGGCATTTTTCAGGAACAGCATCGCGAACATCCTCGGGTGCCCGTCAGTGCGGGCCAAGCGGTCAGAACATCGTCTCCGGCAGTGCAACATGCACGTCGTAACTGGTTGCCTGAAATAATATTGACTAAGCAATCATTTTTCAAGATACTGGGCGCGTTCTGACCTGAAACGCACTGTTGCTGCGCGCGCAATTCGCATGAACGGCGGCCTCTACGATCCCGACACCATCGCGCTGGAGACGAGCCTCGGTTACTACCTGACCAAGGCCCGGCAGGCGCTCGTCGAGCGAATGGACCGCGCACTCGAGCCGTACGATCTCACCGCGCAGCAGATCGGCGTGATCCTGCTGCTGTCGCGCGGCTATGCGCGCACGCCGTTCGAACTGTCGCGCAAGATGTCTTACGACAGCGGTTCGATGACCCGGATGCTCGACCGTCTGGAGCGCAAGGGCCTGGTCGCACGCTCGCGCAGCGAACAGGACCGCCGCGTGATCGAGCTGACGCTGACCGAACGCGGTGCCGAAGCGGCCCGCGCGCTGCCGTCGCTGATCGCGACCGCGCTGAATGCGCAGCTTGCCGGCTTCTCGGCCGATGAACTGGCGCTGCTCACCGGCCTGCTGCAGCGGTTCATCGCGAACGGGCCCGGCGACACCGGCTGCCCGAAGCCCGACGAACCAGACTGCTGAGCGCGGAGGCCCGATGTCTAGGTTAAGCATTCGCTTATTTCTCTGTCTGGGCAGAAGATGACAAGGCACGTGCTCCGTCTCTTCCCTCACTCGTTCCAACCAGCCGGGCCGCGCGGTATCGTGCGCCCGTGCGCCGCGCCGGCGCGTCGCACGCGCCGCGTCTAGGAGATTCCGATGTCCTCTACCACGGCATCCGCCGCGTCCCCTGCCGCCGAACCCGCGCCGCTGACCGGCGGCGCGCTCGCGCTCCTCACCGTCGGGCTCGCGCTCGGCACCTTCATGGAAGTGCTCGACACGTCGATCGCGAACGTCGCGGTGCCCACCATCTCGGGCAGCCTCGGCGTCGCGACGAGCGAAGGCACGTGGGTGATCTCGTCGTATTCGGTTGCATCCGCGATCGCGGTGCCGTTGACCGGCTGGCTCGCGCGGCGGGTCGGCGAAGTGCGGCTGTTCACGCTGTCGGTGCTCGCGTTCACGATCGCGTCGGCGCTGTGCGGCCTCGCGGAGAACTTCGGGACGCTGATCGCGTTCCGGCTGCTGCAGGGCCTCGTGTCGGGGCCGATGGTGCCGCTGTCGCAGACGATCCTGATGCGCAGCTATCCGCCCGCGAAGCGCGGGCTCGCGCTCGGGCTATGGGCGATGACGGTGATCGTCGCGCCGATCTTCGGCCCGTTGCTGGGCGGCTGGATCAGCGACAACTACACGTGGCCGTGGATCTTCTACATCAACCTGCCGATCGGGATTTTTTCCGCGGCCTGCGCGTACTTCCTGCTGCGCGGCCGCGAGACGAAGACGACGAAGCAGCGGATCGACGCGGTCGGTCTCGCGCTGCTCGTGATCGGCGTGTCGTGCCTGCAGATGATGCTCGACCTCGGCAAGGACCGCGACTGGTTCAACTCGACCTTCATCGTCGCGCTCGCGCTGATCGCGGTGGTGTCGCTGGCGTTCATGCTCGTGTGGGAGGCGACCGAGAAGGAACCGGTGGTCGATCTGTCGCTGTTCAAGGACCGCAACTTCGCGCTCGGCGCGATGATCATCTCGTTCGGCTTCATGGCGTTTTTCGGCTCGGTCGTGATCTTCCCGCTGTGGCTGCAGACGGTGATGGGCTACACGGCCGGCAAGGCCGGCCTCGCGACCGCACCCGTCGGGCTGCTCGCGCTGGTGCTGTCGCCGCTGATCGGCCGCAACATGCACCGGCTCGACCTGCGGATGGTCGCGAGCTTCGCGTTCATCGTGTTCGCGGGCGTGTCGATCTGGAACTCGACGTTTACGCTCGACGTGCCGTTCAACCACGTGATCTTGCCGCGGCTCGTGCAGGGCATCGGCGTCGCGTGCTTCTTCGTGCCGATGACGACGATCACGCTGTCGAGCATCTCCGACGAGCGGCTCGCGAGCGCGTCGGGGCTGTCGAACTTCCTGCGCACGCTGTCGGGGGCGATCGGCACGGCGGTCAGCTCGACGTTCTGGGAGAACGACGCGATCTACCACCACGCGCGGCTATCGGAATCGGTGAGCGTCTACGCGCAGAACACGACCGACTACCAGGGCGCGCTCGCGCAGCTCGGGATCCTCGGGCAGACGGCCAACGCGCAGCTCAACCAGCTCGTCACGCAGCAAGGCTTCATGATGGCGACCAACGACTTCTTCCACCTGTCGGCGGGCGTGTTCATCGCGCTCGCCGCGCTCGTGTGGATCACAAAGCCGAGGAAGGGCGCGGGGCCGGCGATGGGGCATTGACCAACGCGTGTCGCATGCATTCGGGACGATTGCGCCACGCGCATCGCTCAATTAAACTAAGTCAATTCTGCGACTGAACTTAGTTTATTGGGAGGGTGCGATGCAGACCTACAACATGCATGACGCGAAGACGAATTTGTCGCGCCTGATCGACGAAGCCGTTCATGCCGGAGAACCGTTCGTGATCGCGAAAGCCGGCAAGCCGCTCGTCAAGGTCGTGCCGATCGATGCCCGGGAACCGGCTCCGCCGAGCCGGATCGGCTTCATGAAGGGACAGATTCGCGTTCCGGACGATTTCGATTCGATGGGCGGGGACGCGATCCGGAAACTGTTCGAGGGCGACGCGTGAAACTGCTGCTCGACACGCACCTGATTCTCTGGGCCGCCGCCGACGCGGCGGAACTGCCGAGTCGCGCCCGGACGCTCATCGAGGATTCCTCCCATACCTTGCTCTTCAGCGTGGCGAGTCTCTGGGAGATCGTCATCAAGCGCGGCCTGGATCGAGACGATTTTCAGGTCGACCCGCACGTCCTTCGCCGCAATCTGCTCGACGCGGGCTATGTGGAGCTGCCGATCACGAGCGCGCATGTCCTCGCGGTCGAGCAACTGCCGGCGGTGCATCGCGATCCCTTCGATCGCCTGCTGATCGCCCAGGCGATCTCCGAAGGCGTGACCCTGCTCACGCACGATCATACCGTTGCCCGATATCCGGGCCCGGTTCAGCACGTCTGAGCGCACGCCGCGCCGCGCGCGTCACTCCCGCGCGCGCAATCCGCCGAAGGCCAGATCGTCACCCGACGCGATCGGCAGCGTCGCCCGCGCGACGTCGAGCCACGCCCGCGCCGCATGCGACAGGTATCCCTTCTTCAGCCAGCCCAGCGCGATCGCCCACGTGATTTCCGGCTCGACGATCGGCCGGCACGTGAACTGCCGCGCGTCGAGCCGCCGGCAGTAAGGCTCCGGCAACAACGCGATGCCGACACCCGCGTGCACGAGCGCCGCCATGAAATCCCAGTGTCCGCTGCGGCTCACGATCGACGGCGTGAAGCCTGCCTGCCGGCACGCGTCGAGCACCGCATCGTGCAGCGCGAGGCTCTCCGCATAGAACACGAACGACTCGCGCGCGAGATCGGCGAGCGGCACCGCCTGATGATCCTCCCAGCGCGACTCGCGCGGTGCGACGAGCCACAGCGGCGCGCGCACCATCGGCAACCGCTCGAACGTGGCGGGATCGACCGGCTCCAGCAGCCCGCCGAGCTCGAGCTCGCCCGACATCAGCGCGGCCTCGATCATCCGTGCGCCCTGCTCGAACAGCTTCAGCTCGATGTTCGGATAACGCTGCTTGTACGCGGCGATGATCGGCGTGAACAGCGACCCGCCAAGCGGCGGAATGCCGATCGTCAGCTCGCCGCGCCCGAGCGTGCCGAGATCCTTCAGCTCCGACTGCAGCTGCGCCTGCGCGGCGAGCACGTCCTGGCCGCGCTGGAACACGATCCGCCCGGCATCCGTCAGCACCATCTGCCGGCCGTCGCGCAACAGCAGCGGCGAGCCGATCTCGTCCTCGAGTGCCTTCACCATCTTGCTGATGGTCGGCTGCGTGACGAACAGCCGGTCGGCGGCCGCCGTGAAACTCTGCTGACGGACCACCTCGACGAAGTACCGCAACGCGCGCAATTCCATCGATCACTCCCCAGGTTGGTGCAGCGAACACATCTGAATTCCGAATTGGAATGACAAGGATAGAGACAAGTCATTTTATTTATGGTTAGGGGAAACCCTATACTCACACCATCGATTCAATCTCTGTATGGAGCCCGCCATGACCAAGCCGACCGCCACTGCCGCCGCCCGCCCCGCCGCTTCGGGCAACGTTGCGCGTACCGGCCGGATCGTGCTCCAGGCCACCGCGCTCGGTGTGTTGTGGATGGCCGTCGACTGGGCGGTGCGCGCGGTCGGGCTGCCGGTGCCGTCCGGCGTGATCGGCCTCGCGGTGCTGCTCGCGCTGCTGTTCTCGGGCCGCGTCGCGCCCGCGTGGGTCAAGGACGGCGCGAACTGGCTGCTGTCCGACATGCTGCTGTTCTTCGTGCCGGCCGCCGTCGCGGCCGTTCAATACGGCGGGCTGTTCCGCGAGGACGGCTGGCGCATCGCGCTCGTCATGCTCGCCGGCACCGCATTCGTGATGGTCGCGGTGGCGGTGGCCGTCGACCTCGCCGCGAAGCTCGAACGCCGGCTCGCCGCGCAGCGCGTGTTCGCCGAGCGCCGCCGCGCGCGCCTCACCGCGGTGTCCGCCCACTGAGCCGGAGCCCGGAATGCCTGCGCTGCTGTCGAACCTGTCCGCCGACCACGTGAATACCGCGATCTCCGTCGGCTGCTTCGTGCTGACGGTCGCGCTGTATTTCGCGTCGAAGCGGCTCTACGCGTACAGGAAGACGCTGCTGTTCTCGCCGCTCGTGTTCGTGCCCGGCGTGCTGGTGCTGCTGGTCCTGCTGACCGGCATCCCGTATTCGGTCTACTTCCGCGACACGCGCTGGCTGATGTGGCTGCTCGGCCCGGCAACGATCGCGTTCGCGGTGCCGATCTACGACTACCGCGATCTGATCCGCCGCCACTGGCTGTCGCTGTCGGTCGGCGTCGCGGTCGGGATCGGTGCGGGCGTGTGCGGGTCGCTGCTGCTCGCGAAGCTGCTGCACCTGTCGCCCGAGCTGCAGCGCTCGCTGATGACGCGCTCGGTGTCGACCCCGTTCGCACTCGCCGTGTCCGACAAGATCCACGCACCGAAGGACCTCACCGCGCTGTTCGTGATCGCGACCGGCATCTGCGGGATGCTGCTCGGCGAGATCGTGCTCGCGCTGGTGCCGATGCGCACGCGGCTCGCGCGCGGCGCGCTGTCCGGCGCGGCCGCCCACGGCGTGGGCACCGCGAAGGCACGCGAGATCGGCAACGAGGAAGGTGTCGTGTCGAGCCTCACGATGATGATCGCGGGCGTCGCGATGGTGCTGATCGCGCCGTTGCTGTCGCTGCTGCCGATCTGACGCCGTAAGCCGTGGGCGGCCGCCTGCGCCGCTTCCAGCCGCCTCCCGCCGTTTGGACCCTTGCCGCGCGGCGCGCCGATGCCCGCCGTGCGCGCCGGCTTCGGCCGGTTTCCGTCGCGATCCTTCCCTGCATCGCGCCGACACCCGGCCGACAATCGGCTGAGATAGCCGCAATTCCCCCCTCTTTTCCGCCCATCGGGCTCGGCCCGGATGCCGAACAATGCATGCTACGAGACATCACGCACGCATTCACATGGCCTCCACGACCGCAAACCCGACCGCCGACAAGCCGGCTTCGTCCGGCAAGTTCAAGCGCATCGCGCTCATCGCCGTCATCGCGCTGGGCGCGGCCGCCGCCGCCGCGGGCGGCATGTACGTGTTCCTGAGCAAGGCAGGCGTCGGCCATGCGAGCGCGCCGGCCGAAGCCGCGCCGCTTGCGGCGCCCGTGTTCTTCCCGCTCGACCCGCTGACCGTGAACCTGCAGTCCGACGACGGCATGCAGCACTACCTGCGTGTCGGCCTGTCGCTGAAGCTCACCGACCCGAAGGCGCAGGAGCAACTGACGGCGCGCATGCCGGAGATCCGCAGCCGGATCCTGCTCGCGCTGTCGAACAAGCATCCCGAGGATCTCGCGACGCCGGACGGCAAACGTTCGCTTGCGACGGAACTGCGGGAGCTGATCGAGCAGCCGACGCAGCCGGGCAACCAGCGCGCGAAGGTCGACGACGTGCTGTTCACCGAATTCGTCGTCCAGTAACGCGGCCGGACAAGGAGCGCGCATGGGCCACCAGGAGTTCATGTCCCAGGAGGAGGTCGACGCCCTCCTCAAGGGCGTCACGGGCGAAACCGATTCGGTCGACGAGCAGCGCGACACGTCGGGCGTCCGCCCCTACAACATCGCGACGCAGGAGCGGATCGTCCGCGGCCGGATGCCCGGCCTCGAGATCATCAACGACCGCTTCGCGCGCCTCTTGCGGATCGGCATCTTCAACTTCATGCGGCGCACGGCGGAAATCTCCGTGAGCCAGGTGAAGGTGCAGAAGTACAGCGAGTTCACCCGCAACCTGCCGATCCCGACGAACCTGAACCTGGTGCACGTGAAGCCGCTGCGCGGCACGTCGCTGTTCGTGTTCGACCCGAACCTCGTGTTCTTCGTCGTCGACAACCTGTTCGGCGGCGACGGGCGCTTTCACACGCGCGTCGAGGGCCGCGACTTCACGGCCACGGAGCAGCGGATCATCGGCAAGCTGCTGAACCTGGTGTTCGAGCACTACACGACCGCGTGGAAGAGCGTGCGGCCGCTGCAGTTCGAATTCGTGCGCTCGGAGATGCATACGCAGTTCGCCAACGTCGCGACGCCGAACGAAATCGTGATCGTCACGCAATTCTCGATCGAGTTCGGGCCGACGGGCGGCACGCTGCACATCTGCATGCCGTACTCGATGGTCGAGCCGATCCGCGACGTGCTCGCGTCGCCGATCCAGGGCGAGGCGCTCGAGGTCGATCGCCGCTGGGTGCGGGTGCTGTCGCAGCAGGTGCAGTCGGCCGAGGTCGAGCTGACCGCGGATCTCGCCGAGATCCCGTCGACCTTCGAGAAGATCCTGAACCTGCGTGCGGGCGACGTGCTGCCGCTGGAGATCGAGGACACGATCACCGCCAAGGTCGACGGCGTGCCGGTGATGGAATGCGGCTACGGCATTTTCAATGGTCAATATGCGTTGCGCGTGCAGAAGATGATCAGCGCGGGCGACACGATGAAGGAAGGTGGATATGAGTGAGCTGAACCCGACGCCCGAACTCGACCCGCAAGCGCTCGCCGACGCGGCGCTCGCGGAATCGGCCGCGGCCGTGCCGGCGGCACCCGCCGCGGCGGAAGAGGAATCGGGCCTGGACGACTGGGCCGCCGCGCTCGCCGAACAGAACCAGCAGCCCGTGCAGGCGGGCGCGACCGGCGCCGGCGTGTTCCAGCCGCTGTCGAAGGCCGCGCCCAGCTCGACGCACAACGACATCGAGATGATTCTCGACATCCCGGTCAAGATGACCGTGGAACTCGGCCGCACGAAGATCGCGATCCGCAACCTGCTGCAGCTCGCGCAGGGTTCGGTCGTCGAGCTCGACGGCCTCGCCGGCGAGCCGATGGACGTGCTCGTGAACGGCTGCCTGATCGCGCAGGGCGAGGTCGTGGTCGTCAACGACAAGTTCGGCATCCGGCTGACCGACATCATCACGCCGGCCGAACGCATCCGGAAGCTGAATCGGTGAACGTCGTGAAGACCGGCCGCCACGCGCGCCTGTTGCCGGGCGTGGCCGCGCTGGCCGCGGCCGCGTCGCTCGCGTGCGCGCCGGCCGTCGCCGCCGACATGAACGCGGTGAACAACGCCGGCGCCATCGCCTCGAGCGTGGCGGTCGGCTCGGCCGTGCCGTCGCTCGGCGTCGGCGCGGTGCTGCAGACGCTCGTCGGGCTCGCGGTCGTGATCGGCCTCGTGTTCGGCTGCGCGTGGCTCGCGCGCCGCTTCGGATTCCAGCCCGTGCGGCGCGGCGGCCCGCTGAAGGTCGTGTCGAGCGTCGGGCTCGGCGCGAAGGAAAGCGCGACGATCGTCGAGATCGGCGATACCTGGCTCGTGCTCGGCGTCGCGCCGGGCAACGTGCGGCTGCTGCACACGCTGCCGGCCGGCTCGGCGGCGATCACGACGACGGCACCGGCTTCGGCCGATGCTCCGCCCGGAGCCGCAGCAGGCGACGGCGGCCAGCCCGGCACGTTCGGCGCGCGGTTCCGCGATGCGCTCGCGGACGAAGCCGCGAAGCGCTTCGGCCGCGGCAAGGACCGCTGACATGGCGCCGCGCCCTCTTCCCGTATCCGCGTCACGATGAAACACGAATTCCTGCGTCACGCGGCGCGCTTCGCGCCCGTGCTGATCCTCGGCCTCGCCCCCGCGCTCGCATGCGCGCAGGCGGCCGGCCTGCCCGCCTTCAACACGAGCCCGGGCCCGAACGGCGGCACCACCTATTCGCTGAGCGTGCAGACGATGCTGCTGCTCACGATGCTGTCGTTCCTGCCGGCGATGCTGCTGATGATGACGAGCTTCACGCGCATCATCATCGTGCTGTCGCTGCTGCGCCAGGCGCTCGGCACCGCGACGACGCCGCCGAACCAGGTGCTGGTCGGCCTCGCGATGTTCCTCACCTTCTTCGTGATGTCGCCGGTGCTGGACCGCGCGTATGCCGACGGCTACAAGCCGTTCTCCGATGGCTCGATGCCGATGGAGCAGGCCGTGCAGCGCGGCGTCGCGCCGTTCAAGAGCTTCATGCTGAAGCAGACCCGCGAGACCGATCTCGCGCTGTTCGCGAAGATCTCGAAGGCCGCGCCGATGCAGGGCCCGGAAGACGTGCCGCTGTCGCTGCTGGTCCCCGCATTCGTCACGAGCGAGTTGAAGACCGGTTTCCAGATCGGCTTCACGATCTTCATCCCGTTCCTGATCATCGACATGGTCGTCGCGAGCGTGCTGATGTCGATGGGGATGATGATGGTGTCGCCATCCACCGTGTCGCTGCCGTTCAAGCTGATGCTGTTCGTGCTGGTCGACGGCTGGCAGCTCCTGATCGGCTCGCTCGCGCAGAGCTTCACGTAAGCGGAGGACGCGCGCGATGACGCCCGAACAAGTGATGACGCTGGCGCACCAGGCGATGATGGTCGGCCTGCTGCTGGCCGCCCCGCTGCTGCTGGTCGCGCTCGCGGTCGGCCTCGTCGTGAGCCTGTTCCAGGCCGCGACGCAGATCAACGAATCGACGCTGTCGTTCATCCCGAAGCTGCTCGCGGTGGCCGCGACGCTCGTGATCGCCGGCCCGTGGATGCTGACGACGATGCTCGACTACCTGCGGCAGACGCTGCTGCACGTCGCGACGCTCGGCGCCGGCTGAGCGGCACGCCAGGCTCCGTCCCGCCGCGATGTTCTCGGTCACCTACGCGCAGCTCAACGGCTGGCTGACGGCTTTCCTGTGGCCGTTCGTGCGGATGCTCGCGCTCGTCGCGACGGCGCCCGTGGTCGGCCACGCCGCGGTGCCCGTGCGCGTGAAGATCGGCATCGCCGCGTTCATGGCGCTGGTCGTCGCGCCGACGCTCGGCGCGATGCCGGGTGTCACCGTGTTCTCCGCGCAGGGCATCTGGATCGTCGTCACGCAGTTCCTGATCGGCGTGGCGATGGGCTTCACGATGCAGATCGTGTTCGCCGCCGTCGAGGCGGCCGGCGACTTCATCGGCCTGTCGATGGGGCTCGGTTTCGCGACCTTCTTCGACCCGCATTCGAACGGCGCGACGCCGGCGATGGGCCGGTTCCTGAACGCGATCGCGATGCTCGCGTTCCTTGCGGTGGACGGCCACCTGCAGGTATTCGCGGCGCTGGCCGCGTCGTTCCAGTCGCTGCCGGTGTCGGCCGATTTGCTGCACGCGCCGGGCTGGCGCACGCTCGCCGCATTCGGCGCGACCGTGTTCGAGATGGGGCTGCTGCTCGCGCTGCCGGTGGTCGCGGCGCTCCTCATCGCGAACCTCGCGCTCGGGATCCTGAACCGCGCGGCGCCGCAGATCGGCATCTTCCAGATCGGCTTTCCGGTCACGATGCTGGTCGGGCTGTTGCTCGTGCAACTGATGATCCCGAACCTCGTGCCGTTCGTGTCGCATCTGTTCGACATGGGTGTCGATGCGATGGGGAGGGTGTTGCTGGGGTGGCGGTAGGCCACTCGCGCCCCGATTGCTGGAAAACCCCTAACGGAATCGCCGGCCCGCGAAAGGTTGCGGAAGGTTTCGCCTCCCTATACTCGTCAGGACGATGCAGCAAGCATCGCGCCATACGAATACAACGAAGGAGACGACCCCGATGCGACCCATCCTGCGCACCCTCGCCGTTGCAGCCAGCCTGAGCTGCGCGCTCGCCGCTCACCCCGCCTTCGCCGACGACGGCGGCAAGGTCACGATCATGGTCGGCGGGATCGCCAAGCTGATCTACCTGCCCGCGCGGCTCACGCAGGAGCTCGGCTACTTCAAGGCGGAGGGGCTCGACGTCGAACTGCTGTCGCAGCCGGCCGGCGTCGACGCCGAGAACGAGCTGCTGGCGGGCGCCGTGCAGGGCGTCGTCGGCTTCTATGACCATACGATCGACCTGCAGAGCAAGGGCAAGGAAGTGAAGGCGATCGCCGTGTTCGGCCAGGTGCCGGGCGAGGTCGAGATGGTGTCGACCAAGGCTGCCGCCACCTTCAAGTCGATGGCCGACGCGAAAGGCAAGACGCTCGGCGTGACCGGCCTCGGCTCGTCGACGAGCTTCCTCACGCAATACCTCGCATTGCAGCACGGCGTGGCGTCGACGCAGTACACGATGCTGCCGGTCGGCGCCGACGCGAGCTTCATCGCCGCGATCAAGCAGGGCCGCATCGACGCCGGGATGACGACCGAGCCGACGGTGTCCGCGCTCGAGAAGATGGGCGACGCGAAGGTGCTGGTCGACCTGCGCACGCTGGAAGGCACGCGCGCCGCGCTCGGCGGCACGTACCCGGCCGCGAGCCTGTACGTGCAGTCGGCGTGGGCCGATTCGCACAAGGCGGAAGCCACCAAGCTCGCGCACGCGTTCGCGAAGACGATGCAGTTCATCCACACGCACAGCGCGGATGAAATCGCCGCGAAGATGCCGGCCGACTACCAGAAGGACAAGGCGCTGTACGTGTCCGCGCTGAAGGCGTCGCTGCCGATGTACACGGCCGACGCGAAGATGCCGGCCGACGGCCCGGCGACCGTGCTGAAGGTGTTGTCGGCGTTCAACCCGTCGGTGAAGGGCAAGCACATCGACCTCGCGCGCACCTACACCAACGATTTCGTGAACGCGAAGTAATCGACATCGGTACAGGCGCCGGCGGCGGCGATCCCGCCGCCGCGCGTTCCCCGTTCCGGCCCGGCTGACCGGCCCGGCGCCGCCACGATGCGGCGCCCTCCTCACCCGCAGGACGAATGCGATGAACCAGGCAGTTTCCCCGAGCACACCGGCGATCGAGTTTCGCAATGTGTCGTGCCGCTTCATTTCGCCGGAAGGCAAGGCCACCGTCGCGTTGCGCGACTTCACCATGAGCGTCGCGCGCGGCGAGTTCATCGCGATCGTCGGGCCCACCGGCTGCGGCAAGTCGACGACGCTGAACCTGATCACCGGCTTGCTGAAGCCGGCGTCGGGCGAGGTGCGCGTGATGGGTCGCCCGGTCGACGGGATCGATCCGCGCATTGGCTTCGTGTTCCAGGCCGACGCCGTGTTCCCGTGGCGCAACGTGATCGACAACGTCGCGGCGGGCCCGCTGTTTCGCGGCCGCTCGAAGGATGTCGCGTATGCGCAGGCCGAGGAATGGATCCGCAAGGTCGGCCTCGACAAGTTCACGAAGCACTACCCGCACCAGCTCTCCGGCGGGATGCGCAAGCGCGTCGCGCTCGCGCAGACTTTCATCAACCAGCCGGAAATCCTGCTGATGGACGAGCCGTTCTCCGCGCTCGACATGCAGACGCGCACGCTGATGCAGGACGAGCTGCTGCAGTTGTGGTCGGCGAACAAGGGCTCGGTCGTGTTCGTCACGCACGATCTCGAGGAGGCGATCGCGCTTGCCGACCGCGTGTTCGTGCTGACCGCGCGCCCCGCGACGCTCAAGCGCGTGTACGAGATCGACCTGCCGCGCCCGCGCGTCACGTCGGAGATTCGCTACGACACGCGCTTCATCGAAATTTCCAAGGACATCTGGCACGACCTGCGCGAAGAAGTGCAGATCGGCTGACAGCAGCAAGGACAGGACAGGAGCATGACCGACATGACGCTTCCCCCCACCGCCATCGCGGCGACGTCGCTCGAGGACGAGTCGCGCGCCGCGCAAACCCGGCTGCGCCGCCGCCGGCAACTGATCATCGGCCTGCGGATCGCCGTGCTCGTCGTCGTGCTGGGCGGCTGGGAACTTGCCGCGCGGCTCAAGTGGATCGATCCGTTCTTCTTCTCGCAACCGACGCTGATCTTCGCGCAGATCCAGGACTGGTTCGTCAACGGCACGTCGCAGGGGCCGCTGCTCACGCAGGTCTGGGTGACGCTCGAGGAAACCACGATCGGCTTCCTGATCGGCTCGGTCGCCGGCGTGATCTGCGGGATCGTGCTCGGCCGCAACAAGTTGATGGCCGACGTGTTCGGCCTGTACATCCAGATCGCGAACTCGATTCCGCGCGTCGTGCTCGGCTCGGTGTTCGTGATCGCGCTCGGCCTCGGGATGGCGTCGAAGATCGCGCTGGCCGTCGTGATGGTGTTCTTCGTCGTGTTCGGCAACGCGTTCCAGGGTGTGCGCGAGGCCGACCGCTACCTGATCGCGAACGCGCAGATCCTCGGCGCGTCGCGCCGGCAGATCACCACGTCGGTCGTGATCCCGTCCGCGCTGTCGTGGATTCTCGCGAGCCTGCACGTGAGCTTCGGCTTCGCGCTGGTCGGTGCGGTCGTCGGCGAATTCCTGGGTTCCAAGCAGGGCATCGGCCTGCTAATCTCCACCGCCCAGGGCGCGTTCAACGCGAGCGGCGTGTTCGCGGCGATGATCGTGCTGGCCGTGGTCGCGCTGGCCGCCGACTACCTGCTGACCTGGCTCGAGAAGCGCTTGCTCAAGTGGCGCCCCGCCGCGTTCTGAGCCGCGCACGCATCGGATCACATACCCGAACCGCGCCGGTGGCCCCGGCGCGGTTCGGCATTGAGGAGAAGGAATGGCGCACAGCCTGCGCGGGCGGCTGTTGTGGTGGCTGCTGCTGCCGCTCGCGGCGTTCGTGCTGATCGCGGGCGCGATGTCGTACGACACCGCGCGGCGCACGGCCGCGCTCGTGCAGGACAGCGCGCTCGTCGCGTCCGCGCGCACGATCGGCGAGGACGTCGAATGGCGCAACGGGCTGCCCGTCGCCGACGTGCCGCCGGCCGCGCTCGAGATCTTCGAGTCGCCGTCGCGCGATTCGGTGTTCTACAAGGTGATCGACGGCCACGGCCGGCTGCTCGCCGGCAACCCGGCGCTCGCGCTGCCCGAGCGTCACGACGCCGAGCCGACGCTGTACGACACGTCGCTCGACGGCGTGCGGCTGCGCGCGGCCGCTTACGATCGCCAGCTGTACGACGAAGGGCAGATCGAGACGGTCACGGTCGTCGTCGCGAAGACGACGCGCTCGCACGACGCGATGGTCGCGACGATCTGGCGGCCGCAGCTCGTGCGCCTGTCGCTGATGCTGGTGCTCGCGGTCGTGCTCGTGTATCTCGGCCTCACGCTCGAGCTGCGCCCGTTGATGAAGCTCAAGGACGACGTTGCCGACCGCGGCCCGATGGAGCTCGAGCCGATTCGCCCGGAGCGGCTTCAGCACGAACTGCGGCCGATCGTCGACGCGATCAACCAGTGCATCGCGCGGCTCAATACGCACACGGCCACGCAACGCCGCTTCATCGCCGACGCCGCGCACCAGCTGCGCACGCCGATCGCCGTGCTCGACACGCAGATCCAGTACGCGCAGCAGCGCGAGCACAACGACGCGGAGCTCGCGTCGGTGCTCGACAGCATGCAGCGCAGCAGTCGCAGGATGGCCGACGTGACCGACAAGCTGCTGCTGCTCGCGCACGCGGAAGCGACGCCGTCGACGCTGCTCACGCATCGCGTCGACCTGGCCGCCGTCGTGTCGAGCGTGCTGGAGGAAACGATCGTGCTCGCGCAACGGCGCGACATCGACCTCGGCGCCGATCTCGGCGAACGGCTCGACGTCGCGGGCAGCGACAGCCTGCTGACCGCGCTGGTGATGAACCTCGTCGACAACGCGGTGCGCTACACGCAGCCGGGCGGCTGCGTGACGGTCGCCGCACGGCGCGACGGCGACGCGGTCGTGCTCGACGTGGTCGACAACGGCCCGGGCATTCCGGCCGAAGCGCGGCCGCACGTGTTCAAGCGGTTCTACCGCGTGTCGGCCGACACCGAAGGCTCGGGCCTCGGCCTCGCGATCGTGCGCGAGATCGCGCAGGCGCACGGCGGCAGCGCGTCGCTCGCGCCGGGCCCCGGCAATCGCGGTATCGTCGTGACCGTGCGGCTGCCCGCGTACGCTTGAAGAGAAGGCACCATGAAACTCCTGCTGGTCGAAGACAACGCCGAACTCGCGCACTGGATCGTGAACCTGCTGCGCGGCGAGGATTTCGCGGTCGACTGCGTCGGCGACGGCGAACGCGCCGACACCGTGCTGAAGACCGAGCGCTACGACGCGGTGCTGCTCGACATGCGGCTGCCGGGCATCAGCGGCAAGGAAGTGCTCGCGCGATTGCGGCGCCGCAACGACAACGTGCCGGTGCTGATGCTGACCGCGCACGGCTCGGTCGACGACAAGGTCGACTGCTTCGGCGCCGGCGCCGACGACTACGTAGTCAAGCCGTTCGAATCGCGCGAGCTGGTCGCGCGGATCCGCGCGCTGATCCGCCGGCAGGCCGGTGTGGGCACGACGCAGCTCGTGTGCGGCGATCTCGTCTACGCGTTCGGCACGCGCGAATTCCGTTGCGGCAACGCCGTGCTCGCGCTGCGTCGCCGCGAGCATGCGATTCTCGAAACGCTGATGCTGCAGCAGAACAAGACGGTATCGAAGGCGCGGCTGATGGACAGCGTGTTCGCGCTCGACGACGAACCGAGCGCGGATGCGATCGACATCTACATTCACCGGCTGCGCAAGCATCTTGCGGGCAGCACGGCCGAGATCATCACGCTGCGCGGGCTCGGCTACATCCTGCGCGAGAAGAGCGCGCAGCACTGACGGCCGTCCGTCGGACGTCGGTATCGATTCGTAGCACGTAACGTCCCGGCAACCCGCGGCCCGCCTGCCCGATTCGTGATTGTTGCGCGTTCGGTGTTTTCACCGATCCGATTCTTTCCTCCGGGAAAGCGGCGTGAAGGATTGCACCCTCTACGATGCTACACGCCGGCCTCCTCGCTGTGGCCGGCACCATTCGGCATACATTACGTACTGCCAACGAACAGATTTCAATGCGGCAGCTCGGAGGAGACGATCTTGAAACGAAAAACCCTTGCCCTTTCCATCGCGGCGGCAGGCCTGTGCGCCGGCACCCAGGCGCACGCGCAGTCGAGCGTGCAGCTCTACGGCCTGATGGACCTGAGCTTTCCGACCTACCGGACCCACGCCGACGCGAACGGCAACCATGTGATCGGCATGGGCAACGAAGGCGAGCCGTGGTTCAGCGGCAGCCGCTGGGGCCTGCGCGGCGCCGAGGACATCGGCGGCGGCACGAAGATCATCTTCCGCCTCGAAAGCGAATTCGTGGTCGCGAACGGCCAGATGGAAGACGAAGGCCAGATCTTCGACCGCGACGCGTGGGTGGGCGTCGAGGACGAGCGCTTCGGCAAGCTGACGGCCGGCTTCCAGAACACGATCGCGCGCGACGCAGCAGCAATTTACGGCGACGCGTACGGTTCCGCGAAGCTCACGACCGAGGAAGGCGGCTGGACCAACTCGAACAACTTCAAGCAGATGATCTTCTACGCGGCCGGCCCGACGGGCACGCGTTACAACAACGGCCTCGCGTGGAAGAAGCTGTTCAGCAACGGCATCTTCGCGAGCGCCGGCTACCAGTTCAGCAACTCGACCGCGTTCGCGACCGGCTCCGCGTACCAGGTCGCGCTCGGCTACAACGGCGGGCCGTTCGCCGTGTCGGGCTTCTACAACCACGTGAATCACGGCGGTTTCACGAACCAGACGTTCTCCGTCGGCGGCAACTACGCGTTCAGCATCGTGCGGTTGAATGCCGGCTACTTCCGCTACAACGGCGATCAGGGTTCGCTCGGCCAGCGCCACGACGATTCGTGGACGGTGTCGATGAAGATCGCGCCGAAGGGCCCGCTCGACTACGAGCTCGGCTACCAGCAGATGCGCATCAAGAACGCCGCGTACAACGCCGACGGCTTCACGCCGAACGCGAACCTCGGCGCGTTCAGCCTGACCAACGGCGTCGGCAACGGCTTCAAGGAAACGATCTACGGATCGGTGTTCTACCACCTGAGCAAGCGCACCGAGCTGTACCTGGCCGGCGACTACATGAAGCTGCATGGCGGCTACAAGGTGTCGTCGACGTTCGGCGCGAAGAACCAGCTCGAACTGACCTCGGGCATCCGCACGCGCTTCTGACCCCGCGGCCGGGGCGCGTCGCGCCCCGCCGTACCCTTCTCGTTCGGGATTCTCCATGCGGGCACGGCGGCGCATTGCGCTGAACGTGCCCTTTTTTCTTCGTTCTGCAAGCGCGATGCGCGCAGCGCCGCGACACGCGGGCCGCAAGCCGCTCGCGGCCCGTCGGACGGGCGTTTCCCGGCCGATGCGCGCCCACTCGCCTCGCATCGGTGCTTGACCTGCGCCGACCGACTCGCTAGCGTTTCGGGTTTGCCCGGGTGGCCATTGCCGCCGGTGCCGCGAGTGCGCCCGATGTCCTGGCGCACGCGGCCGGGCTCCGATGGAAAAAACGATGCAGAAACTCGATGCGGAGAGCCCGCAGGCGATGTCGACGGATTTCATCGCCGACAACGTCGCGCGCCTGAAGGCGCTGTTCCCCGAACTCGTGACCGAAGGCCCGGACGGTGCGTCGGTCGACGTCGACGTGCTGAAGGCGCTGGTCGGCGAGCGCATCGTCGGCGCCGCCGACGAGCGCTACGGCTTCCACTGGCACGGCAAGCGCAGCGCGCGCCAGGCCGCGCTCACGCCGTCGACGGGCACGCTGCGTCCGTGCCCCGGCGACAGCGTCGCGTGGGACGACACGCGCCATCTCGTGATCGATGGCGACAACCTCGACGTGATGAAGCTGCTGCACAAGAGCTACGCGGGCAAGGTGAAGCTCGTCTACATCGACCCGCCGTACAACACCGGCAGCGATTTCGTCTATCCGGACGACTTCAGCGACAGCATCCGCCACTACCTGGCGATGACGGGCCAGACCGAAGGCGGCGTGAAGCGCAGCACCAACACCGAGGCGAACGGCCGGTTCCACACCGACTGGCTGAACATGATGTATCCGCGCCTGAAGCTCGCGCACGCGCTGTTGTCCGACGAAGGTCTGATCGCCGTGCACATCGACGAGCACGAAGTGCATGCGCTCGTGCTGATGCTGCGCGAGATCTTCGGCGAGGAGAACGAGCTCGGCGTCGCCGTGTGGGACAAGCGCAATCCGAAGGGCGATGCGCGCGGCATCGCGTACCAGCACGAATCGCTGGTGCTGTTCGCGCGCAACGCCGAGACGCTGCTCGAGCAGGCGCCGCTGAAGCGCCCGAAGCGCAACGCGCAGCGCATGCTGGATGCCGCGCACGACGCGGTGTACCGCAGCGGCAACGCGAAGGATGCGCAAAAGGCCTACCGCGCGTGGATGAAGGCGCAGACCAACCTGTCGGGCGGCGAGGTGATGTACGACCGGCTGTCGGCCGACGGGCGCGTGTACCGCCTCGTGTCGATGGCATGGCCGAACAAGAAGAAAGCGCCGGAAGAATATTTCACGCCGCTGATCCATCCGGTCACCGGCAAGCCGTGCGCGATGCCGGCACGCGGCTGGCGCAACCCGCCCGCGACGATGCAGGCGCTGATCGAGCGCGGCCAGATCGAGTTCGGCCCGGATGAAACGACGCAGCCGCAGCGCATCTACTATCTCGACGAGAACATGTACGAGAACGTGCCGTCGGTGCTGCCGTTCGCGGGCTCCGACGACGCGTTGCTGAAGACGCTCGGCATCCCGTTCGACCAGCCGAAGCCGGTCGACTTCGCGGCCGCCGTGATCGGCTGGTGCACGCGCGGCGACGACATCGTGCTCGACTGCTTCGCCGGCTCCGGCTCGACCGGTCACGCGGTGATGCAGGTGAACGCGACCGACGGCGGCGCACGGCGCTACATCCTCGTGCAGCTGCCCGAGGCGCTCGACCGCCGCGACAAGACGCAGCTGGCGGCCGCCGATTTCTGCGCGAAGCTGAAGAAGCCGCTCACGCTCGCGGAAATCACGAAGGAACGCCTGCGCCGCGCCGCGCAGCAGGTCGCGCGCGATTTTCCGGAGAGCTATGGCGATCTCGGTTTCCGCGTGTACCGGCTCGACACGACCAACGTGATCGAATGGGATCCGCGCCGCGACGACTTCGATCACGCGCTCTTCGCGTCCGTCGAGCACGTGAAGACCGGCCGCAGCGAGGACGACCTGCTCGCCGAGCTGACGCTCAAGCTCGGCCTCGACCTGTGCACGCCGGTCGAGCATCACCAGGTCGCGGGCAAGACCGTGCACCTGATCGGCCGCGCGATCGTCGCGTGCTTCGATGCGCGCATTGCGCGCGACGACGCGGGCCCGCTCGCCGACGGCATCGTCGACCTGCTCGACGCGAGCGGCGCGACGCGCGACGTCACGTGCCTGTTCCGCGACAGCGGCTTCGTCGACGACGTCGCGAAGCTCAATCTCGCCGCGCTGCTCGAACAGCACGGCGTGAAGCGCGTGCGGAGCCTGTGATGCGGCTGCATTTCGAAGCGGATCTCGACTACCAGCGCGAGGCGATCGACGCCGTCTGCGACCTGTTTCGCGGCCAGGAATCGTATCGCGGCGACTTCAGCGTGTTCGCGAACGCGGCGCCCGGCACGACGGCCGCCGCGCAAGGCTCGCTGGGCTTCGCGGTATCGGAGCAAGGCGTCGGCAACCGGCTGTCGCTGACCGACGACGCGCTCGCGCGCAATCTCGCCGACGTGCAGCTGCGCGGCGGGCTGCCGCCGTCCGGCCCGCCCGACTCGCGCGACTTCACCGTCGAGATGGAGACCGGCACCGGCAAGACCTACGTTTACCTGCGCACGATCTTCGAGCTGAACCGCCGCTACGGCTTCACGAAATTCGTGATCGTCGTGCCGTCGATCGCGATCAAGGAAGGCGTGCACAAGACGCTGTCGATCACCGAGGATCATTTCCGCGCGCTGTACGCGGGCGTGCCGTACGACTATTTCCTGTACGACTCGGCGAAGCTCGGCCAGGTGCGCCACTTCGCGGCGAGCGCGGCGATCCAGATCATGGTCATGACCGTCGCCGCGATCAACAAGAAAGAGATCAACAACCTTTACAAGGACAGCGAGAAGACCGGCGGCGAGAAGCCGATCGACCTGATCCGCGCGACGCGGCCGATCGTGATCGTCGACGAGCCGCAAAGCGTCGACGGCGGGCTCGAGGGGCGCGGGCGCGAAGCGCTCGCCGCGATGGCGCCGCTCTGCACGCTGCGCTATTCGGCGACGCACGTCGACCGCCATCACATGGTCTACCGGCTCGATGCGGTCGACGCGTACGAGCGCAAGCTCGTCAAGCAGATCGAGATCGCGTCGGCGATTGTGGAGGATGCGCACAACAAGCCGTACGTGCGGCTCGTCGGCGTGTCGAACCGGCGCGGCGCGATCAGCGCGCGCATCGAGCTCGACGTGGCGACCGCGGCCGGCGTGAAGCGCCAGATCGTGTCGGCGACCGACGGCGACGATCTCGAACGCCTGACCCGGCGTGCGCTGTACGCCGGGCTGCGCATCGGCGAGGTGCATGCGGTGAAGGGGGCCGAATACGTCGAGCTGCGCCATCCGGAAGGCGAGGCGTTCCTGTCGCTCGGCGAGGCGTTCGGCGACATCGACACGCTCGCCGTGCAGCGCGAGATGATCCGCCGCACGATCCGCGAGCATCTCGACAAGGAATTGCGCCTGGCCGAGCGCGGCGTGAAGGTGCTGTCGCTGTTCTTCGTCGACTCGGTCGAGCGCTATCGGCGCTACGACGAGAACGGGATGCCCGTGAAGGGCGACTACGCGCTGATCTTCGAAGAAGAATATGCGCGCGCGGCGCGCGTGCCGGCCTACCGTGCGCTGTTCGACGGCGTCGACGTCGCGCTCGAAGTCGAGCGCGCGCACAACGGCTACTTCTCGATCGATCGCAAGGGCGGCTGGACCGACACGAGCGAGAGCAGCGCCGCCGCGCGCGAGAACGCGGAGCGCGCGTACGGGCTCATCATGCGCGAGAAGGAAGCGCTGCTGTCGTTCGACACGCCGCTGAAGTTCATCTTCTCGCACTCGGCGCTCAAGGAAGGCTGGGACAACCCGAACGTATTCCAGATCTGCACGCTGCGCGACATCCAGACCGAACGCGAGCGCCGCCAGACGCTCGGCCGCGGGCTGCGCCTGGCCGTCGACCAGGACGGCGAACGCGTGCGCGATCCGGGCGTGAACACGCTCACCGTGATCGCGACCGAGCGCTACGAATCGTTCGCGGAGAACCTGCAGAAGGAAATCGAGGCCGACACCGGTATCCGCTTCGGAATCGTCGAGGAACACCAGTTCGCGGCGCTGCCGGTGCAGGAAGGCGACGGGCCCGCGCATGCGCTCGGCATCGAGCTGTCGCGCGTGTTGTGGGCGCATCTGCACGAGCAGGGCTACGTCGACGCGCAGGGCAAGGTGCTCGACCGGCTGAAGGATGCGCTGCGCCAGAGCGCGCTCGTGCTGCCCGAGGCGTTCGAGTCGCTGCGCGCGCCGATCGTCGCGACGCTGCGCAAGCTGTCCGGCCGCTTCGCGGTGCGCAATGCCGACGAACGTCGCGCGATCGCGTTGCGGCGCGATGCATCGGGCAAGGCCGTCGTGTTCGGCGACGACTTCCGCGCGCTGTGGGACCGCATCCGTCATCGCACCGTGTACAGCGTCGAGTTCGACAACGCGAAGCTCGTGCGCGATTGCACGGCCGCGCTGCGCGACGCGCCGGACATCGCGCGTGCGCGGCTGCAGTGGCGCAAGGCCGAGATCGATATCGGCAAGGCCGGCGTCGAGGCGGTCGAGGTGGCGGGCGCCGGCACGGTGCTGATCGACGAGGGCGAGCTGCCGCTGCCCGACCTGCTCACCGAACTGCAGGACCGCACGCAGCTCACGCGCCGCTCGCTCGCGACGATCCTGGCCGACAGCGGCCGGCTCGACGACTTCCGCGTGAATCCGCAGCAGTTCATCGCGCTGGCCGCCGATGCGATCAACCGCTGCAAGCGGCTCGCGCTGGTGGCGGGCATCGCGTACCGCAAGCTCGGCGAACGCCACGTGCATGCGCTCGAATCGTTCGAGAGCGAGGCGCTGACCGGCTACCTGCGCAACCTGCGGCCCGATGCGCGCAAGTCGATCCACGAGGCCGTCGTGTGCGAGACCGACGCGGAGCGTGCGTTCGCCGATGCACTCGAAGCGCACGACGGCGTGAAGCTGTACGCGAAGCTGCCCGCGTGGTTCCGCGTGCCGACGCCGCTTGGCAGCTATCACCCGGACTGGGCGGTGCTCGCGGAGCAGGAAGACGGCGAGCGGCTCTATTTCGTCGTCGATACGCCGAATGCCGACGGCGACGTGACGAGCGAGCACGAGCGCGCGAAGCTCGCATGCGGCGACGCGCATTTCCGCGCGCTGGTAGACGGCGGCGAGGCCGCGCGGTTCGTGCGTGTCAGGCACGCCGATGCGTTGTTCGAGCCCGTTGCGGCCACCGCGCCGCGAGCGCACGCGGGACGTTGAAACGAAGGGCGGCGCGAGCCGCCCTTTTTTCATGTAGCGGACCGTGACGCTGCGATGCGTCCGTCGCTGCGGGGGCGAATCGGTGCGTCATCCGCGTGAAAGCGATTCGTATCCTCGCGTGCTCGAGCGACCGGTTACGGCTGGTTGCAAATCGGGGTCGATGCGATGCCGATGCGCGACGCCTCCGTTGCGCCGCAACCATGAAAAAGGGCGCCGAAGCGCCCTTTCTTCACATGCGCATGCCGCGGTCAAAGCGTGCGGCCGAATGCATTGCGATGTGCGTGATGCGTGGACGTCGATGCATGTGCAGTATGGCCATGCGTGCGACCGTGACCGTGGCCCGGCTGCGTGCCCGCACGATCGGCGATCGTGTCGGAGCGGTCGGCTGCACGCGCGAGGCCCTTGTCGCGGTCGCCCGCGTGCATGCCGTTCGAGTTGCTCAGCGCTTCACCGCTCATGTGGCCGCCGGACATGCCGCCCGCGTTGCCACCCATGCCGCCGGCGCCATGACCGCCGCCGTTGCCGCCGCCATTCCCGCCCGCTGCCGCATTCGCGGACACGGCACCGAATGCGAGCAGCGCGGCGGCCAACACGGACAGATATCGTTGCGTTTTCATTGTTTGCTCCCTGGAGCGTGTTCGAATGATTGCATTCTAGGAACACGCGATTTCCGCGCGACTCGACGTTGTAAATGATCGTAACGGCGTGCGCGATGCGCATTCATCGGATCAATGGGCGACTTGCCGGCCGCTCGTCGTCGAATGAAGGAAGGTGAAAGGCGGAAACGGCATCGTCGCACCGTTTCCGCCCGTGAGCGCGCTTAGTTCGCCGGCTGCCCGCCCTGCGCGGCCGCATTGCGCTGCGCGGCCGCTTCCTGCTCGTGTTTCTTCGCCATGTGATGGCCGACGATGCAGCCGCCGACCGCGCCGGCCACCGCGTGATGTCCCGCGTAGTGGCCGGCGACGCCGCCCACCACCGCGCCCTTCATGCAGCCTGCCGCGTGCGCGCTGCCGATCGTTGCGAACGCAACTATTGCAGCCGCAGCGCACGATCCGATGTATCGATTGGGCTTCATGCGATCACTCTCCTCTCACCGTCGTGATCCGTCTTCCCGCGAGCCGGTCGCCCGGTTCAGTTCCAGCGGCCGCGCCAGCCGTCGCCGTCACGCCACGCGCGCTCGCGCCACTCGTGCTCGCGCCATTCGCGGCGGCGCCACTCGTGTTCGCGCCATTGACGCGCACGCCAGTCGTTGTCGCGATAGCCCACCGGCGCGTACATTACCGGCGGCGGCGGCGCGACGTACACGGGTTCCGGCGCCGCGTAGACGCCCGGCACACCGATCCCGACCGACAGGTCGACGTGGGCCGATGCGACGCCCGAAGCTGCCAGCGCCGCTACACCGAGAACTGCACCGAGAATAAGTTTCTTGCTCATTTCGCGACTCCCTGCACGTGTCGTGCGTCATGTGACTACGGTTTGGAGTCTAGGCACCGGGCGCAGACACAGGTGAAACCGGTCTGCGAGACCGGTAACGGACGTTTACCGGGGGCTGCAAAGCCTTGCCGGGCAAGGATGAAAGGCGATTCGACACGCCGTTGCAACGGCGCACCGAATCGGTAAAGGCGGGAATTTTTGCCGGAAAGCGCGGCGGCGGCGCACGCCGCGCCGGCTGATGGAGCGACGTTATGCGCGGATATCGTCGACGCTGCGCAGCCAGTGCACGCTGAACAGGTTGTCCGCGTCGGTCCACACGGTGTCGGGCTCGAAGCCCGCACGGCGCGCGATCGCGCGGAAGCCGTCGATCGTGAACTTGTGCGAGTTCTCCGTGTGAATGCGCTCGCCGGCCTCGAAGCGGAACGCGTGACCGCGCACGTGCACCGTTTGCGCGATGCCGCTGACGAGATGCATCTCGATGCGCTGCCGGTCGCGGTCGTAGAACGCGCAATGCGAGAACGCGTCGAGATCGAAGTCCGCGCCGAGCTCCGCGTTCGCGCGGGCGAGCAGGTTCAGGTTGAACCGCGCGGTCACGCCCTGCGCATCGTTGTACGCGCGATGCAGCACGCGCTCGTCCTTCACGAGATCCACGCCGACCAGCAGGCCGCCGCCGCGCAAAAGCCGCGCCGCGTCGCGCAGGAATGCATCGGCTTCCTCCGGCGAGAAGTTGCCGATCGTCGAGCCGGGGAAGAAGCCGACGCGCCGGCGCGGCGTTTCCGTCAGCTCGGCCAGTTGCTCGGCTTTCGTGTAGTCGGCCGCGATCGGCGCGACGTCGAGCCACGGATACGCGGCACGCAGCCGCGCAGCGGCGCCGTGCAGGTAGTCGGCCGAGATGTCGATCGGCACGTAGCGCGCCGGCGCGTTCGCGTAGTTGTCCGCGCACGCGTCGAGCAGCACGCGGATCTTCTCGAGCGAGCCCGCGCCGAATTCGACGATGTCCGCATGCGGGCCGACGCGCCGCACGATCTCGGCCGCGCGATCGCGCAGGATGCCGAGCTCGGTACGCGTCGGGTAATACTCGGGCAGTTCGCAGATGCGGTCGAACAACGCCGAGCCGGCCGCATCGTAGAAGTATTTCGGCGAAATGCTGCGCGGCGTACGCGACAGTCCGTCGATCAGGTCGCGCTCGAACGCGCTCGGCCGCGAATCGCGGGCGGGTTGCAGGCCACCGCTCGTGGCCGTCAGATCAGACGTCTCGCGCAAGTCGCACTCCCGTGAATTGCCAGCGCGCGGCCGGCGGAAAGAAATTGCGGTACGTCGGCCGTTCGTGCCCGGGCGGCGTCGCGATGCTGCTGCCGCGCAGGACCTGCTGGCCGACCATGAACTTGCCGTTGTATTCGGCGGCGACGCCCGCCAGCGGCCGAAAGCCCGGATATGGCTCGTATGACGAACGCGTCCACTGCCACACGTGCCCGAGCATCTGCCGAATGCCGTCCGCGCCGAACGCCGCCTCCCATTCGAATTCGGTCGGCAGGCGCGCGCCGGCCCATTCCGCGTACGCGGCCGCTTCGTAGAAGCTCACGTGACACACCGGCGCGTCGGGCGCGAGCGGCTCCACGCCGTGCAGACCGAACGCGCGCCATGCAGGTACGGTGTCCGGCGCACCGCCGTCGTCCGCAATCCAGTACGCGGGGCCTTGCCACCCTTCCCGTTGCACCGTCGCCCAGCCGTCCGACAGCCAGTATTCGGGGCGTGCGTAGCCGCCGTCCGCGATGAAGGCCGCGAATTCCGCATTCGTCACGAGGCGGTTCGCGATCTCGTACGGACGCACGAGCGCCGTATGGCGCGGCCGTTCGTTGTCGAACGAGAACGCGTCGCCGTCGTGGCCGATCTCGACCAGCCCGCCCGGCTGCGGCAGCCAGCGCAACGCGCCGGCATCGCCCGCGGCCAGCGCGGCTTGCGAGTCGGCGCTGTCACGCGGCCGGAACGCCGGCTTCAGCGGATTGCACGAGAACGCATGCAGCATGTCCGTGGCGATCAGCTCCTGATGCTGCTGTTCGTGATGCAGGCCGAGCTCGATCTCGGGCGCGATCGTGGCGAGCAGCGCCGCATCGGCGCCGTCGAGCGCGCGCAGCATCGCGTCGTCGACGTACTGCCGGTACGCATGCACCTCGGCGAGCGACGGACGCGTGAGCAGCCCGCGCTGCGGCCGCGGATGGCGCGGGCCGAGTGCTTCGTAATAGGAATTGAAGAGGAACTGGAACGCGTCGTCGAACGGTGCGTAGCCGCGCACGCGGCGCATCAGCACGACGGTTTCGAAGAACCAGGTCGTATGCGCGAGATGCCATTTCACCGGACTGGCGTCGGGCATCGACTGCACGGCCTGGTCTTCGGCGGACAGCGTCGCCGTCAACGCGATGCTGTGGGCGCGCACGTCCTGGTAACGGCGCTGAAGCTGGGATGCAGGGAGGCTCATCGGTTTACCGTCCACGTCGCGATTCGCTGCGTTGCGTTGCCGGAAAAAGGAAAGCCTTGCGCTCGAATGCGCGCGGCTGACGTGCGACCTTCATTGCTGCGTCGTCGGGCAGCCGGCGCGCGCGCCGGGCCGCTGGGTGCGACTTCACTTCATCTGCCCGTGCAGAACAGTATGGGCCAGAAATGTGAACGTCGCGAATCGGATTTCGCGTGAAACGCATGCGAAAGACAAATGAAAGCAATCGTGCTTCCAGCGGCGGCGGCATCACGAACCGTCGATGCCCGTGATGGCTGGCCCGGAGCGTCATCGCAATGAGCATGCCTGCGCGCCGACATTACCGACGCCTCATGACAACCGCTCGGCACACGTGAAAGGTCGACCATTCGGATTCGCCCGAGGAACGGCGTCATGCGGTGGATAGCGGCCCCGATGTCGGCATCGTTGATGCCGCGGCCCTCTGAGCGATGTTCAACTGCCCTGTCCTTCGCACGCTCCCCGACTTTTGAAAAAAAGTTGCTCGCCGATGTCACACGCGCGGGTGCCTCGCTCGTCATATCACCGGAACCCACACGAAAGGAGAAGGAACCATGACTGCGAAACTCAATCCGTTTGCCGCCGCCCCCGCGCTGATGAAGAACTGGATGACCGTATCGGTCGCCGCTGCCGGGAGCCTCGAGCCGACGCTGATCGAGCTGGTCAAGATTCGCGCATCGCAGATCAACGCGTGTGCGAACTGCCTTAACATGCACACCGTCGAGGCACGCGAGCAAGGCGAGACCGAGCAGCGCATCAACCTGCTGGCCGCGTGGCGCGAAGCGCCCTGCTACACCGAGCGCGAACGCGCGGCGCTCGGCTGGACCGATGCGCTCACGCGACTGTCGGAGGGGCACGCGGCGCACGAAGCGGCCTATGCGGCGCTGAACGACCATTTCAGCCAGGAGGAACAGGTGAAACTCACGGTGATGATCAACGTGATCAATGGCTGGAACCGGCTGGCCGTCGGCTTCGGGCTGTGGATCGATCCGGCTGAAGCAAAAGCCGCTGCCGCGAAGATGGTGGCCTGATGACGAACGTCGATCCGGCCGCGGGCAATGCCGAAGACCGGGCCGACGCGGCGGCGAGCTTCGATCCGCTGCGTCGTACGCTGATACGCGTCGCGTACCGGATGCTCGGTTCCGTCGCGGACGCCGAGGACATCGTGCAGGACGCGTTCGTCCGCTGGATGGACGTCGATCGCACCGAGGTGCGCGTGCCCGAGGCGTTCCTGCGCCGGATGGTGATGCGCATGTGCCTCGATCAGCTGAAGTCCGCCCGGCACCAGCGCGAGACCTATATCGGCCCGTGGCTGCCGGAGCCGGTCGTCGAAGAAGATGAACAGGAGGATGTCACGCTGCCGTTGATGCTCGCGCTCGAACGGCTGTCGCCGCTGGAGCGTGCTGCGTTTCTTCTGCACGATGTGTTCGGTCTCGAGTTCGACGAGATCGCGACGACGATCCAGCGTGAGCCCGCCGCATGCCGGCAACTCGCCGCGCGAGCGCGCACGCATGTGCGCGAGGCGCGACCGCGGTTTCATGTCGAGAAGCAGCGCGGAATCGAGTTGGCCGAGGCGTTCTTTGCGGCGTCACGCAGCGGCGACATGCGCGCGCTCGGCGCGATGCTTGCCGAGGACGTGAGCCTGCATTCGGACGGCGGCGGCAAGCGTTCGGCAGCCGGCAAGCCGGTGTTCGGCTTCGAACGCGTGATGAAAGTGCACGAGTATCTGGCCGAGCTGTTCGCGACGCACGCATCGAAACTCGTGCGGGCCGGGTTCATCAACGGGTTGCCGGGTTTCGTCACGCTGGAGGCCGACGGCGAGCTGCAGACGACGGCGCTCGAGATCGAGGACGGGAAGATCGTCGCGATCTATGTCGTGCGCAATCCTGACAAGTTGAAGCATCTGCATTGATGCTTGACGGGCGGGGCTTTGCGCCCGTTTTTCGTGCTCTGCGCCCTGCCCTTGCCTGCTTCGCGTTGCCGATTGCCTGCTGCGTGCCGCAGCGTGAATCGCGCGAATGCATGTGTGACTTCGGCCGCAAAAAGAAAAACGCCACGCGATGTTGCCGCGTGGCGTTTGTATGTTGGCGAGCCGGATTGCCTGTAGGCAATGCGCGCTGCCGGACCCCTTCATTTTGTTCGTTGGTAGGCTCGATTGGATTCGAACCAACGACCCCCACCATGTCAAGGTGGTGCTCTAACCAACTGAGCTACGAGCCTAAGAAGCCGCGAATTATAGAGAGGGTTTTTGAGGAGCACAAGCCCCTTCGTGAAAATTTTTTGAATCGGATGTGTTCGTCGCTGACGATCGATGTTGCCTGGCGATGCCGGCCACCTCGGGTTCGTTGTTTCGCATCACAGCAAAACGTGTCGGTGTGCCGTGATGTTATCCACATCGCCCTCTGGATAACCGTCCCGCAAGCCTCTGGATTCACAGTGGAACGATTGAGGATATGTCGGCGCGGCTGTGAATCGACGAAAAGTTGTTCTGTGCTGCACAGAGTTTTGCGTGTGCATCGCGCGCGGTTATGCATTCCGTTTCGCGGTGTAGATTCAGGATGTTACGGAGGTTATCCACTGTGAGGCGCGGCGCTTGTTAACTATCACTACGTATGTATACGAACACTGTTAACACCTTTGGATAGGCACAGTCCGGCGACTGTGATCCTCGCCGAACAAGGGACGCCCGCGATGGCGGTATGGGAAGATGCGCACGGAATCGAGGTCGCGGGCAGACGGCCGCACCGGCTCGCAAGGATCAATGATGATGGGCACGACGGCGCCATACGACCTGACGGACGACGCCACGCGTCGCAAAATTTTTTGGCTGCTTCAACGCGTGAGCAGCCTGTCGCTCTGGACGCGCAAGCGCGACGCGTTTGCGAGATTCGCCGCCGCATACGAGCATGCAGCGCGCACATGGCCCGATGAGGAACCCGGGCCGATTCATGATGGCCACTTTCCGATCATTGCCGAAATTCTCGCGGCTTATGATCGCGGGCTGTCCGAATTGGCCCGAGGGAACCGGCTCGTCTGGAAGCGTGGTGGTCCGCTCGAGCATGCATGCAGGCGTTATGACTTTTTAGACTCGAATTTTTTTCCTCATCCCGATTACTGGGATCGCGGTGCGCAGGCTGCCCCGTACCCGCCGAGGGTTGAATCGCTGGCCCGGCTACTGCACGCGTCGGAAGTTCATGTCGAGTATGCGCCGTTCGATCCGGGGAATGGATTCGGCGATCTCGCGAAGCTGCGCTCGGCAAGCCTGCTGTTGTCCCCGAATGCGTACAAGCGCAACTTCCACACGCTTCCGTATCCGGTGTTTCCTGAGCGCCTGCCCGAGGTTCCGAAAACTGCAGGCCCGGTGATCAAGACTGGTCAGCGAGTGCCTTGCGATGGTATCTGGGAGCCCGTCGCCGTCGAGTGGCCGACGTGGCTCGGCATCGCATCTATCGGCAAGCGCAGACTGCGCAACGACGGTTGCTTCAATTATTTCATTCGAGGCATTCGAGCACCGAACCTCCGGGACGATGTCACGGGGTTGTTTATCCGAACACGCTGGCGATTGTTATGGGAAGATCGACGTTACATAGATGGCATCGCTCCCGACGAATCGCAGTATTTCCTGGAGCCGGAGCAGGAACCACTAATCAGCCCGAATCCGTGATGCACGTAGCCCAAGCATCACAAGAAGTCGGGCATTGGCACACGCACGACGACCACACGGTTCGTCGCGGTACCGCAAAGTTGATCGAGTGAAAGAAGGGCTAGGCAAAGCAAACCGACTAGATAATCGGCTTTATACAGTCGACGAATGACGGGAGCGAGCGGACGACACATTGCCGAAAGTTCGAGACCCGGTGTCGAGCCAGCGGAGGCTTCATGCCGTTAGTACATTGTTCGCATCACGGATACGTCGGCGGCGAGCGCGTCACTCGAGCCGTTCGCGATCTCGTCAATGATCGAGCGAACTGGAGGGACGATCACGGTGTCGTCCCTTTGACGCTCGTTCGCGACGAGCTCGAATATCCGGGATTCATGCTCGAATCGGAGAGAGGAAACATCGCTGATTTGGGCGCCACGTATGAGGACTGTGGCGTCTATCGTTTCAGCGACGACGAATCGATGGAGGCAGCGATCGGTATGCTGACACCGACCTGCAGCGCTTGCCTTCGCGAACTCAGGGCGCTGAGCGACGCGGAATAAATGATGCGAGCGCACGGAATTTGCGTCACGCGGCGCGGAAATCCAGCGATACCGGGCGCCTGCGTGCACTTTGAACGCGTACGTTTGCAGAGTCGGACCACGTGTGGATAACCGCCACATCTAACCAGTTGATCGCCTGTGCACCGAACGCAATCCGCCGCGACCAAATGCCTTGTGGATATCGCGCCCGAATGCAGCTCAAAAAACTGTGCAAACCGAGAGCGATCAAGCAGACCGATGACCGCGCGTGCTGCCGTCATGACTGATGTGGACAACACACCGAAAAGCCAGTCTGAGCCCTGTGCAAGCACTTGGTGGACGCGGGCCAGCCAAAGCCGACAATGCTGCACCAATCAGCGGGCCGACGGCCGCCGGAGATCACCGACAGGCCTTACACCGCCCCCATCAAATCTGCTGATCGAGCGCCTGCACGACGGCCTGTTCCGCGACCTTATCCACCGGCCCGACCACCGCATAATTGAGCCCATTCACCGACCCATACCGCGCGAGCAGCGCGCCATCCACACGTTGCCCGGCCGGCAGCAGCCGATGTTTCGATTCCGCCGGCCGGAGGTAGAAGCTCAGCGTTCGCCCGGCATCGTCCTCATAGAGCACCATCGCGGCAGTAGCGCCGCTGTCCGTCGTAAACAACCGCCCGCCAACCGGCCTGAACCCTGCCGCACTCAAATCCGGCAGCCTCGCCGATGCTCCCACGCGCCGGGTGAGCCACCCTTGCAAATCGCCCGCACCCGTCGGCCGGTAATCGACCTTTGCGGTTTGATCGACCACCATCATCCGATAAGCCTCGACCGCATCGCTCATCGGCGCGATGGGCGGCGGCGCGTTCCACCCGCGCGCCTGCCATCCGCCGAGCGTCCCGAGCCCGATACAGAACACGAACGAAGCGGCCATCGCGAACCGCATCCGCGAGCGCTCGGTGCGCTTCGCCCGAATCGCCGCCGGATCGAGCGCGGGATTCTCACCAGGCATCCGCACGCTCTCCAGCGCGGCCCGCAATCGCTGCGCATCCAGCTGCCATTGCTTCACTTGTTCCGCGCTCTCCGGATGCAGCGCGAGATATCGCTCGACAGCGGCGCGCGCATCGTCGTCGAGCTGGCCGTCGACATAGGCCTGGAGATCGTGTTCGTCGGGGCGGAGCGTATTCATTTCATCAAGCGAAGAGAAGGAGCGGGAAGCTCGCCGTCGCTGAGCCGGCGCAGTGCCTGACGCGCGCGGGAGAGTCGCGACATGACGGTGCCGATCGGCACGTCGAGCAGCTCGGCGACTTCCTGGTACGTGAAGCCCTCGACCGCGACGAGCAGCAGCAGGCTGCGCTGTTCGTCGGAAAGCCGGCCGAACGCTTCGAGCGTCGCGCGTGCGGCCACCTCGCGTTCGGCGGACGGCCAGTGCGCTTCGTCGTCGTCGCGAATGCGGCCGAGCAGCCATGCGTAGCGCTTCGCGCTGCGTTTGCCGTCGAGGAACTGCCGGTAAAGGATCGTGAACAGCCAGCTGCGCAGCGATGCATCGTCGCGTCGGCTTGCCCAGCGCGACAGCGCGCGCTCGAGCGTCGACTGCACGAGATCGTCGGCCGCATGGACATCGCGCGCCAGCCAGAGCGCGAAGCGGCGCAGCCGGGGGATGAGTTCGCGCAATGCGTCGTCGTCGGGGGCGTTGGAGGGCATGGCCGGGGCGCGAGCCGATAAGCGTGGAGATGCTGCGTAGGACGCCGGTCGGCGCCGCTTATTCCTTCAGCATACGAAAAATTTCTTGATGGAATAAAGCGGCGCGGGTGGCGTCCTACACGCGTTCGACAATGATCTGATGATCGGGAGTGCATCCATGAAGCAATCTTCTTCTTCGCCGCCGCGCGAGCCAGGGCGCGGGTGGTGGCGCTGGGCGGTGATCGGCGGCGCGGTGGCCGGCGTGGTCGTGGCTTTCGGGTATGTGGGCGGCTGGCTGGCGCCGGCGCGTCTGACCCCGCACCGGCTCGTCGACGCGCTGCAGACGGCCGGCGGCGAGCATCCGGGCTTCCGGCGCAATCACGCGAAGGGCGTGTGCGTGACCGGTTACTTCGAGGGCAACGGCGCGGCGAGCGCGTATTCGGTCGCGCCGTTCTTCAAGGCGGTGCGCACACCGGTGGTCGGGCGCTTCGCACTGCCGGGCGGGAATCCGTATGCGCCCGACAGCAGCGTACCGATCCGCAGCCTCGCGCTGAAGCTCACCGCGCCGGACGGCCAGCAATGGCGGACCGGGATGAACGCGATGCCCGTGTTTCCGGTGGCGACGCCGAAGGCGTTCTACGCGCAGTTATTGGCGACCCGGCCGGATCCGGCAACGGGAAAGCCCGATCCGGAGAAGGTGAAGGCGTTTTTCGGCGCGCACCCGGAGACGGCTGCGTTCCGCGCGTGGGTGAAGGGTGCGAAGCCGAGCGCGAGCTACGTCACCGAAAGCTATTACGGATTGAACGCGTTCTACTTCGTCGACGCAGCCGGCAAGCGTCAGGCGGTGCGGTGGCGCGTCGTGCCGGAGCAGACGACGGGCGCCGGCGACGTCGCAACGGCCGCGGATCCGAACGTGCTGCAGCAGGACCTGACGCGGCGCATCGCGGACGGTGCGCAGAAATGGAAACTGCTGGTCACGCTGGCGGAGCCGGGCGACCCGGTGGACGACGCGACGAAGACCTGGCCCGCGCAGCGGACGACGATCGACGCCGGCACGCTCGTGCTCGATCGCGTCGAGCCGCAGGACAGCGGGCCGTGCCGCGACGTGAATTACGACCCGACGGTGTTGCCGCAGGGAATACAGGTGTCGGGCGATCCGTTGCTGGCGGCGCGGTCCGCGGCTTATGCGGATTCGTATCTGCGCCGGACGAGTGAGGAGGCCGGCGTGGCCGGCGCGGCGCGACTGAGTGCGGAGGGACGATGATGAAGGCGACGACGTTTAGCTTGCCGGCGAGGCTGCTGCATTGGGTGATGGCCGCGATGATTGTCGCGATGCTGTTCATCGGAGTGGGGATGGTGGCGTCGGTTTCCGGGCGGCACGAATTCCTGGTCGCGTTGCACAAGCCGCTGGGGATTGCCGTGCTGGTGCTCGTTTGCGTGCGGATCGTGGTGCGGTTCGTGTCGAAGCCGCCCGCGTTGCCCGAGGATTTGCCGTGGTGGCAGAAAGTTGCCGCGCATGGGTCGCATCTCGTGCTTTACGCGCTGATGCTCGCAATGCCGCTGATCGGATGGGCGATGCTGTCGGCGGGCGGGTATCCGGTGACGCTGGGCGGCGGTGTGCAGTTGCCGGCGCTGGTCTCGGCCGATCCGGTGGCGTTTGCTTGGCTGCGGGTCGCGCATCGCGTGCTGGCGTATCTGTTCTTCCTGACGTTCCTCGCACACTTCGCGGCGGCGCTGTATCACGGGCTGATTCGGCGCGACGGGGTGGTGAGGGCGATGGTGGGGCGGTGAGCGACGGAGGTTGCATCGAGACGGCGGGGCTGTTTACGGGCGACCGAGGCTAATCCCGCCGTGTCTTTATGTATGACCACCAGGAGGGTTCAGTAGCCTTCCTCGCAGCATGTCAAAATATTTTCACAAAAGGGCTTGCGCAGACCGGGGCAGATGCTTAGAATCTCGCCTCTTTCGCGCTAACGGAAATACGGCGCGGGGGAAGAAGGGAAGCGGTGCGGTAGAGGGCGGTTGTAGCGGCCCCTGGCGCACACGGAATTAAACCGCAGCCCGTCGCAACGAAGTAGTTAAAAAGTTGTTGACGAGTTTTAAAAAGTGGTTAATAATTCCGCTTCTCTGCTGCTGAAAACGCAGCGCTGCTGAGAAACTCCAGGTTTCCCGCAGAAATGCTCTTTAAAAATTAACAGCCGATAAGTGTGGGCGCTTGATGGCAGCGAGCTGATCCTCGGATCAGATAGCAAAAGTATCAAGAGTCTCACACTAAAGTAAGTCAGGTTTATGAAGTGATTCATATTCCTGTCAGCTTTGAGTGAGCGACCGGTTCGAAAGAACCGAAAACAGTAACAGGTTTGAAC
>NZ_CADFEJ010000032.1 GCF_902833055.1 Burkholderia territorii
CGGGGGTTTTTGCATTTGGCGCGGCGCAAATGTGCGCGGAGGTAACCAAACCTCTCCGCGGGGCGCTCGAGCGGCGCACCCTGATCCCCGCTTCATCATCCCGAACCCATCCCCGCCTTCATCGCTGCAATTTCCGGCCACACAGACCGCTCGTACCGCTTCGACAAAAGCCTTCGTCAGGGCACTTTTTCGTTGAATGCCGGTGACTCTGTTCGAGGCGCCAGTTTGCCGGTGTTGACCGGCTGATCTGATCGGGAAATCCAAGGCGGCTCGACGCCACACGAGCGTGTCCAGTTGGCGCTCGAATGGCTGTCGAAAGTTCCGTAGTACCTTCCGCAGACGCCAGCCGCCGTGGTGTTGGAGGGGGGCGAGTTTGCCTGCTAGTCGCCTCAGAAGACCACTCCGTGGTCTCTATCGACCGCCACCTATCCGTCCTTGAACGCACGGGTATTGTCGGTGACTGAATGCGTTGTGGCCGCCAAACAGCGGCGACCCTTCCTGCCGCACGAAGGCTTGCCGCCGTCCGATCGATGCCGGTCGACCGTGATGCGCATGTGTCGCTGTCCAGTGCGGAATGCTCGCCGATACAAATCGGTGGAGCCAAAACCGGCCTCGGCCTCGATTCAACATGAGTATCACCAGGCCCGAGGGGCCGATGTTGAGGTGCCCGTGTCGAGCGTTAGTCTCGCTGGTGCTTAATCCGCAAGAGGCATCGCGAGGACATCGTTCAATGTCGACACAAGAACCGATCGTCGACGCCCGATGCTTCGCCGCCGCCTACATCGCGACAATGCCAGGGCGCGTTGAGGCTGCGGAAGCGGTCGCCTACGTATTGTGACGAACGCCTATCGACGCACCTCGTGATGCCAGCTGGCGAGACGATGAGGCCATCCGGGCCGGAGACCAAAGCTCGGCTCGCCTCGACGTCCCGGCGGCCACATCGCGTGCGCATCGCTGTCGCGGCGAACGTTCAGCGATGCAGCACCTATTGCGCCGACTCGTTGTGCAAGGCGATCAACACAAGAGTCTGGCCAGGCTCCTGCTGAGGATCCGCACCACGCATCTGATACCCGCGTTGTTCCTCGGACATTCAGCCCGTTCAGCGCGGATTCACGCTCGCTGTGGAGGAGGTGAGCGGCGGCGCTAAGTCGGTAATCCGGCGTCAGTGTGCCGGACGTCCTTGCCTCCGTCCCGGCTGCTCCCGCCTTGGCGACATACGGGCGCGTCGCCTCTGATCAATTCGTGCGACCCGGGCATGTGCCGCAGGCTCCATAAATACCGCTCGGCATGGAAATTGCGGATTTTTTGCGTCTACCCGCTTGGCATTATGCTCGGGAGGCCGTATGATGGCGGTCTTTCGTTTTCAGCAAAGATGCAAATCGACGCTGAAAGCGGGGGCTGACGAAGATGTGGATGCCGATAGGCAATCCTCCTGTACTTGCCTTAGCCGGGCGGGTGTGGGCGTCGGGTGAATCGCTCAGGTGCGCTGGAAGAGAATGAAAATAATCTTCGGGATGTGCTTGACAACAGTGCGATGCACCCCCATAATCGTCAGTTCTCTACGGAGGGGTGCCCGAGTGGCTAAAGGGGGCAGACTGTAAATCTGTTGGCTTACGCCTACGTTGGTTCGAATCCAACCTCCTCCACCAGAACATCAGCGCAGAGAGCGGTAAGGAATCGTTAGTGGCCCGTGCGGGTGTAGCTCAATGGTAGAGCAGAAGCCTTCCAAGCTTACGACGAGGGTTCGATTCCCTTCACCCGCTCCAGTCCGTGTAGTTGAAGCGTAATAGCGCCCATGTGGCTCAGTGGTAGAGCACTCCCTTGGTAAGGGAGAGGTCGGCAGTTCGATCCTGCCCATGGGCACCAGCAGTAAAAAGTCAGTGTCTGTTTGCGCGCGGCGCAACATGTGAAATTCCTTTCGGGAGTTGAAAATGGCCAAGGAAAAGTTTGAGCGGACCAAGCCGCACGTCAACGTTGGTACGATTGGTCACGTCGACCACGGCAAGACGACGCTGACGGCAGCGATCACGACGGTTCTGACGAAGAAGTTCGGCGGCGAAGCGAAGGCGTACGACCAGATCGACGCGGCACCGGAAGAAAAGGCGCGCGGCATCACGATCAACACGGCACACGTCGAGTACGAAACGGCAAACCGCCACTACGCACACGTCGACTGCCCGGGCCACGCTGACTACGTGAAGAACATGATCACGGGCGCGGCACAGATGGACGGCGCGATCCTGGTTTGCTCGGCAGCAGACGGCCCGATGCCGCAAACGCGTGAGCACATCCTGCTGGCGCGTCAGGTTGGCGTTCCGTACATCATCGTGTTCCTGAACAAGTGCGACATGGTGGACGACGCTGAACTGCTCGAGCTGGTCGAGATGGAAGTTCGCGAACTGCTGTCGAAGTACGACTTCCCGGGCGACGACACGCCGATCGTGAAGGGTTCCGCAAAGCTGGCGCTGGAAGGCGACACGGGCGAGCTGGGCGAAGTGGCGATCATGAACCTGGCAGACGCACTGGACACGTACATCCCGACGCCGGAGCGCGCGGTTGACGGCGCGTTCCTGATGCCGGTGGAAGACGTGTTCTCGATCTCGGGCCGCGGTACGGTGGTGACGGGTCGTGTCGAGCGCGGCATCATCAAGGTCGGCGAGGAAATCGAAATCGTCGGTATCAAGCCGACGGTGAAGACGACCTGCACGGGCGTTGAAATGTTCCGCAAGCTGCTGGACCAAGGTCAGGCAGGCGACAACGTGGGTATCCTGCTGCGCGGCACGAAGCGTGAAGACGTGGAGCGTGGCCAGGTTCTGGCGAAGCCGGGTTCGATCACGCCGCACACGCACTTCACGGCTGAAGTGTACGTGCTGAGCAAGGACGAAGGCGGCCGTCACACGCCGTTCTTCAACAACTACCGTCCGCAGTTCTACTTCCGTACGACGGACGTGACGGGCTCGATCGAGCTGCCGAAGGACAAGGAAATGGTGATGCCGGGCGACAACGTGTCGATCACGGTGAAGCTGATCGCTCCGATCGCGATGGAAGAAGGTCTGCGCTTCGCAATCCGCGAAGGTGGCCGTACCGTCGGCGCCGGCGTCGTCGCCAAGATCATCGAGTAAGCCAGTTATTCGTTGATCGACAGTTTTGGGGCTGGCGGCAGCCGGCCCCAACATGGTTTAGGGGTATAGCTCAACTGGCAGAGCGTCGGTCTCCAAAACCGAAGGTTGGGGGTTCGATTCCCTCTGCCCCTGCCAAAAATCGCCACGTGTCCCACGTGGCATTTGTTTTAAGGTGTTATGGCGAATCCATCCGTCGAAACTGTAAATACCTCCGGCGATAAGCTGATGCTGGCCCTGGGCGTATTGCTGGTCTTGGCCGGATTCGTGGGCTTCTTCTGGCTGGCCAACCAGCAGTGGTATGTCCGCGGTGCCGCATTGGCGGTAGGTATCATCGCCGGCGTGGCCGTCGGTCTGATGTCCGCACCTGGCAAGAGCCTCATCGCGTTTGCCAAGGATTCGTACAAGGAAGTCCGCAAGGTCGTTTGGCCCACCCGCAAGGAAGCAACGCAAACCACACTCGTCGTGTTCGGTTTCGTGCTCGTGATGGCGATTTTCCTCTGGTTGAGTGACAAATCGATCGAATGGGTGATTTTCTCGGCGATTCTGGGTTGGAAATGATATGAGCGATACTCCGGCATCCCCGAGCGGAAAGCGTTGGTACGTCGTGCACGCCTACTCCGGTATGGAGAAGAGCGTGCAGCGCGCGCTTCAGGAGCGCATCGAACGTGCTGGCATGCAGGATAAATTCGGTCAGATCCTGGTCCCGACCGAAGAAGTGGTCGAAGTCAAAGGCGGCCACAAGGCAGTAACCGAGCGTCGTTTCTTCCCCGGCTACGTGCTGGTGGAGATGGAGATGACGGACGAAACGTGGCACCTCGTGAAGAACACCGCGAAGGTCACGGGTTTCGTCGGCGGTGCGCGTAACCGCCCGACCCCGATTTCCCCGAAGGAAGTCGAAAAGATCATGTCGCAGATGCAGGAAGGCGTCGAGAAGCCGCGCCCGAAGACCCTGTTCGAAGTCGGCGAGATGGTGCGTGTCAAGGAAGGTCCGTTCACGGACTTCAACGGCACCGTCGAGGAGGTCAACTACGAAAAATCGCGCGTGCGTGTGTCGGTCACCATCTTTGGCCGCTCTACCCCGGTCGAACTCGAGTTCGGTCAGGTCGAAAAAGTTTGATCCCGATTCGGTGGGCAGCCTCGGCTGCCCACCTTCGCGCTTACGGCTCGCGTTATGGCCGTTGAGGAGCGTCAGTAGCCAGCGGCGAACGCGCGTTATCACTCACCGAACGCCGTCTGGCGTTCCAACGAGGTTTACAAATGGCAAAGAAGATTGTCGGCTTTATCAAGCTGCAGATTCCTGCAGGTAAAGCCAACCCGTCGCCGCCGGTCGGTCCGGCACTGGGCCAGCGCGGCCTGAACATCATGGAGTTCTGCAAGGCGTTCAACGCGCAGACTCAAGGCATGGAGCCGGGTCTGCCGGTGCCGGTGGTCATCACGGCATACGCTGACAAGAGCTTCACGTTCGTGATGAAGACGCCGCCGGCGACCGTCCTGATCAAGAAGGCGGCGAAGGTGGACAAGGGCTCGAGCAAGCCGCACACCGACAAGGTCGGTTCGATCACGCGCGCTCAAGCCGAAGAAATCGCGAAGACCAAGATGCCGGACCTTACGGCAGCTGATCTGGACGCAGCCGTTCGCACCATCGCTGGTAGCGCACGCTCGATGGGCATCACTGTGGAGGGCGTGTAAATGGCTAAGATCTCCAAGCGCCGTCAGGCATTTGCCGCCAAGGTCGACCGTCAGAAGCTGTACGCGATCGAAGACGCACTGGCACTCGTGAAGGAATGCGCGAGCGCGAAGTTCAACGAGTCGATCGACGTCGCAGTCCAGCTCGGCATCGATGCGAAGAAGTCGGACCAGGTCGTTCGTGGTTCGGTCGTTCTGCCGGCAGGTACGGGCAAGTCGGTTCGCGTTGCCGTGTTCGCACAAGGCGACAAGGCCGAGCAGGCTCGTGCAGCAGGCGCGGAAATCGTCGGTATGGAAGACCTGGCTGAGCAGATCAAGGCTGGCCAGATGGACTTCGACATCGTGATCGCTTCGCCGGACACGATGCGTATCGTCGGTACGCTCGGTCAGATCCTGGGCCCGCGCGGCCTGATGCCGAACCCGAAGGTCGGCACGGTCACGCCGGACGTCGCGACTGCAGTCAAGAACGCGAAGGCTGGTCAGGTGCAATTCCGTGTCGACAAGGCCGGTATCATCCACGCGACCATCGGCCGTGCATCGTTCGAAGCAGACGCACTGCGTTCGAACCTGTCGGCACTGATCGAAGCGCTGCAGAAGGCCAAGCCGGCAACGAGCAAGGGCGTCTACCTGCGCAAGATCGCACTGTCGAGCACGATGGGTGTCGGCGTGCGTGTCGACCAGGCTACGCTGGCAGCGCAGTAAGCAAGTATTCGGGCCGCTTCGTTCGCGAAGCGGTCTACATGGGCTTTGGGCGGTTGTTCGTGCAGCATGGCGGGCAACCGGTTATCAAAGACCGTTGGTGGGACGCAGCAGGCAGGCGATCCCTTAATTCAAGCCAACGCAGATGGCGAACCCGAAAAAGTTTTGCAGTGGTGAAGCCGCAGGTCGTGAAGCGATTCACGGCGTGAGGTGGAAATACTCCTAACGAGGTCGGACGCCGTTGTTGAACGAGGTACGTGAGGTTTCGGCCATGCCGGCCGCGCCGAACGTATCGTTTCTGGAGGCTAACCGTGCCGCTTAATAGAGAAGACAAGCAAGCCGTCGTCGCTGAGGTTGCCGCGCAAGTCGCGAAGGCCCAGACCGTTGTGCTGGCTGAGTATCGTGGAATTGCGGTTGGCGATCTGACCAAGCTGCGCGCGAAAGCGCGTGAGCAACAGGTTTACCTGCGCGTGTTGAAGAACACGCTGGCGCGTCGCGCTGTTGAAGGTACGCCTTTTGCTCCGCTGGCAGAGCAGATGACTGGCCCCCTGATCTACGGCATCTCGGAAGATGCAATTGCTGCTGCCAAGGTCGTCAACGACTTCAGCAAGAGCAATGACAAGTTGGTCATCAAGGCTGGTTCGTTCGATGGCAAGGTGATGGACAAGGCTGGCGTGCAAGCGCTGGCAAGCATCCCGAGCCGTGAAGAACTGCTCTCGAAGCTGCTGTTCGTTATGCAAGCGCCTGTTTCGGGCTTCGCGCGTGCTCTTGCCGCGCTGGCCGAGAAGAAGCAAGCGGAAGCTGCGTAATCGAGCGTGCATCAGCGTCACTGATCGCTGGCTGTATCCGAATTCAATTTAGGAGTATTTCAAATGGCAATCGCAAAAGAAGACATCCTGGCAGCAGTCGAAGGGATGACCGTTCTGGAACTGAACGAACTGGTCAAGGCGTTCGAAGAGAAGTTTGGCGTGTCGGCAGCTGCAGTGGCAGTCGCTGGCCCGGCAGGCGGCGGCGCTGCTGCTGCAGCAGAAGAGAAGACCGAATTCACGGTCGTTCTGGCTGAAGCAGGCAGCAACAAGGTTGCAGTCATCAAGGCAGTTCGCGAACTGACGGGCCTGGGCCTGAAGGAAGCGAAGGACGTCGTTGACGGCGCACCGAAGGCTGTCAAGGAAGGCGTCGACAAGGCTGCTGCTGAAGAAGCCAAGAAGAAGCTGGAAGAAGCTGGCGCGAAGGTCGAAGTCAAGTAAGTTTCGACGCGCTGTGCGAAGGCTGGCGGTATTTTCACCGCCGGCCTTTTTGTGCTTTGTGGGGACGTTATTCTGGCACTCATTCGGAAGCCCGAATAACCGGCCCCAGAGGCCAAAGAAAACCGCCTGATCGTAATCAATGGTCACGACTGGCGTTTCTCTTTGTCTTCTGAAGCGACTGCAGAAGGCAAGTTTGGTCGGGTAGCGGGCAACACAGGCATCCGCTGCCGTCAGCCAGCGGTTGGTAGCGGCCAACCACCAAGCTTCTCGGCTCGTTCAAGCCATCGGGCGGCCATCGGGTCTCAGTCGGTGAACACTCGGGTTCGAAACGTCCAGGTATCCCGCCTCGACAGCACCCGCCGTGATTCGGAGATCGTATGCAATATTCCTTCACCGAGAAGAAGCGCATTCGCAAGAGTTTCGCGAAGCGCCCCATCGTTCACCAAGTTCCGTTCTTGCTGGCCACCCAGCTTGAATCATTCAGCACGTTTCTGCAAGCCGATGTGCCTGGTACGCAACGCAAGCCTGAAGGTTTGCAAGCCGCATTCACATCGGTATTTCCCATTGTTTCGCACAACGGCTTCGCGCGCCTCGAGTTCGTGAGCTATGCGTTGTCCGCGCCGGCATTCAACATCAAGGAATGCCAGCAGCGTGGCCTGACGTACTGCTCCGCGCTGCGCGCGAAGGTCCGCCTCGTCATCCTCGACAAGGAATCGCCGAACAAGCCGGTTGTCAAGGAAGTGAAGGAGCAGGAAGTGTACATGGGCGAAATTCCGCTCATGACGCCGACGGGCTCGTTCGTCATCAACGGCACCGAGCGTGTCATCGTCTCGCAGCTGCACCGTTCGCCGGGCGTGTTCTTCGAACACGACAAGGGCAAGACGCACAGCTCGGGCAAGCTGCTGTTCTCGGCACGGATCATTCCGTACCGCGGCTCGTGGCTCGACTTCGAATTCGATCCGAAGGACATCCTGTACTTCCGCGTCGACCGTCGCCGCAAGATGCCGGTCACGATCCTGCTGAAGGCCATCGGCCTCACGCCGGAACAGATCCTCGCGAACTTCTTCGTGTTCGACAACTTCACGCTGATGGACGAAGGCGCGCAACTCGAGTTCGTGCCCGAGCGCCTGCGTGGTGAAGTCGCGCGTTTCGACATCACGGATCGCGACGGCAAGGTCATCGTCCAGAAGGACAAGCGGATCAACGCGAAGCACATTCGCGACCTCGAAGCCGCGAAGACCAAGTTCATCTCGGTGCCGGAAGACTATCTGCTCGGCCGCGTGCTGGCGAAGAACGTCGTCGACGGCGACACCGGCGAAGTGATCGCGACCGCGAACGACGAAATCACCGAAAGCGTGCTCGAGAAGCTGCGCGAAGCGGGCATCAAGGAAATCCAGACGCTCTACACGAACGATCTGGACCAGGGCCCGTACATCTCGTCGACGCTGCGTGTCGACGAAACGACCGACAAGACGGCCGCGCGCATCGCGATCTACCGCATGATGCGTCCGGGCGAGCCGCCGACCGAAGAAGCGGTCGAGGCGCTGTTCAACCGTCTGTTCTACAGCGAAGAAGCGTACGACCTGTCGAAGGTCGGCCGCATGAAGTTCAACCGCCGCGTCGGCCGTGACGAGATCGTCGGCCCGATGACGCTGCAGGACGACGACATCCTCGCGACGATCAAGATCCTCGTCGAGCTGCGCAACGGCAAGGGCGAAGTGGACGACATCGACCACCTCGGCAACCGTCGCGTGCGTTGCGTCGGCGAACTGGCGGAAAACCAGTTCCGCGCAGGTCTCGTGCGTGTCGAGCGCGCGGTCAAGGAACGCCTCGGCCAGGCCGAAAGCGAAAACCTGATGCCGCACGACCTGATCAACTCGAAGCCGATTTCGTCGGCGATCCGCGAGTTCTTCGGTTCGTCGCAGCTGTCGCAGTTCATGGACCAGACCAACCCGCTGTCGGAAATCACGCACAAGCGCCGCGTTTCCGCACTGGGCCCGGGCGGTCTGACGCGCGAACGCGCAGGCTTCGAAGTTCGTGACGTGCACCCGACCCACTATGGCCGCGTGTGCCCGATCGAAACGCCGGAAGGTCCGAACATCGGTCTGATCAACTCGCTCGCGCTGTACGCGCACCTGAACGAGTACGGCTTCCTCGAGACGCCGTACCGCAAGGTCGTGGACGGCAAGGTGACCGACCAGATCGACTACCTGTCGGCGATCGAGGAAGGCCGCTACATGATCGCCCAGGCGAACGCCGCGATCGACGAAGACGGCCGACTGATCGACGAACTCGTGTCGTCGCGTGAAGCCGGCGAAACGATGATGGTCACGCCGGACCGCATCCAGTACATGGACGTCGCGCCGTCGCAGATCGTGTCGGTCGCAGCTTCGCTGATCCCGTTCCTCGAGCACGACGACGCGAACCGTGCACTGATGGGCTCGAACATGCAGCGTCAGGCCGTGCCGTGTCTGCGTCCGGAAAAGCCGGTCGTCGGTACGGGCATCGAGCGCACCTGCGCGGTCGACTCGGGCACGACGGTTCAGGCGTTCCGCGGCGGCGTCGTCGACTATGTCGACGCAGGCCGTATCGTGATCCGCGTGAACGACGACGAAGCGGTCGCAGGTGAAGTCGGTGTCGACATCTACAACCTGATCAAGTACACGCGTTCGAACCAGAACACGAACATCAACCAGCGTCCGATCGTGAAGATGGGCGACAAGGTCTCGCGCGGCGACGTGCTGGCCGACGGCGCATCGACGGACCTGGGCGAGCTCGCGCTCGGCCAGAACATGCTGATCGCGTTCATGCCGTGGAACGGCTACAACTTCGAGGACTCGATCCTGATCTCGGAGAAGGTCGTGGCCGACGATCGCTACACGTCGATCCACATCGAAGAGCTGAACGTCGTTGCACGCGACACGAAGCTCGGGCCGGAAGAAATCACGCGCGACATCTCGAACCTGGCGGAAGTCCAGCTCGGCCGTCTCGACGAATCGGGCATCGTGTACATCGGTGCGGAAGTCGAAGCGGGCGACGTGCTGGTCGGCAAGGTCACGCCGAAGGGCGAGACCCAGCTGACGCCGGAAGAGAAGCTGCTGCGCGCGATCTTCGGCGAGAAGGCTTCGGACGTGAAGGACACGTCGCTGCGCGTGCCGTCGGGCATGAGCGGCACCGTGATCGACGTCCAGGTGTTCACGCGTGAAGGCATCCAGCGCGACAAGCGTGCGCAACAGATCATCGACGACGAACTGAAGCGCTACCGTCTCGACCTGAACGACCAGCTGCGCATCGTGGAAGGCGACGCGTTCCAGCGTCTGGCACGCATGCTCGTGGGCAAGGTCGCGAACGGCGGTCCGAAGAAGCTCGCGAAGGGCACGAAGATCGACCAGGCTTACCTGGAAGACCTCGACCACTACCACTGGTTCGACATCCGCCTCGCGGACGACGAAGCAGCGGCATCGCTCGAAGCGATCAAGAACTCGATCGAGGAAAAGCGTCACCAGTTCGATCTGGCGTTCGAAGAGAAGCGCAAGAAGCTCACGCAAGGCGACGAACTGCCGCCGGGCGTGCTGAAGATGGTCAAGGTGTACCTTGCGGTGAAGCGCCGCCTGCAGCCTGGCGACAAGATGGCAGGCCGTCACGGTAACAAGGGTGTCGTGTCGAAGATCGTCCCGATCGAAGACATGCCGTACATGGCCGACGGCCGTCCGGCAGACGTCGTGCTGAACCCGCTCGGCGTGCCGTCGCGGATGAACGTGGGTCAGGTTCTGGAAGTGCACCTCGGCTGGGCCGCGAAGGGCCTCGGCTGGCGTATCGGCGAAATGCTGCAGCGCCAGGCGAAGATCGAGGAACTGCGCGTGTTCCTGACGAAGATCTACAACGAGTCGGGCCGCCAGGAAGATCTGGAAAGCTTCACCGACGACGAGATCCTCGAACTCGCGAAGAACCTGCGCGAAGGCGTGCCGTTCGCGACGCCGGTGTTCGACGGTGCGACCGAGGAAGAAATGGGCAAGATGCTCGACCTCGCGTTCCCGGACGACATCGCGCAGCAGCTCGACATGAACCCGTCGAAGAACCAGGTCCGCCTGTACGACGGCCGCACGGGCGAGCCGTTCGAACGTCGCGTGACGCTCGGCTACATGCACTACCTGAAGCTGCACCACCTGGTCGACGACAAGATGCACGCGCGTTCGACCGGCCCGTACTCGCTCGTCACGCAGCAGCCGCTGGGTGGTAAGGCGCAGTTCGGTGGTCAGCGTTTCGGTGAAATGGAAGTGTGGGCACTCGAAGCGTACGGCGCGTCCTACGTGCTGCAGGAAATGCTGACGGTGAAGTCGGACGACGTGACCGGCCGGACGAAGGTGTACGAAAACCTCGTCAAGGGCGATCACGTGATCGATGCAGGCATGCCGGAATCCTTCAACGTGCTCGTGAAGGAAATCCGCTCGCTCGGTATCGACATCGATCTCGACCGCAATTAATCGGACTACGGAGAGAAGGCAATGAAAGCTCTGCTCGATCTATTCAAGCAAGTCCAACAGGAAGAAGTTTTCGACGCGATCAAGATCGGTCTGGCCTCGCCGGACAAGATCCGTTCGTGGTCGTTCGGTGAAGTGAAGAAGCCGGAGACCATCAACTACCGTACGTTCAAGCCGGAACGCGATGGTCTGTTCTGCGCGAAGATCTTCGGGCCGATCAAGGACTACGAGTGCCTGTGCGGCAAGTACAAGCGTCTGAAGCACCGCGGCGTGATCTGCGAGAAGTGCGGCGTCGAAGTGACGCTGGCGAAGGTGCGTCGCGAACGGATGGGCCACATCGAGCTGGCCTCGCCGGTCGCGCACATCTGGTTCCTGAAGTCGCTGCCGTCGCGTCTGGGCATGGTGCTCGACATGACGCTGCGCGACATCGAACGCGTGCTGTACTTCGAAGCGTACGTGGTGATCGAACCGGGCATGACGCCGCTGAAGGCGCGGCAGATCATGACCGAAGAGGATTACTACAACAAGGTCGAGGAATACGGCGACGAATTCCGTGCCGAGATGGGCGCGGAAGGCGTGCGTGAACTGCTGCGCGCGATCAACATCGACGAGCAGGTCGAGACGCTGCGCACCGAGCTGAAGAACACCGGCTCGGAAGCGAAGATCAAGAAGTACGCGAAGCGCCTGAAGGTCCTCGAGGCATTCCAGCGCTCGGGCATCAAGCCCGAGTGGATGATCCTCGAAGTGCTGCCGGTGCTGCCGCCGGAACTGCGTCCGCTTGTGCCGCTGGACGGCGGCCGTTTCGCGACGTCGGACCTGAACGACCTGTATCGCCGTGTGATCAACCGTAACAACCGGTTGAAGCGTCTGCTCGAGCTGAAGGCGCCTGAAATCATCGTCCGCAACGAAAAGCGGATGCTGCAGGAAGCCGTCGACTCGCTGCTCGACAACGGTCGTCGCGGCAAGGCGATGACGGGCGCGAACAAGCGTCCGCTGAAGTCGCTCGCCGACATGATCAAGGGCAAGGGCGGTCGTTTCCGTCAGAACCTGCTGGGCAAGCGCGTCGACTACTCGGGCCGTTCGGTCATCGTGGTCGGCCCGACGCTGAAGCTGCACCAGTGCGGTCTGCCGAAGCTGATGGCGCTGGAACTGTTCAAGCCGTTCATCTTCAACAAGCTGGAAGTGATGGGCGTCGCGACGACCATCAAGGCTGCGAAGAAGGAAGTCGAGAACCAGACGCCGGTGGTGTGGGACATCCTCGAAGAGGTGATCCGCGAGCACCCGGTGATGCTGAACCGTGCGCCGACGCTGCACCGTCTCGGTATCCAGGCGTTCGAGCCGGTGCTGATCGAAGGCAAGGCGATCCAGCTGCACCCGCTCGTCTGCGCGGCATTCAACGCCGACTTCGACGGTGACCAGATGGCCGTTCACGTGCCGCTGTCGCTCGAAGCGCAGATGGAAGCGCGCACGCTGATGCTGGCGTCGAACAACGTGCTGTTCCCGGCCAACGGCGATCCGTCGATCGTGCCGTCGCAGGATATCGTGCTGGGTCTGTACTACGCGACCCGCGAAGCGATCAACGGCAAGGGCGAAGGCCTGACGTTCACCGGCGTGTCGGAAGTGATCCGCGCGTACGAGAACAAGGAAGTCGAGCTGGCATCGCGCGTCAACGTGCGGATCACCGAAATGGTCCGCAACGAAGACACGTCGGAAGGCGCGCCGGAATTCGTGCCGAAGATCACGCTGTACGCGACGACCGTCGGTCGCGCGATCCTGTCGGAGATCCTGCCGCACGGCCTGCCGTTCTCGGTGCTGAACAAGCCGCTGAAGAAGAAGGAAATCTCGCGCCTGATCAACACCGCGTTCCGCAAGTGCGGTCTGCGTGCGACGGTCGTGTTCGCCGATCAGCTGATGCAGTCGGGTTTCCGCCTGGCGACGCGTGCCGGCATTTCGATCTGCGTGGACGACATGCTCGTGCCGCCGCAGAAGGAAACGATCGTCGGCGACGCCGCGAAGAAGGTGAAGGAGTACGACCGCCAGTACATGTCGGGTCTCGTCACCGCGCAGGAACGCTACAACAACGTGGTCGACATCTGGTCGGCAACGTCGGAAGCGGTCGGCAAGGCGATGATGGAGCAGCTGTCGACGGAGCCGGTGATCGACCGCGACGGCAACGAGACGCGCCAGGAGTCGTTCAACTCGATCTACATGATGGCCGACTCGGGCGCCCGGGGTTCGGCGGTGCAGATTCGTCAGCTGGCCGGTATGCGAGGCCTGATGGCGAAGCCGGACGGCTCGATTATCGAGACGCCGATTACCGCGAACTTCCGCGAAGGCCTGAACGTGTTGCAGTACTTCATCTCGACCCACGGCGCACGTAAGGGTCTGGCTGATACGGCACTGAAGACGGCAAACTCGGGTTACCTGACGCGTCGTCTGGTCGACGTCACGCAGGATCTGGTGGTAGTCGAGGACGATTGCGGCACGTCGAACGGCGTGGCGATGAAGGCGCTGGTCGAAGGCGGTGAAGTCGTCGAGGCACTGCGCGACCGTATCCTCGGCCGCGTCGCGGTCGCGGACGTCGTGAACCCGGAAACGCAGGAAACGCTGTACGAATCGGGCACGCTGCTCGACGAAACGGCGGTCGAGGAAATCGAACGCCTCGGCATCGACGAAGTGCGCGTGCGCACGCCGCTGACCTGCGAAACGCGTTACGGTCTGTGCGCGGCCTGCTACGGCCGTGACCTTGGCCGCGGCTCGCTCGTGAACGTCGGCGAAGCAGTCGGCGTGATCGCTGCACAGTCGATCGGTGAACCGGGCACGCAGCTGACGATGCGTACGTTCCACATCGGTGGTGCGGCATCGCGTGCGGCAGTGGCGTCGTCGGTCGAAGCGAAGAGCAACGGTATCGTGCGCTTCACGGCGACGATGCGTTACGTCACCAACGCGAAGGGCGAGCAGATCGTCATTTCGCGTTCGGGCGAGGCGCTGATCACCGACGACATCGGCCGCGAGCGCGAACGTCACAAGATCCCGTACGGCGCGACGCTGCTGCAGCTCGACGGCGCGGCGATCAAGGCCGGCACGCAGCTGGCGACGTGGGATCCGATGACGCGTCCGATCATCACCGAGTACGGTGGTACGGTGAAGTTCGAGAACGTCGAGGAAGGCGTGACCGTCGCGAAGCAGATCGACGACGTGACCGGCCTGTCGACGCTGGTCGTGATCGACGTGAAGCGTCGCGGTTCGCAAGCTTCGAAGAGCGTGCGTCCGCAGGTGAAGCTGCTCGACGCGAACGGCGACGAAGTGAAGATCCCGGGCACGGAACACGCGGTGCAGATCGGCTTCCAGGTCGGCGCACTGATCACCGTGAAGGACGGCCAGCAGGTGCAGGTGGGTGAAGTGCTCGCCCGTATCCCGACCGAAGCGCAGAAGACGCGTGACATTACCGGCGGTCTGCCGCGGGTGGCGGAACTGTTCGAAGCGCGTTCGCCGAAGGATGCCGGCATTCTCGCGGAAGTCACCGGCACGACGTCGTTCGGCAAGGACACGAAGGGCAAGCAGCGTCTCGTCATCACGGACCTCGAAGGCAATCAGCACGAGTTCCTGATCGCGAAGGAAAAGCAGGTGCTGGTCCACGATGCTCAGGTCGTCAACAAGGGCGAAATGATCGTGGACGGCCCGGCCGATCCGCACGACATCCTGCGTCTGCAGGGTATCGAGGCGCTGTCGCGCTACATCGTCGACGAAGTGCAGGACGTGTATCGTCTGCAGGGCGTGAAGATCAACGACAAGCACATCGAGGTGATCGTTCGCCAGATGCTGCGTCGTGTGCAGATCACCGACAACGGTGATACGCGCTTCATCCCGGGCGAACAGGTCGAGCGTTCCGACATGCTGGACGAGAACGACCGCATGATCGCCGAAGGCAAGCGCCCGGCGTCGTACGACAACGTGCTCCTCGGTATCACGAAGGCGTCGCTGTCGACCGACTCGTTCATCTCGGCGGCATCGTTCCAGGAAACGACCCGCGTGCTGACCGAAGCGGCGATCATGGGCAAGCGCGACGATCTGCGCGGCCTGAAGGAAAACGTGATCGTCGGCCGTCTGATTCCGGCCGGTACGGGTCTCGCGTTCCACAAGGCACGCAAGGCGAAGGAGATGTCCGACCGCGAGCGTTTCGACCAGATCGCAGCGGAAGAGGCATTCGACTTCGGCACGCCGAGCGCGCCCGCGGAAGAGCCGCAACACCCGGCAGCCGAATAAGCGCGGGGCGGCGCGAGCCGCCTTGTGCTGCGTATTCGCTGTCATCGAAACCGCCCGGTTCGCCGGGCGGTTTTTTTTGTCCGTCGTTCACGTGCATGACGGGCTTGCCGCACGCTTGCGCAGACCCGTCATGCGCGCGCGCGAACCCTGTCCGATTGGCCAACGTTGCACGATTCGCCGCGCGCTACGCGAGCGGGTTGTTAAAATCGCGGTCATCGTTCTGCCGTCCTCGTTCTCATCATTCATGTCCCGCGCCCTCGAAATCCTCGACGAAGTCTTCGGTTACTCCGCATTTCGCGGCCAGCAGGGCGAGATCGTCGAACACGTCGCCGGCGGCGGCGATTGCCTCGTGCTGATGCCGACGGGCGGCGGCAAGTCGCTGTGCTACCAGATTCCGGCGCTGCTGCGGCGCGAAGCCGGGCACGGCGCCGGCATCGTGGTGTCGCCGCTGATCGCGCTGATGCAGGACCAGGTCGCCGCGCTCAGCGAGGTCGGCGTGCGCGCGGCCTATCTGAACTCGACGCTGTCGGGCGCCGAGGCCGCGGCGACCGAGCGCGCGCTGCGCGAGGGCGAGATCGACCTGCTGTACGTCGCGCCCGAACGGCTGATGACCGGGCGCTTCCTCGAGCTGCTCGAGCGCGCGAAGATCGGTCTGTTCGCGATCGACGAGGCGCATTGCGTGTCGCAATGGGGGCACGACTTCCGTCCCGAATACATCCAGCTGTCGGTGCTGCACGAGCGTTTCCCGTCGGTGCCGCGCATCGCGCTCACGGCCACCGCCGACGCGATCACGCGCGACGAGATCATCCATCGTCTCGCGCTCGACGACGCGCGAGTGTTCATCTCGAGCTTCGACCGGCCGAACATCCGTTACCGGATCGTCGAGAAGGACAACGCACGCGCGCAGCTGCTCGACTTCATCCGCGCGGAGCACACGAACGCGGACGGCACGACCGACGCGGGCGTCGTCTACTGCCTGTCGCGCCGCAAGGTCGAGGAAACGGCCGAATGGCTGAAGGCGCAGGGCGTGCGCGCGCTGCCGTACCACGCGGGGATGGAGTTCGAGGTGCGGCAGAAGCACCAGGAGATGTTCCAGCGCGAGGAAGGCATCGTGATGTGCGCGACCATCGCGTTCGGCATGGGCATCGACAAGCCGGACGTGCGCTTCGTCGCGCACCTTGATTTGCCGAAGAGCGTGGAAGGCTACTACCAGGAAACCGGCCGGGCGGGCCGCGACGGGATGCCGGCGAACGCATGGATGGCGTACGGGCTCGGCGACGTCGTCCAGCAGCGCAAGATGATCGACGAATCCGACGCGGACGATGCGCACAAGCGAGTGCAGACGTCGAAGCTCGATGCGCTGCTCGGGCTGTGCGAGACGATCTCGTGCCGGCGTGTGCGGCTTCTGAACTACTTCGGCGAGGCGAGCCAGCCGTGCGGCAACTGCGACACGTGCCTCGAGCCGCCCGATTCGTGGGACGCGACGCGGGAGGCGCAGATGGCGCTGTCCTGCGTATTCCGCGCGCAGCGAGCCAGCGGTTTCAATTTCGGGTCGAGTCATCTGATCGAAATCCTGCGCGGCGGCCGCACCGAGAAGGTGCTGCAGCGCGGCCACGATCAGCTCAGCACGTTCGGGATCGGCGCGTCGCTGTCGGAGCCCGAGTGGCGCGCGATTTTCCGGCAGCTCGTCGCGTATGGATACCTGGCGGTCGACCATGGCGGCTTCGGCGCGCTGATGCTGACCGAGGCCGCGAAGCCGGTGCTGAAGAACGAGGAGAAGGTCACGCTGCGCCGCTACGTGAAGCCGCAGCGCACGCGCCAGTCGTCGAGCCGCAGCGGCACGCGGGTCGACCCGACGGCCGGCATGGGCGCGCGCGAGCGCGCACGCTGGGACGCGCTGCGCGCGTGGCGCGCGGAAACCGCGAAATCCGACGGCGTGCCGGCCTACGTGATCTTCCACGATGCGACGCTGGCCGAAATCGCGCGCAACGCGCCGGAGACGATCGACGACCTGCGCCATATCCCCGGCATGGGCGTACGCAAGCTCGAACGCTTCGGCGACGAGATCATCGACGTCGTCGAATCGGCATGACACAGCCGTTCCGACCCTTCCGGTAAACCGCCCGCGCGGCTGGCGGATCACGCAAGCCGTTGACTTAGTTGGCATTTCCGGAATATCATGCTGGGTTCCGGTATTCGGTGGGCCGAGTCGCGTCGAAGTTTGTTCGCAGGTTCGTGCCCGTATCGCCGGTTCGGAAGTCAACTGTGCGTCGATTCTCGCTTTGCCCGAAATCGATGTGCAGATTTTGTTCAATTTCAGGAATAAACAATGCCAACCATCAACCAACTGGTTCGCAAAGGCCGTCAGTCGGAAACGACGAAGAGCAAGAGCCCGGCCCTGCAGGACTGCCCCCAGCGTCGCGGCGTGTGCACCCGTGTGTACACGACGACGCCGAAGAAGCCGAACTCGGCACTCCGTAAGGTTGCCAAGGTTCGTCTGACGAACGGCTTCGAAGTGATTTCGTACATCGGCGGTGAAGGCCACAACCTGCAGGAACACTCGGTTGTGCTGATCCGCGGCGGCCGTGTGAAGGACTTGCCGGGTGTGCGTTACCACATGGTTCGCGGCTCGCTGGATACCCAGGGCGTCAAGGACCGTAAGCAAGCGCGCTCGAAGTACGGCGCGAAGCGTGCAAAGGCTGCCAAGTAAGCAGTTTTTGATCAGGGATCGCCGCAAGGCGGTCAAGGCGGGAGTGCCGGATTGCCGGTGCTGTCGAGTAAGTGGTCACCCGGCCAAGCTGGTTAGTCGTGAAGATGTGATCGGGTTTGTTGGTGGCCGCGGAGCTGGTTGCAGCTCCAACTGAACAGGTAAAGGAAGAATCATGCCGCGTCGTCGCGAAGTCCCCAAGCGGGAAGTGTTGCCGGATCCGAAGTTCGGCAACGTTGATGTAGCCAAGTTCATGAACATGCTGATGCTGTCCGGCAAGAAGTCGGTCGCAGAACGCATCGTTTATGGCGCATTCGAACAAATCCAGACCAAGGGTGGCAAGGACCCGCTGGAAGTGTTCACCGTTGCGCTCAACAACGTGAAGCCGGTGGTCGAAGTGAAGAGCCGTCGCGTTGGTGGTGCCAACTATCAGGTTCCGGTCGAAGTGCGCCCGTCGCGTCGTATGGCATTGGCGATGCGCTGGCTGCGTGAGGCTGCGAAGAAGCGCAGCGAGAAGTCGATGGCTCTGCGTCTGGCAGGCGAACTCACCGAAGCGGCCGAAGGCCGTGGCGGCGCGATGAAGAAGCGCGATGAAGTTCACCGCATGGCAGAAGCCAACCGCGCGTTCTCGCATTTCCGTTTCTAAGCGCCTGGCTGGGCTGTTTGCGGAAATAAATTCCGGGCGGGTGCGCTTTTCAGGCGCCTCGCCCGTTTGTGTTGAAGCATGATGCAGCAGGGCTGCATCGTGTTATCCCAGTAGAGGATCAAAGTGGCTCGCAAGACTCCTATCGAGCGCTACCGCAATATCGGTATTAGCGCTCACATCGACGCCGGCAAGACGACGACGACCGAGCGCATTCTGTTTTACACCGGTGTGAACCACAAGATCGGTGAAGTCCACGACGGCGCAGCAACGATGGACTGGATGGAGCAGGAACAAGAGCGTGGCATCACGATCACGTCCGCTGCTACCACGGCCTTCTGGAAGGGCATGGGCGGCAACTATCCGGAACACCGCATCAACATCATCGACACCCCGGGCCACGTCGACTTCACGATCGAAGTGGAACGCTCGATGCGCGTGCTCGACGGCGCGTGCATGGTGTACTGCGCAGTGGGCGGCGTGCAGCCGCAGTCGGAAACGGTGTGGCGCCAGGCTAACAAGTACAAGGTGCCCCGTCTCGCGTTCGTCAACAAGATGGACCGTACCGGCGCGAACTTCTTCAAGGTCTACGACCAGCTCCGTCTGCGCCTGAAGGCGAACCCGGTTCCGGTCGTGGTGCCGATCGGCTCGGAAGAAAACTTCAAGGGCGTGGTCGACCTGATCAAGATGAAGGCGATCATTTGGGACGAAGCGTCGCAAGGCACGAAGTTCGACTACGTCGACATCCCGGCCGAGCTCGCGGACACCTGCAAGGAATGGCGCGAAAAGATGGTCGAAGCGGCTGCTGAAGCCAGCGAAGACCTGATGAACAAGTACCTGGAAGAAGGCGATCTGCCGGAAGCCGACATCGTCAAGGCGCTGCGCGACCGTACGATCGCGTGCGAAATCCAGCCGATGCTGTGCGGTACCGCGTTCAAGAACAAGGGCGTGCAGCGCATGCTCGACGCCGTGATCGACTTCCTGCCGTCGCCGGTCGACATCCCGCCGGTCAAGGGCGAGCTCGAAGATGGCGCAGAAGCCGAGCGCAAGGCGTCGGACGACGAGAAGTTCTCGTCGCTCGCGTTCAAGATCATGACCGACCCGTTCGTCGGCCAGCTGATCTTCTTCCGTGTGTACTCGGGCGTCGTCAACTCGGGCGACACGCTGCTGAACTCGACCAAGGGCAAGAAGGAACGCCTCGGTCGTATTCTGCAGATGCACGCGAACCAGCGTGAAGAAATCAAGGAAGTCCGTGCAGGCGACATCGCTGCTGCGGTCGGCCTGAAGGAAGCGACCACGGGCGACACGCTGTGCGATCCGGCACACCCGATCGTGCTCGAGCGCATGGTGTTCCCGGAGCCGGTGATTTCGCAGGCTGTCGAGCCGAAGACCAAGGCTGACCAGGAAAAGATGGGCCTCGCGCTGAACCGCCTGGCGCAGGAAGACCCGTCGTTCCGCGTGCAGACCGACGAAGAGTCGGGCCAGACCATCATTTCGGGCATGGGCGAGCTCCACCTCGAAATTCTGGTCGACCGGATGAAGCGTGAATTCGGCGTGGAAGCGACCGTCGGCAAGCCGCAGGTTGCATACCGCGAAACGATCCGTTCGACGGCGAAGGACGTCGACGGCAAGTTCGTCAAGCAGTCGGGTGGTCGCGGCCAGTACGGTCACGCGGTCATCACGCTCGAGCCGAACGAGCAGGGCAAGGGCTACGAGTTCTTCGACGAGATCAAGGGTGGTGTGATTCCGCGTGAATACATCCCGGCGGTCGACAAGGGTATCCAGGACACGCTGAAGTCGGGCGTGCTGGCTGGCTTCCCGGTCGTCGACGTGAAGGTTCACCTGACGTTCGGTTCGTACCACGACGTCGACTCGAACGAAAACGCGTTCCGCATGGCCGGTTCGATGGCGTTCAAGGAAGCGATGCGCAAGGCGAACCCGGTCGTCCTCGAGCCGATGATGGCTGTCGAAGTCGAGACGCCGGAAGACTACATGGGCAACGTGATGGGCGACCTGTCGGGCCGTCGCGGCATCGTCCAGGGCATGGAAGACATGGTCGGCGGCGGCAAGATCGTTCGCGCCGAAGTGCCGCTGTCGGAAATGTTCGGTTACTCGACGTCGCTGCGTTCGCTGACGCAAGGTCGTGCAACGTACACGATGGAGTTCAAGCACTACGCTGAAGCTCCGCGCAACGTTGCTGAAGCGATCATCAGCGCGAAGTCGAAGTAAATCTGTAGCTACCAACCGATATTTTTTGAAAGAAGAGAATCATGGCAAAAGAAAAGTTTGAGCGGACCAAGCCGCACGTCAACGTTGGTACGATTGGTCACGTCGACCACGGCAAGACGACGCTGACGGCAGCGATCACGACGGTTCTGACGAAGAAGTTCGGCGGCGAAGCGAAGGCGTACGACCAGATCGACGCGGCACCGGAAGAAAAGGCGCGCGGCATCACGATCAACACGGCACACGTCGAGTACGAAACGGCAAACCGCCACTACGCACACGTCGACTGCCCGGGCCACGCTGACTACGTGAAGAACATGATCACGGGCGCGGCACAGATGGACGGCGCGATCCTGGTTTGCTCGGCAGCAGACGGCCCGATGCCGCAAACGCGTGAGCACATCCTGCTGGCGCGTCAGGTTGGCGTTCCGTACATCATCGTGTTCCTGAACAAGTGCGACATGGTGGACGACGCTGAACTGCTCGAGCTGGTCGAGATGGAAGTTCGCGAACTGCTGTCGAAGTACGACTTCCCGGGCGACGACACGCCGATCGTGAAGGGTTCCGCAAAGCTGGCGCTGGAAGGCGACACGGGCGAGCTGGGCGAAGTGGCGATCATGAACCTGGCAGACGCACTGGACACGTACATCCCGACGCCGGAGCGCGCGGTTGACGGCGCGTTCCTGATGCCGGTGGAAGACGTGTTCTCGATCTCGGGCCGCGGTACGGTGGTGACGGGTCGTGTCGAGCGCGGCATCATCAAGGTCGGCGAGGAAATCGAAATCGTCGGTATCAAGCCGACGGTGAAGACGACCTGCACGGGCGTTGAAATGTTCCGCAAGCTGCTGGACCAAGGTCAGGCAGGCGACAACGTGGGTATCCTGCTGCGCGGCACGAAGCGTGAAGACGTGGAGCGTGGCCAGGTTCTGGCGAAGCCGGGTTCGATCACGCCGCACACGCACTTCACGGCTGAAGTGTACGTGCTGAGCAAGGACGAAGGCGGCCGTCACACGCCGTTCTTCAACAACTACCGTCCGCAGTTCTACTTCCGTACGACGGACGTGACGGGCTCGATCGAGCTGCCGAAGGACAAGGAAATGGTGATGCCGGGCGACAACGTGTCGATCACGGTGAAGCTGATCGCTCCGATCGCGATGGAAGAAGGTCTGCGCTTCGCAATCCGCGAAGGTGGCCGTACCGTCGGCGCCGGCGTCGTCGCCAAGATCATCGAGTAACATCGACGATCCGCGGGCTCCTCCGGGGTCCGCGATTCCACGGTAAGTAGTCGTACCGTCGAAACCGGGTGTCCAGTTTGATCTGGCACCCGGTTTTTCTTTGTGGCGTGCGCGTTGCTGCATTGACAAACACCCGCCACCACTCCGATTTTTCGTGTAGAATCGCGGGCTTAGCAGTGGAAGTACCGTTCGGAAGCTGGTGCCTCGCTCCCCGCAGGCAACAGGTTTCGCGTTCTTTTAGTGTCCGGCGATGCAACATCGCCTCGCTCTTTTCAAGGAATCGTCATGCAGCAACAGAAAATCCGCATTCGCCTGAAGGCTTTCGACTATCGTCTGATCGATCAATCGGCTGCCGAAATCGTCGATACCGCGAAGCGGACTGGCGCAATCGTCCGTGGCCCGGTGCCGCTGCCGACGCGCATCCAGCGTTTTGACATCCTGCGTTCGCCGCACGTCAACAAGACGTCGCGCGATCAGCTCGAAATCCGTACCCACCAGCGCCTGATGGACATCGTCGATCCGACCGACAAGACGGTTGACGCGCTGATGAAGCTCGACCTGCCGGCTGGCGTCGACGTGGAAATCAAGCTGCAGTAAGGCTTTCGGCGCCGTCCGGCTTGTCGGGTGGCGCTAAGTCTTTGTATTGCTTGCGGAAATCGAGAAGTCGGGCTATACTGCTTGGCTTTTCGCGTATTCGCGTAAAAAAGTTGGGCCTTGCGTGCCCGGCATTTTGTAAATCAGCCCCGACCAATCGCAGTCGGGAATGGAGAAAATGATGAGCCTTGGACTCGTAGGTCGCAAGGTTGGCATGACCCGTATCTTCACGGCTGAAGGGGATTCGATTCCCGTCACCGTGCTGGACGTGTCGGACAACCGCGTGACGCAGATCAAGACTGTTGAAACCGACGGCTACACGGCCGTGCAGGTTGCATTCGGCTCCCGCCGCGCATCGCGCGTGACGAAGCCGCTGGCAGGTCATCTCGCCAAAGCCGGTGTCGAAGCCGGTGAAATCCTCAAGGAATTCCGCATTGACGCGGCCAAGGCAGCCGAGCTGTCGAATGGCGCCGTGGTCGGTGCAGATCTTTTCGAAGTGGGCCAGAAGGTCGACGTGCAAGGCGTGTCGATCGGTAAGGGCTACGCTGGTACGATCAAGCGTTACAACTTCTCCTCCGGCCGTGCCACCCACGGTAACTCGCGCTCGCACAACGTGCCGGGCTCGATCGGTATGGCGCAGGATCCGGGTCGCGTTTTCCCGGGCAAGCGCATGACGGGTCACCTCGGTGACGTTACGGTGACGGTGCAGAACCTCGAAATCGCACGTATCGACGCAGAGCGCAAGCTGCTGCTCGTCAAGGGTGCGATTCCGGGCGCGAAGGGCGGCAAGGTTTTCGTGACGCCGGCCGTCAAGACCAAGGGGGCGAAATAATGGAACTCAAGCTCCTGAACGAAAATGGTCAGGAAGGTGCAGTGGTCAACGCGTCGGACGTCGTGTTCGGTCGTGACTACAACGAAGCGCTGATCCACCAGGTCGTCGTCGCGTACCAGGCGAATGCTCGCCAGGGTAACCGCGCACAGAAGGACCGCGAGCAAGTCAAGCACACCACCAAGAAGCCGTGGCGTCAGAAGGGTACGGGCCGTGCTCGTGCCGGTATGTCGTCGAGCCCGCTGTGGCGTGGCGGTGGTCGCATCTTCCCGAACTCGCCGGAAGAAAACTTCTCGCACAAGGTCAACAAGAAGATGCATCGCGCAGGTCTCTGCTCGATCTTCTCGCAGCTGGCCCGTGAAGGCCGTCTGTCGGTCGTCGAAGACATCGTCCTCGAAGCACCGAAGACCAAGCTGCTGGCCGACAAATTCAAGACCATGGGTCTCGACTCCGTTCTGATCATCACGGACACGGTCGACGAGAACCTGTACCTGGCTTCGCGCAACCTGCCGCACGTGGCGATTGTCGAGCCGCGCTACGCTGACCCGCTGTCGCTGATCTACTTCAAGAAAGTGCTGGTCACGAAGGCTGCGGTCGCCCAGATCGAGGAGTTGCTGTCATGAGCGAGATTCGCAAGAACGATCATCGTTTGATGCAGGTCCTGCTCGCACCGGTGATTTCCGAGAAGGCGACGCTGGTTGCCGACAAGAACGAGCAAGTCGTGTTCGAAGTCGCACCGGATGCCACGAAGCAGGAAGTGAAGGCGGCTGTCGAGCTGCTGTTCAAGGTTGAAGTTGATTCGGTCAACGTGCTGGTTCAGAAGGGCAAGCAAAAGCGCTTCGGCCGTTCGATGGGCCGCCGCAAGGACGTGAAGAAGGCGTACGTTTGCCTGAAGCCCGGCCAGGAAATCAACTTTGAAGCGGAGGCCAAGTAATCATGGCAATCGTGAAAGTTAAACCGACTTCGCCGGGTCGCCGCGCGATGGTCAAGGTGGTCAACAAGAATCTGCACCAGGGCAAGCCGTACGCGGCACTGCTCGACTCGCAGAGCTCGACCGCCGGCCGTAACAACAACGGTCGCATCACCACCCGTCACAAGGGCGGTGGTCACAAGCATCACTATCGTATCGTCGATTTCCGTCGCACGAAGGATGGCATCCCGGCAAAGGTCGAGCGTCTCGAGTACGACCCGAACCGCAGCGCGAACATCGCGCTGGTGCTCTACGCAGACGGCGAGCGTCGCTACATCATCGCCCCGAAGGGCCTGACCGTCGGCCAACAGCTGATGTCGGGTTCGGAAGCGCCGATCCGTGCAGGCAACACGCTGCCGATCCGCAACATTCCGGTCGGTACGACGATCCACTGCATCGAGATGCTGCCGGGCAAGGGCGCGCAAATGGCGCGTTCGGCTGGCACGTCGGCCATGCTGCTCGCACGTGAAGGCGTCTACGCGCAGGTTCGTCTGCGTTCGGGCGAAATCCGCCGCGTGCACATCGAGTGCCGTGCAACGATCGGTGAAGTCGGCAACGAAGAGCATAGCCTGCGCCAGATCGGCAAGGCTGGCGCGAACCGCTGGCGCGGTATCCGCCCGACGGTGCGTGGCGTTGCGATGAACCCGGTTGATCACCCGCACGGTGGTGGTGAGGGCAAGACGGCTGCAGGTCGCGATCCGGTGAGCCCGTGGGGTACGCCGGCCAAGGGTTACCGCACCCGCAGCAACAAGCGCACGACGACGATGATCGTCCAGCGCCGTCACAAGCGTTAAGGAGTAGGCAATGGCACGTTCTGTAAAAAAAGGTCCGTTCTGCGACGCCCATTTGCTGAAGAAAGTTGAGGCGGCTGCAGCTTCGCGCGACAAAAAGCCGATCAAGACCTGGTCGCGTCGCTCGACGATTCTGCCGGATTTCATCGGCCTGACGATCGCTGTTCACAACGGCCGTCAACACGTTCCGGTGTACATCTCGGAAAACATGGTCGGCCACAAGCTTGGCGAGTTCGCACTGACCCGTACGTTCAAGGGTCACGCAGCCGACAAGAAGGCCAAGAAATAAGGGGCAATCAAGATGGAAGTGAAAGCAATTCATCGCGGTGCCCGCATCTCGGCGCAAAAAACGCGCCTTGTGGCTGACCAGATCCGCGGTTTGCCGGTCGACAAGGCGCTGAACGTTCTGACGTTCTCGCCGAAGAAGGCGGCTGGCATCGTGAAGAAGGTTGTGCTGTCGGCAATCGCGAATGCGGAGCACAACGAAGGCGCTGATATCGACGAGCTCAAGATCAAGAGCATCTACGTCGACAAGGCTGCATCGCTCAAGCGTTTCACCGCGCGCGCCAAGGGCCGCGGTAACCGCATCGAGAAGCAATCCTGTCACATCACTGTGACGGTCGGGAATTAAGGAGCCATACGATGGGACAGAAAATTCATCCGACTGGCTTCCGCCTGGCTGTCAGCCGCAATTGGGCTTCGCGTTGGTACGCGAACAACAACAATTTCGCGGCGATGCTGCAGGAAGACATCGGTGTTCGTGAGTACCTGAAGAAGAAGCTGAAGAACGCTTCGGTCGGTCGGGTCGTCATCGAGCGTCCGGCAAAGAACGCGCGCATCACGATTTACAGCTCGCGTCCGGGCGTCGTCATCGGCAAGAAGGGCGAGGATATCGAACAGCTGAAGACGGAACTGCAACGCCGCATGGGCGTGCCGGTTCACGTCAACATCGAAGAAATCCGCAAGCCGGAAACCGATGCGCAACTGATCGCTGACTCGATCACGCAACAGCTCGAGCGCCGGATCATGTTCCGTCGCGCGATGAAGCGTGCGATGCAGAACGCGATGCGTCTGGGTGCCCAGGGCATCAAGATCATGAGCGCAGGCCGTCTGAACGGTATCGAAATCGCACGTACGGAGTGGTATCGCGAAGGTCGCGTGCCCCTTCACACGCTGCGTGCCGACATCGACTACGCGACCTCGGAAGCGAAGACGACCTACGGGATCATCGGTGTCAAGGTGTGGGTGTACAAGGGCGACACGCTCGGCCGCAATGACGCGCCGGTGGTCGAAGAAGTAGCCGAAGACAAGCGTCCGCGTCGCAATGCGCGTCCGGGCGACCGTCGTCCGCGCCGTGACGGCGAAGGCGGCGCTCCGGGTGCTCGTCGTGGCGCACCGCGCCGTGGCGCCGGCAAGCCGGAAGACGGCAAGACTGGAGAATAACGATGCTGCAACCGAAACGCAGGAAGTATCGCAAAGAGCAGAAGGGTCGTAACACCGGCAAGGCGACGCGCGGCAACGCCGTGTCGTTCGGTGAATTCGGCCTGAAGGCGATCGGTCGCGGTCGTTTGACCGCACGTCAAATCGAAGCGGCGCGTCGTGCAATGACGCGTCACATCAAGCGTGGCGGCCGTATCTGGATCCGTATCTTCCCGGACAAGCCGATTTCGCAAAAGCCGGCAGAAGTGCGTATGGGTAACGGTAAGGGTAACCCGGAGTACTACGTCGCCGAAATCCAGCCGGGCAAGATGCTCTATGAAATGGACGGCGTATCCGAAGAACTGGCACGCGAAGCGTTCCGTCTGGCCGCAGCGAAGCTGCCGCTGAAGACGACGTTCATCGTGCGCCAGCTCGGCGCCTAAGGAGAAAACATGAAGGCTTCCGAACTTCTCCAGAAAGACCAGGCCGCGCTCAACAAGGAGCTGGCGGACCTGCTGAAGGCGCAATTCGGCCTGCGCATGCAACTCGCGACCCAGCAGCTCACGAACACGAGCCAGCTGAAGAAGGTTCGTCGCGACATCGCACGTGTGCGGACCGTCATGACTCAGAAGGCGAACCAGAAATGAACGATAGCGTGAAAACCTCGCTGAAGCGGACGCTGGTCGGTCGGGTCGTCAGCAACAAGATGGACAAGACCGTCACCGTGCTGATCGAGCACCGCGTCAAGCACCCGATCTACGGCAAGTATGTCGTGCGCTCGAAGAAGTACCACGCGCATGATGAAGCGAACACCTGCAACGAAGGCGATCTCGTCGAAATCCAGGAAACTCGTCCTGTTTCGAAGACGAAGGCCTGGACGGTGTCGCGCCTCGTCGAAGCAGCTCGCGTCATCTAAGCGGGCAGAGCAGTAGGCAGTAACAGGCACTTCTCCACGAAGTGCTTGAAATCGCAAAGTTTTTGCTTGCGTGACCGGGATTATTTGTTATAATCCCGGTCTTCCCTCTTTATGGGAGCCCCGTCGCGGGCGAAGTTGGTGGGGGAAGCGGACTGGCGCCAGCCTGTCCGAAAGATTCACCGAATTGCGATGGCGGGTTTCGTTTGCCGTCGCTGCTGTTCCAACCCAAGCAGCCGATTGGCTGACGGGACCAAGACTGACCGAATGCATCATGGTGGTGCATCCGGATTAAGTTGGGAAAGACAAACCATGATCCAGACCGAATCTCGGCTCGAAGTAGCCGACAACACGGGTGCGCGTGAAGTCATGTGCATCAAGGTGCTCGGCGGCTCGAAGCGTCGTTATGCCGGCATTGGCGACATCATCAAGGTGACCGTCAAAGAAGCAACGCCGCGCGGGCGCGTGAAGAAAGGCGAAATCTACAACGCCGTGGTGGTCCGCACCGCCAAGGGCGTTCGCCGTCAAGACGGCTCGCTGATCAAGTTCGACGGCAACGCCGCTGTGCTTTTGAACAACAAGCTTGAGCCGATCGGCACCCGTATCTTCGGGCCGGTGACGCGTGAGCTGCGTAGCGAACGATTCATGAAGATCGTTTCGCTGGCGCCGGAAGTGCTGTAAGGAGTCGCGATGAACAAGATTCGCAAAGGTGACGAAGTTATCGTCGTCACTGGCAAGGACAAGGGCAAGCGCGGCGTCGTGCTGGCTGTCGGTGCAGAACATGTGACGGTTGAAGGTATCAACCTCGTCAAGAAGCATGTGAAGCCGAACCCGATGAAGGGTACGACGGGCGGCGTGGAAGCGAAGACGATGCCCCTGCATATTTCGAACGTCGCACTGGTCGACGCGAATGGCAAGGCGTCGCGTGTTGGCATCAAGGTCGAGGAAGGCAAGAAGGTTCGCTTCCTGAAGACGACCGGTGCCGTACTGAGCGCCTGACGCAGCGGAGTAAAAAATGGCTCGTTTTCAAGAGTTTTACAAAGAAAAGGTTGTGCCCGGCCTGATCGAGAAGTTCGGTTACAAGTCGGTCATGGAAGTGCCGCGCATCACCAAGATCACGCTGAACATGGGTCTTGGCGAAGCGATCGCTGACAAGAAGATCATCGAGAACGCCGTTGGCGACCTCACGAAGATCGCTGGTCAGAAGCCGGTCGTCACGAAGGCACGCAAGGCAATCGCAGGCTTCAAGATCCGCCAGGGCTACCCGATCGGCGCGATGGTGACGCTGCGCGGCCGTGCGATGTACGAATTCCTCGACCGTTTCGTGACCGTTGCCCTGCCCCGCGTGCGTGACTTCCGCGGTGTGTCGGGCCGTGCTTTCGATGGCCGCGGCAACTACAACATCGGTGTGAAAGAGCAGATCATTTTCCCCGAAATCGACTACGACAAGATCGACGCACTGCGTGGGCTGAACATCAGCATCACGACGACTGCGAAGACCGACGACGAAGCAAAGGCTCTGCTCGCCAGCTTCAAGTTCCCGTTCAGAAACTGAGGTTACCGTGGCTAAACTGGCACTGATCGAACGTGAAAAGAAGCGCGCCCGCCTGGTCGCGAAGTTCGCAGCAAAGCGCGAAGCGCTGAAGGCGATCGTCGAAGACCAAAGCAAGTCGGAAGAAGAGCGCTACGAAGCACGCCTTGAGCTGCAGCAACTGCCCCGCAACGCAAACCCGACCCGCCAGCGTAACCGCTGCGCGATCACGGGCCGTCCGCGTGGCACGTTCCGTAAATTCGGCCTCGCGCGTAACAAGATTCGTGAAATCGCATTCCGTGGCGAGATTCCTGGCCTGACCAAGGCGAGCTGGTAATAGGAGAAACGTAAATGAGCATGAGTGATCCTATCGCCGATATGCTGACTCGCATCCGCAACGCGCAGATGGTCGAGAAGGTATCGGTCGCGATGCCCTCGTCGAAGGTCAAGGTTGCAATCGCGCAAGTCCTGAAGGACGAAGGTTATATCGACGATTTCGCCGTCAAGGCGGAAGGTGCGAAGTCCGAACTGAATATCGCGCTGAAGTACTACGCAGGTCGCCCGGTCATCGAACGCCTCGAGCGCGTGTCGAAGCCTGGTCTGCGCGTGTACCGCGGCCGTAACGACATTCCGCAGGTCATGAATGGCCTGGGCGTGGCAATCGTGTCGACGCCGAAGGGCGTGATGACCGACCGCAAGGCGCGCGCTACCGGCGTCGGCGGCGAAGTCATCTGCTACGTCGCTTAAAGCCGAGGAGAGAGAAACATGTCTCGAGTAGGTAAGAGCCCGATCGCGCTGCAAGGCGCGGAAGTCAAGCTGGCCGACGGTGCGATCACCGTCAAGGGCCCGCTGGGCACCATCACGCAAGCGATCAATCCGCTCGTGAACGTGGCGAACAACGACGGCACGCTGAATCTGTCGCCGGTCGACGAAAGCCGCGAAGCAAACGCACTGTCGGGCACGATGCGCGCGATCATCGCGAATGCCGTGCACGGCGTGACCAAGGGTTTCGAGCGCAAGCTGACGCTGGTTGGCGTCGGTTATCGTGCGCAAGCGCAAGGCGACAAGCTGAACCTGTCGCTGGGTTTCTCGCACCCGGTGGTGCACCAGATGCCGGAAGGCGTCAAGGCTGAAACCCCGACGCAAACCGAAATCGTGATCAAGGGGATCAACAAGCAACAAGTCGGTCAAGTGGCTGCGGAAGTCCGCGGTTACCGTCCGCCGGAGCCGTACAAGGGCAAGGGCGTGCGCTATTCCGACGAGGTTGTGATCCTCAAAGAAACGAAGAAGAAGTAAGGGTGCGCAATCATGGATAAGACTCAATCTCGCCTGCGCCGCGCTCGCCAGACGCGTATCAAGATCGCTGAGCTGCAGGTCGCGCGTCTCGCCGTGCATCGCACGAACACGCACATCTACGCTCAAGTGTTCTCGCCCTGCGGCACCAAGGTGCTCGCCAGCGCGTCGACGCTCGAAGCAGAAGTGCGCGCTGAACTGGCCGACAAGTCGGGCAAGGGCGGCAACGTTAATGCCGCGACGCTGATCGGCAAGCGTATTGCCGAGAAGGCAAAGGCTGCCGGCATCGAATCCGTCGCCTTCGACCGCTCGGGCTTCCGCTACCATGGCCGCGTCAAGGCGCTGGCTGAGGCAGCTCGCGAAGCTGGGCTCAAGTTCTAAGGAAGGAATTCGTCATGGCAAAGATGCAAGCGAAAGTTCAGGCTGACGAGCGCGACGACGGCCTTCGCGAAAAGATGATTTCGGTCAACCGCGTGACCAAGGTCGTGAAGGGTGGCCGTATTCTCGGCTTCGCCGCACTGACCGTGGTCGGCGACGGTGATGGCCGCATCGGTATGGGCAAGGGCAAGGCGAAGGAAGTGCCGGTCGCTGTCCAGAAGGCAATGGAACAAGCTCGCCGCAACATGTTCAAGGTGCCGCTCAAGAACGGCACGCTGCAGCACGAAGTGCACGGCAAGCATGGCGCATCCGCTGTCCTCCTCGCTCCGGCGAAGGCAGGTACGGGCGTGATCGCCGGCGGCCCGATGCGCGCAGTGTTCGACGTGATGGGCGTTCAGAACGTCGTGGCAAAGAGCCACGGTTCGACGAACCCGTACAACCTCGTTCGCGCCACGCTGGACGGTCTGCGCAAGCAGTCGACCCCGGCAGACATCGCGGCGAAGCGCGGCAAGTCCGTCGAAGATATTTTGGGCTAAGCCCGGGTGGTCACCATGTCTGAAAAAACTGTCAAGGTTCAGCTCGTCAAGAGCCTGATCGGGACCCGCGAATCGCACCGTGCGACCGTGCGTGGCCTGGGCCTGCGCCGACTCAACTCGGTTAGCGAGCTGCAGGATACGCCGGCGGTCCGCGGCATGATCAACAAGGTCTCGTACCTCGTTAAGGTCATCGCGTAAGCGGCCCTACGGATCAAGGAGTTGATATGGAATTGAATAACCTGAAGCCGGCCGCTGGTGCAAAGCATGCCAAGCGTCGCGTCGGCCGCGGCATCGGTTCGGGCCTCGGCAAGACGGCTGGCCGTGGTCACAAGGGTCAGAAATCGCGTTCGGGCGGCTTCCACAAAGTCGGTTTCGAAGGCGGTCAGATGCCGCTGCAACGTCGTCTGCCGAAGCGCGGCTTCACGTCGCTGACGAAGGAATTCGTCGGTGAAGTGCGCCTGGGCGACCTCGAGAAGCTGCCGGTCGACGAGATCGATCTGCTCGCACTGAAGCAAGCCGGCCTGGTCGGCGAGCTGACGAAGAGCGCGAAGATCATCGCGACGGGCGAACTGAAGCGCAAGATCGTCGTGAAGGGCCTGGGCGCCACCAAGGGTGCGCGCGCTGCGATCGAAGCGGCTGGCGGTTCGTTCGCCGAGTGACACGCGTAGCGCGTCGTTACTTGCATTCATCGGAGAAGGTACTTGGCTAACAGCCCGAGTCTTGCAAAACCCGGTCGAAGCACGGCGAAATTCGGCGATCTGCGTCGGCGAGCGATGTTCCTGCTCCTGGCGCTGATCGTCTATCGCATCGGCGCGCACATCCCCGTGCCGGGCATCGATCCGGATCAACTGGCGAAGCTGTTCCAGAGTCAGGCGGGCGGCATCCTGGGCATGTTCAACATGTTCTCGGGTGGCGCGCTTTCCCGCTTCACGATCTTTGCGCTGGGGATCATGCCGTACATCTCGGCGTCGATCATCATGCAGCTGCTGGCGATCGTCTCGCCGCAGCTCGAGGCGCTGAAGAAGGAAGGGCAGGCAGGGCAACGGAAGATCACGCAGTACACGCGGTATTTCACCGTGGTGCTCGCGACCTTCCAGGCGTTCGGTATCGCGGCTGCGCTGGAAAACCAGCCGGGCCTCGTGATCGACCCCGGCATGCTGTTCCGGCTGACGACGGTCGTGACGCTGGTTACCGGCACGATGTTCCTGATGTGGCTGGGTGAGCAGATCACCGAGCGTGGTCTGGGCAACGGCATCTCGATCATCATCTTCGGCGGGATCGCAGCAGGGTTCCCGAATGCCGTCGGTGGGCTGTTCGAGCTGGTGCGTACGGGTTCGATGAGCATCATTTCGGCGATCATCATCGTCGTTCTGATTGCCGCGGTGACTTACCTGGTCGTGTTCATCGAACGCGGTCAGCGCAAGATCCTCGTGAACTACGCGAAGCGCCAGGTCGGCAACAAGATCTACGGTGGCCAGTCGTCGCATTTGCCGCTGAAGCTGAACATGTCGGGCGTGATTCCGCCGATCTTCGCATCGTCGATCATCCTGTTCCCGGCCACGATTCTCGGCTGGTTCAGCACAGGTCAGCCGTCGGGAAGCTGGATCTCCAACACGTTGCATAACGTCGCGGAGGCGCTGAAGCCGGGCCAGCCGGTGTATGTGCTGCTGTACACGCTGGCGATCGTGTTTTTCTGCTTCTTCTACACCGCACTGGTGTTCAACAGCAGGGAAACCGCGGACAACCTGAAGAAGAGCGGTGCGTTTGTTCCGGGCATTCGTCCGGGCGATCAGACCGCGCGATATATCGACCGCATCCTCACGCGTCTGACGCTGGCCGGTGCGATCTACATCGTCTTCGTGTGTCTGCTGCCGGAATTCCTGGTGCTGCGCTGGAACGTGCCGTTTTATTTTGGTGGAACGTCGCTGCTGATCATTGTCGTCGTCACGATGGACTTCATGGCGCAGGTGCAGTCGTACGTTATGTCGCAACAGTATGAGTCGCTGCTCAAGAAGGCAAACTTCAAGGGCGGCAACATCCCAATGCGTTAATTAAGGACTATGGCCAAAGACGATGTAATCCAGATGCAGGGTGAGGTGATCGAAAACCTCCCGAATGCGACCTTCCGCGTGAAGCTGGAAAACGGCCATGTCGTGTTGGGGCATATCTCCGGGAAGATGCGGATGCACTACATCCGCATCCTGCCGGGCGACAAGGTGACGGTTGAATTGACGCCTTACGATCTGTCTCGTGCGCGGATCGTGTTCCGGGCGAAGTGATTTGAAAAAAGGGTATTATCATGAAAGTGATGGCATCGGTTAAGCGCATTTGCCGCAATTGCAAGATCATCAAGCGCAAAGGCGTCGTTCGCGTGATCTGCAGCTCGGATCCGCGCCACAAGCAGCGCCAAGGCTGACCGCGCGTTTGTTTGCGCTTTTTGTTTGAGGAAAAACAATGGCTCGTATCGCAGGGGTTAACATCCCGAATCACCAGCATACCGAGATCGGCCTGACGGCAATCTTCGGTATCGGCCGCACGCGCTCGCGCAGCATCTGCACGGCAGCTGGCGTGGAATTCTCGAAGAAGGTCAAGGACCTGACCGACGCAGACCTCGAAAAGCTGCGTGAAGAAGTGGGCAAGTTCATCGTCGAAGGCGATCTGCGCCGTGAAGTGACGATGAACATCAAGCGCCTGATGGACCTCGGTTGCTACCGTGGTGTTCGTCATCGCAAGGGCCTGCCGATGCGCGGTCAGCGTACGCGTACGAACGCACGTACCCGCAAGGGTCCGCGTCGTGCAGCGCAAGCGCTGAAGAAGTAAGCGGAACTGACAGTTACAGGAAAACGTAATGGCTAAGGCTTCGAACACCGCGGCGCAACGCGTTCGCAAGAAGGTTAAGAAGAACGTCGCTGAAGGCGTGGTTCACGTTCACGCGTCGTTCAACAACACGATCATCACGATCACCGATCGCCAGGGCAATGCACTGGCATGGGCGACGTCGGGCGGCCAGGGCTTCAAGGGCTCGCGCAAGTCGACGCCGTTCGCTGCTCAGGTTGCTGCTGAGTCGGCCGGTCGTGTGGCGATGGAATACGGCGTGAAGAATCTGGAAGTGCGGATCAAGGGCCCGGGCCCGGGTCGTGAGTCGGCAGTGCGCGCACTGCATGGCCTCGGCATCAAGATCACCGCGATTTCGGATGTCACCCCGATTCCGCACAACGGCTGCCGTCCGCCGAAGCGCCGTCGTATCTAAGAATGTGCTGGCACGTCCGTGCTGGCGCATTGCCTGTCGCCGCGCAGCGTCGACGGGCGTTGCTTTTTTGATTGACTAAGCCCACCGTTCGCCCCAAAGGGCGCGAACTAGCGCGGATTTCGATCCGCGTGACTGATTGATAAAGGAATGCAAAGTGGCACGTTATATCGGCCCTAAGGCCAAGCTGTCCCGCCGTGAAGGCACCGACCTGTTCCTGAAGAGCGCGCGCCGCTCGCTCGCCGACAAGTGCAAGCTCGACAGCAAGCCGGGTCAGCACGGCCGTACCTCGGGCGCACGTACGTCCGACTATGGTACGCAGCTGCGCGAAAAGCAAAAGGTCAAGCGTATCTACGGCGTCCTGGAGCGTCAGTTCCGCCGCTACTTCGCCGAAGCCGACCGCCGCAAGGGCAACACGGGTGAAAACCTGCTGCAACTGCTCGAGTCGCGTCTCGACAACGTCGTGTATCGCATGGGCTTCGGCTCGACCCGCGCTGAAGCGCGTCAGCTGGTGAGCCACAAGTCGATCACCGTGAACGGCGTCGTCGCGAACGTGCCGTCGCAGCAAGTGAAGGCGGGTGACGTCATCGCGATCCGCGAAAAGGCGAAGAAGCAGGCGCGTATCGTCGAAGCGCTGTCGCTGGCCGAGCAAGGCGGCATGCCGAGCTGGGTTGCAGTCGATGCGAAGAAGTTCGAAGGCACGTTCAAGCAAATGCCGGAACGCGCCGACATCGCAGGCGACATCAACGAAAGCCTGATCGTCGAATTGTATTCGCGTTAATCCGATTGACGGCCGAGGTACCCCGATTGCGTTATGCAAGGAGGGGCCTCGGCTGTTTATTTTCTGGTTGTTACCGGTCAGCCTTATCGGTGTAACGAGCCGAGGGTATTGAAAAGGAAAGCCCATGCAAACCAGTTTGCTGAAACCCAAGATCATCGCCGTGGAATCGCTTGGCGAGAACCACGCGAGGGTGGTCATGGAACCGTTCGAACGCGGTTACGGCCACACCTTGGGCAATGCGCTTCGCCGCGTGCTGCTGTCGTCGATGGTTGGCTACGCGCCGACCGAAGTCACGATCGCGGGCGTGGTGCACGAGTATTCGACGCTCGATGGCGTGCAAGAGGACGTCGTCAACCTGCTGCTGAACCTGAAGGGTGTGGTGTTCAAGCTGCACAACCGTGACGAAGTGACGGTGACCCTGCGCAAGGAAGGCGAAGGCGTCGTCACGGCCGGCGATATCGAGCTGGCGCACGATTGCGAAGTCATCAACCCGAATCACGTGATCGCACACCTGTCGAAGGGTGGCAAGCTCGACGTTCAGATCAAGATCGAAAAGGGTCGCGGCTACGTGCCGGGCAACGTCCGTCGCTACGGCGAAGACACGGCCAAGATCATCGGCCGCATCGTTCTCGACGCATCGTTCTCGCCGGTTCGCCGCGTGAGCTATGCAGTTGAAAGCGCTCGTGTCGAGCAGCGTACCGACCTCGACAAGCTCGTGATGAACATCGAGACGAGCGGCGTGATCACCCCGGAAGAGGCGATCCGTCAATCGGCCCGCATCCTGGTCGACCAGCTGTCCGTGTTCGCGGCTCTGGAAGGCACGGAAACGGCCGCAGAGGCACCGTCGCGCGCACCGCAGATCGATCCGATCCTGCTGCGTCCGGTGGACGATCTCGAGCTGACGGTTCGTTCGGCGAACTGCCTGAAGGCCGAGAACATCTACTACATCGGCGACCTGATCCAGCGCACGGAAAACGAGCTGCTGAAGACGCCGAACCTCGGTCGCAAGTCGCTCAACGAGATCAAGGAAGTGCTCGCTTCGCGCGGTCTCACGCTGGGCATGAAGCTCGAAAACTGGCCGCCGGCTGGTCTCGACAAGTAAGCCCGAGTGTTGCTGTAGTTGGCAAAGATGCGGATTTTCCTTTAAAATCCGCATCTTGCTTTTTTCGTTACCGGCCCGTGCACCTCAGCGGTGCGATAGAAGAGCTGGATCAAAACTTTGAATCAAGGAAACTGAAATGCGCCATCGTCATGGTCTGCGGAAACTGAACCGCACGAGCAGCCACCGTCTGGCTATGCTCCGTAACATGTCCAACTCGCTGATCGAGCACGAAGTCATCAAGACGACGCTGCCGAAGGCGAAGGAACTCCGTAAAGTCGTCGAGCCGCTGATCACGCTCGGCAAGAAGCCGTCGCTGGCAAACCGTCGCTTGGCGTTCAACCGCCTGCGCGATCGTGACTCGGTGGCGAAGCTGTTCGACGTGCTCGGTCCGCGTTTCGCGAACCGTCCGGGCGGCTACCTGCGCGTGCTGAAGTTCGGCTTCCGCGTGGGCGACAACGCACCGATGGCACTGGTCGAACTGCTCGATCGTCCGGAAGTCGACGAAACGGAAAACGTGCAAGAAGCCGAGTAAGCTTCTGGTACGCAGCAGCATCTGAAGAGGGCCGAGCAATAGCTTGGCCCTTTTTGTTTTTGTCGCGCTTCGGGCTGCGATCGATTGTCGCAGCCGGGCGCCGGCAGTGTCGCGCGGGCTGCGCTACGATACGGAACTGTCGGCGGGGGCCTTGGATGGGCGATTCGTGGCGCCGCAAGCCGATAAAAACCAGCCAGGAGGGCACGTATGGTGGTGGTATTGATGCTCACGACGGTGCCGGACGCGGCGACGGCCGCGGCGCTCGCCGACGGCGCGCTCGATGCGCGGCTTGCCGCGTGCGTGTCCGAACTCGGTGCGATCAAGTCGCGCTACCACTGGCAGGGCAAGGTCGAAACGACCGACGAGATCCAGTTGCTGTTCAAGACGAGCCCCGTGCGCTCGCTCGAACTGGAGCGATTTATTCTCGCGCATCATCCGTACGAGACGCCGGAAGTCGTCTCGTGGCAGGCGACGGCTTCGGCCGCGTACGGCCAGTGGGTGACGAACGAAACTCAACGTCTATTTCATGTTTAACGGTATGGCGCTTTCCGTACGCGTGCGCACGCTGCGGGTCCTCGCAGTCCTGTTGTCGTTCATGTTGGTGCTGGGCGGCCTGTCGGCCGCGCGCGCGGCGGACGATTTTCTCGATCCGTCGGTCGCATTCAAGTTCAGCGCGAGCGAAGCGCCGGGGCAGGTCGACGTCCGCTTCAAGGTCGCCAATGGCTATTACCTGTACCGAGAGCGGTTCGCGTTCGCGGTGAAGGGCGGGCAGGCGACGCTCGGCGATCCCCAGTTTCCGGCCGGTCATGTCAAGTTCGACCAGACGTTCCAGAAGGAAGTCGAGACCTATCGCGACGAGGTTGTGATTCATGTGCCGGTCAAGCAGGCCGCGGGGCCGTTCGAGCTTGCCGTAACGTCGCAGGGATGCGCCGACGAAGGGATCTGCTATCCGCCCGCGGAGCATGTCGTGAAGGTCGACGGCGCGGCGCTGGGCGCGGCTGCGCCGGCCGGCGGCGCACCGGCCGCGGATACCTGGTTCGACAGGGTCACGAGCGCGGATTTCGCGCAGTCGCTGCTCGAGGGGCACGGCTTCTTCACGATCGTCGCGCTGTATTTCGTCGCGGGCGTCGTGCTGAGTCTGCTGCCCTGTTCGTATCCGATGATTCCGATCGTGTCAGCGATCATCATCGGGCAGGGTACGCGGGCGACGCATGCGCGCGGCTTTGCGCTGTCGCTGACGTACGTGGTCGGCATGGCGCTCGTCTATACGGTGCTGGGCATCGCGGCGGCGCTGGTCGGCCAGAGCCTCGGCGCGTGGCTGCAGAATCCGTGGGTGCTCGGCGCGTTCGGCGTGTTGCTCACGGCATTCGCGGTGTCGCTGATTTCCGGCAAGGACATCGCATTGCCCGAGCGCTGGCAGAACGGTGCGGCCGAAGCGTCGCGCGCGCGGCAGGGCGGTCACTTCGTCGCGGTCGCCGCGATGGGCGCGTTGTCGGCGCTGGTCGTCGGTGCATGCATGACGGCACCGTTGTTCGCGGTGCTCGCGTTCATCGCGCACACCGGCAATGCGTGGCTCGGCGGCGCCGCGCTGTTCGCGATGGGGCTCGGGCTCGGCGTGCCGCTGCTCGTCGTCGGCATCGGTGCCGGCACGGTGCTGCCGCGCGCGGGCGCATGGATGGATGGCGTGAAGGTGTTCTTCGGCATCGTGCTGCTCGCCGCCGCGCTGTGGATCGTGTGGCCGGTACTCGCGGGCGGGCTCAAGATGGTGCTCGCCGCGTTGTGGCTGCTCGTCGCGGCTGCGGCGCTCGGCCTGTTCACGCCGCATGCAGGCGCCGCGTCGATCTGGCGCCGTCTCGGTCGCGGCCTCGGAGCGGCGCTCGCGATCTGGGCAGCCACGCTGCTCGTCGGGCTCGCGGCGGGCTCCAACGACCCCGTGAAGCCGCTCGCCGTACTCGCGGCGCGCACGGTTGCGTCGGGCGATGCATCGGCAGCGAGCGCGGCTTCGACACAGGCGGGCCCCGCTTTCGCGTCGGTGCGTTCCAGTGGTGAACTCGATGCGCTGCTGAAGACATCGAGCCGGCCGGTGATGCTCGACTTCTACGCGGACTGGTGCGTGAGCTGCAAGGAAATGGAGCATCTGACGTTCACCGATTCGCGCGTGCAGGCGCGGCTCGCGCAGCTTCACCTGGTGCGCGCGGATGTCACCGCGAACAATCCGGACGACCAGGCGCTGCTCAAGCGCTTCAACCTCTTCGGGCCGCCGGGCATCATCTTCTTCGATCGCAACGGCAACGAAATCGGCCGCGTGGTCGGCTATCAGGCGGCCGACACGTTCCTGCGCAGCCTCGATCGCGCGGCGGTGCCGACGGTGTAACGCGCGCCCGCGCAACTGCGCGCTCGCTGCACCTTGCGGACGAGCAAATGCAAAACGGCGGGACACCGATGAAGTGTCCCGCCGTTTTCGTTGACGCTCGCCGTCGTGCGGCTCAGCGCTGCGCTTTCAGCAGACGGGCAGCATCGAGCGCGAAGTAGGTGAGGACACCGTCGGCGCCTGCGCGCTTGAATGCGAGCAGCGATTCGAGCACGACCTTGTCGTGGTCGAGCCAGCCGTTCATCGCGGCGGCCTTAAGCATCGCGTATTCGCCGCTCACCTGGTACACGTAGGTCGGGAACCGGAACTCGTCCTTCACGCGGCGCACGATGTCGAGATACGGCATGCCGGGTTTGACCATCACCATGTCGGCGCCTTCGTCGATATCGAGGCGCACTTCGCGCAACGCTTCGTCGCTGTTCGCCGGATCCATCTGGTAGGTCATCTTGTTGCCCTTGCCCAGATTGGATGCGGAGCCGACCGCATCGCGGAACGGACCGTAGAACGCCGACGCGAACTTGGCCGAGTACGCCATGATGCGCGTGTGGATATGGCCGTCGCTTTCCAGCATTTCGCGGACCGCGCCGATGCGGCCGTCCATCATGTCCGACGGTGCGACGATGTCGACGCCGGCTTCCGCCTGCGCGCGCGCCTGGTCGACCAGGATCTCGATCGTCTCGTCGTTGATCACGTAGCCGTTTTCGTCGAGCACGCCATCCTGGCCGTGGCTCGTGTACGGATCGAGCGCCACGTCGGTCAGCACGCCGAGTTCGGGGAAGCGCTTCTTCAGTTCGCGCACGGCGCGCGGGATCACGCCTTCCGGATTGGCCGCTTCGCGACCGTCAGGCGTCTTAAGCGACGGCTCGATCGCCGGGAACAGCGACAGCACGGGCACGCCGAGTTCGACGCATTGCTCGGCGACGTGCATCAGCAGATCGACCGATACGCGCTCGACGCCGGGCATCGACGGGACGGCCTGGCGTTCGTTGGTGCCATCGACAACGAACACCGGATAGATCAGGTCGTCGGTGGTCAGGCGGTTTTCGCGCATCAGGCGGCGGGAGAAGTCGTCGCGGCGCATCCGGCGCGGACGATGAAGCGGATGGAAGCTCATGGCGATTTGGCAGAAATCAGGGCAAGAAGAACCTTACGGAACCCTTAGGTCATTTTCGAGATCGTTGGTATATGATAGCGATCGAGCGGCACGCGTCGCGTGCAACTCCCCGCTTCTCCTCCCTGAGCGGGTGCCTGTCGTTATTCGATTAGGCTGTTTGACCCGCCGTTCGACGGCGGGTTTTTTTATGAGCCGGCCGAATCGACAGATACCGCCAGGTGCGCACGGCCGATCCGGGCCGCGCGTTGCCCGCTCATTGTGCTACAGGCTCGCCATTTTCGTCGGCGGCGGACGGCCGCACCCAGCTCTCGATCAGTTCATGAGCCTCGTCGAGCCCCGTGCGCTTCAGCGCCGAGAACAGCTGGACCGTCAGCTTGCCCTTCACGCCCTGGTCGCGATACGCGTCGAGGCCTTTCTGCGTGTTGCGCAGCGCGTTGATGCTTTCCTGGCGCGTCAATTTGTCGCACTTCGTCAGCAGCGTATGGATCGGCTTGCCGGTCGGCGCGAACCACTCGATCATCCGGCGATCGAGGTCGGTCAGCGGGCGGCGCGAATCCATCATCAGGATCAGCCCGCACAGCTGCGAACGCGTCGCGAGATAGGACGACAGCAGCATTTCCCAGTGGGCCTTCGCGGCCCCCGGCACTTCCGCGTAGCCGTAGCCGGGCAGATCGACGAGGTTCGCGACGGGCTCGGCGGCCGGGCCGACGGAGAAGTAGTTGATGTGCTGGGTGCGGCCGGGCGTCTTCGACGCGAAGGCGAGCCGTTTCTGATTGCACAGCACGTTGATCGCCGTCGATTTGCCGGCATTCGAGCGGCCCGCGAACGCGATTTCCGGCTGAACCGTCGGCGGCAGGTCGCGCAGATGGTTGACGGTCGTGTAGAAGCGGGCTTGATGGAGCAAAAAGGCCATGGGGAAAACCGGAGGGACGGGGCGGCGTGAGCCGCTTGGTGGAGGCGGGGTAGCCCCGATAGGCGCGGGAGCTTTCAGCGCGATATTGTACAATACGCCGGTTTTGCCGACGGGCTGCAGGCGCCTGCCTCGCGCTTTTATGCAGCTTCTGCGGTAGACTGGTCGACGTCGTTTTTTGCAGAACCTCAAATTCCCACAAGACGAAACAGGGTGTGCGAATGAATCGACTGTGCAAGTCTCTGATGGTGCTTCAGGTTGCAGCAGGGTTCGTAGGTTTCGTAGCGGAGGCAAACGCGGCAGATGCGGCAAAGCCGGATCTCGATCGCGGCAAGGCGATTGCCGGGCAAGTTTGCGCGTCGTGCCACGGTGCCGACGGCAACAGTGCATCGGGCAGTTTCCCGAAGCTCGCCGGCCAGCATCCCGAATATCTGGTCAAGCAGTTGAACGACTTCAAGACCCAGCCGGGCGCGAAGGGGCCGGCGCGGACCAATCCGGTGATGGTCGGGTTCGCGAGCGCGTTGAGCGCGGACGACATGCGCAACGTCGCCGCGTATTACGGGTCGCAGACGACCAAGCTCGGCACCGCGCGCGATGCGGCGACCGTGCCGATCGGCCAGAAGATCTATCGCGGCGGCATCGCGGAAAAGGGAGTGCCCGCCTGCGCGAGCTGCCACGGGCCGACGGGACAGGGAATTCCGGTCCAGTACCCGCGTCTGTCGGGGCAGTGGGCCGATTACACGGTTGCCCAGTTGACCGCGTTCCAGCAAGGTGCCGGCGCGCGCAACAACAACGAGGCGATGCATCAGATCGCATCGCGTCTGTCGGACAACGAGATCAAGGCCGTCGCGGATTACATCGCGGGCCTGCGTTGAACGGACGGTCGCGAATGGAATGACCGGGCGCCCGAAGGGCGGCCGGAGTCAGAACAAGAAAAGGGTGGGGCGCCGCGTGATTGCGGCCGCCTTGCCCTTTTTTGTTGTCAGTCGGAGTTTGAATGAGCGTTACCACGTCGGGGTTGCAGTCGAAGTCGGGTCAAAGTGCGTCCAGGCGCGCGGTCGAGCTGCTGAGCTCGATGCGCTTCGCGATCGCGCTGCTGGTGGTGTTGTCGATCGCGAGCATCGTCGGCACGGTTCTGACGCAAGACGACCCGTATCCGAACTACGTGAACCAGTTCGGGCCGTTCTGGGCCGACATCTTCCGGTCGCTCGGCCTGTACAACGTGTACAGCGCGTGGTGGTTCATGCTGATCCTGATCTTCCTCGTCGTGTCGATCTCGCTGTGCGTGATCCGCAACGCGCCGAAGATGCTTGCGGATGCGAAGAGCTGGAAGGACAAGGTCCGCGAAGGCAGCCTGCGCGCGTTCCACCACAAGGCCGAATACTCGGTGTCCGGCACGCGCGCGAGCGTTGCGGCCACGCTCGCCACGTTCGTCACCAAGGCAGGCTACAAGCACGTCGTGCGTGAATCCGAAGGTGCGACGCTGATCTCCGCGAAACGCGGCGCGCTGACGAAGTGGGGCTACATCTCCGCGCACCTTGCGATCGTCGTGATCTGCATCGGCGGCCTGCTGGACAGCAACCTGCCGATCAAATTCCAGATGTGGATGTTCGGCAAGAGCCCGGTCAACACCAGCGCGACGATCAGCGAGATCTCGCCCGACCATCGGTTGTCGGCGTCGAACCCCACGTTCCGCGGCTATGCGTGGGTGCCGGAAGGCCAGTTCGTGTCGACCGCGATCCTGAACCAGCCGAGCGGCTCGCTGATCCAGGACCTGCCGTTCTCGATCCAGCTCAACAAATTCATCGTCGACTACTACACGACCGGGATGCCGAAGCTGTTCGCGAGCGACATCGTCGTGATCGATCGCGAGACGGGCCAGAAGATTCCGGCGCGCGTCGAGGTCAACAAGCCGTTCACGTACAAGGGCGTGTCGATCTATCAGTCGAGCTTCCAGGACGGCGGCTCGCAGATGGAGATGACCGCCTACCCGATGACGGGCGGGAACGCGAAGACCTTCGCGGTGAAGGGCACGATCGGCAGCACGGCGCCGCTGCAGATGCCCGGCAGTGACGGCGACACGATCGAATTCTCCGACTTCCGCGCGATCAACGTGGAGAACATGGCGGACGCGAACGGCAAGCCGGACGTGCGCGGCGTCGCGAAGACGGAATCGCTCAAGGAAGCATTCGACGAGCGGCTCGGTTCGGGCGCGAAGACGTCGAAGCCGATGCAGCTCCACAACATCGGCCCGTCGGTGCAATACAAGATTCGCGGCAAGGACGGCCAGGCACGCGAATTTAACAACTACATGCTGCCCGTCGACATGGGCGGCACGCGCGTGTTCCTCGCCGGCGTGCGCGCGAGCCCGAACGACCCGTTCCGCTACATGCGGATTCCGGCCGACAGCCAGGATTCGATCGGCGAATGGATGCGCCTGCGCGCCGCGCTCGAGGACCCGGCCGTGCGCGCCGACGCCGCCGCACGTTTCGCGCAGCGTTCGCTGCCGACGACCGAAGCGTCGCTGCGCGGCCGCCTGCAGGACAGCGCGTTCAAGGTGCTGACCCTCTTCGCGGCGAGCGACGACAGCATCGGCCGCGGCGCCGACGGCCAGCCGGTCGGCGGCTTCCAGGCAGTGGCGACGTTCATCGACCGCTCGGTGCCGAAGGCCGAGCAGGAAAAGGCGGCGAGCCTGCTGCTGCGCATGCTCGAAGGTTCGATGTGGGAGGTGTGGCAGATCGCGCGCGAGCGCGCCGGCGAGCCGGCCGCGCAGCAGGGCACCGACACGATCCGCTTCGTGCAGAACGCGATCAACGCGTTATCCGACAGCTTCTTGTACGGATCGCCGGTCTATTTGCAGCTCGACTCGTTCAAGCAGGTGCAAGCTTCGGTATTTCAGCTGACGCGCGCACCCGGCAAGAATCTGGTGTATCTTGGCAGCCTGCTGTTGGTCGCCGGCATCTTCTCGATGTTCTACGTGCGCGAGCGGCGGCTCTGGTTCTGGCTCAAGGACGCCGGTTCGGGCGTCGATGTGGTGATGGCGATGTCCACGGCCCGCAAGACCTTCGATTTCGAGAAAGAATTCGTGCAGACGCGCGACGCGGCCGGCGCCGCCTTGCGCGCCACGCCGCGCGACGCCGCACCGGCCGGTGCGGCAGCGACTGTCCGTCCGCCAGCCGGCGACGGTTCCGATTCCGAGAATTCCACCCGGTAACATCATGGATCTCACTCAAGCTTCCTCTTCCCGTTCGGGGCCGGTCCAGGCCCCGAATCCGGCGCCGTTGTTCGACGACCGCCCGTTCCTCGCGCGCCTGTCGATCGTCGACTGGATCTTCGCTTTGGCACTCGTGGTCGGCGCGGGCTATGCGTTCGTGCATTACAACGAACACATGAATTACTACGACAAGGCGGTGATGATCGGCACCGTGCCGGCGCTTGTCGCACTGGGCTGGCGCTGGAAGCCCGCGCGGCTGATGATGGCGTCGATCGCGGTGTTGTCGCTGCTGTCGATCCAGATCTACCAGGGCGATCTCGCGCGCGCCGATTCGGCGTTCTTCCTCAAGTATTTCCTGTCGAGCCAGTCCGCGATCCTGTGGATGAGCGCGCTGTTCGTGCTCGCG
>NZ_CADFEJ010000033.1 GCF_902833055.1 Burkholderia territorii
GAATCCGCCGCCGTCGAATTCGCGTGGAAGTACTTCTGGCCCGTGACCGCGAACGACTGCAATGCGCCGGTCAACTGCCGCACCGTCACCGCGTCTTGCTGGCCGGTGCCGTCCGCGACATTGGTTATCTGGCGGTACGTCTTGTTCGTCGCATCGCCGACCGACACCGCGCCGAGCAGCATCTGGTCCGTCGTGTTGAACGGAATCGCCGCGGTGCCGTTGCGGATGATCCCGGACGCCGGCACCGTCGCGCGGTCGGCCACCGAGCCCGAGCCGAGCGCGATGCTGCCGTCCACGCGCGAAATCGCATTCGGGCCGATCGCGACGCTGTCGACGCCGATCGCCTGGCTGTCCAGCGCGGTCGAGTTCGCGTGGAAGTACTTGATGCCGTGCGCGTTGATGTTGTCGATCGCGGAGCCGACGTTGTTGTTGATCGTCGTCGAGCCGTCGCTGTTGTACGTCACGTACGACGGTGCCGAGATCGTGCCTGTCGTCGGATCGTAGGTGGCACCGCCGCCGATCGCGCCGGCCGTGCTGTTGCCGAGGTTCGTGTTGTTGTTCGCGATGGAGCTCAAGCCCGTCGACAACGAACTGATGCCGGTCGACGTGGCGGTCGACAGCGAGGTCAGACTGCTGTTCGTGCTCGACAGGCCGGTCGACAGCGAGCCGATGGTGGTCGAGGTCGAAGTCGACAGCGACGTGATCGAGCTGTTCGTCGAGCTCAGGCCGGTCGACAGCGAGCTGATGCCTGTCGATGTGGACGTCGACAACGAGGTCAGGTTGCTGTTCGTCGAACTCAAACCGGTGGAGAGAGAACCGACGACGGTCGACGTCGAAGTCGACAGCGACGTGATCGAGCTGTTCGTCGAGCTCAGGCCGGTCGACAGTGAGCTGATGCCCGTCGATGTGGACGTCGACAAGGACGCCACCGAACTGTTCGTCGAGCTCAAGCCCGTGGAAAGCGAGCTGATCCCCGTCGAAGTCGATGTGGACAACGACGTAATCGCGCTGTTCGCCGACGACAAGCCCGTCGACGTGGACGTTGACAAGGACGCCACCGCACTGTTCGTCGAGCTCAAGCCCGTGGAAAGTGAGCTGATCCCCGTAGAAGTCGACGTGGACAACGACGTAATCGCGCTGTTCGCCGACGAGAGACCCGTCGACGTGGACGTCGACAAGGACGTCACCGAACTGTTTGTCGAGCTCAAGCCCGTGGAGAGCGAGCTGATCCCCGTCGAAGTCGACGTGGACAACGACGTGATCGCGCTGTTCGCCGACGACAGGCCCGTCGACATCGAAGACACCCCGGTCGACAACGACGTGATGCTGGACAGCGTCGACGTCGACAGCGACGTCACCGCCTGGTTCGTCGCATCGAGCTGCGACCCGTTGATCGCGTCCGTGCTCGACGGGCTGATCCGCCCGGCCGCGACGTTGGTGATCTGACGCTCGCTGCCCGGCGCGCCGACGCTGACGACGCTGGTCGGATTGATGCCGTTGAAACTGTACGTGACGCCGCCGATCGTCCCGGTCGCGGTCGGATTCGGCGCCGCCGTCACCGACCCGGAACCGAGTGCGACATCGTTGGCGTTGTTGGCCACGGCCGACGCGCCGAAGGCGACCGCACCCGCCGCTGCCGCCGTCGACGTATTGCCGAGCGCGAGCGAGCCGACACCCTGCGCGTTGTTCGAATTACCGATCGCCACCGCGCCATTTCCATTCGCGGTGTTGTTCGCCCCCAGCGTCACCGCGCCGGTGCCGATCGAGGTGCTCGGGTCGCCGATGGCGACCGCACCATTGCCGCTCACGGTCTGGCCTTCGCCGAGCGCGACGGCGCCGGTGCCGCTCAGGACCTGCGAGTTGTTGCCGCCGGCGATCGAGCCCGCGCCCGCCGCCGCCGCAACCGAGTTGCTGGCGCCGATTGCGACCGTGGCGCCGGCGGCCGCCACGCTGTTGATGCCGATCGCCGTTGTATTCACGGCAGACGCCGTCGCGCCGGCGCCCAGTGCGGTGCCCGATGTGCCCGTGGCGAGCGCGAGATTGCCGAGCGCGACGCCGAACTGCTGCGTCGCGGTCGACTGCACGCCCATCGCGATCGAGCTGAGGCCGGACGCATTCGCATTCAGGCCGAACGCCAGTGCGTTATCGGCGCCGGCCGAGGTGTTCGAGCCCATCGCGATCGAACTGGTGCCGAGCGATTGCGTGCCCGATCCCGGCACGCCTGCCGTGCCGCCCCAGCCGATGGCGATCGACGCCGTGCCCTTCGCGCCGCTGTTCACGCCCATTGCCACGCCCGAATTGCCCGAAGCGAGCGAGCCGCTGCCCACGGCCACGCCGGCCGCGCCCGAACTGGTCGACTGGTTGCCGAGCGAGACGGCACCCGTATTCGTCGCATTGGATGCAAAGCCGAGCGCGACGGCTTGCGCGCCCGACGCGACCGAACCGAGCCCGAGCGCGGCCGCGTATTGCCCGGAGGCCGTCGCATTGTTCCCGAGCCCGATCGCCGAAACGCCGAGCGCCGACGCACCGCTGCCGATCGCCACCGAGCCGTTTTGCGTCGAGCTCGACAGGTTGCCGATCGCGACCGAATAGCTGCCGGATCCGATTGCCTGAACGCCCATGGCCACGCTGTTGACGCCGGTTGCCTGAGAGTTGATGCCGATGGATGTCGAACCGTCGGCGATGGCATGCGCGCCCGGGCCGATCGCGGTGGCTGACAGGCCGGCCGCCGTGGACAGGTTGCCGAATGCAGTGGAATTCACCTGCGTGGCGACCGAACCGTTACCGACGGCGATCGAACTGGCACCGCCGGTCGCGGAACCGCCCCCCGCCGAATACTGCGCGTGGGCGCCCGTCTGAAACAGGCCGAGATACGCGGCCGCTATCATCGTGGCGATTCGCCGCGGCGACAGCCCCGCCAGCGCTGCCGTGCTGGCGGCGGCGCCGGTACCCGGTGCGGCATGCTCCGCCGTCCTTCTCGACGACGCCACGCGCTTGCCGCGCGCGCGATCGAGCTCGGACGCCGCGACCCACGCCCCCAATGCTTCGTTCCAGATCGACTTGAACGACTTGTTCATCTTGTTTTCCCTCGGTTCTCGTATGCTGAATCACGCGCCAGCGAACGCGACGGCAAACGAAGCGCGCATCCACGCACGCGCTCGTCACGTCGCTCCTCTGCGGTGCCTCACTTCGGACGACTAACTAGACTGCCGAACAGCCCTGCATGACACTCGCGACCGCTGTCGCGATCACACGACCGCACGCCGCGCGTGCCAGTCGGACACGACGCGCGGCGACGTTCGCGGGTTACCGAATCACGGAAGCCGACGTCGCTCAACGGGCGACGACACCCCGCGCGGCCAGCGCGCGCGAGCGCCGTCGCGCCGGACCGGCGGCGACTTCGAATCTCGTGAGGAGGCGTCGTTCAGACGCCGGATGGATACGGCCGGCCAGACCGGCCGCGCTGGTTCATTCGGGAGGAGGATGCCGCCGTGCGGCGATCGGAACTGACGCATGCGCCGCATGATCGCGAACGCTGACAGCCGACACGGGCTCGAGCGAGCCGGTGCGTTGATCTGCCATGCCTTTGATGTTCATGTCTTCTCGTGCCTGCCTGATCGACAGCGGTGTCGCACGATCGCCGCTCGAGGAACCGAACTGCCCGGCGATCGATGCGTCCACGCTCACCCCTTTCTACATCCAGGCCGTCGCCGGACATTCCGGATTTCCGGAAATACCGCCGACTGGCCGGATGACCCCTTCATTCCATTTATCGACTGACTTTCTTTAACGATTTCTTACTGTCTTATGTGTCAAACTCGCATCGACTTCTGCATTCTTCGATGCATCTCGTTGCATCAATACATTCGAAGAATGATGAAGTTTTCATTACCCTCGTGCCGGTTTCCGTCGCACCGCTGCAATCCCGGAACACGAGATTGACAGCATGCAATGTCACATTGAATGTGGCGCCCCAAAAAGGCGCTCGCATAAAGCTTTTTCGCCGAAACCGCTCGTGCCGCAGAACCGATTCCAGGCGCTTCCGGCCTAGTGTGCCGGGATTCGTCGGAACAAATCTTTTCCCGAGCGGAAAAATTCTTTTCCAGAGCGGACGATATTTACATTCATACAGGTTCGCCCGGAATAAATTTAAATGTGAAAGTAATCTCGATCATGGAGATGATTAATTGGCAAACACGATCGGCACCAGATCCGGGCTTTGCAACGACATAATTCTCTTGAAAACATCGTTCGGGCCATGCGATTTTCATAAAGAATCATTCGGCAATAAAAACCGATATGCAATTTGTAATTCGGAAAGTTTTTCCACACCCCGTTTCGTCGAATCGATCGGGGCGCCCGTGGATCCGCGCCGCCGTGTCACGCATGCCCACACGAACCGCACGGACTCCCCACTGTCGGCTCAATCGTCGTCATATAATTTTTCGCAACAATCATGCACATAGATGCATCGAGTCCGACCCCGGCCTACCCTCCGTTCACGTTCGCAACCATGTCATCCCGCTCGTCCAGTCCGGCGTCGCTCCGCGCCACGCCGGATCTCGTTGGCGCACACATTCTCGTCGTAGATGACCGGCCGAACGACCTGCGGCTCCTGACGGAGATCCTGCGTTCCGCTCGCTGCCGGATCAGCGTCGCGTTCGATGGATTGCAGGCCTATCACCGCGCGCAGGCAATCGCGCCCGACCTGATCCTGATCGACGTGCGGATGCCGCGCATGGACGGCTTCGCCGCGTGCCGGCTGCTGGCCTCGACGCCGTCGACGCAGAACATTCCGGTCATCATCCTCACTGCGGCGAGCGACCTGGACGATCGCATCGCGGGGCTCGAAACCGGTGCGCTCGACTACATCGTGAAGCCGTTCGAGCCGGTCGAAGTCATCGCCCGGATCCGCAATCATCTGAAACGGGCGCGACGCAGCCAGCCGTTCGCGCATCTGCCCGAGCTGCCCGATCATCCCGACGCCGCGCTGGTGCGCGCGGCAAGCGACATCCTGCTGCGCGAACTGCGCAATCCGCCGGGGCTCGACGAACTCGCAAGACAGGTCGGCACGCACGAAAAACGGCTGTCGCGCGTGTTCCGCGACCAGCTCGGCCAGACCGTATTCGAATACCTGCGCGACACGCGGCTGCGCGCCGCCAAGCACTTTCTCGCCGAGACGTCGATGGGGATCGGCGACATCGCCGAGGAAATCGGCTTCTCGACGCCGGGCAATTTCGCGACGGCGTTTCGCGAACGATTCGGTATCACGCCGTCCGACTGGCGGCGCCAGCGGCCGGCGGTCGATGTTCCGCCGCCGTCGCATGACCACCCGCACGATGCATAGGCGCCGCACCACCGGCTGGCACGCGATCGTGCTGCTGCTGGCGGCACTCGTACTTTCCTGCGCGGCACACCGCGCGCACGCGACGGAAAACCCCGCACAGCTGGACGCGGTCTCGTTGCTCGAGGATCCGGGCACGCGGATGTCCGTCGATCAGGCCGCCGCACGGCTCGCCGATTCCCAGCGCCGTGCCGCCGCGGCGGCGCGACCGTCGTTCAATATCGAATTCTCGCGCTCCGCCTGGTGGGTCGGCGCGACGCTGGTCAACCGCGCCGGCGTCGACCAGCCGCTGGTGCTGGCGATCCGCGACGCACGCGTCGACCGTGCCGATTTCTACGTCGAGCACGGCGGCCAGTGGGCGCTCGCCGGCCGCTTTCCCGCCGACGAAAACGGCATGCGCCGGCCGGCTTCCCGGTATCCGGTGCTCGATGCCACGCTGCGCCCGGGCGAACGATTGCCCATCCTGGTGCGCATCACGTCGCGCAAGGAGCTGCGGCTCGCGCCGAGCGCGTTCACGCGCGACGCGTGGCAGGCCCATGAGCTTCACGCGACCATGTGGAACTTCGGCTTCCTCGGCGGGCTACTCGCACTCGTGTGGTGTGCGCTGCTGATCGGCTTCTTCTCGCGCAGCGGCATGTTCGTCGTGCTGGCCGCGCTCGCATTGAACACGGCGCTGTTCGAGGCCACCTACCGCGGCTACACCGCGCTGTATCTGTGGCAGGCCGCACGCGAATGGTGGGCGCGCGGCGAGGTGATCTTCGTCTATCTGTCGATCATATGCTTCATCGCGTTCATCCTGACGGTCGCCCGTCGCGAGAAGGCACGCATCCCGTTTCGCGCGATCTACGCGGGCTTCATCGCGCTCGAATGCGTGGGCGTCGCCGGGGCCGCGTGCGGCGACCTCCTCACGTTCACGTGGTTCTGCCTGCGGCTGAACACCGCGCTGGCGATCGTCAACCTCACGCTCGCGCTGATGCTCGCGATTCGCCGCACGCCGACGGGCCGCGTGATGCTGATCGCGATCGCGTTCGCGAGCTTCAACATGATGATCCGCGTTCTCGACGGCAAGGACGCGATCCCGGCCTGGCTGTCCTGGCTCAAGTCGGACATCTACCCGAACCCCGTCATCGCGATCATCGGTCTCGCCACGCACCTGCTGGTGCTGGCCGCTTGGATCAACCACGTGGGCCGTCAGCGCACCGAAGCACGCAAGCGGCTCGAGCACTGGCAGCTCACCGAGCAGGATCGCCTGCGCGACGAGGTTGCGAAACGCACGGTCGCGCTCAACGACGCGCTGCAACAGGTTCGCGTGCACATGCAGCAGAAGATCGAGACGCTCGGCTACGTGAGCCACGACCTGCGCGCGCCGCTGTCGACGATCAACGGTTACGCGAAGCTGCTGCTGGAAGGCGCGACGCGCAGCCAGGCGCGGCTGATCCGCTCGATCGACCGCAGTATCCGCTACCAGCTCGCGCTGATCGACGAATTGCTCCAATACACGAAGGCTGAGCTGCAGCCGCTCGGCATTTCGCCGGATCCGACCGACCTGCCCGGCCTGCTGAGCGACATCGGCGACTATGCGGTCGCGCTGTGTCTGCAGCAGGACAACCGGTTCGACTACCGGCCGTTGACGCCGCTGCCGCGCAAAGTATCGATCGACGGCATTCGGCTGCAGCAGGTGCTGCTCAACCTGTTGTCGAACGCATCGAAGTTCACGCGCGACGGCACCGTCACGCTGTCGGTCGGCGCGTATGCGCACGGCGATGCATGGCGGATCGTGTTCGAGGTCGCCGACACCGGAATCGGCATCGACATCGACAAGACCACCGACATCTTCCGTGCGTACCAGCAGGTGCAGGCGGTCAACGGCGGGACGGGGCTCGGCCTGTTCATCGCGCAGCGGATCGTCGGCGCGATGAACGGCGAGCTGGCCGTGACGAGCCGGCCGGGCGTCGGCACGTCGTTCACGTTCCAGATCGTGGCGCCCGCGATCGGCCGCGCGATGATCCCGGCATCGGCGCTCGTGCGCGCCGCCGAATCTGCCGATCAAGCGGAGCCCGCGCCGGCGGCGCACGCGATGCGCTGCCCGCCAGCCGACGCGCTCGACGAGCTGGCCGTGTTCGCGAGCGAAGGCCGCCTCACCGACATCGAGGAATGGCTCGGCCAGCACGCGCACGCGCCTCGGCATGCCGAATTCGTGCGGGCGGTGCGCGAGCATCTGGACGCGTTGGACCTGCAGGCGATCGAACGACTCGCCGAATCGCTGAAACGGGCCGGCAGCGCGGACGCGTCGTTCGATGCGGAACCCGACATGGCCGGGCCGGCTTGATTGCAATGGATGCGCCGCTGTTGCACGACGTGCGTTCGCCGCCCGCTGCCGCGACGGTCCGACGCGCCAACGCACGGCCGAAGGCCGGCAACGGCGACAAAGCAAACGCTGTCGCTCCGCGCGCCCCTCGAATGCGCGCCGACGTCAGGCCGAACGTTGCAAGCGCAACAGCCTTCGCATCGTCGACCCAAGCGCCGCATCGTCGCCCGGTGCGGCCGGCGCCACCTGAGCGGCATCGCGCTTGCGCCGTTTCGGATCGAGCCCGGTCCCACCGCTGCGCCGCCGCGCCGCATGCCGCTCGATGACCCGCTGCAGCAGACAGAACACGCACAGCAGCGCGCCGATCACGATCCGCGTCCACCACGAACTCAGCGTGCCGTCGAACGTGATCAACACCTGGATCGTGCCGAGGATGCCGACGCCGAACACGGAGCCGATCACGTACCCCACGCCGCCCGTGAGCAGCGTGCCGCCGATCACGGTCGCGGCGATCGCGTCGAGCTCCATGCCCTGCGCCTGCAGACCGTAGCCGGACAGCACGTACAGCGTAAACACCACGCCGCCGAGCGCCGAACAGAAGCCGCTCAGTGCATACACGCCGACCTTCGTGCGCGCGACGGGCAAGCCCATCAGCAGCGCCGAGCGCTCGTTGCCGCCGACCGCATACACATTGCGGCCGAAGCGCGTGAAATGCGCGACGTAGATTGCCGCGGCCAGCGTCACCAGCGCGATCAGCGCGCCCGCGCTCAGCGTCCCGCCGCCGACCGGCACGCTGATGCCCGCGAGCGCATGAAAGGTCGGCTCGTTGATCGTGATCGACTGCGTCGTGATCAGGAAGCATGCGCCGCGTGCGAGAAACATCCCTGCCAGCGTGACGATGAACGGCTGCAGGCGGAAGTAATGAATCAGCGCGCCCATCGCCGCGCCGTACAGCGCGCCGAATACGAGCACCAGCGGCACGATTGCCCAGACGGGCCAGTGCAACCGCTCGGCACCCACCGCGCAGAAGATCGTTGTCAGCGCAACGACCGAGCCGACGGACAGGTCGATACCGCCCGACACGATCACGAACGTCATCCCGATCGCGACGATCAGCAGGAACGCGTTGTCGACGAGCAGTCCGGTCAGCACCTGCATCGAGAAGAATCCCGTGTACATCACGGATCCGAAGCCGAACAATGCGGCGAACAGCACGATCGTCACGACGATCGGCAGCGTGCGCGGATCGGTCAACCGTGCGAAGAATCGGTTCATCGCGGCGTGGCTCCGGTGGTGGTGCGCGAACGGGTGGAAGGCAGCAGTCGCGACGCATGCTGGATCACCAGCGCGCGCGCCGCGTCCGACTGGATCAGCGTCACGACGATCACGACGAGCGCCTTCACGACGAGCGTCGCCTCCGGCGGCACGCCGATCGAATACGTCGTATAGGTGAGCGTCTGGATGATCAGCGCGCCGAGCACGGAGCCCGCGAGGCTGAAGCGGCCGCCGAGCAGCGACGTGCCGCCGAGCGTCACCGCGAGGATCGCGTCGAGTTCGAGCAGCAGCCCCGCGTTGTTGCCGTCGGCGCTGCGCACGTTCGAGCTGGCGAGAATGCCGGCGAGCGCCGACATCGCGCCGGAGAACAGATAGACGCCGAACACGACGGCCCCCGCGCGCAGCCCGACGAGCCGCGTCGCGACCGGGTTCACGCCGATCGCGCGGATGAACAGCCCGAGCGCCGTGCGATTGACCAGCAGCGCGGTTGCCGCGATCGTCGCGATCGCGATCCAGACCGAGCATGGCACGGCCGCGAGATAGCCGCCGCCGATCTGGAGATAGCCCGGCGCGCCGATCGGGATGATCTGTCCGCCCGTGAGCAACTGCGCGATGCCGCGTCCGGCGACCATCAGGATCAGCGTCGCGATGATCGGCTGCATCCCGACGAACGCGACCAGCACGCCGTTCCATGCGCCTGCAAGCAGCCCGACGCAGAGTGCGGCGACCAGCGCCGTGCCGACCCGCGTCGGATCGCCGTCGAGCACGATCGCCGCGGCCGCGCCGGCGATCGCGACGATCGCGCCGACCGAGATGTCGATCCCGCGCGTCGCGATCACGAGCGTCATGCCGAGCGACACGATCACGAGCGGCGCCGCACGGTTCAGGATGTCGATGGGCGCGCCGAACAAGTGGCCGTCGAGCACTGCGATCGACAGGAAACCCGGCCGATGCGCGACGTCGAGCGCGAACAGCAGTGCAAGCGTCAGCACCGGCCACACGAGCGGGTGGCGAAGCAACGTGCGTAACCGGATCATGACCGGCCTCCCGCGATCAGTTGATACACATGTTCCTCCGACGCCTCGGCACCGCTCAGTTCGGCGACCTTGCGGCGATCGCGCAGCACCGCGATCCGGTGGCTCACGCGCACCACTTCGCTGATCTCCGACGAGATGAACAGGATCGCGAGCCCCTGCGCGCACAACGCCAGCACGCGCTCCATGATGTCGAATTTCGCGGCGACGTCGATGCCGCGCGTCGGCTCGTCGAGGATCAGCAGCTTCGGCTCCGTCGCGAGCCAGCGCGCGAGCAGCACTTTCTGCTGGTTGCCGCCGGACAGCAGCCCGATCGGCTGCTCCGCGTCGCGCGCCTTGATGCCGAGCCGCGCGATATACGTGTCGGCGAGCTCGCGCTGGCGCGCGCGGCCGATCAGCCGCCACCAGCCGCGCCGCGCCTGCAAGGCGAGGACGATGTTCTCGCGGATCGACAGCGCCGCGACGATCCCTTCCTTCTTGCGATCCTCCGGGCAATACGCGATCCCGTGGCGCACGGCATCGTGCGGCGACGCGAGACGCTTGCGCGCGCCGTCGATCTCGATCGCGCCGGTGTCGGTGCGCTCGGCCGCGAACGCGAGCCGCGCCGTTTCCGTGCGCCCCGAGCCGAGCAGCCCGGCCAGCCCGACGATTTCGCCGGGCCGCACGTCGAGATCGAGCGGGCTCATCATTCCGCGCCGGCCGGCCTGCTGCATCGACAGGAACGGCGCGGCCGCGTCGGCATCGCTCCGCACGGCCGCCGCGCCTGCCTGCAGCGTGCCGGACATCGGTTCGCGGCCGGTCATCTTCGCGACCAGCATGTCGACCGGCAATTCGCGCGCGAGATACTCGCCCTCGCGCTCGCCGTTACGCATCACCGTGATCCGGTCGGACACCGCATAGGTCTGTTCGAGAAAATGCGTGACGAACAGGATCGCGATGCCCGACGCCTTCAGCCGGCGCAGCACATCGAAGAGCCGAGCGACCTCGCCGTCGTCGAGGCTCGACGTCGGTTCGTCGAGAATCAGCACGCGCGCGTCCACCGATACGGCCCGCGCGATCGCGACCATCTGCTGCACCGCGATCGGATACGCATCGAGCGAGCGCGTGACGTCGAGCGACAGGTCGAGTTCGGCGAGCGCATCGCGCGCCCGCGCATGGATCGTTTTCCAGTCGATCGCGCCGCGCCGCATCGGCTGCCGGCCCGCGAAGATGTTCTCGGCAACCGACAGGTTCGCGCACAGGTTCACTTCCTGGTACAGCGTCTGGATGCCCGCGGCCTCGGCCTCGCGCGGCGCGGCGAAGTGCACGGGCGCGCCGCCGACGCGAATCTCGCCCGCATCGTGCGCATGCACGCCGGTCAGCACGTTGATCAGCGTCGACTTGCCGGCGCCGTTCTGGCCCATCAGTGCGTGGATCTCGCCCGGAAACAGCCGGAAGTTCACGCGCTGCAGCGCGTTCACGCCCGGAAACGCCTTGTCGATGCCGATCATCTCGACTACCGGCGGATTCGTCATGGATCGCCCTCGATTCGAGGCGGAAGGCGGACGGCGGCAGCCGCGCCGCCGCCCGCGTCCGCCGGGACTCAGTACTTGCGGGTCGGCAGCACCTGCGCCGCGACGCTCATCGGGAACACCGTCTCGTTCGTGACGATGCGCTTGGGCAACTGCTTGCCGGCGACGACGTCCTTCACGGCGGTCATCAATTGCGGGCCGAGCAGCGGGCTGCATTCGACGTCGACGTTGATCTTGCCGGCCACCATCGCCAGGAACCCGCCCTTGGTCGCGTCGAACGACACGACGCTCACGTCCTTGCCGGGCTTGATGCCAGCCTCTTCCATCGCCTGGATCGCGCCGAGCGCCATGTCGTCGTTGTGCGCATAGACGACGTTGATCTGCTTGCCGTAGGTCTTCGCGAACGCTTCCATCACCTGCTTGCCGCCGGCGAGCGTGAAGTCGCCGCTTTGCGACGCGATCACCTTGAACTTCGGATTGTTCTTGATCACCTCGAGCAGGCCCGCGCGGCGATCGTTTGCCGGCGCGGAGCCGACCGTGCCCTGCAGCTCGACGATGTTGATCGGGCCCGGATCGTTCTTGTAGCGCTCTTCCATCCAGTGGCCGGCGCGCCGCCCCTCCTCGAGGAAGTCGGAACCGATCATCGTCACGTACAGCGACGGATCCTTCACGTCGACACCGCGATCGGTCAGGATCACCGGAATGTGCGCCGCCTTCGCTTCGGTCAGCACCGGCTCCCAGCCCGACTCCACGACCGGCGAGAACGCGATCACGTCGACCTTCTGCGCGATGAATGAGCGGATCGCGCGAATCTGGTTTTCCTGCTTCTGCTGCGCGTCCGAGAATTTCAGGTTGATGCCGGCGTCCTTCGCCGCGCTCTTCACCGACACGGTGTTCGCGGTGCGCCATGCGCTCTCCGCGCCGACCTGCGAGAACCCGAGCGTGATCGGCTTTTGCTGCGCGTGCACGCCCGACGCGAATACCGTCGCCGCGGCGACGAGCGCGCCGGCCGTCAGCTTCCTGATGAATGTCATGGTCCGTCTCCGATGATGTCGTTGTATGCCGCGGCGCCGGCCCGGCGCGGTTGCCGTGCTGTTGTGGTTCTGCGTGGCGCGGCGCGGTTCGGGGCGGCGCCGGCCGGCGCGTGCGGCCGGACCGGTATGTGCGCCCCGGATCAGTCTAGGAACAAGTCCGATAACCTTCCAATGAAATCTTGGATTGAATCGATATCGGTATCGGCATACGTATAAACACCTAGCGCGCGCGTATCCGCAAAGGCGACGTCGAGCGGCCTCTCGCGTGTTCGCCGTCGTATGCGCGATCCGCGTCGACATGGAACGCGGCGTAGCGGCTCCGTCGATGGCGCACGGATCTTGCTGATGCGCTGGAAAGCGCCGTTCGCGCCCCGCGACGGCGGCTCAGACAACAAGGAGAACAACGATGCCCGCTGTGCGCGACCCGCGATCGCCGCAAACAAATACGCCGCTCCGTCGGCAGCGTGCGGCATGAAGAAACGCACGTCCCGGACGGGATCCGGCGCGGAAACCGGCACGCGTTCACCCGTCCCGCTGCGCCACGTCGACGACCGGCACCCCGGCTACACGCGCCGGCGGTTACGCAACGGCTTCGCGTACTACACGCCGGACGGCGTCCGGATCCGCGACCCCGGCGAAATCGCCCGCATCGATGCGCTCGCGATTCCACCCGCGTACACCGACGTCTGGATCTGCATGGACCCGCACGGCCACTTGCAGGCGACGGGGCGCGACGCGCGCGGGCGCAAGCAGTATCGCTATCACCCGCAGTGGCGCGAGACGCGCGACGCGAACAAGTACGCGCGGATGGCGGCCTTCGCCCGTGCGCTGCCGCGCATCCGCACGCGCGTCGCGCGCGATCTGGCACTGCCCGGGATGCCGCGCGACAAGATCGTCGCGACGATCGTCCGGCTGCTCGACACGACGCTCGCGCGGATCGGCAACGCCGAGTACGCGCGCGAGAACGCATCGTACGGGCTGACGACGCTGCGCAAGCGCCATGTAACCATCCGGTCGGGGCAGGTTCGCCTGCGCTTCACCGGCAAGAGCGGCATCGAGCATGACGTGACCGTGGAAGACCCGCGCGTCGGCCGGATCGTGCGGCGCTGCGCGGAGTTGCCCGGCCATGAGTTGTTCCAGTATGTGGACGACGACGGCACGCGTCATTCGGTCGGCTCCTCCGACGTGAACGACTATTTGCGCGAGGCGGCAGGCGCGGAATTCACCGCGAAAGATTACCGGACCTGGGCAGGCAGCGTGCAGGCGCTGGCATTGCTGCGGCGCGTGCCGCACGAGGACGTCGCGCATGCGCGCAAGCAGATCGTCGAAACGGTGCGGGCCGTCGCCGATATATTGCGCAATACGCCGGCCGTGTGCCGGCGCTGCTACATCCACCCGGCGGTGCTCGATGCGTTCGAAGCCGGGATGCTCGCGGCGCTGGAGGTGCGCCGCTCGCCGCGCGGGCTGCGCGCGGACGAAGCCGCGTTCGCAGCGCTGCTCGAACAGGCGGCGCCCCGATCGTCGCGCAAGTCAACGAAGTGACGCGCCCGAGATAGCGTCACGCGCCGCTCAGCGCCCGATCGAATTCGCAGCACTGCGAAACACCAGCGGATGGTCGCCCCGCCGATCCGCCCTGCGCGCGAACTGCACGGCATGTTCGACCTTGCCGTGATGCGGCGACTTCGCGCAGACCGGGTCGGCCTGCGCGGGATCGCCGGCCAGCATGTATGCCTGACAGCGGCACCCGCCATGATCCGCATGACGCTCGTCGCACGTGCGGCACGGGTCGCGCATCCAGCCGTCGCCGCGAAACGCATTGAACGCGTCGCTTTCGTACCAGATTTCCTTCAACGACCGCTCGCGCACGTTCGGCAGCGCGAGGCCGGGCAGCCCGCGCGCGGCATGGCACGGCAGCGCGGTGCCGTCCGGCGCAACGCCGAGGAACACCGAGCCCCAGCCGTTCATGCAGGCCTTCGGCCGCTGCTCGAAGTAATCTGGCACGACGAACAGGATCTTGCACCGTTCGCCGACGAGCTTGCGGTAGCGGTTGACCGTTTCCTCCGCTTCGCGCAGTTGTTCGACAGTCGGCATCAGCTGGTCCCGATTCAGCATCGCCCAGCCGTAATACTGCGTGTTGGCGAGCTCGAGAAAATCCGCACCGAGGTCCAGCGCCATCTCGATGATCTGGCCGACGTGAGGCAGGTTGTATCGATGCAGCACGCAGTTCAGCACCATCGGATAGCCGTGCGACTTGATCAGCCGCCCGACGCCGCGCTTGAGGTCGAAGGTGCGCGTGCTCGTCAGGAAGTCGTTCAGTTCGCGCGTCGAATCCTGCAGCGACAACTGAATGTGATCGAGCCCGGCCGCCTTGAGCCGGTCGATGCGCGTGACATTCAGGCCCACCCCCGACGTGATCAGGTTGGTATAGAAACCCAGCGAGCGCGCATGCCCGACCAGCGTCTCCAGATCGTCGCGCTGCAGTGGCTCGCCGCCTGAAAAGCCGATCTGCGCGGCACCCAGCGCGCGCGCATCGCTGATCACCTTGCGCCAGGTTTCAGTATCGAGCTCCGCGCCGTGCGTCGCGAAATCGACCGGGTTGTAGCAGAACGCGCAGTGCAACGGACAGCGGTACGTGAGCTCGGCAAGCAGCCACAGCGGCGCGGACGGTCGGTTCGGAGGAAGTGTCATGTCCATGTCAGTCGAGCCAGCCGCGCAGGCGCGCATGATCGAGGAAGCGATAGACATCCGACGCAAGGTCAGAAGTACTGAACAGCCGCTCGAGTTCGTCGATGATGTCGTCGAGCTCGCGCGTGCCGTCGCAGCGCGCGAGGATCTCGCCCGCGCTCGGGTTGAGCCGCACCATGCCCTCCGGATACAGGAGCACGTACGCATCCTGGGCCGCCTCCCACTGCAGGCGGTACATGCCCCTGAGCGAGGGGCGCAGCGGCACGCCGCTGACGGCGTCGTTGGAGTTCATGCGGGATACGCCTTTTCAATCGCATCGAGAATCGACCACAGCACATCCAGCTTGAACGACAGGATGTCGAGCGCGCGCCGTTGCGCGGCCGGTGTCGTGAAATGGCTCAGCGTCACCGCGAGCCCGTGTTCGACGTCGCGCTGCGCGAGCGGCACGCGGCTGCGGAAATACTGCAGCCCGTCCGCCTCGATCCACGGATAGTGGGACGGCCAGCCCGCAAGCCGGTCGAGATGGATCTGCGGCGCGAACATCTCGGTCAGCGACGAGCACACGGCCTCCTGCCACGGCGCTTGCCGCGCGAAATTGACGTAGGCATCCACCGCGAACCGCACGCCGGGCAATACATGCTCGAGCGACCACAGCGCGTCGCGCTCGATGCCGACCGCCTCCCCGAGCCGCGCCCATGCCTCGATCCCGCCTTCCTGGCCGCCGTGGCCGTCGTGGTCGAGAATCCGTTCGACCCACAACCGGCGCGTGTCGCGGTCGGGGCAATTGGACAGGATCGCCGCATCCTTGAGCGGAATGCTGATCTGATAGTAGAAGCGGTTCGCGACCCAGCCGCGAATCTGCGCCGGCGAGCACGCGCCGCTATTGAGACGCCGGTTGAATGGATGGTGAATGTGATAGCGCGATTCGAGCGCGCGCAGCCGCGCCTCGAACTCCTGCGCACTCCAGGGCATCGCGTGCAATGCCGCGGCGGGAATCGGTGCGTTCATGGTCAGACCTCGAATTGCATGCCGTCGTGGGCGACCTCGATGCCGTGATCGCGCAACTGCGCACGCTGCGCGGAGCCAGGGTCGAGAATCGGATTCGTATTGTTGATGTGCGTGAGAACCTTGCGCGTATGCGTCGGCAACAGCCGGAGCCGCTCGATCATGCCCGGCCGCGCCGCGTCGCCGCACTGCGCGAGATGCCCCATGTCGGCCGCGTGCTTCGACGACAGGCCGAGATCGATCATCTCCGTGCCGGTCCAGAACGTGCCGTCCACCAGCACGAGGTCGGCGTCGCGCATCGCGGCGCGCACACCGTCGTCGACGTCGGCGAGCCCCGGCGCGTAGAACGCCTGCCGGCCGCTCGTCGTGTCCTCGATCAGGAGCGCGATGTTGTCGCCAGGCACGCTCGCCTCGCGGCGCGGCGAATAGGGCGGCGGCTTGCTGTCGACCGGCACGGCGGTGAAGCGAATGCCATCGGCGCCCGGTATCGCGAACGATTCGCCCGGCGCGATCGGGTGGACATCGACACCGCAGTAGTGGCCGAGCAACGGCACGAGCGGCAGCCCGGTCGACAGGTCGTCGAGCACCGGCGCGCTCGCATACAGCGGCAGCGGCGACGTGCGTTCGCGCAGCATCAGCAGGCCCGTCACGTGGTCGATCTGCGCGTCGCACAGCACGACGGCAGCGATCGCGGTGTCGCGGATCGCGCGGGCCGGCTGCAGATCGGGCGCGGCGCGCAGCTGCGCGAGAATGTCCGGCGACGCGTTCACCAGCACCCAGCCGATGCCGTCGCCGCTGACCGCGATCGACGATTGCGTGCGCGGCACGATGCCGTCGGTGCCGGCCCGCGCGCGGCGGCAGTTGCCGCAGTTGCAGTTCCATTGCGGCAACCCGCCGCCGGCGCCCGAGCCGAGTATCTTGATCTTCATCTGCGTGTGCTCCCGGTGCCGCCCGCATCGTGTCCGCCGATGCGGGCGGCACTGCGCGCGTCGATCAGCGGTTGGCGATGTACATCGTGATTTCGAAACCGAAACGCAGGTCGGTATAAGCCGGGGTCGTCCATTGCATGATGTGTCTCCTTGTTGAGTAGGTCAGTCGAAAAAACCGCATCGATCGAGCGGCCGATACCAGTTCAGCAAGGAGCGTGCCGGGGCAGGATTTGCGTCGCGCAGCGGCGTGCGAACGCGTGCGGCAGCCGCCGGATGGTCACGGCCCCGCGATTATTACGATTTGCTAACGATAATATTTCAAAAACGTCAGGCGACGGCTCATGTCGTGCACGGCCGGTCGAACAACTGTTGAATCCTTGAACACCGGGTGTTGCAACCTGACACACCGGTGTGACAGTCGCGGCTTGCGTCAGCGTTCGTCCGGCTCCAGCGCATCCGGTCCGGCGGCCGGCATCTTGCGGTAGATCGTGTTGCGCGACACGCCGAGCGCGCGCGCGGCGGCCGACACGTTGCCGCCATGACGCGCGAGCGCGGCCGCGATCGCGCACGCGGCCACGTCCTGCAGCCGCGCATCACCAGCCGGCAACACCGGCGTCTCCGCCGCGAGCGGCGCGGGCGGCGCGGCCGTACAGGCTTCCTGCGCGGCCGGCGCACCGTCGCGCCGCACGTCGTCGAAGAAGTCGTCCGGCAAATGTTCGCAGCGGATCTCGCAGTCGTCGTCGACCATCGCGGCCGCCGTGCGCAGCAGGTTCGCGAGCTGCCGGAAGTTGCCCGGCCACGCGCAGCGCTCGAACAGCGCCATCACGTCGGGCGCGACGCTCAACGGCCGTCGACCGGGCCCCGACAGCGTCTCCCGCTGCAGCATCTTCTGGACGACCACCGCGAGATCCGTGCGATCGCGCAACGGCGGCAGGCGCACGACGAGGCCGTTGAGCCGGTAGTACAAGTCCTCGCGAAAGCGGTTCTGCGCGATCATGTCGCGCAGGTCGCGGTGCGTCGCGCAAATGATCGCGATGTCGACGCCGATCGCCTTCGTCGAGCCGAGCGGGTTGACGATGCGCTCCTGAAGCACGCGCAGCAGCCGCACCTGCAGCGGATACGGCATGTCGCCGATTTCGTCGAGAAACAGCGTGCCGCCGTTGGCCTGCAGCAGCTTGCCGGTCGCGCCCTTGCGACGCGCGCCGGTAAACGCGCCCTCCTCATAGCCGAACAGCTCGGATTCGATCAGCGTCTCCGGAATCGACGCGCAGTTGACCGCGACGAACGGTCCGTCGCGGCGTGGCGAGTCGTTGTGGATCGCCTGCGCGAGCAGTTCCTTGCCGGTTCCGGTCTCGCCGGTGATCAGCACCGGAATGTCCTTGCCGATCACCTTGCGGACCTTCGCGATCACCGCCGCCACCTGCGGATCGCCGGTGTCGAGATAGCTGAGCCGCGACAGGTTCGCCGCACCCTGCGCCGCCGGCGGCCGCGCGGCAGGGGCGGCGCCGTCGTGCACTTCCGCGGGCCGGCTGCCCTCGGCGCGCAACGCGCGCCGGAACTGCACGCGCGCGCAGACCACCGCGCCGTTGCCGAGGTTCAGCGACACGTGCGGCTCGGTGCTCGCGCGCATCCGGTCGATCAGTTGCGCGCTCGTCACGTCGAACAGCGACGCGAGCGTATGCGCGCGCAACGCGGCGAGCGGCATCCCGAGCTGGAACTGCGCGCTGCGGTTGGCCGACAGGAAGCGGCCGTCCGCCGTGAACGCGACGATCCCTTCCATCAACGTGCCGAGGAATTCGGGGCGGCCGTGAAACGACACCTGCAGCGTCTCCTGGAACGTCGTCGTGAACAGGTGGTTCTCGATCATCTGCACCGACATCTTCGCGAGCGCCATCGTGTGCTGGTGATAGCTGCGGTGGTCGCCCGTCACATCGAGCACGCCGATCGCGTCGCCATACGGGTCGAGGATTGGCACGCTCGAGCAGGTCAGGAAATGGTTCGCGGCCAGGAAGTGCTGGTCGCCGTGCACGACCATCGGGCACAGCTCCGCGAGCGCGGTGCCGATCGCGTTGGTGCCCTGCCGGTTCTCCGCCCAGTTCGCGCCGGGGCGCAGCGCGACCCGTTCGGCGCGCCGCAGGAAGTCGTCGTCGCCGATCGAATGCAGGATCAGCCCTTCCGCATCCGTCAGCACGATCATGCTCTGCGTATTGACGATCTGCTCGTGCAGCGTCTCCATCACCGGCATCGCATGCACGCACAGCACGCGGTTCTGCTCGCGCTTGAGCGCAAGCGCGGCGCCGGACAGCACGTCGTAGTCGGGACGTGCCGATGCCTGCAGGCCGAACGTCTCGGACCGCTCATGGGACTTTTGGATCGTCGGCGTCGGCCAGCCGGGCGCATGCGTGGCCCGTGCGTTGGCCGTCGGATGAACGTCATCGCGCATTGTCTCCTCCGGGGATCCTTCCGGTCGATGCCGGACTTTGTGCTCGATCAAGCAAACTTCGGGCCACGGTGTCCGCAGCGCTTGCGTTGGGCGCCGAACATCGTCACACGGCACGCGCCGAAATGAAAATGAAAGAAACGTCGATCGCATGCCGTGCACGCGGCGTGACGCGCACGGACGTAATATCGCGATTCCGCCTGTCGCTGCTACCCGATTGATCCCGATCGTGTTCGCTGGCGCGATTCTGGCTTTGACATGGGTCAAGCTCCCGGCCGGCTCGCGGGTTCTCCCGGACACCGCCGTTGCGGCGCTGACGCGCCACCCTCTTTCCGACCCGACATGACACAGCGACCGCTCCGCTCTGCTCGCCCGTCCCGACCAGCCTTGTCCCGCGACGCATGCCGGATCGCATGGACCGAAGCCGGCAACCCGCACGGCGACCCGGTCGTCGTGCTGCACGGCGGACCCGGCAGCGGGAGCCGGCCGGCGGTGCCCGGTCTGTTCGACCTGACGCGCATGCGCATCGTGCTGGTCGACCAGCGCGGCGCGGGCGCATCGACACCTCGCGGCGGCCTGCGTCACAACAACACGATGCGTCTGGTCGGCGATCTGGACGCGCTGCGCGCGCGGCTCGGGATCTCGCGCTGGTGCGTCGTCGGCGGGTCGTGGGGCGCGGCGCTCGCACTCGCGTATGCGGGACGGTATCCGTCGCGCGTGACGGGCGTCGTACTGCGCGGGTTGTTCCTCACGTCGTCGCGCGAAGTGCGCGGCCTGTTCGTCGGCGCGCGCGCACGGGCGCCGGTGGCATGGCGGCGGCTGACGGCCGCCGCCGGCACCGCGCGCGCCGATCGTCTGATCGCGTGCTGCGCACGACGTCTCCAGCCGGGCGCGGGCGCGCTGCGGCAACGCGCGGTCGCGCTCGCATGGAACGCATACGAGGAGGCGATCCTGACCGGGCGGCCGGCGCGCGGCGCGCGACCGACGCAACCCGTCATCGAGCGGCTGATCGACAAATACCGGATCCAGGCGCACTACCTGCAACGCAACTGCTGGCTCGGCGAGCGCCGGTTGCTGGCGCTTGCGCGGCACGCCGCGCACGCCGGTGTGCCGTTGCATGCGGTGCACGGCACGCGCGATCGCGTGTGCCCGGTCGATAACGTCGAGCGGCTCGCGCGCGCGGTGCCGGCAGCCGTCGTCGAACGCGTGCCGGCCGGTCATCTCGCGAGCGACGCTGCGCTCGCGCGTGGCATCGCACGAGCGGTGCGCGCGATGCTCCCGGTCACGGCGGCAGACGAGCCGCAGCACATCGCGCCGCCCGATCAGTTCCACGCATAGCGGGCGCCGACCCACGCGCCGCGCGGCGCGCCCGGCCCGACGAACTGCTCGTTGACGGGATTGAGCCCGTCGAACGAATGATTCGGACCATTGAAGAAGTTCCGGCCGAGCATCCCGAAGCTTGCGTAGCGCTTGTCGAGCAGGTTGGTGACCGACGCGAACAGCTGCAGGTGCTTCGTCATCTGCCAGGTCGTGTCGAGGTCGATCAGGACATAGCCGGGCACCTTGCCGTTCACGTCCCGGTTGTTCTCGTCGCCGCGCGCGAACACGCCGCTGCGATACGTGATGTTGGTGCCGACGGTCCACGTCGGCGTCGCCGCATAGTCGAGCCGCAGCTTCACCGTGCTCGCTGGAATCCCGGGTATGCGGTCGCCGGAGCGAACGACGATGTTGCCGCGCGCATCCGCGCTCGAATTGCTCGCACTGCTTTCGGTCCACGTCGAGCGGTAGGTGGCGTCGACATAGCTGTAGCTGACGCCGATTCCGACCGGCCCCAGCCGCGTATGACCGGCGAGTTCGATGCCTTGGCGGCGCGTCTTGCCGACATTCTGGAAATAGCCGAGCGTGCTCGCGCCGCCGTTGCTGCTGACGAACTGGATGTCGTCGTCGAGCGTCGTGCTGTAGACCGCCGCGCTCCACGTCGTCGCCGGGGCGACCCGGCCGCGCGCGCCCAGCTCGATCGTCTTCGCGATCACCGGCTTCAGCGCCGGGTCGGCAAGAAAGTCGTTCGGCAGCGAGCACGGCGCCGCCGGGTCCGCACATGCGAGCTCGATCGCGGTCGGCGAGCGCATTCCTTCGTTGTACGTTGCATATGCGGTGAAGCCGGGAAGCGGATTCCACGTGATGCCGACGGCCGGATTGAACCGCGAGAACGTATGACGCGCGGTGAGCAACGGCTGCAGGCCGCTCGCATCCTCGATCGCCGCCCGCGACCAGTTGTAGCGCCCGGCCAGCGTCAGCGACCATTGCCGCGACAGCGCCAGCGTGTCGTCGAAGTAGACGCCGTAGCTGGCGTTGCGCGTCTTCGCGCGCGTCTTCGGCGTGAAGTCGCCGATGCCGACCGTCGCGCGCGTATCCGTGAAGCGCGCATCCTGCGCCGACTGCTCGAATCCGGCGTTCGCGAGATCGGCGGACGCGCCCACGACGAGCTGGTTGTCCAGGCCCGCGACCTTGCCGAGCAGCGTCAGTTGCAGGCTCGCGCCATAGCTGTCGGTCGTGATCACCGAGCGGTCGTTGGTCGCCTGCACGGCATCGAGGGCGCCGCTGCCGTCGACGCTGCCGAAATCGTCGTTCACATTGCTGCTGGTGTTGGTATTGCGGTAATGCCGGTAGTAGACGTTGCCGCTGAGCTGCACGTGATCGTCGAACGAATGATCGCCCGACACGGTGACATACGCGACGCTGTTGCGATTCAGGTCGGGATAGGTATAGGCCTGCGCGCGATTGTCGAGAAACGAGCGCGGAATCGTCTGCGAACCTTGCAGCGCATTGTCCGCGCCGCCGGCCGAGATCGACAGCGTCGTATCGGCAACGTTGTAGCGCAGCTTGCCGAATCCCTGCCGCACACGGCTCGCATTGTGATCGGCCCAGCCGTTGTCGTTCGCGACGTTGCCCGTCACGTAGTAGTCGAGGTTGCCGCCAATGCGCCCGCCCTGCTCGATCTGCGCGGTCTTGCGCCCCCACGAGCCGATCGAAACCTGTGCGGCGCCGCCCGGGCTCGTCCCGCCGTTCTTCGTCGTGATCGCGAGCGCACCACCGAGCGTATTGAGCCCGTAGGTCGGATTCGAGCCGGGAATCAGCTGCATCGTGTCGATCGCCGCCTGAGGGATGAGATCCCAGTTGACGACGTCGCCGAACGGCTCGTTCACGCGCACGCCGTCGACGAACACCGACAGCCCCTGCGGCGTGCCGACGACCGGCGATGCGGTGAAGCCGCGGTAGTTCACGTCTTTCTGGTACGGGTTGCCCTGCGCCTCGTTGATATCCACGCTCGACACGTTCTTCTCGAAGTAGTCGGTCAGCACGTCGCCGTGCTGTCGCGCGACGTCCTCACCGCGAATCGTCTGGACGTTGGCCGGCACACGCGACAGCGGCGTACCGATCCCGAGCAGCGGCGTCGTGCCGACGACGACGATCGGCGCGAGCGTCGGCGCGTCGACGTTGCCGGCCGGTTCGGCGCGTGCCGACGCCGGCGTCAGCGAGCCGAGCATCCCGCCGAAGCACAGCGTCACGCCCGCGCGCAGCGCACAGAAGCGGCGCTTCGCGCCATCCCTTTCCTTCATCTCCTCGTCTCCTGTTTTCTTGTTTCAGCGTCGTTATATCGTTGTCCATATCGACGCATCGACGATTGCGCGACTTTGCGTCGATCGCCTTATCGCGCCGCACCGGAATCGACGTCTGCCGTCGCGATCGCGACATGCGCGACACGCGCGCGCCCGATCGACGCGATGACGCCGGCCACGGTGCCGAACGACTCGTTGCGGTCGGCGTGCAGGCTGACGCTCGTCTGCGGGTCGCGCGCGACGCGGCGTGCCAGCACGGTCTCTACCTCCGCCGGCATGGCCGGCGCGCCATCGATACGGATCGCCCCGTGCGCGTCGACGGTCACGACGACGGTCGATGCGTGCGCGTCGTGCGCGGTGAGGGCTGCCTTCGGCAGGTCGATGCGGATCGCATGCGTCATCAGCGGCGCGGCGACCATGAAGATCACCAGCAACACGAGGACGACGTCGACGAGCGGCGTCACGTTGATCTCGCCGAGCGGATCGCCCACGTCGGCTTCCCGTTCATCCGTCTTCATACGGCCGCCGGACGCACGGTGCCCGCGCTGCTGGTAGCCGGTTGCGCGGCGTGTACCGGTGCGTCGACCCTGAACCGCCGCTGCTCGGCCAGCGCGATCAGGTCCTGCCCGAACTCGTCGAGCCCGGCCGTCACAATCTTTTGCCGGCGCAGGAACAGGTTGTAAGCCAGCACGGCGGGAATCGCGACGCCGATGCCGATCCCGGTCGCGACCAGCGCCTGGCCGATCGGCGCCGCGATCGCTTCGATGCCGTTCGCGGCCGACATCGACTGCAACGTGTGGACGATGCCGAACACGGTGCCGAACAGCCCGACGAACGGTGCGACGTTCGCGATCGACGCGAGCACCGCAAGCCCGCGCTCGAGCGAGCGCTGCGCGCGCCGGATCTCGCGCGCGAGCGTGCGTTCGAGCAGGTCGCGGCGATCCCATGCGGCCAGCGTGGCCGGTACGTCCGGCTCGGCTGCATCGAGATCGCGCAATGCAACGCACACCGCGCGCTGCAAGCGCGCGTTCAGGCTGCCAGCCACATCGTCGTCCGCCGGCATCGACAGCGCCGCACGATCGCCGCGTCGCGCGGCAAAACGGCGGTTACCGAACGCGACGCGCACATACAGCAGCGTCTTGACGACGATCAGCGTCCAGGTGAGCGCCGACAACATCGCGAGGAGCACAAACGCGCCAATGACCGCGTAGTGGATGAAATCTGACATGACGGATTCCTTAGTTTCCGAGTTTGAACACGACCGGCACCCTGACCCATCCGTCAGTCGATTCCGCGCCGCGCTTCGCCGGCACGAAGCGCCAGTCCGTGACCGCCGCGACGGCCGCATCGTCGAGCGCGTCGTGTCCGCTGCTCGCCGAGAGCAGCACTTGGTCGGCTCGGCCGTTCGCGAGCACATGCACGTTCAGGAACGTGGTGCCTTCCCAGCCGCGCCGCTGCGCGATGTCCGGGTAATCGGGTGCGGGGTTGTGCAGGTAGGCCGCCGCGAAGCGCGGCGCGGTCACGGGTTCGGCTGCCGCCGACGATCGCTCGGCTGGCATCGCACGCGCGGGCATCGTCGCGGTATCCGCCGCTGCATTTGCAGCGGCAGGCTGAACCGGTTCCCGCTCCGGCACGGGTCGTTCTCCGTCCGGCTGCGCCGCGGCGATCGCGCCAGCGGACTTGCGCGAAGAAGCGGCATGATCGATCTGGCGCGTTGCGACCACCGTTGGCCGAGTCTCTCGATGTACGACTGTGTCCCGGCTCGAACGCGAAGGCGTGCGCTCGGGAGGAACCTGTGTCGCCACATCCCGCCAACGATGCACGGCGGGTTCTGCCGCTTGCGCGAATTCGCTTGCGTCCACCTCGACGGCTAGTGCGCGCGGCAGCGCGGGGCGTCGATCGGGTACCCAGGCATGCCACAGGGCGACCACGATGGCCGCATGAACGGCAAATACCGTCAGCCCGACGGCACGCACCGGCTCGCGTGGGCGCACGGCCTGCGGCATCGCGATCGTCGCTGCGTATGCGCCGGCAGGCGCGACGCCGTATGCGAGCGCGACCACACGGCGGCGTTCGCATTTGCGCGCGGCATAGGACGAAATCGGGACATGCATGGCAGCCTCTCGCAGCGCGGATTCATTTCCGTGTCGAACGGCAAGAAGCATGCCGATGCGTGCAACGCCCGGCCGATCGCCCGGCGAAGCCGCCGCACTTCGAGACGCAAGCCCGCACCTGTTGCACTTCGTGTCACCCGTGTTGCGCCTGTGTCAATTTGGATCAGCAGCGCGACACCTCTGCCCGCGCACCGCACTGTCATCTTTCGCAACATCCCGCCCGAGGCTGTCCCCGAACGCAACACATGCGGATCATTCGCGCCGTGCCAGCGCACGTCGCCACGACCCGTTCGATCGGCCGCTGTGCGTTGCGCGACAGGGCATGCGCCGCAATGGCATGCGATTTGCGTGACTGGCTGCGCACTGGATCCGGATCCCCACCCTGCCGGCCCGGCCATGTGTTGGCCGCGGTGCGACCACAATGACTCAGGAGACAACCATGAAAAAACTCTCGGCTTCGACGAGCCGACTGGCAACCATCGGAATCGCGGCGGCAGCAGCGATCGCCTTGAATCCCGGCCTGGTGGACGCTGCCGCGGATTATCCGGCCGTCACGTATCAGCGGCTCACGGATGCGCAACGCGATCCGGGCTGGCTCACTTACTACCGCACGTACAACGGCCAGGCGCATTCGCCGCTCAAGCAGATCGACGCGTCGAACGTGAAGCAGCTCACGCAGGCGTGGAGCTACAAGTTTCCGGCCGAGCTGAAGCAGGGCTTCGAAGCCACGCCGATCGTCAACGGCCGCTATCTGTTCGTCACTACGCCGAAGGACAACGTGTACGCATTCGACGCGGCGACCGGTGCGCAACTGTGGAAATACGAACCTAAACTCGGCGCGGAGTCGTTCAAGACGGCCTGCTGCGACGTCGTGAACCGCGGCGTCGCGCTGTACGGCAAGAACGTATACGTCGCGATGCTGAGCGGCGAAGTGGCCGCCCTCGACGCGCAGACGGGCGCGCTCGTGTGGAAGAAGCAGATGTTCGAACCGGGGCTCGGCTACGCGTTCTCGCTCGCGCCGCTCGCGCTCGACGGCGCGATCGTGGTCGGCAGCTCGGGCGGCGAATACGGCGCGCGCGGCTTCATCGCGGCGCTGAGCCCGAACGACGGCACGCTGCTGTGGAAGCGCTTCACGATTCCCGGCCAGGGCGAGAAGCACGGCGACACCTGGCCCGACGGCATGCAGGCGCACGGCGGCGCCCCGGCGTGGCTGACCGGCACCTACGACGCGGCAACGCGCACGCTGTACTGGGGCGTCGGCAACCCGGGGCCGTGGCTCGCGGACCTGCGCCCCGGCGACAATCTGTACTCCGATTCATTGCTCGCGCTGGATCCGAAGAATGGCGACCTCAAGTGGCACTACCAGTACACGAAGCACGACACCTGGGACTATGACGGCGTCAACACGCCCGTGCTCGCGACGATCAAGTACAAGGGCAAGGAGCACGACGCGATCATCCACGCGGACCGCAACGGCTACTTCCATGCGATCGATCGGGACACCGGCAAGCTGATCTATGCGGAACCGTTCGTGAAGGCGACGTCGGTGACCGGCTACACGGAAGACGGTGCGCCGATTCAGGATCCCGCGAAGTATCCGAAGGTCGGCACGACGATCGACACGTGCCCGAGCTTCCTCGGCGGCAAGAACTGGTGGTCGGTGTCGTACGACCCGGTTCGCCATCTCGCGATCGTTCCTTCGCTGCATGCGTGCATGAGCCTGTCGGGCAAGTCGGTCAACTACATGGAAGGGCTGCCGTATCTCGGCGAGGGCTTCGAGATCAAGCCGGAGCCGGGCAGCGAAGGCTACGGCGAACTCCAGGCAATCGACGTGAACACCGGCAAGAAGGTATGGAGCCACTGGAGCAAGCTGCCCTGGAACGGCGGCGTCGCGACGACCGCGAGCGGCCTCGCGTTCAGCGGCTCGCTCGACGGCCACCTGTACGCGTTCGACGTCACCACCGGCAAGGTGCTGTGGGAGAGCCCGAAGCTCGCGAGCGGGATCATCGCGCAACCGTCCGTCTTTGAAGTCGACGGCAAGGAGTACGTAGCGGTGCTCGCCGGCTACGGCGGTGCGAACCCGATCTGGGGCGGCCCGATGGCCAAGGCGGCGGACGACGTGCCGCGCGGCGGCACGCTGTACGTGTTCGCCCTTGACCGCGGCTGATCGTCAGCCGGCGCAATCGCATTGCGCCCGCGCCGCCGGCGCGGGCGCCCTCTCCTTCTCCATTTCAACCGGGCGTACGATCATGAACCTCCGACTTTCCCGCCTCGCCGTGGCCTGTGCGCTCGCGGCAGGCACGGCGCTGACACCGGCGCTCTCCACGGCCGCGACGGCGGTGCGCGTGTGCTCGCTGCCGGGCACGCCGACGGCCGCGCTCGACAAGGCCGTCGCCCGCGACGCCTTCCGCACGGCCGGTATCGCCGCGACCTTCTCGGGACACGACGCGGGCGGCAGCGACGACGACGGCGTGTCCGCCCACGAGCTCGCCAACCTCCTCGAACACGACTGCGACGTGCTCGCCGGCTTTCCACGCTCGGCCATCGCCGACGCATCGGATACGAAGCTGCTGTTCTCGCAAGGCTACTTGCGCTCGGGCTACGTGAGCGTCACGCGTCGCGATGGCGGCGCGCCGGCCACCGACCGCGAAATCGTCGCGGCGACCTACGCGAGCCCCGCGCAACTGATCGCGGTTCAGCAAAAGAATGCACGCTTCGATCTCGAGAACACGTCCGAGCAAACGGTGGACGCGGTCGCGCGCGGCCGCGCGCATCGCGCGATCGTCTGGTATCCGGCAGTCGTCGCGTATCAGGCCGCGCATCCAAAACAGGCGTTCCGCATCGGCGCGACCTCGTCGCCGTATGCGGAATGGCAGCTCACGTTCGCGTTCGCGCCGCGCTCGGCCGCGTTGCAGCAGCGTATCGACGCGGCACTCACGCAGATGAAGAACAATGGCCGGCTCGCTGCGCTGACGCACAAGTGGGCGCTGCCCGGCAGCGCGCTCGAAGCGCACGAGTCGCACATGCCATCCCGTTTCCTCGACGGCGCGACGGCGAGCGCACGCCGCGCGCCCGGTAACCTGCTGCGCGCGCGCAACGCGCCTGCCGGCGGCGGTTTCATCCGCGTCGGCGCGAGCACCGGCGACGCGGCACCGTCCTTCGACGCGAGCCAGGTCGCCCATGGCAAGGAAATCTACGGCAATGCGTGCGCAAAGTGCCACGGCGCCGATCTCGAAGGCAACACCGCGCCCGCGTTGAGCGGCCCGTCGTTCGCGCCGCTGTCGCATTCGCACCTGACGATCGGTGGCGTGTTCGGCTACATGGCCACCAACATGCCGGCGGACCAGCCGGGCAAGCTGAAGGACGACGAATACGCGGATCTGATGGCCTTCCTGCTCGCGTCGAACGGCTATGCCGCCAGCAAGAGCAAGTTGACGGCCGATACCGCACACGCGTCGACCGCGCCGCTCGTCGCCGGTCCCGCCGCGCACAAGGACGCGAGCCAGTAACGCCGGGCAAGCGGCACCGCCTCGCGATGCGGGCCGCGCCCTTCCGCACGATTTCATCTTCAACAGGAAACGACCGTGACGTACCCGACCTCCCGCAGAACCTTCATCATCAACGCCATCGGCCTGTGTGCGACGCTCGCCGCGGCCCGCACGGCATGCGCGGCCCCGCCGCTCGTCGACGAGAACGACGCCGCCGCGAAGACGCTCGGCTATCGCGCGCACGCGTCCAGCGTCGACACCGCGCAGTTCCCGAAATACCAGGCCGGCCAGCGCTGTGCGAACTGCCGCTTTTACAAGGGCGAAGCGGCGGATGCCGCCGGCACGTGCCCGATGTTCGCCGGCAAGCTGGTGGCGGCGGACGGCTGGTGCAACGTGTATGCGAAGCGCGCGTGACGCGTCGCGCGACGGACTGCTGGCGCGGCTCGCACCGGCGCCCGTCGCCGCCATCGAGGACGGCGCGCCGCCGCACACCGTCGCGCATCTGCACGCGCTGATTGCGACCGGCCTGTCGCGCGGCTTCGTCACGCGCGCCGACATCGTCGATGCGCTGTCCGACGACGACGCAAACGAAAGCAGTATCGACGCGGCTGCCGCCGTGCTCGCCGAACTCGGCATCGCGGTGTCCGAGCGCGCCGATACCGCGAGCGGCTGGACACTCGACCGTTACTTCCGGCCCGCGTCGCCCGCACGCGCATGGGTCGACGGAGACGGCGACGGCACGCTCGCCGCAGCGGACCTGCTCGCCCCGCGCACGACCGATCCGGTCCGGCTGTACCTGCGCGAGATGGGCACGACGCCGCTCCTCACGCGCGACGAGGAATTCGCGTACGCGCAACGCATCGAGCGCGGCCGCGCGGCGTCGGTCGCGGTGCTGTGCGGCGATCCCGATGCGCTCGACGTGCTCGTGTCGATTCGTACCGAGATTGCCGAGTGCCGGACCGCCGCATCGACCTATGTGCTCTTCCTGGCCGACGCTCCGCGCAACGATCGAGCCAGCGACCACGCCGAGGCAGGTGCGCGCCGCGAGTCCGTCGCCGACGCCGGGTGCGACGACGAGGCGCCCTCGGAGGATTCGGCTTGGCGCGACGCGGTATTGACACGACTCGCTCGTATCGACGCGATCGCCGACAACATCCGTGCTGCGCTGGCATCCGGTGGCGTCGCGTCTGCCTCCTATCGCATGCATGTGCGCGACGCCGCGGCGCTGCTCGGTACGCTTTGCCTGTCCGCGCGCGCACTCGAACGGATGAGCGAGCCGCTGCGCAGCCGCGCACGCCGGCATCGCGCACTGCGGGGACGGCTGACGCGCCTGTTGGCCGAAGCGGGCGTCCCGCCGTCGTTCGCACAGACGGACCACGACGATCACGCCGGCTGGCTCGCGTCGTGTATTGCCGCACATCCGGCCTGCGCGCCGACGCTGACGCGACGCGCGGCCGAATTCATCGATGCACGCGCCGCGATCGTGCGCGACGCACCGCCGTCTGAATTGCCGCCCGATGCGACCGCGTCGCTCGATGCCCGGCTCGATGCGATCGATCGCGCGATGCAGCCCGCGAAAACCGGCTTGTTCGACGCGAACCTGCGGCTCGTCGTGTCGATCGCGAAGCGCTATCCGGATCGCGGCCTGCCGTTCGCCGACCTGATCCAGGAAGGCAACATCGGCCTGTTGAAGGCCATCGAGCGCTACGACTACCGCCGCGGCTTCCGGTTCTCGACCTACGCGACCTGGTGGATCCGGCAGGCAATCACGCATGCGCTCGCCGACCTCGGCCGCACGATCCGCGTGCCGACGCATACGGTCGACGCGCTGAACAAGCTGACGCGGCTCGCGCGCGAGCATCGGCAACGCGCGGGCATCGCCGCGACGCCGACAGAACTGGCCGTGCACATGGGCGAGCCGGTCGACAAGGTGCGCGACTTGCTGGCGATCGTGAAGGAACCGGTGTCGGCAGACCTGCCGGTTTCGCCGGAAGGCGACATGACGTTCGCCGACATCGCGCCGGACCTGTCGTCGCCGTCACCCGAGGACGCCGCAGGCGCCATGCAGTTGCGCAACGTGATCGCCGCCGCGATCGACAGGCTGCCGCCGCGCGAGGCGACGGTGCTCCGGCTGCGCTACGGGCTGCACGCCGACGAGGGATGCTCGCTGCGCGACATCGGCCGCCAGATGAACCTGTCCGCGGAACGCGTGCGGCAGATCGAGGCGTCGGCGCTCACCCGCCTTCGCGCCTCCGATGCGCTCGGCGCGCTCCGGTCGTTCATCGCGTAGCACGACGCGCACCACCCGATACGAACGCCGTGTGTCGTGTTGACGCTTGCAACACCGGCTGCTGCATTTCGACGCAACGTATGTGCCGGCAAGTGCGCGCCGCTTTCTATCCTTCGTTGATCTGCAGTGCATATCAGTCTTCGCGAGCCGCACAACAGCGCACCTGCACGCCGTTCGGACCACAAACCCGCGCATTTGGCATGCAAGTTGCGTTTCAACGGTCATGCCGCATCCGACGATTTTCATGGAGACCATCTTGACTGCCCTCGTATCGATCCTTCAGGAGCACCGAATCTTCGAACCGACGGCCGACGCGCGCGAGCGTGCGACCATTTCCGGCATGCCGGCCTACCGCGCGCTGGCCGCCGAGGCCGAGCAGGATTACGAAGGCTTCTGGGCGCGCTTCGCGCGCGAGGGCCTGACCTGGCACAAGCCGTTCACCAGGGTGCTCGACGAGAGCAACGCGCCGTTCTACAAATGGTTCGACGACGGCGAGCTCAACGCGTCGTACAACTGCCTCGATCGTCACGTCGAAGCCGGCAACGGCGAACGCGTCGCGATCATCTTCGAGGCCGACGACGGCACCGTCACCCGCGTCACCTACGCCGATCTGCTCGCGCGCGTGTCGCGCTTCGCGAATGCGCTGAA
>NZ_CADFEJ010000034.1 GCF_902833055.1 Burkholderia territorii
AAGGCGCAAAAGGCGCAAAAGGCGCAAAAGGCGCAAAAGGCGCAAAAGGCGCAAAAGGCGCAAAAGGCGCAAAAGGCGCAAAAGGCGCAAAAGGCGCAAAAGGCGCAAAAGGCGCAAAAGGCGCAGAAGGCGCAGAAAGCACCAAACCTGAAGCAAGCAGGAAGCGGAACCAGAACGACGCCAATACCCGCGCGCGGCCAGCCACGCCGGCCGCGCAGCCGCGCTCAGCGCTTGCCCGCGCTCAGTGCTTCGCGTGCGCGTGCGGCGTCGGCCGCGCCCTCGTCGCCGTCACGCTCGCCGCGCATGTCGCGCGCGCCCCAGCGCTGCGCGAGCGCCGCGCACGCCATCAGCTGGATCTGGTGGAACAGCATCAGCGGCAGCACGATCGCGCCGACCGCCTGCGCGGAGAAAATCACCTTCGCCATCGGCACGCCGGCCGCGAGGCTCTTCTTCGAGCCGCAGAAGATGATCGTGATCTGGTCGGCGCGGTTGAAGCCGAGCCGCTTGCTGACGAACGTGGTCAGCACCAGCGCGATCACCAGCAGCACGACGTTGACGACCAGCAGGCCGCCGAGCGCGCGCGCCGGAATCTGGTGCCACAGCCCCTGGTTCACGGCCTCGCTGAACGCGACGTAGACGACGAGCAGGATCGAGCCCTGGTCGACGAAGCGCAGCACGCCGCGATTGCGTTCGATCCAGCGGCCGATCACCGGCCGCAGCAACTGGCCGGCGATGAACGGCACGAGCAGCTGCATCACGATGCTGCCCACCGTGCTCCACGGCGACGCGGCCGCGGCCGACTGCGACGTGATCATCAGCCCGACGAGCGCCGGCGTCACGAAGATCCCGAGCAGGCTCGACGCGGACGCCGCGCACACGGCGGCCGGCACGTTGCCCTTGGCGATCGACGTGAACGCGATCGACGACTGGACCGTCGACGGCAGCGTGCACAGAAACAGCACGCCGGCGTAGAGCGCCGGCGTGACGAGTGGCTGCAGCACGGGCTTCAGCGCGAGGCCGAGCAGCGGGAACAGCGCGAACGTGCTGAGCAGCACGACCGCATGCAGCCGCCAGTGGGTCGCGCCCGCGACGACGGCTTCGCGCGACAGCTTCGCGCCGTGCAGGAAGAACAGCAGGCCGACCGCGACGTTGGTCGCCCAATTGAATGCATGGGCGGCGGGGCCGCGGCACGGCAGCAGGCTCGCGAGCACGACGGTACCGACGAGCGCGAGCGTGAAGTTGTCGGGAAGGAAACGGGGACGGGCCATCGGGAAACTCGATTCGGAAACGGCAGGCGCGCGCGTCGCGCGCGAAGCCGATATTGTCCCGGTTGACCATTCAATACACAAATTCATTGTGCGAATCGATTGATGAATCGCCTGCATCCGAAGGCCGTGCCGGCGACGGGCAGCCGATGCGCACAATGGCAGAAGAATGTTCTGCCGCGATTGCGCCCTGAAGTGAAAAAACCTAGCAGTAACATGGTGTTACACCGATGCCCGCGACCTAACACTTTTTGGCTCGACACCGTTTCGGGGCGCTCATAAATTACTGCTGAAAGGCTTGCGTCGGCCGGCAACACCCGGCGGCGAGCGGCAACAGGCACTGAATGATGACGGAACGGGTGAAACTGAAGGTCGGACGATGGGTGGCAGGCGTGCTCGGCGCACTGCTGATGCCGCTCGCGCTCGCGCAGCCGCCGCACGGCGGCCAGGCGTTCGGCGGCGGCCAGGGCTTCGGTCACGGTTTCGGTGGCGGCGACATGCGCGCGTTCGGCCAGCCGGCCGGCAACGCGCCGGTGTGGCGCCGGGCGCTGCCGCCGGGCGGTGCGCGTACCGGCGGCGTGAGCGGCTACGGTTCCCGCTGGGGGCTGCGGCCGACGCCGTCCTACGGCCATTACGCCGCGCAAAGCCCGTATCGCCCGATCAGCGCGGACTCCCGCCAGATGCCGCGCCCGCCGGGCGGCGGCAACGTGCCGCTGCGAGCCGGCTCGATCCGCGCCGACGTCGCGCGCTACAACGAGGAGCGCGGCGGCCGTCCGATGCCGCCCCCTCGCGCACAGGAAGAACCTTCCCGCTCGCCGTTTTTCTCTCCGTTCTACCGAAACTGAACGCCTCGCGCGTTCGCCCTGCCGGCTGTGATGCGAATTCGCCACAGTCGCGCGCAGATTTCCGCTGATTTTCCCGTCGCATTGCGCTATCTTTCGCGCCCGGTACGCGCGCGCCGGCGGCCTGCCCGTCGCGTGAGCGCTCCGCGCGGGGCCGCTGCGGCGCGCCTGGCCACAGGCCGATTCAGCGAAGTTAATGCCGCCGCTATACCCGCAATAAGTGTGCGCAATTTTGACCGGACGAATGATCCGTAAAGATGGCTGCGCCCCATACGACGCAAGCAATCGGCTCCAAAAAACAACGCTCGCGCCACTTATCGACACTTCGACAAATCCTGGAGATCCCATGAAAGCATTCGCTCGCCGTGCGTCGCGCACGTCCGTCAAGCTGATCGCCGCGGCCGCCTGCGTGGCGGCAACGGCACCCGTCCACGCGCAATCGAGCGTCTCGCTCTACGGTCAGGTCGACGAATGGGTCGGCGCCACCAAGTTCCCGGGCGGCGATCGCGCATGGAACGTGTCGGGCGGCGGGATGTCGACCTCTTACTGGGGCCTGCACGGCGCGGAGGATCTCGGCGACGGCTACAAGGCGATCTTCACGCTGGAGAGCTTCTTCCGTGCGCAGAACGGTCAGTTCGGCCGCTTCCAGGGCGACACGTTCTTCGCGCGCAACGCGTACGTCGGCGTCAGCTCGCCGTACGGCACGGTGACGGCAGGCCGCCTGACGACGCACCTGTTCCTGTCGACGATCCTGTTCAACCCGTTCTACGACTCGTACACGTTCTCGCCGATGGTGTACCACGTGTTCCTCGGCCTCGGCACGTTCCCGACCTATCCGAGCGATCAGGGCGCGGTCGGCGATTCGGGCTGGAACAACGCGCTGTCGTACACGTCGCCTTCGTTCGGTGGCCTGAATTTCGCGGCGATGTACGCGCTCGGCAACACGGCCGGCGACAACCGCTCGAAAAAGTGGAGCGCGCAGTTCAACTACGCGAACGGCCCGTTCGCGGCGACCGCCGTCTACCAGTACGTGAACTTCAACAACGGCCCGCAGGACCTGAGCTCGCTCGTGACCGGCATGAAGAGCCAGGGCATCGGGCTGGTCGGCGCGACCTACGACCTGAAGTACGTGAAGCTGTTCGGCCAGTACATGTATACGAAGAACGACCAGGTCGCCGGCAGCTGGCACGTGAACACCGCGCAGGGCGGCGTGTCGGTGCCGCTCGGCGTCGGCAACGCGATGGCATCGTATGCGTACTCGCGCGATGGCGGCGGCCTCGACCAGACGCGCCAGACCTGGGCCGTCGGCTACGACTACCCGCTGTCCAAGCGCACCGACGTCTATGCTGCATACATGAACGACCACATCAGCGGCCTGTCGAGCGGCAACACGTTCGGCGCAGGCATCCGCGCGAAGTTCTGACGATCTGCGTGCCGCACACGCTCGCATCGCGTGTCCGGCCTGCCGGCTTGCAGCCCCGAAACGGCGCCGCTTCACGCGGCGCCGTTTTGCCTTTGTTGACCTTTTTGTTTCCTCGCCTTTGTTACCCTATCTCGTAATTGCATGATTCCCAGGAATTGCGAGCTAGTTCGATGGATACCCTCGTCAGCATGAATGTGTTTCGCTACGTCGTCGAAGTGGGCAGCTTCGTCGGCGCGGCGGAGCGCATGCAGATGTCGGCCGCGATGGCGAGCAAGCACGTGATGCATCTCGAGCAGCAGCTCGGCGCGCGGCTGCTGCATCGCACGACCCGACGCGTCGCGCCGACCGAGGCGGGACGCGAATACTACGAGCGCCTCGTGCAGGCACTGTCGGAGCTCGACGAGGCCGGACAGGCGGTCGGCGCCGCCAGCGTCGTGCCGCAGGGCCGCCTGCGCGTGACGTCGCTGTCCGCGTTCGGCTTGCGGCACGTGATGCAGGCCGTCACCGATTATGCGGGCCGGTTCCCGGACGTGACCGTCGACATGACGCTGTCCGATCGCGTGGTCGACCTGATCGAGGAAGGCTACGACGTCGCGGTGCGCGCGGCGCCGAACGGACTGAAATCGTCGTCGCTGGTCGCGCGCCAGATCGCGACCGCGCACATCCTGCTGGTCGCGTCGCCCGAGTATCTCGAGAAGCACGGCACGCCGCGGGCGATTGCCGATCTCGCGCACCACAACTACCTGCGCCGCGATTCGAATTCGACGATGCTCGATTCGCTCGTGATCGATGCGGCCGCCGCGTCGCGTGTGAACCTGAACGGCAACCTGATCGTGAACCATCTCGAGGGGCTGCGCGCGGCCGTGCTCGCGGGCGCGGGCATCGCGCTGCTCGGCACCGAGGTGATCGGCGACGACATCGAATCCGGCCGGCTCGTGCCGGTGCTGCTCGACTCGGTGCCGCCGCACGAGGCGCCGATCTATGCGGTGTATGCGAGCCGCCGCCACGTGTCCGCGAAGGTGCGCTCGTTCGTCGACTTTCTCGCCGCACGCTTCGAAGGGCAGTCGCTGTGCCCGTCGATCGAAGCGCGCCTGCGCGTGTTGCCGATCGCGCGAATAAAGCGCGCCTGAGGCCGCCGACACGGCTCGATCGGACGAAAAAAAAGCGCGAACCATTGCGGTTCGCGCTTTTTCATTTCCGGGCGCGTGCATGCGCGGCGGCCGCGCAACCCGCCGCCGCTCGCGTCAGCGCGCGATGCCGAGGCGCGCCTTCGCTTCGTCGTACTCGCGCTTGAGCCGCTCGACGAGCGCGCCGACGCTCGGCAGGTCGTCCATCAGGCCGACGCCCTGGCCGGCACCCCAGATGTCCTTCCACGCCTTCGCCTTGTCGCCGCCGAAATTCATCTTCGACTTGTCCGATTCCGGCAGCGCGTCCGGATCGAGTCCGGCCTTCTCGATGCTCTCGCGGATGTAGTTGCCGTGCACGCCGGTGAAGAGGTTCGTGTAGATGATGTCGGACGATTTCGCGTTGAGGATTGCATGCTTGTAGTCCTCGACCGCGTGCGCTTCCTGCGTCGCGATGAAGCGCGTGCCCATGTACGCGAGATCGGCGCCCATCGCCTGCGCGGCGAGGATCGAGCCGCCGTTCGCGATCGAGCCGGACAGCACGATCGGACCGTCGAACATCTTGCGCACTTCGCCAACAAGCGCGAACGGCGACGTCGTGCCCGCGTGGCCGCCGGCGCCGGCCGCGACGAGGATCAGCCCGTCGACGCCTGCCTCGAGCGCCTTCTGCGCGTGGCGCAGGTTGATCACGTCGTGCAGCACGATGCCGCCGTAGCTGTGCACCGCGTCAACGATTTCGCGCGCCGGCGCGCGCAGGCTCGTGATGAAGATCGGCACCTTGTGCTCGACGCACACGCGCACGTCGTGTTCGAGCCGCACGTTCGACTGATGGACGATCTGGTTGACCGCGATCGGGCCGATCACCGCATCCGGATGCTTCGCCTTGTGATCGGCGAGCTCGGCCTGGATCTGCGTGAGCCATTCGTCGAGCAGTTCGGCTGGACGGGCGTTGAGCGCGGGAAATGATCCGACGATACCCGCCTTGCACTGCGCGAGCACGAGTTCGGGATAGCTGACGATGAACATCGGCGACGCGATGACGGGCAGCGTCAGGTTCTGCAGGACGGCGGGCAATGCCATGTGATGTCTCCAGTCTCGAGGGGCGGCCGGATGCGGCGCGGGCGCGCCGATGCCGGCATCAATGCTTGGCGGTCGAACGATGCTTCGAGTGTAGCGGTGCAGCGATGCGCTCATATTAATACGAACGGTCGTGCGATTCTACGCGAGCTTAGCAAACGGCGCGGCATGTCCACAATCGAGTGAGTGCTCTCGTTCTACGCATTCGGGCATCTGGCGCGCGCAGCGCCCGGCCGTGCGCTCCTACAATAGCCGCCATAACAAACCAACGAGAAACAAACCATGTCGTTTGAGGCGTTTGCACCGTTTCGCGTGATGGTGCAGGACACCGACATCTTCGGTGTCAAAGGAGGCGCGGGGCCGCCGCTTCTGCTGCTGCACGGCCATCCGCAGACCCACATGATCTGGCATCGCGTCGCCGCGACGCTGGCGAATCATTTCACGGTGATCGCGACCGACCTGCGCGGCTACGGGGCGTCGGGCAAGCCGCCGAGCGATGCGCGGCATGCACCGTATTCGAAACGCGCGATGGCGGCCGACCAGGTCGCCGTGATGCGGCATTTCGGCTTCGAGCAATTCCACGTGTGCGCGCACGATCGCGGCGCGCGCGTCGCGCACCGGCTCGCGCTCGATCATCCGGCGGCCGTCGAGCGGATGATGCTGCTCGATATCGCGCCGACGCTCGCGATGTACGAGCAAACCGATCGCGCGTTCGCGACCGCGTATTTCCACTGGTTCTTCCTGATCCAGCCGGCACCGTTGCCCGAGACGCTGATCGAAGGCCGCACCGACGCGTACATCGAGCGCGTGATGGGCAACCGGTCCGCCGGGCTTGCGCCGTTCGCGCCGCAGGCGCTCGCCGCGTATCGCGCCGCGCTCGCGCAGCCGGGCGCGGTGCATGCGATGTGCGAGGACTACCGCGCGTCGGCGACGATCGATCTCGAACACGACCGCGCGGATCTCGAGCGCGGCAACAAGGTCGCGTGCCCGCTGCGCGTGCTGTGGGGCGAAAACGGGATCGTCGGACGCTGCTTCGATCCGCTCGACGAATGGCGGCGCGTCGCGCGCGACGTCAGCGGTCGCGCGCTCGATTGCGGCCACTACATTCCGGAGGAGGCGCCCGTCGCGCTGATCGACGAGCTGCTCGCGTTCTTCGAGGCGCGCGACGCGGCCGCGTGAGCGGTGCCTGCCGCCGCTTCTGGCGGGTGAGCCTGCCGCGCGGCGGCGGTCAGCGGCGCGCGGCGGCGTCGTCGTCGACCAGCGGCGGCAGGCGGCGCGGCACCGGCGTCGATTTCACGATCGCCGTGCTCGTTTCCGCGCGTTCGGTGACCTTCGCCAGGATGTCGTCGAGGTGCTCGATCGTGCGCAGGTAGAGCCGGCAGATGAAGCAGTCCTCGCCGGTCACCTTGTCGCATTCGACGAATTCCGGAATCCGCCGCAGCACCTCCTCGACCAGATGCAGCTGCCCCGGCAGCGGCTTCACGCGAACGATCGCCTGCAGCGTGTAGCCGAGCGCGCGCGGGTCGAGCTCGACGGTGAAACCCGCGATCACGCCCTGCGCTTCGAGCCGTCGCACGCGGTCGGCGGTCGCGGGCGCCGACAGCCCGATCTGGCGCGCCAGTTCGCTGGTGGCGATGCGCGCATCCTCGGCGAGCGCCGCGAGAATCGCGCGGTCGGTCGCATCCAGCGACGCGACGGCGGGCGGGGAAAGGCGTTTCGACATGATCGCTTTGCTTTCGAAGGTGAATCGGCGGTTTCGCTTCAGTTTAGTCGTGGATGCGCGGAAAGCAAGTTCCTAGAATCGAAGTCATCCTCTCTCGTCAAACGGAGTCCATGATGGCCTCGAACGAAATCCGCCGCGGTGCGGCCGAGATGGTCGTCGCGATGCTGATGTCCGGCACGATCGGCTGGCTCGTGATGTCGTCGCAGCAACCGCTCACCAACGTCGTGTTCTTCCGCTGCCTGTTCGGCGGCGCGACGCTCGCGATCGTCTGCGCCGCGCTCGGCTTCCTGCGTCGCGCGCTGTTCTCGCCGCGCATGCTCGCGCTCGCCACGCTCGGCAGCGTCGCGATCGTCGCGAACTGGCTGCTGCTGTTCGCCGCGTATTCGCGCGCGTCGATCTCGATGGCGACCGCCGTCTACAACACGCAGCCGTTCATGCTCGTCGCGCTCGGCGCGATCGTGTTCCGCGAACGGATCAGCGCGTCGACGATCGCGTGGCTCGCGCTCGCCTTCATCGGGCTCGTGTGCGTGGTGCGCGTCGAGCCGGCCGTGCTCGCGGTGCCCGGTGAATATCTCGAAGGCGTCGCGCTGTCGCTCGGCGCGGCGTTCCTGTACGCGGTGTCGTCGATCGTCACGAAGCAGCTGAAGGGCACGCCGCCGCATCTGCTCGCGCTGCTGCAGGCCGGCCTCGGCATCGTGCTGCTCGCGCCGTTCGCGCATTTCGGCAGCTTGCCGGCGACGGCCGCGCAGTGGCTCGACCTCGTCGTGCTCGGCGTCGTCAACACAGGCCTGATGTATGTGCTGCTGTACGGCGCGATCCAGAAGCTGCCGGTCGCGATGACGGGCGCGCTGTCGTTCGTCTATCCGATCGTCGCGATCATCGTCGATCGCGTCGCGTTCGGGCAGACGCTCGCATGGACGCAGGTGCTCGGCGCGCTGCTGATCCTGCTCGCGGCGGCCGGCGTGAATCTCGGCTGGCGCATCGTGCCGGCGCGTCGCGCGGCGGTCGGCAACTGAAACGGTCGTGCGATTTGGCCTGCCGCTACGGCTCGCCGCTACGGATTGCCGCTACGGCGCGTTGCCGACACCCGCCGGCGGCGTGTCGGCAACCGGAGATTGCGCGCGCGAAGTGCTGTAAGAAGTTGTAGGGAAACACCCGATGCGACGCTGCGGCGTCGCTCGTATGATGCGGGCTGTGACGTTGATCACGTTCACAGGATTCCGATCTCATGCCGTTCGCCAGGCAGGCCGAACGGCATTTTTTTATGCGCCGCTGCGCGCGAGCAGCCGCCGCCGCGCGTCGAGCCGCGCGAGCAACAGGCGCCTCGCGTCGTCGTCGGACGCGCGCCATCCCTTGATCTCGTCGCGCGTGCGCAGGCAGCCCGCGCACCAGTCGGTGCGCGGATCGATCCTGCAGACGTCGGTGCACGGCGACGCGACCGTGCCGGCCGTTACCGGAACGTCGCTCATGCGTCGTTGCGCAGCGCGACGTCCGCGACCGGCGCGCCCGTCAGCGATACGAGTTCCTGCGGCGACAGGTTGAACACCGCGTGCGGATGGCCGGCGGCCGCCCACAGGCTGTCGAGTTCGAGCAGGTCGGCGTCGATCAGCGTGACCGGTTCGACGAGATGGCCGATCGGGCAGACGCCGCCGATCGCATAGCCGGTGTTGTCGCGCACGAATTTCGCGTCGGCGCGGCCGACCGCGCCGACTTGCGCGGCGACTTTCTTCTCGTCGACGCGGTTCACGCCGCTCGCGACGACCAGCACCGGCAGGCCGTCCGATTCGCGGCGAAACAGGATCGACTTCGCGATCTGCGCGACGGAGCAGCCGAGCCCGGCCGCGGCCTCGGCGGACGTCTTGCCGGTTTCGGCGAGCATCACGATTTCTTTTGAATGACCGCGTTCGCGCAGCAGCAGCGCGACGCGTCGCGCGGAATCGGGCAGAGAGTCGAATGAAGCGGGTGTCGTCATGGGGTATCCGTGAATGTCGAGGTCATGCGCAGCTCGGCGCGTCGGCCGAGCTTTGCGCCTTGGCGAGCAGCGCGCGACCGGCGCGCGACACGTTCGCGCGGCCGATCGCGTTCGAGATGAAGTCGCCGGCGGCGACCACTTGCGCGAGGTCGATGCCGGTGTCGATGCCGAGGCCCTGCATCAGGTAAAGCACGTCCTCGGTCGCGACGTTGCCGGTCGCGCCCTTCGCGTACGGGCAGCCGCCGAGCCCGGCGACCGATGCGTGGAAGATCTCGATTCCTTCGAACAGCGCCGCGTAGATATTCGCGAGCGCCTGGCCGTAGGTGTCGTGGAAGTGGCCCGACAGCCGCTCGCGCGCAAACACGCGCGTGACGGCCGACAGCACTTCGCGCGTGCGCTTCGGCGTGCCGACGCCGATCGTGTCGGCGATGTCGATCTCGTCGCAGCCGAGCGCGGCGAAGCGTTCGACGACGTCCACCACCGATGCGACCGGCACGTCGCCCTGGTACGGGCAACCGAGCGCGCACGACACGCTGCCGCGCAGCCGCAGGCCGGCATCCTTCGCGGCCTTCGCGACCGGCTCGAAGCGCGCGATGCTCTCGGCGATGCTGCAGTTGATGTTGCGCTGCGAGAACGCCTCGCTCGCCGCACCGAAGATCACGACTTCGTCCGCGCGTGCGGCGAGCGCATTCTCGAAGCCCTTCAGGTTCGGCGTGAGCACCGAGTACACGGTGCCCGCGCGACGCTCGATGCCGGCCATCACGTCGGCGCCGTCGGCCATCTGCGGCACCCATTTCGGCGACACGAACGATGCGGCCTCGATATTGCGGAAGCCGGCGCGCGACAGACGATCGACGAGCGCGATCTTCACGTCGGTCGGCACGAAGGTCTTTTCGTTCTGCAGGCCGTCGCGCGGGCCGACTTCGACGATCTTGACGGCGGTGGGGAACGTCATGGTTGTCTCCAGTTTGGTATGGGCGGAATTCAGTAGCCGCGCGCGTAGTCGACGATGCCGCCGACGCGCTCGCCGCGCTCGAGCGCGCGGATCTTGCCGGCGATCTGTTCGACGGCTTCGTCGCGCAGCGTCTCGGCCGAGCTGTGCGGCGTGATCGTGATGCGCGGCGTGTGCCAGAACGGATGATCGGCCGGCAACGGCTCATGCTGGAACACGTCGAGCGTCGCGGCGGCGATCCGGCCGCTCGCGAGCGCGTCGAGCAGGTCGGCCTCGACGAGATGCGCGCCGCGCGCGACGTTCACCAGGTACGCGCCCGGCGCGAGCCGTGCGAAGGTGCGTGCCGACAGGATCCCGTCGGTATCGCGCGTGCTCGGCAGCAGGTTCACGAGCATCTTCGCGCCGTCGATGCATGCGTCGAACGCGTCGTTGCCCGCGAACGTCTCGACACCGTCGAGCCGCTTCGGGCTGCGGCTGTAGCCGCGCACCGGCAGGCCGAGCGCCGCGAGCGCCCGCGCGACCTGCGCGCCGAGCACGCCGAGGCCGAGCACCGCGACGGTGAAACTCGCGTGCGCATGCGGCTCGAGCACCTGCCAGCGGCGCTCGCGCTGCAGCGCGTCGTATTCGTCGAAGCGGCGCAGATAGCGCAGCGCCGCATGCGTCACGTATTCGATCATCTGCCGCGCCATGCCCGAATCCTCGAGCCGCACGAGCGGCACGTCGCGCGGCAGCGTGCCGGGATACTCGCGCTCGAGCGCGAGCAGCGCGTCGACGCCCGCGCCGAGATTGAAGATCGCGCGCAGGCCGTCGCGCGGCGCGAACAGCTCGCGCGGCGCGCGCCAGACGAGCGCGTAGTCGGCGGCGCCCGTGTCGCCCGGCTGCCATGCGCGCAGCTCGGCCTCGGGCAGCGCTTGCGCGAGCGCGTCGCGCCATGCGTCGGCTTCCTGATGCGGCGAATGGAACAGGATCTTCATGCGTCTACTTCGCGAACAGCTGGCCGATGTCGGCGAACGCCTTGAACTCCAGCGCGTTGCCGCACGGATCGAGGAAGAACATCGTCGCCTGCTCGCCGACCTCGCCCTTGAAGCGGATGTGCGGCTCGATGACGAAGCGCGTGTGCGCGGCCTTGAGCTTGTCGGCGAGCGCGTGCCACTCGTCCATCGACAGCACGACGCCGAAATGGCGCACGGGCACGTCGTCGCCGTCGACCGGGTTCACCGCGCTCTTGCCGGTTTCTTCCGGCGCGAGATGCGCGACGAGCTGGTGCCCGAAGAAGTCGAAGTCGACCCAGTGTTCCGAGCTGCGGCCCTCCGGGCAGCCGAGCAGGCCGCCGTAGAACGCGCGCGCGGCGGCGAGGCTCGACACGGGAAAGGCGAGATGGAACGGGCGCAGCGCGCCGGCGGGCGTAGCGGACATCGGGCGTCTCCTGTCGATCGGAACCGGCGCGGCGGCGCCTGGTTCGATCCGATGCAAGGCAAGCGGGAAGCCCACATTCTACGGTTTCGCGGCGCGTTGCGCCGCCGCGAGGCGGCCGGCCCGCACCGGGCGGCGCGTGCCGGCGGGCGTGCCGGCGGCCTTCCCGCGCAAAAGCAAAGCACAAAATATTGGTTCGGTCCTCGCGCGCGCCGCGCCACAATCGAATCTCGTCTTCAAGCAAAGCAAGCGAGGGCAATCATGCGCGCATGCAGCAAATCGGCGTGGCCGCCGCGGCTCGTGACCGTTCCGGGCCTGCACGGCAGCGAAGGCGCCCACTGGCAGACCTGGCTGGAGCGGCAGTTCCCGCGTTCGCTGCGGGTCGAGCAGGCCGACTGGGATGCGCCCGATCTCGCACGCTGGGCGCAGTCCGTGCGCGCGCTGCTCGAGCGCGAGCGCGGCCCGTTCGTGCTGGCCGCGCACAGCTTCGGCTGCCTCGCGGCCGCGCATGCGCTCGCGCAGTGGCCGCAGGCGGCCGAGGTCGCCGGCGTGCTGCTCGTCGCGCCGGCCAGTCCGAAGAAATTCACGTTCGCGGGGCCGTTCGACGCGCGCCGGCTCGCGGTGCCGTCGATCGTGATCGGCAGCGAGACCGATCCGTGGATGCCGCTCGCCGATGCGCGCACGCTCGCGCAGCGGCTCGGCAGCGCATTCGTCAACCTCGGCGACGCGGGACACATCAACACCGCGGCCGGCTTCGGCCCGTGGCCGCGCGCGAAATACTTCATCGACACGCTGGTGCACTGCGCGGCGCCGCTGCGCTTTCGCGACGCGGACGACAGCTTCGATGCCGCGCTCGTCGACCGCGCGCTCGCGCACGCGATCTGACGCTCACGCGGACGCGTACGCGCACGCACCGCGCGGCAACGGCCGCGCAGCGCGTGCCGCCGGCGCTTACGACGCGGAAACGGGGCGCACGGCGGCCGGATCGGAGTAGCTCGGCCGGCCGTTCTCGACGTGGCCCGCGAAGCGGCGCGAGAACGTGCCGTTCGCGCCGTCGCTCACCGTCACGTCATACCAGTGGTGGCTCGACGCGAGTGCCCATTGCTCGACGTGTTCGTCGCCGCCGTGCAGCGTCACCTGGCGCGCGGGCGTGCCATAGGCGTTGTCGGCGAGCGTCAGCGTCACGTGCCCGGTGCCGTGGTTGCGCAACTTCAGGTACAGGTTGCCGTTCGCGATGTCGTAGCCGGCCTTCACTTCCGGCTGCGCATGATTGCGGCGGCGTGCCGTCGCGGCCGACACGTTGCCCGCGAACATCCGCACGAAGCCGTTCGGCCCATACACCGAGAACGAATACGCGCCGTTCGTCTCCGTCAGGTCGAAGTCCGCGTGCAGCACGCGGCGCGCGCCGACCGTGTAGCGCCACGGGCCGTCGGTGCGGTTCGTCGCGTACACCTGGAAGTGCGCGCCCTGGTTGCCGCGGTTCGCGAATTCGATGCGCAGCGTATTGCCGCCGTAGATGCTCGCGTTCACGTGCAGCTCGTACGGCAGCGCACGCGCCGGGCGCACGCCGGGCTCCTGCGGATCGATCGGCGACGGGGTCGCGGGCACGGTCGGCGCGGGTTGCGACGTGCATTGCTGGTCGGCGATCGTGCGGTACTGGCTCGTGTCGGGCAGCGTCGGGAACGTCGCGTCGGACGAGCGGAAGTCGAACGCGGCGGTGAGGTCGCCGCAGACGGTCCGGCGCCACGGCGTGATGTTCGGTTCGTCGACGCCGAAGCGCTCGCCGATGAAGCGGATCACCGACGTGTGGTCGAACACCTGCGAGCACACGAAGCCGCCTTTCGACCACGGCGACACGACCGTCATCGGCACGCGCGGCCCGAGGCCGTACGGCAGGCCGTCGGCCGTGTAGCTGCCGCCGCGGCCGGGATTCACGACCGTGTGCAGCTCGCCGTCGGTGGTCACGGTCGATGCGCCCTGCGCGGCCGACGTCGGCGGCTGCGGCGGCACGATGTGATCGAAGAAGCCGTCGTTCTCGTCGTACATGATGAACAGCACGGTCTTCGCCCATACGTCCGGGTTCGCCGTGAGCGCATCGAGAATCTGCGACGTGTAGTTCGCGCCGTACGCGGGCGTGTATTTCGGGTGCTCGGAGAAGACGGCGGGCGGCAGCAGCCACGACACCTGCGGCAGGCGGTCGTTGATCACGTCGTCCTTCAGGTTGTCGAGCGTGCGCACCGTCTGCGCGCGCTGGTACAGCGACGAGCCCGGCTTCGCGTTGATGAAGTTCGTGAAGTTCTGCAGGATGTTCGTGCCGTAGTTGCCGTTGTACGGATCGGCCCACGTCAGCCCCTGCTGGTAGATCTGCCACGACACGCCGCGCGCCTCGAGCCGCTCGGGGAAGGTCGTCCACGACAGCAGCTGGTACGCGGGCGGCAGGTCGCCGTCGACGTAGTCGGCGTTGTCGAGCAGCGGGCCGCCGAACTTGCCGGTCGGGTCGATCGTGCCCGTCATCAGATACGAGCGGTTCGGGTGCGTCGGCCCCGGCAGCGAGCAGAAGTAGTGGTCGCACACGGTGAACGCATCGGCGAGCGCGTAGTGGAACGGGATGTCCTCGCGCACGTGATAGCCCATCGTCATGTCGGTCTTGTTCGCGGGCCACTGGTCGTAGCGGCCGCCGTCGATCGCCGCGTGGGTTTTCGCCCACGAGTGGTCGAGCGCGCCGAGGCATTGCGCGCTGGTCGTCTTCGTGTCGAGCCGGAACGGCAGCACGGGCTTCGCCGGGTCTTCCTTCGACGGCTGGTACCACACCGGCTTGCCGTTCGGCAGCGGGATCGGGAAGCGGTCGTTGTAGCCGCGCACACCGCGCAGGTGTCCGAAGTAATGGTCGAACGAGCGGTTCTCCTGCATGAACACGACGATGTGCTCGACATCGCGGATCGTGCCGGTGCCGCGCGCGGCCGGAATCGCGAGCGCGCGGCGGATCGATTCGGGGAACGCGTTGAGCGCGACGGCCGCGCCCGCGGATTGGGCGACGGTATGCAGGAAACGGCGGCGGCTGGATGACGTCATGTTATTTCACCTCGGTTCTGCGATCGGGGGGCAGGGACAGCAACGGCGGGATCAATGTGCCGGCGATGCGGCGACGCCGGACGCGCCCGCGTTCGTCGCGGACTTCGTGTCGTCGTCATCGTCGGGCGGGTAGTGAACGACGGGCGGCGCGAGCGGTGCGGCATCGGACGCGGCGGCGCTCGGGCCGCTGTTGAACGCGCTCGCGGAGCCGGCCGATGCGCCGGCTTGCCGGGAGGCGTCGTCGGCCGCGTGCGCGTCGTGCGGCGCGTCGTCGCTGCAGGCGGCGACGAGGGTGGCGGCACATAGGACGACGAGGGCGACGCGACGCATGACTTCTCTCCTGGCAGGCGGATCGGGGAACGTTTCCGAGTATGCCGGTGCGATGCGACGATTCGGTGAATCGTTTGCGACCGGAGCATGATCGCGAAATGCTTTCGCCAACCTGACCGCTCGCTTTCGCGGAAAGGCGCATCCATGCACGGCGGAATTTTCCAGCGGATGCAGAAGCTGCACGCATTTGCATGCGCGTGCGGTGCGACGACCGCACACGCGCGATGCGTGCGCGTGCACGGCATCGGCGAGACGGCCGGTAAATCTGTGGCGATCGGCGCTCGATGCATCGCCGCTTGCGCCGCAAAGCGGGCATTTCTTGCCGTCTCGCCAGCAGGCAGCCAGCTGCGCGCCAGCATGGCGCCATGCGGGCGCCATCGACGGCAAACCGGCACGGTGCGCCGTGCGCCAGCGCCCTGCGATGTCGCCCACGGCCCGTTCGCGGCACCGGAATTGCTCTCTGCGCCGATATGCGCGTGTCGTCCCGCGCGGCCATCCGGGCGCGGGCGGCAACTGCGCGTCCATCAACCATGGAGCGAGCAGAAGCCATGTCCAGCGATCGATCCGATTTTCCACCGGCCGAACCCGCGCGCGATGTCGCCCCGTCGCCGCTTGGAGCCGGCCGGTCAGCGGCGCCGCCGTTGCCGCGCGATACGCCGCCGAGTGCCGCGCGGCGGCGCTTTCTGCAATCCGCGGCGGCGGCGACGGTCAGCGCCGCGTCGCCCGTCCATGCGCAGCCGCCGTACGCGGCGCCGCCATCCGCGGTCACGCACCGCGACGCGATACCCGCGCAGCCCGTTCGTCTCGACATCAACGGACGCGAATACGCGCTGCAGCTCGAGCCGCGCGTCACGCTGCTCGACGCGCTGCGCGAATACGCCGGGCTCACGGGCACGAAGAAGGGCTGCGATCGGGGGCAATGCGGCGCATGCACGGTGCTCGTCGACGGAAGGCGCATCAATGCGTGCCTGACGCTCGCGGTGATGCACGAAGGCGAGCGGATCACGACCGTCGAAGGGCTCGCGCGCGGCGGCGTGTTGAGCCCGGTGCAGCACGCATTCATCGAACACGATGCATTCCAGTGCGGCTATTGCACGTCCGGCCAGCTCTGCTCCGCGACCGCGCTGCTCGACGAATTCGCGGCGGGTGCCGCGAGCGCCGCCACCGGCGACGTGCGGCAGCGCCCCGCGCAGCTGTCGGACGACGAGATTCGCGAGCGCATGAGCGGCAATCTGTGCCGCTGCGGCGCGTACCCGAACATCGTCGCCGCCGTGCGCGCCGCGCACGCGGCCGCCACCTAGGGGCCAGCGCAATGGAAGCGATCACATACGAACGTGCGACGGATGTCGCCGGTGCGGTGCGGGCGGCGCAGCGGCCGGGCACGGCGTTCATCGGCGGCGGCACGAACCTGCTGGACCTGATGAAGGGCGGCGTCGCGCGGCCGGTCACGCTGATCGACATCACGCGCATCGAAGGTCTCGACACGGTCGATGCGCTGCCCGGCGGCGGATTGCGCATCGGTGCGCTCGTGCGCAACAGCGACGCGGCCGATCATTCGCGCATCCGCGCCGACTATCCGCTGCTGTCGCAGGCGCTGCTGGCCGGCGCATCCGCGCAACTGCGCAACATGGCGACCGTCGGCGGCAACCTGATGCAGCGCACGCGCTGCCCGTATTTCTACGATCCCGCCTTCGCGCAATGCAACAAGCGCGAGCCGGGCAGCGGCTGCGCGGCGATCGGCGGCCACAACCGGATGCACGCGATTCTCGGCGCGAGCCCGCAATGCGTCGCGGTGAACCCGTCGGACATGAGCGTCGCGCTCGCGGCGCTCGACGCCGTCGTGCAGGTGAGCGGGCCGAACGGTGCGCGGCAGATTCCGTTCGCCACGTTTCACCGCTTGCCCGGCGATCGGCCCGATCTCGACACGACGCTCAAGGCGGGCGAACTGATCACCGCCGTGGACCTGCCGCCGCCGCGTTTCGCGGAGCATGCGCACTACCTGAAGGTGCGCGACCGCGCGAGCTATGCATTTGCGCTGGTGTCGGTGGCCGCCGCGCTGCGCATGGACGGCCCGCGCATCGCCGATGCGCGGATCGCGCTCGGCGGCGTCGCGCACAAACCGTTGCGTGCCGCGGACGCCGAGCGGCATCTGGCGGGGCGCGCGCCGACCGACGCCGTGCTGCACGAGGCGGCCGCGCTTGCGCTGCGCGATGCGCATCCGCTCGACGGCAATGCGTTCAAGGTCGCGCTCGCGCAGCGCGCGATCGTCCGCGCAGTGAAAATCGCCGCGTCGGCGACGGGAGGTGCCGCATGAACACGCTGACCGGACAACCGCTCGACCGCGTCGACGGCGTACTGAAGGTGACGGGCGGCGCGCATTACGCGGCCGAATTCACCGATGCGCGGTTGGCGCACGCGGTGCTCGTGACCAGCACGATCGCCGCCGGCCGCATCGAGTCGATCGACACGGCGCGCGCACGCGCGATGCCCGGCGTGCTGCTCGTGATGACGCACGAGAACGCGATGCGCCTGCCCAATGGCGGCCGCCCGCCACTGTCGCCGCCCGCCGGACGCCGGCTCACGTTGCTGCAGGACGACACGGTGCGCTACAGCAACGAGCCCGTCGCGGTGGTCGTCGCCGACACGCTCGAGCATGCGACCGACGCCGCGAATGCCGTGCAGGTGCGCTACCGCGCGAGCGAAGCCGCGCTGGATTTCGCGCATGCGAAGGGTGGCGCGCGCGTGCCGCCCACGCAGCAGGGCCGCCCGATGGACACGCAACGCGGCGACGTGGACGCCGGCCTGCGCGAAGGCGCGGTGCGCGTCGACGCGACCTACACGACGCCGATGCAGCATCACAACCCGATCGAGCCGCACGCGACGATGGCGCACTGGGACGGCCCGACGCTCACGCTGCACGACGCGACGCAGGGCGTGTCGGGCGCGAGCGCGGCCGTGGCCGCCGTCTTCGGCATCGCGCCGGAGCACGTGCGCGTGATTTCGCCGTTCCTCGGCGGCGGCTTCGGTTGCAAGGGCTCGTCGTGGTCGCACGTGTCGCTGTGCGCGATGGCGGCGAAGCAGGTCGGCCGCCCGGTCCGGCTGGTGCTCACGCGCCCGCAGATGTTCGGGCCGGTCGGCGGGCGGCCGTTCACCGAACAGCGCGTCGTGCTGGCTGCCCGCCGCGACGGCACGCTGACGGCGATGCGGCACGACTCGGTCGTCACGACGTCGACCTTCGAGGACTGGACCGAGATGTGCGGGATGCCGTCGCGCATCATGTATGCGGTGCCGAACCAGGCGACCACGCACCGGATCGTGTCGCTGAACGTCGGCACGCCGACCTTCATGCGCGCGCCGGGCGAGGCGTCCGGCTCGTTCGCGCTGGAGTCGGCGATGGACGAACTCGCGTGGCGGCTGGGGATGGACCCGGTCGCGCTGCGGCTCGCGAATTACGCGCAGGTCGATCCGCAGGACGGCAAGCCATGGTCGAGCAACGCGCTGCGCGAGTGCTACCGTGTCGGCGCGCAGCGTTTCGGCTGGTCTCGCCGCACCGGCGCGCCGCGCACGATGCGCGACGGCGACACGCTGATCGGCCTCGGGATGGCGGCCGCGACGTATCCCGCGAACCGCAGCGAGGCCACGGCGCGTGCGCGCATTCTCCCGGACGGCACGGCCGAAGTGGCGTCGGGCACGCAGGACATCGGCACGGGCACCTACACGGTGATGACGCAGGTCGCCGCCGATGCGCTCGGCTTCGCGCTGCAGAACGTGCGCTTCGCGCTCGGCGATTCGAGCCTGCCGCGCGCGCCGGTATCGGGCGGCTCGCAATCCGCGGCGAGCGTCGCGCCGGCCGTGCGCGAGGCCGCGTTGCAGGCGCGTGCGAAGCTGATCGCGCTGGCGATCGCCGATGCCGGGTCGCCGCTGCACGGTGCCGCGGCCGACGACGTCACGGTCGACAACGGCTGGGTCGTGCATCGCGGCGACCCGTCGCGGCGCGATCCGGCCGCCGCGGTGATCGCGCGGGCGGGCGGCCGGCCGATCGACGCGCTCGCGACGACGAAGCCGGGCGACGAGAAGTCGCGCTACGCGAGTCATTCGTTCGGCGCGGTGTTCGCCGAAGTGCACGTCGATGCGCAACTCGGCACGATCCGCGTGGCGCGCATCGTCGGCGTCTACAGCGTCGGCAGCCTGCTCAATGCGAAGACCGCGCGCAGCCAACTGATCGGCGGGATGGTGTGGGGGCTCGGCACGGCGCTCGAGGAAGGCTCGCATCTCGACGTGCGGCACGGCCGCTTCACGAACGCGAATCTCGCCGAATATCACGTACCGGTGAACGCGGATATCGGGACGCTCGACGTCACCTTCGTCGACGAGCGCGACACGCATTTCAATCCGCTCGGCATTCGCGGAATCGGCGAAATTGGGATCACCGGCGTGCCGGCCGCGATTGCGAACGCTGTCTATCATGCGACGGGTGTGCGCGTGCGCGACCTGCCGATCACGCTTGACAAGGTCGCGATGCCGATGCGGGGTTGATCGCTCGCTACCGCGCGAACAGCGGCCAGGTGGCAGCCGCGACCAGCGCGGCCGCGAGCCAGACCACGCTCCACGAGCTGACGGCGAGCAGCGGCGGAATCGCGAGCGGCGTTGCGAACAGCCCGAGATAGACGATCGTGTTCGCCATCCCGAGCGCGGTGCCCGCGTGGTTCGCGCCCGCGAGCGTCGCGAGTTCGGTGTACGCGACGCCGTGCCACGCCGACACGCAGATGCCGGCGAACACGAGGATCGCGACGATCGCGGCGAGCGGCACGTGCGGGCTGCCGGCGGTCGCGGCCGCGAGCAGCGCGAACGAACCGGCCGCGACGCAGACCGACCCGCGCAGGTACGCACGCCGGTTGCCGTGCCGGTCGGTATGGCGGCCGCTCCACACGCGCATCACCATCGCGCCGAGTTGCAACGCGACCATCGCCGCGCTGATGCCCGCGAGGCCGAGCCGGCCGAAATCGTGCAGGAACACGGTCGCGAACGTGAGCACCGCGAACTGCGGCGCGCACAGCGCGCCGATGCCGAGCACGATGCGCCATACGCGCCCGCTCGCCAGCGGACTGCGCGCGGGCGCGGCCGGCTGGTGTTGCTGCAGCCCGGCGGGGCGGTGCGCGCCGGCCGGTGCGTCGGGCGGTTCGTGCAGCCAGCGCCACGTCAGCGCGGCCGATCCGGCGCACAGCAGCATCAACGCGCCGTACACCGCGGCGAAGCCCGCATGCGACGCGAGCGACGGCAGCAATGCCGCGCCGACGCCGCCGCCGAGCGGCACGGCCGTCTGGCGGATGCTCATCGCGAGCCCGCGTTCGCGTTCGCCGAACCAGCGCATCACCGCGCGGCCGCTCGACCCGTTCACGCTGCCGCCGAGCAGGCCGACGCAGCACATCGCCGCGACGACGCGCATGAGCGGCGGCACCGCATGCGCGTTCGGGACGATCGTGGCCACCATCAGCGCGAGCATCGCGGCCGTCGCGACGAGGCCGGTGAGCAGCACGCGACGATCGCCGAAACGGTCGGCGGCGATTCCCCATGGCAGCTCGGACAGCGCGACGCCGAAGCCGAGCGCGCCGAGCACGAGGCCGAGCGCGCCATTGTCGAGGTGGTAGGCCGAGCGCATCCATACGGCGGTGGTCGGAATGCCGGCCGCGGCGGCGGAAAAGCTCATGTTCGCGGCGACGCCGGCCGCGAGTACGCGCCAGCGATGGGCCGGGCCGCGCACGGCGTGCGCGGGCGAGGACGGAGAAGCGAGGCAGGAGGTATCCATGGCGACGGAATCCGTGTGGAAATTGACAGCGCCAGTGTGACGACCTACATTCATCCTGAAAATCGGAAAGTTTTTGATGAATCGTTCGATATAACGGGATGATTGAGATGTCCGGACAAGACAATGCCCACGCGGCGCCCGACGCCACGCTGGCCCGGCCGAACTTCGACGTCGCGGCGTTGCGCAGCCTGGTGGCGGGCGTGGATCTCGGCAGCTTCGCGAAGGCCGCCGATCGTGTCGCGCGTTCGTCGTCGGCGGTGAGCGCGCAGATCCGCAAGCTCGAGGAACAGGCCGGCACGCCGTTGTTCGTGAAGGCCGGGCGCGGGCTCGCGCTGACCGATGCCGGCGACGCGATGCTGCGCTATGCGCGGCGGATGATCGAGCTGAACGACGAAGCGGCCGCCGCCGTGCGCGGCGTGAATCTCGACGGCTGGGTGCGGGTCGGCCTGCAGGAGGATTTCGGCGAAGCGATCCTGCCCGACGTGCTCGGGCGCTTCGCGCGTGCGCATCCGAAGGTGAGGATCGAGGCGCGTGTCGCGCGCAATGCCGAACTGCTCGAGCGGCTCGACGCGAACCAGCTCGATCTCGCGCTCGTGTGGGGTGACCCGGCGTCGGCGACGCTGGTGTCGCGCGCGGGCATCGACAGCGACGCGATCGCGCAGGTGCCGATGCAGTGGATCGCGGCGGTCGGCGCGGGCGGCCTCGGGATGCCGGACGGCGACGGGCCGGCCGAGGCGGCCGACGACGGCGGCGCGCGTCTTCGTGCGATGCGCGCGGCGGGCGAGCCGCTGCCGCTCGTCGTGTTCGACCGGCCGTGCCGCTTCTTCGGCGCGGCGACCGATGCGCTCGATCGCGCGGGCGTGCCGTGGCGCGTCGCGTTCACGACGCCGAGCCTGGCCGGGTTGTGGGCCGCGGCGGCGGCCGGCCTCGGGCTGACGGTGCGCTCGCACTACGGGCTGCCCGCGTCGGTGCGCGTGCTCGATGCGCCGTCGTCCGGGCTGCCGGCGCTGCCGAGCCTGCCGCTGATGCTGCTGCGGCGTACGTCGTCGGCGACGCCTACCGTGGAGCGGCTCGCGCGGATCGTCACGCAGGCGGTGCGGGAAGCAACGGCGGGGGAGCGGGCGGTGCTGGCGGCGTGACGAGACCCTCCGTGGCAGGCGCGTCGGCCTTCCTCTGCTGATCGGCCGAATGGAACGATCTGGCGAACCCGACTACAGTGATGGACACCTGAACCGGAGGTCATCATGCAAAACGCGAAGCTGCCCAACGGCATTTCGATTGCGTCGCCGCAACCGGGCGACGTATCGCGCCCGACTGACGGAATTCCCGTCGACTCTGTCGCGTCGGCGAAGCTACCCGTGCGATTTGGCGTCCTGCAGGGCCAGGCCTGGATCGCGGATGACTTCGATGCACCGCTGCCGGAGTATCTGCTGGACGCATTCGAGGGACGCTGATGCGCTTGTTGCTCGACACGCACATCTTTCTATGGATCGTGACCAACGACCCGAAGCTGAGCGCGCAGGCACGCGATCTGATCTCCGCGGCCGACGAACGCTTCGTCAGCAGCGCGAGCATCTGGGAGGCCGCCATCAAGGCGGGCCTCGGGAAGCTCGACATCGATGTGGGTCGATTGATCGGCTCGATCGGCACAAGCGGGGTACGCGAACTGCCGGTTCGAGCCGTGCATGGGGCCGCAGTGCGAGATTTGCCGCACCATCATCGCGACCCGTTCGATCGCTTGCTCGTCGCGCAGGCTCGGCATGAACCGCTGAAACTCGTGACGGCCGACGCTCAGCTTGCACGCTACGGCCTGTCGCTGGTTCTGACTGTTTGAAACAATCCCCGGGCAGGACTCGCCGGTTGCGGAGCGGCGCAGCGCGTGGCTACCTATGCAACGGCAAGGTCCGGCTCGATCTCGTCGAGCGCCGCGAGCGCCGCTGCCAGCCTCTCCCGCAACCCCTCGCTCGCCGGCACGAACGGCAACCTCAACCCGTCCTCGCACCACCCCTGCGCGGCGAGCACCGCCTTCACCGGCGCCGGATTCGGCTCCGCGAACAGCGCCGCGACGAGCGGCTGCAGCGCCACCGACAGCCGTCGCGCATCGGCAAGGCGCCCGTCGCGCAGCAGCGCATGAATGCGCACGTGCCATTCGGGCAGCACGTGCGCGCTGCTCGCGATCGCGCCGTGCGCGCCGGCGCACAGCGCGGCGAAGTTCTGGTTGTCGTCGCCGGAGAGGATCGCGAGCGGCGTGTCGTGCACGAGCCGGCTCATCCGCTCGAGCGTCCCGCCGCACTCCTTGATGCCCGCGACGCGCGAATCGCGCGCGAGCGCCTGCAGCGTTTCCAGCTCGACGTTCACGCCGGTGCGGTACGGGATGTTGTAGACGAGGACCGGCAGGTCGGCCGCCGCGACGATCGCTTCGATGTGGCGGCGGATGCCGTCCTGCGTCGGCCTGACGTAGACGGGCGGCGTGACGAGCAGGCCGTCCGGCCGCAGCGCGGCGAGCTCGCGTGCGCGGGCGGCCGCGAAGTGTGTCGCGCTCGCGGTGAGCCCGACGACGATCGGCAGGCCGGGCACCGCATCGCGCAGCGTCGCGAATACCGCCTCCTGTTCGCGCGCGTCGAGCAGCACGCCTTCACCTGTCGTCGCGCCCGCGACGAAACCCGCGATGCCCGCCGCCGCATAGTGGCGCGCGAGCCGCGCGAGCGCGCGATGGTCGACCTCGCCGTCGTGGAACGGCGTGACGAGCGGCAGCCAGATACCTTCGAAACGTGTGTGCATGAAAAGCCTCATGGTGGAAACGGAGTGGGAAGGAACCGTTCCGCCGGCGGTGAGCCGGAGCGAGGCGTGCAAGCAAGGAGAAAGAAACGACCTGCGTGCATCCCGTCCGGCATTCGCCTGACGGGACGCGACGTCCCCGTCAGTCGAGGAGTCGTTTTTTCAGTTTCAGCCCGGCCGCGCGCGTACCGGCCGCGATGGCGGCAAGGATCGAGGGCGAGCGCAGGGCAGCGGACATGGATGAACCGTGAAAAGGGCTGAGCGGCGATCTTAACACCGGATCCGGCGCCCGCGCGAGCGGCGCGCGCCGTTTAGCAGGATTCGAGATTTGCTTTGCACGACAGATTGGAAGGCGCGCAGCGTGCGGCCGCTAGAATGCCCGCTTACGTTTCGATGACGGCACGCACGCGTGCCGTCACGCACATTCACCATTCATGGAAACGGGGCACATCACGATGGGAAGCATCAACGGGATCGGCCGCTGGCTGCACACGGGCGCCGCGGTAGCGCTGGTCGTGGCGGCAACGGCCGCGCACGCGGACACGTCGATCCTGAACGTGTCGTACGACGTGACGCGCGAGCTGTACAAGGACATCAACGCGAGCTTCGCCGCCGCGTACAAGCAGCAGACGGGCGAGACCGTGACGATCAAGCAGTCGCACGGCGCGTCGAGCGCGCAGGCGCTGTCGGTGCTGCAGGGGCTGCAGGCCGACGTCGTGACGATGAACCAGCCGAACGACATCGACCTGCTCGCCGAGCGCGGCCAGCTGCTGCCGAAGGACTGGCGCGCGCGCTTTCCCGACGGCAGCTCGCCGTATTCGACGACGATGGTGTTCCTCGTGCGCAAGGGCAATCCGAAGGCGATCAAGGACTGGAGCGATCTCGCGAAGCCGGGTGTCCAGGTGATCATCGCGAACCCGAAGACGTCCGGCAACGGCCGCTACGCGTACCTCGCCGCGTGGGGCTACCAGAAGCAGAAGGGCGCGACCGATCAGCAGGCGCTCGACTTCGAGAAGGCGGTGTTCCGCAACGTGCCCGTGCTGGACTCGGGCGGCCGCGGCGCGACGACGACCTTCACGCAGCGCGGCATCGGCGACGTGCTCGTCACGTTCGAGAACGAGGTCGCGCTGATGGACACAGGCGCGTCGGGGGCCGAATTCGACGCCGTGTATCCGTCGGCCAGCATTCTCGCGGAGCCGCCCGTCGCGGTCGTCGACAAGGTCGTCGACAAGAAGGGCACGCGCAAGGTCGCGCAGGCGTATCTCGACTACCTGTACACGCCGCAGGCGCAGGAGATCATCGCGCGGCACCATCTGCGCCCGCGCGACGCGAACGTGCTGAAGAAGCATGCGGCCGAGTTCAAGCCGCTGAAGACGTTCAGCGTCGAGCAGGTTTTCGGCAGCTGGGCGAACGCGCAGAAGACCCACTTCGCCGACGGTGGCACGTTCGACCGCGTGATCGTCGACCGCAAGTAAGCACGCCGCGCGGCGAGCGGCGCCCGTCGAGCGCCGAGCGCGTGCCGGCGCGGCGGCCGCGAAACCGGCTGCAAAACCGGCTGCAAAACCGGCCGCCCATGCGGCCGGATTTTCGCGCGCATGCGGAAAGCCCGCCGCGCACTCCCAGGCGCGGCCTTCGCGTGCTACGCTCATCGCCTCCCTGCTTCAGGCCTCGCGCGATGAACGTCGATTCGTCCTCCCCAGCTTCCCGCGGCCGTGGCCGCAAGCTCTGGTCGGGCACCCGCCCCGTGGTTGCATACGGGATGCCGCCGCCCGGCTGGCGCGACCTCTATCACCGTGCGCTGACGGTGAGCTGGCCTGTATTCTTCCTGTCGCTCGCCGTGCTGTTCCTGCTGCTCAACGGCGGTTTCGCGGTGCTTTATCTGCTCGGCCACGCGTCGATCGCGAACCAGTCGCCGGCCGGGTTCCTCGGCGCGTTCTTCTTCAGCGTCGAGACGCTCGCGACGGTCGGCTACGGCGACATGCATCCGCAGACCGTCTACGCGCACCTCGTCGCAACGTTCGAGATCTTCATCGGGATGTCGGGCATCGCGCTGGCGACCGGCCTCGTGTTCGCGCGCTTCTCGCGGCCGCAGGCGAAGATCCTGTTCGCGCGTTACGCGATCGTGCGCCCGCTGAACGGCAGGATGACGCTGATGGTGCGTGCCGCGAATGCGCGCCAGAACGTGATCGCCGAAGCGCAGGCGAAGCTGCGGCTGATGCGTGTCGAAGGCACGCACGAGGGTTATACGCTGCGCAAGATTCACGACCTGCCGCTCGTGCGCAGCGAGCATCCGATCTTCCTGCTCGGCTGGAACCTGATGCACGTGATCGACGAAACGAGCCCGCTGTTCGGCGAGACCGCCGAGTCGCTCGCCGCGCGCGACGCGTCGCTGCTGATCACGATCGAAGGCTCGGACGAGACGACCGCGCAGGTCATGCAGGCGCGCTACTCATGGGCGCATGCGGAGATCCGCTGGCGTCACCGCTATGTCGACCTGATGCACGACGAAGGCGGCATCACGCACATCGACTACACGCATTTTCACGACGTCGTGCCGGTCGACGCCGATACCGACGAGCGCGGTTCGCCGGGCGTGGTGGTCGGGGCCGACGCGGCAACGCAGGCGCCCGGGCCGGCCGGATGACATCGGTGACGGGCGCGAGCGGGCGTTGGCATTCGGGCACGGTTGCCGCGCCCGAATGCGGTGCCGTTCACGTGTCACGCATGCAGCAGACGCGCCGCTTCCCGCTGTTCGACGGCGACCGCGCGGCGATGGCCGTCGCGATCCTCGGCCCGTGCGACATAGTCGCCGAGCACGCCTTCGTGCGGCAGCAGATGCGCGTCGAATGCGATCTTCAGCGTGCTGGCGAGCAGCAGGTCGGCCGCGGTGAAGCGATCGCCGACGAGCCAGCGGCTATGGGCGAGCGTTTGCGCGAGCGCACGCTGCACGCGCGTGATGTTGCCCCAGCCGAAGGCGACCGGATTGCCCGACGCGCCGGTGAATTTCTCGGCCATCGCGGGTTCGAGGCAGGTCGGCGTGAAGAACATCCATTGCAGGAAGCGGCCCCGCAGCGGATCGTCCGGCGCGATGCCGAGCCTGGCGCCCGGGCAGCGATCGGCGAGATAGAGCAGCACCGCGCCGGATTCGGCGAACGGTTCGCTGCCGTCGTCGAGCGCGGGCAGCTTGGCCATCGGATTGACCTGGACGAACGCGTCGCTGCCCTGTTCGTGCGAACGCAGGTCGATCGGCACGAGCTCGTAGACGGCGCCGATTTCCTCCAGCATCCACAGCGCCCGGAATGCCCGGGTCTTCGGCCAGTAGTAGAGCTTCATCGCGCCTCCGCGTATCGGTGTGCGTGTCGGTTCGGTGGATGCTCAAGCGTACCCGAGCGGGCGAGGTTCGGACAGGGGCGCAGGGTAGCGCGCGGGTAACGAATTTCCCGCAAAGCCGCATGCTACCGAAGTTCATCAAATAACTAGTTATCGAATAACTATCTTTTGAATCGATGCACGAATACCCGCCGTCCCCGGCCGCGACGACACTTGCGCGACTGCTTTGCAGCCGCCGCGTCGCCGGCTGGTCGCGCGAATCCGCGCGACGTTCATCGGCGGGGCTCGACCGAGCGATTCAATTCAAGGCCAGGCGAAGCGCATGCGCCGAGTCGGGCGCTGCGTGATGGACAACGAGCCGATTCGAACACACCATGGAGAAACCGCAACGAATGACGAACGACGATCGCACCACGATCATTGCCCGACGCACGCCGGAATCGGCCGCGATGCGCGCGGAGCTCGAGCGGACGATGGCGATCACCGCGCGGCTCAATCGTCTGACGTTCGACGATGCGGACGAAGTCCGGGCGTTGTTCGGAGAACTGATCGGCAAGCCGATGGACGACGGCTTCCTGCTGATCCCGCCGTTCTACGCGACGGGCGGCGCTAACATGCGCATCGGCCGCAACGTATTCGTCAACCAGAACTGCACGTTCTACGACCTCGGCGGCCTCGATATCGGCGACGACGTGATGATCGGCCCGAACGTGAGCCTCATCACGTCGGGCCATCCGCTCGAGCCGTCCCGCCGACGCGACGCCGTCGTCGCCCGGCCGATCGTGATCGGGCGCAACGTGTGGATCGGCGCGGGCGCGACGATCATCGGCGGCGTGACGGTTGGCGAGAACTCGGTGGTCGGCGCGGGTTCCGTCGTGACGCGCGACGTTCCGGCGAATACGCTGGTCGGCGGAAACCCGGCGCGGATCATCCGTTCGATTGCCGACTGAGCGTTCGCAGGCGCCGCCTGTTGCGCCGCGAATGTGGACAACCGGCCGCACCGGCCACTCGAAATGCTGTGGATTCGAACGGTGAGCGTGCCTGTGCAGGCCGAATCGGCGGGGCTTTCCGGCATTCGACGCGAATCGATGGCGGCGGAATGCGCCGACGTTGTCGATGTGGCGGCGACGAATTTTTGCGGCAGACCGGTTGTGGATATCCCTCGCTCGGAACCACTCGGCACACTGTGCATTTCACCGGTGAGGGCGGCTTCGTGCGAGCGACGCGCGATGCGCGGTGTGGACAACCTGCCTCCCGACGAGGAAAAAAGCTGTGCTCCCGAACGGTGAGCGCCGTTGACCGATCGCGCGAGAGCCTTCCCTGATGCGGCCTTCCGTGCGGTGAGCGAAATTCGGAGCGCCACGCATTCCCGCAGCACGTGCAGAACGACGACGGGATCGCACGCGTATCGCGGTGTGGATATCCTGCCGCAGGATCGACTCGACGCGCTGTGAATCTCAACGGTGAGCGTTGGCTTGCTCGCCCGGTCGGTAACGTCGATCGCGGCTTCGAGGGTCGCGCATTCTAACCGCACTCGCGATCGTGCGCTTCATTCGAGTGTGCGCCGCGATGTGGATATCCGGCCGCGCCGGCCAGTCGACTTGCTGTGTATTTCAACGGTGCGGGGTGCGCGTGCTGCGCGGCTACGTCGGTGCGAGGCTGGATCGGCGGGCCTCGGCGGGGTTGCGGGCGCCGCCTGAATCGGCGACTGCGTGCGATGCCGTGCCGACACTCACCGTGGAAATTCACAGCGTTTCGAGTCGTCGCGAATCGGGTTGTTCACACCGGAATCGACGCTCCCATTCGATCACGATGCCGACGCTCACCGTTGGAGTTCACAGCGTTCCGAGTCGCCGTGAATCGGGTTGTTCACACCGGAATCGACGCTCCCATTCGATCGCGATGCCGACGCTCACCGTTCGACTTCACGGCGTTCCGAGTCGCCGCGAGTCGGGTTGTTCACACCAGAATCGTCGGTCTCGTTCGATCGCGATGCCGGTGCTCACCGTTGGAATTCACAGCGTTCCGAGTCGTCGCGGATTGGGCTGTCCACACCAGAATCGATGTCCTCGTTCGCGCACGCGACGGTGCTCACCATCGAAATTCA
>NZ_CADFEJ010000035.1 GCF_902833055.1 Burkholderia territorii
GGCGACAACCTGCCGAAGACGCGCTCGGGCAAGATCATGCGGCGCCTGCTGCGCTCGCTCGCGAAGGGCGAGGCGATCACGCAGGACACCTCCACGCTCGAGAACCCGGCGATCCTCGAGCAGCTGGCCGAAGTGCGCTGATCGCACCGGTTGCGCACGTTGCGCGCACGAGCCCCTGCGCGGCAATCCCGATTGCCCGCGCAGGGGCTTTTTGCTAAATAACGGCATGACCGTTTCGTCCCGTCCGGCGCCTGCCGCGCCGCCGCCCGTTCCCGAGCTGCTCGCGCGTGCCCATGCGCGCTATTGGCGTTTCAACGTCGTGTTGATCGTCGTGCTGATGGCGATCGGCTTCACGGTGTCGTTCGTCGTGCCGTTCTTCGCTCCCGCGCTCGCCGGCATTCGCTTCGCCGGTTTCAGCCTCCCGTTCTATATCGGCGCGCAGGGCGCGATTCTCGTGTATCTCGTGCTGATCGTCGTGTACATCGGCCTGATGCAGCGCGCCGACCGCGTGCTGCGGCGCGCGTACGACGACCATGCGGCGCAGGCCGCCGATGCGCACCATGCGCGCTGATCCATGCTGACGCATCGACTGATTCGCGCATACGCGCTTTACACGCTCGGCTTTCTCGGGTTCGTGCTGCTGTTGTGGCGGATCGAGCGTGCGACCGGCTCCGGCGTGTGGATCGGCTACGTGTTCCTGTTCGTGCCGATTGCCGTGTATGCGGTGATCGGGCTGCTATCGCGCACGTCCGACCTGGTCGAATACTACGTCGCCGGGCGGCGCGTGCCGTCCGCGTTCAACGGGATGGCGACGGCGGCCGACTGGCTGTCGGCGGCGTCGTTCATCGGGTTGGCCGGCTCGCTGTACGCAACCGGCTACGATGCGCTCGCGTACGTGACGGGATGGACCGGCGGATTCTGCCTCGTCGCGTTCCTGCTCGCGCCGTACGTGCGCAAGCTCGCGCGCTACACGATTCCCGATTTCCTCGGCACGCGCTTTTCCAGCACCGCCGTGCGTGCGCTCGCGGCCGGCGCGGCGATCCTGTGCTCGTTCGTCTATCTGGTCGCGCAGATCCAGGGCATCGGGCTGATCGCGACGCGCTTCATCGGCGTCGACTTCGCGATCGGAATCTTCTGCGGGCTCGCGGGCATTCTCGTGTGCTCGTTTCTCGGCGGGATGCGCGCGGTCACGTGGACGCAGGTCGCGCAGTACATCATCCTGATCAGCGCGATCCTGATTCCCGTGTCGCTGATCGCGATGAAGAACGGGCTCGGGCCGGTGCCGCAGTTCAATTACGGCAAGCTGATGGAGCGCGTGGCGGCGCGCGAGGCGCAGGTGCGCGATGCAGCCGAGGAGCAGCAGGTGCGCGATGCATATCGCCGGCAGGCCGCGGTCGTGCAGACGCAGCTCGATCGTCTGCCCGAGTCGTATGCGGAGGCGCGCCGCCGGCTCGTCGACCAGCTTGCGGACTTGAGGCGCCACAACGGGCCGCTGCGCGAGATCAATCAGCGCGAGCGCGAACTGGCCGACTTCCCGCGCGACGCGACGGCGGCGCGCGTGACGTGGACGCAGGCACGCGACGACCTGCTGGCACGCGCCGAGCCGCCCGTGCCGATGCACGAGCCGTTTCCCGCGGCGAACGACGACGAGCGCAAGCCGCGCGAGCGCAATTTCCTCGCGCTGCTGCTGTGCCTGTCGCTCGGCACCGCGAGCCTGCCGCACATTCTCACGCGCTACAACACGACGACATCGGTGGCATCCGCGCGGCGTTCGGTCGGCTGGACGCTGTTCTTCATCGCGCTGTTCTACCTGAGCGTGCCGGTGCTCGCGGTGTTGATCAAGTACGAGATCCTCACCAATCTCGTCGGGCGGCCGATCGCCGAATTGCCCGCGTGGGTCACGCAGTGGCATCACTTCGAACCGGACCTGATCAGCGTCGTCGAGGTGATTCGCGACGGCATCGTGCACTGGTCGGAGATCCAGATGCAGCCGGACATGGTCGTGCTGGCCGCGCCGGAGATCGCGGGGCTGCCGTACGTCGTGTCGGGGCTGATCGCGGCCGGTGCGCTGGCCGCGGCGCTGTCCACGGCGGACGGGTTGCTGCTGACGATCGCGAATGCGCTGTCGCACGACGTGTATTACTGCATGGTCGCGCCGGATGCGTCGAGCCAGCGGCGCGTGACGATCTCGAAGGTGTTGCTGCTGGGCGTCGCGCTGTTTGCGTCGTATGTGGCGTCGCTCAATACGGGGAAGATTCTGTTCCTGGTCGGGGCGGCGTTTTCGCTCGCGGCATCCAGTTTCTTTCCGGTGCTCGTGCTCGGGGTGTTCTGGAAACGCACGACGACGCGCGGTGCGATTGCCGGGATGCTGACGGGGCTCGCGGTGTGCGTGTATTACATCGTGTCGACGTATCCGTTCTTCACGCAGCTGACCGGGTTCGCCGGGCGGACGTGGTTCGGGATCGAGCCGATCAGCTCGGGCGTGTTCGGCGTGCCGGCGGGGTTCGCGGTGGCGATCGCGGTGAGTCTGCTCGATCGGCAGCCGGATGAATATACGCGGGCGTTGGTGGATTACATTCGGCATCCGTGAGAGCGGGCGCTCGGGATGCGGGAGATCGCGGTGGGAAAAAGAAAAGCCCCTTGATTTCTCAGCGGAATCAAGGGGCTTCACGTGTCCTGGCGGAGAGAGGGGGATTCGAACCCCCGATAGGCGATTAACCTATACACGCTTTCCAGGCGTGCGACTTAAACCACTCATCCATCTCTCCGGAAGACCGAGAGTATAGCAAACTCTGGCGGCGGATCGCCACTCCCTTTGGCGATCAGTGGAAATCGGCGGGAAGCCGCCGTCCGCGGCGCGCGCGGCGGCGCGGCTCTGCCCGGATTACGGCGGCACAGAAGAGCCGTGCCGCCATTCACGCCCGTGCCCGGACGCACGGCCGCCCGAGTCTGCTATCTTCCCGGGCATCTCAGCGCTTTCCCGCCTCTCCATGACCGACCGCATCGTCGCCGCATTCGATTTCGACGGCACCATCACGACCACCGACAGCTTCCGTCATTTCGTCCGCTACGCGGTCGGCACGCCGCGTTTCGCATGGGCCGGCCTGCGCGCGCTGCCGTGGCTCGTCGCGATGAAGGCCGGCCTGTTGTCGCGCGGCGACGCGAAGGCGAAGTTCGCATGGTTCGCACTCGGGCCGATCCGGGAAGACGCGCTGGACGCGCTCGCACGCAGCTTCGTCGACGGCTATCTGCCGAACCTCGTGCGCCCGGACATGCTGGAACGGGTGCGCGAACATCAGGCGCGCGGGCATGAAGTCGTGCTGGTGAGCGCGTCGCCGTCGGTGTATCTGGAGAAGTGGGCGCGTACGGCCGGCATCGATACGGTGCTCGCGACGCGCCTCGCGTTCGAGCGCGGCACGTTCACCGGGCGGCTGAACGGCGAGAACTGCTGGGGCCCGCAGAAGGTCGTGCGCCTGCGCGGCTGGTGGGGCAACCGGCTGCCCGCGAAACTGTTCGCGTACGGCGACAGCCGCGGCGACAAGGAAATGGCCGAACTCGCGAACTGGGCGTGGATCCGCGGGCACGGGCCGATGCCGCCGATCGGCGACTGAAGGGCCGACAGACCGGCGGAGCCACCACGGCGGGCAACGCCGCGCGCCGCCGTTACGCGTCGGCCGGCTGCGTGCTTCGCACCCCGCGCACCGGACGATACGCGCCCCAGCGATTCGCACGCTTGAACGTGCCGACGTCGTTGAACCGCACGCCGACTTCCCGCAGCGCGTTGTGCGCGGTGCGCGCGGTCAACTGCCGAATGTAGAACGGATCGCGCACCACGAAATGATGGATCGCATGCGTGCTGCCGAAGTTGAAGCAGAACAGCTGGAACGGCAGCATCCACCATGGATTGAGCACCTGCGTCTGCTGGATCACGTTGCGCGAATCGATGTCGCCGAAGTAATGCATGTTCGAGCTGACGAAGTTGATGCAGAAGCTGCGCACGAAATTCGGCCCGAGCCACACGACCGCGAGAAAATCGACGACGTGCATCGTGCGCGCGACGACGGCCGGCACGCTCACCGCATAACCGAACGCATGCAGCGCGAACAGCCCGGCGTGGTAGACGATGAACGCATGCCACAGCGCGTAATACGCGTGACCGATCGGCATGTAGGATGACACCTGCTCGATGCGCAGTTGTGCGCGCTCGGCCGCATCCTGCACCGGCTGCGCGGCCACGTACTGCCGGACCTTGCGACGCATCGCATCCGGCCGCAGCACGACGGCGAGCATGCCGTCCGCGATCATCAACAGGCGCTTCACGCCCCAGCGTTCGCCGTTGGTGATGCCGAATTCCTCGAGATCCGACTCGCCGCCCGACACCTTGTGGTGATGCAGGTGCATGCGGCGGCGCGTCCACGGATTGATCGTGCCCGGCCGCGTGAGCCAGCACAGCGCCATCATCAGGTGATAGGCCCACGGCGTCTTCTTGAAGTACATCAGGTGGATCAGATCGTGCTCGAGTTCGTGGATCAGCGACGTGACGAACGCGGCGAGCGGCAGCGCGACGTACCACGCGATCGCGCCGCGCGCATACAGCCACGCGATCGCGAGCATCGCGCTCACCGACACGGCCATCACGGTCGCGCCGACGAGATTCTGGTTGTCGAGCAGCGGAAAGCGCGCGCGGATCGCGTCGCTCGCGGCGTTGACCTCGCGGCGGACGTACGCGACCTTGTCTGCGTCATGTCGAAAGACGGTTCGTGCGGGCTGGCTCATCGAGCGGAATCCGTGCGGAAAGGGTGGGGCGCAATGCCGACGTGGAAAGCATAGGCGTGCGCTGCCATGCGCGCGAGGGCCGCTGGTGCCAAACATGGTGTCATTTCGGGCCACGATGACCGACGGGCGGGCTGTCGCCGTCGTGCGCCGCCGCTAGAGGCATGCCGCGGTGTCATTGCGGGCCAGCGACGCTACAATCCGCCGAAACCGCTCCGGAGTCCGCCGCATGGCCCTGTCCGTTCCGGATGCCGCGCGCCAGTTGAACAAGGCGACGGTATCGTCCGCGTATGCGCTGTTCATGCTGATGCTCGCCGAGGAGCGCGGCATCGACGGCGGCCGGATTCTCGCCGGCTCAGGCGTCGAGCGCGACTGGCTCGCCCGGCCCGATGCACGCATCACGCCGCTGCAGCAGGCCACGATCGTGTTCAACCTGCTCGATGCGACGAACGATCCGTCGATCGCGATCGAGATCGGCCTGCGCAGCAGTCTCACGAAATCCGGACTGATCGGCTTCGGGCTGATGAGTTGCGCGACGCTCGGCGAAGCGATCGCGCTCGGCATCCGCTATCTGCCGACGCGCGTGCCGTTCTTCTCGGTGCGGCTCGTGCAGCTCGACGGGATCGTCGACATCGACGTGCTCGAGGCGTTTGCGCTCGGCCGGCTGCGCCAGTTCGCGGTGGAAAATTTCCTGGTCGAGACGGCGATCCTGTTCAACTCGCTGCTCGATCCCGCGCCGGGGCGCACGTTGCAGTCGCGCGCGGAGCTGCATTTCGAATGGCCGGAACCGCCGTGGTTCGAGCGCTATCGCGCGCGGCTGCCGCGCTGTCATTTCAACGCGAGCGCGAACCGCATCCGCTGCGACGCCGCGCTGCTCGACGAGCCGATCGGCACCGCGAACGCGCAGACCGCGCAGATGATCGTTCAGCAATGCGAGGCCGAGCTCGCGCGGCTCGGCTACGCGGAAAGCATCGTCGAGCGCGTGCGCAACCTGCTGATCTGCGGCGACGCCGGTTACCCGTCGGTGGACGACGTCGCGCGCGAGCTGCACGTGTCGGCGCGCACGCTCAAACGCAAGCTCGCGGAATTCGGTGCGACCTATTCGGCGCTGCTCGACGAGATCCGGCTGCGCGATGCGCTCCGGTTGCTCGAGGGCACGCGTCTGCCGATCGACGAGATCGCGGCGCGGGTCGGCTATACCGACCGCGCCAATTTCACGCGTGCGTTCAAGCGCTGGACCGGCGTCGCGCCGAGCGAGCGGCGCTGACGGTGTGCCGGGCGGCGCGGGCCGATGTCGGTCGTGCGCGCGGCATCGATCAATCAATGGATCGTGCCATCCGTCGGTCATTCAATCCGTCAGATGATCGCGACCCAGTTCGCGCCGCGACCGCCGGCCACACGCGCGCGCAACGACAACGCGCCGTCATCTGGCGCGATCGCGTAGACCGCCACGTATTCCGACTGCTCGCCGCATGCGACGAGCCAGCGTCCCGACGGATCGATCGCGAAGCCGCGCGGCTGCGTTTCGGTGGCCGTCGCGTGCGCGGGTTCGAAGGTGCCGTCCGCATCGCGGCGATAGCAGAGCAACTGGCTCGACGTGCGTTCGCTGACGTACGCGAAACGCTCGTCCGGCGTCAGATGGAGATCGGCGGCCCACACGGCGGGCACGGTCGGCGCGGGCGGGCGCGCATGGCCTTGCGCGAGATCGGCAACGGCCGGGTGGCGCGCGCTGACCCGCGCGTCGCCGAGGCGGCCGCTGTCGGACTCTCGCGAAAACGTCGCGAGCGTGGCTTGGAATTCGCTGACCGCGACGAGCGTGTGGCCGTCGCGCGCGAAGCGCAAGTGACGCGGGCCGAAGCCGCCCGGCACGCGCGTTTCGCCGTGCTCGAGCACGCGCAGGCCGCCTGCATCCTCGACCAGCGCGAACGTGAAGATCCGGTCCGAGCCGAGCGAGCTCACGTACGCGAACCGATTGTCCGGCGACACGACCACGGCATGTGCATTCGCGATGCCGTGCGCGACCTGCAGCGGCGCGCCGTCGCCGTCGCGCACGCGAGCGGCGTCGTAGAGGCTCAGCGAGTTGCCGCCATACGATGCGCCGAGCAGCCAGCGGCTGCCGCGATCGAGCGACAGATAGGCGAGGCTCGCGTCGATCGCGGTTGCGCCGATGCGGGCGAGCGCACCGGTGGCCGTCGCGACACGGAATGCGACGATCGTCGGCGTTTCGCCGCGCGTCGCGACGTACAGCCGCGCGCCGTCGGCCTGCACGGCGATCGGCATCGCGACGTCGCCGGCCGGGTAGCGGGCGAGCGGCGCGAGCGCGCCGTCGGACGCGAGCGAGAACGTGGCGAGGTCGCCGTCGACGGCATTCGAGACGACGACGGTCAGGCGGTCAGTGTTCGGCATGGCGGAGCATCGAGGTGTTCGTGAAGGACTCGTCGGCGGGCAGCCCGCGCGGCGGATCGCTGCGCCGGTGCGTGCGGGCGAACAGCGCGGCGACCGCGGCGACGACGGACGCGATCGCGAGCGCATACAGGCCGCCCGTGATCGAACCCGTATGTTGCTTCAGATAGCCGAAGGCCGTCGGTGCGACGAAGCCGCCGAGGTTGCCGATCGAATTGATCAGTGCGATCACGGCCGCGGCCACGCGGGTGTCGAGATAGCCCTGCGGGATCGGCCAGAACAGCGACGACGCGGCCTTGAAGCCGAGCGCGGCGAAGCAGATCGACGCGAACGACCAGACCGGATCGCGCGACGTCGACGCGAACAGCCCGCACGCGGCGAGCACGAGCGCGAACGACAGCCAGCGCTGCGGATGCTTCCACTTCGCGGACAGCACCGCGAAGCCGTACATCGCGCCGATCGCGATCATCCACGGAATCGTGTTGTAGAGACCGACCTGGAAATCGGTGAGGCCGCCCATCTTGCGGATGATGGTCGGCAGCCAGAAGGTGGCCGCATAGATCGTGAGCTGGATCGAGAAATACAGGAAGCAGAACAGCACGATCTGCGGATCGCGCAGCAGCGTGGCGGCCGATACGTGCACCTTCGAGCGCACGTCGCGGGTCGCGCGTTCTTCGTCGAGCGCGTTCTGGAGCGCCGCGCGTTCGTCGGCGGTGAGCCACGTCGCGTCGCGGATGTGCGACTTCAGCAGCAGCCAGCTCGCGCCGCACAGCGCGACCGAGAACATCCCTTCGATCAGGAACATCCACTGCCAGCCCTGCAGGCCGAAGCCGTGGATCGACAGCAGCGCGCCGGTCACGGGCCCGGACAGCACCGACGCGAACGCGGAGCCGCCGAGAAAGATCGCCATCGCCTTGCCGCGCTCCTGCGGCGGCAGCCATTGCGACAGGTACAGCACGACGCCGGGGAAGAAACCGGCCTCGGCCGCGCCGAGCAGGAAGCGCAGCACGTAGAACGACGTGTCGTTCCACACGAACGCCATCGCGGCGGCGACGATGCCCCACGTCGCCATGATCCGCGCGAGCCAGATGCGCGCGCCGTAGCGTTGCATCAGCAGGTTCGACGGCACTTCGAACAGCGCGTAACCGACGAAGAACAGGCCGGCACCGAGCCCGTACGCGGCCGCGCCGATACCAATCGACGCCTCGAGGTGGCGATCGACGAAGCCGACGTTCACGCGATCGATGTAGTTCGCGATGAACATGATCAGCACGAGCGGCAGCACGTGCCATTTCACTTTCGAGACGGCGGACGCGAGTGGGTCGCGGCCGGGCAGGGCAGGTGTGGCCAAGGGAGTCTCCGGTCGGGCGGCGGACGGGGCGATGGCCCGCGTCGGCGTCGAGGGTGGCGATTTTTGTAGTACGTCGTCGTATGACATGGTACGCGTTGGATTTGCGTATGACGTTGCGGGTTTACCCGGAATTTCGTCAAATATCTGCGGGCGTCATGAGGATGTTGTCCGTCGCATCACATCAGATGACATATGACATAAAGCACGCACGGCGCTGGCGGGCGGCCGGCTGACGGCGCCCGCGAGGCCCAAGACAACCAGGCGAAAAAACACGTTGCTGAAGGACAAGAGCGTCGTGATTTCCGGGATCGGAGGCGGGGCTCGGCGTGAAGCTCGCGGTCGAGGCGGCACGCGAGGGTGCGCGCGGCGTGGTCGTCGCGGCACGCACGATGGAAAAGCATCGACGATGCGCAAGCCGGATCCGCGCACTTGGCGTCGCGTGCGAAATGCTGAAGGTGCGAACCGACATCGTCCGGCGCGCGCAATGCCGGCAGCGCGCAACGCAGGCGATCGAGCGCTTCGGCCGGATCGACGCGCTCGTGCACTGTGCATTCGTGCGCGGCACGTTTCCGGAGGCGGTCGACGAAGCCGATCTCGCCTGCTGGCGCGCGGTGTTCGGCACCAACGTGTTCGGCACGATGACGCTCGCACCGAAATTCATCCCGCACATGAAGCGGCACACGCGCGGCGCAATCGTGACGATCGATACGCAGGTGGCCCGCAAGCCGTTTGCAGGGCAATCCGGCTACGCTGTATCGAAGCGTGTGCTCGCGGTTGCGGCAAAATACCTCGCGCGCGAGCTTGGCGTACACCGGATTCGGGCGAACGGCATTCACATGAGCTGGATGCGGGACGTGCCGCCGCAGACGTATTTGCGGCCGGCGGCCGCCGAGTACGGAGTGACGCAGGACGAGACCGTCGTGCCGATCGCGTCGAACATAGCGCTCGCGAAGCTGCCGGCCGACGACGACTGCGCGCGTGCCGCGCTGTTCGTCGCATCGGATGACGCGAACGCGGTGACCGGCGCGACGCTGCACGCGAACGGCGGCGACTTCATGCCCTGAGGAAAAGAGACGGATGATGCAGGAACGGGAACCCTACCGCGGACGACATTTCTTCGCGTTCAACGGCGACGCGGACGGTCTGTGCGCGCTGCAGCAACTGCGGCTCGCGGAGGGCGAGCGCGGCACGCTCGTGACCGGCGTGAAGCGCGACATCCGGCTGCTCGAGCGAATCGATGCGCGGGCCGGCGATCGCGTGACCGTGCTCGACGTGTCGCACGACCAGAATCGCGACGCCTGTGCGCGGCTGCTGCGCGACGGCGCGGCGGTCCGCTACTTCGACCATCACTTCGCGGGCGAGCTGCCGGGCGATCCGCGTTTCGACGCGTACATCGACACGTCCGCCGACATCTGCACGAGCGCGCTCGTGAACCGCCATCTCGGCGGCCGTCATGTACGGTGGGCGATCGTCGCGGCGTTCGGCGACGAACTGCCGGCGCTCGGCGACGCGCTCGCGCGCGAATACGGGCTCGACGACGTCGAACGCCGCACGCTCGCCGAACTCGGGCTCTACCTGAACTACAACGCCTACGGCGAGTGCGTCGGCGATCTCCATTTCGATCCGGCGGCGCTGGCCGACGCGATGCTGCCGTGTGCGGACCCGCTCGACTTCGTGCGCGACACGCCGGTGTTCGCCGCGCTGCGCGACGGCTATCGAGACGACATGGCGCGGGCCTGCGCGCTCGCGCCGCTGCGCGACGTGCCCGGCGCGACACTGATCAGGATGCCGGATCATCCGTGGGCGCGGCGCGCGACGGGGATGCTCGCGAACGAGCGGATGCGCAATGCGCCGCATGCGGCGCTCGCGGTGCTGTCGCCGCGCGCGCAGGGCGGGCTCGTCGTCAGCGTGCGCGTGCCCGACGGCCGGCCGATCGGCGCCGACGAATTCTGCCGCGGTTTTCCGACCGGCGGCGGGCGCAAGCGCGCGGGCGGCATCAATCATCTGCCGGAAACCGAGTTCGACACCTTCGCCGAGCGTTTCGAGGCGGCCTTCCGTCTCGACTGAACGCCGCGGGCCCGCAACGCCGGACACGCGCCGTGCGGTGATCCCGTGCCGCGCGCATCGATCGCACTCGACTACGCGGCAATACCGTTCGCTTTTCCGTTTCCTGACCGAGGCGCCCGTGCCCGCGAAGTCGTCCGTTGCTCCTGCCGTCGTGTGGTTCCGCGACGATCTGCGCGTGACCGACCAGCCAGCGCTCACGCGCGCGGTCGAGGCGGGCCGGCCGCTCGTGTGCGTGTACGTCGACGACGCGCGCGCAGGTGCCGCGCGTGCGCTGGCCACGCTGCCGAAGGGTCGACAGGCGTCACCCGGCATCACCAGCCGCAGCCGCCGCTCCACGCGCGCGGTGCGGCTTGCCGTATCAGTTGCAGAACGCGACGTGCTCGAGCAGTGCAAGCGCGACGCCCGAGTCGAAGTAGGCCGCACCGCACCACGCGACGAACGCGAGCACGCCGACGGCCACCGCCACGCGCATCATGCCCACGCGGCCTTGCCCGGCACCGGGCGCGCGATGCGCGCGTCGTCGATCGGCAGGTGCAGCAGCGCGGCGAGCACGCCGAGCGCGATCGAGCCGATCCACAGCGGCAGATACGAATGCGTCGCGTCGTAGACGAGCGCGCCCAGCCAAACGCCGAAGAAGCTGCCGAGCTGGTGCCCGAAGAAGACGAAGCCGAACAGCGTCGCGATGTAGCGCACGCCGAACACCTGCGAGATCACGCCGTTCGTCAACGGCACGGTGCCGAGCCACGTGAAGCCCATCACCGCCGCGAACACGTAGACGCTCGCGGGCGACAACGGCGCCGCGATGAACGCGGCCATCGCCAGCGCGCGGACGAGGTACAGCACCGACAGCACGTACTTGCGCCGCAGCAGGCCGCCGAGATGGCCGCATGCATAGGTGCCGGCCACGTTGGTCAATGCGATCAGCGCGAGCGCGACGCTGGCGTGGCGCGCCGGCAGGCCGTGATCGAGCAGATAGGCGGGCAGGTGGGTCGCGATGAACGCGAGCTGGAACCCGCACGCGAAGAATCCCGCGTTCAGCAGCCAGAAGCCGCGATGCGCGAACGCTTCGCGCACCGCCGCGCCGATCGACTGGTCGGGGCCGTCGGCGCGGCTCGCGGCGTGCGCGGGCCGGTCGCGCACCAGCACGGCGAGCGGCGCGAGCAGCGCGGCGACGAGCGCGAGCGCGACGAATGCATGCTGCCAGCCGATGCCGCCGATCAGCACCTGTGCGACCGGCACCATGCAGAACTGGCCGAGCCCGCCGATCGCGCCCGCGACACCGAGCGCCCAGCCGCGCCGCTCGGGCGGAAACAGCCGGCTCAGCGCGCCGTAGATCGACGCGAAGGCCGAGCCCGACAGCGCGATGCCGATCACGAGCCCCGCGCCGAGCGTAAACACGCCGGCCGACGCGGCGAACGCCATCGTGGCGAGCCCGGCTGCATACAACAGCATGCCGGCGACGATCACGCGCACCGAGCCGAACCGGTCGGCGATCATCCCGGTAAACGGCTGCGCGATGCCCCATATCAGGTTCTGCAGCGCGAGCGCGAGCCCGAACGCTTCGCGCGACCAGCCGTGGTCGAGCGTGACGGGGGCGAGGAATAGCCCCTGCACGTGGCGGATGCCGAGCGCGGCGCCCATGATCAGGCCGCCCGCCAGCACCGGCAGCCAGCGGCGCCGGGTGTCTCGTTCGATCGGGGTCATGCGGGTCTCCGGATGAATGCGCGCGGCGCGACGCCGCGTTCGATCCGATTAGACGATTCCGTCGCGGCACGCTCAAGCAATCATTCGGTCGCGTTCGCATGCACGTGGGGAATGCGAGGCGGTTCGGACGCGAGGCCGGTCGCGAAGGCGGAACGGGCCGGATCCGTGGAGTCGCTGCGACGCACCGCACACTGCCGATGCAGCGCAGCGGCCATCGGCGCCACGCCTGCGGCTGCGCGCGTGTCGCGCGCAATGCCGCACCACCATCGGCTCGATGCGGGCACGCGCTCGCGGCTTACCGCCGTGCCGCGTCGTACGCGCGTATTGCCGCGTCGCATTCGGCCGCTTCCGCGAGAATCCAGTCGCGCACGTCGGCGACTTCGCGGCGCGGGGCGGGATCGTGCCGGAACAGCCAGTAGCCGTACGCGTCCGACAACGCCTGCGAGTGCGGGCCGAGCACCGCGAGCCGGCCGTCCGCGAGCATCGGCGCGACGAGCGCGAGCCTGCCGAGCGCGACGCCCTGGCCGGCGATCGCGGCGTGGATCACCTGATCGTACTGGTTGAAGCGCAGCACGCCCTTCGGCCGCGCATCGCCGAGCCCGGCCGCGTGCAGGTACGTACGCCACTGCAGTTGCGTTTGCGGCGGGCCGTCGAACTCGAGCAGCACGTGCTCGGCGATCGCGGCCGCGCCGGTCACGGGCCGCGCGGCCAGCGCCGGGTGCGCGACCGGCACGACGACTTCGTCGAACAGGTGCAGCGCGCCGGCGGGCGCACGCTCGCGCGGGCAATAGCGGATGCCGAGGTCGATGCCTTCCGCGCGCAAATCGAGTACCTTGTCGTTCGCGGCCACGCGCAAGTCGATATCGGGCAGGCGCGCCTGCAGGCGCCCGAGCCGCGGCAGCAGCCACAGCGCGGTCACGCCGATGCTCGCGGTGATCGTGACGGGCTGGCGCTCGCGCGTGGCGGCAAGCGACGCGACGGTGTCCTGCAGGCTCAGCAGCGCGGCGTCGGCGGCGCGAAACAGCCGCTCGCCTTCCGGCGTGAACGCGATCTTGCGATAGCCGCGCCGCAGCAGCGTGACGCCGAGATGCGCCTCGAGCGCATGTACCTGGCGGCTGACCGCCGACTGCGTGACGCACAGGTCCTGCGCGGCGAGCGTGATGCTCATGCGGCGGCCGACGGCGACGAAGCCGCGCACGAGATCCAGCGACGGGAGACGGACGAGCGGCGTTGACATGCGTATGGCTCATGCGAACGGAGCAGCAAGATTGGTTGAGAACGCCGGGCGCGTCAAGTTCAATGGAGACTGGCCGACCAGCGGCGGGCGCCGCGCGATGCGGCGCCGCACAGGAGACGGGATGACGATTTCGAATGAAGCAGCCGGCACGGATCGGGCAGCGTCGCGCGCGGCGGACACGTTGCCGCCGGAGCCCGTGACGCTGACCGCGGCCGACGGTTACGTGCTGCGCGGCTACGTGTGGCGGCATCGCGGCAGCGGCGCCGCGCGGCCCGTGACGGTCGTCAATTGCGCGACGTCGGTGCGCTGCGACTACTACTTCCGCTTCGCGGCCTGGCTTTTCGCACACGGGCGCGACGTGCTCGTCTACGACTATCGCGGGATCGGCGGATCGCGCCCCGCGCGGCTCGCGAAGCTGCGTGCGAACTGGCTCGACTGGGGGCGGCTCGATTGCGAGGCCGCGCTGCAGTACGCGCGCGACGCGTTTCCCGGCCAGCCGCTCGACGTCGTCGCGCACAGCATCGGCGGCTGCCTGCTCGGGCTCGCGGCGTCGAACGCGTACGTGCGCCACGCGGTGACCGTCGGCGCGCAATATGCGTACTGGCGCGACTATCGGCAGCAAGAGCGGTGGCGCATGTGGTGGAAGTGGCATGTGGCAATGCCGGCGCTTGCGGCCGTGTTCGGCTACGTGCCCGCGAAACGGCTCGGCTGGATGGAGGACACGCCGCGCGGCGTCGCGTTGTCGTGGGTGCGCGCGCAAGCGCGCTTCGAGGACGCGTACACGCACGGCCTGCTCGCCGAACCCGCGGCGAGCCGCGCCGCACTGCCTGCGCGCTTCGCGCGGCTGCCGGCGCGGATGCTCGCGATCGGCCTCGACGACGACGGGTTCGGCACGGTCGAAGCGATCGAGCGGCTGGCCGGCTACTACACGGGCAGCGACGTCACGCATCTGCGGATCGCGCCGCGCGACATCGGCGTCGACGCGATCGGCCACTTCGCGTTCTTCCACAGCCGCTTCACCGACACGCTGTGGCCCGTCGCGTTGTCGTGGCTGCAATACGGCGCGCTGCCGGCCGATGCGCCGGGCCGCGTGCACGCGCACCGTCCGGCGCAGCGTGCGCGGCCGGCGGACGGCAGCGTGCCGGATGCCGTCGCGCACGGGTGAGCGCGCACGCGGGCACGCCGTCGCGTCGATCGGGCGGCCGCGCCGGCTGCCGCTGACGACGAACGCGTTCGCAATGCATCGGCGTCTGCGCCGCGCGATCGATTAACATCGGACGTTTCGTTCGACTGGCTGCCCGATGCCGATGTCCATTCCGCCCGATTCCGCGAATTCCGCCGACGTGTCCCGCGCGTGGCAAATGCGCCTGCTCGACGTGCCGGCTGCCGCGTCGCGTGCCGGCGTGCAGGTCGCGCGCATCGATTTCGACTGGCACGTGCCGCTCGCATCGCCTGCCTATGCGGCTCTGAGCGACGCCGAGCGCGCGCGCGCCGCGCGCTACCTGCGGCACGAGGATGCGGTGCGCAGCGCCGCGACGCGCGCCGCGCTGCGCGACGTGCTAGGCGCGGCGCTCGACGTGGCGCCGAAGGACATCGTGATCGTCGTCGACGAAGCGGGGCGGCCGTCGCTCGATGCCGCGCATCGCGCATCGCTCGATTTCAACGTGTCGCATGCGGGCGATCACGCGCTGATCGCATGGACGCCGGCGGGCCGTGTCGGCGTCGATATCGAAAGCTGCAATCGATCCACCGACTGGCGTGCGCTGACGCGCGAAGTATGCGCGAGCGCCGAGGCCGCGTATCTCGACAGCCTGCCGCTCGCCGCGCGTGCCGACGCGTTCATGCGCATCTGGTCCGCGAAGGAGGCGTTGCTGAAGGCGCTCGGCACCGGCATCGTCGGCGGGCTGCGCGCGTTCGCGGTCGTGCCGCCGCGCGATGCGCAGACACACGATACGCCCGCGACGACGATCGTCGAGCCGGCCGCGCCCGCGGCCGGCGTGGCCGCGTTCGATGCGGGCTGGCTCGACGCGGCGCCCGGCTACGCGGCGTGCGTCGCGTGGGCACGCTGAACCCGCTTCGGCACACGACGCTCACTCGAGCGGCACGTCGTTCGGCGCCGCGTAGCGCGCCTTGATCACATCGCTCATCGGGAAGTCGAACGCAAGGCCTTTCGGCGGCACCGGCTTCATGAACCACTTGTCGTACAGCGCGTTGATCTCGCCGCTCTTCATCAGCTGCACGAGCACGCCGTCGACGAGCGCCTTGAACTGCGGATCGTCCCTGCGCAGCATGAACCCGTACGCTTCCGACGATTGCGGCGTGCCGACGATCGTCCACTCGGCCGGCTTCGCCGCGAGCTGGCGCACGCCGGCGAGCAGCACGTCGTCCATCATGTAGGCGGCCGCGCGGCCCGATTCGAGCGTGAGGCGTCCTTCGCCGTAGTCCTTCGCGCTGATGATCTGCATGTTCATCTTCTTCTCCTCGTTCATCTTGCGCAGCAGGCGTTCGGACGTCGTGCCCTGGTTCGTCACGACCGTCTTGCCGGCGAGATCGGGGAAGTCGCGGATGCCCGAGCTCGTGCGCGTGAGCAGGCGCGTCGTCGCGACGAAGAAGGTCGTCGAGAACGCGACCTGCGCGTGACGCGCGGCGAGGTTGGTGGTGACCCCGCATTCGAGATCGACCGTGCCGTTCTGCACCAGCGGAATGCGGTTTTGCGACGTGACCGGGATGAAGCGCACCTGCAGGTCCGGCTTGCCGGTACGCGCCTTCACGGCGGCGATCACGCGATCGCACAGATCCTGCGAGAAGCCGATCACCTTGCCGTTCGTGTCGACGTAGGAGAACGGCACCGACGTTTCGCGGTGGCCGATCGAGATCAGGCCGCCTTGGCGGATTTTCTCGAGCGTGCCGGACAGCGGTTCCGCGGCGAGCGACGCGCCGCACGCGAGCGCGCACGCGGTGAGGAGCAGGCTGCGGCCGAGGCGGGCGGTCAACCGGGGCGGGACGGTCATGGCGGGTCTCCGTGGCGGGTCATGAGGAAGTGTCGATCCGTATGTTGCCAAATACAAAATAATTGCAACATATGTTAACTACGGGGTCCGCGGAGCCGGCCCGGCGGGCCGCGCCGGATATCAGGGAAACTCCCGAGTCGAAATCGTGAAAAACGGGGTTGTCTAGACAAGTTGCGATGGCTACACTTCAATCCATCCCGAACTTGTCTAGACAGGATTGCTCACATGATTACGTTGACCCCCGGCCACCTGACCCTCCCGCAACTGCGCAAGATCGCTCGCGAATCCGTGCAGCTCCAGCTCGACCCGGCGAGCTTCGCGAAGATCGACGCAGGCGCGAAGGCCGTCGCCGACATCGCGGCGAAGGGCGAGCCGGCATACGGCATCAACACGGGCTTCGGCCGCCTGGCCAGCACGCACATCCCGCACGACCAGCTCGAACTGCTGCAGAAGAACCTGGTGCTGTCGCACGCGGTCGGCGTCGGCGAGCCGATGGCGCGCTCGTCGGTGCGCCTGCTGATGGCGCTGAAGCTGTCGAGCTTGGGCCGCGGCCACTCGGGCATCCGCCGCGAGGTGATGGATGCGCTGATCACGCTGTTTAACGCCGACGTGCTGCCGCTGATCCCGGTGAAGGGCTCGGTCGGCGCATCGGGCGACCTCGCGCCGCTCGCGCACATGTCGGCCGTGCTGCTGGGCGTCGGTGAAGTGTTCATCCGCGGCGAGCGCGCCAGCGCGCTCGACGGTCTGCGCGTCGCGGGCCTTGCGCCGCTCACGCTGCAGGCGAAGGAAGGCCTCGCGCTGCTGAACGGCACGCAAGCGTCGACGGCGCTCGCGCTCGACAACATGTTCGCGATCGAAGACCTGTACCGCACCGCGCTCGTCGCGGGTGCGCTGTCGGTCGACGCGGCAGCCGGCTCGGTGAAGCCGTTCGATGCGCGCATCCACGAACTGCGCGGCCACCAGGGCCAGATCGATGCGGCCGCGTCGTACCGCGAGCTGCTCGAAGGTTCGCCGATCAACCAGTCGCACCGCGACTGCGACAAGGTGCAGGATCCGTACAGCCTGCGCTGCCAGCCGCAGGTGATGGGCGCTTGCCTGGACCAGATGCGTCACGCGGCCGACGTGCTGCTGGTCGAAGCGAACGCCGTGTCGGACAACCCGCTGATCTTCCCGGATACCGGCGAAGTGCTGTCGGGCGGCAACTTCCACGCTGAACCCGTCGCGTTCGCGGCCGACAACCTCGCGCTCGCCGCGTCGGAAATCGGTGCGCTGTCCGAACGTCGCATCGCGCTGCTGATCGACGCGACGCTGTCGGGCCTGCCCCCGTTCCTGGTGAAGGACGGCGGCGTGAACTCGGGCTTCATGATCGCGCACGTGACGGCCGCGGCCCTCGCATCGGAAAACAAGACGCTCGCGCACCCGGCATCGGTCGACTCGCTGCCGACCTCGGCGAACCAGGAAGACCACGTGTCGATGGCGACGTTCGCGGCACGCAAGCTCGCCGACATCGCGGACAACACGAAGCACATCCTCGCGATCGAACTGCTGGCCGCCGCGCAAGGCGTCGACCTGCGCGCGCCGCACCACACGAGCCCGAAGCTCGCGCCGGTGATGGAAACGATCCGCAGCAAGGTCGCGCACTACGAACTCGACCACTACTTCGCGCCGGATATCGCGGTGATCGCGAAGCTCGTCGGCGAGCGTGCGTTCGCGAAGGTCGCGCCGTTCTCGTTCGCGTCGGAACAGTAAGCCCATGAGCGCGCCGGTCTACCAGGAGATCAAGGATTTCATCCTGGGCCGCATTCACGCCGGCGAGTGGGCGGAGGGCGACCAGGTGCCCTCCGAGAACGAACTGGCCCGCGAGTTCAAGGTCGCGCGCATGACCGTCAACCGCGCGCTGCGCGAGTTGACGGCCGAGCAGGTGCTCACGCGCATGAAGGGCGCCGGCACCTACGTCGCGCGGCCGAAGTACGAGTCGACGCTCGTCGCGATCCGCAGCATCTCGGAGGAGGTCGACGCGCGCGGGCATGCGTACCGCGCCAGCGTGCTCGGCCTCGAGACGATCCGCGCCGACGAGGCGCTCGCCGACGAGATGCAGATGGCCGTGCGCGCGAAGCTGTTTTATTCGCAGGTGTTGCACTTCGAGAATGACGAACCCGTCCAGCTCGAAGAGCGGTGGGTGAATCCGGCCGTCGCGCCGGATTATGCCGAGCAGGATTTCACGAACACGACGCCGAACCTCTACCTGATGCGCGCGGCACCGCTGCAGCGCGTCGAGTACCGGATCGAAGCGGCGGCCCCGGCGCCCGAGCGGCGCGAGCAGCTGCGGATGGACGACGTCGAGCCGTGTCTGGTTTTACATCGGCGTACCTGGTCGCAGGGCGTCGTCGCCTCGGTGGCGAATTTGTGGCACCCCGGCAGCCGTTATCGCTTCACCGGGCATTTCTGATTCCTATTTGATATTCACTTTCCCTCGGGAGCAGCCGTCATGAACCATCCGAAACACATCGATCCCCGTCTCGATCCGACGCGCACGATCCGCGCGCCGCGCGGCAGCGAGAAGGTCTGCAAGACCTGGCTGGCCGAAGCCGCCTACCGGATGATCCAGAACAACCTGGATCCGGAAGTCGCCGAGCATCCGCACGCGCTCGTCGTGTACGGCGGCATCGGCCGTGCGGCGCGCAACTGGGAATGCTACGACCAGATCCTCGCGTCGCTGAAGGATCTCGAGGAAAACGAAACGCTGCTGATCCAGTCGGGCAAGCCGGTCGGTGTGTTCCGCACGCACAAGGATGCGCCGCGCGTGCTGCTCGCGAACTCGAACCTGGTGCCGCACTGGGCGACCTGGGATCACTTCCACGAGCTCGACCGCAAGGGCCTGATGATGTATGGCCAGATGACGGCCGGCAGCTGGATCTACATCGGCAGCCAGGGCATCGTTCAGGGCACCTACGAAACGTTCTTCTCGGTCGCGAACCAGCACTTCAACGGCGATCCGTCGGGCCGCTGGATCCTGACGGGTGGTCTCGGCGGCATGGGCGGCGCGCAGCCGCTGGCGGCGACGATGGCCGGCTTCTCGATGATCGCGGTCGAATGCGACGAGACGCGCATCGACTTCCGGCTGAAGACGCGCTACGTCGACAAGAAGGCGACGACGCTCGACGAAGCGCTCGGCATGATCGACGAAGCGAAGCGCACCGGCAAGCCGGTGTCGGTCGGCCTGCTCGGCAATGCGGCCGACGTGTTCGCGGAACTCGTCCAGCGCGGCATCACGCCGGACTGCGTGACCGACCAGACGAGCGCGCACGATCCGATCAACGGCTACCTGCCGCAAGGCTGGACCGTCGCGCAATGGCGCGAAGCGCAGAAGGTCGATCCGCAGAGCATCGTGAAGGTCGCGAAGCAGTCGATGGCCGTCCAGGTTCGCGCGATGCTCACGCTGCAGGAACGCGGCGCGGCCACGCTCGACTACGGCAACAACATCCGCCAGATGGCGCTGGAGATGGGCGTCGAGAATGCTTTCGACTTCCCGGGCTTCGTGCCGGCCTATATCCGCCCGCTGTTCTGCGAAGGCAAGGGCCCGTTCCGCTGGGTCGCGCTGTCGGGCGATCCGGAAGACATCTACAAGACCGACCAGAAGGTGAAGGAGCTGATCCCCGACGATCCGCACCTGCACAACTGGCTCGACATGGCACGTGAGCGCATCGCGTTCCAGGGCCTGCCGGCACGGATCTGCTGGGTCGGCGTGAAGGATCGCTATCGCCTCGGCCAGGCGTTCAACGAGATGGTGAAGAACGGCGAACTGAAGGCGCCGATCGTGATCGGCCGCGACCACCTCGACACCGGTTCGGTCGCGAGCCCGAACCGCGAGACGGAATCGATGAAGGACGGCTCGGACGCCGTGAGCGACTGGCCGCTGCTGAACGCGCTGCTGAACACGGCAGGCGGCGCATCGTGGGTGTCGCTGCACCACGGCGGTGGCGTCGGCATGGGCTTCTCGCAGCACTCGGGCGTCGTGATCGTCGCCGACGGTACCGCCGATGCGCACGAGCGTCTTGGCCGCGTGCTGCTGAACGATCCGGCGACGGGCGTGATGCGCCATGCGGATGCCGGCTACGAACTCGCGCAGCAGACGGCCCGCGAAGCCGGCCTGAAGCTGCCGATGCTCGGCCGCTGAGCATGACGGCGCTCGACCAGGCGCCGGTGCACGCAACGATGATCCGCGCCGCGGATCTCGTTGCGTCGCCGTGGAAGAACGGCGGCGGCGTGACGCGCGAAATCGCGGCATGCTTCCCCGAAGCGACTGATGCCGCAGCGCCGGCGGGCGCCTCGCTCGATACGTTCGCGTGGCGCGTGAGCGTCGCGGACGTCGGCGCGCCCGGCCCGTTCTCGCGTTTCGACGGCGTCGACCGCACGCTCGTGCTGCTGTCCGGCGCGGGCATGACGCTGGAGGAGGCGGGCGGTGCGCGCCATGTGCTCGACACGCCGCTCGCCCGCGCGGATTTCGACGGCGAAACGGCGATCGACGCGACGCTGCACGACGGCGCGACGCGCGACTTCAACCTGATGACGCGCCGCTCGGCCGCGGGCGGGACGCTGCACGTATGGCGGGCGGGCACGCACCGTGTCGAGCGCGCCGATACCGTGCTGCTGTTTTGCGCGACGGGCGCCGTCGGCATCGAGATCGGCGGTGCGCACCACGCACTGCAGGAAATGGACACGCTGCGGCTCGACGGGCCGCAGCGTGCGTTTGACGTCGTCGTGAGCGGAGGCGGCGCGCTGCTGGCCGTGTCGCTCACCGTCGGCGAACGAGACTGAACGCATGAAACCGAGAGTCTGGCATCACCTGAGGCTGTGTCCGCACGGCCATCCCGACGAAACGATCGACGACGCGGCGATCGCCGTCGACGAAACCGGCACGATCGTGTGGCTCGGCGCGTTTTCCGCGCTGCCGCACGGTTATGCGCACTGGCACAGGGAGGATCTGCACGGCGCGTGGGTGACGCCGGGTCTCGTCGACTGCCATACGCACCTCGTGTACGGCGGCACGCGCGCCGACGAGTTCGCGCAGCGCCTGGCCGGCGTCAGCTACGAGGAAATCGCGCGGCAGGGCGGCGGGATCGTGTCGACGGTGCGCGCGACGCGCGCGGCCGACGAGACGGCGCTGTTCGTGCAGGCCGCCGCACGCCTGCAGCCGTTGCTCGCCGAAGGCGTGAGCGCGATCGAGATCAAGTCGGGCTACGGGCTCGACCTCGCGAGCGAGCGCAAGATGCTGCGCGTCGCGCGCCAGCTCGGCGAGCGCTTCCCGGTCACGGTCTACACCACGTTCCTCGGCGCGCACGCGCTGCCGCCGGAATACGCGGGCCGCGCGGACGAATACATCGACGAAGTGTGCGAGCGGATGCTGCCGGCACTCGCCGACGAAGGTCTCGTCGACGCGGTCGACGTGTTCTGCGAACGCATCGGCTTCTCGCTCGCGCAGACCGAGCGCGTGTTCGAAGCCGCGACGAAGCGCGGCCTGCCGGTGAAGCTGCACGCGGATCAATTGTCGAACGCGGGCGGCACCGCGCTTGCCGCGCGTTATCGCGCGCTGTCCGCCGACCACCTCGAATTTCTCGACGAAGCCGGGATCGAGGCGATGAAGGCGGCCGGCACGGTCGCCGTGCTGCTGCCCGGTGCGTATTACTTCATTCGCGAAACGCAATTGCCGCCGATCGAGCTGCTGCGCAAGCACGGCGTGCCGATCGCGCTCGCCACCGATCACAACCCCGGCACGTCGCCGCTCGAATCGTTGCTGCTGACGCTGAACATGGGCTGCACGCTGTTCCGCATGACGGTACCCGAGGTGCTGCAAGGCGTGACGCGCCATGCGGCCGCGGCACTCGGCCGCGCGGATCGGCACGGCGCGCTCGAGACCGGTCGGCAGGCGGATTTCGCGGTCTGGTCGGTCGGCTCGCTGTCGGAGCTCGCCTACTGGATCGGCCGGCCGCTCTGCGAGCAGGTCGTGCGCGGCGGGACGACGGTGTTTCGCCGGATGAACGGCGAGTAACAGACGAGACTCACGATGACCGAAATGACGCTGTTCGCGGACCATGCCTGGCTGCCCGATGGCTGGCGCCGCAACGTGCTGCTGCGCTGGGACGCGGCCGGCACGCTGACCGAGGTGACGCCCGACGCCGACGCGCCGGCCGGCGTCGCGCACGCGGCCGGGCCCGTGCTGCCCGGCATGCCGAACCTGCATTCGCACGCGTTCCAGCGCGCGATGGCGGGGCTCACCGAATACCGCGCGAATCCTGCCGACAGCTTCTGGAGCTGGCGCGACCTGATGTACCGCTTCGCGCTGAAGATCACGCCCGACGCGCTCGCGGCGATCGCGCGCTGGCTGTACGTCGAGATGCTCAAGTGCGGCTACACGTCGGTGTGCGAATTCCACTACGTGCATCACGCGCAGGACGGCTCGCGCTATCCGCAGATCGCGGAACTCGGCACGCGCGTGATCGACGCGGCCCGCGCGGCCGGCATCGGCATCACGATGCTGCCCGTGTCGTACCAGTTCGCCGGCTTCGGCAACAAGCCGCCGCGCGACGACCAGCGCCGCTTCATCAACACGCCGGATGGCCTGCTCGAACTGCTCGACGCGATGCGCCGCGTCGCGCCCGAGCACGGCGGCCTGCGCTACGGCGTCGCGCCGCACTCGTTGCGCGCGGTGTCCGAGAACGGATTGCGCGTGCTGCTCGGCGGGCTGCCCGACGATGCGCCCGTGCATATCCATATCGCCGAACAGACCGCCGAGGTCGACGATTGCGTGCGCGCTTACGGCGCGCGGCCCGTGCAATGGCTGCTCGATCGCTTCGACGTCGATGCGCGCTGGTGCCTCGTGCATGCGACGCACGTCGATGCGGCCGAAACGGCCGCGCTCGCGAAGCGCCGCGCGGTGGCCGGCCTGTGCCTGACCACCGAGGCGAACCTCGGCGACGGCGTGTTCCCGGCCGTCGACTATCTCGCGCAGGGCGGCGTGATCGGCGTCGGCTCCGACAGCCATGCGTCCGTCGACTGGCGCTCGGAGTTGCGTCTGCTCGAATACGGGCAGCGGCTCGTGCATCGCGCGCGCAACGTGCTCGCAAGCGACACGCAGGCTCGTGTCGCCGACCGGCTGTTCGACGCGTCGCTCGCGGGCGGCGCGCAGGCCAGCGGCCGGCGCATCGGCGCGCTGCGCGAAGGCTGCCGCGCCGACTGGCTCGTGCTCGATCCCGATCATCCGGCGATCGCCGAACATGACAGCACGGCATGGCTGTCGGGCGCGGTGTTCGCCGAGCACGGCGACACGCCGGTGCTCGACGTCTACACTGGCGGCGAGCGCGTCGTGAGCGGCCGCCGCCATCGCGACGAAGCCGTCGCGTATGCCGACTATCGCGCCGCGCTGGCGCAACTGCTGCGCTGAACGCGCGGCCCCGGCGCGCCGCGTGCGCGCGCCGGCCGACTCTTACGGTGATGCGACATGACTGAACAACCGGCTGTTTTCACGCTGAAGCAGGGCACGCTGCCGCTGCTGATCTCGATTCCGCACGCAGGCACCCACATTCCCGACGACATCGCGGCCACGATGACGCCCGACGCGCGCTTCGTCGACGATTGCGACTGGCACCTGGAGCGGTTGTACGGCTTCGCGGCGACGCTCGGCGCGTCGATCCTCGTGCCGTCGCACGCGCGTTACGTGGTCGACCTGAACCGTCCGCCCGACAACGAGAACCTGTACCCGGGGCAGGACACGACCGGGCTCGTGCCGGTCGACACGTTCGACAAGACGCCGCTGTATCCGGCGAACGCGTTGCCCGGCAACGACGAGATCATGCGCCGCCGCGACCGCTACTGGCGCCCGTATCACGACGCACTGCAAGGCGAGATCGCGCGGTTGAAGCGCGAGCACGGCCGCGTGCTCGTGTGGGAAGCGCATTCGATCCGCTCGCACGTGCCGCGCTTCTTTGAAGGCCGCCTGCCGGACTTCAACTTCGGCACGTCGGGCGGCGCGAGCGCGGCGCCCGGCCTGGCCGAGGCGCTGGCGGAATGCGTGATCGCGCACGGCGGCTATACGGCCGTCGCGAACGGGCGTTTCAAGGGCGGCTACATCACGCGTCACTACGGCGTGCCCGCGACCGGCGTCGAGGCCGTGCAGCTCGAGCTGTCGCAGATTACCTACATGGAAGAGACGCGTCCGTATGCGTACGACGAGGCGCGCGCGGCCCGCATCGTGCCGCTGCTGCAGACGCTCGTCGAAACGGCGCTCGCGCACCGCTGAGCCGCCGGCGCGTGCTGCGTGCGGCGGCGCGGCGCTACCTCGCGCTTGCGGCCCGCCGGAAGGCACGGCGCGCGCCGACGCAGCGCACAAAACGGCATCGACCGCCCGGGTCGATGCCGTTTTTTTCATCCGATCGAATGTCGGGATCGACACCTGAAAATTTGACGCAATTTTTAGGTGATATAAGCTGAATGTCAGGAAGTCGTCACGCGCGCCGGCCGCGACGGCGTCGATCAGCGCCGCACCGCGCCGGAATCCGCTGCGTGGCAGCTTGCCGACGTGCCGCCGCGCGGCGTTGCCGCCTTCCGTTTCATCGCGACACGTGACCTGCCTTCATCAGTCAGTTGAGTACGATCGTGAAAGCCGCCAGCCCTTCGATACGCCGGACCCGAAGTCCGTCGGCGGGCGCGTCGCCTCAGGCCGGGCCGATCCGGCATGCTGATCGCGGCACGCGCACCGCCCTCATACGCGAGCCTCGTTTCTTCGCCGTGCCCCATTGCGGCTTGCGCCGCTTCAACCTCGTGACCGCGCACGTGTTCAGCGCGGTGCAGTGCGACGGCAGCGCTTCATTGTTGCCCTAGCGTCCGTTTCCGCTTTCGCATCGGGTCGCAACGCCCGTTGCCGCGCTGTTCGCGCGGCACGGCACGGTGCATGCACGCGCACGCGCGCGTGCGGCGCGACCGCGCATTGCGATCGTCCCGCCCGTGCGCACGCGTCGCACGTTCACCATGGAGGCGATCATGCGACCGCGCCCGCTCGTAGCCGTCACCGCCGACCGTGTCATGCGCGGCGCCCATCCGAACCACACGGCCGGCGAGAAGTATCTCGTCGCGGTGGTCGACGGTGCCGGCGCGCTCGCCTTCGTGCTGCCCGCGCTCGGCACGCGCCAGCCGGTCGACGCGATCGTCGCGTCCATCGACGGGCTGCTGCTGACCGGCAGCTATTCGAACGTCGAGCCGCATCACTACGGCGGCCCGGCGAGCATGCCGGATACGCTGCACGACCCCGCGCGCGATGCGACCGCGCTGCCGCTGATTCGCGCGGCGATCGACGCGGGCGTGCCCGTGCTCGCGATCTGTCGCGGCATGCAGGAGCTGAACGTCGCGTACGGCGGCACGCTGCATCAACGGCTCCATGTGAGCGCGGGTTTCCACGATCATCGCGAGCGCGACGGCGATCCGCTCGAGCGGCAGTACGGCCCCGCGCATCGCGTGCAGCTCGCGCCGGGCGGCCTGTTGCAGCGGGTCGCGCGCGGCGCGCACGACGCGATGGTCAATTCGCTGCACGACCAGGGCATCGCACGGCTCGGTGCGGGGCTCGCGGTCGAAGCGAGCGCGCCCGACGGGCTCGTCGAAGCCGTCAGCGTGCGCGGCGCACGCGCATTCGCGCTCGGCGTGCAGTGGCATCCCGAATGGCGCCATGCGGAACAGCCGCTGTCGCGCGACATCTTCGCGGCATTCGGCGCGGCGTGCCGCGCGCGCATGACACACCGCATTCATGCGGCCGGCGGCGCCATGCCGTCGCCGGCCGCATCCGACATCGACTGAACGAGGCCGATCATGCAACCCGAACTGAGCGAATTCCTGAGGCAGCACCGCATCACCGAAGTCGAGGCGATCATTCCCGACATGGCCGGCATCGCGCGCGGCAAGATCATTCCGCGCAACAAATTCGAGTCCGGCGAATCGATGCGCCTGCCGCAGGCCGTGATGGTGCAGACCGTCACCGGCGACTATCCGGAGGACGGTTCGCTGACCGGCGTGACCGACCCGGACATGGTGTGCGTGCCCGATCCGTCGACGATCTGCCTGATTCCGTGGGCCGTCGATCCGACCGCGCAGGTGATTCACGACTGCGTGCATTTCGATGGTTCTCCGGTCGAGATCTCGCCGCGCTACGTGCTGCGCCGCGTGCTCGACCTGTACAAGGCGAAGGGCTGGAAGCCGGTCGTCGCGCCGGAGCTCGAGTTCTACCTGGTCGACATGAACGCCGACCCGGACCTGCCGTTGCGTCCGCCGGTCGGGCGCACCGGCCGCGCGGAGACGGGCCGTCAGTCGTATTCGATCGAGGCCGTCAATGAATTCGATCCGCTGTTCGAGGACATCTACGAATATTGCGAGATGCAGGGCCTCGACATCGAGACGCTGATCCACGAGGTCGGCGCCGCGCAGATGGAGATCAACTTCATGCACGGCGACGCGCTGTCGCTCGCCGACCAGGTGTTCCTGTTCAAGCGCACGGTGCGCGAGGCGGCACTGCGGCACAACATGTACGCGACGTTCATGGCCAAGCCGATGGAAAACGAGCCGGGCTCCGCGATGCATATCCACCAGAGCCTCGCCGATGCGCGCACCGGCCACAACCTGTTCGCCGACGAGGGCGGCGTGGCGTCGCCGATGTTCCAAAGCTATCTCGCGGGGCTTCAGAAATACACGCCCGCGCTGATGCCGATCTTCGCGCCGTACATCAACTCGTACCGCCGGCTGTCGCGCTTCATGGCCGCGCCGATCAACGTGCAGTGGGGCTACGACAACCGCACGGTCGGCTTCCGCATTCCGCAGTCGACGCCGGTCGCGCGGCGCATCGAGAACCGGATTCCGGGCGTCGACTGCAACCCGTACCTCGCATTCGCGGCGACGCTCGCCGCCGGGTATCTCGGGCTGACGCAGCAGCTCGCGCCGACCGAACCGATCGCGTCTGACGGCTACGACCTGCCGTATCAGCTGCCACGCAATCTCGAGGAGGGCATCTCGCTGATGGCAGCGTGCGCGCCGCTCGCCGGCATTCTCGGCGACAAGTTCGTGAAGGCGTATCTGGCGCTGAAGGAAACCGAATACGAAGCGTTCTTCCGCGTGATCAGCTCGTGGGAACGCCGCCATTTGCTGCTGCACGTGTAAGCGTGCACACGACCGCACGACGGAAATACGGAGGCACCATGACCGAACGAAGCGAAGCCGCACCGCGCACGACGCATGCACGCTCGAGCGCCGAATACCGCGCGCTCGACGCCGCGCACCACATCCACCCGTTCTCCGACATGGGCGCGCTCAATCGTGCGGGCAGCCGCGTGATCGTGAAGGCCGACGGCGTCTATCTGTGGGACTCCGACGGCAACAAGATCATCGACGGGATGGCCGGCCTCTGGTGCGTGAACGTCGGCTACGGCCGCAAGGAGCTCGCCGA
>NZ_CADFEJ010000036.1 GCF_902833055.1 Burkholderia territorii
CGCTTTGGATCAGGCCCATCGTGATCGCGGCGATCCAGATCGCCCACGCGGGCTGGCCGATCGTCGCGCATACGCCGCCGATCGTGAACAGCACGCCTGCCGGCACGCCGCTCGTTACCCAGAAGCCGTCTTTCCATGTGAGGCTGCGTTGCAGCGTCTGGCCTTCGGCGGCCGCTGGCGCCGGCCGACCTGAGGCGTCGGCGCTACTGGGTCGCAATCCTGTATCGCTCATTGAGAATGTCCTTGTTGATTCGGTCGGTCGACGGAGGCGGTGTGACGCACGCGTCCATGGTCGAATGGAAACGGTGTGACCGGAGCAGCGTGCCGGTTCCGACACACGGCGATGCCGGCGGAGATCGGTGAAAGCGTTGCCGATGGATCGGCGGCAGTGTTGCGGTCGATCCATCGTCCAAACGCGGGCGCACCTGAAAACACGCGGCGCTCGGCATGTGCCGCCACGGTAAAACGAACCCATCGCCCGCGCCGAACGACCATGGTCCCAACAATCGCCGGGAGCGACAATCGGACTGGTCGGATTCTGGCGGCGGCGTCACGCATCTTGCGATGGTCCGGATCGGACCGGTCCGATTGCCGGAGTACGTTAGGTAGGCGATGCTGTCTGGTCTTCCGGAACGCAACGCATGGGTCTACTGATCATTTCCGTCTTTATCGCCATCGCCATATTTTTTGTGCTGTGAGCGATCCGATTCGCGAGCGTGTCGATGTGGCACGGCAGTCGGCACGCCGCGGGCTGCGCCGTGCACCGTGTGGCATGCGGCGGTCGATCGGCGTACGGGTCTTCAACTGAGGAAGAGGGGCGATCGCCCAATGTCAAACTGGATTCGCAAATTGTCGATCCTGGCCGCCGGCTGCATGCTGACTGCCGCGGCCTGCGCGGTCGAACGCCATCGCTGGGCGGATGCGGGGAGCGGCATGCCGCTCGTCGGCGTGCAGGTGAAGATCCAGTCGTTTACGCGCGACGACGCTCGCATGATTCGCGACACCGGCTTCGCGTTTGTCCGGCTCGGTGCGTGGACCGATCGCCTCGACCAGCCCGCGTACCGCGCGCAACTCGACGGCGCATTCGCTGTCGCGCGCTCCGCGGGCCTGCCGGTGCTGCTGACCGTTCGCACGCTCGGCCGCGTCGCGGGCGCCGACGGCGCGGACGCAAAAGCGGCGGCGCTGCTCGCCGACGCGGGCGACCGCATGGCCGACGCCATCACGGCCTTGGCGGCGCGACACGCGCGCGACCTGATCGCCGTCGAGCTCTGGAACGAACCGGACCTCGGCCGGTACTGGCCCACGGGCGACGTTGCGCGAACTTTCTTGCCTTTCGCGGTTGCATTGTGCCGCCGGTTGGCGGAGCAGGCGCCGGCCGTGCCGGTTGTCGGCTTCGGGTTCGCACACCCGCCGCTGGCCGGCAGTTTGCCGGGCGATCTGCTCGCGAGCGTGCATGCGGCTGCGCCGCATTGTCTCGATGCCGTGTCGTATCACGCATATGGCATGGCGCCCGCGCAAATCCGGACGGCGGCAACGATTATCGACGCGCGCTACGGGCTGCCGGCGCTCGTCACCGAAGATGGCGCGGCGTCGGTGAGAACCGATGGCGAGCGCCGTCAGGCGCAGCGCCTGCGTGCGCTGCTCGACGTGCGCGGCGAACTTCGTACGCCGCTGATCTCGATCTACGAATGGGCCGATACCGCGAATGCCGGCGACGTCGCGCAACGGAGCTATGGGCTCGTACATGCGGACCGGTCGCCGAAACCTGCGCTCGATGCGGTCCGTGCAGCGCTGCGTGCGACATCTCCGGCGCGGTAGTCAGGCGGGCGCCTGTTGCGTGCGAATCGACCAGAGCGCGACCGCGAGCGGCGCGACGCTCGACAGGTGCCGCAGATAGCTGCCGAGATCGGGTTCGAACAGCATCGACACGGCCACGTGGCCGAGGATCAGACTGGCAAGCAGCTCGCCGTCGCGAGCCGGCGAAGCGTGGCCGTCGCGCGCGGGAAGCGCCGGTATGCGGCGCCATGCGGCGCCGAGAAACAACGCGATCAACGCCTGCATGGCGACGCCCTTCGGATCGAGCGAGAACAGCACCGGCAGATTGAGCCGGACGAGCGAATACGCGTAGTTGCCCACGAAGTGCGCGAACGAATCGGGCATGAACGGGTTGTAGAAGCTCGTCCGGGCGCCGAACGGCGACGAATAGACGAGATAGTCTACGGCGAGATCGCGCGGTTGCTGAAGCAGCATATAGGCCGCGTCGGGCAGCGAGACCAGCACCGCGACGGCCAGCAATGCGCCGGCCAGCCTCGGCAACGCCGATGCACGCCGAAAGGCCCATGCCGCGAGCGCGATCGCGAGAATCAGCGCGAAGTAGCTGCGGATCGTCGCCGCGTAGCCGAGATACAGCGCGGCGGCGATCGGCATCGCCCATCCGGTGCCGCGCCGGCGCGCGACAGCGAGTACGACGATCGACATCGCGACAACGACCGTGTCCTTGCTGGCGACGAAGAGGTTGAAGAACAGGCACGGCGCGATCAACGCGAGACAGGCGGCGAGCGCGCCGGCCCGACGCGCTTGCCGCACGGCGATCCAGATCGTGGCGATGCCGAGCGCGACGACGAACAGCGCCGTTCCGGCGTTGCCGAGCATCTGATACAGCTTGCCGACCGCGTCGAACGACGAGCCTTCGTAAGTCGACCCGCCGCCGATCTGAGTCTGGATCTTGTCCGCGTCCCGGAAGATGAATTCCGGCAACACTGCGCGCGCGTTCGCGTAGACGCCGACATACATCAGCGTGGCGAGCGCTGCGATGGCGTCGCGCAGGCCGCGGCTCAACAGCGGCCCGCTTCCGATGGCATTACGCAACATCGCCCGCTCCGGCACGCCCGCGGCGCTCGGCCGGCAGGCGCGACGTCACGACCCACGCCAGCCATGCGCTCACGGCAATGCTGGCGACGAGATGCGCGCCGGCCGCGCCGAGCGCGCGCTGGTCGTGAACGAGCGCGATCGACATCGGCATGCAGACGACCGTCAGCCCGGCGATCACGTACGCGACCGTACGCCCCGCGCGCAACGCGACCGCTGCGGCCCACAGAACGTCGGCGGCGGCGCGCAGCACGAACGACACGAGCAGCACCACGAGCATCACGGTCGACACGACATCGTTGCCGGCGTGTGCGAGCCGGAAGATCCACGGGTGCGTCAGCACGATCGCGAGCGCGGCGGCGCCGGTCAGCAGGAGCGAGGCGCGCAGCGCCCGCGCGAGCTCGCGGCGGAACGCCGGTGCGGCGGCGCGCGTGCTGTCGAGCGCGCTCACGAGACGCGGCGCGGCCACCGCGACGACGGTGGCCGACGCGATCGTCTGGATCGCATTGGCGATCGACCAGACGAATACGTATCGGCCCAGTTCGTCAGCATCGAGTTGCGCGGACGCGACGAAGCGTTCGAGATACTGCAGCACCGACAGCAGCAACAAGGCGACGAAAAAAGGCGCACCGTCGCGCCAGACCGTCGCGAGCCGCACGCGCGTGGCCGACAGCGCCGGCATCGCCGGCAACCGGCGCGCGGCGGCGGCGATCAGCACCCAGCCGGCCGCCACGACGACGATATTGCCCGCGATCCAGGTCGCGAACAGTCCGTCGATCGAGCCGATCGTGCCCGTCGTCAGGGCCGCGATCGCGACCGCGGCCCACCCGCCCGTCCGGACGAACAGCAGCCACGACGCGGCGCGCGCGCGATGCAGCGAGAACAGCCAGGTATTGACTTCGAGTGCGGCATGTTCGGCGCAGGCGACGAGCGCGACGAGTGCGAGCGGCATGTCGGGCAGTGCGCCGAGGCGCAGCGGCCCAAACGCGTGGCCCGGCAACACGGCGAGGCCGCCCAGCAGCGCATAGACACCGGCGTACAGCACGGACAGGCGCACGCAGGTCCTGACGGCGTCATGCGGATTCGGGCCGGCCAGCCGGCGATTGATCTCGGTGCTGAAGCCGAGCCCCAGCACTTTCGATGCAACGACCGACACGGCGAGCGCGAAACCGTAGACGGCCACCGCGTCGAACCCGAGCGCGCGCGCGACGACGATCGTCAGCATGAACTTCAGGCCGAGCGCGCCGACGCGCAGCACCAGGCGGAGCCACGCGGCGCTCATCGTGCGGCTCCATGTTCGAGCGCGCCGCGCAGCGCGGCGACGATCTGCTCGCGTGCGCGCCCGAGCCGCTCGAGCCCGACTTCGGCCTGGATCCAGAACCGGCTCAGCGCATCGGGCGCGAACAGCGTGTCGCAGACCGAGCCCGCATCGAAGTCGGCTGCGTTCGCGACCCAGCGGCCGACGCCGAGATCGGCATAGGCGCCGAATCCCTTGCGTTCGTAACTGAGGTGATATGCCGGTACGCCGTGCAGGATCGCCTCGAGCGCGCCGTGCAGGCGCACGGATACGACCGCGTCGGGCGTATCGTCGGCGAGTACGTTCTTCAGCGTGCGCGTTCCGTCGAAGCCGCGTTCGCGGTAATACGCGGCGTCGTCGTTGCCGCGCCCGGCGCTCTGGACGGCGAACGTGACGCGGCAGGATGCGCGCAGCCGCTCGATCAGCGCGGCGGTCGATGCATGGTAACGCGCGCATTGCGCGTCGCTCCACGCCGGCGGGCGGCGCAGCACGAGCGCGACGTGCGCGGGCGTCGCCGGCGCGCAGCGGGCCAGGTCGCGTACCCCGGACGCCCGATGGGCGAACTCGAGTACCGCGAGATCCGGCGCGCGCCGGGTATTGGCATGTTCGGCGAGCAATGCGGCCGAGCGGTCGTCGCGCACGAATACGGCATCGAACTCGCGCAGCATCGCCGTCAGGTGTCCGCTGAGCAACGGGTTTTCCGCGGCCGGCCCGATGCTTTGCGGGAGATAGACGGCCGGCTTGCGCGCCGCGCGGGCAGCCCGCATCTGCACGAGATGGCCGGCTTCGAGTTTGAGCGCCTCGACGCCATTGCGCGCGCGCAGGTAGCCGCCGCCGACGCCGACGATCAGGTCGACGCGCCGCAGCAGTGCGCGCAGGTCGGCGAGCGCCGGGTTGATGGCGACCGGCAGCGCGGCCATCGCGGCGGCGAGCAGGCGCCGCGCGCCGCTCGCGGCGAGCACCGGCGCGGGCTGTACGTCGGGATGACCGGGAAACGTCGCGGGATCGGCCGCGACGACCGACACGTGCGTGTCGGGGCCGAACGCGTCGCGCAGCAGCGCGACCGACAGGTCGACGAGCAGACCGTCGCCGGAGTTGCGCGCGCTGTACGCATGCAGCAACGCGACGTGGACGGGGCGATTCATGATGCTTGCTCCTGGAGAAGATCGCGGTAGACGGCGAGCGTGCGATCGACCATCGCGTCGGCCGAGAAATGCGGGTAAGCGCGCGCGCATCGATCGCGCATCAATTGAAAGACGGCAGGGTGATCGGCGAGCCGGCAAACCGCCGCCGCGAAGGCGGCCGGATCGTCGTCGTTCGGTACGGTCAGGCCGACGTGATGGATCGCGATCAGTTCGGCTGCGCCCGCCACCTGCGTCGCGACCATCGGCACGTGCGCGGCGACGGCTTCGAGGCACACGTAAGGAAAGCCTTCGTAGCGGCTCGGCAGCGCCAGCAGGTCGAATGCCGAGAAATAGCGGCGCGCGTCGTCGACGCGGCCCACGACGTGCAGGTTCGCCGGCAGGCCGCGCGCTTCGTCGCCTGCCGCGCGATCGAAATCGCCGGACCCGATCGCGACGACCCGCAGGCGCTGCTCATGGCGTCGCTCCAGCAGGCGTGCGATGCGCACGAGGCGATCGACGCCCTTCTGGTGATCGAAGCGCCCGACGAAGCCGACGACGAACGCGTCGTCGGGCAGACCGAGCGCGGCGCGTGCCGCGTGGCGCTCCAGCAGCCGCGGCGGCGACACGCCGTTCTCGACGACGCGAATCCGGCGGCGCGCGATCCCGAGCCCGTGCAGATGATCGGCTTCGTCCTGCGAGACCGCGATCACCGCGTCCGAGCAGCTATTGCCGAGCACGCGCTCGATGCCGCCGTAGAACGCGCGCTTGGCGGGCGACAGCGTCGGGTTGAGCGTGTAGACCGCGTGCGGCGTATACGCCTGTTTCCATGGTCCGCGACACAGCCGCGCGAGTGCGCCGGCCTTCGAGCTGTGGCTGTGCACGACGTCCGGCCGCAGCCGGCGCAGCAGGCGGCGCAGCGCGAGCACGCCGCGCAGGTCGTGCAGGCCGACCGCGCGCCGCAGCGGCAGCCGATGAAACGAATCGCACCGGACAGCCGCGTCGTGCAGCATCGCCTCGTCGAAGCGCTCGCCGAGCGGCGCGATCAGGTGGATTTCCGCATCCGACCGGGCGCGCAGCCCGGCGATCAGATCGGTCAGGTGTACGGCGACGCCGCCGCCGGCGGCTTCGACGACGAGTGCGACGCGCATCGGCCGTGCGCGCGATGCAGGCGGCGCAAGCCGGCTCGAATCACGAACGTGCGCCGCGCGATCGGCCAGCGTCGGGGCGAAAACGGTATCGCTCATGCGGACCTCCGCAGCAGACGTTTGACGGCCGCGCGCAGGCGCGCGAGGTGCGTGCAGCGCGTGTCGCACGTGTAGCGATACGCTTCGTAGCGATAGCCGCCGTATTTCGAGCCGAACGCGGAAGCGCCCGAACGCGGATCGAGGCCGTTCAGCACCACATCCGGCACGCGGTCGCGGCGTTGCGGCAGCCGCTTCGCGGATTCGATCAGTTCGCCGGCACGCGTCGCGCCCGCGCGGGCGACGAGCAGCGTGGCGTCCGCGTGCGCATCGAGCCAGGTCGCGTCGGTGGCCGCGAGCAGCGGCGCGGAATCGACGATCACGAGGTCATAGCGGGCGCGCAGCGACGCGAGCAGTGCACCCGCGCGCGCATGCTGCAGGAGCGCGGTCGGCGCGGACGGCAGCTCGCCGGTCGGCAGGAAATCGAGGTTCGGCGCGACGCCGCGCCGCACGACGTCGTCGGCGCTGACGTTGCCGCCGAGCAGTTCGGCGAAGCCCGGGCCGCGCTCGATGCCGAAGTACTGGTGCAGATAGCCTTTGCGCAGGTCGCCGTCGATCAGCAGCACGCGCCGGCCGCTCGATGCCTGCACCGCGGCGAGGTTGACCGACACGAACGATTTGCCGGTGCCGGGCGTCGCGCCCGTGATCAGCACGAGCGGGTGCTCGATGTGCGCGAGCGAGAAATGGAGCGCCGTCTGCAGGCTGCGCAGGCCTTCGATCGCCGGTTCGTACGGATCGTCGTAGGCGAGCACGTGCAGGCCCGCGTCGCGACGTTCGACCGCGCGCATCAGCTTGCGCTGGCGGGCGGCGGCCGGCAGCACCGCGCGCACGGACAGCGATGTATGGCGCTCGATCTCGTCGACGGCCGACAGGCCGCCGTACAGGAACTCGCGCGCGAACGCGGCGATCACGCCGAGTGCGAGACCGACCAGCGCGGCGGTCGCGATCACGACCGGCCGGTTCGGTCGGACCGGATCGGCGGGCGCGACGGCCGAATCGACCACGCGCACGCTGGCCGTTCTGCCGGCCTGCACCAGTTCGAGCTGCTGAATGTTGTTCAGCAGCGCGGTATACAGATCGGTGTTGACCTTCACGTCGAGTTGCGCGCGCACCTCTTCGCCCTGTTGCGCGGGCAGCCGCGCGATGCGGGTGTCCAGCGCGCCCTGCTGGCGCTTCAGCGTCGCGAGCTGCGCGTCGAGCGCCGCCATGTCGGGGTGAGTCGGCAGAAAGCGTTTCGACAGCTCGTCGCGCTTTTGTTGCAGTTCGAGCGTGCGTGTCTGCACGTCGGCGGCCTGCTGGAGAACCAGCTTGCCTTCCTCGGCGAGATCGACCGAGCCGGTGCGGCTGCGCAGCGATGCGTATCGCGTTTCCGCGCGTTCGAGCTGTTGCTTGACGATCGGCAGTTGCGTGTTCAGGAACGTCAGCGACTGGGCCGCCTCGGCGGACCGGCGCGCGATGTTCTGCTCGACGTAGCGGTTCGCGACGGCGTTCAGCGTCGCGCTGATCTCGGCCGGATCGTTGCCGCGCAGCGACGCGACAAGCACGCCCGATTGCTTGACCTTCTCCTGCACGTCGAGCGCCGTGCGCAACGTGTCGATCGTTTCCGCGCGCGATTGCCGGATCAGCTTGAAGCGCGTGCCGGGCAGCGCGTCGAAGCCGGTAATTTCGATGTGCAGCGGGCCGTAGCGCGTCGCAAAGGTTTCCGCGGCGCCGACGGTGCCGACGGCATCCACCGTCATGTCCGGTCCGGTCAGCCGGTAGCGCGTGTCATCGAGCCGCACGACGTGGAACGTGTCGCCCTCGGCGCGCGTCGGCACGTCGAACCGCGCGACGTCGATGCGTTCCTGCCCCCACGCGTAGCCGCCAAAGCCCAGCAGGCCGGGCGATACCGCGCCGTCGTTGAAACGCGCGACGAATGCACCGATCACGGGCACCCGCGACGGCTTCGCGACGATGTAGCTGCGCAGGTCCTCGACGGCGCGCGTGACGACGAGCCGCGACGACAGGATCTGCGCTTCGGCCGACGCGGGCGAGCCGACGTTGAAGAACGATGCGGCATCGCCCAGCAGGTTCTTCGACGCGGTGTCGGTCGCATCGTCGGTCTGGATCATCAGGTCGGCCTGGTAGGTCGGCGGCGCGACGAATGCGTAGAGTGCGCCGGCGGCGACGCAGGCGGTCGTGATCGCAGCGATCGCGACCCGCGCGTTGCGCAGCGTGTCGAGCACGCGGATCAAGTCGATCTCGCGTTCGGGCAGGGCGGGCGTGTTCATGACTGGAGTGCGGAAACGGGTGGAGCCGGCCAGCGCGCGGCGACGCGCGGCAGCCAGCTGGCGACGGCGAGATCGATCAGCGCCGCGCAGCGGATGAAATCCGCGCGCGTGCCGCGATACGGATCGGGGATGTCGAGGCCGAGCGGCGCGTCGTCCGAGGCGCGCGCGTATGCGCCGAGCCGGAACACGCGGCCGCGCAGGAACGGATGGCGCGCTTCGAGCACGCGACGCTGGCCGTCGTCCATCGCGAGGATCAGGTCGGCGCGCGTGCACAGGTCTGCCGTCACCGCACGGGCGGCGTGGCCGGCGAGCGTCACGCCGCGTGCATGCGCCATGTCGCAGGCAAGCGGGTCGGCCGGGCGGCCCGGCGGCGGCGCGAGGCCGGCCGAGCGTACGTCGGCCTGCGGCAGGCGCACGGCGAGCAGCGCGGCCGCGAGCGGACTGCGGCACAGATTGCCTTCGCACACGACGAGGAGGAACGGGCGCGCGCTCATTTCGTTGCGATCCCGGCGGCGACGCCCGTGTTGACGCTCGGCAGCAGCAGGCTCAGCACGCGGCTGAAGCGCACGAGCCCGTTGCCGTCGACGTAGACGATGTCCTTCGGCTCCAGCTCGAACTGGTTCGCGAGCACCATCGCGAGCGGTGAGCGCGCGTCGAGGTGGAACACCGTCGGCGTGCCGCCTTGCGTGCCGCGGATCACGAACATCTGCGCCGCGTCGGCCGTGTTCGAATTGATGCTGCCGGCCTGCAGCAGCGCGTCGCTAAGCGTGAGGCGGCCGCTACGCTTCGGCAACGCGAGCAGCGGGCGGTTCACTTCGCCCATCACGTACACGCCGTTGTCGTCGCGCGCGCCGATGCGCAGCAGATCGCCACCGCGCAGCGCAATGGCGGACGGATCGCGATGCCGCTCGATCAGGCGCGCCAGATCGATGCGCACGGGCACGCCGTCGCGCACGACGGTCACGTCGCTCTGGTCGGCGGCGGCCGTGAAGCCGCCCGCGCGTGCGATCGCGTCGGCCAACGTCATCGGCACGTCGTTCACGGGTAGCGCGCCCGGCGTGTGGACTTCGCCGTCGACGTAGACCTGCTGCGAGCGGAACGACGCCACGCGCAGCGTGACCTGCGGGTCGCGATAGATCGTGCCGAGCGCCCGCTTCACGCTGGCCTGCGCGCCGGCTGCCGTCAGTCCCGCGACTTTGAGCGTGCCCGCATAGGGGAACGTGAGGTTGCCGTCGTCGTCGACGACGAAGCCCGCGACCGGATCCGCCGCGCGCGGCGGCGTTTGCTGCGCGCCTGCCTGTGCCGCGGCAAGTTCCGGGTGATCCCAGACGGTGATCTGCAACACGTCGCCGGGGCCGATCCGGTAGGCCGGCGCGCGCGCAGCGGCCGGCGTGTCCAACGCCGCCACCGTCGCGTCGCGCGCCGCGCGCTGACGCGCGATGAGGGCCGGATCGATCGCGACGATCGGGACGGCTGTCCGGTCCGAAGGCGATGCGGCATCGCGCGTCGCGGCGGCGCGAGCGTCGGCGGCCGGTGTGGCAACCGGGCCCGGGTCGCCCGCCGGCGTGCCGGGCCCGGTCGTGTTCATCTTCATGCCGGGCGCCAGCACGCATCCGGACAGCGCGATGCAGGCCGTCAAAACGAGCGCGAGCGCGCGACGGCGGCTCCTGGCCGTCGATGCGATCGAGGTGTTCATGGATTCCTTCCTGTTGCGCGGCGCGTAGTGACGCGGCAGCGCGCGCGGGCCCGCTTGCGCGGAACCGCTCGAGGTCAATCGACAAGGCGTCGGCCGCTTCGCCATGCAGGCGAACGGCCGCGCCGCTCAGTACGCGTTCGGGTGCACGATCCCTTTCAGCACGGTCGCGCCGATGATTCGCAGGTCGAGCGCGAACGACCAGTTGCGCAGGTAGTACAGGTCGTACTCGACGCGCGATTGCATGCTTTCGAGTTGCTCGGTCGCGCCGCGCAACCCGTTGACCTGCGCCCACCCGGTGATCCCCGGCTTGATCCGGTAGCGATGGATATAGCCGTCGACGAGCGTGCGGTATTGCGCGTCGTGCTCCACCGCGTGCGGACGCGGCCCGACCACCGACATGTCGCCGAGCAGCACGTTGATGAACTGCGGCAACTCGTCGAGGCTCGTGCGGCGCAGCAGCGCGCCGACTCGCGTGACGCGCGGGTCGCCGCGCGTCGCTTGCACGACCGTGCCCGCCTGTTCGGCATGCGCGCGCATCGTGCGGAACTTGTAGATGTCGAACGTCCGGCCATCGGCGCCGCGGCGCTTTTGCGTAAACAGCACCGGCCCCGGCGACGACAGCTTGACCGCGATCGCGATCGCGAGCAGCACCGGCATCAGCAGGATCAGCGCGACGGCGGCGAACACGCGGTCGAACACGGCCTTCAGCGCGAGCGCGCCGCGCGACAGCGGCGGCGCCGCCAGCGAGATCGCCGGCTCGCCGAGAATCTCGCCGGCGCGGCTGCCGAACAGCGCATGCTTGCTGACGTCGGGCATCAGGCGCAGCTCGACGAAGTCGCTGCGGAATGCGTCGACCGTGCGGGCCGTCTCATCGTCGTCGAGCGGCAGCGCGATCCACACTTCGTCCGCATGCTCGCGACGTACGCTGGCGGCAAACGACGCAAGATCGTTCGATACCGGTACGTCGTCGTCGAGCGTGGCGGCCTCGCCGGTCGTGCGATACACGCAGACGGCCCGGTAGCGGGCGGCCGCGCTCGCACGGAGTTCGGCGCGGATTTGCGCGATGCGCTCGCCGCTGCCGACGATGGCGACCGTGGCGGGCGCGACCGGCGCGCGCAGGCTGCGGCGCCGGGCGATGCAGAGCGCAATCCGGAACGCGACGAGCGCGATCGCGACGCCGGTCGTCCAGTCCAGAAACCATTTCATCAACACCATCGTGACGGTTGTCAGTGCAACCATCTTGACGAACACGAAGCCTTGCACGACGAGCCACAGCGCCAGCGTGCGCAACGCATGACGCGTGGCGGGCAGCCTGCGGCCGTCCAGGCCGATGCCGGCCAGCCGCAGCAGGAAGGCGGCCAGCAGTGCGCTGACGCCGGTCAGGATCGCTTCGATCCTGAGGGTCGCGAAATCGCCGATCGAGCCGTGGTGGGCCAACGCCGCGATCAAGACGATCACGACGACGTCGATTGCACATACGACGATCTCGCTGCTGCGAGCTTGCTTCTTCTTCATTTCATCTACCTGTCCGAGCCTGTCGCGCACATGCCCGATGTCGCGGGATGTACGCGTCGGTTCCCGCGACCGCATGCGGGGCTCGTCGCGCAGACGATCGCTGCATGCATCCGGGCATGAAACGAGTCTATGAGCGATGACGCTTTCGAACCATCGGACAGTGAGCAGCCGTGAGCGCGATTCGAATCGGACTGGACCGAGTGACCGTGTGAGTTGACCAAATCTGACCTTTCGATTGAGCGGCGCGCGCGAAAACCGGCAGGTCGCGGCGATCGCGCGTGCAAAAAAAACGCCGCCCGGGGCGGGCGGCGTGAAACGGAGACATCGCGGAAATGTTCGCGATAGCTGGGACGACGGGGTTTGGCCATCCAGCATCGCCATTCTGTCAGTCATCGATTGCCGGCGGAATCGGCCTGGTCCGATTCTCTGTATCGATGCAGGACGTTCCTGCTCCGCGGTCGCGCACCGCGGCCATCGATTCGACGCTCCCCGGCCTTTCAACGGCAGATTGCCTGTCGTCCCTGTCCTACAGCCGTGCGTTGCGGCTCCGGAATCGGACTTGTCCGATAGAGACTGGCGTCGAGTCGGTCTCTAATAAGAAGCATCCCGGCCGGCATCGATCGGCGCGAATCTGACTGGATGGAGGATGGCGATGAGTCACGCGGATTTTCTGGTGAAAGGAGCGATAACCGGCATGGTTGCGAGCGCGGCGAGCGTCGTGCTCGTTCATGTGTTGATCGACGTCGGCACGCGATGGTCCGCCGACGGAGTCGTCGTGACGATCGTGGCGGCACTGCTGATGGCGGCGGCACTGCTCGTGCCGCCGATCGTCGGCGCATGGCGCAATCGCGACGCGGTGATCGATCCGTTCTTCGAGCCCGATGCACTGAAACCGGTGCTGCAGGGGCGGTCGATCGGCATCGTGCTCGGCATCGCGTTCGGCATCTCCGTCGTGGCGGGCTGGCGATGAATTCCGTTCAGATGCCCGCCCGGAATCCGGGCCGTTCCTCCGTTGCAGCCGCTGGAATGGGCGCGCCGGCACTGCGGCGCGCGGTGAGCGTCATTTCGCTGACCGGCAGCCGCTCGCGCCGCGCTTCATTCAGTGCGTGCAATCCGGAACTCGAGATCGAATTCGTCGATGCGGTCGACGGCGCTGCGCTGTCGGACGACGACATCGCGAACAGCGGCCTGTTCGCGCCCGGACTCCCGTATACACGGGGCGCATACGGCATTGCGATGACCGCGCATCGCCTGTGGACGCGGATCGCGGCAGGCGACGAGCTGGTGACGATCGCCGAGGACGACGCCATATTCAGGCCGGATTTTCACGCGGTCACGGAGCGCTTCCTGCACGCGAACGCCGGGCGCTACGATTTCATCGCGTGGGGCTACAACTTCGATTCGATCCTGCGCGGGTCGATCTTCAATTCCCGGACGCCCGTGACGATGCGATTCGACGAAGCCGCGCTGGCGCGCTCGGTCGACGATTTTCGAAGTGACCGCAGCGCGGTGCTCGTGATGAACCTGCTCGAGTTCTACGGGATTTGCGCTTATACCGTTTCGCCGGCCGGCGCACGTTTTCTGCTCGATCGGTGTTTTCCGCTGAAGCCCGAAGTGCTGTTCTCGCACGGGCTCGACCGGCCCATATCGAACTTCGGCATCGACGTCGCGATGAACAAATGCTATGGCGAAATGCGCAGCGTGGCGTCGTTCCCGCCGCTCGCGATCACGATGAACGACCATCGTACGTCGACGATTCAGACGTGAAGCGATACCACGCGGCGCAACGGCCCGATGCTTGCTTCGTCGAATACGGCAAGCGCCGGGCGAAATCAGACTAGGCCGATTGTGCGAGCGAGCGCGGCCACCGGACAATGTCCGCGTCGAACGGTTGCATGGTTTTTACGTTCGATACCTCGTATCCGAAGCTCGTCTTCGTTCCATGCGCCGCCCCGCGCGGGCGGCGTCTTTTTCCGGACACACGTCGCGCGTCAGCGCGGAACGAACCGGAACCGGATTCAGATTCGACACGAACGAATGCCCTGCGGCGGCCGGTGGGCTCGGCCGCATATCGACTGACTTTCCAGTTGATTGACGGAACAACGCTGCCATATGCGAGCGTAGGGCATTCCTTCCTGTCTGCGGAAGCATCGTGCCGTTTTCGTTCGGTGCTCCGGATTTCTCATCATCAAGGAGTTCATCATGAAAACCCGACTTCGCGCCATGAGCGCCATCATCGTGCTGGCCTGCGCGGCCGGCGCCACCCATGCCATCGCTGCCGAAACGCCGCTGCCGGCCGGCGTCGTGGCGGTCGTCAACGGCGTGCCGATTCCGCAAAGCCAGTTCGACACCGCGCTCAAGGCGACCGGCCAGCCCGACACGCCGGCGCTGCGCGCGCAGGTGAAGCGCGACCTGATCGTCAGGCAACTGCTCGCGCAGGCCGCCGAAAAGGCGAACTACGGCAGCCGCCCGGAGGTGCTCGGCGCCGTCAAGCGCGTGCGAGAGGATGCCGCGACCGATCTCTATGTACGCGATGCGCTGCGAGCGCAGCCGATCACCGACGCGCAGCTGAAGGCGCGCTACGACGCGATCGTCGCGAGCGCGGGGCAGTTCGAATATCGTGCGGAAGTCATCGCCGTCGACGATGCGGCCAAGGCGAATGCCGCGCTTGCTCAACTGAAGCAGGGCACGGCATTCGCGGATGTCGCGCAGGCGTTCAATACGACACCCAACGGCGGCGTTGCGCAATGGGTGTCGCTGAAGACGCCGCTCGCGCAGGGCAACACGGCCGGCCTGCCGCTGCCGCTCGCGCAGACGATCGCGTCGATGCAGGCCGGCGCGACGACCGGCCCGATCCAGGTCGGTAATGCATACGTCATCGTCAAGCTCGACGAGAAGCGTAAAACGGTCGTGCCGAGCTTCGACCAGGCGAAGGGCGTGCTGCGTCAGCAGCTCGACGCACAGGCGACCGAGCGCGCGCTCGGTGCGCTGGTCGACAAGCTGGCGGCGCAAGCGAAGATCGAGCAGTAACGCGCCAACGGCGCGCGGCGGGGAAAACCGCGGCGCGTCGCCGGCTTTCCCGCGCGGCGACGCGTGCCGAATCAGTCCAGTCCGATTGGCTCGCGAAGCGATCGTCGCTATGCTGATCATGCGTGGCATCGAAGCCACATCGACGGCGGCCGGTGGGCGCGGCCGCATCCCCCGCTACTTCCCCGTAGCACTACTCCTCACGCTGCCTGATGCGAGCGTCGATGGCTGGCACTTCGTGTGCCACGCACCTATTTCCTTCCCGGTTCCCGCAACTTCCGCGAATGTCGCCATGTCGTTCCGGAACCGAAGTGACGGCCCGGCCCTGGCCGGGCGAATCCGTCAAAACGCGTTGAATTTGTGCACCGAATGCACAACAGATGTCGTCCCGGCATGGTCGCGATGCGCGGCGATCGTCAGTAAATTCGTCGTGCACCTCGTTCACATCCGGAGAAACGTCTCATGTTTGCTTTTTCCCTTCGCACGCTCACCCGCTCCCTCGTCTTCGCTTCCGCCGCCACCATCGTGCCGGTGGCCGAAGCCGCGCCGGCACTGCCGGCCACGCCGACGATCCGCGCAATGACGGGCGCGCAGCCGATCGATCACATCGACCCGAAGTCGACCGCGCTGGTCGTCATCGATTTCCAGAACGAGTATCTGAACGGCAAGATGCCGATCCCGGACGTGCAGCGCGCCATGGCCAATACCCGCCGCCTGATCGAGTTCGCCGACCGGCACGGTATCCGCGTGTTCCAGATCCAGCACGTGACGCCGGCCGGCTCGGCGGTGTTCGCGCGCGACGGCGAGACGGTCGGGTTCATCGCGCAGATGGCGCCGCGTGCCAACGACACCGTGTTGCAGAAGGATACGGTCAGCGCGTTCGCGAGCACGGATCTCGATCGCCGTCTGAAGGACGATGGCGTGAAGACGATCGTGATCGCCGGCCTGATGACGCACGCGTGTGTCGCCGGTGCCGCGCGCGACGCGGTGCCGCTCGGCTATCAGGTCGTGGTAGCATCGGACGCCTCCGCCACGCGGAGCATCGTCCGGGCGAACGGCGAGACGATCGACAAGGACACGCTGCATCGCGCGGCGCTCGCAGAGATCGAAGACACCTTCGGCGACGTGAAAACCACTTCCGAGATCGTCGCGCTGCCGGTTCGTTGAGCGTATGCGGCCGTGCCCGCATGAAGGCACGGCCGAACCTGCGCCGCTTCCGCACTCACGTTGCGCTTCACCATGGATCAATTGTTCGCAATGCGCGTTTATCGGTGTCTCGTGGAAGCCGGCGGGTTTTCCGCGGCGGCCACGCGTCTCGACACGACCCATTCGACGGTATCGCGCCAGCTGAAGCTGCTCGAGGCGTCGCTCGGCGTGCAGCTGATCAATCGCAACACGCGGAACGTCGCGTTGACGGCGGCCGGCGAGCGCTACTACGCATCCTGCGTGGAGATCCTCGATCGCGTCGAGGCGGCGGCGGAAGCCGTCGCCGAAAGCCCGCGCAAGCCGGCGGGCACGTTGCGCGTCAGCGTGCCGCTGTCGATCGGCACGCTGGAGATGCCGGATTGGCTGCCTGCCTTCCGTCGACGTTTTCCTGATATCCGTCTCGACGTGTCGTGCAGCGACCGGTTCTCGAATCTGATCGGCGAAGGCTTCGACGTTGCGCTGCGCATCAGCAGCGATCTGCCCGATTCCGACCTGGTCGCGAGAACGCTCGCCGTCTCCGACGAAATTCTCGTCGCGTCTCCTGCCTACATTGCGCGGCGCGGATTGCCGAGAACGCCCGCGCAACTCGAAGCGCACGACCTGTTGCCCTATAGCGGCCGCGAGGGCGGCGGCGCGTGGCAACTCACGCCGTCGCGCGGCGCGGCCGCTTGCGTCAAGCTCGACGGTTACCTGAGGCTCGATGCGATCACCGCGATTCACGCATCGGCGGTCGCCGGCCTGGGGATCGGTGCGTTCACGCATCTCACCGTGCGCGGCGACCTCGAGCGCGGCCGTCTCGTTCACGTGCTGCCCGATTACACGCTGGCCAAACGCAAGTACTACGCGCTCTATCCGAAAGCGCGCCATGTCGCGCCGAAGTTGCGCGCGTTCATCGACTTCGTGGCCGATCTTTACGGCAAGGCCGAGTCGTAACGACGCGTGGCCGGCGCGGGCGCCGGCCATGCCGCGTCAGATGGCCGCGATGCGTGTTGCGGCCCGCCGCGCCAGCGCATCGCCGGCTTCCCGTCGATAACGCTCGAACTCGCGCGCGAACGCCGCGGCGTCGCCGTCGATCGCGAACCGTTCGAGCGTTGCGCAGCTATCCGCGATATCGCGCTCGCCAATCATCGCGAACGCGCCGCGCATGCTGTGAATCTCCGTGCGGGCGAGCTTCAGGTCGCGGTGCTCGAGCGCGCGCACGATCGCGGCGTTCGCGCGCTGCATCGCATCGGACAGCACCGCATGCAGCTCACCCGGCAGCGGCCCGTCCGCCGACGACAGCGCATTCGGCGCCGGCCGCGTGTCGCGCCGCGCACCCGTGTATCGGGCAATCGCCTGCTCGAGCGACTTCAGCGATGTCGGCTTCGTGACGATCTCGTCGATGCCGGCGTCCAGCGCCAGGCGTTGCTCGTCGGGCTCGACGTGGGCCGTCACCGCGAGAATCGGCGCGCGGTGACCGCGCTCGCGCAGCACGCGCGCGAACGTATAGCCGTCGAGGCCCGGCATGTTCAGGTCCGTCATCACGACCGCGTAGTCGTTGCGCCCGATCAGCTCCAGTGCATCCGCGACGTTCGCGGCGAGATCCGCGCGGTAGCCGAGCACGTCGAGCTGGTCGTGCACCAGTGCGCGGTTCACCGGATTGTCGTCCACGAACAGCACGCGCAGGTTCGGCGCGTCGGCTTCCGCGCCCGTGTGCACGGCGCCCGGCGCGTCGTCGCACGGCAGCGGCAGCGTGACGACGAAGGTCGAGCCGATGTTCGGCACGCTGTCGGCCGCGATACTTCCACCCATCGATTCGGCGAGCTTGCAGCTCAGCGCGAGGCCGATGCCGGTGCCGCCGAAGCGGCGCGCGGTCGACGCGTCGGCCTGCGCGAACGGCTCGAAGACATGCTCGAGCTGCGCGGCCGTCATGCCGATCCCGGAGTCGCTGACGCGGATCGTGACCGGCGTCGCATCGGCGCCCGGCGCGGAAACGGACAACGCGATCGAGCCACGGTCGGTGAATTTGATCGCATTGCTGACGAGATTGACGACGATCTGCCGCACCCGCATCGGGTCGCCCATGTACGGGCGAACGATACGCGGGTCGATCTCGGTGCATAGCACGACGCCCTTCGCGGCGGCGATCGGCTCGAACAGATCGACGATGTCGCGCACCAGCTCGTCGATGCGGAAGCTCGTCGCTTCGAGCGTCATCCGGTTCGCTTCGATCTTGGTCATGTCGAGCACGTTGTTCAGCATGTCGAGCAGCATGCGCGCGGCGGAGGTCACCGCATGCAGGCGCAATTTCTGCCGGCTCGGATCGGGCGCCTTGTCGAGCAGTTCGAGATTGCCGAGCATCGCGTTGAGCGGCGTGCGGATCTCGTGGCTGATCGTTGCGAGGAAGGTCGATTTCGCGCGGTTCGCGCTGTCGAGCGCGCGCTCCGCGTCGGCGCGGGTCGTGATGTCGGAGAAGCTGCACAGCAGCGTGTCCTTGCCCCGGTAGCGCCCGCGCACGAAGTTGACGACGAGATCGCGCGTGCGGCCGTCGCCGAGCGTCAGCGGCAACTCGACGTCGAGGCGCACCGGTGCGCCGCCGGCGCGTGCCTGGTAGCACGCCAGCAGGCGCTCGTGCAGCGACGGCGTGCCGGCCTCGCGTTCGTACAGTTCGAGCATCCGGTTACGCAGCAGCACGTCGCGCGTGTCGAGCGACACGAGCGCGATGCCGAACGGCGAAGTGGCGATGATCGCGCGGCTCATTTGCTCGCTGTCGAACACGCGGCGCGAGCGGCGGAACAACGGTGCGAGCACCTTCAGGTCGAACGTGATCACCAGCGTCCACAACACGGCAAGGATCAGCGCGGCCACGCCGAACTCGCGCACGATCGTCGGCCAGATCGCGATTGCGATCGTGCGCCACGAATACGCGTAGACGATGGCGAGGCCCGAGTTGGAAAGCCGGTCGCTGATCGTGAAGACGCCATGCAGGTAGCTTTCGTCGAAGCGGTCGAAGCCGCGCCGCCACGCATTTTCGGCGAGCGCGTGGCGCATCAGCGCGCCACCGTCGATGGATTCGCGCGTGCGATCCTCGCTCAGCAGCATGTGGCCGCCCTGGTCGACCAGCATCACGACAGCGTCCTCGGGCGCCTGCTTCAGCCGGTCGTCGATCACGTCGACGTCGAGGTCGCTGACGAAGGTCATGAAATGCCGCTGGCCTTCGAACGCCGGTTCGACGAGGCGGAACACGTTCTTGCCCGTGAGCGGATCGATCGACGGCGCCTGCCATGCAATGCGGCGCGTGTCGCGCCAGTAACGGGCGACTGCGGGATTCGACCAGTCGGCGACGTCGAACGCCAGACGATCGATCAGCGCGCCCGTATCGGGCACGCCGACGCGCGCCAGCACGTCGCGATAGGGCGTGGACGGCGGCGGCGTGATTGCGATGACGCCGCGATCGGGGCTGTACGCGTAACCCGACATCGGCATTCCGGATTGCCGCTCGGCGGCCGCCACCGAAATCGTCAGGCGCTCCATCAACTGCACGTACGCGTCGATTTCGCCGCTGGTCGCGGCGGCGGGCGTCGCGGCCGCGAAGATTTCGCTCACGTTGCTCAGCGGCGCCAGCACGACGTGCCCGTCGCGCACGATCGCATCCACCGCGCTGCGCGCGTGCCGCGGGTGGCTGTTCCACAGCAGTTCCGCATTGATCACCGCGCGCCGCATCGACGCCTGCTTCGCGTCGATCTCCAGCTGCACGAGCGCCTTGTGCGTTTCGAACAGCTCGCGGCGCTTGGAGATGTAGTCGCGCACCGATCCGGCGACGAGGATGCTCGTCGCGAACAGGATCACGAACGACAGCACCGCTGCGCCGCCGTACAGCGTGAAGCGCTGGTAGCGGTTCAGCAGGCTCAGGTCGCGCGCTTCGCCATCGATCGTCGCGAACGGCGCGCCGGCATCGGTGGTGGACGCAAAGAGTTTTCGGATGGGCATGGGACGAATACCGTGAAATCAATGCACAAATCGAGTGGCGCGCAGCGGGCGTCCGGCGAAGGCCGGGTGCGATCCGTGACGCGCAGCGATATCCGTAAGCCGTGTGGGAAGGCAGGCGGTCGCGCTGCCGGCTCGGGGAACGAGCCAATTATCGAGATGGCGGGACCGTCGGTATGTAGGGCAGTCCGAAACAATTGACGCAGATAGCTAGGACCAGTCCTATTTTTTGAAAGTTGCCGAGAGCTGCGTTTATACGGCCCCGAATGGGCGCGTGTCAAACGAAACGACGATGCGGCGGAGCGTGCATGTCGCGTTTTCCTCGCAGAATTGTCAGGCATCGTCATATTCAGACGGGTCCTACAAAAATAGTTCGACCGTATCCAGACGTCTGATTATCGAAACGGCTCGCGAAAAATATATTGCCTCGTGTAACAAAAGCTTCGTCTCACTCTCACTTTGCACATGAGGCAATCAACATGAACAAGACTTATCGGACCGTCTGGAACGCCACGACGGGCACGTGGGCCGCCGCCGAAGAAACGGCGCGCTCGAAATCGAAGGGATCGTCGCGCGTGGCGAGCAAGGCGTTCGTCGCCGTCGCATTGGGCGGCATGGCGATCGGTGGTGCGTCGGCGGCGGATGTCGTCGGTGCGTCGGACGGCGCGGAAGGCAAGGTCGATGATGAAAGCGTGATTCAGACGCCGATCACCGGTGCGAAATCGCTGATGCCGATGGCGACGATGAGCACGGATTCGATCGGGACGATGGCGGCACTCGAGGATACGTATATCAAGATTGGTACGGGGGTGTATGCGCCAGCCAGACCGGCAGTGGGCGGAGACGGTGCAACCGCGATCGGCGCTGCGGCCACTGCCAACGCTCTGTCTACTGTTGCACTCGGCGGTGGCGCAGTGGCGACCGGGATCAACGGCGTGGCGCTCGGCACGATCTCTGCGGCAACCGGATGGGAGTCTCTGGCCGCAGGTGTAGGTGCAAGTGCGACCGCCGACTCGGCGACCGCGCTCGGACGCGCTGCGACGGCTAGCGTCGCCAATTCCGTTGCGTTGGGTAGATCATCCGTCGCCGATCGTGCCAATACGGTATCGGTTGGCTCGGCAAATGCACGGCGCCAGATCGTCAACGTCGCCGCCGGCACGCAGGCGAACGACGCCGTTAACCTGGCGCAGATGAATGCTGCGATCGCAGCGGCGGACGATCCGTATATCACGGTCAACAGCGGGACATACGCACCGGCCAGAGCGTCGGTCGCGGGGGATGGCTCGACGTCGATCGGTGCCGGGGCCACAGCCAGTGGCACGTCCAATGTCGCACTCGGCGGTGGTGCATTAGCGAACGATCAGAACGCGGTGGCTCTCGGTACGATTTCCAGGGCAACGGGTCGCGAGACTGTGGCCGTCGGTGTCGGTGCCAACGCAGCAGCTAACTATGCGGCCGCGTTCGGCCGCGGAGCGAACGCGACAGGGTCGGGTGCGAATGCGCTTGGATATTACGCGTCTGCTTCGGGCGGCGGGGCGATTGCGCTCGGCAATGCCACGACAGCGTCCGCTGACGGTGCGATTGCACTGGGGTCGGCCTCCGTTGCCGATCGTGCCAACACGGTTTCGGTGGGCACGACGACGGCCCGGCGTCAGATCGTCAACGTGGCCGCCGGTACGCAGGCGAACGACGCAGTGGTTCTCTCGCAGCTCACGCCGGTGGTGACCGCTCTCGGCGGCGGTGCGTCGATCAACGCGACGACCGGTGCCGTCACGGGCCCGACGTACAACCTCGCCAACGGTGGCCGTCAGACGACGGTCGGCGGTGCGCTGACGGCGCTCGATGGTGCGGTGACGGCTTCGAACCAGAGCGTCGGCGACCTGCGCGACTCGCTGCAGAACAGCGGCCTGATCGACCCGACGACGGGCGAATCGCTGGCGGTGACGTATACGGACGCGAGCAAGTCGGCGGTGACGCTCGGCAACGACGGCACGCCGGTGCGCGTGTCGAACGTGGCCGATGGCGCGGCGCGGACGGACGCGGCGAACGTCGGTCAGGTGACCGATGCCGTGGACAGCATCCGTAACGATCTGGCCGACGGCACCCTCAACATGCGTTACATCAAGGTCAATGCGACGGGCGCGCAGGCGAACGCGATCGGCACGAATGCCGTTGCGATCGGCTCGAACGCGAACGCGACGAGCAACGGCTCGCTCGCGATTGGCACCGGTGCGCGCGCATCGGGGCTCAACGCCATCGCACTCGGCCTCAACTCGGTCGCGACGCAGGCGAACACCGTATCGGTCGGCAGCATCGGCAACGAACGCAAGATCGTCAACGTCGCGGAAGGCGACGTCGATGCGAACAGCACGGACGCGATCAACGGCTCGCAGCTTTATGCCGCGATGAACTCGCTGACGTCGACGCTCGATGCGAAGACGAAGGCACTCGAGAGCAACACGGCGGGCCTGTTCGGCATCAACAGCGCGTCGGCCGGGATCAACGACGTCACCGCTCCGCTCGTCGCGGTCGAAGGCCAGAACGGCGACAACATCGCCTCGCTGAACGGCGCCGATCCGGCGACGTCGACGGCTGCCGCAATCGGCGTGCTGTCGGCCGCGAGCGGCTCGAACGCGATCGCGGTCGGCCTGCAGACCGTCGCGGGCTCCGACAACTCGGTCGCAATCGGTAGCCTCGCGCAAACGGGCGCGGGCCAGGACTATTCGGTCGCGATGGGCTCGGACGCGCAGACGAACGGCACGCAAGCCGTGGCGATCGGCGCGCACGTGCAGGCCAATGCGGACAACGCGCTGGCGGTCGGTAACAACAACACGCTGGCGCTCAGCCAGAGCTCGATCGCGCTCGGCGACGGTGCGCGCGTGAACGCGGGCGCAACGAACAGCGTTGCGATGGGCAAGAGCGCGACGATCGGCCGCAACGTGACGAACGCACTCGCGCTCGGCGCGGACACCAACGTGACCGCGAACGGCGGCATCGCGCTCGGCCAGGGCTCGGTCGCGAACCGCGGCAATGCGCTGTCGATCGGCGGCGGCACGGTGGGTCAGCGCCAGATCATCAACGTGGCGGCCGGTACGCAAGGGACCGATGCGGTGAACGTGAACCAGCTCCGTGGCGTGACGAACGCGCTCGGCGGCGGCGCGACCGTGGGCGCGGACGGCAGCATCGTTGCGCCGGTGTACACGATCGGTACCGAAACGTTCGACAACGTCGAGGATGCGCTGAAGGCGGCGGCATCGCAGGGCGGCTCGTCCGCGGATGCAGTGAGCTACGACGATCCGGGTCACACGAGCGTGACGCTGGGCAACGCCGGTACGCCGGTGTCGATCCACAACGTTGCGCCGGGCGCGGTGTCGTCGGCTAGCACGGACGCGATCAACGGTTCGCAACTGTTCGGCACGGCACAAAGCGTGGCGGGCGCGCTGGGCGGCGGTGCGGCAGTGGGTGCGGACGGCACGATCACGGCACCGACCTACACGATCGGCGGCACGGACCTGCACAACGTGGGCGACGCGCTGACGAACCTGGACGGTCGCACGCAAGCGAACTCGGACGGTCTTTCGGACCTGCGCGACAAGCTGTCGGACGGCGGCGTGATCGATCCGACGACGGGCGAATCGCTGGCGGTGACGTACACGGACGCCAACAAGACGGCGGTGCAGCTGGGTAATGCCGGTACGCCGGTGACGGTCCAGAACGTTGCAGCAGGCGCACTGTCGGCGACGAGCACGGACGCGGTGAACGGTTCGCAGCTGTTCGCGACGAACACGCGCGTCGGTTCGCTGGAAGACACGCTGTCGAACAGCGGCTTGATCGACCCGACGACGGGCGAATCGCTGGCAGTGACGTACACGGACGCGAACAAGACGGCGGTGCA
>NZ_CADFEJ010000037.1 GCF_902833055.1 Burkholderia territorii
CGAGTCGGTCCCACCCCTTCCCATCCCGAACAGGACCGTGAAACGACTCTACGCCGATGATAGTGCGGATTCCCGTGTGAAAGTAGGTAATCGTCAGGCTCCCCTCAAGCCAGAAACCCCCGCCCGAAAGGCGGGGGTTTTTGCATTTGAGCGGCGCAAACAGGCGAGACGGCAACGAATCGTCCATGTCTTGCACACTGCATGCTGTCTCGAGTCGGCAGACCACGCCGCAATCTATCTCAATAAACTCATTCGAATTGGCATCGATTCCGCCGTCAGCGCTCGCGCCGGAACGAGGCCTCGCGATTTGATACGATCGAAGGGTCGTCGATGGCTGCTTGCCTCGGCGTTCATGTCAGATGCGGTGGTTGATGAAGAGCGAGGGCAGGGAATGAATATCGGCGACGCGTCGCGCGAATCCGGCGTCAGCGCAAAAATGATCCGGTACTACGAACAGGTCGGGCTTCTTGCGCCGAGCAAGCGTAGCGACGCCGGATACCGGATCTACGGACCGGACGAAGTCCACATTCTGCGCTTCATTCGCCAGGCGCGGCGGCTGGGATTTCTCGTCGAGGATATCCGCAAGCTGCTGATGCTGTGGCAGGACCGCTCCCGCGCCAGCGTCGAGGTGAAGTCGATTGCCCTCGAACATGTGGCCGAACTCGACAAGCGCATCGCTGAATTGAGCGACATGCGCAACACGCTCGCCGATCTCGCCGCGCACTGCCATGGTGACGATCGGCCTGAATGCCCGATTTTGGCGCGCTTGGCCGAACCGGTCGATGAACCAGATTAGTGCATGCCCTCTAGGGCGAAAGTGCTCTGCGATTCAATTTGCATAAAAATCAACGGGTTAACGCGGATACTTCATAAACCATTCCAAAACGGAATGGAGTCCATGCAAGCATTTCACTAGCATCTTGGTGCGGCATCGCTATAATTCGGGATAACCCTATACGGGAAATCCCTGAATCTCGATTCGCCAGGGGTCCCCCTTCCTTGGAGAACATCATGATCGCCTACATCGTCGAAAAGCTGAGCAACTGGTTCGAATCCGCAGAACGTGAACGCCGTGAGGCATACCTGGCCTCGTCGTCGGACATCGTCCAGCTCGAGAGCCGCATCCGTTCGCTCGAAACCAACGGCTACTCGCTGTAATCCGAGTCACCGTCAGGTGCCGTGTGGCACCGAACGAAAAGCAAGCCCCGTATTGACGGGGCTTTGTTTTTTTGTGCGGTTGATCTGGCGAAATAGTCCGCGCGGCGCTATGGTATGGGCCTGTTTTTCAACCGGAAGAATACGACCATGCGCTTGCGTCTCGATGTGCGTGCCGTTTTCCGCGCGCGTCTCGTTCTGGGGGCCGTCCTGCTCGCTCACGGCGTGACGGCCGGTGCGGCGACGTCGTCCAAACCGCTGATTCTCGATACGCAACACGGGATTCAGGATGGCAAGGGCGGCCTGGTGTTGCAAACGGCTCCGTTATCGTCCGAGCCGATCGTCGAGCCGGCAGGCATGAGAGCGCCGGTCGGGCAGGGATCGAATTCATCGATCCCGCTGTTTGTCGCGCCGTATATCAATGTGCCGGGCTGGGGCGCGTCGCCGGCCAATCAGCCGCGACCTACGCCGAGACCGCAACCTTAACGTCAGGACGTCCGTTCAGTTCCCGCGATGCTCGATCTGGCACCGGGCGCCGCTGTCCTGTCCTAGGTGTTCGACGAGATAGGGCAGCGCTTCGTTCATGCTCTGCGCGAGCGTGTACGGCGGATTCAGAATGAACATTCCGCTGCCGTAAAGGCCCAGGCCGTCTGCCGGCGGATTCGATACCGTCAGCGTCAGATGCAGCCAGTTGTTCGGCTGCAGGCGCTTCAGCTGTTCCGGAAAACGCTGCGACTCCGCCCTCGCGACCTGCGGATACCAGATCGCATAACAACCGGTCGCGAAACGCTTCAGGCATTCCGTTACGCAGGTCACCGTGCGCGCGTAGTCCTTCTTGTCCTCATAGGACGGATCGATCAGCACGAGTGCACGTCGCGGCGGGGGCGGCAGCAGCGCCTTGATGCCCTCGAAGCCGTCGCCGGCAAAAATCATCGCGCGGCGCCCCGCGTCGCGAAAGTTGTGACGCAGCACGTCGATTTCCGTCGTGTGCATTTCGAACAGGCGCATCCGGTCCTGCTCGCGCATCGATCGCCATGCGAGATACGGGGAGCCCGGGTAGTAGCGCAGCTCGCCATCGTCGTTCAGCGCACGCACCTCGTCGACGTAATCACCGAGCACCTCGGGCAGGTCCTTCTCGTTCCACAGCGGCCCGATCCCGGTGTCGAACTCTCCCGTCTTCGCGGCATAACCGTCGCGCAGCGAATACACGCCGGCGCCGGCGTGCGTGTCGATGTACCAGTACGACTTGTCCTTCTTGTTCAGGTAGCGCAGCAGTTGGACGACGACGGCGTGCTTGAGCACGTCCGCGTGGTTGCCTGCATGAAAACCGTGACGATAACTGAGCATGGCTGGCTGCCTGAAACGAAGGATGAATCGATGAAAACGGACGATCGCGCGTGGCCGGCGGGCCGCGCACCGATGCGGCCGCGTATTGTACGCGAGTGGGCATGAGTCGCCTTACTCATATGCGTCGCCGAGGGCCTCCTCGATACGCTGCTTGACCTCCGGAGTCAGCTTCGGGGCAACGTCGAGCGCGCGCATGTTGTCTTCGATCTGCTCGATCCGCGACGCGCCCGTAATGACAGAACTCACGCACGGATTCGCGAGCACCCATGCGATCGCGAGCTGGGCTGTGCTGCAGCCGAGCTCGGCCGCGATCGCGCCGAGCCGCTCGACCACGTCGTTGCTGGCCGGATCCGTCAGCCGCGCGCGCAACCAGTCGTAGCCCGGCAGTTGCGCGCGGCTGCCCGGCGGTACGCCGTTGCGGTACTTGCCGGTGAGCAGCCCCGATGCCAGCGGGCTCCAGGTCGTCAGGCCGAGGCCGTAGTCGTCATACAGGCGCGCGTATTCCTGCTCGACGCGGGTGCGGTGGAACAGGTTGTACTGCGGCTGCTCGACGACCGGCTTGTGCAGATGGTGCCGCTCGGCAATTTCGTACGCGGCGCGGATCTCGTCGGCGCTCCATTCGGACGTGCCCCAGTACAGCGCCTTGCCGCGTACGATCATGTCGCTCATCGCCCAGACGGTCTCCTCGATCGGCGTGTTCGGATCGGGGCGATGGCAGTACACGAGGTCGACGTAGTCGAGCTGCAGCCGCCGCAGCGAGCCGTCGATCGCATTCAGCAGATATTTCCGGTTCAGCGTGTGGTACTGGTTCGGCGCTTCCGCGAGCCCCCAGAAGAACTTCGTCGACACGAGGTAGCTCACGCGCGGCCAGCCGAGCGACTTGAGCGCCTGGCCCATGATTTCCTCGGATTTACCACCCGCGTAGACCTCGGCGTTGTCGAAGAAATTGACGCCCGCATCGCGGGCCGCCGCAAGGCACTCGCGGGCTACCCGCTGATCGACCTGGTTGCCGTAGGTGACCCACGAGCCGAGCGAAAGCTCACTGATCTGGAGGCCGGAGCGGCCTAGCCGTCGATAGTGCATGAGAATCTCCGCAACTCGGAACCGACCTTTAGCTTAGACGTTTTGCGCGCGAACGGCGGGGCCGATCGTGCACAATAGCGGCTGGCCCGTCCGCATGACCGCAATGAAAGCGGATGCAGCGGGGCGCGCTTTTTCGATCCGATAACGGAAGGAGACGGACATGGCAGCAGATCTGAGCGGCAAGACCGCAGTCGTCACGGGCGCCGCGAGCGGCATCGGCAAGGAAATCGCACTGGAGCTCGCGAAGGCGGGCGCCGCCGTCGCGATCGCCGACCTGAACCAGGACGGCGCAAACGCGGTTGCCGACGAGATCAACAAGGCGGGCGGCAAGGCGATCGGCGTCGCGATGGACGTGACCAGCGAGGAAGCGGTCAACAGCGGTATCGACAAGGTGGCCGAAACGTTCGGCTCGGTCGACATCCTCGTATCGAATGCGGGCATCCAGATCGTCAATCCGATCGAGAACTATTCGTTCTCCGACTGGAAGAAGATGCAGGCGATCCACGTCGACGGCGCGTTCCTGACGACCAAGGCCGCGCTCAAGCACATGTACAAGGACGATCGCGGCGGCGTCGTGATCTACATGGGTTCGGTGCACTCGCACGAAGCGTCGCCGCTGAAGTCGGCGTACGTGACGGCCAAGCACGGGCTGCTCGGCCTCGCGCGCGTGCTGGCGAAGGAAGGCGCGAAGCACAACGTGCGCTCGCACGTCGTGTGTCCGGGCTTCGTGCGCACGCCGCTGGTCGACAAGCAGATTCCGGAGCAGGCGAAGGAGCTCGGGATCAGCGAAGAGGAAGTGGTGAAGAAGGTGATGCTCGGCAACACGGTCGATGGCGTGTTCACGACAGTGCAGGACGTCGCGCAGACGGTGCTGTTCCTGTCGGCGTTCCCGAGCGCCGCGCTCACGGGCCAGTCGGTCGTCGTCAGTCACGGGTGGTTCATGCAGTAACGGTAACGGCCGTCGGTTCGAGCGGCCGCGCCGTTCGTGCTGCAGCCCGCATTTGCCGGCAGTGTAGCGGCATGAAAAAACGCGCTCCGGGGAGCGCGTTTTTTGTTTCGGCACGGCGGGCTGCTGCCCGCCGACGCCGGCTTACTTCAGCACCGCTGCGATCGCATTGGCGACCGCATCGAGGTTGCGCGTGTTCAGCGCGGCAACGCAGATTCGGCCGGTGCCGACCGCGTAGATGCCGAATTCTTCACGCAGGCGATCGACTTGTGCCGAGGTCAGGCCCGAATACGAGAACATCCCGCGCTGCGCATTGATGAAGCTGAAGTCGCGATCGATGCCGCTCGCCTTCAGGCGCTCGACCAGGCCGTTGCGCATCGCGCGGATACGGTCGCGCATTTCGCCGAGTTCCTGCACCCACGAAGCGTGCAGTTCCGGCGACGCAAGCACGGCCGCGACGACGGCGCCGCCATGGGTCGGCGGGTTCGAGTAGTTCGTGCGGATCACGCGCTTCAGTTGCGACAGCACGCGCGTCGCTTCGTCCTTGCTCGACGTGATGATCGACAGCGCGCCGACGCGCTCGCCGTACAGCGAGAACGACTTCGAGAACGACGACGACACGAATGCATTCAGATCGGCAGCGGCAAACAGGCGCACGGCGGCGGCATCGGCCTCGATGTTCTCGCCGAAGCCCTGGTATGCGATGTCGAGGAACGGCACGAGGTTGCGCGCCTTGACGACGTCGACGACCTGCTGCCATTGCGCTTCGGTCAGGTCCACGCCGGTCGGGTTGTGGCAGCACGCGTGCAGCACGACGATCGTACCTGCCGCATAGCCGTTCAGCGCCGACAGCATGCCTTCGAAGTTCACGCCGTTGGTGGCGGCGTCGTAGTACGGATAGGCGACGACTTCGAAGCCGGCCGCCTCGAACAGTGCGCGGTGGTTTTCCCAGCTCGGATCGCTGATCGCGACCTTCACGTTCGGGTTCACGGTGCGCAGGAAATCGGCGCCGATCTTCAGCGCGCCCGTGCCGCCCAGTGCCTGCGCCGTGACCACGCGGCCCGCGGCGATCAGCGGCGAATCGTTGCCGAGCAGCAGCTTCTGCACCGCGGCGTCGTACGCGGCGATCCCGTCGATCGGCAGGTAGCCGCGCGGCAGGCCGGCGTCGACACGCGCCTTTTCCGCGTCGCGAACGGCGCGCAGCAGCGGAATCTTGCCTTCTTCGTTCGTGTACACGCCGACGCCGAGGTTGACCTTGGTCGGGCGCGTATCGGCGTTGAAGGCTTCGTTCAGGCCCAGGATCGGGTCGCGGGGAGCAAGCTGGACAGCGGAGAAGAGCGACATGATGATTCGGCAGTAGTAAAAAGAGGGTCAGGCTTTCAACCGGCGGGCGGGGCGCGGCGAACCGCCCGCCGACGGGCACGGCGCCGGAAAGCGCAGCAGCCTGACATTGTAGCGAATTCACGCTGCCCGGGGCGGTGATCGCGCGGCGAATTGCAATTCGGGAAGGCTGCCGCGCGTCAGGAGCCGTCAGCGGTTCGCAACGCCGCGAAGCGCTAGAATGTTTTTTTTGCTCTCGCTCCGGCCGCACTCCATGTCCGCACATCACGCCGAAGTCGGCGACGCACTCGACGAGTCGAAATTCGTGACCTTCGAGGGGTCGCCGTTCCAGTTGTACCAGCCGTATCCGCCTGCCGGCGACCAGCCGAGCGCGATCGACACGCTCGTCGAAGGCGTCAACGACGGCCTCGCATTCCAGACGCTGCTCGGCGTAACCGGTTCGGGCAAGACCTTCACGATGGCGAACACGATCGCGCGGCTCGGCCGCCCGGCAATCGTGTTCGCGCCGAACAAGACGCTCGCGGCGCAGCTCTACGCGGAATTCCGCGAGTTCTTCCCGCGCAACGCGGTCGAGTACTTCGTGTCGTACTACGACTATTACCAGCCGGAAGCGTACGTGCCGCAGCGCGACCTGTTCATCGAGAAGGATTCGTCGATCAACGAGCACATCGAGCAGATGCGGCTGTCGGCGACGAAGAGCCTGATGGAGCGCCGCGACGTGGTGATCGTCGCGACGGTGTCGGCAATCTACGGTATCGGCAACCCGTCCGAATACCACCAGATGATCCTGACGCTGCGCACCGGCGACAAACTCGGCCAGCGCGACGTGATCGCGCGGCTGATCGCGATGCAGTACTCGCGCAACGAACAGGACTTCCAGCGCGGCACGTTCCGCGTGCGCGGCGACACCATCGACATCTTCCCGGCCGAACACGCGGAGCTGGCCGTGCGCGTCGAGCTGTTCGACGACGAGGTCGAGACGCTTCAGCTGTTCGACCCGCTGACCGGGCGCGTGCGGCAGAAGATTCCGCGCTTCACCGTGTATCCGTCGTCGCACTACGTGACGCCGCGCGACACCGTGATGCGCGCGGTCGAGACGATCAAGGAGGAATTGCGCGAGCGCCTCGAGTTCTTCCATCGCGACGGCAAGCTCGTCGAGGCGCAGCGCCTCGAGCAGCGCACGCGCTTCGATCTCGAGATGCTGCAGGAGCTCGGCTTCTGCAAGGGCATCGAGAACTACTCGCGACACTTCTCGGGCGCCGCGCCGGGCGAGCCGCCGCCGACGCTCGTCGACTACCTGCCGCCCGATGCGCTGATGCTGCTCGACGAATCGCACGTGCTGATCGGCCAGCTGAACGGCATGTACAACGGCGACCGCGCCCGCAAGGAAAACCTCGTCAACTATGGCTTCCGGTTGCCGTCGGCACTGGACAACCGGCCGCTCAAGTTCCCGGAGTTCGAGCGCAAGATGCGCCAGGTGGTGTTCGTGTCGGCGACGCCGGCCGACTACGAGCAGCGCGTGACGGGGCAGATCGCCGAGCAGGTGGTGCGGCCGACCGGGCTCGTCGATCCGGAGATCGAAGTGCGCCCGGCGAGCTCGCAGGTCGACGACGTGCTGACCGAGATCAACGCGCGCGTGAGTGCCGGCGAGCGCGTGCTCATCACCGTGCTGACGAAGCGGATGGCCGAGCAGTTGACCGAGTTTCTGGCCGACCACGGTGTCAAGGTGCGCTACCTGCACAGCGACATCGACACGGTGGAGCGGGTCGAGATCATCCGCGACCTGCGGCTCGGCACGTTCGACGTGCTGGTCGGGATCAACCTGCTGCGCGAAGGCCTCGACATTCCGGAGGTGTCGCTCGTCGCGATTCTCGACGCCGACAAGGAAGGCTTCCTGCGCGCCGAGCGCTCGCTGATCCAGACGATCGGCCGCGCGGCACGCAACGTGAACGGCAAGGCGATTCTCTACGCCGACACGATGACCGAATCGATGAAGCGCGCGATCGGCGAGACCGAGCGGCGCCGCGCGAAACAGATCGCGTACAACGAGAAGATGGGCATCACGCCGCGCGGCGTCGTGAAGCGCATCAAGGACATCATCGACGGCGTCTACAACGCCGACGACGCACGCGCCGAGCTGAAGGAAGCGCAGCAACGCGCGAAGTTCGAGGACATGTCGGAAAAGCAGATCGCGAAAGAGATCAAGCGTCTCGAGAAGCAGATGGCCGACTATGCGAAGAACCTCGAGTTCGAAAAGGCCGCGGCCACGCGCGACCAGCTTGCGCTGCTGCGGGAACGCGTGTTCGGCGCGAACGTGGGCGACCACGTCAACGGCGGCCGGTAAATCTTTCCCAACATCGCTGAAACCTTCCGGTAACACCGTTGTAAGCCTTGTCGTATCAGGGGTTTACACGGTGTCTCGTTTGTTCCGAAGCCGGTTCGGTGCTAAACTCCGCAAGTATTGAGAATAGTTCGCATTAACGTTATTCGTTGCGTTAGTGTTTCCGGCGCGCGGTCCTGGCGGGCGGCGGGCAAGTCACCAGACAAATAACAAGGAGTGTCCATGTTGGGTTCTTCGTTCATCCGCACGTCGGTTGCGGTAGCGGCGGCGCTTGCCGCGATGTCGGCCTCGGCGGCCGAATATCCGATCGGCAAGCAGCAGATCCAGGGCGGCATGGAAATCGGCGCGGTGTACCTGCAGCCGATCACGATGGATCCGGAAGGGATGATGCGCAAGGCGTCGGATTCCGATATCCACCTCGAGGCGGACATCCACGCGGTCAAGAACAACCCGACGGGTTTCGCGGAAGGCGACTGGATGCCGTACCTGCAGGTCACGTACAAGCTGACGAAGCAGGGCGACGCGAAGTGGAAGGCCGAAGGCGACCTGATGGGCATGGTCGCGAGCGACGGCCCGCACTATGGCGACAACGTGAAGCTGGCCGGCCCGGGCAAGTATCACCTGACGATGACCGTCAAGCCGCCGATGCAGTCGGGTCACATGGCGTTCGGCCGTCACGTCGACAAGGAAACGGGCGTGGGCCCGTGGTTCAAACCCATCACCCTCGAATACGACTTCCCGTTCGCCGGCATCGGCAAGAAGGGTGGGTACTGATCGGTGTCATCACGGACGGCGTGCCTCGGCACGCCGTCGGCGTAGAGAACCCAGAATGAAATTTCCCCAGAAAATCGTTGCCGCGGCCGCCGCGCTGTGGCTTGCCGGCGCGGCGCACGCCGCCGACCTGCCGACGTTCAAGCTCGAGATGACGGACGGCAAGCTGAATCCAGCCCGCATCGAAGTGCCGGCCGGCCAGCGCTTCAAGATCGAGATCAGGAATACCGGCAAGGGCGCCGCCGAATTCGAGAGCGTGCAGTTGCGCAAGGAGAAGGTGCTTGCGCCGGGCGCCGATTCGTTCGTGGTCGTCGCCCCGCTGTCGCCGGGCGAATACAAGTTTTTCGACGATTTCCACCAGCAGGCGCAGGGCGTGATCGTCGCGAAGTAATGCGTTTTATCTGCGTGCGGGCGCACGCGTGTCTTGCCCCGCGCGTCAGGAGGATTCAATGGGTCAGATCTTGTTCATCGTATGGCGGGAGAGCGTCGAAGCGCTGCTCGTCGTCGGCATCCTCTATGCATGGCTGAAGAACGGCGACGACGACGCGCGCCGCGGCCTGCCCTTTCTGTGGACGGGCGTGGCAGTCGGCCTGCTGATGGCGATCGGTCTCGGCGCCGCGCTGGTCGGCTTTACCGAAGTGTTGTCCGGCGATGCGCAGGACTATTTCCAGACCGCGATGGTGCTGATCGCGTGCGTGCTGATCGTGCAGATGGTGCTGTGGATGCGCCGGCACGGCCGCACGCTCAAGCGCGACATGGAGCAGTCGCTGCAGCAGAGCACGCGCGACTCGAACTGGTGGGGCGTCGCCGTGCTGGTCGCGCTCGCGATCGCTCGCGAAGGCAGCGAAACGGTGATCTTCCTGTACGGCCTCGGCTTCGGTCAGTCGGGGCATGTGGACGGCAGTCAGATGCTCGCGGTCGTGATCGGCCTGGGCCTCGCGTTCCTGACGTTCTATCTGCTGCAACTCGGCGGCAAGTACTTCTCTTGGCGGCATTTCTTCCGCGTCACCGAAGTGATGCTGCTGTTCCTCGGCGCGGGCCTGTTCCAGACCGGTGTCGACAAGCTGATCGACAAGGAAATCCTGCCGCTCGGCATTTCGCAGGTCTGGGATACGTCGGCGATTCTCGACGACTCCGGCACGTTCGGCTCGCTCGTCGCGACGCTGACGGGCTACCGGGCGCATCCGGCGCTGACCAATCTGATCGCCTATGCGGTGTACTGGGCGGTGGTCTGGCTGCTGATGAAGCGCGCGAGCCGTCGTCCCGCCGTTCCTGCGGGTCGCGCGGCATGAGCGTGGTCGCCGCAGCCAAGCCGGGCTGGCTCGCGCAGGCCGGCCAGTGGATGCAGCGCCACGGCGCAGTGATCCGCGGTATCCAGTGGGCCGTCGTCGCGGTCTATGCGTTCCTGATCATCGTGCCGGCGGTGTTGCCGCTGCCCGACGATTCCGCGCATCTGTGGAGCAACCTCACACTGATCGCGCAGTTCGTGTTCTGGGGCATCTGGTGGCCGTTCGTGCTGCTGTCGATGGTGATGCTCGGCCGCGTCTGGTGCGGCGTGCTGTGTCCGGAGGGCGCGCTGACCGAATTTGCAAGCAAGTTCGGCCGTGGCCGCGCGATTCCGCGGTGGATGCGGTGGGGCGGTTGGCCGTTCGTCGCATTCGGGCTCACGACGATCTACGGGCAGATGGTGAGCGTGTACCAGTACCCGCTCGCGGTGCTGTTCGTGCTCGGCGGCTCGACCGTCGGCGCGATCGTGATCGGCGTCCTTTACGGGCGCGAGAAACGCGTGTGGTGCAAGTACCTGTGCCCGGTCAACGGTGTGTTCGGGCTGCTCGCGCGGCTCGCGCCGATGCGTTACAAGGTCGACGAGGATGCGTGGCGTCGCTCGTACAAGAACGGCGAGCACGGACATCGCGTGATTCCGATCAATTGCGCGCCGCTCGTGCCGTTGCGCAACATGAAGGGCGCCGCCGCATGCCATATGTGCGGCCGTTGCAGCGGGCACCGCGACGCGATCGCGCTGTCGTGGCGCTCGCCATCCGACGAGGTCGTGAGCCTCGGCGCGCAACAGGCAAATCCGTGGGACACGGCGCTGATCCTCTATGGGCTGCTGGGCGTCGCGATCGGTGCGTTCCACTGGACGGTGAGCCCGTGGTTCGTGCAGATCAAGCAATGGCTCGCGGGCTGGCTGATCGATCACGACATCACGTGGCCGCTCGAGACTAATGCACCGTGGTTCCTGCTCACGCACTATCCCGATCGCAACGACGTGTTCTCGTGGCTCGACGGCGGGCTGATCGTCAGCTACATCGTCGGCACGGGGCTCGTGTACGGCACCGCGCTGCTCGTGCTGCTGGCCGGCGCAACGCTGATGCTCGGCCGTTTCGACCGCGTGCGTCTTCATCATCTCGCGCAGGCGCTGATCCCGATCGCGGGAGCCGGCGTGTTCCTCGGGCTGTCGGCGACGACGCTGTCGCTGCTGCGGGCCGAGCACGTGCCGCTCGGCTGGGCGAGCGACGTTCGCATCGCGATTCTGGTCGGCGCGAACGTATGGAGCGGCTGGCTCGCGTGGAAGGTGACGGGGCGCTATGCGGCTTGGCCGCGCCGACTGGCGGCATTCGCGTGGTTCGCGGCTGCCCTGGCAGTGATCGACAGCGCGTGGTGGCTGATGTTCTGGGGATTCTGACGCGGTCTGGGCGGCCTTCCAGCCAGGCTGCGGAACACGCCGAAGCTGCAGCGCCGACAGCCGCGACGTCTTTCTTTTTGCATCCAGACGCCCAATAAAAAAGCGACACGTCGAAGGACGTGTCGCTTTTTTTCTTCCGGGTGCGAGAACCAAAAAAAGTGGCTTGGCTTGCTGCAACGGCTGCTTGAGTGTGTTTGCACGAAGGGGTCTAGATCTCGCGTGCAAGCCGTTACGCTGGCTACTGCCCAACACCTCTCAGGGAGGTGGTCCCCACAATACTCTGTCGTTACTTCGTCAGGATCAGTTTGCCGAGTCGCGTGGCACGCAACTGATACGTCTCTCCGTTGTGCGCGATGCTGATGTGGCTGTGGCCTTGCAGCAGCGCATCGCTGCTGAGGGTCCGGGTGCCGCCATCGCGGGTGTCGGCAGGTTTCGCCGGCGTCGTGACCGCTGCCGTTTTCTGGCGGTTGGCGCTCGCGGTGCCGGTCGTGCGGCGCAAGGTCAGCGTGGTCGGGCGCGTGGTGTCGGTCATTCGGTTGATCGGTGACTGTCGATACGATGGAATGAATTCTAAATGATAACTATTCCCATTTACAAAAACTCTTTATCGATCGTTGTGACAAATCCGATAGTCTGAATCAAAGGGCGGCCCGCAGGCCGCCGCCAGCGTCAGTGGAGCGGGTCGGGGTCCTTGCGGCCCTGTGCGTATTCGCGAATCAGCCGCACCGTGTCGATGTCGGACGTGCGATACGCTTCCTTGACGATGCCGTGCGTCTGGCGCGCTTCCTCGCTGTCGTCCGTGACGGTCAGCGTCGTGCGGTATTCGAAGCGCAGGAACAACTCGTGATCGTCGCGCTCCTCGATCGTCATCGTCAGCGAGCCGCCGATTTCGCCGCTCGCTGCATGGACGTCGTAGCGCACTTGCTGGTTCGGGATGAACGTCACGCGGTCGCGCACGGTTGCATGCCCGTAGTGCAGCTCGCGTTCGAGCGTGGTGTCGGTCCGTTCATGGACGACACAGCTGTCGAGGCCGATCACGAACAGCTGCGGTTGTTCGGCGCGCAGCACGAGGCCTTCCCAGAGTTGGTCGCGGGTGAGGGACGGCACGGCCGGATCGTCGGAGTTGATCTGGATCAGATGTTCGAAGTTCAAGGGGACGAGTTCCTTCTGGTGGCGGGCGGCCACGTGGTTCAAGAAGTTATTGTGACGCAAAACCGGCGGCTTCGCGGCACCTGCGGCCCCGATCGGACGTCACGCGTCGATGCAGCCCATGCGGCCCGTCTGGTAGTCGACGACGGCCTGCCGGATCTCTTCCTCGGTATTCATCACGAACGGGCCATAGCGGACGATCGGCTCGTTGAGCGGCACGCCGCCGATCAGCAGCAGGTCGAGCGGCGTGTCGCCGGCCTCGAACGTCACGGCGTCGCCGTGGTCGCCGTAGACGATCATGCGCCGCGCATCGATTGGCTGCCTGTCGGGCCCGTAGCGGCCGGTTCCGTCGAGCGGGTAGGCGAACACGCGATAACCTGCCGGCACCGGCTGCGTGACCGTTGCGCCCGGCCGCAGCATGAAATGCTGGTAGAGGATCGGCGTGCGCGTTTCGATTGCCGCGCGCACGCCGAACGCTTCGCCGGCGATCACGCGGACCTGTGCGCGGCCGTCGGGCGACGTCGCGCTCGGGATGCGCTCGGCCGGGATCTCCTGGTAGCGTGGTGCGATCAGCTTGTCGCGCCGCGGCAGATTGACCCACAGCTGAAAGCCGTGCGAGCGGCCACCGGCCTGCGCGAATTCGGGATCCGGCATTTCGCTGTGGACGACGCCGGCGCCGGCCGTCATCCACTGCACGTCGCCCGGGCCGAGCGTGCCGGCATGGCCGGTCGAGTCGCGATGGCGAAAGTGCCCGTCGAGCACGTAGGTGACCGTCTCGAAGCCGCGATGCGGGTGGGCGGGCGCACCCTTGGCTTCGCCAGGGGCATAGTCGACGGGACCCATTTCATCGAGCAGCAGGAACGGATCGAAATCCATCAGCAGCCGTGTCGGAAACGGGCGGTGAACCACGAAGCCGCCGCCTTCGGTTGTGCGAAGTGCCGGGTACGTGCGGTCAAGCGAGCGAGCGGTCGTCATGCAGAAGCCCTCGATGTCATCGGAATAGCGTCATTTTTGAAACATAGCGCTATTATATTGGGCGTTTTACGGTCCGATTTGCGGCGGTTCGCAATGGATTGTTCTGAAATTGGAACGATGACATGAACATCGATGCACACAACCTGAACGACCTCATGTACTTTTCGCAGGTCGTCGAACACGGCGGATTTTCGGCTGCGGAACGCGTGCTGGGGATCTCGAAATCGCGTTTGTCGCGGCGGCTGACCGAACTCGAAGCAGCGCTCGGCGTGCGCCTGCTGCAGCGCTCGACGCGCAAGCTCGCGCTGACCGAGGCGGGGGAACTGTTCTACCAGCATTGCCAGGCGATGCTCGCCGAAGCACAGGCGGCGATGAACGCCGTTCAGCAGTTGCGCGCGTCGCCGCGCGGCTCGGTGCGCGTGAGCGTGCCGGTCACGTTGTCGCAGACGATGCTGTCGCGCATCCTCCCCGAATTCCTGCACCGCTATCCCGAGGTGAAGGTGCACATCCGTGTGACGAATCGCGTGATCGACCTCTTCGAGGATTCGATCGACGTGGCGTTGCGCGTGCGTTCGGAGCCGCCGCAGAACGCGAACATCGTCGTGCGGCCGCTGTGGCGCACCGAGCAGATGCTGGTCGGCGCGCCGAGCCTGCTGAACCAGAATGCGCCGCCGCTTGTGCCGGACGATCTGGCGCACTTCGAGACGCTCGATACGCCGAGCGTCGATGGGCGGCACGTGTTCAACCTGATCGCGCCGGACGGCACGCGTCACTTGCACGAGCACGATCCGCGGCTGGTAACGGCCGATCTGATGACGATCCGCGAGGCCGTGCTCGACGGCCTCGGCATCGCGGCGCTGCCCGAAATGATGTATGGCAACGCGCTGCGCGCGGGGCAGTTGTCGCCGGTGATGCCGGGCTGGACCCTTCCGGTGCCGCAACTCTATGCGGTGTTCGTGTCGCGGCAGGGCATGCCGCCCGCGGTGCGCGCGTTCGTCGACTACCTGGTCGAGAAACTCGACCACGGCGAATACAAACAGCCGGGGTGCCCCGAGCGCGCGAAGCAGGAAGCGGCGACGATCGATGCTTCGGGCACCTGAATGCAAGATGCCCGTCGTGGCAAATTTGTTTTGTCATTGAAGCGCGGCCGGCAATCGCAAGTTTCAATCGCGCGGACCTTGAATGCGCACGCGGGCAGGCCTATATTGAAATCCCATTTCGCGAAGGAAGTTCTGAGCGGAATCAGGTGGCCGCATATGTTGCGAGCCAGATAGGGCAGAACGCGCAGTCCGTGCAGACCACGGTAGCCGCATTTGCGTTGCTCGAGGCGCAACCGATACCGCCGAAGAGCCCGCCGCCCGAAGGCGCCCGCGTGCGCATGAAAAAAGGCCTTCATCTGGCGATGAAGGCCTTTTACTTTGGGTGCTACCGGCTAGGCGCGGCCGGCTAGGTGCTACCGGCGAGGCGCGGCCGGTGAGACAACGCGCGTGCGTTACTTCGCCTTCGCAGTCGGCTCCGTCACGAAGCCGAGCTTCGTCAGGCCGCCGGCCTGCGCATCGGACATCACTTCGGCCACACGCTCATACGCGACCTTGCGGTCGGCGCGCAGGTGCAACTCCGGTTGCGGTTGATGCTGTGCCGCCTCGGCGATGTGCGCCTGCAACTGCTCGCGCGTGACCGTCTGGTCGTTCCACAGGATCGTGCCGTTGCCCTGGATCGCGACGTCGACCGTCTGCGGCTTTTCGTCGACGGGCTGGCTGCTTGCGTGCGGCAGGTCGATCTTCACCGCGTGCTGCATCGCCGGAATCGTCACGAGGAAAATGATCAGGAGTACGAGCATGACGTCGACGAGCGGCGTCATGTTGATCTCGCTCATCACGCCATCGTCGTCGTCATCGCTGAAGCCGGTGTTCATTGCCATGGTTCACCCCGTCTCAGCTGGCGCGCGAAGCAAGGCGCAGGCCGTCGCGGGCCGACGACGACGCGAGGCGCGCACCCGTCACGAAGTAGGCGTGCAGGCCGTGCGCGAAGCGGCGCAGCTTGCTGACGACACCCTTGTTCGCACGGGTCAGTGCGTTGTAGCCGAGCACTGCCGGAATCGCGACGAACAACCCGAAGGCCGTCATGATCAGCGACTCGCCGACCGGGCCCGCGACCTGGTCGATCGACGTCTGGCCGGTTGCGCCGATCGCGAGCAGTGCGTGGTAGATGCCCCAGACCGTGCCGAACAGGCCGACGAACGGCGCCGTGCTGCCGATCGACGCCAGAATCGCAAGGCCGGCCTGCATGCGCGAGATGCCTTCGTCCATCGTGTCCTTCAGGCAGCGCGTGACCCAGTCCGACACGTCCATGCGGTCGTGCAGGTGCGGTTGCGTCTGATGGTGGTGATCGGCGGCTTCCTTGCCCGACAGCGCGAGCGCGAGGAACGGGTTGTCGCTCGGCGTCGATGCAGCGAGCCCGAGCTTCTTGATGCCGTCGTCGAAATCGTCCGAATGCCAGAATGCCTGCTCGGCATTCTTCGTGAGACGGTTCAGGCGAACCACGTTCCAGCCCTTGACGATGATCACGATCCACGACAGGATCGACATCACGAGCAGCGTGATCGCGATGGCGCGCGTGACGAAATCACCTTGCGCCCAGACGTGCGCGATACCGTAGCTTTGCATGTTTGTTTCCTTTGAATCTTCCGAATGAGGCAGGTTAATCGTCGAGCGTGAAGTTGAACGGCAGCGTATGGGCGGCGCGAATCGCTTGCCCGTTCTCGAGGTACGGCGGGCAGGTGCTGGCGCGTGTCGCCTCCAGCGCTGCCTCGTCGAGGCGCGGGTAACCGCTGCTCTTTTGCAACTCGACGCTTTCGATCTTCCCCGTCAAGCCGATGACGAAGTGAACATACGCCGTGCCCGTTTCGCCGCGGCGACGCGACATCGACGGATAGGTCGGCTTCACGAAACTGCACTTGAGCGCCGACACGTTCTTCGGCGCGCTGACCTGCATCGTCTCACGGGCCGGGCCGGGCGCGGCCGCCGGCGCAGCGGGGGCGGCCGCGGGCGCAGTGGGCGCGGGTGCCGGATCGGCTGCCGGGGCGGGCGTCGGAGACGGTGATTGTGCGACCGGCTGAGGCGTCGGCTTGACTGCTTTCTGTACCGGTTTCGGTTCGACCTTCGGCTTCACGCGCGGCGTGGGCTTGGGCGGCGCGGGTTGTGCGGCCGATTCGACCGCGACCGGCTGCGCGGGCGGCGCAGGCGCGATGAGCTGCGCGGTGATCGACTGGACTTCGACCGTTTTCGGCGGCGGCGCGTTGCGATGAAGCCACGCGGCCGTCAGCATGATCGCATGTGCGGCAAGCACACCGACCGCGACGGTGATGACCCGGGGATTCATACGTGAGACAGCCGGCAGGACGCCGGCAGGAGCGGATTGCGAAGCCTGCATGTTAGCTTGAAAGTACGACGTCGCACCCGGGGCGCGGCGGGTGAATCGGTGTTACTTGCGGAAGATCAGCAGCGAAATGCACACGGTGGTCACGAATCCGATCAGCAATTCCATAACAGGCTCCTTGGCAGGTAAGCCGCTGGCTCGCGCGAAAGGTGGCTTGCTGACGGACGGACATCAAATGCGGCCGCGGCCGCAACGGGTACGCTCGGTGCCGCTCAGGCGGCCTTGCGGTCGTAGAACGTCACCGGAATCGGATGAGCGTGATGCTCGACGCCGCACCGGCTCGCGCAGACGCCTTGCTCGGCCATCAGGTCGCGCACGGACTCCTCGCACTTGCCGCAGCACGTAGCCACGCCGAGTTCGAACTGGAGCTCGTCGAAAGAGCTCACGCCTTCGGCCAGGGACGCGCGAATCTTGCGATCGGATACAGACTTGCACACGCAGACGATCATGATGAGTTGCGATAGCTAACGTTAATGCGAATTATTATCATTAAATTTGCGGACGTTGACAAGCCTGGGTGCGGCTTTTTTTAAGGCCATCGGACCCTTGAAAGGAGAGGCGCGCGGGAGAGGGCGAACCGGCGGCGTGCCGGCCCGCGTCAGAAGGTCGCGCAGGCGTGCGCGTTCGGCGAGGAAATGGTGACGGATTCGACGGGCACGTCGAGGCCGAGCAGCGACGACGCGAGTGCGCGCAATTGCAGGCCGTCGCTGGTCGAGCAGAAGCGGGGCGGCGCGGCACGTGTGCCGGCGGGCGGGCGCAGGCCGCGTTCGTCGAGCACCCGCGCGAGCTGCCGGGCGATGGCATCGCTCGTGTCGACGATCGTCAGACGGTCGCCGACAAGCTCACGAATCGTTTCCGTGAAGAACGGGTAGTGCGTGCAGCCGAGCACCAGCGTATCGGCGCCTTCGTCGAGCATCGGCTGCAGGTAACGCTCGAGCAGCGCGCGCAACGCGGGCGAGTTCGTGTCGCCGCGCTCGATCGCTTCGACGAGCCCGTGGCCAGGCTGGCAGATGAAGCGCCGGCCGGCGCCGTAGCGGTCGAGCAGCGCCTGGAAGCGCGGGCTGTTCAGCGTCGATTGCGTGGCAAGGACGCCCGCGACACCGGTCGCGGACAGCGCGGCGGCCGGCTTGATGCCCGGCTCGACACCCACGAGCGGGATCGCCAGGCGCTCGCGGATGGCCGCGATCGCCCGCGCCGTTGCGGTGTTGCACGCGATCACGAGCGCTTTCGCGCCTTCGCGGGCGAGCCACTCGCCGATGGCCAGCGTGCGCTCCGTAATGAATGCCTCGTCGCGCGGACCATAAGGCGCATGCTGCGAGTCGGCGACGTAGACGAACGACTCGCCGGGCAGGTGCGCGCGCACGGCGCGCAGCACCGACAGGCCGCCGAGCCCCGAATCGAAGATGCCGACGGGGGCGTCGGGGCGGACCCGGGAAGCGGCTGGCTGGTTCGTCGTCGTCATGCGGAAGGCGAAGTGGCGATCGTGGCGGGCGTGGCTAGCGTGGCGCTTACTCGGGCGAACCCATCATCGTCTGCTGGTAGTTCTGCAGGCCGACCTTGCCGATCAGGTCGATCTGCGTTTCCAGCCAGTCGATGTGCTCCTCGGTGTCGTCGAGGATCTTTTCGAAGATTTCGCGCGACACGTAGTCACGCACCGATTCGCAGTATGCGATCGCTTCCTTGCACGTGGACTGCGAGATCTGCTCGAGCTTCAGGTCGCACTTCAGGATCTCTTCGGTTTCCTCGCCGACCAGCAGCTTGTGCAGGTCCTGCAGGTTCGGCAGGCCGTCGAGCATGAACACGCGCTCGATCAGCCAGTCGGCGTGCTTCATTTCGCCGATGGATTCGTCGTATTCGTGCTTGCCGAGCTTGTCGAGGCCCCAGTGCTTGTACATGCGCGCATGCAGGAAGTACTGGTTGATCGCCGTGAGTTCGTTCTTCAGTTGGGCGTTCAGGTATTCGATGACTTTCTTGTCGCCTTGCATGGCTGTTCCTTGTTCAATGGGGCTTCAGAAACCGAACGATAATCGCTCGAACGAGAAAAGCCAAGCCTCGAAGCCTTGCCGGGCCTGCCTTTCGCGGGTAATGAGAATCAGCGCCGGATAACGGGCCGCGCGCAATAACGAGAATGAGAAGTAAAAAGGCCGGACATCCGTCCGGCCTCCCGTCGCCGTGCTTAAGCGGTTGCGACCGGGATCTTGCCGATCTTCGCCTGCCACTCCTTCGGACCGGTCTGATGCACCGACGTGCCCGACGAATCGACGGCCACCGTCACCGGCATGTCCTGCACGTCGAATTCGTAGATCGCTTCCATGCCGAGGTCTTCGAATGCGAGCACCTTCGCGCCGCGGATCGCCTTCGACACGAGGTAGGCCGCACCGCCGACCGCCATCAGGTACGCCGCCTTGTGCTTCTTGATCGCATCGATCGCGACCGGGCCGCGTTCGGCCTTGCCGACCATCGAGATCAGACCCGTCTGAGCGAGCATCATCTCGGTGAACTTGTCCATCCGCGTGGCCGTCGTCGGGCCTGCCGGGCCGACCACTTCGTCACGCACCGGATCGACCGGGCCGACGTAGTAGATCACGCGGTTCGTGAAGTCGACCGGCAGCTTCTCGCCCTTCGCGAGCATGTCGGCGATGCGCTTGTGCGCCGCGTCGCGGCCCGTGAGCATCTTGCCCGACAGCAGCAGCGTCTGGCCCGGCGTCCAGCTCGCGACTTCTTCCGGCGTCAGCGTGTTCAGGTCGACGCGCTTGCTGGTTTCCGTATTCGGCTCCCACTGGACCTTCGGCCACGCGTCGAGCGACGGCGCCTCGAGCTTCGCGGGGCCCGAGCCGTCGAGCACGAAGTGCGCGTGGCGCGTGGCCGCGCAGTTCGGGATCAGGGCGACCGGCTTCGACGCCGCGTGCGTCGGCGCAGCCATGATCTTCACGTCGAGCACGGTCGCGAGGCCGCCGAGGCCCTGCGCGCCGATACCGAGCGCGTTGACCTTCTCGTGCAGTTCGACGCGCAGTTCCTCGATCCAGTCCTTCGGGCCGCGCGCGATGATTTCCTGGATGTCGATCGGCTCCATCAGCGATTCCTTCGCCATCAGCATCGCCTTTTCGGCCGTGCCGCCGATGCCGATCCCGAGCATGCCCGGCGGGCACCAGCCGGCGCCCATCGTCGGGACCGTCTTCAGCACCCAGTCGACGATCGAGTCGGACGGGTTCAGCATCACGAACTTCGACTTGTTCTCCGAGCCGCCGCCCTTCGCCGCAACCTGCACGTCGACCTTGTCGCCCGGCACGATCTCGTAGTGGATCACGGCCGGCGTGTTGTCCTTCGTGTTCTTGCGGGCGCCTTCCGGCGGATTGACGATCGATGCGCGCAGCACGTTGTCCGGGTGCGTGTAACCGCGGCGCACGCCTTCGTTGATCATGTCGGTGAGACCCATCGTCGCGCCGTCCCAGCGCACGTCCATGCCGACCTTCACGAAGATCGTAACGATGCCGGTGTCCTGGCAGATCGGGCGGCGGCCTTCCGCGCACATGCGGCTGTTCGTGAGGATCTGCGCGATCGCGTCCTTCGCGGCCGGGCTCTCTTCCAGCTCGTACGCGCGGCCGAGGGCCTGGATGTAGTCGAGCGGATGGTAGTAGCTGATGTACTGCAGCGAATCCGCGATGCTCTGGATCAGGTCTTCCTGTTTGATGACGGTCATGGCTGAGACTCTGTGAGGACTGTGGGGAATACGTTTATGCGTTGGCCGCTTCGGCCGATGCGCGGGACACGGCCGGGGCGGGCGCATGCGGCTCGTGGAAATGGGCCGGGTGCGTGTGGGTCGTCAGGCGGTCGACCCACGCCATCACGAGCGCCGACACGAGGAACGACACGTGGATGATCACCTGCCACATGATCGCGTGCGTCGTGTGCTGGTCCGGGTTGATGAAGGTCTTCAGCAGGTGGATCGACGAAATGCTGATCAGCGCCATCGACAGCTTGACCTTCAGCACGCCCGCGTTCACGTGGTCGAGCCACTCGGGCTCGTCGGGATGGCCCTCGATGCCGAGGCGCGACACGAAGGTTTCGTAGCCGCCGACGATCACCATGATCAGCAGGTTCGAGATCATCACGACGTCGATCAGGCCGAGCACCGCGAGCATCACGCTGATCTCGTCGAGGGCGGTCGCGTGCGACAGCAGGTGCCAGACTTCCTTCAGGAACAGGAACACATAGACCGCCTGCGCGACGATCAGGCCCAGATACAGCGGAACCTGGAGCCAGCGGCTCATGAAGATCAGCGCGGGCAGCGGGCGCAGGGGACGACGGGTGGAGCCGGGCGAATGCGGGGCAGACATGGTGGAGAGTCGGCGCTGGGCGCGGGTATCGAGGGTAATCTTGAAAAAGGCGCGCTATTGTAACGCGTCGGCCGGCGCGACTGCAGCGACGCGCCGGGGCTGCCGGGGACGGATCAGGACGCCGTGGCTGCCACGCGCTTCACGCGCAGGCTCGCGAGCACGATGCCGGTGACGACGCAGGCGAGCGCAATGCCGTGCGCGAGAGTGGGACGTTCGCCGAGGAACGCGATGCCGTACGCGGCGGCCGCGACCGGCAGCACCGCGCTGAACACGCCGGCGAGGCTGCCCGGCACGTGCCGGATGCCTTTCATCCACAGCCAGAACGAGAAGATGCTGGCCGACAGCCCGTACCAGATGACGAGCGCCCACGTACCGGCCGGCACGCTCGCGTAATCGAAATGCCACATCGCCGTCGCGCCGAGCGGCAGCATCAGGCACAGGCCGAACAGGTGCGTGTACGCGCAGATGTCGATCGGCGCGAGCGTCTGCGTGAGCCGGCGCGACAGGATCACGTAGATCGATTCGCAGCACACCGCGCCGAGGATCAGCAGGTTGCCGGTCAGCGAGCCGGCCGCTGCGCCGCCGGCGCCGTGCGCGGATGCACTGCCCGCACTGCCGTTGGCGAGGTTGATCGTCACGACGCCGGCGATCGCGAGCGCGATCGACACGAGCGCACGCCCGTTCGGTTTTTCACGCAGGATCAGCCACGCGAACAGCGCGACGATGGCCGGGATCGTGCTCGTGATCACGCCGGCGGCGACCGCGCTCGTGCGCTGCACGCCGTTGAGCATCAGCAGCGTGAACATGAAGGTGCCGAAGAACGCCTGCAGGAACAGGTTCAGCCATTCCGCGCGCCGCACCGCGCGCATCTTCACCGGGCTGAACAGCGGCCACAGCACGGCGATCGCGATCACGAAACGCAGCGTCGCGAGGATGGCGACCGGGACGAAGACGACGATGGACTTGCCGATACCGACGTTGCTGCCGACAAACAGCATCGACAGGATGAGGAAGAGGGCGTAGCGATTCAAGCTGGAATCCGGGAGGCGAGTTCAGTTAGGATTGTAGGGTCGCGGTTGTAACAGCGTAAAGCAGACCGCAAGGCGGCGCCGCCCGGCGTGCGAAACGGCGATGCCGCGTAAGTGACGGGTAAGTTCGAGCGCTTATCGTGGATATCGCCGAGCCGCACGTCCGCCGTCATGTGACGTGGTGCGGCGCAGCATCGCGTGCAGCCTCCGGGCCGCGCGCGGGTGAGTGGGAGACAGCGGCGCGCAAGCGCCGGCCAAGACGCGGCGCGCATGATCGCGCCGCCATGCAGAGGATTCATGTTCACCAAGGGGTAGTCGATGTCTGCGATTGAATCGGTTCTTCACGAAACCCGTCAGTTTGCGCCGCCCGAGGCGCTCGAGAAGGCGGCGACCATTTCCGGCATGCCGGCCTACCGCGCGCTGGCCGCCGAGGCCGAGCAGGATTACGAAGGCTTCTGGGCACGCCTCGCGCGCGAGGGCCTGACCTGGCACAAGCCGTTCACCAGGGTGCTCGACGAGAGCAACGCGCCGTTCTACAAATGGTTCGACGACGGCGAGCTCAACGCGTCGTACAACTGCCTCGACCGTCACGTCGAAGCCGGCAACGGCGAACGCGTCGCGATCATCTTCGAGGCCGACGACGGCACCGTCACCCGCGTCACCTACGCCGATCTGCTCGCGCGCGTGTCGCGCTTCGCGAATGCGCTGAA
>NZ_CADFEJ010000038.1 GCF_902833055.1 Burkholderia territorii
TGCGCCTTTTGCGCCTTTTGCGCCTTTTGCGCCTTTTGCGCCTTTTGCGCCTTTTGCGCCTTTTGCGCCTTTTGCGCCTTTTGCGCCTTTTGCGCCTTTTGCGCCTTTTGCGCCTTTTGCGCCTTCTCCGCCTTCTCCGTTCTCCGCCTTCTCCGCCTTCTCCGCCTTCTCCGCCTTCTCCGCCTTCTCCGCCTTCTCCGCCTTCTCCGCCTTCTCCGCCTTCTCCGCCTTCTCCGCCTTCTCCGCCTTCTCCGCCTTCTCCGCCTTCTCCGTCTTCTCCGTCTTCTCCGTCTTCGGCGCCGCTCGCCGCTCGGCACCGGGCAACTCATGCACCATCGGCGTGCATCGTGTCACGAAATCTTCATTCAATTCTTCACGCGCGATGCCGTTAAATTCGGGCGTCCCGTCGCCTCGGCTCCCTCGCCATGCCCGCGCCCCATCCCGACTCGTCCGTCGCCCCCACCACGCGCCTGATCGCGGAGCGTGCGCTCGCGGCCGTGTTCCAGCCGATCGTCGACCTCGCCTCGGGCACGGTCGTCGGCTACGAAGGCCTGATCCGCGGCCCGCGCGGCACCGAGCTCGAGCCGCCGGCCGCGTTGTTCGCGCAGGCCGCCCGCGACGGCGCGACCATCGCGCTCGAACAGGCGGCCGCCCTCACCTGCCTCGACGCGTTCGCCGCCCTCGGTTGCGACGGCAAGCTGTTCCTCAACTTCAGCGCGGGCACGATCCTGCAACTCGCACGCGAACGCGAGCGTGCGCGGCAACTGCTCGGTCGCGCGCGGGTCGGCACGGAGCGCATCGTGATCGAGCTGACCGAGCAGACCGCGATGCCGGACGTCACGCGCATCGGGCCGGCAGTCGCGTCGCTGCGCGACGCCGGCATTCAGTTCGCGCTCGACGACTACGGCACCGCGAACGCGAGCATGAACCTGTGGCTGCGCCTGCACCCGGACGTCGTGAAGATCGACCGCTTCTTCATTCACGACATCGCGCGCGACCGGCTCAAGTTCGAGGCGGTCAGGGCGATGCAGCACTTCGCGCACGCGAGCGGCGCGAAGCTGATCGCGGAAGGCATCGAGAACGAGTGCGATCTGATCGTCGTGCGCGACATGGGCATCTGCTGCGTGCAGGGCTTCCTGCTCGGCCGGCCGGACGCGCATCCGTCGCCGGTCGTCGCGCAGGCCGCGCGCGACGCCATCCGCACGCCGCACATCGCGGTGTTCCCCGGCGCGACGCGCACCGCGCGGCCGAGCGGCACGATCGCCGCGAAGATGCTCGTCCCGGCGCCGGCGCTGCCGCTGGATGCCACCAACAACGACGTGCTCGACCTGTTCAACCGGATGCCGGCGCTGCATGCCGTCGCGCTCGTCGAGCGCGGGCGGCCGGTCGCGCTCGTGAACCGGCGCGGCTTCATCGACCGCTTCACGCTGCCGTATCACCGCGAGGTGTTCGGAAAGAAGCCGTGCCTGCAGTTCGCGAACGACGCGCCGCTGATGATCGACAACGCGACGACGGTCGAGCAGCTCGCGATGCTGCTCGCGAGCCACGACCAGCGCTACCTCGCGGACGGCTTCGTGATCACCGAGCACGGCCGCTACGTCGGGCTCGGCACCGGCGAGAGCCTCGTGCGCGCGGTGACCGAGATGCGCATCGAGGCCGCGCGCTATGCGAATCCGCTGACGTTCCTGCCCGGCAACATCCCGATCAGCGCGCACATCGAGCGCCTGCTGGCGCGCGACGCCGGCTTCCACGCATGCTACGTCGATCTGAACCAGTTCAAGCCGTTCAACGACCAGTACGGCTACTGGCAGGGCGACGAAGTGCTGAAGTTCGCGGCGACGGTGCTGGCCGGCGTGTGCGATCCGCAGCGCGACTTTCTCGGGCACGTCGGCGGCGACGATTTCCTCGTGCTGTTCCAGCGCGACGACTGGCACGCGCGCGCAGCCGACGCGATCGCGCGCTTCAACGAAGGCGCGCAGCGTTTCTACACGCAGGCCGACCGGCTCGCGGGCGGGCTGCGCGGCGAGGACCGGCACGGCAACCCCGCGTTCTTCGGCTTCGTGACGATGGCGATCGGCGTGGTGGGCGTGCCGGCGGGCGCGAACGGCGCGATGCGCTATGGCAGCGACGAGATCGCGTCGGTCGCGGCGCTCGCGAAGCGGCGCGCGAAACAGCAGCCGGGCGGGCTCGCGGTCGTCGATCTCGATGCGGGCCGTGCGGCGCTGCGCGATCGCGGCGGGCCGCTGCAGGCGGCGGCGGGCTGAATCGGAGGGAGTGGCCGGGCGCACGCGCGCGGGCGGCCGGCGCGGATGGCGGCGACGAGGGTGTCGCGTGCCTGGGCGGTTCCAGGGCACCGCCCGGCGTTGGCCGCTTCCGTCGCTCGTGCCTTCTCGCCTCCCGCCCCTCTTCATCCCTCCCGCTCCGCCAGCCCCCGCGCGGACCGGGCAACCGAACATGCGCACCTCGCGCTACTCCGACATCTCGCGCTCATGCGATCACCTTGCCTTTTCCGCGTTTTGTTTAGTATTTTTAGTAACGTCGTTTTCGCAGATTAGCGCATAAAAACCCGCTATTTCCGGGTATTCCCCGGTTATCCGGCCCGAATTTGGCGCTGCGTTTTACTATACAATCGCCATCACCCTAAACAAACCGGATCCCGAACGATGGGCACGACCATTCGCGACGTGGCGCGGGCGGCAGAAGTCTCGATCGGCACCGTGTCGCGCGCGCTGAAAAACCAGCCGGGCCTGTCGGAGGCCACGCGGGCGCGCATCGTCGAGATCGCGCAGCGGCTCGGCTACGACCCGGCCCAGTTGCGCCCGCGCGTGCGCCGGCTCACCTTCCTGCTGCATCGCCAGCACAACCGCTTTCCCGCCAGCCCGTTCTTCTCGCACGTGCTGCACGGCGTCGAGGATGCATGCCGCGAGCGCGGCATCGTGCCGACGCTGCTGACGGTCGGCCCGAACGACGACGTGCTGCGCCAGATGCGCCCGCACGCGCCCGACGCGATCGCCGTGGCCGGCTTCATCGAGCCCGAGACGATCGAGGCGCTCGCCGCGACCGGCCGGCCGCTCGTGCTGATCGACCTGTGGGCGCCCGGCCTGCGCTCGGTGAACATCGACAACGCGACGGGCGCGGCGCTCGCGATGCGCCACCTGCTTGCCATCGGCCGCTCGCGGATCGCATTCATCGGCGGCTCGGCCGCGCACTTCAGCATCGCGCAGCGTGCAATCGGCTACCGCCGCGCGTTCTTCGAGGCCGGGCGGCTGTTCGATCCCGCATACGAAGTGACGATCGACGCCGGGCTCGACCCCGACACCGGCGCCGCGCGCGCGATGCAGCAGCTGCTCGACGCGCCCGGCCCGCGCCCGGACGCCGTGTTCGCATACAACGACGCCGCCGCGCTCGCCGCGCAGCGCGTGTGCATCGCGCGCGGCGTGCGGATTCCGGAAGACATCGCGATCGTCGGCTTCGACGATATCCCGGCCGCCGCGCACGCGAACCCGCCGCTCACGACGCTCGCCGTCGACAAGGAAGCGCTCGGCCGCCGCGGCGTCGAACTGCTGCTCGCGGAAGCGCCCGAGCGCACCGAGATCTCCTTGCCCGTCGAACTGATCGTACGGGCCAGCAGCCAGCCCGCCGGCTCACCGGCACTCGATACCGCCACGGTCACCGAATCATGAACATGCCCCCGGTCCAATCCCGCACGGCCGCGCCGGCCGCCCACACGCAAGCGGCGCCGTTCGTCGCGAGCTTCCGCGATCCGTCGTTCCTGCTGTCGCACGTCGAGGACACGCTGCGCTTCTACGCGCCGAACGTGCTCGACCCGACGGGCGGCTTCTACCACTACTTCCGCGACGACGGCAGCGTCTACAACCGCACGTCGCGGCACCTGGTCAGCAGTTGCCGGTTCGTCTTCAACTATGCGATGGCCTACCGGCATTTCGGCGATCCGCGCCATCTCGAGTACGCGCGCCACGGGCTGCGCTTCCTTCGCGATGCGCACTGGGACGAAACGCTGCAGGGCTACGACTGGGAACTCGACTGGCGCGACGGCGCGAAACGCGCGACGCTCGACGGCACGCGCCACTGCTACGGGCTCGCATTCGTGCTGCTCGCCGCCGCGCACGCGACGATGGCCGGCATCGACGAAGCGCGCGCGCTGATCGCGTCGACCTACGAGCTCGCCGAGCACCGCTTCTGGGATCCGGCCGCGGGCCTCTACGCGGACGATGCGACGCCGAACTGGAACGTGTCGTCGTACCGCGGCCAGAACGCGAACATGCACATGACGGAAGCGCTGCTCGCGGCGTACGAGGCGACGGGCCATCTCACCTATCTCGATCGCGCGGAAAAGCTCGCGACCCACATCACGCAGCGCCAGGCTGCGCTGTCGGGCGGCCTCGTGTGGGAGCACTATCACGCGGACTGGTCGGTCGACTGGGACTACAACAAGGAAGACAGTTCGAACATCTTCCGTCCGTGGGGCTTCCAGCCCGGGCACCAGACCGAATGGGCGAAGCTGCTGCTGATCCTGGAGCGGCACCGCCCGCTCGACTGGCTCGTGCCGCGCGCGACCGAGCTGTTCGACGCGGCGCTCGCGCATGCGTGGGACGCCGATCACGGCGGGCTCTGCTACGGCTTCGGCCCCGACTTCACGATCTGCGACCACAACAAGTACTTCTGGGTGCAGGCGGAAACCTTTGCGGCGGCCGCGATGCTCGGCGCGCGCACCGGCAGCGAGCGCTTCTGGGACTGGTACGACGAGATCTGGCGCTACAGCTGGGCGCATTTCGTCGATCACCGCTACGGCGCGTGGTTCCGCATCCTTACCTGCGACAACCGCAAGTACAGTGACGAGAAGAGCCCGGCCGGCAAGACGGACTATCACACGATGGGCGCATGCTACGACGTGCTCGCGACCCTCGCGCGCGCGTCGCGCAGCGAGCCGACGCAATGAGCGGCGCCACCTTTCCGGCCTTCGTGTCGGCGGGCGACATCCTGACCGACATGGTGCGCGCGGGCGACGCGCAATGGACCTCGGTGCCGGGCGGCGCCGGCTGGAATGTCGCGCGCGCGGTCGCGCGCCTCGGCGTGCCGAGCGCGCTCGCCGGCTCGATCGGCGAGGACTGCTTCTCCGACGTGCTGTGGCGCACGAGCGAGGCCGCCGGCCTCGACCTGCGCTTCCTGCAGCGGGTGCCGCGTGCGCCGCTGCTCGCGATCGTCCACGAGACGCGGCCGCCCGCGTACTTCTTCATCGGCGAAGCGAGCGCGGATCTCGCGTTCGATCCGGCGAAATTGCCGGCCGGCTGGGCCGCCCACGTGAAGTGGGCGCACTTCGGCTGCATCAGCCTCGTGCGCGAACCGCTCGCGAGCACGCTCATCGCGCTCGCGGCCGACCTGCACGCGCGCGGCGTGAAAATCAGCTTCGATCCGAACTACCGGAACCTGATGACGGCCGCGTACCGGCCGACGCTCGAGAAGATGGCCGCGCTCGCCGACCTGATCAAGGTGTCCGACGAGGACCTGCGCCACCTGTTCGGCGGAGACGGCCCCGATGCGGTGGCCGCGGTGCGCGCGCTGAATCCGCGCGCGGCCGTGCTCGTCACGCGCGGCGCGCAGCCGGCGACGCTTTACGCGGACGGCGAGGTATTCGAGGCCAGCCCGCCGCGCGTCGAGGTGGTCGACACAGTCGGCGCGGGCGACGCGTCGATCGGCGGCATGCTGTTCAGCCTGATGGCCGCGCCGCAGCGGTCGTGGCGCGAGCATCTCGCGTTCGCGCTCGCGGCGGGCGCCGCCGCGTGCCGGCATACGGGCGCGCACGCGCCGACGCTCGACGAGGTCGTCGCGCTGCTCGAACGGTGACGGGACGATGACGGCGCGCTGATCGGTCGCCGATTCGCGGCGCTGTACATGCTGCGCCGCAGTGCTACGATGAAGTGTCCTATTGCGGGAGAGGCACGATGGACACGAACACGTTCACGAAGGGCATCTACACGGCCAAGGCGCATACGCAGCACGCCGCCAACGGACAGTTCCAGGGTTACGTGATCCTCGCCCGGGACGACGGCGACGAGACGGAGAACATGCGCTACGACGTCCATACGACGAGTCCGAGCGAGGAAGAGGCGTTCGACGAAGCGAAGGCGCTCGCGCACCGGATCCTCGGCGAAATCGAACTTTGACGCGCGAACCGTAACGCGCGGAACCATCACGCGCGCGCCGCGGCCCGGCTGCGGCGCGCCGCCGCATTCGGCGCGGCTCAGAGCAGCCGCGCGACCATCGACACCAGCATCGTCAGCACGAGCGTCGACATGAACGGGAACGGGTAGCGCCGCCCGCCGAGCGTCAGCGTGACGTCGCCCGGCATCCGTCCGATGCCGAACTTGCCGAGCCACGGCCAGCAGCGCGTCAGGATCATCACCGCGACGAACGACGCCATCAGCCAGCGCAGCATCCCCGGCTCCCGTCAGAGCGCGTGCGAGCGGTCGCCGCGCGCGAACGCGTCGAGCGTGCCGTCGATCCCGCGCGAGAACGCGATCACCTTGAACAACTCGCCCATCTCGGCTTCCGAGATCAGCTTCTGCACCGCGTTCGCCGCAGGCAGGAACTGGTGGATGTCGGACGGATCAATCGCGGCCAGCGCGTCGGTGATGCCCGCGTTCAACAGGAACCGCGCCTGCGACGTGTAGCCGAGGAGGTCCGCGCCGGTCGCCACACCCGCGTCGTAGATGCCGGTGAATTCGACGTGCGCGGTGATGTCCTGCAGCCCCGGGTACAGGAATGCATCGTCATGCGCGTGGTGGCGGTAATGGCACATCAGCGTGCCGCGGTCGCGTTGCGGATGGTAGTACTCGTGCGCGGGGAAACCGTAGTCGACCAGCAGCACCGCGCCGCGCCCGAGCATCGTGCACACGGTGCGCGTGAACGCCAGCGCGGCTTCGTGCGTCTCGGTCACGTAGCCGTCGTCGACGTCGAGCGTCGCGAGCACCGGCGGCAGGCCGGCCGCGGCGGCGGGCCGGTCGTCGTACACGAACGCGTGCCGCGCATCCAGCGCGACGCCGCGCTCGAGCCACGCGCCGCCCGTCTTCGCGAACAGGCGCACCGGCATCGCGTCGAGCACCTCGTTGCCGACCACGACGCCGTCGAAGCGCTCCGGCAGCGCGTCGAGCCAGCGCATCTTCCCGGCGAGCGCGGGCGCAGCCGCCGCGATCGTGTCGCGCTGGCGTTCGCGCAACTCGCCGGACAGGTCGACGATCAGGTACTCGTCGAGCTCGACGCCCAGCGCATCGAGCGCCGCAAGCAGTCCGGCCGCGAGCTTGCCCGTGCCCGCGCCGAACTCCATCACGCGCCGCGTGCCGCTTGCCGCGAGCGCCTGGGCAACGGGATTCGCGAGCGTCTGCGCGAACAGCGGCGACAATTCGGGGGCCGTCACGAAGTCGCTGCCGTCGTCCGCGCGGCGGCCGAACTTGCGTGCGCCGCCGCTGTAATAGCCGAGGCCGGGCGCATACAGCGCGCGTTCCATGAAGCGGTCGAACGGCAGCCACCCGCCGGCCGCCGCGATCTCGTCGCGCAATTGCGCGGCAAGGGTTTCGGACTGCGCGAGCGCGTCAGGGCCGGGAGCAGGTAAACTAGCGGGTTCGTGAGCTTTCGGGTTCATCCCGGCATTGTAAATGACCGTTTCAGCCGATACGTCGACCCCGCGCATCGCGCTCGTCGCCGGCGCGCTGGGCAACGCGGCCGACGCCGCGTCGCTCGGCCGTGCGCTCGCGACCGGATTCGCGCAGCGTGGCTGGGACGTCGCGCTGCAGCGCAGCCCCGGCGCGCCGCGCGCGGCCGCCGACGCGCTCGTCGCCGAAGTCGCCGCGCACGGCCGCCGTGCAGCCGTGCTCGACGCCGACCTGGCCCTTGAAACCGACGCGGCCGCGCTCGTCGCCGCGTGCGGCGCGGCGCTCGGCAGGCCGGCCTGTGCGGTGTTCGTGAGCGCATGCGCCGGCACCGACGATGCGCACACGGTGGACGGCGCAGCGCTCGCGGCCGCGCTCGCGCGCAACGTGACGGCGCCGCTCGCGCTGGCCCGCGCGCTGGCCGACGCGACGCCCGACGCCGCGCGCGACGACGAATCGCTGCGCGCGTGCGCGATCCACGTGCTGGATCAGGCCCTGTTTCACCCGGCGCCGGCGCAGCTGTCGCATGCGCTGATGCAGGCCGCGTTGAACCGCGCGACCGCCGCGCTGGCGCTGTCGCTCGCGCCGAAGGTACGTGTCGCGGCGCTCGTGCGCGGCCATGCGCCGCACGCGAACGACATCGCGGCGGCGGCCTGCTATCTCGCGAGCGCGCCCGGCGTCACGGGCGCGACGCTGACCGTCGACGGCGGCGAGCACCTGGTGCCGCCCGCCGCCGGCCCGAATGAATGAACTGCGCGGATCGCGCGGCGTGACTGCCGCCGCCCGCGCCGCTTTGCGTGCGCGCACGCCAATTTGACTGGGACGACCATGTTTTCCGCTCTCCTGCACCCCCGCCTCGCGGACTGCCGCAGGCTCTACCTGCGCGACTACGAGGTGCACATCAACATCGGGGCCTTCGAACACGAGAAGCGCGGCGAGCAGCGCGTCGTCATCAACGTCGACCTGTTCGTGCCGCTCGCGCTGTCCACCCCCGTCGACGACCGGCTGCATGAAGTCGTCGACTACGACCTGATGAAGCAGAGCGTCGCGCAATGCGTGGCGCGCGGCCACATCCACCTGCAGGAAACGCTGTGCGACGCGATCGCCGCGAACCTGCTGGCGCACGACGCCGTGCGCGCGGTACGCGTCTGTACCGAGAAACCGGACGCCTATCCGGACTGCGACGCCGTCGGCGTCGAAGTCTTTCGCATCAAGGACGAGGAGCGCGCATGAACGCCCCCCAAACACATGACACGGCGGCCGACGCGGCCGTCATCGAAGCCGCCGACACCGGCCGCCGCGCACTGACGCGCCGCGAGCAGAAGGAAGCGTACGAGAACAACAAGCTGTTCAAGCGGATCGTGCGCCAGGTCGGCCAGGCGATCGGCGACTACAACATGATCGAGCAGGGCGACAAGGTGATGGTGTGCCTGTCGGGCGGCAAGGACAGCTACGCGATGCTCGACGTGCTGCTGCGCCTGCGCGAGCGCGCGCCGATCGATTTCGACATCGTCGCGGTCAACCTCGACCAGAAGCAGCCCGGCTTCCCGGAACACGTGCTGCCCGAGTACCTGACGCAGGTCGGCGTGCCGTTCCACATCGAGAACCAGGACACCTACAGCATCGTCAAGCGGCTCGTGCCCGAAGGCAAGACGACCTGCTCGCTGTGCTCGCGGCTGCGCCGCGGGATCCTGTACCGCGTGGCCGGCGAGCTCGGCGCGACCAAGATTGCGCTCGGCCACCACCGCGACGACATCCTGCAGACGCTGCTGCTCAACATGTTCTACGGCGGCAAGCTGAAGGGCATGCCGCCGAAGCTGCAGTCGGACGACGGCAGGAACGTCGTGATCCGGCCGCTCGCGTACGTGAAGGAAACCGATCTCGAGAAATACGCGGAGTTGCGCGAGTTCCCGATCATCCCGTGCAATCTGTGCGGCAGCCAGCCGAACCTGAAGCGCGCGGAAATGAAGGCGCTGATCCGCGAATGGGACAAACGCTTCCCGGGCCGCGTCGACAACATGTTCAGCGCGCTCGCGAACGTCGTGCCGTCGCACCTGATGGACACCGGCCTGTTCCCGTTCGCGTCGCTGCGCGCGACCGGCGAGGCCGATCCGCAGGGCGACATCGCGTTCGACGAGGAGCCGTGCGCATCCGGCGAGGAGAGCGCCGCGCCGGGCGCCGCGAAGCCGATCTCGATCGTCCAGTTCGACGACCTGTAAGCAGGGCCCGAACGCCCGCCGGAACCGGGGCCGCGGCCTCGTTCCGGCGCTGTCGCCCCGTCGCGACAGGCCCGGGACGACGGGGGCCGCATGCTAAAATGGACGGCTTCGAACTCCTCTGACAAGCTGGCGCCATGAATATCGTGATTTTGGCGGCAGGCACCGGCAAGCGCATGCGTTCCGCGCTGCCGAAAGTGCTCCATCCCCTGGCCGGCAGGCCACTTCTTTCCCATGTCATCGCCACCGCGCGCACGCTGCAGCCGTCGCGGCTCGTCGTCGTGGTCGGGCATGGCGCCGAGCAGGTCCAGGCCGCCGTCGCCGCGCCCGACGTCCAGTTCGCGGTGCAGGCCGAGCAGCTCGGCACCGGCCACGCGGTGCGCCAGGCGCTGCCGCTGCTCGATCCCGCGCAACCGACGCTGGTGCTCTACGGCGACGTGCCGCTCACGCGCGCGTCGACGCTGCGGCGCCTCGTCGACGCCGCGCGCGACGGCCGCTACGGCATTCTCACCGTCACGCTGGACGACCCGACCGGCTACGGCCGCATCGTGCGCGACGCGTCGGGCTTCGTCACGCGCATCGTCGAGCAGAAGGACGCATCGCCCGAGCAATTGAAGATCGCCGAAATCAACACCGGCATCATCGTCACGCCCACGGCGCAGCTGTCGATGTGGCTCGGTGCGCTGAAGAACGAGAACGCGCAGGGCGAGTACTACCTGACCGACGTCGTCGAGCTCGCGATCGAGGCCGGCTTCGAGATCGTCACGGCGCAGCCCGACGACGAATGGGAAACGCTCGGCGTGAACAGCAAGGCGCAGCTCGCGGAGCTCGAGCGCATCCATCAGCGCAACGTCGCCGATGCGCTGCTCGCCGACGGCGTCACGCTCGCCGATCCGGCGCGGCTCGACGTGCGCGGCACGCTGCGCTGCGGCCGCGACGTGTCGATCGACGTGAACTGCGTGTTCGAAGGCAACGTGACACTCGCCGACAACGTGACGATCGGCGCGAACTGCGTGATCCGCAACGCGTCGATCGGCGCGGGCACGCGCATCGACGCGTTCACGCACATCGACGGCGCCGAGCTCGGCGCGAACACCGTGATCGGCCCGTACGCGCGGCTGCGTCCGGGCGCGCAGCTCGCGGACGAAGCGCACGTCGGCAACTTCGTCGAGGTGAAGAACGCGGTGCTCGGCCACGGCTCGAAGGCGAACCACCTCACCTACATCGGCGACGCCGACATCGGCGCGCGCGTGAACATCGGCGCGGGCACGATCACCTGCAACTACGACGGCGCGAACAAGTTCCGCACCGTGATCGAGGACGACGTGTTCGTCGGCTCCGACACGCAGCTCGTCGCGCCGGTGCGCGTCGGCCGCGGTGTGACGATCGCGGCCGGCACGACGATCTGGAAGGACGTCGCGGAAGGCGTCCTCGCATTGAACGAGAAGACGCAGACCGCGAAGAGCGGCTACGTCCGCCCGGTCAAGAAGAAAAATTAACGTCTTGCGGGCGCCGCGCGGCGCCCGTCATCCATATAGAGGGTAGATTTTCATGTGCGGCATTGTCGGCGCAGTTGCGCAGCGTAATATCGTTCCGGTGCTGATCGAAGGTTTGCGGCGCCTCGAATACCGTGGCTACGATTCGTGCGGCGTCGCCGTGCTCGAGCCGGATGCGCCGAAGCGCGCGCGCAGCGTCGCACGCGTCGCCGATCTCGACGCGCAGGTGCGCGAATCGCATCTCGAAGGCGCCACCGGCGTCGCGCACACGCGCTGGGCCACGCACGGCGCGCCCGTCACGCACAATGCGCACCCGATCTTCTCGTCGAACGCGCTCGCGCTGGTGCACAACGGCATCATCGAGAACTTCGAGTCGCTGCGCGACGCGCTGCGCGCGAAGGGCTACGAGTTCGTGTCGCAGACCGACACCGAAGTCATCGCGCACCTCGTGCACAGCCTGTATCGCGGCGACCTGTTCGAAGCCGTGCGCGAGGCCGTGCAGCAGCTGCACGGCGCGTATGCGATCGCGGTGACGCACAAGGACCAGCCGCACACCGTCGTCGGCGCGCGCCAGGGTTCGCCGCTCGTCGTCGGCCACGGCGACGGCGAGAACTTCCTCGCCTCCGACGCACTCGCGCTGGCCGGCAGCACCGACCGCTTCACGTTCCTCGAGGAAGGCGACGTGTGCGAGCTGTCGCTCGACGGCGTGAAGATCGTCGACCGCCACGGCGCGCTCGCGCAGCGCGAGATCCGCGTGGTCAGCGCGTACGGCGGCGCGGTCGAGCTCGGCCCGTATCGCCACTTCATGCAGAAGGAAATCTTCGAGCAGCCGCGCGCGATCAGCGACACGGTGCCGCAAGCCGACGCGTTCGACGCGACGCTGTTCGGCGAGGCGGCTCCCGCCGCGTTCGCGGACATCGACAGCCTGCTGATCCTCGCGTGCGGCACGAGCTACTACTCGGGCCTTACCGCGAAGTACTGGCTGGAATCGATCGCGAAGATCCCGACCCAGGTGGAGATCGCGAGCGAATACCGCTACCGCGAGTCGGTGCCGAATCCGCGCCAGCTCGTGCTGGTGATCTCGCAGTCGGGCGAGACGGCCGACACGCTCGCCGCGCTCAAGCACGCGCAGTCGCTCGGCCACACGCATACGCTCGCGGTGTGCAACGTCGCGACGAGCGCGATGGTGCGCCTCACCGAAATGCAGTTCCTGACGCACGCGGGCACCGAGATCGGCGTCGCGTCGACCAAGGCGTTCACGACGCAGCTCGTCGCGCTGTTCGTGCTGGCCGCGACGCTCGGCAAGCTGCGCGGGCACGTCGACGCCGCGCAGGAAGCGCAATTCCTGAAGGAGCTGCGCCACCTGCCGGCCGCGCTGAACAGCGTGCTCGCGCTCGAGCCGCAGATCATCGCGTGGTCGGAGGAATTCGCGCGCAAGGAAAACGCGCTGTTCCTCGGCCGCGGGCTGCACTACCCGATCGCGCTCGAAGGCGCGCTGAAGCTGAAGGAAATCTCGTACATCCATGCCGAGGCGTATCCGGCGGGCGAACTGAAGCACGGGCCGCTCGCGCTCGTCACGGAAGCGATGCCGGTCGTCACGGTCGCGCCGAACGACACGCTGCTCGAGAAGCTGAAATCGAACATGCAGGAAGTGCGCGCGCGCGGCGGCGAGCTGTACGTGTTCGCGGATGCCGACACGCAGATCGTCAACGACGACGGCCTGCACGTGATCCGGATGCCGGAACACTACGGGCAGCTCTCGCCGATCCTGCACGTCGTGCCGCTGCAGCTGCTCGCGTATCACACCGCGTGCGCGCGCGGCACCGACGTCGACAAGCCGCGCAATCTCGCGAAGTCGGTGACGGTGGAGTAAGCAATCGGCGCAGCGCGGTCCGGCGCGCCGACGAGACTGACGGAGAGACCATGGTAAGACTGTTTGGATGCGGATTGCTGGCGCTGAGCTTCGCGTCGACGGGCTGGGCGGCCGAGCACTACGTCGAAGTCTGGAACCCGCCCGAGGCGCGGTCGCCGGCGGCGCATGCGCCGGCCCGGACACCGGACGCCCGGACACCGGACGCCCGTACGCCGGACGCCCGTACGCCGGCAGCGCGCCCGGGTGCCGACGTGCACGCCGGCGGCAAGACCGTGGAAAAGCACGCGAGCGTGCAGCCGAAGGCCGCGGCCAAGCTGCACAAGCGCCGCGTCGCCCAAGCCGTAAAAACCGCGCCGCGTCGACCGGCCGCCGCGACGGTCGATGCACCGGCCGCACCGCGCCCGGTCACGCAGCCCGCGCCGGGCCGGCTCACGGTGATGCAGCCGCCGCTGCCCGACACGCCGCACGCGCTCACGTTCCCGGACATCCCGCGGCAATACACACCGGACGGCAACGTGCTGCGCGTCGGCACGCGCAGCCGGTCCGCGGAGGTGACGCGATAATGGAAGCGCAGACCTATCACGGCTACCAGATCTGGGGCCATTCGATCCTGCAGCAGGATGAAATCCTGCAGCCCGAACGCTTCGCGGCGAGCGGCACGATCACGCAGAACAACCGGCTCGTCGAAGCGTCGGGCGTGCTCGGCGTGTTCGATACCGAGGACGAAGCGCGCGAAGCGGGCCTCGAATGGGCCCGCGCATGGATCGACAACCATCGCTGAACCAGCCGCGCGGCCGCATGCGGGCCGTCAACGCAAAGACAAAGGGGCGTCGCATGACGCCCCTTTGTGCATTCGGCCCCGCCCCGCTCAGGCAACGGGCCGCGGCGGCGACACCACCGTCCGGGGCCGGCCGACGAGCCGCGCCAGCACGACGATCGCGACCAGCGTGACGACGTACGCGGCGATCTGGATCCCCGCCGGACGCGCGGTGTAGCCGATCAGCGTATGCAGCGCCTTGCCGACGATGCTCGTTTCCTTGAGCAGCCACGACGTATCCCAGACCGCATCGCCCCACGACGGCACGAGCCCGGCGGCCAGCAGGAAACCGACGCACTGGCTCGCCATGCCCGCCGCGAGCAACACGATCAGCGCGTTGGTGACGGAGAACAGACGCTTGAGCGGGATCTGCAGCAGGCCCGCATACATCGCATAGCCGAGCCCGGCGCCGCCCAGCACGCCGAGCAGGCCGCCGACGATCATCTGCGGCGTCTGCCCCGGATCGCCGGCCGCGATGCCGTACAGGAACAGCACGGCCTCGGAGCCTTCGCGCAGCACCGCGACACCGACGACGATCGCCAGCCCCGTCAGCGGCCGGCTGCCGGCCGCGACGGCCCGGCCGACCTCGCCCATGTGCAGCGCCATCTCGCGGCCGTGGCGGCTCATCCAGATGCAGTGCCACGCGAGCATCAGCGTCGCGACGAACATCACGCCGGCATTGAACACTTCCTGCCCCATGCCGGAGGCCCACTGCGAAATCACGTCGGCGAACGCGGCGATCAGGCCGGCGCCGATCACGCCGCCGACGAGCCCGCCGCCCACCCACCAGCCACGCCTTGGCACGCCCTTGGTCGCGGCCATCACGATCGAGACCACGAGCGCGGCCTCGAGCACTTCACGAAAGACGATCAGGGCGGTAGACAGCATGGCGATATCCGCTTATTTGACGGTGAGGTGCGTCTTCGACTGCGCCTCGTGATACTCGTCGTGGAACTCGTAGGTGCCGGCCTTCAGCGGCCCGACCAAGATCTCGACCGACTTGCCGGCCGGCACGACCTTCTCCGCCTTGAAATCGTCGCTTTCGAATTCCGCGGGCGTCGCATCGAGGTTCTTCACGACGAACTTCACCTTCTTGCCGGCCGGAATCGTCACGCCGTCGGGAGAAAACTTGTGGTCCTTCAGCGTCAGGTTGACGACGTCGTCGGCGGCGAACGCGGACGTGGCCGATGCGCCCAGCAGGGCCAGTGCGAAACCGAAAGCGAAGCGATTCATACGGGTAACGAAATGAAATATCGAGGGGAATCGATAGTAAGATCGATTCGCATTTCCCTCTCCAAGTACCCTTACAAGCAGCATGGACATCGCGCATCATCGCGACGACACGCGCCTTGCCACGCAAGGCTTCGCCAGATTTCGTCGACAATAGTCAACCGTCAATCCGGAAAAATTCCGACTGACGCACGCGCGCAAAATGGAATTCGTCTGACTTCAGTTTTACAAAATGCTTGTGCAATGCCGAACGCATCGAACATGCTTGACCTTCCCACCATGGCAAGCTTCATGCTGGTAACCGGTAACGCTTGTTAATCGCCAATCACCCAGGAGAACACGATGGAATTCGAAGTCCAGGACATGACGTGCGGCGGCTGCGCCAACGCGATCACGCGCGCCGTGACGGCAGCCGACCCGGCCGCGAAGCTCGACATCGACGTGGCCGCGAAGACGGTCAAGGTCGAGTCGGCGCAAGGCGCCGAACGCGTGCAGTCGATCATCGAAGCCGCGGGCTTCCACCCGGCATTGCGCTCGGCCTGACGCGCACGGGCGCGGCGCCCGCCGGCACCGCGCCCGCGCACCGGCCGCGTCAGCGCAGCCGGATCAGCGTCGACTTCAGCTCGGTGTATTTCTCGAGCGCGTGCAGCGACTTGTCGCGGCCGTTGCCCGACTGCTTGTAGCCGCCGAACGGGAAGTTCATGTCGCCGCCTTCGTCGTAGCAGTTCACCCACACGGTGCCCGCCCGCAGCCGGCGCGACACGTCGTGCGCGGTCGTGAGGTTCGATGTCCACACCGCCGCCGCAAGCCCGTACTCGGTATCGTTCGCGATCCGCACCGCCTCGTCGACATCGTCGAACACGATCACCGACAGCACGGGGCCGAAGATCTCCTCGCGCGCGATCTTCGCGTCGGGCTTCACTTCGAACACCGTCGGCTCCACGTAGAAGCCGCCCGTCTCCTGCTTCACGCGCGCGCCGCCCGTCACGAGCGTGCCCTCCTTGCGCCCGGCATCGATGTAGCCGAGCACGCGCTCGAGCTGGATTGCGTCGACGATCGCGCCCATCGACACCGACGGATCGAGCGGGTTGCCCGGCACGTACGCGCGCGCGGCCGCCACCAGCTTCTCGATGAACGCGTCCTTGATGTCGCGATGCACGAGCAGGCGCGAGCCGGCCGTGCACATCTCGCCCATGTTGTAGAAGATCGCGCCGGCCGCGGCCTGCGCGGCGCGGTCGAGATCCGGACAGTCGGGCAGCACGATGTTCGGCGACTTGCCGCCGAGTTCGAGCCACGCGCGCTTCAGGTTCGACTGCGCCGCGTACTGCATGATCAGCTTGCCGACCGCGGTGGAGCCGGTAAACGCGATGCAGTCGACGTCGCGATGCAGCGCGAGCAGCTTGCCCGGCTCGCCCGCGCCCGGCACGACGTTGAACACGCCGGCCGGGATGCCGGCCTCGTATGCGAGTTGCGCGACGCGGATCGCGGTCAGCGGCGACTTCTCCGACGGCTTCAGCACGACGCTGTTGCCGGCCGCGAGCGCCGGGCCGAACTTCCATGCGGCCATCAGGAGCGGGAAGTTCCACGGCACGACGGCCGCCACCACGCCGACCGGCTCGCGCGTGACGAGGCCGACGAGATGATGGTCGGCCGGCGCGACTTCGCCGCCGACCTTGTCGATCGCCTCGGCGAACCACTCGACGCAATACGCGGCACCCGGCACGTCGACCGTCGTCGTGTCGCCGATCGGCTTGCCGGCGTCGAGCGTCTCGAGCAGCGACAGTTCGTCGAGATGCTCGCGCATCAGCGCCGCCCAGCGCAGCAGCACGGCCTTGCGCGCGCGCGGGTTCAGCCCGGCCCACACACCGGCGTCGAACGCGCGGCGCGCGGCGGCGACGGCGGCGTTCACGTCCGCCTCGCCGCAATCGGCCACCTTCGCGAGCACGCGGCCGTCGATCGGGCTCACGCAGTCGAACGTCCTGCCGCCGTGCGCGTCGCGCGACGCGCCGTCGATGAATGCGCGCCCTTCGATCGCGAGCGACGCCGCCTTGTCCTGCCAGTCAGCCAAAGTCAACTTGTTCATCAGGATGCCTCAATTGTCGTGGCATTCGCGCTGAGGCATGCCGCGCAACGGCACGACCGCCGGCGGCGAATGCAGTGATGCGGGCTCAGAAGGTGGCCGGCGAATTCGCCGACACGACCTCGCAGAGCTGTTCCGCGCTGGGATTGCGAAAACGGTGCGGCAAGCGGCTTTCGAAGTAGTAGCCGTCTCCGGGGTCGAGCAGCCAGGTCGCGCCGTCGACGGTGAGCTCGAGCCGGCCCGACACGACCACGCCGCCTTCGTGCCCCGCGTGCGCGAGCATCTCGGGCCCGGTGTCGGCGAGCGGCTGGTAGATCTCGCGCATGATGCACATGTTGCGGTCCTTCACGCCCGCGCCGACGAGATGAAATGCGAGTGCGTCGTTGCCGAGGTTCGGCATCTCGTCGCGACGCGATACGACCGAGCGCGATTCGACGAGCTCGAACGTGAAGAACTCCGCGAGACTCATCGGAATGCACTCGAGCAGTTTCTTCAGCGAACCGACCGAAGGACTCACGCGCCCCTGTTCGATCAGCGAGATCGTGCCGTTGGTCACGCCGGCCCGTTTCGCGAGTTCGCGCTGCGACAGACCATGCTTGTTGCGCACGAAACGCAGGCGCTCGGCGACTTCGGTGGACATCGATTCGGTTTCGGACACGATAGGAGTGCGGTGAAAAAGTGAAACGACGCGTTGGACGGCGTTACGCAGCCGTTGAATATTCTAATCACTTTATGCCGCGCATCAGCGGGGAAAACCCTGAAAGGCGTTCGAAATAATGAACACCTCTTCAGCCATTCCTTTTACGAATGTTTTGTTCGGAGTGCCTCGGGAAAGCCCTGACACGAGACCGTCAAAAAACATTTGACGCCGTTTTTGGCTCGTATATGCTGGCTCTCAGGTCAGCGTCATTGGCCATTCATCGGCACCGAAAAACGTTATTGCAACGTAAAAATCGATGCCCGTCGATGTGAATGATGCAGGCCCGGCACCTCGATTATTTTAAACGCCTCGCGCGTCGAAACGATCAGGTGTTCAATACTTTCAACAAACCAGTCGAGTGTAATCGTGAGAGTCCGTGGCCCTCTGGTGAGGTGGGATCGAGGCGATGTGCGAAGTTTGCGCAGCGCTGCTCCCGCTTCCGATGGCAGTTGCGGCTGGCATAGTCCTCGCCTGCTGCATCTGTCGATCTACACCATCCTGTCCCGTCGTTCCGTTCGCCGTCACAACGCCGTTTCCGCACGCGCGTTCGTGGCCGTCGATACCGACGAAGTCGCATCGCTGCTGCCATAGCGCCTCTCCTCCTTTTCTCGTCGTTCGTTTCAACTGCCTGCTCGTCAGCCGCGTCATCCGCGCGGTGACGGAACGCGTTCGCGCATCGATTGCCGCGTCGCACGGCGCAACGAAACGAACGACGGCCTGACCGTCGCGCGCAGCGCGGATCGCCATGCGAACCCGTTGCGCCCATTCACCAGCGGCCTTGCGCGTTGCGCCAGGCTGCGGGGTCGTGTCGCGCCTGCGTTTGGCGATTTTCAGCGCAATGCACGTCGCGGCCCTATGGACAACTGATTGACGTCATGGAAAGGAAACCCCTCGTCGGCATCACCGCCGACTTCACGCAAATCGGCGCGCATGCGTCGCACACGGTCGGCGACAAGTACGTCGCGGCGATCGTCGACGGCGCGCACGCGCTCGCGATGGTGCTGCCCGCGCTCGGCGATCGCCAGTCCGTCGACGACGTGCTCGCCGCGGTCGACGGCCTGTTGTTTACCGGCAGCTATTCGAACGTCGAGCCGCACCTGTACGGCGGCGCGCCGAGCGCGCCCGGCACGAAGCACGATCCCGCACGCGACGCGACCACGCTGCCGCTGCTGCGCGCGGCGATCGTCGCGGGCGTGCCCGTGCTGGCCGTGTGCCGCGGCTTCCAGGAGCTGAACGTCGTCTGCGGCGGCACGCTGCACCAGCGCGTGCACGAAGTGCCCGGCCTCGCCGATCACCGGGAAGACGACGACGCGCCGATGGACACGCAATACGGCCCCGCGCACCTCGTGCACCTGACGCCCGGCGGCCTGCTGCATACGCTCGCCGGCGGCCGCGACGACGTGCATGTGAACTCGCTGCACAAGCAGGGCATCGCGCAGCTCGGTTCCGGCCTCGCCGTCGAAGCCGTCGCGCCGGATGGCCTGATCGAGGCCGTCAGCGTCGTCGATGCACCGGCCTTCGCGCTCGCCGTGCAATGGCATCCGGAATGGCGGCATGCGCATGACCCGCTGTCGAGCGCGATCTTCCGCGCTTTCGGCGATGCATGCCGCACGCGCCGCAATGCCCGCACGCGCGCCGCGGCCGCCGCCGCGCTCGCCTGAGCGCGCCGACCCACATAACGAGAACAGACATGCAAGACATCGAAGACTTCCTGAAGCAACACCGGATCACCGAGATCGAAGCGATCATTCCCGACATGGCCGGCATCGCGCGCGGCAAGATCACGCCGCGCAACAAGTTCACGTCCGGCGAATCGATGCGCCTGCCGCAGGCCGTGATGGTGCAGACCGTCACCGGCGAGTATCCGGAAGACGGCTCGCTGACCGGCGTGACCGACCCAGACATGGTGTGCGTGCCCGACACGTCGACCATTCGCCTGATTCCGTGGGCCGTCGATCCGACCGCGCAGGTGATTCACGACTGCGTGCACTTCGACGGCTCGCCGGTCGAGATCTCGCCGCGCTACGTGCTGCGCCGCGTGCTCGACCTGTACAAGGCGAAGGGCTGGAAGCCTGTCGTCGCGCCGGAGCTCGAGTTTTACCTGGTCGACATGAACAAGGACCCGGACCTGCCGCTGCGTCCGCCGGTCGGGCGCACGGGCCGCCCCGAGACGGGCCGCCAGTCGTATTCGATCGAGGCCGTCAACGAGTTCGACCCGCTGTTCGAGGACATCTACGAGTACTGCGAAGCACAGAACCTCGACATCGATACGCTGATCCACGAAGTCGGCGCCGCGCAGATGGAGATCAACTTCATGCACGGCGACGCGCTGTCGCTCGCCGACCAGGTGTTCCTGTTCAAGCGCACGGTGCGCGAGGCGGCCCTGCGGCACAACATGTACGCGACGTTCATGGCCAAGCCGATGGAAGGCGAGCCGGGCTCCGCGATGCACGTGCACCAGAGCATCGTCGACGAGGAGACGGGCCAGAACCTGTTCACGTCGCGCGAAACCGGCGGCGCCACGTCGACGTTCTACAACTATCTCGCGGGGCTTCAGAAATACACGCCCGCGCTGATGCCGATCTTCGCGCCGTACATCAACTCGTACCGCCGGCTGTCGCGCTTCATGGCCGCGCCGATCAACGTGCAGTGGGGCTACGACAACCGCACGGTCGGCTTCCGCATCCCGCATTCCGGGCCGGCCGCGCGCCGCATCGAGAACCGGCTGCCGGGTGTCGACTGCAACCCGTACCTCGCACTCGCCGCGACGCTCGCGGCCGGCTACCTCGGCATGACGCAGCGTCTCGAACCGACCGAACCGCTCGTCAGCGACGGCTACGAACTGCCGTACCAGCTGCCGCGCAACCTCGAGGAAGGGCTCACGCTGATGGCCGCGTGCGAGCCGCTCGGCGAGATTCTCGGCCACAAGTTCCTGAAGGCGTATTTCGCGCTGAAGGAAACCGAATACGAAGCGTTCTTCCGCGTGATCAGCTCGTGGGAACGCCGCCATCTGCTGCTGCACGTCTGAGCGTGCACGCGACCGAATACGGAATCACGGAGGAAACATGACTTACCGCAACGAATCTGCCTGGATCCAGCCGGCCGCGCCGGCCACCGCACCGCGCACGACGCAGGCGCGCTCGACCGCCGAATACCGCGCGCTCGACGCCGCGCACCACATCCACCCGTTCTCCGACATGGGCGCGCTCAATCGCGCAGGCAGCCGCGTGATCGTGAAGGCCGACGGCGTCTATCTGTGGGACTCCGACGGCAACAAGATCATCGACGGGATGGCCGGCCTCTGGTGCGTGAACGTCGGCTACGGCCGCAAGGAGCTCGCCGA
>NZ_CADFEJ010000039.1 GCF_902833055.1 Burkholderia territorii
ACGCTGAAGACGGCACAGGCGTCGTACGACCTGACGAAGCTGCAGTTCGACAACGGCACGGGCTCCGAGCTCGAGCTGCGTCAGGCGCAGACGGTCGTCGAGACGGCGCTCGCGAACCAGCAGGCTCAGGCGCGTGCGCGTGCGCAGGCACTGAACGCGCTGGTGCTGCTGATCGGCGAGCCGCTGCCGGACGACCTGCCGCCCGGCATGCCGCTCGATGCGCAGAACCTGCTGACGGACGTGCCGGCCGGTCTGCCGTCGGATCTGCTGACGCGTCGTCCGGACGTGATGCAGGCCGAGCAGACGCTGCTGGCCGCGAACGCGAACATCGGCGCGGCACGCGCGGCGTTCTTCCCGCGCATCTCGCTGACGGGCGCGTTCGGCACCGGCAGCCCGACGCTCGGCGGGCTGTTCAAGGCCGGCACGGCGGCGTGGTCGTTCGCGCCGCAGATCACGATGCCGATCTTCGAAGGCGGGCAGAACATCGCGAACCTGAATCTCGCGAACGTGCAGAAGCGCATCGAGATCGCCAACTACGAGAAGGCGATCCAGTCGGCGTTCCGCGAAGTGTCGGACGGGCTGGCTGCACGCGGCACGTACGACCAGCAGATCGCCGCGCTCGAGCGCAACGAGCACGCGCAGCAGCGTCGCTTCGACCTGTCGGACCTGCGTTACAAGAACGGCGTCGACAGCTACCTGTCGGTGCTGACCGCGCAAACCGATCTGTACTCGGCGCAGCAATCGCTGATCAGCGCGCGCCTGGCGCGCTGGACGAACCTGGTCACGCTGTACCGCGCACTGGGCGGCGGCTGGATCCAGCGTGCAGGCGAGACGCCGCGCGCGCCGGATGAAACGGCCGACTAGGACATCCCGGGAGCTGGTTTGAAAGTACCTTGCCGGAAGCCCATTGGCATCATTGAAGCGGGCAGGACCGCCAGCGCCAATTGGGGTATGCGTGCCTTCCGTGCACATTCTGGCGGTCGGTCGCCGTAGAGCAAGCTGATTCTGTCACTCCGGAATCCCGATCGAGCAAGACATCCGCACCTTGGGTTGACGACTTTATGGACGGTCCCGCCAATCAATGTCGTCAACGCGCGTAGTGGGTCATCGCGGCCATGAAGCTTGTTGGACGGCAAACGGATCTCGCTAAACTCGGCACGACGACGAGAACCTTTCCAGTCGATGATTCAGGTGTCGAGCCCTGGCTCAAGAAGCGTCGGTCGAAGATGGAGACGGTTCGTACCGTCAACGAGTGAATGTACGTTGGCCTTTGGAATGTCGAGGAGGGTGGTCATGGCGGTTCGAGGGGAAGAGGAAAAGGAACACGGATCGGCGCCGCCGGTGGCGCTAGGGTATCTGCAGAAAGCATGGGAATGGCAATGGGCGCTGCGTCTCACGTACTTGCTTCTGTTTACGGACCTGGCGTTGCTGGTTAGCGGGCGTCATGGCCTGCTGCACTGGTCGATCAGGAGCGAGGCACTTCAGGAAAGCGCCGGGTTTCTCTGTCTCGCCGTCACAGCCTTTGGCCTGATCGCTTCGATCGGCATTCCCGTGCTGGCCGAAGTCGCGCGAAGCGTTGTTGTTGCAGTCGTTTGCGCGATTCCATGGCAATTGACCGCTTTATTTCGGCACGAGCCAGACTGGAAACGGCCAGGCGGATGCGTGACGCCTTTCGAGCTGCGAAACCTCGCGTTGGACGAGAAGGATGATTTCCTGCTTCGACTCTACGATAAATATGACCGTCGTCAAACCGAGTTGCGCGAGCAACGTCGTCAGGCGGGGAACCTGGTCTTCGGCGTCTTGTTGCTGATGGTCCTGGACGGGATGGATGTCGTCGGCGGTTCCACGCAGGAATCGATCGTCGACGCATTGGTGAATGTGTTTCATCCGTGGAGCAGCATGTTTTGGTGGGGTATTACGATCGCGGGGTTTATGGCGCTCAAATGGGCATGGTGGGACGGCTACGAGCGAGAATGGATCTATTACCCACCTCTGCATCGTTCCATCTCCGCTGCTGAAGAAGAGCATCGACGCGAAATGGCGAAGTTTCGCGGAGGCGTTTACAAATAGGCGGCGCGCATGGCGCATTGCCATTCGACAGCATCGCGGGGCGAAATAGTTTCTTCACTCGGGGATCGTCGTCGTTCAAGGCCTCGGCTCGCCAATTGCAATTATCGGTACGGCAAGACTAGCGGCTCGAACCCGGATTTCACGTAATGCATGGCAGACATTCAGGATGCCAGGTCCGCAACGTCCTGATCGATCATGCCCGGCACGAGGCGTGGCTGCCGCAACCACTCGAATGCGAGCTCGACGATGCGGGGCGTCGGCTGGCTGCAATACAGCGATCCGAGCGACTCGCGGTCGATCCACGCACAATGCGCGATTTCCCCTGCGGGACGCGCGACCGCACCCGGCTCGATGTCGGCGAGAAACACGTGATGCAGCTTGTGCGTGCCCGCGATCCGGAACAGGTAGCGCGCGTTGCCGCACGCGAGCCCGGTTTCTTCCTGCAGTTCGCGCCGCGCGGCGTCGCGCAGCGATTCGCCGTCGTGCGGCTTGCCGCCTGGCAGGGTCCAGCGGGCATTCAACCGGGCGACCAGAAGGATCCGGTCGCCGCGTCGACAAAGGACGGTGGCGCGCTCTTTCATTTTGGTTTCCTGATCGATGGCCCGCGTTCGAATCGGGGGCAAAAAAGACCGCCCGTGACGGGCGGCAAGGAACGGAGATTTGCTACGGGATGCCGGACGAAACGACCATTTCGTCTGGCATGGCCATTGTCGCGGCATGAAGGCGTGTAGTGAATCGGACGAGTCCGATTCATGCGTGGATCGCACGAAAACCCGATCCGAAGCGATTTCGCGCGCTGCGCCGGTCAGTTCTGCGCGACGCGCTCGCCTTCCGTGCGGCGTGCCGCGTCGTGAACGATGTGCAGCTCGCGCGTGCGGATCGGCAGCGTGCAGTTCGCATCCGCGAGCGCCTTGCGCGCCTGCCGCGCAAGCCGCCAGCGCATGTCCCAGAATTTTTCGGTGTGCGTCCACACGCGCATGTTCGCGATGGCGGTGCTGTCGTCGAAGCGCATCACCATGACGGTCGGTTCCGGTTCCTGCAGCACGTCGGGATCGGCGAGCGCCAGCCCGCGCAGCGCTTCGAGCGCGCGATCGATGTCGTCGTGCACGGACACCTCGACTTCGAGATCGAGGCGGCGCGTCGGGTTGCGCGTGTAGTTGCGGATCGCGCTGCCCCACAGTGCGCTGTTCGGCACGTATTCGCAGATGCCGTCCGGTTTCGTCAGGCGCGTCATGAACAGCCCGACTTCGTCGACGGTGCCGGCTATGCCGGCGCTGCCGTCGATGTAATCGCCCACCTTGAACGGCCGCAGCAACAGCAGCATGATGCCTGCCGCGATGTTCTGCATCGTGCCTTGCAGCGCGAGCCCGATCGCGAGGCCGGCCGCACCGAGCACTGCGACGATGCTCGCGGTTTCGATGCCGAGCTGCGACAGCGCGCCGACCATCGCGACGATGCGGATGCCCCATACGGCGACGTCGCAGAGGATCGGGCGCAGCGTGTCGTCGACGCGCTCCTTGTTCGTGAGCAACCGGTTCAGCCAGTTGCCGACGCGCCTGGACAGCCACCAGCCGGCGACGAGCAGCGCCAGCGCGGCGCAGAGTTTGATGGAGAGCGTGGACAGCGCGCTCCACAGGAACGTCCAGCGTTCCGGGTGAAGTTGATCGAGAGACATGAACGGATTCCGGTTGAATGAAACGATGCGCGGCGCGCATGAGCACGCGCAGGCAGCGTTCGACCATACACGGCACGCGATGGTTCGCACGTGCTGCGGGCGGCCGACGACACTATCGGATTTCGTTCGAATACCAGACGGTGTTTCTGCAAAATAAGATTGGTCCTATTGGTCCGTTTCGAACCCCGCCAATACGCGCGGTTTTACGTTGCCGGGATCGTGACGCTTGTTCCTCCGCGATAAACGGTTTTCCCGAATTTCCATGGATCGCGGGTGACGACGTCATGCGGTTCGACCGGCGTTCCAGTCTCGCACGCGCGCCAAGGTCGACCGCTCGATGCGACGTCGTGCCTTTCCCGCGGTATCGCGCGCAACGGCAGCGCGTCACGGCCGCGCTTGCATGCGAAGGGCCGGCCATCATGCGAAGCAACATCGCAGAATGGCAGGCAATCGATACGTGCGGAAAATCGCCTGCAGAATGGCGTCAAATTTTCCGATCGCTTCCCGTCGAAACCCCCTCTCTTTCAATGCGATAACGAAACCGGCAAATTCGACCGGCTTCCCGTCTCGTCGAGTCACGACTCTCGCGACGTTTCTCGCGTGCGCACCGCAGCAAAATCGCGCCATTTGTTTCAGCATTCCAAATGATTCGTTTCACTGATCACCGATATTAGTCAAATGGATCTTGCGATTATTTCAAGACAGGTGATATAACCCGTTCTGCGCACGAATTGGCAGCAATAACGTCACCAATATTGCGAGCGAATAATGAAAAGAAATGCGTTGAATCTGGGTGTGGGTGGAGTGGCGATCCTGACCGGCGCGATGCCGGTCGGTGCGTATGCGACGTGCTCGGCCACCGCGCCGGGCAGCGGCACGACGGTCACGTGCACCGGTGCCAGCGCGCCGTCGGTCGTGGCCACGGCCGGCAGCACCAACGTGACGGTCAGCCTCGATTCGACGGTGACGGGCAGCTATGTGCTGTCGTCCACGCCGACTCCGTTTTCGGTCGACACGTCGAGCGCGATCACCAACAACGGCAACCTGTCGATGTCCGGCAACGGCACGGGCGTCGCGAACCGCGGCGCGGTGCTGCTTGGCGTGAACAACGGCAATACGCTCACCAACGGCGCGACCGGCGTGATCGCGACGACCGGCCAGTACAACGACGGGATGGCCGCGAACGGCAACAACAATACGCTCGTCAACAACGGCACCATCACGACCGCCGGCAACAACGCCTACGGGATGACGGCCGCTTGGGGGCAAAGCAATCCCGGCGCGGCGGGCAACCAGATCGTCAATACGGGCACCGTGACGACCTCCGGCAACAACGCGCGCGCGGCGTCGCTGCTCGGCGGCAACGGGACGATCACCAACAGCGGCACGCTGACGTCGAACGGCAAGGACGCGCCGGCCGTCTACATGCAGGGCAACAACGACATGCTGGTCAACAGCGGCACGATCCAGACCACCGGCACCGCGACGAGCGGCGGCAGCGTCGATGCAGTCGTGTCGAACACGCTGGGCAGCTCGTTTACCGCGACGATCACGAACCAGGCGGGCGGCAGGATCATCAGCAACAACGGGATCGGTGTGCGCTCGACCAACGGCGCGACGACGATCACCAACGCGGGGCTGATCCAGGGCGGCGGCGGCACCGCGATCCAGGGCGGCAGCGGCAACGTGGCGCTGATCCTGCAGACGGGGTCGCAGATCGTCGGCACGGCGAACGGTGGAGCCGGTACCAACACGGTGACGCTGCAGGGCACGGGCACCGCGTCGAACGCGTTCACGAATTTCCAGAGCCTGACGATGGCCGGCGCCGACTGGACGTGGGCCGGCACCGGCACGTTCTCGACCGCGCTCGTGCAGAGCGGCACGCTGAACCTCACGGGTACGCTCGGCACGACGTCGGCGTCGGTCGTCGCGACCGTCAACGCAGGCGCGACGCTGCAGGCGAATGCGGCGAATCTGCCGCTGTCGGTGACCGATAACGGGCTCGTGCGGTTCCAGCAGGATAGCGCCGGCACGTATGCCGGCACGGTCGGCGGAAGCGGCGCCGTGGAGAAGACCGGCGCGGGCACGCTTGCGCTCGCGCCGGCCGCGGCGGGCGGAAACACGTATTCGGGCGGGACGACGATCACCCGAGGCACGCTGTCGGTCGCGGCCGACAACGCGCTCGGAGCTTCGTCAGGAACACTGACTTTCAACGGCGGCACGCTGCAGCTCGGCAGCGCGTTCGATCTCGCGGCGAGCCGTGCGGTATCGATCACGGCGAACAACGGCACGATCGACACGCAGGGCTTCAACTCGACGATTGCGCAGAACGTCACGGGCGCCGGTTCGCTGACGAAGCTCGGCAGCGGCACGCTGACGCTGAATGGATCGAACGGCTACACGGGCGGCACGAACGTGAATGCGGGCACCGTAGTCGTCGGAGACGGCACGAGCGCATCGGCGGCGCTGAGCGGCGGCGGGCCGGTTGCGGTTGCGTCGGGCGCGACGCTCGGCGGCTACGGCAGCGTGACGGGCAACGTGACGAACAACGGCACGATCTCGGTCGCGAATGCGCTTGCGAGCCTCGCGAGCGGTGCGACCGGCAATTTCCGGATCAATGGAAACCTGATCAACGCCGGCCTCGCGCAGCTCGGCGGCAGCGGCGTGGGCAACGCGCTGACGATTGCCGGCAACTACGTCGGGCAGAACGCGACGATCGCTTTGAACACGACGCTCGCCGGCGACGGCGCACCGTCGGACAAGCTGGTCATCAGCGGTGGCGCGGCGAGCGGTGCGAGCACGCTGAAGGTGACGAATGTCGGCGGCGCGGGTGCGCAAACAGTGGCCGACGGCATCCAGGTCGTGCAGGCGACGAACGGTGCAACCACAAGCGCGGGCGCGTTCTCGCTGTCGGGCGGATCGGTTGGCGCAGGCGCCTATACGTACTTTCTCGCGAAGGGTGGCGCATCGAACGGCACCGGCGAAAGCTGGTATCTGCGCAATACGGTGCCGCCGAAGCCGGTGCCGCCGGTCGTGCTGCCGGGCCAGCCGACGCCGCCGACCGAACCGCCGATTTCGCCGGCCGCAGGCACGCCCGAATCGATCGTCGCGGCCGTGGACCATGCGGGCACGGGTGGCGCCCCCGAACCCGTGTACCGTCCCGAGGTGCCGCTGTACGCGGAAGCACCGGCTGTCGCGCGACAGCTCGGATTGCTGCAGATCGATACCTTCCACGATCGTCAGGGCGAACAGGGGCTGCTGGCCGAGAACGGATCGGTGCCCGCGTCGTGGGCGCGTGTGTGGGGCGGCAACAGCAATATCGAGCAGAAGGGCGATGTAACGCCGTCGTTCGACGGCACCGTATGGGGGATGCAGGTCGGGCAGGATCTGTATGCGGACACGACCACCAGCGGCCATCGCAATCACTACGGCTTCTTCCTCGGATTCTCGCGTGCGGTGGGCGACGTGAATGGCTTCGCACTCGCGCAGCAGGGCCTCGGGGTGGGTTCGATACAGGTCAATGCATACGATCTCGGCGGGTACTGGACGCACATTGGCGCGGGCGGCTGGTACACGGATGCGGTCGTGATGGGCAGCGCACTCACGGTGCGCACGCATTCGAACGGCAACGTGAACGGATCGACGGACGGCAACGCGTTCACGGGATCGGTCGAAGCCGGCTTCCCGGTCGCGCTGGGCCACGGGCTGACGCTGGAGCCGCAGGCGCAGCTGGTGTGGCAGTGGCTGTCGCTCGGCAAGTTCAACGACGGTGTGTCGGATGTTACCTGGAACAACGGCAACACGTTCCTGGGCCGGATCGGTGCGCGGCTGCAATATGCGTTCGATTCGAACGGTGTGAGCTGGAAGCCTTACCTGCGCGTGAACGTGCTGCGTTCGTTCGGCTCGGACGACAAGACGACATTCGGCGGCGCGACGACGCTCGGCACGCAGATCGGGCAGACGGCCGGGCAAATCGGCGCGGGGCTCGTCGCGCAGTTGACGAAACGCGGCAGCGTCTATGCGACGGTCAGCTACCTGACGAACCTCGGCGGCGAGCATCAGCGCACGATTACCGGCAATGCTGGCGTGCGCTGGGCGTGGTGACGCCCGGCGCGCGTGCTCGCGGACGTCGGCCGCGGTCAAATCGACAAGCCACGCTCGCTCGCCGGCGCGCACGACACGTGGGCCGCGCGTGGCTATGGGCTCGCGTGTCATGTCAGTACAAGGCCCGAGTGCGCACCGACGTGTCGCACGCGTTCAGGGCTCGCGTTGCGGCCGTCGTGCTCCGGATCGCCAGGCCAACCACGAGGCCCGGCGATGGACGGAACGTGCGCGTCGGTCTCGTGCAATGCTCAGCCGAGCGGCCAGTTCAGGAATACGATGCCGTCGTTGTAGTCGTCATCGGTGCCGTCTTCCGAGCCGACGATCCCGAAGTACGACTTCTTGAAGATGTCGACCTGGCGCGAGCCGAGCCGCGACGGCTTGCCGTTCACCGTCACGATCACGCGCACGCGTCCCTTGCCGGAGTCGAGCACTTTCGTGCCGAGGTTCTGATCCTGCACGCCGGCGCCCTTGAACGTGGCGACCGGTTTCGGGTTGTCGTCGACGTAGATGTCGATCGTCTGGTCGTTCGCCGCGTTGGTGAGCGCGGTCACGCCGAACTTGATGTTCGGCGGGAGATTGAACGTGCCGTCGCGTTCGCCGCCGCCGCCGATCGTCCCGCTGCCGCCCGTGCTCGTGCCCGTGCCTGTGCCTGTGTCGCCTGTACCGCCAGTTTGCGACGATGTTTGCGCGGCCGTCTCGCCGATCGCCGACAGGCTGGCAAACGAATCGATATGCATCGTGCTGCCGCGCACGCTTTTCCACTGGGCTTTTACGAACGTGATGTCGCTCGTGACGTCGATCGCGACGACGAGCGTGAACGGCACGCGTCCACTGGTTTCCGGCGCCTTGGTGGAATGGGTGAAGCAGCCGTCCGCGGCCACGCCCTTGTCGGTCGCGATCGCGAAATAGATGCCGGGGTAGTTGTCGCCGGTGGCGTACGGCGTAGGCACGTTGAGCGTGACCAGAAGCTTGCCGTCGCGAATGTTCTCCTTCGCGATGTCGAGGTGCAGACCCGGTATGTCGACATACACCTCGGACGTCAGGACGGGCGCGCTTTTGATCGAAGTCGAAAGAATGGGCATGAAGGTCTCCAATGTCGGAGCGGGGTTCGATTGAGTGGCCGTGTGCGATGCGATGCGCAACCATCGGGCTGCCGCCGTCAGCGGCATCCCGACGACTGTCCGCCGATCGCTCAGTCGATCAGCCGATGGGCCACTGCAGCACGACGATGCCGTCGTTGAAGTCGCTGTCGTGACCGTCTTCCGACACGACGATCCCGAAGTTCACCGTGAACGGCGAACCGTCCGATTTCTTGCCGTTGATCGGCGCGAGCCGCGCGTCGGTGGCCGACGGCTTGCCGTTCGCCGTGATCTCGAAGCGGATCTTGCCGTTGCCGGAATTCAGCGTGGCTTCGCGCGGACCGTCGCGCGTGGTCAGCTTGTGATAAGCGGCAGGTTCGGTGCTGTCGCCGATGAACAGCTTGATGTGCTGCTGCTCGGCGGCATTCGCGAAGAAAATCGCGCGGAAATCGGTATTCGGCGGAATCGAGAATTCACCGGCACGATTCGATGACGTTTGAGAGTCGGCCATGCTTTCCTCCTGAAAACGGTAGTTGACGCGTCTCACCGCGTTGCGCAAACGTTTGCCGTTTGAAACGCGGTATGGAAAGCATGTCGAAAAAATAATCGAAAAATATTTTCCCGCGAATGATTATTGTTCAATAAATCGAAAATGGTGCAATGTCGATTTAATCAAATGGCATTAATTGGTGGCATTGCCGTATTTTCGAGAAACTATATTCGGACGCGTTTCGATTTTCTGAACGATGCGCGACCGCCCGACGCGGACGCGGGCATGTGCGGGGAGAGGGACGCGTGCCGCGGTGGACGCGGGAATCGATCGGGCTTCGGAGCGGACGCTCGGCGTTCGCATATGGCAGCGTTAGCGTTTCAACACTTTTCAATCTCTGTCGTGGCCGCGCCCACCGGCCACCGCCGAGCGCCCACGCCGAAACCCGATCGCAAAGAGGCAGGGTGCGGCGAACGGTGAAGATTGATGACCACACTCACTCCGACATGAATAGGACTTCACCGTCGCCGCACCCATGAAGCATATCGGCCGCGTTTGACGGTGCCTATCGGACGGGGCTGATTTTGCTTTCACGATGCTGACACGGGCTCGCTGGCCATCACGCGTAGATCGGCGGCGCGAGCGCCATCGCGAGGAACAGCGACACGCTCACGTTGCGGACCGGTAACACCGCGTGCCCGGACGGCCGCCAGGCGAACAGCGGCAGCCCGTTGCCGAGCACGATACCGACGAACGGCACGCACCCGAGCGGCGGCGGATCGAGCGCGGTGTCGGCGAGACGGCTCGATCGTCGATCGCAATCGCGTGAACGCGAAATCAGTCCGGTCCGATTTACTTGCCCGCGAGCCGAACGCGATACTGGCGCCGATGAATTTCCCCTCAAACGAGCGCGGTGCGGTTTGCCGAGGACGTACTCCTATGGACATCATGGGCTATCGACACATCATCGAGCGGCTGGCGACACATGTCGCGTGTCCGCTCGCGGGCGTGCGGTTCAGGCGCGGGCCGAGTGCCCGGTGGCCGGCCGTCGTCGTGGCGATCGCGGGATCGATGTTCGGGTCGATGTGCGTTGCGGCGCCTCACGCGCACGAGATGCGGCAGCCGGCCGCGATCGGGATGCACGACGGCGCGAATCCCCCGCACCCCGGTTTCATCGCGCGTTCGGCCGCCGCACCCGTTGGTGCCGCACGGAGCGGCGCGGACGATTCGGGCCGAAAGGCGCGTGAGTCGGCCGCGCTGGCCGCGGCGCACGCGAAGGCGCGCTATCCGCGCAAGCCCGCTGCGTCGTCCGACACCGCGAAGGCGCTCGGCATGACCGATGCAGAGCTGGCGTCGTGGCTCACCGATATCCGCCAGCAGGCATCCGACCCGATCCCGCGGCGGCAGCGACACGGCGAGGTCGAGCTTCATCCGATGTATCCGGCGCACCCGACCGATTCCTGACGCGGCTGCACATCCTTCTTCCGACGCAGGCCTGCCTGTCGGTTGCCTTCCCCGCCGGTTTCCCGCACACGCACCGCCGCGCGCCGACAATGGCGCATTCGCGTCGCTTCTCGCGACTCGGCACGTTTCTCGAACGTGCCGACAACATCGTGCGCTGTTTCGACATCGGGCAGGCCACGGCCGACGCCTCGGCTCAGTTCGACATGCACGATGAGGCGACGGTTCGTCGACGAGGCGGTGCGGGCCGTCCACGCACGCGCGCAATCGCCGGCGAAGACGGGGAGGGTGACGCCGGAGCGAACGGCGGTGCGGGAGGGCGGGGACGAGGCAAGCGGGCGATGCACGAGTGAGGCTCGTCGGGGCGGCTTTCCGGAAGGCGATGCTTGTACAACCGGCCCGGTCGTCGATTATCGGACTGGTCCGATTGGGATGAATTCACGATGGCGATACTCTTCGGACTCGTGTTTTACCCGCACCGGCCGCGACTCGTCGAATGCCGGACTTGAAACGGATACCGACATGCCCCACACCGTTGAGATCGCCGGCGCCATCATCTTCGCGTTCGCGCTGCTGCACACTTTCCTCGCGAAGCGCTTCGAGGTGCTCGCGCATCGCCATCCGCGCCATGCGGGCCTGTTCCACTTTCTCGGCGAGGTCGAGGTCGTGTTCGGCTTCTGGGCGCTCGTGCTGCTCGTCACGATGACGGCGCTCGCGGGCCCGAAGGTTGCGCTCGACTATGCCGAATCGCGCGTGTTCACCGAGCCGTTGTTCGTGTTTACGATCATGGTGATTGCTGCGAGCAAGCCGATCCTCGACGCGGTGACCGGGCTCGTACTGCGAATCGCGCGCGTATTGCCGGCCGATACCGAAGTGTCCGTCGTGTGGTTGTCGCTCGCATTGATCCCGCTGCTCGGCTCGTTCATCACCGAGCCGGCCGCGATGACCCTCGCCGCGCTGATCCTGCGCGACCGGCTGTTCTGCGCACCGGTCCGGGAGCGATGGAAGTACCTCGCGCTCGGCGTGTTGTTCGTCAACGTGTCCGTCGGTGGCACGCTGACGGCCTATGCGGCACCACCGGTGCTGATGGTGGCGTCCGCCTGGGGTTGGGACAGCGCGTTCATGGCCACGCAGTTCGGCTGGAAGGCGGTCGTCGCGGTGCTGGTCAACGCCACCGTGCTGATGGCGCTGATGCGCGGCGAACTGGCCGGCGCGCCGACGCAGGTTGCCACGCACGACACCGTGCGTGTGCCGGCCGGCGTCACGCTGATCCATCTCGGCTTCCTGGTCGGCGTCGTGCTGAGCGCGCATCATCCGGTGATATTCATCGGCCTGCTGCTGTTTTTCCTTGGTTTCACGCATGCATACGAGCGCTATCAGTCGCCGCTGCTGCTGCGCGAGAGCCTGCTCGTCGCATTCTTCCTGGGCGGCCTCGTCGTGCTCGGCGGCCTTCAGCAATGGTGGCTGCAGCCGGTGGTCGAAGCGATGGACGCCCATGCGCTGTATGCGGGCGCGCTCGGCCTGACCGCGATCATGGACAATGCCGCGATCACCTACCTCGGCTCGCTGATCGACGGCATTCCCGACGAGGCGAAATACATGCTCGTCGCCGGCGCGGTGGCGGGCGGCGGCCTGACCGTGATCGCGAACGCGCCGAATCCGGCCGGCCTCGCGATCGTCCGCAAGGGTTTTCGTGACGAATCGGTGAGTGTAGGCGGGCTGCTTGCCGCGGCGCTCGGACCGACGGTCGTCGCGAGTGCGGCGCTATTGCTTCTGTGAGTGCCGGCCGGGCGGCGAACGCCCTGCGTCGCAGAATCGGACTCGACTGATTCCGATTCCGCCTTCTCTCCACGACAATTTCGATTCCACGAGGCGCCGGGCGCAGCCCGCGCTTCGCGGAAACAATCTGCGATTGCGGCCGCTCCTGTCGAGCGGCCGTTTTTTTGCGTCATGTCACGCTATGTCAACGGAGAACCATTGTGGCGATGTCGGTTGAACGACTGATTCCTGAAATCCTGTTCGGCGTCACGGGCCTGGTCGGCATCATCAATCCGATCGGAATGGCTTTCGTGTTCCTCGAGCGCACACAGTCACTGACGGAGGCCGAGCGCGCGCAGTTGACGAAGAAGCTGGCGATCAACGTGTTCGGCACGCTGCTCGTGATCTTCTTTTTCGGCGCGCCGGTACTGAACTTCTTCGGCATCTCGATGGAGGCGCTGCGCATCGGCGGCGGGTTTGCGGTGGCGGTCGCCGGATGGTCGATGCTGAATGCGCCCGACGTGCCGAGCGGCTCCGCGCCGGCGCAGGGCGGCGATCTGCAGAGCCTGATGTCGCGCGCGTTCTTTCCGTTGACGGTGCCGCTGACGATCGGCCCGGGCTCGATCGCGGCCGGTATCGCGCTGCACGCGAACCGTGCGAGCGGCGTGGCCGACTATTTGATGTCGGGTGTCATTTCGGTGGCCGTCGCCGCGCTGGTGGCGCTCGCGATCTGGCAGATCTATAGCCGTGCGACGACGCTCGCCCGATATCTCGGCGCCGACGGCACGAAGGTCGCCATGCGCGTATCCGCGTTCCTGCTGCTGTGCGTGGGCGTGCAGATCATGCTGACGGGGGTGTCGGAGTTCGTGCGGACGGTGGGCGCGCAGGCGGGTTGAGCATGCCGCGCCGGTCTTCGGTGAAGCGACTGCCGTCGGGGCGCGGTTCGCCTCGTCGCAGTGATGCTGAGTACGCAATCGAGCAATCGGCGCGCGACACGAGCCGAGCGGTTCCCGATTCCGTTCAATAAGCGCGCTTCGACGCGCTACGCCGGATCGATCGTGAAATGGGCCAGCGCGTAGTGCGCGCGACACGTCCACAGCGTGTCGCCGTCGCGATGGAACACCGCGATGCCGTCTCGCACGGTCATCCGCGTGCGCGGATGCACGGGGCCGTGCCCGTTGATGGCGGCGGCGAAATCGTTGCGTTCCTTGCCGGAGGCCCAGTATTCGCCGTCTTGCAATGTCGTCTGTCGTGGGTTCATGTCGACTCCGGTCTTGACCGGCATCGCGGCAAGGCTTCGGTGCGGGCGCTCGATGCTCGCATATGGCAGCGTTATCGAGTTGCAGCACGATCAGCGCACGTTAAAGCGTGGCCGCGCCCACCGGCCACCATCGAGCACCCGCATCGAAGCCGTCGCATGCGAACGGCGCGCGGTATCCGGAATCGCCCGGGCGTTGCCCGGGGAGGCGCGGTCAGCGCCGTTGATCCGGTACCGCGAAAAACCACCTTATCGTTGAAAATATCGCCGGCCCTTCGGACCGGGATGATTCGCCAGTCGGGCGATCAGGACTCAACGCCCCCAGGCGAGGTAATACGACACCCCGATCGTGAGCGCCGCGCCGACCAGCGCCGCATACGGCATCAGGTTCAGCCACATCGCGCGCTTCGGCATCTCGAGCTCCATGTCGCGCTGCATCTGCGCGGGGAAACGGCCGCGATCCTGCCAGTAATGGCGATAGAGAAACACCGGCACGATCAGCAGCATCGCGATCAGCCCGTTGCGCAACGTGCCTTCGCCCTGCAGGTTCGCGCCCGCGCCGACATAGACGAGATTCGCGTAGCCGCAGATCGAACC
>NZ_CADFEJ010000040.1 GCF_902833055.1 Burkholderia territorii
CTGCGCGGGCCGCCGTCAGACGCTCAGAGACCGCCGGCCTGCCGGTACAGCCGCCAGAACGACTGCGCATACGACTGCGCGAGCTCCGGTGCGCGCTGGAACACGTTCACCGTTTCGGCGTGCGCGGGCGCGCCGTCGGACAGCGTCGTCAGCGCGACGCTGTCGTCGACGATCGCGAAGCGCGGCGCGGGATCGCCGTGCCGCGAATCGATCGCGACGTCGATGCCGGCCGACTTCAGATATCCCGCGCCGCTGTACTTGCCCGCACGCGACGAGCGCACCAGCACGACCCGCACTTCGATGCCGCGCGAACGCGCGTCACGCAGCGCCGCCGCGACCGCGGGCGGCACATACGCGTAGCCGGCCAGCAGCACGCGGCGCTGCGCCTGTCCGATCAGGTCGACGGTCGCGTCGGCCGCCGCATTGTCATACGAAAAGTACGTGCCGACCGATGCGGCATCGGATGGAATCGGGCTGGCGTGGGCGGCCGCCGCGCAGCAGAGCGCGGCGAGGAAGAAGGCGGCTGGTCTCATGGCGGGCGCCATTTTAGCGATGCCAATTCGCGTGGCAAGCGCCGGCTGCACCGCTGCTGCGCGGGCGCAACACCTGTTGCGCAACGACCATCCGGCGGGTCGTTTCCCGCATCGAGGTTACCGGGAATTCCGAGCGTAGCCAGGCCGCTCGGAGGCCGCCCGTCAGCCGGCCGCGACGCGCGCGAGCCAGCCTGCGATACCGTTGACGGACCGGAAATCCGCGACGCTGCGTGCCGGCAGCGCCGGATATGCAGCGCCCGCCATCTCGGCCAGCGCGCGGCCGGGACCGAGCTCGAGAAACGCGGTCGCGCCGGCCTCGACGCACGCAGCCAGACAGGCCGCCCACTCGACCGGCTCCGCGATCTGCCGCGCGAGCTTGTCGAGACCCGCGTCGACATCGAGCACCGACACGCCGTCGATCCCGGAAAACAGCCGCGTACCGGGCAACGGCCGGCGCACGTTCACGGCGGTGAGCGACGCACGAAACGCGGGCACCGCCGACGCGAGCCGCCGCGTGTGCGACGCGATCCGCACGCACACGGGCGCGACGCGCAGCGCACCGTCGCGTAGCGCGTCGTCGGCCACCGCGGCGACGTCGTCCTGCCGCCCGGCCACCACGAACGCGTCGCCCGGATTGGCGATCGCGATCGCCGCATCGCGGCCGTCGCACAATTGCGCGAGCTGCGCGCGCGTCAGCCCGCGCACGAACGCCATCCGTTCGTCGCCGCCGCTCGCGGCGTCCATCGCGCACGCGCGCGCGTCGGCCAGAGCCAGCGCGTCGTGCGGATCGATCATCCCCGCGACGCTCCAAGACGCGACTTCGCCGACGCTGTACCCCGCGACGCAGCGGCGGCGCGGCCACACAGCGTCGAGCATCGCGGCCGCCGCGAGCGCCTGCACGGTGCAAAGGATCTGCGCGGCGCGGTTCTCGCGCAGCGCGTCCGGCTCGGCGTGCCGTACCCAGTCGCGCGGATCGTCGCCAAGAAGGCGGCCCGCATGCTCGAACAGCGCATCGGCGCATGGCGCGACGCCGGTCAGCTCGAACATGTCGGCGCGCTGCGCGCCCTGCCCCGAACAGAGGATCGCCAGCGTCATGGCCGCTCCTCGGCCGCTTCGAATGCATCGACGAATACGCTCATCGCGAGCAGGTCGGCCGCGCCGCCCGGGCTCAGGCGCCGGGCGACGAACGCACGGTGAGCGGCGACGGCGCGCAATCGCCAGTCGCGCGCGCGTATGCCACCGCGCGCGACGAACGCGCGCGCCGTGGCCCGCGCGAAATCGAGGCCGGCCTGCCCGCCCCGGTGCAGCAGATTCGTATCGTCGAGCGCGGCGATCAGCGCGAAGCATGCGTCGACGCGCGCGGCCTCCGGATCGTCGGGCACGCGGTGCTGCGCGCGGCGCAGTGCCGGCAAACCGACGGAATACACGGTCGGGAACCCGTCGGCCGCCTCGCGACGCGCACCGCCGACACCGTAGCGGCGGCTCGCGCGCTCGCCATGACTGTCGGGCAGCCGCGGGCCGCCGAGGATCTCGGTGCCCCACCGCTGCGCGACGAACGCGCCGAGCGTCATCGTGCGGCCGGCCGCGCCGGGCACCGTGCGGCGGCCGGCGGCCGCGCAAAGCAGCCCGAGCCCGAAGATCGCGCCGCGATGCGTGTTGACGCCGCCGGTCGCGGCAAGCATCGCGTGTTCCGCACGCAGCCCGATCTTGCGCAGCACTGACATGTCCGCATCACGCGCGCCGGCGGCGGCGAGTTCCGCGAAGTATGGCCGCAGCACGGCCGCGCTGCGCGCGAACGTCGCGGCGTCCATGTCCGCATGGCTGCCGGTGTCGACGTGGCTGACCAGGCCCGGTTTCGGATAGGTGTCGATTTCGAGCACGAGACTGCGCTCGGCGAGTTCGGCGATGCGCTCGGCGTCCGACAGCGCCGCCGCGCGGCAGGCGGCCCATGCATTCATCGCGTGCCTCCGATGAATGCGTCGACGGACATCAGCTCGACGGCGATCGCCGTCTTGACCGCGACTTCAGGCAAACGCGCATGCAGCTCGCGCCAGTTCACGCCCGCGCCGTCGTCGCGCAGCAGTTCGCCGTCGATGCGCATTGGCGCGCGCGCGTCGATTGCCGCGAGACCGTCGAGCAGCACGGCGAGCGATGCGGCGCCGGGCAGCGGGAACACGATGTCGAGATCGGACGACGCGCTCACGTAACGCTCGCCCGTCAGCGCCTGCCACGCGAGGCTGCCGAACACGCGGCCCTGCACGCCGCAGCGCAGGCCGAGCGCATCGAGCGCGCGCAGCGTTGCGTGCCACGCGTCGGGCGCCGCGACCAGCACGTCGGCCAGCGTGGGCAGCGGGCCGACCGATTCCACCGCATCGGCGGCGACGTTCAGTGCGATGCGCCGCTTGCCCGCCGAAGGCGGCAGCGGCACACCGAGCGGCACGCACCGCGCATCGGCTTCGTCAGGCGACGCGCGGCGCACGATCAGCGGCCAGCCGTGCGCGGCCCACGCCTGCACGAGCGGATCGGCCGCCAGCGCGGGATCGCGCGCGCATGCCGCGCGCCACCCGGCCGCCGTCAGCGTGACGAGCGTGTGGCGGCGCAGCGGCGGGTCAGCGTGCGGCACGCGCGAGGGCCTCGACGCGCCGCGCGACATCGGCCGCGACCGGCCGGCCGCGCGCCGCACGCTCGTCGGTGCGATCGATCGGCTTGCCGAGCCATTCGCCGACCTGCGCGTCGAGCGCTCGGGCCGGATCGAGCACGGCGTCGACGGCGCCCATCTTCACGAGATTGTCGAGCCCCGGCGCGAACACCGGCGTCGAGCGCGCCATCTCCTTGAGCACGTCGATCGGCAGCTTCGTCACGCGCGACATCGACGGCAGGTCCATCACCTCGGGCTCGGCACCCGGCACCGCAAGCAGCGTGCGCGTCGCGAGCGCGGTCGCGATGAATGCGCCCGCGGCCGTATGGCCGTACAACAGCCCGATCGTCCGGTGCCCGGCGAGCGCCGCATGCATCAGGCATTTCGCGAGATGCGACAGCCCTTCGTTCAGGCCGAGCAGTTCGTCGCGCTTGCTCATCCGCTGGCTGTCGCTGTCGACGAGCACGAGAACCGGCGTGCCGCCGCCACGCTCGATCGTGTCGAGCACGTGCGAGGCGAGCGTCACGGCTTCGTCGATGCCGAACGGCAGGCGCTCGGCGACACCGATCACGTCGACGCGCGTGCCGGCCAGGTCGCCATGGCCCGTCAGCAGGCCGCCGTTTCGCTGGACCGAATGGCCTTTGGGAAACAGCGAACTCAGCACTTCATCGAGCGTCATGCTGCCTCCCGCGCGGCTGCCCAAATGGGCTTGGCGAGCAATTCGCGGAGCAATGCTTCGCGCCCGGCCAGCCGGCCGTGGACGGCGCGCGCCCCGTCGTCTGGTGCCGTGCACGCGGCCGGAGCGGGCGCTGAAGCGGCGGCTTCGGTCGACGGCGAACGAACTGAGCATGTGAGTCGTTTCATTTCTGCTCCTGCAATTGATCGGCGAGCTTCGCGAATTCGTCGTCGGGCATGCCCGGAATCGCCTCCGGCTCGCTCGCGCCGAGCGTGCGCCACACGTCGAGCGCATCCTTGCACGTGCCGAACCGCTCGATGCGCGCTTCGAGCCGCGCCTGCTCCGCGCGCAGCATCGCCGCGTCGAACGGCGGCGCACGGTCGATCAGTTCGAGCGCGGCCGTGCGAAACGCCGCGGGCGTATCGGCCACGTAACGGTCCGCGCCGCCGATCAGCCGACGATGCTTGCCGCCCATCGTGCGCCAGATCAGCGCGCGGTCCTTCGCGTCGAATTCCTCGACGCCACGGTTGGTCTCGATCACCTCGGGCCCCGACACGCTGATGCGCCCCTGCTCGGACACCGCGAGCGCCGAGCAGCACGCGGCGAGCAGCCCGCCGCCGCCGTAGCAGCCCGCGCGCCCGCCGATCAGCCCGATTACCGGCACGCCCGCCGCGCGCGCGTCGACCAGCGCACGCATGATCTCGGCGATCGCGAGCTCGCCCGCATTCGCTTCCTGCAACCGCACGCCGCCGGTATCGAACAGGATCAGCACCGGCGTGCCGAGATCGCGCGCCGCGCGCAGCAGCCCCGTGAGCTTCGCGCCGTGCACCTCGCCGAACGCGCCGCCCATGAAGCGGCCTTCCTGCGCGGCGACGAACACTGCCCGGCCGTCGAGTCGGCCGTGGCCGACGATCATCCCGTCGTCGAACTGCTGCGGCAGGTCGAACAGCGGCAGGTGCGGGCTCGTCACGCGCTCGCCCGGCCCGAGAAATTCCGTGAAGCTGCCCGCGTCGAGCAGCCCGTCGACGCGCTGGCGCGCCGATGCTTCGTACCAGCTCGCAGCGTTCGCGACGAACGCGGGTGCGTCGTGGATCGCATCGGTCATCGTGCGTCTCCCTCGATCGCGCGCACGGCCTGCGCGAGCCGCAGCGACACCATGTCGGGCCGCGCGCCGCCGTCGTTGATCGACAGCTTCAGGCCGCCCGGCGCGCGCCGTTCGACGAAATCCGACACGACCGCCTGCCACACCGCGCCGAAACCGACCGCCGCGGTGCGGATGTCGATCTCGCATTCGTTGCCCGGCAGCACGCGTTCGACCAGCACCTCGAGATTGCCGGACGCCACCACGCCAACGAGCGCCGTGGCCAGTTCGCCCCGCGCACGCCCGCGCGCGGTGAAGCGATAGTTCAACTGTTCCATGCCCTCTTCCTCACCAGTTGCGGAACCGGGCCGGCGGCGCATACAGGCCGCCCGACCAGTGCACGAGATCCTTGATCGAGCGCGCGGCGAGCCAGCGGCGATCGGCGTCGAGCGGATCGATGCCGAGATCCTCCGGGCGACGGATCACGCCGCGCTCGCGCAGCCGCTCGACCATCCTGCGGTCGCGGCCGCGGCCGACTTCCGTATAGCCGGCCACGCCGCGAATCGCATGCTCGCGCTCGTCCTTGTCGCGGCACATCAGCAGGTTCGCGATCCCTTCCTCGGTGACGATGTGCGTGACGTCGTCGCCGTAGACCATGATCGGCGCGAGGTCGAGCTGCAGCTTGTCGGCGAGCTTCAGCGCATCGAGCTGCTCGACGAACATCGGCACGTTCTTGTCGCCGAAGGTCTCGCCGATCTGCACGACCAGCTTGCGCCCGCGCCTGAGCGCGGCTGGCGTATCGGGGTCGGCCTGCGCGCCGGCCTTCAGCCACGGCTCGCTCGGGTGACGGCGGCCGCGCGCGTCGCTGCCCATGTTCGGCGCGCCGCCGAACCCGGCGATGCGCTCGGCCGTGACCGTCGACGAATGGCCCGACAGGTCGATCTGCAGCGTCGAGCCGATGAACATGTCGCACGCGTAAAGGCCGGCCGTCTGGCAGAACGCTCGGTTCGAGCGAAGCGACCCGTCGGGGCCCGTGAACCATACGTCGGAGCGCGCGCGGATGTAGTCGTCCATCCCGACTTCGGAGCCGAAGCAGTGGATCTGCTCGACCCAGCCCGATTCGATCGCGGGAATCAGCGTCGGGTGCGGATTGAGCGCCCAGTGCGTGCAGACCTTGCCCTTCAGGCCGAGCTTCGCGCCGTAGGTCGGCAGCAGCAGCTCGATCGCGGCCGTGTTGAAGCCGATTCCGTGATTCAGCCGCTTGATCCCGTAGGGCTCATAGATGCCCTTGATCGCGAGCATCGCGGTCAGGATCTGGGTCTCGGTGATCGCGGCCGGGTCGCGCGTGAACAGCGGCTCGACGTAGAACGGCCGGCCGGCCTCGACGACGAAATGCACGCGATCGCCCGGAATGTCGACGCGCGGCACCTTGTCGACGATGCGGTCGACCTGCGCGATCACGATGCCGTCCTTGAACGCGGTGGCCTCGACGACGGTCGGCGTGTCCTCCGTGTTCGGGCCGGTGTACAGGTTGCCGTCGGCGTCCGCGCTGACCGCGGCGATCAGCGCGACCTGGGGCGTGAGGTCGATGAAGTAGCGCGCGAACAGTTCGAGGTACGTGTGCACCGCGCCGAGCGCGATCTTGCCGCCGAACAGCAGCTTCGCGATCCGCTGCGACTGCGGGCCCGAATACGCAAAGTCGAGCCGCTTCGCGATCCCGCGCTCGAATACGTCGAGATGCTCGGGCAGCACGACGCCGGACTGCACCATGTGCAGGTCGTGGATCTTCGCGCTGTCGACATCGGCGAGCGCCGTCGCGAGCAGGTCGGCCTGCTTCTGGTTGTCGCCTTCGAGGCACACGCGATCGCCGGGCCGCAGCACCGCTTCGAGCAACGCGACGGTGTCGCGCGCATCGACCCGCTTGCCGCGCGCGAAGGCCGCGCCGGCCGCGAGGCGTGCATCGCGCGCCTGCCGCGCGTGATTCCATCCCGTCATGAACAGTTCTCCAGCTTCGATGGTTCAGCGGCATTCTAAGCCTCGCGCCGCCGCCGATTGATGATGTTGACGAATCCGACTCAGAGGGCATCGCGATGGATGCGGCGCGCCGGTACCCGCGCGCGACGGCCGCGCGCGCGAGCTGCCGGAATCGCGCGCGACGGGCCGTGCGCGCTCACGCGCCGACCAGCGCGCGCGTGGTGAAGAACAGCACCGACGGTCCGAGCAGGCAGCCAACGCCGGTATGGAAGGTCGCGACCAGCGCGCCATACGGCACGAGCCGGCGATCGGTCGCGGCAAGGCCCGCGCTCACGCCGCTCACCGTGCCGGCGAGGCCGCCGAAGATCATCGCGGAGCGCGGCGTCTTCAGGCCCATGAAGCCGGCCGCGACCGGCGTGCCGACCATCACGATGATCGCCTTCACGAGGCCCGTCGCGATGCTGAGCGCGATCACGTCGGAGCTCGCGCCGATCGCGGCACCCGTGACGGGCCCGACGATGTAGGTGACGGCGCCCGCGCCGATGGTCGTCATGCTGACCGCATCGGTGTAGCCGAACGCCCGCGCGATGCACGCGCCGACGATGAACGGCAGCACGGTGCCGAGCAACAGCGACACGACGCCGACGAGGCCGGCCTTGCGCGCCTCGGTCGGCTGCACTTCGAACGCGGTCGCGACGATCGCGAAATCGCGCAGCATCGCGCCGCCCATCAGGCCGACGCCCGCGAACAGCGGCACGTCGGCGATGCCCTTTTGCCCTCCGGTGAACGCACCGCCGACATACGCGAGCGCAAGACCGATCACGATCGCGATCGCGGAACCGTGCACGCGGCCGAAGGTGAGCTTGCGCGACGCGATCGACGACAGCCACATGATCAGGCCGACCAGCGCGAACGACGCGACGAGCCCGTTGTGGGCGACGGTTTTTTCGAGCATCTGCAGCATGGCGGCCTCCGTCACTGTTGTTCGAATTGCGGCACGCCCGCGAAGGCCGTGTCGTCGCGCCCCGTGCGCACGAGTACCGCGATGCAGCATGCACAGATCGCAACGGCGCCGATGGCGGCGAGCAGCGCGACCGGGCCGCCCTTCAGCGCGGCGACCACGTTCTGGTTCGCGGCCATCGCGACGACGACGGGGATGTACATCGCGCCCCAGAAACCGACGCCTGCCTCGGTCTCCTTCGGCAGCCAGCCGCGCCGGTGCAGCCACAGACGCAGGCAGATCAGCAGGAGCATCGCGATACCGACGCCCCCGACGTTGGTCTTCACGCCGATCGCGGCGCCCAGCAGGTCGCCGAGGAACAGTCCGGCCAGATGGCAGAACGCCAGCAGCGCGGTTCCGTAGATGATCATGAGTCGTCTCCAGTCTCTTCGTGACGGGCGCCTGACGCGTGCGGGAGTCAGGCCCGCACGCCGATCCCGGGCGCGGGAGGTCTGTCTCCTGCGGCGGTGCGCCGCGGCCCGGCGGCTCGTCGTGCGAGCGCGTTCTCGGGCGGTCGATGGGATGATGCGGTTTCGGGCCGGGCACCGGATGGCTTAGACTGACCGATGCAGCCGGCGGCACGACACGGGCTACGCGCCCGGTGCGCCCGCCTGCATGGGCCGCACCAGCGCGTGATCCGATACTAGCGCCGCAAAATCCGGCCATTTATGAAGTTGTCGAAACCGATTCAGTGGATTTAGCAATGCGTCCATTACCGCCCGAGCTGCTGCGCAGCTTCGTCGCCGTCGCGCAGTCCGGCAGCTTCACCGCCGCGTCCGAGCGCGTGAGCCTGTCGCAATCGACCGTCAGCCAGCATATTCGCCGCCTCGAGGAATTGCTCGACCGGCCGCTGTTCGAGCGCGACACGCGCAACGTGCACCTGTCGCAGCACGGCGACGCGCTGTTCCGCTACGCGGTGCGCATCCTCGAACTGATGGACGAAGCCGTCACGTCGGTGTGCGGGCCGCCGCTGTCGGGCAAGGTGCGGCTCGCGATGTCGGAAGATTTCGCGTCCGCGCACCTGACGGCCGCGCTCGCGAGCTTCGTGCAGCGCAATCCGGAAGTCGAGCTCGCGATTTCGACGGGGCTGTCGGGCGACCTGTTCGACGCGCTCGACGAAGGCCGCCACGATCTGGTGTTCGCGAAACGCGTCGCGGGCAGCCGGCGCGGCCGCGTGATCCGCAGCGAGCCGCTTTACTGGTGCACCGGCCCCGATTCGCCGATCACCGGCCACGAGGCCGTGCTGCCGCTCGCGATGCATCCGGAGCCGAGCGTATCGCGCCGGCGCGTGCTCGAGTCGCTCGAGGCGGTCGGCCGCCCGTACCGGATCGCCGTGGTGAGCAGCAGCATCGCGGTACTGCGCGCGGCAGCGAGCGCGGGGCTCGGCGTCAGCGCGTTCGCCGGCTACGTGATTCCGGCCGGACTCGCGCGGCTCGATGCGGGACTGCCCGAACTCGGCGAACTCGAATACGTGATCGACCGGCCGGCGGCCGCATCGCGCTCGACGCTCGCGCTCGAAGCGACGCTGATCGCGGCGGCGGCCGGGTTGTAGCGACCGCTTTCACCGTTTGCGCCGGTGCCGCCGCTGCTCGGCATGAGCGCGCAACTGACAGTCTTGCCCGAAACGCGTCAGCGTGCGCGCAGCGCCCGCTCGCGACAATGTGACCCATCGGAACGCACGGCAGCGTGCCGCGCGTCCGCTGTCCCGTCACCTTGATCGGAGCACATCATGAACGCCTTGCGATTCGCCGTCGCGACCGCTGCAGCCGCGCTGCTGTCCCCAGCGTTTGCACAAACCGATGCCGCCGCGCCGACACAGGGCCTGACGCGCGCGGAGGTCGTCGCGCAGTTGAAGCAAGCCTACCTCGACGGCGAACTGCCGACCAACGACGGCAACTATCCGCCGGATGCCGCCACGCGTGCACGCAATCGCGAGCTGGTGCAGGCCGCGCAGCCCGCGTGGCTCGCGCAGACGCCGCGGGCCCCGCAAACGGCCGCCCGGCAATAGCGCTTTCCCGGGCGCGACCGGCACGCTGCGCGACGACGCATTCAGGGCAGGAAGCTGCGGCGCCGCGCGTCGATCAGCTCGACGAGCAGCCGGTCGCGTTCGGCCGCCAGTTCCTGCATCGAACGCTCGCCCTGGATCGCGCGCAATGCTTCGTCGAGCTTGCGATCGACGGCCGGATCGAACGACGGCGTGCCAAGATCGTCCCACCACGTCGTGATCGGCCCCGACAGGTGTTCGAGGAAGTGCGCGATGCCGCCCGCGCCGCCGCCGAGGTGATAGGTCAGGCACTGCCCCATCAGCCCCCAGCGCAAGCCGGGACCCCAGGCAACCGCCTTGTCCGCATCCGCGACGCTCACCACGCCCTCGCCGACGAGGTGATACACCTCGCGAAACAGCGCGGCCGCGAGCCGGTTCGCGACATGGCCGGTCATTTCCTTGTTGAGCACGATCGTCTGCTTGCCGAGTGCGTCGTAGAAGGCCTTCACGCGCGCGATCACGCTCGGGTCGGTCGCGTCGCCGCCGACCAGCTCGACGAGCGGAATCAAGTGCGGCGGGTTGAACGGATGCGCGATCAGGCAGCGTTCCGGGTGCCTGTCGCATGCGGTCTGGATGTCGGACATCTTCAGGCCCGACGAACTCGACGCGATCGGCACGCGCGCGGGCAGCACATCGTCCATCTGGCGGTACAGCGCCCGCTTCAGGTCGAGCCGCTCGGGGCCGCTTTCCTGGACGAAATCGACGCGCTCGAGCGCGCGAGCAAGATCCGCATCGAACGACAGCCGCACGGAAAGTTCGGCGGCCCGCGGCTCACCGAGGAACGCGGCGAGCGCGTCGCGCAGCCGCGCGTCGGCCTGCGGCGCCGGATCGGTCGCGACGACGTCGAAGCCCTTCGACAGATAGAAAGCCGCCCAGCTCGCGCCGATGACGCCCGCCCCGACGATCGCGATGCGTTGAATGTCCATGTCCGTCCCGTCTCCGTGTTCTGTAAGTAGCGCGACGATTGTCGCATCGATTCACGTCGCGACGCGTTGACGGCGATTGCGCCTCCCCTCTTGAAAACCGCCGCGGCAGCCTCTAATTACCCGTTGCCCGGCAGTGCCCGTCACACGCACTGCCCCCGTTTCGACTCAGCGGAAAACCGCGCGTCGCACTCGCCGTCGGCATTGCGTCGCCGCGTCTTTCGCGTTTCATGCTCCGGAGGACTTTCATGAGCGGTATCCATTACGGCCACGACCTGTTCGACGAATTCGCCCGCGTGCAGCGGCAGATGGCGAATCTGTTCGGCGAGCTTCCGGCCGGCATCCGCGCGGTGCGGCCGAGCGCGTTTCCCGCGCTGAACGTCGGCGCGACCGACGACGCGATCGAGATCGTCGCGTTCGCCCCCGGCATGGCCGCGGCCGACTTCGACGTCTCGATCGACAAGGACCTGCTGACGATCAGCGGCGAACGCACGATCGCGGCGCACGAGCATGGCGACGACGTGCGCACCTATGCGCAGGAGCGCTTTCACGGCGCGTTCCGCCGCGTGGTCGAGCTGCCGCAGAGCGCGGATCCGGACAACGTCAGCGCCCGCTACGAAAACGGCTGCCTGCTGATTCGCGTCGGCCGGCGCGAGGCATCGAAGCCGCGCGCGATCAACGTTCAGTAACCATTCAGGATTCCGACATGAACATGACCCAGACCCTGACCGAACGCCAGCCCGGCGCCGTCCAAGCGCCTGCCGCCGAAGCCGCGCGCCGGCCCGCGATCACGCCGGCCGTCGACATCGTCGAAGACCGACATCGCGTCACGCTGCGCGCCGACCTGCCGGGCGTGCCGCGCGAGAACCTCGACGTGAAGGTGCACGACAACACGCTGACGATCGAAGCCGACTCGCGCATCGATACGCCGGCCGGCCTGCGCGTGCGGCACGTCGAAGTCCGCGCGCCGCGCTACGCACGCTCGTTCGTGCTGAGCCCCGATCTCGACACGTCGCGAATCGATGCAAGCCTGCGCGACGGCGTGCTCACGTTGACGATTCCGCGCCGCGAGGAAACGCGCCCGCGCCGCATCGACGTGGTCGCCGGCAATGCGTGAGCGCCGGCGCGCACCCATCGCGCGACGCGCATGACGAAGCCCCGCCCGGCATCACGCCCGGCGGGGCTTTTTTCCGGTTCATCGAGGATTACCGGGGAACGCGGCGCGGATTTTGAGGAAGAAGTATTCCTCGTCGCGGTACCCGTAGGCCCGACGCTTGATGACCTTAATGGTGTTGTTGATGCCTTCGACGACGCTGG
>NZ_CADFEJ010000041.1 GCF_902833055.1 Burkholderia territorii
TCCGCGCCGAACAGCTGCTTCACGCGGTCGATCGCCAGTTGCTCCACCACGTCGACGTACTCGCAGCCGCCGTAGTAACGCTTGCCCGGATACCCTTCCGCGTACTTGTTCGTGAGCTGCGAGCCTTGTGCGGCCATCACGGCCGGGCTCGTGTAGTTTTCCGACGCGATCAGCTCGATGTGCTCTTCCTGGCGGCGGTTTTCCTGCTCGATCGCTGCAAAGATTTCGGGATCGACGTTCGCGATGGTGCTTTGGGCTCTGTCAAACATACGGTTTCCGTTAAGTGTGTACAGGTTGACCGGAGTGGCCGAGTACATTGCGCTGCTGGCGGAACCAGCCCGACGTGGCGGAAGAATCCGTATGACGCGAGGCAGGACAGCCACCGGCGATGCACGCGACGGCGCACAACGGCTGCCCAGGCGAACGGCAAAAACGGCGCCCCGCGCTTCACGGTGGGATGCTCCACCTTGAACCCGAAGGGTTCTATCGCCAGTCACGCAGGGGTGATGAGCGCGTTAGTTTATTGGATGCGTCATGAATAGGCAACCGCGCGGCAGCAGCCCCGAAACAATGAGGGTCAGACTTTACGCGCCCGTGCCGACGCGCTTCGGCGCCTTGCCGCGGTGCCGCAATCTCAGTAGGCTTGCGGGATACCATCCGCTACTTTGTTACCGACCAGGAGCAGCAATGATCGTGTTCGTCACAGGCGCGTCCGCCGGCTTCGGCGCCGCCATCGCCCGTGCCTTCGTCAAGGGCGGCCACCGCGTCGTCGCAACCGCCCGCCGCAAGGATCGTCTCGATGCGCTCGCGGCCGAGCTCGGCGATGCACTGCTGCCACTCGAGCTCGACGTGCGCGACCGCGCCGCCGTCGAGGCGGTGCCGGCGGCCCTTCCCGCCGAATTCGCAGCGCTCGACGTGCTCGTCAACAACGCCGGCCTCGCGCTCGGCGTCGAGCCCGCCCACAAGGCCAGCCTCGACGAGTGGCAGACCATGATCGACACGAACTGCTCCGGGCTGGTGACCGTCACCCATGCGTTGCTGCCGGGCATGATCGCGCGCGGACGCGGCCATATCTTCAACCTGGGTTCGGTGGCCGGCACCTATCCGTATCCGGGCGGGAACGTATATGGTGCGACCAAGGCTTTCGTCAGACAATTCAGCTTGAACCTGCGCGCCGACCTGATCGGCACTCCGCTGCGCGTCACCGACATCGAGCCGGGCCTGTGCGGCGGCACGGAATTCTCGAACGTCCGCTTCCGCGGGGACAATGCGAAGGCGGCGAATGTGTACCAGAACGTCCAGCCGCTCACGGCCGAGGACATCGCCGACACGATCTACTGGATCGCGACGCGCCCCGCGCACGTCAACATCAACACGATCGAAATGATGCCGGTCGCCCAAGCCCCGGCAGGCCTCGCGATCCATCGCGGCTGACACGGCTGGCGCCGCCGCGGGCCCGGCTCCGGCCGGCCCGCGGCATGCTGCGCCGTACTACATTCCGTTACGAATCGGTTACGAATCCGGCCTCGGCCTTCCGGTAGAATGCGCGCCATGACTCAGCCTACCCGCTCCCCGGACGCGCACTCCGGCTTCATCTGGCCGGTACGCGTGTACTACGAGGACACCGACGCAGGCGGCATCGTCTTCTATGCCAATTACCTGAAATTCTTCGAGCGCGCCCGTACCGAATGGCTGCGCGCGTGCGGCATCGACCAGCGTCGGCTCGCCGACGACACGGGCGCGATCTTCATCGTGCGCAGCACATCGCTCGACTACCGCGCGCCGGCGCGACTCGACGACGCGCTGACGATCACGAGCCGGCCCGGGCGCATCGGCCGCGCATCGGTGGAATTCACTCAGGAAGCGTGGCGTGGCGACACGCTGCTCGTCGCCGGACACATCCGTCTCGGCTGCGTCGACCGAACCGGCATCCGGCCCGCGGCAATCCCGCCGGTCGTGCTCGACGCGCTGCACCGCGGGCCCGTCGTCGACGCCGGGCAGACCGTACTGTCAACGAAGCTCGGATGAGCACCGTTTAGACAAAGCCTATGAACTTGCCTTCCTGAATCGATACTAAGCAAGGTTCGGCGCCAGGCCAGGCCGGCGCGCCGCGCCACACGCATACCGTGCGCCCTCGCCGGACACCCCCGAAGGGACGTTACTCAAACCTCTATGAACACTTCTCAAGACCTGTCGATCATTTCCCTCGTTCTCAACGCGAGCGTGCTGGCCCAGGCCGTGATGGGGCTGCTGCTGCTGCTGTCGCTGATGTCGTGGACCTTCATCTTCCGCAAGTGGTTCGCGATCCGCCGCGCACGCGCGCAGACCGAACGCTTCGAACGGGATTTCTGGTCGGGCGGCGACCTGCAGGCGCTGTATCAGAGCGCGGCCAACAATCGCCACACGATCGGCGCGCTGGAGCGGATCTTCGAGTCGGGGATGCGTGAGTTCCTGAAGGCGAAGGAAAAGCGCATCAGCGACCCGGGCCTCGTGCTCGATGGCGCGCGCCGCGCGATGCGCGCGTCGTTCCAGCGCGAAATGGACGTGCTCGAAGCGAACCTCGCGTTCCTCGCGTCGGTCGGCTCGGTCAGTCCGTACATCGGTCTGTTCGGCACCGTCTGGGGGATCATGAACTCGTTCCGTGGCCTGGCCAACGTGCAGCAGGCGACGCTCGCGAACGTCGCGCCCGGCATCGCCGAGGCACTCGTCGCCACCGCGATCGGCCTGTTCGCCGCGATTCCGGCGGTGGTCGCGTACAACCGCTACGCGCACGACATCGACCGCCTCGCGATCCGCTTCGAGACCTTCATCGAAGAGTTCTCGAACATCCTGCAGCGTCAGGCCCAGTAAGGAGCGCGCCATGGCAGGAAGTCCCATTCGATCCAGCATGCGCGGCGGCCGCTCGCGCCGCGCGATGGCCGACATCAACGTCGTGCCGTACATCGACGTGATGCTGGTGCTGCTCGTGATCTTCATGGTCACGGCACCGCTCGTGGCCCCGTCGATCATCAATCTGCCCACCGTCGGCAATGCGGCTCCGCAGGAACAGACGCCGCCGGTCGTCGTCAACATCAAGGCCGATCGCACGATGAGCGTCAAGTACAAGGGCGACTCCGGCGCGACGCAGGAAGACACGATGACGAAGGCCGAGCTCGACAGCTTCATCTCGGCCCGGCAGGCTGACCATCCCGACCAGCCGGTCGTGATCGCGGCCGACAAGACCGTGCAGTACGATGCCGTCATGACCGTGATGTCGGACCTGAAGGCGCGCGGCGTCAAGCGCGTCGGCCTCCTCGTCAAATCGCAATGAACCGGCAGCAATCCACGCGCGGCACCTATCCGTCTCAGCCCCCTCGCGAGCGCGGCACCTGGCGCGCGTTCGCGCTCGCCGCGCTGATGCACGTGCTGCTCGCGCTGTTCCTCTATCACGGCGTGCAGTGGCAGAACAGCACGCCGGCCGGCGCCGAGGCCGAGCTGTGGACCGAGGTGCCCGACGTGCCCGCGCCGCGGCCCGTCGTCGCACCCACGCCGCCGGCGAAGCTGGCACCGCCGCCTCCTCTGGTCCGGGACGAGCAGGCGGACATCGCGCTGCAGCAGAAGAAACGGCAACAGGAAGCGGCCGCCCGCGAAGCGCTGCTCGAGCAGCAGCGCCGCGCGCAGCAACTGAAGGCCCAGCAGGAAGAAGCCCGGCGCGAGCAACTCGCGGCCCAGCAGGCGGCCGCCCTCGCCGTGCAAAAGGCCGCCGAGCGCGAAAGGCAGAAGCAGGCGGAGAAACTCAGGCAACAGCAGCTCGTGGAGCAGCAGAAGCTCGAACAGCAGAAGCTCCAGCAGCAGAAACTGCAGCAACAGAAGCAGGCGCAGCAGGAAGCGCAGCAGGCGGCGAAGGCCAAGGCCGACGCGGCCGCGAAGGCGAAGGCGGAAGCGCAGGCCAAGGCGAAGGCCGAAGCGGCGGCGCGCGCGAAGGCCGATGCGGCGGCGAAGGCGAAGCTCGACCGCGAGCGCAGCGCGCGTCTCGCGCAGTTGCAAGGGATGTCCGGCGCCGGCGAAGGCGGCGGTGAAGGCCTCGCGAAAAGCGGTACCGGCACGGGCTCCGGCGGCAACGCCGCATCGCCCGGCTATCCCGACAAGGTGCGTCGTCGCGTGAAGCCGAACATCGTCTGGGGCGGCGAGCGCGCGGGCCTGACGACGGTCGTCGCGATCCGCTGCACGCCGTCGGGCGACGTGCTGAGCGTTTCGATCCGCCGTTCGAGCGGAAATTCGGGGTGGGATCAAGCCGTGGTCAATGCAATTCAGGCGTCGGTCCCATTGCCGCCCGATTCTAACGGTCGTACCCCGTCCGACATTACGATTACCTTCAAGGCGGCGGAGTGAGCGCAAATGCGCTTACACTCCGAGCGTCGCTGCCGGACGGGAACGAATCGGGTATTTTTACTGTCTCTGCGGTTGCGCAGCGATCCAAGTCACATGGGAAGCAAGAAGCATGAGTTTGATGACGAAACTAGGTTTCAGGGCACTCGTGGCCTCGTGTCTGATTGCGGCCGGCGGCGCCGCTAACGCGCAGGTCAACGTGCTGATCACCGGCGTCGGTTCGACCCAGTTCCCCATCGCCACCGCGAACTTCGCGAACGAGGCGGGCCTGCCGCAGCAGGTCACGTCGATCGTGCGAGCCGACCTCGCCCGCAGCGGCAAATTCACCAATATCGACGCGGGCAGCACGCCCGTGCCCGAGACCGCTTCGGTCGATCTCGGCGCATGGAAGGCCAAGGGCGCGAACGCGTTCGTCGCCGGCAGCGTGAACCGCGAAGCGAACGGGCAGTACAAGGTGAACTTCATCCTGTACGACACCGTGAAGCAGCAAAGCCTCGGCGGCCTGTCGCTGACGGCAAACGACAACACGCTGCGCACGGCCGGCCACAAGATCGCCGACTACATCTACCAGAAGTTGCTCGGCGTGCGCGGCGTGTTCGCCACGCGTCTGTCGTACGTGATCAAGACGGGCAACCGCTACCAGCTGCAAATTTCGGACTCGGACGGCCAGAACGCGCGCATCGCGCTGTCGAGCACCGAGCCGATCATCTCGCCGGCGTGGTCGCCGAGCGGGACGAAGGTTGCGTACGTGTCGTTCGAGCGCAAGAAGCCGATCGTCTACATTCACGACCTGCCGACGGGCCGCCGCTACATGGTCTCCGACCAGAAGGGCAACAACAGCGCGCCGGCGTGGTCGCCGGACAGCAACACGCTGGCCGTTGCGCTGTCGCTGACGGGCAATACGCAAATCTATTCGGTCAATGCAAACGGCGGCGGTCTGCGCCGGCTCACGCAGAGCAGCTCGATCGATACCGAGCCGTTCTACTCGCCGGACGGCCGCTGGATCTATTTCACGAGCGATCGCGGCGGCGCGCCGCAGATCTACCGGATGCCCGCGCAAGGCGAAAGCGCCGGCGCCGCGCAACGCGTGACCTTCACCGGCAGCTACAACACCAGCCCGCGCGTCAGCCCGGACGGCAAGCTGCTCGCCTACATCTCCCGCACGGGTGGGGGGTTCAAGCTGTACGTCCAGGATCTGCAAACCGGCGCGGCGAACGCCATCACGAACACCAATCGCGACGAATCGCCGAGCTTCGCGGCAAACGGCCAGTACCTTCTCTACGCTACCCAGTCGGGTGGTCGCAACGTGCTGGCAGCAGTGCCCTCCGACGGCAGCGCGCCGCCGCAGATCCTGTCCGTCCAGGGCGGCTCCGTTCGTGAGCCGTCGTGGGGGCCCTTCATGCAATGACCACAAGGAGAGTAACCATGATGTCGAATAAAGCTCGTCTGGCCCTGGCCGTGATGATGATCAGCGCGCTCGCAGCGTGCAAGTCGGGCGTGAAGCTCGACGACAAGGCCAACGCGGGCGCGATGAGCACGCAACCGAGCGCCGACAACGTCGCGCAGGTGAACGTCGATCCGCTGAACGACCCGAACAGCCCGCTCGCGAAGCGCAGCATCTACTTCGACTTCGACAGCTATTCGGTGAAGGACGAGTACCAGCCGCTGCTGCAGCAACACGCGCAGTACCTGAAGAGCCACCCGCAGCGCCACGTGCTGATCCAGGGCAACACCGACGAACGCGGCACGAGCGAGTACAACCTCGCGCTGGGCCAGAAGCGTGCGGAGGCTGTCCGTCGCGCGATGGCACTGCTCGGCGTGAACGACTCGCAGATGGAAGCCGTGAGCCTCGGCAAGGAAAAGCCGCAAGCATCGGGCCACGACGAAGCATCGTGGGCGCAGAACCGTCGCGCCGACCTCGTCTACCAACCGTAAGTAACGGAAAAATTGCCGTATGACGCACCGTGAATCGTGGCTGCGCATGGCCGCAGCGTTCTGCGTCGTCGGCGCGGCGTGGTCGGCCGCGCCGGCGCACGCAGGCATGTTCGACGACAACGAGGCGCGCCGCGCCGTGCTCGATCTGCGCAGCAAAAGCGACAACCTGGCCAGCCAGTTGTCGGCCGCCCAGCGTACGATCCTCGATCAATCCGGCCGTATCGACCAGCTGAACCAGCAGGTCGCGACGCTGCGCGGCGAGAACGAGGATCTGACGAACCGGCTGACGACGCTCGAGCGGCAGCAGAAGGAGTACTACCAGGATCTCGACACACGGCTCAAGAAGTTCGAGCCGCAGCAGGCGACGATCGATGGTGTCGAAGGTACCGTGCAGCCGGGTGAAACGGATGCGCTCAGCGCGGCGCAGCAGCAATTCCGCAACGGCAATTTCAAGGCTGCCGCTGCGTCGTTTCGCAGCTTCATCGCGAAGTATCCGCAGAGCCCGTACCAGCCGACCGCGCAGTACTGGCTCGGCAACGCGCAATACGCGCTGCGCGACTACCGCGGCTCGACGGCGACGTGGCAAGCGATCGTGAGCAAGTACCCGCAGCATCCGCGCGCGGCCGATGCGCTCGTCGCGATCGGCACGAACCAGCTCGAGCAAGGCCAGAAGGCGGCCGCGAAGAAAACGTTCGAGCAGGTCGTGTCGCAATACGCCGGATCGAACGCTGCGCAGACGGCACAGGGCAAGATCGAAAGCATCAAATAAATTATCGTGACGGGTTGTTGACAGGCCAACGATCCGCCGCTATAATTTTTTGCTCTTTGGGTCGTTAGCTCAGTTGGTAGAGCAGCGGACTTTTAATCCGTTGGTCGCGTGTTCGAGTCACGCACGGCCTACCAAGATGTCAAGAAGGGGCTTCCGGGAAACCGGAAGCCCCTTTTTCATTGTTGCTGTCGCGCAAGCAAACGCGCGCCCCGGCCACACATCCCTCCCCTGCCGCATTCCCGCCGCCACGATGCGTGCGTCGAACACGACGCTCGCACCTGCAACCTCACGTGCCGCGCTGCGCGCGCCGCCAGCGCCCCGGCGTCGTGCCGAGCACCGCGCGAAACGCCTTGCCGAACGCCGCCTCCGACTGATAGCCGACCGCCTGTCCGATCTCCGCCTGACCGCGCTGCGTGTCCTGCAGCAATGCGCATGCATGCATCATCCGGATCCGCGCGACGAATTCGCCGACGCTCATCCCGGCCTTCTCCCGGAAATGCCGCGCATAGGTCGCGCGCGACATCGCGGACGCCGCGCCGAGCGACTCGACCGTCCACGGTTGCGCCGGCGCCTGCAGCACGGCCTGGACCGACGGACCGAGCCGCGCGTCGGCCGCCAGCGCGAGCCAGCCGGCCGGCACGCGCGCATCGCGGCCGTACGCGCGCAACGCATAGGCGAGCAGCGCCTGCCCGAGCGCATTCACAATCGCACGCGCGCCCGGCTGCGCGTTCGATGCCTCCGCGCGCAACACGCTCGTCAGCAGTTGCAGCGACGCCGGGCCCGACGCGTCGCGCAGCCCGACATGCAGCACGCGCGGCAGCGTGCGCATCAACAGATCGCCCGCACCGCGCGCGTAGACGAAGCGCCCGCAGAGCAGGTCGACACTCGCGTCGGCCGGAGCTGCGAGATCGCGATTCGACTTGACGGGCAGCACGGCGCCGCCGGCCGCGCCGGGCTCCCGCAGCGACGCGACCGACCGCACGCTGCCGCCTTCCACATCGAACAGGTCGTGCGCGTCGCCAGCCGGCAACAGCACGAAATCGCCGTCGACCAGCCGCAGCGGGCGCCCGTCGGCCGTGCGCAGCTCGCACGTACCGGAGAGCAGCAAGTGAAACGCCGCCTCGCCCGGCGGCAGCGCATCGTGCGGCATCGCGAATGGGCCGTCGAGCAGGCACCGCACATCGAGTTCGACATGACTGCGGCCCAGCGACAGCAATTGACTCAATGCGTCCATGAGACGTTTTCGCTAAAAATTGACACTCTAACGTATCGAAGCCCTCAGCGTGAACGATCAGAATAGGCCCTGCATCGCCCGAGATCGCGGCATCCGCCGCCCGATCAACTTCTTCTCGAAAGGACGCATCATGCTGAACTGGAACGAATACCGGAAGGAACTCACGACGCGCATCGGCGATATCGCGAAGCTCTCGCCCGACACGCTGGCCGGCTACAAGGCGCTATCCGGCGCCGGCGCCAAGACGGGACATCTCGACGCGAAGACGCGCGAACTGATCGCGCTCGCGGTGGCCGTCACGACGCGCTGCGACGGCTGTATCGCCGTGCACACGGCGGAAGCCGCGAAGCATGGCGCGACCAAGGAGGAAGTGGCCGAAGCGCTCGGCGTCGCGATCGCGCTGAATGCGGGCGCGGCGCTCGTCTACTCGGCCCGCGTGATGGACGCGCTCGGCGACTGACGCGCGCATGAAGGATGCGGCACCCGCCGCATCCTTCGTCGACTGTCGCTGGCGCGGAGCCCGCGAGCGAGCGTGCGGCGGCCGCGCATAACGGCGCAAGCGAAGTCGGCTACCATGCGCGAGAGGATTCATCGCGAAGGAGCGCTCCATGTGCCGCTGGCTCGCCTATACGGGTAATCCGATCCATCTCGAGACCGTGCTGTTTCGCGCGAAGCATTCGCTGATCGACCAGAGCCTGCATTCGGAACTGGGCGCCACGACGACCAATGGCGACGGCTTCGGCATCGGCTGGTATGGCCATCCCGATGAACTGCCGTTCCGCTACCGCTCCGTGCATCCCGCGTGGAACGACCGCAACCTGCGCGAGGCCGCGCGCGCGATTCGTTCGCGGATGTTCGTCGCGCACATCCGTGCGGCGACCGATACGCCGGTCCAGGAAACCAACTGCCACCCGTTCCGCCATGGCCGCTGGCTGTTCGCGCACAACGGGCTGATTCGCGACTTCCACAAACTGCGCCGCGACCTGACGATGAAGGTCGACCCGGCGCTGTTTCCGACACTCGAAGGGTCGACCGACTCCGAACTGATGTTCCGTCTCGCGTTGACCTACGGCCTCGAGCAGACGCCGCTGCCCGCGCTCGAACGCATGGTCGGCGTGATCGAGGAAACCGCCGTACGATACCGCGTCGCCGAGCCGCTCAACATGACGATCTGCGCGACGGACGGCGACCGGATCATCGCGGTGCGCTACTCGAGCGAACGGCAATCGCGCTCGCTGTTCCACAGCACGTCGTTCAAGCATCTGCACGAGCTTTATCCGCACAATCCACGCATCGTCGAAGCGGGCGACGACGCGTTCATGGTCGTGTCGGAGCCGCTCGTCGATCTGCGCGGTGCATGGGAGGAGGTGCCCGAAAGCACGGCGATCGTCGCGCATGGCGCGGATGTGCAGCAGCGGGTGTTCAATCCGCGGCATAAGTAGGTCGAAGCGGCGTTTCGTTTCACGTCCCGCCTCCACAAGCAAATATGTCTGAATCAAACCGGATTTAACGAGTATCCCGACAGGTGCGTCAACGCCCATCGCGACACCAGCCATGACGGCAAAGCAAAACATGGCGATTCAAATCACAGCATTAAACAGATGATTCGCACCCGGTGAATCCAGCATGATATAGTTGCCACCAATTTTAAACATCGCAAAAACATCACCGCCTTCGAGCATCGACTCCTGCTCGCAGTTTCTTTGCCGGGGCCCGCGCAAATGTTTGCGCGCGACGGCATGTCTGATGAATCCCGTACAAGAGCACCTGAAATCGCAATACATCGCGCACAATAGGCGCCGGTCGGGTTCTCGGTATAGAGAATTAATAGTCTTTCGGCTCAGACTGTCCAGTTCGCGCATGCGTCGCCGACAAGGAATACCCTAAAATATGCATGCAATCCAGCGCACCAGCATCAGCCTGGTCCGCATGACTTCTTGATATTCTTCGCCCTGCTTCAATCGGGGCGACGCGCGCGAATGAGACCAAGGCAGGATTCACTGCCATTAACACAAAAAGAGGGTACATGATATTGGTTACAGGCGGCGCCGGCTTTATCGGTGCCAACTTTGTGCTGGACTGGTTGCGTCAATCGAACGAATCGATCCTTAACGTCGATAAATTGACCTACGCCGGCAATCTCGGAACGTTAAAATCACTGCACGGAAATCCGCAGCACGTGTTCGCGCAAGCCGATATTTGTGATCATCCGGCGCTCGATGCGCTGTTCGCCGAATACAAGCCGCGTGCGGTCCTGCATTTCGCGGCGGAAAGCCATGTCGATCGCTCGATTCACGGGCCGGCGGACTTTGTTCAGACCAATGTCGTCGGAACCTTCACGCTGCTCGAGGCCGCGCGAACATACTGGAGCGGCCTGAGTGAAGCGGACAAATCGGCGTTTCGCTTTCTGCACGTATCGACCGATGAGGTATTCGGCTCACTGTCGGCGACCGATCCGCAGTTCTCGGAAACCACGCCGTATGCCCCCAACAGTCCGTATTCGGCAACCAAGGCCGGCTCCGATCATCTGGTGCGCGCCTACCACCATACGTACGGCCTGCCCACGCTGACCACGAACTGCTCGAACAACTACGGCC
>NZ_CADFEJ010000042.1 GCF_902833055.1 Burkholderia territorii
AAGGGCGACGACAACCAGCCGGGCGGGATGATCCAGGCCGACGCGGCCACCAACTCGCTGATCATCACCGCGTCCGACCCGGTCTACCGGAACCTGCGCTCGGTGATCGACCAGCTCGACGCGCGGCGTGCGCAGGTCTATATCGAAGCGCTGATCGTCGAGCTGAACTCGACGACGCAGGGGCAACTCGGGATCCAGTGGCAGGTTGCGAGCGGCCAGTTCCTCGGCGGCACGAACCTGACGGCCAAGACAGGTGACGTCGCGAACAACAGCATCATCAACCTCACGGGGGCGGGCAACGCCAATCCCGGTCTGAAAGCCAATTTGTCGGCGCTGGCGCCGGGCCTCAACATCGGCTGGCTGCACAACATGTTAGGTGTGCAGGGGCTCGGCGCGCTGCTGCAGTATTTCTCGGGCGTGAGCGACGCGAACGTGCTGTCGACGCCGAACCTGATCACGCTCGACAACGAGGAAGCGCAGATCGTCGTCGCCGACAACGTGCCGATCCCGACCGGTTCGTATTCGAACCTGACGAGCGGCACGACGAGCAATGCGTTCAATACCTACGACCGTCGCGACGTCGGCCTGACGTTGCACGTAAAGCCGCAGATCACCGATGGCGGGATTCTGAAGCTGCAGCTCTACACCGAGGATTCAGCAGTCGACACCACTACTATGAACGCGCAGACCGGCCCGACCTTCACGAAGCGCTCGATCCAGTCGACGATCCTCGCCGACAACGGCGAGATCATCGTGCTCGGCGGCCTGATGCAGGACAACTACCAGGTGTCGAACAGCAAGGTGCCGCTGCTCGGCGACATTCCGTGGATCGGCCAGCTGTTCCGTTCCGAAAGCAAGCAGCGCAAGAAGACCAACCTGATGGTGTTCCTGCGCCCGGTGATCATCTCCGATCGCAGCACCGCGCAGGAAGTCACGGCCAACCGCTACGACTACATTCAGGGCGTGACGGGGGCGTACAAGTCGGACAACAACGTGATCCGCGACAAGGACGATCCGGTCGTCCCGCCGATGCCGCTCGGTCCGAGCCAAGGCGGCACGCCGGCCGGCAATCTGTTCGATCTCGACAAGATGCGCCGTCAGCAACTGCAGCGCGAGGTAGCACCGGTCCCCGAGTGAGGCTGGCCCCCGAAATTGCCTTGATCAACATGCCGGGTGCCGGCTACGACGCGCCAGCCATGCCGCGAGCCTCGTCTAAAAAGCGTCAACGATTGACGATTCCCTTTCCACCGGCATGTTGGACGATTTCCCTACGAGCGTCCTCGACCGGCCTTGCTCAGCTCGCGCAGCGACTGGAGAGAATATGCGTGGTCCGGCACGTATACAGGTCGATCAGCAAGCGGTTGGACCACTGCGGAGCGGGACGACACCGCAGCCTTCGTGCCCGGCTCGGTTCCCGCTACGTAGTATACGTGGCTGTTCCGCTTCACGCTACCGGCCGCCAGCTTGACCACCCTCGCGTCCTGAACGAGTGTTGACAGCAGCAATCTCGTTTGATGGATCGTGATCGAATGATGTGCGGCGATCTCGCGCTCGCGATAACCTACACCCGGCTTCATCGCGTTCACCACGTCGCCTGCATGTACCTCGACCACGCGCTGTGCTGCGTCGTGGCGCGACAGCGGCACTCCCTCGTCAATCCGATAAACCCGGGACCGATATCCACCATACTCATTACGAAACATAGCGCACTCGACCTTGCCGGCCTGTTCCAGTTGCTCAAGCTGTACGCGGACGATGGCAGTTGGCATACCGAGGTTATCGGCCAGTCTGGCCGGCTCGTACGTCCGTCCGGACTGCATCGCCGCAAGAATATGCAGGGCATCCGGTGCAATTAGCGCAGGCATGTTCTTGGTTGCTCTCTTCATGTCACTTTGTGGCGCTTGACATTGTTTTGTTCGCCACCGATTTTGATCCTTGGTGACGTCTCGCAATCAACGCGACGGGACCGATCGGCGCGTTTGACCTCATCCTCGTGCCGAGCACATTGAAGTCAATGACTGCATCTCGAAGTGGTTGAGCCAACCCAAACCGGCGTCGTGCCTGCGGGTGGCCACTTTGCGGAACCACTGCAACCGTGCATCTCTCATTTCAATGTCGGCGTCGTTTCGACCGCTTCGATCGGTGATGATCGGGTCGCCTCGGAGAGCATCCACAATGATCGCAGTGAACGACCGTATTCGGAGTCGAACGTGGGACGATTCGACCAGAGCGACGGCACGGTCGTCGTCCGATGTATATCGGCGCCCGGCGCTGAACCGGCAACGTAAAAGAGAGGATGCGGCACACGATCGGTCGACATCGTTCGCACCACACGCGCATCGCGCAACAGCACGGCGAGCAGTTCGGTCGTGCGGCGTGCCGACAGCCCGAGCGAGGTGCCGAGCGTGGTCGCGCGATAGGCGACGCCAGGCGTCATTGCCTCCAATATGTGGTGTGCCGTCGCCTGCGGTATGTCATCGGCGGGATTCGGCGTGGTTCTGTCTGGCGCTTCGCTCAGTGCTGTCTTCGCCAGCCGATATCTCGCGCGAATGCGATTTCCTTCCGCCTTATTGACCACCACCAAATGGCCGGACTCGACAAGCGCGGTCACACGCGACCGGATCTCGGATGTGCCGACATTCGCCAGACGTGCCAACTGATACATTTGATAGAGCTTGTTCGCCGCCAGCGCAGCAAGCAGTGACGCATCAGCGCCGGTGATCGCCCGCTGCATGACCGGCGCATCCACGCGCGCGTAAAACCACCTCGATGCACCGCCAGGAATCATTACGCGCACGCGCTCGAATTTGCCGATATCGACGAGCACGGTCACGCATGACCGCGTCACGTGCGCCTGCAAACCAACGCGTTTCGCGATGAGATGAATTGGGAGGCGCTCACCGGGGGACACCGCATCGAGAATCTGACGGAGGCAGTCTTCCGACGCGCTCTCTGTCGCCCTGGCGCTGGCTTTTCGGGATCGTGCGGGACGGGAAGTCGTGTTCATGGCCTTATTGTGTAGGGGCTTGTACGACAGCATCAATAAAGTGCATAGGACTTCGATGTTTTCTCTGAAAAATGGCCACACATCAAATCAGCCGTAGGTTGCCACGCCTACCGAATCGACATTGGCATCCGACTGCGACATGATCTTGGCCTGCCATACGAGCACCGATCACATTCGAGAAGCGAAGTTGGAGCTCCGCGAACGTTATCTCGTCCCCATCGAGATGCAGCCTAATCTTGGTAAGCGGTACACATAGGTCGACGGTTCTCGGCCTGTCGCTGAACGAACCGGCATATGACGCGATCTCGTGCATCGGCCGATCGATCGGCTGTCTGGCCATGACATTTACCCGCCCGGATTCATCGTGTAGATCGATCGATACCCCGATCGCCACCGCTTGGGTCGCCAAGGCCACATCGGCTCGGCAGCCGCCGGGACACCAAAACCAGGGCGCGGCGGTTCGGGCCTCACAATCACCGAAACGTTAAGATGTGTACTCGTCGGTATGCGTGAACGACCATGAAAGGTCAACCAAAATACAATGTCAACGCAATGTGACGAAATCTGACAATCCAAACAGTTATATATATTGAAAATTATTTAATTTGGATTTTAATAATCAACTTTATTAGCTTGTAAGTGCGAATGGCGACCCGAAAGAAGAATTTATCCGTCAGAATTTAGATTGCGCGTATCATGTTCCAAGTTGAACGGTATCCTCCAACCGGATACCAAGACGATGGCAGCCAATTTCGGCGTACAAAAGCGTTATTTCCCGCACAAGCAGGATCGGTTCAAAGAGCTTGTCTCCTCGGACATCCTTAGCCATGCGAAAACGTTTGTCGCGACGTCTCGCAAATGTCGAGACGTGCGAAGGCAACGGGACAAGATGGTTGGGGGAATCGTGTTTATCGGGAAGAAACACTGCAAAGCAAGCACGTCGGACATTTCGCTTGCCGCGGTCAAAAACGCCATCGGTCCTTAGAACGTCGCAGCGTCACGTTCGGGGAAAAAGCGGTCGGACCAGGCGAGGCTGATCTACTCGAAACCAACCCATGCAACCCGTATCCGGACCGCCCTACCGCCCATGGGCATTGACTGCATTGAGCGTCGCTCGACACGCTACCGATCACCGGAGCAGCGCGTCCAGCAAAGTATCGCCATCGCGCGTCATCGGCGCACGGCGAGGATGTCGCGACTGCGACCGGGAGCGTGAGTCGCACGTCGGGCTGTCTTACCGCAAACCCGACGTGATGCTGTCGCGGGTTGATGGAGCTGAACGCCTACGGCGAATTGGACTTGCGAGGAGCGAGATGGCGGGTACTTGGCACCTTGCCGTCCCGCATGTGGCCGGTCGTGCGTTAGCACCATGCACCCATACTCGATGTGTTGGCGCAGTTCGGTTTCATCGTCCGGGCGCGCCTGTCGTTGCGTTCGCCGCAGGGGTCCACGTGCGCCTGACATCTATCGTATTCCGCGCCGATGAAATTGTGGCCGGCATGTCGATCAGCCCGCATCGCGCGCGCCGGCTTCGAGGCGTTCCTCCCCTCCCGGTGGACGACGTTGCGACATGAACCGTTTCGGCGCAGGCCCAATGCAGGTAGGCGCGCACCGGCAACTGATCGCCCCGTTGCCGCACATTGTGCGTGCGGCAACGTTTCACAGGAGCATGTGATGCAATTGCATGAAATCGAGACGCGGGACATGAACGGTGCCCTCGATGTGGCCTACATCAACCCGGACCACGTGTTGTGGATGTCGCAAGCACCCATTGCCGTGCAGCGCACGCAAAGCACGGCCGTGCGTGTGGACGACCGAACCCGCGGCGGCAGCCTGATCATTGTCGATCAACCGCCGATCGCGCAACTGCTGCGCGCCCTCGGCCCGTTCGTGACCGCCATGCTGGCCAACCCGTCGTCGGACTATCCGTCCGGCCTGGTCAACTTTCGCGTCGACGCGATCGTCAAGATCACAACGGAGGGCGAGGGCCTTCCACTCGCGCAGCGCGCCCTCGGTTGCATTCACGTCAAGGATGGCAGTACCTTCAAGGTGCAACACTATCGCGATGTCGCTGCGCAGCTTCGGGTTACGGGTACGCCACGATTCTGACGAACATGAACATTCCCTCACGGCCCAATTCCCTGCCGACAAAATTTTTCTGCCTACGCGTTTTCAAAACGAAATGGACCATGGTTGTGCTCGTATTGTCGCTTGGCGGCTGCGTCAGCTTGGCCGATGTCGTGAGCTGTGCCTCGTCCCAATCGAATTACCCGGACTATCACTGCTACTGAAGCCCGCGTCGCCTCTTTGTGCAGCCGTCTGTGCCCATTCCGTTCTCCAAATAGAAAAAGTTATCGAACGTCTTTGTACGTGGAATCAACGCAGGAGCACGACGAGTTCGACGTTCCGCGCGGCAGGTAGCGCGCGAACCATTGGTTGAAACCCACCACATCAACGGATGGAGCCACGCGAGATGGTGGCTGCGACTCGAGCGATTGGCGTTGATCATGGCGGCGACATCGATGTGCGCGACGCGGTTGCATTCGATCAGGTCCATGGCTCGGTCGAATCCGGTGTCATCGATCTGTCGGCATGACATGGTGGCGCCCGTGCCGGCCGGACGCCGCTTACGCGGCTTCTCCGCTCTCCGCTGCCGCATACAACGCGCGTGGCTTGCTGCCGCGTATGGCGACGTATCGTCATCACCTTTGGCCGGCCACAAATACGTTTTTTGAATGTCTCGCTCGTTAACCACTCGCTTGAGCTTGGCCTTCAACCGCCGGACATCGATATTCGAATCCAGCTCCGTCTGCCACGCGACGACAGATAAGTCCAACTCAAATCCAATAGTTATTATATTTAATGCATTTTATTAAATTGCGATAATGTCAAGAATTGAAAAATACTGAAAATATCACCTCCATTCCCATTGAGTCGACTCGCATTGCCGCGCAATACTACATATTAGGATCTGAAAAACAAGCTCCGCCAAGCGTCGCAATTGACAGCCGGGAGCCCTACGATGTGTAAGCTGCCATAAACTGCTCGCTCGCTATGGTCTCAACTCGAAGCGACGCTGGCGCCACCGTTCGAGTATCGCAGTCGTATCGGCGTTATCGCGACAATGAAAGTTTGTTCCGCGTGATGACAAAAGCTGCGGGCGCGTATGTGAGCACATGAAACCGATTGCGGTTGCCCATCCGACGAATGGTCAGTGCAGCACCCGCATATCGGTCTCTGTAGCCTTTTTCTCAGATTGGTGTCGCCCAGGAAAACTGACGTTAACGAATCGGATAGATTGCGGCGCGCTTGAAATCCGGTTATTTTTCTCAAAGGTGCCGTCGTGAATCGCATTTATCGGAGCATATAGAATGAAGTGCACGGCACATGGATTGCGGTTTCCGAATCCATCATGGCACGAGGGAAACAATCGCGCAATGGTGCTTCGTGCCCAAGCCAAAGCGTTGGCAAGACTGGTAAAGAGATAAAGCTAAGTCTACGGGAACTAGTTGGCTTATCAATCGCCTTTGGTTCGTGCTTTTTCACCCCTGCTTATGCTCAATTTTTTGTAAATGACAACGGCGATCAGGGGTGTTACCAAATAATCGACGGTGGCACTGTTGGACAACGTTTTCTAAATTCCGCGTGCAACAACGCTAGCACAACGACAGTCATGACGAATAGTGGCAGCCTGATCGTCGGCGGCACGAATGGTACAGGTGTAATTGGTGGATTGCCAACATCGACGGGGGGCACAACAACTGCGGGCGGATCAACGGCAAACGTCTATGGATTTTACGTGCTCTCGAACGGCGCCTACATTGACGGAAGCGTCAATGGCACCAATATTCTCGGAATTGTCAATATTTCCGGGTTAACGTCATTAAATGGCGGAGCGTCTCTAAATAACAAGAAGATCACCAATTTGGCAAATGGAGGCGTATCGATAACCAGCACCGATGCAGTTAATGGTAGCCAACTTGCGTCACTGTCGACTTCAGCTTCAACCAGTCTATCGTCCGCCACTAGTTCGGTTGTTTCGCTCTCCACGAGCCTCGGCTCCGTCAACAGCACCGTCAATTCCCTGTCGACTTCCACATTGGCTGGTCTGTCGTCTGCAAATAGCTCGATTACATCGCTGTCGACTTCAACGTCGACTGCTATCGTGGCTGCGACGACACACTATTACAGCGTCAACGACAACGGGACGCAGCAAGCCAACTACAACAACGATGGCGCGGTTGGCGTCAATGCGATTGCAGCGGGACCGAACGCCGCAGCAAATGGCGCGGCGAGCATCGCGGTGGGCAACGGCGCGGTTGCGGGTATCACGGGGAACGCTTCGATAACGAATGACATTGCAGTTGGAGCCGCAGCGTCTGCAACGGGCGGCAATTCGATTGCACTGGGTGGGGGAGCCAAGGCATCCGGAATCGACAGCACGGCAGTCGGCTTCAACGCAAGCGCCACAGGCGGCACCAGTTACGCGACCGGTTTTGGTGCGGTTGCGTCGAACACGGATGCAACGGCTATCGGCAATCAAGCCACTGCAAGTGGTTCACAGGACACCGCCATCGGTGTGACGGCCGTTGCGTCGGGAGGCAACGGGGTCGCGCTCGGCAACAGGGCGGCCGCAACGGCCGGTAATGCAGTTGCCGTTGGTCCGTCGGCTACCGCGTCGGCCGGGCAAGCATCGGCATTGGGCCTCGGTGCCAATGCAGGCGGAACGAACGCAACGGCGCTGGGTATCGGAACTGTCGCGTCTAATTTCGCTACGCTGGCGGCCGGCAATCAGTCCACCGCCACGGGTACCGCCGCTGTGGCACTGGGAAGTACCTCGACCGCGGGGGGAAATTCGTCGGTTGCGATCGGCGATACCGCCGTCGCCAGTGTGACGAATGCACTGGCATTCGGGGCCGGGGCCAATGCGAACGTGACCGGCTCCGTTGCGCTCGGATCGGGGGCAACCACGACCGGTACCGCGAATACGGCAACGGGAGGCACCGGCGCCATCAGCAGCACGACGATCGGCAGTCAGACATTCGGAACGTACGCCGGCACGAATTCGGCTGCGGGCGTTGTGAGTGTGGGTGCCGGTGGTTCCGAGCGCCGCATTCAGAACGTGGCGGCCGGCTTGATCAGTGCAAGCAGCACGGACGCGATCAACGGTAGCCAGCTTTACGCGGTGGCCAGCACGACGACGTCGAACATCGCCAGCTTGTCGACATCCACGTCGGCGAGCCTGTCGTCGACCAATAGCTCTATCAGTTCGCTGTCCACCGGTCTGAGCTCAACCGACAGCACTGTGGCTTCGCTGTCGACTTCGACGTCGACGGGACTGTCGAGCGCTACCAGCTCGATCGGCTCGTTGTCGACGTCGACTTCGACGGGCATCAACTCGCTGTCCACGGGCCTCAGCTCGACCGATAGCACCGTGGCTTCGCTGTCGACTTCCACGTCGACCGGCCTCTCGTCGGCTACCAGCTCGATCAGCTCGCTGTCCACGTCGACTTCGACCGGTATCAACTCGTTGTCGACGGGTCTCAGCTCGACCGATAGCACCGTCGCTTCGCTGTCGACGTCCACGTCGACTGGTCTGTCGTCGGCTACCAGCTCGATTTCGTCGCTGTCGACTTCGACGTCAACCGGTCTCTCGTCGGCAACGAGCTCGATCAGCTCGCTCTCGACGTCGACCTCGACCGGCCTGTCGATCGCCACCAGCGCGATCGGCTCGCTGTCCACGGGTCTGAGCTCGACCAACAGCTCAGTCGCTTCGCTGTCCACCTCGACGTCAACGGGTCTCTCGTCGGCCACCAGCTCGATCAGCTCGCTGTCCACCTCGACCTCGACGGGCATCAACTCGCTGTCGACTGGCCTGAGCTCGACCGACAGCACCGTCGCTTCGCTGTCGACCTCCACATCGACTGGTCTGTCGTCGGCTACCAGCTCGATTTCGTCGCTCTCGACTTCGACCTCGACCGGCATCAATTCGCTGTCGACGGGTCTGAGCTCGACCGATAGCACCGTGGCTTCGCTGTCGACCTCCACGTCAACCGGTCTCTCGTCGGCAACGAGCTCGATCAGCTCGCTGTCTACCTCGACTTCGACGGGCATCAACTCGTTGTCGACCGGCCTCAGCTCGACCGACAGCACCGTCGCTTCGCTGTCGACCTCCACGTCGACCGGCCTCTCGTCGGCAACGAGCTCGATCAGCTCCCTGTCCACCTCGACCTCGACCGGCATCAACTCGTTGTCGACCGGCCTCAGCTCGACCGACAGCACCGTAGCTTCGCTCTCGACGTCGACCTCGACCGGCCTGTCGACCGCCACCAGCTCGATTGGCTCGCTGTCCACCGGCCTGAGCTCGACCAACAGCTCGCTCACGTCGCTGTCCACCTCGACCGCAAGCAGCGTCACGTCGTTGTCCACGGGTCTGAGCTCGACGAACAGCTCGGTGGCGTCGCTGTCCACCTCGACGTCAACGGGTCTCTCGTCGGCCACCAGCTCGATCAGCTCGCTGTCCACGTCGACTTCGACGAGCATCAATTCGCTGTCCACGGGCCTCAGCTCGACCGACAGCACGGTGGCTTCGCTGTCGACTTCGACGTCGACCAGTCTGTCGACGACCACCAGCACGATCCTGTCGCTGTCCACGTCGACCTCGACCGGCCTGTCGTCGGCAACCAGCTCGATCACGTCGCTGTCCACCTCGACGTCGACCGCGATCGAAGCCGCCAAGACGCATTACTACAGCGTCAACGACAACGGCACGCAGCAAGGCAACTACGCCAACAACGGCGCCACAGGCGTCAACTCGCTCGCAGCCGGCGTGAACGCCAGCGCGGCAGGCGCCAGCAGCGTCGCGGTCGGCGACGGCTCGAACGCGCAGTCGAGCGGCGCGGTCGCGATCGGCCAGAACGCATCGGCCACCGGCGGCAAGGCGGTGTCGATCGGCTCCGGCAACACCGCAAGCGGCGACGGCGCGGTCGCGATCGGCGACCCGAGCGTCGCCACAGGCACCGGCGCAGTGGCGCTCGGCGCGAACGACACGGCCACGGGCACCGGCGCAGTCGCGCTCGGCAACGCGAACACGGCCACCGGCAACAGCGCACTCGCCCTCGGCAGCGCGAACCAGGCCACCGCGGACAACACGATCGCGCTGGGCAACAAGGCGGTCGCGAGCGCGACCGGCGCCCAGGCCTACGGCTCGGGTGCGTCGGC
>NZ_CADFEJ010000043.1 GCF_902833055.1 Burkholderia territorii
TCCGGTGCGGCTCCCATCATGGGGCGGGATCTTTCCCATCCACGACCCCGGATAGATTCGAGCAAGTCCACTTTAGGTCAACACTGCCTCGCTTGCAAAAATCGGGCTGACCATAGATTTTGTTGGGCGCGCGCGGCATTTTCGCCACAGTTCGCGCCACTCTTGCAAGATTTAACGGTTGCCTTTCGCCGCTCGTTTTTTACCGTGCGTTACGCGTGGACGATCTGCGCGTCGGGATCGTCGTCGTCGTGTGCATCGACGTCCCATGCCGGGAACGGATCGTCGAACGCGCTCCATTGCGCCGCGCCGAGCGCGAATTCCGCATCGGTGAGCAAGCACGCATCGAGTTTCGCGCGCCATGCGTCGGCATCGAGCCCGATGCCGATCAGCACGAGTTCCTGACGGCGATCGCCGACCGAGCGGTCGTCGAGATCGCCCTGCCACTCCGTGCGAATTTCGGCGAGCAACTCGTCGTCGTCCGGCCATTCCGCGCGATCCTGCGCGGCCCACCAGAGGCCTGCGGGGCCGTGCCGGCACACGCCGCCCGCCTGCGACAGCGAACCCGCGATGTCGTTGCGCGTCGCGAGCCAGAAGAAGCCCTTGCTGCGCAACACGCCCGGCCACTCCCGATGCAGCAGTGCCCAGAGGCGTGCCGGATGAAACGGCCGGCGCGCGCGGTAAACAAAATTGCCGATGCCGAATTCGTCCGCTTCGCCGTGCACGTGCCCGTGATGCGGATCGTGGTCGTCGCCGTGCGCGTGCTCATGATCGAGCGATGCGAGCCAGCCCGGCGCGTTCGCGGCTTCGTCGAAATCGAAGCGGCCGGTGTTCAGCACTTCGTCGAGCGGCACGTTGCCGAACGTCGACACGACCTGGTGCGCGCGCGGGTTGAGGCGTGCCAGGATGTGCTGCAGGCGTGCGAGTTCGTCCGCGCCGACGAGGTCGGCCTTGTTGATCACCAGCACGTCGCAGAATTCGATCTGCTCGATCAGCAACTCGACGAGCGTGCGATCGTCTTCGTCCGATGCGGCGATGCCGCGCGTCGCGAGCGCGTCGTCGGAGCCGTAGTCGCGCAGGAAGTTGTAGGCGTCGACCACGGTGATGAGCGTGTCGAGCCGCGCGACGCTCGACAGCGACGTGCCGTCGTCGTCGACGAACGTGAAGGTTTCGGCGATCGGCATCGGCTCCGCGATGCCGGTCGATTCGATCACGATCGCATCGAAGCGGCCCTCCGCCGCGAGATTGCGGATCTCGACGAGCAGGTCGTCACGCAGCGTGCAGCAGATGCAGCCGTTCGACATCTCGACGAGGCGCTCCTCGACGTGCGACAGCGCCTGCGCATCGCGCACGAGCGACGCGTCGATGTTGACCGCCGCGAGATCGTTGACGATCACGGCGACTTTCAGGCCCGCGCGGTTCGCGAGGATGTGATTGAGCAGCGTGGTCTTGCCGGCGCCGAGGAAACCGGACAGCACGGTGACGGGCAACGGCTGGTTCATCATTGCCGGATTCATAACGATTTGCACCAACGGAAAAGAGGGAAAAGCGGCCGCGGCGCCCTGGCGGGGCGCGATCGGCCCGGAGCCGGTCGCCCGGAGCCGGTCGCCCGCAGCCGGTCGCCCGCAGCCGGTCGCCCGGAGCCGATCGAAACCGCGGCGTGAGATTCGCATTGTGCATCAAACGCGCGCCGGTCGAGCGGCATGGCACCAGCCGGCGCTGCGGCGCCGCGTCACTGCTCGGGCGGCAACAGCTTCCACTGGGCCAGGATCGCCGCAATCTGCCGCGCGTACTTGTCGCGCAGCGACGGCGTTTCGGAATGATAAGCGCCGACGGCCTGCCAAGTATTGCCGTAGCGATTCATCTTCTGGCGCAGATGCCACGCGGCGATGTAGACGTTCTTGCACGGCTGCATCAGCGTGTCGCGGCCGATGCCGTAGCGCGACAGCGTCGGCAGGTGGATCGAATTGATCTGCATCAGGCCGTAGTCGACCGAGCCGTTCGTGTTCTTGTTAAGCGCGTCGGGCCGGTTGCGCGACTCCTGCCACGCGATCGCGCGCAGGATCAGCGGATTGACCTTCTGGTACCGGGCGGCCTCGTCGAAACAATCCGCGCGAGCGTTTCCGCAGGCGAACCACGCGCCGGCGGCGATCAACGCGATCGAAGCAAACCGTCTGTTCATGTTGCGGAAACGAAAAGGAAATGACGCAAGGATCGGGAAAACCCGTGTTTCTTATTCGTACGACTGGAAACGCGCCGCCCGTATCATACAGACAGTCCGTCATGCGGCGACAGGCGAAAGGCGGCAGCCCGTTTATACCGCATTTTCGTGTCGAGTCATCGCAAAATGACGGCGGATGCCGGAATGACGAGGCATTGCCGAAGCCTTACATATTGCATACGGTGTGCCGGATACATGTCGTATGTGAGACAGTCCTCGGATCAATGTGATATTTCGGACATGAAAAACTGCTAATGTCGCGCCTTTAGGACCTGGATCCCAGCACTACCGCCGGAAGTGGCCTGAGCCGGCATCGACCCATTCATCCATGACAAGAAATCGCTTCGTTATGCGGCGCATCGCCACGACGCTGATGGTCGCCGGCATCATCGTCTCGCAGGCCGCCTACGCTCAGGTCACGCTCAATTTCGTGAATGCGGATATCGACCAGGTCGCCAAGGCGATTGGCGCCGCAACCGGCAAGACCATCATCGTCGACCCCCGCGTGAAGGGGCAGCTCAATCTCGTGGCAGAACGGCCGGTGCCGGAAGACCAGGCGCTGAAGACGCTGCAGTCGGCGCTGCGCATGCAGGGCTTCGCGCTCGTGCAGGATCACGGCGTGC
>NZ_CADFEJ010000044.1 GCF_902833055.1 Burkholderia territorii
CGACGAGAGGCCGGTCGACGTGGAAGTCGACAGCGATGCCACCGTGCTATCGGTCGAGCTCAGGCCCGTCGACAACGAGTTGATGCCCGTCGAGGTCGAGGTGGACAGCGAGCTGATCGAGCTCGTTGCCGACGAGAGACCGGTCGACGTCGAAGTCGACAGCGACGAAATCGAGCTGGTAGCCGACGACAGGCCGGTCGACGTCGAAGTCGACAGCGAAGCCACCGAACTATTGGTCGAGCTGAGGCCGGTCGAGGTCGAGGTGGACAGCGACGAGATCGAGCTGTTAGCCGACGAGAGGCCCGTCGACGTGGACGTCGACAGCGAAGCGACCGAGCTATCGGTCGAACTGAGGCCCGTCGACAGCGAATTGATACCGGTCGAAGTCGAGGTGGACAACGAGCTGATCGAGCTGGTAGCCGACGAGAGACCGGTCGACGTGGAAGTCGACAGCGAAGCGACCGAACTGTTAGTCGAGCTCAGGCCCGTCGAGGTCGAGGTGGACAGCGAGCTGATCGAGCTGGTTGCCGACGAAAGGCCGGTCGACGTGGAGGTCGACAGCGAAGCCACCGTGCTATCGGTCGAGCTCAGGCCCGTCGACAGCGAATTGATACCGGTCGAGGTCGACGTGGACAACGAGCTGATCGAGCTGTTAGCCGACGAAAGGCCGGTCGACGTGGAGGTCGACAGCGAAGCGACCGAACTATTGGTCGAGCTGAGGCCGGTCGAGGTCGAGGTGGACAGCGACGAGATCGAGCTGTTGGCCGACGAGAGGCCAGTCGACGTGGAGGTCGACAGCGAGGCCACCGAGCTGTTGGTCGAGCTCAGGCCGGTCGACAGGGAGTTGATACCCGTCGAGGTCGACGTGGACAGCGAGCTGATCGAGCTGGTTGCCGACGACAGGCCGGTCGACGTCGAAGTCGACAGCGAAGCCACCGAACTGTTGGTCGAGCTGAGGCCCGTCGAGGTCGAGGTGGACAGCGACGAGATCGAGCTGTTAGCCGACGAAAGGCCCGTCGACGTGGAAGTCGACAGCGAAGCGACCGAGCTGTTGGTCGAGCTGAGGCCGGTCGACAACGAGTTGATACCCGTCGAGGTCGACGTCGAGAGTGACGAAATCGAGCTGTTAGCCGACGAAAGGCCCGTCGACGTGGAAGTCGACAGCGAAGCCACCGAGCTATTGGTCGAGCTGAGGCCCGTCGACAACGACGTGATGCCGGTCGACAGCGACGAGATCGCGCTGCTGGACGACGACACCGTCGTCGACAGCGAATTCACGACGGAATTGGTCGCGAAGAGTTGGGAGCCGTTGATCGCGTCCGTGCTGTTCGCCGTGATCTGGCCTGCCGCGACATTGGTGATCTGACGCGTGGTGCCCGTGCTCGCATTGCCGACGCTCACCACGCTGCTCGGGTTGCCGCCCGCGAACGTGGAGGTCACGCCGCCGACGGTACCCGTTGGCGTCGGGGTGGGCGCTTCGCTAACGGAGCCGCTGCCGAGTGCGACGTCGCCGGCATGGTTGGCGATCGCATTCGGGCCGATCGCGACCGAGTCGGTGCCAAGTGCCTGGCTGTCGGCTGCCGTCGAATTCGCGTGGAAGTACTTGATGCCCTGGCTGTTGATGTTGTCAATCGCCGAGCCGACGCTGTTGGCCGTCGACGTCGTGCCGTTCGCGTTGTACGTCGTGTACGACGGAGCGGAAACCGTGCCGGTTGCCGGGTTGTAGCTGGCGCCGCCGCCGAGGGCCGCGGCGGTGCTGTTGCCGAGATTGTCGGTCTTGGTCGTGACCGTGCTGAGGCCCGTGGACAGCGAGCTGATCCCCGTCGAAGTCGACGTGGAGAGCGACGAGATCGAGCTGTTAGCCGACGAGAGGCCGGTCGACGTGGAGGTCGACAGCGAAGCGACCGAGCTGTTGGTCGAGCTGAGGCCCGTCGACAGCGAATTGATGCCCGTGGAGGTCGACGTGGACAGCGAACTGATCGAGCTGTTGGCCGACGAGAGACCCGTCGACGTGGAGGTCGACAGCGAAGCGACCGAGCTGTTGGTCGAGCTGAGGCCCGTCGACAGCGAGTTGATGCCGGTCGACGTCGACGTGGACAGCGAGCTGATCGAGCTGTTGGCCGACGAGAGACCCGTCGACGTGGAGGTCGACAGCGAAGCGACCGAACTATTGGTCGAGCTCAGGCCCGTCGAGGTCGACGTAGACAGCGACGAAATCGAGCTGTTAGCGGACGAGAGTCCGGTCGACGTGGAAGTCGACAGCGAAGCCACCGAGCTGTTGGTCGAGCTCAGGCCGGTCGAGGTCGAGGTGGACAGCGAAGAGATCGAGCTATTAGCCGACGAGAGGCCAGTCGACGTCGAGGTCGAAAGGGAGGCCACCGTGCTATTGGTCGAGCTCAGGCCCGTCGACAGCGAGTTGATCCCCGTCGAAGTCGACGTGGAGAGCGAGCTGATCGAGCTATTCGCCGACGAGAGACCCGTCGACGTGGAAGTCGACAGCGAAGCGACCGAACTGTTCGTCGAGCTCAGGCCCGTCGACGTCGAAGTGGAGAGCGACGAGATCGAGCTGTTAGCCGACGAGAGACCGGTCGACGTCGAGGTCGACAGCGAAGTCACCGTGCTATTGGTCGAGCTGAGGCCCGTCGACAGTGAGTTGATGCCGGTCGAAGTCGACGTGGA
>NZ_CADFEJ010000045.1 GCF_902833055.1 Burkholderia territorii
AGCTGCTCGAGGATCGCCGGGTTCTCGAGCGTGGAGGTGTCCTGCGTGATCGCCTCGCCCTTCGCGAGCGAGCGCAGCAGGCGCCGCATGATCTTGCCCGAGCGCGTCTTCGGCAGGTTGTCGCCGAAGCGGATGTCCTTCGGCTTCGCGATCGGACCGATCTGCTTGCCCACCCAGTCGCGCAGCGTTTTCGCCAGCGCCGCGGCTTCCTCGCCTTCCGGACGCGAACGCTTGAGCACCACGAACGCGACCACCGCCTCGCCCGTCGTGTCGTCCGGGCGGCCGACCACCGCCGCTTCCGCCACCAGCTCGTGCGACACCAGCGCCGACTCGATCTCCATCGTCCCGAGCCGGTGGCCCGACACGTTCAGCACGTCGTCGATGCGGCCCATGATCGTGAAGTAGCCGGTGTCCTTGTCGCGCACCGTGCCGTCGCCGGCGAGGTACAGCCGCCCGCCGAGTTCCTCCGGGTAATAGCTCTTCCTGAAGCGCTCCGGGTCGCCCCAGATCGTGCGGATCATCGCCGGCCACGGACGCTTGACGACGAGAATGCCGCCTTGCCCGTTCGGCACGTCCTGGCCCGTTTCGTCGACCACCGCGGCCATGATGCCCGGCAGCGGCAGCGTGCACGAACCCGGCACCGTCGGCGTCGCGCCCGGCAGCGGCGCGATCATGTGGCCGCCGGTCTCGGTCTGCCACCACGTGTCGACGATCGGGCAGCGCTCCTGGCCGACGTGCTTGTGGTACCACATCCACGCTTCCGGATTGATCGGCTCGCCGACCGTGCCGATGATGCGCAGGCTCGACAGGTCGTAGCTCTTCGGGTGGACGTGGTCGTCGGCTTCCGCGGCCTTGATCAGCGAGCGGATCGCGGTCGGCGCGGTGTAGAACACCGTGACCTTGTGAGCGTCGATCATCTTCCAGAAGCGGCCGGCGTCCGGATAGGTCGGCACGCCTTCGAACACGACCTGCGTGCCGCCGCACGCGAGCGGGCCGTAGGTGATGTACGTGTGGCCGGTGACCCAGCCGATGTCGGCCGTGCACCAGAACACGTCGGCGGGCTTCCAGTCGAAGGTCCACTTCATCGTCTGCGCGGCCCACAGCAGGTAGCCGCCGGTGCTGTGCTGCACGCCCTTGGGCTTGCCGGTCGAGCCCGACGTATAGAGGATGAACAGCGGATGCTCGGCGCCGACCCATTCCGGAGCGCACGTGTCGGACTCGCCGTCGGCGATCTCGTGCATCCACAGGTCGCGCCCGGCGTGCCAGTCGATCTTGCCCCCGGTGCGGCGGTAGACGATCACGCTCTTCACGGCCTCGCAGCCGCCCATCGCGAGCGCCTCGTCGGCGATGCTCTTGAGCGGCAGCGTCTTGCCGCCGCGCGCCTGCTCGTCGGCGGTGATGAGCGCGACCGCGCCGACGTCGACGAGCCGCTCGTTGAGCGACTTCGCGGAGAAGCCGCCGAACACGACCGAGTGCGTGGCGCCGATGCGCGCGCAGGCCTGCATCGCGACGATGCCCTCGATCGACATCGGAATGTAGATGACGACGCGATCGCCCTTGCCGATGCCGCGTTTCTTCAGCGCATTCGCGAAGCGCGACACGCGCGCGAGCAGATCGGCGTAGGTGACGCGGGTGACGGTGCCGTCGTCGGCCTCGAAGATGATCGCGACGCGTTCGCCGTTGCCGGCTTCGACGTGACG
>NZ_CADFEJ010000046.1 GCF_902833055.1 Burkholderia territorii
GGGCGGGGGTTTCTGGCTTGAGGGGAGCCTGACGATTACCTACTTTCACACGGGAATCCGCACTATCATCGGCGTAGAGTCGTTTCACGGTCCTGTTCGGGATGGGAAGGGGTGGGACCGACTCGCTATGGTCATCAGGCAAAGGGGGTTGTCCTGCTGGCATGGCCAACAGAACCAATCTTGGAAGAAGCAGTAATCTTGAGTTGTGTGTATCACACACGAGAATCCAACTTGTCCGACGCGCTCATCCTGGCGCGAGACAGACTTGTTATAGGATCAAGCCTTACGGGCAATTAGTATCGGTTAGCTGAACGCATTACTGCGCTTACACACCCGACCTATCAACGTCCTGGTCTCGAACGACCCTTCAAGGGGATCTAGTCCCCGGGGATATCTCATCTTAAGGCGAGTTTCCCGCTTAGATGCTTTCAGCGGTTATCTCTTCCGAACATAGCTACCCGGCGATGCCACTGGCGTGACAACCGGTACACCAGAGGTTCGTCCACTCCGGTCCTCTCGTACTAGGAGCAGCCCCCTTCAAATATCCAACGCCCACGGCAGATAGGGACCAAACTGTCTCACGACGTTTTAAACCCAGCTCACGTACCTCTTTAAATGGCGAACAGCCATACCCTTGGGACCGGCTACAGCCCCAGGATGAGATGAGCCGACATCGAGGTGCCAAACACCGCCGTCGATATGAACTCTTGGGCGGTATCAGCCTGTTATCCCCAGAGTACCTTTTATCCGTTGAGCGATGGCCCTTCCATACAGAACCACCGGATCACTATGACCTGCTTTCGCACCTGCTCGACTTGTCGGTCTCGCAGTTAAGCACGCTTATGCCATTGCACTATCAGCACGATTTCCGACCGTACCTAGCGTACCTTCGTACTCCTCCGTTACGCTTTGGGAGGAGACCGCCCCAGTCAAACTGCCTACCATGCACTGTCCCCGACCCGGATCACGGGCCAAGGTTAGAACCTCAAACAAACCAGGGTGGTATTTCAAGGACGGCTCCACCGAAACTAGCGTTCCGGTTTCATAGCCTCCCACCTATCCTACACAGATCGGTTCAAAGTCCAATGCAAAGCTACAGTAAAGGTTCATGGGGTCTTTCCGTCTAGCCGCGGGTAGATTGCATCATCACAAACACTTCAACTTCGCTGAGTCTCGGGAGGAGACAGTGTGGCCATCGTTACGCCATTCGTGCAGGTCGGAACTTACCCGACAAGGAATTTCGCTACCTTAGGACCGTTATAGTTACGGCCGCCGTTTACCGGGACTTCAATCAAGAGCTTGCACCCCATCATTTAATCTTCCGGCACCGGGCAGGCGTCACACCCTATACGTCCACTTTCGTGTTTGCAGAGTGCTGTGTTTTTATTAAACAGTCGCAGCCACCAGTTTATTGCAACCCCTTCACCCTCCTGGCGCAGGCCAGTCAAGCTACAAGGGCGTACCTTATCCCGAAGTTACGGTACCAATTTGCCGAGTTCCTTCTCCCGAGTTCTCTCAAGCGCCTTAGAATACTCATCTCGCCCACCTGTGTCGGTTTGCGGTACGGTCATCGTTAGACTGAAGCTTAGAGGCTTTTCTTGGAACCACTTCCAATTGCTTCGCTCCCGA
>NZ_CADFEJ010000048.1 GCF_902833055.1 Burkholderia territorii
AGGAGAAATGATATGAACGCCTCCCACCCGTGAATGGTGGTGGGAGCTAGGCAGGTGGACCCTCACGGGCCGACGGCATCAAAGTGCCCAAGGTGGAAGATCATCAAGATTCTTCACAGGCAACCGGAGGGTCCGAGATGAAGCTTACGACAGTTGGCGTGGACATCGCAAAGAACGTGATCCAGCTCCATTACATCGATGCGGAAACGGGCGAAATCGTGAACAAACCGGTGAAGCGAGCGGGATTTCTGGAACATTTTGCGAACCGATCACCGTGCCTGATCGGAATGGAAGCGTGCGGTGGTTCGCAGCACTGGGCTCGCAAATTAATTGCGATGGGCCATCAGGTGAAGTTGATGCCGGGGAAGTTCGTTAAGGCGTTCGTGATGGGCAACAAGAACGATGCAGCTGATGCGCGGGCAATCTGGATGGCGGCGCAGCAGCCGGGCAAGTCGGTGGCAGTGAAAACGGAAATGCAGCAGGCGGTGCTGGGGTTGCACCGGATGCGCGAGCAACTAGTGAAGTTCCGCACGATGCAGATCAACAGCCTGCGTGGCTTGCTCACTGAATACGGCGAAGTGATGGGCAAGGGGCGCGCCGCACTGGACAAGGCGATTCCGGATGTGCTCGAGCGACTGGATGACCGTCTGCCAGCGATTCTGATCGACACGTTGCGAGATCAGTGGAACGGCTTGACGGACCTCGATAAGCAGATTGCCGAAATTGAACGGCGTCTACGAGCCTGGCTGAGAGAGGACAAGGCGTGCAAGGCAATAGCTGAGATACCGGGCGTCGGCTTGCTGACGGCAACAGCGGCAGTTGCAACGATGGGAGATGTCAAGACATTCAGATCCGGGCGCGAATTCGCAGCCTGGATTGGATTGGTCCCAAGGCAAAGCGGCACGGGCGGCAAGGTTCAGTTACTGGGAATCAGTAAGAGAGGTGACATGCATCTGCGCAAGCTATTGATTCACGGTGCCCGTAGCGTGCTGTGTCTGGCGAAAGAGCCGGGGGCATGGGTCGAAGGAATCAAAAAGCGGCGACCGCTGAATGTAGCTGTCGTGGCGCAAGCGAACAAAATGGCTCGAACCATTTGGGCCATCTTGGCGCATGGCAGGACGTACGACAAGGACTACGTGAGCGGGAAGCCGGTTTGACCGGTGAGCGCTGCCGTAGGGGATCAACTTTTACAGGATGACACGTCGAAAGGTTGCGCTGGCAATCGTATGTGATGACAAGACAGGTAGGACCGGGACTCGCTAAACCTGAATCGTCGTTCGAGCCTTGAGCTCGCAGGAGAAATGAGGTGCGGGTCAGCGGATTTCATAGTGGGCCGCAGCGCATCAGGCTGCAACAAGCCCGGATATAAAGCTGCAACCCATCCTGTCGCAGTCGGAACACACGAAAAACCGTCGCAAACGGGAGGCGTTCATATAA
>NZ_CADFEJ010000049.1 GCF_902833055.1 Burkholderia territorii
AGAGACAGACTCGTTATAGGGTCAAGCGAACAAGTGCATGTGGTGGATGCCTTGGCGATCACAGGCGATGAAGGACGCGGTAGCCTGCGAAAAGCCCCGGGGAGCTGGCAAACAAGCTTTGATCCGGGGATGTCCGAATGGGGAAACCCACTCCTTATGGAGTATCCATGGCTGAATACATAGGCCATGTGAAGCGAACGCGGTGAACTGAAACATCTAAGTAACCGCAGGAAAAGAAATCAACCGAGATTCCCAAAGTAGTGGCGAGCGAAATGGGATGAGCCTTGCACTCTTTATTTGTATTGTTAGCCGAACGCTCTGGAAAGTGCGGCCATAGCAGGTGATAGCCCTGTAGGCGAAAACAGTATGAAAGAACTAGGTGTGCGACAAGTAGGGCGGGACACGTGAAATCCTGTCTGAAGATGGGGGGACCATCCTCCAAGGCTAAATACTCGTGATCGACCGATAGTGAACCAGTACCGTGAGGGAAAGGCGAAAAGAACCCCGGGAGGGGAGTGAAATAGATCCTGAAACCGCATGCATACAAACAGTCGGAGCCTCGTAAGGGGTGACGGCGTACCTTTTGTATAATGGGTCAGCGACTTACGTTCAGTAGCAAGCTTAACCGTATAGGGCAGGCGTAGCGAAAGCGAGTCCGAATAGGGCGTTCAGTTGCTGGGCGTAGACCCGAAACCAGGTGATCTATCCATGGCCAGGATGAAGGTGCGGTAACACGTACTGGAGGTCCGAACCCACTAACGTTGAAAAGTTAGGGGATGAGCTGTGGATAGGGGTGAAAGGCTAAACAAACCTGGAAATAGCTGGTTCTCTCCGAAAACTATTTAGGTAGTGCCTCGTGTCTCACCTTCGGGGGTAGAGCACTGTCATGGTTGGGGGGTCTATTGCAGATTACCCCGCCATAGCAAACTCCGAATACCGAAGAGTGCAATCACGGGAGACAGACATCGGGTGCTAACGTCCGGTGTCAAGAGGGAAACAACCCAGACCGCCAGCTAAGGTCCCCAAATATAGCTAAGTGGGAAACGAAGTGGGAAGGCTAAAACAGTCAGGAGGTTGGCTTAGAAGCAGCCACCCTTTAAAGAAAGCGTAATAGCTCACTGATCGAGTCGTCCTGCGCGGAAGATGTAACGGGGCTAAGCTATATACCGAAGCTGCGGATGCGTGCTTGCACGCATGGTAGGAGAGCGTTCCGTAAGCCTGCGAAGGTGCCTTGTAAAGGGTGCTGGAGGTATCGGAAGTGCGAATGCTGACATGAGTAGCGATAAAGGGGGTGAAAGGCCCCCTCGCCGTAAGCCCAAGGTTTCCTACGCAACGTTCATCGGCGTAGGGTGAGTCGGCCCCTAAGGCGAGGCAGAAATGCGTAGCTGATGGGAAGCAGGTCAATATTCCTGCACC
>NZ_CADFEJ010000050.1 GCF_902833055.1 Burkholderia territorii
TGGCGATAGAGAAACACCGGCACGATCAGCAGCATCGCGATCAGCCCGTTGCGCAACGTGCCTTCGCCCTGCAGGTTCGCGCCCGCGCCGACATAGACGAGATTCGCGTAGCCGCAGATCGAACCGGCCACCAGCAGCCATGTCGGGCACCGGAACGGGCGATCCCAGTTGCCGCGGTCCATCCGGTGGATCCAGCCGGACTGAAGATTCAGGAACACGAACAGCATGTAGCAGACGTTCGAGATCGACAGCACCGTCATGTAGTCCGACATCATCAGCAACACGAGGTTGAAGCCGAGATCGGTCCACATCGCGCGGGTGGGCGAGCCGTGCTCGTTCACGTGCGACAGATACTTCGGCAGCCAGCCGTCGACCGACGCCTGGTACAGCGTGCGCGACGAGCCCATCATCGACGTCATCACGATCAGCAGGATCGACAGCATCAGCATCACGACGACCGCGTTCGCGACCCACGCGCCGCCGCCGACGATCTTCGCCATCGCGGCCGCGACGCCGGTGCCGTCGCCGATCGACGGATCGAGCATCGCCTGCGTGCCGAGCGCGCCCTGGAACGCCATCGGCACGAGCGTCATCACGACGAGACACAGCGCGCCGGACCAGAAGATCGCCTTCGCGGTGTCGCGACGCGGATCGCGGAATTCACGCGTGTAGCACACGGCCGTCTCGAAGCCGTACGACGCCCAGCCGGCCATGAACATCGCGCCGAGCGCCATCGTGACGCCCTGCCCGTTCCACGAGCCGAAGGTCGCGGTCGTGAGATTGCCTTGCGCATCATGACCGAGCGGCAGCAGCGGGAGCAGGTTCGACATCGGCACGTCGCCGGTGACGAACGGCACGATGCCGACGATCAACAGCGGCGTGAGCGACGCGATGCCGAGAATGCGCTGCGTGCGTGCGGCCTTCGACGCGCCGCTGTGCTGCAGTTTGAACGTGATGAGAAGCAGAATCGTCGCGATGATGAACGTCGCGTTGATTCGCAGGGAAAGCCCCGGCTTGATGAAGCCGAGATCCGCAACCTTGAGCTGCCAGTGCAGCACCGCCGCATCGGCGGGAAAGAGACTCGTGAGTGCATAGCTCGCCGCGAGGCCGCAGCCGAGCGCGAGCATCGGCGACCACGCGAGCCAGTTGCACCACACCGAAACCGGGGCAATCAGCTTGCTGTATCGAACCCAGCCGATCGCGCCATACACCGACGCGCCGCCCGATTTATGAGGAAACAGCCCCGATATTTCCGCATAAGTCGCGCTTTGGATCAGGCCCATCGTGATCGCGGCGATCCAGATCGCCCACGCGGGCTGGCCGATCGTCGCGCATACGCCGCCGATCGTGAACAGCACGCCTGCCGGCACGCCGCTCGTTACCCAGAAG
>NZ_CADFEJ010000051.1 GCF_902833055.1 Burkholderia territorii
GGGTTTAATAGGATGGTCAGCCCGATCCTCACTCAGCGGACTACGCTGAGTGAGGATTTTGTCCTTCTGGAGGGCCATCATGGACACGGTATCGCTGATCGGAGTCGATCTCGGCAAGCACTGCTTCCACCTGCATGGGCAGGATGCGTCCGGCAGGATGGTGTTGCGCAAGAAGCTCACGCGTAGCCAGATGTTCACGCTGCTGGGCAATTTCCAGAGTTGTACTGTGGTCATGGAGGCCTGCGCCGGTGCGCACTGGATCGCTCGCCGACTTCAAGCGCTGGGCCACGAGACCAAGCTGATTTCCCCGCAATTCGTCAAACCGTTCCGGCAAGGCAACAAGAACGATTTCGCAGACGCCCAGGCGATCTGCGAAGCGGCTTGCCGTCCGAGCATGCGCTTCGTGAGCCCACACAATGAAACCCAGCAGATCGTTTCAGCCTTGCACCGCGTGCGCGAGAGGCTGGTGCGGGAGCGCACCGGCACGATCAACCAGATTCATGCGTTTCTGTTGGAGTTCGGCATCAGCTTGCCGCGCGGCATGGCGGTGATCCGGCGACTGCCTGCCGTGCTGGCGGCAGAATCGTTGCCGCCGAGGCTGGTGGCCGTGCTCGAACGCTTGCAGGCGCACTTCAAGTATCTGGACGAGCAGATCCGCCAGCTCGAACATGAGTTGCTTACCCAGCTACGCGAGGACGAACGCAGCGAACGACTGCTTGAGATTCCCGGCATTGGTCCGATGACCGCTAGCGTGTTGATGTCGGAGTTGGGCGATGCCCATCAGTATGGTTCGGCAAGGCAGTTTGCCGCTTCGGTCGGTCTGGTACCGCGGCAGTACAGCACCGGCGGCAAACCAACGCTACTGGGCATCAGCAAGCGCGGGGACAAGGAACTGCGACGGCTGCTGGTGCAATGCGCGCGGACCATCATGCAGCGCATCGAGCACCGCACGGATGCATTGGGCGTCTGGATTCGCAGCCTGTTGGCGCGACGGCACTCGAACGTGGTGGCCTGTGCCTTGGCCAACAAATTGGCGAGGATCGCCTGGGCCATCCTCGCCAAAGGAACACACTACCGAAGCATCGAGGCTGTTCCCTCAGTCTGACGCTTCCTGCGCTTACGGCTTCAGTTGCAGTAGTCACGCCTGGTTTTGCGACGCGAGATACGTGAAGGCATAAACGACTCAACGGCCGGACAAGTAACCTGACAACAAAAACAGCATTTCGATGCTGCGGGTTTTTTGAGGTTTGTCCGGTGCGGCTCCCATCATGGGGCGGGATCTTTCCCATCCACGACCCCGGATAGATTCGAGCAAGTCCACTTTAGGTCAACACTGCCTCGCTTGCAAAAATCGGGCTGACCATAGATTTTGTTG
>NZ_CADFEJ010000052.1 GCF_902833055.1 Burkholderia territorii
GGTTCATCGCAGAAAACCGTGGAGGGTTTTCAAGCGATTGCATAATCTGACACCTGATTCTAAGGATGTCGGAGGAGGCAATTGCTCGATCGAAAGGCACTTCAGGCACTGGGCTGCTGGACCGGCTATCGGTTGGAGCGTGTGGAATGGCCGCAAGGGGAAGAGCGCACGCTATCGCTGCATTTGAAGCCGGTCAGCAAGGTGATGTACTGCGAGCAATGCGGTGCGCGGTGCAATCAAATCCACGAGACGATAGTTCGCCGCGTGCGCGATCTGCCGCTGTTCGAGTACCGAGTAGTGCTGCACGTCCCCCGCCGCCGGGTCTGGTGCGAACGCTGCGGCGGTCCACGACTGGAGAAACTGGCGTGGCTGGGCCGTTACCAGCGAGTGACGGAGCGATTTGCCAAGGCCTGCGAGAAACTGCTGCAAGCAGCCAGCGTGCAGGCAGTGGCGGCCTTCTACGATTTGGGCTGGCACACGGTCAAATCGATCGACAAGATGCGCTTGCAAGCGCGTGTGGCCGAGCCGGACTGGTCGACGATCCGTTATCTTGCGATGGACGAGTTTGCACTCCATAAAGGCCATCGATATGCCACGGTGGTGGTCGATCCGATCGGCCGGCAGGTGCTCTGGATTGGATCGGGACGCTCACGCGAGACGGCCCGCGCCTTCTTCGAGCAGCTTCCTGAGGGTGTCGCCGAGCGCATCGAAGCAGTCGCGATCGACATGACCACGGCCTACGAGCTGGAAATCAAGGCGCAGTGTCCGCAGGCCGAGGTGGTCTACGACCTGTTCCACGTCGTGGCCAAGTACGGGCGCGAGGTGATTGATCGGGTGCGAGTGGATCAGGCCAATCAGTTACGCCATGACCGGCCGGCCCGCAAGGTATTGAAATCCAGTCGCTGGCTGCTGCTGCGCAACCGCCTCAACCTGAAGCCCGAGCAGTCCGTGCATCTGAAGGAACTGCTGGCTGCCAATCAGCCGTTGCTGTGCGTCTACGTGCTACGCGACGAACTCAAACGGCTCTGGTTCTACCGAAAGCCTGCCTGGGCGGAAAAGGCCTGGGAACACTGGATCGAACAAGCCCGGCAAAGCGGGATTGCCGCGCTACAACTGTTCGCGCAGCGCCTGCAGGGTTACTGGCACGGAATCCTCGCCCGCTGCCGCCATCCACTCAATACCAGCGTCGTCGAAGGCATCAACAACACCATTAAGGTCATCAAGCGTCGGGCCTACGGGTACCGCGACGAGGAATACTTCTTCCTCAAAATCCGCGCCGCGTTCCCCGGTAATCCTCGATGAACC
>NZ_CADFEJ010000053.1 GCF_902833055.1 Burkholderia territorii
CCCCCGCGTGAAGGGGCAGCTCAATCTCGTGGCAGAACGGCCGGTGCCGGAAGACCAGGCGCTGAAGACGCTGCAGTCGGCGCTGCGCATGCAGGGCTTCGCGCTCGTGCAGGATCACGGCGTGCTGAAGGTCGTGCCGGAAGCCGACGCGAAGCTGCAGGGCGTGCCGACCTATGTCGGCAATGCGCCGCAGGCGCGCGGCGACCAGATCATTACGCAAGTGTTCGAGCTGCACAACGAATCGGCGAACAACCTGCTGCCGGTGCTGCGGCCGCTGATCTCGCCGAACAACACGGTCACCGCCTACCCGGCGAACAACACGATCGTCGTCACCGACTACGCCGACAACGTGCGCCGCATCGCGCAGATCATCTCGGGGGTCGACAGCGCCGCGGGCGCGCAGGTGCAGGTCGTGCCGTTGCGCAACGCGAATGCGATCGACCTTGCCGCGCAGTTGCAGAAGATGCTCGACCCCGGCGCGATCGGCAACAGCGACGCGACGCTGAAGGTGTCGGTCACGGCCGATCCGCGCACCAATTCGCTGCTGCTGCGCGCATCGAGCGCGTCGCGCCTCGCCGCGGCGAAGCGCCTCGTGCAACAGCTCGACGCGCCGAGCGCGGTGCCGGGCAACATGCACGTCGTGCCGCTGCGCAATGCCGACGCGGTGAAGCTCGCGAAGACACTGCGCGGGATGCTCGGCAAGAGCAGCAACGACAGCGGTTCGTCGGCGTCGTCCAACGATGCGAACAGCTTCAACCAGAACGGCGGCTCGTCGTCGAGCGGCAATTTCTCGACCGGCACGTCGGGCACTCCGCCGCTGCCGTCGGGCGGCCTCGGCGGTTCGTCGTCATCGTCGTACGGCAGCGGCGCGTCGGGCAGCGGCGGCATCGGCAGCGGCGGCCTGCTCGGCGGCGACAAGGACAAGGGCGACGACAACCAGCCGGGCGGGATGATCCAGGCCGACGCGGCCACCAACTCGCTGATCATCACCGCGTCCGACCCGGTCTACCGGAACCTGCGCTCGGTGATCGACCAGCTCGACGCGCG
>NZ_CADFEJ010000054.1 GCF_902833055.1 Burkholderia territorii
CTGGTTCACGTTCACCGCGTCGGTGCCCTGCGTGCCCGCCGCGACGTTCACGACCTGCCGCGCCGATTCCGCCGAGCCGACCGCGACCACGTTCGAGCGGCCGCCGTCGTTGCTGCCCGCGCCGATCGCCGTCGAGTTGTTGCCCGAGGCGGTGGAACCCACGCCGATGGCGGTGGAGCCGTTGCCAGACGCCGTCGAGTTGTTGCCGACCGCCGTGCTGTTCGAGCCAGACGCGACCGAGCCCGAGCCGCCGGCCGACGAGTTCGAACCGCTCGCACCCGGCGGTACATTGCCGCCGGCGGGATTCGACGTGTACGACCCGCCAAGATTGGTCGTGCGCTGATCGATCAGCGTCGTCAGCTGGTTCGCGACCGAATCGAGCTGCGACACGTTCACCGCGTCCGTGCCGTTCTTGCCGGCGGCGAGCCCGGTGATCTGCCGGTTGCCGACGTTCACTTCACCGGCCGACGACTGCGGGCTGCTCAGGCCATACGCGACGTAGTTCGTCAGCGCGCCGACCGTCGTCAGCGAACCGGCGCCCAACGCGACGCTGTTCGCGAACGTTGCCGACGCACCCGCGCCGAGCGCGAGCGCATCGGTCGCGGTGCTGCGGGCACCCGAGCCAAGCGCGACGCTGCCCACGCTGACCGCCGCCGCGTTCGCGCCCTGTGCCACCGACTGCGCACCGATTGCCGCCGCGCCGCTGCCCAGTGCAATGGCGTCAGCCTGCGCGGAACTTGCCGCCTGCCCGATCGCGACGCCGCCGGGCGCGGTCTGATCCACGATCGCGCCGTTGCCGATGCCGACACCGTTGTCGCCGTTGACGACCGTCGTCGGCCCGACCGCGACCGATTCCGCGCCGACGGCCAGCGAATCCGCCGCCGTCGAATTCGCGTGGAAGTACTTCTGGCCCGTGACCGCGAACGACTGCAATGCGCCGGTCAACTGCCGCACCGTCACCGCGTCTTGCTGGCCGGTGCCGTCCGCGACATTGGT
>NZ_CADFEJ010000055.1 GCF_902833055.1 Burkholderia territorii
GCTTCACGCGCTCGACGATGCCTTCGTCGCGCAGCAGCTTCAGGTTCGCGACCGCCACCGCCGCCGCGACCGGATGGCCCGAGTACGTGAGCCCGTGATTGAATTCGCCGTTGTCGATGATCGGGCGCGCGACGCGCTCGTGGATGCCCACCGCGCCCATCGGCACGTAGCCCGACGTCAGGCCCTTGGCCATCGTGATCAGATCCGGCTCGAAGCCGAAGTGCTGGTGCGCGAACCATTCGCCGGTGCGGCCGAAGCCGCCGATCACTTCGTCGGCCACCAGCAGGATGTCGTACTTGCGGCAGATGCGCTGGATTTCCGGCCAGTACGTCGACGGCGGGAAGATCACGCCGCCCGCGCCCTGGAACGGCTCGCCGATGAACGCGGCGACGTTCTCCGCGCCGAGCTCGAGAATCTTCGCCTCGAGCTGCTGCGCACGCGCGAGGCCGAACGCCTCGGGCGTCTCGCCGGCCTGCGCTTCGCCGAAGAAATACGGCTGGTCGATGTGCACGATGTGCTCGACCTTCGACGGCATCTGCTCGTGCATGTAGCCCATCCCGCCGAGCGTGCCGCCGGCGATCGTCGAGCCGTGATAGCCGTTCTTGCGCGAGATCACGTATTTCTTCTGCGGCTTGCCCTGCACGCGCCAGTACTGATGCACGAGTCGCAGCACGGTGTCGTTGCCTTCCGAGCCGCTGTTGCAATAGAAGAAATGGTTGAAGCCGGCCGGCGTGACTTCGGCGAGCATCGCCGACAGTTCGATCACCGGCGGGTGCGTCGTCTTGAAGAACGTGTTGTAGAACGGCAGTTCCTGGATCTGGCGATACGCGGCATCGGCGAGCTCCTTGCGGCCGTAGCCGACGTTCACGCACCAGAGGCCGGCCATCCCGTCGATGATCTTGTTGCCGTCGGAGTCCCACAGATAGACGCCGTCGGCCTTCACGATCACGCGGCTGCC
>NZ_CADFEJ010000056.1 GCF_902833055.1 Burkholderia territorii
GGCTCGCAGCTCACGAACAAGTACGCGGAAGGGTATCCGGGCAAGCGTTACTACGGCGGCTGCGAGTACGTCGACGTGGTGGAGCAACTGGCGATCGACCGCGTGAAGCAGCTGTTCGGCGCGGAAGCCGCGAACGTGCAGCCGAACTCGGGCTCGCAGGCGAACCAGGGCGTGTTCTTCGCGATGCTCAAGCCGGGCGACACGATCATGGGCATGAGCCTCGCGCACGGCGGGCACCTGACGCACGGCTCGCCGGTGAACATGTCCGGCAAGTGGTTCAACGTCGTGAGTTACGGCCTGAACGAAAACGAAGACATCGACTACGACGCGGCCGAGAAACTGGCGAACGAACACAAGCCGAAGCTGATCGTGGCGGGCGCGTCGGCATTCGCGCTGAAGATCGACTTCGAGCGTCTGGCGAAGATCGCGAAGTCGGTCGGTGCGTACCTGATGGTCGACATGGCGCACTACGCGGGCCTGATCGCGGCGGGCGTGTATCCGAACCCGGTGCCGCACGCGGACTTCGTGACGACGACGACGCACAAGAGCCTGCGCGGGCCGCGCGGCGGCGTGATCCTGATGAAGGCGGAGTACGAGAAGCAGATCAACTCGGCGATCTTCCCGGGCATCCAGGGCGGGCCGCTGATGCACGTGATCGCGGCGAAGGCGGTGGCGTTCAAGGAAGCGCTGTCGCCGGAATTCAAGGCTTACCAGGCAAAGGTGGTCGAGAACGCGCGGGTGCTGGCCGAGACGCTGGTCAAGCGCGGGCTGCGAATCGTGTCGGGGCGTACGGAAAGCCACGTGATGCTGGTGGACCTGCGCGCGAAGCACATCACGGGCAAGGCAGCGGAAGCGGCGCTGGGCGCGGCACACATCACGGTGAACAAGAACGCGATCCCGAACGATCCGGAAAAGCCGTTCGTGACGAGCGGGATTCG
>NZ_CADFEJ010000057.1 GCF_902833055.1 Burkholderia territorii
GCCTTGATCCGCGCAAGCGGCGTCAGCCCGAGCGCCGCCGCCTTCTGCGCCGACATCACCAGCACCGCCGCCGCGCCGTCGTTCAGCCCCGACGCGTTCGCCGCCGTCACCGAGCCGTCCTTCGCGAACGCCGGCTTGAGCCCCGCCAGCGACTCCGCCGTCACGCCGTGACGCACGAACTCGTCGGTCGCGAACTGCAGCGGCTCGCCCTTGCGCTGCGGAATCGACACCGGCACGATCTCGTCGGCAAAGCGGCCCGCCTTCTGCGCGGCTTCCGCCTTGTTCTGCGACAGCGCCGCGAACGCGTCCTGCTCCTCGCGCGTGATCCCGTATTCCTTCGCGACGTTCTCCGCCGTGATGCCCATGTGGTACTGGTTGTACACGTCCCACAGGCCGTCGACGATCATCGTGTCGACCAGCTTCGCATCGCCCATCCGGAACCCGTCGCGCGAGCCCGGCAGCACGTGCGGCGCCGCGCTCATGTTCTCCTGGCCGCCCGCGATCACGATGTCCGCGTCGCCCGCCATGATCGCGTTCGCCGCCAGCATCACGGCCTTCAGGCCCGAGCCGCACACCTTGTTGATCGTCATGCCCGGCACCGCGCTCGGCAGGCCCGCCTTGATCAGCGACTGGCGCGCCGGGTTCTGTCCCGAGCCCGCCGTCAGCACCTGCCCCATGATCACTTCGCTCACCTGCTCGGGCTTCACGCCCGAACGCTCCAGCACCGCGCGAATCACCGTCGCGCCCAGCTCCGGTGCCGCGACCTTCGCGAGCGAGCCGCCGAATTTGCCGACCGCGGTCCGCGCGGCCGATACGATCACTACGTCCGTCAT
>NZ_CADFEJ010000058.1 GCF_902833055.1 Burkholderia territorii
CCGCCGTCCGACAGCTTGTCGCGCAGGTCCGAAAGACCGTCCGAGTTCGCTTGCGTACGACCATCCAGGTTCGTCAGCGCGTCGCCCACGTTGTGCAGGTCCGTGCCGCCGATCGTGTAGGTCGGCGCCGTGATCGTGCCGTCCGCACCCACTGCCGCACCGCCGCCCAGCGCGCCCGCCACGCTTTGTGCCGTGCCGAACAGTTGCGAACCGTTGATCGCGTCCGTGCTAGCCGACGACACCGCACCCGGCGCAACGTTGTGGATCGACACCGGCGTGCCCGCGTTACCCAGCGTGATGCCCGCCTTCGTCGCGTCGTCGTACGTCACGGCCAGCGACGTCAGATCGCCCGTGTTCGGATCCTCGCCAATCAGGCCCGAATCGCGAAGCTGCTTCAGGTTCACCGCGTCGTTGTCCGCAACGGCGTCCGCCACGTTCGACACGCGCACCGGCGTGCCGGCATTGCCCAGTTGCACCGCCGTCTTGTTCGCGTCCGTGTACGTCACTGCCAGCGATTCGCCCGTCGTCGGGTCGATCAAGCCGCTGTTCGACAGCGTGTCTTCCAGCGAACCGACGCGCGTGTTCGTCGCGAACAGCTGCGAACCGTTCACCGCGTCCGTGCTCGTCGCCGACAGTGCGCCTGCTGCAACGTTCTGGACCGTCACCGGCGTACCGGCATTACCCAGCTGCACCGCCGTCTTGTTCGCGTCCGTGTACGTCACTGCCAGCGATTCGCCCGTCGTCGGATCGATCACGCCGCCGTCCGACAGCTTGTCGCGCAGGTCCGAAAGACCGTCCGAGTTCGCTTGCGT
>NZ_CADFEJ010000059.1 GCF_902833055.1 Burkholderia territorii
TGTCGCTGCTGTCGATCCAGATCTACCAGGGCGATCTCGCGCGCGCCGATTCGGCGTTCTTCCTCAAGTATTTCCTGTCGAGCCAGTCCGCGATCCTGTGGATGAGCGCGCTGTTCGTGCTCGCGACGATCTTCTACTGGATGGGCCTGCTCGCTCGCTCGGAGTCGGGTTCGGCGATCGGCCAGAAACTGACGTGGGTCGCGGTGCTGATGGGCTTCACCGGCCTGATGGTGCGCTGGTACGAGTCCTACCTGATCGGCGCGGACGTCGGGCATATCCCGGTGTCGAATCTGTATGAAGTATTCGTGCTGTTCAGCCTGATTACCGCGCTGCTCTACCTGTATTACGAAGGCCACTACGGCACGCGCTCGCTTGGCGCGTTCGTGCTGCTGGTGATCAGCGCGGCCGTCGGCTTCCTGATGTGGTATTCGGTCGCGCGCGACGCGCAACAGATCCAGCCGCTCGTGCCGGCGCTGCAGAGCTGGTGGATGAAGATCCACGTGCCGGCGAACTTCATCGGCTACGGCAGCTTCGCGCTGTCGGCGATGGTGTCGGTCGCGTACCTGATGAAGGAGCGCGGCGTGCTCGCCGATCGTCTGCCGACGCTCGAGGTGCTCGACGACGTGATGTACAAGTCGATCGCGGTCGGCTTCGCGTTCTTCACGATCGCGACGATCCTCGGCGCACTGTGGGCGGCCGAAGCCTGGGGCGGCTACTGGAGCTGGGATCCGAAGGAAACCTGGGCGCTGATCGTGTGGCTCAACTACGCGGCCTGGCTGCACATGCGCCTGATGAAGGG
>NZ_CADFEJ010000060.1 GCF_902833055.1 Burkholderia territorii
CGCCCGCCGTTCGAGTAGCCGTCGAAGTAGCTGCGATCGGGCGCCTTCCCATAAGCCAGCCGTATCACCTGCTTGGCCATCGGCGTGAGCGCATCCACGGCGGCGTAGCCGTAATCGAGCCGCGCCTGCGGATCGAGCCCGAACAACGGGTTCTGAGCGGCGCCATGCCCCGAATCGGAGCTGATCACCGCGAAGCCCATGTTCAACGCATCGTTCAACGGCCCGCCGCCGCTGATCTCACCAGTCGCGGTCACCACGTTGCCGTCCAGCCCGCCGTTCGCCTGGTAGAAGAAGCGTCCGTTCCAGGCCTTCGGCAAGCGCATCTCGAAGCCGATCGCGTAGGTCTTCCCATCGACCGCGCTAACGCGCTCGTTCATCTTCCCTTCGATCACGCAATGCTCGGCGATCGGCTTGCCGGCCACCGTCAACGCACCGGCCGAAGCGGTGGTCACGGACGTGAACGCGGTATTCGCGTAGGCGAGCTTCGCGGCGAGCGCATCGCAGCTCTGCGTCATCGCCGCCGGCGTCGCGGCGCTCAGATGCGAGGGCGCGGCGTTGGTCGTGCCATCGCCGCCACAACCGGCAAGCCCGACTGCGAACAGCGGCGACAAACAAAGGAATGCATATTTTCGGTTCAAGATATCCCCCTCGTTTCAATCTGCCGGATCAGAACATGTGCTTGACCCCCACCATCGCGCCGACCTGCCCCATTCCCACCCCGGGCGTCGTGCCGGCACCGCCGCCGCTCACCGCGTACCTCGCGTGTGC
>NZ_CADFEJ010000061.1 GCF_902833055.1 Burkholderia territorii
GTCACCACGGTAGGATTCATGACTGGGGTGAAGTCGTAACAAGGTAGCCGTATCGGAAGGTGCGGCTGGATCACCTCCTTTCCAGAGCTATCTCGCAAAGTTGAGCGCTCACGCTTATCGGCTGTAAATTAAAGACAGACTCAGGGGTCTGTAGCTCAGTCGGTTAGAGCACCGTCTTGATAAGGCGGGGGTCGTTGGTTCGAATCCAACCAGACCCACCACCGTCTTGTGTGGCGGTACACACCTGAGGAATTCTGTACATGGGGGCATAGCTCAGCTGGGAGAGCACCTGCTTTGCAAGCAGGGGGTCGTCGGTTCGATCCCGTCTGCCTCCACCAATCCTCAATGACAAGCGTTCGACTTGGGTCGAGTCTTTGTCATTGGCGATTGAGCCAGTCAGAGCGGTACGAAAGTATCGGCTGTCGTTCTTTAACAATCTGGAAGAAGTAAGTAATTTGGATAGCGGAAGCGTCTTTGAGATGGACGTGGAAACTATCCGGGTTGTGATTGTATCGATGTATCTCAAGATGATTCGAACTTCATTGTTCGGCTCTAATTGGAATACGGCACAACGCGAGAACTCAACCTGTAACGTACTTTGTATCGGATCATCGTAAGCGCTAAAGCGCTAACGATGATCGAGAGACAGACTCGTTATAGGGTCAAGCGAACAAGTGCATGTGGTGGATGCCTTGGCGATCACAGGCGATGAAGGACGCGGTAGCCTGCGAAAAGCCCCGGGGAGCTGGCAAACAAGCTTTGATCC
>NZ_CADFEJ010000062.1 GCF_902833055.1 Burkholderia territorii
GGCGCTCATCGGATGGCCTTGCCGATCCAGCAAAATCTTGATGCGGCGGTAACCGTAGCGCGGATATTGTGCCGATAAAACACACATCGCCGCCAGCACCGGCGCATCACGCCCAGCCAGCCTCGACTCGTAATTCAGGGCCGACCTCGCGACCGACATCAGCGCGCACGCTCGCCGCTCCGACAGACCACGCGCTTTCGCGTAGGCAACCTGCTGACGGCGAGCGGGCGCGCTCACCATTTTTTTGCGTTGATCTCCTTCATCACATCAAGTTCGAGATCACGCTCGGCCAGCATCTTCTTCAGTCGCGCGTTTTCCTGCTCAAGCTGCTTCAGGCGCTTCACATCAGCGGCGCCCATCCCGCCGAAATGCTGACGCCAGTTATAGATCGTCTGCTCGCTGATTCCGTGCTTCTTCGACACCTCGGCGACCGGCGCCTTGTCTGCCTCGCGCAGGATCGTGACCATTTGCTCTTCGGTGAACCGGCTCTTCTTCATGACTTCCTTTCTCCGTTGGAAGCCATTCTCTCAAGTTTCAACTGGTCCCAAAATCACCGGGCAGGTCACATCTCCCGAACGGCACGAAGTTCCGCCTGCAGCCGAGATCGGGTGAATCGGACTCAGACGGTACACAAATGGAGCCGCCGAGCGACAGCAATATCTCGCCATCTGGCCAATACGTCACCATTGGACGCATCGAATCCGGAACGGTCTCATTGTGGGCAGGGCAAGCAGAATCTGTTAT
>NZ_CADFEJ010000063.1 GCF_902833055.1 Burkholderia territorii
CTCTCGACTTCCACGTCGACCGGACTCTCGTCGGCTACCAGCTCGATCAGCTCGCTGTCCACCTCGACTTCGACGGGCATCAACTCGCTGTCGACGGGCCTGAGCTCGACCGATAGCACGGTGGCATCGCTGTCGACTTCCACGTCGACGGGCCTCTCGTCGGCTAACAGCTCGATCAGCTCGCTGTCCACCTCGACCTCGACGGGCATCAACTCCCTGTCGACAGGCCTCAGCTCGACCAACAGCTCTGTCGCGTCGCTGTCGACCTCCACGTCGACAGGCCTGTCGTCGGCTACCAGCTCGATTTCGTCGCTCTCAACGTCGACCTCGACAGGTATCAACTCGCTGTCGACCGGCCTCAGCTCGACCGATAGCTCGGTCGCTTCGCTGTCGACGTCCACGTCGACCGGCCTGTCGTCGGCTACCAGCTCGATTTCGTCGCTGTCGACTTCGACGTCGACCGGTCTCTCGTCGGCAACGAGCTCGATCAGCTCGCTGTCCACGTCGACCTCGACGGGCATCAGCTCGTTGTCGACCGGCCTCAGCTCGACCGACAGCACCGTGGCGTCGCTCTCGACTTCCACGTCGACCGGACTCTCGTCGGCTACCAGCTCGATCAGCTCGCTGTCCACCTCGACTTCGACGGGCATCAACTCGCTGTCGACGGGCCTGAGCTCGACCGATAGCACGGTGGC
>NZ_CADFEJ010000064.1 GCF_902833055.1 Burkholderia territorii
GCCTGCTGGTTCGCGAGCGCCGTCTCGACGACCGTCTGCGCCTGACGCAGCTCGAGCTCGGAGCCCGTGCCGTTGTCGAACTGCAGCTTCGTCAGGTCGTACGACGCCTGTGCCGTCTTCAGCGTGTTCTCCGTGACCTTCAGCAGGTCGTCGGTGGACAGCAGCGTCAGGTACTGGTCCGCGACCTGCGACACGAGCGAGATCTCGGCGGCCTGCCGCGCATACGACGTCGACAGGTATTGCGCGAGCGCCTGGTCCTTCAGGCTCTGCACGCGGCCGAACAGGTCGAGTTCCCACGACGCCGAAACGCCGACGTTGTAGGCGCGCGAGATATACGGCGCACCGGTCTGCGACAGGCCCTGCGGCACGCGCTGGATGTTGCCCGTGCCCGTGCCGTCGAGCGTCGGGAACAGGCCCGCGCGCGTGATCTGGTACTGCGCGCGCGCCGCCTCGATGTTCAGCACCGACACGCGCAGGTCGCGGTTGTTCTTCAGCGCGATCTCGATCAGCCGCTGCAGGCGCGGATCGACGAAGAATTCGCGCCAGCCGATGGCGGTCGCCGCCTGGCCGTTCGCGCTGCGCGCGCCGGCAGCGCCCGGCTGCGTCGCATAGACGCCGCCGGCCGGGTACGCCTGCGCGACGGGCGCGTCGGGCCGCGTGTAATGCGGCGCCAGCGTGCAGCCCGTG
>NZ_CADFEJ010000065.1 GCF_902833055.1 Burkholderia territorii
CGTTCCTTCCGCAGGATCATTCAGCGCAACATCGCGCTCCCGCTCGTGATGGGCCTGGTGAATGTCGCGGTGTTCATCGGCCTGGTGGTGTACCTGGTCTCGACCATGAGCTGGGTGGAGCATTCCGAGCGAGTCATCGGCTACGCTAACGAGATGATGCGGCTGGCCGTCGAGCGCCAGTCGTCGAGCCGGGGCTTTTTCATCACGGGCGACGAGCGCTTCCTGTCCCAGTACGAGGTCGGCGAGCGCCAGTTCCAGGCCGAGCTCGATTCCCTGATGAAGCTGGTGCAGGACAATCCCCCCCAGGTCGAGACGCTCAAGCGTATCCAGGCGATCCATGCGCTATGGAATCGCTCGGTCGACGAGGTCATCGAGCTGCGCCGCAAGGGCGCCGATTACAGCGGCGCGATCCAGGCTGGCAAGGGGCAGCGCGAATTCGACGAGACGCGCCGCGAATTCACCTCCTTCCTGGATATCGAGCTGGCCTTGCGCCAGCAGCGCAGCGCCGCCGCGCGCAGCCTGACGGCGGTGGTGGTCGGCACCTTCCTGCTGTTCAGCCTGCTGGTGAGCGGCGTGCTCGCCTGGCGTGGCCGCCGCGAGCTGCTGGAACTCTCCGGCACCTACGACGACGCGCTGCGGCAGGAGCTCGAACATACCGAGGTGCTGAAGCGGCAGGTCTG
>NZ_CADFEJ010000066.1 GCF_902833055.1 Burkholderia territorii
AGTTTGACGCCTAGGGTGGTGCTTGCCATGAATCCTTGTGCGCCGGTACTTGGCCGGCGGTCGCGTGGATAAGACTCGCGGAATCCTATGCCACACAATAAAAAGGTGCAACCGAATCGCGAGTTCGGTTGCACCTTTGCAAAATACTTTGTAATCAATGCATTAGAGCATCGCAACCGGTCCACGCCAAGCACCAGGGTGATCGGTATTTTCCCTTAGGACGGGTGAGCGCCTGGCGCGTTTTTTTCGGCGCACCGGAATGGGGAATTGGCGTTTCGGGGAGTACCGCGCACGGCGGCGAGGCGAGTGCTCGCTACGCGGTGATCGATCTCGCGCCTTGCCTGTCGTGGGTTCCTGTTTGATTCCGGTGTATCGCGAAGCAGGCGAAATGTGGGCCCATGGCAGCATCGAAGGCACCCGGCGCGACCCGGAAACGTCCGAAAAGCCCGCTGGTTGCACCACTTCGATGCATGCGCTCCCGTCGCGCAAACCGGCTCGGGAAGGCCTTGGCGGCGCGCCGCTCAGATGTCGAGCGGGTCCACCTCGACGCTCCAGCGCAACACGCCCTTCAGTTCGCGCAGCCGCGGTTGCCACGCCGCCAGCACGTGTTGCAACACCGCGCGCGAGGCGCTTTCCACCAGCAGTTGCGCGCGGTGCACATGGAGCACCTTCACGATCGT
>NZ_CADFEJ010000067.1 GCF_902833055.1 Burkholderia territorii
AGGTAGATCTCGCGCAGCGTGCGCTCGTCGATCTGCGTGTTGCCGCCCTGCCGGCCGTGTTCCTGCTCGTTGCCGGCGTAATGCTTGATGGTGGCGATCACTTTTTCGCGCTGCGTGCCGTCGGTGCGCTCGGCCAGCAGGTCGCCGGCGAGCTGCGGATCCTCGCCGAGATACTCGAACAGGCGCCCGCCGCGCGGCTCGCGCGCGAGGTTGGTGCCGCCGCCCAGGCCCATGCCGAATCCTTGCGCGCGCAACTGCTGCGCGACCTGCCGGCCATAGGCATTGGAGAGCTGGCGGTCCCAGCTGGCGGCCACCGCGATGGTGGCCGGGAAGGTGGTGCTGGGTTGCGAGGTGCTGCCCGAGCCGGTCGAGGAATCGGCCATGTTCAGGTCGGGGATGCCCAGGCGCGGCACGCCCTGGATATAACCGGCGCCGCCGCCGGGCACCGCGCTCATCTCGTACTGCGAATGAATCAGCTGCAGTTTTTCATCGAGCGTCATCTTGCGCAGGAGCACGTCGGCCCGGATTTGTGCGGCGATCGAACCGACCACGTCGAGGCTCGACGGCGTGGGCGGGAAGTTGATGATGTCGGGGGCGCCGGCCGGATGGGCACCGGCGAACGCGAACGCCGCCACGGCGGCGGCCGACCAGAGTCTGACCTCCATGTCTCTCTCTCC
>NZ_CADFEJ010000068.1 GCF_902833055.1 Burkholderia territorii
AAATCGAAAACGAAGTCGAAAACGATTCGATACGGATCTGGTTCACATCCATCGGCACGTGGCACGGCACCGACCCAATGCGTCATCCGGCATGCCGGCGCCCCGACATCGAAAGCAAAATGAAACCCGATTCGGGTCAGTTCGCCGAACGACCGGCCCAACCGGCAGGCGGAGTATTCGAGGGCCGAAAATCGCGATCTATCCACTCCACGCAAGCGCCGGCCGAAGCCTGTCCAGTTCTCGCAAGCGCATCGCGGCCCCCATTCCGGGGCTTTTTGACACCGCTCGCGAACGTGTACAGTGGGCACGGCTTCGGGGCGCGAATGCCGGCGTTCGACCGTGCGCCGTCCCCTGCCGTCCCCATAACGCATCGAAGACTCGCCATGCCGCCCACTTCCTTGCTGCTCGAGTCGACGTCGCTGAGGCAATACCGGTATTTCGAGTCGAACGACGTCGACGACACGCGCCAGCGCATCGCCGCCGTGCTGCAGCCGCACCGGCTCACGCCCGGCGCGGCGCGCGGCGGCCAATCCGCCTACATGAACCACGTGCGGATCGACAGCCTGGCGTTCGGCACGATCGGCTATGCGGGGACGATGGGCGTCGATGCCGGCGAGATCGAGGACGATTACCTCGCGATCGTGAGCCTCAACGGTTACGCCGACGTCACCG
>NZ_CADFEJ010000069.1 GCF_902833055.1 Burkholderia territorii
CCAGACCCAGCCGACGGTCAGCGCCAGGCCGGCGAAGGCGAAGGGCAGTTGCAGCGGCGTGGTCCAGTCGAGCGGCAGCCAGCGGCCGAGCCAGCGGATCGGCTCGCGCGAGGCGTGATACGAGGTAACGATCGACCAGACATACCAGGCGTAGATCGCCACCGCGCCGAATATCAGCCGGCTGGCGTAATCCCAGCATTGCGCGAGGCGGCGCGGCAGGCGCTCGACGGCGTCGGCCGCGAGCAGCGCGAGCGGCGCGATGAAGGGCAGGATGTAGAGCTGTCGCGAGGTGGCCGACATCTGCAGCACCATCATGCCGATCCCGCCGAACAGGGTGGGCAGCGCCACCGCGGGTTCGCGCCAGGCGCGCCAGCGCCCGGCCGCGAGCGCGTAGGCGGCCAGCGGCCCGACCGGGAAGCCGACCGTCAGCAGCGCGCGCCAGATGAACAGCGGCTTGTCGTTCTCGGCGCCGAGCTCGGCCACCGAGAAGCCGAAGAAGCGCCCCACGTTGTTGTCCCAGAACCAGGTCATGAACAGCGTTTCCGAGCGCATCAGCAGCGCGATCGGCCAGATCAGCGCGAACGGCGCGAGCACCAGGCCCGCGATGCCGAGCGAGCGAAAGAAGGCGCGGCCGCGGCAGGCCGGATACAGCAGCATCACGGCGGCGAGC
>NZ_CADFEJ010000070.1 GCF_902833055.1 Burkholderia territorii
CGCCGCCGTTCTTGGCCGAGCCCGGGTCCTTCGAGAACTGCTTGGCCAGGTCCTCGAACTTGGCGCCGGCCTTGATCTTCGCGATCAGATCCTTGGCCTGCTGCTCGTTGTCGACCAGGATGTGATGCAGGTGATACTCGCTGCCCGTCGCGCCCTTGGCCAGCTCGTCGTACTTGGCCTTGACCTCGGCGTCGCTCGGCTGGTTCTTCTTCACGAAGTCCTCGATCAGCGCGCGCAGCACCACGGTCTGCTGGGCGATCGCCACTTGCTGCTTCACGTCGGCACGGTTCGGCAGGCCTTCCTTGAGCGCTTCCTGCATCAGGATTTCGCGGTTGATCAGCTCCTGGCCGACCATCTTGCGCAGTTGCTCAGAATCCTGCTGACCTTGCTGGACGAGCTGAGCGACCATCGCGTCGACGCGCGACTTCGGGATCGGCGTGCCGTTCACCACGGCTACGTTCTGGGCGAAGGCCGGTGCGGCGACGAATGCGGCAGCCGCGACCCACAGGCGGGGGGATTTCAGGATCATCGGGAAGAATTCCTAGCGAAACGAATTATTGTGAAGACACGTTGAACTCATCGGGCGTGTAAGCCACGATCGCGAGCGCGTGAATGCCGCGCCGCATCGCATCAGCG
>NZ_CADFEJ010000071.1 GCF_902833055.1 Burkholderia territorii
CAGCGCGACCGCCAGGATGAAGGTGGCCGGGCGGCCGGTGGTGGTGGAGAGAAAGCTGGAGAACCGCGAGAAGCATTGCGTGCGCATCGTCGCCTCCGTTCCGGATCGGGAGTGTCGATGATGGCACAGCGCGGCCGATCGTCTGGGCGCCCTCGGGCGCGTCGCCCTTCTTGTTGCGCTTGGCGTCGTACATCGCCGCGTCGGCGATGCGCAGCAGCGAATCGATATCGATGTCCTCGCCCGACACGGAGGCGATCCCCACGCTCGCGCCGACGCTGGCCGTGATGCCGGGCGCCAGCTCGAAGGGCCGGGCGATCTCGCGGGCGATGGCATGGGCGAAGTCGCGCGGCGTGTCGTAGTCGCGGCAGGTGTCGACGATCACGAACTCGTCGCCGCCGATGCGCGCCACCAGCGCCTCCGGGCCGGCCAGCCGCATCAGCCGCTCGGCCACCTGCACCAGCAGCGTGTCGCCGGTCTCGTGGCCGTGCGCGTCGTTGACCGGCTTGAAGCCGTCCAGGTCGAGATAGAGCAGGGTCATGCCGGCGTGGATCCGGGCCCGCGCGTTGCCGTTGGCGGCATTGAACAGGCCGGCCCGGTTGAGCAGACCGGTCAGCATGTCGTGGCGCGCGCGATGGC
>NZ_CADFEJ010000072.1 GCF_902833055.1 Burkholderia territorii
TGGCGATCGGCGCGGCGGCGCTGGGCCGCGACGGGCGCCAGCACGGGATGCTGCGCTCGGTCAGCCTGCTGGCCGCCCAGACCGATTTCAGCGAGCCCGGGGAACTCGGCCTGTTCATCGATGCCAGCGAGCTATCCGCGCTGGACGCCCTGATGTGGCGGCAGGGCTATCTGGACGGCTCCCAGATGTCCGCCGCCTTCCAGTTGCTCAATGCGCGCGATCTGATCTGGTCACGCATGATGAGCGAATACCTGCTCGGCAAGCGCACCAAGCCCAATGACCTGATGTCGTGGAACGCCGACAGCACCCGCATGCCGTACCGCATGCATTCGGAGTACCTCAGGCAACTGTTTCTCGACAACGATCTCGCCGCCGGGCGCTACAGCGTCGACGGCCGGCCGGTGGCGCTGTCGGATATCGAGGTGCCGGCCTTCGTGGTCGGCACCGAGCGCGATCACGTCTCGCCCTGGCGATCCGTCTACCGGCTGCATCTGCTCACGCACAACGCGCTGACCTTCGTGCTCACCGCCGGCGGCCACAATGCCGGCATCGTCTCGGAGCCGGGCCACGCGGGACGCCACTATCGCTGCGCGACGCGCGAGCCGGGCGCCGCCTACCGCAGCCGGCACGAC
>NZ_CADFEJ010000073.1 GCF_902833055.1 Burkholderia territorii
GCGGTGTTGAAGGTCGCCGTCTTGCCGCGCTCGGCCGCGGGCAGGCTCGCGCCCGTCACGGGCGTGGCGCCCAGGTCGGCGAAGCTGGTGCGCGTGTAGAGCGCGCCCAGCGTGAAGTGGCCGAGCTCGTACGCGGTGCCGGCGCCGAACTCGCGCTGCGAACCGGCCGTGGCATAACCGCTGAAGATCGGGCTGGTGAAGTTGTTGCCGGTCGCGCTGCTGGTGGCATTGTTGCCGAACAGCGCGAAGTTTGGATTCTTCACGTACAGATAGGCCGCCGCGAACTTGAAGGGGCCCTGCTGGTAGTCGGCGCCGGCCGAGATCATCTCGTTGCGCGTGACCTGCCCCGCCATGCCGCCCAGGCTGTAGGTCGCCCCCAGTTGCAGGCCGCGATAGCGCGGGCTCACGTACTTGATCGCGTTGTTGGCGCGCTCGGTGCCGTCCACGTCGTCCAGGCCCGCCGGGTGATAACCCCAGCCGGCGCCGCGCGCGGCCCAGTCGGTGCCCGAGGCGAACTGGCCGAGATAGCTCGACAGCGTCAGGTACTGGCGCCCCAGCGTGACGGTGCCGTAAGGCGTGCCAAGCCCGACGAAAGCCTGCCGGCCGAACATCAGCCCGGCCTGCAGCGCGC
>NZ_CADFEJ010000074.1 GCF_902833055.1 Burkholderia territorii
TCTGGAACTTGCGGCCGATGCCGGTGCGCGCGATCTCGGGCTCGCTCATGCGCGACAGGTCGAGGGTCTGGCCGAGGAACACCTTGCCCGCGTCGTGCCGGGTCTTGCCGGTGATCACGTCCATCATGGTGGTCTTGCCGGCGCCGTTCGGGCCGATCACGCAGCGCAGCTCGCCCGCGTCGATCGACAGCGACAGCTTCCTCAACGCGCGAAAGCCGTCAAAGCTGACCTCGACGTCCTCCAGGTAGAGGATGGTGCCGTGCGAGGTATCGATCGCGCCGGGCTCGACCACGCGCGCCATCGAGGCCACGCCGCTGAGGGTGAGCGCCTCGGCGCCGCCGTCGGGCTGGGCCAGGTCGGGCATCATGCCGTTCTCGTTCATCGACGCGCTCCGCGTTTGATCAGGGAATCGACCAGGCCGACGATGCCGCGCGGCATCAGCAGCGGCACCAGCACGAAGATCAGGCCGAGAAAGAACAGCCAGTATTCGGCGAAGTAGGCGGTGAAGAAGCTCTTCGCGCCGTTCACCGCGAAGGCCCCGACGATCGGCCCGATCAGCGTGCCGCGCCCGCCCACCGCCACCCAGATCGCCATCTCGATCGAGTTGCCCGGCGACATCTCGCT
>NZ_CADFEJ010000075.1 GCF_902833055.1 Burkholderia territorii
GCGGGGTTCTCGTCGGCACGATTGCGCAGCCAGTGGTACAGGTCGGGATGGAAGTTCGTGAACACGCCGTTGAATCCGCCCGAGCCGGCCTTCATCGCATCCCAGGCGATCGCGGCGTTCGCGTTGAGGACCGTCATCGGTGAGCCCTGGGCCAGCGCGACGCGGCGCTTGACCGTGTCGAGATCGCAGCTGACATCCTTGAGCATCACGAAGCGGCCCGTATCGATGCACAGCTTGAGCTCGTCGTCGGACAGCAGGCGCCGGTAGGGCGCCGGGCATTCGTACAGGCCCAAGGCAATGTCCGACGGCAGGCGCTTGATCAGCCGGCGCAGGTTCGCCGCGAACGCCTCGGTGCCTTCACGGCGCGGATCGAGCCGATTCGTCACCAGCACGATGCCGTCCGCGCCGGTTGCGGCCGCAGCGTTCAACTCCTCGGCCTGTGCATCGGGGTCGTCGCTGATGTGCCCTTACACCACCACCGGCACGCGGCCCGCCTCGCGCTCGACCACGAAGCGGCCCAGCTCGGCACGCTCGGCCACGCTCAGGAACTGCATTTCGCTGGACTGGGCGACCGCGAACAGCGCGTCGCTGCCGTGCGCGAGATACCACT
>NZ_CADFEJ010000076.1 GCF_902833055.1 Burkholderia territorii
CGGCTGGCAGCAGTGTGTGCGATTGCGCGGCGGCCTGCACCATCTGGCGGTATTGCGCGGTGGTGATCTGTTCCAGGACCGGCGAGGGGATCAGGTTGCGGAACGCGAAGGCATTGCCGTATTGCACGCCGGGCTGGGCCGGCGCGTAGCCGGCGGCATGCTGGGGCGCGGCGGTGGGCGCTGCCGACGGTGCCGCGGCGGCCGCCTCGCTGGCCGCCAGCACCGGCGCGGCACAGGCCAGCAGCAAGCCGGCGGCGGCCGTGCCGAGGACTTTCGCGAACTCAGCCGGCACGAGCCGCCTCGTCCTGCGCGCGGCCGCTGCCCCAGGGCGCGACCTTGAACAGCAGCAGCATGCCCGGGATGCCGAGCGCGGCGCAGACCAGGAAGTAGTCGAACCAGCCGATCCTCGCCACGATGAAGCCGCTGGAGGCCGAGGCCAGCGTGCGCGGCACCGAGGCCAGGCTGGTGAACAGCGCGAACTGGGTGGCGGTGTAGCGCGGGTCCGTGGTGCTGGCGATATAGGCCGTGAAGGCCGCCAGCGTGAGCCCGGTGGAGAAGGTCTCGAAGCCGTACACGCCCGCCATCAGCACCGGGTCGGGGCCG
>NZ_CADFEJ010000077.1 GCF_902833055.1 Burkholderia territorii
GCCGACGATTGGCCGCGTTGGCTCGAAGCGGCGGCGCTCCCCGTCCGTCTGGCGGGCAGCGCGCGCATGAGGTTCGATCTCGCGCTGCTGGCGGTGCAGGCGGCGGTCGACGGGCAGGGCGTTTGCATCGGACGGCGCGCCTACGTCGAGGACGATCTGCGCGCCGGACGGCTGGTGGCGCCGTTCGACCTGGTGGCGACTACCGACCGCGGCTTTTATCTGGTCTCGCCGGTCGAATTCGCGGATAGCGCCAAGGTGACCGCCTTGCGCGACTGGTTGCTGGAAATGGCGAGAGATTGATATCGGTACGGCCGTCTGCCGTCTGCGTCAGGCTGCCGGCGGCGCGAAGGCCTGTTGCGCGGCCACCGTGTCGAGCGACTCGCGCAGCAGCTTGATCTTGCCGCCCTCCGCGACCAGCCGGCCCGCGTACATCTGCCGATAGACCTTGCCTGTCGAGGGCACCAGCGCCTCGACCGAGTATTCGCCGAAAACCTGCCCGGGCGTGTCGATCAGCATGCGCACGTCCTTGAACGCGAAGTCCGGCACCTTGGCCAGCAGCGAGGCGATGAACTTCTCGATCGCGGCCGGCCCCTTGGCGC
>NZ_CADFEJ010000078.1 GCF_902833055.1 Burkholderia territorii
AGACACTCGATTTCGCCCAGCAGCAGTGGAAGTTCGGACAGTTGTCCGCGCTCGACGTATTTCAGCAGCAGACCGAGCTCGACGCCACCCGCGTGCAGCTGCATCTGCTCGCGACCCAGCGCTCGCGCTACGAACATGTGATCGCCACCCTGGTGGGCGAGCCCGCGCCGCAGTTTTCGCTGGCGCCGAATCGCGAGGCCTATGCGCTACCGGTGCTGCCCACCGGGATGCCGAGCGACCTGCTGCAGCGGCGCCCCGACGTGGCCGCCGCCGAGCGCGCGATGGCCGCCGCCAACGCGCGCGTGGGCGTGGCGAGCGCCGCCTATTTCCCGAGCCTCGTGCTGTCGCCGTCGATCGGCTGGCAGAGCGCGCAGTTCGCCACGCTCGCGACGGTGCCGATCCTGGTCTGGTCGCTTGGCGGATCGATCGGCGAGACCTTGTTCGACGGCGGCCGGCGCGTGGCTCGCAAGCGCTTCGCGAGTGCCGGTTACGCCGCCGCGCAGGCGCGTTATCGCGCCTCGGTGCTGACGGCCTTCCAGGAAGTGCAGGACGCCGTCACCGGCCTGGACGTGCTGGAGGCGGCGGCGCAGCAGTC
>NZ_CADFEJ010000079.1 GCF_902833055.1 Burkholderia territorii
CCCGCCGCGGCCCACCGCGCCGCAGCCGGAACATCAGCACGCCGGCCGAGAACGAGAAGCCCACGCGCGCCAGCGCGAGATACCACTTGCCGAGATCCCAGCCCTCGTCGATGCCGTGATGGTCGAGCGCGTAGCGCAGCATCACGATGGCGCACGGAATCATCGCCAGGACCAGGATGCGCGGCACCGCGCGCCGCACGATGGCCGCGAAGGCGAGGTTGGCGACGATCTCGTAGAACAGCGAACAGGCCGGGTTGTTGACCAGGTAGAGCGGCGTGGCGCGCGAGGGCAGCATCAGCAGCGACAGCAGCACGAACAGCGTGGTGGCGAACAGCGACGGAAGCGGCCGGCCGTGCTGGTGCGCCATCGCCACGAAGTGGCTCGCCAGGCCCAGCACGATGCCGATCAGGTAGAGCGGGTAGAGCCGGATCAGCCGCAGTTTCGCGAAGGCGAGGAAGCCGAGCGCGCCCGAGCGCAGCCGTGCCTCATAGGCGTTGGCGACCACGAAGCCGCTGATCGCGAAGAACAGGTCGACCGCCAGGTAGCTCTGCGGGAAGCTCGGCGAATGGAACAGCAGCGG
>NZ_CADFEJ010000080.1 GCF_902833055.1 Burkholderia territorii
GGCCGACGTGTCCTGGGACCTGCAGGACCCGGCCACCGACGCGGGCTACCTGAACGAGAACGAAGTGACGACGCTGGTGAACTACAACGGCTTCCGCTTCTGGGGCTCGCGCACCTGCGCGGCCGACACCAAGTTCGTGTTCGAGAACTACACGCGCACCGCGCAGGTGATCGCCGATTCGCTGGCCGAGGCCCAGATGGGCAATGTCGACGGCGCGCGGAACCCGTCGCTGGCCCGCGACATCATCGAGAACATCAACGGCTGGTTCCGCCGCCAGATCTCGAACGGCTACCTGATCGGCGGCAGCTCCTGGTACGACCCGGAGCCGAACACCTCCGACGAGCTCGCCTCGGGCGCGATGTACATCGACTACGACTACACGCCGGTGCCGCCGCTCGAGAACCTCATGCTGCGCCAGCGCTTCACCGCCCGCTATCTCGCGACCTTCGCCGATCGCGTGACGGCCTAACCACGGCCCAACCTGGAGTCAGACACGATGGGAATGCCACGCAAACTCAAGAATTTCAACCTGTTCTACAACGGCAACCGTTTCGCCGGTGAGGTGCAGGAACTCGAGCT
>NZ_CADFEJ010000081.1 GCF_902833055.1 Burkholderia territorii
CGAACAGCGTCTCGGTGACGGTGAACAGGCCCTTCAGCACGGCCGGTTCCGGGAAGTACTGCTTGACCTCGTTTTCCGAGAACGCGTAGCGCTGCTCGCGCAGCTTCTCGGCCGCGTAGGCGACGTCCCAGGGCGCCAGCTCGCTCATGCCGAGCGTGCCGGCGGCGAAGGCGCGCAACTCGTCCCAGTCGCGCTCGGCGTGCGGACGCGCGCGCACCGCCAGGTCCTCCAGGAAGGCCGTGACCTGGGCCGGCGATTCGGCCATCTTCGGCGCCAGCGACACTTCCGCGAAGTTCGCGTAGCCGAGCATCACGGCTTCCTCGCGGCGCAGCGCGAGCGTCTCGGCCACCACCTTGGTGTTGTCCCATTCGGCCTTGCCGCCGCCGTATTGCGGGCCCAGTTCCGAGGCGCGCGTGACGTAGGCGCGGTACAGGGTCTCGCGCATCGCGCGGTTGTCGGCGTATTGCAGGACCGGGAAGTAGGAGGGGAAGTGCAGGGTGAACTTCCAGCCGGCCTTGTCCTCGCGCTGCGCGGCCTCGCGTGCGGCGGCGATCGCGTCGTCGGGCAGGCCGGCGAG
>NZ_CADFEJ010000082.1 GCF_902833055.1 Burkholderia territorii
CGTCCCGTCATCGCCGATTGTTGATAGAAGACCATCGACGGGCTGAAGATCGCGCCGAGCAGCGCCACCGCCGCCCAGCCGAATCCGGGCCCGGCCGGATGCCAGTCGATCGCCTGCCGGGCCAGCGTGCCCAGCGCGGGATGGCTGCGCCAGGCCAGGTAGAAGAACGCCAGCTCGAGCGATCCGATTGCCAGGGCGATGCGCTCCACGCGCCGCCAGGATCGCGACAGCACCAGCAGCGTCATCAGGGCAGCGGCCATGGCCACGCTGATCCCTCGCGCCACGCCATGGATCTCGCCGATGCCGGCCACGGCCGTCAGCTCGGTGATCAGCGTGGCGGCGGTGACCAGTGCGAGCATGGCGGCTGCCAGGATCGCCCAGCCGCGCCCGAAGTGTTTGCCGATCAGCCCGCAAGGGCCATGGCCGGTCGTGATGCCGAGCCGCGCCGCGAGTTCCTGCACGACATGGAGCACCGGGATCGAGAGCAGCACCACGGGCAGCAGCCGGTAGCCCCATTGCATGCCGCATTGCGCGGCGACGACGATGTTGCCCGCGTCGGTATCGGCGATCGCG
>NZ_CADFEJ010000083.1 GCF_902833055.1 Burkholderia territorii
GTCGAGCTGAGGCCCGTCGACAGCGAGTTGATCGCCGTCGAGGTCGACGTGGACAGCGACGTCAGCGAGCTGTTGGTCGAGCTCAGGCCGGTGGACAGCGAACCGATGCCGGTCGACAGCGACGAGATGTTCGACGCGGTCGACGTGGACAGGCTGTTGACCGCCTGGTTCGTCGCGTTGAGCTGGCTGCCGTTGATCGCGTCCGTACTGGTGGCCGAAACCTGGCCTGCCGCGACGTTCGTGATCTGGCGTTCCGCGCCGGGTGCGCCGACGCTGAAGACGCCCACCGGCGAGGTGCCGTAGACCGGGTACGTGACGCCGCCGACCGTGACGCTCGACACGCCGACAGCGTTGGCCGTGGTCGAGTTCGCGCCCATCGCGATCGAGTTGGCGACATTGGCCTGCGCGTTCGTGCCGAAGGCGAGCGCATCCGCGGCGGTGGCCGACGCACCCGAGCCGTAGGCCTGGGCGCCGGTCGCGCTCGCGACCGCCTTGTTGCCCAGCGCGATCGTGTTGTCCGCGGTGGCCTGGTTCGCGCTGCCGAGGGCGAGTGCGCTGTTGCCGGT
>NZ_CADFEJ010000084.1 GCF_902833055.1 Burkholderia territorii
CAGCGTCAGCGTGACGGGCCACCCGGTGGCGGCCGACAATCAGGCCTACGTGATCCTGCAGGTGCGCCACGAGGCGGTCAACGACTACACTGCGCACGCGGCCAAGCTGCCGTACCGCAACAGTTTCGTGCTGCTGCCGCAGAAAGTCGCCTACCGCGCGCGGCGCGTCACGCCCAAGCCGCTGATCCAGGGCACGCAATCGGCCATCGTGGTGGGCCCGAAGGGCGAGCAGATCCATACCAACGGCAGCTGCGTGAAGCTGCATTTCCTGTGGGACCGGCGCGGCAAGCTCGATGGCTCCGATTCGATGTGGATCCGGGTGTCGCAGCCGTGGGCCGGCGCCGGCTGGGGCGCGGCCGCGATTCCGCGGATCGGCCAGGAAGTGCTGGTGGCGTTCAATCAGGGCGACCCGGACAACCCGGTGATCGTCGGCCGCGTGTTCAACGGCGAACAGGGCAACCCGTATCACGGCGCGGCTGGCCAGACGATGGGCATCAAGAGCCAGACGCACAAGGGCGAAGGTTCGAACGAACTGCGCTTCTCCGACGTGAACGGCAGC
>NZ_CADFEJ010000085.1 GCF_902833055.1 Burkholderia territorii
CGCGGATCGGCGGCGAAGAAACCAATCGTGTTATAGCCCCAGTAGTTCGTCAGGCCCTTGTCGAGCAGGTGGCTGTCGTTGACGAAGGTGTGGACCGGCAGCAGCTCGACCGTGGTGACGCCGAGCCCCTTCAGGTAGTCGATCACCTGCTCGTGCGCGAAGCCGGCGAAGGTGCCGCGTGCCGCCTCGGGCACCTCCGGATGCATCTTCGTGAAGCCGCGAACGTGTGCCTCGTAGACGATCACGCGATCGGGCGCCAGGCCGTTGCGATCGGGATGGGTCCACGAGAAGGTCGAGTCGACCACCTTGCATTTCGGCACGAAGGGCGCGCTGTCGCGCTCGTCGAAGGACAGGTCGCCGTCGGGCGAATCGAGCGTGTAGCCGAAGATCTCGGGGCACCAGACCAGCTCGCCGACATGCGCCTTCGCATAGGGATCGAGCAGCAGCTTGTTGGGATTGAAGCGATGGCCGCGTTGGGGCTCGTAGGGGGCGTGCACGCGGTAGCCATAGAGGGCGCCCGGCGCCAGGCCCGGCACGAACACATGGAACACCTCGTC
>NZ_CADFEJ010000086.1 GCF_902833055.1 Burkholderia territorii
GGCGGCCTGCTGGAGCAGGAAGGCCTGCAGCCGAACGCGCGCCTGCATACCTTCGTGATGCAGGAGAACGGCGGCACGCGCGCCACCATCGAATCGGGCATCGCGGCCGTGGCGGCGCTGCTGCCGGAGGCGAACCGTGTCGCGCGCACCGCGGTGCCGGCCAGCGAGCTGCGCGTCGGCCTGCAATGCGGCGGCTCGGACGGTTTTTCCTCGATCACGGCCAACCCGGCGCTGGGCGCCGCGGTCGACCTGCTGACGAGGCACGGCGGCACCGCGATCCTGTCCGAGACGCCCGAGATCTACGGCGTCGAGCACACGCTCACGCGCCGCGCGGTGAGCCGCGAGGTGGGCGAGCAACTGGTGGAGCGGATCCGCTGGTGGAAGGACAGCTATTCGGTGGGCCGCGACGTGCAGATCAACGGCAAGGTCAGCCCCGGCAACCAGGTCGGCGGTCTCGCCAATATCTTCGAGAAGTGCATCGGCTCCTCGATGAAGGGCGGCACCGGCCCCTTGATGGCGGTATATCGCTATGCCGAACCGGTCCGCGCGCGCGGC
>NZ_CADFEJ010000087.1 GCF_902833055.1 Burkholderia territorii
TCGATATCGAACACGCCGATCGCATCGGCGCCCGCCGCGGCGATGGCGTGCGCGACCGCGCAACCTGCTCCGCCCGCGCCGATGACCAGCACGCGACGTCCCGTCAGCGTCTGTCCTCGCGAGGCCAAACCCCGGATGAAGCCTTCCCCGTCGAAGTTTTCGCCGATCAATCGGCCATCCTCGGTTTTCCGGATCGTGTTGAGCGCGCCGGTCAGTCGAGCCTGGGGGCCCAGCTCGTCGACCCACTCGGTGGCCGCGATCTTGTGCGGCACGGTCACCACCAGCCCGTCGAAATTCCGGATCGCACGGAAGCTGTCGATCACTTCCCGCAGCGCGTCGGGCGCCACATGCAAGGGCACCAGCACGGCATCGGCGCTGCGCTCGCGAAAGGCGGTGTTGAATAAGCGCGGCGATGCAACCTGGGCGATCGGATCGCCGACAATGGCAAAGACGCTCATGCTGCCGTACAGGGGTCCGGGGATGCCCTGGACGGTCGTCATGCCGCGGCCCCGTTGCTGGCCGCGAGCCTAGGATGCGACGCCCGCGTCTTGTCCG
>NZ_CADFEJ010000088.1 GCF_902833055.1 Burkholderia territorii
GGCTCGGCATGTCAGAAACGCTGACCTTCATGGCGCTGAACCATGCCGCACTATTGTCGGCGTCGCGGCTGCAGGACACTCTGTGCAGCAAGACATCCTGGAAGGCGATCTTCGTGGCGATGTTCGGCCCCCAGGGCGGGACCTCCGTGTCGCTGTACACGTCGATCGTCTACATGCTCTATTTTCTCGAGAATGTCCTGAAGGTGGAGCAGACGCGGGCCAGCCTCTGCCTGGGCGTGGCGATCCTGATCGCGGCGCCGATGTACCCGGTGTTCGGACGCCTGTCCGATGCGATCGGCCGGGCGAAGGTGATCCTGGTCGGCATTGCGCTCTGGATCGTCGCGGCATACCCGTGCTTCGCCGGCATTCGCGCGGCGGTATCGGCCGGCGAGTGGGGCGCCGTCATTGCGCTGATCAGCGTGCTCGCCATCCTGACCGCCATGATCATGGCGCCGCTGCCGGCCTTTATCGCCGAATCGTTTCCGCCGCAGAGCCGGACCACCGGTTTCGGTTTGTCCCAGCAACTGGGCAACATCCTGTTCGGCGGATTTCT
>NZ_CADFEJ010000089.1 GCF_902833055.1 Burkholderia territorii
CCGGCGCCAACGCGCTGGCGGTGGCCAAGGCGGTCAAGGCCGAGATGGCGGTGCTCGCCAAGGACCTGCCCAACGGCGTCACCTGGGACGTGCCCTACGACACCACGCCCTTCATCACGGCCTCGATCCTCGACGTGGTCAAGACCCTGGTGGAAGCGATCGTGCTGGTGTTCTTCGTGATGCTGATCTTCCTGCAGAACATCCGTGCCACCCTCATCCCGACCCTGGTGATCCCGGTGGCGCTGCTGGGCACCTTCATCGGCCTGTCGGCCCTGCACTTCTCGATCAACCAGCTGACCCTGTTCGGCATGGTGCTGGCGATCGGCATCGTGGTGGACGACGCGATCGTGGTGATCGAGAACGTCGAGCGCATCATGCGCGAGGAGGGGCTGGACCCACGCGCGGCCACCCGCAAGGCGATGGGGCAGATCACCGGCGCCATCATCGCGATCACCGTGGTGCTGGCCGCGGTGTTCGTGCCCTCGGCCCTGCAACCGGGCGCCACCGGCATCATCTACGCGCAGTTCGCGCTGACCATCGCCGTGTCG
>NZ_CADFEJ010000090.1 GCF_902833055.1 Burkholderia territorii
GTGCTGGGCGGGCGGCTTTCGGGCACACTGGAAGGCGGTTCACTGGCCGAGGGCGTGAGGATCTCGAAGCTGGCCTGGGTTACTCCCGGCGGCAAGGGCACCGAGGTGCGGATCGACCATGTGGAAGGGCGCTGGGCGCTCACGCGCGCGCCGCTGCGCTTCACGCTCGACTACCTGCGCGCCGGCACCATCGACGTGACGGTCGTGCCGTCGCCGTCCGAGACCACGCCCACCACGCTGCCGGAGAATCTCGATCTTCCGTTGCAACTGACGCTGCGCGAGCTGCGCTTCGACACGCTGCGCATCCACGAGGCGGGCTCGACCACCGAGCTGACGAAGCTGCTCGCGCACGGCCAGAGCGATCGACGCCATCACGCGCTCACGCTGGAGCGGCTCGATACGCCGTTCGGCGCGCTGAGCGCCGATGTGCGGCTCGACGGCGCGCGCCCGTTCGCGATCGCCGGCACGGCCGGTTATTCGGGCAGGGTGTCGAACGAGCAGGTCGACGCGCATGCCACGCTGTCGGGCTCGCTCGAGGCGCTGGTGCT
>NZ_CADFEJ010000091.1 GCF_902833055.1 Burkholderia territorii
TGCCGCTCTATGCCCTGATCCAGAGCCGCAGCGCGCCGACCCATCGCGCGCGGATCATCGCCGCCAACAACATCCTCAATTCGCTGTTCATGGTGATCTCGGCGCTGATGGCGATGGCGCTGACCCATGCCGGCGTCGGCATGCCGAGCGGATTCCCGAAACCACCGGGGCGGTGCTGGTCTGCAACCACGTCAGCTATGTCGACGCGCTGGTGATCGCCGCGGCCAGCCCGCGGCCGATCCGCTTCGTGATGGATCACCGGATCTTCCGCGCGCGCTTCGCGAGCTGGGCGTTCCGCCACGCCAAGGCGATCCCGATCGCGCCGCGCCACGAGGATCCGGCCATGCTGGAGCGCGCCTACGCGGCTTGCGAGGCCGCGCTGAAGGAGGGCGAGCTGGTCTGCATCTTCCCCGAGGGCAAGTTGACCAAGACCGGCGACATCAACACCTTCCATCACGGCGTGAGTGAGATCCTGCGCCGCGTCGAGGCGCCCGTGGTGCCGATGGCATTGCGCGGGCTGTGGGGCAGCTGGTTCTCGCGCCATGGC
>NZ_CADFEJ010000092.1 GCF_902833055.1 Burkholderia territorii
GGCGGCCATCGCGCCGAGGATGATGCCGATGTCCATCACGGTGGTCACGTCGTGGCTGACCGGCGCCGACAGCGCGGCCGCGTTCGGGCCCGCGAGCCAGTACTTCCAGCTCGCTACGTCGAGGCCGAGCGAGGCGAAACCCTTGGCGCCCCACAGCGCGAAGGCCGAGGTCACGCCCCAGGGGCGGCCCGACAGCGCGAGCGTGGCGAAGTTGAGCACCGCCAGCGCCACCGCGCCGGCCAGCATCGGCCAGGGGCCGTGCAGCCAGGGCGAGGTATGCGGCGCGCGCTCGGGCGCGTTGACCAGGCGGCCGTGGCGGCGTTTCTCGATGGCCACGGTCAGCGCGGCGATCGCGGCGAACACCGCGAGGTTCCGCACGATCGCGGGCGCCACGCCGAGCGCGTGCACCAGCGAGAGCGGCTTGAGTTGCGGCATCGAGGTCCAGAACGGCATGTGGGCGGTGGCCACCACCGAGCCGACGATGAAGGCCAGCAGCGTGACGATCATGCGCGTGCTGCCGCCGCCGACCGTGGAGAGCGTGCTCG
>NZ_CADFEJ010000093.1 GCF_902833055.1 Burkholderia territorii
TAGTTTTTCGAGTTCCGCGGAGGGAACGAATCGCGACTCGCGCGCCGGCCGGAGAAACCCGCGCGGCAAATAAAAAACCCCTCGAGCTTTTCAGCTTCGAGGGGTTTGCATTCTGGCGGAAAGGGTGGGATTCGAACCCACGGTACGGTATAACCGTACACCTGATTTCGAGTCCGGCGCATTCGACCTCTCTGCCACCTTTCCTTCTACTGCCCCGCCGTTCTGTAGGTCTCGTCCCGGCGAAGCAAGGATTATAGAACAACTCTTTCTGTCTTTCCAAGCCCTTTTCGCAAAAAAATTCTCGACCGGACTGACGAGGATGCCGCGCGCGATTTCCTCACGCAGCGGCATCCGATTCGCGAGCTCAGGCCGCCGAGCCCGGCAGCTCGATCTTCTCCAGGCCACCCAGGTACGGATGAGGCACGACGGGCACCGTCACCGAACCATCGGCGTTCTGGTAGTTCTCGAGCACGGCCACCAGCGTGCGTCCGACCGCGAGGCCCGAGCCGTTCAGCGTGTGCACGAGTTCGGGCTTGCCTTGCGC
>NZ_CADFEJ010000094.1 GCF_902833055.1 Burkholderia territorii
CCGGGGGTCGGATTCACGACCTGTCGGCGGTGAACCCCGACCTGGCCGGCGAGGCGCTCTCGGATGCCGCGCTGGCGCGCCTGCGCGCGCTCGATCCGGCCTCGCTGCCGCTGGTGCCGGGCGAGCCGCGCATCGGCGCCTGCGTCGGGCAGATCGGCAAGTTCGTCTGCATCGGCCTGAACTACGCCGATCACGCCGCCGAATCGGGGCTGCCGGTGCCGAGCGAGCCGGTGGTGTTCGCCAAGTGGACCAGCGCCGTGTGCGGCCCGAACGACGGCATCGAGATCCCGCGCGACTCGCTCAAGACCGACTGGGAGGTCGAGCTGGGCGTGGTGATCGGGCGGCCCTGCAAGAATGTCGAGGAAGCCGATGCGCTCGACTACGTGGCCGGCTACTGCGTGATCAACGACGTGTCCGAGCGCGAATGGCAGATCGAGCGCGGCGGCCAGTGGGACAAGGGCAAGGGTTTCGACAGCTTCGGCCCGATCGGCCCCTGGCTGGTCACGCGCGACGAGGTGCCCGATCCGCAGCAGCTTTCGCTG
>NZ_CADFEJ010000095.1 GCF_902833055.1 Burkholderia territorii
CAAGTTGACTTTCCGCTCGCGCGGATCTTTCTGGAAATTCTCGTTCAGCGAGAGACTCGGGTCGCCCGGGAAGGCATCGATGTGTTCGAACATGGCAAGTCCTGGTCAATCGGGAGGAAACTGGCGCGCCCTGACGCGCCTCAATGTGCCGATACGCCGCCGGGCGTGGCACCGTTGGCGGGGCGTGAGCGCAAACGATACCCGATTCCGAGCACGATCAGCCACACCGGAATCAGATAGACGGACAGGCGCAGCTCGGGCGTCAGGTACATCACCACCAGGATCGCGGCCAGGAAGACCAGGCTCAGGTAGTTGGTGAGCGGATATCCGAGGCTGCGGAACTGCGTGGGCTGGCCCGCCGCGCGCTTGGCGGCGCGAAAGCGCAGGTGGATGTAGCTGATCATCCCCCAGTTGATGATCAGCGCCGACACCACCAGCCCCATCAGGAAGCCGAAGGCCTTGCCCTGCATCAGGTAGTTGAGCAGCACGCAGATGCCGGTGGCGACCGCCGACACGGCCAGCGCGGCCACCGGGATGCCGCG
>NZ_CADFEJ010000096.1 GCF_902833055.1 Burkholderia territorii
GCAACCAGCTCGATCACGTCGCTGTCCACCTCGACGTCGACCGCGATCGAAGCCGCCAAGACGCATTACTACAGCGTCAACGACAACGGCACGCAGCAAGGCAACTACGCCAACAACGGCGCCACCGGCGTCAACTCGCTCGCAGCCGGCGTGAACGCCAGCGCGGCAGGCGCCAGCAGCGTCGCGGTCGGCGACGGCTCGAACGCGCAGTCGAGCGGCGCGGTCGCCATCGGCCAGAACGCATCGGCCACCGGCGGCAAGGCGGTGTCGATCGGCTCCGGCAACACCGCAAGCGGCGACGGCGCGGTCGCGATCGGCGACCCGAGTGTCGCGACGGGCACCGGCGCAGTGGCGCTCGGCGCGAACGACACGGCCACCGGCACCGGCGCAGTCGCGCTCGGCAACGCGAACACGGCAACCGGCAACAGCGCACTCGCCCTCGGCAGCGCGAACCAGGCCACCGCGGACAACACGATCGCGCTGGGCAACAAGGCGGTCGCGAGCGCGACCGGCGCCCAGGCCTACGGCTCGGGTGCGTCGGC
>NZ_CADFEJ010000097.1 GCF_902833055.1 Burkholderia territorii
TTGTCGAGATACCAGCGCACCGTTTTCGCGAGGCCGGTTTCGAACGTTTCGGCCGGCTTCCAGCCGAGTTCGCGCTCGAGCTTGCGTGCATCGATTGCATAACGGCGATCGTGGCCCGGACGGTCCGTCACATACGTGATTTGATCGCGGTACGAACCGGCTGCCTTCGGGCGCGCCTGGTCCAGCAAATCGCACAACGTATGCACGACTTCGAGGTTCTTCTTCTCGTTCCACCCGCCGATGTTGTAGGTTTCGCCGGGCACGCCGCGCGCGAGCACTTCACGAATCGCGCTGCAGTGATCGCCGACGTACAACCAATCGCGCACGTTCTGCCCATCGCCATAGATGGGCAGCGGCTTGCCGGCGAGCGCGTTGGCGATCATCAGCGGAATGAGTTTCTCGGGGAACTGGTACGGGCCGTAGTTGTTCGAGCAGTTCGTGGTCAGCGTGGGCAGGCCGTACGTATGGTGGTAGGCGCGCACCAGATGATCGGAGCCGGCCTTGGTTGCCGAATACGGACTGTTGGGGGCATACGGCGTG
>NZ_CADFEJ010000098.1 GCF_902833055.1 Burkholderia territorii
CGAAGGACGCCCTGATCGCCGCGGCGATCGCGATCGGCTTCGGCCAGACCACCGACCGGCTGCGCGAGCGCATGGCGCGCCATCCCGCATTGCCGCGCGCGGTCGCCTTCATGGGCGCCTACCTCAACGAGCGGCACCGCGATCATCCCGAAACCGGCTGCGCCGCGGCCACCCTGGCCGTCGAGATCGGCCGGGGCAGCGATGCCGTGCGGCGCGTGTTTACCGAACACCTCGAATCGCTGGTCGATTGCGCGCGCGCGCCGGCGGACGACGCCGGCGAGGGTGGCCACGACGCCCCCGCCCTGGCCGACTCGCAAGCGCAGCGGCAGGAAGCCGGGCTGGCGGCCGTGGCGCTGGCCATCGGCTCGCTGATCCTGTCGCGCGCGGTGGACGACCCCGGCCTCTCGCGTCGCCTGCTGGAAGCCGGCGTGAAGGCTTCATGGCGCTTGTCCGACTAGCTTTCCGTTTCAATAGCGGTTAAGTATGCATACGCATACATCATCGAGCTTTCCTTTTCATTTCAATGGAGCCTGCGATG
>NZ_CADFEJ010000099.1 GCF_902833055.1 Burkholderia territorii
CGGCTACATCACGGGCCAGAACCTGCGGGTGGACGGCGGGATCGTCCGCGCGCTGTGAATCGGCTCGAGCCGGGCGCGATCGCCCGATGAAGATATCGCCGGCCTTGCGTATCGCGCAGGCCGGCGATCTCGCATCCGGGGCCCGCTTCAGCGCAACTGCACGGCCGCCAGGCACAGGATCATGCTGCCCACCGCGCCGTCGAGCAGGCGCCAGGCGAGCGCCTTCCTGAACCAGGGCGCGAGCAGGCGCGCGCCATATCCCACCCCGACGAACCACAGCACGCTGACCAGCATCGCGCCGATCGCGAAGGCGGCGCGCGTGCCGTCCGGCTCGCGGGCGCCGGCCGTGCCGATCAGCAGGAAGGTGTCGAGATAGACATGCGGGTTCAGCCAGGTCAGCGCGAGCGTGGAGAGCACCACCGGCCAGGCGCCCTGCGCGGGCGGCGCGGCGCTGCCGCTCACGTCGAGCGTCGCGTGGCCCGGCTTCAGCGCGCGGCGCAGCGCGCTCAGGCCGAACCAGGCCAGGTAGGCGAGGCC
>NZ_CADFEJ010000100.1 GCF_902833055.1 Burkholderia territorii
GGCCCGCTGCTCAATCCGGTGGAAATGGCCAATACCAACGGCGCCGACGTCGCCAAACGCGTCGAGAACAGCCGCTACGCGGGCCCGCTCAAGCAGTTGTTCGGCGCCAACCTGTTCAACGATCCGCAACTGGCGATCTCGGAGGTGATGTTCGCGATCGCGCGCTACCAGATCGAGGACCAATCCTTCCACCCCTACAACAGCAAGTACGACCGCTGGCTGGAGGGCAAGGCCCATCTCACGCATGCCGAGCTGCACGGGCTGCGCCTGTTCAACGACCCGGACAAGGCGAACTGCGCCGGCTGCCACCTCTCGAAGCCGAGCCAGGACGGCCTGCCGCCGATGTTCACCGACTACCAGTACGAGGCGCTGGCGGTGCCGCGCAATACCGCGCTGGCCCAGAACAAGGACCCGGCCTTCTACGATATCGGCGTGTGCGGTCCGTTCCGCAGCGACCTGAAGGACCAGTCGCAATACTGCTCGATGTTCCTCACGCCGACGCTGCGCAACTCGGCCACGCGCCACGTGTTCTT
>NZ_CADFEJ010000101.1 GCF_902833055.1 Burkholderia territorii
CAGCAGGCGCCGGCATGCCCCATCTCTCCCACGACAACGGCATGTCGCAACTGGACTGGTCCGTCTCGCACGGTATCGACATCCATTCCACCTGACGTTCCCTTGCCAATCCGACTGACGCGCAACTGTAGGCAGTTGCGCGTTTTCTGACCGGTCAGCTTTCCACGATTGGCCGCATTCCTCAGAATCCTCTGACGAATTTCACGTATTCAGGCTATTTCGCGTTGTGAGGGTACACGGTCGGCAGGCTTTCGCTGCTTCGCGCGCGTCGTGGGCGGCCAAGGTCGTTTTCGTTGCTTTCCGCCGCGTCGGGAGAAAGCAGCATGACCGCGAACACCTTGTCCGGCGGGGCAGATCAACAGGATGCGGCACCGAAAAGCGAAGCGACCTACCAGGACAGCCTGCTGGACTGCGTGAGCTGGCTTTGCGAGCACTATGGCTTCGGCAAGAGCCGCGATGCCATGACGGCCGGCTTGCCGAAGTTCGGCTTCCTGGCCCCGACGATGGTGATCGACGCATTGGCCAACGC
>NZ_CADFEJ010000102.1 GCF_902833055.1 Burkholderia territorii
CCGCCCGGCTCGACCCGGGCAGCCCGGGCGCGCTGATGTCCTTGACGATCGCATAGCCGGCAAGCACGGAAAGGGCATCGGCCTCGGGCACGTCGCGGCATCGCTCGCCGAAGATCAGCACCAGCTCCGTCTCGTAGTCGAATTCGCGATCCATTCGCGTGGGCAGCGTCACCTCGCCCCGATGGTGATTGAGGGCGTTCGCGTACTTGGCGAACAGCGGCGGCGCCTTGGGAACCGGCGTGCCTGTCTCGGCGGCATGCGCCTGATAGTTGAAGCCCACGCAGACGATTTTCGAGGCCGGGTGACGAGCGGTGCAAACACGACATCGGCCGCCTCCAGGCCCGCGTGGCCCCCTTTGGAGCGGACCCGCTCGACGATCGCGCGCAACTGGTCCGCCAGGCCATTATGGATCAGGTCGTCGATATCCGCGGGCGCCGGCAGGTTCAGCTCGCGTGCCGCGCGCGTGATGTTCACTATCCTGCCGTCGATCTCCGCGCCGAGCGCCAACGCGCCATCGGCACGCAGATTG
>NZ_CADFEJ010000103.1 GCF_902833055.1 Burkholderia territorii
CGTGCGATGCTGACTCACCTGAATTCGGTGATCCGGATTTTTTCGCGGCAGTCGGTGTAGGGGCGCAGCGGAGAAGGGCCGGTTCAGGCTCGGAGGGTTTCGCGCAGGGCGGCGAGAAAGCGGCTGCGCTCGGCAGCGCAGGCGAGCGGGAAGCGCTCGAAGGCCTCGCCGCGGCGCAGGTCGGCGAACATGCCGGCCGGGTCGGTATGGAAATGCAGGAAGGCGCGCGACTGGCGGTAGAACACGCCGCGTGCGCGTTCCTTCAGGCTCGTGCCGGCCAGTTGGCGGATTTCCGCGAGCAGCGGTTCAAGTCGATCTAGGGCGGCGCTGTCGGCGTGTTTCATCGGAGGTTTCCGTCTGGTGAGGCGCTGGCATAGGTGACGAAGGCGTGAGCGACGGCACCGTCGATCTCGATCCGATCGACGGCCGTGAAGCGCGCCGGCAGCGTTGGGAAGAACGTGTCGCCAGGCACCTGCAGATCGATTTCGGTCAGATGGACGACATCGGCGAAAGGTAGGAAGCGCGCGT
>NZ_CADFEJ010000104.1 GCF_902833055.1 Burkholderia territorii
GCGCCAGCCGCGCGCCTCGGCCGAGCTGCCGTCGTCGTGCTCGACCGCGTCGGCCAGGCGCATGAACAGCATGGTGGCCGCCTCCGATTCGATCGCGAGGTCCGCCAGCACGTTGCGCATCAGCGGCTGCTCGGCCAGCAGCCGGCCGAAGTCGCTGCGGTGCCGCGCGGGATGGGTCGCCTGCACCAGCGCGGCCCGCATCAGCGCGGCGCTGCCGATCACGCAGTCGAGCCGCGTCATGTTCGCCATCTCGATGATGGTCGGCACGCCGCGCCCTTCCTCGCCGACCATCACGCCGTAGGCATCGAGGAATTCCATCTCGCTGCTCGCGTTCGAGCGGTTGCCGAGCTTGTCCTTGAGGCGCTGCACCTGCACCGCGTTCTTGCTGCCGTCGGGCGAGAAGCGCGGCACGTAGAAGCAGGAAATGCCGGCGTGCTCGTCGGTGCGCGCCAGCACCAGGTGCGCATCGCATTGGGGCGCGGAGAAGAACCACTTGTGGCCGACCAGGCGATAGGGCTGGCCGCGCC
>NZ_CADFEJ010000105.1 GCF_902833055.1 Burkholderia territorii
CTATAGGAGCGCGAGCGTACTGTTTTAAGCCGTGTTAACCCGGAATTTCGCGAAAATTCTGGATCTTGTGTTCTATCAGGCAGAACGATAGAGTGTGCGACGTATCAATCTCGAAAGTATCGGGCGGGTGATGGAAGACGAAGCAGGCTCCGCGCAGGAGGCGGTGGATGCGAATTCGAGCGGCGTGGCCGTGCTCGATCGCGCGTTCGCGATTTTCGAAGCGTTCGGCCCGGGCGACGATCGCCTGACGCTGGCCGAGCTGTCGCGCCGCACGGCGCTCTACAAGAGCACGATCCTGCGGCTGCTGGCGGCGCTGGAGCATGGCGGCTTCATTCGCCGGCTGCCCGACGGGCAGTACGCGATCGGGCCGGCGCCGTTGCGGCTGGCGGCGCTGTACCAGCGATCGTTCGCGGTCGGGCCGGTGATCGAGCCGATCCTGCAGCACTTGAGCCAGGACCTGGCCGAGACGGCCTCGTTCTACGTGCGGCAGGACGACAAGCGCCTGGTGCTGTATCGCGTCGAGCC
>NZ_CADFEJ010000106.1 GCF_902833055.1 Burkholderia territorii
CTACGACCACATGGCGGGCGAGCTGGCGGTGCGCGTCTACGACCGCATGCGCGAGCGCGGCTGGCTGGCCGCCGCCGATGGCGAGGCCGACGGCCCGCACGACCTGGCGGTCACACCGCTGGGCGCCGACGAGCTGGCGAACCGCTGGCGGATCGACATCGGCGCCCAGCGGCGGCGCCGCCGCCGCTTCGCCTGCACCTGCCTGGACTGGAGCGAGCGGCGCGCCCACCTGGCCGGCGCGCTCGGCGCCGCGCTGCTCGATGCCTGGCTCGCGCAGCGCTGGATAGAGCCGGCCGGCAAGCCGCGCGTGCTGCGCATCACGCCCGACGGGCAGCGCCGCTTCGAGGCCTTGCTTACCGGCGCTTGACGCCTCGATTGCAAATGCTTGACGAAAACGGGGACAGCGACATGCTTTGTTACAGCCGCGCATGAGCGCATTACAAAAGCGTCGGCCCGGAAACACGGCGCGCGGGTAGAGTGAATTCAAACGGCGCTGGCATGCGCCGCGCCATCGAATCACG
>NZ_CADFEJ010000107.1 GCF_902833055.1 Burkholderia territorii
GGCATGGAGCAGCAGGTGCACGCCGCCGGCGAGCCGCCGCATCGGCGGCGAGATGCTCGCGGGCAGCGCCGGATAGGCGCGCCGGCGCCAGATGCGATAGACGATGCGCGCCGCCACCAGGAACAGCACGGTCGAGGCGATCGCCTTGTGCACCAGCAGCGGCGTGCCCCCGCGCGGCGCATCCCCGCGCAGGTGCGCCGAGCCGAAGCCGATGCACCAGACCGTCACGATGATGGCCGCCATCAGCCAGTGGAACCGCCGAGCGCCGCGCGGATAACGCGCCGCCGGCCCGGCATCGCCGTTGCCGTTGCCGTTGCCGTGAAGTTGAGCCATGTTTTCGCCTCCTATATAATCGCCACGCGCAATAATTGATTTTCCAAACAGATGGGCGGACGCCTTGCCGACGCCCTTCATCCCCGCACGCCAGGCTCGCCGACATGCCCGATCTCGATCACTACCGATTCACCGAAGCCTTCCCCTACCTGCTCGCCAAGGTCGGGGTTCGCATGGAGCAGCTG
>NZ_CADFEJ010000108.1 GCF_902833055.1 Burkholderia territorii
CGATGCCGCTAGAATCGAAGCGTTCCCCACTATCGCGGCGCCCGCCGCCACCGACCGTGACCACCACCGTGGAACAGTTGAAAGCCGGCAAGCTCGCCGGCGCCCGGCAGTTGAAGCTCGCCGCCGGCCTCACCGAATTCCCGCGCGAGATCTTCGAGCTGGCCGACACGCTCGAGGTGCTCGACCTGTCGGGCAACGCGCTCACCAGCCTGCCCGACGACCTGCCCCGCCTGGGCCGCCTGCGCGTGCTGTTCGCCTCGAACAATCCCTTCACCGAACTGCCACCGGTGCTCAGCGAGTGCGCGCAACTGAGCATGATCGGCTTCAAGGCCAACCGGATCCGCTCGGTGCCGGGCGCGGCCCTGCCGCCGCGCCTGCGCTGGCTGATCCTGACCGACAACCAGATCGAGGCGCTGCCGCCCGAAATCGGCCGCTGCGCCGAGCTGCAGAAGCTGATGCTGGCCGGCAACCGGCTGGCCGCGCTGCCCGGGGAGATGGCGGCCTGCACGCGGCTCG
>NZ_CADFEJ010000109.1 GCF_902833055.1 Burkholderia territorii
GCGGTGGACGCGCCGGTGATCCACGCGTTGCGCGAGCTGGCGCGGCGCGGCATGCCTCTCGGCGGGATCTGCACCGGCGCCTACGCGCTGATGGCCGCCGGCCTGCTGGACGGCTATCGCGGCACCGTGCACTGGGAGAACCTCTCGGCCCTGCATGCCGAATTCCCGGCGGTGTCGATCGTCGACGAGCTGTTCGTGATCGACCGCGACCGCGTGACCTGCACCGGCGGCACCGCGCCGCTCGACCTGATGATCGGCATCGTCGCCGCCGAGCGCGGCCAGGAACTCGCCACCCGCGTGTCCGAGCAGTTCGTGCTGCAGCGCATCCGCGGCGCCAGCGATCCGCAGCCGATCCCGGTCGACGCGCGGGTCGGCTTCTCGCGCGGCGAGCTGGTGGAGGCGGTGCGGCTGATGGAGGCCAATATCGAGGAGCCGCTGCCGCTGGCCGACCTGGCGCGGCTGATCGCGCTGTCCGAGCGGCAGATGCAGCGCATGTTCAAGCACTACCTGAGCA
>NZ_CADFEJ010000110.1 GCF_902833055.1 Burkholderia territorii
CGACGTATTGGGCAGCCTGCACCTTGCGCAGCAGCTCGCCTGCGTCACGGCCGATGCCGTTGTCGTGGATTTCGGCGATCTTGATTTCGCCTTCCGGGTTGATCACGAAGGTGCCGCGCAGTGCCAGGCCTTCTTCTTCGATCAGCACGTCGAAAGCGCGTGCCAGCGTTGCCGTCGGATCGCCGACCAGCGGGTACTGGATCTTGGCGATGGTTTCCGAGGTGTCGTGCCATGCCTTGTGCGTGAAGTGCGTATCGGTCGACACGCCGTAGATTTCCACGCCCAGCTTCTGGAATTCTGCGTAGCGATCTGCCAGGTCGCCCAGTTCGGTCGGGCACACGAACGTGAAGTCGGCCGGGTAGAACACGATGACCGACCACTTGCCCTTCAGCGATTCTTCGCTGACGGGAACGAAATCGCCGTTGTGATATGCGGTTGCCTTGAACGGTTTGATCTGGCTGTTGATGATCGGCATTTGCGGTGTCCTTTGAGTGAAAAGGTGATCGGGA
>NZ_CADFEJ010000111.1 GCF_902833055.1 Burkholderia territorii
GCGCCTGGAATGTAACTTGCGTGACGCATCCCGCCCGCCATCCGCGCACCAACCTGGATCACCCGACATGGCTCCGATGCACCAGTCCGTCGCCCCCGAGCCCGCCGCGGGGCCCGATCTCCGGCCGATCACGCAGCGCATCGTCAAGGTGCGCCGCGACTACAACGCCTCGGTCGGCGACGAGACGCTGGAGGACTACGCGCTGCGCTACACGCCCAGCTCGTTTCGCCGCTGGTCGGAATTCCGGGTCGCGAACACCGCGATCGGCGCGGTCTCGTTCCTGGTGCTGGAGGCGATCGGCGGCAGCCTGGTGATCGACTACGGCTTCACCAACGCGGTCTGCGCGATCGCGGCGGTGTCGCTGCTGATCTGGCTGACCAGCCTGCCGATCAGCTACTACGCGGCGCGCCACGGCGTCGACATGGACCTGCTCACGCGCGGCGCCGGCTTCGGCTATATCGGCTCGACCGTCACCTCCCTGCTCTACGCGAGCTTCACCTTCATC
>NZ_CADFEJ010000112.1 GCF_902833055.1 Burkholderia territorii
ACGAGAGTACTGCCTATGCCGGAAGATGAATCGACCGTCGTGGAAGCGCTTGCGCCAGCCTGGGCTCCCCCCGGGCTGGCGCCATCCGATGCCTTCCCGCAGTTCACGGTACGCACGCTGGATCGCGACGATCCGCAGTCGATGCACGAAGTGGGTGGTTTGTGGCAACGCGTCTACGGCGCCGAGCGCGGCTTGCTCGAGGTCGAGGACGACGTGCATGCAGTGGAGGACGACTATCACGCCAGCGGCGACTATCTGGCGGTGTTCGTCCGGCCGTACGCCGGCGCGGCGGAAGTCATGATCGCGACGGTGCGCGTGGTGGGCGATTCGCGCGTCGGCCTGCCGATCGAGCGGTTCTTCCCGCTCGGCCCGCTCAAGCGCTATACGCAACTGGTCGAGCCGCAGCGGCTGATCGTCGATCCCGCCTGGCGCCGGCGTCGTTTCGACAGCGCGCCGTATGGCCTGTCGGGACTGTTGTTCAAGGCCGTGGTCAAGCGCTACCTG
>NZ_CADFEJ010000113.1 GCF_902833055.1 Burkholderia territorii
GGGTTCGGGTTTTCGATCTGGTTCGCGGGCGGCGTGGCCACGGCGCCGGCGTTGTTGAAGAACGGCGAATCGGCGGTCGCGATCGAGAAGAAGTTCGCGCCCGTGCCGCCCATGATCGACTGGCGGTACTTGTCGCTGATCGCGTAGGTCTGCGCGAGCGACTGGAAGTACGGCGCATCGCCGGTGGACATGTTCATGAAGCCCATCAGCTCACCGCCCTGCGACGGGTTGCTCGGCGTGATGCCGCTGGTGTCGCCGCCCTGGCCCACCGTGGTGGCCACCCAGGTGAACATGTCGTGCTTGCTGTTGTCGCCGCCCGTCTGCTGCCACATCTGGAAGAAGCGGTGCACCGGGTCGCCCGTCATCGTGAACAGCGTCAGGCCGAACGGCTCGAGCTGCGTGATCTCCTGCGCGTAGGGCACGTACTTGCTGATCTGGAACGGGCCGTTCGGCAGGTTCGCCGGGAAACGCGTGTCCGCCACGCCGGTGCCGGTGCCG
>NZ_CADFEJ010000114.1 GCF_902833055.1 Burkholderia territorii
ACCGGCTTCACGCGGTCATGGTCGCGATCGAAGGCCAGCACGTGCAGCTTGCCGTCCAGTTCGTCGATCAGGTAGACGAAGCGCTGGTCGGGCGAGAAGCTGAAATGGCGCGGACCCGACTTGGGCGGCAGCGCATAGGCCGGCGCGTCGTCCAGCGTCAGCTCGCCGGTGCCGGCCTCGAAGCGCAGCCGCAGCCAGGCGTCGGCGCCGAGCACCGAGGCGAAGGCCACGCGATTGTCGGGCGCGGGCAGCATCGCGTGCGCCTTCGGGCCGGTGGGGATGGTCTGCCTGACCGGGCCGACCAGGCCGTCCGCGCCGATCGTGTTGACCGCCAGCAGGTTGCCGTCGTAGGAGGCCGAGAACAGGTAGCGGCCCGTCGCGTCGGTCGACAGGTAGGGCATGCTGTGCTCGAGCGGCGCGCTGCCGAGTTCGGTGAGGCGGCCGTCGAGCGGATTGAGCGCAAAGCTGAGCACGCGGTAGGGCTGCGAGCGGATCCCC
>NZ_CADFEJ010000115.1 GCF_902833055.1 Burkholderia territorii
GCGGCACGCTGCGCTACACGCTGTCGTCGACGCCGACCGACTGGGCCAGCGATGCGTCGCTGGCGCCGCCCTCGGGCCCGGCCGCCGACTACACCAAGGCGATGGCGGTGGCGCAGCCGGCGCGCTGAGCGTCGATCGCCGCCCAGACATGAAACCGCGGACATCGCCTTGCCGAGGCTGGGCACGGAGAGAGATCGGTTGCCTGTCACGGGTGGCGCAGGCGGCGGCCCGCGACGCGCCGATCACTTGCGTCGACGATACAAGACAGCCTGGTCCGACGACGACTTGGGGCGGACCAGCACGACCGCGGCGGCGAGACCGACCGACGCCAGAGCGGCCACGGCCGAGGCGGACTCCAATCCAGCTCGCTGCGCGACGAAGCCCAGTACCGGCGCGCACAGCAGCAGGGCCGCCTGCATGCTGCCGGTCCTCACCGGGACGAGCGTGCTGGCCGCTGAGGCATGAGCATCGGCGATCATGAGGCTGCTGACCGCGGT
>NZ_CADFEJ010000116.1 GCF_902833055.1 Burkholderia territorii
GTGGCGCTTCGGGTTGTTCCAGATCGGCGATGCCTGGATCTTGCTCACCACCTGCTGGACGTACGAGTCGCCGCGCTTGACCAGGTTGTCGCCCTTGCAGGTCGGGTCGTTGCCCGTGCCGTGCATGTCGTCGCACTGGTCGGGCATGATGAAGTTGATCGCGCCCACGTCGCCGTTTGCCAGGTCGGTGCTGAACTGGTCGAAGTTGTAGTTCTGCGGGACCGGGTACACCGAGGTGCTCTTGATCGCGCTGGCGTACTGCGTGCCGAAGAGCGTGCGGTTGCTGGCGAAGAAGTCCGGCAGCGAACGCGCGGTCTGGTAGGCCCTGCCCGGGTGGTGCTTGGTCTTGTACAGCGAGCTCGGCATCGCGATCGCCGGGCTGGTGATGCCGGCGGTCGTGGTGCCTGCCGCGCCGTTGTAGCCGGCCACCACCGCCGCGTCGGCGACGCTGTCGGTACGCACGTCCTGGCCCGGATTCATCGACTAGCTGTAGGT
>NZ_CADFEJ010000117.1 GCF_902833055.1 Burkholderia territorii
CCCGCGTTCGCGCGCCAGCGTATCGCGCACTGCATTGGCCCAGCGCGCCAGATGCGGTGCCTCCCAGTCGTCCTGCTCGATGCGCAGCGTGCGCGCGAACTGACGCTCCAGCCAGGACTGCCAGTGGGCGCCCTCGCTGCCATGCAGGCCGGGCACGGTCACGACACGCGGCGGCCACGCCGATTTGCTGCAGTTGGACATCGCATCTCCCTCGCTAGCGGTCGAACCCGAATCGATTGTCGGCCGCGTGCCGGGCCCGGCGAACCAATTTTTCCTGCTTAGCAATTTCGACGCTGCGGCGCCAGATCGCACGACGCCGTAGAATGGCCGTTTCCGCGCGACGGGGCCGGATTCCGATGTGGAATCCGATGTCGATTCCCGGCCACATGTGCGCGCGACACAAGACCGGGACGATCCCGGCGCCAGCCAGAAAGCAGCCCCTTACCGTTTCGCGCGCCCGCCGCACCGGCGCGCCACGCAAGCCCGACGAC
>NZ_CADFEJ010000118.1 GCF_902833055.1 Burkholderia territorii
ATCCGCCGCGCCTGGCAGCCTGCGCGCTGTTCGCGGCAAGCCTGCTGGCCGCCTCGCTCGCGCCGGCCGCCACGCTGAGCCAGGCGCCTTACGGCACCACCAAGGACGGCAAGCCCGTCACCGAGTACACGCTGGGGAACGCGCGCGGCACCACCGTCAAGCTGATCAACTACGGTGGCGTGATCACCGCGATCGAGGTGCCGGACCGGCATGGCAAGTCCGCCAATATCGTGCTCGGCTTCGCCTCGCTGAAGGATTACGAGGCCTACAACGGCAACATCCATTTCGGCGCGCTGATCGGCCGCTACGCGAACCGCATCGCCGGCGGCCAGTTCCAGCTCGACGGCCAGACCTACAAGCTGCCGATCAACAACGCGCCCAACACGCTGCACGGCGGGCCCGACAGTTTCGATTCGAAGGTCTGGAGCGCGAAGCCGCTGGACGGCGGCAAGGATGGCGCGGGCGTCGAGCTGAGCTACGTGAGCCCCG
>NZ_CADFEJ010000119.1 GCF_902833055.1 Burkholderia territorii
CGCGCGCAGCCCGTGCGCGACGCGCTGAAGGCCGCTGGCGTGGCCGAGGATCGCATCGTGCTGAAGAAGCCGCAGACGATCACCGGCGGCGCCGACGCGAAGGAAGCACGCCGCGTCGAAATCGGGCCGGCTGCCTGACGGATCGTTCGTCGTCTGGGTCGACGTCAATCGGAATACGGATCAGGAGACATCCATGTCTAGCATTGGACACGACGTAACCGCGGGACACGCGCACGACGATCACGCGCACGAGCTTCCGCATGGCTGGCGACGCTGGCTGTTCGCGACGAATCACAAGGACATCGGCACGCTGTACCTGCTGTTCTCGTTCGTCATGTTCCTGTCGGGCGGCGTGATGGCGCTCGGCATCCGCGCCGAGTTGTTCGAGCCGGGCCTGCAGATCATGCGTCCCGAGTTCTTCAACCAGCTCACCACCATGCACGGGCTGATCATGGTGTTCGGCGCGATCATGCCGGCCTTCGTGGG
>NZ_CADFEJ010000120.1 GCF_902833055.1 Burkholderia territorii
GCAGGCAGACGAAATAGCAGTGCCAGGGGCTCGGCCCGTCGATGTCGAACAGGCGCACGATGCGTCCCGCGTCGAGTTCGGCCGCGGCCAGCGAGCGGCGCACCAGGGCGATGCCCTGGCCGTCGATGGCGGCCTGCACCAGTTGCGAGGAATCCTGGAACAGCAGGCCGCGCTTGGGTTCGCTGAGCGTCTCCAGGCCCGCCGCGTCGAACCAGGGGCGCCAGAGCTCGTCGTCGGAGCGCAGCAGCGGGTAGCGGGCCAGGTCGGCCGGCTCCCTGGGCAGCACGCCGCCGTTCAGGGTCGGCGCGCAGGCCGGGAAGAACATCTTGTCGAACAGCTACTCCACGTGCAGGCCAGGGTAGTGGCCGTTGCCGAAGCGGATCGCGATGTCGACGTCGTCGCGCGAGAAGTCGGTCAGCGAGTTGGTGGACTGCAGTTCGAGGTCGATGTCGGGATGGCGGTCGATGAAGGAGCTGCCGCGCG
>NZ_CADFEJ010000121.1 GCF_902833055.1 Burkholderia territorii
GCAGCGGCGAGGCGTAGGGCCTGCTGATGAACAGCCCCAGCCGGGGCTGGCTGCGATGGATCGCGATGTCCTCGCGGGTGGCGAGGTTGGCTTGCGGCGGCGTATCGGCTCGCGAGTCGATCACCACCCGGCCCTCGGCATCGACCACGTAGATGGTGCCGAGATAGCGGCCGGTGGTGGCGCGGTCGAACAGCACCAGGTTGCGCAGGTGCGGCGGCAGGGCCATCACCGCCGGCTGGCGCATGCCGTCGACCACGGCCTGCAGCGAGAGATCGTACTGCTCGATGCTGCGGGCGATGTCGCGCTCCAGCACCAGCACCAGGTTGCGCGAATTGCCGGCCGCGCGCTGGTAGGCGTCCGAGCGCGACTGGTAGAGCACCAGCGCGCTGAGCGCCCAGAAGAACACCAGCAGCAGCGCGCCCGCGACCAGCACGCCGAGCGGCGTCAGCAGGCGTGCCGCGGGCAGCTTCCAGGCACGGCGCG
>NZ_CADFEJ010000122.1 GCF_902833055.1 Burkholderia territorii
GTGGATCGTGATTTCGGCTTCATCAATGCACAACGCGGCATGTTCTCGTACTCGGGCCTGACTGCGGCGCAAGTCGACCGCCTGCGCGAAGAATTCGGCATCTATGCCGTCAGCACGGGCCGGATCTGCGTGGCCGCGCTGAACACGCGCAACATCGACGCGGTCGCGGCCGCGGTTGCCGCTGTCCTGAAGTAAGCCTGCCGGCACGATCGAATCGCGCCGGTTTGCCTCGAAAACGCGCTCTGTGGAGCGCGTTTTTCATTGGTGCGATTGTCGGCCTTACTGCATGAACCAGCCGTGGCTGACCACGAAGGATTGGCCCGTGAGCGCGGCGCTCGGGAAGGCCGACAGGAACAGCACCGTCTTGGCGACGTCTTCCACCGTGGTGAATACGCCGTCGACGGTGTTGCCCAGCATCACCTTCTTGATGACGTCCTCCTCACTGATGCCGAGCTCCTTGGCCTGCTCGGGGATCTGCTT
>NZ_CADFEJ010000123.1 GCF_902833055.1 Burkholderia territorii
GATCTCGGCGCCGGCTACCAGGCGGTCTTCACGCTCGAAAGCGGCTTCAATGTGCGCGGCATGGCCTTGCCCCTGTGGCTGCCGGCGCCGCATGCCGGCGCCTGGGCGGCGATCGCGGGGGCGGGCTGCTACGCCGCGCTGGCCGGCTTCGACGTGCCGGCGCAGCGCGCCTGGTGGATGCTGGCCGTGGCCTGCCTGGCCTATTTGTCGGGCCGGTCGATCGCCCCCTCGACCACGCTCGCCGCGGCGCTCGGCTGCGTGCTGCTGGCTGATCCCTGGGCCGTGCTGATGCCGGGTTTCTGGCTGTCGTTCGGGGCGGTGGCGGTGATCCCGTTCGCGGTGGTCTGGTTCGGCCAGGTTCCGCTGGCCGGCGCGCTGGCGAATGCGTTCGCGATCCCCTGGGTCGGCTCGCTCGTCACGCCGATCGTGCTGGCCGGCATGGCGTTGCCGGCACCGCTCGACGCGCTGGTTTTGCGGGCC
>NZ_CADFEJ010000124.1 GCF_902833055.1 Burkholderia territorii
GCGCCTGTAGTTTTTACAGCCAGTGGGGTGCGACGGGATTTTTTTGGCATGCCCCGTCGCTCCTGACATTTTTGTTACACCTCTTACGGACGGCGATCCCGCGCGTTACAGCTTCCTTTCGATCGCTTGGCTACACTCAGCGCCATTGGTTCACGCAACCCCGTACTTCAACGAACAAGAGCGTTCATCATGGCGAACACACTGATCAAACTCGTCGCGGTCGCGGCCCTGGGCGCCGCCGTTTCGATGCCGGCCCTCGCGCGCGGCGACCTGAACAATGCGCTGGGCGGCGCGCTCGGCGGCGTGGCCGGTGCCGCGCTCGGCGGCGCGGTGGGCGGCAGCACCGGCGCGGTGATCGGCGGCGCGGTGGGCGGCGGCGCCGGCGGCGCGGTCACCTCCAGCCGGCGCGAGCGCACCGGTGCCATCATCGGCGGCGCGCTCGGCGGCGGCGCCGGCACGGCGGCCGGCAACGCGATG
>NZ_CADFEJ010000125.1 GCF_902833055.1 Burkholderia territorii
CGCGCGGCTAGCGCGGCCACCTCGTCGAAACGCTGCGGATGGCGCGGCACCAGGATCAGCAGCGCATGCGGCATGTTCAGCGCCGCGAAGGCGCGCAGCACCAGCGCCTCCTCGCCCTCGCGCGTGCTGGCCGCCACCCACACCGGCCGCGAGCCGATCGCCTCGCGCCAGGCCCGGCCGCGCGCGGCCAGCTCCGGCGGCGTGCTCATGTCGAACTTCAGGTTGCCGAGCACGGCCAGGTTGCGCGCGCCGAGCGCGCCGAGCCGCTCGGCATCGCACGGGCTTTGCGACAGCACCCGCGAGAAACCGCCGAACACCTCGCGCACCGCCGGGCCGAAACGCGAGGCGCGGCGGAACGAACGCGCCGACATGCGCGCATTGGTCAGCACCAGCGGCACCGAGGCGCGACGACACTCGTCGATCAGCGTGGGCCAGACCTCGGTCTCCATCACCAGCCCGAGCGTCGGCCGCCAGGC
>NZ_CADFEJ010000126.1 GCF_902833055.1 Burkholderia territorii
CACGCCGCCGGATGTGCAGAGCGCCGCCAAGTTCATGCTGCAGAATCCGAGCGCCTACCAGGCCATCGAGACGGCCGACGTGAAGGGCGCCGACGGCCTGTCGTCGATGGCGAACTTCCAGAAGGCCGCGCAGGGCGGCATCGCCGATCCGACGGCCCGGACCGCCACGGCCGGCGCATCCTCCTCTCCCGATACCAGCAAGGTCGCGTCGCAGATGATGATGCCGAGCACCGACGACGACGACGTCTGACGGACGCGGCCTGTTCCTCGCGGAACGGGCCGTTTTGCCGTTGGCGTTCGCGTGGAGCCGCCCGAGGCTGCTCCGCGTTTTCCATTCCTATTCAATCAGCCGCGTGCCATGACATCCCTCAATTCGCTTTCGTATTCCCAGACCATGAACGTGCCGACGACGACGGACCCGAGCAGTTCGTCCGGCGGCGGGATACAGAACGCGCTCCAGATGATGGAGCAGCTCG
>NZ_CADFEJ010000127.1 GCF_902833055.1 Burkholderia territorii
GCCGGCGAAGGGCAGCTCCCGGTGGGTGGTGAAGATCCGCACGCGGTAATCGGCGCTCGGATCGGTCGGCGCGCAGACGAAGCTCGTTTCCGAGAGATTCGTCCAGCGCGCGATCGCCTGCATCTGCGCGTCGGACAACGGATCCGCATCGAACACCACGGCCAGCGGATTGCCGCGGAACGGCACCGCCGTGAAGACGTCGACCTGCTTGAAGCGAACCCGCCGCGCCGTCATTCGACTTCGGCGATCAGTTCGATCTCGACGCAGGCGCCCAGCGGGATCTGCGCCACGCCGAAGGCCGAGCGTGCATGCTTGCCGGCGTCGCCGAACACCTCGGCGATCAGCTCCGAGGCGCCGTTGGTGACCAGGTGCTGCTCGGTGAACTCGAGCGTCGAGTTGACCAGGCTCATCAGCTTGACGATGCGCTTGACGCGGTTCAGGTCGCCGGTGTGGGCGTGCAGCGTCGCCAGCAGGT
>NZ_CADFEJ010000128.1 GCF_902833055.1 Burkholderia territorii
CGAACGGTGCCCAGGCACCTTCCGAGAACACGCCGCCGGTAGCGGTGACGAGATAGACCTTCTTGCCGGTCAGCAGCCCCTTCGGCCCGGTATCGCCGTAGCCGAAGGTGACGCGCGGCCAGGTGACGTGATCGAACCAAGCCTTGAGCTGCGAGGGCAGACCGAAGTTGATCATGCCGGAACCGAGCACGATCACATCGGCGACCTTCAACTCTTCGACCAACTCTTGCGCGACCTTCACCGCCTCGACCTGTTCCGGTGTGCGATCTTCGGGTACCTTGATCCGGCCCTGGATGTAGGCCGGCGTGATGTGCGGCGGCGGATTCGCGGCAAGGTCGCGCACGGTCAGCGTGCCGCCCGAGCGGGCTTTGATACCATCGGCGATTTCGGTGGCAAAGCGGGTGGAAAGGCTGTCGGCCCCGCGCGGGCTGGACGTGATAAGTAGGGTGTGGCTCACGGCGGCTCCAAGGTATAA
>NZ_CADFEJ010000129.1 GCF_902833055.1 Burkholderia territorii
GACCTCGCGCCCGGTGCGGCTCGGCGAGCTGGCCGACACGCGCGCGCTGTCGGTGAAGGGCTACGACGCCGGCGCGATCTCGCTGACCATGCGGGTGCCGCCCGACCTGTTCATGTGGAACACCAACGGCGCCTCGCTCGACCTGCGCTACCGCTACTCGGTGCGCCCGCGCCCGGATCGCTCCTCGCTGAACATCAGCGTCAACAACCGCTTCGTGCGCTCGCTGCAGATCCCGGCGGTCGACCCCTCGCGCTTCAGCATCGCGCGCTTCCTGGGGCGCCTGGGCGCCGAGTCGGGCGATACCGGCAGCGCGCGCCACATCGTGCAGATCCCGCCGCTGCTGCTGACCCCGCACTCGCAGCTGAACCTGCAGTACTACTACGACATCCCGAACACCGGCGACTGCGCGGGCGCGCTGCTGCCGAACGTGGAAGGCACGATCGATCCCGACTCGACCCTGGACCTCTCGCCGTT
>NZ_CADFEJ010000130.1 GCF_902833055.1 Burkholderia territorii
CTTGAGCACCTCGAGGTTGTCGCCCTCGATCATCAGGTTGCGGGTGCCGTCCCAGTTCAGGCTCTCGTCGCGGCAGGGGCGCAGCGTGCCGGTGGAGGGCGTGAGCGCGAGCTGGCGCGCGCGGCGCTTGCCGTGCCAGGCCAGGCCGTATTTCTCGTCGGCCTCGGCGACGGTGCGCTCGCCCACCAGCGCCTTGAGCACCTCGAGGTTCAGCGCGAGGCCCTGCGGGCCTTCGGTCACCGCTTCCGGGAACAGGGCCCGGAGCCGTTCGAGGTTGTCCGCCGCGAGATCCGCGGAGCGGGCCTCGGGACTGGGGGATTCGATCTTTCGCATCGTGTTTTCCATGTAAAGCATGAGTGGCGCGCCGCTGCCGAGGTTCCCCGGCGCCGCGCCGGCGGGCCGTCGAGGCCGTCCGCCATGCCCGGCCGCGCATCGGTGCATCGGCATGTCGACGCATCGGCGCGGGCAG
>NZ_CADFEJ010000131.1 GCF_902833055.1 Burkholderia territorii
CCTGTGCGGCTCGGGCCTGCAGGCGATCGTCTCGGCCGCGCAGAGCGTGCTGCTCGGCGATGCCGACATCGCCGTGGCCGGCGGCGCCGAGAACATGAGCCGCGCGCCGTACACGATGCCGGCGGCGCGTTTCGGGCAGCGCATGGGCGACGCGACGATCGTCGACATGATGCTCGGCGCGCTGCACCACTCGTTCCAGTCGCTCCACATGGGCGTGACGGCCGAGAACGTGGCCGCCAGGTACGGCATCACGCGCGAGGCGCAGCACGCGCTGGCGCTCGAATCGCATCGCCGCGCCTCGCACGCGAGCCGCGCCGGCTACTTCAAGACGCAGATCCTGCCGATCGAGATCGGCTCGAAGAAGGGCACCGTGCTCTTCGATAGCGACGAGCACGTGCGCCATGACGCGAGCGCCGAGGATTTCTCCAAGCTGCGCCCGGTGTTCGCGAAGGAAAACGGCACGGTCAC
>NZ_CADFEJ010000132.1 GCF_902833055.1 Burkholderia territorii
CACTGGCCAGGACGGGGTGCGGAACGACGTCGTACAGAGGGCTGAGCACCCAGCCGTTACGCCGTGGGTCCCGTATGAAGCCATGATTGCGAAGATGGTCGTCGTCGTTGGTCACGAAAATGTTGAACACCATGCGAGCAAACATCTCCTCGCCATCGGCTTTGACACGATCCAGGTGGACGTATTTGTGGATGGCGCGGCCCAGGTCGGCATAGGTCTTGTCGGGCGACTCCAGCTCGTTGCAGGCGGTGAGCGTAAGGCCGCTGACGAAAGGAAGCCGGCCTTCGATGCGGCCCTCCCCAGGGCGGGTGTCGTGCAAGGCGTCTTCAGGCGGCTTCTGACCAACCTGGCTCCAGTAGCGGTCAAAGCGACGAATCAGCATGACAGGCCGGCCGCCGATATCCTGGTGGCGTACCTCCGGGACCGTCAGACCACAGCGGCGGGCAAGCTCCAAGGTGCAGGACTCCG
>NZ_CADFEJ010000133.1 GCF_902833055.1 Burkholderia territorii
CTCGCGATAGCTCGCCTCGCTGACCACGCCCACGCTGCCCCAGTAACCCCAGTTCATGACCTTCACGGGATAGGCGAGCGTGCGGCCCAGGTGCGCGGCGAATGCATCCTTGAAGGCACAGCCGGCCGCGTAGTTCGACTGCCCGGCGGTCTTGCCGAACGAGGTGATCGACGAGAAGAACAGCATGAAGTCGAGCGGATCGTCGCCGAACACCTCGGCCAGACGCACGCTGACGTCGGCCTTGGCGCGCCAGGCGGCGAGAAAGCGCGCCTCGTCCATGGTCGCGAGGCTCGCATCGGCCAGCACGATGGCCGAGTGGATCACGCCGCTGGTCGGCAGCGCCTGGCCGTCCCAGCGCAGCGCGGCGATCCGCTCGCGGGCCGCGGCCAGCGAGTCGCGGTCGGCGGCATCGGCGCGCAGGTAGACGGGCGGCGTGCCGAAGCACGCTAGCCGCTCGCGACGGGCG
>NZ_CADFEJ010000134.1 GCF_902833055.1 Burkholderia territorii
GCCGGTGCCGAGGTGGACCGCGCGCACGCCCGTGGCGCGCACGAAATCGCCGATCGAATCGACCGTGAGGCCGGCGCCGGCCAGCACTTCGCAGCCTTGGCCCGCAGCGCGGCGCGCCAGGCGCGCGATCGTATCGCGGGCGTTGAGCGCGCCGAACACGATGCCCGAGGCACCGGCGGCGATGGCCGCCTGCGTGTCGCGTTCGAGGATCGCGAGTTCCTCGGCGGTGTAGACGAAGCCGCGGCTATGCGGGCGCACGATCACGTTGACGGGAATCGGCACGGCCCGCGCCACCGCCTCGATCAGGCCGATGCTCGGCGTCAGGCCGCCTTCGGCCAGCCCGGTGACGAGTTCGATGCGGTCGGCGCCGGCGCGCGCGGCGGTCTGCGCGTCGGACAGCGTGGTGGCGATGACTTCGAGGAGGATGGACGGAACGGGCATGGGGCGATGGCAGCTTCCGGGGAA
>NZ_CADFEJ010000135.1 GCF_902833055.1 Burkholderia territorii
TGATAGGTAACTCGGCGTGAATCCATGCGCAGTCTGGCTCGACGCTATCGCCCACGAACGTTGTGCGATCGCTACCAAGCAAGCAGCAAGTCCGCTGTGGGTCGGAAGCCGCACTCCACATTCGTTGGCACACAACCATTCCGCCCAACGGCATCCTCCTACTTCGGTGCCGCAGTAACCCACTCGCCCGAACTCCGGCGCCCTGCGCGCCATCCCCTCCCCTTCATTCCCCCTACAAACCTTTCCCCATGAAATATTAGAAGTCCATCTTGCAAGTTTGCCTTCCTTTTTATACGATACCGCCCATGACGACCTCCGCCGAATCCGAACGCTCGCTCGAAGCCACCGTTGCCGACCTTACGCTGGCTATCGGGCAATTGGTGCGCCGCGTGCGCTCCGAAGTCGACCCGAGCGACTACAACCTGTCCCAGCTCAGCGTGCTCTCGCGCATCGAGCGGCATG
>NZ_CADFEJ010000136.1 GCF_902833055.1 Burkholderia territorii
ACCAGCGGCGGGATGGCATCGAAATCGGCATAGACGCGATGCGGGAAGGTGGCGTCGTAGATCGGCGCGCCGCTCGCGTCGCGCAGCGTGAGGCCGGCCTGGTCCTTCTCGTCGTATGGCAGGAACAGGCCTTCGTCGGCCAGCGAGAGCAGGCGCGCGGAGTCGCGTGCCTGCGCCGCGATGCTGTAGCCGCGCGCGGCGAGGCGTTGCTCGAAGGCGGGTAGCTGGGAATAACCGAGGCGGGTGTCGTAGGGCCCGTCGAGCGGATAGCGGATGCTGTCGCTGGGGCCGTCGCCGACCGTGTAGCCGACGTCGCTGGCCAGGCTGGAGAGATAGCGGGCCTGCCATCGCGAGGTCGCGAATTCGATCTGGCAAAGCCTGACCACCACGACCAGTGCGATCAGCACGGCCGCGATGAGCAACCATTTCACACGCTTCCAGACCGGCACGGGGCTGGTGGC
>NZ_CADFEJ010000137.1 GCF_902833055.1 Burkholderia territorii
CGCCGCGCCGGTATACTTGGTCACTTTTGCCCGAGGCCTGCCCCCGCCAGCCCGCCCAATGCTGACAACCCTACTCGTCCGACTCGTTGCCTGGTCGGTACGGCGCCCGATCCTGGTCGTCGTGCTGTCGCTCCTGATCGCCGCCTTCGCCGGCGTCTATACCGTCCAGCATTTCAAGATCAATACCGATGTCAGCAAGCTGATCGACAACGAACCGCAATGGGCGGCACTTGGAAAGGCCGTCGACGACGCCTTCCCCCAGCGCAGCCAGACGCTGCCGGCCGGCGGCCCGCTGTTCGAACGCGACGCGCTGCTGTTCCTGTCGCCCGCCGAGCTCGCCAAGACCACCTCCAAGCTCGCCGACGCGCGCCCGCTGGTCAACACGCTGGTCAAGGACCCGAGCGTCACCGGCCTGGCCACCACGCTGTCCACCACGCTCGGCCAGCCGCTCCTGACCGGCC
>NZ_CADFEJ010000138.1 GCF_902833055.1 Burkholderia territorii
ATGGGCTTTCTACTACGCATTCAGCCGTCTCCACTGGCATGGCGGATCCGGGCACGTCGCGACAGGCAGCAGCGAATTGGGAAAGTGTCCTATTCCGTGGTGGAGCGTGCCGCTGGTGATCGGCTACCTCTGCGGCCCGGCAATCGCGTTTTGCCTGCTCAACGCGGTCGCCTGGCGACGTTGGTCAGCCCGGAAATGGGTGGGTGGAGGAGCGGTCATTCTCGTCTTCACGGCAGTTTTGTACGTCACCGACAGCTTAATGAAGCAATCCACCTGAATCGTGCATCCGCTCGAGTTCGCTGCACGGTGAGCACGGACGACAAAGTAATCAAGCGCTCGACCCGAGCCTCGTCGCAACGAACGGAGCGCGCACTCCACACTCACCTCACCAAGGCAGCGTCTCGCCGAACCGATCGATGAAACGCAAGCCCGCCTTGCCGCGATTGCTTTCGACCATCT
>NZ_CADFEJ010000139.1 GCF_902833055.1 Burkholderia territorii
GCAGACCGTCATCGCGGCGCAGCCCAACAAAATACTTTTCATGGCTTTCTCTGTCATTGCAGGTTCGGGGATCCGTTCGCATCGAATCGGCGTTCCGGCCACGGGTGCCCGGCGGCATGACAGATGCCGTCCGCCCCGCCGGCCGTTGCTCCAATGTAGCGAAGGCGCATGGCGGCGGATGGGACAATCTTCCGGTTTTCCTGTACGCGTTATCGATGCGCGACGAAGCTTTCGGATTTCAGGCCGGCACCGGGCCACGCGGCGACACCGCCGCTCACAGCAACTCGGAAATCTCGATCAGGTTCAGGTCCGGGTCGCGCACATAGACAGAGCGGATCCGGGCCGTCGCGCCGGTTCGCTCGACCGGGCCCTCGACGATCGGCCAGTTCATGCGCGCCAGGTGCGCGATCACCTCGTCCAGCGGCACCGCCGCGATGAAGCACAGATCGAGCGCGC
>NZ_CADFEJ010000140.1 GCF_902833055.1 Burkholderia territorii
GCTGCCGCCGCGCAGCGGGTTCACCACGTTGTGGATCTCGGCGCTCACGTTCACCTTCGACAGGCCCTGGGCGCGGTTGGTCGGCGGTTGCGGCGGGGCGATGTGGTCGAAGAAGCCGTCGTTCTCGTCGTACATCAGGAAGAAGGCGGTCTTGCTCCACACATCCGGGTTCGCGGTCAGCGCGTCGAGGATCTGGGCGATGTAGGTCGCGCCGTAGGCCGGCGTGTAGCTCGGGTGCTCGGAATAGATCGCCGGCGGGCACAGCCAGGAGACCTGCGGCAGCTGGTTGGCCAGCACGTCGTTCTTGAGGTCGACCAGGGTGCGCACCGCGTTGCCGCGCGTCTGCAGCGCGGAGCCGGCCGGCGCGTTGATGAAGTTGGCGAAGTTCGGCAGCATGTTGGTGCCGTAGTTGCCGTTCACCGGATCGTTGCCGTTCACGCCCTGCTGGTAGAG
>NZ_CADFEJ010000141.1 GCF_902833055.1 Burkholderia territorii
CGCCAGGACGGCATGTGGGTGGCCACGCCCGCCGCGCTGGTGTTCCCGGTCGGATCGGCGCTCGGCTGGGCCGCCTACATCCTGCTGATGAAGCGCGTGGGCACGCTGTTCGACGGCCTGCAGGGGCTCGCCACCTCGCTGATCGTGGCCGCGCTGGTGACCACGCCGTTCGGCATCGCGCAAAGCGGCGGCCACCTGCCTGCCGGCCAGTTGCTCGACGCGGCCTACCTGGCGATGCTGGTGCCGCTGTTTCCCTACGTGCTGGAGCTGATCGCGCTGCGCAGCATGAGCGCCTCGTCGTTCGGCATCCTGATGAGCGCCGAGCCGGCGATCGCCGCGGCGATCGGTTTCGTGGTGCTCTCGCAGCCCCTGAGCGCGTTGCAGATCGCCGGCACCTTCTGCGTGGTGGCCGCCAGTATCGGCGCGGTCGTACAGAAGTAACCGGCCCCGCC
>NZ_CADFEJ010000142.1 GCF_902833055.1 Burkholderia territorii
CGGCTCCGCACTCGGCACCGGTGCGCTGACCACGAGCGGCGCGGGCGGCACGCTCGGTACGAGCGTGGCCGGCACGACGCTGACCAACGCGATCGATCTCGGCGCGGGTTCGACGCTGACGGTCGGCGGCGCGAACAATCTCGGCTTGGGCGGCACGATCTCGGGCAGCGGCAATCTGGCGGTGAATGGTCCGTCGACGACGACGCTCACGGGCACGAACACGTACAGCGGCAACACGACGATCGGCGGCGGCAGCACGCTGGCGGTCGGTGCGGGCGGCAGCCTGTCGTCGGGCAGCGCGATCGATCTGGCCGGTGCCGGAGCGACGCTGGACGTGAGCGCGGCCACGACGCCGCAGGCGACCGGCACGCTGTCGGGTACAGCCGGTTCGACGGTGAACCTGGGCGGCAATACGCTGACGCTCGGCGGTTCGGGTAACGGCACGTTCGG
>NZ_CADFEJ010000143.1 GCF_902833055.1 Burkholderia territorii
GATACCGGCCGCATCACGGTCGACCGGCTCGACACGCGGCTCGACGCGGGGCGCGTGCCGCGCGAGCTGGCGCCGCTGGTCGAGGCCGTCAACGCGATGCTGGCGCGCCTGCAACGGGGCTTTCGCCAGCTCTCGCAGTTCAGCGCCGACCTGGCCCACGACCTGCGCACGCCGCTCAACAACATGCGCGGCGCCACCGAGGTGGCGCTCGGCCGGCCGCGCACGGCGGCCGAATACGAGGCGCTGCTGGAATCGAACCTGGAGGAATACGAGCGCCTGTCGCGCATGATCGAGAACGTGCTGTTCCTCGCGCGCGCCGAGCATCCCGGCTTCGTCACGCATCGGCGCGACTTCGAGGTGCGCGACGAACTGCTGCGCATCGCCGGTTATTTCGAGGGGCTCGCCGACGAGGCCGGCCTGCAACTGCGGGTGGAGGGCGGCGGGCGG
>NZ_CADFEJ010000144.1 GCF_902833055.1 Burkholderia territorii
TGGCCCATGAAGCCCTGCATCTTCTTGGTGTCGATCGTGCCGTCCGACTTCAGCGCGCCGGTGTTCTGCAGCGCCGTCTTCAGCGAGGGGTTGTCGTTGACGAACTGCATCGCCGCGGCCTTCTGCGCCTCGGTCGGCGGCTGGCCGTCGGGGCCCGCCTTGCCGCTGAGGATCTGCATGGCCGCCAGCGGACGCTCGAGCGACACGCCCTGGTCCGGCGAGGCCAGGTCCGACCACTTCGCGAGATCGGACTGGTCGTTGCCCTGGCTGTACTGGTCGAGCGCGGCGTACTTGCCGTCGTCGGTGGCCGCGCCCGAGGCACCGGCCGCGCCCGCCGCGCCGCCGAGCGTGCCCGCGCCGCTCATCGAGGGGTCCTGCATCGGCGAGGGCGCGTTCATCTGCGGCAACTGCCCGGACGGCGCGGCGTCGCCGCCGTCGTCACCACTG
>NZ_CADFEJ010000145.1 GCF_902833055.1 Burkholderia territorii
GTGCCCAGCTTGCCGGCCAGGCGGCGCGCGGCGCTATCATCGACGGCGGGCGGCACGCGCGATGCCGCCGAGCGGCATTCCCTGGCTGGAGGCGCCATGACCTACGACGAACTGAGCCGGATCGCGCTCGCCTGGGCCGCGGTCGAGGCGGGCAGCTCCTACGGCACGCCCGCGCTGAAGGTGCGCGGCCATCTGCTCGCGCGCCTGCGCGAGGACGGCGACACGCTGGTGGTGAGCGGCGTGGGTCCCGACCAGCGCGCCCACCTGATCGAGAGCGAGCCCGACATCTATTACGTGACCGATCATTACCTGGGCTGGCCGGCCGTGCTGGTGAGGCTCTCGCGTGCCGACCCGGTGGAGCTGGCGGCGCTGCTGCGACAGCGCTGGCGCGAGATCGCGCCGAAACGCGAGGTCGCCGCATTCGACGCCAGCCACGACTGAGTCGAG
>NZ_CADFEJ010000146.1 GCF_902833055.1 Burkholderia territorii
AGCGCGGGTTCGTCGATCACCACCGGCGCGCGGAAGAAGCCGTCGCCGCAAGCGGGGTCGAGCCGGCCCTCGAAGGCGATCGCGGCGCCGGCGGCCAGCCCGGCCTCGAGCGCGGCGTTCACGCGCGCGCGATGCGCGGCCGAGATCAGCGGGCCCATCGCCACCCCGCTCAACTGCGGCGGCCCGACCACCAGCTCGCGCACCGCCGATTCGAAGGCGGCCATGAAGTCGCCATGCAGCGCGTGATGCACCAGGATGCGCGCGGTGGCCGAGCACATCTGCCCGGCATTGGTGAAGGCGCCGCCCACCGCGAGCGAGACCGCCAGCTGCAGATCGGCATGCTCGCGTCCCACCAGCGCCGACTTGCCGCCAAGCTCCAGCGTGACGCGCGTCATCCGCTCGGTGGCGGCGCGCATCACGTGCCGGCCGGCAGCGTGGCGATCTG
>NZ_CADFEJ010000147.1 GCF_902833055.1 Burkholderia territorii
GGGCGATCGCCATCTCGCTGAGGATGCGCATCACGAGCACCACCAGCACGCTGGCGATCACGTAGGCCATCAGCGCGCCCGGCCCGGCTTCGGCGATCGCGTGGCCCGAGCCGACGAACAGGCCCGCGCCGATCACGCCGGCAATCGACATCATCGTCACGTGCCGCTGCTTGAGGCCGGTGCCGAGGCCCGAACCGTTTTCTGCTGCCATGTCTCCTCCTGGATTCGATGGGGTCGCGACGACCCGGAGCCGAACGCCCGCGCAAGGCGCGAACCCGCCCGCCACGCCTTGGCCGCGCGGAGATGGCGCTCGGTCATGCTGGAAGGGAGGGCCTGCGATGCACGCCCGGCTGGCGAAGCGGGCCGCTGGCGGCCCGGTTGCCGGTGCGCGCCCTGCAAGGGCGGCGTTCGGAATGACGAAAGTGTAAGCAGACGCAGGCGAATC
>NZ_CADFEJ010000148.1 GCF_902833055.1 Burkholderia territorii
TTCGAGCACGAGGCCGACGTCGAGGTGGTCGCGCGCGCCGACCTGCTGGCCGACCTGATCGGCAACCTGATCGACAACGCGATCCGCTACGCCGGCGACGGCGCGGTGATCACGGTGCGGATCGGCCGGGAGGGCGGGCAGGCTCGGCTCGACGTGATCGACGACGGCCCCGGCATCGCCAGCCAGGAGCGCGAGGCCGTGTTCGAGCGCTTCTATCGCAGCTCGGCGACGGAATCGGTGGAGGGTTCGGGGCTGGGCCTGTCGATCGTGCGCGAGATCGTGCGCGTGCACGAGGGCGAGATCGCGCTGGACGATGCGCCGGGCGGCGGGCTGGTGGTGACGGTGCGGCTGCCGCTCTCGCCGGCGGCGCCGGGCACGGGCACCGCCTAGCCGGATCGGCGAGGTGGTTGCGGGCGGAACCGCCCAGCAACCGTCACGCGAACG
>NZ_CADFEJ010000149.1 GCF_902833055.1 Burkholderia territorii
TTGGCGTACATCGACAGCACCTTGCCGATCGCCTCGAACACGCCCATCTCCACCAGCAGCAGCGCGATCAGCACGTTGAACACCAGCCACACCACGCGCCCCGGATGGCTGTGCGTGAGCCGCGCGAAGAAGTTCGACCAGGCGAGCGACCCCGCGTAGGCATTGGTCACGTTGATCTTCAACTGGGAGACGATCACGAACAGCACGGCCACGGGCACCGCCCAGGACGCGAGCCCCAGCGGGTCGAGCAGCAGGTGGTAGGCGAGCAGGTACATCTGGGTGGGCTGCGCGGCCTGGGTGGCGTCGATCTCGTGCTGGATCGCGATGAAGGCGAGGAAGGCGCCGCCCAGCATCTTCAGCGCGCCCGGCACGATCCAGCCGGGCCCGGCGCTGAGCAAGGCGATCCACCAGCGCCGCCGGTTGCGCGCGGTGAGCGGCGGCA
>NZ_CADFEJ010000150.1 GCF_902833055.1 Burkholderia territorii
AACTCTCGCTGGGCGGCAGGATCGCGGTCGTGCTCCGGGTGGCCGCTCAAGTCGAACCGCAAACCTGCATCGACGCCACGCACACCACCGGCTCCCGTAAATCGCTTGGCCCGTGATTCCCATTCTTCCAGATGCACTTTGGAAAGATGCTCGCCTCGATCCTGTCGATCGTAGGTGTAGGCCCCCGTGTACTCGTAGACCTCGGTCTGCTCGGGCAGATTGCCCTGCCCAGCCATGGTCGGCAGTGTCGTGCCCTTGGGATTGGCACCCACTGACGGCGCCTTGTAGTCAAACGTGCGGGTTGTATGCACCGAACTCTGCAAAGTCCGCGAACCCGCCCACTGCGTGAACGCATCCACTTCACTGCCAGCGCCGGATCTGTAAAACTCGACAGGATTGCTTTGTATCTGATCGAGCGAATGAACGTCGTCGGTCACGATCA
>NZ_CADFEJ010000151.1 GCF_902833055.1 Burkholderia territorii
AAGCACGGCGTCGTCTACGCCGATCGCCGCTACGACTCCACCCGACATCGTCGCGCGTTGCGCGAGCGAGGTATCAAATCCGTGATCGCCAAGCGCCGGACCCAGCATGGCAGTGGTCTGGGCAAGTATCGTTGGGTGGTCGAACGCACTCACTCCTGGCTCCACAGTTTTCATCGCCTACGCACTCGCTTCGAGCGGCGGGCTGACATTCACGAAGCATTCCTGAAACTCGGTTGCTCGCTTGTCTGTTGGAACATCTTCAGGCACATCGAGCAGTCTTTTTGAACTGGCCTCTAAATGATCTGCGCTAGGTTTGCGCGCGGAAAACCCAAGCGGATCATCTCCGCAATGGCATTGCAGAACGACCAAAACTCTAACAGTGGTCCGAGTGGAAGTTTGACGTGACCCTGCAAGTCGCTGCCCGAAAATGATCTCTCTTTTC
>NZ_CADFEJ010000152.1 GCF_902833055.1 Burkholderia territorii
GGTCGCGCAGGCGCAGTACGCGACCGGCGGCGGGGTGGCGTCCTCGACCTCGACCATCGCGATCGGCGGCAATGCGGCCGTGCTCGGGATATTCGCGCCGAGCAACACCACCGCGAGCGGCACCGGCTCGATCGCACTCGGCTCGAACGCGACGTCGACCGGTGCGGCCTCGATGGCACTCGGCTACGGCTCGACCGCCACCGGCTCCACCTCGATGGCCATCGGCAACGGCGCCACCGCCACCGGCGTGTTTTCCACCGTGTTCGGCCACAACGCCGTGGCGACTGCCTCGAGCGCGATTGCAGTCGGCTCCGGTTCAAACGCGCAAGGCGTGGGCGCGTCCGCGATCGGCAACGACACGCTCGCGAGCGACAGCAGTGCCGTCGCGATCGGTGGCGGCAACAGCACCGGCAGCGGTGGCGCCACCGCGTAGGGTGCAAC
>NZ_CADFEJ010000153.1 GCF_902833055.1 Burkholderia territorii
TCGTTCGACGCCGACGTGGTGCTCGACCTGCATTACGACAACGACGCCGTGATGCATCTCTACACGAACCCCGATCTGTGGGAAGACGTCGAGCCGCTGGCGCGCTACCTGGACGCCCAGGCCTCGCTGCTCGCGCTCAATTCGGTCGGCAACCCGTTCGACGAGGTCCACAGCTTCTGCTGGTCGGAGCTGCGCGAGCGCTTCGGCAGCCGCTTCCCGATCCCGAACGGCGCGATCTCGGTGACGGTCGAGCTGCGCAGCGAGCGTGACGTGTCCTACGAATTCGCCGAGCGCGATGCGCAGGCGATCGTCGATTACCTGACCCTGCGCGGCTCGATCGACGGCACGCCGGCACCGCTGACGCCGCTGGCCCATCCCGCCACCCCGCTGGCCGGCACCGAACCGCTCGTGGCGCCGGTATCGGGCGTGCTGGTGTTCCGC
>NZ_CADFEJ010000154.1 GCF_902833055.1 Burkholderia territorii
CCCACCAGCAGCACGGCATCCGGAAACGCCCGCGCCACCACCCACGCCAGGTCGTCGTCACGGCTGCCCGGCCCGCATTGACGATCGAACCAGGTCGCACCCAGCAGCACCGCTCGTGGCGCGAAGCGGTCGGCGACGTCGGTCACGCCTTCGGGCGATACCCCAACGCCCGGCAGGTACAGCAGGTCGCGCGGCCGCACCGAACCCAGCACGACTCCGATCCCCGCGTCGCCCGCGCTGCCGGCCGGCGTGGCCGTGACCAACAGGCGCGTCAGGCCATCGCGGCAGAGCGTGCTGGTCTCGTACGCCGCGAGCCCGACCGCGCCGCCGCCAAGGCATGCCGCCACCGGCTTGCTCGCGTAGACGCGTCGAGCGGCCGGCAAGCCTGCCTCGCGTCCGCCGCTCCACACGCCGCCGCCGAGCAGCACCGCATCGAGCTC
>NZ_CADFEJ010000155.1 GCF_902833055.1 Burkholderia territorii
CAACGCCAGCGGTCACGTGCAGATCCGCCGCCGCGCCGGCGACGTGACGATCGAGGCCGGGCGCGGGATCGCCTCGCTCGGCATCACGGCCCTGGAGGCGCGCGCCGAGTTCGGCGCGGGCAACCGGCTCAACGCCACCGTGCATGCCAAGGCGAGCCGGATCGCCACCGCCGACGCGACGCACGGCATCCCGTTCGCGATGCGCGACGGGGTGATCGGCGTGGCCGAGAACGGCCCGCTGTCGGGCAAGATCGACGTCGATCTGCCGGCGCTGCGCACCACCGGCGGCTTGCTCGGGCCGAGCTACCTGTTCGACGGGCGTGCCGTGCTTAAGCTGAGCGTGGCCGGCACGCCGGCCAAGCCGGACCTGTCGGGCATGCTGACCGGCGACAATCTCTCGGTGACGGTGGTCGACCAGGGCGTGCAGTTGAAGGACGGC
>NZ_CADFEJ010000156.1 GCF_902833055.1 Burkholderia territorii
GGCCGACACGGCCACCACCGGCCCCATGTCGAGCACGTTGCGGTCGATCAGGTAGGTGTTCGGCGCGAGCAGGTAGAGCACGAAGAACAGGCCGAAGCCGGACATCCAGGTGGTATAGGAAGGCCACTTCGACCAGTGCAGGTCCTCCGGCATCTCGGGCGGTGCGACCGTGTACTTCTGCATGTTGTAGAAGCCGCCGCCGTGCACGTGCCAGAGCTCGCCGAACACGCCGCGCTGGCGCTGGTTCGGATCCTTGGGCGGCTTGAGGCTGTTGTCGAGGGCGACGAAGTAGAACGATTCGCCGATCCAGGCGATCGCGCAGATGACGTGCAACCAGCGAATCGCGAGATTCAGCCAGTCGGTGATGAAGCCTTCCATGAAACTCCTCCAGACAGACTCGAGTCCTTGTTATCGAATGTGGGGCGGGCAGGGCCG
>NZ_CADFEJ010000157.1 GCF_902833055.1 Burkholderia territorii
TGGCCGGCCAGGAAGGGCACCAGCAGCTGCATCACGATGCTGCCCACCGTGCTCCAGCCCGAGGCGCCAAAGCTGGCGCTCGCGCTCAGCATCACGCCCACCAGGGCAGTCGTGATGAAGATGCCCAACAAGGTCGAGGCCGCGCTGACCGCCATCGGAGGCGAAACCTATGACCTGATGCTGCTCGACCTGGGCCTGCCCAAGCGCGACGGCGTCGACGTGCTGCGCACCCTGCGCTCGCGCGGCCACGCGCTGCCGGTGCTGATCATCACCGCGCGCGACGCCGTCTCGGACCGCGTCAAGGGGCTCGACGCCGGCGCCGACGACTACCTCGTCAAGCCCTTCGATCTCGACGAACTGGGCGCCCGCATGCGCGCGCTGATCCGCCGCCAGTCGGGGCGCAGCGAATCGGTGATCCGCCACGGCGCGCTCAC
>NZ_CADFEJ010000158.1 GCF_902833055.1 Burkholderia territorii
GGGCGTCATCGCATCGTCCTCAGGTAAAGCTCTGCGCCAGCGAGCCGATCAGCAGCTTCCAGCCGTCCACCAGCACGAACAGCATCAGCTTGAAGGGCAGCGAGATGGTGGTCGGCGAGACCATCATCATCCCCATCGACATCAGCACGCTCGCCACCACCAGGTCGATGATCAGGAACGGGATGAAGATCGTGAAGCCGATCTGGAAGCCGGTCTTCAGCTCGCTGGTCAGGAAGGCCGGCACCAGCAGCGGCAGCGGCACGTCCTCGGGGCCCTGCATCGGCGGCGCCTTGGCGATGCGCGCGAACAGCGCGAGGTCGCTCTCGCGCGTCTGCTTGAGCATGAAGGTCTTGAAGGGCGCCAGGCCCCGCTGCACCGCCTGGTCCATCGGCAGGGTGCCGGCCGAGAACGGCTGGTAGCCGTCGGTGTAGGC
>NZ_CADFEJ010000159.1 GCF_902833055.1 Burkholderia territorii
AGCCGGCTGCTTCCGGGTTCGGCTGCTTCCAGCCCTGCCTGCCGGGCCGCTTCGGCGGCCGTCATGAAAAACCCGCCGCGAGGCGGGTTTTTTGTTGGCGGCGCGGCTTGTCGCGGGCTGCGGCCGCCCGCCTGCGCCGGCGGCCTTCGCGCTCGCGCCGCGCTGCGCGCCCGATCGTCGGCCGTATCCGGTCGAACGCGAAAAGCATAGCGCCAGCAGCGTCAATTGCATCGCAGAAATGATTGGAACGGTGCCGGCGCGCAATCTCTATAGCCGGGCGGTTTCGTGCCACTGCATCCGACTCGTAGAGGTGATTCATGCCGCGTTTCCGTTCCGTCCTGACCGCCGCGCTGGCCGGGCGTGCTGGTGGCGCGCGCGCTCGAGCGCCTGGTGCTGGGCGGCGTGCCGGCCACCGCGATGGCCTATCTGGCCG
>NZ_CADFEJ010000160.1 GCF_902833055.1 Burkholderia territorii
TCGACCGTGATCACCATGCCCTTCTCCAGCACCCGCCCTGGCCGACCGCTCCGTCGTTGTTCACGCCCGCGCCGAGCGTGCCGGTTGAATTGACGCTGCCGGCATTCACGCTCGTATCCTGCTGCGCCGCCAGCGTCCCGCTGTTCGTGAGATCGGTGCCGATGCTGGCCGACAGCGACTGCCGAGCGTAAGTCGTACCGCTGTTCTGTATCCCGTTCGCGGCCGACAACGCGAGGTTGCCGCTCGCCGTCGTCTTGCCCGTGAGCACCAGACGGCCATTCGATTGCAGCGTCAGATCGCCTGCCTGCGCCGCGATCGTCCCTGCGTTCGCGACACCGACGCCTGCCGAGTTGCCAACCAAAAACACCCTGTCGGCATACATGCCGCCCAACTGGGCCACATCGATCGCGACAGCGGGAACAGGACCGTCACC
>NZ_CADFEJ010000161.1 GCF_902833055.1 Burkholderia territorii
GGAACATCTTCAGGCGCATCGAGCAGTCTTTTTGAACTGGCTTCTTAGCAGACGTGCCCAACACCCGACGGCGGGATCGACGCCGCGCCATGAATGTTCCGAGCAGCGCCGCAACCTGCCTCAGCCCGCCTCGACCGCCGGCAGCGCCAGCGTCACCGTGGTTCCCTGCCAGGCCGCGCTGCGCACGCGTATCTCTCCCTCATGGCGCTCCATCACCGCCTTCACGAAGGCCATCCCGAGCCCGACGCCCTTGGTTTCGGGCTGGCCGTCGAGGCGGAAGCGCCGGTATCGCTCGAACAGCCGCGCCTGGTCGGCGATGTCGATGCCGTAGCCGTGGTCGCGGATCACGCAGCGCACGGTGGCGCGGTCCTCGCTCAATTCGACCGAGCATTCGACGCGCGTGTGCGCCTCGCTGTACTTGACGGCATTGGC
>NZ_CADFEJ010000162.1 GCF_902833055.1 Burkholderia territorii
GGCCACGGCATGGCGCTGTCACGTTAGCGGAGTATGTTCACAAGGGGGCGAGCGTGACCTGTCTGTTTCATGCGGGATGTCAGCCTTGGCAGCCGGGTAGCTGCGTAACGGGTCGGTGACGATCTTGCGCGGCGGCGGAAAGGAACGCAGCACACGCTGGAAAAAGCGCTTCGCTGCTGCCTTGTCGCGCTGCTTCTGCAGCCCAACTCGATGCCGCGTTCGTCGACCGCCCGCTACAGCAGCCAGGACTCGCCGCGCAGATTCACGAACATTTCGTCCCGACGCCAGATGCGGCCCGACTTTCGTCGCGCAGCCTTGACCCGCCGGGCGAAGGTCGCGCCGAATTTGTCGCACCATCGGCGGATCGTCTCGTGGCTGACGCTCACGCCGCGCTCGACGCGAAGCTGCGGCTGCGTGCGCGCCGGTCGAGC
>NZ_CADFEJ010000163.1 GCF_902833055.1 Burkholderia territorii
CCAGCCTGTCGACCTCGACCTCGAGCGGACTCTCCACCACGAATAGCCGCGTCACGTCACTGTCGTCGGGCTTGTCGTCGACGACGAGCTCCATCGGCTCGCTGTCGTCGGGGCTGTCGAGCACCAATATCTCGGTGGCTTCGTTGTCGTCGTCCACTTTGACCAGCGTCGGCTCGCTTTCCAGCGGCTTGTCCACCGCCAGCAGCAACGTCACCTCCCTTTCGTCGGGACTGAGTTCCGCGAACAGCAATGTCACTTCCCTGTCTTCCGGGCTGTCCACCACCAGAAGCTCGGTGACTTCGCTGTCGTCTGGCCTGTCGAGCACAAATAGCTCGGTGACTTCGTTGTCATCCGGCGTGACCTCGATTTCCAGTGGCTTGTCGACGGCCAATAGCAACGTGACTTCGTTGTCGTCGTCCACGTCGACCAGC
>NZ_CADFEJ010000164.1 GCF_902833055.1 Burkholderia territorii
CTGCCCTACGAGCTGCACGCCAACGGTCGCGAACTCACCAAGGACAACGAATTCCAGATCAACTTCTCGAACACGGGCAAGGTGGGCGCGAGCTTCTACGTGTACTCGACCAACCGAAGCGACGGCCCGTGGCGCTACACGGTGGAGGCCGGCAAGTCGATCGCCGACACCTTCAACCTGGCCGGCACGGACGGCGTCTACAACTTCCTGGTGTATGGCCCGAACAGTTTCGTGCGCCAGTTCGTCGGCGCGATCCCGCAGGACAGGAAGACCCGGAACAAGTCAGCCAAGCCGGTGGTGATGGTGGGCTACGACGCGGCCAACGGCAACGTCATGCTGAAGATCAGCAACAAGGGCGCCAAGGCCGTGAAGCTGTCCGTCACGGATAACGCCTACGGCGCGCAGACGCGCCACTTCTCGATCCCGTCGGA
>NZ_CADFEJ010000165.1 GCF_902833055.1 Burkholderia territorii
CGCCGCTCGCCTCGATCCGCTCGCCGAGCGTCTCGCCGGTCACCGTCAGCGCATCGAGGTGCAGCAGCGGCTTGAGCTCGCGCAGCAGGGTGGCCACGCCGCCGGCCTTGTGGAAGTCCTCCATGTAGTGCTGCCCGGTGGGCTTGAGGTCGAGCAGCACCGGCGTCTCGCGGCCCATGCCGTCGAGCGCGTCCAGGTCGATGCGATGGCCGAGGCGCCCGGCGATCGCGGCCAGGTGCACGATCGCATTGGTCGAGCCGCCGATCGCCAGCAGCACGCGCAGCGCGTTGTCGAAGGCCTTCGGCGTCAGCACGCGGTCGATGGTGAGCCGCTCGGCCGCCAGCTTCACGGCCGCCGTGCCGGTTTCCTCGGCCGCGCGAATCCGGTCGGCGGTCACCGCGGGCGGCGTGGCCGCGCCGGGCACCGTCATG
>NZ_CADFEJ010000166.1 GCF_902833055.1 Burkholderia territorii
CCATCAGCGTGCGCAGGTCGCGCTCGGCGTCGCGCGATTGATGGACGAGCTCGAACAAGTCCTTCAGGCCCGGCCCACCCTCGTTTTCATATTTGAGCAGCGGTGACGTGGCGGTGGCTTGGCAGAAATCCTCCTGGACCAGGCGAAGCAGACGCGAACCGCTCGTCGAGACGATGCGATCGAAACGTTCGACCACCAGCACGCGCTGGGTCCCGAAAGCGGCGATTCTTGCGCTGGCGGTCGGCACGCCATAGGCCTTGAACAGGCGCAGGCACAGCCACTCGTTGTCCACCTAGGTGCTGAAATCGGCACGCCGGCCGCCGATCAAACCCAGCGGCAGCTTGAAGATATGCGTGGTAGGCGTGGCGCCGCGCGGCTTCATGCATCGACCGTTCCACCACAGGAAGGCGTCCTTTTCCTGCGCGCCGGC
>NZ_CADFEJ010000167.1 GCF_902833055.1 Burkholderia territorii
CTCCGCATCAGAATGCTTGCGCCTGCAATTGTTGCGACTTGATCCGTCCCCCACGCGCACGCTGTCGCTCGACATCGTCTCGCAGCATCTCGAATTGCTGGCCGCGCGCGACTTCACGCGGCTGCGCAAGCAGTTGAAGGCCAACGACGACGAGCTGCGCGAGGCCCATGCACTGATCCGCTCGCTCGAGCCCTTCCCGGGCGCCGCCTACGGCAAGACCGAGGCGGACTACGTGGTGCCCGACATCATGGTCAGGAAGAGCGGCCAGAACTGGCTCGCGGAGCTCAATCCCGAGGTGGTGCCGAAGCTGCGCATCAACCACCTGTACGCCAATATCCTGCGCAACAGCCGGGGCGATCCGGGCGCCGGTTCGCTCAAGCAGCAGCTCCAGGAAGCGCGCTGGCTGATCAAGAATATCCAGCAGCGATT
>NZ_CADFEJ010000168.1 GCF_902833055.1 Burkholderia territorii
TCCCGGACATCCGCATTCCGGTGATCAGCGTGATCTGGAATTACGCCGGCCTGCAGCCGGACGACATGTCGGGGCGCATCGTCACGTACTACGAACGTACGCTCGGCACCACCGTCAACGACGTGCAGCACATCGAGTCGCAGTCGTTCCGCAGCTTCGGCATCGTCAAGATCTTCTTCCAGCCGACGGTGGACATCCGCACCGCCACCGCGCAGGTCACCTCGATCTCGCAGACCGTGCTCAAGCAGATGCCGCCGGGCACCACGCCGCCGCAGATCCTCAACTACAACGCCTCGACCGTGCCGGTGCTGCAGATCGCGCTGACCAGCAGCACGCTGGACGAGCAGAAGCTGGAGGACTACGCGGAGAATTTCATCCGCCCGCAACTGCTGTCGGTGCGCGGCGTGGCGCGCGAGGGCGTGATCGC
>NZ_CADFEJ010000169.1 GCF_902833055.1 Burkholderia territorii
GGCCGGCGCAGTTGCTGTTCCGCGAGGCGATCGCGCGCGATGTCGCGATGATCGTGCGCGTGCCGCTGGCCAGCGGCATGCTGACCGGCAAACTCACGGCGCAGTCGAGCTTCGCGGCCGACGATCACCGCAATTTCAACCGTCACGGCGAAGCCTTCGACGTGGGCGAAACCTTCTCCGGCGTGCCTTACGACGTCGCCCTGGAAGCCGTCGAGGCGCTGCGCCCCCATGTGCCGCAAGGCGCGACGATGGCGCAGTTCGCCCTGCGCTGGATCCTGATGGAGCGGGCCGTGTCGGTCGTCATCCCCGGGGCGAAGAACGCTGCGCAGGCGAAGGGCAATGCCGAGGCGAGCGCGCTGGCCCCGCTGCCCGAGGACACCATGGAACAGGCGCGGCGGATCTACGATCAGTTGATCGCGCCGCACGT
>NZ_CADFEJ010000170.1 GCF_902833055.1 Burkholderia territorii
GACGACACCGCCTCGGTGGTGCACCTCAAGACCAGCTCCGAGCGCATGCTGATGCTGCGCGTGGGCCTGGGCAACGTCGAGCAGATCATCAGCGCGGGCAAGCCGGCCGGCGACGAAATCCGCCGCCTGCATGCGCTGCTCGACGAGAGCAATCGCGAGCTCGACGCCTATCGCGCCCTGCACGCGCCCGACGCGGCCGAGAAGACCTTGCTGGACACCATGCTGGCCCGGCGCGACCGGCTGCTGTCGCAGGCCTTCGCCAAGGGCCTCAAGCAGCTCGACAGCGACAACCTGGTCGATTTCCTCGGCACCCAGCGCGACATGCCCAGCGCCTGGTTCGACGAGTACCAGCAGGCGCTCACCGCGCTCGAGGCCTTCCAGGTCGAGCGTCAGCGCGCCCGCTTCGAGCAGGCCGCGCGGCGCTTCG
>NZ_CADFEJ010000171.1 GCF_902833055.1 Burkholderia territorii
AAGTCACGCCGAAGGACCCGTTCGTGGTGCGCGCGCCGCTCGACGGCGTGATCGACCGCCTCTACGTGCAGCCGAACCAGCCGGTGCAGCGCGGCACGCCCCTGCTCGGCCTGGACGCCACCACGCTGCAGTCGCGCTACGCGCTGGCCCGCAAGGACTACGACACCGCCCAGGAGGAATACCGGCAGACCGCCCAGCTCGCCGTCACCGACGATAAGACCCGGCTGGACATGGCCGAGCGCCAGCGCAAGCTCGACCAGAGCCGCGTCGAGCTCGACTACACCGCGCGCCAGCTCGCGCGCGTGAACGTCACCGCGCAGCGCGCCGGCGTGGCGATCTTCAGCGATCCAAACGAATGGACCGGCAAGGCGGTGGCCGTCGGGGAGAAGATCCTGCTGCTGGCCAATCCCGCGCACGTGGAAGTGA
>NZ_CADFEJ010000172.1 GCF_902833055.1 Burkholderia territorii
AGACTCGACATCGGTATCTCCGGGGAACGCGGGAATAGGCGGCCGGCCTCAGCCGACCTGGTTCAGCTCGAACACCACGTCGACGGCCGAGCCGTTCCAGTTGTATTCGAGGTAGGCGGCGTGATGGCAGTCGCGCAGCAAGGTGGTGCGGAACGCGGCCAGGCACTCGCCGCCGCGATCGCGCACCGAGGGATAGGCCAGGCCCGCGAAACCGGCGCCGCGCACCATGCGCCCGAAGGCCTGCCCCGCCGAATAGTCGAGCGCGTCGAGCTGGGCCGGGTCGCGCTCGGGCCAGGCGCGGATGTCGGCCACCTCGCCCTGCGCGGCCACGGTATAGAGCCGCATCTGCTGGCGCATCGGCTTCTCGCGCGTGGCGGCCAGGAACAGGCCGGTGTGATGGCGCGTCTCGGCGATCGCGGTGGCGC
>NZ_CADFEJ010000173.1 GCF_902833055.1 Burkholderia territorii
AAGCAAAACCCTGTGACTATCTAGCAGCACCGGATGCACGAAATCCGGGCCGACGTCGACGCGTCGGATCATCCAATCAGTTGTCATGCCACCACAGGCAATCGACCGTGAATTGCCGGACTTATCAACAGCCCCGCAACCAGCGCGAATACTGTGCACCCGCCCCGCCACCCGAGTCGCACGGCTGTGCCGCGCGCAGCCGCGTCACTCAACCATGAACGAGCAGCCACGCGCCGAACGCCGCGCTGGCGAGTGCGAACGGAATCGAGACCAGATGGAACGGCAGCCACATGCGCGGCTCCTTCGCGAGACGCACCGCGATCAGGTTCGCAAGCGAGCCGATCGCGAAGCCAAAGCCGCCGACCGACACGCCGAACGCGAGCGCACGCCAGTCGTGCGTGAATTCCGACAACAGGATCGCGGC
>NZ_CADFEJ010000174.1 GCF_902833055.1 Burkholderia territorii
CGGCGATGTGACTGGCCCCTTGCAGCAGGGCGAGACGACGGACGACGCCCAGCCGCTCGTGAAAGGCCTGGCCGAGCGCGACAGCGTGGTGTTGATCTACGACACCGTGATGGGGGCGAAGCTGCTGATCGGCAGCGCACGGGCCGATGCCGACGGCAACTGGTCGTTCCGTCCGCAAGCGCCGTATGCGCCGCTGGTCGATGGCGATCATCACCTGAGCGCGGTGGCGACCGACGAGGCGGGGAACCGTAGCGAGCCGAGCGACGGCTTCGATTTCACCGTGCTGGTAGGCGGCGTGCCGACTGCCCCGCCTATCTCGGGCGTCTTCGATGCCGTGGCACCGCACGTCGGCCATGTCGAGCAATCGGGCGTGACCAACGACACACGGCCCACCGTGATGTGTACGGCACCCGCCGGGCAGTT
>NZ_CADFEJ010000175.1 GCF_902833055.1 Burkholderia territorii
GGACGGCGCCGGCGCGCTGATCGTGGTCTCGGAGAAGGTGCTCAAGCAGTTCAACCTCACGCCGCTGGCGCGCTTCGTGAGCTTCGCGGTGCGTGGCGTGCCGCCCGAGATCATGGGCATCGGCCCGAAGGAGGCGATCCCCGCCGCGCTGAAGGCCGCCGGCCTCAAGCAGGACGATCTGGACTGGATCGAGCTGAACGAGGCCTTCGCGGCGCAGTCGCTGGCCGTGATCCGCGATCTCGGCCTCGATCCCTCGAAGGTCAACCCGATGGGCGGCGCGATCGGGGCGTCCACCGTGGTGCACGCGCTGCGTCGCCGCAACCTGAAGTACGGGATGGTCACGATGTGCGTCGGCACCGGGATGGGCGCCGCCGGCATCATCGAACGGCTGTAAGCGGGTCACGCACCCGATGACGGCGGTG
>NZ_CADFEJ010000176.1 GCF_902833055.1 Burkholderia territorii
TCGAGAAAACAAAAAGAGGCGGCCGCCCGGAACCGGGCATGGCCGCCGCGATGGCGTCGCGTGAGGCGACGCCGGTTGGCGCGATTAGCCGCCTTGCGATGCGCTTTTGACGTTGCTCGCGCCGCTTTTCATCACGTTGGCCAGCGATGCGGCCATGCTCTGCTGGAGCTGCATCTGCGCCGAGGCGAGCGTCATCTGGTTCATCTGGTTGCTGATGCTCTGCATCTGCGCTTGCGTGGATGCAGAATCCGCGCTGCCGGCGGCCGTGTTGGCGGCGCCGTTCATCACGTTACCGGCGGTGCTGGCCAGGTTGCTGGCGGTGCCCACCATCGAGCTGACATTCGGAAAAGGCATGGTGTACCTCGCGTGTCTAGGTTTGGTTGCGAAAACTACGGAACTGCCACTGCGGTTCATTGCCGGCA
>NZ_CADFEJ010000177.1 GCF_902833055.1 Burkholderia territorii
CAGGCGGCGCGGCGTGGCGAAGCGTTCGAACACGGCTTCGCCGTCGATCAGGTCGCGCGCGGCGCTGCCGAACCGCGGGATTGGGGGGGCGAACGTGCTGGCGAAGACTTGCCGGGCGGGCTTGAGCGGTCGGTGAAAGTCCTTGCCAGGCAAGGGATACGGGACGGCGGGGCGAGCTTTGGAACGGCCCGGAAGACAGGTGCGCGTGGCGCTGTGAACGCGTCGGCGCGGGCCGGAAAGATGCCCGGGAAGCCGGGAAAGCGGCAAGCAGGCGAAACCGGGAGAGGCGACGAGCGGGGCCGGAACCTCACGGTTCCGGCCGTTCCCGCGATCAGACAGGTGAGCCGGTTCAGCCCGCCAGCAGCGCGTTCACTTCCTCGAGCGTCTGCGCGTGCGCGCCGGTATGGCGGCAGGCAGCGGCG
>NZ_CADFEJ010000178.1 GCF_902833055.1 Burkholderia territorii
AGCGTCGCCAGCCGCGCGATCAGGAAGTGCTGGGCCAGGCTTGGCGGCGCGTTGATCCGCACCAGGCCGCGCGGGCTGTCGTCGGTGCCGCCGCGGCCCAGTTGCGCGGCGGCGGCTTCCATCTCGCTGGCCGAGCCGAGCGTGCGGGTGCCGGCCGCCGTCAGCACGTAGCCGTCGGGGCGGCGCTCGACCAGCCGTTCGCCCAGCGGCTGTTCGAGCGACAGGAGGCGCCGCGAGATGGTGGCATGCGACACCGACAGGGCTCGTGCCGCCGCCGACAGGCTGCCGTGACGCGCCAGCGCGACGAATACGCGGATGTCCTCCCAGTCGGGTGTTGGACGAATTTGATCAGCCATTGTCGAGAGTTTGGGAATTTTCGAACATGGAACGGCAGCCTAGCATGGCCTCCTCCACCAACCGA
>NZ_CADFEJ010000179.1 GCF_902833055.1 Burkholderia territorii
CACGCGCGCGCGACATACGCTGCAGGCCTCGGCGATCGGCAATGCCGAAGGGCGCGTGATCAACCTGCAACTGGCCGCGGCGGGCGGCCTGGTCGAGACGGGTGGCGGCAGCCGCTGGGACGGCACCGTCTCGCAACTGGACATTCGCGGCACGCCGGCCGTTTCGCTCGACGCGCCGCTGACGGTTTCGGCCGGCGCCGATCGCGTGATCCTGGGCGCCAGCAAGCTGACCGTCGAGGGCGCGGTGCTCACGCTGCGCAGCTTCGCGCTCGACCACGGCACGATCCGCACCGCCGGCACGCTCAGCAACCTGTCGATCGCGCGCGCCCTGCAGGTGCGCGAGTTCCTGACCGGCGAACGCGCACCGGTGCGCACCGACCTCGTGCTCGACGGCGACTGGGACCTGACGCTGGCGGCCAAC
>NZ_CADFEJ010000180.1 GCF_902833055.1 Burkholderia territorii
TCATTCGCGATCCTGAGCAATTCGAGTGGCGACGCGATGCGCCGTCTCGCGGATTCGGATCGCGCTTTGCGGCTTCGCACCTCGCATGGCGCGGGCATCCAATTTGCGCGATCCTGCCCCCAAGGGTTTACGCTGGCGAGAAATTGCCGTTATACTGCGGCGCATGTCCTCGACTTTCGCAGTGAGTTGCATGCCGATGCATGCAAGATCGCGGCAAGTGCGAAAGTCGCGCAAACCTTCCCGTCAATCGGAGCATCCAGCTCCTGCGGTGCTGGCACATTCGTGCGGCCGCATCCTTGCCATCGCAAGATGGTGCCTGGCCTGAGTAGCGCACGCGCGCTACGTGGGCTGAACATGACAATCGAACGAGCGCGGTAGCGCTCACGCAGGACACCGGACAGGGTTTTTCCGTGCCGGTTG
>NZ_CADFEJ010000181.1 GCF_902833055.1 Burkholderia territorii
CAGGTACTGCGTGTCGCTGACCGACAGCGACATGCCCGGCGGCACGAAGAAGAAATCGAAGGCCGCCACCGACAGGAAGCACTGCATCACGCCCGGCCCGCGCCCGAGCCTGACCGCGCTGAACACCACGCCGAGCAGGTAGAGCATCACCAGGTTGGTCAGGTCCAGGCGCGCCTGCGCGATGGCGGCCACGCCGGTCAGGGCCGCGCAGATCAGCGCGGCCGTCACGTAGTGGCGCGGCGGCGAGCGTTCGCCGGCCAGCCGCGAGAAGGCCTCGCGCCAGGCGCGCACGCCCGCGTCGGACTCGCCGTGGCGCGGGTCGTCCTGCGCCGAGGTGCGCAGCAGCATCAGGTCGAGATCGCCGGCACGCTCGGCCAGCCGCTCGCCGAACGGCCGCGCCAGGCGCCGCAGCAAGCCGGT
>NZ_CADFEJ010000182.1 GCF_902833055.1 Burkholderia territorii
GTGTCCGCGAGGAAAAGGCCCCGCGTGGGGCGGCGCCGGGAGAACCGCCGGGGTCGCGCCCCGCTTCAGGGCGATCCCTATCGGGATCATCCCGAATCGCGCCCTCCAGCCGTCCCAAACTGCGGGAGCGCGATGTTATGCTGGCCTTCTTTTTATAACGAGGTCGGCATCGGCAAGCTCGCGATGCTGATGACCAAGATCGATTCGCCTCTCGTACGCCAGAAGGTTCTGGTGCCGGCCGCGGCCATTTCTGCCGCCGCGCCGCCGCATTGCGCCGGAACCCGCCCGCCACGCCGGTGCCGCGCGCTCGCGCAACGGCTGCGGTTCGTCGCGAACCGCATCCTGCCCCGTCCGCCCGCATCCATGCGCCGCCGCGTCCACGCTGAAGCTTCATGCCGGGACGCGCGCCACCCACCGAA
>NZ_CADFEJ010000183.1 GCF_902833055.1 Burkholderia territorii
CGCCTGGCCGAGACGCTGCGCATGGCGATGCAGGCGCACATGAACGCCGAGCTCGACATCGCCGAGCCGCTCTACCGCCGCGTGCTGAAGCTGCAGCCCGCGCATCCCGACGCGCTGCACTACCTCGGCGTGCTGCTGCACCAGCGCGGCCGCGGCGACGAGGCTGTGATCCTGCTCGACCGCGCGCTCAGGCTCACGCCGCTGCATGCCGACGCGCATTGCAACCTCGGCAACATCCACAAGGAGCACGCGCGCCAGGCCGAGGCCTGCTATCGCCGCGCCCTCGCGCTGGCGCCGGACCATCCGCAGGCGCTCGGCAATCTCGCCATCGTGCTGTAGGCGCTGGAGCGCGTGGATGAGGCACGCGAAGCCTACCAGGCCTGGCTCGCGCGGATGCCGGCCGATGCGCGCGGGCATT
>NZ_CADFEJ010000184.1 GCF_902833055.1 Burkholderia territorii
GTGAAAGGCCCCCTCGCCGTAAGCCCAAGGTTTCCTACGCAACGTTCATCGGCGTAGGGTGAGTCGGCCCCTAAGGCGAGGCAGAAATGCGTAGCTGATGGGAAGCAGGTCAATATTCCTGCACCATTGTTAGATGCGATGGGGGGACGGATCGCGGAAGGTTGTCCGGGTGTTGGAAGTCCCGGTCGCTGCATTGGAGAAGGCGCTTAGGCAAATCCGGGCGCGTAATTCAAGGGTGTGGCGCGAGCTCCTTCGGGAGCGAAGCAATTGGAAGTGGTTCCAAGAAAAGCCTCTAAGCTTCAGTCTAACGATGACCGTACCGCAAACCGACACAGGTGGGCGAGATGAGTATTCTAAGGCGCTTGAGAGAACTCGGG
>NZ_CADFEJ010000185.1 GCF_902833055.1 Burkholderia territorii
GTCACCACGGTAGGATTCATGACTGGGGTGAAGTCGTAACAAGGTAGCCGTATCGGAAGGTGCGGCTGGATCACCTCCTTTCCAGAGCTATCTCGCAAAGTTGAGCGCTCACGCTTATCGGCTGTTGATAAAGACAGAAAGACTGTCTGTTAGCGGTTTAATCGGTTATAATGCCGGCCGCTTTCGATAATCCTCAATGACAAACATTCGAATGAAGTTTGGTTCGAGTTTTTCTCATTGGCGATTGAGCCAGTCAGAGCGGTACGAAAGTATCGGCTGTCGTTCTTTAACAATCTGGAAGAAGTAAGTAATTTGGATAGCGGAAGCGTCTTTGAGATGGACGTGGAAACTATCCGGGT
>NZ_CADFEJ010000186.1 GCF_902833055.1 Burkholderia territorii
GGATCAAAGCTTGTTTGCCAGCTCCCCGGGGCTTTTCGCAGGCTACCGCGTCCTTCATCGCCTGTGATCGCCAAGGCATCCACCACATGCACTTGTTCGCTTGACCCTATAACGAGTCTGTCTCTGTCGGCCATCGTTAGCGCTTTAGCGCTTACGAGGGCCCCATCCCCGCATGGGGGACGACAGTCGTTACAGGTTGAGTTCTCGCGTTGTGCCGTATTCCAATTGAGTCGAACATGAAGTTCGAATCATCTTGAGATACATCGATACAATCACAACCCGGATAGTTTCCACGTCCATCTCAAAGACGCTTCCGCTATCCAAATTACTTACTTCTTCCAGATTGTTAAAG
>NZ_CADFEJ010000187.1 GCF_902833055.1 Burkholderia territorii
TCGACGGGCCTGAGCTCGACCAATAGTTCGGTCGCTTCGCTGTCGACTTCGACGTCGACGGGCCTCGCGTCGGCTAACAGCTCGATCGCGTCGCTCTCCACGTCGACTTCGACCGGCATCAACTCGCTGTCGACGGGCCTCAGCTCGACCAACAGCTCGGTGACTTCGCTGTCTTCGTCCACGTCGACCGGCCTGTCGTCGGCTAACAGCTCGATCTCGTCGCTGTCCACGTCGACTTCGACCGGCATCAACTCACTGTCGACGGGCCTCAGCTCGACCAATAGCACGGTGACTTCGCTGTCGACCTCGACGTCGACCGGTCTCTCGTCGGCTAACAGCTCGATCTCGTC
>NZ_CADFEJ010000188.1 GCF_902833055.1 Burkholderia territorii
GGATCAAAGCTTGTTTGCCAGCTCCCCGGGGCTTTTCGCAGGCTACCGCGTCCTTCATCGCCTGTGATCGCCAAGGCATCCACCACATGCACTTGTTCGCTTGACCCTATAACGAGTCTGTCTCTTCGACAGTCGCTACAGGTTGAGTTCTCGCGTTGTGCCGTATTCCAATTAGAGTCGAACATGAAGTTCGAATCATCTTGAGATACATCGATACAATCACAACCCGGATAGTTTCCACGTCCATCTCAAAGACGCTTCCGCTATCCAAATTACTTACTTCTTCCAGATTGTTAAAG
>NZ_CADFEJ010000189.1 GCF_902833055.1 Burkholderia territorii
AGCTCGATCAGCTCGCTGTCCACCTCGACTTCGACGGGCATCAACTCGCTGTCGACGGGCCTGAGCTCGACCGATAGCACGGTGGCTTCGCTGTCGACCTCCACGTCGACCGGCCTCTCGTCGGCAACAAGCTCGATCAGCTCGCTGTCCACCTCGACTTCGACGGGCATCAACTCGCTGTCGACGGGCCTGAGCTCGACCGATAGCACGGTGGCTTCGCTGTCGACCTCCACGTCGACCGGCCTCTCGTCGGC
>NZ_CADFEJ010000190.1 GCF_902833055.1 Burkholderia territorii
ATACTCATCTCGCCCACCTGTGTCGGTTTGCGGTACGGTCATCGTTAGACTGAAGCTTAGAGGCTTTTCTTGGAACCACTTCCAATTGCTTCGCTCCCGAGGGAGCTCGCGCCACACCCTTGAATCCTGCGCCCGGATTTGCCTAAGCGCCTTCTCCAATGCAGCGACCGGGACTTCCAACACCCGGACAACCTTCCGCGATCCGTCCCCCCATCGCATCTAACGACGGTGCAGGAATATTGACCTGCTTCCC
>NZ_CADFEJ010000191.1 GCF_902833055.1 Burkholderia territorii
CCCGATGCCGTCGAGCCTTGACCCGTGGTCGTCGAGTTGATGCCCGTGGCATTCGCGCCTTGGCCTGCTGCCGTCGACTTGTCACCCGATGCCGTCGAACCTTGGCCGTTTGCGGTCGAGCTCGCGCCCGATGCCGTCGAGCCTTGACCCGTGGTCGTCGAGTTGATGCCCGTGGCATTCGCGCCTTGGCCTGCTGCCGTCGACTTGTCACCCGATGCCGTCGAACCTTGGCCGTTTGCGGTCGAGCTCGC
>NZ_CADFEJ010000192.1 GCF_902833055.1 Burkholderia territorii
CCGTCGTCCCGTATTACACGCGCTTTCTCGAGCGCTTTCCCGACGTCGTCGCGCTCGCGGCTGCGCCGTCCGATGACGTGATGGCGCTGTGGGCCGGGCTCGGCTACTACTCGCGCGCGCGCAACGATCCTCGACGGCAACGTGAAGCGCGTGCTCGCGCGGGTGTTCGGCGTCGAGGGCTTTCCGGGCGAGAAGCGCGTCGAGAACGACATGTGGGCGCTGGCGGAATCGCTGCTG
>NZ_CADFEJ010000193.1 GCF_902833055.1 Burkholderia territorii
CAAGGCGCGAATGCCACGGGCATCAACTCGACGACCACGGGTCAAGGCTCGACGGCATCGGGTGCGAGCTCGACGGCGAATGGCCAGGGCGCGACGGCATCGGGTGACAACTCGACGGCAGCAGGCCAAGGCGCGAATGCCACGGGCATCAACTCGACGACCACGGGTCAAGGCTCGACGGCATCGGGTGCGAGCTCGACGGCGAATGGCCAGGGCGCGACGGCATCGGGTGACAA
>NZ_CADFEJ010000194.1 GCF_902833055.1 Burkholderia territorii
TTGTTAGATGCGATGGGGGGACGGATCGCGGAAGGTTGTCCGGGTGTTGGAAGTCCCGGTCGCTGCATTGGAGAAGGCGCTTAGGCAAATCCGGGCGCGTAATTCAAGGGTGTGGCGCGAGCTCCCTCGGGAGCGAAGCAATTGGAAGTGGTTCCAAGAAAAGCCTCTAAGCTTCAGTCTAACGATGACCGTACCGCAAACCGACACAGGTGGGCGAGATGAGTAT
>NZ_CADFEJ010000195.1 GCF_902833055.1 Burkholderia territorii
GCGCCCGGATTTGCCTAAGCGCCTTCTCCAATGCAGCGACCGGGACTTCCAACACCCGGACAACCTTCCGCGATCCGTCCCCCCATCGCATCTAACGACGGTGCAGGAATATTGACCTGCTTCCCATCAGCTACGCATTTCTGCCTCGCCTTAGGGGCCGACTCACCCTACGCCGATGAACGTTGCGTAGGAAACCTTGGGCTTACGGCGAGGGGGCCTTTCAC
>NZ_CADFEJ010000196.1 GCF_902833055.1 Burkholderia territorii
TCGACGGGCCTGAGCTCGACCAATAGTTCGGTCGCTTCGCTGTCGACTTCGACGTCGACGGGCCTCGCGTCGGCTAACAGCTCGATCGCGTCGCTCTCCACGTCGACTTCGACCGGCATCAACTCACTGTCGACGGGCCTCAGCTCGACCAATAGCACGGTGACTTCGCTGTCGACCTCGACGTCGACCGGTCTCTCGTCGGCTAACAGCTCGATCTCGTC
>NZ_CADFEJ010000197.1 GCF_902833055.1 Burkholderia territorii
CCGCCGCTTGCTGCACCAGACCGATCGTGCCGCCCGACAGCTCGGCCAGTTGATCGTTGATCCAGGTGATGTCCGACGTATTCTTCGCGATATGCGTCTCGTTCTGCGTCACGCGACCGTCGATGTTCGTCACCTGCGTGCCGAGGTTCGACACGTCGCTGCCCAGACCGGCGATGTCCGACGCGTTCTTCGCGACGTCGCGATTCGTGGCGAACAA
>NZ_CADFEJ010000198.1 GCF_902833055.1 Burkholderia territorii
GTGGTCGCGCCGCTCACGTCGAAGGTTGCGCCCGCACCCGTCAGGCTGACCGGCGTCGTCGCGGACAGGCTGCCGCCCGCGCCGATCGCGAGCGTGCCGCTGTTGATCGTCGTCGCGCCGGTGTATGTATTGGCGCCCGTCAGCGTCTCCGTGCCGGTGCCCGACAGCGTCAGCCCGCCCGTCCCGCCGATCACGCCTCCATACGTGCCACTGGC
>NZ_CADFEJ010000199.1 GCF_902833055.1 Burkholderia territorii
CCGTAGTTGGCGCTGAAGCGCTAGCTGAGGCCGACCGCGAAGCATGGGGTCCCAGTAAGCGCTAAAGCGCTAACTGAGGCCGACCGCGAAGCATGGGGTCCCAGTAAGCGCTAAAGCGCTAACTGGGACCGACAGGAGACAAGACATGCCTCAATCTTTCGTGCTGCCCGCCACCGCGGGCCGCAACGACCTGCTCGCGCAGGC
>NZ_CADFEJ010000200.1 GCF_902833055.1 Burkholderia territorii
GGCGCGCCGATGCAAGCAGGGTCATACCGGTACGCGGCACCGGGATGGCAGCGGGAATGGATAGGTGGCGCTTGCCCTGCGCGGGCCGCCGTCAGACGCTCAGAGACCGCCGGCCTGCCGGTACAGCCGCCAGAACGACTGCGCATACGACTGCGCGAGCTCCGGTGCGCGCTGGAACACGTTCACCGTTTCGGCGTGCGC
>NZ_CADFEJ010000201.1 GCF_902833055.1 Burkholderia territorii
GTCGACAGCGAGGTCAGACTGCTGTTCGTGCTCGACAGGCCGGTCGACAGCGAGCCGATGGTGGTCGAGGTCGAAGTCGACAGCGACGTGATCGAGCTGTTCGTCGAGCTCAGGCCGGTCGACAGTGAGCTGATGCCCGTCGATGTGGACGTCGACAAGGACGCCACCGAACTGTTCGTCGAGCTCAAGCCCGT
>NZ_CADFEJ010000202.1 GCF_902833055.1 Burkholderia territorii
CGATCGTCGACGACAGCGTCGCGCTGACGACGCTGTCCGACGGCGCGCCCGCGCACGCCGAAACGGTGAACGTGTTCCAGCGCGCACCGGAGCTCGCGCAGTCGTATGCGCAGTCGTTCTGGCGGTTGTACCGGCAGGCCGGCGGTCTCTGAGCGTCTGACGGCGGCCCGCGCAGGGCAAGCGCC
>NZ_CADFEJ010000203.1 GCF_902833055.1 Burkholderia territorii
GGACCGTCGGCCCATCAAATAAAAAGGGAAGCGCGGCTTCCCCATGACTTGGAGCGGGAGACGAGTCTCGAACTCGCGACCTCAACCTTGGCAAGGTTGCGCTCTACCAACTGAGCTACTCCCGCGTATTGCTACGCTACTGCTTCCCCGTCACACACTTACTTCGTCGTGCAG
>NZ_CADFEJ010000204.1 GCF_902833055.1 Burkholderia territorii
GGTTAGCGAACGCTCCATAGAATCTCGTTTCTCTGCTGTTGTTGTTTGTTCCCCGATAGCTCAGTCGGTAGAGCGCCGGACTGTTAATCCGTAGGTCCCTGGTTCGAGCCCAGGTCGGGGAGCCAGACAGCAAAAGGCCCGTCATTCGACGGGCCTTTTGTTTTTCCGGCGCC
>NZ_CADFEJ010000205.1 GCF_902833055.1 Burkholderia territorii
AGGCTTCCCTTTTTATACAACCCTGCTATACTTCCGCTTCTGCGTGCGGCTGTAGCTCAGTTGGATAGAGTACTTGGCTACGAACCAAGGGGTCGTGGGTTCGAATCCTGCCAGCCGCGCCACCTCAGAAGGGCCTTCCTCCGGGAAGGCCCTTTTTTCTTTTCG
>NZ_CADFEJ010000206.1 GCF_902833055.1 Burkholderia territorii
GGGAAGCAGGTCAATATTCCTGCACCGTCGTTAGATGCGATGGGGGGACGGATCGCGGAAGGTTGTCCGGGTGTTGGAAGTCCCGGTCGCTGCATTGGAGAAGGCGCTTAGGCAAATCCGGGCGCGTAATTCAAGGGTGTGGCGCGAGCTCCTT
>NZ_CADFEJ010000207.1 GCF_902833055.1 Burkholderia territorii
ATTCAAGGGTGTGGCGCGAGCTCCCTCGGGAGCGAAGCAATTGGAAGTGGTTCCAAGAAAAGCCTCTAAGCTTCAGTCTAACGATGACCGTACCGCAAACCGACACAGGTGGGCGAGATGAGTATTCTAAGGCGCTTGAGAGAACTCGGG
>NZ_CADFEJ010000208.1 GCF_902833055.1 Burkholderia territorii
GGTACTTCGGGTGGCGGTACTTCGGGTGGCGGTACTTCGGGTGGCGGTACTTCGGGTGGCGGTACTTCGGGTGGCGGTACTTCGGGTGGCGGTACTTCGGGTGGCGGTACTTCGGGTGGCGGTACTTCGGGTGGCGGTAC
>NZ_CADFEJ010000209.1 GCF_902833055.1 Burkholderia territorii
CCTGCTGCCGTCGAGTTGTCACCCGATGCCGTCGCGCCCTGGCCATTCGCCGTCGAGCTCGCACCCGATGCCGTCGAGCCTTGACCCGTGGTCGTCGAGTTGATGCCCGTGGCATTCGCGCCTTGGCCTGCTGCCGTCGA
>NZ_CADFEJ010000210.1 GCF_902833055.1 Burkholderia territorii
AAGGCGCAAAAGGCGCAAAAGGCGCAAAAGGCGCAAAAGGCGCAAAAGGCGCAAAAGGCGCAAAAGGCGCAAAAGGCGCAAAAGGCGCAAAAGGCGCAAAAGGCGCAAAAGGCGCAAAAGGCGCAAAAGGCGCA
>NZ_CADFEJ010000211.1 GCF_902833055.1 Burkholderia territorii
GTGCCCGAAGTGCCCGAAGTGCCCGAAGTGCCCGAAGTGCCCGAAGTGCCCGAAGTGCCCGAAGTGCCCGAAGTGCCCGAAGTGCCCGAAGTGCCCGAAGTGCCCGAAGTACCCGAAGTGCCCGAAGTACCCGA
>NZ_CADFEJ010000212.1 GCF_902833055.1 Burkholderia territorii
GCTGTCGTTCTTTAACAATCTGGAAGAAGTAAGTAATTTGGATAGCGGAAGCGTCTTTGAGATGGACGTGGAAACTATCCGGGTTGTGATTGTATCGATGTATCTCAAGATGATTCGAACTTCATGTTCGACTC
>NZ_CADFEJ010000213.1 GCF_902833055.1 Burkholderia territorii
CCCCCCCCCCCCCCCCCCCCCCCCCCCCCCCCCCCCCCCCCCCCCCCCCCCCCCCCCCCCCCCCCCCCCCCCCCCCCCCCCCCCCCCCCCCCCCCCCCCCCCCCCCCCCCCCCCCCCCCCCCCCCC